>NZ_JAANCM010000009.1 GCF_011603255.1 Ferranicluibacter rubi | reverse complement strand
GCCTTATTCGGCCGGGCTGCAAGTCTCTCGGTGGGAGGTGGGTTGTGGTGACAGTCGGCGCGGTGCCGGCTCGTCGCGGCGGTCGTCGGTCCAGACGCTGGTCGGGGCGGGCGGTGTGGGTCGGGAAATATATCGTGCTCCCTTCCACCAGAGCTTCGCCGCCTCCCAGTGAATGCCAGCCACGATCTTCAAAGTAAGGTGTGGAATACGGCCGACGAGGCGCAGGATATTGCCCGTCGTCAGCGGTTGCGCATGGCCGGAGAAGGTCGCCGAAAGCACAGGCCCCTCGGCATCCGTCTCCAGAATTCGCCAGCGGATATCCTTGCCCGGCGGCACCATGCGAAACCGGTAGCGCATGGCCATGGGCATAAAGGGCGACACATGGAAGATCTTGTCGCATTCCTGCCGAACACCGGCATCGCTCACCTGCCCGGATGAAATCGGGCAGACATAGCTATGTCGCTCGCCGAAGGTGTTGCGCACCTCGTAAACCAGCGCCACCAGCGCATCGGAAGCGTCATAGGCGTAGTAGACGGCAAGGGGATTGAAGACCCAGCCGAGAATGCGCGGATAGCAGACGAGGAGAACCCGCGCCGCAGGCGCGGAAACACCGGCATCGGCAAGCAGGCCATCGACATAAGCGCGCAGCGAAATGTCCGTGCGTCCGGAATGGTCGCTCTGATGGAACGACAAGAGATTGAAGCGGTCGATGGAAAACGCACGGCTTTTCGTGTCTGCTGCATCGAGCCGATCGAGATCTACCATCAGCGAGAAGACGCGATAAGAAAACCTGTGCCCGAGCGGCTTCATGCGCTGGTGCATCACATCGCCGGCATACAGCAGCGCCGGCTCCGAGGGCGGTGCATGCAGGCGTCCGACATCGGGAGGCGTATCGGTCATTCCGCAGCTTCGGCGAAGATCGGCGCCGGAGCAAGCCGCCACGGTATGATGCCGCCGAGCGTTTCCGCCGCTGCCAAGCCAGACGACAAGCCGTCTTCATGGAAGCCGTAACCCGTCCACGCGCCGGCAAAGAACGTGCCGTTGTCACCCTGGATGGTCTTCAGTTGCCTCTGCGCATCGATCGAGCGAGCATCGAACTGCGGATGGTCGTAGGTGTACTCGGCAAAGACCAGACGCGGATCGGGCTCGCGTTCGGGGTTCAGGGTGACGAAGAGCGGGCAGGCAGGGTCGATCGCTTGCAGACTGTTCATCCAGTATGTCACCGCCACCTGGCTGTCAGAACCCGGGCGTGTCGAGCGAAGGTAGTTCCACGAGGCCCAGACTTTCTCCCGCTTCGGCATCAGGGCCACATCCCGGTGCAGCACGACGCGATTCGGCTTGTAGGGCACGGCTTCCAGCACGGCGCGCTCCTGCGGTGTCGCGTCCGCGAGCATGGCAAGAGCCTGGTCCGAATGGGATGCAATGACGATCTTGTCGTAGACCCGCACCGTGCCATCGTCTTCCGTCACGTGCACCTTTCGCCCGTCGCGACGAATAGAGCGGATGCCACAGTTCAGCTTCAGCCGGTTGCCGAGGGGGCCCAGCAGCTTGTCGAGATAGACCCGGCTACCCCCTGCCACCGTGCGCCACGGATGGGGCGTCGCGTAAACGAGGCGGTGATTGTCGAAGAACTGGATGAAGTGATCAGCCGGAAACTCCAACATCTTGGCGGCAGGCGCCGACCAGATCGCAGCCGCCATCGGCAGCAGGTAGTTGTTGGTGAAGCCGGGCGAGAAACGGCGCCAGTCGAGATAGTCCCCGATCGACATTTCCGAAAGCCGGCCCGCATCGCGATCGACGAGGCAGATTTTGTTGAAACGCAGGATCTCGCGCAACATCAGGAGGAAGGACGGACGCAGCATGTTCCGCTTCTGCGCGAAGAGGCCTGTGAATGGACCGCCGCGCCATTCGAGCGCGCCGTGGTCGAGCGACAGGGCAAAGCTCATGCTGCTCGGCAGCGTCTCGACGTCGAGTTCGGCAAAAAGCGCTTTCAGGTTCGGATAGTTCGGCTCGTTATAGACGATGAAACCCGTATCGACCGAGATATGCTGCCCGTCGTAATCGACCTCCACAGTAGCCGTATGCCCGCCAGGCCTCTCGGCCTTCTCATACAATGTCACGTCGTGAACGTCGCGCAGCGCCCAGGCCGCCGAACTGCCGGAAATGCCCGAGCCGACAACGGCGATCGAGAGGCGGCCGTTCGTGGAAGGGATGCCGGCGGAAAGAGGGGAGGTCATGCGGCATCCTTGATGTTGCGGTAGGCGGCAAGCGCGCGATCCCGCGCCTTGGCGTGGTCGACGATCGGTTTGGGGTAGGTCTCGCCCAGCGTTACCCCGGCCTTGGCGAGAACAGCGGACGGTGCTTCGAACGGATGATGGATCCAGTCGCTCGGCATGTCGGCAAGTTCCGGCACATGCTCACGAACGTACAGGCCGTCGGTATCGAACTTTTCGCCCTGCGTGATCGGGTTGAAGACACGGAAGAAAGGCGAGGCATCGGCACCGCAACCGGCAACCCATTGCCAGTTCATGGCATTGCTCGCGGGATCGGCATCCACAAGTGTGTCGCGGAACCAGCGCTCGCCCCGCCGCCAGTCGATCAGCAGATCTTTCACCAGAAATGACCCGACGATCATGCGGACGCGGTTGTGCATCGTCCCGAAGCGCCAGAGTTCACGCATGCCGGCATCCACGATCGGAAAACCCGTCATGCCCGTCTTCCAACGATCGAAATCGTCGTCGCCATTCGTCCAGCCGAGCTTGTCGTATTTCCGGTTCAGGCTCTCGGTCGGCATGTCAGGATTGTGGAACAGGAGATGATAGGCGAACTCCCGCCAGACCAGCTCCTTGCGGAAGGTGATAACGTCGGCCGAATCGGCCTTCGACAGGCCGCGCGTCGCGTGCCAGATACGGGCCGGAGAAATCTCGCCCATCGCCAGATGCGGAGAGAGCCGCGACGTTCCCGCTTCCCAGGTCCGCTCGCGCGACTCGCGATATCCGTCGATCGTGCCGTCCGTGAAATCCTCAAGCTTTTCTCGTGCGGAGGCTTCGCCCGGCTCCCAGCGCCGCGAAAAATCCGCGGCCCATTCGAGCTTCGGCAACAGACCCCAGTCATTAAGCTTCTCCGACCGCGGAAACGTCTTCGGCGCTGGCAACTTTTCCGGAGCGTCCACGGGCTCGGGCGGCTCGCCACCGGCCTCTATCGCACGCCAGAAGGGTGTGTAGACCCGGTACGGACCGCCGGTCTTTGTCTTCACACGAGACGGCTCATGCATGAGCGCTCCGGCAAAGCTCGCCGTCTCCAGCCCGTCTTTAGAGAGGACCTCTTTCAGCTTCGTATCGACCTTGATGCCGGCAGGATCGTATCGCCGGTTCCAAAAGACAGCAGACGCGCCGGTGTCCTTGATGATTTGCCGAAGAACCGTCTCTGCTTCACCACTCAACAAAATGAGACGTGAGCCGCAGGTCTCGATCTGCGCGGAAAGCGCGGTCAGCGAATGGTGCAGCCACCAGGCCTGCGCTTCGCCGAGGGGACCAGTCTCGGAATTGTCTTCGCGAATATAGAGCGGAATGACCGGACGGCCTGTTTCTACGGCAGATGCCAGCGCACGATTATCGTCTGTGCGAAGGTCCTTGCGAAACCATACAATGATCGGGCTCTTGTCCCGTTGATGCACGTCGTCCATCTTGATCCGTCTGTTTTCTTTGCCGGTCTTACGATCAAGGACGGGGTGTGGATCAAGAAGGTTTCAAAAACAAATGAATGCCACGACCGAGTCGTCACGGACCCGGTGGGTACTCTCAACGCTCAGCAGGAGAAGCCGAAACCGCCAGAAGAGGCCGAGCGTGAACGGCGAAGGAGCTTTAATGATCTGTCGGGTTCGATGCGGTAGGTCTCCATCGCCATGCAGCCGTATTCATCGATAATCTGGTTGGTGAAGGTACTGCCGATCGGCGACTTCGTCAGCTTCGTTCGCGGCTGATGTCCCCTGTAAGTGATGCTTCCGGGAATCGGTTGAACCTCGTAGGGCGTGCATGCCGCGAGGGCCAAAGCACTGCCGATCACAAGCGTGGCGAATTTCACCACCGGCCGCATCCCTAAAAAGCCCCGCCCGTCACAGGATTAACCACGGGCCGTTCGCTGGCGTCTCTCTCGTCTGCAGGTTTCACGAATGTCGGGGCGATGGAATCCTTTTCGTCCACCGTGGCGTCATCCGCCGTTGGATTGACATCGGTCGGACGTTTCTGCCCGGACGTGCTGTTATGGTCGCTGTTACCCATGATTTACTCTCCGTGATGACCGGAAAACACAGGGTAAAGACAAATGTTCCAGCCTTTACGGATGAACACAACAGTATGAAGGAGGGTGCGGTAGTCGTGTGACCTAAAGCCACGTGCCATGATCTCGTGTAAGAAAATGGCTCCCCGGGCCGGATTCGAACCGGCGACCTGTCGATTAACAGTCGAATGCTCTACCGCTGAGCTACCAGGGAACATCTGCGCTGCAGAAGTGAGGCTGCTAATACGGGTGCTTTTTCGATTTGCCAAGCGCTTTTTTCAAAAAAACGCGTCTCGCTGTGGACAAACTCGGATGCGAAGCACACCTCAGGGCCAACATGGGCGACAGGGGTCGTTCGGAGTGGATGAGGCCGGATTGGACGATGATGAACGAGGTTGACGCAGGCGCACGCCCGTCGGGCAACACCCGCGAGAAGGGTGCTGGTGCGAACACGAAGACGGCTCCGCCGCGCCCGCATGGCCCGCAGCTGTCGATCGGTTCGTGGCATATGCCGCTGCCCCGCCAGAAGTGGCTTCGCGTCCTCATCGGCTGTTTGCTGGTGGTCTGCGGCCTTCTCGGGTTCCTGCCGATTCTCGGATTCTGGATGGTGCCCCTCGGTCTCGTCGTGCTGTCGCACGATTCTGCCTACATCCGCCGCAAGCGCCGCCGCATGGCCGTCTGGTGGGGCCGCCGGAAGCAGGCGAAAGCCGCCGCGAAGGCCGCTCGCGTTTAGCGCATATGAAAAAGGCCGGTTTGACCCGGCCTTTTCTCATTCTTCGAAAGCAGTTTACCCGTTCGTCGTACCCGTCTGCGGGGTAGGATCGCGGTCGGCAGGTGCCGGCTGCATCTGCTCGCCATTCGCCGGCGTGTTGTCGATCGTGCCCTGATTGGCCGGTGTCGCCTGACCGTTCTGAGCGGGCTCCGTCTGCTGACGATCGGTCGCCGCATCATTGTCCGTGCTCTCGCCGAACATTTCTGCCGCACCCCACGCGATCAGTGCCAGAAAAAGGCCGCCGATCAGGACCATCAAGACCGGGCGGCCGGCGCCGCCCTGGCGCGCTTCCGTCGGGCTGACGGTAACCTTTTTGTTCAGTTCCTGCGTCGAGCGCACGTCGCCGCGTTCGTCCAGTATTTTCGCCATATCCATCTCCTCGGGTCCGGAGCGACGATGCGCCCCTCGTATTCTTGACAGGAGCAACGGGCAGCAGACCCGTAAGTTCCGCCAAGGGCACGCGAGCGCCTAAGCCATATGGATTTGCGCAATTTTATGGTATGGTCTTCTAGCGGTCCGTTGAGGAACGACCGCGTCGGTATGAGCGGGAGGAACGCCATGCATTACAATGTTCAATTTTTCACCTGGACACCACGCGATGGCGTCCACCAAGTAGGCAAGATGGTCGAGATCGATGCCGTCAACGCCAAGCTGGCGGCAACGTCGCTTCTGGGTCTGCGCCTGGGCGATAGCGGTGAGGCGAGCCGCCTCGCGGCCCGCGTCTGGGCTGCCGAGGATGCGGCGAAGGCCGACTGCGTCTGCTTCTTCTACCAGTAGCGTTGCCGACTGCCGGGACGCTGCCTAGCGGAGATGTCAAACCTTCAGCGCGAATGCCGAGGTCACGCCATCCACAACAAACTGGACGGCCAGCGCGGCGAGGATGACGCCGAGAAGGCGCGTGAGAATCGCGCGCCCGGTTTGCCCGAGAAATCGATCAATGCGCTCGGCGATGACGAGCGCTGCAAACAGGATCGCCACACACGCCGCGATGACGAGGATCAGCTGGAGACGCCCGACGGTGCCGGGATAGGAGCCGGCGAGCAAGATCGTGGCCGAAATCGCGCCCGGTCCCGCGATAAGGGGCAAGGCGAGCGGAAAGACCGCGATATTCTCGATGTGATCCCTCAGGGTTGCCGTTTCCCCGGTCTTCTCCTTCCGCTCGTTGCGCTTCTCGAAGATCATCTCGAAGGCGATCCAGAACAACAGAAGCCCACCGGCGATGCGGAACGCACCCATGGAAATGCCGAGCAGCCCGAGAATGCTGTCGCCGAAGAGTGCGAACACCGAGAGGATACAGAACGCGATGAGGCTGCCGCGCCAGGCGACCTGCTTGCGTTCGCTCCGGCTCATTCCGGCGGTCAGGCTGAGAAAGATCGGCGCGAGGCCCGGCGGGTCGATGGTCACGAGGATCGTGGTCAACGCATTGATGAGAAGGTCGGTATCGGTCATGCCGCTCTCCGGGGCGCGTTTCGCGCGAGCGGCCAGTTAGGCTCAAGCGACGTTTTGGGTAAAGGGGCAGGGGCCCCAAGCTGCAAGTTTACCTTGGAAAGCCGCCCTTTTGCTGCCAGAAAGGCATAAGACTGTTCACAACTCCCTGCGCAAATTAGCGCAAGGGCGCTGTATCGATTATATGTAGCCCTCTGATTCTGACCAACGATCGTGACCCAAATTGACTGAGCAAACACCTCCCGGCGGCGGCAAGAACCCACCAGGCATCGAGCCCATTTCCATCATCGAGGAAATGCAGCGCTCCTACCTCGATTACGCGATGAGCGTCATCGTCAGCCGTGCGCTCCCCGATGTTCGCGACGGATTGAAGCCGGTGCACCGGCGCATCCTGTTCGGCATGAGCGAGCTCGGGATCGACTGGAACAAGAAATACGTCAAATGCGCTCGTGTGACCGGGGACGTGATGGGTAAGTATCACCCGCACGGCAATCTCGCGATCTACGACGCGCTGGCGCGCATGGCGCAGCCCTGGTCGCTGCGGCTGCCGCTGATCGACGGGCAAGGCAACTTCGGTTCCATCGACGGCGACCCGCCGGCAGCCGAACGTTACACCGAATGCCGCCTGCAAAAGTCGGCGCACGCGCTTCTGGACGATCTCGACAAGGAAACCGTCGATTTCCGCGACAACTATGACGGCACGCTGTCCGAGCCTGTCGTCATGCCGGCGAAGTTTCCGAACCTGCTCGTCAACGGCGCGGGCGGCATCGCGGTGGGCATGGCGACGAACATTCCGCCGCACAACCTGTCCGAAGTCATCACGGGCTGCATCGCGTTGATCGAAGATCCTGCGCTCGAACTGCCGCAGCTGATGGAGATCATCCCGGGTCCGGACTTCCCGACCGGCGCCATGATCATGGGCCGCTCCGGCATTCGTTCTGCCTACGAGACCGGCCGCGGTTCGGTCATCATGCGCGGCAAGGCGCATATCGAGCCGATGCGCAATGATCGCGAAATGATCATCGTGACCGAAGTTCCCTTCCAGGTGAACAAGGCGACGATGATCGAGAAGATGGCCGAGCTGGTACGCGACAAGCGTATCGAAGGCATCTCCGACCTGCGCGACGAGAGCGACCGGCAGGGCTACCGCGTGGTCATCGAGCTGAAGCGCGATGCCAATGCCGAGGTTATTCTCAACCAGCTTTATCGCTATACACCGCTGCAGACCTCTTTCGGCTGCAACATGGTGGCGCTGAACGGCGGCAAGCCCGAGCAGATGACCCTGCTCGACATGCTGCGCGCCTTCGTCGCCTTCCGCGAGGACGTCGTCAGCCGCCGCACCAAGTATCTGCTGCGCAAGGTGCGCGAGCGGGCCCACGTGCTCGTCGGTCTCGCCATCGCGGTTGCCAACATCGATGAGATCATCAAGCTGATCCGCGAAGCGCCGGATCCGGCGACCGCACGCGAGCAGTTGATGACACGCCGCTGGCCGGCCCATGACGTCGACTCGCTCATCCGCCTGATCGACGATCCCCGCCACAAGATCAACGATGACGGTACCTACAATCTTTCCGAGGAACAGGCCCGCGCCATCCTCGAACTGCGTCTTGCCCGCCTCACGGCACTCGGCCGTGACGAAATCGGCGACGAGCTGAACAAGATCGGCGGCGAGATCAGCGATTACCTTGAAATCCTTGGCTCGCGCCTGCGGATCATGACGATCGTCAAGGACGAATTGTCGGCCATCCGCGATGAGTTCGGCACCCCGCGCCGCACGGAGATCGTCGAGGGCGGTCCCGATATGGACGATGAGGACCTGATCTCCCGCGAGGACATGGTCGTCACCGTGTCGCATCTCGGCTACATCAAGCGCGTACCGCTGACGACCTACCGGGCGCAGCGCCGCGGTGGCAAGGGCCGCTCCGGCATGTCGACCCGCGACGAGGATTTCGTCACGCGCCTGTTCGTTGCCAATACGCACACGCCTGTGCTGTTCTTCTCCTCGCGCGGCATCGTGTACAAGGAAAAGGTCTGGCGCCTGCCGATCGGGACCCCCACATCGCGTGGCAAGGCCCTGATCAACATGCTGCCGCTCGAAGCGGGCGAACGCATCACCACGATCATGCCGCTACCCGAGGATGAGGCCAGCTGGGCTAATCTCGACGTCATGTTCTCCACGACGCGCGGCACCGTTCGCCGCAACAAGCTGTCGGATTTCATCCAGGTCAATCGCAACGGCAAGATCGCGATGAAGCTGGAGGAAGACGGCGACGAGATCCTGTCGGTGGAAACCTGCACGGATCGCGACGACGTTCTCCTCACTACGGCGCTCGGCCAGTGCATCCGCTTCCCCGTGGACGACGTCCGCGTGTTTGCCGGCCGCAATTCGATCGGCGTACGGGGCATTTCGCTCGGCAAGGACGATCGCATCATCTCCATGACCATCGTCAGCCATGTGGATGCCGAGCCGTGGGAACGCGCCGCCTATCTTAAGCGTGCTGCCGTCGAACGGCGTCTTGTTGCTGGTGAAGCTGTCGCAGGCGAAGACGATGAGATCACGCTGGTTGGTGAAGATGGTGCTGACGTCGTCGGCGAACTCTCGCAGGAGCGCTATGACGAGCTGAAGGCACAGGAGCAATTCGTGCTGACGGTGTCCGAAAAGGGCTATGGGAAACGCTCTTCGACCTACGATTTCCGGACGTCTGGTCGTGGCGGCAAGGGCATTCGTGCCACCGATACGTCGAAGACCAACGAGATCGGCGTTCTCGTCGCGGCCTTCCCGGTGGAAGATGCAGATCAGATCATGCTCGTCTCCGACGGCGGACAGCTGATCCGCGTTCCTGTCGGCGGTATCCGCCTCGCCAGCCGTGCGACGAAGGGTGTCACGATCTTCTCGACGGCGAAGGACGAGAAAGTCGTGTCCGTCGAGCGTATCAGCGAGCCTGACGATGATGAGGCAGCCGTTGCAATCCTCGATGAGCAGCTTGCTCAGGAGGGCACAGCGGCAACCGGTGAGACGACTGAGGATCCGGATACGGCGTCCGAATAATTTCGGCTATGAGACAGACGCTGAAACTCTAACAGCAAGAATAGGAAAAGCCGGACGGGCAGGGGACCGTCCGGCTTTTTTGTATCCCGCCGCGCTGGAGGTCGCATTGGGATAGATGGGATGTTAGATCGAAAACCCTTCGCTGTGGCGGCGGGAGGCACGGATGGCCTCGCGATCTCGCTTGAGCTGAAGAATGGTCTTCGTGAAGTCAAACAGGAACACGATACTAATCACTGCAGACACGATCATCATGATAACGGCCATGTCGCGTTTCCTTATCTGGTGACGACAAACCGGCGGGCAGGCTTTGGCTTCGAAACGACTTCCGAGCGAAGTGCATGCACAGTCGCAAAGATCATCGTGAAAAACATCAGCATCGAAAACAGCATCAATCCCATGGCAGTCATCCTTTCTGCACCCTCAACGAGGCATCACGGAAAAAAGTTCCAGAGACGTTGCGAGACTATTCTTGTGTGTACTGTCTTTGATCGAGCGGAATGGCTTCCGGGGAACAAGCCGCGCATCTTGCGCCGCTCTGCCGGGCGTGACACAAGACTGCCCAAACGGAACACGGTGCGATGACGACAGCTTTCTATCCCGGCTCCTTCGATCCGATCACGAACGGGCATCTCGACATCCTTGCCCAGTCGCTCAACGTGGCGCAGAGCCTGATCGTCGCCATCGGCGTCCATCCCGGCAAGACGCCGCTCTTCTCCTTCGACGAGCGCGCCACCCTGATCCGCCACGCGATCGGCGAGGCGTTGCCTGAGCGGAGCGCCGATGTCTCGGTGGTGTCCTTCGACGATCTCGTCGTGAACGCGGCCCGGCGTCATGGCGCCTCGCTCCTCATTCGCGGGCTGCGCGACGGCACGGATCTCGACTATGAGATGCAGATGGCCGGTATGAACCGCGAAATGGCGCCCGACATCCAGACCCTTTTCATTCCCGCCGCAACGGCCTCGCGGCCCATAACGGCCACATTGGTCCGTCAGATCGCCGCCATGGGCGGCGATGTCGGCCCGTTCGTGCCGAAGGTGGTGGTCCAGGCGCTTGCAATTCGCAAGGCGCAGCGCTGACGTCGGCACTTCGGGCGCTATATCGACACGGCCACATGCAAATCCGCAGACGAAACACGGAGCCATCATGACATTCTTCAAGCTTGCCCTAGCAGGCGCAGTATCCCTGGCGGTGCTCACAGGCGCAGCCGTCGCCCAGGCCAAGGACCTTCTGACGATCACGCTGAAAAGCGGCCCCGTCGTAATCGAACTGCTTCCCGAGATCGCGCCGAAGCATGTCGCGCGGATCAAGGAACTGGCCGCAGAGGGCGCCTACGACAACGTCGCTTTCCACCGCGTCATCCCCGGCTTCATGGCCCAGACGGGCGACGTTCAGTACGGCAACCTCGAAAAGAACTTCGAGGCCGGTCGTGCCGGCATGGGCGGCTCCTCGAAGGCCGATCTACCGGCCGAGTTCTCCAAGACCCCTTTCAAGCGCGGCACCGTCGGCATGGCCCGCTCGCAGAGCCCTGACTCCGCAAATTCGCAGTTCTTCATCATGTTCGACGAAGGCTCGTTCCTGAACGGCCAGTACACCGTCGTCGGCCAGGTCGTGTCCGGCATGGAAAATGTCGACAAGATCAAGAAAGGCGAGGGCGACAGCGGCTCCGTCACCAACCCCGACCGCATGATCAGCGTCAAGGTCGGCAAATAACACCACACTTCTTTGAAGGAGAAGAGCATGGCCGAGATCAAGGATCCGGAAAACACGATCATCATGGAAACGACCAAGGGTCAGGTCGTGATCGAGCTGAAGCCCGATCTGGCGCCGGGCCACGTCGCCCGCATCAAGGAGCTGGTTGCGGAAGGCGCCTATGACGGCGTCGTGTTCCACCGCGTCATCGACGACTTCATGGCGCAGACCGGCGACGTGCAGTTCGGCAAGCAGGGCGGCAAGGACTTCAACCCGGCCCGTGCCGGCATGGGTGGCTCGTCCAAGCCCGACCTCAAGGCCGAATTCTCGGCCACCAGCCATGTGCGTGGCACGTGCTCCATGGCACGCAGCCAGATGCCGAACTCGGCCAACTCGCAGTTCTTCATCTGCTTCACCGACAGCCCGTGGCTGAACAAGCAGTACACGGTCTGGGGCCAGGTCATCGAAGGCATGGACAACATCGACAACATCAAGCGCGGCGAGCCGGTCAAGGATCCCGACAGCATCGTTTCGATGAAGATTGCCGCCAACGCCTGATTCAGGCTATGGCAAGGCCCGTCCGATCGCCGCTCAGGCCATCGGGCGGGCCTTATCCGTTTTTAGAAATGCTCATTCATGCGCGTCGATCTCTTCGACTTCGATCTCCCCGACGACAACATTGCCCTGCGGCCCGCCAGCCCGCGCGATAGCGCCCGCATGCTCATCGTGCGCCCGGGCAGCCCGCTCGAACACCGCAGCGTCATCGATCTTCCGTCTCTCCTGCAGCCGGGCGATGCGCTTGTCTTTAACGACACCAAGGTGATTCCCGCTCAACTCGAAGGCGTTCGTCTAAGAGAAGGCGCGACCGAACAAGCCGTCTCGACCACGCTCCACATGCGCATCGCACCCGACCGTTGGAAGGCGTTTGCGAGGCCCGGCAAGCGTATCAAGCCCGGCGATCGCATTCGTTTCGGCCATGGCGGCGAGGCTTGTCTGCTTGGCACGCTGGATGCGACCGTCGAGGCGAAGACGGAAGGCGGCGAGGTTACGCTGGTGTTCGATCTCTCCGGCCCCGCGCTCGATGAAGCCATCGCGACCGTCGGCCACATCCCGCTTCCACCCTATATCGCCTCCAAGCGGCCGGAAGACGCCCAGGACCGGCAGGATTACCAGACGCTCTATGCGCGGGAGGAAGGTGCTGTTGCCGCGCCCACCGCTGGCCTGCATTTTACCGATCGCCTCTTTGCCGCACTGGATGCCCGTGGCGTCGAGCGGCATTTCGTGACGCTGCATGTGGGTGCCGGGACATTTCTGCCTGTGAAGGCGGAGGATACCGACGACCACAAGATGCACCTGGAGATCGGGCATGTCTCGGCCGAGGTTGCCGAGCGGCTGAACGCCGTGCGGGCGAGGGGCAGGCGAATCGTCTGCGTCGGCACCACCTCGCTGCGCCTGATCGAGAGCGCCGCGAGTGACGACGGGCGCATAGAGCCCTGGTCGGGACCGACCGGCATCTTCATAACGCCCGGCTACCGGTTCCGCGCCGTCGATGTTCTGATGACCAATTTCCATCTCCCGAAATCGACGCTGTTCATGCTCGTTTCCGCCTTTTCAGGTCTCGACACCATGCGCGACGCTTACACCAACGCCATTGCGGACGGCTACCGCTTCTACTCCTACGGCGATGCCAGCCTGCTTTTCCGGAACGAACCATGACAGAGACTTTCCAGTTCAACCTGACTGCCTCAGATGGCAAGGCGCGGCGCGGTGCTGTTTCCATGCCGCGCGGTACGATCCGCACGCCGGCCTTCATGCCCGTGGGAACGGTCGGTACGGTCAAGGCGATGTATCTCGATCAGGTGAAGGAGCTTGGAGCCGATATCATCCTCGGCAACACCTACCACCTGATGCTGCGCCCCGGCCCGGAACGCGTCGCGCGCCTCGGCGGTCTGCACGACCTCATCCGCTGGCAGGGGCCGATTCTCACCGATAGCGGCGGCTTTCAGGTCATGTCGCTCTCCGGCCTGCGCAAGCTGGACGAGCAGGGTGTGACCTTCAAGAGCCACGTCGATGGCGCCCTGCACCACATGTCGCCTGAGCGTTCCATCGAGATCCAGGGCATGCTCGACAGCGACATCCAGATGCAGCTCGACGAATGCATTCGCTTGCCCGCAGAGCCGCGCGAAATCGAGCGTGCGATGGAGATGTCGCTGCGTTGGGCGGAGCGCTGCAAGACCGCGTTCGGCAACCAGCCGGGGAAGGCCATGTTCGGCATCGTGCAGGGTGGCGACAATCCAGCGCTGCGTATCAAATCTGCCCAGGCGCTGGCGGGCCTCGATCTCAAGGGTTACGCGGTCGGCGGTCTTGCCGTCGGCGAGCCGCAGGCCGTGATGCTCGATATGCTGGACACGACCTGCCCGGAACTGCCTTTCGAGAAGCCGCGCTACCTGATGGGCGTGGGAACGCCGGACGACATCCTGAAATCGGTCGCCCGCGGTATCGACATGTTCGACTGCGTCATGCCGACCCGCTCCGGCCGCCACGGCCTTGCTTTCACACGCCGCGGACGCGTGAACCTGCGCAACGCCCGTCACGCCGAGGACATGCGCCCGCTGGACGAACAATCCACGTGTCCCGCCGCGCGTGACTATTCCCGCGCCTATCTCCACCATCTCGTTCGGGCGAACGAGTCGCTCGGTGGCATGCTTCTGACCTGGAATAACCTCTCCTACTACCAGGACCTCATGGCGGGTATCCGCAAGGCGATCGAAGAGGGTCGCTACGCCGACTTCATGGCGGAGACGCAGGAGGAATGGGCGAGGGGTGACCTCGCTCCGGTGTGACCGAGGTTCTCTCACGCAATGAGATCTGACCGCTTGTCGTTGAGCGGTCAGGCTGTTGGGTGAACCGCTCTTGCGGTCGCCTCCCGTTGCTCCGAGACCTACGCAGCCTTGGCGCGGATGACCACGCGGTCGAGACTGCCTTCCCCGACAGCCTCCAACTTCACGGAATAGAGAGAATCACGACGCGTCGGGAAGCGGAACGTGCCCGTCTGTGCGGTCACGTCGCCTTTTCCATGCGTTTCCCAAGTGTAGACCGAGGTAACGGGTCTGCGCTTGACGACCCATTTGTACTTGGCTGGCGCCCCTTGCGGTGCGATCACGTCGAACTCGGCGTGGCCATCGGCGAAAACCTGGGGCTGAACCTTGAGCGTTCGCCCCGTGATCGTGGTCTCCAGATACTGCGGGCGGGCCCATGTTTCCCGAATGAGGTGGTTGGCCTGATCCGTCAGGCGTGCACGCGATCGCTCGAGGCCCTCGACGTGGGGCCGCATCTTGGCTCTCTCGGGAGCCTTTGTCAGCACCATCACATTCGCCGTCAGCGTCACGCCGCGGCGGAAAGACACGATCGGCTTGGAGATCTGGTTGCCGGCGGCAAAACCATAGCTCTGATAGCGCTCGGGGTGAGGGCGATTGAGCAGGTGATCCTGAACGTAGCAGTCGAAGACCGGTTCGGCATGAAGCGGCGAGGCGTGGATCAGATCGACCAGATGGTTGGGGTCGAAGTAGTAGTTGTGCGGAATGCGCTCGGTGACACCACCGAACGTCACAGCCGTTGTGAAGGCATAGACGCCGCCGGGCTTCAGCACGCGCTCGACCTCCCGGAAGTGCTGCAGGAAATCCTCGTCATGCCCGATATGTTCGAAAGACCCCGTCGACCAGCAGAAATCGAAACTCTCGTCAGGAAATTTGAGGTCGCGCATATCCATCGCCATCGCATCGACCTTGTCGAAATCGACGGGCCAGGGCGCCTTCTTGCGGATGAGGTCGCGTGGGCTCTCCGTGCGAACGCCGATCCAGCCGGAATCGGGCAGATAGAGATCGGTGACGACCGTCTTGGCGACGCGGGGAACGATCGCATAGATCAGCTTTTCCGTTCCGGCCCCCATCGCAAGCCCGTGCGCACTGCTCTGCAGCTTGCCTTTGGCCGCAAGAGCCCGGAAGATCATGGCGAATTCCCACGCCCGGCGCGAGCCGAACGGCACGGACCGAAGATCGCGCCGAATGATGGCGTCGATCTCCGGCTCGAAGAAGTCATGGATATCGCAGACTTTCTGCAAGGATAATGGCATGTTCGGTCCTCTTTGAGAAGTGAACCTAGCTAATACACGCGCTGGTGGTCAATGCCTTCAAGACTCTTAGATTTCCGGACCCAGCGCTTGTTGCAGCATCTGCACGCCGTTGATCTTGTATGTCCCGTCGGGCTGCAGCGTCAAAGAGTAAAGCGCCGTCCAGTCCTTGCCATCCGGCCCGGAGATCAGGACTTCCTGCACGACCGTCGAACCATCGATCTTGCTCCGGCCAAAAGCGAAATTCCCGGGCCGATACACAGGCCCATATCCGCGCTTCACCATCTCGAAAAACAGGTCTTGGCTCGGAAACAGCCCTTTGATCTGAGGCGACGCAAACGAATACGCCGCCGTCGCATCATCATTCAGAAACGCCTCGATCTGCTGCCCGATAATGGACCGCGCAGTATCCACCGGTTCGGCGGCATGTCCCGGTGACGACAGCATCAAGGCCATCACGAATCCAACGCCCAACAACACACGCGCCATCACCATCTCCATCAACCGAAGCTGTAGACCTGAGCTTACGCCGAATATGCCTGATGGGAAGAGCCAGGACGCTGTGCCGATTACCGCTGCGCTGGGAGGTAAAGAGGTAAGGGGCTATAGATGCACGAGTTGGAGATTGGCATGTAGCCTTGGAAATCGAATGTACCCCAGCACTTGTGGCGTCGGAGTTGGAATGTCCGCCTGTTTGCAAAGCAGAAATGTCCGAGAGGTCGCCACACGGCACACCGGTCAGCCCCGATCTGAGCGGCTGATCGCAACTGCAAGATCAGATCGGGGCGGGTGATAGATACACCCTTCGGCTTTAGCTTTGAGACGATCCAATCGCCTCTTCACTCGGCAGTTTGCTGCCGCGACAGCGCCTTCCCACGCCGCGCAATCACCGCCGGATCGTCCATGAAATCCTTCCGACGTCCCGGGCCGCGAGCGCGTCGCACGTAACCGTTCTTGTCGCTGTTTGTCTTCACGTCTGGTTTCGACGGCTGCTCCTGGCGCTCCTTGATATAGGCCAGAACATCGCCAAGCCGCTTGTTCTCGGTGATCGCCGCATGCGTCACCCGCTGGTCCTTGTCGAACACCGTGTAGGGCAGGCAATAGCCTTTCCAACGCACATCCAGCCGGCCGTCCGCATAGGCATAGGTCTCGACATAGCGACCAACCAGACCACGCGTCACCTCGGTCTCTTCCAGCATGATCCGCTTGCGCTCGAACGAAAACGTCAGCTGCGATCCGACATAGCGCTGCTCGCGCTTGCATAGGATCTCCGTCAGCCGATCCGGCGCCAGGTTCAGCGGCCGATGCAGATCCTCCGAACGGGCAGGGGTAACCGCAAATCGTGTATTGTATGACTCCATGAAATCCGGCAGGAACGCATTGCCGGCCTCCATGCTGTCAATGCCGGAAAGCCGCAAATCCTTGACCAGCCGGTCCTGCAGCGTTCGGTTCATCCGCTCGACCCGACCCTTGGCCTGGCTTGAATTTGCACAGAGAATCTCGATGTTTAGCTCGCAAAGCGCACGCCCGAACTGGGTCATGCCCTGGCCACCCTTGGCATCTTGTCTCGCCACCCGGAACACCGAATGCTTGTCCGAATAAAAGGCAATTGGCGCGCCGTGACGCTGGAGATAGAGCGCCAGCGCCTCGAAGTAGGTGAAGGCACTTTCGGACCGCACGAAACGCAGTTGCATCAACTTGCCCGTCGCATCATCGACGAACACCAGCAGCGAACATGGCGGTCCGCGATCCTCGAACCAGCGATGTTCCGACCCGTCGATCTGCACCAGTTCGCCATAGGCCTCACGTCGCAACCGCGGCCGATGAAACGTCCGGCGCTGCTTGTGCGACAGCCAGAGTCCGGCATCGACCATCCAGCCGCGAACCGTCTCGCGCGAAACCCGCAAGCCATCCCGCTCGGCCAGCTTCTCCGTCGCCAAGGTTGGCCCAAAATCCGCATAGCGTTCGCGGACCAGCGTCATCGCATAATCCCGAACACCATCGCCGATCCGGTTGTTCGATGGACGACCGATCGCCTTGTGCCGGATCGACGCCGCACCACCCGTGCGTATCCGCTCCAGCAACCGGCGGATCTGGCGCTCGCTCAGATCAAGCACATGCGCTGCTGACACCATGGTCATCCGGCCGGCAACCACCTTCGACAAAACCTCGATCCGCTGCAGATCGCGTTCGCTCATCGCTATCAATCCCATCTGCAATCTCCCAGACGTCCTTCAGACCCGGGGAGTGTGACATTCCAACTTTGCAGAAACAGGACACTTTAACTTTGCGGCTACACAGATAGATCACATAATATAGATTATGGAACAATCTAGGGTTCAGGTGCTCCAGTATGCCATGCTGCAGCACGTATTTCGAGGACGATACCTCTACCGACCAATTCCCATACTATTGACGCAATGGCAGCAGCACGTCTAATCCACTGAGAGATTATTCTTCCCAAAGCGATGAGATTGCCCGTGACCGACACCAACCAGCGTATCCTGTCCGATGCCTTAATTCCCGAGCTTCCCGGGCGCTACAACGGCAAGGTCCGGGAGAACTACGATCTGGCGGACGGGCGACGGATTATTATCGCGACGGATCGGCTGAGCGCATTCGACGTCGTGCTCACCGCGATCCCGTTCAAGGGTCAGGTGCTGACGCAGACGGCGCGGTACTGGTTCGAGCAGACGGCGGATATCTGCCCGAACCATGTGCTCGAATATCCCGATCCGAATGTCGTCGTGGGAACGCGGCTCGACATTCTGCCCGTGGAAATCGTCGTGCGCGGCTATCTGGCGGGAACGACCAGCACGTCGATCCTGACGAAGTATCGCAATGGCGAGCGATCCATGTACGGGACGCGCCTTCCAGACGGAATGAAGGACAACGAGAAGCTCCCGACCGCTATCATCACACCGACGAGCAAGGCTTTCGACGGCGGCCATGACGAGCCGCTTTCGGCCGAGGAGATCGTTGCGCAGAAGCTCCTGACGCCGGAGCAATGGGATACGGTCTCATCCTACGCGCTGGCGCTCTTCCAGCGCGGACAGGAACTGGCGGCAAAGCGTGGCTTGATCCTCGTCGATACCAAGTACGAGTTCGGTACCGACGCGTCCGGACGCATCGTGCTGGCCGACGAGATCCATACGCCCGATAGCAGCCGCTACTGGATCGCGGAAAGCTATCCGGAGAGTTTCGCAACCGGCGAACGGCCGAAGAGTTTTGACAAGGATTTCGTGCGCGCCTGGGTGACCGAGCGTTGCGATCCCTACAAGGATCCGATCCCTACAATTCCGGACGAACTGATCGAGCAGACGTCGAAGGTCTATATCGAGGCCTATGAGACAATCACCGGTGAACGTTTCGAGCCCGATCTGCGCGGCGCCACCGTTCTCGACCGTGTCCGGGACAATCTCACGCCCTACTTCGCTTAAAGTCGGTTCAGGCTTCGACCACGATCTTCAAGCCATCATAGGCCGGCTCCACATGGGCCGGCGTTTCACGCATGACAGTGTCGTAGTCGAGCGGCACATGCATATGGGTCAGGATGGCGCGTTGCGGCGCGATCGTCTCGATCCAGGCGAGCGACTGTTCGAGCGAGAGATGGCTCGGATGGTATTGATATTGCAGCGTATCGATGACGAGCGTCTGCAATCCACCGAGTTTGTCGACCGTCTCCGGCGGAAAATCGCTGACATCGGTACAATAGGCGACATCGCCGACGCGAAAGCCGAGCGAATGTATCGAACCGTGCATCTGCAGCAGCGGCTGGAACGTGATCGTGCCGCCTGCGCCTTCGACCCGGAATGGCTCCAGCGATGGCTCGATCAGGCAGGCGCGGATGATCGGCGGATAGTTGCTTCCCGGCGGTGATTCCAAACAATAGCCGAACCCATCGCGGATCCGAGAGAGCGTGAAAGCGTCGGCCCAGATCGGCGTCTGACGCCGGTTGTGGATGACGAAACCCCGGAGATCGTCGATGCCATGGAGGTGATCGGCATGCGCGTGCGTGTAGACCACGGCGTCGAGATCCCTCACCCCGGCCGATAGAAGCTGCTCGCGCAGGTCCGGCCCGGTATCGATCAGCACCGTCGTCCGGCCGCCATCCTCCGCCACCTGCTCGACCAGCAAAGCTGTTCGCAGCCTGCGGTTTTTCGGATTATGCGGATCGCAGGCACCCCAGTCGCCGGTGATGCGTGGCACGCCCGGAGACGATCCGCAGCCGAGAATGGTGAAAATCCGCCGTGCTGCCATTGATGTCACCGATTCAGGATCGCGGCATCTTGGAGAAGATGCGGAACGCGTTATCGGTGGTCACGGCCGCAATGTCGTCGATGGAAAGCCCGAGCGTCTCGCCCAGAACCTGCGCCGTATGCGCGACATAGGCCGGCTCGTTGCGCTTACCGCGAAACGGTTTTGGCGCAAGGTAGGGTGCATCGGTCTCCACCAGCAGCCGGTCATGCGGCACAGTGAGGGCGATCGCGCGGAGCTCTTCGGATTTCGGGAAGGTGAGGATGCCGGAGAACGAGATGTATCCGCCAAGCTCCACGCCGACCCGGGCAAGATCGGGCCCCGAGGAAAAGCAATGCAGGATGAAGGGGAACGCCCCCTTCCCTGTCTCGCGCGCCAGGATCTCCGCCATGTCGTCGTCGGCCGAGCGGCTGTGAATGACCAGCGGCAGGCCGGTTTCCCGTGCAGCCGCGATATGCCGAAGCAGGCCGGTTTTCTGGTCCTCGGGCTTCTGCGTATCGTAGAAATAGTCGAGACCCGCCTCGCCGATCGCAACCACTTTCGGATGCGCCGACAGCCGCACAAGATCCTCCGTCGTCACGTCCAGTTCCTCATCCGCATTGTTTGGATGGGTCCCGACCGAGCAGAACACGTTGTCGTACCGCTCGGCGACCGCGAGGATCGTGTCGAACCGTTTGACGCGGGTGCAGATCGTAACCAGCTTGTGGACACCGATCTCGGCGGCCCGGGCAACGATCTCGTCCCGTTCGGCCTCGAAATCCGGAAAATCGAGGTGGCAGTGCGTGTCGATCAGCAAGGGATGAGCCACGATCAGACCTCAGGCGGAACGTAGCGCGGGAAGACCGGCTTCGGCGCTTCGAGCGGCGTTCCCGAGGCAAGCCGGCCGGCCTCCCCGAGGAAGGCGAAACTGCGCTGGTTCTCGGGCACGGCCACGAGATCGAGCAGCTTGGCTGCAGAGCCGGGCATGAACGGTTGAAGGAGGATCGCCACCTGGCGCACCACATCCGCCGTCACATAGAGAACCGTTGCCATGCGCGCGGGGTCCGTCTTCTTCAGCGCCCATGGCTCCTGCCCCGCGAAGTAGCGGTCGGCTTCCGACACTACAGCGATGATGGAGGCGAGGACCTTGTGGATAGCGAGCGCATCCATGTCGGTGCGTGTGGAGGCGTGCAGGGCATCCGCCGAGGCGAGCATGGCCTCATCGGCTTCGCTCAAAGGACCACAGACCGGAATAGCGCCATCGCAGTTCTTGACGATCATCGACAGGGAGCGGCTCGCAAGGTTGCCGATGCCGTTGGCGAGATCAGAGTTGATCCGGGTGGCGATCGCCTCCTCGCTATAGCTTCCGTCCTGCCCGAAGGAGACTTCGCGCATGAAGAAATAGCGGATCTGGTCGAGCCCGAAATGCTCCACCAGATTGACGGGATCGACCACGTTGCCGAGAGATTTCGACATCTTCTCGCCCTTGTTGAGCAGGAAGCCGTGGGCGAAAACCTTCTTCGGCAACGGCAGGCCGGCCGACATCAGGAAGGCGGGCCAGTAGACGGCATGGAAGCGGATAATGTCCTTGCCGATCATGTGGATGCTCGCCGGCCAGTATTTCGCGCGCGGGCCGTCCGGGTCCGTCAGGGCGCCGGTGGCCGTGATGTAATTGGTCAAGGCATCGACCCAGACATACATGACATGGGCCGGATCGCCGGGCACGGGAATACCCCAGTCGAACGTCGTGCGCGACATGGAAAGGTCCTTCAGGCCGGACTTCACGAAGGAGATGACCTCGTTGCGGCGCTCAGTGGGACCGATGAAATCCGGATTGTCTTCGTAATGCTGAAGCAGCCGGTCCTGATAGGCGGAGAGGCGGAAGAAGTAACTCGCCTCCTCCACCCATTCGACGGGCGTTCCCTGCGGTCCATAGCGAACGCCATCGGCGCGGACTTCGGTCTCGCTTTCCTGATAGTAGGCTTCGTCGCGCACGGAGTACCAGCCGGAATAGGCGTCCTTATAGAGGTCGCCGGCCTCAGACATCCTGTTCCAGATGACCTTCACGGCCGCGTGGTGGCGTGCTTCCGTCGTACGGATGTAATCGTCGTTCGACCCTTCGAGCAGCTTCACCATCTTCTGGAATTCGGCCGCGTTGCGATCCGCCAGTTCTTGCGGCGTCAGGCCTTCCCGGCGCGCCGTCTGCTGCATCTTCTGGCCATGCTCGTCCGTCCCCGTCAGAAAGAAGACATCGCGTCCATCCAGCCGCTCGAACCGCGCCACGACATCGGTGGCGATCAGCTCATAGGCATGACCGATATGCGGCCGCCCGTTGGGATAGGCGATGGCAGTGGTGATGTAGAAGGGAGATGTGTCTGTCATGGCGGGACTTCTGCAGGTCTGAATGTCGGGCGTCTTGCGAGCGTGCAACGTCCTTAAACCAATCGCGAAGCGGAGGGAATGCAAGAGGGTGAAAAACCAATCCCTGCCCTACGCCGGATCGAGACCCATTCAGCACAGCACCTCAGACAACCGCTCCAGCCGTGCGGAGGTCGTCGAGAATGGAAAGAACAGTCTGCCTGCGGTCGAGATTGTAGGCATCTGCAACCGTCAGCCGCTCGGACAGCTCCGACGAAAGCCGTGCGAAACGTTCGGCCGCGGCCAGATCGCCGCCAAGGCCGGCCGCCTTGGCCTGTGCGTTCACATGGCGCGCGACGAGCGTCGCGAAGAAGTCGAAGATCGTATCGCTGTCTTTGGCGGCAAGGATATCGCCGAGCTTGTGCATCTCGCGCCGCGCCGGCGCGTCGTCGGGATGGCCGAGCATGTGGTCGAACGCGTCGATGATGTCGAGGCCACCATAATTGACGAGCTTCAACGCCTCCGAGACGCTGCCCTTTGCCGCTGCAAGCACACGCGCGCCTCTCTCCCCCTCCAGCCGGATGTCGAGATGCGCCAGCGCCCGGGCCATATCGGCGTCGGCAAGGGGCCTCAGCGCCAGAGGCAGGCAGCGCGAGCGGATGGTCGGCAGCAGGCGGCCGGGTGTGTGCGTGAGGACGAGGAACATCGACCGCTTCGGCGGCTCTTCGAGAATCTTGAGGATCGCGTTCGCCGCGTTGCGATTGAGATCGTCGGCCGGGTCTATGATGACGATGCGCCAGTTGCCGGTGCCCGAAGTCTGCGCGAAAAACCGCCCTGCCCGCCGCACCTCGTCCACGGTAATCGCGCTTTTCACCTTGCCCGTCTTTTCGTCCACCGGACGTGTGAGGTGCAGGACATTGTGGGACGACCCCGCCGCGATCTGCCGGCTGACGACGGAACCCGGATCGGGATCCGCCATCTCAGCCGGCGCGTCGGCCGGCTCGGGATGGCTGAGGATGTGGTTAGCAAAGCGAAAGGCGAGCGTCGCTTTGCCGATGCCCTCCGGCCCCTCGATGAGGATGGCGTGATGCCCCTTGCCGGAGCGATAGCCCGCCGCGAGAAACGCCTGTGCCTCTTCGTGCCCGAACAGTGCGCTGTTGTCGGATGGCGCGATAGCCCCGTCGAGGACATCGGATCGACCTTCGCTCATGCCTCTACCCCTGCATCCTGCCGCTCGGAAATGCGCGCTTCCACGGCTGCCAGCACATCGCGCGCGATGGCCTCGACCGAACGAGAAGCATCAACGACGCGACACCGCACGGGATCGCGCGCAGCAATGTCCAGAAAGGCCTCGCGGCGCTTCTCGTGTGTTTCCAGCTCTTCCTTCTCGAAGCGATCGGGCACGGCATTCGCTAGCTCGGCGGCCTTGAAAGCACGGGCTCGTGCCCGCTCGAGCCCTTCGGCCGCAGGCATGTCGAGGATGATGGTGATGTCAGGGCGCAGACCGTTGATGGCCAGTCGTTCCAGGCCATCGATAAGGGGTTCGGGAAGGTTTCCGGTGATGCCCTGATAGACGCGGGACGAGTCCATGAAGCGGTCGCAAAGGACCATGCTGCCACCGTCAAGCGCCGGACGGATCAATGTTTCCACATGGTCGCTCCGCGCGGCGGCAAAAAGCAGTGCCTCCATGCGAACACCGTGGGATTCAGCGCCCCCCGACAGGATCACATGCCGCACGGCCTCAGCACCGGCGGAACCACCGGGTTCGCGGGTGATGCGCACGGCATGGCCCTGCGCTTCCAGCGCGCCAGCCAGAAGACGGATCTGAGTCGACTTGCCGACCCCCTCGCCGCCTTCGAATGTCACGAACATCGCACCTGCCGTCAATTCCATTGCCTCTATAGTCGCGATTTCCAGCCCTGACGCCGCAAACGCCAGTCACCATGCCGCCCGCCATCGCACAGACCCGGAAAGCATTCCCAGCGGATAAGACCCAGTAGCCTATTGCTCTGCGTCTGAATACACGCGCGCTGGAAAAGTACGCAGAGCCGCTGGACAACACGCCGCAGCACCATCGACAGGAAAAGTCAAAGCCAGAAGAACAGCAGTTCCTGCAAGGTATCCGCAGCACGGCTCGTCAGCGAGCCGGCCTCGACGGACGCTGCCGTCTTCAGCGGCACCTCCCGCAACAGCTGCTCTCCGTTCCAGATGCGCAGCGTACCCGCGACCTCCCCTGCCCGCACAGGCACGGTCAACGGCCAACGATAGACGACGCGGGCGGTGAGCTTCGCCGGCGTCTTCACCGGCAGCAGGATATCGACAGGCCCCGCAGTCACCAGCCCAACGGCGGGTCGGTCGCCGCCGTAGACGCTCGCTTCCGCGACCGTCTCGCCCGCGGCGAACAGCCGCTTTTCCGAGAAACTCGTCATGGCCCAGTCGAACACACGCCTTGCCTCGGCCACACGATCCTTGTCCGTGGCGAGCCCGTTCAGCGCCAGATCGACGCGGCGCCCATCCCGCTCCATGGACGCGACGATGCCGTAGCCGTACCCTTCGGCAAAACCCGTGACGTAACCATCAACGCCTACATTCGCGGATATCAGCGGGTTCCGGTTGCGCTGGCGGATCTTGTTCCACTCGAACTCGGCTTGCCGAAAGAGCGGGATATCATCGGGATAGGACGCGCGGAGATGACGCGCGAGCGTCACGAGGTCCCGCATCGTCGTCAGATTGCCCTGCGCCGGCAAGCCGGTGGGATTGGCGAATGTCGAGGTTTTCAGCCCGATCGCACGCGCCCGCGTCGTCATGCGCTCTGCGAATGCTGCCTCACTGCCGACCATACCCTCCGCCAGGGCGATACAGGCATCATTGGCATATTGAACGATGACACCCTGAAGCAGATCGCCGACCGAGACTCTGGAATTCAATGCGGCAAACATCGCCGATGTGCCGGATGGCGCCCCGCCCGTCCGCCAGGCATGCTCGCTGACCGGGAAAAGCGTATCGCGCGACAGGCTCCCGTCCTTCAGGGCCGAGAGCACCAGCTCGACCGTCATCATCTTAGCCATGGAAGCCGGTGGCACGGCCTCATCGGCCGCTTTTTCAAGGAGAACGGTTTCCGTCAGCGCGTCGATGACCAGCGCCTGGCGCGCCTTGGTGTCGAATTCCTGTGCGCCGGAGGCGGTGCTGCAGAGCGCAAGCGCTATCGTCAGCGCCAATGTCTTGCCGAGCGTGCGCCGCCTCACGAAGCCTCCCAAGCGGCCGCCCCCATCCCGCCGGTCTCAGCGAGCGTTGCGTGTGGCATGTGCGATGATGGCGGATGAGGTCAAAGCCTGCGGATCGACCATGATGGCATCGAACGCGGTTTCCGAGGTGCTGACGCGCGCTTCCACATAGGCCGCGGCATAAAGAATGCCGTTACCCGGCTTGCCGAAGCTGCCCGGACGCTCTGCGGGAATGGGGCCGATGTCCGGCAACGTCACGAAAGCCTCCAGGGCCTCCATGGCGCCCGGCGCGCGCAGCACGTGTTGCGTCTCGGCAAGGGCCGTCATCGAGGAGGCGTTGTCGAGCGAAGGGTTTGCAGACGGCGGCGCCTGATTGCGCGCCGCTTGCGGCACGGGCGTCTTGGCCGGAATCGAAACCGTTCCGAGATCCGAAGATCCAAGGTTCTTCATCTGTCGCGACAGAGGTTCGTTCGAAGCGACCATGACGCCGGACGCGATCTGCCCTTCCGGAGCGATACCCGGTACGCGGCTACCCTTGGCCGCATAGGACGCCATCAGATAGGGCATGTCGTTGCCTTCGAGCGGCGCACGGCCCACATACTGAACCCGCACCTGCGCACTGCCCTTGCGCTTGATGTCGAGAAGATCGGCTGTCTTTGAGGAGACGTCGATGATGCGCCCGTACTCGTATGGGCCGCGATCATTCACGCGAACGATGACCGAAGAACCGTTCTCGACATTCGTGACGCGGGCATAACTGGGAAGCGGAAAGGTGGGATGGGCCGCCGAAAGATGCGCCGTATCGTAGACTTCACCATTGGCGGTCAGACGACCGTGGAATGCAGATCCGTACCAGGAGGAAACGCCGACCTTGTTATAGCCGAAATCCTCCTTCGGAGTGTACCACTTGTCCTTGACTTTGTAGGGCTTTCCGACCTGATAACGACCGCCACCCTTCGGAATGTTCTTGCCGTCGGCGACGCGGGGGCTCGCCTTGACGCCATAGACCGACTCCGGAAAATACTCTTTGCTCCGCTTCTTCGGAGCCTCGACCTGCGCCGTGGTTCCACAGGACGTCAGCGCCAGGCAGATCGCCGGAACTGCCACAAAACCTGCGCCTCTCGCGAGGAAACGTGCGTATTGTCTGAAAGTCATCTGTCCCACATTGCCGCTTGTCTGACGAAACCGGAACACCTGAGCCCCTCGCAGGCGCGCCGACCGTACCAAAAGGATACAGTCGTCAAAAATGACAGCAACGTGGCATAAATGCGAACGCAGGGTCCGCACGCGTCATGGAATTCGTTTTTATGGTTAATGCTTGGTTACGCTCAACCGACCGTCACGTCAGCCGATCTCAGCAGACATATTCGATGATGGTATAATTTACGCCGACGATGCGGCCCCGCATATCCCGCACGAATGAAGGAATGTACTGCTCCTCCGGCGGAACACAGATGTCAGCCGTCTTGTCGTTGGCAATGCTCCCCGTTGGCGTCGAATAGTCGAGGCCAGCCACAACGATACCCTTACTCGAATAAGACGCCGGATCGCCAAGGGCGGCAACAGCCGGTGGAGAAACGGCAATGCCAAGGCCAAGAGCCGCACACATATAAACCTTCCGCATCGCTCGATCTCCGTTACCGCGGGTTAGCTGCTCTTGGAACACCGCCAATCTGCCTTTGTTCCAAACCTTAACCCCAACGGCGTCTGGGTCGATCGTGCAGCGACTCCCCTGAGGCCAATGCTGAACCTCGACGTAAACCCCGAGTTGACGACCAGCCCTCCAACCGCTAATTCAACCAAACCCTCGCAAGGCGAAAAGCCTCAGGAAGAGTGTCCGAGTGGTTTAAGGAACCGGTCTTGAAAACCGGCGTGCGGGAGACCGTACCGTGGGTTCGAATCCCACCTCTTCCGCCAGCGCGGGAAACTTCAATTGTAAAACGGGTCGGATCCAATAAAAGTGCCGAAATCGGACCGAACCTCTTGCGCTTTTTCTAGGATGATTCTAAACGCTGGCCACGGTTCGTTTATTCGACCCGATGAGGCCTCGTGGCGGAGTGGTGACGCAGAGGACTGCAAATCCTTGCACCCCGGTTCAATTCCGGGCGAGGCCTCCAATCAATCGTCACAAGCACTTAGCTCTTATTTCCGCGCTTGATCAGACAGTCACCAACCTTCGTCTGGTGACTCGTTAGGGACTCGGACTTCAGTTTTCAGGCTGAAGAAATTCTGAACGAGCTTTCTCAGCGCACTGCCCTGCGACAACTTGTGAGGCGATAGCCGCCCGCGACGCCTGATCCAGGTTCGGGATATGCTGACAAGCCGAACATCGTGTTCGATTTGAACGCGACCGCCCTCTGTAAGCTTGCCGCCGCTGCTGCCACTCAGCCCGTCCGAGACGCCGTTTACAAAAAAGCGGAAACGAGATTCGCGGTTCGCTCAACGGGCGCCGTGGCCTCAGGTGGTTCACTCTAGCTGGCGAAGGCGATCAAATTCTTCCGGCGGGAGGATCGCCTCAAGCACGGCATCGACCTGCGGGAGAAAGCTCTTCCACATAGGGGCGCCTTCAAACTTCGTATCTTCCGGAACTCCGTCCAGGCGACATAGAGCTCGTGCTGCGAGCTCACGTGAGCTTTTCTTCCGTGCGATCATGGAGAACTCCCAACGGTAGCTGTGGAATGATACCACGGCATGCCAGTCCAGTTCCATGCAGTCAGAAGAGAAGCATCTGCGGAATTATGAGCAAGTTTGGCGCTTGACTCTCTTCGTTGATGAGAACATTTGTAGAACGAAAGCGGCAACTGACCCTTTCGATAAATTCAAACATCGGATCTCTTCGTCATGCTCCAGCACCCGACGCTCTCGCCGGCTGCGCGCGACTACGTGCGCTCTTTCGTCAAGGTTTCCAGCCTCCGAGTGCTGGATGCGCCCCTGACGTGCCTGTAGCGCCCTGCCGGCCATGACACACGCAGGAGAGAAAAATCTCAGCTTCCGGGGGGACCGTTACGAAGAGGTGCCGCCCGACGACTGGACCACGCTCGGCCAGTTGCAGCAGTGGTATCAACTTGCGGCGCGCTGTGGCGGTTGCGGGCGGATCTCGCGCGTCGATCGATACGCCATCGCCCGCGCCCACGGTTCGGCGCTCCCCCTCTGTGCGATCGGCGCCCGGCTGACATGCCAGGTCTGTCGCAACAAGGCAGGCAACGTGCTGCTGCTCGGCACGATGCCGCGAGACTGACGTGAAGGACGAAACAATGAGCGATGAGACGACGACCCGCAGCGGGCCGCAGCAAATGTCGGTGCACAACTGCATCAAGCCCGGCTGCAAGAAATGGGGTTCATTCGGCTATGACAGAGGCCGCGGCGCGACGGATTGGTGGTGCTTCGAGCATGTGCCGCGGGATGAAGCCGGCGAGCGGAGGATGAGCTATTGAAGCGCGTGGCATTGGGGTTCGCTCTGCTGTTTCCATCCATTGCGGTCATAGCGCCCTCGCCCGCTCACGCCATCGAGCTTTGCAAGGGCGGAAAGCGTGCGTAGCGGAAGGTGACCTGCATCGTGGATGGCGACACGATTTGGCAGAAGGGGGTAAAAATGCGCCTTCTCGACATCGACGCACCGGAGATGCGTGGTGCCTGCCAAGCAGAAACGGCCAAGGCTCGCGCGGCGACTGAACGCTTGTCGTCGCTAATGACAGGAGGCTTCCGGATCAAGGACAGCGGTGACAAGGACCGCACCTCGGATCGGCGATCGCTGGTGCGCATACTACTAAGCGACGGTCGCGACGCCGAGGCGGTGCTTATCTCCGAGGGGCTTGCCCAGCCATGGCCGAACGTTGGGAATACATGGTGCGGGGTTGATCGCTGACCGCTCGGCAGGACAAAACAGTCCGATCAGTCTTTCCGACGCCGCTGCCACAAGTGTGCTCATTGTCTATCGACCTGACAATTCGTCGGCAATATGATCCACGCCCTGCGGAGGGATGTAATGTCGCATAATTTGAAAAAAATCGGGCAAGGGCTATGTGCCGCCGCAACGTTAGGCGTGTCTACTGTCGCAGCACTATGGGATAAAATTGGCGAGAAATACAATTCTGGGGCGCTCATTACGCTCTGCGTCATATTAGTGATTGGAGGTCTGCTAGTTTATTGTGACGGAGAAAGACAAAAGAAGGAGGAAGCGGGATTGACCAAGAAAGAAACCGTAACGGACCAGAGCGTCAATATTGGCCGGGACAATAACGGGACGATTGCTCCGATCTACGACAACAGAGTAAGCATCAATAGCCCGGAAATTGAGTGTATCGGCACTCCAGAGAAAACGGTCAATGCAGATGGAAGCGCGACATTTCGGTTCAGTTTGCGCGTGACCTCACCTGCCAACGGTCTACGTGTCCAGGCTCAAGGCGAGGCTTTACGGTCTCTTGCGATAATGAAGCCGCTGGAGACAAGAGGTGCGTCAGGCGCACTGAAGCAGAATACTAAGCGATGGCCCGGGACAAAAAGCCTCAACGAGCAATTCGAGGGCGCCTCTGGCTATTACGACATCGTCATCACAACGAATGATGGTGCTCAGCCAGGAGTATTCGCAACAGTTGATGACCTAATTAGCTGATACTCAGCCTGGGAAGCTTCGAGAAGCTGGGGGCTTTCAATCCGGCGTATCACTCTATGTCGCTTCGGACAGCTAAGGCATTGATCGTCCGGGACACACCATTGATAGGCCCGAGACCAAGCTACACATGGCACGCGACATGGCCATATCTTGGCGTCGCGGTGGAATTTTGTCGCGTTGCCGATCGCTTTCCGCCGGCCGGCTGCTTGAAGCACGTCGAGTAATCCGGGTGCAGTGTTTGCCGCAGCCTGAGATGGGAGAGCGCGCAGGGCGGCCTGCAGAACAGTGTCCTGCGGCTCGGAGCTGGCAATCGCCTGCGGAACTCGATGCCGGCGGCTTTATGCGGTCCAACTTGCGAAGTGTGGAGGCGGAGCGGTCGGCTGTCGCACAATAGAGCATCTCAACTCTCTCAAGCCAAGTCCTTGTTTAGAATGCCCTAAATACAGACTGTATAGACATATTGTCCATCAACCGGTAATGTTTCTACTGAAAATTGCAGTTCTATCGATGAGGTCGAGATGTCCGATTTTACAGTTGAAGATCATACGCCAGCTGGAACTGTGGTCGCAACTTTTCCGGATGCCGAAGGCACATACAAAGTCGTTGATGATTCTTTTTATTGGGGTGGCTGGCCGAACTATACGGAGATGCGGGATTTTTTCGAGTTCCGTGGCAATGACTTAGTTACCACCCGAACCCTTGATTTCCGCGATGCAGACTTCGTTTTACGCATCACGACAGCAGAATTTTCGATCAGGGGCGAAGGCTCGATCTATACCATTCATATCAACGACACTGTGGACACCTTTATAGGAACAGCTAATCAAGAAGAGCTCCGTGGTACTGCTGGCGCCGACATCTTCAACGGCATGCAGGGCGATGACTTTCTTTATGGCGAGCGTGGCATCGACAAGGCCATCTTTTCCGGCAACTTTTCCGACTACGTGTTCAAGCAGGATACGAACTCGATCAGGGTGTACGACACACGCGCTGGCGGTGACGGAAAAGACCGTCTTCAAGGTATAGAGGTTCTGCAGTTCGCCGATCGAACCATTGATGCATCTGCCCTTGTGACGGACACAGCACCTGGCAATATTCAAATCAGCAATCGTCAGGTCTCAGAAAACCTGCCGGCCGGTACTGTCGTGGGCGTCCTGACAGCGGTTGATCCGGAAGGGAGAGCTCTAACGTACTCGCTTTCCGACAACCGCGCGTTTCGGATAGACGGCGACAGGGTCGTCACGACACAAGCTCTCGATTTCGAAACGCTGTCCACACACCATATCACGATTACCGCAACGGACCCTGCAGACAACAGCATCGCGACTTCGTTTCAGGTTGATGTGCTCGACGCAGTCGATATCCAAAAAGGAACAGCGAACGCGGACACTCTTCGTGGCGCTGCTGGCGTCGACAACATCCAAGGCTTTGCAGGAAATGATCGCCTCGTCGGCAACTCTGGGGATGACACTTTGATCGGTGACGCTGGCAACGACAAGCTGTTTGGCGGCAATGGAAACGATAGGCTTTATGGCGGCGCTGGAGCCGATTTCCTGTCGGGCGGCACCGGCAAGGACGTCTTCATCTACAGATCGATTTCCCAATCTACGCCATCAGCTGTGGGCAGAGATACGATTTCGGATTTTGATGTGAAGAGCGGCGACAAGATAAGCCTGTCGGACATCGATGCGAATACCAAGGCCGCCGGAAATCAGGCCTTCTCATTTATCGGGACGAAGGACTTCAGCGGTAAAGCGGGTGAGCTGCGCTACGAGAAGCAGGCTTTCAACACCTACATCTATGCCGACGTGAATGGTGATGGGAAAAGCGACTTCTCAATCCACCTGGACCAAGCGACGCCCGTTATCTCGGGCTTCTTTCTGCTCTAGGGCGGATGGGAGCGGGGCGCCGCTGATCGTGGCGAAGTGGACGGGCCGCGGCGAGCGCGCCACCCTAATCCTTGAACATCCGTAAGCTGAGGTCTCTGAACTCCATCGTCGTGATATTCAGCCCGGTGAGCTCGTATCCCAGATTGAATCCGCCGATCTTGTAATCCGCAATATCTCCGGACGTGAGAATGCCTCTCTCGAACCCCATTTCAACGGAACGTTTGGCAGAGGGAAGGATGTCGCCGTTGAACTTTATCCATTCACCGCTGTGGGCGTTCCCCGTCGTCATTCGATCGGCCGGGACGAAGTAAATAAGCATCTTTGTGCCCGGATCGACGAGCGCTTGATCCATCTTCTCCACTGGCTTCGCCTGCCGGTCATCATAGAAGCCGACCTGCAGCCAGACATACTGACCGTAGCCCTTGCTCTTGTTGTTCAGGTTCTGGATCGTGATGTTGACAGGGAAGAGGATGGCGTGCCGGTTGGCATCGTATCCTGCCTTCTTATTCTCGTCGTCGTATGGAAGCTTGAACTCCATATTGAAGATCAGCTTCTTCATGTCCTTGATCGAGCCAGTATCTCGGCTGTAGGTGCCAGGGGCTGAGATTGTCTGACCTGCGATCAAGCTTGGCGCGGACCTGCTTGTGTCGCCATACTTCCCTGCGAATTCGCTATCGCCGTTCACGGCCATCTCGACCAATCCGCCGGGGTGGAGGACAAGACGCTTTTCGAGGTTGGCCCAGCCGTACCCGTCGCCGAATTTCTGCGGGTCCGCTGTGAAGCTGCTGCGGCTCCCCCATTGCCTCAGCTCCCACACAGGCTTGACGTCGGCCATTTCCGGATATGCTGGAGACTTCAGATCGTAGCGCGTATTCTCAGCGCAAGCGCCGGCCTCAGGGCTGTTGCAAGCGGGTGTCGCAGAAAAGCCCGCTTCGAATTTTGGGTCTGCGATCAGCTCTACTCCGTCAGAGCCGGACGGAGGGAGTGTTCGCTCGACGTTGAAAAGCTGTTCTGCAGACGCTGCAGAGGACAGCAATGTGAGCGAGCAGGCGAAGGCAATGCGAAGCGCCCTCGTGGAAATTCTAAGAGACAACAGCGCAATCCTTTTGAAAGAGACAACCTGATCTAGGCAGGAACGAGACCTACTGAACTCGTGTCGCGCAACTGATACCAGGGCTTCCAGCCCTTCACCGTCTCACGGTCAATCACCCGGCCGTCAAGGAACCAGTCCGTCTCCCACTGCCAGCCATCAGCCGCAGCTGCCGCTGCACGGCGAGTAGCGTCGATGATTAGTCTGGCGAGGTTGGCCGGAGAACGACGACCTTCTCGTTGAGCGGCGGTAGATCCTCTGTAGAATGAGAGATTGGGCACTCTGATGTTGGTCAGGCTGGTGGGGCAGTTTAGCATAGTCGTCGTAGAGGATGGTGCAAAACTGGCTTTGGTAGGAGTTCATTGCAACGGAGATAGGGTCGCCCTGCCCAGCGTCTAGCGCCGGCTGATCTCGCGATGTATACGAAGCTCTTCGCGGATCCGGTCCATCTCCTCCGCAAGGCCTGCATTAGTCCGTACCGAGTCCTTGGCGACGGAGTTCATCGAGACCAGCGTAAAGTTGAGCGCCTCGAGAGCTGCGGTCGCCTTGTTGAGCGCGGTCGGATCAACGATGACGGCAGCCACCTGTGCGGTGGACGAACTGCTGGACGGGGTCGCGCGCTCACCTGATAGCAGGCCGAGATGCCGAACCCCTGTCAGTACCGGAGCAATACTCCCCAATAGTGCCGTTTGAATCTTCCCCAGGTGCTGCGGCCGCTGGTCTTCCGGGGCGCGCCCCGGAAGACCAGCGGCGCGTCATCGTCAATACTCCTTCCGATGGTCGGAAGGGGGATATTGGTGATCAAGCTGAGGGAGACGATCATGATCTTGGATCTGCATCAGCAGGGCCTGACAGTGTCAGCTATTTCCAGAGAAACCGGCATCGATCGCAAGACGGTGCGCAAATACATAGAGCGGGGCCTCGAAGTCCCGGCTTATGGACCGAGAAAGCCTCGCGCGACGGTTATCGATCCGTTTGCTTCATACCTGCGGGAGCGCGTGAAGACCTATCCCGGCCTCACTGGCAGTCGGTTGCTCCGAGAACTCCGGGATCGAGGTTATGCCGGCGGTTACACCGCCGTCACGGACTTTCTTCGTGACGTGCGACCTCCGGCAAATCCAGGTTTCGAAGTTCGCTTCGAGACGTCGCCAGGCGAACAGGCCCAAGTCGATTTCGCCCAGTTCCATGTCGTTTTCACCGACGAGCCAATGACGCCAAGGATCGTCTGGTTGTTCTCGATGGTGTTGGGTCACAGCCGCCTCATCTGGGCACGCTTCGTCATGCATCAGAACCTGCCGACGGTCCTGCGTTGCCACATCGCCGCTTTCGAGGCGATTGGTGGTGCGCCGCGGGAGGTGCTCTACGACCGGATGAAGACTGCCGTTATCGGCGAAGGTCAGACGGAGGGCATCATCTACAACCGTGCTCTCATCGACCTGGCCCGCCATTATGGATACCATCCTAAGGCGTGCAAGGCCTACCGAGCCAAGACAAAAGGCAAGGTCGAGCGGCCGTTTCGGTATATCCGCGAAGACTTCTTCCTCGCTCGTTCGTTCCGCAATCTCGACGACATGAACGCCCAGCTCCGGCATTGGCTCGACACCGTTGCCAATCCAAGGAAGCACGCGACGACCCAGCGTGTCGTCAACGAGGCCTTCGCCGAGGAGCGGCCGTATCTGCGGCCGCTACCCCTGGCACCGTTCAAATCCGTTCTGAAGCTAGAGCGACGCGTATCACGGGAAGGCATGGTCAGCGTTGGCGGCAACACCTACAGCGTTCCGGATGCCACACGCAGTCGCATGGTTGAGGTCCACTCTCTCGCCGACGAGGTCCGCATCTTCGAAAACGGCACATTGATCGCCGCTCATCCTGTGCTGGAGGGCCGCAAACAGCGCCGAGTCCATCCCGATCATCGACGATCGATGACGCCGCAACACAGGCCAAGGACAGGAGACGAATCCCTTGTCGTCAAGCCTGCCGGCGACACCGTGCTGCAGCGGTCGCTCGCCTTCTATGACGCCGTCGGCAAAGTCCTGGCACGGGAGAGCCGCCCATGAGCGCGACCCTCGATGCCATTCCATCCATGATCGACCGTATTCGCCATGATCTCGTCGGTCTGAAGATGCCGCGCGCACTGGAAGCACTCGACCATGTCGTTCGCCGCCTCGAGCACGGTGAGCTATCTGCCCTCGAGGCTATCGATATCCTGCTGTCCGAGGAACTGACCCTGCGCGAGAACAGCCGCATCAAGACCGCCTTAAGAATGGGGAGGTTGGCGACGATCAAAACCCTTGCCGGTTTCGACTTCACCTTCCAACCTTCCCTCGACCGAGATCGCATCTTCACCCTGGCCCAGCTTGGCTTCGTCGATCGACACGAGGCCGTGCATTTCCTCGGCCCACCTGGAACCGGCAAAAGTCATCTTGCCACGGCGCTCGGCGTCGAAGCCGTCAAAGCTGGAAAGAGCGTCTACTTCACGAACCTTGCCGACCTCATCGGTGCGCTGGCCCGTTCCGAACGTGAGGGTCGGCTTCAGGAGCGCATTCGCTTCTTCTGCAGGCCAAGCCTGCTCATCGTTGACGAGATCGGATATTTACCGGTCGTCCAGGGCGGCGGCAATCTGTTCTTCCAACTCGTCAACGCCCGATATGAACGAGGTGCGATGATCCTGACATCAAACCGCGGCTTCGCTGAATGGGGCGATGTCTTCGGCGATCCAGTTGTCGCCACCGCGCTTCTCGACAGACTGCTGCATCACGCCGTCGTCGTGCAAATCGAGGGATCGAGCTACCGATTGCGCCAGCATGCCGAATTGATGCCGGAACATGTTCGCTCCAAAGCCCTCATTGCTCCGCCCGCATTCGCTCCACCTCAAAAGCCACGCGGGCGCCCGCCGAAAAATCCCCAATTCTCCCTGGCATCCACGTCGGCATAAATGGGGAATTTTACTTCGGCACTTCTGGGGAAAATTCACGCGGCATTGACAACCCCGAAGATGACAGCCAGCCCCAAGCCGAATGCAATGAGCAGCGGCAGGGGAAGCTTATCGAGATTTTCCATTCCTGGCTTCCCCTTGGTCATGCGCGGCACGATTGATGTTCACCAGCTCGCCAAGGGCGAACAGCGGGTAGATAGCGAGCCACGTCGAAATGACGCCTGAGGACCAGTAGCCATATGTGATGCCGCACCAGATGAAGAAGCCGATCGCCGCGGAGAGCTGGCGAATGGTGGGAGTGACGTTCTTCCTTGCGCCATTGACGATCAACCCGCCAACGCGCAGCACGCCTAGGCCAACCATCACCCACCCGAGAAGCGCGGCGTCACCGAAGATGGCACGGAAGCCCGCCCATGACGGCTGGACTAAGAGGCCATCGGAATAAAGAAGCACGGCTCCCCAGAGCGCAGTATGCGCCGCAAGGAACCATTCCATCATCCGGGGGCCGAAACGGTGCTGGATGCGGATCCAGATGCCCGGGCCGGTGTAGCTCTCGGGCATCAGGCTCTCCCGTCTAGCGGGTCGGTAGTGACCGTTGTCGTCACAACGCCATTCGCCGGGGTGATTGTGGTTGTGCCCGACTGGTTGGTCGTCTGCTTCCCTACAAGGAAGCCGATGGCGCCGCCGGCAAGCGCGTTCATGGCGGATGCCCAGCCGGGATCAACTGCGAACTCCTGCCCGCTGTAGAAGGTCAGCGCAGTTTGCAGGAAGCCGATGGCGATGTAGGCAATGATAATCATGAGCGAGGCATAGACGCCCGCGCGCTCGCGGAAGGTGGAAGCGTTGTCGGGCATGGGCTCAGCTCCAGATGAAGGTTGCGAGGGCCGCGAAGGCGAGCCCGGTGAGAGAGGCGAGGATGACGATATCAGCGCGTGTCATGCGGCACCCCCGAGGAACTGCCTGCGCTCTGCCTGACGGCGCGTGACGAGGCCTTGCAGCGTCTTGCCGCCCGCCTTAACCCAAACGCCGAACTGATCAGCCGCCCCTGCCCTGTCTTCCGCGTTCACTTTCTTGACGAGGGTGGAGTCGGAGAACGCCTTGCCGCCGATGTTGAAAGCCAGCGAGACCAGGGCGTCGAACTCGTTCTGCGCGAGCGGCACCTTCACGGCATCGAGCACTGCCTTCTCGAACGTCGCCAGATCGCGCGACAAGATTTCGTCGGATTGCGCTGCGGTGATCTTCATGCCCGGCGTCACGGTCGGGGCTCCGGCTGCCGTCGTGTGGCCTACGCCGATAGTCAGGATGCCGACGCTGTCACGGTAGGCCGTCAGCACGTTGCCCTCGCGCTGCGTGATGGCAGCCCGGCCGGCAGCGCTGGTCACCATCCGACGAACCTGAGGCACGCTCTTGACCGGGAAGAGCTTCGCCAGCGTCTTATCCCCGACATCGCCATCCCGCACCAGCCCGTTGGCCGACTGGAATTGCCGGATCGCATAGTCCAGATCAGGGTTGTCCTTTCCGTCCAGCTTGCCTTTGTAATAGCCACGGCGTTTCAGCTCGGACTGGATATCCAAGGTGGTCTTCATAACGATGTCCTTTGCTTAAAAATCCCTGCGCCGTGTTTGGTTAGCGCGTGGTGACGAGATCCGGTTGGCGCGGCTTGAGCGCTAGGCTATCTTGCTGTCAGCGGCAGGAGTGAGAGCAGATGAACCCGAACAATCCATATCCGCATGAAATTGCATTTGATCCACACGTATGGCTGCCCTCTCCCAAGTCGCCGTACAGACCAGTCGATGGCACGATTGAATGCCGTGAACTTATCAACGGCTTGATCGCCGCCAATCTGGCTCTCCCGCCGGCAATCCCTCGTCTTGAGCCAGTAGCAACGAGCCAGATATTAACGAGGCTATCAGACACAGAGCTACAGACCGTGCGGACGCGCGTCTCAGACCTAGGCTATGATGACAGCGCGCATGCGCAGTTGGCAGTCGCAAGTCACGAGTTCCCGGAATTGATAGAGAAGCTGCGGACGTCTCTCCATAACCCGCCTGACCATATTCATCGGATGCAAAGGGGCAGCCATTATATCGGCGACCTTTATAACGCCGATCTGGTCGTTTCCACGCTGAAGCTTCTAGGACTGGATATCGAGCCGGCAGGCAGATACCTAGATTTTGGTTGCTCTTCCGGGTCGCTCATCCGGGCATTGGCGGCATACAGCCCCACCTCCGATTTGCACGGCGCAGACCCCATCAAGTCATCGATCGAGTGGTGCCGCGAAAACGTCCGCGGCACGTTCTCTCACTCACAAACAACGCCGCCGCTCGCATACCCCCCTGAAGAGTTCAATGGCGTGACTGCCATATCCATTTGGTCGCATCTGGGCCAATCAGAGGCGCTCGCTTGGTTCGATGAAATCCACCGCGTGACGAAAGCCTCAGGCTGGCTTCTGTTCACGGCAAGCGGGCACACATCCGTCCGGTATTTCAATGATACCCAGAATTACCCGAGGCGGGTTTTGGCTATCCTCGAAGGGTTCATGAACAGCGATTTCGTATTCGAAGAAACCTATGTCGACGCTTCCCCGGAAGGGCTCAGTGCAGCCGGCTACGGGAACGCCTACTTCAGCGTTGACTGGGTCAAGCGTAACTTGCTCGACAAGTGGGAGATCGTTTCGCATTCCCCAGGGGCCAATCAGGGGAATCAGGATGTCTACCTAATGAGCAAAAAATCATCTGCTTAAGTTGGTATGAATGAACTGTAGTTCCCGACAGTGCTGTCAGCGGCAGGAGTGAGAGCAGATGAACCCGAACAATCCATATCCGCATGAACGGGCGTTTGCGTTACAGAAACGTGTCGGAAAAGAAGGGGAGACGTTTGATCACAGTACCCGCGCCACGCGCCCAGTCTTCGGGCCAGCATTAGTACAATGCGGTAATGACATTTTCTGTTTGTATGACGGTCGCGCCCGATGGGTGCCGAATGAAGACGTACTGATCGCTCATCAGCACTTTGGCCCGCCACAGAAAGTGAGTGCCGATGTTATTTCTTCATCGCGTTTCGGGCCGCAATTGCCGACTAAGAGCTTCCCTGCCGCGCTTGCCGAAATGACATTTAGCCAATTCAGGCAATATCTCTGCAGAGATCTACAAGGGGTCGGCTTAGAGTTTGGGGCGGGGCCTCGCCCAATGGAGGTCCCCGCTTTGTGCAGAATGCGCTATGCCGACATATTCTCTCCCGCCGAATTTGCAGAAAAGTCGACCTCTATGAGAGGCCGGAGCGACCCCACAAAGTTCGTTGATATCGACTTTCAAGACAGCATGGACGAGATGGCTACAATTGAGGAATCTTCGGTAGATTTCATAATCGCCTCCCACGTAATCGAACACGTGCGTAGCCCTTTGCGCGCACTGAAGAAGGCTTTTGACTGCCTTAAGCTGGGCGGCACCATTATTTTAGTGGTTCCAGACAGAAACAGGACTTTCGATAAGAACCGCAAGATCACATCTCTAGACCACCATCTGGCCGATTTTTATATGCCGTCACGTGAGAGAGACCTTGAGCATTATTTTGAGGGCTCTCGAATTGTTGAGATGTTCACAGGCGAGGCGCTCAGGGCCAGAGCCATGAAAAGATGGGCCGACAGAGTAGACACGCACATGCATACTTTCACCCCGGAAAGCTTTCAGGAGATAGCTGAGTGGGCACGCAGTCAGATCGGATATGGTGAGTACGAGATTTACGAAGGCGCACTACAGACGCCTTCAGACGAATTTTACGTGCGCCTTCACAAGTAGCCAATAAAACTCTGGCCGCTTCAGATGTAACCTCCATCATTTCCAACCGTGCCCAAAATGGTGCGTGGTGCGGCTGACTTACTCAAACCGGCCGCACCCAGTACAGCGCCGTTCCTGATGTGAACTTTGTTGCCGGCAGCCAAATCAGTGATATTGCCATCGGTGGAGTAAAGCAGCGGCATTTCGATAAATACCAATGCTGGCCCATCAACCTTCACCAAGGATTTACCAGCCGCCGCCTGATTAAGGTTAAGGTTATTGAGAACGACAAGACCACCAACGTTGGCCGCGACATGTACATGGTTGTCGGTGACTGTGCCTCTACCGTTCAACCCGATGTATATCTGGTCCGATCCCCCACCAGTAACCCTTAGAGCCCGCTCTCCTGCGTTCAGGCTTGCGCTGTCAATATGAACGACCTGGCTGTTGTCGATGTCGATCATTGTTAAGGCGCCAACACCACCACCATCCAGCCTCCCAATTTTTACGCTGGTAGCATTCTTGATTTTTAGGCCGTCTCCGTGATCAAGAAATCTCATTTTGGTAGAGCGGAATTGCGAGGAGTTTCGTTCCGTTGAGGGTAGAATACTGACGTGAGCGGCCCCCGCTATGGGAGCGGAGATCGTGCCGACGTAGAAATTATCGAATTCGCATACCTCACACCCTTCGAATTTCGGACCGGTATAGTGGAAACCGGCATCGATCTCACTCACGGAGATGTCGTTCCAGTTTCTCCAGACCGGGCCCCAGACATCGAAATCGCAGGTGAGACGATCGAGATGCCCCCAGTTCCCCTGCCCGATCACGCTCGTATCGGACCACAGCGACTGGGCGACACTCGGCTTTGAGAAGTCATGATCGCGGTTTGTCGTCAGGCATCCCTTCATGGCGCCCGTCTGTGGATGGGACGGGTCGATGCGCGAGCCGACGTTGATAAGCCGGCCGGCATAACCAAACGCCGAAAGATCGACAGTGCAATCGAAAACGCCCTGGACGAGGACGGCTTCCTGCCCGCCGCCGCTCACGACATCGGCCGTCGTCGAGTAATCGACATAGTAGCCGTACGAAGAAGCCCCGGAGTTCCACCGCCCGCCCTTCAAGAAGGACGCCTTCATCCGGAACCCGATCATGTTGCGAACCGCGATCACGGTCATTGCGACATTATCCGGCGTGATGGTTCCCTCGCAGACCAGACTGACATTATGCCGCCCCTGCCCGTCAAGGACGACAGGCGTAGATTGCCGATAACGTCCCTGCGGAAGCACGATGCAGGCACCGTCACCAATCGTGGAGATCGCATGGTCCCACGCCGCCTTCAGGGCAGGGCCCACGTCGGTCCCGACGCCCTGCCCGGTGCAGTCCGGAACAGCGCCATGATCTGTAACGAACACAGCGCGCTTTGCGATCGCGTCGATCTGCGCAGAGGTCGCGCCATCGGTAATGCCATACCCCTCCAGCGTTGACGGCAGCCCCTCCAGATCCGAAAACTCTGTCGTGCCCTGCGGCCCCGGGATCGGCACCCCATCGAGAATGACCAGCGAAGACGCGATGGAAGACAGAGCCCCGCGCAAGGCCGGGCTTACAACGAATGCATCGACCGTCCACGCGCTGCCCGACCAGAACGCAAGCGGCCCATTCGTCTCGCCATAGACGACGGAACCGACATTGACTTCGCGGCCGGTGTCGGCGTTTCGGGCAGCGATAGCGGCGTAAGCGTATAGCGTGGTTAGCACACGCCCGAAGCGCACAACGGTGATCGCCAGCCGCGTGTTTGCGCTGAAGCTTTCGATGTGGGGAATGAGGCTAATGCCTCCGGTATCGTCGCTTGAAAAACTCTGAGCGGCCCATTCCTTCAAAGCTTCTTTGGTCGCGTAAATGTTCGAGGGGTGCAAAAGTGCCTCCTATCGTTCTGTGATGTTGTGGAAGGTCAGGCGAAGGTCAGCGAGGCGTAGTCGCCGAACTTCCGGAACTCGTAAGCGCCAGGGTGACCGCGCATGGTCGCCTCGCACATGGTGTCGGCAGAGATCCCGATGGCGCCTTCCCGGCCGGGTCCGGAGATGCGGCTGAGGTCGATGTAGGCGACGCCAAGGCGGCGGAAGGCCTGGATCTGCTGCTGCGTTTGCCACTGCCATTCCAGCAGCGTCGTGCCGTTGAGGCGGTTGGGTCGTGGGCAAGTGATGCCGAGCACATCGATGCCGGCGCTTCGCAGCGCGGAAATGCCGACGAGGTAATTATTGTAAACCCTATCGGACGGGATCTCGTTCATGCCGAACTGCCAGACGGCCAAGTCCGGATCGTCAGCGATCAGCGCGTTAAGGCGAGCAGGATAGGTCCCGTTCGGCACATCGCCAGAAATGACGTTGTTGTCGGACGTCGTCCCCGAGATGCACCAGTTTCGCGGATCGAAGACCGACCCATAGCGCGCCTTGAGAAAGGCCATGATGTGCCAGTTCATGCCCAGATGAACATGTGCACCCGCACCGCCATCGCCATCAAAGCGCGCATAAGTGGCGCGAGTATCCTCCTGCGCGGTCTCGAAGTAATCGACGACATCCCGGTTAGAGCCGTTCGGAGCGTAATAATTGACGGGCGTGTTCGGCGCCGTGGTCTTGGACACGGCTCCGATGCTGTCGCCATACCAGGCATAACGGATCGCCGCGCCGCTATTGAGCTTGCGCAGGAACGTCGCAAGGCAACGGCGATTGTACTCAAGGTGCGCAAGGTGCTGCGCCTCTTCGCCTCGCATGACGAAGTCCTTGAACTTCCAGACTTCAATCAGCTCGACGCCGCTCGGCTTCACAAGGATATTGAACAAAGGGACGTTGCGCGTCTGCTCGGCCATGACTGAGATGTAACCGTTCGGATCACCCTGCCGCTGGAGGCCGGGGCCGTAGGCGAGCCCACCTGTGGACGGGTCCACGCCGAAGATGTCATAGCGGAAGAAATTGACAGGAACGCGCGCCACGTTGCCGACCGCCTGCGCAGTCCCGAAGTCTGACGCGATCGGCTCAGGCTGCGTGTCGATCGAAAACTGCGGGAATGTGATGCGCCATGCAGCGGCGTCGAATGCATCCGACTGGTTGAGATCCAGGGGTCCGTTGAGGATGGGCCGGTACTCGGCATCCACTCCGGTATGCCCACCCGCAGAGCCGGGAACGATGACCGCCTCATAGAGCGCGCAGGCAATCAGTTCCGTGCCGTCGCCACCGAGGAAGTAAGGGCCTGCGATATCGGCCGCGAACACGCCACGTTTCCAAGGCGGGTCGACCGTATCGTTGACGTAGGTTCGACCACGTGCGGCACCGAACGGAATTGACTGGTTGTTCGCATCAAGCGCCATGACGTCGACGAAGAGCAGATCAGTCGCCGCGACGATCGGGCCGTTGCCGGAGACCGGGATAATCGCCTGCTGAAACTTCGTATAGAGTAGCGGGTCCGCAATGCAGTCGCGAACATCGAAGTCCGTCCAGTTCTGCACCACGACATCGCCGGCTACACCGCCGGGTGCGACGAAGTAATTCGGATTGCCAGAGCGTTGGCGCTTCGTCAGCCGCGTCCGGATCTTGGTGATACCGTTGGCGCCGACGATCCAGAACGCAAAGGCGCCGACCGTCTGGCAATCGACCTCTATCGGGATGCCGATCGACATGACTTTGGTGCTCGACCCCGGCCCGAAATTATCGCCGGCGAACAGGTATTTCCGGCGCGTGCCGCCGATCTGGCGATAGCGCTTTCCGGACTGGCGGGAGAAGTCGGTGACCTTCGTATCGATGATACGGTCAGCGTTCTGTCGCGCCGTGATCTCCGCAGCGAGGCCTGCAATGACGTTGGCGACGTCTGCCGCTATGCCGCCGGGAAGCGTGATGCCTGTGAGTGACCAGCTGCCGGTCCCCGATGCGCCGACCTTCGTATAGACGCCGATGTAAGCAGGGTTCGGGTCGGCATAGACGACACCCAGCGTGCCGGACGGCCGCGCAAGGTCTGCAAACAGGCTGGCGCGCGTAGCGTAAGCAATCGCATTGCCGATGACGATGCCGTTGAGCATGCTGATGAGCTGCGTATCGATAAGACCGAACAGCGTGCGAACATCCGGCTTGTACGGCTCGGTTGGCTTGGTGCCCGGGCCGTCCGCGTAGACCGCCCTTGCGAAATCGGTGATTTGGCCCATACGGAGGTTCTCCATGCGAAAGCGACCCGCCAGAGGCAGGGTGCAATAGGTTCAGATTGTTCGGTCGGTCAGGCCGCCGGAGGACGGAAGCCGCGAAGGCGGATGGGCATTGAAAGTTGTCCGGCGACGGCCAAGGTGGGCAGCGCATAGCTTACGTCGACGACACCCTTGGATGACACGAAGCCGGTTGACTGCAGCACCAGGCTACCGAGCGTCACGCCACCGATTGTCGCGCGCCCCATGGGGTGGACCTGCACGAGGTCGCCAAGCTCAGCCTTGGCGGCCGCGGCCGTAAGGCGCTGCGTGGACGGCGACAGCGCAACGGTGAGAGCCTGGTTGACGGTGACGTAATATTCCCAGACGAGGTCTGCCGCCTTCATTGATTTGTCGACGGCAGAAGCCAGGTCTTGAGCGGCCTTAGCCGCAGCTTTCGCATCGGCAGCATTCTTTTCAGCTTCAACCGCCATGGCTTTTGCATCAGCGGCAGAACCAAGCGCATCGCGATAATCGGTTACGGGCATCACGTCACCACTACGTTTGCCGTTGGGCCTGCCGGCGTGTTGGCCAGCAACCCGGACGGGTTCTTTGAAGTGCACCAATAGCGCCATGTCCCGACACCCGGGGTGTCGGCAAACTCGATCACTTGGTTTGCCGTCACGCGAAGGTTGCCGGAAATGTCGGTTGCCTGGGCAAAGGTCTGAGTTGCCGTGCCGCGCTTGAACATGAGGTAGGCCGAGTTGTCGTTCGCCGCTCGGGCACTCACCGTCACGACCGTTCCGGCAAGAACCGCCTTGAGCTGTAGCGGCGTCGCCGAGCGGTCCGGGTCAGCAATCGCCGGAATGTTCTCGACGATCGCCCAATCGGACGGTGTGCCGCCTGCCTTCACCCAATGCACCCGGAAATCATAGCTCTGGCCATCAGCGAGACCGATTGCTTCTGCGCGCAGCTGGTTGTCATCCACGGAAACCGGTGTCCACTTATCCTGATCTGCCGGCGAGATCTGCGCTTCCGCCTTAAGATCATCGCGATCCGGATAGGCCGCCCACGTAGCCGTGAGAACGGCGACCTTGCCCTGCCCTGACACGACGCGCTGACCGCCAACGACCAGCAGGCTTGCCGGCTTTTCGAACGCATCGTCCTCGAAGGTCGGCGGCACGATCGGCGGCGTTCCCTCTTCTGCGCTGGTCAGCTGGTACATATCTGCCGTCCGACTTGCGACCGTCATCTTGATGGTCATGGTGTCGTCGTCTTCCTCATATGTCTCGACTTCGAAGGCCTCGAAATCAATACCGAGATCGAGCACTTGAATGCGGATGAAGCGCTCGTTGCGCGCCTTCAGGCCATAGAGGTCGGTGATAACCGTCCCACGCCATCTTGCTGACGCACGGCAGAATTTCAGCTTGGCGATCCGCCGCCCGTGATGATGGTTCTGGATCTCGTAGGCTTCGATCGGGACAGCTCGAACACGGCCGGTCTGGCTGATATCGTCCTCATCACGCCAAGGGTCCGTCGTCGCCTCCGAATAGGCAGCGAGAGGATTGGTGTACTTCACCGTCACCTCATTGGCTTCCCGCAGCGGGCCGCTGGAGTCCGCAAGCTCATAGTCGATCAGGTGGCCGTCTGCGATGAAGACGGTCGGCTCGACCCACTTTCCCGGCTGGATGCCGATCTTCCCGTTCGCCTTCAGGATCAGCCGGCTGTCCGTCGCTGTCTCCAGGCGATCGATGATGTCGACCGGCTCGGTTTCCAGCGTGTAGGAAAGCTGCCCGTGATATCGACGCACGGTGCCCCCGCCATTGGTCGGCAGGATCTCGTCTCCGAGCGTTGCGGCCGCGGCGAAATCTGCATCGTCGATGTAAGCGGCCGAGATGCCGGCGCCATCATTGTTGATGAGCCAGTCCCGGAAGATCAGGTAGAGGTTGGAGGTCCACCCCATCGCGCCGGTGCGCGGGTCAAGCACGATACCGTCCCGCCGAACGCTCTCATAAGCCGGGATGCGGTTCGGGTAGACCGCGCTGAATTTCTCCTGCTTGACGCCGCGCGCATGCATGAAGGTGGAAACGCAACCATCGCCTCGATGCGCCGCCGTCCAGACTTCCGGATAGACCGAGATCAGTTCGTTGTAGGCCGTCTCGACGGGCAAGCCGAGGCGGTTCACGATCCGAACGGCGCCCTCATATTGTTTGTCGCGAATCCACCCATCAGGGTCAGGGGTCACCGGCCGGCCGTCGATGTAATGTTCTTCGAAGCCGTCGCTGCGACCTTCACCGATGTAGATGACCTGAAAGAGATTTCCCTTCTTGGTCCGGAACAGGACGTACGAACCGCCCGTGCGGACGCGCCCGTAGTGTTTCCTTCGAGGCACGACCGACTGACGCAGCGTGCCTTTGCCATCCTGCGGCTTGATGGTTGATGGCTTTGCGCCGAACAAGGCATTGGCGGCATAGGTGAGCCCGAGACCGATGCCGCCGGCCAGGATCGAGCCCAGGGTCGTCAGTGCGCCCGTGGCCGTCACCAACCCACCAATGCCTGCGGCGGCAATCCATCCAACGATTGCTGCTGGCATCAGACGCTCCAGGCCTTCAGGAAGCCGCACCGATGGCCGGCCATGCCACGTTCAGCTTTCACCATCCAGCGACCTGTCGGCCCCATGATCGCCGCGAACTGGTGACCATGAACCTCGATCACGCCGATATCACCGGCCACCGGGTATTGAAGCCGCTTGGCACCGACGCCGGCGGCAATCTGCTCTACGAGGGCAATGATGCCGCCAGCGCGCTCGACGACGCTCAGGCACTCGCTCTCTGTCGAATAGGTGCCGCGCAGATGAGCGGCAGGATCAACGCCGTGCCGAACCTGCCACCAGTTCGCCAACATCATCGCACAGTCGTTCACGCTCCAGATCAGCGGGGATCTGGAGGCTTCAGCCAGGAATGTTTCGAGCATCAGAAATCCGGGAACGTGTAAGGGCGTTCGATACCGGCCACGTCCGACGCGAAGAGGTCGCCGGGGTGGCGGAGCTGCTGGTCGCGATCGGTCATGTACGAGAACCGGGCTCGCTTCTTGCCCGCGAAAGGCGTCTCTGATGAGATCGAGACGGTTCGAACAAAACCGCCCTCATCAGCCGTGCGGGACGATGTCAGCTTTCGCATAAGGCCGAAGTACGTCGCGTACGGCAGATCGAGGCATTGCCACTCCTCGTCAAAGAACTGGTCATAGACGATCGCGGCACGGTCATAATACTCCGCTGCTTCGCCCTTAGCCTTGGCAGCAAATGTCTTATCGACGCCTGAAAGGGTAAGCTTCAATTCGGGAGCACTACCCTTGATGGATTGAGCAACGCCGCTAATTCGTCCAGCGCCGCCGAACCCCAACCAGAGCTTTCCGTCCTTCGTTTTTAAGGTGCCGAAGCCGTTCCATAGCCCCATAGGGCCAGAAGCAAACATCAGCTCTACGAGCCTTGATTTCCTGACAACGCGACCGGAAAGCTGGGCTTCAATGGTCTGGTTAAAGTCCATTCCAGCTTTCCTCCAATTCGATCGATGGGCGAGACCATCGCCCCATATCAAGCGGAAGGTCCCCGCTTTCAGGGCTGGAGAGGTTCATCAGCATCTTCGGGTCCGCAAAGTCGACCTCGGAGCCGTTCGGAAGATCGAACCGCAGCGGCGGCAGAAACTCGACATCCACGAAGCCCCCGGACTTCTCCGGCGGCTTCGTTATCATATGCATGGACGGCCGACCGCCGGAGCGGACCGTGAAGTACATTCCGCGTTTAATCGGGCCGGCGCGCTCGATGAGGAAGCGAGCGGATGTACGCCGAAGATCAAGATCGCCCGACGACGAAACTAGGATCGTTGATTGGCTGTAGCCGGACCCGTCCGAGAACAGAGACCCGTCCGAGTGGGGTATCCCGCCGATGATCGGCGGCAATCCTCCAAGCGTCGGAGCCTGGAACTCATCGAACGGCCCGATGAGAAGATCCTCAAGGCCACCCTGAAGAGCGCCGATGATCCCGCGCCATTCCAAGATCCTGTCAGGCGAGAGAACCGGGAAGCCAGACATGGTCGCGGTCCAATAGCCCGCGTCCGTCCCGATCTTCTGGCGCTTTCCGGAGAAGCTCACCGGGCCCATGGTCAACATGGGTTTGATGCGGAACATGACCTCCGCAGGGATCAGCAGAGAGGACCATACAATCATGTCTCATTCCGCCAACTGTCAGCCTGCCGCGTCATCGCCATCTTGTCATACTGCTGAAGAGCCCCGCGGATGAGGCGAACCGTGTTTTCCGAGGCATCGCCTTGAATGACGATGTCGCCACCGCGATAGCTGTCGCCGCCGGTATTGCGCTCTTGTCCGGGCTTGGTGATCGAGACGCGCTCGTTCGGCGAGGCTTTGAAGGCGACGAGCTGGCTGTCGATGCCACCGGTCCCACCGACGTTGAATTCGCCGCCATCCTTGAAGCCAACCAGCTTCTTGAAAGCGTTACCGAGGAATGAGCCCAGGCCACCGCCGCCGCCATCGGTCCCGCCTGCCGCCGTACCCGTGCCGAAGATTGCGCCCATCAAGGCTTTCAGGCCATCGTTAAACGCTGCCTTGCCGAGTTCAGAGAGCACGTCTTTCACGGAGTCTTTCAGGCTTTTCGATCCGTCTATCAATCCTGAGAAGGCATTGCCGAGGGTGCTGGCAAGATCCTCGCCGGCCTGCTGCATCGCGGAAAGCTCTTTTGTTGCTCCAGAAGCGGCATCCTTCACCCCGGACATGGGGCTGACCTTGTTCTTTCCGACCGCCCCGAGAGCAGCAGAAACTTCAACCGCCGCCCGACTGGCCGCCGCCTTGGCGGTCGGTGTCCCCGCCACGATGCCGTTCGCGAGGCCCTGCGTGACGAAAGTGCCGACCTCGTGCATCACCCGAGAGGGGGAATGGATATCGAAGATGCCAGTGATCTTGTTATAGGCTTGCGTCGCGACGTTGGACGCTGCATCGACCACACGGCTTGCACCAGCAGCGATACCGTCCGCAAGGCCGGCAATGATCTGCCCGCCGATCTCCAGCATCCTACCAGGCAGAGCGGCGAACACGGCGACGATCCGCTCTCCGATATCCCTCATCTGCTCAGGGATCGCCTGAAACGTCGTCAGCATAGATCCGGCAAAACTGCTCAGGCTTGAAACAAGCTCTGCGATCTTGGCCTTGATCGCATCGAGCGCGCCCGGAAACACGACGTTCGCGATGTTGGTGAACATCGTTCCGAGGTTTTCGAAAGCCAGCCGTACGGTTTCCGATGCCCCTGTCAGATCTCCTGTCAGCAGCTGGCTAAGGTACTGCCCGACCAGGCCAAGCTGCGTCGCCAACCCGACGACCGTTGTCTGAATGACCGAGATCGCACCTTCGACGATGGCGGCCGTCGCCGGGAACGACGTCTTGATCTGTTCCCAGTTCTGGTAGAGCGCTACACCTCCGGCCGCCAGCGCTGCAAAAGCCGCAATCGCTGCGGCGACAGGCGCGCCGACAGCCGCAATGCCTGTCGCGACGAACCCAAGAGTGATCAGAAGCGGCCCGAGAGCCGCCGCGACGCTGGCAACGACCACGCCCCAGTTGAGCAGTTGAGGGTTTGTTTCCGAAAGACTGGAGACGAAGTCTGCAAGCTTGGAGATGAGGCTCGTAACGAAAGCCAGCAATCCGCTGTTGGCAATGTTGATGGCCAGCGTTTCGAGCGCGCCGCCAAGCTTCTCCAGTTCACCGTTGAAGCCTTTCATCCGGGCCGCAGCCTGAGCGTCGGCCGATCCCTTGCGCTCGATCGCGACGGCGAGCTTGTCGATACCTGCCGCGCCCTGGTCGGCAAGCGCCAGCGCCGTTCGCATGGCATCGGAGCCGAATATCGTCGTCACGGCATCGGTCTTTGCCTCGTCACTCAGGCCGGACAAACTGGTTTTCAGCTCTTCCGCAACGGCCGCCATGGATTTCATGGAGCCATCGGCATTGAAGAACTCAAGACCGAGTTCCTTCATGGCATTTGCGGCGGCCTTGCTCTTCGGGGATAGCGTCGTGAGGAAGGTCTTGAACGAGGTTCCCGCATCCGAGCCGCTGTTGAACACAGATGATGTGCCCGCGATCGCCGCGTTGAAATCCTCGAAGCTCACGCCAAGCGCGCCTGCGACACCGCCGGCCTGCGCGATCGCATCCTTGTAATCGTTGAACCCGAACTGCGAGGCAAGCGTCACATTCGTGATGCCGTCCACGACGCGACCAAGGTCTTTCGCCTCGATCTTGAACTGCGCCATGACGTTGGTTGCGACGTCTGCCGATGTGGACAGGTCGCCACCAGTGGCCTCGGACAATTTGATGGAAGCCGCCGCAGCGCCGTCAAGGATCTGCGTGGCCGTCAAGCCATTCTTGGCCAGCATCTCCATCATGTCCGCGGACTCGGATGCCGACTTCGACGTGTTCGCACCGAGATCCAGCGCCATCTTCTGCATCGCGGCAAACTCGGATGTCGACGCGTTGGTTGCGGCCTGCACCCGGTTCATGGACGCCTCGAAGTCGCCGGCCGTCTTCAGCGTCAAAGCACCCATCGCTGCGAGAGGCGCAGATACATAGGTCGACAGATCCTTGCCGGCCGACTTCAGGGAGTTTCCGACCTTGCCCAACGCGCGCTGCGCCTTTCCAAGGCCATCCCAGAACTCAGCAGTATCGATGCCGAGGTTAACCCTCAGCGCCCCAATGACGGCACTTGGCATATTATCTGTCCTGTCTTACGCGGTTTTCCGCTTCCGCGTGGCGCGGCTGCTCAGCCATGATCGAGTGACGGCCTCGATCTCTTCAGGCGTCTGCTTCACGCGCGTTTTCTTCACGGTCAGCATGTCCTTCAAGGCGGGCATTTTCCTCACACGATCGAGCTTGGCGATGTGCCAGGCGAGGCTCATCCGCTCGTTGCGCTCGCGCATCTGGCGCTCTTGTTCGCCCGCGAGAATGACGCTGATTTCGCGAAGCGTGAGCTGCCAGAACAGCTCGTAGGGTTGACCGATTGCGACCCATTCGGATACCCGCGACGGCCAGCTTAAGCTGCTGCCGCCGCCTTCCGAGGGCGCGTGCCCGGCTCTTTCTTGGGGAAAGCAGCCTGAAAGGCCTTGCCGATGAGCGGGCCAGCTTCAGCCACGCCGATCTCGTCTATGATGTCCTCGCACTCCTGCAGTGTCGTGCCGGCATGGTGGCGCTGCAGAGAAGCCCAGAAGATCGTCCGGAGAAGCGACAGCTTTACGGATTTGCCTGACAGCTCCTGACTGATTTCGGAGATGCCCTTGCCCAGGGCATCCTCCATTTCACACATAGCGCCCGTGCCGATTTTCATCGTCCAAGACTTGCCGAGCGCATGGAAGGCGACCTCACCGCGTTCTTGATTGGCCATCAGGCAGCCTCATCCCACGTTTCCGCGCCGGAGACCGAAACGGTGATCGTTGCCGTCATGCGATCGTCGACCGGGACGTCTTTTTCGTAGCCCGTGATCTGGGCCTCGAACGCGACGCGCGCCTTGTTGGGGAAGGTGATCCGGTGAAGGACCGTCTCGCCGGACTCGAAAACACGACGGATCAGTTCATCGGTTGCGCTGCCCGGAACCCAGTTGATCTCGATCGAAGCTTCGCCGCTGTCGATCAGACCGGCAATGTATTCCCGACGACGGCCGGGGCTCTTCATGTGCGTGGCTTCCACCCTGTCGGCAGTCGCCGAACCGGGTGTTACCATCGTGACTTCGGCGACAGGAATATAGGCCGGCACGGACAGCGTGCTGTCCCAGATCTCATATCCGGTGTCGTAGCCGAGAATGGCTTCGGTCATTGCGGTTCTCCATAGTGAACTGTGATGTCGAGGGATGAGCGGAACTTCGTCGTCACCGTGCCCGCGTCCGCTGCGGGTAAGTCTCGATGGTCTTCCAGAAAGACCGCCTTGAAGGCCGTATCTTTGTAACCGTTGAGGCGCGCCTCGATGATGCGAGAGACCTCTTTCGCCTGAGCATAGGTGTCCGCATACGCGTCGATCTGTACACGGCTCCGGACGAGGCCCGAATGGCCTTTCATCGTGTAGGAGCGGTTCTTGTCGATCACCTGCACGACGACGAACGGCGCAAGATCAGTCTGGCTTGCGCGGCCAGGACGAACCTTGCCGTCAACGATCTCAATCAGGTCTGCATCCGATAGGAGCAGCGCGATAAGGGCCTCCTCCATCAACGCCTCCTGCCGGCCCTGCGCGCCAGTCGTTCTGCGGCTCGCTCGATCTCACCCCAAAGCGCGTTCTTAATGTGATCGAGCGTGGCGTCTTTCTTTCCGTCCCATGCTGGACGCAACCAAGGTTCGGCCGCCTGGTGCTCATTGCCGAACTCATCCTGCATGCCGGCGGGATCGCTCGTGCCGATAAAGACTTCCGAGAAGGCGCGATCATCTTTCGCCTGCTTCTTATGCAGTGAGGCCTGGCGCCGGGTCAGCTTCGTGCCGACATCCGTCGTTTCTGTCAGATGGAGCGTAAGCTTCGGCGCGTTCGCGCGAGCGGCTTGCGCGACCGGCTCGCCTGCATCCTTCAAAACCTTGCGCAGAACGGCTTTGCCGGTGGATTTCGGCAACTGACCCAGCGCCCGATCCAGTTCCTTCAGCCCTTCGATCTTGATCGTGACCTTAGCCATTGTCAGCATCCCGGGAGGCTGTGATTTCGATGAAGCGATGACGCCCCTCGTCCAGCTCCTTCACGCCGTTGATCTGCCAGACCACTCCATCATGGAGGATGCGATCGACCGGAGTGATGGACCGGGTAAGAATGGAGGAGCGAACTGTGAAACGACTGACTCGAAACGAGCCGACTTGGCCCGCAGCCAGCAACTCGATTTTCTGGCTATCAGACGCGTCTCGCCGGCGAGCCCATACCGTGGAAAGATCCTGCCAAGTGCCGATCTCTTCGTTGAACGCGTTGGCTGCCATACCAGCCCTCTGAAGCGTGATTTTCCGATCAAGCTGCGACACGTTCACGGTCATGAGAATACCCTCAGAGGAGCAAGCAGTGTCGCGATGACATCGCGCAACCGGTCGCTATGATCTCCGTCATCGAAATGGATTTTGACGTGGAAGAAGATCGCAGTCTTGATCTGCTCTCGACGCGGATCTCCAGCAACCATCCCGGCGACGTAGAGGACACGGGCTGCCGTCATCGGGGGCCATGCGGCTCCTTCAATCGGGCGAATGAAGCCAGCATCATCCATTTCGTAGGTTGTGTCAGCGACAGCCTGCCATTCGCCGTCGCGATAACATTGGATCAATGAGACAGACATCAGTTCCGGATACGGTACGTGAACCTCGTCACCCAACGCCCCGGTCGACCACTCCAACTTCTGCTCACCGAAGCACCTGCCGACCCAGCCGGTCGGCCCATCGAACTCAGCCTGAGCCGCAACGATGAGCGACGCGATAACGCTGTCTGCATCAGGATCGGAGATGCGGAGGAAGGTTTTCACTTCCTCCAGCGTTACCAGCGCGGCAGGAGGTTCGATGACGCGTACCGTCATGATCAGTCGATCAGCGCAATGAAGTGGCCGACCTTGGCGTTGCCGCCCTGCGCCACGACGATCTTGATGCGGTCATTTGCGAGACCAATCTTGTCCTGCACAGCCGTGCCGCCAGCCGCATAGAGAGCGGCTGCGCCAGCAGCAGACTGCGTCGGCGCGCGCGGATACCGAGCTGCCGAGGCGTTGATGTTCTGCTCGCTCCAGATGGTTTCGCCCGTGGTCTCGGCCGTCACGGTGAAATCGACGCCGTCGGCGAAAGCAGTGGCACCGTCCTCGACGTAGTGGATGCTGTGCAGCTTGCCGGTTGCGCGCGGAGAGAACGCAGTCGCGGTACCGTCCGCGGCCGTCTTCACTGTCATTTTCAGACGTTTCATGGTCGTAATCCTTATGCCTGGGGCTTGGTCTTGGCTGCCCGGGGAGTTGCGGGAGATGCTGGCTCGCCGTCGCTGCTGGCAGGCACGAGGAGACCGCTCTTGACGAGTTCCTTGACGACCTTGTCCTTGTCGGCGAGGCGGGGGTCGGTGAGCAGGATCTTATCGTTGCGGCGCACGCTGCCGAGGGAGCCGTAGAACGATCGGGATGCCTTGAAATACTTCATGCTGTCGTCTCCGGTTGGCGGGGCGGCGAACTGGTCACCGCCCCGTGTCGATTACTGGAACTCGCCAGTGACGAGGGCGGCCGGACGCTTGACCGCGAGGGCCAGACGTTCTTCCGCGCGGACGGTCAGCATGTTCTTGACGAAGTTGTCGCGGTCTTCGCTGGAAATCAGTACCTCGACATCCATGCGCTTGTAGACCTTGGCCGCCACGCGGAAGGCGCCGGTCAGGAACTCCGGCTCGGCCATGGCCTGCGTTGCGATGACCGGGCGGCCCCAGAGCTGCGGACCTGCCATCTGCACGACGTTGGCGAAGATGTAGCGGAGCTGGCCGTCCTTGGTCAGCTCGATCTTCGCCCAGCGGGTGGGATGCAGAACGATGCCGTCGGCCGGGTACTCGGCAAGCGATGCCTGCAAGAGTGCGAGGCGCAGCGTGTCGATGTCGGTCTCGTCGGCCGGCGCGAACGCCGGATTGTAGTCGGTCGCCTGCGGCACGAGACCGTGCAGGTGCTGACCCGTGCCATCGCCCTTCAGGATCTCGTTTTCCTTCACGAGCTCCAGGCCGTAGCGCAGCTCGCCGTCGATTTCGCCCTGCAGCTGGGGAATGTCGTCCATGGCCTGGCGCGACACCGGAACCCAGTGAGCGATGGTGCGAACCGGCGCATCGTCGAGTTCCCAGACGTAGTTGGACTCGGGCTTGAGATCCCCTTCAGCAACGGCGGCCGCGGCGTTGATGCGCTGGACCATACGAGCGTACTCCACGGAATTGACCGTGATCGGCACCGAGTTCAGCAGGTTCAGGATCGTCATCTGCCGTCGCGGGATCTCGACGACCTCCGTGTCGCGTGCCGGTACGATGAGGGTGCCGGCCGAGCCGCCCGCCGTGGTAATCGCGTTCTGGACATCGATCTTGATCGTGCCCTTGGCGCCCTGTGCGACGAACTGCTTCAGCTTGTCGGAGCCGGCAACCTGCTGACCGAACGACTTGACGTCGTCGCCGCCACCGCCGCCGCGACGATTGTTGGCGAGCTTCTGCTCAAGGTCCGTGTTGCGCGTTTCGAGCGCTTCGATCTTGCCTTCCAGCTTGTTCTGGGCGTCGTTCAGCTTGGCCTGCATCGTCAGCAGTTCGTCGGCCTTCGCCTTGACCTCGTCGGAGGTCTTGCCAGCGTCCTTGGACTGCTTCAGCGCGTCTTCGGCGGTCCGCTTGACCTCGTCGCCCACACGGCCGACTTCGGACTTGACGTCCTTCAGGAGCTGTTCGAGCTTGCCAGCGTCGATATCGTTACGGACAGCGCCGATGACGGCGAGAGGGCGCGCAGCGAGAAGGGCCGCGAGCGAAACGCGCGGCATCATATGCTTATTCATGATGGTCTCCTTGACCTAGATGGATTTGAGGCTTTCGAGGAGGTCTGAGACCTCCGACATGACGGCAGCGTCGTGCATGCCGGATGCGGTAGCGTCACGCGTACCGCCTTTCACCGCCTGGATGAGTTCGCGCCGCTCGGATCGCGGCACGTTCAGTCGGGCGAGAAGAGTGTCCAGCTTGTGCGCTGCAGCCTCGGGCCGGCGCTGACTGGTGTTTTGAGCTTTCGTATCGATCTCGTCGATCGGCAGGAGCGTATCAACGAAGCCCTTGGCGATAGCATCGGACCCACCGAGCCACGTCTCCTTGTCGAGCATCTTGGCGATCTCTTTCGGATCGATGCCGGTCCGGGCTGCATAGATGTCCGTTGCGGCCGCGTCGAACGGCTCCAGCCAGTCGGCCACGTCGCGCAGCGCATTGCGATCGCCGCCGGCAACGACCCATGTGTTGTGGATCATCACGAAGCCAGCCCTCGCGATCTGGATCTCGTCGCCAGCCATAGCGATCACCGATGCCGCAGAGGCTGCGATGCCGAGGATCTTGACCGTCACCCTGGCGGGATGATCCCGCAGCATGTTGTAGATCGCCAGACCCTCGAAATAGTCACCGCCCGGCGAGTTGATCGTCACGACGACGTCCTTTTTGCCGATGGCTCGGAGAGCGCCGGACACGCGCTTCGCGGTCACGCCGTCTCCAAACCAGTCGGCGCCGATCGGCTCAAGGATCGAAATCGTATCGACCGGCTCTTCCTTGGCGGCTGCGTGGACATCAGCGTTCCACCGGTCGAGCGCCGACGGCTGAAGTTCGGAGCGAAGGCCCGGCCGAACCGTGACGCGGGCCGCAGGGAGGTCACGGATCGTCATTTGGACGTCCTTTCATCTTGCTGATCGGAGAGCCAGGCGCGCAAGGCAGCGCGAGCGGAGTTGCCGTCTGTCGAAGCGCCGAGCTTGTCGAGCGGCGCAAGGTTCGTCTGGGCCGTCAGCACGTCACCGCCATCCATGCGAGGCAGGTTGAGCTTGGCGCGGCCCTCGTTGCGGGTCATCAGACCGTTCTGCGTCATCGTTGACAGGAAGGCCGCCTTTGCGGTGCTGTCCATCTGGAGCAGCGCCTCGCGATTGAACTCGGCATAGCGCCGACGATTGCCGGTCGGCCGGATAAGCTGCTTCTGGATTCGCGCTTCGATGCGGTCGCAGATTGGATCAATGCCGAGCGTGAGCCATGCCAGCAGGATCTGCTCAACACCCGACCCCCACATCGTTTGGCCCTGTGCAGCGTGTCCGATGATGATCGGCGGCACCCCGAACCAGCGGCACATTTCTTCGATGCTGAAACGGTGGTTTTCGAGCATCTGAGCGTCCACCGGGGACAGCGCCAGACGGTGGTATTCAAGCCCGGCCTCCAAGACCATGAGCTTGCCAGCGTTGGACGACCCCACGAAGGTCTCCATGATCTCCTGGATGCCTTCACGCTGTCCCTTGTCGAGGCGCTGGGTAGCGGAAATCACGCCGCTTGCCTGTAGACCGGCACCGAACAGTCGGCCCGACGCCTCCTCGATGGCGATAGCCGAGCCGAACGTCTGAGCGCCGAACCGGATCGGGGAAAGGCCAACGTCGCCGCCGAACCCGAAGCCCTTCAGATGGAAAATCTTCTCTCTTGGAAGATCCTCTGTCTTGCCGCGGTCGTGCACCCTGTAGACCAGCTCGCCGTCATTGCGCCGCACGGGGTGGCAATCGTGGCTGCCGATCGGCTGCAGGGCCAACAGTCGGCGGGTGGATTCTACCTTCTCGGAATAAGCGTTCCCGGTCGCCAACATCCAGGCAACCTTCGTCTCCCAAAACTCGAGAGGCGTCTGGTCTTGGTTCGGACTGTCGCAGATGACTTCAGCGATATTCTCGTCGTTGCCGACCTTCACGCGGTCGTCGTTGGCCTGCTTTTCAAAGACGGAAAGCGGGAGGCACGAAACAGCCTGCGCCGTGAGGCGAATGCACGCCCAAACCGTCGATAGCTGCAGAGCCGTGTTCAGGTTCACGCTCTTGCCAGCATGGTTGGACGTACCGAATGCCCCCGCCCACGCCTTTCCGTCCTGGAGCGTCAGGCGGCGCTGTTTCTCCAGGTCCTGCTGATTGGTCATGTTGGCGGGATTGTTGCCCCGGCGACGTGCGTTGCTGCGTTTCGACATCAGACACCGACCATGATCGGTTTGGCGAGAAATTCTTTGAGGTCCAAAGCTTTCGCCTCCGGGTTCCGGCTCATCAGCATCACCGCGTTGAACATGGCCATCAGCGGATCGATCTTGCCGGACCCCGATAGCTGCTTCGTGATCGAGCGCGCGTTCGTTTTCATCTCGACCTTTGCGTTGCCGACGCACCAAGCCATGATCGGCTGCCCGGCGTGCCACATTGTGCCGTCCTTCAGGCGCCTCTCGGAGCCGAGAATAGCAGGGTTCAAATGGCCGCCTTGAGGGATGCCGGTGATCGTTCCGCCGTTGACATCCACATCAAAGCCGCGAGACAGCAGCTCTTCGAGAATGCCCGGCAGGCCCATGCGATCGACGCCGATGCCGCCCTTTTCCGGAAGTAATCCGGCGTCGCGGACCTGCACGCAGATGTCCGCGACCTCCATGAGGTCTTGGGTCGGCTCTTCGCAGATCGTCATGTCCGAATAGGTGCCGCTGCGGTTCTTGGTGAAGTCCATCAGGCGCGGCGCGATGTCCTTGCGCAGCTCGAGAACATCGTTGTGAGCCCAGGCCTTGCTCCACAGAAGCCAGTCACGTGTCGTCTTGCAACGGCCGAGAACAGCCAAGCCGCAAAGGTCGTCCAAACCACCGCCATCGATGCCGACGGTCACTACTTCCGATCGATCCAGGAGCGATTCCAGCGTGATCGACTCGTCGGCAGCATCCAGCCAGTATTTCGCGCCCGGCCAGTTGTCGTTGCGCAGGTTCATGCCAATCTCGACATTGCCGTGCTTCGCAAGGAAGGTGCGGAACGGTCCCGGCCCTGCCTCCTGCTTCTCCTTGAACTTGTCCGCGATCCACTCGAGGCTGACAGAGCGGCCCATGTTCGGATTCGTGATCCAGAAGTTGGCCGGATCCAGGTAGCCTTCACTTTTGATCATCGCCTGCGGAAATTCGTAGATCACTCCCAAGCTTTTCTTGTCGACAATGAGCCCGTCCCGCACGTTTCGGAAGTAGTCGAGCTTTGCCTTGAAGACGCCCGCTGGCGGCTCGTCGGACTGTGTGGACAGATAGATGACGAAACCCTCCGGACGCGCCACAAGGCCACCTGTGGCCTCGCTGAGCATGCCGTCGGCATTTGCCATCTTGCCGAACAGCCAAAGCTCATCCACGAGTACAAAAGCCGCCTTCTTGCCGCCCACGATGTTGTTGTCGGCGGCCACTACTTTGAGCACGGCACCGGTGAGGCGGTTCGTGATCTGGCGAAAGTTCTCTTGAACATGCAGGAGATCCTGCAGCTCTGTGTCTGCCTTCACCATGTCGCTCGCTGGCTTGAACGCGTTGTTCGCGATCTCAAGCGTCGGCGCCAGAATCAGCAGCTCTGCCGAGTGGCGCCAGTTTCTAATCAGCGCCGTGAGCATGATGGCCGCGGCGATCGTCGATTTGCCGTTCTTCTTCGAGATCAGCATGAAGAACTCGCGGATATGCCGCTTCGCCGTCGTGTGATCGTAGGCTCCGAAGATCGCGCGAGCGAAATCGAATACCCACTCGTCACAGGCCTCTCCGAACGTTGGCTGGCCGGCCACGTCGACGATGCGCAGCGACTTGAACACTTCCAGCGCGGCGTCGGCCTCTTCTGGAAAGAGCGGGTCGCACGGCACCAGCGATCGGCGCGACAGGATCCTGTCTTCCCAATCCGGGCAGGCCGTCGTCCAAGCCATCAGGTGTTGCTCACGACAAGCTTAGGCGGTGCCGGCGGTGAAAACTTGCTGCCGACGTTCTTTGCCGCCAGAGCCTGCTGTTCCTTTTTGCCCAGCTTGGGCGCTGCTGGGGCGCGCTTGTCACGTGCCTGAGCGGCGCCGGCCGTTTCCAGCATCTTGTTCTGAGCCGAGACATTGCCGCCCAGCGCCGAGCGATAACGGGCCATCAGAATGTCCGCCCTCACCTTCGCAGCGCCAACTTCGAGGTCGGAAAGAAAATGCTTTGACAGCGTCGGCTCGGAAATGCCGATCGCTTCGGCAATTGCCTCGTTCGACATGCCCCCGGCCTTGAGAACGCGCACTTTCTCGCGCTCCTCATCGGTCGGCGCATAGGCCCTCCTGCCGGAGTTTTTGTTTCCTGCCATGGTAGAAAATCACCGGTTTGAAAAAAAATTGCGTACATGAGGGGGACGCGGGTGCGGGCTTGAGGGCCTTTTCCGACTTTTTAACCCCCCTCCCCATGAGGCTTGACTTACATAAGGTCATCGGCATGTGAGGCGGGACTGATATGACCGCCTTTCGAGGGTGAAAATCCGGATTTTTCCGACCTACAGAGAGGGAAACCCCGAATAACTTTTCTACTCGGCGACGACCTCTTCGATCACCCGATGCGGCGCGTCGTCAGGCTCAAGCTCCACACGGAAGCCGAGACCGATGACTTCGATCGTTGCCCGGGCGTATCGGTCTTCGCTCCTCTGGTTGATCGTGAGGTCGGTAACGCCAGGGATGGGAACGCCGTTGAAGTAGGCGCGCATGCTGCCGTCTTGGCGCTGGCGGAAGACAAGAGGCGTCGTGTCAGGGCTAGGCTTGGCCATCTACTGTCCGGGCTCCGCCCGCTCCTGTTCTGTCGGCTCTTAGAACGCCTCGGCGCTCTTCTTATCGCCGAACCATTTCCACCATGCTTGGCTGCCGCGCTGGATGCGAACAAGGTACATGCCACGGTCAGGGTGAAACTCGGCAGTCTTCAGGTCAGCGTCCGACATCTGCTCGCTCCTGTCTCTTCTTCGGGCCGTCGTGGCATGGCACGCACAGAGTCTGGAGATTGTCGGGGTCGAAGAACAGATCCTCGTCACCCTTGTGCGGCTTGACGTGGTCGCAGATCAGCAGGGACGTGTTGCCCTCGATCTTACCGCACATCTGGCAGGTGAAGAGAGCGCGCCTGAAGGTCGCGATCCGTAGGCGCTTCCATCGCGCCGATGTGTAGAGCTTGCGCCATGGCTCGGACTGAGAGCGGAAGCGGTTGCGTTCCTTCTCGTCTCCCGGCACCGGGCCGAACAGAGGAGGCAGACGGCCGATCGTCGGGCGCAACTGCGACAGCTTTAGCTTGCGTTCCATGGGACTTTAAGCAACCTTGTAGTGCTGGTCGTTCGTCTGAACGTGTACCGGCTAATCTCGGGAGAAATTCATGGATCAGATCAAAGTAGGCGACGTTGTTGTTCTAAAATCAGGTGGACCCAAAATGACCGTTTCAACCATCGACCGTCGGGCGAGTGGTGGTGAACTCCATGCGTGGTGTGATTGGTTCGTCCAGGACAAGGCGCCATGGAAGAAAGAAAGCGGCGTGTTCGCATTAACGTCACTGAAGCTTACTGACTAACGATACAGAGACCGGGCCGCAAAGCCCGGCTCCATGTCAGGTATGCGGGATCAGCAGCGCATTCGGTCCCCTACGCGTGGGGTTCATGCGGTCAGCGGACTTGCTCATGCTGGTCTTTGGTTCCACGGGTGAGCAGGATCAAGCGGACGACCATCCAGCCCGGTGCCGCTGCGCACCTTGCCGTGCTCTTTCTGCTGCTTGGTGATGTCATGGTGGTCAGGGCAGAGGGGCTGCCAGTTAGCATGATCCCAGGACAGTTTCTGGTCCTGCTTGTGCGGGACGATGTGATCGACGACCAGATGCATACGCTTCGGGTTTGTCTGCAAGGATCCGTTGGGACGGAGGTTACCGGCGTTCAATAGGCCGTGTGCCTGACAGCGCCGGCAGATCTGGTTGCCGGGCTGAGCGAGGAAGACGGCTCGGGCCTTCTCCCACTTCATCGTATAGCCGCGCTCTCTTGAGGATGGGCGGCCGGCAGACATCGGCGTTACGCGTCCAGCGTCTTGCGGATCTCGGCCGCATCGTCGCGGGCCTGCTTGGCTGCCGTCTCGGCCTTGTCGAGTTCCTCGCGCAGGTAGTTGGCGTGGTTCTCGTGGCGCTCAACCTCACGGTCGAGGCTCTCGACGGCGCGGGTCAGCGTTTCCTTGACGATGTTCTGGCTGGTAGCAGTCATTGCTGTTCCTTCATTAGGAGAACAATAGGTTGTTCATGGTCGGCAGCGCCGGCTTTCTGATTGAGGAGGCGCATGCAAATGTCTTGCATTGGACGCGCCATATGATTTTCTTTGATTGTTTATCGACCGAATGCGAACGTCGCGTGCGCTTTATTACGAAACTAATGGGATGGGGACAGGAGATCCTAGAATGCACGAAAATATTGCTGTGGTGTTCCAACGAGCCGAGGAGATACTTGCTGAATTGGAAGGCGATTACCGGCACGCTCTCAAGAAAAAAGAGGTGAGCGCTCGTACCAAGCAGTTGTGTCACGACCTATTTGAGAAGCTTCGTAGCGGTTTAGACAGAAGCGCGCGTCGATATTTTGAGCTCCATGTTTCGCCGAGCTTGTCGCCAGAAGACAGGGAAGCCGCGGCGATCTATTTCCCCGTTGCGACAGACGAACATGCGTTTAGTTCCATCATGGGGCGCTGGCGTTGGAAGTCGGTCAAGGACAAGCATGCGGGCCTTGCGGGTTATCTTCTGTCCCTGCAGCCATTCATCAACTCCGACAATCGATGGTTGGAGATTCTCAACAATTTGAGCAATGAGGGGAAGCACATCGACCTCGCTCCTCAAACCCGGCGAGAGGAAAGGCAGGTTACTGTCTCGAGACCGGGAGGCGGCAGCGTGTCATATGGCCCGGGTGTAACGTTTGGCGGGGGCGTCTCCATAATGGGGGTTCCGATCGACCCTCGAACTCAACGTGTTATGCCAAACAGCGTCTTGACTGAGAACATTGTCGTCTGGGTTGACTTCACCTTCGAAAAACACGGCGTTTCCGCTATAACCTTTGCCCGAGAAGCTTTGGCGAAAAGTAAAGCTATCGCGCAGGAAATGAGCTCTACGTTCCAGATCTGACCAGCTTGTGAGAGGAGACCGGGCCGCAAAGCCTGGCTCCATTTCGGGTATGCGGGATCAGCAGCGCATTCGGTGTTCGACGGGGGACGGCGCTGGTAACTTGTGTCCGGCGTTTCACCGGACTGGCCACCCCACCAAGCGTCCGCCTCGGCGCCGCTTGGCTTCTCTCATGCCGGGCGCCGGGTGGCTTGCCCTGGTATTCCGGGATGGTCCGGTTAAGCCGTCCGCCGTAAGGTGGGTTTTCCATCGGAGGCCATCCACGCAAACCGTTCCGAATTTATCGATTTGCCACTCCCTTTTTCCTCAATCCGGGACAGGAGTAAATCCCTGTTTGGACTCAAGAAAATGGTATTCATGGGAATTTGGTCCTCAAGCATTTGGAGGCAATTGCAGATCTTTCTCTGGAGAGTTCGTTTAACCCACGCTGTTTTCTGCGGATTTTTACGGTTTCTGTTCGAGATGTACCGCTCCCAGACCCATCCTCGGGCTTTGCAGTCGGAGTAAGCGAGGAGGATTTTCCTGCTTTCCTCGTCGTCGATGAAGTCAGTTAGCCAACCGAATGCCTGCTCCATCGCGGAAATGCGTGAGCGGCTACACAGCGCCCGGCGCTCGATCTCGCGGTTTCTGGCTTGATTCTCATAGCGAGTACGGCGGCCGCCGGTTTCCGCAAGGTCCTCACGCATCGTCACAAAGACATCTTGCCGACTCTCGACAGGGTCGGGCATGGCGGTACCGAAAGCCTTCGGTCCGACCCGAACCGGCAATGCAGCGTCCGTGCGAAATGCTTCGATGATCTGATCGAGAATTAGAGCCTGTGTTTCGGTAATTTTCATGCAGCCTCTCCGACTATCCGATCCGCGATCAGGGCAGCGAACACCGCCGTCATTGCTGTCATGCCACCGCCTCGCCCCACAGCGAGCCTCTGAGCGCGCCTCCGCGTTGCGGCCAAATCAAGAGCCCGAAAGGCGCAGATCGCGTCCTGCGCCTTTCCTTGCGTCAAACCGTGAGCATCAACGACGAGAAAAACAGCCCAGATCGTTCCGTCATCGAGGCAGGTTGGATCGGACGCCAGGATGCATCGCAGAGCAAGAGCGACAGCTGGTTCATTCTTCCGGATCAGTCGTCCCACTTGGCGACCACCGTAAATGGTCTTGGCCGGACGAGGGATCCTCGACTCAGCGTAGGGTCGCACTTTGATGCCATGTCCTTCGCAAAACCGGTGAATGTTTATGCCGTTCGCCGAACGCGGTCGGGCAGGCGCTTTCGGGTGATCTTCAGTTTCCTGCATGAAAAACAGCGCCTTACCGTGGGGAAGACGCCATAGATTCAGGAAAAAATGACCCCGTCAAGCAGGGTCATTTTTTCCTTATTTTAAAGGGATTTTCGAGGGTGACCGAATCACCGCTGCGGATTTTTTTCTTTTTCTTGCTCCGCCAGCCAAGTTGCCGGATCTATCTTCCGGACCTCCGAGGCTGGGCCGAACGTGCCAAGACGGCTTTCCCGATACTCCCGATCGGCATGAGGATCGAAATGCGCGATCGAGGCGTCGCGGATCCAGCCCGGCGCTGCGTCAGCCTGTTTGGCGAGCCGGGCAGCGGAGGGCGTTCCGTCGTACTTCCGCCGCGGCGGCTTTCCGTCGATCCGCTTCATCGCAGCGGCCGCCGCCTCCCGGGTCTCGAAAGGCCCGGCATGCCGGCGCCCGCGGTTGTCACGGATTTCGAACTGTGAGGACGCCTCGACTTCGATGACGTCGAGCACGACATGCTGTCGGATGCGGCCCGTCATTGTGCATCCTCCCGAGCCGCGATGCCGCGCGCCTCGATCTGCGCCGCAAGTTCTGCGACACGCGTGACCGTCGAGCGAAGCGCGGCGCGCGCGGCGGCAAGCTCGGCTTTCTTTTCGGTGTTCTGATAATCGTCTTTCATTGTGAAGTCCTTTCGAAAAAATCGCTCTGAGTTGCGCAAGCCTCCCGGCGGCGTTTTGCGGCCGACCGCGGCGTTCTGCGGAGACGTGTCAAGTCGCGGGCTAAGAGTTCGTACTGGGCGATGTCATCTTCGACCCATGTCGTTCGCTGTCCGGTGGCGAGGGCGTTCTTCAGCCAATGAAGACGGGCGTCGAGATCCGCCCATGTCCGCGCCGGCGTGCTCGTGATGCACTGCTCGAGCCCGTCGACACGGTCCGAAACAATCTCTGAGTCCTCGAAACTGTCATCGTAGCGCCGCCGCCTCGTTGCGAGGTCTTGCCAGAATTGCCATTCCGCAACCTGCTCGATCACCGTGGCCGGAAAGGCAACAGGGCCCGTTGCCAAGCGGGTTTCTTCGGGTGTCTCCGCGAAAGCGGCCTCTTCGGGCCCGAATTCCGCGATCGCTGCAGTTAGACGCGCCTCGGCTTCTCGACGCTGTTCCTCAAAGTAGGCAGCCCATCTCGTCTCCTCGGCGCGCTTGCGCTTCTCGTCTGCCTCGGCACGCCCCCTCGCGGCGCGCTCTTCTGCCTCAGCTGCTTTCCTCAGAATGTCGGACCAGGCTGAGGAGGCCTCGCCAAAGGGGTCAATGGTCGTTTGCGGTGACGCGATCAGGCGAACGACATCGTGCAGGTCGCGGTTCTCGCGCCGTAGCGCTTTCACCATGGCTCGTGCGGCGTTAATGACTTCGCCCTCCTTGTCCGACGCCAACAGAGGCATGAGCTTCGCGATACGCTCGACGGCGTGTGAAGAGATCATGATGCCTTCCTCCCCGTCCGTGCCATGGGTAGAACCGTGCCCGGCTGCGGATACGTCCGTATGTCCCATCTGCCAGCTATGGCATTCCTGATCAGCACAACGCGGAGATCAGTAACCGTCGCAATCGGCCTTGAGCTTGCCCAGGCGAAAAGAGGAAGATCATCTAAATCCTGGCTCATTTCACCGCCTCCCATAGGTCTTGAGATCGTAGAACGCCGGCCTTGGCTGAATTCAGGACGACAAGCATTTTCCGGCGATCGGGAATATTGTCGGCCGCCCATTTATTGACGTCGAGATCGCCGCAGATGACGGCTGCGATTTCTAGTCTCAGCGCTTCGTCGTCTTCCGCCCTTCCTTCGATAGCGAAAAATTCTCTCCCTTCGCCGGCGCCTGATACGGCAGGCCCCCCTGAGAATGATTTATCATTCGAAGGAGCCGAAGGCCGCGAAGCGTTGGGGGCCGGGCTAAATGCGCTGTCCCCGATGGTTACTTTCCGAGGTTCCTCTTCAGAGGTTACTTCGAAGGTTATCGGTCCCAAATGGGGCGGTTCGACCGTCCCAAATGGGACCCTTCGACCGTCCTGTTTGGGACGGTTCGTGCGCCCTGTTTGGGACGTTTCACCGGCGTCCATTTCAGCGGTTGGAAGCTGGATTTGGTAGTCGAGTGATCGGTTGAAACCCGATTTCGTTGTCACTAGGAAGCCCGCCTTGCGGAGCGCGGCGACACCCTTACGAACGCCAGCCACGGATAGCGTAGTCGCGGCAGCGATGGTTTCGAAGCTCGGGAAGCATCGGCCACTTTCACGATTGATGAACTTCAAGATGGCAAGGGCGACTCGGAAGGCCGATGCCGGCAGGTCGGCGGACATCATTGCCTCCTGCCAGAGCCATGGCGTTTTCGCGAGCGATTGCTTGCCATCTTGGGTATTGCGGACTATTCTAAGTGAATTGTGAGACTTGCTATTGGGCCGGTCAGAGTTGGCGCTCTGGTCGGCTTTTCTTTGAGATGTCATTGCACGCCTCCGAACATGTCTGCGACGTTGAATTCGGCAGCAAGCCTTGAAATGCCGGCGGTCGTGAATTTCAGGGTCTCCCGTGATCCTTGGCTTCCGTCGCGCTTTTCAAACGTTTCGAGCTTGTGAACAGCGAACTGTCTCGGCGCCCGTCGCTTGTCCGCGAAGGCCATGAGAACGGCGCTGCCGGGATGCCGAAAGCACCACCTATTCGCGACCAGCCACGCTGTGAACTTTTTCTCTTCAACCTGAAGGATCTGGGCTGCTTGCCGGATCCCATACAGATCGTCGGCTTTTTGGATTCGCTCGAGAACTTGGATGTCGGTTTTCATCGCATCAATTTGCGCGGCTTGGCGCTCGACCTTCTCCGTTTGTTCAAGCGCGAGGCGAAGCGCATCCGCAAGGGTCCGTGGTACGGCAAACTGAGGCGCATTCTGGCGACTATTTTGCTCAAGCTCGTCGAAACGCTTGACGATCTCGATCGTGGCTTGCGTCGCAACCTCCGTACCGGATTTTGCCGTGATGAAAATTGCCTGCTGGCGGTTCAGGTAACTCACCTCCGCCGCACCGCCGTTGACGACCCGGCTCACCGTAAGCCGGGCCCCGAACTTCTCCAGGGCGGCGGCATGCCGTTTGATCAACGGACGAATTTTCTTCGGCTCGGAAAAACCAAGCCTTTTGCCTAGAATGGTGTCTTCGATCCGAAGTTCGCCGCCGATATCTTCAAGTGTCAGCGCTGTATTTGGCGCAGCTTCGCCGTCATGATTTTCCGTCATGTCAGAACTCCAAATTTTCGGGGGGTGATGGGTGTCCTAGCGTGCGCTAGGATCGACTTCGCATGTCGCAAGAAAGTCCGTCAGCCACTCTTTGCGATAGAAGACCCGGCGGCCAAGTTTTAGAAATCGCGGCCCCTTGCCGGTTGAGCGCCATACGGTCAGCGTTCGGGGCTTTTGGCGGAGAATTTTCGCGGCCTCGTCTTCGTCGAATAGATCGTCGGTCATTTCTAGTTCCCTCCATAACTTCGCGATTGTTCCGCGAATGAAGAGAAAATGCAGAATTATGCCGAGAAAATCCTATCCAGAAATTGGCCATTTCTGACAATCAGAGAAATTGTTCGCGGTACTTCAGCACGACGCGCCGCCAGCTGTTGGTCGAGGCGCCAGGAAATATGTGATCAACGCCGCGACCTGCGTAGCAGGCGAGCGCGTCCTGGACGAATGCGGTCATCTCACCTTTCCGATCGATGGGCGTCTTTCTTCCCGGACCGATCATCGGCGGGCGCCGGCCGCTGCATGAGGACCATAGGCATACAATCTCAACGAGCGCGTCGTCTTCCCATGAATGCCTCTGGCGGCGCCCCAGCGCCGCCGACTCCTTCGCACGCTCGAGGATTCTCTCCTCGAGTGCCCACCCGTCCTGCCCGTCGAATACCGCGGCGGCGAGCATCGTCAAATGACTCAAATTGCAAGCCTGTTCGAAGACGCCGAGCTGCTCGATCGCGTCTCGCCGAAAATCTTCGATAACGTCTGTACTTTCCGCGCGCGCCTTCAGATATCTCCACTGCGATCTGGAGCGGACTGCCTCCAAGCGCCGTTTCAGGTTTGCAGCCGGACTTCTCGCCGTGTGAACGTTTTCGACAACCACGGCGCCGCGCCGACGGCGAAGATCCCTCGACCCAAGGCGCGCAATGCACTGTCGGATATCGTAGTCCGCAGACTCCGCGAGGTCTTCCGCGCGCTTGCGTCCGATAGCCGGAAAGTGCTTCAGGACCGTCTCAAGCAGCTGCGTTGAGTAGTCGGCGTCAAGGATGTGCTCAACCACTTCTCTTCCTCGATTTCATGGGAGTCGCACCTTTCGCCGCTGATGCTCCTGCCATTGCCGCGGCCATGCGTTTGCCTACATCCTCCGATGCCTGGCTCGCTGGATCGCCAACGAGATGCACGTAGCGTTGCGTCGTCGCCGCAACGGTATGCCCCAGCAAAGCACCGATCATCGGAAGGTTGTGCCCCGCCATCGCAGCCTGCGACGCGAAGGAATGTCGGCAATCATAGAGCCGCACGTCAGGCAACTTGGCGACCTTCCGAACTTTCGTCCAAGCATTCGTGAGACGCGAATAGGCTGTGTTCTTTTTCTCGCCGGCAAACACGAACTTTCCGAAATGAGGCACCGAGTTGAGGACCGTCCAGGCTGCCTCGTTCGTGTAGATTATGCGCTGGCGGTTCGCCTTCGAATCCTCCAACACGACACGCTTTCTTTCATGGTCGAGGTGCTTCCATTCGATCGCTTTGATTTCCGCAGGGCGCGCGCCTGTGAGGATCGCAAACCTGATGGCAGCACATGCAAAAACGGAAACAGTCTTGTCCGCTTCAACTTGGTGCAGGGCGCCAAACGCTCGCTCCATTTCGTCGGTCGTCATAATCCGTTCGTGCCGGTTTTCGCGGAATCGCTTCACGCCTTTGGTCACGAACAGGTTGTCGCTGTAGTTGCAGATTGCTGACAGGACGGCCAAATAGTAGTTTGCCCGACGCGCCGTGGCTGACTTGTCGGCGTGAAGTTTGCGCGCGTCGTCTTTCGATATCGAAGCGAGGGTCCTATCGATGAACCGCGTTTTCAATTCGTCGGCTATTTTTTCATAGTCACGAACCGTCAAATCCTTCAGCTTGAGCCGGACGTGTTCATTCAGCCATTTGTCAGTGGCATCGGCGAAACTCAACTCCGATATAACGGGAGCAACCTGAACCTTTCTCGGGTCGACCCCCTGCCCCATGGTGTTAAGGATGGCCCTCGCTTCTTCGCGAGCCTTCAAGACGGACATCTCAGGAAATCTGCCGATGGACACCCGGATTGGCTTACCGCCAATCCGGCGCTGTGCGATGAACAACCGGCTGCCCGTGGATGTCACGCGCACGCCGAATCCTTGAACAAGGTCGTCGAAGTAAAGGCGATCCTTCCCATCCGACGGAAGTGATTTAACAACCTCGGCCGTTAAGCGCTGAGTCCCCATTCTTTGCACCCACCAAATACGCCCGAGCGAGTCCCGGGACCACTTTTTCGATGGAATTTTGATAAAGGTGTAAAGAATATTCGTCAATCGAAAGTGTTATTTAACAAGGTGAAATGGCGAGTCCCGAATTCCCGTGGATGCAAAGGATTTAGCCTGCAAATCCTTGCACCCCGGTTCAATTCCGGGCGAGGCCTCCAACGCCATTTCAAGGCATAGAAACCCCTCATCTATTTCTGTGGTGTGGCAGTTTGGGCCTCTAATGTTCTGCCACACTAAATTTGGTGTGGCGATCCATTTACTTTCTGCTCCCTCCTCATATCCTGCAGGAACCAGAAGGTTCTGAAAACAAAGCCATCTTAGAACCTAGATAGCTATATCCCCTCTTCATGATGTGGACGCTCTCCGGCCTGCCTCAATGCAGGCGGACGTTCGAATATACGCGGTGTTCGCTCGGCGAATAGGGGCATACTCCGTGACCTGAGACCCACTTTCCCTCCAGTTTTCGGGAGAGTTTTGGGTTTTTAATCTGGCCTCATGCGGCGTGTTTTTCCATAGCTATTTTCATTGCGAACTCGTTGGGGGTGATGTTGCCCAGCGACGAGTGCGGTCTGTTTCTGTTGTAATCCTCCTTCCATGCAGTGATTGCGGCGCGGGCCTGAGTGAGCGACGAGAACAGCGTCTCGTTCAGGCACTCATCGCGGAAGCTGCCGTTGAAGCTTTCGACGAAGCCGTTTTGCATCGGCTTGCCGGGGGCGAGGTAATGCCATTCCGCCTTGGTCTCCTGGCACCATTTGAGGATGGCCATGCTGGTCATCCCCGTCCCGTTGTCCGAGACAATCGTCCTCGGTTTTCCGCATCTGGCGATGAGACTGTCCAGTTCACGGGCAAGCCTTGCGCCTGACAGGGATGTATCGGCAACCAGGCATAGGCATTCTCGGGTGAAGTCGTCGACGACGGCCAGGACCCGAAAGCGGCGACCGTCGGTGAAGGCATCGCTGACGAAGTCCAGGCTCCAGCGCTCGCCCGGACGCGACGGCAAAGCCAGAGGACGTCTCGTGCCCAAGGCCCGCTTTCGGCCGCCACGCTTGCGCACCGTCAGCTTCTCCTCCCGGTAGAGACGCCGAAGCTTCTTCAGGTTCATGACGATCCCCTGCCGGTCGCAGCATGACGTGGATACGGCGATAACCGAAGCGCCGCCGTTCGGACGCCAGCTTCGTCATGGCCTCGCGGATGGATGCATCGTCAGGCCGCACGCTGCGATATCGCATGCTCGACCGATCCACCGACAGAACCTCGCACGCCCGACGCTGGCTCACCCCGTGCTGCGCACAGACGTGAGCCACCGCATCCCGCTTCACATCGGGCGTCACCATTTTTTGCAGCGACATCCTTCAGGATCGCATTGTCCAGCACGGCCTCGGCGAGCAGCTTCTTCAGCCTGGCGTTCTCGTCCTCAAGCGCCTTCAGTTTGCGGGCATCCGACACGTCCATGCCGCCATACTTTGCCTTATATTTGTAGAAGGTTGCGTCCGAGATGCCGTGCTTGCGGCAGACATCGACTGTCTTCGCGCCCGCCTCCTGCTCCTTCAATATCCCGATGATCTGTTCTTCCGTGAACCGTGAACGCTTCATTCGTCCGTCTCCTCATTGTGACGGACTCTACCAAAATCTAGCGGAAGTTCAGGGGCTCAGGTCATCCGCCATCCCTCAAAGTCTTCCATCTGAACAATGCCTAAATGGGGCCCTCAACGACACGCACGGTGGACGTAAGGTTTTTGTTCTGGCAAAAGGGGCTCGGACGCGACTGCCGTTAATTCAAGAACGGGGTCGGGCGACAGATTGACGTCACGTCGTTGCCACGAGATCACGGCGGCCGTCCAGTTTACATTCTCCGAATGTAGGCGAGCGCTGGCAGCCAGTGGAGCGCCGCAGATTTCCGCACGAATCCACCGCACAATCTTCAAATCTCTTTGCCGTGCAAGGATGACAGCCGAGCTGCTGGGTAAACGATGGTGAGAACGCGCATTCAGAATTTGCAGCGCGTCTGAAACCGCATTCGTCTGTTTATCAAACGTCCACAATCCAGTTGAATACGACAAGAGACTCGGTAATATCCCTTTATCGTCAACCCATTGGCGACATATTAGATTTACGGGGGGAACAATGAAAATCATTACGACAGGCGCGATTATCATCAGCGCCATTTTTGTGTCCGGGGCAGCACAGGCCGAGGATCTGGTGTTCACACTGAAGAACGGCACGAAATCCGTTCTCACGCGCTTCTACACGTCACCTGTCGGTGTCAGTGATTGGGAGGGAGACGTGTTCGGCGAACAGGTCCTCAATCCCGGCGAGACGATCGAGCTTACGATTGCAGATGGTCGAGACGTTTGTAATTATGACATGCGTTTCGAATTCGAAGAGGGTTCAGATCTCGCAACGACGGAAGACAAGCAAAATTTGTGCGAAATGGGATCTTACACGATCCACGAATGATGAGCCTGATCTTCGGATAAAGTCTCTAAATATATCGGAGCAGCTGGCCGAGATGCCCGGGTATCATAGCGAGCTAGCTGCTCCGACAGTCGTCAATGGGACACTGTTCCCCAGATCATTGTTTGCATATTTGATCACAAGTATACTGAGGACGGATGCAAGCATCCCGACAAAGATCATTCTCATGATGAATCCCTTAGCGCATGAAAATGCGCGTTTTTTTTGTAAATGATGCTGTGAGCAAAACCAAAAAAATGAACTGAAATCGCCAACACGATCGTAATTCGGCTAGACAGCGATTTGATTGCTTTTACGTACTGCCTCTTCACCCAGCCTGGAAAGCGCCATGGTCTCTGTGTGTGCTACAAAAAGTCGTTTGCTAAATCCTGAACTTCGCCGGGTTCTGTATACTCACAACATCGTGCTTCCCACAAAGTCAGCTTCATTGCGGTCAAAGAAGACAGCCCGAAAGCTTTTCGATGTTCCGGGCATGTTCACCTCCGCTGTGTTCGCCCGGTAAACGCCGACCTGCCCATGCGGTTCCATAGACTTTCACTTGGAGGTATCGTTAAAGCAGCAGGCCTCAGAACTGAACGTGTTCCGCTTGATCGCTTTACGAATAGAACGACAGATGGCGCAAATTTCTGGCCGACCGGTAACTTAACGGCTGACGACGCTTGCCTACATCTCACGCCACGAGATTTCAGCGGCTACCCCTTCGTCATCCCCTACTGGATGCGGCATCCGCCGACCTGACGTCCGTGCGCTCAAAAGTGTCTACTCATCTCATAGACGTTAAACAGCCAAGCTCCGACTCAAGGTCGGACTGACAAGGAGGTGGATGGCTCGACCCTCAAAATCGCATCTCTGCAGAACGTGAAGGTTGCGATTTCCGTCTGTCCTCGCCGGTACAGTAGTCAACTAGGACCGTCTAAAACGTAAACCTCAAAAAGCATGCTGAAAAGGCTCAATGTGCTGGAACCTGATGACGACAAGATCTCATCAACCTCACAATAGCAAAGCCCTTCCCTTCACTGATAACGGCGAATCAACCCGACGAGCTTTCCTTGGACCTTCACGCGTTCCGGGCCAAAAATTCGTGTCTCATAGGCTGGATTGGCTGCTTCGAGGGCAACGGAGGCACCCTTGCGGCGGAAGCGCTTGAGGGTTGCTTCTTCGTCATCCACGAGAGCCACGACGATCTCGCCGGGGCTGGCACTGTTGGCATTGCGGATGATCACGGTATCACCGTCCAGAATACCGGCTTCGATCATCGAGTCGCCCCGGACTTCCAAGGCGTAGTGCTCGCCATTGCCGATCATAAAGGCGGGAACGGAGATATCGTGGGTATTGTTCTGGATGGCGGAAATCGGAACGCCTGCGGCGATGCGCCCCATCACCGGAACCGACACGCTATTATCGTCGCCCACCCCAGCCGTCGTCTTCGGCGCGTTTTCAGGTGCAGAGCTTCCCCGGCTTCCTTGAATCACGCTCGGCGAAAAACCGCGCTTCGGCGGGACAGCGGCCAGATACGCCTCCGGCAGCTTGATGACCTCAAGCGCCCGTGCCCGGTTGGGTAGGCGCCGGATGAACCCGCGCTCCTCAAGAGCCGTGATCAGCCGGTGAATGCCGGATTTGGACGCGAGCTCCAGTGCATCCTTCATTTCGTCGAATGAGGGGGGAATACCCGATTCCTTCATGCGCTCATGAATGAAAATCAACAGTTCCTGTTGCTTGCGGGTCAGCATGATCAATCGACTCCAGAATCACGAAACAAAGCAAGAACAGTGTTATATGTTCCTCATGTGTTCTGCAAGTGGCATTCTGGTTAAGCCACATCCAGAATGATCAACAAGGGGCGCTCGTCCGAAGCGTTGCTTTCTGCATTCCCTTAAAAACGAGATTTGTTGTCAACGCACAGCCTCTCTCAGCTTCACAACAGCAACGCCGCCATGAACTTACCCATGACGGCGCAAAAGAGACGTCGAATTTATGCATCAACCTGCAGCAGGTTTGCGCGAATCAAAACGGGATATCGTCATCCAGGTCGCGAGAGAAGCCGCCGCTTGATCCGCCGGTGCTACCGCCCGATCGGGCGCCCGAGGACTGGGCCGGGCGATCGTAATCGTCGCCGTAATTTGACCCACCGCTTCCGCCACCATATTCCGAGCTGCCACGGCTTCCGCCACCGCCACCGCTGCCTCCACCATCGCGACCGTCGAGCATGGTCAGCGTCGAGTTAAAGCCCTGAAGCACCACCTCCGTGGAGTAACGGTCGTTTCCGTCCTTGTCCTGCCACTTGCGGGTCTGCAGCGCTCCCTCGAGATAGAGCTTGGCGCCCTTCTTCACATATTGCTCTACGACCTTGCACAGGCCTTCGTTAAAGACCACGACGGTGTGCCACTCCGTTTTCTCGCGCCGCTCACCGGAGTTTCGGTCGCGCCAGCTTTCGGAGGTCGCGATGCGCAGGTTTGCGATCGGCTTGCCATCCTGCGTCCGCCGAATCTCGGGGTCCGCCCCGACGTTGCCGATGAGGATCACCTTGTTTACGCTACCAGCCATCTCTTTGTCCTGTCTCCTGAAAGCGGCTCAACGATCCGCATCGTGCCGCGAGCCTACGCTGTTGAGCGCGGCATTTCGCCCTCGGCCGCCAGCAATCCACAACAGTTTGCAAATTTGTTCTTTATTTGTTCTATGTCTTGGGTATGATCCTGTCAAGCGAGGCCGTCACGGGCCGCAGACCGGATCACTGTGACGAAGGAATAGTGGTTTCCCGAAAACGCGCCTCGACATATGAAGTAATGATCTTAAGTAAGGGCTTCGTCCCCATGCAGAGCGTCCGACCATGAGCGAATTCAAGACCATTTCGATCCGCGGTGCGCGGGAGCACAATCTGAAGGGCGTCGATCTCGACCTCCCGCGCAACAAGCTGATCGTGATGACGGGGTTGTCCGGGTCGGGAAAGTCGTCGCTGGCATTCGATACCATCTATGCCGAAGGGCAGCGGCGCTATGTCGAGAGCCTTTCGGCCTATGCGCGTCAGTTCCTTGAGATGATGCAGAAGCCCGACGTCGATCTGATCGAGGGCCTATCGCCTGCTATTTCCATCGAACAGAAGACGACGTCGAAGAATCCGCGCTCGACCGTGGGAACGGTCACCGAGATCTACGACTATATGCGCCTTCTGTTCGCGCGCGTCGGCGTGCCCTATTCGCCGGCGACAGGTCTGCCGATCGAAAGCCAGACTGTCAGCCAAATGGTCGATCGGGTTCTTGCGATGGAAGAAGGTGCTCGCCTGTACATTCTCGCGCCGATGATCCGGGGGCGAAAAGGAGAGTACAAGAAGGAACTCGCGGAGCTCATGAAGAAGGGCTTTCAGCGTGTAAAGGTAGACGGTCAGTTCTACGAGATCGCCGATGTTCCCGCGCTCGATAAGAAGTACAAGCATGACATCGACGTGGTCGTCGATAGGTTGGTGGTGCGAGGCGATATCGCGGCAAGGCTTGCGGACAGTCTGGAAACCTCGTTGCGGCTTGCGGATGGCTTGGCGATTGCGGAATTTGCTGACAAGCCGCTACCGGAGAAGGAGACATCCGCCGGCGGTTCGGCCAACAAGTCGCTGAACGAGACGCATGAGCGCGTGCTGTTTTCGGAAAAGTTCGCCTGCCCCGTCTCCGGCTTTACGATTTCGGAGATCGAACCCCGCCTGTTTTCGTTCAACAACCCCTTTGGGGCCTGCCCGACCTGCGATGGTCTCGGCAGCCAGCAGAAGATTGATGAGGCGTTGATCGTGCCGGAGCATGATCGGACGCTGAAGAACGGGGCGATCGCGCCTTGGGCCAAATCGTCGTCCCCCTATTACAATCAAACTCTGGAAGCGCTCGGCAAAACCTTTGGGTTCAAGCTGAGCAACACTTGGGCTGAACTCTCTGACGCTGCGAAGAAGGCGATCCTGCGCGGCACGGACGACAAGATCGTCTTCCAGTATGCGGACGGCGCGCGCTCCTACAACACCACGAAGACATTCGAGGGCATCGTTCCAAACCTCGAGCGGCGCTGGAAGGAAACCGAGTCGGCTTGGGCGCGTGAGGAAATCGAGCGCTACATGTCTGCGGCCCCCTGCCCCGCCTGCAAGGGCTTCCGGCTGAAGCCCGAAGCATTGGCGGTCAAGATTGATCGCCTTCATATCGGCGAGGTCACGAACATGTCGATCCGTGTCGCACGCGACTGGTTCGAGGATCTGCCTGCGCGTCTGACGGACAAGCAAAACGAGATCGCCGTCCGTATCCTGAAGGAGATCCGTGATCGGCTGCGATTCCTGAACGATGTCGGGCTGGATTATCTCAGCCTCTCGCGAAATTCCGGTACGCTGTCGGGTGGCGAGAGCCAGCGCATCCGGCTCGCCTCGCAGATCGGTTCCGGCCTGACAGGCGTGCTCTATGTGCTGGACGAGCCGTCGATCGGACTGCATCAGCGCGATAATGCCCGCCTGCTCGATACGCTGCGGCACCTGCGCGATATCGGCAACACGGTTATCGTGGTAGAGCATGACGAGGACGCGATCCTTACGGCGGATTATGTCGTCGATATCGGTCCCGCGGCCGGCATCCATGGCGGACAGGTCGTGGCCTCCGGCACGCCGCAGGAGATCATCGATCATCCGACGTCTCTGACCGGCAAGTATCTTTCGGGCGATCTCTCGGTCTTGGTGCCGGCGGAGCGGCGGAAGCCGAAGAAAAAGAAGGAGCTGACGGTCGTCGGCGCGCGCGGCAACAACCTGAAGAACGTCACGGCGTCTATTCCGCTCGGCGTCTTTACGGCGGTCACCGGCGTTTCCGGCGGCGGCAAGTCCACCTTCCTCATCGAAACGCTCTACAAGGCGGCGGCCCGTCGCGTGATGGGCGCGCGCGAGATCCCGGCCGATCACGACCGGATCGACGGATTCGAACATATCGACAAGGTCATCGACATCGACCAGTCGCCGATCGGCCGCACGCCGCGCTCGAACCCCGCCACCTATACCGGCGCGTTCACCCCCATCCGCGACTGGTTTTCCAGCCTGCCGGAGGCGAAGGCCCGCGGCTATCAGCCGGGGCGATTCTCCTTCAATGTGAAGGGCGGGCGTTGCGAGGCGTGCCAGGGCGATGGCGTCATCAAGATCGAGATGCACTTCCTGCCGGACGTCTATGTGACCTGCGACGTTTGCCACGGCAAACGCTACAATCGCGAAACCCTTGACGTCACCTTCAAGGGCAAGTCGATCGCCGACGTGCTGGACATGACCGTCGAGGAAGGCGTCGAGTTCTTCGCGGCGGTCCCCGCCGTGCGCGACAAGCTGGTGACGCTCAACGAGGTCGGGCTCGGCTATATCAAGGTCGGGCAGCAGGCGAACACCCTGTCGGGCGGCGAAGCGCAACGCGTGAAGCTGGCCAAGGAACTCTCCAAGCGATCGACCGGACGGACGCTGTATATTCTGGATGAGCCGACCACCGGCCTGCATTTCCACGATGTGGCGAAACTGCTGGAATTACTGCACGAACTCGTCAACCAGGGCAATTCCGTCGTCGTGATCGAGCACAATCTGGAGGTCATCAAAACGGCGGACTGGATCCTCGACTTTGGTCCGGAAGGCGGGGATGGCGGCGGTCAGGTCGTGGCCGAGGGGACGCCGGAGCAGATTGTCCGGGAGAAGCGTTCGCACACTGGCCACTTCCTGAAGGAACTGCTTGAGCGCCGCCCGGTCCGCAAGGCCGTGGCTGCGGAATAACGCGGGCTTGCGAAGAACGAGTGAAAGGAACGGGCGGCATGGGTAAGGCGGGTACGATTCGCGTCGGCATCGGCGGCTGGACGTTCGACCCTTGGGAGGGAACCTTCTACCCAGAGGGCCTTGCGAAGAAGCGGCAGCTCGAGTTTGCCGGCAAGGCGCTGAAGGTTATCGAAGTGAACGGGACGTATTACGGCTCGCAGAAGCCAGAGACATTCGCGAAATGGGCATCGGAGGTTCCGGACGATTTCGTGTTCACGCTGAAGGCAAGCCGTTATGCCACGAATAAGAAGGTGCTGGCGGAGGCCGGGGAGTCGATCACGCGGTTTCTGAGCCAAGGGCTGTCGGAGTTGGGTGCCAAGCTCGGACCGATCCTCTGGCAGTTCATGCCGACGAAAAAATTCGATGCGGTGGATTTCGAGGCGTTTCTAAGCCTGCTTCCGGAAACGCAGGATGGCTTGGTGCTGCGCCATGCCGTGGAGGTTCGCCACAGCTCCTTCCAGGTCTCGGAGTTCGTCGAGATGGCCCGTCGGCATAACGTTGCCATCGTCTGTGCGGATCACGCCGAATATCCGCTGATCGCCGACGTGACGGCCGACTTCGTCTACGCCCGTTTGCAGACTGGCAGCGATGATGTTGAAACCTGTTATGACGAGAAGCGCTTGGCAGAGTGGGAAGCACACCTCGATGCCTGGAGATCAGGAGGCGTGGCTGACGGGCTTCCCTTGCTGGCTGATCTGCTGCCGAAACAGCCTCGCGACGTCTTCGCCTTTTTCATTCATGAGGGGAAGGTCAATGTCCCGAATGGCGCGATAGCGCTTCAGAAGCGGTTCGAATAGCGAGTGCAAACCCACGGAGATATTGATCTAACTATCATCTATTACGTTAAGATGATCTTGGAAGTCACGGATTTGCTAGAGTTATAATGTTTATGAGATGTGGCCGTCTGCAGGGCCCACGATACAGGCATGTGTGAAGTGCGCGCCTATCCTCGGCGCATCATCATGGACGCGCTAGACTCGAAGGCATTCGCGGCAACGGCCGGATGGCACGCAGCAGATTTTCGGCCGTCATACCCTCTCCGGCCTTATTCCCCGCCACTCCGTGGCGCCAGACGGCGCTCGTCGCTGCCTCGAAGGGTGGCATGCCCTGCGCGAGATGGGCACCGACGATTCCCGCAAGCACATCGCCGGAGCCGGCCGTCGCAAGCCATGGCGGGGCATTGGCGTTGATCGCGACACGCCCGTTCGGTTCCGAGATGACGGTGTCCGAGCCCTTGAGGATAATGACCGCATTGCTCCGCTCGGCCGCTATGGTCGCGCGGTCGATCTTGGAAAGGGCAGTGTCCGCGGCGAGATCCGGAAAGAGCCGGGAAAATTCTCCATCATGCGGCGTCAGGACGAGGCGAACCGGGCCGCGGAATGCAGCGAACAGGAATTGCGGATCATCGCGAAAGGCCGTGATGCCGTCCGCGTCGAGGACCAGCGAGCGATCGGATAAGGCTGCAACGTAACGCCGGGCACGGTCTGGTGCGCCAAATCCGGGGCCGAGCACGAAGGCGTTCAGGCGTGTGTCCTTGACGAGGTCAGACAGCATCTCATCGGTATCGACCGGCCTCAGCATGATTGCTGTCAGATGCGCGGCAAGGGTTGGCAAGGCCTCCGTCGGCGCCACCATGGTGACCAGGCCGGCACCGGCGGAAAGCCCGGCGGTCGCACTCATGCGGGCTGCGCCACTGCTCGGCGCTGCGCCGGAAAAGACGATGAGATGCCCGCGGCGGTATTTATGGGCGGCAGGATCGAGCACCTGAACGGCCTTGTGCCAGAGCGCGGCCGTGTTCTCGACGAGAGATGCCCGGTGTGACGTCACGATGCGGGCGGGAATACCGATGTTGATGACCTGCAGCACCCCGCACAAGGTCCGACCCGGCAGCAGGAGATGCCCAGGCTTGCGCGTCATGAACGTCACCGTCTGCGCCGCCTGAAAACTTTCCCCAAGCACCTGCCCGGATCTGCCGTCGACCCCCGACGGCAGATCGATCGCGATGACAGGCAGAGTCAGATCCGTGACCGTCCTCATCAGGGCCGCGACATCGCTGGAAACCGCGCGCGAAAGCCCGGCACCGAACAGACCGTCGATGACGACGTCACCGATCGTGGGAACATAGGTGTCGAGCGGTTGGTGGGGGATGGAGACCGCCGCGAATGCGCGGGCGGCATCTCCCGTGAAGCGCGCCGGATCGCCCATGAGGTAGACCGCAACGCGTGCTCCACTACCGGCAAGCGCCGCTGCAGCGATCAGCGCATCGCCGCCATTGTTGCCGAGGCCACAGAGGCAGACGAAGCGGGTCGCCTCGGGATAATGACGCAGCGCCGAGGCTGCGACGGCATGGCCCGCAGCGCGCATCAGCCCGAAGGAGGAGATGCCGGAAACGGCGGCATCGCGATCCACCTTCACCATGGCCGCCGGCGTCAGGATCCAGCCGGCCATATCTGTCTCGACGCCCATCTTGCCACCCTCGTGCAAATACGTGATCCTCGTCTTACAGTGCAGAGGCCAAGGTCAGAAATCAAGCGTCTCACGGGAATGCGTATTGACCAATAACTGAGCATCTGCATATATTTGGCGCTCAAATATCATGCTAAAATTGTCCAAATTCCTTCCGCATTGCATCAAATTGCCGTAAACCGCTCGCATTTCACAAGAAATAGGCATTCTCCTGCAATGATGGATCGGATTGATGAGAACAACGTCCGATCCACGCATCCTCCGGGCAAATGCGTTGAGATTTTGAAGACATGGCATGCTAAATGCATATGGTGGGGCGAGCGGGGATTCCCCTGTTCCAACGGGAGAAGCGGAGAGACATTTTCTCATGAAAAAGGTCGAAGCGATCATCAAGCCATTCAAGCTGGATGAAGTGAAGGAGGCCCTTCAGGAAGTCGGGCTCCAGGGCATTACGGTGACGGAAGCCAAGGGTTTCGGACGGCAGAAGGGCCATACCGAACTATACCGCGGCGCGGAATACGTCGTGGACTTTTTGCCGAAGGTGAAGGTCGAGGTGGTTCTCGCGGACGAGAACGCCGATGCGGTCATCGAGGCGATACGCAACGCCGCCCAGACCGGGCGGATCGGTGACGGCAAGATCTTCGTGTCGAATGTGGAAGAGGTCATCCGAATCCGCACGGGCGAAACCGGCGTCGACGCCATCTGATTTCATGCCGCCGCATTCGCGCGGCGGCCCATAACCGTCAGGGAAGGACATCTCCGATATGACGACTGCGAGCGACATCCTCAAACAGATCAAGGAAAACGACGTCAAGTTCGTTGATCTTCGGTTCACCGATCCCAAGGGCAAGCTTCAGCACGTGACCATGGATGTGTCCTGCGTCGATGAAGACATGTTCGTCGATGGCGTGATGTTCGATGGCTCGTCCATCGGCGGCTGGAAGGCGATCAACGAGTCCGACATGGTGCTGATGCCGGATGCGGCCACGGTGCATATGGACCCGTTCTTCGCACAGTCGACAATGGTCGTGGTCTGCGACATTCTCGACCCGATCTCGGGCGAAGCCTACAATCGCGACCCGCGCGGCACGGCGAAGAAAGCGGAAGCCTACCTGAAGTCGTCCGGAATCGGCGACACCGTCTTCGTCGGCCCCGAGCCGGAATTCTTCATCTTCGACGACGTGCGCTACAAGGCTGATCCTTACAACACGGGCTTCAAGCTCGATTCGTCGGAACTGCCGTCGAACGACGACACGGCTTACGACACCGGCAACCTCGGCCACCGTCCGCGCGTCAAGGGGGGCTATTTCCCCGTCCCGCCGATCGACAGCTGCCAGGACATGCGGTCTGAAATGCTCACAGTCCTCTCCGAGATGGGTGTGACGGTCGAGAAGCAGCACCACGAAGTGGCGGCCGCCCAGCACGAACTTGGCGTCAAGTTCGACACGCTGGTGCGCAGCGCCGACCAAATCCAGATCTACAAATACGTCGTGCATCAGGTGGCCAACGCCTACGGCAAGACGGCGACCTTCATGCCGAAGCCGATCTTCGGCGACAACGGCTCGGGCATGCACGTGCACCAGTCGATCTGGAAGGACGGCAAGCCGACCTTCGCCGGCGACGAATATGCAGGCCTTTCGGAAAATTGCCTGTTCTACATCGGCGGCATCATTCGCCACGCCAAGGCGATCAACGCCTTCACCAACCCGACGACCAACTCCTACAAGCGTCTGGTCCCGGGCTACGAGGCGCCGGTTCTGCTGGCCTATTCCGCCCGTAACCGTTCGGCGTCCTGCCGCATCCCGTTCGGCTCGGGTGCCAAGTCCAAGCGCGTGGAAGTCCGTTTCCCCGATCCGCTGGCAAACCCCTATCTGGCGTTTGCCTCCATGCTGATGGCCGGTCTCGATGGTATCCGTAACAAGATCCATCCCGGCAAGGCGATGGACAAGGACCTCTACGACCTGCCCGCCAAGGAGTTGAAGAAGATTCCGACGGTTTGCGGTTCGCTGCGGGAAGCGCTCGAAAATCTCGATCGAGACCGCAAGTTCCTGACCGCTGGCGGCGTGTTCGACGACGACCAGATCGATGCCTATATCGAGCTGAAGATGGCCGAAGTCATGCGCTACGACATGACGCCGCATCCGGTCGAGTTCGACATGTACTATTCGGCCTGAGCTGCCGCGAAGAAAAGAAAAAGGCCGGCGCCACCAGCGCCGGCCTTTTTCATTGCCCAACGTTCATCATTGTGAAGAGCATTGCCTCCTGAGAAGGCAATGTGTTTTTCAGGGCATAACCCCTGCGCGGTCTCCGTCCGTCCCTTGATCTCGCGCCGTTTCCTCCCACATATTGAAGGAAAGGAATACGGTCATGATGAAACAGAGAGATGCAAAGTTCCAGATCGGACAAGTGGTTCGCCACCGGCTCTTCCCGTTCCGCGGCGTGATCTTCGATGTCGATGCGGAGTATGCGAACACGGAAGAGTGGTGGAATGCCATTCCGGCCGAAGTCCGGCCCGATCGCGATCAGCCCTTCTACCACCTTCTGGCAGAAAACGACGAGAGCGAATATGTCGCCTATGTCTCCGAGCAGAACCTGATGTCCGACGAGACGGGAACACCGGTTCGCCACTCCCAGGTCGAGACGTTCTTCGATCCGGAGACCATCGGCCAGTACAAGCCGAAGGCCGTCGTCACGCACTGATCAGCCGGCATGTCCGTCGTGCCTGGATCTGAAATGCAAAAAGCCCGGATCACGAGATCCGGGCTTTCTCTTGGGCGATCGCCCTGATCAGTTCTGCTTGGCAGCCTTCTGAGCTTCTTCAAGCTTCTTGCGGGCGTCTTCCGCCTTCTTCTGCATTTCTTCCTGCAGCAGGCGCTGGCGTTCCTGAAGCTTCGACTGCTCGATCGGCTCACCATCGAAAACGCCGGTGAAGCCTTCGAGAGACATCTTGATGGGGTTCGGTGCGCGCTGGAAGTTGATCGACGTGAAGACCACTTCGCTGCCCTTCTTCAGGCTGGCGATGACGGCGTCCGACAGAGGCGCTTCGGCCACGCACTTGTCGGGCATGCAGATGGCGTAGTCGAGCTTGATCGGCTTGCCGCCGTCGATCTGGACCTGGACGCCGGGCGGCAGCAGGCGCGCGGAGGGAACGGAGACCTGAAGGATCTTCCGGTTGACCTTGCCCTGAACGCTGATGAGGCCGGCCGCGGTGATGAGCTGGCCGTTATTGGCGGAAAGCAGGTTCTGCACGATGCAGACGTCGTTGTCTTCCTGCTTGGTGCAGACTTTGAACCAGCCCTGCGGCGGGCGCTGGGATGCCTGCTGCGCGAAAGAGGCCGACGGCATTGCAGCGGCCGCTACGGCGCCGGCGAAAGCCGAAATGGCGACTTTCTTGGTAAGTGTGGGCTTGAAGGTCATAACGATATCCGTCTCCTGAATTCCATCGTTTCTGCGGCTCGGGTGCAGCGCTCCTTGAAAGAGACGCGCAACATCACGTTCACTACAGGATCGGTTGCGATCGTTCTGCACAGGACCATGTACGATCCCGAGAACCACCCAAGCAATCCGCTCATCCCAATGTCGAGTGCTCGGCCTCCCGCTCCTCTGTTGGTCAATTGAGGCATTTACATGACCCGTCAAGTGGCGGTTCCCTCTCCTACAGCGTCACGCCTGCCTAATCCAGTCATGCCGACTGAAAATAGCGGCTTCAGGCATGACATTTCACGACGGCAACATCATGCGACCGCCATTTTGCGGACGGCAAGGTTCAAAAATCGGCTCGACATGATAGGGTCGACAGGAATCGTTTCTGGATCCGCTCGAACTCTTGCCGGGCCCGTCCGCATCGGAGAACCGTGTGCGCGCATTGTTTCTGGGCCTCGCCCTGTTCACGTCCCTGTCGGCCGCCGGCGCGGCTATCGCCGAGCCCGTTCACGGCATTGCCATGCACGGAACGCCGGCCCTGCCCGCCGACTTCAAGAACTTTCCCTATGTCGATCCGCAGGTGAAGAAGGGCGGCCACATCTCCTATGGAGTCGTGGGTTCGTTCGACAACCTTAATCCCTTCATCCTGAAAAGCATGCGCACGACGGCGCGCGGCATGCTCGATCCGGAATACGGCAACCTCATCTATGATTCGCTCATGACGCGCTCGCGCGACGAGGCGTTCTCGCTCTACGGGCTCTTGGCGGAAACGGTGGAATGGGATGAAGACCGGACCTTCATCCAGTTCAATCTCAACCCAAAGGCGCGCTGGTCCGATGGCCAACCGGTGACGCCGGAGGATGTCATCTTCACCTTCGAAATCTTCCGCGACAAGGGCCGGGTGCCCTTCGCGTCAAGGCTCGACAAGGTTGCCAAGATGGAAAAGGTCGGCGACCGCAGTGTTCGCTTCACCTTCAATGAGAAGAGCGACCGCGAATTCCCGCTCCTCATCGCGATGACGCCGATTCTGCCGAAGCACGCGACGCCGGTCGAGACCTTCGACCAGACGACGTTGAAATTCCTGATCGGGTCCGGCCCCTACAAGGTCGCCTCTGTCACGCCGGGCGAGCGGATCGTTTATGAGCGCGACCCGACCTATTGGGCAAAGGACCTGCCGTCCAAGATCGGCCAGGACAATTACGACCGCGTTTCCGTCGAATATTTCCTGCAGGACAATTCGCTGTTCGAAGCCTTCAAGAAGGGCGAGATCGACATCTACCCGGAAGGTAGCCCCAACCGCTGGGCGCGCAGCTATAATTTTCCGGCGGTACAATCCGGCGAGGTCATCAAGGATACGTTCTCGCCGAAGACCCCCTCGGGCATGCTCGGCTTCGTCTTCAATACCCGTCGGGCGATGTTCGACAACCCGAAACTGCGGCAGGGTCTTGCTCTCGTCTTCGATTTCGAATGGGTCAACAAGAACCTCTATGACAGCGCCTACACGCGCACGCAGAGCTACTGGCAGAATTCCGGCCTCTCCTACCTCGGCCAGCCGGCCGACGATCGCGAATTGGGCCTCCTCGGCGATATCCGCAACCGCATCCTCCCCGGCGTGCTGGATGGAACCTATCGCCTGCCCGTTACCGACGCCTCCGGGCGGGATCGCAACGTGTTGCGCGAAGCGGTGACGCTGCTGCGCGAAGCCGGCTATACGATCCGCGACGGTCAGATGAAGAACGCCGACGGGCAGCAGCTCGCATTCGAGATCATGACCCAGAACGAGGGTCAGGAGAAGATGGCGCTGGCCTACCAGCGCTTCCTGGCAGCGCTCGGCATTCGCGCAGGCGTGCGTACTGTCGATGATTCGCAGTACCAGCAACGCAGCCAGTCCTTCGACTACGACATCATCGTCAAGTCCTTCCCGTCCTCCCTCTCGCCCGGCATCGAGCAGCTTGGCCGGTGGTCATCGCAATCGCGCGACCGGCAGGGCAGCGAAAATTTTGCCGGCGTTGCCGACAAGGATATCGACACGCTGATCAACAACATTCTGCAGGCGCGCTCGCAGGAAGATTTTACCGCCGCCGTTCGCGCCCATGACAGGATGCTCGTCTCCAACTTCTACGCGGTGCCGCTCTATCACGTGGCCTCGCAGTGGGTCGGCCGCCACAAGCGCATCGGTCGGCCGAACACCGTTCCGCTCTACGGCTACAGCCTGCCGACCTGGTGGGATGCCGATGCACAGACAGGCGCTTCACCGGCGCCACAGCCGCCTGCGGTACCGCAAGGCCAGCAAAGCCAGAAAGGGAAGTAACAACCATGGAACACGTCACCATCGACGTCGTCTCGGACGTCGTCTGCCCCTGGTGCTATCTCGGCAAGGCGCGGCTGGACAAGGCCATCGCCGAGCTGGCCAGCGAGATCCTCGTCACGGTCAGCTGGCGCCCCTACCAGCTTAATCCCGACCTGCCGCCGGAAGGCGTCGATCACAAGGCACACTTGGCCGCAAAGCTCGGTGGAGACGCCGCCGTTGCCCGGGCGCACAAAACCCTTACGGCACTGGGGCACGCCGATGGCGTGGCCTTCAACTTCGACGCCGTGAAGATCTCGCCGAACACACTCGACGCGCACAGGCTCATCCGCTGGGCCCAGGCGGAAGGCGCAGATATTCAGGCAAACGTCGTGACGGGCCTGTTCCGCGCCAACTTCGAGGAAGGTCGCAACGTCGGCGACCGGGAGACCCTGATCGACATCGCCCAAGCCGGCGGCCTCGACCGCGCCGTCGTCACCACTCTGCTTGCCTCCGACGCCGACACCGCCGACGTCAAGACGGAGATCGACATGGCACGAGACATGGGCGTCACCGGCGTTCCCTGCTTCATCATAGACAGCAAATATGCTGTGATGGGTGCGCAATCCGTCGAGGCGCTCACCAACGCGCTCCGCGACATCGCCCAGATGAAGAACCAGGCGAATATCAACTGACAGATTCTGCCTGACTTAGGTCACCGCGATACGTGCGATCGCCGCAGCATCCACGGCGGACGCCTGCTCCATTGCCTCTCTGCGCTTGTCCTGATCCTTGTCTTTCGAGCCGATGGACGATCCGAAATGGAAGCTGATGACAGTCGCGAATGCTGTGGCGAACGCACCGAGGATGATGTTGAAGACGGCTGAGTTTTCTGGTTCGACTTTCCAAAAGGCCACGATGTAGACGAGGAGGATAAATCCGCCGGTGATGCCGATGGAGAGAGCCGGGTTCACCCAGACATGCTTGGCATTTCGCGCCTGCAATTCGAGGTAGAACCAGCGCGCCCGCTCCAGCTTGTCGAACTCCTCGTCCAGACGACGCAGCTTTTCCGCAATCTCGTCAGGAACAGCCGGCGGGACCGGGCTCACCGGAGCGGTCGCTATCCCACTGCTCTTTTCGGTCAACGACGATATCTGTGTCACGATACGCTCCTTCAGCGCAGGATCGCCGTCGAGGATGACAGCGGCGTCTGCCGGTATCATCACGCCCGGCACAGCCTTCAGAGCCACGACGACATCCGCCGCGAGCGTTCCGGACCGATCCGCCGCCAACGCCTTCTCAAGGCCCGGCACGATTGTCTTTGCAAGCACAAGCCATTCATCCATTGCCGTTCTCCCGCTTAACGAGCGACAATGTTGCGCGACACCAATAGCGTGTCAATCCTGTACATCAGATATTTCTCACGGAGTTGGGATCATCCCTTCGCGATCGCTGCGAGTTGCGTCATCAGCATGGCAGCACCGGCAAGCCGCTTCTCCGGCGTCGGATAATCCCGTTGGAAGAAGATGCTTTGGTCCTGTCGCACCTTGGCGAGCGTTCCCTGCTTGGCGATGTAGCCGACAAGGCCCGCCGGATTCGGGAAATCGCGATTGCGGAAGTGGACGACGACACCCTTCGGCCCTGCATCCAGCTTCTCAACATTGGCTGTCCGGCAGAGCGACTTGACGTAGACGATCTTCAGCAGGTGCTGAACCTCGATCGGCAACGGCCCGAAACGGTCGATGAGCTCGGCGCCGAAGGCGTCGATATCGGCAAGCTCGGTGATTTCGCCGAGTCGGCGGTAGAGCATCAGACGGAGATGCAGGTCCGGCACGTACTCATCCGGGATCATCACCGGCGTGCCGACCGAGATCTGCGGCGACCAGCCGCTGTCGGTCACTTCGTCATCGCCCTTCAGTTCCGCAACCGCTTCTTCCAGCATCTGCTGGTAGAGCTCGAAACCGACCTCCTTGATATGACCGGACTGTTCGTCGCCGAGCAGGTTCCCGGCGCCGCGAATGTCGAGGTCGTGGCTCGCGAGCTGGAAGCCCGCGCCGAGCGTGTCGAGCGATTGCAGCACCTTGAGTCGCCGTTCGGCAGGTCCCGTCAGCGTCTTGTTGACCGGCAGCGTGAACAGCGCGAACGCCCGCACCTTCGACCGGCCGACGCGGCCGCGCAGCTGATAAAGCTGCGCCAGCCCGAACATATCCGCCCGGTGGACGATCAGCGTGTTGGCGCGGGGCACGTCGAGCCCGGACTCCACAATCGTGGTCGACAGAAGCACATCGTACCGCCCTTCGTAGAAGGCGTTCATGATGTCCTCGAGTTCGGTCGCCGGCATCTGCCCGTGGGCGATGGCGACCTTGAGTTCCGGCACGTCGGACTGCAGAAAGGCATGAACGTCGTCAAGATCGGCAAGCCGCGGGCAGACATAGAAGCTCTGTCCGCCGCGATAGTGCTCGCGCATCAACGTCTCGCGGATCACCAGCGCGTCGAACGGCGAGATGAACGTGCGCACGGCCATGCGGTCGACGGGCGGTGTCGTGATCAAGGACAACTCCCGCACGCCGGTGAGGGCAAGCTGCAGCGTCCGCGGGATCGGCGTCGCCGAAAGCGTCAGCACGTGAACGTCCGACTTCAGCTCCTTCAGCCGCTCCTTGTGCTTCACGCCGAAATGCTGCTCCTCATCGATGATCAGAAGGCCGAGATTGGCAAAGTTGATGGCGCTGCCGAGCAAGGCGTGGGTGCCGACAACGATATCGGTCTTGCCGTCGGCAACCTCCTTTTTCGTCAGCGCCAGCTCCTTGGAACCGACGAGGCGCGAGGCCTGCGCCAGCCGGATCGGCAGGCCGCGGAATCGCTCCGTAAACGACTTGAAGTGCTGGCGGGCAAGAAGCGTCGTGGGAACGACGACCGCGACCTGAACGCCGTTCATCGCCGCGATGAACGCGGCGCGCAGCGCAACCTCGGTTTTGCCAAAGCCGACATCGCCGCACACCAGCCGGTCCATCGGCCGGCCGGCGCCGAGATCGTCCCGCACGGCCTCGATCGAGGTCATCTGGTCCTCGGTCTCGTCATAGGGGAAGCGCGCGGCAAATTCGTCGTAGATCCCTTCCGGCGTCGTCAGCACAGGTGCGCGCCGCGTCAGTCGCTCGGCCGCGATGCGGATGAGGCCACCGGCCATGTCCAGCAGCCGCTTCTTCAGCTTGGCCTTGCGCGCCTGCCACGCGACACCGCCCAGCTTGTCGAGAATGGCATCGCTGCCTTCCGAACCGTAGCGGGAGAGGAGGTCGATGTTTTCGACCGGCAGATAGAGCTTGGCATCGTCGGCATAGACGAGTTCCAGACACGCATGCGGCGCGCCGGCGGCCTCGATGGTGCGAAGCCCGACGAACCGCCCGATGCCGTGCTCGGCGTGAACGACGATCGAGCCCTCGTCGAGCCCCGCCACTTCGGCGATGAAGTCGGCCCCGCGCTTGCGGCGCTTGGAGCGGCGCACCATCCGGTCGCCGAGAATATCCTGCTCGCCGATGACGACGAGATCGCCGCTCTCGAAACCGCTCTCGAGGCTGAGGACGGCAGCGGCAGCTTCGCCGGCTTTGAGTTTGCCGACCTCGCCGAAGGACGCGACCGGCTTGATATTGCCGAGCCCATGCTCCGCCAGTACCTGAAGCAGCCGGTCGAGCGATCCTTCGGACCAGCCGGTGACGAGCACCTTGGCACCCTTGGCGCGCTTGTCGGCAATGTATTTGACGGCCTGGTCGAAAACGTTGACGCGCTCGCCCTCCGGCGCACTCTCGTTGGCATTCTTCGCCCAGCGCACACCGAGGCGCGCGTCTATGGTCACGACCTTGCGGCCCTCGCCTTCCGGCTCGGAGAACGGCGACAGGCGAATGGCGTTCCCGCTGGCAAGGGCTGCGGAAAACTGGTCCGCCGTCAGATAAAGCTGCTCCGGCGGCACCGGCTTGTAGGGCGTGCCCTGCGATGCCTGGTTTTTGCCCGTCGCTCCCGACTCACGTCGCGCATCATAATAATCGTGGACGAGCTTCGAGCGCTCGGCCGCAGCCTCCCGCACCACATGGTCCGTGACGATCCGGAAGCCCGGGAGATAGTCGAACACGCTGTCGAGCGTGTCGTAGAACAGCGGCAGCCAGTGCTCCATGCCGGCATAGCGCCGGCCTTCGGAGACGGCTTGATACAGCGCATCGTCCCGCGTCGTCGCGCCGAACAGCGCCAGATAGCGCGTCCGGAAATGGCTGATCGTTTCCGGCGTCAGAGAAACCTCGCTCATCGGATTGAGGTCGAGCGACCGCGCCTGCCCCGTCGTGCGCTGGCTTGCGGGGTCGAAGGACCGGATGGTCTCCAGCGTGTCACCGAAGAAGTCCAGCCGCACGGGCTCCGCGCTGCCGGGAACGAAGACATCGAGAATGCCCCCGCGCACGGCAAATTCGCCGACCTCGCGCACCGTCGCCACGCGCTCGAACCCATTGCGCGACAGAAGGGCCGCCACGTCGTCCATGCGGATGTTCGCGCCCGGCCGGGCGGAGAAGGCGAGGCCCTCGATCACGTCCTTCGGCGCCATCTTCTGCAGCGCCGCATTGACGGTCACCAGCACGATGGCCGGATGCGGCTTGCGGGCATGCGCAATCAGTGCGCTCAGCGCCGACAGCCGCCGGGCGGAAACATCGGCGCTCGGGGAAACGCGGTCGTATGGCAGACAGTCCCAGCCCGGCAGCGTGAGCACGGGAATATCGGGTGCGGCAAAGCCGAGCATCTGTTCGATATCGGCAAGCCGCTGTCCGTCGGACAGGATGTAGGCAACGGGGCCTTCCGCACGCGCGATCTCGGCCAGCAGCAGCGGCTCGACGCCGGCCGGCACGGGCCCGATTGTGATCTCGCGCGCGACGCCCGCGATCTTCTTCTTGTCAAATCCGGCAATCATTCAGAAGGTCCTGTGGTCGCCGGTCCCGACTGCGGTTCGAAATCCGGACGGTAGGCGGAAATGCGTGCGAAGAGCGGCGTGCGGAAATGATCGGGCAGATCGCGTTCGCCCAGGATCCACTTCACCAGATCGTTGTCTTCCTCATTCATGATGCGTTCGAGCTCGTCGAGATCGGCATCCGGCAGGTCGGCAAGCTCGTTGTCCGCAAATTGCCCAAAGACGAGATCCATCTCGCGCAAGCCCCGATGCCACGCCCGGAAGAGGATCTTGCGGCGGCGCAGATCGAGATCGGCACTGGTGCGGGTGATGCCTGTCATGGACTGTCCCTCTTGCGGCGTATGACCGGTGCCGTGACCGTCGTTCGGGACGAGCCGAAATTGAGCCTTGCTGCCACGGTCCCGCCGCTCCTATAAACGCTGCACACCGACTTGTCAGCCTTGCCAAAGTCCGTTTCGTCAAGTGAAGTTCCCCGATGCGCCCTGCCCTTCTCGACCCGCTTTTTGCCTCGCTCGATACGCTGCCCGGCGTCGGCCCCAAAGTCGGCGAGTTTCTCGCCCGGCTGTTCGGTCGAGAGAGCATCGAGGACTGCCGCGTGGTGGACCTCCTCTTCCACGCGCCGCACTCCATCGTGGACCGCCGCCACCAGCCGGGCGTGATGAACGCGCTTGCCGGCGCCATCGTCACCATCAAGGGCCGGATCGACCGCCACCAGCCGCCACCGCCCGGCCGCTCCTCCATGCCCTACCGGGTCTTCCTGCAGGACGACACCGGCGAGCTGGCGCTGACCTTCTTCAAGGTCAAGGGCAACTGGCTGGAGAAGCAGCTGCCGATCGACGACATCGTCATCGTCTCGGGAAAAGTCGACTGGTTCAACGGCCGCGCGTCGATGGTGCATCCCGACCTGATGGTTCGCGAGGAGGATGCGGAGACCATGGCCCTCGTCGAGCCGGTCTACGGTCTGACGGCCGGCCTTTCGCCAAAGACACTGCGTCGCACGATCGAGGCGGCGCTGACGCGGATACCGAACTTCCAGGAATGGCTGGACGAGGCGCTTCTGGAGAAACAGGATTTCCTCACCGTCCGCGATGCCTTCATCGCCCTGCACGAGCCGCGCGACGCCACGGATATCGATCCGCGCGCACCGGCACGTCGGCGGCTTGCCTATGACGAGTTCCTGGCCGGGCAGCTGTCCCTCTCGCTCGTCCGCCAGCGCCTGCGCATCCTGCCGGGAACCCCGGTCAAGGCGACGGGCGCGCTGAGCGGCCCCGTCATCTCCGCCTTGCCCTTCTCCCTGACCGGAAGCCAGACCGCGGCGGTCGCCGACATCCTCGCCGACATGGCGCGCGAGGAGCGCATGCTTCGGCTTCTCCAGGGTGACGTCGGCTCGGGCAAGACGGCCGTCGCGCTGATGGCGATGCTGGCTGCCGTCGAGGCCGGCGGCCAAGCCGCGCTCATGGCGCCAACGGAAATTCTTGCCCGTCAGCATTTTACGACGCTCAGCCGGCTCGCCGGCCCCGCAGGCGTGAAGATCGACGTGCTAACCGGTCGCACGAAAAGCCGAGAGCGCGACGCTATGCTCGAGCGTCTGGCCTCGGGCGAAACGGATATCGTCATTGGCACCCACGCGCTTTTCCAGGACACGGTCTCCTACCATCGCCTGTTGCTGGCCGTGGTGGATGAGCAGCATCGCTTCGGCGTCCACCAGCGCCTCCGGCTGACCGCCAAGGGCGTGTCGCCGCACATGCTGGTGATGACCGCAACGCCGATCCCGCGCACCCTCGTGCTCGCCGCTTTCGGTGATATGGACGTCTCCAAGCTCACGGAGAAGCCCGCCGGCCGAAAGCCGATCCAGACGGTGACGCTGCCGACGGAGCGGCTGGACGACATCGTCGAGCGGCTGCGCGGGGCGATCGAGGAAGGCAAGAAGATCTACTGGATCTGCCCGCTGGTGGAAGAGTCGGAACTCTCCGACCTCATGTCCGCCGACGAGCGCTTCCAGATCCTCGTCGCCCGTCTGGGCCCCGTCGCCGGCCTCATTCACGGGCGAATGGCCGGCCCGGATAAGGACGCCGCCATGCTCGCCTTCAAGAATGGCGAAACGCGTCTTCTCGTCGCCACCACCGTCGTGGAAGTCGGCGTGGACGTGCCGGATGCGACGATCATGGTCATCGAACATGCCGAGCGATTCGGCCTCGCCCAGCTCCACCAGTTGCGCGGCCGCGTCGGCCGTGGCGATCAGGCGTCAAGCTGCATCCTGCTCTACAAGGGGCCGCTCAGCCAGACGGCCCACGCCCGCCTGTCCATCCTGCGGGACACGGAAGACGGCTTCGTGATTGCCGAGGAGGATCTGAAGCTGCGGGGAGAAGGCGAGCTGCTGGGCACCCGGCAGTCCGGCACGCCGGGCTTCCGCATCGCGAGCCTGGAGGCCCATGCCGATCTTCTGGAGATTGCACGCAAGGATGCAGCCTATGTGATCGAGCGCGATCCCGATCTCACGACGCCGCGCGGCGAAGCCTTGAGAACACTGCTCTATCTTCATCGGCGCGACGAAGCGATCCGCTTCCTGCGAGCCGGATGACCGTCAGGATTCGATGACGACCGGCATGGGCTCGGCAGCCTTGCGGCCCTTGCGCGTCGTCGCCACCGGTCCGCCTTCGGGCGGCGTGACCAGCCCGACCGAGATGACGATCTTGGCGGCATCCTCGGCGCTCATGTCGAGCGGTACGATCTTCTCGCGCTGGACGAAGACGAGGAACCCCGCCGTCGGCACCGGTGTCGGTGGCATGAAGCAGGCCACCATGTCGCGGCCCATCGCATCAAATTTCGAGGCGATCTCGCCCTTGGCATCCGTGGCAATGAACACCAGCGACCAGAGCCCAACACTTGGATACTCGATCAGCGCCGCTTTGTTGAAGGGCGTGCCCTGCTCCTTCAACACCGTCTCGAAGATCTGCTTCAGGCTCTTGTAGAGACCGCGCACCAGCGGCGTGCGGTTCAGCACCTGTTCACCCAGATTGACGACGGATCGCCCGATGAGGTTTTTGCCGAGAAAGCCGATGATGGTGATGACGATCAGCGCGATCAGAAGGCCGAAACCCGGCACCGCGAAATTCAGATAGCTGTCCGGGTTGTAGCGGGCGGGAATATAGGGTTTCACCCAGCTGTCGGCCCAGCGCACGAAGCTCCAGGTCAGCCAGAGCGTGATGGCGATCGGCGCGCAGATCACCAGCCCCGCGAGAAAGTTGTTTCGCAGACGGGTGGCAAGGGAGATGCGCGTCGGAGCTTCGGTCATGCTGATTCCATCGGCACTCGGTTCGCGGCCGCAAACGAATGATATGGCGTTGCCGTCGGGCGGACAATGGCAAAAGCCGCACTGCAACCAAGCATGCTGCGGCTGCGCGCCAAAGCCGCTATTCGACCGTGACGGACTTTGCGAGATTTCGCGGCTGGTCCACGTCCGTGCCCATGAACACGGCGGTGTGGTAGGCCAGAAGCTGGATCGGCAACGAGAAGATCATCGGCGCGATCAGCTCGTCCACGTTCGGCAGCACGATCGTGCTCATGGTCTCCAACTTGGAAGCGGCCGCGCCCCGCTCGTCGGTGATGAAGATGATCCGACCGCCGCGGGCCGCGACCTCCTGCATGTTCGAGATCGTCTTCTCGAAGAACCGGTCGTGCGGCGCGATCACGATGACCGGCATGTTCTCGTCGATCAGCGCGATCGGCCCATGCTTCAGTTCGCCGGCGGCATAGCCCTCGGCGTGGATGTAGGAAATCTCCTTCAGCTTCAACGCGCCCTCCATGGCGAGCGGAAAGCTGGTGCCACGGCCGAGATAGAGAACGTCCCGGCACTTGGAGAGCTCGCGCGCAAGGCTTTCCATCTTCGGCTGGATGGCGTTCAGCACGCTCGCCATGATCCGCGGCATTTCGGCAAGATGCCGCACGAGAACGCGCTCTTCCTCAATGGAAATGGTGCCCCGCGCGCGCCCGGCGCCGACGGCAAGCGCTGCCAGCACGGCCAGCTGGCAGGTAAAGGCCTTGGTGGAGGCGACGCCGATTTCCGGACCGGCGAGAATCGGGAAGACGGCATCCGACGAGCGCGCGATGGTCGATTCACTTGCGTTGACGACCGCGCCGATCGTCAAACCGAGATCCTTGCAGTAGCGCAGCGACGCCAGCGTATCCGCCGTCTCACCGGATTGGGAGATGAACAGAGCCGCCGCATCGGGCGACAGGGGAATATCGCGATAGCGGAACTCGGAGGCGACATCAATCTCCACCGGCAGCCGCGCATAGCGCTCGAACCAGTATTTGCCGATCAAACCAGCGAGATAGGCCGTGCCGCAGGCCGAGATGGCAAGGCTCGGTATCCGGGCGAAATCGATGGCCGAGGCGGCAGCGCTGACGCGGTTCTCCGTGAAATCGACATAGTGGCCAAGCGCGTGCGAGATGACCTCCGGCTGCTCGTAGATCTCTTTTTCCATGAAGTGCCGGTGGTTGCCCTTGTCCACCATGTAGGCGGCGGCGATCGACACCTGCCGCGGCCGCGTCACAGAGTTGCCGTCATGGTCGAGGATTTCGACGCCACCCGCCGTCAGCACGGCCCAGTCGCCATCGTTGAGATAGGTGATCTCGTTGGTGAAGGGTGCAAGCGCGATCGCATCCGAGCCGAGAAACATCTCTTGCGCGCCATAGCCGACCGCAAGCGGCGGGCCGGAACGGGCTGCGAGAATCGTACCCGGCGTATCGGCAAACAGGACCGCCAGCGCGTAGGCACCGGTAACGGACCGCAGCATCGCCTGCATGGCTTGTCTACCGTCCAGCCCGTCCCGCCGAAGCTTGGCGAGCAGCTGCGCGACGACCTCTGTGTCCGTCTGCGTCGAGAAGGTCGCGCCTTCCGCGATCAGAGCGTCCTTGATCTCGGAGAAATTCTCGATGATCCCGTTGTGCACGACGGCGACGCCATCGGTGAAATGCGGATGGGCGTTGTTTTCCGTCGGTGCGCCATGCGTCGCCCAGCGCGTGTGCGCGATGCCGATCAGGCCGGGAAGCGGATCGCCGGCGAGCTTCGTTTCCAGGTTGAACAACTTGCCTTCGGCGCGCCGACGGTCGAGCTGGCCGTCATGGATCGTCGCAACACCGGCCGAATCATAGCCGCGATATTCGAGCCGCTTGAGGGCATCGACCAGCCTCTCCGAAACGGGCCGTGCCCCGACGATGCCGACGATGCCGCACATGAACTTCTCCGATATTTCGAGCCCAGACCTTGAGCCTCAAGCTCACTACTGTTTTTTGCGCCGGGAGCAACCGGCCTACCGTCACTTTCGGTATCAGCCGGTAACGCCGCCGGGCGCGGCTGACCGGGTCAGGCCTTTCCGCTCTTGGCGGCCTTCTCGGCCAAGTACCGCTCGCGCAACAGCTTCGCGCGTCCAGGCTTCACCGTCTGTCGGGCACGTCCGAACGCGGCTGCATCGGCCGGCACATCGTCGGTAATGACGCTGCCGGACGCAACCAGCGCCCCGTCACCGATGGTGATGGGTGCGACCAGCGAAGAGTTCGAGCCGATGAAGGCCTGCGCGCCGATGCGTGTGACATGCTTGTTCACACCGTCGTAATTGCAGGTGATCGTGCCCGCGCCGATATTGGTGCCCGCGCCCACGAATGCGTCGCCGATATAGGTCAGATGGTTGATCTTGGCGCCTTCGCCGATTTCGGCCTTCTTGACCTCGCAGAAATTGCCGACCTTGGCATTCACCCCAAGATACGCACCCGGCCGAAGCCGTGCATAGGGGCCGACGGTGGCACCGGCCGAAACATGCGCGCCTTCCAGATGTGAAAACGCATGGATGACGGCGTCGCGCTCCACGGTCACACCGGGGCCGAAGACAACATTCGGCTCGACCAACACGTCCTGCGCGAGCTGCGTGTCGTATGAGAGAAACACGGTCTCAGGCGCGATCATCGAGACGCCGGAGACCATCAGCGCATGGCGCCGCCGCGTCTGCCAGGCAGCTTCGATGGCTGCCAGTTCCGCCCGGTTGTTGCAGCCCATCAGCTCGGTCTCGGGCGCTTCGATGGCGATCGTGCGGGCGCCGGCAGCCCGCGCCACTTCCACCACATCCGTCAGGTAATATTCGCCCTTGGCGTTGGCATTCCCGATCGCGTCGAGAAATTCGAGCGCCCGCGCGCCGTTCATGGCCATCAGCCCGCCATTGCAATAGGTGATCGCCCGCTCGGCCTCAGAGGCGTCCTTCTCCTCGCGGATCGCCAGCAGCGTGTCGTTCTCGATGATCAGCCGGCCGTAGCCTGTCGGGCGGGCCGTGTGAAAGCCGATGACCACGACATCGTCCCCGGCCGCAAGCCGCGCGCGCGCTGCCTTCAAAGGCTCGGCGGTGATGAGCGGCGTATCCCCGAAAACGACGATCACATCGTCATAGCCCTTCAAGATCGCCTCGCGCGCTGCGAGCACGGCATGCCCGGTGCCCAGCCGCTCGGTCTGCAGATGCGTCGTCAGGGCCAGATCGTCGCGACGCGCGGCGGCGGCCACCGCATCGGCATCGCGACCCACCACGAGAGCGGCCGCTTGAATGCCGGCCCCGGCAAGCGACTCCATCACATGGGCAATCATTGCCCGGCCCGCGACGGGATGCAGCACCTTCGACAGAGAGGACTTCATCCGCGTGCTCTCGCCCGCGGCGAGGACCACGGCGAGGCAAGTACGGGCGTCTGTAATGGTGGTGCTCATGGCGTTTCTCCCGGTCTCGTCCAGCCGGGCCGCCAGACGTTGCCTCAGCCTCATAGAGCAAAAGGCATGGATTTGCGAAGCAGATTTCAAGAGGAGCACGGTGGCGGTCCTGGGTCACGAAGCCGCTCCACAGGAGCCCCCTGGACCCGACGTTAACGCAATGAAAAGATCACGATGCGATAAGCAAGTCCGTTCGAAAACTCAGCCGCTTTGAGGCGTTCCATGGCATCCGTCGCGAATGACCTACGCGCAGCGCCGGAAGGACGCTATTTCCGGCTGAAGCAGTCTGCGCCGGTCCTCGCACTTGCCGCCGTCCTGCTCGCGTTGCCCTTGGCGCTTCTCACCACCCTCCATCAGCCGATGGGTGCGATGATGTGGGATCTCTACATCTACCTGGATGCAACGAATCGGATCGCAGGCGGGCAGATCCCTTCCATCGATTTCTTCGCGCCTGTCGGTGCTCTCGGCTATTACCTCTTTGCCGGTGCGATCTGGCTTTTCCCGAACGGACATCCGCTCTTCCTGTCGGCATGGTCGCTCCTCGTCGTCACCGTCCCCCTGATGGCGGTGGTCCTGATCGACGTCCAGCGCCGCTCGACCGCCCTCGCCTTCGCGCTTCTCGCGCCATTCCTCCTCTATTCGCTGCTGCCCTTCAACATCGGCAACTTCTATCCCTATCCAGGCTCCGAAGGCTTCGGCATCTACAACCGCCAAGTCTGCCAGCTCCTCTATGTCCTCGCTGCGGCCCTGGTCTTCATGAAGGACTGTCGAAAGCTCTGCGGCGGCGTCGCGGCCAGCATGCTGGCGCTCTTCTTCATCAAGATCACCGGTGTCGTCGCCGGCGCACTGATGTGCGGGATGGCGCTTGCCGCCGGACGGCTGAGCCTGAAGCGCTCCGTGATCGCGGCAAGCATCTTCACTGCGATCCTCGTCGGCCTGGAGTTGGCGACCGGCGTGGTGTCGGCCTATATCGGTGATATCCTCGCCCTCCTCCTGCTCAACGATGAAACGCTCCTGCCGCGCCTCCTGAAGGCTGCCTCGATGAATATCGGCGTGTCGCTGGCGACAGCCGGGCTCTGCCTCGCACTTGTCCTCACCGATCTCGATCTTGTCCGCCAGCGGTTGCGCAACGCGGCGTCCGCACCGTCGCCGAAGACGGTTTCGGCAATCCTCGATTTTCCCTTCGTCTGGATTTCCGTCTTTCTTCTCGCCGGCCTGTTCTTCGAAAGCCAGAATACCGGCAGCCAGGCTCTGATATTTCTCTACCCGCTGCTGCTCGCCACCGGCCTCGATCATTACCGCCGTCACGGCAACACGGTGCGCTCCGGTATCGTCGCGGTGCTCGCTCTCGCGGTCGTCATCCCCCCGGCGGTCGCGGTCGTCCAGAAGGCCAGCCGCGCCTGGGTGGGCATGCTGGGAACGGTGCGCCTCGATCACCAGAACCTGAAGACGATGGGCGCCTTTGCCATCCGGCCGAGCTTTGCGGAGCGGGCACGGTTGATGGAAGCCATGTTCGTCGAGAACCGGAAAGCCTTCGATGCGCTGGCGGTTGCCGGCGAACCCTTCTCCATCCTTCTTTTCAGCGACTTCGACTTCCAATGGGCCTGGCTTCATAACGCCGATCGCGCCATTTCCGCCGTCCGCGCTTATGAAGCCCGTCATGGCATCCGATTCGAAACCATCATGTCCATCGACTTCGTCAATCCTTTCCCTTGGTTGATGGATCGACAGGCACCACGGAACATCGCCATCGGCGCCGATCCGACGCGGGCCGTCCCGCCTCCGGGCGACGCGGAGAACGACGCCATCCGGACAGTCGATCTCGCACTGATGCCGACCTGCCCCGCCACGCCGACGCAGACCGCGCTGCTCGCTCTCTATGCGCCAGCCCTTCTGCCCGGCCATGTCAGGGTGTCTCTCACGCCCTGCTACGACGCCTTCATCCGCAATGGCCTGCTGCCCACGTCCGACGGATCGCAGCGGCCATAAGACGGCCTTTGCAATTTCTCCTTAAATTGATTCCGATTTCGAAATTTATGCAGTAAGGAACGACACGGTTTGCCACGGGGCGAACGCGTGTTTTGTCGGTTGAGGTGCGCAGTCTTATGTTGGAAATGCTGAGGAGAGGCGCCCAGACCTGGGTCGTCAAAGGCCTGTTGATCGTTCTCGTCGCCTCGTTCGCAGTCTGGGGCGTGTCGTCGTCCATCGCGCCGAGTGCCTCCACGGCTGTCGTGACGGTGGGCGACGTCAAGGTGTCTCCCGCGGACTTCCGGCTCGCCTACGAGCGGCAGCTGGCCCAGCTTTCCCGCCAGTTCGGCACCCGCCTGTCGCGCGATCAGGCCCGCGCCTTCGGCGTCGAGGCGCAGGTCTATTCGCAGCTCGTGGCGGGCGCGACGCTCGACCAGTTGTCGAGCGACATGAACCTCGGCCTGTCGCAGGATCGCCTCGCGACCCTGATCAGCCAGGACCCCGCTTTCCGCGCTGTCAACGGACAGTTCGATCGCACCGTCTTCTCCAGCGTGCTGCGCAATGCCGGCCTGCGTGAGGTCGATTACATCACGAATCGCAGCCAGGTCGCTGTCCGCTCGCAGATCGTCGAGGCTCTGTCGGATGGCTTCAAGGCGCCGACGGTCCTGACGGACGCGCTGAAGACCTACCAGAACGAGACGCGCTCGCTCGATTACCTGCTTCTCTCGAATGCCAATGTCGATCCGATCAAGGCACCGGCCGACGACGTGCTCGCGCCCTGGTTCGAGGAACACAAGGCCGAGTATCGCGCCCCCGAATTCCGCAAGATCTCCTATGTGAAGCTCGAGCCGACCGACATCGCCAATCCGGCCGCTGTCACCGAGGACGAGCTGCGCGCCGACTACGAGAAGCGCAAGGCAACCTTCAGCACGCCGGAAACGCGGACGGTCGAGCAGCTCACCTTTGCCAGCCGTATGGACGCCGATGCCGCCGCGGCAAAACTCGCTGCCGGCACCACTTTCGATGCACTCGTTTCCGAGCAGGGCAAGACCTCCGGCGACGTCCTTCTCGGCGACTTCACCCGCGAGCGCGTGCCGGACGCAAAGCTCGGCGATGCTACCTTCGCCGTGGCGGCTGACGGCGGCACCACGCCCGTTATCGATGGCGCTTTCGGCCCGGTCGTTCTGCGCGTCACCAACATCCGCCCCGCAACCACCCGGACCTTCGATGAGGTGAAGGAAGAACTCCGCCAGGAGGTCGCCCTTGCCAATGCGAGCAACGAGATCACGGCGATCCACGACAAGTTCGAGGATGCGCGTATTTCCGGCGCGACGCTTCAGGATGCGGCGACGGAAAGCAACCTGAAGGCCGTCTCCATTCCCGCCGTCGATGCGCGCGGTAACGACGCGCAGGGCGAGAGGATCGCCGATCTGCCGCAGCCGCAGGAACTGCTGGCCGAGGTCTTCAAGGCCGACCCGGGCAGCGACACCCTGCCGATCAATCTCGGCCGTGACGGTTATGTCTGGTTCGAGGTCGAGGACGTCATGCCGGCCCGCGATCGCACGCTCGACGAATCGCGCGAAAAGGTCGTTGCCGACTGGACGGCCGAGCAGCAGCGCGCCGAACTGGCCAAGCGTGCCGCAGACCTGAAAGCGCGCGTCGAAAAGGGCGAGACCCTGCAAACCATCGCGGCGGAACTCGGCATTGCCGTGGAGACCAAGATGGGCCTGCGCCGAACCGCGCAGGATGCCGCGCTCTCGCCTGCCGCCGTCACCGCTGCCTTCAGCGGCCCGAACGGCCTCGTGACGAACGCAGCCGGCACGGATGGCGAAGGCCAGATCCTGCTGAAGGTCACCGCCGTGGAAAATGCAGCCGGCGATGCGCTGGATCAGGACAGCCGTCAGGTCGATGCCATCGCCCAGGCAAGCGGCGACGATATTCTCGACCAGATGGTCACCGAATTGCAGACCCGCTACGGCGTTTCGATCAACCAGCAGGTGGCCGAAACGGCGCTGGCGCAGCAGTAGGCGGACGGGATCGTATGGCGGACCTCAAACCTTTCATCGCCAAGGCGGCGCTCGGTCAGTCTCTCGACCGGGACGACGCACGGGCCGCCTTCGAAATCATCATGTCGGGCGCGGCCACGCCCTCGCAGATCGGCGGCTTCCTGATGGCGCTCCGCGTGCGCGGCGAGACGGTCGATGAGATCGTCGGTGCTGTCGGCGCCATGCGCGCCCGCATGCTGACCGTGGACGCGCCTGCCGACGCCATCGACATCGTGGGGACCGGCGGGGACGGCGCCGGCACCTACAACATTTCCACGCTCGCCTCCCTGATCGTCGCCGGCGCCGGCGTTCCCGTTGCCAAGCATGGCAACCGCGCGCTGAGTTCCAAGTCGGGCACGGCGGATGCGCTCTCCTGCCTCGGCGTCAAGCTGGATATCGGGCCGGACGCCATCGCCCGCTGCATTCGCGAGGCCGGCGTCGGCTTCATGTTCGCCCAGCAGCACCATTCAGCCATGCGCCATGTCGGCCCCACACGGGTCGAGCTCGGCACACGCACCATCTTCAACCTGCTTGGCCCGCTTTCCAACCCTGCGGGCGTCAGCCGCCAGCTGGTCGGCGTATTCTCGCCGCAATGGGTGGTGCCCGTGGCCGAAGTCCTACGCGACCTCGGCTCCGCCAGCGTCTGGGTCGTCCACGGCGAAGGCCTCGACGAGATCACCACAACCGGCACGACACACGTTGCCGCCATCGAGAACGGAACGATTCGCACCTTCGACCTGACCCCTGCAGACTTCGGCCTGCCGACCGTCGATCTCGCAGCCCTCAAGGGCGGCGACGGCGCGCACAATGCGAAGGCACTGAGCGGCGTCCTTGCAGGTGACGTCACGCCCTACCGCGACATCTCGCTTGCCAACGCCGCCGCCGCACTCGTCATCTCCGGCCGTGCAGGCTCGTTGACGGATGGCATGGCAATGGCGCGCGAGGCGCTGGAAACCGGCGCTGCCCGCGCCGCGCTGGAGGCACTCGTGCGCGTATCGAATGCAGAGGAGGCCTGATATGAGCGACATCCTGCACCGCATCGAACTTTACAAGCGCGAGGAAATCGCAGCGGCAAAGGCAAGCGTCTCGCTCGACGACCTCAAGGCCATGAGCGCCGGACAGGAGGCCCCGCGCGGATTCCTGAAGGCATTGGAAGCCAAACGTGCGGCGGGCAGATACGGCCTCATCGCCGAGATCAAGAAGGCCTCCCCCAGCAAGGGCCTGATCCGGCCGGACTTCGATCCGCCGGCACTCGCCAAGGCCTATGAACTCGGCGGTGCGGCCTGCCTTTCGGTGCTGACGGATGGGCCGAGCTTCCAGGGCGCGCCGGAATTTCTGACGGCCGCCCGCGCTGCCTGCGCCCTACCGGCTTTGCGCAAGGATTTCATGTTCGAAACTTATCAGGTGCACGAAGCGCGTGCCTGGGGTGCCGATTGTATCCTGCTCATCATGGCGTCGCTCACCGACGACGACGCACACCGGCTCGAGGATTGCGCCTTCGACCTTGGCATGGACGTGCTGGTCGAAGTGCATGACGAACCGGAAATGGAGCGCGCGCTCCGCCTTTCGTCTCCCCTGCTCGGTATCAACAACCGCAACCTGAAGACCTTCGCGGTCGATCTCGCTGTGTCCGAACGTCTCGCTCCCATGGTGCCGGACGACCGGCATCTCGTCGGCGAAAGCGGCATCTTCACGCCGGCCGACTGCGCCCGCATGAAAGCCGCAGGCATCGGCACTTTCCTCGTCGGCGAAAGCCTGATGCGGCAGGAGGATGTGGCGACCGCCACCCGGTTCCTGCTTTCCGAGTCCGCCACCACGCAGGCAGCCGAGTGATGTCGGGCACGCCGCTGACCCATCTCGGCGAAACCGGCGAAGCCAGCATGGTGGATGTCGGCGACAAGAGCGAGACGGTTCGGATCGCCGTTGCCGAGGGCTATGTCCGCATGCAGCCGGAAACGCTGCGCATCATCCTCGCGGGCGACGCGAAAAAGGGCGACGTCATCGGAACCGCCCGCCTCGCCGGCATCATGGCGGCCAAGCAGACGGCCAACCTCATCCCGCTCTGCCATCCGCTGATGCTGACCAAGGTCTCCGTCGATATCGTGCCCGACGAGAGCCTGCCCGGCCTGCGCGTCGAGACGCTGGCAAAACTCAGCGGCCGCACAGGCGTCGAGATGGAAGCGCTGACGGCCGCAAGCGTGGCGTGCCTCACGATCTACGACATGGCGAAGGCCGTCGATCGCGAGATGGAAATCGGCGGCATCCGCCTTCTGAAAAAGTCAGGCGGACGCTCCGGCGACTATGTGCGCGAAACGCATATCCGCGAGACCGAATCCTCATGAGCCTGCTTCCCGTCGAAGACGCGCTGGCACGCATGCTGGCCGCCGCGCGCCCCGTGACGGAGACGGAGGTGGTCGCTATCGGTGACGCTCAGGGCCGCGTCCTCGCGAGAGATCTCGTATCCCGCCTCACCCATCCGCCCTTCGACTCGTCCGCCATGGACGGCTATGCGCTGCGTGCCGAGGATATTGCCGAGATCGGCGCCATCGTGACCGTCATTGGCGAATCCGCGGCCGGCAGCCGCTTCACGGGGACGGTGCTCCCGGGACAGGCAGTGCGCATCTTCACCGGTGCTCCCGTGCCGGAGGGCGCTGATACGGTGCTGATCCAGGAAGATGCCGAACGGCTCGACGGCCATCGTGTCCAGACCCGGTTCGTACCCGCCAAAGGCCGCCATATCCGGCCGCGCGGCCAGGATTTTCACGAAGGCGATGTCGTCCTCCACGCCGGAGACCAGCTTGATTCAGGCCGCCTGACGGTGGCCGCCGGCATGAACCACGGCAGTCTCGACGTCTTCAGGCGCGTCCGTGTCGCTATTCTCGCAACCGGAGACGAACTTCTGCCGCCCGGGAGCACCCTCGGGCCCGACCAGATCATCGCCTCCAACACGCTCGGCATCGCCGCCATCGCCCGGGAGAATGGCGCGGAGATCATCGACCTCGGCATCGCTCCCGACAGCAGGTCGAGCATCGAGGAACGATTGGCGGCCGCACAAGAAGCAGGCGCCGATATCCTCGTCACGCTCGGCGGTGCCTCCGTCGGCGATCATGATCTCGTCCAATCGACCCTTGTCGGTGCTGGCATGGAGCTCGATTTCTGGCGCATCGCCATGCGCCCCGGCAAACCGCTGATGGTCGGCCGTCTCGGCGACATGCAGGTGCTCGGCCTTCCCGGCAACCCGGTGTCGAGCCTCGTCTGCGGTCTCCTCTTCCTCGAGCCCCTCGTCCGCACCCTCGGTCATCTGAAGGCCCGCAACCGCCTCGCGGCCGCCACCACAGCCGGGCCGCTTGCCGCCAACGACAAGCGGCAGGACTATATCCGCGCAAAGCTCGAGCGTCTGGCAGATGGCAGCCTGTCGGCGATAGCCTTCGAGCGGCAGGATTCCTCGATGATGCAGACATTCGCGCAGTCGGATGCTTTGATGGTCAGATCGCCCGGTGCACCGGCGCTCGAAGCAGGATCGGCCTGCACCGTTCTCCTCCTCCGCGAGGTCTAGACCTCCGGTCCGGGATCTTCACAAATCCGCAGCCCGCCCTATCTCATTTATCGGTAAGTATCGGTAACGAAGGGGATATCAGCATGAACCGAAACGGACTTTACGCGCTGTTGGGCGCATTGGTTGTCCTGGTCATCGTCATGGGCGTCTACATCTACGACCGCGAGAAAGAACCGCAGGGCGTTGAACTGAAGATCGGCGAAAACGGTATTTCGGTTGAGGAAAATTGAAAATCCGAAGGGTGACGCAAAACGGACGCGTTAACCCTTTATTAACCATTCCAGCAGATACTCAGGGTCAGGTGATCTGACTACGGATGAACTAGCAGGTTACAGAAACTCTGAGAACGAAAGGTCGGGTAATCCCCGGCCTTTTTGTTTGTCTCGAACCTGCTGCAGTCCGGCAAGCCCCGTCTCACCGCTCCGTGGATGCCACGTCGAGTTTCGACACCAGGATCTTGTCGATCCGGCGGCTGTCCATATCCACCACTTCGAACCTGTATCCGAAGGCCTCGGCCACATCGCCCTCTTCGGGCGACTTGCGCAGTTCCTGCACGAGAAAGCCGGCGATGGTCTCGTAGCTGCCATCCGAATCGATTTCGTCGATGCCGATGGTCAGGTGGATTTCGTCGATCGGCGTGCGGCCGTCGACCAGATAGGACCCGTCTTCGCGCAGGCGGATCAGGGCGTGTTCGATATCGTCGTAGTTCGACGGGAGAACGCCGACGATCGCTTCGAGAATATCGGCGATCGTGATGATGCCTTCGATGCTGCCATACTCGTCGACGATCATCGCCATGTTGATGCGCGAAGACTTGAACGCCTCCAGCGCCTTGAGGCACGATGCCGTTTCCGGCAGCGCGTGCAGTTCCTTCACGAAGACGCGGATGTCAAAAGCCCCACGGTCGCTGACGTTCAGCACCTCTTTCACGAGCACGGCACCGAGAATCTCTCCCGTAGACGTGTCCATGACGGGGTACCGCGAATGCGAGGTCTGCTCAATCTTTGCGCGCACCGCTTCCAGCGTATCGTTCGCGTCGATGAAGCTCACCTCGGTCCGGTGCGTCATGATGGATTTGACGTTGCGATCGCCGAGCCGAATGATGCGGCGCAGCATTTCATGCTCGGATTTCTCGATGGCGCCGCTCTCGACGCCCTCGGCCATGATCGCCTGCACTTCCTCTTCCGTCACCGCATCCTTGTTGCTGGTCACGCCGAAGACATGCATGAAAACCTTGGCGGACCCTTCGAACAGGTAGACGACCGGCGAGACGACCTTGGACAGGATCGACATCGGCCGCGCCACGAACATGGCGATGCCTTCGGAATTGCGCAGTGCCAGCTGTTTGGGAATGAGCTCGCCGATAACCACCGAGAGATAGGTGATAAGCGTAACCACCAAGGCGACCGAGACGGTACTGCCATAAGGGTTGATCCAGCTGATATCGTTGAGGACCGGCGCCAGCTTGTCGGCGATCGTTGCGCCACCATAGGCGCCGGCCAGCGTACCCACGAGCGTGATGCCGACCTGCACGGTCGAGAGGAACTTGCCCGGATCTTCCGCAAGGTTCAGCGCCATCTCCGCACGGACATTTCCCTGCCGGGCCATTTGCCGCAGCATCGGCCGGCTGACGGAGACGAGAGCCATTTCCGACATGGCAAAGAAGGCATTGATCAGAAGAAGAACGAAAATGACGAGCAGTTCGGACATGGATCCTCGAAAACCGATGCTCCGCGCCGTGCAGGTTTCACAGCGCGCGATATCATCGTTTTCATGAAATAGGCGGAACCGCGCAATGCAGCAAGGCGGGATACGGCAAGTTTCACCATTCTTGCCGTTACAGACCGACGTTTGTCAGCCAGCGACCGTCTCGGGTGTGTCGTCCATGGCCACACGAACACGTGCGCGGCCGACCCGGATGACCACTTCCATCGCCGCGCGGGCCCCCGCCTCGTCGCGCCGGCTGATCTGCTCCACGATGCGAATATGATTGCGCGAGACGTCCTCGATGCCCTCACGGTCGGCTGCGGGCGAGCTGAGCTTGAAAATGCCGACCAGCGCCGCCTCTATAAGGCTGCCGACGCTGCGCATGAAAGGATTGGCCGACGCCTCGGCCACGGCGAGGTGAAAGCGCAGATCCGCCACGGCCAGCGATTCGGGCGTATGCGCGGGATCGCCCATGGCGACGGCGAGCCGCATCATATGGCTGATCTCCACTTCGGTCGCATGGATGGCGGCCAGTGCCGCGGCATGCGGCTCGAAGGCCATGCGGACCTCGCTGATATGCGTCAGGAAGTCCTCGTCGATACCGTTATGGAAGTGCCAGGTCAGGATGTCGCTGTCGAACAGGTTCCACTGGTTACGGGCGGTCACCCGCGTTCCGATCCGCGCACGCGGCACGATCAAGCCCTTGGCCGCCAATGTCTTCATGGCCTCGCGCAGCACGGTGCGGGACACCTTGAAGCGCATCGCCAGCTCCTGGTCGCCCGGCAAAATGGTGCCGACGGGAAACTCACCGGAAATGATGGCGCGGCCGAGGACATCCACGACCTGCGAATGGCTCGTGCGCGTATCGACGCCTGTGATCAGCGTCTCCAGCGGACCCTTCTTCATGCTTCCCCCTCGTCGGACTCACTACGCGTTCTGTCGCCACATTCCTCCCGGACGACAGAAAAATCATATCATATGACAATATGCGTGTCTTGGAGGGAGAGATGGAATTTTCATTTCATTTCTGAACGAAATGGAATTTGGAAGCATGATGGAAAAGGACCGCGCTTGTCAATGTATCGCTTAAACAGCAGGGCCGCTTGGACGGCCCTGCGGGAGCGCGTTGAAGAGACAGGGCCGCGCGGCGACCCGATCACAACGGTTTATTGCGGCAGCTTGTCGTCCACGCCATCGACGTAGAAGTTGAGGCCAAGCAGAACGCCATCTTCTGCGGTCTCGCCTTCCTTCAGCCAGACGCTGCCGTCCTGCTTCTTCAGCGGGCCGGTGAAAGGCTTCAGTTCGCCCGACTCGATCTTCGCCTGCGTCGCCTCCGCCATCGCCTTCACGTCGTCAGGCATGTTGGTGTAGGGCGCCATGGTCAGGATGCCGTCCTTCAGGCCATCCCAGCTGGACGTCGTTGCCCACTTGCCATCGAGGAAGGCCTGCGTGCGCTTGATGTAATAGGCGCCCCAGGTGTCCTTGATCGCGGTCAGCTGGGTCTTCGGGCCGGCGGCGATCATGTCCGAGGCCTGGCCGAAAGCCTTGATGCCGCGTTCTGCCGCAACCTGCATCGGCGCTGTGGTGTCGGTGTGCTGCGTCAGCACGTCGACGCCCTGGTCGATCAGCGCCTTGGCCGCATCGGCTTCCTTGCCCGGGTCGAACCAGGTGTTCGCCCATACGACCTTGATCTTGAAGTCCGGGTTGATCGAGCGCGCGCCGATCAGGAACGCGTCGATGCCCATGACGACTTCCGGAATCGGGAAGGAGGCGATGTAGCCGGCCACGCCTTTCTCGGAAATCTTGGCAGCGATCTGACCCTGGATATAGCGGCCTTCGTAGAAGCGGCTGTTATAGGTCGCGACGTTCGGCGCGGTCTTGTAGCCGGTTGCGTGCTCGTACATCACCTTCGGGAACTTGGCGGCAACCTTCACCGTCGCGTCCATGAAGCCGAACGATGTCGTGTAGATCAGGCCGCAACCCGAGCGCGACAGGCGTTCGATGGCGCGTTCGGCATCCGGACCTTCCGGCACGTTTTCGAGGAACTGCGTCTCGATCTTGTCGCCGAGCGTCTTTTCCAGCTCCTGACGACCGATGTCGTGCGCCTGCGTCCAGCCGCCGTCCGATTTGGAGCCGACATAGACGAAGCAGATCTTGGCCTTTTCCTGGGCGCTTGCCGAAGCGGCAAAGCCGATGGCCGCCGTCGTGGCGACGAGAGCGAGGATAAGTTTCTTCATTTTGGACCTCTCATGTTGTCGAATAGATGTCTTTGGCCGATCGGATCAGCGATCCGGCACGAAGGGTTTGCCGAGTGAGGCCGGCGTGTTGATCATCGTCATCCGGCGGTTCTGCGAGATGAGCACGAGGACGACGATCGTTGCAAGGTACGGCAGCGCTGACAGAAGCTGCGACGGCACATTGAAGCCGTTCCCCTGTGCATAAAGCTGGCTGATCGACACGGCGCCGAAGAGATAACCGCCCGCAACGATGCGCCATGGCCGCCAGGAAGCAAAGACCACCAGCGCGAGCGCGATCCAGCCGCGCCCGGCCGACATGTTCTCCACCCATTGCGGCGTGTAGACCAGCGACAGTTGCGCGCCCGCGAGACCGGCACAGGCGCCGCCGAACATAACGGCGAGGTATCGCGTGCGGATGACGTTGATCCCCAACGCATGGGCCGAGGTATGGCTGTCGCCGACCGAGCGCAGCTTCAGCCCGGCGCGACTGCGGAATAGGAACCAGTGGATGCCGGCAATGAGCGCGATCGACAGGTAGAAGATCAGGTCCTGCTGGAACAGCAGCCGGCCGATGACCGGGATGTCGCTGAGGACGGGAAAAACGATCTGCGGCAGCTTGATACCCGACTGTCCCGCATAGGGCTCGCCGATCTGCCCCGAAAGCCCGAGGCCGAGAATAGTCAGCGCCAGCCCGGTCGCAACCTGATTTGCCACCAGCGTCAGCGTCAGGAAGCCGAAGAGCAGCGAGAACAGCGTGCCGGACAGAATACCCGCGAGGATGCCGATATAGGGCGAGCCGGTCGCCTGCGTCGCGGCGAAGGCGCAGACGGCGCCGATGATCATCATGCCCTCGACGCCGAGGTTGAGCACGCCGGACCGCTCGGTCACCAGTTCGCCGGCGGCGGCGATGACCAGCGGTGTCGCTGCTGTGATGACCGTCAGCAGAATGGCTTCGATGATACCCATGTCAGTGCGCTCCTTCCGTCACTTGGCCAGTCACTTGGCCAGTCACCCGGCGCCAGACGATGCGGATGCGATACTGGATCAGCGTGTCGCAGGAGAGCACGAAGAAGAGCAGCAGGCCCTGGAACACCCGCACGACCTTGTCGGACAGCCCGAGCGAGATCTGCGCCGCCTCGCCACCGAGATAGGTGAGGCCGAGAACGAGACCGGCGACGATGATCGCAAGCGGGTTCAACCGGCCGAGGAAGGCAACAATAATCGCGGTGAAGCCATAGCCGGGCGAAATCACCGGCTGCAGCTTGCCGATGGCGCCGGAAACCTCCGAGATGCCGGCAAGCCCGGCAAAAGCGCCCGACAGCAGCATGGAAAACCAGATCATCCGCCGTGAGGAGAAGCCGGCGAACCGCCCTGCCCGCTCGGATTGGCCAAGCACCGTAATCTCGAAGCCCTTGAGCGTGAAGCGCATCATGAACCAGATGGCGAGCGCGGCGAGGATCGCGAAGGCGAATCCGTAATTGGCGCGGCCCGAGGCCAGCATCTCCGGCAGGATCGCTTCGGGCGCGAATGCACGCGTCACCGGGAAGTTGAACCCGCCCGGATCGCGCCATGGGCCCCGCACCAGCCAATCGAGGAAAAGCTGGGCAACATAGACGAGCATCAGGCTCGTCAGGATCTCGTTCGTGTTCATCCGCGCCTTCAGGAAGGCCGGAATGCCGGCATAGAGCGCGCCGCCGATCATGCCCATGACGAGCATCAGCGGCAGGACGAGGGCCGAATGCCATTCGTGGAAGACGACCGGAACGATGGAGCCCGTCACCGCGCCCATGATGAACTGGCCTTCCGCGCCGATATTCCAGTTGTTCGACCGGTAGCAGATGGAGAGACCGACAGCGATCAGGATCAGCGGCGCCGCCTTGATCGCCAGTTCGTGCAGCGACCAGACTTCCGTCAGCGGCTCGATGAAGAAGCTGTAGAGCGCCAGTCCGGGGTCCTTGCCGAGGAACACGAACATGATCGCGCCGGCCACGATGGTCAGGCAGAGCGCGATGACGGGGGACAGGAAAGCATAGAGAAGAGAGACCTTCGGCCGCTTTTCAAGCTCAATGCGCATGGGCCGTCTCTTTCACAGTCGCGGCAGCGGCCGCCTCGGACGCCGTCGTCCCCTGCATGCCGCCCATCAGAAGCCCGATCTTTTCACGCGACAGGGCGGCGGCAGGATAAATTTCGGAAAGCTTGCCGTCGTTGATAACGGCGATCTCGGTTGCCACCTCGAAGATCTCGTCGAGATCCTGGCTGATGATCAGCACGGCGGAGCCGGCCTTAGCGAGATCCACCAGCGCCTGGCGGATACGGCTCGCGGCACCCGCGTCCACACCCCAGGTCGGTTGGTTGACGATCAGCACAGAGGGCTGTCGGTCGAGCTCGCGTCCGACGATGAATTTCTGCAGGTTGCCGCCCGACAACGAGCCCGCCGGTGGATCCTCCCCGCTCTTGCGCACGTCCATGGCCTCGGAAATCCGCTTTGCGGCCCGCTTCACGGCACCGTTACGGATGAGACCGAGCGCACCGCCGCCGATGAAGGCTTTGCGGTCCGAATAGTAGCGCGCCAGCACCAGATTGTCCGACAGCGGCAGGGCGGAGACGGCGGCATGTCCGTGACGCTCCTCCGGCACGAAGCCCGCACCCAGCGCACGCCGCTGGTTGATGCCCTGTCGGCCGACCGGTTTCTCGCGGATGAAGACGGCGTCGTTGTCGGCCGTCGGATACTCCCCGGAGAGCGCATCGAACAGTTCGCCCTGTCCGTTGCCGGCAACGCCGGCGATCGCCAGCACTTCGCCGGCATGCACCTTCAGACAGATGTCCTTCAGCGACACGGCGAACGGCGTACGGGCCGCGGCCTTCAGGTGCCGTGCCTCGAGCTGAACCTTGCCCTTCACGGACGAGCCGACAGCGCTGACATGCGCGACATCGCTGCCCACCATCATGCGGGCGAGAGACGCGGGCGTTTCCTGCCGCGGGTCGCAGGCGCCGGTCACCTTGCCGTGGCGCAGCACGGTCGCCCGGTCGCAGATGCGCTGCACCTCTTCCAGCCTGTGGCTGATATAGAGAACCGAACGTCCCTCGGCTTTCAGCTTCGCCAGCGTTTCGAACAGCCGGTCGGCCTCCTGCGGTGTGAGCACGGAGGTCGGTTCGTCGAGAATGATGAGCTGCGGGTTCTGCAGCAGCGCGCGCACGATCTCGATCCGCTGGCGTTCGCCCACGGAAAGGTCCGCAACATGCGCCTTCGGATCGAGCGGCAGGCCATAGCTCACCGACAAGGCGGCGGCTTCTTCCGAGATCTTGTTGAGCGAAATGCCCGGATCCATCGAGAGCGCGATGTTCTCCGCGACCGTCAATGCCTCGAACAGGGAGAAATGCTGGAAGACCATGCCGATGCCGAGGCGCCGTGCGGCGCCGGGGCTCGCAATGCGCACCGGCTGGCCGCGCCAGTTTATCTGCCCGCTCGTTGGGCCGAGGACGCCGAAGAGCATCTTCACGAGGGTGGATTTGCCCGCGCCGTTCTCACCGAGAAGCGCATGGATCTCGCCCGGCCGTATATCAATATCGATCCCGTTGCAGGCTGCAAAAGTTCCGAAAGTCTTCGTCAGCTTGCTGACCGACAGCAGGGTGCTGTCAGCGCTGGGTCCTTCAACCGCCACGCCATCCCCCTCTTTCAAGCCGCAGATGCCCGGGCGCCGTTTCGGCTTCTCAGGGAATCAGCAAAGTTGTTCCGCTCGTCTTCCTAGCTTCCAGATCCGCATGCGCCTGGCTTGCATTATCAAGCGCATAGGTCTGGTTGATATTGATACGCACTTTATTGCTCCGCACAACATCAAACAACGCGTTCGCACACGCCTCAAGCTCCGGCCGTGTCGAGGTGTATGTGTAAAGCGTCGGACGCGTGGCGAACAGCGATCCCTTCTGGGACAGCACGCCGATATTGAAGGCTTCAACGGCCCCGGACGAGTTGCCGAAGCTGACCCACAGGCCGCGCGGCTTCAGGCAGTCGAGCGAGGCGGGATACGTATCCTTGCCGACGGAATCGTACACCACGTCGACGCCCTTGCCCTTGGTGATGTCCTTTACCCGCGCGACGAAATCCTCCGACCGGTAGTCGATGACGTGGTCGTAGCCATGCTCCAGCGCCATCGCGATCTTCTCGGGCGATCCCGCCGTGCCGATCACCGTCGCGCCCAGCGCCTTGGCCCACTGCCCCGCAATCTGCCCGACGCCGCCGGCAGCCGCATGAAACAGCAGAACCGTGTCGGGGCCGACGGCAAAGGTCTGGTTGAGCAGGTATTGCGCGGTCATGCCCTTCAGCATCATCGCAGCGGCCGTTTCCAGCGGAATATCGTCGGGCACCTTGATCAGCTGCTGCTCGTCGATGTTGCGCTCGCTGGCATAGGCCCCATCCGCGCCGGCATAGGCGACCCTGTCGCCGGCAGAGAACAATGTCACGCCATCGCCGACCGCAGTCACGATGCCGGCACCTTCCTTGCCCGGAATGAAGGGCAGGCTCGCCGCCTTGTAGAGGCCGGTCCGGAAATAGACGTCGATGAAGTTGACGCCGATCGCCTCCTGGCGGATCTGCACCTCGCCGCGCGACGGCGGCGGAACGGTCACGCCCTCGATCTTCAGGACGTCGGGGCCACCCAGCTCCCGGATCATGATTGCTCTTGCCATGGCCTGTTCCTTTATTCGCGTCCGAGATTGGGGAAGATCTGCAGAATGAACCCGATGACGTAGAGATAGACGCCCGTGCCGACGACGCCCCAGACCACCCAGGCAGGGGTCTCGAAATGCATCAGCAGCGCGTAGGCGCTGAGCACCGACCAGGCGGTGAAGACCGCCAGATTGAGCGGCCGCAACCGCCGCACGCGCACCGGATGGAGAAAGCTGATCGGCATGAACGTGAGGAACACCGAGACGAAGACGACAATGGACGCCGCAAGCTCGCTTGCCTGCACGACGAAGAGCGTGAACACCACCATGTTCCAGACAACCGGAAAACCGGAGAAGAAATACTCGTCGGTCTTCATGCCCATATCGGCATAATAGATGGCGCTCGACATAACGATGGCGCCCGCTGCGACGAACGACCAGGGCTCGCCGATCATGCCGCTCTGGTAGAGCGCAAAGGCCGGCAGCAGCACATAGGTCACGTAGTCGATGACATTGTCGAGCGTATCGCCCGACCAGTTGGGCAGCACTTCCTTGACGCGGACCTTACGGGCGATCGGCCCGTCGATGCCATCCACCGCCAGCGCGAGACCCAACCACCAGAACATGTCGACGAAGCGATGTTCCGCCGCGGCGACGACGCCGAGGAACGCGAGAAACGATCCGGAAGCCGTGAGAACATGGACCGAGAAAGCCCGGATCTCGGCGTAGGGAACCGGCTTGTAATTGAAGAACTTCATCGGCAGACGCATCCTGTGCTGACGCTTCGCGTAAACTCGGTGAGCGACCCGTATATTGCCAGGTCATGCCGCACCGCCTCCTCCGCCGCGACAATGTCGCTGCCGGCATGTCCGTAATATGCATCGTTTGCCCTGCCCTGCCAGCAAAAACAAGCGATTGCCCTACTCTGTACGTAATCCGCTGTGGACTTACGCACCACGTGCGGCAACGGCGACCATTCCAAAAAGACGCGGTCGGCGCTAGATATGGGCTCGGACGGCCCAAGGCGAAGGAAGAGAACCGAATCATGGATCACACCGATATCGCCGTCATCGGCGCCGGCCTCGCAGGCGCCCTCGCCGCCCTCGCCCTGTCCCGCGATGGCCGCACGGTCGCGCTCATCGCGCCGACCGCCCCGCATGACCGTCGCACGACGGCCTTGATGGACGAGGCGATCGGCTTTCTGAGGAAGCTCGACCTCGGGGAAGAGGTCAGCGCACTCGGCGCGCCGCTGGCCACGCTGCGCATCATCGACGGTACGGATCGCCTTCTGCGCGCGCCGGTCGTCACCTTCCGGGCGGCTGAAATCGGCCTCGACGCCTTCGGCTACAATCTGCCCAACGCACCGTTCCTCGATGTGCTGAACCACAGGATCGAGAGCGCACCATCCATCACCCGCATCGACGCGAGACTGGAAAGTCTCGAGGAGAACACAACAGGGTGCACCCTAAAGCTGGCCGACGGCCGTTCGCTGACGGCGTCGCTGGTGATCGGCGCGGACGGAAGGCGCTCGCTCGTTCGCGAGGCGCGCCGCATCGAGACGCGCAACTGGAGCTATCCGCAGACGGCGGTCGTGCTGAACTTCGCCCATGAGCGCCCGCATGAAAACATCTCGACCGAGTTTCACACGCGTCAGGGTCCGTTCACGCAAGTTCCGCTTCCCGGCAACCGCTCCAGCCTCGTCTGGGTGATGACGCCCGATGCGGCAGCGGAAATGTTGACGCGGGAGACGGCCGCACTGTCGAGCGCGGTGGAGCAACGGATGCAGTCCATGCTCGGCAAGGTCACGGTCGATACCGAACCCCAGGCATTCCCGCTCTCCGGCATGGCCGCCACACGCTTCGGCAAGGGCCGCGTGATTCTCGTGGGCGAGGCTGCCCATGCCTTCCCGCCTATCGGCGCACAGGGCCTGAACCTCAGCCTGCGCGACGTCATGACGCTGGTCGCCATGCTCGCCGAACTGCCGGCCATACCGGCGGATCTCGGCGACCGCTACGATCGGCGCAGGCGCGCCGATATTCTCAGCCGGACGGTCAGCGTGGACCTGCTTAACCGCTCTTTGCTCACCGGCTTTCTGCCGGTGCAGATGCTGCGGGCCGGTGGGCTGCAGGCGCTGTCATCGGCCGGCGCCCTGCGCAGCCTCGTCATGCAGGAAGGCCTGCGGCCGGGCAGCGCGATCCGGTCCATACTGGGGGATTTACGGGAAAAGATCGGCCGGCACTCCGCCTGATCCGATCAGGTAGAGAAGGCCCGTGACGCTCAGCATGGACAGCGCCGTCGTGATGAGGATGGTCGCGGAGGCCCGTTCCTGCCAGACGCCGTATTGCTCGGCGATCACGAATACGTTCGTCGCCGTCGGCAGCGCCGCGAGCAGCACGGCGGCCTGCACCCAGATCGGCTCGAAATTCCCGGCGGCGCTCAGCACGAGGTACATGACGGCCGGGTGCAGCAGCAGCTTGGCCGGAACGATATAGGTCAGCTCCACCGGTGCCCGCCTCAGCGGCCGAAGCCCGAGCGTCACGCCCATCGCAAACAGCGCACAGGGCGCGGCCGTGGGTGCCAGCGCCTCGATCAGCCGGCGGATCGCGAGCGGTGGCTGCACCTGCAACGCCGCCGCGGCGACCCCGATCGTCGTTGCGAGAATGAAGGGATGCAGCAGGATCTTGCGCAGGACGGAAAGAGCGAGCCTCGCCGGATTCTGCTTCTCGCTTCCCGCAACCGCCATCAGAGCAGGCGCCGTGATGAAATGCGCGACGTTCTCGACAGAAAAGATCAGCGCGACCGGTACGGCCGCACGTTCCCCGAGCGCAAGCAGGGCGAGCCCCGGCCCCATATAGCCGATATTGCCATAAGCGGCCGCCAGCCCCTGCACCGTCGCTTCCGCCAGAGGCGCGCGGCGAAACCAAAGGGCCGCCACGAAGATGAGGGTGAAGACGGAATAGGTGGCGGCGACATCGGCGAGTATGAAATCGAACCGGGTCAGTTCGTGTATCGGCGTGCGGGAAATGAGGGTGAAGAACAGCGACGGCAGCGCGAGATAGAGAATATAGACGTTAAGCCAGCCCATGCCTTCGAGGCCGGGCCTCGCCGAACCCGCTCTGTCTCGTCGGCCGAACAGATGCGCCGCTCCATAACCGAGAAGAATGAGACCGAAGAACGGTGCCACAAGGCTGAAGATGTCGGTCATGTCGCGATCCTGGAGGGGAGCCCGTCTGTTCAACCGATCTGCATCAGAACCGGAAAGGTCTGCTGGAACCAGATGGAAACCGTGCTGACGAGACCGAACAGGAAGGCGAGACCCGCCACGACGAGCAGGCCGCCCATGATCTTTTCCACGAGCCCGAGATGGCGGCGGAAGCGCGACAGGAACCCCATGAACGCCCCGGAGAAGGCGGCTGCGATCCAGAAGGGGATGGCAAGACCGAGGGAATAGACCGCGAGGAGGACAGCGCCCTCGGATACCGTATCGCGCGCTGCCGCGACGCCGAGGATGGTGCCCAGCACGGGACCGATGCAGGGCGTCCAGCCGAAGCCGAAGGCAAGGCCCATGATATAGGCACCCGACAGCGTCGCCGGCTTCCCCCCACCTTGGAAGCGCGCCTCGCGCCCGAGCAGGCCGATGCGCAGCACGCCGAGGAAATGCAGCCCCATGATGATGACCACGATGCCGCCGATTCGCGACAGGAGGTCCATATGCTGCCGCAGAAGAAGACCGACCGACGAGGCGCCGATGCCAAGCCCGATGAAGACGGTGGAAAAGCCGAGCGTGAACAGAAGCGCCGACGGCAGAACCGCCCGCCGCGTCGCAACCGCCGCCGCGCCGTTCGTCCCCCGGAACTGATCCACGGAAACGCCCGCCATGTAACAGAGATAGGGCGGCACCAAGGGCAGCACGCAGGGCGACAGGAACGACAACGCCCCCGCGAGCACGGCGGTCCAGATCGAGATATCGGCTATCGACAAAACCAGTTCCTCAGAGACGACGCGCGGTCGCGCAGGACAGCACCACACGGCTGGTAACGGTGTTACCGCGCGAGCGCGTCGCCAGCAATGGTGCCAGACGCCGCATGCAGGAGACGTGACGCCCGTCGAGGACGAACCCGCCATTGAACCCCATGCTGCTTGCGCACGTCCTGAAGGCATTCAGGTCCTCCCGGCATCCCGCGCCATGGGCTGCCCGTCGCCGCGAAATCGGGGATCCATGGATTTATGGGTTGACCGCAACCGCGCGCCTATGCATATCTCCGCCAACTTTCGCCGGCCGCCCAGGTGACCGGCGCGGGAGCGCGTAGCTCAGTTGGTAGAGCAACGGACTTTTAATCTGTAGGTCCAGGGTTCGAATCCCTGCGCGCTCACCACTCTCCCCATCGGACAGCCAGCTCTACATCATACCCGCCAGGGTTCCCTGCAAGGAACATTCTGTCACAGACGTCGTTTCCGAAAAACCTAAATAAACGGGAGACGAAGGTATGATCGAATTTAACAAGGTGCCGATGACGGGCGGCGAGAATGGTGATTTCCGACCTACCGAAGACGAAGAATCACCTGCGGTTCAATCCGTGCGGCAGGAAAAGGCTTCAGACGAGGGCAAGGACGCATTGGAGGATGGGCTCAAAGACACATTTCCAGCCAGCGATCCGGTTTCCGTAACGGAGACGGCGATCCCTGGGGGACGCTCTCCCTCATTGAAAACCTAAACGATCACAAGTCCTGAGGAACGGGCCATCTCATATCGCGTTATCTGACGCGGAACGAAAACGTGTGTTCCTGGTTGAAGCGGCAGTAAGCGGGCTGAAACAGGAGATAGCGGTGATGGAAGCCAGGAAACAACGGCCGCGAAGAGGCGTCGATCACGACGACTACAGTACCTTTATGATTCGCGAGCTTCTCGTTTGGCTGGTGGGTGTCCCCGTCCCCATCGCAATGGTCATCGGGATATTTGTTCTCTAACGACGCGGACTTTACCGCACGGCATCAAGACGCCCGTTGTTATACCGACACGGCGAGCATGGCGAACGTCAAGCCTGATATGGCGCACAGCGCCGCTATAACGACGATCAATTCCTTCATCATGAACTTATACATGGCGCACCATCCTTCATTTGCACCGATGTAAGATCGAACAGACGTCACGCAAGCATTCCGGGCGCAACACTTCGTGATTTCCGCAGGGCCTTAGCGCGCCTGCCCCGTTCGGTGGACAGCTTGCGGACAGTTTCTCCCGGCACAATGAGATCACTGCGCAAGCGCCCGGCTCACCGGTCCAGAAGCGTGTATGAGATCAATGTTTTGGAGCGAATCCTGCGATGCCCTGCGCCGCGCGATCGCCTTCAGTCGACCAAGCGGACGCTGCCATGATGAGACCCACTTCCCTGCCCCTCGGCGTCATACTGATAGCATCGCTCGTCGCGACGGTCCTGACCATCGTCCTCGTTCCGCACCGGGGCACCGCGGCGCCCCGGGCGAACATCGAGTCCATTCAGCGCCTTTAGGCTCTGAGACAACGCGAGAGTTGGGTTTGGCCTACTGGCAATCCGAAACGACGATCTTGCAGTTCGGGCAATCCTTCGTCGCCATCGTCTCGGCCGCCTTCTGGGTCGAGCCATAGCCGATGCCGTAATTGACGCGATCGCCGGCATAGGCGCCGCACTGTTCGAACCATACGGCAACCTTGCAGTCATCGTTTCCGGCCGACTTGCACTCCTGAACGGCGTTGCGTTCGGCTTCCTTGCGGGAGCTTCCCCAACCCATTCCATAGCCGGCTTCGTCGGCCGCCATGCCCTGTTCGTCGTTGACGGCGATCGCGCCGAAGGCGAAGGCCGAGCTAACAGGGCCGGCAAGAAGAATGGTTGTTGCAAAGGCAATACGAATAAAGGTCTTCATGAAATCTCCCCCGAGATCGAATGTCCCGATTGTCATCGGGCGTCCCTGCCGGAATGGCGAGGGACACGGGAAAGATTGCTACAGGAGGTAATGAGACTCGACAATATAGGTGCGATCATCGCCAGCTTTTTAATATCGAGCATAGCTAATGCGCATGGTGAACGACGGCGAATCGCTCTGATCTTCACGGCCCGTCGCGGGCGCATCCAATGACGCCAAGACGGTCGGCGCGCCAGCGCCGGCTGTTACCCTATTTCCCGGCGAACGGATCGGCGAGAGCTGCGTCCGGCCGGCTGATCGGGTACTTCGTACCGGACACCTTCGCCGCCATGCCCTTGGCGCCCGTTTGTTTCAGGAGTGTGCGGAAAACCGGATGCATGCCGCCATCGACATAAGCGCTCATGGAAGCAGCAATCGGCGCGGGTCCGCCGATGAGAGCGTCGATCGCGCGGCTCTCTTCTGCGATCTTGGCAAGCGCCTGCGGCTCGATGCCGGGCGCGGCCTCCGGGCACGGCGCAAGAGGGTCCGTCGGTTCGCCGTTCAGGAACGTCTTGTCGAACACGTAGCGCCCACCGCAGGCAGACACTTTCGGCTGTCGGCGGGTGATATCGAAGGCATCGTAGCCCTCTTTCAGGATGCGCCAAAAGGCAAGATCAGGATCGCCGCGATGGGCCGCCATATTCTGGGCGGTCATGCGGAACGGATAGGCCTGTACCTGAAAGCTCGGCTGCCCCCCCTCAAGCGCCCGCGCGACAATCGCGTAGATTTCGCCCACACCCTGGTCGGTCATCGCATAGCAGCCCGACGACGAGCAGGCGCCATGCACCATCAGCGCCTCGCCCGTGTAGCCGAGCGCGCTTTCCAGCCGGTTGGGATAACCGAGGTTGAACGACACGTAGAACTGGGAGTTCGGATTGAGCATGCCCTTGGTGACATGGTAGAAGCCCTCTGGCGCATGCCGGTCGCCCGACTTCCGCTTCGGCCCGAGATCGCCCGACCATCGGCAGATCGGATAGGTTTTCAACAGAGCGTATTTGCCGCTGCGATCGACCTTCCAGATCTCCAGTTCGCTTTCCTGCTTGAAGATGCGCACGAGCACCGGGCTCTCCGCCTTCATGCCCTTGCGCGTCATCTCCGCCACCATCTTCGACGACAGCTTCGGCGGCGCTTCCGTCATGTCGAGCGCCATGCAGCCGCTGAGCGCCATGCCGAGCGCGGCGATAGCGACAGTCTGGACGCAGGCCTTGCGAAGGGCTTTCAGGCGAGGAAATGCTGGCATGCGGCCTCTATCGATCACAATCGCGACGAAGTTGTGTCGCAGCGGCGCGTGAAGCGCACCGCTAACACACTCGCCTTACATGGTTAATCTTTCCTGAACCCCGCTTGCAACGGCAAGCGCGCCAGAAAAGCCGACGTCGGGCCTACACAATGCTGCAACGCACCCTAACCTCTTCGCATGAGCGATATGATCACATGGCTGGACCAATCCCTGCGCTGGGTGCCCGCGTGGGCTGTCAGCGTCATCCTTCTTGCGCTGCTGTTCGGCATCGGTATCTTCGTCCACAGGATCCTGTTCGAGATCGCGACGCGGATTGCCGCGAAGTACGATCTGTTCTGGCGGTCGCTGGTGGCACGCTCGGAGCGCCCGACCCGGCTGGTGGCCATCATGGTCGCCCTTTCCTTCGGCGTCTCCATCGCGCCGTTGACGGCTAGTCAGGCTGAGACCCTGCATCATATCCTGCTGCTCGGTTTCATCCTCGTCTTCGCCTGGATAGGCAAGGTGACGCTGCACATCTGGACGACGGTTTATTTGCGACGCTTCAAGCTCGATGCGGAAGACAATCTCCTCGCACGCAAGCACGTCACGCAGTCGCGGATCATGGAACGCATCGCCGGCCTCGTTATCATCATCTTCGGCGTTGCCGCCTGCCTGATGACATTTCCGGCCGTGCAGCAATATGGCGTCAGCCTTCTCGCCTCTGCGGGCGTTGCGGGCATCGTGCTCGGTCTGGCGCTACAGCCGGTGCTCAAGAACCTCTTCGCAGGTATTCAGCTTGCCATCACCCAGCCCATCCGTCTGGACGATGCGCTGCTGATCGAAGGCGAATGGGGGAATGTGGAGGAGATCACCGCGACCTATGTCGTCGTCAAGATCTGGGACTGGCGCCGTCTCGTGCTGCCACTCAGCTACTTCATCGAAAAGCCGTTCCAGAACTGGACCCGCGAAACCGCCGCTCTGATCGGCACCGTGATGGTCTATCTCGACTACAGCGTACCCGTCGATGCCGTGCGGAAGGAAGCCGAGAAGATCGCCGCGGCGTCCCCGCTCTGGGATGGGCAGGTCATCAATATCGCGGTGACGGACCTGAAACCTGAGACGGTGGAGATCCGCATCCTCTGCTCGGCATCCAATGCCGCACGCGCCTTCGACCTGCGTTGCGAGATGCGCGAGAAGATCATCGGCTTCATCGCGCAGACCTATCCCACCGCCCTTCCGCACCTGCGCGCGGAACTCAAGACCGCGGATGCCGTCGGTAATATCGCCGTCACCACACCCATGCGCGCACAGGCCTGAGACGGCAAATTACTGTCCGGCGAGCGTGCCCACCGGGAGTTCATAGGCAATCTTCCCCGCGGTTTCGAAGGTCAGCGTCAGCGGGATTGTGTCGCCCTGGCGAAATGGCTTTGCAACATCCATGAACATCAGATGCAGCCCACCGCCGGCGAGCGTCACCGTTTGCCCCGCCGGCACAGGAATGCCGTCGAGCTTGCGCATGCGCATCACATCGTTGTCCATCGTCATCTCATGCAGTTCGACTCGACCGGCCGCAGGGCTCTCGACCGCAACGAGCCTGTCGTCGGTTGGCCCCGCATTGACGATCGTCAGCCCCCCGCCCCCGACCTTCGCCCCGGGCGGCATCGGCTTGGCCGTGCCGCCGGAGAGTGTCAGCGCGCCCGCAACGACCTGTCCACCGCTGTTGGCGGTTTTGGCCGATACGGCTGGCATGGCGGCAAGCGTCATAGGCAATGCCATCGACAGGGCGGCAACGAGGATGGTCTTGACCGAAGGCATGTCGTCGTCTCCAGGCGCGTCCGCGCGAGAGTAAAGGGTGCGGCCACATTGCTATCGCGAGCCCGGCATAAAGCAAAGCCGGAAACGGGCATGTCCGCACGTCGGCGCGCTTTCCGCACCATGCCAGCGACGACGAAAATCTTGGTCGTTGCGACATTTTCCGCTTGCCAAGGATGCCCTATCCTTCTTATCTGAACCCGATCTTGTTGGGAGAATCCAGCTTCGAGCTGGTGCCGAAGGAGCAACCGCCCCGGAAACTCTCAGGCCCACGAACCATCAGGATGCCGGCAGGACTCTGGAGAGAAGCATTTCGCTCGCCGAAGGGATAACAATCTCAGGCACAGGAACAGAGGGGGCTCATTCGACGTCACGACTCCGTGCGCGTTGACACGAGCCGGCGCATGGCGCCAACCTGGAGACCGGATTTGGACGATCACACAGCCTTGAACGACGCCCCGCTGAAGCAGACGCCGTTACACGCCCTGCATCTCTCCCTCGGCGCCCGCATGGTGCCCTTCGCCGGCTACGACATGCCGGTTCAGTATCCCGCTGGCGTCCTAAAGGAGCATTTGCATACCCGCGACGCCGCCGGTCTGTTCGACGTGTCCCATATGGGCCAGGTCGAGCTGCGCGCCGCATCCGGCACGCTGGAAGACGCGGCGCTGGCTCTGGAAAGCCTCGTGCCCGTCGATGTGCTCGGCATTGCCGAAGGCCGCCAGCGCTACGCCCTCTTCACCGATGAGACCGGCGGCATCCTCGACGACCTGATGATTGCGCGCCTGCCCGGCCGGTTCCTCATCGTGGTCAACGCTGCCTGCAAGCACGCCGATTTCGCGCATCTGAAGGCGCATCTGGGCGATCGCTTCGAACTGACGCTGCTCAAAGACCGGGCGCTGCTGGCGCTGCAAGGCCCGCGCGCGGAAGGCGTTCTGGCCGAGCTCTGGGCCGATGTCGCCGCCATGCGCTTCATGGATGTCGCCGAGGCGCTGATCCACGACGTGCCCTGCATCATCTCCCGCTCCGGCTACACCGGCGAGGACGGTTTCGAGATCTCCATTCCCGCCGATAAGGCCGAGGATATCGCCCGTCGCCTGCTCGATCATCCCGATGTTCTGCCGATCGGTCTCGGCGCCCGCGACTCGCTGCGTCTCGAAGCCGGCCTGTGTCTCTACGGCAACGACATCGACACGACGACCTGCCCCATCGAGGCGGCACTCGAATGGGCCATCCAGAAATCCCGCCGTACGGGCGGCGCTCGCAGCGGTGGCTTTCCGGGCGCCGGCGCCATTCTGGACGCGCAAACGAACGGCACGGCGATCCGCCGCGTCGGCCTGAAGCCGGACGGCAAGGCGCCGGTGCGCGGCGGCGCGACGCTCTATTCCGACGCGACCGGCACCACCGAAGTCGGCAAGGTCACCTCCGGCAGCTTCGGGCCCAGCGTCGGCCATCCCGTCGCCATGGGCTATGTCGATACCCCTCTCGCGACGCCCGGCACCACTGTTTTCGCGGAACTGCGCGGCAAGTATCTGCCGATGACCGTTTCCGCTCTTCCCTTCATCACCCCCACCTACAAGCGCTGATCAGGAGCCGATCCCATGCTGAAATTCACCGACGAACATGAGTGGCTGCAGATCGACGGCGACGTCGCGACTGTCGGCATCACCAAGCACGCTGCCGACCAGCTCGGCGACCTCGTTTTCGTGGAACTGCCCGAAACCGGCACGGCCCTCACCAAGGGCGAGAGCGCCGCAACCGTCGAATCCGTCAAGGCTGCCTCCGACGTCTATTGTCCGCTGGACGGCGAGATTGTCGAAACCAACCCGGCCATCGTTGAGGACCCCGCGCTCGTCAATGGCGACCCGCAGGGCGCCGGCTGGTTCTTCAAGCTGAAACTCTCCGACCCCTCCGCTGCCAATGCGCTGCTGGATGAGGACGCCTACAAGGAGCTGATCGCCTGATGACGACGCCTGTGACAACGCCGGCCGATTTCACCTTCACGGATTATCAGCCCTACGACTTCGCCAACCGCCGCCATATCGGTCCCTCGCCGTCCGAAATGACCGCGATGCTGAAGGTGATCGGCTATCCCTCGCTCGACGCGCTGATCGACGACACCGTTCCGGCATCCATCCGCCAGAAGACGCCGCTCGCCTGGGGTGCGGCGCTCACCGAACGCGAAGCGCTCGATACGCTGCGCGAAACGGCGAACATGAACAAGCCGCTGGTCTCGCTAATCGGGCAAGGCTACTACGGCACCATCACGCCGCCGGTCGTCCAGCGCAACATCCTGGAAAATCCTGCCTGGTACACGGCCTACACGCCCTACCAGCCGGAAATCAGCCAAGGACGCCTTGAGGCGCTGCTGAATTACCAGACCATGGTCTGCGACCTCACCGGCCTCGACGTCGCCAACTCCTCGCTGCTGGATGAAGCCACGGCTGCGGCCGAGGCCATGGCCATGGCGGAGCGCGTCTCCAAGTCCAAGCAGAAGATCTTCTTCGTGGACGAGAACTGCCATCCGCAAACGATCGCACTTTTGAAGACGCGCGCCGAACCGCTCGGCTGGACGATCCTCGTCGGCAATCCGTTTACGGACATGCAGTCGGCCGACGTCTTCGGCGCGATCTTCCAGTATCCCGGCACATACGGCCATGTCAGCGACTTCTCGGGGCTGATCTCGCGTCTGCACCAGACCGGTGCGATCGCCGTGATTGCAGCCGATCCCATGGCGCTGGCGCTGTTGAAGTCGCCCGGCGAAATGGGCGCCGATATCGCCATCGGCTCGACACAGCGCTTCGGCGTTCCCGTCGGCTATGGCGGCCCCCATGCGGCCTACATGGCCGTCAAGGACGCGCATAAGCGCTCCATGCCCGGCCGCCTTGTCGGCGTCTCGGTCGATAGCCGCGGCAATCGCGCCTATCGCCTGTCGCTCCAGACCCGCGAGCAGCATATTCGCCGTGAAAAGGCAACGTCGAACATCTGCACAGCCCAGGTGCTGCTGGCCGTCATGGCGTCGATGTATGCCGTGTTCCATGGGCCGGAAGGCATCAAGGCCATTGCGCAGAGCATTCACCAGAAGACCGTTCGGCTTGCCAAGGGGCTGGAAGCTCTCGGTTACGCCGTCGAGCCGGAAACCTTCTTCGACACGGTGACCGTCGAGGTCGGCAAGCTGCAGTCCGTCATCATGAAGGCGGCGGTGGCGGAAGGCGTCAACCTGCGCAAGATCGGCGAGACCCGCATCGGCATCAGCCTTGACGAGCGCTCGCGGCCGATCACGCTCGAATCCGTCTGGCGCGCCTTCGGCGGCGATTTCAAGGTGGCACAGTTCGAGCCGGACTACCGCCTGCCCTCGGCGCTCCTTCGCCGCAGCGCCTACCTCACCCACCCGATCTTCCACATGAACCGTGCGGAAAGCGAGATGACCCGCTACATCCGCCGGCTCTCGGATCGCGACCTCGCGCTCGATCGGGCGATGATCCCGCTCGGCTCCTGCACGATGAAGCTGAACGCAACGGCGGAAATGCTGCCGATCACCTGGCCGGAATTCGCCGAGATCCACCCCTTCGTTCCCGCCGATCAGGCGCTCGGCTACAAGGCGATGATCGACGACCTCTCCGAAAAGCTCTGCGCCGTCACCGGCTACGACGCGATTTCGATGCAGCCGAACTCCGGCGCGCAGGGCGAATATGCCGGCCTCCTGACGATCCGCGCCTATCACCTCGCCAACAATGAGGGCCACCGCGACATCTGCCTCATCCCGACATCGGCCCATGGCACCAATCCGGCATCCGCCCAGATGGTCGGCATGAAGGTCGTCGTGGTCAAGGTCAGCGCCAATGGCGACATCGACATGGAAGATTTCCGTGCAAAAGCACAGCAGTACGCCGATACGCTCGCCTGCTGCATGATCACCTATCCCTCGACGCATGGCGTGTTCGAGGAAAGCGTGCGCGAGGTCTGCGAGATCGTCCACAAACATGGCGGTCAGGTCTATCTCGACGGCGCCAACATGAACGCCATGGTGGGCCTCTCCCGCCCGGGCGATATCGGCTCCGACGTCAGCCATCTCAACCTGCACAAGACCTTCTGCATCCCGCATGGCGGCGGCGGTCCGGGCATGGGACCGATCGGCGTCAAGGCGCACCTCGCACCCTATCTGCCACGCGATCCGTCCAATCCCGACAGTGCAGGCACAGGTGCGGTCTCGGCTGCTCCCTTCGGCTCGGCCTCGATCCTGCCGATCTCGTGGAGCTACTGCCTGATGATGGGTGGCGAAGGCCTGACGCAAGCGACCAAGGTCGCCATCCTGAACGCCAACTACATCGCCGCCCGCCTCAAGGGCGCGTATGACGTGCTCTACAAGTCGGAAAAGGGCCGGGTTGCGCATGAGTGCATCATCGACACGCGCCCGCTGGCCGAAAGCGCCGGCGTCACTGTCGACGATGTCGCCAAGCGCCTGATCGACTGCGGCTTCCACGCCCCGACCATGAGCTGGCCCGTTGCCGGCACTTTGATGGTCGAGCCGACCGAGTCGGAAACCAAAGCCGAGATCGATCGCTTCTGCGATGCGATGCTGGCCATCCGCGAGGAAGCCCGCGCCGTCGAGGAAGGCCGTCTCGACCGGACCAACAACCCGCTGAAGAACGCCCCGCACACGGTAGAAGACCTCGTGGGTGACTGGGACCGCCCCTACTCCCGCGAACAGGCCTGCTTCCCGCCCGGCGCCTTCCGCGTCGACAAATACTGGTCGCCGGTCAACCGCGTCGATAACGTCTACGGCGACCGAAACCTCGTCTGCACCTGCCCGCCGCTCGAGGATTACGCCGAAGCCGCGGAGTAAGCATGAAGGAAGGCCCGCTCTCGTCAAGCGGGCCTTTTCACATCGAACGTCTCGTCAGGCAGCCGGAAGACTGACGACAAAGCGCGCGCCGTTCCGGTACTCCGGGTCGAGCACGATCGTGCCGCCATGGCTCTCCGCAATGCGCCTGGCGAGCGACAGGCCGACGCCGGTACCTGGGAAGATGCTTTCATCCCGGTGCAGCCGCTGGAAGATGTCGAAGATCCTGTCTGCATGTTGCGGATCGATACCGACGCCATTGTCTGGAAATGCGATCTGCGCGATCCGCCCGTCCCGCCATCCCGTAATCGTCAGTTCCGGTACCACACCTGTCCGCCGGTACTTGATGGCGTTGCCGATGACGTTCTGGAAGAGGCGCTTCAGGAGCTCCGAATCCCCGATCACGTCGGGAAGCGCCTCGACCGTAATCTGCGCGCCACTCTCGGCGATATCGTTCTGGAGATTGCCGAGCGCATCCTCAACCACGTCGCGCAAGCCCACGCGCTGCGGGCTCGCGATTCGATCCGCGATCCGCGCATAGTCGAGCAGGCTATCGACCAGTTGCATCAGGCGTCGCGATTTGCTCCGCAACTGCGTTGCGTAAACCGGCACGTCTTCCAGTTTGTCCGTCGCGATGTCGTCGGCGATCATCTCCGCAAACATGGAAATCTGCCGCATCGGTGCCTTCAGGTCGTGCGAGACGCTGCTGGTGAATTGCCCCAGCGCCTCGTTCTTCCGCTGCAGCTCCGAACGCTGCTCGGCAATGCGCATCTGCTGCCGCTTCATCTCGGTGATATCGCGCCCCACCGTGACATATTCGACAAGGCGCCGACCGTCGAAGACCGCGAGGTTCGACCACAGCATCCAGATCTCCACGCCATTCGCGGACACGCGGCACTGCTCCTGCGCCGTGGCCGGCTCCTCCGGCGTCAGGCCGCGGAAAATATCCACCAGCGGATCGTCCTCGACGACGAAATCAAGGCAGCTTCGGCCGATAATGGCGTCCGCGGACAAGCCGATACAGGCGGCGAAACGCTGGTTGACGAAGGTGTAGACGAGGTCGGGCGATATGCGGGTGATGAAGTCGGGTATGGTTTCGACCAGCGTCGCATAGTCCTGCCGCTGCCGATCCAGCTCCTGTTCGACTTGCTTCAGGTCGGTCACATCGACCCGGATGGCAACGGTATTGCCGTCGGCGGTCAGCGTATTCTCAGCCCTCAGCCACCGCCCGTTGTTGTAAGGGAAGATCTCCGGCATGCCGTCCGCTCTGCGGAACAAATCAACCTGACGCCGAATCCAGGCTTCGGCCTCGGCCGATCCCAGCTCCATCCCCTCTTCCGACAGCAGTTGCAGCGCGAAATCGGCCACCGACATGCCGATCTGCAGCCGCTCTCCGACAGGGCCGAAGAGCTGGCGATAGGCCTTGTTGCAGAGGATCAGCCGTTCGTCCTCGTCGTAGATCGCAATGCCCTCTGCGATCACGTCGAGGGCCGTATCCACAGTGCGGATCGACGGTATGTCGTCCGTGGCGTCGCGCAGATGTTCGGCACGAATGATCCGGATAGATGTTCTCGGCACATCGCCAGCGTCGTGAACTGCGATTGTGCGTGTCATCCCGGTAAAGCGCGTGCCGTCTGCGCGTTTGTAAAGAACGGAGATGTCATGCGCGCTGCCCGCGCTATCCGGAAAGGCTTCGTCGAGCAGCGGAGAGAACGGTCGGCCGACCATCAGGCGCGCATCGAACCCGAACAGGCTGGCCGCGGCCGCATTTGCCGAAAGGATCGCGCCTCCCGGCGCCGTCACGATAACGGCGTCGGGATGGTCGTTATACAGAGCCTCAAGAGTCGTCCGGTCAAGACTGGGCAAGTCAGTGCCTCTGCCACTTCGGTGCGTATCGATGATATCATATGGACGAATAATGTCGGGCCGGTTGCTGCGAGATCAAAAGTAAAGTCGCAGACAGCACGGAAAGTCTCCGGTGAGCTATCGACGCCAACGAATGAGGATGAAACCCGACGTTTGCCAGGCCGTATCGTCGCAGTTGCCCGTCAGCCGACCCGCACCACCGCATCACCCTTGGCGGCGAGCGCTGCAAGATCCGCAGGCTTCAGTTCGACCGATTCGCCACAACCGCATGCCGATGTCTGGTTGGGATTGTTGAAGGTGAAGCCCGACCGCATCTTGGTCACCTCGAAATCCATGCGCGTGCCGAGCAGATAGAGCACCGCCTCGGGCGCGACCCACACACGGGCGCCCGCATGCTCGATCAGGTCGTCCTTGGCATTGGGTTCGCTCACGAGATCGACGGCATATTCCATGCCTGCGCATCCGCCCTTCTTGATGGAGAGCCGGATGCCCTTCGTGTCGCCACCCGCGTTATCGACGATGGCGTTGACGCGCTGTGCCGCAGCGTCGGACAGGCTCATGACCGCAAAACCCATGGAAATTCTCCTTGCAACAACCGGGTTCAAGGCCCGGTGCTTCGCATTCGAATGTAAGACCCTATTGGCCTGCGATCAATACCAGCCGACGGCGACTTGCGCTTCCTCGGACATCCGGTCCGGCGTCCATGGCGGGTCGAAGGTCATAGACACCTCGACACCCGAAACGCCTTCGACAGTGCCGACCGCATTCTCTACCCAGCCCGGCATTTCGCCGGCCACCGGGCAGCCGGGCGCCGTCAGCGTCATGGCGATCTTCACCATGCGATCGTCCTCGATGTCGATCTTGTAGATCAGCCCGAGTTCGTAGATGTCGGCCGGGATTTCCGGGTCGTACACGGTCTTCAGCGCGGAGATCACGTCGTCCGACAGCCGCGCCAGTTCTTCCGGCGGGATGGCCGACTGGACAATGCCGTCACGGGCATCCGGCGTTTCGCCTGTGGTGTCGGCCGGGGTCTCTAGGGTCATGCTCGTATCCTCACGCAAAGAATTTCCGCGCCTGTTCCAGCGCAACGACCAGCACGTCGACTTCGGCGCGCGTGTTATAAAGCCCGAACGAGGCCCGGCAGGTGGACGTCACGCCGAACCGTTTGAGAAGCGGCATGGCGCAATGCGTACCGGCCCGCACCGCGACGCCGGCACGGTCGATAACCGTAGAAACGTCATGGGCGTGCACCCCTTCGATCTCGAAGGAGAAGATACCACCCTTGCCCGGTGCTTGTCCTATAACGCGGAGCGCATTGACCGACTGAAGCCGCTCGGCCGCATAGGCAGCGAGATCCGCCTCATGCCGCGCGATCCTGTCACGGCCGATCCCGTCCATATAGTCGAGCGCAACACCGAGCCCAATCGCCTGTACGATCGGCGGCGTGCCCGCCTCGAAACGGTGTGGCGGCTCGTTGTAGCTGATCGCGTCCTCGCTGACGTCGATGATCATTTCACCGCCGCCCATGAAGGGCCGCATCTCGGCCAGCCGCTCCTTCTTGCCGTAAAGCACGCCGATACCCGAGGGGCCATAGAGCTTGTGGCCGGTCATGACGTACCAGTCGCAATCGATGTCCTGAACGTCCACCGGCATGTGCACGGCCGCCTGGCTGCCGTCGACCAGAACTGGAATGCCGCGCTCATGCGCGATACGGCAGATCTCCTTGACATCAACGATCGTGCCGAGCGCATTCGACATATGCGTGATCGCCACCAGCTTCGTCTTCGGCGTCAGGCATTTGACGAAGTCGTCGATGTGGAACACGCCTTGATCGTCCACCGGCGCCCAGACGAGCTTGGCGCCCTGCCGCTCGCGGATGAAGTGCCAGGGCACGATGTTGGAGTGATGCTCCATGATCGAGATCAGGATCTCGTCATCCGAACCGAGCTTCGGCATGCCCCAGCCATAGGCGACCGTGTTGATCGCCTCGGTGGAGGACTTGGTGAACACGATATCGTCGACGGACGGCGCGTTCAGGAACCGCCGCACCTTCTCGCGCGACAGCTCATAGGCATCCGTCGCGGCATTCGACAGGAAATGCAGGCCGCGATGGACATTGGCATATTCATTGGCATAGGCGTGGCTGATCGCGTCGATGACGGCCTGCGGCTTCTGGGCCGAGGCGCCATTGTCGAGATAGACGAGCGGCTTGCCGTAAACGGTCCGCGACAGGATCGGGAAATCCTGCCGTATCCGCTCGACGTCATATGCCTCTAGGGAAACCGTCTGGTCCATGGTGCCTCTGCTTTCTGCCTTTGTCCGAGCGCGTGCCTGATACGATCAGGCGTGGCGCGCCAGCCATTCGGAGATAATGAGCTCCAGCGGCTCGATCAGCGTTTCACTCTCCAGCTCCTCGACGATCTCGTCCACGAAGGCGTTGACCAGCATGGCACGCGCCCGGCTTTCCGGAATGCCGCGAGCCTGGAGATAATAGAGATGCGTCGGGTTCAGGTCGATCACGGTTGCGCCATGGCCGCACTGCACGTCGTCGGCAAAGATTTCGAGTTCGGGCTTTGCGGAGAAATCCGCATCGTCCGACAGAAGCAGCGTGTTGCACGCCATCTTCGCATCCGTCTTCTGCGCATCCTGCGCCACACGGATCTGTCCCTGGAACACGCCACGCGCCCGGTCGAAGAGCACGTTGCGGATGATCTCGGTCGAGGTCGTGTTCGCAACGTCATGGCCGAGCGTAAACGTTACATCCGTCAGCGTGTCACCGCCCATCAGGTTGATGCCGCGCAGCTTGAAGTCCGAGCCTTCGCCCGTCACCAAGCCATGTACTTCCTGACGCACCAGCTTGCCACCGGCATTGATGACGAACAGCTTGAAGGACGCGTTTTCGCCCAGCTCGAAATTGAGCTGACCGAGATGCGTATCGTCGTCGCCCTGCTGCTGCAGCAAGATCCACGTCACCTCGGCACCCGCCTCGATGATGAGATCGGAGACCGACGAAACGAGGCTTGGTTTGCCATCGACCGACAGATGCCGCTCGATCACGGTCGCCTTGGAACCGGCCCCGAAGGTCACGGGAAAGCGGCTGTGGCTCTGTCCGGCACTCTGGACGATCTGAAGCTCCAGCGGCTGGACCAGAACGGTATTTTCCAGGATCTCGATCTCGAAACCATCGCGAACGAAGGTGCCGTTGATGCGGCCGATGGCGTCTTCCGCATTCCGTTCGACCAGATCGCCGGCTGCCGTACCATCGAGCAGGCTCTCGCCATATCGCTTGACGACGACGCCCTGCGGCGCATCGCCAATGTCGGCCCGGCCATTGAGGACCGTTAGCACGGACGACCCGACAGCCAAAGGTGCGACCGCTTCCGCGAAGGCAGACCCGTCAAAGGCGGGAACGTTGCGCAGCAATGCGCGCAGATCGGTATAGTGCCACGCCTCCAGCCGCCGCGTCGGCAGCCCGGCATCCTTCAGGTCGGACAGCAGCAGGTCGCGCGCCGAGAGAACGGCGCCGTCGCCCGGCAGGTCGCTCAGCTGATGATTATACGCTTCCAGCATCGCCGTTTCGGCAGCCGTTCGCGTGATCGTGTTTTGAATGTTCATGAGCAAACGCCCCTTCAAGCCGCCGCGCCGATGATGTCGGCATAGCCGTTGGCTTCTAGATCCAGCGCCAGCGACTTGTCGCCGGTCTTAATGACCTGGCCCTTGTAGAGGACGTGGACCGTATCCGGCACGATATATTCCAGCAGGCGCTGGTAGTGCGTGATGACGATCACGGCGCGATCCGGCGACCGCAGAGCGTTCACGCCATCGGACACGATCTTCAGTGCGTCGATATCGAGGCCCGAATCGGTTTCGTCGAGAATGCAGAGGCTCGGCGCGAGCAGCGCCATCTGCAGGATCTCGGCGCGCTTCTTCTCACCGCCGGAGAAGCCGACATTGAGCGGCCGCTTCAGCATATCCGGGTTGATCTTCAGCTCGGCGGCCGCTTCCTTGACCCGGCGGATGAAATCCGGGGTCTTCAGCTCTTCCTCGCCGCGATACTTCCGCTGCTCGTTCATTGCCACCTTGAGGAACTGCATGGTGGCAACGCCCGGGATTTCGACCGGGTACTGGAAGGCGAGGAAGATGCCCTTCGCGGCACGCTCCGACGCGTCGAGCTCAAGAATGCTCTCGCCGTTGTACAGAATGTCGCCTTCGGTAACCTCATAGTCTTTGCGGCCCGAAAGAATGTACGACAGCGTCGATTTTCCCGAACCATTCGGCCCCATGATGGCCGCAACTTCCCCGGCCTTCACGGTCAGGTTCAATCCGCGAATGATCTCGGTGCCATCCTCGGCGATCCGGGCATGGAGGTTTCTGATTTCAAGCATTGGTCATTCCTTCCGGCGGCCAGTGGCGATCACGACCAATGGCTTCTTTTGATTCTGAAAGACGATGGCAGCCTCGCGGTATCTCTTCGCGAACGTCATCCTCGGGCTTGTCCCGAGGATCTGCAGTCGTCTCAATTATGATTGCCCCACATCATCATGTTCGCGTGCGCACGATAAAGGTTGTCGATTTCATCGCTACGTTCAAACAGATCGGTCCACGGATGACGAAGAGAGCAAAGCGGTCCTAGAGCTGCATCAGCCCACAGACCCCTCAAGCGAAATCCCGATCAGCTTCTGCGCTTCAACCGCAAATTCCATCGGCAGTTCCTGGATGACTTCCTTGACGAAACCGTTGACGATCAGCGCGATCGCCGCTTCTTCCGGGATGCCGCGCTGCAGGCAGTAGAACAGCTGGTCCTCGGAGATCTTGGAGGTCGTCGCCTCGTGCTCGAACTGCGCCGTCGAGTTCTTCGCCTCGATGTAGGGCACCGTATGCGCCCCGCAGCGATCGCCGATCAGGAGCGAATCGCACTGGGTGAAGTTGCGCGCGTTCGTCGCCTTGCGGTGAGCCGAGACCTGGCCGCGATAGGTATTCTGCGACACGCCGGCAGCGATGCCCTTGGAGATGATACGGCTCGACGTGTTCTTGCCGAGATGGATCATCTTCGTGCCACTGTCGATCTGCTGGTGGCCGTTCGAGACCGCGATCGAGTAGAACTCGCCGCGGCTGTCGTCGCCGCGCAGGATGCAGGACGGGTACTTCCAGGTGATCGCGGAGCCGGTTTCGACCTGCGTCCACGAGATCTTCGACCGGTTGCCGCGGCAATCGCCGCGCTTGGTGACGAAGTTGTAGATGCCGCCCTTGCCGTCCTTATCGCCCGGATACCAGTTCTGGACCGTCGAATACTTGATCTCGGCATCGTCGAGCGCAACGAGCTCGACCACGGCCGCATGCAGCTGGTTCTCGTCGCGCTGCGGTGCCGTGCAGCCTTCGAGATAGGAGACGTAAGCGCCCTCTTCCGCGATGATCAGCGTCCGTTCGAACTGACCGGTGCCCTTTTCATTGATGCGGAAATATGTGGACAGCTCCATCGGGCAGCGAACGCCCTTGGGGACAAAGACGAACGAGCCATCGGTGAAGACCGCCGAATTCAGCGTCGCATAGTAGTTGTCCGTGGTCGGAACCACGGTGCCGAGATACTTCTTCACCAGATCCGGATGCTCGCGGACGGCTTCCGAGATCGACATGAAGATCACGCCGGCCTTCTTCAGCTCCTCCTTGAAGGTCGTGACGACCGACACCGAGTCGAACACCGCATCTACCGCGATCTTCGAGGTCTTTACGCCGGCCAGCAATTCCTGCTCGCGCAGGGGAATGCCGAGCTTCTCATAGATCTTCAGGATCTCCGGATCGACATCGTCGATGGAGGTCGGGCCGGGCGTGCTCTTCGGCGCGGCATAATAGGAGATCGCGTTGAAATCGATCTTCGGATAGTTGACGCGCGCCCAGTCCGGCTCGGTCAGCGTCAGCCAGCGGCGATAGGCCTCCAGACGCCATTCGAGCATCCAGTCGGGCTCATCCTTCTTGGCGGAAATGAACCGGATGATCTCTTCGGACAGGCCGTTCGGGGCCTTGTCCATCTCGATCATCGATTCGAAACCATACTTGTACTGGTCAACGTCGATCAGCTTCACCTGATCGATTGTTTCCTGCACGGCAGCCATGTCATTCTCCCGTCTTGCCGGATGTCAAGGATCCGGCCCTCTGTGAGGCACGATTGTGTCGTGCCGTCTATGTAATGGGCCGAGCGGGCAGTTTCACCCTTTTTCGGCCACGGAAACTCAGCTTTCACACGCTTTCTTTAGGCCGCCGCGACATTCGACCGGCGGCGCCCGGCGATCCGGGCAAAGATGTCGATAACGCGGTCGATCTCCTCGACCGTTGTCGTGGGCCCGATCGAGATACGCAGCGCCCCAAGCGACGGATCTTGCCCCATCGCCATCAGCACGTGGCTCTGACCCACCTTGCCGGAAGAGCAGGCCGATCCGGCAGACAGGGCAACCCCTTCCAGATCGAAAGCGATCTGCCCCGTCTCGGCTTTCAACCCGGGAAGGCTGAAGAATGTCGTATTCCCGACGCGCACGGTATCCGCGCCATGGATCAGGACGTCCGGCGCGGACGTCCGCATACCGGCTTCCAGCCTGTCGCGCAAAGTCGTTACCTGCGAAGGGTAAACGCCAAGTGCATCCTTCGCCGCACGCGCTGCTGCTCCGAAGCCAGCAAGCGCCGCCGGATTCTCGGTGCCGGAGCGATGCCCCTTTTCCTGACCGCCGCCATGGATCAGCGGACGGGGCATCAGCACCTCGCCGCGTGCGACAAGCGCACCAGCACCTTTCGGACCGCCGATCTTGTGCGAGGCAAGAATGAGAAAATCCGCACCCAGATCCGAGATCGACACCGGCACGCGGCCGATGGCCTGAACCGCATCCACGACCAGCAAACCGCCTGCTGCCTTCACACGCTCGGAAACCTGCGTGATCGGCTGGATGACACCGGTCTCGTTGTTGACGAGCATGACGGCCACCATCGGAATGCCCTCTTCCCGCGGATGGACTGCCAGAGCCCGATCAAGCGTATCGAGATCGGTCGTTCCCGCCTGTGTCACCGGCAACTCCTGGACACGATCTTTCGGAAAGCGTCCACCCTCGCGCACGGCGGGATGCTCGATGGCCGAAACATAAAGCCGCCCGATGCCGAGCGGTGTCCGGCCCATACGGAAATCCGGGGTCAACACCATATTGGCCGCTTCCGTCGCGCCGCTGGTAAAGGTGACGCAGGCAGGCTCGGCCTCGCAGAGCCCAGCCACGTCCCGGCGCGCAGCCTCGATCACCGTCTTGAGCCGCCGGCCTTCCGCATGAACGGAGGAACCGTTGCCCGTCAGGTCGAACGCGGACAGGAACGCGTCGCGCGCGACGGCCGAGATCGGCGCCGTTGCGTTCCAGTCCATGTAGATCCGTGCCATGGCCATATCGACCGTCCGTATCCTCTCCCTCACGCATGATGCGTCAGGTGATCTGTTCTTGCCAAAAGCGCCTGCCGGCCCATCTAAACCGGAGCAGGCACCGCATTTTCCTTGAAGTTTTCGCTTCGCTTGCCGTAAGAGACGACACCTGCACGCACGCCGTGCCAAGTTTTGAATGGTTCTAAACTGGTTTTAGAAAAGCTGAGTGCTTTCGTCAAGACTGCTCGGCCGTCTTATCCGCTTATCGGAACCATGCTCACGCCGGAGACCCAATGCCCGAAGTCATTTTCAACGGACCCGCTGGCCGACTGGAAGGCCGCTATCAGCCTTCCAAGCAGAAGAATGCCCCGATTGCGATCATTCTGCACCCCCACCCCCAGTTCGGCGGGACGATGAACAATCAGATCGTCTACCAGCTCTTCTATATGTTCCAGAAGCGCGGCTTTACCACACTGCGGTTCAACTTCCGCTCCATCGGCCGCAGCCAGGGCGAGTTCGATCACGGCGCCGGTGAACTGTCCGATGCCGCCTCGGCGCTCGACTGGGTGCAGAGCATGCATCCCGACAGCAAGAGCTGCTGGGTCGCAGGCTATTCTTTCGGCTCGTGGATCGGCATGCAGCTTCTGATGCGCCGCCCCGAAATCGAAGGCTTCATCTCGGTCGCCCCGCAGCCCAACACCTATGACTTCTCGTTCCTGGCACCCTGCCCCTCCTCCGGCCTGATCATCAACGGCGATGTCGACAAGGTTGCGCCGGAAAAGGACGTCAACACGCTGGTCGAGAAGCTGAAGACCCAGAAGGGCATCCTGATCACGCACCGCATCATCCCCGGCGCCAACCACTTCTTCAACGGGCAGGTGGATACGCTGATGGGCGAGTGCGAAGACTACCTCGATCGCCGCCTGAACGGCGAACTGACGCCGGAGCCTGCGGCGAAGCGCATCCGCTAAAGCCAATGGCAAACGTCGTTATCGATACGAATGTGCTGACAAGTGCCTATATCGGTCGCGGCGCCTCTTCGAAGATCATCGAGCTTTGCCTTTTGAAGACATTGACGCCGGTTCTGTCGGCGTCGCTTTTCCTGGAGTACAGAGACGTCCTGTCCCGTGAGGCGATTTTTGGCAGGGCGCGTCTCGACAGTCTGGAACGCAGCCTGCTGCTGCGCGCCTTTGTATCGACATGCCGATGGCACGACATCTATTTCAGCTGGCGGCCGAATCTCGTCGATGAAGCCGACAATCACGTTTTCGAATTGGCTGTCGCCGCAAACGGCGCTACGATCGTGACGAACAATATCCGGGACTTTCGGTCCATGGATCTCAAGTTCCCGGAGATCGTCATCGAGACGCCCCAGTCGCTGTTGCAAAGGATGATGCCATGAACGCGATCGTCATTCCGGTGTCCCAAGACACGGCAGAGAAGGTTGCGCGCATTGCCGGCGAACGCGGCGTGAGCGTCGAGACATTGATGTCGGACGTCGCTGTGCATATGGTCGAACAATTCGAAACCCACAAGCTCTACCTCCAAGAGGCCGAACGTGGACGCCACGAGATCGACGAAGCATTGGAGCTTCTGAGACGTCCTTGATCCCCGTCGATCATGGCTTTGGATTGAGAATACCCCCGCTCATCGGCTCCCGCACGCCCGTTGTCCCCGGAAACGTCAGCGGCAGACCGCGCAGCGACCGCACCGCGAGATAGGCCCAGGCTTCCGCCTCCATCGCGCCACCATCCAGCCCCACGGCATCGGACGATACGACGCGGGCGCCGTTCTCCGCCGCCAGCACCGAGAATTCACGCATGATAACCGGATTGAGCCGACCTCCTCCTGAGACGATATAGGTCTTCGGCCGGGCCGGCAGATGCGTCGCGCAGCGCAGGATCGCGGCACCTGTGACATAGGCGAGCGTGCGGGCGCCGTCTTCCAGCGAGACCTCGCCCTTGGCAGGCGGCGCGAAATCACCGCGATCGAGCGAACGGCGAAGATTGCCCGAAAAGAACGTGTGGTTCAGGTATCGGGCTGCAACATCAGGCACGACGGCGCCTGCCGCAGCAACGGCACCGCCGGCATCGAACGCCCCGCCGCCATGGGCCTCGATCCACTGGTCGATCAGCATGTTTCCGGGTCCGCTGTCGAAGGCCGAGAGGTGTCCATCGTCACCAACGAAGGTCAGGTTGGAAATACCGCCGATATTGACGAACACGACAGGCCCTTCGAGATCGCCCGGCAGATTGGCGGCAAGCGCCTGATGATAGACGGGGATGAGCGGCGCCCCCTGCCCGCCGGCCACCATGTCGGCCGCACGCATGTCATGGATGACGTTGATCCCCGTTTCCGCCGCCAGGAGAGCCCCGTCGTGAATCTGCACGGTCAGCCCGGCGTCCGGACGGTGCAGCACCGTCTGCCCGTGGAAACCGATCACATCGATATCGGAGGACTTCAGCCCGTGAGCATGGAGGAAGTCGTGAACGGCAACGGCATGCAGCAGCGTCAGGTCCCGCTCGATGCGCGCAAGGTCTCCCGGACGCTCGGCGCGATGCCGGATCGCGCCCGCCATGACAAGAGCTGCCTTCAGCCGTGCACGAAATCCGCTGTCATAGGAAAGCCCGTGCGACGGGCCGCGCCTGACGATCGCCTCGCCGTCGGTCTCCACGAGCGCGATGTCGATCCCGTCCATGCTGGTACCGCTCATCAGCCCTATCGCCGTCTTCACCGCCGTCATTTCATGTCACTCCCGCCGAATCGCGTCGGCGATCCCTGTCTGCAACATTCATGACCGAGACGGATGCACTTCGCAAAAAACAATGCTAAAGGCCCGGCTTCAGCCAGATTGAAGAGTTCAGGTCCATGTCCAGGTTCAAGTCCGATTTCCTCCGCACCCTCGACGAGCGCGGCTTTCTCCACCAGCTCTCCGATGAGAGCGGGCTGGATGCGCTGTTCCAGAAGGAGGTCGTGACGGCCTATATCGGCTATGACCCTACCGCATCGAGCCTGCATGTCGGTCACCTCACGCAGATCATGATGCTGCACTGGCTGCAGGAAACCGGCCACCGGCCGCTCTCTCTGATGGGCGGCGGCACCGGCATGGTGGGCGACCCCTCCTTCAAGGAAGAAGCCCGCAAGCTGATGACGGTGGAAACGATCGAGGAGAACATCGCCTCGATCAAGCGCTGCTTTGCCAACTACCTCGATTATGACAAGCCCGGCAACGCCGCGCTGATGGTCAACAACGCCGAATGGCTGCGTCCGCTCAATTACCTCGAATTCCTGCGCGATGTCGGCCGGCACTTCTCCGTCAATCGCATGCTCTCCTTCGACAGCGTCAAGACGCGGCTCGACCGCGAGCAGTCGCTCTCGTTCCTCGAATTCAACTACATGATCCTGCAGGCCTACGACTTCGTGGAACTGGCCAAGCGCTACGACTGCCGCCTGCAGATGGGCGGCTCCGACCAATGGGGCAACATCGTCAACGGCATCGATCTCGGCCACCGCATGGGCACGCAGCAGCTCTACGCGCTCACCTCGCCGCTGCTCACCACGTCGTCGGGCGCGAAGATGGGCAAGTCGGCCTCCGGCGCGATCTGGCTGAACGCCGAATTGCTGCCGGTCTATGACTTCTGGCAGTATTGGCGCAACACGGAAGATGCCGATGTCGGCCGCTTCCTCAAGCTCTTCACGACGCTGCCCATGGACGAGATCGCAAAGCTCACGGCCCTTGGCGGCGCCGAGATCAACGAGGCGAAGAAGACGCTGGCAACCGAGGTGACCGCGATCCTGCACGGCCGCGCCGCTGCAGAGGCGGCTGCCGAGACCGCGCGCAAGACCTTCGAGGAAGGTGCGCTCGCCGAAGACCTGCCGTCCATCACGATCCCGGCCGCCGAACTCGACGCCGGCCTCGGGCTCCTGACGCTGATCGTCCGCTCCGGCCTCGCCGCCTCCAACGGCGAAGCCCGCCGCCATATCCAGGGTGGCGCCGTCCGCATCAACGATGTCGCGATCTCAGACGAGCGCAAGGCCATCGGCACAAGCGAACTGACCGCAGACGGCGTGATCAAGCTGTCGCTCGGCAAAAAGAAACACATCCTCGTTCGCCCGTCGTAAGACGAGCAACAAGCAATCCTATCGAGACTTACGCCGAGGCATCGGGCAGCAATCCCTGCCCGATGCCTTTTGCGTTCAGCCGCACGCACACTCCCCGTCCTCAGTTGAACTCGAAAATATTCCGGAACACGCCCGGCGCGATGATCGACAGGGGGTTGATGGTCAGGTTCGGTTTGGTGAAGGAGCCTGTCAGCTTGAAGGTGATGCCGAGCAGGCCGCGGTCGCGGCCGTTGCCGAGAAGGGTGCCGATCAGCGGCAGTTCGCTGAAGAGGCGGTTGAGGCCGTAGGCCGGCATGAAAGTGCCGGTCATGTCGATCTTGCCGTTCGGGTCGCGCACGACGCCCTGAAACGTCGCGCCGACGTCGCTGCCACGCACGACGCCGTTGTCGAGGGCGATCTGCCCGCCGTCGAGCGCCAGATTGGCAAAGCCGCGCTCGAACTTCGCCGAGCTCATGTCGATATCCTTCTTGACCGCCTGGTTCAGGCTCCGCCCATCGGATGTCGAGGGAGAGGAGACCATCGACTGCAGCCGCTGCTCGTTGACGAGCGCGAATTTGCGGATATCGAGCGTTCCACGCCAGGAATTGCCGCCGCGGTCCCGGAGCTTCAGGTTCAAAAGGCCGCCGCGCATGTTGGCGTAGATATCGGCGAACCGGGCAAGAGCGCCTGCATCGCCGCTCGTCAGCTGCACGATATTGTCGGCGCCGGACGCCACGAGATCGCCGACCACGGCCTGTCCGGTGGAGGTCACCGCCTTCAGCTTCAGTCCCTCGATCGCCTTTCCGCGGGCGGTGTACGTCAGGTTGACGTTGGAGAGCGTTTCCGAGTGAAAACCTTGTACGCTCTCCAGCGAGGCATCGATCGAGATGCGCTTGGCCGCCGCTTGGGAAACGTCGCCTTTCGCGCCCGGCGACTTCAGGCTGTCGATGACCGAGCGAATATCGGCCGAGGTGCCGTTGACGGTCACGCCGTAGCCGCTCTTTTGCCGCTTCACCGAGACGGCGTAGTTGTCGCCGGCAGCAAGCCGCACGGAGGTGAGGTCTGCGGCGGCCAGGCCGGCCTTGTCGATGGTGATCGATCCGCCGGCCCCAAAGCTCTCGCCCGAGATCTTGAAGTCGCTGATCGACGTCACCCCGTCCCTCGTCACCGCCGAAAGGCTCGAGGTCGCCGGCACGCCGCGCCCCTTGCTCCAGCCGATCCACGGCAGAGAGAGGGTCGCACCTTCCAGATCGACCTTGACCACCTGCCGGTCACCCTCCTGCAGGTCCACGTCGAGACCGACCGGTCCATCGACGATGCCGGAGAGCCCCGGTGCGAACTTGGCGAGCGCGCCGTCGGGCAAGGTGCCGGAGACGGTGCGGCTGCGCTTGACCGGGCTGTTCGCCCCGATCGGTTCCACCGCGTCGAGCTTCATCGTGACGCCATCGACCGCCGCCTTCGCGTCGAGAACGGCATGCTGAGGGTCGATGCGCAACGTTCCGTCGATGTCGGAGATCTCGCGACCGGCCATCGGCGTCTTCAGCGAAACGCCGTTCAGGCGCATTTCCGCCTGCCATTCCGGCGGCGGCGGGTGCTGGTCGCGGGCAAGCCCGAACCGGGCACCGACATCCGCCGTCATGGGGCCGGAGAAGTCCTCCGCCTTGAATGGGGTCTTCTGCAGGGCTTCCAGAGGCCGATAGCTCACGAGTTCGGCGATCGCATCCGCCTCGCCGGTCACCTGCAGCTTGAGTTCCGCCATCAACGGCTTGGCATAGGTATTCGGGAGGATGAGGTTTCCGCCATTGAGCGTCACCGTCCGCCCGGACGGAAAATAAGCCGTACCGCTGTTGATATCCACCTGGGCGCGCGCGCCCCGCAGCGTGAAATGCCCCGTCGCATCGCGCAACGGCGGTATGTCGCCGGCAATATTGACCCGCGCGCCGCCGATGTCGAAATCGATCGTCAATTCGTCTGCGCCGAACTCGACCGGGCCGGCGGTTTCCGCCAGACGCCCTTCCTCGATCGCCAGCTGGATCTTGCCGTTGTTGACGGTGCCGCCGAAGATATTTGAAATCACCCAGGCACGGGCCTTCTTGCCGACCCACCAGGGCCAGAGCTGCTTGATGCCGGCCGTCTGCATGTCCGTGGTCAGGCCCGCAAAATTGATCTGCGGCGACGTGTTCGAAAACGCGATCGAAAGGGAACCGGCGAAGGTGCCGAGGTTGCTGGCGACGGAAAGCTCGCGGAACAACAGCGCATGCCGCTCGGACTGGAAGTCGCCTGCGACCTTCGCATCGAAGGTCAGCGGCGGCTCGTTGACGTCGATCGGGGCGGATGTTCCGCCCTTCACCAGCACGTCGATGCTGAAACCCTTCGGCAGAGCCAGCGAGATCGGGTCCGACGGCGGCGTTGCCTGCGAAAGCGTCGCGGCCGGCGCCATGGATGCCGCGCTCGTCGAATCGATATCGCGGACGGAGCCGCTGAACGGGAACACCGACTTGCCGAGGCGGACCGTCGAGGTGTTCACCTCGATGCTACCGCGATCGAAATCATAAGCGAGATTGACATTGGACGGCAGGAGATCGGATTGCAGGCCGCTTGCGACGAAGACGCCCTGATCGAGGGCTCCGGACATGGTCAGCTCGGGCGCAACGCCTTCACCGGACCGCACGGCAGAGAGGTTGATCGAGGCCTTGGTATCGAGACCGAACGGTGGCTCGGTCGCGGTCTCCGCACGGTAGAGCAGGGCCGAGGTGGGCAGGCCGGTCACGGCGCCGCCGAGGCGGACGATGCGTCCCTTGTCACTGTCGGCCGTCAGCTGCAGCGCCGTCGATGTCCCGTCGATCGCGGCATCGCCGCGGATCGTCATGGACCCGTTCTCGGCACGGGCAAAATCGAGCGAGTGAACGTCGAGCTTCACCACGCGGTTGCGCGGCCCGGAAAGCGGCAGCATCACATCGGCGATACGCACCACCTGCGTGCCACTGCGGGCGATCAGGCTGGAGATCGTATCCATCTGCGCAAAGACGGCCTCCATCGCCCCGCTGACATCGGCGATGCGGATGCGGGTGAGGTCGAGAGGCTTGCCCTGCGGCAGGATAGCCGGTGCGAGACGCGCACCTTCTGCCTCGATGCGGGAGACGGAAATCTTGCCGGACAGGAGCGAAAGCGGATCGAGCTCGATGAAGACCGATTCGGTGGTCAGCAGTTGCTCGTCGGAGGCACTGCGCTTCAGCGAGACATCCTGCGCTTTCAGCGCCAGCGCGCCATCACCGGTCAGGCGCACCACGGTGCTTCCCACATCGACATGATAGGCATCGCCGAGCGCATTGTTCAGCGCCGCCTGGGCGCGCGTATTCAAAATGCGGTCGATTCCGCCGGCTTCCACAGCGACGACGAGGCCGGCGGCAAGCAGGATCAGGACGGAGACGAGCCCGAGAACACCCTTGACGCAACGGCGCGGCCAGCGGCGACGCGTGGTCGCATGCAGGATGCAGGGATCGTGCGCCTGGGCCGAAGGCAGCGAATGCAACGCGACGATGTCCTCCTTGCGGAAGACGGTCTTTTCACCCCGGATCTCACTCATGAGCGGTGTCGGCCTCTGCGAAGGTCGAAAAATGCATGTCTCGGCAATATCCCGTGGCTCGAGGCGTAAGCCCTATTTAACAAATCAATTCGGTCATCCATTCATCCTGCCTTTCGGCAAACGATGCGGCAACCGGCGTTGAGGTCTTGCGCCACGAAAACCGTGTGCGCCGGCGAACATGAAGCCGATGACCATGATAAATGACACGAGCCGTCAAACCGCCGTCCACGATCGGCCATTCTCCCAGCGGGGATGACGGCGTACCACTTTGCACCATATAAGTGAGGCGACAAATGGTCGGAACGGCGTATTTCATCAATATCCGCCGACACACCGTACAGAAAACAGGAGCCAACATGACCGTCATCGCCACAGGCGCAAAGGCGCCGGACTTCAATCTGCCGCGAGACGGCGGCGGAACCGTCTCGCTCGCCGAGCAGGCAGGCCGCCAGGTCGTGCTCTTCTTCTACCCCAAGGACGACACCACCGGCTGCACGGCCGAATCGATCGCCTTTACCGCAAACATCAAGGCATTCGAGGCCGCCAATGCGGTCGTGATCGGCATGTCGCCCGACTCGGCAAAGAAGCACGACAAGTTCGTCGCCAAGCACGATCTCGCCGTGATTCTTGCGGCGGACGAGGAGAAGACGACCCTTGAAGCCTATGGCGTCTGGGCCGAGAAAAGCATGTACGGCAAGAAATACATGGGTGTGGAGCGTACCACCGTTCTCATCGGACCGGATGGAGTCGTCACGCGGGTGTGGGAAAAGGTCAAGGTTCCCGGCCACGTCGAAGAGGTCCTTGCCGCCGTTCAGGCCGCAACCGCGTGAGCGACGAAGCGATGGCGGGAGGCTCTCCAGAGGCTCCGTCCTCCGGCAGCGTAGCGACGGGTTCACTCGCGATGCGATCGCTGCGCGACGGTGCCGCCCTCGCCATTCGCGCCTCCGATCTCGACCTCAAGGCGGATCTCGCCCAGGAGGCGGCGCGTCGCTGGAGCGAGCGGCGCCTGTCCCTACGCTCGCCGCTCGACACACCCGTACCCGTCCGCCCCGGCCGCCCGGAAAAACCGGAGCTGATACCGCCCCAGCGCGTCCCGCGCCGCGCGCTGACGACCCTGCGCGGGCGCATCGCTCTCCTCCATGCCATTGCCCATATCGAGCTGAACGCCGTCGATCTTGCGCTCGACATCGTCGCGCGGTTTGCGACGGAGCGCGTACCGAACTCGTTCTTCGATGGCTGGATGCGGGTCGCCTTCGAGGAGGCGAAGCATTTCCGGCTGGTGCGCAATCGCCTGCGCGATCTCGGTGCCGAATACGGAGACCTTCCGGCCCATGACGGGCTGTGGCAGGCGGCACACGACACCCGCAACGACCTGACTGCGCGTCTTGCCGTCGTTCCCCTCATCCTCGAAGCCCGTGGCCTCGACGTGACGCCCGCTCTGCAGGAAAAGATGCGCCAATCCGGCGACGACGCCAGTGCCGCCATTCTCGACATCATCTACGAGGATGAGAAGGGCCATGTGGCCGTTGGCGCCAAGTGGTTTCGCTTCCTCTGCGCCCGCGAGGGCAAGGACCCGGCCCGCGCCTTTCAGGATCTCGTTCGCGCCAATTTCCGCGGCCCCCTGAAGGCGCCGTTCAACGATGTCGCCCGCGCAGAAGCCGGACTGACGCCGTCCTTCTACCGCTCGATGACGGCCTCGGTGAACATCTGAGACAGTGCATTCACCGGGCGACATCAAGCAAATATTAACCTTAACAAGGTCTACTCCGCGCATGGATTAAGGGCATGCTGCGGGAGTAAATTGTGTCTCAGAGTTCGGGAAGCCCGATATTCGGCAAGCGCAAGGAACAGCCGATCCTGATCCTCGCCCGTGGTGAAAAAGTCCACCACATGACGGTGCGTCCGTGGATGACCGCCGTCGGCGTCTCGCTCGGTGCCCTCTTTGCCATCGGCTACCTCGCCTCGACCTCCTATCTCGTCTTGCGCGACGACCTGATCGGCGGCACCATGGCACGTCAGGCGCGCATGCAGCACGATTACGAGGATCGCATCTCGGCGCTACGCGCTCAGGTCGATCGCGTCACCAGCCGCCAACTGCTCGACCAGCAGGTGGTGGAGGAGAAGGTCGAGAAACTTCTCCAGCAGCAACAGGCCCTCACCTCGCGCCACGGCAAGCTCGGCTCCCTCATCGAGCGCGCTGAGGAATCCGGTCTTGCCGATCCCGGCACCGACAAGGTCGAGACCGAAAAGCATGCGGACGCCACCGGCGGCATCCAGGCCATCGAACGTCTGATGGGCCTTGCCGCAAAGACAGCGCCCAAGGGGCCGGCGCTTGCCTACGCCGCTCCCTTCACCCGCACCGACGCGCGCGGCGGCGATACGATCACCGATCGCGCCGACCGCCTGTTCTCGCGCGTCACCCATTCTCTGAAGGATATAGAGCGCTCGCAGAAGGACAGGATCGCGACACTCACGTCCGGCGCCATCAGCGCAACCGATGCCATCGAGACCATCGTCGCCCGCACGGGCCTCTCCGTCACGCCCGATCCGGCAGATGCCGACGAAGCGCGTGTGCGGAGCGGCGGCGACAGCACGGATACCGCCATGGGCGGTCCCTATGTCGAGCCGGAAACGAAGGATGTCTTCGACCGTCAGCTGGTCGAACTCGATACCGCGCTCGTGCGCCTCGAACAGGTGCGCGGCGAAGTCCGCAAGTTGCCGTTCAGCAACCCGGCGCCGCAGAGCGACATCACCAGCCAGTTCGGCAATCGCATGGATCCGTTTCTCGGCCGACTGGCGCTGCACGCCGGCATCGATTTCCGGGTCGCCACCGGCACCAGCGTCCGCTCGACGGCGCCGGGCAAGGTCGTCGTTGCCGGCCGCAACGGGGGCTATGGCAATATGGTCGAGATCGATCATGGCAATGGTGTCAGCACGCGCTACGGGCATCTCTCGACCATTCTCGTCAATGTCGGCGACGTCGTGAAGGCCGGGGACGCCATCGCGCGCTCCGGCAGCACCGGCCGCTCCACCGGCCCGCACCTCCATTACGAGGTCCGGCTTCACGGCGATGCCGTCGATCCTATGCGCTTCCTGAATGCGGGGATGAAGCTCAGCAGCTATATCGACTGAAACGCTTCCCAAAAAGAAATTCCGTCCCATATTCAGGGTGTTCGAGCCGGATTCCCCGACTTGACGCGTCTCGATCGCCGCAAAGCGCCAGTTTTCTTGACTTTCCGCAAGCTTGGGCCTATGAGCGCCCACGACGGACCTCGAGAGCGCGGCCCGCGGCACCAGAGTTCGTTAGAACCGGAACGGAAACAGATTTCCCTTTGACAACGTTTGCTGATCTTGGCCTGAGCCAAAAAGTTCTCTCCGCCGTCACCGATGCGGGCTACACGATCCCGACGCCCATCCAGGCGAACGCCATTCCGCCGGCGCTGATGCGCCGCGATATCCTTGGGATCGCGCAGACGGGAACGGGCAAGACGGCCTCCTTCGTGCTGCCCATGCTGACGCTGCTCGAAAAGGGCCGCGCCCGGGCGCGCATGCCGCGCACGCTGATCATGGAACCGACGCGCGAACTCGCCGCGCAGGTCGCCGAGAACTTCGAGAAGTACGGCAAGAATCACAAGCTCAACATTGCGCTTCTCATCGGCGGCGTCTCGTTCGACGAGCAGGACCGCAAGCTGGAACGCGGCGCCGACGTGCTGATCTGCACACCCGGCCGACTGCTCGACCATTGCGAGCGCGGCAAGCTGCTGATGACGGGCGTCGAGATCCTCGTCATCGACGAAGCCGACCGCATGCTGGACATGGGCTTCATCCCCGATATCGAGCGCATCGCCAAGCTCATTCCCTTCACGCGCCAGACGCTGTTCTTCTCGGCCACAATGCCGCCGGAAATCCAGAAGCTGGCCGACCGCTTCCTGCAGAACCCCGAGCGCATCGAGGTGGCCCCACCCTCCTCGACCGCCAAGACCGTGACGCAACGCTTCGTCGCCACGCACGGCAAGGATTACGAGAAGCGCGCCATCCTGCGCGATCTCATTCGCTCGCAGGACGAGTTGAAGAACGCGATCATCTTCTGCAACCGCAAGCTCGATGTCGCTGATCTCTTCCGCTCGCTCACCCGCCACGGCTTCTCCGTCGGTGCGCTGCATGGCGACATGGACCAGAGCTCGCGCACCAAGATGCTCGCGGGCTTCAAGGACAATGCGATCACGCTGCTCGTCGCCTCCGACGTCGCCGCCCGCGGCCTCGACATCCCGGATGTGAGCCACGTGTTCAATTTCGACGTTCCGATCCATGCCGAGGACTACGTCCACCGGATCGGCCGCACGGGCCGCGCAGGGCGCTCGGGCGCCGCCTTCACGCTGGTTAGCCGTCGCGATGTGAAAGCGGCCGATGCGATCGAAAAGCTCATCGATCAGAAGATCGAATGGCACAATGGCGGTCTCGACGATCTGCCGGCGCCGATGGAAAGCACCGACAGCGGTCGTTCCGAGAAGAAGGGCGGCCGTGACGGCAAGCGTCGCGGACGCGAGCGGGAGCGCGATCATGCCCCGCGCCACGTCGTGGACCACAATCCCGATGCGCAGCGCCCCTACGGTACGAAGCCGGATGGCTACAGCGCCGAGAGCTACAAGCCGGATGCGGTGAAGGCGGAAGCCATCAAGGCCCCCGGTCACAAGCCTGACATCAAGACAGACGATACTCATCTCCAGACCGAATCGGTGCAGCCAAGGATTGAACCCGTGAGAGCAGAACGCAAGGCAGACCCGAAGCCGCAGAACGCCGGCCCCCGGAACCATCGCCCGGCGTCGCCTGCCAACGACGACAATCGCGACCGCCGCAATCGCTATCGCCGCGACCATGACGACGGCCCGACCCCGGTCGGCTTCGGCGACGAAATTCCCGCCTTCATGCTGGTTGCCGGCAAGGCCTGATCGGCTTTTCTGAGACAGCTCAAGCGCAGTGTGTTCCATGAACCGCTGCGCTTCCTGCGTTCTGCTGTACAGGCAGAGCGCTCTGCGTTGTTGTGCCTGACAGTGGAGGTCCCCTTGACGACATCGAAGCCTGCCGCTCCCGGTATCGATTTCCCAGGCGTCGGCTGCGGCCTCGCTATCCTGCGCGACAACCAAATCCTCCTCTGCCGCCGGCTGAAGGCGCCGGAACAGGGACACTGGACCATCACGGGCGGCAAGGTCGACATGATGGAGGACAGCCGTTCCGCGGCACGTCGCGAGGGCGTGGAAGAAAGCGGGCTCGCGATCGGCGACGCCATCGACTTTCTCTGCGTCAGCGAGCATGTGCTCGATGCGGACCGGCAGCACTGGATCTCGCTGATCTACGTCACGCGCGATACGCACGGCGATCCTCTGGAGACCGAGCCGGATAAGCTGGCGGATATCGGATGGTACGATCTCGACGCCCTGCCCGCGCCGCTCTCCCGCTTTGCGGCGGATGCGATCGCGGCTCTTCGGACCCAGAGCCTACTTGGCTGAGCGCACCGCCGCCTCATAGGCAAGCCGCGCCCAGCGCGTCATTTCATCGGGATCATCGAGCGCTGCATCGGGGATCGACCAGTAGGGCATGAAAACCGGCTTCTTGCCCGCCTTTCCCTCATAGCTCCACTGGCGGGCACCGGCCGCCTCGAAGAGGGACGCGCTCTCGCGATCCGCCTTCAGCATAAGCTCGCTGTTGAGATCGATCGCCACGATCAGCCCGTTGCGATAGACGCCCTTGCCGCCGAACATGCGTTTGATGGTCACCGGGCCAAGCCCGGAAAACAGATCCTCGATCGCTTCGATATCCATTCGCTATCCCTTCAGCACACCACCGGCCGCAGCGATCGCTTCCGGCGTGTCGAGATCGAGATGGGCGGCCGGGCCAATATCGACATCGACGACCGGCAGTCCGCCTGTCTCGATCACGTGCCGCGCGCCGACATCGCCTTCGAGCTTGCGGAGCGCGGGAAACAGCGCGCGCGGCAGGATCACCGGGTTGCCCCGCTTGCCACCATAGACGGCGCGCACGACGGCCTGTCCACCTTGTTCTTCAAAGGCCGCAATCAACCGCCGCACATCCCCAGCCGTTACCCCGGGCATGTCCGCCAGCAGCACCAGCATCCCATCCGCCTCGGGTCCGATACCGTCGAGGCCCGCGATCAGCGACGACGCCATGCCCGAAGCAAAGTCGTCATTGTGCATGAACACCAGATCAAGCCCGGACAGCGCCCCCCGGATCTCGCCCGCCCGATGTCCGGTCACGATCGTCACCGGCTCGCGGCTCGCGGCAAGCGCCACCTCCGTGGTCCGGCGCACCAGCGGCATGCCGTCGAATTCCGCCAGCAGCTTGTGATGCCCCGCCGTACCCATGCGGCTCGCCTGACCGGCCGCAAGCACCACGGCGCGCACGATGAGCGGGCGTATCGCCTGAACACCGTTCCCATCCACCTCGCTACGAGCGCGTGGGCGCGGACGCGTCGGGATTTCCGCCAGCAGCCCGCCGACGCCCATGCCCGTGATCTCCCGCGCGCCCACCGTCTCGCCCGCAAGGATCCGGTCCAGCACCCAATCAAAACCGTTCTCCTTCGGGCTACGCGCGCAACCGGGCGCGCCGATGATCCTGACATTGCCGAGGGTACCGAGCACGAGAAGATTGCCCGGATCGACCGGCATGCCCAAATGATCGACCTCGCCACCGGCCGCACGGATTGCAGCCGGAATGACATCGTCCCGATCCGTCACCGCAGATGCGCCGAACACGATCACCAGACGCGACTGGTCGCGGGGTTCCGCCACCGCGTTGCGGATCGCTTCGGCGACCGCATTCTGCTCGTGCGCCACACGGACGTCACCCGTCAGACGGCTTCCCGACCGGCGCAACCGATCCTCCAGCACGCGCCGCGTCTTGTCCATCACTTGCACCTTCAAAGACGGGAGCAGGGTCGAGACGAGCGTGACGTCGCGCGGGATGAACGGCTTGATGGCAAAGGCTGGTGCTTCCGCAAGAATCGAGGCGGCCTGCTCTGCACGTCGCCGATCCACAGCAAGCGGAATGATCTTGATCGTCGCCACCATATCACCGGCCCGCACCGCCACATGATCGGCAAGACAGGCGAGCGTGATGGCGGGGTCGATGCGGTTGAAGCGGTCCACACGGTCGCGCGTCGCGACGAAGAGACCATCCTCGGCCGCGTGCAGGTTCAGGCGGCCGGTCGAGGCCGGTGAGAATGTCAGGTAATCCGGCACGATTCCGGCCGCGATCAACGTCGCCGCCTCGTCCTCGCCGATATCGTCAGGCCCGAGACGGGCAACGACCACCCGATCCATGCCGATGGCAGCAAGGGCCGCAACATCCGTGGCGCCAAGACGCGTCCCCTTGGCAAGCCGTCCCTCCGGAAGCGCCACGGCATGCGCCAAAATACCCTCTTCCGCGTCGCCGAGCGGCACCGGACCGAACCTCATGCGCCGACCGTCCCGAGAGCGGAAACAGTCTCCACAACAGACCGCATTCGAAGCGCCTGAATGATATCGGCCAGAATCGACACCGCGATCTCCGCAGGCGTCGCGGCTCCGATGTTCAGCCCGATGGGCGCGGAGATGCGCGCGATGGCCTCCGGCGTCAGCCCCAGTGCCTGAAGGCGCTCGACGCGCCTGTCATGCGTCTTCCGGCTGCCGAGAGCACCCACGTAGAAACAGCCGGCCTCCAGCGCTGCCTTCAACGCGGCATCGTCGATCTTCGGATCATGCGTGATGGCCGCAAGCGCCGTATAGGCATCGAGCGGCCGTTGCGGCAGCACGTCTTCCGGCCAGTCCGCAATGAGATCGACGCCGCCGAACCGCTCCGGCGTCGCAAAGGCCGTCCGGGGATCGATGACGAGAGCGGAAAACCCTGCCATCTCCGCCATCGGCACCAAAGCCTGGGCGATATGCACCGCGCCGATGATCACGAGCCGCGGCGGCGGACGGTAGATGTTGACGAAACAGAGCCCGTCGGCGGCCAGCCGCGACACGCCGGTCACGAAGGCAGCCCTGACATCGTCAGGCCCCTCCTCGCCCTCGGCGAAAACGCGCGCGCGGCCTGTCGCAAGATCGGTCAGGCAAGCCACGGCGCGCCGATGACCATGCAGTTCGTTGAGCCGGCTAAGAGACGTCAGGTCCAGCCCGGCGCCGACCGTCTGCACGAGGACCCGTATCTGCCCGCCGCATGACAGGCCGACCTGCCAGGCCGTCTCGTCGGCCACGCCGAACGAGAGCACACGAGCCTCGCCCGAAGCGACCACGTCCACCGCTTCAGTCACCACCGCCCCTTCCACGCATCCACCGGAAACGGAACCATCGAAATTTCCGTCTTCATCGATGACGAGGTGGCTGCCGACCGGCCGCGGCGCAGACCCCCACGTTTCGATCACTGTGGCGAGCGCAACCGCCCGGCCCTGCTGGCTCCAGGCCTGTGCAAGCAGGAGGGGATCATGCGCATCTGCATCATTCGTCATGGAAATATCCCTGATCGTGCCACCGGAACAGGCCGTCAGCCAGGCGGTTGCCGCAAGACGACCGATATAGTGCGTGGGCCACTGGTTTTCAGCCATGCCGCCCGCGGATTTTCCGCGATCACTTTGCGCCATCGTCATTTCGCTCCGAGCAGCCGGAGGCCCCCTTCCAGCCTGTTCTCAAAGTCAAAACATGGGCATCTCCGGAAGAACCGACCGTTTTCCTTTGACGCGCGTCCCCGGATTGCCGAACATGCAGGACCGGCGTCCCGTCGCAAACATTGCCAACCCGCCCGGTCAGCTCCGAGCCTTGAAAGATCCATGTCCCGCGTCCTCGTTCTCATTCCTGCTTTCGCACTCGCCGCCGGCATGGCATCCGGTGCCGCCGCTGCCGGGCTGAAGGTCGGCGTCGTCGCCCCCGTCGAAGGCCCGCTCGCTCTGCTTGGACGGCAGGTTCTAGAAGGCGCGCGGTTCCAGGCGGAGGCCCGCGGCTCCGAGGTCGTCGCCATTCCCGAAACCTGCGAGGCTAACGATGCCGAGACCTTGAAGGCCGCCGTCGCTGCGGCGGGCGCCGAGGCACTGGTCGGCTTCCTCTGCACCGAGAGCCTCGAAGCCGTCCTGCCGACGCTTGCCGGCACCGGCATCCCCGCCGTCACCCTGAGCGTCCGCTCCGATATCCTCATGGAAGATGCGCGCAAGAACAACTGGCCGTTCTACCGGCTGGTGCCGAACGCCCGCAGGGAAGCCGAAAAGATCGCGAGCATCATCATCGAGCGCTGGAAGGGCGAGCCTCTCGCTCTGATCGACGACGGCACGATCCATGGGCGCGACCTCGTGGAAGGCGTGCGGTCGGCTCTGGCCGAGACGGGCCTGACGCCCGTCTTCACCGATACCTACCGCCCGGCGCAGGAGCAGCAGATCAGTCTCGTGCGCCGCCTCGCCCGCAGCGGGGCGACCCATGTTCTGATCGGTGGCGACCGGAGCGACGCCGCGATCATCGCGCGAGACGCCCGCAGCGAAAAACTCCCGCTGACGCTCCTGGGCGGCGAAGCGCTGGATGCGGCCGACCAGCCGGTTCCACTGGCAGACGGCGTCCTCGCCGTCACATTGCCGGAAGCCGCGACCCTGCCAGAGGCGACCGCCACCGCGGCGGCGATGCGCGCCGCCAATATCGTGCCCGACGGCTATGCCCTGCCCGCCTTCGCCGCGATGACCTTGGCTGAGCAGGCGAAGGACCGCGCGCTGAAGGACGGCACGCCGCTGGCCGATGCACTGCCAAAAGCGCCCTATCCCACCGTCATCGGAACCATCCGGATCGATGCCGGCCACGAACTCGCGGACAATCCCTACAGGCTGATGGAATGGCGCCAAGGCCGCTTCGTGGATGCGCCGCCGCCGGGCGAATGAGGGCCGCGACATGACGATGCAACGTGGGCCACGAAATGCGCTGACCGATGTTCCCGGGCTCACGGTCGGCCATGCGCAGGACGACCGGCTGAAATCCGGCGTGACCGCCATCCTCTGCGATCCCCCGGCCGTTGCCGCCGTCTCGATCATCGGGGGCTCGCCCGGCACGCGCGAAACCGACCTGCTGGAGCCTCATAACAGCGTGCAGACCGTCGATGCGATCTGCCTTGCCGGCGGCTCCGCCTTCGGCCTCGATGCCGCATCGGGCGTGCAGGCCGCCCTCCGCGCGATGGGCCGTGGGCTGAAAGTCGGTCCCGCCATCGTGCCGATCGTCCCGGCCGCCATCCTGTTCGACCTCAACAATGGTGGCGACAAGAATTGGGGCACCTATGCGCCCTATCGCGACCTCGGCTACACAGCCGCCATGGCCGCCACAAGCGACGTCGCGACCGGAACCATCGGTGCCGGCACGGGCGCAAACACCGCCACCGTCAAGGGCGGCCTCGGTACCGCATCGACCGTCCTTGCGAACGGCATCACCGTCGGCGCGCTTGCCGCCGTCAACCCGCTCGGCTCCGCGACCGTCGGCGACACCGCCTGCTTCTGGGCGGCCCCCTTCGAGCTGGACGACGAGTTCGGCGGACGGGGCCTGCCCATGCCCCTGCCGGCCAACGCGACGGCCATCCGCACCAAGCTCGATGCCGTCACGCCGATGGCCAATACGACCATCGCCGTCATCGCCACGGATGTCTCCCTGACGAAAGCCGAAGCCAAGCGCCTCGCCGTCGCGGCGCATGACGGGTTCTCCCGCGCGCTCTGGCCGTCGCATACCCCTCTCGATGGCGATCTGATCTTTGCCGTCTCGACGGGCAGACGGCCCGGCAATCTCAGCCCTGCGGATTTTCTCAGCCTCTGCGCCGCCGCCGCCGCCACGATGGCACGGGCGATCGCGCGCGGCGTACATGATGCGACACCGGCCGAAGGCGATATCAAGCCGTGCTGGCGCGACCTGCGGCCCACATCGCCCTGAGAGCCCCGACATTGCCGCTCCCGTCCACCAATGCTACTGCATCGGCACTCGGACCGGAATCGGTTCAGGGAGAGATGATGCAGCCGTTTTCCTTGCGTCGAAGCGACGGAAACGCGTCCCGGAGATTTGAGCATGCCGCTTCCCATTCGTATCGCCCCGTCCATTCTCGCTTCCGATTTCTCGCGGCTCGGTGAAGAGGTGCGCGACGTCGTGGTCGCCGGTGCTGATTGGGTGCATCTCGACGTGATGGACGGCCATTTCGTGCCCAACATCACCTTCGGCCCGGATGTCGTGAAAGCTCTGCGTCCCATCACGGACGCTCCCTTCGACTGCCACTTGATGATTTCTCCCGCCGATCCCTATCTCGAAGCGTTCGCCAAGGCCGGATGCGACAGCATCACCGTACATGCCGAGGCCGGGCCACACCTGCACCGCTCGCTCCAGACGATCCGCAACCTCGGCAAGAAGGCCGGCGTCGCCATCAACCCGGCAACGCCGGAAGCCACCGTCGAATACCTGCTCGATACGGTGGATCTCGTGCTGGTGATGACCGTCAATCCCGGCTTCGGCGGCCAGAAATTCGTGGAGCCGACCCTCGACAAGATCCGCCGGGTCCGCAGCCTGATCGGCGACCGGCCGATCGACATCCAGGTCGATGGCGGCATCACCGAGGCGACGATTGCAACAGCCGCTGCTGCCGGCGCAAACGTTTTCGTCGCGGGATCCGCGATCTATGGCGGCGGCTCGCCCGAGGCCTATCGCACGGCGATCGAGAAGCTCCGTACGCTTGCGGAAGGCGGTCGCGGATGACCAGCGACGGCGGCCCGCCGCGGCTGCCGACAGTCGCCCCACGTCCGAGCCTCGGCAGGACGGTCGCAGACCGGTTGCGCGCCGGCTGGCAGGGTGCAACGCGCCACCTGCTCCTCGCGCCGGTCTGGGGGCTCCTGATGTCGCTCTGCGCCTTCGCCTCCCTGTTCCTGCACGGGCGCGCCGGAACGGGCCACACCGTGTCGGTTCTGGTCCTCTATTTCGTCGGCGGCATGCTCGCATTGCCGATCAGCATCTTCGTCTCGCGGGCACTTTCGCTCGGCCAGCGCGCCGAAACACGCTTTGCCTGCACGTTCCTTTGCCTGACCCTTCTGACGATCGGCATGACGGCTTTTCTGTTCGCCATGCAGTATCGCCTGTTCTTCTCCCGCTGGCACGCACCCTTCGCCACTCGCATCTGGTTCTACCAGTTCGCCTTCACCAGTGCGGGCGCCGTCTACCAGTTCATCGTCATGGGCGTCCGGCTCTATCTGCCGATAGGACTTCCCGCACTTCTCGGCATGAGCTTGTGGCTGACACGGGACGATGAGCACGGGCGCGGAAACACCCTTCGGCGTTGAGCTTGCCGGACATCTTTGATAGAGGCTCGGCCAACGATATCCGAGAGAAAGCTGACAGCCGATGATCCCCCGCTATTCCCGTCCGGAAATGGTCGCCATCTGGTCGCCCGAAACCAAGTTCCGCATCTGGTTCGAAATCGAGGCGCATGCGTGTGACGCGCTCGCCGATCTCGGCGTCATCCCCAAGGAGGCCGCACGCACCATCTGGGAAAAGGGTGGCGCAGCCACGTTCGACGTCGACCGGATCGATGAGATCGAAGCCGTCACCAAGCACGACGTCATCGCCTTCCTCACGCATCTCGCCGAAATCGTCGGCCCGGACGCCCGCTTCGTCCATCAGGGCATGACGTCGTCGGACGTGCTCGACACCTGCTTCAGCGTCCAGCTCGTCAAGGCGACGGACCTGCTGCTGGCCGATATGGACCGCCTGCTGGAGGCCCTGAAGCGCCGCGCCTTCGAGCACAAGGATACGGTCACCATCGGCCGCTCGCACGGTATCCACGCCGAGCCCACCACCTTCGGCGTGAAGCTGGCGCTGGCCTATGCCGAGTTCGAGCGCTGCCGTGCCCGCCTCGTCGCCGCCCGGGAAGAAATTGCCACCTGCGCCATCTCCGGTGCCGTCGGCACCTTCGCCAACATCGACCCGCGCGTCGAGGAACATGTGGCTGCGGCCCTCGGCCTGAAGCCGGAACCGGTGTCCACGCAGGTCATCCCGCGCGATCGCCACGCCATGTACTTCGCCATCCTCGGCGTCATCGCGTCGTCGGTCGAGCGCGTTGCGACCGAAATCCGCCATCTGCAGCGCACGGAAGTTCTGGAAGCCGAGGAGTATTTTTCGCCGGGCCAGAAGGGCTCGTCGGCCATGCCGCACAAGCGCAACCCGGTGCTGACCGAAAACCTGACAGGCCTCGCCCGCATGGTGCGCGCCTTCTCGATTCCCGCCATGGAAAATGTCGCCCTCTGGCACGAGCGCGACATCTCGCACTCCTCCGTCGAGCGCATGATCGGCCCGGACGCGACGGTGACGCTCGATTTCGCCCTCGCCCGCCTGACCAATGTCATCGACAAGCTGCTGATCTACCCCGACAACATGATGGGCAACCTCAACAAGTTCCGGGGCCTCGTCCATTCGCAGCGCGTTCTCCTCGCCCTCACCCAGGCCGGCGCCTCGCGCGAGGACGCCTATCGCCTCGTCCAGCGCAATGCGATGCGTGTGTGGGAACAGGGCAAGGACTTCCTGGAAGAGCTGCTCGCCGACGAAGAGGTCCGGGGTTACCTGCCGGAAGCCGACATCCGCGAGAAGTTCGACCTCGGCTATCACACCAAGCATGTGGACACGATCTTCCGTCGCGTCTTCGGCTGATCCGCCTCACGCAGATCCGCTCCGAAATCGCCGGAACGATCGCATTCGCTAGAATGCGATCGTTCCGCGCAAGACTTTGGTGAATGCTTCCCGATACTTTGTTAACTGCAGCTAACATGCAGACGAGGGGGAGCAAAACCGACATGCCGGCACAAATAGGTATGGAACGAGAAGCGCGGTCCCGCGTCAAGCTGACGGGGCGCGTCACCTGCCGGGACAAGACGAGCACCGGAACCGTGGTCGATCTGTCTGATGCTGGCATGAACCTGCAATTGGCCTACGATATCAAGGCAACGCAGGGCCAGGCGGTCGTCATCGACACCGAAGAACTCGGACGCATGAACGGCATGGTGCAGTGGGCCCGCGGCGATCAGATCGGCGTTCGCCTGATGACCTCCTCGAACACCAGCGCCAAAATTGCCTCCTACTATAAACTTTTCCGATAGGTGACGCTCGCAACATGCCCCAAACGCGGTGCCTGACGGCCTCAGGTCTTGACAACGAAGGTTTGCCACCGCACATCGCGACATCATGAAAGCCTCGGAAGCAGACATCCTCATCGTCCCCGGATATACCAACTCCGGTCCCGGCCACTGGCAGACCCGCTGGGAAAGCAAGCTCGCCTCGGCACGCCGCGTCGAACAGGCGGAGTGGGTGAAGCCCGTGCGCGAGGACTGGGTCGCCCGGATGAACGAAGAGATCGAGGCGGCAACCAAGCCGGTGGTCATCGTCGCGCATTCCCTCGGCGTCGCCACGGCCGTTCATGCCATTTCCAAGGAAAACCAGCACAAGATCGCCGGCGCCTTCTTCGTCGCTCCACCGGATGTCGAAAACCCGAAAATCCGACCGAAGCATCTGATGACGTTCGGACCTTACCCGCGCGACCCGCTTCCCTTTCCCTCCATGATCGTCGCCAGCCGCAACGATCATTTCGGCTCCTACGAGCATGCCGGCGACATTGCCAATGCCTGGGGCTCTACGCTCGTGGATGCAGGCGAGTCGGGTCATCTCAACGCTGAATCGGGCCACGGACCGTGGCCCGAGGGCACGATGGTCTTCGCCCAGTTTCTCAGCCGCCTAAAGCCTTGACTTACCCGTATATCTGGGTGAATCCTGATAGATGGAAAGGTGCCTGAAGACGAACCTGTCTCGGGCGATACTCCCCGGGCTGGGCGGACGTGGATGTGACGAGCGAACCTGGCAGCCAGAGCGACAGCGCTCCTCTCGACATGGTTCCGCCGGACGACGTTTCCCGGCGCTTGAGGCTCGCACTCGATGTTTCCAAGATCGGCGTGTTCGATGCGGATCTGGAGACAGGCCGTGTCACGCGCGATGCCGTCCTCATGCAGATCTTCGGCTACGGCGACCGGCCCGACGAAGATGAGGGCGATCTGCTCGAAAAGACCCTCCATCCCGAAGACCGCGATCGAACCTGGGCGACGATCAATGCGGGAATCGCCTCCGGGGAACCCTTCTTCAATGCGTTCCGGATCATCCGGCCTGATGGCGAGGTTCGCTACCTCCACTCCCGCTCGGTGACGTTCCGCGACGGTAAAGGCCACCACCGGCTGCTCGGCGCCAATTGGGATGTGACGGAAGACGTCATGCTGCAGCAGAGCCTCGAACAGGCCCGCACGCTGTCCGAAACCCGGTACGAGGCACTGGAGAGCGCCTGGCGCGAGATCGAGCGTCGCGCCCTGCAGGACCAGCTGACGGGCCTTGCGAACCGGCACGCTCTCCTGCGCTGGCTGGATAGCCTCCCGGCACCCCCGGACGGTCCTCGTCCCGCCCACGCCATCCTGCATATCGACCTCTCCCGCTTCAAGGAGATCAACGATACGCTCGGCCATAGGGCGGGTGACGCTGCCATCGTCCACGTGGCCGGTCTGCTGGAAAGTTTGCGTTTTCACGACGAGTGGCTTGCGCGCATCGGAGGCGACGAGTTCGCACTCGTGCTGGGGGCCGGCGAGCGCTCGGAGAATGCGGCGCAGATCGCAGAGGAGGTCATACGCATCCTGGAAGCACCCATCCCCTGCGACGGCCACCTCTGTCGCTGTGGCGTCAGCATCGGGCTTTCCCGGACCGGCGACGATGTGGACGGACGCCAGGCGCTGATCAACGCCGCGATCGCCCTATCCTCTGCCAAGGCGCAGAAGGGCAGCCGCACCGTTCTCTTCACGGCAGAGCTGGAGAATCGAAACCGCGCGATCAAACAGACAGCCGACGACATCCTGCGCGGGCTGGACGACGACGCTTTCATGCCGTTTTACCAGCTGCAGTTCGATGCAAAGACGCTCGAGATCAGCGGTGTCGAAACTCTGGCGCGCTGGCAGCATCCCGAGCACGGCGTCCTCGCACCGGACCGGTTTCTGAAGATCGCCGAAGATATCGACGTGATGTGGCGCATCGACCGGTCTCTGGCGGAGAAAGCCTGCGCGGACTTTCTGCGCTGGAGGCTCGAAGGGCTCGATGTCCCCCGCATGTCCGTCAACATCTCCGCCCGCCGCCTGCTCGATCCCCAGCTGCTCGCGTCCTTCCCGACGCAGAGTTTCCCCAAGGGCACCTTCGTTTTCGAAATGCTCGAATCGATCTTCCTCGACGCCCTCGACGACGAGATGTCCAAAGCCATCGATCGCATCCGCAAAGCCGGTATCGCCATCGAGATCGACGACTTCGGTACAGGCCACGCCTCCGTCCTCGGGCTGACCACACTTCACCCGAAGCGGCTGAAGATCGATCGGGCGCTCATCGCCCCGCTGACACGCGGCGAACGCCATCGTCGCCTGATCGCCGCGATCATCGAAATGGGCCATGCGCTCGATATCGAGATCGTTGCGGAAGGCGTCGAGACGCAGGCGCAGATCGATCTGCTCCGGACGATGGGGTGTGACGTCCTGCAGGGGTATGCCCTCGCCCGCCCCATGGGGACGCGGGACATAGAAGCCTTCCTGCGCGCGCGCCTGCCGGCAACCGCTGATACGGCTCTTGCAACGGAAGGTTCTCCCCCTGCTGCAGAATAATCCCGCGGCCGCCATGAGGCCGGCGCAGGCCTGCAATGCAGCGATTGCCCCTCGCGTTTCCCGAGGACGGATCAGACGCCGATTGTGAAATGTTTTCTTTTCCGCTATGGACCCGGGAGAAAAACATGCCCCGACTGCACCAACGAAAAGGCGCATCTCCCAGCGCCCACAACAATATGAGACAGAGTCTATGAACCGTCGCCGCCGAATCTATGAAGGCAAGGCCAAGATCCTCTATGAGGGCCCCGAGCCGGGCACGCTGATACAGTTCTTCAAGGACGATGCCACCGCTTTCAACAAGAAGAAGCATGACGTCATCGATGGCAAGGGCGTGCTGAACAACCGCATCTCCGAATATATCTTCACGCATCTGAACCGCATCGGCATCCCGACCCACTTCATCCGCCGCCTCAACATGCGCGAGCAGTTGATCAAGGAAGTCGAGATCATCCCGCTCGAGATCGTCGTGCGCAATGTCGCGGCCGGATCGCTGTCCAAGCGCCTCGGAATCGAGGAAGGCACCGTGCTGCCGCGCTCGATCATCGAGTTCTATTACAAGGCCGACGCGCTCGATGACCCCATGGTCTCCGAAGAGCACATCACGGCCTTCGGCTGGGCAAGCCCGCAGGAGCTCGACGACGTGATGGCGCTCGCCATCCGCGTCAACGACTTCCTGACCGGCCTGTTTCTCGGCGTTGGCATCCAGCTGGTCGATTTCAAGATCGAATGCGGCCGCCTGTTTGAAGGCGACATGATGCGGATCATCCTGGCCGACGAGATTTCGCCCGACAGCTGCCGTCTCTGGGACGTCGTGACGAAGGAAAAGATGGACAAGGACCGGTTTCGCCGCGATATGGGCGGCCTAGTCGAAGCCTATCAGGAAGTCGCCCGCCGTCTCGGCATCATGAATGAAAACGAACCGCCGCGCGGTTCCGGTCCGGTTCTGGTCAAGTAAGCCGCCAGAACCCGAGAGCATCCAGTTTCGAGGAAAACGACAAGTGATCACCGCACGCGTAACCGTAACGCTCAAGAACGGCGTTCTCGACCCGCAAGGCAAGGCAATCGAAGGCGCCCTCGGCGCCCTCGGTTTTCAAGGCATCGGCCAGGTTCGCCAGGGCAAGGTGTTCGACCTCAAGGTCGACACCGACGACCGCGCGAAAGCCGAAACCGACGTAAAGGCCATGTGCGATAAGCTGTTGGCAAACACCGTGATCGAGAACTATACTATCTCCCTCGACTGAAGGTTGCGGGAGAGTGGCATGGCAGAGGTCACAAATGAACTGATGTACGAGTTGCTGAAGAGGTTTCATCAGCGGTTCGACAAGCTGGATCTGTCCATCGGTGAACTGAAGAGCGAGATGCAGAGCATGCGTGGCACGCTCGTTTCCGTTCAGCAGGACATTCACAACATCTATGGCGTCCTCGGACGCCACGAGACCCGTCTCGACCGCATTGAAAACCGCCTCGAGCTGCGTGAGCTCGCCGAGGCACAGTCAAGGTTCGATCCGCATCCATGAAGTCCGCCGTCGTTCAGCTCCCCGGTCTCAACCGCGACCGTGACATGATCACCGCCCTGACCATGATCTCCGGCAAGCCGCCGGTCACCATCTGGCAGACGGAAACCGAAATTCCGGATGTCGACCTGATCGTCATTCCCGGCGGTTTCTCTTATGGCGATTACCTGCGCTGCGGCGCCATTGCCGCCCGCATGCCCGTCATGCAGGCGATCAAGGCCAAGGCGGAACAGGGCGTCCGTGTACTGGGCGTCTGCAACGGCTTTCAGATCCTGCTCGAGGCCGGCCTGCTTCCGGGTGCGCTGATGCGCAACGCTTCGCTGAAGTTCGTCTGCAAGGAGATCAAGCTCGAAGTGGTCAACGCCTCGACGGACTTCACCCGCGCCTATGCGGAAGGCCAGATCATCCGCTGCCCGGTCGCCCATCACGACGGCAACTACTTTGCCGACGCTGAAACGCTGAAGGACATCGAAGGCAACGGCCAGGTCGTCTTCCGCTATGCGGCCGGCACCAATCCGAACGGCTCGATGAACGATATCGCGGCCGTCACCAATGCCCGCGGCAACGTTCTCGGCATGATGCCGCATCCGGAAAACCTGATCGAAGCCGCGCATGGCGGCTCGGACGGTCGCGCCCTGTTCGCCTCGGCTCTCGACGTCATTGCGGCCTGATCATCGGCCGCGATTCTTTCCGACACAGCGTCCGGCGTAGCCGGACCCATACCGAGATCCAGCGATGAATCCTGCTTGCCTGTCTTCCATCGCTGCCGCCATCGCAGCGCTCCTGTCCGGCTGCCAGTCGGCACCGGAGCCGGCACCCGTCCGCAACGTCGCGGCGCTGCCGACGATGGAGCGCATCGCGCTCAGCGCCAACGCCTGCTGGTTCAAGTCGGGCGATGCTGCCTTCAAGGCCTACCGCCTCGCACCGGAACTCAATTCGTTCTCCGGTCGCCCGCGCATCCTGCTCGTCAAGCGCAACAATCCCGAAGCCCGCCCGCTTGCGGTCATCCAGGCCGAAGGCCATCCGGCCAAGGTCGATGCCTTCGGTCCCCTGTTCAGCGAACCGGTCGGCACACGCATGACAGGCGACATCAAGCGCTGGATGGCTGGCGAAAAAGGCTGCTGATCCCGTCTCGCCGCCGGGCCAGCATCCATCGTGCTCCGCTGTCGCCGACTCGCCTATGACTCTACCAAGTCTCTCTGATCTGCATCCATCGAGTGAAGTGCTGACCGGACGATACGGTGCCAGCACTCACTCGATGAAGTACGACTTGCCAAGCTCCTCACGAACGTCCCAGCGCGTCAGGCCGATATCGTTCAGCTGATCATCCGTCAGATCCCTGAGCACGAGCCGTCCCGCACGCTTCATCCGCCATTCGGCAAATCTTTCCCTTATCCGTCCGAGAAAGCCACGCCTTATCGGACGTGGCGGCGAAACCATGTCGCCGCTTGATCGAAACAACCGCTCACGCTCGAAACTATCGGGATAAATTGTTCCAATTGTATCGTTATACTGGCTGACCGACATCGTGATTGCTCCCAAGTCCTGCAAAATCATTTCGGATCAATGCGTACAATTGACAAAGACAATCGAGCAATGTCATTATTGTCACCATGACAAATTGGCTTCCTGATCTCTCGGCCGGCGACGGACCGCTCTATCTCAAGCTCGCGCAGTCCATCGAGGCTGCGATCGACAGCGGCGCGCTGCCGCCCGGTGAAAAACTGCCGGCACAGCGAAATCTGGCCTTTGATATCGGCGTAACCCTCGGCACTGTCAGCCGCGCCTATACCCTCGTGCACGAACGCGGGCTGGTGGCCGGCGAAGTCGGGCGCGGCACCTATGTCCGCGAGCGGAAGACCACAACCGATACCACGTCCGATTCGATGAAATCCTTAGCCGGCACACGTCCTTTCGAGGCGCCGACGGGCAAGCTGCGCTTCGATGCGACCGGGGCATCGCATGTCGGGCAGGCGCAGGTCGTCCAAGAGATCCTGGCGCAGGTCGTGTCCGACCATCCGACGGAGATCGCCGATTACACGCGCGCGGCGCCAACGCACTGGCAGGAAGCGGGCGCCGCCTGGATGGCGCGCGCCGGCTGGGTGCCGGATGTCGAGGGTATCGTCGTCACGCAGGGCGTCCACGCCGCCATCGTCTCCGTCGTCACGGCTGTGACGGCGCCCGGTGATCGCATCCTGTTTGAAAACATGACCTACAGCCAGGTCGCTCGCGCGCTCAGCCTCATGGGCCGGCGCATCCTTGCCGGGGACATCGATGCGCAGGGCCTCGTGCCGGAGGATTTCGAGCGCATCTGCCAGCAGCAGCACCCGGCCGTCGTCTTCCTGATGCCGACCCTGCAGAATCCCACGCTGGCCACGATGGATCGCACGCGGCGTCAGGCGATCGCCACCATCGCCCGGCGATACAATGTCTTGCTGATCGAGGACGACATCTACGGCGTCCTCACGAACGACACCCAGCCCATGCTTGCAGCGCTCGCGCCGGAGCGGACCTTCGTCGTGTCCGGCCTGTCGAAGTCCGTCGCACCCGGCGTTCGCGGTGGCTGGGTTTCCTGCCCGCCGCACTTCGCCGCCCGCGTGAAGATCGCCCACAAGATGCTGACCGGCGGCACCGCGTTCCTGCTGGCGGAATGCGCCGCAAGGCTGGTGCTGTCCGGTGAAGCCAAAGCCATCCTCAGCCGCGTCGTTGTGGAACTGGAGGCACGGGAGGCTCTCGCCCGCGATATCCTCAGCGGACACGATTTCCGGTCCGTCCCCCAGATCCCCTTCCTCTGGCTGCAATTGCCCGAGCCGTGGCTGGCGGGCACGTTCAAGGCGGCCGCCTTCGAGGCCGGCGTGTTGATCGATGGCGAGGACGAGTTCAAGGCCGGACGCTCCGACAAGGTGCACCACCGGGTCCGCATCGCCTTTTCCAATCACGGCCGCGAGGATGTCCGCCGCGGCTTCCATATGCTCCGGAACGTGCTGGACGGAGGTCTTGCCGGCTACGACAGCGCCAGTTGAGGCAAGTCTCCCGCAAGACAGACCTGCTTCAGTCCACGCACGACCTTCATAAGTGTGGACATTCACATGATTCCTGCCGGCAACACCCAGCCGAAGCCGAGCCGCCGCCCTTTGGCGCTGGCATGCCTCCTTCTCGTTAGCGGGCAGCTTGGCTTTGCATTGCCGGCCTCCGCCGGCGACGGCACTTTCGACGAGTTGCGCTTCGGCGCGACGGCCTCCATTGCCGATGGCAACCTCCACGAAGACGGCGCCTTTCCGTCATTCACCTTGTTCTTCGATCCGTTCGACCGCGACACGGCCACCGACTGGCGAGATGCGCTGGCCCGTCCGCGCGTCCATGTCGGCGGGGAGATCGGCACAGGCAACGGCGCCAATCTGGCATTTGCCGGCCTGAACTGGACCTTCGACGTCAGCCCCAAGCTCTTTCTCGACGCCGGCTTCGGCGGCCTCGTGCATGACGGCAATCTCGATGGGTCAGGTGAGGAGGGCCCCCGCCTCGGCTGCCGGCTTCTCTTTCATGAATACGCCGCCGTCGGCTATCGCCTCGATGAAAAATGGAGCCTCATCGGTCAGGTGGAACACGCCTCCCATGCCAAGCTCTGCGACGGCCCGAACGGCGGCTTCACGCGGGCAGGCCTGATGGTCGGTTATCAATTCTGAAAACCATTTTTACCGCCATTTGGCAGCATTCCCACGGCATTTTCCTGTCGCGCGACGGGCGGGCTTCGGCTAAGAACCGCCCAACGTCTCAGGGAACCTTCACATGGCCATCTCAAATGCCCGCCCGATCACGCCGGACCTCATCGCCTCCCACGGCCTGAAGCCGGACGAATACCAGCGCATCCTGGATCTGATCGGCCGCGAGCCGAGCTTTACCGAACTCGGCATCTTCTCGGCCATGTGGAACGAGCACTGCTCGTACAAATCCTCGAAGAAATGGCTGAAGACGCTGCCGACCAAGGGCCCGCGCGTCATCCAGGGCCCCGGTGAAAACGCCGGCGTCGTCGATATCGATGATGGCGACTGCGTCGTCTTCAAGATGGAAAGCCACAACCACCCCTCCTTCATCGAGCCCTATCAGGGCGCGGCAACGGGTGTCGGCGGCATCCTGCGTGACGTGTTCACCATGGGCGCGCGGCCGATTGCGGCGATGAATGCGCTGCGTTTCGGTGCCCCGGATCATCCGAAAACCCGCCACCTCGTCTCCGGCGTCGTCGCCGGTGTCGGCGGCTACGGCAATTCCTTCGGCGTTCCCACGGTCGGCGGCGAAGTCGAGTTCGACGCCCGCTACAACGGCAACATCCTCGTCAACGCGTTCGCGGCGGGCCTCGCCAAGACCGACGCGATCTTCCTGTCGGAAGCCAAGGGCGTAGGCCTGCCGGTCGTCTATCTCGGCGCGAAGACCGGCCGCGACGGCGTGGGCGGTGCGACGATGGCCTCGGCCGAATTCGACGAATCGATCGAAGAGAAGCGTCCGACCGTGCAGGTCGGCGACCCCTTCACCGAAAAGTGCCTGCTGGAAGCCTGCCTCGAACTGATGAAGACGGGCGCCGTCATCGCTATTCAGGACATGGGCGCTGCCGGCCTCACCTGCTCGGCCGTCGAGATGGGCGCCAAGGGCGGGCTCGGCATCGAGCTGAGCCTCGATCAAGTGCCGGTGCGCGAAGAGCGCATGACGGCCTATGAAATGATGCTGTCGGAAAGCCAGGAGCGCATGCTCATGGTGCTCGAGCCCTCCAAAGAAGAGGTCGCCAAGGCGATCTTCGTCAAATGGGGCCTCGACTTCGCCATCGTCGGCAAGACGACGGACGATCTGCGCTTCCGCGTGCTCCATCAGGGCGAGGAAGTCGCGAACCTGCCGATCAAGGAACTCGGCGACGAAGCACCGGAATATGATCGCCCCTGGACGCCGGCCAAGGTACCGGCTCCGCTTGCCGCGGATGACATTCCCCAGGCCGACATCGCGGATGCGCTGCTGAAGCTTGTGGGATCCCCGAACAACGCCTCGCGCCGCTGGGTCTACGAGCAGTACGATACGCTGATCCAGGGCAACTCGCTGCAGCTGCCGGGCGGCGATGCCGGTGTCGTGCGCGTCGAGGGGCACGCCACGAAGGCACTCGCCTTCTCCTCCGACGTCACGCCCCGCTATGTCGAGGCCGATGCTTTCGAAGGCGGCAAGCAGGCTGTCGCCGAATGCTGGCGCAACATGACCGCGACCGGCGCGCTGCCGCTGGCGGCCACCGACAACTTGAATTTCGGCAACCCGGAAAAGCCCGAGATCATGAGCCAGCTGGTTCATGCCATTAAGGGTATCGGAGAAGCCTGCCTCGCGCTCGACTTCCCGATCGTCTCGGGCAACGTCTCGCTGTACAACGAGACGCACGGTCAGGCGATCCTGCCGACCCCGACCATTGCCGGCGTCGGCCTCATCGACGACTGGTCGAAGATGGCCCGTATTCGCTTCGCAGCCGAAGGCCAGACGATCCTGCTCGTCGGCGCGCCGGTAGAACTCGGAACCCACCTCGCCCAGTCCGTCTACATGCGCGACATACACGGCCGCACTGACGGCCCACCGCCGCATGTCGATCTGGCGCTTGAACGCAAGTCCGGCGACTTCGTCCGCGAGCTCATCCGCGACCGCCTCGTCACATCCGTCCACGATTGCTCGTCCGGCGGTCTCGCCCTTGCCATCGCCGAAATGGCGATCGCCTCCGACATCGGCGCGACGATCGATGCCGTTGAAGGCCGCGACCCTATTCCCGTCTTCTTCGGCGAGGATCAGGCCCGCTACGTCGTCACGGTCAAGACCGACGATGTCGAGGAGATCCAGAACATCGCCGAAATCCGCGGCGTTTATGCGCCCGTCATCGGCAAGACGGGCGGCGCGACCGTCACGCTCGGCGCGGCCCGCGCCGTTCCGATCGAGAGATTGCAAAAGGCGTATGAATCGTGGTTCCCTGACTTCATGTCCGGTGAATTGCCTGCGACCGAATAAAGCCACAGAATGAACCGGATCGGGCCCGAGCGGGTTAACCCGTACGGGAACAAGGAGAACACCCCATGGCGATGAAACCGGGCGATATCGAGGACATGATCAAGACCGGCATTCCCGGTGCGCAGGTGACCATCCGCGATCTCGCCGGCGACGGCGATCATTATGCGGCCGAAGTCGTCGCGGAAGCCTTCCGCGGCAAGAGCCGAGTGCAGCAGCACCAGATGGTCTACAACGCGCTGCAAGGCAATATGGGCGGCGTACTCCACGCGCTTGCCCTGCAGACATCGGTTCCGGAGTAAACGAATGGCCGGCCTGATGAAGATGCTGTTCGCAGGCGTGGTCGACGGGGTCTTGAAGGAGATCCTGAAGAAGAGCGGCCCCGGCACGACGAAGCGGACGCGCCGGCAGGCCCGCACCCCGACCGGCGTTGTGACCGGGCTCGTCAAAGATGCGATCATCAAGGCCATGGCGCCGAAGAAGCAAGTCAGCCGCAAACGCACCGCGGCTGCGCGCAGCAAGCAGAAGCGCGTCTAATACCAAATGTCGAGGGTTTCTCCGCTTCATGCGGAGGTCCCATCCTTTTTTCGAGCGGGATGGGTGAAAACCGCGCCGCGGCATGCTATGTGACTGTTATCGACACCCGTCCTTGAAGCGGGACAGAGAAGGAATTCAAGTATGACCGGCATCCACGATTTCATCGACAACGAGGTCAAGACCAACGACATCGTGCTCTTCATGAAGGGCACCCCGCAGTTTCCGCAGTGCGGCTTCTCGGGACAGGTCGTGCAGATCCTCGAATATCTCGGCGTCGACTACAAGGGCGTCAACATTCTCGCGGATGCGGATCTGCGCCAGGGCATCAAGGACTATTCGAACTGGCCGACGGTTCCCCAGCTCTACATCAAGGGCGAATTCATCGGCGGCTGCGATATCGTCCGCGAGATGTTCCAGGCCGGCGAGCTTCAGACGCATCTGCAGGAAAACGGCGTCGAGGTCAAAGCTTCGGCCTGATCCGGCTTCCTCTGCAAGATATCTGGTCCCCGGCCTCGCGCCGGGGTCATTGTTTTCAGCCGAGGCATCCCGACCCGTTGAAAAGTAAATACGCGGCAGCTGCCGGTCGATATGTCGTCACGCAGCTGTTGCCGGATTGCGCTACCGAAGCCGCGAGCACCGCGATATGTTTGATCAGGGTTCCGAATCATGCGGTGATCCGTCCTCTCACAGACACACCGGGACAGCAGCGATGCATCCCATCATGGCCGGTTTCCGGCAGATTTCGTTGAAAAGCGCTATGGGCCAATGATCCCCGATCAAGCGATCACTTGGTCTCGGGATCGGCTACGACCTATGGCTGAACGTCCGGCCGATGCGCGGCGCTGCCGCGTGCTTCCGTCGGATCGCCTGCCGCAAAGCGGCGGGATGGAAGGACTTTTGAAAATGACGTCCACCACGGAACCCGCCATCGCGATGCCGTTGTCGAAGGGTCAGTTCATCGCCATCATGGCCATGCTGATGTCGATCAACGCCCTGTCGATCGACATGATGCTGCCGGGCTTGCAGGAGATCGGCCAAAGCCTCGGTGTTGCCGACGAGAACAGCCGCCAGTTCGTGATCACCTCCTACTTGATCGGCATGGGCAGCGCCCAGCTCTTCTTCGGGCCGCTGTCCGACAGGTTCGGGCGCAAGATGCCGCTGATCGCCGGGTTGGTGATCTATGCGCTCTGTGCCTTCGCCATCGTCTTCGTGCCAAGCTTCGGCGCACTGCTCGCTCTGCGCTTCGTGCAGGGCCTCGGCGCTGCCGCCACCCGCGTCATCAGCGTCTCCATCGTCCGCGATATCTATGGCGGGCGCATGATGGCCGAGGTCATGTCGCTCGTCATGATGGTCTTCATGGTCGTGCCCGTCATTGCACCGAGCATCGGCCAGCTGGTCATGCTGTTTGCCGAATGGCACATGATCTTCCTGGTCATCTCCATCTACGCGTTCTTCGCGACCGTGCTCGTCGTGCTCTACCTGCCGGAGACGCTTGCCCCGGAGAACCGCCGCCCGTTCACGATCAAGGGCATTGCCGCCTCCTTCGCCATCGTTCTCGGCAATCGCACGGCACTCTGTTACGCGCTGTCGATCTCTTTCATCTTCGGCGCACTGTTCGGCTTCATCAATTCGGCCCAGCAGGTCATGGTCGGCGTGTTCGGCCTCGGCAATTACTTCCCGCTGGTCTTTGCCTGTTTCGCGGGCCTCATGGCGGTGGCGTCCTTCACCAATTCGCGCCTCGTCGGCCGCTACGGCATGCACCGGGTATCCCACATCGCGCTTCTGCTCTTCGTAGCAGCCAGCGCCGTCTGGGCCCTGTTCTCCGCAGCTGGCTTCCTGCCGTTCTGGCTGTTTGCCATCCTCTACGGGAGCGCCATGTTCCAGTTCGGCCTGATCGGCGCGAACTTCAACGCCATGGCCATGGAACCCCTCGGCCATGTCGCGGGCACGGCATCCTCCGTCATCGGCTTCATGCAGACCATCGGCGGCGCCCTTATCGGCGCCATGATCGGCCAGGCCTTCGACGGCACGGTCACGCCGCTGGCATTCGGCTTCATGTCCGTCGCCATCATCGGCCTTTTCTTCGTGCTGCTGGCCGAGCGCGGCCGCCTGTTCTCGTCCGATCACCACCATCCCGCCGGCTGAGCCCCAACCGCCCTTAAGATCGAGATCCGTATGTCCACCCCCTCCCAGCCTCCTCTGCCGCAAGGCTCGCAACGCATCGGGCTCGGCTTCCGCGAGTTCGTCATCACCATCGCTTTGATGACGGCGAGCATTGCGGTCGCCATCGACAGCATGCTCCCCGCGCTACCGCATATCGCCAGCTCGCTCAATGTGCCCAATCCGAACGACGCGCAGCTGGTCATCGCGGTCTACTTCTTCGGCTTCGGCTTCGCCCAGCTGGTCTTCGGCAGTCTTGCGGATGCCTTCGGCCGGCGCACGATCCTGCTGCTTGGCCTGGCCATCTTCACGGTCACGACCTTTGCCGCCGCCTGGACGGAGAGTTTTACGGCCCTCCTCGCCTTCCGCTTCGCCCAAGGCGTCGGCGGCGCCGCCATCCGCATCACCACCACGGCGATCACGCGCGACTGCTTCGATGGCCGCGAGATGGCCCGGGTCATGTCCTACATCATGATCGTCTTCATGCTGGTGCCGATCCTCGCGCCGTCCTTCGGCCAGGCTGTGCTCACCTATGCCGACTGGCACTGGATCTTCATTCTGCTTGGCGTCATCGGCGCGATCCTGTTCGTCTGGGCGAGCCTGCGCATGCGCGAATCGCTGCCGGTTTCCGAGCGGCTGCCCCTCTCAGTCGCAGCGATCTCCGGCGGCTTCCGCACGGTCCTCACCAACCGCATCACCTGCGGCTACATGCTCGGCCTCACGCTGTTCACCGCCGTCATCTGCACCTTCATCGTCACGGTGCAGCAGATCTTCGGAACGGTTTATGGCCTCGGCGACTGGCTGCCGATCGCCTTTGCCGGTACGGCGTCCGGCATCGCAGTCGCCAACTTCATAAACGGCTACTTCGTCCGCCGCTTCGGCATGCGCCGAATTTCCCATGCCTGCATGATCATCTTCACAGCACTCGGACTGCTCGCGGTCGGCGTCGCGTTCTTCGGCACGCCATCCTTCCTCTTCACCTATCTGATGCTCAGCATCATGCTGATGTTCTTCGCCGTCATCACCACGAACTTCACCGCCATCTGCCTGGAGCCCATGGGCCATATCGCGGGGACGGCGACGGCGGTCACCGGCTTCGTCTCAACCACCGGCGGCGCTCTCCTCGGCGGCATGATCGGGCAGATGTTCGACGGGACGGTGCGCCCGCTCTTCGTCGGCTTCGCCCTTTTCGGCATATTCACCATCCTTGCCGTGCTCTGGGCCGAACGCGGACAGCTCTTTACCCACCCCGGCGACGAGCCGGAGATGGAACCGGGCATGGGCGGCCATTGACGAACAGCCTTGGCGGCAGAATCGAAAAAGGGCGGCCACTGGCCGCCCTTTTTGGTATCACAGTCTGTCCAAGACGTCAGATCGTGAAAACCTTCTCCCGCAGCAGATGCCAGCTTGCCTCATCGGACGCGACCAGCAGACCACCATCCAGATGCTGCGGCTGGTAGCGCGAACCATCGAAGCGGCGAACATAGGCGCCGGCCTCTTCTGCGATCAGGCAACCCGCCAGATGGTCCCACGGCATCAGCTTCTGATACATCAGAAAGTGGAAGTGCCCGGCGGAGAAGGCGCGGTACTCATGCGCTGCGCAGCGGTAGCTGGTCGCGATCCGCACGCTGGCCATGTTGCCCATGATGGTCCGGCGCGCGTCCGGCGCATAGAACCCCGTGGACGCGCAGCCAACGAGATCCGCAAGCGTCGCCGGCGCCGGGGTGACCGAAAGCTGGTCCTGCGATCCGTCTGCACGGCAAAGCCACGCGCCGGCCCCCTTCTCCGCGATCACCCAGTCATTGCCCATCGGATCGTAGATGATCCCGGCGATCGTCTCACCGCCTGCGACCACGCTCGCCATCACACCGAACAGCGGCATTCCCGCGGCGTAGTTGAAGGTGCCGTCGATCGGATCGACGATGACGGCGACGTCGGCGCCGGCGAGCTTGTCCAGAAGCGCAGGGTCGGCGGCAACCGACTCCTCGCCGATGAACAGCGCCCCCGGAACGACATCGCCGATGCGCGCCTTGATCAGCCGCTCCGCCGCTTCGTCGGCCTCGGTGACGAGGTCGATCGCCTCCGTCTTCATCCGGACGTCGCCGCTCGAAAGATTGCGGAAGCGCGGCATGATTTCGATTGCGGCGGCCTCCTGCAGCAGGTTGGCCAGTCCGGCAATGTCGATCTCGCGGGTCATGAAAGATGCTCCGTTTTTGTAGGTTGCGTCGTCAGCGACTGGAAGTCGAAAAGCTTGGGGTCGAGCAGGTGCGACGGGTTGGCATGGCCGAGCGCGCGCAGCATCGTGTCCTTGCGGCCGGGCATGCGGGCTTCGATGTCGGCCAGCATCGCCTTCATCGCATTGCGCTCCAGCCCGTCCTGCGAGCCGCAAAGGTCGCAGGGGATGATCGGGAACTGCATGGCGGCGGCGAATTTCGCGAGATCGTCTTCCGCCGCATAGGCCAGCGGCCTGAGCACCGTCAGGTCGCCCTCGTCATTGACGAGCTTTGCCGGCATCGTCGCCAGCCGCCCGCCGTGGAAGAAGTTCATGAAGAAGGTCTCGAGAATGTCCTCGCGGTGATGGCCGAGTACAAGGGCATCGCAGCCCTCCTCACGGGCGATCCGGTAGAGATTGCCACGCCGCAGGCGGGAACAGAGCGCGCAATAGGTCCCGCCCGCCGGCACCTTCTCCTTCACGATCGAATAGGTGTCGCGATACTCGATGCGGTGACGCACACCGATGGACGCGAGATACTCCGGCAGGATGTGCTTGGGGAAGTTGGGCTGGCCCTGATCCAGATTGCAGGCAATCAGCTCGACCGGCAGCAGGCCGCGCCATTGCAGGTCGATCAGCAGCGCCAGCAGGCTGTAGCTGTCCTTGCCACCGGACACGCCGATCAGCCAGCGCTTCTGGCCATTCAGCATCCCGAAATCTTCGATCGCCTGGCGGACATTGCGCAAGAGGCGCTTGCGCAGCTTGTTGAAGCTGACGCTGTCCGGCATGCCGCGAAAGATCGCCGGCAGATCGGCGGGCGGTTCGGCCAGAGGTTCGATGTGCGATCCCTTGGGATCGTCGTTCAGCAGCATGGAATCAGGTGTCATCGACGGGCTTTCCGGCAGAGGCTCTTCGGCAGGAGGCCGACAGGCACGCGGATGCGTTTGGATGGCCTGCCATGCCCGCCGGACGTGTCAAGATCAAGACAAATCGATCCGAAGATCGCGTTACGCGCCGAACACGGACCATCCGGTGCGGTTCGCCAGCATTTCCAGCGCCACCGAGCCGAGCTGCGAATTTCCGTTCTCGTTCAGCCCCGGCGACCAGACGGCAACCGCGGCCTTACCCGGCGCCACCGCCATGATGCCGCCGCCGACGCCGCTCTTGCCGGGAAGGCCGACATGATAGGCGAAATCGCCGGAGCCGTCGTAATGGCCGCAGGTCAGCATCAGCGCGTTGATACGGCGCGCCCGCTGGCGCGACACGATGGAGTGCCCCGTGCCCGGCTGCTGCCCGTTATTGGCCAGGAACAGGCCGGCCCTGGCAAGCTGCACGCAGGTCATCGCAATGGCGCAGTGGTGGAAATAGACCCCGAGGACATGCTCTACGGGATGATCGAGCTTGCCGAAGGACCGCATGAAATTGGCGAGCGCCGCATTGCGGAAACCCGTCGCGGCCTCCGATTTCGCCACCTGCGGATCGATCGAGATATCCTCGTCATCGGCCAGCATCCGCATGAAGCGCAGGATCTCGCCGATCACCTCGCGCGGCGTGTGGCCGGCAAGAATGAGGTCGCTGATCGTGATGGCGCCGGCATTGATGAAGGGATTGCGCGGCTTTCCGCCCTCATGCTCCAGCTGCACGATCGAGTTGAAGGCAGAACCCGACGGCTCGCGCCCCACCCGCTTCCACAGTCGCTCGCCATGCTTGCCGAGCGCCAGCGTCAGCGTGAAGACCTTGGAAATGCTCTGGATCGAGAATGGAACCGCGGCATCGCCCACGGAAAACACCTTGCCATTGACGGTGACGATCGCCATGCCGAAGCTCTTGGGGTCGATGCGGGCAAGCTGGGGGATATAGTCCGCAACCTTCCCCTCGCCGCGCCGCGGCTCGACGGCTGCATAGATGTCGTCGAGCACCGACTGGAGATCGAGATGTTCCGTATCCGACATGGGGTCCTCACGTCGTTGCCAGGCGGTTCTTCGCATGAAAAAAGCCGCCCCGAATGGAGCGGCTTTTTCCCGAATGTGCAAGGCCGAAGCCTGGCCAAAAGCTTATCGCGAATAGAATTCGACGACCAGGTTCGGTTCCATGATAACGGCGTAAGGCACGTCTGCAAGGAACGGGATGCGTGCGAAGGTCGCAACCATCTTGTTGTGATCGACTTCGATGTAGTCGGGAACGTCACGCTCTGCGAGGCCGACGGCTTCGAGAACGGAAACGAGCTGCTTGGACTTTTCACGAACTTCGATGACGTCGCCGACCTTGCAGCGGTACGAACCGATGTTGACGCGAACGCCGTTGACCGTGACGTGGCCATGGTTGACGAACTGACGGGCAGCAAAGACCGTGGGAACGAACTTGGCGCGGTACACGATCGCGTCGAGACGCGATTCGAGCAGACCGATCAGGTTCTCCGAGGTGTCGCCCTTGCGGCGGTTGGCTTCGTCGTAGGTCGCGCGGAACTGCTTCTCGCGGATGTCGCCGTAGTAGCCCTTGAGCTTCTGCTTGGCGCGCAGCTGAACACCGAAGTCCGAAAGCTTGGACTTGCGACGCTGGCCGTGCTGGCCGGGGCCGTATTCGCGGCGGTTCACCGGGGACTTCGGACGACCCCAGATGTTCTCGCCCATACGGCGGTCGATTTTGTACTTGGACGATTCGCGCTTGCTCATCGCATTTCCTTTCAGAACGTTGCACCCGTCCGTTGCCAGACAGGATGAAGGAAACACGCCCTCCTCTGAACCGCTTGCGCCGTTCTGACAGGCCTCTCGCATTAAGCTAACGGAGACGCCACGGGACATGTCAAATAAAACACCGGGCTTTGCGGCCCGGCGTTGTCGCGGTGTTTAGGGGCAAGTCATGGAATTGTCAACATAGGGCATGCGTTGAGGTGACCGATGTTGTCAGGTATAAGGACCTCTCGGATGTGGAGAACGTCATGCCGCGGACTGCAAGGATCGATGAAGACCTCGTTGACGCCGTCGAAGGAATGGCCGCACGCGAGAAGAAAACGTTCGACGAGATTGTTTCCGACCTCGTGCGCGGCTCCCTTGAACGATCGCCGACGGGAGTGGAGAGAAACGGATTTCCGGTTCTCCCCTATACCCCGGGCACCCCGGTCACAACTCTGGAGATGGTCAACGCGCTTCGAGACGAGGAGGCATGATCTATCTTCTCGATGTGAATGTCCTGATCGCGCTGCTGGACGCCGGCAGTCCGTTTCATAGCGCCGCACACGAATGGATACGTGATCTCGGCGAGGATGGCTGGGCCACATGCCCGATCACGGAGAACGGCGTCATTCGGATACTGAGCAACCGAACCTATGTCCGTTACCCCGGCTCGGCCGTCGTCGTCTCCGGAATGATCGATATGATAGCAAAACGTGCCAGACGGCATTCTTGGGCGGATGACGTCAGCCTCGCAAACGCCTCTTTCTTTTCCCTCGAGAGAATCACCCACCACAATCAAATCACCGATACCTATCTCCTCGGCCTTGCCGCGTCGAAGGGCGGCAGGCTTGCGACCTTCGACCGTCATATCGATGTGACAACCGTCATCGGCGGCGCCGAAGCCCTTCACCTCATCCCGACCTGACCTATTCCGCAGCGCTCCGCTCGTCCATGTCGAGCGCAGCATTCGGATCGCCCGGCGCCGTTTCGGTATTCAGGTCGGGAAACGCAACGATCCGTCGGCCGGCCGCATCGCCGTGCACGACGATCAGCCCCTGCTCTTCGAAATAGCCGAGCAAACGGCGGGCGCGGCGTGAGGAATGGGTGCCGTAGGCGCGCGCGATCATCAGGTCGGAGGGGCATGGCAGCCCCCGCAAGGCAGCCTGCGCAACGTTGAGAAACACGCCCTGCAGATCCTCCGTCACCTGCCGCGACAGGTCGAGCGCCGTCTTCCAGGCGTCGGTCGCAGCCGTATCGGCATCGACGCCGGAGCGGCTGATCGCCATCTTGCGGCGGAACGCCGACAGGGAAAGTGCTGCACCCGGCACGCGACGGATACGGCAGCGCACGAGGAAGTCCTGAAACAGCTCCGCATCGGCCCGGAAGGCCGCACCGGGATGATCGAGGATTTCGGCGAGGATCTGGTCGAGGAGCGCATCCCGGTCGGCCGGCGGCATGTCCGGCTGCTGCGGACGCGCCTCGATGGGTGCCACGGGTTCCGGGCGGGGACGCGAGAGTTCGGCCAGAATATCCGTCGCCGGCCGGGGTGCCGGCACTGTTCGGCGCGTCAGCGGCCGGGTGAGTTCGTCCGGGTCGGGCGTGAAGATCAGGTCTTCCACATCCGCCATCGCCTCCGGCAGAGGCGTCAGCATCGGACTGGTCGACCGTGCCGAGGTCTCCACCGTCCCGATCGTCACCGGCAGCGGACGGCGCGACAAGGCAGGCCCGAGCGCCACGAAGGAGCCCCGCTTCAGATCGCGAAACATCTCCGCCGTCCGCCGATCCATGCCGAGCAGGTCGGCAGCGCGCGCCATGTCGATATCAAGAAAGGTGCGTCCCATCAGGAAGTTGGAGGCTTCCGCTGCCACGTTTTTGGCAAGCTTCGCCAGCCGCTGCGTCGCGATCACACCGGCGAGACCGCGTTTACGGCCGCGGCACATCAGATTGGTCATCGCGCCAAGCGAGAGCTTGCGCACCTCCTCGGTCACGTCGCCGCCGACCGAGGGCGCAAACAACTGCGCCTCGTCCACGACCACGAGGATCGGATACCAAAACTCCCGGTCGGCATCGAACAGAGCATTGAGGAAAAGGCCAGCAGTGCGCATCTGCTGCTCGATATCGAGCCCTTCCAGCGAGAGAACGCAGGAGACGCGATGCTGGCGGATGCGCGAAGCGATGCCCACAAGCTCCGCCTCCGTCCGCTCGCCTTCCACCACCACATGGCCGAACTTGTCGGCCAGCGTCACGAAGTCGCCTTCCGGATCGATGATGCATTGCTGCACCCAGGGTGCGGATTGCTCGAGAAGGCGGCGGAGCAGATGCGATTTTCCGGAACCGGAATTGCCCTGCACCAGAAGGCGCGTCGCCAGCAATTCTTCGATATCGAGCGGTACGGACGCGCCGTCCATCGCCGTCCCCATGTCGATGCCGACCTTCATGAAACCCTCGTTCTCGTCTGGAATGCCGCGCCGCCACGCCGGCAGTCTTGATGCCTATCAGAATTTGCGAAGTCCCGCGCCCGTCATCGGGCGCAACCCACAGCTAAAGCATGTCGCGCAAAAGTGTGCAGCGGTTTTGCGAGAACGACATGCAGCAAAACAAGGACTTAAAGCGGCGGCGACACCGTCAGCCCGAACCCCTGCAGCAACCGCCGTGTGGAGAAGTCAGGCGCTGCCGAGGTGAAGATCGCGGGATCGATGCCCGTTAGCGGCACGTAGCTCTCAGACGCAGGCACCAGCCGGCGGGCCTGCCGGGCGATGGCTTCCGCCGGATCGAGCCAGTCCACCGGCCAGGGCGCAAGCTTGCGGAAGACGTTGGCCATGAAGGGGTAATGCGTGCAGGCGAGCACGACGATGTCGGTGCGGCGCCCGTCAACCTCCCGAAAACACGGCGCGATCTCTTCGAGCACGGCGGCATCCTCCACCGTCTCTCCGCGAATATAGGCCTCCGCCATCGCCGCCAGATGCTGCGAGCCGACAAGCTGGACATCGCACTGCGCGGCGAAGGACTGGATGAGATCACGGGTATAGGCGCGCTTGACCGTGCCGGGGGTGGCGAGCACCGAGACCATGCCGGAGCGCGTCCGCTCCGCCGCCGGCTTGATCGCGGGAACCGTGCCGACGAAGCGCATCTGCGGGAAGGCGGCGCGAAGGTCAGCCCCCACCAGCGTAAACGCCGTATTGCAGGCGACGATGCACACCTCCGGATCGTGCTGCGCGAGAAGGTCCGCGAAAAGGCCGATGATCCGCGCCTTGAGCGCCGCCTCGTCCGTCCAGCCGCCATAGGGAAAGCCTGCATCGTCGGCGACATAGATGAAATGCCGCTCCGGCATCAGCACCCGCGCCTCGCGCAGCACCGTCAGCCCGCCGATACCGCTGTCGAAGACGAGAACCGGCTTCATGTCAGCTCTCGCTCTCGTCTGGCGATACCGTCTCTGGCGACGCGACGTTGCGGCCGGCCCCGCTCCGTCCATCGGCGGGCGCACCCGCGCCGCGCGGCGTTTCCCGGGAAAAGCGGTCGAGCGAGGAAATGACACCGCGGATGACGCGGATTTCGGTAGCGCTGAAGGCCGGCCGCGTCAGAACCGCCCGCAGGTTGTCAACGAGCTTCGGGCGCTTGGCGAGCGGCCGGAAATAGCCCCGCGAATCGAGCGCTTCTTCCACATGATCGAATAGTCCCTGCAGATCGGTCTTGGTCGCCGGCTGCTGTGGCAGCGCCTGAAAGGATGTCTGGTCCTCCGAGACCATGGACGTCTTCATCCACTCGTACGACATCAGCAACACGGCCTGCGCGAGATTGAGCGAGGCGAAGGCCGGATTGACCGGAAACGTCACGATCTCGTCGGCCAGCGCGATCTCCTCATTGGTGAGACCGGTGCGTTCACGACCGAAGAGGATCCCGGTCTTCTCGCCCTTGGCAAAACGGCCGCGCAGCGTTTCCGCCGCCACGCCCGGCGCACGCACCGGCTTATAGCCGTATCGGTCACGCGCCGTCGTCGCATAGACGAAATTGAGGTCGGCAACGGCCTCCTCCGTGGTCTCGTACAGCTTGGCCTGATTGATGACATGGTCGGCCCGGCTGGCGGCGGCCTGCGCCTTCTCGCTCGGCCAGCCGTCGCGCGGGTTGACGAGACGCAGTTCGGCCAGCCCGAAATTCGCCATCGCCCGGGCAACCATGCCGATGTTCTCGCCGAGCTGCGGATGGACCAGAATGATCGCCGGTCCCTCCGCCAGAAGCGGACGCTCACTGTTCGTACCTGCCATATCGTCCCCATTCCAAGCGGTGCCGCATCCGAAACGGCTCCCGTCACATGTCGCCGCTTCGTCGCACAGATCGGCCGGTTTTGAAAGACGGGGCCTACTGCGCACCCTGCGCGGCGATGGCGGCAAGTTCGCCCTTCAGCGAGCCCTGCTCGCCGCCGCGCAGGATATCGTCGATAACGGGATGCCCGTTTTCCTCGACGACGATGAAATGCAGCTCGGCGGGCTTCCGGTCGCCCGGATCTTCAAGGCAGGAGATATTGTCGAAGGTAACAGCCACATCGGCACGCCCGGTCACGGGTGCTGCCGGCACGATCTTCACGTCCTTCAGCGAGCAACTGTCCTGCCCGCTGACGATCGGGTCGTAATCGAGTGGCGAATCGCCATCCTCAAAAGCGGGAAAACGCGTCGCATCCTTGTAGACACGTACGAAATCCTGGCTGTAGATCCGCTTCAGACGCTCGTCATCGAAATAGTCGCGCGGTTCCCCGACCGGATTTTCCGACCAGCCATTCTGCGCTTCCGCCATGATTTCCTTGACCGGCGCCGCGACATCGGCGGCATGTGCCGCCGTGCCGGCGAGGGCAAAAAGGGTACAGAGAAGGGTTCGTTTCACGCGCGGCTCTCCTGATGCGGCCCCGGCTTGGTCGGCGGGGATGTCTGTGGCGCGTCCCCCGCCTCTAGCTCCGGCTCCAGCCGCGACAGCGTCAGCGCGATCATCTCCAGGCCGACGAGGGACGACTGCCGCGATAGGCGGAAATGACGGCGCTTGCGCGGCAGCGCCATCCGCTTCGTCAAAAATAACGCGCCACCCTTCGCCTCGATCCGGTCGACGGCGGCCAGCGCCTCCGCCACCAGCGGCACCATCTGCGCGGACGGGAGGCCGCCTTCGTCTGCTTCCCCTGCGCCGACGACGTGGAAGTCCAGCCCGTTGCGGGACGGATCGGCCGCGAGCCCGCCGGCAAAGGTCCGCGCCCAGTAGGTCGCCGTCATCAAAGTCATCAGCGTTTGCCGCACGACGCCCGGCCGCGTCACCAGTTGCCAAGAGGATCCGAGCGGCCGGACGACCGAGGAAAGTTCGGCATAGGCCCGCTCCAGCACCTGCGACCGGTGGATCAGATCGAAGCCGCTGCGCCCTTCCGCGGCATCCGTCAACAGGCGCCGCAGCGCTGTGCACCAGCGGTGAAGCGCCTCGCCCGCCAGCGTTTCCGTCCGTGCAGGAAAGACCAGAAAGGCCACCGCCAACCCCGCGAGCGAGCCGATGACCGTTTCTTCGAGCCGTAGGATCAGCACCTCCGGCGTCAGGCTGCCGATCAGGCTGTAGACCAGCGCCAGCACGATCGACACAAAGAAGGTCATGGCGGCATAGGAGATGGCCAGGAGGTAGAACGCCAGAAAGACGCAGACAGCGGCGAGAACGAGAATCACCGGCGTCATCGTCTGCAGCAGGCTCGCTGCCACGAGACCGACGGAGATGCCGAACAGCGTCCCGATGGACCGCTGGACGGCCCGCATCGCCGTATCCCCGCGGGATCGCGTATTGGTAAAGACGAGGAAGGCCGACAGCACCGCCCAGAACCATCGCTCCCGCGACAGCATCAGCCCGAAAACCATGGCAAGGGCGGAGGCGAGCGTGATCTGGATGGCCGTGCGCACCGCCGGGTCGGAGAGGGTGAAGCCTGCCAGCTTGAGCCCGACCGCTCCAGCATTGTCCGGCGCCTCCATCCCTCGCGAAACATCCGGCGCCGCCACGAACCGCTGCACCGCAACGGCAAGCCGCCGCCGCACAGCATCGAGCGACAGGCAGGCATCGATCGTTTCCTGCAGATAGATGTCGTCCGGTGCCGATCGCGCGGCATTGCGGGCCAGCCGTTCCACCCGCTCCCGCGATCCAACACGCAGGGCGGCAACCAGCCGCGCCGGCGGAAAAGCCTGCCGCGAGAGAACGACGAGGCTCTCGGCCGCGACATGCAGTTCGAAGAGGCAGATCGTCACCGCGATCCGGCGCGGATCGTCCCGTTCCGCATCGTGTCGCCCGTCCGTCTCGGGCCGCGCCGGCACGAAGCTTTCCGCCATCAGCACGGCATCCTTCAGCCGCTCCACCTGCCGATCCATCTGCCGCCGGTCGCGCTCGTCGATCCCGCCGGTCGTCGCGGAAATCCGGGCGAGGATGCGATCGACCCGCGTTTCCACCGCCACCACCGCCCGACCGAGATCGACCCGCCAGTCGTCGGCCAGGACGAAGCGGCGGACGCCCTGCCCGACCAGAAGCGCCGTCAGCGGCCCCAGCGCCGTTGCCGGCAGGTCGCCGAGGTCGGGCCGGAGATAGGCGCCGATGAAGTAAGACATGAAGGCGAACATGCCGAGCGCGAAGCCGCGCGGCCCAAAAGTCCTGGCGTAAGTGGCCAGGAAGATCAGCACGAGGAAGGCGAGATCGGAGGCGAGCCGGTTCCCTTCCAGAAGCGCGGCAAGCCCCACGACGCCGATGCAGACGCCGCAGCCCATAAGCCGCGTCGCGAACTGCTCGCGCATCGAGGCGTCCTTCACCGACAGGCCGCTCTGGATCGACAGCGTGATGGCCAGCGCATAGGCGGCCTTCGGTAGAGGAGCGACGAGACTGTGAAACGCTGCGAGAAGACCGACGGACAGGCAGACGCTCAGCGTCACCCGCAGCCCGGTGCGCAGCCGCGAAAAGGCGGGATCGTTGGCGAGCAGCCAGTCACGCAGGGAAAAGACATCCATGGCCATGTCGTATCGACGCTCGATCCACTGTTTTCAAACGATAAGATCGCGAAAGTCGCATAAGTTTTAACGCCCGCCGCTTTGCCTCGGGCCTTGCCAATGCTATAGCGCCACCTATCGTCCGTTCCGCAAACGGGGCATCCGTTATTTCCAGCCCCACTCCAAGCTACGAGGCACGTATTCATGAGCAAGATCAAGGTCGCCAATCCCGTCGTCGAACTCGACGGCGACGAGATGACCCGCATCATCTGGCAGTTCATCAAGGAAAAACTGATCCACCCCTACCTGGACATCGACCTTGAATACTACGATCTCGGCATGGAAAACCGCGACGCCACCGACGACAAGGTGACGATCGACGCGGCCAACGCCATCAAGAAGCACGGCGTCGGCGTCAAGTGCGCGACAATCACCCCGGACGAGCAGCGCGTCGAGGAATTCGGCCTGAAGAAGATGTGGAAGTCGCCGAACGGCACGATCCGCAACATTCTCGGCGGAGTCATCTTCCGCGAGCCGATCATCTGCAAGAACGTGCCGCGCCTCGTTCCCGGCTGGACCAAGCCGATCATCGTCGGCCGCCACGCCTTCGGCGACCAGTACCGCGCGACCGACTTCAAGTTCCCCGGCAAGGGCAAGCTGACGATGAAGTTCGTCGGCGACGACGGCACGGAAATCGAACACGAAGTTTACGACGCACCGGCCGCCGGCGTGGCCATGGGCATGTACAACCTCGACGAATCGATCACCGATTTCGCCCGCGCATCGCTGAACTACGGCCTGCAGCGCGGCGTTCCGGTCTACCTGTCGACCAAGAACACCATCCTCAAGGTCTATGACGGCCGCTTCAAGGACATCTTCCAGGAGGTCTTCGAAAAGGAATTCGCAGACAAGTTCAAGGAAGCCAAGATCTGGTACGAACACCGCCTGATCGACGACATGGTCGCCTCGGCGCTCAAGTGGTCGGGTGGCTACGTCTGGGCCTGCAAGAACTATGACGGCGACGTCCAGTCCGACATCGTGGCCCAGGGCTTCGGCTCGCTCGGCCTGATGACCTCGGTTCTGATGACACCGGATGGCCAGACGGTGGAAGCCGAAGCCGCACACGGCACGGTGACGCGCCACTACCGCCAGCACCAGAAGGGCGAGGAAACCTCGACCAACTCGATCGCCTCGATCTTCGCCTGGACGCGTGGCCTCGCCCATCGCGCAAAGCTCGACGGCAATGCCGAGCTGACAAAGTTCGCCGACACGCTGGAGCGCGTCTGCATCGAGACGGTCGAGGACGGCTACATGACCAAGGACCTCGCACTCCTCATCGGTCCCGACCAGCCCTGGCTCTCCACCACCGGTTTCCTCGACAAGATCGACGAAAACCTGGGTAAGGCCATGGCCGCCTGATCCGGCACAAAACCCGACGGCATGCATCGAACCCGGCTTTACAGCCGGGTTCTTTCGTTTCATCACTTGGTCATACTACACGCAGCGCTCTTACCCGGCGTAAGACATCCTCCCGCGAGACACCGATGACCACAAGCCTCACCCAGCAGACGATCCGCCCCCTCGAACCGCAGGATCGTACGCAGTGGGAACCGATGTGGCGCGCCTACCTCGCCTTCTACGAGACGACGCTCCCGGAGGCCCAATACGATCTCACCTGGCAGCGGCTGCTGGACGCCTCCGAGCCCATGCATGCGCTCGGCGCCTTCGATGCGAACGACCGCCTCGCCGGCATCGCCCACATCATCTTCCACCGTTCCTGCTGGCTTCCGGAGAGCACCTGCTACCTCCAGGACCTCTTCGTCGACCCCACCAGCCGCGGCGCAGGCACCGGCGGCGCCCTCATCGAAGCCACCGCCGATCTCGCCCGCGAGAAACAAGCCGGCCGCCTCTACTGGCTGACCCAAGACCACAACACCACCGCCCGCCGCCTCTACGACCGCGTCGCGGCGGCCTCGGGGTTTGTTCAGTATCGCAAGCCGCTTTAGCCACCGGAGCGAGGCGGCGCTGTCAAGGCTTTGAACATGGGCGGTTGCAAGCGGCTCCGATACGTGGTCCGCTTGATCGGCTGCCAAACTGGGCAACAGGCGGAGCAAATTTCTGGCGAGACGGCAGGCACGCTGCCGACAAAAACTCTGCCTCTATCTTCACCGATGCGGTTTCAGAAGCGACGCCTGTCAGGTCAAAAGACAGGTCTCAGCCCGAGGACTTGGGCTGGCTAGAGTCCGGGTCAAGCCCAGAATGACGGAGAGGTGGATGGACCGCCCGTTATCATCGGGCCCTTACAGAAGAAGCTTTTGCGGTTTTCGCTTTTTCTCATCGGAAACGATGAGCCAGAAACCGTCTGAAAGCTCCCTGCGGCTGAACAGCTTGTATGACCAAAGCGCCCCAGGGCGATCATCACGTACACTCAAGAAAATGCGAGCGCGCTGTCGTCAGCGCGCCCTCAAACAAGCTCGATCAAGCAGCAGCCGCAATATCCGCGATCGCCTGCGCGACCGCTTCGATGGCGTCGGCGGCGAGGGTGCCGTCGGGGCCGCCGGCCTGGGCCATGTCGGGACGGCCGCCGCCGCCTTTGCCGCCGAGGGCGACGGACGCGATGCGGACGAGATCGACGGCGCTGTGCGCCTTGACGAGGTCTTCGGTCACGCCAACGACCGCGCTGGCCTTGCCGTCATCGGCCACGCCGATAAAGGCGACGATGCCGGAGCCGAGGCTCTTCTTGCCATCGTCGGCAAGGCCCTTGAGGTCTTTTGGATCGACGCCGGTGACGACCTTGCCGAGGAACTTGATGCCGCCGATCTCGCGCGCCGCATCCGTGGAGCCGGCAGCACCGCCGCCCCCGAGCGCCAGCTTGCGCCGCGCATCCGTCAGTTCGCGCTCGAGCTTGCGCCGCTCGTCCATCAGGCTCTCAACGCGGCCGATGACGTCGCCGGGCTGGACCTTCAGCGTGGAGGCCAGCGTCTTCACGCGCTCATCCTGTTCCGAGAGATAGCCGAGCGCCGAGACGCCGGTCAGTGCCTCGATGCGGCGTACGCCGGAACCGACGGCGCTTTCGCCAAGGATTCGCACGAGCCCGATCTCGCCCGTCGCACCGACATGCGTGCCGCCGCAGAGCTCGACCGAATAGGGACGGCCGGCCTTCGTGCCGCGCACGCCCTGCCCCATCGACACCACGCGCACCTCGTCGCCATATTTTTCGCCGAACAGCGCCATAGCGCCCTCGGCAATGGCGTCGTCGACGCTCATCAGGCGTGTCGTCACAGCCGTATTCTGGACGATAATCTCATTGGCCATGTCCTCGACGATCTTCAGCTCTTCGGCCGTCATCGGCTTGGGGTGCGAGACGTCGAAGCGCAGGCGCTCGGGCGCGACCAGCGACCCCTTCTGCGCGACATGGGTGCCCAGAACCTCGCGCAGCGCCTCGTGCAGCAGGTGTGTCGCCGAATGATTGGCGCGGAGCCGGCCGCGGCGGGCGTGATCGACGGTCAGCGCCACGGCGTCGCCAGCCTTGATCGTGCCCTCATCGACCGTCGCGATGTGGACGAACACGCCCTCGCCGCGCTTCTGCGTGTCGGTCACGCTCAGGCGTGCGCCGTCGGAGGTAATGATGCCGGTATCGCCCATCTGGCCACCGGATTCGCCGTAGAACGGCGTCTGGCTGACCACGATCTGGACGGTTTCGCCGGCCGATGCCGACTCGATCAGCGCCCCGCCGCGCACTAGCGCCTGCACGACGCCTTCGGCCGTCTCCGTGTCGTATCCGAGGAACTCGGTTGCGCCGAAGCGATCCTTCAGCTCGTACCAGATGGTTTCCGTCGCGGTATCGCCGGAACCGGACCAGCTGGCGCGCGCTTCGGCCTTCTGCCGCTGCATCGCATCGTTGAAGCTTGTGAGATCGACGCCGATGCCACGGCCGCGCAGCGCGTCCTGCGTCAGGTCGAGCGGGAAGCCGTAGGTGTCGTAGAGCTTGAACGCCGTCTCGCCATCGAGCGTATCGCCCTTGTCGAGCGTCGCCGTCGCGTCGGCGAGCAGGCCGAGGCCGCGATCGAGCGTCTTGCGGAAACGGGTTTCCTCAAGCTTCAGCGTCTCCGAAATCAGCGACTCGGCTCGCACCAGTTCCGGATAGGCACGGCCCATCTCGCCAACCAGCGCCGGCAGCAGCTTCCACATCAAAGGTTCGCGGGCGCCCAGCAATTCGGCATGGCGCATTGCCCGGCGCATGATGCGGCGTAGCACATAGCCACGGCCTTCGTTCGACGGCAGCACGCCATCGGCAATCAGGAAGGCGGAGGAGCGCAGGTGGTCGGCGATCACCCGATGGCTGGCGCGCCGGTCGCCCTCGGCCTTGACGCCGGTCGCTTCCTCGGAGGCCGAGATCAGCGCGCGGAAAAGGTCGATATCGTAATTGTCATGCTTGCCCTGCAGCAGCGCCGCGACGCGTTCCAGGCCCATGCCGGTGTCGATCGACGGGCGCGGCAGGTCGAGGCGCTCTTCCTTCGTCACCTGCTCATACTGCATGAAGACGAGGTTCCAGATCTCGATGAACCGGTCGCCATCTTCGTCCGGCGAGCCTGGAGGTCCACCCCAGATATGATCGCCGTGGTCGTAGAAGATTTCCGAGCACGGACCGCAGGGGCCGGTATCGCCCATGGCCCAGAAATTATCGCTGGTCGGGATGCGGATGATGCGGTCGTCGGAGAGGCCGGCGATCTTCTTCCAGAGGCCGAACGCCTCGTCGTCGGTGTGGTAGACCGTCACCAGCAGACGCTTGGCATCGATGCCGAATTCCTTCGTAATCAGGTTCCAGGCAAGCTCGATGGCGCGTTCCTTGAAATAATCGCCGAACGAGAAGTTGCCGAGCATTTCGAAGAAGGTGTGATGGCGCGCGGTGTAACCGACATTGTCGAGGTCGTTGTGCTTGCCGCCGGCGCGCACGCATTTCTGCGCGGTCGTGGCGGTGGAAAACGGGCGCTGCTCCAGACCGGTAAAGACGTTCTTGAACTGGACCATGCCCGCATTGGTGAACATCAGCGTCGGATCGTTGCGCGGCACGAGCGGGCTCGACGGCACGACCGTGTGGCCGTTCGTCTTGAAATAGTCGAGGAATGTCGACCGGATCTCGTTTACGCCGCTCATGTCTGGTCCTTCGTCCCTGCGCTACCCTGGCTGCTGCTAACGAGCGGCTCCGGGCGGTATCGATTGTTCACGTCCACGCGCAAGCCGGTTCCATCATCGGAGCAGCAGGCATGCGCGAACCCGAGGCTTTTATCGTTCGCAGAAATGCCTGTCCAGCAGCATGTCCCGCAACAGGCGCCACCACGTGCAATCCTTCGCGCCCGCACGGATCGCCCATCACGGTCTGCACCGATCACACAGCAAAACGGCCGCCCCGGAAGGGAGCAGCCGCTCGACACAGGCATGGCCTGACATCAGAACCTGTCGAGCCTGCCTGAAGAGGCGCGCATGACGACAACGTCACGCACCTCGAGACTCTCTTCGCGCGTCCTAGCCCAGAGCGGCTTCGTCACCATCGCTGTCCGGCTCTGGACCGCCGTCTTCCAGGAACTTCTCGGCGATCAGGCCGGCGTTCTGGCGAAGCGACTGCTCGATCTCGCGCGCCGTCTCCGGATTGTCGCGCAGATAGGCCTTGGCGTTTTCACGACCCTGCCCCAGACGCTGGCTGTTGTAGGAGAACCAGGCGCCGGATTTTTCGACGATGCCGGCCTTGACGCCGAGATCGACCAGTTCGCCGGTCTTGGACACGCCCTCGCCATACATGATGTCGAATTCGACCTGCTTGAAGGGCGGTGCCATCTTGTTCTTGACGACCTTGACCTTGGTCTGGTTGCCGATGATCTCGTCACGCTCCTTGACCGCGCCGATACGGCGGATGTCGAGGCGAACCGAGGCATAGAACTTCAGTGCGTTGCCGCCCGTCGTCGTTTCCGGCGAACCGAACATGACACCGATCTTCATGCGGATCTGGTTGATGAAGATCACCATGCACTTCGACTTCGAGATCGAGGCCGTCAGCTTGCGCAGCGCCTGGCTCATCAGGCGGGCCTGCAGGCCGGGAAGGCTGTCGCCCATTTCGCCTTCGATTTCCGCCCGCGGCGTCAGAGCCGCCACCGAGTCGATGACGAGAACGTCGATCGCGCCGGAGCGGACCAGCGTATCGGTGATCTCAAGTGCCTGCTCACCGGTATCCGGCTGCGAAATCAGGAGGTTTTCAAGATCGACGCCGAGCTTGCGGGCATAGACCGGATCGAGCGCGTGCTCAGCATCCACGAACGCGCAAATGCCGCCGGTCTTCTGTGCCTCGGCAATGGTCTGCAGCGCCATCGTCGTCTTGCCCGAGCTCTCCGGACCGTAGATTTCGACAATGCGCCCTTTGGGAAGGCCGCCGATGCCCAGCGCAATATCCAGGCCGAGAGATCCCGTCGAAACGGTCTCGATCTCGACAATACTGTCTTTTCCACCGAGCTTCATGATCGATCCCTTGCCGAACGACCGTTCGATCTGGGAGAGTGCTGCTTCCAGCGCCTTGCTTTTATCCACCGATTTGTCCTCTACGAGCCGCAAAGAGTTCTGAGCCATTTCATCCACCTTTAGGTTATCGGGTCAATCGAGGCAATGAACCCGCCGCTGGTCTGTATGTACTCTTTTTGTTCTCATCCTGCAAGAGGCCTTCAACGCATTGACTCATCATTCGAATTCGAGCTGTGTTCCGTTCATGTTCTCCCCTGTGCATGTCATTGAAGTACAACCGTTCTCCCCTCCGTCCGGTCGAGCGAATCGGTTCGTAGGGGTTCTCGCACCAGGAGACATCGCATGAAGAACGTGGTCGTCTTCGGCGGCGCGCATATCGATCGGCGCGGTCGTATCGCCAGCACCACGACGCTCGGCGCCAGCAATCCGGGCCGCTGGTTCGAGGAGGCCGGCGGCGGCGGTTTCAACGCGGCACGCGGCATGGCGCGGCTGGGCCTGTCCGTCAGCATGGTCGCGCCGCGTGGCGGCGATGCGGAGGGGGAAACGGTGGCGCGTGCGGCGGAAGCCGCGGGCGTCATCGACCGCGCGTTCACCTTCCTCGACAGGCGGACGCCGAGCTACACCGCCATTCTGGAGGCGGACGGCAACCTCGTCGTCGCGCTCGCCGACATGGATCTCTACACGATGTTCTCGCCCCGCAGGCTCCGCCAGCGCGCGTTGCGCGATCTCGTTGACGAGGCGCATCTCGTGCTGGTCGATGCGAACCTGCCCGCCGAAACGCTGTCCGCCGCCCTTCGGATGGCGAAGGAAGCAGGTGCGCGGACGGCGGCGATCGCCATCTCTCCGGCAAAGGTCGAAAGGCTGAGGCCGGCCTTTCCCCATCTCGACCTTCTGTTTCTCAACGAGGCCGAGGCCGCCGCGATCGGCGGCGAAAAGAGCACGACGGCGGACGGCTGGCCGGCGATCCTGCGAGGCGCGGGCATTGCCGGCGGGGTGGTCACGCGTGGCGGCCGTGCGGCCGTTGCCTTCAAGGGCGACGCGGTCGCAACCGTGCGCCCCCCTGTCATCGAAGCCTTGGGCGACGTGACCGGCGCCGGAGATGCGCTGGCGGCCGGCTTCCTCGACGCCCTGATGCGGGGCGCGGCTCTCGGCGAATGCCTGCGCGCAGGCGTGGGTGCCGCCGCCGTGACCGTCCGCTCGCCGCTGGCGGTGGCAGACGATCTTTCTCCAGAACGGCTGGCGCAGGAATTGGACCTTGTGTCGCCTGCCGAAATCCTGTTTTCACAGCCTCATCACCGCATTGCCGAAAAGGATGCCCCATGACACGCCCCATCTCGCACGATCTGCCGATCGCCTATTCCTCCGAAGTCGCCGCCGCCAAGGCACGTGGCTCGGCCATCGTCGCGCTGGAATCGACCATCATCACCCATGGCATGCCCTACCCCGGCAATCTCGACATGGCCCGCAGCGTCGAGGCGATCATCCGTGACCAGGGCGCCGTTCCCGCGACCATCGCCGTCATCGACGGCACGCTGCACATCGGTCTCGATGCCGAACTGCTGGAAGCGCTGGCCCAGACCCGCGGCGCCATGAAGGTCTCGCGCGCCGACCTTGCCTTTGCTATCGCCGAACGCCGCACGGGCGCGACCACCGTCGCCGCCACCATGATCGCCGCCGCCCGCGCCGGCATCCGCGTCTTCGCCACAGGCGGCATCGGCGGGGTGCACCGCAAGGCCGAGGAGACCTTCGACATCTCGGCCGACCTCGAAGAGCTCGCCCGCACCGGCGTTATCGTGGTCTGCGCCGGCGCAAAGGCCATCCTCGATATTCCAAAAACCCTCGAAGTGCTGGAAACCCGCGGCGTGCCGGTCGTCACCTATGACAGCGACATCTTCCCGGCCTTCTGGTCGCGCGATTCGGGGCTGAAGAGCCCGCTGATGCTGAACAGCCCCGCCGCCATCGCCAACTTTCAGCGGATGCGCGACCGCCTCGGCATCGACGGCGGCATGCTGATCGCCAACCCGGTACCGGAGACAAGCGAAATTCCGCGCGACGAAATGGAGATCTATATTGCCCGCGCGCTCGACAATGCCGACCACGACAAGATCGTCGGCAAGGCGGTCACGCCCTATCTGCTGCAGAGCATCTTCGAGCTGACCGATGGCCGCAGCCTCGAAACCAACATTGCGCTGGTCGAGAACAATGCACGCCTCGCCGCCGAAATCGCCGTTGCGATGATGTGATACCCGGGGAACGAGGCGGCGTCATCATCGCGCCGCCTCATCCCGACATCGACCGCCCTACCGGCTGGCGTCGTTGAACAGGCCCGACAGGCTCCACGGGATATCGCCCTGCTGGTTGGCGATATCGTCCACCTTCCAGCCGCCATGCTCCCGCACCAGCGTGTAGTAGAGCGTCACCGGCCCGCCATTCTCGAAGCTCACCTCCAGCTCGGCCCTGTCGTCGATGATGATCGGCGGGCTGGTCGTCACCTTGCGCGCGCGTCCGTCATTGCCGGAGATCACCGGGTCGAAGTCGATCGCACCCACTTCGCCCTCCGGCGTACTGTCGCGGTCTGCCTGGAAACGCGCATTGAGCGCGTCCGAGAAGAAGGGCGTATAGGGCGACGGCGCTTCGGCGTCCGTTTCGTCGGGGTCGTAGCGGTAGAGCGCCTTGATCAGCGCCTCGGGTGTCCGGTAGGTCGCCGCAAAAGACGGCGCTGCGGCGAAAAGCATCAAAAGCGTGCTGAGCAGAAGCAGGGGAAGGCGCATGGACATATCCCATTCATTGCCGGCCGCGATTGGCCGAAGTCATGTCATTGGCGACGCTGCCAGATAGCCGCTCGGCAGCCACCTGATCCGAGCCGCATTTCGGGAGGGACCAGCGCGCGCCGAACATGAGATCAGCTATCCAGCATCTCGCGCACGGCCACCGCCAGCTGCTTCAGCGAGAACGGCTTCGGCAGAAATCCGAATTTCGCATCCGCCGGCAGGTTCCGCGCAAAGGCATCCTCGGCATAACCGGACACGAAAATGAACTTGAGATCGGGATAAGTCTTGCGCAGCTCGCGCAGCAGCGTCGGACCGTCCATTTCGGGCATGACGACATCGGAGACGACGATGTCCACCATGCCGTTCAGCTCTTCCATCACCTCCAGCGCTTCGACGCCGGAGCCGGCTTCGTAGACCTTGTAGCCGCGCGTCTCCAGCATGCGCTTGCCACCGCGGCGCACGGCCTCTTCATCCTCGACGAGGAGGACGATGGCGCTGTCGCCGGTGAGGTCGGTCGGCTCCTCTGCCTTCGGGGGGATCGAGGTGGCGAGCGTCAGCGGCTGGTCGAGAGCACCCGGCTCGCCGGACGCCGGCATCGTCTCCTCGATGAAGCGCGGCAGCAGGATGCGGAAGGTGGTGCCCTTGCCGACTTCGGATTCCGGATAGATGAAGCCGCCGGACTGCTTGACGATGCCGTAGACCATGGAGAGGCCGAGGCCCGTGCCCTTGCCGACTTCCTTGGTGGTGAAGAACGGCTCAAAGATCTTGTCGACGATCTCGGGCGGGATGCCCGTCCCCTCGTCGCTGACCTCCACGACGACGAAATCCTCCGCCGGAAGCTCGCGTCGGTTGAGCGCCGCCGCTTCTTCGGCAGGCATATTGCGGGTGCGGATCGTGATCGTGCCACCACTTGGCATGGCGTCACGGGCGTTGACCGCAAGGTTGATCAGCACTTGCTCGAACTGCCCGAGATCGGTGCGTACCGGCCAGAGGTCGCGGCCATATTCCACTTCCAGCTTCACATGCGTGCCCGTCATGCGGTCCACCAGCATGCGCAGGTCGCCGATGACGTCGGTCATGTTGAGCACGGTCGGGCGCATGGTCTGCTTGCGCGAAAAGGCGAGCAGCTGGCGCACCAGCACGGCGGCGCGGTTGGCGTTCCGCTTGATCTCCATCAGGTCGGCAAAGCTCGCGTCGGAGGGACGCGCCGAGAGCAGAAGATGATCGGAGGAGAGCAGGATGGCGGTCAGCACATTGTTGAAGTCGTGTGCGATGCCGCCGGCGAGCGTTCCCACCGCATTCATCTTCTGCGTCTGCGCCATCTGGGTTTCCAGCGCTTTCTGCTCGGTAATCTCGACGGCATACACGATGGCGGCCTCTTCCGGCGCCGGTTCGCTCTGGTTCGCGACGCTCTGGTCGATCACGGCATTGACGTAGAAACGGAAGAAGCGGTTCTCGTCGGTCGGGTGCGGCAGGTCGAGCGGCGCGATATCGCTCTGCCGGTCCTTGGCCGCCGCCAGCGCCTCCTGCAGGCGACCGCGTTCGGACACGCGCGCCACGCTCTCCAGCAGCGCCCCGCGCTCCATGTCGTCCTGCGACACCACGCCCGAAAACAGTTTTAGGAAGGGCGCATTGGTCCGCAGGATGCGGCCGTTGCCATCCACGGAGGCAATCGCCATCGGCGTGTTGTTGAAGAAGCGCGTGAAGCGGATGGCCGCAAGCGAGGCCGAAGGATCGGCTTCCTCGTCCACCGTGCGCGCCAGCACGATCGTCCGGCTTTCGCCGGGCGCACCGTCGCGGGCAGAGGAGACCCGGTGAACCATGCGCACGGCAAAGCTCTGCCCGTTCGATCGGCGCAGATCGAGGTCGAGCGTCTTCGTCTTGCGCAGGCCGGGATCCGCCTGCACCGACTGCACCAGCGCCAGTCCCTCGCCGGCCACCAGATCGGCGATCGTCATCGAGCCCGGCTGGAACTTGGTCAGATCGAGTCCGAGCCAATCGGCCAGCGTCGCGTTGATGTAGAAGATCTCGCCCTTCTTGCCGGCGGAGAAGAAGCCGGCCGGCGCGTGGTCGAGATAGTCGATCGCGTTCTGCAGTTCCTTGAAGAAACGCTCCTGATCGTCGCGATCGGCAGTGATGTCGGAGATCTGCCAGATATAGAGCGGATTGCGGTCGGCATCCTCAAGCGGCAGCACGCGGGCCTTCAGGCGAAACCAGTGCGCACCGGAGCCCGCCGATCCGCCAGCGGCACGCAATGGCTTCATCAGGCGGAATTCCTCGTGTCCGGCCTTGCCCTCACGCAGGCCGTTCGTCAGGCGGTAGATCGCCTCCGTCGCCTCGCGGTCACGCGAGAGGATGGTCTCCAGCGACTGCACGTCGTTCGCCTTGTCGGCACCCGTCAGCGCGCCATAGGCCGCATTGGCATAGACGATCCGGCCCTTTCGGTCGGTGATCAAGGTGCCCTCGGGGTGCCCGTCGAGAAAGGCGCGCGCGAGCTCGTCGGGGCGCGACTGCGGCATGACCTCGATGAAGCCGATGACGGCGGAAACCAGAAAAAAGATGCCGACCATCGCGAGGATGCCGAGAATGCCGAGCACCACCTCGTTGCCGAGCTGGTTCTTGAAGATCACGAAAGCCGCGGCCGAGGCGATCAGCACGATCGCCAGAAGCACGATGCGCAGCACGGTTCCCGGACGCGTTCCCCGATCGACGATCGGCATGCGATACTCGTCTGCCTGTCGCAGTTTCGTCATCAGGGTCCTCATTGCCCCGCCGCTTGAAATGGCCCGGCCCATGGAAGGTCCGCGCACGCGACGTCATTGGTCGATTCTCTTTATCAGCCGACGCCAGTCTGACAAAGCGTTCTCAAGGCGTCAGTGGGGCGAATTAACGCCGAATTCACAAGGAATCTCGGTATCGTAGCGTCTTGCCCGTCATTCGGCAGGCAAGGCTCGTTCCCCTTCCCGCCCTCGCGCCGTCGACAGACCGACAGGACGAAGACGCCCATATGTCAGCAGGCGTTTCCGACATTCCGTAGATCGGCCCGGATTTCCGCACGGCCATCTCTGGACGCGACAGGCGACCGCTCCATTTACCGGGACAACGCGTTCTCACGGCTTGTTTCCACCGGCAAAAAGACGTCAATTCCCAATTCCGCAGCGTCGCTTATGCGCTGCACCTAAAAGACGAGGAGAGCGAAGATGTTTGAAGATGTCGTCGGCAATAACGGCGGTCGGTTCATCATCGCGGCCGTGGCCGTCGCCGCGGGTCTGCTGGCTCTGGTGGCCGTCCTCTGGTTCATGCGCAATCGCGCATCCTCCCCCTTCATCCGCGGCGGCAAGAATCGCCAGCCGCGTCTTGCCGTCCTCGACGCCGCGGCGGTGGATACGCGCCGCCGGCTCGTGCTCGTGCGCCGGGATGATGTCGAGCACTTGATCATGATCGGCGGTCCGACCGATATCGTCATCGAAAGCCGGATCGTCGGCGCCAAGCCGCGACTGGACGCCTCCGAGGCTGGACAGACGGCCATCGCCGCGCCGCCCGCCACACAGCAGATCGCCGGCCAGCCCTCTGCCGCAAACCTTGCAGCACCTGCCCGCCCGGATGCCCTGCCCGCACCTGCCGCCCGCATCGCGCAGGAGCGTCGCCCGGAAGTCCGAACAGAACCAAGGCCCGAGCAGCGCGCTCAGTCGATGCCGGACCCTCGCCCGGCAGCACGCCCGACACAGCCGCCAGTCTCCAATATGGGGCAGGCGCTCTATGGCGACGACGCCATCGCGCCCCGACAGCCGCCGGCAACCCGCACCGCCGCACCGGCCCAGACAGCACCGCCGCAATCGCTCGCGGGTGCCGCCGCTCCGTCCGGGCGGAAGGCCCCCGAGGACATTCTCGAAGCCGCCCGCGCGCGTGTTCTCCCCCAGATCCCCGCGCCGGCTGCAGCCGCCTCTCCCGCCCAGCCGGCAGCCGCTGCTGCAAGACCCAAGCCGCCCGGCACCGAGATCGGCAACCGTGACGAAGGACGGGATTTCGAGCGCCTGCTCGACGCCCAGATCTCCGGCGACCTCGGCCGTCTGGCACCCGACTCCGCGCCCCGCGCCCCGTCCATCGAAGCACCCCGCCCGGCCCCGCGTAACGAGCCGACGCTTGAGGAGGAGATGAACCGGATGCTGAGCGAGATGGGGAACGAGCGCAAGCCATGATGGATTGCGCCGCGTAACAGGACGCCTTCCGACCTGGACTGGTCCCCTGACGCAAAAATGGCCGCCAAAGGCGACCATTTAGAAGATGTTCAGAATGCACGGCGTCCGAAAAAGGACGCTCACTCGTCGCGATAAACCTTCTCGCGGCGCTCGTGCCGTTCCTGTGCTTCGATCGACAGGGTCGCGATAGGGCGGGCGTCGAGGCGGCGCAGGCCGATGGGTTCACCGGTTTCCTCGCAGTAGCCGTAGGTGCCTTCGTCGATCCGCTGCAGGGCGGCATCGATCTTGGAGATCAGCTTGCGCTGACGATCGCGTGCCCGAAGCTCGATGGCACGGTCGGTTTCCGATGAGGCGCGGTCGGCGAGATCGGGGTGATTGGCGCTCTCTTCGGCAAGGTGGCCGAGCGTCTCGCGCGCTTCCCGAAGGATATCGTTCTTCCAGGCATTCAACTTGGCTCTAAAGTAAGCCCGTTGCTGGGAGTTCATGAATTCATCGTCTTCGGAAAGAACGAAGGTACCAAGATCGATCTTCTCACTCAACGCGTTTCTCCTGAAGAACATCTCATGCGGCGGGTCTATAGACCTATGAAGACTGTGTTTCAAGTCTCTGCGAACGGCGCACGCATATTTCAAATTGCTCGAAAACGAAGCTAATGGCCTCATATTTCACCAGAATTACAAGAACATGACAGGAAGGCGGCTGTCCGATACCGGATGGCCGCTGCACGACCGGAGGTTCGGACGTCCGCACAATGCAATCCGGCCGAAAAAAGAGGCAGTCTTTTTCGGTTAGTCCTCTCTGTCGCAACGTCGGAAGCCCGGCCCACGCTTGATCTTTGCCGACGGCCGGGAGACAAGGTCTGATCTCAGTCGTCCGGTGGCTTCCTCCATGTCTTCCGCAATATCCCAGCCAGCCCTGTTCCTCGTCCGCCATGCCCGTGCGGGGGGCCCAAGGGCTGGAGAGCGGGATTTCGACCGGACGCTCGATGAGATGGGCCGGGCGGATGCAGCCCGCATGGCCGCGACGCTACAGAAGCGCGGCTGGACGCTGGGCGATATCGCCTGCTCGTCGGCACGCCGCTGCCGCCAGACCGCCGATATTCTGCTCGGCACGACGCCGTCCGCTTCGATCTCATTCGAGGAGCCGCTCTATGACGGCGCGCTCGATGCCTATCTCGCCGTCATCGGTGACATCAAAGCGAGAGCCGGCGCCGGCGCTCCGTTGACCATCATCGGACACAATCCGGTTCTGGAGCATCTCGCCTGGGAGTGCCTCGGCTCGGCGACCGCCACGCGCGCTTTGCCCGCTGGCTTCCTGCCCGGCATGGTCATCGCCATCGCCCGCAAGCCGGACACGGCCTTAGACGAACTTCCCGGCCGGCTTGTCGAGGTCATGACCCCGTAAATCCAGATCTGCGAGCGATCTTTCCACGACACGTTGGGCGCGCCTGCCTTTCCCGCACGCGCGCGGCTCCCTATATCGCTTGCGGGCCGTCCGGTCCGGATGTCGCCTGATCTCAACGAAGGGAAGCCAAGCCGCGTGTCTTTTCTCACCCGCATGTCCGACGATGCGAAAATCGCTCTGGATACCCTGACGGATCGCGCCGCCGGGCTCGTCAATCCCTCGGTCCGCCTCGGCGTTACCGGCCTGTCGCGCGCGGGCAAGACGGTCTTCATCTCCTCCCTCGTCCACAACCTCCTGAATGGCGGGCGCCTGCCGGTGTTCGAACCCGTTCGCTCCGGCCGCGTGTCGAAAATACGGCTGGAGCCGCAACCCGACGATGCCGTGCCACGCTTCCAGTACGAGGATCATATCACGGCGCTGGTGCGAGATCGCATCTGGCCCGATTCGACGCGCGCCATCTCGCAGCTGCGCATCACGCTCGACTATGAAAGCGCAAGCGGCTGGAACCGCATGTTTTCGCCGGGCCGCCTGTCGATCGATATCGTCGATTATCCCGGCGAGTGGCTGCTCGACCTGCCGCTCCTCTCGCAGGATTATCGCACCTTCAGCGCCCAGACCGTCGCGCGCGCGCGCAGCGGCATTCGCCGCGAGCTCTCTGCCGAATGGCTGGCGCTCTGCGAAACCGCCCCGCCGCAGGCGGAAGCGGACGAGGGTCGCACCCGCGCGCTGGCCGAAGCCTTCACCCGCTATCTCCGGGCCTGCCGCACGGACGAGCGATCGCTCTCCACCCTGCCGCCCGGCCGTTTCCTGATGCCGGGCGATCTGGAGGGCTCGCCGGCGCTGACCTTCGCGCCCCTGCCGGACCTGCCCGACGGTCGCCCCGCATCCGGTTCGCTACACGCAATGATGGAGCGCCGCTACGAGGCCTACAAGACGCATGTGGTAAAGCCGTTCTTCCGCGAGCACTTCGCCCGCCTCGACCGCCAGATCGTGCTGGTGGACGCGCTGCAGGCGATCAACCGCGGCCCCGAAGCGCTGCTCGATCTCGAAAGCGCGCTGGCGGACGTCATGGGCTGCTTCCAGCCGGGAACGAACTCCTTCCTCTCCTCCTTCCTCACCCGCCGCATCGACAAGGTGCTGATCGCCGCCACCAAGGCAGACCACCTGCACCACGAAAGCCATGACCGGCTGGAGCGCATCACCGCGCGCATCGTCGCGCGCGCCATGGAGCGGATCGGCGGCAGTGGTGCCGGCGTCGAGGTCATGGCGCTCGCCTCGGTGCGCGCCACCCGCGAGGCGACCGTCAACCATGACGGCCACCCGCTGCCGGTCATCGTGGGAACACCCATCGCCGGCGAGCGCATCAATGGCGAGCTGTTCGACGGCGAGCGCAAGACCGCGATCTTCCCCGGTGACCTGCCGCGCGATCCCGACAGCCTGTTCCGCCAGATGGATGAGGAGCCCGGTCAGCATGTGCCGGAGGTCAATTTCGTCCGCTTCCGCCCGCCGCATATCCAGGAGACGGGCGGCGGGCTAAAACTGTCCGTTCCGCATATCCGGCTCGATCGGGCCATGCAGTTCCTGTTCGGAGACCGCCTCGCATGAGCGACCTTCCCCGCCGCCCCGCCGCCTTCACCGTCGAAGGAGAACAGCCAACGCCGCCGGAGACCCGCCGCGCGCCGGCAAGCTTCGGCGATGGCGTTGTCCTGACGCCGGATGCGGAAGACCCCTTCGCGGAAACGACGCTCTCTACGACCGTCGTTTCCGCGCTGGAGGAGCGCCGTCCGCGGCGGCGGTTCTCGCTGGCGAAGCTCGCGCTCGGTGCGCTCGGCGTCCTCGTCTCGCTCGCCCTCGGCCTCTGGATCGACAGCCTCGTGCGCGACCTCTTCACGCGCAACGACGCCCTCGGCTATGTCGCCATCGCGGCGGCGGCCATCGTCGTTCTGGCCGTGCTCGGCATCGTCGGCCGCGAGGTCCTCGGCCTGATGCGGCTCAATGCCGTCCAGTCGCTGAAAGAAGAGGTGGCCGCCGCTTTCGCCGCACCCGGCAACACGGTCGCCCGCAAGACCATGAACGATCTCGTCCAGCACCTCGCGGCACGTCCCGAGACGGCGAAAGGCCGCGAACGCCTGAAGGCGACCGAGGGCGAGATCATTGATGGTCCCCACCTGATCGAGCTCACAGAGCGCGAACTCCTGATGCCGCTCGACCGGCAGGCCCGCACGCTCATCCTCAACGCGTCGAAACGCGTCTCCATCGTCACCGCGGTCAGCCCGCGGGCACTTGTCGATCTCGGCTATGTCGTGTTCGAATCGGCCCGCCTCATCCGCGCCATGGCCGATCTCTATGGCGGTCGCCCGGGAACGCTCGGCCTCTTTCGCCTCATCCGCGACGTGCTCGCCCATCTCGCCGTCACCGGCTCGATCGCTGTGGGAGACAGTCTCGTTCAGCAGGTGCTCGGCCACGGCATCGCGTCGAAGCTCTCGGCCCGTCTCGGCGAAGGCGTCGTCAACGGTCTCATGACCGCCCGCATCGGCATCGCCGCCATGGACCTCTGCCGCCCCATGCCCTTCCGCGCCTTGAAGCGCCCCGGCATCGGCGACTTCATCGGCGACATCGCCCCCGGCCAGAAACGATCGACCGTGGACGACGTCTAGCCGTCCTTCGAGCCTGTGATGGCTTAGATCCCGCCATACCAGTCATAGCCGACATCCTCCCAGAACCCGCCCTTGCCCCCGCCATAGGGGGCGAGCGTCGATGCGAGTTCGATCGACTTGATGTATTTGGCCATTTTGTAGCCGAGCTGCCGCTCGACCCGCACGCGCAACGGCGCGCCGTTGGCGACCGACAGCGCCTGGTCGTTGCAGCCATAGGCAAGAATCGTCTGGGGGTGGCGAGCATCGAGAAGGTCGATGGATTCGTAATAGGGCGTCGGGCCGCCGAGTCCAAGATTCATGGCATCGTAACATTGGAAGACGACATAGCGGGCCTCCGGCTTAACCTTCGCCTGATCGAGAATGGTCGCGAGCGGCACACCGGTCCACTTGGCGATGCAGCTCCAGCCCTCGACGCAGTCGTGGCGCGTGATCTGCGTGCGCGAGGGCATGGCGCGTATTTCTTCGAGGCCGAGATCGAGCGGTTTCTCGACGAGCCCGGTGACGGGGAGCCGGTAGGTCGCGAAGGCCGTCGCCTTCAACGCGAGATAATCGGCCCCGTCTGGATCGGTCGAGCCGTTCGGCCGCTGACCCTGCCGGATTTCGGTGGCCGAAAACTCCGGCGCCAGCCTGTCACCCGCAAGCATGCGCTGGACGCGGTAGCTCAGGCTGTTTGCGGAGGCGAGCGTCTGGCGAACCGCGCTGTCGCCCGAGAGAACGCCGTCGAGCACGTCGCAGCCGGCAAGCGGCACGGTGGAGGCCGCGACGCCCGCGAGCGTCAGAAACCGCCGGCGGTTGGCAAGAAAGGTTCGGCTCATGATCTTGCTTCCTTCGCGGCGATTTCCGCAGGTGGCGCGGTGTCCCGCGTGCGATAGCGGCCTGTGATGATGGAGCGCAGCTCGTTCACCGGCCCCGCCAGCAACACCATGACGATGTGCACGACGAAGAAGAGAACGAGCGCAAGCATGCAGGCGAAATGCAGCGTCCGAGCGGTCTGTCGCCCGCCGAAGAGATCGAGCAGGAACGGCCAGGCGGCATTCATGGTCGGCGACATTGCAAGCCCGGTCAGAATGACCAGCGGAAACAGGACGAAGAGCACGCCGCCATAGGAGATCTTCTGCAGCACATTGTAGCGCCCGTCATGGCGAAACCTCAGCCGCGCATGGTCGCCGATATCGCGGGGTAAGTGGCGCAGGTCCTGCCCTGTCGGCAGCAGGTCGCGCCGTAGCCTGCGGGCGGCGATGGCGGAAACCAGCCAGACGAACAGCGTGAAGGCGAGCACCCAGGCAAAGAAGAAATGCACGACGCGGCCCGTCGCGAGATCCTGATAGGACGGCACCGTTGCCCAGGCGGGGAAGCCGCGATAGGCCGGGCTGTCCGCCGGCCCGCTCATGCCAAACACGCCGCTCGTGTCGAAGCTGTGCCCGAACACGGTCGTCCGCCCCTGCGGCTGCCCGTCGGGCCCATAGATCGCGTCCATCCGGAGCACGCTGTTGTCGAAGGCGAAGCCCGACTGCTTGCCGATATAGAGGGTGGGATGCGCGTTGAAGATCTGCAGGCCGCTCAGGAGCAGGAAGAAGAGCGCGACGGCCCATGCCCAGTGCGTCAGCCGTGTCAGTAGCCCATGGCGATAAATCAGCCGCCCTCCGCCTGCAGCGCCGGACGCGATCTCCTCAGGTGCATGCGTCATCGCTCGTCTCCCCGGCCCCGAATCGATTGCGCGACATCAGGCCACTGTTCAAAGGCACCGTGCAGGCCTGCCAGCGCTCTCATCAAGCCCGCGCTCCCTTCAAGATAGTGCGGGCGGCGCAAAACGAAAGCGTTGCAAATCTGCAGCGATCCGGCGGATCGTCGCGGTTTACACGCGCCGTCAGGCCGACGGAAACGCTCCATTAACCATTCAAGTGCCAATGTCACCTCACGTTCTCGACACCGACCCTCAAGGATCGCCCATGTTCTCGCGCCCTTCTTTGATCGCGCGCGGCCCTGCCGCATGTATGGCCGCACTCACGCTGGTGGCATTCGCCGCCATCCCTGCCCCAGCGCTGGCCGACAGCCGCGACAAGGCCTTCTTCGAACAGGTCGCCGGCCAGTGGAAAGGTCCGGGCGAAATCGTCGCGGGCAAGTACAAGGGCACGAAGTTTACCTGCGACCTCACCGGCGAACCGACCGACGACACCGGCATCAAGCTCGACGGCTTCTGCCGCGTCGGCGTCTTCAAGCAGCCGATGTCGGCCGTCATCAGCCAGAAGGGCAACAGCTATTCCGGCAAGTTCCTCGATGGCGCCGAAGGCAAGGGCCTCGACATCGTCTCGGGCAATGTCGCCAAGGACAAGATCGTCGTCGGCATCAACCGCAAGAAGCTGAACGGCGCGATGATCGCCCGCATGTCGGATCCCTCGCTCCTCAACATCACGATTTCGGTGAAGGTCGAGGAAACCATGGTCCCCGTCATCGGCGTCGCGCTCACGCGCCAGACCGATCAGATGGCCGTCGGCTCGATCCGCTAAAGCATTTCCAGGCGAAGCGTCTCTGCTTCGCCGTCGGACAATGCGATCATAGCAAAGAGATTCTATCGGGCAGGCATATCTGAGCGCCCTGCCCGATTCATGTCACGTCAAACGGTCGCCGTCCGATCACGCCACCAGTCTTCGCGCCCGTCAACCATCTCGATACCCGCCGCATCGGCCGTTTCAGCCCAAGCGGCAACGCTCCGTCCTGCAACGATATGGTCGGGCAGGATCTCGGCCAGCGGCAGCAGCACGAAGCCCCGCTCCGTCATGCGCGGATGCGGCAGCGTCAGCGCCGCCGTTTCCATCGTGATCCTGTCATAGGTCAGCACGTCGAGATCGATCGTACGCGGCCCCCAGCGCTCCAGCCGCTGCCGCTTCATGGCTTTTTCCACGTCGAGACACGCTTCGAGAAGAGCCACCGGTTCCAGCGTCGTTTGCACCACCGCGCAGGCATTGAAGAACCAGTCCTGATCCGTTTTGCCCCAGGGCGGCGTACGGTAGAGGCTGGAAACGGCCAGGACCGTCACGTCAGGATGCGCATCGAGCCGCACCAGCGCTTCCGCGATGGCAGCGGCCGCATCGCCGATATTCCCGCCGAGCCCGATCGCCGCCTGGTGCCATACGGCGTCATCGATCCTGCTCATGGCTTGGCGACATGCTCGACGGTCACCGCGACGTAATCCAGCACGCCCGGCACCGGTGCGTTCGGCTTGCGGATGGAAATCTTCGCCCGATGGATCTGCGGCCAGCGCGCGCACAGCATCTCGGCGATCTCCAGCGCCAGCGCCTCGATGAGATAGCGACGGCGGCCGGTGATGATCTTCTCGATCTCGGCAAAGGCGATGCCGTAATGCACCGTATCCTCGATCCGGTCTTCCCGCAGCGCCGATCCCTGCTCGACCACCAGTTCCGCATCCACGAAGAATCGCTGCCCGAGAAACTCCTCCTCGTCATGAACGCCGTGCCGCGCGAAGAAGGCGCAATTCTTGAGCGTGATCGTATAGGTCGGCGTCATATCGGGATCTCCTGCCGATAGTCGCAGCCGCGGCGCGTCGCCGGTGCCGCTGAAAACGTTTAAATGCGTCAGGGTCGTGCCGCCAGTATAGCATCCGCGACCATCAGGGCGTCCCTGTTGAAAGCGACATCGTGGACGCGAAATATCGCGCCGCCGGCCAGCCGCGCCGCCACCGTGGTCGCCGCCGTCGCAACGTCCCGCTCGGCCGCTTCCCGACCGGTAGCCGCACCGAGGAACCGCTTGCGGGAGGTGCCGATCAACAGTCTGTGTCCAAGGCCATGCAACTCACCCAGCCGCGCCATCAGCGCCCAGCTTTCGGAAGCCTCCTTGGCAAAGCCGAAACCCGGATCGAGCACGATGGCATCCGCGGCAATCCCGGCATCCGCCGCGATCTCCAGGGACCGGGCGAAGAACAGCCTCTGATCCGCGATCACATCCTCAGCCTTCACGCGCCCGCGCCCGGTATGCATGATGCAGACACCGGCGCGCGCCTGCGCCACGATGGCGGCGATGTCCGGCTCCCGCTGGAGGCCGTGCACATCGTTGACGATATGCGCACCGGCGGCCAGCGCCAGCCGCGCCGTTTCTGCGCGGTAGGTGTCGATCGAAATCAGGGCATCCGTCTCGCGCGCGATCCGCTCGATGACGGGGAGAACACGATCCTGCTCCTGCGCTGCGGAAACCGCCTCGGCGCCCGGGCGCGTCGATTCGCCGCCGATGTCGAGAATACCTGCGCCATGTGCCAGACAGGCCTGCGCATGCGCGAGCGCCGCGTCGACATCGAGAAAGCTGCCGCCATCCGAGAAGGAATCAGGCGTCACATTGACGATCGCCATGAGCACGCCGCGCGGGCCGAGCGTCAGGCTGCGGCCGTGCGCCAGCGACCATTCGAGGGCGGCAAAGGGATCGGCGGCATCGAGGGAATCAACCATGACGGATCTCGGCGAAACGGCCGACCTTGTGGGGTTGCAGCGCTAACCTTGTTTCAAGGCGCCGGGCATTTTCAGTTGCGCTTGCCCAGCCTATGCCCCAAGCTTTGGGCGACATCAACCGTCGAGACAGCTTATCCATGACCACGGCCCGCAAATTCCTTCTCGTCCCGCTGGCGGCCCTCCTCATGATCACCGAGCCGCTGACGGCCGGGGCGGAAACGGTGATGAACAAGACGATCACCTATTTCTCCGTCGGCGGCCGTACCGCGGCGGAACTCGACGCGGCGCTCTCGTCGCAGGGCCCGCAGATGCGCGAAACCGGCGCGCGCCATCCCGGCGCCACCCGCATCAAGTTCGGGGGAACGGTGAGCTATGTCCGTCGCGGACGCCTCTGCTCCGTCGGCAGCGCCCGCGTGACGCTCAATACCAAGCTCATCCTGCCGCGCTGGAAGAACCGCAACACCGCCGGCCGCGATCTCGGCCTCGTCTGGGACACGCTGTCGAGCGACATCAAGCGCCACGAGGAGCGCCACGCCGAGATCGCCCGCAACCATGCGCGCGACATGGAAAAGACCTTCCTCTCCCTGCCGCCGGCGGTGGATTGCGAGCGGATGCAGGCCCGCGTCGCCCGCGCCAGCGAAGACGCGATTGCCGCGCACGACAAGGACCAGGCTGCCTTCGACCGTCGCGAGGCCGCCAATTTCGACCTGCGCATGGTGCGCCTGCTCCAGTACCGTCTGGAGCGCATGGCAAAGCCGACCGAGTCCCAGACGCGCTGAAACACGTGCCGTCACCCGCAACAACTCATTGATGATTTCTAGCGATAGTGGCCGGCGCCAAGTTCGGCTATAGTCTAAACATCGGAAGCCAAGAAGAAACGAAGCTTCCAAAGCCGATGCCACCGGGATGTGCATCGAGGCCGTCGTGTTTCCGGCTTGAAGACCCTGACGATATTTGCAAGGACCTGTCCGGAACCGGATCGCGTGGCGACCGGATACGCTTGCCCCTGCCCTGTTGTTCTCCTGGCGTGTCCTGTTGCCGCAGATGATCCCTCCCTCATCCTGCGTGCGATGCGCCCTCCTGGCCCCGCTTGTCCCTGCGACAGGCGGGGCTTTTTTTGGGCGACAATGCCGTCAGTCGATCAGGCCTGAAAATCAGGCCTGGCGTTCCGGCACATGAACGACGAGGCCGTCCAGCGCGTCGCTCATCTTGATCTGACAGCTCAGCCGCGAGGTCGGACGGACGTCGTAGGCGAAGTCCAGCATGTCCTCTTCCATCGCCTCCGGCGCGCCGACGGCGGCCGTCCACGCGTCGTCGATATAGACATGACAGGTGGCACAGGCACAGGCGCCGCCGCATTCCGCCTCGATGCCGGGCACGGAATTGCGAACCGCATTTTCCATGACGGTCGATCCGGTCTGGACCTCCAGCTCGTGGCGGGTGCCGTCGAAGGCAATGATGCTGAGTTTTGTCATGATGGCGCGGTCTCGGATGCTCGATGCGCGGGACCGCCAATGCCAACGGGCACGACGCCCGCAAAAAGGGGGTGCCCGTTTTTCTCACACTGTTTCAGGCGAGCCGTCAAGAAAACAGGTCGATTTGCCTGCTTTCCGAAGGATGCCGCCGCGATCCAGCGTCGCGGACGGGCGTGTGTCGCTGGCCGCTAGCGGCAGAGCTTCAGAATGAAGATCTCGGTATCGAGAACGGCGGACGAGAGCGCGGCGAGGATTTCGGAATCCTCCGGCCGCTCTTCGACGGACGCGGCGACATGGGCGACCGTGAAAGCGCCGACGGCCAGTGCCGCACCCTTCAGTCGATGCGCGGCGGCCTTGCGGACCTGTGCATCTTCGACCAGCAGTTCCTTGACGATCTGACGCGACTGTCGCGCGAAGATTTGCAGCACTTCGATCTCCAGCACCTTGTCGCCCATCGTCTGGTTGGCGAGGTGGACGAGGTCGATGGGGCGTCCGCGGGAGTGAAGATGGCCAAGTACCGTTTCGGGACTGTCGAAGGCGATGTTGAGGGCGGCCATGCACGTTTTCCTTATTCTGTTTTCCAACGCTGCCGGCTCGTTGCGGGACATCCCGCGGGCTCGGAATCCGGGTGGCGATGCGGGATGCGATGGTCGCGGTCGCCTTGAGCCTGAAGCCCTGCGCACCCGGCCCGTCGCCGCACTGCCGTCTCCTGTGGATTTCACAGCAGCGGGGCTGCTATCAGATGAAAACCGGGCGCAATCAGGGCGGCTTTTGTCAAGTATGGTTAACGAACGAAAACATCCGGCATTGCAGGGTCTTCACGCCTTCCCGGGGCTGAATTCCGTTAAGAACTTGTTAGCATTTTAACGAATGCCCCGGGGCGTTAATTGTAAGACTACCCCGGATGTGTCACTACGATACGTTACAGGATATCGGTTCCCGCAAAGGGCCCGGCATCCCTCCGGGAGGCCCTTCCCATGGCTGTGCGACCATGGGAAAAAGCATCACCGGTCGCGGTATGAAATTGGTGCGGTCATTGTATTGCGTGCATCCAATGCGCAGGAACTGTCCTCACCCCCGATCCGGCATTGTCGGCAGCCATGACAGCTGCGCGATGTCGAGACGGAAAGTTCGGTAACGAGGCGTATCTGCATGGCGACGAACAAGAGCAACGAGTCGATCGACGACAAGGCCTTCCAAGCGCTCGAAGACGCTTTGAGGATCGATTTCGACGAACTGAAGTCCGCGCTCAACGAGACACCGCCGGAAGCCGGCCGCACGGCGCCGAAGCCGCAGGCCGCGGCAACCGCCGCGACGTCCCCCTCCCGTGCAGCCCCGTCCCGTGCAGCAGGAAGCGCGAAGCCTGCCCAGCCGGCTACCGCCCCGAAGCCGGCAGCCCAGCCCCGCGCCGCCCAGCCTGTCGACGATCCCCTCGCCCAGCCGCGCAGCCTCGCGCCGGAACCGGTTCCGGCAGCCCCAGGCGCGAAATCGCCGACCTTCGCCCCCGCCAACGACGACAGCCGTCGCACGGCGCCGGCCATGCTCCGTTCGCTCGAAGCCCGTTCCGCCCGGACCGCAATGCGCGGCGCCGCCATCTTGTCGCTGATCTGGATCGTCGCCGGTTTCGGGATCGCCAACTTGCTCTACGGCCCGGAAATCTGGCAGATCCGTTCGCTGGCAGCGCTTGCCGCCCTGCCCGGCGCCATCGTCGCCGCCATCTTCATCGTCCTCCCGGTCATGCTCTTCTTCGCCTTCGGCGTGATGATGGCGCGCGCGCAGGAAATGCGGAATGCCGCCCGCTCTATGACCGAGGTCGCCCTGCGTCTGGCAGAACCGGAAACCACCGCGTCCGACCGCATCATGACGGTCGGCCAGGCCGTCCGCCGCGAAGTCTCGGCCATGAACGAAGGCATCGAGCGCACGATCGCCCGCGCGACCGAGCTGGAAACCCTCGTCCATTCCGAAGTCAACGCACTCGAGCGCAGCTATAGCGACAACGAACTCCGGGTCCGCACGCTCGTGCAGGAACTCGGTCTGGAGCGTGAAGCGATCGTCGGCCATGCCGAGCGCATCCGCTCCTCCATCACCGGCGTCCACGCCCAGCTGCGCGACGACCTGACCAATGCCAGCGAAGACCTGCAGACGCGGCTCGCGACCTCGGGCGAGGCTGCGGCCTCGCTGATCGAGACCCGCGCCGCCGCGCTGATGGAAAAGTCACAGGCCGCATCGCAGTCGATCAGCACGCTTCTCAGCACCCGCACCGATGCGCTCGTCAGCGGCCTCAACGCGGCCGGCGCCGACATCACCAGCGAGTTCGATACCCGCCTGGAAGCGCTGAACCACACGCTCATCAAGCGCGGACAGCAGCTTCTCGGACAGTTCGAGACGCGCGCCTCCACGCTCGACAGCAACACCGAGAAGCTGAATGCCGCGCTGAACGAGCGCGCCCGCCAGCTGAACGAGACGCTGATCGCCCGGACGCGCGACCTGAACGAGAGCCTCGTCGTCGGCCAGCAGGCCATCACCGGCGGCCTCGACGACATCCTCAACACGCTGAACGGCGCGCTGGACGAAAAGGGGGCAAGCTTCCGCCAGAACCTGAAGACCGCGGCCGACGACGCCATTATGGATCTCGACCTGCGCTCCGGCTTCTTCGAGGAGAAGCTGCAGGGCACGGTCGGCCAGCTGGCCACCGCCTTCGACGGCCGCTTCCAGGATTTTGCCACCGCCTTCGAACGCCGCGCCGGCCTGCTGGATGCGAAGATGGCCGATAGCCTCTCGCGCATCGACCAGTCCGTGGCCGGCGGCTCCGACACGCTCGGCCGCCTGCTGGACGACGGTCTCGAGAAATTCCAGGCCGCCATCGGCGATCAGTCGCTGTCCATCGCCACCACCCTTGGCGCCTCGCAGGCCATGATCGAGGAAAGCATCTCCGCCCGCACCGGAGAGATGGACAGCGTGATCGGTCAGGCGCATGAGCGCATCGACACCGTTCTCGCCGCCCGTTCCGGCTCGCTGATGAGCGCCCTCACCGCCGCGCAGGACCGCATCGAGTCCGATTTCGCAGAGCGCGCCGACAGCATCGAGACCGCGCTCGGCACCACCCAGGCACGCCTTGCCGAAACGCTCGACACCCGCACCGGCGCCCTCATGGAGGGGCTCGGCGCCTCCGAAACCCGCATCGGCGCTTTGCTCACCGAACGCACCGGCGTCGTCACATCCGCTCTGGAAACGACGGAGCGGCGCCTGTCGGACGCTTTCGACAGCCGCAGCGAGCGCCTTCTCGGCGCCCTCGACACGGCCCGGGGCAATATCGAGCAGGCTTTCGCCACCCGCAGCGACGATGTCGCCACCGCCATCGGCAGCGCCGAGCAGCGGCTGCAGGAAACGCTCGACAGCCGTGCCCGCGGCCTGTTGCAGGGTCTCGATGCCGCACAGGATCGCATTGAGGGTTCGCTGACCGCGCGCGCCGACGATCTGGCGAGCACCATCGCAACCAGCCATCAGCGTCTCGACGACACGCTCTCCGACCGCACGCTGGAACTCTCCGTCATGCTCGCCGCGAGCACCGAAGCGCTCGACGGCGCCCTGGAAGGCAATGCCGAACGGATCGATGGCATCATGGCGGCCCGTGCAGCGACGATCACCGAGACGCTGTCCAACAATGCGACGCGCATCGAAACCCTGATGAGCGACCGCGCCGGCGCGCTGGACGCCACCCTGTCGAATGCTGCCCGCACCATCGAAGGCGCCTTCACCGGCACGGCCGAGCGCATCGACGACATCATCAGCGAACGCACCATGACGCTTTCGGGCGTGCTCGCCAGCTCCACCGCGGCGCTCGAAGGCACCGCCGAGCAGATCGACAGCATGCTGACCGAGCGCACGCTCGAACTCTCGGGCGTCCTCGCCGGCACGACAGCTGGCATGGAAAGCCTGTTCGAAGGCACGACGGAACAGATCGATACGCTGCTCACCCGCGGCACGGCGACCCTGTCGGAGACGTTGTCGGGCGCAACGCGCACCATCGATACCACCTTCGCCGGTACGGCCGAACGCATCGATGAGGTCATGGCGGAGCGCACCACACGCCTCGCCGGCGTCCTCGCAGGCTCCACGGCCGCGATCGAAGGCACGAGCGAGCAGATCGACCAGATCCTGTCGCGCGGCACGAGCGCCCTCAACAGCACCCTTGCCGACGCCACGCGCAATCTCGACAACACCTTCTCGGGCACAGCCGAGCGTATCGACGAGATCCTCACCGAACGCACCATGACGCTCTCCGGCGTCCTCGCCTCCTCGACCGCCGGCATCGAAAGCGCCGTCGAAGGCACAGCCGAGCAGATCGATCTCGTCCTCACACGCGGCACCAACAACCTCACCGGCGCCCTGTCGGAGGCGACCCGCACGCTCGACACCACCTTCTCGGGCACCGCCGAGCGCATCGACGAGATCCTCACCGAGCGCACCATGACGCTCTCCGGCGTCCTCGCCTCCTCGACCGCCGGCATCGAGAGCGCCATCGAAGGCACAGCCGAGCAGATCGATCTCGTCCTCACACGCGGCACCAACAACCTCACCGGCGCCCTCTCGGAAGCAACCCGCACGCTCGACAATACTTTCTCGGGCACGGCCGAGCGCATCGACGAGATTCTCACCGAGCGCACCATGACGCTCTCCGGCGTCCTCGCCTCCTCGACCGCCGGCATCGAGAGTGCCGTCGAAGGCACAGCCGAACAGATCGACCTCGTCCTCACACGCGGTACCAACAACCTCACCGGCGCACTCTCGGGCGCCACCCGCACGCTCGAAACCACCTTCTCGGGCACGGCCGAGCGCATCGATGAGATCATGGTCGAGCGCACCATGACGCTTTCGGGCGTCCTCGCCTCGTCCACTGCCGGCATCGAAAGCGCCGTCGACGGCGCGGCGGAGCAGATCGATCGGGTGCTCTCCTCGAACACCGACACGCTCGCCGGCAAGCTTGCCGAAGCCACGCGGACGCTTGACCGGACCTTCGACGGGACTGCCGAACGCATCGAAGACATTATGGTCGAGCGCACAATGTCGCTTTCGGGCGTGCTGGCCTCCTCCACCGCCGGCATCGAAAGCGCCGTCGAAGGCACCGCCGAACAGATCGACCGCGTCCTCACCCGCGGCACCACCACGCTGACCGGCGCCCTGTCGGACGCGACCCGTGCGCTGGACGGCACCTTCTCTGGCACCGCCGAGCGCATCGACGAGATCATGATCGAGCGCACCATGTCGCTCTCGGGCGTTCTCGCCTCCTCGACCGCCGGTATCGAAAGCGCTCTCGAAGGCACCTCCGAGCAGATCGACCAGGTCTTCGCGCAGCGCACGTCCGCCCTGTCGCAGACTCTCGACCAGGCAACCCGCACGCTCGACACGACCCTTTCCGGTTCCACGCGGGCGATCGATGAGGTCCTGTCGGAGCGGACCATGTCCCTCTCCGGCGTCCTTGCATCGTCCACGGCCGGCATCGAAAGCGTCATCGAGGGCACCGCGGAACAGCTCGACACGCTGCTGGCCCGCGGCACCTCCGGCCTGTCGGCGACGCTGGCCGGCGCGACCTCCATGCTGGACGGCACGCTTGCCGGCTCTGCCGAGCGCATCGATGCGGTCCTTGCCGCCCGCGCCCGGGAACTCGCCGCCACCACCTCCGCCATCGAAAGCGCCGTCGAAGGCAATGCCGACGACATCAATGCGGTTCTCGTCCGCGGGGCCTCGAACATCAAGAGCACGCTGTCGGAAGCGACGCGCCAGCTCGACAAAGCGGTCTCTAGCACGGCCGGCCACATGGACGAGATGCTCGCCACCCGCACATCGGCTCTGTCCGACGTTCTCACCGGTTCGACCGCGGCGATCGAAAACGCCATCGACGGCACCACCGAGCGCCTGGATTTCCTTCTCGCCACCAGCGCGTCCAGCCTCGGCGACATGCTCAACGATGCAACCGGCTCCATCGAGCAGCGCGCAGCCACCCTCTCCGGCTCGCTCTCCAGCGCCACGGACCGCATCGAGCGCGCGCTCGACGGCACCACCGTCCGCCTGGGCAGCATGATCGACGATCACGCCCGTGCGCTCGACGAAACGCTCACCGGCCAGACCGCAGCCCTCGACAACCGTCTTGCCGAACGCACGGACGACCTGTCGCGCATTCTCGTCGGCCGCGCGTCCGAAATGGGCGACACGCTTGCCACACGCGTTGAGGATATAGCAGACCAGCTCTCCTTCCGCGCAAGCGCCATCGCCGAGACGATGACTGACCGCATCGGTGAGATCGACCGCGACCTCACGGCCCGCACCGCCGGCATCGCAGAGGACATGACCGGCCGCGTCAATGCCATCGCCGGCACCATGACCGGTGCCAGCGGCGAGATCGCCGGCGCACTCTCCGCCCACGCGGCCGAACTGGCCGCCGCCATCGACACCCGCGCCGGCGCCATCGAACAGACCCTGTCGGCCCGCGCTGCCAGCCTCGACCAGACGATGTCCACGACGGAAGACCGTCTGCGCGTCGTGCTCGACACCCGCATCGACGCCCTGAATACGGCGGTCGCCGATGGGTCCACCCAGCTCTCCGATATGCTGAACGATCAGGCGGCCACCATCGCCACCACGATCGCCGCCAGCGCCGGCATGCTGGAAATGACGCTCGAAGAGCGCCAGGAAGCACTCGCCCGCACGATCGACCAGAGCGCGGAAGCGCTCGACAATCGCCTGCGCGACAGCACCGCCCGCGTGGCCGTGCGCCTCGGCGATACCACGGCCGAACTGACCCGTGCGGCCGATGGCCTCACCGAGCGCATGGACACCTCGATCTCCGGCATCAACACCCGCTTCGACGAAACCGGGACCCGCATCGAGGCGAGCCTTGGCCATCTCGAAACCCGCATCCGCGACAGCGTCGGCAATGTCGATACGCTGGTGAATGACGCCGGCAACCGCATCGCGGGCACCCTATCCGAGCGCGTCTCGGAACTCGACCATGCCAGCCGCACCGCCGCCGAGCGTATCTCCGGCAGCCTTGCCGGCCGCACCGAGGAAATCGCCCGCATCAGCAGCGAAGCCGCCACCCGCATCGCCGAGACGCTCGCCTCGCGCACCGGCGAACTGGACCGAATCAGCAGCGAAGCGGCAAGCCGGATCGAAACGACCATCGAGCGCGGCACGGGCCGCATCGAGGAGCGGCTCGGAACCATGGATCGCGCTCTCAATGTCGGCCTCGACAATGTCAGCCGCACGATCGAAGGCAAGGCGGCCCATCTCGTCGGCAGCTTGCGCAGCGCCGTTTCCGACACCACGCAGGATATCGACGCCGAAGCCGTTCGGTCCTCGGAGACGCTGGCCAAGGTCGGTGGCGACTTCGCAGAAGCAATGGCCGCGCGCCAGGCCGACTTCCAGAACGCCATCGAACGCACCGCGGCCACGGCTGCCATGCGCAGCGCGGAACTCGCCCGCAGCGTCGGCGACGCCGCGGACGCAACGCTTATCCGCGCCTCCGAGACCCAAACCCGAATTGCCGAGCAGGGCAATGCGCTGCAGCGTAACCTCTCCGACGTCGAAAAGGCGCTGGAAGCGCGCGGCGAGGCCATCCGCACCACGCTCGACGAGCGCACCCGCGATCTCAACTCCATGCTGTCCGGCCGCACCAGCGAACTGTCGCGCCTCATCGACGAGCAGGCCCGCCCGGTCGTGGAAACCTACGTCGCCGCCGGCCGCGATGCCGCAGATCGCCTGACCGCCGCCGCCCGCGACGGTGCCGAGCGCCTGCGCGCCGAAAACGACGCCCTCGTCACCGCTTTGTCCGCCCGCACCGGCGAACAGCTTGGTGCCATCTCGCAGCGCGCCGAGGAAACCGCCCGTGCGATCCAGATGGTCGAGAACCGGCTGCAATCGACGGCGGAAGCGCTGATCGAACGCCTCTCCACGAGCAACGCCGCCATTGCCGGCGTGGTCGAGGAAGCCACAAGCACCTTCGGCGCCATGGACGAGCGTCTGAACGCCACCGGCGACCGCTTTTCGGAAACCGCCGAGCGGACCTCCGACATGCTGTCCGCTTCCACCCGCCTTCTCGAAGGCAAGGCCGACCGACTGGTCGCGATCTCGTCCAGCACGCTTTCGCAGGTCGGCAGCCTCGTCGGGCGCTTCGAGGATCACTCGCGCATGCTTGGCCAGGCCTCAGATCTTCTGGCAGCCGCACAGTCCAACCTCGCCGGCACGCTCGAAGAGCGGCAGGAAGCCCTGCGCACGCTCTCCGTCGGCCTCGTCAGCCGCTCGGAAGACATCGAGCGCACCATGCGGGCGCTGGAAGGCTTCGTGGAAGGCTCGTTCCAGCGCGCCGAGGATCGATCCAACCAGATCGCCGGCAACCTGCGCAGCGGCATTCAGGCCTCCTTCAGCGATGTCGGCCGCATCCTCACCGATGCGGAAGAGCGCACGCAGACGGCGGCAAACGCCATGCGCGACGCGCTGGCCCATGCCGGCCAGGACGCCGAACAGTCGGTCGATCAGCTTCTGGCCCGCACGGAAGAGCGCTCCGGCCAGGTCGCAGGGACCCTGCGCGACGGCGTCCAGCGCGCCATCTCCGATGTCGATCGCACGCTTGGCGAAGCAGAAACCCGCACCCGCACCGCCGGCGAAGCGATGCGTGACGCCATCGCCGCGGCAACCGATACGGCAGGCGCTTCCGTCGATCGCACCTTTGCCCGTGCGGAAGAGCGCGCCGGTGAGGTTGCTGCCCGCCTGCGCGGCAGTGTCGGCGCCTCACTCTCCGAGATCGACGGCCTGCTCGACGAGACGGGCAAGCGGTCCGACGCGGTGTCCGACAAGATGCGCGAGCAGATCCGCCAGTCCGTCGATGAAGCGATCGCCCGCTTTGCCGGCGCCACCGACGAGATCCGCCGCTCCGGCGAGGAGATCCGTCGCGAACTCGACATGACCCGCGCCGAACTGAAGCGCGGTGCCTTCGACCTGCCGGAAGAAGCCAAGGAAAACGCGGCCGTCATGCGCCGCGCCGTGTCCGAGCAGATCAAGGCCCTGCAGGAACTGTCCGACATCGTCGGCCGCTCCTCCAGCCAGCTCGAAATCGGCGAGCCGACACCGCATCGCGGCCGCATGGCAACGCAGGCCGCTCAGCCGGCCTATGCCCCGGCCCAGCCCTCTTACGCACCGGCTCCGGCAGCCGTCGCCGCCGCACCCGCAGGCAATCCGTACCAGCAACCATACCCGACTGCCCCCACCACGCTGCTCGGCGCCCGCGCAGCGGAAGCGGCACCGGCCCGGACGGTCGTAACGACCGAAGTCTCGCCCATGCCGCAACGCCATCCGGCGCCGGTCTCGGCAGCCCCGGCACAGCCACGTCCAGCGCCGGCAGCGGCCCGGGCACCGCAGGAGACGGCTGCGCAACCCGCACCGTCACAGGCGGCTCCGGCCCAGACGGCTTCGGTGCAGGCGGCCCGTCCTCAGCCGACACAGCCCCAGTCCGTCCAGCCCCAGCCGACGCAGGCACCTGCTCAGGCCGCCGCACGTCCTCAGCCGGAAGCTCCGCCGACCGCCGCACCTTCGGCTCAGCCGCAAAGAGCCGCGCGGCCGCCGCAGGAGCCCGTCGCTCAGCAGCGGCCCGCAGCCGCCGCCGAGACCCCGCTGCGCGGCAGCGTCGGCATTGCCGATCGCTCGCCGCTCCGCCCGGCCTCGGGCGCAGAGGACGACATGCGCGAAGGCGGTTCCGGCTGGATGCGCGATCTCCTGCGCGGTGCCTCCCGCGAGGAGGAGCCGCAGCAGATCGCGCCCGCCCGTCTGCGGCCGGAGACGGCACCTGCCTCCGCAGCTCAGGCCTCCCCGACACAGGCCCCGCGCAGCACCGACAGCCGTAACCCGCGCCACGTCATGGAATCGCTGAACTCGCTCTCGGTCGATATCGCCCGTGCGATCGATCATGATGCTTCGGTCGATCTCTGGCGCCGCTACCAGCGCGGGGAGCGCGACGTGTTCACGCGCCGCCTCTACACGCTGAAGGGCCAGCAGACCTTCGACGAGATCCAGCGGAAATACGACCGCGAAGCGGAATTCCGCACCGCTGTCGATCGCTACATCGCCGATTTCGAACAGCTGCTGGCGGATGTCGCCCGCACCGACCGAGACCGGGTGATCACCCAGACATACCTGACCTCGGACACGGGCAAGGTCTACACCATGCTCGCCCACGCCGCCGGCCGCTTCAGCTAAAGCTCTTCATACCGAAGGCTTGCCACGGCCCCCATTGGAAACCCGCCGCACGAGAAAAACGTGCGGCGGGTTTCGACGTTTTCAGGGAAAGCATCCGCCAGCGCAGACGGCAAAGACGACGCATGGAACGATCACGGCGGGAAGATCGTTGGGCATCCAGCACGTCGAAAGGTAACCCGCATGAACAGACTGGCTATCACCGCCGTTTCCGCCGCCCTCTTGGGTTTGACGGCATGCACATCCATTGGGGGGCCTGCGCAGCCGATCGAGCCGATTCCCGGCAGCATCATCTATGGCGGCCAGCCCCGCACGAAGCTGATGAAATCGCCGATCGGCAGCACCTTCAATCACCGCTTCCGGGACAATCGCGGCGGCGAGTGGGAAGAGGTCTACCGGATCGCCCCCGACCGAACCCTCGAACTGATCGCCCGCCGCCAGATCGAACTCGACGTCGAGAACAATCGGTGACGTGACAAGCGGCGGCCTCCGAGATGCGGAGGCTCACCCGCATTCACAAAGAACGACAAAGGAGAAGACAATGACAAATCTCGACCTGCCCGAAGGCCACCGCGAACACGAGCCAACCGCAACTAAGGCCTTGAACGTCGTCAAGGCGGAGGCCGCCGCCGTCCGCCAGACGGCAACCGAACACCCGTCTTCGACCGTCCTTCTCCTCGGCCTCGTTGGTCTCGCCGGCTTCCTCATCGGCCACGGCGTCGGCTATCGCAAGGCAGCGGCGGACACCGTCCCATCCTTCCGCCGCTTCTGGTCGTAAGGCGAGCGAACGGGCCTATCCGCTCTTAAAGGTCGGATATCGACATCAGCCCATAAAAAAATCCCGCAAACTTGCGGGATTTTTTGTTGAATATCGTCTGTCGCTCGACGCGAGCCCGGTCGGGGCAAACCCCGATCCGCTCAATGCTCTTTGCTGGCGTAGACCGACTTCTTCGTCAGATAGATCAACCCGGTGAAGATGAGCAGGAAGATCAGCACCATGAAGCCCGTGCGCTTGCGTTGTTCCAGGTGCGGCTCTGCGGCCCACATCAGGAAGGCCGAGATGTCCCGGGAATATTGCTCCACCGTCTGCGGCGACCCGTCTTCATAGGTCACCTGGCCCTCTGTCAGCGGCTTGGCCATGGCGAGCGCCGCGGCATTGGCGAAGTAGGGGTTGTAGTGCGTGCCCGGCGCGATCTCGACGCCGGCCGGCGGCTCTTCGTAGCCATTGAGCAGCGCATGGATATAGTCCGGGCCGCCTTCCTGATATTGCGTGAAAATGTCGAACACGAAGGTGGGGAAGCCGCGTTCGATGCCACGGGCCTTCGCGATTAGCGAGAAGTCCGGCGGAGCCGCCCCGTTATTGGCCGCAGCGGCGGCTTCGGCATTGGGGAACGGCGAGACGAAATGGTCCGACGCCACGGCTTTGCGGGTGTACATTTCACCCTCGGCATTCGGCCCGTCCTGTACTTCGTAATTTGCGGCAAAGGTCTTTACCTGAGCGTCCGAATATCCAAGCTCCTCGAGCATGCGAAATGCGACGAGGTTCATGGAATGACAGGCGGAACAGACTTCCGTGTAGACCTTCAGGCCGCGCTGCAGCTGGCCCTTGTCGTAATGGCCGAACGGTCCGGCAAACGACCAGTCTTCCTCATGCGGCTTCTTGATCGGAAAGTGGGGCGTTCCCCCACCATGCTCCTCGGTCGCGGTCGTCCCCTCGTGCGGCGCGTTCTCCTGCGCCGCCACGGGGCCGGCGAGAAGAAAGGTCGCAAGGAAGAGGCCGGTGATCAGCTTTTTCATCGTGTTGAGGTCCTTGGTCTCTTCTGTCGACATCACGCAGCCACCGGCGTCTTCAGGCCGGCCTTCTTTTCCAGCACCGCTTCGGTGATGGAGTTGGGAATGCGCCTTGGCGTTTCGAACAGGCCGAGCAGCGGCATGATCACAAGGAAGAAGCCGAAATAATAGATCGTTCCGATCTGCGAATAACCGACATAATTGCCCTTCAATTCGCCACCGAACAGAAGCGTGAAGAGGCCACCGCCTTCGGCCGGGCGCGAGCCGAGCCAGCCGAGCAGGATCGCGTTGACGACGAAGATCCAGAAGAACAGCTTGTACCAGGGACGATAGACCGCCGAGCGGACCTTCGACGTGTCGAGCCAGGGCAGGAAGAACAGCACGATGATCGAACCGAACAGGACCAGAACGCCTCCGAGCTTGGAGTCGATCGGTCCGACGTCGAAGGTGATGGCGCGCAGCATGGCGTAGAACGGCAGGTAGTACCATTCGGGCACGATATGCGCCGGCGTCTTCAGCGCGTTGGCTGGTACGTAGTTGTCGGGATGACCGAGATAGTTCGGCATGTAGAAGACGAACCAGGCATAGACGAGCAGGAAGACGGACACGCCGAGCGCGTCCTTCAGCGTCGCATAGGGCGTGAACGGCACGGTGTCGGTCTTGGTCTTCACCTCGACACCGGTCGGGTTCGTCTGGCCGGTCACATGCAGCGCCCAGATGTGCAGCACGACGACGCCGGCGATCATGAAGGGCAGCAGGTAATGCAACGAGAAGAAGCGATTGAGCGTCGGCTGGTCCACGGCAAAGCCGCCGAGCAGGAACTGCTGGATCCATTCGCCGACGAGCGGGAAGGCGGAGAAGAAGCCGGTGATGACCGTCGCACCCCAGAAGGACATCTGTCCCCAGGGAAGCACGTAGCCCATGAAGCCCGCCGCCATCATCAGCAGGTAGATGATCACGCCGAGAATCCAGAGGATTTCGCGCGGCGCCTTGTAGGAGCCATAATAAAGCCCGCGACCGATATGCAGGTAGACGGCGATGAAGAAGAACGAGGCACCGTTGGCATGCATGTAACGCAGCAACCAGCCATGGTTCACGTCGCGCATGATCTTCTCGACCGAGTTGAACGCGACGGTGGTGTCGGCGGCATAATGCATGGCCAGCACGACGCCGGTGGCGATCTGGATGATCAGCATCACCGACAGCATGGCGCCGAAGGTATAGGCGTAGTTCAGGTTGCGCGGAACGGGATAGGAGATGAAGCTGTCATGGACCAGCCGCGGCAGCGGCAGCCGCGAGTCCACCCACTTTTCCAGTCCCGTCGTCGGCGTATAGGTTGAATGTTCCCCACTCATATCGGCAATCCCCCTCAACCGATCTTGATGACTGTATCGGATGTGAACGCAAAGTTGGGCACGGCGAGGTTCATCGGCGCCGGACCCTTTCGAATGCGGCCCGCCGTATCGTAGTGCGAGCCATGGCAGGGACAGAACCATCCGCCGAAATCGCCGGCCTGGCCAAGCGGAACACAGCCGAGATGGGTGCAGGAGCCGATCATCACGATCCAGTTTTCCTTGCCCTCGCCGGCCGAGCGATCGAGATCGGTCGCCTGTGCGTCGGCTGCGATATTTGCATTGCGCGCGACCGGGTCCTTGAGGTCGGCGAGCTGGACGGCTTTCGCCTCTTCCACTTCCTTCTCCGTCCGGTTGCGGATGAAGACCGGCTTGCCCCGCCATTTCGCCGTCAGCGACATGCCCGGCTGCAGGCTGGATACGTCGACCTCGATGGAGGCGAGCGCCAGCGTCGAGGCATCCGGCCGCATCTGGTCGATGAACGGCCAGGCAACCGCCGCAACGCCGACGGCACCGGCCATGCCGGTTGCCAGATACAGGAAGTCGCGCCGTGTCGGCTCGCTCGGTGTGTCGCTTGTTGTCTGGTGTTCGCTCACGGCCTCATCATCCTCTCAACCCGGCAGCTCGAAAGCCGCCCACGCGTCCCCGACGCCGGTTCTGTCCTTCCGCAGTTGAGCGAAAGAACGGCGCCAAATCAATAAGGCGAGACCGGCTCGCCGCAATTTAATCCCGCTTCCCCCCGGGCCTCCCCGCCCGGTCCATAGGCAGCGCGACGCTGCTCCGGATTCCCGAGCCATTCCCGGGTTCTATGCTTGATAAACTTGCATGTCCAGCCTTGCAAATGCCGCAGGGCAGCCTTGCGTAAGTCAGAGCGTGACGCTTTGTCGCGGGTGTTGCCGGTATGCCGAACCGGCAACACCCGACGCTTGGAAATATGGCCTGAACCCAGCAAAAATCCTCGACGGCCGTCAAACATGCCGCAGCGCTAATGCTGCATTGCAGCATTCTCATCTTCATGGTACCGGCCATGCATCCGGATCGGCAAAGAGAGCCCCTGCATGCGCAAGACCCTTGCCACTGTCCTGAATACCCTTGCAGCCCTCGGCCTCGTCCTCTGCGCCCTTCGCTACCTCGGCACAGTGTGGCCGCTGCTGCTGCTCAACAGCATGCAGACACACGCAGCTTTTGCGATCGCGATGGTGATGCTCGCGTCGTTCGTCGTCACCCGCAGCCGCACGAGCCTTCTGTTCCTGGTCATGTCCCTCGCCCTCGCCGGACACTCCGTTCTCATGAAACGCGAGTTCGCCATCGACGCGACGGCAGCCGACCTCGCCGCCGGCTCGAGCCTCAGGATCATCTCGTTCAACATGCTGTCGGAAAATCTCGAGGGCGCGACGGATGTCGCCGACATGCTGATGGCGTCGAATGCGGATGTCGCCGTCGTTCTGGAGGGGGCGCCGCTATTCATGCAGTTGCAGCGGCTCGAAGCCGCCTATCCCTACCGGCTCGGCTGTGGCGAGCGGACTCCCACCTGCGATCTCCTGATGTTCTCGAAACACCCGATGCTTGACGTCTCCATCGGCGACCTCAGCGACCTGCGCAAGGACAGGGTGATGTCAGCGCGCATCTCGGCGCCCGCCGGCAGCTTCCGTATGGTGGCAGCGCATCTGTCGAAACCCTTCTTCGACAACTACCACATGAAGGAACTCGATCGCCTCTCTGCCTTCATGCGCAACACCACGGAACCGCTGATCCTCTCCGGTGACTTCAATTCCGGCACCATCGCGCCCGACATGCAGAATATGCTACGCCACCTGCGCCTGCGCACCGTGCCGCGCGAGCCGGCGACATGGCCCGTGCAGCTTGCCGATACCGGTTTCGGCGTCGCGATCGACCACATCTACAGCCGCCCGCCGCTCGTGCCGCTCTCGGTGAAGCGTCTGGATCGGGACTACGGCTCCAACCATTACGGCCTCGTCGCCGACTTCGCTTTCCGCAAGCCGTAACGGCATGGGTTACGGCGCGGTGTCATCCCGGGCAAGAAAACCACCCGACTGGCGCGACCAGAGCTCGGCATAGAGCCCCTTCTCCGCGAGCAGTTGCGCATGCGTCCCGTCCTGCACGATCGCACCTGCATCCATCACGATCAGCCGGTCGAGCGCTGCAATGGTCGAAAGGCGGTGCGCGATGGCCAGCACGGTCTTGCCCTTCATCAGCGTGTCGAGATTGTCCTGGATGGCGGCCTCGACCTCCGAATCGAGCGCGGACGTCGCCTCGTCGAGAACGAGGATCGGCGCGTCCTTCAACATGACACGGGCGATGGCGATGCGCTGACGCTGCCCGCCCGAAAGCTTGATGCCGCGCTCACCAACATGCGCATCGAACCCGGTGCGCCCGCGCTGATCTTCCAGCCGCTCGATGAAGGTCAGCGCCTCCGCCTGTTCGGCGGCAAGCCGCAGCGCATGGTCGTCTGCATCCGGCCGTCCGAAGAGGATGTTGTCACGGATGGAGCGGTGCAGCAGAGACGTATCCTGGCTGACCATGCCGATCTGCGCCCGCAGCGATTCCTGCCGCACACCGGCGATATCCTGCCCGTCGATCGTGATGCGCCCGCCTTCGAGATCGTAGAAACGCAGTAGCAGGTTGACGAGCGTCGATTTACCCGCCCCCGAACGCCCGACGATACCCACTTTTTCACCGGGCCGGATCGTCAGCGAGAGATCGTCGATGACACCCTTCTCGCGCCCGTAGTGGAAGCGAATTCCCTCGAACACGATGCCCGGCTGGCGAACCACGAGATCGGGCGCCTGCGGCCTGTCGACGAGATCGATCGGCTGGGCGATCATGTCGGCTGCATTCTGGATCGTGCCGATATTGCGCATGATGCCGTTGAACTGCACCATCATGCGCGACAGCAGGAAATTCAGCCGCAGGACCAGCGCCAGCGTAAACGCGACGGCACCGGAGCTGATCGCCCCGGCCAGCCACAGGTGCACGGCAAGGGCTGCCATCGTCACGATCATGATGCCGGACAGGAGCGCCATCGAGGCGCGCACACCGGTGATGAACCGGGTAAACCGCAGCGTCGTCGCCTGAAAGGTGTCGAAGCCTTCGCGCATGTAGCGGTCGTTTTCCTCGTCGCGACCGAACAGCTTCAGCGTCTGGATGTTCGAATAGGCATCGACCATGCGGCCCGACAGCATCGAAGACGCTTCCGCCGTCTCCTTGGAATGCGCCCGGATGCGCGGCACGAAATAGCGCGCAAGGCCCGCGAAGACGACCAGCCAGACGAACACCACCACCGCCATCGTGAGGTCCAGCTGTCCGACCAGCACCAGCGTCGAGACCGAATAGATCCCGACGAACCAGACGCTCTCCATCAGCGAGGTCACCACGTCGCCCGCCGCTTGCCCCCCGGACCAGACCTTGGTGACGATGCGCCCGGAAAAATCGTTCTGGAAGAAGGACACCGATTGCCGCGCGACATGGAGGTAGGACTGCCAGCGCACCAGATTGTAGAAACCGGGGGTAATGATCTGCTGATCGACCAGCGCCATGACCAGCGTCACGACGAAGCGGACGATGCCGATCAGGAGCAGCATCCCCACCAGCTCCCGCCCATGCGTCGCCAGCAACCCCTCCCATCCGGCAGCCCGATCGACCGTCGCCAGGATATCCACGAGCCGCCCGACGAACCAGAACAACGCCGCCTCGATCGCCGCACTCAGGCCGCCGAGCAGCAGCATGGCAATGAACGGCGCCTTGGCCTGACGGATATAGAACCAGATAAACCCCAAAAGCCCCCGCGGCGGCTGCAAGGCCTCGCGATATGCGAAGGGCTGGATCCAGGTTTCGAAGAAGCGGAAGATGGGGCGCAGGAACATGAGCTGGAATATACGCGCCGAGCTTGTCACGACAATGCACGCGGGCCGCGGGCGCGCGTTAAATTCCGTCCATGATGTAGGGATGTGCTTTTTGATACGGCCAGCCCCTCATCTGCCTGCCGGCATCTTCTCCCCGCACGCGGGGAGAAGAGACCACAAGCGAGCCACGGCACGTCGCGAATAAGCCACAACGGAAACGAGATACCGCAACCGCGTCCCCTCTCCCCGCGCGCAGGGAGAGGGCTAGGGTGAGGGGCAGCCCCACCCACCGAGCCCAATGAGAAGAACGATCCGAAGCGCCTACTCCGCAGCCTCGTCCTTCGCGTCCCCATCCTCCTGCAGGAACCCACCGGACTGCCGCGACCAGAGATCCGCGTACAACCCCTTCTCCTGCACCAGCTCGGCATGGGTGCCGGTCTGGATGATCTCGCCCTGTTCGAGGATGACCAGCCGGTCCATCTCCGTCAGCGTCGAGAGCCGGTGGGCGATGGCGATGACGGTTTTGCCGGACATCAGGGCGAAGAGGTTTTCCTGGATGGCCTGCTCCACCTCCGAATCCAGCGCCGAAGTCGCCTCGTCGAGGATCAGGATCGGCGCGTCCTTGAGGAACACGCGCGCGATCGCGATCCGCTGACGCTGGCCGCCGGACAACTTGACGCCACGTTCGCCGACCTGAGCATCGAGACCCTTGCGGCCCTGATTGTCCTCGAGGATCGCGATGAACTCCCAGGCATTGGCGCGCTTCGCCGCCGCGACGATCTCCTCGTCTGTCGCCTCCGGCCGGCCATAGGCGATGTTGTCGCGAATGGAGCGGTGGAGCAGCGAGGTATCCTGCGTCACGACGCCGATCTGCCGGCGCAGGCTGTCCTGCGTCACCATGGCGATGTCCTGCCCGTCGATCAGGATGCGCCCCGATTTCAGGTCGTAGAACCGCAGGAGCACGTTCATCAGCGTCGTCTTGCCCGCACCCGAACGGCCGACCAGACCGACCTTTTCGCCCGGCGCGATCGACAGCGACAGCCGGTCGATGACCTGTTTGTGCTTGCCGTAGTCGAAGCCGATGGCATCGAAGACGATCCCGCCGCGCGATGCATCGAGCACCTTGGCATCGGGAATATCGACGATATCGTGCGCCTTCGTCATCATCGACATGCCGTCATAAACGGTGCCGATGTTTTCAAAGAGCGCCGAAACCTCCCACATCACCCACTGCGACATGCCGTTGATGCGCATGGCGAGCGAAACGGCAATCGCGATCGACCCGATCGAGACGTCGCTCGTCATCCACAGATGAATGCCGAGCGATGCGATGGCAAACAGCGCGATGCAGTTGTTGGTGTAGACCAGCACGTGGAACAGCGTGACCTTGCGCATCTGCTTGTGCACCGTGCCGAGAAACGCGTCCATGCTGTCTTTGGCATAGACCTCTTCCCGGCCCGCATGCGAGAACAGCTTGACGGTCGCGATATTGGTGTAGCTGTCGACGATCCGCCCGGTCATCATCGAGCGCGTATCGGCCTGCTCTTTCGAGATCTTCCGCAGGCGCGGCACGAAGTAGGCGACGATGCCGATATAGCAGGCCATCCAGACGACGAGCGGCGCCAGCAGCCGCCAGTCGGCCGCGGCAACGACGACGAGCATCGAGACGAAGTAGCTGACGACATAGACGAAGACGTCGAGGATCTTCATCACCGTTTCGCGAACGGCAAGCGAGGTCTGCATGACCTTGGTCGCGACGCGCCCGGCGAACTCGTTCGCAAAGAACGTCATGCTTTGGCGCAGCAGATAGCGATGCATCTGCCAGCGCGCGATCATCGGGTAGTTGCCGAGCAGGATCTGGTGCATGACCATCGAGTTCAGCGCGACGATGCCCGGCAGGCCGATGAGGATGATCGCCCCCATGACCATCAGCCGCGTTCCCTCCGTCTGAAGGAACGTCGCGCGGTCGGCCGCGGCCAGCCAGTCGACGAGGCTGCCGAGGAACTGGAACAGCGCGACTTCGCCGACGGCAATCAGCATTGCGCAGAACGCCATGATGAACAACCACGGGGCTGCCGGCCGGGAATAGTGCCAGCAGAAGGCAAACAGGCCTGTCGGAGGCGCTTTCGGCTCCTCCTGCGGATAGGCTTCGAGGCGGGATTCAAACCAGCCGAACATGATCAGGCTCCAAAAACAGGAGATTCCGGAGCGATCCATGACGACCGAAAACGGTCATGCCCAGGGATCGCGGCGAGAAAGAGGGTATTGGGAAGGCGGAAGCGTCCGCATTCGGGATAACGAAGCCGCGATGGGCGTCAGGCTGACGTCACGGAGATCAATGCCGGGAAAAGCACGATCAGACCTTGGCGAGCGGCGCTGGAATATCCGGAAACGGAGAAGAAGCGGCGCGAACCGGTCAGGGGTGAGATGCGGTCCGAAGGGATCGGAGCCAGGTCACCCGGAGGTTGACGGTCACTGAGATATCCATGCAATCCTCCGTACGGTTCGTGTGGGCGCTGGCAACCTCTTAACGAATTTTTCACGGCCGCACCAGATCGCATGACGGCTTTTTTCGCCGTGCCGGAAGACCGGCTCCCGCTGTTGCCAATTCGGCACGGATGCCGTAACCGGCTCGCATGCTGCGCATCGCCCTCTACCAGCCCGATATCGCCGGCAACACCGGCACCATCCTGCGCCTTGCCGCCTGCCTCGGCCTCGGCGTCGACATCATCGAGCCCGCCGGCTTCGACCTGTCGGACAGGAACCTGAAGCGCGCCGGCCTCGACTATATCGCCTCCGTCACGCTGGCGCGGCACGTGAACTGGCTTTCGTTCGAGGACGCGCGCCAGCGCAACGGCCGGCGGCTGGTGCTGGCGAGCACCAAAGCGGCCCAGCCCTATACCCGCTTCACATTCGCGCCCGGAGATACGTTGCTCTTCGGCCGCGAAAGCGCCGGCGTGCCGGACACGGTCCATGCTACAGCGGATGCGCGCATCATCATTCCAATGGTCGAGGGCCAGCGCTCGCTCAACCTTGCCATGTCGGTAGCGATGATTGCGGGCGAAGCCCTGCGCCAGACCTCTTCGGACCTCTCGCCGGCCTAATCCGCCGTCGGCAGCCGGCGCATGGTGAACTCGATCCGGTCGCCCTCGAGCTGACGCCAGCTCTCGACCTCGGTCCAATAGGCGGCCTTTGGGAAATGCGCGAACCATTCCTGCGCCTTTTCCCGGGCGGCGGGACGGTCAAGCAGGAAGGTCTCGCGGACGAACAGGCTGCCACCGGTCTCGGACCGCCGCTCGCGATGCCGCGCGATCTGCCGCTTCAGGCCATCGAGCGATGGAGGTGCCCGAGGTCTTGCCATGCCACGCCCTTTCGTCATCCGGAGAGATACGGTGCTGGAAACAAGATAAGCACCACGCCGCATTTTTGCGAGTCGAATCACGCATGTTCGGAGAAGACGTGCATGCTCCAAGAACGGGTGCAGACATTGAGGCAAATCCGGTAAAACAACAGGATAGACCGACCCTGTAATTCCGCTCGTCACCGAATTAGTCTAGGAATGACCGAACGCCACGCACCGAGGACTGCCGCGATGGAACGACCCGACCTGCCACCCGGCCTGCCCGACGACATCGAAGACAAGAAGCTGCGCGCCCGCGCCTGGTTCGAGAGCCTGCGCGACACGATCTGCGCTGCCCTGGAGGCCATCGAGAACGATCTCGCGGGTCCGCTCGCCGACGAGCCTCCGGGCCGTTTCGAGCGGAAGCCCTGGCAGCGCGACGGCGGCGAAGGTGGCGGCGGCGTCATGTCGATGATGGCGGGCCGCGTCTTCGAAAAGGTCGGCGTGCACACCTCCACCGTCTATGGCGAGTTCTCACCGGAGTTCCGCGCGCAGATCCCCGGAGCGACCGAAGACCCCCGGTTCTGGGCATCCGGCATCTCGCTGATCGCCCACCCCGTGAACCCCAATGTGCCCGCCGTGCATATGAACACGCGCATGGTCGTGACCACCAGCCAGTGGTTCGGCGGCGGCGCCGACCTCACCCCCGTGCTCGACCGACGCCGCGTCATGACAGATCCGGATACGATCCTCTTCCACAAGGGTCTCGAGATCGCCTGTGGCCGTCATGCGGTGGCCGACCATGCCCGCTACAAGGCATGGTGCGACGAATACTTTTTCCTGAAACACCGCAACGAGCCGCGCGGCACGGGCGGCATTTTCTATGATTGGCTGCACTCGTCGGACGAACAGGGCGGCTGGGAAGCGGACTTCGCCTTCACCCAGGATATCGGCCGCGCCTTCGCCATGCTCTACCCGAAGATCGTCCGCTCGAACTTCAACAATCCGTGGACGGAAGAGGATCGTGACGAGCAGCTCGTCCGGCGCGGTCGCTATGTCGAGTTCAACCTGCTCTACGACCGCGGCACCATCTTCGGTCTCAAGACCGGGGGCAATGTCGACTCGATCCTCTCCTCGCTCCCGCCGGTCGTTCGCTACCCCTGAGCGCCTGTCGGCGCTACTGGGGGCTGATCGCAACCAATCGGCGCCATCGACGTTGTTCGTCCGTGCAAAAGCATGGGATCAGAGGAGCAATGACGATGGTGTACAAGGAACGGACGTTCTTCGGTACGGACCCGGGCGATGCGGCAGCCAACCAGCCGGCAGATCTGGAAACCCGCGTGGCCGATACGCTGGCGGCCATGCGGGACATAGACGTCAGCGACGTTACCGTCGTCTCCCGCGGCAACACCATCGTCCTCTCCGGCTTCATCAGTTCGCTTGAGGAGGCGGACCGCGCAGTGGAAGCGGCCACGTCCGTCGAGGGCGTCGACGAGGTGATCAACCAGATGACGATTCCGGAGATGCAGACATAAAGGTGAACGCGGCATTTGGGCGTCGCGTCGGATTTCTCTCTTCCACCCGAAACGACAACGGCTGCAGAGCGATCGCCCTGCAGCCGTTGTTGAAAGAGAATGTTCGATCTCAGATCGCCGTGAGCGTCCAGCGAACAATATCGGCGACCACCTTGGCGCCAGCCCCGTCGAGCCCCTTGATATAGGCCGGTGCACCGGTGCCCGACACCGGAACGGTGGCGCGGAAGGCCTTCTGGGCGCGAACGGTGCCGTTGCGATCGTTGACGATCTTGGCGAAGATCTCCACCACCGCGGTACGCGACCCGGTCGTGTCCACCTCGAAGGAGCGGATTTCGGTCACGACCTGATAGTCGATGGCGAGGCCCTCGCCCGGCTTGCCGACGCCGCCGACCTTGCCGCTGTTTTCGAATGCCTGAACCAGCTTCGACTGCACCATGCGCGGCAGGCGGTCGCCCCACTGCGATTTCGCGAGGTACTGCAGTTCGGAGCCCGAAAGCCGGATGACGATCTGGTCGCTGTCGAGCGCCTTCAGCGCCGTCGGCTCAGGCACGAGAATCTGCTTGGAGGTCGCAGCCGGTCCCTCAATTGTCGGGACGGACGACAGGCTGTAGGTGTCGTTATTCGGCTTTCCCGCGCAGGCGCCAAGCGGTGCTGCCACGAGAAGAAGAGCCAAAGCCCGGAGGAAACGCGATTTACCAGTACCGTTGACGTCCGGAAACATTCAGCCATGACCCTTATTGATGGGGAGCAATCTAAGCAGCGACTTGAACAAGACAAGGGCGAAACGCCTCCGTCGCATCACGTGCAGCGCGGAAAAGCGACAACCTGTGCAGTCATGTCACGCTTCTCGTCAAATACCCGGTGCGAGGCGCGTCTCGCAGGGCGTGGGATCGGCCATAAACCTTGGCCGGTCCCGCCTTTATCCGAATCGCAGTCAGCCTTTATCAAGCCTCAGCGACGCGTGCGCCCGTCATACTGCTTCACCGTCTCGCCGCCGAAGAGAAGCCGCTGCGGGTTCTTGTCGAAGGTCGAGATGGTGCTGTCGAGCGACTGCACGGTCCGGCGGGTATCGTCCACCAGCGCCTCGATGTCGCGCAGGCCGGAGCTGGTGAAGCGCTTCAGGTTGTTTGCGATCGGGCCGATCTGGGCGTTGATGTTGTCGGCCACGCTGCGGAACGAAGCCAGCGTCTGGCGTGCGTCCTGCGAGATACCGGGCGCATCCGCATCGCCGAGGAAGCCGTCGAGCTTGACGAGAATACCATCGACACGGCTGGAAGCGGCGTTCAGCTTGTTGGCTATCTGCGTCACGTCGGTAATCGTCTGGTCGATCTCCGGCTGCCGCTCGCGCACGCTGTCGGCCAGCGACGCGAAGGTCGAGATCGCGCGGCGGGCGTCGGCACTGGCGACCGAGGCGTCGTTGATGACGTTGCCCACCTTCTGCGTATCGACGGCGCCCAGCAGCGAATCGACCTTGGCCAGTGTCGTCGTCGCATTCGCGCCGAAGCGCTCATAGGTCTCGGCGGTCTTGCGGATTGTCGCGATCGTATCGGCCACGCCGACCGAGGCTGTCGACAGCTCGTCGGTCATCCGGGCGACGTTGGACACGATGCGGTTCACGTCCTGCGGATTGACCGACTTCACCAGCGCGTCAGCAGAGGTCAGCGTCGAATCGAGCTTCTCGGCGGCGCTGTTGATGGAGGTCGAAAGCGCGCTCACGCTTTCGAGAAACTGGTCGATACCTTCCGAATTGTCGGCAAGCGACTTGGAGAAGCGTTCGGCATTGGTAATGGTGCCGGTCAGCGGCCCGCGGACGTCGGAGACGAAGCCCTGGATATCGCCGATCGCGTCATTGGCGCGGTCCATGATCTTGTCGGCGGTTGCCAGCAGGCTGGTCACGCTCGACTGGTCGGCCTGGATCTGGGCCGAGGTGCCCTCGTCGATCGCCTTGCGCAGAATGCTCGGCTCGCCCTTGTTGCCGCCGCTGAGCTCGATATAGGCAGCACCCGTCAGGCCCTGCACTTCGAGCGTGGCCTTGGTGGAGGTCAGCACCGGCGCATCGGCGGAGACTTCCGTGACGGCGACCGAATAGCGCGGATCGTTGGCGTTGATCGCAAGGCTGCGGACGCTGCCGACGGGAATACCGTTGAAGCGCACCGGCGAGCCGACGCTCAGGCCGTTGGCGGAGCCGGGAATGCTCACGACCAGCTCGACCATTTCGCCGCCGCGTCCGAACTGGGACATCCAGTAGACGAACCCGAAGGCGGCGACGATCACGGCGATGGTGAAGAACCCGACGATCGTGTAATTAGCTTTGGTTTCCATCTTTGGCGTCTACCCTGTGGCCGCGCGGGCCTAATTAGAACTGTCTGAAACTTGTAAAACCGGTCAGCTTGCGCGCCCGCTCTTCTCACTGCCCTGCCGGCTGCTCTCGTCGCGCCGCGGCGCGTTCGGATCGTGATGGTGCAGGTCGTGGCCATCGTCGCGCACGATCGAGCGCGCCCGCTTGCCGCGGAAATAGGACTGCACCCAGTCGTCGTCGGAGGCGAGCATGTCCTCGATCGTCCCTTCCACCATGACCTTCTTGTTCCCGAGAACCGCAATGCGGTCGCAGACCGAAAACAGGCTGTCGAGGTCGTGAGTCACCATATACACGGTGAGCCCGAGAGTGTCCCGCAGCCGCGCGATCAATTCATCGAACTCGGCGGCACCGATCGGGTCGAGACCCGATGTCGGCTCGTCGAGGAAGACGAGGTCCGGATCGAGCGCCAGCGCGCGCGCCAGCGCTGCGCGCTTGATCATGCCGCCCGAGAGTTCGGAGGGAAACTTGTCGGCCGCTTCCGGCGCAAGGCCAACCAGCTCGATCTTCAGCCGCGCCAGATCGTCCATGATCTCCTGCGGCAGGTCGAGATATTCCCGCATCGGAACCTGGATATTCTCTTTCACCGTCAGCGAGGAGAACAGCGCGCCATGCTGGAACAGCACGCCGAGGCGCGTGTCGAGTTCCACGCGCTCCTCGTCGCTCACCGCGTCATATTCAGCGCCCAAAATCTCGATCTTGCCCGAACGGCGCGGCAGAAGCCGCAGCACGGTGCGCATCAGCACCGATTTGCCCGTGCCCGAAGGACCGACGAAGCCGAGGATCTCGCCCCGATAGATATCGAGGTTCAGCGCATCCAGCACGACGTTCGTGCCGAAGGCGACCGTCAGGTCCTTGACCGACAGGATGATCTCGCGATCGCCCTTATCCTTCGCTGGGCCGGGCGTGTTGTCCTGTGCATCGTCGGCGGTCTGCATCGCTGTCGCCTCCATCAGAAATTGATCGCCGAGTAGAAGATGGCGAAGAGGGCGTCGATGAGGATGACCACGAAGATCGACTTCACCACCGATTGCGTCACGTGCTTGCCGAGCGATTCGGCACTGCCGCCGACCTTCATGCCCTCGACCGAGGCCACGATGCCGATGATCAACGCCATGAACGGCGCCTTGATCATGCCCGCGAGCACGGAGGAGAAATCGACGGCCTCCTGCAGACGGGCGAGGAAGGTATCGAGCGTGATGCCGGAATAGATGTTGACCACCAGGGCAGCACCCGAAAGCGCCGCGAAATTGGCGATGATCGTTAGAAGCGGCAGGGCGATGGTGAGAGCGACGAGACGCGGGAACACGAGGATGCCGATGGGGCTCAGGCCCATCACCTTCAGCGCATCGATCTCCTCGCGCATCTTCATCGAGCCGACCTCGGCCGTGATCGCGCTGCCGGAGCGGCCGGCGATCATGATGGCGGTCAGGAGCACGCCGATTTCACGCAGCTGCAGAATGCCGACGAGATCGACCACGAAGAGTTCGGCGCCGAAATAACGCAGCTGGAAGGCGCCCTGCTGCGCGATGATCGCGCCGATCAGGAACGACATCAGGGCAACGATCGGCACGGCCTGCACGCCCATGCGATCGATCTGGTTGACAATGGCGGCGGGCGACAGACCGCTGTGGCGGCCGACCTTCAGCTGTGCCCCGCGAACGGCGGAACCGACGATGTACATGGCCGCGACCGTGTCGTCCCACATCGCCAGCACGGCCTTGCCGATCGGCTGGAACGCGCGGTCGGCGAGCGTGCGCGGCGGGCCGTTATCGGCCTGCGGATCGCGCAGTTCGGCCGGCAGCGCCTTCACGAGTTCGAGATAGCCGGCATTGCCGCCATCCAGCGTCACCGCCTCGTCGCCGCCGAGCTTCGTCATGAAGCGGCGGATGATCCAGGCGCCGGCCGTGTCCATGGCGCTTATGTCGGAGAGGTCGAATCGGACTTGCGCGCCCTGCGGCCCGCCGGCGGGCTTGGCCATTTCATCCAGACGCTTCACCACGGAAGGCAGGCCGGAGGCGCGCCAGTTACCGCCGAAACGATAGACCGTGTCCCCCTTCTCGCCGGAATCGTCGCGCTCGACGGTCGCTTCAGTCTTGACGAGGGTTTTGGTCACGCGGCTCTAAATTCTCTGGGCAAAGGTTGCATCGGGAGCGATCAGCCAACACTCATAGCGACTGGCGTTAACGATGTCACCGATGGAAAAGACGCCGGGGACAATCGTGACGACAGGCAGTTGACGACCGTGATGTGGATGCCACGTCTTGTGGAAGGATCGTTTCGGAAGGGCTATACGCAGATGACCACGCTTGAGATCACCATCGAGCATTTTCCCATCGCCGGGCACTTCACCATTTCGCGAGGCTCCAAAACGGCAGCCTCCGTCGTCACCTGCCGGCTGCGGGAGGGCGTGACGAGCGGCATCGGCGAATGCGTGCCCTATGCCCGCTACGGCGAGACGATCGAAAGCGTCGTCGCGGCCATCGAGGCCTGCCGTCACGCGATCGAGCGCGGCATCGGCCGGGCCGAACTCGCCCGCATCATGCGGCCGGGTGCGGCCCGCAATGCGGTGGATTGCGCGATCTGGGACCTGGAGGCAAAGAAGAGTGCCCTTCCCGCGTGGCAGCTCGCCGGTCTTCCTATGCCGCAACCCCTCGTCACCGCCTACACGATCTCGCTCGCCGACGCCGAGACGATGGCAGCCCGTGCGGCGGAAGCCGCCTTCCGGCCGGTCCTCAAGGTCAAGGTCGGCACCGCGGACGACACTGCCCGCATCCGTGCGGTCCGGCGGTCCGCCCCCGAATCAATCATCATCCTCGATGCCAACGAGGGCTGGACGGAGGATAATCTGGCGGCACATTTCGCCGTCTGCGAGGAAGCGGGCATCGCGCTCATCGAGCAACCGCTGCCGGCTGGCCATGACGAGATCCTCGCCCGCGTCCCCCGGCCGGTTCCCGTCTGTGCGGATGAAAGCGTCCACACCATCGCTGATCTCGATCACCTCGCCGGCCGCTACGACGCCGTCAACATGAAGCTCGACAAGACCGGCGGCCTCACCCACGCCTTCGACATGCGCGACCGGGCCCGCACACTCGGCCTCGACGTCATGGTCGGCTGCATGGTGGGCACGTCGCTTGCCATGGCGCCCGCAGCCCTTCTCGCGCAAGGCGCTGCCTTCGTCGACCTCGACGGTCCGCTGCTGCTTGCGCGCGACCGCGAGCCGGGCCTGCGCTATGAGGGCTCGCTGCTCATGCCGCTGGAGCCGGAACTCTGGGGCTGAATCGTCCAGGCGACGATGAGAAGCGCAAAGCCGATGAAGGCGGCGACCGCCATGGACAGGAAGCCGTGCACGCCGAACCAGCCATAGAAGATGCCGGAGACGAAGGTGCAAAGCGCCGTGAAGATACCGGTATAGAAGAAGTAAAGCCCTTGCGCCGCCGTCTCCTGCCGCTCGGCCACACGGCGCACCAGCATGGTCTGAAGCCCCGTATGCATGATGGCGTAGGTGAAGGCGTGGGAACACTGCAGCGCGAAATAGCCCCAGAAGCCGAGATCGAGCGGAAAGACGAGCCAGCGCAGGATGGCAAGCCCCGCGCCCGAAAAGATCATCCCCCAGAGGCTGACCCGCACGAGGATCATTTTGGCCGCGACGAACATGGCGATCTCCGCCGCGACGCCGGCGCTCCAGAGCAGCCCCACCTCCGTCCCCGAGAAACCGATGCTCGTCCAGTAGAGTGCCGAAAACGCAAACAGCATGCCGTGGCTGCCGTTGACGAGCCCGACGCCCATCAGCAGCATCTGGATGTCCGGCGCGCGTAGCGCCTTCGGCGGCGGGTCGGCCAGCGTCGTCAGCGTGGAGGGACGCCGCGGCGCTCCGACGCGCGGCGCAAGGAACGTGACCGCGACCATGGCGACGAAGCCCACCGTCATCGCCGGCAGCACCATCATCGCGCCGAAACGGCTGATCAGCGCGCCGCCGATCATCGTCGCGCAAATGAAGGCGATGGAGCCCCACAGCCGCATCCGCGCATAGTCGAAGCCCCAGCGCCGCACGCCGGTCAGCGCCACAGCCTCGACGATCGGCACATAGGGCGAATAGACAACGCCCTGCAGCGTGTAGATGGCCAGTACCGCCCAGAACGCGTGGGACACGAACAGCCCGAGCGCCGTCAGCAGCGACAGTCCGGCCGACCAGAGGAGAAGCCGCGTCCGCTCGCCAAGCTTATCCGCGATCATTCCCGCGACCGGCGCAGAAAACACCCGCACGAACATCGGTACCGCCAGGATCACCGAAATCTGCGCTGCATCGAACGACAATGAGGCCAGCCAGACCGGGAAGAAGGGCAGCGCAAACCCGTTGATGAACAGCGGCGCGCTAAAGAGCAGCGCGATCCGCGCCACGAATCGTGAAGGCGGCGCCGGCTCATGGAACCTTGGCGAAGAGGAAGAATCCATTCGGGATGACCTGATGTCGATCCTGCCGGTTATCATGGCCCGGGTAGACCGCGCCAGTGCGAACCTCTCCCGAAAACAGGGAGATGACCGTCACCGGCTCTTTCCGGAAGCGACCCGGCTCAGGCGGCGTGCCGCGCGAGAAACGAACCAACCAGAGCCTGGGCCTCGCTGCTGTCCTCTGCGGGCTGCGGTGCGCCGGCCAGCACGTTCCAGGTGAGTAGTTCCATGCGCCCGTCGGCATGCTCAGCGATCGCCGTGCAGCTTTCCACCCAGTCGCCCGAATTCATATAGCGGATGCCGTCGATATCCTCGATCACCGCATGGTGGATATGCCCGCAGACCACGCCGTCCGCCTCGGCCTTGCGCGCTTCCGCGGCCACGACCGTCTGGAATTCGCCGATGAAATTGACGGCGTGCTTGACCTGCTGCTTCGCCCAGGCCGAAAACGACCAGTAGGGCATGCCGAGCCGGCGGCGCACGGCGGCAAGCCCGATATTGATGACGATCGCCGTGTCGTAGGCCCAGTCGCCGAGATAGGCGAGCAGCCGCGCATTGCGCACCACCACGTCGAACTCGTCTCCATGCAGCACGAGATAGCGCAGTCCGTCGGCACTCTCGTGAATGTGGCGCGAGGCCACCTCGATGCCGCCGAAATGCATACCGGGAAAGGCCCGCAGGAATTCGTCGTGATTGCCGGGGATATAGATGATCCGCGTGCCCTTGCGGGCCTTGCGCAGCAGCTTCTGCACCACATCGTTGCAGGATTGCGGCCAGTACCAGGAGCGCTTCAGCCGCCATCCATCGACGATGTCACCAACGAGGATGATCGTATCGGCATCGTGCAGGCGCAGGAAATCGAGCAGGTAATCGGTCTTTGCGGCCTTGGAGCCCAGATGCACGTCGGAAATGAACAGGGTCCGGAAATGCCGGACGGCAGGCTCGCTCACTCTCTGGTCCATCAGTCCTCTCCGGGTTTCAGATCCTGCTATTCCTGAAAACAGACTCCTGTTTCAGGAGCATGACAACACAACACGTGAATGTGAGAAGCCTGCCAAAACCTGTGCCGCGAACTGTACGCACCGGCGAATTCGTGCCAGAAGAACCCCGTTCTGAAAGAGGGTACTGACGCGATGAGCAGCGGCGAAGACACCAAGACACCGAAGACACCGGCCGGCGGCGACCTTGACGAGCAGGCGCTGTTCTTCCACCGGTATCCCCGTCCCGGCAAGCTGGAGATCCAGGCGACGAAGCCGCTCGGCAACCAGCGCGACCTCGCGCTCGCCTATTCCCCGGGCGTCGCCGCACCCTGTCTCGCCATCCGCGACGACCCGTCCATGGCCGCCGAATACACGGCGCGCGCCAACCTCGTTGCCGTCGTCTCCAACGGCTCCGCCGTGCTCGGCCTCGGCAATATCGGCCCGTTGGCTTCCAAGCCCGTGATGGAGGGCAAAGCCGTCCTCTTCAAGAAATTCGCAGGCATCGACGTGTTCGACATCGAGATCGATGCGCCGGAAATCTCCCGCATGGTCGATGTCATCTCGGCGCTGGAGCCGACCTTCGGCGGCATCAACCTCGAGGACATCAAGGCTCCGGAATGTTTCGAGGTCGAGCGCCAGCTGCGCGCGAAGATGGACATTCCCGTCTTCCACGACGACCAGCACGGCACCGCCATCATCGTCGCCGCGGCCATCCTCAATGGCCTCGAACTCGCCGGCAAGGACATCGCCAAGGCGAAGATCGTCACCTCCGGCGCCGGTGCCGCAGCCCTCGCCTGCCTCAATCTTCTGGTCGAGCTCGGCGCCCGGCGCGAAAACATCTGGGTCCACGATCTCGAAGGCCTCGTCTACGAGGGCCGCGAAGTCCTGATGGACGAGTGGAAGTCGATCTACGCCCAGAAGAGCGACAACCGGGTGCTGGCCGACAGCATCGCCAATGCCGACGTCTTCCTCGGCCTGTCGGCGGCCGGCGTGCTGAAGCCGGAACTGCTGGTGCAGATGGCGGACAAGCCGCTCATCATGGCGCTCGCCAACCCCAACCCGGAAATCATGCCAAGCCTTGCCCGCGCGGCACGGCCGGACGCCATGATCTGCACCGGCCGGTCGGACTTCCCCAACCAGGTCAACAACGTCCTCTGCTTCCCTTACATCTTCCGGGGCGCGCTCGATTGCGGTGCCCGGACGATCAACGAGGAAATGAAGATGGCCGCCGTGCGCGCCATCGCCGGTCTTGCCCGCGAGGAGCCGTCGGATGTCGCCGCCCGCGCCTATTCCGAGGAAACGCCCATCTTCGGCCCGGACTATCTCATCCCCTCGCCCTTCGACCAGCGGCTCATCCTGCGCATCGCCCCCGCCGTCGCCAAAGCTGCGGCCGACAGCGGCGTCGCCGCCCGGCCGATCACCGATTTCGATGCCTATCTCGACCAGCTGAACCGCTTCGTGTTCCGCTCCGGCTTCATCATGAAGCCGATCTTCACGCTGGCGAAAGCCGCCGAAAAAAAGCGGGTCATCTTCTCGGAAGGCGAGGACGAGCGCGTGCTGCGCGCCGCCCAGGTGCTGCTGGAGGAAGGCACGGCGCTGCCGATCCTCATCGGGCGCCCGCAGATCATCGAATCGCGCCTCAAGCGCTACGGTCTGCGCATCCGCCCGGAAACCGATTTCGAGGTGATCAATCCGGAAAGCGACCGCCGCTTCAAGGATTACGTCGATCAGTATCTCTCGCTGGTCGGTCGCCTCGGCGTCATCCCGGAAGCCGCCCGCACCATCGTGCGCACCAACTACACCGTCATCGGCGCGATCGCGCTGAAGCGCGGCGAGGCCGATGCGCTGATCTGCGGCCTCGAAGGCCGCTACAGCCGCCACCTGCGCGATATCGCGCAGATCATCGGCAAGCGGCCGGGCGCGCTGGATTTCTCGGCCATGAGCCTGCTGATCTCCCAGCACGGCGCGACGTTCTTTACCGACACCTTCGTCACCTTCAACCCGACCTCGGAAGAGATCGCGCAGAAGACGATCATGGCGGCAGAAGAGATCAAGCGCTTCGGCATCACGCCCCGCGCCGCCCTCGTCTCCCATTCCAACTTCGGCTCGCGCGAATCGGAAAGCGCCAGCAAGATGCGCCGGGCGATGGAGTTCGTGCGCGAGCTTGCGCCCGATCTGGAAGCGGACGGCGAAATGCACGGCGAATCGGCGATCTCACAGGTCCTGCGCAAACGCGTCATGCCCTCGACGACGCTGCACGAGGATGCCAATCTCTTGGTTTTCCCCAATCTGGATGCCGCCAACATCACCTTCGGCGTGGTGAAGAGCATGATCGACGGCCTGCATGTCGGGCCGATCCTGCTCGGCGCCGCCCTGCCCGCCCACATCCTGTCGCCCTCGGTCACCTCGCGTGGCGTCGTGAACATGGCGGCCCTGGCCGTGGTGGAAGCGTCACACCCGGTTTGAACCGTTCTGGCCGCGCGAATGTGATCGCGAGGCGCGTTGCAGAGAGATGCAAAGCGTCTATGATATCGTCTTATCCGCGCTTCCCGAGGGCGCGGATCTTATCGGTCTCTCCGGGAGACCGGACATTCCCACCGAGGCAGGCGACGTTTGAGTATCCGCAGAGTGTCCATGGCCGCATTGCTCGCGCCGCTCCTGTGCCTGTCCGCGGGTGCCGAAGCCTCTCCGCTCTGCGACAGGTTGTTTGCGCGCCTCGCCGACCTGCCCGAGACGGTGTCGAACGACAGCGGCTATGACGACACCCGGCAGCGCAACGTTACCGGCGCCATCACGCGCCAGAATCTGGAGCTTCGCAGTGCGCGCAGCCAGCAGCGGGCGCTCGGCTGCAGCACGGACAGCGTCACCGTCATCAATGGCGACAACGAAGAGGCCTGCGCCGACCTCGACAACCGCATCACCGCCATCAGCGAAGATCTCGCGGACCTGAAGGCGCATCGCGCGGAAGAGATTGCGGGCTCGGACGATGACGCCGCCCGCCGCCGCGTGCTGGTGGCCCTGCAGGCCAACCGCTGCGAGGCGGTCGACAGCGATCTCGTCAGCGCGTCGGTCTCGGGGCCAGATGCATCCGAACCTCGCCGCTTCCGCAACATCATCGCCGACCTCCCGCCGATCGGCAGCGAAGAGACGAGCCTGAGGGGGCCTTCCGACGGGCCTGTGTCCGAGCCGCCGATAACGGACCTGTCCGCCCCCAACCTTCATCTCCTGACGCAGGACGGTCCGTTGCGCACCATGTGCGTGCGCACCTGCGACGGCTCGTTCTTCCCGATCTCCGCCAACGCCACGCCGGACGATTTCGAGCGCGATGCGCAAACCTGCAGCGCACGCTGCCCGGGGGCGACGACCGAACTCTACTATCATCCGCTGACCGGCGAGACGCAGGACATGATCTCGGCCAGCACCGGCAGCCCCTATACCGATCTGCCCACGGCGTTCGCCTACAAGAGCGGAAGCCCCGCTGCCCGCAGCCAGTGCGGCTGCCGCATTCCGTCGCAATCGGCCGCCACGAACCCGGGTTCCGGTTTCTCGACCTTGCCCGCCGATGCACCCGCTCCCCGCATGAGCACCCCATCCGACAAGGCGGTGGTCACCATCACCACGAAGCCGCAACCCGCCACCGCCGCACCCACGGCCCCGGAGCCTGCCGCCCCGAAAGTGTTCCTTCCGGCCACGGCGCCTGTCGAGACACCCTCGCCCGCCGTCAACGAGCGGCCTTACGACCCCAAGGCGAACCGCGTCCGCCAGGTCGGCCCCTCCTTCCTGCCGGCCGAGGAATCCTCCATCGACCTGCACCACCCCGCAGGCCCCGGCTACCAGCAGCAGCAGACGAACTGAGACGGGCGCTTACGACACCGGCGCATAGCGGACGAAGGCGAAGCTCTTCCCGTCCGGAGACCAGTTCGGCACGTTCATCGTGCCCTGCCCGCCGAAGAGCTCGAACAATTCCCGGGCGTTGCCGCCGTCAGGGTCCATCAGCCGCAGCCGCACCGTCAGGTCGCGCGGATGGTCGAACACATCGCCGTCATAGGAAATGACGAGGACGCTGCGGCCATCCGGCGAGGGATGCGGAAACCAGTCGCCATAGGGGCTGTCGGTGATGCGTTCCGCCGGCCCGCCCTCCGCTGGCACCCGCCAGATTTGCATGTGGCCAGACCGGCTGGAGTTGAAATAGATCCAGCGCCCGTCGGCCGAATAGTCCGGCCCATCATTGCGCCCTTCGCCCCGCGTCAGGCGCGTCTCCTCGCCGCCATCGACGGCAATCGTGTAGATATCGAACACCTGGTCGCGAATGCCGCAATAGGTCAGCCGCCTGCCATCCGGCGACCAGCCATGCCAGTAGGAGGGCAGGTTCGGGGTCACGAGCGTCGGCGTTCCCCCGCCGATCGGCAGCGTGTAGATCGCAGATTTCCCGAATTCCGTCTTGTCGCTGATCGCGAGCCGTTGCCCATCCGGCGAAACGCCATGGTCGTTGTTCAATCTGCCTGCAAAGCCCGTGTCGATCATCTCCGGCTCTCCGCCATCGAGACCGAGGCGCCAGAGCCGGCCATCGTCGTTGACGATCAGGCCGTTGCCGTCGGGCGCGAAATTCGGCGCCTCCACCAGCCGGTCTGTCTGCCAGACCACCTGCGTCTCGCCTGTTTCCACAGTGAATATCTCGACCGAACTGCGCATGCCGTCTCCTCCGCGCGGGAATGCAACACCCCACCGAAAACAATGAAATCACAGGCATTGTGCGTGGGAAAGCACATTCATCCCCTGTTCAACATGACATCGGTATGACAGTCATGCGAAGAATTTGTGAAGGGAGCCGGCCATGGCGAGTTTTCAGTCAGCCGTGAACGTCAAACCCTCCGTGGACGTCTATGGACCGACAGCGGTCCAGGACCTGCGTCCGTCGAAGATCCTGTCCAACATCCGCGGCATCGTCGTCTCGTTTCTGCTGGCAGTCTCGCTGATCTTCATCGTCGAGTGGATCGCCCGCAATTCGGCAGCCGAAGCCTACGCCTTCCTCCTCGATCCTGCCCGCCCGGCCTTCGTCACGGCCTTCGTCTTCTTCCTGCTCTTCCTCGCTGTCGATGCCATCGTCGGCCGCGCGGAATACGGGCTCGTCCTGCTCGCCCCGCTGGCGCTGGTCCCGGCGCTCATCACGCGCCAGAAGCAGATCTTCCTCTCCGATCCGCTCTATCCCACAGACTTCCTGTTCGGCCGCCAGATCCTGGAGCTGATGCCCGTTCTTGTGCGCGATCGGCCAGGAACGGCAATCTGTATCGCCGTCGGCCTCGTCCTGTCGCTGGCCGGCCTCACCTGGCTCATCCGCCACGCCTGGCGCCGGTTCCCGAGGCTCACGCGCCGCCAGCGCATTGCGCGCCTTGCGGTCGCCCTGCCGCTCCTCGGCGGCTTCTACCACCTGATGGATTACAACCAGTTCTCCTGGGTGCGCGACCGGCTGCAGATCATCCCCATCATGTGGGACCAGACCGAAAACTACCGCCACAACGGCTTCACGCTCGCCTTCGTGCTGAACCTGCCGATGGCGAACGTCGCGGCCCCTCCCGGCTACATGGCCAACGCCATCGACGCGATCCCGACCGAGCCTGTGCCCGCCGGCACGTCGCATCGCGGCAAGCCCGACGTCATCGTCCTCATGAGCGAATCCTTCTGGGATCCGACCCGCCTGCCGAACGTGAAGCTCACGCCGGATCCCATGCCGACGATCCGCGAAATGCAGTCCGGCGACGTCTTCTCGCCGGAGTTCGGCGGCATGACGGCCAATGTCGAGTTCGAGGCGCTGACCGGCTTCTCGAATGCCTTCCTGCCCTATGGCAGCATTCCCTACCAGCAGTACATCCGCAACCCGATCCCCTCGCTCGCCACCTTCTTCCGCGGCGAAGGCTATGTCGCGCGCGCCGTCCACCCGTTCCAGGGCTGGTTCTGGAACCGCAGCGCCGTCTACAAGTCCTTCGGCTTCGAGCAGTTTCGCTCGGAGGAAAACCTGCCGCCCATGGAGAAGCGCGGCATCTTCACCTCCGACGAATCCCTGACCAAAGAGATCATGCGCCAAGCCGACGAACTGCGCGATCCGTTCTTCTTCTTCACGGTGACGCTGCAGGGCCACGGCCCCTACGAGGCCAACCGCTATGCGCACAACACCATCAAGGTTGAAGGCGACCTGCCGGAGAACGACCGGCAGGTGCTGGAAACCTATGCGCAGGGCGTGAAGGAGGCCGATGACAGCCTGAAGATGCTGATGGATTGGGCCAAGGAACGCGACCGCGAGACCATCATCGTGCTCTTCGGCGACCACCTGCCGCCGCTGAACACCGTCTATACCTCCACCGGCTACATGCCCGACGTCACGGCGTCGCGCAAAGGCACGGTCGAGCAGATGGCGGCGAGCCACGAGACGCCGCTGGTCATCTGGTCGAACAAGACCGGCCCGGTGAAGAACGTCGGCACCATCAGCCCGGCCTTCCTCTCCTACCAGATCCTGAAGACCGGCGGCTTCGAGCACCCATACTACACCGCCTTCCTCGGCGACGTCTTCAATCGCTACCACGTCGTCGACCGCTACATGCTCATCGACGCCGCCGGCAAGGACACCGAAGCCTGGTCCCGCAACAAGAAGATCCCTTCCGTGCTGCGCGACTACCGCTTCCTCCAGCACGACATGATGTTCGGCAAACGCTACGGCACCGACCGCTTCTTCGAAACTCACGCGGAGCTGTTTCCGCAGCCGGTGATGTGATCGGCTGCCCTTCGGAACCGCGGAGCGAACAGGCGGTCAGAACGCCACACATCTGAAATACAAAAGGGGCGCGGACATCGTCTGCGCCCCTCGTCATCCTTTTCCGCCAAACCTCACGCCGCGCGGCGCACACCGGCCTCATAACCCTGCTCCAGGCGGAACCGTGCGAGGAGCTGCTGCAACTGGCGGCTCTGGTCGGCGAGGGTCTCGCTGGCGGCCGTCGTCTCTTCCACCATGGCGGCGTTCTTCTGCGTCATCTGGTCCATGTGGTTGACGGAGGTGTTGATCTCGCCCAGCGCCGTGGCCTGCTCGCGCGAGGCCGTGGCGATGCTCTCCACATGACCATTGACCTGATTGACCAGCTTCTCGATCTCCAGCAGTGCCGTGCCGGTGGAGCGCACCAGCGTCACGCCGCCCTCGACTTCCGAAGCCGAGGCGCTGATCAGCGTCTTGATCTCCTTGGCGGCATTGGCCGAACGCTGGGCAAGCTCGCGGACTTCCTGCGCGACGACGGCAAAGCCGCGACCGGCTTCCCCGGCGCGCGCCGCTTCCACACCGGCATTCAGCGCGAGCAGGTTGGTCTGGAAGGCGATCTCGTCGATCACGCCGATGATCTGCCCGATACGGCTGGAGGAGTCCTCGATCCGTCCCATGGCATCGACGGCGCTGCGCACGATGGCGCCGGACCGTTCGGCGCTGGCCTTGGTCTCGCGCACCATGTCCTGCGCTTCGTTCGCCCGCATGGAGGCCGTGCGGACCGTGGCGGTGATCTCGTCGAGGGCCGCCGCCGTCTCTTCCAGCGCCGCGGCCTGCTGCTCGGTGCGCTTCGACAGGTCGTTCGCCGCCCCGCTCAGTTCCGCCGAGCTTTCCGAAATGGTCGAGCCCGCGCCGCGCACGCTCTCCATGGTAGAGCGCAGCGTCACCATCGTCGCGTTGACATTGGCCTGCAGTTCTCCGAACGCGCCCTGGAACCGACCGTTCATGCTCTGCGTCAGGTCGGCCTGCGACAGCGCTTCGATGACGCGGCGCAGTTCGGCGATCGCTTGGTCCACGCTGCCGACCAGTTCGTTGACGCTGGCGGCAAAGCGGTTGAGGTCGGGCGATCCGTAATCGCGATCGATACGCGCCGTGAAGTCGCCGGCAACAGCGGCGGCAACGACGGAGGCGATGCTCGACTGGAGGTCGCTGCTGCTCGCCTGCAGGGCCGCCTCCTGTGCCTTCATGTCCCGCATGGCGATAGCGTTGCGGCGGAAGACGTCGAGCGCCCGCGCCATCTCGCCGATCTCGTCACGGCGCGCGGTGTCCATCGTGCCGACATCCAGCCGTCCCTCGGACAGCTCGCGCATGACCCCGGTCATCTCGCGGACCGGAGCGACAATGCCGCGGCGCGCGACCAGCAGGCTGACGAAGCCGCCGAGTGCGATGGCGGCAATGGCGGCGCCGATCGCGACGAACATGGTCGTGGACGAACTTTGCAGGGCCTCGGCACGGGCGGCCGCCAGCGCATCGCCGGAATAAGTGCTGTAAACCTTGACCGCGGCCGTTACTGCCTTCTGCGCATCGAGCGCCAGGCCGAGCGGCCCTGCCATGGAGGCGGTGTCGGCGCTGGGTGCGGCTGCCGCGTCCACCATCGCATCGATCGTGGCAAAATAGGACGTGAGCTTCTCCTCGACCGTCTTGATCTGGGCCTTTTGCGTCGCGTCGGCGGCAGCCTCGATCTTCGGCAGGCGTGCCAGCATCTCGCTCTGCCGCCGCGCGGCCTCGGTGCGGACATCCGCCGCCTTGGCCGGCTCTGCGGCCAGCTGGTAGGTCATGCGGCTGATGGAGATGACGTCGACCCGCAGATCCATCGCCTCGCGGGCGACCTCCTCGCGCGCACCGACGGAAACCATCGTCTCCTCCAGCGCTCCGATGCCCCGTATGCCCACGGCGGCGATGGCGGCGGAGGACAGTCCCATCACGAGGACGACCAGCCCGACCTTTTTCAGGATGGAAAGATTTTGAAACGACATGCGAAAAACTCCGGTGAAGCGCATCACCGCGCAAAGACAGTTAAGAAGCGGGAGGACATGATGTCCGACAAGGCGCATAAGGGGAGTTTCGCACATCGCGCGGTTTCATTTTTAGCGCGGAAACGAATAACTAAGACTTAACTTACCTTCCGCATTTTCCCCACTTTTACACCCTGCCGCGAAACGACACAGTTTCGCCGAAAACAGGGCGGTATCGCTCTCACAGAGCGTTTCAGGACCCCGGAGCCCGCATGTCCACCATCGAAGATATCTCGCACCGCCTCTTCAACAAACCGGCGGCAGCCCTCGGCGCGGTCGAGCGCCGCGTGATCGGAAGAGCGCATGCGCGCCAGACACTGTCGGAGGACGTCAATGCCAGCTTCGTCGCAAGCCAGAGTTTTGGCGATCGCCTCGCCGACCAGATCGCCCGCGTCGGCGGCTCCTGGGCCTTCATCATCAGCTTTCTCGTCTTCCTCGCCGCCTGGGCGCTGGTGAACACCCTCCTCCTCACCCAGAGCGAAGCCTTCGATCCCTACCCCTTCATCTTCCTCAATCTCGTCCTCTCCATGGTCGCCGCCCTGCAGGCGCCGGTCATCATGATGTCGCAGAACCGCGAGGCCGCCAAGGACCGGCTGAATGCCTCGAAGGACTATGAAGTGAACCTCAAGTCGGAGATCGAACTCATCTCCATCCACCACAAGATCGACGACGTCCTCCTCAAGGAAATCGCCACCCTTCAGGCCAACATCGCCCGCCTCCACGACCGTCTCGAAGCCTACGAGAACAAGCGGAACTGAGGGGCTCTCGCTGAACGTTCGGCTCGATCCCACCAGAGGCGCAGACAGCAAAAGGGCCGGAGATCGCTCTCCGGCCCCTGCAAACTTGGCAAGGACGTCACATCATCGACGGCGGCTTATGCCCAGCCGTTGACGAGCATCCGCTTCTCATCGCGTCCGCCCTTCATCCGCTCGGCGAGCAGGAAGGCCAGTTCCAGCGCCTGATCGGCGTTGAGGCGCGGGTCGCAATGCGTGTGGTAACGGTCGCCAAGGTCGGCACCCGAGAGTGCGCGGGCGCCGCCCGTGCATTCCGTCACGTCGTTGCCTGTCATCTCGATGTGGATACCACCCGGATGCGTGCCTTCGGCACGGTGGATCTGGAAGAAGCTTTCCACTTCGCTGAGGATCCGCTCGAACGGCCGGGTCTTGTAGCTGTTGAGCGTGATCGTGTTGCCATGCATTGGGTCGCAGGACCACACGACCTTCTTGCCTTCGCGCTGCACGGCGCGGATGAGGCGCGGCAGGTGCTCGGCAACCTTGTCGTGGCCGAAGCGGCAGATCAGCGTCAACCGGCCCGCCTCGTTGGCAGGGTTGAGGATATCGATCAGCTCGATCAGCCCGTCGGCCGTCATCGACGGACCGCATTTCAGGCCGATCGGGTTCTTGATCCCGCGGCAATATTCGACATGGGCATGGTCCGGCTGGCGCGTGCGGTCGCCGATCCAGATCATGTGGCCCGATGTCGCGTACCAGTCGCCCGAGGTCGAATCGACGCGGGTCAGCGCCTGTTCGTAGCCGAGCAGCAGCGCCTCGTGGCTGGTGAAGAAATCGGTCTCGCGCAGCGACGGGTTCGTCTCCGGCGTGATGCCGATGGCCTTCATGAAGTCCATCGTTTCGGAAATCCGGTCGGCGAGCTTGCGGTAGCGCTCGGCCTGCGGGCTGTCCTTGACGAAGCCGAGCATCCACTGGTGCACATTGTCGAGATTGGCGTAGCCGCCCATCGCGAAGGCGCGCAGCAGGTTCAGGGTCGCCGCCGACTGGCGGTAGGCCATGATCTGGCGTTCCGGGTTCGGAATGCGCGACTCAGGCGTGAAGTCGATGCCGTTGATGATGTCGCCGCGATAGCTCGCAAGCTCGATGTCGCCCTGCCGCTCGATGTTGGACGAGCGGGGCTTGGCGAACTGACCGGCGATGCGGCCGACCTTGACGACCGGCTGCTGGGCACCGAACGTGAGCACCACAGCCATCTGCAGGAAGGCGCGGAAGAAGTCGCGGATCGTATCGGCGCCGTGCTCGGCAAAGCTCTCGGCGCAGTCGCCGCCCTGCAGCAGGAAGCCGCGGCCTTCGGAAACATTGGCAAGCGCCTTCTTCAGGTTGCGCGCTTCACCGGCAAAGACGAGCGGCGGATAGGTCGCAAGCTGCGCCTCGGTCGCCGCCAGGACGGATGCATCCGGGAAGTCGGGAACTTGGCTGATAGGCTTCTGCCTCCAGCTGGTCGGTGTCCAGTTCTGTGCCATCTCGATCGCCTTTCACGGTCCCGCCTCAATCGGCGGGCCTCGTCGCACGGGGCGCCTCCTCCGGCGCCCTCTTCGATGCGGGCTTATAGACGTTAAGATGCCGCTTGCAAAGCCCGTCGCCGGCTCTGTCGGCCGCGGCCGCCCCGGCGTTCGCCGTGCCTGACGCTCAGGCCGGCGCCATGACGGATTGCCCGGAAAACAGGCCCGCCTTGGCTTTTAGCAGCGCCGCCAGACGCTCGATCACCAGCCGCACCTCGGGGCGATGCCGCTCGTCGTCGTGGCTGACGATATGGAGCGCATGATCGAGTGCTGCGACGGGTTCGCCGATCCGCTCCAGCTCCGGATCGGCATCCCCCACGAAAACCGGCATCAGGCTGCGCCCCGCCCCGTTGCGCACCAGCCGGTGAAGAAGGTCGAAGCTCGTCGTCCAGGTGTGGATGTCGGCCTCATGGTTCTCGAAGACCCAGCGCTCCGGCGCCAGCCGCGCCGTATCCGTGGACATCGAGATCCATCGCCCCCGCGTCTCCGCCGGCGCCTGCCGCGCGACATAGACGGCATAGCGCATGCCGATCGATCGCAACGCCGCGACATTGCCGCCGGCCGGTGCCTTGGGAAGCAGGCTGACATCCACGCCGCGAAAGGCCAGTTCCTCTGTCGTGTCCCGACAGCACAGCCGGAAGCGATCCAACGGCCCCCGCAGCACATCGATATGGTCGGCCATGAACCCGGCCGTCCAGCTGTCGCCGGCCAGCGTTACGATGGGAAGCTCGAACCGCCACCCGGCAATTCCGGCCACGGCAGCCTGCATGCCACGAACATGGCCGAGCAGGATCTCGCCGTCATGCGCCAGCCGGTAACCCTGCTGGCTACGCTCGAACAGGGAGCGGCCGAGGGATTTTTCCAGAGCCAGCATCCGGCGTCCGATCGTCGGTGCGCTCAGGCCCGTGCGCACCGCTGCAGCGCTCAGGCCGCCCGCCATCGCCACATGCAGAAAGAGTTGCAGGTCGTCCCAAGCCGTCTCGTCCATCGTCCGTCCCCTTCACGCGCTTGGCCCTTATAGCACCAGGACGAAAGGTGGCCTCCCTGCAGGAATGAAACGCCCCTTTCATTCCCGCGTCTACGATCGCGCGCGGCAGACGGCTATCTCCCCATCATGCACCTTGAGAAGGAGAGCCCCATGCGAGACCAGCTTCTTATCCTCGCCCTAACAGGCCGTAACAACACCCGCCCGCACGGCAAGCGGAAAATCGACGTCTTCGCCGATCCGCTCGACGACACCACCTGGGATGGCCTGCGCTGGCTCGTGCCGCTTCTCGCGGCACTCACCCGGCATCCCTCCCGATCATCGAAGCCGGCGCGTCGGCCGAGGCCGATCCGGCTCTACACCCGCTCGCCGTTGCGCAGCCGGTAGCTCGGTGCATACATCGTCACCAGCTCTTCCGACGCCGTGGGATGCACGGCCATCGTCCGGGCGAAATCGTCCTTGGTGACACCTGCCTTCAGCGAGATGCCGAGAAGCTGCGCCATCTCGCCGGCGCTTGGGCCCAGAATATGCGCGCCGACCACCTTGCGGTTTTCCGCATTCACGACCAGCTTCATGATCGTCTTCTCGGAGCGGCCCGACAGCGTGGCGCGCATCGGCCGGAACTCCGTCCGGTAGATCTCGACATCCGGCAGCGTGCGCGCGGCCTCGTCTTCCGACAGGCCCACGGTGCCGATTTCCGGCTGGGAGAACACGGCGGTGGCGATCAGGTCATGGTCGGGCGAGGTCGGGTTGCCCTTGTACTCCGTCTCGATGAAGCACATCGCCTCGTGGATGGCGACCGGCGTCAGTTGCACGCGGTTGGTCACGTCCCCCAGCGCATAGACGCCCGGCGCGCTGGTGCGCGAGAACGCGTCCACGACGATCGCCCCTTGATGGTCGGTCTTCACGCCCGCAGCCTCCAGCCCGAGGCCTTCCGTGTTGGGCACGCGGCCGAGCGCCAGCATCACCTGATCCACCGTCAGAATCTCGCCCTTCAGCGTCGTCACCAGCCGCCCGCCAGCCTCGGCGTCCGAAATGGTTTCGATGATGTCCTCGCAGAGGATATGGATGCCCTTGTCGGTCATGGCCTTCTGCAGGCCCTCGCGCATGTCGTTGTCGAACCGCGAGAGGATCTGCTTGCCGCGATAGATCAGCGTCGTCTCGACGCCGAGCCCGTGCATGATGTTGGCGAATTCCACGGCGATATAGCCGCCGCCGGCAATCAGGATGGATTTCGGCAGTTCGGGCAGGTCGAACACCTCGTTGGAGGTGATCGTCAGCTCATGGCCCGGCAGCGCATCATGCGGGGCCGGACGTCCGCCGACGGCGATCACGATCCGCTCCGCGGTCACGATGCGACCGGTCGAGATCAACTTTATGCTGTTCGGCCCGACCAGCTCCGCCCGCGTGTGAAAAATCTCCGCGCCGGCATTGGCGAGCCCCTTCTGATAGAGCCCTTCCAGCCGGGTGATCTCGGCTTCCTTGGCCGCCACCAGTTTATGCCAGTCGAAGGATGTCTCCCCGACCGTCCAGCCGAAGCCTTCGGCATCCTTGAAATCGGTCGAGAACGCCGAGGCATAGACGTAGAGTTTCTTTGGCACGCAGCCGCGAATGACGCATGTGCCGCCGTAGCGGAATTCCTCGGCGATCGCGACCTTCTTGCCGAGCGATGCCGCAACGCGCCCGCTGCGCACCCCGCCGGACCCGCCGCCGATGACGAAGAGATCATAATCGTAAGATGTCATGGAAGGGCTCCGGGAACCGAGAAGAGGCGGGCGCGGCGCGGTCACGTCCGGCGCTGCCCGTTGGCATGCGACTGATATAGTGCGCCGGACCGACAAAAGAAAAGCCCCCCGGAAGGTCCGGAGGGCGCAAAGACGTCATCAAGATGATCGAGCGATAGCCTCAGGGCGCCGGTGTCGCTGCGGGTGCCGGTGCGGCCGGAGCCTGGCCGGCAGCGGCGTCGGCCGGCGGGGCGAGCGTTGCCTGCAGCGACTTAGTGGCTTCCGCGTTCAGGTCGCGCGAAACGCCGGCCGCCCAGATGTCGGCCGCCTTCAGCATTTCCCGGGACGCGATCGGGCCGTCGTTCAGCAGCTTCTTGCCGGCTTCCGACTGGTAGAAGGCGCTGATGGCGTTGAGCTGTTCCACGGTGAAGGTCTTGGCATAGATGGTCGCGGCTTCCCGCTCCAGATCGGCGCGGCGGCCGGCCAGTTCCAGCGCCTTGGCGTCGATGGTCGAGGAGATCAGGTCCTGATAGTTCGGCGAGGACTGGATCAGGTTGGCCTTCAGGCGCTCGGCAAGGTTTGGCAGGATGTTGTCGAAATTGTCGGTGGCACCGATGGCGGAGATGGCGGCGCGCGCGGCCTTCAGGTGGTCTTCCGTCACGTCCTGCGCAAAGGCTGCCGGTGCCGTGGTGGCGAGAAGGACGAAGGTGGTCAAGACGCGGACCCGGCCTGCAAATCTGTTCATGCGAAAAAGCTCCTGTGTGTTCTTGGGCGTCGCGCCGGTTCGACGCGTCCGGTAAATGGGAATAGGGATCAGGTCGATCGTGCGCTCGTCATCACCCTGGCACCCGCCTCGCCGGCGATGATCGCCAGAGAAGCCATGCCGATGAAGAGGCCGTGCTCGACCACGCCCGGAAGTCCGTTCAGCTCGCGCGCCAGCGCATCTGCATCAGGAATGCGGCCAAAAGATGCATCCACGATCAGATGTCCACCGTCCGTCTCGAACAGCCCGTCGCCGGAACTGCGCAAGGTGAGATCGCCCGCAAGCCCCAGCCGTGCGGCGGTTTTCTCGATGGCGATCAGCGTCGCCTTCTGCCCGAAAGGGTTGATTTCGATCGGCAGCTTGAAGGCGCCGAGCGTGTCCACGACCTTGCTCTCGTCGGCAATGACGATCATCCGCGCCGAGGAGGATGCCACGATCTTCTCCCGCAGGAGCGCCCCGCCGCCGCCCTTGATGAGGTTGAGGTTGGAATCGACCTCGTCTGCGCCATCGATCGTCAGGTCCAGTTCCGGCAGCTCGTCCAGCGAGCGCAGGGGAATGCCGAGGTCGAGGCATAGCCGCGCCGTGCGCTCGGATGTCGGAACACCCTCGATGCGAAAACCGTCCGCGACCTTTTCGGCGAGCAGGCGAATGAACTCTTCGGCCGTCGAGCCGGTTCCGATCCCGAGCCGCATGCCGTCCTCGACATGCGCGAGCGCCGCCTCGGCGGCCTTGATCTTCATGTGGCGGGCATCCATGCGCCGCTGTCTCCCGTTGAACCCGTGGTCCGGGCAGGCCCGGCCGCCCGGAGGTTTACACGGCCCATGCGACAGAGGAAAGCCCCTGGCACGAACACCCCGCCGAACGTGCCCCCTCAAGCGACCGGCCGATCGCCGTCGAACCGAGACAGATTGCATTTCCGCCCGCGGTCGCATACCCCGGCAGGCAAACCCCAGACCCGGACTCCAGACCCGCAAAGGCCGCGCCACCATGTCCCACTCATCCAGCGCCTCCTCATCCAGCTCCCCGGCCCCCGCCACCATCGTCTTCGATCTCGACGGCACGCTGGTCGATACCGCGCCCGATCTCGTCGCGAGCCTCAATCACGCGGTCACGCAGGCGGGCCTCGCACCGGTCGGCTATGACGACCTGACCCATCTCGTCGGCCACGGCGCACAGGCCATGATCGAGCGGACGTTCAAGCTGCGCGGCAAGCCGCTGAGCGAAGACGATCTCGCCTGGCAGATGAAGGAATTCGTCGCCCATTACCACGCCACGATGCCCGGCGCTTCCATGCCCTATCCCGGCGTGCTCGATGCCATGGACCGGCTGTCGGACGCCGGCTACCTGCTGGCCGTCTGCACCAACAAGCTGGAAATGCTCGCACGAACGCTGCTCGAAACCCTCGGTCTCACCGCCCGCTTTGCGGCGATCACCGGCGGCGACACGTTCGACGTCCGCAAGCCCCATGCCGAGCATCTGCTCGCCACCATCCGCCTTGCCGGGGGAACGCCCGGGCGCGCAGTGATGATCGGCGACAGCCGCAACGACATTCTCGTCGCCCAGAACGCCGCCATCCCCTCCATCGCCGTCCCCTTCGGCTATTCCGACGTCGCCGTGGAAACCCTCGACCCCACCATCGTCATCACCCATTTCACCGAACTGACCCCCGATCTCATCGAGCGCCTTCTGGCCGACAAAGCCTGACGCGCTAGAGTTTGTCTGGGATAAGTGGAATCCGGTTATCCCGAAGAGACAAACGACAAAAGAGGGATTTAGAGTCTGGCTGGTTCAGAACGAACCTGACAGCCTCTAGAGGCGTGCAGCCTTCGCTGCCATCGTCTCGAGCACGACCTCTGCCGCCCGCTCGCCGGGCGGCACGTCCGTGCGCATGACGTCCCACACCGTATCGAAACCGTCGATCATTGCGCGGCGTTCCGGCGTGTCGAGCGCAAGCCGTTCCATCCAGCGGGCGAGCGCGCCGGGCCGGATCGATTCGTTAAAATATTCCGGAACGATCACATAGTCGGCGATCAGGTTCGGCAGGTTGGCGGTCCAGATGCGGATGCGCTTGTGCATCATCCGGATCAGCCAGTCCGCCTTGTAGTTCGACACGACGGGAATGCTGCAAAGGCCGAGTTCGAGGATGACCGTGCCGGAGGCCGCCATGGCGACATCGGCCTCGGCAAAGGCCTGCCACTTGGCCGGCGTTCCCACCAGCACCTCGACATTGACCGGCCAGTCGCGCACCATCTCCCGTACATGCTCGGCCTGCCGCGGCACGGTCGGCAAGACGAAGCGGAACGCAGGTGTCCGCCGCGCCATGATCTCCACCGCCTCGCGGAACACCGGCAGCAGCCGCGTGATCTCGGAGCCGCGCGAACCGGGAAGGATGAGGCACGTCCGCGGCGCCTCTTCGCCTCCAGCCTCCGCCCCGCCCCCCCCAAGCGCCTCACTGCG
>NZ_JAANCM010000008.1 GCF_011603255.1 Ferranicluibacter rubi | reverse complement strand
GTCATGGCGTCGGCAGCGGCGGGAGGGGCCGGCGGCGGCGGGGGCGTATCCTGGGCGACCGCTGCGCCTGCAGCGAGTGACAGGGAAAGGCCGGCGAGAAGAAGAAGGCGCTTCATAGGAAATCCTATTGTTGAGTGGCCCCCGACAACGCCTCATTCGCATCTTTGTTCATGTACCATACCCTGATGTAGGCATGATTTTTCTACCCGTTCCGTTCGCCAGCCCGCAGCAAAGCCGCGGGCTGGCGGAAAGAGCGTCACGCCTGCAAGGCGCGCTCGAACACCCGCGTCAGGCGCTCCGCGAAAGCGCGGGGGTCGGACGGCTTGTCGCCATCGAGCACGCGTGCCTGATCGAGAAGAAGCAGTGCGGCATCCTCCTTCAGCGCGGTACCGTCCGCCTTGGCGGCAATCGCCTTCACCAGCGGATGCGCCGGGTTGATCTCGAGGATCGGCTTCGCCGAAAGCTCGAGGCGGCCGGCCCCCTGCAGGATCTTCTCCATCTGCCGGTCATAGCCGCCTTCGGATGCGACCAGGCAGACCGCGCTTTCCGTCAGGCGGTCGGAGGCGCGAACGTCGGAGACTTCTCCGGCAAGCTTCTCCTTGGCATAGGCGATGAAGGTCGCGACATCGGCGGACGGCGCGCTGTCTGCTTCGGCCTCGCCCTCCGGCTTGGCGAACTGTGCGAGATCGGCTGCACCCTGCGTGATCGACTTGAAGGCCTTGCCCTCGAACTCGCCGGCCGTCATGACCCAGAAGCTGTCGATCTGATCCGTCAGAAGCAGAACCTCGATCCCACGGGCGCGGAAACCTTCCAGCTGCGGCGAGGCCTTGAGCTGCTCGACGCTGTTGCCGGTGAGGTAGTAGATCGCCGACTGCTCCGGCTTGGCGTCTTCGACATATTGCTTGAGCGAACGGCTCCCCTCGCCGGCTGCCGTCGTCTTGAAGCGGGCCAGCGACAGGAGCTGCGTGCGCCGTTCGCCATCCTCGTAAATGCCTTCCTTGAGCACCGCGCCAAAATTTTCCCACACCTTCGCGAAAGCCTCGGCGTCGCTCTCCGCCAGCTTTTCGATGGCGGTGATGATGCGGCTCGTCACGCCCTTGCGGATGGCCGACAGGATCGGGCTTTCCTGAATCATCTCGCGCGAGACGTTCAGCGGCAGATCGGCGGTATCGACCAGACCGCGGACGAAGCGCAGGTAGCGCGGCAGCACGTCAGCTTCGTCGGTGATGAAGATGCGCTTGACGTAGAGCTTCATACAGCCCTTGCGGTCCGGATCGAACATATCGAACGGCTGCGCACCGGGAATATAGGCCAGCGTCGTGTATTCGTGCCGGCCCTCGGCGCGGAAATGCACGGTCACGGCAGGCTCGTCGTACTGGCCGGACAGGCTGCGGTAGAAGTCGGCGTGGTCCTCCTTGGAGACCTCGTTCTTCGCGCGCGTCCAGAGCGCCGTGCCGTCCGTCAGCGGCACAGGCTCGGCGCCGGGCTTCTCGATGATCGAGATCGGCACGGGCACATGGCCGGACTGCTCCTTGACGATCCGCTCGACGGACCAGCGCGAGGCATAGGTCTTGGCGTCTTCCATCAGGTTGAGCGTGATACGCGTGCCGCGCGCCGGGGCGTCCGTGAGATCGACCGGGCTAACGGTATAGGCGCCCTGCCCGTCCGACGACCAGAGCCAGGCCTCTTCCGAACCGGCACGCCGCGAGACCACATCCACCCGGTCCGCGACCATGAAGCAGGAATAGAAACCGACGCCGAACTGGCCGATCAGTTGTGCGCCCTCGCCCGCCTTATTGGCCTCGATGCGCTCCATGAAGGCGCGCGTGCCGGAGCGTGCAATCGTGCCCAGCGCTTCGATCAATTCCTCGCGGTTCATGCCGATGCCGTTGTCGTCAACGACGAGGCGAAGGTTCTCCTCGTCCAGCGTCAGCGTGATCCGGTTGTCGGCATCGCTGCCCAGAAGGTTCGGCGCGGCGATCGCCTCGAAACGCAGCTTCTCGCAGGCGTCGGCCGCATTCGAGATCAGCTCGCGAAGAAACACGTCCTTATCCGAATAGACCGAGTGCACCATCATATGCAGAAGGCGCGACACGTCGGCTTCGAAAACATGGTTCTCGGTGGGGCGATCTGCATCAAGGTTCGTCATCTGTCATCTTCTCCGTCATGGTCGAATGTCGAACGACCAGTTGGCGAAGATTTCGTGCAGATTCAAGAGGCTCGGCGCGTTACCAGCCAAGTCGTCGGGGAAAAATCACACGTACGGCGTCCCGGGGCGGATACCCCGGGACGCCGTACTGTCTTTCGTCAGCGATCACGGCCGCGGCGATCTCTTACGGCTGCGGCGGCCGCGATACGTCTTCGCCGGCGGCAGGGGCACCGGCGCCCATATCAGGCGCAGGGCCCACCTCGGGTGCGGGGCCATCTTCAACGCGGGGACCCGCATCGGCGACAGGGCCTGCGGCCGGGCCGGGACCGGCGTCGGACCGCGCATCAGGCCCGCCCTTCGGGCCGCCTTTCGGACCCTTCGGGCCATCGGCACCAGGGCGCGGTCCATGGCCGTGATGCGGCGGCTTGCCGGCCGGGCCGAGCGCCTCGATCTTGCCGTCCGGATGGACGAGGAAGCTTGCATGCAGGAAGCCGTCATCGAAGCGCCCCTGCACACTGATCTCCTCGTTGACCGTCACGAGCTTGCCGTCCTCGCCGGACGGGCCGGTCTCGACCAGTGCGCGGCCGCTGGCATCCTGAAGGACGAACTTGTTGCCGAAGATCTCGGCAACCTTGCCCTTGATGGTGACGAGGTCGCCATCCGGCAGGGTGGAAATAGCGACCGGCGCCATCGGTGCCATCTCGACGCTCGGCTTGGCAAGCTTCATGGCACCTGCACCGCCGGCAATGCCCAGGGCCAGAAGGGCGACGGCTGCGACGCCGGTAAAGGCCAGCCGCGACGAACGCCTGCGGTGCGGCGGTACGGTGCGGTCGGTTGCAACATGGGGGGCAGCCTGATCGGCGGTGGCTTTGATTTCTTCGTTCGACATCGTGTTCTCCTGTCGTGTTGACGAGACCCTTCTAGCAAGACCCTGCCACCGGCAGCCTGAACCCCGCGGTTCAGCTTGCGTTAAGCCGCAGCGCCCTATGTCCTCCTCCAGGATCAGCGAGAAACGGGATGCCATGAGAGTTCTTCTTGTCGAGGACGACGCCGATCTCTCCCGGCGTATTGCCGCCAGCCTGCGAACGGAGAGCTTCGTGGTCGATATCGCCACCAATGGCGAGGACGCGGAACATGCCGGCCTCACAGAGATCTTCGATGTCGCCGTGCTCGATCTCGGCCTTCCCCGCAAGGACGGCATCTCCGTGCTCAAGGCCTGGCGGGAGGCGGAGCGGGGATTCCCGGTGATGATCTTGACCGCGCGCGACGGATGGCCGGACAAGGTCTCCGGCTTCAAGGCGGGTGCCGACGACTTCATGACCAAGCCGTTCAAAGTCGAAGAACTCGTGCTGCGCCTGCGCGCGCTCGTCCGCCGCGCCACGGGCCATGCGTCGTCGCTGGTCACCTGCGGACCGCTCGTGTTCGACGCGCAGCTCGGTACCTTCCAGCTGGAAGGCCTGCCGCTGAAGCTGACAGCGCTCGAATGGCGCGTGCTCTCGTGCCTCATCCTGCGCAGGGAAGTGATCGTCGATCGGCGGGAGTTGATCGAGCGGGTCTATGAAGGGGACGCGGAGGTCGATTCCAATTCGATCGAGGTCATTATCGCTAGGCTGCGCCGCAAGATCGGTGCGGAGCGGATTGAGACCGTTCGCGGTCGCGGCTACATGCTGACGGCCGCTCCATGAAGCTCCCGTCTCTCCCGTCGCGATCGACCATCTCCGCCCGACTGCTGATCTTCTCGACGCTGTTCGTCACGGCCACCCTGATCGTCGCCGCCGTCATTCTCTGGCTGATCGTCGCCGGCGTCGTGCGCGAACAGATCGACCAGCGGCTCGACACCCAGATCGACGCGTTGCGCGGCACGCTGGTCGTCAATCGGGATGGCTCGCTGGCGCTCGGCGCCTCCCTCGATGGGCCGCCTTTCGACCGCATCGGTTCCGGGTGGTACTGGCAGGTGACGGGAGACGGTGCGCCGATCACCTCGCTGTCTCTCGCTGGCCGCGCGATCGACAGCCCCCCGCGCCCCATGCCCGGCCGGCATCGCCCCGGACCCGACGATCCGCAGAAGCGCGTGGAGGCTGCCGATGACCGGGGCATGGATCTGCACATCCGCACGGTCGAAGCCCGCATCGGCGACCGGACGCTCGAAATCTCGGCGACGGCGCCGCAAGCGGCGCTGAACGACCCTGCCCGGCGGGCGCTATTCTGGCTCGTGCCGGCCATGGTGGTTCTGGGAATCAGCCTCGTTCTGGGCACCCTGCTGCAGGTGCGTTACGGTCTGCGCCCGTTGAAGACGCTCACACAGGATATTGCCGGCGTTACGGAAGGCTCGCGCGAGACGCTGCCGGACGTGGACGCCGAGGAATTGCGGCCGGTGGCAAACGAGATCAACCGGCTCGTTGCGGCGAACCTCCAGCGCCTTGCCGACACCCGCCTGCACTTCGCCAACCTCGCCCATGGCCTGAAGACCCCCGTGGCCAGCCTTTTGCTTGCGCTCGACGATCGCAACGATCCGGACGGAGAAATGCGCCTGCTGGTGGAGCGGATCGACGAGCGCATTCGCCATCACCTCGCGCGGGCCCGCAAAACGATGTCCGGCGCGGGCATGGGTGCCTCGACGGCCCTCGACGCCAGCCTTGCCGATCTCGTGCAGATCCTCTCCCGCATCCATGCCGAACGCGGACTAACCGTCACCTGCGCCGTCCCTGACAATATCTCAGTCGCATGCGCCGCCGACGATCTCGATGAAATCCTCGGCAACCTGATCGACAACGCCTGCAAGTGGGCGCGCACGACCGTCGTCATTACGGCTGCTATCGAGGGCCGTATGGTTGTCATCGGCATCGAGGACGACGGGCCCGGGATCGTCGAGGACAGGATTGCCAACGCGTTTCTGCCCGGCATCCGCATGGACGAGACAGTTCAGGGCGACGGGTTCGGGCTGACGATCGCGCGTGAGGTCGCCGAACTCTACGGCGGCGGCATTATCCTCGCGAACCGCCCCGAGGGCGGCCTGAAGGTCAGCCTCAGTCTGCCCCGCGCCATGTCCAGGCCAGTGCTTTGACGGTGCGCGCAGGCCATGCCGATGGCTGACGCGGGCGCGTGTGGAACTTCGCTCGCAACCGCTCGTTAAAGGGCATATCGAACCCAAGGAGTGACCATGGCAAACCAGAACGATATTTCCCCGGCTGTACGGTCTTTGCAGAACGAGCAGGGCGACCGCGAGCGCCGCGGCACGGACAGCGATCTCGACAAGGCGCTGGAAGATACGTTCCCGGCCTCGGATCCGGTTGCCGTTTCCTCGACCACCGGCGACAACCACAGCAGCCGTTCTTACCGCCGACCGTCCGCCTCGTCCGATGTGAAGGGCTCGCTCGACGGGTATCTGGCCGACATCGAAGGCCGAATCCGCGAAAAGCCGCTTGCCGCAGCCGCCATCGTCGCGGGGCTCGCCTGGCTCTACGGTCGCACGCGCTGAATTCTTCTACGTAACATTCATCGGACAGGCAGGCTCAGGCCTGCCTGTTTCGTTTCGGAATATCGTAAGGTCCCGCAGGTTCGGCAAAGCCGACACGGTTTCGACCCTCTCTCTTTGCTTGATAGAGCGCGGCATCCGCTTCCGAAACCAGGCGATGAACGCCATCGAGCGGCCGCTCGGCCAGGTGGGATACACCGATACTCGTGGTCAACGAAATACGCCTTCCATTCTCGCTCAGCACCTCAAGGGCCATGATCTCCCCACGCACACGCTCGGCAAGAGCGGCCAGAGCCTCACGGTCCCGCCCGGACACGACGGCCACGAACTCTTCTCCGCCGTAGCGGCCGACATGGACCCCGTCCTTTTCTTCGAATCGCTGCAAAGCGGCGGCAACCGCCACGAGGCAGGCATCGCCGGCATTGTGGCCGTAGGTGTCGTTGATCGCCTTGAAGTGGTCGAGGTCGATCATCATGACGCCGAGATCCGGTCCGCCGGATTTCGCCGCTTGGAACGTGGCATCCAGAACGCCTTGCAACGAGCGCCGGTTGGCGAGTCCTGTCAGGCCATCGCGGTCGGAGAGAATCTTGAGAAGGGTGTTGGTGCGCGAGAGATCGCTCGACAGCGCGCCGTAGGCTTCCACCGCGTCGGCGATGGTTGCGAGTTCATGGAAAATCGGCGTTCGCGGGGCCGCGCCCTCGGGATTGCCGCTGCTGATAGCTTCGAGCCGCGCCACGGCCGCGCCGATCGGCGCCATGACATGGCGGCTGACGACCCATAGCGTCACGACGAGGAACAGCACCGGCAGCGTGAGGATCAGGGTCCAGCCGAGCTTGACCTCGCGCGCGGCACTGCCGATGGTCGAGGCCATGCTGTCGGCCAGCGCCACCGCATCGGTCGCCAGCGTCTCGCTCAGGCGGTCGGCGGTGAGGATGGCACGCTGGTAGGCTTCCGCACTGGCCGTATCCGTATTTTTGATCTGCGTCTCGATCTCCGCCGTCATCTCGGCACCATCGGGATCGCGCAGCTTGCGGGAGGCCTCGCGCGTCGACACGATCACCTTCACGGAGGCCGCAATGTCGCGCGCGCCGTCGATCAGCGTCTGGTTTTCGTCGAGCGTGAAGCTCTGGCAGAGCGTCTGCAACTGCAACTGGATCTGCCGCTCGATCTTGCGGTCGTGAGCAAGGTAGACCGAGCGGATGAGCGAGGCTGCCCGCTCGATCTTCAGCGCGTTCCGGTTCTGGGACAGGATGAGTGGGATCTGCTCTTCGCGAGCCGTCTGCGCGTCCCGCTCGATGCCATTCAGGAACCGCACGGAGTAGGTTGCCGCAATCCCCGCATAGAGGCAGACCAGCAGCAGGGCGACCCTGCCGACGATCCGCATCGATATGCCATGCCGGGGTTTGCGCAGAAAGGTCATGGATCAATAGATGCTGAAGGGAAAATAGACGTCGTTGATCCGCTCGTAGCTGCCGTCGAGGCGGGTCTTCTTGATGGCCGCGTTTACCTGCTCCAGCAATGCCGTATCGCTCTTGCGCGCCGTGACATGCGCCGTACTCTGGAGAAAGTCGTTGGTGACGGGATCCCCGATGAACTCGAAGGCCGACCCCTCGGCGCTTTCGAGGAAGCTCATCAGCTCGATCGCGTCGCCGAGCATCAGATCTGCCTTGCCCTGCTCGAGAAACGATTGCGCTTCAGGCTGGTCCTTGCCGAAGACGAGCGTGCTCTTTGCGTAGACCTTGGAAAGATATTGCGATTGCATCGTGCCATTGCCGGCCGTGATGCGCGCTCCGGCGAGGCCCTCGGGGCTGATGTCCTGATACTTCTTCGCATCGCCGATAAACACGGCATGCGACCGGTAGTAGGGGTCGGAATAGGCGATGCGCTTTGCCCGCTCCTCGGTGAAAGCCATGCTTGAGACCATGAGGTCGTATTTGTTCTGCTCCAGCCCCTCGATGATCTCCGCCCAGGGCGTGACGACGAAGGTGCAGGTCCGCTGCATCTCCTTGCAGAGGGCCTTGGCGATATCGACGTCGAAGCCGGTCAGTTCACCCTTCTCATTAACGAAGTTGAAGGGCGGGTATGCCCCTTCGGTACCGATCCGCAGAACCGGATCATCCGCCAGCGTCGGGCTGGCGGAAACAAGCGTCAGAAGGAGCGCTGCAAGCATGCGTCGGGATATCATGGTCGATCTCCGGTTTCGGAGCGCATGATGGCCGAGGGCGATTAACGCCGGGTCCAGAAGTAAGGTAAACTTATCCTTACGCTAATCGATTTAAGGGATATTCGATCGGTGCGCGCAGGAAATGCACCTATTTAGCTATAGTCGATGCCTGTCGCGTGGGCCGCTGTGAGCATGCCCTTGTAGATGCCCTCTTCCGAGCCAGCGATGACGACGGCGCCGACGGCACGCTTGTAGAAACCGGTCGGTCCCGCGCCGCCGATGACGCCATATCCATAACCTTGGTCGTACATGGCCAGCAGCGTCTTCAGAAGCAGCGCATGACCGATGCCCTTGCCGCGCATGGCCTCGTCCACGCCAGTCGGGCCGAAGAAGCCGCGCGCGGTCGCGTCGTAGCAGGCAAAGCCGACGACCTCGCCTCGTCTGACGGCGACGAGCAGCGAGACCGGCTGACGCATCATCGCCACGGTCGCCTCGCTGACCCAGCCCTGCCCGAAGCGCGGGCCGATCCAGGCCGCAATCGTATGCAGCTCCGGCGGCAGGGCGCGGCGGATGACGACGCCCTCGGCGGCCACCTTTTCATCCAGTGCTGCATCCGACTTGAGGTCGTAAAGGTTGACGAGCATATCCATGGCAGAATTCCCTATCCCTTGACCGCGCCGGCGGTGAGACCGGCCACGATGCGCCGCTGGAAGATCAGAACGACGATGATCAGCGGCAGTGTAACAGTGACCGAAGCGGCCATGATCTGGCCGAACGGATATTCATAGCGCGTCGTGCCCCCGATGAGGCCGATCGCGACCGGAACGGTCTTGTTCTCGTCCGTCAACATGAAGGTGAGCGCGAAGAGGAATTCGTTCCAGGCGAGAATGAAGGCAAGAATACCTGTGCTGGCAAGCGAGGGACCCATGAGCGGCAGCAGGATCCGGGTGAGAATCCGGAAATGCGAGCACCCGTCGATCAGCGCCGCCTCCTCCAATTCCCGAGGAAACTCGCGAATGAAGGTCGTAAGAATCCACGTGGTGAAGGGAACGGTGGACAGAAGGTAGGTGACGATGAGCGCGCTCGGGCGATTGTAGAGGCCGAGCGCGTTGATAAGCTCGAACATGCCGGAGAGGACCGCGACTTGCGGGAAGATCGAGATCATCAGGATCGCCATCAGCACGACCCGCTTCTGGGGAAAATCCAAACGTCCAAGCGCGTAGGCCGAGACGATGCCGAGCGCGAGCGATACGACCGTCGTGCCCGTTGCCACGAAAACCGAATTGAGCAGCGAGCCCATGAACACCGGATTGTCGAACAGTTGCCGGTAGTAGCTGAAGTTCAGCGCCGGCAGAAAGGCCGTCGTATAGAGTTCCGCCCCTTGCTTGGTCGAGGAAACGATCGCCCAGTAATAGGGAAACAGCGTGTAGGCGAGCACGAGGAGGATAAGCACGCCGAGAGCACCCTTGCGGACCCGGCGACGCAGCCGGTAATGCGCCGATGACCGACGCTTCATGCGAACGGGTGAGGATGTGGAAGCCGCTATAGCCATGATCACTCTCCCGCCGAACGATCGAGACGCAACGCGCCGATGAGGATGATGGCGACCAGTGCGACCAGCAGGAACACCCAGGTGGAGGCAGCCGAGCCGACGCCCAGTTCCTGAAAGCTGATCAACCGGTCTCGCGCATAGATCGACACCGTCATGACGTTCTGGTTGCTGGCGGCGAGCACATAGGCCAGGTCGAACATGCGGATCGCATCAAGCGACCGGAAGAGCACGGCAACGCCGATTGCCGGTTTCAGCAAGGGTAGCGTGATCGACCAGAACCGCTTCCATGCGGGGATGCCGTCGACTTCGGCCGCTTCCATCATCTCGCCGGGAATGGTCTGGAGGCCGGCGAGGATCAGGAGCACCATGAAGGGCGTCGTCATCCAGACGTCGATGAAGATCACCACGCCCATGATCAACGAACTGCTGGCCGTCCAGGCAATGCCATGGTCGATGAGCCCGAGAGAGATCAGGATGCGGTTGAAGACGCCGAACTGGTCGTTCAGCATCCACTCCCAGATCTTGGTGGCGACGACGACGGGGATCGCCCAGGGAACGAGGATCGCCGCGCGCAGCAGCCCGCGACCGGGGATCGCCTCGTTCAGCAGCAGGGCGATGCCGAGACCAAGCAGCGTCTCGATCGCCACGGAGATGACGGCGAAGGTCAGCGTATTGCGCACCGCCGACCACCAGGCGGGATCGTTGATGACCTCGAGAAAATTCGAGATGCCGACCATACCGTACACGGTGGGATCATCAAGATAGGCATCCGTGAAGCTGAAGAAGAACGTGCGGCCGAGCGGCCATACCGCAACCATCAGCATGACGACAACCAGCGGCGTCAGGAACAGCCACGCCGTCCTGTGCTCCCGGCGGGCGAGCTTAGCGCTCATGGAGCAGCCTCCCCTCGGCTGGATTACCTTCGGGCACCACGCTCGAAGACCGGTGGGCGATCCGCTTGCCCTCTGCATCGAAGACGAAGATGTCGGCATCCGCAAAGGAAAGCCCGACCGGCTGATTGCGCCGCTCGGCGGGGGGACGGCCGGCGACGCGCACGACCCAGATCGTCTCGTCGGACAGGCGGATATAGGCGAAATGCTCGTGACCGAGGTCTTCGACGCGCTCCAGAATGCCGTCCATCCGGCCAGCATCGGCAGCGACGATCGACAGCGCTTCGGGCCGAACACCGATGGAAGCGGGCTGGCTGCCATCGGCCAGAAGGCCGGGCGGCAAGGCGAACCCGTTTGTCCCGGAGCCTGCTGCCAGGTTGGCGAAATTCATTCGGGGACTGCCGATGAAGCCCGCGACGAAGCGGTTGACCGGTGATTGGTAGAGTTCCAGCGGTGTACCGACCTGCTCGATGGAGCCTTGGTTGAGCACGACGATCCGGTCGGCCAGCGTCATCGCCTCGGCCTGATCGTGGGTCACGTAGACCATGGTGGTCTTGATGTCCTCGTGCAGGCGCGCGATTTCGATGCGCATTTCCATGCGCAGGTCGGAATCGAGGTTGGACAGCGGCTCGTCGAAGAGGAAGATTTCCGGCTCGCGCACGAGCGCCCGGCCGATCGCCACGCGCTGGCGCTGGCCGCCGGACAGCTCGCGCGGCCGCCGGGCGAGCAGGTGATCGACCTTCAGCATCCGGGCGACGGTCTCGACCTTGCGGCGGATGGCGTCCTTGCCGAGGCGCATGGTTTCCAGCGCAAAGCCGATGTTCCGCTCCACGCTCATATGAGGATAGAGCGCATAGGACTGGAAAACGAAGGCGACCCCGCGCTTGGATGCGGGCACGTCCGTGACCTCTTCACCATCGATAAGCACTTGCCCGCTGGAGGCGGGAACGAGACCGGCGACGATGCGCAGCAGCGTGGATTTCCCGCAGCCCGAGGGGCCGACGAAAACCACGAACTCGCCGTCCGCGATCTCGAGATCGACGCCGCGGATGACGGTGTGCGTGCCGTACGCTTTGGTGACGGAAGAAAGGGCGATGGATGCCATGGCAGATCCGATCAGGAAGACAAATGAACGTGGCCGCGCCTGCGCCGCGGCAGGCTCGTGGTCGTGCGGAAGATTAGAGACGAGACAAGGGAGAGTTCGAAGCCACATCGCGCCTCCGTTTCCGACCCCTTAAGGGACGGAAACGGAGGACAGCCTTGGGAGGGCTCAGCGACTTTCTTTCAGCTTCTCCAGCCGGGCGGCCAGGTCCTTGAGGCCGCTCTCGACCTCTTTACTGCCGGACAGCATGTCGTGGACGCTGCGATAGAAGGCCTGCGACACGCGGTTGTAGCTGGTGCCGGTATAGCCGGACGGGCGGCTGGCGCTGTCGGCAAAGGCCTGCTGGTTGTCCTTGAGGAAGGGGATCTTCTTGAGGACGTCGGGATCGGTATAGAGCGCGGTGATGGACGGGTTGAAGGCGGCATCGACGGCGCGCATCTTCTGCATTTCCGGGCCCGTGATGAAATCGACGAAGTTCGCCGCGACATCCGGCTTCGTCGAGAATTTCGAGACGCCGTAATACATCGGACCGAGGCAACCGGACGACTTTTCGCCGGCCTTGCCGACCGGAAGCGGCATCATGCCGACCTTGTCGATGACAGCGCTGCCCTTGGTCTGCGACGTGCCCCAGACGTAGGGCCAGTTGCGGTGGAAGACAGCGTTGCCGGACTCGAAGACGGCGCGCGAGGCTTCCTCGTCGTAGTTGAGCACGCCTTCGGGGCTGATCGTGCCGATCCAGCTTTTCGCAAGCGTCAGCGCGCCGACAGCAGCGGGATTGTCGATCGTCACCTTTCCGTCGTCGGAAATGATGTTGCCGCCGCCGCTGGAGCCGATCAGCTCGATCGCGTCGCAGGTCAGGCCTTCGAAGCTCTTGGCTTGCCAGGCATAGCCCCACATGTCGGTCTTGCCGTCGGCGCGCTCCTTGTCCTGGATCTCCTTGGCGGTCGCCGTCAGCTCTTCCCAGGTCTTGGGCGCGGGCTTGCCGTATTTCTCCAGAAGATCCTTCCGGTAGAACATCAGGCCGACGTCCATATAGGCGGGCATGGCCACCAGCTTGCCGTCGAGCTTGGCGGCGTTCAGCGTGGAGGCGAAATGCTGGTCCTGATCGGCCTTGGGCACGAGGGTGGAGATGTCGAGCAGGTTGTTCTTGAACATGCCGAGCCAGATGACGTCGAGGAAGAGAACATCGACATCGGTGGATTTCGCGGCGAGCAGCTGCTGGTAGAGCGGGATCGCATCATCCAGCAGCGCCGGCATCTTGTTGATCTTCGCCTCGTTCCCGGTCTTCTCCTTCCAGGCGGCGGCGGCCTTGGTGCAGAGCTCGAACTCGGTCGATGCGCAGAAGACCGACACGGTTTCAGCGTGTGCCGCACCGGCGCCCAAAAGCGCGAGAAGTGGTAGGCTGAAGGCAAGCTTTCGATTGAACATGACGGTCGTTCCCCTGTTCGATTTTTTCCTCTGACGGCGTCTTCGTTTTGTTTTTGTCGGCCGCTGATGACGATTGGACTGGATATGACCAGTTATGTCAATCGCTCTCCAATTTTATATTTCAGGCTTATGACAAGATCTGTAATGATGGTGCGAGCAGGAAAGGAATCCGGTTGGGCGACGGTGCGGCAGCAGACATCTTGGTGGACGGGAACCGCAGCGCGCCAGTCGATGCGCCGCTTGCCGCCATGGTGCGCCATGACGATCCGCGGCCGCTTCACCAGCAGGTGAAGGAGGCGCTGCTGCGTGCTATCGAGGACGGACGCCTGCCGCACAACGGCAAACTGCCCTCCGAGCGCAAGCTCGTCGAATCCTTCGGCGTCAGCCGGATCACGGTGCGCCACGCGATCCAGGATCTGATCCGCCAGGGCATGGTGAAAAGCCAGCCGGGCAAGGGCCTGTACGTGACGCTGCGCCCGCTCGGCTACGAGCTGCAGGTGCTGGAGAGTTTTACGGCGACCGCCCTCTCCACCAACCGGCAGCCCGGCAGCATGCTGGTGGAGGTGCAGGCCTATAAGCCGGCCGCCGACATCACGCGACCTCTGTTTCTGCCCGAGGGTGCGGAAGTGGTGATTCTGAAGCGGATCCGGACGATCGATGGCGTGCCGGTCGCCATCCAGACGGACTGGCTGCCGGCAGCCCAGGTGCCGGGATTGGCCGATCTCGACTGGACCGGGGCCAACCGCTCGCTCTATGCCGAACTGCGCGACCGCTATCATATCCAGCCCGGCCGGGGCCACACGACGCTCAGCGCCCGCATCGCCACGCCGTGGGAGGCCGAACGTCTGGAACTTGCCAACCCGGCCGCCGTGCTCACCGTCGACCAGATCGTGTTCGATCGCCGCAACCGACCGATCAACATGACGACGCTGATCCATCACCCCGAGCGATATCCGCTGACGCTGACGCAGTCGTAGCGCACATATTCCGGGGGTCGCTCCGGCGGGCGAACTGCGGTAGAAGCCGGCCGTTGCACCGGAACCGATCGTGGAAACCACTCTCTATCTGCCCGTAAAGACATTTCTGGAAGGCTTCGGCTTCGTGGTGAAAGGCGAGGTTGCGAGTTGCGATCTCGTCGGCGTTCGCGCGGGCGAGCCGGACATCGTCGTCGTCTGCGAGCTCAAGCTGACCTTCAATCTGGAGCTGATCCTGCAGGCCGTGGACCGGGCGACCCTTTGCGACGAGGTCTGGATTGCCGCGCGGGTATCGGCGAAGGGGCGCGGGCGGGAGGCGGACAAGCGCTATCGCGATCTCTGCCGCAGGCTCGGCATCGGCATGCTCGGCGTTGCGGATACCGGGGCCGTCAGCGTCATCGTCAGCGCCGTCTCGCCCATGCCGCGCACCAACCCGAAGCGTCGGGCGCGCCTCGTCAAGGAACATCGCGCTCGCCACGGCGACCCGACCGCCGGTGGCGGCGCGCGGGCACCGATCATGACCGCCTACCGCCAGCAGGCCCTTCTCTGCGCTGCCGCGATCCGGGCCGGGCGGGTGCGGCCGGTCGAGATGCGGCCAAAGGCACCCAAGGCGGCCGCGATCTTGCAGGACAATGTCTATGGCTGGTTCGAGCGTGTCGAGCGTGGGATCTACCGGCTGACCGAAAGTGGCACCAAGGCGCTGGAGCGTTGGCCGCAGATCGAGGATACGGCAGAGGGATGAAAGCCGTTTCGGACCCGCCGAAAACTGTCATAAAACGGTGATAGACGATCCGCGACGGGAAAGGGAGAGACCATGACGACCATCCGCACGATCGACCAGCTTGCCGAGATCTATGACGGCGTTTCGGAAGCATCTACCGCCAAGGTGACCTTGTCCCTGACGCCGGGCTACCGCGCGATGATCGAGGCATCACCGTTTCTGGCCCTCGCCACTGTTGGGCCGGATGGCATGGACTGCTCGCCGCGCGGCGATGCGGAAAGCGTCGTCCGGGTGCGCGACGAAAAGACCGTGCTCCTGCCGGATTGGCGCGGCAACAACCGCATCGATTCGCTGAAGAACATCGTTCGCGACCCCCGCGTCGCCCTCATGCTGCTCGTCCCCGGCTCCAATACGACGATGCGGATCAACGGCGCGGCCACCGTCTCGATCGATCTCGACCTTCTCGAAAGCTTCGAGATGGACGGCAAGCACCCGCGCAGCGTCATCATGGTCGAGATCCACGAGGTGTATTTCCAGTGTGCCCGCGCGCTCATCCGCTCCGAACTCTGGAACCCCGCCCGCTTCCACGACCCGGCCACCCTGCCGACCGCCGGGCAATTGCTGAAGGAAGCAAAGGCGAGCTTCGACCAGGAAACCTACGATCGCGAATGGGCGGCACGCGCTGCCCGGACGATGTGGTAGCACGTCTCAGAGCGAGCGCGTGATGCCGCCATCCACGCGGATGCTCTGTCCCGTGATGTAGCCCGCGCCCTGCGAGGCGAGAAACGATACAGTGGCAGCGATCTCCTCGCTTTTGCCATAGCGGCCCATGGGAACGCGGTTGCGAAACGCCTCCTTCTCCGGCAGGCTGTCGATGAAGCCGGGGAGGACGTTGTTCATCCGCACGTTGTCGGCGGCGAACTGGTCGGCGAAAAGCTTGGTATAGGCGGCAAGCCCTGCGCGGAAGACCGACGAGGTCGGGAAGACCGGGTCGGGCTCGACGGCGCTGAAGCTCGAAATGTTGATGATGACGCCGGATTTCTGTGCGCGCATGATCGGCGCCACCAGCCGAACCGGGCGCACCACGTTCATGAAATAGACGTCCATGCCCCGCACCCAGTCCTCGTCGGTGATATCGGCAACGGGCGCGCGCGGACCGTGGCCGGCGCTGTTGACGAGAACATCGATGCGGCCCCAGCGCTCCATGGTGCGATCGACCAGTGTCTTGAGATCCTCGTTCGATTGGTTGGAGCCGGTCACGCCCAGACCGCCGAGCTCTTCGGCCAGCGCCTCACCCTTGCCGGAAGACGAGAGGATCGCGACCTTGAAGCCATCGGCGGCCAGCCTTCGGGCAGCGTCCGCACCCATGCCGCTTCCGCCTGCGGTGATGATGGCGATCTTGTCGGTCATGGCGTCTGCCTTTCGCGTGCTGGATGGTTTCAGAATGTATGCCACTGGACATCGTCCGGGCGAAGCGGTTTTTGCGGGTGATGGGCGTCGTGCCGACATGCGAACGGCGGCATTGCTGCCGCCGCTCGTTTCGTGACGAGCGAATTAGGCTGTCTGCAGGCGGGCCCGTCCGGCAAAGACGATGACGACCACGCCGAGGAGGGCGGAGATGCTGGTGAACCCGAAGACCGCCGCCGCGCCGTGGGTATCGACAAGCAGCCCGCCGAGCACGGCGCCGCTCGAAATCGCGATCTGGAACGTGCTGAGCATCAACGCACCGGCACTTTCGGCCTCGTCGCCGGCAGCACGCGTCACATAGCTCTGGACGCTGACCGGCAGGGCGCCGAAGGCGAAGCCCCAGAGGGCGGTGGTCACGGCGGCGATCGCCGGAGAGGCTCCGAGGAGCGCCAGAACCAGCGCCGTCGCGGCGACGCCACCGGCGGCAAGTGCGATCGAGAGCGAGGTATTCCGTTCTGAGACGAAGCCACCGAAGATATTGCCAAGAAAGCCGCCGATGCCATAGGCGAGCAGGATCGCCGAGAGGCCTTCCACGCCGAAACCGGGAACGGTCTCGAGATAATAGCGAATGAAGGTGAACCCGGCGAAGTGCCCGGCGACGACGAGAAGCACCGTCAGCAAACCGACGCGAATGGCCGGCCGGCGCAGGACGCCCAGCAGCGTCGAAAGCCCGGCCGCACCCTTCGACGGCATGACGGGAAGGCTTGCGGCCTGCATGATGAAGGCGACGATGCCGAGTGCGGCGGAGATGCCGAAGGCCGTGCGCCAGCCATAGGCCTCTCCGATCCAGGCGCCGAGGGGTGCGGCGCACACGGTGGCGAGCGAGACGCCCGTCATGATGATCGCCATGGCGCGCGGCATGAGACGACCGGGAACGAGACGCATGGCGAGCGCCAGCGACATGGCCCAGAAGCCGCCGAGACCGATGCCGAGCAGGGCGCGGGACAGAAGCAGCATCGGAAGACCGCTGGCAAAGGCCGCCATGAGGCTCGACACGATGAGAAGCGCGGTCAGCACCAGAAGCGTCGCGCGACGGTCCCACCGGCTGGTTCCGATCACGACGGCCGGGCCGGCAACCGCACCGACGATGGCCGTCATCGTGACGGATTGTCCGGCCGCGCCGATGCTGACGCCCAGATCCTGCGACATGGGCGTCAGCAGGCTCGCCGGCAGGAATTCGGCCGTCACCAGCGCGAAGACACCGAGAGACAGCGAGGCGACGCCGGCCCAGGCCGCCGTTTTAACGTCGTCGGTTCCCGGCACTTGTTGTACGTCATCATCGATAAGCGTGTTCATTAGAATGTTCTCCAATAGGATATGTCCCTATGGTTAGGCGCGACAGACTGGAGAATCTATGCTATAAAATCCATATCACATGACCATTCGTCCAAAATTGGGAGCCCGTGCCGTGAACGATCCGCTGACGGAAATGCTCAAAGGGCTGCGCCTCGACGGCGTGGATTACAGCCGCTGCCAGCCGACGGCCCCATGGGCGACGGCCTTCCCGAAACAGGATGCCGCGCAGTTCCACTTCCTCGCAGCGGGCTCCGCCTTCTTCCAGGGGCCCTCCGGCGCGTGGAGCGAGCTTCATCCCGGTGACGCCCTGCTTCTGCCGCGCGGCGATGCCCATATCATCGCCAGCGCGCCCGACGTGCCGGCCACTCCGCTCGCCGCCCTGCCCCGCAAGCCGCTCTGCGACGGAATCGTCGAGCTGGAATGCCGGGGCGCCAAAAGCGGCAACGTGCTGTTCTATGCCCTGATGCGCTTCAATGTCGATTCGCTCCATCCGCTGCTGCAACTGATGCCGGACGTGATGCGGGCCAGCGACCTCGCCGCCAGCGAGCCCTCCATCCGCCCGCTGCTCGATGCCATGCAGCGTGAGGTCGAGATGAACCGCGTCGGTGCCGGCGGCATCCTCTCGCGTCTCGCCGACGTGCTGACGGCCACGCTGATCCGCACCTGGGTGGAGCATGGCTGCGGCGATTCGACCGGCTGGCTGACTGCCTTGCGCAACCCTGAGATCGGCCGCGTGCTGGCGGCGATCCATCTCGATCCCGCCCACGACTGGAGCGTCGACGAACTCGCCCGACACATGGGCGCCTCGCGCTCGGGCTTCGCCCAGCGCTTTGCGGAGGTGGTAGGCGAAACGCCCGCCCGCTACGTCGCCCGCATGCGCATGCATCAGGCCCACCAGTGGCTCGGCGAAGGCCAACGGGTCGCAGCGGTGGCGGAGCGGCTCGGCTACGAGTCGGAGGCATCCTTCAGCCGCGCTTTCAAGCGCATCACCGGCAGCCCGCCAAGCCACGTGCGGGATGTTGCAAAACGCCAGCCGCGGGCGCCCGCAACGGATATGCTCGGAGTTCCGCAAGGGGCGTGAGCGCCGTGGGGATACGGCGCGCACGCATTCCGTCAATCGCCCAACAGCGCAACCACGGTCTCCGCGCAAAGCGCCAGCGAAACCGCACCGGCATCGCGGTGGCCGATGCTGCGTTCGGCGAGCGGGCGCGCGCGCCCAAGGCGGGGCGTGAGGGCGCGCGTCTCTTCGGCGGCCGTGTTCGCAGCGGTGGCGGCACGGGTCCAGGCCGTCTTCAACGATCGCGTTTCCGCAAACGCCGTCTCCAGCGTCTCCACGAAGGGCACGAGTGCATCGACCAGCGTCTTGTCGCCGACCTCCGCGCCTCCGAGCCGCGTGACGCCGTCGAGAGCCAGGCGCGCGCCGGCCACGATGGCGGCGTCATCCCGCATCTCGATGTCCGAAAGCGCCGTGCTCCAAGCCCGGAGCAGCACGCCCCAGATCACGCCCGAGGTGCCGCCTGCGCGATCCGCCCAGGCATCGGCTGCCGCCGCGAGAACGCTTCGAGCACCGGCACCTGCTGCAACGGCGGCATCTGCCGCCACACGGGCGGCCGTCGCGCCGCGGGTCATGCCCTGTCCGTGATCACCATCGCCCGCCTGCGCGTCGATCCGCCCAAGTTCGGCCTCCGCCTCGTGGAGCACCTCGGCGAGCTTGGTGATGATGCCGGCGATGCAGCGGCCGGTCTCGCGTGAGGCATCGGACGCCTCGGGAAAGCTCAGTGTTTCCTCTGCTTCCTCAGAGATCGGCTCTGCAAGGGCAGGTTCTTCGCGCCGGACCAGAACAGCCGTTTCGCAAGGCGCGCACCAGAGGCGTTCGAGATCCGCATCCAGCCAAAGCAGGCTGAGCGAGCAGCCGCGCATATCGAGGCTCGTCACGAACTCGCCGACCTCGGGACGCACGACCTCCAAGCCCGCTGCGGACAACCGCGCCGCGACCTGCGGCCAGAGGACGAAGAGTTCTTCGTATTTGGTGGCGCCGAGGCCGTTCAGGATCACGGCAACGCGCGTGCAATCGGCAGGGCGCTCCGCCAGCAGACGGTGCGTCAGGAGATCGGCAAGTGCCGCTGCCGGAAGGATCGCGGTTTCGCTGATCCCCGGCTCGCCATGAATGCCGAGGCCGAGCGCCATCTGGCCCTTGGGTACCGTGAACAACGGCTCTGCCGACCCCGGCAGGGTACAGCCGCCGAACGCGACGCCGAAGGAGACCGTGCGGGCATTGGCATGCTTTGCCACCGTCTCGACTGCATCCAGCGACCGGCCCTCCTCTGCGGCCGCACCGGCGATCTTGAAGACGATGAGGTCGCCTGCGATACCGCGGCGGCTCAGGTGATCGTCGGCCGGTCCGCTGGCCACGTCATCCGTGACCGGAAGCACGCGAACATCGAGACCTTCCGCCCGCAGCCGCTCGGCGGCAGCGCCGAAATTCAACACGTCGCCGGCATAGTTGCCATAGCCGAGCAGCACGCCGCCGCCCCGATCCGCCAACCGGCAGACCCGCGCAACGGCGGCCGTCGAGGGCGACGCGAAGACATCGCCTGCCACAGCGGCATCCGCGAGACCGGTTCCGACATATCCGGCAAAGGCCGGATAATGCCCCGACCCACCACCGACGACGACCGCAACCTTTCCCTCGACCCTCGGCGTGGATCTGATGACGCCACCCTTCACCGCGCGTACGAAGCGACCATAGACGGCGGCGTAGCCTTTCAGCGCGCTTGCCGCGAAGTCTTCCGGTTCGTCGTAGATCGTCGTCATGTGCATCGTCTCCTCAGCGAAGCTGCGTCACGAAATGATCGTCAACGCGTATAGCATCCGTAAATACTGCCAATCGCCGGTACACGCGATACCGATTGGGCGCATTCACACGAGTCTTTGCCTTCATTTGCGACCGCAGAGTCGAATTAGGGCGGCCGACGTCTTTGAATATAAAAAATGATCAATCTATCGTGATTGTTCGCAAATAGTGAACAGTATGTCTGCATTTGCCCGGGTTCTTTTGTAAGCGACGATATGCTTTGACAAGCCACGACATCGGAGAAGCCCGCGTGAAGCATAACAGTTCGACGGCTTACGGAAGCGTGTCCCGCTTTTTCCATTGGGCGACAGCCGTCGTCATCAGTCTCAACATCGCAATGGGCTTTATCGCGCATCGATCGTCGATGGAGGCGGTCGATGCGAAGGTTCTCTACTTCTCGATCCACAAGACCCTCGGCGTTCTCGCTTTCACGCTGGCGCTCGCCCGTATCTGTTGGACGCTTTTCCAGCCGCATCCGGATCCCGTCCACCCGCAGCGGCGCCTTGAGACTTTCGTGGCCGGCGTGGTTCACTGGATGCTCTACGGTTCGATGCTGCTGGTTCCGCTGACGGGCTGGATCGAGCATGCCGCGACCTCTGGATACGCGCCGATCCTCTGGCCGTTCGGCCAGGATCTGCCGCTGGTGCCGAAGTCGGATGAACTGGCGCAGCGCATGGCGGCGACGCATCAGCTTCTGGCCTGGACGCTCTGTCTGGCCATCGGGCTGCACGTGGCAGGCGCGTTGAAACACGCCCTGATCGATCGTGACGGCGTTCTCCAGCGGATGACGCGCGGGAAGAGCGCAGGAACGGATTCCGGACGTGCCGGCTGGAGGTCCGCCATGGCCTTCGGACTAGCCGCGGTGGCTTTCGCGGGTGTGGTGTTCGCCTCGCAGATAGGCCTTCGCGCCGCATCGGCCCCCGCAGCTTCCCTTCAGGCCGCGACATCCGAATGGCAGGTGACCGAGGGCACGCTCGGCTTCAAGGTCAAGCAGATGGGGACGCCGGTTTCCGGCTCGTTCTCGGACTGGACGGCCTCCATCGCCTTTGACAAGGCCACGGGAACGGGCGATGTCAAAGCCGTCATCAATCTTTCAAGCGTCACGCTGGGCAGCGTGAGCGATCAGGTGAAGGGTGCCGGATTTCTGGATGCGGCACAGCATCCGCAGGCGCAATTCACCGCCAAGATTCAGCCGGAGGGCAAGGACTTCCTTGCGGTTGGAACCTTAAATCTCAAGGGCATCGAGCTGCCGGTGCGGCTGCCGTTCACGATGACCATCAAGGATGGCGTCGCTGACATGGCAGGCCAGACGGTGCTGGACCGACGGGACTTCAAAGTCGGCGAAGGTTACGCCGACGAGAAGACAGTCGGCTTTCCGGTCGAGGTCGATATCTCCCTGCAGGCAAAGCGCTGAGGCACCGCCTCGTAATTCCATTTCCGCCTGCATTCCGCAGGCGGCATGAACGAAGGACAAGATCATGATCTCCAGAACCAAGTATGCTGTCTTCGCGTCGGCAATGCTTCTTGCAGGTGCTGCTCATGCAGAGCCCAAGGCCTACACGTTCGATTCCGGCCACAGCCAAGTCGTCTTTTCCTACCAGCACCTGGGCTTCTCGACCACGAGCGGAATGTTCAGCGGCATCACGGGCACGATCAACTTTGATGAAGCCAAGCCCGAGACCTCGACCGTCACGGTCGAATTCCCGATCTCGTCGCTCCAGACCGGCGATGCCGGCCGCGACAAGCACTTCCAGTCGGCCGACTTCTTCGGTGGCGAAGGCAAGGCACCGAATGTCAGCTTCAAGTCGACCTCGATCAAGGTCACCGGCGAGAAGACCGCGCTGATCACCGGCGATCTCACGCTGAACGGCGTCACCAAGCCGGTCGTCCTCGATACCGTCCTCAATCAGCAGGGCCAGCATCCGATGGAAAACAAGCCGTGGATCGGCTTCAATGCGACCGCTACGGTCAAGCGCACCGACTTCAATCTTGGAATGTTCGCCCCGGCGGTCTCCGATGACGTCGTCGTTCGCATTTCCGTCGAGGCAAGCGCAGCGAAGTAACAGAAAAATGGCGCAGACCTCTCGGGCTGCGCCATCTCTAGCCTTGGAACGCATACGGCGCCGTTTCAAACCTTAACGGCAAACACGACGCGGGCCCGAGTTGGGCTGGTACGTGTTATCCGACGCACGGTAGGAACGGTAGCGCGCTGCACAGCTGCTGCGGTTCTGCGAGGCGATCGCGCCGCCGATGATGGCGCCGGCGGCAAGACCACCGATAATCGCGCCATTGTTACGGTGACGACGGTCATAACGCCGGCCATCACGGTTGCGATCGCGCCGGTCATAGCGGCGATGGTCGCTGTAGCGGTCACGACGATCGTAGCGGCCGTTGTAACGATCGCCGTTGCGCTGGTTGTGCCGGCGAATAATCCGCCTGTCTTCCCGATACTGAACCTGCTGAACGTCTGTCGTGCCTGTGGATGTGGAGCCTGCCGATGTCGTGACAGGCCGTGCCGGGAACGCCTGCGCCGGCACAAAGCTGGTCAGTGCGGTGACGAGGGAAATCAGGATAATTGCGAGTTTTTTCATCATGCCTTTTCCATTGGTTATGGATTGGACATAGTGCGTCAGTAGCGCGCGGTAAGGCGCACGGCAGCAATCACCTGCGGAACATCATACTGCGGCGTCGGCCATAATACGTCCGGCAATGCGATATAGCCTCCGTCCGGCCGCAACGAAGCGGGATCGGTAAGGATATGAGAATTGCCATGAAGACGTTCCTGCTTGCCTCGGTTACTGCTGCCATGGCGGCGTCCATGACGTCCGCACAGCCCCAGGGTTTCGGTCCCATTGCGGACTTCATGGTCATGGATGTGTGCACGGGACCCGATGGAAAAGCGGTCTCCGGCGTCCCCGGAGACAAAGGCTGTCAGCGGCACCGGGATATCGCACCGGGAGAAACACCGCACTACACCCTTCAGAACTTCCCTGCACCCACCTCCGGCTGTGCGGCGGGGCCGGTGTCGAAAATCAACGTTCCCGTATCCCGCTTCACCGAAACGCGCATCATCAGCTCCACCCTTCGCCAGGTCCCCTGCGGCAAAGCGGCCCCTGATGACGATGACGACCTTGAGCGGAACGGCGCCTCGATCCAGTGGCATGACGACGGGTATGGGTTCATCATGGGCAGTTACAGCCCGGTTTCTCTGTCCTCTTTCGAAAGTGATCTTTGTGCGGCAAACAAGGACAGCTCCCAGCGCTTCTTTCGCGGCTGGGTCATCGGCCCGGCGGAGGTCCCCGCGCTCGGTGCTACAGGATACGGTGTATTCCAGACGAAGCTCCAGAAAGGCGCGGCCTCTGCGAATATGGGCGCATGCGCGCTCCGCTATTCCCGCGCTCTGACCACATGGACTGTCGATAAGATCACCTACACATCCGGTCGCGATCTCATCTCGGTGGTATCCAGTCATTACTCCCGCGGCGCTCCGGATGGACAGAGCCCAGGCGAGGCGATGCAGATGGAGCAGACGTTCTGGACGCGGGAATTCGGACTGTCGCGCTGGAAAAAATGGGCCCGGGAGGACTGGGTCCACCCCCGTTCCGACAAATCCGCGTTGGATCTCGCAGCACAGCTCGTCGCGGCCGGCAGATGCAGTCCGCCTGTTCATTCACCGGTCACGTTCACGCCGGCCATGCAGATCGGCGGAACGGATGACGGAGCGGAGATCTACAGCCGGATCATCAGCAATCCCGGCACAGGCGAACAGCATAAATGGGTGATGACGCTTTGCGAGGACTATACCAATATCTCGTCCCTGGCTGACGGGGCTAAGGTGCTGAACCGTGTTTCGACGCTCGCCGATGACGGCTACTGGGAATAGGCATCGCGAACATTGCGCCATCGACAAGGAATGGACGCTCTCTCATCGTCCGGACCTCCGACGGGCCGGCATTGTCATCGCGATGACGCTCGCCACCACGAAGACGAGGCCCAGCAAGGCGTTCGGGTTGGGCGTTTCGCCGAGAAACAGAACCCCGATGCCGACGCCGATCGGGACGCGCAGATAGGCCTGCGCCGTGGTGCCGACGGAGCCCAGCCTCTGCAGCAGTGTGAAATAGAGAACGAAGGCAAGCGCCGTCGAGAAAATGGACAAGGCGAGAAGTGCTGCGAGCGATGACATGGCAGGCGCAAGCGTCCAGGGCTGATCGACGAGAAGACTGACGGGCAGCAGGATCACGCCGCCCCAGATGAGGGAGCCCGCCGCCGGCATCATCGGGTCGAGATCCCGGAAGGTCCGGCCAAAAGTCACGGCTCCGCCATAGGCGACAGCCGCGAGGATGATGGCGAGCTGCGCGATGACGCCGGTGCCAAATCCCGCAAGAACGGACGGGCCGACCACGAGGCAGATGCCGAGAAGCCCGAAAGCGACGCCGAACAGCTTCGGGGTCGTGACCGCTTCATGACGCGTTATGAGGGCATTGATCAGGAAAGCAAAGACGGGCGTCAACGAATTCAGGATGACGGCCAGTCCTGCATCGACATGCTGCTCTCCCCACGCAATCAGCGTGAAGGGCAGAACGGAGTTCAGGACGGCCTGGATGACGAAACGGCGCGTATTGCGGCGATCCCTCGGCAGCTTCAGCCCGCGCAGACGAAGAACGATCAGAAGCAGGCTGCCGGCAATGATCGTCCTTGCGGCGATCAGCGTGATGGGCGGGATCGTGGCGACACCAATCTTGATGAAGGTATAGGACGCGCCCCAGAGGGTGGCGAGCGCCAGGAGCATCAAAAGGCTTATGGCAAGGCGGGGCTGTTGTTCGGGCATGTCCGGTCCAGGTCGTTGATGTCGATAGGGCAGAGCCTTACAGGTTTCCGGCCGCCGACGCTTCGGTCATCGCCGAAGCATTCGCGCCTGACACGCGGGCGGCAAACCGATAGTCTGCGGCCATGATCGACCTTCCCACCGGCAACATGATCGCCCAGGCGGCCCATCTCATGGGCGACCCCGCACGCGCCAATATGCTGGCCGCCCTGATCGGCGGCGAAGCGTTGACGGCAGGGGAACTGGCATCTCATGCTGGCATCACGCCGCAGACGGCGAGCGGGCACCTCGCAAAGCTTCTCGATGGACGGCTCGTTACGGCCGAGCGGCAGGGACGCCATCGCTATTTCCGGCTCGCCTCGCCCTCCGTCGCACAAGCGCTGGAAGGCCTGATGGCGCTCTCGCAGATGCCGCTGGCCGCGCCGGTGAAGCGCCACGGCCCACGCGACGAAGCGATGCGCTGGGCACGGACGTGCTACGACCATATGGCCGGCCGCCTCGCTGTCGAGATCACCGCCACGCTGGAGCAGCGGGGGCTCCTTCACCGGTCGGAGGGCGTCGGTGTTCTCTCGGACGAAGGACATCGCTTCTTCTGCGATTTCGGAATCGACCTCGCAACGACCCACCGCCCGAAGCGTCCGGTCTGCCGCATGTGCCTCGACTGGAGCGAGCGCCGGCCGCATATGGCGGGACGGCTCGGCACGGCACTGCTGACGCGAACGATCGAGCTCGGATGGGTGATGCGGACGCCGAACAGCAGGACGCTGAAGATCACCCCCGCCGGTCATCGCGGCTTTGCAGACATGATCGGTCGGGCGCTCACGCCGTCGTAGAGCCTGAAAGGCTTTCAAACCGCCGATCGGGGAAGGTGAGCGTTACCCGGGTGCCCTCGCCCAGCCGCGACTCGATGGTCGCATCTCCGCCGGACTGGCGAACGAAGCCGTAGACGGTTGCAAGACCGAGGCCGGCACTGCCGTTTTTCATGCGCGTCGTGAAATAGGGCTCGAAAGCCTTGTCGATCGCCTCCGATGTCATTCCGACGCCCGCGTCGGAAACGGAAACCACGACGGATGTACCGTCATGGGTGGCCGAGATGGCGATCTCTCCGCCCTTCGGCATGGCTGCGGCCGCGTTCAGGCAGAGGTTGAGCACGGATTGCTCGAAGAGCGAGGGGTCGAGATAGACCGGCGGCAGATCCCCGGCCGTCGACAGCGTGACCCGGCAGGTCTCGCCGACGGCGATTTCGAGAACGTCGATCATGCCGGTCAGCACGGATCCGAGATCAATCGACACGGGAAAGATCTGCTGCTGGCTTGCGACCGACAGCATGCTGGAGGACAGCGCGCGGCCCCGGTCGGCCGCCTTGCGGATGCGGTTCAGATGCCGCCTCTGGCGATCGGTCACGCCGTCCTCGCGCTCCAGAAGGCCGAGACTGCCGGTGACGATGCCGATCATATTGCCGACCTCATGGGCGAGCTGGTGCGTCATGCGCATAATGCCGTCGAGCCTCAGGGACTTGGCGGCCTCGGCTTCCTGCCGGTCGGCCTCGGTCACGTCGCGCGCAAGGAGAACGAAACCGCCATCCATCTGGCGCGAAAGCGACACCTCCACCACCTGCCCGTCTTCCTGGCGCAGGCGGAAGACGAAGGGTTTGCCCGGCCGCTCCGTGTCGTCGAGCGCATCCTGCAAACCCATGGCATCGATATCGGGCAGACCATCAAGGAAACGCTGCAAAGGCAGCTTTCGCGAGGCACCGCCGCGCCCGACAAGCTCGATCACCCGACGGTTCATGGCGATAGGCTTGCCGGCGGCGTCGAACAGGGCGATGCCCTCGTTCATGCTGCGAAAGATCGCGCGGATCGTCTTGGCCGCCGTCTCCGCCTTTCGGCGCATCCGGCTAACGCGATCGACGCTCTCGCGGAAGGCGCTGAAAGCCTGCACCAGCCGGATCAGTTCCGTCTCGTCGCCGCGATAACGCGGCACGGCGATCTGCTTCTGCCCGCCGGCGAGCGCGTTCATGCCGGCCGAGAGATCAACGATTCCGCGGGAGACCCGCATGACGGACCGGATGGCGAGCGCTGCGATGAGCAGCATCAGGAGCGCTGTGACGAAGACGATACTGAGCAGCCTTTGCAGCATCTGCGAGATCGCCTGCACATCGTCGCCGAGCTTCCCCACCACGCTATCGTTCTGCGACTCGACGGCGAGCGACAGTTCGCGCGAAACCGTGTGGAGGCGCGTGATCGCGGCGCGAATGGAAAACATCTCCCGCAAATACCGCGTCTGTGCCGCAAAGATGCGGCGATGGGCATCGAGCGCGGCCTGATCCATGCGCACAGGCGCGGCCTCGGCAATCGACAGCTCCCGGACATAGCGCCTCTGGAGTTCGCCTAGCTGAAACAGGCTGTCGGATGTCGAGGCGGATTGCGCGATGGCGTTGAGGCCTGGCTGCAGGTTGCGAACCGTCGTCATGTCCCGCGTCGCGATCTGGCTGAGCGCCATCGCGGCATCCGATTTGTGCGCCTGCGCCGCCTCGGCATTTTGCAACATGGTAATCGTCTGCTGCTGGATCGTGCCCAGCAGCGCCAGTACCCTTCCATCGGTGGGCGCTGCCGTCCGCTCCGGCCGGGGCTGCATCATGATCATCAGCGCCTCGACCTGGGTCAGCACGGCACGGCTCTCGCTGGAAATGCGATAGGGCGAGGTCGCGTTCATCAGGAAGGGCGCGCTGGAAACGAGGTCGGATACCTGTTTGGAAACGATGGCGGATTTGCCGAGGCTGACGAAGGCCTGCGTGCCATAGGTGGCCATCTCGTTTCGCGCCTTCAGGAGACCGACGATGGCGACCGTGGAAATGCCAAGCACCAGCGCGCCGATGAGCAGGATGGCAGCGGGAAGACGGAATGCAATCGAGGAAAAGAAGGCGCGACGAGTCATTGCTCCGTCTCGCGGCGCAGAACTTCCAGCACGTAGCCGCGGCCCCGGCGCGTCTTGATGTATCGCGGCAGTTCCGGGTTCTGCTCGATCTTGCGGCGCAGCCTCAGAACCAGTACGTCGACATTGCGATCCACGTAGCGGTCCGTGCCACTGCCCAGCCGCTCGAGAATCTGGGATCGGGTGACCGGAAGGTTGGGCGTTTCGGCAAGCAGTTCCAGAAGTGCGAACTCGGCACCCGTCAGCGTCTTGCCCGGCTGCCCATCGCAGACGGCCAGCCTGCGCTTCAGGTCGACCGTCCAATCTCCGAGCTTGAGCGCCGATGCAGCGGGCGCGAGGTCGGCCGCCAGCTCCGGCATGCGCTCGGGCTTCGACATCAGGACCGAGCGGCGCAGCACTGCCTTCATACGGGCGGCAAGCTCGATCGGCTCGAACGGTTTGACGATATAGTCGTCAGCGGCTGTCTCCAGGCCCAGCACGCGCTCGGCCGAGCTGCCGGCCGCCGTCACCATGATGATGCCCACATCCATGCTGCTGCGAATGCGCTGCGCGAATGTTCGCCCCGACGCACCGGGGAGATTGTGATCCAGCAGGATGAGATGCACGATCTCGCGCGACAGGAAGGCCGTCGCCTCCTCGGCCGAACCCGCCACGAACGGCGTCCAGCCCTCCGCCTCCACGAGATCGAACAACATCTCCGCCATATCCGGATCGTCCTCCACGATCAGAATCTTCACCTGCATATCGAAATTCCTCCTGCAGCAGCATAGGCTTCGGGACGGAATGTTCAAATGCTTGCCGATGACGCGATCTGTTACAAATGTAACATTTGAAAGGTTCGCAACCGTCGGAAATATCGGCTGTAACAACGGTAACCACTCCGTCCTTGAAGCGTTCGCTGTATCTGCCATTCTGGCTGCGGAGGTCGGGACATCATTGTTCCCGAGTGGAGGCTTTTGGTGAGGACGTTCATCTGTCTGGCAGCGGCGGCGTGTCTGTCGTTCGGCGTGACCGCACGTGCAGAGCCCATAGCGCGGCTCAACGTGCTGTGCGGTGTGGACGAGGCCTGGTGCGCGGCCATGAAATACGCGGTGATGACACGGTTGCGGATCGACGCGACCGTCACGCGCAAGAGCACCGGCGAGATCCTCGATCAGGTGCGCAATGAGAAGGCCGATCCGCAAACGGATGTCTGGTGGGGCGGCACGGGCGATGCGCAGTTGCAGGCGGCCGACGAAGGCTTGCTGCAATCCTACCAGCCGCAAACGACCACCGCGATGCTGCCTTGGGCCGACAATTTCTTCGATCTCTCGGGCGGGCATTCCGCAGGCATCTATGCCGGAGCGCTCGGCTTTGCCTACAATACCGACCTTTTGAAGCAGAAGGGCCTTAAAGCCCCGGCCTGCTGGAAGGACCTGCTCGATGGAACCTATGCCGGCGCCATCGAGCTTGCCGATCCGAATTCGTCGGGGACGGCCTATACCGCGCTGGCGACGCTGGTTCAGCTCTTCGGGGAAGATGAGGCGTTCAAATATCTCGGCCGGCTCGGCGCCAATATCCGTGCCTATCCGCAGTCGGGTTCGGCCCCGGTCAAGGATGCCGCCCATGGCGAGACGCTGATCGGTATTTCCTTCATCCACGACGCGGTGACGCTGCGGCAGGCGGGCTACCCACTCGAAATCGTCGCGCCCTGCGAAGGCACGGGCTACGAGATCGGCGCCGTCAGCATCGTCAAAGGTGCGAAAAACCTGGAGGCGGCCCGCGCCTTCGTCGATTTTGCGCTGAGTGCCGAGGGACAGGCGACAGGGGCTGCCGCCGGGCAGAACCAGGTGCCGTCCAATGCCGGCGCGTCCCTGCCGCCCGGTGCACCTGACATTTCGATGATCCGGATGGTCGATTACGACTTCGCGACCTTCGGCTCGGCGGACGAGCGCCGCCGGCTTCTGAAACGTTTCGACAGCGAGATCCGCGGGATCCCCTGACCAAATACGAGGGAGAGGAAGCTGCCCTCTCCGGCAAGACCGTCGCCTGCGCGTTTCCGCCGGCGCCGAGGCATCACACACAGGACGGAACACGTCAGCCCGATTGCAGATGCAAATGGGCAAGGCGTCCCCGTGTCGTCCGAAAATACGTTCAACCAAGGAGGAAAGACCATGAAAACCACCACAGCCGCCATTCTATGGATGGCAGGGACCGCGCTGACCGCCACGTCGGCGCAGGCGGCCGGTACGCTCAACCTGATCTGCTCGGCAGACGTTGTCATCTGCGAGCAGATGAAGGGCGACTTCGAGAAGGACCACGACATCAAGGTCAATATGGTGCGCCTGTCGTCGGGCGAAACTTACGCCAAGATCCGCGCGGAGGCGCGCAATCCGAAGACGGATATCTGGTGGGCCGGCACCGGCGATCCCCATATGCAGGCGGCGTCCGACGGACTGACGCAGGAATACAAGTCGCCGCTGCTCGACCAGCTGCAGGATTGGGCGCAGAAGCAGGCCGAAGGCTCCGGCTTCAAGACCGTCGGCGTCTATGCCGGCGCGCTCGGCTGGGGCTACAACACCGAGATCTTCAAGGCGAAGGGCTTTACCGAGCCGAAATGCTGGGCCGATCTTCTCAATCCCGCCTTCAAGGGCGAGATCCAGATCGCCAATCCGAACTCGTCGGGCACCGCCTATACCGCGCTCGCCTCGCTGGTCCAGATCATGGGCGAGGACCAGGCCTACGACTACCTGAAGAAGCTCAACGCCAACATCTCGCAATATACCAAGTCCGGCTCCGCTCCGGTGAAGGCGGCGGCCCGTGGCGAAACGGCCATCGGCATCGTCTTCATGCATGACGCGGTAGCCCAGACGGCGGAAGGCTTCCCGGTTAAGTCGGTCGCACCTTGCGAAGGCACCGGCTACGAGATCGGCTCCATGTCGATCGTCAAGGGCGCGAAGAACCTCGACAATGCGAAGATCTGGTACGACTGGGCACTCTCGCCCGCCGTCCAGTCGCGCATGAAGGACGCCAAGTCCTTCCAGCTGCCGTCCAACAAGTCGGCCGAGATCCCCAAGGAGGCGCCGCGCTTCGAGGACATCAAGCTGATCGACTACGACTTCAAGACCTATGGCGACCCGGCCAAGCGCAAGGAACTGCTGGAGCGCTGGGACCGCGAGATTAGCGCCAACGCGAACTGATACGCGCCTCGTGCCGGCTGGCGGAGGTGTTGGCCGGCGCAAGGCTTTGAAACATGGCATGGCTTGAAGAGGGGATCGGGATGGATACCGGCAAAGACAATCGTAACCGCAGACTGGATATCACGCTCGGTCTTGGCATTCTGGCCTTCCTACTCGTCCCCTGGTACAGGATCGAGGGCGGGTTTCTGGGGCTCGGCTGGTTGTCGGGCTTCCCCGGCGAAGCCTCGGTCTCGCCCGGCCTGTTGCAGATCCTTCTGCACGGCCGCTGGTGGCTCGCCATCGCTGCGCTGATGCTGGTGGTCGCCGGCATTGCCCGCTTCACGCGAGATCCGAAACGACGCGGCGCGCTCCTTGTCCTATCCGGTGCCATCGGCGTGGTGTTCCTAACGCTGCAGGGGCTGGCTATCGGTTATTCCGGCTGGTCCTGGACGATCAGTGAGACTCTGTTCGGGGCGCTGTCCGACGGGCAACCGTCGATGGGCGCCGGCGCCATGCTCTCGGCGCTGGTCTTCGTGCTCCTCTTCTCCTTCGGCCTTGCCGAGCGCGGCGCCATGAAGGGCGATGCCTTCGTCGTCGCTTCCATCGCGCTTCTCGTCTTTCTCGTTGCGATCTTCGTATTCTACCCGGTCGGCAGCATGCTGGTCGGCGCGTTTCAGGATTTCGACGGCTCGCTCAATCCGGACGGCTTCACCCGCAACATTCAGGACCCCGCCATCTGGAGCCTCGGCTGCGTCGTCGGCGGGGAGCGGTGCGGCGTTGCGTGGCGCACGCTGTGGCTGGCGATCATGACGGCCGGCGGCTCCACCATCATGGGGCTGGCCTTTGCGCTGGTCGCCACCCGCACGCGCTTTCCCTTCAAGAAGGGACTGCGCCTCCTCACCGTCCTGCCGATCATCACGCCGCCCTTCGTCATCGGCCTTGCGCTGACGCTGCTCTTCGGCCGCGCCGGCGTCGTTACCGAAGCGCTCTCCAGCCTGTTCGGCATCGAGCCCGGCCGCTGGCTCTACGGGATGACCGGCATCTGGATTGCGCAGGTCCTGTCGTTTACGCCCATCTCCTTCCTCGTGCTCATCGGCGTTGTCGAAGGCGTCAGCCCATCGATGGAAGAGGCATCACAGACGCTGCGCGCCGATCGCTGGCGCACCTTCTGGCGGGTCTCGCTGCCTTTAATGAAGCCGGGCATCGCCAATGCGTTCCTCATCGGCTTCATCGAAAGCATGGCCGATTTCGGCAATCCGCTGGTGCTCGGCGGCAGCCACGGGGTGCTCTCGACCGAGATCTTCTTTGCCGTCGTCGGCTCGCAGAACGATCCCTCGCGCGCCGCGGTGCTCGCCATCATCCTGCTCTGCTTCACGCTCACCGCATTTCTCGCCCAGCGCTATTGGCTGGCCGGCAAGAACTTCGCGACCGTCACCGGCAAAGGCGACAGCGGATCGCACATCGCCCTACCGCGCTCGCTCTCCATCGGCGTGCATGCCCTCGTCGTTCCGTGGATGCTCTTCACCATCGTCATCTACGGCATGATCCTCTTCGGCGGCTTCGTCAAAACCTGGGGGCTCGACAATTCGCTGACGCTCGATCACTACGCCAGAGCCTTTTCGGTCGAGATGCGCGACGGCGTGCTCGCCTGGACCGGCGTCGCGTGGAATTCCTTCTGGACGACCATGGAGATCGCGCTGATCTCGGCACCGCTGACGGCCGCTGTCGGGCTGCTCACGGCCTACATCATCGTCCGTCAGAAATTCGTCGGTCGCAACGTGTTCGAGTTCGCGCTGATGATGAGCTTTGCCATTCCCGGCACGGTCATCGGCATCAGCTACATCATGGCGTTCAACCTGCCGCCGCTTGAGATGACCGGCACCGCGCTGATCCTCATCGCCTGCTTCGTCTTCCGCAACATGCCGGTCGGCGTACGTGGCGGGGTGGCGGCCATGAGCCAGCTCGACAAGAGCCTCGACGAGGCGTCGTTGACGCTGCGCGCCACGAGCTTCCGCACGATGCGCAAGGTCATCCTGCCGCTGCTGCGCCCGGCGATCACGGCAGCACTGGTCTACTCCTTCGTGCGGGCGATCACCTCCATCAGCGCGGTCATCTTCCTCGTCAGCGCCGAATACAACATGGCGACCTCCTACATCGTCGGCCTTGTCGAGAACGGCGAGTATGGCGTGGCGATTGCTTATTCCTCCATGCTGATCGTCGTGATGATCGTCATCATCGCCGGCTTCCAGCTTCTCGTCGGCGAACGCCGGCTGCGCCGTGAAAACCGGGTCGCCGGCCTTCGCTCCGCGCCTTCATCCCTTCTCGGTCAGGAGAAAACAGCATGATCCATTCCCGCGCCGGTTCCGTCGTCTTCCAGCACGTCAAGAAGCAGTTCGGTGCCTTCACCGCCATTCACGACCTGTCCATCACCATCGAGCCCGGCCAGCTCGTGACCCTGCTCGGCCCCTCGGGCTGCGGCAAGACCACGACGCTGCGCATGCTCGCGGGCCTCGAACATCCCACCTCCGGGCAGATCCTCATCGGCGGCAAGGACGTGACGATGCTGCCGGCCAATGAGCGCGACGTGTCGATGGTGTTCCAGTCCTACGCGCTGTTTCCGCATATGAGCTCGCTCGACAACGTGGCCTACGGCCTCGAGTCCTCCGGCATGAAGCGAAAGGACGCGCGCGAGCGGGCGGAAGAGGGCCTGAAGCTCGTCGGCCTTGCCGGCATGGGCGCGCGGCTTCCCGCCGAACTCTCCGGCGGCCAGCAGCAACGCGTGGCCGTCGCCCGGGCGCTGGTGCTGGAGCCGCAGGTGCTTCTGCTCGACGAGCCGCTCTCCAACCTCGACGCGCGCCTGCGCCGGCAGGTGCGCACCGAAATCCGCGAGCTGCAGCAGCGTCTCGGCTTCACCGCCGTCTACGTGACGCATGATCAGGACGAAGCGCTGGCCGTCTCCGACCGCATCATCATCATGAAGGATGGCGTGATCGCACAGGAGGGCTCGCCGCGCGATCTCTACGAGGCCCCCGCTTCGGCCTTCATCGCCGATTTCATGGGCGAGGCCAACGTCGTCGCCTGCGACGTCATCCGCGTCGAAGGGGCGGACGCGACCATTCGCATCGGGGCGCTCGAACATCGCGTGCCCAGCCGCAACGCACGGCCAGGGCCTGCCAAGCTTGCCGTGCGACCGAACTCGATTACGCTGGAGCCGGCGTCAACCGCCGCCTTCCCGGGGCGGATTACCCATGCCGCTTACCTCGGCGACCATGTGGAATATGAGGTGGAGACCGGCACCGGGCGGCTGTTCGTGGTCGATCCCGCGGTGGAACGGGCGCTGCCGCCTGCAACAGATGTCGCTGTCGGCTTCAAAGGACGCGGCATTGCCATTATCAACGACTGAGCCGCTTCGTACACAAGGACTTCACATGACGCATGATCTCGACGCCCGCTTCGCTCTCGCGCAGACGATCGCCCGCAACGCCGGCGCTGTCGCTCTCGACTATTTCAACCGCCGCGAAACACTGGTCATCGAAACCAAGCGCGACGCGCAGGACGTCGTCTCGATCGCCGACCGCGAGGTGGAAAACCTGATTCGCGCCGCGGTGGCCGACGCCCACCCGGATGACGGATTTCTCGGCGAAGAGTACGGCCTTGCCACGGGCGCCTCAGGCTATACCTGGGTGGTCGATCCGATCGACGGCACCAGCCCCTTCGTCAACGGCATGCCGAGCTGGTGCGTTTCCATCGCGGTCCTCTTCAACAGCAAGCCGGTGATCGGCGTGATCTACGCGCCCTGCTTCGATGAGCTCTACGCCGCAGCCACGGGCAAAGGCGCCGTGCTCAACGGCCGGGTGCTGACCCTCGACCCATCACGCACCATCCGCAACGCCGTCACCGGCATCGGCGCCAACAATTACGTCACACCGGCCTTCGTCGGAAAGATGGTGGAAACGCTGATGGAAGCCGGCGGCAATTTCATCCGCAATGGGTCGGGCGCACTGATGCTCGCCTATGTCGCGGCGGGCCGGCTGGTCGGCTATTACGAACCCTACATGCATGCCTGGGATTGCCTTGCAGGCTATTGCCTGGTGACGGAGGCCGGCGGCTGGCACCATCCCTTCCCCGTCGAAGGCGAGCAGCTAACCCGCGGCGCCGCGGTATTGGCCGCGGCTCCCGGCGCCGTGGACGATCTGCGGCGCATTGCCGGGGTCTAGCACCGTCTCAGCCGCGGGCAGCACGCAGAATTATGCGGCCCGCGGACCATGTCCCTTCTCGTCACGCGTCCCGTGCCGACCGCAGCGTATGCGTCCCCAGCATGGCAAGGGCGCCGACAAAGCCAACGGCTGCGAACGCGTAGAAGCCCCACGGGTGGCCCATGCCGAGCGACACGAGCGTTCCCCCGACCAGCGGACCGGCGATAGCACCAAGGCGGCCGACGCCCGCCGACATGCCGAGCGCGGTGGCGCGGATGGCAGGCGGGTGGTTTGCGGCGGTGAAGGCATAGACGAGGACCTGGGCCGAAAAGACGAAGCAACCGGTCATGAACACCAGAGGATACAGCAACCCGACCGGGGTTTTCACCGAGAGGATGGCCAGCAGGACGCCGCCGCAGACGAACCACAACACCGCGGCCCGCTTCAGGCCGATCGCGTCGCCGACGCGCCCGGCGACGATCAGACCGACGACGGCACCCGCATTGAGAAGTAGAAGCAGCCAAAGCCCGCGCTCAAGCCCGTAGTCGGCGGCGACCATCATCGCCGGAAGCCAGGTGTTCAGCGCGTAGACCAGAAGAAGTCCCATGAAGGACGTCACCCAGATGGCGATGCTGTTGCGCAGGATCGGCGGGCGAAGAAGGGTGGCGATCGACGGCCGCTCCTTCGGCTGACCGGCCACCGGCGCGTCGATATTGAGACCGAAGGCATCGCCAATCTGGCGGGCCTCTTCGGTTCGACCCTTGGCGAGCAGGAAAGCCGGAGATTCCGGCAGGTAACGGATCATCAGCGGGACGAGCACGAAACCGGGAACGGCGCCTGCGAAGAACATGGCGCGCCAGCCGAGCGATGGCAGAAGCAATAGACCGAGAAGGGCCGTCGAAACGGCCCCGACGTGATAGCCGGTCATGACCGTGGTCGAGGCCTCGCCGGCCTTGCCGCGTGAAAACTCGGTGACCATGGCAATGGCTGTCGGTAAGCAGCCGCCCAGCCCGAAGCCAGCAAGGAAACGGAAGATACCGAGCTGCCACCAGTTCTGCGCCAGGCCACAGGCGAGCGTCAGCAGCGAGAAGGCGGCAACCGCCCAGATCATCACCTTGCGGCGGCCGAGGCTGTCTGTCGCGATACCGATCGACAACGCCCCGAGCGTCATGCCGACAAGGCTGATGGTCGATACGAAGGTCGCTTCCGGCGCCGTCATCCACGGCGTTTCACCGCCCGTCAACGTCGGGATCAAAGCTCCCAGTACCACGAGATCGAAACCGTCCAGCACCACAGCGGCCCAACAGAGTGTCGCGACCCATCCGACCGCGACGCCGCTCTTTCCGATTGTCATTTTCTCTCCTTCCCAAGCCTATATCGACGGGAGAGAAGCACGTCGCTCTGCCGTTTCCCCCGCGGGCAGAAACAGGGAGCGTCAAGCATTGCGGCTTACTCTCTCGTCCTGACAACGGACCGTGGCCTTTCCCATCTGCGGAAAATTCACACGTCCGCCCTCCGGCTCCGATACTGCAGGGATCCTCCGGTTCGGTAAAATGAGTTTTTCTCGCGGATTGATAACCCGCGAGTTATGGTCGCTCCGGAAAGTGTGGCAGGTCCGGCGGAGATATCCTGCTCAGAGTTACGCCAGCCCTTCTGCGGCGACGGCGCCCGTCAGGCGGTCGAGTGTGCGCCCCATGCGGGTCATGATCTCGGTGATATCCTCGGGCGTCACGATCAAGGGCGGGCAAAGTGCCAGCTGATCGCCGATCGCCCGGAAGATCAATCCCTCTTCATGGCCGATGGTGGAGGCCAGGGCGCCGGCACGGCCGAGCTTGTCGAACGGCTTGCGCGTCGCCTTGTCGGCGACCAGTTCGACGGCGCCGATAAGGCCGGCACCTCGCGCTTCGCCCACCAGCGGATGATCCGCAAAGGCCTGGAGTCCCGCCTGGAACTGTGCCTCAAGACGGGCGGCATTGCCCATCAGGTCACGCTCCTCGATGATCGCGAGGTTTTCGAGCGCGACGGCGGTTGCCACCGGGTGACCGGAGGCGGTGTAGCCGTGGCCGAACATGCCGATCTTCTCCGAGTTGTCGGCGATCGCCTGGTAGATCGGGTCCGAAAACAAGACCGCGGCCAGCGGCATGTAGGACGACGTGATCTGCTTCGACAGCGTCATGATGTCGGGCGTGAAGCCATATTTCTGGCAACCGAACGGCGTCCCCAGACGCCCGAAGCCGCAGATGACTTCGTCGGAAACAATCAGGATGTCATGGGCGCGGCAGATCCGCTCCACACCTTCCCAGTATCCGACCGGCGGCGGCATCACGCCGCCTGCCGCCATCAGCGGCTCACCGATAAAGGCGGCGATTGTGTCGGCGCCTTCGGTTGCGATGACCGTCTCGAGTTCGGCGAGCAGCCGTGCCGTGAAGGCCGCCTCGTCTTCGCCGGGCGCCCCGAAGCGGTAGAAATGCGGGCACGTCAGATGATGCACGGGGATGGCCGGCAGGTCGAAATCGCGGTGGTTGGTGGGCAGGCCGGTCAGGCTGCCGGACGCAACCGTGATGCCGTGATAGCCCTTGATACGGGACAGAAACTTCTTCTTGTTCGGGCGGCCGAGCGCATTGTTCATGTACCACACCATCTTGACGATCGTGTCGTTGGCTTCCGAACCCGACGAGGTGAAGAAAGCGCGGGAGATGTTCGGCGGCGTCATCTCGACCAGCTTTTCGGCAAGCCGGATCGAAGGCTCGTGCGATTTCGACGAGAACGTATGATAATAGGGCAGCTTCAGCATCTGCCGGTGAGCAGCCTCGGCGAGCCGGGGCTCGGAAAAGCCGACGGCGACGGACCACAGACCAGCCAGCCCCTCGATATATTCCTTGCCGGTATTGTCGTAGACCCGGATGCCCTCGCCGCGATCGATCACCAGCGGCCCGGTGCGTTCATGCTGGCGCATGTTCGTATTGGGGTGCAGCACATTGGCGATATCGGCGTCGGCAAGGGAATTTGAGAGAGGCGTCATGAAGGGTCTCGCGGAGGGGGATAAGGGAAGACGTCGTCGCGACAGGCCGTGTCAGGAACCGAGCGTATTGCTGCGCCCGTCGGCAATGACATGGTCCATCGCACAGTCGGACATGGAGGGAGCGCTTCGCAGCGAAACAACCCGTTCCGCTGATCGGTCCTGTGCCTGGCTGAGCATGGGCGACGACCTCGGGAATAGCAAGACCGGTTCCTGGCCGGCCTGCGATTTCCACGCGTCCTTCACGAAGAGCGAGGTCGTGCGGCGCCCTGGCTTGCCGACTTCGGCGATCGCTTGCAGGCGTACTGCAGCCTGATCGAATTCTTCAGGCCGCGCTTTCGACCCTAGCCTCGCTCACATCGTGAGCGTTCGTCCTGAGGAAGACGAAGACCACGAGGGCGGTCAGAAGGGTGATGGCGGTCAGCAGGAGGAGGAGGTTGCTGAAGGCATTCGAGTAGAGCGACGTCAGCACTGCCCGATCGATTCCCTGCAAGGCATTCCCGGCCGCGCCGAGATCTCCGGCGGCAAGCCTTTGGGCGCTCGTCGCAATGGTCGAAGGTATGGCGCTTCCCTTCAATCCGTCGGCAACCAGCATCGACAGGATCGCGCTGACGACCGCGAGCGCAACGCCTTCGCCGGCGACCCTCGTGGTGCTGAAAATGCCTGTCGCCATTCCTGCGCGCTCCTTGGGCACAACGCTGACCGCAAGGCCATCCATCAGCCCCCAGGGAAAGCTGATGCCCGTACCGATCACCAGCATGGGCAAAGCGAGTGCAAGAACCGGAGCACCGACCTGGATCTGCGACAGCCAGAGCAGACCGGCGGCCGAGATCAGCAAACCCGCCCCGCAAATCGTGGCAGGGCGGAGCCAGCGCGTCAGAAGTCCGGCCACGATCGGCAGGATCAGCAGCGGCGCCGAAAGCGCGATCATCAAGGTCCCCGCCGCCGCCTCGCCCATACCCTCTACGCCGATGAAGCGCCCGGGAAGCAAGACCAGCAAGACGACGAAGCCATAGGCCGGAGCCGCCGCAAGCAGCTGAACGCCAACGAAACGGGGATAGGCGAACAAGGAGAGGTCCAGCATAGGCCGGGAGACCGCGCGTTCAGTGACCACGAACGCGAGGAGGAAGACGAGTGCGCCTGCCAGCAATCCCAAGACCATGCCGTCGCTCCAGCCACGCTCGGGCGCCAGCAAAATGCCGTAGGTGAAGAGGCCGAGCGCCGCGGTGAAGGTCAGCGCTCCGCCCCAGTCGAGCCCGCGAGACGCCGGATCCCGGCTCTCCTTCAATGCGTACCAGCCGAAGATGAAGGCGAGAACGGCAAAGACGACCACCGCCAGGAAGATACTGCGCCAGCCGAGTGCCTCGATCATCAGGCCCGAGGCCACCGGGCCGAGCGACAGGCCGACGCCGAAGCTGGTGCCGACGATGCTGAAGGCGCGAAGCCGCGCCGGCCCCTCGAACGCCTGCGCCAGGGCGGCCATGCCGCCCGAAAACGCTGCAGCCGCTGCAAACCCTTGGGCCGCGCGCAAGAGATCGAACACCAGAATATCTGTGGCAAAAACGAGCGCGAACGAGACCACTGCGAAGGATCCGACACCCGCCAGGAAGATCCGCTTGCGGCCATAGCTGTCCGCCAAGGCGCCCGCTGCCATCAGGGTCGATCCGAAGGTGAGCATGAAGGCGTTCGTCACCCAGGCGATGGCGACCGGACTGCCGCCCAGCGCCCGCCCGATGGAGGGCAACGCCACCGCCGTGCCCGTGAACGTGAGGGGCATGGCAGCAGCGGCAAGGCAGACGGCCAGCAAAGCCAGCCATGTTCGAGGTCCGTCAGACGCGCGGGATGAGGATGACATGCGTGTTTCCCTGAAGCTGGAGAATGGTGCGCCAACACGCGCCCTCTTTGCGCTTCAGTATATTTATGATTGAGTATTCGAAAATGGCGTCATTCTTCCGGATATAACGGATCAAAACGCTCGAATGGCACTATAAAGGAGCAGAAGACATGGACCGTTTGACCGGCCTCGGGGCCTTCGTCCGCACCGCCGATCTCGGCAGCTTCGTTGCCGCCGGACGTGTTCTCGGTCTATCCCCGTCTGCTGTCGGAAAGGCTGTTACACGGCTGGAAAGTCAGTTGGGCGTCCGGCTCTTTCAGCGTTCGACCCGCAGCCTGCGGCTGACGGAAGAAGGGCGCGCGTTTCACGAACGATGCCGCCACATCCTCGACGATCTCGACGACGCGCAGGAAACGCTGCTGCGAACCCGGGAAACTCCACGTGGGCGGGTCAAGGTCAGCGCGCCCATCGTCGCCTACCACCTGCTCCTGCCGGTGCTTTCCGAGTTTCTGTCGCTCTATCCGGAGATCGAACTCGATCTGGACTTCACCGACCGCATCGTGGATCTCATCGACGAAGGCGTTGATGTCGCTATCCGAAGTGGGCAATTGCCCGACAGCCGCATCATGGTCCGCATGCTTCGGCCGTTCCGGATGCTCCTCTGCGCGTCACCCGCCTATCTGGAGAAATGCGGAACGCCGGCCTGCCCGCGCGACCTGTCCACCCATGTCGGGATCGGCTTCCGCTATCCCAATAGCGGCAAGATTCAGGACTGGCCCTTGATGCGTCCGGCGGGCGAGCCCGATGTCAGGATCCGTCACGTCCTGACATGCAACAATATGGAGGCATTGCGCGGCGCCGTGCTGCGCGGACTCGGCATCGGCTGCATGCCGGATTTTCTCGCCGCCGCCTCACTCAGGAACGGAGAGCTTACGCCGCTGCTGCTGGATCACCTCGATGCTCCCGGCCAGTTCAACCTGATCTGGCCTTCGAGCCGGCATCTTTCCCCGAAAGTGCGGGTCATCGTCGATTTCATCAGCAAGAGGTTGTTTTCCAGCGAATGTCAGCTTCTCCCGACACTGTCAGATTCTTAAGGCTTCGAGACTTCCGAAGAATCACCGCTTAGCCGCGAATCAGTCTGCGCGCAGGTTCTGTCCGAACCTGTCACCTGACAAGGAAAGCGAGCGTCACGCAGCGGGGCGATTCGTCAAGCAGCGGGCAACGCAGTCCTTCCAGCCGTCGATGCCGGCCTGGCGCGCACCATCGCTCTCTTCCGGCTCGAACCGGCGGTCGCATTGCCAGGCTTCGGCAAAACCGGCCTGATCGGGCCAGAGGCCGGCGCGCGAGCCGGCGAGCCATGCCGCACCGAGAACGGTGGTTTCCAAGACAACGGGACGATCGACGGGTGCTGCGAGGATGTCGGCGAGGCGCTGCATCGTCCAGTCGGAGGCGACCATGCCGCCATCGACCCGCAAGACCGTCCGCTCGCGCTTGTCGCCCCAGTCCTTCTTCATCGCTTCCAGAAGGTCGTGCGTCTGGTAGGCCACGCTTTCCAACGCCGCACGCGCGAATTCGGCAGGGCCGGTGGCTCGCGTCAGACCGAAGACGGCGCCGCGCGCATCGGGGTCCCAGTGCGGCGCGCCGAGGCCGGTGAAGGCCGGTACGAGGTAAACATGCTGGTTCGGGTCCGCCGTCTTTGCCAGTTCCTCGGCTTCGGACGACTTGGAGATGAAGCCCATTTCGTCGCGCAGCCATTGCACGGCGGCGCCGGCGATGAAGATCGAGCCTTCCAGCGCATAGGTCGTCTTGCCGTCGAGACGGTAGGCGATCGTGGTCAGCAGGCGGTTGGAGGAGACGACGCGGTCCTCGCCCGTGTTGAGAAGCGCAAAGCAGCCCGTTCCATAGGTCGATTTCAGCATGCCGGGCGCAAAGCAGGCATTGCCGATGACGGCAGCCTGCTGATCGCCGGCCACGCCGAGGATCGGGATTTCCGCACCGAAGATGGCGGGATCGGTCACGCCGAAATCGGCCGCGCAATCCTTCACCTCCGGCAGCATCGCGCGGGGAACGGACAGGATGTCGAGAAGCTCGTCGTCGAAACGGTTCTCGGAAATATCGTAGAGCAGCGTGCGCGAGGCGTTGGTTGCGTCGGTCACATGTACGCGCCCGCCGGTCAGCTTGTAGATGAGCCAGCTGTCGATGGTCCCGAAGCAGACCTCGCCCTTCTCGGCGCGCGCGCGCAGGCCGTCCACCGTGTCGAGCAGCCAGGCGAGCTTCGTGCCGGAAAAGTAGGGATCGATCAGGAGGCCGGTCTTCTCGGTGAACAACGGCTCCAGCCCGCGCGCCTTCAGCTCGTCGCAAAACCGCGCCGTGCGCCGGTCCTGCCAGACGATGGCACGGTGAACGGGCTCGCCTGTCTCACGATCCCAAACGACGATCGTCTCACGCTGGTTGGTGATGCCGATCGCCGCGATATCGGTGGCCGCGATGCCGGCCTTCTCGATCGCCTTGCGGCTGGTGGAGAGCACACTCTCCCAGATCTCCTCGGCATCATGCTCGACCCAGCCGGAATCGGGGAAGAATTGCTGGAATTCCTGGCCCGCAACGCCGGCAATGGCCATGTTCGCGTCGAAGATCATCGTTCGGGTGGATGTCGTTCCCTGATCGATCGCCAGAATGTAACCGCTCATTCGTCCTCGTCTCCCATCGACCCAGCCCACGCCACCCCGGCGCACGCGATGCCTCGTCATTCCGCTCGCGGTCCCGGCACTGTCACGTCGGGGGCATGCGGCGTCAATAAAAGGCCGGGGCACGTGTCGCGCCCCGGCCGTTGTCTAGCGGGTCAGGCTTACTTCTGCCAGCTCTTGACGAGTTCGTCGTAGTTGACCGTCAGAGGCTTTTCTTTCTCGTTCTCGATCTTCAGCTGCGGCGCGATGTTGCCCTTTTCGGCTGCATCCTTGCTCCAGTATTCGATATCGTGTTCCTCAGCGAGGTTCGGACCGATATCGCCCTGGACGCCGGCACGCTGCAGGCGCTGGAGAACCTTTTCCTGCTCGGCGCAGAGCGAGTCCATCGCTTCCTGTGGCGTCTTGCTGCCGGCGGCGGCATCGCCGATCGCCTGCCACCAAAGCTGTGCCAGCTTCGGGTAGTCGGGAACGTTGGTACCGGTCGGCGACCATTGCACGCGAGCCGGCGAACGGTAGAATTCGACGAGACCGCCGAGTTCGGGCGCACGCTTGGTGAAGCTCTTGTCCTGGATGGTCGATTCGCGGATGAAGGTCAGGCCGACATGGCTCTTCTTCACGTCCACGGTCTTCGAGGTCACGAACTGTGCATAGAGCCAGGCGGCCTGCGCGTTCTTTTCAGGCGTGGACTTCATCAGCGTCCAGGAACCGACGTCCTGATAGCCGAGCTTCATGCCGTCCTTCCAGTAGACGCCATGCGGCGACGGTGCCATGCGCCATTTCGGGGTGCCGTCCTCGTTGACAACCGGCAGGCCCTTCTTGACGGCATCGGCGGTGAAGGCCGTGTACCAGAAGATCTGCTGGGCGACGTTGCCCTGTGCGGGAACCGGGCCAGCTTCGCCGAAGGTCATGCCCTGCGCTTCCGGCGGAGCATAGGCCTTCAACCAATCGAGGTACTTGGCGATCGAGTAGACGGCAGCCGGGCCGTTGGTGTCGCCGCCGCGTGCAACGCAGGAGCCGACCGGCTGGGACTTCTCGTTGACCTTGATGCCCCATTCATCGACGGGCAGACCGTTGGGCAGGCCCTTGTCGCCGTTGCCGGCCATCGACAGCCAGGCATCGGTGAAGCGCCAGCCGAGCGACGGGTCCTTCTTGCCGTAGTCCATGTGACCATAGACCTTCTTGCCGTCGATCTCGCGGCCGGTGAAGAACTCGGCGATATCCTCGTAGGCAGACCAGTTGACGGGAACGCCGAGGTCGTAGCCGTACTTCGCCTTGAAGTCGGCCTTGTTCTTCTCGTCGTTGAACCAGTCGTACCGGAACCAGTAGAGGTTGGCGAACTGCTGGGTCGGAAGCTGGTAGAGCTTCTTGTCCGGCGCGGTGGTGAAGGACGTGCCGATGAAGTCCTTGATGTCGAGCGTCGGGGACGTCACGTCCTTGCCTTCGCCGGCCATCCAGTCGGTCAGGTTGCGCACCTGCTGATAGCGCCAATGTGTGCCGATGAGGTCCGAGTCGTTGACATAGGCGTCATAGATGTTCTCGCCGGACTGCATCTGCGTCTGCAGCTTCTCAACGACATCGCCTTCGCCGATGAGGTCGTGCGTGACCTTGATGCCGGTGATGTCGGTAAAGGCTTTGGCCAGAACCTTGGACTCATATTCGTGCGTGGTGAGCGTCTCGGAAACGACCTTGATCTCCATGCCGGCAAAAGGCTTTGCCGCATCGATATACCACTGCATTTCCTTTTCCTGGTCGGCGCGGGTCAGCGTCGAAAGGTCGCCGATTTCCTTGTCCAGGAATGTCTTTGCCTCGTCCATGCCGGCAAATGCCGACCCGGTAAAGGCGAGCAGCATGGCTGCCGTCGATGTTAGAAGATGCCGTCGCATGAGTAGTCCTCCTCTTAAGGTTTCTGCGATTGCTGTCACGGGCGCCAGGACCCTCCCCCAGCAAAACCCGTGTCGTTCAGATGCCTCAGACCAGCTTGAAGACGCCGATGGCGTAGACAACGGACAGGGCAAGAGCCCACCACACGTTGGGACCGACAAGCCCCAGCCATGCAAGGTGAATGAAGGCGCTGCCGAGCAGCGACACGAAGAGGCGGTCTCCCCGTGTCGTCTCGAAGCGCAGGATGCCGACGCGCGGATTGCCGCCGGGCGAAAGGAATTCCCAGATCCCCATGCCGACCAGCAGCGTCAGGATCGTCACGAAGAACAGGACCGTCGGCAGCGTCCACGCCATCCAGGAGAAGTTCATGTCGGTCTCCTTACACGCGGCCGAGGGCAAAGCCCTTGGCGATGTAGTTGCGGACGAAATAGATGACGATGGCGCCGGGGATGATGGTGAGCACGCCGGCCGCAGCCAGCACACCCCAGTCCATGCCCGATGCCGAGACGGTGCGCGTCATGATCGCGGCAATCGGCTTCGCATCCGTCGTGGTCAGCGTCCGGGCGATCAGAAGCTCGACCCAGGAGAACATGAAGCAGAAGAAGGCGGCGACGCCGATGCCGGATGCGATCAGGGGAATGTAGATCTTCACGAAGAAGCGCGGGAAGGAATAGCCGTCGATATAGGCGGTCTCGTCGATCTCCTTCGGCACGCCGGACATGAAGCCTTCGAGGATCCAGACGGCCAGCGGCACGTTGAACAGGCAGTGTGCAAGCGCCACGGCGATGTGCGTGTCGATCAGGCCAAAGGCCGAATAGAGCTGGAAGAACGGCAACGCGAAGACGGCAGGCGGGGCCATGCGGTTGGTAAGCAACCAGAAGAACAGGTGCTTGTCGCCGAGAAACCGGTAGCGCGAGAAGGCGTAGGCTGCGGGAAGCGCCGCCAGCACCGAGATCACCGTGTTCATCACCACATAGATGATCGAGTTGATGTAGCCCTTGTACCAGGACGGATCTGTGAAAATTACCGCATAGTTCCGCAATGTCGGTTCATGCGGATAGAGCGAGAAGGTGCTGGTGATCTCCATGTTCGTCTTGAAGCTCATATTGACGAGCCAGTAGATCGGCAGGAGCAGGAAGACGATGTAAAGCGTGGGCACCAGCCAGGACAGGCTAATACCTGTCGATGGGGCCGATGCGCGACTGACCGTCGTCGATGTCGGCGTGTTGATGGCCGGATTGGTCATTGTTGTGGTCATGGTTTCTCCTCCCTCCCCGGATCAGTTCTGAGCGTCGCTGGTGGTCATCACGGTGTAGAAGATCCATGAGAGCAGCAGGATGATGAGGAAGTAGATGAGCGAAAGGGCGGCGGCCGGACCGAGGTCGAACTGGCCAATGGCGGTCTTGACGAGGTCGATCGACAGGAAGGTCGTGGAGTTGCCGGGGCCGCCGCCGGTGATGACGAAAGGCTCCGTATAGATCATGAAGCTGTCCATGAAGCGCAGCAGAAAGGCGATCAGCAGCACGCGCTTCATTTTCGGCAACTGGATGTAGCGGAACACGGACCAGCGCGATGCGCCGTCGATCTTCGCAGCCTGATAGTAAGCGTCTGGAATGGAGACGAGACCGGCATAGCAGAGCAGCACGACGAGGCTCGTCCAGTGCCAGACGTCCATGACGATCAGCGTGATCCAGGCATCGAAGACGTTGTTGACGTAGTTGTAGGGAATGCCGAGCGCTGCGAGCGTATAGCCCAGCAGGCCGATATCGACGCGTCCGAAGACCTGCCAGATCGTGCCGACGACGTTCCACGGAATGAGCAGCGGCAGCGACATCAGGATGAGGCAGACCGGCACACCGAAACCTTTCTTCGGCATGTTCAGCGCGATCAGGATGCCGAGCGGAATCTCGATCGAGAGAATGATGACCGAGAACAGCAGATTGCGCTGCAGCGCATCCCAGAAGCGCGACGAATGCAGTACCTGGATGAACCAGTCGGTGCCGGCCCAGAAGAACTCGTTGTTTCCGAACGTATCCTGCACGGAATAATTGACGACGGTCATCAAGGGGATGACAGCGGAGAAGGCGACCAGCACCAGCACCGGCAACACCATGAACCAGGCCTTGTTATTCCAAGTCTTTTCCATGGCTCAAGCCCTCACATTGGCGGTGGACGGATCGGAGACCCGCCAGCTGTCGGCATAGATGTTGACGGCTGCGGGATCGAAGGTGATGCGCGGCTCGGACGGGATCTCGCCATTTTCGCCAAGCACGATCGCCATCGGCCGGTCGGCGAACAGCGCACGCACGATCTTGTGGCGACCGATATCCTCGACCTTGGAGATCGTCACCGGCATGCCCTCGCGGCCGAGCCGCACGAACTCCGGACGGATGCCGAGCTCGACCTTGGCGCCGCTGGCGATCTCGGGCTTGAAGCCGAGTGCCACTTGTCCGCCACCGAGATCGGCGGTCGTCCCGTCGATGCGGGCGGGGATGACGTTCATGCCCGGCGAGCCGATGAAATAGCCGACAAAGGTGTGCTTCGGCTTTTCGAACAGCTCGGCAGGCGTGCCGATCTGCACGATCTCGCCGTCATACATCACCACCACCTTGTCGGCGAAGGTCAGCGCTTCGGTCTGGTCGTGCGTGACATAGACCATGGTGAAACCGAACTGCTTGTGCAGCCGCTTCAGCTGCGAGCGCAGCACCCACTTCATGTGCGGATCGATGACGGTCAGCGGCTCGTCGAACAGGATGGCGCTGACATCGTTGCGCACGAGGCCGCGGCCGAGCGAGATCTTCTGCTTCTGGTCGGCCGTCAGACCGCGCGCGGTCTTCTTGGCCCACGAGGACAGATCGATTATCTCAAGGATTTCCTTGACGCGACGATCGACCTCGGCTTCCGGAACGCGGCGATTGCGCAAGGGGAAGGCGATGTTGTCGTAGACGGTCATCGTGTCGTAGATCACCGGAAACTGGAACACCTGCGCAATGTTACGGTCCTGCGTCGGCAGATTGGTGACGTCCCGCCCGTCGAACAGGATGCGGCCTTCAGACGGCGTAACCAGGCCGGAGATGATGTTGAGCAGGGTGGTCTTGCCGCAGCCGGAGGGCCCGAGCAGCGCATAGGCGCCGCCATCGTCCCAATCGTGATGGACTTCCTTCAGCGAGTAATCGGACGGCGATTTCGGGTTCGGGCCGTAGGCGTGGCGGATATGGTCGAGGCTGATGCGGGCCATGTCTGTCTCCTCACGCCGCTCTGTCGAGACGGCCGGTGATGGCGCGTCCGTCGGTGGAAAAGGCCATGAGATGGCGGGTATCGAGCGCCAGGTTCACGCGCGTGTCCGGCTCGATATTGCGGATGCCGGGCTCCAGCATGACCCAACGTGCGCCGGCGCTCTCCACATGTACGAAGCTCTCCGAACCGGCGATCTCGCTGATGATGATCCGCGCCGGAAGCACGGCTGCCGCATCCGAGGTGCCGTCGAGCGACAGATGGTAGGGGTGAAATCCGATGGTGCAGGGACCGTCGGCGATATCGGCGAGATGGGCGGGAACCGGCAGAAGCGGCGCACCATCCTGCAGGAAGCTGCCACCGGACTTCACCACAGCCAGTGTGTTGAGCGGCGGATCGGCAAAGGTTTTGGCTGTGACCAGATCGACTGGCCGGCGGTAGACGTCGATGGTCGGGCCGAACTGGCTGATGCTGCCGTGATGCATGGTCGCGGTATGGCCGCCGAGCAGCAGGGCCTCGCCCGGCTCGGTGGTCGCATAGACGAAGATCGCGCCGGAGGCCGCGAAGATCTTCGGCAGTTCCTCGCGCAGTTCCTCGCGCAGCTTGTAGTCGAGGTTGGCGAGCGGCTCGTCGAGCAGCACGAGGCTTGCATTCTTGACGATCGCACGCGCCAGCGCCGTGCGCTGCTGCTGGCCGCCCGAGAGATTGAGCGGCGTACGTGCGAGATAAGGCGTCAGCTTCATCAACTCGGCCGCTTGCTTCACCTCGCGGTCGATGGTGGCGGCATCCTTGCCGGCGATCCGCATCGGCGAGGCGATGTTCTCATAGACCGTCATGGCGGGATAGTTGATGAACTGCTGGTAGACCATGGCGACCGAGCGATCCTGCACGCGAACGCCGGTCACGTCCTTGCCGTCGAAACGGATCGTGCCGGAGGTCGGCTTGTCGAGGCCGGCCATCAGCCGCATCAGCGAGGTCTTGCCCGACAAGGTCGGTCCGAGCAGCACGTTCAGCGAACCGCGCTGCAGGACGAGGTTCGTCGGATGGATGTGCGTATCCGCTCCTACGACCTTTGTGATGTTCGTCAGTTCCAGCATGTCTTTCCTCCCAGCCCGCGGCGCTCCCTCCTTGGAGCAGCCTCAGGCGACGCAGCGCGCCGTCAAATTCTGCATGTCATCCGCGAGCGCGCTCGCCTCGGTTCCCGAAAGGTTCAGTCCGAGCTTCGTGCGGCGCCAGAGGATATCCTCCGCCGTGCGCGCCCACTCCTGTTCGATCAGATATCGAACCTCGGCTTCGTAGAGATCTGCCCCGTAATGCCGCCCGAGCGCCTCGATCGTCTGCGCATCGCCGACGATCTTCCCGGCGAGCGTTCCGTAGAGCCGGACCAGCCGCCGTGCGTGGCGATCGCTGAGAAACCCGTAGCGGTTTTTCAGTGCCGCCACCTCGGCCTCGTAGCCCGTCGGCGCAAAGTCGCCGCCCGGCAATGTGCTCTTGGCCGTCCAAGGCACGCCCTTGTCGCCGATCGCTTCGCCGATCTTTTCCAGCGCATGCTCCGCAAGACGGCGATAGGTCGTGAGCTTGCCGCCGAAGACGTTGAGCAGCGGCGCCGCGCCATCATCCGCCTCGACCTTCAGCACGTAGTCGCGGGTCGCTTCCTGCGCCTTAGATGCACCGTCGTCGAACAGCGGCCGGACACCCGAATAGCTCCAGACGATGTCCTCGCGGCGCACGGGTTCAGCGAAATATTCGCTGGCCGCCTTGCAGAGATAATCCGTTTCCGCATCCGTGATGCGAATGTCCTTGGGGTCGCCGGTAAAATCCTGATCCGTCGTGCCGATCAACGTAAAATCGCGCTCGTAGGGAATGGCGAAGATGATGCGGCCATCCGGGTTCTGGAAGAAATAGGCCCTGGGATCGTTGAACTTCTGGCGGATGACGATGTGGCTGCCCTGCACGAGCCGGACATTGTGGACCTCGTTCTTGCCGACCGCGTTGGAGAGCACGCGGTCCACCCAGGGACCCGCCGCATTGACCAGCATCCGCGCCGTGACGCGCCGGACCGGGCCGCCCTTGCCTTCCTGAATATCGACTGCCCACAGCTTGCCCTCGCGCCGGGCAGAAACAACGCGGCTACGCGAAAGGATCTCCGCGCCGCGATTGGCAGCGTCGCGGGCGTTCAGCACCACGAGGCGCGCATCGTCCACCCAGCCATCCGAATATTCGAAGGCCTTGGTGAAGAGCGGCTTCAGCGGCTTGCCGGCGGGGTCGCGCCGCATGTCGAGCGTCTTCGTTGCCGGCAGAAGCTTGCGGCCGCCAATATGGTCATAGAGGAAGAGGCCGAGGCGAATGAGCCATGCAGGACGAATGCCGCCCTTGTGAAACGGCAGGACGAAGCGCATCGGCCAGATGATGTGCGGCGCCATGGCCCAGAGCACTTCGCGCTCCATCAGCGATTCCCGAACCAGCCGGAACTCGTAATGTTCGAGGTAGCGCAGGCCGCCATGAATGAGCTTGGTCGCGCCGGATGATGTGCCCGATGCAAAATCGTTCATCTCGGCAAGGCCGACCGAGTATCCGCGGCCGATGGCATCGCGTGCGATGCCGCAGCCGTTGATCCCGCCACCTATGACGAAGATATCGAAAGGTTCCTGCCCAGTCATGTTCCCCACCCCTTTCGCAATGCAGCATAAATGCGCATCTGCGAAACATGGACATCTAAAGCGAAATGAAAACGAATGTCAAATGAAAGCGTATATAAAATATCGCTTGATAACCGAAAAAGGATCAAGCGGTCTCCATCAGCTCCACATTATGCTCGCGGCAGATGGCGCGAATGCTCTCGGACGGACAGCGATCGGTGATGAACGAATCGACCTGGGAGATGTGGCCGATACGAACCGGCGCCGTGCGATCGAACTTCGACGAATCAGAGACGAGAATGACGTGGCGCGCATTGGCGATAATGGCCTGAGCGACCTTGACCTCGCGAAAATCATAGTCGAGCAAGGCCCCGTCCTCATCGATGGCGGAGACACCGATGATGGCGAAATCGACCTTGAACTGGCGGATGAAATCGACCGCCGCCTCCCCCACGATGCCGCCATCGGACCCGCGCACGACGCCGCCGGCAATGACGACTTCGATCTGCGGATAGACCCGTAAGCGATTGGCAACATTAATATTGTTGGTGATCACCATCAGCGACTTATGATCGACAAGCGCGTCGCCCACCGTTTCCGTTGTGGTGCCGATATTGATGAAGAGAGAGGCATTGTCCGGAATGAGCGCAGCGGCGGCACGGCCGATCGCCTGCTTTTCCAGGGCGGCCATGGAGCGGCGCTCTTCATATTCGACATTCTCGTTGCCGCGCGGAATGACGGCTCCGCCATGAATGCGGTTGAGCGCACGCGCATCGCAAAGGTCGTTCAGGTCCTTGCGGATCGTCTGCGGGGAAACAGAGAAACGGAGCGCGAGGTCCTCGACCAGCACACGGCCTTGTTCGCGCGCGATCGATATGATCTCGCTCTGACGCGATGATAGCAGCACGACGACCTCCCTTTCGTTTTCTTCAATCTAGGCAGAAAACGAAAGGAGCACAATCGACCTTAGTGCGTTGTTGCGAGAACGGCCTCGATCTCCGCCACCGAGGGCATGGCAGGCGCCGTTCCGCGCCGTGTCACGGAGATGCCGGCCGTCGCGCAGCCGAATCGGACGGCCTCCAACGGATCCCGCCCGGCGGAAAGGGCCGCGGAGAAGCCGCCGACGAAAGCATCGCCCGCCCCCGTCGTGTCGATCACCGGCCCGACACTGAAAACCGGCAGATGATCGGACTGCCCCGATGTGTGCAGAAGGACGCCACGACCGCCCAGCGTGATGACGGCCGCGCCGGCGCCGCGCTTCAATAGTGCGTCCCCGGCCCGGCGCGCATCATCGAGCGTTTCGATACCGAAGCCGACGAGGGCCGCCGCCTCGGTTTCGTTGGGAATGATGTAGTCGCTCAAACCGTAGAGTACATCCGGGAAGATCTCGGCCGGGGCGGGATTGAACACGGTGACGACGCCGGCATTTCGTGCGATTTCAAGCGCTCGCTGCGCGGCCGCCACCGGCTGCTCCAGCTGGGTAACGAAGATGGCGGACTGCTCGATGGTTACGCGGGCCGCCTCGACATCCTCCACGCCGATCGTACCGGCTGCGCCGGGATAGACGATGATGGCGTTGTCACCATTGTTCTCGTTGACATAGATGAACGCCGCGCCTGTCGGCTCCGTATCCATGACGGTCAAAACCGGCGTGACGCCGGCATCCGCGTAGGTTTTCTGCGCGAGATCGCCGAACGTGTCCCGACCGATCTTCGATATGAAGGAGACGGTAGCACCGGCGCGGGCCGCGGCGACCGCCTGGTTGGAACCCTTGCCGCCCGGCCCGACCGCAAATCCGCTGCCACGAATCGTCTCGCCGACCACCGGCATGCGCGCCGCAAGATAGGCCGTATCGGCCACGAAAATCCCAAGAATCGATACGCCGTTCTTCACGTGTCTTCTCCTCTCGACCGGCTTCTCCTCCCGATCACCCGCTTATCGCCTCGCAAGCCCACAGCCTGTCATGGGCTGCAGCGCGTCTTATCCCTTATCGTTCATCGCGGCACGCAGCGTCGCGTTGACCCGCTCCTGCCAGCCGGGACCGCCGGACTGAAAATGCGCCAGCACATCGCTGTCAATCTTCAGCGTCACCATCTCGCGGGTCTTGGGAACGGCCTGACGCTCTACCGCAGGAGCAACGGGTTTCTTGACGGGTTTGAACAGCGCTTCGGCTGCATCCTTGGCGCTCATAGGCCGGCGGGGGGTGATCGCCATCGATCGTATCCTCATGTCGAGTGGAAAATCCGACTCTATCAGCAATTACGATCGCACGTGACGGAATCCGCGTGGTTTTCGCAGCGTCCACAAGCGAATTTTCAGGCAAGCCATGCCGGACATCCAATGCGGACGGAGAGAGGTCTCCAAGGGGGCTTTCGACGGTGCATTCTCCAGATTTACGACAGTATTTCGACGCATTATCCCCCATTATCCGCTACCTTGGCGCAGGTAGCAGGCCGCAAGCGTTTGACAAACCACATTCCGTGCCGTACAACATGCTCATCGATACTTTGTTTGCCGATCGTTTTTTTGCTGCGCTCTGCGCCACGTGATAAAATCCCCTCTCAAAAGTCGACAAAAATCTCGCCATGCGTCGTATGGCGGGCAACGAATATTGCACTGAAAGGGTTTGTCATGACCACAGGCACCGTAAAATGGTTTAACGCTACCAAGGGCTTCGGCTTCATTCAGCCGGACGACGGCTCGGCCGACGTTTTCGTTCACATCTCGGCCGTCGAACGCGCCGGAATGCGTGAAATCGTCGAAGGCCAGAAGCTCGGCTTCGAGCTCGAGAAGGACCGCAAGTCGGGCAAGATGTCTGCCGGTTCGCTCCAGGCGGCTTAAGTCTTTCGCTCCCCTTGACCGCGGATGTACCGGCATGGGAAGCATGAGATGGTGAAAGGTCAGGCGGATGCCTGGCCTTTTTGCGTCGGCTGACAATCACGATCGGCAGAGTTTGCAGGTTTTGCCGGCGGCGCACGTTCTTTCGCGCGGCGCGGATTTGAGGCATAATGCGGCGGCAGATCCGAACGGGCCTGCAAACTCGCCGACCCACCCCTGGTGGGCTGTCGCGGATCCAGCCAGTGCAGAAAGACGCGGCAGCTTCGCTGCCATCGAGAAAGTAGAACAAGGAAGACACGTTGAGACACCCGAACGACAATGGCTTCAACGAACGCCGCAAGACGGCAATCGAAGCCAAGAAGCAGCTCCTCGCAAAATTTGCTGCAGCCCCCAAGCCGACCGATCCTGAAATGCAGGCCCAGCTTGCGGCTCGCGAAGCGACCGCCAAGGCCCGTGAAGAGCGCCGCGCAGAACGCGAAGGCCTGAAGAGGGCCGAGAACGAACGTCAGATGGCCGAGGCCGCCGAAGCCGCCGCTGCTGCCGAAGCCAGTGAACGCGCCGAAGCCGAAGCCCGCCAGGCGGAAGTCAACGATCGTGTCGCCCGCGTCGTGGCCGACGAGGCAGCGCGCAAGGCCGAACGCGACCGTCGCTATGCGGCACGCAAAGCCCGTCAGGGCTGACGTCTTCTGGCAATCGGACGATGGCGGTGCACTGCGCCGCCATCCCGCAGTTGCCAGCTTTCATACGCCGTGCCGACGCGCCTCTTCTCCCCTGATCGCTCGCGGTTGTTGGAGCCTCATACAGCGCCCGACCGACGATCTAGCGACAGCGCACTGTAGTGCTCTCTAGCTGCTGCATCATTTTTTCCTGAAATCGACATCGATTGAAGGATGTCTGCAGCAACCTCGACCGCCGAAGTCCAATGATCGGCGCTGACAAGCGACAGATCGGACGGCGTTTCGCAAGGCCCGCCTGCCGTAGCATTCTCTTTGGCGGGCAACCGCTTGCAGCCTGCCGTGCCCGTGAGATCGTGAGATCGTGGCCCATATGAATGTGGGAGGGCGCTTATCCCACTTGAAGGACCCGAAATGACCGCTCTCACACTGACGCCGACGCAGATCCGCGGATTGAAGCTTGCCAAGGACGGCAATCTCTTCCCGCAGGAGGCCAAGAAGTGGACGCACGAAAACGCCACCATCACCTATGCGAAGACCGACCGCTTCAAGGAACGCCCGCAGAAGATCAAGTTCGTGACCACCACGACCCTCGACGAACTGCGTGGCATGGGCCTGCTGCGCACCGTCGAGGCTGACAGCGCACCGCTGGAAACGCCGCACGAAATCACGATGGCGGGCAAGATCTGGCTGCTCCAGAACAAATAATCAGCCGTTCGGCAACGCTCGGCATTTGCGATCCCATCGGCGTCTTCTCGGCATCGATGGTTCGCGTGCGTCTGCAGACATGACGTTTCTGGCGTCATTTGCGGTATCGTCGCCTTAAAGCTCTTCGCAGACCGTTCCGGCCTTGCCGACGGGCGTCGTTCGTTCATATAGGTAGGACATGCGGCTGACACCGCGCGTCCATCCGATATCGAAGACGAAAACCAGCACCGAAGGCCCGGACATGATCTCGCTCACGCATCTTCGGACACGGCTTTGACGGATTCAGCAGAGACGGGCCGCCTCCGGCAGCTCGGCTGGTCGGACGTGTTCGCCGAACAGCTCGCGCCTGATGAGAGCGATCTGCACATTCTCCGCGTTTCCTCCGTTCACCGCTCGCGCATCGACGTGATCGATGTGGACGGCGCTGCGGACGTGGTTCTGGCGCCCAATACGAATACCGCCGATTTCGCCGTCGGCGACTGGGTGCTGGCATCGCCGTTCACCCGTGACTTCGTGCGGCGTCTCGACCGCAAGACGGTCCTCCAGAGGCGAACCGAAGGCAGCCACGGGCAGCAGCTGGCGGCCGCCAATGTCGATACGCTTTTCATCGTCACATCCTGCAATGCGGACTTCAATCCGGCACGGCTCGAACGCTACCTCATCATGGCGAACCAGGCGGGAACGCGACCGGTCATCGTGCTGACGAAGGCCGATACCGTCGAGGACGCAGAGACCTATGAAACGCAGGCGCGCGCGCTCCAGCGCGACTTGCCCGTCGTGGTTCTCAATGCCCGCTCGCCCGATGCTCTTTCGAAAATCGCACCCTGGTGCGGCCCGGGCGAAACGGTGGCGCTTGTGGGGTCCTCGGGAGTCGGCAAATCGACGTTGGTGAACACACTTGCCGGGTCTGGCGCAGAAGCGCAGCAGAAGACCGGCGAAATCCGTCAGCATGATGCAAAGGGTCGCCACACGACCACCGCCCGCTCGCTCCATTCCATCGCCGGCGGCGGCTGGGTCATCGACACGCCGGGCATCCGGACGCTCTATGTGAGCGATGTCACCGATGGCATCGACACCCTGTTTGCCGAAATCATCGAACTCGCTCCCCTTTGTCGCTTCCGCGACTGCACCCACCAGCACGAACCGGGATGCGCCGTCCAGGCGGCGATTGCGGGCGGCACGCTTGACGCCGCGCGCCTTGAGCGCTGGCGCGGGTTGCTGGCCGAAAACCGGGAGAAGACGCCGGTTTCGAGCGGTCCGAAAGGCAACAAGATCTTTCGGAAGAAGAAATACTAGCACGGCGCCAGACCGTGCAGCCAAAGCCTGTTTGGCAAGCCGGCACAGGTGCGCAACCCATTGCCAAGTCTGCGATATGGGCGCAAAGTGTTGCCATCGGCAGCAGATGATGCGGGCGCTGCCGTTCGGGGTGATGAAGCCCTGGCCCCAAGCAAAGGAGGACATCATGTCTTCCAAATCCACCGCATTTGTTCCGACTTTCGCTTCCCAGACGGCGCTCTTCCTCGTAAAGGCGACGCCCATTATATCGCTGGTCTTCATCACCTACTGCACGCTCATGGGCTTCGTCTGGTAGACCAGTCGAGCCCACAAACACACTCGGAGGACATCATGGCCAAAGGTCAAGTTCGCGGTAACAAGGAAACCCGCAAGCCCAAGAAGGAAAAGGCAGCCGCAACCCCCGCTCCCGCGCTCGGTTCGCAGGTCAAGGCCGCAGCTGCTGGCAAGAAGGGCTGAACCGCTCCCGCTCGTGCCGGCTGCGCCAACGCGCAGCGGCACGGCTGTTCGCGTTCCGAGCTTCGTGAACGACGGATTAACATGCGTGGAAACACCCGCATCATTCCTGCAATGACAATCCATTTCAGATTGAGATGACGCAGCAGATATAAAGCGCCGCAGCGAAGCTGATTGCGTCAGACATGACGCGCGGCCAGGTGCGATAGGTCGCCATCTCCCGGCACCCCTTGTCGAATCGCACCCGCCGCAAGAGCACTCCCCCTCCCCAAGATCTACCGGATTGCCCACGAAGTATGCGTTCGCGGATGAAAGTTTTGGCACGCCGCTGAGATGTTCAGCAGGTTTTTACCGGACGGTAAATTTTTGACCTTTTGATAAATTTATCGCTGGTGCATTTTCATTTTTCGGTGCAGGTTTGCCGTCAAGCAGAGCCCGAAAGGCGGGGTTCAGGCAGGCAAGAGGGGATCGCACCGTGGAAATTGGCATCTTCATCCCGATCGGCAACAATGGCTGGCTGCTCTCGGAGAACGCTCCGCAGTACAAGCCGACTTTCGAGCTGAACAAGGAAATCACCTTGAAGGCCGAAAAGTACGGCCTCGATTTCGTGCTGTCCATGATCAAGCTGCGCGGCTTCGGCGGCAAGACGGAATTCTGGGATCACAACCTCGAATCCTTCACGCTGATGGCCGGCCTTGCCGCCGTCACCACCCGCATCAAGCTATTCGCGACGGCCGCCAGCCTCGTCATGCCGCCCGCCATCGTGGCGCGTATGGCGTCCACCATCGACAGCATTTCCAACGGCCGCTTCGGTCTGAACCTCGTGACCGGCTGGCAACGTCCGGAATATTCGCAGATGGGCCTGTGGCCGGGCGACGCGTATTTCTCCAAGCGCTACGAATATCTCGCGGAATATGCGACCGTTCTACGCGATCTTTGGGAGACCGGAAGCAGCGACCTGAAGGGCGAGTTCTTCCAGATGGACGACTGCCGCCTCTCCCCTCGCCCGCAGGCCGACATGAAGATCATCTGCGCTGGGTCCTCCACCGCCGGCATGGATTTCTCGGCCGAATATGCCGACTATAATTTCTGCTTCGGCGTCGGCGTCAACACGCCGAAAGCCTTTGCACCGGCCGCCGAACGGCTGATCGCGGCGACGGAGAAGACCGGCCGTGATGTCTCCTCCTTCGTGCTCTTCATGATCATCGCGGACGAAACCGACGAAGCGGCCCGCGCAAAGTGGGAGCACTATAAGGCCGGGGCCGACCAGGAGGCGATCCAGTGGCTCGGCATCCAGGGCGCGGCGGACACGCGCTCCGGCACGGACACCAATGTCCGCCAGATGGCCGATCCGGTCTCTGCCGTAAACATCAACATGGGAACGCTGGTCGGCTCCTATGAGACGGTCGCCCGGCTGCTCGACGAAGTGCCGACGGTGCCCGGCACGGGCGGCGTCCTGCTGACGTTCGACGATTTCCTCAAGGGCGTCGAGGATTTTGGAACGCGCATCCAACCGCTGATGGCCTGCCGTCAGCACGTGAAGACGATGACCCTGGAGGCTGCACAATGAGCGAGACCGTGACCGCTGGCTACCAGTTGCCCCGCCGCCATATCCAGAGCGTGACCGTTCCCGCGCGGCCGGAACCCATCAGCCTCAAGCCAAACGAAACGGCCGTGGTCGTCGTGGACATGCAGAACGCCTATTCCACCGAAGGTGGTTATGTCGATCTCGCCGGCTTCGACATCGCCGGCGCCAAGGGCACGATCGCCAACATCAAGAAGACGCTGGATGCCGCTCGCGCAGCCGGCGTGCTCGTCGTCTACTTCCAGAACGGCTGGGACAAGGACTATGTGGAGGCCGGCGGCCCGGGATCGCCGAACTGGCACAAGTCCAATGCGTTGAAGACCATGCGCGCGCGGCCGGAACTACAGGGCCAGCTTCTCGCTAAGGGCACCTGGGACTACGCGATCGTCGATGAACTACAGCCGCAGCCGGGCGATATTCTCGTACCGAAGACGCGCTATAGCGGGTTCTTCAACACAAACATGGACAGCGTGTTGCGCGCCCGCGGCATCCGCAATCTGGTCTTCGTCGGCATCGCCACCAATGTCTGCGTGGAAAGCTCGCTGCGCGACGCCTTCCATCTCGAATATTTCGGCGTCATGCTGGAAGATGCGACGCATCATCTCGGACCGGAATTCATTCAGCAGGCGACGGTCTACAATGTCGAGAAGTTCTTCGGCTGGGTTTCCACCGTCAACGATTTCTGCGGCGCGATCTCGCAGGTCGCACCCGATCAGGCCTGAACCCGGTAACGCGCAACGCCCCACTTCGATCAAGGAGATATCATGCCCAAGTCCATCATCGTCCCTGAAGGCACGCACAAGCCGATCGCCCCGTTTTCTCCCGGCACGACCGCCGATGGCGTCGTCTATGTCTCCGGCACATTGCCCTTCGACAAGAACAATGACGTGGTTCACGTCGGCGACGCCGGCGCACAGACCCGCCACGTGCTCGAAACCATCAAGTCGGTGATCGAGACGGCCGGTGGCACGATGGACGACGTGACGATGAACCACATCTTCATCACCGACTGGGCAAACTATCAGGCCGTCAACGCCGTCTATGCCGAGTATTTTCCCGGCGACAAGCCGGCCCGGTTCTGCATCCAGTGCGGTCTCGTGAAGCCGGACGCGCTGATCGAAATCGCGACCATCGCCCATATCGGCTGAAATCGGTCGCACCCACGACCGTAGGGCCGGATACCGACAAAGGCGGACCCATGCATTTCGATCTTCACGGCCGCACCGATGCAGATGCCCGCACCGTTCTGCTGTCCTCCGGCCTCGGCGGCTCGGGCGCTTACTGGGCAGAGCAGATATCGGCGCTCGCACCCGATTTCCGCGTCGTGACCTACGACCATCGCGGCACGGGCCGAACGGGCGGCGACGTGCCGGAGACCGGCGGCATCAGCGCGATGGCGGATGACGTCCTTGAGATACTGGACGCGCTGGATATCGATCAGGTCGACTTCGTCGGTCACGCGCTCGGCGGCCTCATCGGGCTCGATATCACGCTCCGCCAGCCACGCCGCATCGGTCGTCTCGTGCTGGTCAATGCCTGGAGCAAGGCGGATCCGCATTCGGGCCGCTGCTTCGACATCCGCATCGAGCTTCTGGAGAAATCCGGTATTCCCGCCTTTATCAAGGCGCAACCGCTGTTTCTCTATCCTGCCGTGTGGATGGCGGAAAACCCCGAGCGCATGGCCGCCGACGAAGCCCATGGCATCACGCATTTTCAGGGCAAGGCGAACATCCTGCGCCGCATCGCAGCACTTCGTGCGTTCGACATCGACGACAGGCTTGCCGAGATCGGTCACGAAACGCTGGTGATGGCGACGAAGGACGATCTTCTCGTTCCCTGGACTCGCTCGCAACGGCTGGTCGAGGGTCTCCCCAATGCCGTACTGGATCTCGTGGATCATGGCGGGCACGCCATCAACGTGGTCGATCCCGGTCCGTTCAATTATCGTCTGCTGCAGTTTCTCACAGGCCGGAACGACACGAAAGCTAGCATCTCATGACCCTCGCCGCTTCCAGCCGCACCGATTTCTCCGAGATCACGGACAACGACACCCGGCGTGCGCTCTTTCGCGGTGCAATGGCGAAGCTCGGGGCCGCCGTCAACATCATCACGACGGATGGGCCGGGCGGGCGAACCGGTTTTGCAGCAACGGCCGTCTGCAGCGTGACCGACGATCCGCCGACTCTGCTCGTCTGTCTGAACCGCTCGGCTTCGGTGTATGACGCGGTCACGACCAACAAGGTTCTGTGCGTCAACACACTGAATGCCGGTCATCAACCGCTCTCGCATCTCTTCGGCGGCAAGACGCCGGCGGCCGAGCGCTTCGCCACCGCAGACTGGTCGGTTCTGACGACAGGTGCTCCCGCACTCGACGATGCGCTGGTGTCATTCGATTGCGTGATCGAAAACACGGTCTCGCAGGGGACGCATGACGTGCTCTTCTGCCGCGTCGTGTCCACCGCCACCCGCACGGAGGGACAGGCACTGTTTTATTTCGACCGGGCGTATCATGCGGTTTCCGGCTGATCGCTGCGCGAGCCGGAAACCAGAACCGTCGAAAATCTCTGGCCGGAAGACCAGATTTTCAAACGACGGGATAGGGTTTCCGATCTGATCGACCGGAAACCTTATTAGACTCCTACCATTCGGCAACGCTGCCGTCGGAATGACGCCACAGCGGGTTGCGCCAGCGATGGCCTTCCGCAGCACGGGCGATCACGTATTCCTCGTCCACCTCGATGCCGAGGCCTGGGCCCTGCGGGATGGAAACGAAGCCGTCCTCGTAGTGGAAGACCTCCTTGTTGGAGATGTAGTCGAGGATATCGTTGCCCGTATTGTAGTGGATGCCGAGGCTCTGCTCCTGGATGAAGGCGTTATAGCTGACGGCGTCCACCTGCAGGCAGGCCGCGAGCGCGATGGGGCCGAGCGGGCAATGCGGCGCCAGCGCCACGTCGTAGGCTTCGGCCATCGCCGCGATCTTACGGCACTCGGTAATCCCGCCGGCATGCGAAAGGTCCGGCTGGAGGATATCGACGTAGCCGTCGGTCAGCACCTGCTTGAAGTCCCAGCGTGAATACAGCCGCTCGCCGAGCGCGATGGGCGTCGAGCAATGATTGGCGATTTCCTTCAGCGCCTCGCGGTTTTCCGACAGCACCGGCTCTTCGATGAACATCAGATTGTAGGGCTGCAGCTCCTTCGCCAGCACCTTGGCCATCGGCCTGTGCACGCGGCCATGGAAATCGACGCCGATGCCGATATGCGGGCCGATCGCCTCGCGGATGACGGCGATCGTCTCGACGGCACGCTCCACCTTGTCCCAGCTATCGACGATCTGCATTTCCTCGCAGCCGTTAAGCTTGATGGCCTTGAAGCCGCGGGCGACGACCTCGCGCGCATTGTTGGCGACGTCGCTCGGACGGTCGCCGCCGATCCAGGAATAGACCTTGATCTTGTCGCGAACCTGCCCGCCCAGAAGCGAGTGGATCGGCTGGCCGAGGGCCTTGCCCTTGATGTCCCACAGCGCCTGGTCGATGCCGGCGATGGCGCTCATGTGGATGGCACCGCCACGGTAAAAACCGCCGCGATACATCACGTTCCAATGATCCTCGATCAGGAAGGGGTCCTTGCCGATCAGGTAGTCCTCGAGCTCGTGGACGGCCGCCTGCACGGTCAGCGCCCGGCCTTCGACCACGGGCTCGCCCCAGCCGGTAATGCCCTCGTCGGTCTCGATCTTCAGGAACATCCAGCGCGGAGGCACGATGTAGGTGGTCAGTTTCGTGATTTTCATAGGATCTGTCTCGGGAGTGACGGGTGGTTCGGAAGGAAAGAAGGTGGTCAGGACGACGGCGTTCGCGGATGCTTTCGCAGCGCGGTTGCCAGATCGCGGGCCGCGAGGTCCAGCATGCGCATCGAACAGTCCCGGGCGGCGGCCTTGTCCCGCACCCTCAGGGCCTCGATCAGCGCGCGGTGGATATCCACGGCTTCGCCCCGGGCGTCAACAGCCTCGTTGGAGGCATGCAAGGCAAATTCGAGTGCTGCCTGGATGATGCTCGACAGCTGCATGAAGACCTGATTGTGGCTCGCCTTCATGAGATTGGTGTGAAAGGCGACATCGGCCGCCGTGAAGGCTTCCACATCTCCCTCGGCGTCCTGCATGCGCTGCCAGGCGCTTTCGATCTCCGCGATCTCCTGCACGGTCGCGCGTTCGGCGGCAAGCTCCGCCGCAAAGGGCTCGGTCGCACGACGCGCATCCAGAATGCTCTGCAGAAGGTCGAGATCGAAGATGCGCGGGCCGATCCATTCCAGCACCTGCCGATCGAGCAGGTTCCACGCCTCGCGCGGGCAGATCTGGGTGCCAATCCGCGAGCGCCCCCGCACCATGCCCTTCGATTCCAGGATCTTCAGCGTTTCCCGGATCACGGTCCGGCTGACACCATAGCGGATGCAAAGCTCGTTCTCGGTCGGCAGCATGCCGTTCGGCGGGAAGATATCGGCGCAGATATCGGAGGCGAGCGAGCGCGTCACGTTTTTCTGTACGCGCGGACGCTTGACCGAAACGTCGTTGCCAGCCGTTGCAGGCAACAGAGCGATGCGTTCACGCGGTCTTCTCATAAACGCCTCCTCTTGTCTGCTCATCGGGCTTCACATTCCAATCCGGCGGATGTTGCGCGCGTGATATGGTCTGGCAAATCACCAACACTGGGCGCAATAAACTAGATTTCCAATCATCATACAATAAAATTTCTGGATATGATGAAAGATTTTACGCAGGCTATGGGCCTCTGGCCTCGCTCGACCGCCGCTGGCCTTCGGTCGTAGATTTTATGTGTCCTCGTAAATTTTTTTTCGCCACCAATACCTCATGCAATGATGTCCGAGCACTGCATGCCGTCGGAGATTGGCCGCACTGCGGCAACTATATGCATTCGCGCTGAAATTGCAGAACGGATACTGCGGCGCGTTGCAACCCTTTACCACTTTGCAAACACACGCGCATTAGCGCCGTCAATTGAAGACGACGCGCAAATGCCTTTGACGTAAGGACCGTTGCATGTCGCCCCAAATAAAGGGTTGCAAGTGCCGCGAGAGGAGGATTACCCCAGATAGAAAGGCACCAAGCGTGTAAGGACCTTGGGAGGCGTATATTAACCTCTCGTTAAGTTTTTAAGTGCAACCTTACGGAGAACCAAGGGGTTTGGCTTTACAGAAAAACTAGAGGTCTCGTGATGTCGATCATGTCACGTTTTACGCGTGACGCCTCTGGCGTCGCCGCGATCGAGTTCGCTATCATAGCGCCGTTTTTTCTGGCCGTTATGTTCACGATGGTTGCTTGGGGCCTTTATCTCGGGGCGACCCATTCCGTCCAGCAGATCGCAGCCGACACGGCACGCGCTGCCATTGCCGGCCTCTCGGCAAGCGAGCGCAATGCCTTGGCGTCCGCTTATATCGGCGCGATGAAGCCGGGCGAGTTCGCTCTTATCAATCAGAAGAAGCTGAACGTCTTGGTTGAGGACGACAAGGTTCGCCCCAATCAGTTCACTGTCAAGCTCACCTATGATGCCAGCGATCTGCCGATCTGGAACCTGATGACATTCGCCCTGCCGGATAGCATCATTGCGCGCTCCGCAACGATCCGGATCGGGGGTGCGTAATGCCGGCCCCTCTCAACCGAAAGATGCAGGCTTTCCGGTCCCGTCGAGACGGCAACGTCGCCATCATGACGGCCCTCGTCCTGCCCGCCTGCATCAGCGTGCTCGCCATCGGCGTCGATTACGGCCACCTGACGCTGGAGCGCCGGGAGATGCAGGTTGCAGCGGATCTGACCGCCATCGCGGTCGCCTCCGATATGGCCCATGCGGAAGCGGCGGCCTTGTCGCATATCGAGAACAACCGTCTGAACCTCCTGCTGAAAACGCCACAGGGGTTGAAGACGCCGAGTGGTGTTGTCGTTCCGGAAGCAGCCATAGCGGGCACGACAGGTCGCGTGACCCTCGAAAAAGGCCGCTACGTCGCCAATGCCGCTCTGGACGCTGATCAGCGGTTCCAACCGGGTGTGGCACCGAGCGATGCCGTGCGCGTCACCGTCGAGCAGCCGGGAACGCTGTTCTTCGCCTCGATGTTCACCACCCCACCCCTCATGTCGGCCGTCGGCACGGCCGCCATGACCAAGACTGCCGCCTTCTCCATCGGATCGCGCCTCGCAAGCCTTGAAGGCGGACTGCTGAACGCGATTCTCGGCAAGATGCTCGGCACCACGCTCGATCTCAAAGCTGTCGATTACCGCGCTCTGGCCACGGCGGACCTCGACCTCTTCCAACTCACGCGCGGTCTTGCGTCCGACCTCAACCTGACAGCTGTGACCTATGACGAGATCCTCGCGACCGATATCACCGTGCCACAGCTTCTGACCGCGATTCTGCGTCACGGCGGTCTACCGTCCAGCACGACGACGCTCGTTTCGAAGATCCGGCAATCCCTGCCGGCAAGTGGCAAACGCCTGTCGCTCGCCCGGCTCATCGATCTCGGCAACAAGGGACATCTGCGCATTGATGCGCCTGCGGGGCTCGGCGTGAAGGTCGGCGTTCTTGATCTGCTGCAGTCGAGCGCGGCCCTTGCCAACGGCGCTGAGCTCGTCAAGGTCGATACGAAACTCGATCTCCCCGGGCTTGGCTCGGTCGATCTCGCACTGGCCATCGGTGAGCCACCGGTCGGTACACCGCTCCACCGCGTCGGCGAACCTGGGCAGGCCGTTCGCACCGCGCAGGTCCGCGTCGCCCTCGCCATCAAGATCGACGGCCTGGCGGACCTGCTCGGCATCAAGATCAGTCTTCCGCTTTATATTGAGGTCGCGCATGCTGAAGCGAAGCTTGCAGGCATCCAGTGTCATGGCGGCAAGCCAAGCAATGCGACCGTCACGATCGACACGGTTCCGGGCGTGGCGGAGGTGTCGATCGGCCAGGTCGATGCGGCAGCGTTGAAGAATTTCGGATCGTCACCGCGGGTGACGAAGGCAAAGCTGGTCGAGTCCGGCCTCCTCACGGTCGAGGGGCTGGCGTCCGTCGATGTCGGTAGCGCGCAGGTCAGGAAGCTGACGTTCACGCCGGGAGACATCGCGGTGGGAACGACGAAGAACGTCTCGTCGAGCGGTCTCCTGACGTCGCTGACCCAGTCCCTTCTGGCCAATCTCGAAGCGGAGATCCGTCTACCATTGCTCTCCCTGATGACGGACAAGGTGGTGCAGGCCGCGCTGGCAAAGACGCTGGGCGCCGTTACGCCCAGCATCGATGCGCTTCTCGAACGGATTCTCGCCGTTGCCGGCGTCCGCATCGGCGAAGCGGATGTCCGTGTCACCCAAGTCGACTGCGCAAACCCCGTGCTCGTTCAATAACCCGGGGCAAGACCCAAGACGTTCTGAGTTCGACCAAGGAAACCGGTGCACATGTTCACTGTCCTCGAATGCGTCACGGATCGGCACGACCGGTCGATCACCGTCATCTCCGGTCTGATCGCGCTTCTTGGCATGCTCGCCTTCCACCACCTGCTCCTGCGCGCGGAAGAGAGCACCGCCAGCCGACGCCGAAACTGGCGACTGGTTGCGGCCTTTTCGGCCGGCCTCAGCGTCTGGGCCACGCATTTCGTTGCCATGCTGGCCTATGAGGGAACGGTCGCGCTGCGATTCGACCTGATGTTCACGACGCTCTCCGCCGCCATTGCCGTCGTCGGCTTCTGGCTGGCCATCCGGCAAGGCTTTCTCGGCGCCGGCTCCATGGTCGCCTCCGCCGGGCTTATCACCCTCACCGTTGCCGCCATGCATTTCGTCGGCATGGCAGGACTTCGCGCAGAAGCGAATCTCGACTTCGACTGGGGGCCGATTGTCGTTGGCGCCGTCGTTGCGTTCGCGCTGTTTATCCTGTCGCTTGTGCTCTTCTCCCGTCTGCGCGGTCTTTTCCGGATCGCGGCCCCTGCGATCTGCGCAGTCCTCGGCGTTTGCACGCTGCATTTCGTCACGATGTCGGCAACGATCATCACGCCCGACCCATCCCTGCCGGCCGTCGTCATCGACATGGCGGACAATGTCTGGCTGACGAGCGCCATCACGGGCGTCACGCTGCTGATCCTCGTCTCCTCCGCCATCGGCGTCATCATCGACCGGCATCTCGTCGACCTCAAAGGCTTTGCCAACTCCACGCTCGATGGCCTCGCTGTCGTGCGCGACGGCGTCATCCTTGAGGTCAACGCCAAGTTCTCGGCGCTGCTCGATCGCGAAGACGGCGAGCTCATCGGCCGGCGCGCGGATCAGTTTCTGGTCGCGATCGATGGTCAGTCGATCGACCAGCCGCGCCGGTCGGCCGTCGAGGCATCGCCACGCACGGGCGATCATGCCCGCATCTTCGAAGTCGCCGTGCACACCATCGAATATGGTGGCCGCCCTTCGGAGGTCATCGCGGTTCGCGACCTGACCGAGCGGCGCGCCGTGCAGAAGAAGGTGGAATACCTCGCGCGCCACGACATGCTGACCGGCCTCACGAACCGCTCGATCTTCCAGGAAAGCCTCCAGCTGCAGCTGGAGCGTGGCGCGCTGACGGGCAAGCCCTTCGCGCTGCTCGCGCTTGATCTTGATCGGTTCAAGGCGGTGAACGATCTCTTCGGACATGCGGAGGGCGACCGAGTGTTGCGCGACGTTGCCGGAATCCTGCGCGCCAGCTGCCGCGGCGGCGACACGGTGGCGCGGATCGGCGGCGACGAGTTCGTCATCCTGACGGCGGAGGGCGTCGATACGGACGGCGCCGGGGCCCTGGCCGCACGTATTCGCACCACCTTCCGCGAGCGCATGAACATCTCGCTCGATCCGACCGCGGTCGGCGTCAGCATCGGCATCGCCGTTTTTCCGAAGGATGGCGCCGACGCTGACGCGCTGACGCAGGCTGCCGACGTTGCACTCTACCGGGCGAAAGCAAGCGGCCGCGGCATGCACGCCTTCTACGATCTCGCCATGGACCAGGAACGGCGCGACAGGCGACAGCTCGAAAGCGATCTGCGTCAGGCGATTTCGCGCAACGAACTGCACCTCCTGTTCCAGCCGATACAGTCGATCGATGAAGCCGCCATTCTCGGATATGAGGCGCTGCTTCGCTGGACCCATCCGGTGCGCGGCAATGTGCCGCCGGACGTTTTCATTCCGATTGCGGAGGAAAGCGGCATCATCCTGTCGATTGGCGAATGGGTGCTGCGCGAGGCCTGCCGGCAGGCTGCCGGCTGGGATCCAGCACTGAAAGTCGCGGTCAACATGTCGGCCGTCCAGTTCCGCCTTCCCAACCTTGCAGGCGCCATCGCCAGCGTCCTCGATGCGACGGGTCTTCCGCCCGCGCGGTTGGAACTCGAAATCACCGAAACGGCGCTGCTGAAGGATCGTGTCGTAACGCTCGATATCCTGCGGCAGATCAAGGCACTCGGCGTGAAGGTCGTCATGGACGACTTCGGCACGGGCTACTCGTCGCTGAGCAACCTCCAGTCCTTCCCCTTCGACGGGCTGAAGATCGACCGCAGCTTCATCGCCGGGATGGATCACGACGCCAATGCGCGCGCCATCGTCCGCGCGGTTGTCAGCCTCGGCCGCAGTCTCAATCTTCCGGTCACCGCGGAGGGCATCGAGACGCAAGCTCAGTACCGTATGATCGTCGACGAAGGTTGCGCACATGCACAGGGCTATCTGTTCGGCAAGCCGGACACGGGGCCGGAAACATTCATCGGCGTGCGGGAGCATCGCGTCGAACTGAAGAAAACGAAGCCAAGAAAAGAGCGGGACACATGTTTGGATTGAACAAAGGCGCGGGACGGGGATCCGACATTTCGGATGCGCTTTCCAAATCGCAGGCGATCATCGAATTCGACCTCGAAGGCAACATCCTGAGCGCGAACGAGAATTTCTGCCAGGCTCTCGGCTACACGATCGAAGAGATCGTCGGGAAGCATCACAGTCTCTTTTGCGACCCCCAGACGGTCGCATCTGCGGACTATACCGCGTTCTGGAAGCGGCTGGCGGCAGGCACGTTCGATGCCGGCGCCTACAAGCGAATCGGCAAGGGTGGGCGCGAAATCTGGATCCAGGCGACCTACAATCCGGTGATGAAGGGCGGCAAGCCTTACAAGGTGGTGAAACTCGCGGCCGATATCACGGCTGCGAGGGAGAAGGCGATCGAGGATGCCGGAAAACTGGAGGCCATTTCCCGCTCGCAGGCGGTCATCGAATTTTACCCGACCGGCGAAATCATCACGGCGAACGATAATTTCTGCAAGACGCTGGGATATGCGCTGAGCGAAATCACCGGGCGGCATCACAGCCTGTTCTGCCGCAAAGACTATGCCGCAACGCCGGAATACAAGGCTTTCTGGGCACGGCTGGCGGGCGGCGAGTTCATCGCCAACGAGTTCGTGCGCGTCGGCAAAGGGGGCAAGGAGGTCTGGATCCAGGCCGCCTACAACCCGATCCTCGATTCCAGCGGCAAGGTTTGCAAGGTGGTGAAGTTCGCAACCGACGTGACCGAGCGCATGAGCGCCATCGCCGAGATCGGCACGGTCATGAAGGCAATGTCGAACGGCGATCTTACCGCGACCCTCGACCGGCCTTTCGTCCCCTCGATGGAAGAGCTGCGGCACCACTTCAACGCGACGCTGGCGCAGCTGCGCAGTACGATGGAGAATATCGGCATCAGCGTGGCGGCCATCGCCGACGGCTCCCGCGAAATCAGCCAGAACGCCGGGAGCCTGTCGCGCCGCACGGAGCAGAATGCGGCGAGCCTGGAAGAGACCGCAGCAGCGCTCGAGGAGATCACCACCACCGTCAACGATACCAGTGCCCGCGCGCAGGAGGCCGGGAGCCTCGTGAATGAGACTCGCAGCGGCGCCGAGCGGTCGGGAGCCGTGGTCGAGCGTGCCGTATCCGCCATGGCCGAGATCGCGGCATCGTCGCAATCGATCACCGGCATCATCGGCGTCATCGACGAGATCGCGTTTCAGACGAACCTGCTTGCGCTCAATGCCGGCATTGAAGCCGCACGCGCCGGAGACGCGGGCCGCGGCTTTGCGGTCGTCGCGCAGGAGGTCCGGGAGCTGGCACAGCGTTCGGCGCAGGCCGCCAAGGAGATCGGCGCCCTGATCGCCGCCTCGAACGGGATTGTGCGCAACGGCGTGGACCTCGTGGGCGAAACCGGGCGCGCATTGGAGGACATCGTCGGCAAGGTCACCCGGATCGACGTCAACATCGCGGCGATCGTTCAGGCCGGACGCGAGCAGGCCGTCGGTCTTCGTGAGATCAACATCGCAGTCAACGCCATGGATCAGGCAACCCAGCAGAATGCGGCGATGGCCGAGGAGAGCACGGCTGCGAGCGTGGAACTGGCCGCGCAGACGACCGCCCTGCGGCAGCTCCTCTCCGCCTTCACCTATCGCGAGACACGATTGCGCATCGTCGCCTGACGCAAGATGCCGGGATGAGACGCTACTGTACGGCCGCAGTTCCATAGATCAGGTTCGGCAGCCACAGCGATAGTTGCGGGAAGATACTGAGGATGCTGAGCAGCACCATCATCATGGCGAGGTACGGCAGAACTTCCCGCGCATAGGCCATCATCGGCACCTTCATCACCATGGACGAGATATACATCAGCCCGCCGACCGGCGGGGTAATGCCGGCGATGGTGAGGTTGGTGATGAAGATGATGCCGAAATGGACGCGGTCGATATGGACGCCGTCGATGATCGGGATCAGCATCGGTGTCAGAATGATGAGCGCCGCCGAGCCCTCAATCGCCGTGCCGATGACGAGCAGCATGACGTTGATGAGCAGCAGCATGACGAGCGGGTTGCTGGTCGCACCGCCCAGCCAACCCGACATGGCCTGCGGCACCTGCTCCCAGGCGAGATAGAAGCCGAAGGCGGCGGCCGCGCAGATCATCACCATGACGACCGCGGAGTCGCGCACGGCTTCTGCCAGCACTTCGGGGATCTGGCGCACGGTGAATTCGCGGTAGCCGAAGATCGCGACGAAGAGGACGTAGACGACCACTACGGCGCCGGCTTCCGTCGTCGTGAACAGGCCGTAACGCGTCCCCACGAAGATGACGACGGGAATGGAGAGTGCCCACAGCCCGTCGACGAGGGCGGTGCGCATTTCCGCGCCGGTTGCACGCCTGTCGCGAAGCGAGCGATAGCCGCGCTTGCGGGCGATGAAGTGCGTTGTGATCATGAGGCCAAGCGCCAGCACGAGACCGGGCACGACGCCGGCCGCAAACAGCCGGCCGATCGATGTTTCTGCCAAAAAGCCATAGACGATGAGGCCGATCGACGGCGGGATGAGGCTGGTGATGATGGCAGCGGACGAGGTGATGACAGCGGCGAACGCCCGGCTGTAGCCACGTTCGGCCATCTGGATGCCGAGCGTCTTCGCCAGCATCGCCGCATCCGCATTGGCCGACGCGGTGAGGCCGCCGAGCAGCGTGGCGAGCACGGTGCACATCTGTGCGAGCGCGCCGGTCATGTGCCCGACCAGCACGTCGGCGAGCGTCAGAAGCCGCCGCGTGATGCCGGACGCGTTCATGATGCAGCCGGCAAGCACGAAAAGCGGCAGCGCCAGCAGGGACACGGACTGACTGCCTTCCGCCATTTCCTGCGCGAAATTGGACAGGGGAATCATGTCCATGTTCAGGAAGAAGAAGGTGAGCGCACCGATGGCCAGAGCCCAGGTGATCGGCGTCGACAAAAGGAACAGGAGAACGACGACGAGCGAGGGGCCGGCCAAGTGGAAGAATGTCATATGATCGAATCCACGATGCGATGCGTGCGCGGGCGCCAGGGCCGCTCGACGATGAGGTGCTGCACCAGCATGCCGGCGGAAGCGATCGCCAGCGGCGCATAGGCAATGCTGCGGGACAGGTCGAGCGCGATGGTGTGCACATTGCGCGAGGTCCAGGCCTGCCAGAAGAAGAGGCCGGTCATCAGGACGAAGAAGACGGTCAGGAGCACATAGTTGAACCAGCGAACCCCGTCCTGCCAGCGTTCCGGCAGGGCCCCGACCAGGACGTCGATGGCGGCATGCGTGCCGAGACGCACGCCGGCAATCGCTCCGAAGAAGACGAGGTAGGAGAAGGCGAGGATCGCGAGTTCGTAGGTCCAGGCTGCCGGCTGCGGAAAGATGTAGCGGCTGACGATGCCCCAGAGGATGGAGACGACGATGACCAGCAGGGCAAGGACGCCCACGGCCTCATCGAGACGGCGAAGGCTCCAGAGCGGCGGCTCGGTCGAGGTTTCGGCTGAAATGTCCATGAATGCTCCCGGCAAGGGAAAGCCCGGCCTCGTACCCGGCCGGGCCTTCACCTTTTATTGCATGACGGCCTGAATGCGCTCGAACATGCCCGGCGTCAGGTTCGGCACCTTGCCATAGGCGGATTTCGAGGCCGCGACGAACGCGGGAACGTCCACGTCCGAAACGATCTCGACACCGCTGTCGGCCAGTTGCTTGGCATAGCCGTCGTCGGTCTCGATCGTCATTTTCGTCAGGTCGACAGCGATCTTCTGGCCTTCTTCCGTCAGCACCTTCTGCAGGTCTTCCGGCAGGCTGTTGTAGAAGCTGGCCGAGGCGACCCAGGCCGTGAACATCACCTGATGGCCGGTCTTGGAGATGACCTTGCGCGTCTCGTTCAGCTTCGAGCCGGCAATGGAGCCGAACGGCCCTTCGGCGGCATCGACCACGCCCGTCTGCAGCGCATTGTAGACATCGCCCCAGGGAAGCTCCGTCGGGCGGGCACCATAGGTGGCGAAGGTCGCCATCATGATCGGCGAAGAGGGAACGCGCACAGTGACGCCGGCGAGATCGGCGGGCGTGCGGACCGCCTTGTTGGCAATGATATGCCGGTAGCCGAACAGGCCATTCGGCATGATGATCTTGAGGCCCTTGGCCTCGAGCTTCGCCGAGAGCTCCTTGAAGACGTCGGAGGCAAACAGCTTGTCGCTCGCCTCAATGCTCGGGTAAACGTAGGGGCCGGCGAGGATCGACATATCCGGCTCGAACTGACCGAGCTGGCCGTAATCGGTGGCGCTGAGCAGGCTCGCACCGCTCATAACCATCTCGTTGACCTTCTTCTGCGCGCCGAGCTGGTCGCCCGTCATCACGGTGATGGCAATGCGGCCACCCGAGCGTTCGCCGACGCGTTCGGCATAGAGCTTCATCGCCTTGACGATCGGTTCGTTCGGATTGACCTGCGATGTGGAGAATCGCAGGCTGTAATCCTGCGCCTGCGCGACACCACAAAAGGATAGCGCCGCCAGTGCGGACGCTACGAGTATGCTCTTCATGAGACCCTCCACTGCCCGGGCTCCTCCCCTGGCATCATTCATATACGAATACATCTATTATGAAAGAATAGCCATGCTTGGTCAAGATGTAAGTGCCGGCCTTATCTCTGGACACGAAAAAGCCGGACTGCGAACAGCCCGGCTTCCGTGAAACTCAGCAATCCATTGGGCTGGTATCAGCCCTTGAAGGTATAATCCGCGATCGACTGCGCCTTCATCTCGATCGAGAATCCCGGGCGGGTCGGCGGCATGTAGGCCGCGTTCTCGATGATGCAGGGTTCGAGGAAATGCTCGTGCAAATGATCGACATATTCGATGACGCGATCCGTCTTCGTGCCGGAAACGGCGATGTAGTCGATCATCGAGAGATGCTGCACATATTCGCAAAGCCCGACGCCGCCGGCATGCGGCCAGACCGGCAGCTGGTATTTCGCGGCGACGAGAAGCACCGCGAGAACCTCGTTCAGCCCGCCCATGCGGCAGCTGTCGATCTGCACGATATCGATCGCGCCTTCGGCGATGAACTGCTTGAACATGATGCGGTTCTGGCACATCTCGCCGGTCGCGACCTTGACCGGCGAAATCGCCTGCCGGATCTTGCGGTGGCCGGCAACATCGTCAGGGCTCGTCGGCTCTTCGATGAAGAACGGCTTGCAGAAGGCAAGCTGCTTCACCCAGTCGATAGCTTCGCCGACTTCCCAGACCTGGTTGGCGTCGATCATCAGATAGCGATCGGGGCCGATGACCTCACGGGCGATCGTCAGGCGACGGATGTCGTCTTCGAGATCGCGCCCGACCTTCATCTTGACGTGGTTGAACCCCTCGTCGATCGCTTCCTGGCAGAGCCGGCGCAGTTTCTCATCGTCATAGCCGAGCCAGCCCGCGGACGTGGTGTAGCAGGTGTAGCCCTCCGCCCGCAGCACCGCCATGCGCTCGGCCTTGCCGGGCTCGGCGCGCTTCAGAATGTCGATCGCCTCGTCGCGGGTCAGCACGTCGGTCAGGTAGCGATAATCGACGATGTCTGCGATCTGCTCGGGCGACATCTCGCTGACCATCTGCCAGACCGGCTTGCCCGCCTGCTTGGCGAGCAGGTCCCACACCGCGTTGACGACCGCGCCGGTCGCCAGATGCATCGCGCCCTTTTCCGGCCCGATCCAGCGCAGCTGGCTATCGCTCGTCAGGTGCCGCCAGTAGCGGCCGGGATTTTCGAGCACCGTGGAAAGCTCGGTTCCGACAACGAGATGCCGCATCGCCTTGATGGCCATGCAGCAGATCTCGTTGCCGCGACCGATGGTGAACGTCAGGCCATGACCCGCAAGACCGGGCGTGTCCGTGTCGAGAATGACATAGGCTGCCGAGTAATCCGGATCGGGATTCATGGCATCCGAACCATCGAGGCTCTGGGACGTCGGAAAGCGCAGGTCGAACACGCGCAGGTCTGTAATGCGGGTCATGGGGGCTCCGGAGAGAGGTAAGATCAAGGATCAGGCGTCGGCGCGGGCGGTCTGGCGCTGCGAACCGAGACCATCGATCCCCAGTTCGATGACGTCGCCGGGTTTGAGGTAGCGCGGCGGCTTCATGCCCATGCCGACACCCGGAGGCGTGCCCGTGGAAATGATGTCGCCCGGCTGGAGCGACATGAACTGCGAGAGGTAGGAAACGAGATAGGCCACGCCGTAGACCATGGTCTTGGTGGTGCCGTCCTGCATGGTTTCGCCATTGACCTTTAGCCAGAGGCGCAGGTCCTGCGGATCGGGAACCTCGTCCTTCGTCACCAGCCATGGACCGGTCGGCCCGAACGTGTCGCAGGACTTGCCCTTGGTCCACTGGCCCGAGCGTTCCGTCTGGAAGGCACGTTCGCTGACGTCGTGGATCGTGCAATAGCCGGCGACATAGTCAAGCGCTTCGGCCTCGCTCACATATTTCGCCTTGCGGCCGATGACGATGCCGAGTTCGACTTCCCAGTCGGTCTTCTCGGAGCCGCGCGGGATGAGGAGGTCGTCGTTCGGGCCCGAAATAGCCGATGTCGCCTTCATGAAGATGATCGGCTCCGGCGGCACGGTCGCGCCCGTTTCGGCGGCGTGGTCGGAATAGTTGAGGCCGATGCAGATGAACTTGCCCGTGCCGGCGACGCAGGCGCCGAGGCGCTCGTCTGAGGATACCAGCGGCAGCGAGGCCGGATCGACGGAGGCAAGCTTTGCCAGCGCATCGGGATCGATGGACGCGCCGGAGAGATCGGAGATGTGACCGGAAAGGTCGCGAATAGCACCGGTCGCGTCGACAAGACCGGGCTTCTCGGCGCCCTGCGCACCGTAACGAACGAATTTCATGGCAGTATCCTTGCGGTTTCAGTGAAGAGGCGAGCAGCCGATCAGATCGACCAGCCACCGTCGATGGCATAGGCTTGGCCCGTGGTGTAGGTGGCGCCGGCAAGATGGACGGCGAGATCGGCGATTTCTTCCGCCGTTCCAAGCCGGCCCATCGGCTGGCGGGCGATGAAGGCGGCGCGCGCCGTCTCGTAGTCGCCCTGGGCGCGCATGCGCCCTTCGAGCGAGGGGCTCTCGACCGTGCCGGGGCAAATCGCGTTGCATCGGATGCCGGCAGCAACGTAATCGGCCGCGACCGCCTTGGTGAGGCCGATGACGGCAGCCTTGGTCGTGCCATAGGCGAAGCGGTTCGGCACGCCCTTGATGCTGGAAGCGACGGAGGCCATGTTGATGATGGCGCCGTCCTTGCGCGCGATCATACCGGGCAGCACCGCGCGAATGGTGCGGATCATCGCCTTGACGTTGAGGTCGAAGGCGAATTCCAGGTCCTTGTCGGCCATCTCAAGGATCGAGCCGGAGTGGACGACGCCGGCGCAATTGAAGAGGACATCCACCGCGCCGACCTCCTCGACCAGCGCCGTCACGGCGGCGGCGTCGAGAACATCGAGCTTGTGCGTCAGGATACCGGGTTCGCCTGCGATCTCGGAGAGAATGTCGAGGTTGATGTCGGTTGCGTGCACGGTGGCACCCGCCTTGGCGAAGGCGAGCGCCGTTGCGCGCCCGATCCCCTGGGCCGCCGCGGTGATCAGCACCGTCTTGCCCGTCATTGTCGTCGTCATGGTTCCGTCCTCACTTCTGTTTTCGTTCGACGAGCAGAATGTGGTCTGCCGCCAGCACGACCTCGTCACGCTGGTTCAGCACCTCGCACCGCTCGATCACCCGGCCCCTGTCCGCGCGCTTGGGATCATCCTCCTTGGCGGAGATCGTCACCCGCGTCCTGATCGTATCGCCGATATGAACCGGGCGCACGAATCTCAACCTATCGTAACCGTAGGAAAAGGCGACAGGATTGATGAGCGATGCGGTCATTCCGATGCCGATCGAGAAGATCATGGTGCCGTGCGCAATCCGCTGCCCGCCGGGCAAGGTCTTTGCAAATTCGCTGTCCATGTGGTGCGGAAAGAAATCGCCCGTATGACCTGAATGGACGACGAAATCCGTCTCCGTCATCGTTCGCCCCGTCGTCAGCCGCTGGTGACCGAGGTCGTAGTCTTCGAAATAGAGCGTCTGCTCGATCATCTCATCATGTCTCCGGCAGCGCGCGCACAGGCGTCGCGGGCTGCGCGCTGGATTGATAGGCAGCTTCGACCAGGGCCATGGTCCGCCAGGCGTCGTCCACGGCACCGACGAGCGTCTCGTCCTCGCCACTCGCGAAGCGTTGGAGGTTTGCCATCCGGCCGATGAAGGCGTCGGGAAACCATGTGCCTTCGAGCGGGATCTCGACCCAGCCATCGCCGCCTTCGGGGTGGATCCAGAGCTCGTCCGGCTCACCCTCGGGATAGTCGAGATTGACCCCGAGCTTCACGGTGGCCGCCCCTTTGGTGCCGCAGATGCGAAATTCGCAGGCCTGGAATTTTCGCCCGAAATCATGGTCGTGATTGATCGACAGCGCGCAACGCACGCTGTCGCCATAGTCGAGGATCGCGCTCGTTCGTGTCTGCGCGACATCGTGGTTGGGGTGTCCAATGGTCTTCGCATGGACGCCTTGGGGATCGCCCAGCAGACTGCGGACCAGATCGAGATAGTGGATCGAGTGCATCGCGATCTCGATGCGCGGCAGCCCTTTGAGGAAGGGCCATAGTCCCCAGGGCGTCGCCAGCGCCAGATGGGCATCGAAATCGACGACATCGCCGAGCAGCCCGCGCCGGATGGCATCCTTGAGCGCCAGCATCATCGGCGCGAAGCGAAGCTGGAAGTTCACGGCAGCATGAAGCTTGCGCTTCCGGCAAAGGTCGAGGATCTCGGTCGCCGCATCGAGATCCGCACCCATCGGCTTCTGGATCAGGGCGTAAGAACCTTCCGGAATTGCCGAAAGAATGCGCGCATGCGCCGCGGGCGGCGTCGCCAGATCGAAGATTGCGCCTTCGACCGCAGCGGCGTCTTCAACGGAGGCGTAGGCTTCCACACCCCAGCGGGCGGCCGTCTCACGCGCCTTTTCCAAGTCCGGATCGTAAAGCCCGGCAACCGGAAAACCGGCCTTCCTATAGGCGGGAAAATGCGCGTCGCTGACGATGCTGCCGGCACCGAAGATGACGATCGGACGCGGGCGGCTCGGCTTCGGCCACCATTGTTGCAGGCTCGCGGGATCGAAATGCGCGTTGCCTTCGCGAGTGCCAGTCAAGCGGGTTTCAGTCATGATGGAAAACCTCCTCCATCATGGCCCACCACTCACCTTCTTTCCGCGTCTCGAGCGGCTTCTGGCAGGGCATGCACACGGCCCACCATTCCCCATTGCGCGGGTCGGCCGCCATCTTCGCCATATCCGCCGCGAAATCGTTGCCGATATAGGTCCAGGTCCCGAACAGCAGGTTCTCCGGCTCCTTGAGGAAGATCGTATACTCAGTAATATTGCACGCCGAGATCAACGCCAGGATCTCCGGCCACACCGCCGCATGCAGCGCCTTGTATTCCGCGACCTTGTCCGGCTGCAGGCCGATGACCATTCCCATCCGTTGCATCGCGACCTCCTATTGCGCCGTGATATCGCGCGTGAACTCGGAAACGCTCTGCGCCTTGACCGCCTCCCAGTCCCAGGCGATGCCGAGGCCCGGCTCGCTTGGCGCCATCGCTCGGCCGTCACGGATCTCCATGCCCTTGGTCGTCAGGTCGTCGAGCTGCGGGATGTACTCGACATAGCGCCCGTTCGGCACGGCGCAGACGAGGCTGACATGCAGCTCCATCAGGAAGTGCGGGCAGACCGGGATGTCGAAGGCCTCGGCGGCATGCGCGACCTTCAGCCACGGCGTGATGCCACCGATGCGGGCGACATCCACCTGCACGATCGAGCAGGCGCCCTTCTGCATATATTCGCGGAAATGGCGGATGGAATAGATGGATTCGCCGACCGCGATCGGCGTCGCCGTCGAGCGCGTCAGGCGGATATGCCCGTCGAGATCGTCGGCCGGCAGCGGTTCCTCGATCCAGGCAAGGTCGAGCTCCCTGAGCCGCTCGGCACGCCGTATGGCTTCATCTACCGTAAAGCCCTGATTGCAGTCCGTCATGATCTCGAAGCCATCGCCAAGTGCCTTGCGCATTGCCGAAAGGCGGGCGACGTCCTCGGAACCATGCGGCTTGCCGATCTTCACCTTCGAGCCGGCAAAGCCCTTTTCCTTCGCCTGCAGCGCATCGTCCACGAGCGCGCCAGCCTCGATATGCAGCCAGCCGCCTTCGGTGGTGTAGAGTGGGCAGCTTTCGCGTGCGCCGCCGGCAAGCTTCCAGAGGGGCAGGTTCTGCTTGCGCGCGCGCAGATCCCAAAGCGCGGTATCGATCGCTGCCAGCGCCAGCGCGCTGATGGCGCCGATGGTGGTGGCGTGGGTGTGGAATTCGAGTTTGTGCCAGATCGCCTCGATCCGGTCCGCGTCCTCGCCGATGAGAACCGGTGCAAGATGATCGGCCAGCAGCCGCATGACGGAGGAGCCACCGGTGCCGATCGTGTAGGAATAGCCGGTGCCGGTCGCGCCATCGCTGTCGGTGATGGTGACGATGGGTGTTTCCTGGCTGACAAAGCTCTGGATCGCATCCGTCCGCTTCACCTTCGGCTTCAGGTCCACCATGCGCAGTTCGATCCGCTCGATCCGGGCCATGTCAGATCTCCCGGGCTGCGGCCAGGCTGCGCCCGGTCTCGGCCGAGAACATATGCGCCTGCGAGAAATCGAAGCTCATGGCGATCCGTTCGCCGGATTTGAGCGTCCGGGGATTGAGCATGCGCGACACCCATTCGCGTCCCGCGAACTCCACGAAGACGAGCGTTTCGTTGCCGAGCGGCTCGGTGATCGAGACCGGCAGGGTCACCTCATGGACAGTGCCGTCGCTTCCGGAACTCAGGCCATGACCGCTCGGGAAAATATCGTCCGGGCGCAGGCCGAAGACCACCTTTTCGCCCTCCGTCACCCGGTCCGCAAACTGGCGCGGAAGCGGAAGGCTATCACCGTTTGCGAAGACGAGCTGGCCGGACGCGACACGCGCCTCCTCCATGTTCATCGGCGGCGAGCCGATGAAGCCGGCGACGAAGCGGCTGGCCGGTCGCTTGAACACTTCGTCGGGCGTCCCGACCTGCTCGATGTAGCCGTCGCGCATGATGACGATCCGGTCGGCGAGCGTCATCGCCTCCACCTGATCGTGCGTCACATAGATGACGGTGGACTGTACCTTGGCATGCAGCTTCTTGATTTCGGTGCGCATCTGCGTGCGCAGCTTGGCGTCGAGGTTGGAAAGCGGCTCGTCGAACAGGAAGACTTCGGGATGCCGGACGATGGCGCGACCCATGGCGACGCGCTGACGCTGGCCACCGGAAAGCTGTGCCGGCCGCCGCTCCATCAGCGCGTCCAGACCGAGAATCGCAGCGGCCTCGTTGACCTGCCGGTCGATCTCGCTCTGCGGCTGCTTGGCGATCTTGAGCGAAAAGCCCATGTTCTCGCGCACCGTCATATGCGGGTAGAGCGCATAGGACTGGAACACCATCGAGATGTTGCGGTCGCGCGGCGGCAGGTCGTTGACGACGATGCCCCCGATCTCGACAGCACCGTCCGACACGCTTTCGAGGCCCGCGATCATGCGCAGCGTCGTCGACTTGCCGCAGCCGGAGGGGCCGACGAGCGCGACGAACTCGCCGTCCGCAACATCGAGATCGATGCCGTGGACGACCTGCAGGGCGCCGTAGGATTTGACCAGTTTCTTGAGAGAGACCTGAGCCATGCAATCAGCCTTTGACAGCGCCGAATGTCAGACCTGACACAAGGTGCTTTTGAATGGCGAAGGTCAGAGCCAGCGCCGGGAGGATCATGATCACCGCCAGCGCACACATGCCGCGCCAGTCGATGGTGAATTCGGAGGTGTAATCGAGCAATCCCACGGGAAGCGTCTTGGAATTGACCGACCGCGTCAGCTGCGAGGCGAGCGCGTATTCGTTCCAGCAGGTGAGAAACGAGAAGATGCCGGCGGAGGCGATGCCGGGGCCGGCGAGCGGAAACTCCACCTGCCAGAAGGCCTGCCACCGCGTGCAGCCGTCGATCTGGGCCGCTTCCGCCAGATCGCGCGGCACCTGCCGGAAGAACCCGTCGATCAGCCAGATCGTGAACGGTACATTCAGCGCGACATAGGTGAGGATGAGCCCGAAGTGTGTGTCGATGATGCCGACGCGGGAATAGACGATGAAGAGCGGCAGCGACAGGGCGATGCCGGGGACCGAGCGGGTCAGCATCAGGCCGAGAAACGTGCCGGACTTGCCGCGAAAGCGGAAGCGCGCGAAGGCGTAGCCGCCGGACATGCCGATGGCGAGCGCGATGACGGTGGAGGTGATCGACACGATGAGCGAGTTGCGGAAATAGTCCCAGATCGGAATGCCGCCCTGCCCCACGCCACCGAACATGGCACGATACGCATCGAGCGTGATTTCCTGCGGGATCCACACCGGCGGTTTCGCCATGATCTCGACCGTCGGCCGCAGCGAACTGAGCACGATCCAGAGACCCGGCAGGCAGATGACGAGCATCGCGAGGAAGAGCCCGATCAGATAGGCGACGTGCAGAACGCGGCGCTTGAGGCGCTGTTTGGAGTTACGGTCCATCTTACCACTCCGCTCCGATCTGGGTCCGGGCCGCAGCAAGCTTCCGGAAGAAATAGACGGTGAACAGGATCGACAGGAGGATCGAGACGTAGGCCATGGCGTTGGCAAGGCCCATCTGCGCATCCGAATAAGCGGTGCGGCCGACAAGCGTCCAGATCAGCTCGGTGCGTCGCGCCGGTCCGCCATCCGTCATGATCTTGACGATGTCGTAGGCGCGCGCAATGTCGAGCGAGCGAATGGTCATGGCGATGTAGGCGAACGGCATGACGAAGGGCAGCGTGACGTAACGGAAGGTCTGCCAGGCCGTGCAGCCATCGACCTTCGCCGCTTCCACCGGCTCCTGCGGCATGGCGAGAAGCCCTGCGAGAATGAGGATGGCGAAGACGGAGGTGGAGGACCAGACTTCGGCAACGACGATGGCGAACAGCGCGAGGTTGCCATCGATCAGCCACGGGATCGCCTGATCCGTCAGGCCGAGCGACTGCAACGCATTGTTTACGAGGCCGACATTGTCGTTGAACATGAACTTGAATTGGAAGCCGACCAGCACCGGGGAAAACATCATCGGAAACATCATGATCGTGCGCAGTATGCGCTTGCCCCGCGTCGCCTTGTTGACGAGCAGCGCCAGGCCGAGGCCAAGCAGCATTTCCAGATTGAGCGCGATGGTGAGCAGGACGATCGTGCGCACGAATGCCGCCCAGAACACCCCGTCCGACAGGATGCGCTCATAATTGCGAAAGCCGGCCCAGACCCAGAGCGTGGCCGGGCGTGTCAGTCGAAACGGCGTGAAGCTCGAATAAAGCGACAGAAGCAGCGGCAGCAGCACGACGGCCGCGAGCACGACGAAGGCCGGCAGCAGCAGGAGAACCGGTGTTGAGATTTTTCGAAACATGCTGTGGCACCTGACGGCCGGCGACAGATGCGCTTGGCCGATCGAGAACGGGGGCCCCCGAAGGCCGTATGAGCCCGAAGACGGTATGAAATGGCGACGAACGGCGCCGCCGGGCTTCGCCCGCAGCCTGAGCTGCGGGCGAAAACGGAGATGGCGTCAGAGCGCGCCGGCATCCTTGAGGATGGTCGTCGCCTTTTCGGCGGCGGCGTCCAGCGCTTCCTTCGACGTCTTGTCGCCGAGGATGGCGGCCTGAAGCTCGGGATAGACCGTGTTCGAAATTTCGATCCATTCCGGCGTCTGCGGTACGGCGAAGGCGCCCTTCGCCGTTTCCTGGAAGGTGCTCAGCACCTCTTTTTTGTAGGGGTCGGAAGCGGCCTGCTCGATGTCCCATTCCCACACGGCGGTGCGGGTCGGCAGGGTGCCGTTTGCGGCCTCAAGCTTCTGCGAGTCCTCGTTGGTCAGGAACCAGACGAGCGACGCCGCAGCTTCCTTGCTGGCGCAGGCTTCCGTGATGGAGAAGCCATGATGGCCAGACCAGCCCGTGCGCTTGCCGGAGGAGCCCTTGGGGGCCACGGTGACGCCGACATTGCCGGCGACCTTGGAAGACTTCGGGTCGTTGAAATAGGTCGCCCATCCCGGCCAGTCCAAGTTGAGTGCGACGGTGCCCGAGGCAAAGCCCGCACCGAGTTCGTCCCAGAGATAGTTGGTCGTGCCGGCGGGAACGGCCTTCGACTTGTAGAGATCGACGAACCAATCAAGCGCCCGGACACCGGCGTCGGAATTGAAGGCAGGCTTGCCCTCTTCATCCAGATAGGCGCCGCCTTCGGCGATCAGCATTTCGTAGAAGCGGCCGTTGATCGCCTCTTCCTTGCCGGCAAACTGCGTGCCGTAGAAATTCGGGGGCGCGGCGAAGAACTTTGCCTGGTCCGATACTTGGCTCCACGTATCCGGCGGCGCGAGATCGTAGCCATACTTCTCCTTGAACGCCGCCTTCTTGGCGTCATCCGTATAGAGGCTCTTCTGGTAATAAAGCGCCGACACGTCGAACTGCGCGCGCGGCAGCATCACCAGCTTGTTGTCGATGGTGGACGCCTTGATGACGGTGTCGACATATTCGCCGACGATCTCCTTCGGCACCAGCGTGTTCAGATCGACATAGAGATCAGGATATTGCGGGGCGAAGGACGAATGGTTCGAGCCGACGCACCAGGAAATCGATCCCGAGGCGATGTCGGACTTGATCTCCTTGTCGAGCTCGAAATGGTTCTTCTTGGAGAGCACGTTGACCTTGGCCCCCGTCGCCTTCTCCCATTCCGCGATCCGCGCATAGAGCGGCTCGTATTGCTGACCACCGATCAGCTTGGCGTCGATCGTGACGCCATCGAATTTGCCCATCAGTTCGGCCGCACCGGCTGTGCCGTGCGCCAGAACGAATGCCACGACGCCGGATACGGCGCCACACAGCAGCTTGTTCATCAGATTCCCTCCTCCGAGTGCACTCCTCCTCGGGAGCACGGTCTCTCATCTGCGAGAAACTCATTCATATACAAACAACATTTTCAGGCATCGTCAAGCGACAACTTTGCTTTGTCGGTCCATCGTTCTTCGTATATGGAAATGCGTATTCACAGGGGATTCCGCATGTCGGACGGAGAAGACGATCGCTACCGCGCACCGGCGCTGGACAAGGGGCTCGATATTCTGGAGCTTTTGGCCGGTGTGGATGGCGGGCTGACGCAGGCGGAGATTTCTAAGAAGCTCAATCGCAGCCCGAACGAGTTCTACCGGATGCTCGACCGCCTCGTGCGGCGCGGCTACATCACCCGCATCGATGGCGACCGTTATTCGCTGACGCTCAAGCTCTTCGGCCTCGCGCAGCTGCACGCGCCGACACGCCGTCTGGCGGCCTATGCGACGCCGCTGATGCGCGACCTTGCGCAGCGGACGCGGCAGGCCAACCAGCTTGCCGTGTTCGACCGCGGCTCCGCCGTCGTCATCGCGCAGCAGGAAGCACCGGATTACTGGGGCATTTCCATCCGCGTCGGCTCGCATATCAGCCTGTTCGACACCGGCTCCGGCCACGTCCTCCTCGCCTTCCGCCCGCCCGAGGAGCGGGAGATGATGATCTCGGAACACGTCAAGAGCCGGAAGGACATCGAGCTGACGCCGGAGTTCTACGCGCGCCTCGACGAGATCCGCGCGCGCGGCTACGAGATGATGGCGAGCGCCCAGACGGCCGGCGTGTTCAACCTCTCGGCCCCCATTCTCGGCCCGGACCGTCGCGGCATTGCGGCGCTCACCGTGCCGTATATCAGCCTCGTCAACGCACCGTCGGCGCCCGATATCTCAACGACGATCTCTCTTCTGCAGAAGACCGCCGAGCAGCTTTCGCTTCTCGCCGGCTCGGACGTCCAGCACGAGGTGCCAGTGGAGACGTGAGGTGCCTTACGGCCCCAAGCAGACACATTCTTATTTGAAACCTCTGCTCCCCTGTGAGAGTGTTCCGGCCGGCGCATGACGCGGGAGGAGCCTCTATGATTATCGACACCCATCTTCACCTGATCGACAGGACAGCCCTCACCTACCCATGGCTGTCCACGGTTCCGGCGCTCGACCGGGATTACCTCTACGAGACCTATCGCCAGGAGGCCCTGCGCTGCGGCATTGCCGCAAGCCTGCATATGGAGGTCGATGTCGCGGCCGAGGAGATCGAGGCAGAAACGCAGCATGTGGGGCAGCTAGCAGCGCTCCCCGAGAGCCTTGTCGTCGGTGCCATTTCCGCCTGCCGGCCGGAAGACGAGAGCTTCCCCGCCATGCTGGAGCGTCAGCGCGAGAACCCACTGGTCAAGGGTTTTCGTCGTGTCCTCCACGTCATGCCGGACGCGCTGTCGGAAAGCGCGGTCTTTCGCGACAACATCAAGCGTATCGGGGGCACCGGCCTCACCTTCGATCTCTGCGTGCTGCCGCGCCAGCTGGGCCACGCGGCGGCACTTGCCGACCTCGCACCCGATGTGACCTTCATCCTCGACCATTGCGGCGTTCCCGATATCAAGGCGGGCGACATCTCGCTCTGGCGGGACGAACTGAAGGATGTCGCACGCCGGCCGAATGTCGTCTGCAAGATGTCCGGGCTCGTCGCCTATACCGATCCCGACAGCTGGAGCGTGGACACGATCCGCCCCTATGCGGAAACCGCCATCCTGCAATTTGGATGGGACAGGGTGGTGTGGGGCAGCGACTGGCCCGTCTGCACGCTCGCCGGCAGCCTCTCGACCTGGGTCGCGGCCACGCATGCGCTGCTCGCAGGCAGCAGCGACACCGAGCGCCATGCGCTGCTGGCCGGTAATGCGCTGAAGCTCTGGAGCCTCGATCTTCCCATTGGAACCTGAGGGATCGCCTCAGATCGTCATGCTGACATGCCGCTCCCGGCCATAGATCGAGACGAGCAGGATAATGACGGCGCCGAGCGACGCCTGAACGGCGGCGGGCTGGAAGCCAAGGCCGATCAGCAGCGTGTTGATCTCGGTGAGAACCAGCACGCCGGCGATCGTGCCGAGATAGCTGCCGCGTCCGCCGACCAGCGCCGCGCCACCGACCACGACCGCGGCAATCGTCTGGAACAGGTAGGGCTGGCCGACATCGCCATAGGCCGAACCGGTGAAACCGAGAAGCAGGATGCCCGTGACGGCGGCAAACATGGCGCTGAGCGAGAAGGTCAGCATCCACATGCGCACGGGGTCGATCAGCGCGAGGGTGGCAGCGCCGGGATTGCTGCCGAGCGCATAAAGCCGCCGGCCATAGGGTGTGCGGGCGAGAACGAGCACGATGAGCGTTGCAAGCACCGCGAGTGCCGGCACCACCCAGGGAAAGGGCAGCGGGCCCGCGGAGCCGCCGATGGAAACGAAGGCGGAAACGTAGGGCGGCGCTGACCCGGACGGGAACCCCTTCGTCCAGAGCAGGACGGACCCCTGCACGATCATGCCGATCCCCAGGGTGACGATCAGCGGATGGATGTCGAGCCGCCGCGAGATGTAGCCGTTCAGCGCGCCGATGAGCATCGCGACCACGATGACGAACAGGCAGACGAGCGCGAAATTCCACTTGTCGCCATAGAGTTGCGCGGCAACCACATTGGCAAAGCCGATGATGAAGGGGATGGACAGATCGATCCCGCCGAGGATGACGACGAGCGTCTGCCCGATGGAGGCAACGGCAAGGAGAGCTGCGATGACCAGCAGAGCGCGGATGGCGAACGGCGAGGAATAGCCCGGAATGACGAGCGTGCCGACCAGATGCAGCACGCCCGCGATGAGGAACGCCATAAGGATTCGGCCGTTCGTGCCGGCGAGGCCCGAGCGGATGCGCAGGGCGAGGCCGGGCCTTGCCTGTTCGGTGCGACCTGTTTCGATGGCAGCCATGTCAGACCTCCCGGCCGCGGGCCGCCCGCTCCTGCACGGCCGTCAGAATGACGGCGGCAACGAGAATGGCGCCATAGGCGATTTGCAGAACGTAGGTGGAAACGTTGAAGGCGGTGAGCACGCTTTGCAGCAGGAAGATATCGATCGCGCCGATAGAGGCGCCGATGAGCCCGCCTCGACCGCCGGCAAGGCTAACGCCGCCAAGCGCGACGGCCGCAATCGAGATCAGCGTATAGGCCTGCCCGATATTCGGGTCGGCCGAGCCGATCAGGGCCGTCAACATCAGTCCCGCGACGGCGGCGAACACGCCCGTGATGACATAGGCGATGAAGCGGACGCGGGTGACATCGACGCCGGCTGTATAGGCCGCGCGGTCGTCGCTGCCGATCGCCATCAACTGGTCGTAATAGGGCAGCCGGCGGATGGTCCACCAGGCGGCGAAGAGCGCGATCAGCGGTAGGGCCGACCAGGGGCCTGCCAGCGCCTTCAGCCAGCCCGGCGCCGGCCCGATCGGCGCGGGCAGGATGGTCAGCGTCACACCGGTGAGGACGAGATAGGTCCCGAGCGTCGCCACGATCGGCTGGATTCGCACCAGTGTCGTCAGCGCCCCGTTGATGGCGCCGATGGCAGCGCCGATCAGCAGGGCTGCGGGAATGATGACAAACGGCGACGAGATGCCGGCTTTCAGAAACAGAAGCTGGATGACGATCGCATTGACGAAGCCCATCAGCGGCCCGACCGAGATATCGATACCGCCGCGTCCCCCGAGAATGACAGGCGCAGAGGCCACCGCCGCGCCGATGAGCGGTGCTGCAAGCCCGATGAGCGAGCCCCAGGCTGCCGGGTGAAAGCGTGCCGGGTTGAGGATGAGGTTGACGAGGAGCAGTATGACGAGGAGCACGAGCGCAAAGCCCGTATCGCGCCAAAGTCCGTGCAGTGTTCGCAGAAGCGCCTTCATCATGCCGCACGTCCGAACATGGCGGCAATGACGGCATCGGTGGTCATGGCAGGACCCTGCAGGTTGGCGACGATATCATGATCGCGGAAAACGAGAACGCGGTGGCACAAGAGCAGGATCTCCTCGATCTCGCTGGAGAGAACGACCAGCGCCATGCCGTCCCGCGCGAGATCGCGAAAGACGTCGTAGAGCACATGGCGGGTGGCGACATCGACGCCGCGGGTGGGGTCGTTGAGCAGCAGCACATCCGGCTTCAACGCCAGGGCACGCGCCAGCAGCACCTTCTGCTGGTTGCCGCCCGACAGCGTGGTGATCGCCGCATCCGGCCGCGGTGCGGCGATGGACAGCCGGTCGCGATAGACCTCGTAGCGCCGCGCGCGCTGGCCGGCGCTGATGAAGCCGAAGCGGGCATCCTCCGACACCGTGGAAATGGCGAAGTTGTCGAGGACGGACTGGGTGGGGAAGATGCCTGTCGCCCGCCGGTCGCGCGGGAGATAAGCGACATGGGCGGCGACGGCCTTACGGAAATCCGTGATCCGCGTCTCGGAGCCGCCCCGTTCCAGAGACACGGCTCCGGCGAGCGGTTTCTGCAGGCCGGCAAGCGTTTCGAGAAAGCGCTCCTGCCCATGTCCGTCGAGGCCGGCAAGCCCGACGATCTCGCCGGAGCGGATCTCTTCGACAGTCGGGGTCGCGCCGCGCCGGATGACGAGGTCACGGGCATGAAGGCGTGCGGGATCAGACATGCAGCAACTCCGCAGCCGTTTGTGGCGCCATGCCTTTCAGCAGCTCCGCAGGCGTCGAGAGCCCGCGCTCCTCGGTCGTCACGACCTTGCCGCTGCGCAGGATGGAGATCCTGTCGGAAAGGCTCATCACCTCATCCATGCGGTGGGTGATGAAGAGAAGCAGCGAGCCTTCCGCTGCCAGCTGGCGCATCAGGGAAAAGACGGACTCGCGGTCGGCATAATCGAGCGCAGCCGTCACTTCGTCGAGAATGAGAACACGCGGACGGCGGACGACCGCGCGCGCCAGCACGATCAACTGTTGTGCCGCAAGCGGCAGAGCGCCGGCTTTGACATCGAGCGGTACCGGCGTGACGGCAAAGCGGGCCAGCGCATCTGCCGCCGTCTGCCGCCGCCGGTCGCGCGGGATCTTGCGATGCACGAGCCCGTCGAGCCCAAGCAGGATATTGTCCTCCACGCTCCTGTCCGGCGCGATCAGCACCTCCTGGAACACGGTGGCAAAGCCCGCGGCCTGGAAATCCGCAGGCCTCCGCCCCGAAAACGGCTTCCCGTCCAGCAGCATCGTGCCGCCATCCGGCTGGACGATGCCGGACAGCAATTTCACCAGCGTGCTCTTGCCAGAGCCGTTCTCGCCGAGAATCGTGTGGATCGTGCCGGCGCGGAACGCGATACTGGCGCCGGCAAGGGCCACCGTCTCGCCGTAGCGTTTCGACAGGGTATTGATTTCGAGCATCGTGCCGTCCGCCTGTGGCGGCGGGCCGCCCACCTGGAACGCGCCCGCCTCTCCCTCATGTGATTGCTACTTCGCGCACGCATCGGGCGTGGACGCATAGTCCCAGCCGGGTGTGGGCTTGGCGCCGGTGAAGTAGGCGTCGAGCAGCGGTTCCGGCATCGGATCCTGCGGCGGAACCGGGAAGACGGACACGGAGTCCGGCATCATGCAGTCCTTGTACCAGTTCGGCAGATCGGCATTGTGGATGGCCGGGATCGGGATCATCAGCGTATTGAGCTTCGGCTTCTGCCCGTCGAGCATGCGCGCACCGACGCGAAACAGCGTCTGCGCCGTCCAATGCGGCAGAAGCGCGTGGCCCTCGAAGCGGAACTTGTCCGGATTGGCCTTCCAGTAGCCAAGTGCATCGCCGGTCAGCGAGCCGGTGATCAGCGGCGCCGGGCGGCCGGCTTCGGCAAAGGCTTCGGCCACGACGCGGCTCTCGCTGCCCGTGGTCCAGACCGCATCGATCGGCGCTGGATTGGTGGCGATCGCCTGGAAGACGACCGTCTTCGTGACGTTGGCCGTCCAGTTGCCGTTGACGTTGCGGGCAACCTTGAGCTTGGTGTTTTCGGCAAGCGCCTTGTCGCCGCCCTGGCGTTCCTGCACCACGATCGGGTGACCGGCGATGCCCTCGACGAGGAGAACGCTGCCGCCGTCTGGCAGAGCCTTGCCGACCGCACTCATCATGTCGTAGCCCCAGCGCGCATAGTTGGAATCGACATTGATCGCGGTCGGGCTGGTAACGGAACCGGCAGCCGTCACGAAGGGAATGCCGGCCTTCGCGGCGGCGTCGATCGCGTCGTCCAGCGCCGTTGCGGAGCCGGGAATGGACGTGATGATCGAGCAGCCCTTGTCGACGAAAGCGCGGATCTGGTTGATCTGCTGGCTGACGTCGTTGTTGCTGTCGGACACTTCGAAGCTTGCGACGGTGCCGTTCGCGATCAGCCCTTCCACCAGCCGCTGCAACTCCTTCGTCACGGTCACCCGCCACGGGTTACCCTGATAGGATTCCGAATGGCACCATTTCCAAGGCTTTGCAGGGGCCGTGAAGCCCTCCCAAGCCGACGGCAGAACCGCTTGTGGCGCGCCTTCGTACTGCGCCTTCAAAGGTTCCGGCAGACCGGCGACGACGGTGGCGACGGCATCCTGTGCCTGCGTCGCATGCGCGGACAGCACGAGCGCCGTTGCGGCCAGAAGGCCGTTGATCCTCATTTTCATACTTATCTCCTCCCGAATGTCCGGCTCCTCCGCCGGGATGCTAAATCGTCTTGAAACTCTCGCGGAACAGGCGGTTGAGGTCGGCGACGACCTCTGCCGGCGGCCGCTTTTCCAGAAGGCCGCGATTGATCCGGTCGGATGCCGCTTGCTGGAACGGCATGTAGCCATCGTGCCGCGGGCGAACCCAGGCGGCCTCCAGCGTTGCCCGCGTGGCGCGGTAGAAATCGGCGGTCGCGTCGTTTACCGTCCCGTCTTCCCAGGCCGCCGCATGTCCCGGCTGCCCGCCGGAAGCGGCATAGAGGCCCTTCTGGACATCGCCGCTGGCGATCCAATAGGCAAAGTCGATCGCTTCCCGGGGTGAGGCCGAAAAGGCAGAGACCGCGATGCCGGTGCCACCCAACGCAGACCCGACAGGGCCGTTCCGGCCCGCGGAGGGTATGTCGCAGAAGTGGATGGGCTTCTCTCGAAAACCATCCATGGCATAGCTGACATAGCCGTAGATCAACGGTGTCACGGCATAGGCCGAGCCGGTATCCGCCATGGCTTCGAAGACGGCGATGGGGTCCATCTCGAAGCACATTGAGGGGACGAGGGCGGCAAGTTCCCGCAGCGCCTCGAACGCAGCCGCACCGGCCTCCGGCGCGATGAGCTCCTCGCCCTCGACGGCGCAGGGCGTGCCCATATTGGCCGCCAGCGTGTAAAAGCTCATGAGGCTGTGCGGCGGGCGAAGCGGCAGCAGCACGCGGCCTTCGCGTGCGAGATCCAGCATGTCTTCCCACCGCTGCGGGGGAGAGGACAGGAGATCCGGCCGGAAGGCCTGCACCTGCGTTGCCGCATCGATGGGCAGACCCCATTGCCGGCCCTGCCAGTGATAGCTCGGAAAGGACGCCCCGACGCTGCCGGCGCGAAGAGCCTCTGCCTCCGCCGCCTTCTCCGGCACGTCGAGCGGCGCGAGACAGGTCTCGCGCGTGATCTGGCCGACATGCGGATGATCGATGACGATGAGGTCGTAGGCGCGCGCCAGTTCCTCGACGGGATAGGTCTCGAAATCCTGCAAAGAGCGTTTGTCCCAGGTGACGGTGACGCCGGTCTGCTCCTCCCAGAGACGCGAGCAGGCGACCATCGGATCGTAGCCGCGCGGGTGGTTCCAGGTCATGCCCTTGAGGGTGGTGCGTGGCGCGCTCACAGGCCGAACTCCTCACGGATGGCCGCGCTCTGCTCGCCGATCCGGGGCGCAGCACGATCGAACGTGGGACGCACGCCGTCGATCCTGAGCGGCGACCGCGTGGTGTGGATGGAGACGCCATCGTCGCGTGAGACGGTCTGCAGCATGTCGAGATGCTGGAAGCCGTCGCTTTCCATCAGTTCCTTCCAGTCCATCACCTTCGCGCACCAGATATCGGCCGGCTCCAGAATGGCGAGCCATTCCTCGATGGTCTTTTCGGAAATGCGTTTGGCGATCAGCGCCTTGATCGCGTCGCGCGCGGTAAACCAGCTCGACGGATCGTCCCGGAACATGGCGAGTTCGTCCATCTCCAGAAGGTCCGCCAGTTTCGGGATCGGGGTCATCGCGATGGCGAGGTAGCCGTCGGCTGCGGGATAAACGCCGTAAGGGGCCGAGAGATAGGCGTGAGCACTACGGAAATCCGAGCGCTTCGGCAAACGGCGACCATCGTTCAGATGCGTGGTCAGCACCTCGAATTGCAGATCGACCAGAGCTTCGAGCAGGCTCGTCTCCACATGGCTGCCCTTGCTCGTGACGCCGCGGCGCACGAGCGCTGCAAGGATACCCTGCGCCGCAGCCGCACCGGCCAGCATGTCGCCGATGGCGAGCCCGAAGGGCACCGGCCCCTGCCCCTCATCGCCGTTCAGCCACATAACGCCGGAGCGTGACTGCGCCAGAAGATCCTGGCCCGGGCGCGAGACCCAAGGACCTTCGTTGCCGTAACCGCTGATCGAGCAGAAGACGATCCGCGGATTGATCGCCTTCACTTTGGCATAGTCGAGCCCCAGCCGCTCAATGACACCAGGACGGAAATTCTGGATCACGACGTCGGCGCTTTGCAGGAGCTTGCGAAGCGCTGCAAGGTCGTCCGCGTTCTTCAGGTCGATCGCGAGGCTCTCCTTGGCGCGATTGATCGCGTGGAAGATCGTGGAGTCGCCGCCGATCTCCGTATCACTCAAGTAGAGCCGCCGCGACAGGTCGCCGCCATCGGGCCGCTCGATCTTGATAACGCGCGCGCCGAGATCCATCAGACGGAGCGAACAATAGGGGCCGGACAGGAACTGGCTCATATCCACGACGAGAAGCCCGCTCAGAGGGAGTTCGGCTTCATCCGTTGCGGCTGGGGTCGTGAAGGCTGGGATATCGGACAACGGCATGACGACTTACTTTTCGATGGCGGCGATGGCGCCGGGGTTCTTGTAGCGGACGGTCTGGAGATGCTCGCAATAGAGCACCAACTCGCCTCCGCCCTTGAAGATCTCATAGCTGGCCCTGATCAGGCCGAGATCCGCCGTGCGCGGCTTCTTCTCCATATTGGTCCGGATCGTGTAGATCGTGTCGCCGATAAAAACCGGCTTGATGAAGCGCAGCCTGTCATAGCCGTAGGAAAAGGCGTTGACGCAATTGGTGGCGACGAGGCCGAGGCCGGCGGAAAAGACGAAGGCACCGGCAACGAGCCGACGGCCGAAGACGCCCTCCCGCCGAGCGAACATCTCGTCCTGAACGTACGGATGGATGTCGGTCACGAGCGTGTTGAAGAGATGGCTGTCGGATTCCCCAAGGGTACGGCGCAGCGAACGGATCTTCTGACCGACCGGCCAATCCTCGTAGAACCAGTTCTCCGCATTCCAAACCGGAAGGCCCGCATGATCTGCCGGCATATCCGAGGGAAAGGTGCTCTCCACACCCACCGTAGGCTGAAACGTCTCCACGAAGCTCCTCCTCCGTATTTTCTTATGTGAAGATAGTGTTCACATATGGATTGCTTTTGCAAGAGGCATCGACCATTCTCGCCATGGGAAAAGGAACCGTTGGAAGACGGTGGAAATGGGAGGAAGAGACATGGCGGAGCCTTGCCTGGTGTTTGTCGGATCGCTCAATCGCGAGGCGCTGTATTTTCAGGGCGCACGCGGTACGGGCCTGACGGTCTACAGCTTCGACGAGGATACGCTGGCGGTGGAGACCCTTGCCGGCTTCACCGGCATCGACAACCCGACCTTCCTCTCGGTGACGCCGGATGGGCGCCGGGTCTATGCCAATTCCGAGATCTTCGGCTGGGCGGAAGGTCTGGTCTCGGCCCTGTCCTTCGACCGGACGAGGGCAAGCCTCGCGCCGATTGGCATGCAGCCGACCCTCGGCAGTATCACGGCGCACAATACGCTTTCGGACGACGGCAGATGGTTGTTCGTCGTCAATTACGGCATGGGTGCCGGCGGACCGGATCAATCGCTGGTGGTCTATGGCATTCAAGAGGATGGAAGCCTGACGCCGCCTGTCTCCAGCGTGCAGCAGACAGGGACGGGACCGGATGCCGACCGGCAGGAGCGCAGCCACGCCCATAGCGTCACCCGCATCGGGCCAAACCTGCTGCTGGTCGCGGATCTCGGTACGGATACGCTGACCACCTATGCCATCGATGAAGAGGGCAGCCTGACGTGCCGCCATGTTTGCCCGACCGCGCCCGGGGCCGGTCCCCGGCATGCAGCACTTCATCCCGGCGGAGGCTGGATCTTCGTGATGAACGAGCTGGACTCGACCATTGCAAGCTACGCCGTCAGCACCGACGGCCGGCTGACACCCGTCGATGCGAAACCCGCCGTACCCGAGGATTTCAGCGCGGACAATCACTGCGCCGATATCCAGATCTCACCGGATGGTCGTTTCGTCTATGGCTCGAACCGCGGGCACGACAGCATCGTCACCTTTGCCGTCAACGAAGCCACCGGCCAATTGACACATGTCGCGCACACGCCCTGCGGCGGCTCGACCCCGCGAAACCTCGGCATCTCGCCGTCAGGCCGGCACCTGCTATGCGCCAACCAGAACGCCGACGTCATCACCATCTTTACGCGCGATGCCGACGCGGGCAGCCTGACACCGAGCGGAAAGACGATCGCCGTGGGCACGCCGATGTGCATCCGCTTCGCGTGATCGGCCGAGAGGCCGGCAGGGAATGCCCCGCCGGCCCTCCTCGGACTTACTTCCCGTCTTTCAGCTTGCCGACATCCTCGGCACTCAGTTCACCCACGGTGGTCACCTCGCCGTTCGTGATTTTCCACAAGCGGAAGGGACCGGTGATGTCGCCATACTGGTCGAAACTGACCGGGCCGATGACGCCCTCATACTTCACCGGCTTGCCCTCCTTGATCAGCGCCAGAGCCTTGACGAACTCTTGCTTGCCGGCATGGATCGGCGTGCCGCCTTCGGCCACGACCTCGCGCATGGCGGTCTTGATGGCCGCTGCATCCGACTTTCCGGCCTTGGCAATGGCAAGTCCGACGATCGCACCGGCATCGTAGGAACGGTCGGCGGCCGGCGCCGACGGCGCGATGCCGCCGGAGAAGGCTTCGTAATTGGCGTTGAAATACTCGGTCGAGGCGGTCGGGCTGGTGCCGGACGAGGTGCCGTAGGCGTTCTCCAGATATTGTGCCCCGACGCTTTCGATGAAGTCCTTGGAGTTCATACCGTCGTTCAGGAGGAACGTCTGCTTGCCGCCGCCGGAAATCCAGGCGCGGGCGATCGTCGCACCGTCCACCGGCGTGCTGACGAGGTAAAGCGCATCGGGCTCGCCGGCCATGGCGGCACTCGCCTCCGAGGCATAGCTCGACTGCTTCTCGTTATAGGGCGTCGTGGTGGTGATGGTGCCGCCAAGCTTCTCGTACGCCGTCTTGAACTCGCGCACCATGTTGACGCCGAAGTCGTTGTTGACGTTGACGATAGCGATCTTCTTCAGGCCCTGGTCGATCGCGTATTTCGCCGCCGCCGTTCCCTGCAGCGCATCCGAGGTGATGGTGCGGAAGAACACGCCGTTCGTCTTGCCGTCGCGGCCGAGCGCGGTGAGCGTCGGCGACGAAGAGGCCGGCGAGACCTGAACGACGCCGGCCGGCGCCGTGACCGAGGTCAGGATCGGGATGGACACCGAGGAGATGATGCCGCCGATGATGACCGGGACCTTCTTGATGTTGACGAGCTGCGTCGCCTGATCGACGGCGACATTGCCCTGGCTCTGGCTGTCGCGCGTATCGGCCACGACCTTGCAGCCACCCACGCCACCGGCGTCGTTGATGTCGCGGAAGGCCATCTCGACGGATTTCGCACCCGCCTGGCCATATTCGCCGGCCGGGCCCGTCAGTTCCATGACGAGGCCGACGGTGATGTCGCAATCGGCCGAGAGAGCGGGCACCGTGGAGGCTGCCAACGTGGTGAAGAGCGTTGCGAGCAGGTATGACGGTCTCATTCTTATTCCCCTTTGTTGAGATTGTATTTCATGATGGCGCCGTGACGGCCCGTGCGGTCGCGTTCCAGCGCATAGACATCGCCGTCCAGCGGCCGGGCGTCAGCGAGGACTGCTGCCAGTGCCGCATGGTCGGCGTCGTCGAGCACGATATCGGAGATGGCGAGATTGGCAGGCAGATGGCTGCGGTTGCGCGCACCGACGATGACGGCGGCAACGGTGGGCTTCGTCAGCATGGCGGCGCTCGCGACCGTCGCGATGTCGGTCTCATGGCGGTCGGCAATGCGCCGTAGCGTCAGCAGGAGGGACTGGAAAAGGTCCCATCCGCCGAAATCGTCGATGATCAGCTTGTACTTGGTCAGCGACCGGTTTTCGAGCGGGTGCTCCGGCTCCACCTCCCCCAGCCAGCGATCGCTAAGGAAGCCGCCGGCGACCGTGCCGTAGCAGAGCAAGGCAAACCCCTTCGCGCGCGCGAGATCGACCATGCGCTTTTCCGGACGCCGGTCGAGCAGCGAATATTGCAGCTGAAGGGAGGCGACGGGAACGCCGGCATCGACGATGGCCGCCACGTGGTCGGCATCGAAGTTGGTCAGACTGACCTTGCCGATCTTGCCCTCCTCCGACAGCTCCTTCAACCAGCCAGCCGTCTCCAGCCAGCCGGGCACGTCGAGCGCCCACCAGTGAAACTGGACGAGATCGAGCGTCTCGATTTTCAGTCGCTTGCGCGAGGTGTCGATCACGCCCTCGACATAGGCCTTGTCGATGGTGGGCAGGACGGCAAGGTCGGGCACGAACTTCGTATGGACCCGGATGCGCGACAACGCCTCCGCGCCCCGCAGATTGCCATAGGCGAGCCGGAAGCGGCCGATCAGCTCTTCGACGCCTGTGTAGATGTCGGCACAGTCGAAGGTGGTGATGCCGGCATCCGCGAAGGCGATCATGTCTTCCACCGCAGTGTCCCCATCGACGGTGCCGTGACCGCCCGCCAGCTGCCAGCCGCCGCGGATGACGCGGGAGATCTCGTAGTCGGGAGCGATGGCGATGCGTTGCATATCTTCAGGCCTATGTTTCGTCGTTCAGGGGGACTGCGGTGGTCGCGGCGTGGCTGAAACGCCGGTGGTGCAGGCGCGTGATGCGCAACCGCGTGGAGCAGTTCGGGTCCGGACACGCGATCTCCGCATCCGTCGTCATCCAGTCGTTGCGGTGGGTGGGCCGCTGCTTGGCCGCAAGCAGCGGCAGCACGGAGGCGAGCGAATATATCGACAGGCCCTGCCCCTCGGGCAGATGCAGCATTTCACCGCGCAGCTCGAAATGGTCGCCCGGCTTCGCGCCGCAATAGACCGTACCGCCCTCGGGAATGATCACGTCCACACGCAGATCGAACAGCTCGAAGCCGTCATCGCCAGCCTCAGCCATAGCGCACCTCCCCGCCTTCCTGCGCATCGAGCCGTCCCCGGATGAGGTCGAACGAGCGGCTGATGTCATTGGTGAGCGAACGCAGCGCCGCATCCTCGTCGCGCGCTTCCAGCGCTGCGATCAGCGCCCAGTGATGATCGGTTGCGGCAAGCCCACCCTGCTCGTCGTGGATCTGCGCCGCCTGACGGATGATGGCGCCGGACTGCAACCAGAGGCTCTCGACAATCGACAGGAGAACGGGGGAGCGAGCGACGCTGTAGAGATGAAAGTGGAAGCGCTGGTTCAGCGCGGAGGTGACATGGCCGATATCCTTGCCATGCGTCTCGAACGCAGCATCGCAATCCACATTGGCCTGCTTCAGGATGGCGATATCCTCGCGCGTCAGATGCGGCAGCGCGAGCGAGACCATCCGCCCTTCGATGAGAATGCGTGCCCGGGCGAGATCGTCGAGCCGCGTACGGGTGATGAGCGGTACGCGGACGGAGCGGTTTGGCAGCGACTCCAGCGCCTTTTCCGACACGAGACGCCCCAGCGCCTCGCGCACCGGCATGGTGCTGGTCTGCAGGCGCTCGGCAAGATCAACGATGCGCAGCACGTCGCCGGCATCGAACATGCCGTTGATGAGCGAATTCCGCAGCTGGGCATAGACGCGATCCTGAAGCGTCTCACGCCCGACCGGCGAGATCGCTCGCGCCTCGACGCCAGCGGCGGCCGGTTCGTTTCGCAGGTCGTCTCCCGTCCCTATTGCCATCTCCCACGCTCCTGCGGCTGCCGGATCTTCGCAATCCACGATCCGAAGCTGACCAAGTTTGATCAAACATCACCGATCAAATCAAGCGCCTTGCACACGTCTTTGGGATCACGACCGCGCGTGATGCCGCAGAAAGATCCTGAAGTCAGCGTTAAAATTAACCGTATAAATCGGTCGAATTTTAGCAATCTCGCATTTTGCTTCTTATTTAAGAAGTTTCGGGAATACTGTTTCTCGATATAAAGCGATTTATACTGACGAGGATCATATGACCCATCATTCCGAAAAGCAGGCTGCTTTCATTATGGGCTTCGCCGGTCTCGGCGCCATGCTGACGGCCGCGGGTACGGCGAAGATCGCCGCTCACCTGCAGACGGCAGACGCCTTCATCGGCTCGATCTGCGGCAGTTCGGTCGATGTTTCGGGCTCGATGTTTGCCGACGCCGTCCATTGCTGGGGCTGCCCGGCCGCCGCTCTTGGCGTCGCCCTCATAGTGGCAACGACCATCGCCGCACGGCAGCGCCCCGTCGGCACGCTGGTGCTTCAACCGGTCCGTTAAAGCAGGGCTTTCGACCACCCCGGTGGTCCGCATTTTCATTTCTGATCGTTTCGGGACACTGCAGGCTGACGCCTTGGCAGTCTGTTCATCCCATGGAGTATGACCAATGGCCAACCTGACCTCGAAGGACACGAATGGCAACGGCGAATGGGGCGCCGTCATCAAGGACGCCCTCATTCCGCTGCATTCCATCGTCCTTCCGGACGGCAAGGTGCTCGCATTCGGCACGGATGGCGTTGCCGGAGACTACGACGCGCGCTTCGTCTACTCCATCTACGATCCGGTCACCGGCGTTCTCAAGGTGCTGCCGAATACCACGGGCACCAACATCTTCTGCTCGCAGATGTCGATCGACCCGACCACGGGCAACGTCATCATCATGGGCGGCGACAACCACAATACGGGCGAAGCCGGCGGCACCTGGACCGGGCGGCACGATGTCGTGGTGTTCGACTACACCACCCAGTCGATCCGCAACATTTCACAGGAAGACTCGAGCTTTGCCCTGCACCAGGCTCGCTGGTACGGAACCACGGTGACGCTGAGCAACGGCGAAATCCTGATGGTCGGCGGCCGTGACGAGAACTCCAACGGCTCGACCTTTGCGGAAATCTACAACAGCGAAACGGGCATGCGCCAGCTCTCCGGCACCTATATGGGCGACATGAAGGATGGCGAGGGAACGCTGACCGGCACCTATTACTATCCGCACGCCTGGCAGGTCACCGACGGCTCCGTCATCATCATCGAAGCCGGTGGCACGAGCAATTCCGGCCACGACGTCTACCGCATGGACGTGCAGGGCGAAGGCTCCGTGCAGAAGATCGGCAAGCTGCCCTTCGACACCCGTAACCTCACCGGCTCCATGATGTACGAGACCGACAAGGTCATCGTCGCCTCGAGCACGGGTCAGGTCTGGAAAGCCGACCTGTCGCAGCCGACGATCAAGTGGGAGTTCGCCTTCTCGATCAACAACGAAGACGGCGGCGGTCTGGTCGCCCGCACCAACGGCACTTTCATCATGATGCCGGACGGCAAGGTTGCCATGGTCGGCGGCGCCTCCAGCGCCGGCCTGCTGGCCGACAGCATCGGCACGGCACAGCACTCCGTCCTCTTCTGGGATCCCGCGACGGGCGCCGTCACCTATTCCGAGAAGCAGGATCTCGCCCGGATGTACCATTCCAGCGCGCTTCTGCTGCCCGACGGCACGATCTACTCCGGCGGCAGCGGCTCACCGGGCCCGGAAGAGAACGCCAACTTCCAGATCCTCAACCCCTCCTACCTGTTCGACGCGAACGGCAACCCGACCACCGACCGGCCCTCGATCGTTTCCGCACCGACCAATATCGATACCGACAGCGTCATCCGCATCACCGTGGACGACACCTCCGACATCGGCAAGATCACCTTCATCAAGTCGGGCGCCAATACGCATGCGCGCAATGCCGACGTGCGGTTCGTGGAGCTCGAACACAAGATCATCGACGGCAATACGGTCGAGATCACGATCCCCAAGGCCAATATCGCCATCCCCGGCGCCTGGATGATGTTCGTCGTGGACAAAAACGGCGTGCCGTCCGTCGCCAAGATGGTCGGCGTCGACATGGTCGACCTCCAGCAGACCGACAATCTTCAGGGCGGCGGCGCGACCATCTATGCGATCGACAACGAGCAGATCGACGGCGCCTTCGCGCTGGCTGTCAGCGCCCGCTTCGACGATCTGGCCGGTGGCAAGAACCAGAAGATCTTCGATCTCGGCAACGGCCCGGATGCGCAGAACATCTGGCTCGGCCAGGTCGGCGATACCAGCGACATCGAGTTCGTGATCAAGCAGGGCGGCGAGACCTACCGGGTGGTTGCGACCAACGCGATCATCGAAGGCGAAACCGCGACATGGCGCGTTGGCGTCGATCTGAACGGCGTGATGCGCATCATCAAGAATTCCGAGGTCCTGAAAGAAGGCCAGGGCGTCGTGCCCGCTGACGTCGATCGTGCCCACTACCTCATCGGCGAATCCAGCGTGTCCGGCGACGCACATTTCGTCGGCCTGATCCGCGACCTGAAGATCGCCAACTACGGCAACTTCGCCGATCTCGATCCGACCGCGCCGAGCAGCCCCTGCGCCACGACGGGCGAAGCCGTCTGCCTCTGCGGCCTGCTCGTGCCGGATGTGGACGACACCGCCGGCAACGACGCGCCGAAGGTGTTTACGAAATACTCGACCGTTGCCGGAGATGTCACCGAACTGAAGAACGGCACGCCCGGCGAAAACAAGACCGAACTGACCACGAGCGGCATCATCGCCTTTGCGGATGCGGACGCGGAAGCCCACACCGCGAGCATCACGCCGAAGGGCACGGACTATCTCGGCCAGCTGACGATCGGCAATCCGACGACTGGCATCGGCGTGAAGACCGGTTCGATCACCTGGACCTACAAGGTCAACGACACCGCCCTCGACAAGCTATCGGAGGGGCAGGAGGTCGTGCAGACCTATGACGTCGCCATCGACGACGGCCATGGGGGGATCACCGTGCAGACCATCTCGGTCACGCTGCGCGGCTTGGACGATCCGGGCTTCCCCACGGACAGCCAGGTCACCGTGGTCTCGCGGCTGGCCACAACGAAGGCCGACGACAACGTCGTCTTCGGCGACAACGTCCGCCTGCTCACGGGCGGCGACTTCGGCGGCGGCTCGAACCGGCTGGAGGCCGGCAACTTCTTCGAGTTGAAGGCCGGCAATCTGGACTTCAGCAACAGCCTGCATTCCGCCAATCTCTCCACCGGCCTGGGTGCCCGCCTCAATGGCGGCGATATCCTCATGGGCAAGGGCGGCATCAAGAATACGGTCGTCCTCGGCGACGAGACGACCTTCAGCCTGATCCGTGCCGATGGCTCGGGCGCAGGCACCGTCAACACGCTGACGATCGGCGACCGGTCGAAGTCGGACGCCGCCATCGACATGGATGGTGCCGGCACGGCGGCGAACTTCGCCACGATGAAGATCAAGCTTGGCGACGGCGTCAGCATTGGCGGCGGCATCGATGCCGACGGCGCCTATTCCACCAAGACCTTTGACTTCGGCAACGGCGTGACCGTGGGCGGCGCGATGACGCTGAACGGCGCGCAGAACGTCAATACCATCAAAGCCGGCGACAACTTCACCCTGCGCGGTGCGCTGACCGGCAGCACGACCGGCGTCGATACAGTCACACTCGGCAAGAACTGGAACATCGACGGCCGCATCAATCTGGGCGGCGGCGACGACCGGCTGAGCCTTGGCCTCTCCACCGTCGATACGACGCCGACCACGTTCGACGGCGGCGCCGGCAAGGACGCACTTTCCCTCAGCATCGACGCCGGCGATCTCGCCAGCTTCGAAGCGGCGGCAAAGGCAGCAGGCTGGGTCGCGCTCGGCAACGACGCCTGGACGCCCCGCGGCAACCTGACCTGGCGCGGCATGACGTTTACCAATTTCGAAAGCGCGGAACTGAAAGTCGCGGGCCGCAACGACGCGCCAGAAGTGGTGGCCTCCGGCACCACCAAGACCGGCGCCGTCAGCGAGCTTGCCGACGGGAAGATCGGCGAAAACAGCACCATCCTGAAGACCAACGGCACGATCGAGTTCACCGACAAGAACCTCGGCGACACGCACAGCGTGACGATCACGCCGCGTGACGGCGGGTATCTCGGCACCGTCGAGTACAAGCAGCCGACATCAGCGCAGTTCGGCCTGCTGCCTTGGGTCTATTCCGTCAACAGCGGCGCGCTCGACTGGCTGGCCGAAGGACAGGTACGCACGCAGTTCTATGATGTCCGGATCACCGACAGCAAAGGTGCGAGCACGACCGAGACCATCACCGTGACGATCACCGGCGCCAACGACGCCCCCGTCATCACGGCTGCCACATCCACCCTCACGGGAGCGGTGACCGAGCTTGCCGATGGCTCCCCCCAAGAGAACCAGGCAACCCACACGGCGACTGGCGCGCTCAGCATTACCGATGCCGATATCACCGACAAGCACGCGGTGAGCTACGTCGCCGGCGGCGCGAACTATCTCGGCACCTTCAGCCTCGGCACCGTTTCCGGCGGCAAGCTCGGCTGGACATTCCAGGTGGGCGATGCCGCCCTCGACAGGCTCGAAGCCGGTGAGGTGCTGACGCAGTCCTATCAGGTGACCGTGGACGACGGCCATGGCGGCAAAGCGACGGAAACCGTCTCCGTCACCATTCGGGGTGCCCATGACGATGTCAGCGTCAATGTCGCGCCGGTCATCCATGTCGCGGAATCGACGCTCGCCGGAACCATTGCGGAGCCGACGGGACAGGAGGCAACCGTTCTCAACGCCAGCGGCTCCCTCATCTTTTCGGATGCGGACGCGGCCGGCAGCGTGCCGGCCGTCACGGCGACAGCCCGCGGCGCGGACTATCTCGGCGGGCTCGTTCTGGGCACCGCATCCGGCTATCAGTTGGGCTGGACCTTCTCCGTTCCCTCGACCGCTGTCGATTTCCTTGCCGCCGGTGAAACGCGCGTTCAGGTCTACGACGTCACCGTCGACGACGGCCGTGGCGGCAGGGTCACACAGCCGGTCAGCGTCACGATCACTGGCACCAACGATGCGCCGGTCATTCTCACAAGCGCTTCCGTGCTTTCAGGCGGGATCACAGAACTGGTAGACGGCTCGGCCGGCGAGAACAGGACCACCCTGACGACGACGGGTTCGATCCGCTATTCGGACGCCGACCTTAGCGACAGCCACACCGCGACCTTCGCGGCAAAGGGCACCGGCTACCTCGGCGCCTTCACCCTCACCCAGGGCGAGAATGGCAAGGTCGGCTGGACGTTTGCCGCCGAGGATAGCACGCTCGACACGCTCAAGGCGGGAGAGGTTCTCACCCAGTCCTACGACATCATGGTTGATGACGGGCATGGCGGCCGGACGACTCAGACCGCGGTCGTCACGATCACCGGTGCCGCCGACGCGCAAGCCGGGCCGACGATCGTCTCCGCTCTCAAGGTCGGGGCCGGCGCCGACGCCATTGTTTTCGGCGACGACACCACCCTTACCCAAGGCGGCGGCTTCGGCGCCGGCGCCAACAGCCTCACGGCCGGCGACAACTTCGTGCTCAAGGCCGGCACGCTCAACTTCGATGCCAGCACCGGACCGGCGAGCCTGACGCTCGGAAAGAACGCCAACCTGAATGGTGGCGATATCCTGATGAGCAATGCCGGCGCCACCAATACGGTTACCGTGGGTGACGGGTCCAAGATCAGCTACGTGCTGATGAACGGCGGCGGCGCCAATGCGTCGCAGATGCTGACGCTCGGGCAGAAGGTGGCGACAGACTACGCCATCGTCATGAACGGGAGCGGCACCGCCGCGGACGCGATGGAACTCGGGGTCACGATCGGCAACGGCTCGTCGGTCGGCGGCGCTTTCACCGCGAACGGCAACAATGCGGCGAAGCGGGTAACGCTCGGCGACGCCGTCATGATCGATGGCGCGCTGTCCCTGCAGGGCACCAACAACACGACGACAGTGAAGATCGGCGACGACCTGACCCTGAAGGGCGCCTTCAACGGCGCGGGCTCGGGCACCGAGACGGTCGAGATCGGCCGGAACTGGCAGATCGACGGCCAGGTCGATCTGGGTGCCGGCAACGACACGCTGCGGATCGGCACGACGACCCGCGACAGCGCCGGCACCATCTCCGGCGGTGCCGGCACGGACAGCCTCGACATCGTCATGACGGCCGACCTGCGCGTCTCGTTCGAAAGCGCGGCATCGGCGGCAAACTGGGTGCGCAAGGCGGACGGCAGCTGGGATCCGCAGGGCCGTGCGCTGAGCTGGCAGGGCAACAGCTATACGAGCTTCGAAGCCGTGAAGACGACGATCGTGGCCGGCACGTCGTCGGTCCCCGTGAAGACGGCGATCGACAGTCTGCAGGCAACGGCCGGCGCCGACGCCTTCATCCTGGGCTCGGACGTCACCCTGCAGAACGGCACCTATTTCGCAGGCGGCGCCAACAGCCTGACGGCTGGCGACAATTTTACCCTGAAGGCCGGCACTCTCAACTTCGACGGCAGCTCGGGCGCGTCCAACTTAACGCTCGGCAAGAACGCCAACCTTAACGGCGGCGATATCCTGATGAGCAACGCGGGCGCTGCCAATGCGGTGACCGTCGGCGATGGCTCGAAGATCAGCTACGTTCTGATGAACGGCGGCGGCGCCAAGGCATCGCAGACGTTGACGCTGGGAGAGAAGGTCACCACCGACTATGCCATGGTGATCGACGGGAGCGGCACGGCGGCCGACGCGATGGAAATCGACGTCCGGATCGGCAGCGGATCATCGATCGGCGGCGTTCTCTATGCCAACGGCAACAATGCCACCAAGACCGTGACGCTTGGAAACAACGTCACCATCGACGGTGCCATGTCACTTCAGGGTGCCAACAACACCACGACGGTCAGGATCGGCGACGACCTCACGCTCAAGGGCGCCTTCATCGGCGCGGGTTCGGGGTCGGAGACAGTCGAGATCGGCCGGAACTGGCAGATTGACGGCGCCGTCAATCTCGGCGCCGGCAACGACAAGCTGCGGATCGGCAGCACGGACCGCGACAGCACAGGCACCATCGCCGGTGGCGCCGGCACCGACAGCCTCGAGCTGGTCCTTGCCAACACTGCCGAGAAGACCGCCTTCGCAGCCGTTGCCAAGGCCGCGGGCTGGCAGATGCTCGACGATGGAAGCTGGAACACGCTCGGCCGCGCCGTCACATGGCATGGCGTGACCTACACGACCTTCGAGACGGCGAAGGCCACCATCGAGGCCGTGGCCGTGATCGTTGCGACGGCAGGAGACGGGCATATCCAGGGCGTCGCCGCCTCTGCCATGGCGACAGGCATGGCGAAAGCCGTCACGCTCGACACCGCCACATTCTACGGAACCGACGGAGACGACTTCATCCTCGGCAATGCTGGCGACAATATCCTTGAGCCACGCGGCGGCAACGACACGGTCGATGGCGGACAGGGCTACGACGTGCTTCGTCTCTCAGGCAATGCCGCCGACTACAGCTTCGTCAAGGAAGCGGATGGCAGCATTCTCATGACCAGCGCCCACGACGGCCATGACGTCCTGCACAATGTCGAAGCCGTCTGGTTCCACGACGCCGCACAGCCGACGGCGATCGACCACCTGACGAACTGATCGGCTGAGGGAACCCTACCGGGCGACGACGACGCCCGGTAGCGACGGACGCGGTTCGCCCGTGTCGGGGCTCCCGGTGTCGCGCCTGCGGTGGCCCGTATTTTCCCCCGTGCCGACGATCTCGGCGAGAAGGCCCGACGTCGCGGCGAGGCGCGTGATGGCGGCAAAGCGGGTGACGACGGTCTCCAGCTCCTCGCTGGTTGCCATCGTCAGCTGGCGACGGGTGAGGAGAACGTCGTCTATGGGAATGAGGCCGGCATGGTACTGGTCCACCTTGGCCGCATAGGATACGCGCAGCGCCGCGATCTTGCGCCGCGAAAGGTCCGCCTGTTTGGTCGCCGACTGCACCTCGATCCAGTCGACGCGCAGCTGCGTCTCGGCCTTCCGGTCTTCCGAAAGCGCCCGGTGCATGGCCGCGTTGGCGAGTTCGTCGGCCTCGCGCACATCGGCCGTGGTTGTGAGATCGACCAAAGGCACGGTCAGTTGCAGCCCGACGCTCCACCCGTCCGTATTGCGGCTGGTGCGCGTGGTCCTGGAGGTCCTGTAGTCCGTCTTCAGGTCGAGACGCGGGAAGTAGCGGCCCTTGGCCACCTTGCGCCCGTTTTCCGCGGCATCGAAACGGTGCCAGTTGGCCTCAAGGCCTGAATTGCGCGAATGGGTCAGATCGACAAGCACATCGAGACCCCGCCGCGGCACGGCTTCGAGGTTGGGAAGCTTGAAGCCGCCGGGTGCGGCCTGCCGTAGCTGGGAGGACAGGATGGCGCGGGACTTCACCGCCGAACTGCTGGCGATGACCAGCGTGCGGGCGACGTCGCTCAGCTCCGCTTCCAGTTCCGCAACATCGGCTTCGCTCGCCCGCCCCGCATCGACGCGACCGCGCACGGCCTTCCGCAAGGTGCCGAGATCGCGCAGATTGTCTTCCAGCACCTTGGCCTGCCGGGTCGCGAGGTTCAGGTCGATTGCGGCATTGATGGTTTCGAGTGCCACGCTTTCCGTGACGCTGCGCAGTTCGGCAGCCGCAGCCAGCGCCCTGCTCTCAGCACTTCGCTTCGTATAGAGACGTTGCCCGCCATCCAGCAGCGGTAGGGCGATGGAGATGCCGGCATTCATGCCGGGATCGTTCAGGGACAAGGACGAGTCGCGGTCCCCGCCGACCCAGGCATTGCCGGAGACGGTCGGAAGGAACGCGGCACTGGCGCGGCTGACCCCGGCCTGCGCGGCCCGCTTTTCGGCCGAAAGGCTGCGGACGAGATCGCTTTCCTCGATCGCCACGGAGACGGCATCCATGAGATCCGCAGACACGCTGCCGATCCCCTCGCGCAGCAGCAGGGACGGCTCGTTCGCGATATCTTGTGCCGCCTGAGGACGGCGAATGGGCAGGAAGGCGGAGCCCATCTGGTCCATCATCGTCAGGCGCAGATCGAGGCCGGACGGGGTGCCCCCCGTCTGAAGCGGGTCGATCGTCATCAGCCGCAAGCCCTTTTCGGCCGGACGAAGATCGTCGGCAAGGCTGGTGCCTGCCATGAGGCAGGTACAGGCGAAAGCGAGCCACGAACGCGTCATGATCAAGGCTCCCGGAAGCTGCGGGAGAGACTGTCGGTAAACGGCACCATCACGTAGTCGGCAAAGGTCCGGCTCTCGCCCTCGATATAGACCTGCGCCGTCATGCCGGGACCGAGCAGCGCCTGTTCAGCGGGTGCGGCCTGCTTCAAGAGCAGATCGACCTCGAAATAATACTGTCCGGTCTTTTCATCCGCCGTCGTATCCGCCGCAACGCGCGTCACGAGGGCATCGATATCGTCGAAGATCCGGGCGTTCAGCGCCGCGATCTTGACGCGGGCGGTCTGTCCGGTGCGCACATGCGTGATGTCGTGCGGTGCGATGCGCGCCTTGACGGCGAAGTCGCTGCCGATGGGCACGATTTCGGCCAGCACCTCGCCGGGAGCGATGACGGCACCGATCGTGGTATGCTTGGAATGGACCACCGTACCGGTGACAGGCGCGCGCAGGTCCGCCGAGCGAACCGCCGCCTCCGCGGCCTGCATCTGCCCGGAAATCTGCCGCATCTCCGCCAGAACCTCCGTCAGCTTCATGGAGGTCTCGCGCTGGTCGGTCAGCTTCGCCTGCCGGATGCGCGAGTCGATCTCGCCGGCATCGTCGGCGAGCGCATCGTTCTCGGCTTTCAGGTTGGCCAGTTCCGAGGTTCGCGCCAGCAACTGGTCTTCCGTGTCCCAGAGCACCTTGCGGGCGATGTGGCCCCTGTCGACGGCCGGTTGCAGCGCGCCTGTCTGACGTTTAAGGGAAGCAACCTGCGCTTCCATGACGCCAAGGCGCTCCTTAATGCCCTCACGGCGACGGTTGAGCGCATCCTTGCGCGCCAGCATCGCGTCGATCTCCGCATCCGCCGCACCGCGACCGCGCTCGAACTGGCGCTGCTGTTCGGCGAGAAGCGGGTCGGCCTCGCCCGTCGCCCCGGTTTGAAGATCATCGATCGACGCCGGCATCGTGTCGAAGCCCCGGCGCATGTCCATCAGGCCGAAATCTTCCGTTGGCATCCGACCTGCATTCGCCGCGACGGCATTCTCCGCCTCCAGCCTGCGCCGCATGGCATCGAGGATGGCGAAACGAGCTTTAAAGCGGATGAGATCCGCCTGATCGTTGACCGGATCGAGCCGCAGCACGGACGCACCAGCCTGCACCACCTCGCCGTCACGGGCCGCGATATCGGTGACCACGCCGCCGGTGCGGTGCTGCAGCACCTTGTTGCGACCGTTGGAGACGAGCACGCCTTCGGCAACGACGGCAGAGCCGATCGGGAAGAGCAGCGACCAGAAAACGAAGACAGCGGCGCCGGCAAGCAGGCCACGGCTCGACAGAGAGAGAATGTCGCGCGTCTCGGTCTTCACGCCATCCGCCCAGCTGCCCTGCATGTCGTCGGGCACCTTCGCGGCAGCGATGGCTACGGGTGTCTCGGGGCGGAACATCTCCGACCACAGCCCATCGTCGGATGGTCCCGGGACGGGGCTGTTGCCGCCACTGGCGGGAGGCATGTTCACCGGGCGGCTGTTTGTCATCCTGCGTCAAGCCACCTGTGTCTGGTCATGTCGCGGTGCGGCCTGCGCGGCAGGCTGCTCGGCGACGAGGGTCAGCGGCTGGAGCGTGCCGTCCGCGATCGTGAATGCGCGATCGACCACCCGGAGGATGGAGGTGCGATGCGCCGCGATGACGACGGCCGCCTTGCGGTGGCGTGCCTCGGCGACCGCCACCAGAAGCGCGCGTTCGCCCTTCTGGTCGAGGCTGGCATTGGGCTCGTCCAGCACGAGAATCTTCGGATCGCCATAGAGCGCGCGCGCCAGCGCAATCCGCTGCTTCTGCCCAGTGGACAAAAGGAACGATCGGTTACCGACCATCGTCCGGTAGCCCTCGGGCAGCCCGACGATCAATTCATGAACGCTCGCGCCCTTGGCAGCGGCGATGATCTTGTCCTCGGTCGCATCCGGATCGAAACGGGCGATATTGGCTGCGATCGTGCCGGGAAAGAACTCGATATCCTGCGAGACATAGCCGATCGTGCGGCCCCATTGGGCCGACGGCCAGATGTCCTGCGCGATATCGTCGACGGAGACAGCACCACCCGTGGGAGCGATGGCACCGACCATGATCTGGATCAGCGTCGATTTGCCCGCACCGGTCGCACCGGTGATCAGCACGACTTCGCCCGGCATGACCTGCAGGTTGACGTCCTTGAGCAGGTACCGGTCGGGCTTGTTCGGATCGGGCGCGAAGGACACGCCGTGAAGCGCGAGCCGGCCTTCCGGCGCGGGCAGCGTCATGCGCGCCTGGATCGACTTGTCGGGGCCGATCATCTCCTCGATATCGCGGATGGAGGCCGCGCCGCGCGAGATCTGCTCCCAGCCGCCGATGACCTGATCGATCGGCGCAAAGGCCTTGCCGGAGATCATCGATGACATGAAGATCATGCCCGCCGACATTTCATTGCTGAGCACGAGGAACGCGCCCCAGCCCATCATCAGCACCTGCAGCATCTGGCGAAAAGCCTTGCTGATGGCTTGGTAGCGCGCGGATGTCGCACCCGCTGCCTCGCTCTCCTTCAGGCCGAGCGCCGTTTTGCGTCCCCAGATCGTGAGGAAGGTCGAGAGCATGCCATGCGCGCGCAGGTCCTCGATGCGATTGAAAGCGCTCTGGGCAAAGCTGATCGCATCGTTCTCCGCTTGCCGGCTGCGCTCCCGCTCCTTTTCGGTCGCAGCCATGTTGAGCCAGGAAAGGGCGGCAAGCACAAGGATGCCGACGACGGTCAGGAGCCCGAGGCTCCAGTGCAGCACCGTCATGATCAGCACGTAGAGCGGAATGAACGGCACGTCGAACAGGGAGGCGAAGGTACGTCCGCCGATGAAGGCACGGGCGGAGGAGAAATCCCGCAGCATCTTGCCGGCTTTCGGCCCGGCCTTCTGGTCTGCCGCCAGCCGCGCGAAAAGCTTCGGCGCCACCGTCACCGTATATTTCGCTGCAGCACGCACAGCGAGATGGCCGCGCACCGCATCGGCCAACCCCCATACCACCAGCGCAACGAGAACGATCAAGGTGAGGTAGACCAGCGTCCCGATCGACCGCGAGCCGAGCACGCGATCATAGACCTGAAGCATGTGGATGGAGGGCGCGATGACCAGAAGGTTTGCGATGATGGAATAGACGAATATGCCGCGCATATGGGTCGCCGTTATCCCAGCCAATGTCCGTAACGGTGCCAACATGGTACGCAGCCCTCTTTCGACGATCCTAAATCAGTCATGGTTAATTTTCGTTGAAGTCATTGACGGCACGACACGGCGAGGTGGTGTCGAGCGGATGGACCGTTGAACCGAAAAAGGTCCGCTCCCGTATCGCTGCAACAACGGCCCCACCCATGCTATCTCAATGGCCAAAGGTTTTCGGAGTGCGATTCATGGTCGAGAAAGTCACCGTCTGGTTCGATAGCGGCTGCCCGCTTTGCCAGCGCGAAATCGCGCTGATGCGGCGTCTCGACAGACGTGGTGCGATCCGGTTCATCGATGCCTGCGACCCCTCGTCCTCCTGCCCGATCGACAGGGGCGATATCCTCACGCGCTTCCACGCCGAAGAGAAGGGACGGCTTCTCTCGGGCGCTGCCGCCTTCGCCGCGATGTGGCGCGCCATTCCTTTGTTGCGCCCGCTCGGCATCCTTGCCGGATGGGGGCCGGCAACGCCGCTTTTCGACACCGCCTATCGTGGTTTCCTGCGGGTGCGTCCGCGTCTGCAGCGCCTGTTTCGATGAACCGTCGTCAGGCCGTTGCCCTTGCGCGCGGCGGCGTTAGATCGTGGGTCAGCCGCTGCAATTGTGCATGTCGGTGGCAGGAACGAGCGGGAGACGCATGAGCGATCCGAAACGGGTAGCGATTATCGGTGCTGGAATGGCGGGACTGACGCTCGCCCGCGCCCTTGCCGGCCATGCCACCGTCCACATCTTCGAGAAGAGCAAGGGCATCGGCGGCCGGATGGCGACGCGCCGGATCGAGGACATATCCTTCGACCACGGCGCCCAGTATTTCACGGTCCGCGACCCGCGCTTCCGTGACATGCTAAACGCGGCTGCGGCCGATGGCGCCGTGGAGCGCTGGAACCGGGACATCGTCTCCCTGCCGGCGGCACTGCAAAACGAGCAGCGAGCAAACGACGCACGATATGTCGGCAAGCCCGGGATGAATGCCCTGCCGAAATGGATGGCGAGAGACTGCGACATCACCTTCAATGCCGAGATATGCTCCATCTCCGGTACGCCCGGAAACTGGACCGTGACGACGGAAGCCGGTGAGGACGGCGCCTTCGACTGGGTCATCGCAACTGCGCCCGCGCCGCAGTCGGCAGCCCTGCTCCCGCCCGCCTTCGCTCACCATGCGGCCCTGCAGACGACCCGCATGAATGCCTGCTTCACCTTGATGGTCACCTTGAAGCTCGGTGCGGCACCGCCTTTCCCAGCCGCACGCCTTGACGATCCGGTCATCAACTGGATCTCTCGCAACGACACGAAGCCCGGCCGCGATAATGTGCCAAGCCTTGTCGTGAATGCCGGCCCGGAATGGTCCGCCCGGCATGTCGAGACGCCGCTCGAAAGCCTGCGGGAGCAGATGCTCAAGGCCGTGCGACGGTACATTCCGCTGGAAAACACCGAGGCGGAAAGCGCCGTTATCAAGCGCTGGCGCTATGCGAACGTCGCGCGACCTGCCGGCCAGCCGTTCCTGCTCGACCGGGAGCAACAGCTTGCCAGTTGCGGCGACTGGTGCATTGCCGGCCGCGTCGAAGCGGCTTTCCAGAGCGCAAGCCTCCTCGCAGACGCTCTTCTCCCCGCTCTCAGGGAAACAACGCCATGACGACACTGTCGAAAACCACCTCGACGCTGCTGACCTATGCCGGCGCCTTGCCGTTCTGGTTGCTGCTCGCCGCGCCCACCACCCTCCTCGGCGTCGACACGGGCCAGGCGTTCCTCGCCTACGGCGCCGTCATCTCGGCCTTCATGGCGGGCACGCTCTGGGGCGTCGCGCAGATGGGCAAGGCGGGTCATGCGGCGATCGTCGCCAGCAATGTGTTCGCGCTCCTGTCCTTCGCGACGCTGCTGATCCGCCAACCCGTCTTCTCCGCCGGCCTGCAATTGATCGTTTTCGCTCTGCTGCTTCTCGCCGACCGGATCATCCTGGCAAACGATGTCGAACACAGGTGGTATGCCAGACTGCGGACGCGGGTGACGATCATCGTCGTGCTTGCCTATATTGCGATGCTTTACCGACTGGCATAGACCGGCAAAGAATAACGCGAGGAGCGAAACGACATGCTGCTACTGAACAAACCGCGCGGATCAGGCCCGTATCCGGACCGGGACATCGCCTGCCAGGAGGCCGTCGAGCAGACGTTCCTCGACATCGCCAAGGGGCTGACGCCGGATAACATCGTGGAGACCGCCTCCGGCCGCCTTCCGCCCCCGTTCCAGCGTCTGGCGAAGGAAGCGGAAAAGGTCGGCTGGGGACTGGAGGAGGCGGAGGTCGCCATCAGCGAACTCGCCCAGAATCTGCTGGACGACATGTCGGAGATGTAGGCGGCACGAAGTCTCGGCGGGGAACGCCGAGATGGAACGGTCGTCGCAGGGAGCCGTCAGGACCTGTGAAACCGCCGCTTCAGAAAGCTGGATGTCCGGTATTTGACGCCGGCCGGGCGTTCGGGGTCGGCCATGTCCGATTCCGCCATCAGGTCTTCCGCCGCGGTGAGGTCGCGCATCGCCACGGGCACCAATCGACGTCCCGTTTCTGCTGTCAACACCTCGATGGCTTTCACCAGCGATCCCTGCTCCGCGATCGCGGCAGCCACCTCGTCCTCGCTGTGCCCGAGATGTTCGCCGATGAGCGCGTTTCGGCATGCGGCGATCTTCTGCGCCATCTCCGGTTGGTCGGGGCGGGCCTCGATCAGCACGTCGCATTCCGTATCGTAGCCCATCGACCGGTTGTTGAGATTGGCTGAACCGAGCTTCAGGATCCGGTCGTCGGCGATCATGATCTTGGCGTGAACGTAGATCGGCGTGTCGGCATCGTTGACGGGATAGAGGATGCGGAACCTGTCGAAACGGTCGGCATCGCGAACCAGCTTCATGAGCCGGATGCGGGCGGAGTCCATGGCTTTGGCTTCCAGCCACCCGTTCGCCCCTTCCGGATTGACGACTACAATCTCCGGTCCGTCCGATTCTTCCAGACGCTTGGCCAAGGCCTCGGCGATGCGGCGCGAGGCGAAATACTGGCTTTCGATGTAGAGCGTCTCGCGCGCGGCGGCGATGATGGCGAGCGTTGCGGTCTCGATTTCCACGACCTGCTGGCGCTCGTCATATTGCGGCAGCGTGCGGGCGATGCCGACATCGATATCGCGGAAATCGACGGTGAGATCGTCCGGCCAAGCGTCCGATCCGCTCTCGATCGGCTCCAGCGTATCGCCCGTCGCTTCCTGCCAGCGGGCGCGCGCGAGTTCGGCAAGAGCTGCGGCAGCCTTGCCGGAGAAGCACGTCGTCGCGTCGTGCCAAGGCTCCTGTGTAAACCCCAGCGGCGAGCGGCGGCGCTTGTCCTTTTCCAGATGCTCAGAAGTATCCCACCGCCCGACCGTCATGTCGATGCCGCCGCAGAAGGCGACCTCGTCGTCAATGACGAGAAGCTTCATATGATGCGCCGACAAGGGCGGATGGGCACTGTCGAGCTTCAAACTGACGCGATCGGAAAACAACCAGCCGAGCATGTAGACCGGCGTCTCTCCCCGGACGAGGGAAGCAAACAGGCCCATGTCCCATTTGAGGATGCGAATGTTCAGAGCATTGTTGCGCTCTGCCAGCCAGTTCAGAAAGCGTCCGAGCTTGTCGGGAGATCCATCCGTGCTCTTGCCCGGCACGAGATCGATACGCGTATCGAAATCCCAGCCGATCAGCACGATCGACTTTTTTGCTTTCATCATCGCCTGCCGGGCATGACGAAAAAAGGCCTCGGCATCGACGATGACCGAAAGCCGGTCCGCACGGGCAACCCGCCAACAGGTCTGCCGTTCCACCAGAAGTGTCTGCATCGCCTCTCACATTCCCTACACCGTCGGAGCAGCGGAGATAGGGCTCGATCGCCGCCCGGCCATCTCCATTTGCAGAAGAACCTTCGCGCCGGCAGACGGAAAACGGAAGTGCTATGAAGAACTTACGAAATGGCTGTTGAAAACGGGCCGCACGGGTGTAGCTTCCTGACGGGATGAGGTTGATGCAATGTGGAGGAATTCATCATGTTCAAACTGTTGCCCGCGCTCTTCGCGGCAGGCTGCGTGGCAGCTATCATGATAAGCGTGCCCGCTTTCGCTCTTGAACCGCCCGCCTCCCCGCCGGCCGACAAACCGCTAAAGGCATTCGTGACGTCGGTCGAAACGGATAAATCGATCACCTTCCGGCTCTTTGCCCCGGCCGCCAAATCGGTTGCCGTCGTGCTCGGCCAGCGTGAGCCGATGATGATGACCCGTGGCGAGGACGGTGTCTGGACGGCGAAGAGCCACGTTCTCACGCCGAACCTCTATGAATATTACTTCAACATCGACGGCTTTCGCAGCATCGATCCCGGCTACCATCAGCCCAAGCCACAACGACAGGTGAACACGAGCCTCGTTCTCGTGCCCGGCAGCATTCTCGACACACGCGATGTGCCGCACGGCGACCTGCGTCTGGTGACGCTGTCATCCACGGCGCTGAAATCCCAGCGCCAGATGCATGTCTACACACCGCCCGGCTATACGGATACCGCGGAACCTCTGCCCGTCGTCTATCTCTATCACGGGTTCGGCGACACGGTGGACTCATGGGTCACCCAGGGGCGCACACCCCAGATTCTCGACAATCTGCTGGCCGAACACAAAATCAAGCCGATGATCGTCGTCATCCCCGATACGGAGGCCGACATTCCCGAGGCGGTCGCCGAGAACTTTCCGGCGGCCCAGCGCCGCAAGGACTTCTATCCGATCAACGCCGACGCCATCGACCGCGAGCTGATCGAGGATCTCATTCCCTACATGGAGAAAACCTACCGCGTGCGCACGGATGCCGACGGCCGCGCCGTCGTCGGGCTGTCGCAAGGGGGGTATCAGGCGCTGGTCTCCGGTCTCTCGCATCTCGGCACCTTCGGCTGGGTCGCGACCTTCAGCGGCGTTTCCACCACGACGGTCCCCAACAAGGCGGTCGATGGGGCGCTGAACGCGCCGGACACGATCAACAAGGCGCTGCGGAACTTCACCGTGACGGTCGGGTCAAAAGACACGGTCACGGGCAAGGATATCGCCGGCCTGAAGAAGACGCTGGACGAGAAGAAGATCGTCCACGAATACCACGAATACAAGGACCTCCAGCACGAGATGGACGTCTGGCGGCCTTCGCTGGTCACCTTCCTGGAAAAGGCTTTCAAGTAGACGCTCGGGCGGCCATTATCGAGGCCGTGCAATAACCCGGCTGTGGCGAGACGAGCATTCGACGTGCTCCTCTCGCCAACCTGCCGAGCGTTTGTCAGATTCCGCAACGCTTACTGGCCGCTCTTCGCGACACGGCGGGGCACTCCAGCTTCGGGCGTGGCGTTATAGACATCCGGCACGTACATGTCCGCCGGGACAGGCTTGCGGTAGTAGTCGGCGTGGCGCGCGCGGTCCGGCAGCTGAACGGAGGGCTTCGGAACGTCCTCGTAAGGGATCTGCTGCAGGAGATGCGAGATGCAGTTCAGGCGCGCCTTGCGCTTGTCCACGGCATCGACCACCCACCAGGGCGTTTCCGGGCGGTGCGTGCGCTCCAGCATGTCCTCCTTGGCCTTGGTGTAGGATTCCCAGTGAATGCGGCTTTCCAGATCCATCGGGGACAGTTTCCACTGCTTTAACGGATCCCGGATCCGCATGTTGAAACGGAAAGCCTGCTCTTCATCGGTGATCGAGAACCAGTATTTGATCAGGATGATGCCGGAGCGCACGAGCATGTTTTCGAACTGCGGCACGGACTGGAAGAACTCTTCCAGCTCGTCAGGGGTGCAGAACCCCATCACCCGCTCGACACCGGCGCGATTGTACCAGCTGCGGTCGAACAGAACGATTTCGCCGGCCGTGGGCAGGTGCTGGACGTAACGCTGGAAATACCACTGGTGGCGTTCGCGCTCGGACGGCGCCGGCAGCGCGACCACGCGGCAGACGCGCGGATTGAGCCGCTGGGTCACCCGCTTGATGGCACCGCCCTTGCCGGCGGAGTCGCGACCCTCGAACAGCACGACGACCTTGAGCTTCTTGTGCTGGACCCAATCCTGCAAGCGGACGAGTTCGTGCTGGAGACGGAAAAGCTCCTGGAAATAGACCTTGCGGTCGAGAAGCGGTTCGGCCGTCGGGTCCGTGCCTTCCTCGAAGAGATCGTCCAGACGATCCTCCTCCATCTGCATTTCCAGTTCCTCGTCGAAACTGTCGACAATTTCCGCCTTGATGCGCGCGAGCTGGGCTGGGTCGTTGATATTCATGGAGGCTCCGTGACGGACAGAATGGGTTTGGCAAAAGCGCATTCTACCGCCTTTTCCGTGTCAGCAGAATGACGCCTGTCGCGCATCGCAAACGGCACGTCGGCACGCCTCCGCCCCTTTGTATATTATCGTTCAAACGCATTGACTTGGGAGCCGTCTTGCGGCCCTGTCTGCCGTGCGCGACGGATGACGCTGCAAGACGAATTCGAGAACACGACCATTGCGATGCGACGGCTTGCCCGGCATCGGACCTGAAAGGATGTTGCGTTGGCGACAGGCTTGATAGCGCTACTGGATGACATCGCGGCCATTGCGAAGCTCGCGGCCGCGTCCCTCGACGATGTCGGCGCGCAAACGGCAAAGGCCAGCATCAAGGCTGCTGGCGTCGTCATCGACGATACCGCGGTGACGCCGACCTATGTCGTCGGGCTATCGCCAAGCCGCGAACTGCCGATCATCTGGCGGATCGCCAAGGGGTCGCTGCGCAACAAGCTCGTCTTCCTGCTGCCGGCCTGCCTGCTCATGGGTGCGTTCGTGCCGTGGCTGATCACGCCGCTGCTGATGATCGGCGGCACCTATCTCTGCTTCGAGGGCGCCGAGAAAATCCACTCTGCCCTGTCGGGCCACGGCCACGCCGACGCGGCCGCTGCCGCGACCGTCGATCCGGCTACGCTCGAAGAGCAGAAGGTCGCAGGCGCCATTCGTACGGATTTCATCCTCTCTGCCGAAATCATGGCGCTGACGCTTGCCGGCGTGTCCACCTCCAACTTCGCGACACAGGTCGCAGTCCTCGCCGCCGTCGGCATTCTCATCACGGTTGCCGTCTATGGCGTGGTCGCGTTCATCGTCAAAGCCGACGATATCGGCCTCCATCTGGTGGCGACGGGCGGGGGCATCGGCAAGACGATCGGGCATGCTCTCGTCAAGGGCGTTCCGGTCTTCCTGCAGATCCTCGCGATCGTGGGAACCGCCGCCATGCTCTGGGTCGGCGGCAGCATCGTCATTCACGGCCTTGCCGAATTCGGGCTGCACCAGCCGGAACATATCGTCGAAGGTGCCGCGGGCTTCGCGGTCATGCTCATCCCCGTCCTGCCACAAGTCGTTCACTGGCTGGTGGCGACCCTGATGCAGGCGATCTTCGGCGCCATCCTCGGCGGTATCGTCATCCTGCTCCTTCAGGCCTTCAAGCCGCTTCTCGCCGGAAGCAAGGCGTAGGCGGCAAAAGCGAGCGTCTGCTGCCTGTTTTCTGAAATGTGATGCGTGCCTCATACACAGAATGATCATCACCATGCAAAGCGGTCTTGCGAGATCGCGCATCTGATCGCATAAGCCGTGCATGTCTGATTCACGTATTTTCGTTGGCCTCAAGTCTGCCAAGAAGAAGTCCAAAGCCGCTGAGGCCCCCACGGGGCCGCAGTGTCAATGGCATGGGTGCGAAAAGGTCGGTACGCATCGCGCGCCGGTGGGCATGGGAGGCGAAGGCCTGTTCCTGATGTTCTGTCTCGACCACATCAAGGAGTACAACAAGGGCTACAACTTTTCGCCGGACCTCTCCGACCCGGCCGTTGCGCGCTACCAGCGCGAAGCGATCAGCGGCGCGCGTCCGAGCTTCGGCAAGCCGATCGTGGAAGCGACCGAGCTGCCGATGCCGTTCACCGTGCGCTCGGGCTCGGCAAAGTCGCTGAACGCCCGGAAAAGTGCGGCCGAACGCCTGATGCAGAAGCGGGAGGCACAGGCGCGAAAACTGAAGGTGCTCGAGGCGAAGGCCTTCGAAACCCTGGGGCTTGCCCACGATGCCACGCCGGACCAGATCAACCGGCGCTACAAGGAACGCATCAAGCTGCACCACCCGGATAGTAACGCCGGAAACCGGGCGTCGGAGGCGGAGCTTCAGGCGACGATCGAGGCGCACAAGATCCTCAAGCTCAACGGCTTCTGCGGATAGGGCACTGGCCCTCTCCAGCCCTGCAAGTCTCACGGATCGGTGAATGACTCCTGCAGCGCGGCAGTGCCGGCTGCCCGGTAGGCCATGACCACGGCGAAGAGCGCCTGCGTCATGCGCTCGCGAACACCTTCGTCGCCGAACGTCACCGCCTGAATGCCTTGAAAGAAGATGCCGTCGAGCGTCACATAGGCCAGCTCCTGAAACGGCTCGGGGTCACGCGTCGGATCAATCAGCCGGAGAACGGTTCCGGTCATGCCCTTCAGGTCGTGCTCGATCTCCGTCACGACAGCCTGGTATTTCGGCTCGAACAGGGACTGGTTGCGCAGGTCGTACCAGAAGCGGTGCATGGCGGTGGATGTCATGGCGCTCTCCACCAGCGCTTCGATCGCCTCCTCCACCGAATGCCTGTCGACAATGATATCGGCAAGCCGGGCGATGAAGGTCTGCTTGAAACGCCGGACCGTGAAGACGATCAACTCGCTCTTGTCGCCGAAATAATAGTGGAGACGTCCGAGATTGATATCGGCCGCAGCCGCGATATCGCGCAGCGACGTGCGCGCATAGCTCTGCGTCGAAAGGCTCCGCAAGGCCTGATCGGCAAGCTCCGTCTTGCGTTGCAGCCCCTTCGCCGTCTTGTGTCCGCTATGCGGATTTTCCGTCTTTATGCGTGTCATGCGATCAGCTGTAATCCCACCCTCCCCCGCCGTCGAGGCAGCGCTTGACAAAAATGGGACGGTCGTCCAGCTTATCGATACCGCTAAATAAGCGGTCACGAATGGGAGATCGTGATGGGAGGGATTTACGGGAGTGTGGCGTCTGTAGCAGGCTTGTGCGGCAAGGCGCATGGCCCAACCGCTGTCGCGCGGGTGCCGGCATGAGCGAGGACGTCTTCGATATCATCGTCATCGGCGCCGGGCCGGGAGGCTGCGCGACGGCGGCCCGCATTGCCGAGGCCCGGCCCGACTGGCGTATCGCGCTGGTGGAAACGGGACCGGCAAAGGGAAACGCACTGGTCTCGACTCCGGCCGGTATTGTCGGTCTCGTCGGCCGCCGCAATCGCCACAACTACGCCTATGAGACCGTTCCGCAACGGGAGTTGAACGATCGCTGCGGCTTCCAGCCACGCGGCCGCGGCGTCGGGGGCAGCAGCCTCATCAATGCGATGATCTACATTCGCGGACAGGCCGAAGACTATGATGGCTGGGCGGCGGCCGGATGCACCGGCTGGGGCTGGGGCGATGTGCTGCCGCTGTTCCTGCGTGCTGAGGACAATCGTCGCGGCGCGGACACGTTCCACGGAACGGGAGGACCACTGCACGTGGACGACCTCTGGACGGATGTCGCGCTGACCGGCGATTTCATCACCGCGGCGAGACAGGCCGGCTATCCGCTGAACAGCGATTTCAACGGACGGACGCAGGAAGGGTTCGGCACCTACCAGCTTTTCCAGAAGGCAGGTCGCCGCTTCGACGCCGGCTCCGCCTACATCCACACACGGCCGCACCCGAACCTCACGCTTCTTTCCGATACGCAGGCGCTCCGCCTGACATTCGAGAAGAACAGGGCGACCGGCGTGGAGGTCCGCCATCACAGAAGGACGCGCACCCTCACAGCACGAGGAGAGGTCGTGCTGGCCGGTGGTGCCTTCGGCACCCCCCAACTCCTCATGCTCTCGGGCATCGGCCCGGCGGAGCATCTGCGCCGGCACGGCATCGGCATCGTTGCGGACCGAAACGAGGTGGGTGCCAATCTGCAGGACCACCTCGACCATATCAGCAGCCGGCTCGTGCGCGGCGGCGGCGTCATCGGAACGACGCCCATCGGCTCGATCCCGCTCCTTCGCGGGGTCCTGCCCTATCTTCAGGGCAAGCGCGGAAGCCTCTCCAGCAACTTCGCCGAGGCCGGCGGCTTCGTGCGGTCCTCGCCATCCGTCGATCGGCCCGATCTCCAGTTTCACTTTACCATCGGCCTCGTCGAAAACCACGCGCGCCGCATCATCCTGAAGACCGGCATCTCCCTCCATGTCTGCGTCCTGCGCCCTGCGAGCCGTGGCACCGTGCGGCTGGCGAACGCCGATCCGGCAAGCGCGCCTCTCATCGACCCCCGCTATCTCTCGGATGCCGGCGACCTGCAGACGCTGGTCAAAGGGGTGCGCATCGCCGAGCAGATCCTCCGGCAGCACGCTCTGGAGCGGTACAAAGGCCGCCCCTTCCGCGCCCTCGACCCGCAGGACGATGCGGCCATCGAGGCAAGCATCCGGGCCCATGCCGATACGATCTACCATCCCGTCGGCACCTGCCGGATGGGCAGCGATGCGGCATCCGTGGTCGATCCGGAACTCCGTGTGCGCGGGGTCAACGGTCTGCGCATCGCCGACGCCTCGATCATGCCGACGATCGTCAGCGGCAATACCCAGGCCCCAAGCGCCATGATCGGCGAGCGCGCCGCAGACCTGATCCTGCGCACAGGGAGGTCGGAAACGACATGACCGATCTTCACGCCATTCTCTCGGCCCAACGCCGGGCCTTCACGGCCGCCCTGCCCGAGCCGCCCGCCATCCGCATCGACCGCCTGAAGCGCGCCGCATCGATGATCCGCGACAATGCCAAGGCCTTCTGCGCAGCGCTTTCGGAGGATTTCGGGCATCGGAGCATCGAGCAGTCGATGCTGACCGACATCGCCGTTTCGATCGGGGCGCTCGACCACGCCGCCAGGCATCTGCGCGCCTGGTCGAAGCCGGAGCGCCGGCCGCTGCCGTTTCCGCTCACTCTGCTCGGCGCGCGGGCGCATGTCGAATATCAGCCGAAGGGTGTCGTCGGGATCATCGCGCCATGGAACTTCCCGATCAACCTCATCATGACCCCCATGGCCGGCGTCTTCGCGGCCGGCAACCGTGCCATGGTCAAGACCAGCGAGTATACGCCGGCAACCAATGCCGTCTTCGAAGCGGTCGCGGGCCAGTATTTCGCAGAAGACGAACTCCGCTTCGTCAGCGGCGGCCCGGAGGTCGGTCAAGCCTTTGCCGGCCTCCCCTTCGACCACCTGATCTTCACCGGCGCGACCGGCATCGCCCGCCACATCCTGCACGCCGCCGCGGACAATCTCGTACCCGTCACGCTGGAGTTGGGCGGCAAGTCGCCCGTGATCGTCGGGCGCGGTGCCGACATCGGGCGCGCGACCGGACGCGTGGCTTTGGGCAAGATGCTCAATGCGGGACAGGTCTGCCTCGCGCCCGATTACCTGTTCGTCCGAGACGCGGACGAGGAGGCTGTCGTTGCCGGGCTGAAGACCGCGGTTATCAGGATGTACCCGACCCTCCTCGACAATCCGGATTACACCTCGGTCATCAGCGACCGGCATGTCGCGCGACTGACGGGTCTTGTGGACGATGCCCGTGCAAAAGGCGCACGTGTGGAGGTCGTCAATCCCGCCAATGAGGATTTTTCCACCGGAAACGGTCGCAAGATGCCGCTCCACCTCATCCGCGGCGCGACCGACGACATGCGCGTGATGCAGGAGGAGATCTTCGGGCCGATCTTGCCCATCCGCCGCTTCGAGGACATGGCGGACGCGATCGCCCAGATCCGTCGCCGGGGCCATCCGTTGGCGCTCTACTACTTCGGCGCGGATGCGCAGGAGCAGCGGCACGTCATCGATCGGACCATCTCCGGCGGCGTCACCATCAACGACGTCCTCTTCCACGCCCTGCCGGACGACCTGCCCTTCGGCGGCATCGGGCCATCGGGAACAGGCGCCTATCACGGGCGGGACGGGTTCAGGACGTTCAGCCATGCCAGGGCGATCTATTCCCAACCAAAGCTCAACATCGCCAAACTCGCCGGCATGATGCCGCCTTACGGCTTGTTCGCGCGACTGTCGGCCCGGCAGACGATCGGCCGCACGAGAAAGAGAAAAGGACAAGCACCGGGCGAAGACCGCTGAAGCGGCAGGTTCTTTTATCCCGGCTCCCGCATTACCGCTCGCGCAAGACGCAGGGATGCTTATAGTCGCACAGTTGATGCGAGGAGCATGACCCACGGGGAGGAGAGACCGTGTCGCAAACCATTGCCTTCCTGCCGCCGCGGGCCGACGTGCTGTCGCAGCGGGCCAGGATTATCGCGGATCTTGCCGACCTTCTGCCGGAGGGTGGGCTGGTGCATGAGGCGCGCGAGCTGGTGCCGTTCGAAACGGACGCCTATGTCGCCTACCGGCAGCTGCCGCTGGCCGTTGCCCTGCCGCGAACGACGCAGGAGGTGTCCGCCGTCCTCGAATATTGCAATCGCCACGGCATTCCCGTCGTCCCGCGCGGGGCAGGAACCTCGCTCTGCGGCGGCGCCATTCCGCAGCCGGATGCTGTTGTGCTCGGCCTCTCGCGCATGTCCGCTATCCTGGACGTCGATCTCGAGAACCGGGTCGCGAGGGTGCAGGCCGGCGTAACGAACCTGTCGATCTCGGAGACCGTCGGGCCGGAAGGCTTCTTCTATGCGCCGGATCCGAGCTCCCAGCTTGCCTGCACCATCGGCGGCAATATCGGCATGAACTCGGGCGGCGCGCACTGCCTCAAATATGGCGTGACCACGAACAATCTGCTCGGGGTGACCATGGTGCTGATGGACGGCACGGTCATCACGCTCGGCGGCAGCCATCTCGATGCGGCGGGCTACGATCTTCTCGGCCTCGTCTGCGGTTCGGAAGGGCAGCTCGGCGTCGTGACGGAGGCGACGGTAAGAATCCTCGCAAAGGCCGAAGGTGCCCGGCCGGTCCTCTTCGGTTTCGCGACATCGCGCGAGGCGGGCGCCTGCGTTGCCGATGTCATCGGCGCCGGCATCATCCCCGTCGCCATCGAGTTCATGGACAAACAAGCCATCGAGATCTGCGAGGCCTTCGCCAAGGCCGGCTATCCCTTGTATGTCGGCGCGCTGCTGATCATCGAAGTCGAGGGGTCGGACGCCGAGATGGAGGCGATGCTGGCTGCCATCGTCGCGATCGCCCGTCGCCACGGCGTGATGACGGTGCGCGAAAGCCAGTCCGCGACCGAGGCCGCCCTGATCTGGAAAGGCCGCAAATCCGCCTTCGGCGCCACCGGGCGCATCGCGGACTATATCTGCATGGACGGCACGGTGCCGCTCGGCAAGCTCTCCTATGTGCTCCAGCGGACGGGGGAGATCTGCACCGGCCTCGGTCTGCGCGTCGCCAACGTCTTCCATGCCGGCGACGGCAACATGCATCCGCTGATCCTGTTCGACGCCAACGACCCGGCAGAAGCCGCCAAAGCCGAGCAGGCGGGCAACGAGATCCTGAAGGTGTGCGTGGACGTGGGCGGCTGCCTGACCGGCGAGCACGGCGTGGGCATCGAGAAGCGCGACCTGATGCGGTTCCAGTTCTCCGACACCGATCTCGCCCAGCAGATGGCCGTGCGCTATGCCTTCGACGCCGACTGGCTGTTGAACCCGTCCAAGGTCTTCCCGCTCGACGGACGGCCCGACGCATGAACGATGTCCATCATCCCCAGAGTGAAGCAGAGGCCTGCGACCTGATCCGGCAGGCCGCGAGCAACGGAACGGCCCTCTCCCTCATCGGCGGTAATACCCGCGCGGGTCTCGGCAACCGGGTTTCAGCCGGTGTCGTGCTCTGTTCCACCGGGCTCGCCGGCATTGTGGCGTACGAGCCCGGCGAGATGGTGATGACGGCGCGCTCGGGCACGACGCTCTCCGAGATCGAGGCGGCCCTTTCCGCCAACAACCAGATGCTTGCCTTCGAGCCGTTGGATCATCGTGGCATCATGGGCACGCAGGGTGAACCGACCATTGGCGGCGTGTTCCTGTCCAACGCATCGGGCCCACGCCGCCTGTCTGCCGGTGCGGCGCGCGACAGCCTGCTGGGCATCCGCTTCGTCAACGGGCGTGGCGAGGCGATCCGGGCCGGCGGACGAGTGATGAAGAACGTGACGGGGCTCGATCTCGTCAAGCTGCTGGCAGGCTCGCACGGGACGCTCGGCTTCGTCACGGAGGTTACGTTCCGCGTGCTGCCGCGGCCGGAGAGCGAGGCGACCATCGTGCTCTGTGGCCTCGACGATGCCACGGCCACGAGGGCGATGGCGGCGGCCATGGCGCAACCGGCCGATGTTTCCGGCGCGGCGCATATCCCGCAGGGACTGGCGCAGACGCTCCCGGATGCTGTCGGGAAGACGGGAGCCGTGACCGCTCTGCGACTGGAGGGCCTTTCGGCTTCCGTCACCGTGCGGGCCGCCTCGCTGGCCGCAAGGCTGTCGGCGTTTGCGCCGGTCGCGACGGTGGAACAGGCTGCAAGCACCCGGCTCTGGCGCGCCATCCGTGATGTCACGCCTTTGCAGGCGCTTCAGGATCGGCCCCTCTGGCGGGTATCCGTCGCACCGACCGCGGGTCATCGGCTGATCGCGACGCTCCGGCAGCACGCCGATGTCGATGCGCTCTACGACTGGCAGGGCGGGCTCGTCTGGTTGCAGATCGGTGGCGAGCCGCAGGCCGATGTCCTGCGCCGGACCATTGCGGCCGTCGGCGGCGGACACGCCACGCTGATGCGCGCATCCGACGTTCAGCGGGCCGGGATCTCCGCGTTCGAGCCGCAACCGGTGCCGATCGCGGCGTTGTCGGCGCGCATCAAGGCCAAACTCGATCTGGCCGGCATCTTCTCTCCGGGCAGGATGACACCCGACGCGGGGGCGAATATGCGGATAGTAGACAGGACGGGATAGCGACGGATGCAGACCTCTTTCACACCCGAACAGCTGTCCGATCCGCATGTGGCGGAATCCGAGAAAATCCTGCGACGCTGCGTCCATTGCGGCTTCTGCACCGCCACCTGTCCGACCTATGTCACGCTCGGCAACGAGCTCGACAGCCCGCGCGGGCGCATCTACCTCATCAAGGACATGCTCGAGAACGACCGCCCTGCCGACCGCGAGGTCGTGACGCATATCGATCGCTGTCTCTCCTGCCTTGCCTGCACGACGACCTGTCCGTCGGGCGTCGATTACATGCACCTGATCGACCATGCCCGTGTTCACATCGAGCAGACCTACAGACGCCCGCTCGCAGACCGGATGATCCGCGGCCTGCTCGCTGCCATCCTGCCGTACCCCGCCCGCTTCCGCGCCGCATTGGCGCTCGCCCGGATCGCCCGTCCACTCGCCCCATTCCTGCGCCGTATAAAACCGTTGGCCCCGCTCGCCGCCATGCTCGATCTCGCGCCGCGCCGGGCGGCCAAGCGACCAGCCGCGACCGTTCCTGCCGCCCTTCCCCCCACACGCGGCCGCGTCATCCTGCTGGAAGGCTGCGCCCAGCCGACGCTCGATCCCGGCATCAACGCAGCCACGGTGCGGCTGCTGACCCGGCTCGGCATCGCCGTGGCCACGCCAAAGGGCGAAGGCTGCTGCGGTGCGCTGGTGCATCACATGGGCCGCGAGTTGCAGGCGCTCGATTTTGCCCGCCGCAACATCGACGTCTGGATGCGCGAGGTGGATGCAGGCGGGCTCGATGCCATCCTCATCACGGCATCGGGCTGCGGCACCACCATCAAGGACTATGGCCACATGCTGCGCCTCGATCCGCTCTACGCCGAAAAGGCCGCGACGATCTCAGCGCTGGCAAAGGACATCACGGAATACCTGTCCACGCTCGACCTCGAAGTCCTGCCGAAACGCGATCTCGTGGTCGCCTATCACTCCGCCTGCTCGCTACAGCACGGACAGAAGATCACGGCCCTGCCGAAGCTTCTCCTGAAGACGGCCGGCTTCACCGTGCGCGATCCGGCGGAAGGCCATCTCTGCTGCGGCTCGGCTGGAACCTACAACATCCTGCAGCCCGAAATCTCTGCCACGCTCAAGCAACGCAAGGTGAAGAACATCGAGGCGACCAAGCCGGACGTGATCGCGGCGGGGAACATTGGCTGCCTCACCCAGATCGCCTCGGGAACGGCCATCCCCATCGTCCATACCGTGGAACTGCTCGACTGGGCCTATGGTGGACCGAAACCAGTGAAACTGAACGGTTGATACCGCAGGCGTATCTCTTCAAGGATTGGATCTTCCCCGCACTGGCGATGGCTCGGCTTCCAGTAAGCACCACGCTTGACGCACCAACGCGCCGGACTTAGGGGATGCCCACCTCAAACAGGCGGGAACGATGACCGACGCAAATCCGGATGCGGCTGCAGGCGGCTCGATCCACTGGAAGCGAAACCTTGCGGTATCGCTCGCCGGCTCGTTCACCACCATCGTCGCCATGACGCTGCTTCTGCCCTTCCTGCCGCTCTACGTCGAGGAGCTCGGCGTCAGCGATCACGCGGCCATCGTGCAATGGTCGGGAATTGCCTATGGCGCCACCTTCTTTGCGGCGGCTCTGGTCGCGCCGCTCTGGGGCCGCCTCGGCGATATCTACGGTCGAAAGCTGATGCTGGTCAGGGCGAGCCTCGGCATGACGGTCGCCATCGCTCTGATGGGCGTCGCCGAAAACGTCTGGCAACTCGTCGCCCTGCGGCTGTTCGTCGGGCTCGCCGGCGGCTATTCCTCAGGCTCCATGGTTCTCGTGGCCACGCAGACGCCGCGGGATCGTTCAGCCTGGGCACTGGGCATGCTCTCTTCCGGCATTATGGCCGGCAATCTCGTGGGGCCGCTGATCGGAGGCGTGCTGCCGCCGCTGATCGGCATTCGCAACACCTTCCTTGCGGCCGGCGGGCTCATCTTCCTGGCCTTTCTGGCGACGACATTCCTCATCAAGGAGGAGACCGTGCCCGGCCGCAGGCAAGCCGCGAAGGCCGGCGGTGGTTGGGCGGCGATACCGGACAAGGCACCGGTCATCGCGATGCTCGCCACCGGCATGTTGCTGATGCTCGCCAATATGTCGATCGAGCCGATCATTACAGTCTATGTCGCCCAGCTGGTCGATAGGCCCGACACGGTGACCCTGGGGGCCGGCTTCGTTATGTCCGCGGCGGCCTTAGGCAGTATCCTGTCGGCCTCGCGGCTCGGACGGCTTGCCGATCGCATCGGCCAATGGCCGGTCATCGCCGGCGCGCTCGTCGCGGCGGGCATCCTGCTCGTACCGCAGGCCTTCGTCACCAGCGCCTGGCAGCTGATCCTGCTGCGCTTTCTTATGGGCGTGGCGCTGGGCGGCCTTCTCCCCTGCATCGCCGCCGTCATCCGGCATGGCGTGCCGGATCGCTCCGCCGGCACCGCACTCGGCCTCTCCGTCTCCGCACAATATGTCGGCCAGGTCGCGGGACCCCTGCTCGGCGGCTTCATCGGCGGCCATATCGGCATGCCCGTCGTCTTCATCGGCACGAGCATTCTGCTCCTTGCCGGCGCGGCTTTCGTCTGGACTTCAAAGCCGCCGATTGCAAACTAGCTAGCCACACGCCACCATGCTGCCTGTCTCAGGGATGGCTGACGAAGACCCTGCTGACCATCTTCCAGTCGCCCTCGATGCGGCGCACGGGACCCGTGACCTCGATCTGGGTGCGCAGATGAATGGCCGCGCTGGAAGAGCCGATCATCAGCTCGAACATGCCCGGCTCGACAATCCGGAAACCCTCCTGTCCCGTGAACGAGAACATATCCGTCGGGACACGGAAGGTGACGCAGGCGCTTTCGCCGGGCTCGAGGAAAACGCGCCGGAACGCCTTCAACTCCTTGATCGGGCGGACGACCGAACATACGAGGTCGCGGACATAAAGCTGGGGGATCTCCGTTCCCCCGCGCTGGCCCACATTGCGCAGCGTGAAGGAGACGCCGACGCTGCCCTCCTCGCTCTGCACCGAGGCCCGGTCGAGCGTGAGGTCCTCGTAGACGAAGTCCGTATAGGAGAGCCCGTGCCCAAAGGGATAACGGCTCCCGAAATGACGGGCCACCGGAGTCCCCGAGCTTTTGAACTTGTGATTGTAGAAATAGGGCGATGCGCCGCCGCTGCGCGGCACGGAAATGGACAGGCGACCGGAGGGCTCGACGACGCCGGTCAGCACGTCGGCAAGCGCCGCCCCGCCTTCCTGCCCGCCGAAGAAGGCCATGACCTGTGCGGCCACACGATCTTCCAGGCCGCCGAGCGTATAGGGCCGGCCGGAGGTGATGACCACGATCACGGGCGTTCCCGTTTCCACGACCGCGTCCAGCAAGGCCTGCTGAACGCCCGGGAGCACCAGCGTATCGGTATCTGACCCCTCGCCGACGGTGCCCGTCTGGAAAATGCCCGAGAGATCTCCGACGCAGACGATCGCCACATCGGCCTGTCGGGCGGCCTCGACGGCCGCCGGAATGAGATCGAGGCTCGTGGAGACCGGAGAGGTTTGCGACAGCGTCGTCATGTCGGGGACGTCGCCGGGAAAAACAGGAGCGCCCGACTGACGGGCCTCGAGGATGTGGCAGCCCTTGGCGTAGCGGATACGCTCAGTTCCGAACCGCGCCTCGAAGGCACTCCGCGGCGTGATCACGGACGTCGCGGCGTCCTTGAGATCGCTGACGATCAGATGCACGGGGAAGGAATAATCGCCGAGCAGCGCCAGCGGATCGTCGGCCGTCGGGCCGATCAGAGCAATGGTCTTGGTCTCCGCTAGCGGAAGAATGCCGTCATTGGCGAGGATGACGACCGATTTCTGGGCAACCCGACGGGCGACATCGATCGCCTCCGGGGTCTGCAGCGCGATGCCGGCCTCGTCCGTATAGGGATTTTCGAACAGGCCGAGGCGCATCTTCTCGGTCAGGATACGGCGCACGATCTCATCGATGGTATCGATCCCGATCAGCCCCCGCGCCAGTGCCTCTTTCAGATGCGCGGCGCAGTCGTCGCCCGGCAGCTCCACGTCGAGGCCGGCCTTGAAGGCGAGCGCCGCGGCTTCCGCCGGATCGGCTGCCACGCCGTGATGCTTGTAGAGCAGGCTTATGCCGATATAGTCCGCGACGACCAGGCCGTCGAAACCCCAGTCGTCTCGCAGCACTTTCGTCAGCAGATGATGCGAGGCATGGCACGGCTCGCCGTCGATGTCATGATAGGCGGGCATGACCGATCCCGCGTCCGCCAGCCTTACGGCCATTTCGAACGGCAGCAGGAATGTGTCGTTCAGCTCCCGCCAGCCGAGATTGACCGGCGCATGGTTGCGCGCGCCCTCTGACAGAGAGTGCCCGGCATAGTGCTTCAGCGTCGCCAGGAAGTCGCGGTCGCGCCCCTGCAGGCCGCGGACATAGCGGGAGGCCAGCAGCCCGACGAGATAGGGATCCTCGCCGAACGTTTCTTCCGTGCGTCCCCAACGCGCGTCGCGGGCGACGTCCAGCACGGGGGCCAGCCCCTGGCGGCAACCGATGGAGCGGGCCTCCTCGCCGATGACCCGGCCAACCTCCTCGATGAGGGCGGGATCGAACGTCGCGCCGAAGGCCAGCGACGAAGGAAACAGCGTGCCGCCCTGCGCCATGATGCCGGACAGGCATTCTTCGTGCGAAATGACGGGAATGCCGAGCCGGGTTTCTTCCACGAGGAATTTCTGCAGCCGATTCAAGGCACGTACACCGGCAGCGGGATCGACCGGGCGGCTGCCGAGAGGGCGCGTGATCTGCCCGAGACCGAACGACAGCTTCGCCTTCAGTCGATCCGCATCATCAGCGCCGGTAAACGCATCGGTGCGCACCTCGTGGCGGCCGTCTTCCGACAGCAGCAGCCAGAAGGCGTGCATCTGCGCGATCTTCTCCTCGATGCTCATACGGCCGAGAAGATCGGCAACGCGGTTCTCGATCGACTGGGCAGAATTCTTGTAGATATCCGTCATGGCTGCAGGTCCAGAAATTAAAGAGACGACATAGCGTCAGGTGTCGCAAGCGTTAGCGTTAGCAATCATTAAAGTCAATCTACCATGGTAGTTTAACTCCATTATAACAATGGCTTGCGCCTGATATTCTCCATGTCCCAAAGCCCATATTTTAACCCTAAAAACGGGATGCCAGCTCCGCTGGATCAACCGAAGATGGCGCCTTATCCGAAGAACTGTCTGAAAATGAGATACTGCTGTATCGGTACCTGTACGTTTCTTGCCGGAGCCTGGGCCGACTCCGTTAAATTCTTTGAACACGGAGTACAATAGCGAGATTTCTTACAACATCGTCACCGCGACAAGACGATCCTTGATGACGAGGCACGGATCTCGCTTGGGGAGTCGCGAGGTTGGAAAATGCGGCGTGACGTGCCAAACAGCCAGACGCCTTGTTTTATGATGTTTGTCATATTAAAGTCTTCTCACCTTTAGGAGGAGGTGAAACAATGGACGTCCTCAGGAATAACCAGGCCGGTCTTTCCGGTCTTGCTCAGTTGCAGGCTCTGATGGTGGCCAACAGCCCGCCGCCGATCAACGAAACGATGGGGTTCGTCCTGATCGAGATCGAAGAAGGTCGGGCGGTGTTCGAGGGCAATCCCGACCGCAGCGTCTATAACCCGATCGGATCGGTGCATGGCGGATATGCCGCGACGCTCCTCGACAGCGCGTGCGGCTGCGCTGTCCATTCCAAGCTGGCGGCAGACCAGGGCTATACGACGCTGGAACTCAAGGTCGCCTATCATCGTCCGCTGACGGAGGCGAGTGGTCCCGTTCGCGCCGAAGGGCGCATTCTCTCCATAGGGCGGCGCGCGGCCTTTGCCGAGGCGACGCTGACGGATCGCGACGGCCGCCTCTGTGCCAGCGCGACATCCACCTTGCTCGTCTTTCCGCTCGAGCGACCCGCCACGACCGCCTGACAGCGACCACCAACCGATGCATTCCAAACCGGAGGGACGCCCCCATGAGCCAGCCCGACATCATCCTCGCTTTTCCCGTGCGAACCGCCATCGGCGGCTATAACGGCACATTGAAGAACACGCCCGCAACCGAACTTGGCGCGATCGCCATCGCCGAGACGCTGCGCCGCGCCGGCCTGTCGGGCGAAGACATCGATACGGTCGTCTTGGGCAACGTCGTCCAGGCGGGTAACCGCATGAACCCGGCGCGGCAGGCCGCGATCGGCGGGGGTTTGCCGGTTTCTGTGCCGGCATTGACGGTCAATCGCGTCTGCGGATCGGGCGCCCAGGCGATCCTGTCGACGGCGATGGAGATCATGGCCGGTGGCGCAAAGGCGGCGATCGCCGGCGGAATGGAGAATATGGACCGCGCACCCTACCTGATGGATGGCGGACGCTGGGGATACCGCATGGACCCGGCACAGATCCTCGACAGCATGCTGACCGATGGCCTGAACGACGCTTTCTCCGGCCAGCATTCCGGTTGGCACACGGAGGACCTCGTCGAAAAACTGCAGATGACCCGTCAGGACCAGGATGCGTTCTCCGCGCGGTCGCAGCAGCGTTTTGCAGCCGCGCAGGACAGCGGCGTGTTCGCAGAAGAGATCGTGTCGGTCGAGGTGAAGGGCCGCAAAGGCACCGAGAGCTTTAGTCGCGACGAAGCACCGCGACCGGAAACGACGGTCGAGACCCTCGCGCGGCTGAAGCCCGCATTCCGCCCGGACGGCACGATCACGGCCGGCAATGCGCCGGGGCTGAACAGTGCCGCGGCGGCCGTCATCGTTGCCGAGCGCAGCTTTGCCGAGAAAAAGGGCCTCGTGCCGATGGCGCGGCTGGCCGGCTATGGCGTGGCCGGAGTGGAGCCGGGCCTGTTCGGTCTCGGGCCGGTGCCCGCCGTGAAGCTGGCACTGAAACGCGCCGGCTGGAAGCTCGGCGATATCGAACGGATCGAAATCAACGAGGCCTTCGCCGCCGTTCCGATCGCCGTGATGCGCGAACTCGGCCTGCCGGAAGACATTATCAATGTCGAAGGCGGCGCCATCGCCCATGGCCATCCCATCGGCGCAACGGGCGCCATCCTGGTCACCCGCCTGCTGCACGGCATGAAGCGGAACGGGCTTTCCAAGGGGATCGTCACGCTCTGCATCGGCGGCGGACAGGGGATTGCTCTCGCGCTCGAGATGATCTGATCCGCGGGTCTCAGCCCTTGAGGGCTGCGGCCGGCGACTGGCGATAGGCGAGAACGGCCGGCACGACGGCAAGGACGGCCGCGAAAGCCGTGACGGAGGCTGCGAAGACGAGGTCTCCGCGTGCGAACGTCACGGGCATCGTGAAGCCGTTCTGCCGCGAGACGATGCCACCGATGACGTCCGAGACGAGGTAGCCGAGGCCGAAACCGATGAGGATGCCGGCGAGGCTGATGGCGAAAAGCTGCAGCCAGACGATCCGGAACACGACGGTGCGCGATGCACCGAAGGCGCGCAGCGCGCCGATCTGCCGCCGGCGCTGCCCGACATGCATGATGGTGACCAGCAAAAGCGCTGCCGCGATGAGAACCTGCGTGCCGATCGCCACCGCCATCAGCAGAATTTTGGCATCCCCGAGCGTCGCGTAGAGCCGCGTCAGCACCTCACCGGGAAAGACGGCGAGCGTCGTGCCGCTGCGATATTCCTGGCGAAGCTTGTAGGCGTCGGCAATCGTCTTCGGCTTGACCAGAACGGCCGGCACACCGGCCGAATGTTCCGCCCAGTCTTCGTCGATCGGCGCCGTGGCATTGGCGCTATGCTCATCCTCGCCACCTGCATGGCCAGCTTCGGCGTGGCCCGTTTCTTCGTGACCAGCCTCCTCATGCCCGGCCTTGTCATGCCCCATCCCGTGCAGCTCCCACACGGCCTGTATGGGTACGAGGATCGCCCGGTCCCATGGCGTGCCGGTCGGCTTCATCCGGCCGACGACGGCATAGGCAAGGCCGGTATGCGTATGGCCGCCCTCTTCCGCGGTGCCGTGCATGGGCTTGATCACCGCGCCGATGGAGAGATCGACCGCCGAGCCGATCACCGCATCACCCTCTTGCCGGAAGCCCGCACCCTCCTGCAGTTGCGGCGAAAGATGCGCCACGAGAGCGGTCGATGTGCCCACCAGCGGATAGCCCGCAAAGGAATCGCCGAAGCCGATGGGGGCGGCAAAGGCCACGCGCGGATCAGCCGCAAGACGCTGAAGCACGGCACCCTCCATCAGCGGGAGGGGGGCTGCTTGAAGAAAGACGGAGGACAGGACCAGCTGCGTTTCGCTGCCCGCCGCTCCGATCACCAGATCGAACGCGTTGGCCGCACGGGCGCTGCCGAGCCGGAGCGCGCGTTCCTGCAGCGTCACCGAGACGGCGAGCGCCACGGCGAAGGCGACCAGCAGCAGGATGGCAATCGTCCCGCCCTTGTGGCGGCGGATGTCCGCGAGGATGAAACCGATCATATCACAGCCGCCTTGCTGTCACTGGAGATCCGACCGCGATCAAGCGTGATCCGGCGCGGCAGGCGCGAAATGAGGGCAGGATCGTGCGACACGACGATGAGTGTGGCACCGGCCGCACCCGCCAGACCGATCAGCAGGTCGGCAATGACCTGACCGCTTTCCTCGTCGAGACTTGCCGTCGGTTCATCGGCGATGACGATGCCCGGTGCGCGCACGAGCGCGCGGGCGATGGCAACGCGCTGCATTTCGCCGCGCGACATCGTCTCGACCGACTGGCCGGGCCGTTCGAGCCCCGTGCCGGCAAGGAGGTCGCGTGCGCGACGCTTGACGGCGGACGATGCCGCGGAGGCAAGCCGCGCAGGCAACAGGACGTTGTCGAGCGCCGACAATCCGGGAAAAAGATGGAAATCCTGCATGACGAGGCCGACATGCTCGGCCCGCCAGCGGTCGCGCCGATGCTCGGCAAGGCGAACGAGATCGGTTCCGCTCCAGTCGATCCGACCCACGCGGACATGCTCAAGGCCGGAGACGACATTGACGAAGGTGCTCTTGCCCGAGCCCGAGGCGCCTGTCACGGCCACGTTTTCCCCAGCTGCAAACTGCAAGGCAGGAACCGAGAGCACGGGCGCGGCGAGCCCGGCATAGGAGACGGCGATGTCTTTAAGGGTCAGCGACATCATCTGCTCAGACCGACCAGTAACGCGCATTGCGGAGACGCAGGCGACTGACGAAGCCGGTCTCGCTATCCGTCCACGTGCCCACCTCCAGTGTCCCCGACACGGAAATGCGCGTTCCCGGCTGGACGAAGGTCTGCGCCTCGTCGAGGTAGACGACGACGATATTGTCGGGCCAATCGGAATCCGACGAGCAGAAAGGGCAGATCGACATGGGAATCTCGGTCAGCACGAAGAATGCCGCCTCGGCCTTCAGGGGCGGCGCCATGAAGCCGCTCATCGTCACGCCCTTGCCGTTCAGCGCTTTCACGGTATCGGAGAAGGTGAGGCCCAGCACGCCGACGCTGCCGTAGAGATCGTCAAAGCCGATCTCGGTGTCCGCAGCGAAAGCCAACGGCGGAAAGACCGCCGCTGGCAGGGATGCGAGCAAGCCAAGGAGCGTGCGACGGCGCAAGGCCTCAGATTTCGTCATGTCGTTTCCTTGAGCGCCGCCGGGCGATAGCCCGGCGGGCTGGTCACCCTTATTTCGCGGAAATCTTGTCCGGCGAGCCGAGGGCGAGACTGTCGGCGAGAACGCGGTAGATGTCGCTTTCTTCCATATAGCCCTTGAAGCCTTCCGAACCGGGCCCGCTTGCCTGAAGCACGACGTCATCGACGGCATGGACGGCGCTTTCGGAGCTCTTCGGCAGGTTGCCTTCGCGCAGAACGGCGCCGGGCACGTCCTTATAGGCCGGGTTCGCGACGTATTCCTTGTTCTCGTTCTGCACGGTCGGCTCGAACGGGCCATCGAGCTTCGGGCGGAAGGTCTCGTAGTAATCCGGGAAGTTGCTGGAGAACACGGCGAGGCGGCGTGTCGGATCGACCTTGTCGGGATAGCCGTCGCCGTCCTTGTCCTCATAGTTCGGGAAGCCGGCATCGGCGTAGATGCCGACCTTCTGGCGCATCTCCGTGCCCGGCTTCTCGTCATCGATGGTGCCGATGACGGAAATGCCGTGGGTGTGGTCGCCGGTAACGACGATCAACGTATCCGGGTTCTTGGCGGCAAAGTCGCGCGCGACGCCGACGGCCTTGTCGAACTCGATCGTCTCATACAGCGCCCGGTCCCAGTCCATCGGGTGGGACATCTTGTCGATCGTGGCGCCCTCGACCATCAGGAAGAAGCCGTCCTCGTTCTTGGACAGCTGCGTCAACGCCGCATGGGTCATATCGACGAGGCCCGGCTGGTTCGGGAACTTCGAAACGGTGCCCTTCTTCAAGAAATTGCGGTCGAGGATCGAGTCCATGTTGCCGGTGTGGAAGAGGCCCAGCAGCTTGGCGGCATTGGTGCCGGATGAGGCTTCGAGTTCGGTCCTGTCGGTCGCCAACGCGTAGCCGGCGTCCTTGAACAGCTGGATATAATCCTTGTCGTCCTTGCGCTTGGAACCGGGCGTCGCCTGCGGCAGGAAGTAGGCGGAACCGCCGCCGAGGATGACCTCCGGCTGCACGGCATAGAACATGCCGACGATGTCGGCCTTGTCGGCGCGCTTGCGGGTGTGGGCGACGACGGCGGCCGGCGTGGCATCCTCGATCTCGGCGGTGGACACGACGCCGATCGCCTTTTTCGTGGTCCGGCGCAGGGCCTCCGCAATGGTCTCGACCTTCGGGTCGTCAAGGCTTGCCGGGGTGCGGTCGGCATAGACGCCGAGCGCGTTGACGGCCGTCTTGTGGCCGGTCATGTAGGCCGACATGGTGTTGGCGCTGTCGGTCGCGATCGCGTCCGTGGCCGAGGTCCCGACGAAGGCCATGTGGTCGAGATCGTCCATGGCGAGACGGCCATTGGACTTTCCTTCGGTCATGCCCTTGGACATGATGCGGGCGCCGGTGCGGTGCGCGACGGAGAGGCCGTCGCCAAGCAGGAAGATCACGTTCTTCGCCTTCGGCTGCGCGGTGGTCTCGTAGACCTCCCACGTCACCGATTTCGTCTCGCCGCCTGCGGTCACGTCGACCTTGTAGCTGCCGGCCTTCAGGATTCGCGCGCCGCGCAGGATCAGGGCGGAACCGAGAACCTTGTCCTCCTTGCCCTTTTCCTCGGCCACGAATTCGGCAGCAGAGCCGAGCGCCGCGGCATAATCCTCGCCGTTGACGGTGACCTTCACGTCCTCGGCGTTCACCACGCCGGGCAGCTCGATCTTGAAGTCGAACGGCGATCCCGCAAGGATCGTTGCGCGGGAGAGCGGGTAGACGGTCGTGGCCTGGGCCGCGCCGGCAAGGATGGTGGTCGCGACAAGCGCAGCGAGAAGAGTCCGCATGAGAACCTCGTTCGGGTAGAGAGGAGACTGTATGCGGCAGGCTTAACCGTCCTGTGTGACGGTTGGATGATGGTCGTTACGCTGGTTGCAGAAAGATGACAGTTCGCCGCTCAGTGTGGGTTTCTCAGCAGCGCAGGCGGCTACGTCTCGTCCTCGTCGTCCTCATCAATGACGCCGGTGAGTCGCATGCCCTCGATCCAGGTCGCGCCGTCCTTGCGGATGACACGCTTCGGCCGGGTTCCGCAGCGCTCGAAAACGGCAGAGGCAAGCGCTTCCGAATGGGTGACGATCCAGATCTGACTGGTGGCCGCGGCCGTCGCGATCAGATCGGCGAGCGGCGGCAGCATGTCGGGATGCAGGCTCGCCTCGGGCTCGTTGAGCGCGATCAGCGGCGGCTGGCGATAGGACATCAGCGCGGCCGCGAGGGCAAGGAAGCGGATCTGCCCGTCGGAGAGTTCGCGTGGCTGGAAGACGCGCTGCGGAAAGTCGGGAAAGATCAGGCCGAATTCCGCAAACTCCCCGGGTTCCGGCACGTGGAGCCGCGCGCCGCCGAGGGCCGCCGCGATCGCCCGGTCGAGTTCGACGGTATCGCCACGGGTATGGACGAGCGTTGCAAAGACCGCCGCCATGTTGCCGCCGTCCTCGTCCAGAAGTGGTGCCGTGACGGCAAGGCAGGGCTGGCGCAGCGCCGCATCCCGGTCGGTGCGAAAGCCATGGAAGAACCGCCAGCCATCGACCAGACGGCGAAATGTTCCGACTTCCGGATAATGTCCGGCATCGCCGAGCATGGCGATCGCCGTCTCCGACGTCATCGCCGGCTGCGGATACTCTTCCATCCGCCCACGCTCGCCGCGCACCATCACGCCCGGCCCGACCCGTTTCATCATCGTGACCGGCCACGCGCCCGTTTCGACCGAAAGCACCTCTTCCTTGATTTGCGGCTCGAAGGCGAAGCCGGCGGCGGCCTTCGGCGGTCGCAACCCGGCCTCCACGCGATAGCGGAACGTCACCGCCCGCTCCTCGTCCAGCACTTCGACATCGAGCTTGATGCGGAAATTCTTCTCGATGCGTCTCGGACCCGACCATAGCGCGGACGCCATGCCTCCTTCCGCCGCGATCTCGTAGGCGAGCGAGCCCCTCACGGCGGCCTGCACGAGTTGCAGGGCACGATAGAGGTTAGACTTGCCGACGCCGTTCTCGCCGATGAACACGTTGACACCGCCCAGATCCATACGGATCGAGCGCAGCGAACGGTAGTTCAGGGCGGACATGGAGCGAAGCATCATGATCGTTGTCTACACCGGGTATCATGCCCGATGAAAGCACCCGGCATGACCAAATCCCTGTGATGCCGTCGCGGATGCGAAGCCTTGATTAGCCACCGTCGCGCGCATTCTCGACAGCTTGCGGGTCACGCAACAGAGCGATCACGGCGTCCTGCAACAGGACGCGATGGCGGCTGCGCATCGTGGCTTCGCCGAGATCACGACCGAAGATGTGGCCGAAGGTGTGACGATTGGAGACCCGGAAGAAGCAGAAGGACGAGATCAGCATATGCAGGTCGATCGGATCGACCTCCCGGCGGAACGCGCCGGTCTCCTGTCCCCGCCGGAGGATCGCGGCGATCGTGTCGATGATCGACACGTTGAGCCGGCCGAGGCTGGAGGACTGGCGCATATGGCTGGCGCGATGGATGTTCTCGATCGTCACCAGACGGATGAAATCGGGATTGGCCTCGTCATAGTCGAAGGTGAAGCCGATCAAGCGGCGCATCGCGTCCGCCGGATCGACGTCGGCCAGCCGCAGTTCCGCCTCCACCTTGCGGATGCCGGTATAGGCATGTTCGAGCACGGCGAGGTAGAGGCCCTCTTTCGAGCCGAAATGATAGTAGATCATCCGCTTGGACGTCCGTGTGCGCTCGGCGATGGCATCGACGCGGGCGCCCGAAAGGCCGTTCGCCGCAAACTCCTCGCGCGCGACCAGCAGGATGTCGTCCCGCGTTTTCGTCGTGCGGTCCTGCTGCGTTACGCGACGTCTGCCCGGCAGACCATCGGCGTCAAGATGCCCCCGTTCGTCAACACCGTCTGTGTCGGCCATTTCCTCATCATCCTCCCACATGCCCATGACGGGCACGACCGATCGCAAACATCGGCGCGGCCCATTCTGCATGTTCCAACCGGCACGTCATTCACCGATCTCACGGACAACACGATTTTCGCGTTGACTAAACGAACCGGTTCGTACATTTTTACCTCAAGATGCTTCTGTCGGAAAGAGGCAGAGAGTTCGATCGTCATCGACGCAAGACGGTGCCGGATCATAAAATGCTGTGGGCCGGGCGTAACGGGCTACAGGACATCACGGCGATGCTTTAGGATCTGGAGGGATCCCCGCATCGACGGACGGGAGCAGACGATCCGGCAGGGAGTGCCGATCGCACGGGAGGACTTTCATGAGACGGATCGTCGATCTGTATTTTGCGCTTCTGCGCGCCTCCATCGCCCTGCTCCTCGCAGCGATGGTCATCCTCGTTTTCACCAACGTCATCCTGCGCTATGCGCTGAACAGCGGCCTGACGATCTCGGAAGAGATGTCGCGGCTAGCCTTCGTCTGGCTGATCTTCCTCGGCGCGGCCGTCGCGCTGCGCGAACACGCCCATATCGGCATCGATACGATGATCCGCGCCTTGCCGCCAAAATTGGCCAAGGCCTGCGTCCTTCTCGGCTACCTCCTGATGCTGCTGGCCTGCGTGTTGCTCCTTCAGGGCGCCTGGGCGCAGTCTGTTCTGACCTGGGGCGCAATCACGCCGGCGGCTGGTATCTCCATGGCGTGGTTCATGATTCCCGCCGTCATCTTCTCGGTGACGGCTCTCCTGCATCTGGGCGGCGAGACGCTCGCGATCCTCACCGGCAGTCTCGATATCTCCAACATCGTGCTCGTGCAGGAATCCGAAGATCTGCCGCCGCCGACCGCCTCGCCCGTACCGCCGCTGCCCGCTGCGTCCGGCTTCGGTCGCTGAGGGGAACGACGATGGTTATCGCAGTATTCCTCGGCTCGCTTCTCGGCACCATGGCATTGGGCATGCCGATCGCCTTTGCGCTGATCCTGTCCGGGATCGCGCTCATGGTTCACATGGACCTCTTCGACGGGCAGATCGTCGCCCAGACGATCCTGCAAGGTGCCGACAGCTTCACGCTCATCGCCGTGCCCTTCTTCATGCTGGCCGGCGAGGTCATGAACCAGGGCGGGCTTTCCAAGCGCATCGTCAATCTGGCGATCGCGCTGGTCGGGCATAAGCGCGGTGGTCTCGGTTTCGTCTGCATTCTCGCAGCCTGCGTTCTCTCCAGCCTTTCCGGCTCGGCCGTGGCAGATGCGGCGGCGCTCGCTGCCCTGCTGATGCCGATGATGATCAAGTCCGGCCACGATCCGGCCCGCTCGGGCGGCCTCATCGCATCCTCCGCCATCATCGGCCCCATCATCCCGCCCTCCATCGGCTTCATTCTCTACGGCGTGGTCGGCGGCGTCTCCATCACCAAGCTCTTCCTCGCCGGCATCGCGCCGGGCCTGATGATCGGTGCTGCCCTCTGCGTCGCCTGGCTGGTGGTCATCCGCAAGGAAACCTTCGCCATGCCGGCGAAATCCTCCTGGGCGGAGCGCCGGCACGCGCTCGTCTCGAGCCTCTGGGCGCTGATGCTGCCGGTCATCATCATCTTCGGCTTGAAGTTCGGCGTGTTCACGCCTACCGAAGCCGGCGTGGTCGCCGCCGTCTATTCGCTGTTCGTCGCCATGGTCGTCTACCGTGAACTGACGCCCGGCATGCTGCTCGACGTCTTCACCTCGGCTGCGAAAACCACCGCGATCGTCATGTTCCTGGTCGCCGCCGCCTCGGTTTCCGCCTGGCTCATCACGATTGCCGACCTGCCGGGCGCCATGGTCGCCCTGCTGCAGCCGCTGATGGGCAACCAGACGCTGCTGCTGATCGCCATCATGGTGCTGATCGTTGCCGTCGGCACCGCCATGGACATGACGCCGACCATCCTCATCCTGACGCCGGTCCTCATGCCGGTCATCAAGGAGGCCGGCATCGATCCCGTCTATTTCGGCGTGCTGTTCATCATCAACAATTCCATCGGCCTCATCACGCCGCCGGTCGGCACCGTGCTCAACGTCGTCTGCGGCGTCGGCAAGATCTCGATGGAAAAGCTTATCCGGGGCGTCTGGCCGTTCATGATCGCGCAGCTGATCGTGCTCATCCTGCTCGTCCTCTTCCCCGTTCTCGTCACCGGCCCGGCTGCCTTCTTCGCCGGTCGCTGACCTCGCCCATTGCCGCGCCGGTGTCCAAGGGAGGGGCCGGCGGGGAAACCAGAAGCAACCCAGGCGTCGGGAGGCGCCGTTATCCCGGAGGATAAATCCATGAGACTGACCCAATCCATCGCAGCCCTACTGGCCGCAGCATCCATTTTCGGCGCGGCCGGTGCCCATGCCGAGATCAGCGAGCGGACGATCAAGTTCGCCGCACAGAACTCCAAGGGCCATCCGCAGGTCATGGGCATGGAGCGCTTCGCGGAGATCGTGAAGGAAAAGAGCGGCGGCAAGATCGAGGTCAAGCTGTTCCCGGGCGGCACGCTCGGCGGCGACGTCCAGACGCTCGCCTCCGTACAGGGCGGCATCGTCGAGATGAGCGTGCTGAATGCCGGCATTCTCTCCGGCACCATCAAGGAGTTCGGCGTGGTCGACCTGCCGTTCCTGTTTGGGACGCCTGAAGAGGCCGACGCCGTCATGGACGGTCCGGTCGGGACCGATCTTTCAGCGCGGCTGCCCGCCCAGCGCCTCGTCGGTCTCGGCTTCTGGGAGCTCGGCTTCCGCCATCTCACCAACAATCGCCATGCGGTCAACACGGTCGAGGACGTGAAGGGCCTGAAGATCCGCACCGTGCAGTCGGCCGTGCCGCTCGCCACCTTCAATGCGCTCGGCGCCAACGCCATTCCCCTACCCTATCCCGAGCTTTACAGCGCGCTGGAAACGGGCACCGTCGATGGTCAGGAAAATCCGCTCGCCAACATCGTCAACGCCAAGTTCACCGAGGTGCAGAAGTACCTGACGCTGACGGGCCACCAGTACAATCCGCAGATCGTGATCGTCTCCAAGGTTTTCTGGGACAAGCTCGACCCGCAAGAGCAGGCCCTGCTGCAGGATGCCGCCACGCAGGCGCGCGACTATCAGCGCAAGGCCTCGCGCGACGCCAATGCCGGCTTCCTGGCCGAAATCAAGAAGAGCGGCATGGAGGTCGTCGAACCCACGGCCGAACAGCTCGCCGCTTTCCGCAAGGCCGTCGAGCCGGTCGTCGCACAGTTCCGCGACACGATCGGCGCGGAAACCGTCGATGCCGTGTTCTCGCAGCTGAAGACGATCCGCGGTCAGTAACACGACCAGCGGCAAGGCGGGACGATCCGCCTTGCCGCTCCCCATCCACTAGCCGAAGGAGGGCACATGCTCGATCGATCCACCCGCACGATACAGGTCGGCCTCATCGGCAGCGGCATTCAGCTCTCACGCTCCCCCGCTTTGCACGAGGCGGAAGGCAAGGCGAACGGGCTGGCGCTCTCCTATGAGCTGATCGACCTCGATCGGCTGGGCACCGGCGCGAAGGACGGGCACGGTGCGGGGGTCGGCGTCGAGGCGCTCGGCGATATCCTGCGCGATGTCGAGAACCGAGGTTTTGCCGGCGTCAACGTCACGCATCCGGCAAAGCAGGCCGTCATTCCCCATCTCCACGCCCTGTCGCCGGAAGCCGAAGCGCTCGGTGCCGTCAATACGGTCGTCCTCAAGGATGGTCGCCGGATCGGCCATAATACGGACTGCTCAGGATTTGCAGGGGGCTTCCGCCGCGCGTTGCCGCAGGCCGACCTGTCCTCCGCCGTCCAGCTCGGCGCCGGCGGCGCCGGCGCGGCCGTCGCTCACGCCATGCTGCAACTCGGCACGAAGCAGCTGACGATCTTCGACAATGATGCCGCACGTGCCGAAGCGCTGACACAACGGCTTTCCCCTCTGTTTCCAAAGGCCCTCATCCAGATGGGTGACGACCTGGCCGCGGCCATGGCGCGCGCAAGCGGCCTCGTGCATGCGACGCCGACGGGCATGGCGGCGCATCCGGGACTGCCGCTACCGGCCGATTTCCTCGACCCCCGTCATTTCGTCGCCGAGATCGTCTACTTTCCACTCGAAACCGAGCTTTTGCGGGTTGCCCGCGCCAAAGGCTGCGCCACGGTCGATGGCGGCGGCATGGCGGTCTTTCAGGCGGTCGGGGCCTTCCGCCTCTTCACGGGCATCGAGCCCGACGCCGCGCGCATGCTCGCCCATTTCGCCGCCATGGGCACCAGCGGCAGCTGAGGATACCCCAACCATGATGCCGATCGTTGAACAGGGAACACGCCGATGAAAACCTCGATTGCCACCGTGTCCATCTCCGGCGACCTGTCCGAAAAGCTGGCAGCCATCGCCGCCGCTGGCTTCGGCGCCGTCGAGATCTTCGAGAACGACTTCCTCGCCTCCAATCACGGGCCGAAGGACGTCGGCCGGATGGTTCGCGATGCCGGGCTTGAGATCTGCCTGTTCCAGCCCTTCCGCGACTTCGAGGGTCTGCCCGAACCGCAGCGCAGCCGGGCCTTCGAACGGGCGAAACGCAAGTTCGAGACGATGAACGAGCTCGGCACCGATCTTATCCTCATCTGCTCCAACGTCTCGCCGCTCGCGCTCGGCGGCATCGACCGCGCGGCGGACGATCTACGCGCACTCGGCGACATCGCCCGCGAGCACGGGGTTCGCATCGGCTATGAGGCGCTTGCTTGGGGCCGCTATATCAACGACCATCGTGATGCTTGGGAAATCGTGCGGCGCGCCGACCACAGCCAAGTGGGCCTGATCCTCGACAGCTTCCACTCGCTGGCCCGCGGCATCGACAGTGCCTCGATCCGCTCGATCCCCAAGGACAAGATCTTCATCGTCCAGATGGCGGACGCGCCGAAGCTCGATCTCGACCTCCTGTCCTGGAGCCGCCACTACCGGAACATGCCGGGCCAGGGCGACCTTCCCGTCGCCGACTTCATGGCCGCCATCGAGGCGACGGGGTACGACGGCTATTACTCGCTGGAAATCTTCAACGACCAGTTCCGCGCGGGCTCGGCGCAGCAGACGGCGGTCGATGGGCGGCGCTCGCTGATCTACATGATGGACCGGCTGAAGGCCGAAGGGCGCGCGGTCAAGGGTCCATCGGAACCCAATCCGCTGCCGCCGCCAGCGCGCACCGCGGGCATATCCTTCGTCGAGTTCGCCACCGACATGCAGTCGGCCGTGCCGCTGTCCACGCTGCTCCAGTCCATCGGCTTCCGGCACGCCGGCCGTCATCGCTCGAAGGATGTGGATCTCTACACGCAGAACGATCTCCGCGTCGTCATCAACACGGAAACCGAGGGGATGGCGCACTCCGCCTATGTCGTCCACGGCACAAACATCTCGGCGCTGGGGCTGCGCATGGCGGACGTGCAGCAGGGCATGGCGCGCGCGGCCGGGCTATTGGCAACCCCTTACAAGCAACCTGTCGGGCCCGGCGAACTGGAGCTGCCTGCCTTGTTCGGCATGGGCGGCAGCCTCCTGCATCTCGTGCCCGAGGATGCGGCGCTCGATCGGCAATGGGAAACGGACTTTGCGCTGGAACCCGGCTGGAACAGACATTCCGGTGCCGGCCTGAAGGCGGTCGATCATATCGCCCAGACCGTGCGCTACGAGGATATCCTCTCCTGGACGCTGTTCTACCGCTCGATCTTCGACCTGAAACCGCTGCCGCCGGTCGAGGTGCCCGATCCCGGCGGTCTCGTGCTCAGCCAAGTCCTGCAGAACGACGACGCCAGCCTGCGCATCGTGCTCAACGGTTCCCAATCCATGCGCACGCTCTCCTCGCGTTTCGTGTCGCAGTTCGTTGGCCCGGGCGTCCAGCATGTGGCCTTCGCAACGGCCGACATCTTCGCAACGGTCGCGGCCCTGCGCGCCGGCGGCGTTTCGCTGCTGCCGATCTCGGGCAATTATTACGACGATCTCGACGCCAAGTTCGACATTTCGCCGGAAACGCTCGCGGCGATGCGGGCCGGCGACATCCTCTATGATCGGGATGAGGACGGTGAATATTTCCAGATCTATCTCGGCACGCTGGAAGGCGGCTTCTTCTTCGAGATCGTCGAGCGCAGCGGCTATCGCGGGCTCGGAGCGGCCAATGCCGCGATCCGCCTGACCACGCAGGCCCGCCAGTCGCCGCGACCAGCTTTGTGACGGGTTCGGGCGACCGTTAGGACATTGCAAAGGGGCCCGCTCGTGAGAGCGGGCCCCTTCTTCGTCATGCAAACACCCGCTTCAACACCGGCACGCGGCGGATCAGCAGGACGTCGATGGCGATCATCGCGACGATCAGCAGGCCGGACAGCGGAAACAGCACGCCGAAGACGATCGCCATGCCCCACAACACGCCATAGACCCTTCGGCTCGTGGGATAGGGGGGAACGCCAAGGCGGCCGGACGGCCGGCGCTTCAGCCACATGACGACGGCGGCGACCGAGGAGAGGATGATGGCGAAACAGGTCGCGAGCATCAGCAACTGGTTCAAGAGGCCGAATTCCTGCCCCATATGGATGTTGATCGCGAACTCGGTGAGCTTGGCGACCGGGCCGTAATCGGCATAGCCGATATCGACCAGCGGCTGGCCGCTATATTGATCGATATGGATCGTCCGCACCTGTGAGAGATCGTCGGGATAGACAGCGGTGGTGAAGACGCCGGCAGCGTCGGCGGGAAGCGTCACCTCGTATCCCGGCGCCATGCCGCGCTCCCGCGCGATCTCGACGATCCTGTCGATGCCAAGCGGCGCGTCCATCGGATGATGCGACATCGGCATCGGCGAGGCTTCCATCGTCCAGCCGACCGTCTGCATGGCATGCTGGGCATGCTCGCTCGATGTCGGCACGTTGTCCCACAGTGCGGCGGGATAGCCGGTGCTGGTCGCCACCGTCAGCTCCGTCAGCTTGCCGCCCCAGAAGGACGACCAGGGCAGGCCCGACAGCGCGAGAAAGGCAATGAACCCGCCGGCGACCGCCCCGGTCACGGCATGCGTATCGCGCCAGAACACCCGGCGCGATGGCGTTCCCCGCACGGTCAGGACACCACCGGTCTGCCGGCGCGGCCACCAGAGATAGAGGCCGGAGACCACGAGGATGATCGCGAACCCCGCCATCGCCTCAATCACGCGGTTGGCATAGGCGCCGAAATATTCGAGGCTGTGCAGCTTGCGCACCACCTCGTTGAACTCCTGCGTCTTCAGCATCGTGTCAAGAACGGCACCCGTATAAGGGTTGAGGAACACATAGGCAGCGCCCGCATCCGTCGCGAATGTCACCCGAGCCGAACCGGTCGGGCTGACGGGCGGCCGGTAGGCCTTCACCCGCGCCTCGGGATAGAGCGTCTGCGCCTTGGCAATCAAGGTGCTGGGAGCCTGTTGTGGCGTGGTCTCCTCGGCAACCACCGTCCGCGACGCAAAGGCCGTGCGGTCGATCTCGTCGCGAAAGAGGTAGAGCGAGCCGGTGACGGCGAGCAGGATCATGAAGGGCACGGCGATGAGGCCGGCATAGAAGTGCCATCGCCAGATGGCGCGGTAGGTATCGACAGAAAGCGCGGAAACGCTTGCCTGCCGGAATGCGGTAAGGTCTGTCATCGTCAATCCTGGGATTGGACCGCATGCCGCCGTCGGAGACGTTCGGGAACGGCCGAAAAAGCTTGAGGCTTATCGACATGCCGTGGCGGCGGGAGCGCACAGAATGTCTTTGCCATCGATGGCGGGCACAAGCGCCCGCTCGGTGCTTTTCAGACCGGTGGACCCTGCGCGTCATACCGCCTGACATCCGTCGAGGCAGACAGGATGACGGCATCGTCGGCGCGTTTCTCCACAGCGACGGAGAAGCGGATGGGCAAACCCGTATCGTCGGAGGGTGCCAGCGCCGTCTGCGCCTGCACGCCGGCATGGCAGAGCTTGCTGCACGGGCATTCCTGATGCTGATGGCCATCGGCGGGCCGATGCGCTCCATGTTCGGCAGCGCAGAGGACCGACAGGGGATCCGGCGCCGCCATCGCGGCACTCGACCATCCCGTCACCAGCGTCTGGATCGCGAACGACAGCGCCAGCAGGATGCCCAGGAGGGCCCCCGATTGTCTGTCTGCGATGATGCGGCGCCAGAACGTCATGACTGTCGAATGCCATAGTTCCCGCCGTCTGTCATCGCGACATCTTGTGCACAGGTCGTTTGCAAGGACGGACGGGATCATCGATGATCCCCACACCATATCCGAACCGCGATCGGGCCAATTCGCTCCCGACCCCGTTGACAAGATGGCGTCTCGTAATGTTATTACATTTATATAGATCGCCGATGGGGTTTCGGGGTGATGCAACATGGTTTTACCTTCAGGGAAAAGACGGCTAGATGATCCGCATATCGCTCCCGGCACGTCTCCTCGCTCACGACGATACGCTGCCTGACGAAGAAGAAGGACGCCGCGTGCACGATGTGACCCTGTCAGCGAGTGGTCTCGGATGGTCGATCCGGGATTCGCAGATCCTGCAGGATGTTTCCCTGACGCTCGGTCAGGGCGACCGGCTGGCGATCGTCGGCCCCAACGGCGCGGGCAAGACGACGCTGCTCCAGCTTCTATCCGGCATGCTGCAGCCGACCACGGGCGCAGTTTCGCTGGTCGGGCGGCCGCTTGCATCCATGACCCCGCAGGAGCGGGCCCGGCTGACGGCCGTGGTCGGACAGTCCGACCAGCCCGACCACCGCATTAGCGTGCGCGACTATGTCGAACTCGGCCGCATTCCCCACATGCAGCGGGCGACGCGCGCGCAGGAACGTATGCTGGTGGACGACGCGCTGGAGCGAACCGGCCTTGCCGCCCTCGCCGCGCGTGCGATGGGGTCGCTCTCTGGCGGCGAGCGGCAGAGGGCGCAGATCGCCCGGGCGCTGGCGCAGGCGCCCCGCATCCTGTTTCTCGACGAGCCGACGAACCATCTCGATCCTCTGGCACGCCGCACGCTCTTGTCTCTGGTTGCGGAACTGGACGTCACGGTCGTTGCCGTCCTTCACGACCTGCATCTCGTTCCCGATTTTGCGACCCATGTCGTGGTGCTGAAAGACGGACGGCCCGTGGCCAGCGGGCCGGTTGCCGCCGCCCTGTCGAAAGGCGTCGTCCGCGATGTCTTCGGCATCGATCTCCTGCGCCTGCCGCATCCGCATGAAGACCGCGAACTCACGGTCTTCGACATCGCAGCCCCTCTCTGAACCCCGGAGCCTCTTCCATGAAACGCCTTCTCCTGGCCGCCCTTGTCTCATTCGCAGCCTCTGCCGCCCATGCCTTTCCCGTCACCGTCGACAGCTGCGGGCAGGCGCTGACATTCGATGCGGCGCCGAAGCGGGCGGTCGTGCATGACATCAACATGGCCAAGATGGCCTTCGCACTTGGCCTCCAGCCGCAGATGGTGGGCGTCACCGGCATCAGTGGCTGGTACAAGCTGGACGATGCCTTCCGCGAGGAACAGGGTGCTATCCCCGAACTCGCGCCGAAATACCCGACGCTGGAAAATCTCGTCGCCGTCGAGCCCGATTTCTTTTTCGCGGGCTGGTACTACGGCATGAAGCCCGGCGGCGACGTGACGCCGGAGACGCTGGCACCCCACGGCATCAAGACGCTCGTGCTGACGGAAAGCTGCGTCCACCTCGACAAGGCGCGCCCCGCCGCCTCCATGGACCTGCTCTATGGCGACATGGAAAAGCTCGGCGTCATCTTCGACCGGAAGACGGAAGCCGATGCCCTGATCGAGGGCTGGAAGACGGAGCTTGCGGGTATCGAGGCGAAGGTCGCGGCAAACGACGGGACCCGCGTGTTCCTTTATGACAGCGGCGATGACAAGCCGTTCACCGCCGGCAAGTTCGCCATTCCCACCGCCATGATCTCGGCAGCCGGCGGCGTGAACATCATGGCCGACATGGAAACGAGCTGGGGCACGACGGACTGGGAAACCGTCGCCATGCGCAATCCGCAGTTCCTCGTGCTCCTCGATTACCAGACCGACACCGGCTATCGAAAACTCCTCGACTTCCTGAAGAGCCATCCCGCCATGAAGGAAACGGACGCCGTGAAGAACGAGCGCTTCGTGGCCCTGCGATACGAGGAGCTGACGCCCGGCCCGGATAACATCGCGGCCATCGGCAAGATCGCCCGCGCGCTGCACCCAGAAGCCTTCTGACGGTGCGAGCCGCATTCCCCTTGGGCGTCGTGGCAGCCTGCCTGGCTGTGGCGGCGCTTGCCTGCATCTCTATCGCCTATGGCTCCACCGTCATCCCGATGCCGCAGGTTCTCACAGCACTCGCGCGGGCGGCCGGGATCGTCCAGACGGACCCGGCCGGCGTGGTGGACCGGATCATCGTCGATCTCCGGCTTCCCCGCGCCATCCTCGCGATAGCAGTAGGGGCAGGCCTCGGCGTCATCGGGCTTCTCCTGCAGACGGTGACGCGCAACGATCTGGCCGATCCCTTCCTGTTCGGCCTGTCGGCGGGTGCGGCGGCCGGTGCGGTCATCGTCATCACCCGGCTCGGAGACCGGCTGGGCGTCCTCACGCTGCCGATTGCGGCCTTCGTCGGAGGAATGTGCGCGACCGGCATCGTGCTGATGCTCATCCGCCGCGCGCAGGGTTTCGGCCCCGAGCGGCTGATCCTGGCCGGTCTCGCCGTCTCGTTCCTGTTCACGGCGCTCACCAATTATCTGGTTTTCTCCGGCGACCAGCGTGCGGCCCATTCCGTGCTGTTCTGGACCATGGGCGGCCTCGGGCTTGCCAGCTGGCAGAACATCGGCATCGGGATCACGGGTGCCGCCGTCGCAACCGGCTATGCGATGGCGCGCCACCGGCACCTCGACGCCCTACTCGGTGGAGAGCAGACGGCCGAAAGCCTTGGTATTTCCGTACGGCGGCTGCGGCGCGAAACGTTTCTGGCGGCCAGTTTCGCCACCGCCCTCCTCGTCTCGATCACGGGCGTCATCGGCTTCATCGGGCTCATGATCCCGCATGTCGCCCGCACGCTGGTCGGCCCGCTGCACAAGCGGCTGACGATCCTCTGCGCGCTTCTGGGCGCGGCCCTGCTTCTCGGCAGCGATCTCATCGCCCGCACGCTCTTGCCGCCGCAGGAACTCCCGGTCGGCATCGTCACGAGCTCGATCGGCGCCGCCTTCGTCGTCATCGTGATCCTGCAGAAAGGTCGCGCGGCCTGAAGCTTATCAGACCGCCGCGCCTACACCTCAGCTTCTGGGCTTGAGGTTTTCCGGATCGTAGAGCGGCTTGTAGCCGACGGCGGCGATCTCGACCGGGAAGCTCTCGTTGAAGTATTCAACCGTCAGCGTCCGGCCAACCTCGCAATGTGACTGCGGGATATAGGCCAGCGCGATATTCTTGCCGATGGTCGGGCCATAGGCAATCGAGGTCGTGTAGGACCGCCGGCCGAGGTCGTCGATCAGCACCGCGCCCGTTTCCGGATCGATGACCGGCAGCGAGCCCACGGGGTAGCGCTTCACGCCGCTCGCATCGGTGTTGTCGATCATGACCAGGGTGCAGAGCATGGCCGGCTGATGCGCGCGCGCCTTGTATTCGAGGTGCTTCGCCTTGCCCCGGAAATCGGCTTCCTTGACCTTGGGGCGGGCAAGATCCGCCTCGATCAGATTGTATTGGGTCAAGAGGTCGCCGTTCTGCAGGCGCAGGCTCTTTTCCATCCGGCGCGAGTTGGCATAGGTCTCGACGCCGAATGCCATGACACCTGTCGCACGCAGCGCATCCCAGACGGCAAGGCCGTCCTCGTATGTCATATGCAGTTCCCAACCCTGCTCGCCGACATAGGAAATGCGGAAGGCCGTGACGGTAACGCCTGCGATCTCGATCGGCTTGATGGCCGCGAAGGCGAAGTTTTCCAGGTCGAGGGCTGACGGGTCCGCCACGACCTTCTTCAGCGTCGCGCGCGCGTTCGGCCCCCAGATGCCGATGGTGGTGAATTTTTCCGAGACGTCGGTGATAACGACGTCGAGCCCGCGGTCTTCCGCCACGCGCTTCATGTAGTGGAAGTCGCGGGGGCCCGCATCCGCGCCGTTGATCAAGCGGCAGCGATCGGCGAGACGGATGACGGTAAAGTCCGCCCGCACCATGCCTTCGTCATCGAGGAAGTGCGTATAGATGCCCTTGCCGATATTGCCGTCGCCGCCGATCTTGGCGGCACAGAGCCATTCGAGCAGATCGACATGGTCGGGGCCCTCGATATCCACCATGTGGAAGTGCGAGAGGTTGACGATGCCGCAATCCTCGCTCATCGCCAGATGCTCGGCATTCGAGACGCGCCAGAAATGGCGATTGTCCCACTCGTTCTCACGCACCGGCACGCGGTCGCCATAAGTTTCCAGCAGGTGCTCGTTGGCCTTGTAGCCGTGGGCGCGCTCCCAGCCACCGAGTTCCATGAAATAGCCGCCGAGTTCCTTTTCGCGCTCATGGAAGGGCGAGCGCTTAGCGCCGCGGCCAGAGGCGTAGGGTTCGCGTGGATGGATCGCCGGGAAGTAGATCTTCTGCGCCGCCTCGTAGCTGCGGCCTTCGATGAACGCTTCCGTCAGCTGGTGCGGGTAGAAGCGCGCATAGTCGATGGAGTTGTGGTCGATCCCGGTCCGTCCGTCCGTCATCCAGTCGGCGATCAGCTTGCCGTAGCCCGGGCCGTCCTTGACCCATATGGCAACGCAGTACCAGAGACCGCGCACCTTCTGGCTTTCGCCACAGGACGGGCCGCCGGCGGCCGAGACCTGCAGCAGACCGTTGAACGAGTGGCCCTCATTGTAGCCGAGTTCCCCGAGGATCGGCGTCAGCTCCATCGCCCGTTCCAGGGGCTCGAGGATCTGCTCCATGTCGAGATCACGCTGCGAGGGCGACAGGCGCGCCTCGTGCTTTTCCAGGATCTCGCGCGGGTGGCAGAGGCGCGGGTTTTCCGCCTCGTAGTAGCCCCACTCGATCTGCCCGCCTTCGGTAGTGTTCGGATCGCCGGTGTCGCGCATATAGGCCGAGTTGCCCTGGTCGCGCAGCAGCGGATAGCCGATTTCCTTGCCGGTGCCGGCGAATTCGTTATAGGGGCCGAAGAAGGTCAGCGGATGATCGACCGGCATGACAGGCAGATCCTCGCCGACCATTTCCGCAATCAGGCGTCCCCAGATGCCCGCGCAGACGATGACGTGGTCGGCCAGAATCGTACCGCGATGCGTGACGACGCCCTTGATGCGGCCCTTCTCGACGATCAGCGAGGTCGCCGGCGTATTGCCGAAGATCTTCAGCTTGCCGGATTTTTCGGCGGCATCGATCAGCTTGCCGGCAACGGTCTGCGAGCGCGGAATAACGAGACCGGCATCCGGATCGAACAGGCCGCCCTGCACCTGATCTTCCTCGATCAGCGGGAACATCTGCTTGATCTCGGTGGGGCTGACATAATGCGCGCGCGTGCCGAAGGCCTTGGCGGAAGACAGCTTGCGCTTGATCTCCTCCATCCAGCCATCATCGCCGGTGCGGGCCACTTCCAGACCGCCGATGCGGGCGTAGTGGCCCATCTTCTCATAGAAATCGATCGAATATTGTGTCGTCCAGACCGACAGGTAATCATGGCTGGTCGTGTAGCAGAAGTCCGAGGCATGCGCCGTCGAGCCGATATCTGTGGGGATGCCGGACTTGTCGATCCCGACGATATCGTCCCAGCCGCGCTCTATCAGGTGATGCGCAATGGAGGCGCCGACGATGCCGCCCAGCCCGATGATGACGACCTTTGCTCTGCTTGGAAACTCTGCCATTGCCTGCCTCGTATCTTCGATATCGGGTGATTGTAGAGCCTGCGCCGCATAACGCCTGATCTGAAAGCGACAAGGACTGGCCGCGATCACGGTCGTGCCGGGAGCAAATCCGACATGAAGGCTCCAATGAAAGCATATAATTGATAAACGGGCGCTTTATGAGAAACCTTTGTTCACGCCGCGCGTTCCGAAGCGAATTTTCCGAACCGACTTCACGTCCAACATAGGACCTCCTTGATGAATACAATGGCGGCAAGCGCACACGTGGCGCCTGTAGAACCCCGGTCGCGGTCGGTCAAAGCCCTCAGCGCCGTTAACTTCTTCCTTGCCGACGTCCGTGACGGGCTCGGACCCTTCCTCGGCATCTTCCTGATCGGTCAGGGCTGGAGCACGGCAACCATCGGCGTCGTCATGACGATCGGCGGCATTGCGGGCATGTTGGCGACCACGCCGCTAGGCGCTCTTGCGGATGCCTCCAAGGCCAAGCGCTTCATGGTCGGCTTCTGCGCGGCGCTCGTCATCGTGGCATCGCTTGCCATCCTGTTTGTCCCCACCGTGACGTTTGTGGCGGCATCGCAGATAGCAACCGGCATCGCCGGTGCCGCCATCGGCCCGGCCGTCGCCGGCCTGACGCTCGGCCTCGTGGGGCAGAAGGGACTAGCCCCGCAGCTCGGGAGAAACGAGGCCTGGAACCACGGCGGCAACGTCTTTGCCGCCGCCGGTGCCGGTTTCTTCGGTTACGAGTTCGGCCTCACCGCCGTCTTCATCCTCATGACGGCCATGGCCGTCGGGTCGATCATCGCCGTCATGATGATCAAGCCTGAGGATATCGACCACGATGCCGCGCGCGGCATCGAGAAGAAGGATGGCAAAGACGCAGAGGCGCCTTCGGGCTTCAGCGTGTTGTGGAAGTCCACACCGCTGCTGATCCTCGCAGCCACGCTCATGCTGTTCCACTTCGGCAACGGCGCCATGCTTCCCCTGCTCGGACAGCAGGTGGCAACACAGGCAGCAAGCTCCGGCGTGCCCACGGATGACGGCACGGCGGGAGCCACAGCCACCGGTCAGGACGCCGGCACTACGACCACACTGCCACCCGGACAGAGCAAGCCTGGACAGCCCGCGGCGCAACCGGTCGGTCAGCATTCGTCGCTCCAAAGCCTGCTCTCGGATCCCGTCTCCTATACAGCTGCGACCGTCATTATCGCCCAGCTGACGATGATCCCGATCGCGCTTCTCGCGGCCGGTTTCGCCGGACGGCGCGGCTACTTCCTGCTTCTCGTCGCAGCCCTTGTCGCACTGCCGGTTCGCGGGCTGATCGCTGGCCTGTGGCCGAGCCCCTATGCCCTTATCCCGGTGCAGATGCTGGATGGCGTCGGTGCCGGCCTTCTCGGTGTCGCGGTGCCTGGTCTCGTCGCACGGATGCTCAAGGGCACTGGCCATATCAATGCCGGTCTCGGCGCGGTGATGACGGTGCAGGGCATCGGCGCGTCGCTCAGCCCCGCGATCGCCGGCGTCATCGTCTCGCATTTCGGCTTTTCGGCCGCCTACCTCACCCTTGCAGGCTTCGCCGTCTGCGGGCTGGTTATCTGGCTCGTGTCGATGAAAAAGGTGGCAGCGGCCTGCGCCAGCGACTGAACGGCACGCCCTGAGCGCTCTTGTCGGCCGGCAGGGCGCTCAATATTTACGCCGCTGGGGCACACCACCACCGCCCATGCCACGCCTCGCAAGGTAAAGCTCGATCGCGGCCCGCGTGAGGAACGAGGCGAGACCGACGAAGATCGCGACGATGCGGATTCGCGTCTCGTCCCGATCGACCTCCGATTGCCGTGCCGACAGCAGTGCCTTCTCGCTTTCGGTAATGGACCCGATCACGCGCCGGATCCCGTCCATCGTGGCGCGCTCCATCATCGAGATCTCCTGCTTCCGCGCAGCTTCGAAACCGTTGGTATCGTGGACCTCGATTGCCTGCCTGAGCTCGCCGAGCTTGTCGTCGATCATCCCGTTGAGCGTTGCCACCCGCGTGATCTGCTCGGCATTGTCGGAAATATGCGCCTTCAGCGTACCCCGAAGGTCCGAAAGTCGCGTCAATGCTTTGTCGTAGGGGTCGAGATAGCGACGATCGCCGCTGAGCAGGTAGCCACGCTGGCCTGTTTCTGCATCGTCCAGCCCGATCAGCACATCCTTGGTCGTGTCGATCGCTTTATAGGTGTGGACGACCAGATCCTGGTGATCGCTGAGCAACATATGCGTCCAGCTCGTTGCGACCACGCCCGCAGCAATGACAATACCGACCGGGATCGACCGCAACAGAACCGGTGTCGTCAGATAGGTGCTCCGCAGGCCGCGCCAGGAGAGGTCCACCATTCTCGATCTCCCAATCGCCTTCCGGGCATAATGCCAGATGCGTCCCAGTAAACTGCAAACCGTTCGTAGACCACGGAGGTGACGTCCCAACGAGAAGGCATCTCGCGCCTGTTGCTAACGCACGAACATCCCGCAGCGCAAATTGGGGCGACTGTCTGGGGTGTCAAGTTGCATTTACAAATTCCGTCCTCACGACCAACGCTTTTGCCTTGAGAATGACGTGTCATTTTCGGGCACGTGCGATGCGGAGGACCATTTTGGATTTTCCGGTGTTGTACAACCCTTGCAGCCATACTGCTTGGCGATCGCCTTTGATGAAACCGTGGGAAGCCGGTTATCCTATCCACGATGAAAGTATCTGGCCGCACGCCAAGGAGCGACCAGATATAGGGGTGTTCTCGAGGATTACCTTCGCTCGAACCGGTAAGAACCTGATATTGTCAGAAATCAAACGATGCGGATAACATGAAGGCGCGGGGTGCACCGGCCGAGAGGAAGCCGCGTGCCGACGACGCCCAGTACTTCTCGTCGAGAACGTTCTCGACATTCGCCCGGACTTCGATCGGCTTGCCATTCTCCCGCTCGAAGACATAGCGTGCACCCAGATCGAGACGCGTCCAGTCCTCGACCTTTTGCGTATTCGCCCGATCGTAATACGTGCTGCCACTGTAGAGCACGCGACCTGTCAGCGTCAGATTCTCGACCCACGGGGTATCGTATTCGCCATAGAGACTGACGGTCGTTGTGGGGACGCCGGGAACCCTTTTGCCGTCGAACGTGCCGGCAGCCGTGCTATCAAGCTTGGCATCCATGAACGTCACGCCACCAAGGACGCGGATGCCCTGAAGCGGCTCGCCGAACACCGAAAGTTCGAGACCGCGATTGACCTGCAGGCCATTGACCGAGAAGGTATTCGTCGTCGCGTCGGTAAAGGCACTTTCCTGCCGGATCTCGAACAAGGCTGCTGTCAGCAGGAATGAACCGAAATCGTACTTTACCCCAATTTCCTTCTGATCGTGGACGAAGGGCGGGAAGATCTCGTTTGCATTGGTGACCGTCGCCGGTGCAATCGCACCCTCGGACAGCGCCTCGACATAGTTGGCATAGACCGAAAAATTGTTAGTGACGTTGACGACAGCGGCGACAGCCGGGCTGAACTTCGCTTCCTCATAAAGGTAATTTCTGTCTCCAACCGGAAAAAGCGGATTTCCGGGACGTGTATTGAACCCTCTCGAGCGAATATCCTGATAGCGCCCGCCCACGGTCAAAAGAAAGCGTTCGTCGAGGAAGGACAATGTGTCGGATAGCGCGATGCTTGTCGAAAGAAGATCTGCGAAGGGGACGAGATCGTCCGAGCGGGGGAAATCGCTCGTATCCACCGAGCCGTCGGGCAGATAGACCGGGTTGTAGATGTTCGTGGGATATGCTGGCGGCAATCCCAATGCACGCGGCAGGAAGCTGCCGCGATCGTTTTCATTGAGATTTCGTGCGACCGCGACGTTGACCTGATGACCGACGGGGCCAGTATCGAATTCCGAGCGCAGGCCGATTTCGCCCGAAAATCCCTGAATCTGCTGCGGCTGAATGGCGAGGCTGGATGTCGCATCTCCATTTGCGTTGAGGATCGTGTAGGAGGACGTCAAGAAGTCTTCGCGGTAACGGCTTGCACCACCGGCAGCATAAAGCGTCGTGTTATCAAGCACATCGAACTCTACGCGACCAGAAATCATGTTGTATGTGCTGTCATGATATTCGAACGGGTTGGCCGTATTGATCTTGCCGTTCGGTGCGCGCGGTATCTCTATGCCGGGCACGGCACCGTTGAACAGGGATGTCGGCGCATCGATGTTCTGCGTGGAATGGTTGAGATCGAGCGAGGCGCGGACGCGGTCGCCGCGATAATCCAGGCCGATCGATGCGACGCCGACCTCGTTGTCGTTGTTATCAAGCCGAGAATCGCCATTACGGTAGGAGCCGTTCACGCGAACGCCGAACTCTCCGCCCGGCCCGAAGCGACGACCGACATCGGCATGCGACCATAGTTGCGAGTCGGAGCGATAGCCGGTCGTAAGGCGTGTCAGCGGTTCGTCGGTGGCACGTTTGGGCACGAGATTGATCGTGCCGCCGACCCGGCCGAGGCCACCATTTGCAAACGCCGTCGGCCCCTTGAGGATCTCCACACGCTCGATACCTTCGAGGAAACTGCGCCGGGGATTGGCAATGTAGGGAAGCCCGTCATAGAGCGTATCGAGATTGGTGACCGAGAAACCGCGGATCATGAAAGCATCGCGTTCGCTGAACGCAGGGGCGTCCTGGCGCACGGATGGATCGTTCAGCGTGAGATCGGCAACGGTCCGCGCCTGCTGATCGCGGATCAACTTCGACGTCAGAGACGTAACGCTGAAGGGCGTTTTCAGAACAGGCTGATTGCCCAGAACACCGACACGAGCACCGGAAGAGACCTGCCCGCCGGCATAAGGTGCCGGAGGCTGACCGATAATTCCTGTCGCTGGCGCCTGCTCCCCCGAGCGACCGACGACGACAATCGTTTCAAGCGTCGTGGCCTGTGATGCACCGGAAGAACGTGCGACCTCAGACTGGCGTTTCGCCTGCTCATCTCGCGCTTCCTGCCCTTGCGCCGACCCGGCGGAGATAGCGAGTAGCGATACACTTGTGAGAGCCGCGTTGACCCACCAACGCGACCCACAGCCAATCCAACCTCTTGACATTCCATGCCCCCTGTAACGCGTTTGACGCACGACGCTCTGCATCGTTCTTCGAACTCGGCGCCGATCCATTCGGCTGCCACGACAGAGAGACGATCCAGATCGAGAAATTTTTCTCGAGTTGGCAAGATTGCTGAGTCTACGTCATGGAGAGTGCTCTGGCGCATGCAGGGAAGAGCGGCAGATGCATGTTTTCTGTTCGTGCTGCGCGTGCCAGCGCGGCTAGTCTGCGCCCAATTCTCCAGAAGAAAAATCGAGAATTATAAGTATAATTCGTATCTTGGCGGTTTATACGATAATTCGAAAAACAGTTTATTTCGAAAACGACCAGAATTCCAAGATATAAACTTGCACCTCGCTGAAGCAGCCCCACCTATGCCTTCCATAAGAAGACAATTGGAAACATAAAATGTCCATTCATTGGAACCGTCCGGTCGCTGTTCGGATTGGAAGCGGCATCGCCGATGTCATTCGAGGGCCGGTAGACGCCTTCGAGGCCTTGAACAATCGGTGGCCGGCAGAACACGGAGAGTCCTATTTCGTGGCGAAAGCCCTGTGCAGCGAGGCCGTCGCGACAGCGTCTTCAAACGACACTGTCCGAGACGCTTTCATCGATGCCGCGCAGGATGCCAGACTCCTGATCTGATCGCAGCACCGATCGTGACGCCCTGTTCACAAAGAAGTACGGCATCCCTCTTGAGGATGCCATACGCAGTCCGAAACGGAACCCGGATAACCAGGTTGGTCAAACCGGGCGGCCCATATCCTTAGCGGTTTGACTACGATCTAGGCGGCGCTCGCGGATACGAACTCGGGCTCGCCGGCGGGGCGGAGCGTCTGCGTGAGCAGATGTGCCTCAAGGATCGACAGGATATCGCCATCGACATCCTGTTCGAATTTCCGCGCGAAGAAATCATGGCTTGCCTTCAAAGCCGCAGCATCCTTGCGAACATAGGTCCTCGGACGCAACTTGATGTCGCCGTCCGCCACCCAATCGATCATCCGCAGGTCGTCGTTGACGATCTCGCCGTGCACAGGGGTGTTCATCATGACCGTCTGGAAAAAGCCCTCGTCGGCAATGAAGGTGTTGCGGTAGAAGTCCTTATAGGGATCGGCCCGACCGTCATTGCAGACGAAGTCGCAGAAGGCTCGGCTGACGATCATCCACTGGTTTCCGATATACGGCGTCGCACCGTCGATGAAGGGCCGCATCTTCAGCGTTTGTTCGATCTGGCCACCCCTCTCGATGACGAACTCCCCGATGCGACGCATCGTGTCGGGACGCACTTTCTTCTGATCGAGAACCTTGATGTATTCGCGGTCTGGATGCGCGCGCAGGTGAGCCATGATGTGCGACTGGGTTTTCAGGGGGAAGTCCTGGCCGCTCAGATTGATGAAGTGGCTCCAGTTTCGATCCATCGCCAGGAGGTGCTGCATCCCGCGAAGTTCGGCTTCGACAAGACTGTACCCTCCCCACAAGGCTGCATGTCCCTCCATGACCTCTGCGTTCGGATACTGCTGCAGAAAGCCGCGGATCTCGGTCTCCAGCGCTGCGCCGGAGTTTTTATCGACATGCACCACATAACTGTTGCGAGGATCGTATATGGCCTTGAAAAGACGTTTGAACTGGTCAGGAAAGCGATGAACGAGGATCAGATATCCGATCATCGCAGAACACCGGGCGTGCAGCTGGAAAACGCCGATCGCGAAGCCTGTGGCCTGTCGCATGTCATGGAAGACGCGCCATTGCGAATAGTCGTCATGATAGATCCTTTCTGGACGAGTGACCAAGGGTCACGGGAGATGGGCTGCACCGCCGCGGATGGTCCGGGCGCTGGCGCATCGATGTTGGCATGGGTTGGTTTTGCAGAGATCCGGACCGAAACGGCCAAGCCTCGTCACCTCGGCGAATGGGTGCACCGATGCTATCGAACAGATGTCGATGACGGCCGCCGTGGGTTATCGGCGGCCGGCGGGTACATCACAGTGTCTTGCTGATCTCGATCTGGCAGGATCTGGCCAGATCCCTGTTCGGTTGGTCAGTGCCCAGCGGCGTCGCCCAGCCGGCCTTTTCGACGATACCATCTCTCGCATAACTTCCGGCAGCCTTCAGTTCGGTCATGACGGCGGCGGAGAGCGGATCAGCCTTGGATTTTTCGACGCAATACGGGGTCAGGGCTGTCGCGACACCGAACGACGTCTCTGTCGCAGAGTTCTTGCGCGACGTACCGCCGGTGACCCAGCCACCCCACGTAAAGCCGATGACGGCCATGGCGACAGCACCGACGACCGCGCCGTTGAGCGCGGGCTTCGTCCAGATGGGAATATTCAAGGTGGATCCAATTCAAGGATGACCGGTGGCCGCAAGATTGCATGCCGGAATAATACCGTTAGCACCAAGCAAGCATTTCTCGGCATGAATTCGGACGGTGATAATATTCGAGATAAAAGCTTCGCATCGAGCGGAGCTTCAAAGAGAGCTCTCGTGCTTGAAATCATGGCGGGCACCAACCCCGATACAAGCGAATGCATAACGTCCCGTTCGAGACATCTTGAGTGATCCAGGATCAATTCTGAAGGTGGTCGTTCGAGCGTTCAATCGACAGGAAGAATTCGTTCCGACGCCACCACCTTGGACAGTCGGCTCGAACAGCATTGCTGTGGAATGTGCCATGTCGCTCCCCGTGAAAGAAGAGGTTCGCCTAGACCCTTTTACCCCCTGCCCGCCATCCGAACAGCACGGCAGCGCGATCCGCGAGATCGCGGGCGATCGGCATCGCCGATGTTGCGGCGGGAGACGGAGCGTTGCAGACATGGATGGTTTTGCGGGTTTCGCGGATCAGGAAATCATGGACGAGGCTGCCGTCGGCGAGAACCGCCTGCGCGCGGATGCCGGGCCGGTAGGGCTTGAGGTCATCGAGCTGCAATTCCGGGCAGTATCTCCTGCAAAGCGCGAGGTAGCGGCGCTTGCTGAGCGAATTGCCCATTTCCGACAGGCCGGATCGAAGATTGTTGCGCACCAGGCGACGAAAACCAGGATAGGCGATCATCTCTTTGAGGTCGCGGACGTTGACATCGGAAAACCGGTAGCCCTCCCGCGCGAAGGCGAAAACCGCATTCGGCCCCACCGTCACATAGCCGCCGATCATCTTCGTGAGGTGGACGCCCAGAAACGGCAGCGCGGGGTCCGGGATCGGGTAGATCAGATGGTTGACAATGCGGTCCTTGTCGGCACCCAACCGGTAATACTCACCACGGAAAGGCACAATGCGGAAGTCGAGTTCGAGGCCACAAAGCCGGGCCAGCCTGTCGGCCATGATGCCGGCGCAGGCGATGACGTGCCGGGCGCGAATCTCTTCCTGCGGAAACTGGATACGAACGCCATCTGCCTCCTCGCGCAAGGTCTCCACGCTAGCGCCGGTGCGGATTTCGACGCCTCTGTCGATGAGGATTCCGGCCATCGTACGGGCGATCAGACCGTAATCGACAATGCCGCTGGTCGGCACGAACAGCGCCCCGACGCCGCGGATATGCGGTTCGCGCCGGACAAGCTCCGCGGCGTCCAGCCGTTCCACCGGCAGGCCGTTCTGTCGGCATCGGTCCTCCAGCGCGGCAAGACGCGGCATCTCGTCAGGGGCGGTCGCCACGAGCATCTTTCCGCACTGCTCGAACGGAATGCCATGCTCGCGGCAGAAATCGATCGTCGCCTCGACGCCTTCCTTGCAGAAACGCGCCTTCAGGCTTCCCGGTTGATAATAGACCCCCGCGTGGATGACGCCGCTGTTGCGCCCGGTCTGGTGGGTCGCAACCTCGACCTCCTTTTCCAGCACGACGACGGAAAGCCCGGGCCAGCGGGTCGATATTTCCAGCGCCGTGGAAATCCCGACGATGCCGCCGCCGATGATGGCAAGATCATAAGACACCGATGCTGTCCCCGCTCCTCACTATCGCATCCTCGGGAGGATGCACCGACGGAGATCACGGATCCAGCGGTGCATCGCGCAACAGATCGAACATCAGCTTGAAGAAGCGGTCGCTGTCCACCTCATAGGCGATCCGCGCATTGTCGGGCTCACCGCGTTCCTTCCAGAAATCGGCGACCGTCGCGCCGAAGGCAAAGGTGCCGTCGAGATCGACGCCGATATGGGCGGGCCTGGTGCGCACCAGCGTCGGGTCGATCACCAGCGCCAGCGCCAGGGGATCGTGCATCGCGCCGCCGACGCCCATGGAGTTGCGATGCAGCTTCTCGTAGAAGCGCAGCCAGTCCATGACGAGCCTGCCGAGTTCGGTGTCGATGGTCGCAAGCTCCGCATATTGCTCCGCTTCGACCAGAACCTGCATGGTCACATCCAGCCCGACCATGGTGACGGGCACGCCGCTGTCGAGCACAAGCCGGACAGCTTCGGGATCGCAGAAGGCGTTGAATTCGGTGGGCGTGATGATCTCGCTCTTGCGATAGAACACGCCGCCCATCCAGATCAGCTCCTTGATCTTCGGCAGCACCTCCGGATGCTTGAGAACAAGGAGGCCGATATTGCTCAGCGGCCCGGTCGCCACCACGATGATCGGCTCTGGCGCCGCCGCAAGCCGTTCGGCGAGGAAATCGACGGCATGTTGCGCCAGGGGTTCGCGTTGCGGCATGGGCAGGTAGGGAGAACCCTCGAGACCGCTCGGGCCATCTGCCGTTCCCAGCACCAGCGGACGGGCGAGCGGGCGAATGCAGCCGGCCGCAACCGGCACGTCACCCGCACCGATGAAGTCGAGGATGCGAATGGCGTTCGAGGTGGTCTTGTCGAGTTCGGCATTGCCGCAGGTGGTGGTCACGCCCAGAAGTTCGATATCGGGCGAGCGGTGCGCCATGACGAGGGCGATGGCGTCGTCGTGGCCGGGGTCGCAGTCGTAGAGGATGGGTGTCGGCATCGGAAACGGTCCTTCAGGCTGCAGTGCCAAGATCGCCGGCGCGGGCGTAGCGCGCCATGGTGGTCTTGAAGATCGAAAGGAAACGGCGGCCATCGAGGCCGGTGGCAATGCGGGTCGTCTTCGGGCCGTCACCGCCGGGCAGGATCTGGTGGCCGCGATAGGCCACCACCTGCCCCCGCGCCACGCCCTTATCGATGACGACATCGGCAAAGAGCGGCGCCGTCGTCGTCACGAGATCCGGCGCGAAGGCCAGCGCGACAGTAATGACATCATCCATGGGAAATCCGACCAGCCCGAAGAACTCGCGCCAGATATCGATGTAGATCGGAAACACCTCTCCGATCATATCCACAACGGCATTGTCCGCCCCGATCGAGGCCATGTCCGCGATGTCGTCGCGCGTCAGCATGCTGTCGGCCACGCGGTTGTCCTCGCAGATATCGAGCGGCACGAGGATCTTGTCGACATCGGCGTTGAGCACGATGCGCGACGCCTCCGGATCCGCCCAGATATTGTACTCCGACAGCGGCGTCATGTTGCCGGGCGTGGTGAAGTTGCCGCCGAGCACCAGCATGTTCTTCAGAAGCGACGGCAACGCCGGTTCCTGCAGGATCGCGAGCGCTGCATTGGTCGTCGGCCCCGTCGTCACCAGCGTAATCTCGCCCGGGTTGGCCTTTGCCATGTCGATGATGAAATCCACCGCATGGCCGGGGTTTGCCTTGCGGCGGGGCTCGGGCGCCGGAGGATTGAAGGTCTTCAGCCGATCGCCGAAGCGGGCCGTCAGCCGTTTTTCGAAATGGACGGGCGCTTCCATGGCCGCCTTGGCATGGCCGACGATCGGCCGCCAGGCGCCGGCATGCACCGGAATATCGTCACGACCGGCCAGCGACAGCGTGTTCAGCACGACGTCGGTGACCTGTTTGATCGGGCCGGCGGCGCCGGTGACGGTCGTCACGCCCTCCAGCTTGATGTCCGGATGGGCGGCGGCGAACAGCACGGCGAGAATGTCGTCGCCGGCGGAATCCACGTCGAGGATGATGCGCTGCATGGGAAGCCTTCGAGGTCTCGGGTTTTCAGTAACGGGGAAGCGGCGCGTCGCGGCCAGCTTCCCCCGAGGGATAGACGGACAAAGCGCGGCGAATGGTCTCGACCGTCTCGCGGATGCGCTTTGGCCGTGCGCGCCAGGAGAGCGCGAACAGGGCGACGAGCGCCACGGCATATGGCACGGCCAGAACCAGATAGGACGGGAAGCCGAAGGTCTGGAGCCGGAGCGAGAAGGCATCGGCGAAGCCGAACAGCAGGCAGCCGGCCAGCACTTTCAGCGGGTCGCCGCCCGAGAAGATCAGGATCGCGACCGCCATGAATCCGCGCCCGGAGGACATGTTCTCGGTGAACATCGTGATGTAGCCGAGCGACATGTGGGCGCCGGCCAGTCCGGCAAAAAGGCCGCAGAGCAGCGATGCCGCGTAGCGAATCCGCACGATCGAGATGCCGAGCGCCTCGGCTGCCTCCGGCTTCTCACCGACCACGCGGATGTAAAGGCCGAGCCGGGTGCGGTTGTAGAAGAGGATGAGGAGCGGCACGGCGAAGAAGGCGACGTAGACAAGTGGCGTGTAACCGGAGATCAGCTGCGCGGTCGAGGGTCCGAGCAGATCGCGCGCGCCGGGGATCTGCACCTTGGGCAGGCCGACGATGCCGCGCCCAACCACGGAGCCGCGCGTCCCGAAGATCGCCTTCAGGAGAGACACGGTCATACCGCCGGCAAGGATGTTGAGCGCCAACCCCACAACAACCTCGTTTGCCCGGAAGCTTACGACGAGGACGGCATAGATGAGGGCGAAGACGAGGGCCGCGGCAACGCCGATAACCATGCCGCCCACCGACGAGCCCGTCCAGATCGAGCCGACGACGGCGAAGAAAGCGGCGATCAGCATCTGGCCTTCCAGCCCGATGTTGAAGATCCCAGCCTTGGTGGTGAACGAGCCGCCCAGCGCCACCAGCAGGATCGGCGTCGTGGTGCGGATCATCGCGACCAGCAAAGCGACGTTGAACAGGTTGCTCAGAATTTCCATCGGCGCTCTCCCGTGCGGTCGCCGCGTCGGCGCATCATGAGATCGGCGGAAACCGCCAGGATGATCAGCGCCTGGATGACCGTGATGATTTCGCGCGAGGCTGTCGTATCCACCTCGAGCAGCAGGGAACCAGCACGCAGCGCGCCGAAGAACAGCGCCGTGAAGATGGTACCGATGGGCGAGCCGTTGGCGAGCAGGGCCGCGATGAGCCCGTCGAAGCCGAAGCCGGGCGCAAAGCCTTCCATGAACCGGTGATGCACACCGAGCGTCTCGACACCACCGGCAAGGCCGCCCACGGCCCCGGAAACAAGGAGGACGCCGAAGCCGACGCGGCGCACGCTGACACCGCCATATTCCGCGAACTTGGGCGCGGAGCCGACCATGGTCACGGCATAGCCGGCGGAGGTCCAGCGGAAGAAGGCGGCGACGCCGACGGCGAGCGCCAGGCCGATGAGAAGGCCGATGTTGAGCCGCGAGAAGGAGAAGAGTTCCGGCAGGTAGGCGCTCGTCAGGATCGGCGGCGTTTCCGACCATCCGCCTGGGCGCTTGAACAGGAAGATGGTGAGATAGGAGGTGAGCAGTGTCGCGATGTAATTGGCCAAAATCGTGGACACCACCTCGTTGGTGCCGAAGCGCACGCGGAAGAAGGCGGGAATCGCGATCCAGAGCGCACCAGCGACCACCGCCAGCGTCATCGCGGCAAGCACGTGCAGCACGGGCGGCAGTGCGAAGGCGAACCCCACCCAGGCGGCGGCGAACCCGCCGAGAAAGAGCTGTCCTTCGATGCCGACATTAAACATGCCGCCGCGAAGGGCGATGCAGGCCGCGATGCCGCAGATGAGAATCGGCGTCGTCTGCAGCAGGGTGCTGGCGATCTTCTCCGCATCGCCAAAGGCACCGCGCATCAGCGTCATGAAGACGGCGACCGGGCTTTCGTCGATCATGAGAATGATGATGGCACCCAGCGCGAGCGCGATGGCGAAGGCGAGCGCCTGGCCCGCCAGCGTTCGCGCCAGCCCTTTTGAGAAGAGCCTAGGGAAGAGCAGGCGGTTCGTCATGAGGCCTCCGTCAGGTCTGCCGGGTCGATCCCGGCCATCATCAGTCCGATTGCGTCTTCGTCCATTTCGGCACCATCGACCGCGCCCATGATCCGGCCGTCGAACATCACGAGAATCCGGTCGGCCAGCGCCTTCAGCTCGTCGAGCTGGGTGGAGATCAGAAGGATCGCGCGGCCATCGGCCCGCTGGCGCATGATCTCGTCGTGGATCGCCTCCTGTGCGCCGATATCGACGCCGCGGGTCGGCTGGTCGATGAGAAGCATATCGCCGCCGGCGGTGAACTCCCGGGCCAGCACGACCTTCTGGATGTTGCCGCCGGACAGGCTGCGCGCCGGATCCTTCGGCCCGCGGGCGCGGATGTCGAAACGCTGGATCAGCGCGCGCATCGCGCCATGCACCGCCGTCCAGTCAATCACGCCGAGGCGGGCGAATGGCTCTTTGTTCTGGCGCCCCATCAGCATGTTGGCCGACAGCGACGCATTCCGATCGACACCGCGCACCATGCGGTCGCCCGGGACATGGGCAAGCCCGCGGTTGCGGATCTCGGCCGGCGTCCGGTCGAGGATATCGTGGCCGTGGAGCTGCGCGCGGCCGTGGCTGGCAGGCCGAAGCCCAGAGAGAACCTCCGCGAGTTCCGTCTGTCCGTTGCCGGCGACCCCGGCAATGCCGACGATCTCCCCGGCGCGAACGGTGAGATCCACCGACTTCAATGCCGTCAACCGCCGGTCGTCCCGCGCCCAGAGGTCGGTGACCTCAAGCGCCACAGCGCCTTCGTTCCGGGTCCTGGGACGCCGGTCGAAACTGACGTCGCGGCCGACCATGAGACGCACAAGCTCCCGCTTGGTGAGCGCATTCTTCGGTTTGGTGGCGACGACGCGACCGTCGCGCAGCACCGTAACCGTATCCGACACCGCCATCACCTCCTCGAGATGGTGCGAGATGAAGATCACCGTCATGCCGTCGTCCACGAAGCTGCGCAGCGTCTGGAACAGGTCGCGGCTCTCCTGGGGCGTGAGGACGGCCGTGGGTTCGTCGAGGATGATGGTACGGGCGTTGCGCGCCAGCACCTTCAAGATTTCGATGCGCTGCTCGATGCCGACCGAAAGTCCCGCAACCCGCTCCTGCGGATCGACCCGCAGGCCGAACTTCTCCGAGAGGACGCGGGTGCGCTCCACCTGGGCTGCACGGTCGATGAGCCCGTTCCTGCGGATTTCCATGCCGAGAAAGATATTGTCGGCCACGGTCAGCGACGGCACCAGCTTGAAGTGCTGGTGCACCATGCCGAGCCCCTCGTTGATCGCCACTGCCGGACTGTCGATCAGCATGGTCTTGCCGCCGATCGAGATGCTGCCCGCATCCGGCTGCAGCAGGCCGAACAGGATGTTCATCAGTGTCGTCTTACCGGCGCCGTTTTCGCCGATGATCGCATGGATTTCGCCGCGACGGACGGCGAGATCGATGCCGTCATTGGCGGTGAAGGCGCCGAAGCGCTTGGTGATTCCGGAAAGATCGACGGCAAGGTCCATGAGGCATACCGAGGCAGGAGAAGAAGATACGAGGATTTCATCGAAGAACGACAGCCGGACGGCTAGCGTTGACAGCCGTCAACACGCCTTCGCCGAGCAGACGACGCGAGATTGCGTCGCCCTTACCGTCGTGAACGGCAGCGTGGACGGAGGAGTTCGTCCGCACCCACGCCGGACCGTCTTACTTCGCGCGGGCGATCTGGATCTTGCCGGCGATGACATCCATGCGGATGGTCTCCAGCTTGTCCTTGATCGCGGCGGGGAGCTTCGCCGCGACATCGTCGCAGACCTTCACCTCGACGCCGCCGGAGGCGAGATCGAAGGTGCGCGTTCCCGGCGTAACCTTGCGGCCCTCCACCTCGTCCTTGATGATGGCGTAGACGGCGACGTCGCCGCGCTTCAGCATGCTGGCCAGCACGTTGCCGGGTGCACTGGAGCACATATCGATATCGACGCCGAGCGAATATTTGTCGGCGGCGGCACTCGCCTGCATCACGCCCTCGCCCGTCGGTCCCGCGACGTTGTAGACGATGTCTGCACCCTGCCCGTAGAGTGCCATGGCCAGTTCGCTGCCCTTTGCCGGATCGTCGAAGGTACCGGCGAAGACCGAGTTCACCTTCACGTCTGGCGCTGCATATTTCGCGCCCTGCTCGTAACCGCCCAGAAAGTTGCGGATGACGGGAATGTCGCGGCCGCCGACGAAGCCGATCGCCTTGCCGTCGCCGATCTTGTCGAATTCAGGCCCCATGTCCTCGACCAGCCCTGCGAGTGCTCCAGCGATGAACGAGCCCTGCTCTTCGGCAAAATTCGCGTAGACCATCGTCTTCGCGTCGAGCACGCCGTCGATGAAGACGAAGCGCTGGTTGGGATATTGCGCGCCGACCTTCTGCAGGGCATCCACCAGTTCCCAGCCCATGACGAAGATCAGGTCGTACTGGCCGCTCTTTGCGAGGTTGGCGAACTGCTCCTCATAATCGAGCGCCCGGTTGCCGGTATCGACAAGCTTGAGGTCGATGCCGAAATCGTCCTTGGCCTTGTTCAGGCCGTTGACGATGGAAATGCCGAACCCTTGCGCGAAATAGCCGGAGATCGCAGCGATATGCACCTTCTCGGCAGCGACCGACGGAAGGGCGGATGCAGCCAGCACGACGCCGGCCGCTAAGAAGCGGGCAAAAATCTTCATTTTGGTTCTTTCCCTCTGGTAGCCTTCTCGGCAGATCCATCACCCGGTCTTGATGCCACATTAGTTGATGGTCATACGAATACTGTGTCGACTTCCAAATCTTGTCAATCGCTTTCTGACGCTTTTTTCATCTTGCTGCATTGCAAGTCAGAATCGTTGAATTGCATCGCTCCGCAACATCACAAGGCGCATGCGATCGGGTTTCTACCCGACCTCCCTTGACAACGCATGGGCGTGATGGATTGTTACTACTCTAACAAATATGGAGAGGTACATGGCAGACGTGGTCGTACGCAAATTCGTCGTTTCCGTGGATGAGATCTTCCATGAGGGAGGCCCAGTCGTGGGCACGCCTCTCCGGCGCGCCTCCGTTCTCGCGGTCATCGAGAACCCGTTTGCCGGCGCCTATGTCGAGGACATCTCGTTTTTCATGGATGACCTGAAGCCGCTGGGCCTGGAGATGGCGCGCCGCCTCATCGATGCGCTCGGCGGCGATCCCGCAGTCGTCGAAGGCTACGGCAAGGGCGCGATCGTCGGATCGGCCGGAGAGCTGGAACATGCAGCCCTTTGGCATAATCCGGGCGGCTATTCCATGCGCGAACTGCTGGGCGATGCCCGGGCCATCGTTCCCTCGACCAAGAAGGTCGGCGGGCCTGGCACACGCCTCGATGTCCCGATCACCCATATCAACGCATCCTACGTCCGCAGCCATTTCGATGCGGTCGAAGTGGGCATCGGCGACGCACCGCGCGCAAACGAGATGGTGCTCGCCCTCGCGATGACCACCGGTCCGCGCGTCCATGCGCGCGTGGGCGGCCTGAAGGCGAGTGAAATCAAGGGCGAGGATGGCCTGCGATGAGCGCGAACGACACCATCGGACTGCGCCGCATCATCACCGTGGTTGAAGAGACGTTGGTCGAGGGCGGGCGAAAGCTCGAAAAACCCACAAGGCGCGCGGCCTCCGTCGCCGTCATCCGCAATCCCTTCGCCGGTCGCTATGTCGAGGATCTCTCAGCCCTCGAAGCCGTCGGCCGGGTGCTGGGGCAGATTCTGCCGGAGCGGGCTGTGGCGGCTTTGGGGATCGAGGGGTCGCAGATCGAAAGCTTCGGCAAGGCTGTGCTCGTCGGGGAGGATGGTGAGCTGGAACATGCAGCGGCCCTGATCCACCCGGAGCTTGGTGCACCGTTCCGCGCCGTTCTGGGCGGCGGCGCTGCCCTCATCCCCTCCTCCAAGAAACGTGGTGCGCCCGGTGCAAACTTCGATATCCCGCTCGGCCACAAGGATGCCGCACGGGTGCGCAGCCATTTCGATGGCATGGAGGTCCGCTTGCCCGATGCTCCCCGCGCCGACGAGATCGCCGTGGCGATCGCCGTCACCGACAGCGGCCGGCCGCACCCGCGCGTCGGCGGCCTGACGGTGGACAAGATCATCGGCAAGGACGGCATGGTCTGAACCTTCGGTATGACCGACATGCAAAGGCCGCGCCCCGTCAGGAGCGCGGCCTTTGCATGTCGCAATACTTTCAGCCGACCAGAAGCTCCGGCACGAGAATGGATGGCGGCGTGTTGCGGCTGCGGGTGATGCGGGGGACGCCATCGACCAGGATCATGCCGATACCCGGCATGTTGCCGAGCGTCATGCTGTCGAGAACACCGTCGCCCGCACCGCCCATGGCCTGATCGATGAAGACGAGATCGGCTGCAAGACCCACCGCAATCCGTCCACGGTCCGTCAAGCCGCGCAGGCGCGCGACATTGCCCGTGGCGAGGCAGATCGCGATTTCCGGCGCGAGATTGCCGAGAGACGCCAGCATGGTCACGAGCCGCAACATGCCGAGCGGCTGGACGCCGGAGCCGGCCGGGCCGTCGGTGCCGAGCACCAGGCGGTCAAGCGCCCCGACATCCCGCACGGTATCGAGCACGAAGAGACCGGCGCGCATATTGCCGTTGTGGACGATCTCGAGCCCGCGGGTGCTCGTCTCGCAGATGAGACGCAGCTCGGCTTCCGGCAGAGACGTCGGGCCACCATTTAGATGCGCGGCGACATCGGCATCGACTTCCAGCACCGTCTCCGCCCCGATGCGCGACGAGCCGGGAATGGAATGGCCGCCCACATGGGTCATGGAGGTCATGCCGTTCTGCCGTGCCCAGGCGACCATCTGCCGGCCAGTGGCGCCATCCTTGACGGACCCAAGGCCGACCTCGCCGACCAGCGTGACGCCGGCAGCCGCGAGTTCGACGAAGTCCGCTTCAGTCAGCCCGTGCTCGAGAATCAGGGCGCCGGCGAGCACCTTCATGCCCGTCGGGGAAAACGCGCTGAAGGCGCGCTGGGCCGTGATGGCGAGCGCCTTGACGCCGACCACGTCCCTCGGACGGCCGGGCACATGCACCTCGCCGGCCGAGACCAGCGTCGTCACACCGCCATGCAGAGTGGAGTCGATCCAGCCAAGCTGGTTCTGCCGCGGCGTCCAGTCACCCATGACAGGATGCGAATGATTGTCGATCATGCCGGGCATGATGGCGGAGCCCTTGGCATCGATCACCGTGATATCGTCCGGGAGCGCCATGGAGGAGGCGCGGCCGATCTCCGAAATCCGCCCGCCTTCGACGAGAATGGCGTCGGCATCTGCGATCGGCGCTGCGATATCGCCGGTGAGCACCAGCCCGAGGTTCCGGATGAGAAGGCGGTCGAAGGATGGCTGCATCGTCGGATTTCCTCAGGGCTTGGCAATAAGAATTTGGCATTACGGCGTCCACGGCGCGCAGATCGGCTGTCGTCAGTCCGCTTCCGGCTCGCCAACCCTGTTCAGGAGATCGAGCAGCGTTGCCTGCTCGCCGGGCGAGAGCGGTGACAGCAGCCGGCGCGCCACCTGCATGGAGCGGTCGAGCAGGGGCAAGGTGTAGTGTACGCCGGCATTGGTCAGCGTAATCATCGTCATGCGCTGGTCGGTATCCGAGCGTTTGCGCGCGATCAGTCCGCGCTTCATCAGCGCCTTGACGACCAGGCTGATCGTGGATGGATCCATCTGCGTCATGCGGCCAAGATGGTTCTGGGAGAGTGCGCCGTGTTTCAGAAGCGTTGCCAGAGCAGCGAGCTGCGTCGGCGTCAGGTCGTCTCCGGGCATGACCGCCTGAAAGCAGGCCGTCGCCCGCTGGTGCGCACGCCGCAGCAAGTGCGCCGCGTGATGCTCCAGCGAGTATCCCGTACGGGCGTAATAGGCCTGGATTTCATCATGGCCCAGTTCGGGAAGCTCGATGGCCGCGGGCTGGTCGCTCTGGTCCGGCGATGAGAGATCAGGAGAGATGGGATCGATCGTCTTCAAAAGGTCTTCCATTCGATAGGCAGGTCTTGGGGGCAATCGCGCTGTCCTGTCGCCATCGCCTCCTGCGTGGTCAGGCCGCAATCATATTGGTGAGCGTGGCGCCCTTGCTGAAGGCAGCAACGACGGACTGCGTATCCGAAACGATGCCGAAATGCGTGGCGATGTCGTAGAGCGAGCTTTCCTGTTCACGCGGTCCGGTCGCAGCACAGGCATCCGCCGGCACGACCACCTCGTATCCGTTGAAGAAAGCGTCATGCACGGTCGACCGGACGCAGATATTGGTAACGACCCCGCAGATGACCAGCTGGTCGAGCTGCATATCCTTCAGCGTCAGGTCGAGATCCGTCTGGAAGAAGGCGGAATATCGACGCTTGGTGACGTGGATGTCATCAGGTCGGGCCCCCAGATCCTCGATGATCTCGGTCGCCCAGGTGTTTTCGAGTCCATGCGGCGTGCGCTTTGCCCATTCGCGTTCATGCCGCATTCCCGGGCGGTGCGCATCGTGAACCCAGATGACCGGCGCTCCGGCCGCGCGGGCAGCCTCTACCAGCGACAGTTGCGGCCCGACCAGAGACTCATAACCGGGCAGCACCATCTTGCCGCCCGGCTTGCAGAACTCGTTTATCATGTCGATGACGATCAGCGCACTACGCTTGCCATCCAAGCGGATATCCTGCTGTTCGAGATGTGCAGAAAAGACGTCGAGCGACATGGGCGTCTCCAGGGTTGCGGGGGGATCGGCAATGGTAAAACTCATTGATGATCAAACAAGCAATCGAAGGCCGATGAAGTCAAGCGGTTTATCAGAGCCTGCTCGGCTATTTCATCGGATGGCGGGCGATCCGGAGTTCCGCTATCTCTAGAATTTTCACAGGGAACGGTGCTACAAACCGACCTTGACATCCTCAGTATGATGAGACCTAATCGTTTGACCATCAACGATATTGACCCTAGCCAGGAGCCGGCGTTTCCATGAAATCCTGTTCGCAGCCTCGTGAGCCTGGGCCTGCCTTCGGTTTTGATAACCGAGGGATTGCCCGATGAGCCGCATTCTGGTGACCGGTTCGAGCGGCTTGCTCGGTCGTCATGTCGCGTCGAACCTCATGGAAGGCGGCCATGCCGTCACCGGCCTCGACGTCAGCGCGCCACCGGAAGGTGCATGCTGGTCTCATGTCACGGGCGAGGCTGGCGAGCTTGCGGTGGTGGCGCAACTGGCCAAGGGCATGGATGCCCTTGTCCATATCGCCGCCATTCCCCGCCCGACAGGCCGGGCGGCGGCCGACGTGTTCCGCATCAACATGGCGGCGATGTATGCCGCTGTCGAGGCTGCACGCCTTTGTGATGTTCGGCGGTTCGTCTATGCCTCATCCTTCAGCGTGCTGGGATTTCCCTTTTTCGAGACGCCGGTCGTGCCGGTTTACCTGCCGATCAACGAAGCACATCCGATCGGTGCGCAGGACGTCTATGCGACAACAAAATGGCTCGGCGAGGAGCTGGTCGAGTCAATGGTTCGACGCGGCGCCTTCTCGGCCGTCAGCCTGCGCATGCCGTGGATCCAGACGCCGGAGACGTTCCACGCGGCCATCGGTCCGCGCCGTTTACACGCCGATGCCGCCCGCGATCTATGGGCCTATCTCGATGCGCGGGATGCCGCCGCGGCCTTCGTGGCGGCCGTGGAGCGGCCGGTGACCGGGCACGCGCGTTTGTTCATCAGCGCCGCCGACAGCTATATGGATTGCCCCAGCGCGGATCTCATCGAAAGAGCCTATCCGGGCACGCCGATCCGCAAGCCGATCGATGGCTCTGCCGCGCTGATCGACACATCCGCCGCGCAGTTGCAGCTTGGTTTTGCGCCGCGCCATTCATGGCGGGATTATCCGGTATTCGAGAACTGAACGCGCAAGAGGAGTGGCAATGATGCGGTTTGCAGACAAGGTCGTGCTGGTCACCGGAGCTGCCGGTGCCATCGGGAGTGCCGCCGTGCGCCGTTTCATGGCCGAGGGCGCACGCGTGGCCGTTGCCGACATCGACCTCGACAAGGCCCAGGCGCTGGCCGCAGCGTTCGGTGAGAGAGCAAAGGCATTTGCCGTCGATGTGGGTGACCCTGCATCGGCAGCAGCGATGGTGGGCGATGTGGCCGCACATTTCGGCCGCATCGACGTGCTGTTCAACAATGCAGGCATCTCGGGCAAGGTCGCGCCCATCCACGCGCTTGCGATCGAGGACTGGCACCGCATCGTCGGCATCAATCTCAACGGCATTTTCTACGTGCTGCGCGCAACGCTCGCCGTCATGATCGAGGCCAAGATTCAGGGCGCGGTGGTGAACATGGGCTCATCCATGGCCGGCTGGGACGTGCTGGCCGGAGGCGCCGGCTACGCGTCGACCAAGCATGCGATCGTCGGCCTCACCCGCGTCGCCGCGCTGGATGCCGCACCCTATGGGATCCGTGTCAACGCGATTTGCCCCGGCGTGATCGAGACGCGGCTCGGCGTCCCCGCCGGCGACGATGCCGCCTATGAGGCCGGCATCCGTCGGTTTTCCGATCGCATTCCCTTGCGTCGCATCGGCCAGCCGGAAGACGTGGCCGCCACGATTGCCTTCCTCGCCTCCGACGATGCGCGTCACGTCACCGGGGTCGATTGGTTGATCGACGGAGGGCAAACCCTGCAGAGCTGGGCCAACGCCCCGGATGCCGAGGCCTTCCCCCGCCGGGTGTGAGCCGACGCGTAACGGGGGCAAACATATCGGCGGCCTTGGCGCAACCGGGCATGCGGTGCAGTTCCGCGAACGTCATCATCCGGAGCGCATGGTAAGCTGACTCTTGAGGCCTGCGATGAGCCCCTGCTGTCCAAGCAAACGTGCAAAGAGCTTAGGGTTTCCGCGATTACGATATTGACAAGGATAACGGCGGCGAGGATCGATAGGGTTGCGTTTACTCGGCCCTGAAATTTCGGTTGGTTGGGTAGCGCGCCCTCCTGAAGCGAGATCCGGGCTTCCATGCAGCACTTCGATACAGATGCGCTTGCGACCTTCGTGGCCGTGGCCGACGCCGGGGGCTTTACCGCGGCCGGCTTGCGGATCGGCAAATCTCAGGCCGCGGTGAGCCTGCTGATTGCCCGCTTTGAAAGTCAGATCGGCAGGAAGCTGTTCGACCGGACCAGACGCGGTGTACACCTGACGGAAACCGGGGAAATCCTGATCGGCTATGCCCGTCGCATCATCGCCATCGAGGACGAGGCTTTGGCGGCGCTCGATCCCGGTTCGATGCGCGGATATGTGCGGCTCGGAATGCCGGACGATTATATCGAGCTGTTCGGAAAGCCCTTGATCGAGGAGTTTTCTCGGGCCAACCCGCGCATCCAGGTCGAGATCCAGTGCGATTTTTCTCGCTCGCTGGAATCGATGGTCGAGCATGGCACGATCAACCTCGCCATCATCACGCGCGCTCCGGATTCCGTTGTCGGCGAGTTGCTGCGCCGGGAGCAACTCATTTGGTGCGGGCCTGCGGAGGGAGAAACGCAACACCAGCGCCCCTTGCCCCTCGCTCTGTTTCCCGAGAAGGATTGTCGTGCACGACCGCATATCGTGCACGCGCTCACGGAAGCCGGCATTCCGTGGCGTGCGGCATGGACGTCGTCGCATCTGCCGTCGATACAGGCCGCGCTCGATGCGGGCGCAGCCGTGACCGCTTTGCCGGCCTCCGTGGTCGCATCGAGACATCGCCGTCTGAACGCGCAGGATGACGACCTGCCGCTCCTGAAACCGCTGGAGATCGCGCTGCTCGTGCCACACGGCGCCCGCGCTGCGGTGCGCACGGTCGCAAGTTTCGTTCGCTCGCACTTCCAGCAGCTTTGACCGGATCAGCCGAACGCGCCTGCCGCCATCATCGGCGCGTGGACGAAAACTTATGCGACCGGTTTCACGCCGCCATGTCACGCGCCGCATCCCTGAAGATGCCGACCATATCCCCAATGACGGCATCGGAATGGGCATCGGACAGGTAAAGCCGGCCGAAAGCAAACGGCATGATCAACAGTCCGCGACGGCGTAAGGTCTCATGGAGCCTGAGCGTCAGGGCGGCGCTTGCCTTGGCCTTTGCCTCCGCATAGGTCGAGGGTGCGCTATCGGAAAACCAGATCGTGAAGACGGAGCCTTCCCCGGATGTCGCCACCGTCAGGCCCTGATCAGAAAACGCAGTGCCGATCTCCTGCCGCAACCGATGGCCCCGCGCCTGAAGCGCGGCGTATTCGAGATCCTTGAGAAGCCGGAACGTGGCTGTCACGGCCGCCGTGGCAACGGGATTGCCGCTATAGGTGCCTGCACGAATAACCGCTCCCGCTTCGGCCAGCGCCATCAGCTCAGGGCGGCCGACGACGGCGGCAACGGCGATGCCGCTGCCGATGGCCTTGCCGACAGTGGCAATGTCACCTTCAATGCCGAGGCCATGTCCCGCAAGGCCGAAGCCCGTGCGGAAGCCCATCAGCACTTCATCGAGGATGACCAGCGCCCCATGGCGTCGCGCCGTCGCTTCCAGATGAGCGAGATAGCCGGGCGCTGCCGGGATGCACCCCGCATTGGCCAGCATGGGCTCCACGATGACGGCGGCGATGTCGTTACTTTCCGCAAACAGACGATCGACGTCGTCGAAGTCGTTGAAGCGCAGCAGGGTGGTGCGCTCGCGTGTCGGTCTGGCATTTGCCACCATGTCCGCATCGACGGAGCCGGCCTGTCCCAGCGTAACATCGTCATACCACCCGTCATAGCCGGCCGCCATCTTGGCGATCTGGGTGCGCCCCGTGGCTGCGCGCGCGAGCCGGCAGGCGAGATGTACCGCCTCGCTGCCGGTATTCGTGAAGATGGCGCTTGAGAGATGTCTCGTGGCCGAGGTCAGCAAGGCGGCGGCTTCCTCTTCTCCGTCATGGGCGAAAGCCGGCATCGGTCCGTTGCGCACGGCGGCCGTCACCGCCTCGACGACCGCCGGGTGGGCATGGCCGATCACGGTGGCGCCGAAACCGAGCGCCGTATCGATGTAACGGCGCTGCGCACCGTCCCAGACATAGGCGCCCTCGGAGCGGCATGCGAGGAAGGGTTCGCCGTTGAGACAAGGCAAGGCGCGGCCGGCGCTGGAGATACCTCCAACCAGATGTTTGGTCATTGTAGGGTGTCCATGTGTTGTGCCGCTGCGGGCTCTAGAATCCGAAGTAGCGCGGCAGCCATTCCGTCGTCTCGGGAATGAAGGCGACGAGCAGAAGGCAGATATTGCTGGTGATGAAGAACGGAATGAGCCTGCGCGTGACCGCGTTCACCCCCACTTTGGCGACATTGCAGACGACGAAGATGTTGGTGCCCACCGGCGGCGTGAACAGGCCGATGCCGAGTGCCATCGTGAAGATCAGCCCGAGCTGATACGGCTGCAGCCCGGCTTCGACGCCGATCGGATGAACGATCGGTGCCAGGATGATCAGCGACGGCCCGAGATCCGCCCAGGTTCCGACGAAGGTCAAAAGTGCCAGGATCAGAAGGATCGTGATGGTTGGACCGGCACCCCAGGCGTGAAGCAGTCCTGCCGTCCATTGCGGGATCTGCTCGACGGTGAGGATCCAGGAAAACGGCACGGAGACGGCCATGATGATCATGATCGCACCGGTCATACGCACCGTCTCGACCCCGATCTTCCAGAGACCCGCCCAGGTGATCTCCCGGTAGAGCAGGCCGCCCACCAGCAGCGCCCAGACGACGGCGACGAAAGCGGCCTCCGTCGTCGTTGCCAGTCCGCTCAGCATGGAGCTGAGCACAGCGATCGGCATCATCAATGCCGGAAGGGCGCGAACAAGATGCCGGCTGAAGCTCGAAAGCGTCGGGCGGGTGTCCGACTTCGGGAAGTTCTCCCGGACGCCGATCCACCAGGCGGTGAGCCCGAATGTGATTGCCAGCATCAAGCCAGGAATGATGCCCGCGGCAAACAGGCCGCCAATCGAGGTATCGGTGATGACGCCGTACATGATCATCACCACGCTGGGCGGCAGAATGATGCCGAGCGTACCGGCCGCAGCGGTGACGGCTGCCGAAAAGTCGCGGGGATAGCCGCGTTCGGCCATGGCCGGGATCATGATGGCACCCACCGCGCCCGTATCGGCCGTCGCGGATCCCGTGATGCCACCATAGATCATGCAGGTCGCGACGTTGACCACGCCGAGACCTCCCCTAACCCAGCCGAACATATCATTGGCAAGGTCGATGATCCGGCGTGTCAGGCCACCCTCGTTCATGATGCCGCCGGCGACGAGGAACAGGGGAATGGATGCGAGGGATATGGAATCGGCGCCCATGTAGACCTGTTGGGCGAACCAGGACGGCGGCAACGGAACCAGACCGCAGAAGATGACGACGAGCGTGGAGAACGCGATCGACCAGGCGACGGGTACACCGGTGTAGAGCGTTACGGCGAAGACGCCGAAAAGAACGAGAAGAGTCATCGAGCGCGCTCCCGGAAGGCTGAAACGATACGTGCCAGGGCGATGACGGCCAGCGTCGCTCCCATGAAGACGATGATGCTCTGAACGGTCCAGCTGGGTGCGCGCATCACCGGCGTGGGCACGAAACCCGTGCGGGCCAGCATCGCCCGGCCGCTCCAGAGAAAGGCGGCAGCCACGCTCAGAAGAACGAGGTTGTGATAGATGCGGAACCAGCGATTGCGGCCGCTTGTCGAGGTGTTGCCGTCGATGGAGACGTTCTCACCGGCGACCTCAGAGAGAACGGCACCGATGGCCGTGGTCCACAGGAACAGGATGCCGACCATTTCGAACGACCATGTGATGCCGGACAGGCCGAGGTATCGTCCGACGGCGCCAAGACCCGTGGACAGGATCAAGCCGACGACGACCAGGACGCCAATGACCGTCATCACCAGAACCGCTGAAGACGCGAGGTGTTTCATGGGGTTTCCAGGATAGGAGGGAGGAGTTCACAATCAGGCGACACAGAACCCCCGAATGATCGCTCGGGCGTTCTGCAGGCTTTGATTATCGGCCGGCGGCGGCCGTGCGAACGGACGACACGAAGTCCGCACCCCATTCGGCTCCGAATTTCGCATAAACGGGATCGACCATGGCCCGGAACGGTCCCGCATCCACCGTCGTCACCGTCACGCCCTTGGACTTGAGGTCCTCGATGACCTTTGCGTAGACGTCATCGAGCCTGCCGCGATACCAGGCAGTCGTTACATCGACAGCCTTGAGGACGGCAGCCTGGTTCTCCGGGCTCAGGCCGTCGAAACGTTCCTTGTTCATGAACCAGTAGTTCGGCGTCCAGATGTAGTTCGAGACCGACAGGAACTTCGCGCTTTCATACCATTTCTGGTCCGCGAAATCGCGGATTTCCGGCTCGACGCCGTCAACGACATGCGACTGCAACGATGTGTAGACTTCGCCGAACGGCAGCGACTGCGGCAAGGCGCCCAGCTGTTCGATGGTCGTGAGAATGACCGGGTTCGGCGGGGTGCGCAGCTTCAGACCCTTCATGTCCGCGGGCGTGGCGATGGAGGTGCTGACGGTCGCGAACTGGCGGAAGCCGGAGTCGAGCGCACCGAGCATCTTGAAGCCGTTGTCGGCACCGGTGTCGAAGACCTTCTTGCCCACCGGCCCGTCGAGAAAGGCATGTGCCGCCTTGGCATCCGAGAACAGGAACGGCAAGGTGACGACGTTCAGTTTGGGATCGATCGCATCGGCAACGCCGCCGAGGCCGATGTCGATCGAACCGGAGCCGACGCCATCCGCAATCGGCCCTTCGTCGCCCAACTGACCATCAGGAAAAATCTGCACCGTCAGTCCGTCCTTCGTTTCCTTGGCCAGCGTATCGGCGAACATGACGACAGCTTCCTGGATCAGGCTCTTCGAGCTCGATGCATGGGCGAGCCGGAGCGTTTCAGCGCTGGCCGAGCCCATGCAGAGGACGAGGAGCCCGGCCATGGCGGACGTGGAGAGGCGATAGGCGTGCGCCAGAATGATGTTAGATTTAAACATGTTACCCTCTTTGTCATTGTTATGACACAGAGTATGTGGGGCCTTCGTCGAGGGTTCAATCGAGAAAGCACATCTTCTTATTATCATACGTTATGTGAGTATATCAAAACGCTATGCTGGCCCGCTTGCAGCGTTGAGATCTTCGCTGGTCGGCGACGGGCCGGCCGCGTTGGGTGGTGTTCCACGAGATGGCGATCGCCGTTGAGAGGTTCAGGCCGGCGATGCTGTCCCTCGTCCACGTTGCCGTTTTGCGGATCGCTTCTTCATCCAGATCAATACGCCGGTCAGACTGAGGATGGTCACCATCCCGCCCGTCAGCGAGACAAGGATTTTGTAGGGCAGACCAAACACATGCGCCATGTGGAGCATGTACATCCAGTTCATGGTTTTATCGGCCATCGTTCCGTCGGTCGGCGATTCAAACCGTGAAAGTTTTCCATCGACGGCACTCAGCCAGAGGCCGGTCTGCGCAACGTCGTCAGCCGGATCGAGGGAGGTATGGGCGCTGTAGCGATAGAGACCATGGTCCTGATCGTAGAAGATGTAGCCCTCGTCCTCGATCGTGAAATGTCGCTTCTCGGCTTCCGTCTGCATCAGACTGCGCGCCATCTCCCGTGCTGCCGGCAACCCGATGGGCGGCTCTAGCAGGTGCTCCCGGGTTCCCGTCGGCGGCATGTCGTCGGAGGCGCCGAGGACGCTCATGACGGGACGATGGACGCTGGGCAGGTTGAAACCGACACTTGTCCAGGCAAAGACGAACAGGAACGGCCAGAGCCAAAGCCCTCCGGCGCGATGCAGGTCGAAATTCAGCTTGTGGCCTCGAACGCCTTTGCGGATCTTCCATGCAGGCTTCCACCGCGCCCACCAGGATTTTCCCGCGCGTCGCTTGGGTTCCGTCTTTTTCCGCATGGGCAGCGTCAGATAGAAACCGACGAAACAATCGACCGTCCAGACCAGTGCGGCCACGCCGAAAGCCGCAATACCCCAGTCGCCTGCGGCCAAGCTGTAGTGGAGCCGGTAGATGAAAGGCACGATATTCTGAGGCCCGTCGGCCAGCACGCCGCTGCGAAATTTCAATTTCACAGTGCCGGTGTAGGGATCGCTCCAAACCATATCGAAAGGAAGCGGATGGTTCGTATCGACGGGACCGACGCTGAAACTCATAATACGGTCCGCTGGCACGGAAAGCGGAAGAAACAGAACCTTGCCACCCGTTTGCCGTTCGACAAGATCAGCGAGCACAATAGCATCCAGCGGTCTTGCCCCGGGAAGAGGCGCCTGCACGTCGAACATGAGGCGCTCGACCATCGTTCGAAGGTCTTTTTCAAATGGCAACAGAACGCCCGTCGCCCCAGCCACGATGAGGAAGAGGGCAATGGTGAGGCCTGCCCAGCGGTGAATGAGAACCCAGAACTGGCGTGAAAGGCTAAGCATGAAAAGTCCGCCCGGTTTCAGGCTCCGAAAACACCAATCTGTAACCCCAACGTTTCCACCACAGTCTGCAGAAGGGACCGTTCGCGATTGCGACGATCAGAATTGCTTCTGGATTGAAAATGCCACTGTCCTTGGCGCTCCGAGATAGTAGCTATTTTGTCAGTAAGCCTTGTTAGCGAGGTTGGTCATCTCCAAGCCGCACGGTCAGAGGATCTCCGAACTGCGATGTCCAGACCTTCGATATAGCTGCCGTAGAGAGATCGACGGGTGACCTTATAAAGGTGAACGCAATACTCATGTTTATGCAGAAATCCGCGGCTCTTGCAAGCCGTTGTTGAGACTGCCGATCTATGAAAAGGCTCGTGCCTCAAAGCCTGAGGATGACAGCGGCGGAGACGCGCCGCACGGCGTGTTCACCATCTACAGCGCCAGCGACACCGGCAGCGAAATCCGTAGCCTTGGCGTATATAAAGATCAGAAGCTGTTCATGCGTTCGGTCACGCGATGACCCGGTTCCGGCCGAGGGCCTTAGCCTGAAAGAGGTTTTCGTCTGCAGCCTTCAGGCAGCCCGCTGGATCAAAACCCGGCTTGCAAAGACACGCGCCTATGCTCGCGGATATCCGCACTTCGGAGCCCGAGGGTGAAAAGAAGACAACACGGGTGATCTCCTCCCGGATCTCTTCGCTCCGATCAAGCATGTCCTCGAACGTCATATCGCTTTGAAAAAGCCCGAATTCTTCTCCGCCGAGACGTCCCGCGAAATCGGATTGTGACTGATAGCGGGTCAGGATCCGGCCAATACACCGGAGGGCTTCATCACCGGTTGCGTGACCATACCGATCATTGATCGACTTGAAATAATCCAGGTCCAGAAACAGCAACGCACCGGCTACGCCCTGTTGACGGGCTGCCTCCAGGTCTTCCAGGAATGCGGTCCGGTTGAGAATGCCTGTAAGGCCATCTCTGCGAGACTGGAATCGAAGGGCGTCATAGGCATCCGCAAGCTTTTGCAAAGCTTCGGTCGTCGTGGCTTCGGCCCGTCGAATTTTTTCCGACTGGCTAAAATGGAATGCCGAGGCTGGGATCGATATCGCCAAGGGGCAGAAGATCGTCATGAACAGACCTGCGCCCGCCACCTGACCTCCGAGCAATGGAACGATGGCGAACGAAAGAGCCAAGGAAGCAACAATCGAAAGCAGGCCCATCAAAAGGGACTTCTGAATTACACGACGCATCAAAACCACCGTCATCAACACGAATCAGTATGAGCGCAATGAATTTAAGAGTGTTAAAATGTATCCTTAAAAATCGTCCCATCTGGCTTGGTCGATAGGCCCTTCCGGCGACGGCCGGAGGGCCAGTGTCATCAGGCCGGGGTGTCGGCGCGGGCGCCCGACCGGACGGCGGCGATGCGACCGAGAAACGCGAGGACGAACAGGGTGCTGAGGACGAGGACGATGGTCGGGGCCGGGGCGCTGTCGAGGAAGAAGCTGGCATAGGTTCCCGCCACCATCGAGACGGCGCAGACGGCGACGGAGGCGGCCAGCATCCGCCCAAAGGAGCGCGTGACGAGGAAAGCGATGGCGCCGGGCGTGACGAGCAGGGCTACCGCCAGGATCAGCCCGACCGAGGTGAGCGTGGCAACGATGGTCAGCGACAGGAGCGTCAGGAGCCCGTAGTGCAGCCATCCCGTGCGCAGGCCCGAGACCCGCGCCTGCGCGGGATCGAAGGCATGCAGCAGGAAATCCTTCCATTTCAGGATCAGGACGAGCGAAACGACGAGCGCGATGGTGCCGGATGTCGCGAGATCGGGCAGGCCGACGCCGAGGAGGTTGCCGAAGAGCACGTGGTCGAGATGCTCGTTCGTCGTGATCGCGGTGTAGAGGACGATGCCGAGCCCGAACATGCCGGAAAACACGACGCCTATCACCGTGTCGCGCTTCACCCGGCTGTTGTCCGAGAGATAGCCCGTCGCCACCGAGCAGACCATGCCGGCGGCGAAGGCTCCGACCAGGAGAGGCAGGCCGAGGATCCAGGCCAGGACCACGCCCGGCAGCACGGCATGGCTCACCGCGTCGCCCATCAGCGCCCAGCCCTTGAGGACGAGGAAGCAGGACAGGAGCGCCGTCGGCACCGACACGATCAAGCAGATCAGGAAGGCGTTCTGCATGAAGGACAGCTGGAACGGCAGGAGAAGGGTTTCGAGGCTCATGATGCGCCCTCCCCTCCGGCAGGCTCGCCGGGGTGGGGCTCCACGCGTCGGGCGCGCCGCCGTGCGGCGAGGATGCCGTGCTTCGGCGCAAAGGTGAAGGCGAGGAGGAAGATCAGCGTCTGGAGCACCACGATGATGCCGCCCGTCGCCCCGTCGAGAAAGTAGCTGGCATAGGCGCCGACGAAGCTCGTGGCGGTGCCGATCGCCACGGAGAGCGCGATGAGGCGGGGAAAGCGGTCGCAGAGGAGATAGGCCGTCGCGCCTGGCGTCACCACCATGGCGATGACGAGAAAGGCGCCGACCGTCTGCATGGCCGCGACCACCGCGGCGGACAGAAGCATGAAGAACACCGCCTTGAGGAGGCCGGGCCGCAGACCGATCGAGCGGGCGTGGTTCTCGTCGAAGAAGGTGACCATCAGGTCCTTCCACTTGGCGAGCAGCACCGCGAGGCAGACGAAGCCGATAATGGCGAGTTGCAGCGTGTCCTCGGGCGTGATGGCGAGGATGTTGCCGAAGGTGATGGTCTGGACGCTGACGCCCACGGGGTTCATCGAGATCATGAACAGGCCGAGGCCGAAGAAGGAGGTGAAGATGATGCCGATCACGACGTCCACCTTCAGCCCCGAGCGCTCCGAGAGGAACAGCATGGCCGCGGCAGCGAGGCCGCCCGAGATGAAGGCGCCGAGCGCGAAGGGCAGGCCCAGCATGTAGGCGCCGGCGACGCCGGGAACGACGGAATGGCTCAGCGCGTCGCCGATCAGCGACCAGCCCTTCAGCATGAGATAGGCGGACAGGAAGGCGCAGACGCCACCGACGAGGGCACTGACCCACATGGCGTTCGTCATATAGCCGTATCCGAAGGGTTCTAGGAGAAGCGCGATCATGTTTGCTCCTCCTCGCCGCTCCGGCGCGAGGGGGCGCCGTATTGGACGAAGGGCCGCTCGTCATCGGTGATGATCGAGACCTCGCGCGGGTCCTCGTCCGCATGGAGGACGCGGGCGCCGAGCTTGACGTGGCGCAGGACGCCGCCGAAGGCATGCTCCAGGTTCTCCCGCGTGAAGACCGTTTCCGTCGGGCCCGAGGCGAGGACCGTTCCCTTGACAAGGACGGTGCGGTCGCAGAATTCCGGGACCGAGCCGAGATTATGGGTGGAGACCAGCATCACGCGCCCCTCGTCGCGCATCTCGCGCAGAAGCGCCACGATCTGGTCTTCCGTCTTCACGTCGACGCCGGTGAAGGGTTCGTCGAGAAGGATCACCTGCCCGTCCTGTGCCAAAGCCCGCGCCAGGAAGGCGCGCTTTCGCTGGCCGCCGGAGAGCTCGCCGATCTGGCGAAGCCGCAGGTCCGCCATGCCGACGCGCCCGAGCGCCGTATCGACCGCCTCCCTGTCGCGCCGCGACGGACGGCGCAGGAAGCCCATATGCCCGTAGCGCCCCATCATCACCACGTCCTCGACGAGGACCGGGAAGGTCCAGTCCACCTCCTCCGCCTGCGGCACGTAGGAAACGAGGTTCTCACGCAGGGCCTGGCGCACCGTGCGGCCGAGAAGCCGGATCTCGCCGCGCGAGGCGGGCACGAAGCCCATGATCGCCTTGAACAGCGTCGACTTGCCCGCCCCGTTGACGCCGACGAGCGCCGTCACCGTGCCGCGCGGCGCCTCGAAGCTGGCGTCGCGGAGCGCGGTGTGGCCATTGCGATAGGTCACCGTCACGTTCCGGGCGACGATGCCTTCGGTCGTGTTCGGCGCCTCGGCCGTTGCGGTCCGGGCCATTTTGTCCGTAGCGGCCATCATTCGCTCACCGCGCCGAGTCCGTCCGCGACGGTCTGCGAGGTCACTCGCAGCAGGTCGAGATAGGTCGGCACAGGCCCGTCAGCCTCGCTCAGACTATCGACATAGAGGACGCCGCCGAAGGCCGCCCCGGTCTCGCGCGCGACCTGTTTGGCGGGGGCGGCACTGACCGTGCTCTCGCAGAATACGACGGGGATCTTGTGCTCCCGCACGCCGTCCACGACCTTGCGCACCTGCTGGGGCGTGCCGGTCTGGTCGGCATTGATCGGCCAGAGGTAGAGTTCCTGCATACCGAAGTCGCGCGCCAGATAGCTGAACGCGCCCTCGCAGGTGACAAGCCAGCGCCGCTCTTGTGGAATGGCGGCGATGCGGGCGCGCAGCGGCTCGATCGTGGCGCGGATCCTCTGCTTGTAGCCGTCCGCATTAGCCCGGTAGGCCTCTGCGTTCGCCGGATCGTTGCGCACCAGCGCGTCGCGGATGTTGTCGACATAGATCAGCGCGTTGTCGAGACCCATCCAGGCATGGGGATTGGTCATGCCCTCGTAGGCCCCTTCCGAGATCGGGATGGGCTGCACGCCCTCGCTGACCGTGGCGGAGGGAACCTCGCCGAGATGGCCGAGGAACTGCTCGAACCAGCGCTCCAGATTCATCCCGTTCCAAAGGATGAGGTCGGCGTCCTGAGCGGCGAGAATGTCGCGCGGCGTCGGCTCGTAACCATGAATTTCCGCGCCGGGCTTGGTGACGGAAACGATCTCGGCGGCATCGCCGGCGACGTTCCGGGCCATGTCGGCGATGACGGTGAAGGTCGTCACGACCTTAAACCTGTCTCCGGGTTCTCCGGCCCAGGCCGGAAGCGTGGCGGCGGCGAAAAGGGCGGTCGCAAGGGCGAGGATACGGGATCGGCGCATGAGATCATCTCCAGCAAGCTGCGGACGGGAGAAATGCCACCGCCTTCCCGTAGATGATAATGCGATGCATTCGCATTTATCAAGAGCAAATGCGACGCATTCTCATATTGATGGCGCGATAGGCTTGTCGTAAAAGGGCTTCATGACAAATGTGACGGACGGCGATCAACCCTCGACGGACTATGCGAGCTTCCTGCGCGCGGCGGATCTGCGCGTGACGCCACAGCGCCTGGCGATCATCGGCGTTCTCGCCGCGGAAGCCGATCATCCGAGTGCTGACGAAATCCTGTCGCGCGCGCGCAGGATCGACGACACCGTGTCGCTGGCGACCGTCTACCGCACCCTGTCCTCCCTCGAGGCGGCCGGCATCATCCGGAAACTGGCGATCGAGGACGCTTCCGCCCGTTTCGAGCTGACACCGCGGCGCGAGCACGATCATCTGGTCGATGTCGACACCGGCGAGGTGATCGAGATCCCGAACGACGAGATCGTGCAACTCCACCAGGAGATCGCACGCCGCATGGGCTACGACATCGTCAGCCACCACACGATCCTGCGCGGCCGCCGCCGACAGGACTAGCGAGACGTAGGGCAAGGTCAGGTGCAATTCCACATGATTGCGCTTCAGGATCATGAAGCCAAGAACCCTGGTATCAAAATCATGGGACGTGCCCATATCCCATACGGGGAGAGCATGGCTGCAATTCGTCCAAAACGGACATCGTGACCGGCGATTTCGTTCATCGCGGAGCCTCTAATTGCAAAGTCGCACCCCCCTGCCGCCCATCACGGCACCTACGATCGTCGCTTGCCAACCTTCGATAACATGATAGTTAGAGACATGTTTTAGCTTGGGTTAAGGGAATGGCAGTGCGCCATCGCATCATCGGTGCAACGTCCGACAGCCTGTTGCCCGAAAGGGTTGAGAACACCGTCATGAGTTGGGATCTCTCGGGCCTCTTCCGCAACCACGCGAAGGATATCGCGCGCACGTTGCGCAGGCGAGGCCTGACGGCCGAGACGGCTGCAGATCTGACGCAGGATACGTTCGTGCGTGTGCTGGCCTGCCCGCCGAAAGAGACGCTGGGGATGCATAACCCGGTCGCCTATCTCTTCCGCATTGCTCGTAACCTGCGTATCGATCATCAGCGCCGTGAGCGCGTCCTGATCCGGGTCGATCTCAGCGACAATGAATTTGCCCAGATCGCCGATAACGCGCCGAACGCCGAAACGATCGTCTACGACCGCCAGCGTCTGGAGCGTACAAAGATGGCCCTTGCCGAATTGCCGGAGAGGACGCGCCGCGCCTTCGAACTGCACCGACTGGGGGAATTGACCATCGCGGAAACAGCCGCCACGATCGGACTTTCCACCACACGGACGTGGACGCTTCTGCGCGATGCCTACGAACATATCGATGCGCGCCTCAACGGCCTGTAATAGACATCCTCATGGAAAATCCGGAGGCTTCGTTCGTAGAGGATCTATGAGGATCGCAGCGGAACGGTGAGATCGGCGCGAAGGACGATCATGAACGAGTTGCCAGAGGACAGGCGCCTCTTCCGCGAGGCGGCCGATCTCGCCATACGCCTGCAGGGGGATCCGGACAACCGGATCTCGATCGATACGGTGAATGCCTGGATCGCCAGCAGTCCAGCCCATCAGCAAGCCTGGAAACGCGTTGCCGAAATCCACGGCATGGCCGGCCGGGTTCTGACCGAGCGCTATGAGCCGATGGACCTCGCGCAAGGCGGTGTCAGCCGCCGCACCCTGTTGATCGCCGCCTTGGCTGGCACCGGCGCACTCACAGCCGGGTCGCTCATGGTTCCCGATTTCGTCATCGAGCTTCGGGCCGACCATGTCACCGCAAAAGGAGAAATCCGCCGGATCGATCTGGAAGACGGTAGCGTGGTGACGCTCGGGCCGGCAAGCGCGATCGATGTCGATTATGCGGCCGCGTCGCGCACCGTCAGGCTGCTCGCCGGCATGGCCTATCTTGAGGTCGCAAGCGACGCCGCCCGGCCCTTCTCGGTTCTGTCGGACGCCGTCACCGCGACGGCGCTCGGCACGGCCTATGACGTTTCCAACGATGCCGGCATGGTGTCCGTCTCCGTCGAGCACGGACGGGTCGCGGCGCGCACGCAGGACGGACAGGCCGGCGCGGAACTTGTGGCCGGCGACTGGATCGTCTTCGATCCGCAAATGCGCGGCATCGCCAGCCGCGGCACGCGCGACCTGTCGCAGATCGCCGCCTGGCGCAAGGGCATGATCGTCGCGGAGCGGGAAAGCGTCGCGGCGCTCGTCGCCCGGCTCTCCCGCTGGTTGCCGGGAAAGGTCGTGATCGCGGATCCGTTCCTCGGCGCGCGCCTCGTCAGCGGCATCTTCGACCTCAGCGATCCCCAGCGGGCCCTCGAAGCCGTTGTCCGGCCTTTCGGTGCGAAGGTGCGCCGCGCCGGTTCCTTCATGATGGTCATCTCACGCGTCTAATCAAGAAAAGGGAAAAAACCGCAACCCCGTTCGTAGAGCCTATCGGGGCGCATGGCGGAAAAGCCATGCCAATGATGCTTGAAGACGGAGTTTTTGCATGAGACGGGGATCCATGACGTGGCTGGCCGGTATCGGCCGCAGGGGGATAGTCGTGACCATTCTGGTGACGCCGGCGATGGCCGCCGGAACATGGGTGGCGTCGCCCGCCCTCGCCCAAACCAAAGCCCAACCCCAGATCTACGCGATCCCGGCGGGCCCACTCTCCGCCGCACTTGCCGCCTTCGGCCGCCAGTCGGGTACCCAGATCGCCTATGAAGCCTCGGTTGCCCGCGACAAGACCTCACCGGGGCTTTCCGGATCTGCGACCCGCGAGGAGGCGATCGCCCGTCTGCTGTCTGGCACCGGCGTCGACTACACCTTCACCGACGCCTCCTCCATCCTTGTGACATCGGCGGCGACGGATGCTGGGGGGCCGGCCGCCGACGGCGCGACGGTCCTCGAACCCATTACCGTCCATGGCAATGGCGAGACGGCCTTCGGGCCAGTTGAGGGGTATGTCGCCAAGCGCACGGCGACCGCCTCTAAGACCGACGCCTCCCTCATGGAGACGCCGCAAGCCGTCAACATCGTTACCGCCGACCAACTCGCGGACCAAAGCGCGCAGACCATGACGGAAGCGCTGCGCTACACGCCGGGGGTGCTCGGCGGCCTGGAAGGCGCGGGCGATACGCGGCGCGACCCGATAACGGTGCGCGGCTTCGAGCCGGCGCTCTATCTGGATGGCGTCCTCGCCACGTCGGGCGGTGCCTTGACCGCCGTCACCAAGCCCGAACCCTATAACTTCGAGCGCCTGGAGATTTTGAAAGGGCCGGCCTCCGTGCTTTACGGTGCGAATTCGCCCGGCGGTCTGGTGAACGCCGTCAGCAAGCGGCCGACCGACGAGGCGCGTGGCGAAGTCACCCTGGAGGGCGGCAGCTACGACAGGCTCCAGGAGCAATTCGACGTTTCGGGGCCGCTCGACGCCGACGGCACGCTGCTTTACCGCCTGGTGGGCGTCAACCGCAACGCCGACACGCAGGTCGATTTCCAGCCCGACGACCACCGGTTCCTCGCCCCCAGTTTCACCTGGAAGCCGGACGAGGACACGTCGCTGACCCTCTTGGGCCAATATTCCAAGGACGATGGCGGCGTCTACCAGTCGTTGCCACTCCGGGGCACGCTGTTGTCGAACCCGTTCGGCTCGATCCCCCGCCATCGCACCGGCGGCGACAAGGCTTTCGATCACTACGATAGCGAATATTGGAACATCGGCTCCGTGTTCGACCACCGCATCAACGACGCGATCACGTTCAGCCAGACCGTTCGCTACGGAGAGCACGACAACGACTATGCGGGCGCGTACATATCCGGGCTGCGCGACGATCTCAGGACCGCAGACCGTGTCGCCTATGTCTATCGCAATCAGGCCCAGTCCTTAGCGATCGACAATCGCCTGGCTTTTGAATTCGACACCGGGGCCGCCTCGCATTCTTTGCTTGTCGGTTTCGACTACAACCGACTGAAGAGTGCAAACCAGAACGGCGAAATGGCGATCGACCCGATCGATGTCTTCAATCCGGTCTATGGTCATATCAACCCTGTTCCGATCGCCATTCGCAACAACAATCTTTCCGAGCAGACGGGGATCTACCTGCAGGACGTCGTTCGCCTGGATGCGCTGACCCTCATGGTGGGCGTTCGCCACGACTGGGCGAGAAGCGACGTCAAGAATCCCTTCTATGCCTATGATGCGACAGATGAAGCGACCAGCTATCGCGTCGGTGCGACCTACCAGTTCGATAACGGCATTGCACCCTATGCAAGCTACTCCGAATCCTTCGCGCTGAAGGAAGGCATGCGCGCGGATGGCGGTACATGGAAGCCGACGACCGGCCAGCAATACGAGATCGGCGTACGCTACGAGATTCCCGGCACCGACACGATGGTAACGCTCTCGGCCTTCGACCTGAAACAGCAGAACAACGTCTCGGCGGTGCCGAACACGCCTTTCTCCGTGCAGACCGGCGAAATCGGCGTGCGCGGCATCGAGGCCGAGATCAAGGCGAGCCTCGATTCCGGTTGGGATCTGACGGCGAGCACGGCCTATCTCGACGGCGAGATCACCGAAGACGCGGACTCCAGCCTCGTCGGCGACAAGGCCTTCAACACGCCAGATGTCACTGCGTCGCTCTGGGTGGACTATACGTTCCAGGCGGACGATGCGCTCGGCGGCCTGACGCTCGGCGGGGGCGTGCGCCATATCGGCAACTATGTCTCCAGCCAGTATGAAAAGCCCTATCGCGAAACACCGGCCGCGACGCTTTTCGATGCGCATGTAAAATACGACTTCGCCGCGCTCGGAAAGGACTACGAGGGTCTGAGCCTCAGCCTCAACGTGACGAACCTCTTCGACAAGCGTCACTATGCCTATGTCGACAATTACTTCACGACGGATGCGCCGGGCCGCGAGATCAGCGCGCGTCTGGGATACAAATGGTAACGTCTCACGGGTTCTTAAGGAAAGGGTGCCGAAGGAAAGCGTTCAGGGGGAGTGCGACAAGAGCGCGAGTTACAGAACTCGTTCTTTCTCGCGTCTCTTAGCGTTCGTTCAGCCACGCGATCGTGGCAGGTGATGCTTCGCTGAGGGGAATGGCGATCTGATGCACTGTGCTGTCACATCCTCCGGAACCCGACCGTCCAGATGTGGATGCGGCACAGCTTTGCGTTGGCCTTCGGCGCGCTCGCCGCGCAGCTTGCGCTTTCGGGCGGCTAGACGATGATGCGCTTACGCCCCATGCCGGTAACACCGGGTAGCCTTCGAAACGACATGAAATCGATACCGCTTACGGTCTTTGCAAATCATGACCGTCACGGCGTCTCCAAAAGCATGGGCGTTTGTGGCTCACCGACCTCTATGGCGTGCCCGTCCGGATCATAAAAGCGGAACACACGTTGTCCCCATGCCTGCCTCTCGACGGGATGGATCAGCACGACGTGCGGTGCGATGGTTTCGAAGGCCGCATCGACATCCTCATGTTCGAAATACAACAGCATATTTCTATGCCCGTAGGATGCTTGCAAGGGAGCCGCCTGCCTCCAGATCGTCTGCTCCAATGAACGTCCCTCATGGATCGCAAAGCCCGTCTCGAAAAGCACGAAGTTTCCGAAATCCTGAACGATTTTCAGACCGAGGATAGATCGGTAGAATTCCTTCGAGCGCTGGATGTCGATGACGAACGGGATCGGATTGATAAACCGCATCCAATTTCTCTCCTGGAGCGCGCAACCCCTGCCATCACTCTTCCGAATTGTCGCGCCTGTGCAATTCAACAAAAATATTCAGCGACGTCAGTTGCTGCTTTAGCTGGTCCTCGGAAAACGTTACTGCCGTCCTTCCTCGATTCTTAGGGGGCGCTAGAGTAAGGGCGCAAGGATGTCGGATCACGACATTTCCAGGTTTGCGAGGACGATCTCGCGCCAGATACGGGTCGGTGTCATCCAGGCATCCCAGATATTGTAGCGCCCGCAGAAGACGACGGCCGCGAGATCGGCCTCCGGCATCAGCCACAGTCTCTGTCCGCCATTGCCGAAACCTGCGAACCAACGACGGTCCTCGCCGAGGGCCAGTGCCTCGCCGCAGAACCAGAGCCTGCCATAATGCAACCCGTCACCCGTCGGCACGATCGGGCGCAGGGAGCCATCGATCCAGCCTTCGGAGACGACGCGATGCCCCTCGAACAGACCCTTGCCAAGCACGAGGCGTCCGATCTTCAAGAGGTCGCGAGCGGTCAGACGCAGGCCGGAGGCCGCGGACGCGACACCGTCCTGTCCTGCCGACCATTCGAACACGGAAATGCCGAGCGGTTCGAACAGGGCCTCGCGCGCGAAATCCGGCAGGCTTTTGCCCGTTCCCTGTTCGATCAACGCGCCCACCAGCGCCACGCTGCCGCCGGAGTAGATCCACTGCGCTCCCGGTTCGGCGACGAAGGGTCGCTCGAGAACGTAACGGTAACGATCGGCAGCGTTTTCCATCCCGATCTCGCTGTTCTCCGGGTCCGTATAAGGGCGGCTCTCGTCCCATTCCATTCCGAGCGTCATGGTCAGCGCGTGTTCAACCGTCAGCTTTTGCCGCGTTGGATCGGTGGCGAGGTCTGCATATTGCTGAAATTGAGCAAGAAGCGGCGCAGCCGGCGCCGGTACGAGGCCGCGATCGAGCGCGATGCCGTAGAGAAGGCCGACCACGCTTTTCGTCACTGACCGGAGATCATGCAGCGTGTCGGGTTCGAAGGAGACGACCCCGAGCGGCTGCCCCCAGGTCTCGTCGATACCCTGATCATAGCGTTCTAGGACCGGCGTTCCGGCTCGCTCGACGACAACAGCATGCAGATGCGGCAGCAGACCGGAGGCCACGCCGGCGGCAAGTTTATCAGCGATATCAGGGTTCAGACCGGGGAGAGCAGTTGCGAAGGCGGACATGTTCTTTCCTCCGGAAAAAGGGCGGCTGCCATGAGTTTAGCAGGGGGACCATCTGCTGCAACAAGCCCACGGCTCATCCATCTCTAGAAATGCTGTTTTCGCCCGTCTGTTCGACGTTTGGACAGGTCCTACAACGGCGGCAGCCGGCGCTTGACCGACTGCCCCTTGATCACCGCCGTGCTGGTGACGGCATGGTCGGACAGGCCTTCCAGCACCGCATCCATCTCCTCGACGGAGCGCACGACCAGCCGTGCCAGAAACGGGTCCTCACCGGTGATCCGGTCGCATTCGACGATCTCCGGCGTTTCCTGAATGAGCTTTTCCACCAGATGCAGCTTGCCCGGCAGCGGCCGGATGCGCACCAGCGCACGGATCGCATAGCCGAGCGCCCGCGGATCGGTCTCCACGGTGAAGCCGGCGATGATGCCCGTCGCTTCCAGACGCCGAACCCGATCGGCAGTGCTCGGGGCCGACAGGCCGACCAAACGGCCAAGCTCGCTCATCGGCAACCGGCCTTGCGCGTCGAGCACCGTCAGCAGGCGCGCGTCGATGGCATCGAGGGGGGAATTTGTGGATCGAAGGGGTTCGGCGTCTTTTGCTTTCGTCATAGGTCGAAATTAGCGGTTTCACCTCCGATCCGCCATGGATTTCGGTGGATGATCCGACGATGCTGAACGCCTCTCTCTCCAAGGCTTATCCCATGATCATCGGCATCCTCTCAGGGCTCGCCACTTGCGCGCTCTGGGGCCTCACCTTCGTCGCCGCACGCGCGGTGGCGCCCTTTACCCCCATCGATCTCGCGGTTTCGCGCTACGGCCTGTTCGGCCTCGTCTCGCTCCTGCTGATGCTGCATCCCCGCTTCCGCCCGGTCGGGCTCGGTCTGCGGCACTGGTGCATTGGCCTTGCGCTCGGCGGGCTCGGCTATGTCGGGTATTTCGTCAGCGCGGCCTTCGCCGTCGGCCTTTCGGGACCGACCATTCCGCCCCTCGTCACCGGACTGATGCCGGTGATCCTGCCCTTGATCGCCAATCTCAGCGAGAAGGCCGTGGCCTGGCGCAGGCTGGCAGGCCCCCTGCTGCTGATCGCCGGCGGTATCGCCTTCGTCAATCTCGGCACATTCGCGGATGTGGCGTTGGAAGACCGGGGGAACCTTCTCGCTGGCACGGCCCTGTCCTTTGCAGCACTTGCCGTCTGGGTGGTCTATGGCCTTGCAAACTCCGCCATCATGCGCAGCGACGGAAACGCGCCCGACGGTCTCGCCTGGACGGGTCTTCAGGGCATCGGCGCGCTGATCGGCAGCATTCTTCTGCTTCCCTTCACATCGCTCGCCGCGCAGACAGCGTTCACGCTACCGCAGGTCGAGACATTCATCCTCTGGTCACTGCTGATGGGCCTTGCCGGATCCTGGCTGGCCACCGTGCTCTGGGTGGTCGCTGCGCGCCGCTTGCCTCTGTCGCTCGCCGCCCAGTTGATCGTCGCCGAAACGATTTTCGGTCTCGGCTACGGCTTCGTCTTCGAGGTGCGATGGCCGACAGTGACCGAGGCCGCCGGCGCGGGACTGCAGATCGCCGGCGTCTGTCTTGCTATCGCCGTCTTTACGTCCAGCAGCCGCAGTAGAGTGAAAGGGGCATAGATTGGCATTCCGCATCAGATTTGATCCTCGTCTCAGTCATCCTTCTCGCGGACATCTGAAAGGTGACGTTCCTGAAGGGATCAGACCCCTATCATCGGTATCTGCTGCCAAAATTGGAATTTCTTCGCAAACGACCCGCCATCAAATCGATAGCCACTCGAACCTGCCCTAAGGCCAAAGCTCCGGGCCGTTGGTATCACACCAGCGCGCACACCGTCTTCGTCTCGAGATAATTCTCCAGCCCCGGCGCGCCGTTTTCATAGCCCCAGCCGGATTGCTTGTGGCCGCCCTTGGGCAGTTCGGGGGAGAAATAGGAGTGGCAGTTGATCCAGACCGTGCCGGAACGGATGGCGGCCGACAGGCGGTGGGCGGTACTGAGGTCGGCGGTCCAGACGCTGGCGGCAAGGCCATAGGGCGTGTCGTTGGCGAAGGCGAGCGCCTCCCCCGCCTCGTCGAACGGTGTGACGGCGACGACGGGACCAAAAATTTCCTCGCGCATCAGGGCCATATCCTGGCGCACGCCGGTAACGACGGTCGGCGCATAGAAGGTCTGCTGCTCGCCGTCCTGCACCCCGCCTGCGACGATCTCCGCGCCGTCGGACACGCCTGCGCGAACATAGCGCGCGACCCGGTCGGCCTGTTTCCGGTTGACCAGCGGCCCGAGGTCGGTCTCGGGGTCGAGACCGTGGCCGAGACGCAGCCTGTCTGCCTCTCGCGCCAGCCCCTCGACCAACCGGTCGTAGACCGCACGGTGGGCATAGACGCGCGAGCCGGCGACACAGACCTGCCCGGCATTGGCGAAGATGCCGCGGGCGATGCCGGGAACGGCGAGATCCATGTCGGCGTCGGCCAAGACGATGGCTGGCGATTTGCCGCCCAGTTCCAGCGTCAGCTTTTTCAGATTGCCGCGCGCGGCCCCCACGATCAGCTTGCCGACCTCGGTCGAGCCGGTGAAGGCCACCTTGTCGACGTCCGGATGGGCAGCGAGCGCTGCGCCCGCGACTTCCCCGGAGCCGGTGACGATGTTGACGACGCCGGCCGGTAGTCCGGCCTCGATCATCAGTTCGCCGAGGCGAAGGGCGGTGAGCGAGGTTTCCTCGGCCGGCTTCAGCACCACGGTGCAACCGGCGGCAAGGGCCGGCGCCAGCTTCATCGCTGCCATCAGAAGCGGCGAATTCCACGGCGTGATGGCGGCCACCACGCCGATCGGCTCGCGCGTCGTATAGGCGAAGATCTTTTTGCCCGGCGGCTGATAGGCAATCGAGGTGGGAATGGTGGTACCGAGGATTTTCGTGGCAAAGCCCGCATAATAACGGAACTGTTCGGCCGAGGCCGGGATTTCGCCGAAGCGGCCGGTCTTCAGCGACTTGCCCTGGTCGAGCGTCTCGAGCTCCGCCAGCGCATCCGCATTCGCCTCGATACGGTCGGCGATGCGCCAGAGCAGTTTGGCGCGTGCCGACGGCGTCATGCCGCGCCAGGCGTCGCTTTCAAAGGCGGCTCTGGAGGCCGAGACGGCCGCGTCCACATCCGATGCATTCGCTTCGCTCAGTTCCGCCAGAGGCTCGCCGGTTGCGGGATCGTAGGTCGAAAACGTCGCGCCGCCGGAGGCCTCAACCCAGGCACCGCCGATCAGCAGGCGTTTGCGCGGTATCGACAGAAAGGCCTTGGCGCCCTCGCTTTCGGGCTTGAACGGGCGAAGGATGAGGGTCATGAGGGATCTCCGGTCTCGCTTGCTGCGCCGGGGCGCAGGCGGTTGGCGGCGGAAAGCGCGCCGCGCAGGATGGAATGATAGCCGGTGCAGCGACAGAGATTGCCCTCCAGCGCCGACAGGATCTCCGGCTCTCCCGCCTGCCGGTTGCTGAGGAACAGCACGGTCAGCGCCATCAGAAAGCCGGGCGCGCAATAGCCGCACTGGAAAGCGTTCTCCTCGATGAGCGCCGCCTTGACGATACGGGCGGTCTCGAAGGCGCCCAGCCCTTCCGGCGAGACGATGTCGGCACCCTCGATCTGCCAGGCCATGACGAGGCAGGCATTGACGGCCTGGCCGTTCATCATCACCGTGCAGGCGCCGCAGCGCCCGATGCCGCAGGCGACCTTGGTGGCCGTCTGGAGGTACTGATCGCGCAGGATCTCCGAGAGCCGCGTCTCGGCCGGTGTGGCGATGGACCGCATCTCGCCGTTGAGGCGGAAGGCGATGGCGCTCATACGCGTGCTCCGATCGCATCCAGAAGGCCTTCCGGGCAGAAGGGGACGGTCAGCGGCGTCTTGCAGGCGGTCTGGCCGATAGCCTTTCCGACGGCATTGGCGATGGCCGGGGTGATCGCGCCGATCCCGAGTTCGCCGGCACCGCGCGGGCCGAGACCGTCGCCGTCATCCAGCCCTTCCAGCGCGACGACTGACAGGCTGCGCGCCGTATCGCGGATGCCGGGCAGCATGTAGGTGTCGAGATTGGCGGTCACATAGGCACCGTCCAGCATCCGCGCGTCCTCGGTCAGCGTGAAGCCGAGCCCCTGGATCGCCCCGCCCTCCATCTGCCCGAGATAGGCTGCGACGTCGAGAACCGGGCCTGCGGCCGTGTGCTGGTGGATATCGAGGACGCGGACAGCGCCCGTGATCCGGCTCACCGCCACGCGCACGATGCAGGCGCCGAAGGCGAAGATGTAGCGGGCATTGCTGGCCGTGTACTCCGTCTTTGGAAAGTCGAAGGCGACCGTGACGGACGGCAGCGCCTCAGGGGCAAGCGCCTCGGCCAGGTCGCGAAAGCGCATCAGCAGCCGGCCGCTGTTGCTGCGCCGGTCGGCGATGCCACCGGGGGCCAGTTTCAGGCCGTCGGCGGGCCGGTCGAGCAGGCGGGCGGCGGCATCCGTCAGCCGGGCGGAAAACTCCGGGCCCGCCAGTTGCGCCGCCCGCCAGACGACATAACCGCCGCGCGAGGCGCTGGTCGAGCTGGAATCGGGGGCAAGCGCCGTGTCGCCGGTGACGGGCAGGATATCGTCGCGGCTGATGCCGAGCTCGGCGGACACGGCCGCCTGGACGGAGGTGAGCAGCCCCTGTCCCATCTCGTCCAGCCCGTAGGCCGCCTCGATCAGCCCGTCGGCGCGCAAGCGCAGGCGCCCGCCGGCCGGATCGGGCACCAGCGAGCCGAGCCCGTTGCCCTGATAGTTCAGCGCCATGCCCGTGCCGATCACCTCTTCGCCGTCGCCGGGCCCGGGATCGTCCCAGAGCGGGCTGGCGGCGGCGGCCTCCAGCATGTCCGCGAGGCGCTCCGACGGGGCAACGGTCTGGCCGAGAAAACCGGGTGAGCCTTGTGCGCGCAGGTTCCGTCGGCGGATTTCCACGGGCGTCAGGCCGCAGAGCTCCGCCAGCGCATCCATCTGGCATTCGATCGCATAGGTCATCTGGTTGGCGCCGAAACCGCGAAAGGCGCCGCAGACGCCGTTATTTGTATAGGCAAGCCGCCCGCGCGTCGAAACATGCGGGATGACGTAGGGGCCGGCCACGTGCTCGAGCGCGGTTTCCAGCACGCCGGGACCGAGCGAGGCATAGGCGCCGGCATCGGCGAGCAGGTCCACCTCCTGCGCGATCAGGCGCCCGGCGGCGTCGCATGCGGTGCGCATGCGGATGATCATCGGATGGCGCTTGATACCGGATATCACCGACTCGGCCCTCGAAAGCTGGAGGCGCACCGGCTTGCCGGATTTGATCGCCAGCAAGGCCAACGCCGGCTGCACCGTCAGCTCGTCCTTACCGCCGAAGGCGCCGCCGGTCGGGCTGGTGACGACGCGGATCGTTTCTTCCGGACGCCCGAGAATGCGCGCCAGCTGCAGCCGGTCGCGCGCGCCGTGCTGGCCGCCGACGAAGACGGCGAGCGATCCGTCCGGCTCGACACGCGCAAAGCCGCCTTCCGTTTCCATGAAACCATGCATCTGCCGCGAGGTCTCGTAGCGCCGCTCGACGACATGCGCCGCCGCCCCGAACCCGGCCGCGACGTCGCCGCGCGAAAAATGCAGGATCCGCTGCAGGTTGCCGCCCGCATGGATCGCCGGGGCTGCGTCCGACAGCGCTTCTTCGGAGTCGGTCACGATGGGCAAGTCTTCGTAGTCCACCCGGATCAGCGCGAGCGCCGCCTCCGCCGTGGCCGCATCGACGGCAGCGACAGCGGCCACGGGATCGCCGACATAGCGCACCTTGTTAAAGCAGAAGGCCGGCTGATCCTGCACCACGATGCCGAACGCATTCTCGCCGCGAATGTCGCGGTGCGTGACGACCGCCACGACGCCGGGCAGCGCCTCGGCCGCGCGGGTATCGATCGACAGGATGCGCGCATGCGGGCGACCGGCCCGCAGAATTCGGCCGACCAGCATGCCCGCCTCCCGCCGATCCGTCAGGTAGGACAGAGTTCCGGAAACCTTGGGCTCCATGTCGGGCCGGACATGCCAGTGATGCGGCTGGTCCGTCCGGGACAGTCGGATCTCCGTTGGCGTGCGCGGCATCTCCAGTTCTGCCGATCTCTGCGGCACGGGGCCCTCGGCCAGGCGGGATCGTCCGGCATCCCGCAAACCCTGCACCAGCGCATTGGCCGCAACCATCCGCCTGTACCGCCCCGACCGAAACGCATCGTCGGGCGCGTCGATCGCCGCGATCAGCGCGGAGCCCAGCGCCGGCCAATCGATCCCGGCGACATCCTGTCCTGTGAGCCGCCGCTCGATCTCATACAGCCTGCGCGGCACCACAATGCCGCCGCCGACCGCGAGGCGCGCCGCGACGATGGTGCCATCGTGGCAATCGAGACGGCCCGCGATACCGATGACGCTGGGGGTGAAGGCAGCGCGCAGGCCGATCTTGCGCTGCGTCCAGCGGCTCTGGGAATCCGGCACCGGCAGGTGCACCGCCTCCAGCACCTCGGCCGGGTCGGCCGGGCGTCGGAGCCAGCCGGAAAGGGGCTCGCGGAAGCGCCCGTCTCTGCCCGTTACCTCCAGCGTCGCGTCTAGCGCCAGCAGCGCCGGCAGGAGGCAACCGGTGCGGGCGACGATGTTGCCGCCGAGCGTGGCAAGATTGCGCACCGCAGGCCCGGCCACGGTGCGGGCGGCGGCTTGCAGCATCGGCAGGTGATGCGCCACACGCTCGCTGGAGCAGAGAAGGCCGAGCGACGACAACGCCCCGATCCGCAGGCCCGCCGCATCCCCCGTGATCCCCTTGAGGCCGGGAATGCGGCCGAGGTCGATCAGCCGTGTCGGCTTGGGCAAGCCGCGCGCCCATTCAAGTTGCAGCGCCGTGCCGCCGGCGACGAGACGCGCGTCGCCCTGAAGCAGGTCGAGCGCGTCCTGAACGCTGGCCGGGTGCAGGACCTCGAGGGAACCGGGGTGTGGGAGACCGGCCATCGTCACCCCGCCCCGGCAACTGTGCCGAAGCGCAGGCCCTTTTCCTTCAGCCAGCGGCGATAAGCGATGGAGGAGGAATCGGCGCGGGTCGGAATTTCCCGCCGGGGCTCCATCGGCAGGAGCAGCGGGCGCTGGTTCTCCACGATGATGCGGTCCTGCAGGAAAATCACCTGCTCGAAATGCAGGAGCGAGGTCTGGGTGGAGGCGGTATCCACCAGATACATGACCGGCTGTGCCCGGCAGAGATCCTCCTCAATCGGCTGTATGAACAGCGCGATGGCGTCGAGCCGGTCGGGGGCCGTCGGACAGACGCGGTAGAGCATCACCACGAAGGGCATCGGCACGCGGTAGGTCAGCTGCACGAAGCCACCCTCGCTTTCGGTCGCGGCGATCCGCGGCTGGAAGAAGGTGCAGTTGGTCGCCCACACCTCGTCCACGTCGCGGCGGATCTCGCTGAGGTAGCTAGGCACCTCCGTGTTCGGCTCGGCGCCCAGAATATCGGCATGGACGAAGGGGAAATGCGCCATGTCGAGAAAATTCTCCACCACCCGCAAGCCGGAGGCACGCATCGTCACCCAGCCGCAGGGCACGAACCGGCGATCGGTCTCCAGCGCCTCCGAAATGTCGAAGATGTCCCGGCGCGGCGCGCCGAGCGTCGTCCATACGCAACCGTATTTCTCCCGCACCGGCAGTGGCGGGCCGGCGGGGGCCTCGCGGACGGTGATGCCATCGGCGCCGCGCGACACGATGATGTCCTGCCCGAGCAGGCGGGTGAAAACGGGCGTGTCCTGGATCTCGGCCGCTGTTTCGACCGCATACCATTCATCGAGCGCTGCACTGTCGGTCGTCTTTGCCACCTGTCTCGCTCCATCGTCCCTTGCCGGTGTTCGGAATGCTCCGCGACCGGCGGCCGGTCCTGTCATTGCCCCGCTTTCGTCCACTGCGCCGTGCCTTCGCTGTTCTCTGCGAGCCATGCGGCCCGGCGGGCGAAATGGGGTGGAGCGAGGCGGTGGATGTCGGCGATGATGTGGTCGAGGTCGGCGGTTTTCAGCACACCGTCCTCGGCCAGGATCCGGCCGTCCACCATGGTCAGGCGGACATCGCTGCCACGCACGGCGTGGACCAGATTGTGCTGTAAGTTGAAGTAGGGACCATCGGAAAAGACCGGCGTCATGCGCGGCGTGTCGGTGCGCACCGCGATCAGGTCGGCGCGCTTGCCGGCTTCCAGCGATCCGATCTCGTGGTCGAGCCCAATGGCCCGCGCGCCCGTGATCGTCGCCATGCGCAGCACGACCCAACTGTCCATGGCGGCGGCGTCGAGGTCTTTCAGCTTGCCGAGGAGGGAGGTCACCTTCATCTCCTCGAACATGTCGAAATTGTTGTTCTCCTTCTCGCCATCCGTGCCGATGCCGACCGGCACGCCGGCGGCGAGCATATCGGCCACCAGCGCGATACCGCTTGCCAGCTTCATATTGCTCACCGGATTGTGGGCGACGGAGACGGTATGGTTGGAGATCAGGTCGATTTCCGACGCATCGAGCCAGACGCCGTGGGCGATCATGGTGCGCGGCGCCTCGAAGAAGCCGAGATCCTTCAGGGCGAACATCGGGCGCTTGCCATAACGCCTGTCGAATTCGGCAAGCTCGATCTGTGCCTCGCTGCAATGGGTGTGGAAACCGGTATCGTAGCGTTTTGCAAGGTCGATGACGCGCTGCTGGCCGGGTTCGTCCGCATAGAACAAATGCTCCAGCCCAACCCAGACATTGACGCGGCCGCCGGCCTTGCGGTGCCATGTCTGAAGCATAGCCTCGTTCATGTCGAGCGTGTCGAAATAGTCGTAATCCGGGTGTTCGCCGACATAGGGAACCGCCACCAGCCGGTTGCCGATGATCTCCGCCGCGCGCGCGCTGCCGTCCATGAAGCGCCACATGTCGACCACCGTCGTCGTGCCGCCGAGCACGGATTCCGCGTAGCAGAGAAAGGAGGCGGCCTCGGCTTCCTCCGGGCGCAGCATGCGGTGCATGGGGTTGATGTGCAGGGTCAGCCAGTCCCAGACCGGCAGATGCTCGGCGGTCCCGCGGAGAAACCCGGAATGGGCATGCGCATTGACGAGGCCGGGCATCAGCAGGCAGTTCGTCATCCTTTTCACCGGCACCTGTGCGTTGACGGCCGTCAACGTATCCACCGGCCCGACGGCCAGGATGCGGCCGTCCTCGATCAGCACGGCTCCACCCGCAATCACGCTGTTTGCGGCGTCCATGGTCAGGAGCGTATCGCCGGCGATGATCTGCTTGTCCGTTGCCATTCTCGGTCCCGTTCGGGTTGAGGGTCTGTCGGTCATGGGTCTCACGCCGCTCGCAGCAGAAAGTCGGCCGCGCGCTCGCCGATCATGGTGACCGGTGCATGGGTGTTACAGGTGGGAATGATCGGGATCACCGAGGCGTCCGCGATGGTCAGGCCCTCGACGCCGCGCACCCGCAGGCGGGCGTCCGTCACCGCCATCTCGCCCGCGCCCATCGCGCAGGTGCCGCAGACGTGGAAGAAGGTCGAGCAGGCATTGCGGATATAGGCGACGATCTCGCGGCGCGAAAGCCGGGGGGCCGGCGCGAGATGCCCGCCGAACCAGTCGGCATAGGCGCGGGTCTGCACGAGGTCCAACACAGTTTCCACGGAGATGATCAGCGCGTCGAGATCGGCCTGTTCGGCCAGGTAATTCGGCTGGATCTCCATCCGAGCGCCGGGCTCGGCACCGAGCAACCGCAGATGACCGATGCTTTTGGAGCGCATCAGGCCGCAGCCGATGGAGAAGACCTCGCCGGAGAGGTCGTGAAGCTCGCGGATGCGCGCCTCCGCGCCGTTGCCCTGGATCGGAAACGCATGAAGGTCCGCCTGCGGCAGGGCGGCCGACGACTTCCAGTTGATCATGGTCCCGCCGCCATTGCCGACGACCGGCCCCAGCGGTTGCCTCGCCCGGAACACGCAGGACTGTACCAGTGGATGATCCTGCAAATTGCGCCCGACGCCGGGCAGCGCGGCGAGGACATCCACGCCGAGCCAGTAGAGTTCTGCGGGATCGCCGATGCCCGATTGCATGAGGAGGCGCGGCGTATCGATGGCGCCGAGTGCGAGCACGACCTGCGTGGTGGCACGCGTCTCGCACAGGCGCCCTTCGACAAGATGCTTCACGCTGACGCAGTGGCGGTGCTCGAAGCCGAGACAGACCGCAAGCGACCCGGTCAGCACCGTCAGGCGCGGGTGCGCAAGGATCGGCCGGAGATAGCCCGTCGCCGAACTGCAGCGCTTGCCACCCGAAATGTTGAAATTGGCGATCGCCGCCCCTTCGTTATCAGGCCCGTTCGGATCGTCGATGACCGGAATGCCGAGCTCCGCCGCGCCGCCCAGCATGGCGTCGGCGACCGGATGGACAGGCGCGCCGCGCTCGATGCGCAGGGGGCCGCCGGCACCACGCAGCGCCGTCTCGCCGTCCTCCCAGTCCTCCGCGCGCTTGAAGAAGGGCAGCACGTCGGCAAAGGACCAGCCCTCGCATCCGGCCTCTTCCCAGGCGTCGTAGTCCATCGGATGGCCGCGATACCACATCATGGCATTGATCGACGAAGAGCCACCCAGCACCTTGCCGCGCGGAATGCCGATCGTGCGGCCGTTCACCCGTTCCGTCGGCGCATAATCGTAGCCCCAGTCGTAGGCGCTACGCCCGAGCGGCACCCAGGCGGCGGGATCGTCCAGCGCCGCGACATCGAGACCGGCCGGGCCGGCCTCGATCAGGAGCACGGTCGCGTCCGACCCCTCGACCAGCCGGCGCGCCACGGCACAGCCCCCCGAACCGGAGCCGACGACGATATAGTCGTAAGCCGGGGCAAGCGTTCGGACGGGCAGGATGGTCGGGTGCGCCATGGTCTAGTTGTGCTCGCTCGGCCCCATGATGACCACGCTCTCGCTGGCCTCCACATGGCGCACAAAAATGTACTTGTCCTCACGCCCGTCGCTGTGCTTGCGCCGGATGTCCGGCTGCACGCTGCCGGCCACCTTGGCGACGACCAGATAAGGCACGTCAGCGGACAGGCCGGCCTGGCAATGGGCGTCGAATTCCTCCACCGTTCTGGCGGTAAACGCATTGTCCACGCCGCAACCGCGCGCGATGGCAGCGATGTCGACGCGGCCGAAGGCCGTGTGTGTCGGAGGGCCGCCGATCGACTGGTAGCACTCGTTGTCCCAGACGACGACGAACAGGTTCTTCGGCTGCTCGTTGCCGAGGGTCGCCAGAATGCCGAGATTGAACATCATGCCGCCATCGGTATCGAGCGAGACCACGCGCCGGTGCGGCAGACCGGCCGCAAGCCCGAAGGCCTGCGGCGTGACGCAGCCGAGCTGCTGCTGGAAGAGGCTCGCCGTGCGCATGTGCGGGGCGGCATTGTACCACTCGTCGACGCTGCCGCCGAGCGACAGGATCACCAGCTCGTCCTTCAGTCGGGCGGCGAGCGCCGTCATGCAGTCGAAACGCTTCATCGCACGATCTCCCCGCCAAGCGCGATCGCCGAATGGTAGTAACCGGCATAGGACCAATTGTAGGCATCGACGATCGCCCGCTCGATGGCGTCTTCCTCGCGCACCACGCGGTAGGGAATGCGCAGCGCGTCGAGCACCGGCTCCATGGTGATGCCGTGGGGGATCGCCCACCAGTTGTTCTCGCCAAGCTCGCCGCGATAACTCATGAGCATCACCACCGGAATGCCGGCACCGAGACCCATGCGGGCGAGCGGCTCGACGGCGGCGCGCAGGCCGGAATTCTCCATCACCAGCGCGGCGCGCTTGCCCGAAAGGAACACGCCGCCGCAGATGGCCGCGCCCTCGCCCTCGTTGGTGACGCGGATGGTGCGGATGTCGGGGTCGGCGTCGAGCGCCGGATAGAGTTCCTTGAACAGCGAGTCCGGCAGGTAGCAGACGATGCTGACGCCCGCCTTCTTCAACCCCCGGATCACCGCATCGACGGCCGATTGCTTCATGATGCATCCTTTCGAGGCGAACAGGGTGGCAAGAACGCAGTGTTCCGAATAGTCCATGATTTCGTTACGAAGCGGTGCGCTCAGCGCAACACCTCAGCCCGCTTCCCCGGTGGCGTCGCGCAGGCGGTCGAGATGTCCTCCGAGCACGCGGCCGAGCGCAGAGGAGGCCGGCGACATTTCCTTTTCGGTGCGCGAGAGCAGCATGAGCTTGCGCAGCGAGAGCTTCGGATCGCGCAGAGGCACGAAGCCCAAGGTGCCCTCGGCGATATCCTGCTCGATGCCGACGCGGGTCTGGAGCACGAGCCCGAGATCGCGCTTGGCAAGGTCCGTCATCAGCGCGATGGAATTGGTGCGGGCGCGCTGGTTCAACTCGGCAAAGGTGCGCCCGAAGGCCTCCTCCACCCAGGCGCCGAGCGTCAGGCTCGCATCCGACAGGATGACGCGCTCGCCGGCGAGGTCCGACATGCGCAGGTCGGCCTTCCCGGCCAGCCGGTGGTTGGGCCGGGTGACCACGCCGAGCGGCAGCGACACCATGCCGATGCGTCGCACATTGCGCGGCACCCGGATGTCGAAGACGAGGCCGAGATCGCATTCGCCTTCGGCTACGGCATTGGCCACCTGCTGGGAACTCATCACCCGCACATCGACGGCGATGCCGGGATGCGATCGCCAGAAGGCCTCGAGCGCCTCCGGCATCAGCCCGCGCGACACGCTTTCGATAATCGCCACCGACACCGTGCCGCGGTGCAGGCCATGCAGCTCGTTGATCTCGTTGCAGGCGCGGTCGAGCTCGGAAAAGCTCTGGCGGGCATGGTAGAGCATCAGCTCGCCGGCGCTCGTCAGCTTCAGCCGCTGGCGCACCCGCTCGAACAGCGGCAGGCCGAGTTCCTCTTCCAGCTGCTTGATGATGCGGCTGACCGAGGAGGGCGCGACATTGAGCATCTGGGCGGCCTGCCGCATCGAGCCCAGCCGTGCCACCAGCTGGAAATAATGGATGCGGATGGCGACGAGGCCCAGCCGGTAGGGGTCCATCAGACCGGCTCGAACAGAGGCTGCAGCGCCATCTGCGGCACCAGCACATTGCCCTTATCGGTGATGCGGATTTCCGGAATGACCGACAGGGGGATGAGGTTGAAACCCATATAAGGAATGGTGCAGCCGGCCTTCTCCCATTCGATTTTCAGACGTTTCACCTCTTCCGCCACCGCATGGACGCGCTTGTCGGAGAGAAGCCCCGCGATCGGCAGTTCCACCATCGCGGTCACCACCCCGTCCATGACGACGCAGACGCCGCCCTGCACCGCCTCGATCGCGTCCAGCGCCACCTGCATGTCGGCCTCGCTGGCACCGGCAACGATGATGTTGTGGCTGTCATGGCCGACCGAGGAGGCGACCGCGCCACGCTTGAGGCTGAAATTGCTGAGCAGGCCATGGCCGACATTGCCGTCCGATTTGCCGTGCCGCTCCACCACGGTCACGAAGCAGAGGCCATGGCGGTCGAAGTGGGTCTGCCAGTCGTTGGCGGGTTCGAGCACGACGGGCACATGGCCGAGCATGATGCCGGGCAGCTCTGTGCGGATCGTGTGGGCGATCACCGTCTCGGTCGGCAGATCGGGCGTGAGCTTCAGGCCCTTGGGCAGTTTCACGGTGCTATAGGCGGCGTCCGGATAGCGGTAGGGACGGGACAGGGTCTCCTCCAGCACGGGGGTGATCTTCCGCTGATCGACCACCAGTTCGCCGCCATACCAGGTGCTGACCGGGGAGAGATCGTCGCTCAGAAGCACGAGATCGGCGCGGCGCCCGCCGCCCATGCCGCCGATCTCGCCATCCATGCCGAAGCGGGTGGCGCCATGCAGCGAGCCCATCGACCAGGCCTGTTCGGGCGTCATGCCGGCCTTCACCGCCTCGCGCACCACCCAGTCGAGCCCGAAGAACAGGAGGTCGTCCGCATCGCGGTCGTCGGTGCAGACAGCAACACGTTTGTGGGACGCGCCAAGCTCAGTGATCGTCCGGATCGCATGCGGCAGGGAATGCCAGGCGGTCGTCGGCGGGCCGCCACGCAGGAACAGCCAGATACCGGCCTCCAGCAGGTCGTCGGCGATCTCCCGGTCGATGGCTTCGTGGGTGTCGGTGACGCCGGAGGCGGCATAGGCGGCGACGAATTCGCGGCCATAGACATGGCCGGAGACCGGCCGGCCGCGCGAGAGCGCCGCCGCCAGGATGGCATGGGCGCGCTCGTCGCCCATGGCGACGGGAACGAAATCCATCTTCTCGCCGAGAGCCACGGCTTCCGGCCACGCATCGAACAGCGCGGCGATCTTGCCTGGCGTCAGATCGCCGCCGGCGGTTTCAAGTTCGGGCGAGGTGGCGGGAACCGTGCTCGGAACGGTAAGGAAGATCGACAATGGCGCATGGCGCGCATCCTCCAGCATCGCCTCCACACCCGCCACGTCCATTACATTACCGATCTCGTGGCTGTCGCAGAAGATCGTCGTCGTGCCGTTGAGAAGGGCGGCCTCGGCATAGGCGCAGGCCGTCACCATGCTGGATTCGATATGGATATGCGGATCGACCAGCCCCGGCGCGAGAATCCCGCCCCGCGCATCGTAACGCTTCGCCCCGCCCTTGTGGCTTCCCGCGGGTTTGACGGCGGCGATGCGTCCGCCCGAAATCCAGATCTCCCGCTCGGGCAGGATCCGCTCGGAATAGGTGGAGAGTACCCGCGCGTCCCCGATGACGAGGTCGGGATCGCGGCGCCCGGACGCGACATCGGCAAGCCTGCGCGTCATTGTGGAGAGCGGCTGGACGGAAAAGCGGGTGAGAGGCTGCATGGCGATCTCCGGGGATGGGTTGAGATGAGCGTGACGGGTTGGTCTGTCTGTCTTTTCTCCCGCAGAACCGGCCGATCCTCCCGATCGTCCAGCCCTAATGATAATCCGGGATGCCCGGCATCGTGATGAAGCCGTCGAGCGCGCGGACGCGGCGGATCCAGCGGCGCAAGGCGGGGAACGCGTCGTGATCGACGCCGTAATCGCGACTGAGTGCGAAAGAGGGAAAAAGGGCAAGGTCGGCGAGGGTCGCCCCGTCGCCGCAGAACCAGTCCTGCCCGTCGAAATGCCGCAGCGTCATGTGGTCGTCCATGGTGCGGAACGCCGCGCGTGCCCGTCTACGCAAGGCGTCCGCATCGCCGGGGGCGGCGAACATCGCGTTCAGTCGCGCCTGGAACGCCGGTGCGAGTGCGATTTCGGAAAAGCCGAGCCACGTGACGACGGCGCCGAATTCGGCCGGCGCCTCCGGCAGAAAACGGCCCGCCGGGTCGTAGGCCTTGGCCAGATACATCAGGATCGCCGCCGTACCGTGCAGAACGAGGCCGTCGTGTTTGAGAACCGGGAGCGTGCCCTGCGGATTGAGCGCCAGCATGGCCGGCTTCAACTGCTCCTGCCCCGGAAACATATCGACTGCGACCGGATCGACGTTGCACCGGAGCAGCGACAGCAGCAGGCGGACGCGATAGCTCGCCTCGTCCAGTTCGTAATGGTAGAGTGTCGGCTGCGCCATCAGGCCACCTCGCTCGTGGTTTCCAGCCGGAAGCGCAACGCCTCCGCCCAGCGCGCATGATGCTTCTGCCGCGCGACCGGGTGGGGCTCCGCGCCGAGGAGGACGAGATGCGCGCACGTGCGGTCAGAAGTGACCGCCTGCACAGCCACCAGCAGCGTGTCTCCATCCACTGTGATCACCGCCGCCGGACCTTCGAGCCCCAGCTCTGTCTGGACAGCGAACGCCGCACAGTCGATCGAGACGCTACGCACCGGGGTAAAGCCGGTATCCGCCCCGAAATCCGGCAGAAGCGCATCCGCAGAGGCGGTCGCCCAGACGATGCCGTATTTTTCCGCGACCCGGTAGAGCGGCACCTTGATGGTCTGCGGCACATCAAGCTTCGGATGCGCCGGGATGTAGCGACACTGGCCGGCCGCGTCGTACTGCCAGCCGTGATAAAGACAGGCGATGTGGTCGCCGCGCACGAAGCCGAACGACAGACGCATGCCGCGATGCGGGCAGCGATCCTCCCAGACATGCGCCGTGCCGCCGGTGTCGCGCCACACGACGATCTCGCTGCCCGAGACGACGGCGCCTGCCGAGGTTCCCGCCTCGATCGACGACGACAGGGCGACCGGCACCCACCCCTCTTCCAGTCTCATGTCCCGCTCCCGTTCATGCGCTCAACTCCGTTCGACATCGAGGACGATGCAATCCTCGGGCCCGAGGCTGCAGGCCATTTCGAAGGCATCGACAAGGTCGTCCTGACCCCGGACGCGGAAGGTGGCCGCATCCGCATCGCAGGCGCCGACATCGATCTCGATATCCAGCCGCCGGGCGCGGTGCAGCGCGAATTCGGTGAAACTTCCGCACACCATCCGCCCGCGAAACGTGAACCGCGCCGCAGTGCTCATCTCCGACATCGGCGGCCCATCCCTTGCAAAACCAATCCCCGGAGCCCTCAAATTCGCCAGACTGCATAAAAAACTTGCACGTCTTTCTTTTGGGCATTCTAGGCATTTTTTGTCACGGTATTCAAGCCACACACTTTGATCCTGTGTTGCCTTTTGCACATCGCCGTTGCGGGAAAATTTCGGAAATACCGAACAACCCCTGCCACCCGAGGACCGATTTCAGCCGCCAAAAGGCTTTGCGGCACGACGGGGCTGCGAAAACCTGCGTCAGGTCCCTGCCGTTCCCCCGGATTTCCCGTGTCGGCCGGCGCATTGCGAGTGCGGGATCCGCGAGCAGTCGCCAACTGGCACGCAAGTTGCTTGAAAACAAGGCTAGGGCGCGACGTCGCTCGGGAGAACGACCTGAAGGGGATGCCATGATCGACCTGCGTACACTTTCCCGCCGCGGCTTCTTGAATATGAGCGCGGTCGGAGCGGCCTCGCTGATGCTACCGGCCGGCCTTGCCCGCCAGGCGCTGGCGGCGACCGCGCTTCCGGCCATTGCCGAAGAAGACGCTGTGATCGGCTTCGGCCATGTCGGCCCCATTTCCGACGAGGGCTGGACCTGGTCGCACCATCAGGGCCTGCTGGCCGTCAAGGAAGCCTATCCGAAGCTCAAGAAGATACTCGAAGTCGAGAACATTCCCTATTCCGCCGATGCGACGCGCACCTATCGGCAGTTCGTTTCGGAAGGCGCCAACCTGATCTTCGACACCTCGTCGAACGGCGACTTCCTGCACGAGGTGGTCAAACGCGCCACGGACGTCGCCTTCCTGGAATGCAACGGCCATATCACCATGGACAATCTGGGCTGGTACTACCTTGCCCACTGGTATCCGACCTATGTGCTGGGCGTGGCGGCAGGCCACCTGTCGAAGACCGGCAAGCTCGGCTATGTCGCGTCCTTCCCCGTGGCCTCCGTCTACGCCTCCACCAACGCCTTCCTGATGGGTGCGCGCACCGTCAATCCCCAGGCGACGCTGCAGACCATCGTCATCAATTCCTGGTTCGATCCGCAGGCCGCGACCCAGGCCGGCACGGCGCTGATCGACAATGGCTGCGACTTCCTGTTCGGCATCATGGACGAGGCCGGCTACCTGCAGGTCGCCGAAAAGCGCGGCGTCTGGGCCGCGATGTGGAACACCGACATCCGCCGCTACGGCCCCAATTCATACGTCTCCTCTGTCATCATCGACTTCAAGAAATTCTATGTCGATCAGGTCGGCAAGCGATTGGCAGGCACTTGGACGCCGAGCGAGACGCTGCTGGCCATGGGTGCCGGCGTCGATCGCGACGCATGGGGCGAGAAAGTGCCGACCGATGTCGGCAAGGCCGCCGACGCCGTGCGCGACAAGATCCTTTCGGGCTGGTCGCCGTTCGAGGGCGAGATCAAGGATGCCACCGGCACGGTCCGCGTCGCCGCCGGGCAGAAGATGACCGAACTGGAACTGTACAATTGGGACTGGTCCGTCGAGGGCGTTTCGGGGCTGACCTCTTAAGATCCGCATCATGTGAAGACCCCGCCCCAATGCTTCTCGACAGGCGGTTCGGAAGGGGCGGGTCGAAACCCGGCCCCGCCCGCCTTGCCTGAGCCGAAGCGTTCCCGCGTCCACCATCACAGCCCACAAGGTCCCTGGCCCTGTCGACATCCCCTCACGCACCCCGTTTCCAACCCGCTCCCGGCACGCCGCCTCTCGTGCAGTTGAGGGGGATCGCCAAGTATTTTCCGGGCGTCGTCGCCAACGAGAATGTCCATCTGGAGGTCATGCCGGGCGAGATCCATGCGCTGCTCGGGGAGAACGGCGCCGGCAAGTCGACACTGATGAACATCCTCACCGGCATCTACCAGCCGGATGCCGGCGAGATCATCATCGACGGCTATGCGAAGCAGTTCTCGACGCCGGTACAGGCGATCGCGGCCGGCATCGGCATGGTTCACCAGCATTTCAAACTGGTTCAGGCCTTCACGGTGGCCGAAAACATCCATCTCGGCTGGTCGGACACGCCGCGCCGCGCCTCCACCCATGTTCTGGAAGCGCGCACGCAGGCGCTCGCCGCCCGGTTCAACCTGGCGACCCGCCCCGGCGCACGGGTCAGCGACCTTTCGACCGGCGAGCAGCAACGCGTGGAAATCCTGCGGGTGCTCGCCCGCGATGCCCGCGTGCTGATCCTCGACGAACCCACGGCGGTGCTGACGCCGGCCGAAGCGCGCGAACTGTTCAAGGCGCTGCGGGTGTTCGCCGCCGCCGGCAATGCCGTGATCTTCATCAGCCACAAGCTGGACGAGGTGCTGGAGATCTCCGACCGCGTCTCGATCCTGCGCGGCGGCCGCAAGATCGCCACCGAAAACACAGCCGACTGCACGCCCCGCCTGCTGGCGCGGCGCATGGTCGGGCGCGATATCGTGCTCGCCGACATGCGCCAGCGGGCGCCGGGCGCCCGCCCGGTGTCGGCAACTCCGGTGGTGAGCCTCGAAAACGTGTCGGCCCTCGGCGATGGCGGCCATCTGGCGCTGAGCGGCATTTCGCTCGACATCCGCGCCGGCGAGATCGTCGGCATCGCGGGTGTCGCGGGCAACGGGCAGCGCGAGCTGAGCCAGGTGCTGACCGGGATCCGTCCTGCCAGCGCCGGGCGCATCCTGATCGAGGGCCGAGAGGTTGCCGCGAGCGATCCCGCCGCCTTTGCCGAAAGCGGGATCGGCCACATTCCCGAAGACCGGCTGCACAGCGGCCTTGCGCCCGCGCTTAGCATCACCGTCAACGCCGTGATGCGGGAATACAGGCGACCGCCGGTCTCGCAGGGCGGCATCTACCGGCCCACCGCGGCCACGGCGCTCGCCCGCGAGATCGCGGCCGCCGCCGAGGTCACCATTCCGGATTTCGGCATGCCGGTGCGAAATCTTTCCGGCGGCAACCAGCAGCGGCTGGTGGCGCGACGCGAGATCCGCATCGCCAGCAAGGTGCTCGTTGCCGCCTATCCGAGCCGCGGCCTCGACGTCGGCGCGATCAACACGATGCTGCGCTACATCGTCGAGCTGCGCGATGCCGGCGCCGGCATCGTCCTCATCTCCGAAGAGCTGGAAGAGCTGCTCAACCTGTCGGACCGCATCGCCGTTCTCTACGAGGGAAAGATCATGGGCATCCTCGACAACGACAGGACCGATATCGACGAGATCGGCCTGATGATGGGCGGCCGAATGCGCATCTCCGGAGCCGCCTGACATGGCCACCTTCCGCTTCCAGCGCATCCCCTCCGCCTCGTCCGGCGTCGCCTTTGCGGCGCGTGCTGCCGCCATCCTGCTGGCCCTCGCCGTCGCCGGTCTCATTCTGGCAGCGACCGGGGCCGATCCGCTCGACCTCGGCTGGCAGGTGATCTCTGCGAGCTTCAGCTCCAGCTTCGGCCTGGAGGATCTGGCGCTGCTGGTCACGCCGCTGATCCTGACCGGCCTGTCGGTCGCCGTCGCTCAACAGATCGGCGCCTGGAATATCGGCGCCGAGGGCCAGTTCTATGCCGGCGCCTTCGGGGCGGCGGTGGTCGGCCTGTTCGTGCCCGGCCCGCCGGCCTTCATCCTTCCCGCCATGTTCGCGGCGGGGTTGCTGGGCGGCGCGCTGTGGATCCTGATCCCGACGCTTGCCCGCGCCTATGCCAATGTCAACGAGCTGATCACCACGCTGCTCCTCAACTTCGTCGCCATCCTCCTCGTCTTCTACGTCTCCACCAGCGTCTGGCGCGACCGCACCGCCAATTCCGCAACGCCGCGCATGTCCGCTGAAATCCCCGAATTCTGGGGCTCGGTTCACTGGGGCCTGCCGATCGCGGTTCTGGTCGCCGTCGCGGTCGGCCTGTGTCTCGCCTTTTCGCGCTGGGGCTATGAGGTGCGCCTCGTCGGCTCCAATCCGTCGGCGGCAAAATATGCGGGGATCCCGGTGCGCCGGCACCTGATCGCGGTCATGCTGCTGTCGGGCGCGATCGCCGGCCTGGCCGGCATGCTGGAGGTGGCAGGCACCGTTCACCGGCTGCAGGGCGGCATTTCCAACAATTACGGCTATCTCGGCATCATGGTCGCGGTGCTCGCACGCTCCTCGGCCATCGGTGTCATCTTTTCGGCCGCGCTGATGGCCTTCATCCTCAACTCCGGCATCATCCTGCAGACGCAGGGGCTGACGACCTCGGCGGTGCTGGCCATTACCGGGCTCATTCTGTTTCTCACCGCCATCGGCGACGAACTCGCCCATTATCGCATCACGCGCGACAAGGCGTGAAGGAGCAGACGATGGATCTTCTCACCGGCCTCTTTACCACAGCCTTCCTTGCAGGCGGCGTGCTGGCCCTAGCTGCCCTCGGCGAAGTGCTGGCCGAGCGGGTCGGCGTCGTCAACCTGGGCGTCGAGGGTCTGATGGCGATGGGCGCGCTGACCGCGATTGCCACCGTCGCCGCCGTGCCCTCGCCCAGCATCGGCTTTCTGGCGGCGCTGGCCGTCGGCGCGCTGTTCGGCATGGTGTTTGCTTTTGCGACCGTGATCCTGCGCGCCAACCAGGTGCTGTGCGGGCTGGCGCTGACGCTGATGGGCAGCGGTCTTGCCTCCACCATCGGCCGTGCCTATTCCGGCATGCCGGCCCGCGCCGTCTTCCCGGGCGTCGAGGTGCCGATCCTCAGCACCCTCCCCGTTCTCGGCAAGGCGTTCTTCTCGCAAAACATCCTCGTCTACCTGATCTACATCATCCTGCCGGTCGGGCTGTCGATCCTGATGTTCCGGACTCGCCACGGGCTGAACCTGCGCGCCGTCGGCGAGAACCCGGCGGCGGCCGATGCGGCAGGCATTCCCGTAACGCTGATCCGCTTTGCCTATGTCACCGCCGGCTCGGCGCTCGCGGCGGGCGCCGGAGCTTATCTGACCCTGACCTTCGTGCCCTCCTGGTCGGACGGCGTGGTAGCCGGTCGCGGCTGGATCGCCGTGGCGCTGGTGATCTTTGCGGGCTACCGGCCGATCCCGGCCGTGCTGTCGGGCCTCCTGTTCGGCTTCATCACCGCGCTCGGCTTCGTCGGGCAGGCGCGCGGCTGGCCGGTCGCGCCCGCCTTTCTCTCCATGCTGCCCTATCTCGGCACCGTGGCCTTCATCATCGTGCCGGTGCTCGCCTTCCAGCGCATGCGCCGCATCATGGCCGCCCCCGCCGCCCTCGGCCTGCCCTATTATCGCGACGTTCGCTGACCGGAGACCGCTCATGTCCATGCCGCGCGTGAAACACATCGCCCCTCTCGCGACCGTCAGCGGCGCTGTTCGCGCGCAGGCGGTTCAGGCTATAGTGCCTGCAAACAGACGGACGGCCGGGCATCAGACCGTGATGAACCGGATCCACGACCAATAGGAGGCGTCGCATGAACACCTGTTCGGACAAGGCCGCGCTCGATCAATGGTATCCGCTGGCGACCGAGGCGGACCTGCCCTGCGGCACGACCACGACCCGGCTTCTCGGCACGGAGCTCTCGGTCAGGCGCACAGGCGATGGCACCATCACCGTCATGGCGGAGGGGCGCAACGATCCACTGCCGACGATCCGCCGCTTCGGCCTGCTCTGGGCGACGCCCGGCACCCCGGCCGGCGGGCTGTTCTCGCTGCCCGAGGCCGACGAGGCCGACCGGCGCGTGGTCAATTGCGGCACCGTGGCGGTGCACGCCTCCGGCTTGCGCATCGTGGAAAACTTCCTCGACATGGCGCATTTTCCCTTCGTCCACACCGATATTCTCGGCGCCGAACCGCACACGGAGGTGCTGCATTACAATGCCGAAATCCGCCGCGACGTGGACGAGGTCTGGGCGACCAACTGCCAGTTCTTCCAGCCGCAGGCAGCGCTGTCTGCGACATCCGGCATCATGACCGACTATATCTACCGGGTCATGACCCCGTTTGCGACGCTGCTTTACAAGACCTGCCCGAATGCCGCCAACCGCTGGGACGTGATCTGCCTGTTCGTTCAGCCGCTCGATCCCGACCGCTGCATCGCCCATCCGGTGATGTTCCTGATCGACGACGTCTCGACCACCACCGAGCTTGTGCAGTTCCAGCAACTGATCTTCCTGCAGGACCGGATCATCCTCGAGAACCAGCGTCCTCTCCTTTTGCCGATGGAGCCCCGCGCGGAGATCCCGACGCGCGCCGACGCCTCGTCCATTGCCTATCGCCGCTGGCTGAAGGAGAAGGGCATCACCTACGGTACAACGACGATGGCGGCGTAACCGGGCCGAAGACCGGAGCATCTGCGCCCAGTCACGCTGCTTGCCTCCGGACACCGCGACCATCAGACATCACGGACAGCCACCGCTATACGGCGTCGCCGCCGATGACTTCGGTTCCAAGATCGCCCTGCTCGAAAGGGGTACGCCGTGCCGGAGATAGTGTCGTGGGATCTGGTTCGCGTTTTCCTCGCTCTGTCGCGGCTGCAGAAGTTCGAATCCGCACTTTCCCCACCGCGATCACGATGTCAGCTTGGCGGAGGACCGGTGGTTTCCCCCAGTAGAAGCCCTTCTCACGAAAGACCGTCGAAATGCGCAAGAATGTCCGCTTCGGAGACGACATCGGCGTATTTTGCGTTCATGTCGAAAAGGTTGGCCTCGTGGGGTGCGGGGTGGCGGTCGCCGCAGGCGTCGCGGACCACGGTCGTGATGAACCCGTGCGACATGGCATCGACGCAGGATGCGCGGACGCAGCCGCTGGTTGTCAATCCCGTGAGCACAACGTTATCGACGCCCATAGACGTCAGAAGTGGTGCCAGTGAGGTGCCGAAGAAGGCGCTTGGATACTGCTTGGTGACGATGAATTCGTCGCTTTCGGGCACGAGCCCGTTCGGCCAGCGGCCGAGCGGGTTTCCGGCGGTGAAGCAGGCCAGCGGCTTGGCTTTCTGGAAGAACCGGCCGCCATCGGCGCCGCTCGGGTGAAGAACGACACCGGTCAGAATGACGGGAATGCCTTTCGACCGGGCGCGTTCGCGAATGCGTAGCGCGCTTGCCAGTGCAGCATCGACCCCGGCATAAAGCGGGCTTTCCGGTTCGAAATAGGCTTGGACGAAATCGACCAAGACCAAGGCCGGCTTCCGTCCGAAGCCGATCCTGTTGTCATAGGCATTCCGGTAGTTATCGAGCAGATCGTCGGCGGACATCGTGGTTGCTCCGTGCGTTGCCATCCCTTCGTCAAAGGGCATCATGCGGGCACTTCCAGTCGAGGAGGCAACGCCCTGTGATGGCTGGTCGTCGCCTGAAAGGCGACACCGGCGCGCAGGCAGAGGCCGTCATCCATCGGCCGCCCGACAATCTGGATACCCGTGGGAAGGCCGTGTTGTCCGAGACCGGAGGGGAGCATCAGCGCCGGAAAGCCGGTGAGATCGAAAAGCATGGTGTTCCGGGAGATGATGTCCTGGAAGGGCACGTTCCGGCCATCGACATCCACCGTCAGCGTGTCGAGCCGTCCGGCCTCGCCGCCCAGACCCGGCGTGATCATGAGGTCCATGCCGGCCATCGCCGCCATAACCGTCTCCTGCGCCTGAAGCCTCATCTGCAGCGCGCGTCCGTAGTCCGAAGCGCGGATCTCCATGCCCTGCCGCAGCCGATGCACGAGGCCCACATCGAACAGCGCGGCCCGGTCGATCCGCTCCTCGTGGTAGGTCGCAAGCTCCGACAGCAGGATCGTCCACCCCGCTTTGTGCAAAGGCTCGACGTCGATCTGCGGCATCGGCACCAGTTGGCAGCCGAGCGTCTCGAAGACGGTCAGCGCCGACCGCCAGTTGGAAAGAACATCGGACGACACCTGGTCCGTGAACCAGCCACAGGGAACGCCGATCCGCAGGCCGGCGACATCGGCTGGGCCATGACGGAGGCCTTCGCACTCTGCGCTCAGACCGGCGTCGAACAGTGCGGTCATGACGGGAAAGCTCGCGGCGATGTCCGCAGCGCTTCTCGCCATGGGGCCGACATGATCGAGCGTCCAGGAGAGTGGTGCGACGCCCGCGCGCGACACGCGCTCGCGGCTCGGTTTCAGGCCCGTCGTGCCGCACCAGCAGGAGGGAACGCGGATCGAGCCACCCGTATCGGTGCCAAGCGCCAGCGGCAGGAGCCGCGCGGCAAGGGCGGCACCGGAGCCGGTCGAGGAGCCACCTGTCCAGCGGGTCGCGTCCCAGGGATTGGCGACCGCGCCATAGCGCGGATTGAAAGGGGATCCGGTGGCAAATTCGGTCGTTGCCGTCATGACGAAGGGGATGGCGCCGGCTGCACGAAGTGCTGCGACCACCGGAGCGTCGTCCAAGGCGATCCTGTCGCCGGTGAACATCGAGCCGGACGTGACCCGGGTCTCCGCGACGTCGATGATATCCTTGATGCCGAACGGGATGCCTTCGAGCGGTCGCGCGGTTCCCGCCTGCCATCGCCGGGTGCTCTCCGCTGCGGCCTCGTCCGCTCCCGGCACGCGGGCGAGGATCGCATCGCGCCCGGATGCATCCTCGTCGATCGCGATCCGGAGGGCGGACAAGACATCGGACGGGGTTGTCGTGCCCGCGGCATAGGCGTGCAGGAGATCCCCGACGCCGGCATGACGGACGGAAACCGAAGCTCGCACCGGACGGCCTTCGCGAGACCGCTGGGGTTCGTTCACCAGGACGAACAGATCCTGTCCCGCCAGCGGCGCGGCAGCGGGCACTGTCCGAAAGGGCGCGTCGGCGCGCGTCGGATCCCGCATGCCTGCGGGATCGAGCGTCTCCGGCGCCGGTATCTGCTGAAGCACGGCCATGCCGCTCATTCCGCGGCGATAGCCGTTGCAGTCGCGCGGGTCTGCATCAAGGGCTGGATACGCTCGCCGAACTGGTCGAGACCGACGAGGAAATCGTCGAAGGTCAGCATGATGCCTTTGGTGCCGGGCACGTCGCCAGCTTCGTCCAGCATTCGCGCCACGCTGGCATAGGAGCCGACGAGGGTGCCCATGTTGAAGTTGACGGCGCCTTCGGGGAGATTGATGTGCTTGGCCGTCGAGTTCGGGTCCGCCGTCTGGTCCCGTCCGCCCTGATCCGCCATCCAGGCAAGGGCGTCCACGTCGGCACCGGCGCGATATTTCTCCCACTTCGCCTTGGCAAGCTCGTCCGTTTCATCGGCGATCACCATGAAGAGCACGTAGGCGCCCACGTCGCGGCCGGTCTTTGCCGCCGCCTCGACCAATGTCGTGTTGTTCGGCGCATAGGCTTTCGGCGTATTGATCCCGGCACCCATGACGAAGTTGTAATCGGCATATTCAGCCGCGAACGCCATGCCGCGCGGGCTCTGGCCGGCCGCGACGATCTCGATCTTCCCCTGTGGCGACGGCTTCATCCGGCAGTCGTTCATGGTGAAATGCTTGCCGGAGAAGGTGCATTCGCCCGTTTCCCACAGCTCCTTCATGATGTGGACGTATTCGCTGGCGTAGTCGTAGCGATAGCCGAAATAGGCATCCCCCGGCCACATGCCCATCTGGTCGTATTCGGCCATCTGCCAGCCGGAGACGATGTTGATGCCGAAGCGGCCCGGCGCGACGCTGTCGATCGTGCTCGCCATACGGGCGACGAGAGCCGGCGGCAAGGTGAGAACGGCCGTCGAGGCAAAGAGCTTGATCTTGCTGGTGACCGCGGCAAGGCTTGCCATGAGCGTGAAGGATTCGAGATTGTAGTCCCAGAACTCGGCCTTGCCGCCGAAGCCGCGCAGCTTGATCATCGACAGGGCGAAATCCAGCCCGTAGGCCTCCGCCTTCTGTACCACCTGCTTGTTGAGCTCGAAGCTCGGCATGTATTGCGGCGATTCCGTCGAAATCAGCCAGCCATTGTTTCCAATCGGAATGAAGACGCCAATGTCCATGGAGATACTCCTTTGCAGGATCGAGAGAAGCAGGAGACGTGCAGTATGTACGAACTAATGCAAAATTCGTGAGACCTGTCCAGCGCAAAATTGCTGTATATTTATGCGTGAGTATTATTTGGGCAAATGCATTTTCGCATTGCCGCGACGCTGGTCATCGCCGTCGCTTTCGCGCGAGGAGATGCGGCCACTGGAGAGAATGGCGAAAATTTGCTCATGGAATGGAGGCTACCGGACGCGCCTAGGCGGCGGCGCCGGGCGTTCGCTGTAGCCGATCAGCTTCCGGCGCGCAGCGTCGTCGAATAGGTGAATCGGTCGGCGGGCAGAATCTGGAATGCGTACTCGATCAGGCGGCGGCCGGCGCTGAAATAGCGGCGCGTCACCTGAAGGGCGAGATCGCCGGCCTTGCTGTCGATCTGCGCCGCGATCTCGGCCGTGAGGATGAGCGGCTTGATGTCCTGCTGAATTTCCTGGATCTTCTCGCCGGTATAATCCTCGATCAGATGGAAGATCGCGGATTTTGCGACCTCGAGATCGCGCACGGCAGGCGCCAGACGCGCATCTATATAGACCTCGTTCCACGAATACGGCTTCTGCCGGGTCGCCGGGTAGCGCACCCCGCTCATATGCAGGAACTTGCGGCCGGGCCGGCAGCCGAGCTCCACGGCCAGCCGTCCCTGCGCCGATATCTCTTCTTTGTGGGTAATGACGAATTCGGTCTGGCTGGCAATCTCAAACAGCTCGGACCGCGAATGCGCGATGAAGCGCTTCCCGTCGAAGTTGGACCCTGCCTCGACGCGCGTACCGACACCCTTGCGGGCGGAAAGCTGTCCGCTCGCGCGCAATGTGCCGATGGCCTGGCGGACGGTCTGCCGGCTCACACCCAGTGAGGCGGCCAGCTCGTTTTCCGTCGGCAGGAGCGAGCCGACCGGAAATTCGCCCCGCCGAATGCGCGCTTCGAGATGGTGAGCCACCTGCATATAGAGCGGCGCTGTGACGAGTTCGGGCCTCCAGTCCGCGGCATCGATCGCAACCTTCGTCGGTTCGCCCTCATCCCGTGTCGCCATTGGCGCTTTGTCCATCCGTCTCGCTCGCCTCCCGCTCAGCGTCTTCTTCACCCGTTTTCACCACGGGAGGCAAACGAAATCCAGCATAGCGAAAAGGTAACGTTCCTCGTTGCCGAGAAAGAGGAAATCAATTAGTACGGACATATACAATTCATATGCGTTACCATTCCTGTTGAAAGTCCTTCCATGTCCGACATGCTGGCAGAAGCGGCCGAGCCGCAGCGCGCCTCGTCCCTCCTCCAAACGCTGACCGTCGCCACCCTCGTGCAGATCGTCGCAACGGCCAGCGTGCTTGCCCTGACCGCAATCGCGCCGCTCGTGGCTCTGGATCTCGGCATCGGAGCCCATTGGATCGGCTACCAGATCAGCCTCATCTATGCCTCCGGCATGATTTCGTCCGCGGTCGCCGGCACGCTGGTCCAGCGCTTTGGGCCGGTGCGGATCGAACAGGCGGCGCTCGGCTGCTTCATCTTCGGCTGCATCGGCATCGCCACCGCCATGATTAGCCTGATCGTCATCGGCTCACTGTTGATCGGCATCGGCTACGGGCTCAACAATCCCGCAGCATCAGAAATGCTGAGCCGCGTCACCCCGGCAGCCCGCCGCAACATCGTCTTCTCGCTGAAGCAGAGTGGCGTCCCGCTCGGCGGCATCCTGGCCAGCTTCCTTTTCCCCTATCTGTCCGCCAGGCTCGGCTGGCATGCGGCGCTCCTGGTCGGCGCAGCACTTCCATTTCTCGTCTCGCTGCTGATGATGGCGACGCATGCGGCGGAACCTGTCGCATCCCGCACGCCCACCTCGTTTCGCCGCGGTTTCCTGGACGAGCAGACGATCATCTGGAGAAACCCGAAATTGCGCGCGTTGAGCGCGCTTGGCTTTGCCTACTCCGCCATGCAGCTGTCGGTCTCGGCCTTTGCCGTGGTCACGCTCGTCCACGATGCCGGATGGTCCGTGCTCGCCGCCGGCTCGGTGGCGGCCGCCATGCAGTTTGCCGGTGCGTTCGGCCGCATCTTCTGGGGCGTCGTCGCAGATCGGATTGGTGGCGGCTTTCTCACCCTGGCGCTGCTCGGGCTTCTGGGCGGGCTTGGATATGCCGGTCTCTTCTGGCTGCCAGACATGCCGGCCATCGCCCAGATCGCGCTGTTCGTCGCCATGGGCGGCGTGACCATCGGGTGGAACGGCGTGCTGCTGGCCGAAGTCGCGCGCAACGCGCCGGATGCCCGGGTCGGCGCGATAACCGGCGGTGTTCTCGTCTACACCTTCATCGGAGTCATCGTGGGTCCATCGAGCTTTGCCATGCTCTACGCTCTCATCGGCCACTACGGCGCAAGCTTCCTTACGTTCTCGATGTTCGGGTTCGGCGGCATGCTGGTCGCCTGGCAGGCCCACCGCGCAACCAACTGACATAACAGACATGAAATGTACGGACAAACCGACCTTCGCTATGGTGCGAAGGTCATTTTCCGGCGTTGCATGTCTATGCCGCACGACACCCCTCCTGACCAAGGAAAGAGCGGCCTGCATGTCCGTGGAGCAGAATTGCACAGTTTATATGCAGGAAACTTTTTTAGGCAAATACGGTTGACGGCCGACCGAATAAGTACGTACATTATCCCTACGACTTTCGTTCAGGCAGACCATGGGGCTCGCACTGAAGAGCCGGAAAAGGGGATACATGCAGAAGCTTCTCACCGGCGCCTTTTTGGCCGTTTGCACCTACGGAATGACCGCGCCGGCCATGGCCGACCCCATGGCGGATGCGAAGGCCATCATCGCCGAGCATGAGAAGATGCCTGTTTTCGCAGCGCCGGGCGAAGCCTTCGATGCCAAGGCCTGCATGAAGGACAAGAAGGTCCTGTCAATCCCGATTTCCATGACCATTCCGTTCAATGTCGAACTGCAGAAGGCGATGGCCTCGGCGGCTGCCGAGATCGGCTTCACCTACACGACCTGGGACAACCAGCTGAAGGTCGATCAGTGGATCCAGGGCGTTTCGCAGGCTATCAGCCAAAAATACGATGCGCTCGACATTGCCGGCGGCCTCAATCCTGAAGTGCTCGGCCCGCAACTTTCCGAAGCACACGCGGCCGGCCTTAAGATCAGCACGACGCATCTCTACGACGTCACGCAGGAGCAGTTCGCCGGCGTGGACTATTCCGCCAAGGTCGATTTTTCCGGCGCCGGCAAGCTGCTGGCCGCCTGGGCCTATGTGAAGACCAAGGGCAAGCCGAACGTGCTGATCGTCGGCTCGTCCGACGTTCTGCCCTCCATTCCCTTCGTCAAGGCGATCCAGAGCGAACTCACGGCACTCTGCCCGGACTGCACGCAGAAGCATCTCGATGTGCCTGTGTCCGAATGGGCGACGAAGATCCAGCCCGGCGTGCAATCGGCGCTGATCTCCGATCCCGGCATCAATTTCGTCCTGCCGATCTACGACTCCATGTCGCAGTTCGTCTTCCCTGCCCTGCGCATCACCGGGTCGGAAGGCGCGGTCAAGATTGCGAGCTTCAACGGCACGCCCTTCGTGCTCGACATGTTGCGCGAGGGCCAGGTGGACATGGACATCGGCGAAAGCCTCGGCTGGGCCGGCTACGCCGCCATCGACAACATCATGCGCATGACCTGCGGACTGCCCACCGTCGCCAAGCTCAACGTGCCCCTGCTCGTGTTCGACGAGAAGAACGTGAAGACCGCCGGCATCCCCGCCAATTTCAACGACGGCTATGGCGATGCCTATCTCGGCGGTTTCCGCAAGCTGTGGAAGCTGAACTGAGAAAGCCCGCCCGGACCGCAAACCTCAGGACGTCGCCCATGCCCGCATCCGACATGCCCGCACCTGACGCAACGACGGGTAAAGACGTCCTTCGCATGTCGGACATCCGCATGCGCTTTGGCAGCCACTACGCGCTCGATGGCGTGACGCTGTCGATCCGCCGCGGCGAGGTGTTCGGCCTGCTAGGACAGAACGGCTCCGGCAAGTCGACGTTGATCAAGGTGCTCGCCGGTTTCCACCAGCCGGAGGGCGGCAGCGAGATCGTGTTGTGGGGCGAGACGATGCCGCTGCCGCTCGATCCGATGGCCATCAAGAAGCGTGGCGTTGCCTTCGTGCACCAGCATCTCAGCCTCGTGCCGTCGCTGACCGTGGTCGAGAACATGCGGGTGACGGCGCTGGGCCAGAAGACGCCGTGGCGCGTGTCCTGGAAGAAGGAAGCCGCCCGCGTCGGCGCGCTCTTTGCCGAGTTCGGCCTTACCATCGATCCGTTCGCAACTGTCGCCAGCCTGCCACCGGTGGAGCGGGCCTTCGTCGCGATCGTGCGGGCCTTCGACGACCTTCGTGCCTCCGATGCCGGCTATGGCGGCGAGGGCATCCTCGTGCTCGACGAACCCACGCCCTTCCTGCCGGCGCAGGATGTCGAACGGCTCTTCGCCCTCATCCGCTCGATCGTGCGGACCGGGGCCTCCGTCGTCATCGTCACCCATGATATTGATGAGGTCCGGGATATCACCGACCGGGTCGCCATCCTGCGCGACGGCAAGCTGGTCGCCATCCTCGACACGCAGACGACCGGCCGGCAAGCCATCCTCGACACGATCGTCGGGTTACGGGTCGACGCCTTCGAGAAGACCCGAAAGACGAGCGTCGGTGCCCCCGCCGTCATCGTGCGCGACCTGACAGACGGCCGTCGCCCCGGCTTCGATGTGGACATCCGCCCGGGCGAGACCTTGGGCATCACCGGTCTGATCGGCTCGGGCTTCGCCGCCGTTCCCTACATGCTCTACGGCGCCCGTCGTGGCGCAGGCCGCATCCGGATCGGCGGCCAGGAGGTCGATCTCGCGCGCATGACACCGCAACGGGCCCAGTCCCTCGGCATCGCCTTTCTGCCCGGCGACAGGCTGGGAGCCGCCGGCATCGGATCGCTGCCCATCACCGACAACATCACCCTGCCGGTGCTGGCCGATCACCTCTCGGCGCTCGGCCTTGGTCTCGATCGGCGCGGCATGCGCCAGCATGCGGCCGCACTGTCGACGGACTACGACGTGCGCCCAGCGAGGCCCGATCTCAATCTCGGCGCGCTTTCCGGTGGCAACCAGCAGAAGGTTCTGCTGGCCAAATGGCTGCAGACGAAGCCGACACTGCTGATGCTGGACGAACCCACGCAGGGCGTGGACTTCGGCGCGCGCCAGCAGATCTTCGAGGCGCTGCACCGCGCGAGCGAACAGGGCACCGCGGTTCTTTGCGCCTCAACCGATAACGAGCAGCTCGAACAGATCTGCGACCGCATCATCGTCTTTGCCCGCGGGCGGCCGGTCGCAGAGCTTATCGGCACAGACATCACCCGGAAATCGATCGCCGAAGCCTGCTTCCATGGCGAGACAACCGCAGCGGAGGCCGCGCAATGACGACCATCGACCTCTCCACGCCCGAGACCTCCACTAAGGCCGGCCCCGCCAAGCCGAAGCGCCGCCCGCTCGACTGGAAGGCTGAGACCGAGCGTTTCGCGCTGCTCGGTGCCTGGATGCTGCTCATCGTCATCTTCGGCATTCTGATGCCGGACTCTTTTCTCAGCTGGCGCAATTTCTCCACGATGTTCGGCTCGCAGGCAGTTCTCGTCGTCCTCACGCTGGCCCTGTTGGTTCCGCTCACCTCCGGCGATTTCGATCTCTCCGGCGCCTCGGTCCTCACCATGAGCTCGATGCTCATTGCCGTCCTCAATGTGCGGGAGGGCTGGCCGATCGCGCCGGTCATACTGGTCGCCCTTGCCAGCGGCGCCGTCATCGGCGCGGTCAATGCCGTCTTCGTCCTCTATTTCCGCATCCATTCGCTCATCGTCACGCTCGGCATCGGCACATTCGTCAACGGCCTGATCCTGTGGATCAGCCAGTCGCAGACGATTTCCGGCGTCTCGATGGACCTCGTCGGCTGGGTGATCATCAACCGTTTTCTCGGCATCCCACTCGCCTTCTTTTACGCGCTCATCCTCGCCGGCATCCTCTGGTACGTGCTGGAATTCACCATTCCCGGCCGCAAGCTGCTGTTCGTCGGCCGCGGCCGCGAGGTGTCGCGATTGAATGGTATCGCGGTCGACCGCGTCCGGGCGGTTTCCTTCATGGTGTCAGGCCTGATCTCCGCCTTTGCCGGCGTGCTCTATGCCGGCATGACCGGCTCGGCCGATCCGCTCTCCGGCCTCAGCCTGTTGCTGCCGGCCTTTGCCGCCGCCTTTCTCGGCGCCACCACCATCTCGCCCGGCAGGTTCAACGCCTTCGGGGCCGTCATCGCCGTCTACTTCCTCGTCACGGGGATCACCGGGCTCACCATGCTGGGCGCAGACGCCTACGTGCAGAACCTGTTCTACGGCGGCGCGCTCGTCATCGCCGTCGCCCTTTCGCAACTGGTGCGCAATCGCCAGCCGCAGGATTTCAGCTGAGGAGCCTTCCATGGATCGTGGTCTTTTCGCAGCCCTCTCCCGCCAGTTCCTCGATCGCGACGCGAACGAGGCCGAACTGACGGCGATGACGGGACAGGCCGAACGCGCCGCCACGCATGTCGCCGCACATCCGGCCGGGCGCACCGGTGCGCTCTTTGCCGTCGAGCCTGCCCATTTCGAACAAGCCTTGCGGGAGGCACAGCATGAGCCGCACTGATCCCAAAACCCTGCGGGAGGCGGCCGACGCCATTGCGACCGGCCGGATCTCGTCCGTTGAAATGACCACGGACGCCTTGGAGCGGGCAGACCGTTCGCAGCCGCATCTGAACGCCTTCATCGAGATCGAGCGCGATGCGGCTCTCGACGCGGCACAGGCCGCAGACGAGGCGCGGTCCCGCGGGCTGCCGCTCGGGGTGCTGCACGGCGTCCCCCTGGCGCACAAGGACATGTTTGACCGCGCGGCGAAGATCACCGGTTGCGGCTCGAAAATCCGCGCGGATCATGTGGCGGCGGAGACCTCCACGGTCATTCAGCGTCTGGAGAGCGCCGGCGCCCTGCAGATCGGTCGTCTCAACATGTCGGAATTCGCCATGGGACCGACCGGCCACAACGCGCATCATGGCCGCGCGATCAATCCGGTCGATCCCGCCCGCATCACGGCGGGTTCGTCCAGCGGCTCCGGCGCGGCGGTCGGCGGCGGTGTCGTTCTTGCAGCGCTCGGCTCCGACACGGGCGGTTCCATTCGCCTGCCCGCCGCCTGTTGCGGCGTCGTCGGCATCAAGCCGACCCAGGGTCGCGTCAGTCGCCACGGCGCCATGCCGCTGTCCTTTTCGCAGGATTGCATCGGCCCGCTCGCCCGCACCGTCGAGGATGCCTATCTCCTGTTGCAGCTGATCAGCGGTGTCGACGGCCGGGACCCGACCTGTTGCAACATTCCGACGCCTGCAGCACTGACAACCGAGATCGCCACGATGCGCATCGGCCTCGGCGGCGGCGTCTTTGCAGACGCCCTTTCCGGAGACGTCGCAACGGCGATGGAGGACATGGCCCGTCTTCTTCGTCCCGTCTGCCGTTCGGTCGAACCGGTTCTGCCGCCCGACCTTTCGCACGTCGCGGAGCTTGCCAATGTCGTCGCGATGAGCGAGGCCGGCGCCGTTCACTTCGACGCCTTGCGCCGCCGGCCGGAGGATTTCGGTCCGCAGGTGCGGATGCGGCTTGCCCAGGCGATTGCCATTCCGGCGCCGGTCTATCTGCGTGCGCTGCAGATCCGCGTCATCATGCTGGAAGAGATGCTGCGCACGGTCTTTTCCGCGTGCGACCTTCTGATCGTGCCGACCATGCCCTTCCTCCCGCCCTTAGCAAGCGAAGTGGACGTCGGCGCGGGTGCCACCATGAACCGCATTATCAGCGCCATGACGGCCTTCACGCGCCCGTTCTCGTTTCTCGGCCTGCCCGTCGTGACGCTGCCGGTGGCCCGCAGCCGCGCGGGTTTGCCCGTCGGACTGCAGATCGTCGCGCCGCCCTGGCAGGAGCGGCGTGCGGCATCGCTGGCCCTGCATATCGAGCAGGCGCTGGCCCTTGGCCCGTTTTCGGCCGGGTTCTCCCGCCACGAGGCTGCCTAAGGTCGAACCAGAACAGCGAGAGGAAAGACCATGCCTGCAATGCCCTTCGTCGATGAGGCCCTGAGCGAACCCGCTCCTATCGACCGCGATGCCTTTCGCAATGCCATGTCGAGGCTCGGCGCCGCCGTCAACATCATTACGACGGATGGACCGGCCGGCAAGGCGGGCTTCGCGGCTTCCGCCGTCTGCAGCGTCACCGATACGCCGCCAACGCTTCTCGTCTGCCTCAAGCGCTCAAGCTCGGTCTTTGAAACCTTCACCGCCAACCGCACGCTCTGCGTCAACACGCTGGCCGGCCATCACGAACAGCTGTCCGCCCTCTTCGGCGGCAAGACACCCGTGGAGGAGCGCTTCGCTGCAGCCACTTGGCAGGAAGGCGAGACGGGCGCGCCGATCCTCGCAGACGCCCTCGTCTCCTTCGACTGCTCGGTGAACGAGAGCGTCGATATCGGCACCCATCAGGTCCTGTTCTGCACGGTCATCGGCATCCACGAAACGGACGGCGACATCCCGCTGATCTACTACAGACGCGCATACCACCGCATCGGACGTGAAGCGGGGTAACCGGTTCGCTCATCAGCTCAGGGCCCCGGTGGTATACCTGGGTTTCGACATCCGCTGGGTCAGAGCCCTGCCACCGGAATTGCGCTTATTCTCGTCAACCGAGCGCAGCGAGCGTCTCGGTGGCGTCTCCGTCGATGATCAGGCCATTGACGGCGCCGCTCTTCGGCAGGCTTTTCGCCGATATCGACTTTTCCTGTCCCACGATCAGCAGGATGACGGGGATAGCGGATCGTGGGCGTGCATCTCGCGAATATAGATCTTCAGGAAATCCGACGGCACGCGCGAGCAGACGAAATTGTGGAGGTTCTTCTGTTCATCGACGGAATAGAAGACCAGCCGGCTCGCACGCATCGTGCCCGACAGCAGCCGGAATGTCTCGTCGATGAATTCCCGCTTGTGAACCTCCGAGAAAGCCACGGCCATCCTCCATCGTGCTCTACACAGCAGCAAAGGAAATATTGCTGCACTGCAGCAAGCGAGTCAAGGGTTTCATCCGGTCGCCATGCGAGCCAAACCTGTCGGCTCTCGACGCCCGGTCTGACAGACAGGAAACAGCAAGACAGTTGGTACTTTCCGTCCTCAGAGTCCCACCATGTTTCCATCTCATCTCCGGGAAAAATCTCGTCATCCCTTGCCGGAAGGTTCGGAACGTTGCAGGTTCGTTACGGAAGAAACGATCCGGTTTCGAGGAAACTCTGCGCTATGAGCCCGGGAACAGACGCTGTCCGGCTTAGAGAGACATGGATGAGATGCCTGAACACGTTATCGGCAGAGGTCTAGTGGCGAAATCCCTTTGTCGCTCGGCGCTCTTCCATGACAGCGAAAGGCGACAGGCATGAGGCCGGGGCAGCGGCTTGCACGGCGCGAGACGAAGGCCTCATCGGCGGGTGCGTCCGGTCCCGGCATGAGCCCGGGCGACATTGCAGACCATAATTCCCGCGTGGCGCTCAGCCTCATCAGGACATTCGGGCCGTTGACACGGCAGGAACTCTCGGATCGCCTCGGCCTGACCGAGCCGGCGGTGACAGGCATCATGAGCCGGCTCGATGCCCAAGGACTAGTGCTGAAACGCAAGCGCTCCGGCACCGGACGCTACCATGCCGCAGAATTCGCGCTTCAGGCGGAAGGTGCTTTGGGTTTGGGTATCAGCCTTTCCGCAGAAACGCTTGAGATGGCGCTTGTCGATCTTTTCGGCACGGTCGTTGCCCGGGCAGAACTTCAGGGCATGGATGTTGAAAAGCGCCTTCCGGATGCACTTGCGTCCATGCTCGGCGCCGTGAGCACCCGGATACCGCTTGGCGTCGGAATGGCCTTCGCGCCGGGATGCACGCCTCAAGGGGATAGCATCAAGCATCTGCTGCCGGGCCGACCCGTCTTCCTCATGCCGGATACGGAGGCGTGCCTCACCGGAGAGCGCCTGCTGGGGCTTGGCGAGCCGGAAGGCGGGCTGGTGGTGATACTGATCGACGACACCGTACGCGCCGGGCTCTTCATCGGCGGCAATACCTTTCGCGGCATGAACGGACGTGCGGGGCAGATCGGCGAGATGCGTCCGGGCCGTCTGCATCCGAGCCTCACGGAAGTCGCCAATCGCGGCGCCTATCTCTGCGCTCTCGAGGCCGGACCTTCGGCCCTTGCCGCCTGGACCGAGACTGCGGCTGACCGGCTGCTCGATGCTGTGGTCGCGATCGCTGGCTTCGTTTCACCGGGCGCCCTTCTTCTCGGTGGCACGCTGCCCGAGCCGGTCCTCGACAGTCTCATCGCGCGCATGCAGGATCAACGCAACGATCAGGCAAGCACCTTCGTCGCCGCTCTGTGGATTCCGCCGATCCGGCGTGCCACGCTGGGAGGTCGCGGTATCGTCATCGGGGCGGCGATGACGCCACTGATGGAGTTGCTGCTGCCGCGGACGGGATGACGGCGCCGTCGCGGGCGGAAAGCGGCACGCGTTCCCGTTGGGCCGCCTCGGCCGTCGGCAGGCAGAGCCTGTGGGCGAGCAGCATGGTCGCAGCGCCCAGCGCCGCCGCGTCTTCGGAGCCTGCCGCCCGGTGCAGGGAAGGCGGTGTGATGCCGCGGCGAAGGATTTCCTCGCGCGTAAAGACCAGAAGCTCGTCGATCATCCGCACCGGCAGTCGGCCGCCGATCAGCACGCCATCAGGATCAACGATCATCCCGATATCGATGATGGCTTCGGCGAGCGTGATGCTGATCGCCTGTAGCCAAGCGCTGACCAGTCCTCGTGCCTCCCCCGTCAAGGCAGCCAGTTCGGCCGGCGTCGAGACGCGAATGCCGTGTTGTTTGAGGTGATCGTAGAGGATGAACAGCGAAAACATCTCACCGAGAGGCTGTGTCTTGCCGGCAGCCGGACCGTTCTCGATAACGACCGGTAGCCAGCCGATTTCGCCGCCAAGGCCGCTTGCGCCCTTGTGACGCATACCATCGATCACGAGGCTGCCGCCCAGGCACGCATTGACGAAAATGTAGAAGAAACTGCTGATCTCCGTTCCGAAGCCGTATTCGATCTCGCCAAGCGCGGCGGCATTGGCGTCGTTGTCGATGAAGACGGGATGGCTGGTAATCCCGGCAAGGGCGCCCCGCACGTCGAAGCCGCTCCAGCGGCTGTAGGTTTCCGGCCGGCCGATCACGGGCACCTCGCCCAGCCAGTCGGGAATGGCAAGGCCGATGCCGGCAAGACGCGGTTCCTGGATCACCTTGCGCCGGAGGAAAGACGAAAGGGCATCGCCCATCAGCGCGACGAAGGTCTCCGGCATCATGAAACGCATTTCGTGATGGATGCGCCCCCGGACGGCACCGGTCGCATCCACGGCGACGACGGTCAGGTGGTCGCGATCGATGTTGGCGCCGATCGAGAAGACGCCTTCGGGATCGATCTCCAGTTCGATGGCCGGTTGCCCGCGCAGCCCCTGCCGCCGCCGCGCCTCCATCACGAGGCCTTCGTCGAGCAGGCGATCGACGATGCGGGTCACGGTCTGCTTCGTCAGCCGCGATCGCTGCGCCAGCTCCGTGCGCGAGATCGGCGCCCCGCGATAGATGTCGCTGAGGATCGTCGCGCGGTTCTGAACTGCCGCCTGTTCGCCGTTGGAGCCGGCAAAGGTCACGCAACGTCTCCCGTCATGTTGGACCGGCCGAGCCGGATGAAAAAGGCCTGCACATCTCGCGATGCGCAGGCCAAGGTAGGCCAAAGTGGCCGGGGGAGGAAGGGTTGAGAGATCAGGTCCTTGTGAGGCGCCAGCTTTTGACTTCGAAGGGAAGGAGTCCGGCAGCGGCAACGCCGTCCATCGGCTCCTCCAGGATTGTCACCGGTGCGCTCGTTGCCCAGCCCTCCGGCAGCGCAACGGCGAAGTCGCCGCGACGACCTGCCGGCTCGAAAACGCGCAGAATGAGATCGTCACCATCTTCGCTGGGCTTCAGGCCGGAGATTGCCGCGTCGATGCCCTTGGGGGCAAGCGGCTGCCAGGAACCGACGGCCCGATCCGTGAGAGGCAGAACCACGAGCGGCTGGTTCAGATCCTCTGCCTCCTCGCGCACCCCACCTTCGTACCATGTGCCGGCATGCGGCATGAGCGCGTAGGTGAAAGCCTGATAGCCTTCGTCCGCCATCGGGTCCGGGTAGATCGGCGAGCGCAACAGCGACAGGCCGAGCACGCTTCCGCGCATGCTGTGGCCGTACTTCGCGTCGTTGAGAAGGGCCACGCCGAAGTCCGGCTCCGACAGATCGACGAAGCGGTGCGCGGGCGCTTCGAACATGGCTTCGTCCCAGGACGTGTTGGAGCCCGTTGGCCTTTCGAGCACGCCGTAGGCGCATTCGCAGGTCGCATACTTGCTCTTCACGGCGAGTTCGCTGAGGCTGCGCAGCATGACGCGGCGGTCGTGCCAGTCGATCTCCGTGTGGATGTCGAGACGGCGCGCATTGGCGCCGAGGCTCAATGTCTGGACGATGCGGGAATGGCGCCAGGTGCGCGTAATCCGGATTGCCACCCGATGAGGACCCGTCTCGACGATCTCGATCGCATCGAAACCGGTGATTTCCTCGGCCTTCTCGATGTAGTCGTTCTCGACATCCCAAGCGTCCCAGTTGCGCGGCTTGTCGGCCGTATAGGCATAGAGCCGGTTGCCGCGCCCGTCGATCGCCTCGCGGCCGGTCGGTTTGTGCAGGATGCTGGCGATCGATCCGTCCTCGGCGAGCGTCACCTTGACGGTGGCATTCTCAAGGGTGTTCTCGGTGACCGTGAGGCCCGGAGCCGGAGCGAGAGCCGAGGCCGGGAGGATGGCGATGCCAAGCGGCGGCAACGTGCCTTCTGCCGAGACAAGCCCCTCGGGTAGATCGAGCCGGATCGCGCGCGGGGACAGCGACGGGTTGACGACGAGAACCGCTCCACTTTCTCCGCCAGAAGCGGCCGGCAGGCGGTCCGCAAGGGCGGTTATTGCCTGATCGAGCGCCGTCGTTCCCTCGGCAATCGCGCCGTCGAGTTCGCGCACCGCATCGACATAGACCTCGGCGATGGAGGAGCCGGGCAGGATGTCGTGGAACTCGTTCTTGAGGACGACGCGCCATGTCGGCTCCATGGATTCCGGACGCGTGGCGCCCATCAGATGGGCAAGGCCTGCCACCGTTTCCGCCGTGATCAGCGTGCGCTCTGCCTTGCGATGCAGGCGCTTGACGGCGCTCTGGCTCGTCAGCGTCGCACGGTGGAGCTCGAGATAGATCTCGCCCTGCCAGACATGCAGCGCCTTCTCGGCAGCCGTCTCGTGTGCGCCATCGAAGAAGTCCTCGACCCGGGTCCATTCCGCCTGCGGGATCGCCGGGAAGACGCGAAGCTGCTCCTCGCGCATGACCATTTCCGGCGTCACGCCGCCGCCGCCATCGCCATATCCGACGCAGAGTAGCGTCGTTTCGTGCTTGTCCTTCTGGCGAAAATTCTTCCAGGTCGGCACGAAGCAGTCGGGACGCACGAAGCCGTTATAGCCCTGCATCGGGTTGTCGAAAGTATGCGCCAGCACACGGCTGCCGTCGATGCCTTCCCACCAGAAGAGATCCGCCGGAAAGCGGTTGGTCTCCGACCAGTTGACCTTGATCGTGAAGAAGCTGGTCATGCCGCCCTGTCGCAGGATCTGCGGCAGCGCGCCGGTGAAGCCGAAGCAATCGGGCAGCCAGCAGACGGTATGGCGAATGCCGAAGGTCTTTTCGAAGTAGCGCTGGCCGTAAAGCACCTGCCGCGACAGGCTTTCGCCGGTGGGCATGTTCGTGTCCGGCTCGATCCAGAGGCCGCCGACGGTTTCCCACTTACCGGCCTTCACCTGCGCCTTTACCCGCTCCAGAAGGTCCGGATCATCCTCCGCGATCTGTGCGTAATAGTGTGCAGTGGATTGGTTGAAGCGGAAATCTTCCGATCCCTCCATCAGCGACAGGGCCGTGTGGAAGGTCCGGCGAATCTTGCGGCGCGTTTCGTCATACGGCCAGAGCCAGGCGAGATCGATATGGGCGTGGCCCGTGAGCGCGATCTTGCCCTGCGGCGGGAAGCGTTCGCGAAGGCCGGCAAGCCGTACCATCAGCGCATCATAAGCCTTGATGACGCTGGCACGGTGATGGTCTTCCAAACCGTCGGGCTCGGCCTTCAGGTCCGGCAGCTGCCAGATCTTCTGCTGCATCGGCGCTGCGGATGTGCGCGAGACGTAGTCGGCCGTCGCCGAGGGCCAATCCAGCGAGCGCAGCGCGTCTTCGCCTGCATCCAGCAGATGCGGCACGACGTCGTGACCTTCGAGAACCGTGATGGCTTCGGCGATCTGGCGCACCAGCAGCCAGAGCCTGTCCACGGACGGCTCCAGCCAGAGGAGTTCGGCGCGTTCCAGATGTGGCTTGCGCACGGGCTCGCCGAACGGCAGGCGGGCGACGGTTTCCGACGTCACCGTGAACCGCGTGGAGGGAACGCCGAACTCGCGGTGATAGGGGTCGAGGCCGACCGTCTTGGAGATGCCGTCGTCCGAGGCGATGGTGATCAGGCTTTCCCCGCCGAGGTCGAGGTAGAGGCGGGTATCCTCCAGCGGCCAGCCGGCGGGCACCTCGGCGGAGCCTGAAAAGCGCTGCGTCCCCTGGATCTGCGGCCAGGCATGGCCGAGCGCGATCGGCGTGTCGTTGACGTGCCAGCCATCGATCTGCGCGGTCTTGCGGACGCGCCAGAATTCAAGTTCGGCCATGCGCACCTGGAAGCGCTCGAGACGTTGGGCAAGTGTGAGTGTCATGATCTTCAAGTCCTGGTCTGTGTCATGAAAGGATCAACCCTTGACCGCGCCGGCGGTCATCGCGCCCAGAATGAGGCGCTGCAGGGAGAGGAAAGCAATGATCGCCGGCACCACGGAAACGAGGCAGGCAGCGGCGAGCAACTGGATGGAACTGTCATTCTGTGTGCCGGCATACTGGAAGATGCCGACCCCGATGGGCGTAAGGGCTTCGCGGGTGATGAGCAGGAAGGGCACGAGGAACTGAGACCAGCCGGCAATGACCGAGATGATGAAGGCCGAGGCGATGCCGGGCGTGGACAAAGGCAGGATGACCCGCACGAACACGCCCCACCGGTTGCAGCCGTCGATCAGCGCCGCCTCATCGAGGCTTCTGGGGATGCCGTCGATGGAGCCCTTGAGGATCCATGTCACCGTGGGTACGGCGAGCGCGATATAGACCATGACGACGCCGAAATGGCTGTCGGTCAGGCCGATGGCCGCCATGTAGCGATAGAGCGGCACCATGATCACCAGCGGCGAGATCATCTGGACCGACAGGATGGCCATCATCCAGCCGCCCTTGCCGCGAAACTTGAAGCGCGAGAAGGCATAGGCCGCAGGCAGCGCGACGACGAGGCAGCCGATGGCGCTGAGCGAAGACAGCTTCAGAGCGTTCCAGAGGTAGCCGAGGAACTTGTCGGAGGAGAGGATCATGGCGAAGTTGTCGAGCGTCGGCGCTTTCGGAATGAACCGGCTGACGCCGAGAAAAACCTCCTTGCGGGTGCGCAGCGCCAGCGACAGGAGCCAGAGCAGCGGCCATGCGAAGAAGACGAAGATCACCAGCATGAACAGGTAGCTGAGCGCGTCGCCCAGTCTCTCGCGGGATGCGGCGGACATCATTCGTCTCCTTTCGGCAGGAATACGGCGTAGACGAGAGCCAGCCCGAGGCTGATGGCCAGCATCAGGATCGACAGCACGGCACCGACCGACAGGTCGTAGTTCCGGAACACGATGTTGAACGTATAGAGCGAGAGGACCTCGGTTGCCCGGCCGGGACCGCCGCCCGTCAGCGAGATGATCGCGTCGAACGTGTTCAGAGTCTGGATGGTGATCAGGATCATGTTGACGAGGATGGCGGCGCGAAGCTGCGGCAACGTCACGTAGAACAGCCGCTGGCGGCCATTCGCGCCATCGACCGAAGCTGCTTCGTAAAGCACGGGATCGATCGCCTTTAGGGCGGCATACATGACGACCATGGAGAAGGCGGTGCCGCGCCAGACGTTGGAGAGCACGACCGACCACATCACAAGATCGGGGTCCGACAGCCATTGCACGGGTGCGGCACCCATCAGGCGCAGGATGCTGTTCAGCCCGCCGAAGGGGGCCTCGTTGAAGAGCATCTTCCAGATGATGCCGCCGGCGATGCCGGGCACCACCCAGGCGACGAGTGCCGTGGTGCGCACGATCGTCGTGCCGAACAGTCCCCGCCCCTCCCCGCGCACCACCACGAGGGCGATGACGAGGCCGAGCAGTTGCTGGGCGACGACGCTCGAGCCGGTGAAGACGAAGGTGACCCAGAGGATCTGCCCGAGTTCCGGCCGTGACAGGGTGTCGATCAACGTCGAAAGCGTGTAGGTCCCATCATTCGCCAGAAGCGTCGCCCGCATGAAGGCGAGCCGCATCACGTCGAAGACGGGGTAGAGATAGAACAGCCCCAGCACCAGGATCAGCGGCAGTACCCAGGGGACCACGCGCGGAGCATCGTGCCGGCTGCCGCGGGCAAGGCGGGCAGCCACATGCTGTTCGAAGGTTGCGTTCTGCAAGGTCATGATCAAGGCGGCCTTTTGCGAGACGTGCGCGGCGCGGGGACCGACCCCGCGCCGAACCTGGGTGCCTAGAGGCGGCCGAAAGCCGCGGTCGCCGCCTTGAAGGCTTCATCGACCGCTGCATCCGTGGTTTCGGCGCCGGTGAGCACCTTGCCCATCATGATCTGGATCTGGTTGGAGATCTCCGGGTAGACGGGCGCACCTGGTCGCGCTTGCCCGACCTTCAAGGCCTCGCCAAACGCTTTGTTGGCATCGCTCGAGAAGATCTTGTAGGTCGAGTAGAAGTCGGCCCGCGTCGGCAACTGTTCCTGTAGCTCGTTCGCCGGTCCCATGTAGATCTCGCGGGCGAGGTTCGCGCACATCTCGACCTTGGCCGGATCCTTGGAGAAGGCGGCGACCGTCCAGCCGCCGGTGCCGGTGGAACGCTCGTCCTTGGTCGGGCCGGGAAGCCGCGAAAAGGTCCATTTGGCAAGCTCTTCCGGCTCCAGAACCGTCTTCAGCTGGCTGTACTGCCAGTTGCCGCCGACAAACAGCGCCGATGTGCCGGCCGCAGCAGCAGCATTGAAGTCGTCATAATTGCCGATGGTTGCCACGCGCTTGGGTGCGGCACCGGATTCCACCAGATCGCGATAGTAGTTGACGGCCTTCACGAATTTCTCGCGGTTCTCGCCTTCTCCGAAGACCGGCTTGCCGGCATCGTCCACGAGCTTGCCGCCCTGGCCCCAGAAGTTCGCCAGCCAATCGAAGGTCGTGCCCTCGTAGCGGCCACCGTTGAAAAGAATACCTTCCATGCCCTTTTCGACGGAGGCAAGTGCGGCCTTCTTCGTGTCGTCCCAGGTTTCGGGCGCATCGGGAATAATCTCGGTGTTGCGGTAAAGCACGCGCAGGTCGGTCGACCACCACCAGGCATAGATCTGACCGTCGGCGCCGGTCACACCTTCGCGGATGAACGGGAACAGCTGGTCGATCTCTTCCTTCTTGAAATAGGGCGAAAACGACTGCAGCACGCCGGACTTCTTGAACAGCGGCAGGACGAAGCTATCGACGGCCGCGCAATCCGGCGCGTTGCCGGACTTGGCCTGTTCGAGCATGCGGGCCTGCTCCTGGCTGATGTCGCCGGACATCATCTGCAACTCGACCTGCCATCCGGCATGATTGGCGACGAAAGCATTGAAGAGCTTGCTATAACCCTCTGCGAGAACCGGATCGTTGTTGCGCGGACCGTCCGACGTCATGCGGAACACGAGCTTGTTCGGCGCATCCGCCGGTCCGACGGTGTCGCCGGTGATCGTGTCCTGCGCGAAAGCCGCGACCGGCAGCGTCATGGCGACGGCCGAAAGGAGCGTGAGAATTCTGGCGTTCATGCGAATGTCCTCCCCAAAAGTTTTTCGTGCGTCCGCACCTCGTCTCGCCCACGGCGATGCCCGAACCGGCGGCAGCGTTCACATCCTCGTCTCGTGGATATCGTATGCCGCAGGCTTGTCGCCTGCCGCCTCCGCTCCCCATCGACCTTCCTCGCCTCCAACAACGATCTTCACAGGCCGTGGAAATTAGATTAAATCACTTTTGTTTTGTGTCAAGCCACTGTGTCGGGAGGATGATGATGGCGCGTTTGGAACTCGAAGAGATCCGCAAGTCCTATGGAGCATTGGAGGTGCTGCACGGTATTTCGGTGGCGGCGGAGGACGGCGAGTTTCTTGCGCTGGTTGGTCCGTCCGGCTGCGGAAAATCGACCTTGCTGCGCACGATCGCCGGTTTGGAGGCGATCACGTCCGGCGACATCCGCATCGAGGGCGTGCGGGTCAACGACCTTGCACCGCGGGACCGCGACATCGCCATGGTCTTCCAGAACTACGCGCTCTATCCGCACATGACGGTCGAATCCAATATGGGTTTCGCGTTGCGGCTTGCTGGTCTTGCCAAGGATGAGATCGGCAAGCGGGTGGCCTCGGCGGCGGACATCCTGGATCTCACGCGTTATCTCGATCGCAAGCCTGTCGCGCTGTCCGGCGGCCAACGCCAGCGCGTCGCCATGGGTCGAGCGATCGTGCGCGCCCCGAAAGTCTTCCTGTTCGACGAACCGCTCTCCAACCTCGACGCCAAGCTGCGCGTCCAGATGCGCGGGGAAATTCGCGATTTGCAGCAAAGGCTTGCGACCACCACCGTTTACGTCACCCATGATCAGGTCGAGGCGATGACCATGGCGGACAAGATCGTGGTGATGAATGCCGGCAAGGTCGAACAGATCGGGCATCCGCTCGATCTCTACCACAAGCCCGCCAACATTTTCGTCGCGACCTTCATCGGTTCACCCCAGATGAACCTGATCACGGGGCCGTTGGCCGACCATTACCGCGCCATCACCATTGGAGTCCGGCCGGAACATTTCGACGTCCGCGCCGTGACCGATACGGGTGGTGAAAGCGGCAGGGGCGGTTGGAAGGGGCGTGTCGCGTCCGCCGAATATCTGGGTAGCGACACGTTTCTTGTCGTGGATATCGAGGGCGCCGGTCGCCTGCAGATCCGCACCCATGGAGGCCTCGTCCTGCCCATCGGTCGGGATGTCGTGGTGAAGCCAAACGACCAGTTCCTCTACCGCTTCGATCATCTGGGTATCGCCCTTTAAGGTCTTGCCCGCAGGACGGAAATCCCTCGCCGGCTCTCCGCCGCCGGGTTTCCGAACAGCCTCTTGGCGGCAACACGACATGTCTCTGATGTCGAGGAAACGTCTTGTTAAGTCTTCGTTGACCATAATCTCTGCCAGACGAACGTGCCGACGCTTTCTGCCGGCCGTCATTGTTTCTTGCAGAGATCGGAAACGCCGTGTTCGAACGTTCTGTGGCCGCACGTCTTGCAGGCCTGCTACCGCCCGGCGCCCATAGGGCTCTTCAGGTGCTGGCGCGCTGCGCCGCCCGCGCATCGGCCATTGCCGCTATCGCGGTGTCGGCGCTGACACTCGGAGCGTTCGAGGCCGTGGCCGAAGACCGCGCTCTGAAATTGTTTTTCACCCACACGGGCGAGCGGGCGACGATCACGTTCAAGCGGAACGGGCAATACGATGCGAAGGGTCTGGCGCAGATCAACCGGCTGCTGCGCGACTGGCGCCGGAATGAGCCGGCCCGCATGGACCCGCGCCTGCTCGACCTCGTCTGGGACGTCTACGAGCGCAGCGGTGCCAAGAGCCACATCAACATCGTCTCCGCCTATCGCTCGCCCGCGACCAACAGCATGCTGCGCGGCCGTTCCCGCAGCACGGGCGTCGCCAAGAACAGCCAACATACGCTGGGTAAGGCCATGGACTTCTTCATTCCCGGCGTGAGCCTGGCGAAGCTCCGTTCCATCGCCATGCAGTTGCAGGCAGGCGGCGTCGGCTATTACCCGACATCCGGCTCGCCCTTCGTGCATCTCGACGTCGGCAATGTCCGGGCATGGCCGCGGATGTCGCGGCAGGAGCTCGTGCGCATCTTCCCGAACGGCAAGACCCTGCATCTGCCCTCCGACGGACGGGCGCTGCCCGGCTATGACAGCGCCATGGCGGACCACAAGCGTCGGGCCAGCGGCAAATCGATCATCATGGCAGGAAGCGCGGCTCCACACCGCTCGCCCGAAACGACAAAGAACGATGCGAGCCTGGTGACGGCACTGCTGCCGACACAGACGAGCCGTGCGCAGAAAGCGCTCGACCTCCAGACGAGGCCGATACCGGAGACGCGTCCGGAGACCTCTCCCGATCTCGCAGCCCAAAAACTCGCAGCCCTGAGCGTGCCTGTTCCGACCTTCCGCGCCGCCGTGCTACCTCCTGCCGCAGACATAACGGAAAGCGATCACAACGCGCTTCGCGAGGGTACGTCGACATTCCTCCCCTCCCCGAGGTTCACGGCGCGGGCGGGCCTTGCGCTCGCCGGACGCGCCTTGCGGCAGCCGACACCCGCGGAAACCACGCTTGCCTGGGGCCGCGGAAGCCTGCAGCCTGCGTGGACCGTGACTGACCGAGCCTTGCTCGGCTGGGCATTGGCGCGCACGGACACGCTCCAGCGCCTCGTCCTTCCAAGAAATCTGCGCCGCGTTTTCGCCGCTACAGCCACCAGCGCCTCTGCACGACCGGACGAGATCCCCGGGCGTCGGCGTGGCGCATCCGTTCCGTCGATCCCGTTCGACGCCAACCGGTTTGCACGGGACGGCTGACGCGTCGCACCATCACGCCAGATGCGCGCGCACCGGATGATCCCGGCCCCGAATGTCGACCGTCAGCGTGCGGGTGAAGCTGCGGCCGGGCGGAACCCCTCCCGCAGCCCGCAGGCAGGCATCGGACACCACGAGGCGACCGTCGAGATCCCGCGTGGCGCGCTCCAGTCGGCTTGCCACGTTGACAACGTCGCCGATAACGGTGAATTCGCGCCGTTCGCTGGTTCCCACGTTGCCGACGATGACTTCGCCGAAGTGCAGGCCGATCGCCACGCGGATGGGCTCGGCGCCGCGTAACGTCCGCTTGGCGTTCCACGCGGCATAGGCGTCCAAAAGATCGAAGGCACAGGAGAGCGCCCGCTGGCCCGCATCGGTCTGCGGCTCGACGCCGCCGAACGTCGCCATGATGCCATCGCCCAGAAACTTGTCGAGCGTACCGCCGCTGGGAAGCAGCACGGCGCATCCCCGTTCCTGAAAGCTGCGCAGAAGCGCCAGCGCCTGCTCGGGCGAGCGCTTTTCCGCCATGTGCGTGAAGCCGACGATATCCACGAACATCACCGCAACCTCGCGCTTGGAGGGCGCGCCGAAGCTTGGGCCATCGTCTCCCATGGCATGCGCGACATCGGGCGACACATAGCGCGCGAGCGACTGCCGCACGGCATTGTCCTTGATCTGGGCGATCAGCGTGTTGCGGCTGCGCAGCACAGCAATAGCGAGGAACAGGGTGAATAGCCCGGTCGTCACCACCTGCACCCACATCTGGGCGAGGCCGACGAAGTAAGGATTGAGAAACCGCTCCAGCGCCTGCATCTCCGTCAGGTCGCCGGCATCGCCGAACCTGACGGTATCCACCCTGTCGTAGATGCTGTTGATGCCGAAGGACCAGACCGCGATTATGATGCCACCGGTCCACACGACGAGGATCGGCGAATAGGTCAGCGCAGATTCTGCAAGCAACAAAAGCACATAGAGGAATTCCGGGCCGCGTGTCCGCGTCTGGATCGGCCAGTCGGACGCAAAGTCGCCGAAGGGCGGGAGAAGGATGGTGGACGTGATGAGGGCGACGTCGAGGATGGTGCAAGCGAGCTTGATCGTCCAGGCGGCCGGATGGCGGCGGGTTGCATAAGGGATGTAGCTGAGTGCAAGGAAGGCGAGACTGATAGCGAGATAGTAGATGTTGCGCGGCCAGGCGGTGCTGACCAGAAGCCAGAGCGCAATGACGGCCACGGCGCAGAGCCGCACGCGGAACGCGGTCGCCAACCCCGTCAGTTCCGCATCGTGCAGCCGCCGCGACTGCTCGTCGGACGTCGAGCGCCCTGGCAGCGCGGCAGACAGTTGAAGCTGAAGCCATTCGAGCATCAGATGCGTTCACTCCCTGCAGCCGTCCTCCACAGATCTTGCTACATCAAGAAGGGGCTGAATGACATCCGTAAGATCTTGGGATGGTTCGAGAGTGAGAGCGTTGAAATGGAGGAGACCAAACGACCGAGCGCAACCTCCTGAGCGCCGGAGAGCGGCGTCACCATCGTCGCTGCCGCCAGCGCATATTCGGCCTGCGCCCGCATGTCCGCTACAGATCCGCCCTCCCGTTTCGACGTCGAACTCGCGCAACGCCGACAGCCAATCCGTGCAGACGGCAGACCATCTCTCGATCTTTGAGAATACCGCTGCTCGCGGCTCAATCTCAGATTTTGGCTGGCGTTTCCAGCAGGTGGAGCAGGTCCGGATGGTGCTTGGCTGCGACATCGGGATGCGAGCGCAGGCGGCTCTTCAGGTGGTTGATACCGACCTCGCGGAAGATCGGGTTAAGGGGATCGACGGTAACGCCGCGTTCGCCGCGCTTCAGGCTCTCGGGCAACGGAATGACGGGGATGGTGGCGTCGTAACGGGCGCCGAGGAAGAAGGCGACGGAATAGCGTTCGCTGCCGGCGGGCGGCGTCACCACGCCGTGCACGTCGGCGCGCACGAAGCCGTTCGTCGCGAGTTCCAGAAGCTCGCCGCTGTTGATGATGAAGGTTCCCGGCACCGGAGGCGCGTCGATCCACACGCCCTCTTCCGTGCGGATGCGCAGGCCGGGCACCGTATCCTGCAGAAGCACGGTCACGAAGCCGCCGTCCTTGTGGGCGCCGACGCCTTGGTCGCTGCCTGCCTCATTTCGACCCGGGTAGCGGATGATCTTCAGAAGCTGCGAGGGAGATGGCTCGTAGATATCGGCGAATGCGTTTTCCGGCTGGCCGAGGGATAGCGCGATCGCCTTGAGCACGTCGATGCCGATGCGGGTGACTTCGGCCTGGTAACGCAGGAGCAGCGGTCGCAGCTCCGGCAGGGCCTCCGGCCACTGGTTCGGTCCATAGAGCCGGTTCCATGGGGTCTCGGGGCCAGCCTCGACCGGCTGCCCTTCGGTGTTGATATCGAGCTGTTCGCGCCAGTCCTGCTCGCCGCGTGTCCGCTCGTATCCGGCGCGATTGTATCCGCGGAAATGCGGTGATTTCACCATCTCGATCGACAGCTTGTCAGCGTCCGGAATAGCGAAGAAGCGCTTGGATGTCGCGAGCACATCGTCGATCAGGCTTTGCGGAACGCCGTGGCCGGTCAGGTAGAAGAAGCCGTGGTCATGGAGGACGCGCGTCAGTTCCGTAATGAAAAGGTCCCGCTCTTCGGGCGTGCCGTAGAACCGGGAAAAGTCGATCGTGGGCATATGCACGGGCTTGGTGTGAATCGTCATGGACTTGTTCCTCAAAGACGGCGGATGGGGAATGAAACGAGATGAGCCGCACCCGCGGCTTCTGAACGGCACCCTGTTTTCCGCGCGGACGATGCGACGCCCGCCAGCAAGCGCCGAACATTTTTCACGGTGACGTCGACGGCTTCCCTGCGCGCAACGTGAAAGTTTCAGCCGGCGGGCAGAGGCTCGCCGATCGAGAGCATCAGCCGATTTGCCCAGTTGAAGAACGCAGCGCCATGGATGACATCGGAGATCTCCTCGGTCGAAAGGCCGGCAGCCTTCAGGCGGTCGACATGGGTGGTGTCGAAGGCCGGAGGCGTCTGAGTCAGGACAACGGACGCCGCGATGATCGCATTCCAGCGTTCGCCGAGATCGACGTTCACGCCTTCATCCAGAAGACGCTGTACGTCCTCGCTGCGCTTTGAGAAATGCGAGGCAAAGCGGGAATGCACGGAGGCACAGAAGATGCAGCCATTTTCGCGCGAGGCGGCGGTCGCTGCCAGTTCCCGCTCGGCGCGCGGCAGGCCGTCTTCGACATTGTAGAAGATGTCCTTGTCCGTTTTCGTTCTCGCCTCCAGAACATCGGGGTCGCGCACCAGAAGCATGAAATAGGGCGATTTCGCGCGGGATGCCTCGACCAGACCCGCCCAGTGTCGATCGGTCAGTTGATCTTCCGCAAGCGGCGCCAGCCATGGCGTCCAGCCGATCTGATCCTGGGTGAAGGCGACGGGTGCATTCTCGACGGCGGGCGTGATGACGGGGTGTTGCAGGGGAGCGTTCATGAGGGCATCTCCGTTCAGGCGGCGGACAGGACTTTCAGACCGGCGACAACGCGGATCTGAAACGAAAGAAACGCGACGAGCTGGGACAGCGTGACGATGCCGGTGCTGCTCCAGCCGGCAGCCGCCAAGGCAGCGAGAGCTTCCGGGCTCGCCTCCCGCGGCCGGAAGACGAGCAGATGCGCATGATCGAGCGCCGCCGCCAGCCGCGCGCCGATCGCATCACGCTGCGCGGAAGCGACGGCGTATTGGAGGCCCGCCTTGTTTTCGACCGAGAGCGGTCCATCCGGATAAGCGCCATAAGGGCCTTTCGTGACACCGGCCTCGGCGGCAGCGAGAACGGCGGCAAGCAGCCTCTCCCCGTCCGGCTGGCCGGTCAGAAGTGCACCATAATGCTCGGTACTTGCGGTATCGGCATGCAGGACGGCCACGAACAATGCGACGGCGAAACGCTCGGCGAGGCTGACATCGTCGACGTTTACCGGCTGGAAGAGCGCCCGGTACGTCTTTTCCGCGTTGTCCCGCGTCACGGGTCGCCGCAAGCGCAGGGCCTCCAGCGGCGATCCGGTCGCGGTTCCCGCCAGCGTATCGATGATATCGGTCATGATGGTCTCCTTGTGCAGATGTCTGGGTGCAGATGTCTGGCGTATTTCGCCTCTTCGCTCTGGGGTCGTTCAGCGAGAGAAAGAGACGGAACCTATTCCGCCGCAGCGAGATGGCCGGCTTCACTGCGATGCCAGCCGAGGGTTGGCGCCACATGCGTTGCGATCAGCTCGATCGAGCGAAGGATGTCGGTATGCGGCGGATCGATGGAGTGGACCTGGAAGGTCAGATCGGTGGTGCGTGCCAGTGCATCATCGGCCTTCAGCGAGGCGATGACGTCGTCCGGCGTGCCGACGTGGCTGTCGAGGGCGCGGATGAGGTCGTGCACCGAGGTGCCGGGGATGCGATGCCCCGCTTCGGCAAAGCGTGCGGCAACGCGGGTCAGGCCGATGTCCGCGAGCCGCAGCGCCTCCTTGCGGCTCTCCGCCACGAACAGGCTGCGCGAGCCGAGGATGCGCGGCGCGCGGCCCTTGGGCAATGCCGCGAGATAGGCGTCGATAAGCGGATTCTGCAGGTCGGGCAGTGTCGCGTCCAGCCGGTCGGCGGGCCGCGGCTGCGTGCGCGACAGCATCAGCCCGTCGCCGGAGCGGCCGGCAAGCTCGGCGCCACCAACCGAAAACGTGGCCAGCCAGACGCGGTCGATCAGTGTCGGCGCCGGCGGATAGAGCATGTTACCGCTCGGCAAGGCTTTCCCGGCCCATGCCGTTCGGACCAACGCGAGGTTGCGCGCATAGACCTCGCCGCGCGTCGCGCTGTCGATGCCGAATTCCTCAAAGGATTCGCGCGTACCGCCCGTGCCGAAGCCCACCTCAAGGCGGCCGTTAGACAGCAGTTCGAGGACGGCGGCATCTTCGGCAACCCGGATCGGATTTTCCATGGGCAGGGTGATGACGCCGGTGCCAAGCCGGATGCGCTCCGTCCGCGCCGCGACATAGCCAAGGAACACGCTCGGCGAAGGAAGCCCACCCTCCTCCGGATGGAAGTGATGCTGGGCGATCCAGGCGCTGTCGAAGCCGAACGCCTCGGCATGGCCGATCTGCTCGGCTGCCAGCCTGTAGCGTTCGCCGGGGGAGACATCATCGAGGAGGCGGGTGAAGAAGCCGAGGCGCTTGCGGGCCGTTGCTGTTTCGCTTTTTGCCAGGGTCATGCCGGATATCCTTCTGCCGTCTCGGACGGATTGGACCGCGCGCCTTCTGCCTGACGTCGGCGCCCGGGAATGGCCTCGATGAGGTCGCGCGTGTAGGCGCTCGTAGGCCGCTCGAACACCGCCTCAACCGAGCCATGATCGACCTGACGGCCCTCGTGCATCACCGAGACGCTGTCGGCGATCTGCCGGACGACGGCGAGATCGTGCGAGACGAAGAGATAGGTGAGCCCGAGATCCGCCTGCAGTTCGGCAAGCAGCGAGAGGATCTGCGCCTGCACGGTCACGTCGAGCGCCGATACGGCTTCGTCGAGAATGACGAGCTTCGGTTCGAGGATCAAGGCCCGGGCAATCGCGATGCGCTGCCGCTGGCCGCCGGACAAAGCATGCGGGCGGCGGGCAAGCGTTGCCTGCGTCAAGCCGACCCGGTCGAGGATGGCGGCCACGCGCCGGGCCCGTTCGTCGCGTGCCACGGGGGCGAAGTTCAGGAGGGGTTCCTCAATGATGGAAAACACCGACTGGCGCGGATCGAGCGATGCCAGCGGGTTCTGGTAGACCAACTGCACCTTGCGGCGGAACTGCCGCAGCGTTTCACCCTTCAACGTGCGAGCGTCGAGGCCGTCGATGAGGATGCTGCCAGATGTCGGCCGCTCGAAGCCGGCAATCGCGCGAATGGTGGTCGTCTTGCCCGACCCGCTCTCACCCACGATCGCATGCGTCGTGCCCGGATCGATCCCAAAAGATACACCGTCCACCGCCCTCTGCACGCCGCCGTCCGGCAGTGCGAAATCCTTGACGAGATTTTCCACGGTTACGAGGGGCGTCTCTCCGGCGCGCGATCGCCGCACGATGCGGGCCGGGGCGGACAATGACGGTGCGTCGGCCAGGAGGCGTTGCGTGTAGGTGTTTTGCGGCGCAGTAAGAACGTCCGCGGTCGCCCCCTCTTCCTGGATCTCGCCGCCCTTCAGCACGATCAGCCGTGAGGAGCGATCGGCGGCCACGCCGAGATCGTGCGTGACGAAGAGCACCGCCGTGCCGAATTCGCGCCGGAGATCGTCGATCAGGTCGAGAATGCGCTTCTGCACGGTCACATCGAGCGCGGACGTCGGCTCGTCGGCAATGATCAGCGCCGGTTCGAGCGCGATGGCGATAGCGATCAGCACGCGCTGTTTCATGCCGCCGGAAAGCTCGTGCGGATATTGTCGGGCCCGGACCTCCGGCTGCGACAGACCGACTTTGGTCAGGAGTTCGATGACTCTCCTGTCTGCAGCCTTTCCCCTCGCCTTCCCATGCACGGTCAGGATTTCCCGCACCTGCGCACCGATCGTCATCACCGGATTGAGCGAGCCGGTGGGGTCCTGCGGAATGAGGCTGACGACAGCGCCGCGCACGGCATCGAGCCGCTTCTGGCTCCACCGCGTGATGTCGGTTCCGTTGAGAAGGATGGCGCCGCCGTCCACCCGGCCGTTTCCCTGGAGAAGGCCGATCACCGCCTGTGCGATGGAGGTCTTGCCCGAACCACTTTCCCCGACCAGTGCCACGACCTCTCCCGGAAAGACCTGGAGGCTGACGCCGTTGACGGCGCAATGCGGGACATTCGCATCATAGGAGACACGCAGGTTGCGGATGTCGAGGATCGGCATGGTCATGATCCGGCTCTCCCGAACGACTGGCTGATGCGGTTGGCCGAGAGAACGACGATAACGACGATAAGGCCGGGCGCCGCCGTCAGCCACCACGCCGTTGCGAGGTAATTGCGGCCTTCGGCAATGAGGAGGCCCCACTCCGGTGTCGGCGGCGGTGCGCCGTAGCCGAGGAAGCCGAGCGTCGAGATCTGCAGCAGGGCCCAGCCGAACTGCAGGGCCGTGAAGGCGAAGACCGACGTCAACGAATTCGGCAGGATATGCCGCCAAAGAACCTTTACGAAGCTGCCGCCGCTGCCAAAGGCGGCTTCGACATAGTCGGACCGGCGCACGCGAACGACTTCCGAGCGCGTCAGCCTGGAAAAGCCTGCAATCGCCGTCGCACCGACCGCAATAGCCGAGTTGAACGTGCCGAAGCCGAGAAGGATGATGATGCTCAGAGACAGCAGCAATGTGGGGATGGAAAGCAACACATCCACGAGGCGCATGAGCAGATCGTCGATCCAGCCGCCAACCGAACCCGCGAGAATGCCGATCGTCGTGCCTGCCAGAAGCCCGACACCGACGGCGGCGAGCGCTCCGGTGAGCGAATGGACGGAACCGTGCACGATGCGGGAAAACAGGTCGCGTCCGAGCGAATCCGTGCCCAGCAAATGTGCCGCGCTCGGTGCCTTGAGCTGTCCGCCGGGCACCCCTTCCACGGGATTGTAGACCGTGAAGAGGCCGGGTGCCATGGCCCAGAGGAGAACGGTGGCGAGCACCAGCCAAGCGAGGACGAGACTGGGCGATATGCCGCGCCAGACCCTGAAGCGCGCGGCGGTGCTTGGCGTTGCAGCCGACGCAGCCGAGGCCGGCACAGACCGCCGGTCGAGAATGTCGAAACTGGTCATCAGGCACCTGCTCGGGGCTTCAGCCTCGGATCGAGGAAGGGATAGGCGAGATCGACGATCAGGTTGATCGCCACGAAGATCGCGGCGGAAACGATGACGACCGCCTGGAGAACGGCAAGGTCCTGATAGCTTACTGCCCGCTCCGTCAGGCTGCCGATGCCGCTGAGGCCGAAGACGGTTTCGGTCACGACGGCGCCGGCCAGAAGCTCGCCGAAGAGAACGCCGGCAATGGTGAGGACGGGCAGAACGGCGTTGCGGGCGACGTGGCGGAACAGGACGCGGCCGCGCGAGGCGCCCTTGGCGCGGGCGACGGAGACGAAAGACCGGGTTTCGATCTCGTCGAGGTTACGGATAAGAATCTGCGCCAGCGGTGCGGAGATCGGCACAGCCAGCGTGAGAACAGGGAGGATGAGGCTTTCCCACGGGCCTGGGTGGATGACCGGGACCAGCTTGAGCCGAAAAGAGAAGATCTGGATCAGCATGATGCCGAGCCAGAAGACGGGAATGGAGATGAACAGCGCCGGGATGGACTGGATGAGATCCCGCAGGCGGCTGCCGGCCGAAAAACTGGACAGGAAGGCGAGAAGTGCGGCGAGGATGACGGCTGTGGCAAAGCCGAGCGATGCGAGTGTCAGCGTGGCCGGAAGGTTGACCGCAAGTTGCGCCGAGACGGGAACGCCGGCCCGAACAGAATAGCCGAAATCGCCGGTGAGCACATTTCCAAGCGATGCCGCATATTGGGCGAAAAGACTGCCGTCCACCGCATAATCCGCTCTGATTTCTGCGATCTGCTCGGGGCTCAGCCCGTATTCGGGGTTGAGGAACTTGATCAGCACGGCATCGCCCGGCATGGCCTGCAGCAGCACGAAGGAGAGGGTGAAGGCGGCCCAGAGAACCAGCACCGCCTGTCCGATGCGTGCAATAACGAATTTCAGCATGACGTCTCCGCATTCTGAACTTTGACCGGCGATCGATCCCGCCGCCGGTCAGAGGCTCATTTGTCCAGCCAGACGCTATAGAAGCTCGGACGGCCGACCGCCTCGAAGGCAAGCCCGTTGACATAAGGCGCTGACGCATAGACCTGTGGCTCTTCGAAGATCGGGATCGCATAGGCTTGATCGAGCACGTAAGCCTGCGCCTCGGCTGCCGCTTTCAGGCGCTTCTCGCGATTCGGCTCCGTTGCGATCGTCTCCAAGATACCATTGAGCTTCGGATCGACGAACGACTGGACCTTGTCGCTCGGCCCGCCCTTCTGGCGCAGGACATCGCGGTTTTTCGGATAGTACTGGCTCTTGAGCACGTCCGGATCCGCCCGTCCGACCATGGCCGGTGAAACCGGCGTCTTCAGGGGATCGAGATCGTCGACCGTGCGGCTGCCGGCGTCGCCAGCAAGCACGTTGAGAGTCACGCCGACCTTGCCCCATTGCTGAGCGACGAGCTGAAGCGTGGCGCGGTTTTGCGGCTGCGGCAGCGACTCGTAGGCGGTCAACACTAACTTCCGCCCGTCTTTCTCGCGGATGCCGTCCGCTCCGGGCTTGTAGCCGGCTTCGTCCAGAAGCGCCTTTGCCTTCTCGGCATCGAAGCCGAGTTTCGCGGTCTCATCCGCATAGCCGATGGCGCTGGATGCGAGGATGGAGGTGGCGACCGGGTAATTGGCCGAAAAGAGCGTGGACACGATCTCCTTCGTGTTGGTGGCGAGCGAGAGCGCCTTGCGCACCTTCACGTCGGCAACCAGCGGATTATCCGGACGGAAGACGATGCTGTTGTTCACGCCGCGCGTGCTGGCCGCATAGATGCGGAAGTCCTGGCTTTCCACCTGCGGCTCGTCATAGGCCTGGATCTGCCGGATAAGATCCGCCTGCCCCGCAAGCAACGCGCCGATCCGCACGCTATCCTCGCCGGTGACGATGTAGCTGATGCCGTCGATGTAGGCCCGACCCTGATGCTCCAGCTTCGCCGGGCCCCACGCATAGTCTTCGCGCGCCTTGAGGTTGAGTTCCTTGCCGAGCGTCTCGCTTTCGACGACGAAGGGACCGGACCCGACGATCTTCGTCGCGTCGCCGAGCGTCTCGAACGGAAGCGTCAACGTCTTCAGCGAGACGAGACCGGAGCCTATGACCGAAGTGCCCTGCAGAAAGCCGGGCGAAGGCTTCTTGAAGTAAAACTTGACCGTCTGGGGATCGACGACCTCGCTGCGATCGTAATTGTTGACGACCTCGGAGACCGGGTATTTCAACGCCTTGTCGCCGAGGCCGAAAACGTCGAAATTCCGGGCAACGGCTGCCGCGTCGAGCGGACTCCCGTCGGAGAAGGTCACGCCGGAACGAAGCTTGAACGTGTATTCCGTCGCATCCGCATTCACCTGCCAGGATTCCGCAATCCAAGGCTCAACCTCCAGCGTCTTGGGGTTCTGGTACGTCAGCTTGTCGGTGATCTGGTTGAGAATGCCGCCATTCGGGTAGAAGCCGCCCGCCGGAGGATAGAGATTGGTGTGCGTCTGCTGCTCCAGATAGATCAGCGTTCCCCCTTTGACCGGCTCCGCAGCGTGCGCCCCAGACGCGCTCACCGCCGTGGCAGCCAGAACGGCTGCAAGAGTAAAGGATGTTAAGGAGACTCGGCTTTTCATCAGACACCTCTGGAATTTGATGATTTCAGGGTAATCCTTTCCGATTATGGGGCAATGCAGTCTATAAGATTACTATACTAAATTTCCCACCAAGGACGGATGAAATCACTCACGCTGAAGGTCGCGGGAAAATATGGAGGGAACGCGATCCTTCATAGTCCTATCGGTGGATCGCGTCAGGAGGGAGCCGGTCGGGCCCGTCTGACAGTCTGCGCGTCATCTTCTAGATAACCCGCAGACGGAATGATCTCGAAGACATCGGACGACGTGGCACGGCTGACCTGGTTAGAGGTAACGCGTGTGTTCATTGTCCATTGGCCCCGAGCACCATCCCTTTGGGACCGGTGACGGTCATCGGTCGATCCGGGCCTGCTGCTGGGGCGAATAACGTTCGCCCTGAATAGCGATCCCGGCAACGGCGGCGTTAATCGCAGCCAGGTCCGCTTCTGACAGGGTGATGTCCGCCGCCGCGATGTTCTCATCCAGACGATGCAGCTTGGTGGTTCCCGGAATCGGCACGAATGTCGGGCTCTGTGTCAGGACCCATGCCAGTGCCAGCTGCGCAGGCGTCACGCCCTTGTCCTGCGAAATCCGGGCCAGCGTATCGACGATACCTTGGTTGGCGGCACGGTTTTCCTCGCTGAAACGCGGGACGGAATTGCGGAAATCGTTCTGGGTGAAGCTCGTGCCCGCATCGATCGTGCCGGTGAGGAAGCCTTTGCCAAGCGGGCTGAAGGGGACGAACCCGATGCCCAGTTCCTCCAGAACCGGAAAGATCCGCTCCTCCGGCTCCCGCCACCACAGCGAATATTCGCTCTGCAACGCTGCGACCGGCTGGACGGCATGCGCGCGGCGGATATTGGCGACACCTGCCTCCGACAGTCCGAAAGCGCGGACCTTGCCTTCCGCAATCAAGTCCCTGACCGTGCCGGCGACGTCCTCCATCGGCACGTTCGGATCGACCCGGTGCTGGTAAAGGAGATCGATATACCCCGTCCGCAAGCGCTTCAGGGAGTCCTCGACGGTGGCGCGGATGTGGTCCGGCCGGCTGTCCATGCCGCCGCCGCCGGGGATGTCGAAGCCGAACTTGGTGGCGATCACCACCTTGTCGCGGATCGGCTGCAGCGCCTCGCCGACGACCTCTTCGTTCTTATAGGGTCCATAGACCTGGGCGGTATCGAAAAAGGTAATGCCGCGCTCGAAGGCGCCCCGGATGAGCTTGATGCCGTCAGACGGTTCGAGCGGCGTTCCGTAGGATTGGCTGATCCCCATGCAGCCAAGGCCGATCGCTGAAACGTCCAGACCACTTGTGCCGAGTTTACGTGCTTGCATGATGCGTCTCCTTTGAGATTGGTTGACCGAACGTCTACTTTCCGAACCCGCTCGCCCTAGCGGTAGGAAGCGGTGAAACCGCCATCCATCAGGATGTCGCTGCCGGTGACGAAGGGCCCTTCGGACCCCTTGGCGAAGGCCTGAGAGCCGTCACGTTCGATGTCCGTTGGCGCGCATCCTTTCCGTCGGATGTGTGCCAAGATACGCTTGTCAGATCATTCTGATTAGATGGTATGATCCGCATGAACATATGCAGGAGAGCCATGAATGCTACGCGAAAACCTGAACGACCTGCTGGCCTTGCGCGCGGTGGCACAGGAGCGGAGTTTCACCAAGGCAGCCGCAAAGCTCGGCTTTTCACAATCGACTCTCAGTCATACGATACGGGAACTGGAATCCCGGCTCGGGGTCCGGCTGCTCACCCGCACGACGCGGAGCGTGGCGCCCACCGAAGCGGGCGAGCGACTGCTGCAGTCGATCGGGCCCGATCTTGATCACATTGAGGGCGAACTGGCGGCGCTGAGCGACTTCCGCGACCGGCCGGCCGGCACGATCCGTATCACGTGCAGCGAACATCCCGCCGACGCCATCCTGCGTCCCGCCCTGCAGAAGATCCTGCCAGCCTATCCGGACATCCGCGTGGAGGTGATCCTCGACAACGGGCTCACCAACATCGTGGCGGAACGGTATGACGCCGGCATCCGCCTGGGGGAGCAGGTCGACAAGGACATGATCGCGGTACGGGTCAGTCCGGAGGTCAGCATGGCGCTGGTCGGGTCACCCGGCTACTTCGAAAACCGCGACATGCCGCTGACCCCGCGCGACCTGACCGAACATAACTGCATCAACCTGCGCCTGCCGACCTTTGGCGGGCTTTATGCCTGGGAGTTCGAGAAAGATGGCCAGGCACTGAACGTGCGGGTCGACGGCCAGCTGACCTTCAATACCGGGAGCCAATCGCTGAAAGCCGCCATTGCCGGGCTTGGACTTGCCTTCGTCACAGCGGACATGGCCCTGCATGCGATCAGCGAGGGCAGGCTTATCCGTGCCCTGGAAGACTGGTGTCCCCCCTTTCCGGGCTATCACCTCTACTACCCCAGCCGACGCCTGCCCTCACCTGCCTTTGCGGTCCTACTGGAGGCTTTGCGTTACCGAGGCTGATCGCAACAGTGCGCGATACCCCGTGCACTTGAAATTGCAACCTTAGATTGCTCCAGTGCGTTAATTAAGTATAATAAAAGAAAAGGCCGTGCAGAAGCAGGGTGTCAGATAGAGGTGGCTCGGTTTGTCTGAACAGTTTCGGGCGTTTTGCTAAGTGGATTTCCGCCTCGGTTATGCCGCCACCATCATTGGTGCCAGCGCGTTAAAGTAGGCCTGCTCCGGCGTCTGCCCGTCAAGGGATGAATGTGGGCGTCGGCTGTTGTAGAAGGTCAGATATCGGCCAATGCCAGCGCGGGCCTCAGACACGGTCTTGTAGGCGTGCAGGTAGACCTCCTCATATTTGATCGACCGCCAGAGCCGCTCGACGAAGACGTTGTCGCGCCATGCGCCCTTGCCATCCATCGAGATGGCGACCTCGGCTTTCTTCAGCACCGCCGTGAAGTCCACCGAGGTAAATTGCGAGCCCTGATCCGTGTTGAAGATGTCGGGCTTGCCATAGCGGGCGAGCGCCTCCTCGACCGCTTCGATGCAGAAGTCCGCTTCCATCGTGATCGACAACCGCCACGACAAGACCTTTCGGCTGAACCAGTCCACGACGGCACAGAGATAGACAAATCCTCGCGCCATGGGGATATAGCTGATGTCCATGGCCCAGACCTGGTTGGGTCTGGTGACGGCCAACTTGCGCAGGAGGTAGGGATAGATTTTGTGACCTGGCGCTGGTTTGGAGGTGTTCGGGCGGCGGTAGATCGCTTCGATGCCCATCTTCTTCATCAGCGTGGTGACGTGCAGCCGCCCCGTTTCCAGCCCTTCTCCCCTCAAGAGCCCCTGCAACATCCGACTTCCCGCGAACGGGTAGTCGAGATGCAGTTCATCGATCCGCCGCATCAGGGCCAGATCGCCGTCGGGCACTGGACGAGGCAGATAATAGACGCTGCCACGGCTGAAGCCGAGAAGCTTCGCCTGGCGCACGACGGATAGTTTATGCTCGCGGTCGATCATTTCTTTCCGCCCAGCAATCCCGCCTTGCCGAGCGCACCGGATAAAAAATCGTTCTCCAGTGTCAGTTCGCCGATCTTGGCGTGCAGCGTTTTGACGTCCACGGCCGGACCCGCCGGTTCCGCCTTCGCTTCATCGCCGAAAACGCCCGTCGCCCCCTCAAGGAGCTGGTCTTTCCACTGTTTGATCTGGTTGGCATGCACATCGAACTGCTGGCACAATTCCACCAGCGTCTGCTCACCTCGGATGGCAGCGAGCGCCACCTTTGCCTTAAAAGCCGGGCTGTGGTTCCGGCGCGGTCGTCTCGTCATGGTAGCTCCTGTTCCCGGCATCTAAGCCGAAGTCAGGCAGAAATTCCACTTATCCCCGCTGTGCAGATTTCCCGAGCCACCTCTGATTGAGCGCCTAGGTAAACAGCCTCGTGTCGCGCGCTGTATAAGCCGAACTATTGTCCGAGAGATGCTCGATAGCATGAAGCGCTCTCGTTGCGCGGAAGCGTTTCTCGACTGCCTCCAGCATCATATCGCGCACGTCTGAGCCGGAGATGCCTGCATTGGCGACCGCCGTCCAGGCGATGATCTCGTGGTCGAAGGCGTTGATGATGAAGGCGAGACGAATGACCTCGCCATTCCAGCAGGTGGACTCCAGCCCAACGGAGCACCAGCGCAGGTTCGAGCGTATGACCATGATCTTGCCGTCGTTGATGCGGTCTTTGCGAACGGCCGTATGGTTCTCCAGCAGCATGCCCATGATGCGATGAACCCACTTAGCGTTGACGACAGGCTGATCGGCGGCAGGAGGGCAACGACAACGGGAAGCGGGATGAAGGTCATGGGGAGAGACGGTTTTCGAGATGCTGACCTGAGACCCACTTTCCCACCAGTTTTCAGAGAGTCTTGGGTTTTTAATCTGGCCTCATGCGGCCTGTTTTTCCATAGCTATTTTCATTGCGAACTCGTTGGGGGTGATGTTGCCCAGCGACGAGTGCGGTCTGTTTCTGTTGTAATCCTCCTTCC
>NZ_JAANCM010000007.1 GCF_011603255.1 Ferranicluibacter rubi | reverse complement strand
CCCCCGCCCCCGCCCCTGTGGCGCAGGGTGCAGTCAGCCGCTTTGCCGGTAGCCTGCGGAGCTTCGTCGTCAAGCTGGCCGACGAGCCTCTGGGCATGTTCGGTTTCGCGGTTCTCCTCGTCCTTGTCATCGTTGCCATTCTCGCGCCATGGATCGCGCCCTACAGTGCCACGTCGCAAGATCTCACCCAGGCGCTCCAGCCGCCGAGTTTCGCCCACTGGGCGGGAACCGACGAGTTCGGCCGGGATATTCTCTCCCGCCTGATCTACGGCACGCGGATCACCATCCAGACCGTGCTCGCCGTGTCGCTGATCATCGGGCCCGTCGGCCTTCTGATCGGCATCGTCGCCGGCTTCGTCGGCGGACGCACGGACGCGATCCTCATGCGCGCGACCGATGTCGTCCTGAGCTTCCCCTCGCTCATTCTGGCGCTGGCCTTCGCCGCAGCGCTCGGCGCCGGCCTCAACACGGCCATCATCGCGATATCGCTCACCGGCTGGCCGCCGATCGCGCGTCTGGCACGGGCCGAAACGTTGATCGTGCGCAACACGGACTATGTGGCGGCGGCAAGGCTCTACGGCGCATCGCGCACGCGCCTGCTGTTGCTCTACATCGCGCCAATGTGCATTCCCTCCGTCGTCGTGCGGCTGACTCTCAGCATGGCCGGCATCATCCTCACGGCCGCCGCGCTCGGCTTCCTCGGGCTCGGCGCGCAGCCGCCGGCACCCGAATGGGGCGCGATGATTTCCAACGGGCGCAAGTTCATGCTGGACAACTGGTGGGTCGCGGTCATGCCGGGCCTTGCCATCCTGATCACCAGCCTCGCCTTCAATCTCGTGGGCGACACCCTGCGCGACATACTGGATCCCCGCCATGCTCGTTGACCAGCCCATTCTCCAGATCCGGGATCTTTCGGTTCGCTTCGGGCGGGCGAAGATCCCGGCCGTCAACGGCGTCAGCCTGACGGTGGGCGCCGAGCGGGTCGGCATTGTCGGCGAGTCCGGTTCGGGCAAATCGACGCTCGGCCGCGCGGTCATGCGCCTTCTGCCGCCCGCAGCCCGGATCGAGGCCGCGACCATGGATTTCGAAGGCGCGCCGCTTTTGACGCGCAGCGAGAAGGCGATGCGCGGCCTGCGAGGCAATCGCATGGCGCTGATCATGCAGGACCCGCGCTATTCGCTCAATCCGGTCCTCACCGTCGGCAAGCAGGTGGCCGAAGCCGCAACGCTGCATCAGAAGATCAGCCGGAAAGATGCCTACGCGCTTGCCGCCGATATGCTCGGCCGCGTCCGCATCGCCGATATCGAGCGGACGATGGCGCTCTACCCGCACCAGATCTCCGGCGGCATGGGTCAGCGCGTCATGATCGCGATGATGCTGCTCTCCAAACCACGTCTGGTCATCGCCGACGAACCGACATCGGCCCTCGACGTCAGCGTGCGCGGCGATGTGCTGCGGCTTCTCGACGAACTGGTCCGGGAGAACGCCTCAGCCCTCCTGCTCATCAGCCACGATATCCGCATGGTCGCCGCGTTCTGCGAGCGGGTGCTGGTGATGTATCAGGGACGCGTCGTGGAAACGCTGACGAAGCTCGAAGACGCCGCGCATCCCTATACGCGCGGGCTGATCGCCGCCATGCCCGATCCGAAACGTCCCGTTTCCCGATTGCAGGTACTCGACCGTCGGGCCATCAACGAAGCCGGAAGCGCGCTATGATCGATGTCGAAAATCTCTCCGTCTCCTTCGGGCAGGGCGCTGCCCGGTCTCAGGTCGTCAAGTCGGTGTCGTTCTCCGTGCGCAAGGGTGAGACGCTCGGGATCGTGGGCGAGTCCGGTTGCGGAAAATCGACCGTCCTGCGCTCGCTTGCGGGACTCGACCGCCACTGGGAGGGATCGATCCGCCTGGCCGGCGAAGCCATCGATCCTGACCGCCGGCGCGAGCAGCTTCTGCTCGCACAAATGGTCTTCCAGGATCCCTATGGCTCCATCCATCCGCGCCATCGCATCCAGCGGGTTCTGGCCGAGCCGATCAGAGCCATGGACAAGGGCCCGGGATGGGATCGCGTCGGTCCGGCGCTCCGCCAGGTCGGCCTGCCCGAGACGTTTGCGGAGCGCTTTCCGCACGAACTATCCGGCGGCCAGCGCCAGCGCGTCGCTATCGCCCGCGCCCTGATGCTCGAGCCGGAGATCCTGCTTCTCGACGAGCCAACGTCGGCCCTCGACGTCTCCGTCCAAGCCGAGGTGCTCAACCTCCTCTGCGATCTGCGCGACGAGCGCAATCTCACCTATGTCCTCGTCAGCCATGATCTCTCCGTCATCGCCCATATGTGCGACCGCGTCCTTGTCATGCAGCGCGGCATCTTCGTGGACGAGGTGACAAAGGAAGACCTGCAGCGCGGCGTCACGCATCATGCCTATTCGCAGATGCTCTTCGAGGAAGCCGTCAATGGCCTGAGAACGGTGAACGACGTGGCGCCCGTCCTGAATTAGAGGCGGCGCCGAAGCGTTCTGCCGAACGGCCCGTCGGGGCCATCCGGCATTATGACAAGCCGATCGCCTACCGGTTGTTCGTCTTTCGCCACTCGGCAAACAGCGTGAGAGCTCTCTAATATCGCCTTGAATGGCCGGCCAAGCTTCATTCCGAGTGGTCAGCCACGGTTCAGCACCAGCTCCTCCGCGCGGCATACGTGATGATGACAAGCCCTTACCCCTGGAAACCGCCTCTCGCGAGATAGGCACTCTCCTCCGCCGTCGTGATCCGGCCGAGCCCCGGATTACGGTGTGGGAAGCGTCCGAAGCGGCGAATAATATCGCGGTGGCCTTCGGCGTGCGCCAGCCAGGGCTGTCCTAGCCCGGCGTTGAGCCGCACGGATAGCTCCTGATCGGCCATATCCTCCGAATGGGCGAAAGGCAGACAGAAGAACAGCCGCAACTCCGGCTTGACGCGCGCCATATGCCGCGCGTCCAACGCCAGCCGGGCATAGTGACGGGCGAGCGGGTCGGTGGCGAACATATGCGCCGTGCCGCGAAAGGCGTTGCGCGGGAACTGGTCTGTAAGGATCAGCAGGGCGAGCGCCCATCCGCGGTCGCCATCCAGTTGTCGCAGCGCCTTGCCGCTACCTCCCCATGGAATTCCAGGAAGCGGTCACGGAAATCGCGATCGAAGCTCACGTCCTTTTCGAACCAGCGGTCTCGCCCGCCCGCCTCCAGCCAGAAGCCCGTGACGGCCGAGATCCGGTCCTCGCCTTCGCAGGGCGTTCTGTTGCGCCGGGCGATCATCAAGCTGAGCTTGGGTCCGCGGGGGCATCCCTGCGCGGTGTGTTGCCATGGATCAGGTCGCGACCGGCGTAGATGCCATCGGTAGTCTCAAGGGCGAAGCGCTCGCTATCGCGTCGACGAACGTCCTCCATCACGCGCCCACGTTCGTCCTCATCCATATCCATCAGTTCAAGCGCCTTCCGGCCGAGAGCCAGCGCAGATTCGAATGTCTCGCGGATCTGATATTCCACGCCGGCATGGATCAGTTCGATGGCATGCTCGCGGTCGAACGAGCGCGTTAGCACCGGCACCAGCGGGAACTCCGCCTTGACCAGCTCGGCGATCTTCAGGCTCGCCTCGCGGTCATTGACCGCGATAATGACGAGGCCGGCGTCATGGGCGCCGGCGGCATGAAGGATGTCGAGGCGCGCTCCGTCGCCAGAATAGACCTTGAACCCGAAATCCTGCGCATCGCGGATGGCGTCCGTATCGGTCTCGATGATGGAGATCGAGCAACCATTCGCCAGCAGAGGCTGGCTAACGATCTGACCGAAGCGGCCGAAGCCGATCAGCAACACGCTGGCCGACAAATTCTCCGCCGCCTCGACCCCTTCGATCGATGGTGCGGGCTTGGGCATCAACCGGTCGTGCAGGATGATCATGAGCGGAGTGCGCGTCATCGAGACGATGATGGTCGCCGTCAGGATGGCGTTTGCTTCACTGTCGATGATGCCGACCGATGCGGCCGCAGCGTAGAGCACGAAGGCGAACTCGCCACCCTGTGCCATCAGCACGGCGCGCTCGATCGCCTCGCGGATTCCGGCCCGGAACAGGCGGGCGACCACATAGAATCCGATGGTCTTCAGCGCCATGTAGGCGATGACGGCGAGTGCGATCAGCCGCCAGTTGGCGGCGATGACCGCAAGATCGAGCGACATGCCGAATCCCAAGAAAAACAGCCCGAGCAGGATGCCGCGAAATGGCTCGACATCGGCTTCGAGCTGGTGACGGAAAGAGGATTCAGACAGGAGCACGCCGGCGAGGAAGGCGCCCATCGCCATCGACAAGCCGCCGAGCTGCATCGCAAGCTCCGCACCCAACACGACGCAGCCGCCGTTGTCATGAGGCCGGCAGGGGTTTTGCAGTGGTTGCCCAGGAAGTTCGGGAACTCGCGCAGCGCTCTGCCAAAGCGGCCAAGGAGATCAAAACTTTGATCGGCAATTCCGAAGTTGCCGTCGGCGAAGATGTTAAACTGGTCAATGATACGGGTGAAGACCTTACGGCGATTGCAGGGCTGGTTCAATCCATCCACCTGCAAATGGATACGATCTCCACTGCAGCACAGGAGCAGTCGCTCGGGATCGGGGAAGTGAATACGGCAGTAAATCATATGAATCAGGCGACGCAGCAAAATGCGGCGATGGTCGAGGAGATGAGCGCGGCAGGTGTGGGCCTTGCGCAGGAGAGCGGTAAGCTGACGGATCGGCTCGGCGAGTTTCGGACGGCCGACGATCGCAAGCACGCTCAGCGAGAAGATCACTAAGGCGATTCCAGATCGAGGCGCGCCTCATGAGCTAGGCTGCGGGTGCTTCGGACCAGAGTTGACGCAGTGAATACGACATCCCTCTTGGACGGTCGCATTCCGCTCGCCTCCCTGATGCAAGTGCTCGCTATAGCCGAATGTCTGAACTTTCGCCATGCCGCTAACAGGCTCGGCATCAGCCAGTCCAGCGTCAGCACTCGTATCAAGACGCTGGAAGAAGACCTCGGTATTTTACTGTTCGAGAGGCGACATCGTGGTGTGCGCCTGACCGACGGCGGACGCGGGCCGGAGCGCCTCGTGATCGCCGGCTTTTCGCCATGTCGTTCCTGTTCTGTGCGCTCACGACCTGAATGAGACGCCGTGAGCGGATTTGAACGGTTGGTTCCATCAAATGGTAGAGATAATGGCGGAAACGGGTTGGCTCGCGTTGCATATCTGGCAAGGCAGACAGATAAGCCCATCGCAACCGCGCCACACAGCTCTGACGAAAAAAAGCTGTCCTCGGTGTGACGATCGCCGGTATTATGGTGCGCTAGTATTGGAGACGCCTGCGCAGAACAGCCAAGAGGCATTCCGACATTGCGGGAGCGAACAAGGTTTGAACCGTGAAAGCCAACATTCCTCCTTGCTCAGTGCTTCGCCAATTTTGCCGCACTCCTCATAAGGCGTAGGCGAGTGGGTTTGACTGGTGGGTGACGGAGATAACGCCCATGTTGATCCCGTAAATCGTGTGAAGCGTAGGCGGTACCATGATCTCCTCGGGCGTTCCGGTGGCGACGACACGGCCGCCTTTTAGCGCGTGGATTCGGTCGCAGAAGCGCGCAGCCATGTTGATGTCGTGAAGGACGATGACGACGCTTCGCCCGCTTTCCCGTGCCAGCCTTCGAACGAGTGAAAGCACCTCGAGCTGGTGCGCGATATCAAGCGCTGCTGTCGGCTCGTCGAGCAGTAGACACCGAGCATCCTGTGCGATCAGCATGGCGATCCATGCACGCTGCCGCTCACCGCCGGAAAGCGTATCCACGATGCGTTCAGCAAAATCCTCGATGTGCGTCGACGCAATGGACGTCTCGACCTTCTGTCTGTCGACGTCGGAGAACCGGCCCAGAGCGCCATGCCATGGATACCGTCCACAACCGACGAGTTCCCTCACCGTCATTCCCGATCCGGTACCGAGATCCTGTGGGAGATAGGCAACCGACCTTGCAAATTCACGACTGTCGTATCCTGCGAGATCCCGATCCCCGTAACTGACCCTTCCCTGTGTTGCAGCCTGCTGCCGAGCCAGAATTTTGAGAAGACTGGATTTGCCGGATCCATTGTGCCCGACAAGGGCCACCACCTCTCCTGCCGGAAACGTCAAAGTGACGTCCGACAGGATCGCGTTCCCGTTGATCTCGAGACTGATCCCATTCACTGAAAAGGCGTTTGCTATTTCGCTCGTCTGTTGCCATTGCCGAACCAGAGCCACGTGACCTCCTCTAAAAGGAATTTGATGCCGGAAGCGCAATAGACGTCCTGTCTGCGCAGCAATCCTAGTCGATCGTGACCGGATGATGCAAGATTGCAACGTCCGAAAAAGAAGACGGTCGTACTCAAGTTAATGTCGCGCCGTCTCTGGAACACGCAATCCGTATGCTTTAGCAATCACCGTTATCAGCCAGTGTCTCCTGCTGGCAGCTAAAATGACCGGCGACTTAACCGATGACGATGAACATCGCCAGATTGTTGAACTCTTTCGTTCACCTGAAGCCTCAGTTGCTGGCCACCGCCCGTCGGCGTCGGGCCGATCACAGTCTTGCGGAGGATCTCCTTCAGGATGCATGGATCAAGCTCCAGACGGCCGTCCCGCAGCAGACCATCGAGAACCTTGCCGGCTACATCCACAGGACGGTTTCCAACACCACGGTCGATCACCTCCGAGGCGACAAACGCCGTCGTGATATCAACGCGGAGGTGCAGGGCATCCTGAGAGGTGAGGCCGAGGAGCGCTCGCCGGAACGCGCCGTAATGGCGCGCCAGACACTCGCTGCTGTTGCCGCGACGCTTGACGCAATGCCGGAACGCTCACGTCGGATATTCCTGTTAAGCCGTTTGGATGGTCTCACCCATAAACGGATAGCAGAACGCGAAGGCATCAGCGAAGAAGCCGTATACTATCATATCAGGCGGGTTCTCGAGAACCTTGCAGTCCTGCGCGGGGATATCGAAGCATGATCGACGCCGGCGGATCGACCTTTGCCGCTTCTGTGGTAAGACCTTGGCTCCTCAGACACATCTAGGAAGATCGTTCGGTATACGACATGAGCGACACCGACAAGAACATGGCCGGCCGTCATCGCGCCGCGACCGATGCGCGAGACTGGCTCGCGCGGCTGACGTCGGGTTCGCTGAGTGCCGCCGAACTCCAGCAGTTCAAGCACTGGCGAGACTGTCGCCCGGAACATCGCGCCGCCTTCGAAAAGGAGCGACTGTTCTGGATGGGACTCGATCGGCTGGACGAACAACTCAGCCACATAGCCAGTCCGAAAAGACCGCCTCTCACGCGGCGCGCCTTTGTCGGCGGCGGAAGTCTTGCTGTGGGCGCGCTGGCCAGTGTGGTCGCCGCCCCGCGCCTCAGCCTGTGGTGGAATGCGGACGTGGTCGTACCGGCTGGTAACCAGCGCGAACTCGCGTTTGCGGATGGCACAGTCGCAGCACTCAATACGGGCGGGGCAATCACGATCGATTTCAGGCCCGGTATGAGGCTTGTCCATCTTTTGCAGGGCGACGCTGAGTTCGTTGTTCCCCCGGCCGTGGATGGCAGTGCCTTCAGGGTCGCCTCGGGCGGCGGCAACACCGACATTCAGCACGGGCGCCTTCTCGTCAGCGCCCGTGAGGACCTGACTGCCGTCGCCGTCGTGGATGGAGATGCCTCCGTCTACAGCCCGGTCGCGGCGGATGAGATCGATGTCTCGGGACGTCCGTCCGTCAAAATCTCGCCCGCCGAGCAAACAACATATCGATTTGGCGAAATGCCGGATCAGCCGACGGTCGCGGATCTCGAAATGCTGCTCGCATGGCGACATGGAAGGATCATCTTGGAAGGCAAGCCATTTGCGGCGGCTATCGCCGAGATCGGACGCTACGTCCCGGAAGCAGTGATTCTACGGCCGGGCGTCGATCGCGACGCGCGCGTCAGCGGCATATTCTCCACGACGAAACCTCTGGCGGCACTGCAGTCGATTGCAAAGACCCAAGCCCTGTCCGTCCGCCGCATTCCCGGCATTGCAATCGTTCTCGCGTAAAATCGACAGACTTTCTTCGAAACCTGTTTAGGTAAATCCTTCTCTCATACGTCAAGATTTCGAACACGGTAGAATGCCGGTGTTTGCGAGATGACGTGTGCATAGGGGTGATCGAATGAGGAACACTGGAAATGGCAGGCCGCGGCAGGCAGGACAAATGAGGCTGTTGCCCGCGCTGATGGCAGGCGTGACGATTGGCTTTGCCGGGTTGGCGAACGCCGGGATGGGCAGTCCGGCACAGGCGCAAACCAACCAGACCCGGGCGTTTGACATCCAGGCATCATCGCTGTCGCGTGCCCTGCGCCAGTTTTCGCAGCAATCCGGCGTTCAGGTCGCCTACAGCACCGCGATCGCCTCCAGCGTCTCGGCCCCGGCCGTCAAGGGACCGCTGACGCCGGAAGATGCGCTGTCGGCGCTGCTTTCAGGCTCCGGCCTGCACTATAGTTTTACAGCCAGCGGTGCGGTCACCATTCTGGGTGCAGAGCCTGTAACGGGCTCCGTCAAGAACTCCGAAGCGACGGTGCTTGAGACGATCCACGTTGTTGGCAGGGGTGGCGCCTACGAGCCGGTAGAGGGTTACCGTGCCGAAAGCTCATCATCCGGCACGAAGAGCGATACCCCCATCATCGAAACACCGCAGTCGATCAGCGTGGTGACGGCGGACCAGATCGCCAACCAGCGCGCGACATCCCTCTCCGACACCTTGAGCTACACGCCAGGCGTCACGACCCAATCCGGCGGGTTCAGCCGCATGGTCGATGACTTCATGATCCGTGGCTTTAATACAGCAAGCGGCAATACCGGTACCTTGCGTGATGGCATGAAGTTCCAGTCGAACGTCTATGATGGTGGTCAGGAGCCTTACGGGCTTGAGCGTGTGGAGGTGCTGCGGGGCGCGTCCTCCGTCCTCTACGGACAGGTTGCACCCGGCGGAGTCGTCAACGCCATCTCCAAGCGTCCGACCGCCGAGCCCCTGCACGAGGTCAATCTCGAATACGGAACCGACAACAGGAAACAGATTTCTGCCGATTTTGGCGGGCCAATCGATGAGGAGGGCGTCCTGACCTACCGGCTGACCGGCCTTGCCCGGGATGCAGACAATTGGGTCGACAATACGCCCGATGACAAGAAATACATCGCTCCTGCCCTGACGTGGAAACCGGACGACGAAACAGCGCTGACGCTGCTTGGCAGCTACCAGCATGTGGATACCCGCTTCGCGCCGCCATACCTCCTGACGGACATCACGTCTGGCAAGATCTCCCGCAACACCTTTACCGGTATCGACGATTTCGACACCTACCAGTCCGACACCTACACGATTGGCGGCATTTTCGAGCACACGTTCGACAACGAAGTAAAGCTGCGGAGTTCTACCCGGTATTTCCACGCCGATATTCAGTGGAACTACATGATGCCGAACGTGACGCCCATCAGTGCATCGGGGATCATGACACGGCTGGCCTCCGAACGTGCGGAAACGTCCTATGGCATCACATCCGACAATTCGCTCGAATACACATTCGATGCGCTGGGTGCCGAACATACGGTTCTGGGCGGCCTCGACTTTTACCGCCGCTCCTATGACAGCCACCGCTATCGCGGCGCAAGCTACAGCACGCTCGACCTCAACACCGGTGTCAGCACCGGCAGCCCCAATGTGAATCATGCCGTTGATCGCGGATCCGACAGTCTCGGTGACCAGTACGGCATCTATCTGCAGGATCAGATCAAGTTCGATGATCACTGGGTTCTGCTTCTCGGCGGACGCCACGACTGGGCCGACAGCACCACGAAAAGCTATCAGACCGGTGTCGTCACGGATCAGCGGGACAATGCTTTCACCGGTCGTGCCGGGCTCGTCTATCTGTTCGACAACGGCGTCGCCCCCTACGTCAACGTCAGCCAGTCCTTCTTGCCGCAGGTCGGCTCGGATTATCTCACGGGTAGCGCGCTCAAGCCAAACGAAGGCCTGCAATACGAGGCGGGCGTTCGTTATCAACCTGTCGGTACCGATCTCCAGTTCAGCGCCGCCATCTATGACCTGAACCAAAAGAACGTGGTTTCCTATAGCTCGACGGGCAACGCATACCAGCTCGGCGAGGTCCAGTCGCGCGGCCTCGAACTGGAAGCCCGTGGCGAAGTTGGAAACTGGGGTCTCGTTGCGGGCTATACATTCACGGATGCGGAGATCACGCAAAGTGCAAAGACCGCCGAAGTGGGCGAACAGGTCGCCCTTGTCCCAAAGCATAGCTTCTCGCTCTGGGCGGATTATGGCCTCGATGATCTCGGGCTGGAAGGCGTTCGGGTCGGCGGCGGCATGCGGTTTATCGGCAAGAGAAACCTGACCGACAGCGCGATCGACAATGGCGGCTACGTCCTGTTCGACGCGCTGGCGACTGTCGATCTGGGCAAGTTCGACCCCAAGTTGGATGGGCTCGACCTGAAGGTCAACGCTCGCAACCTGTTCGACCGCGAATATGTCAGCTGCGCTGCCATCGATGGCTGCCGTTTCGGCGAACCGATGAGCGTTTCGGCAAGCCTTTCCTACAAGTGGTAGTCCGAATGCGGATCACCCGACGTGACATTCTGGGAGCGGCCCTCGCCGCTCCCACCGTCATGTTGTCGCGCCATTCGTCTTACGCGGAAATGAACACGGCACGGATGGTCAGCCTGGATCTGCTGATCACCGAACTCCTGCTCACACTAGGAGAAATACCGATCGCGGTGGCGAACATCCCGCTTTACCGCCGTCTGGTATCAAGCCCGATCCTTCCACAAGGCGTCATGGATCTCGGCCCTCTCAACGAACCCAATCTGGAATATCTGCAGCAGTTGGCACCGGGCCGCGTACTGGTGGCCGACTGGCAGGCGCCCAACCTCCAGTCATTGGCGCGGATCGCCCCGCTGATGCCGATCAAGGTCTTTGCCGGCAAAGCGCCGGCCCTGACACATTGCGAGACACTGCTGTCCGACCTAGGGAAGCTGACAGGTCGGGGAGCTCGGGCCGTCGAGGCGATTGCCGCAACACATGAAGCGATACGGACCGCGCGGTCGCGGCTGCGGACATTTTCACGGGCAATTTATATCTGCCGCTTCAGCCGCGACGGGCGCAACATCGCGCTGTTCGGCGGAAACGGCATGTTGGGTGACGTCGCGGGTCGGACCGGACTGCGCAACGCATTCTCCGGCCGCGTGAATGCGGCCGGTGTAACCAATGCGCCCCTGTCTCGCCTTGCAGACGAACCCGATGCGGTGATCGTCCATTTCGATCGCGGCGAGGAAACCGACGTGGCGCTCAAGCGCCTTGAGTCAAGTGCGCTCTGGCTTGCCCTGCCCGCAGTCCAGAAAGGCCACGTGATCCGGATGCCCGTCATCTATCCAAGCGGTGGCCTGCGCTCGGCCGAACGCTTCGCAGATCAACTCGGCGTACAATTGGCAGCGCTTGCCGATGGCTGAAACGATTTCTGGACCCACCGGAAGCCGCTCGATGCTTCTGCCTTGCATTCTGTTCGGGCTGGGGCTTCTCTTGTTCGTTGTCTACATCAGCGTGACGGGACAGGCCGGTGCCTCGCGTCTTTTCGAGGCGCCCGCCACTGAACTCAAAACCGTGCAGCTGCTCTATGGAACGTTGCCTCGCTTCGTCGTCGCGCTCGTAGCCGGTGCACTGCTCGGACTGTCGACCACGCTTATGCAGCAGGGTCTGGGAAATCCGCTCGCGGAGCCTGGTACGATTGGTCTCCTTTCCTCCAGTCGCCTCGCGGTCGCCTGCACCCTGATCTTCCTTCCCGGTTTTACAGGCAGCGTTGCCGTGCCGGTCCTTGGAGGATCGCTGCTCGCCCTCGTCATCGTGCTCGGCCTATCGATGCGATGGGGGCTTTCGCCGCTTTTCCTCATCCTCCACGGCCTCGTCTTCGCCATGCTCTGCGACGCCGTCACCTCGATGTTGATCCTCAGCCACTACGACGAGCTTGCGGACCTGCTGCTCTGGCAATCCGGATCGCTGGTGCAGGACAATTGGCAGGTCGCCCAAACCTTGACCGTCTGCCTCGTTGCGCTCACGGGCATCATCCTGCTCCTCAAGAAACCATTGACGCTGCTGGATCTCGATGACGCTGCTGTTGCGAGCCTCGGTCTCTCGCCGACTGCAGCGAGACTGGCAGCGGTCGGTCTTGCCGCCGTTGCCGCTGCGGTGGTGACCGCGCAGATCGGCCTGCTCGCGTTCGTTGGGCTGGCCGGCGCGGCGCTCGCCAGACTTTGTGGTGCACGCCGCTTTACGCACCGCATGGCCCTCTCCGGGTTTCTCTCCGCTGCATTGCTTTTGCTGACGGATCAATCGGTTCAACTGGCAGAAGGACTGATGGCCATTCCGGCAGGCACGATCACGGCGCTTTTTGCTGCGCCCGTCTTGTTGATCCTGCTGCATTCCGGCCGTACGGGAGCGAAGAAGGGGCGGGTGCTCAATGTGAATGTGCCGGCTCGTATTCGTGCCACGCCGGGCATGTTGTTCGGCGTGTTCGTGGTGCTGATGATAACCGTTATTCTGAGCCTGACGGTGGGACGCACACCGGACGGGTTCACATGGACCACGGCCAACACGTTTTTCGAACTGCTTCCGTGGCGCTGGCCGCGTGCCGCGGGAGCGCTCAGCGCAGGCGGGATGATCGCGCTCTCGGGGTATCTCATGCAACGCATGACCGGCAATCCGCTGGCGAGCCCGGAACTGATCGGCGTGTCCTCGGGCGCAACGCTCGTCATGCTGCCGGTGATCGCCCTGCTGCCGCCGCTCGGCCGGACGCAGACCATGGTGATCGCCGCTACCGGCGCCTTGCTGTTCCTTGTCCTGGCTTTGCGGCTTGCGCGCAGATCGAACTATGCACCTGAAAAGCTGCTGCTGACCGGGTTAGCCATCACCGCGCTCAGTGGCTCGCTTCTGTCTGCCGCCATCTACTTCGGGGATGTCAGAGTGACACGCCTGATCGGTTGGTTATCCGGGTCGACCTATGCCGTGAGTTCGCGGGAGGCCCTGACATCCTTGGCTGTGCTCCTGGCGGTCCTGGCCGTCCTGCCCCTGACACGGCGCTGGCTCAGCATGCTGCCACTCGGAGAAGCCGTTGCGACGTCTGTTGGCATCGAGATCAAACGCGCCCGTTTCGTCTTGATCGTCCTCGTCGCTGTTCTAACGGGCACTGCCACCGTTATCATCGGTCCGGTTACCTTTGTCGGCTTGGTCGTTCCACACCTTGTCAGGTTGATGGGTGTTCGGCGCCCGCTGGCACAGGCCGCCGGGTCTATGCTCGCCGGCGCTGCGTTGATGACCGCATCCGACTGGATCGGCCGCATCATCGCGTTTCCCTGGGAAGTCCCCGCAGGGCTGGTCGCCAGCGTCGTCGGTGCTCTGTTCTATGGCTTGACGGCCCGGCGAGGCCGCCGATGATCGCCGAGCTCGCGCACCTGTTCAAGGGGCCGTTTGCCGCGTTGGGCGAGGCGTTCTTCGTCAATCCCGCGCCGCAACTGCCGCTAAAGACGTTCTTCGCCTCGCAGGCGCTGCGTGACATGTTGGATTGCTTCTCGCAGCGCTGGCCCGAACCCGACCCCCGCGCCGTCGCGACACAATGGTCGAAGACCTATTTCTCGGTACTCCTGCCCGGCACGCTCCTACCTTCCCTGCTCCTCGATTGGCAACTCCCGCTTTCCGTCGAGACCGTCGGGCTGCACCTTTCCCCGGACGGCGCCGTCCGTGGTTTCGATCTGTCATCATCGGGAGGCCTCCGAAGGCCGACAGGAGAGACATTAGGCCGTTTCGAATTTCTCGTGGAAGGACACCTGCGCCCTGTTATCGATGCCATGGCCTCCGTTTTGCCCTTGTCCCGGAAAGTCCTGTGGAGCAACGCTGGAAATGTTTTTGAGAACGTTCTCTGCCGAGCGGCAGACCTGCTTGGCAAGGATCATCCCGCGCTGTGTGAGGCGAACGCTATCCTGGCAAATCGTCTCTTACCTGACGGAAAGCCCAATCCCCTATTCGAGCCCGTCCGCTACATTGTCGAAGCAGAAGCGGCCGTGCGCCAGCGCCGGATTTGCTGCCTGAGATATTTCACACCTGAACTCGGCTACTGCAAATCATGTCCGAAATTGAATCTCAGCAAAGATAACGAAACGAGATGATATAGCCGCCTGTTGGAGAACGCCAGCCCGCCTAAAGGTATAGCGACAAGGCCCATGATACAGCTTACGCCTTGACGGAATTCGAACCTGTGACACACCAAAGAATTGCGGCTCGGCAACACCTCCGCCGACCTGAACTCTGCACCAAGAGATTTAGGCCAATTGAATGAGTGTGTGGAAATTTGCGCGATCAGTTGGGTGATGCAGAGTTCGCTACGTTTTAGAAGCGGCGGCGCTCATGGCAAACTACGCGTAACTTTGTTCAGAGACAGAATCAAACGCCATGAAGCCCATGAACCCGGTGATCATCCAGCTCTGTTCGCTTCTCGCGCAGAAGAACACTGACTGCCAATTCAGCTTTTGGACACCGCCCCCGTGAAGCGCGATGCCGTCGTCGAACGTCTTGCGCGCAATGGCCGTGTCTCCCTGCACGGTCACGTCGCGCATAGTGGTCGCACGATAGAGTGCGCTTCGCCGGTCTTCAGCATAGGCTGTCTCCGCGGCGCGCTTGGCATCGGCAAGCCACGCCGTCCGATAGGAATCAACTGTGGGAAATCGTAGCCACCAGTCTTTCGGATTAAGCGAACCTTCGGCATCGAGGCCGCAGAAGCCATCCCTCCGGAAGAAGCCGCCAAAGATCGTCCAGTCCTGTGCAACGAAGCCTTCGATGTCCTGGCGCACCAGCATTTCCCAGATAGAGTGCCGGTCAGGGTCGGTGGTTGAAAACGGGTTGGTTTCGTCGTTCATGGCAGCGTCCTGTCGGGGATGATATCAGTGTCGGTCAGGGTCGGATGCCCGGTCTATCGGATGGCAAGACCCGTTGCGGGATCGAACCAGTGGAGACTCTCAAGCTCGACCGTCAGCGGAAGGCGTTCGCGCGGGCGCGGCGTTTTTGCCGGTGGAATGCGCGCGACGAGCCGGTTCTTGCCCTTGCTGCTCGATGTCCCCGCTTCATCGGTATCATTGACATCGACCGGTGGCGACGCGATGTCGAAGAAGACGAACGTATCCGCCCCGAGCGCTTCGGCAACCGGAACGGCCTCGTTGAAGATCGCCTCCTCCGGCGTGCAGACCCGGAACATTTCCGGCCGGATCCCCATGATCACCTGGCGTCCTGCGAAGTTCAACAAGGCAGTGTTCAAGGGCACGGTGATCTGCGTGCCCGTTCCGATCACCGTCGCCGTCAGCCCGGCGCCGCTGCTCGACAGATCGACGCGTACGAAGTTCATGGCCGGCGAGCCGATGAAGCCGGCGACGAAGAGGTTCGCCGGACGGTCGTAGAGCATCTGCGGCGTGTCGATCTGCTGCAGATTGCTTTCAGTCGCGTCACTCACGGGCTTAAGCACGGCGACGCGGTCGCCCATGGTCATCGCTTCGACCTGGTCGTGCGTCACATAGAGGGTGGTGACCCCCAGCCGCTCGTTGAGGAGCTTCAACTCGCCGCGCATTTGGACACGGAGTTTCGCGTCGAGGTTGGACAGAGGCTCGTCCATGAGGAAAGCTAAGGGATGGCGGACGATGGCGCGACCCATCGCAACGCGTTGCCGCTGCCCGCCAGAAAGCGCCCCCGGCTTGCGCTGCAGGTAGCGGGTGAGGTCTAGCATTTCAGCTGCTTCACGCACCAGCCGTTCAATCTCCGCCTTCGGCATCTTTCGCTGCTGCAAGCCGAACGCCATGTTTTCGTAGACCGTCATGTGCGGATAGAGGGCGTAGTTCTGGAATATCATCGCGATATCGCGATCCTGCGGCTCGACATGGCTAACGTCGCGGTCGTCCATGATCAGGCGGCCGCTGTTGAGCATCTCGAGGCCCGCGGCCATCCGCAGCAGCGTTGATTTTCCGCAGCCGGAGGGACCGACGAGGACAACGAACTCGCCGTTCTCGATCGTAAAGCTCACATTGGAGACGGCGACCGTTCCATCCGGATATGTCTTTCCGACCCGGTCGAAGGCGAGCGATGCCATTGAGGTTACTCCTTGTGTGTCGGGGTAGGACCGTGCCCCGCCGAAGATCGAGGCAGCGGTCCAGAAAAGGATCAGGCGATGTCGACGGCCTTGCCGCTGGCTGCGGACGCTTCGATCGCGGCGAGAACCTTGGTGTTGGCCAGGCCGTCCATTGCATCGGCGAGGAGCGGCGCATCGCGCACGACAGCATCGACGAAGCGGCCAATGGATTCAAGAACGAAGCCGCCGATGCGGGTCTCGCCGGTCGGCGTCATGCCGATATAGTCTGAATAGCGCAGGCCGCCCTCAACCATCCGGCGCAAGCCCCCGTTATGGGTAGGATCGGCCTGGATCTGGCCTTTATCACCGACCAGTTCCAGCTTGAAATCGACGAGCGACGGGTTGTCGGGTGACAGGATCCAGCTGTTCTCCATGGTGACGACCGCGCCGCCGGCAAATTCAAGAATGCAGAGGTGAAAATCGCGCGTATCGACGCCGCCAGCCTTCAACACACCGTCGCGCGTAACAGCATAGACCCTGACGACCTCGTCATTGAGGATGAAGCGCAGGACGTCCACAAGATGGCTGCCAAGGAACCAGAGGGCGGAGGATTTCGCGGCCCAGCTCAGCATCTCGAACGGCACGAAGGTTGTGTTCGACAGGCGCGCCATGCCATGCCGCGGCACGCCGATCTCGCCCGATTGCACCATGGTGCGAACCTGCGCCAGGATCGGGTTCACCCGGTTGTGAAAATCGATCATCAGCTTGCCTCTGGAGGCTGCCGCCGCCTCGACGATCTTCTCGGCTTCGCGCACGGTGGTCGCGAGCGGCTTTTCGCTCAGCACATGCTTGTTTGCCTTTAGCGCCGCCAGGATGATCGGCGTATGCGTGAAATCGGGGGTCGCAACGGAGACGGCATCGATATCGTCGCGTGAGACGAGGGCCTCGTAGTCCGTCAGGGCAAAGGCGGCGCCGGAGCTTTCCTTCATCTTCTGCGCCCGGCCTTCGTCGATATCGCAGACGGCGACGAGTTCCGTCTCGGGCAGCACGTTGAAGGTGTGGGCATGGTTGGTGCCCCAAAGGCCGGCGCCGATGACGCCCATTCTCAGTTTGGTCATGTCAGGTCTACTCCAAAATGGTGGCCGATTAGCCCTTCACCGAACCAAAGGTGAGGCCTCGAACCACGTAGCGGTCGAAAACGAGGAAGATGATCATCGGAGGGATCATCGCGACCACTGCGGCCGCGGCGATGTAGTTCCAGGTGACTCCGCTGGTGGCGAAGTAGCCGAGGGTGCCTACGGGAAGTGTGGCAGTGGATCGCGCGCTGAGCACGAGGGGAAAGGCCGCATTGTTCCAGGCAAACACGAAAGCGAACATGGAGGTAACGATGATGCCAGGGCGCACGATCGGTAGCGTGATGCGCCACATGATCGTGTACCAGCGGGCACCGTCCATTCGGGCCGCCTCTTCGAGTTCGGCCGGCACCTCGTCGATGAAGCTCTTCATCAACCAGACCGAGAAGGGAATTGTCATGGTCTGCAGCACGAGCACCATGGAGAGGTAGGAGCCGGTAAGGCCGATGCGGTTCATCAGCACGAAATACGGGATAAGGAAGGCGATCGGCGGCGCCATCAGCAGGCCGAGATACCAGAGCATGATGTTCTTCTTGCCACGCAGCTTGAACCGCGACAAAGCATAGGCTGCGGGGATCGAGAACGGCAGGTTGAGGAGCACGGCGCCGATGGCCACGACCAGGCTGTTGACGAGCTGAGGCGCGTTCGTGCCGGGATCGACCAGGATGTGACGGAAGGCGTTCAGCGTCGGTGTGAACGTGAATTGGGGCGGCATGGCGAAGGCCGTTTCAGGCGGGCGCAGGGCCAGCGCAATGAACCAAAGTATCGGCCCGATGAACACCGCGAGGAACAGGAGGCCCGCCGCATAGGTCAGGATCGTGTAGAGGCTACTCTTTGCTGAGGGCATGTCACCACTCCTCGTTTCGGAAGGCGAAGAAGACGTAGAGGGCGACGATGATGTTGACGATGAGAACGGTGATCCACGTCATGGCGCTCACAAGGCCGATGTTGAAGTTGATCAGACCCTGCTCATAGAGCGAGTAGCCGAGCGTGCGGGTGGAAGTGCCTGGGCCGCCGCGCGTCAGCACGAGCACCGTGTCGAAGGTGTTGAAGAGCTGCATGAACCGGAGCATGACGATGATGATGGCCGTGCGCTTGATCAGCGGCAGCTTGATCCGCATTAGGATGGTCCAGGCCGAGGCCCGGTCGAGCCGTGCCGCCTCGATGATCTCCTCCGGCACCGAGAGAAGGCTGGCATAGAGAACGATCGCAAAGAAGGGCGTCCACTGCCAGATGTCGGCGAAGAGGACGGCGGCGAGCGCCGTGGACGGTGAGCCGAGAAGACCGACCGCGGGAATTGGAATGCCGATGGACGTCAGCACCCAGGTTAGAAGGCCACCGCCGGGGTCGTAGAGATAGCGGAATAAAAAGCCCACGACGATGGGAGCGATCGTCGTGGGCAGAATGAGCAATGCCCGCACGACATTCATGCCTGGCAGTGCTCGAAGCAAGATCAGCGCGATCGATAGGCCGAGCGCGAATTCGAGCGCCGTTCCCACGAAGGAGAGCAACAGTGTATTGGTGAGAGCCGCCTGAAAGTCGAAGGCGTTCAGGGCCTGCACGTAGTTGTCAAAGCCGACGAAGGCCTGCGGCTCGGGCCCGATCTGCAGGTTCCAGAAATAAAAGCTGGAACGAAGCGCAAATAGCAGCGGATAGGCGATCAGCACCAGCAGCATGATGACCGAAGGCGCGATCAGCAGGTAGGGCAGGTTTCTGCGAACGAAGCTTCGCCGTCCGGTCATAGTAGCGACCGGCGTGTGGGCCGTTATCGTCGTCATCTCAACGTCCTGTGTCAGGGTTCCCGATGCCCCTGCCCGCTTCAAGGGAAGCAGACAGAGGCGGCACGCACAGGCGTCAGCTGTTGGCCAGCTTGCCGATCAGGGCCTTAGCGCCGTCGAGCGTGTCGTCATAGCTCTCCTTCTGGTAGGGGATCATGAAGTTTCCCTTGAGGATGCTGGCAAAAAGGCTGTTGGCGCGCTCGAGCGCGGGAGCCGGGGCTTCCGACCCAGTGAGAAGCTGGTTCAGCGTCAGGCCGAATACGCTTTCGAGTGCGGTGTAACCGGGAACGGGTGGTCGCGTGACCTTGCCATTGCCCTGCTTCATCATGCGGTACTGCACGTCGAGATAAGGATAGACCGCCTTCAGGTCCTTGTCCTCGTAAAGCGAGGCGCGCCCGAAGTCGGAGAACTGGTAGTTGAGGTCGGGCCAGAGCCCCATCTTCTTCTGGGTCGCCTTGGAGGTCGCCCATTTGATGAAAGCATAGCCTGCCGCCTGCTTGGCGGAACTGGCGGGAACGCCTAGGCTCCAACCGCCGACGCTGATGGTCTGCGCTATTCCTTCGGCCTTGGGAAGCGCCGCGGTCGCATAGACGTCCATCACCGAGGACTTGCTGCCCGTCATGTAGCCCGAATTCTTGATCAGGTAGAAATACGGCGTCCACCAGTAGAACATGCCGATGTCGCCCTTGGCGAACCGCGTACCGGCATCGAACCAGACGTAGTTGATGGCTTCGGGCGGCGACAGCCGGTAGAGCTCGCGATAGACCTCGATCGACTTTTCCCAGGCCGGGCCGGAAAGCATCGGCTCGAAATCCCATGGCTGGGCAGGAAAGGACTTGAACCAGGAGGCGCCGTGACTCGCTGAGATCTGGGTGAACATATGAACGATCGGTGACGGCTGCGAACCGCAGACGACGGTCGGGAATACCGGTACGTCCTTGAACGTCTTGCCTTCGAGCTTTTTGAGCGTGTCGATATAGGCGGTCCAGGTCCAGGCATCCGACGTCTCCGTAGGGGGCGCGACGACACCCAATGCCTCGAACATGTCCTTTCGGTACATCACACCCTGCGCGTAGGCCGCGACTGGCAGCGTCGCGATTTGCCCACGCCACATGTTGGACGAATAGAGGACCTCAGGGATGAAGTCGGCGAGATCGATATCGGGATCCTTGGCGATGTGATCGTTCAGGGAGACGATCCAGCCATTGTCAAGGTACTGTCCGAGCCACATCTGGTCGACGGCGATGACATCAGCATCCGAGGTGTTGGCCACGAAGGCGGAGACCAGGCGCGCCTGGAGCGCATCGTAGGACAGACTTTCTAGCTCGACCTTGATGCCCGTTTCCTTTTCGAAGTCAGGCAGCATCGCCTTCAGCGAGAAGAAGAAGGGATCTTCCACCGAGAGCACACGAACGTTGGTGATGTCCTGCGCCTGCGCCCGTGAGGCAGCGAGTGCGCCCAGCACGCCGGAGCAAACGGCTGCCGAAGAAACGCCCTTGAGCAAGTTCCGACGCGATAAGGCAATCATATCCTTCTGCATGTCTCTCTCCACAGTTTGCTTTGGCGCGATACGTCATCCTGCGTGTTTCCTGCACGCTGGTCGTCTACGCCGTTGTTCCCGTTTATCTGCCTGCGCTTCTCCGAGGCAGTATGTTTGTACGTCGCACAAACTTATGGTAGATGTCAATCGTGACGTTGTTGACCGAGAGTTTTTGTGAGCAGGATTGCATGAAGCGGCCGACGACAAACCAAAACCATTCCCGCAAACGGCTCTCATGATAATACGACGAAGATGGCACGCCGCCTTGGGCCCGTACCGATTGAACAGGAAAGATGCCGTGGCTTCTGATCTCCAAAGCAGGAATAGTCTGAACGGCTTGCGGTCGGCGAGACCGGAGATCGCGAGGCCCGAGGCGGATTCCGAAGGAACCACGCCAACGGCCATGATGCTCGTTTCTCCGTCCGATATCGGCGCCATCAATCGCGGCAGGATTCTTCAGGCGCTCTACGACAACGGGCCGACGAGCCGGGCCGATCTCGCGCGTTTGGCCGGCGTCAACAGAACGACGGTGACCGGCATCGTACAGCCAATGATCGAGGAGAAACTTCTTGTTGAAGGCAAGGCCACGCGTTCGGCCGTCCAGGGAGGGAAACCAGCGCGCCCTCTGTTCTTCAACCGCGATGCTCCGATGCTCGCCGCCGTTCTGTTGCTTCCGGGCAGGATACAGACCTGCCTCGTCACCTTAACGGGGGAGATTTCCGCGCTCGAGAAGGCGCCCTTCGATGTGAACGGCGAGGTCGAGGATTTCAGCCGCATTCTGACGGAAACCCTGGCACGATCGCTCGATCAGGCGACCCAGCCCCCTTTCGGCATCGGGATCGCGGCCGGCGGCATGATCGACAGCGACAAGGGCGTCATTGTGACCGTCAGTCTGGCGCCCGTCCTGACCGGCCTGCCGATCACCAATATCCTCAGCGCGCATTTTGGGTTGCCGGTCGTCATCGATCACCATCCCCGCGCTCTCCTAGTCGGAGACCGATGGTTCGGGCCGGGACGCGGCCAACAGAACTTCGCGGCCATTTACACCGGCGAAGTTCTGGGCGGCGCATATTACATCAACGGTCAGGTTTATAGGGGGCTTGCCGGTTCCGGTGGCGAACTCGGCCACACCGTCGTCCAGCTCGATGGCCGTGCATGCAACTGTGGGAAGCAAGGCTGCTGGGAGACGATCGCCACCCTTTCATGGCTGAGACGAGAGGCGGAACGAGTGGGTCTCGATGACCCCGGGACAGTAACGAGCGCGCGTCTGGTTGAAGATGCCGAAAGTGGGTCATCGCGCGCCGAAGAGATCCTCGATCGCTACGCCCGCAACATCGCAGTCGGCATCGCCAATCTGCAGCAAACCTTGTCTCTCAACTTCTACATCCTGCATGGCGACGCTGCCACAGGAGGCGCGCGCCTGTCTGGATCGATCGAGCGCCATGTGCGCAGCTTCGTGCTGGCACGCCCCAACCAGGACATTACCATCGTCAGCAACGGGCTCGGCGAAGGCCACACAGCGTTGCGTGGGGCGGCTGGGCTTGTTGTCTCCGAGCATTTGAAGCTCAAGATTTAAGAAGGTCGCCGTTCTTGCCAAGAATATGAAGTTTAGCAGCCGGAATGCTGTGGATCCGTTCCGCCCTGATGGATGTCCAACCGGTGGCCTACCATTAAGCGAAAGGGTCTAGCTTCAAGACGATCCAACTCGATCCGACGCCTTGAAAGGATATAAACCACCGGCATGCTAATGTTTAAATGTATTCTCACGATGCCATTGTAGAAATTGGGGATGCGGGCGCTCGTGAATACCTGCTGGCACGATCGCCCTTCGGGTCTGGTTGATGAGACCCTGGATACTGTCGCGATCGTTTGCATAGCGTGAGACTAGAACCTCAAGTTCGTCCGACAAGCCGATAAGACCGCGATCAAACATCCAATGGGCTGTTCCGGACAAGGCAATGCCGTTCGACAAGATGTCTGGACCATTCGCGTCGACCGGGCGGATGTGGGCGGCGTCTACCTCGGCCCGGCCGCCGCCGTTGATCAGCTTTAAGCCGGTTATCGCACACCGCTTGTTGTAGGCTTGCAATATCAAACGACGAAACAGGCGATCACGAACGATGCGTGAAGAGAGTTGCGTGACCCGCGCCCTCTCCTGTTCGAACATGAAAGGAGCTTGGGCACTGTCCGAGAAGCCACTCGGCCCTGACGTCTCAGTCGCCTCACCGAACCGCGGCAACTCGGGTTGATCTTCCGCCAGCCCCATCGACAGAATGCGATTGAAATCCACTGGCGAGATCGGCCGAACTGCGGCCTGCGCCCGTCCCGAAATCCGGCCCACTTCGTTGAGCACTCCGCTCTCGATCACGCCGTCAGGCCCGCTGAAGGGGACGGCGTTGACGAAATCAAGGTAGCTGCCCGGTTCGATCAAAGCCAAGTACATTCCGGGCGCTTTCGGATCTGCAATAACTCGCGCGACCTTGGCCACGGCGAAATATCCGCGGGTCGCCGCCACCTTTCGGGGTTCATAATAGATGATCCAGTCTCCGACACAGGATTGGACACGGCCGAGATACTGGCTCGGAAACTGATATCGCTTAGCCGGGCTGTCGTCATAGATCGAATCCGTGCGGTGAATGAAAACTCCGAATCCCATAACCGATCTGTACCATGGTGACCGCAATTCAAACCAGGGTGATAGGTCATTATGCATGCCCTCAAGCGCGTCGTACCTAGGCGCGTTATTTGCCCTTTAATGTCGACCAGGCGTTGGCTCATCTCGCCAGTCTTGCGGATCGCGCCCCGGGTTACGTCAAGGCGGCGAGTTCGCCGAACTCTGTGTCCACAATCGAACGCCGCCTTTCCTCACTCTCTTGGAACTATGCCCAGCGCGACCTCACCCTTGATCGAAAGGACCGACATATTGCCACGGTGATGGCAGGTATTCGAGACAGCCGCGCCCGCCCACCTGTGCAAAAGGAAGCGGTATTGACCAAAGATATCATCGCCATAATCGAGACACTCGATCGCGGCTCTCTGCGTGGCCTGCACGACCGCGCCATGCTCCTGATCGGATTCGCCGGCGGCCCACGCCGCTCGGAGATCGTCGGCCTCGATCTAAAAACAGATCCGACCGAAGATGGGCGCGGCTGGATCGAAATCCTCGACAAGGGAATTCTGGTTACCTTGCGCGGTAAAACTGTATGGCGAGAGATCGAGGTGGGTCGCGGCTCATCCGACACCACCTGTCCGGTCGCCGCGATAATGACGTGGATCAAGTTCGCCAAGCTGCAAAGGGCACCCGCTGTATTAAAAACGCTGACCGGGTGTTCGCGAGTATTCAACACGACGCGATGTCGGTGCGTCGGTCGAGCGCTTAATCCAGCAGAGCTACGGCCTCAACCTCGAAAAGCATGGGGTCGATTGCGAGCCTTGGCACTGGAATCAATGTCTGTGCCGGGAACTTATCGCCGAACACCCGGATCACGTTCTCGGTCAGCACACCCAGCTTCGACATGTCGTGATCAACCACGAAAACTGTCAGTTTCACGACCTGATCCAGGCGAGCGCCAAGCGCGTCGATTACGGCGGCAAGGTTTGCGTAAGCCTGTTCCACCTGTGTTGCAAAATCCGGAGAAAGAGCGCCAGTCCGGTCTTGCCCGCCTTGCCCGGAGATGAATGCCAGCCGACCGGATGCAGGGGTGATGACAGCTGTACTGTAGCCACTCGGCGTCGGGTCGTGCAGATGGGAAGGGTTGATGATAACCGGCGTTGCGCTTGCGACGGGTGTCTGGTTTTGGAGTGTCATGTTTAATCTCCTTGTTGAGCTACCATGACCCGCCTAGAGTAAATTGGTGCCATAATCTGGCACCGAATGTGCCAGGATCCATAAATGAACATTCGCTTCCGACATGACGCTATCGTGCGCATCCTCCGGCGCAGCGGAACCGCGACGGTTAACGACCTGGCAGGGGAGGTTGGTGCTTCCCGGCGAACGGTGCTGCGCGACATCGTAGCACTGCGTGACCAGGGCTTCGTCATCCATTCCGAATCCGGCCGGGGCGGCGGGCTTCAGCTCGACCCAGAGTCGGTGCAGACCACTGCCCGGCTCTCCGTGACGGAGCTGTTTGCGCTCCTCATCAGCGTTGCGGCCATGCGTGCGGCCCGGTCCCTTCCCTTCTCCGATCTCGCAGATGCGGGGCTTGCCAAGATCGAGAGGGCACTGCCGGCAGACAAGGTGCGAGACCTGCGCCGGCTTCTCGACTGCCTGTATGTCGGACAGTTGTCACCCAGGCAGGATGTTTCGGACCTGGGTCTGATCGATTCCGCGCTGCTGCCCGCCTTCGAGACGGCATTTCTCCAGCGGCTACATTTGCGGTTCCGCTACCGCGACGCCAAAGGCGTAGAAACCAACCGCGAGGTCGAACCGCAGGCCCTGCTGATCCTGCCGCCACTTTGGTATCTCGTGGCCTGGGATGCCGCCCGCGAGGATTTCCGCCACTTCCGCATGGACAGGATCAGCACGCCTGAGATCGTGGAGGGCGCGCAGTTTCGTCGAAGACACGTCCCCTTCGAGGACGATGTTTGCCCTTTCAACAAGATGCCACGCTGACGATGAGCGGTCGGGGCATGCATTGAACGAAGGCTCGAAATTCCGATTCCTTCGCGACGAGATAACCCCTACGAACGCCATAACCGCTATGATACGCAATCCGCCTGGATCGGCCGCGCGGCGCATCGAATGGGTGGATCCCAAGGATATCTGCACAAGCATCGTCACCGGCGAGAGAACACCGGTATATCGCCCACGGCTTCAATATCGCTTGCATCTGCTTCCAATCTCAGCCTATCAATCGGGAAGACAGGGGTGCTCCGTATAGCCGGGGCTGAGATGTGATCGTCAAGATCATGGACCCTTAAGCTGATCTGGATAATGCCAGCGGAGCGAGGTAGTGATGTTTTCCGGCGCGCAGATTTCATTGTATCCCATGACCGACGATTTCGTCGGCGTCATTCTGGGCGCGCTCGGCGCGCTCGATCCCTATCGGGACCGGTTGCGTGTCGAAACGGACGACATCTCGACACTTCTCGTCGGCACGCCGGACATTGTGTTCGCGGCAATGCGCGATCTGTTCGTGGCCGCTGCGGCGAGCGGTAAGCACTGCGTGCTCCATGCGACCATCTCGCGCGGATGCCCGGGGGAACCGGACGATCCGATCTGCCAGGTGCCGGAACTGAGCGGGCCGATAGCGCCACTGGCTGAGCGGAAACGTCAGGCAATGACCGCCGTATCGAATGCGCCCTCGTCCGGCCAGCCCGTGGCGGCGCAATTCTCGCTCTACACGCTCGGTATCGACCAGCATATGGACGAGATCTACGGCTGCATCGACTTTCTGAAATCGTCCGGCGTCTTCGACAGGTCGAAGAACTTCTGCACGAAGCTCAGCGGCGATGCGGGCTCGGTCTTTGCCACCGTTTGCGAGGCGCTGACCCGCTTCGGCCCGCCCGCAGGCCATGTCACCATCGACCTCACCGTGTCCGCGAATAGTCCGACGTCGCTCTGACGCCTGTCATTTGTTTCAACGGATCGGTTCGAAAGCTCCATGCTGACCCAATTTTATCGTGGCCTTCCCGCCCTGTTCGCCCTCGCGCTGCTGTTGGTCAGTTGGGAGGCCTATGCGCAACTGTCCGGCATCTCGCCGACGACCCTGCCGGCACCCTCACGCGTGCTCGAACAGGCCTGGCAAAACCGGCAGCCGCTCTGGGACAACACATTGCCGACAATCCGGGCCACAGTCTTCGGATCTGCCTGCTCGCTGACTGTCGCCTTTCTCCTGTCGGTTCTGGTCGATTTCTATCGCCCGGTGCGGCGCGCTCTGTTTCCGATCTTCATCATCAGCCAGACCCTGCCGCTGGTGGCGATCGCGCCGCTCATCGTTCTCTGGTTCGGTTTCGGGCTGGCGCCGAAAATCATGCTGGTCGCCCTCGTGACGTTCTTCCCGATCCTGGTCGCCCTGACCCAGGGTTACGAATCCACCGAAGCGGAGATCGAACAGCTCCTGGCCTCGATGGGCGCACCGAGATGGAAACGGTTCCTGCTCGCCCGGTTACCGTCCGCCCTCCCCTATTTCTTTGCCGGCCTGCGCATCTCCATGACCTATGCTGTGGTCGGCGCGATCTTTGCCGAATATGCGGGTGCCGCCAAAGGTCTCGGCATCTACATTCTCAATGCCAAAAACAATTTCAGGCCGGACCTGGTGCTGGCGGCTGTCCTTGTCAGCGCGGTCCTCACCCTTGCACTGTTCGGCCTGACAGTTTTCGTTCAGCGTCTGGTCATGCCGTGGACACGGCCATCCCTCGGGGCCGGCACATGATCCCGCCGCGCCTGCAGCTCACCGGCATCGCCGCCGGCTATAAGGACCTTCAAGTCCTTAAGGACATCTCGCTGACTGTGAGGCCCGGTGAATTCGTATCGATCCTCGGGCCTTCCGGCGCCGGGAAATCCACGCTGTTTCGGCTCTTCACCGGTACGCTGAAACCCACGCATGGCGAGATTCTATACGACGGCCTGCCGCTCGAAGCGGCATCCTCTCCCTTCGCCTTCATGCCGCAACGCGACGCGCTGATGCCGTGGCGGCGGATCATCGACAATGCGACGCTCGGTCTTGAGGTTCAGGGCATGAGCCGTCGCGAAGCCCGCACGCGCGTCGAGCCGCTCCTGTCCGAATTCGGTCTTTCCGGCTTCGAGCAGCAGTATCCCGCAGCGCTTTCGGGCGGCATGCGCCAGCGCGCAGCCCTGTTGCGTACCGTGGTCCAGAACCGCTCCATGCTTCTGCTCGACGAACCCTTCGGCGCGCTCGATGCGCTGACGCGGGCGGGGATGCACCGCTTTGTGGAGGCGATGTGGATGCGCCGCCGCTGGACGGCGATGCTCGTCACCCACGATGTCCGGGAAGCCGTCCATCTCTCGGACCGAATCTATGTTCTTTCGCCCCGCCCGGCCACACTCATTCAGGTCATCGACATTCCGCTCACCCGTCCTCGACTTCGCAACGGCGCTGCCGGGGCCGAAGCGGCGGCGATCGAAAACGCCATTCTCGAAACCCTGCTCGCCCCTCAGGAAGGACAATTGCCATGATATTCCCGACCACGATACGCCCGACCATGACCCGCCGTACGGCACTTGCTTCCCTTGCCGGCCTCGGCTTAAGCGCACTTTCTGCCCGTGCGCAGACCCTGAAGACGGTGACGGTGGCGCTCGACTGGACGCCGAACACCAACCATATCGGCCTCTTCGTCGCCCGCGAAAAAGGTTTCTACCGCGACGCCGGGATTAATGTGGAGATCCTGCCTTATTCCGATACGTCGGCAGCGACGCTTGTCGCCAACCATGTTGCGGATTTCGGCATCGTCGGTTCGATCGGCTTGTTCACGCAACATACCGCCGGCGCCGATCTCGTGGCGACCTATGCCGTGGTGCAGACCGAGACCGGCCGGCTCGTCTTCAAGGGCGACCGCGCCGATATCCAACGCCCAAGGGATCTCGACGGGCTCATCTACGGGGGGTTCGGTAGCGACTGGGAAAATGCGTTGATCGGCGCGATGATCCGCCATGACGGCGGCAAGGGCACGTTCGAGACGATTACGCTCGGCACCTCGGCCTACCAGGCGCTGGAAAACGGCGCCGTCGATTTCACACTCGAAGTCTACACCTGGGAGGGCGTCAAGGCGGAGCTTGAAGGCATCAGGCAAGGCGCGTTCCGTTATGCCGACTATGGCGCTCCCGACCAGCATACGACACTCATCGGATCGAGCGGTACCTTCCTGCGCAACCGGCCTCTCGACGCGAAGGCCTTTACCCAAGCCACGCTCAAAGGCTACGAATTCGCGGTCGCCTATCCCGATGAGGCCGTCGACCTGATGATCGCCGCCAACAGCGACGCTCTCACCGACCGCCGCCTGGTGCGCGCCTCACTCCAGGCTCTGATCGATGGGCAGTATTTCCGCACCAGCACCGGCGTCGTCGGCCGGATTGACCCGGTCAAGATGGAGTCGATCGGCAACTATTTGTTTGAAGCGGATATCCTCAAGGATATCAACGGCAAGCCGGTTGCGGAGAAGCCGGAGTTTTCAGGCTATTTCACCACCGAGCCTCTACAGGCCGAATGACCTTCAAAGTCTGTCATCAAGCTATCCGGGTAAACCTCAGCTCAGACAATCGGTCAGCGCTGTTCGGGTCATGTGCAAACTGGGTGATGGTTGGTCTGCGACAGCAAAGCTCGCGCATTCGCTTTGTCGTGTCATGATGCACGCTGGCGCTGAAGGCCACGCCATCGACATTGCCCTGCAACATGTCCATTTCGCTGTATGACGCATCCCCGGCGATCAGGACACAGTGACCTTCCAACTCGACCACGAGCGACATGTGTCCTTCCGTGTGACCCGGCGTCGGGACGATATGAACCCTGCCATCCTCGGTCAGTGTTTTGCTGCGATTGAAGCTCTCCCAAGGACCGTCGGTGAATGCAATCTCCGTAGGTCTTAGCCACTTGGGATAGTGCATGTTGAGGTAGCCTGTCAGTGGCCCCGTGCGTGCCAACGCTGCATCGGCCTCCAGCTTGCTAAGCAGAATAGTGCTGTTCGGGAAGTGACCGATCCCGCCAGCATGATCGCCATGCATATGGGTCATCACGACCCAGCGAACGTCTTTCGGATCGAAGCCCATTGCCCGTAGGCTTGGACCGACTTCTTCTTCAGGTTCAACCCGGCGACGCTCGCAGAACTGCATGAAAGGGTGCCACCAGGGCTGATAGCCGGGATCGTTCGCGTTAGAGCTTTCGCCGGTATCGACAACGATGAGGCCTTCGGGATGTTCGATAAGCCAGCAACCGATTGGAAGGCGCGGAGACCAGTGAGCGTCAACGATGACATCCAGCGCACGCGCCGGCCTTGCTCGGAAGCGAGCAAGCTGGTGACGCCTCTTGATCTGGACATCGCCGGTTTGGATGCAATGGATTTTCATGATACCGTCCTTAATGCGATATATGTTGCATTAAGAAATAGGAGCAATCGAAGATGCGGTCAAGCCGGCCCGAAGTGACGGAATTCGATCGGGTGAAGGAGAGACCAGGCGGGCGCAACGCACGCGTGCGCCAGGCCGTAGTCGGGGCTGTCCTCCGAATACTTCAGGAGCAGGGTTATGGCAGCCTTTCCCATCGCAGCGTTGCTGCCTTGGCGGGAGTGGACAGCGCGACCGTCTACAGACGTTGGCCTACACGTCCCCGTCTTGTCGCCGATATGCTGATCGATCTCAGCGACACGTTTGTACCTGTTCCAAATACCGGGTCGATCGAGAGGGATTTCCTAACATATCTCGAAAGTATCACGGCTATGCTGGACGACCCCGGAATGACGAAACTGACGCAGGCTCTTTTCGTGGCTTCCATCGAAGGCGACGAGGCGGTCAGTGACGTTCTCGGTGAGTTCTGGCGCGGACGCTTTTCGCGTTCGTACGTGATGCTGGAAAGAGCCGTTCAACGTGGAGAGTTGCCGCCGCTCCTCGACCAAGACGCCGTCGTTGAGGCACTGGTTGCTCCGGCATGGTTCCGAGCGTTCGTCAGCAGATTGCCGAACAATGAGGCGTTCCGCCGGCGATGCGTTGGAAATGCACTCGTCATGGCTCGAAACGAACTCTGCGTTTCCGAATTTCGGCGCGTTCCGGGAGAGGTTGATTGTTGATCATCAAATCCCTCCGTGTCTCGGCTCGGGACATAAGCTTCCCTTGCCGAAGGATGTCACCTGATTTTTCGGCGCTGCGTTAGAAGCGCCTGTGCCGCGGTAGCAACGATCGTCGCCTCCTTGGCGAGGCGTGCCTCACGGAGCCGCAGCGTTTTTGCTTCGCGTGTCTGCACGATAGAATCGAGCTCTTCGACGGCTTTTGAATGACCGAAGAACGGTGCCTGCGTCAGGCCGAACGCGATCTCCGCCTGCTGCCTCGATTTGGAGTATGTTTCCGACATGGATGATCCTGTTGTTTGTAGGTCCGCCAAAGAAAAAGGCCAGGCTTTAAGCCCGGCCTTTCGGATAAATCGGTTTCGTCGGTGCCAGTACATCCGTGGTCAAGGACGGAACCGTTTATGATCAAGCGGCCTGGAGATTGCAGGCCGACATCTTGCCCGATTTGTTGTCGCGCTCGAGTTCGTAGCCGATCTTCTGGCCTTCAACGATTTCGCGCATTCCCGCGCGCTCAACAGCCGAGATGTGGACGAAAGCATCTTCGCCGCCGTTGTCAGGCTGAATGAAGCCGAAGCCTTTGGTGGAGTTGAACCATTTAACTGTGCCTGTGGTCATGATGAACCCTTTCAAAGCAATGTTGATCGACCGCGTCGCTAAGGCGGCGCGGATAGTGACAGCGATGTTTTTGAAAGGAAGGTTCGTTCGAAGCGCGGTGCCAATCGCGCGATAACCAAAGCTCAGCAAGCAAAATATCGATAAACCATTCATAGAGGCTTCCGAGATGGAAGTCAACTTCCGGTTTTCTCGATCGAACAGCTGATACCGGCTGTGGTCCTTTTGGTCGCCGACGTTGGACTGATGTCATGGTGGTGCTGATCTTTTCCGTCGTCGACGAGATCCTAAGGGGCTCTCCGGTTCATCTTCGTGATATCCTCAGCCCCCGATCAGCCATACTTCAGGCTCCCTCAACGTTGCGTTGCGATCCATTCAGGGGATAGGTAAGTTGAATATGACGTAATCGCACCAGAACTTACCGTATCTGCAGTTGACGTACCGCCACGGAGCGGCGAAGCAGGACACCTCTCCCGGACCCGTTGGCGGAATGACCACACTCAGACTTCACCTCTTCACTTTGAGCGACCGGGTTCGCTTTTCCCCTGTGGTGGCTTGGGGTATCGCGTTTGCGGCCTTTGCCTGCGCCGTCTACGCCAGGTTCCTCTTCGACCATGTTCTGCCACCGGGCTTCCCCTATCTCACGTTCTTCCCGGCCGTTATCCTAACCGCTTTTCTTGCAGGTCTCCTGCCCGGAGCGGTTTGCGCCCTCGCCTGCGGCATTGCCGCATGGTACTGGTTCATTCCACCTTTCGGTTCGTTCTCGCTCGATACGTCGGTGCTCGTGGCGCTGGCGTTTTACGTATGTGTCGTCGGTGTCGACATTCTTCTGATCCAAGTCATGCACAGAGCGGTAGACGGCCTGCGCGAAGAGCGGGCGAGAAGCGGCGATCTCGTGCGTGAGCAGCGGCGATTGCTGGGGGAGCAGAAGGATCGTGAACGCCAGCAACGCATCCTGCAGCGCGAGCTTTCCCATCGTATGAAAAACACCTTGGCCATGGTTCAGGCCGTCGTCTCGCAGAGCCTGCGCAATAACCCGGACCCTAAACTTGCCGCGGGGCTTGCATCAGCGCGCATTCAGGCCCTCGCCCGCGCACAGGATGCGTTGACGGCGACCGATTGGTCGGCAGCCGACGTGGAGACGCTCGTCAGGACCGCCGTTTCTCCGCACGATGACGGAACAGGACGCTTCCGGATCGACGGCCCCTCGCTCTCTCTTGAAGCACAACGTTCCCTCGGGCTCGCGCTGGCGATCCATGAGTTAGCAACGAATGCGACCAAGTACGGCGCGCTGCTGACCGAAGCGGGCATCGTTACGATTCTCTGGGATTCGCCAGACGGTAACGGCTTTCGGTTTAGTTGGATCGAGTCGGGCGGACCGGGAGTTGCGGAACCTTTAAGGCGTGGGTTCGGTTCAAGACTGACCGAACGCGTGGTGCCTGCCTATTTCAAGGGAAGCGCCAGGACACAATATACGCGAGGCGGACTTAAATACGAACTGGAAGGAACGCTGCGACCGGATGAAACCGATCTCGCACCGGATTGATCATGGGACAGAGTTACGACCGCCGGCGCATAGCCGTTCTTGTCGTCGAAGACGAGCCGCTTCTGCTTATGGACGCGATGGACATGGTCGAAGATGCGGGCTTCACAGTTTATGGCGCAGGTAATGCCGATGAGGCGATCCGTCTAATGGAGAAACACCACGACATCTGCGTTCTCTTTACGGATGTCGACATGCCTGGGTCCATGGACGGCCTAAAGCTGGCGCATGCCGTGCGCGACCGGTGGCCTCCGGTCTCGATCATCATCGCGTCAGGACATGTCAACGTGGCCCATGAGACGCTGCCGGAAAACGGCCTTTTCTTTTCCAAACCATACCCGCCTGTCTCCGTCGTAAAAGCGCTCGACGGAATCGCGGAGAGGATCATGCAGTGACAATCGAACTTGCTATTGCGGCAAATCCTTGAGGATGAGCAGCCGGTTCCCGGGCGCGAGGGCGACAATCTTCTCCTGTTCGAGGGCCAGCAGGACTGCCAGAACCTCTTCCTGGGAGTAACCGGCGGCGTTCAAGGGTGCCCCCATATCTATCAGGTTGATCGTCATATCGGGCTTGGCCTTCAATGTGCGCAGTCGCTCCAGCGTCGCGGCTTCGAGGTCTTCAAATCTGCTCATTGCGCCACTATACCGGTTCTGTACCGTATTTTGCCGTGAAATATTCGACGTTGATTGATAATCCAGCTCAACGGGTTCGACGCTGAGCGCGCTGGAGATAAACCGCTGTCCTCATGTGTCGGGCGACGCGTTACGGATAGAACGCGGCATCGAGACTCCGTGGGGCGTATTCGACCTTCGCCTCCTTGATAATCCGGTTCTACCAGCGAGACGCTCAACGCGAGCAACCCGCCTGCCGGTATATTCGCGGTCACATCTCGGTGACGTCGACGTCTGTCATCAGACGCCGGGTGATTTCCAGATCCTGGCCGAGCGGCCGATCGTCGGCGTAGAGGGGGATTATGCGGCGCAGGTGGCGGTGGAGGCGATCTGTGGCGGGAGCGCGGGTGTGTGGCGTGGCTGCTATGAGGTCGTGGGCTTGGACAACTGCGGCGTATTCGATTGCAAGGATCTGTTCGGCATTGTCGAGAATGGCGAGGAGCTTGTTTGCGGCAGCGGTCGGGTGCGCCAGAAAGTCCTCCTGATTGCCGGAGGTGAGACCGCCGTCGAGGCTCGCGGGTGTGGCAAGGCGGCGGTTTTCGGCGGCAAGGGCTGCAGCCGTATATTGCGCGATCATGAAGCCGGATCCGGCGCCGTGGTCGGTGGCGAGGAACGGTGGCAGGCTGCTGACTAGCGGGTTGACGAGGCGGTCGATCCGGCGCTCGGATATGGCGGACAACTGCGCCATCGCAACCGCGAGGCTATCAAGCGCTTGTGACAGTGCAGGCGCCACAGCGTGGGCCTGCGAGAATACAAGGGGCGCGTCCGGCGTGCCGGCAACGGCCGGGTTGTCGGTAACCGAGGCGAGTTCCCGATCGACGACGGCGGCGGTGACGTCGAACACATCACGGGCCGCACCATGGACATGGGGCACCGCGCGCAGGCTAAGCGCATCCTGTGTGCGCCCTCCCCTGGCAGCCTCGATCAACCCGCTTCCGGCCAGGAGCCGACGAAGGGTCGCACCCACGGCGAGGAGACCCGGTGACGGGCGGAGTGCCAGCACCATTTCATCAAAGGCGGTCATCTGCGCGCCCAGTGCTTCCAGCGTCAGGGCGGCGATGGCATCGGCCCAGTCGAGAAGAGCTGCCGCGCGGGACAGCGCCAGGGCGCCGAGCCCTGTCGAGCAGGCCGTGCCGTTGACGAGGCTGAGCCCTTCCTTGGCCTCCAGCACCAAGGGTGCGAGGCCGAGTGCGGCCAGCGCCTTGACCCCGCTCATGGACACCCCGTCCACCTGCGCTCTGCCCTCGCCGATGAGAACGAGGGCGATATGGGCATTGTGCGTCAGGTAGCCCGCCGAGCCGCGGGAGGGAACGTCGGGAATGCAGTTCTTTTCGAGAAAGGTGCAGAGCGTTGCCACGACGTCCCTGCGGATGCCGGAATGCCCATGCGCCATGTTGCCGACCTGCGCGGCCATGATGGCGCGCACGGATTTTGCATCGAGCAGCGGCCCGACGCCACAGGCATGGCTGAGGACGATATTGCGCGACAGGCGGCTCTGCGACGGGCGATCGACCACCGTATCGGCCAGCGCGCCGACGCCCGTGGTAATGCCATAGGCGCGTACGCCGCTCTCCACCAGCGCGCCGACGATGCGATGCGCCGTCTCGATCCGTGCGATGGCGTTTTTTGACAGGACCAGCGGCGCGCCCTCCACGACGCGTGCGACCGCGCGCCAGTCGAGCCGCGTTTCCAGCACCACATCGTCCATGCGCACCGCGTCCATGGTCAGCCCCCGAAATTTCCGATGAACTGGCGGAAGGCGGGCGAAGCGCCGTCGGCGAAGACGGTGTCGGGCGCGCCGTCGCAATCGATCTCGCCGGATTTCATGAAGATTACCCGGTTCGACACGGTGCGGGCAAAGCTCATCTCGTGCGTGACGACCAGCATGGTCATGCCTTCCTCGGCGAGCGCGCGCATGACGCGCAGCACCTCGCCGACCAGTTCCGGGTCGAGCGCGGAGGTCGGCTCGTCGAACAGCATTACCTTGGGCTTCATGGCCAGCGACCGGGCAATCGCCGCGCGCTGCTGCTGCCCGCCGGACAAGTGCGCCGGATAGGCGTGGCGCTTTCCGGCAATGCCGACCTTTTCAAGAAGCGCTTCGGCCTCGGCGATGCATTCGGCGCGGGGCCGTTTCAGCACGTGCACCGGCCCCTCGATGATGTTCTCCAGAATGGTCATATGGGACCAGAGATTGAACGACTGGAACACCATGCCGAGTTCGGAGCGCATGCGATCGACTTGGCCCCGATCCGCCGGCACCATGCGTCCGCCACGCTGCGTCATGGCGATCGTTTCGCCGTCGACTACGATCTCGCCAGCATCGGCGATCTCCAGCATGTTGATGCAGCGCAGGAAAGTGGACTTGCCCGACCCGCTGGCGCCAAGCAGCGAGATCACGTCGCCGTCATGCGCGTCGAGCGAGATGCCGCGCAGCACTTGGTGAGTGCCAAAGCTCTTGGTAATATTGCGGACGGAAAGGCGGGGGGCGCTGGATAGATGGGGAGCACTGGCCATGAGCGTTCCGATCGGGCTGGAAGGGGCTGTTGTCATTGCTGGGCAGCCGGAAAGAGAGGTGCTGCGCGGCGGTGCGGGCTGAGGCGGTATTCGAGAAATGCCATGAGCTGCAGAATGAGGAAGTTCAGGATGAGGTAGATGGCGGCCGCGCAGAGAAAGACCTCCATGGTGCGGTAGGTCTGCGCGATCAGACGCTGGGCGACGCCCGTCACCTCCCAAACCGTGACGAGGCTGGCAAGCGCCGTCGATTTCACCATCATCATGACCTCGGTCGAATAGGCGGGCAAGGCATTGCGAAAGGCGATGGGTGCTAGGATGCGGCGCGTCAGCAGGAAGCCGGACATACCGACCGCGCGTGCCGCCTCGATTTCCCGTGCGGGGATCGAGCGCAAGCCGAACCGGAAGATCTCGGCGGTATAGCCCGCCGTGCAGAGCGACAGGGACAGGACCGCGCAGACGAAGGGCTCGCGCAGGGCCGGCCAGAGGACGCTGTAGCGGATGAAGCCGAACTGCCCGAGGCCGTAGAACACCAGAAACATCTGGATAAGCAGCGGCGAGCCGCGAAAAATGAAGATGTAGCCCTTGGCAAAGCCGCGCGCGACCGGATTGCCGCCAACGCGCATCCACACGACAAGCAGTGCCAGAAGGCCGCCGAAGATGACCGAGAGCGAGAACAGCGCCAGCGTCATCGGCAGGGCGGCCACCAGCGTCAGCATCGTCGAGGCCATGAAGTCGAGGTCCATGCGTATCTCCCTCAGGCCTGGCCGATGCCGGCGGGCATGCTGCGGTTGGCGCGGCGTTCCGCACCGTTGAACACCCGGTCGGAGAGGCTGGTGAGAACGAGGTAGAGGCAGCCGCCGACGATGAAGAACAGAAAATGCTGACGCGTCGAGCCGGCCGCGATCTGGCTGGTGCGCATGAGGTCGGCAAGTCCGGTGACGGAGACGAGCGCCGAATCCTTCAGGCTCAGCTGCCAGACATTGCCGATACCCGGAATGGCGAAGCGTAGTACCTGCGGTGCGATGATGCGGCGGAAGCGCAAAGTCCGGTGCATGCCGATCGCCTGCGCCGCCTCCAGCTCGCCCCTGGGGATGGCGAGGAACGCACCGCGATAGACCTCGGCCTGATAGGCGCCCGAAATGATACCAACGGCGAGCGCCCCGGCCACGAAGGAGGGCAGGCCGAGAAAACCTTGGTAGCCCAAGGCCGAGCCTGCGGCTGTGACGAGGCTGGAGCCGCCGAAGTAAACGAGATAGATGATGAGCAGCTCCGGCACGCCGCGAAACACGGTGGTGTAGGCGCTGCCGAAGGCCCGCGCAATGCGGCTGCCGGAGAGTTTTGCCCAGGCGATCAACGTGCCGAAGACCATGCCGATGAACAGCGCTGCCGCCGTCACGCAGAGCGTCATCAGCGTGGCGACCAGGAGAAGCCCGCCCCAGCCCGTGGGGCCGAAGCCGATGGTTTGCAGGATTATCATGCCCGGAATGCCCTCTTTCACGCTGCCGGATGCGCCTGTCATGGCGCATCAGGGTGTCGCTGCGTCATCCATCTTGCGCCGCAGCGCCAGCCCTCAAGGCCGACCTGCGGCGTGAGATGTTGCGTCAGGGCGTGACGTCGGTCTTGAACCACTTCATCGACAGCGTCTTGATGGTGCCGTCATCGAGCGCTGCCTGAATGGCCTTGTTGAACATGTCGCGCAGGTCCGTATCCGCCTGCCGCAGGCCGAGACCTTCTCCGCTACGAAGATGGTGCCGCCGATTTCCGGGCCGGTGAAGCCGAGCGTGCCATTGGCTTTCTCGAAGGCCGATATCAGGTAAACCGCGTCGTCGAAGACGAGGTCGATGCGGCCGCTTTCGAGGTCGAGATCGCGCTCGGCGCCGGTCTTGTACTCGCGCACCGTGGCGATGCTGCCGAAGTTGTCATAGATGAACTTGGAATAGACGGTAGCGGCCTGGATGCCGATGGTCTTGCCGGCAAAGGCTTCCTTCAGCGCGTCGATCTCCTTGGCGTTGGCGCCCGGATCAAGCTTGATGACAGTGCCGGTGCCGGCGGCGTTCGCCAGCGGACTGTCTTTCGCGGTCGCGAAGGCCGCATGGGTGTGGGCATAGGGAATAGTGAAATCGATGATCTTCTTGCGCTCTTCCGTGATCGACAGCGCATCCATGATGACGTCGTACTTGCCGGCCGTCAGCGCCGGGATCATGCCGTCCCAGTCGGACGCGACCAGCGTGCAATCGACCTTCATATGGTCGCAAAGATACTTGGCGAGCTCAGGCTCGAACCCACCGAGCGTGCCGTCGGGATTGGTCAGGTTCCACGGCGCATAGGCGCCTTCGAGCGTGATGGTGACGGTTTTCCAGTCCTTGGCAGCGGCGACCGGTGCGGTCAGCGCGACGGTGTACAGAGCCGCGAGCGCAACGGCGCCCACACTGAGAATTCTGGCGATGTTCATGGTCCGGTTCCTCTCGGAGTTTCATGCATTCCCTGAGCCGATCTGCGCCGGCTTACCGTGTCCCGGAACAGACCGGAAAACCACGTTGTATATGGTACCATATGCCTTTTGATGTGCTATGCAAGACGGAACGCTTCGTTCGAAGCAAATTTTTCTTTGCCCAGGGATTAAGCAGATGAAACGCAAGGACGGCAAGCCCCCGGCTTTGAGTTGGGACGGAACGGAAGGCGATGGCGCACCGCTCTATGCCGGGGTCAAGCAGATGATCCTCGGGCGCATCCAAAGCGGCGAGTGGCCGCCGCGCCACCGTGTGCCATCGGAAAACGAACTGGTCGCCGAGCTCGGCGTCAGCAAGATGACCGCCAACCGCGCGCTGCGCGAGCTGGCAAGCGAGGGCGAACTCGTGCGTATTCAAGGCGTTGGCTCTTTCGTTGCCGAGCGCAAGGGATACTCCGAGCTCTTCGAAGTGCGCAACATTGCCGACGAGATCAAGTCGCGCGGGCATCTGCACGCGGCCGAGGTGATCGTTCTCACCCGCGAGCATGCCTCCCCGGATGTCGCCGACGGGCTTGACCTTCTGATCGGCTCGGCCGTCTTCCACTCGCTTATCGTCCACAGCGAGAACGGCGTTCCCGTGCAGATAGAAGACCGTTTCGTCAATCCGGACATGGCGCCGGACTATCTGGAGCAGGATTTCACGCTGGAAACACCGAACTCCTACCTCACGGAGACGGCTCCGCTCAGCGGCTCCGAGCATGTGGTGGAAGCGGCGATGCCACAGCCCTGGGAGTGCAAGCTCCTCGTCATCCTGCCGTCGGAGCCCTGCCTGACCATCCGCCGCCGCACATGGTCCTTCCAGAATACCGTCTCGCTCGCCCGCCTCGTCTACCCCGCCAGCCGCTATCGGCTGGAATCACGCAGCGGGAAGATCGGGATAGACAGTAAAGACGTATAGGGAAGTGACGAGTGATAGAATGCGGAACCATCGTGCTCATAGGCGGATTACGCGGATAGCGAACAGCCAATAGCAAAAAACATCACGGCACCGATGTCGTGGAAGGGGGCGGCATTTCCGATACGGCACGAGGAAGGGTTCGCGTCATCGATCTGGAGACCGGCGGGAATGGGCCGGACGATGTTTGCGAGATCGGGTGGCAGGATGTGGTGCTCGGGGACGATGGAGCCTGGCACGTCACGGATGACCGCGGTGCACGGCTGGTCAATCCCGGGCGTCCTATGTCGCCGGATACGATCGCCGTTCATCATATCCTCGATGCCCATGTGGCGGACCTCCCCTTCTGGAAGGCGGTCGCACCCAGCGTTCTCAAGCCGGAGGGCCGCATCGATGCCTTGGCGGCGCATCGCGCGTCGTTCGAGCAGCGCTATTGCACGCCGAGGGTTACAGGCGGCCTCCCCTGGATCTGCACGTGGAAATGCGCGTTGCGGATCTGGCCGGACCTTCCGCGCTTTTCCAATCAGATGCTGCGCTATCATCGAATGCCAGAGGGGCTGGTGCACGAGATCGGCCTGCCGGCGCACCGGGCCATGCCGGATGCCTATGTCACGGCGCATCATCTGCGCGATATGCTGAACACGGTTCCGATCGAGCAATTGCTTGCCTGGAGTGCCCTTCCCGGCCTGCTCCCGCGCGTCCCGGCGGGCCCGGAACGGGGACGGAGTTGGGATCGGTTGAGCGACGAGGTGCTGGGAGAGTTTGCCCGTAGCCGCGATGTCGACATTCGCTTTACGGCAAAAACCGAACTCGAGCGGCGCAGGCAAGACCGGCAGGAATCAGCACCCGAACCAGCCACGGAGCCGGCACAAAAGACCCTGCTTTAAGCAGCTCGGCCACATCCCTTCCTGATCCTCATCCCGATCGCGCAGCCGCCACCTTCCGACGGAAAGTGCTTGGGGATTGACCGAGCACGGTCTTGCAGGCGTGGGAGAAGTGGCTGGCGCTGGAGAAGCCGGTGGCAAAGGCGATGGCGGAGATGGAAAGTGGGCTCTGCTCCAGCAGGCGCCGGGCGTGATGCAGGCGGATCAGGCGATAGGTTTCAAGGAAGCCGCGACGGAGTTCCTGTGCGAACAGGCGATCGAGGTGGCGTGGGCTGACGCCGCCGAGTCGCGCGAGCGTTGCCCGGTCGAGCGGCTGCTCAATGGTGGCCTCCATCTTTTCGAGCACGGTCAGGAGTGCTGCATGATGCGTGCCGAACCGCTCGGCGGTAGAGCCGCGTTGCGCCGCCGTCGGCTCGGCTACGGCCGTGTGGAGATACCAGTCGCTGACGCGGCGGGCGAAGTCTGCGCCCATCCGCTCCGAGATCATCCGGTGCATCATATCAAGCGGCGCGACACCGCCGCCGCAGGTGATGCGGTCGCCCGTGATAACGTAGCGCGCCTGCCGGGGCTGGAGATGCGGAAAAGCCTCGCGGAAGAGGGCCGCATGTTCCCAATGAAGCGTGAAATCCCGGTTTTCCAGAAGCCCGGCTGCGGCGAGAATATAAGCGCCGCTGGAGATGCCGCCGATCCGGATGCCTTGTCGGGCGAACCGGCGCAGCGCCGCGTTTAGCCCGCCGGGGTCGCCCCAGTCTTCGACATCCCCCCCGGCGCAGACGAAGATCGTGTGGCAGCCGGCGCCGCACTCGGCAAGATTCGCACAATCCACCAGCACGCCTGAGGAACTGCGCGCCGGCCTGCCACCCGGCGACAAAGTCACCGGCTCGTAGAGCGGCAGACCCGCCAGCATGTTGGCCGCCCGCAGGGGCTCGGTCGCGGACGCATAGGACATCAGCGCGAAATTCGGCATCAGCACGAAGCCCATGCGCTGCAGCGCGCGCGTGTCGGAAAACAGCATGGCCCGAATCTACATCGATCTGTCCTATTGATGCAATCGACGGATCGCGGATTCGTCTATCCTGATGCCACGATTTCCCGGCACGACGGCACACACATGCGCTACTCCGCCCTCTCCCTTCTGATGAACGGTCTCCGCGGCAACAAGGCCTGGACGCCGGCCTGGCGGCAGCCGGAGCCAAAGGCGCAGTACGACGTGATCATCGTCGGCGGGGGCGGCCACGGGCTGGCGACGGCGTATTACCTCGCAAAGACCTTCGGCATCACCAATGTCGCGGTGCTCGAAAAAGGTTACGTCGGCTCCGGCAATGTCGGCCGCAATACGACGATCATCCGCTCCAACTACCTCTTGGCCGGCAACAATCCGTTCTACGAGCTGTCCATGAAGCTCTGGGAGGGGTTGGAGCAGGACTTCAACTTCAACGCCATGGTGTCGCAGCGCGGCGTTCTCAATCTCTTTCACTCGGATGCCCAGCGCGATGCCTATACGCGGCGCGGCAATGCGATGCTCTTGCATGGCGTCGATGCGCAGCTGCTCGACCGCGCGGCAGTGCGGCAGATGCTGCCTTTCCTCGATTACGACAATGCGCGGTTTCCCATCCAGGGCGGCCTGTTGCAGAAACGCGGCGGTACGGTGCGACACGATGCGGTGGCCTGGGGCTATGCCCGTGGCGCCGACCAGCGCGGCGTTGATATCATCCAGAATTGCGAGGTTACCGGCATCCGCCGGGAGAACGGCCGCGTCACGGGCGTCGAGACCAGCCGAGGTTTCATCGGCTGCGGCAAGCTCGGGCTGGCGGCGGCCGGCAACTCCTCGCGCGTCGCGGAGATGGCAGGCATCAAGCTGCCGATCGAGAGCCATGTGCTACAGGCCTTCGTGTCCGAAGGACTGAAACCCTTCATCGACGGGGTTGTGACCTTCGGAGCCGGGCATTTCTACGTGTCGCAATCCGACAAGGGCGGCCTCGTCTTCGGCGGCGACATCGACGGCTACAATTCCTATGCGCAGCGCGGCAACCTTGCGACCGTCGAGCATGTCGCGGAAGCTGGCAAGGCGATGATCCCCGCGCTCTCGCGCGTCCGGGTGCTACGCTCCTGGGGCGGCATCATGGATATGTCGATGGATGGATCCCCGATCATCGACCGCACATATCTCGACAATCTCTACCTCAATGCAGGCTGGTGCTATGGCGGCTTCAAGGCGACCCCTGCCTCCGGCTTCTGCTTCGCGCATCTGCTCGCAAAAGGCGTCTCGCACGAGACCACGCGCCAGATGCGGCTCGACCGGTTCGAGCGCGGATATCTGATCGACGAAAAAGGCCAGGGCGCGCAGCCCAACCTTCACTGACACTCTCAAGGAAGCACCTGATATGGCCAGTCTCGTCCCCTGCCCGCATTGCGGCGCGCGACCGAAAGAAGAGTTCACCATCCGCGGTGCAGCGCTCGCGCGACCGCTCGCCAATGCAGATCCAGCGGCGTGGATGGATTTCGTCTACCTGCGCGACAACCCGCGCGGCCGCTACGAGGAGCACTGGCATCATACGGCCGGCTGCCGGCGTTGGCTGGTGGTGACGCGCGATACCACCAGCCACGAGATCGCAGCGAGCCGCGATGCCGCGCTCGATACGACCGGAGCCCCACACCCATGACCCCTTATCGCCTTCCGGCTGGCGGCCTCATCGACCGCCGCTCTCCGCTCGCCATCACATTCGACGGCAAGCCGCTGACGGGCTTTGCGGGCGACAGCCTCGCCTCCGCCCTGCTTGCCAACGGCCGGCTGCTCGTCGGCCGCAGCTTCAAGTATCACCGTCCGCGCGGCATCCTCACGGCCGGTGCCGCCGAGCCGAATGCGCTGATGACCATCGGAGAAGGTGGCCGCACCGAGGCCAATAGTCGCGCGACGATGCAGGAACTCTATGCCGGTCTCGAGGCGCGCAGCCAGAGCCGCTGGCCGTCGCTTGCCTTCGACATCGGCGCGCTGAACGGCCTCCTCTCGCCCTTTCTCGGCGCGGGCTTCTACTACAAAACCTTCATGTGGCCGGCGCCCCTTTGGGAAAAGCTCTATGAGCCCTTCATTCGCAAGGCCGCCGGCCTCGGCACGGCAAGCGACGTGGCGGACCCGGACGTTTACGAAAAATGCTGGGCGCATTGCGATCTGCTGGTCATTGGCGCCGGCCCCGCGGGACTTGCCGCTGCGCTGACGGCCGGGCGGGCAGGTGCCCGGGTCATTCTGGTCGACGAGCACGCGGCGGCCGGCGGCACGCTTTTGTCGGAGACAGCGCGGATCGGCGGACGGTCGGCGCCGGATGCCGTGGCGCAGACGATGGCCGAGCTGGACGCGCTTGCGAACGTCACCATTCTGCTGCGCACCACCGCCTTCGGCTGGTACGACGGCAATGTCTTCGGGGCCGTCGAGCGCGTGCAGAAGCATGTCCGCTTGCCCGCCGCCGCCCGGCCTGTGGAGCGGCTCTGGCGCATCGTCGCGAAGAAAGCGCTGCTCGCAACCGGTGCGGAGGAGCGGCCGCTCGTCTTTGGCGGCAACGACATTCCCGGTGTCATGATGGCGGGCGCCATGCGCACCTACCTCAACCGCTATGGCGTTGCGCCCGGCCGGCAGGTCGCGATCTTCACCACCAATGACAGCGGTTATGCGCTGGCAGCCGATCTGGAAGCGCACGGCCTCACACCGGTCGCTATCATCGACAGCCGGGAGGACGCCGCACCGCCTTATACCGGTAAGGCGCGCATCGTGACGGGCGCCGTGGTTTCCGATGCGCAGGGCGGCAAGGCGCTCTCCTCCATCACGGTGCTGCGGAACGGCCAGGCGGAAACCGTGAAGGTGGATGCGCTGGCCATGGCCGGCGGCTTCAGCCCGATCATCCACCTCGCCTGCCATCGCGGCGGCAAGCCGCAATGGTCGGATATGCAATCCGCTTTTCTCGCGCCCGGCGATCTCGTTGGCCTTGATCTTGCCGGTGCCGTCGCGACGACGGCCGGCATCGCCGCCTGCCTCGACGAGGGCGCGCGGAAGGCTGCGGCGCTTCTGGATGAGATGTCCATCAACGCGACCCCGGCAAGCTTCGGTGCCGTCGAGGGGGACATCGTCTCTGCCCCCGCCCGGCCGCTCTGGACCGTACCTGGCGTCAAGGGCAAGGCCTTCGTCGATTTCCAGAACGACGTCCACCGTGGAGATCTCGACCTTGCCGTGCAGGAAGGTTACGGCCATGTGGAACTCGCCAAGCGCTACACGACCAACGGCATGGCGACAGACCAGGGCAAGCTCTCCAACGTCAACGCCATCGGCCTGCTGGCAGAGGCGCGGGGACTGTCCCCGGCCGATGTCGGCACCACGACCTTCCGGCCGTTCTACACGCCGGTGTCCTTCGGGGCGCTTGCCGGTGCCCATCACGGTCGCGATTTTCAGCCCGTGCGCCGCTCGCCGCTGCACGACTGGGCGCGCCGGCTCGGCGCAACCTTCGTGGAGACCGGGCTCTGGTATCGCTCGTCCTTCTTCCCGCGCGCCGGCGAAACCACGTGGCGCGAGAGTGTCGATCGCGAAGTGCTGAACGTGCGCGCCCATGCCGGGCTCTGCGACGTCTCGATGCTCGGCAAGATCGAGATCTGCGGCCGCGATGCCGCGGAATTTCTCAACCGCGTCTATTCGAATGCCTTCCTGAAACTGCCAGTCGGCAAGGCGCGCTACGGCCTGATGCTGCGCGAGGACGGGATGATCTACGACGACGGCACGACGAGCCGCCTGTCGGAGAACCACTATGTCATGACCACCACAACGGCTTACGCGGCTGGCGTGATGAACCATCTCGAATTCTGCGCGCAGGTCCTGTGGCCGGGTCTCGATGTGCGCCTCGCCTCCTCCACCGACCAGTGGGCGCAGATGGCGATCGCGGGACCGAAAGCGCGTCTCATCCTGCAGGCGATCGTGGACGAGGATCTGTCCAACGACGCCTTCCCTTTCCTTGCCGCCCGCGAGGTCTCGCTGTTCGGCGGCGCGCTGCACGGACGCCTCTTCCGCATCTCGTTCTCCGGCGAACTGGCCTATGAACTCGCCGTGCCCGCCGGCTACGGCGAGAGCGTCGCGGAGGTGCTGATGGAAGCGGGCGCGCCGCACGGCATCCAGCCTTATGGCGTGGAGGCGCTCGGCGTGCTGCGCATCGAGAAGGGACACGTCACCCACAATGAGATCAACGGAACAGTGACGGCTGCCGATCTCGGGTTCGGCAAGATGGTCTCGGCCACCAAGCCCGACTTCATCGGCAAAGCCATGGTCGGGCGTCCGGGCCTCGTGGATCCCGAGCGCGCGCAACTCGTGGGCGTCCTGCCGCTCGACCCGAAGACATCGTTCCGTACCGGATCGCATATTCTGGCCCGCGACGCCGCGGCGACGCTCGAAAACGATCAGGGCTACGTCACATCAAGCGCCTATTCACCCCATGTCGGCTCCACTATCGGGCTTGCACTCGTCACGCGCGGCGCGGAGCGTCACGGCGAGGCGGTGATGATCTGGAACGGTATCCGCAACGAGTTCACGCCCGGCCGCCTCTGCGACCCGGTCTTCCTCGATCCAGGACACGAGAAGCTTCATGTCTGATTTCCGCATCACGCCCCAAATCACGCTAAAGACCGCACTTCAAGGCTGCACGCGCCTTGTCAGCCGAACGATCACGCTGGAGGCTCTGCCGGAGGGGCATGTTCTCCACGTGCTGGGCAAACCCGGCGAACCTCTTTCCATGGCCCGGCTCGAAGGCCTTTCCGACGGCACGCCGCATGCGGTGCGCGCCGCCGGTCCCGGTCAGTGGTTCATCGTCGGCGACCGGGCAAAGACGCATTCCGAGCTTGCCGACCTCTTTGCGGCCATTCAGCCGGAGGCTTTCGGCGTGGACCAGAGCGCGGGTCGTATCCGTATCCGGGCTAGCGGCCCGATGGTCGAGCGGATGCTGGCCAAGGGCACGGCGGCCGATCTCTCGCTGTCGCACTTTCCGATAGGATACGCCACGACGACGCTCATCGGCCACATCGGCGCCCACGTCACCCGCGTGGGCGCCGACGCCTTCGAGATCATGGTCCTGCGCGGCTTCGCCCAGAGCTTGTGGGACGATCTCGCGCGCATGAGCGGCGAATTTTTTGAAGACTGAGGGGCGTCAGCCCATGCGCTCTGAGGCGTAGCCGCCGGGGCTTGCCGGGAAGACGACGGTGCGGTTGCCGTTGAGGAAGACGCGGTGATGGATATGCGCGTGGATGGCGCGCGACAGCACCTGCGCCTCGACGTCCCGGCCGATGGAGACGTAGTCGGCCGCGCTCTGCGCATGGGTGATGCGGGCGACATCCTGTTCGATGATCGGACCTTCGTCGAGTTCGGCCGTCACGTAATGCGCCGTCGCGCCGATCAGCTTCACGCCCCGTCCATAGGCTTGCTTATAGGGGTTCGCCCCCTTGAAGCTCGGCAGGAAGGAGTGGTGGATATTGATGATCCGGCCCGACATCCGCGCGCACATGGCATCCGACAGCACCTGCATATAACGGGCGAGCACGACGAGATCGGCGCCGGACTGCTCGATGAGGGCAAGGATCCGCGCTTCCGCCTCCGGCTTGTTGGCCTTGGTCACCGGGATATGGTGGAACGGAATGTCGTGGTTGACCACGACTTTCTGGTAGTCGAAATGGTTGGAGACCACGGCGACGATCTCGATCGGCAGAGCACCGATCTTCCAGCGGTAGAGAATATCGTTGAGGCAGTGCCCGAAGCGCGAGACCATCAGCACGACCTTCATCGGCGCTCCCGAATCGTGGAACCGGTAGTCCATGGCGAAAGGCTGCGCGACGGCCTGAAAGCCGGCCTCGATCGCCTCAAGCGGCAGGCCGTCCTCCGAACGGAATCCAATGCGCATGAAGAAGCGGCCGGTCTCCAGATCGTCGAACTGGGCGCTGTCGACGATGTTGCAGTGCTTGTCGGCGAGGTAGGTCGAGATGGCGGCGACGATGCCGCGCCGTGTCGTGCAGGTGACGGTGAGGACGAACGGGTTCAAGACGCGTCCTTTCGTTTGAGCAATGATGACGTTCGACCCGTGTCGCTAGGCCGGTGGGGAAATGCCGGATGCCTAGACATCGAGCGTCGTCTCCCTCTCCCAGTCTGTGAAATGGCTGCAATAGCTCGTCCACTCGCCATGTTTCAGCTTGAGATAGGCGGCGGAAAAATCCCTGCCCATCGCCACCTGTAACGCGTCGTCCTTCTCATAGTCGCGCAGGGCGTCGAGCAGATTCAGCGGCAGCCGCGGCGCGTTCGTCACCGTATGGCCTTCGCGATACATGTCGATATCGTGATGCGGGCCGGGATCGGCGTTGGTGCGCATACCCGACATGCCCGCGGCAAGGATGATCGCCTGTAACAGGTAGGGGTTGACGGCGCCGTCCGGCAGGCGAAGTTCGAAACGGCCGGGGCCGGGAACGCGCACCATATGCGTGCGGTTGTTGCCGGTCCATGTCACCGTGTTCGGCGCCCAGGTGGCCCCGGACACGGTGCGTGGCGCGTTGATGCGCTTGTAGGAATTGACGGTCGGGTTGGTGATGGCCGCAAGAGCTGAAGCATGCTTCATAATGCCACCGAGGAAAGTCTTTCCGGTCGCGGAAAGCCCGAACGGCATGTCGGGGTCGGCAAAGACATTGGTTTTGCCCGCCAGATCCCAGACCGAGATATGGGCGTGGCAGCCATTGCCGGTCAGCCCCTTGAACGGCTTCGGCATGAAGGTGGCGCGCAGCCCGTGCTTCTCGGCGATGGATTTGACCATGAACTTGAAGAACGAATGCTTGTCGGCCGTGGCGAGAACATCGTCATATTCCCAGTTCATCTCGAATTGGCCGTTCGCGTCTTCATGGTCGTTCTGGTAGGGCTTCCAGCCAAGTTCCAGCATCGCATCGCAGATCTCGGCGATCACGTCGAACCGCCGCATCACGGCCTGTTGGTCGTAGCAGGGCTTTTCCGCCGTGTCGTACACGTCGGAAATGACCGATCCGTCGGCGGAGGTGAGGAAGAACTCCGGCTCGACGCCGGTCTTGACCCTGAGCCCCATCTCGGCGGCTTCCGCCACCAGCCGCTTCAACAGCACGCGCGGCGCCTGGTCGAGCGGCTTGTCGTCCATTCGGCAATCGGCCGCCACCCAGGCCACGTCCTTCTTCCACGGCAGCTGGATCACCGAGGACGGGTCCGGCAGCGCGAAGAGATCGGGATGGGCCGGCGACAGGTCGAGCCAGGTCGCAAAGCCCGCAAATCCTGCGCCATCCGCCTGCATGTCGGCGATGGCCTGCGCCGGCACGAGCTTGGCGCGCTGGGCACCGAAAAGATCGGTGTAACTGATCATGAAGTAGCGGATGCCGTGCTCCGCGGCATAGGTCGAGAGATCCAGTGTCACGTCGTTCCCCTTATGGATTATCAGACACTTAACGATGGCGAACCGCATCCTCCCAAACGCGGTCCTGCCTTTCCGTCCGGCCGGAGCATCCCTCGGCGAAGCTTGGTCGCTTCGTCTCATGGTGATGCCGCGAAAACGGGACGGTCTGTCAGAAGCCTCCCTTGCCCGGGTACCAGCTGGTGCCGGCGAGCGGGATCTGCGCCATGGCGGCAGCTTCCATCGTCAGCGCGCAGAGGTCTTCGGGCTCCAGATTGTGCAGGTGGTTCTTGCCGCAGGCGCGTGCGATCGTCTGCGCCTCCAGCGTCATGACCTTGAGGTAGTTGGCAAGCCGGCGTCCGGCCGCGACCGGGTCGAGGCGGGCAGCGAGTTCCGGGTCCTGCGTGGTGATGCCGGCCGGATCCTTGCCCTCGTGCCAGTCGTCATAGGCGCCGGCTGTCGTGCCAAGCTTCTGATATTCTTCTTCCCACTTCGGGTCGTTGTCGCCGAGCGCCACAAGCGCGGCCGTTCCGATGGCCACCGCATCCGCGCCAAGCGCCAGGGCCTTCGCCACATCCGCGCCCGACCGGATGCCGCCGGAGACGATGAGCTGAACGCTGCGGTGAAGCCCGAGATCCTGCAGCGCCTGGACGGCCGGGCGGATGCAGGCCAGGATCGGCATGCCGACATTCTCGATGAAGACGTCCTGCGTCGCAGCCGTGCCGCCCTGCATGCCGTCGAGCACGACCACATCGGCGCCGGCCTTCACGGCCAGCGCCGTGTCGTAATAGGGCCGGGATCCGCCGACCTTCACGTAGATCGGCTTTTCCCAGTCGGTGATCTCGCGCAGTTCGAGGATCTTGATTTCCAGATCGTCCGGGCCGGTCCAGTCCGGGTGACGGCAGGCCGACCGCTGGTCGATGCCCTTGGGCAGGTTGCGCATCTGGGCGACGCGGTCAGAGATCTTCTGCCCGAGCAACATGCCGCCGCCGCCAGGCTTGGCGCCCTGCCCGATGACAATCTCGATCGCATCGGCGCGGCGCAGGTCGCGCGGGTTCATGCCGTAGCGCGACGGAAGATACTGGTAGACCAGCATCTCGCTATGCCCGCGCTCCTCGTCGGTCATGCCCCCGTCGCCCGTCGTAGTCGAGGTGCCGGCGATCGTCGCGCCGCGCCCGAGCGCTTCCTTGGCATTGCCGGAAAGGGCCCCGAACGACATGCCGGCAATGGTGATCGGCGTCTTCAGGCGGATCGGCTTCTTGGCGAAACGCGTGCCGAGGACGACGGACGTGTCGCACTTCTCCCGGTAGCCTTCGAGCGGGTAGCGCGAAATCGAGGCGCCGAGAAACAGAAGGTCATCGAAATGCGGCAGCTTGCGCTTCGTGCCCGCGCCGCGAATGTCGTAGATGCCGGTGGCGGCTGCACGCCGGATCTCGGCCAGCGTCGCATCGTCGAAGGTCGCCGACTTGCGCGGCGGGGTGTAGGGGTTGTGATAGCTCATGGATGATCCCTCGGGCCTTCAATATGCGTCGGCATTGTCGATGTTGAATGTGTAGAGCGTGCGCGCCGAACCGTAGCGCCGGAACTCCTCCGGCTTCGCATCGGTCGCACCAGCGCGTTCGAGCAGCCCGCGCAAGGTCTCCAGATGCTCCGGCCGCATTGGCTTCTCGATGCAGTCGGTGCCGAGGCTTTTGACCGTGCCGCGCACGAACAGCTTCGCCTCGTAGAGACTGTCGCCGAGCGCATCGCCGGCATCGCCCAGCACGACGAGATGGCCGGACTGGCCCATGAAGGCCGACATATGACCGATATTGCCATGGACGACGATGTCGATGCCCTTCATGGAAATGCCGCAGCGCGAGGCCGCATTGCCCTTGATGACGAGGAGACCACCCTGCCCTGTGGCGCCCGCATACTGGCTGGCATCGCCCTCGATGACGACAGTGCCGGACATCATGTTTTCGGCGACACCCGGCCCTGCCGAACCATGGACGGTGACCATGCCCCCGTCGTTCATGCCGGCGCAATAATAGCCGACGGACCCCCGCACCTCGACGGTGACGGGCGCATCGATGCCGACGGCGACCGCGTGGGCACCGCGCGGATTGACGACGTCGAACGCCGTGTCGTTGGCGCCCTTGGACAGGGCGTGAAGAGCACTGTTGAGCTCGCGCAGCGGCGTGGAGGACAGGTCGAATGTCGGCATTGTGTTCCTCTATGACCGGGACGCCGGACGGAAAACCGGTTCCCACTTTTCCTGGCGTCCCTTCGGGTCTCAGGCGGCCTTCTCGTGATCCCAGAAATAGACGGTGGCGGGCTCCGGCTCCCACACGCGGGCGGTCTCGATGCCCGGCAGGTTGACCAGCGCCCGGTATTCGGAGCCGAAGGCGACGTACTGGTCGGTCTCGGCCATCACAGCCGGCTTGCAGGCGATGGGATCGCGCACCACGCCGAAGCCGGATTTCGTGCCGACAACGAAGGTGAAGAAGCCGTCGAGATCGTCAAGCGCGCCGGTCAGCGCCTCGCCCAGATCCTTGCCCTTGCCCATCTCGGCGGTGAGATAGGCGGCCGCCACCTCGCTGTCGTTCTGCGTCTCGAAGGTCATGCCCTCGCGGATCAGCGTGCGGCGCAGATTGTTGTGGTTGGAGAGCGAGCCGTTGTGGACGAGGCACTGGTCGGCGCCGGTCGAAAACGGATGCGCCCCGAGCGTCGTCACCGCCGATTCCGTTGCCATGCGCGTGTGACCGATACCGTGCGTGCCGCTCATCGCACGGACGTTGAACCGGTCGACCACGTCCTTCGGAAGTCCGGTTTCCTTGTAGATCTCGACGCTTTCGCCGGTCCCCATGATACGGATCTTCGGACGGGCCTCCGTCAAGAAGGTTCGGACGTCCGCAATGCCGGCCGTCGTTTCGACGACAGCATGCGTATCCTTGACCGTGACGCGGGCGGGAATGTTGCCGGCCACAAGCGCCTCGGAAAGGCCTGCAAAATCGACGTCCGGCTCCGCCGACTGCAGCGTCAGCTTCCATGTGCCGGCGGAGGGCGCGTTATAGATCGCAATGCCGGCGGAGTCCGGGCCCCTGTCGGTCATGGTGATGAGCATATCCGACAGCATGCGGCCAAGCTCCGGCCGCAGCGTCTCGTCTTTCAGAAACAATCCCACAATGCCGCACATGGCCACCATCCTGTTCTTTGATGGTCAAGGGCTAACATGCGCATCGGCAGATATCAATCTCCAGGAAACTTTTTTTCTTTTAAGGCAATCATTGCCCGTCACCACCATTGCGCTTGGTGGGGTAGGAAATGATGGACAGGTAGCGTGCGGGAAGTTTCGTCAGCACGCTCGGGCCATGCGGCGCGTCGGCGTCGAAGAACAGGCTGTCGCCCGCCTCCATGTCGAACGTCCGGTCGCCATGGCGATAGGTTACCGCGCCGTCCAGCATGTAAAGGAACTCCATGCCTTCGTGCTGGAAGGTCGGGAACACGTCGGACTCCGTCGTCAGCGTGATCAGGTAGGGCTCGACCGTGACCCCGCTCGAATTGTTGTCGATATGGCCGAGCAGGCTGTACTGATGGCCGGCCCGCGTGCCCCGCCGTTCGATATTGACGCCCTCCCCCGCCTTGACGAAGATGGCGTTGCGCGGCTCCTCGAAGCTGCGGAAGAACGCGGTCAGCGGTACGCCGAGCGCCTTCGACAGCGATTGCAGCGTGGTCAACGAGGGCGATATGTTGCCGTTCTCGATCTTAGACAGCATGCCGACCGAAAGCCCCGTCGCGCCCGCAAGATCCGATACGGTGATCCCCAGGCGCTTGCGATAAGCGCGCACCTCATGGCCGATCGCCATTTCGAGATTGTTTTCCTTCGGCTCACGAACCGCATGCGGGTCCTGGGCAAGTATCACAGGTTTGGCCGGTTCCGACACATCGTCTCCCGTTGTTTGAAGAGGGTGCCGGCCCGCAAGGCCGGTGCTGGAACAGGCTCTACGGCGACAGGGGCTTGGGTCCCGAAGACGGAACGGCTCACCATTATGAAGTGCAGCATGACCTGGGGCAATCTCTATTCGGCTTGGAAAGGGCTAGCGATTGATCAGCAGGCGCACTCAAAAACGATCTTTGCCTATAAAATTTGCAAGTCTAAAAATTAAGAAGAAAATTTGTTTCTCTTAAAGAAGAACCTTTGACAAAGCGGAAACCCGGCAGCATGATCCCTCCCAAGAACCCGACAGCCGGCCCGGAAAGACACCCGACGCCGCCATAACAGGGCAAGCGCGCAACGCGTACCGGATCGCCCGGCTCTCGGACGATTTCATGCAGCAGGGGGTCAGCCAGCAACAGGACCCGCTGAACATGCCAGCCGATCTCCATCGGCTTCAATAGCAGTCGGACTTACACAAAACAGAACGTGGCGGGGAACAGCTATGTCGACAACAGTCATAAGCTCCGAGCTTTCGGAGCCGGGAAAACTGCATCGTAGCATCAACTGGACAGGCGCCTTCTGGGTCGCAAGCGGCGTGCCGGCGCTCGTCCTCTTCTCGATCGGCGGCATCGCCGGGACGGTGGGTACGCTCGCCTTCGCGGTCTGGATCGTCTCCATGATCATGGGCTTCATCCAGTCCTTCACCTATGCCGAGATCGCCGGCCTCTTCCCCAACAAGTCGGGTGGAGCCTCCATCTATGGCGCCTCGGCCTGGGTGCGCTATGCCAAGCCCATCGCGCCGCTTTCGGTCTGGTGCAACTGGTTTGCGTGGTCGCCCGTTCTCTCGCTCGGCTGCTCCATCGCCGCCGCCTACATCCTCAACGCGCTTGCCCCGGTACCGGCCGTCGACAGCGCATCCGTCATCGACTGGATCGCCGCCAACGGCGCGACGCTGACGGTGCCCGACGCGGAAAAAGCGGCCGCCGCCATCTCCGCGCTGACGCCGTCCATCCGCACCTGGACGCTCTTCCAGACGACACTCGGCCCCGTTTCGCTTTCGCTCAACGCGGCGTTCTTCATCGGCGCCATCCTGATGCTCGTCACCTTCGCCGTGCAGCATCGCGGCATTCTCGGCACCGCCAAGGTGCAGAAATATATCGGCCTCGTCGTCATCATCCCCATGGTCATCGTCGGGGTCGTGCCGCTCGTCACCGGCGGCGTCAACTGGTCCAATTTCTCTCCGCTCGTGCCGCTCGCCACCCCTTATGCGCCAGAGCCCGGTGCCTGGAACGTGGCCGGCTGGACGCTCGTCCTCGGCGGCATGTTCATCGCGGCTTGGTCGACCTACGGGTTTGAGACCGCGGTCTGCTACACCAGCGAATTCCGCGATCCCGGCAAGGATACGTTCAAGGCCATCTTCTTCTCAGGCCTCCTCTGCCTCGCGCTCTTCAGCCTCGTTCCCTTCACCTTCCAGGGCGTCCTCGGGCTGAACGGCATGCTCGCCACACCAATCGTCGATGGCTCGGGCGTTGCCGCTGCCATGGCGCACATGGTGGGTGGCGGCGCACTGATCGAGAGCCTGCTGGTCATGCTGATGATCCTCGCCCTGATGCTCTGCCTCATGACGGCGATGGCTGGGTCCTCGCGCACGCTCTACCAGGGTTCCGTCGACGGCTGGCTGCCAAAATACCTCTCCCACGTCAACGAACACGGTGCGCCGACGCGGGCCATGTGGACGGACCTCATCGTCAACCTCGTCGTGCTGGCGATCGCCTGCGCCGATGCCACCAGCTTCTTCTTCATCCTCGCCGTGTCGAATTGCGGCTACATCATCTTCAACTTCCTCAACCTGAACGCGGGCTGGCTGCACCGGATCGACTCCGGCCACATCGCGCGGCCCTACCGGGCACCGACCGTCCTCCTTGCGCTCGGCGGCATCTTCGCCTTCCTCAATGCCGTCTTCATGGGAGCCGGCGCCAAGGTCTGGAATCCGATGGCGCTGTGGGCGGGCATCATCACCGCCGCGCTGATCATCCCTGTCTTCTTCTACCGGCACTACATCCAGGATCGCGGACAGTTCCCGGCGCAGATGCTGGAGGATCTCGGCGTGAAGCCCGGCGAGACCATGCACCGCAAGGCCGGCATGCTCCCCTACCTCACGCTTATCGCCGGGGTGGCCGTGGTGTTCCTGTCCAACTGGTTCTTCAGCGCCTGAGACCCGTGCAACATGGCAGACGGCGCCATCCGCGCCGTCTGCCAATGGATCGCCTGACATTATTTTCGAGACACGACCATGCAGCCTTCCCCCATCAAAAGCCGCCCGCTCTACGGCACGCTCATACCGGTTCGACAAGCGACGCGGCATATCGCCATTGCCGAAGGCGAAGGTGCGTCAGCCGTGACCGAAGCCTTTCGCCGGCACGACGCGCTGTCCCGCACGATCATCCTCTTTTCGCCCGCACCGCGCAGCACGGATTGCCGGCAGGAGACGCTTCTGGCGTCCCTCTCCTGCGAGGCCCTGCATGTCGCATCGGGGGTCGAGGACCTGCTGGCCGAACTCGTGACGACGCTCTCTGCCGCGACCATGGGAACGCGGCTCTATGTCAGCGGCAGCGAGGATTTCATCGGCCGCGTCACGAGCGAAGCCCTGCATCAGGGCATCGATGCGGACGCGATCCAGACCGAGCATCGCGGGGGCCCCACGCGGCGCGTCCAGTGCGTTCACTGCAAGGGCTTCACGGACGGCGTTTCGGCAAGCCCTGCCCCATGCGCCCATTGCGGTCTCCACCTCCTGGTGCGCGATCATTATTCCCGCCGCCTCGGCGCCTTCATGGGCGTTTGCATCGATGCCGAGGCCCCGGGCGAGATCCCGCCGGCAGAGGCGTTCGGCGCATGAGCGGCGGCGTACAGTTTCCCGTTCGAGTGATCGAGACCGAGGCGCTGTCGCCGACCGTCAAGCGGCTGCGGCTGGCCCGGCGCGACGGGCAGGCCCTGCCGCCCTATTCCGCGGGTGCCCACACGGTGCTGACGCTCGATGGCGGCGCGCGTCTCATCCGCAATGCCTATTCCCTCCTCGGCTCGACGCGTGCCGGCGGAGCCGCCTACGAGGTCGCGGTGCTGCGCAACCCGCAGTCGCGCGGCGGCTCGGCCTTCATCCACGATCACCTGAGCGTGGGGACAGACCTCAACCTGTCGGCGCCGATCAATCTCTTCCCCTTGAACCGCACGGCCCGCCGCCATATCCTGGTCGCAGGCGGTATCGGCATCACGCCCATCGCCGCCATGGCGAGCGAGCTTGCAGCTCTCGCCCTCCCTTTCGAGCTGCATTATGCCATGCGCGATATCGCAAGCGGCGCATTTGCCGCTGAGCTTGCGGCACAGCACGGCGACCGACTGCACCTCTATGTCAGCGAAAGGCAGGAGCGGCTTTCGGTTCGCGATATCCTCGCCCACCAGCCGCTCGGCACGCACCTCTATGTCTGCGGGCCGGAGCGCATGATCGAGGGCGTGATGGCCGATGCGCGGGTCGCCGGCTGGCCGGAGAGCGCGCTGCATGCCGAGCGTTTCCTCGCACCCGAAGGCGGCGAGCCCTTCGCGCTCCGCCTTGCACGCTCCGGCATTTCCACCGTCGTCGCCCAGCACGAGACCCTGCTGGAGGCCATCGAGGCTGCCGGTGTGGACGCGCCCTACCTTTGCCGCGGCGGCGCGTGCGGCCAGTGCGAGACGCGGGTGCTCGTCGCCGACGGCGAGCTGCTGCATGCCGACCACTATCTGACGGACAGTCAAAAATCCTGCGGCGAGAGCATCATGACCTGCGTCTCGCGGCTGCGCGGCCGCGAACTCGTGCTCGACCTGTGATCGGAGTGACACCATGACCCTTTCGTTCAATGCCGAGACCTTCCGCGACGACTACACCTTCGCCAACAGCCCGAAGGCGATCCGGGCGTTTCCCTTTCCCTTCGAGCGCGACGACTACACCTACACGGTCAATATCGAGCAGCACGTGCCGGGACCCGTCCAGTCCGCAACCGAGTTCCCGATCCACATCGACGAGCACTACGTGGCCGAGATGCACGACCGCGCGATCACCCTGTCGCAGGACCCGCTGCGCTGCCAGTCGCTGCCGCACATGATGACGGCGGAGTGGGACCTGCTGGAGCTTTTGATGACGTCGATGGCGACGCATTATCCAGACGACTTCACCCTGACCCGCGACGGAGACAACTGGCACTGGATCAACCGGCCGCTCGGGCTCGACCAGCATTTCACCTTCGGCGATGCCTCCACCCTGCCGCAGGGACCGATGGAATACGTCACCCGCCAGTGCCAGGGCGATTTCTGCCTGCTCGACCAGCGGGACGATAATCTGTGGATGGATGCGGGCATGGTGACGACGCAGGCCGACTGGTCGCTCGATTTCGACCTCGGCATGAACTTCATGGAGTGGCATGCACCCGTGCCGCTGGCCCATGATCTGGGCATCTTCGAACGCGCGCTCAAGTTTCTCCTCAACCTGCAGCAGGGCCGCCCCGTACGCCGGCTGAACTGGACGATGACGATCAATCCGCGCCTCGACACCAGCCCGGAGAACTACCACCGCTGGGGCATCGACAAGGCGAGCGTGACGCCGGAGAACGTCGGCGACAAGGTGCATCTGCGCGTCGAGCTGCAGGCCCTCTGGCGGCTTCCGCGTTCCAACGCCATCGTGTTTTCCATCCGCTGCTACCTCATCAAGATGGACGAGCTGGTGACGCAGAAAAAGTGGGCGCGGCGGTTCCACCGCGTACTGGCGAGCCTGCCGCAGCCGATTGCCGACTATAAGGGCTTGGCGCGCTTCCGCGACACGACCACCGCGTGGCTGTCGCGCCATGACGACGGGCTTGCGACATCTCCCGGCTTTGCGCCGGACTGAACCATCTAGCGCAAGACTGAGCGAACCCACCATCGACATATGACCGGAGGACGACATGACTGCATCCTGGAGATTTTCGACCCTGGCCGACCGGCACCGGGCGCTTGGCTCGGCGCTGGAAGACTGGAGCGGCATGGGTACCGCCTGGTCCTATGACGGCGATGCCAACCTCGAATATCTGGCGATCCGCACGAAAGCGGGCCTGATGGACGTTTCCGGCCTGAAGAAGGTCCACATCACCGGCGCGCATGCCGCCCATGTCATCGATCTCGCCACCACGCGCGATGTCGAGAAGATCTATCCCGGCAAGTCCGTCTATGCCTGCATGCTGAACGAAGCCGGCAAGTTCACCGACGACTGCATTATCTACCGGATCTCCGCCAACAGCTGGATGGTGGTGCACGGCTCGGGTACGGGGCACGAGGAACTGCAGAAGGCCGCCATCGGCCGCGACGTGTCCATCCGCTTCGACGACGACCTGCACGACCTGTCGCTGCAGGGGCCGCTCGCCGTCGATTACCTCGCACCGCACGTTCCCGGCATTCGCGATCTCCCGTATTTCCATCACCTCCAGACGCGCCTCTTCGGTTTGCCCGTGATGATTTCGCGCACCGGCTATACCGGCGAGCGCGGCTACGAGATCTTCTGCCGCGGGCAGGATGCGCCCGCGATCTGGGATCGGATTCTGGAGGAAGGTGCCGGGATGGGCATCATCCCTTGCCGCTTCACCACACTCGATATGCTGCGGGTGGAAAGCTACCTGCTGTTCTACCCCTTCGACAATTCGCAGAAATATCCCTTTGCCGACGAAGGTCCGGGCGACACGCTCTGGGAACTCGGCCTGGATTTTACCGTCAGCCCGGGCAAGACGGGCTTTCGCGGCGCAGAGGAGCATGCGCGCCTCAAGGGGCGGGAGCGCTTCCGCATCTTCGGCCTCCTGCTCGACGGCAACGTGCCCGCCGACGAAGGCGCGCCGGTTTTGCAGGACGGCCGGCAGGTGGGCGTTGCCACCTGCGGCATGGTTTCGCCGATCACCGGGGCATCCATGGCGATCGCCCGGCTTGCGGTGGATTGCGCCGTGCCTGGCACGAAGCTCGAAGTGATGAATGTCAGCGGTTCGATCGCCGCCGCCGCCCACGCCCTGCCGTTCGACGATCCGAAGAAGCTGAAGCGCACCGCCAAGGGCTGAGACAGACAGCCGCCGGCGCACCGCGAGCCCGCAAGCCGCCGGTTTCCCGTCATTATGGAGATAGAAAATGAAGAAACGCGTTGCCGTCATCGGTGCCGGCCCGAGCGGACTGGCTGTTCTCAGAGCCTTCGAGACGGCCAGGCGCGCAGGCGTCGACGTGCCGGAGGTGGTCTGCTTTGAGAAGCAGAGCAACTGGGGCGGCCTTTGGAACTACACCTGGCGCACCGGTCTCGACGAATTCGGCGAACCCGTCCACGGCTCCATGTATCGCTATCTCTGGTCGAACGGCCCGAAAGAGTGCCTGGAATTTGCCGATTACTCCTTCAAGGAACATTTCGGCCGGGTCATCCCCTCCTATCCGCCGCGCGCCGTGCTCCATCACTACATCGCCGGACGGGTCGAGAAGAGTGGCGTCCGCGCCTATATCCGGTTCCTGACGCCGGTGCGCAACGTCGTCTGGTCTGAGGTGACGCAAACCTTCTCGGTCACCGTCAAGGATTTGCAGAAGGACGAGCACTATACGGAAGAATTCGATGACGTCATCGTCGCCAACGGTCATTTCTCCGTGCCGAACATGCCCTCCTTCCCCGGCATCGAGGGCTTTCTCGGCCGGGTGATGCACGCGCACGACTTCCGCGCCGCCGACGAGTTCGCCGGCAAGAATGTGCTGCTCGTCGGCTCTTCCTATTCGGCCGAGGATATCGGCACCCAGTGCCATAAATACGGCGCGGCGTCCGTCACCTTCAGCTACCGCACGAAACCGATGGGTTTCGACTGGCCGGACACGTTCGAGGAGAAGCCGCTGATCGCGCGCTTCGTCGGCAAGACCGCCTATTTCATCGACGGCACGAGCAAGACCGTGGATGCCGTCGTGCTGTGCACCGGCTACCAGCATTCCTTCCCCTTCCTGCCGGACGATCTGCGCCTGAAGACCAACAACCGGCTCTACCCCCTCGGCCTCTACAAGGGCATCGTCTGGGAACAGAACCCGCATCTCTTCTACATCGGCATGCAGGACCAGTATTATACCTTCAACATGTTCGACGCGCAGGCCTGGTTTGCCCGCGACGTGATCCTCGGCCGGATCGCGCTTCCCGACGCGGCCGCGCGCGATGCCGACATCAGAGACTGGCGCGCCCGCGAGGAGGCGCTCACCAACCCGTTCGAGGCCATCGACTACCAGACGGATTACGTCCGCGACCTGCTGTCGGCAACCGACTATCCTGATTTCGATGTTGAGCGGGTCGCCGAACTCTTCAAGGAATGGGAGCACCACAAGGTCGAGGGCATCCTGACCTACCGCAACAAATCCTATCCGTCCGTGCTCACCGGCGACATGGCGCCGGTCCATCACACGCCGTGGATGGATGCACTCGACGACACGCTCGAAGCGTTTCTCGGCGTGCAGGACGCCGCGGAATAGAGCATGATCGCAAGGCGGACGAGGGAGAAGACATGACACGGATCTGGGCAAGCGACACGATGCAATCCGGCCCCCCCCTACCGGTGCTTCGTCCGACATCCGCCATCGTGCGCGGCGGCGAGGCGCGTCTCTTCGCACTTCGCGCGGGCGACCGGGTGACGCTGCGCAATCTGGAAGGCGCGCAGCCGGTCGAGATCCACGGCTTCGGCCCGCCAGGGAGCCTGCACGGGCTTCCCGCCACCCCGGCGCCCGCCACGTCCGCGTCCGCCTACGCGCTCCCACCCGCCGTCGCGCAGATCCTCGAGGCGGAACGGCGGGAGCCCCCGATATCGGCCACCCTCTTCGACGTGGAAACGCCCGCCGGGGCAGCCGTGACGCTGGAGGCCCGCGCCGACCTCCTCTGCCTCGTGGCAGTGCCCGGCCAACCCATGGCGCCCGACGCACAGGACACGCCGACCGATATCGTCGTCGATATCCTGCCGCTCGTGGAGCGCACCGGCGAGATCCCGCCACCGCTCGCCCCGCAGGTGGTGACGGACCTGCGCATCAGGGCGGCGACGGCCTCCGCCTTCCGGGTGAAAGCCGGACAGTATATCCAGATCATCGATGTCGACGGGCGCCAGTGCTCGGATTTCCTCGCCTTCGACTCAGGCGATCTGGCGGAAGGTGCCGAATTCGGCATCGACCCCACCACCACACGTACCTTGATGGGCTCGAGCTTTTCCGGCCCCGGCCTGCATTCCAAATATTTCGATGCGCGCATGCGGCCTTTGGTGGAGGTGGTGCAGGACACGGTCGGCCGGCACGACACGTTCCTGCTGGCCTGCACGGCCAAATACTATGAAGACATGGGCTATCCCGGCCATTCCAACTGCACGGAGAACTTCAACCAGGTCCTCGCCCCCTACGGCATTGCTGAACGCAAAGGCTGGCCGGCGATTAACTTCTTCTACAACACTTTCGTCGATGCGCAGGACAGGATCTCGATGGACGAGCCATGGTCGCGGCCGGGTGACTACGTCCTCTTGCGGGCGCTGACCGATCTCGTCTGCGCCACGTCCTCCTGCGCCGACGATATCGATCCGGCCAACGGCTGGATGCCGACCGATATCCATGTCCGCGTCTATGATGCCGACTGCCCGTTTGAAAAGGGAAGCGCTCACCGCATGACACCCGATGCCGAACCCCGCATGAGCCGCGAAACCGGTTTCCACCCGAGGACCTCCGCACTGACGCGCAAGTTCGAGGACTATCGCGGCTTCTGGCTGGCGAGTTGCTACAACGATGCCGGCCCGATTGCGGAGTACTGGGCGTGCCGCGAGCGCGCCGTCGTCATCGACCTTTCCGCGCTGCGCAAGTTCGAGATCACCGGTCCGGATGCCGAAGACCTGCTGCAGCTCGCCGTGCCACGCAATCTGAAGAAGCTGGCGGTCGGGCAAATCGTCTATACGCCGCTGACCTACGAGACGGGCGGCATGATCGACGACGGTACGATCTTCCGGCTAGGCCCGCACAATTTCCGCTGGGTTTGCGGCGACGAATTTTCCGGCGCCTGGCTGCGGGAACTGGCGGACAAGCATGGCCTGAAGGCCTTCGTACGCAATTCGAGCGATCAGCTGCACAACATCGCCGTGCAGGGACCCCGCTCGCGCGATATCCTCGCGCAGATAACCGTGACGCCGCCGCATCAGCCGACGCTTGCCGAGCTGAAATGGTTCCGCTTCACCATCGGCCGTATCGCCGACCGGCCGGTTCTCGTTTCCCGCACCGGTTACACCGGCGAACTCGGCTACGAGGTCTGGTGCCATCCGCAGGATGCCGTCATCGTCTGGGATGCCGTCATGAAAGCCGGCGCGCCGGAGGGACTGACGCCTATGGGTCTGGCCGCGCTCGACATGGTGCGCATCGAGGCAGGCCTCGTCTTTGCCGGCTATGATTTCTCCGACCAGACGGACCCGTTCGAGGCCGGGATCGGCTTCACCATTCCCAAGGACAAGCCGGACGCCTATGTGGGCGATGCCGCCATCGCACGACGTCGCGACCACCCCCATCGCCGCATGGTCGGCCTCGACATCGCCGGCAACGAGCCGATCGGCCATGGAGATTGCGTTCACGTCGGGAGGGCGCAGGTGGGTGTCGTCACCAGCGCCGTCAAATCCCCGATCCTCGGCCGAAGCATTGCGCTTGCGCGCCTCGATGTGGCCTTTGCCGAGATTGGAACGAAAGTGGAGATCGGCAAGCTCGACGGCCACCAGAAACGCATCCCCGCCACCATTGTCCCTTTCCCGCATTTCGACCCGCAGAAGACGCGCGTACGGACTGAAGCGCCCATCGTGATGCCTGGAATAGGCGTTGCTCGGGAAGAAAGCACCGCCTCGACGGTGGTGGACGACCCGCGGGGCTCCGTTAACAGGGGAGCGTAAGCCTCTCCCCTGTTAACACATCGCTGGGCTGGAAGCCTCGCTCACTCGGGCCGGAAGCGGAACAGGGTGAAGTCCTTGTTGGCCCAGCCGGACGGGTGGAACCAGGGTGAATCCTGAATGTGGGATGCGGTGACGTAAATGAAGCCGTCTGGGCCCTGCGAGAACGTGTCGGGCCAGCGCAGGCGACTATCGGTCAGGACGGTTTCGATCTTTCCGTCCTGCTTGAGCAGCTTCACAGCATCAGCGCCGACGGCGCTGAGATAGATGCTGTCGTCCTTGCCCGTCCACAGGCCATCGACCGGCTCGGTCGTTGCGAACTTCTCAGCCTTGCCTTTCGCCGCGTCAGGATTGGTGCCAGCCTGCTGGAGCAAGCTGGCGTCGATGCGGTACATCGTCTTTGCCGTGACGGCCTGCCAGTAGAGTGTCGCGCCATCGTTCGACAAAGCCAGGCCGTCGGCGTTGAACATGGGTTGTCTGCCATCCGGGCGTTTCAGCGGCTTTCCGTCCGTCATGACCACGGCGTCCTTTTCCATCTGTGTGGTCGCATCGTCGCTCAGCACCCTCCATGCCTTGCCAGCGTTCAAGTCCACGACCACGAGACCGCCGGGCACGCCGGAATCCGTGAGATAGGCGAACTTGCCGTCGGGCGAGAGGCGCACATCGTTCATGTAGCTCGCGGGGCCGGCGACGTCCGCTGCGAACGGGTAGACCTTCTTCACGCTGTTGGTCTTCAAGTCGATCTGCACGAGCTTCGGGCCGTCCTTTACCGTCTTCTCCGTGTTCGGTGCGGCGGGATCGACGACCCAGAGTGATCCCTTGCCGTCGGCCACAACGCTCTGCACGGAAACGAAGTGATCGCCGGGCGTGACCTCGCTCATTCGGGCGTTGCGCCACGCATTCCATTCGTCGTTCGGGTAAGGCTTGATCGTGCCGTCCCTCATCACTTCGGCGACGGAGACCGGCACATCCTCGCTCCAGCGAGGAAAATTGACGAAGATGCGGTTGTCTTCCGATACGGTCACGCCGGTGACCTGATGATCGAACTTGGCCACCTCTTCGAGGCGCTCGTCCGTCTTGCTCGTGATCGGCGCGATCAGCTTGCGCGTCTCACTTTTGATGGTCTCCACCGTCGAGGATTGCGCTAACGACGGGCCGGTGCTGGTAAGTGTCGCGGCAAAGGCGATTGCCAAGATGGTGGGCAGGGCGGTCTGCGCAGACAGGCCAAAGCGGGAAGAGGTCGATGTCACAATGAGGTCTCCGGTTTCAGCGCAACGAACTGCGGTACGGACTCTTTGTTCCTGACGCGGAGAAACTGACGCGAGCCCTCATCGTGCTGGTCACTCCGCCGAGAAGGCACGCTGGAGTGCCTGTTCCTCGAAAAGGCGTCCGCCACCGGGTTTCAGCCCCTCATAAGCTTTCGATCTCCGGGCGACATGCTCCGCAGTAAGGTGGTGCTGGATGGCGCCGGAAAGCGCAATGAAACTCTTCTGCCAGATCCGAACAGGGCGCTCGTGGACGATGCCCTCGTAGACGACCTCGCGCCGGTTGAGGCGATATTGCACATCCGGGTAGAGATCGGAAAGACGACCATTGACCAGATTTTGGCGCGGAAGGCCGATGGAGACGGCGCCTTGCCGGTCGGCGAGCGTGGCGAGCCGCGTCAGAGTTTCCCCAAGCTTCGGCGAAATGTCTTCGTCCGCATCCAACTGAAACATCCATGAGGTTCGGCAGAGGGCTTGCAGCGCATTTCGTTGGTTGGCGAAATGGCCGTTCAGCGGGTGTGAGAACACGCTGACGAAGCCGTCGTCGCCTTCCTGTCGGGGCTCGGATGTCTCTCCGGCGCGATCGATCAGAACGATGACCGCATCCGCCCAGGACCGGTAGAGCGCTGCCGTCTCCAGGACGGCATCCGCCTCCCGTTCGGTGCACATAATACCGACCGAAAAAGGTGTCGGTGCAAGCGCGCGCAGTGACACGAGATCAGCCTCCGCCGAGAGCGTGCCATGCGGATGACGGAGTTCGTGCGCCTGCATGGCATTTTCTGGCGTGGCGGCGAGGCCGAACCGGGTTGCGATCGTGCGCATCGTATAGATGTCGCAACCGAATGGATTACCGGGATGCTTCAACGTAGGCTTCCGGGCGCAGAGATCGCGAAAGAGCGTATCGTTTTGCGTGGGAGCGAGCATGATGGCGGGCTCATCCAGCAACAAGCCGCAGTGGGAGCAGGCATATGAAAATGCACGAACGACATTGCCGCTCTGCAAGGTGCGCGATGTCGGCTCGATGCCACGCGCTCGGCAAAGCGGACAGCGGGCTGTTATGGCGTCTGGCATGCGGTATTCCTGCCTGATCCTGCGTCAGCGCTTCGCCAAGGGGTGCAGGACGAGCCAGCCGGCCTTGTGAGCAGCCTCGAACCACGAGCGTTCGGCGCTCCAGGCATGCCCGTCCCAACCATCGAAGCCGAAGCCAAAGATGTCGAACGATGAGGATCTGGAGTCCTCGGCCTCCAGTGTCCTGAAACTGTAGAGAAAGCCGGAACTGAGAGCAGAGGTCGACAGGGCGCCATGTGCCAGCAGCGACGCGCGCGCCCTGCTCTCCGTCGCCGCATCGATCGATCCGATGTCCTTGCCGAGCGGGCCAAGATGCTCGCGAAGGCCTTCGGCATGGCACTCGTCTTCCGGTTTTTCCGACGGTGGAAAGACGAGCGTGACGCGCTCAGCATCCCGCACGGCCTTTCGCTGCGTAAATGCAGGATCGGCGAGCCATTCCGCCGGCTGTCCGCCCCGGCTGACCAGCACAAGTTCGGAGGTCTTTGTGCCGCTCGTAGACCCGAGCCCGGCCGTATTGTTGAACCTGACGACGCGATCGTAGCCGTCGAGATCGAGATCCGTGCCATCGAACTCCGGCGCGTTGCCGATGATTGCGGTCCGCTTCATAAAGCCCTCGCCGATCCGGTGTCACGATCGCCGGCAATCGCCTGCTTGTAAACCTCAAGCGTCTGGCGGCCGAGTGTGGCGCGCGTGAAGGTTCCCGCGGCCTCAAGCGCTTTCTCACGGAGGCGCGCGCGAAGAGCGGCGGACGCCAGCATTTCGCGCAGGCGTTCCGCAATGGCTCCGCCCTCCGTCGCCGAGGCCAGCACGCCTGCGCCGGTCTCGCCGATAAATTCCCGCGCGCTTGGGTCTTCGGTTGATGCGAGAATGGGGCGGCCAAAGGCGATCGCTTCCTGATAGACGAGGCCGAAACTTTCGTAGCGCGAAGGCGCTGAAACAATATGGGCGGCTTCGTAAAGATCGAATAGCACCGCGTCGGGCTGCCGCCCGAGCGCATGAATGCGCCGGCGTGCGCTGGCTGGCAATGTCTCCGGCAGGTCGCTTGCGGGCACACCCAGCAGATCCACCTGAAAATCCGGCACGAGGCCTGCATCGGCGTCTTCGGCGACGCGAGCAGTGGCATCCATGAATTCGTGAAAACCCTTCCGTGCTTCGGCCCTGCCGACGAAGAGAATGCGGAGCGGTTCCTCATGAGGCGGATACTCCGCCTCGCCTGCCCGCGTCAGCAGCGCTTGTGGCAAGGACAAGCCGATGGTCGCGTGCGGGCGGCGTGAGTCCAGACGGTAAAGCTCGGCGATCCGCCGCCCGTGATCGGATGTGTTTGATATCAGCGCCGCACTGCCGATCGCCTGCCGGCGCTCCAGCATATCCGCCACCCAGGCATCCAACCGGTTGCGGGGAGATAGCCGGCTTTCGCGCGACCAGGAGGCGGGCGTCGAGTTGCGCGTAACGAGCGGGAGATCCCGGCGCCCGGCCAGCAGCACGGCCGGCGCATACCAGTTGGTCGCCTCCACCACGTCGAACGGCGTCGTGGCATGCGCGGTGAGCACCGCATCGCGAAACCGCCGAGGTGCCGCGAGATGGCCGATGCCGGCATAGGTGCGCAGGCGCCCAAGCCGCGAACGCTCTGGGATAGCGCAGCCGATGATGCGTACGCCGTCGCTCATGCGCGCGTCGCTTCTGTCGCCGGAAAACACCGTGACCTCGCAGCCTTGCGCCAGAAGGCTCTCCGCGATTTCGCGGGTGGCGGTGGACAGTCCGCTTGGGGATGGTGGGTAATCCCAGGCGATCAGGGCCGTGCGCATCATCGCTGGAGCAACCTTCGATAGATCTCCAGATAGTCCTGCGCCATGCGCCGGGCGGTGAAACGCTGCTCGAAGCGTTCACGGATCGCGCGCCGATCAAGCCGGTCGATCTGCCCGATAGCCGCCACCGCCTCTTCTTCGCTGTCGACAATGAAGCCGGTCACGCCGTGCTCCACGACCTCGGGCACAGAGCCCCGGTTCCAGGCGATGACAGGCGTGCCGCAGGCCATCGCCTCGATCATCACGAGCCCGAACGGCTCCGGCCAGTCGATGGGAAAGAGCAGTGCGCTTGCGCCGCGAAGCAGGACGTTCTTGGCGACGTCATCGACGGGGCCAATATATTCGGCGGTCGGTGAAAGGCCGGGTCTGACATAGGTATCGAAGTAGAGCGGGTTGCCGACATCGACGGTTCCGGCCAGACGAATGGGCCGGCCTGCCGCTTGTGCCACCCGTATCGCGACATCCGGGCGCTTCTGATCGGTCATGCGACCGATGAAGGCGAGATAGGGCTCCGGCGTGTCGTTCGGTTTAAAGCGCGCGGGATCGACGCCATGCAGCACGATGCCCGCGCGATTGGATTTTGGCAGCGCCTGTTCCTGCGCGTGCGAGATGGCCGCAACGGGCAGATCCGGGAAGGCGGAGAAAAACAACTCACGGTCGAGTTCATCGACGCGCCAGTGGATGGTCGTCAGAGATGTCTTGCGTTTTTCACCCAGCGTCACGGCGTGGAAGAACTCGCCGTGGAAATGCACGATATCGAAGGTGGACAGCGCGCGGCGCACCTCTTCCATACGAACCGTTTCCAGCACGGACGGGATCGATGGCGGCACAGAATCATATTTTTTTTCAAGGAATTGCAGGCTCGGCAGCGCGCCGACCCGAGGCACGGGGCAGGTGCTGTCGGAGGGTGCAAACAGCGTCACCTCGCAGCCGAGCGCTTGCAACTCGACGGAGAGGTCGTGGATCACCCGCTCCGTCCCGCCATGGTTGAGCGGAGGCACGGGAAAAATACTTGGTGCAACCTGTGCAACTTTTAGCGGCTCACTCGGTTCACGGTCGTGGTTCGGCATTTAAGGTCCTGACTGCACGGGAGATCATGTATGTTCGTTCTTCACGTCGCACTTCAAGGGTGCCTCCGCGGAAACAATGTCGAATATGGACTGACGACGGATACAGGTGGACACATCCGCTATCTGCTGGATCTGGTCGAAGCTTGCAGTAGCACCGGCCAAGCCGAGCGCATCGTCATCGCCACGCGCGCCTTCGAAGGGTTTGGAAAAGATTACATCAAGCCGGTCGAGAGCGTCGATGGTACGACCAGCATCATCCGCTTTCCCACGACGCATCCAGGTTACCTCGCAAAAGAGGACCTGCACACGGAAATCGACAGCTTTGCCGCTGGCCTGATCGCGCACATCTTAGCGGGCAGCACCAGGCCGGACATCCTTCATGCTCATTACGCCGATGCGGCCGTGGTGGCGGCACGCGTCGAGGATGCGCTCGGCATTCCCTTCGTCTTTACCGGCCACTCGCTCGGTAAGGTCAAGCAGAAGGCCCTGCCCTCCTGCCTGTCCGATCGTGGCTTTGTCGAGCGGATCGCGGCGGAAGAGCTGGCGCTGGCCAGAGCCTCCCTCGTCATCGCATCCTCCCGCGACGAGGCGGAGTTGCAATACAAGGCCTACGATACCTATGACCCCGGCAAGATCCGCGTGCTGCCGCCGGGCAGCGACCTCAAGGCGTTTCGTGGCGCGGCGTCCTCCCCCGTGGTCGAACGGGAGATGGCCCGGTTTCTGGTCGAGCCGGAGAAGCCCGTCATCCTCGCCATCGCGCGGCCCGTCGCCAAGAAGAACCTTGCGGGCCTGATCGAGGCCTACGGCAAGTCGAAACCCTTGCAGGCCGCGGCCAATCTCGTGATCGTCGCGGGCTCGCGCGACGATATCGATGCGCTCGAGGCGGATATGGCAGCAAACCTCCGCGAGCTCCTGCGCCTCATCGATCGCTACGATCTCTACGGCAAAGTTGCCTATCCCAAGAGCCATCGTGGCGAGGACATCCCCGCCTATTACGCCTATGCCCGGGATCGGCGCGGCGTCTTCGTCAACCCCGCCTTCAACGAACCCTTCGGCTTGACGCTGCTGGAGGCAGCCGCCGTCGGCCTGCCGCTGGTCGCGACCGACAGCGGCGGCCCGAACGACATCATCGAGACCTGCGGCAATGGCCTGCTGGTCGATCCGCGCGACGCCAGTGGCATTGCCGATGCCCTGCTGCAGATCTTTCGCAGCGCAGAGATGTGGGACCGCTTCTCCGCCTCCGGCGACAGGGCCGTGAAGACCTACGACTGGGAACGGCACGTCACCCGCTATCACGGACTTGTGCGCGATCTCGTGCGCCCGCCGGAAATGCCCGTCCAGCGGGCTATCCAGCTTCTGATCAGCGACATCGACAACACGCTTGTCGGCTCCGTTCCGCATCTCCACGCCTTCGGTAACTGGCGTCGCATGCAGGAGAACCTCGCCTTCGGCGTCGCGACAGGCCGCTCCTTTCACAGCGCCATGGCGGTTCTCGAACAGCAGGACGTACCCCGCCCCGAGGTGATGATCACCTCCGTCGGGTCGGAGATTTACACTCTGTCGGAGAACGGCGTTTCCTATGAGCAGGACGAGGGCTGGCTGAAGGCGATTGCCGGCAATTGGCAGCGCTCGGCGGTCGAGCGGGTGCTACGCGGCGTATCCGGCCTGACGCCGCAGGCGCCGCTCGAGCAGCGCGACTTCAAGCTCAGCTATTTCAGCGACGGCACCCATGCGACCGTCGAGCGCGTTCGATCAGCACTTCAAAATGCGGGCGTGCTCGCCTCCGTCATCCACAGCCACAAGCGCTATCTGGATATTCTGCCGATCAGGGCGTCCAAAGGCACGGCGGTCGATCATGTGCGCCGCCGCTACGGCCTGGCGGAAAATGCCGTTTTCGTCGCGGGCGACAGCGGCAACGATATCGAGATGTTGCAGGCCATCCCGCAGTCGATCATCGTCGCCAACTACTCCGACAATCTCGGCAAGCTTCCGGCGCTGAAGCATTCCTACATCGCCTCAAACACCCACGCCGCCGGCATTATCGAAGGGGTTCTCCACTTCCGCAACAAGGCCAAGGCTGCAGGTCTGCCAGTATGATGGCAGAGGTCCCCGCAAGTGTCCTGACGATCGTCCGCGGCCGGGCGGATCATCTGAGGGCGCTGATGACGGGGCTGTCGCAACAGAGCAGGCCGCCGTGCGAACTCGTGATCGCGTGGATGCAACCCGAAGCGGCCGACGCATTACCAGCCATGTCGTGCCCTGTCCGTCATGTCTTCGTCGGTGGTGACGACATGCCGCTGGCTGCTGCCCGCAACCGTGCGGCAGAGGCGGCGTCGGGCGAGCACCTCGTCTTTCTCGATGTCGATTGCATCCCCTCGCCAACGACAGTCTCGTCCTACGCCCAGGCGCTCGCGCAGCACGATGGCGTCATGCTCGGTGACGTCCATTACTTGCCGGGCGGTCTGCCTATCTTCACGGGGGATTTCGCGGCGCTCGAAGAGCACGGCGTCGCCCACCCCTCCAAGCCTGCATTTCCTGACATCGGTGTTATGGAAGAGCCGGATTCCGGACAGCTCTGGGGCTTATCCTTTGCATTGCGCAAGGCGACGTGGCTTTCCATAGGCGGCATGGACGAATGCTTTTATGGCTATGGTGGTGAAGAGACGGACCTCGCGCGCAGAGCGGCGCGGGCCGGCCTACCGACCTACCGCGTCGGCGGCGCGCGTGCCTACCACCAGCATCACGCCGTCCATATTCCACCGCTCCAGCACTTCGACCATATCCTGCGCAATGCCCGCCTCTACCACGCCAAGCACGGCGTCTGGTGCATGGACTACTGGCTTGGGCAGTTCGCGGAGCGGGAGCTGATCGCATGGACGAGCGAAGCGGATGACATTCGTCTGCTTCGCCGCCCGGACGTCCAAGAAACCGATGCCGCACGACAACCCGACCACGTTCTCTTTTCCTGATGGGACCAAAATCCATGAAAAAACCGATCTCTTTCTTCGTCCATCATCAGGGCCGTGGCCATGCCAATCGGACAATGGCGATGGCCGAGCATTTCAGCAAGGATCGCCCCGTTTCCGTGCTCACCGCAGGACCAGAACATTTCGCCAAGGCCGATCCGCGCATCGAGGTTATCACCCTGCCGAACATGATCGGCGAGACCGTGCCGACGCCGCGTCTTTTCGCCGAGCCCACGCCGTCCGTCATGCATTGCGTACCGCTCGGTCTGCCCTCCATGCGCCGCACGATGCGCACCATCGTCGACCATCTCGATGATCGCGACGTCGGGCTGTTCGTGGTCGATGTCTCCGCCGAGATCGGCATGCTTGGCCGCATCGTCAGCACACCGACGGTGCAGATCCGCATGCATGGCGACCGCAGTGATATCGGCCATATCGGCTCCTACGAAGCTTGTGTCGGTATGATCGCGCCGTTCGATGCACGCCTGGAGCAGGACGATTATCCGCAGGCTCTCCGCGCCAAGACCATCTACACCGGCGGGCTCTGCACGACGCGGGACGCGGTCCCGACACGGCAGGCAGCGCGCGCAAAGCTCGGCCTTGCCGAGGACCGCAAGGTTATTCTGGTGCTGACGGGCGGCGGCGGGAGCGGAACGCCGCTTGCCCCTCTGACCATTGCTGCGCGCGCCGTGCCGGATGCTCTCTGGCTGGTCGCCGGACCCGTCCACCGCGAAGGCCATGAGACCGATTTCGCCAACCTGCAGGAACTTGGCTGGGTTGAGAACGTCACCGACCATATCGCCGCTGCCGACGTCGTCGTCGCCTCGGCCGGCGACAACACCGTTCACGAGATCGCCCGTGCAGGCTCCAAGTTTGTCATTATGCCGGAATGGCGCTATTTCGCCGAACAGCATCGCAAGGCCGAAGCGCTCGTTGCTCTCGGCGCCGCCGTCACCGCACCCGCCTGGCCGGGCGATTATCGCGGCTGGCAGCAGCTCCTCGATGCGGCCGACGCGATTGACCAGGAAATCCTGCGCTCCCTGCACGATCCGGATGCCGCACGAAAGGCTGCAAACTGGCTGGAAACGCTGTGCGACGACCTTTGGCGGGGTGCCGTCGTCAACGAGGCGCCGCAGTTGAAGGTGGTGTAACCGCATGGTCACGCTCACGACCGTTCTGAAAAGCGGCGGACGCTACGACGCGTCCTGGGTCGAGCGTCTGAACGGCGGCGCGCGCCGGTCGATTCCCGGTCTCGATCGTGTAGTCTGCCTCACGGATCTCGATCTCGACGTCGCGGGCGTCGATGTCGTGCCTCTACTTCACGGCTGGCCGGCATGGTGGTCGAAATTCGAGGCGTTCCGCCCCGATCTCGCCGACGGTCTCACGATCCTGTGCGATCTCGATACGGTCTTCACCGGAGATGCCGGCGCTCTCATCGACGACAGCACGGCGGCGATGGAGGACTATTTCCTGAAAGGTCGCCTATCGACCGCCCTTATGCGCTGGCGCGGTCGCGAACTCGACCATCTCTACGAGACGTTCAAGGGCGATCCGAAACGCTGGATGCAGCCGGGCTCGTGCGGCACGGTGCCCAATTCCGTCCACGGCGACCAGGTCGTGGTCGATCACCTGCTACGACGCGACGGTCGACTGCCGACCTTTATCCAGAACCTTCACCCCGATCTGCTCGACTTCTACGATCCGGCCCATGCGAACCAGGGTCCCATCATCATCTTCATCGGCGAGTCCAAGCCGGATACCGCCATTCAGGCCGTTCAGGATGCGTGGTGCGGGACGCGACAGATGCAAATCACCTGAGTTGCCGGTCCCCTGTCGCAAAAAAAAGCCGCCAACCCGAGGGTGGCAGCTTGCGTCATATCGCCCTGAACGAAAAGCGGTTATGCGACGATCCCGGGAGAGCGATGCTCTCCCCGACATCATCAGCCCTTGTAGCCGTGATTGTTGAGGATGCGGCGCGTCTCGTGCGAGCGAGTGAGGACGATCGCGTCCCAGATCTTCTGGCCGAATGCGATACGGTTGCGGGGGGCTTCAGTCTTCATGGTCTTTGTCCTGATAAATTCTGACTGCAATCTACGGCACCAAGCAGCCAACCGGTAGACGGGATTTCGCATGGCTGCCGTGCAGCTGTGCATGGCTGTCGAAGCGAGGAGCGAACTGTTCCGCTGGCGCGCCCGATAGTCTAGGTTCGAACGTCAAACCCGGATCCCGCGATGCAGCTTCCCATCAAAGCCATATTGGTCTTCCACGCCGCCGCGCGTGCCGGCAGCATCGCGCGGGCGGCCGAAGAGCTGAGCGTGACGCCCTCGGCCGTCAGCCAGCAGATTCAGGTGCTCGAAGTCCAGCTCGGCGTGGCCCTCCTGACGAAGGCCGGCCGCGGTATTGCACTAACGGAGGCCGGCGAGCGCTATTTTTCGATGATATCGGGGCAGATGGAGAGCATAGAGCAGGCAACCGCAACTCTTCGCGGCTTCCGCTCGGTGACCACGCTGACGGTCCGCGCGACGCCGACGCTCTCCAACAAATGGCTCCTGCCGCGGCTCGGGCATTTTCTCGACCGTCATCCGGATCTCGAACTCCGCCTCGACGGCACGAACGAGCCGACGGACTTCAATCAGGAGCTGGTCGATATCGAGCTGCGTCATGGCGACGGGCGATGGCCGGGCCTTTATGTGGAGAGCATTGCCGAGGAGCAGTTCTATCCTGTGTGCTCGCCGGACTACGCCGCCGCAAACAGCCTCCGGCCGGAGGAGGTTCTGGGGCATCGACTGATCCACTCGGTGAAGTCGCAGGCGCAATGGAACAGCTGGTTTCCGCTGGCGGGCGTCACACCGGAGGAACGCTGGCCGCGTGTCCTCTTCGATCGTAGTCATATGGCGATCGATGCCGCCGTTCGTGGCATGGGTATCGCGCTCGAAAGCACCCTGATGATGGATGAGGAACTGCAACGCGGCCGCCTCATCTGCCCCGTCATCTCACCGCCGGAAGTCCGCATCTCCACTCAGTGGATCGTCTGCCCGCGCGACCACCTCCGGCAGAAGAAGGTTCGCCTGTTCCTCGAATGGCTGCGCACCGAACGCGACATCTGGCAGGCTGCCTACCCCTCAGGCGCGATACCGCGCTGAGAGGGCCTCGTCCAACAACCAGACACAAGCCTTGTCCGTCAGGGCCTCCGGCGACAAGGCGATATCCAGTCGCAGGGCATCCTCGTCGGCCCGCGGCGTCTCCAGTATCTCCAGCTGGCTTGCCAGCAGCGAGGCGGTGGCGAAGTGATCGCGACGGGCCTGCAACCGCTGAAGGATCAGCACGGCCGTTCCCTCCAAAGATATGAAGCGAGCGCTTCCGAGACGTGCGCGCAGAAGGTCGCGATAGGTCCGTTTCAGCGCCGAACAGGCGATGATCACAGGCTGGTCGTCGGGCGTTAGCGCCCGGTCGCAGACGGCGTCAAGCCAGGGCATCCGCTGTTCGTCGGTAAGCGGTACACCGTTGCGCATTTGCGCAACGGCTTCGGGCGCATGCATCTCGTCCGCCTCGACGAAGCGGCAGCCGAGCCGGCTGGCGATCCGCCTGCCGATCTCGGACTTGCCCGTGCCCGCCGTCCCCATGACGATAACGAAGCCGGCGGGAGAGGACGATGCCGTCATCTCAGTACATGCCCAGCAGGCGGATGGGGCCGAGCGTGAGGATGGGGAAGAGGACGAGCGCGAAGATGGCGAGCGTCAGCACCGCCATCGGCGCCAGCGATCCTCTGATCACATCCTCGACCCTCATGTTGGCGACCTGCGCGGCGGCAAAAAGGCAGACGCCGACCGGGGGCGTGACGAGGCCGAGGGTGAGCGTCATCACGGTGACGATGAGAAAGTGGATCGGGTCGATGCCGATCGCCTGCACCGGCGGCATCAGCACGGGAATGAGGATGAACATGGCCGGAATGGCTTCCATGAAGATGCCGATGATCAGGAGGAAGACGAAGATGACCAGCATGCCGGACAGCGGACCCAGGTTCATGGCCTGCAGCAGCTCGGCAACCTTGTCCGGCAAGCCGTCATAGGTGAAGACCCAGGCGGCGATCTGCGAGGTCGCGGCGATAAACAGGATGGTGCCGGAAATGCGCGCCGTGGAGATGAGGATTTCCGGGAGTTCGCGAACCGGCAGCGTGCGGTAGACGAGAACCCCGAGCACCCCGACATAGACGACGGCGATAGCTGCCGCTTCGGTCGGCGTGAAAAGACCGCTGGCGATGCCGATGATGAGAATGAGCGGCGTCAGCATGGGCAGGATGGCGCTGATGCCCGTGACCATGACCATGCGCAGATTGAACGGTGATGGCGGATTGTAGCCGTAATAGACCGAGTAGAAATGGTTGAACACCATGAAGGCAAGCGCGATGAACAGGCCGGGGACCAGTCCCGCGACCAGCAGCGTGCCGATCGAGACATTGGCGATCGAGCCGGCGATGACGACGAGGATCGAGGGCGGGATGATGGAGGACAGCGTCGCAGTGCAGAGCGTCATGCCGACCGCATAGCCCTTGGGAAAGCCGTGCCGTTCCATCGCCTTGATCTCGATCGCGCCGACCGAGGCGATGTCGGCAACGGAAGAGCCGGAAACACCGGAAAAGATGACCGACGAGATGACGTTGACATGGCCGAGGCCGCCCGGCAGCCAGCCGACCATGGCTTCGGCAAAATCGAAGATGCGCTCGGCCACCCGGCCGCGCTCCATCACGGTTCCCACCAGAATGAACAGGGGCACGGCCACCAGCAGGAACGAGTTCATCGAGGAGAACATCGTCTGCGACAGAAGATCGAGCGGCATGGAGGTAAAAAGCGTGAGTGTAGCGACGCTGGCGAGCGCGAGCGCCACCGCGAGCGGAATGCCGAGCATGCTCAGGCCGAAGAAGGCGACAAGAAGAAAGACCGACATGGCATCAATATCCTGACGTGATGGACACGTCGGCATGGGCGATTTCGCCGGCCGGAAGTCCGAGTTCGGGAAGGGCGATGAGGTCGCGCCGATGTCGCAGCGAGTCGAAAATGGCGAGGATGGCGATCACCGCCGACACCGGCATTACCATGCCGATCAGCCACATGGGGATTGGCACTGTCGCCGCGGTCTCGTTCATCATGATCTGCTGGCGCATCAGCGTGAAGCCCGTCCAGCCCATGAGGCCGAAGAAGAAGACCGACGATCCGACATAGATCGGAACGGCCAGCCTCTGGAAGAAGCGCCGGCCCATCACGAGAAAGACGACGACACGGGCGCTTTCCACCGTGCGGAAACCGGCCGCAAGCCCGAGAAAAACCATCCAGATGAACAGGAAGCGCGTCGCCTCCTCCGTCCAGGGGAGCGGGTGGCCCGCAAGGCGGCCGATGACCTGCAGCAGGACGACGATGAGAATGCCGGCACAGGCGATACCAGCCGCGACATCGGCGACGAGGCGAACGAATGTACCCAACAACGAGCTAAGGGGAGCGCGCATGCGAAAGCCCTTTCGAATGAGTGCGGTGCAACGAAAAAGGACCGGCACCATGCCATGGCGGCATGGTGCCGTCGTGACCTCAGTTCGTGGTGACGAAGGCGCGCGTGCGGTCGAAGAAGGCTTTGTCTTTGACGAGCGCTGCGAACTTTTCCTCGAGGCCGGCGGCGACATCGACGAAGGCCTTGCGCTGCGCGTCGGTCAGCTCGTTGACCTGCATGCCATTGGTCTTAAGCGTCGCGACGGATTTCTCGATGTCGGCCGCATCATTTGCCGCCTTCCAGGTTTCCGTCTCCTTGGCGGCGTCCGTCAGCGCCGTCTTGAAGGCGTCGCTGAGGCTTTCGTAGCGGGCGGGATTCATGCCCAGCACCCAGGCATCGGCGATGTGATTGCTGATCGTCGCATAGGTCTGCACTTCATAAAGCTTGGCGCTCACCGGTACGTTGATCGGGTTTTCCTGCCCGTCGACCACCTTCAGCTGCAGCGCGTTGTAGACCTCGGCAAAAGCCATCGGTGTCGGGGCAGCCCCCATTGCGCCGAAGAATTCGACCCAGAGCGGATTGTTCGGTACGCGCAGCTTCAGGCCCTTGAGGTCGGCCGGAGAGGTGATCGGAAGCTTCGAATTGGTGATCTGGCGCAGCGGCCGCGACCAGAGATCGACGCCCTTGATGCCGATCTTGCTGAGGTCGGCCTCCAGTTCCTGGCCGTTCTCGCTGTCGAGATAGGCCCGCAGCTGCTCGATGTCGCGGAACTGGTAGGGAATGGCGATCGCCGTGAACTTCGGATTGAAGGTCGCGTAGAGCGAGGTCGAGTTCAACAGCATGTCGAGCGAGCCGCCGGCCAGCTGCTTGACGCCCGCTGCGGGATCGCCGCCATAGAGCGTGCCGTTCGGGAAGACCTTGATCGTCAGCTCGCCATTGGTTTTGGTCGAGACGATCTCGGCGAACTTCTTGGCGGCGAGCGTGATCTCGGACGTGTCCGGATCGGGCGTCGACAGGGTCAAGGTCTCCGCCTGCGCGATGGTTGCTGTGAGCATTGTTGCGGCGGCCAGCAGGCTGCGGATCGTAAAGTGTCTCATTTCATTCCTCCCAGAAGTGACGTTAGATTCTTGTCAGGCGGTACCGTCCCCGCCCGAATTCATGCGTTGCAGTTCGAGAATGACAGCGCTGTGATCGAGATCACCGTCGCCATGATCCACCATAGCCTGGAACAAACGATCAACCTCCTCGCTGATCGGCAGTCTGAGGCCGTGATGTCGGGCAAAACCGAGGGCCGTCGATGTATCCTTCACCTGATACTTCGCCGGTCCGCCGGGCTCGAAATTGCGCTCCACCATGCGCAAACCGTGCTGTCGAAATACGGTGGAGTCTGCAAAGCCTCCGAGGAGCGCCTCGCGGACCTTTGCCGGATCGGCGCCGCCGCGCTCGGCAAGGGTCAGCGCTTCCGCCACGGCACAGATGGTCGACGCGACGATCAGCTGGTTGGCGAGCTTCGTCAGTGCGCCGCTGCCGGCAGGCCCCACATGGGTCACGCGCCCGAGAGGGGCAAAGACCGGTGCGAGACGTTCGACCACCTCGGCCCGTCCGCCGGCCATGATCGCAAGCGTGCCGTCCTTGGCACCCTTCTCGCCGCCCGAGACCGGGGCGTCGAGACAGTCGATGTCTCGTTTTGCCGCAGCCTCACCCAGCGCGACCGCGGTCTCGACCGGAATGGAACTCATGACGAGGAGGACCGAACCCGGACGCATGGCCGCGATCACGCCGCCCTCGCCGTCAAGCACCGCCTCGCAGACCGGGCCGGAGCTCAGCATGCAAAGAACCACATCCGCCTGCCGGACGGCATCCTGCGCGTTGGCGGCCGTCTCGACGCCGAGCCCTTTCAGGCCCTGCGCCTTGTCGGACGTCCGGTTCCAGGCGGTGACCCCATAGCCCGCTTCCGCCAGCCGCCCCGCCATGGGGCCGCCCATGATGCCGGTGCCGATGACGGCGATGTTGCTGATGGCAGCGCCTGTCGTTGTCATGTTCCTGTCCTTCCCCGTTGAGGGATCTTGCGGCGTCTGGGAGCGGACCGGCCGTTCCCAGACGATAGGTGGTGGAAAGGCCTTGCGGAAGCGTTACCGATGCGTGTCGAAAGCGTTTCCGGCCATCTTCAGCCCCTACTCGGCGGCGAGCTTGGAAGGATGGAAGCTCTGTTCCATCTCCTGGCGCAGGCGCACGACATCAAGGTCGTTGACGATCTCGACATCGTCGAAGGACACAATCTGGTCTTTCTTGATCGGACGCTTCAGCTTCACGTTATGCGCAAGACCAATCGGCAGGGCCTTGAGGTCGAGGCTGCGGGCGGCCGGGATCGCATTGGCCCAGACGGCATAGCCGCCCTCGCCGTCCAGCATCTCGCCCGGCTGCATGTCCTTCTTCGCCGTCGCCACCGCATCGCCGCGGAATTCCTTGGAGCAACCGGTCGGCTCATTGCGCAGCACGGCGGAGAGAACGCTCACCGATGTTTCCAGACCGATGATATGGAAGGGGCGCCACATCGAGGCGTACCAGCCGGAGGGATCGGTCAGAAGGCCGTATTGCTTGAAGCAGGCGCGGGCATACTCATTGTGCGCCTTGAAGGTAACGAATACGCCGTAGCGGATGTTGTTGAACACCTCGCGGCCATCCGGCTCCTGGCTGGCGGCGATATCGACGAGGCCCGAGCGCGCCATGCGGCCGCCGTCGGATGTCGGGCGGAAAACGCGGGCCAGATCATGAAGCCCGGCGGGCGGGAATGCGAGGCCATCATCCGGGCAATCGAGGCCGGTGCCGTTGGCGACCGCTGCCATTTCGATGGCCGCCTTGGTGCCGTCGGTAAAGGAATTGTAGAGCTTGGGGTTGAGGTTGTCGGCCGCGACCTGTTCCTCGGTCCAGCCGAAGAGGCCCCAGACCGTATCCGGCGTCGAGTAGCGATAGCGCGGCTCGAAGTTCATGCCCTTGCCGGCCGAGGTCACCTCGAAGCCGGTGGCGCGAGCCCAGTCGACCAGCTCGCAGATCAGCGCCGGCTGGTCGCCATAGGCCATGGAATAGATCAGGCCTTTGGCCCGTGCCTTTTCGGCAAGGATCGGCCCGACCATGACGTCGGCTTCGACATTGACCATGACGACGTGCTTGTTGTGTTCGATGGCACCGAGCGCATGGCGCGTTCCGGCGATCGGATGGCCTGTCGCCTCGATGATGCACTCGATCTCGCCGCATTCGTAGAGCGCCTTGACGTCGTCGGTGACGAAGGTCGAGCCGGTCTTGATCGCATCGCCGCAGCTGGTGGCGGAGGTGCGCTCTTTCGGCCAGCCGACGCGGGCCATGGATTCCTTCGCCTTGCCGACATCCAGATCGACGACGCCGACGAGGTGCAGGCCCTGGATGCGCTGCGCCTGGGCCATGACCATCGATCCGAACTTGCCGGCGCCGATGAGCCCGACGCGCACCGGACGGCCATTGTCGGCACGAAGTTGAAGCAGTGAATAGAGATTCATTTCAAGATCCTCGGCTGGGGACAACTCGGTTGAAGAGAGACCGGCCGGAGACAGGGTCGGCAACAGACATACATTTGCGGCTCAGGCATGGTTGCCTGCCCGTCAAAACGGCGTCGATTGCGTATTTCGTCTCCTCCCAAAGAGCGCGGTCCTCTGTCCGCGCCCCTCTCAGCCGCCTCCCAAAGCGGCTTCTGAAATGACAATACGAGAGAAGAGGAGTTAGCTCCATTTAGAATAATCGGAGGAATGATTAGAATATCTACATTGTCGGAGGCCGCAAATTGCCGCCGGGATCACTACGGTCTCATTGCCGCACAACGCAAAATGCATGAGCGCGGGGCTTCCACCCCGCGCTCATGCAAATAGCCAAATCTGTCCGTGACCGTCTGAAACCCAAGGGACGCGGTCGCCCGTGTGCCCTTCGCGGCTATCTTCAGGCCGCGAACTGGTTCATCGTGTTGTGCGAGCCGCCGGCCTTCAGGGCGGCGTCGCCGGCGAAATATTCCTTGTGGTCGTCGCCAAGGTCGGAGCCGGCCATGTTCTGGTGCTTGACACAGGCGATGCCTTCCCGGATTTCCTTCCGCTGGACGCCCTTGACGTAGCCGAGCATGCCTGCATCGCCGAAGTATTCCTTCGCCAGATTGTCCGTCGACAGGGCTGCCGTGTGGTAGGTCGGCAGCGTGATCAGGTGGTGGAAGATGCCGGCGCGCTTTGCAGCATCGCGCTGGAACGTCCGGATCCACTCATCCGCTTCCTGGCCGAGCGGCGTCGCGTCGTAATCGACGCTCATCAGCCGGGCGCGATCATAGGCCGAAACGTCCTTGCCCTCCTTTGCCCAGGCGTCGAAGACCTGCTGGCGGAAGTTCAGCGTCCAGTTGAACGACGGCGAGTTGTTGTAGACGAGCTTCGCATTCGGAACGACCTCGCGAACGCGATCGACCATGCCGGCGATCTGCTCGATATGCGGCTTTTCCGTTTCGATCCACAACAGGTCGGCGCCGTTCTGGAGCGAGGTGATGCAATCGAGAACGCAGCGGTCCGCACCGGTGCCTTCGCGGAACTGGTAGAGGTTGGACGGCAGGCGCTTCGGGCGCATCAGCTTGCCGCCGCGGTTGATGATGACATCGCCATTGAGCGAACTGATGTCGGCGACTTCCTCGCAATCGAGAAAGGAATTGTAGAGGTCGCCGATATCGCCGGCTTCCGCGCTGACGGCGATCTGCTTGGTGAGGCCGGCACCGAGCGAGTCCGTGCGGGCGACGATGATGCCGTTGTCGATGCCCATTTCGAGGAAAGCGTAGCGGCAGGCGCGGATTTTCGCGATGAAGTCCTCGTGGGGAACCGTGACCTTGCCGTCCTGGTGACCGCACTGCTTTTCGTCGGAAACCTGGTTTTCGATCTGCAGCGCGCAGGCACCGGCCTCGATCATCTTCTTGGCCAGAAGATAGGTCGCCTCGGCATTGCCGAAGCCTGCGTCGATGTCGGCGATAACGGGAACGACATGCGTCTGATAGTTCTCGATCGCCTGCTGCAACTGCCGCTCCCGGGCGATGTCGCCGGCGGCGCGCGCCGCATCGATATCGCGGAACAGCATGCCGAGTTCGCGGGCATCGGCCTGACGCAGGAAGGTGTAAAGCTCCTCGATCAGCGCGGGAACGCTGGTCTTCTCGTGCATTGACTGGTCGGGCAGCGGGCCAAACTCGGAGCGCAGAGCCGCAACCATCCAGCCGGACAGGTAGAGGTACCGTCCCTTCGTGGTGCCGAAGTGCTTCTTGATCGAGATCATCTTCTGCTGGGCGATGAAGCCGTGCCAGCAGCCGAGCGACTGGGTGTAGTTGGCCGGATCGGCATCGTAGGCCGCCATGTCGCGGCGCATGATGTCGGCGGTATAGCGCGCAATGTCGAGACCCGTCTTGAAGCGGTTCTGCAGCCGCATGCGGGATACGGCTTCGGGGGTGACGCCGCTCCAGCTCGTATTGGCAGAAATCAGATCTTCGATCTTCCCGTAATCGGTCTTGTAAGCCATCAGAACACTCCTCAGTTTTGATGCAGCCTTGATATTCCGCATTTTCGGGATGCGTCAGAGACTTCGGTGTGCACTTGTCAAACCTTACAAATTTTGCTTGTAATGTTGTAAGGATGGAGAAATGGCATGTCGGACAAGCAGGGTGTGTATGTCGGCGCGCGCCTGAGACGGCTGCGGCGCAATCTCGGACTGACGCAATCCGACATGGCCGCAGACCTCGAGATCTCGGCCTCCTACATCGCGCTGATGGAGCGCAATCACCGGCCGGTGACGGCAGAGGTGCTGCTGCGGCTGGCGCGATCCTACAAAGTCGATATGGCGGATCTCGCCGGCGATGGCGGAGCCGATCACGCCGCGCGGTTGCAGACCGTCATGAAAGACCCGATCTTCGCTGATATCGACCTTGTCACCACCGAGATCTCGGAGGTGGCGAACGGCTTTCCGGGCTTCAGCGAGGCCTTGCTGCGGCTTTACACCGCCTATCGCGAGGAGCAGCTCGCCCTTGCTGAGCGCCTGCCCGACCAGGGCGCGCAAAGGCTGGAGACGGTCGAGCCGGTGGCCGCCACACGCCGCTTCCTCGCCGCGCGGCGAAACAGCTTTCCAACGCTCGACACCGTGGCCGAGAGACTGGCCGCAACCGTCAAGGACAAGGGCGGCATCGCCCAGTATCTGCTGGAGCGGCATGGCTTGCGCATCCGCCGCCTCCCCTCCTCCATCATGTCGGACTCGTTGCGTCGGCACGACCTGCACCACAAGCAGATCCTGCTCGACGAGTCCCTGGACATGGCAAGCCAGCAGTTTCAGCTCGCCCAGCAGCTTGCTTATCTCGAATTCGGCAAGGAGATCGCCGACGCCGTAGAGGAGGGCCATTTCCAGACGGAAACGAGCGCCCGGCTCGCGCGCCGGTCGCTCGCGAGCTACGGCGCGGCCGCGTTGCTGATGCCCTACAGCGCCTTTGCCAAGGCGGTGGAAACGCGGCGATACGATCTGGCCGCCCTGTCGCGCCAGTTCACCACCAGCTTCGAGCAAACGGCGCACAGGATGACGACGCTACAGAAGCCGGGACAGGAACGCGTGCCCTTCTTCTTCATCCGGCTGGATGCCGCCGGCAACGTGTCCAAGCGGCTGGATGGCGCGCATTTCCCTTTTTCCGCCTCGGGCGGCGGCTGTCCGCTGTGGAACGTCCATCAGGTCTTCCGCATGCCGGGTGAGATCGTCACTCAATGGCTCGAGTTTCCAGACGGGCAGCGCTTCTTCTCGATCGCCCGCACGGTCAGCGCCGGCGGCGGCGCTTACGGCGTCACGCGCGTCGACCGCGCGGTCGCGCTCGTCTGCGATGCGCAGCACGCCGATCGCCTGATCTACGTCCGCCCCGACAGCGACCGCACCCCGACCCTCGTCGGCATCGCCTGCCGCCTCTGCCAGCGCGCCACCTGCACCTCGCGCGCCGAACCCCCGATCGGCCGCCAGATCCTCATCGACGATTTCCGCCGGACGGCGGCACCTTTTGGCTTCGCGGATACTTGAGGAGAGGGCTGGAGCCCTCGGTTTGGCTGTCTTACATACGGACATGAAAACTGCCGCATCCGTTCGTGCCGTCATCGAGTGCCTCCGCGCGGACATTATGGAAATTGAGTCGATTGATGTCGGCTTCACAGAGGCACAAACGACAAAAAGGGTCCGTTGACCTAAAACGGAATGACCAACGCTGTTTCGTGCCGCCTCCATCTCTCAGCGCTCGGGGTCCGCCACGTCGGATTCTGCCTCATGGGCAGACATCGCGTCTTGACGATAGGTGAAGGTGCCATGGTCACGGACCTCTATGGCTGCTCGAATACGGCCGCAAGCTGCGCACCGTCGTCGCTTCGGCCCCGCCCGCCCTTGTCATGACCGGCATGTGTGTCGGTTCAAGCGGCCGCTTTGAGTGTGAAGTCAGCTTCGATCTCATCGTAGGGGACATGGACCTTACCGCTCTCGTCTTTCTCGACGAGACCCCATTCCATGAGAGCGGTCACGTCCTCATGGACGCGCTTGATATCCCTGTCGAGCGCGCGGGCAACAGCGCGGATGCTGGACGGACCGATCTTCTGCAACGCCTCGATCAGTGCCCAACGCTTGGGCGAGATCACGGAGAACAGTTGCGCGGGAGAGGCGAAGGTCAGAACGGCCACAGGGTCCTGTCGCTCGCCGCTTTTCCATGCCGTGACGAAGCGCTCTCCCATGGCCGCGATCGCGGTCAGATCGTCGTCATCCTGCCGGATCTGGATCACTGCACGGTTCATGGCTTCAACCTCCTTCTGACTTCGGTGAGAAAATCATCCCTCAGGCGATCGACGCTGACGAAAACATAAGGGTGCTCCACCCCATCGAGATGGCAATGATCACCCTTGCCCCGCTCATTGTCGTATCCGACGATACGCTCGCCATTTCTGCCGAAAAACAAACGGTACTTGTAGGAATGGCTGCTGGCCGGAACCGGATGAGGCACTTTCCAGATCACCATCTCAACGATCGCGCCGTCGCGAAGGAGGCGCTTTTCATGCAGGAGTTTTTCGGCCTTCATGATGTCTTTTACGCCAACACTAAGGTGTTGTCAAGCATGCCAGCGCTGGCAGATGAGCGGCGTCGATGAAGCTGCATATCCCGATGCGGGGCAGGCTTTGGTATCCGTTCGTCTATCATCCCTCGTTGTCGCGATCGCGATGGCTTCATCCACAAACACCGCGATGAACAACGCCGCCGGTCCGATCGAACATCAGAAAACGTATGAGCGCCGCACAGGCTCTGAACCGACCTGTCATCGATCTTTCGTCAAACGGTTGTCTGCCTGTCATCTCGAGGCGGCATACGCGCCTCGAAACAGGAGCGCATCATGTCGTCGCAAGCCATCGATCTTCGCAACATCAGAAAACGGTTCGGGCCGGACGAGGTCCTCAAGGGCATCGATCTTTCCATCCGGCCGGGCGAGTTTCTGTCGCTGGTTGGCATGTCGGGTTGCGGCAAGTCCACGCTGCTGAGAATCATTGCGGGCCTTGAAAGTCCGGATCAGGGGGCGGTCGCCATCGGCGGCGGCGAGGTGACGAATGTCGATCCAAGCGATCGCAACCTCGCCATGGTGTTCCAGTCCTACGCGCTCTACCCGCATATGAGCGTGCGGGAGAATATCGCCACGCCGCTGCGCATGCGCCGACTGCCCATGTCGGCGCGCCTGCCGGTGGTCGGCGGCCTGTTCGGCACGTCGAAGATCCGGAACGCCATCACGGAGGATGTCGAACGCGCAGCGGGTATGCTGCAGATCGGCCACCTCCTCGATCGCAAGCCGTCGCAGCTTTCCGGCGGTCAGCGCCAGCGGGTGGCCCTTGCCCGTGCCATCGTGCGCTCGCCCGCTGCCTTCCTCATGGACGAGCCGCTCTCCAACCTCGATGCCAAACTGCGCGCCCATATGCGCGAGGAACTCGTCGCGCTGCATCGCCGGCTCGGGGCGACCTTCGTCTACGTCACGCACGACCAGATCGAGGCGTTGACCATGTCGGACCGCATTGCGCTGATGTCGGAAGGGCGCATTGAGCAACTGGGGACGCCGGACGAACTCTATCGCCAGCCGGCAACCCTCACCGTCGCGCGCTTCATCGGCTCGCCGTCGATCAATCTGCTGCCGGTCGACGTCGATAGCGCGGGCGAGATTTCAGCTTACGGGCAGGCGCTCGGCCTGCGCACCAAGGGCGATACCGGCCCGGCCACGCTCGGCCTTCGCTCGGAAGATCTGTTCATTGCTACCGATGGCTTATCCCTGCATCAAGGTCTCGCCGTAAAGGTGCTGCGCAGCGAAACCCATGGCGCCGATCGCTACATGACCTGCCAGCTCCTCGCCGATCCCACCGTGCGCCTGACCGTGCGACAGACGGCAACGGCGAAACCGGGCGTTGCGTCCGATGGCACCGTCCACCTCGGCTTCCATGCGGAGCGGGCGCATCTGTTCGGCGCAAACGACCTGCGCCGGCCGCTTACCGTGCGCGAGCGGGTGCTGGCATGACGGCTGTTCCGACCAATATGACGTTGCCGGTCAAGCCCGGAGTCGCCTCGTCGAACAGCCGCGACCGCCGCATGATGCGCAACGGCCTGATGTTTTCCGCTCCGGCCGTGTTCCTGCTGCTGGCGATCTACATCCTGCCCATGCTGCTGCTCGCCGTCTTCTCCGTCACGGACTACCAGCTCGGCGCCCTGTCGATCCGCTTCATCGGGCTGGAGAACTTCATAAAGGCGTTCCACGACGCGGTCTTCCTGCGGGCGCTGTCCAACACCGTGCTCTATGCCGCCCTCGTCATTCCCTTCGGCGTGTTTCTCGCCCTCGGCGTCGCGCTCCTCGTCCATGGGACGAAGCGCAGTCGGGCCTTCTGGGAGGTGGCCTATTTCCTGCCGGTCACCGCAACGCTGGTGGCCATGGCGACCGTCTGGCAGTTTCTGCTCCACCCGTCGCTCGGGCCCGTCAACGCAGCGATCAAGTGGCTTGGTTTTGAACCCGTCAGCTTTCTGTCGAACCCGTCGCTGCTCATTCCGACCATGGCGCTCATCGGCATCTGGCAGGTGCTCGGCTTCAACATGGTCCTGTTCCTCGCCGGCCTCACAGCCATTTCAAAGGATCTTTACGAGGCGGCACGGCTCGATGGGGCCAAAAGCTCGCTCGACCGCTTCCTGACCGTGACATGGCCGATGCTCGGGCCGACGACGATGTTCGTCATCGTCACGACCTCGATCTCCGCCTTCAAGGTGTTCGAGACGGTGGCCGTGCTGACCAAGGGCCGGTCCGGCTCGGAGACGCTGCTGTTCGCTCTCTATCTCGAAGGGTTCGAATATTCGAACACCGGCTATGCCGCGGCGCTCACCCTCATCTTCCTTGCCATCGTGCTCGTCCTGTCCATCGGTCAGACGCTGCATCTCGACCGGAAGGTGCACTATTGATGACCGCTCTGCGCAAGCTGACCCCGCATGCTGTTCTGGCGCTTGGCGCCATCGTCATGCTGTTTCCCTTCTACTGGATGGTGCTGACCTCCATCCGCTCGCCGGCCGAGGTCTTCGACGTCTCGTTCTGGCCGATCCCCAAAAGCTTCGACGCGGTGGAGAACTATTCCCAGGCCGCCGGACAGGTGCCGATGGCCCGGTTCATGCTGAACGGCGTGATCGTCTGCCTCGGCATCCTCGTCATGCAGGTGCTGACCGCGGTGCCTGCCGCCTATGCGCTGGCCAAGCTGCGTTTTCCCGGCCGCCGCCTTCTCCTGTCGCTGGTCATCGCCGCCCTTTGCGTGCCCATCCAGGCGCTGGCCCTTCCGCTTTTCGTTGGCCTCGCCAAGGCCGACCTGCTCAACACCTATTTCGCGATGATGGCGCCGTTCTTCCTCTCGGTCTTTGCCATCTTTCTCTTTCATCAGTCCTTCCGCAGCTATCCGAACGAGATCATCGAGGCGGCACGGCTCGACGGCTTCTCGGAACTGGAGATCTGCTGGCGTCTCGTCCTGCGCGGCTCGCTGCCGTCGCTGGCCGCCTTCACGGTCTTCTCCCTCGTCGCGCACTGGAACGATCTCTACTGGCCAATGATCGTCGTGTCCGACACCAACCTCGCGCCGCCGCCGCTCGGCATGCTGTTTTTCGCCGATGTCGAGACCGGTGCCAATTACGGCGCGCTGATGGCCGGCGCCACCCTCATCACCGCCCCCATGCTGGTCTGCTTCCTCCTCGTCCGGCGGCACTTCATCGCGGGCATCACCATGACCGGCGTCAAGTGACGCGGCCCGAACCACCCCTCCCGAACCACTCGAACGACCACGTCCTTATGGAGACCTCAATGACCCTTACCCGACGCACCGCCATGCGCGGCCTCGTCTTCGGCCTTGCCATGGCAGGCCTCAGTTCGATGGCTTCTGCCAGCGACGAGATCACGCTCAACGTTCTCTACAACCTGCCCGGCTTCACGAAATTCCATCAGCCGCTGGCCGATACGTTCATGAAGAACAACCCGACGATCAAGATCAACTTCCTGGCGCCCGCCACCGGCTATAATGATGGCCAGCAGCAGGTGCTGCGCGCAGCGGTCACGGGCAATCTGCCAGACGTCTACTTCTCGGGCTACAACCTGACGGCAGAACTCGTCCACACGCTGGCGCCGCGCAACCAGATCACGGATCTCGGCCCGTTCATCGAAGCCGAGGGCGGCGCGGCCTTCCTCGACAAGAACTACAGCCCGAAGATGTCGGCGCTCGGCCAGGTGGACGGCAAGCAGTACGGCCTGCCGGTCAACGCCTCCTCGCCGATCATGTATGTGAATGCCGATCTGGTGCGCAAAGCCGGCGGCGATCCCGACAACATGCCGAAGACCTTCGAGGAGGTCATCGCGCTGGCTGCCAAGATCCACGCGCTCGACCCGAAGATCGCCGGCATGGGCTACGACATCAATGGCTGGCCGGACGACTGGCTGTGGCAGTCTCTGATCTTCCAGCAGGGCGGACAGCTCGTCGATCCCGCCACCAAGACGGTGGCTTTCGACAACGAGACCGGTCTCAATGCTCTGAAGCTCGCCCGTCGGTTCGTCACAGATGGTGGCCAGACGCTGCTCGACTGGGACCAGTCGCGCCAGCAGTTCGGTGCAGGCCTCACCGGCTTCATCTTCTCGACGCCAGCCCATGTGCAGACGATCGAGGGGCTGGTCGGCGACCGCTTCGAGCTGAAGACGGCAACCTTCCCGCTCGACAATGCGGAAAAGGGCGGCGTGCCCACGGGTGGCAACTCCGCCGTCATCCTTACGCAGGACAAGGCCCGGCAGGATGCGGCCTGGAAGTACCTGAAGTGGATCACCGGCCCGGAGGCGCAGAACCTCATCGTGCGCATCACCGGCTACCTGCCGACGAACAAACTCGCGACCGGTCCGGACTATCTCGCGCCCTATTATATCGAGCATCCGAACGTCAAGACGGCCTCGCTGCAGGCCGATCGCTCGCTGCCCTGGGCCGGTTATCCGGGCGGGGACTCCGTGCGGATCTGGCGCACTCAGCGTGACATCATCGGCACCGTCATGCGCGGCGACATCACGCCGGAAGAGGGCCTCAGCCAAATCGTCGCGCAGACCAACGGCCTGATGAACTGATCCGACACGCAGACACTGACGGCTGCGGAGCCTTGCCTCCGCAGCCGTTTCCTTTCCCGATAAGGCGCTTTTCCCATGAAAATCATCCAGCTGACCGACACACATCTGCTGCCTCCAGGCGCGACCGTCCATGGCGTCGATCCCGAGGCCCATCTGCGGGCCGCCGTCGCCGATATTCTGGAAAAACATAGAACTGCCGATCTCCTCGTTATCACCGGCGATCTCTGCAACGACGGCGATCCACAAGCCTATGCGCTGTTGCGCGATATCCTCCAGCCCTTCACCTGCGACATCCGCCTGCTGCTCGGCAATCACGACTCGCGCCCCGCCTTTACCGCTGCCTTCCCGGAGCAGCCGCGCGATGAAAACGGCTTCATCCAGTCCTGTCTCGACACCCCGTTCGGCCGCCTGCTCTTCCTCGACAGCCATGGGGCCGGCATCATCGGCGGCATCTACGACGAATCGCGGCTGACCTGGCTGGATGACGCTCTTGCCGGCGCCGGCGAGAGACCGGTCACCGTCTTCGTCCATCATCCGCCGGTCCATTCCGGAATCGCGCATTTCGAAAATATCGAGATGCATGACGACGGGCAGATGCTGCAACGGCTCGCTGCCCACCCCGCCGGCATCCGCCACATCGTCTTCGGTCATATCCATGTGCCGCTTTCCGGCTCCAGCGCGACCGGCATTGCCTATAGTTCGGGCCAGGCGTGCTCCCACAAGTTCATCACCGATATCGACGCGCCCGATCCGTTCTGGACCGCCGGCAATCCCTGCTACCGCATCATCCATATCGACGATAACGGCTTCCGCGCCTACGCGGCCGAGGTCGGCGAAACGCGGACGGGACGCACCGGTCCCTGCGAAGGACCGTGACGTAGGCAGATTTTCGGCCCGCCGCATTGCCGCCTGCCATTGATTGAGACGCGCATCCTCGTCCCAGCCGAGATCATAGACCAAAGGATTGGCTGGAGGCCGGCCCGGGTTTCTGGCTTGGGTAATCGCGGCGTCCGAGAAAGCAAGGACCGCATCGATGGCGACATAGTCGATGCCCGGAAGATTTGTCTGATCGCAACAGGAAGGCAGCATTGCCTTTGCCAAAGTTGGCAGCGGGCGACAGGCTAGAACTCCCTCGACTGTATCTCGACCAGACAGGGGTACGGGGCGGAAACGGATTGGGACTGATCTGTGTTTCGGGATTGAGAGATGCGTCTTCTAGAGTGACTATCGTGCGCCACTCTAGGTATGATCCGAAGAGGAAAGCCTTTCTAGGCGTTTAACGACATTCCTATCGGATGCCTCTTTGTACAGCGTGTTCCAGTCATCCGGCGGATGACCGTCGTCCAGCATTCCCTTGAAGACATTGTAGGCGTCTGTCTTCGAGTTATAGGTCCGCAAGGTATTCTCGTCATTGACCCACGCGAATATGATCACCTTGCTGGTACTCGAATATCGAAAAAAGAGTCGGAAGCGAGAGTTCCCGAATTTGGCGCGGAACCAATGCTTCCTGTTACCGCCAAGGGTCGATCCCTGCCGATAGACGGTGGCTGACGGATCTAATGGAATTGTAACCGTGACGAGCTGCACAAGAACCGCTAGCAGCTTGGCATTTGCTGTCGTTTGATAATCATCTGGTCGCTTTGCTTTGATTGCATCGACAGCCTCGATCAGCTTTTCCACCTGGTCGAGAAAAAGAGGGTGGGCGAGGATGCTCCATCCATTGATTGTCACCATATCAGATCGCGATATCGCCCTCGATCTCGGCATCGAGATCGACCGACATGCCTGCAGTCAGTGCGACGGCCCGATCGAGCAAGGCCTGCGGAAAGGAGACGACAGACGTCCCGGGATTGTTAGACATGTCATTCGCCAGGAAACCCAGGAAGCTCTCTATCACGGGGTCTGATGTTTGTTCAGGCTTGACCTTCTCAAGGTATACACGTCGATGCTCATCGACGGTAAACGCAATACGATCGCCAAGTTCAACGCCCAGCGCTTGCCGAACAGCCTTGGGAATGGTCGTTTGCCCCTTTACAGTAACGGTGCTTTCTTCTTTCAGCAATGCGCCCACGGCTCAGGCCTCCGGTTGAGTGGACATAAAGTAAGGATAATTCCTTACATGTCAAGGAATGGACGATATTGGGTCGGCGAGTATCTCGCCCGATCTCGGCGCCGGTGATAGCGAGCAGCCGGGTTTCACACTCGCGATGATGGCGCCGATCAGCGGGATGTTTCAGGCCAAGTTTGGTCGCCATGGCAATGTGCTCCGTTGGTGGCACAGGATCGACACGGAAAACAGCCAAACGAGGCAGGGCGCGTGCTGAAGGGACGGAAAGCTCGCTCCAGGCAACAGGCGCGACGATTGCCTGCAGCACCGTCGGCGTTCCCTGCACCGGGGCGCGACCGGCCGAACCCGGCTCGATATTTTCATGAAACTGTCATTCTTCGCAAACCAAACGTTCAGTCTCCCCTGCGATGGTCGGCACAGTTGTTGTCCTGGAGACCGCCGGTGAGTGCCCTTCTCGAAACGTTTTCGCCCCTTCATCTTGGACGTGACCAGATCGTCACCCTTTCCAAGCTCGTCATCGAGACCGCCTTGCAGCCGATCGTCGAGGCAACGACAGGGACATGCTTCGGCTACGAGTCCCTGATGCGGGGTTTCGATCGTCTCGGCTTTGCCTCGCCGCTGGCGCTCCTCGACCGCGCGCATGAGAATGGCGAGCTTCTGGCGCTGGAGCACATGGTCATCAGCCGCGCGCTCGCCGCCTTCGCCGCCCTGCCGGGCTTCCAGCAGCGCACCCTCTTCATCAATTTCGACACGCGGCTGATCGGCGCGCATGACGAGGCGATCCTCAACCGGCTCGACGGACACCTCAAACGCGTCGGCATTCCGCCCTCCAGCGTCTGCTTCGAGTTGTCCGAGAGACACGACAACGAGACGATCGCCGAGTTCGACACCTTACTCGACCGGTTGCGGCAGCACGGCTTCAAGCTGGCGATCGACGATTTCGGCGCCGGCTTCAGCGGCCTGAAGCTGCTGTCCCGCGCGGCCGTCGATTATGTTAAGATCGACCGCCACTTCGTGTCGCAGATCGAAAGCCTGCCGCGAAACCGGCAACTGGTGCGGCACATCGTGACGGTGGCGCACAAGCTCGGCGCGCGCGTCATCGCCGAGGGCGTGGAGACGGAGGCGGAGTTCCATGTCTGCCGCGATCTCGGCTGCGATCTGCTGCAGGGCTATTTCGTAGCGATGCCGACCGTCTGCCATGCGGACCTGAAAGCGAGCTATCCGCACCTCGCCCAGGCTGACGACACCAAGCGGCGGACGGCGTCGGCCGACAGCGTGCTCATCCGCAGGCAGGTCGAACACCTGCCGACCGTGCAGGAAAGCGCAAACCTCGACACGATCTTCGAGTTGTTCCGGACTTCACCGCAGCAGGCCTTCTTTCCCGTCCTGAACGCAAACGACGAGCCCCGCGGCGTCATCCACGAATATCACCTGAAGGAGATGATCTACCACCCGTTCGGGCGCGACCTCCTGCAAAACAAAGTCTACCAGCGACGCATCGCCAGTTTCGTCACACCGGCACCGGTTGCAGACGTCAACATGCCAGCCCATGAAATGCTAGACATTTTCGCCGGGGCGAACGGCAGCGATTGCCTGATCCTGACGGAAAACATGCGCTATGCCGGTGTCCTGTCCTCCGCCTCCCTTCTGCGCATCATCAGCGAGAAGCAGCTGAAATTCGCACGCGACCAGAACCCTTTGAGCGGGCTGCCCGGCAACCGTGCCATACGCGATCATGTGCACGAGGCCATGCTCGACGGCGACCGGACGCGCTTCTTCTGCTACTGCGATTTCGACAACTTCAAGCCGTTCAACGACAGTTACGGTTTTCACCGTGGCGACGCCGCCATCACGCTGTTCTCCGCACTACTGCGCCGCCACTTCATCGGCGACGGCGATTTCGTCGGGCATGTCGGTGGTGACGATTTCTTCGTCGGCCTTTCTGATCTGCCGCGGGCCGCGGTGGAGGACATGCTGACGCGGATGCTCTGCGCCTTCAAGGCCGGGGTGGAGGAGCTTTATTCGGAGGACGATCGCAACCGGGGCTTCATCATGGGCTACGGGCGCTCGGGCGTCGAGCAGGCCTACCCGCTGATGCGCTGCAGCGTCGGCGTGCTCACGCTGGAGAAGGGCACGATCCTGACGGACGTCAACGCCGTCACGACCCGTGTGGCGGAATTGAAGAGCTGCGCCAAGGCGAGCGGCACGGGGCTTGTGATGGACGGCCTGGTCTCGGGTGGGAGACCCTGAACCTCAGCCACGCGCGACGGCGAAGACGGTGCTGGCATCGCTGACGATCGAGACGTGATCATAGGCTGCCTTTCCGGCAGCGGTGGCGTCGGCGCGCAGGATGGCGGTGACGATCCGGTCGTGTTCCTCATAGGATTTCGAAAGCCGGCCTGAGAGGCGGAACTGCGCGTGGCGGAACGGGGCGAGCCTTGCGCGCGTCTGCGTCGCCAGTTCCAAAAGGTGATCGTTATGGGTGCCGCGATAGAGCCGGTTGTGGAATTCGGTGTTGTAGGCGGCATAGCCCTCAGGGACACCGGCGCGAACGAGCTGCATCGAAGCCCGGTGCTCGCGTTCGAGCGCATGGCGCTCGTCCGCGTCCATCCGCATTGCGGAAAGCCGGGCGCAGATGCCTTCGAGTTCCGCCATCGCCTCGAACATCGCGTGAAGATGGGCCTCCTCGACGTTCTTGACGATCGCGCTGCGGTTCGGCTCCCGGCCGACCAGCCCCATGGCGCCGAGTTCGCGCAGGGCCTCGCGCACCGGCGTCCGTGACACCTCGAAGCGGGCCGCCAGCGACAGCTCGTCCAGCCGCTCGCCGGGGACCATAATACCGCTAACGATCATGTCGGCGATTGCGCGCACCATCTGCTCGACGGTCGTTCCTGTACGGGTGACGGTCTTCCGTTTTGCCTGAGTCACGTTCGTCTCAATGTCAGTCTCATTATTGCATACAGATGACGGGCATCTCAGAGCATGTCAATCACCTGTTTAAGATATTGAAAAGATATACTTTAGTAGACGGCCCTCATCTAGGCCCGCGGATTTTGTGCATCTGGCAGCGCCTGAACGAAGCGACGATGGAAAAATAGGCAATTTAAAGTAAAACTGCATGCACTTTTATCATGCCGATTTGAGAGACAGGATGGCATCTAGTCTTTCCAATAGCTTAGGAAGTGGCACGGTCATTGCATACACTTTTATGTCCAACAGCCATTGGCCCAGCGCCGCACGGGGAACATGATGATGACCAACCGCTTTTCCATGAACCGCCGACAGTTTCTTCAAACCTCTGCCATCGGCCTTGCGGCAAGCGCCGTGCCGGGCCTGATGGGGTCAACCGCTTTCGCGCAGGAAGCGCTCACCGTCGGCTTCATCTATGTCGGCCCCAAGGATGACTACGGCTATAACCAGGCGCATGCCGAAGGTGCCGCCGTCATCAAGGCCATGCCGGGCATCACGCTCATCGAAGAGGAGAACGTACCCGAGACCGTCGATGTCCAGAAGACGATGGAATCGATGATCAATCTCGACGGCGCCTCGCTCATTTTCCCGACGTCCTTCGGCTATTTCGATCCCCATATGCTGGCCATGGCCGCCAAATATCCCGACACCCAGTTCCGCCATTGCGGCGGCCTGTGGCAGGAGGGCAAGCACCCCGCCAATACCGGGTCGTACTTCGGCTACATCCATCAGGGCCAGTATCTGAACGGCATCGCCGCCGGCCACGCCTCCAAGAGCAAGAAGATCGGCTTCGTGGCGGCCAAGCCGATCCCGCAGGTCCTGCAGAACGTCAACGCGTTCCTGCTCGGCGCCCGTTCCGTCGATCCCGCGATCACCTGCCAGGTCATCTTCACCGGCGAATGGTCGCTTGCCATCAAGGAAGCCGAGGCCACCAATGCCCTGGTCGATCAGGGCGTCGATGTCATCACCTGCCATGTCGACAGCCCGAAGGTGGTGGTCGAGACGGCCGCCGGTCGCGGCGCTTTCGTCTGCGGCTACCATGCCAACCAGAGCCCGCTTGCGCCCGAGAAGTACCTGACCGGCGCCGAATGGGCCTGGGGCAAGGTCTACACCGATTTCATCACCAAGGCCCAAGCCGGCGAGAAGCTCGGAAACTTCGTGCGTGGCGGCCTGAAGGACGGCTTCGTCAAGATGAGCCCGCTCGGGCCCGGTGTGCCGGAAGCAGGGCGCAAGGCGTTCGAGGCGGCGCATGCCGAGGCCATGACCGGCAAGCTCTCCGTGTTCAAGGGTCCGCTAAAGGACAACAAGGGCAATGCCGTGATCCCCGCCGACAAGGCCTATGCCGAGGACGCGATCGATCTGGAAAGCATGGCCTATCTCGTCGAGGGCGTGGTCGGCTCCACCTCCTGAACCCCCGGTATTCGGCTAACCGTTCCATGAGGGGAGACGCGTCATGTCCGTCGAAGTGAACAATCCTGCGCTGTCGCTGGAACCCGGCGGTGCCGCGTCTCTCCGCCCAGCTCTCGAATGGCTGGCGCGGTGGGCGGAGCCCGTCGTCATCGGCCTTGCGGCGATCGTCACCGGTCTGGCGCTGTTCTCGCTCTTCATCCTCGCGATCGGCAAGTCGCCGGTCGCCCTCTTCCAGATCATGTATACCGGTGGCTTCGGCAGCTGGTTCTCCATCCAGAACAGCCTGTCGCGGGCGGCTCCCCTCCTCCTCACGGCCCTTTGCGTGGCGCTGCCGGCACGGCTTGGCCTCGTCATCATCGGCGGCGAGGGCGCGCTGGTGCTCGGCGGCGTTGCTGCGGCGGCGATCGCCACGCCGCTGACCGGCATTCTGCCGCCCTATCCCACCCTCATCGGGATGGCGCTCGCCGCAATGGTCGTCGGGGGCGTGTGGATCGGTGCCGTCGGGTTCCTCCGCCATTATCGCGGGGTCAACGAGACGATTTCGTCGCTGCTGCTTTCCTACATTGCGATCGCACTGATGAACCAGCTCGTGGAGGGGCCGCTGCGAGATCCCGCGAGCCTCAACAAGCCGTCCACCTTCGCCCTGCCCGCCGACTATAGGATCGGCGCTATTCCGGGCATGGATGTCCATTGGGGACTCGTCATCGCCATTCTTGCCTGTGTCCTCTCCTATGTCCTGATCGAGGCGACACGCTTCGGCTTTGCCGCGCGCATGGCCGGGGGCAATGTCCGGGCGGCACAGATCCAGGGATTGCCGGTCGGCCGGCTGATCGTCGGTTTCACGGCCATCGCCGGCAGCTTTGCGGGGCTCGCCGGCATGCTCGAGGTCGCCGCCGTGCAGGGCAGCGCCAATGCGTCGCTGGCCGCCGGCTATGGCTATACCGGCATTCTCGTCGCCTTCCTCGCCCGGCACAATCCGCTGGCCATCATCCCCATCGCCATCCTGCTCGGTGGGCTGGAGGCCTCCGGCGGCCTGATCCAGCGGCGAATGGGGCTACCCGATGCCACGGTCGTCGCCCTGCAGGGCACGCTCTTCATCGTCATCCTCTTCTGCGAGACCTTCTACGGCCGCTTCAAGGTCTTCAATCCTGATCTTTGGAAAGGAAGCCGCGCATGAGCGAGACGGATATCGGTCTCTGGGGCGTGCCCCTCGCCATCATCGCCGGCGCCATCCGCGTCTCCACGCCCTTCATCTTCGTGTCCCTGGGCGAGGCCATCACCGAGCGTTCGGGGCGCATCAATCTCGGGCTGGAAGGCACGCTCGTCTTCGGCGCGATGACCGCCTATGCCGTGGCGGTGCTGACCGGCTCACCTTGGCTCGGCGTGCTTGCGGCCATGGCCGCGGGCTCCGTCTTTGGGCTCATCCACGGCTTCATCTGCCGCTTTCCCCGGGTCAACGACATCGCCATCGGCATCGCCATGATGCAGTTCGGGCTGGGCTTTGCCTTCTTCCTCGGCAAGCCCTTCATCCAGCCATCCGCACCGAAGCTGCCGTCCATTCCGCTCGGCAACTGGTCGTCCTATCCACAGGTGCAGGCGGCATTGAACATCAACGTGCTGTTCTTCATCGGCTTTCTGCTCGCGCTTTTTCTCGCCTGGGCGTTTAGGAACACGCGCCCGGGCCTCATCCTGCGTGTCGTCGGAGACTCCACCGATGCCGCCCGCGCGATGGGCGTCAATCCGGACCGCGTTCGACTTCTCGCAACAGCACTCGGCGGCGCACTTGCCGCTGTCGGCGGGGCCTATCTCTCGCTCTATTACCCCGGCTCGTGGAACGAGGGCATCTCGTCGGGCCAGGGCCTCATGGCGGTTGCGCTCGTCATCTTTGCCCGCTGGAACCCGATCAACTGCTTCCTCGCTGCTCTCCTCTTCGGCGGCACAGGCGCACTCGGGCCGGCGCTCCAGTCGGTGGGCGTGACACAAGGCTACTATCTCTTCTATGCGGCGCCCTACGTGCTGACGCTCGCCATCCTCATTGCCACATCCTCGCCCAATCGCGCGCTGTCCGGCGCACCGGGCGAGCTCTCCCTGACGAAATAAAGGAATTCGCGCATGAACGGTCTGGGTGGTCTCAACATATCGCAACACGGCGTCGGCATCGGTCTCGTGCAGCTGCAACTGCCTCTGACCGTGACGAAGGCGGACTTGGCCCGGCAGACGCAGCTGGTCGTCGATCTCGTGGCCAAGGCGCGGCGCAACCAGCCCGGCATGGACCTCGTGGTCTTCCCGGAATATGCCCTGCACGGCCTCTCCATGGACATCAACCCCGAGATTATGTGCGACCTCGACGGACCCGAGGTCGATGCCTTCAAGATGGCCTGCAGGGAGAACGCGATCTGGGGCTGCTTCTCGATCATGGAGCGGAATCCGGGTGGTATGCCGTATAATTCCGGCATCGTCATCGACGATCAGGGCGAACTGAAGCTCTATTACCGCAAGATGCACCCGTGGGTGCCCGTCGAGCCTTGGGAGCCGGGCGATCTCGGCATTCCCGTTATCGACGGGCCGAAGGGTGCCAAGCTCGCGCTCATCATCTGCCATGACGGCATGTTCCCGGAGATGGCGCGCGAATGCGCCTACAAGGGCGCCGAGATCATGATCCGCACGGCCGGCTATACCGCGCCGATCCGCGAATCCTGGCGCTTCACCAACCAGTCGAACGCCTTCTGCAACCTCATGGTCACCGCCAGCGTCTGCATGTGCGGCTCGGACGGCACGTTCGACAGCATGGGCGAAGGCATGATCTGCAATTTCGACGGCACGATCATCGCGCACGGCACGTCGGGGCGGGTCAACGAGATCATCACGGCGGAGGTGCGGCCGGATCTGGTGCGCGAGGCGCGGCTTGGCTGGGGCGTGGAAAACAACATCTACCAGCTCGGCCATCGCGGCTATGTCGCGGTCGCCGGCGGGGCCGGCGATGCACCCTACAGCTATATGCACGACCTTATCGCCGGCACCTACCGGCTGCCCTGGGAAGACGATGTCAAGGTGACTGACGGCACGCCCTGCGGCTTTGAAAAACCCACCCGGAAATACGGCGAGAGTGCCAAACTGGCTGCGGAATAGGAGAGAAGATCATGGATGCGATGACCGAAACCGCAGGACACTACATCACCGCCGACCCCTATCCCTGGCCCTATAACGGCAAGCTGCGGCCTGACAACACCGCCCTCATCATCATCGACATGCAGACCGATTTCTGCGGCAAGGGCGGCTATGTCGATCATATGGGCTACGATCTCTCGCTCGTGCAGGCGCCGATCAAGCCGATCGGCGCGGTGCTCGCCGCCATGCGCGCCAAGGGCTACCACATCATCCACACCCGCGAGGGCCATCGCCCCGATCTCGCCGACCTTCCGGCCAACAAGCGCTGGCGGTCGCAGCGCATCGGTGCCGGCATCGGCGATCCCGGCCCCTGCGGCCGGATCCTCACGCGCGGCGAGCCCGGCTGGGACATCATCCCGGAGCTTTATCCGATCAAGGGCGAGACCATCATCGACAAGCCTGGCAAAGGCTCCTTCTGCGCGACCGATCTCGAGCTGATCCTCAACCAGAAGCGGATCGAGAACCTTATCCTCACCGGCATCACCACCGATGTCTGCGTCTCCACCACCATGCGGGAGGCGAATGATCGCGGCTTCGAATGCCTGCTGCTGGAAGACTGCTGCGGTGCGACTGACCACGGCAACCATCTCGCCGCCATCAAGATGGTCAAGATGCAGGGCGGCGTCTTCGGCGCGGTCGCAAACTCCCAGGCGCTGATCGAGGCCCTGCCCTGATGGCCTCCTCAAAACGCGACGTGCTGCAAGCCTCCGTCTGGCGCGTGGCCGCAAGCGGTCCGGCCGATGTGTCGGGCGTGGAAGCGCTGTTTGTGGCCGGCCTGAAGCCGGAAACGGTCGTCGCCATCCTCGGCAAGACGGAGGGCAATGGCTGCGTCAACGATTTCACCCGCGGCTATGCCACGGCGAGCTTCGAGGCCTTTTTTGCAAGGCTCGGCGTCGAGGCTCCCTGCCTCGTCATGTCCGGCGGCACGGAGGGCGCGCTGTCGCCGCACTGGACGGTTTTCGCCCGCGAAGCCGTGACCGACGCCACGGATACGAAGGATGAGCCGTCCCTCGCCATCGGCGCAGCGCGCACGCCGCATCTCCCCTTCCACCATCTCGGCCGGCGGGAGCAGGTGCTTCTCGTCGCGCAAGGCGTCCGCGCCGCCATGGCGGACGCCGGGATCGACGACCACAAGGATGTGCATTTCGTCCAGATCAAATGCCCGCTGCTGACGCTTGCCCGGATCGGCGAGGCGGATGCTGCGGGTGAGACGGTGGCCACCCGGGACACGCTGAAATCCATGGGGCTGTCGCGCGGCGCCTCCGCCCTCGGCGTCGCCGTGGCGCTCGACGAAATCGACGCGCGCGACATCACCGACGAGGTCGTCGGCGCGCGCCTCGACCTCTTTTCCCGCTGCGCCTCCACGTCGGCCGGCGTCGAGCTGACCGATCACGAGATCATCGTGCTCGGTATGAGCAAGACCTGGCGAGGTCCGTTCGCCATCGATCACGCCGTGATGGCGAACGCCATCGACACGGCCCCGGTAAGAGCGGCACAGGCCCGGCTGCCCGAGACGGCGCGGCTGGCGGCCGTTCTCGCCAAGGCGGAGCCCGACCCTTCCGGCATGGTGCGCGGACGGCGTCACACAATGTTGGACGATTCCGACATTGCCGGCACCCGTCACGCCCGCGCCTTCGTCGGTGGCGTGCTCGCCGGCGTCTTCGGCATGACAGACCTCTACGTGTCGGGTGGCGCCGAGCATCAGGGCCCACCGGGCGGCGGGCCTGTCGCCATCATCGTGGAACGCGAGACCATCGGGAAAAAGGAGAGCTGACATGCCTGTCATTCGCGATACCCCCGTTCTGCCGTCCGGAACGGCGGCCGGCATCGAGACCATCGGCATGACCATGCGCTTCGGCAGCTTCACGGCGCTGGACGACGTGTCGATCCGGGTACCCGCCGGATCCTTCCATGCACTGCTCGGCGAAAACGGTGCGGGCAAATCGACGCTGGTGAAATGCATCATGGGCTTCTACCACGCGACGTCGGGCGCGCTGGTGGTCGATGGCCGCGAGGTCTCCGTCGCCTCGCCGCGGGATGCCGCTACCTTCGGGCTCGGCATGGTCTACCAGCATTTCACCCTCGTCCCCTCGCTGACCGGCGCCGAAAACCTCGTCATCAGCCGCTCGGACGTGCCGGCCGTGATCAACTGGGGACAGGAGCGCAAGGACCTCGCGCGCTTCATGGAACGCATGCCGTTCCGGATCCCACTCGACCGGCCGGTGCGCGAGCTGGCCGCCGGCGAGAAGCAGAAGCTCGAGATCGTCAAGCAGCTTTATCTCGGCCGCTCCTTCCTGATCCTCGACGAACCGACGTCCGTGCTGACGCCGGCGGAGGCGGACGAGATGCTGGGGCTTGTGCGTGGGCTCACGGACAGCGGCGGGTTGACCGTGCTGATGATCTCCCACAAGTTTCACGAGATCACCAAGTTTGCCGATGCGGTCTCCATCCTGCGCCGCGGCAAGCTGGTCGGTACCGGCGCGATCGGCGATCTCTCCACCGCCGCCATGGCAGCCCTGATGATCGGCGATGTGAAGCTCGCCGAACTCGACAGCCGCGCACCCGTCGGCGACACGGCGGAGACGGTGCTCCGTCTCTCCAGCATCAAGGCGCCGGATCGCTCCGGGCTGAAGACCATCGAGATCGACGACCTCACGGTGCGGGCCGGCGAGATCGTCGGCATCGCCGGCATTTCCGGCAACGGGCAGAAGGAGGTGACCGAGATCCTGGCCGGTCAGCGCCCACCCGTCTCCGGCACCATCGAGGTCCATGGCGCGGCCTATGGCGCGACCCGGGCGGAAACGCGCAAAAACAACGTCCGCTTCATCCCGGAAGAACCGTTGCAGAACGCCTGCGCGCCGCGGATGACGGTGAGCGAGAACCTGTCCTTCCGCACCTTCGACCTGAAGCCGGACGGTGGTCAAGCGATCTGGCTCTCCAAGGCGGGCATGAAGGCACGCGCGACCGCGCTCATTGCCGACTTTAAGGTAAAGACGGCGTCTGCCTCGTCTCCCATCGCCGCCCTTTCGGGCGGTAATGTGCAGCGTGCCGTGCTCGCCCGGGAACTCATCGGCGATGTCGATCTGCTGATCGTCTCCAACCCCTGTTTCGGGCTCGATTTCTCGGCGGTCGCCGAAATCCGGGCCCGCATCATGAAGGCGCGCAATGCCGGCACGGCAGTGCTGCTGTTGTCGGAAGATCTGGACGAGCTTCTCGAACTCTCCGACCGCATCCTCGTCATCTCGGAAGGGCGGCTGGTCTACGAGACGGCGGCGCGCGGCGCCGATATCGGCATCATCGGGGCGCATATGGCAGGGCATCACTGATGGCGGATATCACGGCAGAACCGTTCGACTTCCCGGCGCGCTTTGGCGAGATGGCGCTCGTCGTCATCGACATGCAGCGCGATTTCGCGGAGCCCGGCGGCTTCGGCGCGAGCCTTGGCAACGACGTCTCCCGCATCGGCCGGATCGTGCCGGATGTGAAGAGGCTGCTCGAGGGTTTTCGTGCCGCAGGCCTCCCCGTCATCCACACGATGGAGTGCCACCGGCCGGACCTCTCCGACCTGCCGCCCGCCAAGCGCGACCGCGGCAACCCGGCGCTGCGCATCGGCGACGAAGGCCCGATGGGGCGCGTGCTGATCGTGGGCGAACCGGGCACGGACATTCTGGCGGAGCTTGCGCCGATCGACGGCGAGATTGTGATCGAGAAGCCCGGAAAGGGCGCTTTCTACGCGACCCCGCTCGGTGAGATCCTGAAACAGAAGGGCATCACCCAGCTCGTTTTTGCCGGCGTCACCACCGAGGTCTGCGTGCAGACGACCATGCGGGAGGCCAATGATCGCGGCTATGAATGCCTGCTCTGCGAGGAGGCGACCGAGAGCTATTTTCCCGACTTCAAGGCCGCCGCCATCGCCATGATTCGCGCCCAGGGCGCCATCGTCGGCTGGACGGCGCATATCGACAATATTTTGAAAGGACTGCCCCATGCCTGAAACCACACGCGACTTCTCGATGTCGGGCGGTTGGAAAGACCTGCCGTTCGAGGCCTTCCGGAAAGGTGTGACGATCCACTGGATCAAGCGGTTCGAAGGCGATCAGCCGGGCGTGGCGCTGTTGAAATACGAGCCAGGCGCATCCGTGCCGCACCACCGGCATGAGGGGCTCGAAACCATCCTCGTTCTCGACGGCGTGCAGTCGGACGAGACCGGCGATTACGCGGAAGGCAGCTATATTGTGAACGCCATGGGAACCGAGCATTCCGTCTGGAGCAAGCCCGGATGCGTGGTGCTGATTCAGTGGGACCGGCCCGTGACGATCCTTGAGGAGGACATGGCATGACCGGACGTCCCTCCTCCGATCTTCTTGCCTCCCCCGATCTCCCGGCCTTCGACATCGCCTCTCTGTCGGATTTCTATCGCAATGGCGGCAGCGTCAGCACGATCGTGGAGCGCGTGTTCGCCCGCATTGCAGACGTGGATGACCCCGGCATATTCCTGCACCTTGCCAACCGGCAGGATGTGTTGGCAGAGGCAGAGCGCCTCGGCGTCTACGATCCCGCAATGCCGCTGTTCGGCATTCCCTTCGCGGTGAAAGACAATATCGACGTTGCGGGCATGCCGACGACAGCTGCGTGCCCGGATTATGCGTACATGCCGGAGAAAGACGCGGAGGTCGTCCGCCTCTTGAGAGAGGCCGGCGCGCTCGTCATCGGCAAGACCAATCTCGACCAGTTCGCCACCGGCCTCGTCGGCGTGCGCTCGCCCTATCCGATCCCGAAAAACGCCATCGATCCGGCGCTGGTGCCCGGTGGCTCATCCTCAGGTTCGGCGGTTGCCACGGCGCAAGGCATCGTCTCCTTCGCGCTCGGCACAGACACGGCGGGCTCCGGCCGCATTCCCGCCGGGCTCAACAATATCGTCGGGCTGAAGCCGAGTCTCGGTGCGCTCTCCACCACGGGCGTCATTCCCGCCTGCCGCACGCTCGATTGCGTCTCCATCTTCGCGCTGACGGTCGAAGATGCCTGGACCGTATTCTCCGTCGCGGCCCGGCCGGACCCTGCGGACGCCTATTCCCGCGCTTTGCCGAAGGGTTCTCGTGTGGCCCCGCCCGTGCTGACCATCGGCGTTCCAGCAAGCGCCGACCTCCAATTCTTCGGCGATGCCGCGATGGAGGCGGCCTATGGACAGGCGCTGTCTACGCTGCGAGAGCTCGGCCACCGCCTGGTCGAAATCCCCTTCGGCCCCTTTTACGACGTGGCCAACCTGCTCTACGAAGGCGCCTGGGTGGCTGAACGCTATGCCGCGGTGAAGGACTTCTTCGACACGCGGGAAGATGCGTTTCACGCCGTCACGCGCAAGATCTACGGCGGCGCCAAGGCACTGTCGGCGGCCGATGCCTTCAACGGGCTCTATGCGCTTCAGGCGCTGAAGAAGAGGCTCGCGCCTATCATCGCCTCGGTGGATCTCTTCTGCGTGCCGACGGCCCCGCGCCATTACACGGTCGGCGAGCTCGAAGCCGAGCCGATCCGGGAGAATTCACGGCTCGGAACCTATACGAACTTCGTCAACCTGCTCGACATGTGTGGCATGGCGGTGCCCACCGGCACCCGGCAGGACGGCCTGCCCGCCAGCGTCACCCTGCTTGCCCCCGCCGGTAAGGACGGCCTCGTCGCAACGCTCGGGCAAACGCTCCACGCCGCAAGCGGCCTGACGCTCGGCGCCACCGGCTGGCAGCAACCTGCAAACGTCGCGCCTGAACCGGACACGTCCGCGGAAGGCCTGATCGACCTCGTCGTGGTCGGAGCGCATCTCTCCGGCATGCCGCTCAACCAACAACTCATCGATCTGAAAGCGCAATTCTCCCGCACCGCCCAGACCTCCTCGGACTATCGGCTATACGCCCTTGCCGGCACGGTGCCGCCGAAGCCGGGCATGATCCGGGTTGCGGATGGAGAGGGAACGCAGATCGAGGTCGAGATCTGGCGTCTAACGTCCTCGGCCTTCGGCAGCTTCGTCGCCGCCATTCCCGCGCCGCTCGGCATCGGCACGATTGCCCTTTCCGATGGCACGTCGGCCAAGGGCTTTCTTTGCGAGCCGGTCGCGATCGCGGCCGGCGCTGCGGATATCAGCGCCTTTGGGGGATGGCGCGCCTACTGCGCGAAGGCGTGACATTCCCTGCGGCGCCCACCATTTGAGCCCAAGGACGTTGATTTTCCATTGGTTTTCCCTTGATGTGTTTCACCGGAATTCTGGTTCGATGAGGATCAGCAACCTTTCAGAGCATGACGATCTCGGGATGATCCTCGTGGGATCACTCGGAGCTGTCTTGCTCGTTGTGTTTGAATGGGAGGGGCGACTCCGATACTTGGTTGACACCTGCGCTGAGCTCGTCCCTCATGTTGTTCGCCGACGGTTGTGCGTTGCTTGGCCGGAAGATGGTCAGCCCATGAGACGCTTTGATGACCGCTTCGATAGCTCGCAGCTCCGCGATAGTTATTCCCCCTTTTAATGGGTTGATTAACGCCTGAATCGAGTTGTTTGTACCATTGAAGGGGGTCGTTTCATGCGCTTAACGCTCCAAACCCATTTTGATGGCGAATGGCACCATGTCGCCAAACCAGAGCTCGAGGACGATAAGGCAAACTTCCAGGGTACGTCCATCGTCGATTACGATCTCGACTATTTCGTCACTGTCGCATCGGCCGAGTTTGCGGCTGGCAAAACGGTCCATGACCATCGCGCCTTGTCAGTTGGTGACCCCGTAGAGCTCGGTACGCTGATCAGGCATCTGCCGGGTTCAACGACGGGACGCTCCGCGGAAAGGTTGCTTCCACACTTGAACGACCGGCATTGACGCGGTCAATTTCGTCCAAGAACTCCGATGACAGCCTTACAGACCTTCCCGGCACACTGGCTGCACCGAAGCCGCTCTTGAAAGACTGACAGCGTTATGTCGCCCTGCCCTCCCAACAGCGATCTATGGTCGAGCCAGCGGGTACGATTGCACGATGGGCATTGACCGCCGATCACCTCGAATTCGGCAAGGCTGCTTAGCGAACGGTGTAGGTCGTACGCAGCGAAGCGGGATTGTGCCGGGGCGAAGGGCGCATCAACGATCAGATTGATACCCTTGCGGTGCTTCACGACACGTCACGCCTCTGGAATGTCCGGCAAGCGGGTGAAGGATGGTCGCCATCCTCTGCCAATACCGGTGCTCAAGAGGCTCGACGCAATGTGAAGCTGTTCGCGAGCGAAATCTAACTCAAGCACGAGCGTCTTCACCGCCTCGAATGCGTCACCATCGTGCTCTTGGACGATGTGCCTCGCAAGGACGTCAGCGGAAATGGCAAGAGGCTCGTAAGGCTGGTGCGCGGCGTTGCTCATGATGGACCCACGGTAGGAATGTTTTCGGGAACGACGGAATTCGTTCCTACTTTGTTCTCGTTGCGCTGCGGAGTCAACCGGCGTGGTCGGAATGGTCGTGAAAAACAATCGGAGGCCGGTTCAGGGTAGCAGGACCGTGACAAGGGCACACTCTGCCGTTACATTTGCAACCGGCTGAACGGCGGGTCCGACGATGAACTACAAGGCCATTGGATGGAACGTTCTCGATGCCATCGGCAGATTGAACGTTGCTGCCATCTGCGGCGCTTTCGCAGCGTGGGTCGTTGTAATGGCAATGCTGGCTTCATTAGCTATCGTCAATAGAGAAATGTACGTCCTCAACACCATCGTCCTTTACGTCGGAATGCCGCTCTTTTCCTTGCGGTCTGGCTTGGAACGTATGTCGGCATTCTCACGGTGTTGCGCGTCACCGTCAGACGTCTCACCGTTCTTTCGCCGTCAATCTGCGCAGGGAAATTTAGATCGAAGCGCTAAGACCATCGTTCGCGCGATTTCGGTCGAAGGCAGTTTTAACCGCGTTGGGTCTTGGGCTACCGTAGTCCGACACAATTGACATGTACTCGCCGGTTCGCAGCCGCTTTGTAGGGGGGCAAAAAATCGGGCTATTGCCCTGCTCTTTCGAAAATTCGCTCGCTGCCGAAACACCTCTTCCAATCCCTGCGATCACAGGATTAAAAAAAGAACTCGGTGATTGAGCGTTCAGAAGCAGGGTTTGCATATCAACAGAGGGCGCGTCCTGACTATTCCCTGTCCCTACCGTCAAAAGCAGGGCAACCGCTATGCATCCTGTGAATGAAACAATCTGTGCTATCGTTTTTATCTGACGTCCTTGTAAACCACTGTCCTGTTTGGCGATTCTTTCGACCTTCAGTGCCGCCCTGCCCTGATCCTGCGAGAAACATTCCAAGCGATGAGAGCGACGATCACCGCATCAAGGATCAGGGCAACGATTGCCGTGACTACGAGAAAAAAGTAGTCGAACTCGTTCGGCTGATCGATGGTCAGATGTCGAGCTACCACCAAGAGCGGGAACGCGATCATGAAGGCGACAGCAAGCCACTCTCGTGTCGTCATTGCGCGAAACACTCTCGACATGCATTCAGTCCTCTTCTTGCCGGGATGACATTCAGTAGAGTGAATCAATCAGCCGGGAAATCATCACTCCAACGCCAAGGAGTGCAGAGCCAAAGCTGACGAGTATATGATATTAAATACAGGCGTAAGAATCGCTATATTTTGGGCATCTTCCGCCTGTAGGCAATATCCGCATCAAAGAAGAGGCGGAACCTGAATAGGAACGGCCGCGCAGTGTTGAGCGCCAGGGGGTGACGGAGGCGGAGATCCTTAAGCGATCTGCTCGCTTCATGGAAGTCGCCGATCGTTTCGCAAGGCTTGCCTCCGGCTCAAGCGGCCTGCAAGGCAAATGGCCGAAGGTCTCGATGACACAGGCAAATGACGGGCTGTATTATCCCGACAGCCTTGTGAGCGATGATGAGTCCGTGTGTCACGTCCATCGGCAAGTTACTTAGCAGTAACGAGCCCGTGGACCGCCCGATCCTCGAAGGCGAAGCCCTCCATTCGCGGATCGCTCTAGAGATCGGTCCGAAGGTCAGCGAACCCTCGATCTATGCCGAGGGCGTTCTGATCATTCCCCGTTTCGACCGGATAAAGAGACAAGGCGGTGGAACCGTCAGGCTGGGCCAGGAAAGCCTGGTGTCAGCGATCGGCGTTGCCGATTTCGGCCATGTTGACACGCACGAGGCCGGTATCGACGTTCTGCGCCAATATTCAGCGGATCCCTTCACGGGCATTGTCGAACATCTGAAGCACGACATCGCCAATCTGGCGCTCGGCAATCCGGATAATCACGGCCGGAATTCCGCACTTAGCAAGCACCAGAACGGCACGATCCGGCTGTCTCCGCTCTTTGATTTCGCATCAATGCGGCTCGCCAAAGAGGGTATCGTACGCTCCACCCGATGGGCCATCATGCGTGATGGTGGTCGCGATCACCTTCCCGATAGCAATCGTATTTGCCGCGAGGTGATGCCTGATCCTGCTGAGCAGAAAGCGCTCGCGGCCTCGCTTTGCGAATTCGCAGAACATCTGCGGCACGCGCCGGCCATGGCAAACGATAGGGGTGCGTCGCCAAAAATCCTTGAACGTGCAATGGGCCGCTGGATGGAAATCGCGGATAGCGTTTTGGCGACGTGCTAGTGATGCCGAAGGACAGCTAAATGGCTCGGTGGAAGAAACCCACGAAAGATGAGATTCTCGAAAACCGTCAAACACTGGCGGAGCGTGCTCGAACCGGCGATTTGAGGCTGCCGAATGCGGTGGCAGAAATCCGAGAGGGTTCCGGCATGACCCAGGAGGAGTTCACGAATATGCTTGCACTAACGCGACGACATGTTGCGGAAATCGAAGCTGGGGCGGCGAACCCAATGCTTGAAACATTGGAAAAGATAGGTCGGTTATTTAAATTTTCAGTTTGGTTTGTCCGATAAAGAGATTGGCGGACAACTATCCAAAGATTAGCGCTGAAGCGACAAATTTCGACGCCAAAAAATTCACGCGTTGTGGAACACCACTTTATCTTGCTTGAAATTCGGCGGGCTCTGCAGGGACAGGAGACGTCAGGTAAAATACCGTTCCTTCAAAGGAAGGAGCGCCGCACCGATGGCGGCGGCGTCTCCGAGCGTCTCGCTGAGCACGAGCCGCGCTTCCTTCGGCCCAACGTCATAACGGTGCACCCGCTGCGAGGGAAGGTGGGCGCGCTCGATCATCATGCGCCCAAGCTCCGTCGGCAACTGCCCGCCAAAGACGATAGCCTGCGGGTCGAGAACGGCGACGAGCGTTGCGACCAGCCGGTCGACCTGCGGCAAAGTCTCCGCCAACCAGTCCTCGACGCCCGGCCATGCGGGGTCGAAATCCCGTCGCAGCGTATCGACGCTGTCGATGCCGATGCCCTTTTCCTGCAGCCGTGCCAGAAGATATTGCAGAGCGGGTCGCCGTTCGGATTCGCCTGGCATAAAGATGCCGCTGAACTCGCCGGCATTGCCGTGGAAGCCGTGGAACGGCTTGCCGTCGAGGATCAACCCGCCGCCGAAGCCGTAATTGAACGAGAGAAACGCAAAGGTCCGGCACCAGAGGCCGACGCCGCACATGCTCTCGCCGATCGCGCCCGTCGTCGCATTGTTCTCCAGCCAGACGGGCAAACCGAAGGTATGCTCCAGCTCTGGTCGGAGATCCCGGAGAGACCAGTCGGAGAGCGGCTCCGGCGCGTTGAAGGCGCGATCCTCCGACACGAAGAAGCCCGACATCGAGAAGCCGAGGCCCGCGATCGTGTTCTTGCGGATATGATGCTCTGCCAACAACGCATCGAGCCTCACGGCAATGGCGCGCAGCGTCTTCTCCCGGTCGCACGGCTGAAGGTCCAGGCGCTCTTCCACGATGATGCTGCAGGCAAGGTCGGTGATGCTGAGGATGACCGAGTCCGTGTTGACGGACAGGCCGACCGCGCTGGCCCCGTCGCGCGCAAGCTCGATGGTCGGGCTCGGCTGACCGCGCATGCCGCCGATCGGCGCGCCGGTGCGCAGCAGCCCGCGAGAAACCAGCCCCTCGACCAGCCGGTGGACCGATTGCTGCGTGAGGTTGGTGTGGCTGGTGATCGTCGAGCGCGCCATCGCGCCATGACGGCGGATGATATCGAGGATCATGCGCTCGTTGTCGCTGGCAAGCGGCACCCGCGACAGGGCGCCCCGTTCCGCTGCCATGTCTCGTTCTCCCGGCCGTGTTCGCTCTGACGTCATGGTGTTTGGAATATCGCGCGCGACCCTGCCCGGCAACGATGTCGGGCCGACGATCCCACATTTTACAAAACCGTCATAAATATTACACTCTAGGTGTAGTAATAGGTCTCCATCGGAAACGCGCATGTCGCCAAAGGGCATGTCTCTCATTCCCACATCCCATCGGATCCCGAGGAGCCCCTATGTTCAGGACCATTCTTGCCGCCGCCGTTCTCGCGCTGACGGCCACCGCCGCCCCGTGTCTTGCGGCCGAGACCAACATGAAGAACCTGACCTTCGATCTTTCGTCGGTCACGCGCGACAATTTCTACGAGATCGTCGTGCCCGCTGCCAAAGCGGAAGGTACTGTGACGATGTACAATTTCGCCGGCAGCTTCGGCGACACCTGGAAGGAGCTGATCCGTCGCTTCGAGGCAAAATACGGCATCAAGGTCAGCTATTCCGACGTCAAGGGCGACCAGGCAAACCAGCAGCTGATCGCCGTGCAGGCCGCCGGACAGGATTCACCCGTCGATGTCTACTTCGCTGGCGGTGGCGGCTATCCGCTGCTGTCGTCAAAGGGGGTCGTCGGCAAGATCGCGCTGACCAAGATCCTGCCCAATATGGATCACTACGATCCGGTGCTGAGCGAGACCATCTTCGGCAAGCCGCATGGCGGCAGCTTTCCGCTCGTCCACCTCAATCAGACAGCCATCGGATATGACAGCGCGGTCGTGACGGCCGCGGAGGTTCCGAGAAGCTTCACCGATCTGCTCGCCTGGGCGGAAAAGAATCCCAAGCGCCTCGGCGTCACCTCGCCCGCCAAGGGCGGCTCCGGCAGTGGGTTCCTCTATTCGCTGGCGCTCGATCTGCTGACGGGCGACTGCAAGGCGCAGCTGACCGACGCGAACCAGACGTTGGACGAAGCCGAGGAATGGGCCATGGGCTCGGAATGCCTCGATCCGGTCTGGGATTACTATCGCCGCCTGCTGGCGGTCGCCGAACTCACCAACGGCAATGCCGATACGCTCAACCTCATCAACAATCGCCAGCTGTCCATAGGTACCGTCTGGGAAGACCAAGTGATGACCTTCCTCGCCACCAAGCAGGTGCCGGAGACGATCCGCCTGACGCTGCTTGAAACGGGTCAGATCGGCTCGGGCGATGCCATGTTCGTGCCGGCCAATGCCCGGCACGTGGCCGCCGCCCTGCTCCTAATCGATATGGCCATGAGCAAGGAATTCCAGCTCTGGAAACTCGAGAGCAAAGCCTCGCGCTCGCCGCGCACGGATGTGACCAGCGATCAGGTGCCGGCGGAAACGCAGGCCCACATGCTGCCATTAAGCGTCTATCCGCGCCTCAGCGTCACCGCTTTCTGGGACATGGCGACAGCGCTTTCCGAGGCGCTGGACGAGAAGGTGCTCAACCAGTAGCCGGCTCACCCGACCTCAAGGCGGCTCTTCCGCCGCCTTGAGGTCGGGACCGACGCAAAGACATACCCCCTCCGATCCATCGGGAAACGGCCATGACCATGCTTGCAATCACCGATATCACCAAGGATTACGGTGCGAGCCGCGCCCTTCATCCTGTCTCGCTCTGCGTCAAAAAGGGCGAGTTCGTCACCATTCTCGGCCCGTCCGGCTGCGGAAAATCCTCGCTTCTGCGGATCGTCATGGGCATCAGCCAGCAGAGCGGCGGCGAGATCCGCCTCGCCGGCCAGCGTATTGACATGCTGCCGCCCGAACGGCGCGACATCGCCATGGTGTTCCAGTCTTACGCCCTGTTTCCACACATGACGGTCGAGCAGAACCTGCGCTTCGGCCTGCGGATGAAGAACGTGCCGAAGGTCGAGCAGCAGAGGCGGATCGCCCATGCACTCGACATCTGCACCCTCACGGGTCTGACGGCCCGCATGCCGCGCCAGCTGTCCGGTGGGCAGCAGCAGCGCGTGGCGCTCGCCCGCGCCATCGTCATGCAGCCGAACCTGCTGCTCTTCGACGAGCCGCTCTCCAATCTCGATGCGAAGCTGCGCGATACGCTGCGCCACGAACTCGTCGCGCTGCACCGGCGTATCGGCGCGACCAGCCTCTATGTCACCCACGACCAGGCCGAGGCGATGGCCATGTCGGACCGGATCGTGGTGATGAATGCCGGTCGCGTGGTCGAGATCGGCACGCCGTTGGAGCTTTACCGCTCGCCGAAACAAGCCTTCACAGCCGGCTTCCTCGGCCAGACCAATCTGCTCGCCGTCACCGCCTCCGGCCGGCAGGGGCAACTCCCCTGGGGCCAGCCGGTTGATCTCGCCACGGAGGCCATGGGTCCGGCCCAGGTGTCCGTGCGACCGGAAAGCATCGGCATCCGCGCCTGCGATCACGTCTCGAGCGCACCGGCGACGGTTGCCGGCGTGTCCTTCATGGGCGCAAGCGCGCTCTATACGGTCGCCGTCGGCGAGACCCTCTTGAAGGTCAGCCAGGCAGGCGGCGATGCGCTGATCGAGCCCGGCCGCACTGTGGAGCTGACGTTCCCGGATCGCCTGCCCGTGCTCGAGGACCGGGTGATCGAGGACCGCGTGCCCGCCCGAGAAGCCGCGTGATGCCGGCGCTGCTTCGCGATCATCGCCTGCTCCTGCCGCTGCTGCTGGCGCCGGGTGTCGGCTATCTTCTCCTGTTCTTCGGCGGCCCGCTGGCCTCCGCCCTCATCGGCAGCCTGCGCTTGGAGGATGGCAGCTTCACGCTTGCTTGGTACGTGCGCATCTTCACGCGTCCCTCCATGCTGCGTGGGCTCGGCACCTCCATCTATTACGGGGTTGCGCCGGTCGTCGTGTCGCTTCTGGTCTCCGTGCCGCTGTCGCTCGCCATCCGTCGGCACTTCGTCGGGCGCAAGCTCTTCAGCGGTCTCTACAAGCTGCCGCTCGCGGTTCCCGGCATCATCGTCGGCCTGATGATCATCGTCCTCTTCGAGCGCGGCGGTTTCATCGACCGGGCGGTGGCGCCTCTGGGGCTCGGGCTGCCGAAACTCGTGCGCGACGACTGGGGCGTCGGCGTCATTCTTGCCAGCGTCTGGAAGCAGATCCCGTTCATGACGCTGATCATCACCAGCGCCTTTGCCGCGATCCCGGAGGATATCCGCTTTGCGGGCCGCACGCTCGGAGCGTCGCGGCTTGCCACCTTCTTCCTTGTGGAGGTGCCGCTCGCCATGCCCGGCATCACGGCGGCCGTGCTCCTGACCTTCATCGGCTCCATGGGCTCCTATGCCATTCCCGATATCGTCGGGCCGCCGACGGCAAGACCTCTGTCCGTGCTGATGGTCAACGAATTCAATCAGGGCCGGTTTCCCCAGGTCTTCGCCATGGGCATGGTGCTGAGCGCCTTCGCCGTCGCCGTTCTCGTCGCCTATTACACCCTGACATCGCGCATCGGCGATGCGCATGGACGCGGAGATACGAAATGAGCGCCCTTGCCGAAAACACCCTGTCGCCCGCCGCCCGCAAACGGCGCTTCACGCGCGAAGACCGGCTTCCCGTTGCGGTCGGCCTCTATGCCTTCCTGTTCCTGGCAATCGCCCTGCCGCTCGGGCTGATGTTCCTCTGGAGCATCGCCGATGGCTGGCCGCCGCCGCATGTGCTGCCGCAAAGCTACACGACCGAGCGCTGGGCCGGCGTGCTCGGCGATAGCGGCCTGTTGCGCGCCGCGATCAACAGCATCGTCATCGCCTTTGTCGTCACCTTCGCCACGGCCCTCATTGCCCTGCCCACGGCCTGGGCCATGGCGCGGTTTCCCTTCCGGCTGAAGCGGGCGGTGGAGATCTTCATCCTCGCACCGATCATCATTCCCGGCATCGTGGTGGCTGTGGGCATCGGCCAGGTGTTTCTGGCGCTCGGCCTTGCCTATTCGGTCGCCGGCGTTATCCTCGTGCAGATCGTCGGCACCCTGCCGCTGATGATCCGGCTGATGACGGCGGCCCTCGAGACGATCCCCGACGACCTCCTCCATGCCGCCCGCTCGCTCGGCGCCGGCACGTTCGGCATCGTAAGGCATATCGTACTGCCGCTCGCCGTGCCCGGGCTTCTGGCCGGCGGCTTGATGTCCTTCGTCGGCAGCTTCGAGGAGTTCGACAAATCCTTCATCGTCGGCGCCCCTGTGGTCGAGACGCTGCCGATCAAGCTCTACATGTATCTCGATCCCTATTCGATGCAGCTGCCGCTTGCCTCCATCGTCTCCTTCCTCCTGCTCCTGCCCGCCCTCGTTATCTTCGTCATCGCCGGCCGCGTGCTGCGCGACGACCTGATGGCGGCCGGCATGGGCAAGATCTGATGTCCGCACACCGCAACACGAACCGAAAGCAAGACCTCATGCCCACCTCCCAAAGCCGCCTCGCCGCCGCACCGTTTCACACACCCGACGTCCTCCTCATGGCCTCGCGCGACAATCCCGCCATCCTCACCATCGCCCATCGCGGCTTCTGGAAGACCACGGCGGAAAATTCGATCGCCTCCATCGAGGCGGCCATCGCGGCCCGCGTCGAAATGGTCGAGATCGACACACAGGCAACCGCCGACGGGCACCTCGTCGTCATCCACGACAAGACGCTCGACCGCACGACGACTGGCACTGGCATTGTCGCGGAACTTTCCTTCGACACCGTTCGCAACGCCCGCCTGAAGGTCGGCGCCGGCGGAAAGGGCGCCGCAGCGACGCAGGAGTCCGTGCCGACGCTGGAGGAAATCCTCGAGGCCGCGCGGGGCCGCATCGCCGTCAACATCGACACGAAGTTCGAGCGCGACCTGCCGGCCGTCATGGAGACGGTTCTACGGCTCGGCGTCGAGTCACAGGTTCTCGTCAAGACCGATATCGACATCAATGCGACGCGTTTTCCAATTCTGGACGCCGACTGGTTCGGCCGCATCCCGCATATGCCGATGTTTCGGGTTCGCAAAGACCGCTTCGCCGAAGACCTTCGCCGCATCGCTACCCTCCGCGCGCCGATGATCGAGGTCAAGTTCGACGATATCGACGACATCGCGGCCGCCCGCGAAGAACTCACCCGCCAGAATATCCGCGTCTGGATCAACACACTCGATGTCTCCCATTGCCTCGACTACAACGACAGCCGCGCGCTTCACGACCCGCATGCGGTCTGGAGCCGGCTGAAACAAGCGGGTGTCGGCGCGATCCAGACGGATGAGATCGAGGCATTTCGCGCTTGGGCCACGCAAAACGAGGGAGATGCGGCATGACGAACACGCAAGACCGGCTGTCGAAGGCAACCGTCATCGTCGAGGAGGCCATGCACGAAGCGCTCGCCTTCTTTGCCGCGCGCGACGCGATCGCCACGCGGGAAAAAGGCTTCCAGGACTTCGTATCCGAAGCCGATACCAGCATCGAGACGCTGATCCGCCAGCGTATCGACGCGGCGTTCCCAGGCGAGACGATCGTCGGCGAGGAGCTCGGCGGCGTCGGCGGCGAGGCCTACTGGATCATCGATCCGATCGACGGCACCTCGAACTTCCTGCGAGGCTCGCCGCTCTGGGGCATCTCGCTCGGCCATGTCACGAACGGCCGACCGGACCTCGGCGTGGTCTCCCTTCCCGTCTTCGGCGAGGTTTATAGCGCGGCTGAGGGCACCGGCCTCCTGCGCAACGGCGTGACGCTCGCCCGCAGCGCTCCTCTGGGCGATGTCCGCGTCGTCTCGCTCGGCGACAGCGCGCACGACGACATTGCCGAGATCGGCGCTCTGCATACCGGTCTTCGGCAAGCGGGCTGGGTGGTCGAGGCGCTGCACACCACCTCGGTCTCGCTGGTCTTTGCTGCCCGCGGCATTTTCGACGGTCACCTGCAGAAAATCACCACCATGTGGGACATTGCTGGCGGCGCCGTGCTTGCCCGCGAAGCCGGCCTTAACGTCCGCATCGGCACCAGAGCTGACAGCGACATCCCCTGGATTGCTGCCGGCACGGCCCCCCTGCTGGACGCAACGGCGGCTCTCTGGCCGGAGATCATCAAGGGCTGACAGCGGGCGGGAGAACCACGTCCGCGACGGCTCGGCGAGCCTGCAAGAAACATGAAACGCAAGCATTTTCGGCAATCCCACTTTTGCCGGAAAACGCTTGTGTTCACACACTTTAGCAATTTATTTATTCAACATTAACCACCTCTATGCAAACGTCAGTTGTCAAGATTGGCCCGGTTACGCGCCGGACCCTGATCCGAATGATACGGATCTCCGTGGTCGACCAATCATTTCTCATCAACGACATCCGTGTCGCGTTTCCTACAAATCTATGAGGAAACGTCGGCTCGCTCGCCACGCTTAGGCTGCTTTGAGCTGCAGTCGTCGCGTGGATTCAGGGTTTGCGGGCTCAACGCTAGGGACAGGGTTATGACGGATCAGGCATTGCCAATCACAGCTTCGCGCGCGCGTACATGCGCTCGACAGGAGGCGCAGTTGCGCGCAATCGTATGAGTCTGCAGGTCACCCGAAGCGACGTTTCAACCACGTGGAACGGGCAGGACGAGATGTCCGTACTGACCTTCAATCTCAATGGCGAGACCTTCGCTATCGAGGCAATGACGGTGCAGGAAATCCTCGACCTCCTACCCGAAACACGTGTGCCCGGCGCCAAAGCCTATCTCGGCGGCGTGGTCAATTTTCGCGGCAAGGTCATTCCCTTGGCCGACATTCGCCTTGCCTTCGGCATGGAGGCCGGCGCAGCGTCCATCGACAGCCGCATCATCGTCGTCCAACTCGACATCGACGGTGAGCCCTGCCTCGTTGGCATCCGCACCGACAAGGTCTACGAGGTCACCACCCTCTCTCGCGCTGCCAGCGAAGCACCGCCGAGCGTCGGCATGCGCTGGCGGGCGGATTTCATCGACTGCCTCGTCAAGCGAAACGGCGAGTTCGTCATCGTGCCAAACCTCAAGACGATCTTTGCCTCCCACTAAGATCGCTCTTCCTCCTCCGTCCATCTGCAGCATCGGATCGAAACCATGACCTTCACGCTGAAAATGAAGCTCGCCACCGCCTTTACCTTTCTCATCGTTCTGATGGTGGGTACCGCAGGCTATGCCCTGTACAGCCTTTCGAATCTCAATCAGTCGATGAGTGATGTTCTCGCCGGCCCGGTCACGCGGCTCGAGTTCGCGCAGAGCCTCAACATCGCGCAGCTTGAGGGCATCCGTCAGCAGAAGAACATGCTGACCACCAACACGCCGGCCGAACTTGCCGCAGCCAATACCAAGAGCACCCAGGCCTTCGTTCGCATGAACGAGACGCTCGGCAAGGCACTGGCGATCGCCAGCGCGGAAGGCCGCCCAAAGTGGATGGCGATCAAGGATCTCGCCGCGAAGGCTGAGGATGTCAACCGGCGCATCTACACCTTCATGGAATCTGGTTCTGCGGACCAGGCGCTGCGGATCTCGATCACGGAGGGCCGCGAGCTTGCCAATGTGATCGACGCCTCCGTGGCCGAACTCGTCGACCTGTCGAAGTCGCAGCTTGCCGATGCCGATCATGCGGCAGACACCCTCTATGACATAACCCGCACCGTCATGATTGCCCTCGCCGCGGTCGCCTCGTTGATCGCGATCGGTGCTGCCGTCTGGATCTCCATCACTATCAGCCGCGGTCTGGCCCGCGCATCCACGGCCGTTCGTAGCGTAGCGGAAGGCGATCTGACGCAGCTTGCCGTCGTCGGCTCGAAGGACGAGATCGGCGAGATGCTCTCCCACGTCAACGCCATGGTCGAGCGCCTACGCGGCGTGGTCGGCGATGCGCTGTCGGCCTCCGACAACGTCTCCTCGGGCAGCCAGGAGCTGTCCTCGAGCTCCGAACAGCTGAGCCAGGGCGCAACCGAGCAGGCCTCGTCCGCCGAGGAAGCCTCCGCTTCGATGGAAGAGATGGCGGCCAACATCAAGCAGAACGCCGACAATGCCGCCCAGACCGAGAAGATCGCCCGCCAGTCGTCCAAGGATGCAGAAGCCAGCGGAGCCGCGGTTGCCCGTGCCGTCGTCGCCATGCGCACGATTGCCGAGAAGATCTCCATCGTTCAGGAAATCGCCCGCCAGACCGATCTGCTGGCGCTGAACGCCGCCGTGGAAGCGGCCCGTGCCGGCGAACACGGCAAGGGCTTTGCGGTCGTTGCCTCCGAAGTGCGCAAGCTGGCCGAACGCAGCCAGGCGGCCGCTGCCGAAATCAGCGGTCTCTCCGGCGAGACGGTGCAGGTGGCGACGGAAGCCGGCGACATGCTCGGACGCCTCGTGCCCGACATCCGCAAGACGGCCGAACTGATCGCCGAGATCTCGGCTGCCTGCCGCGAGCAGGACATCGGGGCCTCGCAGATCAACGAGGCGATCCAGCAGCTCGACAAGGTGACGCAGCAGAATGCCGGTGCTTCCGAGCAGATGTCGGCGACATCCGAAGAATTGGCCGCCCAGGCCGAGGAGCTTCAGGCCTCCATCGCCTTCTTCCGGGTGGACAACGTCTCGCACAAGCCGGCCCCGGTCGCCGCCGCGCCCCAGCGGTCCGCGCATCACACCGCCCATCACACGGCAACCGCACGCCCGGCCGCCGCCCCGCGCAAGCCGGCAGCCGTCGCCCCCCGCCAGAGCGTTTCTGCCCAGCAGGCCCGCGTGAAGGGCTTTGCGCTGGACATGTCGATGGGCGGCCCGGACGCCGACGACGCCGACTTCAAGCAGAGCGCCTGATATGGACCATATGCCGGCGGAGTCCCAGTTCGTCACCTTCAGCCTCGGGGAAGAGCTGTTTGCCGTTCCCGTCACCGTGGTCCGGGAGATCCTGGACCACGAGGACCCGTTCAAGATCCCGCACGGGCCCGACTACCTGATGGGCCTGCGCGACGTGCGCGGTCAGGGCGTACCGATCATCGACCTGCGCCTGCGGCTGGGCATGACGCCCACCGTGCGCACGCCCCACACCCGCATTCTGGTGCTCGACATTCCCTTGGGCGAGAAGGACCTCGCGCTGGGGCTGGTCGCCGACAAGGTGTTCGAGGTAACCCCCTTCCGGCGCGACAGCATCGAGCAGGCACCCGACATCGGCGTACGCTGGCGGTCGGACTACATCCGCGGTGTCGTCCGCCGCGAAACCGGCTTTGTCGTCATCATCGACCTTGCCCGGTTGTTCAGCGACATCAGCGACAGCGGACCGATCCTCGCCACGAACGGCCTGCCGGAGCGCAACGTCGCGTAAACGCGGGCACAGGTCTTGCGCGCTGCTTGACCAATGACGGTAGGCAGGATGTCTTGTCGAGAGGACGGCATAATTAACTGGGCGAGGGGCCCGAGTGTCGTTGGCCTCTCGAAAAAGCACCAGAAGGGAGCAATCTGGTCGGGAGAAACCTGCAGGCAATACAAGGGGACAGAGGCGCTGGAGTTCTCATGCTGGTCGAGCCGGTCCTAGCTATTGGCGTTATTCCTAAGATCTGCACCGCGGGTCCATTTTCGGTCATGGCAAGAACCATGGACTGCGGCGTCATCGAGTAGGTCGGATTGCCAGAAGCTGGTATCTGTGACGCTCGCTGGAAAAGAGGGTCCTGCTCCGCTTGGGTTGCCACGGCTTCCCTCCGGGAAACCGGACCAGCGACATGTGAACCGCACCGGGTTTGCCGGAGGCTCCAATTTCTGAGAAAGTGGAGCCATCATGGGCAAGACAACGAACAAGTTTTCACCTGAAGTCCGTAGCCGTGCCATACGTATGGTGCTGGATCACGAGGCCGAGCACCCTTCGCGGTGGGCTGCCGTTTCATCTATCGCTACCAAGATCGGCTGCTCGCCAGCCACAGAGGTGGCTCGGTTTGTTTGAACAGTTTCGGGCGTTTCGTTAAGTGGATTTCCGCCTCGATTATGCCGCCACCATCATCGGTGCCAGCGCGTTGAAGTAGGCCTGATCCGGCGTCTGCCGGTCAAGGGATGAATGTGGGCGTCGGCTATTGTAAAATGTCAGATAGCGGCTAATGCCAGCGCGGGCCTCGGACACTGTTTTATAGGCTCATCAGCGTGGCGATGTGCAGCCGCCCAGTCTCCAGCCCTTCTCCTCTCAAGAGCCCTTGCAACATCCGACTTCCGGCAAAGGGGTAGTCGAGATGCAACTCGTCAATCCGGCGCATCAGGGCAAGATCGCCGTCGGGCACTGGACGAGGTAGATAATAGACCGTGCCACGGCTGAAGCCGAGAAGCTTCGCCTGGCGTGCGACCGACAGTTCGTGCTTGCGGTCGCTCATTTTTTTCCGCCCAGCAAGCCCGCTTTGCCGAGCGCTCCGGCTAAAAAATCGTTTTCTAGCGTCAGCTCCCCGATTTTAGCGTGCAGCGTTTTGACGTCGACGGTTAGACCCGCCGGTTCCGCCTTGGCTTCATCTCCAAAAACGCCTGTCGCCCCCTCAAGGAGTTGGTCTTTCCATTGCTTGATTTGGTTGGCGTGCACATCAAACTGCTGGGACAATTCCACCAGTGTTTGTTCGCCTCGGATGGCGGCGAGCATCACCTTTGCCTTGAAAGCCGGGCTATGGTTCCGGCGCGGTTGTCTTGTCATGCTCTCTCCTGTTCCCGGCATCTAAGCCGAAGTCAGGCAGAAACTCCACTTATCCTGGCTGTTCAAATTTCCCGAGCCAGCTCACACCCTGCACAAGTGGGTCAAGAAGACCGAGGTCGACAGTGATAAACGAGCAGGCCTGCCGAGCGATGTCGCTGAGAAGATGAAGGCTCTTGAGCGGGAGAACCGCGAGCTTCGTCAGGCCAACGATGTTGGTTTCCACGCAGAACTGAACCGGTTAGGCGCATATGGCAACATCATCAGCGTCGTTACCGGAGATGACGAGAGCACACCCGCTCTGACAGACGATGGCATCAACGAACTCAGGCAGATGCTGACTGAGGCGCTTCGGTCAGCCAAGCAATGGCAGGAGTTCCTCGATTGCTTGTCCTCGGCGAAGAGATCTCAGCACGCGTCGAGTAATTACCCACCCCCTTGCCAAAGCGTGGAAACACTGAATCCCTGTCGGTATGGAACGCGGTGATTTGCAACGTCTGACGAAGGAGGAGCTGATCGATCTGGTGCTGAAGATTCAGCGTCCGGAGAAGACGTCGCGCACGTCCTCGAAGCCGCCGTCGACGGACCGCAAGGAACAGCGCGAACGATCCAAGCCCGGCGGAGCCAAGCTTGGCCATGAAGGGCACAGCCGGGCGATGGCCGCTGATTTCGATCGCGTCGTCGATCATCGTCCCGATCAATGCGCGTGCTGCGGAACGGCTCTGGGACACGATCTTCCCGTGTCGGTCGTCAGCGAGCATGAGACCGTCGAGTTGCCGCAGATCAAGCCCTTCGCCGAGCGGCACCGGCGTCTGGCGGTATCCTGTCCGTCCTGTGGCATGCTCGTTGCCGCGCCCGTTCCGGATGCGGCCAAGGGCACGCCGTTCGGACCGCGGCTGCATGCTGTGGCGACCTATCTCAAGACCTTCCAGGCACTGTCCTACGAGCGGCTTCAAGGTGCGCTCGCCGACCTGTTCGGACTGACCGTCAGCCAGGGCGGCCTGATGAATATGCTGCGCCGGGCGCAAGGGACATTCGTCGCCGAGCGCGATGCTGCCATCGCCTCCCTGCGCCGGGCCAGTGTTGTGGCGTCGGATGAAACCGGTGTGCGGATCGAGGGGAGCAATTTCTATCAATGGGTGTTCCGCTGTAGCGAGGCCGTCGTCCATCGAGCCGCTCCGACACGCGGCGCCGTCGTTGTCGAGACCCTGATGTACGGCCATCGCCCAGATGTGTGGTGTTCCGATCGCTATTCGGCCCAGCAGGGCCATGGCGCGGCGCATCAGACCTCCCTGGCCCATCTCGCCCGCGATGTCGCCTATGCCGAACAAGCCGGCGAGGACGCGCTCCCGTCGCGGCTTCGGCTCTGGCTGAAACGAGCCTTCGCCCTTGCCGACGATATCGGCACGCTCGCCACATCGACCATCGCCACCAAGCGCAAAGCCCTTGCGAAAAGTCTCGAGGCCATTCTAGCGACATCGACAGGTTGCGACTTCGCTCGAACCATCCAGAACAAGTTCCGGCGAGCCCGCGATCAGCTTCTGACCTTCGCACTCCACCCCGGCATGGTCGAGCCGACGAACAATGCCTGCGAGCGATCTCTGCGCCCCGCCGTCATCCAGCGGAAAGTCACGAACGGCTATCGCGCCATGTGGGCCGCCAAAGGCGAGGCCGACATCCGCACCGTCGTCGATACCGCGCGCCTGCGCCCCGGCGCCAACACCTTCAAGACGATTCTTCAGACCGTCACAGCCTGAAATCGGCGGGAAACAAGCCCTGGGTAATTACCGCGTCGAGACATTCCCCACGGTAACAATCTGATGGTTACGTTTCTTCAGTAAACTGAAACAGCTCAAAAGTCATCGTAACCCGTTATGACAAAAGCCCCTATGGACGTTCTCGCCGCCGTCAAATTAGCGGCAGCAAAAATTTCTATCAGATCGTTATTAATCTACTGCCCAGTGCGACTGAGAGAAACTACTTAGACGACGATGAGGCAACATCAAGCTTGACCGGGTGTATAAACAAAGACGTGCCAGTATCAAAATCAGACAAATACTCTGAATTTAATACACTTCTCTCATCACCCCATAGATACATGCCGGAAAAGCGAGCCAAACTTCTCCCAGTTACGCAGCAAAGCGAGCTCAAAGAGGACGGAATCGATATCTCAGGAAAAACATCCTCTGATATATAGTTTCCAAGTATCTCGCAGAACTCGCGAAGATACTTTCCTGAAACGAAAAATATATCACCCACCGCAGATGAGAGCGCTTCGATATCAAAGAAAGCATTGTAACCTTCAAAACCATTTCCAAGCTCAAAACTTCGCGGATCCTTTATGCGACCAAGAGCCCTAGTGTTCCATGCCCAACTAGAATTGTAGTCCCATCGCGTCGAAATGACATCGCAATAGAACGCCGCACATGGTTCAGCACCGTTAACAAATTTTGAAAAAGTTGAACAAGAAAAGTTTTTGTTTAGGTAAACATCGTCTTGGCAGAACATGTACCAACCCGACTCATCAAACCTCTCATCCCCTAGCAGCTTCATAGCTGCCATATATATCAATGTATGGTACGCGAAAGATCCTGCAGGAAAATGACTGCATCTCTCAGACTGCGGAGCAGCATTGGGCAATATATAATTTACGGCTGAGAAGCGACCCTCGTATAACTTGTCTATCGCAGGGATATTGCGACTGTAATTATGATTGAATATAATATTTGCATATAACTTGATACCGCCAGTAACTTCATCGTCTCTAGTGGCATGATAAGCACCAGGAGCGTATGTGTCGAGATATGATTGGGCATATACTGGATCGCCCATAATGTACTTTATGGCGCAGTATATCTGGTAATCATTCGAAAACCTCCTCGCAAACTTTGCAACCTCAGACGGATCCGCCATATGATAATACATCGGTCGTTTAGCGAAGATCCCAGCTGCCGAAGCATTTAAACGTTGTTGAGATACGTAATTGCCATCATCGTCAATCCGCCATCGGGCGAGTTCTGATAGGCCACGAAGCGATATAAAGTCAATTGCAGCGCCATCGTCCGTTGCGCAACAACCGAGAAAGATCCAGTTGCCCTCCATCTCACGGGAAGGATAGAGCGGATTTGCGCAATCACTCCACGGAGAAGTAATACACCGCTCTACACCGTCGGAGCTAATATAAGATATACGATCGACATCAACTTTAATCATTACCAACCCTTGCGCAGACCTCGTCAGCAACATGCATTGCTGAGGCTATCGCAGCATCCATATTGTAGTATTCCCACTCAGCAAAGCGCCCGCAAAGCCAAACATTACGAGCCCGTAGACCTTCACGTATCTTGTCGATTTCAGATCTCGTATTGCTTGCCTGAATTACGTAGGAGTTACTTTCGTAGTTGAGGCTTATTGCCTTAGGGTTGAATGGAAGCATCGATAGCGCCTCGCTCACCTCGGCCTCAGTGCATCTACCAACGAACTCAACTGTGCAGCTAATGCGACCGTTGCCAAGTGCGACAGAGTTGTTGCTGGGAGAAAAGTTCCCAGTCATGATCATTCTATGACTGCGTATCTTTATAGATGGAATGTACACCCAAGAATAAGGATTGCTGTCGCACGAGCATAACACTGTGGTAGTGCCGTTACTTGGAAAGTGGGATGCACTTAAGGTTTTGAGCTCAGTCAATTCAATAATCGAATTTAGATCTCGAATGTCGCCGGTGTATACGACTGAGTCATATCTACAGCCGTTAACTAAAGTTCGCTCTCCTAGAACAATAGAGCTGCATTTTTCAAACTTTACCTCAATATCGGAAATTATCTTATCGATAATAAATTGAGATCCACCTGTTCTAGGATAGAAGAACGTTGAGTGAACCATACTTTGCTCGTCAGCGCGGAAAACATTCGCATGCAAGATCGACGCCAGGTCTGGCATCGGCAGCTTACCTGCCAACCATGACATCGGCATCTCTCGAAGATCAGCATTCCAAATTTTCGTATTGTATGGAAAAAAGTACTCTTCACAGAGTGTCTGGCCAAACGTACTTAGCAAAAAGTCGTAAAAATTTTGGGTATTGCCCAAGTTTTTCTTTTCTCGAGCAACCTCGAGCAGCTCTGGTATTATTTTTGATACTTGGTCTTTGGGTAGTTGGTAGAGATGATTTTCGATTGGATATCCAATAAAGCTCTCTCCGATATAAATAGCAGCATTACGGCGCGCGAATATAAACTCAGCCTCGCGGTCAAAGAGCGACCAGAACCATCTCGAGACACGCGGATCATGTGAATTAAAAACGTGCCCACCTACTCTGTGAAACAAGTTCCCTTCTTCCTCTGTGCAAGCCACGAGCCCTCCAGTCCGCGGCTTCGACTCGTATATGACGACACTGTGCCCGTTGTCTCTAAGCAGCCTGGCACACGATGCGCCAGATATACCACTTCCGATTACTGCGATGCTAGCCATATTTACCTACCACTAAATTGCAGATGATCTGCTATTAACTCAAGGGAGCGGACATTACTGCCGTTCGATAGTTACCTAGTAAACCTTTGCGAGAAGAATAAAATAAATAAAGACGTTAATAGAGTATGATTGCCTGATATTCATCGTAATCTCTTACTGCAGTAAGTTTGTCACAATGACATTTTCTACGACATGGAAAATACAGAAATATCTGTGCAAAGTTTACGGGTGTAAAATTACACATACTCAATTATCAACGCCACAGCCTGTAAGGAAATACAGCGCGTTATGTTCATTTGCACTCCCCCACCCTCGCTCCCAGACAGCATAACTAAACCCTTGTAATGTTTGCATGTCGCCGATCGGTATACACAGTTGTATTCCCTGGTGATATGGCACCACTCACTCGTTGGGGGCATGCGCTAGCAAAGTAAATTCATGGTGTCAAATGAATGACACAAACAGGCAAAGGTCGACTTAAGAATTTGTCACCTCGAGATGTCCAATGATTCACATACAGGTCATATTAATCGTTGACTAGCGACACGCGTTCAAACATGACCGATTCCGTCGATCTGCGGGGCGCTTGATGAGTAGAGTTGCGTGATCTGCTACAACATGAATCCTCTTTTGGGAGAGAACAAAGATGTGCGGTATAGTGGCAATCGTCGGGACACGGCCCGTTTCTGAGAGGCTGGTCGATGCCCTCAAGCGGCTCGAATATCGCGGCTATGATTCGGCCGGTGTGGCGACGATCCATGACGGCCAGCTCGACCGTCGGCGCGCCGAAGGCAAGTTGTTCAATCTCGAAACGAAGCTCGCCGGCGATCCGCTTCCCGGCCTGATCGGCATCGCACACACGCGCTGGGCGACGCATGGCGCACCGACGGAGAACAACGCCCATCCGCATTTCACCGATGGCGTCGCCGTCGTGCACAACGGGATCATCGAGAATTTCTCCGAGATCAAGGATACCCTGATCGCTGACGGCGCGACCTTCTCGACGCAGACGGACACAGAGGTCGTCGCGCAGCTGCTCGCCAAGCTTCGGCGGGACGGGCTGGACGGTAGAGAAGCCATGCAGGCGATGCTGCGGTCGGTCACCGGTGCCTATGCGCTAGCGGTGCTGTTTGCCGATACGCCGGGTACGATTCTCGCAGCCCGTTCCGGCCCGCCGCTTGCGGTCGGCTATGGCGAGCAAGAGATGTTTCTCGGCTCGGATGCGATCGCGCTCGCGCCCTTCACCAACGAGATCACTTATCTCAACGATGGCGACTGGGCCGTGCTGACGGCGGATGGCGTCGACATCCTCGACCATGACGGCAACCCTGTGACGCGTCCGCGACAGGTGTCGATCGCCGCCGCCTACATGGTGGACAAGGGCAACCACCGGCACTTCATGGAAAAGGAGATCTACGAGCAGCCGGAGGTCATCTCGCACGCGCTTGGCCACTATGTCGATTTCACGGAGAACCGCGTCAGCGCTGCCGCCTCGGCCATCGATTTCGCCCGGATACCGAGCCTTGCCATCTCGGCCTGCGGCACGGCCTATCTCGCTGGTTTGATCGGCAAATACTGGTTCGAGCGCTATGCGCGGCTGCCGGTGGAGATCGATGTCGCCTCCGAGTTCCGCTATCGCGATATTCCCCTGTCGCCCGATGCGGCGGCTCTGTTCATCTCGCAGTCCGGTGAGACGGCGGATACGCTGGCGTCGCTGCGCTACTGCAAGGATCTCGGCCTGACGATCGGCGCGGTCGTCAACGCGAGTGAATCGACCATTGCCCGCTCGTCGGATGCCGTCTTCCCGATTCTCGCCGGTCCGGAAATCGGCGTCGCATCCACCAAGGCCTTTACCTGCCAGCTGGCCGTGCTCGCGGCGCTTGCCGTCGGGGCCGGGCGGGCGCGCGGCACCATTTCCATTGAGGAAGAGCGTGTTCTCGTACGGCATCTTGCCGAGATGCCGCGGATCATGGCGAGCGTTCTCAACGCCATCCAGCCGAAGATGGAAAGCCTCGCGCGGGAACTCGCCAAATGCCAAGATGCGATATACCTCGGCCGAGGCACCAGCTTCCCTCTCGCTATGGAAGGCGCGCTGAAGCTGAAGGAGATTTCCTACATCCATGCCGAGGGCTATGCGGCCGGCGAGCTGAAGCATGGGCCGATCGCGCTGATCGACGAGAACATGCCGGTCATCGTGATCGCGCCGCACGACCGGTTCTTCGAGAAGACCATCTCGAACATGCAGGAGGTCGCGGCCCGCGGCGGCCGGATCATCTTCATTACCGACGAACGGGGTGCGGCTGCTTCCAAGTTGGAGACCATGAGCACGATCGTGCTGCCGAACGTGGACGAACTGATCGCGCCGATGATCTTCTCATTGCCGATCCAGCTTCTGGCCTACCACACCGCCGTGTTCATGGGCACCGATGTAGATCAACCCCGCAATTTGGCAAAATCAGTAACCGTGGAATAACTGATGCCCCTCAAAAACTTGTACATACTGATTGAAAGATGGTTGGGGACGACGTGAGCAATGATCTCGTCTAGGCGACCCGCGTAGGCTTGCTGCGGGCAATATCTCCTGATATCTCCCTCGACCTAGGGAGATAGGACGAGCAAAGATAATGTTAGTTATTGCTAATTTGATTGCGGCGGAGTCTTGGAAGCGCGCGCAAACGCTACACGGCAACGCATTTCAGTATTCGCGAATCCATTCCCAGCATTCTTAAAACTAGTTAAATCTAAAGAGCGGATACGTTAGCTAGCTTGGGTCGACTAAGCAAAGTAAGAGCCAGCTTGAACAACATAAGAAAATGAGGATTGCTATGCAAAGTCTGCTAGCCGCGCAAACCGAAATCTCGTCGTTAAGCGACTTTGTCATACAGGAATTTAACATCAAAGCTAATTATGACTATGTCATAACTTGCTTCGAGCCAATTGGGAAAGTCCATGGTGGCATAGGCACCTACACTCGGTTGCTGCTAGAAAACGCAGGTCGGAGTAAAGTTTTACTCATATCCGCAAGTATGGAGGCCGATTTCTTCGAAGATTTCACTGCTAGATATGATAATGTATCGGTCGCTGTCCTTAGTAGAGCGACCTTACATGGTCAAAACCCTATCAACTTCATTGGCGATGACTACAATAAATTCTCTTTTAACATCATGAGATACCTTATTGCTCTTCAGGCAGGTGGGACAGAATTCAGTCGCGTCGAGTTCCCAGACTATGGTGGCGAAGGCTACTTTTCCATACGCGCTAAGAAGGCAGGCACAATAGCTTTTACCAGTTACGTGCGCCTCCATTCGCCACACTTTATGTTGTTTGGCGACAATAGAAAGTCACTGTTAGATTATCAAGACTACCATATAGAGATGGTTTCTTACGAAGTAAAAGCTCTTGAAGAGACAGATACAATACTATTTGGCAACGATGCGATGCTGCAGCATGTAATTGGAGCGGCTCAAAGTGAACTCAATGTCGACTTGAGTCACAAGGAGACACTAAAATTACCGCATCCTTGGCCCGAGTCCCATATTAAGCCTTCCTCTGGAATTACGACGATCATTGCAAACGGAAGGCCGTTTCAAAAAGATAGACTTAACATTGGCGTCATCGGACGACTCGAAACGCGTAAAGGGTCTGTAAAACTTGCAAAAACGCTCGGGGAAGCTGTAAAACAAGGCAGAATTGATCCAAAGATAATCAAGCTACATTTTTTTGGCGCTGACACCGAAGCGCCTGGCGTACCATCGATTCAAGCAGTGATTGCTGATATCCTCTCAGCGTCGGGTATCGAAGCAAAGTTTTGGGGAAGGTTGCCACAGGTTGTCCTGGCTGAAACTATTAAGGCGTGCGATGCAGCCATCTACCCATCGCTGTTTGAAAATTATCCGAATGCGTTGATAGAAGTTTTGCATCTGCCGCTATCGATACTAGTATCCAAATCCGGCGGCATGGAAGAAATATCTAAAAGTTTCGCGAATGTCAAAAGTTACGAGATAGACGATATTGAAGCGTTAGTGGCGTTCGTTTCATACGTCGAGATAGAAAAATCTAATCACGTCGCAGATAGGCAAAGATTGGTTTCACAAAGCGCTGACTCGCAAGATCTTTATAGGAAGGTCGCGATGCAGTTTAATTCGGAAGTCACTAAATTCCTTGCTGCCGCCAATAATGAGACAGCTAATGAGTTTTCTGTTGGCCAAGTTCGAGCAGGCAGTTGTGGCATCGTCATACCTCACTATAAAGACTTTAAGCATCTTCGCCTTGCAATCTTATCTGTTGTTGGGCAGCTAGCGTCAGGAGATGAGATAATAGTCGTCGATGATTGCTCAGGTGAAGACTTCGTGCGAGAAGAGGATGAGTTTAAAGCGTGGCTTGACAGCGTCCATAATCCTAGCAAAGTGGAACTTAAGTATCTCAAGAGTCAGTATAATGGCGGACCGGGTGCCGCTAGGAATCTCGGCGGCAAAGCAAGTACTAGTGACTATTTGATTTTCCTTGACTGCGACGATCTACTCGCACCAGGCGCCGTCCCGAAGCTTCGTAGTTATTTGGATTACAACGCGAATGTCGATGCGGCAACCGGGTTGATGAAGACTTTTGGTGTGGAAAACCACTACTGGTGCCCAAAAGACGGCATCAAGGACCTAATTCTTTTCAAGAATGTTTCGCATTGCGGGATAGTTATCCGCCGTGAGACGTTCCTGTCTACGTTATATAGTAATGATAGACAATTTCACTATGAAGACTGGGAATTCATGATGAGGCTGATCCTTACGGGGAGAAAGTTTGAGATGATACCTAGCGTGACGTACTTTTATAGAGTTCTCGCTGGCTCGCATTCCCGTAATCGGGCAAACTCTGAATTTGCTGGGCACTCTCAAGCAACCATTATCAAGAGTAGCCTTACCTTCGCGTACTCCAAAGGATTCTCTGTGTCAGCCTCATTGCTTGGCAGAATGGTATTGCAGACCAGTCATTTGCACGCGCCAATACGCCATCCCGACTCGTTTTACGTAAGCGGGAATTCAGTCGAGCGCGTCACGTACAGAGGCGCAAGGCCCTTTGACGGTCAGTATGCGATCGACGCAACGGTCGTCGAAGAGCAGGCTTTGGTTGTTAGTGGCTGGCTATCGACTAGTACTGAAAACGTAAAGTTCTCCGCTAATCACGACGGAAAAGCCATATTCTTAGACCACACTGCCGTCGGCCGTGAAGACGTTGTTGCGTATATGGCGCAACTGGGCTCAAGTCGTAAGGCGTATGGATTCGATTTATCAGTCCCTATTAACCAGCTTAACTTAGTAGAAGCAGGCAGTACTATTTTTGTTCATGATGGCGATGTAGTTTTCGAACTCGCTCGACTAGATACGCTCGTTGAGTCAGCTCTGAATTAAATTAGCAGCTTTCGCGGACCGACGTCGGGCGGATAGGGCGATATGGTTTATTAAATTAGACTTTCTTTGACATCAAATAACGGGCAGGCGCCGCTCTCTCTGACATGGGAAAGATTAAATGGTTATTTTCGGTTTATTAGAGACCGCGGTTAGAAGGAGAAAGTTTACCATTTGCTTCAAAAATTGGATCATTCGTGCGGTGACGTTGTTTCATTTGTATGATTCCTGCAGGGCGTGGAAATCCTCGAATACGTAAGATTTGTATCTACAGACAACTGTCACCATCATTACCCATAAGATCTCGGTTAATAGGAATATGTTGCCGTAGTTGTAAGAAGACGAAAGTAGAAATGAAGCCTAGATATTTCGGCACTGACGGCATTCGCGGGCAGGCCAACATTTTCCCGATGACGCCGGACCTTGCCATGCGGGTCGGCATTGCCGTCGGCACCATCTTTCGCCGTGGCGCGCACCGGCATCGGGTCGTCATCGGCAAGGATACCCGCCTGTCGGGCTATATGCTGGAAAACGCCTTGGTCGCCGGCTTCACCGCGGCCGGTGTCGATGCCTTCGTCCTCGGCCCCATTCCCACGCCCGCCGTCGCCATGCTGACACGGTCGCTGCGCGCGGATATCGGCGTAATGATCTCCGCCTCGCACAATCCGTTCGAAGACAACGGCATCAAGCTTTTCGGTCCCGATGGCTACAAGCTCTCCGACGATATCGAGAGCCAGATCGAGGAACTGCTCGATCAGGACCTGTCGATGCAGCTCGCGCACAGCAACGAGATCGGCCGCGCTAAGCGCATCGACGGCGTGCATGACCGCTATATCGAGCACGCCAAACGCACGCTGCCGCGCGACGTGACGCTGAAGGGCCTGCGCATCGCCATCGATTGCGCCAATGGCGCCGCCTACAAGGTCGCGCCGGCCGCCCTCTGGGAGCTCGGCGCCGACGTGGTGTCGATCGGCACGGAGCCGAACGGCACGAACATCAATCTGGACTGCGGCTCCACCAGCCCGGCTGCCCTCTCGAAGAAAGTGCACGAAGTCCGCGCCGATATCGGCATTGCGCTGGATGGCGATGCCGACCGCGTGCTGATCGTCGATGAAAAGGGTACGATCATCGACGGCGACCAGCTGATGGCCGTGATTGCCGACAGCTGGGCGGCGGAAGGCACCTTGCGCGGCGGCGGCATCGTCGCCACGGTCATGTCCAATCTCGGTTTGGAGCGTTACCTGCAGAGCCGCAAGCTGTCGCTCCAGCGCACCAAGGTCGGCGACCGCTATGTCGTCGAGCACATGCGCGAAAACGGCTTCAACATCGGTGGCGAGCAGTCGGGTCATATCGTGCTCTCGGATTTCGGCACAACGGGCGACGGCCTCGTCGCCGCGCTTCAGGTGCTCTCCAGCGTCAAGCGGCTGGGCAAGCCCGTCAGCGAGGTCTGCCACAAGTTCACGCCCGTGCCGCAGGTCCTGAAGAACGTGCGCATTTCCGCAGGCAAGCCGCTGGAGGACAATGCCGTCCGTCAGGCGATCGCCGATGCCGAGGCCGCACTGTCGAAGAACGGCCGCCTCCTCATCCGCCCCTCCGGCACCGAGCCGCTGATCCGCGTGATGGCGGAAGGCGACGATCGCGGCCAGGTCGAGCGCATCGTCGACGAACTCGTCTCCGTCATCGGCTCCGTCCGCCACGTTGCATGAGACTCGATGGTTTCCAAGCACGGCGCTGCTCTCTGGATGACCGGAAACCTCAAATCAGAGCTCACTTGGTGACCTGTGGCGCCGCCGGACGGATGTTGGCGGCATCTGCCTCCGATTTCGGGCTGGATTTCGTGGTGTCATCACCCCCTTCCGGGGCGGCCAGCGTCATGCGGCGGTACGGCGACCTTCGTGGAATACCAACCTCCATTGATGCTGACTCTCGGGGTTCCCAAAAGCCGACGAATCTGAATCGGTAGCGCAAATAGGAGGTTTGTAAGCGGTCAGCCGATCACGTCTGATTTGAAGTTCCAAGGCATGAGCGCCTCGGTCTCTGATACTGGCCAGCCCTGAGCGATGCGGACCAAGGTCTGGGAGAGCCAGTAGAGCGGATCGACGCCATTCATTTTGGCTGTCTGCAAGAGGGTGGCGACCGTTGCCCAGGTGCGTCCACCACCCTCGCTGCCGGCAAATAGACTGTGAGCGTCCGGCGAACGCATTTTCGTCTGGTCGAGCGGGCGGCTATGGGATGCGCTTTGCCTCATCAGCCATGACACGCTCTATCATCTCGGGATCGCATTGTTCATCGACAAGGAACTGGCGGATACCACCATCCCAGGTCCGTATGTCGGCGAGCAGAGCTTGAAGATCGTCAATTCCGTTTTCGGTCAGGCCTTTTGTGCCATCTTCACTGCCATCACGGACATACACCAATTCGCCCTCGGCGATGTTGTCCGAGTTGGCGGTGATTTCCTCGATCAGTTCGAGGTTCTCGCCGATCACGCGGGCAACTTCTTTAAGCGTGTAGATGAACCGCGATCGTGCCATCACGCAGCGTCGTATAGGTCTTTCGCCGGCGCCCACTGCCAGGGTAGCAGTTCCGCAAGTCGATCCTTGGGGTGCCCCTGGATTCTGGTCAGGACGTCTGTGAGATAGGCCTCCGGATTATGACCACGGAGTTTGGCAGTCTCGATAATGGTCAGGATGTTGGCGATGCGCTCACCACCCTTGTCCGACCCGGCGAAGAGCCAATTTTTTCTTCCGATTCCCATTCCCCGTTCATTCTGCCCATGTCGGCGATGAAGTCGAGGTTCATTATCGCTGGCATCCGTATTTCGGCCAGAAGGCAATCGTTCGGCGTGTCGAAGAACGCGCGACAGGTCGATTTCTGAAGGTTTTGGGGCCGCAAGGCGTCGTGGTTTCGATTGCCGGGTGGATGATCGATCCCGTGGTCTGCGGCGGCATGATCATGGGACCGCCAGGCGTCGATCTGGTGGCGCTGATCGAATTGAACAGGCTGGTCACCAGGACCGACAAGCCTGCAGTCTTCCGAAGTGGACTTAGAATCACTCAGGAGGACCATCATGAGATCCCGCAATACGCTCATGCCGGCGTCCGGCCGGCAGCTCGACCTGATGTTCAAAACCCAGACGCTCGACGGACTGAGCGAGAAGGATCGCAAGAAGGCGATATTGACGCTGGCTTGCCTGTTGATGCAGGCCGCCGGTCTTGTCGTCGAGGAGTTTAACGATGACCAGCACTGATTTCATTCCGACAGGCCTGCTCACGCGCAAGGCCGTCGTCTACGTGCGTCAGTCCTCTCAGTCGCAGGTTATGAACAATCTGGAAAGCCAGCGACGTCAGTATGATCTTGTTGACGTTGCGCGACAACACGGCTTCAGCGACATCGAGACCATAGACGATGATCTCGGACGCTCCGCAAGCGGAACGGTCGCGCGTCCCGGCTTCGACCGTCTTGTCGCCCTTTTATGTGCCGGCCAAGTTGGTGCCGTTTTATGCTTCGATGCCTCTCGGCTCGCCCGCAACGGCCGCGATTGGCATCACCTGCTCGAACTATGCGGCCTGGTCGAAGCTCGCGTCATTGACCATGACGGCGTTTACAATCCGTGCAGACCCAATGATCGGCTCCTGTTGGGCATGAAGGGAAGTATCAGCGAGTTCGAACTTGGCGTGCTAAGAGCCCGAATGCTCGATGCCGCCAGATCGAAGGCGCGCCGTGGAGAATTGCGCCTTTCCGTTCCATTCGGTTACATTTGGCATCGAGAAGCGGGGCTCGGGCTTGATCCGGATCTGCGGCTGCAGGAGGTGATCCGGTCGATCTTCGCCCGCTTCCATGAGCTTGGAAGCGCACGCCAAGTGCTCTTGTCGATGACACGGGACAATATCCACTTCCCGTGACCGTCGGACGAAGGTCGCATGACCAGCTTTGTTTGGACCCCAGTCCGTTATCGGAATGTCATCGGCATCCTGAAGAATCCCTTCTATGCCGGCGTCTACGTCTATGGAAAGAGCGAGAAGCGGACTACCATCATCGATGGGAGGGCACGGCGCAGCTACGGGCATGGCAAGCCGGTTGGCACCTGGGAAGTGATGATCCGGGATCATCACGAAGGTTACATCAGTTGGGAAGAGTACGAGCGTAACCAACAACAACTGGCGCTGAACAATTATGGTCGCTCGGGCGGGACCAAATCAGGCCGCGGCGGCAGAGCATTGCTATCGGGCCTCCTGAACTGCGGTCGGTGTGGACGGCGGCTGAGTGTTGCATATACGGGAAATCCGCAAAGCCGGCCCGTCTATCGCTGCGACAAACCGAACCTGATGATGGGCTTGCCTCGATGCATGACGTTCGGCGGTCCGCGGGTCGATGCGGCGGTTGCGCGCGAGTTGTTGCGCGCGGTAGAACCATTGGCGATCGAGGCGACTTTTGAAGCGGAGCGGATGCACCGGGAGCGACAGGAAGAACAGCACCACATCCACGACCTGGAACTGCGGCAGGCCCGCTACGAGGCAAGCCTTGCCGAGCGGCGTTATGCGGCATGCGATCCCGACAACCGCCTCATTGCCGCGCAGCTTGAGAAGAATTGGGAAACAGCGCTCCGCCGTGTGCGGGATCTGGAAGGGCGCAAGCCTGCCGAAAGTCCTTCGACCATCGAGGTCGACCCAGCCACCTTCGCGAACTTGGCTGACAATCTGCAGTCGGCCTGGGATTCGCCGGATGTGACCATGCGCGTGCGCCAACAACTGCTGCGCACGCTCATCGCCGACATTGTCGTTGATGTCGACGATGCGGTGCGTGACGTGGTGCTGACGATCCATTGGAAGGGTGGTCAGCATTCAGAGCTCAGGGTCCGCAAACCTCAGAGTGGCGAACATGGATGCGCCACCGCAGAGGATGCTCTGGCGGTGATGCGGAGCATGGCTGGCCGCTGGTCCGATGAACATATCGCCGCGTCGCTTAATCGAATGGGCATGCCTACCGGGCAAGGAAAAACCTGGACCGCGCACCGTGTCGCTTCGGTAAGGCGGGTACGCGCCATCCACGCCTACAAATCAGCCGACAAAGACGGCGAATGGCTGACCATGACCGAGGCTGCGGCAGTGTTGGGCGTGACCAATCATCGGATTCGACATCTGATCAAGACGAAGGCGTTGTCTGCCGAGCAGGTGGTTCCCGGCGCGCCGTATCAAATCCGCGCCTGCGACCTCAATTCTGCGGCCGTCCGAACTGCGATGGCGCGTAAGGGTCGCCCGTGTCGCCTTGCTGACGCCGACACGCTTCCAATGTTTACAGATAGTTAGAGAAGGAGTGCATAATGACTCAGGTCCGCCAAGCGGTCTCATAGCGCGCTCGGCTATGTTGTTGTCGATCTCAACACGGCCATCGTCGATGTAAACGCTCAACGCTGCCCACCGCGAGAGGGCATATCGCATCGCTTCAGCAAGCTTCTGCTTCTGTGGCAGTGTCGGGAGAGTCGCTTCGATCCAGACCTTCAGCTCTCCCAGTATGGGCTTGGCATGTTGTTGGCGCAGTTTGCGTCGCTCGTCAGCCGACATGCCGCGGATGCGATCCTCGACATCGTAGAGCGCGCCGATGCGCGATAGCGCTTCGTCTGCGATCGGTGACGGCTTCAGCTTGATCACGTCATGGAACTTGCGGCGCACATGCGCCATGCAGGCGGCCTCGATGATCTGGTTGCCGTAAAGCTTCTTGTAGCCGCCATAGCCATCGGCATGCATCACACCGCTGAAGTTTGCGAGATGGTCAGCCGGATGCACGCCCTTGCGGTCGGGGCTATAGTAATAGGCGATCGCGCCGGGAGTGGGATCTTGGTAACCGCTTCCATCGAAGACATAGACCCAGACCCTGCCGGTTTTTGTCTTGCCCCGCCCGGGGTCAAGAACATCGACCGGGGTATCGTCCGTATGTATTCGGTCGAGCGCGGCGATATGGGCTCTGATCAGCAAGATAAGAGGAGCCAGTAGAACGGAGACGCGGCCGACCCAGTCCGCCATGACGGAGCGGGAGATGTCTATGCCCAGCCGGTCGTACATCTCGGATAGGCGGTAGAGGGGGATGTGATCATCGAATTTGGCGACCATGATATGGGCCAGCAATCCTGGTCCGGGCTTGCCGCGCTCGATCGGCAGGGTCGGCATCTCACCCGCTACCGTCGTGTCGCACTCCCTGCAGATCATGCGCTTTTCGACATGGCGGACAATCTTTATGGACGCAGGCACGTGCTCCAGCACCTGGACCACCCTGTCGGCCGCCTTCAGGAACGAGGTGCCACCACAGGTCGGGCAATTGCAGGGCGCCGCATAGACCAGCTCTTCAGTTGGAAGACCATCGGGCAATGGCTTGCGCTTCGGCTTGTCCGGCGCGTCATCCAACTCCGGCAGAGGAGCTTTCCCGGAGCGCATCTCAGCCTCGGCACGGGAGGCCTCGATCTCCTCCAGCATCAGCTCAAACTGCTCGATCTTCCGGTCGATCTTTTCCGAAGAAGCGCCATGCTGCCGATGGCGGAGCAGCTCCAGTTGCGCGCGCAGGAGCCCGATAATGGAGTCTCGCTTGCTGACTTCGGCTTGCTGGCTCTCAAGTTTCGCCGCCTGTTCCGCGACGAGTGCGCGCAAAACAGATAGCTCGTCCTGACTGTCCAGCGGCGTTGTTTCCATACCCGCAAATGTAGCCGATTTGCGCCAAAATCGCCAGTATTTTGCCCCGGATCTCCCTGCAAAATATAGCTTTTATCCCGTTCGACCGGGAGCGGAAGTCCACGCCGGCCGGCGCCAGTCGATCCCTTCCACAAGCATCGAAAGCTGCGCCTGCGTCAGGTGCGCAACGCCTTCTTTCGCCGTCGGCCAGGGAAAGTATCCGCGTTCAAGAACCTTGTAAAATAGGCAAAACCCTTGGCCATCCCACCAGAGAAGCTTGATCCGATCGGCGCGCTTTCCGCGGAAGCCGAAGATCGCACCCGAGCCCGGTGCCTCCTTCACGACCGTCTCAACCAGCGCCGACAGACCATCAATGCCACGCCGCATGTCGGTCACTCCGCAGGCCAGATAGACCCGCACATTCCCGGAAGGCCCGATCACGCCGCCTCCAGACAGGCCACCAGCGACGATAGCAGCTCGAGATCCATGTCCGCCGCAATTCTCAGCAAGCGGCCATTCCTCAGGACAATTTCAACGTCTTTCCATCGAGACCGAGCGCCGCTCCTCTTGGAGCCGTCACTTAAGCTCTCAGAGCCCCCGACAAGCGACACCGGGACGAACGATACGGTCTCTGAAGGTTTCAGTTCGGGTGGCAAGAGTTTCCTTCGCCAGGCGTAAATCTGCTGCGGAAGAACGTCGTGCCGACGTGCCACGTCCGAAACGTTGCCATCCGCGCTGAATGCTTCGCGCAATATCGAAAGCTTCTGCTCTGTCGACCACCGCCGCTGTCGCTCCGTACCCGTCAGGATCTCAACCTTGGCCATTCATACCCTGTTACGTCACAAATGAATCATCTGTGACGTAACTTGCGCCAATTATGCACACGACCAAAACCGGCTCACCGGACGCTCACAATAGACTGTTTTTTCTCGTGATCGTTTGCGGCCTGATGGCACGTTCGACAATATTTGAGTCGATCTCGACCCGCCCGTCAGTCAGAAAGCGTTCCAGCGCCTCGCGCCGGGTGAGTGCGTAGCGGATCGCCTCGGCGGTCTTGGACTTGCCAGAGACCTTGCCCAGTTCCTTTTCCCAAAGATCAAAGAGGCCGGAGACGATGGTTGCAGATTTTTCCTGACGCAGTGTGGAGCGGCTGTCGGCATCCCGACCGCGGGCCTCATCCTCGATCTGCCACAACTCGGTCATCGCGATGATCGTATCCGTTGCAGCCTTCGAGACACCGCTGATGTGAAAGTCGTAAAACTTGCGGCGAAGATGCGCCCAACACCCTGCGAGATGGATCGTTTCATTGCTGCCGGCTTTGGCACGCGTCTTGGCCAGACTGGTATAGGCCGAGTATCCGTCAACTTGCAGGATGCCGCTGAACCCGGAGAGATGCCGCGCCACGCAATCAGCGCCCCTACTATCCTCAAAACGATAGGCAACCATCGGCGGGCTGGTTCCGCCATAGGGTCTATCATCGCGAGCATAAGCCCAAAGCCATGCTTTCGTCGTTTTCCCCGAACCGGGCGCAAGCGTGGGCAAGGTCGTCTCGTCGGCGAAGACCCTTTCTCCCTCCTTGACGCGCTCGAGGATATAATCGGCGCAAATCTGAAGTTCGAAGCCCAGATGCCCCATCCACTGGGCCATCACCGATCGGCTGATCTCGACACCGTCGCGTAGATAGATTGCTTCCTGCCGGTAAAGCGGAAGGCCGTCGGCGTATTTGGAGACGGCGATATAGGCGAGCAGTCGCTCCGTCGGCAGGCCGCTTTCGATGATGTGCGCCGGTGCCAAAGCCTGGAGCACACCATCGTGGCCGCGGAAGGCGTATTTGGGGCGGCGCGTCACGATGACCCGGAACTTCGGCGGCACGACATCCAGCCGTTCGGAGCGATCCTCACCGATCAGGACCTTTTCCAGTCCCTTGCAGCCGGCCGGGATCTCCGGCTCGATCACCTCCTCGATGCGTTCGAGATGAACGGCAAAACCCTTGCGCGGACGTGGTGCTCGTTTCGGCTTGTCTTTAGCCGCGTGATCAAGCTCGCTCTGGATTGCCGAAAGGCCGGTCTCGACTTCCTCGAAGGCAAAGGACACCTGTTCCTCATTGACGCCAAGGCGCAGCCGCTCGGAACGGGTGCCATGTTGTGTGCGCTGCAGAACCTTCAGGATCGATGTGAGATTGGTGATCCGCTCGTTGGCGCTCTTCTCGACGGCTTCCAGGCGGGCGATCTCAGCTTCGGCGGCGACAAGCCGGGCCTCCTTGACGGCTTGTTCGCGGGCCAGCGCAAGAACCATCGCTTTCAGCGCGTCAACGTCGTCCGGCAGGTCGTGAAGGGGCAAATCCATGGGAAGGATTAGAGCACAAAAACAGCCGTTTTCCCAACCATTACAGCGGCATGATTCATCTTGCCGCAGGCGCTGTCAGCCCGTCAACAGGGGCCGCCTGACCTTGGTCGGGCGGATCTTTTTCCAATCCATTCCGGCCAGCAATGCCATAAGCTGAGAATGGTCCAGACGTATCCGTGCCGCCGATATGCCCGGCCAGCAGAAGCCTTGATCTTCCAAGGTTTTCGAATAGAGGCAAACACCACTGCCATCCCACCAGACTATACGAATACGATCGGCCCGTTTCGACCGGAAGACGTAAAGCGCGCCATTGAAAGGATCGAGACCGCCATCCCTCACCAGCGCCATCAAGGAGGCGGCTCCCTTGCGGAAGTCGATCGGCTGGCACGACACATAAACCACCACACCCGACGCGATCATGCCTTGCGAACCGCCTGCAGAACCTTCACCAGGTGATCAGGGTCAAAATCGTCGCTGAGGCGCACCATGATATCGCCGATGACGATTTCCACCGCAGAGCTGCTGACCGTTTCAACGCGGGCGAACTTGATCTCCTTGCCCGTTCTCTCCGTCAGGGGCGCAACAACTCCCGATGCCAGTGCGTTGCGACGCCACCCGTAAAGCTGCGAGGGATCCAAGCCTTCAGACCGGGCAACCGCCGAGACATTGGCCCCAGGCTGCAGCGTCGCGGCGACGATCCGCGCCTTTTCGTCATCCGACCAATCCCGCGGCTTGCGCCGACGTCGGACTCGTTCTGCCGTCAAAACCTCAAAGGATCGAGGCTGATTCACACTATCATTCATAGGACTCTCCGCATGACTCATGCAGAAAATCGCCGATCAGCAGTCCGAATGATACGTGGGGTGCACTACGCGCTTACTCTGCTCACGGTGCATGTAGACCTTCAGATCAGCGCCCAGTCTGAACATGGCAAGGCACTCCAATGATCGGCGTCAACGAATCCACATCACCGGATTGCGGCGTGAGCTTCACTCCATTCGGCAAGCATGCACTGATTGTGGAAGAACCCGACAGATTAGCCTTGCCCCGTGATGCAGGGTGTTCTTCGCTATCCGCGACCGTGATATCCAGCGGGCGCATCCCGACAGGCAGGCTACAGTCTGCTGCGACGACCGGGATAAACGGTGAGCTTGCAGATCCCGCCGACAAGCCAGCCTCCCTGGCATCCTTGACCCATTTGCGCAGTAGGTTGGCATTGATCCCATGCATAAGCGCAAGGCCGGATATCGACACACCAGGCTGAAGGCAGGCCGCAACAAGCCGCTCCTTTGATCCCCGATCATAGCGGCGTCGTCCATCACGCCCCACCAACCGCACGCGCAGTTTCTGCTCTTCGTCACTCATGTTTGGTGTCCACCTATTTTCAGACTGTGCAAAAACTCCTCGGGATTCCAACGGCAAGTGAACCGTAGTATGTTGTTTACATGGCACATTTATCTGGCTCAGACCGTTCGCAGCTGCTGCTTCTCCCCGAAGCGGTTGATGACTATGTCGGATCGGACAATCCGGTTCGCCTCATTGAGGCCTTTGTGGATAGCATTGATCTTGTCGCCGCTGGGTTTTCCCGCGTAACGGCAAAAGAGACGGGCCGCCCCGGCTACGATCCGGCTGATCTGCTTAAACTTTATCTCTACGGATATTTGAATCGGGTACGTTCGAGCCGAAAGCTGGAAGCAGAAACCCGCCGTAATATCGAGGTGATCTGGCTGCTGCGCCATCTGAAACCTGATTATCGGACAATCGCATCTTTTCGCCGAGTGAATTGCGCAGCCTTCAAGCAAATTTTCCGCGAGTTTGCCATCGTCTGTCGTCGGCTCGATTTGTTCGGCAGGGAAATGCTTGCCGTGGATGGTACGCGCATCAAGGCGGTCAATAATAGGCATCGCAACTTCACGCGCACAAAGCTGTTGGATCTTGTACGTCGCGCCGACGAAAAACTTTCCGACTATGTGAAAGCGCTTGATGACGGTGATGCCGACGAGGAGAAAGCGGCCAGTAATATCCGTTCGACCGGTAGAAGCAGTGACACTGAGAAGAAGATTGCGGCGCTCAGGACGAGGCGGCAGAAGTTCAGCAGTTTGCTTGCCGAGCTGGACCGCACAGGTGAGGATCAGATATCGCTGACGGATCCAGATAGCAGGGCTATGCCGAATATGATGAAAGTTGGGGTTGGGTACAACGTTCAGCGGGCAGTTGACGTGAAGCATAAGCTGATCGCTGAGGAAAAAGTCAGCAACAATGTTCTCGATATCGGCTTGCTGGCGCCGACCGTTGAGTCGGCCATGCAGCTACTCGGTGTCGAGCAGATCGAGGCAGTTGCCGATCGTGGCTATTACAAGATCGAAGACATAGAAGCTTGCGAGAAGGCTGGCGTCACCGCCTATGTGCCAAGACCAAACCGTGGATCGACAATAGATGATGGGTTTTTCTCGAAGGGGAAGTTCACCTACCAGCCAGATATAAACGCCTATATCTGCCCCAATGGCGCAGTCATGTCTCCTCGTCGGAGTGGTAAAAAACGAGGTCTTGCAAGAACCTATTTTGCAAACCGCATCGCCTGCCAATCATGTGCCATCAAAAACAGATGCACGCCAACTGCCTTTCGACAGATCATGCGCCTGGAGAATGCAGCTGTTCTTGATCGCATGGCGGAAAGGCTGAGCCAACGTCCAAATATTATGAGTCAGAGAAAGGAAAGCGTTGAGCATCCGTTTGGGACTATTAAGCAATGGATGAACCAAGGCGCGTTCCTGATGCGTGGGCTGAACCACGTTCAGGGAGAGTTTAGCCTAACTGCAGTCGCCTATAATATCAGAAGGGCAATCGCCCTTGTTAGCATCCCGGATCTGATAGGCGCTATGAAGGCATAATCGGGAAATCTGCGTTTTGAGCGCAGGAAAATCCATTAAGATACTACATTTTGGTCTCCTACTGCCCCAATCGCGTTAATGAGAGAAATTCCCAAGAATTCCTCATCGGTCCAAGACGAGTCCGCGTATCACCCGATCCTTCGACGTTTTAGGACGGTCTGAAAAAAGGTGGACACCAAGTATGGGTGAAGGTCAAAAACTCGCTGTGCGGCTGGTTGGTCGGAATGGAAGACGGCGCTTCGATCAAGGTTCAAAAGATCGCCTCGTTGCGGCCTGCCTTGAACCCGGCGCATCAGTATCGAAACTTGCGCGAGAACACGGGGTCAACGCGAACCTCGTTTGGAAATGGATCAGGAAACATACCCCGGCACATCCATTATCGCCGTCTTCGACATCTGCGTTTATTCCGGTTCAGATTGCCGCCCCGAGCAGCGAGTTCGCCATTGAGATGCCTGCCACGGATCGCGAAGAGCGATTGCCGACGACGGGGAGGAGCGACCCGCTGGCCTCTCCAGCGAAGGTGAGTGTATCATTGCCGAATGGTGTGAGATTGACGCTGGAGTGCCGCGATCTCAACGCATTGACGGCAATCATCGGAGCTCTGGGTCATGTTTAAGCTTGGCGCTGATCTTCAAGTCTATCTGCATCGCGAACCGATCGACTTCCGGGCCGGCATCAATAGCCTTGCGGTCCTGGTCCAGGAGACGATGGCGCTGGACCCGTTTGCTCCTGCAGTGTTTGCCTTCTGCAACCGCCGGCGTGACCGGGTGAAGCTGCTATTCTTCGATCGCTCGGGCTTCGTGCTCATCCTGAAGCGGTTGACCGAAGACAAGTTCCGATGGCCGCGCGGAGAGGTGACGGTGGTCACACTGACGACCGAGCAACTGCACTGGATCCTCGACGGGATCGATATCGATGCGATGATCCGCCATCCCGTGTGGCAGTATCAGATCGCCGGCTAAAGGTGGCGAATTGAGCTATTGACGCGGCGGCGCGGCTCAGATTCAAAACTGGGATGACCCGAACCGGCGAACTGAGCGTTGCAGAGCTGATGGCGCAGTTGGCGGCCAACGCCGCCGAAATTGCTGCGCTCAAAGCCGAGAAGGAGGCCCTCTCGCAGCGGGTCGTCAAGCTTGAAGAAGAACTGGCGCTTGCAAGGCTCCATCGTTTTGCCCCCCGCAGCGAAAAGCACATTGATCGCATCTTCAACGAGGCCGAAGAGGCCGCGGACGAGAATGATCCTGATTATGGCGACGCGGTCGCCGATCTCCCGGATACAGGCTTGCCGGTGGTCCAAAGCACCACGGGAAAGAAGCGTGGCAGAAGGCCTCTACCGGAAGATTTGCCACGCGAGCGTGTCGAATATGACCTTGCCGACGATCAGAAAGCTTGCCCTTGCTGCGACAGTCAAATGCATCGAATGGGCGAGGCCGTCACCGAGCAGCTCCATATCGAAGTCAAGGCAAAAGTCTTGCAGAACGTGCGGTTCAAGTATGCCTGCCGCCATTGCGACCGCACCGGGATCAATACGCCTGTCGTGATCGCTCCGATGCCGACGCAGCCCCTGCCGGGCAGCATCGCCACCGCCTCGACACTGGCTTTCGCGCTCGTCCACAAATACGTCGATGGCACGCCGCTCTACCGCGTGGCTCAGACATTCGAGCGTGCCGGCGTTCCGATCAGCCGAGGCGCTCTCGCTCACTGGGTGATCGGCTCGAGCGAGAAGCATCTTCACCGCATCTATGATGCGCTGAGATTGCGGCTCAGGTCGCAGCCTCTCATTCACGGTGATGAGACGACCGTTCAGGTCCTCAAGGAAAAGAATAAGGAAGCCACCAGCACATCGTATATGTGGGCTTATCGCAGCGGCGAGGATAGTGACGAGCCGATCGTGCTTCTCGACTACCAGCCCGGCCGCGGTCAGATTCACCCACAGACCTTCCTTGGCAAATACCGCGGCATACTCATGACGGATGGCTACACAGCCTGGCGCGCCTTCGATGATGCCACCCATGTCGGCTGCATGGCGCATTCCCGGCGGCGCTTTGTCGAGGCACTTAAAACCAGAAAGAATGGAGGCGGACCGCCGGAACAGGCACTCCGGTTCTTCGAGCAGCTCTACCGGATCGAAAAACAGGCAGACAAAAAGCCCGACGCCGATGAAACGCAGGCCGATTGTATTCGCCGTTCCGGCAACAGCACAGCTTGCCGGTCCTGAACGCTCTAAAGGCATGGCTTGACAATATCGCGCCGAAGATTGTGCCGGATACAAAGCTCGGCGATGCAGTGTCCTACACCCTCAATCAATGGGATTATCTGACGCGCTATATCACCGACGGCAGGATGCCGATCGATAACAACATTCTGGAGCGTGACATCAGGGTCTTTGCGACAGGAAGAAAATCGTGGTTGTTCAGCGACACCGCTGACGGAGCCAAGGCCAGCGCAGTGGTCTACAGTTTGATGCTGACTTGCCGCGCATGTGGCGTCGACCCACTCACCTGGCTGCGCTATGTGCTCACTGAGTTGCCGCAGCGGGACGAAGCGGCCGAAATCGACGACCTGCTGCCGTTCAACTACGCCACGACCACTGCGGCGTAATAGACCTGGATATCAAAATCGGTGTGATGGCGGTTCAGCGCTGCCGCAGCCGTCAAGGTGCATCGAAAATTGCGCTTACTCCGCTTGGGCCTCTACCTCGGCGATAATGGCATCCTGGTAAGGACCCAATTTGCCGCCCCCGCCAGGCCGTCCTCGCCGGGACGGCTCGACCGAACCTGTTCGATCCGCTCGCTGCTTGAGCCGAACAGCCGTGGCCGGCGAAACTTTGAAGGCAGCAGCTGCTGCTCGGCGCGTTTCGCCCTGCGTTATCGCATCAACAATCCGCTGGCGAAGGTCCAATGAATAGGCGCGAGACATGGCAAGTCCTCCTGCCATGTTGAATCATGAAATCGAAACCAAAGGAGCCGCCGGATTCTCAAAAGGCGCCCGACGCTCTAGGGAGAGCATAAATCACGGCCGAATTGAGTTTCGCTCCAAATAATTCCCAGCTAGAAAAGCCTCGTATGTATCCGCAATACCCTTCTCCAGCGATACAGTAGGAGCCCACCCTAGAGAGCGTAGCCTGTCAGCACTCATAAGTTTTCGCGCTGTTCCGTCCGGCTTACTAAGATCGTGGTTGATAGACCCTTTGAAGCCCACGATTTTGGCCACAAGCTGAGTCAGTTCTAAGACAGTTATATCCCTGCCGGACCCAACATTGACGTGTAGCTCATCGGAATAAAACTTTATCAAGTGTACACATGCACTGGCGCAGTCATCAACGTGGAGGAATTCGCGGCGAGGTGTGCCTGTTCCCCACATGATAATTTCAGAGGCGCCGGAAATCTTTGCCTCGTGCGACTTGCGAATCAACGCTGGCATCACATGACTTGATTTTAGATCGAAGTTGTCGCCACGACCATAAAGATTTGTAGGCATCGCAGAGATGAAATCGTTTCCATGCTGGCGACGATAAGCTTGGCATAGTTTGATCCCCGCGATCTTTGCGACCGCATACCACTCATTAGTTTCCTCTAGCGTTCCCGTTAGTAATGCTTCTTCCCTAATTGGCTGCTGAGCGTGCTTTGGATAAATGCACGATGATCCTAGGAAAAGAAGCTTTTCCACTCCTACTCGATGAGCGGAGTGGATGATGTTGGCTTCCAAAATCAAATTCTCGTAGAGAAAATCGGCTGGATAGGTGTCGTTGGCAAGAATACCCCCAACCTTTGCCGCGGCTAAAACCACAACATCCGGGCGGCTTTTTTTCATCCACGCTTCAACATCAGCCTGGCGAGTAAGATCTAATTCTGCTCGACTCGCAGTGAGAACTTGGCAACTCTCCAATGCTAGACGTCGAACGATAGCTGAGCCTACCATGCCACGATGACCAGCGACGTAAACTCTCTTACCCCTCAAATCATACAGCATATTCAACCCTCTAGGCTTACCGGTAGTTCGAGTCCATGTTCTTTCAGTAGAGCGTGACGTCGCGCTGCTCTATGGTCATTCGCTACCATTTCGGCGCACATTTCTTCTGCGGTAATCTCCGGAACCCAACCGAGCTTCTTCTTGGCTTTATCGGAGCTACCAAGAAGTGTTTCCACCTCGGCTGGGCGGAAATATCGCTGATCAATTCTCATAACTACGTCTCCAACCTTGAGCGCTGGAGCTAGATCACCTCGAACTGAAGCGACCGTAGCAATTTCTTCAATTCCCTCTCCCGAAAACTCTAAAATGAGACCGAGTTCGTTTGCTGTCCAGTGAATAAAATCTCTAACTGAGTATTGCAATCCAGTTGAAATAACGAAGTCTTCCGGCTCGTCCTGCTGCAGCATCATCCACTGCATTCGCACGTAGTCTTTTGCGTGACCCCAATCACGGAGACTGTCGATATTACCCATAAACAAGCATGTTTCCAGCCCCATCGCGATGTTGGAAAGTCCTCTGGTGATCTTCCGCGTCACAAACGTCTCGCCGCGACGTGGAGACTCATGATTAAACAATATTCCATTGCAGGCATACATACCGTAAGCTTCGCGATAGTTCACAGTGATCCAATAAGCGTAAAGTTTAGCAACAGCATAGGGCGAGCGGGGATAAAATGGCGTTGTCTCGCGCTGCGGCGTTTCTTGAACTAGGCCATAAAGCTCTGATGTTGAAGCTTGGTAAAATCTCGCCTTTTTCTCTAGCCCTAAAAACCGAATTGCCTCTAACAGTCGTAGCGTTCCGATAGCATCCACGTCAGCAGTGTATTCGGGCGCCTCGAAACTGACGGCAACATGAGACTGAGCACCAAGGTTGTAGACCTCGTCTGGCTCAATATCCCGGATAATACGTGTTAAATTTGAGGTGTCCGACAAATCGCCGTAATGCAACTTAAAACGCGCGTTTTGAAGATGCGGGTCTTCGTAAATGTGATCTACACGGGCAGTGTTGAACATTGAGGCGCGGCGCTTGATGCCGTGAACCTCGTAGCCTTTGGAAAGAAGTAGCTCCGCCAAGTAGGATCCATCCTGACCTGTTACGCCTGTGATTAACGCAACTTTGGCACCACTCTGCACTTTATCAGTCATAAAACCCTCGAAGGACTCGCCATCACAGCCGTTGTAAAAATCTCGGGACCAAACCAACGTCTCATTTTTAGGCCACCAAACGACTGTCAAGTAACCTAGCAGCTCCTCTAGGGCAACAGCGCTCAGGCAGTTTTAATCCGCTGGGACGGAGATTTCCCTCATCAAACGACACAGCGGTAACGAAGCATTAACACCCGTTAACATCCGAGGCGCTCGCGCAATGTAATATAAAAGCGAATTAAGCCCTATTTTTACCGGAAAGTCGGTGCAAAAAATATATTACGCACGATCTTATTTATAAGATACTGCTCCGAAAGGGGGATTCGATATATCTAGTTGCGGTTCCTTGGAATTTATGAAGATTAGATGCAGAGCACGAGAGCCTGTACTGAAGCCAACCAGCGGCAGTATGTCCGTTGAACAAGCCGGTGTGAAAGCGATGTCACAGATCGCGAATGGGTCTCTGTTGCTCCTTTCATGCCAAAGCCATGGCGTCGTCTTTACCTCTGCGCAAGACCGATCTGCGGGATGTCTTGGACGCCCTTCTTTATAACGCTTTAACGGGCTGCAAGTCGCGGATGCTACTGAGAGGCTGCCCCCCAAAAAGAATTGAGTGTTTTCAGCCAGTTGTGCTTCCGTCGGATTTGCAAAGATTCGATGGAGGGCACGATGGCGTGGACTGAAACCACCCGGCGGAATTATGTCCGTCGGACGCTGCGATATGCAAGCGACGTTACGGATCGCGAATGGAATTTTGTTGTGGCGTTCATGCCCGCGCCACGGCGTTTGGGTCGTCCGCGCAAGACCGATTTACAGGAGATTGTGAACGCCCTTCTCTATATCGCCTTGACAGGTTGCCAGTGGCGGATGCTGCCCAAGGATTTTCCGCCCTGTTCCACGGTGCAGCGGTATTTCTATGAATGGCGGGCCATGGGCGTTTGGTCACGCATCAACCATCACCTCGTCATGGAGGCGCGGGAACTGGAGGGGAATGAGGCCTCGCCAACGGCTGGTGCCATCGATAGCCGAAGCGTAAAAACAACCGAAAGCGGTGGTATCCGGGGCTTTGATGCGGGCAAGAAAATTAAGGGCCGCAAGCGTCACATCATTGTCGATACACTCGGCCTCATGGTGCAAAGTGCCGATATCCAGGACCGTGACGGTGCCCCGATCTCCTAAAGTCCATTCGCAACCGTTGGCCATGGCTCCTTCATGTCTTTGCCGACGGCGGCTATGCGGGCGACAAGCTGAAAAAGCGGCTGCAGGAAATCGGCAAATGGTCACTCGAAATCATCAAGCGCTCCGACAAAACCAAAGGCTTTGAAATCCTCCCGCGCCGCTGGGTCGTTGAACGGACTTTCGCGTGGCTGGGACGATGCAGAAGACTGGCGAAAGACTTAGAGACATCTATCGCTTCAGCAGAAGCCTAGATAACCATCGCTCACATCCGAATGCTCACCAGACGGCTGGCAGGATACGGATATCGTTGAAACCTTTTCGAGTCCGACTTTTACACATCGACCAACCGAACCCGTCGGAAGATGATACTTTCAACGCCGCTGTATCACACTACTGCTGTGACCACCAACATTTGCATCCTGGTAACCCTCCATTGCCGACGTCTTGATATTGCAGATGAACTTGGACCGACCGTAAACTGATTTTCCAAACATATGTTTGCATGGCTTTTCAGCGCTGGATAGCTATCGACCGGCCTACCAAGTGAACAGTTTGGCCGCAACAGCACCGCAGAAGAATTCCATATCGACAGACGATCTGTCACAGCTTCGCAACTACCCGCGCCCCTACGCCGCCGCACCTAGTTTGCCATGCGGGTCCAACACGTACTTTATTGCCGCGCCCTGATCGAAGCTCTCATACCCCTGCACTGCATCATCCAGCGGAATGATCTTGGCGTTAACGATGTCGGCGATGGGGAGGCGGTCGTGGAGGATCGCTTGCATGAGTTGGCGGTTGTACTTCAGCACCGGCGTCTGGCCGGTGTGGAAGGATTGCGCCTTGGCCCAGCCGAGGCCGAAGCGCAGCGACAGACTACCGCGGCGGGCGGCATCGTCTACGGCGCCGGGGTCTTCCGTGACGTAGAGGCCGGGAATGCCGATCGAGCCGGCGGCGCGGGTGATCTCCATCATCTGGTTGAGCACGATGGCCGGCTGCTCGCCGCCGGCATGGCCGCGAGCCTCGAAGCCTACGGCATCGATGGCGCTGTCAACCTCGTCCGTGCCGATCACCTGCGCGATCATATCGCCCAGCCGGTCGCTTTTGGAGAGGTCTACCGGCTCGAAGCCGACCTTTGCGGCATGCGCCAGGCGCTCTTTGTTGAAATCACCGATCATGACGACGGCCGCACCCAGGATACGGGCGGAGGCAGCGGCGGCTAGCCCCACTGGGCCGGCACCTGCGACATAGACGGTGGAGCCGACGCCGACACCCGCCTTCACCGCGCCGTGAAAGCCTGTCGGCAGGATGTCGGAGAGCATGGTGAGGTCGCGGATCTTCGACATGGCCCGGTCGCGGTCGGGGAATTTTAAGAGGTTGAAGTCGGCATAGGGAATGGTGACGTAGCGCGCCTGCCCGCCGATCCAGCCGCCCATGTCGACATAGCCATAGGCGCCGCCGGCGCGCGATGGGTTGACCGTCAGGCACACGCCGGTGTCCTGCGACTTGCAGCAGCGGCAGCGGCCGCAGGCGACGTTGAAGGGCACGGAGACGATGTCGCCGACTTCCAGCATCTCGACGTCGACGCCCTTTTCGATCACCTCGCCGGTGATCTCGTGGCCGAGCACGAGGCCCGGAAGAGCGGAGGTGCGGCCACGCACCATGTGCTGGTCGGAGCCGCAGATATTGGTGGAGATGACCTTGAGGATCACCCCATGCTCGATGCGGCGGCCATCGGGCGCCTCGAGCTTCGGATCGTCGATGTCGCGCACCTCGACCTTGCCCGGCTTCAGGTAGACCACGCCTCTGTTCTTGCTCATGTCTTGGCTCCTCCATCTGTGTTGTGCTGCCGGCTGTGGCAACAGGCGTCCGTTTAGGATCAAGCGCACCGTCGATCGCATCCGCGCGAGCTGGCTCTCCCTGGCGGTGGCATAAGCCTTCCTCACGCCCTGCCGCTCCTCCGCGGCACCTCCATGGACACGCACCAGCAGACCACGCGCCGGCCGGCTATGCGCCCGGAGAAGCGACATGCTCGCCTTAAGCGGCGACATTGCGCACTTCGGGCAGTGGCTGCGTTTGTACCGGCAAACAGAGCACGTCCTTGCCCGTTACCCAAGTAAATTGGTAGATTATTGCTGTCGAAACGTGCTCCGCTCGCGCATCCTGAAGGCCGAATTCGAGGCGCGGAGGAGGTCTTCCGCGTGAAGGTGGCACATATGACATTGAAATCATTCTTCGCGGCCGCGGCCGTCGGTCTTGCAAGTCTCTCAATCGCGTCCGTTGCAGCAGCGGCGGATAAGAAGGTGGTCGTCGGCTACCAGACGGATGCGCTGCCCTCCTCGGTTGCGATTGCCAATGGCGAATTCGCCAAGGCTACCGGCACCGAGATCGATTTCCGCAAGTTCAACTCCGGCGCCGAGATCTTCGCGGCCATTGCCTCGGGCGATGTGCAGATCGGCTATGTCGGCTCCAGCCCGTTTGCGGCAGCGACTTCGCGCGGCCTCGATGTGAAGGCCTTCTATCTCTCCTCCATCTCCGGCATCGACGAGGCGCTTGTCGTACGCAGTGGCTCGGGCATCGAAAGCCTCGACGACCTCAAGGGCAAGAAGCTCGCCGCCGCTCCCGTCTCCACGGATCATTATCAGCTGCTCGCCCTCATCGCGTCGCTGGGCCTCTCGGAAAAGGACGTTCAGGTCTTCGCCATCCCGCAGCCGGAAATCGTCGCCAGCTATACCCGCGGCGATATCGACGGCGGCTTCGTCTGGGATCCGGCGCTGACCGAGCTGAAGAAGAACGGCAAGGTGCTGATCACCTCGAAAGAGGTGGCCGAACGCGGCGCACCGACCTTCTCCGCCTGGGTCGCGGCCTCGGACTTTGCCAGCGAAAATCCGAAGTTCCTGCGCGACTATGCCGGCGTGATCAACAAATATTACGCCTCCTTCGCCGCCGACAAGGCAGCCTGGGGCCCCGAAAGCGACAACGCCAAGGCGCTTGCAAAAATCCTCGGCGGCACGGCGGAGCAGCATGCGGCAGCGCTGAAAAACCTCAACCTCCTGACGCCGGACGTGCAGGCATCGGCTGCCTGGCTCGGCGGCGGCGAGGCCTCGGGTGCGGCGAAGATCCTCAAGGACACGGCCCAGTTCCTGAAAGACCAGGGCAAGGTCTCGCAGGTTCTGCCGAGCTATGCGGCCTTCGTTACGCCGGAGGCGCTGGCCAACGCCAGCAACTGATCCTGTCTTTGAAACCTCAGACGCCGGCGCTCCCCGCGCTGGCGTCGCATGCATGAGATTATCCTATGCTTTCAGTCGATCAGGCCAGCGTCTACTTCGCCACGCGCGATGGCCGAACCGTCCAGGCGCTGGACCGGGTATCCTTCGACATTCCCGACAGCGGCTTTGTCGTGGCGCTGGGCGCTTCGGGGTGCGGCAAGTCTACCATTCTCAATGCCATTGCCGGTTTCCTGCCTTTGTCGGAGGGCACGATCACGCTCAATGGCCGGCCGGTCTCGGGCCCCGGTGCAGATCGCGGCGTCGTTTTCCAGAAGGATACGCTGCTGCCCTGGAAGACGGTCATCGAGAATGTCGGCCTCGGCCTGAAATTTGCGGGCATAGGGCGTGCCGTGCGGCGGGACCGCGTCGAGGAACTGCTGCGCCTCGTCGGCCTTGCCGATTTTGCTGCGGCCTATCCTTACGAGCTGTCGGGCGGCATGCGCCAGCGCGTCGGCATCGCCCGGGCGCTCGCCACAGAGCCGGAGATCCTGCTGATGGACGAGCCCTTCGGCGCCCTCGACAGCCTAACGCGCGAGCAGATGCAGGAACTGCTGGTGGGTGTGTGGAAGCGCACGGGCAAACGCATCTTTTTCATCACCCATTCCATCGAGGAAGCGCTGTTTCTCGGCACGCAGGTGCTCGTCATGTCGCCGCGCCCGGGTCGCATCGTCGGGCGGTTCGATCCACCGTTCATGCGCCAATTCGCGGAAAGCGGCGACGCGCGCGCGGTCAAGACCGCACCGGAATTCGCCGAACTGCGCGAGGAAATCCGCGCCATGCTGCACGCCACGGACACTGTGAGAAGAGACGCCGCATGAGCGAGATCACCCAGGACACCGTCCTCCGCCCCGACCAGCTCCACACGCACACTCAGTCGCAACCCCTCCCCCGCCCGGTCCGCACGGTGGAAATGACGAGCTTCGGCATTGCGGGCCGCCCGACGGCCGCCATCAGCCTTGTCACCGCCGTGGTCATCCTGTCGGCATGGTGGGCGACATCGTGGTTGGGCCTCGTTTCCCCGCTCTTTCTCCCCGCACCAGCAGAGGTGGTGACGCAATTCGCCAACATCTACCGCGACGGCTATGCGGGCGCGTCGCTCGGCGAGCATCTGTTCGCCAGCCTGTTCCGCATCCTCACGGCCGCCGCCATCGCCATCAGCCTGGCCATCCCGATCGGCCTGTTGATGGGTGTCAACCGCGTCGCCAAAGGCGTGCTGGATACGCCGATCGAGTTCTACTGGCCCCTGCCGCCGCTGTCCTACCTGCCGCTAATGATCATCTGGCTTGGCATCGGCGAAACATCCAAGATCACGCTGCTGACGCTCGCCATGTTCGCACCCATCTGCCTCTCGGCGCAGGCCGGCGTGCGGGCGCTGCCCATCGAGCGCATCAATGCGGCGCGGTCGCTCGGCGCCAGCCGCTTCCAGCTCTTCACCGATATCGTCTTTCCATCGGCCCTACCGGAAATCCTCACCGGCGTCCGCATCGCGCTTGGCATCGGCTGGGGAACGCTGGTGGCCGCGGAGTTGATTGCCTCCACGCGCGGCATCGGCTTCATGATCATGTCGGCCGCCCAGTTCCTCGCCACCGACGTCGTCTTCGTCGGCATCTTCATCATCGCCGCCTGCGCTTTCTCCTCGGCCGCCGCCATCCGTCTGCTGGAGGCCGCACTGGTGCCATGGAAGGGGCGGACATGATGTTGGGGCATTCCCGGGAAGCGCTCTAACGTCTCGATCACCGGGAAAAATCCTGTCACTGTCAAGAAAGACTTGTCTTTCTCCTGTATTTCACCGCTAAACGTACCCGCGCGTCAGGGCCGAAACCTCACAAGGCGTCACCATGAAAACATCCATCGCCCATCAGATCCTCACCTCCGCCAGTACGCTCTTCTACCGGGAAGGCATTCGGGCCGTTGGCATCGACCGTATCATCGAGGAGGCCAATGTCGCCAAGGCGACGCTCTACCGGCATTTCCCGTCGAAGGATCATCTGGTTGCCGCCTATCTGCAGGATCGGCACGAACGCGTGCTGCGCTCGCTGCACGATGTGCTCGCCACGGTTAGCGTCCCGCGCGATCAGGTCGAGGCGATCTTCCTGCGGCTGCATGAAAAGGCCGACAGCCCGGAGTTCCGGGGCTGCGCCTTCGCTCTAGCCGTTGCGGAACACGGCGAATCCGAACGGGTCACGACGATCGCCCGCACCCATAAGGCCGCCGTCGGCGACATCTTCCGCAGGGTCCTCGCCCAGGTCACAGCCGCGCCGGATCAGCCGGCCGCACACCTTGCCCTGCTCTACGAGGGCGCCCTGTCCACCGTAGCCGTCGGGCGCGATCCGCAGGCCGTGCTTGTCGCACGCGACTGCGCTCTCTCCGTCTTCGACGCCGCGATATCTCCCGGACTCCAGACCCGAATTCTCCACGAAAGAAAAAGTGCATGACCAAGACCATCGATTACTTCTTCGGCATCGGCTCTCCCTTCGCCTTCATCGGCCTTGCGCCCTTTCGCGAGCTTGCCGAGCGCCAAGGCGTCACCATCCGCCCCTATCTCATCCCTCTCATCGAGGACAATGGCGGCATCTATTCGCGCAACCGGCCAGAGCCACGCCGGACCTACTGGACGAAGGACCTGAAGCGCTGGGCGGCTCATCGCGGCAAGACCCTGACCTTCGAAAATCGGGCCGCCCTCTCCGACCCGACCCCAGCCGGCCTGCTGGTGATTGCCGCCATCGAAACGGGCAAGGACTGGCTGGCGCTGACCGCCTCCCTGCAGGAAGCCTTCTGGAGCCATGGTTCGGATATCGGTAAACCGGAAGTGCGTATCGCCATTGCCGACGCTGCCGGACTGGACGGCGCGGCGCTCGAAAAGCTTGCGCAATCGGACGAGATCCGCGCCATCTGGGCGTCGAACAGGGACGTCGCCTCGGCCGCCGGCGTCTTCGGCCTGCCGACCTATCGCTTCGAGAACGAACTCTATTGGGGACAGGACAGCCTTCCCTTTCTCGAGCGCCACCTGAACGGCGAAGCGCCGATCGCCTGATCGCAGACGACCTGCGATCACCCGAATCCCCGGAGTATCTTATGTCCTCATCCCCCGCTTTTTCCTCGCAGACCCTCGAACAGGGGGCGCCTCTCGCCGCGCTGCTCGAACGGCTGAGATCGCGGTTCGAGGACCGGTTTTCGGCATCGCAGGCGTTGCGCGAGCAGCATGGCCGTGGCGAGTCCCACCACACGCCGGCCATTCCCGATGCCGTGGTCTTTGCGGAAACGACGCAGGAGGTGTCCGACATCGTCCGTCTCTGCGCCGAGGCGGGCGTGCCGGTCATTCCCTACGGCACGGGCACGTCGCTCGAAGGGCATCTAACCGCGCTTCATGGTGGCGTGAGCATCGACCTCTCGCGCATGACGAAGATCCTGCGGATCACCGCGCAAGATCTGGACTGCACGGTCGAGGCGGGCGTGACGCGCGAGCAGCTGAACACGCATCTGCGCGACACCGGTCTCTTCTTCCCCATCGACCCCGGCGCCAATGCCTCGCTCGGCGGAATGGCGGCCACCCGGGCCTCCGGCACCAATGCCGTGCGTTACGGCACCATGCGCGAGAACGTGCTGTCGCTGACCGTGGTGCTGCCGAGCGGCGAGATCATCCGCACCGGCGGCCGGGCGCGAAAATCGTCGGCCGGCTACGATCTCACCCGGCTTTTCGTCGGGTCCGAAGGCACGCTCGGCATCATCACCGAGGTAACGCTCCGGCTTTATGGCGTGCCGGAAACCATCTCGGCCGCGCTCTGCTCTTTTCCAAGCGTCGAGCAAGCGGTGGCAGCCGCCATCTCCGTGGTGCAGCTCGGCATTCCCGTTGCCCGCATGGAGTTGATGGATCGCGGGCTGATCGACGCCGTCAACCGCTATTCCAGCCTCTCGCTCGACGTCGAGGACACGCTCGCCTTCGAATTCCACGGCTCGCCGGCCGCCGTCGCCGAGCAGGTGGAGATGGTCGCCGCCATCGTCGAGGAGAATGGCGGCCGCGATTTCGCCTTCGCCAGCACGCCGGAAGAGCGCAACCGCCTGTGGAAGGGGCGGCACAACGCGTTCTATGCCGTCGTCTCCCAGCGCCCGAACGCCAAGGGCTGGTCGTCGGATGTTTGCGTGCCCGTATCGGAGCTTGCCGGCTGCATCCTGATGACACGCGAGCTTCTGAAGAGCTGCAGCGTCCCTGCCGCCATTCTCGGCCATGTCGGCGATGGCAATTACCATGTCGTCTTCGCCGTCGATCCGCAAAACAAAGCCGAACTCGACGAGGTCGCTGCCATCAACAAGGCGATGGTCCACCACGCCATCTCCGTCGGCGGCACCTCCACCGGCGAGCATGGCGTCGGCACCGGCAAGATCGACTATCTCAGGCGTGAACATGGCAGCGCCGTCGATCTCATGGGCATCATCAAGGCCGCCATCGACCCCAAGGGCATCATGAACCCCGGCAAGATCCTGCCCGACGACGCCTTCCCGTCCGACCATTGAGAGGACCAGCGCCTATGACGCCCTTCAAGACTCACAGCTCGCACTGGGGCGCCTTTTCCGGCCGCGTTCAGGACGGCGCACTCGAAATCCGCCCACATTCCGGCGATCCCCACCCCTCGCCACTCCTCGGCAACCTGCCCGCCAGCGCCGATAGCCCCATGCGTATCCGCCGTCCGGCTGTGCGGCGCGGCTGGCTGGAGCACGGACCCGGTGCAGCCGCCGCGCGTGGCGCAGACGAATTCGTCGAGGTCGAATGGGACGAGGCGCTGGCGCTGGTCGCAGCTGAGCTTCGCAGGGTCTACGACACGCACGGCCCGCAGGCCGTGTTCGGCGGGTCCTATGGCTGGGCGAGCGCCGGGCGCTTCCACCATGCGCAGAGCCAGGTCCACCGGTTCCTGAACCTGCTCGGCGGCTATGTGAAATCCGTCAACACCTACAGCTCTGGCGCTGCCATGGTCATCATGCCGCATGTCCTTGGCCCCTATGATCACGTGGAGCGAAAGAGCGTCACCTGGGATGCCATCGCGCGCAGCTCCCAAATGGTCGTCGCCTTCGGCGGCATGGCCATCAAGAATGCGGATGTGCATGGCGGCGGCAACAGCGCGCATATCGTGCGCGACAGGATCGGCAGTGCCAGCGCGCGCGGCTGCCGCTTCATCCTCGTCAGCCCGCTGAGAGACGATTTCCCGCCGGAAGCGAACGGCGAATGGCTGTCGATCGTACCGGGAACGGACGTCGCGCTGATGCTGGGCATTGCGCATGTCCTTGCCACCGAGCTTCTGCACGACCGCGCCTTCCTCGATCGCTACACGGTCGGCTACCTCGCTTTCGAGGCCTATCTCACCGGCGCATCCGACGGTGTGGAAAAGACCCCCGAATGGGCCTCCGCCCTCTGCGGTATCGATGCGGACACGATCCGCACGCTCGCCCGCGACATGGCGCGGTCAAGAACGCTCGTCACCGTCAGCCACTCGCTGCAGCGGGCAGACCATGGCGAACAGCCGGTCTGGATGGGCATTGTGCTTGCCGCCATGCTCGGTCAGATGGGGCTCGACGGCGGCGGCTATTCCTATTCGCTCGGCGCGCTCGGCAATACCGGCAAGCACGATCTCACTGTTCCCCTGCCGACGCTCGATCAGTTCCGCAACCCGGTCGCCGACTTCATCCCCGTCGCACGCATCGCCGACATGCTGCTCCAGCCGAGCGCACCCTATGCCTATAACGGGCAGGCGCGGCGCTATCCGGATATCAAGCTCGTCTACTGGGCCGGCGGCAATCCCTTCCACCATCATCAGGATCTCAACCGTCTCCGCGCCGCGTTCCGGCGTCCGGAGACCATCATTGTGCACGAAACGGCCTGGACGTCGTCGGCCCGCCACGCCGATATCGTGCTGCCGGCAACCACGACGCTGGAGCGCGACGATATCGGCGCTGCCTCGGGCGATCCCCTGATGATCGCCATGAAACAGCTGATCGCACCCGTGGGCGAGGCGCGCGACGACTACGCCATCTTCTCGGGCCTTGCCCGCCTGCTCGGTACCGCAGAGGCCTTCACCGAAAACCGCAGCGCCCGCGACTGGCTGGCCGTCCTCTACGACACGACGCGAAAGGCGCTCGACGCTGGCGGCCATGAGGCCCCGGATTTCGAGACCTTCTGGGCACGCGGCGAGCTCACTTTGCCGGTCAAGCCCGACACCGGTGGTCCCGCCCGCGCCTTCCGGGACGATCCGCACGCCTCCCCGCTCGCGACCCCCTCGGGCAAGATCGAGATCTTCTCGCAAACGATCGAGAGCTTCGGCTACGAGGATTGCCAAGGCCACCCGCGCTGGTATCCGCCGCATGCAGAAGCCGCAAGAGCAGGAGCAGGCGCGGACCCCGCCCCGCTGCACCTCGTTTGCAACCAGCCGCATCAGCGCCTGCACAGCCAACTCGATTACGGCGCCGTCAGCCGGGCGACCAAGATCGACGGCCGCGAGGCCCTGCGCATCCACCCGGCAGACGCCGCCGCGCGTGGCATTCAGGATGGCGACGTGGTGCGTCTCTTCAACGCGCGCGGCAGCTGCCTTGCCGCCGCCGTGCTCAGCGATGCCTTGCGCGCCGGCGTGATGCAGCTTGCCACCGGCGCCTGGTTCGAGCCGCACGATCCGACGGCCGAAGAGGCCACGTGCATCCACGGCAACCCCAACATCCTCACCCGCGACATCGGCACTTCTCAACTCGCACAGGGCTGCACGGGACAGCTCACCCGCGTCGAGATCGAGCGCTTCGCCGGCACCCCGCCGCCGGTACGGATCTTCGAGCCGATTAGGTTTGCACACCTTCCATCAGGGTCATCGTTGGAGCCACGGGCCAAAAGCAGCGGAAAATAACGATGACACGATGCCCCCTCTGGATGAACAGACTATTCACCCTAGGTTCATCCCTTGCCGCCTAATAGTAAGACTTACTTAGCAAGGATGACCCAATGACCAAGTTCACTCATGTTTTCGGCGCTGCCGCTGTTGCGGTCGTGCTGGGCCTTACAAGCTTCTCAGCCGCATCTGCCGCACCGATCGTGCCGGCGCCCGTTCAGCTGACCGTGGACGCACAGCAGGTTCAGTATCGTCATCGCGACGATCGCCCCCGTTGGATGAAGCGCCAGGATCGCAGGCATGAGCGCCGCATGGAACGTCGCGAAGAGCGTCGGGGCTACTGGCGCGGTCACCGCGGCTACCGCGAGGCCCGTCGTGGCTACCGTCGCCACTCCGACGGTTACTACTACGCACCGGAAGTCTTCCGTCTGGTCATTCGATAGCAGTTCAATGGCCGCCGCTCTGCAGAGAGCGGCGGCTCTTTCTTTTGTCGGAAGTCGACAGTGAGAGCGATTGCTGCCGCACCGTGCTAATAAATCACTTCCTGTCATCTGATGTTCAGTCGCGGTCCACCAGCCCGGACGTATGTCACCACTCTCAACAGAAACATGAACTTTTTCGGCATCCGTGCCGCACGCAATCGCGTCCTCTTTCAGGGGGTCGTGGTGGCCTTCGAACTTGCAAATGAAGGAGACAGCTCAGACCTTCAGCTCCGCGGGATCGTTTGCGACAACACCGTCTTGGTGTCGACAAAGACCGACGGTCGAGACCATTCGCATTCTCCGTGGGCACAAGCAGCTCGATGAAAGCGTTTTCGGCAAGAATGCCGTCGCGACGTCAAACACGGCCGTCGAAGCCCACCACGTTGGGAGAGGTTCCACGCGTTCTCTCACTTCTCCTGTCAAATGACAGACAATAGGCGGCTGTGATACATCGACCGGAACGACTTGAACGTGCTGTACCTGAGGCTGTAACCTGGCACGACCGACCCGACACGTTACCTGCAACTCTTCACACCGTTTATTGCAGTGTGGAATCCTGCGGTAAAAAACGAGTGGGCTGAGGTCAAGCGATGGGTGCGGTGTGGAAACAAAGGCGTAAATCGGCGCCCGACACTTACGAGATCGGGCACCCGTCCGGTATACGATGAGCACGCCGCCGAGTTCTTCCAAGATGCCGCCCTCACCTCCATGGTCATGACGGCGCTTTTGTATACGAGCAGGCAACCACGCGAACTCTTCACTCTCGAACCGAGCGATGTTGATGTGGCTGGACTAGAGAATGAAGAAGCCTTTGCTCATAACGATCGGATCATCGAAATGAAGCTGGAAATCGGCCACTTTATCCCCGTTCGTGTCCCCGTAAACATACGTGTCGGAAGCCTGCTTTTCCACGCGAAGTTCGCCAGCAGTGCCCGAGAACGCCTTCGAGCCGACAAAGTAAAACCCGTCGTTCTTGGCGGTCTTGGTGTTGGCATCGATACCCGATAGGTCGATGCGATCCCCACCTGCGCCGGAGAAATCGAAGATCGTGTCGATGCCAAGTTGCGCACTGGACTCGCTCACCGTCTTGTAGACGAAGGTATCCTTGCCGCCTTCGCCAAGAAGAGCGTCGGCACCAATCCCGCCGATGAGTTTGTCGTTCCCGGCTCCGCCAACAAGCCGATCATTGCCGCGGTTGCCTGAGATAGTGTCGTTTCCGCTATATCCGAAAAGCACGTCCGAGGAATTGCTGCCGTAAATATCGTCAGCGCCGGCTAGGGCGGTTTTAACGGCTGACTTTATCGCATTTTCGCTGCCACTCTCTGCGAGCTTGATGATGGTCTTCACGGACAGATTGAGGCCGGACACCGAAGCGTACAGCGAACTTCCGTATTTTTCAGTGAACCCTGTGACAGTTCCGCCCACCAGCCCATCGTCGCTGTAAGAGAAACCCTTGCCGTTGATCACGACCTTCAAGCTGCCCACATAACCACTAATCGTCGTCTTGTTGTATGACGAAATGTAGACATTGCCCAAAGACGACAAATCAAGATCGTAGTCCGTCATGTCGAGACTGTAGTCTCCCCCGACCCGTATCGTAACGCCCATCTTCCCCTCCTGTGAGTGTAAGCAGCATAACACTTTAAGATTGCACAAAGTCAAGCGGATGCGAGCCGCGCTAAAAAGAATGCGACTCGCCTCGGTTGTGGAAACGTACAATGCGAACGAATGAAACTGCAGACCCGACTCGCGACCAAAATCAGAGTTTGTAAGCCATCAACGCTGGCTCGCGGCGTCTACCGGACAATTCGAATCTTGTTCGGGATGCTCCAGCATTCGACGCTCTCGCCGATTGCCCTCGGTTGCGGTACCGTCTTAGGAAACATCTTCGATGCCGTTAGCTTAGAGTGCACCCGTGATGCTGAATGCTGGCTCTGACCCGCTGAACGAGCTGACCTAGACTTCGTACGAGCGCGCGCAATCTTCTAATGGCAGGCTTACCCATAAGATTCGCTCATTGCGCGACGATACAGAGGAGGAGGATTTGTATGACGGAGAGCCAAGCAAAACAGGCCGCTGCAATTATTACTGCACTAGCGAATTCAGCGAGGGTTCGAATGACTCAAATCATGCTTACGGGTGAGACTCAGGTTGGCGACTTGTCGGACCGCGTTGGTCTTTCTCAATCAGCGACGTCACAGCATCTCAAGATTTTCAAGGGGTTGGGAATAATTTCGCAGAGAAAAGACAAGCAGTGGCGATATTGCGCAATCGAGCCAAGATGGGTTGAGACATTAAAGCGGCTGCTTTCGATCGCTGAAGAGCATGCTGTCGAGGACCATAGAAAGCCGGCGTGGCCGTAGCGGCACCAACCTCTCGACACGATACGGGCAGCGTAACGGAGGTCGCTTACAGCAGAGTAGTTGCACATTCCGCTCGAGGTGCGAAAGAGCGTGACGATGAGACTGCCAACAATCCGGGATCCCATTCGAAGGGCAAGTGTCAGGGATCAAATGCCTCTGTTCAGGTCCTTGAATTCTTCCCGCTCATCCCGCACCGTTGACATACGAACGAACAAAAGCGGAGCGTAAGGGTGCATATGCTGGACATGCCCTATCTGAAGGTGAAGTTCTGGAGAGCCACGTTATGCCGGTCGTTGTCCAATTAGACCGGACGAGGATACGCTCGACAGAGCGATCGTAATCGTGAAAGCGACTTCGATAGCGTCCTACGCACCTCGGCGTCGATATGACGTTTGGCGACAGAATACGCGCAGCGAAGTCGCCTGCGCTCTGCTTCTGGTCCGTCGCAACCATCCCAAAGCTCGTGCCGCAGCCGCCGGTCCTTGATCATCTTGATCCCCGCCTGAAACGCTGATCCCGGCTAAGGCGAAAATCGACCAAAATAATCTATAAATTCGATCGAATAAGAACAACTGGTCTTTCTCATCGCGCGCGCAGACCCCTAGTCTAGGTCTCAAGAAACGAGAGCCTGACACCGTGACCCGAGAGACGACAGCCCCCTCAGTTCCAAGATCCGCAACGCGCTTTTCAGCGCAGGGTGCCGCTCGTTGCCTTGCCACTGGTCGTACCTGTTGTCCGGCATCAGATCATTAGCCAGCCAAACGATCGACATCCCGCGAGAGCCGAAACCGGCCGGCGGGCCTAAGAGAACCCGAACCTTTTCAGGAACCCCGTATGACCGACCGCGCCTCCCTGCTTTCCCCCACCCGCCGCCGCCTGCTGCGTGCCACTTCGGCCTTCACGGCGCTGGCACTTCTTGCGACGCTGGCTGGCCCCGCCGCGACGCTCGCCGATGACGCCAAGAAAGAGGGTGGCGATATCACCTTCCTCATCGACTCGCTCGGCGATACCTGGATCCCCAACAACAGCGCGATCTCAAGCTTCCAAGGCCATATCTGGGGCCATGTGGCCGACAAGCTCGTCTATGTCGATGCGCAGGGCCAGGCGAGCCCCTGGATTGCCGAGCGCTGGGAGCAGAACGCCACGGCGACGGAATTCACGCTGCATCTCAAGCAGGGTGTGACGTTCTCGGATGGCACCCCGGTCGATGCGACCGCGGTGATCGCCAATCTCGACATCTGGTCGGCCGGCCGCAAGAAGGAGGGCATCAACCCCATCTTCCTGTTCCCGAAAACCTATGAACGGGCCGAGGCCGTGGATGCCGCGACGGTCAAGGTCTTCTTTAAGAAGCCCACGCTTGGCTTAATCCCGACGCTCGGCTATCACGGATCCATCCTCATTTCGCCGAAGACCATCGCGCAGCCGGCGACCGAGCAGGCGGATCTCAGCAAGAGCTCGGGCAGCGGACCCTACATCGTGGAGTCCTGGAAGGAGGGCGATCACGTCACGCTCACCAAGCGCAAGGACTACAACTGGGGTCCGGCCGCCGTCGGCCACACCGGTCCGGCCTTCCTCGACACGATCACCTACAAGCTCGTTTCCGAGCCGTCCCTGCGCATCGCCTCCGTCCAGTCCGGCCAGGCCGACGTCGCCTACAACGCCTCGCCCCAGGAGCTATCGTCGCTGAAGGACGAGGGTTTCACGGTCGCCACGCCGCGCTATCTCGGCTTCGTCAACGGCCTCGCCATCAACACCAAGCTCGCGCCTTACGACGATGTGAAGGTGCGTCAGGCGCTGCAGGCGGGCATCAACCGGCAGGAGATCATCGACACGGTCTATACGCCCGACTGGAAGCTCGCGACCTCGTTCATCCAGAGCAACGTGCCCGGCGCGACTGACCACAGCGATCTGCTCGTCTACAATCCGGAAAAGGCCGAGAAGCTTCTCGATGAGGCCGGCTGGGTCAAGGGCGCAGATGGCGTGCGGACCAAGGACGGCAAGCCGCTGTTGCTGACGCTTCATTCGAACCCCTATCTCGCAGCTTCCAAGTCGATCGACGAGCTCATCTCCCAGCAACTCGGCAAGATCGGCTGGAAGGTCGTGATCCGCGCCTATGACGTGGTGACCTTCGGCGAGAAGGTGAAATTCGGCGGTGTGGCCGTTCCGGCCTATGAGGTCACGCGCAGCTTCATCGATGCCGGAACCGTCGCCGGCATCCTCACCAATGCGAATAACGGCGAAAACTGGTTCGCGCTCGACGAGCGGGATACGGTCATCAACGACCTGCGGGACAAAATCGCCAGCGCCGACACTCTGGATGCCCGCGCGCCACTGCTCGACGCGCTGCAAAAATACGTGCTCGAACAGGGCTACTTCATTCCCCGTACGGAAATCGTCCAGCGCATCTACGTCCAGTCGCCGGCACTGAAGGGCGAGGTCTACAACGGCGTCGCCTATGCCAGCTACTACACCGCGACCAAGAGCGAGGTTGGGCAGTGACAGCAGCCGTCGCAGGGGTCGCGCCATGAACAGCGCCTATCTCACCTATGCGGGCAAGCGGTTGGCCCAGGCCGCCATCGTCATCCTGCTCGCTTACGTCTTCACCTTCGTGGTCGTGAGCATCCTGCCCGGCGACCCGATCACCAGCGTGCTGCGCAATCCCCAGAACGGATTTTCCGAGGAGGAGATCGCGCAGATCGTGGCGGCACAGGGCCTTGACAGACCGGTTCTGGAACAGCTCTGGTCGTCGCTGTCTGGCTTCCTCACCGGTGATCTCGGGCTTTCCATGCGCTCTCACCGGCCGGTGACGACGATGATCGCCGAGGTGCTGCCCTCGACGCTCATCCTGGCCACATCGGCGCTGTTCCTCGCGCTGGTGCTGGCGGTGGTGGTCGCCTACGGCACGCAGGTTCTGCCGAAGCGCTACGGGCAGGGCCTCCTGCGGGCCTTTCCCTCGCTGTTCCTCTCGGTGCCCAACTTCGTCATCGGGCTGGTGCTCATCCATCTCTTCGGCTTCCAGCTCGGGCTCTTCCGGGTCATCAATCCGGATAGCGCCTGGGCGACCTTTTTTGCCGCGGTCACGCTCGCCATTCCCATCTCGGCCCAGATCGCCGAGGTGCTGATCGCCAGCCTCGATCATGAAGCGGACCAGGATTACATCGCGGTGGCGCGCGGGCGCGGACTTCGTCCGTTCCGCCTCTTTACCCGCCACCTGCTGAAACCCTCTTCGTTGCCCGTCGTCACCGTTATCGCACTCACCATCGGCGAGCTGCTCGGCGGGTCGCTGATCACCGAGACGGTTTTCGGCCGTACCGGCATCGGCAGCCACGTGCAGCGCTCGGTCAGCACGCAGGACCTGCCGGTGCTGCAGGCCGTGGTGTCGCTGGCCGCCGTTGTCTTCGTGCTCGCCAACCTCATCGCCGATCTCGTCTATCCCCTGCTCGATCCGCGCGTGAAGCTGCTGGGGGCAAGAACCCCGCGCTCACCCGCGTCCAAACCCGCGGGAGCATCGGCACCATGACCCTCCTCTCCACAGCCACCGCCGCACACCTCGCCCCGACACGCCGGCGAGCGGCGCTTCCGCCGCTTCCCGTCGTCCTGTCGCTCGTTTTCGTCGCACTTGTCATTGCCTGGTCGCTCGTGCCCGGCCTCTTCACCGGCCATGACCCGATCGCCGGTGTGCCGGCCGACAAGCTCTTGGGGCCAAGCCTTGCGCACTGGTTCGGCACCGATCATCTCGGCCGCGACCTCTTTGCCCGCGTGGTCTTCGGCAGTGCTTCCTCGGTCACCAGCGCACTCATCGCCGTCGTCATCGGCGTTCTCGCCGGTGGCCTCATCGGGCTCGTCGCGGGCTTTCTCGGCGGCTGGGTCGACACGGTACTTGCCCGCTTCGTCGATGTGCTTCTGGCGATCCCGAAGTTCCTGCTCGCGGTCATCGTCGTCACAGCCATCGGCTTCGACACCATCAATGCGGCGATTGCAACGGGCGTCTCCGCCGTCGCGGTCTTTGCCCGCGTCATGCGGTCGGAGGTGATCAAGACGCGGGAGGCGACCTTCGTTGAGGCGTCGTTCCTGTCGGGCGGCTCGCGCTGGCACATCCTCCTTCGCCACGTGCTGCCCAATGCCTCGCGCTCCGTGCTACCACTGGGCGTGCTGCATTTCGGGGACTCGATCCTCGTCATCGCCAGCCTCGCCTTCCTCAGCTACGGCGATCCGCCGCCCGCCTCCGACTGGGGCCTGCTGATCTCGATCGGCAAGGATTACCCCAAATGGCCCTGGTTGGTTTACGCCCCCGCCCTCGTCACGATTGCCACAGTCCTCTCAGTAAACAGGATCAGCCGATGGCTCCGCACGACAGACTGACCACCGCCTTCCCCCACAACGTTCAGGTGGACAGACCCACGCCGCTCCTTCACGTCGAAGACCTCAACGTCTCCTATGGTGCGAACCGCGTCGTGACCGATGTCGGCTTCTCGCTCGGTCGCGGCAAGAGCCTGGCGCTCATCGGCGAGTCCGGCTCCGGCAAGTCCACCATCGCCCGCACCGTGCTGCGCCTGCTTCCCGGGGCTACCCGGGTCAAGGGCCGCGTCTCGTTCGACGGCGAGGATATTCTGGGACTGTCGGAGCGACGCTTCCGGCCTTTGCGCGGGCGGGCCATCGGCTTCGTGCCACAGGACCCGGGCAATGCGCTCAACCCCGTCCGCACCATCGGCTCGCAGGCGCTGGAGGCCGCAGCGCTCGCCGACGAGCGCGATCCGCGTATAGCAAGGGAACGCATCCTTGAAACCTTCGCGCAGGTCGGGCTCGACAATCCACAGCGCGTTTATGACTCCTATCCGCACCAGCTCTCGGGCGGCATGCTCCAGCGCGTGCTGATCGGCTTGGCCGTTCTGCCAAGGCCGCTGTTGCTGGTGGCGGACGAGCCGACCTCGGCCCTCGACGTCACCATTCAGAAGCGCATCCTCGATCTCCTCTCCCGCCTTCAGCACGATCTCGACATCAGCCTGCTGCTCATCACCCACGATCTTGCGATCGCGGCCGAGCGGGCCGACAGCATCGTCGTCCTCAAGGACGGTTCGGTGCAGGAGGCGGGCAGCACGGCCACGGTCTTTGCGGCTCCCTCCTCGCCTTACGCGAAGAAGCTGCATGCCGATGTGCCGGCGCTCAATCCCCACCGCTATGCGACGCTCCGCGATCCCGGCTTCCGCCGTCTTGGCGATGACGGGCAGGCGCCGAAGATCTTGGTCCAGAATCTCACCAAGACCTTCGAGGTCGATGGCAACGTGTTGACAGCTGTCAACGACGTCTCCTTTTCCGTACCCTCCGGTACGACGCATGCGCTGGTCGGCGAGTCCGGTTCCGGCAAGACGACGACGATCCGGCTGCTGCTTGGGCTGGAACAGCCCGAGTGCGGCGAGATCACGGTCGCGGGCGAGACGATCACCGGGCGCACGCACCGCTCGATGCAAAGCGCCTGGCGGCATTTGCAGCTCGTCTACCAGAACCCCTTCACCTCGCTCGATCCAACATGGACCGTCGAGCGCCTGGTGCGCGAACCGCTCGACCGGTTTAAGATCGGGACACCGGCCGAGCGGGCCGAATGGGTGCGCGCGGCCCTTGTCGATGTCGGGCTCGGTGCGCATCTGGTCACGCGCAAGCCGCAGGCGCTCTCCGGCGGGCAGCGCCAGCGGGTGGCGATTGCCCGGTCGCTGGTGCTGCGGCCCGACGTGATCGTGCTGGACGAGCCGACCTCCGCACTCGATGTCACCGTGCAGGCCGATATCGTCGCGGTGCTGCTTGAGCTGCAGGCGAAGCTCGGCCTCACCTATGTGTTCGTCTCCCACGATCTCGCGCTCGTGCGCCAGCTCGCCCACACGGTGTCGGTCATGCGCCATGGCCGCATTGTCGAGCATGGTACGGTCTCCGACATCTTCGAGAACCCGCGCGAACCCTATACGGTGGCGCTGCTGCAATCGATCCCCTCGGGAGCAGCCTCGCCCGTGCGGGCGCGCACCGTACGGCCGGCAGTCCAGCCGGTGTTCGGGCAAGAGCAGATCGCATGACCGCCGCTGCTGCCACATCCTTCGCACCCACTGCCAACACCGCGTTCCGGGCGAAGACGCGGATCGGCTTCAACACCCGCGTCGCCTTCAACGACGCGGCCGGGCCCGCACAGGGCCTGCGCGACGGCATCGCGCTCTACACGGCGGCGGAGCGGCTGGGCTACCAGTCGGGCTGGGCATACCAGCGGCACTTCGATCACTATCTATCGTCGCCGCTGCCCTTCTTTGCCGCCGCCGGCCAGCACGCACGGCGCATCACCTTCGGCTCCGCCGTCATTCCCATGCGCTATCAGGACCCGATCCTTCTGGCTGAAGCTGCCGGCACCACCGATCTCCTGATCGACGGCCGGCTGGAACTGGCGATCGCCACCGGCGCGAATGCCGCCTTCGATGCCGTATTCGACACGGTCGGCACGGATGCGCGGACGGAAGCCAAGCGCCGGCAGGCGCGGTTTCTGGCCGCCGTGCGCGGCGAGGTGCTGCACACCGTGACCGACCCCGGCGAAGGCGCGCCGGCGGGGACGCAGCTGCGCGTGACTCCGCACAGCCCGACACTTGCCGCCCGCATCCGCCAGGGCTCGGCCAGCCTTGCCTCCGCCGTGCAGGCGGCCGAACTCGGCATCGGCCTCGTCTGCGGTACCGTTCAGCACGATCATGACGAGGGCGAGGCCTTTGGCGCCTATCAGGCGCGCGGCATCGCCGCCTTTCGCGCCCGCTGGCACGAGCTCTGGGGCACGAAGCCGCCGCTGGTCACGGTCGCAGCCTCCATTCTCCCAGCGACGTCTCCCCACCTTCTGGAAACCTATGCTGCCTACGATCGCGAACGCCGGACGCTCGGCATTGCTGCGTCGCGGCCCAAGGGCGCGCTGGCACCCGCAGCCGTACAGCCGCCGGGCTCGCAGATCTCGCCGGTGTTCCACGGCACGCCCGACCGGGTTGTCGAGGCGATCGCGAGCGATCCCGGCCTCAGCGCCGCCGACGAGATCATCCTCTTCCTGCCGCCCGGCTTCGGCCTTGCGGAAAACCTGCGCGTCCTCGGCGATTTTGCGGAAACGGTTGCGCCCAGTCTCGGTTGGTCGGCCTCGTGGTAATGTCCGGACGTTGGACTCGCGGCAACCGGACCGAGTTTAGGAATATTTTCTATAGAATCACTAGAAATAGAACGACCTGTCTTCCTCGTCCCGATATCGCGCCTTAGGCTGACAGCATCGACCGGCCTCGTATGAGCCGGCTACCTACCGTATGGGAGACACGCCTCGTGCCAGCAGAATTCATCAGCGTTACCTTTCCGAACGAATCCAACGACCTTCATCCCCAGCCGCAGGCACCGATCGATCCGGCCTATCTGCAACGCTATGCGCGCACGCTGGACGATTACGGCTTCAACTACACGCTGATCCCCTATGCGTCGTCGTCCTTCGATCCCTTCACCATCGGCGCGACGATCCTGGCGCATACCAAGAACATCAACATCATTGTCGCTTTGCGGCCGAACACCGTCTACCCCACGGTCGCAGCGAAGGCGCTGGCCACCCTCGACCAGCTGAGCGGCGGACGCGTCGTCGTCCACTTCATTGCCGGCGGCAGCGACGACGAGCAAGCACGTGAGGGCGACTTTCTCAACAAGGAAGAGCGCTATGAGCGGCAGGAGGAATATATCCGCATCCTGCGGCTTGTCTGGAGCGCGACCGAGCCCTTCGATTTCGACGGAAAATACTACCAGTTCAAGCAGTTCATCAGCAATGTGCGCCCGACCAAGGGGCATATCCCGATCTCGCTCGGTGGCTCGTCGGATGCCGCCTACCGCATCGGCGGCGCGCTCTGCGACATCTTCGGCCTCTGGGGCGAACCGCTGGCCGAGACGAAGCAGCAGATAGACCGGGTCTACGAGGAAGCCGCCAAGGCCGGCCGCACCGACCGCCCCCGCATCTGGGTCACCTTCCGCCCGATCATCGCCGAGACGGACGAACTGGCCTGGGTCAAGGCCCACAAGGTGCTCGACCAGCTGAACGCGAACCGCGAAAAGGGCCTTTCCCGCAAGCCCGTCTCGTCGGCACCGCCCGCCAATGTCGGCTCGCAGCGGCTTCTGGATATTGCCGCGCGCGGCCATGTGCACGACCGGGCGCTCTGGTACCCCACGGTCACGGCCACCAATGCGAGCGGCGCCACCACGGCACTGGTCGGCTCGCCGCAGACCATCGCGGATTCCATCCTCGACTATATCGATCTCGGCGCCGACCTCATCTCGATCCGCGGTTACGACAACTATAACGACGCCGTGGACTATGGCCGCTACGTCCTGCCGCTGGTGCGCGAAGGTATTCGCGCACGGGAAGAGGCGAGCGAACAGGCCGGCAAAGACGGCGGCAAGAAAGCGGCCGCCTGACCTCAAGGATCGCAAACCGGACACCGCCCGCGTCCGGTTTGCAAACGCCGCAAGCGCGCCTTTCCGCGTCCGCAAAGGTGCGCCATGCCGGATGTTATGCGAAAGCCAGAAAGCCCCGACCCCATGTCCGCGACCCCACTGCATCGTCCCCTCAACGTTTCCCCGGCCCAAGTTTCCCAGGTCCAAGTTTCCAAGGTCCCCGTATCCAACCCGACCGTTCCCGAGGCCACCGTCCGAGCGGTCGCGAACGCCGCGCCGGAGGCGGATACATCCGGCCGGTTCCCTTGGGCGGGCATCGAGGCCGTGCACCGTAGCGGCCTTCTGGAACACACCGTGGCCACTCGCTATGGCGGGCCCGGCGGCACGCTATTGGACGCTGCCACCATTCTTCAAGCGCTCGGCCGAGGCGATCCCTCCGTCGCGCTGATCAGCGCCATGACGCTCTTCAATCATCTGGGGCAGGCGGCGAAGGGCCACTGGCCGGACGATCTCTATCGGCGGCTGCTCGATCAGGCAAAAGACCGCCCGCTGCTGATCAACGCGGCCCGCGTCGAGCCCGAACTTGGCTCGCCGGCGCGCGGCGGCCTGCCTGCAACCGTCGCCCGGCGCACGGCCACCGGCTGGTCGATCTCCGGCCGCAAGCGCTTCGTCACTGGGGCTTATGGCCTCACCCACTTCCTCGTCTGGGCCCATACGGACGAGACGCCTTCGCGCGTCGGCACCTTCGTCGTGGAAAACGGCTTGCCCGGCATCGAGGTTATCGAGAACTGGAACAGCCTCGGCATGCGCGCCAGCGGCTCGCATGATGTCGCCTACACCGATGTGGAGATCCCGGCCGAAAACGTGCTTGATCTGGTCGATCCCTCCGTCGCCCAACAGGACAATCGCGCCCATGCCGGCATGACGCTCGCGCTCACCGCGCTCTATCTCGGCGTGGCCGAAGCCGCGCAGGAGGCCTTCATCCGCTTTGCACACGAGCGCGTGCCCGCCAATCTCGGTCATCCCATCGCCCGCACCGAGCGTTTCGTGACGCTCTCGGGCGAGATCGACCTGCTCGTCTCCGGTGCCCGACAGCTGATCTTCGATACGCTCGCACACCGGGGCGACGAAACCGAAGCGCTGATCCGCGCCCGCCTTCTGGCCGGCCGGCAGCTACGCGATGCCGTGCAGATCGCCGTGCGCGGCATCGGCAATCCGGGCCTCGGCGCCGATCTCGGGCTCGAACGGCACTTCCGCGACATCCAGTCCGTGCTCGTCCATGCCCCGCAGGAGGATACCTCCCTCTCGCTGCTCGGCAAAAGCGCCTTTGACCGCTGGGCGAAGACGGACGCCGAAAGCCCGACGGCCACGACAACGGCCGCGCCCCTCCCCGCCCTGAAGACCGCCTGACGCGATCGGACCGCCATGACCCGCTACATCATCATCGGCGCCGGCGCCGTGGGCGCAAGCCTCGCCGCGGAGTTCGAAACCCACGGCATCGCCTATGTCCTCGTCGGGCGTGGCGTGCAGATCGATCATATTGCCCGGCACGGCCTGACCTATCGCCGTCCACACGGCACGCGCCAGATCAGGCTTCAGGCCGTGAACACCGCGACGCCACCGGTGCTAAAGCCCGACGACATTCTGGTTCTCACCGTGAAGACGCAGGATGTGGAGGCGGCAACCGCCTTCTGGGCGTGGCTGCCAGTGGAAGGGGGCGGCCTCGCCGCTGATCTACCGCTGGTGACGGTGCAGAACGGGCTTGCGGCTGAGGATATCGCGCTGCGGCGATTTTCCCGCGTCTATGCCGCCAGCGTCAAGATTCCCGCACGCTACACTGTGACCGGCGAAGTCGTGGTTGGCGGTGCGCCGAACCTCGGCATCGTCACACTTGGCCGCTATCCTCACGGTCTCGACGATACCGCCCGGGACATCGTCGCGGACCTGACCAAGGCAGGCTATCTCACCGAGGCGCGGGCGGACATCACGCGGTGGAAGGCGGAAAAGCTGATCCACAACGTGACCAACGCCACCGAACTCTTCGCCGCCACCCCGGACGCCCGTGCCGCCATTGCCGCCCGCGTGGCCGACGAGGCGCGCACCGTGCTGCACGCCGCAGGCCTCGACCCGGCTGTCCCCTCCGAGCGGACATTCGATATCTCCGGCTGGCACGTGGCCGAAGACAGCGGCATCGAGCAGGGACAACAATCGACGTGGCAGAGCTTTACCCGCGGCTCCTCAAGCGAGGTCGATTACCTCAACGGCGAAATCGTCCGTCTCGCCCGCCTCCACGGCATCCCCGCGCCGCTCAGCGAGGCGCTGCAGCAGGCCGTTGCCCGCTTGGCGCGGGATGGCGGGCGGCCGGGATCTGTGGGGATCGAGGTGGTTGGTGAGCCGTGAGCCGTGAGCCGGATCTAGGTCGTCGGCAGTCGGCAGTCGTAAATAGCGAATAGCGAACGTATCAGGCCTGTCCCGAGGCTTGAAGAGCGGATGATGGGGCGTGGAGCCAACTATCTCTGGTACATTCCGAACGATACCAAAGCTGGGCATCGTGGGGATGTGGCGGTGGAGGGACATGACAGTCTAGAGGCCCTGACAGCACAGGCGACGGGTCTGGAGGAGAGTGGCTGGACGGGCGCGCTGATCGGCACCGGCTGGAGTCGTCCGGATACCTTCACGGTGGCGACCGCGCTCGTTGCGCGAACAAAAACCTTCGAGCCGCTGATCGCGGTGCGCGCCGGCTACTGGTCTCCGGCCCATTTCGCGGCGTCGGCCGCCACGCTCGACGCTTTAAGCGGCGGTCACATCCGCATCAACATCGTCTCCGGCAAGGACGATCTTGCCGCCTATGGCGACAGTGAGGGCGACCAGGAAGACCGCTACGCGAGAACGAAGGCGTTCATGCGGCTCGTACGCCGTCTCTCGACGGAGGAGGACGTATCCTATGCGGGGCGCTATTTCCACGTCTCCGGCTCCACCGTGCAGCGGCGCATCGGCGGCAAAGTATGGTGCGCACCTGGCCGTGCAGCGAGCTGTCAAAGCGGGCGATCTTGCCAGACAACCCTGCAAGGTCTGCGGCATCGACACGGTTGACGCGCATCACGACCAGTACGACGACCCTCTCGACGTCCGCTGGCTCTGCCGCCGTCATTACACTCGCCTGCATCACTATGGCGAGGACATGTTTCCGGTCCGGACCGTTTGACGGACCTAAGAGCGTCTACGCCATCTTTTCGGCCAATCCGTGAACACGAGCTCGTGTCCGCTCATCACCTTACCGGCTCAACCCGAGCCCCTTCGTTCGGCTGAGCCGCTGCTTCAACGTATGATCCCGCGTGAGCTCCGCCATGCGGGTGCGCTCCACAATACGGGCAACGCTTTTGATCGTCTCGGCCTGTTTTGCGATCTCAGGCCGCTTATCAAGCTCGGAGGCGAAGTTCCGCGGATCGGAATGCCCGAACCGAAGCGTCAGCGCATCAGCCACCCGCTTTGCCTCGTCCAGTGCGATCCTCCCCTCCGGCGCTGACCGCAACTGATCGATGAGCGGACCCTGTTTGTCGATCGCTGCCTTTTCCACCTGAACAATAAGCTCGAAGCTGCGAGGTGTCAGCCCGGGCACCTCGACGCCATCGCGTTTCTCGCGCTGCCAGGTTTCCGACGCCCGCTCCGCATCCAGGCGCCGTTCCCAGGCTTTCGAGACGTGGCCGATATGGGCGGCCACCGCCTTTGCGATCTCCGTTGCCTGTTTGCGCTCCTTATTTTCCCCAAGCAGCCCCGACCTGCCACGCAGCTCCCCGAACCGCTCCGGCTGTTTGGCCATGATCGTCGCGAGTTCTTTCCCCCTCCCCGTCTTCTCGGTGATGCCCGTGCGCAGCTGGCGCACGACGCTCTCCGGATCCCGGAACACCTGCTGCACGAGCGACGCAATGGTCCCGAACTTCTGCTCGATTACCGATGCGGCCTTCTCGCGCGCGACGTCCTCGATACCGCGGTCGTAACGCGTGATGGCGGGCACGAGGGGTGCTGGGCGTTCGGACACTGTGGCGTGCTCGGTTCGCTCGCTGGATGCATTGCGCGCCTGTCCCGTGATGTCGGCAAGATCCACCGCGATCTCGCTGCGAATGCCAGCCTTTTCCGCAATCCCCCGGCGATGGGCGAAGTCTCTGGTGTAGTCGAGCGTCGTTTCCTTGACGCCCGAGCGGCTGAGCCGCTCCTCGAGCTGCCGGAATGCCAGATCCTCCCCGGTGAGCACGTTCCAGCGGTTGCGTGTTACGGTGCTTCCATCGGGAAGCCGAACCGGATCCGAGCCGACGCGCTCAAGCCGTATCGCTGCACCAACCTCTGGCGCTGCGACCTCTATCGCGCGTTTGAGATCCGTGCCCCAGATCGTCTGCGTCTCGCCTTTGTCCGTCTTGATCGTGACGAAGGTGCTGTCGCGGTTTTTGGGATCGTGGGCATAGGGTGCGGTACCGAACGCCACCAGCCGACCGGCGCTCGCGTCTGTGAACGCGTCCTGGCTCGCATAGAGCTGGACGCTGTCGCGATGCCGCGTCATGGCGACATAGGTCAGGTGACGGTCCATCGTCTTCGACGCCATCACAAACGCACGATCGACGGTGGCGCCTTGCGTCTTGTGGATGGTGGTCGCATAGCCATGGTCAAAGGACTGGTAACTTTTGGTGGGTATGGTGACGATGCGGTCATTGTTCTGACCGCGACCAGCACCATCGTCGAGCTGAACCTGTATTGCGTCCGGCTCGACGGTCCGCACGGTCCCGAGCATCCCGTTCTTCACGCCGAGATCCCGATCGTTTTCCAGAAACACCAGCCGGTCACTGGGTGCAAAGGCGCGCGCACCGTTGCTCGTCTGGAACGACAGCTCACCATTCTCCCCGCCGCGTGCCAGACGTCCGGTGTCCTGAAGCGCTGAACGGATATCGGCGTTGATGGCGGAGACGTCGGCGCGGCGATGCGCCATGGCAACCCGGCTGCCCTGCGGGCGGGCCTCCAGGTCCGCAACGGTGTCGCGCACGATGGCGGACCGCGCATCATCCACCGTCTGGCTGAACCGGATGTCGCCATGCCGCCGATACGCCGCCAGTCCCTCTGCCGTCTTAAGCGTGGCAAACGACACGGATGCTGCGCGCTGCCAGTCCACGCGCTGACGACGGATGTCGGAGAGCGCACTGTGCCCGATCTGCTCAGCGATCGCCCGGAACGGCGCGCCGGCTCCGATCGCCTGCAGCTGTTCGTGGTCGCCAACCAGAACGATCTTTGCTCCGCGCTGCTCGACCTCGCGAACGAAATGAGCAAGCTGGCGACTGCCGACCATGCCCGCCTCGTCGATCACGAACACGTCCCGGCGGCCAGGCAGCTGACGATCGTTCTGCCACCGCATCTCCCAGGAGGCGAGCGTGCGGGAGGCAATGCCGGACGACTCTTCCAGGCCTTCCGCCGCCTTCCCCGACAGTGCTGCACCCTGCACCTGATAGCCCTGGCGCTGCCAGGCTTCCCGCGCGGCCGTCAGCATGGTCGACTTGCCCGCACCGGCATAGCCGACGACAACCGCAATACGCTCAGGTCCCGTGACATGTTCGATCGCCGCCTGCTGCTCTGCGGACAACCGCGCCGCGGAAAGGCGCCGATCGCGCTCTGCGGTGTCCAGCTCGCCACGCTCGACCTTTGCTACCGTATCGCTGGCAATGCCTGCTCGAAGGGCCGCATTCTGGCGGCGGATCGCATGATCGATATGCTGACGAGCGACCCCATGTGTGCGCGCTGCCTGCAGCCTTTCGGCGCTCTTCGCCATCCCGCTTTCCATCTCGACCATCTCGCGCGTCGAATAGCGCGCGAGCGCAATCCTGCCGGTCGCGTCATGCGTTCGTTCCGGCTGCAACGCGACCAGTGCCGGCGAGGCCATGACGGTTGCGAACGCGTTCTGGAACGCTTGGGCATCGTCGTTGATGTATCGATGCAAAGCACGCGCGACATCGTGGCGGTCAAAGACGCTCTTCTCGCCTGTGATGATCGCCAATACCTCCTCCGGTTTCTCGCGAATGAGATCGGCGTTGCGCCTGGCGGCATCCTCATCCAGTCGCGCGCGAGAGATATCCTGGCCGCGGCGTTGCATCTGTGTCGCGTGAACGCCGGCATGTTCGGTCGGCGTGATCTCCAGTCCCCGTTCGACATGGCTGCGATGATCGACCCGGATATCGAGACCGGCCCTGGCCAAATGGTGATTGGTGATCTGCTCGAACGATTGTCTGATATCGCGAAGCTGCATCTGCGATGTGGGAAGCCCGTTCGACAACAGCCATTTGTTCTCCCGCTCGATCACCGTCTTGTCGCCAAGACCGCGCTCTGTCACCTCTCGCGTCGTCATCAGGAGATGCGCATGATGATTGCGCACATCGCTGTCTGGATGCGGACAATGCACGGCAAAATCCACAGCCGCACTGTAACGGTCCGCAAGCGCCTGAGCGAACGTCCGCGCCAGATCAATCCGCTGCTGCGCCGATAGCTCGTGCGGAAGGGCCACTTCGAACTCGCGGGCAACGCGGGCATCCTTGCGGTTCTCGGCTTTCTCGGCCGCGTTCCACAAGGCCGACCGGTCCTGCGCCCATGCGGCATTCACGCCCATGGTGCCGGCGCCCGGCTCGGGCAGGACAATCTCGGCATGCTCGACGCCCTGCTTGGCGCGGAAGTCGTGGGTCAGGCCATCGCGCGCGTTGGTGAGCCTTTCGGCCGCGCGATAGGCAGCCGACGCCACCGCGCTGCGGCCGCTGCTGCGCGCGATCGGCTTCATGCTGCAATGGTAGATCGCCATACCCGTGGTCGCCTTTCCCGGTGCGCCATCGGCCACTTGAGTTGCGCAGCAACTCGTAAGTGCGCCCTTGTGCCTCGTTCGCTTCGCTCTCTTCGTACGGGATCTCACAGGGTGCCGCTATTTGTAGGATTCACCAAATTGCCGATGCGACAGCCGCTCCGTAGCCTCCCCCTGATGTGGAAGACCCGGATCAGAAAGGACGTCGGCATGGCGCGAAAGAGCATTGGGGAACGGCTGGCCCAGATCGAGGCCCAGCGCAAAACGCTCAAAGCCCGGTTGGGAAAGCAGGAGCGATCGGAAGAGACAAGGCGCAAGATCCTGCTGGGCGCACTGGTGCTTCACCGGCTTCAGACAAGCGGCAACAGCACGTTCACACGGCAGCTCGATGACTGGCTGAGACGCGAGCTGCCAGGCTTCCTGACACGCGAGGCCGATCACGCGCTCTTTGCCGATCTGCTGCAACCGGATCCGCTTCCATCAAGCCCGCTTCCATCAGATCAAGTGACGACATCCTCTGCGACCACGGGCAGCAATGGCGCGGACAGGCAAGGTGAGACGGAAGGCGAGGTGGCGCCATGAACAGAATGACCCGGACCTTTGACGCCTTCGGCAACATGATGCGGCAAGTGTCCCGTGATCCGCTCTGGGCGATCGTCGCCCTGATCGCGGCACCTCTCCGCTATTGGAAGATGGTCGCAAGGGCCGCCGTCTATTTGATGATCGTTTTCTTGGCTGCGGTTGTCGCGCGCGACTATCTGCTACGGCTCGCGGGCAGTGTGACGCATGAAGCGCTCTGGTATCTCGGCAACATCGTTTTGACCCTCGTTGCGTTCGCCTTCGTGTTCCGCGTGATCAGCGAACCGTTGATCCTGCACTTCGGCTCAAGCGACGATGCCACGCACGGCTCGGCCCGGCTTGCGACCACCAGAGACATCGCGCCACTCATCAACGCGCCCTCGGGCTTGCTGATCGGTCGCGATCCGAGAACGGGCAAACTTCTGCGCTATGACGGACCGGCCCATCTCCTCACCATGGCGCCGACGAGGTCCGGCAAAGGTGTCGGCACCATCATCCCGAACCTGCTGACGGCGGATCGGTCGGTGATCTGCATTGATCCGAAAGGCGAGAACGCGATGGTGACAGGGCGTGCGCGTGAACGCTTCGGACCGGTTCATGTTCTCGATCCCTTCGGTGTCACAGGTCGACCGTCCTCGACCTTCAATCCGCTCGACCAGATCGATCCCGACAGCGTCGATGTGGCCGAGGACGCAAGCACGCTTGCCGATGCATTGGTGTTTGACGAGCCGGGCCTGTCCGGCGAGGCGCACTGGAACGAAGAGGCAAAAGCGCTGATCGCCGGTCTGATCCTTCACATCGTCACTAACGAGCCGCCAGCCCGGCGAACGCTTGCCACCCTGCGCGACAATCTGACCCTTGATCCCGGTGCCTTTGCAGCGCTTTTGAAGACCATGCAGGTGTCCCTAGGCGCCAGTTCTGCCGGCAACCTTGTTGCGCGTGCCGCCAACCGTCATCTTGCCAAATCCGACCGCGAGGCGGCCGGTGTTCTGTCATCCGCCCAGCGTCACACGCACTTCCTCGACAGTCCGCGCATGACGGCTGTTCTCGCACGATCCGATGTCCGGTTTGCCGATCTGAAAGCGGGCCACGCCACGGTGTTCCTCGTGCTGCCGCCAGATCGGCTTTCGGCCTATTCCCGCTGGCTGCGCCTGCTCGTGACCCAGAGCCTCACGGACATGGCGCGCGATCGGCAAAAGCCGGATGTCCCCGTGCTCTTCCTTCTCGATGAGTTCGCAAGCCTTGGGTATCTCGCGCCCGTCAGCCAGGCCATGGGATTGATGGCCGGCTACGGCGTCCAGCTTTGGCCGATCCTGCAGGACATCCATCAGCTGCGCGCGACTTACGAGAAGCGAGCAGGCACGTTCCTGTCGAATGCCGGCGTCCTTCAGGTGTTCGGCGTCAACGATCACGAGAGTGCCCGGCTGATCTCCGATCTCCTTGGACAGGAGACCGTCGTCTTCCAGACGATGGGACGCAATCTCGATGCGAGCGATCCTGGCATCTCGCTCAGCCAGCAGCACACCGGCCGTGCCCTCATGACACCTGACGAGGTGCGCAATCTGCCAAAGGAGGTCGAGCTTCTGTTCCTTGCCGGGCAACGTCCGATCGTCGCGCGCAAGCTCGTCTATCATTCCGATCCGGAGTTCGCAGGCGCGTTTGATCCAGCATGAGAACAAATCCTAGAGGTAGGTAGCGGTCTCGTAACGAGACTTGCGTCCGCACAACGATAGGGCAAGAAACACTGTGCAACTGCACAATCCTGTCGGTTCAGTAGGCGGCCCCATATTGAGTTATGTGCCAGAGGATCTGGCTTTCAGCCGGATTCCGACGCCGCCATCGTCGCTTTCAGCGATGAACTCTATCCCGGCATCTTCAAGCACTTTTCTGATGCCGTCTACCGTACTGGGACGAAGTTGCCCACCCGCTTCAAGCCGACTGATGGTCTGCGTCGAAACATTGGCTGCAAGCGCAAGTTCTCTCACACCCCAGCCCAACGAAACGCGCGCCAGCTTGCACTGCATAAAGTTCATTTCACAACCCTGTTGTGAATTAGCTTGCCCATTCTGAGCTGCAAAGGTAGTCTCCCATGTTGTAAAGCGGCTGCCCATGGTGTTCGCACCACCAAGAGCAGCCTGACCACAATCTAGCTTACAGGAGCTTGGATCATGGCTGATTCCGAGAATAGCAGAACTCTGCCCGAAATCTCGATTGAAAAGAACAACTCAACAAGGCACAAGGCCGAAGACGCGCCGAACATCATCACGCGGCGAAACCTTCTTTCACACACAGCGCAGATTTTGCAGCAGCGCTTCACTGACATGGCGCCTCGGACGGAAAGAGGGCCCGCTCCGGTACGAGAAATCTGGTTGCGTTGGTGGAGCCTCCATCAGCAGCATTTGCGCCAAAGTCGCAGGGTACGGACGCTGCGCGACAGGCTATTGGCAGACCTTGATGGCTATCCGTCTGTAGCGATCGACGGACTTGAAGGTGAGCCGCCTCAAATTGCGACGACATACGCGGAGATCCGACACCTGTCCTCCAGGATCGACGCAGGTCGGCTCGACGCCGCACGATCGACACTACGCCAAAGGCGGCAAGCCTGGAAAAAGGCCGACGCTCGCATAGGGTACAGCGCTGCCGTCAGGGGGGAAAGGGACCTCGATCGCTCTGCGGGTATTTCCGCCAACGTGGTACTACTGATGCCGCCGTCCTCCCTCATGGAGGTCGCTGCCAAGCTCCACTGCTTGCTTGTGCTGCACGACCCACGGCTCATACATGGGCATGAGCCGTGGCCTCAATTGCGCAGGATGCTAAAGGAACTCGTCGAGCCTCGTCAACGATCCGGTTGCGGGCGTTGATGTTTTACAAAGGTATCCGGATCCACTCGCTCAGTTCGCTGCGCACGGTTCCACGCCAGGGAACGTGATCATGGTTCGCAAGCTTCTCGTTGTCGCTGGTTATAGCTTTGCTCCTTGTGTGCAACCAACGGTCAAAAGAGAGGCGACTTCCACTGACGCGACAAGCAGTCCTCACATCATGGATCGCGGTATAATTCCGCAGGATCAATAACAAGCTGCGGTCGTCGTCGATGACGAGCAATCAAAACGTGGCTGCCGAACTGAGATTGTTTTCGATTACGAACACCTCTAAGGATCCGAGATGGCGATGGGAGCGTTTTCTATGGATGGCAAAGCTAGTTACGTAAGGCTGGTCAGCGGAGCCTTTGCTCTACTTTTATCGTATGCTGCCGCGCCGGCTTACGCCGCCTGTCAGCGCGCTGATGTCGTGGTATATGGCGGAACGCCCGGCGGGATTGCGGCCGCCATTCAGGCGGCGCGTCTGAAGAAGAGCGTTATTTTGCTCGAACCTACGCTTCACGTCGGCGGAATGCTGTCGAGCGGTTTGACCAAGACCGACGCATCCCCCCGCAAGAATGTCTATGGCGGCATCACGACCGAGTTTCTCAACAAGGCGAAGGCGCATTATGGCACGCCGGATCCGATCCGGATCTACTTCGAATCGAAGTGGGCGGAGTCGACCTTCAACGCGATGCTGACGTCTGCGAAAGTGAAGGTCGAGCTGCAGCAGCGTGTCTTGAAGGCAACGCGGGTTTCAAAAGCGCTGACCGAAATCACCATGCTATCGGGCAAGGCTTACTGCGGAACAGTTTTCGTCGATGCCAGCTATGAAGGCGATCTGACACTGAAATCTGGCGCCGAAACGATCGTCGGTCGGGAAAGTCGTGCAAAATATGGCGAGAGCGCTGCAGGCGTCCAGAAGTTGAAACGGCCCGAGGTTGAAGGAAAAGCCATCCTCGTCGATCCCTATGTCATCGCCGGCAACCGGAACAGCGGCCTCCTACCGGGCGTGATCGATGTCGGTCAGAAACCTCTCGGCTCTGCAGACACGAGCATGATGGCCTTCAACTACCGGCTCTGCGTGACAGAAGAGGCCGGCAACCGTATCCCCTTCACAAGGCCTGCCGACTATGATCCGCTCCGATACGAAACGACGGCAAGGTTCCTGCAGGCCTTGAAGGCAGCCGGCAAAGGCGTGGACGCGGCCCATTTCCTCGGCCGTGGCATGACGGTCAATGGCAAGCTCGACGTTAATTCCACGCGCTATTTCTCGACCAATGTCTGGCACATCGGCTACGACTATACCACCGGGACGGAAGCCAAGCGCGAGGAGATCCGTGCAAAGGTGCGCAATCACATCACAGGCCTGATGTGGTTTGCGCAGACGGATCCGCGCGTTCCTGCGAATGTCCGCCAATATATGACGAAATTCGGATACTGCGCCGATGAATTCAAAGACAATGGCGGAATTCCGTATCAGATGTATGTCCGCCAGTCTCGGCGCCTTGTCGGCCAGTTCGTCCTGACGCAGAACAATCTCGCCAAGAAGACAACGTATAACGACGCGATCGGCCTCGGCTTCTATCCCATGGACGAACATGGCATGATCAGAACCGTTCTGAGTGGTTTCATCGCAGACGAGTCCCGCGAAAGCATCGGCGTTGGCCCTTACCAGATTCCCTACCGCGCCATGCTGCCGAAGACCTCGCAAGTGACCAATCTCATTGTCCCCGTCGCCCTTTCGGCAAGCCATGCCGCCTTCACATCGGTGCGCGTCGAGCCGACGTTCATGGTTCTCGGACAGGCAGCAGGCGCGGCTGCGGCTCTTGCACCGGGTGGCCGAGTGAGTGAGGTCAACGTCAACAAGCTGCGGAGCACATTATCCGCCGCCGGTCAGATTCTGAAATTTTAGGATGCAACCAACAATGGCAGTTCAGGTGGCGCGACTGGCATCGGGCTATATCGAAAATCGCATCGGTTTTCCGAGAGCGAGGCATGCCCATCGTTGAGAGAAGCGGACGCTAACCGGCAATCTCAACAGGACTTTGGTGTGCGACGATCGGCGTCTTCGGCATGTAGCCCCTGCTCCCGTCCATCAGCACCTTTGTATATGGGTGTGTCACCGTGCCTTCGAGGATCTGCTTCTTCGTCACCGTCTCTAGAAAGATGCCGCTTTGCATGACGGCGACACGGTCGCAAAGATGCGCGACGACCGCCATATCATGGCTCACGAGAATGTAGGTCAGGTTCTCGCGTTTTCTGAGGTCTTTGAGAAGGTTCAGGATTTCTGCCTGAATGGAGACGTCGAGAACGGACGTCGGCTCATCAAGCAGGAGAATACGGGGTTCTAGAATAAGGGCGCGGGCGATGGCGACCCTGCAACTAGGCGGTTATCCGAAAATTCCTCATACAAGCAGCCGATGGGAAACCCACCAAAGGCAAGGGACTGGCCGACATGCTCTACATGCCGGAATTCTTCGACGCCGACAAGGGAACCGACATCGCCGCACGCCGCGACACGTTCCTTTGCCAGGCCGTCCGGTCGCAGGGCAAGCGCCGCTCTTTGGCGCTGCTGATCGGCGAGGTGAAGGAGGTTGCTCCGGCACGGGCCGGCGTCCGGATGACGATGAAACACGCGCCGCGATACCCGTTCATGCCGTCGGACGACTTTCATCGTCGCATGAACCGGGTCTTCGAAACCGAACTGTCACTGTGGAATGCGACGGAAGGCAGTCACCTGATGGCGGTGGCAACCTTCGGCATCGACGCCGCCGGCATTGCGGGGGTCGAGGAGATCGCGCTGATGGTCGTCACCGATCGGTGGATTCCGTTCGACAGCCGCTATGAGCTGGCGCTAATGGACGCCTTGACGTTTCGCGGCGCCAGCATCGTGAAGATGCTGCGCTACAAGCCGCCGCGCTCCACGCCGATGGCTAGCCTCCTGCTGCGTCCCGACCAGGCGCCGCCGATCGCCATGTACATCGTTCCAGACGATATCGACAGTGCCTATTGCGAGGCTCGCGAAGCCCGCGCCGAGGAAAGCGGGATGACGTCCTGGGTCTGGAATGTCAGGGACGGCGCCATGCCGGACCTGCCCGTGTAACGATTGCTCGTCGAGCGGCCGATTTCGGCCCTTCATTGCAGTGCTTGCCGTGACGTCAGCATCTCGCATCGGATATTTGCAGCGGACGATCGCCCCCTCTCAGCGCGGGCAGAGACCGCTCCGCTGGAGAGTCGGAACAGGGACGCCGCCGAGGGCCCTTGCGGCGGAAGGCGCCAGTGACTGTATCGCGCGGATCAAACAACTGCGCGTCCAACCGGCGGCAGCACCGTCCCGACATGGGAGGGGAGGCTTACGCCTCCGCCTCCTTCGCCCGCTCGATGAGGATCGCAAGGCGCTTCAGGCTCTCGGCGCGCTCGCGCTTGGTCAGGTAGCAGGAAGCCAGCTCGGCGCGCAGTTCAGCGATGTCGAGGAAGATGTTGTAGGTCATGGGAAGCTCCTTCGTTGATAAGGAGGTCCGGCAACGTGTGAGAAGGAAGTGGGTCAAGGATCGCGGCACGCGACCGGCGGAGCCGGCGCATGGGGGAGCCGAAATGCGCAGCATTTTGGGGGAACCGTGCGTCCTTGAGGCGCGACGCCGAGCCGTACACTGCCGCTCTATCAGAGAGGGAAAGGTCCAGTGTGGCACCCGTCGGCACCCCTGCGACGCGAAGCGGCGCCACTGAGAAACTGATCATGATCTCCGCCAGATACGGATCCGGCGTTCACGGTCGCATCACTCGGCTGGCGGGGGGTGAACGGTCGCCGCCGCCGAGCGATGGGACGACGGGGGTGAGCTCAGCTCGTCGAGGATCACGAGTTCACGCAGGGGCACGGTGTCCTTCAGCAGGACGACCTCATAATCGTCGGACTTCCAGTCGAAGTCGCGGCGCCAGACCTCACCGAGGTGAGCCCAGGCGCCGTCGGGCCAAGAGGGGATGTCCTCGGCGTTCGGGGCGCGGGTGGGTGTGGATGGTTCGGCCATGTCAATGCTCCAGTTGCCAATCTCGCGGAAAGGTGGCCCCGCCCTTTGGGGGCGAGGCCTCTGCGCTGTCAGGCGTCGCGCTTCTGGCGGGACCAGACGAGGGCGTAGTCGCCGTCGGTTTCACTCGGCCAGAGAGCCGCGGTGATCGGGGACGGGAAGCTCGGGTCGTCCAGCTTGACCGAGATGTAGGGCTCGCCGTCGCTCGACGTGGCCTTCCAGGCGGCGCCCACCTCGGCCATGCCGCTCATGATCCGGAAATCGGGCGCGTCCCGCGAGGTGCGGTCGATGGGGTTGAGACGGGCCTTGAAGCCGACGGTGAGGGTGCGGACCGTACCCAGGATGGTGTTGCCGCTGGTGGTGAATTCGCCGATGACAGCCATGATCGTGATCCTTTCGGTTTGCTCGGGCCGCGCCCCTGCGCGACCTCGATGGGGTGTCAAAGACCGCTGGCGATCGCCACCGCATCCCGAAGGGACCGAAATGGAATGCAGGACGGCCGAGAGCGGCTTTCTTGGATCGCGAGGAATGCGAGCGTAGCGAGCAGGGGAAGAAAGTCGCAGAAGGCCGTTGCGGTCAGGCGATCGAGACGCAGTCGTCCTGCGGTCACACCCATACATCGAGGACGTGCCGGGGCGCACCGATCATCAACGCAGAAGGATCCCGACCGAGGTGTGTCTATCATCGACTGTTTGAAGCACAACCAGCAGGGACACATTCTTGGCACTGGCTTGGGCGTTGCGTCACCAGCAAGCTCGGCTAGATCAACGTATACGCACCGCCGACGCCGCTCTTCTGGATGCCTCGGCGTACAAAGGTGACGTCTAGATAGACCCTCGAAGGCACGAGGTTCAGGCTCGCTCAACCATGAAACCGGCTCCTGTAGGCATTGGGGCCGACACCAAGCCGCTGAAGGAACACGCGCCGCATTGTTTCTGTCGATCCGAAGCCACAGCGTGCCGACGTTCGCGTCACACTCGCGCCATCTTCCAGAAGCTGCCGCGCGCTCTCGAAACGGATGGTTTCGACGCCGTCAGCCGGGGTGCGGCCCGTGCTTTGGCGGTAGCGCCGAGAGAAGGAGCGAAGGCTCATGCCGGCTTGGTCTGCCAGCGCGCCGAGTGACAGGTCCCGGTCGAGATGATCCGCTATCCAGCCGTGCAACCCCTCGAAGTTGCCGTCCGATTCCTGAAGGGCCAGCGCGGCGCTGAACTGCGCCTGGCCGCCCGGCCGCTTGAGGAACACGACGAGCTGGCGTGCGATCGCCAGAGCCAGCGGCCGGCCCTTGTCGGCCTCCACCATCGCCAAAGCCAGATCGATGCCGGCCGTCACTCCTGCTGAGGTCCAGACCTGTCCGTCGCGAACGAATATCGGATCAGGATCGAGGCGGACCGCGGGAAAGCGGGCGGCGAACTCGGCGCATCTGCCCCAGTGCGTCACCGCGCGGCGGCCGTCGAGAAGGCCGGCCTCGGCGAGGAGAAAGGCACCGCTGCAGACGGAAGCGGTGCGCGATGCGATGGCCGCGCGTCGGCGAACCCAGTCGAGGAGTGCGGTATCGCTGCATGCGGCATTCACGCCATAGCCGCCGGAGACGATGAGGGTTCCCCCACCCCCCTCTTCTGCAAGGGTCGTGGATCGCAGAACGATGCCGGAGCTCGTCACGACCTCCACGTCGGTCGAGACGATGCAGATCGCATAGGGCTTTGGCACTCCTGCCGGCGTGAGATCGTTGGCCGTGGCGAAGACCTGCGCAGGCCCTGTCACATCCAGAAGCTGGGCGTTCGCGAAGGCGAGGATCTCGATACGATGGGGGTGATCATTTGGCATGAAACGAGCGATGATTGGCGTAAAGGCCAATCCTTGCTGCGGTAAGCTCGTCCCGTCAAGAAAGGAATGAGCTTATGACGCATCACTTCGGAATTCTCTGCTTTCCCGCCGTCCAACAGTTGGACCTGACCGGTCCTTATGAGGTCTTCGCCTCTGCGCGGGACGCGAAGGTCCATCTCGTGTGGAAGGATCTCGAACCCGTGAGAGCCTCGACCGGTCTCTGGCTGCAGCCCGACATGCGTTTTGCCGATGCGCCAGACTTCGACGTCCTCTGCGTGCCCGGCGGCGCAGGCGTCAACGCGCTCCTCACCGACGACGAGACGTTGACCTTCGTGCGGGACAAGGCGGCCAAGGCGCGCTTCGTGACGTCAGTCTGCACGGGTTCGCTCGTCCTCGGGCGCGCCGGTCTTCTCGAGGGTCGTCGTGCCACCACGCACTGGAACGCGCACGACTTTCTCGAGGGCTTCGGGGCGATGCCCGTCAAGGAGCGGGTCGTCCGGGACGGATCGCTCATCACGGCAGGCGGCGTGACCTCGGGGATCGACTTCGGCCTTGCCGTCGTTGCAGAGCTTCTGGGGCGCGAGGAAGCCGAGACGATTCAGCTCTCGTTGGAGTACGCGCCGGAACCGCCCTTCGGCTCGGGCCTCCCCGAAACGGCCTCGCCCTCCGTGCTGGCGGCTGCCAAGGCTCGCATGTCCGGTTCGCGACGAGAGCGAGAAGCGCTTCTCTCTGCTACATCCGCGAAAGGATGAGCTCGATCAGCAGGTCTGCGGCATTCAGGAGGATGTCGTAGGCTGTGGTAAGCTCCTTCACGGGTTGGAAGGTTCGGCGACGTGCGAGAGCCGCATCGGGCAAATCATGCACCCTTGAGACGCGACGCCGACACACCCAGCCGCTCGCTCTATCAAGGATAAAGAAGTTCGGTTCGGCGTCCGTTTGCGCCCCGCTCTACAAGCTGCGCAACAGAAGGCGCTTCTTTGGCTCGAGGTTGGGCGCGAACGGTCGATTTCAATGCGATGACGCGCTTGCCGGGGCTGGCACTGCCGACCGCGTCGTCGGGCGCGCGAAGATCACCACATTGCCGGCAAGTGTCAGGACGAGGCCGATGATCGCGAGCGGGGTCCAGTGATAGCCCTCATAGAGGGTCGAGAGCGACAAGGCGACGACCGGAAAGAGCACCGTCGTATAAGCTGCCCGCGATGAGCCGACGCGCGAAACCAGCATCAGGTAGGTGGTAAAGCCGACGACCGAGCCGACCGCGGCGAGATAGAGCATCGCCATCAGATACCGGGCGTCGGGCGGCGCGATAACCGGCGTGCCGGTGATCGTAATGAGAATCAGAAGAAGGAGGGCGCCGTAGGTCATGCCCCAGGCGTTGGCCGTGGCCGGCGCGATCCCGGCGGCACTGTTGCGGCGTGAGACCATGTTTCCCAGCGAAAAAAGCAGCGTCCCGAGCGCCGACAGGCCAACGCCCTTCCAGGTATCGATATCGAAGTGCACGAGGATATCCGGGCCAAACAGCATAAGTAGCCCTGAGGCGCCGAGCGCTGCCGCCAGCACCGTGCGCGCCGTGATCCGATCGCCGAAGAACAGCCGGGCATTGATGGCGTTGTAGATCGTCGCCAGTGAAAAGATCACCGAGATCAGCCCCGACGGCACATAGCTGGCAGCATTGTAGAAGCAGATAAAGTTGCAGCTGAACAGGCAGAGGGCCTGGGCAAGGATGAATGGCTGGTGCCGGGCAGCAGGAACCTTGAGCTTGCCCAGCACGCCGAGCACGACAAGGAAAATGAAGGCGGCCGTGGCAAAGCGGTAAAACACCGAAACCAGCACGGGCACCGGCCCGACCTGCATGGCTATGGCGATCCACGTCGTGCCCCAAATTATGACGGTCGAGACGAACAGAATGATATTGACCATGACTCCCTCGCTGTGATGATCGACGAATACGAGGGAAACAGTGGTCCTTATTGCAGATTCTTGCGGTAAAATGGATTCCCGCAGCGCCGACGTCTACCTCTATGCTGGCATGCACGGCACTCTGAGATAGGATGGGGCTCGTTTCGCAAAGAGTTCCTTCATGTCCGTCATCAACCCATCCGTCTTCAGCTTTCTTTCGGCCTCGCCTTGTGCGCATGCCACCGATGCGCTGGATCTCGGACTTGGCAAGTCGGCGGTCATCTGGCGCAACGCCCATGACCGGATGTGCTACGAGAGGCCGGGCGGCCATACGTTCAGCCTGTATCTCGAAGGTGGATCCGGTACCCGTCGTATCGACAGAGCCGATGTTAACGGCTGGTCGGGTGCGTTTTGTGTCATGCCGCAAGGCGCCTCTTCGGAATGGGACATTACGGACGTCTTCACATTCGTCCACGTTTACATGCCGGATAAGGAGATGCGGCGGTTTTTTGCCGAAACTTTCGATCGCGACTGCCGCCTGATGGTGGTGCCAGAGGCGACCTTCGACCACGCGCCGACACTTGGCGGAGCGCTGCGCCGCGTCGCCCATGCGGCGAGGTCCGGCGACACGCTGCTGGCCGACGAGGCCATCGCAACCGCCCTCGCCAGCTTTTTTGTCGATTCGCGTTATGGCGGAACCCGGCCCATATCCGTCAAAAGCGGCTTGGCCCCTGCTGTGCGCCGGCGCGTCACCGACTACATCGAGGCGCATCTCGACACACAGATCACCTTGCCGGATCTTGCCTCCATCGCCGGCCTTAGTGAATTCCACCTGCAGCGCATGTTCCGTGTCAGTTGCGGTGTCTCGCCACATAGCTGGGTCCTTCACAGGCGTCTCGCCCATGCCAAGACACTTCTAACAGGAACCGAGCCGATCGCCCGGATCGCTGCGGCCTGCGGCTTCAGCAGCCAAAGCCACCTGACCCGGGTGTTCAAAACGATGACCGGCACCACGCCGTCAGCTTTTCGACAGAGCGTTTCTGGTCGCGCCTGAGCCTTTTCGCCTCTTTCTGCCTGTCTGCACCACGCGCTCGGGTCACGGGCGCCGGCAATCCGGTGTCTGAAAGAAAGTGGCCCCGCCCTTTGGGGGCGAGGCCTCTGCGCTGTCAGGCGTCGCGCTTCTGGCGGGACCAGACGAGGGCGTAGTCGCCGTCGGTTTCACTCGGCCAGAGAGCCGCGGTGATCGGGGACGGGAAGCTCGGGTCGTCCAGCTTGACCGAGATGTAGGGCTCGCCGTCGCTCGACGTGGCCTTCCAGGCGGCGCCCACCTCGGCCATGCCGCTCATGATCCGGAAATCGGGCGCGTCCCGCGAGGTGCGGTCGATGGGGTTGAGACGGGCCTTGTAGCCGACGGTGAGGGTGCGGACCGTACCCAGGATGGTGTTGCCGCTGGTGGTGAATTCGCCGATGACAGCCATGATCGTGATCCTTTCGGTTTGCTCGGGCCGCGCCCCTGCGCGACCTCGATGGGGTGTCAAAGACCGCTGGCGATCGCCACCGCATCCCGAAGGGACCGAAATGGAATGCAGGACGGCCGAGAGCGGCTTTCTTGGATCGCGAGGAATGCGAGCGTAGCGAGCAGGGGAAGAAAGTCGCAGAAGGCCGTTGCGGTCAGGCGATCGAGACGCAGTCGTCCTGCGGTCACACCCATACATCGAGGACGTGCCGGGGCGCACCGATCATCAACGCAGAAGGATCCCGACCGAGGTGTGTCTATCATCGACTGTTTGAAGCACAACCAGCGGGGACACCGCCATTGATGCAGGCTCTTGCTACCGCTGCACGACTGCCGAACTCGATTCCGTTGAACGTACCGTCGACACCGCCCCTTCGGACAATGGCAGGCGAGAGCAACGCTCCCCCGAAACCCCTCGAACGCGCAACATGGCAAGCAACCTTGCCGGGAACTCAAGTTTCCCACCTCGACATCGGCTAACTGCGAACGAGGCCGACGGTGGCGCGCGCCCTGCAAGGTTCAGCCCGAAAGGTGCGGCGGTCGACAGGTCGGCCTCGTCGAGAGGAGCCTCCGAACGGTGGAGGCAGACCTCGCCCCGGAGACCGCGCAAGCCGGTGCGGATCGCCCGATCGACCGCGACAGCATCGCACCAGACTTCGGGATCCTCGTCGCGCATCGTCCGCCATACGGCTTCGAAATCAAACGGGCAGCCGATGCAGGCGCTCTTCGGTGGAGGGGGATAGCCGTGCCGGTTGAGCCGGCGCAGGCAATCGTGCCGGGTCATATGCCGCTCGATCAGCGGCATCAATCGACCTGCCACGCCTCGCGCGCAGGTTTCATGGTACGACCTCGTCCAGCGAAATTCCGAGCCATTGCTCGACGACGGGATGCTGGGACGAGCGCTGGCGTGTCAGGCCCGCAAGCTCGCGGACCTTCATGCGGATCGGCACAATCTTGACGTCGCCCGCGCCTTGGCGGCGGATCATGCAGATAGAGATCGTTCCCGTTGGCGTGCCCGTGTGGAAACCTCGACCAGGTCGCCGTCCTCGTCCTCGTCGAGGATGGGCACCTCGGTTCATGCAGGCGTCACGATCTTCGTGAAAGCCGGGATCGACGCCCAGCCTTCTCCGCTTGCGGCCTCCATGAGGCTGTCGCGGATGTTCCCGGCCGAGACGATATGGACCGGGAACGGCAGGACGTTCGGCGACACCAGCAGGCGAGATGGTCTTAGTCCGTTCGCGGCTCCCAGCCGGTATCGACGAGATGGCGCAGTCGGGCATTGGCCCGATCTCGCCACTGGCCGCCATCAGCGCCAGCGTCGTCGATTGCACGCCAGCGCCGAGGCTGAGAACGCGCAAGTAAGGAGTCGGAGGTGTGAGGCCCCGCCCCGGCGGTGGACCTGCCGGTAGGAAAACCGTGGATGCGTTTGCTCCCATCCGTCTTGCAGGAGCGTGCCGTGCCCCGCTGGAAGAGGATGCGGAGCGCGCGGGTCGCGTCAAGAGCCTGTCAACGTCCCGATCAGCGCCTCTGACGAAAGCCTGTGAGCCGCAGAGCGCAAGGATATCTGGGTTGCAGCCTACGGCACGACGTCCAGATCGGTCTTTCTGAACTCGTCGGCCGTCGCCAGGATTGGCACGCGATAGTATTTGGCGCAGGCATAGTGCAGGCAGTCGCCGAGATTGAGACCATGCCGCCCGGCGCGATAGCGCTGCGCCGCTGAAAGCGACAGGGCGACCGTTTGTTTGGCCGGCGGCAGATCCCGGATCTCGATTCCGCGCGCCTCCAAGAACTCAAGAACGATCGGCTCCACCGCCTCGACGCTCAGCCCGAACTTGTCCGGCCGAGCGAGGCCGAGAACGGACTCGAGAATGGCGACCGGTGAGGTGATGCGCTTGGAGGCGCCTGCCAGCGATGTGGACACCCGCTCCGCCTCGGGCTCGTCGGACAGAAGCGCGATGATCGCGCAGGCGTCGACATACATCAGCGGTCCTCCCACATCTCGTCGAAGATTTGGCCGTCGAGCGGCTTGCGTGCCTCCTCCGTCAGCGCGACACCGTGCTTCTCACGCAGCCGCGCGGCCGTCTGAAGCGCCGTCTCGCTGTTGCGGCGGCGCTCGATCGCTTCCTTCATGGCGATGACGATCGCCTCGGTGATGCTGAGGCCTGCCATCTGCGCGAACTTGCGCGTGAGCGCATCGGCCTCCGGATTGTTGACGTTGATCGGCATGAGGCCCTCTATGTAGATCAGCTAAAACTAAATGTAGATGATTGCGTCTACATTGCCAAGAGTGCTGGAGAGTGCGGGCTTTGTCAGAGCGAGAGCGCCCAGTGGACTGGCGGGGCCGAAGCCCTACCCGCGTTGGCTGAGGCGAGCGCCGCCATCTGGAGATCGGCAGCCTTGCGCTCGACGGTTGCACCGGCGTTCTCGATCTGGCGCTCGAAGGGCTTCCAGCGCTCGCCGACGATCTGCTCGTAGGCCGCGACCGCGCCCTCGGCGGCCATGCGCGCCCTCGATCCCGCGATGGCCTCCCGGCTGCTTGCGGATCAGATGCACGGCATTGTTGGTGTTCTCCCAGAGTGCGAGCTTGCGCCTGTGATGCACCGGCGGTCTTGCCGTACCGTCGGCGTAGCAGATGATCGCGCCGAGTAGCGCGAGGTCGTGGATGTGCTGTGCGGACATGAGGTCCTCCCTGGTGTGGCGCGATGCGCGTGAACTTGAAACGGAACCGCCGCCGGCATGCGGCCGGCGGCGGGTATTCGTTCGGAAAAAAGAAGAGGGAAACGCGCGGCTACTCGGCGGCCTCGCGGAAGGCCTCGGCCACGTCGGATGCCGCCGTGCCATCCTGTTCGTCGTCGGTGACGATGCTGGCGTCGTCCGCACCTTCGTCGCTCGCCGCGTCGTCGCCCTCGAATTCGGCCGGATCGTCCGGCAGGCCGTCAACATCGACCTCCCCGTCTTCCGATGCGCGGTTTCGCGTCATCCATTCGGCAAGCGCCTCCGCCTCCGAAGCAAAGAGCGCGGACGGGTGGACGAACGGCGCCTCCCCGAAATGCTCCACCAGAGCCGCACGCGTGTCGCGGACGCGGGCACGCGGCAGGACGGGCGTGTCCTTGCAGGAGCCTTCGAGCGCGCCACCCGACAGGCACGATAGGAAGGCCTCGGTGCCCATGTCCGGCAGGAACGTGGCCGCGCCGATCGCCTCGCGGGCGATTTGCGCGACGATCCCGCTGTTCGTCTGGTTCACGCGAGCCAAGAGCACATCGATCAGCATCTAGCGGGCCGCAACGCGCAGCGTACCCGGATCGAATTCCAGCGTGCCATCCTCAATGACAAGCTGCACCGCATGGCGCGCGAGGCGCTTGCCGCCATAGCTCGTCGCGCTCGAGCCCGACTGGACCTTGCCGTCCCGGTCGAGATACCAAGCGCTGCGGTCGGACTTGGAAGGCTTGCCGTAGACGCGCTCGGCTTTGGGCGGCAGCTTCACCTCGCCCCACTGCGTCGTTTCCACGATCGCGCCGCGCTTCGGCAGATGGTTTGCCATCCACTCGTTCTGCACCCCGAGAAACGCCTCGACATCGGTGGTGTAACGGCTGTCCTGGTCGGCGGGCGCGAACAGGTCCTCCTGCCAGACGATGCCGTAGGCCTTGGCGACAGCGTCGTCGAAGCTCGCATCCTTCGCCAGCATGCGCGTCTTCGTCAGCCCCTGCGCGACGCTCCACCAGGTCACCTGCGGATCGCCCTTCTTTAGCTTGTGCTTCTTCCAGACCTCCACCTGCTCCTCGCGCGAGGCTGCGGCGATCGTACGCAGCTGCCGCTCGTCCGGCATGTCGCCTTTGGCCATCTGGTCGAGCATGGCAGGTAGAACGTTAGCCAGAAGCCGGAGCTTGCGGATCTGGCGCGCAGGAAAGCCGAGGGCGACGCCGATCGCCTCCTCGGTCCAGCCGAGCGCGACCAGCCGCTCGATCGCGCGCCACTGGTCGACCGGGTTGAGCGGTTAGGTTTTGTGTCAGGTGTCCTTTTGGCTGGATTACACTGATTCTAAGCACTTTTCAGCTGTGAGCGGTAGTTCGATTGTATCTTTGGCTTCGAAACCCTCTCGGGTCTGTCAATTACGAGCTTCGCGACGGAACCGGTAGCCGCCCTTTGATGCGCGCATGGCCTTGGCGATCGCCTTGTTGATGTCATCGAGATTGCAGGTCTCCGGGTGAAACTTGCGACCCACCCACCGGCGCATGGCATTATGTTCCTCGTGGTCAGGATCGAGCCAGGCTTCGAGGAAGTCAGCATAGCCTGAAGTCCCACCAACATCTTCGGGAGGTCCGGAACGTTTACCTGCGATACAGCGAGGATATTTGGCATTCTCCTCGCGCGCGACGCGCTCCAGGCGCAGCAGATGACGCCAATTATCGCCAAAGTCGTATACATAGAGGATCGTGAGAGGGTTTTCCTCGGGATCGTAGGGAAAGTGAAGGTCGATCATCCTAACCTCGGTCGCCTCGAAGGTCCGGCTGTCGGACAGACCATCCTCATCGTACTCTGGTGCCCCGTAGATAAGGCCTCCGATATTGAACTGATGCAAATGACTGTCAGTCCAGCCAAAGGCGGCCTGCAGCAACTCGTGGAGTTGAGCGAGGTTGAGAATGATGGGCAGTTCGAGCGTGCGGCTGATCATGGGCTCGATGCCGAGGATATGAACCTCGGCGCGCACGATGAAGCTGTCTGGATCGAAGGGGTCAAGCATGCGGCAGATCATGCCGCGCACGAATGTTGCGGGCAATAGATAGGACGACAATTGTCCTTCGACGAGCGCGGTAACCAACCTGCAATCGCAGACGACATCAGGATTTTGGCCCGCGCGGGAGAGGCATCGGCTTCATGGCGCGATCGCGCTCAGTGATCAGGCAGGCATTAAGACGCTTCTGCCGCTCGACCTCCGCCTCGGCGTCGAGGATGCGCTTCAGCAAGGCGGCATTTTCCGTCACCATACGCCGCTCCTCGATCTGCAAGACCTGGATCAGAGCGCGCTGCTGGGCGAGCTTGTCTTCCGGGCCGCCAGCAAGATCGAACATGAACTGCATTTCTCGCAGAACAAGACGTTATCGGCATATGCAAGCGAAGCATCGACCCTTTCACGGATCAATGCCTAGCCTGCGAGCACGTCATCTTCGGATGGCGCCCTGTTCTTTCGCCTACGTGCATTCTCGATACAACTCGATCGACGGCGCGTGCGCATCGATCATCTCGCGGACCTTGCCTGCAATCGGCAGGTTGGCCTTCTCCGCCTCCCAAACGGCGTGGAAACGCTCGACCGTCTCGCGTGCCGTGTTGAGCACCAGCTTTCTGACAACTGCGTCTTGGCCGCGAGATGCGCCAGTTTATTGGCGCGCTTAATGATGGCCTTATAGTCGGTAAAATCCGCATGTTCGATAAGCGGCGACTTTTTGGCACGCTGCTTGATATCCATTTCCCTCTTATCAATCCATCAATCGAGCATGCTGTCAGGCAGTTTTAGATTGCGGCAATTCGTTTCTGGCCGCGATTCCATGGGTTTTGGCAGTGACTGAGCAGTGGTCGGAAAATGGAAGAATGGCCTGAGCCGTATCAGAAGATCAGGACCTTTTCAGGCGAGACCGAGATAAAAACGACGTCTGCATCCTCGGGCAGGCGGGCTGAGGTTGCGCAGGTCAACGGTTGGTCAAGACCTTCGACGTGAAGCATGACATGCTCTGTTGCCCCGAGAAAGACGCGTCGCCGAATGCGTGCTCGGATGGCCCCGGGACTTGTTGAAATGTTGATCGCATCCGGTCGTATATAGAGCGTCGTCGCGTCCTCCGGCGCCAGAGCAGGCGGCGCGGCGAAGGTTCCAAGAGGGGTTTCCACCCTGCCGTCGCGCAAGAGGCCGGGTACCGCATTCAGCGCGCAGAAGAACGCCGCCGCATAGGCATCGAACGGCCGGTCGTAGAGATCGTAGGCCGTTCCCACCTGCACGATCGCGCCCCCGCGCATCAGCACAACGCGGTCTCCAGCCGACAGAGCCTCCTGCGGATCATGCGTCACCATGATAACGGTGGTTCCGGAGGCGCGCAGGACTGACAGGGTTTCGTCCCTTACGCGCTGGCGCAGACCCTGGTCGAGGTTGCTGAACGGCTCGTCCATAAGGATGATGCCGGGCTCGGGAGCCAGCGCCCGGGCAAGCGCTACCCGTTGCTGCTCTCCGCCGGACAACGCATGGGGAAACCTGGCGGCCAGATGCGCGATACCGAGCCGGCCGAGCAGATCTTCTGCGCGGGCTGCCGCCTCGGTACGCCTGCGTTTCTTCAGGCCGAAAAGGACGTTGTCACGAACGCTCAGATGCGGGAAAAGCGCGTAGTCTTGGAACATGAAGCCAACGTTGCGGGCTTCAGGCTCGATGAAACCATCACCATCAACGGGGCGTCCACTGAGGAAGACATGCCCGGAATCGAGCGTTTCCACGCCGGCGATGACACGAAGAAGCGTCGATTTGCCGCAGCCGGAGGGCCCAACGAGCGACAGGATCTCTCCTTGGTGGATATCGAGCGACAGATTATCGAGGGCAGTGGTGCTCCCGAACCTGCGTATCGCCTTTTTCAGCCGCACGGCCGGTTCCGTCATGTTCGCGTATCCTCGATCGTTTCATTTTTTCGCGCCGACGTCGATGATGCCGACCCCGCGACACCGACGCGGGACAGGAAGACAACAGGCAGGACAGAGATGGCGACGATTGCGAGCGCTGCGATAGAGGCTTCCTCATAGGTGCCGCGCGCGGCCTCGCCATAGAGATGAGTCGCGAAGGTTTCGACATTGAGCGGACGCAGTAGGAGCGTAGCCGGCAGTTCCTTGACGCAATCGACGAAGACCAGCAGCGCGGCGGCCGCTATGGCTGTCTTCGACAGCGGTAGGTGAACATGCCGGAACGTTCCCGAAGGCGACTGCCCGAGCGTGCGGGCGGCATGGTCGAGCGAAAGCGGGATGCGCGAAAGCCCTGCTTCGATGCCTCCGGCCGAGATGGCCAGGAACCGCACGGTCAGGGCATAGACCACGGCAGCGCCGGAACCCAGGAACACGAGGCCGGTGGAGATGCCGACCCACTGGAGCGCAGCGCGGTCGATAAGCTGGTCGGCACTGCCGAGCACGATCAGAACGCCGATGGCAACGACAGTGCCCGGGGCGGCATAGCCGAGGGTGGACACGCGCAGGAGCCAGCCGGTGTCCGGGCGCAGGCGCGCCGCATAAGCAATGAGAAGTCCCAGCGTGATCGTCACGGCCGTCGCCAGCGTTGCAATGACGATCGTGTTGACGGCCTCATGGAGGAGGCGAGCGGAGAGCGACGCGAACTGGTAGCGTTTCCACGCTTCTATTGCGAGGTAGATGGCGGGCGCAACGAAACCGAGCAGCACAGGCACAAGCCCGGCGGCAAGCAGCAGCACGCCCTTCGACGGTGCGACCGAAACCGGTGTCATGCCGTGGTTGCGCCGCGTATCGACGGCGTAGCCCTGCCTGCGCCGGGCCCATCGCTCGAGCGCTACCAGCCCGACGACGATAAGAAGCAGCATGAGCGCAATCTGCGCAGCCCCGGGCAGGTCTGTGCGGGTGATCCACGTCGTGTAGATCGACACCGTCATCGTTCGCACGCCGAGAAACTCGGCCGCCCCCACATCGTTCAAGGTTTCCATCAACGCCAGCGCGATGCCAACGGCCACGGCAGGCCGTGCCATGGGCAGGGCAACACGCCAGAAAACGGCACGCCTCGATATCCCGAGCGTTCGGGCGGCATCGATCAGATTGCCGGGCTGCGTCAGAAACATCGCCCGCGTCGGAATATAGACATAGGGATACAGGACGAAACCGAGAAGCAGAATGCAGCCTGCCATGGATCGGATATCTGGAAGGCGGAACTGCCGAGGGCTTTCATAACCCAGCATCCAGCGGACGGCGCCTTGGACCGGGCCGATCGGGTGGAGAATGTCGAGATAGGCATAGGCGATGATGTAGGTGGGCACCGCGAGCGGCAGGAGCAGCGCCCCTTCGAGCACACGCCGCCCGGGAAAGGCGTAGGCCGTGACGAGCCAGGCAGCGGCGGTGCCCAGCGTGGCGGTGACAAGGCCGACGCCGGCAAGAAGAATCACCGTATCCACCAACGCCACCGGCAGGATGCTCGATACCAGATGCGCCCAAAGCCCGGGAGATCCCTTCAGCGCTTCGAGTGCGAGCCCTGCGAACGGCAGCGCGACGACAAGCGCGACGACAAGCGCGACGATACCGGCGCAGGCCAGCCAGCGCCTGCCGGAACGTCTGAGAAGGCCGGCGGCCGGTGAACTGGCGGGCATCGCGGTATCCAGGGGTATCGGAAGACGGCGCCCGCATGAGCGCCGTCTTCGCGGGTCAGTTGTCGAAGCCGACCTTGTCGACCAGTGCGCTTGCTTCCTTACGGTGGTCGACGATCTCGGACAACGGTGTCTTGTCGATCGTCAGGGGACCAAACGCGGCGATGATAGGATCGACGGCAACGCCGGCTTTGACGGGATACTCATAGTTCGCCTGTGCGTAGATCTTTTGCGCATCATCGGAAACGAGGTATTCCAGCAGCTTCACAGCCTCGGCCTTGTTGGGGGCATGCTTGGCGACGGCTGCGCCGCTGATGTTGACCTGGGTGCCGCCATCCTTGAACGTGGGCAGTACGACCTTGATCGCCTGCACCCATTTCGCCTGCTCCTCGCCACCCTTGCCCGACGTCATCAGGCCGACATAGTAGGTGTTGGCGATGCCGATATCGCAAATTCCGCCAAGAATATCCTTGGCGACATCGCGGTCGCCACCGGCGGCCTTGCGGGCAAGATTGTTCTTGACGCCCGAAAGCCATGCCTCGGTTTCGACCGCGCCATGATGGGCGATGTAATCGGCAAACAGAGCGGTGTTGTAGGGATGCTGGCCCGAACGGATGCAGACCTTGCCCTTGTACTTCGGGTCGGCGAGATCCTCGTAATGGAAGGTCGTCAGGTCCAGGTCCTTGGCGGCGTAGAGCACGCGGCCACGCATGGACAGGCCGAACCAGTGCCCCTTGGCATCACGCAGCTGCGCGGGAACGGCGGCGGTCAGCACGTCGGAATCGACGGCCTGTGTGACGCCCCGTTCAGCCAGATCGACGAGGTTGCCGGCATCGACGGTCATCAAGATATCGGCGGGCGAGCTTTCGCCTTCGGACGCCACGCGTTCGGCAAGGCCGTCCTTGAGGAACACAGTATTGACCTTCGTCCCTGTCGCTGCCGTGAAGGCTTCGAGAAGCGGGGCGATCAGCGCGGGTTCGCGGGTCGTGTAGACATTCAGGTCGGCAGCCGCGGAGATCGAGGGAGACAGCGCCAGGAGGGTGGCGACGGCGGTCGCGGTGAGGAAGGAATGCGCGTGCATGGAGTGCTCCTTGGATAAGGTTCGGGAGAGCCGCTAGGCGACTTCCTGCGATGCTTCGATAGGGACGGCCCGGCCAGGCTTAATCTGTTCTCGATCACTCCACTTAAACAGATGAGCAGACCCGATCCATGCGGACCAAGGTCCGTATCGGGAAGCCTGCGGGACAATTCCGTGGGAACGGCGACGAGCGACGTCTCCACGTCGGGAGAGAATGGCGGGGCCAGTGCCGAGACGCCGCTGCATCTCGACACATTCATGGCGCACCTGTCGCTTTATCAGGCACGCGTCCATGGATACGATGCTGCTTCGTTCACAGCTTTCCGCCCTGCTGCCAGTCGCGCAGGACCATCGCAGCTTCTGTTCTGTTGCGCGCCCGCAGCTTCCTGAGGATGCGGGTCATCACGTGTTTGATCGACTTTTCCTGGAGAACCAGCAGACGCCCGACCTCCTTGTTGCTGTGCCCTTCTGCGACGAGCGACAAAATCTGCTCTTCCCGCGGAGTCAGTTTGGGCATCGCGTCAGCAGCAGGGAGGTCTGTATCGGCACGTAACGCAGTGACCTGCGCTCTAGCCGGAGTGCGGAGAGCTACGCTTTCCGGCACGCAGGTCTTCCCGTTCGCAACGCTGCGCAGCACCCGATGCAATTCGTCGACCTCCACACCCTTGAGCACGTAGCCGCTGGCTCCGGCCGAGAGCGCATCAACAACGTCCGTTTCTCCGGCGGACGCCGTAAGGATGACGATCAAGGCGTTCGGGTCGATCTGGCGAATGGCGCGAATGGCGGCATGGCCGCCTCCCGGCATCGAAAGATCGAGCAGACTGATGTCGGGTCTGTGCGTCCGAAAGAGCGCAATGGCGTCGTCTGCGCTGGCGCCCTCTCCGACGATCTCAATGCCGGCCTCGTCTTCCAGACCGCGAACAACACCCATGCGGAACATCGGGTGGTCATCGACGATGGCGACGCGAAGCGCGCCTGTCTCTATTGCAGTGCCTCTCATGGCAGGAACATCCTGACCAATGTTCCCGAAGGCATGCCGTTCGATGCCGGGGTGATCTCCATGCGTCCGCCGAGACTTATGATCCGTTCTCTCAGGCCGGCCAGACCGAGCCCCGGCCGATCCGGGTCCGGCTCGCTGGAAAAACCGATGCCGTCGTCTTCGACGCAGGCCATGATGCCGGTGTCATGGGGAGAAAGCTCGGCCTTGATACGGCTTGCACCAGCGTGCCGTGTTGCATTGCTTAAGGTTTCCTGCAGGAAGCGGTAGAGGCAGATCTTGGCACCCTGCGTTTCTACCGCGACATCGGCAAGCGCCGACTCGACTGTCGCGCCCGAGTGGAACGCATGCGCCTTTATGGCGCGCAGTGCGACCTCCCGACCCGACAAGCCTTCCAGTTCCGGGAGCCGCAGATCCTGGCAAAGGCTTCGGATTTCGGCAATGGCATCATCGATGGAGCGGCGAACAAGCGTTTCATCGTCGGGGCGCCCCTTGCCCTTGCGGATGGCCTCCAGCCGCAGGACGGCAAAAGCGAGAAGCTGGGCAGGTCCGTCATGGAGATCCGCGGAGATGCGGCGGAGGTAGCGCTCGTTGAGGGTCACCGCACGTTGAGCAGCCTCGTCCACCGCGTTGCGCAGCGTCGTATTGGCGGCCAGCAGTTGCGAGAGATGTTCCACCTGATCGTCGAGCCGCCGGCGCTGGCGGTCAATACGGTTGCTGCCGCGCGCGACGATGACGAACAGAAGCGCCAGCATGGCGATGGTCACGCCGGCAACCACCAGCCAGCTCCGAAGGCGGGCGCGGGAAAGAGCCTCCCGGATATCCGCCGAGGGCCTGTAGAATTCCGCAACGCCGATGATCCGGCCGGTTCCGGCATCGCGGATAGGGCTGTGAATTTCCAGAAGCTCCTGGCCGCTATCCCGCTCGACAAGGTGCTCTGCGCCGGCCATCTCGTCGAACGCCGCCACCACCTCACCGTTCAGCGCGGCGAGCATTTCCGGCTGGAGAGCGAACCGCTGTCCGACCAGCCCCGGATCGCTGCTGAAGGCGACGTCTCCCTCCGGCGTCCAGATCTTGAACGAGAAGAAGCGTTCGGACAACGGCCCGGTCTCGACTGCCGCCAGCAGGTTTTTCTGCGCGGGGGGATCGAGCGCACTCTGATGCGCCAGTGTTTGGGAAAGCGGCGATACGATGCTGTCCACAAACAGTGCCGTCGCATCAGCCCGGTTCTGCACGATCGCCATTTCGATATTCGCCGTGACCCAGAGCCCGATGGCCGCCATGCCGGCCATCAGGACGATCAGTCCCGCGATCGCAAATTGCCAGGCAAGACTTAGCTCGGCGCCAAGACGTCGAAGGGAGAGAGGAACCGCTACCAAGATGGTCTGTGCTCGCTCACGTGTGGGACCTATGGCTGTCGTTGGCGAAGGTCGAATGGCAGACGTCCCAAATCGAGAAACATTGACGGCATTTCTACCCCTGCCGCAGCTGAAACAAAACCGGCACCAGGCCAGTCATTCGAAGCGCCAATTTAAGCCACGGTAAACATAGCGATTGCAATGCGGAAACCCGTTCTATGTTATGTTAGTAAAAATAGAGGTAATCCGTTATGTCGCAGTTTGAATTTTTCGACAATGACCAGGCAAATGATAGCATCAGGAGGCTTGCAGCCCCTGTCAATCTTGAGCCTATGGAGAAGGGCAAATTCCATATCAAAGGTCGGATCGAGCAAACCGGCGGCCTGACGATCTTCGGATTTGCGTCGATCACGGGATACCATGCCCGATATATCCGCGCCTTGGATGATTTCGTTTTCGCCGTCCAGCGCCGAACCGTCGACCTCGATGACCCCTTGCGGATCAGAGGCCTGAATGTTCAATCTACCTTTGTGGTCGATCGCAGGGCTTCGGATGGGAAATCCACACTGCCTATGTCGTCTCAGACAGGCGTCAGCATCGAGGCTACCACATTGTTGAAAGCGGTTTCTGACCGGCTTGGTGAGGAACATGTTGCCCGTATCGCCTTCGCTCCAGGCGGGATGTCCCTACCCCTCCACATCGCCTGCGAGAACATCTGCTACACGTTGCAGATGGGGCTGTCCGAACACGGCGGACTGGCTGGGAACCCGCTCGTGATTGCTAATCTCCAGGACGCCTTGATCAACACAATCTTATACGGCGCCCGGCATTCCTATTCAACGGCGTTGCTGCATGGATCCATCGAGTTGCCCCGACTGGTCCGTCGGGCCATGGAGTTCATGGACGCCAATGCCCATCTGCCGATTACAACGACGGATGTGGCTGTTGCCTCGGGGCTTAGCATACGATCGCTTCAGCTGACATTCCGGGAGCGATTGGAGACCACCCCCCAGCACTACCTTAGACGGATACGGCTCAAGCGTGCCTATGCTGATCTGAAATCAGGCCAGGGGCCGGGGGTCGGAGAGATTGCGCGGAGATGGGGGTTCCACTCCTCTGGAGAGTTTGCCCGACTCTTCTTTGCCGAGTTCGGTGAGAAGCCCGGCAACCTTTTTCGAGAGGGAAGCCGGCGTTAAATTGGCGAGAAGGTCACTGGTACGCAACGGAGATCTGAATTCCGCATAATTACGTTAGTATCTTCTATCATTTACATATTCTCAATTTTTGACCCCACTTTTAGTGTGCAGGCATACCTTTCCGCACGGCAGATCACACGATCTTGCGGATGCCTTATTGCCAGCTGAGGGGAGATCTGCATGTTTGGCGTGAATTTCGGAGCGGGAGCAATATTGGATGCTCTTCAACGTTCGCAAGCTATTATCGAATTCAAGATCGACGGAACCGTCATAACAGCTAACGCTAATTTCTGTCAGACGCTGGGTTATGAGCTGTCTGAAATCGTTGGAAAGCACCATCGTCTGTTTGTTGATCCCGTTGAGGTGACATCGCCCGACTATCAGGCTTTCTGGGCAAAGCTCGCCCGAGGGGAGTTCGATCAAAGGCAGTACAAACGGATCGGCAAAGCCGGTAAGGAAGTATGGATCGAAGCGTCCTACAACCCGGTGTTCCACCGCGGCCGGCCGGTCAAGGTCGTGAAATTCGCAACCGATATTACGCAGCAGAAGCTTCAAGCCGCAGAGCACGCAGGCAAGATCGCGGCGATTTCACGTGCTCAGGCGGTGATCGAGTTTACACCTGAAGGTCAGGTACTTGCGGCCAATGATAATTTCCTCACCTTACTTGGCTACTCGGCCAGCGAGATTGTCGGGGGCCATCATGCCATGTTCTGCGACGCCACTTATGTTGGAAGCGATGAGTACCGGCGTTTCTGGTCGAACCTTGCCTCAGGAAAGCTGATTGCCGATGAATTCATGCGCATCGGGAAAGGTGGCAGGCGGGTTTTTATCCAGGCCTCATACAATCCAATCTTTGACATGAATGGCAAAGTCTTCAAGGTGGTCAAGTTTGCAACGGATATCACCGAGCGGGTGAACAACGTCGAACAGTTGGGCCTTGCACTTAAAGCGCTTTCACAGGGTGATCTGACGCATTCGATCGCCGTACCTTTCCTACCGGCCCTCGAGCAGCTGCGCGGCGACTTCAACCAGACCTCCTCCAGCCTCTGTTCTGCCATGCAGACAGTCTCCCAAAACGCAGCAGCCATTGCGTCCGCCTCTCGGGAAATCCAGTCCGCATCGGACAACCTTGCAAGACGCACCGAGCAGCAGGCCGCTTCTGTCGAGGAAACGGCCGCCGCGCTTGAGCAGATCACGACGACTGTTGCCGACTCCAGCCACCGTGCAAAAGACGCCGGGCAGCTCGTGCGCAGCACCAAAGGCAATGCCGAGCAATCGGGGCTGGTTGTAAGTCAGGCCGTTTCCGCCATGGAAGATATCGAACGGTCCTCCTCGGAAATCGCAACCATCATCGGTGTAATCGACGGGATTGCCTTCCAGACCAACTTGCTTGCGCTGAATGCCGGCGTCGAAGCGGCCCGTGCAGGTGATGCCGGCAAGGGCTTTGCCGTTGTCGCTCAGGAAGTTCGCGAACTCGCCCAAAGGTCGGCTGTGGCTGCCAAAGAGATCAAGGATCTGATCGCTAAGTCGGGCGGGTTCGTCAAGAACGGGGTGGCTCTGGTCGGATCGACGGGGAGCTCCCTGCAGAACATCGTGGAGCAGGTGGTTGAAGTTGACCGCAATGTCAGTGCGATCGTGGTGGCCTCGTCAGAGCAGGCAACCGGCCTGAAGGAGATCAGCACGGCTGTCAATACCATGGACCAAGCGACACAGCAGAATGCAGCCATGGTCGAAGAGACAAGCGCCGCAGCCAGCCAGCTTGCAACGGAAGCAGGCCAGCTTTTCGAACTGCTATCGCGGTTTAAAGTCGGAATAAACAGCGAAGAGACGTCGTTCGGCGCCGGTGCGATGCGACAGGCCCCCAGTCCCAGCGCTTTACAGAGTGCAACGCCCAACAGATTGGTGGCGACCCGTCGAAGGATGGCATGAATTCTGATCGGCGTGAAAGGACGTCTTGTCCCTGCATTTTTGAAGATGACCCGTTTATGACGGATCGTCTCTTCAACGCAATTTCGGATTCACGCCGTCGCTACCTGCTGGAACAGCTCATGGTCTCTCCGATGACCGTCAAACAGATGTCTGATCGTCTTCCGATCAGCAGGCCCAGAGTCTCGCAACATCTCAAGGTCCTGCGCGATGCCCAGCTGGTCCTGGTACAGACCTGCGGAACCCGTCGCGTTCACATGATCAACAACGCGGCTTTTCAGCCCTTGCAGACGTGGATTGACAATTTTCGTGCCCCCTCGATCCGAGAGAGAACACTCATTTAAACTTCCGTTTTAGCGTCTGTCAGGTTCAGAATAAACCTGACAGACGCTAAAATACGCGTCCCATTTTCCTGTCATTCTCCAACCGTGCAACGCAGCCCTGTATCTTCGCCATGAGCAAATCGAAATCGACCGGCTTGGTGAGGTAATCGGCCGCGCCTGCTTTAAGCGCTGTGATCATGTTTTCCTTGTCGCTCAGTGCCGTCAGGAAGATAAAGGGAATGTTTGCGAGTTGCTCGTGGTTCATCTGAATTTCGGCGAACAACTGGTGCCCACTCATTTCGGGCATGGTGATATCGCACACAACAATATCAGGCCACTTGCCGATGATCAAATCAAGAGCCTGCTTTCCATTGGCGGCTTCGAGAGTCGTAAACCCCGCCTCACTGATCTCTTCGACCAGAAGATTGCGGATAGCATCTTCGTCTTCAACACAGAGGATCGTAATCATTGGTTTAGCCCACTTTCGCCTCATCGCATGCGGCGATGAGCATCGGATTGGTGACAGGAAGAGTTACGGTGAACGCGGTCCCTTGACCCTTGCGGCTTTCGAGGAAAATATTCCCCTTGTGTGCCTCAACGATCTGTTTCACGAGATTGAGACCAATTCCCGTCCCCGCAATCCCGGTTGAGGTCCTTGCACGGAAGTAGCGCTGGAACATTTTCGGTAGGTCGTCGGCATCGATGCCGACCCCCGTGTCGGCGACAGTCACGCTGGCGCCGTTCCCTTCTGAATGCCCGGTTATGTATATGTCGGGAGAAACCGGAGCGTATTTCACAGCATTTGAAATCAGATTTGTGAACACCTGTTCCATTGCCGCAGTATCGGCAACCACAACAGGCGGAAGATCGTCTAGTTTCAGGTGGAAGTGGTGCGTGGTGGCGATGGATTGCTGCCGCGCGACACACCGCTCAACAACCTCCCTGAGGGAACATGGGCGAAATGCGTATGTCATGTGCCCGTGCTCGATGCGACCAGCCGACAGGAAACTCTCCATCAGGTCAACCATCCGCGAAACTGCGCCGCGGATGAGACCGACCTTGTCTTCAATAAACTCACTCGTGACGGCATGCTTGCGCCGCTGGAGCCGCTGGGCAGCGCCGTCAATGATAGCAAGCGGTGTCCGGAATTCGTGAGACGTCATTGTCACAAACTGGCGCTGTAGCTCGTTGGTGTGCCGCTCCTGACCGAGCAGTCTTCTGAGTTCCTCCGCCTGTCGCTCAATCTCTTCGGTTCGAAGCAGGACCAGTTCCTCAAGTGTCTCCTTGTGCCGGAGAAGGGCCTGCTCGGCTCGTCTGTTCACGGTGACATCAAGGTATGTCAGAACGCATCCGCCACCGGTTTTTGGGGCAGAGCGCATCTCGATGACGAGACCCGTACCGACTTCGCGATCGAAGCGGTGCTCCTCGAAGCGTCTGACTTGGCTGAGGCGCTCGCGCACCTTTTCCTTGGGATCACCCGGCCCATATTCGCCACGGCATGCGTTATATCGGAACACGCCCTCGAAGTTGGAACCAGCCGGGAACATGTCTTCGGACAGATCAAGCAACTCATAAAATTTTCGATTGGTCACGAGCATGGTGAGGTCGTTGTCGAGCACGCAGATACCACCCGGGAAGTTGTCGATTGTGGCATGCAACAGACCCGTGGCATCCTCACGACCGTCAATGGCGTTTGCGTCGCACCGATTCGACATCGATATCTCCTGGGAAAGTATTTTTTAGTATTTTTAATGCGAGAGCATGCTCTTGTTTTCGTTTTACTCACCATACGTTATAGGTTCGTTAAATTTGAATGACAGATTTATCCGTACTCCCGACCAACGTAGTTCCGCGCGGGAATGAATAGATACTCCAATCCCAATGAAGTCTTGACCAATATTTGCTGATCATTTCATTATATCTAAAGTGACCAGCGGTCTAAGAGCGCGAATTCCTTGATGGATAGGTTTCCACCCATGCCCGATGCGTCGAGCGCGACTTCAAGGCGTCTCAGCAGGTCTGTGTTGGATTTCCGCGTGTAAATCAACTTATGGCTCCTAACCGACGCGACAATGACTGTAAGTCATAATGGCGCTTTAGGAGCGGAGCTGCCTTATCGGGGGGTATGGCTAGATTTCCAAAGATGACACGGCTGAGGTCGGCGGCGTCGGCTCAAGGAGCCTTGAACACGTCAATCATCAGCTTTTTCAGAATGTGGTCGTTAAGCAGCGCGTCGTCAGCCGTTCCCGCCTCGAGGACGTCGAACCCTTCGTCCGCAAAGTAGTCCGCGGCATCCATCCTGATCAGGATTTCGTCCTCGACGACAAGGGGGGTGCGGACGAAAACTTGGACCACCAGCAGCTCAGTTCCGCGTGGAAACCAACATCCTGAAGATCAAGTCCGTCGTGAGGCACCACTGGCTTGCCGACTGTGCCTCGCGACGGGCCAAAAACCGTAAGGTTGGCGGGCCGCGCCAATAATCTAACGTTGACGACCTGATCCGACGGCCGGGCTCTCGAATTTGATGACCTAGACATGGACGACAAGCCGAGGATCGAAATCGGTCGCTTCTCCTGGATATCCCCGTGGATTGGAAACCACCCTCGTTTCACCCACGCGGTAGTCCACGCGATGGTGGACGTGTCCATGCACCCACAACGACGGCTGGGTTTCGATCATGAGGTGTTCTAAATCCGAAGCGTAGCAGGCCGACAGGGGATCGCCCTGGAACTCTGAGGCGATGGACCGGGGCGACGGGGCATGATGGGTCACGACCACGGTCGTCCTTGCGTTCGTTTCCGGCAGCGACGATCTGAGAAAAGCTCGTGACTCTTGATGCTTCCGATAGGCATGGATCGGCTTGAACTTCTGATACGGAAGCTTCGAGAACTTGATCCTGCGGTAGTCGTTCATCCCTGCTTGGGCGACATTCATCGCAAACTCAGGATCGCCTCCGTTGACCCGGAAATCTGTCCACAGCGTCGCGCCCACGAACCTAATGTCCTCGACTTCAACGGCATCGTTATCGAGGAAGTGGATGTTGGGATAGCGGCTTTGAAGCAACCGAGCATCGCGGACGCTCTCCTGCACGGAGGCACCATAGAATTCATGGTTCCCTGCGGTGAACACGACGGGTATCGAACTAGGCACGTTGCTCGCCAGCCATTCGATGCTCGGGACGACACCCCGCGTTAGCAGGTCGCCAGCGCATACCAATACGTCGACGTCGTCCGGCGGTGGCTGATTGAAAGCCTCGCCGAATTCAAGATGCAGATCGGAAAAGACCCAGATCTTCATTTTCCCTTACCCCGGCGCGATGCGGTCCATTCCCCAAATGTCCGAAGACTGGGAACAGGAACCCGGAACGCCATAACTCACTTCGACCCAATGGACTTGGGCACCCCTATTTGCGCGGTTGAGTTCAATGCACCCGCACTTGAAGCCTGCGGTCTTTGTTCATAACAAGAACACATAGAGAACAGCACACTGCGTGTCCATGGGGCATTCGAGGATAGCCAGAAGCCCAAGGGTTTGTCGCGTTTGCTTGGTATTTCTCAATTGACGAGGGCTGTCGGTGTAATGACTCAGCTGGACAGATGTGACGTTTCGCGTGTGATAGCATTAGAACGCTCTCGCGCGTCATCCGGCCCTTGATGGCTCCGCGCCCCAGGCCTTGCAATTTTGCGGCAGCTTTAGGAGCGGAAATAATTTCCGCTCTGGACGTGTTTAACTGGTCCGGCGCCTTGAAGGGATACGAACCGCCGACTGTTTGCCGCTGTGAAGTATGACATCGAGCTAGCTTGCAGCAGTCGTTGCGCTTGGCTTTATCGCTTATTACGCATTCTCAATCATGTAGATATCGATCGGCGTCACGAGGGACGCTGGAGGATGGTCGTTCCTGCCGAAATATGATGCCAGTGCCTGAACGGCGGTTTGCACTTCGAGTTCGGGTCGTTGGTCGATGATGACATCGATCAGGCCTTGGCGAATGAGCTGGCGACGGTCGTCGGTCAGTTCGTGCGTGATGAAAACGACCTCGTCGGCGCGTCCGAGTGTCTTGAGCGCCGTCACAACCGTCTGAGCGCCGGCGGAAGCGTTGTAGATGCCGCGGATCTGAGGATTTCTGCGCAGGGCGTCGAAGACGAGATCGCCTGCCGTTTCGGCACGTTCCAGACTCTCCAAAACGTCCGTTACCCGGCAGTGCGGATAGCGTTCGCGCAACACGGCGCGAAAGCCCATCTCGCGCTCCTCATGACCGATCATGCTCAACATGCCGGATATGATGACGATTTCGCCGCCTTGCCTGCCCATCAGGCGCGCCATCAAATCTCCGGCGACCCGTCCTGCTTTCCGGTTGTCGGGCCCGATATAGGCGATGCGATCCGCGTCCCGAATATCGGTGGCAAGCGTCATGACGGGCTTGCCCTGCCCGCCCCAGGCTCGAAGAGCAGTCGCGACATCCTCGTTCTGGGAACTGACGATAATCAATGCATCGCAATGCCCGCCCAGAGCCTGGATCAGCGCGACAGTGGCGGCGGGGCGAACCGGGTCGATGTGATGAACCTGAAACTGCAGGTTATACTGTGGGTAAAGTCGCGTCGCCGTCTCAAAACCATCCTGCACGACCGCGTGGAAAGGATTTGCACGCGACTGAAGCAGAACGGCGACACGCAGCGTCCGCGCAGCGCGCGGGTCGATCATGCGGTTGATCTTCAGCCGTCTCGCCTGTTCGAGAACACGCCGCTCCTTGTCCGGGCTCACGCCGCCGCGCCCGTTCAGGACACGATCGACCGTGGCCAGCGACACGCCGGCTGCGATGGCGAGATCTCGCGATGTCGGCTTGCCCACGGCACACCCCGTTTGAGGAGATCTCATCAAGATCGACGTATCCCCTCATTAGCACCGCGCTAGACTGCCGACAACGAACGAGGCCGAGACGGCTCGCGTGGATCGGGAGGATCTTCATGCTAAATCTCGCCGTCTTCGGTGCAGGGCGCATCGGGCATGTGCATGCGACGAACGCCGCAAGCCTGCCCTCGGTGCGGGTGCGCTATCTTGTCGATCCCATCGCGAGTGAGGCCCGGTCGGAGCTTGCGTCAAGAGTCGGCGCCGACGTCGTCGAGGCCGCGCAGGTCTTCGCCGATCCGTCGATTGATGGTGTCGTCATCGCGAGTTCGACGGACACGCATGCCGCTCTGCTGATCGAGGCCGCGCGTGTCGGCAAAGCCATCTTCTGCGAAAAGCCTGTGAGCCTCGATTTTGCGACGGTCGAGACGGTTACGGATGCTGTCGAGCGTTCGGGCGTGCCCTGCCTGCTTGCCTTCCAGCGCCGCTACGATCCCGATTTCCGCTTCGTGCGGGATCGGATTGCGGAGGGCACTGCGGGACCGCTGGAACACATCGTCATGCACACGCGCGATCCCGCACCCCCGCCCCGTGCCTATGTCGAGCGATCCGGCGGCATGTTCCGGGATCAGGCGATCCATGACTTCGACATGGCGCGCTACCTGCTGGGTGAGGAGATCGTGACGGTCTACGCCGCCGGCAATTGCCTCATCGACCCCGCGATCGGCGCAGCCGGCGATATCGATACGGCCATGGTCACGCTGACATCCGCATCCGGGCGTTTCGTTCAGATGATCAACTGCCGCCGTGCACCCTTTGGTTACGACCAGCGTCTTGAAGCGCTCTGCGCCCGTGAAGTGCTCTATGTCGAGAACCGCCCGCAGCGCGGGGTCATCATCGCCGATGCCGATGGATTCAGGGCCTCCCCGCCGATGAACTATTTCATCGAGCGCTTCTCGACGGCCTATCGCGCCGAGATGTCCGCGTTCATCGACTTGATCCGGACCGGCGCCGAACCGCTGGCGACGATCCGCGACGGTCTGGAAGCGCAACGGATCGCGGAAGCCTCGGTGAAATCCGTCGCCACCGGCCTGCCCGTCCGGATCGGCTCCGACTGGCAGCCCTGACACAGTCCTTCATACCGGAGACCATGATGAGATCTGAAACCCTATCGGCGCTTCCGTCCGGAGTCCGCCTCGCCGTGAGCCCTTTGTCCTGGGCCAATGATGTCCTGGAGGATCTTGGCGCCGATATCCCGGTCGAGACCTGTCTGGATGAGGCCGCCCGTGCGGGCTACGACGGTGTGGAGCTTGGCCGCAAACTTCCGCGCACAAAAGAATTGCTGGTGCCCCTGCTCGACAGCCGGAAGCTGTCGCTTGCCTCCGGTTGGCATTCCGGTCAACTCGCCGAAGGGAGCGTCAAGGACGAAATGGCCGCCGTCGCGGCCCATGCCGATCTGTTGCGCGCCATGGGCTCCACGGTCATGGTCTACGGCGAAACGGCCATGATGACACCGGGCGCACCTCTTGATGCGCCGATGTCGCAGAGGCGCCAACTTCCCGGAGTGGATGTCGCGGCCTATGCGGCAAGACTCACCGACTTCGGCGCCAGGCTCGCTGGCGAGTATGGTCTAACGCTCGCCTATCATCATCATCTCATGATGGTCACTGAAACGTTCGATGAGATTTCGATGATCTTCGACGCGGCAGGGCCATCGGTCGGGCTTCTCCTCGACACAGGCCACGCGGCGGCGGCAGGCTTTGCCTACCCTCAGCTGATAGAGTGTTTCGGCGACCGCATCGTCCATATTCACATGAAGGATGTCCGCGCGCCGGCTCTTACCGTGGTTCGCATCCGTGACCTGAGCTTCAACGAAGGGGTGCGAAGCGGCATGTTCACCGTCCCCGGAGACGGCGCGCTCGATTTTGCGCCACTGGCGCGATTCGTCCGGGAAACCGGCTATCGCGGGTGGCTTGTGGTCGAGGCAGAGCAGGATCCGGCGGTCGTGCCGCCTTTGCCGGCCGTCACTGCGGCTTTCCACCATATCCTTGCGCATTTCTCGGCCTGATGGCCCCCCTTGAGGACAACGAAGATGCCAAAAGAGACGCTGAATATCGGTCTGATCGGCTCCGGCTTCATGGGGCAGGCCCATGCCGACGCCTATCGTCGCGCGGGCATGCTGTACCGGGATCTGCCGGCGGTTCCGCATCTGAGCATGCTCGCCGATGTCACGAACGAGCTTGCGGCAGATGCCGCCCATCGCTTCGGGTTTGAGCGGAGCACCGGTGACTGGCGGACGCTTGTGACCGACCCCGACATCGATGTGGTCGACATCACCTCGCCCAACGCGATGCACCATGAGATGGCGCTCGCCGCCATTGCCGCGGGCAAGCATGTCTATTGCGAAAAACCACTCTCGGTGACGGTGGCGCAGGCCGAAGAGATGGCCGACGCGGCACGAAGGCAGGGCGTGAAGACCATGGTCGCCTTCAACAACATCAAGACCCCTGCCGCAATGCTCGCCAAGATCATGATCGACCGTGGCGATATCGGCACGCCCATGCGGTTTCGCGGATGGTTCGATCAGGGATTCTTCAACGATCCGGACCTGCCGTTTTCCTGGCGGTGCACACGCAAGGAGGCGGGCTCGGGAGCGCTTGGGGATCTGGGCAGCCATGTGATCTCGGTGGCGCAATATCTGGTCGGCGATATCGACCAGGTCATCGCGCAGACGCAGACCTTCTTTCCGACGCGACCCGTGCCGCAAAGCGGTTCCGGCTATGGGGCGACGTCGGACACGGATGCGCCGCGCGCGACTGTGGAGAATGAGGACCAGATCCAGACGCTGATCCGCTTCAGCAATGGTGCGGGCGGTACGATCGAGGCATCGCGCGTCGCTGCCGGTAAGGTCTTCGGCATCTACTGGGAGGTTTCCGGCACTGAGGGCACGATCATCATGGATGGGGAGCGCTTCAATGAGTTGAAGATCTCGCGCTTCAACGATCCGAAGCCGGACCGTGGTTTCAAGACCATCCTTGCCGGAAGCCAGGTGCCGCAGTTCGGCGCCTTCTTCGGGTTCGACTTCGCCGGCGGCGGTCTCGGCTATTTCGACGTGAAGGTCATCGAGGTCCGGGATCTCATCGAGGGCATCTGCAACAGCGCGGACTGTTTTCCGAACTTCGACTTCGGTCTGGCCAACGAACGCATCATCGACGCGATGGAACGCTCCGTCGAGACCGGGTCCTGGCAGAAGACCGCCGGCTGACGCGCTATTGACGAGAAGGAGGAGCCCTCATGTCTTTCCCAGAAACACTGCCCCTGCCCCGGACCCGGCCGCCGATGGAGGCACCCCCGCTTCGCTGGGGTATTCTCGGCTCGGGATGGATCGCGGCGAAGTTTGTCGAGTCGGTTCAGGCGCATACGCGCCAGGCGATCGCGGCGGTCGGCTCCCGATCGCCTGAAGCCGCCGAAAGGTTTGCGGCGACCTGGCAGGTTCCTCGCGCTTACGGCAGTTACGAGGCACTCGTCGTCGCGGACGATATTGACATTATCTATGTCGCCACACCGCACAACAGGCACCATGAGCATGCCATGCTGGCAATCGCAGCGGGAAAGCATGTTCTCGTCGAGAAGCCGGTGGCACTCAATCACGCGCAGGCAGCGGACATGGTGGCGGCCGCGCGGGCGAAGAGTGTGTTCTTCGCCGAAGCGCTCTGGACCTATTTTCTTCCGAAATTCGACGTGATCAGCCAAGTCCTTGATGCCGGCGTCATCGGCGACATCCTGTCCGTCTATACGGACTATGGCGAGTACCTGCCACGCGACCATCGGATCTTCGATGCGGCGCTTGCCGGCGGGCCTCTTCTCGATCTCGGGACATATCCCGTCTCGCTCCTCGCCAAGCTTCTTGGCACGCCCGAGCGCATCGTCGGTCTGGCTACGCCGGATCCAGCCGGCGTCAACGGACAACTCTCGGTCGTCATCTCCAACGAGCGCGGCGCCCTTGGCACCATGTCGACCTCGCCTTACGGTTTCAGCCCGACGAACGCGGCGATCATGGGCCGCCGAGGCACGATCCGGTTCGAGACGGAGTTTCACCTACCGGGCAGCTTCGAAGTCTGGTCCCTCGATGGCACCCGTCGCCTGCGCTACGAAGAGCCGAGAGGTGCGCATTTCCAGGGTCTTTTTTACGAAGCCGCCGAGATCGCCTGGGCGATCTCGGAAGGAAAACGCGAGACCGCGTGCCGACCCGCCGAGGAATCGCTAGCCACCATGCGGCTGCTCGACGGCATACGGCAGGCGCTCGGCATCGACTTCACGCAGGCAGGGCTGGTGGAATAGGCCTCCGTCACCCGCTGGTCGTCTGCAACGACGCACGAATGCCGTTCGCCAGGGCGTCGCCGAGTACGATGCCTGCAGTCACGCGTGACAAGGCGTCTCTCCCGGCACCGGCGAGATCGAAACGAACGCTGGCGAGTGCTGCCGTGGGCGATAATGGCGTGTCGGTCATGCAGACAATCGGCATCTGCAGCTCTTTGATGGCCACGACATGAGCGGCGAGCGCGCTGCTGACCGGGGCTGTCTCCAGGATGACGGCCGCATCTCCGCGTCTTGCAAGAGCGAGGATATCGATTGCGGAGGCCATGTCGGTCAGCAGAATCGCTCGGATGCTCATCGCGACAAGACGCCGGTGGAAGAAGCTCGCGAACGGCAGAGCGTCTTTGCCTGCGAGAATGAAGATGCTATCCGCCGTCGACAGCATGTCCGACGCAGCCCTCATATCGGCAAGCGGGATGGTCTCACCCATCACGTCGATCGACATGCGGCAGGCCTCGACCGTCTCGTGAATGGCATTCCAGTGGCCGCAAGCGGGGCCAATCTTCAATGCGACATGAGATGTGGCTTTGGCAACGATTCTCGTGCGTCCCGCCTGCTGGAACACCGACTGAAGATCGCTGAACCCACTATATCCGAAAAACTGCCCAAAGCGGACGAGCGCAGACGGCGAAACCTGCGCAGCTTTTGCAATCGATGCGACGGTGCCGAACGCGATGTCATCAGGATGGTCAAGGGCAAAGTGCCCAAGCGTTGCGATCCGCTTGGGAAGGTCTGCGTGCCGCGCCAGCATCACGGCTTTCAGCGTATCGAGATCCGGCGGACGGTAGTCCCTGTCACCCGATAGGGGTGTCCGAAACGAACGTGCGGAGGCAGACGCCCGACGACCTCGCGGGACGGGGTCCAGGCGACCGGTCATAGATCACCCGTCACGAATTGAGCGACACCCGCGCCGAACGACCAGTCCTCGTCACCGTTCTCGACGAAAGACACCATGAGATCGGATGCCGGAATGCCGCATCTTTCAGACAATTGACCACCAAGGCCCTGATAGAATGCGAGCTTTTCGGATCTCGGCCTCGGCCGCGAGACGACTTCGATCAGGACGAAACGATCCGTCCGCGTGAAGCCGAGGCCTGTGTCCAGCGCGCGAAAATGCGTGTCTTCGTGTTCGAACACGATCTGGTAGCGATCCCGCTCCGGCACATGAAAGGCGTCCAGCATGACCGCATGCACCGTGTCGAGAAGCCGTGTGATGTCGGCCTCCGACCGGCCCTTGCGAATGTGCAGCTTGATCAGCGGCATGATACGTCCTTTCGGCAGCGGCTACGCCGTGGTGTCGCGATCGATGATCCACTGGACGGCCGGATCGGGAACGAAACGCCAGTTCCGCAACGGACCTGCCATGACGTTGAGGTAGTACATTTCGAAGCCATAGGGCGCGCCGCAGGGGTGATGGCCGCGCGGCACGAGGACGACATCGTGCGACTTCACCGCGATCGTTTCGTCCAGCGCGCCATCTTCCGTGTAGACCCGCTGGACGCCAAAACCCTGGTCGGGATTGAGCCTGTGGTAATAGGTTTCCTCCAGATAGGTAATCCGCGGAAAATCGTCCTCGTCGTGCCGATGACTTGGATAGGACGACCAGTTGCCGGCGGGCGTAAAGACTTCGGTGACCAGCAGGCTGTCGCAGTCGTCGTCCGCCTCCATCGCGATATTGTTGATGAAGCGCTGGTTTGCGCCGACCCCGCGCGTGGTGAGCGTGATCCGGTCCGGCCCGATGCGGTGGGCCTTGTGGCCGCCCTTTCCCGGAGCCAGGCAGACGGCGATGGTGCAGTCCGTGATCGCCTGCGCCTGCCATGTCTCATTATTCGGCACATAGAGGCAGTGCGGCGGCGTGCGCTCGAAGACGTTCATTCGATCGCCGAGTTCGCCCCAATCCGTGCCCGCCGCCTGAAACCGTGCCTTGCCCTCGACCATCACAAGAATGGCCTCCATCGCACCGGTCGCCTCGCCGATCGTGTCGCCCGCGCGCAGGCGGTACAGGCTGAAGCCGACATAGCGCCACCCGGCCGACTGCGGCGTGATCTCGTGGACCTTGCCGTGCCCGCCAAAAGGCCGGCGTCGAAGCATGCTCATCGCTCTTGCCCTCCTTATTCGGCTGCCGTTGCGGCGGATGTGTCGAGCCCGGCGTTGCGAGACATCGCCTTTAGAGCCGTCAGGCCCATGTTCTGGTAGAGGAACGGCTCCCGAACGGCACTGTCCTGCTCGGCTTCGATGACGAGCCAACCCGCATAGCCGTGCTCAGCTGCGATCTTCAGCACCGGTTCGAAGGCGACGCAGCCTTCCGGATCACCCGGCACGGTGAAGACGCCGAGGCGCACGCCATCGAGAAACGACAGGTGCTCCGAGCGAACGCGCGCCATGATCTCGGGCCGGATGTTCTTGGCGTGAATGTGCGTAACGCGGTCCATGTATTTCCGAGCGACTTCCTGCGGATCGGCACCGCCGAAGGTGCAGTGACCCGTGTCGAGGAGAAGCCGCGTATGAGGCCCGGCCATGCTCATGAAGCGATCGATATCGGCAGCGCTCTCGATGATCGTGCCCATGTGATGGTGGTAGCCCATCTTGACGCCCTGATCGGCGGCATGCCGGGAGAGCGCCTCATACCCTTGGGAAAACCGTGTCCACTCGGCATCGGTCATGATGGGTCGGTCGTTGACCGGCGTGCCCTCGCTGCCATGAACGGTGTTGGAGCATTCGCAGGCATTGATGTGGTCGCCGCCGGCGGCCTTGGTCATGTCGATGAAGGTCTGCAGGGCCGCCTTCTCCGTCTCCACATCGTTGACGAGGAGATTGGTGGAGTGCCACCCGCCGACGAAGCGCAGGCCGAACGTGCCGAGCGCGTCCTTCAGTGCCCCGCCCTCGCTCGGCATCTTGTGGCCCTTCTCGATGCCGTCAAAGCCGATCTTGCGGCAGTCCGACAGGCAATCCTCGAGTGTCAGATGCGCGCCGATCGTCTGATCGTCGTCATTCGACCAGGCAATGGGGTTGGTTCCGTAGAGTATCATGGTCGTTCCTTCCGGCCTGTCGAAATGTCAGTTGATGCGCTGGCGCGCGGTGTTGGCCTCGTAATGCGCGCGGGCCTGGGCGAGCTTGTCGGTATCGCCGACCGCGGGAACGGCGACATCCCACCAGGCGCCGCCGATACCCGGACCGGTTTCCGCTTCCGTATCGATGACGATCACGGTGGGGATCTGGCGATCCCGCGCCAGAACGATCTCGCTTTCAAGGGCAGCGATGCCATCGACCTTGACCGCATGTGCGCCCATCGAGCCGGCATGCGCCACGAAGTCGATCTCGGGCTGCACCTCGATGTTGCTGTCCTTGTACATATTGTTGAACTCGGCACCGCCGCACTCCTGCTGAAGCCGGTTGATGCAGCCGTAACCGCGATTGTCGGTGAGCACGATCGTGAAGGGGACGCGCATCATGACGGCGGTGGCCAGTTCGGAATTCGCCATCATGTAGGAGCCGTCGCCGACGAAGCAGACGACCTCCTTTTCCGGCGCTGCAAGCTTGATGCCGAATGCGCCCGCGACCTCGTAGCCCATGCAGGAGAAGCCGTATTCCATATGGTAGCCGCCCGCTGCGGACCGCCAGAGGATCTGCAACGCTCCCGGCATGGTGCCGGCCGCGCACATGGCAACCGTCTGTGGCCCGGCCACGCGCTGCACCGCCCCGATGACCTGAGCATCCGAAGGCAGGACATTGGCGCTCGCGGGCTCCGGTGCCGCCGTCACCTGGTCCGTCGCCTTGAACCAAGCGTCACGCCCTGCGAAATCCGGATCGGCAAAGCGGTGCTCGCCGAGACCCTTCGAAATCCGCTCCAGCGCAACCTTCGCGTCGGAGACCAGCGGAATTGCCCCATGCTTGGCCGCGTCGTAGCCGGTGAGGTTGATGGACACGAGCTTGCGGTCCGCCTTGCCGAAAATCGTCCAGCTTCCCGTCGTGAAGTCCTGGAAGCGCGTTCCGACACCCAGAATGAGGTCGGCCTTCGCCGCAATCGCATTGCCGCAATCCGTGCCCGTTACCCCCGGAGACCCGAAGTTGAGGCGCTCCTGCCAGTCGATCGCCCCTTTGCCCGCCTGCGTCTCGACGACGGGGATGTTGTGCTTTCGGGCAAAGGCGAAAAGGTCTGCATCAGCACCCGAATAGAGCACGCCGCCGCCAGCAATGATCAAGGGGTTCTCGGCCCCCTTCAGCGCCGCCACCACATCCTCAACCTCCCGCATGTCGGGCTCCGGTCGCCGGATGCGCCATGTCTTCGTGTCGAAGAAGGACAGAGGATAGTCGTAGGCCTCCGCCTGAACATCCTGGCAGAAGGCGAGCGTGACGGGACCGCAGGTGGCCGGGTCCGTCATCACCTGAAGGGCGCGCGGCAGTGCGGTCAGAAGATGCTCGGGCCGGGTAATCCGGTCAAAATAGCGGCTGACCGGACGGAAGCAGTCGGTGACGCTCATCGTGCCGTCGTCGAAATCCTCGATCTGCTGGAGAACCGGATCCGGCCGGCGATTGGCAAAGACGTCTCCAGGGATGAAGAGGACCGGCAGGCGGTTCACATGGGCGAGCGCTGCGGCCGTCACGAGATTGGTCGAGCCGGGGCCGATGGACGACGTGACCGCCATGGCTTTCCGGCGGCGCTTCGTCTTGGCATAGGCGATGGCCGCATGCGCCATCGTCTGCTCGTTCTGTCCGCGCCATGTCGGCAGCTTCGCGCCGATGCCATGCAGAGCCTCGCCGATACCGGCGACGTTGCCGTGGCCGAAGATCGCCCAGACCCCTTCGATAAAGCGATCCCCATCCTCGGTCATCTGCACGGAAAGCCAGCGAAACATCGCTTGGGCCGCGGTCAGGCGAATGGTGTCGGTCATGTCAAATTCCTCCCTGCGACGGAACCGTCGCTTCGTTGTCCTGCGCCACCGCCCGCGCCGTCTCCCAGAGGACGCAGAGGCGGCGATAGCGCGCCTGCATATCCTGCACGGCGTCCGCATCCGTGATGTCTCCAGCGAGCCATTCTCGGGCAGCGTTGGCGAAGATCGTTCGGCCCACAGCAAAGCCCTTCACCAGCGGGAAGCCGGCGGCGATCTTGAAGCTGGCCGCCAGTTCGTCCTCCGGCGCATCAAGCCCAAGGACGACGATGCCGCGTGTGTTCGGATCGTTGTCGGTGATGGCGGTGCAGGCCTTCTCCCAGGCAACGCGGCTCGCCATCGGCTCGAGCTTCCACCAGTCGGGATAGATGCCGATCTCGTAGAAGCGGCGGATCAGCGTGGCGTTCGTGTCGTCATCGACCGGGCCGACCTTCGACGGAATGATCTCCAGCAGAAACTCCAGCCGGTTGCGCCGCGCGGCCGCAAAAAGTCGCCTGACCGTTTCCTCCTGCCCATCCCTGAGATCGGGGGCATCGTCCGGATGGCAAAAGCACAGCACCTTGACGACATTGTCGAGCGGCCACTCGTCGAGGCCGCCGGAGTCGGGACCGATCTCCGGCTCGAGCGTCAGCGGACGCGATCCCGGCCATTCCACCGGGCGGCCGATCCAGAGGCCGGTGCCGGATGCCGCATGCAGAGCGCGCTTGCCGAGACGGTTGTCGCAGAGAATGCCGTATCCCGACCGACCGTCCTGCACGTCGAGCGCCGCTTGAAGGCAGAGCGCCTTGAACCGGCCGATCTTGTCGGGCGTGGCCCCCGGCATGGCTTCCAGCTGCATACGGTGATCGAAGGCGAAGACACGCATCGTCGACCAGTCCGCGTGGCGGTTGGTCGCCCAGTGGATCTGCTCAAGTTCCAGATCCTGACGCAGAGCCTTGGTCTTCACCCCTCGCTCGAGAAAGAACGTAAGCTCTGCCAGCGAGGGATAGGCCGGCGTACAGCCGTGGCGGCTGACGGCAAAGGCGCCGCAGGCATTGGCATATTGAAGGGCACGCGGCCATGCGGCATCTTCAAGCCAGCCCTTGATGAGGCCGGACATGAACCCGTCGCCGGCGCCCAGCACGTTAAAAACCTCGATGGGATAGCCCGGGCCGGTCTCTCCGCCGTCGAGATCGTCGGGAATATCGCCCGTGAAGGCGACGGCCCCTGCCGCACCGCGTTTGCAGACGAGCGTCGCGCGCGAGACGGCGCGCACCGCACGCAACGCCGCGATCGTTTCTGTGGAGCCGCCCGCGATGTGGAATTCCTCTTCCGTCCCCACGATAAGGTCGAAGAGATGCAGTGTCGATTGCAGCTTGGATGTGACGGCCGCGCTTTCGACGAACCGGCTTTCGCCGTCGCCATGGCCGGCAAGGCCCCAGAGGTTGGGACGGTAATCGATATCGAGCGCGGTTCGGGCCCCATGCTTGCGGGCAAGCGTCAGCGCCTTCAGAACGGCCTTTTCGGTGTCGGGGTGGCTCAGATGGGTGCCGGTGGCAACGACGGAGCGCGCGCGCGCAATCAGGGCTTCGTCAATGTCATCTTCGCACAGGGCCATGTCGGCACAGTTCTCGCGATAGAAGATCAGTGGAAATGTCTCCTCGTCGCGGATGGCGAGAAGCACGAGCGCCGTCAGCCGCTCGCGATCGGTCTTCACGCCCGTGACATCGACACCTTCGCGCGCCAGTTCCTCGCGGATGAAGCGCCCCATATGCTCGTCGCCGACCCGCGTGATCAGGGCGGACCGGAGGCCGAGCCGGGCCGTTCCCGCAGCCATATTGGTCGGCGAGCCGCCGATATATTTGCGGAAGGACCCCATATCCTCCAGACGTCCCCCGATCTGTGCACCGTAGAGATCGACGGATGATCGACCGATCGTGATGACATCCAGTGACTTGTTCATTTCATCCTCCGGCATGAGCCGTGGTTCCAAGGTTGGACCATGCCTGCGCGGAAACGCAGACACGGGATTTCCAGGCATCAGAGTTGAGCCGACACGTAGGTGATGCTGTCGCGGACGGCCGTTTCCGGATCATCAAGCGCGTGGACCTCTTCGGCGAAGGGCTCAAAGCTGAAGACCCCATCGAAACCGGCGGCGATCAGCGCCTTGATCTGGGCCACGTTCTCCAGACGGTCTGCGCCATCCACCAGCACGCGGTGCGCGTCGAGCATCTCATCCACGGCAACCGCCGGATCGACCACGCCCGAGATGTGGACGAGGCCCGTGCGGCTCGGAAAGAGCTCGGTTTCGCCGGCAAGGTGATGATGGAAGGTGTCGTGCACCAGTCTGTAGACATCGCCGCCACCTGCTGCGTCGATGGCGCGCAGGGCTTCCGCCTTCGTTCTCAGGGAGGAGATCGGGAACCCCAGAGGCTCGACGAGGCCTGTCAGACCGCGCTCCTGAAGGATCGGCTTCATGGCTGAGAGGGCCGCCACGAGATCATCGAACAAAACCTTTGTCCCGTCGTTCAGCGGGCACATGACCAACGCCTTTGCACCGCTTGCCGCAGCGTAGTCGGCAAGGGCTAAAGCCTTAGCCGGCAGGTCCCCCGACCAGACGTTGAACGGGTAGAGCGCGTTGATCGAAACGATCTCGACGCCGGCCTTTTCCGCCGCCGCCTTGACGTCGGCGGGATCCATCGTGTTGACGACATCCGGAATGTCGTTGCGGATCTCGACCTCCGTCAGGCCGAGACGGCGGGCTGCGGAAAAGAAGTCCTCAAGAGACAGGTTCGGGGCCGTGATGTGGTTGATGGCAAAACGCATGGGAGACCTCAGTTATAAAGCGCCGGACGGGCGGGAAGGTTGATGGCGACGGCTGCCCCTTCGGCATCCTGCGCACTGACGCAGGCATCCGACGTGATCGCGGCGACATAGCCGTCCCAGGAACTCGGGCCGGAGGCGGTGCCCCTGGCGGCTGCATGGATGAAGTCCTGCAGTTCGACGTCGTAGCTGGCGATGAAGCGGTCCTTCCAGTCGGTCAGGATCTCGCTTTGCTGGCGCGCACCAAGCCGCATGGGGATCGCCATGGGATCGGGCAGGTTCGCGATCCCGTCCTCGCCGACGACCTGGCACTGGATGTCGTAGCCGTAGTGGCAGTTCACGAAGATCTCGACGTCGATGATCGTGCCCTTGGCGGTTTCGAGAATGACGATCTGGGGATCGCGCAACTTGGCATGGCTGCGGGCGGAGGCCCGCGGAAAGAGAACGCGGGCGGAGACGTAGTCGTCGTCGAGCAGCCAGCGCAGCACGTCGATCTCGTGGATCATCGTGTCGTGGATCGCCATCGGGGTGACGTATTGCTCGGGAACGGCGGGGTTGCGGTGGGCGGCATGCACCATGATCGGCGCGCCGATCTGGCTGTCGACCACCTTCTTCAGGGCGACGTAGCCCGCATCGTAGCGGCGCATGAAGCCGACCTGCACGAGGCGTTTTCCATGGGCAACCTCCGCATCGACGATGCGCTTGCCGCCGTCCGCCGTGGTGGCCAGCGGCTTCTCGCAGAAGCACGGCTTGCCGGCAGCGATCGCTGCGAGAACATATTGCTCGTGTGTCGCGCCCCAGGAGGTCACGAGAACGGCATCGACATCCGGCGACGCGATCAGCGCCTCGCCCGTCTCGAAGATGGCGGCATCCGGTGCGACGTCTGCCTTGACCGCTTCTGCCGAGGCCCGGTTGACGTCGCTCAGAGCGACGATCTTCGCGCCGCCGAGGACATGGTTGATGCGGCGCGCATGATCGCGCCCGATGGCGCCTGTGCCGATAACGCCAATTCTCACAGTCATTTCAGACCTCATTCCAGTATTTGGCGACATAGCGCCGGGTTTCGTTGAGCATGAAGCGCGCGCTGTCATCGACGCGGTCTTCCCAGGCGAACACGCAGTTCGAGAGGACACCGTCGAATTTCATGTCTGCGAGCGTCGCGAAGAACGTATCGAAATCGATCTCGCCCTGGCCGAAGTCGGTGTGCTGATGGACGCGCACTTTGGAGCCGGGAGGGTTGACGATGTAGCGGAGCTCCGACGACTTGTTGTGGTCGTAGGTGTCGGCCAGCCGGACATGCACCAGATGCCCCTCCGTCGCGCGGAGATTGGCGACCATGTCGGGACCGTAGAAGAACGTGTGCGGCGCGATGAACGACGCTTTGACAGACGGCGAGTTGATCGTCTTGATGATGTCGACGGCCGGCGCGATCTGCTCGATCCAGTCTTCCGGGTGCGCTTCCAGCGACAGGACGAGGCCCTCCTTCTCGAGGAGCGGCACGAGAATATCCATGGCGCGGAAGAACTGGGCTTCGCAGGTTTCGGGACGATGGAGGCCCGAACGATCGTTCAGGCTGCGCTCCGGCGATCCGCCACGGCCGAACTCCGAGACGAGCATCGGGCCATCCATCTCGACCGCGATCTCGATGACACGCTTCCAGTTGTCGATCGCATTGTCCCATTCATCCTTATAGGGGCTCGCCCAGCGATACATCGGCTGGAGCGTGGCGAGGCCGACGCCATGATCCTTCAGCGCCTTCTTGAAGCTGGCGACGCGCTCCGGATAGACTTTCGGCCTCGTCCACCAGGAGAGAAAATCCGGACGCGGGGACAGTTCGACGTAATCGTAGCCGAGATCGGCAACCTTGCGGCAGGTGTCCTCCAGCGACAGGTGCCGGAACATGTGTGGGTCGAGGGTGTGTTTCATGGGCTTCTTCTCCAGGGCCGCTGTCGTTTCACTTGTAGGCCGCCATGGTGTCCGGCGTGACGAGTTCGAAGGGCACCCAGAGGGCCTTCTCGGTCGGTTTGCCCAAGGCCATCGCGACGGCCGTCTCGACCGCGACCTCCCCCTGTCTGGTCGCATTCTGGAAGACCGTCAGGTCGAGGCCGCCCGAGGTCATGGCGGCAAGGCCGTCCGGTGTGGCATCGATGCCGGCGATCACGATGCTCTTCATGTCGACGCCGGCGGACTTCAGAGCCTGGGCGGCACCGATGGCCATCTCGTCATTATTGGCGATGACGGCATCGAACTGCACGCCTGCGGTCAGCCAGGACGCGGTGAGATCCTGTGCCTGGGTCCGGTTCCAGTTGGCCGTCTGCTTCTCGATGATCTCGATCTTGCAGTTGGGCCGCGCGAACACGGCCTCGACATCCTTAGTACGGGTCAACGCAGCATGGTTCTCCAGAGGGCCCATCAGGATGACGGCGCGACCTTTGCCGCCCATCAGCTTGCAGGCTGCCTCTGCTTCCATGGTCCCGGAATCAAGCTCGTTGGAGCCGACGAAAGCGGTGCCATCCGGCAGGCCGTTATCGAGCTCGGCCGGCGGATGGTTGACGTAGACGAGCGGGATTTTGGCGTTTCGCGCCGCCTGCGTAATCGCGGCCGTCGCGTCTCCATCGACGGCATTGACGATGATGGCGTCGACGCCGTTGGCGATGAAGTTCTCGACTTGGCTCAGTTGCTTGGCCGGATCGAGCTGGGCGTCTTCGGTGAGAAGCTCGATGGTCGTATCTTTCGCTGCGCCGGCGCGAATGCCGTTCAGCAGGATCGTCAGGAACGGATTGTCGAAGGACGTCATGGACACCGCAACCTTCGTCTCGGCGAATGCCGGCGATGCAAGAAGGCCAGGTGCTGTAAAAAGGCAAAGTGCGGTCGTGATCAGGAGCTGTCTCATCGGAGGTCTCGCTAATTGAAGGTCGTTTGGTGGTGATGTTGGACGCTGGGAGGCCGGCCCCCTTGGAAGACGTGCCTGGGTTTCAGGCCGTCTTCACGCGCTTTCGCTGTCGGTAGACGTCGGCCACGACGGCGGCGACGATGATGATGCCCTTGAGCATTTCCTGGTAATAGGCATCGAGCCGGAGGAACGTGAACCCGGAAATGATGACCCCGAAGATGACCATGCCGATCATGGTCCCGAGGATGGAGCCGCGACCGCCCGACAGGGAGACACCGCCGATGACGGCCATGGCGATGGCGTCGAGCTCGTAGCTCGTGCCCATCCCGGCCTGAGCGGTCAGGCCGCGCGAGGCGACGACGATGCCGGCCAGAGCCGAGAGAAGGCCTGCCACTGCATAGACCTTGACCGTGTGACGCTCGACATCGATGCCGGAGACGCGGGCCGCCTGCTTGTTTGCGCCAATCGCATAGGTGAACTTGCCGTAACGGGTGTAGCGCAGGACCACATGCATGATGGCGGCGACGATGAGGAAAATCAGGACGGGAGCAAGCCCCTTGCCGATCGCGGCAAAGCTGTCTGTGGGAAAGCTGATCGGTTGACCTTTGGTGTACCACTTCGCAAAGCCCCGTGCGGTGACCATCATACCCAGCGTCGCGATGAACGGCGGAATGCGCGAGTAAGCGATGAGGAGCCCGTTGATCGCGCCGCAGACGACGCCGACCAGAAGCCCGGCGAGAACCGGCACGATGACCGGAAGATCCGTCAGTCCGGGATAGACCGCCCGCTCGAATGTGCCGACCTGGGCAAGGCTCATGGAAATCATCGCCGTTGCCCCGACGATCGATCCGGAGCTGAGGTCAATGCCGTCGGAGATGATGACCTGCGTGACGCCGATCGCGATGATGCCGATGACCGAGACCTGCAGGATCATGATGGAAAGCCGCTGCGTGTTGCCGAGGAAGCTCTGCCCCTGCAGGATCCAGCCGAGAATTTCAAACGTCAGCGAGATGCCGACGAGCACCAGAAGGATCGTCAATTCCGGCGGAACGCGCCGTCGCGTCTGCTGCAGCTTCGGAACGGGTTGCGTGATGGTGTTCATGTTCGCTGTCTCCTCCCGCGGTGCACGACTAGCGCGCAGCGAGGTCCATGATCTTGACTTGAGTGGCTTCGGCGCGGTCGAGAACACCGGACACGCGACCTTCATGCATGACGACGATGCGGTCGCTCATCCCCAGCACTTCCGGCAGTTCTGACGAAATCATCAGCACCGCGACCCCCTCCGCCGCGAGACCGGTGATGAGCCGATGGATTTCCGACTTGGCGCCGACGTCGATGCCGCGCGTCGGTTCGTCGAGGATGAGAATGCGCGGCTTGGTCAGGAGCCAGCGGGCAATCAGCAGCTTCTGCTGGTTGCCGCCCGAGAGGTTCTCGACAGTCTCGTAGAGGTTCGGGGTCTTCACCCTCAATTGGCGGGCCATGTCCTCGGCAAGCTTGGTCACGGTGGACTGATCGACGAAACCGCCTTTGACGTGCGACCGCGTGATCAGCGCCGACTGTATGTTTTCCAGGCAATTGAGGCTCAGGAAGCAGCCCGTCTCCTTGCGATCCTCGGTGAGGAAGGCAAAGCCCTGCGCCATGGCAGCGCTCGGGCTCCCGATGGTCACCGCCGTGCCGTTGACCAGGATCTCGCCGGATGTGGCAGGCGTGACCCCGAAGATCGCTTCGGCGACGTTCGACCGTTTCGACCCCACAAGCCCTGCAAGCCCGAGGATCTCCCCGCGCCGGAGCGAGAACGAGATGTCGTGGAAGACGCCGGGAATCGTAAGATTTCGAACCTCGAGGATGACCTCGCCAATCGGGCACTCGATCTTCGGAAACATGTCGGTGATATCGCGCCCAACCATCATGCGGATGATGTCGTCGCGGTCGACGTCCGTCGACAGATGGGAGCCGACATATTTCCCGTCGCGGAATACGGTGAACTCGTCGGCGATCTCGAAAAGCTCGTTCATCTTATGGGTGATGTAGACGATGCCGATCCCGCGTTCGCGCAGGTCGCGGATGATCGAGAACAGGCCTTCGACCTCGCGATCGGTCAGGGCGGATGTCGGCTCGTCCATGATGAGGATGGAGCTGTCATAGCTCACGGCACGGGCGATCTCGACCATCTGCTTCTGGGCGACGGTCAGCTCCGACACCTGCGCGCGCGGATCGAGCTTGATGCGCAGACGGTCGAAAAGATCGGCCGTCATCTCCGCCATCCGGCCGTGATCGATGAGGCCGAAGCGGTTTTTCGGTTCCCGCCGGATCCAGATGTTTTCGGCGACCGTCATCCAGTTCATCAGGGCCAGCTCCTGATGGATCATCGCGATGCCCTGCTCGAGCGCATCGAGCGGCGACTTCAATGTAACGACTTCCCCGCGAAGGCGGATTTCGCCGGCATCCGGCTGGTAGATACCAGCGATGATCTTCATCAGGGTCGATTTTCCGGCACCGTTTTCCCCCATGAGGGCGTGCACGGTGCCGCGGCGAACGCGCAGCTGAACGTTATCGAGCGCGACGACACCCGGGAACTCCTTGCGGATACCCTCGATGGAAAGGAGACCGTGGCGCTCCGTCTCTTCGATGACGTGCTTGATGGCTTCGGCAGTTCGCGGACTGACCATATGCAAACCCTCCATGGTGGGATCGGGAAAGGCGTTCCCGCCTCCCCCTTTGTCGCGAAGAAGGTTAGTTCTTGGCCTGATAGTCCTTGAGGTTCGAAGGCGTCACGAGCTCGAAGGGGACGTAACCCTTCTTCTCAACCGGCTCGCCGCGTGCGATCTTCAGCGCGGCATCAACGGCACCGCGGCCTTGGCCAGCGGCGTTCTGGAAGACGGAGACATCCAGCTCGCCTGCGGCCATGGACGCCAGAGCATCCTGGGTCGCGTCGATACCGGCGACGATGACATCGTCCATCGCGCGCCCGGACGACTTCAAGGACTGAATGGCGCCGATCGCCATCTCGTCATTGTTGGCAATAACGGCGTCGAACTGAACGCCGGCGGACAGCCAGTTGGTCATCAGGTCGGCGCCCTGCGTACGCGACCAGTTGGCAGTTTGCTCCTCGACGACCTTGATGAAGCTGCACTCCGGCGTGGCAAGGACATCCTTGATATCCTGGGTGCGCATACGCGCTGCCTGGTTGGAGAGTTCGCCCATCATCACGACGGCTTTCGCCTCGGTCTTGCCGGCAGCCTTCAGCATGCGGCAGACTTCCTTCGTTTCGAGCGTGCCCGACTCCTTTTCATCGGATGCCACGAAGGCCTGCTTCTCGGGAAGGTCGTCCACATTTACCGGCTGCCGGTTGACATAGACCAGCGGGATGCCGGCAGCCGCCGCCGCCTGCGAGAGCGCGACGGTCGCATCGGTATCGACCGGGTTGACGATGATCGCATCGACACCGGACGCCACGAAATTCTGCACTTGGCTCAGCTGCTTGCCGACATCGTTCTGCGCGTCCTCGATCTGCAGCGTGACGTCCTTCAGATCCTTCGAGTAGTCCGTCATGCCGTTGCGAAGAACGGTCAGGAAGTTGTCGTCGAACAGCGCCATCGAGACGCCGATGGTCTCGGCCGAGGCCGTTGTCGCGAGCATCGTTGCGAGCGCTGTCGCCAGGAAATATTTCTTCATCGGGTTCTCCTCCACTTTATTCGTGTTGCCGCCGTTACGCGGCTGTTTATGGGCATGCGTGTCCGATGCCGCTGGCGAACCAGTGACGGGAAACAAGGATCTTGTTGCGTAAGCGGTGAGCTCCTACCTCGTCACCGCAGGGGGACAATTCCGCAGTCGGCCCGACGGGTCAACACGTCATGAGAGGGTCGAGCCGTCATTCCTGATAGAAACGTTCTCGCGATGCTGACGTTTTTCTATCATTCCCTCATAGACTTTCAGGAACCCACAGAAGGGCCGGAAAGAAGCGCTGCCCGGGACTTTCCGCCATGCCGTGCTCGATCGTGTGCACCATTGTCGCAATCAGGTCGGCACAGAGTTCGACCAGCGGCGTCTGGAAAACGCCCGAGATTCGGCGCTCGAGCAGGGCCTGCCGGGATTCCGGCGTGAGTTCGTTGACGAGGCAGGCGATCTTCTCCGAGCGCCTGCTCTCCTTAAGCGCCTCGATAGCACCCTCCATACCACCGCCCATGCAGTAGACGCCGACGAGATCGGGATGGTGCGACAGCGTATCCATGAGGAGTTCATAGGTCAGCCGCCGGGTTTCGAGATTGATATGGGCATCGAGAACCTGAAACTGCGGTGCGAACTCGCGCATGTAAGCGCGAAAACCCATCTCACGGAGCGAATGTCCGTGAAACCGGTGGCCGCCGAGAAACAGGACCACCTTTCCCGGCGAAGGCGACAGTTTGGAGATCATCCAAGCCGCACTTCGGCCGACCTTCATATTGTTGGTTCCGAGATAGGCCTCCCGCACGCCTTGCGCTAGATCGGTCAAGAGGGCAAACGTCGGAATGCCCTTAGCCTTCAGCGTCGAAACTGCGGCCGTCACATCATAATGATCCGGCCCGGTCACCGCGATGGCCGAAACCCTGCCGGCCATGCCGAGCATCAGTTCCGACAGTTCGCTCGGCTCGCCTGAAATCGCGTAAGCGATCGTCACGCTGACATGGCGATCCTTCACGGCCGCGGCCGCCGCATTCAACTGTTCGGCGAAAGCCTGATAGAAAGGCTGTCGCTCCTTCCGCAGAATAATGCCGAACCGATAAGACGGCAAATCAGCCATCATGCGCTGACGGATAATTTTAGCGCCGTGAAAGCCCAGCTTCTCCGCCGCTTCGTAGACCTTACGCGCGGTCTCCTCGCGAACAGGAAGGCGACCATTCAAGACCCGATCGACTGTGGCGACACTCAAGCTGGCCGCCTGAGCAACATCGGCGATGGTAGGACGTTTCATGAAATATCTCGGATGATCGAATGAGTAGCAGAATGACAGCCCCTCTGCGATCAATCCAATCATTGTTGAATTCATCAACCAATTTTCATATCTGCCTCGCTCGAGCGCGATACCGAATTTGACAACGAGACGTATCGCAGCGGCGGCATCCGCCTCTACTACCCCGAGACGACCGGCACGAAATCGGATCTCAAGGACGGCGTGTTGCTCGAAGCCGGCTTTGACACGATGGCTTCCAATATCAACAAGGATATCAGCTCCTGGGCCTATGATTGCGCGGCATCGCGCGTCGAGCTGATCGATAATCGCGCACTTGCCGTTCCCTGCTACGAGCCCGGCTACACGCTGGTCGAGAAGCTCCAGACCATCTCCACTGAATATCGCAAGCAGCAGTAATGGCCAGTTCCCCGCCAATTTCCTTCGGCATTATTACGACGTCTACTGCCTACTGGACCAGCCGGAAGTGCAAGACTTCATCGGTACGGCAGCCTATCTCGCGCACAAGGACCGACGTTTCCCGAAGGCTGACGTTCAGAACATAGGCAGCAATCCCGCTTTCAGCCTTTCCGACCCAGAGACGTTCAGACTTTACGAGCGCGCATACGAGCGGACGTCGGCGCTCTATTATTACGCCAGGCCCAGCCTGGAAAAGATCCTGGCCCGCATCACCTCCCACGCAGGTCGTCTTTGACAACCCCACCCGATTTAGGCTGATCTTTATCGGATCAACTGGTACACGCGCCAAAGGGATGGCTTGGTTGTCCGGTGCATGGTCGAGTTCATGTCGCAAATCCACAGCTGAACACAGATCAAAACTCAGATCGACGCCATTGCCAAGCGGCCTTTTGCCTCGCCTTGAAAAGGTTCGAACCAACGACCCCGTCGTCCAGTAGCCATGCCGGTATTAGTCATCTTCTTGTTGTGACAAAAAAGTCGCTCCTTGGAATGGCTGGTATCAGGCCGTGTCAGGACGGTCCGGTTGTGGCGACGACTAGGCGGTAAGCTGCCGCTCTGCAGCCGCCCATCAAAAGACCTTCCGGAGCAATATGCAATGTCTTGATAGCAGCCATCGCCTTCGGCGCGGCGGCATGGGGAGCATGTGTAGAGAATTTGCGATACGTCTTCGGACATGACTACCTCGCGCGTTGCTATTGACGGTCACCAGCCTAGATCGGTTTCGGCAAAGTCGTTGCCCTTGTAAGCGATCTTCGTGCGGTAAGCCCTGGCGCAGGCATAAGTGAAGCAATCGCCCATATTCAGTTTTGCCGAGTGATTGACGATCTTCCCAAACTGCTGTGCAGCGTCAAGCGCCTTGGTCCCCACATCTCCCGAGATCATAGCCTCTTTGGCTTCAAGGTCCGCGAAGAACTGATCGACCATCCTTCGCGCCTTAGCGAGCATGTCAGGCGTAGCAGGACGGTCGCGGCCTGTCGCCTGTGCCATGCGCCGCGTCAGCGAAAGCGAGGCTTCCAAGCGAACCACGGCCGACACGTAAAAGGGGCCACCGTGCTGTTCGAGCCGCTGCATCAGCTCGCCGGCGTCCTCTTCGCCGGCAAGGATTGCGACGGCCACGGAAGCGTCCACGAATAGCATCAGTCTTCGCCCCACATTTCGTCAGTTTCGCGTTTGTGGTCCCCCGGCGCAAAGGGACCGGCGTCCCGCGCCATCGCGAGGGACTTGGCCAAGCGCTCGCGCATGGGCAAGCTGCCCTTGCGGCTGGCGATCTCGCGCCGGAGGGCAGTTTTCACGGCATCAACCTTAGATGTCTTGGTCAAGCGGATCAGCTCTTCAGTGAGCGTATCAACTTCCGGATCTTTGATGTAGAGCGGCATGATGCATATCCTTTCGAGGAAATTATAATATGCTCGAAAGGATATGCTCGCAATGGCCTCCAGATTTTTCCATAGAAAAGTTGCTTTACCCCTTGCGTAGCCTTGCAGCGTTCTAGCTGCGCAACTTCAAAGAACGTTCTGAATATATCTTCATTAAGCACGAGCTCCCGCACAAGCGGGGTCGAGGGACCATCTGAAAGTTTCAAAAAATGGCTGGCCCGACCTGGAAAGCTGCGGTTCCAATCCGCGTTAACGGCAGATGGCTACTGTAGTCGGTGTTCATGATCCTGACGGTGCAGCCAGTTGGGCTGCCGGTTCCGGAATGGAAAGCCCGGCCAAGTCGTTCGGCCTTGGCGACAATCTCAAGCGAAAGGTCCAGCAGCTCGCCATTGGGATGCTCGATACGCGCCGGCGCGACGCGGGTAGGGCTTCCTCAACAGTCATATCGGCCGATATTTTAATTTCCTATCGTACTTAAATATAAAGGATTTTGTCGATTTTCCATGGCCTTTGGCCGATCTCGGCATAAGTCGATTACGCCATCGTTCATCACCCCAGTCGCAATCGATCACTCGTTGGATTATGGATCATAAAACCTGAGACAATCACTCCTATCGTGAGGCACGGGGCATGCCGACGGATCATATTGTGCAACCATCATGCACATTGCTGGCATACATTTCGGGAAAAGTAAGATTTGAGTGGAGACGGTCCCAAGCGGTACATCAACAGTCGGCTGATGGTCTCATCATTGCGATGAGAGCCACGACATATCAAGATCCAGGATGTTTTGGAGGCGGACTTGTTAGACGTTTACGCGGACGGTTCCTTCCGCCCGAAGTCTTCGACCGGTGGGTGGGCGTTCGTGGTTTTCCAGCACGGGCAGGAGATCCATCGGGCGCTTGGGTTTGCGACCGGGATGTCGAACAACACTTTCGAGCTTTTGGCTGTTTTGAAAGCAGCGGCGTGGATCGCAAACGAACATGCCGACACCTCCGCCACCATCTGGACGGACTCGAGCCAGACGGTGAAAGGGTGTCAGATCTCCAGGGCTATCTGGAGAAACAACGGTTGGCGCCGTATCGAGGCAAATCCAAAGAAGCGAAATCGTGTCATACAGGACGTCGCCTTATGGCAGGAGCTTGACCGTCAGCTCACCGCCAACCCTCGCATTCGCATTGCATGGTGTCGCGGACACGATGACATTCCAGGCAATGAACTGGCCGATGCAATGGCGCGGACGGCGGCAATGGCAACGAACGTCACCATCGGCTAGACGTCACATCCTCTTTTCTGCGCCGAAGGGTTGAGCATCCGGAGCACTCGGTAGAGACCCAGCGCATGCGTGAAGCGCCGCGACGACCATCCGCAGATATTCTCCACGTCTGCCATCTCCCGCCTGTCCCGCTTCGCTCGACAGCTCGCCCCGTATCCTGTCGATGAAGCCCAGATGATCGAATGTGTCCGACCGCACGTTCACCTCGACCTCTTCGACGTAATGCGACACCAGCAAACCCAGATCGAGGTTCCTGTCCGCCTGGTACATCAACGCCATCTGTTGGGCGAGTTTGACCATCTGCACGTATGGTCCGAGCGCAGCGCTCATGACATTCTCCTCTGTGGCTTGCTGTCCCGATCACCGATAGGTAGCGGAAAGGACGTCGAATTGCTCTGAAGATGGGGATGCCGGATCGCTAAGCTATCTCTGTCCGAGATAAACTTTCCGTCAGAAGCGCCGTATGCAGCCAAGGCTGTCCGCACGGCAGACGCCCGTGATCGGGTAGCAAGAGGGGAAAACGCTCCCTGCGTTGACTTGGTCGGATCTGAGGCCCATCTCACCGCCATGTCGAAGCGCGAGAAAGATGACGTCGAACTCCTGCGGACCTGGACGTTGCCGTCAGCGGCAACGCTCGGCTCATCGGTGCGCGCGAAGGGTATTCTTCTGGAAATGCGCGCGCGACTGCCGGCATCATCGAAGAAACTGCTCGTTCTGGAGTCTGGGGAACTTGTTCTTGCGATGCCCGCCAGCGCGAAGACCGAATTCAACGCAGCCGCCGGCGTTGTCACTGCGGCGATGAAAGATATCGAAAGCCTCCCGGTGATCCCGCGCGAGATCCAGGACATCCTGACGATCAAGCCAGGCGAGAGACACCGCTGGCTGGCGGACGGTCGCCTTCCGAGTGCCGGAACAAGAACAGTCCGACTGGCAGGCCGCGCCAAGAAGATCACCTTTCACGTCTTCGATCCCAGGGTTGTCGAAGACCTCCTCGATAGCGGGAGGGTCGATGAATGGCGAGAGGAAGACCTGGCCGCTGCCGCCGAAAACCGACGGCGGGCGGCTTACAAAGCCAAACTCACCCGTTCGTTGAGGAAGGGTCGGAGTGTGGTGGCGTCACCGTCCGCAGCTCTGGATGAGGCGGCTGCAAAACTGGATGACTGGGAAGCGTTCGGCCGCGACGGGCTGTTGCGTTGATCTTTAAAAACAACGTGTTCGGCCCTCATCATAGTGATTGAACTGCGATGCGGTTACCTTCGCTATCAGCAATTTCGGCGACAAACCCAATCTCGTTCACCGGTGTCTTTGGAAACAAAATCTCGCTCCCATACCCAACAGCCTTGGCCAGAACGTCGTCAACGTCTGCGACATTAAGATAGATGATTGCTCCATCTCGGGTGGGAACGTAGACATCGCCTTGGGCAAGCGCTGCGCTGGCACCACCTCCACCTTCTTCGAAAGGGAAATAGGCCATTCTGTTGTCGTGGATCGTGACAACGTCTCCAAAGTTCACCCCGAACACAGCATTGTAGAAGCGCATGGCTCTATTGAGATCTGTTACAGGAATTTCAACGTGGGCAATTACGTTCACTCAAGGGCTCCTACGACATGACCTCTGCCATTGCTGACTGTGCCAAACTCCGACGAGATTCCGGAGAATAGATGCCCTTGGTAGACTTTGCCATGGAACATATATCTCGCCTTCACATGCAACCGGCAATGGAAGACGGAGGCTGAAGCCGCCCGGGTTTCCAAACAGGCTCAGAGGCCATAAGATCGCCCAGTTCGCCCCTGTTGCGAGCCGTTCTTCATGCCTGGAAAAAATGCCGAGAGCCGTGCCGCCCACATCGTCGCTACGCCGGCAAGCCCGCTTTCGACCGCCCTCGATTGCAGGCAAAGTCGCACGCCCCCGGCTTCTCGATCTCCTGTCGCTGCCTCGGCAACGACGGCTGACGATCCTTGTCGCGCCGGCCGGCTACGGCAAGACATCGCTTGCCGCGCAATGGTATCACCGGCTTCTGTCACAAGGCCTCACGCCCGCATGGATTTCGCTCGGGCCGGATGACAGCGACCAGAGCCGGTTTCTGCTAGCGATGGTCGAGGCCCTGGACCAGACCCTCGACCATCCGGCCAAGCCGATCGATGCTGGCTCCGTGTCCGTCGCAACGCTCCTGTCCGTGCTCGTCACGCGTCTGCAGCGCGTTCAGCCGGAGGCGACCCTGTTTCTGGACGATTATCATGCGTCCCAGACCGATGGCACGGAGGCGATCGTCGCGCGGCTGCTGTCGCATGACGAGCTCGGGCATATCCGGTTCGTGCTCGTTTCCCGCAGTGCGCCACGATTTCCGACATCCGCCCTTCGCCTTGCCGGGGAGGTCAAGCAGATCGGGCTTGCCGAGCTCGGGTTTTCCGACGACGAGGCGCAGGCCTTCTTTGGCGGCGATGGCGCCGCGCTGAGCGGCCCGCAGCTGAGAAGCCTGAACGAGCGTGCCGAAGGCTGGGCGGTCGCCCTGCAGATGATGCGGATTCTGCTGGAGGAGTCCGGCGCCGACAGTCCGGCCATCCTCTCCGCGTTCAGGGACCGCAGCGGTGACATGGGACAATATTTGTCGGAGCAGGTCTTCTCAAGCCTCTCAGCTCCCCTCCAGAGACTGCTTCTCGAAACGTCGTCCCTGCCGGCCATCAGCCGCGGGCTCGTGAACGCGCTCTGCGACGAAACGGTCGTCGGCGCCTTCGCCTCCCTGCGCGAACAGGCCCTGCCCATTGCGGTGCTCGATGACGAGGGACAATGGCTGCGCCTGCATCCCGTTCTCACGGGGTTTCTGAAGGAGGAGGCCGTTCGTCTCGGCATCGACAGCAGCGCGATCCTTGCCCGTGCCGCGCGCTGGTTTGCCGGAGAAGGCGATATCGAGGCCGCGGTCGAGCATGCCTTCGCCGCCGGCGCGCCGGAGCTTGCGGCCGAGATCATCGAGGCGGCCGGAGGCTGGCGGCGGGTGTATACGACGAACCGAGGCGGTGCGGCCCTGTTCCGCAAGCTGTCGGACGAGGCGGCACAGATCGATCTCTCGGCCTACCCTCTCACCACGCTCGGCCTTGCCGTTGTCAGCGCCAAGACCGCGCAGCTCGATGCGGCGGATTATTACCTTGAGATCGTGTCCCGTGGAGCCGACACCATGGACGAAGGGCTGGCGAGCGCGCTTCGGGTCGTGCGGGTTCTCGTTTCGCTCTACACCGACCGCTGGGTCAGCAGCGCGGATCTTGGAGAACTGGAGCGCGACCTTGGCCGTCACTCCGGCCGAGAGCTCGTGCATCGCGCGCTCTCGCTCAACATGCTCTCCTATAATTTCCTGATCCGCACCGACCTCGATCGCGCTTTGCATTACGGGAATCTCGCCATGCAGGCGTTCCGGGATGGCGGTGCGGATTTCGGAGCGTTGCACCTCTATACCCATATCGGCCAGGCCTCCTTCTTCAGCGGCGATATGACCTCGGCGGAGGAAGCCTATGACCGCCTGATCACCGAGGTCGCTGCGCATATCGGTCGTGGCAGCGATTTCGATGCCGTCGGCCATGTGCTGAAATGCGAGGTCCTGTCGATGCGGGGGGACATCGTCGAGGCCGGACGTGCGCTTGCCTGGGCGCTGCCGCACGTCGAACGGCATGACACGTGGCTCGATCCGCTGGCCGCCGGCCTGCTGGCGCAGCAGCGCGTTCTCATCCTTTCGGGCGACACGATCGGTGCGCACGCGGCCATGGACCGGGCGCGGTCAACCGCAAGACGGCGTGGTTTCGACCGGCTGGTCCGGATGATCGATGGCGAGCGCGTCGCGCTGCTGATCGCGTCGGGCGATCTCGCGGAAGCCGCGCGCTATGCCGAAGCAAGCGGGTTCGGCGAGAAGGCGGCGCGGGCGGACCAGCCGAACGACCTGTCGCTGCGGCTGAGGGGAACGGTGCCGGCCCTTCTGTGGGTGCGGATGCATCTGGCACAGGGCCGCCTCGACGTGGCGCGCGATCTGCTCTCGCGGCTGGAAACGAGCCAGGCCCGCAAGCCGCATGTTCTGCGCCAGATCGAACTGCGTCTTCTCGGCATCCGGCTGGCGATGGCTGCTGGCGATAGCACGACCGCCGCCAGCCAACTTTCGGATCTCGTGCTCGGCCTGCCCGTCATGGATTATCGCGCCGTCCTCCTGTCGGAAGGGCCCGCCTTTGTCAGTGACATCCTCGCGCTCGCGCGCGCGGCACCGGTGCCCGGCGTCGTCCTGCAGCGCCTGTTGCAGGCGGCCGGATCGCCGTCTCCGGTCGTCACGAAGACCGGCGGCCTGACGGAACGCGAACAGGCCGTGATGCAGCTTCTGAGCGCGGGTCTGGGAAACAAGGATATTGGCCGGCGACTGTCCCTCAGCGACAACACGGTCAAGTTCCACCTCCGGAATATCTTTGCGAAGTTCGGCGTGACGACCCGCACGGGCGCGGTGGCGGCAGCACGCACAGCCGGCCTGCTTCCCTGACGTTCTGACCCTTGCCCACCCGTTCGGGCGGGTATCGCTGGCCGCATCCCACCCGTCTGGCTGGCTATGCCGCGTTCCCATCCCCTCCTACGCTGTGTTGCACGAACCAAGGGGGTCCACATGCTGTCCGGACAGAACGCCGTCGATCCGGTGACGCAGGAAATCATCGAGGGCAAGCTCGTTGCCACCGTGGATGAGATGGGCATCGTGATGGCCCGCACCAGCATGAGCCCCGTGATCTACGAAGTGCTCGATTTCGCCTGCGGCCTCCTGACCCGGGATGGCGAGCTCGTCGCGCAGATGAACGGCATCACGCTCTTCACGGGCACGTTCGGCGTACAGGTCAAGGCGTTGATCGCGCAATTCGGCGAACAACTTGCCGATGGCGACGTGCTTCTGACGAACGACCCCTATGCCGGGGGCACGCATGCCTGCGACTTCGCGATCGTCAAGCCGCTCTTCGTCGATGGCGAGATACTGGCATACGCGATCAACGTCGCCCACTACCTCGATGTCGGAGGCTCCGTGCCCGGCAGCCTTGCGCCCAACGCCACGTCCGTCTTTCAGGAAGGCCTGCGGCTTCCCGGCGTGAAAGTGATGCGGGCCGATGCGTTCTGCGACGAGATCCTTCACGTCATCGCCGCCAATGTCCGGATGCCGGAGATGGCTCTTGGCGATCTCAACGCGCAGATCGCCACCGTTCGCGTCGCCGGTCGTCGGATGGCGGAGCTTGCGGCCAAGTACGGTGCGGACGTGGTCGAGGCAGCTTTTGCGCATCTTCTCGCCACCAGCGAAGCCAGCGCGCGCGCAGCGATCCTCGCCTTACCGGACGGCGTGTATACGGCAACGGACGTGATCGACGGCGATGGCTTCACCGACGCACCGATCGAGGTCAGGGTCACGATCACCATTGCGGCGGATCAGATCGTCGCCGACTTTACCGGCTGCCCGCCCGCCGTCGCCGGGCCCATCAACTGCGCACGCGGCGCGCTGCAATCCGCCGTCAAGACCATCGTCAAGGCCCTCATCGACCCACAGGCGCCATCCAACGAAGGGTGGTTCCGCCCCCTCGACGTCGTCTGTCCGCCGGGCACGGTGTTCACGGCGGAACTGCCCTCGCCGACCGGCTGGTACTACGAGGGTTCGGTCCACGCGTCGGAACTGCTCTGGAAGGCGCTGGCGCCGCTCCAGCCCGGACGGTTCTCCGCCGGGTCCTATTCCAGCCTCTGCGTCGTCTACATTTCCGGCCGGGATGAAACCGGCATGCCCTTCATCCACATCGAGCCGCAACATGGCGGCTGGGGCGCAACGCCGGACGAGGACGGAGCCGGCGCGCTGATCGCGCTGACGGATGGCGACACCTACAACTATTCCGTCGAGGTGATCGAAGCCCGCTTTCCGCTGCGGGTTCGCCGCTACGCGCTGAACGTCGAAGGCGGCAGCGGCGCCGGGCGCCGACGCGGCGGTTTCGGCATCATCAGGGAGTACGAGGTGCTCTCAACGGAAGCATCCGCCTATGCCAGCTTCGGCCGAACGAAAACCCTCCCCTGGGGCGTTGACGGCGGGGCGGAGGGAACCGCAAATCGGCTCGAGATCGAACGGCACGCCGGAGGCCTTGATGTTCATGGACGCATCGCGCATCTCGATCTCGCGCGAAACGATATCTTGCGGATCGTCACCGGTGGCGGTGGCGGCTGGGGAGATCCGAAGGAGCGCGAACGGCCAAGGATCGAGCAGGATCTGCGTGACGGACGGGTGACGCGGGATGTGGCGCTTGAGATATACGGCTACGAGGAAGCGGCATCATGATCAGACTGGCAACGGATGTCGGCGGTACGTTCACCGATCTCGTCGGCTACGACGAGCGCAATGGCCGGCTTTTTACCGCAAAGAGCCTGACGACGACGGAGGATCAATCCAAGGGCGTCCTCGACGCGATTTCCGCCTGCGAGGCGACCGACGGCCTTGCCACCCGCGACGTGACGTTCTTTGCCCATGGCGGCACCACCGTGATCAACGCAATCACCGAGCGCAAGGGCGTGCGAACCGCACTGGTCACGACGGCGGGGTTTCGGGACGTGCTGGAGATCGGGCGCGGCAACCGGCCGGACCTCTATAACCTCCAGTTCAAAAGCCCCGAACCTTTCGTCCCGCGCCACTTGCGTTTCGAGGTCCGTGAACGGATGGACGCCAGAGGAAACGTGGTTCTTCCGTTCGAGGAGGCCGATCTGGCGTCGATCATTGCAGCCTGCAAGGCCGAGCGGATCGAGGCCGTCGCGATCCTTTTTCTCCACAGCTACGCAAACCCGCTGCACGAGGAGATGTGCGCCCGCCTGCTGGCCGCAGCGCTCCCGGAGGCGACCGTCTGTGCAAGCCATGCCGTTTCCCGGCAATGGCGCGAATATGAGCGGTCGAACACCGTCGTGCTGAATGCCTACGTCCAGCCGATCATTCAGCGCTATTTCGAACGGCTGGAACGCGCCCTGATGGCGCGCGATCTCACTTGTCCCTATTACGCCATGCAGTCGAACGGCGGCATCTCCACATTCGACCAGGCGACCGCGCGCCCGCTGACGCTGGTGGAATCCGGACCGGCCGGCGGCGTCGCCGGGGCGGCCTGCATCGGTCGCCTGCTGGGCGAGAGCGAAGTGCTCCACCTCGATGTCGGCGGCACGACAGCCAAGTGCTCGCTGATCCATGAAGGGCGGCCGACGCTGAACGTCGACTACAAGCTCGAACATACCCGCATTACCCCCGGACATCCGGTCCAGGTACCGGTGGTCGATATCGTGGAGATCGGGTCGGGCGGCGGTTCCATTGCCCACCTCGACAAACAGGGCCGCCTGCGCGTGGGGCCGGAAAGTGCCGGCTCTTCCCCGGGACCTGCCTGTTACAATCGCGGCGGCACCCGGCCGACCCTGACCGATGCCCTCGTCGTCATCGGCATCTTCGACCCGCAGAGTTTTGCCGGCGGGACGATGCGCCTCGATGTGCCCAAAGCGTCCGAGGCGATCGCATCCGTCGCCGGTCCCCTCGCCATGTCGGTGGAGGATGCCGCACTGGCCATCATCGAGATTGCGCATGCCAGCATGATCAACGCTTTGAAGCTGGTGACGGTGCAGCGCGGCCACGATCCGCGCGATTCCATCTTCATCATCAGCGGCGGCGCCGGCCCGGCGCTGGCTAGCCGCCTTGGTCGCGACCTTGCCGTCAAGGCGACCATCGTCCCGCCGCATTCCGGCATCTTCTCTGCCTGGGGCATGCTGGCCGCCGAGCCGCGGGCGGATTTCCGGTCGACCTGGTTCGCGCCTCTGTCGCACGAGGCTCTTGCAGCCCTCGCTGAGCGCTTTTCCGGCCTCGAAAGGGAAGCGACGACCTACTTCGCCAAGGACGAAGACGCCCCGATCCGCTTCCTCTATCAGGTCGAGGCGCGCTATCGCGGTCAGGAACACGGCGTGTTCGTGGGCTTCTCCGTCGAGGACACGGTCGAAAGCTTCTCCGAACGGCTGCACGCGGCGCATGAGCGCGCCTATGCCTTCCGTCTGACGACGACGCCGGTGGAGATTACGACGATACACCTCGAAGCCGTCCTCGAAGGCCCGGTGATCACGCTGTCTGTACAGAGCCCGGCCGGGCGATCGCTCAAGGCGGCGCTGAAAGGCGATCGACGGGTCTATTTCGGCCGGGATACCGGATGGCTGCCCTGCCCCGTCTATGATCGCTTGGCGTTGCCCATCGAGCAGGACATCCCCGGCCCGCTGCTGGTCGAGGAAGCGACGACCACCAGCCTCGTTCAACCCGATCAGGTGCTGAACCTGACCGCAAACGGCATCATGGTCATTCGCGAAGCCGGACGAGGAGGACGCTAGATGGCGATTGCAATCGACATACAGTCGGTGAGCCGCTCCTACGGCCCCATCAAGGCGCTGGATGGCATCGATCTCTCGATCAAGGCCGGCGAGTTCTTCACGCTTCTCGGCTCCTCCGGCTGCGGAAAGAGCACGCTCCTGAAGCTCATCGGCGGGTTCGATCGCCCGAGCGAAGGTTGCATCCTGCTCGATGGCCGCGACGTGATCGACGTTCCCGCCAACCAGCGGCCCGTGAACACCGTTTTTCAGAGTCTCGCGCTGTTCCCGCACATGACGGTTGCGGAAAACGTCGGCTATGGTTTGAAACTGCGCGGTCTCTCCGGGGCCTCTCTCAAGGCGAAGGTCGAGGATGCGCTGGATCTGGTCGAGCTTCCCGGCTTCGGCCCACGCACGATCGGCATGATGTCCGGCGGACAACGCCAGCGGGTCGCTCTTGCCCGCGCCCTGGTCATGGAACCGGGCATCCTCTTACTCGACGAGCCGCTGACGGGCCTCGACGAGCGCCTGCGCCAGCAGATGCGCGACGAGTTCGGCCGGCTACACCGGCGAACCGGCGCGACCTTCATTCTCGTCACGCACAATCAGGATGAGGCGCTGAGCCTATCGGATCGCATGGCGATCATGCACAAGGGCCGGATCGAGCAGCTGGGTGTGCCAGCGCAGTTCTTCGAGCATCCCGCCAACAGCTTCGTCGCCCGCTTCGTCGGCATCGATACCCTGCTCAAGCCGGAGCGGATCGAGATGCGGGATAACGGTCCCCACGCCATCGTTGGTGGCCAGTCTCTGCGGCTCCGCGCGCCAGTGGCAACCCTGGGCGCCGACAGCCTCGTCGCCGTTCGACCGGACAGGTTGCGGATTTCGGAGAGCATCGACACCGCAGATCTCGTTCTGACGGTCGTGGCGACCACGTTTCGCGGGCTGCAGACGGATGTGCGCCTTACCTTTGCGGACGGCCAAAGCCTCGTGGCCGTTGTTTCCAGCGACAGTCCCGCGGCGACGATGAAGCCGGGCACGCAGGTACCGCTTTCGCTTCTTCCGGATGCAGCGATGCTTCTATCAGGTTCGGGAATGCCGCCGGCCGCTTGACGCGCCGGAGGTTAACAAAAAGGGGAACGACCATGACGAGACGTCCAGTGCCTTCCGCATTCGCCAGCAATATCGGCCGGCGCCAGATCCTGAAACTCATGGGCCTCGGGGGCACGGCTCTGGCAGCCGGCGGCCTCGGCCTTGGGCAGCGCGCCCTTGCACAGGAGGCGGGAACGGTCGCCTTCTGGGCAACCGCAACGCTCGACATCGCCGACAAGTGGCCGGAATTCGCGACCCAGGCCGGCGTAGCCCCGGAATTCACCGACAACGGCAACGATCTCGGCCCCGTCATCGCCCGCCTTGCCGCGGGGAACGCCAACGATCTGTTCGACGTCGGCGGTTTCCAGGGCGGCGCGGAAAAGGAACTCGCCCGTCAGGGCGCCATCGTTCCATGGGACCTCTCGAAGATTCCGAACTACGAAAGCGTCTGGTCGTGGGCCAAGGACATCGCCTATCTCAAGCAGGACGGCAAGCAGTACGGCATTCCCACCGTCATCAATGCGGACTCGATCATCTATCGGCCCGACAAGCTCGGCAAGATCGACAGCTACGGCCCCATCTTCGACCCGAAGCTGAAAGGCCGCGTGGCCATGGAGGATGCCTGGATCAACAGCGCCATCTTCACTGCCATGTACCTGAAGGAAAGCGAGAACCAGCCGATCAAGGACCCGGGAAACCTGTCGGAGTCCGAACTCGGCCTCGTCATGGAATTCCTGATCAAGCACAAGACCGACGGACAGTTCCGCACCTTCTGGAACGGTTGGGAGCAGGGCGTGCAGCTCGTCGCGGACGAGGAAGTTGATGCTATGACCGGCTGGGAACCGATCGTCTACGAAGGTCGCAAGCGTGGCCTTCAGGTGGAATATGCCGCACCCGTCGAGGGCTATGAGGGCTGGGGCAACAATACGGTGCTGCTGAAGGGCGCCGAAGACCGCGGAACGGCTGAAGCGGCGCATCGGTTCGTCGACGGGCTCCTGGGCGGCTTCTATGGTTGCGAGCTCGGCAAGGCGCGCGGCTATATCGTGCCGACCGACAAGAACCTCGACTACGCCAAGGCCCACCCGACGGAATATGCACCCGAAGAGGTCGAAAAACTTGCCGAGCACGTCAAGGCGAAGTTTGCGGGCAAAGTCTTCTGGCAGAACGCGCGGCCAGACAATTTCCAGCTCTACGAGGAATGGTGGCAGAAGCTGCGGAATGCCTGATCGCGTGACGGAGAGCTCCGCGATCTCCAGAGAAGGCCGGCGGCAATCCTTGCCGCCGGCGCCGTCAACCGGATCCCGCCCATGAACCGTCGCCCCCTCGCCCTCATCGCATCGCCGCTCCTTGCCATCCTCATGCTCGGCGTCGTGCCGCTGGTGCTGGTGCTGGTCTGGAGTTTCTGGACCTGGGATCCCGCCACCTACTGGATCAAGCCGGATCTGAGCCTTGCTGGGTACAGCGCGATCCTCGACGCGGGTCGCTGGACGGTGATCGTCTCGACCCTGCTCAAGGCTGCGGGAACAGCCGCCTTGTGCGTGGTTCTGGCTTTTCCCATCGCCTATGCCGTTCATTTCCTCAGCGGGCCGCGCCTGCAGACCTTGCTTCTCGCTCTGATCACGATCCCCTTCTTTACCTCCTACCTCATACGCGCCTTTTCCTGGCGGCTGGTCCTCGGGCGAACCGGCATCGTCAATACGACGCTCCAGCAGCTCGGCCTGACGCAAGCACCGCTGGACTGGCTGCTGTTCAGCAACTTTGCCGTCGTGGTCGGACTGGTCGCCTCCTATCTTCCCTTCGCGGTCTTTCCGCTCGTGCTCGCCTTCAGACGCGTCTCTCCGGACCTGATGGCCGCCGCGCAGGATCTCGGCGCCGGTTTCTGGCGCGCTGTCCTCACGATTCTCGTGCCGCTGACCATGTCCGGCATTTTTGCCGGCTTCCTGTTCGTCTTCGTCATGGTGGCCGGCTCGTCCACGGAGGTGCAGATGCTGGGTGGCGCCGGCGCCTCCATCGTCTCGGTGATGATCAACGACGTCATGCGGGTCGCCAACTACCCCCTCGCCTTTGCGATCTCCACGGTCGTCCTCGCCGTCATTTTCGCGCTCGTGCTGATCGGCAATGCCGCCTTCGGACTGGCATCGCTGTTCGGGGAGGAGGAACGATGACCGTCCACGAAGGTCTCGGCAACCGCATCGTCCTCTGGGTCATCGCCGTTCTCGGCCTGCTGGTGATCTACGCGCCGCCGCTCTATCTGCTCGCGATATCGTTCAATCCGGCGCTGCAGCCGGGCCTGCCGAGCCTGTCGGCGCTCAGCCTGGACTGGTATATGGCGCTTCCACGGGAGAAGGCCCTGATCGGCGCGCTCCAGCAATCCTTCCTGATCGCGTTCGTCACGGCTGTTCTCGCAACGTTTCTGTCGCTTCTGGCCGCCCTCGGTTATGTCGAGCTGCGGCTCGGGCGAACCACGTGGTTTCTCGCGGTCCTCCTGCCCATGTTCGTGCCCGGCGTGGTCCAGGGGCTGGCGCTCTCCGCCGTCTTCACCCGGATCGGCGTGAAGGCTTCGATGATGACGGTCATTTCGGGTCACCTGCTCTGGGCGATGCCGTTCGCCTTCATCGTCATTCTCACGAGCTTTGCGGCCGTGCGGCAGAACGTCCTGCTCGCGGCAGCCGATCTCGGCGCCGGCCGGTGGCGGCAGTTCGTCGATATCACGCTGCCGCTCATCCGCCCGGGCCTTGTCAGCGCCTTCATCTTCGCGTTCCTGCTGTCGCTGAACGAGTTCACACGCGCCTTCTATCTCGCCGGACGTCAGAATACCCTTCCCGTCGTTCTCTTCAGCAAGATGAACTCCGGCGCCTCCCCCGTGATCTACGCCATGTCCGGCGCCATCTTCATCATCTCTGTTCTGATGGTCGCCGCACTGGCAATGTATAATCTTGTGAGAGAAAAGCGTATGAACTGACCTAGACGAAGCCGATGCATGTGGTGTTCCCGGCCAGTTGATGATGTCCGAAGAACGTCCTGCCATTCCGGATGATGTTCAATCCGAGCTTTGGAAAACGGGCAGAGGGAATGACCGTGCCCCCTCACGCCGGGCATCCTCGACCGCTTGGCGCATGAGGCGCTCACCGATCTTTCGGCCCCCACCCTCCCGGATCTGCGGCGGGTCGCGGTGCTTTACCCAGTCGCGTGGCGTTCCGCATATCAGTATTTCGCCGGGCATCAACGAGATGGGTCCTGAAGTCGCTGCCTATATCCACGCCCCGAATACCGCGCCGGTCGTGCTGGGCACCGATGGCTTGTCGGGGCAACGACGGTCCCGACTGCTGGTTCTCTTCATCGCCGGCAACATCATCACGGCGGTGGGGCCATCCTATCCGATCGCTCTCGTCGGTCGCGTGATCACCTCTCTCACACATGGGCGTTTTTCGGCATAGGTTCGATCATGGCGGCCGATCTGGTCGCCCCCAATCGTCGCACGAGTGCCATAGCCTTTATGTTCACGGGACTGACCCTCGCCACGCTGATCGGAGCACCGGCGGGGACCTCGCTGGCACAGACCGTATCGTGGCGTGCGACATTTTTCGCGATAACGGTAATCGGTATTATCGCCATCGCAGGGGTGCTGCTGCTGGTGCCTCGCGGCGAGCGCCACGAACCGCCGCGCTTGCGCAGAGAGCTGACGGCTTTCACCGATATTCGTGTTCTGCTTGCCATGGGATCACGATCCTCGGTCCCGCGGCATTTTTCATGTCCATCACGTATGTAGCCCCTATGATGATAGAGGTTGCCGGCTATACCGAGGGCGCAATCACATGGCTTTTGTCGCTGTTCGGACTGGGGCTGTTCGTCGGCGATATTCTCGGGGACGCTTCGCAGACCGGCGCTGATGCTTGCTGCTCTATGTAACGCTCGCCACGCAGGCCATCGTTCTGCTGACCTTCTCTTATATCGCCGACAGCCAGATCGCCTCAGCCATCTGTATCGTCCTGATGGCGACCTTCGGCTTCGCCACCGTCGCGCCGATCCAGAGGCTGGTCACGGACAATGCACGCGCAGCCGGCGCACCGAACCTTGCCTCGGTGGTGAACATCGGTCTGTTCAACCTCGGCAACGCCATCGGCGCGTGGGCTGGTGGTGCCGTGATAGCCGGCGGCTTTGGATACGCCACGCCCGACTGGGCTGGCGCCTTCCTGTCGGCAGCGGCACTGGTGCTCGCACTCGTGTCTGGCGTTATCGGCCGAAACGACAAGCAATTGCCCGTACCGGCATCCGCAGCGGACACATAGTCCGAGATCGGGCGGCCGTGTTAAATGGGCACTTCCTTGCTGGATAGGCTGATCAGCCTTTCGCCACATCATTTGTAAAGCAATGTATCGACGCCGCGGCGCTGGCCGGCTGACGCGCCCTACGGGCGCAACAGTGTTGCCCTGCCTTTCCGATGACTATGAGGATAGAACTTCAGCACCTTGGATTCCCTCTCCTCTCCTGAGGACGATGACGGATCTTAACCTCCAAGGTAGCAAAAGCTGGGATAAGCGAAAGGCCGCAAACGTCTCTCAGCATTGCGCGGATCGGCTCGCCAAGCTAGTTTAACATGAACAAGAATGTCATCTTTGGATTTTCATGCGCGTTGTTGTGTTGGTTTTCATAAGCATGCTGCTGTCTTCTCCCGTCTTCGCTCAATGTGACGGTCGGCTCATCGAGGACGGCGCGTTTCTTCACCCGCCGCTCTGCGCTCCCAAGGAGCCGAAGAGGATCGTATCCCTCGTCCCGACGTTCAGCCTTGGCATAGCGCTGGAGCTTGGCCTGCCTGTCGTCGGCGCTCCGCTTTTCGGGATGAGTGATGAGGATCTGAAATCCAGAGCTGAGGCTGCTGGTGTCGTGGATCTCGGTTCCTTCATGGAGCCCAGCATCGAGAAGATTGTCGCGCTTCAGCCCGATCTCATCATCGGCAGCGACTTCCTGGGCGAGGAAGCGTACCAGATGGCATCGCGATTGGCTCCCACCGCACTGCTCACCGGAGCGAACTGGAAAGAATTTTATCGCACGCTGGCAAATATCACTGGCGTCGCGGATGGAATGGAAGGTCGCTTCACCGAATACGAAAAGCGGGTTGCATCCGTTCGCGAGCGGGTTCCCAAGGATGTGCGCGTGTCCGTCGTCCGCATCACGCCTTGGGAGTTCCAGGTTTACCTTGATGAACCCGATGCATGGGCGCCGTTCGACGTGCTGCGTGAGGCGGGTGTCAGGCGTACGGATTTCGAAACATCCGAAACGAAGGTCGGCACGAAACGGCTCGATTTCGAGGGGCTGACCGGCCTGGATGGGGATATCCTGCTCTACATCGTCGGCGGATCCAACGATTCAGCCACCAGCGGCAGGCATGAGGCGGTGCTGGCGAACCCATTGTGGAAAATGCTGCCGGCCGTGAAAGCAGGCCGCGCTTATCGAGTGGACGCAGCCACCTGGATGGAGTTCAGCGGTCTAGCCTCGGCCAATAAGGTTCTCGATGACATCGAGACCTACATCATTTCGAGGCCGTGAAATGGCGATCGTCACGTCGACGAGGCGCAACAGCCCTGCGATGCGCATCTTTGCTTTTGGCCTGCTTGCACTTCTCCTTGCTTTTCTGAGCCTGTGGTCGCTGACGATCGGTACGACAGCGATACCGCTGGGTGACGCGCTGCATGCCATCATATCGGAGGGAACCACACATCAAGACCTAGTGATTTCCACGATCAGGCTGCCGCGCATTCTCACGGCCATCATCGTAGGCTCCACATTAGGCGTTGCCGGAGCCTTGATGCAGGCGGTCACAAACAATCCGCTGGCTTCACCCGATCTGCTGGGCATCAGCGCCGGGGCGGCTTTTGCGGTCGTCATATCCATCGTCTTCTTCGACGCGCAATCTCCGCTGGTGTTCCTATGGTTCGCCTTCGGTGGTGCTTCAGTAGCAGGAGTCATCGTCTATCTGATCGCGTCAGCCGGCATATCCGGTGTGACACCTGTTAAGCTCGCTCTGTCAGGCGCCGTGCTGAGCGTTTTCCTCGGTTCGGTGTCCGCTTCGCTTCTAATCTTCGACATGAAAGCCATCGACACGATCAGAATGTGGTCGGTTGGTTCATTGACGGGAAAAGAAATGGCTGCCGTCGCAGCCGTGGTACCCTTTGCCCTGGCTGGAGTTGCTGCCACTCTGTTGCTTGCAAGAGAGGTGACGACGCTCAGTCTGGGGGCGGACGTCGCGCAGGCTGTCGGTCAGAATGTCCTGTTATGGAGACTTGTTTCGGGAGCCCTGGTGGTCCTGATGGCTGGAAGTTCGGTTGCGCTCGCAGGCCCTATCGGATTTGTTGGACTGGTGGTGCCACACATCGTCCGCTTGAGCCTCGGCGTCGACTACCGCTGGATTTTACCTTTCTGCGCGTTATCGGGAGCTTTACTGGTCGTCACGGCAGACGGGCTGCAAAGAAGCCTGACAGAGATCGACATTCCGGTCGGCGTGACGCTTGCCTTGGTTGGCGCGCCTTTCTTCATCTGGCTGGCGCGATCGCGCGCTGGCGGGATTGGTTGATGCGGAGTGTTCTTGTTCTATTGGGCATGACGGCCGTCATGCTGTTCGTGGCACTGGCGATCGGCGACCACCCAGTCGCGTTGGCGCAAATTATTGCGGTGCTCACCGACAGCCCGGTGGCGGACTTGCAGTCCATACAGATTGTCCGCGACATTCGCCTTCCAAGGGTTATCATGGGTTTCCTGGTCGGTGCATCGCTTGCAATTGCCGGCATGATCGCACAGTCGGTGCTTCGCAATCCGCTGGCAGAGCCGGGCCTGATCGGTGTCAATGCCGGCGCGGCACTCGCTGCGGTTATCGTCATCGTCAAATTCGAGGTGCCTCCCACACACCTCCTTTCGTGGCTGGCATTCGCCGGAGCGCTCACAATGTCCCTTGCGATCTATGCGTTGTCATGGAACAGCGGCAGCTCGTCGCTGCGCATCATTCTCATTGGCATCGGCCTCAGTTCGCTGGCGTGGGCTGGAGCCAATTTCATTTCTGCCTTCGGAGACCCCCAAGCCGTGCAGCGAGCGATGATCTGGCTCTCCGGCAGCGTCTACAACAGCACCTGGGAGAAAATCCGTACACTTGTCATATGGCTGGCGATAGGAATGGCCGGTAGTGGACTGATTGCGCGGGAAATGGACCTTCTTGCCCTTGGGGACGAGACGGCAAGAGCACGGGGGCAACCGGTAGAACTGCTCCGTGCCGTCATGTTCGTCCTTTGCGCGGTTCTGTCTGGCGCCGCGGTCGCTGCGGCAGGTCTGGTCGCATTCGTCGGACTGATTGCGCCGCACGTCGCTCGCTTGCTCGTGGGTCATTCTCACGGTCTCATGCTGCCGGTCACGGCGCTTGCCGGCGGACTTCTGGTGGTTGCTGCCGACCTTGCAGCCCGCACCCTGTTTATGCCGGCACAGCTACCGGTCGGATTGATGACGGCTATTCTGGGCGCGCCTTTCTTTGCTTACCTGATGTGGCGGAAGAGAAATGTCTGATCAGTCTGCCCTCCCTATCCTGGAAACCCGCGCCGCCTCCATCGGATACGGCGCGAGACTAATCCTGCGCGACCTCGACTTTTCCATTCCCGAAGCTTCCTTCACGGTGCTCCTTGGTCCGAATGGCTGCGGAAAATCGACTCTCCTCCGCGCACTTGCTGGCCTGATCCGGCCGCAGCAGGGCACCGTGTTGATCAACGGACGCTCGATCTCGACATTTCCACGAAAGGAACTGGCGCAACGGATCGGGCTTCTCTCGCAAAACCAGTCGGCGCCGGAAGGCATGAGGGTCAGGGATCTGGTCCGGCAGGGCCGTTACCCATACCGTACCCTGTTTGGCCGATGGACGAAGGAGGACGACGAAGCCTGCGAAGAGGCGCTCGCAGTCACCGACACGGCACATCTCGCGGGCGAGAAATTCGATACGCTTTCCGGCGGACAGCGACAGCGCGCCTGGATTGCGATGACGCTCGCGCAACGAACCAGCGTTCTCCTGCTCGACGAGCCGACGACCTTTCTCGACCTTTCGCATCAGATCGATACCCTGCGTCTTGCGCGAAAGCTTGTTCGCGAACGCGGCGTGACGGTGGTCGCAGTCTTGCACGACCTCAATCAGGCCGCACGCTACGCTGACAATCTGGTTCTTTTAAAACATGGCGCGATCATCTCCGAAGGTCCCCCGGCGGATGTCCTGACACCCGAGACCGTCAAGCGTGTCTTCGATGTCGATGTGACAATCCTCATCGAGCCTCAGACCAAGGCTCCGATCTGCGTTCCGGTGGAAGACGCTGACCTGTAAAATGAAAAACCCGCCGGGCTGCAACGCCTGGCGGGTTTGAAGAAGCCTGAAACGCTTGTCAGACAATCAGAAAGTCGCGTTGACGCGTACGCCGAAGGAGCGCCCGTCGCCGACAGTGGCGCTCGTTCCATCGGTAGAAATCGAGGTCAGATATTCTTCATCGAACAAATTCTTGGCAAAGGCAGTGATCTTGAAGTTGTCTTTTTCGTAGCCGGCATTGACGTTTACGACAGTAAACGAATCCAGAGAACGGACATTATTCACGTCCCCCTTGCTGTAGAAGCCGTCTGTGAAGGACACGTCGCCGCCTCCGAAGAAACCGCTTTCATGTTTGTAGACGCCACCGAAGGAGGCGGTAACCGATGGTGCTTCGGGAAACTCATTACCCTTGAAGTCGCCCTTGTCGAACTCCGATTTCATAAGGCCCAACCCGCTAAAGAGCTCCAGGCCATTGTCGAAGCCGTAGCGAACTTCCAGTTCGGCGCCGTAAGAATGCGATTCGGCTGCATTGAGACTGATCGTCTGGGCTGGGAAGCGAGGATCGAACTCGATTGGAACCTGCTGGTTCGTATAATCGTAGTAGAAGACGTTTCCGTTCACCTGCAGACGGTCCTCCAGCCACTTGGAACGATAGGCAAGTTCATAGGCCCAGAGAGATTCCGGGTCGACTTTGTTGATGTCGGTGGTGCCGATAATCAGCTCCGAATAGCCTGGGCGATAACCCTTGCTGATCGTGGCTGCGAGGTTCTGGTTTTCGGTAAGTTCGAACGCCAGGCCGATCTTCGGCAAGAACTCGGTGTTGGAAACGGAGTTGTTCTCTGTAAGTGGAACATATCCGAAGGTGGAAGCGTCCAGCAGGCTGCCCGTGTAGTTGGCCGAGACCTTGTCATGGACCAGCCGACCGCCGGCCAGCAGCGTCCAGCGATCGACAAACTCGTAGCGGGTGTCTGCGTACAAAGCGATTGTCTCGCTCTTGTTCTTCGCCTGTAGCAGCTGGAACGGCACGATGATGGGGGTGAATGGATCTGCGACGATCTGGATGTTCGAGTCGAGATCGAAGGTGGAACGGCCCGCGAATAGACCGAAGACGCCCGAAAATTGCGAGTCCTCCGATCCGTAAGTGAGACGGGTATCCTGGGAAAAATCTCCGCCCTCGCGTGTGTCGCCACGGATGAACTGGAACGGTTGAAGCGTCGACGTCTGAGGAGAATTGATGTCCACATCAGTGTCTACGAACGACGTGATCGACTGAATCTTCCAGTCCTCGTTGAACTCATATGTCAGATCGGCGATGTAGCGGTTGACATAAGTATCGCGTCGTTCTGCCGTCGTATCATCAAATCGTCTGGCGAAAAAATCGGGACCGTCCACCGCACCCCATGCCGGTTTGTCATGCGTGCGGCTGACGGTAAACAGCGCCCGGAGGCCCGGTATTTCCGCTGGCTCCCAGAGCAGCTTGCCACGAATTTCCTCGAACTCCTCTTTGCCCACGTCCGAAATCGACGGATCGACATAGTCGATATCGTTTTCCTTGCGGAAGATTTGCCCGGAGAGACGAAATGCCAGCTCGTCATCGACGATCGGCGCCGAAACGGCAAAGGCACCGGATTTGTAGTCCTCGGTTCCGATCAGGCCTTCAACACTGGCTTCGGGGGTATACGTCGGATCTTTCGTCTTGATGATGACGGACCCTGCAAGCGCGTTGCGTCCCTGAAGCGTCGATTGCGGACCACGCAATACCTCGACCTGCTCGACGTCCCAGATGCCTCGCGTCCCGCGCCGGGTCGCCTCGACACCCTGTTCTGCGCCGTCCACGACCACCGAAATAACCGGGTTCGAGCGGCTCGGAGCCGTTACCCCCTCGGAGCTCAAACCGCGGATGACAATGTCGGAATTCCCTGTGCCACCCATGAAGGCACGGATGTTGGGTGAGCTGTTCAGCGCATCATTGAGTGTGGGTCGAACGAGATCGTGAAGTTCTCCGCCCGTGAAAACCTCCACGCTCGTGAAGGTGGTGAACTGATCACGGCCGAATTTTTCGCCAGTGACGATGATTGGCGCCAAGGTCGTCACGGCGTCTTCGTCGTTCGGCGTCGCGTCCTGGGCCATCGAGATACGAGTGCCCGGCCCGATCGATACTACCGCTGTAACAGTCGCGATTGCTAAGCAGCCACGGAGCGGCTGCAATGTCTTATTCAACGTCATTATCCCCTCGCACCATTAAACCCTAGCGAAAGGAAAATTAGAGAATAAAGGTGAGCGAATCAATCAACTTATTAGGGACTGAAAAAACCACACGCACGCATTGCAAAAATACACCACATGGGACTGTCTTCTCAAGACTGTTGACGAGACCAGTAGGATGCGGCGCGCATCTCTGACTTTTGGAGGCCGCGATCGGCCAACATATCACGAGCCTGATTGACCTCCGATCGCTCGCTTGCAATCCAGACGAAGCGATTATCATCCGGAATTTCAAGCTGTTTCAATTCGTTAAGCAGCGATATGCCGTCGCCGCGTACCAGCCAGCGAACGGCCATGCCGCTTGGCGTCTTGAGGTGCTGCTTATCATGCGCGTCTGATACGAGGATAGTGGCGACCCCACTGGTCTCCGTGGGAAGGCTTTCCAGTATCCGGGCGATTGCCGGCAGTGCCGTCTCATCGCCGAACAAGGCAATCCATGCCGCGTCTGGCAGCCACTCTCCTCCCGGCCCCATGATGGCCACGTCCATTCCTGGCTGCAACGTCTTGCACCAATCGGTCACGCGCCCACCCTCATGCGCAAAAACATCAAAGTCGAGGGTGCCGTTCTCCGGATCGACGCTGCGAGTCGTATAGACCGGCCGGTGCCATTGACTGATGCCGCCGGGCCATTCCACGCGCCCGCTTCCCGAAACGAAGGGCCATTGACCGATATGGCTCTCTGGCGGGAACAACAGCCGGAAATGCAGGCCATCACGAGAAAAACGTTCAAGGGAAGCTCCGGAAAGACGCACGCGATAATAGGACGGATAGACGTGCTCGCACGAAGCCACCGTCGCAAAGGTCAAATTGGGCGGAACCAAGCCTGGATTGGTCAGCGACCATCGGCGGTCGAGAGCGACAGCCGCTTCGTCGAGACGGTGATCGACCACTTCTTGGAGAAGGTGCAACTTCACGTCGTCGCTCGCGTTCAAGGTCAGTCGCAGGCCGCCATTTTCACCACAAGCGTGAATTTGACCCAGTGGCAAATGTAGGGTCACCCCATCGGGCGGCTCATCGAAGGGCAACGACCGTTCCATGGCCTGGGCCTTTATCATCTGCAGGCCAAACTCAGGCGGAATATCGAGAAATGTGGTTGTTTGCATGTTCGAACTCTGTCTTGGTGGCGTTCGCAAAGCTTGGTGCTGGATAAATGCTATCGTGCCGAGCTACCGCGCGGTAGCGCGGCCGCGGAAGAGACGCAAGCGCCGTTGATGGCAAACGGGCGAATTTGCAAAGCGCGATGCTTGCTTATACTGCCGGAGGCCGACTTACACGGCACCTGATACTATCCACAGACTCATCGCAACAGTCCTATGTTTTACGGCACATCTCAGGCGTTGAATTTTTCACGAATTGTGGGTGTATAACGCAGCAGAAAAAGGCTCCCGACCGATTTCTGCAACCGCCATGACCGCAATGCACAAAGCTGACATGTCGCACGAAGGTCTTGAATGGTTCCGAACCGCTACCCTTCACTTTCATCGCTGAAATAGCAAACATTTAGGAAACTCGGCCCCGGTTCCTGTGCCAGCCGTAGGTACGTGTAGTCCATTGCTTGGAAGCGGAGTCTGCGGGGACCCCGAGGCGTAAAGTCTTTGAAAAGCGCTCGGCGTTGTCGAACGCCATGCCCAATGATGACGCCCAATAAGAGGACCGCCTGCCACACAGGTATTAGTATACGCAGTATCATCGGGCTCAAGCATCGTTTCTACTGGAAAACGTTAACTGGTTCTCGCTATGTTCACATGACCATCGCAGCACCTAAATCCTGACGTGTAAACCTTGTGGACATGTCAGATCTTTGAAGCCTGTAAGCCACACGAACGATACACCGGCCGGCTTTGACGCTAACGTGCGTTTTGCGGACATGACGGCCGAACGGATGAAGATTGCAAAACTGATGACGACGGCACAACATATCGTTGCCCTGCTGCGGAGCCATATCGACGGGGATGACGCACGTTTCATCTCCGTCGCGACGCAGCTTGCCGCCCATGAAGCCCGCCAGGGACATGGCAAACTCGCGCAGGAACTGACGGAGCTGATCGATGCCGCCAAGGGTAAGGGTCAGAATGTTGGACGCCGTGGTTCCGGACCGGTCGCAATTGCCCAGCCAAGGGGTGAACTGACCAACCTCCTCAATGCCCGCTTCTCCGATACCCGCCTGGCCGACATGGTGTTGTCCGGTGAGCTCAAGGAACGTCTCGCACGCGTCCTGACCGAGCAACGGCAACAGGAAAGGCTGAAATCACGCGGGCTATCGCCAAGACGTAAGCTTCTCCTGGTTGGGCCCCCGGGTTCGGGCAAGACGATGACAGCGGCAGCGCTTGCCGGCGAACTGAAGCTTCCGATATTCACCGTGCTTTATGATGGCCTGATCGGAAAGATGATGGGCGAAACCGCAAGCCGGCTGCGTCTTGTGTTTGACGCCATGGCCGTTCAGCGTGGCGTTTATTTCTTCGACGAATTCGACGCGATCGGCTCGCAGCGATCGGGACCAAACGACGTCGGCGAAATCCGCCGCGTGCTCAATTATTTTCTGCAGTTCATCGAGAACGACAACGGCCCGAGCTTGATCATTGCCGCAACGAACCACCCGGAGCTTCTGGACAAGGCCATATTCAGACGTTTCGACGACGTCATCAACTACGCTCCGCCCGATGCTTCGGTCGCGCGCGGCATTATCGAAAACCATCTCGCGACATTCGACCTGAAGACGGTGGATTGGGCACAGATCCAGGACGCCGGCCACGGACTTAGTCAGGCTGAGGTCGCTCGTGCCGCAGACGAAGCCGCAAAGACCGCCGTCCTTTCCGATCGCAACGATATCACGACCGCAACGCTGCTCTCCACGCTGGCCGAGCGGAAGGCATCCACCAGCTAAAGCGTGAAACAGCGAGTATCATGGCGCGTCCTCCCCGCAATCGTCCCCATTTCCATCTCGAAGGCGGCGGCGAGGCCGAAGCCTATACCTCGCCTCGCACGCCGCGCGATGGGCTGCCTCCTGTTCGCGCTCGAGCCGCCCACGCTCAGAAACTCAAACAGTCGCTCGACACCGCGGTTGCCGCAGCGCGTGACAAGCTGGCGCAACGCAACCCGGAGATCGCCGAAGGAGAAAAGGGCTTTTACCTTGAGTTCAATCTGGACGCCGGAGACCGCGGTTTTGTCGACGCATTGGAAAACAAGCCCGGCAATATCGAGCTTGTAGCGGTTCGCCCGCAACCTGACGCGGACGGGATGATTTCGGCAACGGTCTTTGTACCAGAGAGCTCGGCGGAGTTTTACGGAAACCGGGTGGAAGCCTACCGCACGCAAGAGAGCCCGAAAAGTGGAAGACCGAAGAACGAACGCCTGGTGGCGCGGATCGAGGACGTTCGCATTGCGGCCGCGAAATCGCTGTTCACAGACGATCCGGCTACCTTCCCCGACGCTGGACAAATTGTCTGGTGGGAGGTCTGGATCCGCGACGAACGGCTCATCCAGTTCCGTCATGTGGCGCAGCGCCTTAACATCACCGTCAAGGATCACACCATCAGATTTCCGGAACGCGTGGTCGTGCTTGCGCTCGGCGATGTGGCGGCAGTCACCAACCTGATCGACAACAGCGATGCAATCGCCGAGCTCAGGCTGGCAAAGGACACGCCAACACTGTTTTTGGAAATGCCTGCAGCCGAGCAGGTCGATTGGGTCGGCGATCTGGCAGGCAGGGTCGAGCCACCAAACGCCCTGGATCCCGCGATCTGCATTCTCGACAGCGGAACGACGCGAGAACATCCGTTGATCGAGCCGGCGCTTGCAGCTGACGATATGTACACGGCCGTTGATGCCTGGGGTACAGCAGATACAAGCTATTGGAACGGCCACGGCACCTCAATGGCGGGCGTTGCGCTTTACGGGGACCTCGAAGCAGCACTATCGACCGGAGAAAAGATCCACCTCGGACACGGACTGGAGAGCGTCAAGGTGCTGCCGCCGGCTGGAGAAAACGATCCTCTCCTGTATGGGGCGATAACAGCGAGCGGTATTGCAAAGGCCGAAGAACTCGCGCCGGGGCGACCGCGTGTCTTTTGCATCGCCGTGACAAGCGATGTCGGGCTAGGACGAGGCCGACCCTCCTCATGGTCGGCAGCGGTCGATCAGATCTGCTACGGTCAAGGCGATCGCAGGCGCCTGATGGTTCTTGCAGCCGGCAATCTGCGCGACGAGATCGACGCCGGAACATCTCTCGATGCCAATGATCTGGCAGAGGCCGAAAGCCCGGCCCAGGCGTGGAACGCTTTTGTCGCGGGCGCCTACACCGACAGAATCACCATCAATCATCCCGATTACGCGGGCTGGGCGGCGGTCGCGCCCGCCGGCGATCTCTCTCCCGCGAGTCGCACGTCCGGTATCTGGGACCGGCAATGGCCAATCCGGCCTGACGTGGTCTTTGAGGGCGGCAACTATGCCCATGACGGGGTGAATGCAGCGTCAGCGATCGACGACCTCCAGATGCTGACCACGCACTACCGGCCGCATATGCGGATGTTCGAATCCTTCGGTGCGACGAGCGCTGCAGCGGCGCTCGCGTCCAACCTGTGCGCCGGGATAATGGTGGGCCGGCCTGGACTTTGGCCTGAGACCGTGCGCGGACTTGCCGTTCACTCGGCAGAATGGACGCCCGCCATGCGCGCCCGGTTTGACGCCGCCGGCACGCAGACACAGAAGATGGCGATGCTCCGCCGGTACGGCTGGGGTGTTCCGGCTCTCGGTCGGGCGCTGATGAGCGCCAACGACGATGCGACCTTGATGGTGGAGGATGCTTTGCTGCCGTTCAAGAAGGGTAAGAGCGGAATCAAAACGCGCGACATGAACCTACATGCGCTGCCTTGGCCCAAGGACGAACTCCTCGCGCTTGGAGCACTGGATGTCGAGTTGCGTATCACGCTGTCCTATTTCGTCGAACCCAACCCGGGGGAACGAGGTTGGACCAGACGTCATCGCTATGCGTCGCATGCCCTGCGCTTCGCGGTGAAGCGGTCGCTTGAGAGTCTTCCTCAGTTCAGGCAGCGCATCAACAGGGCGGCGGAGGCCGAAGAGGCCTCGGCGCGGCGGCGGGTGGTGATGACTGGGTGCTGGGTCAGACCAGGGATCGTGGTTCGGTTCACTCAGATATTTGGCGCGGCAGTGCCGCAGCACTGGCCGACCGCGACGCGATCGGTATCTTTCCAGTCAGCGGCTGGTGGAAGGAAAAGCCAGGGCTTCAAAGGTGGGACCGATCGGCAAGATATGCGCTGATCGTCTCCGTCAGGGCGCCGGATGCAGATGTCGAAGTCTATACGGCCATCGCCAATAAGATTGGAATCGAACTACCCGCGGCGTAACCGGATGATCCAAGGGGATGGATATTCCGTGCGCCTTTATCGGATTCGAACCATCGATACCCCTTTCTAGGCGCGAACTTGCGTTTTATCTATGCCTCCTTTCAGACATGAACTTCGTCGGTGGTCGATGTGTTTTAATGTCGCCGAATGTCAGTGCGTGGTGACCTTAGGGGTGAACATGTATCCACCAAGCCTGACCGTCTTGATGAAGGTCGGGTCTTTTGGATGAAGCTCGATCTTCTGGCGAACTCGGCTGATATGAGCATCGACGCTTCGCTCGACCGGCCCTGCACTTCCCGCATGCGTCATGGCGAGCAGCTGCTCGCGCGTCAGCACCTGGTTCGGATTGCGACAAAAAGCGAGTAGAATTTCGAACTCGGCCGTGGTCATGGAGATCTGGACATTTTCCGGATCGACGAGGGAGCGAGCAGCTGGATCGAGCGTCCATCCTGCGAAGGAAAGTGGCGCGTTGTTGGCGGCAGGCCTTGGAGTTGCAGTCGAAGCCGAACGTCGGAGCAGCGCTTTGATCCGCGCGACGAGTTCGCGGGAATTGAAAGGCTTGGTGACGTAATCGTCGGCCCCGAGCTCCAGCCCGACGACCCTGTCGATGTCGTCGCCCAGCGCGGTCAGCATCAGGATCGGCATATCGCTCGCTGCTCTCAGTCGCCGGCAGATGCTGAACCCGTCTTCGCCTGGCAACATTGCGTCGAGAAGGATCAGGTCGAAAGGCTGTTTGTCCAGCAATCGATCCATCTCCCGGCCCGAGCCGGCCGAAACGGCGGAATATCCGTTCATCTGCGCGAGTTCGACCAGCATTTCTGCGATATCTCGGTCGTCTTCCACGATCAGCAACCGCGCGCTTGTAGAAGACGCGTTCAACCGCAGGACCTCGTGTGCTCTCATCGCCATGCCCATCTCCTCAAGTCGTCCCGACATCATACGCCCCCCGTCAGAGGCGTGTCAGCCAGGCTGGCAAACTCAATATCGACGGTAAGCCCCGTGGGTATAGTGTCTCTGAGTGTCAGGCGACCGTTGTGCCCGACCTCGACGATGCCTTTGGCGATTGTAAGACCAAGGCCGAAGCCCGCTGCTTTCCCCAGCGGCGACTGTCGAGCCGGATCGGCCTTGAACATCGGCTCAAGAACCTGTGCCTTCAGCGTGTCGGGTATACCCGGCCCGTTGTCGATGACCAGTATCCTTGCACCATCACGACCGCCTTCTTCTAAACGGAGGTCGATGCGGGTAGCATAGCGCGAAGCATTGTCGATCAGGTTGCTGATGGCGCGCGTCATTCCCTGGGGCTTGCAGATGGCCACGAGCCTTGGCGGGGCTTCGAAGTGGACGACAATGCCCGTGTCTGCAAAATCCGAGACGATCGTTTCCAAAAGGCTAGAGAGGTCGACCTTGACGGCAATTTCCGGCTTGTTGTTTAAGAACTGCAGGGTCTCATTGAGCATCGACGCCAAAAGATCGATGTCGCGCAGCATCCGTTCCTTTAATAGCACCTGCTCGCATCTCTCAGCCCGCATGCGCAGTCGCGTCAGTGGGGTGCGAAGGTCGTGGCTGACGGAGCGCAGGATCTGCGTGCGGTCGATTGCCATGCGCTGGATCCGCTCCCGCATGGCGTTCAGGGACTCGGCAAGGCTTCGTATCTCGGCAGGACCTTCGACAGCGAACGGCTCCGTCGTTGTTTCGTCCCGAATGGTCTGGCGCTTCGCTGCGGCGGCGATTCTCTCTAAGGGTTTCATGATCAGCATCGAGCTGACATATGCCATGATCCCAAGAGGAATGACGATCTTCAGAATGCCGCTGGCAAACGGAGTGAGCGTCCAGCGGCTTCCCGAAGGGGACTTATACCGGAAAGAAAGAGCCGACGTTTCCGAGACGGCGAACACGATGTCCTTCTCTGTCGAAAATGCGCTGTTCAAGCCCATGATCATTCCGAAGGGATCGAAGCGATTAAGGCGATGCGCAGCGGCAACGATGTCGGCCTCGCTGCGGATCACATACTGCAGCTTGGAATCGCCATTATCCGCTGGAGGAAGAGAGACCATCTGAACGCTCAGTCCGTCCCCGGCGACACGCGCCAGAACGTCCTTGCGCGCGTCGGAAGTGTCACTGGCTTCATACTGCTGCGTTACGGCCAAAGCTTTCCCAAGAAATATTCCCGTCCTGATGTCATTGGACTGACGGCCATAAAGGAGTGGCTCCGTCAGGGTCGCCGTTATGGACACCAGAACGATCAGCATGATGGCCAGCGTCAGGACCTGGGTTCGTATCGAAGTTGCAGCAATCGCCAAGATCTTCTCCTGCACCCTCATGAACATGTCCGCAACGATGAAACAGCCGAGATGGGAGATGCGGCAGACCTGACATCGCGTTTCGGCGCAGATGCCGGTGGCGCGCCAGAACGTCTTCAAGAAGACGCGTGCCGTTCATTCGCGTTCGATGACGGTATACAGCATAATCCGGATCCTCGAAGAGGTAGGTATCGACGACAACGGATCGCGCTCGGCAGGCTTCATTCATTGCGATGAACGTCGATCGGGTCGTGACGATCACGTCCCGGGAGACCGAGCTTGCGGAAAGGGTGGCTTGCGAGATCTGCTGCATCGGTTTCGTCCAGATACCGCCCAATCCAAGGACCGCCTTGGTGGCCGGTGCCATCCCGTGGTCCGCGATCAGAAGCGTGACGCACGGCTCGTTTCCGGGCGGAAGCATCCAGAGGTGAACATCCTGTTTCAAGTACCTTACTCCCCCGGCATGAAAGTGTCTGCGCAACGATCCGGCGACCTATTCCGTAACGCTGGCGACCCGGCCAATGGCATCCCGACCGAATGCGAGGACTGTCAGCGGCGCGCCTGCCACCTTGCCGAACGCTGACGCGGCCATCGCGAGCGGTCCGGGGCGGCGAGTCGTATCGTCAAAGCCCTGATTGTCGAGGGACATCTCAGACGTGGATACGGCTGGCGCAGCGTGTGTTGCGTCTCTCCTCGACATGGGTTGCCGACAAGAGGCATCGCACGCGCTGAAATCGCCATCAGGGCTTGCTGACCGTCGAACCGGCATTGCAAGGGGCGCAGGCGCAGTCTTGGCCGAGGCAAGGACGGGCGGCTTTGGTGTTGGAACGACGCGATAGGTCCGAGCGGACTCAGCCTGGAAAACGACCGGAGACGAGGCCGGCAAGCCTTCTGATCTCGGACTATAGAGCGACACATAATTGGCAGGTATCTGTTGGGGCCGGTCTTCCTTCACGGGACCTTTGGCAAGAACGGCCATGGTCGTCAGCAGTGACAGTCCGGCCCCTCCCATCACAAGATTCCAGGTGAGATTCCGGGAGGCCTTCGCATCATGGCGGCGGTATTCGTTCGATTGCAGAGTGATTTCCATGTCTGTTCTTCCTCGTATCGCATTGCGGCAAGACGATGCCCCCGCGTTAGAATGTCAGCAGCACGCAGGCGGCGGCTATGGCCAGATGCGTCAGAAGCACGACGAACGTCCCGATGGCTGGGGCCAGCGCACCTGCATCCTGATGGTCTTCGCCCTGCATCCCGTCCTCGCTGCTTGAGGGTTTGGATAGATCGAGAGCTTCGAGGTGAAACTCGCGGCCTTTAAACGCTGAGAACGTCCGACCGCGCCGGTTCGTTCGTGGTTCAGCGGAACCCCGCTTCCTTCGCGATGGGTCCCGCTCATCCATGCCTTCAGAACTTGAAGCTTGCTCCGAGAATCACCTTGTTCTGGGTAGCGCCAAATTTACCGACCGAGTCTCCAAAGTCCTTCTCGCCGAAATCCGTGTATCGATATTCGCCACGCACGAGGATGTTGTCGGTAACGGCATGCTCGATGCCACCCCCAGCCGTCCATCCGATCAGGATTTCGTCTTTCTTTCCTGCGGCAGGACGTTCAACCACTGCCCCGGCCGCAGCAACACCCGCGGTGGCGAAGATCAGCGTACGATCCAGCGCATAACCAACACGCGCCCGGCCCGATGCGTCCCACTCTGTCTTTGCGGAACCCTTGCTGTCGAAGTTGTAGTTGACGTCGTTTTCGATGCCGTAGACGATGCTTCCGGATTGAAGGTTGTAGCCGGCATGCGCGCCCGCCGCCCCGCCGTCGAGCTCGCGCTCGATGCCACGGACATCGCCCGTCATCCAGGCGTAGCCGCCTTGGCCACCGAGATAGAAGCCGGACCAGTCGTAGGTGCTTGACACCTGTTGAACAGGCTGGGGCGCGTCCTCGAGGACGTTCATGTCGGCGGAGAGAGCCGGCAGTGCCGTCGCAGATGACAGGATCGTCAAAGCCAGAATTCTGATGTTCATCGGGATACCTCGTTTTGTTCATCAAAGAGACGAGCGCCTGTCTGATGGGCTCGTTGCCGGCCCTTTATGAGCGATGCCAACGTTGCGTGTTGTCCTTTGACGTTGCGAAATGTTCGGAGCCGCCCTGAATGACGTTACCGAACGAGCCGGCATCGGCGATCATCGCGAGGATGCCGCAGGCCTTTTGCTGAGGAGGTCCCTCAATGTGCCAATCCACCCATGGTTCGTCTGTCTCGGCATCGTGGTGCGGCAGGGCTTTGCCCGAGCTGTGGAGGCCGGCGGTCGCGCCGGGCGCTGCTCCGTGAGAAGTCGCACCCTCTCTAGGAATGCCTGTCCGTCAAACACCTTCCGGCCCGTCTCCCGTCCATCCTCGTCCACTGTCTGGTGAAAGAAGATCTCGATGTTCACGACCGGTAGTGCCCGCAAGCCGAGGATCGCATCTATGTCCGGCCGGGCGGTTATCGCCAGCGCCCAAACGCGTGTCTCAAGCGCTTCGGAGAGCTCCTGAATTGTGGAAACACATGCCGCGGCACGGCCGGTCGCGATCAGTCTCGAGACAACGAACTCTCCCGATGGCCGTGGAAGAAACACGAGGATCGGCCGGATTGACGTGCTTTGATTGGCATGATGCATGTTCGCTCTTCCTTGTTGGGTCGAGCGAGCTTAGGAGGTCCGCGTGCTTGTTTAAGTGCAAACATATTTTTTTATGTTGCGGACAGCACATCGGCAGGTCTGATCGTGTCTACACCATTCGGCATATCAACGCCGCGGAGAGACATCGCCATCGAGTTTGCCCGACACGATAATCCCGGCCCTGCGACGTGCTGGGCGATGAATGCCAGAATTGACGATGTTGTCGAAATCCTCGGGCCCACTGCACACGCTCCCCGACCAGCCGCAGATGTCAGTTTCGATCGTCCAATTCCTTTTCGCCTTGATGGGGTTTGAACTGACGAACTGTTATGATCAACGCGTTCCCTTTGAAGTTGCTTGGTCGGGGACGGTTGCCTGTGACTATGGGTCTGGTAATGGAAATACAGGCTTGAGGATCGTGCCCGAGGACGCGGTATAGCTCGGACAACCACGGTTCATCCTAAAAGACCGGATAATTGTCAGCGTGCCACCGCCGGCAAACTGATGAAAGGGTTATTGCTTATTTGCCCGATATTTCCAGCGTCATGTCTCAGGCGCGTTGAAAGGTGCTGACCGAAATTTGTTTTGAACGCGACGACAATGGCATAAACTCCATCAGGGTTGCCAATTCGGGCGATGCGACGGATCTAGGCGACGATCTGTGAAGAAGGCAGCGCTGATGAATGCAAGGTGCGTCAGCGCCTGCGGAAAGTTGCCGAGTTGCCTGCCTCGGACATCTTGCTCTTCGGCAAAGAGGCCAAGTGTATTGGAATAGCGCATGCCCTTGGCCAGCGTTAGCTGAGCCGCGTCAAGACGTCCGGCACGGGCGAGGCACTCGGCATACCAGAACGTACAGGTGGTGAAAGCACCCTCGTCGCCCTCAAGGCCGTCCGTGACGCGATAGCGATAGACGAGACCATCGTCGCAGAGCTGCTCACCGATGGCGTCAAGCGTTTTTAGCCAGACCGGATCGGTAGACGAGACGAAGCGCACGAGCGGCATCATGAGAAGGGCTGCGTCGAGCTCCTTCCCACCGCGCTCCTGTACGAAATAGCCGTCCTCGGGATGACGAAAGTTCTCCCACACATCAGCATTGATGGCGTCGCGGCACTCCGCCCAGCGCACGATCGGTGCCGGCAGGGAGCGTTTTTTCGCAAGCCGGATCGCGCGGTCGAGCGCCACCCAGCACATGAGGCGTGAATGCAGGAAGTGGCGCGGTTCCGACCGCATCTCCCAGATCCCGGCATCGGGCTTCTGCCAGTGCTCGATGACATACTCAACGAGGTTTCGAACGTGTTCCCAGCCATTATGGCTGATGGCCTCGCCATATTTGTTGGAGAGATAGACGCTGTCCATCAGTTCGCCGAAGATATCCAGCTGAGTTTGAACACTCGCACCATTCCCAATACGGACGGGCCGGCTGCCGGCATAGCCGGAAAGATGCGGTAATTCCTCCTCGTCCTTTGCCTCCGATCCGTCGATCGCGTACATGATACGCAGCGGATGGTCGGCATCCGACGCCATGACGCGCTGGCCCGCCCATCGGCCGAAATGCTGCGCCTCTTCTAGAAAGCCGAGCCGCATGAAGGCATACACCGTGAACGAGGCATCGCGGATCCACGTCGCGCGATAGTCCCAGTTTCGACCGGCACCGATCGCTTCGGGAAGCGAGAATGTCGCGGCCGCAGCGATCGAGCCGTGCTGGCGCGAGGTCAGAAGCTTCAAGGCAAGGGCCGAGCGCAGCACCTGCTCGCGCCAGCGGCCCCGGTAGGTCGCCTTTCCAGCCCAGCTTCGCCAGGCAGCCGTCGTTTCAACAATCTCGGCGGAAAGCATCGCGTCGTCGGGAATGGTGAGATCTTCGCCACCAAGCGTAAACCAAGCCGTTTTACCAACCGAAAGCTCGAACGTCGCCTCGGCTGCGCCATCGTTCGCAGTCAAGGGGATCGATGCGAAGAGATGCATCGTCAAGTCTTTGCCCGTAAACTTTACCCCACCATCGATGGTGGAAATGTTCGGGATCTCGCGGGCATAGTCGAAACAGGGTGCGCAGCGGATTTTGAACAAGATTGTTCCCCGCGTCACCGAGATCCGGCGAAGGATGCAGCGGGCAGTATTTCCAGGGTGAACACGGGCATCCGGATGCGGCATGAGGTCCAAGACCTCCGCGCTCCCGCCATCCGCCATCCAGCGAGTGATCAGAACGTTCGTCTCAGGCACATATAGTTGAAGACGGCGCGGTTCGACAAGTTGCGGCGCAATCGAGAATGCACCACCCCTCTTTTCATCGAGGAGCTCCGCAAAGACGGTAGGACTGTCGAGTGCCGGCCAGCAGAGGTAGTCGAGCGTTCCGTCTTGCGCGACCAGCGCCGCCGTCTCCATGTCTCCGACAATCCCATGCTCACTGATGGCGCGGTTTGGCTTAACCATTGTCACGGAACTCCGGATAGAGCGACATGCCGCCATCGACGAAGAGCGTCGTGCCTGTCACATAGTCAGCCTCGTCAGAGGCGAGCCAGACAGCGGCGCGGGAGACGTCTTCCGGCTCGCCGATGCGACCATAGGGGATCAGCCGGAGAAGCTTGGTCAGGGCCTCGTCGGTCTCCCAGGCATCCTTATTGATCGGTGTGCGGATGGCGCCCGGCGCAATCGCATTGACCCGGATGCCCTCGGCGGCCACTTCCTGAGCGAGAGATCGCGTCAGCATTCGCACGCCGCCTTTGGCCGAAGCATAATTGACGTGCCCGGCCCAAGGGATAATCTCGTGCACGGAACTCATGGCGATAATGCTCCCGGCACTGCGCGCGGGCCGGCCCTCCCTGGGTTGCGATCTGAAGCGACGCACGGCCTCGCGGGCGCAGAGGAACTGGCCAGTCAGGTTGACGTCGATAACGGTATTCCAGTCTTTGAGCGAAAGATCGGCAATAGCCGCATCCTTTTGGACACCGGAGTTGGAAACGAGCACATCGACGCGTCCAAACGCTTCGACGGTCTCATCGAAAAGCTTGGCGACGTCGTCTTCCTGCGAGACGTCAGCCTTCAGGGCAAGAGCCTTCCCACCTTTGCTTTTGATCCTGGTAACCAGCTCTTCGGCGGGCTGCTGATGAGAGCGGTAGTTGACGATCATGGCTGCACCGGCCTCCGCCATCGCCTCGGCAACGGAGATACCGATCCCGGAGCTGGCACCGGTGACGATGACTACATGGTTCTGGAGCATCTGGTCATTGGCTGTCATCACATGCCTTCTGTTCGTTTGCGCTTATATGATCTGTCTCCGGGAGGTGCTGCCGGATGCATCCAAGGCGTTATCGTGCGATACGACGAGATAGAGCTCGCTCTCTTGGAAAGAAGGACGGGGCAAAATATGTTCTGCAACATTGGCTCGGTAAAACCGCTATCTCCGTCTCAGAACGCCTTCGACAGCCTCCTTCACCGGCTGGTTTCTGGGTGACTGGTCAGAAATCCACCATGGTCGTATGCACGACGGTCTCGTTGACGTCAGCATCGTCGGGCTTTTCAATTGCGAAGCGGACGGCGCGGCCGATAGCATCCGGAGTCAGCGCGATGGCGCGGTATGTCTTCAGCTACTATTTTTCCGATTGGATGGAGGGCAAGACACGTGCACCTCCAAAAGAGTCGAACCTCGTCCCCGCAAACTGTTTTTGTTAAGCGTTTAACGTCGTCTCGTTCCCATTCAACGAGCCTCTGATACCAACCCTCATTGATCAGAACCTATGAGCCCATTGCCGCTGACCGATGGACATGATCTTCCAAGGTCGGTCCTGCAGTGTTCGCCAAGCGTGGCAGCAGTGGTCGACGATATCCTCGTAGGATT
>NZ_JAANCM010000006.1 GCF_011603255.1 Ferranicluibacter rubi | reverse complement strand
TCCCCGGCCCCCCGCACCTCCCCGGCTCCGCCGAGGTCCTGGATTCCTCTGAGCTCTTGAGCGATCGCGAGCGCCTCGGCACGGTCGAGATCGCCGGCAGAAACGGATGCCAGAAAACAGAACGGTGCGATGGCCTTGCGATGGTCGGCATCCCGGCGCGTGGAGAAGTCGTAGGACAAACGCGTCTGGCCGGCGGCCTGGGGGACATGCGCATCGAGACCGCTGGATTGCCCGATGTGAACGGCGGAAAATGCGGAGAGCCAGGCGATATCCGCCGGGTCCGGCGCAAACATCGAGACGCCGAGGTCGGCGCGGACGAAGATGCGGTCGGCATCGCGATGGCCGATGATACAGTAGGCTGTCGGGCCGTCCAGCACTCGCAACCGGGCGAGATCCACCCCTTCCGTCTGCAGTGCCGCTTTGATCACAGCACCCGCTTCGTCTTTCCCGATTGCGCCGATATAGGCCGACTGCCCGCCGAACCGGCGGATGAAGATGGAGAGGTTCAGGCAGTTTCCACCCGGAAACATCTGGCGCTTCGAGATATAGCAGTCCACGACGTTGTCGCCCATCGCAGCAATTTTGATCATCGCGCATCTTTCCGATTGACTTGATGTGAGAACGTTCGCACATTGGTCGAAAGCTGTCAACGCGGGCCTGACCCGACATTGCGAGACGCTGCCTCGGCGCATTCCGGCGGCCATAGCCTCGTCGTGTCCGGTGGAAGGTTGGCGACAGCTGCCTTCAGCAGGTGCCGGTGTGGCGCCGAGACAGACCGAGGATATGATGAAAACTGCCGTAAACGCTGATATCGCCGCCACGCTTGCCGCCTTGGGTTCAAGAACCGTTCTACAGGTATTTCTCGTCGCCTGCGGCGGGTCGCTGTCGATCATGCATCCGGGCAAGTATTTCCTGGATCGTCATTCCCGGCGCATCACGTCGGACGTTTACAATGGCGACGAATTCGTCTGCCGCGATCCGCTGACGCTCGATGCCCACTCCATCGTGATTCTCTGCTCGCAGACGGGGACGACGCGCGAGACCGTTCGTGCCGCACAGCATGCCAAGGCCAAGGGCGCCACCGTCATCGGCATGACGCTGGATCCGGCATCGCCGCTGGCCGAAGCGGCCGATCATGTTCTTCAGTATCAGGCGTCCTACACAACCGGCGTGGCGATCGATGCGGCGGACAGCAATTATGGTGTACTCTACATGCTCCTCGCGGGCCTCGTGAACATCGCCGACGGTACCGACTATCTGCCGTCGCTGCTGAAAAGCCTCGGACATCTCCAGCCGGCGATCGACAAGGCCCATATCCGCTACGCGGACCTCTTCACAACCTTTGCCGAGCGCTTCAAGGACCGTCTGGTGATCTACACCACGGCGAGCGGCGCCAATTACGGCGCAGCCTATTCGTTTGCGATCTGCGTTCTCATGGAGATGCAGTGGATCAATTCACAGGCCATCCACGCCAACGAGTTCTTCCACGGGCCCTTCGAGGTGGTCGACGAGAACGCCTGCTTCATCACCATGATCGGCCTTGACGAAACCCGTCGGCTCGAAGAGCGCACGCGCGACTTCCTGTATCGGTTCGGAGACAAGAATAACATCCTCGTCCTCGACGCTGCCGATCTCGACCTCGACGGGATCGACCCGCAATTCCAGGGCTATCTCGTTCCCCTGATATTCTTCGATGCCCTCTGGAAATTCGCCTACAAGCTTGCCGATCTCCGCGATCAGACAATGCTGGAAGCCCGCCGCTACATGAAGAAAATCAGCGATTATTAAGAGGTCGGTCTCAAACGGCGGACGGGCTATGCTGTGCATTCTACTCAGCCATAATCGTGGCAAGCGGCGACTCAACCTGTCACACCTTGCCTGCTGGCAATGATTGGCTCTGTAGAACTACCGCGTTACGAGAGATGCGACTGAGCAAGTCCGCTCGTTGTCATAGGAGACGTCCGTTGCAGAGTCTTAAATATGGACGGTGGCTCAATGAGCCCACAAAAGCACATGCTTCGGATACCGATCTTTCCGTAACGACGGACGCCAGCACCGATTTTTGGCGAAAGACACACTATGGCTTTGTTCGCGACAACGGTCACTTCTACGCTTTCCAGACCGAGGGCGATTTCACCGCCCAGGTTCGAGTTCAGGCAAATTTCGAGCATCTTTACGATCAGGCCGGTCTCATGGTCAGGCTCAACGAAAGACGGTGGGTCAAGACCGGGATCGAGTTCTCGGACGGATATGGCTTGCTCGGCAGTGTGCTGACGAATGAAGCCTCCGACTGGGCAACGGGGCGTTATGACGGCGACCCGTCAGATTTCTGGATAAGGGTGACCGTCCAGAGCGGCGTTCTGAGGATACAAGCTTCACACGATGGGCAGACGTGGCCACTCGTGCGCCTCTGCCCATTCCCGGAAGCGGACCATTATCTCGTTGGGCCAATGTGCTGCACTCCGGAACGTGCAGGCTTGGAGGTCAGATTTAGTAAGCGGCAATCGGGGCCGGCCTTGGGCAAAGACCTTCACGACCTGACGTAGCCGCCAGAGCGCGGTGTTGAGAAGCCACAGCGTCGGCTTCTGGCGCAATTCACGCAGACTTTGCCGAGGCGCATTCCTGACAGGCAATCATCCTCGCCAAAGTCGAGAGTACTGGTGGTCGGCCCGAGGAACCTACATCATAAATCTCTGAATCACAGAGACGACTTCATACGCGATAACGCCTCGACCACAAGATCTGTTGCAGCAATCCATACGACGCCCAATCCTGCATGCAGCGCTCCGATTGTCATCAGGATGCTGCGGAACGGCTCTTTGCGCGTTTTGTGACCAAGTACTTGCTGGGCGGCAAGGGCTCCAAGGCTTCCACCGACAATAGCCAGCCAGAGCAGCGTGCTTTCGCGAACGCGCCACGCTCCCTCTACCGCAGCTTTCTTATCCCACCAATAGACGCAGTAGACCGCGACGTTGATGAGAAGATAAATGAGAAGGAGTGTCAGCTGTGTCGAACGGTACATAGTCGAATATATGCATGCGGGCGTTAAACGCCGGCTAATCATCGGTTCCATGATTGACGCAATGTTCTTTGCGACGCAGCCTGCCGCGCGTCACTGGAACGGCATCAAATGGCATAGTGCCAGAAAGGGATCGTAAGCGGTCTGATCTGTCCGGAAGCCCCTCCCTCGTAACCGCAAAAGTTTTCGGTCCACTTGCAGACAAGACGTTTGGGACGTGGACATGTGCAGCGCATATCTTGTATTCTACCTGTACCCGTTGCAGAGCGGCGAGCATGAACGGAGGCCACGATACGATTCTTGGACCGCCTCTTCCGCCGCGCGCAGGTCGCACTGGCGCCGCTGACGTCTTGGCCCGACGGCCCCGCTCCGGCTGAGGTCCAACTACGTCCCGATGGCATGAACCCGATCCTCCGCCTTGCGGACGATTGGCGCTTACCTCTTCACGAGACGCGCATGGAGGTTGTGGCGCGCTGCGGCGTTCTGCCCGATCCGGTCTACAAATGGCCAGCGCTCGTCCTCACCGACGCCGAACCTCTACCAGGCGCACTCGCGCCCTGGACGGCAAGCGCCTTCGAGCGCATCCCACCCCAGTTTCCGATCACCCGCTTCACCGCCCTTGCGTGGTTTAAGGACGACGCGCACGCCAACCTTCGACGCGTCGCTGACCATCTAACGGCATCGCTCGGGCCCGCACCGGTCGGTCAGCGGTGGAACACTGTCGTTGCCGCCTGGCGGTCGGGGCTGGCTGAGGTCTCGCTGACAGCCTGGCCGCCGGATTGGCAGCCGCACGGCCTGCAAAACCGGTCCGAGGATCGCGACCCGCGCCTTAGGACCGCCTGCCACGTGACGGTGACGACGGGCTTCCGCCTGGCTCTCAGCGCGAGAGAACAAGAATGGGTGACAGGCTTCCTGCCTCTCGCGTTCGACGGGGATGTCGGGACAGCGCGCATGGCTCAGGCTGGCCGCTATGCGCCGGGAGAGACGGAGCTCGAATACGTGCGCGACCCAGAAGACCTGGTCAAGGACCGGCAGAGGATGCTTGGGCTGTCAGCAGACGGCGAGGCGCTGATCGTGGTTTCGGATCAGCTCTTCGTCATGCCCCGCACCGACATTCTGCACCTTGAGGTCATCCGTATGACGCCGGCCAAGGGCGGGGGCGGCTCGTCGCTTCATGCCCATTGTTATACGCACGCACCCGGCGCGGACAGCCAGTCGGTGTTCCTAGCGCAGCACAGCGATCCCGACGGCATGACGGCGCTTGGGCAAGAACTGGGCGAGCGGCTCGGTTGTTTGGTCGAGGTCAGCCCCTACTACCCGGATTGCTAACCACGTAGGGATGACGGCTGGGACCAGCGTCGATAGGATGCCGGAGCGAAACGAACAGATGCGAGCTCGCAAATGGAAGGCAGCAGGACGGACGCATTCCGGACCGAGGCCGTAATCAGGTGGCGTGAAGCAGTACGTCACCGTTTACGACGGCTCGGCATCTCCGAGCTTCTCGTCCTCCTTCTCGTCTTGCCGGTCGCAGCCGAGGCGCACGAGCCCGGCTACGCGGACGCAAAGATAGCCTCGCTTGCACGCACTAGCCGCGCGGGCGTCCGTCTCGCCTTTCCTGCCGGTGAACTGCCGCGTCGCGGGATGCTGGTCGCGACCGGCAACGTCCTGTCGCCGCTGGCGCGCTGGATCGTCATTGATCTCGACCTCATGACGATCCGGCAGGCAACGACGCGTCTGGCCGATGCGGGAGGGCCGGTGGAGATCGAAAGCGAACACACTGATGCCATTTCGGAAGACGAGCGGCGCAACGTGATTGCGTCCGGAAACGAGGTCTGGATCATGCCGGCTCCCCAACAGCCAGTGCTCGGTGAGCCGACAGACCGCCTGTGCAACGTCGCCCTGTTCGATGGCGACGACGTCCTGCAGGAGGTCGGGTCCGATTGTCCGAGACCACGCCTTGTCGCGGTGCTGGAAGCGTTGGCGGCGTCCGCTAACGGGCGAGCGAGTTCGCAGGGGCATGCGCCGGCGCCTCCTTCCGCGGAGGCGTCGATCGGCTCAGCGCATCGCGAGCCCAATGGCACGCTGGTCCTATGGCTGCGAGGGAAAAGTGAAGACGGGTCCGTTGTCGGACATCGTGAGTTGCGCTACCCGCCGAGTGACCCGCACTATGACCGTGTCCTGCGCCATTTGGGACCGATCCCGCCGGGCGGTGAAGTTCTTGTGTGGCCATTTCCACCACGCTGGCCGGACGAACCTGCGTCGCCTCAGCGACCAAGGTCGTAGGTCGCCGTCACGATCACCTGGGGGCGGTCGCGTCGTGCGCCCGGTTCGTCGGCACGGCTGAGGACCAGCGTCAGCTTTGGCGCCTTGCGCAATCGGAAGAAGGTCGAGACCATGCCCTCTCGGCGCTCCTCGCCGATGCGCTCCCAGCGATCGGAGAAGTCCGGTGAGGCGGCCACCGCTTCGGCCGCCGGCTGGAAGTCGACCCCGCCGCCGCCCGTGATGTGGCACATCGGAATGTCGCGCGAGACCACCAGCGCGTAACCCTCGTTGGGTCCGGCATTGATCCGCCAGTAGCGGTTGCCACGCCGGAAGGGCTCGGGTGGGAGGAGCGGCTCGGGCAGGCTCTCGGTCTCGAACACCGCGCCGCCAAGATCGATGGTCGCAAGGAAGCGCGCCGGATCGTTCAGCCAGCTTGACGGGTCGAGGACCCAAATCTCGCAGCCGCGCAGTGCGCCTTCCAGACCGCTGCGCAACGGATCCGCGACAGGCCCATCCTGCGCCGATGCGGATCCGGAGATGGCAAGCAGCATCGCGGATGCGAGTAGCAGGCGGGACAAGCGTTCCATGTAGATGCAGCACCGTAAGCGCAGCATCATCGGTTCTCCAAGCCCTGTGAGGCGCGCTCGGCTCTGATCATGTCCGCTTCTCGACCGATTTGGTCGCGAAGGGCCGTCAGTCCTGCACGCATGCGCTCGTGTACGGCCGGATCCAGCGAAGGATCGGGATAACGGACGTACCAAAGGAGCACGGCGTCGATCGTCCGCTGGAGCTTGGGGATGTCGCCGAAGGCCCAACTGTTGACGGGCGGCCCGAGTGTCTCGAACACCGACGAAAACAGAGCGGGTTCACCGGTCGGGTCCTGAGCTGGGCTGGCGTTCAGGCGTGAGCGCCAGCGAAGTTGTCCGGCATAGAACCAGAACGTCGCCTCGTCGCGCCTGCCCGCCTGCATCAGGGGTGCCGCACGAAGCATGATTTCGCTGGGCAGCGCGTTACCCGCGGTCTCGGCACATGGCGGCAAGGCCAGCTCCTCTGCGAAGGCAGGTGGCGGACCAAGAAGAAAGAGGGCTGCCGCTGTAAGGTGCGGGAAGATGGTGCGATAGGACATGTGGCGCGGCGGCTCCCTGCGGCTTCTGCCGATTCACGAGGCTTATGCAATGCAGGCAAAAAGTGAACGGCATCCTAGCGGGGAGTGGACGAGCACTTGTGGCACGGCTTCGAAGGGTTACTTCCGGTGACCCACAAGTTCGCAAAAGTCGGTCGCGAATGGTAGCATTTTGCGCCAGAATTTTCCCTCAAAATTTAACGTCGCTGCTTTTGTCGCGACTGTTAGGGTTTGGCGGCACTTGCTCCGGCAGCGAGTGACCCCTTTCGGCCAATTGCAGACCTCGTTGAGCCGCACAACCTGAGCCGGGTCGAACCTTCGCCCCCTCGGTTGTTCCGTGTAGGTCTCATCCAAGAACTCTTTGAGATACCATTAATTTAGAAATCCCTAGCTTTAACCGCGTGAGGTTTGCCGATGACAAAGGACGGCCGTCTCGCTTGCTGAAACTTGTCGCCTAATACATCATATGTCATCTCGATACAGAACTTGGGATCTGCTCCACTGAGGAATAGCCAATTATTAGCTCACAGCCGACGAACTCTTTCGTGAAAATTGGATGGGAATGAATGGGAAAATGGAATATGTAGATATGGCAATCGGCCAAGCACACGCATGACCGCCCAGCTTTTAACTGTACGCCATCTATGGCAGCTTGTTCATCACCGAAGACGCTTTGGCCAAACCTCGCTGTATGTCTGCTTGCTCCGGTGCGTCGATGCGACGATATCGAGCCTCAATGAAACTGTAGACTCCAAACGCAACCAGACCAGCAGCAGCGAGAGCATAGAGATATGTTCCCCACGGCAGGTTGCTTACCCAGTCCAGTGCTTCAGGTATGCTTCCAGCCTGCTTCGAATCCACGACGAAAGCCGCGAAGACAAAAAATCCACCTGTTATCGACAACACGATCCCCCGCGCGGCGAGACCGAAAACGGATACTCTGCCAAGAAAATCACTCCTGTCGGCCGGTAGTTGCAGACGTTCCCGGTACTTACGCGAAATACCGCGCCATGCTTGGACGGCACCGGCAGCAATAATGACGAGACCCAATAAGCCAACCAGAATGCGACCGAACGGTTGTTGCATCAACCAGGCTGCCAGGCTACCTCCACTCTCTGACCCTCCACCCGATGCGACAACCAATCGGGCTGCCGCAAGTGCCAGAGCCCCGTTGACGATGCCGCTCGTAAGATTGCCCGCGCGCGCCAGATATCCCTTGATGTTGTTCTCCTGCGCGTCGGCATTGAGAAGTGCTTGAGCAAATCGCCAAAGAACGTGCCCGACGAGACCGACGGCGACTGTCCCCAGGAGTATCCGGCCAAAAGGCTGATCGAGAAGGTTGGACAGGGCACCATGGGTACTGGCTTCTTCACCCGCTGACGAGCCGATGAGAGCAATCAGACCGAGGGTGATGTAGACGACACCACGCGCGGCATATCCCCATCGGGCGAGAAACTCGAACTTGTTTGTCATTTATCCCCTCACGCGCAATACAAACATTCATGGCAAGAACGATGAAACGTTCCTCGCGTCGCCGTGATGCTTGTTCATGGGCAGAAAGATTGATCTTTCCGAGCGTTTTTCAATGACAGCCGACACTTTGCGAAGCCAGCGAAAGGCAGTGGCGTCTACTTCGTCCCGTTTCGCGAGGCAAACGTGTCCTTGTCGTCCCTGCCATCCACCGCCAGCGCTTCTTAATGCTTCACGGCAAGGGAGAGCCGGTGTGCCGGTGGCGGCGGAGCGTTTTTGGCTTTACCGCTTCAGCCACACGCTGCTTACATCCTCCTCGGCCGCGCGAACACGTTTGACGCCGGCGGGCCACAGGTCGGGGCTATGCAGGTTGGACAGGTGTTGGGCCGGAGGCTTGGAAACCAAGGCGAAGGCGCTCACGAAGCCCGAACATAAAAGGATCAAAGCCACAAACAGGCAGGCTGAAATGACCGTTGTTGATCTCATGGCAGGCTCCTGGCTTGGCGCGATGACCTGCGTGGCCATGAATCGGATTGATGAAAGACGGCTGTTTGCGACAGGGACCGAACCTATTTGTGACAATCGGACGTCTCTGGCGTTTCCCGGTCGATTTCCGACGTAACGGGTCATTCTTGTTGTCCGAGCAGGAAACGGACGTCCTTCATGTCGGTTCCTCGGCCGGGACTTCAGTCCAGCTGCGATAAGACCAATGTCGGAAACTGCTTTCTTTGATTTGATGCCGCACCGATAACGGGAACCTTGGCAACGTCTGGGCTTTTGACAGATACCCCTGATAATGGGGTATGGAGAATTTCGCATAGTCCGACAAGTGCCCATTTACGTACCGTGTACGACGGCCAATGACGCACCGGAATCTGGAGAAAGATGATGAACCGACAGCATTTTCTCGTGACGATACTGGGTTGTCTTCTGGCCGTGGCGCCCATTCGCTTCGCTCTCGACGCCACATTTCTCCTTGATCACGCCGCAGCCTTCGCCAAGGACGGCAACGGTGGAGGAAACGGCAACGGTAATAGTGGCGGCAATGGCAATGGCAATGGCAATGGCAATGGCAATGGCAATGGCAATGGAGGAGGCAACTCGGGAAATAGCGGCGGCGGCAAGGGAAACGGAGCAAGCAGTGGCAATGGCCGTTCGACAGGAAGCAACGATGCGGGTTCCCCGTCCACCAAGTCGGAGCCGTCGAAACCAGATGACAGCGCGACCGATGCACAGGCTTTGAGCGTCAGGCATCGCAACGGCTTCAGGGAGCAGCTGACCGGCGGGCGATACGTGATGCGGGATGCCCAGGGGCGTGTCGTCGTCGATCGCCGAGCAACCAAAGCCGACCGGGACCGATTGAGGCGACTGACGATCCGCTAGAACATGTGTTGTTACAGTGAGTTGACCGAAAAAATTCTGAAAATTATGTCTGCACGGTGCCCCACGTCCCAGTAATTCAGCGGGTCGCGTGTGAGTCTCGCATGGCAAGCGCTGCCTCAGTACGGTTCTTCACGTTCAGCTTCACGAAAATCCGTGTCATGTGGTGCTTGATCGTCTTTTCATGCAGGTTCAAATCGCGCGCGACCATTTTGTTGCTAAGGCCGGATGCGACGAGTTTCAGCACGTCCTGTTCCCGCGCCGTCAGGCTTGCAAGTGCGTTCTGGTCGCCGGGTTTTGCATGCGCCTCCGTCATGTCGGCGACCAGCTTGAAGGACAGCGCCGGCGCGATATAGCTTTCGCCGGTAAAGACGGTTCGGATGATATCTGCTAGCGTCCGCGAACCCACCCCCTTCAGCACGTAGCCCCGCGCGCCGCGCTGAATGGCGGTCTTCAGATCATCTGCGCTTTCCGACACTGTCAGCATGATGAGAGTGCGATTCGGACAGTCCTCGAGGATCAATTCGATCGCCTCCAGCCCGCCGCCGGGTAGCGAGATATCGAGAAGCATGACATCCGGCGTGCACTCGCGCGAAAGTCGAACGGCATCGGCACTGCTACTTCCCTCGCCAACGATGTGGAAGCCGCCGATCTCATTCAGGCTGCGCGTCACTCCCTCGCGAAACAAAGGATGATCGTCCACCACGGCAACGCTGATCGTCTGCGTCATGCTTGTTCTCCTTCCTCCAGCCCAAGGCGCATCGTCACCGAGGTGCCCTCCGACGTGGCGTTAATATTGAACTGTCCGCCGAGGCTTTCAATCCTTTCGCGCAGACCAGCAAGTCCGAGGCTCTTCGGCTGCACTGAGATCACATCGAACCCCGGCCCCGTATCCGCCGTTTCAACAGTTAGCGTCTGCCCTGCAACGGTCAGCCGGACACTCTGCCCCTCTGCCCGCGCGTGCCGATATCCGTTGTTCAGTGTTTCCTGAACGAAGCGGTAGATGCAGATGCGCGCCGCCGTAGGCAAAGCTGGCAGATCTCCCGTCGTATCCTGCACCAGTGCCACGTGGGCGCCCGTGCGCTGGCGGTATGCACGGACTGCGCGCGCGACGACCTCCTCGACGCCGAGCGCCTCGATATCGGGAAGGACGAGACCAGTGCAAATGCTACGAATTTCGCGCATGGCCTCGTCCAGGCTGTCCTTGATCGCCGTGATCTCCTGCTCTCGCCGCTCGCGCGAAACGGCGGGGTCCAGAAGAACCTCGCTGTCGATCCGAAGGCCGGCGAAAGCCACCAGTTGGGCCGGCCCATCATGCAGATCGGCTCCCACGCGTCGCAGGAAATTTTCATTGAGCGCGGCGGTGCGCTGGGAAGCGCGTTGCACGCGCGTGCTCAGCGCCTTGTTCTGCGTCAAAAGAGAGGAAAGCTCTGAAATGCGGTCGGCGAGCGCAAGGCGCTGCCGCTCGATCGTCCGGTTTCCGCGAAAGACGATGAGCGAGAGGACGCTGAAGAACAGAAGGGTCACCAGAATGACGGCTGCCCATGTGGCAAGGCGCGCCGCGCGGATGTCGTCCTCGAACGCATCGGAAACCTCGTAGAACTCAAGAACGGCAACGATTTCGCCCGACCAGGGCTGGAGCACGGGATTGTAGATTTCCAGCAACCGCTTGCCGGTGGCGCGCTCCGTGACGCTTTCCTCGTCGTCCGCATGCTCGAAATGCGCGACGATCTCGCCTGAAAAGGCACGTTGCAGATCACCTGTCGGCTCGAACCGCCGGCCCATCAGCGTTTTGTCGTTGGAATAAAGGATCGTGCCATCCTTCCGCCAGAGCCTGAACGAGATCAATCGCTGTCCGAGAGCGCCCTGGCTGAGCGTTTCATCGAGAGCCCGCTCGACGGTTTCATCCAACGCCGAAGCGGTTTTCAGATCCGGCAGGATGGGCGCGATGATGCTGTCCACGTAGAGCGCGGTCGTCGCGGCCGAGTTGCGCGTTACTGTCGCCTCGATCAGGTCGGTTACGAAAGCGCCCACGAGCGCGACGGCCAGCAGAGCCACCGCTCCGCCGGCGACAAAGAACTGCCGCGCAAGCGACTGTGCATTCCAACGGTCCGTCATTTTTTTTAACTGTAGGCGCATGGTCCTCAACATCCGCTGGCCTCCACCAGCATCGTCATTGTTCGGTAACATGGAATGCGTCGTCGGAAGGGCAAGCGCAAGTAAAGGTCTGGCGCAATCAAATCCAGAAGGCGAACTTGGGACCTAAGTCCGAGGCTGGGCGGCAAAGGTCCGAATGCCGGAACGGGTCGACTCGATCCGTGTTGAAGGACGTCGCATTTATGTCAGGAAAGGATAGATCCCATGAAAAATCTTCTTCTCGCTACGACGGTCCTCATCGGTTTCATGGGTGCTGCCCACGCCCAGGACGGCACTGTCACGGGTGCAGCCGGCGGAGCGGTTACGGGTGCCGTCGTGGGCGGTCCTGTCGGCGCGGTTGTCGGCGGTGCCGTCGGCGCCATTGCGGGCACGGCCATCGATCCGCCGCCGCAGCGCGTCGTGCAGTATGTCGCGCAGCAGCCGATGCCCACGGAGCGGATCAGCGTCGAACAGGACGTGATCGTCGGCAAGCCCCTGCCCCGAGAAGTCGTTCTGACCCCGATCGCCGAAGACCCGGCTTACGCCTACGCCATCGTCAACGAACGCCGCGTTATCGTTGATCCAAAGACCTACACGGTTGTCCATTTCGTCGAATGACAAGCTCGGTGGTTCCCCTCACACGACGCTCGTGAACCTCGCGTTATCGCACTGAAAAGAAAGTCGACGTGTCATGACCAAGGACGAAAGAAAAGACCCATTTCGGGAAATCGAGACGTTCCATCTCCTCCATGAAGCCCAGCTTCTGGCACTGGTCGCCACTTTCGAGCAGGCTGGCACATTGAACGGCGACCACTACAAGGCCAATGTGCTTGCGCTGTCCGAGACCATGAAGAGCACACCGAACTATGATGTGGCGAACGCGCTCGTTGCGTTCTCCGACCGACTTGGGTCCGACAAGAAGGCTGTCGAGAGGTAGGGTTGCAACCTTGCTTCAAGCGACATGCTGCGGAACAGGAACTTCGCGTTTAAGGATTGCCTCGACGTCGCTCCGCGAGCAGGGCCGGTGAAACAGAAAGCCTTGTAGCTGGTCGCAGCCGACTGCTTTCAGAATTTCGTGTTGATGAACATCCTCTACGCCCTCCGCCGTGATGGTCAATCCCATGGCCGCGCCGAGGCTGACGATCGAGCGGATCATTCGATCCGCATCCGGCTTGACGGACAGAGCACTGACGAAGGATCGATCGATCTTGAGCTTGTGGAAGTTCAGCCGCGACAGGTATCCGATGCTGGCATAGCCGCTGCCGAAATCGTCGAGCGCAAAGCGGAAGCCCGCTTTCCGCAGAACCTCGACCTGTGCGAGAAACGACGTTGTATCGTTGGTCATGGCCGTTTCCGTGATCTCGAACTCGATCCTGTCGGCGACGACCCCCATATCCCGCGCAAGCTTCAAGACGATCTCGGCAAAATCGGGCTTTGCAAATTGCAGAACGGATAGGTTGATCGATGTAATGACATCGGGCCACACGCGTGCATCCTCGAAGGCGCGCTTGAGCACCCAGTTTCCAAGCTCTCCCATCAAGCCGTTTTTCTCGGCGATCGGCACGAAGATTTCGGGCGAGATAAGCCCGAGATCGTCATGGTGCCAACGCAGTAGCGCTTCGACACCTGTTACGCGCTTCCCCTCAATGCACATCAGCGGCTGGTAGTTGAGACAGAGCGCATTCGATTCGATGGCCGTTTTGAGGTCGCGCGCCATCGTCTGGTCTCGGAAGAAGATTTGGTCGAGGTACGGATCAAACTGTCGCGCGATACCACGCCCGGCATCCTTGGCGACATAGAGCGCGACGTCGGCCTGGCGCATAAGCTCCTGGAGATCGGCGTCCGCGTCGTTTCGGCCGCAGGAATAGCCTATGGAGAAATTGACCGGCAGCTGATATGCGCTCGTGGCGAACGGCAATTCTGCGGTAGCGACGATACGGGCGAGCACCAGTTCGAGCTTGGCCGTTTCGCAAAGGATGGCGAACTCGTCTCCACCGAGCCGTGCGACGAAACCGTCATCCCTGACGGCCGTTGACAGCCGCCGGGCGACCTCGCAGATCAGCTGGTCGCCGATACCGTGGCCATAGCTGTCGTTAACCCGTTTGAAGCGGTCGAGATCAAGATAGAGAAGCGCGACCTGCGCGCCGTTCGCATGTGCAGTCTTGCGCGCGGCGTTGAACCGTTCCTGAAGGCCGGTGCGGTTTAGGAGTTTGGTCAAGGGATCGCGCCGGGCAACCAGATGCGCGGATGCTTCGCTTGCGCGCAGCGCTTGATTTAGCTTCTCCAGCGCCTCGACCTGCGCTGCCAACTCTCTGGCAATGTCGCCGTCGCTGGTCCAACGATTGACGAGCGTCGTCGCCATCTGGCGGACCTCGTCTGCATCGAACGGCTTGACCAGATAGAAAAGGCGATCCACGGCTCCAACCATTCCAGCAATCTCAGTCGGCCGATGGTCGGAATATCCCGTGACGATAACGATGTTGATGACAGGCTCAATGGCACGGATCTGTCGCGCCGTTTCGACGCCATCGATGCCAGGGGGCATGCGGACGTCGAGAAATACGACGCCGAAGGGCTGCCCTGCAGTTTTCGCAGCGCGCACGGCCTCCACCGCCTCCTCGCCCTGTCGACAGTAGACGATGTCGTCGATGACGGCGGCGTCAGCTGTCGGCTCGTCGCCAAAGAGATCGGCGGACAAGGCGTCGTAGTCGCTCCCTGCGGCATCATCGACCGCCTCCGCAACGAGGTCTGAAAAGATCCGACGATAGGCATCGAGAATGCCCGCCTCGTCATCGCAGATCAGGATCCGGCGTTTCTGATGTGTCGGTAGGGTCATGCCGCGTCTCGTTGTGAAATGGCAGCGGGAAGGATGATTTGGAACGTCGCGCCCTGTTGAAGACCGTCGCTTTCGACCGACAGACGCCCGCCCATGGCGTTCACGGCGTTCGCACACCAGTGCAGCCCCATACCGCGCTTGCCGCCGCTTTTTGTCGTGAAACCTTTTTCAAACAACCGTACCTGGTTCGTCGTTTCGATGCCGACGCCGTCATCGCTCACTGTGAGCTCCACGCTGGCAGGACCCGCGGCGTTGGAGATCCGGCGCGAGGCGATCCGCACGCGACCCGTGGATTTGCCGGAAGCCTCGATAGCCTCGGCCGCGTTGACGATGAGGTTGCCGAGCACCTGCTCCAGCGGGACCCGGTGACTGAGCACATCGAGGCTCTCAAGGTCGCTGATATCGATCGACACGCCGCTGCGGCGCTCGATGAGAGGCAGGGCGTTTCGCAGCGATGTCGCGATGTCCACTTCGTCCAGCACGCGGTCGCGCTGGGCCGAGCGGTCCTGATCTTTCAGGATATCATCGACATGCCGAAGCATGGCAACCAACGACCCCACCTCGTCCTGCCGCGCGCGGTCTTCGTCCATAAGACGGACGGACGACAGGGCGACGAACTGCTGGAGCTTTGCCGCGCGGTCGGGCGCGAGCCCTGGCTCGTTCAGCTGGTCCAGGGCCTTGGTCAAATTCTGCTTCCAGGGCGCCGCACTCGATTTCGCCAGCCCCCAGGCAACGACCGAGATAGGGCTGATCGCATTGCGCACATTGTGAAGAAGGCCCGCAGCCTCGTCAGCGGCCCCATGATCGTAATCCTGCCGCCGCAGCCTGTCGCGCAATTCGTCGAGCTGCTTGGCCATCTCGTTGAAGGATGTCACGGTTTCGCTCAATTCGTCGCCTTTTCCGTCTTCCGGCATCGGATCGAGGTGACCCGTTGCAGCAACCGACAGGAGGTGAGAGCGAAGCGTTTCGATGCGACGAATGACGATTTGCCGGAGGATAAAGCCGAGGGCGACGAGCAGGATCGTGGCGCCGACAAGGAGCAAGAGCAAGGTCGTCAGGATCGTCTTCTCACCGACGGCCGTGATGTCACGCATCGTATGCGAGCGGATCATAGCCAAAGCCGTCCCGTCCGGACCGAGCAAAGGATCGACCTTGTCGATTGTCCCGCTGCTCGCCGCCGCGGGCTGGGTCGGTCCGCTGGCGGTTGAGAGGAGATCGAAATCGACGCGGGTCGCCGACCGGATCGCGTCCATGTCCAGAAGCCTGCCCAGGACCAGCGTCCCGGTCTGCGTGCCGGACCTGTCGGAGCGCAGGATGGGAGAAATGCCGATCACCGACAGCCCATCCGGGGTCTGCATCAGGGACGCGCGGATCTTGACGTTCCCCGAGCCTGAGAGCAGCGGACTGTCCGGCGGCAGTTGGTCCGCCGACAAGAGCTTGAGGGGTCGCGGCTCGTCCTCCTTAAACGCAAACCCGCTGTCGAGAACCACCCTGCCGTCGACGTCGATCGCAACGAAATAGTTGACGCCGAGCGTCTTCAGGGATTCCGCCGTGACGTTCTTCTCTTCGTAAGCGGGTGCCAGGCCCTGCATGAAGTCGTAGGTGTCGTCCCAGATGGCGTAGTCGCCGGCGCTATTGGCGACCTGATCCTTCTGCAGCTGGATGGCTTCCAGCACACGGCTCTGGTTCCGCTCGGCGGCCTGCTCCTCCAGAGCGGAGAAGCTGGGCAGCACGGCAAGACGCAGCGTGGCGTAGTTGAGAACGGCAGAGACGGCGACGACGCCGAGAAGCGCGGCATTCAGTTTGGTGACAAGACGCATGAAAGATCCCCTCGAAAGAGGTTTACAACGGTCTTCGTAAAGTCCCGGTTGCAAAGGGTGGTTAACGCGATCGCCTGAGCGGCAGGCGCAGGGCTTGATCGCGTCCCTGCTTGCCGGAAAGGGGTGCATCTGCTTGAGCCAACAACTGAATCCCGGCCTTTCGCCGGCTTCAGACTTAAGTCCTATGCGCCCGCTCCGAACCCCGGACTGAAGTCCCGGGCCGGAACGAATGTGCCTGACGAGGCCTTTCTGTCACGAACCGCAACACAAGGATCAGACCCATGAAAACCGCTCTTCTCGTTCCATTCGCTGTCATGTCCCTCGGCTTCGGTACGGCTGCCTATGCCGATGGCAGCGGCACCGTGACTGGTCTTGCAGGGGGTGCCGCCACTGGTGCCGTTGTCGGCGGTCCGGTGGGCGCCGTGGTCGGAGGCGCCGTCGGCGCGATTGCCGGCGCGGCGATCGACCCGCCGTCGGAGCGCGTTGTGACCTATGTTCGCGAACAGCCCATGCCGACGCAGCGCGTCGTTGTCGACGAGCCAATCGTGGTCGGCAAGCGCGTACCGCAGACAGTCGTGCTGACGCCCATTCCCGAAGATCCGACCTATTCCTACGCCATCGTCGACCAGCAGCGCCTGATCGTCGATCCCCAGACAGGTCAGGTCGTCCAGATCGTTCAGTAAGAAACGCCTGATATGCTGCAGGAAGGTCCCTTTCACAAGGGACCTTTTTTAGTTTTTGGTCCGCCCTGAAACCGAGCGATTTTAGAAGTACATTTATCCGTCAACACCTCATTGCGGTAGACCACACGATAAGCGTCGAATATCAGCTTGACGTTCGCGCGGTCGACTTCGCGCATCATCCGAAGGGCAGCATCGCAGGAATCGACCAGATTGCTGTTGGCGGACGTCGACTCAGTGACGATGGTAACGTCCCGTGAAGCAGCGTGATCGGCAATCTTTCCAAGCGCCTGCCTGCTTCATTCCCAGGCCTGCTGTCTTGATGTGCCGAATATCTGCCACCCCGCCACGTAAATCACCGTGCTTCCGCCCAGATCGGCATAAAGATCGACCACCTTGCGTTATTGGTCGAGCGTAGTGGCGCATTCCCCCGGTAAGGGCGACGCGGCGTTGAACCCGAGCACGCCGCCCGTTGCCGGCAGCATGCTGGCGAGCGCCAGCCTGTTCGGCGTGAGATACGCCTTGATCTCGTGCGGTCGCTCTTGGCTCAGATAATCCGGACAGGTGTGCGGGCTCGCTGCGCCGATTGGAGCGTCAGCGCAATTGTCGTTCAACAATCATCCCGCAGCAAGAGAGACAAGATGGTCAACTTAGAAGGAACCCCGATCTGGTATGAACTCATGACCACCGACCTCGACGGCGCACAGAAATTCTACGCCGATGTCTTCGGCTGGAGTATCGCCGCCTCGGCAGTGGCGGGCACCGGCGATTACGGAATTCTTACGGTGCCTGACGGCCAGGAGATAGACGGGCTCACAACGCTTCCGGAGGGCGCACCGATAAAACCCGGATGGTTCTACTACGTCGGAGTTCAGGACGTCGACGGCACGGGTAGGAAGATCATATCGCTCGGCGGCATAATCCATATGGATCCGCGAGACGTTCCCGACATTAGCCGCTACGCGATGGTGGTCGATCCGCAGGGCATGGTCGTCTATATTATGCGCGGCGACGGTCCGCGCGCTTCTCAAGCGTTTCATGCCACAGCACCTAGGCATTGCGGATGGAACGAACTGGTTACCGGTGACCATAAGGCCGCCTTGCTTTCTACGGCGATTTGTTTGGCTGGGAGAACACAGAGAACCTGCCAATGGGCGAAATGGGCAAAATGCCTTCTTTGATCATGCCGACCAAAGAATTGGTGCTGCGATGACTGCCGGCGCCGGATGGTCGACACGCTGGAGCTGATGTTTCAACGTGCTTTTGATCGAGGCAGCGAAGGGCCGGATCGAACAGAGCGGTGGTACGGTGTCCATCGGGCCACACGATGTGCCGGTTGGCATGCATCATTATGGGTAACGATCCTCAAGGCGCAGCCTTTGCGCTCGTCGGTGGCAAATAGGGAGTGACACAATGGCAAAGATGACCACCTGTCTATGGTTCGACCACGGCAAGGCTCGCGAGGCTGCCGAATTCTACGCGAGCTTGTTCCCCGATAGCTATGTCGGCGCGGGGCAAGACTCCCCTGCGGACAATCCCTCGACCAAGCGTGGCGAGGAAATCACTGTCGAGTTCACCGTGCTCGGCCAATCGTTCGTTGGCCTGAACGGCGGTTCGCGCTTCGTCCCAAACGAGGCGGTCAGTTTTCAGGTCTTCACCGATAGTCAGGAGGAGACCGATCGTTACTGGAATGCGATCGTCGGCAGCGGCGGTACAGAGAGCATGTGCAGCTGGTGCAAAGACCGCTGGGGCTTTTCGTGGCAGATCGTGCCACGTGCGCTGATAGCCGGAATGGCCGACCCAGACCCCGCAGCGGCCAAGCGTGTGATGGAAGCGATGATGAAGATGCGCAAGATCGACATTGCCAAAATCGAAGCGGCGCGCGCAGGGGAGACGCGCGATGCGTAAGATCATCGGCGGCATGTTCTTATCACTCGATGGTGTCGTACAAGCACCGGGTGGACCGACAGAAGACCCGACCGGCGGATTTGCCCATGGCGGCTGGATGTTTCCCGTCGCCGACGATCAGGTCGGCGCTGCGGTTGGCGAGTTTTTCTCACGACCTTACGACCTTCTGCTGGGCCGGCGGACCTATGACATTTTCGCCGCATACTGGCCTTACGTCGAGGGCGAAGAGATGGGCAAGGCCTTCACTCTGGCAAACAAATACGTCCTGACAAAGGGTGAGCAACCGCTGCCATGGGAAAACAGCCATCGAATGCGCGGGATCGACGACGTTGCGATGCTCAAGCAGGGCGATGGTCCTGATCTGTTGATCCAGGGATCTAGCACGATCTATCCGGCACTGCTCGCAGCAGGCCTGCTCGACCAGCTAGTGTTGTACACCTTTCCGATCGTGCTCGGCAGTGGCAAGCGGCTGTTTAATGACGGCACGTCGTCGGGCACGCTCAGGTTGGTGGATCACCAAATATCTTCTGGTGGCACCGTCCTTGCTACTTACGAACCCGCAGGTGCCGTCGAAACAGGGTCCTTTGGCGCGATCAAAAGCGCGCGTGAGGAGGAACGTCAAGTGAAGATGAGGAACCGCACCTGGTAATCCAGCTCTTCGGTCATCCGTTTTCGTCCTATATTTGGAAGGCGCAATTCGCGCTCTACGAGAACGACACTCCGTTCGAATTCAGGATGATTTCTGAGGCCAGCGAAAGCCAATCATAACGGCTGATTTCAAGAACAACTCCGGCTCCACTCATGGATCAGAGTCAGAGGATCAGTCCGATCGTGATCGGATGAAGGCCGCCGCATCCCATGAACGACCGATCCCGCGAAAGAGCCGGCCGTGTCTGACACGGGCCGGCTCTCTGGTTACGTCCGAGATCTGCGCAACGTCAAACCTGCGCAAGCCCCCCGTCTACGAAGACCTCACCGCCCGTCATGAAGCTGCTGTCAGCGGAGGCAAGGAAGGCAGCGACGGCGCCGGTCTCCGATGGATCTCCCACCCGGCCGAGGACGGTCGTCGCGCCGATCGCATCCATGCCATCAGCGCCCAGCACCTCCTGCGCGAGCTCAGTAGAGATCGGCCCTGGCGACATCACGTTGACCCGGATGCCCGTGCCGCGCAGATCGAGTGCCCAGCTGCGCGCGAGGTTGCGCACGGCCGCCTTCGTAGCGCTGTAGATGCTGAAGGCCGGTGTGCCCATCACCCCGGTGCTTGATCCCGTGAGGATGATCGAGCCGCCCGCGCCCATCAGCGGCAGAGCCTTCTGCACGGTGAAGATCAGTCCCTTTACGTTGAGGTCGAAAGTCTCGTCCACATGCTCCGGCGTGATGCTCCCGAGTGCAGCGAACGCGCCCGTGCCAGCGTTGGCGAGGACGATGTCGAGCCCGCCCCGCTCGGCCTTCACGGTTTCATAGAGGCGGTCGAGATCGGGTAGGTGGGTGACCGACCCCTGCACGGCACGCGCCGAGGGCCCAAGCTGATGCACGGCCGCATCCAGCATTTCCTGCCGCCGGCCGAAAATGTAGACAACGGCGCCTTCCTCGATGAAGCGTCTTGCCGCTCCGAGGCCGATGCCGGTTGCCCCGCCGGTGATCACGGCCGTCTTGCCTGTCAGTCTGCTCATGGTGTGCTCCTTGGTTGAGATTACGCCAAGGTGGCCAGGCGCCTTCCTGTTGACAAGTATGCACCTTTTGGTAAGTACCCATTATGACCATACAGATGCAAAGCCCGACCACCCCGTCTCTCCCGGAAGCCGGCACCTGCACCCCGACGTTGCCCGGCTTTACCTGCGGGCTGGACGCGACGCTTCGGGTGATCGCAGGGAAGTGGAAACCGCTGATCCTCTATTTCGTCGCTCAGGCCGGCCCGACCCGCTATGGCGCGCTGCGCCGTGCCGTGCGCGATGTCAGCGACAAGATGCTGATCCAGCATTTGAAGGAAATGGAGGCAGACGGCCTTGTGAAGCGCACGGACCACAAGGAAATTCCGCCGCGTGTGGACTATAGCCTAACCCCGCTTGGCCACAGCCTCGCGCAGGCCCTCGTGCCACTCTGCACCTGGGGCACGGAAAACATGGCCGAGGTGGCACGCGTGTTTGCCGAACGCGACGCCATGACGGCGCAGAACCAGCAGAAGAGAGGGGGGTAGCCGCACGAGGCGGAAAGACCGCGCCGCAAGGTAGGTCGCTCAATCTCCGACGTAGACAGAACGGGCTTTCACAGGAATAACGGCGTGGCTGATGAGGACGTGGCTACGCTGCGGCCGCATGGGGCATCATTGCCATGAGCTCAGCCGACAGCGCCGGATCGACGCTCAGATCCTGCCGGATCAAGCCATGGCTCCATCGATTGCGGGATCGCGGCGCATGCCATGGCGGGCAATCGACCATCGGATACCAGCAAATGCCGATGACCTCGACTCCCCGGTCGTTGGCAATCTTGACTTCATCCTGCACATGCCGAAGCCAACTCCCCTTGTTCAGACCGGGATATCGTCTGTGATGAACCGAGTGACCATCGTGCCAGCTGGTCTCCGACACCATGATCGGCTTGCCGTACCGCCGCCACGTCTTGAGCAACACCTTCGATAGCGATGTGCGGGCCGTATGCGGGTAGTAATTTACGCCAATCACGTCAACAAACGTGCGCGATACGATCGCATCGGTCGCTGCAAACTGGCGATCGCCGACGCCTGTGATGGGATCATTGACGAGAATGCCAACGGAGGGATGCAGGTGCCGAGCCTCCTCGGCCATGACGACGGCCATATTGACCGCGTGCTCTCGCGACATTCCGGCCAGCATCGGGTAGAGCGACGGCTCGTTGACGGGACACAGCCACAGGCGTTCTGCGCCACAGACTGCCTGTGCCTGCCGTACGATCGCTCTCACATAGGCTCCGGGATCGTCAATGCGATGATAGTGCGACAGATCCCAGATGGTCTGCACCCCCTCATCCTGCGCGATGCGCAATCTCTCGACAGCATCATGCCCTGGCACCAGCCCGTCACGCGCGGTGAACACTCCGTGATTTCTGGCAATTCTCAAGTGGTCGCGCATCCGGCCGGATGGCATATGGCGGGTGGTCTGCAACAGATCATGCCGACCGCCGTGAACAAGCCCGCACTCAAACCCGGCGATGATCTCGCTGTTGACCAAAGAGCGGTCTATGAGACCGAAGCCCAAATCCCGCTGTCGCAAAACCAACCGCCCTCTTCCTGCCTTCATGGATGCTTTTAGAATGGTACGGCACGACCTCAGCCGCATTTCCCACGGGACGTGGCTAGATTGTATCGGCTCACTTCAGAGAAGCCGATATCGCAAAAGCACTGGCTGACGCGCTGGGGTTTTAAAGGATACCGAAGCGTCCCAAAAGGCCTCGTTGTCATCTTTGTCTGAAAAACCTACCGGCTTGGCTCGAGCGATCATTCCGATGACGCTCCGTCCACGTCGGCCTCCTCAACGCCATCTAGCGGCAGCGCCACATCATTCTCCCGGCCCTGCATCAGCCCTGCATCCTCCAGCATCTCGACATCGGGCAGGTCCTGCAGCGTCTCCATGCCGAAGGCGCTGAGGAAGTGCCGTGTTGTCACGTAGGTATATGGCGCACCGTGGGTGGGGCTGCGCGGGCCAGAAGCAATCAAACCGGCGCTGCGCAGGCTCGCAATGGTGTCCCGGCTGATCTCCTTGCCGAAGGTTTTTGAAAGTTCGCCACGGGTGACCGGCTGCAGCGTGGCGATCGCCATCAGGACGGCGGCCTCCTGGCGAGATAGCGTCGCCGCCAGTGACCGCGTCTCAACCGTCGATGCACGAATGGTATCGGCATAAACGCTACGGGTGCGATGCTGCCAGCCGCCAGCCACGGAGACGAGTTCATAGGGCCGCCCGACCAGCTCCTCGCGCAGATCGTCGACCAGCAGATCGATGGCGCAGTCCTTGCCAACGACGCGTGCCAGCGTTTCGCGCGTGACAGGCTCGGCGGACGCAAAGATCACCGCCTCGACCCGCATCATCCATTCCCGCCACCGCAACGCCGCTGGCAGGTCCTCGAGCTCCCGGTCAAAAACGCGATCATCGTGCCGTTTCCCGGCGCGACGGCGGGCCCCTGTGCTCGAGTCCGCCATCGTCACAGCCCGTAGATCCGAAACATGCTGCGACCAGACAGCTCCCACACGGCACCAGAACCCTCCAACCGCTCGAACATCCGCCGGCTGGCCCAGCGCGACAGGTTTGCCCCGGGGGCAGAGGCGGACACCGCATCCTCATCCAGCAATCGCCGGAGCACGCCCTCCCCGCCTTTCGTGCGGAGTTTTGGTGCCACCGTCATCAGCTGCCGGGCGCGTCGATCAATCTCGCTTGCGCTTTGCAGCGCGGCCCGCGCACCGTCCACCAGCGCCAGACACACCGCGCGTGCAAAACCCGGCTCGCCTGGCCGTACCCGTCCGCGGCCACCCAGCGTGCGGAACGCCGGTCCGCTGCGCTGCGCCATCAGGAGAAACAAAGGTCTCTGCCAGCCGAGCCGCTGCGCGATCAACGCGTCGGCAAGCGCCCAGGCCAGGCGTTCGGCATCCGGGCGAACGGCATGGATGGCTGAGACAAGATCGGCCACGGCAAAGGGCGCGGATCGAGGCGACTGCAGCGCGCCATCAACCAGGTCGACCACGCCGGCCAGGCGATCGTCCCAGCGCAGCGAGAGCAGCGTGGCGAGCTCCTGGAGGAACGCGGTGTTCATAGGACCTTTGCGAGCACTGAGCTTCCTGTAGGCGGAATAGACGTTTCCGGCCGGCCCGAGATCACCGGCGTCCGACGACAACAGCATGGCATCCCGCAGCTCGGCTTCCCCCTCGGTGCGCCCCGTCAGGCGCACGGCCGCAGCAGCGGATCGAAGGGTCAGACGCGCGCGCCAGCAGCCCGCCCACACCGGCTCGCTGCGAACCAGATCATCCAGCGTTTTCAGGGCGATGCCGGCCGAGAAGGCCGCGTCGCTTTCCGTCTCGGCAGGCCGCAGTGATACGGACCATGACGGCAGAATGAAGCCGGGGGCAGTGGCAGAAGCGACCGGTATGTTGCGCGAATCCATGAGAGAAGCGTAGCTGATATGTGCGGATGATGCCATCGAAAACGAATCAATCCGCACACACTGTCGCTCTGTAATAACGTCCGATAACGTTGACTTATCAGACGTATTTTGATTGATGCGCAAATGGCCCAAGTCATCGAGCAGAACAGCGAAAATCACATCGCGGAGACATCCGCTCCGTCTCCTGCCACTGTACCCGGCAGCATTGTTTCCGCACCAGACGCGCCGGGCAGCACCCCCCTGCCCTCCCCCGCCGATGCGGATCGGTCGCCCGCTCATCTTGCCGGCCTTGCCGATCGTGCGCGTGGTTACGTCGAAGCCGCCAGTTCGGCCAATACCCGCAAAGCCTATGCCGCCGACTGGAAGCATTTCTCCGCCAGGTGCCGCCGGTCCGGCCTGTCTCCCCTCCCCCCGCAGCCGCAGACCGTCGGCCTCTACATCACGGCCTGCGCCTTGGGCAGTACCGTTGGCACCGCGACGCGCGGCATGAAGGCCAATGTGGTGTCGACGATCGAGCGGCGTCTGGCGTCCCTGTCCTGGAACTACGCCCAGCGCGGTCTTGCGCTTGATCGCACGGATCGTCACGTCGCAACGGTCCTGTCCGGCATCCGCAAGAGCCACGCCAAACCTCCGGTTCAAAAAGAGGCGGTGCTGGCGGACGACATCGTCGCCATGATCGCAACACTGGATCGCGGCACGCTGCGGGGCCTGCGCGATCGCGCCATGCTGCTGATCGGCTATGCCGGCGGCCTGCGACGTTCCGAGATTGTCGGGCTGGATCTGAAAGCCGATCAGACGGACGATGGCCGCGGCTGGATCGAGATCCTTGATCAGGGCATGCTCGTCACGCTGCGGGGCAAGACCGGATGGCGCGAGGTGGAGATCGGGCGGGGCTCGTCGGATGCCACCTGCCCGGTCGTGGCGGTGGAGACCTGGATAAAGTTTGCAAAGCTGATCCATGGGCCTTTATTCCGACGGGTAACGCGACAGGGCAAGGCTGTCGGGCCAGCAAGTGAGATGGGAGCGGTCCCACGGCTGGGTTTGAACCGCACAGAACTGGCGCTCGCAATCGGCGTGAGCCCGAGCACTGTCGACCTGATGGTGACAGAAGGAGCTCTTCCTCATCCCCGCAAATGGCATTCGCGGAAGATCTGGATCGTCGCTGAGGTAGAGGCTGCGATGTTCGAATGGCCGAGCGACAGCCCCGCCCTGCCCTATGGCGATGATGATTCAAGCGCGTGGGAAATGACTTACCCTTCCATAGCCGCGCCTCGACAGCCAGCCAAAAAGAAGACCGCGTTCCAACGACGGGATGAGGAGGAACGCATCCTCTTCGAAACTCTCGGGGTCGAGAAATTCACAGAGCATTTGCGGCAGAGGAAGAAGGAGTGGGAGCGTGGGGTTCCGGCCGAGCCCTTGAAAAAGGGCGAGTGGGCGGCACTCGAGGAGTTCGCCAAATACGGCGTGGGTGTCCCCGTTCATCCCCGGGGCGTAAGGCATTTCGCTCCCCAGCAATAGAACGGCTGAAGCTCCGCGGCTTCATCGATAATAGCACCAACCCAAAATTTCCGGATCGACCTTTCGATTACTGGCTCACCGAAGCTGGCCTGTCTGCCTGGAAGAAGCGCCCTCAGTAAGAGCTGATGCTAGAAAAGGAAAAGCCCCCTCGCCGGTTAAGGCAAGGGGGCGCGCAATTCAAGTCTTGGGAGGACCGTGGAGACTGTAACCGGGCAACGGTGCAGCCAGCCTCCGAATCATCATTATTCATTGCGGACTTGTGCGACGCTGTCCCATCTGAAACTATGTCATTACTTTCTTACTTAATGATTTAGTAACATTGAGAGGACATTGTGACAAAAGTTCAAGCCGAACAGGCAATAATCATTATTGGCTCAATCGCCAACTCGCAAGGCATCAGCCTGATCAAGGTTGTGCTTGAGGGGGAGGTAAACGTGGGAGCGTTGGCTGACCGGGCCGGCCTGTCTCGATCAGCAACCTCTCAGCACCTCACGAAATTCAAGGTAGCGGGGTTGCTGACCCAGAGGCGGGATCGACAGTCTCTTTACTACATGGTCACGCCTGAGTGGGTGGACTTCGTGCGGCAGATGATCTCGATTGGTGAAGAGCAAGCCATCTGGTGGGCTGAAAACCCGATCAAGCCGAGGATTGCTATTAGAGTTTAATGGCCTCGAACGGCCTTAAGACGTTGCGGCAACCCCGTCAGCGCAATGTGGCTCAGGCCTCCCGCTTGTCATTAGTTATCATTGCCAACAGGTCACATAAAGCGCATTACGGGTCTTCTGCAGCACATTATGCGGGCGCTGCCGCTTAAGGGCTCAAAGCCTTGGCCTCAATATGAGGAGGACATGATGTCTTCCAAGAAGCGTTTAGTCAAATACACCTCGGTTTTTGCAACCGACGAATGGGAAGGGAAAGCGGCTTATCGAAGCCTTCCCTTTAGAAGTCACTCGATTTTCGATCACGCACGATCCCCTCTCGTGGCGCAACGCTCCTTTGTGATCCGCCAGTCGCTGCTCCGTGTAGTGGAATGTGCGCTTATATTGGGCCTAGCGGTAGCGTTGTTTCTCGTCGTCATGCCCAGGGCATACTTTTGAAGGAGCCCGCGGGCCTGTTCCGCCACAGGCTGAAGCAAGGCTATCGGACCCTTAACCAAGCCCGCTAAGCATAGTTTAACGATACGTTAGGCTTCCCTTCGAGAATCTGCTTTGATCTGATCTTGGAGTTGGGAGGTAGAAATGGGCATTATTGCTATCGTTCTCGTTGCAGCGATCAATCTTGGCTGGATCGGTTTTCTCGGGGTGCTGGCCTACTGGGCCATCTTTTAATTGTCACGATAAGCGAACCGGGTACCTGGGGCGTAGCCGAGCCTGTGCAAACCGACCTCTTGCAACGCAAGCGCATGGTTTTGCACGGCATAATGTCAATTCTCATACGCATAGGTTGCAGCCTAACTCATTGTCTTTAAGTGCATTTCGATATTCCAGATCGTTCCCGCGACACTTTCTACCGTCCGGTTACGGACGCTTTGCTAATCCCGCCGTTAATTCGTAAGTGGGAAGGAACACTCTTGCCTCCGACGGGTTTTTCAGACCTCAACGCTGGCAGGATAGCCGGCGGGAAACAGGAGAAGAGAAAATGGTAAAGACCTATCTGACCACCGCCCTAGTAGCGCTCAGCCTTGCCGGCACCGCTGTTGCCCAGACCGGTGGCGGCTCGAGCAACCTGTCAGGTTCCGATGCCGTGGGCGCGACCGGTGGTGCTGCCAACTCCGCAAGCGGTGCTGCACCGATGACCGGCGACCAGCCCTCCACGAGCGACGGCAGCAACACGAGCGGCTCCGTGTCCGGTTCGGCTGCAGCAGGTACCACGATGGCACCGCCGGCCAAGACAGCTCCGGTGACGGGCGACCAGCCTTGCGCAGCGACGTCCGGTTCGACTTCGACGGGCGCAAACTGCCCGGCAAACTAAGTCGTCTGGCAAGATAGACTGGCAATGGCTGCCCGGCGGAAACGCTTGGCGGCCATTTTGCGTTTTCCTGATTCGACACCCGTCGAGTGACCGCTCCCACCCCGCGCACCGCACGCACGAGGTGGATTAGGGCCAATCGACATTCAGATTCCCAAACTGTTTGATGTCTGATTCATATGGCACCGTGTTTTGATACGGAGCGCAATGATGGGGATGAAGCGATATGAACTCAGCAATGCGCAATGGGAGAAGATTGCGCAGTTGCTGCCGGGCAAGGCGGGTGATCCGGGACGGAGAGGATTGGATAACCAATTGTTCGTGAACGCTTGTCTGTAGATTCTGCGATCGGGTGCACACTGGCGGGACTTGCCGGAACGTTATGGCAAGTGGAAGACAGTCCATCGCCGGTTCAGCCGTTGGTGCCATGCGGGGATCTGGGAGCGGGTGTTCGAGACGCTGACGAGCGATCGTGACAACCAGTATCTGATGATCGATAGCACGATCGTTCGCGCCCATCAGCAGGCCGCGACCGGAAAAGGGGGGCCAAGGATCAGGCGCTGGGGCGTTCCAGAGGTGGATTGACCACCAAGATCCACATGCTGGCCGATACGTTCGGTCGGCCACTTCGCTTCATTATCACCACAGGACAAACCAGTGATATCACCCAGGCGCAGGCTTTGCTCGCAGGCCAGACGGGTGATGCCGTTCTGGCCGACAAAGCCTATGATAGCAATGCCTTACGGGCGCTTATCGCTGAGATGAAGGCCGAGGCGGTGATCCCGTCCAAGAAAAACCGCAAGATCTGCATCCCACACGACATCGCCGCCTACAAGCAACGCAACCAGATCGAACGGTGCTTCAATCGCCTCAAAAATTTCCGTCGCTTCGCAACCCGCTATGACCGTCGAACCGTCCACTTCTCTGGTTTCACCTACCTCGCTGCGGCAATGATCTGGATGCGGTGAATGTCGATTGGCCCTAGGTCGCGCCGCGCGGTAACAGTAGGACGGTCAGACTGGAGCGAGGCTGCCTCACAAGCCATTCTCGCTACAGTACGCACGCGCGAGGGTTTGGTGCCTACTGCTCAAATTAGGCAGCATGGAGCTCAACGCCCGGCGCCGTCCGATGGACATCGTCCGGATTTCGGACGATGATTGCTGAGGCGGTTGAACGTCGGATTTTCGACCGTTTGGAAACTTGGACTTGGGCGGCTTTTCCAGCGAGAGGGAGCGACCCAATCAGCGTCATGAGGCTGTTATCCGCCGATACGGTCTCACGCCGGTCAACGCTCTTGCGGTCCATCAAGCCTAGCTCTCTCGCGATCAAGGCAACGTTAAGGAGGTTGGTAGCCGCCAGTTCCAGCTTCCAGACCCAGATGATTTCGCGTGCGCGCGTAGAGATAGCAGAAAAGCCTTCTGTCGCGGCGTAGTCATCCCATGTGGCGCGAGCGATCCCGGTGTGAAGGCATAGCCCCCTGAGGGTCATTGCGCGCGGCCGAGGGACAGGAGTGGTTTTCACATCGCCCTGGTAGTGGGCACATGCCCGTCATGCAGGGGATGCTTATCCACCCAGTCGAAATAGGCCACGCAAGCCGCCCATAGATCCGCGGGCGTTGCGAAAATAGGTGGCCGGAGGGCGGTGAGCCGAACGGCTTGTCGTCAGTCACCTCGCTCGCGAAGGCCATGAACATGGCTCCGGTGCCGAAACCGATCAGCACCGATACCTAGTGCGGTGTCTGGAAGGCAAAGTACCAAGTCCAGAGCAGCGCCAACATCAAGCCGACGGCAGGCCAAAGCCAGGGGAGTTTCTGTTTCGTGCGCATAGGCCTGTCCGTCACCTGTCCAGAATGGACAGGAAGATGCAACGCAGCAGAGAGAAATGCAATCGGCGTTAATAGGCGCGCATCAAATGGACGCTCCTCGCGACCTCCTTGCGGCCGGAGCCTTTCAGTCGGTTATCCTGACGAGACCCTGACGAAATCCGGGGCGCAGTTGAGCCTTTTCAGACAATAACCCCTTTGAATTTCATGCTTTTTCCTACCTCGCAGCCCTTTGCTGATCCTTCCAGCGTCAGGGAAGCGGTGTGGCGCTTGGTTGCCGTCTGTCACAGGCGCTGTGACTGTAAGAAATTGCAGTGTGACCGGAGCGGGGCGGTCTGAGGACATGCCATTTGCGCGTTGCGTAATGGTTGACCACAGGTAGACGAGATCGACGGCCGGACGCTGTAGATAGCGGCCTCTCCCGATGTCGAAAGGCCAAGCATTCCAGGTGATGGCGGGCCTTTGAAGGCCTGATGTCTGCTATCAAGCGGGCAACCAGTCGCTTATCCGCCATCGGCGGAAGTTGCTGCATGCCCAACCTTTGCCACCTGGCCCATTCATAGGCTGCAAGGCACATTCGGTGCAGAAGCCATGACGCAACTCTGCACCATGCCGCTTCTCGCAGGTTGGTCATGAATTCATTCGAGAGCCAGTTTCTCGCCATCGTCGGCAGCGAATACGATCCCCGAAAGCACGAGCTGCCGCCGGAGAGCGCTCGCGCATTGTCCGCGGTCATCTTCGCCATGCCGGATACCCAGATCATTCGAAGCGGGCAGTACACCGACTATGCGGGCTGGAGCCAGGAGCAGAGCACGTACCTCGCGGTCAGCGTCGATAGCTATGACGGACGCGGATACAACGCCGTCGGCGCATCAGAAAATCTGATGGGGAAATAGTCCCGAGTGGGTGGTTCATATTGGAGCAGGAACAAACCTTCGCATAAGGCTTTGTCAGCCAACAGCAGAGGCAGATATGCAGTATGAGCTCGGGATGGCAATCTTCTTCGACGTGTTCTCAAAGGGCGTCGTGGTATCCTTCAGGGGGCAGGAGCATACTCTTCAGGGGCCTTTCTCAGATCAACGGTCGGCCTTTCGCGCTGCCGAGCAATTCTGCCGCGAACGGGGCTGGAATGATCCTCAGCACGCGGGAAAGGCCGATCCAGGATCTTCGCAATAGGCAATGAGCCTGCTCCAGCGTGCAACACCGACCGTGAAGGCCGCGCCCTGCTCAAATTGCACAGCAGGTCATTCGTTCCGAACGATGCGGGTTAGGCATGCGAGCCAATGCTCTTGAACAAGCTGAATGGCGATCCTGGCGGTATCCACAGACCCGGTGACGGGCGTGGGCGGGGTTGATGGGTAATTGCAAGGCTGCCGTGCGAAATGAAATGCAAACAGCGGCCTCCGGTTACGACAGGGAAGCCGTGTTCCTTCTGACCTTTTTACAAATGTTAATGCCAGAACATCGGTTCGTTTTTTAGACTGCCTCCAACGGAGGTTGTAAGAATGGAACCGAAAAAGAGAAGGCGCAAAGGCCCACCTGCACTTGGGGATCTTGAGACGTCTAAGGCCGTAGCGACATTCATCGTTGAAACCGAACGCAAGGAGCGAGCGGCCAAATCCGCTGCTTTGAGGGCTCAACGCGAAGCGCAACAGGCAAAGAACTGTGCGACGGAGCAGCAAGACGATGGTCAGCATGCCTGAGCGTCGCGCGCTTGTGGTTGACGACGAGATGCTCATTGCAGTGGATGTCGAATTCCACCTCCAGAGTTTTGGCTTCGACCATGTAAGAATATTTTCTTCCGAGTCGGAGGCGATTTCCTGGCTGCAGAACCACGAGGTTGATGTGGTCATCATGGAAGTCGGTCTGCTTTGCGGCATGAGCAAAAGCCTAGCAGAACTGCTGGTCCGACAGAAAACCCCATTTATTGTTTATAGCGGTTACCGCCCAGAGGAAGTGGATGAAATCTTCAGATCGGGGCATTGGTTAACGAAACCCGCAGAAGCGGCTGGCTTTCACAAAGTCCTGGAGCAAATCTTCTCATAGCATCCGTCCGCGTCCGAGAGCGGCCTTGGTCGAAATCCACCAATCCGTGGCCCGGCTAATCCTTTATTAGAAAAACTCAAAATTGTTCATGCTTACCTGAACCTACTTCTCGCTCGACGGCATGCATGTAAGTATCTGTCACCGAGCGCGCAGTTGGCGGTGATCGGCGGAGTTTGGAATTCACATGACCCGTGACCTGATGGCCGAAGTGAACGATCAAGCTGATCGCGCTGCGAAAAACCCTAATAATATGCTGGACCGCATGAAGCTCGCTAAAGTCCTTCATGGCGAGTTTCCAGAGACGCCTATAATGGAAATCGTCGATAAGCTGAATGTGGCTTGGCGCAAGCGTGGAATGGCGTTCGGTATTTCTCCTCGCCCTTGGTAAGCGCTGTTGACAACCCAAGTGCGTTCACCCGGTCCTGCGAGCTGCCTCAGCATCTGCGTCGGCTGCAGTACCGCCCTTGGTAAATGCCTAAGCGACGGCCACCATGGTCAGAGCCTAATAATTTCTGCTTCGGTAGAAATCGCTCGCTATAAAAACTCCCGCATGCATTGCTGTAGATGTTAACGTGGAGGAGAACATAATGATAAAGACATTAATACTGGTGATGACGCTCGCGACTGCACTTCCTGCTATATCGTTTGCGTCCTGTGACAGTCCAAACGACCGGGCATCTGATGGTTCTCGTTGTGGAGGACGCGCGTCTTCCGAGCGACCGGGCGGCAAATGATCGCTTTCCTAAACCGATAGGTTTGCGACTTTCTCTGTAATATCCAGCCGGAGAAGCCTGCCGATAGGGAGGAGTATAGCGCGGCGATCAGGATGAGACGCTTGCGACAATCTGGATGAGATTCTTAGGTCGCGGTCGGGATGAAGTTATCATGCTGATTGCCGCTGGCAAGATCTTCATCGTTTTCTGATTGCCGCTCCGCGACAGGCAAGGCTGAGGTCCTGATTGGCGCGAACGAGGCTGGTCGGCCGCGTTGCCGTTTCTCCTCAAGGGCCGCTCTGCGCCGGTAACTTTCGACATTCATCTCGAAGATCGTGGCGTGATGTACGAGCCGGTCGACCGCTGCGAGTGTCATCGCGGGATCGGGAAAGACCCGGTTCCATTCTCCAAAAGGTTGGTTTGCCGTGATCAGGATCGATCTATGCTCGTATCGTGCCGAGATCAGTTCGAAGAGCACGCTTGTTTCCGCCCGGTCCTTGGTGACGTAGGCGAGATCATCGAGGATGAGCAAGTCGTACTTGTTGAGTTTGTCGATGGCGGATTCGAGCTGCAGTTCCCGGCGGGCGACCTGGAGCTTCTGCACAAGATCGGTTGTCCGGGTGAACAGGACCCGCCATCCGTTCTCGATCAGCGCAAAGCCGATAGCGGCGGCGAGATGGCTCTTTCCTCCGCCGGGGGGACCGAACATGAGGATGTTAGCTCCTTTGGCGAGCCAAGTGTCGCCGGCGGTCATTGCCATAACCTGCGCCTTCGAGATCATGGGTACAGCGTCAAAGGCGAAGCTGTCCAAGGTCTTTCCGGGCGGCAGGTGCGCCTTGGCGAGATGCCTTTCAATTCGGCGATTGGCACGCTCTGCCAGCTCGTGCTCGGCAATCGCCGACAGGAAGCGAGCGGCTGGCCATCCCTCCTGGTCCGCCTGCTCGGCAAATTGCGGCCACAGCGTTTTGATGGTCGGTAGCCGAAGTTCGTTGAGCATGATGGCGAGCCGTGCTTCATCAATGACGTGGGCGTTCTTCATGCGGCTTCTCCCGTCCCGATCAGGGCCTCATAACCGTTGAGCGATGCGAGCTGCACATGAACGGTCGGTAGCTTCGCTGGGTCCGGACCAAAGAGTGTTCGCATGGCGACCAGATCCGGTAGGTCACCGGCGTCGAGTGCGCTCGAGGCAACGAAGCGCATGACGCTGGCTTGGTTGAGAGCTGCCCTTGGGGATGACTCGGAAGCTTGGTTCTCAGCATGTACGGCGTTGAAGGGGCCGGCGAGCAGCCTTGGAACCGTCGTCGAGAAGTAACCGGAGAATTTAGACGACGTGATCTGATACGCTTTCCGAGCAGCTAGGCCGCCCCATCGTCAAGGCATGGAACGCCATCGGTTCGGACTCCTACGCGCGAAAGGGCAAACCAGCAGGAAGCCCAGGTCGCCTCGCGATACGTGTTGCGGCGCACCGCGACCGAGATCGGGAAGTCGGGCTGGCTCTCGTAGAAGACTCAGGTCTTGACACCGTGTACTCCGGCACCATCGCGGAATCCTGGCGGCAGCAGCCTGGAGCCCCTGGTCACTGCACCGACCTTACCCGCGAGAAACTGCCTGACGCGTTAGCGGCAGCCGAGAAGGCACGCCTTCCAAGGAGGCATGACTTGGTTGTCGCGGCCATTCAGGAACGGGTCGGCGACGCAATGACTAATCCGGACGCAGACTTTGGTGTCCGCCTCGGTCGGGCTATCTGCATGTGACGACATGGCTGGCCGCTTTTCAGCCGCCGCCATGCAGTCGCCATTTTCAACATCTCGGCTTAGGGCCGATAGCGGAAATCATTTCCGCTTTGCGTTTCCATGTCGGCCGTTCCGAGCCTCGCCGTTTCATCCAGGTTTCTGCCGCTCATTCACGTTCGCCATTCCAAGGGCGCGAAGAACTGGTCATAGGACATCTCAATCATCGCGGCTGGCGAAATTGCTCCAGATTGGAAGGCTGATGGACTTGATAGGATTGATAGCTGATGTCACATCGCGTTCGGTAGATTATTGATATCCGCACCATGAGCAACAGCGAAGTACAGGACGACCCGATTACCGCTTTCGACGATGTCGCGCGCGAAGAGCGGGAGCCCGCGGGCCACCTCATCGGTCAATTTGACTGTCTCAACGCCTCCGGCAGACCCGAAGCGGCTGCCGTGCGCTCGCTCGTGGACCGCTGGCTCACAGACTATCCGGCGTCGCATCGCCCCGAGATAATCCGTCGGCTCCGCTCGCGCAGCGACGTCCTGCATCGCAGCTCTCTGTTCGAGCTAATGTTGCATGCGCTGCTGTTGCAGCAGGGGTTTAAGATCATCGAGATCGAGCCAGTGCTACCGAATGGCAAGGCGCCTGACTTCCTGGTCGAAGCTCCTGACGGAAAGCGCTTCTATCTCGAGGCAACTCTGGCCTCCGGCATTGACAATGTCGCGGCGGGTGGTGATAGGCGGATGCGCGAGGCCTTGCAAGCGATCGACGATGTCCAGTCGTCCGATTTCTTCCTGCACCTTCACACACGCGGGACGCCGACTAGGCCCGTGGCGGTCGCCCGACTTCGTCGCGCTGTGCAGCGGTTCGTGGATGGCCTCGACTATGACCAGGCGATTACGAACGACAAGGTTGCAGTCTTTCAGCACGAGGAGCATGGGGCCAAGTTCACGACTCAGCCCGTCCCTAAAAATCTACGCCGCGCGAGCGGTAGGGCGGTCGGCGGGAGGATGTTGCCGGGCGGTATCGTCCATCCCGAGGTGGCGATCAAGTCGGCGGTCGAAGGCAAGGCAGGACGCTATGGCGATGTCGACTTGCCGCTTGTGATCGCGGTCAACGCGCTTGAAGAGTTTGCCCAGATCAGCGACGCGATTGACGCGCTGTTCGGAACGTCCAGCGTGGTCGTCCGCGAGGGAGAGGAACCCGCCCCATCCGCAGCGCGGACGGGGCTTGGCGCGGACCCTCCGGACCGGTCTATACACGGGCGAGCGCGGTCCTGTTCGTTGAGCGATTTTCAGCCTGGAGCGTGGGCCAGCGGTCACTGCGTCTCATCGTCAATCCATGGGACCGCAATCCTATAGGCGATATCCCGCTGGGGGTGGAAGTGCACGAGGTGATCGACAGTCGGCTGCAAACAAGCGCGGGGAGATCGCTCCGCAAAATCTTCGAACTACCCGAGGACTGGCCAGAATAACTCGCGGCGCAGCCAATTGCGCGCGTAGTGTCGCGTCCGCGCTGTTGTCAAATTAGGAAGAAGATAGGGGGGAACATGGCCAAGAAAGGTGCGATTGACGAGGACGAGGCTTTGCCGGCGCTCGGTCCGAACGCGACACAGGGGCAGTTGGGGGAAGCGCTGGTGGAGGCGACCATGCTTCAGCTCGGCCAGCTTTACGATCGGCGTGCCGGCTTGGACTTCGGTGTCGACGGCGTTATCGAACTCACGACAGGTGACACCGAGAAGCGCGCGACGGGCCGCCAAGTTGGTGTCCAGGTCAAGCGCGGCCTCAGCAACATCGTCGAGACGCGGTACGGCTTCACCCACTACTGCACCGAGGCGCATGCATACTATTGGTTGCGCCATTCGCTTCCGATCATCGTCGTGCACAGCGATCCCACGACCGGTCGCCTTCGCTGGCGAGATGTCAGCTCGGATACGCTTCGGCGCACCCCAAAAGGATATGCGATCGACCTTCCGCCCGAGAGTGAATTGCGAACGTCCCTCGACGCGATTAGGGCGCTCGCCGACGGGAAGAGCGTGGCGCCGCCCGCAGAGCGCACATTCCTTTTGCCGTATAGCATCCAAGAAGGCGTTCGCGTCAACGACGCCGACCTTGGCCTCGCTGCGCTCGAGTTTAGTCGTGCGGTCCTGCGCGGCGAAAAGGGGCGGGTGGTAATCGACGTCGAGGAGGAGCCGGATCTCGTAGCTAGCATCGACGCAATCCGGGATCGAGCGAACCCGTCGTTCGATGATCGCCGCGATGCGCTTATCCGCGAAGACATCCTAGCCCGATACCGAAAACGGGCCGCCCAGCTTCAACGCGCCCTCCAGCTCTTGCTGACGGAGAAGCAGATTATCGAGTTCTACGGCTACAGGGACCGGCTGCTTGCTGAAGCAATTCGATGGTTGACGCACCCCAATCCGCAACATCGCGAGCCTGGCGACGTCGCGCTGCAGGCATGGCCGACCTACAGCGTTGAGCGGCCCGTCATCACGTTCGACGTACCGGTAACCGCGATGGAGGCGCTTTACGCGAAGAACGACGCCAACCGTGTCTATATTCGGATGGGCGAGGTGGGTGGCACGATGATCGGGGACCTGGATCCGGACGTCGTCGCGCGACGGTTCCTGCCGGTCCTCGCTCTGCGGCTGATCGGGCACGCAGAGGCCTCTGAAATACCGGCCAACATGGCGTTCGAGCATATCGGTATCCCACCCAGCATGTGGCTGATGGGGATGGCATGATGTTATGATGGGTGGGTGGAGCGACAACGCTTCGGGGGAGCATCGGATGGGACTAGTGCCCGACTTTCTTTAACTGCTTCATGATCGTTCCAAAGCTCTCTTCGCCTATATGGCGGAGCATGCGGTGGCGATGAGGACAGTTGGATCAGATGCGATTTTGCAGAAAGCTCAACTCTCGCTGTCCTGCGAGCTGGGTGTGCCGGTCAATTTGGATGGTCGATCCCCATGAACAAGCGTCCCGTTTCGGGGATGCAGCCGGAGAGTGATTGCTACCGGGCGTTACCGGCTCCAAGGCTAGCTGAACGAAGGTCCGCTTCCCACGTCCGGAACCCGGAAGCGGTCAGTCGACTAACGGTCCATATCAGACAGCGCGCCGCCGAAGGCAAACATCCGCTTTCGGCGCCAAGCAGACGGTCGGTCGCGAACCTTCTTGGACTATGCGGAGCATTATCGGACATATTGCTCATTATAGAGAAATGGCCCAAATCATCGAGCAGAATGTCAGCTGACCGGAATTCGTGAGACTCGGCCGTCATCAAAGCGGTCCTGTGCAACGCCATCCTCCGCAGACGCTCGCCTAGCTTTGCTATGGCTCTGATCTTATTCATTTCTTCGACCTACTGGTGCAGAGAAGCCTGTTGTCGCTCAGTCTCACAATTAATGGCTCGGGCGCGTCTCACCAAATCCGAATCGCGTGACAGTTCAGTCTCAACGAAACCGAAACGGTCTCACGAAATCTGAACCGGCTAACCCATTGGTAACAAATGAATTCCAGTCTTGCGAAAAACGGTCAGCTGACACAGGGCGACGAGAATTCACGCTTATTAAGCGGGCTTCATTCGTGCTCAAATACCGGACCGGACCTGGGATGGGTTCGGCTCTCCCGACGCCCAGTATCAAATTCGTGCGGAGCGGACGAAATCTTGCGCATGCCGTTGGCTGCAAATGCCCCGTCAAACGGTTTGTGGTCAATTTCCCGCAGCCAACAGGCTGTCCAGACGCGCGTCTTGCAGTTTCGGCCGTAGGAGTCCGTACGGCGATTTTCTCGATGTGACGATCAACGCTCGTTCTCACCCTCGAAACGCGCTCCACGGCCTTCCATGTGACGCGATAATTTGCCCGCCAGGTTTGGTGGAAGTTGGAACGACTGGGCCGACCAAGAGCAAGCAGCCTGCGGAGCACGACCTCTCTCCGCACTGCCTCGTTCCAGACGGCATTTTCCATCATGTGTCTGTCAGGCCCAGGAACTACTCCGGCACGATGATCAGCAACGCTTGCCTGACGATCGGACGCGTGAGGAAATCGTGATTGGCCCGGCGGGCTGCCAGAGACAGGATCGGCTGTTCGGCGAGCGGTAGCGGGGAAGATCTGCGGTGGCGTGTCGTCAAGAAATCCAGAAGTTGCGGTAAGGAGGGCACGCCGTCGTCCCTCCCGTGCGCCCAATCGGACAAACGCATCGCGCCGTCACGCGCGTTGAAATCGAGCATCGCCAACGCCGCTTCCGGCATCCAATCCTGCAGTTTTCTGCCGCCGCGCGCATCAAGCCGAAGGTCGTGCTCGCGACACCAGAAGTTCCAAGGGTACCCTGCGCCCTTCCGATGAATCCCGGGCGAGCAACCGGGGCAAACATATCGACTACTCAGCGCGACTGTCAGCAGAGTATAAGGTGCGACTTCCTCGAAGGTCATCGCTCGGAGCGCCTTGATCGTCAGGCCGGTACGGGACGTTAGAATGACCCCCTCCCTTCCCCAAGCCGCAATTCGAGAGCCGTAGCATCCTAACAGCTCAAGCCGCAGTGCTCCAGAAACGCGTCAATCGTCAAAGAGCCTATAACAAGAGGACGGGGCGGCGGTCGTTCCTGACGTAATACCGCACGACTTCGCAGGCGGCTGGAGATCTCCAAGATTGGGCGGGCGCCATTCGGCTGGTTGCCGAATACACCGCCCAGAGCAGTCAACGTAATGAAGCGCCACCTTACGGGCAAATGGCCAAGTGGCGCCTTATAACCGACGGCATGCCGAACCTCGTGAGGGCAGCGAACCGGCTTTATTCAACCAGAGTGCCAATACCGGACGCGGCGCCTCTGGACGTCGAGTCTCGCCCATCCAGCATGTCCGGGGTCTGCGTGGCGACAGAGAGATATCGTCTCCCCCGAAGCCGCGCTCGAGAGGCATGCTGAGAGCTTCCAAACAGGCATACCCACCTGACCCCCGCTCGGGCTACGCACTCTCAGCGGTCTCTGGCGAGTGCAATAGTGACCGACTTTTGCTCCGTCCCGTGGTCAGCTTTTACTCAGCTATTGAGAGCCTAAGTCATATGACTGTCATAGTATAACATTTAGTTCCCCGCCATATTTACACGACCCCTTTTTTGGGGTAACCGTAAGTTGTTGCAAAACGGATCGTGGTTGAATGCCCTTGCCGATTGAGGCGAATGTGAGTTCGTGATGATTCTCCGAAGTTCGATTGCAGTACGCTGGGCTTCAGTTGTGCTAGCTCTACCGCTTGCTTTCACATCAATAGATGAAACGGCTAGCGCTGCGACGCTCACCTGCCGACCCGGCACGCAGATCAATCCGTTAGGATCCAGAAATAACGAGCCAGCGAACCATTTGGAAGTCCCGTTCAAACTTGCCGGGATCAGCATGAAGGTACCTTACGGATATTTTCTCGGGCGTACTGCGGTCAATCTAACGACCTGCAGAAATGATCGGAATTTTCTAGACTTTGTGTTGTGGTTCCCCGATCTCGCTCCTCCAGAAAAGGATCCTTTTAACTATCCAGATTGGCGTCCAACAGAGCAAGCTCGGACACCTGTGCTAAACAGTTTTCTAGTAAAGATAGCAATTGCACAGCCAATTGATTGGAGTGCCCAATTTAATCACATCGTTCCCGAGTTTATTAAGCCATTAGATCCGGATTTGGCTGGAACGGGTTTAACGAGCGTCACACCCGCAATCGGCAGCGGACTTACTACGGCAAATCTATACGAGAAAAATGCTACATCCGAAGCCATTATAGATTGTTATGAGGCAACTTCTGTGGATGCAGCCTGTAAGTTTAGCCTCCGTCTATTTGATATCGGCTTCTCGATGGACGGTTACATTCCGAGAAGCGGGCTACCTAAATGGAAAGAATTGAAAGAAAGCATCGTAATTCTTCTAAAATCCTGGATTGACAAGTAGGAGAAATCAATGGCTGAACTAAGCTTGACAACTTACCCGCAAGTCCTATCCCTCGGACTGGAAGCATTTCGCCGCCTGGTGCAGGCGATCCAGTCTGCCTCTCCTCCCCCCGCATCCGCAGACCATCGGGCTGTATATCACCGCGTGTTCCTCCGGAACGGCGGAGCGTGGCGGAAAACCCAACTCCGTATCGACCATAGGGCGCAGGCTGTCGTCCCTTTCCTGGAATTATACGCAGCGCGGTCAACATCTCGATCGCAAGGATCGCCATATCGCCACGGTCATGGCAGGGATCCGCAATAGTCACGCCCGGCCTCCTGTGCAGAAGGAAGCGGTGATGGCGGCGGACATCATCGCGATGATCGAGACGCTGGATCGTAGCACTCTACGCGGCATGCGCGACCGCGCCATGCTGCTGGTCGGCTATGCCGGTGGCCTACGCCGCTCCGAAATCGTTGGTCTTGACGTGAAAGCCGATCAGACCGAAGACGGCCGAGGCTGGATCGAAATCTTCGACAAGGGCATGCTCGTCACCCTGAGGGGTAAGACCGGATGGCGTCAGGTCGAAGTCGGTCGCGGTTCATCCGACGCCACCTGCCCGGTTGTCGCCGTCGAGACATGGATCAGGTTCGCAAAGCTCGGCCACGGCCCCCTCTTCAGGCGCGTTACGGGACAGGGCAAGTCCATCGGCGCCGAGCGGCTGAACGACAAGGAGATCGCCCGCTTGGTCAAGCGCGCCGTTGTTGCCGCCGGTGTTCGCGGCGACCTGAGCGAACTTGAGCGCGCCTTAAAGTTCTCCGGCCACTCCTTGCGCGCGGGTCTGGCTTCCTCAGCCGATGTTGACGAGCGCTACGTTCAAAAGCAGCTCGGCCATGCTTCAGCGGAGATGACGTGCAGATATCAGCGCCGACGTGACCGCTTCCGGATCAATCTCACCAAGGCGGCCGGGCTATAGGTCCCCGACACCCATGACAGAAAAGCGCAATTCACAATTCACGGTCGATATTGCATCGTAAGCCAATACCCGCAGTTCAAGTGACGACGGCACCATGAATTATTCTGACAGCGATATTTTGCGCGCGGTTGGCGCCAATGCATTTTCGGCAGGGAAAGCCTATCAGCGGCAGGGGCGCGTCATTGCATTTCAGTGGCACGGCGATGACGGCATTGCCGCGCAAGTGCAGGGATCGGACCGCAAACCGTATCGGTTGAACATATCCATCGAGCCAAACCACACAGGCCGGGTGGTCATCGAAGGGGATTGCTCCTGCCCCGTTGCCTTCAATTGTAAACACGTCGCAGCAAGCCTGCTGCATGGCCTGGTGACAGTTACAAGGCAGGCTTCGTTGCCGGCGCTGATGACACCGGTACCATCTACGGCATCGCGCAGTCCAACTGCACCGGGCGCCCCGGCTGCCCCACTGTCACTGTCGCCTCCCGTTGCCGATTGGCTCAACCGGCTGCGCCAGGTCGATGCCCGGAGCCAACGCGGCAAAGACCAACTTCCGCAACGGCTGATCTATATTCTGTCGCCGGAGCGGGGCCGCACGGCCATGCCTCGCCTGCGGCTCGATATCCGATCCGGCCGGACCCTGAGAGATGGAACGATATCGGCGACATCAACCGCCTATAATCTGGAGAATTGGCATACCCGCTCCGAAGCGAAGTTCTTGCGCGATGCCGACCGAAAGATCCTGCAGGTTATTACGTCGACTCCGCGTTCCGCCGTGCATGGCCATGACTTTGCGCTGACGACCGAGCGAGGCGGGGAAGTTCTAGATGAGATCCTCGCCACCGGCCGCGCCCGTTGGATGACGATCGACGGCATCGACCTATCCCAGGGTGAGGTGATTGCCGGCCACGTCCACTGGGCGCCGGGACAGGGCGCATCGCTGCGCGCCGCTTTGCAGCTTGAGGATCCGTCGCAGACGGAGAAACTTCTGCTTCTCAACGCCATGCCGCCTGTCTACGTCGATAGTGCGGCAGGTGTCGTCGGCCGGATCGAGACCGCGCTTGCGCCCATGGTCGTTTACGAGATGCTGGACGGGCCGGATATTCCGGCAGCACAGGTCCCACTCGTTGCCGCGCAGTTGCGTGCAGCCGGGGCGCGGTTGGCGGCGACAGCACCGCAGCAGCTAGCGCAAGCTGAGATCGTCAAAGGGCCGTTCCAACCTGTTCTGCAGGTGATAACGGTCCAGATACCCCTCCCCTACCGTCCCGGTATCTATACCTCTGGGCAAACCGAAACCGTCGGCATCGCCCGCGTGGCGTTTCGCTATGGCAAATGGGAGGTGGCGGCGAGTGCGACGGAGGCCATTGTTTTGCATATGGACGGTTTGACGCCCGTCGAAGTCCATCGCAGCACCAAGGCGGAAAAGGCAGCGCTGAACCAATTGCGCTTCGCCAATTTCCTGCCCGCCCCGAAAGTGCGAGACGGCGTCCCTGCCGCCAACCAAAGGGATTTCCTGCCCGATGAGGGCGACAGTGGCTGGTACGACGCACTGTATCAAGAGATCCCCGCCCTGGAGCGACAGGGCTGGCGGATCGAGATTGCGTCGGATTTTCCCTATCGGCTACTGCGCGGGGATGGAGCGTTCGAAGCCCGCCTCAGCCAAGGCTCCGGCCTGGACTGGTTTGAATTCGACCTCGGCATCATCGTAGCAGGCGAACGGCTGGACTTGATCGGCCCACTAAGCCGATTGCTGTCGATGATCGAGCCGCAGACGCTCGACCTGCTGGAAGAGGATGAGCCGCTCTTCCTGCCGCTGGCAGACGGCCAGGTGCTGGCGGTTCCGGTCGGCAGCATTCTGCCGCTAGTCAGGACATTGTTCGATCTCTTCAATCTGACCGGAGGTCTTGGAGAGGACGGCCGGTTGCGGCTGTCGTCACTCGATGCCGCCAGCCTCGCCGATCTGGAAGCCGCTGCAGGCGCCGGCATCCTGTGGCAAGGCGGCGAAGGGGTGCGCGCATTGGGACAAAAGCTGCGCGACCACGGCGGCATTCCCGATGTCGACCTGCCGCCCTGGTTTGGCGCGACATTGCGGCCTTATCAGGCGCGTGGGCTGGCATGGCTGGCGTTTCTCAAAGGCGCCGGACTTGGCGGTATTCTCGCCGACGACATGGGTCTTGGCAAAACGGTGCAGGCGCTCGGTCTGATCGCCATCGAGAAAGCGGCCGGGCGACTGGCGGCCCCGGTTCTGGTCGTCGCGCCCACTAGCCTCATGGTCAACTGGGCGTCGGAAGCGGAGAAATTTGCGCCCGAGCTATCCATTCTCATCCTGCAAGGGGCGGACCGCAAACTGCATTTCGACAGCGTCGACACCGTCGATCTGGTGCTGACCACCTATCCGCTGCTGGCGCGCGACCAGGCCATTCTGGCCGACCGCGACTGGCACATGATTTTCCTCGATGAGGCGCAGATGATCAAGAACGCCAATGCCGCGACGACAAAACTGGTGCACGGCCTCAAATCGGCACATCGTTTTTGCTTGACCGGCACGCCCCTGGAAAACCACCTCGGCGAGGTCTGGTCGCTGTTTCACTTCATCGCGCCGGGGTTTCTCGGTGATCTCAAGAGTTTTACCCGCCAGTGGCGGACACCAATCGAAAAGAAGGGCGATACGGTGCGCTCCCGCCAGCTGGCGGCCCGCATCAAACCGTTCCTGCTGCGTCGGACCAAGGAAGAGGTGGCCGGAGATCTGCCGTCAAAAACAGTGATCACCGAAAAAATGGAGTTTGCGACCGGTCAGCGGGCGATCTACGAGTCGATCCGGCTGGCGATGCATGCAAAAGTTCAGGCGGCTATTGCCGAGAAAGGCCTCGCCCGCAGCCATATCGTTATTCTGGATGCCCTCCTGAAACTGCGTCAGGCCTGCTGCGATCCGCGCCTGCTGAACCTCACTCAGACGAAAAGATCCTCATCGGCGCCGGCAGGGTCCGCCAAGCTCGAACGGTTGATGGAGTTGCTCGCCAGTCTGGTGGACGAGGGTCGTAAAGTGATCGTATTTTCGCAGTTCACATCCATGCTGGACCTCATCCGGCAGCAGTTGGACGACACAGGCATCGCCTATGCCTTGCTCACTGGCGATACGGTCGACCGTGCAACACAGGTAACGTCTTTCCAAAACGCAAAGCTGCCGGTCTTCCTCATCAGCCTGAAGGCCGGCGGCGTCGGGTTGAACCTGACGGCCGCCGATACCGTGATCCTCTACGATCCCTGGTGGAACCCGGCGGTGGAGGAACAAGCCATCGACCGCGCGCATCGGATCGGCCAGAACAAGCCGGTCTTCGTATACCGGCTGGTCGCAGCCGACACGATCGAGGAAAAAATGGATGTCCTCAAAGACAAAAAACGGGCGCTGGCTGATAGCCTATTCGACCATGACGGCCAACCGACCCTCGCCATGACCGAGGCAGATTTCGACTTGCTGCTCGGGTAGTGCATCATGGCCGATCATCAGCGACGCTACCATCATTGTAGAATGCATCGGCACGTTTCGGGGGTTCATACAAAGCCTTGGGCGACGCAGAAGCTCCCCATCTCATGCCAATCACCATAATTTACGGTACATCACTATCGATACTTTACATGTATCGATAGTGAATTGGTTGGACCTTGACCAACTTGCGGAAACTGCCGTATGATCACGCGGAATGTCGAAAAACGATGCCAGCCACCATCTGCTCGACGAGAGAGACAAACCCTGGAGCATCCGTCATGACCGTTACCGTTAAGGTCGCCGAGGCCAAAACCCATCTGTCCGAGCTGCTGGCGAAAGTCGAAGCCGGCGAAGAGGTGATTATCTCGCGCGGCAACACGCCTGTCGCGCGGCTTACGCGCATCCGCCGCGACAACGACGTCGATGCGTTGATCGCCGAAATCAAGGCCCAGCGCGCCGGCCGGCCTGTCACCACTCAGGATGAAATCCGCGAATGGCGTGATGAAGGCCGCCGTTACTGATGTCCTTCGTTCTCGATGCCTCCATCGCCGCCGCCTGGTTTCTGCCCGACGAACAACACGACGCAGCCGATCGACTAATGTCGGAGATACGCTCGACGGTCGGTCTCGTGCCGGCACTGTTCTGGTTTGAGACCCGCAATCTGTTTCTGGTGGCCGAACGGCGTGGCCGCCTTCGCCCCGGCGAACCTATCCTGCTGATGACACAGTTGCGAGGGCTGCCGCTCGAGGATGCCGGATCGGGCGGAGACGGCCTGGTCTTGGAACTGGCAGCCCGGTACATGCTGACCGCATATGATGCGAGCTATGTCGCGCTTGCCAGAACGCAAAGGTTGCCTCTGGCGACCGGGGACCGAAAGATGGCCCTCGCCGCCCGCGGCGAGGGGATCACCGTTGTTGGGCCACTCGAACATGAGCACTGAGCTGACGCCTTCAGGCAATGACGTTTTAAAGCGCGCCGAGGAACTGGATGCACTAGACGCAATTTTGCCGTTTGATCGCAGAGACCAGCTCGCCGAACTTCTGACCAGCGACGACGACGCGACGCTCAAGCATCTGGCCAGCGAAGGCATGGGCGACAACACCATGCGGGCGCTGGCATCAGATCTCGCCTATCTGGAGGCGTGGTGCGTGCTGGCGACAGGCACTCCCCTCCCCTGGCCTGCCCCCGAAAGTCTGCTTCTGAAATTCGTCGCCCATCATCTTTGGGACCCAGCAGAGCGGGAAACCAACGTCGAACATGGCATGCCTGAGGACGTCGCGATCGCGCTCCGCTTCAAGGGCTTGCTGAGAAGCACCGGACCGCATGCGCCGGCGACCGTTCGCCGCCGGTTGACGAGCTGGTCGATCCTGACGCGCTGGCGCGGGCTGACCGGATCGTTTTCGGCGCCGTCGCTGAAAAGTGCCCTTCGCCTTGCCGTTCGCGCCAGCAATCGCCCCCGGCAGAGAAAGAGCAAGAAGGCTGTCACCGCTGATATCCTTGCCAAACTGCTTGCGGCTTGCGCGGGCGATCGGCTGGTCGACCTACGTGACAGGGCGCTGCTGCTGATGGCTTTCGCATCCGGCGGCAGACGCCGTTCCGAGGTTGCGGGACTCCGTGTTGAGGACCTTTTCGAAGAGGAACCGGTCCGCACCAATCCCACCGACGAGCACTCCCCTCTCCTCCCCTGCCTGACAATCCGTCTCGGCCGCACCAAAACCACGTCGGCTGATGACAACGAACACGTCGTGCTGATCGGCCGCCCCGTGACCGCGCTCCGGCATTGGCTCGAAGAGGCGAAGATTGAAGCAGGACCGGTTTTCCGCCGTATCGACCAGTGGGGCAATCTCGATCGGCGCGCGATGACGCCGCAGTCAGTCAACCTTATCCTGAAAACCCGCATCAAGCAGGCCGGGCTCGATCCGGCGCAGTTTTCAGCGCACGGAATCCGCGCGGGGTACCTGACAGAAGCTGCCAATCGCGGCATTCCATTGCCCGAAGCTATGCAGCAATCCCTGCACAAGTCGGTCACTCAAGCTTCTGGATACTACAACAATTCCGAACGCAAAATGGGACGCGCTGCTCGGTTGGTCGTTTGATTTAGAGAACTCATTATCGCATCAGGGTCACCCACCCACTCCGCTGGGGCTCTACCCATCGGACGAAGCGTTGGTATGGGAATTGGTTCCAGCGGACGATTGCGATCATTGCGACTGCCGCAAAACTCCCTATTCTGCGACGTTGCAAAAGTCAGGAAAACAAGTGTCGCATTGGGCAGACTGTCCAAAAACTCTTTGAAGGAATGATGGCATGCACTTTTCAATGCCGAAACTCAGTGGGCGACGAGATTTTCCGGATTTCGATACCCAACGAGCTCGATAAGGCACTGCTGAGCACTTTGACATCCATATTTGGTTCAGAAAGTGCGCACAGTGGGGCTGTTATGTCCTGACGGCGGCAATCAGACCTGCGACGGCGACAAGGGTGATGGCTCTTTTGATGTTGTAGGCGAGCGCTGTCAGGCTGAACTCACCTCGGACGTTTTCCAGCCGTCGCATCAGGAACGCGCCCTGATACATCCATTGTTTTATGGTGCCGAACGGATGTTCGACGCTTTCGCGCCGCCGGTCCAGAATGCCGGGCCGGGCGGCAAGACGTATCGCCATGCGGTCGAGCACCGCCTCGTTCTTGAGGCGCGACACGCGGCGAAAGCTTTTGGTGCAGCGTTCGCGCAGACGGCACGCCTTGCAGGCGTCTGGGTCACGGGACAAGGCAAAGCGGTTAGGCCAGAAAGGCTGAATGACAAGGAAGTGGCTCGGCTGGTGAAGCGGGCCGCAATGGCGGCCGGCGTTCGCGGTGATCTCAGCGAGATCGAGTGTGTGTTCAAGTTCTCCGGTCATTCCATTCGGGCAGGCCTCGCTTCTCCTGCCAAAGTCAATGAGCGATATGTCTAGAAGCAACTGGGGCACGCGTCCGCAGAGATGACTCGGAGATATCAACGACGGCGCGATCGCTTCCGTGTAAACCTGACCAAGGCATCCGGGCTTTAGTTGCCCCCTCTCCGCCACGCGCTTGCAATAGGATCGTTTGGACATTATAGTCACGATAGTCATTTTTGTTATAGGTGAGACGATGCAAGCATCAACGCACGATGATATGAACTGGACAGTCGCTGGCGCGAAAGCAAAGCTTTCAGAGGTTATGGAGCGCGCGCAATTGGCGCCTCAGACTATTAGCCGCAATGGGAAACCGAGCGTGGTAGTTGTTTCTGCAGAAGAATGGCAAAAGAAGACTGCGCGCCGGGGATCACTCGCCGAGTTTCTATTGGCATCGCCTCTGCGTGGCGCCGATCTGGATATTGAGCGACAACACGACGAGCCGCGCGACTTGTCCCTATGAGACTACTCCTCGACACGAACGTTCTGTCGGAAGTTACAAAACCTCGCCCCGATGAGAGCGTCCTGAAGTGGCTCCATGGGTTAGACGAAGACCGCACGTTCATCAGCATCGTATCGATTGCTGAAATTCGCCGCGGTGTCGCTCTGATGGATAGCGGACGGAAACGCGACACCCTGGGCGAGTGGCTCGAGCATGATCTGCCTCAACGCTTCGAAAATCGGATTATTCCAGTGGAAGGGCCTGTCGCTTTGGCTTGGGGTGATCTCATGGCGCTCGCCAAGCGAAGTGGTCGCGGGCTGGCCTCTATGGACGGCTTGATAGCCGCTACAGCCTTCGCTCACCAATTGATCCTTGCGACGCGCAACACCAAGGATTTCGGAGGCTTCGGAATAGATATCATCGACCCCTGGACGGCGTGATCAGCCCTCTTCGTCAACGGAAAGGATCAGTCTGAATGCTCTCCTACAGTTTGCTCAAAAACCACGCTGGCATATTGCTCGTCGGAGACTATACATCCCTGACCTGGCTGCATGAGGTCGTCCATGATGTGAATGACCGCTCACCGCTTGTCATCGACAAAGAAGGCTCGTTTCTTGGCTTGGCGTACGATGTGCGCAAAGCGTTTGAGCGGCAGCGTGAGGTTATTCAGCCGCCAAAGCATTTTGAAGAAATTGGCGTTAGATACGGTGTACAGATCCTTTGGCCAGTCCTTTTGCTGCAGCAAAGGCTGCTGAGGCAATCCCTCGCGTTCCTCAGCCATACGGCCAAAACACAATCTATTGCCTATGCTATGGAAGCAGTGATCGAAGAGGCGCTGCGCGAAGATTTCGGTGCGCAGACTGAGCATATTATCAGTCTTTGGCAGCGCCTTGATCCAGCACAGGCTGCAGTATTTGAGATGATCAACAGCCGCGGGGGGTTATTTTGTTCATGGACGAAAGCGCAACGTAAGGCCAGCTTTGCGTCGCTCCTTTCCAGTTTCGATCCGATGTATGACCGCTTCTACCCCATGCGACTGAGGAACGGCGAAAAGAACATGATATCTCCTGGAGAATTCGCTGCTTGGGAAAATGCCGAATGGCCGGATCCCCGATGGTAAACTTTGGCGCATCAATCGCGATATCAACCGGATAGACGCCCTCCCCTGCTCTGTTTTTGAACCCGCAAGATCAAAAACCCAAGGAAGAATATTCCACTTGGCGCTTCAATTGAAATCTAGAGCCAAAATCCACAATGGTTCGCCACATGGTACGATCGCCGGTTGGAGTGCTAACCATCGATAACTACCTCGTATCGATAGTCATGAATTTCGACTCCCCGACGCTGTAAAGTCGGGGCAAATCACGGCTGCAACGATCAGAACGGGATGGAAAATGACGGGCAACAGACGGGGTCAGTATAACAGACCCACCGCCACAGGGCAGCTATTCGCTTCGGGCCGTCGCACGATGACGTTGCGCCCGCGCCTGCTCGACAAACCGGCGCTTGATCTCTTCAAACAGGGCTGGTGGCAGCGCGCCGTAATAGCTGGTGGCAGCGCGCCGTAATAGCCGGTTTCACCGTCCATCCGCCTGACGTCGGGTCCGGGCCAGACGAAGCGGTTGCTTTCGGTCAGAGCAATCCAGGAGCGTTCGTCATCAAGTCCCAGGCGACGTTTGGTGGCCGCCGAAATTTCAACAGCGTCTTGCGGATCAGACGGCGGCGAATGCGTGACAGGCAAAACCCGCACCGCCCGCGTTCCGTCTTCCCGTGTGACGACGATCGCCAGAACCAGCACCGGGCGGTTCTTGTCGCCTTCCTCCCGGCCTTCGAGATGCTGCCAATGCCAGAGATACGAATACCGAAACAGCCAGCCGACCTTTGGTTCAGTCGGCAGCATGCTTCTCCGTCAACAGTTCGGCATTGAGATGATCCAGACCCGGCTCCATTCGCGAAGCTTCAATGGCGGCGAGGTCATCGTCGCCGAGCATCACCGAAAGTTCGACCCGGCGGTCATGCTTTGCCAGACGCACATAGTCCTCATAGGCGATCAGAACCGTGCGGGGGCGACCATTCTTGGTGATGATCACCGGCTCGCGAACGGCCGCATCCTGATAAGCCCCGAAATTTTTCGAAACCGTTGCAGCGGTAACCGTGGATGTCATGATAAAACTCTTTTGTTACGGAATATACGGGATTTCCGGAACTTTCGCAAACCCCCGGTCGATAGGGCATGTAGATGAAGCATAAATCGCAGATCGTGCCTGCGGCAGATCAGACCGTCCTGAAGCAAGCCGGAGAACCAGACAACGGCCTATATGGCGGATCCCTTGTAGAACAAAGGTGACATTGAACAATCTGCAATCAATGACTACAATGCCATCATTGATGAATGGAGCGCCCGAATGGCAAGTATGACGATCCGCAATATCGATGATGCGCTAAAGCAGCGTTTGCGCCTACGCGCCGCCACGCACGGCCGCTCTATGGAGGATGAAGCACGCGATATTCTCCGCGTAGCACTGGCTGCCAGCGAAAGGCCGGCTCGCAATCTCGCCGAGACCATCCGCGCACGTCTGGCGCCGGTCGGCGGTGTCGACCTCGAAATCCCTGCCCGAGAGGCTATTCGCGACGCGCCGGATTTTGGACGGTGATCATTCTCGACACCAACGTCATCTCGGAGCTGCTCACGCCGTCCCCAAGCACGGTTGTTATCGAATGGTTGTCGTCTCAGCCCCCTCTGTCGGTGTTCACGACCGCAGTCACCGAGGCCGAAATCCTCTATGGGCTGCGGCTATTGCCTGAAGGCCGCCGACGCCGCGACCTGGAGGCGGCGATCTCGCCGATTTTCGGCGAGGATCTGTCTGGACGTGTGCTGCCGTTTGATCGCGACGCAGCGGATCTCTATGCCACCATCGCCACGGATCGTCGCAGCGCAGGCCGACCCATCAGTCAGTTCGATGCGCAGATCGCAGCGATCGCCCTGTCGCGCGGTGCCTCGGTGGCGACCCGCAATGTCTCTGATTTCGAGAGCATTGGCCTGGTGATCGTCAACCCTTGGACGGCACGCAGAACTCCTGATCGTGCAAGCGAAACGCGATGATCTCGAACGTGTCGCCCGTGATCGCTCTGGGGTTCACGTCCGTCAAAAATCCTCCCAATCTTCTTTAACTGCGGCCTTGCCTGAGAAGGCTCGGGCAACTTTTCCTGTAATCTTGCGTGCCGGGGACGCTACGGGACGATGCATGGAACCTGCCGCCATGACGGCTGCTGTCTGTCGCAAGGCATGTCCAACTTGGAACTGCCCGACCAGATCGCGAAGGCGCTCGGCCTCAGAAACCAGTGCGGCGCCCGCGGCATTGCTTTCTTCCACCATCGCCGCGTTCTGCTGCGTCACCTGATCCATCTGGTTGACCGCTGTGTTAACTTCTGCAAGCCCAACGGACTGCTCACGTGCCGACGTAGCGATCGCATTTATGTGCTGGTTGATAGTTACAACGTAGCCTTCGATCGTGCGAAGGGCATCACCTGTTTCGCTCACCAGCTGGACGCCGCTCTTCACCTCGACGGAGGCGTTGCGGATCAGCTCCTTGATCTCCTTGGCCGCTTTAGCGGAGCGCTGGGCCAGTTCGCGCACTTCTTGGGCTACGACGGCAAAACCCTTGCCCGCCTCACCGGCACGTGCCGCCTCGACGCCTGCGTTCAGCGCGAGGAGATTGGTCTGGAAGGCGATCTCATCGATGACGCCAATGATGTTGGAGACCTGGTTAGAGGACTGCTCGATCTTCTGCATGGCATCGACTGCATTGGCCACGACCTTGCCGGACTGGACAGCACTTGCATTTGCCTGCACGGCCACCGAACGCGCCTCGTCGGCGCGCTTGGAGGAGTTGGAGACGTTTGCCGTAATCTGATCCAGGGCCGCTGCAGTCTCCTCAAGCGATGCCGCCTGCTGTTCCGTCCGTTTGGACAAATCGTCGGTGCTCTGGCTGATCTCACGGGAGCCGTTGTCAATCTGCGTTGTTGCCTGAGCAACCGAACGCAAGGTCTCCGCCAGCTGCGAGACGGCGCCATTTAGATCGTGACGAAGAGCGTCGAAATCGGGAGCAAAGGCATCATTGAGCTGGAAGCTCAGATCGCCGGATGCCAAGCGGCGAAGACCTGTGGCAAGACCTGCGATCGCTTCCTGGAGGCGAACCTGGGCTGCAGCTTCCGCCTCTGCCGTAAGACGGATACGATCTGCCTCACCCTGAACACGAGCGGCTCCTGCTTCTTCTTCCAGACGTTTGTTGGCGATCGCCGCCTGACGGAAGATTTCGACCGCGCCTGCCATCTGACCAATCTCGTCGGGGCGGCTCGTATAAGGAATAGCCACCGACGTATCGCCACCCGCAAGACGGGTCATGGACTGGGTGATGACCTTGACCGGCCGGGCAATGCCGCGCAGCACGTAAAAGGCCGCCGCGACGAGGACGAAGCCGACGAACAGCGCAGCGCCAAAAATCTTTGACATGACGGATTCGTAGGTCATACCGCTTTCGGCCTTCGAGTCGGCCGCGCCTTGAGAGTCATAGGCAACGAGAGCCGCCGTCGCGGTTTCGACAATGCTCGCAGTGTCGCGCATGCCGTGGCCGAAGAGATAGCCGCCGAGATCCTTCGCACCATCGCCGGACATGTCCAGCATGTAGCTGCCGTGTTGGATGTAGTCAGCAACGGCCGGCGGGATGGCGGCAAAGATCTGCCGTTCGCGATCCGTCGAGATCATCGCGTCGTAGGCCGAAAGCGAGGCCCGGAGAGCGTCTTCCTTCTCGCGCGCAAGGGCGAGCAAGTCTTTCATCCGGTGGATGTTGGTCTCGACAAGATGCTGCCCGTAGGCGACGCGCACATCGTTCAGCGCGGTCTGGATCCGGCCGGAGGCCGCGGTCTTCGGCAGCCAGTTGTCGGCGACGTCAATTGTGCGCGAATTCAAGGACTGAAGGCCGCTCAGCGTCAGCCAGGACAACATCACGATGACGAGGCCGATGACGCCAAAGATCGCGCTCATCGCCAGTTTGATGTTTGGATGGGGCATTTCGGATTTCACCTGAGGATCTGCGCGCCGCGAGGCCACACGCGGCACTGGAAAAAGAATGTGTGACGCCTCGGCGGAGTCCGGTCGCGCTCCGACCTCAAATGATCGTTCGGACCGCTCGCCCTCGCCGGACCCCATCCGTCGCCCGTATATGTCTAACAACTAAATCTTAATGTAACATTGCTGGGTTCTGCACTTCGAGAGCTCTTAGGACCACCCTGGACGGGAGGTGGAACGCGAACGTCTCCGCGACGCTCACTGACGTCATCTGGCACCCGTCGGAACGAAGCTGTTAGCATCAGGTGCACGGCTGTCCGATGACGGGAAATCTATCGTTGGTGGTGCGCGTTTGTTCGATACAGACGATGAAGAAGAGGCGAGGCTTATTCAATGCCGACAGCTTCCGAGATCGGTTTCGCCTACACGTCCGGCAAGCCGGTGATCACCGATCTTTCTCTGACCATCCGCCCTGGCAAAAAGGTCGGCCTTTTCGGGCTTTCCGGGGCTGGCAAGACGACGCTTGTTAGTCTTCTACGGCCGTCATCGATAGATCTCTCGGTCGGGAAGGGTTTCGATAAGTGACGTCCTACCTCTCAGAGAATCCGGTCCCTGTAGTGTTTCGGGGCTATCCAGCACGTATCGCGCCGGCCGAATACTCGATAGCGATGACGCGCAACGAAACGGTAGACGGGATCGCGCAAGGCGACAGGGACGATCCGGAACACCCGGACGAGTGCCCAAGGAAAGCCAAGCGTCTCGTAAATGCTGAGAACGGCATCGCTGTCCCGCCGCATCCGATCTCCATCCACAACGAGCAAGCTTGCAGGATCCGCCGGATCCATTCCGTGCATGCGATACAAGGATTTCCCGATCTCGCTCTGCATGGAGGCCAACCGAAACACGGCCTTGCGGTCTCGTTCAAGAACGAACTGCGCGTTCGCCGAACACAAAACGCATTCGGCATCAAACAGAATGATGGGACCGGTGGAAAGCGTCGCTAGATCAGGCGTCGGTATCATGTCGGATGTATAGTCGATTTCGATGGCCGCTGAGAAGTGCATTCCAACAAATGAACCGCTTTGCCTGCCGCAAGAATTTCTACCGCTCTTCGAGTACAGCCAGCCCGACCATCATCAGGATGATCGACGGGCCTGTCTTGACGAGGGCGCCAAGGGGTTCGATCCACATGTCTGGAGTGATGAGGGCAGCAGAGATCATGTAAAAAAGGGATAGCGCGATGCCTGCGAGGAGGCCAATGCGACATGTTCGGCGATGGAGGATCGCAAGACCGATCGAGATGTCCATCAGGCTGGTGACGATCGTGATCGCCTTTGCCAACGGTTCGGCGAAGCCGTGATCCGTGAGAATACGCGTCGCCGCATCGAAAGCGACCGTCAGGGCGATGCCGCCGGAGACGACCCAGAATACCACGAGAATGCCGATGATCATCGCCTTGAGCATGTAAAGGCGGGCAAACCAGCGCTCCTGCACGGTCGCTGCCGTCATCGCGAGCGTGCGAGGCCCCGACAGCGGATCAAGGCCGGTTTCACGGCGCCATGTTGCAGAATCGCCGGTGACGCCGCGCGCCATCTCCACAAGCGCCGTTGAGCGGACGGGAGGACGCCACCCGAGCCAGGAGACCAGGTCGCCGGCCCGGCTTGCGGTCGTGAGCATCCAGCCCGGCACTCGGATCCGTCGTTTCGGCCCGGCAAGGCGGCGCGCCAACCCCGCGAGCACGCTACCGACCGTCGAAGCCTCCGTTTCCATGATGTCCCAGTGGGACTGCCACGCGCGCCGGCCTGTTGTCCAATCCGCCAGCACGACCTCCACGCTACGGCCAATATCGCGAGCATCCGTCACGGCGAAGGGGCGGGATGCGAGGGCCTCCGGCAGATCGAACGGGAGAACCGCCAAGGCGCGCATCAGGGCGCTACCGCCGTAGGCTGCCTCCGCGTAAACAAAGCCCGGGTGCAGGATGATAAAGGGCAGGCCGGACCGCGCGATAGTCGCCTCCGCCGCTCGCTTTTCCCGGCTGAAATCCGTCAGATCGTCCCGTCCATCTCCGGGGATCGAGACATGAATGAGAAGCCGGGGATCTCGGCCCGGCTGCCCATCTCTATGGCTTTCGCTGGTCTCGTCCTGCAGAACGTCAACGAGTGTGGCAACGAAATCCCGGTTGGCCCGCGCTACAGGCGAACCCGGCGCATCCTGAAGCGCACCGATACAGTTGACGATGACGTCGGCCTGCAGTTTTGAGATCGCCGCCTGTAAAGCCGGTCTCTCCGCATCGACAAGAGGCATTTGAACGGCCAGACCTTCCCAGGCGGCATTCTGCACGGGCGTGAAGCGACGGGCGACGGGAACGACCTTATGGCCTTGCGCCATAAGGTATCCGCAGATCGCCTCACCGATCAAACCGGACGCGCCGAGAACGGCGACAATGGGGGGGTGGGATATCCTGGTCATAGTCCGGGCTTTGCAATCATGAGCCAGAGGATGGCCATCACGGAGCCGAAGCCCGGAAAGCCGAACAGAAACCAAATGCGGTAGAGACGGTGATAGGCCGTGGAAAGCGCTGTTCCAGCACGGGCGGACTCCAACGCGAGGTCACGCATGCGCATCTGGATCCAGACAACGGGCAACCAGAAGGCGCCGGCCACCCCGTAGAGCAGGAGCGCTACCCCGAGCCAGCCTTCCCACAGGGGAACGTCCATCAGATCCGCCAAAAGATAGCCGGTGATCGGCTGAACGACCACCGCGCTGGCGGTAAAGACCATATCCGCCACGACCACCACTCCCGCTGTCTTCGCCACAAATTCGGCGTCTCCGGAGCGGTGGGCCATCAGCATGAAGAACGCGATGCCCGTTCCCGTGCCCAGAAGAACGATCGCGCCGAGGACATGCAGATATTTGAGGAGAAGATAGTCCAATACAGCCTGCCAGAATCCTGCCCGACCCAGGGATATCGCGGGTCCGCACACTATCCTGCTTAAACCGTTAGGTTGTGCAATGTAAATCCAAAGCAGGACAAGGGCCTGGGCCGGAGCGGCTGAACGAGCGTTTTGTCAAAGGACAATCCGATCGTGGCCTCTGCCTATGCGGCGAAACGCGCGGAACTGGCTAAGGACATCGGGCTGGGAATGCTGCGCTCAGGACGTGCATCCGATGCAAAGCAGAGACCGTGAGCCTGTTGATGTCTCGGCTTCCGCCCTTATTGTCAGTCGCGACGTCCCTTTGTCTTGATCGACACGGAATGAAAGGCGGTCGCTATTTGCGAAGCGTATCGACAACAAGCGCGTTGGCATGACTATGTACCATTCCATGATCGTCGTGGAGCCATTTGACCGGCTACATATAGAGCTGGATCGAGATCCTCGATCAGGGCATGCTCGTCACATTGCGTGGAAAACCGGATGGGTCGAGGTTGGTCGTGGATCATCGGACGCCACCTGCCCGGTCGTAGCGGTCAAGAGACCGCTCCGATCTGTGAGGGCGAAGCCAAATGCAAAGCTACTCAACCATGATCAGATGAAAGAACTTCTTTTGGTGATCCCGACGGCGAATCTTCCCCTCTTCGCGGCTCTTACGAGAAACGGCCTCCGGAGTTTTGCTGATGACGTCCCAAAATTGAAACACCAACGCGTCTTTCCATCCTTTCCAACAGTCCGTCGTTGCATTTACTGGTTGCAGGAACCAGAGAACCTCCTTCAAATCGCACAGCCGTTCACATCGGAGAGCTGAGTTTGCTGTCTTCAAGCACCTTCATATTAAGCGAAGCCCTCAACGGGGTACCCGATCTCCGGTCGCTGCCAAAGCGAAGGCATGTCGCAGCTCACCCTTTTGTCGAAAAAATTCGCGCGGCAGTCCCATTCGACTTCTTTGCCGTGTCCGGTCTTGATCTCGATGGATACCGGTTCGGCAGCGGTCACTCGATCGACACAGACGTCCCACCAGCGTTTCTGGAGGCCTATTACGGTGACGATCTTCTTTCGGTTGATCCATTCGTGCAAGCATCGAGATTGGCGGTAGGTGTTGTCATGGAGGACGTGGTGTATGCGCAGACGCCGCCACCTCAGCGTCTAACCTATCTGACTGACGCGTTCGGGGTGGTAAATCGTACGCTTTTTCCGGTACGGCGCGGAGACGTTGTCTTCGGGGCCGTCACTTTCGCGCGTCAGACGCGATTTGCACAGGACGAAATGGACTTCCTGCAGGATGTGGCTGACGTCATGCACCGCGTGATCACTCGACCGATTATGGATAAGTTCTCGGCACAAACGCTCAGACTGATCGACGGCGAGCTTATCTGTCTAAGATTTGCGAGCTTGGGTAAGACAACCGATGAGATTGCCAAGTTGAGCGGCTACACGTCCGACACCGTAAACAGCTACATCAAGACTGCCATTCGTAAACTCGGTGCCGACAATCGCGTGCATGCCATTGCGGAGGCAATTCGCCGGGGACTTATCCACTAACGAGTTGTTTCGAATATCAAGCAGCAAAAGACAGCATATCCGCCCTGAGATTTTTTGATTAGTCTTTGCTGCTTTAACTTGAAGATGCGGCAAGATGCACACTCATCAAGCGAACGCCGAAATATTGTGCAACGCTTTAAGAATTCGTTTGGAATTCACTCCTAAAACTGGGAGTGACCGCCGGAGACATCAAGCCGTTGCATAGCACCTCCCCGGTCTGATCCACAACGAAACGCCACAGTCCATTTCTCAAAGGGCCGCCGAGGTTCAGAAGAAGGCTCTGTGGCAAAGAAGGAGCATATCGTGGGGATGATTTCGTTTGGTTTCTCGTCCGATACTGAAGATATCTTGGCCGCAGTGAGCAAGGCTCAAGCAATCATCGAGTTCAGTCTCACGGGGAAGATTCTGAAAGCCAATCAGAATTTTTGCACAGCACTTGGCTATGAGCTTACCGAGATCGTCGGCCAGCATCATCATATGTTCGTGGATCCGACGGAAGCGACCAGCGCCGAATACCGCCAATTCTGGGATGCCTTGGCCGCGGGAAAGTATGACCAGCGCCAGTATAGGCGGATCGGCAAGGGCGGCAGAGAAGTCTGGATCGAAGCATCCTACAATCCGGTCTTTCGGGGCAGAAAGCCTTACAAAATCATCAAGTTCGCCACAGACATCACCGCTCAGAAGCTGAAGTCCGTCGAAGACGCGGGTAAACTCGATGCGCTGTCGCGTGCCCAGGCAGTCATCGAGTTTACGCCTGCTGGCGAAATCCTTACAGCCAATGAGAACTTCCTGACAACGCTCGGCTATCAGCTCAAAGACATCAGGGGCAAACATCATTCGATGTTCTGCGACAGGACTTACGCGGGCAGCGAAGACTATAGGCAGTTCTGGACCCGGCTGGCTGGAGGCGAGTTCATTGCGGATGAGTTCCTGCGCATCGGTAAGAACGGCAAGAAAGTTCACATCCAGGCGTCCTACAACCCGATCTTCGACATGAGCGGCAAGGTCTTCAAGATCGTAAAGTTCGCAACGGATGTCACGACCCGCGTTGAGAACGTCCATAGCCTCGCCTGTGCCTTGCAGGGGCTTGCTAGAGGCGACCTGACACAACAGCTCGGACATCCTTTTCTGCCGACGTTAGACAAACTTCGTCTCGATTTCAACAGCGCCACATCACAGCTCTGCGTTGCGATGGAAGCGGTGGCACGGAACGCGGCCGCCATTGCTTCCGCATCGCAAGAGATCCGCTCGGCCTCTGATGATCTGGCAGGCAGAACGGAGCAGCAAGCTGCTTCGGTTGAAGAAACGGCTGCTGCTCTCGAAGAGATCACCACGACAGTTTCCGACTCCAGCCATCGAGCGCAGGACGCCGGGCAGCTTGTGCGCAAAACAAAAGAGAGCGCCGAGCGCTCTGGATCGGTGGTCCGACAGGCTGTTGATGCCATGGGCCAGATCGAAAAATCAGCCGGCGAAATTTCCACCATCATTGGTGTGATCGATGAGATTGCTTTCCAGACCAACCTGCTTGCTTTGAATGCGGGCGTCGAAGCGGCGCGAGCCGGTGATGCAGGCAAAGGGTTTGCGGTTGTCGCCCAAGAGGTTCGGGAGTTGGCGCAACGCTCCGCCAAGGCTGCGCGGGAAATCAAGGATTTGATTGGTGCTTCAAACGAGCATGTCAAGCAGGGCGTTGCGCTCGTCGGGGAAACCGGCAAGGCTCTCGAAGAGATCGTCGGGCAGGTCATCTATGTCGATGCCAATGTCAGCGCCATTGTCGAGGCGTCACGCGAGCAAGCGACGGGTCTGAAAGAAATTAACACTGCTGTTAATACGATAGACCAAGGCACTCAGCAGAACGCAGCCATGGTTGAGGAAACGTCTGCTGCCTCGCATGGCCTCGCTAGAGAAGCTGAGGAACTGTTTCAGCTTCTTTCACGCTTCAATGTCGGCGCTGGGACAGCCATACGCCCGTCGCAGCCGGCGTCGCGCGTCGACCCGATCCCGTCATCTGTTCCCCCTGTAGGACAGATGACTTCGAAGGTCGCCTACGCTGTCTGTGGGAATGCTGCGGTTAAATCAGAAAGCTGGGAAGAGTTTTGATGGGCAAGCCCGACGAGAGGACAATCTTGATGCTTCATGCATCATGACGAAACCTCCGGCGATGGGCCCCCAAAGAGGTGACAACAGCGCCCGCACCATGCAAAGGAACACAGTAATCTTGCCTCACTATCAATATGCGAAACAGGAAGCTGAAATAAGAAAACGACTGCATAGTCAGATTGTTTTCGGCGTTGGTTGCGCTGGACTCGTCATCAGCTTTCTGATCAACCCGGGTTTTGATGTTCGTCCTACGATGGCATTTGTGCCGACTGCGATGTTGCTTTGCGCGGTGTGCGTCGCGATTGTGTGGGTCACCAACTTCAGAGCTCTTAGGGCACTGAGCATGAGCTACACGGCGCTCTTATCATTGGGGTTTCGGATCCAGCTTGACGCTATGGGAGAGCTGGGTCCCTACTGGGCTGCAGTAGTGTCCGTGGAAATAATCTTGGGAACGGCACTGGTCTTCAATAGTCGAGCTGAGTACCTGATCAGTTGCCTCATATCGGTTGTGACTTTATTTGCTGGGCAGCCAAGCTCCTACTTTGCGACCGTCTCGGCTCCCCTTCTTTCTTTGTCGATCGTCTCCTCCGTTTTGATTGGTTGCCTTCTCAATCATGCTGTTATGAACTGCATCCGGGAGATCTATATTACGAAACAAAAATTCAAGAAACTATCAAGTGTCGATGCCTTGACGGGGTTGAGCAACCGTCGCGCTTTCATGGAGCACTTTCAGTCTACTCTTGCAGAGCCCAAGGGTCCTCTGCGCTATTTTGCTATGATCGACATCGACAATTTCAAAGGTATCAACGACAAGTACGGCCATGAAATGGGAGATCGCGTTCTCGTCGCTTTTGCACGTCAATCAACTCAAATGTTTTCAGCTACAGAGGTCGGCCGGCTCGGCGGCGAAGAATTTGGAGTTCTGCTTGGGGGCCCTACCGACGCGGACGCTATGGCTGCGATGGAAAGCTTCCTTGCACAGGTGCGCGAAGACATGAGCGGGGCAGTACCGTTTACCTTTAGTGCCGGCCTGCTTCCGATAGACTTCGGAGATGACGCGACTCTAGTCTTAAGAAAAGCTGACGCAGCCCTCTATCTGGCGAAGCGGTTGGGGAAGGCCCGCATCATCTGGGCGGAGGCTGAAATGCAGGACGGCCTCATCGGTTCCCCACACAGCGCATCGACATTGCCTCGTGATCGAACATTTCGTTCCCGCCCAGTCCTTTGATCGGTGTGTCATGCCATGCATCCGGATATTCGCGGCATGATCTATCTGAAAGTCCCAAGGCTGCCGTGACCGCAGCTGGTAGATTGTTTCGCGCAACCCATGGCTGCTTTCATCTGCCCGAGATGATCGTCTTATATTAAACTTGTGGATAGTCAGAGTACAAAGGATGACCAGCAAACCAAAGCTGCGCATGATGCAGGCGATTGAAATCCCGGCGTTTGTCGATGAGATTATTGATACGGGTTGTGATATTTGCGCCTGCGGTGACAATATCTACACGATCGGAGACGCCGACCTGTCGGACAAAGAGTACGAGATTGCAGCTCCCCAACTCCGGGAGATCAACAGAAAATTTGGCGATCGGGATTACCTGCGGCGAGAAATTGTTGCCTACCTGCGCTCACTCGGCCGTTACATCGATAGTCCGGATGTGGAGCACTGGACTTTGAACCTTCCGCCGCCATGAATGCATTCTGAACGTTGTTGGTACGCCGGAAGGCGAGGGCCTAGCACCGAAAGCTTTCGACAACGAGGTGCCGCCCTCGAAGACGAGGCTCTTGCCAGGGGCTGTTGCGTAGAGCGTTTGGAGCGCCCACACGACCTAAACGTCCTTTTCGAGCAGGTGTATTGGACGCTGCGATCTGTCTGACGCGATCGCCAGAACCACATGCTTGTCGTCGATCGAGAGTTGGAGGAAGTGATCAGCCATGGGCGGCCTTTCCCACGCTTCGTGCAAGCCACGTGGGAAACTGGTGTGCTGCAGCAAGGAGTTCAGTAAAGGCTTCAGGTGAAAGTTTCCGCTTGATGCTTGAGAGCGCCTCTTCTGCTCTTTCCGGCCCCAGCCACGCGAGCGCGCGCACAGCAACCCCCGCCGGCCGGTTGGCGAGCGAAAGCTGCCATGGAGGAGCATGTTTCAGCTCAACCTCCTGGCTTCCGACACTCATTGTCCGGCTGCGGCCGGAGGTCAGATAAATAGAGCGAACAGGGACCTGGGTCGTCAGCCCGAGGGCATTGGCAGCCGCTGCTCCGTTTGAAACGATAACCTCGCCACGTTGATGTGCAACTGCCGCGGCGGCTTGCTCGACAGTCGGTGGCCTGCTTCCGAACCGGCTTTTGATAGCCTTCATGTAAATACCACGTCCCGCTCTGATCAGCTCTCCACGCTCATGCAGACGCGACAGCGCCTGGTCCACAGCAGCACGATTGCCGAGATGCAGCAGGCTTTTCGCGGACAGGGCGGCACCCTCTGGCAATTGCTCAGCATATCCGAGAATTTGAGATGTAAGGTGCTGCATGGCGTTCCTCTGTCAGAGATATAAGCATTTTTTGACACTCTACAAGCGACGTCATAAGGGCAGCTGTCAGGCAGCCTGCTCGATCTGTAAGAAACTTCTCTGCCGGTACTGGTGCTGCCAGCCTTTGGCAGCATCGTGGTCAGCCCTACGGCGTCAGCGGCGTCATCGACATTGTGTTGGTCCAGCGCCTGGAAGCTCCGCATCTATCGTTGAGCCTTAACCTCTTCGCTTAAATGATCATCGTGCTGTGACCATTCTCATCGTTTGCACCTGCCGGTGGCCCGCAGCAACCACGAAGCAACACCCCGTGTAAGCACCGATCTCGCGACATTTTTCGCACCGCGACGCTAGCAAAAATCCAGACGTAGAGAGGCCGTCTGGCGAAAATTGAACGGTTATCTCCAATTCAACCTCGTGTGACCTTCCTTTCCCAAAATCCTCTACTTGCGACTATCTCAAATTCGCGCCACTATGAGAACACGTAGCTTTTCTAGATGGCAAGCCGCACCAAATCAGCTGATCTTCGCCAGTGGCCAGCCAAAGGAATGAACCAGCGATGCTGAAGACCGACACCCGTCAGGCGAATTGGCGCCGGGCCAATCCGGCAAAGTACGATGCGCACCTGGCCGTGCAGCGAGCCGTCAAGGCAGGGGATCTTGCCAAACAACCCTGCGAGGTCTGCGGCATCGACACGGTCGACGCGCATCACGACCAGTACGAGGACCCTCTCGACGTGCGCTGGCTGTGCCGCCGTCATCACACCCGCCTGCATCACTATGGCGAGGACATGTTTCCGGTCCGGACCGTTTGACGGAGCTAAGAGCGTCTACGCCATCTTTTCGGCCAATCCGTGAACACGAGCTCGTGTCCGCTCATCATCTTACCGGCTCAACCCGAGCCCCTTCGTTCGGCTGAGCTGATGCTTTAACGTATGATCCCGCGTGAGCTCCGCCATGCGGGTGCGCTCCACGATGCGGGCAACGCTCTTGATCGTCTCGGCCTGTTTTGCAAGCTCGGGACGCTTCTCAAGGTCGGGGGAAAAGTTCCGCGGATCGGAATGCCCGAACCGAAGAGTGAGCGCATCGGCCACCCGCTTTGCCTCTTCCAGCGCGATCCTCCCCTCCGGCGTTGACCGCAACTGATCGATGAGCGGACCCTGTTTGTCGATCGCTGCCTTTTCCACCTGGGCAATGAGCTCGAAGCTGCGAGGTGTCAGGCCAGGCACCTCGACGCCATCGCGTTTCTCGCGCTGCCAGGTTTCCGATGCCCGCTCCGCATCCAGGCGCCGTTCCCAGGCTTTCGAGACATGGCCGATATGGGCGGCGACCGCGTTTGCGATGTCTCTCGCTTGTCTGCGCTCCTTGTTGTCGCCAAGCAGCCCCGACTTGCCACGCAGCTCCCCGAACCGCTCGAGCTGTCTGGCCATGAGGGTTGCGAGCTCCGCCCCCCTCCCTGTCTTCTCGGTGATGCCCATTCGCAGCTGTCGTGTGACGGTTTCCGGATCCTGGAACACCTGCTGCACGAGCGATGCGACGGTCCCGAACGTGTGCTCGATCACCGATGCGGCCTTCTCGCGCGCGACGTCCTCGATACCGCGGTCGTAGCGGGTGACGGCGGGCACGAGGGGTGCTGGGCGTTCGGACACTGTGGAGTGCTCGGTCCGCTCAATGGACGCATTGTGCGCCTGACTGAACGGTGACTTCGTAGACGTGCCAGATATCGAGGAACACCCGCTACTCTTGGGTCGGGAGCGCGCTCATCGCGCGTCTCTTGGTTCTCGTCGGCTTTGGGCTTGCGGACCACGAGGCGGCCGTTCATCGGCAGGCAGGTAATCTGGATGTTGAACCCCTCGCCGTCTTCGTGCGACCAGGCTGCGCCGATCTTGGTCCAGTAGGCTTTCTTGCGCTCGCCTTCGACGTGGTAGACGGCGTGGGAGGGCTTGTTGGTTCGGTTGTCATAAGATTTTTTCCCTTGGTTTCTCCGGCTACGTCCATCGAGGCCGGTCTGGGAGTTCAGGCGGCGGCACTCCGCCGCTCACGGTCAGCGGGCCACACGGGAGCGCAGCGAACGGAGCGGGCGGCCCGATTGACGGGAAAAGGCCACGACGCAAAACCCGACCACACCCAGGCCGAGATGACGTCAGACGGAACATGGGAAAATCAACAGCCGGGCAATAACCTACATACCCCTCTCGTCAGGCGGATTGAGAACTGGACCATGGCAGCCCTTGGCACGGCTGATGGTTCAACCCTGTCATTCGCAGGACCTCCGAGGCACGCCTGTCACTAGGGTAGCGTGTCAGGCGCTGAACAGATCGAGGATTAGTTTGCGCAGTGGGTCTTCGTCACCGCCGAAGCTGTCGATCATCGCCGCAATGACGCGATCGCGGGCCAGTTGGTCATCATTGAACGGAAGCCTGGCCTGTTCGGTCAACATCGACAGTAAAGCCAGCTGGGTTCGGCAATTGCCCGCACGGAACGGGTGAATGGCGTTGAGCCACGCAAGTATCTCAGCGGCCAAATCCGCGAATTCGGCGGGGCGCTTGTCAGCGAGGAAACTATGGTCTTCAAGCGCTGCGAACGCGGCTTTCATCTGTTGGTCGATATGCTCCGGATAGCAAAACCAGTTGGAACCCTTGCCGATCCGGATAGTCCGCGCTGTCCCGGCCCAATCGTAAACGTCCTGGAAGAGGTGATGGTGGAGGGCCACGTATGCAGATAATCAAACCGGCCCGCCGGCGGCGTTTCATCAGCCCTTATGAGGAACAGCGCCAGTTCGTCCTCGTCGAGGTCATTCGGGCTACGCAGATCGAGCTTGTTGATCAGCCCGAATGCACGATCAAGTATTTTGTGGAGCCCATTTCTACGTTACCAATGCGGTCAACAGTGACGCCTTTGAAGGGGAGATGGCATGCGATCCGTTCTTGAACAGCTTGAGTCGCGACGGGCCGAAGCAAAGCTCGGCGGCGGTCAGAAGCGCATCGATGCCCAGCACGGCAAAGGCAAGCTTACGGCACGCGAGCGGATCGAGGTTCTTTTGGATGAGGGCTCGTTCGAAGAGTACGACATGTATGTGACGCACCGTGCCGTTGACTTCGGAATGGCCGGTCAGAAGATTGCCGGCGACGGGGTCGTGACGGGCTGGGGCACGATCAACGGCCGGCAGGTCTATGTCTTCTCCCAGGATTTCACCGTTCTCGGCGGTTCGTTGTCGGAAACGCACGCGCAAAAAATCTGCAAGATCATGGATATGGCGGTCAAGGTCGGCGCACCGGTGATCGGCCTCAACGATAGCGGAGGCGCCCGCATTCAGGAGGGGGTCGCGTCGCTGGCCGGCTATGCCGACGTGTTCAAGCGCAATGTCGACGCCTCCGGCGTCATCCCCCAGATTTCGGTGATTATGGGACCTTGCGCCGGCGGGGCGGTCTATTCGCCGGCCATGACCGACTTCATTTTCATGGTTCGCGACAGTTCCTACATGTTCGTGACCGGCCCGGACGTCGTGAAGACGGTGACCAACGAGATCGTCACCGCCGAGGAACTGGGCGGTGCGCGAACCCACACCACAAAATCATCCGTCGCGGATGGCGCCTTTGAAAACGACGTGGAAGCGCTCGAGCAGATCCGCCTGCTGTTCGACTTCCTGCCTCTCAACAACCGCGAACAGGCGCCCGTGCGCCCATTCTTCGACGACCCCGCCCGGATCGAGCACCGCCTCGACACGCTGGTCCCGGCTTCGTCGAACAAGCCCTACGACATGCGGGAATTGATTCTGGCGATTGCAGACGAGGGCGACTTCTTCGAGATCCAGGAGGCGTTTGCCCGGAACATCATCACCGGCTTCATCCGCATAGAGGGGCAATCCGTCGGCGTCGTCGCCAATCAGCCAATGGTACTGGCTGGCTGCCTCGATATGGATTCCGCCCGTAAGGCGGCGCGGTTCGTCCGGTTCTGCGATGCGTTCAATATTCCCATTCTGACCCTGGTCGATGTCCCCGGGTTCCTTCCCGGAACGTCGCAGGAGTATGGCGGCGTCATCAAGCACGGCGCCAAGCTGCTTTTCGCCTACGGTCAGGCGACGGTGCCGATGGTCACGCTGATCACGCGCAAAGCCTATGGCGGAGCCTACGACGTGATGGCCTCCAAGCACATCGGCGCCGATGTCAACTACGCCTGGCCGACAGCCGAGATCGCCGTCATGGGTGCAAAAGGCGCCACCGAAATCCTGTACCGGTCGGAGCTTGGCGATCCCGACAAAGTCGCAGAGCGCACCAAGGAATACGAAGAGCGGTTCGCCAACCCCTTCGTCGCCGCCGAGCGCGGTTTCATCGATGAGGTCATCATGCCGCATTCGTCCCGCCGCCGCATTGCCCGGGCCTTCGCTTCGCTTCGCAACAAGCAAAGCCATGTGCATTGGCGCAAGCACGACACGATACCGTTGTGAGTACCGTGTCGAGTACGATGAACCTGAGAGACGCCGTTGCGGAGGATGAATTCGCCCTGCGGCTGGAAGAATGCCGGATGTCCACGGGCACGGCATCGGTCGTCGGATCGTCGATCAAATCGAAGGCCATCACGATGGAACGGTCGCCAAACCTCAACAGCGCTTCAGTCGCGGGATAACCCATGTTCAAAAAAATTCTGATTGCGAACCGCGGTGAAATCGCCTGTCGGGTTATCAAGACGGCCAAGAAGATGGGCATCGCCACCGTCGCCGTCTATTCCGATGCCGATGCTGATGCGCTCCATGTGAAGATGGCTGACGAGGCGGTGCATATCGGCGCAGCGCCGTCGAACCAGTCCTATATCGTCATCGACAGGATCCTGGATGCGATCCGCAAGACCGGCGCCGATGCCGTTCATCCGGGTTACGGCTTCCTGTCGGAAAACGCCGCTTTCGCAGAAGCGCTGGAGACGGAAGGCGTCGTTTTCATCGGTCCGCCGGTCGGCGCCATTCAGGCGATGGGCGACAAGATCACCTCGAAGAAGCTGGCGGCGGAAGCCGGCGTCTCCACGGTTCCCGGCCATATGGGCCTGATCGCCGATGCCGACGAGGCGGTGAAGATCGCTGGCGAAATCGGCTACCCGGTCATAATCAAGGCGTCTGCGGGCGGCGGCGGCAAGGGTATGCGCATCGCCTGGAACGATGCCGAGGCGCGAGAAGGCTTTCAGTCCTCCAAGAACGAGGCCAAGGCTTCCTTCGGTGACGACCGCATCTTCATCGAGAAATTCGTCACGCAGCCGCGCCACATTGAGATTCAGGTGCTCGGCGACAAGCACGGCACCGTGCTCTATCTCGGTGAGCGTGAATGCTCCATCCAGCGACGAAACCAGAAGGTCATCGAGGAGGCTCCCTCACCGTTCCTCAACGAGGACACCCGCCGCGCCATGGGCGAGCAGGCCGTCGCGCTGTCGAAGGCCGTCGGCTATCACTCGGCCGGCACGGTCGAGTTTATCGTCGATGGCGACAGAAACTTCTACTTCCTCGAAATGAACACCCGCCTGCAGGTCGAGCACCCGGTAACGGAGCTGATCACCGGCATCGACCTCGTCGAGCAGATGATCCGGGTTGCCGCGGGCGAAAGGCTGTCTCTTGGCCAGGACGACGTCAAACTGAACGGCTGGGCGATCGAAAGCCGGCTGTATGCCGAGGACCCCTACCGTAATTTCCTGCCTTCGATCGGACGGCTGTCACGCTATCGCCCGCCGCAGGAAGGCAAGAGACCGGACGGCACGGTCGTGCGCAACGACACGGGCGTCTTCGAAGGCGGCGAGATTTCGATGTATTACGACCCGATGGTCGCCAAGCTCTGCACCTGGGCGCCGGACCGGCTTGCGGCCATCGATGCGATGAGCGCTGCGCTGGATGATTTCGAGGTCGAGGGGATCGGCCACAACCTGCCCTTCCTCTCGGCCGTGATGCAGCATGACCGGTTTCGGTCGGGCAACATCACCACAGCCTTCATCACTGAGGAGTTTCCCGACGGTTTCCACGGCGTCGCGCCGGACACCACGGCAGCCCGGAAACTGGCAACGATCGCAACCCACATCAACCACACACTCCAGAGCCGCGCCGCGCAGATCTCCGGAACGATCGGCAACCACCGGCGGATTATTGGGCGACACTGGGTGGCAACGATTGCCGACCAGACGTTCGAGCTAACGCTGGATTCTTCTGCAGAGACGACGACAGTGCAGTTCGCCGATGGAACGGTATCGACGATCTCGGGTCGGTGGCAGCCGGGACAAAGCCATGCCCATTTCTCGGTGGATGGAGAGCAGATCGGCGTCAAGATCTCCCACTCCGGGGTGGGAATTCGTCTTCGCTGGCGAGGCATGGATCTGATGGCCCATGTGAGAGAGCCGAGGGTGGCACAGCTCGCGCGCCTGATGCCGGTCAAACTGCCGCCCGATACCTCGAAGATGCTTCTCTGCCCGATGCCCGGCATCATTACCGTGATCGCGGTTCAGGAGGGTGAGCAGGTCGAGGCCGGCCAGGCGCTTGCGATCGTCGAAGCGATGAAAATGGAAAATACCTTGCGCGCCGAAAGACGCGCGACGGTGAAGCGCATTGCCGCATCGGCCGGCCAGAGCCTTGCGGTCGATGAACTGATCATGGAGTTCCAGTGATGTCCGATGCGAAAACAGTTGCCGACTGGAAGGCGCTGGCTGAGCGCGAGCTGAAAGCCCCTGAGGAAACGCTTACCTGGCACACGCCCGAGGGCATCGACGTCAAGCCGCTCTATACCCAGGCCGATCTGAAAGGTGTCGATCATCTGGACTCCTTGCCGGGATTTGCACCTTTTACCCGCGGGCCACGCGCAACCATGTATGCAGGTCGCCCCTGGACCATCCGGCAGTATGCCGGCTTCTCGACGGCCGAAGCGTCGAACGCCTTTTACAAGCGCAACCTTGCCGCCGGGCAGAAAGGCTTGTCCGTCGCCTTCGATCTCGCGACCCATCGGGGTTACGACAGCGATCACCCCCGTGTCGAGGGCGATGTCGGCAAGGCCGGCGTGGCGATCGACAGCGTGGAGGATATGAAGATCCTGTTCGACGGCATCCCGCTGGACGAGATGTCGGTGTCGATGACCATGAATGGCGCCGTGATCCCGATCCTTGCCAGTTTCATCGTCGCAGGCGAAGAACAAGGGGTCTCGCGCGAAAAACTCTCGGGCACCATCCAGAACGACATCCTCAAGGAGTTCATGGTCCGCAACACCTATATCTACCCGCCCGAGCCCTCGATGCGGATCATCGCCGACATCATCGAATACACGGCGAAGGAGATGCCCCGTTTCAACTCCATCTCGATTTCCGGCTATCACATTCAGGAGGCCGGCTCGACGCTGGTGCAGGAACTGGCCTTCACTTTGGCCGATGGTCGCGAATATGTGCGCGCCGCGCTGGCCAAGGGATTGAACGTCGACGCCTTTGCCGGTCGCCTTTCGTTCTTCTTCGCCATCGGCATGAACTTCTTCATGGAGGCAGCCAAACTGCGTGCCGCGCGCCTTCTCTGGTCGCGCATCATGGCGGAGTTCGAGCCGAAACTGGCCTCAAGCCTGATGCTGCGCACCCATTGCCAGACCTCCGGCGTCTCGCTGCAGGAACAGGACCCCTACAACAACGTCATCCGCACGGCCTACGAGGCGCTGTCGGCGGTGCTCGGCGGCACGCAGTCGCTGCACACCAATGCGCTCGACGAGGCGATCGCCCTGCCGACCGAGTTTTCCGCCCGCATCGCCCGCAACACCCAGCTGATCCTGCAGCACGAGACCGGCGTCACCCGCGTGGTCGATCCGCTGGCTGGCTCCTATTATGTCGAAAGCCTGACCGACGAGCTCGCCACCAAGGCCTGGGAGCTGATCGAGGAGATCGAGGCGCTGGGCGGCATGACCAAGGCGGTCGCGACCGGCATGCCGAAGCGCCGGATCGAGGAAGCGGCCACCCGCCGGCAGGCCGCCGTCGACCGTGGCGAGGAGGTCATCGTCGGCGTCAACAAATACCGGCTCGAAGACGAGGACCCGCTCGACATTCTCGACATCGACAATGCCGCCGTGCGCATCGCCCAGATCCGGCGCATTGAGGAGACCAAGCGTCGCCGCGATCCGGCAGCGGTCAAAGCGACGCTGGCGGCACTGACCGGGATTGCACTCCAGGGTCACGGCAATCTGCTGGCCGCCGCCGTCGATGCGGCTCGGGCACGCGCCACGGTGGGCGAGATCTCCGATGCCATGCGCATGGTTTTCGGCGATCACACTGCCGTTTCCGAGGTCGTCGCCGATGTCTATGGCGCGGCCTACGAGAACGATCCGGAATATACCACGCTGGTCGGCCGGCTCGGCGAGTTCGCCGCCGCGCTTTCGGTCAAGCCGAAGATCATGGTCGCCAAGCTTGGCCAGGATGGCCATGACCGCGGCGCCAAGATCATCGCCTCGGCCTTCGGCGACATCGGCTTCGAGGTGCTGGTCGGTCCGCTGTTTCAGACGCCGGACGAGGCTGCCGAGATGGCGGTGAAGAACAGGGTTCACGTGGTCGGAATGTCGTCTCTGGCTGCCGGCCACAAAACGCTGGCGCCGCAGCTGGTCGCGGCCCTGAAGGCGCGCGGTGCCGACAACGTCATCGTCGTCGTCGGTGGCGTCATTCCGCGCCAGGATTACGAATTCCTGCTCGAAAACGGTGTCTCCGCCGTCTTCGGGCCGGGCACGAACGTTCTTGAGGCGGCCCGCACGGTGATCGATCTGATGCAGGGCAAATTGCGCAACCAGTGAGGCAGCATGTTAGGACCCATCAATCACATCGCGATCGCGGTCCCGGACCTCAATGCGGCCATCGCGCTCTACGAGGCTCTGGGGGCGCAGGTATCCAAGCCACAGGATCTGCCCGAACATGGGGTCACCGTCGTCTTCATCGAATTGCCGAATACGAAGATCGAGCTTCTGTATCCGCTCGGTGAGAACTCGCCGATAGCGTCTTTCCTTGCCAAGAACCCGTCGGGTGGCATTCACCACCTTTGCTTCGAGGTCAGCGACATCGATGGCGCAGGCCGAGAAATGAACGACATCGGGGTTCGCATCCTCGGCTCCGGTGAGCCGAAGATCGGCGCGCATGGCCTTCCCGTCTTGTTTGCACATCCCAAGGATTTCTTCGGAACGCTGGTGGAGTTCGAAGAGGTCGCAAGACCGTAAGGATAACGCTGTTCGAGTCCGCCAGTCTGGGTCGCGGGATCCGTTTAGGCCCATACCTCGGGGCCCGTACGAACGAACGATCCCTCCTACCAGACCGAGCGCCCGCCATCGATCAACAAGGTCTGGCCGGAAATGTAGGAGCCGCCCGGTGAGGCGAGCAGGATAGCGGCGCCGACGATGTCATCAACCGTTGCGATGCGGCCCGCCGGGATTTTTGCCAGCAGCGCCTTTTCCCGCTCCTCGTCGCTCCATATGTCTTTCGAAAACGCCGTCCGAACAATCGACGGTGAGATCGCGTTGGCGCGGACGTTGAAGGCGCCGACCTCGACGGCGATGTTGCGAACGAGGCTGTTCAACGCCGCTTTTGCGGCGCCATATCCGCCGAGAACCGGGTTTGCGCGCTCTGCCGCTATGCTCGACATGAAGACGATACTGCCGTCGCGCCGCTCGACCATCGCAGGAAGGATTTGACGCACGAGCGCGAAATTCGAGACGACCGTGCCCGACAATAGTTTCTCGAACGCGTCCGGCGTCATCGCCTGCAACGGGCCGACAGGCGCTTGGGGAGCCGCGAGCGCAAACAGGATGTCCACCTTGCCGAAGGCGGACATCGAGCGCTCTCCGAACGTGGCGACGTGCTCGGGGCGGGTAATGTCGCAGACGACGCCCGCAACGTCGTAGCCCTCGCGGGATAATGTCGCGACCGCGTCGTCCAGCTCCGGCTCGAGATGACCCGAAAGAACCACTTTCGCGCCGCATTCGCACAATGCTCGTGCGATCGCGAACCCCATGCCGCTCGACGAGCCCGTCAGCGCCGCAACTCTGCCCGTCAAATCGAAGCCCTTGTACATCTTCGCTGCCCTCCTTACGCGCTGCACCTAAGCCGAGGCCTGTTCGGCCAGTATGTGCGGCTGTTGGTCGAAGCGCAGTGCAGAACCCGTCAGTTGCGGATAGAGCACCTCCACCGGCTCCGACAGCGCGCGCTTGACCTGCACGGACAGCTTGTCGGCCAGCACCTCATATGCGCCATTGGCTATGCCATCGAGACCGGCCCGCACGACATCGACCGGATCGTTCTTGCGAACGTTCAGCGCCTTCGTCATCGGCGTGTCGGTGTAGCCCATATGCAGGCTCACCACCGCGGTTCCCTGCGGAAGGAGCTCGAGGCGCAAGGCGTTCGTCGCCATCCACAGCGCTGCCTTGGCGGAACTGTAAACGGGGGGCACGACGAGCCAACTCAGCACGGACGTTACATTGAGGATCGCGCCGCCGCCATTGTTCTTCAGAACAGGGGCGAATGCCTTCGATACCGCCACGGGACCGAAGAAGTTGATATCGAAGACCCGCCGCATCGTCTCCTCGTCGGTGGTCAACAGCGGCTCGCGAAAGGCCACGCCCGCATTGTTGATCACGATGGTCGTATCCAGCGCCGTCTGTGCGGCGGAAGTCACCGATGCGTTGTCCGTGATATCCAGCACGAGCGAAACAATCCGCTCGTCGTTCCACTCGCGTTGTTGCAGGTCGGTGGCATAGATCTTTGTTGCACCCCGCTCAAGCGACTGGCGTATCCATTCCTGCCCCAGACCGCCATTGGCTCCAGTGACGAGGACGACTGCTCCGTTGAAATCCACTGACATTGTTTCATCCTGATGATGGGCGAACGAAGCCGGCAGCGCCGGGTTCGTTGCGTGTTTGAAGGGGCTGTTTAGGCTTTGAGGAAGGCGGGATCTTCGATCACGACGTCATCTTTTCGTCCGCTGACCACACTGAGGAAGATGATTGCGGCCACACCGACGATGAGCGGGCATCCGAGGATGAAGAAGATCTTCCCGATCGACCATCCCAGACTGATCGCGACGCCGCCGACCAGGCCGCTCAGAATGGCACCGAAACGGCCCAGCGCATGCATGAACGATACGCCTGTAGCTCTTGCGTCCGCCGGAAACAGGGTGGCGGCAAGGGCGTTCAGGCCGGAATTGACGCCTTGCAGCAGGATGCCCCAAATGAACGAGAGAACGATCAGGGTCTGGTAATCCAGCGTCGAGAAAGCGACGGCCCAGATGGCCGGGATCGCGATCAGCCATGCGACAGCGAGAACCTTGAACCGTCCGAACGTGTCCATGGCCGAACCGATCAACAAGGCGCCGAGAACGCCGCCGACGCTGAAGGCGGCAACGAGGATGCCCGCCTGCGATAGCTGCAACCCGGACTGCGTGATGACCAAGGGAAAATAGGTCTGGAAGAGATAGATGACGGCCAGGCCGATGAAGTAGCAGGTCGCAATGCCCACCATGATCGGCAGATAACGCTTGGAGGTGATCAGCTTGATACCCCCGACCTTCGCTTCGGTGCGTTCGCCGCCTGTACCCTTCAGGGTTGCGATATCAGCGCCGGGTAGAACCCGCTGGACGATCTCGCGAACCCGTCTTTCGCCATCGCGCTGCGTCGCCAGCCAGCCGATGGATTCCGGCACCAGCTTGAGGAAAACAGGAAGCATAACGGCAGAAAGCCCGCCGATGGCGACGAGGTACCAGCGCCAGCCCAGCATCGGGATCAGCACGGCTGCGAGGTAACCGGAAATGGCGGCGCCAGCCGTGTAGCCGGCAAAGACCGTCGTCACCACCCGTGCCCGCTTCTGTGTTGGGGCAAATTCGCTGATCAAGGCCACCGTGATCGGCATGATGGCGCCCAGCCCCAGGCATGTGAACGCCCGGATGACCAGGAAGATGTTGGCGTCCCATGCGAAGGCGCCCAGAAACGTGCCCGTGGAGACAAGCGCCACGCCCCAGCCGACCACGCTGCGGCGCCCGTATCTGTCGGCAAGCGGCCCGGCGATGGAGGCCCCGATGACCATGGCGATCAATCCACCGACGACGATGGCGCTGATAAAGGGCTTCTCCACGCCCCATAGCCGGACGAATTCCGGGTAGATGAAGCTTGCGGATTGGACGTCTGCTCCATCGAGCGCGATGATCAGAAAGCATGCGATGAGCATGAGCCATCGCTGTCTCCCCATCGGGTGATTGTCCAGTATGTGCTGAGCCGATGCTCTCAGCGTCGATCGACCGTCCGTGCGTTCCATTTTCCCCTCCCAGGGTTCGCTCAGGCGCCAAGGCGCCTCGATCCGTAACTTCGTTTTTGGATAGGCTGATCCGGCGCGGTCAACGCGCCCCGTTCTCGTCGCCGGCTCCTCCCGGGCGAGTGTCCGGCGCGGCTCGATGTCCGCGCCGTCTTCATTTACCGAGGCACGGTGTTCTCCCGAAACCACACTCTCTTCAGGCGACTGCCATCAGGCGGTAAAGAACGCCTTCAGCTCGTCGACGAAGGCGTCGATATGCTGGAAGAGAAAGCCATGGCCGGAGTCTGGATAGAGAACCAGCTTGGCGTTCGGCGCTTCCTGCGAGATGACGAACGCGCCATAGGGCGGCACCATGACATCGGTCGTGCCGTTGGCCACCAAGATCGGCATCGTCAGTTCGCCAAGCCGCGGCCTTGCGGCATCCCGCCCTCCCGACCAGTTTATGATGGCCTGCAGCTGGGCGCCGGCCGTCGCCTGCGTGGCGAGGTCTCCCGTGCGTGCCTTGGCGATACGATCGAGGCTCGCTTGGCTGGCTGCCCGGCTGCTGTCGCTATCGGCGGAAAACAGAAACACCGTATCGGCGTCCTCGATCGTTTTCTTCTGGGCGATCTCGTTGACCCGCGGGTGACGCTTTTGCGTTCCCTCCGTCACGGCTCCCGGTCCGGAACCGGCGATCACCAGTCGTTTGACCCGGTCCGGAGCGAGCAGCGCCAGGGCCTGCGCCACATAGCCACCGAGCGACCATCCCAGCGTGTGGACGGAGCCGAGCCCGATCGCATCCATCAGCGCGAGGGCGCCTTTGGCCATATCCGGAACATTGTCGGGCGTTTCGCCCTGCGAACGGGAAACGCCGACATTGTCGAAGCGAACAACTTTATGGTCCCGGGCAAGCCGCTCGATGAACAGCGGATCCCAGTCCTCGATCGTGCCGCGGAATCGTTGCAGCAGGAGCAAGGGCTCCGCATCGGCAGCACCGTCGATGCGATAGGCGAGTTTGCCGAATGCCGTTTCTGCGTACTGAATGGGGTCGTGGGTCATGGGTCCTCCCGAAGTTTCTAATATCAATAATATGATGCTCATCATATTTTATGGCAAGAGAAATCTTATAGCCAAAGACAAGCCTCTGAATTTGTGAGGATGATTTTCACAACGGAATGTGATAGTCATCATATTCCTGACGACGATGGAGCATTGTGGATGGTCAAACCCGCAACACTGAGAAAGTCCGAAGTGACGCGACGCAATATCCTGGCCGAGGCCTCCGCATCACTGAGGCGGCTCGGCCTTGAGCGGCTGTCGGTCGCCTCTTTGATGGGGAGCCTGAATCTGACGCATGGTGGTTTCTATGCGCATTTCAAATCGAAGGACGATCTGGCTGCGGAGGCGGTGACCTATGCGTTCGATGAGATCTCGGCCACGATGGTAAAAGCAACGGAAGGCCGATCTCCGCGGGAGGCTCTGATCGCCGCAATCGACCAGTATGCATCCCTGGAAAGCCGGAACTGCGTCGAGAAATCCTGCCCATCGACATCGCTCGCCAACGACGCGCCGCGGTTTCCCTCTCTCGCAAGAGAACGCTTCGCCGAGGGGCTTGAGCGTTTTCCAGCCCGCATCGAGCGCTTGCTGCGCGAGATCGGCCACGAGGATCCGCGCAGGGCCGCGCGTTCGGCCGTTTCCGAGTTGCTGGGAGCGATGATCGTGGCGCGCGCAACCCTGGACACGGACAGCGCGAGCGACATTTTGCTGGTTTCGCGTGATGCCGTGAAGAAGCGGCTGGGGCTGCTTTAGGTGTTTGGTCCCCGACGTTGATGGCGCATCACAGCATCCGGCGCCCGCGCGCGATCAACCGTGACGGCCGAGATGAACGGCAGCGGGGACACGATCTGGGTTTGCAAGGTGACGCGGGAGATACAAGCGCGGATCGAATGCCGGATTACCGATCATTCTAAGAAAGGTTCTTTCGATAAAGAAGCAGAACAACGCCGAATGTCACGCCCCCTATCGCTGTCAAGCAGAAGGACCGTCTCGACGCTGCCGGGTTGCGATGAAGGAATGCCGCTATGAAAGCGCAGAGCGACCATACCGCCGTTACGATGATCAACGCCCAGGAATACAGGAATGGCCCGAGATCGTAGCTTCCGCCGCCAATCGAGGCCCCGGAATGAGTATCGATCTGAACGGTGATCAGCGAGGTGACGGGTACGGCGAGCACCAAGAGCCATACCCAGAACCACTTGTCCCTTACCATATGTTACCTGGCTCGGCTGAAGGCCGCTTCCCATTGCCCCACATAGATCTTGGGCCCTCCCGCCATTCATTCGGATCCGGAAGAGGAAGCCATCAGTGCGGCTGTCAGGTCAATGAAAAACCGCAGCGGGATCTTTTCGAAAAAATCGACATTCCAAGTTAATTCGCTGTGACATTCGGTCTCAGAGGGCCAAGCGAACGGAGGGGAGGCTCTGCGCCTTTTAACGGCCATCGACGCTCAGGCCGCGTTCGGGAGTTTTGCGTCGCTCGCCTGAAGCAAACGCTTCGTGTAGGCGTGCTGCGGATCTCGATAGACGGCCTCCGTTGGTCCCTGTTCAACGATCTGTCCCCGATACATCACGATGGTAGAGGTTGCGAAGTCGCGGATCAGCGCAAGGTCGTGGGCGATGAAGATGTAGGAGAGGCCGAAATCGCGACGAAGCGTTTTGAGGAGGTCGATCACCTGCGCCTGCACCGAAACGTCGAGCGCCGACACCGCCTCGTCGCAGACGATGACATCCGGCTGGAGCGCCAGCGCCCGGGCGATGGCGATGCGCTGACGCTGGCCACCGGAAAACTGGTGGGGATGCCGGTCGATCTGGTCGGCTTTCAGACCGACGCGCTCCAGAAGATCGATCGCATGGTCGCGCCAGAGCGGCTTTTCCAGAACGTCGGCATGGATCGCCCAAGGCTCCGACACGATCTGGCCGACCGTCATGCGCGGGTTGAGCGAGGCCGTGGGGTCCTGGAAGACGAACTGCATCCGCCGCCGCACCCGGAAGGTTTCCTCCGACGACATGGCGTTGAGGTCGTGGCCGTCGAAGCGGATCGTGCCGAGCGTCGGCTTGTCGAGGCCGAGCAGCATGCGGGCGAGCGTCGATTTGCCCGAGCCGGATTCGCCGACGATGCCGAGCGTCTCCCCCTTGTTCAGCACGAAGCTCGCATCGTCCACCGCCTTGACGGCATTCGGGCCGATCTCGGCTTTCCCACCGGGTAACACGCCGTAGACCCGTGAGACATTGCGTACCTCCAGCAGGGGACGCTCGCTTCCGGCAACAGCCGGTTGCGGCTGGAAGCCATGGCGCCCGGGCATCGCGTCGATCAGCTTGCGGGTATAGGGATGCTGCGGCGTCGTCATGATGGCGGTTGCCGTACCCGCTTCGACGATCCGGCCGTTCTGCATGACGACCACGCGGTCGGCCACCTTCTCGACCACGCCGAGATCGTGGGTGATCAGCACGAGACCCATGCCGCTTTCCGCCTGCAACTCCTTCAGAAGCTTTAGAACCTGCGCCTGGACCGTCACGTCGAGTGCGCTGGTCGGCTCGTCGGCGATCAGCAGGTCGGGCTCGAGCGCGATGGCCGACGCGATCATGATGCGCTGGCGCTGGCCGCCGGAGAACTGGTGCGGATATTGTTTCGCCCGACGTTCCGGGTCGGGAATGCCGACGCGGCCGAGAAGATCGATCACGCGGGCGTGGGCCGTCGCCTTGTCGACGCCGTGGACCCGCAGCGTCTCGGCGATCTGCCAGCCGACGGGATAGACCGGATTGAGGGCCGCCAGCGGATCCTGGAAGATCATCGAGATGTTCTTCCCGTTGATCTTGCGGCGTTCCGCGCGCGGCGTCTTCAAAAGATCGCGACCGCGATAGAGGATCTCGCCGCTGGTGATGAGCGCCGGCGGCGCATCGACCAGATCCATCACCGCCGATGCGCTGACGCTCTTGCCGGAGCCGCTTTCGCCGAGGATCGCCAGCGTTTCGCCGGAATTAACGGACCAGCTGACGTCGGCAACGGCATGGACGACGCCGTGGCGGTTGGGGAAATCGATCGAGAGATTGCGGATGTCGAGAAGCGGCTGATCAGTCATGTCTGCCTACCGATGTCTGGAGGCGCCAGCGTTCGACCGGATCGGTGACGACGCGGAGCCAGTTGGAAAGAAGATTGAGGGCCATGGTGACGAGCATGATCGCGACGCCGGGCCAGAAGGCGAGCCACCAGGCCGAGCCCAGATAGTTGCGGCCGTCGGCCACCATCAGGCCCCAGGTCACCTCGGGCGGCTGGATGCCGATGCCGAGGAAGGAAAGGCCGGACTCCACGAGCATCACGAAGGCGATCTCGAGGGCCGCGAGGTTGATGATGGTCGGCAGGATCATCGGCGCGACATGGCGCAAGAGCACGCGGTCGGTCCGGGCGCCCATGGCGCGGGCGGCGACCACAAACATGCGCTCCTTGATCTCCAGCACCTCGGCGCGCACCGTGCGCAGGAAGATCGGGATGCGGGAGACGGCAAGCACGAGAATGACGTTGACGACGCCGGGGTCGAATACGAAGAGCACGATGACCGCCAGAAGCATGGACGGAAAGCTCATGATCGCATCCGCGAGCCGCAAGAGCACGGCGCTCGCCCATCCGCCCTTGTAGCCGGCGATCAGGCCGAGAATGCCGCCGATGGCGACGGAGATGGCGACCGCGCTGACCGCGATCAGCATCGTGTTCTGGCTGGCAACGACGATACGGGCGAGCAGGCTGCGGCCGAGCGCGTCGGCCCCGAGCACGAACAGCCATCCCTTGTCGATCGAGAACGGTGGGGCGTTGCGCGCCATGAGATTGAGGGCGCGCGCCTGATCGGCGAGCAGCCAGGGTCCGAGAAGGACGCAGGCGAGGACGAGGGTCAGGAGCGCGGCCGAGACGGTGGCCACCTTGTCCTGCCAGAGAAGGCCGAGGATCTCCCGGACGCCGGAGGATGGCGCGGCGGGCCTGACGGTGAGCGAAACGGGCGCGGCCATCTCAGCTGTACCGAATGCGCGGGTCGACGAGGGCATAGGCGATATCCACGATGATGTTGATGACGAAGACGGCGAGCGCCGTCACGAGCACAGCGGCCTGGATGACGGCGAAGTCCCGCAGCAGGACCGAGTCGATCATCAGCTTGCCGATGCCGGGAAAGCCGAACACGGTTTCCACGATGACGGCGCCGTTGACGATGCCGGCCGCCTGGTCGCTCGCCACCGTGATGACGGGGAGCAGGCCGTTGCGAAGCGCATGCACGAAGACGATGGCGCGGGAGCCGACGCCCTTGGCGCGCGCCGTCTTGATGTAGGTGGAGGACAGGGCCGTCATCATGGACGTCCGCACGACCTGAACGAGCACGCCGGTCGGCCGCAGCATGAGAACACCGACGGGCAGAATCCAATGGAGGGCCGTTCCCGTGCCGGACGTCGGCAGCACCCGCAGCGTGACGGCGAAGACGAGGACGCCGACGATCGCCACCCAGAAGTTCGGCGTGCTTGCCCCGATCAGCGAGAGAATGCTGGCGAGCCGGTCGAAAATGCCGCCGGGGCGGTAGGCTGCGAGCGAGCCGGTGATGATCGACACCAGCAGAACGAGCGGCATGGTGATGGCGGCCAGCGCCAGCGTCGTCGGAAAGGCCTGCAGCACGACATCCACGGCGGGACGCGAGAACTGCAGCGACTGTCCCATGTCGAAATGCAGGAGGCCCCACAGGAAGCGACCGAACTGTTCGATCAGTGGGTCGTTGAACCCGTACTGTTCGTTGAACTGGAAGCGCGCTTGCGCGGATGCGTCCTGTGGCAGATAGAGGTCCGCGGGCGAGCCCGTCATGCGGGCCAGAAAGAAGATGAGAATGATCAGCGCCACGAGCGAGAACACGCTCTGCAACGATCGCTTGAAGATGAAAGAACCCATATCAGCCTCCTCCGCCGGATGTGGATCGATGGTCGGACACGACGCGCCCCCTTGGAAGGGAGGCACGCCGCCGGATAATCAGTCAGTCGCCTTGTCGGCCAGTTTCAACCGGGCCAACTGCAGCTCGACGGCATTGGCGATCGTCGGTGTGAAATCCAGCCGTTTGCCCACGCGCATGTAGTTGACCATGTGGAACAGCGGCACGTCGGCGACGACGTCCTCATAAATCTTGCGGAAGACCTCGTTGTATTCCTTCACCCGCTCGTCGCCGGATTTCGTGCCGGCGCTGACGATCAGGGCGTCCAGCGCCGGGTCGTGCAACTCGCTCTGTCGGCCATTGGAGTGATACTTGAAGAAGGCCGTGAAGGCAGCGTCGCCGCTGTTGTTGTCGTGCATGGTCAGGAAGATGTTGGGCGCCCGGTCCGGCGAAAAGGGCTTGTTCGCCATCTTCAGCCATTGCGTCATTTCGAGGTTTTCGAGCTTGATGTTGAAGCCGACCGCCCGCAGCATTTCGGCGGACGCCTCCACGAACTCGTTCGAGTTGGCAAACATGGCCGGGCGGCCGATCATGCGGATCTCGCGATCGACATCCACGCCATCCGCCTTGGCTTCGGCGAGCAGCTTCTGTGCCTGTTCCGGATCATAAGCCCAGGGCTTCAGGTTGGGATTGAAGCCGAGCGCGCTCGGGCCGACCTGCTGCATGGCGAGTTCCGCCTTGTCGCTGATGACGCTGCCAAGGAACGCCTTGCGATCGATGGCCAGGTTGATCGCCTTGCGCACGCGGACGTCGTTGAGTGGGGGAATATCGACGGAGAGGCGGAACAGCGCGCTGTCGGAGTTCGGATAGACCTTGTCCGTCTCCGGATTGGTCGCATCCTGCGGCGCGATGGAGAAGGCGAGATCGGCTTCGCCGGTCTCCACCATGGCGGCCGCCACGGAGGACTCCGTGCGCCAGACATAGGTCGCCTTGTCGATCACGGGCTTGTCGCCCCAATAGGCATCGTTTCTGACCAGGCCGACATTCTCGCCCTGCGTCCAGTGGTCGAAGGTGTAGGGGCCCGTGCCGATCGGCTTCGCGGTGTATTCGCCCTTCGGTGTGTTGACCGAGGAAATGGTGAGCTGCGCGAGCAGCGTCGGCAGGATTGGCACCGCCGTCTTGGTCGTGAACTTCACCGTCTGCGAATCGACCTCCACGGCCTTGATGTCGATACCGTCGAGATATTTGGTGCGGGTGATGCAGGTCAGCGCCGGATCGTTGGTGCGCTCCAGCGAGTGGACGACGGACTTGGCGTCGAAGGGCGTACCGTCGTGGAAGGCAATGCCGGGCCGAAGCTTGAACACCCACTCGGTCGGTGTCGTCTGCTCCCAGCTTGTCGCCAGCCGCGGCAGCGTCTTCTGGTTGGCATAGTCCAGTTCGACCAATGTCTCCACGACGTTCTGCTTGATAATGCGGCCAATAACGGAGCGAGGCGTCTCGCAGGGGTCGAGCCGGTCGGGACCTGCGGGAAGCACGATGGTGACGGCCGTCGCATCCTGCGCATGCGCAAGGCTGGCGGGGGCGATCAGAGCGGTCGACGCGACCAGCGCGATGGATTTCCAGAAATTCAACGACGTTCTCCTCATTGTCGTTCGAATGGACCTGTTCGGTGAGACGGCTCAGGCTCTCACAAGCTGCAGCCGCGCCTCCTTGAATTTGGCGATTTTCACCCGTTCGCGCTCCTCCTGCGCTCGGATGCCCGGCAGCAGATCCACGGCCACCTGTGGCGACAGCGCAACCACGCCGTCGTCGTCGCCCACGATGAGATCGCCGGGATGGACAACCAGCCCGCCGATCGACACGGGAACGTTGAGAGATCCCGGACCATTCTTGTAAGGTCCCTTGTGGGTCACGCCCCGGGCATAGCATGGCAGGTCGGACGCGCGGATCGCCGAGACGTCGCGGATGGCGCCATCGATCACGAAGCCGGCGACACCGATGGACTCGGCATGCGTCAGGATGATTTCGCCGATCAGCGCCTGGCTGACATCGCCGCCACCATCGACCACGATGACATCGCCGCGACGGGCCATCTTCAGTGCGGCGTGAATGGCGAGATTGTCGCCGTTGCGCGTCTTCACCGTCAGCGCCGTTCCGATGAGCGGGCCGCCGGCATGATAAGGCAGCACGCCGGTCGCACCCGGCAGGCGGGAAAGGTTGTCACTGATAATGGACGTGGCGACGCCGCGATACTCGGTGATCAGGCTAGGATCTACCGGTTGCGGGGCTGCGTTTTCTTCGATCGTCATGTCTCCTCCTGAAGGCTCGGTGCCTGGACCTTTATGAAGGCCTCTCCCAAGGCCCTCCGACAGCCGAAAACCTAAACTTGCGCTATCCCGAAAAAAAGCGATAAAATTGCCTCTATCCATATCGCTTTTCTTCATGCGAGGTGCCCATGTTCACGTTGAAGCAGTTGGAAGCTCTCTATTGGGTCTCGACGCTCGGCAGCTTCGAGGCCGCCGGATCCTATCTGAACGTGACCCAATCGACGATCTCCAAACGTATCGGAGAGTTGGAGGGAAAGTTCCCGGTGCCGCTGTTCGATCGGTCCAGCCGCCAGTCGATCCTGACGAGCAAGGGGCAGGACATTCGTGACATTGCCGAACAGATGCTGCGACTGAACGACCGGCTGACGCTCACCGCGCGCACCGCCAATGCGCCGCCCTTCCGGTTCCGGCTCGGCGTGACCGACCTTGTGGCGCTCTCGTGGCTGCCGCAGCTTCTGGCAACGATCATGGAACGCTATCCCGGCATCTCGCTCGAACCGGAAATCGACCTGACATCGGGTCTGCTGGAGCGGCTGAACGAGCGCCGTATCGACTTCGTCATCTGCCCGCGCCTCATCCAGCATCCGCAATTCGTGAACATGCCGCTGGGGGAAATCGAGCTGGTGTGGATGTGCAGCCCGAAGCTCTACAGCGGCAGCGCCGAGCTCAGCCGCGAGGACATGCTGAAGTTCCCGCTGCTCATCCAGTCGGCTGGCTCCATGCTGCGCCCCATCCTGCAGGACGTCATAGACAACCCGCGCATGCCGTTCACGAAGACGATCTCATGCAACAACATGGCAGCCCTTGCCGAGCTTGCAGCCCACGGCTTGGGCATCACCATCCTGCCCAAGGCCTTCTTCAGCCGCTACGTCACGGATGGTCGTCTGCGGATTATCAGATCCGCACTCCGCCTGCCGAAGCTCGAATATTTCATCACCTACCGCAACGACTACAACAGCCTGTTCTTCGAGGAGATTGCACAGCTGGGGATAGAGCTTTGCGACTTCGAACACAGCTTGGCAGCCACGGCATAGCTCCAGCAGATACTGGGTTGAAACTTAACCCGGCCCGCGTTGACGGGTCCCTGTCGGCCCACGCGCTCAAGATCGCACGCGAGGGCTGGAGCGTTCTGGCGCACGGCGTGTGGTGTCCGACTGACGCGCGAGACGGGATTCAATGCCTTAGGTTTGCCCCGCCTGCTTCCGTCACCTCAGCTTGGCGCCTTCCCGATCCGCCATTGGTAGGGCGGAGGCGTACCGTTGACGGCGTAGTCGCCGATGATGCGGTCCTTGTAGATGCGTGGGTTGTGCGAGGACAGGGTACGGGCGTTGCGCCAATGGCGGTCGAGACCGGCGGGCTTCTTGACCGCGGAGGCACCGAGCGTGTCGAAGAGGAGCGTCGATGCCTCGAGAACGAGATTGGTGACGACGTTCAGGGCCTGCGACGTTTCAAGTTCCGCAATGGCGTTGGCGCGTTCCTCGGCGTCTGCGTCACCGGCGAAGTGGGCCTGGTATGCACGTTCGATCGCGGCTGCGACCTGCAACACGATGGCGCCGGCGCAATAGGCGTGGCTGCGGATACGGCCGACCACCTGCAGCACCTGCGGGTCCTCGCGCGAACTCGGGCCGGCCGCGTTCGAGTAATGACGCTTGCGTGCGCCGACGGCCGCCGCCGTCTCGTCTGCGATGGCCCGGCCGATACCGGCAAGCGTCGCCAGATGCACGATCTGGTAGAACGCGGCGCCGTATCGGAATTTCTCCTGATCGGCCACGATGTCCTTGGGATCCACGGCGACATCCGTAAAGGTCGTGGTGCCGCTGGCGGTCAAGGTCTGCCCAAAACCGTCCCAGTCATCGACGACATCGACCCCGGGGTCGTCCCGGCGCACCTGAAGCACGACGCCCTCCCCCTCCAGACCGGTGGCGCCGACGTCGATCCAGTCGGCAAACAGCGAGCCGGTGGTGTAGTATTTCGTGCCGTTGATGACCAGTCCGTCGTTCTTCCTCGACACGCGCGTCGAGAAGGCATCCTGCTTGGCATCGCCGATCTCCGTCCAGGCATTACCGGCGATCTCGCCGGCCGCGATGCGTTGCGCCCAGCGCTTGCGGCTGTCACCCTGCGGCTTGCCGACGACGTCCTCGACGAAGCCGAAATGACCGCGCAGGGCCTGCGTGATGTTGGAATCCGCTTCCGAAAGCTCGATCAGGAGGTTGGCGAGTTCCGGTATCGAGGCGCCGAAGCCGCCTTCGGCCTCCGGAAGGCGGAGCGCGCCGAAGCCCGCTTGCTTCAGCGTCCGGATCTCATCGACCGGCAGGGTGCGCGAAAGCTCCCGTGCGATCGCGCCCTTGGCGATCTCGGAAAACAGCGGGCGGAACCGGGCGGCAAGCTCTTCGTAACGCGGGCTCGGGCCTGCGCCCCAGGCCAGATCAATCTGTGACATCGATGTATTCCTTGAAAGGGTCAGTTCGGTCTGGAGGCCGGGGCCCCTCCGAGATAGAAGTCGTGAACGTCCTCGCGACGGCGCAGCTCTTCGGCCGTTCCCGACAGGGCCACACGACCGTTTTCCAGAATATAGGCGTGGTCGGCATAGCGAAGCGCCAGGTTGGCGTTCTGTTCCGCGAGGAGAAAGCTGACGCCGGCCTGCGTGTTGAGCGTCCGGATGATCTCGAAGATCTCCTGCACGATGATCGGGGCCAGCCCCATGGAGGGTTCATCGAGAAGGACGAGGCGCGGCCTGGTCATCAGAGCCCGGCCGATCGCCACCATCTGCTGCTCGCCGCCGGACGTCAGTCCGGCTTTGACCTTGCGCTTCTCCTTTAGACGCGGAAACCACGCATAGACCTGCTCGAGGCTGCGTGCGAGTTCGGCCCGACCGGGCTTGCGGACGTAGCCGCCGGAGAGAATGTTCTCCTCGACGGTCAGCTGTGCAAAGCAATGCCGGCCCTCGAGAACCTGCACGACGCCTTGCGCCACCAGCCTGGAGGCCGAGAGCGCCCCGACCGGGATGCCGCGCCAGAGGATCGTGCCTTTGCTGACATGACCGCGTTCCGGCCCGAGCAGGTTGGAGACGGCCTTCAACGTCGTGGTTTTCCCCGCGCCGTTCGCGCCGAGGAGGGCGACGATCTTGCCCTTCCCGACGGTCAGGGAGACGTCACGAACGGCCAGGATCGCAGAACCGTAGAGGGCCTCGATATTCCTGACCTCGAGAAAGCCGGTGTCCTGAAGGGTCATATGATCGTTTCCGTATGTTGGCCCGTCCGTGTAGGGGGATCAGTTCTGCGCCTGACGCGGCTCGATGCCCTTTTCCTTGGCGTAGGCGGCTGCGCGCGCGTAGATCGCGTCACGGAACAGGGGACGATCGCCCTTCAGCCAGTCGGTCACCGCATTCCACTTCTGCCCGTCCCACTGAACGATCTTGGCGGCCGGATCGCCTTCATGGTCCTGCGGCGTGATCTTCAGGGGGCTGAGCAGGCCTGTCGCGCCAAGCTCGGCGATGCGTTCAGCGGTGATGTCGAGATGCTCGGCGGCCCACTGGCCCTCTTCCTTGGTCAGGGGACGGTTTCCGAACTTCTTCTGGCCGGTACGCAGGATCTCGGTGTAGATGATCGCCTGGACGAGACCGGCATTGTAGTAGACCGAGCCGAATTTCGAGACGTCCTTCAGGTCACCCTTGCCGGCATCGATGACGTTCTTTTTCAGTTCCTTGGTGATCTCGAAATCCGTGCCCGACGGGAAAACCGACACGGCGAGATAGTTCTTGGCGGCGGCACCTGCAGGCCGCGCATCCTCTTCGGATCCCGTCCAGATGTCGCCGATGATGCGATCCGCCGGGAAGCCGACACGCGCCGCGGTCTTCAGTCCGACCGGCGACATTACGCCCCAGGCGCGGAAGAACACCCAGTCCACGCCGGCCCGCTTGATCTGCTGCCATTGTGCCTGCTGCTGCTCGCCGGGATGCGGAACCGCGATCTGGATGTTCTCGAACCCGTATTTTTCCGAGAGGATGGCCATCGGCTGGATCGTTTCGCGACCATAGCCGGAGTCGTGGTAGAGCGTGGCAATCTTCAGGCCATTGAGCTTGTCATAGCCACCGGCCTGATTGGCTATGTGCTCGATGACGATCGAGGCTTCCGTCCAGTAATCGAAGAGAAGCGGGAACTGGTAGGGAAAGACGCTCCCGTCCACCGCATCGCCCCGTCCGCCGGCAACCGAGATGATCGGCAGCTTGTCGAGCCGCGCCTTGTCGGAAATGGCGGCATCGAAGCCGCTGGACGTGGTGAAGAGAACGGCGACCGGTGCTCCGGCATAACCGTTCTTGTAGCGCTCGTAGCATTCGAAGGCGCGCTCGAGCGTATAGGCCGTCTCGCACTCCTGGACGAAGATCTTGACGCCGTTCACGCCGCCCTTTTCGTTGATGTAGTTGAAATAGTCGCGGTATCCCGCCCACTGCGGAATGCCCGAAGGCGCGTAGGGGCCGGTACGATAGGAGAAGAGCGGGAAGAGTTGCTGACCCGTCGCCTCGTCCGCCTGTGCGACACTTGTGAGCGTGGCGGCAGCGATGAGGGCGCTGGTGGCGAGTGCAAGAGTTTTCGAGAGAAGAGACATGGCGGTCCTTTGGGTTCGTTGATGGAGCGTTGGGAGAGATTCGGGAGGATGGAGCAGGCCTCGTCGCCGCTCGGGTCGTTATCCGGCGTATCTGTTTCGGACGGCCTGTCGCGCACGCCGCAGCAGCGCGGAGAGGCCATCCGGTTCCTTGATCAGGAGCAGGATGATGATGGCGCCAAAGATGATGCGCTGGAGGTTGGTCAGCGCGCCCTGATCGCCGAGGAAGGAGAGATCGGCCGCCAGCACGACGCGGTCGAGCAGGATCGGCGTCAGCACGATGAACGCGGCGCCAAGGAAATTGCCAAAGATCGTCGCCACGCCGCCGATGAGCACGATGAAAAGAACCTGGAAAGACTTGTCGAGGTTGAAGGTGTGCGCATCCGACGTACCGAGATAGGCAAAGGCCCAGAGCACGCCCGTGACGCCGAGGAAGAACGAGCTGATCGCGTAAGCCTGCAGCTTGCGCCGGGCGACCCGGATGCCGAGAACGGAGGCTGCCGTTTCCATGTCCCGGATGGCCATCCATTCACGCCCGAGCCGGCTGCGAACGATGAGGAAGGCGAGGCCGATGAGCAGGACCGTGACGCTGGCGGCGAGAAAATAGCGGCCGAGCGGCGACTGCAGGCTGTAGCCGAGGATCTCGAGCCGTGGCGCCGATATGGTCAGCGACTGGCTGTCATTGGAGAACCAAGTGAAATTGCTGAACAGCCACTCGAAGAAGAACTGCGCGCCCAGCGTCGAGGCGCCAAGGTAGAAGCCCCTGATCCGCAGCGACGGCAGGCCGAAGACGACGCCGGCCGCCGCAGCGATCAGCCCGGAGATCAAAAGCACGAGGGGTAGCGGCAGCCCGGGTACGCGCAGAATAAGATTATAGGCCGAGAACGCGCCGATCAGCATGAAGGCCGCCGAGCCCAGGGACACGAGACCGGCATAGCCCTGCAGCAGATTGAGTCCGATGCCGGCAAGCCCCATGACCAGTGTCGGAATGATGATGGAGCTGAGCCAATAGTCGTCCGCCATGGCCGGGATGACGGCGAACGTGACGAGTAGCCCGGCGACGATCGGCAACAGGGGCGCGTCGAGGCGCGAGAGGAGGCCGGACGGCAACGTTCGATCCTGAAGCAAGGTCACGGTCAGACCCTTTCGATGTCACGGTCGCCGAACAGGCCGGCGGGCCGAATGAGGAGGAAGGCGACGGCGAGGATGTAGGCAAACCAGGTGGAGACGCTGCCGTTGACCAACGGCCCGAGATAGATATCGGCGAGCGCCTCGCTTGCGCCGACGATCAGCCCGCCGGCAATCGCCCCGGGGATCGAGGAGAATCCGCCGATGATCAGCACCGGGAGAGCCTTGAGCGTGATCAGCGAGAGCGAAAACTGCACACCCTGTCGCGCGCCCCAGAGAAGCCCGGCGACCAGCGCGACGAGGCCCGCGACGCTCCAGACGATGCGCCAGATCACCGGCAGCCGGATGCCGATGGACTGGGCAGCGAGCGTGTCGTCCGCCACGGCCCTGAGCGAGACGCCCATCCGGGTCTTGCTGAAGACGATGGCGAGGACCGCGACCAGGGTGACGACGATCAGGGAGGCAACGATGTCGAAATGGCTGATCAGGATCCCGGCGTAATCCTCGGCGATATCGTCGATGCCGAGATCGAGCATGTGCACGTCGGTGCCGAGAAAGAACTGTGCGGTGCCGTCGATGACGAAACTGAGACCCAGCGTGGCCATGAAGAGGGTCAGCGAATCCCGGTTTCGCAAGGGTCGGAGAACGAGAGCCTCGACCAGGATCGCCACCACGACCATCAGCGCCGCCGTCGCGAGGAACGCGATCCAGAACGGAAATCCGTGCTCCACGAGGGTGACGAAGGCGAGCGCCGCCAGAAAGACCATTGCGCCCTGGGCAAAGTTGAAGACGCCCGACGCCTTGTAGATCAGCACGAACCCAATGGCGACGAGCGCATACATCAGCCCGGCGAAGAGGCCGGTGATCAGGGTTTCCAGAAAAAAGGACATGGGAAATCTCTAATGAACGGTGCCGAGATAGGCGGCGATGACATCGGGATTGTTGCGCACCTCGTCCGGCGTACCGTCTGCAACCTTGCGGCCGTAGTCGAGGACGACGACATGCGAGGCGAGGTTCAGCACAATGCCGACGTCGTGCTCGATCAGCACGATCGTCGTACCGAAGGAGCGGTTGACCTCGGCGATGACGCGGCTCATCTCCTGCTTTTCCTCCTGGTTCATGCCGGCCATCGGCTCGTCCAGCAGCAGGAGTTTCGGCGCAGCCGCCAGCGCGCGGGCGAGATCGACGCGCTTCTGCATGCCGTAGGAGAGTTTCGACACGACCGTCTCGGCATGCCGATCGAGATGGAGAAAGGCGATGATCTCGTCCGCCCGGTCGATGAACCGGCGACGTTCCGCGCCATCCCGGCCGAAGCGGAAGATGTTTTCGAGGAACGTCGCGGTGCCCCGCCGCGAGAGGCCGGCCAGCACGTTTTCCCGCACGGTCAGGCGGTGGAAGAGCGCATTGTGCTGGAAGGTTCGCCCGATACCCAGCAAGGCCGCCTTCTGCGGATGGATCGCCCCGAAGCGTGCGCCGTTGAAAACGATATCGCCGGTATCGGCCCGGTAGACGCCGTTGATGACGTTCAGGAGCGAGCTCTTGCCGGCCCCATTGGGGCCGATCAGGGCGCAGATCTCGCCGGTGGCGACGCTGAAGCTCAAGGCATTCACCGCCTTCACGCCCTTGAAGGACAGCGAAACGTCGCGAAGCTGGAGGAGATCGCTCATCAGGCGACGACCGACCGCAGCGCAGAGGCCGATGCGCGTTCGGCATTCCGGCGCTTGACGGCTTCGATGTCGCGGTAAGCGTCGGCAGGGTGGTTCTTCGGTAGGTAGGGTCCGTCGCCGAAAAGTTTCTCCCGCAGCGTGCCGGGCTTGTAGGCCGTGGGATAGACGCCGCGCTTCTGCAGTTCCGGCACGAGCAGATCGACCGCCGCCTCGAAGCTTTCCGGTGTCACGGCATAGGCAAGATTGAACCCGTCGACATCCGTTTCCTCCGCCCAATCCTGAAGGATATCGGCGATCGTGCCGGGCGAGCCGACGAAGACCGGACCGACGCCGCCGATACCGCCCCATTTGGCAAGCTCTTCCACCGTCCAGGTCTTATCCTTGCCGGCAAAGTGCTCAACCATCGAGACGATGGCGTTGGTCTCGACCTTCTTGAGTGCGTCCGTCGGTGCGTACTGCCCGAAATCGATGCCGCTCCATCCCGACATGAAGACGAGGGAGCCGTCATAGGATGTATAGCTCTGATATTCCTCGAACCGCTTCTGGGCCTTTTCGTCCGTCTCGTCGATGATGAGCGTCGTCAGATTGTAGATCAGCACCTTCTTCGGATCGCGGCCGCTGGCCGCCGCCTTTTGCCGGATTTCGGAGACATAGGCCTTTAGCAGCGCCTTGGTGGGCGCGCCGACGAAGACGCATTCGGCATGTGCTGCGGCAAAGGCCTTGCCCGGACCGGAGGCCCCGGCCTGATAGAGAACCGGCGTGCGCTGTGGCGAGGGCTCGGACAGATGGTAGCCCGGCACGTCGAAGAACGTGCCCTTGTGACCGATTTCGTGAACCTTGGTCGGATCGGTAAAGATCCCGCGGACGGGATCGCGCTGCACGGCGCCCTCCTCCCAGCTCCCCTCGAACAGCTTGTAGAGCACCTCGACATATTCGGCGGCGACCTCGTAGCGGTTTTCATGGCTGCGCAGGCCGCCTTGGCCGACATTCTTCGCGCCGCTTTCGAGATAGGACGTCACGATGTTCCAGCCGACCCGTCCCTTCGTATGGTGGTCGGCCGTCGCCAGCCGACGGGCGAATGTGTAGGGATGCTCGAAGGAGGTCGAAGCGGTGATGCCGATGCCGAGATGCTCGGTCGCAAGGGCGATCGGAGCGGCAAGCTGGATCGGATCGTTGACGGGGATCTGCGCCGCCTGCTCGATCGCATGGTAATTCGAGCCCTTGTAGACATCGTAATAGCCGATGACATCCGCGATGAAGATCCCGTCGAAGATGCCGCGTTCCAGGGTTCTCGCAAGATCCTGCCAGTAATCGAGGTCCTTGTACTTCCAGGACCGATCCCGCGGATGTTTCCAGAGACCCGGCGACTGGTGCCCTACGCAATTCATGTCAAAGGCGTTAAACCGTATCTGCCTGGTCATCGATCCGCTCCGGGATGCACGTAAGTGATGCCGGGCAATCTAGCAGCAGGGCGAATGGGCGCGAGAAATTCGCTATTGTCTACCGATTTAATAATGAATTTTTTTGCTAACAAAGACGGTTTTTTCAGTTCCCGGCAGATCGAAGCCTGTCGCGGAGCCTAGCAGCGCGACTGTTCCGAACGTTGATCCGTCGGTGGCTTGCGGAGCACCCGCTCCTGCCAGTTTCTCCCGAGAACCGAATAATGAGAGAATTCCAAGGCGGGACTGCAGAAACGGGAGCGACATGTTTCGTCCCTTCCCGAATAATTAGAATATTTTATCTATAGTTTTTATAGATTACTTGATTTCATGAAGCCATCGACTTCGAGCGATGAGACGTTCAACGCCCGGCGGATGCCGTGGGGCCGACGCGATGTGCTGTCCTTTATCCAGATCAACAGGAGTGATTTCATGAGCAATCCAGTCCTTGTCAACCAGACCATCCCCACCTCCGATATCCTGCCCCTGACCGGCCGTGTCGGCGCTGAAATCTGGGGCATCCGTCTCGGCGGAGATCTTTCGGATGCAACGGTCGCTGCCATCAACCAGCTTCTTCTGAAGCACAAGGTCATCTTCTTCCGCGGTCAGGATCATCTCGACGACCAGGAGCAAGAACTGTTTGCCCGGCGTCTGGGCGATCTCGTACCGCACCCGACACAGGGACCGGTGGCCGGCACGGCCTCCATCCTCAATCTCGACTCCAGCCGTGGCGGCGGGCGGGCGGACCAGTGGCACACGGATGTGACCTTCGTCGATGCCTATCCGAAGTTCTCGGTCCTGCGCGGCGTGGTCATTCCGGCGGCGGGCGGCGACACGATCTGGTCCAACACGCATGCGGCCTATGAAAACCTGCCGGCACCGCTGAAGTCGCTGGCCGACACGCTGTGGGCCATCCACAGCAATGCCTACGATTACGCGGCCGTTCGCCCCCGCGCGACCGCTGACGAGAGGAAGCATTTCGAGGAAGTCTTCACCTCCACGGTCTACGAGACCGAGCACCCCGTCGTGCGCGTGCATCCCGAAACCGGCGAGCGCTCGCTGCTGCTCGGCAATTTCGTCCAGCGCCTTGTTGGCCTCTCCAAGAGCGATTCTGCAAAGCTCTACGAGGTGTTCCAGTCCTATGTCACCGCCCCTGAAAACACCGTGCGGTGGCACTGGCAGACCGGAGACGTCGCCATCTGGGACAACCGCGCCACCCAGCATTACGCCGTCAACGATTACGGTGACCAGCATCGCGTCGTGCGCCGCGCCACGGTGGATGGCGATGTTCCGGTCAGCGTCGATGGCCGCCGCAGCGTGACGCATGTGAAGGCCGCCAAGCCCTCGGCAAAAGCCGCCTGAGCGCCGGGAAAGGGAACAGATCCATGAAACGTCTCATTGTCGCGGCGCTCGCCGCGCTCGTCGCCACCTCGGCATTCGCCGAGGATGTGACCATCCGCTTCGGCTATCCCGGCATCGGTCTCGACAACCGGCAGTATTCGCAAGGGGACGCGAGCTCCTACGGACGGGCCCGCGACTATATCGAGAAGGAATTCGCGGCCGACAAGAACATCAAGATCGAGTGGACCTTTTTTCGCGGCGCAGGCCCGGCGCTCAACGAATCTGTCGCGGCCAATCAGCTCGACTTCTTTCTTCTCGGCGACCTGCCGGCCATCGTCGGCCGTTCGCGCGGTCTCGACCACAAGTTCCTCTTCACGACGGGCCGGCACCAGCCGATCTACCTCGCCGTCCCCGCCGACAGCACCATCGCATCCATCGACGACGTGAGGGGCAAGAAGGTCGCGCTGTTCAAGGGGACCAACCTGCAGCTGGCCACGGACCGCGTGCTGTCCACCCACGGCCTGACGGAAAAAGACGTCCGCTTCATCAATCTGGACACCAATGCGGCAGTGCCGGCGCTGACCTCCGGCAATGTGGACGCCGTTTTCGGCGGCCCGGAATATCTGGCGCTGGCCAGGAAGAGGATCGTGAAGATCGTCTACACCACCAAGGGCGACGATCCGACGCTCGGGCGAAACTCATCCTATCTGGTGACGACCGCCTTTGAACAGGCGCATCCGGACCTGACGCAGCGCGTGGTCACCACATTCATCAAGGCGGCGGCCTTTGCCTCCGATCCCGCCAACACGGACGAGGTGTTCGAGGGCTGGTCGCTTTCGGGCTTCCCCAAGGAGACGTTCGTCGCCGATCTTGAGGGCGATACGCTCGCCAACCGGCTCAACCCGCTCATCGATGACTTCGTCGTCACCCGCTACAAGGATCAGGCGGCGCGCGCGAAAGCCTACGGTCTGATCAAGTCCGACGTCGATGTCGATACGTGGCTGGAACCGAAATATCTGCAGCAGGCGCTGAAGGACCTGAAGCTGGAGACCTACTGGTCGAGCTTCGGCGCCGGCGGCGAGATCGCCAAGACAGGCGATCTCGACAAGAAGCAGACCAACTGACGCGCAAGGCCGGCCTTGTGTCGCGACCGACACCCGGCCGGCCTCTTTCTCAACGGGATGCCAGAGATGACCCTGATTGTTTCCGCCGCTCCGCCGGCCGAGCGAGGATCGTTCGCCGTGCCGGCCGTGCTGACCGATATCGCCTACGGACTGTCGTTGCCGCTCGTTCTGCTGCTTGCCTGGGAAAGCTCGGCGCGCTTCGGCTGGCTTCCCCAGCAGATCCTGCCCGCGCCGCAGGTGGTCTGGGCCACCCTTGTCGAACTGTGGAGCGACGGGTCGCTGGTCGATCACACGCTCCAGAGCCTGAAGCGCGTCGCCATCGGTTTCGGGGTCGGTGCGCTCATCGGTCTCGTCTCCGGCGCCGCGCTCGGCCTCCTGCCCCGGGTCCGGGCCTTCGTCTGGCCGGTCTTTTCGGCGATCGCGCAGGTGAACATGCTCGCCTGGCTGCCGCTCCTCGTTCTCTTCATCGGCATCGACGAGGAACTGAAATATGTCAGCATCGCCTGGGCCGCCGCGATACCGGTGATCCTTGCGACCACCCGCGCCATCACCGATGTGTCGCCGAAACTGCTGGAGCTTGGCCGCGTCCTCGATTTCACGCCGCTCCAGCGCGTCTCGAGCATCGTCCTGCCGGCGGCACTGCCCTCGCTGTTCACCGGCATCCGCGAAGGCCTGGCGTCCGCCTGGCAGAACATGGTGATCGTGGAACTGTTCGCATCCTTCGAAGGGCTCGGCTACCTGATGGTCTGGGGACGCCAGCTGTTCCAGCTGGAAATCGTCATTGCCGCCATGATCGTCATCGCCGCGATCGGCCTCGCTCTCAACGCATCGCTGGAATATCTCGAACGGTTCGTGCAGCCGTGGAAGACGGAGGCCGACCGTGAGCGCTGAGACCTTGCCGCGGCACCGCCTCACCCTCGTAACGCGGCATTGGCGTCCTGCCGCCGCCTTCGGCGCCCTTTTCCTCCTCTGGCTGGCGGCGTCGCGGTTCGCATGGGTAGATCCGCGGTTCCTGCCCTCGCCGTTCGCGGTCGTCACCCGTGCCGGAACGGAACTGACCGCCGGCACGCTGGCGCTCGACGTCGTCGAGAGCCTCCGCCGCAACCTGACGGGCTTTGCGCTCGGCACCGCAGCCGGCCTGTCTCTCGGGCTGGTGCTCGGTTTTTCGCGCACGGCCGAGCGGATCGTCGGCCCGACGCTTCTCGCCTTTCGACAGATCGCGCTGTTTGCCTGGGTGCCGCTCCTGTCCGTCTGGTTCGGCGGAGCGGATGCCGGAAAGATCGCCTTCATCGCCGTCGCCGCTTTCCAGCCCGTCGTCATCAATACATGGCGCGGCGTGCGCGAGCTTCCGGCCGCCTATCGTGAACTGTCCGACGTGCTCTTGTTCAGCCGGCTCGATTTCGCCCGTCTGGTGGCCCTTCCCGGCGCCCTGCCCGCGATTTTTACCGGCCTTCACTCCGGCCTGATCTATGCCTGGCTCGCCACGCTCGGCTCGGAGCTGTTTCTCAACGTCACGCCCGGCATTGGCGGACGCCTCAACGAGGCCAGCCAGCTGTTCGACATGGGCCTCTTGGTTCTCGGCATCATCGTGCTGGCCGGGATCGGCCTTTTCTACAACAGCTCCGCCCAATGGCTGGAGACTTGGATACTCAGGAGACGAACGCGATGAACCAGATCTCTCACGCATCCACATTCCAGACGGCGCCGCCCGCCCTGCAGATCCGCGGGCTCGACAAGAGTTTCATCGTTGCGGGTCGAGCACTGAAAGTGCTGGAAGACATCGACCTGTCCATCCGGTCCGGCGAGTTCGTCACGATCGTCGGTGCGTCCGGCTGCGGCAAATCCACCCTGCTGCGCCTGATCCTCGGTCTCGATCTCGACTATCAGGGCGATGTTCTCGTCGATGGCGCACGGGTTCAACGGCCGGGTCTCGACCGGTCTATCGTCTTTCAGGATCACAGGCTTCTACCCTGGCTCAACGTCGAGGCGAATGTCGCGGCCGCGCTCAGGCGCAGTCCACTGTCGCGAGCGCAGAAGCGGGAGACGGTGCGCGAGCATCTTGAGCTCGTGGGGCTGACATCGTTCGCCCACGCCTATCCCGCCCAGCTGTCGGGCGGCATGGCCCAGCGCGTCGCCATCGCCCGCGCGCTCGTCAACCGCCCGCGCTTTCTGCTTCTCGACGAACCGCTCGGGGCGCTCGATGCACTCACGCGCCTCAGGCTGCAGGACGAACTGAAGCGGATCGTCGAGCACGAAAAGACCACGGCCCTGCTCGTGACCCATGATGTCGACGAAGCCGTCCACCTCGGCCACCGGATCGTTGTGATGCAGCCCCATCCCGGCCGGATCGCCACCGTGCTCGCCATTTCGGAAGCGGCCCGGCAGGACCGTTCCAGCCGGGAGTTCATCGCGCTGCGCGACGAGGTTCTTCGGCTTCTTGGCGTCGATGCCGGCACCGGCGCGGGAACGCGGTCGGCAGGCGCGCCCGAAACGTTTGAAAAACGCGGCCAGCAGGAGAGGCAAGACGCATGACACACCGTCCCCAGTTGAAACTCGGAGCCTTTTTGATGTCGCCCGGCCACCATGTCGCAGCATGGCGGCACAAGGGCGCCACCGCCGATCTCGGCTCGAATTTCCGCACCTATGCGGACATCGCCCGCAAGGCCGAGGCGGCGAAATTCGACCTCCTGTTCCTGGACGACAATCTGGCGGTCAAGGATCTCGATCCGGAGACCGGCGCGCGCTCGGCGCGTTCGGCATTCTTCGAGCCAATCACCCTGCTTGCCGGTCTTGCCGCCCTGACCGAGCGCATCGGTCTGACGGCGACCGTTTCGACCACTTTCAACGAACCCTACACGCTCGCGCGAAAATTCGCCTCGCTGGACGTGCTGAGCGAGGGGCGTGCGGCCTGGAACCTCGTAACCTCCAATCTGGAGGTCGAGGCGCGCAATTACGGCACCCAGCCGCACCTGCTGCACGAGAAACGCTACGATCGCGCAGAGGAATTCATCGACCTCGTCGTCACGCTCTGGAACAGCTTCGAGGACGATGCCTTCCTGCACGACAAGGACAGCGGGCTCTTCTACGATCCCGACAAGCTCCACGCTGCAAACCACGCCGGCGCTCATTTTTCCGTTGCGGGTCCGCTCAATGTCCGCCGGTCGCCGCAGGGACAGCCGGTCATCGTGCAGGCCGGCTCCTCGGAGCCGGGCAAGGAGCTCGCGGCGCGCACGGCGGAGGTTGTGTTCACCGCGCAAAACACGCTGACCGAGGCCCAGGCCTTCTATTCCGATCTCAAGGGCCGCATGGCCAAATATGGGCGGGAACCGGACGAACTAAAGGTCATGCCCGGCATCTTTCCCGTGATCGGCCGCAGCCTCGCGGAGGCGCAGGAAAAATTCGAGGAACTGCAGGACCTGATCCATCCGGCCGTGGGCATCCGCCTGCTCTCCGACATGATCGGCGGTTTCGACCTCTCGGCCTATCCGCTCGATGGCCCGGTGCCCGAACTGCCGGAAACCAATGGCGGGAAAAGCCGCCAGCATCTGCTGTTCGAGATCGCCCGACGCGACAATCTGACGATCAACCAGCTTGCCAAGCGTATCGCCGGCGCGCGCGGCCACTGGCAGGTGGTCGGCACGGCTGCCGATATTGCCGATCAGCTCGAGGATCGCTTCGTCAATGGCGGTGCGGACGGTTTCAACATCATGCCGCCGACGCTGCCTGGCGGACTCGATGACTTCATCGCATTCGTCGTGCCGGAACTGCGCAGGCGCGGACTGTTTCGCACCGAGTACGAAGGCGCCACGCTGCGCGAGAATCTCGGCCTTCGCAAGGCGAGACAATCGACGGCAAGGCTTGATCGAGGACTGCAAGCCGCGGAATAGACCGTTCGATCTTCTCTATCGCAGGGATGCCAAGCGTCACCCCACCTCAAGAGGCGATCGCATTCAGGAAAGGCAGAAAATGGTCGATTTGATCGCTGGCATCATCGATGTCTTTGCGGATGTGCCCTTGACGGGCAATCCGCTCGCCGTGGTTCAAGGAGCCGATGACCTGAGCGACGAGACGATGCGGCGGATCGCCGGCGAATTCCATCAGGCCGAGACGACGTTCATCCTGCGGAGCACGCGCGCCGACTGGGAATTGCGATCCTTCACCGCAAGCGGCGCGGAAGTGTTTGGCGCCGGCCACAATGCGCTCGGCGCATGGCTGTGGCTCGGTGAGCACGGCGATCTCGGATCGTTGACACGTGCGCGGACCTTTCACCAGGAGATTGGCCCGGATGTCCTGCCGATCGAACTCGTGTCGATCGACGCCCGCGTCCACGGGCGGATGCGCCAGGGTCCGTTGCGTCTGTCGGAACCGCTGGACGATGTCGCGCCGTTGGCCGTGGCTCTTGGCCTCGAACACGGCGATATCCTCCCGGAGCCCCCGCCCCGCCCTGCCGATACCGGGGCGGCACATCTGCTGGTGCGTGTCCGCAACGCCGCAACGGTCGATAAAGCGCGACCGGACGCCGGCGCATTGCTGGCCGTTCTGAACGGCACGCCCGCCGAGGGATGCTACATCTATGCGTTCGATCCCGACAATCCCGAGACGGCCTATGCCCGCTTCTTCAACCCGACCGTCGGCCTGTGGGAAGATGCGGCAACCGGAACAGCGGCCGGGCCTCTGGCAGCCTATCTCGCAGCGACCCAATTTATCAAAAACGATGAACTGGCCATCGAACAAGGCACCCGAATGGGCCGCCGCAGCATTCTGCGTGTCCGGCTGAGGCCCGAACCTGAACTGTCCGGAACAGGGGTCGTCGTGCTCAAAGGCTTGCTGCGGGTCTAACTAAGGTTCTCTTTCGAAGGCCTGCTAGCAGTTCCGAAAGCTGTTGGCTCCCAAAGCCAGCACAAGATATCGGCCACTTTGATGATAGCGCTGAGGACTCCGTCGTCTGACCAGCTGTATTGGACGGGATCCTCGATCCGTCCTGCAAAGGCCCTTTAACAAGAATTTGACAGGAGATGTGTCGGTCCTTGTCACTGCCTTAGGCCGGTCGCTCTGGAAATATGGTCATTCCGTAGATGTAAGGCGCTGAGCCCCTTGTCCTTGACCTCGCCGTGGATGACGCGGTCCATCGGGGGGCTCCTTGCGAATGCGCTACATTTTCTTGGAACGGCGGCTTGATCGAAGCGTCTACGGGGATCGCGTTCAATCCCTCAGGCCATGCAATCGTACCGCATCAGTTCAACTTTTGTCTGACAGCAGGGTCAACAGTGCGGGATTGATGTAAAGATTTTCACGACCGGATTTCACCTCTTGAAGCAGGCCCAGACCGACGAGGGTCTTTAGATACGTAGAAGCTGCTTGTCGCTGCGCGATACCGGCTGAGACAAGATCACCGATGCGGCAATATGGATTAACAAAAATGACCTCGGCGAGTTCGCGCGTGTAAATCCGGGGAGCTTCCCGCCGCAGACGCTCTGCGGTCTGATCGAGAAGCTCACGGATGGCGCGAATCTTTGAGGTTGACCATTCAGCGGTCGCGCGGACGGCTTCGAGCATAAAAAGTATCCATGCCTCCCAGGCCGCTTCAGCCGTTACTGCAAGCAGAAGGTCATAGTAGGCTCGCTTGTTCTGGATGATGTGACGACTGAGATAGAGAACCGGAATTTCCAGGAGTCCCTGATCGACAAGGTACAACAGGTTGAGAACACGCCCAGTACGTCCATTGCCGTCGATAAAGGGATGAATGGCCTCAAACTGGTAGTGCATGACGGCAAGACGGATCAGGGGGTCGACATCCTTGGCCTCGTGGATGAAACGCTCCCAATTGGTCAGCTTTTCGCGCAGAAGATCCTGACCTTCGGGCGGCGTATAAATAACGGCGCCAGTCGCCTCATTCATCAGGGCCGTACCGGGTGTTGCCCGGATGTCGAGATCGATGCCCTTGATTGTCCGGCAGACCTCGATGGCCGTCGCGGTGGAAAGGGGACGCTCCGCCAGCGTATGGAAACCCCGGTTCAGAGCTGTACGATACCGCAGAGCCTCTTTGGTGGCCGGGTCGGCCTGGTTTCCTTCTTCATTGGCGAAGCGAAACAAGCGATCCGTCGTCGTCACAATGTTTTCTATCTCGGAACTGGCTTGGGCCTCAAGGAGCGGGATGGAATTGATGAGGACGGCCTGGTTCGGGATCAATTGGCCGGCAACTTTCAGTTCTGCAATGGCAGCCCGCGCGCCGATACAAGCCCGCAGGATTGGTTTCGATTCAATGTCGACGCCCGGGGGAAGAGGAGAAAGGTCGTTATGGGGCCGTTTGGGATCAAAGGACATGTTCGCGTTCTGCAGGTTCGTCAACATGTCATGCGTATATGTCGATAGCGACGACATGTCGGAGAAATATGTCGATATAATCGCTTTTTATCGACATATTGCCGCAGACGCAAGGATGGCAAGACGGCTCCTGATCTAACCTGCGACGTTAAGACGCCGGATTTGGCGCGCGCTTTTCGTGTCTCCCATGGGCGAGATTCGCATCATTGAGGCATCCACGTCATCAAGCGCTCCGCACCGACTCAGAAAACGCCGGCATCCCGTCGATAGCGTGGCATCCAATGTTCGAACCACGAACACGACGGTCATGGTCACCCATGCTGCAAAACGGCCACTGACGCCCGCATACGGCTAGGGGGAACATCGTGAAACCGGCCCCAGGCGCGGCGCAACTGCCGTGTGGAGGCAAAGCCGCTTCGCTCCGCGACGGTCTCCATGTCGAGCTGCGAGCCGGCCAGCAGTTCGCGCGCCAAGGCGATCCGCATCCGGTTGACGTAATCGATGACGGTCATTCCCGTGTGCTCGTTGAACAGGCGCGAAAGATTGCGCGGACTTGCCGCCGCAACATTGGCCAGTCGTTCGACCGACCAATCGGCGGCGGGATCGGCGGCGACCGCATCCTGGGCCCGGTGAATGCTTGGATGAATGTGGTTGCGCCCTTCGAGCCAGGGGGAGAGTTGGGGATCGCTGCCGCCGCGACGAAGATAGACGACGAGGTAGCGCGCCACCGCCAGCGCCACCGCATGACCGGCCATCCGCGCCACCACATGGAGCATCAAATCCACGCCGGTGGTGATCCCGGCACTGGTCAAACGCTCGCCATCCTCGACATAGAGCCGGTTTTCCAGAACGCGGGCCGCGGGCGCGAGCCGGACGAGATCGGCCGTGCAGGCATGATGCGTGGTGCAGTCGTGTCCATCGAGCAGTCCGGCACGGGCAGCCGTCAGCGCCCCCGAACAGATCGACACCAGCCGGATGCCGGGCCGGATCACCTGCTTCAGCCAGGCGATGATGGCATCTTCCAACGGCGCGTCCGCCTCGTGATCCGGCCGGACACCTCCCAACGGTATTTCAGCGCTGCCGGGCATGACGACCAGGGCCTGATCCGGCAGGTCCCCGGGCAGCAGGCCGATGCCCGCAATATCCAGTCCGATGGAACTTCCTGTTGTTGGCGAGGGACCGACATAGGCAATGGTGAAACGAACGGCATCCTGTTCAAGATTGGCTTTGCGCAGCACCTCCATCGGCCCCGCGATGTCCAGCAGCAGAACACGGGGCGGCACGACGACGAAAACCGGAATTTCCACCGGAGGATGGGCGTCGTCCCTCACGCCGCACGATCCGCCACTCGACCGGCAAGCGCATCTTCGACCGTTGCGATCCGCGCGAAACGATCGGCGAGAACCAGTTCGGTTCGGGCGCGAATGTCTGCGCCGCTCCACCTGCGGCCGCTGGCATCGGTCATCGGGAACGTGAGCGTGGCCTCGCCGACATAATCGACGGCATAACCCAGATCGGACGCGTGTCGCGTCGTCGTTTCGCAGCACTGTTCCGTGCGGATACCGGAAATAATGACCCGCTGAATGCCGTTGCTGGTCAGCCAGACATCAAGCCCAGTTCCCACCAGCGCACTGTGACGGCGCTTCCTGAAAACAGCATCCGGCGCGATGCGAAGAGGCGCCAGAGCCGTTACAAATCCGGAAGCCTCGGAAAAGACGCCGCTGTCTTCGACATGAAAGACCTGAACAACGAGAATTCCCGCAGCCTTCGCCCCGTCGATCAGTGCCTGCTGCCGCTCGATATAGGCTGGCACCATCCCGTCGTCCCAATAGTCGCGATGCCGGAAGGATTCTTGAGCGTCGATGACGATCAGTGCAGTTTCGGACATTGTCGTTTCCCCAAGGTGTTGATCCAGCGGTATTCTACGCCTTGTATCTCAAGAACAAAGGCCACTTCCGGACGACAAGCGGACAATTCGCGCCAGAATAAGAAAGCTGCCGGATCTCGATATCGGTCATCGTCGATAGGCGTCGGGATTCGGCGGCGATCAGCATTGCCGGACGATCGGCAGGGCTCCGGCGATCGCGATACGCTGGAGCGTGCCGCCGCTCATCGCGACCGGATCATCAACGAACGCGTCCGTCTCCTAACGTTTTCCCTGCGGAATATTTTTCTTTTCGCTTGTAAAATTTTTGTCCGTTGTGAATTTGGAGATGGTGGAAAGACCCGCCGGAGTGACGACGAGCAGGAAGCATCCGTGGCAAAGAAAAGCTACAAGTCGATGGACGAATTTGCCGGTGCTTGCGGCGTCTCGCGCCCGACGCTGTCGAAGTATTTCCACGATCCGTCGAACGTCAAGGAGGTTACGCGCAAACGCATCGAGGCGGCGTTGAAGAAGTCGAACTTCGAGCCCAATCTCTTTGCCCGGCACCTCAACCGCAAGCGCACGCGCAACATCGGCGTGCTCGTTCCCACCATCTCCGATCCTTTCTACGTGCAGGTCGTCACACTCATTGAACTGGAACTCCGCGCCCGCGGATTCTGGCCCATCCAGATTTCGTGCCACACGCGGCCCGATCTGGAAGAGGAAGCGATCCGGACGCTCCTGGCACTGAAGGTCGCCGGCGCCATCGTCGCGCCGCTGGGTGCCGGGTCCCGGGCATCGACGCTCCAGAGACTGACGGACACGATCCCCGTCGTCTGTTTCGACAGTCCGGCAAGCTTCGACCTGCCCTATGTCGGCAACGACAATGCCCAGAGTGTTGCGGCCATGGTGCAGTATCTCTGTCGCTCGGGCGAGCCTCCGGTCTTTCTGGAAATCCCGCAGGTCAACGAAAACTCCGGCGAGCGGCAGGAGAGCTATCGGGCGACGATGCTGAAGGAAGGGCACGAGCCGCTCGTGATCGACTGCGAGACGCCGGCGTCCTGGGAATTCGAACGGCTGGGCTTCGAGCAGATGCAGACGATCCTGAAGCGGGACGGCCTTCCCGGCCGTACGCTCTTCTGCGCCAACGATCGCTTCGCCTTCGGGGCCATGGCCGCGGCCTTTGCGGCCGGGCTGAAGATCGGGCGGGGAGAGGGCTGCGACGTGCGGATCGCCGGCCATGACGACCATCCGCTCAGCCGCTATACCTGCCCGCCTCTGACGACCATGGCGCAGAACGCAGCCGCCATCGCCTCAACGAGCGTCGAGATCCTTCTGCGCCGGATCGACGATCTCGACGAGGGGCGCCCGATGCAGGACGACAAGGTCATCCTCGAGGCAACGCTGGTCATGCGGGAGTCCGCTTGAATTTTATCGTCGTGCCTGGCGGCTTTCTGCATCGAACGCAGCCCAGGCCGCGGCGGCGGCCTCCAGCGCCTCCCGCGCTTGCGGAATGATGCCGCCCATGGAGACGAAGCCGTGGATCTGACCCGGCCAGGTCTTGACGATCACCGTCGCCTCCCTCTGCAAGCGCTCGGCATAGGCCGCACCCTCGTCGTAGAGCACGTCATGACCGGCAAGAGCGACGAACGCCGGGGCAACGCCGTGCAGCGATGAAGCCAGCAGCGGAGACAGGCGCCAGTCCGTCCTGTCGGCATCTTCCGGCAGATAGTGCGCGCGAAACCAGGCCATGCCGGCGGCGGTCAGCCCGAAATCCTGCGCGTAGCGGCGATAGCTGTCGGAGCCTTGGCTCTGATCCGTCACGGGATAGATCAGGATCTGCGCCGTTAGTCGCGGCGCAGTGCCGTCGCGCGCCATCAGCGCCAGAACGGCCGCGAGGTTCCCGCCGGCACTGTCGCCGCCGACCGCGATGCGGGCGGCATCGATACCGTAGCGCTCGCCGTGTGCCGCCATGTCGGAGAGAACCGCGGCGCAGTCGTCGATCGCGGCGGGAAACGGATCATCGGGTGCGAGCCGGTAATCGGGCGAGATAACGACGGCACCTGCCAGATTGGCAAGGATGCGGCAGATGTCCTCATGGCTCTCCGGCGCCCCGATGACCCATCCGCCACCATGAAGATAGAGAAGGGCCGGCGCGCCTTCGACGGGTGCGCCCTGCCCGCGCCAGATCCGGAGACGCAATGGCCCAAGAAAGCGCTCCTCCGTCGCCGCGACGTCTTCGAGCGGCTTCTGCATCGGGGCGAACCCTTCGAGAAAGCCGCTGCGGGCCTCCTCTGGCGACAGGGTCTCGATGGGTGGCGCATTGTCGCTGGCCGCCATATCAAGGACGCGCTTGGCGGAGAGATCGAGCCCGGTCATGCGAGCAGGCTCCGGGCTTCGTCTTCCCGCAGTTCGGACGGCTGGTCCACCCCGCCTTCGATGGCCTGCGCGACCCCGGTTTCGCCCGCCTGCAGAATACCTTCCATGATCTCCAGCACATGCAGCGCAAGGTCACCGGAGGCGCGCGGCGAACGCTTTTCCTCGATCGCCCGAGCGAGATCGGCAAGGCCCAGCATGCGGTAGTTCGCCCTGTCCGGCGCATCGACCGGCCAGTTGACGGCGCCATAGGGAAGCGTCGCCGTATCCGTCGTCTTCCAGTCGTCACCCCGCTCGGAGAGCGCCACCGTGCCGCCGAACGTGTCCGGGTCCGGCAGGCGCAGCGAGCCTTCGGTGCCATGCAGTTCGATCGGATGGTTGGAGTGGCGGAAAACATCCCAGGACGCGCCGAACGTGATCGTGGCGCCACTCTCGAATTCGAGCAGCGACAGGACGCTCGTCGGTGTTCCCACGGAAAAGCGCGTTCCCCTCTTCGGGCCGTCTGCGGTGATCAGCCGGTCCTTCTGGCCGCTGGTGGCCACGGCCTGTACCCGCCTGACGGGACCCATGAGGTTGACCAGCATCGTCAGGTAGTAAGGGCCCATGTCCATCACGGGGCCGGCACCCGGCTGGTAGTAGAAACCGGGATCAGGATGCCAATGCTCCATGCCGCGCGCCATCATGAAGGCGGTGCCGGTCACCGGTTTGCCGATCGCGCCGGATTCCATCAGTCGCCGCGCATACCGTCCGGCCGCACCGAGAAACGTATCCGGCGCCGAGCCGATCAGAAGCCCGCGCGTAGCAGCTTCGCTCACCAGCCGACGGCCGAGTTCCGCCGTCACTGCCAGCGGCTTTTCCGTGAAGACATGTTTCTGCGCTTCCAGTGCCTGCATCGAGATGTCGAAATGTGCCGCGGGAATGGTGAGGTTGAGCACGAGGTCCACATCGGCTGCCGCCATCAGGGCATCGACGCTGCTGGCCCGCAAGCCGAACTGCGCGGCGCGCTGCTCCGCTGCCTGCGGGTTGACGTCGGCGCAGGCGACGATGTCAACGCCGCGGAACAGCGGCGTGTTGCGCAGGTAAGCCATCGAGATGTTGCCGCATCCCACGATGCCGATCCTAAGTGGTTGGCGAAGAGTGTCCGTCATGTCCTGAACCTGATCGTTGCGCCGCGTGGTCAAAAACACGCAGACAAAATATGTTGACGTGCGATAATAATTTATCTTACGTACAACCAACCAGGCTGGGAGGCAACGGTGACATCCATCAAAATCGCGACGAATTCCGGCCAAGTCCAGGCTTTCGAGGCCTGCCGCTGCCGTGTGCCCCATCGCCTGCAATTCTGCCGGGCCCGCCTTCTCGCCTGAAGAGACCGGCGCGGTCTCTGCCGGGAAAAACAGGCAGAGGCGCTCGCACGACGGACCCGAAAACGATGGGCCCGAAAACCATGACAGGAACCGACAGATGACGAAAACGGAACGGGCGTTCGGCTGCCAGACCTACACGTGGGAGATGCTCGGAGCCGGCTGGAAAGGTGGGCCTGACGATCTGATCGCGGCGATCGCCGAAGGCGGTTACACCGGCATCGAGATCACCAACACCATGATCGGCGATTATGCGGAGCGCCCCGCCGACTTCCGGCGCGCGCTGGACGATGCCGGCCTGACGCTCGTGTCCTTCGCCTTCGGCTCCGACAGCGGCTTCACCATGCCCGACCGGATCGAAGACGATCTGGATGCCGTCAAGCGCTGGGTGGATTTCGTGGCCCGCTTTCCCGGTGCGCTGGTGTCCCTCGGCTCGGCCACCTCGGTGTCGGATGCGCCGCGGGAAGACGGGTTCGGTGTTGCATCCGAGATCTACAACAAGGCGAGCGATATCGGGCGCGCGGCCGGCGTCACGGTCGCCGTCCACCCCTCCTCCCATCACCGGACGCTGCTCTACACCCGCAGTGATTACGACGAGATCTTCTCGCGCCTCGACCCGCAGGTCGGCTGGGTGCCCGATACCGGGCATATTCTGCGTGGCGGCCAGGTCATGGCCGAGACGCTCACCGCATTCCAAGATCGCATCCGCTACGTCCACCTGAAGGACGTGGATGCTGCCGGCGACTGGGCGATGCTCGGCGCCGGGGTCTGCGACATTGCCGACGTCATCGACATCGCCAGTCAGGCGCCGCATTTCAACGGCTGGATCGTCGTCGAGGAGGAAAGCGAAGAGGCCGGCAAAGACCCGGCAAGCGCCGTGCGCGTCAACCGCGAGACGCTGTCGCGCATGGGCTTTGCCGATACCCGCAAGGGAGCGCAATCGTGATCCGCAAACGGGAGAGACGGCTCCGGGTCGGCGTGCTCGGATGCGGACCCATCGCGCAGTTCGCGCATCTGGAATCCTGCGTGAAGGCTGAGAATGCCGATCTCTACGCCATCTGCGATGCGGCGCCCGACCTTCTGGCACACATGGCGGCCACCTACGAGCCGCAGCGCACGTTTGCCGATTACGACGCGATGCTGGCCGACCCCGATCTGGAAGCCGTGATCGTCGCGACGTCGGATGCCTATCATGTGCCGATGTCGATCAAGGCGCTCCAGGCCGGCAAGCATGTGCTGTGCGAAAAGCCGATCGGCGTATCCATCGAAGAGGGCGAGGCGCTCGCCCGTGCCGTCGATGCCTCGGGCAAGATCCTGCAGGTCGGCCATATGAAGCGGTTCGATCCAGCGCTGGAGGCGGCACGGGATTTCGTGCGCGACGACATGGGCGAGATCCTAGCGCTGAAGGCCTGGTACTGCGACAGCACGCATCGCTACACCAATACGGACGCCATTCAGCCGCTGCCGGTTTCCAGCAAGCTGGCGCGCCGGCCGGGTGGCAATCCCAAGGCCGATCTCCGGCAATATTTCATGCTGGCGCACGGGTCGCATCTGGTCGATACCGCCCGTTTCTTCTGCGGCGATATCGTCGCCGTCCGCGCGCGTCTCGCGACGCGCTTCGGCGCCTATTGCTGGTTCGTCGAAACCGAATTCGCCAATGGCGCGCTCGGCCATCTCGACCTGACGGTGGCGGTGCGTATGGACTGGCACGAGGGCTTCCAGCTCTATGGCGAGAACGGCTCGGTCGTCGCGAAAACCTTCAATCCCTGGTACTTCCGGTCCTCCGAAGTGGATATCTTCCACGAGAAGGATGCGACGTCGCGGCGCCCGCTCGGGGCCGACGGCCACTTCTTCCGCCGGCAGCTTGAAGGACTTGCCGATACGGTCCTCGACGGTGCGCCGATGCGCGGCGCCGATGTCCATGACGGCCTCGCCTCCATCCGCGCCATGGTGGCCATCGCCCGCTCGGTGGAGAGCGGCGAGCGCGTCGAACTCGCCTCCGTCACGGGAGCGGTCTGATGCAGCTCGGCATCTTTGCAAAGACCTTTGCCGGCACCGATCCCGCCGCCGTGCTGCAGGCGGCGCAGACGGCTGGCTACGAGACCGTGCAGTTCAACCTCGCCTGCGCCGGGCTGCCGTCCCTGCCGGATGAGATCGAGGACATGGCCGCGCTGTTGGCGCGGATCGATGCGGCACGCTTGGCCTCCCGCGTCGGCATCGCTGCCCTGTCCGGTACCTACAACATGGCCCACCCCGATCCCGAAGTTCGCGCGCGCGGACGGCAGGCCCTCGGCCGCGTCATCGATATCGCGGGCACGCTCCGCATCCCGCTCGTCACGCTCTGCACCGGCTCCCGCCATCCGAGCGACCAGTGGGCGCACCACACCGACAATGCCACGCCGGAGGCCTGGGCCGACATGACAGAGGAGATGGCTGCGGCCCTCGACCGTGCGGACGCGTCGGGGATCGTGCTCGGCATCGAGCCGGAACAGGCCAATGTCGTCAGATCTGCCGAAGAGGCTTGCCGGCTGATCGCGGAGATGGGTTCGAACCGGCTGAGGATCGTGCTTGATCCCGCAAACCTGTTCGAGAAGGCCGATGCAAACGAGGCCCGCGAGATCGTCGCACGCGCCGTGGATATCGCAGCCGGTTTCACGGCCATGGCGCATGCCAAGGACCGCCATGCCGATGGCCGGTTTGCAGTACCCGGGCGCGGCGTTGTGGATTTCGGCGATTTCATCGCACGCCTGCGCGCCTCCGGCTTCCACGACGCCGTCGTGACCCACGGCCTGGAGCCGGAAGAAGCACCCCATGTGGCGCGGTTCCTCGCGCCTCTGCTTGCGGTGCCCGCATGACGCAAGCGGTTCTTTTCCAGCACGGATTGGGCGGTGACGACGCGCAGGCTGCGGCTAATTGGCCGGAGACGGCGGATGCGCTTCGGGTGACCGTCAACTGCCGCGGCCACAAGGATACGCCGCTCGGCCCCGACCGGCCGTTCGGCATCCCGCTCTTCGCGCAGGACGCGCTCGACGCGATGGCCGATCATCGCACGTTCGTCGCGGCCGGCATTTCGATGGGTGCCGCAATATCGCTCCATCTCGCCTGCCGCCATCCCGCGCGCGTGACGGGTCTCATCCTCGTCCGACCTGCCTGGAGTTTCGCGAGCGCGCCCGACAATATGGCCCCGATCGCCGAGATGGCGGCCCTGCTGCAGCGTCTCCCGCCCGAAGCTGCCCGCGCCGAATTTTCCACAGGCGAAACCGGACAGCGCCTTGCAGGCGAGGCGCCCGACAATCTCGCCTCGCTGCTCGGCTATGCCGACAGGCCGCAGGCCGCCCTCTTCGCCGAGGTCCTGGCCGATATCGCCGCGGGTTCCCCCGGTGTCACACGGCACGAGGTCGAGGCCGTGCGGCTTCCCACGCTGATCATCGCCAACGACCACGATGCGATCCACCCGCAGGCCTGCGCTGAAACGCTCGCGGCCACGATTCCCGGCGCCCGGCTCGTCAGCGTCGTGCCGAAGGCGCTGGACCGTGATCGCCACCACCATGAGGTCAAAGCCGCGATTGCGGACTTTCTCGCCCTGCACGCTCGGAGAACGCCATGATCGACAATCACGCCTACGCCATCTCGTCCCTGCCCCGCGACCGGCTGCTGGCCGAATTCTCGCTCTGGTCGGCCGATCTGGTTAACCTGCAGCGCGACCTGAACCGTATCGAGGCGGTGGCAGACCTCCACCATATCGACGTCGCGGACGGGCGGTTTGCGCCGGGATACCTGTTTTTCCCCGATCTCGTGGCCCAGATCGCACAGCACACGAAGGTTCCGATCCACGTACACCTGATGGTGGAAGCCGACAGCGTGGAGGCGCAGGCAGCGCAGTTCATCGAAGCCGGCGCCAGCCTTCTCAGCGTCCACGCCGAAAACGGCGAAGCGGGCCTTCGGGCACTGGCGACGGCGCGCGCGGCCGGTGTCGTCGGCGGCGTGGTCCTGCGGCTCGAGACCCCGGTCGAGGCGATCCTGCCGTTCCTGCCGCATGTGGGCATGGTCACGCTGCTCGGCACGCGGATCGGCGTCAAGGGACAATCGCTTGCGCCCGAGGCCTGCAGCCGGCTTGGCGAAGCGCGACGCCTCATCGAGGCGGCGGGGCGCCCCGATATCATTCTTGCGGCCGACGGCGGCATTCGGGAGACGACGGTGCCGGATCTGCGCGCGGCGGGCGCGGAAACGGTCGTGCTGGGTTCGCTGGCCTTCGGCGCGTCCGATCTCGCCGCCCGGATCGACTGGCTGCACGGGCTCGGCGGCAGGGCGGCATGACCGCCGTCGCACTCGCCTTCGATCTCGGCGGCACGGATCTGCGTGCGGCCATCGTCAGCCGCGCGGGCGAAGTGCGGCAGTCCCTGACGGTGCCGACCCGTGCCCGCGACGGCGTCGATGCGGTGCTCGACCAGATGGCGTCGCTTGCCGAAAAGCTCACGGCGCAGGCGGACGACGAGATCGCGGGCGTCGGGCTCGGTGCACCCGGCCCGCTGGATCCGGTGGCAGGCATCATGATCGCGCCGCCGACACTTGCCGGCTGGCACGATATTCCCGTGGTTGAGCGCTTGTCCGCGCGGCTGGGCCTTCCAGTCTTCCTGGACAACGACGCGAATGTGGCGGCGCTTGGCGAGTGGCACTACGGTGCCGGCCGCGGCTTCGAAACCGTGCTGTTCGTCACCGTCTCCACCGGCATCGGAGGCGGCGTCGTCTCCCATGGACGCATATTCCACGGCAGCCGCGGCCTTGCCGTCGAGATCGGCCACATGACGCTCTCCGGTTCCGGCCCGACCTGCCTTTGCGGCAATGTGGGTTGTTTCGAGGCGCTGGCATCAGGAACGGCCCTCGGCCACCGCGGTGCGGAGGCCGCTCTCCGGCCCGGCGGAGAGAAGATCGCCGCAGCACAGAGCGACATCGGACGCCCGGGCGCGCGCGCGGTGGTGGAGGCGGCAAGGGTCGGCGATCCTGTCGCCCTCGCTTTGATCGCGCAGGAGGCGGAATGGCTCGGCATCGGACTGACCAACCTTCTGCACATCTTCTCGCCGGATATCGTCGTCATTGGCGGCGGACTTTCGAATGCCTTCGATCTCCTGATCGGTGGCATCCGCAGCGTCGTCGCGACGCGGGCCATGTCGGCCTATCGCGACGTCGTCATCGTGCGGGCCGAGCTCGGAACGAATGCCGGACTGGTGGGTGCGGCGGGGCTGGTCCTTCCGGCGCAGGGCGTCGTGACGCGCGGCGGCGATCAGACGTAGCGGACCTCGACGTCCAGCTTGTCGAGGCGGCTCCGAATGGAATAGGGCATGCCGGTATCGGTGATGATCATGTCGACCCGCGACAGCGGGAAGGCCTTGGACGACGCGCCGATGTCCCACTTCGTGGAGTCCGCGACCAGGATGACGCGCCGCGCCATGCGCACGAGGTTGCGTTTCGTGCGGGCGATATCCTCGGACACATCGACCACGTCGAATGCGTGATCGATGGCATGCGCGCTGACGAATGCCTGGTGCGCCACCAGCCCACCCACGGCCTTGTCCGCATCGGAGACAATGGTGCTGACCGTATTGGGAAACACCCGTCCGCCGATCATGTGAACGTCCAGTCCCGGGCGATACATCAGGTGCTGGGCAATGTTCATGGCGGTGGTGGCGACGACGACATTGTGGACGGGCGGCATCTGCATCGCCAGTTGCAGCAGCGTCGAGCCGCTGTCGAACACGATGGACTGGTTGTCGAGGATCAGCCGCGCCGCCATCTGCGCAATGCGCCGCTTGGCTTCGAAATTGCGGTTCATCCGCTCCTCGAAGGCAGCCGCCGGCGAGTCCACCGGCAAAGCGATCGCGCCGCCATGGGTCTTGATGAGCTGCTTCTTCGCATCGAGATGTTCGAGGTCCGAGCGAATGGTGACTTCGGATACCCCGAAGCGCTCCGCAAGTTCGCGGGTCTTAGCCTGACCCACGCGCTGGAGCTCGAGCATGATCTGATGTCGTCTTTGTTCTGCAAGCATGACGGATCCGATGAGGAGGAACGATGGTGACTTTCGAAAAACGAAACTAGCATTCGCGACATGATACGAAAACGAGCATGTGCAGTGCAATATCGCGGAAGAAATAATCAGTCATCGGTAAACTAAATTGCAAACGAAAGAAATCGAAATATTGAATGTTTCTTTTCTTTCGAGTTAGCTGCAACGCATACGCAGAAAGACATCAACGGAGGAGATCATCATGGGCCTTGGAACCAAAGTACGGCTGTCGCGCCTGTTCTCGCATGCATCGGGAAACCTTTTCGGCGGCGCCGTCGATCATTTCGTCGGCTATGGCAATGTGCGCGAAGGCGGACTTGCGGACCTGCCCGGCGCGCTGGAGCGGGTCATGGCGGGAGGCCCTGACTATATCAGCATCCAGCCGGGTGCCGCCCGGCACCTCTGGTCGGCCTATGCCGGCAAGGCAGCGCTGGTCATCCAGGCCGGCTGCTTCACGCCGGACGACCGCATCCGGCAGCTCATCGCCACGCCGGAAGATGCGGTTCGCTACGGCGCCGATGCGCTGGCCGTGGCCATTCCCGTGCGCGGCGATACCGAAGGCCACTACATCCGCTGGCTGACCGACACCGTCAACGCCGCCGCACGCTTCGAAATGCCCGTCGTCGCCCACGTCTATCCCCGCGATTACGCCAATGGCGGCAAGATCGTCTTCACACCGGATGAAATCGCCTATGCCGTCCGCATCGGCTTCGAGACCGGCGTCGATGTCATCAAGGTCGGCTACACCGGCGACTTCGACAGCTTCAAGGAAACCGTCGCCACCTGCCCGGTCCCGATCGTCATTGCGGGCGGACCGAAGACCGATACCCTCCTGGGCGCACTGACGCAGACCAGCGACGCGCTGCGCGCCGGTGCCCGCGGTGCCGTCGTCGGCCGCAACCTCTGGGGTCACGGCGATACGACGAAGGCTGCCCGCGCTTTCAAGTTCGTCATTCACGACGGCATGGCGCCCGAAGCTGCCCTGACGGCCGCAGGCGCCTGACGCCATGGCACCGCACCGCCTCGACGTTCTCGGCTTCGGCGCCGTCGCCATCGACGACATCGTCTATGTCGATCGGCCGCTGAAGGCCGGGAAGGGCAAGGTCGTGGGGCGCACGCGAGACTTCGGCGGCAACGTCGCGACCGCCCTCGTGGCGGTTGCGAAACTGGGCGGCCAAGCAGGCTTCATCGGCTGGCTCGGCAGCACGCCGGACGAGGATCCGAGTGCCGGCGAACTGGAGCGGCAGGGCGTCGACGTTTCCCGCGCGCCGCGCCGGGCAGATGCCCGTGCCATCCGCTCCGTCATCACCGTCGGGCCGGACGGCGATCGTTTCATCGCCTATGACGACGATGTCCCCCACGGGACCTGCCACGATCTGAGCGACGAGACGCTGTCGGAGGCTCGTGTTCTGCTCGTGGATGGGTATGCAACGCATTCCGAGCGGACCGTCGCGCGGGCGCGCGCCCTCGGATTGTCTGTGGTTGCCGACATCGAATGGTCGATCGGCACGGCGACGGACCGTCTGATCGCTCTTGCCGATCATCTCGTCCTGCCGCTGGCCTATGCCGAGGCGCAGACAGGCGAGACCGCGCCTGCCGCCATCCTCCGACATCTGTGGACCGACGACCGGGCAGCTGTCGTCCTCACCGACGGCGATCGCGGCGCCTTCGTGAGGCAGGCGGGCGACGCCGGAAACTGGCACGTGCCGGCCTACGCGGTTCGTGCTGTGGATACGACGGGCGCGGGCGACTGCTTTCATGGCGCCTACGCCCTGGCACTGGCGCGGGGGCAGCCGCCGATCGACTGCGTCCGATTTGCAGCAGCTGCCGCTGCCATCTCCGTCACCGGAAAGGGTGGTCGAATGGCCCTTCCCGATCACCTCGCCTGCACCGCGCTGATGCAGGCAGCGGGCGCGCCGCGACCGCTGGCGATGTCCTGAAGCGCAGGCAGCGAACACGCCAATAAAATTGCACGCGTAAAAAAATATTTTTTCATTCGAAATGCTTAGGATATGCTGAGAAAAATGTTTCTTCTCAACAGCCTGGGATACTGACATCACGAGCGTCCGACAATCTTGGAGGCTCCTGGCGGCGACAGGCCGTTGACGAACGGGATGCGGACAGGCCTTCTATCGGCGCTGTCGCACAAGGGCCATCGCAAGGTTCCGATGGCTGAGGAAACAGGGAGGAAAACACCGTGGCCGATGTGGTGCTGGACAAAATCTGCAAGACCTTTGGAACGGAATTCCATGCGATCAAGGATCTCAGCCTGACGATCCGCGACGGCGAGTTTCTGATCCTCGTCGGACCTTCGGGCTGCGGCAAATCGACGGCTCTTCGCATGATCGCGGGGCTGGAGGAGATCAGCAGCGGCACGCTGAGCATCGGCGGCGAGAACGTCGTCGATCTCTCGCCCAAGGACCGCAACATCGCCATGGTGTTCCAGTCTTACGCGCTCTACCCGCACATGACCGTGTTCGACAACATCGCCTTCTCGATGAAGCTTGCGGGCAAAAGTAAGGATGAACGAACAAAACGCGTCAACGAGATCGCAAAGACCTTGCAATTGACCAAGGTGCTCGGCAGCAAGCCGGCCGAGCTCTCCGGCGGGCAGCGCCAGCGTGTGGCGATGGGGCGGGCCATGGTGCGGGAGCCGGCGGCCTTCCTCATGGACGAGCCGCTCTCCAACCTCGACGCCAAGCTGCGCGTGCAGATGCGCGCCGAAATCGTCAGCCTGCAACGCCAGCTAGCCGTGACCACGATCTACGTGACCCACGACCAGACCGAGGCGCTGACGATGGGCGACCGCGTCGCCGTGCTCAAAGGCGGCGTGCTGCAGCAGGTGGATACGCCGAAGATCCTCTACAGCAAGCCGGTCAACGCCTTCGTCGCCGGCTTCATCGGCTCGCCGTCGATGAACCTCTTCCAGGGCCGCCTCGAAAAGGGCTGCGTCGTCCTGCCGACCTTCTCTCTGCCGCTGTCGGCGGAAGCCTTCGCACGATCCCCCGGCTTGACGGCGTTCGAGGGGCGGACGGTCCTGTTCGGTATTCGGCCAGAAGATCTGCACGACAGCAAGCTCGCGTCCGGTGCGATGCATCCGACGATCCCGGCAACGGTCAAATCCATCGAAGAACTTGGATCGGAGTGGATCGTCCATCTCAACATCGATGCCGTCCGCGTCGATTCCGGCGACCCCGATGCCGTCGAGGAACTGAGCAGTGCTGCGAACGCCGTCGCCAAGTTCGAAGCCACGAGCCACGCCCGTGCCGGCGAGCGGATCGACGTGGCGATCGATGTCGCCAAGCTGCATTTCTTCGACCCGGAGAGCCATCTGGCGCTCTGAGCCGGGGGCGCTGGCTGGGTGCCGTGGATGCGGGAAAAGCCGCCGACCTGAATGCTGACAACCGCGGTACAGGGATGCGCGATCAAGACGATAAAGCTCCCGGCAAGGCCCGCTTTCATTTCTTTACGAACGTAAAAAGAAAACAATCCTCAAGTCATTTCTACCAAATAAAATGCTCCGTGAGAGACACTCTATAAACCCATAGATATCAGATATTTGACTAGCATCTCGAAGACCCCGGAACGCGAAATGCGTTTCATGCCGAAAATGGACGTTGACAGGTGTCGGCGTTCGGGACCCTACTGCCATATCGATCTGGGAGGATCGAACAAACCGTATTCCTGGGAGGGGATCATGAAAGCTACGAAGCTTCTTGCCACCGCAGCACTCTGGGCATTGTGCTCGACCGCTGCGTTCGCCGATACCACCATCGAGTTCATCCAGTGGTGGGAGCCGGAGATGCCTGCGGGCGCACTCCGCGGTATCATGGACGATTTCGAGAAGGCCAATCCGGGCATCAAGGTCACGCTGGTCAGCGGCCCCTATGCCACCACCCGCGACCAGATCGTCGTCGGCGCGGCGTCCGGCACGCTCAGCGATGTCGTCGGTCTTGATGGCGCCTGGGTCAACGGCCTTGCCAAGCAGGGTGCCATCGCGTCTATGGACCCGCTGATGGCCAATGCGAAATATGATGCCGGCCAGATCGCTGACATCGTCAAGGTCGACGGCAACAGCGTCATGTTCCCGCTCGCCTCGTTTGTCTATCCGGTGTTCGTCAACCTAGACCTCGCCAAGGCTGCCGGCGTCGACAAGATCCCGGGCACGCGCACGGAATTTGCCGATGCGGCGGCGAAGATGACGGATGCGGCCAAGAACCAGTATGGTTGGGTGCTGCCGCTGTCGCTGCAGAACCCCGGCGGCATCCAGAACGACGTGATGTCCTGGACCTGGGCGTCCGGCGGATCGATGCTGAAGGACGGCAAGCCGGATCTCGAAAACGAATCCGTCGTCGGCACGCTCGAATACATCAAGTCCCTGCACGACGCGGGCGTCATCTCGCCCGGCATCTTCGCCAAGAAGGAGCAGGACAAGGTCGAGGAGTTCGTCAACGGCCGCGTCGGCATGATGGTCGACTCGCTGGCCCACATCAACCTCATCCGCGAACGCAACCCGAAGCTCAATTTCGGCATCTCGGCCCTGCCCGCCGTCGATGGCTATACCGGCAAGCGCGGACTGCCCTATGCCTCCTGGGGCATCGGCATCAGCGAAGGCAGCAAGCATAAGGAAGAGGCCTGGAAGCTCGTCGAATACCTGATGAGCCCCGACGTCAACGGCCGCCTCGTCTCCATCGCCAATGCGTTTCCGGGCAATGTAAACGCAAAGCCCGACTTCTCGAAGTCCGACCCGCTGTTCGAAGAGGCCTTCGCGATCTTCCAGAGCGGCCATCTCGCCAACGAGTTCGTCGGCCTTCCCGTGGCCGAGGAGCTGATGCGTCAGATGGGTATCGAGGTGCAGAAGATGTTCGACGGTTCGGAAACGGCAAAGGAAGCCGCGGCCAACGCGCAGAAGCAGTGGCTGACCAAGTTCTAGTCGAGCAGGATTTCCAGCCCCGGCAGGCGATCAACCGCTTGCCGGGGCACTTCATCCGCCCTTGAGGAAACCGGGAAAGCAATCGTCATGAGCAGTGTGATGCAAGGTCTGGCCGTCCAACCGGCGAAAAAGCGCAGCAGCGGCCTTCTGACCTATCGGACGCGCAAACGGCTGGTCCCCTATCTCTACATCGCGCCGGCGACCCTGCTCTTCTCGGTGCTCATGCTGTTTCCCATGAGCATGGTCTTCCGCTATTCGCTGATGGACGGAGCGATCATGAAGAAGGATGCGGCCTTCGTCGGCTTTCAGAATTACCTGACGATCTTCCGGGATGCGATCTTCTGGCAGGCCTTCGGACAAACGCTCTATTTCACGGTCATGAGCGTGGTCTTCCACTTCCTCATCGGCCTCGCCTTTGCGCTGCTCCTCAATACCCAGCGCATCGATCCCGCGGTTCGCAGCCTGTTGCGCGTGCTCTACATCCTGCCGTGGCTGTTCACCGCCGTCATCATCGCCATCATCTGGCGGTTGCTGCTCGACCCGAACGGCGTCGTGAACAGCGTGCTCATGGCGCTCCACATCGTGGATTTTAAAGTCGAATGGTTCTCATCCACCGCGACTGCCCTTCATGCCCTGACATTCGCGAACATCTGGGCCGGCTATCCGCTCTACATGGTCAGCCTGCTGGCCGGTCTGCAGGGCATCTCCAAGGAACTCTATGAGGCGGCCGGTATCGACGGCGCGAACGAACTGCAGAAATTCTGGTACATCACCATCCCGCAACTGATGCCGATCATCATCTCGATCGCGCTTCTCGATTTCATCTGGACGATGCAGGTCTTCCCACTGGTCTGGATGACGACCGGCGGCGGGCCGATCTATTCGACCGAGGTGCTGAGCACCTACACATACAAGCTCGCCTTCTCGCAATACGAGTTCTCGCTGGCCTCGGCGAGCGCGATCATCATCCTCGTCATCTCCATGAGCGTGACGTATTTCTACATCAAGCATCAGAAGGGCAGGTAATCCCATGGCCCCACGTTCATCGAAGCGCTCCTCAAGCCGCTCCATCCTTCCGACCGTTCTCACCTATATCGGCCTGGCGATCGGCCTCGTCTTTGCGGGTTTCCCCATTCTCTGGATGTTCTTCAGCTCGCTGAAATCCAACACGGAAATCTTCGCCCTACCCCCGAAACTGCTGCCGGACGTCTATACGCTCGTCGCCTATGCCTCGATCTTCGACGACCCGGTGAAGATCCGCTTCTTCATCAACAGCTACATCGTCGCCGGCGTCGTCACCCTGCTGACACTGCTCGTGGCGATCATCACCGCCTATGGCTTCAGCCGCTATGCGTTTCGATTCAAGAACACGCTGAACATCTTCATCATCAGCACGCAGACCGTGCCGCCGATCACGTTGCTCATTCCCTATTTCGGCATGGTGGTCGCCTTCGGCATTTTCGATACCTATTTCGCGCTGATCCTCACCTACCTCGTCTTCACGCTGCCCTATGCCATCCTGCTGATGACCGGCTATCTCAACACGCTGCCGAAGGAGTTGGACGAAGCGGTGCTGGTCGATGGCGGCACCAGCTGGACGGCCCTCTGGCGCGTCATCGTTCCGGTCTCGGTGCCCGGCATCGTGGCCACCGCGGTCTACACGTTTCTTCTGTCCTGGAACGAGTTCCTCTTTGCGCTGACGCTGACGAAATCCATGGACCTGCGCACCGTCCCGATCGGCATCCAGCTTCTCATGGGGCAACACGCCTTCGAGTGGAACGAGATGATGGCCATGAGCGTCCTCGGCTCGCTGCCGCTCCTCCTCCTCTACCTCTTCGCCCAACGATATTTCCTCGCCGGCATGACGTCGGGGTCGGTCAAGAGCTGACGACCCGCTACACAGGTGAAGAGAAGCCTGCATGATGATGTGGCGGACGTCGTTGGACGGTCCGCCACACACGTTTTACTTGATCGTCTTGATCGGATCCTTCGGGGTCGGATCGAAGCCGACGAGGTCGGTCGTCAGTTTGGCGTAGGTGCCATCGGACACCATGTCAGCGAGCGCCTTGTTCACGGCCTCGACGAGGTGCGGCTTGCCCATCTTGAACGCGAAGCCCTTCTGGACGTGACTGACATAATCGTCGGTCATTTTCAGCGGCATCTTTGCCGTCTTGATGGCATAGGCAGCCGCGATCGCGTCCGTAATGACCGCATCGACATTGCCATTGACGAGATCCTGCATCGCGTCCGACTCCGCCTTGTAACCCTTGACGGTGGCGCCCTTCTCTTCCGCGATCTTCGTCCAGCTGGAGGCGACGAGCGCGCCGACGGTCTTGCCCTCGAGGTCGGCGGCGGTCTTCAGCTCGGACTGTTCGGCGACCACGACACGCCCGCCGGACTCCAGCCATCCATTGGAGAACGTCACCTGCTTCTGGCGAGCTTCGGTGATGTCCATCGCGGCACTGATGACGTCGTACTGGTCGGCCTGGAGGCCGACGAGCAGCGAGTCCCACTTGATGAGGACCGGCGTGTATTCGAGGTTCAGGCGCTTGGCGACCTCCGACATGACCCGGATTTCCAGACCATCGAGCGTGCCGTCGGGTGCCCGCATGCTGAAGGGCGCATAGGTGCCTTCCGTGGCGACCATCAGCTTGCCGGGTTCCAGCAGTTCGAGGTCGGCGGCGTGGGCAAGCGAGCCCACAGCGAGGCTTGCGACGGTTGCAGTGACGGCGAAAAGCGTTTTGAAAAGCATGTCGAGTTCCCTGTTTTCTTTGATGTATTCGGTCTGCACTGCGACGGCGCGGCGAATGTGCCTTGCCGGAAAAACGCCTGTTACCGGGCCCTCAGCTCAGCCGGGCATAGTGGCGCTCCAGCCACGATGCGAGGAGCGTCAGGACCGTCGTCAGGACGAGATAGATGACCGCGACCGCGATGTAGAATTCGAAGGGGCGGAAGGTCGCGGCGATAAGGGTCTGGGCGTAGAGCGTCAGTTCGACGACGGTGATGGTCGACAGGAGCGACGTGTTCTTCAACGTCGAGATCGCTTCGTTGGTCACGGCCGGAAGGATGATGCGGAAGACCTGCGGCAGGATGATCGTGCGCATCGTCTCGGCCCGGCTGAAGCCGAGCGCAAGCGCCGACTCGCTCTGGCCCGACGGGATCGCCGTCAGGCCGCCGCGAACGATTTCGGCGATATAGGCGCCGCTGTTGATCCCAAGGGCGAGCACGCCGGCCGTGAACGGCGACAGCCGGATGCCGAACTGCGGCAGGCCGAAATAGATGATGAAGATCTGGATAAGCGTCGGCGTGCCGCGGATGAACCAGATGTAAAAGCCGGCGACAGCCCGCACAGATCTAAACCGCGACCGTTGCGCAAGAGCGGCCAGAAGCCCGCAGGCCCAGCTGACGACGATCGTCAGGATCGTCAGGGCGAACACCGTCCAGGCGGCCTTCAGAAAGCCGGGGCCATAGAGCTGCAATTCTTCGAGAATGAACGTCATGACGACTGTCCTTCCTGCGCGTTCAAGGCGGAATACCCATGGCCGACGTCGTCATGGAGGATGCGGTGCAGGAACTGCTTCAGGCGGTCGCTCTCGGGGTGCCGGAGAATATCGGGTGTGCCCGCTTCGGCGATGACGCCCTGGTCGAAAAACAGCACGCGGGACGAGACGTCGCGGGCAAATGCGATTTCGTGGGTGACCAACAGCATCGTCATTCCCTCCGAGGCGAGGGAGGCCATGAGCACGAGGACTTCGTGGACGAGCTCCGGGTCGAGCGCCGACGTGACCTCGTCGAACAGCATCAGCTTCGGCTTCATGGCAAGCGCCCGCGCGATCGCGACGCGCTGTTGCTGTCCGCCCGACAGCCGCGACGGGTAGCTGCCGCGTTTCTCATAAAGGCCGATGCGGGACAGAAGCGCATCCGCTTCCTCGATCGCCTGCTTGCGCGGCATCTTGAGGAGGCGGATGGGTGCGTGGGTGACATTCTCCAGCACGGTCATGTGCGGCCAGAGGTGATAGCTCTGGAACACCATGCCCACCCGGGTCCGCAGCGATTGCAGCTGGGCGGCAGTCGGGAAGAAGCGTGACTCGGTGCGGAAGTCGAAGGACTGGTCCTCGAAATCCATGAAGCCGGATTGCGGCACCTCCAGCGCGTTGATCGACCGCAGGAAGGTGCTCTTTCCCGAGCCGCTCGCCCCGATGATGGAGACCACCTCCCCCGCCTGCACCGTCAGGGAAACGCCCTTGAGAACCTCGTTCTCTCCGAAGCTCTTGCGGATCTCGCGCAGCGACAGCAATGGCGGTGTCATGCTGTCACCTCGGCGGGGTTCGTGTCGTGAAGGCTAACCCCGATGTCCCGCGGGGTGCGGGAAGCGCCGTTGATCGGCGTGACATCCTGCGGGCATGCGGAGAGGACAAGCACCAGATCCATCTCGGCCCGCAGCACGACGGTATCGCCGGCAACGGTTGTCGGCGGAAGGCGATCGACCGTGCCATCCGGGGCAACGGGGACGTTCATGAACAGGTTGAGCGAGGCCGGCGTAAAGGGCAGGGCAAGATCGAGCGCCGACAGAGCCTCGTGGAAATTGTCGCTGCAATTGCGGTGGCCGTCTGCGCAGCCGAGTTGCCGGTAGAGCTCGCGGCTACAGGGACACAGAAGCGTGTCGTGGCGCACGTCACCGCTGTCGGCCACCATCGTCAGCATCGGGCGACGGCGTGAACTCATGAGCGTCATGCCGGTGGCAAAGAAGATATTGCTGTTCACCGAGCGTGTTTGGTCGAGCGACGACGTCTCGAACGCATCGTCCGCTGCGAGCGCCCAGAGATCCGCGACCTGATTGCCGTAGACATTCTCGATGAGAACGTGCTGTCCCGCCTTCACACGGAAGGCCTCGCCATGGCTGGCCGGCACGATCATCTGTTCTTGGCTCATGGATATCGCTGCTTTCGATTTTTTCGCCACAGGAGGTGGGGCGGAAGGAGGCTCGCCGCTTGCAGCATCCTGTCACCATCAGCCTATTCCAGTATACCACTGGAGTTCAAGATGGAAAATCAACTATTTAGTGGGAGGTAAATGTGCAAATTGATGAAAGACAAAGCAGTGCGTGAACAAAAAATGCGCAAGCACTGCTCATTCGAACCATTTCCTCCGTCTGTCCGTATCTGAGTCAACGGCAGAATTGACGAACGGATACAGCCGGTGTACCGAAATTACGCAGCGTGCATGAGGATGACTGGATGAACCGCTATTTCCCACTCGACGAGTATCGCACGCGCTGGGACCGTCTCTTGGTCGAGATGAAGTGTCGGGGCTTTGACACCGCCGTCGTGTTTGGCCGGGGTGGCGGAACGACCGACAATTGCGGCGACGTGCTTTATCTCTCCAACCAGTACTCGATCAGCGGCGGCATGGACTCGCTGATCTGGACGGCCCGTTCCTTCACTGGCGTCATCCTGCAGGCGGGCCGCGACCCGCAGCTGCATATCGACGAACCGGAGGTCCGGCGCGATCTCGTCGCCATCGAGGACGTGCGCTCCAGCAATCACCCTTTCGAAAGCGTGGCGCGCGCTTTGGTCGAGCGCGGCGTCTCCGGCCGGGTGGCGCTGGTCGGCACCAACCTCATCCCCATGAAATACTACAGGCAGCTGGAAGTCACCGCGCCCAATATCGAGTGGGTTCCTGTCGATGACCTCGTCCGCTCGGTCCGCCGGATCAAGAGCGGACGCGAACTCGATGCCTACCGCACGGCCGGGGAGACGGCGACGGCGGGCATGACGATCCTGATGGAAAGCCTTGTCAGCGGCATGTCGGAGCGGGAAGCCGCCGGCGAATGCGCGCGCGAGGTCGTGCGCCGCGGCGGACGCGTGCAGATGATCGGCACCAATCACGGCGACACGCTCGGCTTCGACCAGCGATTTCCGCTGACCGGGTATAGCGACGACGTGCCCGATATTGGCGACGTCGTAACGGGCACGCTGCACGGCCCGTTGTTTCAGGGCTATTACCTCGACCCCGGTCGCACCGCCGTGCGTGGTCGCGCAAATGCCGACCAGCGCCGCCTGATCGAGGCGGCCGGCGATCTCGTCCACCGGCTGACCGATATGCTGAGGCCGGGCGCAAGGATGCTCGATATCGCTGCAGAAGGCGATCGGCTCACCGCAGCCTTCGGCGGGTCGATCTCGCCGATCATGAAGAATTTCCCCTTCTATGGCCACGGCATCGGCCTCGGCTTCGAACTGCCGCGTATTTCGACCAGCATGTCGCTGCCGGAGGATATCGTCGAGCAAGACATGGTCTTCGGCATCGAGGCCTTCCTGTCGCTCGACGGCGTGGGCGCCGCCTTCTACGAGGACATCGTCATCGTCGGACAAGACGGCAACGAGGTGCTGACGAAGTCTCCAAGTCTGTTCTGACGGCAACACCGGATCGCAGCGGATGCCGGGGAGGTCACCTTCCCCGGCATCGCTTTGGCACAAGCAGCGATCGCTTGAGCGTCAGTGCGCGAAAACGCTGTCGAAGTCCTTGAAGCCCTTGACCTCGATCGGGTTGCCGCTCGGATCGAAGAAGAACATCGTGCGCTGCTCGCCGGGCTCGCCTTCAAAGCGGATGACGGGGGGAATATCGAAGGCGATTCCGGCCTTCTCCAGCCGGTCGGCCAGTGCCAGCCAGGCATCGAGCGGCAGGACGACGCCCAGATGCGGCATCATGACCATGTGGTTGCCCACCTTGCCGGTCCGCGTGACCTCGAACGGCTTGCCGAGGTGGAGCGAGATCTGGTGGCCGAAGAAGTCGAAATCGACCCAGGTGTCTGTGGATCGGCCTTCGGCACATCCAAGGACATCACCGTAGAAGCGACGAGCCTCATCGAGGTCCGTAATGTGGTAGGCGAGATGGAAGAGTGAACGCACGGGTAAGTCTCCTTTATGCAGGGCTAACGGGGGTCAGCGACAGGTGAGTGTTCGGGGTAGGGTCGAGAGCGGCTCCGCGCCGGTGTCCGTCACGATGACGGTTTCCGATGCTCCGACGGTCCAGTGGCCGAAGCTGCGCAGCGTCGCCGGGATGTGGAAGACCATGCCGGGCTCGATAACGCGCGATACGCCGGAAAACAGGCTGAGAATGCCGCCCTCGCCCCAGTCGGGAGCAAAGGCGATCCCCATGGAATAGCCGATGCGCTTCCTGAAGGCGGCGGTGAAGCCGGCAGCGTCGATGATCCTCTGCGCAGTGTCATGCGGCGCAGCGCACGGGTTACCCGGCCGGATCTGCGTGATCGCCGCGTCCAACGCGAAGAGCGCGCAGTCCATCATCCGCTGCGCCTCGGCCGGCGGTTTGCCGAGCCAGACCGTGCGCATCAGAGCCGCGTGATAGCGGGCATGGCTTCCGGCAAGCTCCAGGAAGACGGGATCGCCGTCGCTCAAGGGACGACGACGCCATGTCATGTGCGGCAGTCCGCTACGCTGGCCCGACGAGACGAGCGGTTCCATGGCCATGGCCTCCGACCCTGCGCGCGTCGCGGCGCCGAGCATGGCGGCGGCGACCGCATTCTCATCGGCCCCGAGGGTGCAGGCCTCGATGGCGGCAACCATCCCGGCGTCCGCATAACGTGCGGCAGCGCGGATCGCATCGCGTTCGGCCTGGCTCTTGATCATGCGCAGCGGCGGCAGGATGTCGGAACCGTCCGGCAGGTCCGCGACGCCAAGACGCCGGGCGATCTCGCTGACGAGCCGCGGCGGCAGGAACCAGCCGGACAGCTCGATCGCGGGCACGCCCATGCCGCGCTCGCGCAGCAGGGAGACCAGCGCGCCGGCCGGGTCGTCGCCGTCCTGGTAGGTGACGATATCGCTCAACCACGTATTGGCGACAGCGCCGAAGAACTCCAACTGCCGCACGAGCAGCGTCAGCGGCCCGGATGCCGGGAGAAGCAGCGCCTGAAAGGCGAAATAGCCGGCTGTCTGTCGGCCCGTCAGCCAGTAGATCGTTTCCGGACCGGTCACGACCAGTGCCGCCTGCCCGCTCGCCCGGAGTGCTGCCTGCGCGCGGGCCTGCCGGTCGGAATATTCTTCCCTCGGGAAGGCCGCCTCGCTGCCGCGCATGGCGGGATCGTTCAGAAATGCTGCGTTGTCCATCAACCCCGCCTCACGTCCGAGACAGCCAGGCGAGAAACCGCGCCCGAACGCTGTCGAAATGGCGCTCCATAGCCGCCCGCGCCGCCGCCTCGTCGTTCGTCGCGATGGCCTCGATGACGTCGAGATGCTCGCGGGCCTGCTGGTCGAAGCGATCGTGCGTGCGGGTGATCGTGCAGCGGCGTGCGATGCCGCGCATCTCGGTCAGCATCGTCGCCAGCAGCGGCAGGCCTGCAGCGTGGGCGACCGCATCGTGAAAGGCATCGTCATCCAGCCAGAACCGGTCGAACGCGATATCGCCGCCTTCGGCATAGGCGCGCATCGCATCGCGCGAAGCGAGAAGCGCCGGTGTGATCGCGCGCGTGGCGGCCTTCGCGGCCGCGGCCCCTTCGAGCAGACGGCGGATCTGGACAATCTCCAGCAGTTGCTCGACCGTGACCTCGCGGACCATCAGGGCGCCGTTCGGCAGCCGGGAGATCACGTCTTCCTTCTCGAGCCGCGAGATGGCGGCGCGCAGCGGCGTGCGGGAAATACCCGATTCCAGCGCCAGCGTGCGCTCCGTCAGCATATCCTCGGACGAGAACCGTCCTTCGAGAATGCGCTGCTTCAGATCGCGATAGATCTGCTGCGTCAGTGTTTCCTTGTCAGCCATGCCGGGCACCGCCTTCCATGATTGCCACCTTCACGGTCTCCACCGCCGCTGCGCGATCGGCGGGATCGATGGCGTCCTGCGGAGGATGGATCGTCGTTGCCGGCCTCTGCCCGGAAAGGGCTGTCAGCACATGGCCAGCGGCACCGGTCGCCACACGCTGCAAGGCCTCCGGCGTCGTGCCGCCGAGGTGCGGTGTGAAGATGACCCGCTGCGATGCGGAAAGCGGCCCCTGCGGGGCCTGCGGCGTGTAGACGTCGAGACCGGCAGCGGCGATCCTGCCCTGCAGAAGCGCTTCGGCAAGCGCTGCTTCGTCGATCAGCCCGGCACGCGCCGTGTTGATCAGGATTGCACCGGGTTTCGTCAGGGCAAGAGCGGCCGTGCCGATCAGCCCGCGCGTTTCCTCCCGCAGAGGGGTATGAAGCGAAATCAGGTCTGCCCGGCCCAGGCCGTCCGCAAGTGTCGCCACACGCTCGAAAGGCCCGGTATCGGCGCTTCTGGGAGAATGAACCAGAACCTCCATGCCGAGTGCCGCGTGCAGCATCCGCCCGAGGCCTGCCCCCGTTGCCCCCCATCCGACGATCAGCGCGGTCTTCCCCGCGAGTTCGTGAAACATGCCCGCTTCCCGAAAGCCGGACGCGCCATCGCGAACCGCGCGATCCGCAGCCGGGATCAGGCGTGCGGCTGCAAGGGCAAGGCCAAGGGCAAGCTCGGAGACGGACTGCGCATTGGCGCCCGGCGTGTTGCAGACGAGGATGGATTTCGCCGCGGCCTGCGCCTTGTCCACGCCATCATGGCCCGCCCCGTGAACGACGATGACCTTCAGCACGTCGCTGGCAAGAATCGCGCGTGCCGAAAGACCCGCATCCCGCGTGATCACGGCATGGCAACCCTTGATCCGGCTCGCCACCGTTTCCATGTCGGCATCCGGGCAAAGTTCGACGTCGATGCCCGCGTCCCGGAGTATGGCGATGCCGTCCGCATGAATGGGCTGAACGAGAAGGCATTTCATCGCGGCAATCCCCCGCTGGAGGCGTCGAGTTTTTCAAGAATGGCGTCCCGTGCATTCAGCACGTGGCGGCTCATCAGGCTTCCCGCCGCATCGGCATCGCCTGCCCGCAGAGCATCCAGAATCTCGAGGTGCTCCCGGCATCCTTTCAGGAAGCGTTCGGGAACGAGACTGTGGTCGAACATGCAGGTGCGCCGCCGCAGATCGCCGATCGTGCGCATCATCGTCCGGTTTCCCGAAACATTGGCCAGCCAGAAGTGGAAATCGTCGTCGACCTCGAGCGCTTCTCCGTTCTCGCCCGGACCCGTCGCGATCAAGACCCTGATGCGGCGTTCGAGATCGTCGAAGACATAGGCCGGGGCCGCGATCGCGATGCGCGCGCAATAGCCCTCGATCACGCTACGCAGATAGAAGATCTCCTCGACCTCCTCCGCCGCCAGCCGGCGGACCTTGAGAAACCGCCCCTCCTGAACCGCCAGTCCTTCGGCTTCGATGCGTTTGATCGCCTCGCGAACCGGGGTTCGGGACATGGAGAATTCTTCGCCGAGCTTGGCTTCCTGCAGCACATCTCCCGGCATCAGGGCGCCGGAAAGGATCATGTCGATGATCGTGCCATAGGCCTTCTTCGCAAGGGGCTGGCTCATGTGTTCGACCTCCCGGATGTCGTCGGTGTCTCTTTTATCTCTGTCGTCTCGCCCTTTTCCTCAAGACCGGAAAGGGCTGCGGCCAGCACACGCGACTGGTCGAGCAGCAGATCTTCGGCCTCGTCCCGTGTGATGGCTCGGAAGCGGACCAAGCTTCCCGTCATCGCCTGCGCCAGACGCGGCAGATCGACGGAGGCGACCGTGGCGATCTTCGGGTAGCCGCCCGTGGTCTGCCGCTCGGCCATCAGCACGATCGGCCGGCCGGAGGACGGCACCTGAATGGAGCCGGCGACCGTTCCATCGGAGATGATGTCATGTCCGGCAAAGGCCGAAATCACAGGCCCGTCCAGCATCTGCGCCATCCGATCGCGGTGCGTCGCGATACGAAACGGTTCTTCGAGAAAGATCTTCCAGGCCGAGGCATCGAAATGATCGGCCTGCGGTCCCGGCACGATGCGAAACGGGCCGCGCGGCCGGGACAGGGGCTGGCGCAGCGCAAGGAGCGGCGCGTGTCCCGAAGCGCCGAGCGGCAAGTGGTCGCCGGCCGCAAGCCGCCGTCCATCGAGACCGCCGAGGCCCGTGCGCAGGTGTGTCGTCCGCGCGCCGAGGACAAGTGGCGTATCGATGCCGCCGGATATCGCAAGGTAGCCCCAGACGGCGTTGACGACCGCGCCGATGCGAAGCGTCTGTCCGGGCAGCAAATGGTGGCTTTCCCAGGCGTGGACCGGTTTACCGTCGACCGTCATGCCGACGGCCGCACCCGTGACGGCGAAGCGCACGGGCGCATCGACGACGAACGTTCCCCCAACCTGCGCGAATTCGAGCCCGGCATCGCTCTCGGCATTTCCGACGAGGCGGTTGGCCATCCGCAGGGACGGCGGGTCCATGGGCCCTGCCCCGGAAACACCGAAACGCGAGAGCCCGGCACGGCCGAGATCCTGCACCGTCATCATGGGGCCTGCGTCCTTGATGTTGAGAACGCTCATGTCGCCGCCCACTCTTCGACAGGCTCACCTCTGGCGACGGCCGCATCGAGATGCGCGGCCTCGGTCTCCTCGATCGCGCGGAACCGAACGCGATCGCCGGCACGGAGCAGAAACGGCTCCTTGCGCGAAGGGTCGAACAGTTTCAGCGGCGTCCGGGCGATGAACCGCCAGCCGCTCGGCCCGGGAACCGAGTTGATGCTTGCCTGCTGCCCGCCGATGCCGATCGCGCCGGCCTCGATCCTCTGGCGGGGAACCGCAAGCCGGGGCGTGTGCAGGCGCTCGGGCAATCCGCCGAGATAGGCGAAACCGGGCGCAAAGCCGATCATGTAGACACGATAATGGGCGGAGGCATGCAGCGCGATCAGGTCGCTGCGGGTCATCTCCTTCAGTTCGGCCAGCGCATCGAGATCCGCGCCGGTCTCCCCGCCATAGAGCACGGGCACGATGATATGGCGTACGGTGCTTTCCGTCTCCGCCTGGCACTCCAGCATGTCCATGAGCTGCACGGTCAGGTCGCGGCCCCGAACGAGAGCCGGATCGTAGTGAACGAGAAGCGACCTATAGGTCGGCACGACCTCTCTTATGCCCGCGACCGCGCCTGCCGCCAAACGGTCGGCCATCGCAACGACGCGGGCGCTGGTCGCCTCGTCTATCCGGTCGGAGAACTCCACGGCCAAGGCGCTGTCTCCACAGGCGGCGATGCGGGGGAAATGCGCCGGGGCATTTGTCATCACAGCCATGGCCTTCCCTCATTCGATCGTGCCGTGCCGGCCTTCGCAGAGTGGACCCGTCCTTCGCAGGACGGATGGGCGAAACGGGTCGTTGCCGGCTTGCTATTCCTCTGTCGGCATAGTGCGGCAAGGTCTTGTCATTTCAGTACACCATCTGTATGTCAAGCCCCACGGCGCTCGTGCACGCCTCGTTTTGCCGACCTATCCAGCGGGGATTTTCCGTGGCAACCATCGACCTGAACTGCGACATGGGCGAAAGCTTCGGCGCCTACACGATCGGCGACGATCGCGCCTTGATGGACATCGTGACGACGGCCAACATCGCATGCGGCTTCCATGCCGGCGATCCCTCCGTCATGCGCGATACGATCCTTCTGGCCAAGGCGCGCGGTGTCGCTGTCGGCGCGCACCCGTCCTTCATGGATCTCTACGGCTTCGGCCGGAGACGCATTTCAGGGGAGCGACCGGAGGATATCGAAGCGCAACTGATCTACCAGATATCCGCCATACAGGGCATGGCATCCGCGCTCGGCTGGCCGGTCACGCATGTCAAGACGCATGGCTCTCTCGGCAACATGGCAGCCGAGGACGCTGCGCTTGCGAAGGTCTGCGTCGATGCCATCCGGGCCGTCGATTCCCGTCTTGTCTTCATCACCCTGCCCTTTTCCGAGACGATGAAAGCGGCGGAGGCGGCCGGGCTGCAGGTCGCCTGCGAGGTCTATGCCGACCGCCGCTACACGGACAACGGCATGCTAGCCCCGCGCCAGATGGAGGGCGCCGTCATTCACGATCCCCGAGAGAGCGTCGATCAGGTTCTGTCGATGCTCTGCGACAAGACGATGCCGACGATCGGTGGCAAGCGCCTCCCCGTCGATCCAGCAACCGTCTGCATCCACGGCGATACGCCCGGTGCCGCAACGACCGCGCGCGCCCTTCGCACACAATTGACGAATGCGGGTATCGCGATCGCCCCCTTTCACACACCCGAGCGCCTTCACGAGGAGAAGTCCCTTTGAACCGTACCGTCTATCTCAACGGCGCCTGGCTTGCCGAAGCCGACGCACACGTCTCCATTTTCGATCGCGGCTTCCTCTTTGCGGACGCCATCTACGAAGTGACCGGCGTCGTGAACGGCAAGCTGCTGGAATATGAAGGCCATTCGGCCCGGCTGCAGCGGTCGATGGGCGAACTCGGGCTGGTCTGCCCACTTTCGCCCGAGGAACTGCTCGGCGTTCACCGCGAAATCGTGCAGCGCAACGCACTGAGCGAGGGCCTGATCTATCTCCAGATCAGCCGCGGCCCGGCCGATCGCGATTTTGCTTTCCCGGCAAACCCCGTGCCGACACTCGTGCTGTTTACCCAGGCCAAAGCCGTGCTCGACAACCCCAAGGCACGGACCGGCATTTCGGTCGCACTGCTTCCCGATCTGCGGTGGGCGCGCTGCGACATCAAGACGGTGCAGCTGCTTTACCCCTCGATGGCCAAGATGGAGGCGGCGCGACAGGGCGCCGACGACGCGTGGCTGGTCGAGGAGGGTTTCGTGACCGAAGCCAGTTCGGCGAGCGCGCATATCATCACAAGCGATGGCGTCCTCGTCACCCGTCCTCTGTCTCAGGCGATCCTTCACGGGATCACGCGCCACAGCGTTCTCGATCTTGCAACAACCATTGGCGTTGCCGTCGAGGAGCGTCCCTTCAGCGTCGAAGAGGCAAAGACTGCTGCAGAGGCCTTCATTACGTCCGCGACGAATTTCGTACTCCCGGTGACACAGATCGATGGTCAGCTTATCGGTGACGGACAGCCGGGGCCGCTGACGTTGAGACTTCGCGAGCTGTATATCGAGAGAAAGATTGCATCGGCGATCTGATGACGGGCATGGCTTAACCGAACGATCGCACGCTGTGTGCGGGGAGACCCGGGTTGGACGATTCGACATGGCCATGGGCCGGCATTGCACGGCTGGTGCTTCACTCTGACAACGGTGAGGCCTCCGGTTCGTCCATCGACGTCAGCACGTTGCCGACGGATGCGCTGTCCGTCGAGCAGATGGAGCTGTTCCGGTCGTGGCTGAGCGATCACGAGACGGTTCGGGCGGAACGCTTCCTGCATGCCGAAGACCGCCGCGATTTTGTAGCGGCCCATGCCCTGCTGCGCTTGCAGCTACGCCATCATTTTTCAGAATTGCCGTTTCCGGCACGCATCGGGGCCGATGGGCAAGGCGGCAAGCCCCGTCTTCTTGCCGGCCACGACAGCGACGGCGCCGCAGTCGATTTCAATATCAGCCACACCCGAGGGATGGTGGCCTGCGTGACCGCAGGAGACCATGACGTCGGCATCGATTGCGAGCCTCTCGCCCGCACAGTTGACGCGGGTCTCGCAGAGGTCTGTTTTTCCGAGCTGGAGTGCCGCTGGCTGAAGACACAAAGCTCCCTAACGCCCTCCAGCGCGTTTCTCCATCTCTGGACATTGAAGGAAGCGGTGACCAAAGCGCTCGGCACGGGATTGGCGATCGATCTGAAGACGTTTTCCGTCCTGCCCTTTCCGCCCCGGATCATGGAACCCTCGCCGGAGATCGGAGCGCATCGCCGCTGGTCCTTCCGGCAATGGGTGTCAAACGACGGGTTCATCGTGGCCATGGCGGCGCGGAGCAGGAACGGACAACCCGAGCATCTCTGAACCAAGCGCCGGCATGGCGTTTCCTATAGGTCCCGCATCAGCAACCAAAGCATATACAGCCCGCCCACACTGACCGTCACGATACCGACGGGAATGCTGAGCGGGCTGAAAAGGTGCTGTGCGATCGCATCTGCGGCGAGCAGGAGAAGCGCGCCCGTCGCGCTCGACGCAGCCAGGGTCATCGAACGGGTCCGGCACAGGCGCTGCGCAATCTGCGGTGCGGCAAGAGCGATGAAGACCACGGGACCGATCGATGCCGTTGCGGCGGCAACGAGCATAACGGCCACCACCATCAGCCATAACCGTGCCCTCGTGACGGCAAGACCGAGCGCCCCTGCCATGTCATCGCCCATCTCCAGGATGCGGGCGCGCCGGGCGAGACCGAAACACAGGACCATACCGGCGACGCACGCCACCGTTGACGGGACGGCCCGTGACCATGTCATGCCGTTGAGCGATCCTGCGCCCCACAAGGCTGCGCTCATGACGGTTTCCAGGCCGCCCGTCACCACCAGCCAGGTATTGAAAGCCGTCAGCATGGCGCTGACGGCAATGCCGATCACGATCAGCCGGAAGCCCTGTATGCCCTCCTTCCAGGCGAGAAGATAAACCACGATCGCGGTCGCCAGACCGCCGCCAAGGGCACCCAGTGTGATGGCGATCTGATCGCCCCGCAGGACGATGATCGTCACGAGAACGCCCGTATAGGCGCCGGTATTGAACCCGATGACGTCGGGGCTGCCAAGCGGATTGCGAATGAGGGACTGGAAGACGGCACCGCTCGTGCCAAGCGCGGCTCCGACGACGAGCGCCATCGTGATGCGTGGCAGCCTCCAGTCGACAACGATCATGGTGATGCGGGGTGCGGCCCGCCCGGTCAGAGCCGACACGATATCGTCAAGGGTGAGCGGCAGGGTGCCGAGCTGCAATGCGAAAACCGCAAGGAAGAGCGCCGAGACCATCAAGAGGCTGGAAACGATCACATGCCTCAGCTGCACGCGCGCATTGAAGCGTCCGTCCAGACTGCCGAGGAGAAGCGTTCGACGGTGCAAGAGCGTCACCGGAGAGCTGCCCGGCCGGCCATGCGTCCCCGCGCCAGCAGGATGAGGACCGGCGCGCCAAGAAAGGCCGTGACGATGGAAACGCGCAATTCTCCCACCGCGATCAGACGCCCGGCAATATCGGAACACAAGAGCAGTATGGCAGCATAGAGAAAGGAAAACGGCAGCATCCAGCGCAGGTCCGGCCCTACGGCCCAGCGCGCAATATAGGGGATCATCAAGCCGACAAACCCGATGGGGCCCGTCACGGCCGTGACGGTCCCGGACAAGAGAGCCACCGTCAGAAGCGTTGCCGCCTGCGTCTTCACCGGCGTGGTTCCCAGAAGCGCTGCGGTATCCACCCCCATTTCCAACGCATTGACCGAGCGGGCCAGCGCCAAAGCAAGGATGCATCCGACGCAAATCAGGGGGATGGCTGCAAGGACGAGCGTGAGGTCGCCGACATCCAGGGAGCCGGCCATCCAGAAGCGCATACGGTCGAACACGTGCGGCTGCAGCAGGGCGATTGCCGACGATATGCCGCTCATCATCGCGCCGACCGTCAAACCCGCAAGGACGAAGCGCAAGGGATCTGGCCGTGCTGCGCCCTTGACACTGATCAGATGCACGAGCAGCGCGGTGAGCAAGGCTCCGGCGAAACTATACGCAAACAGGCTGTAGGGTTGGGTGATGCCGGCGAAGGCAAAACCCAAGGTCACCGCAAGACCGGCTCCGGCATTCACGCCGATGATACCGGGATCGGCAAGCGGATTGCGCGTCAATGTCTGCATCAGCGCACCGGATAGGCCGAGCGCCGCGCCGCCGAAAATGCCGATCAAGGCGCGCGGCAGGCGCGACTGCAGGACAATGGTTGCTTCCGGTCCCCTCAACGTGCCGAATAGGCTCTCGATCACCACATCCATCGGCAAGGGCTTGGCGCCGATGCCGAGACTGGCCATGAATGCCACCAGCAGAACAACGAGACCGAGACCGAGCCAGAGAAGCCGGCTCCCGCGCGACGCATTCACTGGACGACGCGGTCTGTCGCAAGGATATCGCCAACGGGCTCCTCATCCGCGGCCGTGACGCTTTTCGACAGGTTTCGCAGGTTGCGGAAACCGACGCTCATGGCGATGCCGATGAGGAAGACTCCGCTGCCGAACCAGAAGACCGATACCATGGGCGCAAGCACGCGCGAAAGGCTGCCCATCGCGATCGAACCGCCGGGATCGCCGACGACATCTTGTGCGGCCCAGAGGCTGTTGACGCGGCCAAGCATCTGGTCCGGGGTATGCGTCTGCACCAGGGTAAACTGCATCAGCGAGGCGATGGAGCCGAGATAGCCGAACACCACGAGGATGCACACTGCGGGGACGAGGTGGCCGACCAGACCGATCGACGCCAACAGCGCGGATGCGCCGCAAACGCAGCCGAGCAGCAATTGGCCAGGCAGTGGGAAGCGGCCGACCCAGCCACTGGTGAAGGCTCCGATCATGGCGCCGAGCGGCACTGCCGAATACATCAGGCCGATACCCATCGATCCCGCACTGAAATTTTCGGCGATCGAGGGAAACATCACGCGGATGGCGCTCAAGGCCGATTGAAGCGTGCCGACGGCGATAACGGCGCCGACGATCCTGTTCTGGCCGAGGAAGGCAAACCCATCGATCATGGCCCGCAGCGGGTGCTCGTCGCCGCGCTCTCCCGGCAGCAGGGTCGGCAGCCGGAACAGCGGGATCAGGGTTCCCAGTGTTCCGAGACCGGCGATGAGGTAATTCCAGCTGACATCGGCGGACGCTATGATCAGGCCACCGATCAGCGGTGCGAGGATGGCGCCGAACCGGACCGTCAGCATCGACAATGCACCCGCGGCCGGCAGATTTTCGCGTCCGACAAGCGTCGGGATAGCGGCCATCAGCGCGGTCATTCCGATCGCGCCGAAGAAACCGTCCCAGAGAGAAACAAGATAAAGCGCTGCGAGCGACGGTTCGCTCAGAAAGCCATTGAGAGCAAGCAGCAGAAAACCGACACCGCACAGGCCGCGCGCCAGAAGGATCAGGCGCCGCCTGTCATGAAGATCTGCCAGGACACCACCGGCCAGCAATCCGACGAACATGCCGATGCCGTCGAGAGCGATGACGATGCCGACCTGCAAGGCCGATCCCGTCAACTGATGGATCTGAACCGGCACCGCCACGGTGAGAATACCGAGAGCGATCACCGACATCATCCGCGCTGCGAAAACGGCGCGGAAATTCGCATTGTGTTTCAGCAGGCTGAAATCGACGAAGATAGAAGAGGCCATGGACGGTATCGCACCTTATGCGGCGGTTTGAGAAGGGATCCGACGATCGTGCGTCAGCCGAAAAGCCGCGTCAGCCGATCCAGCATGTGAGACGCGCTGTAGTAGTCGAGGCGGAACGTATCGGTTCCCACGGCATAGACGCGCTTGCCGGAAACCGATCGGATATGCTGGAGGAATTTATTGGCACTGAGTTGATCGACGACACGGTCGTCGGCTGCAAACAGAAGCAGCGTTTCACCATTCAGGCCATCGGCGAACTGTTCGCCCGAAAGCTGGATGATGTCGCTGCGAACACCCATGGTCGTCATGGTGTGCAAATCGGGCGGGATGGCCGCCAGCTCGAAACCGAGAGACATAAGAAGCTTCCCCTGAGCGGAGGCTGCCGTCCAGACATTGGCGCCGGAATCGTCTTCGTAGTAGACCGCTGCGGTGGTCGGCTGGGGCGGAAGGCGAAGGCTCTTGGCTGTCGCGACGACGCGCCTGTCGAACGCGTCGATGACGGCGGCGGCTTGCGCCTCGCGGTCCGTTGCGTTGGCGAGAAGCAGCGCTACCTCCTGCCAGCTCTTGTCATCGTAGTTGACGACGAGCGTCGGTGCGATCTGGCTGATCTGGTCGTAGAGGCGCCGCGCACTGTCGCCCCCCGTGGCCGACATGACGATCAGATCCGGTGCCGCCGCCATGATGGCTTCTACATCGGGTTCGGCGCGATAGAGCGGCAAAATGCCTCTCTCGTGGGCGACATCGGCCCATTGGGTGAAAAAGCCGGCGCTGTCGGCAACCGTCGCCATGTTGTTGGTGGCAGAGCTGGCGATCAACGGTGCGTCGATGGCAAGCAAGGTCCCGGTCAGGGTGACGCTCGTCGAGACGATCCGCTGCGGTTTGGCGTCGAGCGTGATCTCACCCCTCGGGGTGTGGATGGTGCGCGACCACGGACCATCGGACGCGCCAGCTGCTCCCATATCGCACGCCGCAAGCATTCCACTTCCAGCCGCCAGCAGGAATGAGCGACGTTTCCACAGCGATGAAAAGACGGGCATCCCGGATTACCTGCGCTTGTATTTCGGCAAGATGCCGTAGGTTTTCTTGAAGGCCGTCGTGAAGTTGGACGGCGTGTTGTAGCCGGCCAGATAGGCAGCCTGGCCAATGGTCGCCCCCTCGCGCTCCAGCGCTTCGTAGGCCCGTTCAAGCCGGCTCCGGCGGATGAATTCGAAGACGGTCAGACCGAAATGCTCTTTGAAATGGCGTTGAACGGACGAGACGCTGCCCCCGCTCTCCCGGGCAATCGTCTCGATGGTCAGGTCCTCGCCCAGATTGGCCAGAATGTAGTTGTAGACCCGCTCGCTCTGACGCGCGCTCGACAGCTGCGGGCCCTGGCGCTCCGCCTTGCGGGCTGCAAGCTCCGCGCATGTCAGAGACATGAGCTCGAAAGCGCGCGAACTGCGGAACAGCGTGCGCATTTCGCCCTGCATGGCTGTTGGCGGGCTCATCAGCTGTTCCGCCAGCGTCAGGATGTGACGGCTGGCGTCGATGCGGAAATTGGCCAGATGCGCCGACAGGAAACTCTGGAGTGCCGGCACGCCGTCCGTCTGTGCGCTGATCAGCCAGTTCATCCACGACAAGGGTGCCGATATCATGATCTTGCGCAGAGGGACCTTGCTGGCATCGATGAATTTCAGCTTGGAAGCACGGGCCACATTCAGCACGAACACGAACGGCGCGCAGGCTTCGCCGTAGCCCGCATCGATCCGAAACGACACATCGTCGACGATGAAATGCTGGGCGCCCTGCAGCAAGATCATGACGATGAATTTCGGCAGGATGTCCTGCGTTTCGGTATCGGACGTGCATGCGGTCGCACCCTCGATCGTGCCGACGAACAGAGGCTGCGGGATATTCAGATTCATCGAGACGTGCTGCATTCCTCAGGCCTTACCAGAAAACTTCACTTGCAAATGACCCGCGCTTTCGCACTGCCGTTTGAACAATGTTTTTTGCCGTTTGCCCAAAACCTGCTCGGTCGACAGCCTCTGTAGCATCGGATACATGACAAGAATAGTCAAGTTTATCGGGGCGATGTGAACCCCGACGGTGATGGGGACCTTGTCGATGCTGCACCTTTTTAAACGTCGTTATTTTTCCAGTTCGGCTGTGCTGCTCGTAATGGCTGGGAGTGCCTTGGGCAGTGCCGCCTCTGCGCAGGACAGTGAGCCTGCGACCGTTCTTGAGCAAATCACGGTCCGAGGCGAAAAAGGCGACGGTCCGGTCGATGGGTATGCCGCCAAGCAAAGCAAGGCGGGAACCAAGACCGATACGCCCTTGATCAAGACCCCGCAGTCGGTCGCGGTGGTCTCCAAGCAGCAGATGCAAGACATGGATGTGCAGTCCGTCGCGGAATCGCTGCGCTATACGCCGGGGGTGATCACCGAATATCGCGGCGCATCCAACCTCAACGATGAAATGTTCGTACGCGGTTTCTACTACGTTCCCCGTTATCTCGACGGCCTGTTCTTCGGCTCCGGGCTTTCCTATTCGAAGCTCAATCCCGATCTTCTGGAACGCGTCGAGCTGCTGTCCGGTCCGTCGTCGGTCCTCTACGGGCAGGCAAATCCCGGCGGCCTGGTCAACATGGTCAGCAAAAAGCCGACCGACACGCCGCTGCATGAGGTGGAACTGACCGCTGGCAGCAGAGACCATGTCGGGGCTTCCTTCGATGTCAGCGACAAGGTTCCGGCCTCGGACTCCCTATCCTACCGCCTTGTCGGAACGGGTCTCACGACGCAGCTGCAGGAGGATTTTACCAAACAGAGAGCCTTTGCGATCGCGCCTTCCGTCACCTGGGCGCCGAGCGATCAGACGACATTGACGATCCTCGGCGGCTATCAGAACGAGCCCCACGCCGGCTTCCGCAACTTCCTCGATGCCGCCGGTACGGTTACCCCCATCGCGGGCTACGGCTACGTGCCGCGCGACTTCTTCGTCTCCGATCCTGATTACGAGCGCTTCACGCGAGAGCAGGCATGGATCGGCTATGAATTCGAACACGAGATCAACGACACCTTTACGGTTCGCCAGAATGCGCGATACCAGTCGACGCAGTATGAGCAGAATACGCTCGTATGGGGTTATACCAGTCCCGATCCCGTCACCGGTTTCAATACGATCGTCAACCGCGTCGCCAGCGGCGGTACCGACAAGGTCGATCAGTTCGTGATCGACAACCAGCTGCAGGCCGATTTCGATACGGGCGCTGCGCAGCATACCCTGCTTGCCGGTCTTGATTATCGCGATGTTAGCCGGGAATATCGCTGGGGGCGCAACTGGGCCGTGCCGACGATCGATCTGACCAATCCTCGATATGGTGGTATCGACTATGACGCGCTGGTCCTGAACCCGTCGTCGCGCGAGGACACGAAGGCAAAGCAGGCGGGCCTTTACCTTCAGGATCAGATCGAGATCGGCAATTTCAATCTGTCGGCTGGCGGACGTTACGACTGGGCCAAAACGGATATCGATGACCTGCTGGGAAGCAACGACCAGACTTACACCGATAACGCCTTCACATGGCGCGCCGGCACCATCTACACTTTCGACAATGGCATCGCGCCCTACGTCAGCTATTCCACGTCTTTCGAGCCTTCCTTGACGGCTCCAGGTGTGGGGCAGGATGCCTTCAAACCGACGACCGCCGAGCAGGTCGAGGTTGGCGTGAAGTACGCGCCGGAAAACAGGAACATCGTCCTGACGGCCGCCTATTACGATCTGACGCAAAACGACGTCGTCTTGGGCAAGTGGGACAGCAGCCTTGGCCAAAGCGTCTACTCGCAGATCGGCAAAATTCACAATCGCGGTCTGGAACTGTCAGCCCGTGGCGAGGTGAATGAAAATCTCTCCCTGATCGCGAGCTACGCTTACCTCGACTCTGAGATCGTCGACTCCGTCGAAACGGACACGCTTGGCAAGATGCCGGCCCGTGTTCCCAGACACCAGGCAGCACTTTGGGCAACGCACGCCTTTGCAAGCGGCCCTCTGAACGGTTTCACCGCCGGTGCTGGCGTACGCTACATCGGAAAGAGCTGGGGCGACGACCAGAACCGCTTCTCCGTGGATGCGACAGCCCTCGTGGATGCCTCTCTGAGCTATGATTTTGCGGCAGTCAATCCTGACTGGAATGGGACGTCGCTCAAGATCAACGTGAAGAATCTGGCGAACAAGACCTTCGTGGCATCCTGCGCCAATTCGACCGCCTGCTTCTATGGCGAAGGCCGGACCGTGACCGCCACGCTCAAGCGCACATGGTAGCCGAACGCGCGCACAGGACCCATGCAAGAAGACAGAGCCATGCGTAGAGAAGCATCATCGCAATCACCGGCTGCCTTCGACACGGCAGCCCCGACCATCAACGACCGGGCACCGCTAACCGCCGTGTTGCTCGGCGCACCCGATCGGGGCGACGCGGAATGGTGGAGCCGGGTCGAGGCACGTCCAGCGCCCTTGATCGAACCCGTCGCCGATGGTGCAGCCTGCGTCACGTTCCTGTGGCGTGACAGGCAGGGTTGCGAACGGACGTCGCCGATAGAACGGGTCTATGCGGATGTGAATTCCGTGACGGATCATCACAGTTTCACGCCGCAAAGCCTAGAGCGTATCGGCGGGACGGATATCTGGTTCTGGCAGGTCGAGTTGCCTATGGACTGGCGCGGCACCTATGGATTCATCCCCGTGGATGCCACCCGGCGGCCGCCGGCGGTGCCAAGCGATCTCCGTGCCAAGGACCGGCTGCAACGGGCATGGTGGTGTTCCATCCTCCCGCTCGCCATTGCCGATCCCTTGAACCCGTTGACGGCGCACACCCTCGGCCGGCGTATACCCGTGTCCCCCCTGCATCTGCCGGACGCGCCCAATTATGACCTGTGGCACGGGATAGATTCCGGACGGCCCATCCCGACAGGGACACGGGACCTGATCGAGATTAAGTGGGTCAGTCGGGTCCAGAACAAGCGGCGCAAGATCTGGATCTACATCACCGGCGATGAGCAACGTGTGGTCCCGGCTGACGGTTATGCCCTGGTGCTCCTGCTCGACGGCAGCAACTGGGTCGAGCAGACCCCGATCCATCCTGTGCTCGACTTGGAGACGGCCAGTGGTCGTCTACCCCCCGCCGTCTACGTCTTCATCGATGCGATCGACGGTGACAATCGCAACGAGGACCTGCCCTGCAATCCCGCCTTCTGGCAGGCAGTCCGGGATGAATTGCTGCCGCTTGTGGCCGATATCGCGCCTGTTACCGCCGATCCCGCGCGCAGTGCCGTGATCGGACAGAGCTATGGCGGGCTTGCCGCCGTTTATGCCGGTTTTTGCATGCCCGATCGTTTCGGGCTGATCCTCAGCCAATCCGGTTCGTTCTGGTGGCCCAATTTCGATGCGTTGCGCTCGTCGCAAAATCAGGCGGAACGGCGCGACGCGGCCAGAACCGGATGGTTGATGAAACAGGTCGAGGCGGGCATCCCGATACCGGGCACCCCACCGGGGAACCGGCTGCGCGTGTTCATGGAAGTCGGACGCCGCGAAGACGACATGATCGATGCGAGCGACGCGATGGATGCCGCACTCGGGCAGGCCGGGCACGACGTCTTCTACCGGCAGTTCGAGGGCGGCCATGACGGTCTCTGTTGGCGCAACGGCCTCATCGACGGATTGCGTTGGCTTTTTGCCAGGCCGTCGTCCAGCGAAGGTCGTTCACCCGGCAAAGACAACAGTCAAAAGAGGATGCCATGAGGTCAGATGACGTCAATCCATTCGACGACGAGAACAGCACGTTTCTCGTGCTGCGCAATAGGCATGGCCAATATAGCCTATGGCCCGATTTCGCGCCCGTCCCTGCCGGATGGGGCGTCGAGGCGGGCCCCGACAGCCACGCCTTTTGCGTCGCGTTCGTGGAAAAGCACTGGGGGCCGGCATTGAGGCCCGGCACCATTGCCGTCGAACGGCAGCTCCCCGGGCATTGATCACGAGCAGGACTGGCGTTCCCCAGGCGCGCCATTCGTCAAGCCGGCTCAACAGCGTCAGGCAGGCTCCGAAAGACGACGGCGCGCGATGTCTCCGCGCCGGGCATCGACCGTGAAGACGGGCACAAACGCATTGTGAGAAAGCCATCATGACCATCGCAGCCATCGGTTCGTCGCGCTCCGATACATCCGATCAGGCCTCTGTCCTGACGTTGCCACTTACCGCAGCACAGCCGGGCATATGGTTTGCGGGTCAGATCGAACCGGAAGCGCAGACGTTCGTCGTCGCGCATTATGCCGATATGCAGGGCGCCATCGATATGGCGCTGCTGCGCCGGGCCATTCGAACCGGGCTGGCAGAGGCAGACACGATCCATGCGCGTTTCTCGGATGGCGACGGAGAGCCAACGCAAAGCTGGCCCCGGGAACGCGCGATTGAAACCATTGCCGAACCTGATGTCCTCGATCTGGCTGACGAGGCCGATCCGATTGCCACCGCACACGCGATCATGCGCGAGGATCTCGACAACACGCCGGCTCCCGGCAGCGACGGGTTGCTCTATCGTCATATCCTGCTGAAGGTCGCAAACGACCGCTGGTTCTGGTTTCAGCGCTACCAGCATCTGTGCGTCGACGGCTACAGTTTTGCCGCGCTGACCCGGCGCATCACGCAGATCTATGCGGCCCTGGTGAATGGGCGGACACCGGACGCCAATCCATTTACGTCCTTTGCCGCAGTCGTCGAGGAATATCGCGCCTACTCCGCTTCGGAAACCTGCGAACGCGATCGCGCTTTCTGGGCGCGCTATCTGGACGACACCGACGCTCCGGCGACGCTTGCCGCGACGGGCGGCGTGGTTCGTCAAAGCACTGAAAATCTCGACGTTCTTCGTCTCCACTTCCAGCTTGACGCATCCGTCCTTGCACGGCTCGTCACGCCCAGCCAGCGCTACCGGGTCGCTCCACCCGAAATCGTCATGACGGGGATCCTCGCCTATTGCCAGCGGATAACCGGGAACAACACCGTGATTGTCGGCGTGCCCTTCATGCGGCGGATGGGGTCCGTTGCCATCAATGCTGTCGGGCCGGTCGTCAATGTCCTGCCCGTCAAGCTGGTGCTGGACGATGCGCTCAGCTTCGGCGAACTTGCGCAGCGTTTCTCCGAGGAACTCAGGCGCGTTCGCAAGCATCAGCGCTACGATGCCGAACAGGTGCAACGCGATCTCGGCCTGGTCGGTTCGGGGCGAGGCCTGTACGGGCCGACGGTCAATTTCAAGGTGTATGACGGCGAACTGGCACTGCCCGGCGTCAGATCCACGACGCATGTTCTGGCTGCGGGGCCCGTAGAGGACGTGGAATTGGGTCTGTGGTATGAGGGCGATGCGCTGACCATCGAGCTGTCAGGCAACCCGGCACGCTACACGACTGACGCTCTGACCTCGCATCGCGATCGCCTTGACGCCTTCCTGCGCGAACTGATCGATCATATCGACGAACCGGTCGCCGCGTCGCAGCTGCTCGGGCTGGATGAAAAGACGTTTATCGCGACATGGGCTCACGGGCCGGATATCCAGCGCCCGCAGCAGGTTCTGACCATACTGGACATATTCCAGCGGAATGCCGTCCGGCATGCCGACCAGACGGCCATTGTCGATTGCGTGACACAGCTGGACTTCCAGGCGTTGTCAGCCGCTGTCGCAAGGCTCGGCCGTTTTCTGATCGAACGCGGTATCGGCCCCGGCGATGTCGTCGCCACAGCCTTGCCGCGTCGTGTCGAAGCCATCGTCGCCCTACTCGGCGTCATGGCTGCCGGTGCGGCCTGGATGCCGCTCGATCCGGACTATCCGGCTGACCGCCTGTCACTGATGTGCGCCGATGCCAAACCCGTGTTGCTGCTGAGCCGGCGGAGTTTAGGCGCGGCGATTACAAACAACACATCAAGGCTTTATCTCGACGATCTGACCGTGATCGGCAACATCGCACGCCAATCATCGCGAGCGATAGACGATACCGATCGTATCCACCCGCTCACAGGCCATGACCTTGCCTATATCATCTATACGTCGGGATCGACCGGAACGCCCAAGGGCGTGATGGTCCCACATCGGGGTCTGCTCAATCTTTTGCTGTCGCATGAAGCCGGACTGTTCGGTGACATCATCCACAAGGTCGGATCACGGCGCGTAAGAGCCGGACACGCCATGTCGCTCGCGTTCGATTCATCGTGGGAGCAGATCATCTGGATGCTGCTCGGTCACGAGCTGCATCTGTGCGACGAGGAACAGCGGCGTGACGCACAGGCGCTCGTCGAGCTGATTGTCGAGCGACGGATCGATACGCTCGACGTGTCACCGTCGATGCTGCAGCAGCTTATCAATTCCGGTCTGCTCGACCATAAACAGCGGCCGGTGATGATTCAGGTCGGCGGCGAAGCGGTGCCGGCGGCGCTGTGGCGCGAACTGCGTCGGCATCCAGATATTCATTTTCACAATTTCTATGGCCCTACGGAATATAGCGTCGATGCGCTGAGCGCCGGTATCGCCGAGGCAGATGTCCCGGTGATCGGCCGTCCCGTTGCCAACACCACCGTCCATATTCTGGACGGCCGGCTGCGGCCTGTTCCCGTGGGTGTGACGGGCGAACTCTACATCGCGGGCGTGGGACTGGCGCAGGGCTACCTCGGTCGTGCCGGTCTGACGGCAAGCCGTTTTGTCGCCAATCCGTTCAAAGACGGAACATGCATGTACCGGACCGGCGACCTGGCACGCTGGCGATCCGATGGGCACGTCGACTACGTCGGACGCAGCGACCATCAGATCAAGCTGCGCGGCTTCCGGGTGGAACCCGGTGAAATCGAGCATGCGATATCGGCACTGCCGGGCGTTACAGCAGCCCTTGTCCTTGCAGAAACGTTTGAAACCGGCATCCGGCTTCTGGCCTGGTTCACCGGGAGCACTGACGAGACCGCGGTGCTGGCCGCGCTGACACGCAGCCTGCCGGACTATATGGTCCCCACCAGCGTGCGCAAGCTCGAGGCCTGGCCGCTCAACGTCAACGGGAAGATCGAGCGCAAGGACCTGCCGCGTCCCGGACAGCAGACCGGCGCCGGCGACATCGCCGTTTACGCCGATGACGATGAAGAGCGGATCTGCGAAGCCATTGCAGCCGTGATCGGCCTGGATTCCGTGGGTGCGGCCGACGACTTCTTCGCGCTCGGTGGCGACAGCATCAGTGCAATGGCGTTGTGCGGGACATTGCGAAAGGCCGGGTTCATCCTGCGTCCGCGCGATGTCTTCGGACTGCGGCGTGCCGACCGCATGAAAACCGCCTTGCAGCCCCTGGACATGCAACCGCCGTTGCGCGCCGCCGACGTCGAAGGCGATGTCAGCAGCCTGCCGATCGTAAAGTGGTATGCCGAGACGCACGGCCTGCAAACGCGATTTGCCCAAGCCGTGCTGTTGCGCGTGCCGGCAGGCCTGACCCGCATGTCGATCGAACACGGGCTGGAGGCGCTGTTTCGCGCGCATCCGGCACTGCATGCACGAACGACAGCCACGGGCCTGACCATCGCGCCGTTGGCGCCGGACTTCAGTGCGGCATCGCTGTTGCGCGCGATGGGCCGTTTTGCGCACGAACCGCAAGTGATGATCGAGGAGGCTGAAGCAGCCTTTACTGCCGCCGGTGCGCGCCTTGATCCTGCGGCAGGGGTCATGCTGCAAGCGGTCCATTGGCCGGCCGGCGGCGCCGACGGCTGGGTGATGCTGGTTGTCCATCATCTCGTCGTCGATGGCGTGTCCTGGCGAATTCTGCTCGCCGAGTTCGAGACCGCATGCCGCGCCGTCATGGCCGGAACGGTGCCGTTCATCGCACGCGAGGAAGCTTCGATCCGCGACTGCGCGAATTTGCTGGCACAGCAGGTTCCGGCGCGCCGGAGCGAGCTGCCTCTCTGGCGCACCATGCTCGCGGAGACGTCCGGTTTCATGCCCCGACGGCTGGGTGCTTCGCATGATACGTACGGCACCGCGCGTCGTCGGCGCACCCTCATCGATACCGATCTGACCCAGCTTCTACTGCAGGAACTGCCTGCGGCTTACCGGGCCACCATCGAGGAAACACTGCTCGCAGCGGTCACGCGCGCCTTCGCACAGACATTCCGCGTGGAGCGGTTACGCGTCGCGATGGAATCGCATGGTCGCCACCCGATCGACGACCGGATCGACCCCAGCCGGACGATCGGCTGGTTGACCGCAGAATATCCTGTTGTGTTCGACATGGCGCAGGCGGGTGACCTGCCCAGTGCGGTTCGCACCGTCAAGCAAGGCTTACGGCAGATTCCGGATCATGGGATCGGCTTCGGCATTCTGCGCTACATCGATGCGGATACCGGCCCCGAGCTTGCCGCCCGCGAAGCCGAACATCCGCCCGAACTGCTGTTCAACTATCTCGGCCGCTTTGTCGCCCGCGACGGTCATTGGGCACCGCAAGCGATCGGCGGGCGTTTTGCCGATGCCTTTGCCGTCGATGTCGATGCAGACATGAAGCTCATGCATGGCGCCGAAATCAACGCGTTCGTGGAGGAGACGACAGCCGGGCCGCAGCTTGCCATCAACTGGACATGGGCGAACGGTCTCTTCGACGAAAGCGTCATCGACACCCTGCATGGTGCCATAGCCGCCAATATCTCGGCTCTGGCCGACACCGCCTGGGGACGTCCCGGCCTTGCCGCAGATACGCTCGTTGCCGCCGACACGCCGGGCCTGACCGGCGATGAGCTTTGCGCTCTGCGCGAACGGCATGGTCCATTGGCCGCCGTCCTGCCGCTCCTGCCTTTGCAGGAAGGGCTGCTGTTCCATACCCAGCTGCAGGAAACGGCAAGCCGGTACAATTCGATCACGCGGATCGATCTCGCAGGCGCGCTCGATGTCGCACGCCTGCAAAGGGCCCTCGACGGGGTTCTTTCCCGCTACCCGCAACTGGCCGGGCGCTTCGAGGCGGGATTGCAATGCGGATCCCGGCAGGTGCTGCCGCTCGATCCGGGTCGCTGGCCGCTGGAAACACACGATATCCGTGGAGAGGCCGACAGGGAGGAGGCCCTGCGGCGGATTGAACAGCGCGAGTTGGGCCGCGAGTTCTCCCCTGTCGAAGGTCGGCTTTTCCATGCCAGCCTGGCCCGTCACGGGGAGAACCACACCCTCTTCATCAACGTGCATCACCTTGTCATCGACGGCTGGTCGACGCCGGTTTTGCTGCGTGACCTCCTGGCCGCGTATGAAAACGGGCCGCAGACGCTGACACCGACACGCATCCCCTATGCCGACGTCATCAATGCCTTGTCGGCGCGGGATCTTGGCCCGGCGCGCGCGGCCTGGGCGAACATGCTCACTGACGCGCGGCCGACACTCCTGTTCGGAACAGCCGCGGCTTCGCCGGATGTGCACGAAATAGACTTCATCGTCCCGGAAGCTCTCGAGGCCGCCTTGCTGGCACGTTGCCGCGAAAATGGCTTGACGCTGAACACGTTAATGCAAGGCGTGTGGGGCGCGGTGCTGTCTCTTCTGACCGGCCGAAGAGACGTGCTGTTCGGCACACCGGTCTCCGGGCGCTTCAGCCCCATCGACGGAATTGACGAGCATATCGGTCTGTTCAGCAACACGGTCCCGGTCCGCATTCGCCTCGATCCGCGCCAACCGCTTCTGCAGCAACTGACCGCCTTACAGGCGGCTCAAGGTGCAATGCTGGAACATGACGGGCTTGGTTTGGCCGACATACAGCAGATCGCCGGTGGCGCCACCCTGTTCGATACACTTCTTGTCAGCGAAAATTATCCGCAGACCGACGCCGTAATAGCCCATGACTATGCCGGCGTAACGATAACCGGACTGAACAATCGCGGCCATACGCATTATCCGCTGACGCTGATGGTGCTTCGTGAAGAGAGGCTGCGGCTGCTGATCGAGCATCGCGATCTGTTGCGAGACCCGAAACAGCTGATGACCCGCATCAGAATGCTGCTCGATCACCTGGCCTATGACAGCGAAAAACCGTGGTCGCAGTTTTCTCCGCTTCTTCCGGCCGAGCAGGCCGTCATCGACGCGACCAATGCGACGGACGTGGCCTTACCCGATGAAACCTTGCGCGACCGGCTGATCCGCCAGGCGACGGTTACCCCGGATGCGATCGCACTGGCCGACGAAAACCATTCCCTGACCTTTTCGCAAGTGCGGTATCAGGTGCGGCATCTGGCCATGCGGATGCAAGCAGATGGTGCCGGTCCCGGCACGATCGTTGCGGTCGCATTGCCACGTTCGGTTCTGCTGACGATTGCCCTCCATGCGGTGATCGACGCCGGCGCTGCCTATCTGCCACTGGATACCGGCTATCCGGACGAACGGCTGGGCATGATGATCGGCGACGCGCAGCCCAAGCTGATCATCACGGCGGCCGCAATGGCGCATCGCTTCGACCATCTCGGCACAACGATACATGTCGATACGCTCGCTGAAGAGGACGCAACTACCGCCTTTGCGCCATTGAGGCCGTTGAAGCCGAGCGATCCGGCCTATCTCATCTACACGTCCGGATCGACGGGGCGACCAAAGGGTGTGCTGGTCTCGCACCGGGCCATTGTGAACCGGCTTGCATGGATGCAGGACGCATACCCGATCGGCGGCACGGACGTCGTGCTTCAGAAGACACCGGCAAGTTTCGATGTGTCCGTATGGGAATTCTTCTGGCCGTCGATGGAAGGCGCCGCGCTCTACATGGCGCCGCCGGACGCGCACCGCGATCCCGCGGAACTGGCGCGCATTATCGCCTGCGAACAGGTTACGGTCCTGCATTTCGTCCCCTCGATGCTCGCCGCGTTTCTCGAATGGTGTGGGGAGGATACCGATATCCGCACGTCTATGGCTGCAAGCCTGAGGCATGTCTTTTGCAGCGGCGAGGCCTTTCCCCGCGGCCTGGCGGACCGGCATCAGGCCCTGTTCGGCGCGGAGCTTCACAATCTGTACGGGCCGACGGAAGCGGCCGTGGATGTGACCTTCAAGCCTGCCGGAGAGCCAGGCGCTGCCTTGCCGAACGTTCCGATCGGACGCCCGGTCTGGAATACCCAACTGCGTATTCTGGACAGTGCGTTGCGGCCCGTACCGATCGACGTTCCGGGCGACCTCTATCTGTGCGGCGTACAGCTGGCGGACTATTATCTCGACCGGGCCGGATTGACGGCAACGCGCTTCGTCGCCGATCCCTTCGCCGACGGGCAGCGCATGTATCGCACGGGTGACGTTGCGCGCTGGCTTTCCAATGGCGATGTCGACTATCTCGGCCGCAGCGACGACCAGCTCAAAATTCGCGGACAGCGTATCGAGCTGGGTGAGATCGAGGCCGTGCTGACGGCACAGCCGGGTATCGTCACTGCGGTGGTCAATCCCTGCGTCCTCGGAGCGGCCGTCACCGCCGGCGACGCCCGGCAGCTTGTGGCCTATGTCGTCACCGATGAGGCCGGGTTCGACAATGCGGGGTTCAAGGAGACGCTCGCCTCTCTCTTGCCGGCGCACATGGTCCCGGCCCTGATCGTCCAACTGGATGCCTTGCCCCTCAGCCCGAACGGAAAGCTCGATCGGAAGGCACTCCCGATCCCCACGGTCGTCCCTCAATCCGGGCGACCGCCGCTCGCCGGGCTGGAAAGCCGGATTGCCGTGGAGTTTGCAGCCATTCTGGAATTGCCGTCGGTCCAGGCCGACGACGATTTCTTCGATATGGGCGGTCACTCGCTTCTGGCGATGCGGCTTGCGTCAAAGCTGCGCGCCCGTCTCGGGGTTCCCCTGTCGGTCGGACAGGTGATGATGGCGCCGAGCGTGGCCAGGCTGGCCAGGCTTCTTTCCACCCAGCCGGAAGACAGGACGCGTGCAGGCTTTGAAACGGTGCTGCGGTTGCGCAGCGGCACGGGTCATCCGCTGTTCTGCTTCCACCCGGCTTCGGGCTTTGCCTGGCAATATAACGGCTTTGCCCGCTACCTGCCTGCAAACCTGCCGGTCATCGGGCTGCAATCACCCCGGTCGGACGGCGTCATTGCCACCAGCGCGAGCCTTGACGACGCCTGCCAACGCCATCTCGAAACGATCCGGGATCTCCAGCCGCGGGGGCCCTATCATCTGATCGGCTATTCCCTGGGTGGCACTTTGGCGCAGGGCGTGGCAGCGCGGTTGCGGGCCCTCGGAGAGGAGGTCGCGTTTCTCGGCCTGTTCGACACCTATCCGCCGGAAGGCCAGGACTGGAGCGGCAACACCGAAAACGAGGCCGGTGCGGAAGCGGACCGCGAGCGTGAACAGTTTGTCGCGGCGACCGAGGACGACGCCTTCGACGAAACCCTGCAGGCGGAGAAAACGGCGATGTTCACCGACATCGTCGCCAATTATGCCGATGCGGTAAAGCTGCTTGCCCACGGCAAAACCCCCTATTTCGACGGCAAGGCCGTGTTGTTCGTGGCAACGCGCACCTTGCCGCCCGACTGGGACGTCGAGGGTTCGTGGGCGGGGCGCCTGAAAGGCCTCGATATCCATGAGGTCGATTGCGCGCACGAGGACATCCTCGCCCCCGAAACGCTCGTTGAACTTGGACCTTTGCTGGCAAAGCTCCTGTCCAGCGTAACATCGCTGGGATGATGGCTATGCGGGCTTTCGACCTATTCCACCACGCTTGGAACGCGCCGACGCGGAATGACCAGCGGTGTACCGCTGACGGGATCTTCGATGATCATCGCGGAGAGATCGAAAACCCGCTCGACCAATTCCGCGGTGACAATTTCCTTGGGAGCACCTTCGGCGACAATGCGTCCGTCACGCATGGCGATCAGGTGGCTGGCGTAGCGGCAGGCCTGGTTGAGATCATGCAACACGGCAACCAGCGTGCGGCCGCTGTTGCGGTTGAGATCTCGAAAGAGATCCATCAGGTCGATCTGGTGCGTGATGTCCAGAAAGGTCGTCGGTTCATCGAGCAGCAGCAGGGGTGTTTCCTGCGCGAGCGCCATCGCCACCCAGACGCGCTGCCGCTGACCGCCGGACAGTTCGTCGACGCTGCGGGCGGCAAGATCGAGCGTGGCCGTCATCTCCATCGCACGTTCGACGGCGTCGGCGTCGGCACGGCTCCACTGGCGCAACAGCGTTTGGTGCGGGTAGCGGCCGCGCGAAACGAGATCGGAAACGTTGATGCCGGCCGGGGCAACGGCACTCTGCGGCAAGAGCCCGAGCCGCTTGGCAACCTCGCGGGCCGGATATGTGTGAATGTCCTTGCCATCGAGAAAGACATGACCGTCCGACGGCACCAACAGTCGGCTCAGCGCCCGCAGAAGGGTCGATTTTCCGCAGCCGTTCGGGCCGATGATCGCGGTGAAACCGCCTGTGGGAACAACCACATCGAGATTGCGGGAAATAAGATGCTTGCCATAACCCAGCGAGAGATCGGAGCCGGCGAGATCGCCTGCGGATGGAAACGGCGCGGTCATCGGGCGTCGCTCCCCACCGATCGGATATCCGGTATTTCCCGGCCGTCCAGCTTCGACAAACGGAGGCGAAAAGACCTTTTGGACAGGCACTCTACCGTCAGGTCTTCAACTGAAATCGTCGTCATCTTTTTACAAACTTCGTCCTGATTGCTTCGGTCTCTTCCGGTCTTGTACACGATAATATGACAAATTTTATCATATTATCTGCAGCCAGCCGCGAATGGGGACCGAACCAAACCAGCCGAAAACCTTAGGAATGGAGTACGAAAAATGGCAACGTCGCTGGCTCGGCTCGATAGGAATACGCCACCTCAGAGCGCAAACGCAAAAAAGCCCTTCTACATTCTCAAGACATCGGGAGAGACGTTCTTTTCCCTCGGGCAGAATGCCGTTCTGGAAGAGGGCCCTCTCTCGACCTTGAGCGATCGGACCGCACGGTTTTTCCGGCAGCATCAGGACGGTCCGGATATTCTGGTCGGCGCACTGCCTTTCGATCCCGCCCGATCGGCATTTCTGTTCCAACCGACGCGGGTGATGCGTGTTCAGGGCAAGCACAATCTCGGACACGTGCCAGGCTTTGGAGCAAGCCGCTCCACCGGGGAGCCGAACCGCATTCTGTCCGTGAGCGCGGATCCGGCACCGGATGTCTTTGGAAAGAGCGTTCTGGCCGGCCTTGAAGCCATGGCGGCATCGCAGGGCGGTTTGCAGAAAATCGTCCTCTCGCGCAGCTTGAAAGTCTTTGCAAGCCGGGATTTCTCCATCGCCGATCTGATGAGCAAGCTCGCGCTTGATGAAAGCATTACGGTGTTCGCGACCCCCCTTTGCCGGCAGGAGACGGGAGGGGCGATGCTCGTCGGCGCGACGCCGGAACTGTTGGTCGAAAAACGCGGAAACCATATCGCTTCGCATCCGCTGGCCGGATCTGCGAAGCGTTACGCAGACGATGTGGATGACCGCCGCTCCGCGGATTCCCTGTGGGCGTCGGACAAGGATCGTCGCGAACATGCGATGGTGGTCGAATCCATCATGGACCTGTTGACGCCCTATTGCTTCGAACTCTCGGCCCCAGAGGGAATGGCGCTGCGCGCGACGGCCAGCATGTGGCATCTCGGCACGAAAATCGTCGGCCGGCTGAAGGACGCATCGGCCTCGTCGGAGCATTTTGTCTCGCTTCTGCATCCCACGCCCGCCGTTTGCGGCGTACCGCGCGCAGCCGCACACAGCAAGATCGGCGAACTGGAAACCTACGATCGCGATTTTTATGCCGGCGCCGTGGGCTGGTGCGATTCTGCCGGCGATGGCCGCTGGTTCGTCTCCATCCGCTGCGCGGAAGTCGAAGGCGCGAAGGCCCGGCTTTATGCCGGCGCGGGCGTGGTTCCCGGTTCGACGCCACAAGGCGAGATCGCGGAAACCGCTGCCAAATTTCGAGCAATGCTCGATGCCTTCGGCATCGACCGCGACCGGTCCGGAATTTAAGGGAACCCACCATCATGCTGGAACTGAAGCAAGAATGGCCGGAGGAGCGCGCTGCGCGATACCGGGATGCAGGCTACTGGCGCGGGGAGACGATGTCCGGCTTTCTGGACCAGCGGGCAGCGGAGATCCCGGATCATATCGCGGTCGTCGGTGGACTGGAGCGCTGGACCTATGCGGATCTGGTCCGAAAGGCGCAACACTATGCGGCGACATTCCTTGGCCTGGGGCTCCTGCCGGGGGACCGGGTCATCGTTCAGTTGCCCAACATTCCGGAATTCCTGTCCGTGGTCTTCGGTCTGTTCCGGGCCGGTCTCATTCCCGTTTTCACATTGCCGGCGCACCGGTTGACGGAAATTCTTCATTTCGCCGAGAAATCCGAAGCCAGTGCCTATGTCATCACCGCAACGCATGACGGCTTCGATTATCGCGGGCTGGCGGCGGAGCTGCAGAAGCAATCTCCCGGCCTCCACCATGTCGTCGTCGTCGATGACGTGCGCGAAGCAGCGGAGACGCCTAGTGCGCTGGTAGGCCTGCCGGCCAGCGTACAGTCCACGGACGTTGCGTTCGTTCAGATATCCGGAGGCAGCACCGGACTGTCGAAGCTCATCCCCCGCACGCACGACGACTATATCTACAGCTTCCGCGCCAGTGCCGAAATATGCGGCCTTGACGAAACCAGCGTCTACATGGCGGCGCTGCCGGTTGCCCACAATTTTCCGATGAGCTCGCCGGGTGTCTTTGGCGCGCTCTATGCCGGCAGCCGGGTCGTCCTGTGCCCCTCACCGGCCGCGGACGTGGCCTTTGCCATGATCGAACAGGAACGCGTGACCATCACCGGCCTTGTCCCCCCGCTGGCCCTCTTGTGGATGCAGGCAGCGGCAACGACACAACGGGATATTTCAAGCCTTAAGGTTCTGCAGGTCGGCGGGGCCAAATTCATACCGGAAGCGGCTGCCCGTGTGAAAACGGCATTGGGCTGCACGCTGCAGCAGGTGTTCGGCATGGCGGAAGGTCTGGTGAACTACACCCGGCTGGACGATCCCGACGATGTCGTCATCAACACGCAAGGCCGTGCGATCAGCCCCGACGACGAGGTGCTGATCGTCGATGATCTGGGCAACCCGGTGAGAGACGGCGAGCCGGGCATGCTTCTGACGCGCGGACCTTACACGATCAATGCCTATCACAACGACGATCCTGCCAATGCGCGGTCTTTCACGGATGACGGCTATTACCGCACGGGCGATATCGTTTTCAGATCACCGGGTGGTTATCTCACGGTGTGCGGACGAACCGGCGACCACATCAACCGGTCGGGCGAAAAAATCTCTGCCGAGGAGATCGAGGATCACCTTCTGGCGCATGCATCGGTGTTCGATGCCGCGGTCGTTTCCATCCCCGACGCCTATCTGGGCGAGCGCAGCTGCGCCTTTGTCATTCCGACAGGCGAAAAGCCCAAGGGCGCGGCGTTGAAGGCCTTCGTCAGATCGCGCGGCCTTGCCGAGTTCAAGGTGCCGGACCAGATCGTGTTCGTCGAAGCTTTCGAGACGACGGCCGTCGGCAAGACCAGCCGCAAATTTCTGCGCCAAAGACTGCGCGAACAATTTCTGAAAACTGCGGAGCTTTGACGATGGGACTGCCGAAAATCCAACCTTATGCACTGCCGGCGGCGGCCGACATACCGGCCGCACGGGCGTCGTGGGATTTCGAATCCGCTCGCGCCGCCCTGCTGATCCATGACATGCAGAGCTATTTCATCAACGCTTTCGAGCCGAATACGTCGCCGATCGCGCCGGTGATCGACAATATCCGACGTCTCAAATCCGCGTGCAAATCGGCGGGGATACCGGTCTATTACACGGCCCAGAATGGCAATCAGGATCGGCGGGATCGCGGTTTGCAGGCCGATCTCTGGGGTCCGGGCATGACGGCTGCGCTGGACCATCAGCAGATCACCGCCACTCTCGCGCCAGATGAGGACGATACGGTTCTGGTCAAGCACCGCTACAGCGCTTTTCAGCGCAGCAATCTCGAACATCTCATGCGTGTGCGCGGACGCGACCAGATCATCATCTGCGGGATCTACGCGCATATCGGCTGCCTGCTGACAGCCGCCGAGGCGTTCCAGCGCGATATCAAGCCCTTTCTCGTGGCCGATGCGGTGGCTGATTTCTCCCGGGACAATCACGATATGGCTTTGGCCTATCTGGCAAAAACCACCGGCATTCCCCTGACATTGTCGACATTGCTCGCAAAAATCGAAGGACGATAAGATGACGACAGATTTCGACATGGAGCAAATGCGCCGCGACATCGCCACGATGATCTACGTCGATCCGGACGAGATCGGCGATGACGACAATCTGATGGATCTCGGCCTCGATTCGATGCGGGCGATGAACCTCCTGCTCTTGTGGCAGGAGCGTGGAAACGTCCTGCCGTTTTCCGAGCTGGCAGCATCTCCGACATTGATCAACTGGTGGGGCGTTGCCGAACGCACGATCGGCGCGACGGCGGATCGTCGAAACCCATGAAAATTTCGACGAATGACTACCCCTTTTCGAGATCCGGCGCGGCAAAGACAGGAAGGAAAGTGAAATGCGGCTGACCGGGTTTGAAGACACCGTCGCCTTTGTGACGGGGGCGGGTAGCGGCATCGGACTTGCCGTCACCAGGCTTCTGCTGGATGAAGGCGCAAACGTCGTGGCGACCGACGTCGCACTGGGCGGCCTCAGGTCTCTGGTGCACGACAATCTCCATGTTGCCGAGCTCGATGTGCGCCGTAACCGGGAGGTCGATCACCGTATCCGGCAAACGATCGACACCCACGGGAGGATCGATTTCGGTGTCAACGTGGCCGGCGTTTTATCCACCAAGCCGATCGTCGAAACCGCAGATGACGAGTGGGAGCAGGTCTTTGCCGTCAACACCACCGGCGTTTTTCACGTCTCGCGGGCGCTGGCCCGGCATATGATGACCCGGCGCAAAGGCAGTATCGTGACGGTCGCGTCCAATGCCGCGGGTATTCCACGCCAGAATATGGCCGCCTATGCCGCCTCCAAGGCCGCATCCACCATGTTCACCCGCTGCCTGGGGCTGGAGCTTGCGCCTTACGGCATCCGCTGCAACATCGTGGCACCCGGCTCGACGCTGACCCCCATGCAAACAGGCATGTGGACGGATCCGTCGGGGGAAGACCGCGTCATCGAAGGCTCCCTGCCAGCGTTTAAGACCGGCATCCCGCTGGGCAAGCTCGCCACACCCGACGATATCGCCAATTCCGTCGTTTTTCTGCTCTCGGACCGGGCAAGCCATATCACGATGGCTGATCTCTATGTGGATGGAGGAGCGACGCTGCGCGGATAATTGCCGGCGACGACCGGGTTTCATGCTTCACGCTCTGAGGAGCGTTCGGACCGAAAGAAACCGGATCCGACCGACGGCGCCACCTGAAGCTCAGCCAGGGCCGCAGCGAGGTCCTCGTCCCGGATTGCCAGGATCGTCGCGAGCGCTGCGTCGAAAGCAGCAACGCAGAGGGGATCGAACTGCGCCCCGGCCTGCTGTCTTATGTGCTCGACAGCCCGCTCGACGGTCCAGGCCTCCTTGTAGGGTCGTGCCGTCGTCAGCGCGTCGAAATTGTCGGCAATCGCGACGATGCGACCGGAGAGGGGAATGGCCTCTCCGGCAATCCCGTAAGGATACCCCTGCCCGTCCCAGCGCTCGTGGTGGCTGCCGGCAATTTCGGCGGCGAGCTGCAGCAGGCCGGACTTGGATTCTTTCAGAATGTCGCAGCCGACAACCGTGTGCTTTCGCATGATCACGAACTCATCTTCGGTGAGCTTTCCCGTTTTCAGGAGAACGGCATCCGGTATCGCCACCTTGCCGATGTCGTGCATGGGGGATGCAAGCCTTATGTCCGAGCAGGCGCGTGAAGACAGGCCATAAGCGCGTGCAATGGCCTCGGAATACGCGCCGACACGTCGTGTATGGCGGGCGGTGTCGAGATCCTTGTACGCGGCGGCGATCGTCAGCCGGTCGATGATCTCCTCCTCTCGCGCGCGCAGTTCCGCCACGGCACTTTCCACCTCGGCGCGAAGCCATTCCGCCCTGTCGGAAAGCTTCCTGCGTGCATCTGCCAATGCCATCAGGTTGCGCATGCGAGCCTGAAATTCCAACGGGTTGACGGGCTTCGTCAGGAAGTCGATCGCGCCCGCATTGAGGGCCGCCATCCGCGTCGCGGCATCGGTGTCGGCCGTCACGATCACGAACAGCTTCTCGGCATGACGCTCGAAACGGATGAGCTCGGTGAGAAGCTCCACGCCGCTATAGACCGGCATCTGGAAGTCGATGACGGCAATATCGAATTCGAGTTCGGTAGCACAGGCCAGAACGTCATCCGGCTTGAGAAAGGGAATGGCGATACAATCGGGAACACGCTCGACGAGGCGCGTCAGAATGGAAAGGGTGGTCCGGTTGTCGTCCACCAGCAGGATGCGCATGCTCGTTCGTCTCCTACGCGGCAATGTGGCGCCGGTATCCGGCGACGGTCATTTCGAGTTCGTTCAAAAGCGTCTTCGACAGCGTGCCCTGCCGCAGGTTTTCGGAGTGATCGGCGACCTTCTGCAAGCCCATGCTGCTTGCAGCGCCCTTCAGCGTATGCAGGAGGCGATCTGCGTCACGGGTGCCCTCCGTGGCGAGCGTCATATGCAGGTCGGCAAGCAGGCTGGTGGCATCATCGAAGAAGCTGTCCAGCAGCTCATCGAAGGCCTCGGGCCCGAGAGCATCGACGATTTCCGTCCGCCGCAGTTCGAAGGCATCGTCCGCACACAATGGCGCCGCCGCGGGAGCCTGCACGTCCTCGGGCATGTCGACCGCGGCGATGACCAATCGCAGCTGGCGCATCGTCACGGGCTTCGACTGGAAGCCGGTCATGCCGGCCTGCTGACAGGAGAGCCTGTCGTCATCGGACGCATTGGCCGTCATGGCAATGATCGGCGTCTGGCTGCAGAACCCAGCGGACGCGCGGATACGGCGTGTCGCTTCGATGCCATCGAGCTTCGGCATCTGCATGTCCATGAGGATCAGGTCGAACGGCTGCGCGCCTGCCCGTTCCACGGCCTCCAACCCGTTGCTTGCGATGACGACCGTCTGGCCGAGATGTGCGAGAAAACCCGCAGCCACCTGCTGGTTGACGGCATTGTCCTCGACGAGGAGAATGCGCAACGACGGCAGGCTTTCGTGCGTGTCGCGTGCGAGAGCCTGGGCATCGATGAGGGCAGGTCCTGCGGCGGGTGCCGGGATCTCGAACCAGAACGTGCTGCCTTCGCCTTTCCGGCTTTCGACGCCGATCGCGCCATTCATCGCTTCCACGATCTGCTTGCAGATGGTCAGGCCAAGCCCTGTTCCGCCGTAGTTCCGGCTGATCGATGCATCCACCTGCGAAAACGGCCTGAACAGACGCTCGAGACCCGCCTGGTCGATACCGATGCCCGTGTCCTTGATCTCAAATCGCAAAGCCGGCTGTCCAGCCGAAACGGCTGGAATGACCCTGAGCGTCACGACGCCTTCGCTCGTGAACTTGATCGCGTTGCTCAACAGATTGAGAAGAACTTGCCTCAGGCGGGTCGGATCCGTGGCAATGAACGCTGCCGGAAGCGCCGACGGCATCTCCAGGACGAAGCGGTTGCCGTGCTCGGTGACGCGATCGCGAAGGATATCGACTGCGGCCGCAACAACGGCAGCGACATCGACGGCTCTCTCCTCGATGGTCAGCGTTCCATGCTCAATTTTCGCAAAGTCGAGGATCTCGTTGATCAGTTCGAGGAGTGACTCGCCGGAACGGCGGATCGTCTGCACGCCGGAGGCGACCGTGGGTGGGAGTGGTGAAAGCTGCAGGAGTTCCGCCGTACCGAGGATGGCATTCAGCGGCGTGCGGATTTCATGACCCATGGTCGCCATGAACTGTGATTTCGCGCGATTGCCGGCCTCCGCATCGAGATAGGCGTCTTTCAGCCGGCTCGTTGCGCGTTCGAGGCTCAGCCCTGCCAGCCGCACTGTCTTCAGCTGCCGCCGGAGCGTGACGATCAGGAAGACCATGCAGCACACCAGAAGGATCACGAGGCCTGCCGATTTCGCCTGCAACCAGAGCACTTCATCACGCGCATCGGCGCGACCGGTGCTGACGGTGGTATTGGAATAGAGCAAAAGCTGTTCGGTGTCTTTGATGAGCAGGTCGAAGCTGCGAACGACATCTTCGAGAACGGCGGGAGAGACAGGACGACCGGCCGCAAGGGCGTTAAAGACGTCTTCCCGATCGAGAACGCCCTGCCGGATCTCCGTGAGCAGCCCGCCGATCGTGGCGTTCGCCCTGAATTTCTGATCGAAGGATGCCTTATCGAGGATGCTCATCCGGGAATAGAGAATGTCGTAGCGGGTGCTCAGCGCCTTCACGCGGGCAGCAGAAAAATCCTTCTCCACGATCATCACGTGGAGCGTTTCGTGCAGCCGTCGCGCCTCGCGATCCAGCTGATAGACAGACCACAGGGCATTCTCGCGAATACCATCCTGCAGAGCGGAGTATTTCCGGGAAATATCGATGAAAAGGATGACCAGTGCGACCAGGAGCAGGACGGCAAAGATCTGCAGCACGACGGTCGCCTTGCTCGCCCGCTGCATGATGTCGCCGCTGCCCGGATCCAGGTCGATCACTCGGTGACCTCGATGTCCCGGATCTGCCAGACCGACCGAGAGAAGTACTTCTCGTTCATAAGCTCGGGTTTCTCGTCGAACGGATAGATCAGAAAGAGCGGTCCCTTGTCCCGAACTGACATCACCGCGCCGTTCATTCGTGTGGCCAGCATCGTGTCGAGGTCCGTCGCATCTTCCATCGGCAGCTCGGCAGAATAGTCGTTCAGGGCCGTCAGCTTGACCTTGGTGCCATGCGCCCCGGCAGCCGTCAGAACAGAACGCAGGAGCGGACCCGAAAACGTCAGCCTGCCCTCTGTCCAGGGTGTTTCCATCTCGCCCGAACGTCCAGCCAGCGCCTCCAGCATCGGCAGGTCGAACTGAGCCTTGCCATCCGCATTGGGATGATCGAGCCGACCCGTGACGGTCAGAATAACATCACCTTTCGGCACGTCGAGCGCGCGTGCGGAGACGGGGAGAAGCGTCGAGGCCGCCGTTAAAAGAAGAGCAAGCAGGGAGATCCGGGTCGTCATCAAGGCTCCATGAGGAAGCGGTTTCGTGAAGGCCTTACCATCGGCACGAACGCGTTGGTCCCGAGAGGGATCGACGTTCCCGGGCGCACAGACTTCGTCCGCTTCGGTGGGAATGACAGATGCGGTCCCAACAAAACATCACGTCGAACATTTGATTTCAGGCACCCGATTTATAGGGTGAAACTGTTTAAGGCAGAGTGAACGTTACGTCAGGTCGCCGTTGCCGTGGATGATCCCGGGACGATTTTTATGGATACCTTCGGTTTCGATCGAGACCGCACCTTAATGCCCGTAAAGGTAGTATTTTCGATTTCAACAACCCGTTATCACGGCCGCTGGCCAGTCCAAAACGGCGGCCCGCCGACCCGCTTTCAGGATCGTCGCCGCGGCTGCACGAAACGGGGAAGATCAGGACATTCAACGGACGCTGTCCTGCTCGTTCTCGCTTGGAAACGAGGTATGTGGGACGAAACTGTGGCGAACGACAAGCGGTGCTGCGATCCGGACGCGGACTGGCGGGTGGTGTGGCTCGGACTGGCGACGGTCGATGAGCGCCACCGCAGTGTCGGCCATCTCGGTCGGGTCCTGCCGGAAGGTTGTCAGGCCATAGCTGAGCCAGCCGGCTTCTGGCAGATCGTCGAAGCCGATGACGGAGAGGTCTTGAGGGACATGAAGCCCGGCTTCCCGCTGGGCGTGGTCGATGACGCCGAGGGCGAGAAGGTCGTTGATACAGAAGATGCCCTGTGGTCTTTCCGGTGCGTCCAGAAGCTGGCGACCGGCATCCCGCCCGCCTGCGTAATCGGAGTCGCCACCACGCACCGCCAGAACATGCGCGCCAAGACGCCGGGCTTCCGCGCAGAAGGCGTTTTCCCGTTCGACGACGCTGGGCGTGGCCGATCGCGAGCCGGCAAGGCCGAGACGCGTAAACCCGCGAGCGACGAAGAGCGCCGCCGCCTGCCGTGCTGCGGACCCGTTGTCGATCTCGACATGATCAGCATCGGGCTCGGAGCGGCCGATGACCACCAGCGGCTGGCCGTTACGGCGCGCGAGATCGACGAAGGACGCGGGCGGGGAGCCCGAGAGGATGATCGTCGCCTCCGCCCGATGGCCGAACAAAGCGCGCTGGGCGGCCAGCAGTTCCGCATCGGTCTGCCCGGTGTTGATCATCAGGGGGATGCTGCCGCGGGCGATCAGCGCCTTGGTCAGGGCGGCGGCAAGATGGGTGCGGAAGCCGAGTTCCGGCTTGGTCGCCACCAGTCCGACGAGGCGGCTTTTGTTGGCAAGCAGGCCGCGAGCGAGGTCGTTGACCTGATATCCCAGCGTCTCCGCCGCCGCCATCACCTTGCGCCGCGTCTCTTCTGCGATGCTTGCCCCTGGGGTGAATGCGCGCGACACGGCCGACCGCGAGACGCCGGCAAGCTTTGCCACATGCTGGGCACTGACAAAGTCCTGTGTCTGCGACGGCTTGGACGGGCGCATGGGATCAGTGCCCCACCTTCGACAGCACGTCGGACTTCAGGAAGCGCTCGACCACCAGCATGAAGCCGATCGAGGGCACGAGCAGAACGAGCGCCGTGATGGAAGCGATCTGGTAGTTGCCACCGCCGCTCGCGGTGTAGAGCAGCAAAGGCAGCATGTTGATGTCGGGTGCGCCGACGAAATAGCTGCCGGTGAATTCGTCGAGCGATTCCAGAAAGACGAAGATCGCGCTTGCCATCAGCCCCGGCATGGCGAGCGGTAGGGTGATGTCGCGGAACGTGCGGATGGCGGACGCGCCGACCGAACGGGCGGCCTGTTCCAGCTCGACGTCGACAGCGGAAAACGCGGCCGTCGCGATCCACACGGCAAAGACCAGCCCGTGCGTCATGTGGACGAGAACGACGCCGAGAATGGTTCCGTTGAGGCCGAGCTGGTAGAAGACGCGGGCGATGTTGACGTAGACCGGCAGGTTTGGAAAGGCCTGCGGCAGAAGGAACGCGAGCAGGATGAGACCCCGAAACGGCAGCTTGAGACGGGCGAGTGCAAAGCCTGCGGGAATGGCCAGCGCCAGCGCCAGGATCACCGTCAGCATGGCGACGAGCACGCTGTTGCCAAGCGCTTCCATGGCATTGCCGCGGGGCGAGAATACCCGGGCCCAAAAACTGAAGCCGTAGCGCATCGGCAGAGCGTTCGGGAAATACCAGCGTTCTGCAACTGTCCACAGGACGAGGTTGGTCAAAGGACCGAAGATCACGAAGGCGAGCAGGCCCAGCACAAGCGCGCGCGGCAGCCACCAGAGATCGATCTTCGGCAGGCGCCTCGGTGCGGAGCGTGGTGACGACAGGGCTTTCGCGGTGGTGCTCACAGACTTTTCCTCACGCCATGACGAAGATAGATCCAGGCGACGACCGATGTGATGAGCAGCGAAACGAGGCCGAGCGCGTTCGCAACCCCGTAATCGCCATAGGCATTGATGCGGAACGCGATATCCGTCGTCAGCATGGTGGGGGATTGCGCGTTGATCATCAGTGGCACCGAGAGCACCGACATCATCGTGACGAAGGACAGGATCAGTCCAACGAGCAGCGTGGTCGCTACCTGCGGCACGACGATCTCGAACAGGATCCGAAGCCGTGACGCGCCGAGATTGTGCGCGGCCTCGATGGTCGAGCGATCGAGCGAAGCCATGGCGCCGGCGAGCAGCAACGTGACGAACGGCGTCTGCTTCCAGACGAAAGCGATGACGATGCCGCGCCAATCGAGGAAGCTTTCGGCCTGGAGCGGTGTGAGAATGCCAAGGCTGATGAGGACGTTGTTGAACAGGCCATTCTTGGCAAGAAACGTGCGCAGGACCTGACCTGTGACGATGAACGGAATGAACATCGGCCAGCGATAGAGCCAGCGAAGGATCGCCACCGTCCGTGGGTTTTCCCCAAGGGTGAGATATCCTGCAATCGCGATGGAGAAGAGCCCGATGAGCACGGTCGACAGGCTGACGATCACCACCGTGAAGATGGCGTCCTGCGTATAGAGCTCGGTGGCTTTGACGAAATTGCCGAACCCGAAACCGTCACCGACCTCGAAGGCACCGACCACCGACGCCACCAGCGGCACGACGAAGAGCAGCAGGATGACGGCGAGCGCCGGCGCGACGAGAAGCAGGCTCAAAGGTCGGTGGGACATGGTAACCAGGGCATGGGAGATAGGGACATCGAGGGAGAAGGAGCCGGCTCTGGCCGTCTCCCGTCTCTTTGCGTTCAGAAACGGCGCAGGATCAGTTGCTGACCTGCTTCTCGTAGGCTTCCAAAATCGCGTTGTTGTAGGGCGCGATCGGGAACGGCTTGCCCTTGTTGGCGATGTCCTCGGGCGAGATGTCGGTGAAGAGCTTGTCCCAGGTCTTCTTGTCGAGTTCGGCCTGCACGTATTTCGCGTCGATGCCGGGATACCAGTTGAAGCGCGTGACGATGCCGTCGGCCTGAACCTTGGGGCTTGTCGCGAGCTGCACGAACTTCTCGGCAAGCGTCACGTTCGCGCTCTTTGCCGGGATCACGTAATGCATCGGCTGGCCGGGCATGCCGGGCGCCGGCAGCACGAGCTTGAAGTCCGGCGGCAGCTGGCCGTTGGCCTGCCAGGAATAGAACATGTCGACCCAGACGGGACCCATGGCGATTTCGCCACGGCTGAGCAGGTCCAGCGTGCCGGCATTGCCGGGCGTCAATGTCGCGTTCTTGGTGAAGTCCTTGAGGCTGGCCAGCGCCGGGCCCCACTTCTGCGTCTCGCTCTCCTCGAACGGGCCGGTCATGAGGTTCTTCGAATCGCCCTCGCCGAAGGCATAGATCCAGCCCATGACGAAGCTGACGCCGGAGGCGCCGCCCTTGATACCGTTATAACCGAACATCTTGGGATGTTCCTTGGCCCAGGAGACGATCTCCGGATAGCTCTTCGGCGGGTTTTCGACGAGGGCCGGATTGTAGGCGAGCGCTGCCTGGCTGTTGTACATGGGCATGACGTAGCCGCTGACATCGCTGCCGAGCGCCATGTCGGCATTCGCCCGCGTGACGAGTGCGCCGGTGTCGATCTTGGAGCGGTAGGATTCGAGATAGCCGGCCTTGACCATCGGGCCGGTGAACTTCTCATGCACCACGGCGACATCGGCATCCCATGTGGCGGTGCCGGCCTTGGACTGTGCCTCGAAACGCTCGACGATCTTCTGCGAGCCCGCGTCGCCCGGGCCCGTGCCGACCACGCGCACCGTGTTGCCAGGGTTCTGCTCTTCGAACAGCGGCCCGAGATATTCGTTGACGTAGTCGACCATGTTCTGGTCGCCGGCCGTCATGACGGTGAGTTCTGCGGCCGAGGCCGATGGTGCTGCCAAGCTGACGAGCAGGGCGGCCTTGAGGATCGTTTTCATGGAAATGCTCCGGTGAAGGGTCGGTTAATTCGGCGATGCTTCCAGCACGCGAGCCTCGTTCAGGGCCGTTGCGGGATGAGGGAGCGCGGCCGGGATGGTTCCGGCCGGCGCGTCGAAAAGGAAGAGGTTGTCCGGTGCGACGGTGACGTGAACGACGGTGCCGGGCGCGCAGGCACGCGGTGCATCGACCTGGATCATCTGTCTCCCGACACGCACGGTGTGGCGCCAGAGGCCGCCGGGGTAGCTGACATCGACGATATCGCCGGCGAGCACGAGGCCTTCGCCGTTGGGAACAGCCGCCAGCGAGCGCTCCTCGAGCGTGGCGGCCTCCGCCCGGAACCGCACCTCGAGATGGCCTGTGGACAGCATGCGTCCATCTCTCGGCACGCGGCAGGCTGCATTCGACGCGCCGGCGGCTATGGCGATGGTCTCGCCATCAGCGCCGCCCGGCAGAATCAGCTGGTTCTCCGCGCCCATGAAGGTCGCGACGAAGGCCGTCTGCGGGCGATTGTAGACGGCTTCCGGCCGACCCTCCTGCGCAATGCGCCCGGCGTTCAGAATGACGATGCGGTCCGCCATGACCATCGCTTCTTCCCGGTCGTGCGTGACATGGACCGTGGTGATGCCGAGCTTCTGCTGCAAGGCGCGGATTTCGTGGCGAACCTGAAGGCGGATCCGCGCATCGAGATTCGACATCGGCTCGTCGAGAAGCAGGATCTCGGGGTTGATCGCGAGCGCCCGACCGAGCGCCACGCGCTGGCGCTGCCCGCCGGAAAGCTCGGCAGGCTTGCGCGCAGACAGGCCCGTCAGGCCAAGCAGGCGTTCCATCTCGGTAACGGTGCCGGCAATGTCGGCGGCAGAGCGACGGCGCAGCTTCAAACCATAGCCAATATTCTGGGCAACCGTCATATGCGGCCAGAGCGCGTAGGACTGGAAGACCAGGGCCATGCCGCGCTTGTCCGGTGGGAACGTCGTGACATCGCGCGATCCCACGCGAATGGCGCCGGCATCAGGCTGGGCGAAGCCGGCGATCGTCCGCAGCAGCGTGGTCTTGCCGCAACCGGACGAGCCGAGGAGAGCGACGAATTCACCCTTGGCGATATGCAGATCGATACCGTCGAGGATACGGTTCGCTCCGTAGCTGACGCTGATATTATCGATCTGGAGAAATGTTTTCGGCACTGACGTGATCCTCTGCACAGCTGTGCACGATATGGTCGTTCCGTAACACTTTGATGACGTTTCAGGGCTGCGATGAGCGGGGCCCGATGCGAAGCCGGCACCGGACCCGCCCTGCATCAGTTCCCGACGTAGACGAACCGCACGGAGGACGTCTTGTCGTTGAACCCGACCGCGTTCAGGTTCTGCTCTCCAGTGCCGGTAAATTCCTTGTAGCGGTCGCGGAAACCGTCATCGTCGTAGAGCCTGACGCGCCAGCCCGCGGGAATGCACCAGCGCACGGCCGACGTCTTGTCTCCGAAGCCCTCGACGTTCTTGAGGTTGTCGTACCGTCGGAGAGCGTAGTCGGCGTAATCGATCATCAGCCCGCGATCGCTGAAGTCGGAGTCGTCATAGAGTTCGGCCCAGGCATACTGGATATCGGTCAGGCATTTCTGCTGCGGAACCGGGAAGATCGAGCGGAATTCCATCATCTTCACGCTGTTGCCAGGCCCGCTATTGTCGTGTTCGGAGGCGTAGACGAGGAGCTGGCCCGTGGCATCGACGAACACGCCGCCCGCGGCATCCATGTTGCATTGCGTATTGGCACCCGTTCCATAGTTCGGCGACGGATAGCCGCAATAGAGATGCTTCTTGGCAACCTTCGTCAGCACGATCTGACCGTTGGCATCGGTGACGCGGAAGAGGTCGAGCCAGTCCTCTCCGATGCCGACGACGACGGAGGTGTTCATGTGGGTGCCTGCGAGGAAAAGACTGCCGTCGCACTGCGTGATGAAGTGCAGGGACTGGTAATCGCCGAATTCGCTGTCGCCGATGGTCGTCTGCAAGGCGCTTTCGTTCCAGGTGCCGACGAGTGAAAATGTCGTTCCCGACTGGCCGAGGTCGCTCGCCGTCGATCGGTAGAATTCGAGCGTATTGGCTGCGTTGCGGGCTGTGGCTGCAAGGAAGGTTCCGTCCCCGAGCTGCGTCAACGACACGGAGCCCGCCTCCCCCGTCATCGTCGTGATGCGCGGCGGGAGAAGCGTGATGTTGGCAAGGTCGGACATGTCGTAGAACAGCACCTGTCCCATGCCGCCGCTTAGCGATCCGTCGAGCGCGACGGCAAGGATGTTGCCGCTCGACTGCAGCCCGCCCGAATGCGCATAATTGGAAAGGTAGGCCGGCATCGGCTGGTCGCCGACCATCTGGGCATTCGTCGGCGCCGTGGCCGGGTACGGGCTGGCGGAAAGCCGATTCGACCGCCAGCGCTCGGCAACGCTACGCGGCTGCGTCATGCGCACGAGCGAAAACGGCACCGTTCCCCGGCCGTTGTCGGATCTGGAGATGACGAGGTAGTTCTCGCCGTTGCCCGACAGGCGCTGCAGCCCCTGCCAGTGGTGGTAGGACGCCGCATTGCCGACGGGGTCGCCGGTAACGCTGAACCCCATGGGGTCGCCATGATCCCGCAAGGTGTTGACGGCGTCCGCCACGTTGGAAATGCAGCGGTTGCACGATGGCGATGCGCCTGTGCAAACCGCGCCTGTCGTGAGCGGCGATGCCGCTGCCATTGGCGAAAACGCCATCAACTGGATAAGAAACGAGGGAATGCACAGCAGTGCAACGGCAGAAATTCGTCGTGTCGCCATGAGGATTGGTCTCGATGTCCGATTGAGGGGTCATTTCAAGCTTACCCTTCAATCATGACACTTGCGCTACAGGCGCCTCCCCGCCGGCTCTGCCGCGGATCTGGCGACGTGCCGGTTACCCTCGGGAGAGCGCGAAAGCGCACGCGTTCAGCCGGTTGGACCGGTCAGGTGTACCTCATTGGCAGAACGAAAGATGTTTGCAATCGACCGGCGTCTCGCGGCAATCGTCTGTCGATATCGTGGCGATCACGGTGCCTTGCTCGTCGGTAACGAGCAGGGAAACAGGCCAATCGCCAACGACAACGGCGGTATCGCGGGCAAAATCGCGCATGGCCGCGCTCGCGCCATGACAGGCCTGATCGGCATCGACGCAGAGTACGCCTTCGTCATCCTGTTGGAGAACGCCGTTTTCGCGGATGTTGAAGAAATATCTCTGCATTGTGCAGGTCTCCTGTCGCAGGCCGATAAACAGCAATGTCTATCGCCCGGACATGAAACCCGCATGACGCTGCAATGCCGATCGGCGCACCGTGTAAACCGGCTTGGCGTCCGGGTTTAGAACTCTTCCCAACTGTCCTTCAACGCTGCGTTTCCGTGAGATGCGGCCGACATGCTTCGGCGCACAGGTGCCGCCTTCAGGGTCGAAACAGGTGTCGATGCGACCCGGCCGGACACCACGGACATCGGTGCTCCAGTCCGCAGCTCAAATCGCTCGATCAGCTGGCGAAGCTTGGCGCTCTCTGAAGCCAGCGCCGCACCGGCAGCACTGCTTACCTCCACCATGGCCGCGTTCTGCTGTGTCACCTGATCCATCTGGTTCACCGCCGTGTTCACTTCCGCCAGACCGGCAGCCTGTTCCCGCGCCGACGTCGCGATCGCGTTCATATGCTGGTTCACACTGACGATATAACCCTCGATCGTTCTCAGCGCCGTGCCCGTCTCGCTGACAAGTTTCACGCCGTTGGCAACGTCGACCGTGGATGCCCTGATGAGATCCTTGATCTCTTTGGCGGCCTTTGCCGATCGCTGTGCCAGTTCGCGAACTTCCTGGGCAACCACGGCAAATCCCTTGCCGGCCTCGCCGGCGCGCGCAGCTTCGACGCCGGCATTCAGCGCCAGAAGGTTGGTCTGGAACGCGATCTCATCGATCACGCCGATAATGTTCGAGATTTCCGAAGAGGATTTCTCGATCCGCTCCATGGCCTGCACGGTGCTGGCAACGACTTGGCCGGACTGCTCTGCGCTGACTGTCGCGCTTGCAGCCGCACTTCTCGCCTCTTCGCTGCGCTTGGAAGCATTGGCAACGTTGACGGTGATCTGATCGAGGGCTGCTGCCGTTTCCTCTAGCGAGGCGGCCTGCTGCTCCGTTCGTCTCGAGAGATCGTTCGTGCTTTCGCTGATCTCGCGGGTGCCATTGTCCATGGCAGCCGTCGCCTGAGAGACGGCGCTCAGTGTCTGGCCAAGTTGCGCGACCGCTTTGTTGAAGTCCGTCCGGATCGTCTCGAATTCCGGTGCGAAAGGTTCATCGAGAGATGTCGTCAGGTCACCTTGCGCCAATCGATCGAGTGCGCGAGCAAGACCGGACGTGGCGTAGCTCATCTCGGCAGCCCGCCGCTTCTCCTCATCGGCGAGCCGGAGCCGGTTCCGCTCGGTCTCTGTACGCTGCGCTTCGGCCTCGTCCTCAAGACGTGCATTCGCAGCCGCATTCGCCCTGAAAACATCGACGGCCTTCGCCATCGCGCCGATCTCGTCACGGCGATCCTGCGCTGGCACCGTCAGGTCGATCTTGCCGCCGGCCAACTGGCGCATGATGTCCGTCATCTCGACGATCGGACGACCGAGGCCACGCGCCAGAACCATGCCGACGATGAACGAGATGAGGACGGTCAAAAGGCCTCCGACAAGAAGCGTCAGCATGCCTACGGCGAAGGAAGCGCTAAGCGCCTCATTGCGGGCGAGCGAGGCGGCCTGCTCCTGGTCCGTCAGACCCTTCAGGACCTCGCGGATCCTGGTCAATCGAGCGGTCTTGGCAATGCCTTCCCGCATGCTCTGCAGGGTCGAGGTGTCCTTCGCTAGGGAAAGCGCGCTCTCGATCTCGCGGTTGAACGTCGCCACGGCTTCCGGCAGCGGCCTGACGATCTCCGCATAGCCGCCAATGGAAGCCCTGTCTTGCAGCTCCTGAAGAAGAGGACCGACGGCATCCCCGTATTTCTTGACCCGATCGAGGAAGTCACCATTCGTGCTCGCCACGTATCCGCGCATCGCATTCTGCTGCTCGACGAGCGTCGCAAGGATGTCGGACGCGAGCTTCAGCACGCTCTGTGTCTCGTGGTTCTCCGCCGTTGCCCTCTTGATTTCGGTCAGTGACCAGAAGGCCAGTCCGCAGAAAAGCGATACGACGAGGACAATACTACTGAAGCAGACGAAGAGCTTTCGCGATACGCTCAGATTTTTCACAATGACCCACACGAGTTTGCTTTAGATATTGCTGACACTATGGGTCACGGGTCTTTCGGTTTGGTAAAGTTCGAAGCATATGTCCGAAATTGACGGGTAACCACACGAGCAAAGCGAAGGCCGGGAGAACGAGGATACAACCGATCTGCCCCTCTTCTATTCCCCCATGGAAGCGTTGCTTTCGGCAACCATCCTCCGATGGCTGAGGCAATGACGGCCAGAGCCATGCATGCGAGCGCAGTCCGCAAGCAGATTGGCAACGGGTCTCTCCGCCGCCAAGCGGAGACGACATCAGCTTCATGGCCGCGCTGGACGAATGAGGAGAGACCGACCCGTTGACGTCTTCGGTTTGTTGACGTCAACCCAGTCGGTGCTCTTTGCTTACCTCATGCCTGGTCGAAGAATTCAACGACGCCGGTGTCAAGCCGATAGTACGCGCCGACGACCTTGACCCGGCCATCGGACAAGGGCGTCAGCAGCAGCGGGTCGCTTTCCTCCCGCAAGGTGCGCACGACACGGCGAACGTTCTGACGCACAGCGTTTTCCGTCGGGTCGCCCGTCTGCCCACGGGCTTCAAGAACGGCTGGAATGATGGGCTCGATCATATTGTCGATCTGCCCGGGAAAGCGAGCATTGCTTTCCACGACGGCCATTGCCGCTTTCACGGCACCGCAGCTCTCGTGTCCCATGACGACGATGAGAGGCACGCCGAGTTCGGCAACGGCATACTCGATCGATCCCATCGCGACGGTATCGACCGTATTGCCGGCGTTGCGGATGATGAACAGCTCTCCCAAGCCTCGTCCGAACAGCAGTTCGGGAGGAACGCGGCTGTCGGAGCAGGAAACATAGGCGCAGAAGGGCGCCTGCCCCTTGGCGAGTTCCAGCCGACGCGTCTCGGTCCGGTTCGGGTACACCAGTTCGTTTCGCAGGAACGCCTCGTTGCCCGCCTTCAGAAGATCCAGTGCTTCATCCGGCGTCAACGTAGACTTTCCATCCTTGACGGGTGCAGGCGCCAAGGGCACGGCAGCCGTGCCAACCTCCTCGGCATGAAGTACAGCCGGCAGCGCCACGGCGGCGGAGGCAGCGGTCCCGGTCAGGAAAAGGCGGCGTGAGACGTTACACATAAAAACACTCTCCAAATTGACGCATCTTGCGTCAGGTTCAAGACATCGAACACGGCTGGGGAGCTTACGAATGGGCCATAAGATCGCACCGAGCACGCTCGATGCGGTCCGACATCATAAAGGCAATTGCCTTGATCAGAGGGGCCCGGTCCGCAACAGGTATTTGGGTATGCGAAGCCGGAATGCAAGCATGTCCCGTTAGAAAGGGAATGTCAGCCGACAGGCTCCGTTCAAGCGGTCATGGCAACACGATCCCACGTCTCGTCATCGCGACATGAGGGACCGTCATGACGGCTCCGTACCGGCCAGCGAGTGTCTGAATATCGTGTCCGCGACTTCTCCCGGACGAGAGTTCACATAGAATCCTTATATCTTCTCCCTTTCTTCCATCTCGAATTCATACGCAGATCGGTCGCACAATCAGGTCGGCTTCGGCGATCCCGCCGTGCAAGGTTGCGACACGAAAGATGGGTGCGACATGACATTCGACTATATCCTCAGCGGCGGCGTGACCGTCTTCGTCACGGCCTACCTCGCCTACGCACTCTGGCGGCCGGAGCGCTTCTAGAGCCCCGTGGAGACCCTGCTTCGCTTTCTAAAAAATGCGGTTTTTCCGCGCATCGACCCTCGCGTGTCTTGCCGCGGATCGAACGTCGTCGTCGGCATGGTTCTCCTTCTGGGCGCCGTCGTCGCGCTGGCGAAAGCGGCCTCCCTCTTTTCCGCGTCCCATTGATCCAACCTTCCCACCCAACCATCTTTCGGGGTCTCTCATGAGCAAACCCACATCCGCAAGCATTCTCGATGCCCGCATCCTCGTGCCGGCCATTGGCGGCGCGTTTCGGAAACTCGACCCGCGAACCTTGGCCAAGAACCCGGTCATGTTCGTCGTTGCCGTCGTCTCCCTGCTGACCACCGTCCTTTTTCTCAAGGACCTTGCGACAGGCGCCGAAGGGCTGGGCTTCTCGTTCCAGATCATACTGTGGCTCTGGTTCACTGTCCTTTTTGCCAATTTCGCAGAAGCCGTGGCCGAGGGGCGCGGCAAGGCACAGGCCGAGTCGCTCCGCCGTACGCGCTCGGAGACACAAGCGAAGCTCCTGATCTCCGCCGACAGCCGCGCGTGGAAGGATGTCCCCGGCGCGTCGCTCAAGGTCAACGACATCGTGCTGGTGGAGGCAGGCGACATCATTCCTTCCGATGGCGAAATCGTCGAGGGCATCGCCTCCGTCAACGAAGCGGCGATCACCGGCGAATCCGCGCCTGTCATCCGCGAGTCCGGCGGCGACCGGTCGGCCGTCACGGGCGGCACGCAGGTTCTATCCGACTGGATCAAGGTGCGCATCACCGCAGCCGCCGGCTCCACCTTCATCGACCGCATGATCGCGTTGGTCGAGGGTGCGGAGCGCCAGAAGACGCCGAACGAGATCGCACTCAACATCCTGCTTGCCGCGATGACGCTTATCTTCGTCATGGCGACGGCGACCATTCCGGCTTTTGCCAGCTATGCCGGCGGCTCCATACCGATCGTCGTGCTCGTGGCGCTGTTCGTCACGCTCATCCCCACCACCATCGGCGCGCTTCTCTCCGCCATCGGCATTGCGGGCATGGACCGTCTGGTGCGCTTCAACGTGTTGGCCATGTCCGGCCGTGCGGTGGAGGCAGCGGGTGACATCGATACGCTGCTGCTCGACAAGACGGGAACGATCACGCTCGGCAACCGTCAGGCGACCGAGTTCCACCCCGTCAACGGCGTGACGGAACAGGATCTCGCCGACGCATCGCAGCTCGCGTCGCTGGCCGACGAGACGCCTGAGGGCCGATCCGTCGTCGTGCTGGCGAAGGAGAAATACGGGATCCGCGCGCGGGACATGAAGGACCTCAACGCGACATTCGTCCCCTTTACCGCGCAGAGCCGCATGTCCGGCGTGGACCTTGAGGGAACCTCGATCCGCAAGGGCGCGGTGGATTCCGTTCTGAAATACCTGCAACATCACGCCGTGTCCGGCGGCAACGCTTCGGCGGACGCCGTCGCTCGGGAAGGTCAGGCGATCGCGGATTCCATCTCGAAGGCTGGCGGAACGCCGCTTGCCGTTGCCCGGGACGGGAACCTGCTCGGCATCATCCACCTGAAAGACATCGTGAAGGGCGGCATCCGCGAGCGGTTCGCGGAGCTCCGCCGCATGGGCATCCGCACCGTCATGATCACCGGCGACAACCCGATGACGGCCGCAGCCATCGCCGCGGAAGCCGGCGTGGACGATTTTCTGGCGCAGGCGACGCCGGAGAACAAGCTGCAGCTGATCCGCGACGAACAGGCGAAGGGCAAGCTGGTCGCCATGTGCGGCGACGGAACCAACGACGCGCCGGCGCTGGCGCAGGCGGATGTCGGCGTCGCCATGAACACCGGCACGGTCGCCGCGCGCGAAGCGGGCAACATGGTGGATCTCGACAGCGACCCGACCAAGCTCATCGAGATCGTGGAGATCGGCAAGCAACTGCTGATGACGCGGGGATCGCTCACCACCTTCTCGATCGCAAACGACGTGGCCAAATACTTCGCGATCATCCCGGCGATGTTCGTCGCGCTCTATCCGCAGCTGGATGCCCTGAACGTCATGGGCCTCGCCACGCCGCAAAGCGCGATCCTGTCGGCGATCATCTTCAACGCCCTGATCATCATCGCGCTCATTCCGCTGGCACTAAAGGGCGTTGCCTACAAGCCAATCGGCGCAGGGCCGCTTCTGCGTCGCAACCTGCTGATCTACGGGCTTGGCGGTCTCGTTGTCCCCTTCGTCGGCATCAAGCTCATCGACATGATCGTGTCGGCCCTCAACCTCGCATGACCGGAGCAGACCATGACCATCCTCACCTTCATCCTCGGCATGATCCTTTTCGGACTTCTCTTCGCCTTGGCATCCGCCCTCGACAAAGCCTGATCGCAGACATGATCACAGGCCTGATGCTGGAGACATCACGATGATACAAGCAATCCTCTTCGTAATCATGATCATCGGGGGCACCGCGCTGCTCTCGTGGCCGCTCGGCCGCTACATCACCTGGGCGATGGACCCGGGTGCCGGCCAGGGGAAACCAAACCTCTTCACCTCGACATTCCAGGCCATCGGCGGATCGGCAACGCGGCAGACGCAGGACTGGAAGCGCTACGTCTTCTCCCTGCTCGGCTTCAACGTCGTCATGTTCGTCGCCTGCTTCGCGCTTCTGGCGCTTCAGCAATACCTGCCGCTCAACCCCGACGGCAGGCAAGCGCTCGAGGGCACGCTGATCTTCAACACGACAAGCTCCTTCGTCGCCAATACGAACCTTCAGCACTATTCGGGCGAGGTGGCGATGAGCTACCTGTCGCAGCTGGCGGCGCTGATGTGGCTTCAATTCGTCTCGGCGGCCGTCGGCCTTGCAGCGCTCGCCGCTCTGGCCCGCGGACTTGCCGGGCGCAAGCTCGGCAATTTTTTCGTCGATGTGCAGCGCGCGACGTTCCTCGTGCTCCTGCCGCTTGCTCTCATCGTCGCCATTCTCCTGCTCTTCCCGGGCGTGCCCATGACATTCCAGGGCTCGGCGGTCGCGACCACGCTGGAGGGCGTGCAGCAGACCATCGCGCGCGGGCCCGTTGCGGCTTTCGTCGCGATCAAGCAGCTCGGCACCAATGGCGGCGGCTTCTTCGGGCCGAACAGCACCCACCCGCTCGAGAACCCGACCTTTTGGTCGAACGTTCTGCAGACCATCTCGATCATCATCATTCCCATGGGCTGCGTGTGGATGTTCGGTCGCATCATCGGACGCATGAAACATGCAGCCGTGCTCTTCACGGTGATGCTCATCCTCATGGGCACCCGCATAACCGGAGCGATCGGCTTTGAAGCCGCGCCGACCCACGCCTTCGCATCCCTGCCGATCACGCAGGACGTCGGCAATCTCGAAGGCAAGGAACTGCGCTTCGGTGCGGCGGCAGGTCCGGTCTGGGCGGTCGTGACCACCTCGACCAGCAACGGCTCCGTCAATGCCATGCATGACAGCCTCAACCCGCTGACGGGCCTGATGCCGATGATCGGCATGTGGCTGAACGAAGACTTCGGCGGTGTCGGAGTCGGCATGATCAACATGTTTCTCTACATCGTCGTCGCCGTCTTCATCGCGGGCATGATGATCGGCCGTACACCGGAATTTCTTGGCTGGCGCATCGAGGCGAAAGAAGTGAAGTTCGCCATGATGGGCCTGCTCAGCCACGGCTTCTTCATTCTCGTGGGCACGGCGATCTTTGCGGTGACGCCATGGGGTGCAGAGACACTCAACAATATCGGCCCGCACGGCTTCAGCGAAATCCTCTACGAGTTCTCCTCGGCAGCTGCCAATAACGGCTCCGGTTTCGAGGGGCTCGGCGACAACACGGCCGCCTGGAACATCGCCACCGGTATCGTCATGCTGCTGGCCCGCTTCATCCCGATCATCCTGCCGCTCGCCATTGTCGGTTCGCTCTCCACCAAGCGTCGCGCAACCGAGTCCAGCGGAACGCTGTCGGTGGAAAACGGAACCTTCGCCGGCATGCTGACCGTCACCGTCGTCATCGTCGGCGCGCTGACCTTCTTCCCCGCCGCCACGCTCGGCCCGATCGCCGAACACGTCATGTTCATGAAGTGAGAACCGTCATCATGGAAACCCTTCTCTCCAGTCTCCGCATCACCGTTGCGACCATGGTCATCTGCGTCGGCGGCTATACCGGCGTCGTCTGGGCCGTCGGTCAGGCGGCCGCTCCTGACCTCGCCGACGGTTCGCTGATCACCACGCCGGACGGCAAGGTCATCGGCAGCCGACAGGTTGCCCAGGCCTTTACCCGGCCTCAGTATTTCTGGCCGCGTCCGTCTGCCGTGAGTTACAATGCGGCTGGCGCCGGTGGCTCGAACAAGTCGCCGACAAGCATGGACCTAACGGACCGCGCGAAGGAAACCATCGCCGCCTATGGAGCAACGCCTGAGAACCCCCTCCCTGCAGAACTGGCCGCCGCTTCGGGTGCGGGTCTCGATCCCCATATCACCGAGCGCGCCGCCCGCTATCAGGCCGAGCGCATCGCCCAGACGCGCAACGTGTCAGTCGACAGGGTCAACCAGCTCATCGATCGCAGCGCGTTCTCGCCGGGCGGCGTGCTCACGCCGGACAGGTTGGTGAACGTGCTGGAGATGAACCTTGCGCTGGACAACGACGCGGCGCCCTGAGACTGAAAGACAGCCGGCAGCCCCTGACCGGGGGTTGCCGGGAAACCACGGAGCGGACGATGGCCAACGACAAGCACGGCGGACAGGAACGGCGACCGTCCCCGGAGGCGCTCCTTGCCCGGGCCGAGCGGGAAGACCGCGGCAAGCTGAAGATCTTCCTCGGCGCAGCACCCGGTGTCGGCAAAACCTACGAGATGCTGATATCGGCCCGCGCCCGACACGCCGACGGAACCGATGTCGTCATCGGCATCGTGGAAACGCATGGGCGCAAAGAGACGGAAGCGCTGGTCCACGGGCTGGAGACCGTCGCGCGGACGTCCATCGACTACAAAGGACAGCTGCTGGACGAGATGGACATCGATGCCATCCTCGAACGGCGTCCGGTCCTCGCGCTGGTTGACGAGCTGGCGCACACCAACGCCCCCGGAAGCCGCCATCCAAAGCGGTATCTCGACGTGCTGGAGCTGCTGGCGAATGGCATCGACGTCTATACGACGCTTAACATCCAGCATGTCGAGAGCCTCAACGACATCGTCGCGCAGATCACCCGTATCCGGGTGCGGGAGACCGTCCCGGACAGCATTATCGATCGCGCCGATGACATCGAGATCATCGACATCACGCCGCAGGACCTCATCAAACGGATGCAGGACGGCAAGGTCTACGTTCCCAAAACCGCGCGGCGCGCCATCGAGAACTACTTCTCGCCGGGAAACCTGACGGCCCTGCGCGAACTTGCGCTGAGACGCACGGCGCAACGGGTGGACGACCAGCTTCTCCATCACATGCAGGCCCACGCGATCTCGGGCCCCTGGGCCGCCGGCGAACGCATCCTCGTCTGCCTCGATCACGGACGCAACGGGGCAACGCTGGTTCGCTATGCCCGCCGACAGGCAGACAGGCTGCGGGCGCCCTGGACGGTTATCCATATGGAAACCTCCCGCTCGGCCTATCTTGCAGACGCAGACAAGGACCGCCTGGCAGCCTGCATGCGGCTGGCCGAGCAACTGGGGGCGGACACCGTGACGCTTCCCGCTTCGAACGTCTCCCGCGAACTGATCGCCTATGCCGGCGCGAACAACTTCAACCACCTCATCGTCGGCAAGTCCGACCGGCCTCGCTGGCGGGAATGGTATGACGGGTCGATCACCCACGACCTCATCCGCAACTCTGGTACCATCAGCGTGCACGTCATGTCGGGTGGCGGCGAAGAGGTCGCGCCGAGGGGCGTCCGCACGGCCAAGGCAGCGAACAGGATCAAGCCGAAAGACTATGTGTTCAGTCTGGCCTTCGTGTCGGTTGCGGTGGTCACCGGCATCCTGCTCGACCAGGCCCTCAACGTGCAGAACCTCGCGCTCGTGTTCCTGATGGGGGTCCTCGCATCCGCCGTCAGGGGCGGGCTCGGGCCTGGTCTCTTTGCGTCTTTCCTGGGTGCCTTCGCCTTCAACTTCTTCTTTCTGGAACCTCGTTACACGCTGACGATCCGCGATCCCGAAAGCGTCGTCGCTTTGCTTTTCTTTCTCGGGACCGCGCTCGTGGCGAGCAATCTGGCGGCCGCCGTTCAGAGGCAGGCGACGGCGGCACGACAGCGCGCGCGTACCACGGAGGACCTTTACCTGTTCTCGCGGAAACTCGCAGGGACGGGCACGCTCGACGACGTCCTGTGGGCAACAGCCTATCAGATCGCCTCGATGCTGAAGGTCCGCGTCGTCATCCTGCTGCCCGAGGACGGCACGATCGCCGTGAGGGCCGGCTATCCGCCTGACGACACGCTTGTGGATGCCGACATCGCGGCCGCACGATGGGCCTGGGAGCACGATCGGCCAGCAGGCCGCGCGGCCGATACGCTGCCCGGCGCCAAGAGGCTTTATCTGCCCCTTCGCACGGGCCGCGGTGCCATCGGCGTGGTCGGCCTCGACAACGACAGACAGGGACCGCTCCTCAACTCCGATCAGCAGCGCCTGTTCGATGCACTTGCCGACCAGGCAGCGCTCGCCATCGAGCGTATCCAGCTCGTGGCCGACGTCGACAGGGCACGGCTCGCCGCCGAAACAGACCGTTTGAGAACGGCGCTGTTGACCTCTATTTCACATGATCTCAAGACCCCGCTGGCCGCAATCCTCGGATCGGCCGGGACGATCAAGGACTTCGGTGCCGGTCTGTCGGAAGACGCCAAGGACGAACTGTTGACGACGGTGATCGAGGAGTCGGAGCGGCTCAACCGTTTCATTGCGAACCTGCTCGACATGACCCGCATCGGGTCCGGCGCGATGACGCTGAATACCGCGCCGCACTTCGTCGGCGACATCGTCGGCTCGGCTCTCGCGCGCGCAGCAAAGATCACGGCGGACCACCGTGTGGAGACGGCGATCCCCGACGATCTTCCCATGGTCAAGGTCGACCCGGTTCTGCTGGAACAGGTACTCTTCAACCTGATCGACAACGCCGCCAAATACGCGCCGGACGGCACGACGATACGGATCGAGGCGGATGGCGACGCCGGTCTCGTGCGCCTTCGCGTCACCGACGAGGGGCCGGGTGTGCCGCCGGGCGATCTGGAGCGGATTTTTGACAGCTTCTACCGTGTCAGCAAGATCGACCATGTCACAGCCGGCACCGGGCTCGGCCTGTCGATCTGCCGGGGGTTCATAGAGGCGATGGGCGGCAGCATCACGGCCGAGAACAGACTGGACGACGCGGGTGCCTTGTTCCAGATCTCACTGCCGAAGGCGCCTGCATCGAAGGGAACGACAGCATGACCCATGCCACCGTCAAGATCCTCGTCGTGGACGACGAGCCGCCGATCCGTAAGCTGCTCGATGTCGGTCTGTCGTCGCAGGGATTTGCGATCAGCGGAGCGCCGAATGCCCGTTCCGCCATCGCGCTGGCGCAATCGGACGTTCCCGATCTCGTCCTGCTCGATCTCGGTCTTCCCGACATGAGCGGGCATGAACTTTTGGCCCGATGGCGCTCGGAGAACGTCCCGTTCCCCGTCATCATCCTGTCGAGCCGCACGGACGAAACCGGTATCGTTCAGGCGCTCGAGCTAGGTGCCGACGACTACGTCACCAAACCGTTCGGGATGAACGAACTCGTCGCGCGCATCCGCGTGGCCCTGCGCCATCGTTTTCAGAGCCAGGGCGAGGCCCCTGTCTTCGAAGCGGGCGACCTCTCGGTCGATCTCGTGAAACGCATCGTGAAGGTTCGCGGAAGCGAGGTGAAGATGACGCCCAAGGAATACGATATTCTGCGGCTGCTGGTGCAGCATTCCGGCCGCGTTCTGACCCATCGCTTTATCCTCGAGAAGGTTTGGGGCGAAATGAACGATGTCCAGTACCTAAGGGTCTACGTCCGCCAGCTCCGGCAGAAGATAGAAGAAAGCCCCGACCAGCCTCGATACATTCTCACCGAAACCGGCGTCGGCTACAGGCTTGCGGAGATGGTCAGCATGTCGGAGACCCGCTCGACCACGAGGCCCGAGACCATGCCATGACCCTCGACGATAGCGCTGAGCGGGTCGGGTCGGTGCGTCTCCTGCCGAGCTTAGGGGCGCCATCCGCGAATGTCGCGGATGGTCGTCATGCGCACTGGGAAACGCCGAGAAAACCACAATCCCTGACGATGGGTATGACCGGCTAATTCGCAATCGGAAACGGCACAACATTGGAAGGTTGCAGGGCCTGTTTCAACAGATATTGCCCGTATGCGCCTTTGCCGAGTTCGCGTGCCAGCTGAAGAAGCTGTTCGCTCGAAATGAAGCCCTTCTGGAAAGCGATTTCCTCCGGGCAGGAGATCTTGAAGCCCTGACGACGCTCGAGAATGGCGACGAATTCTCCAGCGTCGAGCTGGCTGTCCGGGGTCCCGGTGTCGAGCCATGCATAGCCGCGCCCCATCAGTTCCACGTTCAGCTGGCCGCGTTCCAAATAGACGCGATTGACATCGGTGATCTCCAGTTCCCCGCGCGGCGAGGGTTCGAGGTTCGCCGCGATCTCCACAACGCTGCTGTCATAGAAGTAGAGGCCCGTCACGGCCCAGTTCGATCGGGGAACGAGAGGCTTCTCCTCTATGGAAACGGCCTTCATGCCGGCATCGAAATCCACCACGCCGTAGCGTTCGGGATCGTTGACATAATAGGCGAACACGGTCGCCCCCGCCTTGCGCCTCCTGGCGCGCGCGAAGAGGTCGGCGATGCCGTGACCGTAGAAGATGTTGTCGCCGAGGATGAGGCAGGAGGGGCTGGAGCCGATGAAGTCGGCGCCGATAATATAGGCCTGCGCGAGGCCGCCCGGCGACGGCTGCTCGGCATAGGTGAGCTTCAGTCCCCACTTGCTGCCGTCACCGAGAAGGCGCCGAAAGTTCGGCAGGTCGACCGGGGTCGAGATGATCAGGATGTCCTTGATACCGGCCAGCATGAGCGTCGACAGCGGATAGTAGATCATCGGCTTGTCGTAGACCGGCATCAGTTGCTTGGATGTGACCAGCGTCATCGGATGCAGGCGCGTACCGCTGCCACCTGCCAGAATAATACCCTTCATGAATGCCTCTCCTTCATCGGCGTTGTCTCTTGCATCGTGTTGAAAAGTCGTTCGATCACCCGTTCCGTCGCGGGTCTCCAGCCCGGCATGGCGACGCCGTGCATGGCCTTCAGCTTGCGACAGTCGAGTTCCGCATTCGCCGGTCGCTCGACGGCGCTCGAATAGGTGTACGAGGGAATGGGGTTGACGGCGGCGAACGGACCTCCGCGCGCCCTGGACGCTCGGAAGATCTCCTCAGCAAAGCCGGCCCAGCTCGTTTGCCCGCTGCCGCTCATGTGGAACGTGCCGCGCAGGCCCGGCTCGTCGCTCGCCAGCAGGTTCCGCGCGACCGACACTATGGCGTCGGCGATGTCGAAGGCGGAAGTGGGCGTGCCGAACTCGTCGGCGATGACATTGACGCAGTCGCGCCCCTCGGCAATCCGCAACATCGTCTTCAGGAAGTTCGAGCCGAAAGGGCTGAACACCCAGGCGGTGCGCAGGATTGCATGATCAGCGGTCGCATATGCGATAGCCCGCTCGCCGCCGAGCTTGGATCGGCCGTAGACGCTGAGAGGCGCCACGGTGTCTGTCTCCGCATAGCCTCCCGACCTCGTACCGTCGAAGACGCAGGCGGTCGAGAGGTGGATGATCGGGACGCCAAGTGCGGCCGCCACCTGCCCGAGGACCCCGGCAGAGGTCTGATTGACAAGGGTTGCGAGCCCTTCGTCGGCCTCGGCCTGTTCGATGGACGTATAGGCCGCCGCAGAGACGATGATCTCGGGCCTTGCTGCCGCCACGGACGGGCCGATCGACCCGCTATCCGACAGGTCCAGCTCCGGCCGACCGAGGGGAATGATATCGAGATCGGCGTTGACGGCTGCGCGATCGAGGAGCGCGCTGACGACCTGCCCGTGTCGTCCCGTGACGACGATGCGGCGGCGCGGCTGTGTCATCGCCTCGTCTCGTGCATGCCGGGCAATCCCCCCAACAATCCCATGGCGTTCGCAACGGAAAATGTCATGTCCTCGTCCCCCGTTGAAAAGCTGAATGTGAAAGAGCCCCATCATGATGCCGCCCGGCGCAACCTCGCAGGCGCGGCAGCTATGGCTGTCCGGAGGTCTCCGCCCGCGCGGGAGCATGGTCGCAGCCTGCCGTCTGGTTGTTCGCGATCATGTTGCCCGAGGGGCGTCCGTTTCCGGCAAGCGTGCGGATATGCGTCCAGGCGATCCGGCCGTCCGTGACGACGCCCTCGCCCGAGGGCGCGAGCGTACCGGAGGTGCCAGCGTTCTCCGTCTGATAGATTTCGCCATCCGCATAGATGAAGCGTCTCGCGGTATAGTCCGTTGCGGCCTTCCATCGACCATAGCCCTGCCCGACCATGACGCATCGCAACTGCGTCGGTTGCGTCTGGTCGTCCGCGATGATGTTGCCGACGATCACATTGTTTCGGCCGCCGCCCCCGAATGCGCCGTTGGCGAGGATGCCGGCATAGACGCTCGTGTCCTGCGGGTTGTGCAACGGGGATTGCGGGTTGAGGTTCTGCCCGTTGCCGATGGCGACGTTGCCCATAACCGTGTTTTCGTCGCCATAGATCGCAATCCCGTTCAGCGCATTGCCGGAGACGCGGTTGCCAAGCACGACATTACGGTCGCCGGTCACGGAGATCCCGTTGTCACCCGTGCCTTCGGCCCTGTTGTAGGCGATCACGTTGCCGAAGGCGTTGTAGCGAATGCCGACGAGCTCGATGCCGTTCGCCCGCGTCCAGTTGTTGGAGATATCGTTGCCGTTCGCACCATTGTCGATCTGGATGCCGAAGCCGGCATTGCGTTCGAATTCGTTGCCTTCGATGGCAATGCCGGAGGAACCGTTGGTGATGGCGATCGCGTTGGCGGCCACCCCGTTCTCGAAGCGAGCGCGTTCGACGCGCCCGTTACGGGCATTGGAGAAGACCAACGTTCCAGCATCGACCGCGCCTCCCCCTGTCAGGCGAAAATTGCCGGCACGAACGGCGCCGAGGGTCCGGCTCCGGCCGTTCTGGCGAAAGGTTATGTTCTCGATCGCGACATGCGTCGCACCGGGCGGCACGTCGAACGCGGCACCATCGCCCTCGGAGATCAAAACCGTTCCGATCGCACCGCGAAGGCTGGCATTGCGGGCAAATGTCAGTGTCCCGTTGATTCTGTAGGGGCGGCCTCGGTTCTCCAGAAACACCGACCGGCCTTCGGAAAGGCGGACCCGGATCTCCGCGAACTCCGCCTCGTTCTCGACTGCGGGACCCTGAGGGCTCGTGTCCTGCAAGGCCGAGGCATAGACCGGGATGAGCAGGCAGAGCGCGACCGTAAAGCCGAGCACGATGCGCCGCACAGACACTTTGTCCTGCCGGCGTGTCTCCGTTCTCATAGCTGTGAAACCCATGTGGCAGCGATCCTGCTCTAAAACCCCAGAGCCCGTCCGGGCGAAGCGACTGCGCCGCGCGCCGGACGATGCGATGCAAAGCAGCCTCAGGCGGCCATGATTTCCTGCTCTTCGCGCATTTCCAGACCGTTGCTCTTGAAGAACGCCGTGAAGGTCCTGAGATAGGCGCCGTACCGCGCCTCGAAGCGGCTGAAATCGGCCTGTTCGATAAGCGCCGGCAGGTCGAGGCTTCGCGTCATGTCGACGCTCTCGGCGGGCACGAACGGAATGTTCAGCGTCTGGGCGAGCTCGACCGTTCTGGCGTCGTGCGTCATCAGGATGCCGGGCGTTCCCGCCAGCAGGGCCGCAACGGTTCCGTGGATGCGCGTTCCGACGAACAGGTCCTGCGTCTGGGCGTAGTCGGTCCACTTCTCGAGGTCGTAGAACACCTTGCCGTGCAGCCGGAGATACCGCCCGACCGCCTCGGCGTCGCTGTCGCCGTAAGACTTGCAGACGATGGGATCGACCTTTGCCATGATCTCCTTGTTCACGGTGCGGCCCAGCGCATAATAGAAATCAGCAAGCTCGGACTGCAGGACGATATCATAGCGCTGGCGGTAGGCTTCCTTGTAGAAGTAGTCCTGCAGGGGGCTCGTATCGTGCATGAGGTGCCGCGTGGAGTGGAACGCCACCCGCTGCGGATTCTTCGACACCTTCGAAAGCGGCCCGCGTGCATAGCTGGCAAGAAGAAGCGACGGGCATCCGGTCACCTCGACGTTCTTCACGCCGAAGCCGTTGAGAACCTCGGCCGAGAACGGACCCCGCACGGAAATCATCTTCGAGCTTTCGGCCGCCAGCCGCACGAGACGCTCCGTACCCGGCTTCAGGGTTGGATGCTCCCGCCCCTTGCTCGGCTGCGCGCCGAGCCCGACAAGGATGACCGGGAGTTTCAAGGCCTCCAGACGCTCGGCCAGCACGCCGAAATCGCTATGCGGGTTGAGCCAGTTGGCCGCAGCGACCACGACCGCGTCCCGGCCTTTGGCGACCTCCGGCGTGAAGTGGTAGGAGGAGATGACGCCGTTGCGGATCACCCGGAAGAGCGATTCCGAGAAGATGAGGTTGCCGGTGTTGTTGCCGGCGACGCTCAGGCACTTTTCGACCGTGAAGCCGTTGTTGAGGACGCCGCGAACGTTGATTCCAAGGACGAGAGGAGATTTGAACAAGAGACATTCCTTTGCTTTATCTGGAGCCGTAGCGGCAACGCGATGGACGATCGTCGCACCGAGCCGGACGCGTGGGTGACGTCACGGGTCGGTTTACTTCAGGTATTTCTTGAATATTTCCGTGTATTTCTTGGCGACCGCCTCGATCGTGTAGGACGATCCGACGGACAGCGAGGCATTGGAGAAGCGGTCGCGCACGTCCTTCCGGGTCATTTCGATCATTGCGTTGGAAAAATCGGTGGTGAATATGTCGTCCGCCGCAGTGTTCGGCACCAGGATGCCTGCCGTCTTCTCTGCGGCCGTCAGCATCTTGCGGATCTCGCCGATATCCGTGGCGATGATGGGAGCGCCCATGTGCATCGCCTGGATGAGGGTAAGGGGGAATGATTCACCCTCGAACCGGGATGGCAGGATGGCAACGTCGGAGATGGCATAGGCGCCGTTGATGCACTCCTGATAGCCAACGAAGTGGACGCCCTCTTCCTCCGAGAACTCTTCTTGCAGCACCGCAAGTTCCGGCCCGGAGCCGCACAGCATCAGGTGCAGGGGCACCTCGGAATGCCGCTGCGCGATACGCTTCGCTTCGATGGCGACGCGCCAGCCCTTCTCCTTGATGGCGCGGGAGGCGAGCGTGAAGAGCACCCCCCCTTCGGGCACGCCAAGCTCTGCGCGTGAGATCGGGAACGGCCGGTCGTCGGAGGGCATGCCGTTCGGAATGAAGGTCACCCGGTTCGGATCGAGCGGTACACCGTCGAGATGGGCCAGATTCTTGGCGCTCAGATAGGTCCAGTGGTCCACGCCCCGAATGAGCCGAAACAGCATGTCGTCGCCCATGGGCGTGACTTCGTACGAGCCGTGCAGCGTTACGACGTAGCGCACCTTGTGGTCGCAGCGGTTCCGGGCGCCGAAGAAGAAATACTCAACCGATGCGACATGGGAATGCACGAGATCGATGCCGGCCGTTTCAATGAAGTGATCGATGCCGACTTCGGTGACCCAGTGTGCGTCGTAGACGGCGACGCGCCGGTCGAGCAGGTTGCGAACGTTCGCGTTCTGCTTCCATCCGTCGGTGATAAGGAACGAGACGAGATATCCCATTTCCACCAGCGTATTGGCGAGATGGATGGGGAAGATCTCGCCGCCGCCGAGATGGAAGCCGAGCGTTGCGACGAGAACGTGCTTGGTCGAGCGTTTGGTCCTCAGAACCTTTTCGTTATGATAGTGCATCGTCAGCGCGCCGATGTGCTTCTCGGCCCCGGAATAGACGAACTGGCGGTAGACGTTAAAGTAGAACTCCAGGGCGATATCATCCGGCGTGCCCCAGCGTTCGCGCAGCGACACCATGATCTTCTGATGCTCCGCATAATATTTCGGCTGAATGAAGCCTTTGACCGAGGTGTTCTTGCCGTGCTGGCGGAAATACGCCACGGCCTCGGGCGCATAGGCCATCTGACCGCCGCCCGCCAGGATCGAGTAGAGATACCAGTCGCCGCAAATCTTGTAGGAGACGAGTTCGTCCCACACCTCTTCCGGGATGCTCTGGTTGCGGAAGACGCAGCCGCCGACGTTGGGAATGAGATTGGATTTGCCGAAGCCGCCGCGGAAGAACTGGTGGGCCGGACGCTTGAACGGTTCGCTCCAGATCCCGGCTGCGGCACGTTCGCGGTAGTCGTCGAGGCCCGGGCTCATATTGCCCACGGCGTCGGAGAACTGGATGCGCCCGAAGGCGACCATGACGCTCTCGTCCACCAGCGGCCGCACGCAGTGCTCGAGGAAGTCCAGCTCGCAGAAGTCGTCACTCTCACAGATCCAGATGACCTCGCCTGCGGCACTCTCGATCCCCTTGCGCCACTGTTTGAAGACGCCGCCCGAATTCGCGGTGTTCAGGATCGTCCGTATCTGCGGATAGCGCGCGGCATAGTCCGCAATGACCGCCCGGCTGTCATCCGTGGAGCAGTCGTCGAGGATGATCACCTCCAGGTTCTCGTAGGTCTGGTTCAGGATGCAGTCGAGGCGCTTCTGGAGGAACCGTGCATGGTTGAAATTGGGAACGATGGCGGTCACGAGAGGCGCGTAGCTCTTCAGCGCCAGATGCGTTTCGTAGCGGATCGCGCGACGACCTTCGCTGATGCCATGCAGGATGAAGTGCTTGAACGGATTGCCACCACCGTTCTTGATGTCCTCGTTCTTCTCCAGGTAGTAGCGCGTATTGAACGTCGGGCTCGGATCGCGAAGCTCGCGCCAGCCATGATTCATATAATGCTCGAAGAGATCGAGCCCCGAGCCCTGCAGGTCCGGCGATGACGCGAGATAGTAATCCTCGTCGAAGGCGGCGCGCACGCGCTCGTCCTCCCGCTCGCCGGCATGGGAAACTTCCGAGAAGCTGCGCCCTTCCGCCCGCCCCCATCTGAGGTAGTGGACGAAGGGATTCCAGTCGCTATCGCTGACGTCGGGATTGGCCTCCAGATAGGCGCTGAGCGAAAAGGACGCGGACGGATCCCAGCCGTCGGACCAGCCTTTCGACAGGAAGTGCTCGATGAGGTCGATATCCTCTCCCGGATGATCGGGGAAATGGCCGAGATAGAAGGCATTATCGAACTCGAGAGCGACGAGTTCGTAATCGCTCAGATCGAAGGTCCGCTGGTCCTGCTCCCCGGTTTTGACCGGTCTTGCAAGGTCTCTGCCCTCGCGTCGTCCCCATCGGATATAGTGGACGAAAGGGTTGAAGCCGGACGAGCGTACGTCCGCATTGGCGTCGAGATAGGCCGAAACGGAAAAGGTCGGTGACGGATCGAATCCGGCGAGATGGCCCTTGGACAGGAAGTGCTCGATGAGGTCGATCTCGCTTCCCGGCTGCTCGGAAAAATGCCGCAGGTAGAACTGGCTGTCGAATTCCGGTGCGACCCATTCGTAGTCGCTGAGCTCGATATTGGCGATGTCGCTGTCGCGGCCCGCGGCGGTCGGCGCGAAACGCCGTCCTTCCAGCCGTCCGCGCTGCAGGTAGTGAACGAAGGGGTTGACCCCCTTGCTTCGTACATCCGGGTTCGCCTCGAGATAGGCGGAGACGGAGAATGCCGGGCTCGGGTCGTAACCGTCGATCCAGCCCTTCGACAGAAAATGCTCGATCAGGTCGATCTCGGGCCCCGGTGGCTGCAGGAAGTAGGTCAGGTAGAAGGCAGGATCGAACTCCTCGGCCACGCATTCATAGTCGCTGGGCGCGACCGCCGCGATCGCCGCCGCCGGGGCATGCTCTGTTTCGGCCGGCGGTTCGCCGATGTCCGGCATGAGCGGTGCCGATCGTCCCTCGTCCCGTCCCCATCGCAGGTAATGGACGAACGGGTTGTGCCCGGCCTCGCGAACGTCGGGGTTCACCTTGAGATAGGCTTTCACGGAAAAGGCCGGTGACGGATCGTAGCCCTCTTTCCACCCCGTCGACAGGAAGTGTTCGATGAGATCGATCTCGGGGCCGATCGGTTCGAGAACCTGGCTCTGGTAGAAACTTTCGTCAAATTCCGCGGCGACCTGTTCATAGTCGCTGAGCGGGATCTCGGGATAGGGCTCGCGGAAGATCCGGCGATCGAACTGAACCGGGGCAATGACCTGCTCGCTTCGTACACGTTCCAAGATATTCACGTACTGGACCATTTCCCCAAACTCCAAACCGGTTCATGTTCACGTCGGCACCGGAGGCGCCAAACAAACGAGAGGATCTACAGTGGGTCAGCCGATAAAGGGTCCGTGAACCCAGCGCGCTCCCGCTGCCAGCACCTCCGCAAAATCTGTTTCGTTCTCCACATTCGCAGCCACCACCGCCGCCTGGAGATGGCTCGCCTGCCGTATCAGCGCGTTGACGTCGGCGCGCCTCGTCGCAGGCTGGCCATCGGTACCGCGTCCTGCATCGATCTTGATGAGGTCGATGACGCCGTCCCGAGCGAGCGCCAACGCCGCCGCGGTGCCGTCGAAATCGCCGATCGCCACCTTGCACCCGCGCGCGCGGAGCGCCGCGGCGAACAGCGCGACGGGCTCAGGATGGGCCAAGAGATGCAGGCGCTCGATTTCGACAATGAGGCGGGCAGCGATGGCCGGTTGCGCGGAGAGAATGACCAGCGTGGAATGCCACCAGACGTCATCGATCGCCGAGAGAGCGGAAATGCTGCAGCCAAGCGTTTCCTCGGGGTGATGGCGCAGGCGATCGATCGCCGCGAGAACGACGATCCGGTCGAACACGCGCGTCAGTCCGACCCGGTCGAGGGCCACAATGAAGTCCCGGGCGTTGACCTGCCGGTCAGCGATTTCGTGGCCGTCTCCATAGACCACGTGCGGCAGAAGCGGCCTGTAGAGATCAGCGCCACCATCGCTGGCCGTGACGCGACCTTCCGAAAAATAGATGCCCGAACGCGCCAGCGCGCGATAGATCGATGCCGCCACGCACATATCGCCGCGAAACTCGAACGCGTTGACCATGCGTCCTCTTTGTCGCGATGTGGCGAGACGGGCGATATTCGACATTTCCAGCAGGGTCAGCGAGACGAAAACGGCGTGTCCGCCCACGACGATGGCGTCCCCGCAGATGGCGACAAGACTGGACTCGAGCATGGTCCAGTCATCCACGCCGTCATCGAAATCATAGCAGACGAGGGTGACGCCCCAGGCTTCGATCACGGCCGGCCATGACCGGTTCGCAAACGCCAGATCCGCACGGGCGGCCACCTCCACCAGGACGCGTCCTGCGAGACCATGGCCGTAAACCGAAACGATATCGTCAATGTTCTGAATGACATAGTGAAACGTTCTGGTGCCCTTGTCGGCCAGTGCAGGCCTGTCGGTGGTCATCAGCGCGACGGGCTGTGTCATCGGGCGCCCTCCGTGACGGACTGTGTCCGATCGCGCTGGGAAACGCGGGAAAGCGCATCCGGGAGGGCCAGTGAAGCGGGGGTGTCTGTGCGTGCGCCAGCCGTCTTTACGGCGTGGGCGTCAACCCTGATCAGATCGGAGATCGCACAGCTTCGCTGCATAAAGGGGTCCGTTCTGGTATCCCCTCATATCAAGGCGTTTCTGTGATGAAAACGGCGATTATCCAATGTTTCGGTCATGGAAAGTGGCCGAAAGGCGGGCGGACAGAAGGGACCCTTTATTGTCAACTTTAAGTCGGCAATCCTTCGCCGGGCATACAAAAAAAATCGCCCGGCGTGTGAAGGGGAGAAAAAGACCACGTCGGAGAAAACACGCAGTCATGAGAATTGGTTATGCACGGGTTTCAACAGAGGATCAGAAGCTCGATCTTCAAACACAGGTTCTGAACAAGTCGGAGTGCGACATCATCTTCACGGATCACGGGTACTCCGGTGGATCCTTCGAGAGGCCAGGATTGGAGCAGGCTTTGAGCAGGCTCGAAAGAGGTGACACCCTCGTCGTCTGGCGGCTGGATCGTCTTGGCCGGTCGCTGGTCAAGCTGGTGCAGGTGATGGACGAGTTCCGCCAGAGAGGGGTTCATTTCCACTCGCTGACCGAGAACATCGATACGAGCTCCTCGGGCGGCAAGCTGATGTTTCACATGATCGCCGCTCTTTCCGAGTTCGAGCGGACGCTCATCAGTGAACGGACGCGGGCCGGCATGGCGGCCGCGCGCAACAACGGTCAGCGGCTTGGCCGCCCTCCATCCCTGACCGATGACGAGCTGGCCGCCATCGTCAAGGCGATCAACGAACGCGGAGAAAGCCTTCGTGACGCGGCGATCAGAAACAATGTCTCGCTCCGCTCCCTGCGGCGCATGATCGCCAGGGCCAGAGACTTTGGTAAGGCCTCCCTGCAGGCAAATTGCGGGCCGGATCTCTGTCCGATGTAAAGGCGAAGCGCCTCAGTCGAGGATCATCGCACTCTGCCACGACCCATTGCAGGTCCGTCCCGCAATGGGTCATTCAGCAAAGGAAAGGCCCCCTGATATGGCTTCGAAAGGCTCCGGCGGGGAATTCTAGGGTATTGACAGTCCGGAAAAGCGGACTGTAAGTATCGACTTATAGAAAATTAGACTACGTTTAACTAAAAAAACTAAATAAGGGGAGTGGGATTTGAGATGATTCTGTGACCAGCGTTTACGCATGTTTAGGGGAACTGCATGTGATCGGTTATGCGCGCGTTTCAACGGACGATCAAAACCTTGATCTTCAGATCAATGCTCTTCAAAAGGCGGGTTGCAGTAAGATATTCTTCGACAAGGGCGTCTCGGGCAAGGTATTCGAGCGACCTGGACTTGGTAAAGCGATTTCGAGTCTCCGCCCTGGCAAGATGTTTGTCGTCTGGCGACTGGACAGGCTGGGCCGATCTCTTCCCAAACTTATCGACTTCATCGACCAGCTGGGAAAGCAGAACATTGCCTTTCTCTCGCTGACCGAAAACATCGATACCAAATCCTCCGGAGGGCGGCTCATCTTCCACATCATGGGCGCATTGGCGGAGTTCGAGCGAACGCTGATCAGCGAAAGAACAAAGGCGGGAATGGAGGCAGCCCGCATGAAAGGCACGCATCTTGGACGACAGCCATCCATGAGCACGACCGACGTGCAACAGGCCTTGAGAGCGATGAATGCCGGCGAAGACATCGACGCCATCGCCAGACAATACGACATCTCAACCCGCACCCTGCGGCGGCACATCATGAAAATGAATGCAATTTAGGTGTAAAATCCTTTCACTCGCGTAATTTGACGTCATCGTTTACGTTTTATGAACAGGCGTGAACGGACGGCGCTCTCGTGGGTGATACGCCCCTACCGTGATCCGTTCGAGCCGATCGTGCCGGTTCCTGCCGCAGGACACGGCATGCGTCTGACGCAACCGACAGGGAATTCCCACCCCCCTACTCTCCCCAGTGCAGAGGGCACCAATGGGCCATCGGCTCCAGCGGTTTTACACCTGAGTGCCTTACGACGACATCAAACTTTGACCAGCAAGGTCGGTGCCGCAAGATGCTCGCACGACGAGTTCGCACGCGATATAGTTGATCCCCGACGCCACAGGCTTGCCCTGGGTGAGGTCCAGCATGGCCAAACCCGCCCGTCTGCCCAGTTCCTTCAGGCCCATGTCGATCGTCGTCAGGGCCGGGCGGGTCTGGGCGGCGACGACATGCCAGTTGTCGAAGCCGACGACCGCGATGTCGCTGGGCACGGAAAGGCCGTGGTCACGCAAGGCATCGATGACGCCGCGGGCGGTCTCGTCGCTCCCGCAGAAGATCGCATCCGGGCGCGGCTCCGGGCGCGTCAGTATCCTGTGAACGGCTTCGTGCCCCCAGTCTTCACCCCAGGGTCCAAACATGACCTCGCCCTCGCCACCCAGAGAGGCACGATAAGCCGCGGCACGACGGCGAACGGCGGCAAAGTCCTCGGGTCCCGTAATGTGCAGGATCCGGCGATGCCCGAGCGACAGGAGATGCTCGACCGCCAGGCGAGCGCCCTGGTGATCATCGGGAACGAATGACACGCTGGTGTCCGGCCCTTCCGCAAAGGCATAGACCACCGGTATGGGCAGGCGGGAGAGATCGACCTGCGGCGCAAGATCGAGCCGGGTGGCCGTGAAGATGATCCCATCCACCTGCTTATCCAGCAGCGCTTCCAGGTGAAGGCGGGCAAGTCTTGGATCGTTGTTGGTGGCGCAGAGAAAAACTGACACGCCATGATCGACGAGCGCTTCGGAAACGCCGGCCGTCATCGGCAAGGTCAACCGTCCATAGGTGTCGTTGGTGATCATGCCGATCGAATGGCTGCGTCGACTGAGCAACCCGCGCGCGAGTGCATTCGGCCGGAAGCCGATCTTTTCGGCAATGTGCTTTACCCGGTCACGGGTCTCGGCATTCGTGCGGCCCTGTCCATTCAGCGCGTTTGAAGCGGTGGAAATGCTGACGCCCGCAGCAAGCGCCACGTCGCGGATCGTCGCTCGTCGCCCATGCGAAGTGGTCATCATCGGCACCCTGAAGTTGGCTTGATAAAAGGTTTCATAAAGAAATACCTCAAGTGATAAAAGGTTTTAGCATTTCATCCGTCTTTCGCTGTGTTCACGCTGTCGACAATACAAATATTCTCGATTACCGTCCGTGTCACGTCAATGTCCCGGCATGTCCAAGGGAGAGTTGGCGACAACGAAAAAGGGAACGCTCCATGCTGAAAATCAAACTGGCGCTCGCCGCGCTTTCGCTTGTTGCCAGCACCACGCTGGCGAATGCAACCGATGTCACCCTGTGGGTTCGCACCTCGTCCGGCGCCGTCCTCCAAGGCCTCGCAGATCATTACAACGCCTCCCATTCCGACAAGATCGTCGTGACGCAGATCACGGCCGAGCAGATGGTGCCGAAGCTGGGCGCGGCCATTGCCGGCGGTGCGGCACCCGATGGCGCCGTGCTCGACCTGATCTATCTGCCGACATTTGCCGCAGCCGATGGCTTGGAAGACATTACCGAGTTCGTCAAGAGCCGCCCTTATGCGAGCGCCATGAGCCCGTCCCATATCCGCCTTGCGACCTATGAGGACAAGATCTACGGCGTACCGGCCCTCCCCGATGCCTCGATCATCGCCTACAACACCGACCTCTTCGAAAAGGCCGGTCTCGATCCGAACAAGGCGCCGGCATCTCTGGAAGAGATTGCCGCCGACGCCAAGAAGATCGCGGCGCTCGGCAACGAGACCTACGGCTTCTACTTCGTCGCCAATTCCGGCAGCTGGCTGATCTACGACTTCCTGCCGCATCTCTGGGCGGCGGGCGCCGACATCCTCACCGAGGACGGCCGTACGGCAACCGTGGATACGCCGGCTCTGCGCGAGACGATCGCCGCCTATCGCGATATGTGGAAGGCTGGCGCGATCCATCCGACCTCGCGATCCGGCAACGGCAACAATGCGGTCGAGGCGTTTGCCTCCGGCAAGGTCGGCGTTCTCATGACCGGTTCCTACATCGTCAACCTGCTGACGAGCAAATATCCCGACGTCAAGTTCGCCGTCGCGCCGATCCCCGGCCCCAAGGGCGGCGCCTCAAGCTTTGCCGGTGGCGATACGCTGGCCGTCATGAAAGGCATCGACGAGGAAAAGAAGAAGGTCCTGCTCGACTTCGTCGATTTCTACATGACGCCGGAGCAGCAGGTCTACATCACCAAGGAATCCGGCATGCCCTCGCGCACCGATCTCGCAGGAGATGCCTATGCGAGCTTCGACAAGCGCAATCTGGTCTCCTACGACATCCTGTCGAAGGCACGCACACCTTACACCTTCTCCTCGGACGAACTCTTCGTCAGCCGCACCGGACCCTTCGTCAACCTGATCCAGGGCGCGATCTTCGGCGAAGACGTCGATGGGTCGATCAAGACCGCGCAGGATGCTTTTACCAAGGTTCTTGAGCGAACCAACCCGTAAGGGGATCCAGCTGTCGGATGTGACCTGCCGCAGAGCCTTTTCCAAGGTCTGAGGTCTTGTCTGCCCCTCACCCTAGCCCTCTCCCCGCATGCGGGGAGAGGGGACGTGCTATAGGGTTGCTCCGAGTCCCTTCTCCCCGCGCGCGGGGAGAAGGTACCGGCAGGCGGATGAGCGGCAGCTGCGACCGAAACGTTAAAAGTCACGCACCCCGCACGTCCCATCATCAACCCCGTCCCATCATCAACCAAGGAGCGAAATCTTGGCTTCGACGGCACAAAGACCGACGCAAACGGTGACGGCGAGCAACGACCCCGAACCGAAGGGCTGGCTCGGCCTCGCCTTCATGGCGCCAAGCCTCGTCTTTATTCTCGGCCTCTTCGTCGTGCCCCTGGTCATGGCGCTCTGGATGAGCCTTCACAACTGGCCGCTGCTCGGACGCCGCAAGTTCATCGGGCTTGGCAACTATGCGGAACTGCTGGGAGACATGCAGCTCTGGCATTCCCTCGGATTCACGCTGCTCTATACCGTGCTCGTCACCGCCGCCATCATGGCCGTCGCCTTGCCCCTGGCGCTGCTGGTGGACCGGCCGCTCAGGCTTGCCGGCTTCTTCCGCACGGTCTACTTCATGCCTGTCGTCATCGGCTTCGGTGCAGCCTCCACCCTGTGGATGTGGCTGCTCAATCCCGACAATGGCGTCTTTGCCCATCTGCTGCGGGGCCTTGGCCTCGTGGACAGCGCGCCGCGGCCGCTCGAAAGCTTCTGGCCGGCGCTCGGCGTCATCATCCTCATGGTGGTCTGGAAGACGGCAGGCTTCACCATGGTCATCCTTCTCACCGGCCTTCAGGCCATTCCCGCCGACGTGACCGAAGCGGCCAAGATCGATGGCGCCGGCGTCTTCAGCCGCTTCCGGCGGATCACGCTGCCGCTGATGCGCAATTCGCTTCTTCTGGCGCTGGTGCTCAACGTGACGTCGTCGATGCTCGCTTTCGACCAGTTCTTCATCATCACGCAGGGCGGCCCGTCGAACAGCACCATCTCCGCCGTGTTTTCGATCTACCTCGCCTCCTTCTCCTCCTATCGCCTCGGCTACGGCTCGGCCATGTCCTTCGTGCTGCTCGTCGTTCTCGTCGCGATCTCCTCGATCCAGCTCGCCTTCCTGCGCCAGCGGCCGGAGGAAAGCTGATGAGCCGCACCCTTCCCACATCCGCGCCGATGCCGGCACGCGAACGGCTCGGCTTTGCCGCCTTCATCCTCGTCTCGGTCGTCTTCGCGCTGTTCTTCCTGCTGCCGATCGTCTGGTCGTTCGCCAACTCCTTCAAGCCCGCGGCCGAGGCTCTGGCCCATCCCGTCGCACTGTTTTCCAAGGCCTTCTCGCTGGAGAACTACAGGCGGCTGAATACCGTCGGTGCCGGGTGGACCGTCTATGCCGGCAACTCGGTCATGATTGCGCTCGGAACCGTGGTGCTGACAGTGCTCGTCGCCGTTCCCGCCGGCTACGGCTTCTCGAAGTTCCGCTTTCCCGGTCAGTCCGCACTCTTCATCGTGGTGATGGCGACGATGATGATCCCGTTCCAGTCAATCCTCACACCGCTCTTCCTGATCCTGAAAGTGCTGAAGCTTCAGAACAGTCTGTTCGGCCTCGTGCTGATTTACGTGACCTTCCAGCTTCCCTTCTCGATCTTCATGATGCGCAATGCCTTCGATGCGGTGCCCCGCGCCCTGATCGAGGCGGCGCGGATCGACGGGGCGTCGCAATGGACGATTCTCAGGCGGATCATGCTGCCGATCGCCCTCCCCGGCGTCGCGACGATCGCCATGTTCGCCTTCCTCAATTCCTGGAACGAGTTCCTCGCCGCGCTGATCTTCCTGTCGGACCAGAACAAGTTCACGCTGCCGATCATGCTGGTCAACGTCTCTTCCGGCATCTACGGCATCATCGACTGGGGTGCGCTGCAGGCGGGCGTAACCGTCACCATGGTCCCCTGCATCATCCTGTTCCTTCTCCTGCAACGCTATTACGTACGCGGTCTCACCGCCGGCGCCGTGAAATGAGCATCGTGCATTCCCAAAAGGCTTCTCCCATGTCGTCCACGCCCGCCTCCCCGCGCGTCCAGCCGTTGACCCCGCCCCGCCGCTTCATCCCCGTCGATCATGCCCGCGTGGATTTCACCGGCGGGTTCTGGGAAAGCTGGTCGAACACCGTGCGAGACGTGACCATCCCCACCCAGCATATGCGGCTGGAAGAGGAAGGCTTTCTGGAAGTCCTCGACTTCGACAAGCCGCCCTCGCCGCTGGTGCGCCGCATCCAGCCGAGCGGGCTGTCGATGCAGCATTTCTTCGACAGCGATTTCGGCAAGTGGATCGAGGCCGCAAGCTACACGCTGAAAGCGCATCCGAACGCCGATATCGAGAAAAAGATCGATGCGATCGTCGAGAAGCTCGAACAAGGGCAGATGGCCGACGGCTACCTCAACAGCTGGTTCGTCCGCCGCGAGCCGGAGAAACGCTGGACGAACCTGCGCGATCTTCACGAGATGTATTCGATGGGGCATCTGCTCGAGGGCGCCGTCGCCTATTTCGAAGCGACCGGCAAGCGACGCTTCCTCGACGTGATGATCCGCGCCGTCGATCACATCATCGATACGTTCGGCCCGGAGCCCGGCAAGCTGCGCGGCTATGATGCCCACGAGGAAATCGAACTGGCGCTCGTCAAGCTCTACCGCGTGACGCGCGATCCGCGCCATCTGGCCCTTGCGACCTACTTCGTCAACGAGCGCGGCCAGATGCCCTCCTATTACGACGAGGAGGCCCGCCATCGCGGTGAGAACCCCGAGGATTACGTCTACCAGACCTATGCCTACAGCCAGGCGCACATGCCCGTGCGCGAGCAGACACAGGTCGTCGGCCATGCGGTGCGCGCCATGTATCTCTTCTCCGCCATGGTCGATCTCGCGCATGAGAATGACGATCCGACCCTGAAGGCAGCCTGCGAGCGGCTGTTCGACAACCTCACCGGCCGCCAGCTCTACGTCACGGGCGGGCTTGGTCCGTCGGCCTCCAACGAGGGCTTCACGCGGGAATACGACCTGCCCAACGAGACGGCCTATGCCGAAACCTGCGCTGCCGTTGCACTCGGGTTCTGGAGCCACCGCATGGCGCAGCTCGATCTGGATGCAAAATACACCGACAAGCTGGAAACCGTGCTCTTCAACGGCGCGCTGTCCGGTATCTCGCGCGACGGCGAGCATTATTTCTACGAAAACGTGCTGGAGAGCCACGGCCAGAACCGCCGCTGGAAGTGGCATTACTGCCCCTGCTGCCCGACCAATATCGCCCGCCTCATCACCTCGCTCGGCCAGTACGTCTATTCCGCGACGGATGCGGATCTGGCAGTGCATCTCTACGGCGCCAACACGGCGGAGATAGCGCTTGGGCAGACCATCGTCCGGCTGACGCAGGAAACGCGCTATCCCTGGGATGGCGATATCCGGCTCGCGCTCGGGCTCGACACACCCTCATCCTTCACGCTGCATCTGCGCATCCCCGGCTGGTGCCGGGCGGCACGGGTGACGGTCAATGGCGAGGCCGTCGATGTGAAAGTGGCCGTCACAAAAGGCTATGTCGCGATCCGGCGCGCCTGGGCGGATGGCGACGAGGTGCGGTTGTCCCTCGACATGCCGGTCGACCGGCTCTATGCGCATCCGGCCGTCGGCGAGGACGCCGGTCGGGTGGCGCTGAAGCGCGGTCCCGTGGTCTATTGCGTCGAGGAGACCGACATCGGCACCGAGCCCCAGCGGCTACGGCTACCGGCGGAGGCAAGGCTCGACGTTGCCTATGATCCGAACCTGCTGGGCGGCGCTGCCGTGCTGACGGGCGAAGCGCTGGAGGCTGAGACGAGCGATTGGAACGGGCTCTACCGCACGGCCCCGCCGGCGCTCAAACCCCGCGCCTTCAAGGCGATTCCCTACCATCTCTGGGCAAACCGCGACCCCGGCGCGATGCTCGTGTGGCTGAACGAGAAGTAGGAGACAGACGATGGCCCGGCTCGAACTGCGAAACGTCGTCAAATCCTATGGCATCTACGAGGCCGTGCGCGGCATCGATCTGGAGATCGAGGACAAGGAGTTCGTCGTCTTCGTCGGCCCGTCCGGTTGCGGCAAATCGACGACGCTCCGGATGATCGCCGGGCTCGAGCACATCACCGGCGGCGACATCATCATCGGCGATCAGGTGGTCAACCGCCTTGGGCCGGGCAAACGCGACATCGCCATGGTGTTCCAGAACTATGCACTCTACCCGCATATGTCCGTGCGCGAGAACATCGCCTTTTGCCTCGAACAGCAACGATTGCCGAAGAGCGAGATCGAGACGCGGATCCTTGACGCCGCGCGCACGCTGCACATCGAGGAACTTCTCGACCGCCGCCCCGGCCAGCTCTCGGGCGGGCAGCGCCAGCGCGTCGCCATGGGCCGGGCGATCGTGCGCAATCCGAAAGTGTTTCTGTTCGATGAACCGCTCTCGAACCTCGATGCCAAGCTCCGCGTGCAGATGCGCACAGAAATCAAGCGCTTACATCAAGTCTTGCCGACCACCACGGTCTATGTCACGCATGACCAGATCGAGGCGATGACCATGGCGGACCGCGTCGTCGTCATGAATGGCGGATTGATCGAGCAATGCGGCCCGCCGCAGCGTCTCTACCATCACCCGGCCACCCGCTTCGTCGCCGGCTTCATCGGCTCGCCCGCCATGAACTTTCTGGAGGCTCGACTTGTCGACGTCGCAGGCCAGCTCGTCGTTCGCCTCGAAGACGGCACCGATTTGCCTGTGCCGTCGGAACGCGCCGCCCTTTACGCGTCCAGAACAGGTCGCCCGGTCACCTTCGGCATCCGCCCGGAAGCCGTGAGCGCCGCACAGCAGCGCTCGGGCTACGCAGCGCTGACCGCCCGGATCGACCTTGTGGAGCCGCTCGGTCCCTCGACCATGATCTATTTCGACGTGGGAACGACCACCCTCTGCGCCAGCATCGACCCGGAAGCGGGCGCCCGGGCGGGAGAGGACATCGTTCTCTCCGTCAACATGAACCAGATGCATCTGTTCGATGCAGAAACCGGCGTGTCTCTGACGCCCCTTCCGTGAGGCGTGCTATTTTTTCCGTAACGAGTAGCGAATGCACAGTCGAAATCTGGCGAAAGCCTTCTTAGGCGTTCGCCAGATCGGAGGCTTTACGCCGCGACCATCTCTGCAGTCTCCCCCTTCTCGAACATGCGTTCCAGATTGAGAAAGCAGATCATTCCGTCCGGCTGGGCGATGATACCGTCGGCATAGTGCATGCCGGGGGAAATGCTGATCTCGGGGACCGGCTGCAGCAGGTTTTCGGAGACCGTCAGGATGTCGGAGACGCCATCGACGATGAGGCCCATCGCCATGCCGTGTATTTCGGCCACGACGATGGCGCTGCGTGGGGTCGGCTCGGTGCTGGCCATGCCGAGCTTGTTGGCCAGATCGATGATCGGGATCACCGTGCCGCGCAGGTTCATCACGCCGATGACATCCGGCGGGGCATGCGGGATCGGGGTGGCCGGGCCCCATCCGCGAATCTCGCGGATGGTCGTCGTGCGGACACAGAATTCCTGCCCGTGCAGCCTGAAGGCGATGATCTCAAGCGTGCCGCCGGTGCCGGATGTGGATGGGTTCAAACCGGTCATCAAAAGTCCTCCCATGTTTCCTTGATCGCGGCGTTGCCGGAGAAGGCCTTCGCGACCTTGCCCGCCAGTCGCTTCGCCGGCGAGGCCACCGGGCGATGGGCCGGGCTTGCCGCCATGGCGGATGCGGTCTGGCGCAGCGCTCCGCCCAGCTGGAACTGCGAGATCAGCTCGCGCAGGCGTTGGGCTTCAGTGGCCAGCGTCGCGCTGGCGGCGTTGCTTTCCTCGACCATGGCGGCGTTCTGCTGTGTCACCTGGTCCATCTGGTTGACGGCCGTGTTGACTTCGGCAAGGCCGACGGACTGTTCGCGGGCGGACGTGGCGATGGCGTCCATATGCTGGTTGACGGTGACGATATAGCCTTCGATCGTCTTGAGCGCCTGACCGGTTTCGCTGACCAGCCTGACACCGCTCTGCACTTCCTGGGAGGAGTTGCGGATCAGATCCTTGATCTCCTTGGCGGCCTTGGCCGAGCGCTGGGCAAGCTCGCGAACTTCCTGCGCGACGACCGCAAAGCCCTTGCCCGCATCGCCCGCACGAGCCGCCTCGACACCCGCATTCAGCGCCAGCAGGTTGGTCTGGAAGGCGATTTCGTCGATGACGCCGATGATGTTGGAGATTTCGTTGGAGGACTGCTCGATCTTCTGCATGGCATCGACGGCATTGGCGACGACCGCGCCGGACTGTGCCGCACTTTCGTTGGCAAGCAGGGCCGTTTTGCGGGCTTCCTCGGCGCGCTTGGAGGAGTTGGCGACATTGACGGTGATCTCGTCGAGCGCCGCAGCGGTTTCCTCCAGCGAGGCGGCCTGCTGTTCGGTCCGCTTGGAAAGATCCTCGGTGCTGGCGCTGATCTCGCGCGTGCCGGTGTCGATCTGCGTACTGGCATTGGCCACAGCCCGCATCGTTTCCGCAAGCTGTGCGATCGCTCCGTTCAGATCGTGACGCAGGGCCTCGAAATCGGGCGCGAAGGCTTCGTTGAGCTGAAAACCGAGATCGCCGGCGGCAAGGCGACGGAGACCGGAGGCAAGGCCGGACGTCGCTTCCTGGAGGAGCGCTCTCGCAGCGGCTTCAGCATCCGCGGTCAGGCGAACGCGATCCTTTTCCGCCTGAAGGCGGGCCGCTTCGGCGTCCTGCTCGAGACGCTTGTTGTTGATCGCTGCCTGGCGAAACACCTCGACGGCGCTGGCCATGTCACCGATCTCGTCCTTTCTGCTCGTATGGGCGAGATCGACGTCGGTGTTACCGTCCGCGAGCTTCCGCATGGCCTGCGTCATGACGCGAATGGGCTGACCGACACTCTTGATGAGAATGATGGCGGAGAGGACAAGGACGAGCACGATCGCAAGACCGATACCGAGCGCCACCGAATTTGCCTGTGCGACCGTTGCGCTCAGGGTTTCTTTCGCGCCGGCCGTGAAGCGGGTGGCATTCTTCTTCGCCTTGTCGATTGCTATCCCCGTGTCATCGGCAATTTTTCCGCTTTCGGCGGCAGACGCGACGAGTGCCTTGTTCATGTCCTCTGCCGAGATCTGACCGTCTGCCTTCTTCTGGAAGGACGCCACAACGAACGTTGCCCGTTTTTCCGTGGCGTCCGTGTAGCTTTTAAGCCCGTCCCGGATCTGAACGAGAACGTCCGGGATCATCGCCAGAGCGATGGGTTGCTCGAGGCCATCCCAGCCGGCTTCGAAGTCCGATTTGACATTCGAAAGGGCTGTGTCCGCTTCATCTTTGGTCCGGGCAAGATTCATGCGTGTTGCGGCATAGCGCATTCGGGCGAGCGCGAGCTCTGCGTTGACAACGCCACTGAGAATCGTCTGTTCGCGTCCGACGACCGCGTTTGCTTCGTCGACCTGATGACTGGAGACCTGCTGATTGGCGATCATGCCAAGGATCAGCAGAATGCCGATCCCCGATGATACGAGCAACTTGGTTCCGACCTTGGCATTCTGCAGTACTGACATAAGGATCTCCAGTCGATGTATGTCTGTGTCGTGTCCGATGGACAAACGCCAAGAGGCAAAGTCATTCTGCCAGAGGCTTTGGGAAACACGGAGATCATGTCCGTATCGCAATTCGCTAGGAATGATGGCTCTGCTTCAAGGCGCTTCGGCAGGCACGTCTAAGGACGTGTCTTTCTGGCGATCGACTTGAAACGCTCTGCCCCTCGCGGAACGCAATGTCTGATTATTCAATAAATTTGTTGTGTTTCATATAATCATTGATTTAAGAAAATACGCGATTTGCGCTTTTGACGCGTGGAATTGGTGGTTTTCGACGGACGATGCCGGACCTAAGCTGAAACTGAGCGAAAAACGGTCACGCACCCCTTCATCAACGCCAAAGCGGCCGGAAAGGATGGAGCGGTATGCCGACGACGAGCCTGTTGGGAGACGACGCGACCGGTGCGGCCTTTGGTCAGGAGACGCGTGGTCACCGTCTGTCGGGCATTTCCTCGCGGCATTTCCTGAAGCTGCTGGAAGATCAGGGCCGGGTGGGCTTCTGGTCGATCGATTTCGACATCGGTCAGATCAACGGCTCGGTAGGGCTCTTCCGGCTCTTGGGGCTTTTGCCTTTCACCAGGCTCGAATTTGCCGATGTGATCCGGATGATCCATCCGGCCGACCGGGGCGCGAACGCCGATATGATGGCGATCATCCGCTCGGGTCAGGCGATCGAACGGGAATTTCGCATTATCCGTCCCGATAAAACCCTGCGCTGGATCCAGAATAGGGCTGAGGCGCTCGTTGATCCGGACGGCGTTCCCACGCGCGCGCTCGGAATGCTGACGGATGTCACCGAACAGCATGAGGCGCGGATCTTGGCGGGCGAAGGATGGCAGAGCTATCAACGCCTGATATCCGCCATTGCCGAGGTGAAATGGCGCATTCTACCCAACGGCAAGATCCTGTCCTTGCTGAGATGGGAAGACCTCACCGGACAGACCTTGGAGGCGGCGGACAACTGGGGATGGCTTGAGGCCGTTCACCCCGATGAGCGGGATGGCATTCGATCGCTCTGGGCCGAGTGCACACGGACCGGCCAACCCTATTCCGTCGATCTTCGTATCCGGTGTCTGACTGGAGGCTTTCGACGCTACCTGATGCGCGGCGCTCCGCTCTGCAACGCAGATGGGTCCGTGCGGGAGTGGATTGGTGTCCTCATCGAGACAGCACCGCTGACTTCGACCGTGTCCGCGCCACCCGTCGATGCCGTCAAGGCACTGGACGGAGCGCATATTCGCGCGGCGCGGGCACTTCTGGACTGGAACGTGGAAGACCTGTCGCTCAAGGCCGGCGTCTCCGTCTCGACGATCCGGCGCCTGGAACATGGCACGGGAAACCGGACGAGGCTTCCTCACGTCGAGGCCATTCGCAATGCCCTGCAGGAGGGCGGCGTACGGTTCGGTCTCGGCCCGGATGCCGAGATAGCCTTGAGCTTGTGCCATCGTCAGGACTGAAGGTTTTGACGGAGACCAGACCTTGTGACCGGCGCGATAGAGAAGAATGCCGGCCTTTGTATGCGACACGGCATGAGGTCCTGACGTCTCATTCAATGGCTTTTACAGCGGTCCGGCGGATGCTGTCGTCTCTTAAAACTCTTCCCAGCTTTCCTGCACGGCGGCATTGCCGGCGATGGAGCGGGTCACCTTTCCGCCAGGCCTACTGACGGGTGATGCGAGAGGGCGCTGAGGTTGCCGCTGAACCGGGCTTGCGGCCATGAGGGTGGCAGTGTGGCGGTGCGTGCTGCCGAGCTGGAAGCGGGAGACCAGTTCGCGCAGTCGGCTGCTTTCGGTGGCGAGCGTCGCGCCGGCCGCGCTGGTTTCCTCGACCATCGCCGCGTTCTGCTGGGTCACCTGGTCCATCTGGTTCACGGCCGTGTTCACTTCGGCCAGACCGACGGACTGTTCTCCGGCCGATGTCGCGATCGAGGCCATGTGCTGGTTGACGGTGATGATGTAACCCTCGATCATCCTCAGCGCCTCGCCCGTGTCGCTGACCAGCTTCACGCCGTTCTGCACCTCGTTGGAGGAAATGCGGATCAGGTCCTTGATATCTTTTGCGGCCTTTGCCGAACGCTGGGCCAGTTCGCGCACTTCCTGTGCGACGACAGCGAAGCCCTTGCCCGCCTCCCCTGCCCGCGCGGCTTCGACGCCCGCATTGAGCGCCAGAAGGTTGGTCTGGAAGGCGATTTCGTCGATGACGCCGATGATGTTGGAGACCTCGTTCGAGGACGCCTCGATCTTCTGCATGGCGTCCACCGCATCGGCGACGACGCGACCGGACTGGGCGGCACTGTCATTGGCGAGAACGGCGACCTTGCGGGCCTCGTCAGCGCGCTTGGACGAGTTGGCGACGTTGACCGTGATCTGGTCGAGCGCGGCGGCCGTCTCCTCAAGCGATGCGGCCTGCTGTTCGGTGCGCTTGGAGAGGTCGTCGGCACTGCTGCTGACCTCCCGGCTGCCGGTGTCGATGGCGTCCGTTGCCTGCGCCACGTCCCGCAGCGTCTGCGAAAGCTGCGTCACCGCGGCATTGAAGTCGGCACGGAGCGTTTCGAAATCAGCTGCGAAGGGGTCGGCGAGCTGGTAGGTCAGATCGCCGTCCGCCAGATGCTTCAGCCCCTTGCCGAGACCCGCCGTGGCCTGCGCCATATCGGCCGCGCGGATACGATCGGCCTCGGCCTTGCTCTGGCGTTCTTCCTCGCTCAGGCTGCGATGGGCCGCGGCTTCCTGCTCCAGCCGCATCCGGGCCACATTGCTGTCGCGCAGCACCTCCAGCGATCGCGCCATGTCGCCGATCTCGTCCTTGGCCGTCGTGTCTAAGAGAGCCGCCTCCAACCGGCCGGCCGCAATGGAATTCGTCGCCGCGATCACCTTGCCGAGACGGTTGCGGAAGCGGTTGGCGAGCGCGGTGGCGACGGCGACCAGAAGCACGGTGGCAATGCCGACGACGATTAGCGAGGTCATGGCAAGGCTTTTCAGCCCGGCAAAAAGGGCGGGAACGGGCACGGAGACGACCGTGTACCATGTGGTTCCCGGAATGATGTTGACAGGCACGGCGACGGCGAGGTTCTGCGACCCGTCGGCATTGGTCATTTCCACCGGCGTGCCCGGACGGGCGACCACCTGATCCCAGGCCGCGGCATCGAGCCCGGAATCCTTCAGCGATTTCCCCAGCAGCGCCTGGTCGGGATAGGCGACGATGCTGCCGCCCTGGCTGATCAGCGCGACGAAGCCCGCCCCCAGCGGCTTCAGGCCCGAAAGGTCCCTGGACAGGCTGTCGAGGGCGGTATCCACGCCGGTGACGCCGACGAAGCGACCGTCCTTCAACAGGGGCACCATGAAGGAGGTCATGAGAACGTTCTTGCCGTCGATGGCGTATTGATAGGGTTCGGTGAAGAAGTCCCGGCCGGTCTGCTTGGGCACCTGATAATAGTCGCCGGCACCCGGCTTGTCGTAGTCGACCAGCGGATCGTGCAGGATCGTTTCGCCCGAGCGTGCCAAATAGGGAACGTAGCGACCCGTCGCGTCATGGCCCGGCTTGCTCTTGTAGTCGGCATCCTTGCCGTCGAAGGCGTCGGGCTCCCAGCCGGTGCTGACGCCGACGGCCGCGGGATTATCGATCAGGAGCTGGCGGAGAAACGCATCCGTCGCATCGCGGGAGGGCGCGCCGCCCTGCGCTGCGGCAACGAGATACGACCGCATGTTGAAGCTGAGCGTCTTCAGTGCGCCGAAGCGGGTCTCGACATTGGCAGCGCTGGTGGCGGCCGCATTGGTCATTTCGGCGATCGAACGCGCACGGACCTCGTGATAGGCGAGGTAGAGAAGAATGCCCGCCGTTGCCACCGTGGTGGCGACACCCGTGGCGACGATGGCGAACATATTGCGGCCCGTGGCCGTTTTTGGGAACATCCGGCGTCTCCAAACGCGATCTTTGCTTCAACGGGTCGGCGATAAACTCGGGCACACAGTCGGTCGGGACGGCACAGTGCTGTCCATTCTCCCTGTTTTACAAAGGTTTGGTTGAAATACGTTTAACGGAACCGCCGCGTCGTGATGACGTCAAGACGTGACGCGGGGCTCAACGTGATGAAGCGCTGTCTACCCAATATTTAGGGTAAGACAAGTCTGTCGCGGCCTGTGGATCGTCTGGGGAAATACTCGGCGCTGCCACAGAGACATCCTGCGGGGCCCTCCCCTCTTGTTGCCGAAGCCGGATGCCCGCGACCGATGTTCAAGGACGATCGCGCTGCCGCGCCGCCTCGCGTCGTTCGGCGTGAACGACCAGCCGGCCGAGGGCCATCAGCGCGATGCCGATGGGAACGGCGGGGGTGGTCGTGAGGGCTTGCAGGACGGCGAGGAGGAAATAGGGGTGGATGTCGGTGATCAGCGCCAGGGGCACGAGACCCGCGGCAAAGATCAGAAGACCCGCGAGGATGGTCGCCTGGCCGGGAGACCGCAGGCAGCCGAACAGGAAGATGAGCAGGAAGACAGCGGCGACGAGGGTTCCCATGACAGCCTTTCGCAAGGTTCGGATCGTTCGGCATTGAACCCTCGCAACGGGAGAAAGGCAAGGCTGCGCGGGTTCCGACACGGGATCGGGAACGGAAATGACAGAGCGTGCGGGGACCCTCATTCAAACCATCCCTAGAGACAGACGCCGAAGCGCCCTCATCCCCACGGCAGCCGCCCGAAGCCGTCTCACGCCTCCCCTTCCCTCCCCGCGTCCTCTCCCACGGGCATATAGAGATCGCCGCCATTCCTGTACTTCGCGGCCATCGCCTCCAGACCTTCCTTCTGCGCTTCCGCGCGGATGTCATGCGAAATCCGCATGGAACAGAATTTCGGGCCGCACATGGAGCAGAAATGCGCGACCTTGTGGGCGTCCTTCGGCAGGGTCTCGTCGTGGAAGGCCCGGGCGGTGTCGGGGTCGAGCGAGAGGTTGAACTGGTCTTCCCAGCGGAACTCGAAGCGCGCGCGGGAGAGCGCATCGTCGCGCAGGCGCGCGGCCGGATGGCCCTTGGCGAGATCGGCGGCGTGGGCGGCAATCTTGTAGGTGATGACGCCGGTCTTCACGTCGTTGCGGTCCGGCAGGCCCAGATGCTCCTTCGGCGTGACGTAGCAGAGCATGGCCGTGCCGAACCAGCCGATCATCGCTGCTCCGATGCCGGAGGTGATATGGTCGTAGCCGGGCGCGATATCGGTGGTGAGCGGCCCGAGCGTATAGAACGGCGCCTCGCCGCAGACGGCGAGCTGCTTGTCCATATTGGCCTTGATCTTATGCATCGGCACATGGCCGGGCCCTTCGATCATAACCTGGCATTCGCGCGCCCAGGCAATCTTCGTCAGTTCGCCGAGCGTTTCCAACTCGGCAAACTGCGCGGCGTCGTTGGCGTCCGCAATCGAGCCCGGCCGCAAGCCGTCGCCGAGCGAGAAGGAGACGTCATAGGCGCGGGCAATCTCACAGATCTCCTCGAAATGCTCGTAGAGAAAGTTCTCCCGATGGTGATGCAGGCACCACTTCGCCATGATGGAGCCGCCGCGCGAGACGATGCCGGTCACCCGGTTCACGGTCAGGGGTATATAGGAAAGCCGCACGCCGGCATGGATGGTGAAATAGTCCACCCCCTGCTCCGCCTGTTCGATCAGCGTGTCGCGATATTCCTCCCAGGTGAGAGCCTCGGCAATGCCGTCGACCTTCTCCAGCGCCTGATAGAGCGGCACGGTGCCGATGGGCACCGGGGCGTTTCGGAGGATCCAATCGCGGATATTGTGGATGTTGCGGCCGGTGGAGAGGTCCATCACCGTATCCGCACCCCAGCGGATGGCCCAGACCATCTTGTCCACCTCTTCCGCCATGGAGGACGTTACGGCGGAGTTGCCGATATTCGCATTGATCTTCACGAGAAAGTTCCGGCCGATGATCATCGGCTCAAGCTCGGGGTGGTTGATGTTGGCGGGAATGATCGCCCGGCCCTCCGCCACCTCGCGGCGGACGAATTCCGGTGTGACGAAATCCGACACCTCGGCGCCAAAACTCTCCCCGTCCCGCGTCTGTGCTTGGCGCTGCCTCTGCCGCCCGAGGTTCTCGCGGATCGCGACGAACTCCATTTCCGCGGTGATGATGCCCGCGCGGGCGTAGGCCAGCTGCGTTACGGCGCGGGATCCCGCAGCCTTCAGCGGCGTGGCCCTGACGGGAAATTCAGGCGTCAGGCGGTCGCCCGCAACGAAGCCATTGTTGGCCGAGGTTACCGCCCGCCCCTCATAAGCCGTGGTGTCGGCACGCGCGCTGAGCCACGCTTCCCGAATGCGCGGCAGGCCGCGATCGATGGAGACGGCATGAGCCGGATCGGTATAGGGGCCAGAGGGATCGTAGACCGTGACCGGCGGTTCGCCGGCCGTGGGATGAAGCGCGATCTCGCGCATCGGCACACGGATGCCGGGGTGAAGCAGCCCGGGCTTGAACACCTTGGTTGAGGCCGGCAGTGGGCCGGTGGTGACGCTCGGCACAGATTTGGAAGTGGCAACAGTCATGGCAAGGCTCTCCGAGGTTGGAGACCCAGTCCCAGTGTTGGAATGATGAGAAGACGCATGCCGGCGACCAGGCGAAGATCCACCCAAGGGCCTGCAAGCATCGCACCGTCCCTCCGCCAGTATGAGCTGGATCAGGTTCAACGGGTCACTGCGCGCAATAGCAGTATCTCAGCCCCTTGCCGGGACCCCCCTGGTGAATATGCGGAAGGTTGCATGGAGCCGTGGCCGCGGTCAAGCCAGCTTTTAGCCGCGCTTTTTCGGCAGCACGGAGGATGACGGAGGTCCGTTCGATCACAGCTATGAATCGATCACGCCGGATCGATTCATAAGTCTCGTTGGACGTCGTCTCCCCAGAGCGAGACTCTGCGCGCATGAAAACCCCGTCCTATCGCCTGCATCTGGAACGCTGCGACCCATCGCGCAACATGGCGCGTTTCTACGCGCTCTCGCTGGAGCCCTCGCTCTTCGGCGAGATCGTGCTCGTTCGTCGCTGGGGCCGGATCGGATCTGCGGGGCGATCTCGTGTCGAGTTCTTCGCGGACGAGCGGGCGGCGACGGCGGCCATGATGGCGCTTCTCCGGCAGAAGCGGGCGCGGGGGTACATGGTGGGGCAGTGGGGTTTGCGTCCGGTGGCGCGGGCGAGTTGACAGCTGTCAACTTTGGCCTAACACGCGACTCACCCCAATTCAAAAGTTGACAGCTGTCAACTCGCGTTTCCCAGCGGCGGGAGGCGGGGATAAAACGGCGGAATCACCCTTCCGTTTCAATGTTGCCTGCCCCTCTTTCTCCCCGCATTCACCCTTTCGTCTATTCTCAGCGCGCCACCACGACGGCATAGCCGCGAAGAGGCGCTGTGGACAGGAAGAATGATTCGGATTTTACGTTTCAAATATCGCTTGACGCGACTCAGCAACAGACCTCAACCTCTAACGGTTGGAGGCAGATACATGCGCCTCCGGCGTAACAGGCCGCCACCTCTGTATATGTGATGGCGCGACGTATACACTGACGCATGAGAATCGCCGCCGCGCCGGCGGGAACATGGCAGACATCGACCATCCCCCGGACGCAGCCCGTCCGCAAGCCGGCGGCACGCCGGCCAGACATTGAGGAAAGAAACGACATGGCCCCAACGGCCCACACGACACGCACCGGCCCGAAAGATGCGGCGCCGACACCATCGGCGGATCTAACGATTGCGGCGGATGCGAGCGCGCTGTCGGAACAGCTGAAGGCGATGCGCGAGCGTTTGTTTCCGCCGACCGCGACGAAGACGTTGCGGTCGTTCTCCTCCGGCGAGGCGGCCAAGCTGATCGGCGTCTCCGATGGCTATCTGCGCCAGCTGTCTCTGGCCGGCGAGGGGCCGCAGCCGGAAACCGGCGCGGGCGGTCGTCGCTTCTATTCGCTGTCCGATATCAACGCGCTGCGCCTGTACCTGTCGGAACAGGCGCTCGCCAAAGGCAATACTGCCAAGGCGCGCGGCTATCTGCCGCGGCGGGATGCGGAGGCCGGCGAACGGATGCAGGTCATTTCCGTCACCAATTTCAAGGGTGGCTCCGGCAAGACGACATCCGCCGTGCATCTGGCGCAATATCTGGCGCTGACCGGCCACCGGGTGCTCGCCATCGACCTCGATCCGCAGGCCTCGCTGTCTGCACTCTTCGGCTACCAGCCGGAACTGGACCTGACCGGCAACGACACGCTTTATGGCGCCATCCGCTACGATGCCGAGCAGCGGCCTTTGTCCGACGTCATCCGCCAGACCTATTTCCCCGGCCTTGATCTCGTGCCCGGCAATATAGAGCTGCAGGAATTCGAGCATGTAACGCCGCAGGCGCTGGCCGACCGACAGTCCGGCCGGGAAGGGGCAACGGGGGGCGGTCCCCTGTTCTTCGCCCGGATCCAGGCGGTGCTGGAAACTGTGGAGACCGATTACGACGTGGTCGTGATCGACTGCCCGCCGCAGCTCGGCTATCTCACGCTGTCGGCGCTCTGCGCCTCGACCTCCGTCATCGTCACCGTGCATCCGCAGATGCTGGACATCGCCTCGATGAACCAGTTCCTGTTCATGACGGCCGATCTGCTGTCCGTCGTGCGGGACGCCGGGGGCACGCTGAATTTCGATTTCCTGCGCTACCTCGTCACCCGCTTCGAGCCGAATGACGGGCCGCAGGCGCAGATCGTCGGCTTCATGCGCTCGCTTTTCGGCGAGCGCGTGCTGACGGCACCTATGGTGAAATCGACCGCGGTGTCGGATGCGGGGCTGACCAAGCAGACGCTCTACGAGGTCGGCCGAGAGAACTTTACCCGCGCGACCTACGACCGCGCGGTGGAATCGATGAATGCCGTCAACAGCGAGATCGAAACGCTGGTGCATGCGGTGTGGAACCGCTGACGGGGTCAGGGTCAGGGATGGGCGAGCGGCCGCAGGGCGCTTCGCTGTTGCAGACGAGTTGAGCGAGCGGCTTTCGGGCCGGGAACGCGGAAAGGGATCGGATGATGGCGGGGAACCGCAAGAGCGAATTGAAGGCGCTGTTTGGGGGCGGGCTGAGCCCGGCCGACGTCGTGCGTGCGGCGGAAGCGCAAAAGCCTGGTCCGAACGAAGGCCCGGCGCCCGAACAGAAATCGGCCGAGAACCCTACAAACCCGGGAACACCGGGGGAGGGTGTGCCGCTCACACCCCACACGCGCAGCGCATCCGGCGCGGTCAAGGTCATGGGCCTCTCCCTGAACGCGATCACCCGCGAGGCGGAGGAAGCCCGCGCGCTGCGCCAGGCCCTGTCGGAAGGCGAGCACGTCGTCGGCATCGACCCCGCACGGATCGAGGCCTCCTTCGTCGAGGATCGGCTCGTGATCGACGGGCCGGCGGACGAGGATTTCGAGGCGCTGGTGGAAAGCGTGCGCGAGGCGGGCCAGCAGGTGCCGGTGCTTCTGCGCCCGCATCCGGAGAAGCAGGGCGTCTACCAAACGGCCTATGGCCATCGCCGCATCCGCGCCGCCGCCCGCCTCGGCCGTCCGGTCAAGGCGATCATTCGCGCGCTGACCGACGACGAACTGGTTCTGGCGCAAGGCAAGGAAAATGCCGAGCGCCGCAACCTCTCCTTCATCGAGCGCGCCCTTTTTGCCCGCAACCTCACGGAACGCGGTTTCGACCGCAAGACCATCGGCGATGCGCTGGCCGTGCAGAAGAGCGAGCTTTCGCGGCTGATGCAGGTAGCCGAGGGCGTGCCCGACCGGTTCATCCGCTTCATCGGCCCCGCGCCGAAGGTCGGGCGGGAGCGCTGGATGAAGCTCGGCGAGATCCTCTCGAAAGACGCCCGACAGGTACAGGCCCTCGACGTCGTCTACTCCGACCGGTTCAAGGCGGCCGACAGTGATCGACGCTTCCAGATCCTGTTTTCCCATCTCGACGCCCTGGGCAAGCCGATGAAGACGAAGCGCAGGGCAGGGCAGGCTGAGAGCGGAGATGTGAGATCGCTGACGGATGCCCGTGGTCGGGTCTTTGCCCGACTGAAGGTGGAGAACGGCGCGACGCGGATCGAATTTGCCGAGGGCACGCCGCCTGCCTTCATCGATGCCGCAGCCGCCCTCCTGGCGGAGGCGCATGAAACCTTCGAGCGCGAGGCGGACGGCGAGAGCTGAACCTGAGGCGCAACGACCTTGCCGCCTCGAACACCGGGGCGGCCTCAAACGACATGAACCAGAAAAGGACGACCAAGAGAGCAAGAAAAAAGGCCCCCAAAACGTCACCGTCATGGAAGCCCTCTTCAATCTAAGCAGTTCGAGAGAATCACTTCCAGCCATCAAAGTCAAGAGTCAGCGGTAGAAATGCCGAACGGCGGAGCTTTGACCGAACGTTTTCGGTCGTCCGGTGAAGCCTTCTGATATCGAGGACATTCGTGCTTGAACGCCTGAAAACAAGGGTGTCAGCGAAGGAAGACGTGTGCCGTGCCGGGGGAGACTTGCCTCCCAACGGAGATGGAGAGATGGAAAAATTTGCAACGACGCCTTTCGGCGGCGCACGGCTGACTGCGCGCAATTTTGCGCTTCGGGCCGACTTGGAGAAGCGACAGTCCCGTTTGAAGGACGGCGCGGGCGGCAATGCGACCGGCCAGGCGGAGAAATACCAGATCATCCGGGCGCTCAGCGAAGCCCGCACCGTCTGGAAACTCTCCGACCGGGCGATCGCCGTGCTCGAGGCGCTGGCGAGCTTTCATCAGGACCGCCATCTCGATGGTCGCGCGCCGATCATCGTCTTCCCCTCCAATGCCGAATTGTCGCTTCGCGCACGCGGCATGTCGCCCGCCACGCTCAGGCGCCATCTCGCAAGCCTCGTGGAGGCCGGGCTGATCCTGCGCCGCGATAGCGCCAACGGCAAGCGTTACTGCCGTCGCGACGATCACGGCGACGTCGAGACCGCGTTCGGCTTCGATCTCGCACCGCTGGCGCTGCGGGCCGAAGACATTCTCGCCACCGCTGCCACGTCCCGCGACACTGCCCGCCGCATCTCTCGCCTGCGCGCCGAAATCACGCTGCACCTGCGAGATATCGCCAAGACCATCGCTGCCGCCTTTGCCGAAGGTCGGACCGAACGCGGTGCCGATCCCTGGCAGGGGTTCGTCGAACGGCTGCGTGACCTCTCCGGCCGGGTCCAGCGCAACGGCACGGAAGCGGATCTGTCGGCCCGCTGCAACGCGCTCGTACGGCTGCGTGCGGAGGTGGAAACCGGTTATCTCAACGCACTTACCGACGAGGAAATGAGCGCCAGTGAGCGTCATTCTGAGCACCATATTCAGAATTCAGAATCAGATCTCTCTTTTGATAAAAACGGCCAAAGACTGAAAACAGAGGACGAAGCCGGAGAACCGATAGCGCCGAAGCGGACATCGACAGGCCTTGCGCTGAAGGATTTTCTCAACCTTTGCCCTGATATCGCCGATTACGCCCGTGGCGGCATTTCCCGCTGGCAGGATGTGATCGATGCGGCCGAGGTCGTCCGCTCCATGCTCCGCATCAGTCCCAGCGCCATGGCCGCAGCCCGTAACGCCATGGGCGACATCCCCGCCGCCATCGTCATCGCCGCCATCCTGAAACGCAGCACCGTCATCCGCTCGCCCGGCGGCTATCTGCGCGACCTCACCGCCAAGGCCGAACAGGGACGCTTCTCGATCACCCCGATGTTGAAGGCCTTGGGATGAACAGGGGCTGGGACGGCGCGCCATTATGCGGATATTTCGCAGGGGGAGGCGATTTGACGAAAAACCGTCTGGTCCCATGAGGTCCGTTGGGTATGGGCTCCGCCATCACCACACATCGCCGTTTCCAGCGGGCGGAGTTTAATCATCCGCTTTCGGCTCTGCGGCGCGAGATCATTATTCCACAATCGACCGGAACATTAGCAAGCGATTGTTACCCGAAAAATATAAAATCCATAGAGTAAGGGGGCAAATGAGGTGTTTCCAGCGATGAAGATTTTGGGCCTGTCGGGCAATGTCAAACAGCCGTCACGCACTGCGGCCCTCGTCACGGCAATCGTGGATGCCGTGGGGGTGCAAGGGCAGGCGCGGGGCGCTGTATCGCGCGTCATCGAGCTTGTCGATGCGGCGCCGGTTCTGTTCCGGGCGCTGCGGGCGGACCAGCTTGATGCCGAGGGGCGGGCAATCGTCGATGCGGTCGAGGCTGCGGATGTGCTGGTGGTGGGATCTCCGGTCTATCGGGCGTCCTATACTGGCGCTCTGAAGCATCTGTTCGACCTTGTCGATTACCGCGCACTGGCCGGCAAGCCGGTCATTCTCGCGGCCACCGGCGGCACGCCGCTGCATGGGCTGATGACGGAGCACCAGTTGCGGCCACTGTTCGGCTTCTTCAACGCGCTGACGCTGCCGGCGGCGATCTATGCCACCGAGGCCGATTTTACCAACCACACCCTCACCAATCCCGCTATGCGGACCCGGATCGAACGGGCCGTTTCGGAGCTGGAACGGGTGCTGCCCCCCGATGCGACCCGGGCCCATGCCGACTTTGTCCATACCGATGCGGAGCGCACATCGCGTCCATTGCTGAGCGCGGCGTCTGCTTAATCGATTTCAAGAGGAGAACACCATGTCCTATACCAGCCGAGAGCCGGTCAAATTTGCCTACTGGGTGCCCAATGTCTCGGGCGGTCTCGTCATTTCCGATATCGAGCAGCGGACGAGCTGGTCGATCGACTACAACAGGAAGCTGGCGCAGATCGCCGAGGCGAACGGGTTCGAATATGCGCTGAGCCAGATCCGCTTCACCGCCGGCTACGGCGCCGAGTTCCAGCACGAGTCGGTCTCCTTCAGCCATGCGCTGCTGGAATCCACGACGACGCTGAAGGTCATCGCGGCGATCCTGCCGGGGCCGTGGAACCCGACGTTGGCAGCCAAGCAGATTGCCACGATCAACCATCTGACCAACGGCCGCGTCGCGGTCAACGTCGTCAGCGGCTGGTTTCGCGGCGAATTCCATGCCATCGGCGAGCACTGGCTCGACCATGACGAGCGCTACCGGCGCTCCGAGGAGTTCATCCGGGCGCTTCGCGGCATCTGGACGGAAGACAACTTCACCTTCCACGGCGATTTCTATCGCTTCAACGATTATTCGCTGAAGCCGAAGCCGATCGATCCGCAGCCGGAAATCTTCCAGGGCGGCTCCTCGCGCGCCGCCCGCGACATGGCCTCGCGCGTGTCGGACTGGTACTTCACCAATGGCAATACGCCGGAGGAAATCGGCAAGCAGGTGGCCGACATCCAGGGCAAGGCGAAGGAGAACGGCCACAGCGTGCGCGTCGGGGTCAACGCCTTCGCCATCGTGCGCGATACCGAGGAAGAGGCGCGGGCAGTGCTTGCCGAAATCATCGAGAAGGCCAATCCGGAGGCCGTCAACGCCTTCGGCCACGAGGTGAAGAATGCCGGCAAGTCATCGCCCGAGGGCGAGGGCAACTGGGCGAAATCCTCCTTCGACGACCTCGTGCAGTACAATGACGGCTTCCGCTCCAACCTCATCGGCACACCGGAACAGGTGGCGCAGCGCGTGGTGGACCTGAAGCGCGCCGGCGCCGATCTCATCCTCCTCGGCTTCCTCCACTTCCAGGAAGAGGTCGAATATTTCGGTAAACACGTCATTCCGCTGGTGCGGGAGATCGAGAATGCCGAGGCGGCGAGCGCCATCGCGGCGGAATGACGCATGAGAACGGTGGCCGGCTGACGGTCGCCGCGACAGGCGCATACGACAATCGGAACATTGAAAGACGCAGGGTCACAAGGCCCTGCGAAGGGGATTTTGCGCGCGCGACGAGCCCGGTTCGGATTGTCGGCAGCGCGTTTTCGGGCAAAGGGCGCGGACGCGATGACACTGGTTTTGACAGGAGCCTCGGCCGGGGCCTGGATCGCGGCCTCTGCCGTGGCCTTCGAGACGGCGCCGCGCGCACGGCCGAGCCTGGTGGCAGATGCGGATGCGGATGCCCAGGTGCATCCCGCTGCCAAGCTGCCGGTCGGCGTCGCTCCGAGTGCGGGCGATGCCGTGCTTGAGCTCGACGGCGTCTCCCTGTCCTTCGGCGGCGTCTCGGCGCTGTCGGAGGTCGATATTTCGGTGCGGCGGGGCGAGATCCTGGCGATCATCGGGCCGAACGGGGCGGGCAAGAGCTCGATCGTCAACATCATCAGCGGCGTCTACCGGGCGGATCGCGGCCATGTCCTCCTCAAGGGGCAGCGCTACGGGCAGGTTCCGACACAGAGGCTCGCGGGTCTCGGCGTCGCCCGCACCTTCCAGAACCTCGCGCTGTTTCCGGGTCTCAGCGTTCTCGACAATGTGGTGGCGGGCCGGGCGCACACGGTGCGCTCCAGCTTCATCGAGCAGATCGCAGGCTTCGGTCGGGCGCGGCGGGAGAGGCTCGATGCACGGGCGCGAGCCATCGATGTCATTGATTTCTTGCAGCTTTCTTCCCTTGTCGATCGCCCGGTCGGGACGCTGCCCTATGGCCTGCAGAAGCGCGTGGAACTCGCCCGCGCGCTCGTCGCCGAGCCGGATATCCTGCTGCTCGACGAACCGATGGCCGGGATGACGGCGACCGAGAAGAACGAGATGGCGGGCTTCGTGAGGGCCGCGCGCGACAGGTTCGGCACGACGGTCGTGCTGATCGAGCATGACATCGGCGTCGTCATGAGCCTGTCCGACCGCGTCGCCGTATTCGACCACGGCCGGAACATCGCGCTGGGAACGCCGGCCGAGGTGCAGCGCGACCCGCGTGTCATCGATGCCTATCTCGGCATCGCCGATGCCGATGATGGGGACGACGACGTTGCGCGCGGGGAGGACCTGTGATGGAGGGGTTCGACGGGCTGTTCTTCCTCGAGGTTCTTGTCGGCGGGCTGCTTTCCGGCGTGATGTATTCGCTGGTCGCGATCGGTTTCGTGCTGATCTACAAGACCTCCGGCGTGCTGAATTTCGCGCAAGGGGCCATGCTGCTCTTTGCCGCGCTGACCTTCGTCAGCCTGACGGAACGGGGCATCTCGTTTCCGCTCGCCTTTGCCATCACCTTCGCGATCATGGTCGTGCTCGGTATCACCATCGAGCGGACGGTGCTGCGGCCCTTGACGAACCGGCCACCGATCACCCTGTTCATGGCGACGCTCGGCCTGTCCTACGTCATCGAGGGTGCGGCACAGCTGATCTGGGGCACGCAGGTGCACGGGCTCGATCTCGGCATCGAGGATGTACCCTTCGATGTCAGCGGCGTCTTCATCAGTCAATTCGATCTGTTCGCCGCCGCCGTCGCCGCCACTCTGGTGGCCGTGCTTTCGGTCTTCTTCCGCTATACCCGCATCGGCCTCGGCTTTCGGGCGGTGGCGGACGATCCCTTCGCGGCACTCGCCGTCGGGCTGCGGCTGCCCGTGATCTGGGCGACCGTTTGGGCAGCGGCAGGTCTTGTCGCGCTGGTGGCGGGGCTTCTCTGGGGCGCGCGCGTCGGCGTCCAGTTCTCCCTGTCGCTGGTGGTGCTGAAGGCCCTGCCGGTGCTGGTGCTCGGCGGCTTCGATTCCATTCCGGGCGCCATCGTCGGCGGCCTGCTGATCGGCGCGGCCGAGAAGCTCGCGGAAGTCTATCTCGGCGATTATTTCGGCGGCGGCATCGAGAGCTGGTTTGCCTATGTGCTGGCGCTCGTCGTGCTGCTCGTGCGGCCCGCCGGCCTGTTCGGCCAGAAGCGTGTGGAAAGGGTGTGACCATGACCGCCTTTGCGACCGATCTCATTCCAGGAAGCCGGCCCGAAACCCGCCTCTCGCGCAGCCTGCCCGGCTGGGCTTTGCCCGTGACAACGCTTGCTGTGGCCTATCTCGCGGTGCCTTTGCTTGCGACGAATTACCTCTTCGAGGCGATCCTTCTGCCCTTTCTGGCGCTGTCGCTGGCCGGCGTCGGGCTCAATATTCTCACAGGCTATGCAGGCCAGGTCTCGCTCGGCAGTGCCGCCTTCATGGCCGTTGGCGCCTATGCGGCGTATAATTTCAATTTGCGCGTCGAGGGGCTTCCGCTGATCGGCAGCATCGTGCTCGCGGGCCTGTCGGCCGCCGCCATCGGGCTCGCCTTCGGCCTGCCGAGCCTGCGGCTGAAGGGTTTCTATCTCGCCGTTTCTACGCTCGCCGCCCAGTTCTTCGTGCAATGGGCGCTGACGAAATTCAGCTGGTTCTCCAATGACAGCGCCTCGGGCGTCATCGATGCGCCGCCGCTGCATGTGGCGGGCTTGACCGTGGAGGGGCCTGTCGGGCGCTATCTCTTCGCGCTCACCGTCGTCACCGTGCTGACCTTTCTCAGCTACCGGCTGGTGATCTCGCAGACGGGCCGCAACTTCATCGCGGTGCGCGACAACGAAACGGCGGCACGCATCATCGGCGTTCCCGTGCTGAAGACCAAGCTTCTGGCCTTTGCGGTCTCCTCCTTCATCATCGGGGTTGCCGGCGTGCTCTGGGCATTCGCCTATCTGCGCACGGTGGAGCCGGCCGGCTTCAATCTCGACCGGTCGTTCCAGATCCTCTTCATCGTCATCATCGGCGGGCTCGCCACCATTCGCGGCGCCTTCTTTGGCGCGGCCCTCATCGTCGCCTTTCCGCTCGTGCTCTCCCGTTTCGGATCCTTCGTGCTCGGCGACGTGTTCGATTCCGGCGTGCTCGACATGAGCCAGCGCATCGTGCTCGGCGCGCTGATCATCCTCTTTCTGGTGCTGGAACCCGACGGGCTCGCCGCGCTGGCGGATCGCCTCCGGCGCCGCATCGGTACCGTGCTCAGGCGACGCTGAACGGCCTCTCCACCGCCACCAGACCTTCAAACGCAAACAGGACCGGCATCGCGCCGGCCGATACTAGGAGTGTGCCCAGACATGACGATCTTCAGCAAATTCAGAACCGCGACGCTTGCCGCCGGCCTGGCCTTCACGGTGGGCTTCACAGCCAGCATGCCGGCCGCGCATGCCGACGAGCAGTATTTCCCGCTGCAGAGCTACCGCGTCGGGCCTTATGCGGCCGGCGGCACCGGCTTCTTCGGCGGCTTCATCGACTATCTCAACCTGATCAACACCCGCGACGGCGGCGTCAACGGCGTCAAGCTGACATGGTCGGAGGCCGAGACCCAGTATGAGGTGGAGCGCGGCGTCGAGGCTTACGAGCGGCTGAAGAGCAACCCGAACGTTGCCGCCTGGAACCCACTCTCCGTCGGCATCGCCTATGCGATGATCGACCGGATCACCGCCGACAAGGTGCCGCTGATCACCATCAATCACGGCCGCACGGACTCCACCGACGGCCGCGTTTTCCCTTATGTCTTTCCGCTGCTGCTCAACCCCTACAGCGAGACATCCGGCATCGTGAACTACATCGCCGGCAAGGAAGGCGGGCTGGAGAAGCTGAAGGGCAAGAAGATTGCCGTGCTCTATCACGGCTCGCCCTATGGCAAGGAAACCATTCCGATCTATGAGCTGCTGGCGCAGAAATACGGTTTCGAGCTGCAGCAGATCGAGGTTCCCCATCCCGGCAACGAGCAGCAGTCGCAATGGCTGACGATCCGCCGTTCCAAGCCCGATTACGTCGTGCTGCGCGGCTGGGGCGTGATGAACCCGGTGGCGCTGAAGACGGCGGCGAAGACCGGCTTCCCGGTCGATCATATCATCGGCAATGTCTGGTCGAACTCGGAAGAAGACGCCATTCCCGCAGGCGCCGCCGCCAAGGGCTATACCGCGATCACCACCCAGGCCTCCGGCACGGAATATCCCGTCGTGCAGGAGATCGTGAAGACGGTCTATGACGCCGGCAAAGGCAATCTCGACGACAAGAAGCGCATCGGCTCGGTCTACCACAATCTGGGCATCGTCAACGGCATCCTGAACGTCGAGGCGATCCGCATCGCGCAGGCGAAGTTCGGCAACCGCACGCTGACCGGCGATGAGGTCCGCTGGGGCTTCGAGCACCTGCAGCTCGACCCTGCGCGTGTCGAGGCGCTGGGCGCCAAGGGGCTGTTCCACTCGATCAACGTCACCTGGGACAATCACGAGGGCAATGGCTACGTGACCTTCCAGCAGTGGGACGGCGCGAAATGGAAGGTTGTCTCCGACTGGATCGCTCCGGACTGGGCGCTGCTGCGGCCGATCATCGAGAAATCCTCGCAGGCCTATGCGGCGGAAAAGGGCATCAAACTGCGCACCGCGGAAGAGGCCGAAGCGGCCCTGAACTGATCGCCATCCTCCGCGCCGGCAACGGCGCGGACCCTTCATTCCCGCCCATCCGGCCCGCACCATGCGGCAGAGGAACGCCCACGATGTCTGACCCCTCCCTCCTTGCCGTCGAAGGCCTGAAGGCGACCTATGTGAACGCGATCACGGCGCTCGACGGCGTCGGCTTTACGCTTGCACGCGGTGAGATCCTGGCGCTGCTCGGCGCCAACGGGGCCGGCAAGACGACGACGCTCAAGGCCCTGTCGAACCTGCTTCCCGCCGAGCGCGGCCAGATCACGGGTGGCCACATCCGCTTTGCCGGCCTCGACGTCACCCGCACACGGCCCGCAGATCTCGTTCGCGCGGGTCTCGTGCAGGTGCTGGAAGGCCGCCATTGCTTCCCGAGCCTGACGGTGGAGGAAAACCTCGTCTCCGGCGGTCTCGGGCGCGGCGCCACGCGGCGGGAGATCGCAAGCGACCTCGACAAGGTCTATGCGCATTTTCCCCGGTTGACCGAGAAGCGCCGGATCTTGAGCGGCCTCACCTCCGGCGGCGAGCAGCAGATGACGGCCATCGGCCGGGCGCTGATGTCGCGCCCGCGCCTCCTCGTTCTCGACGAACCCTCCATGGGCCTCGCCCCGATCGTCGTCCAGGACATTTGCCGGACGTTGCGCCGGCTCAACCGCGAGGAGGGGCTTTCCATTCTGGTGGCCGAGCAGAACGCGGCCGTGGCGCTGCGCTTCGCGCATCGGGCGATCGTGCTCGAAAACGGCGTCACGGTTCTCTCCGGTACGGCCTCGGACCTGAAGGCCCGCGACGACATCAAGGCCTTCTACCTCGGCCACAAGGCCCCAGGGCCGTCCACATCCGTAGCGTCCTCACCCCCGGCTTTCGCCGGCTAACAGATGTCAAAGGAGATATCGACATGACGATTTCCAACATCAAAACAGAGAATGCCGCCAAAGCCGTTCCACCGGTTCCGCGCCCCTCAGAGCCTGCCCACATCATCTCGACGGATGCCGAGGCGATCACGATTGCCAAGCAGCTCGCCGCCGACTTCGTGAAGGAGGCGGCCCTGCGCGACCGCGAGCGGATCTGGCCCGTCAAGGAGCTGGATGCCTTCTCGCAGAGCGGCCTCTGGTCGATCAACGTGCCCAAGGCCTTCGGCGGGCCGGAGCTGTCTTATGCGACGCTCGCCCGGGTGATCGAGATCATCTCGGCGGCCGACCCCTCCATCGGGCAGGTCGCGCAGAACCATCTGGGCGTCGTCGCCGCCATCCGCACCGTGTCCGATCCAGCGCAACAGGCGCTGCTGTTTGGCGAGGTGCTGCGCGGCACCCGCTTCGGCAATGCCTTCTCCGAGTTCGGATCGAAGCGCGCGGTGGATTTCGAGACCCGCTTCGTGGATGCCGGCGATCATGTGGTCGTCAACGGGCAGAAGTTTTACGCCTCGGGCGCTCTGCTCGCCCATCTCGTGCCGATCGTCGCGCTCGATGACGAGGGCCGGGCCTGGTACGCGATTGCCGAGCGCGATGCGCCGGGCCTGACCGTCATCGACGACTGGTCCGCCTTCGGTCAGCGCACGACCCTGTCGGGCACCGTGCTCTTGGACAATGTGAAGGTGCCGAAGACCCATCTCGTGCCCGGCTACAAGGGTTACGAGGTTCCAACCGCCGACGGCGCGATCTTCCAGATCATCCAGGTGGCGGTGGATTCGGGCATTGCCCAGGCTGCGATCGACGAGACCGTGTCCTTCGTGCGCACCAAGAGCCGCGCCTGGGTGGATTCGGGCGTCGACAATGCCTGGGACGATCCCTACACGATCCAGGCGGTGGGCGACCTGACGCTGCGGTTGCATGCGGCGCAGGCGCTTCTGGAAAAGGCCGGATACGCCATCGACCGGGCGATCCTCGACCCGAATGCCGAGAGCGTGGCGGAAGCGCAGATCGTCACGGCGGAGGCGAAGATCCTCTCCACCGAGATCGCCATCGCCGCCACCAACAAGCTCTTCGAGCTGGCGGGAACGCGCTCGACGCTTGCCGAGCACGGCCTCGACCGCCACTGGCGCAACGCCCGCACCCACACGCTGCACGATCCGGTGCGTTGGAAATACGCCATCCTCGGCAAGTATTTCCTCAACGGCGAAAAGCCACCGCTCCACGCCTGGAGCTGAGCCTCCTGCGCTCGTCCTGACGCCGGCACCGGCTTCGGGAGGGGAGCGAGCGATGCGGATGGCCGTGCGTCCTTGCGGGATGCACGGCCTTTTGCCGTCGCGCGCAGCGTGCGGCCATCAGGCGATGCCGTAGACGCCAGCGAAGTGGCGCATGCGTTCGGCTGCCAGATCCGGCCTGTCGAGAATATTGGCCTGATCGGCAAGGCGGAAGATATCGGCATAGTGGTTGATGCCGCGCGCCGACTGCATGCCGGCCGGAAGGCTGAAATGCGACTGGTGGCCATTGAGCCAGGCGAGGAAAACCACGCCGGCCTTGTAATACTGCGTCGGCGCCTCGAAGATCTTGCGGGAGAGGGGAACCGTCGGGTTGATTACCGCCCGGAACGTCGCGCTATCGCCCGCGGCAAGCGCTGCCAGCGCCTTCGAGGCAGCCGGTGCGACGGCGTCGAAGATGCCGAGCAGCGCATGGCTGTGGCGCCGCCCGTCGCCCTCGATCAGGCCGGCATAGTTGAAATCGTCGCCCGTAAAGCAGAGCACGGTCTCCGGCAGCCGGTCGCGCAGGGCGATTTCCTTTTCGTGTTCGAGCAGCGAGATCTTGATGCCTTCGATCTTGCGCTCATTCTCTGAGATGATCCGCAGCGCGCAATCGAGCGCCGGCTCGAAGTCGGTGCTTCCCCAGTAGCCGCGTAGCTGCGGGTCGAACATGTCGCCCAACCAGTGCAGCACCACCTTGTCCTTCGTTTGCGAGAGAATGCGGCCATAGACCTTGGCGTAATCGTCGGCCGAGCGTGCGATGCGGGCGAGCGCCCGGCTCGCCATCAGGATCGCGCGGCCGCCATGCTTTTCGATATGCTCGATCTGCGTCTCGTAAGCCCCGATCACGTCGTCCAGCGTGCGGGCGTCGGTCGGGTCGAGATGATCCGTGCCGGCGCCGCAGGCAAGGTCGGCTCCCTCCACCGTGCGCGCTTCTGCGAGCGAGCGGGCGATGAGCTCCTGCGCGCCGGCCCAGTCGAGACCCATGCCGCGCTGCGACGTGTCCATCGCCTCGGCGATCTTGAAGCCGAGGCTCCAGAGATGATGGCGGAATGCAAGCGTCGTGTCCCAGTCGATGGCCGGGCGGTTCCATGGATCGGCGTCCCGCTCGGGCGCGGAAACGACATGCGCCGCGGCATAGGCGATGCGGTTGAAGACAGGGGTCGTTGCCGGCCTTGCGATCGGCGTGCCCACAAGGCGATACGCTTCGACCGCGCCTGCGGATGTCGGCAGATTGAGAACCTGAGTCATGATGCCTCCTCGGAATGTCAACCGGATAATTTGGATCGATCCAAATTGCAAGGCTCTATTTTCCGATGGATGATCATCGACATTGCAGCCAATGACGGGTGAAATGCACTGTAAATGCTGCAATGCACATTAAATGGAGCCTATATGCCTTTGAGACAGGTCTTTCAAAGAATCTGCAAACACCCCGGAAATGGCCCTTGATATTTTGGAACGATCCAAATATTGAGAGGGTCAAGATGGAGGCGCATGAGAGTTCATGGCGAACGGACGGGTCACGGTCATCGATATTGCGAAGGCGGCGGGGGTGTCGAAATCCACAGTCTCGCTCGTCCTACAGGGTTCGCCGCTCGTCAACGAGGGCACGCGGACCAAGGTCAATGCCGTCATGCGGGATCTCGGCTATGTCTATAATCGCGGCGCGGCCAATCTCCGGCAGTCCAGCGCCAAGTCGAAGATCATCGGCGTCGTCGTCAACGATCTGACCAACAGCTTCTTTGCCGAGCTTGCCGTCGGCATCGACCTTGTCGTGCAGGATGCGGGCTTCGTGCAGTTCCTCGCCAATACCAGCGAGAGCCTCGACCGGCAGACGGAGGTCATCGCCTCCATGCGCGAGCACGGCATTTCCGGCCTCGTCGTGTCGCCCGCCCGCGGCTCGCGGGCCATCGATTTCAAGGCGCTGGTCTCGGCCGGCATGCCGGTCGTCGCCGTGGTGCGCCCCGTGCCGGGTGCCAAGGTGTCCTCGCTCATGTCGGACAACCACACCGGAATGTTCGCAGCCGTCGAGCATCTGGCCAAGCTCGGCCACACGCGCATCGCCTTCTTCGGCGGGTTCGAGGATACCGCGATCTTTCAGGAGCGGCTTGCCGGCTATCGCGACGGGATCGCGGCGGCGGGGCTTGGCTATGACGAAGGCCTCGTCTTTGCCTGCGCACCCTCGCGGGCGGAAGGGGCAAAGGCCGTGGCGCGGGCGATGGCGGCGGACGACCGGCCGACGGGCGGGGTCTGCTTCAACGATGCCGTCGCCTTCGGCGTCTATGACGGATTGCGGGCGCGGCGGCTGGAGCCGGGCGTCGATTTCGCGATCGTCGGCTTCGACGACGTGATCGAGGCGGGCACATCCGTGCCGGCGCTCACCACCATCGCGGTGGATCCGCAGGGCATGGGCCGGCGTGCCGCCCAGCTGCTGCTCAAGCAGATCAATGCCGGCAAGGCGGAGGCGGAGGCCGTGGTGACGCCCGTACGGCTGGTCGTGCGGGAAAGCTGCGGCGTGAACAGAATGAAGCCGGGGAGGCGATCTGCATGACGAACCGTTGGGGATTGATCGGCGCAAGCACGATCGCACGGGAATGGGTGATCGGCGCGATCCGCGCGACGGGCGGGGAGGTCGTCTCCGTGATGAGTTCCAGCCCGCAGCGTGCCGCGACCTACGCCTCGGAAAACGGGATCGGCAAGGCCGTTTCGGATCTCGATGCCCTGCTCGCGGATCCCGATATCGATGCGGTCTATATCTCGACCACCAACGAGCTTCACCGCGACCAGGCGATTGCCGCCGCCAGGGCCGGCAAGCACATCCTCTGCGAAAAGCCGCTGGCGATGACGCTGGAGGATGCCCACCGCATGCGGGACGCGGCACGGTCGGCCGGCGTGGTGCTGGCGACGAACCACCACCTGCGCAATGCGGCCAGCCATATCGCGATGCGGGATGCGGTCGCCGCCGGGCGGATCGGCAAGCCGCTTTCGGCACGGGTCTTCCACGCGGTCTATCTGCCGACGCATCTGCAGGGCTGGCGGCTCGACAATCCCAAGGCGGGCGGCGGCGTCATCCTGGATATCACGGTGCACGACACGGATACGCTCCGCTTCGTGCTGGGGCAGGACCCGGTGGAGGTCACGGCCTTTGGCCAGTCCGGCGGGCTCGGCAAGGCAGGGCTCGAAGATGCCGTTATGGGCGTCATGCGGTTTGCGGACGGGCTGATCGCCCAGTTCCACGACGGATTCACCACGAAATATGCCGAGACCGGCTTCGAGGTTCACGGAACCGAGGGATCGCTCATTGCCCGCAACGTCATGACGCAGCGGCCCGTTGGCACGGTGGTGCTGCGCGACGCGCAGGGCGAACAGACGCTGCCGCTTGACGGGCGCAACCTTTATGAAACGGGCCTTGCGGCCTTCCATGCGGCAATAGCCGGCAGGGGATCTCCGGCCGCAACGGCGGAAGACGGCATCTGGTCGCTGGCAACAGGGCTTGCCGTCGTCGAGGCGGCACGGTCCGGCCGCGCCGTCACGGTTGAGACGGGGCTTTGAGTCAGATCATGGGCAAGCACATCACTCCGGCCGAAGCGGCCGCCATGATCCCCGACGGCGCCGTCGTCTCCGTCTCCTCCTCGAGCGGGCTCGGCTGCCCCGATCTGATGCTGAAAGCGATCGGCGAGCGCTTCGCGGCGACGGGTCATCCAAGCGAGATCACCACCCTGCACCCGATCGCCGCCGGCGACATGAGCGGCATCAAGGGTGTGGATCATATCGCAAGGAAAGGCCTCCTCAAGCGGATCCTCGCCGGCTCCTATCCGTCGGGGCCTTCGACATCCGAGCCGCCGCTGATCTGGCAGATGATTACGGCCAACGAAATTCCCGCCTACAACATCCCCTCGGGCATCCTCTTCGACATGCACCGCGAGGCCGCGGCCAAGCGTCCCGGCGTCATCACCAAGATCGGGCTCGAAACCTTCGTCGACCCCGAGCGGCAGGGCTGCGCCATGAATGCGCTGGCGGCGGAGACGCCGGTGGTCAAGCGGGTGTCGTTCGAGAACGAGGACTGGCTCTATTTCCCCGCCATCGTGCCGCAGGTCGCCATCATCCGCGCAACCACCGCCGACGAGCACGGCAACCTGACCTATGAGCACGAGGGTGCAACGCTCGGCGGGCTCGACCAGGCGCTGGCGGCGCGCAACAATGGCGGCATCGTCATCGCGCAGGTCAAGCGCATCACCAAGCAGGGCGCGCTGAAGCCGCACGACGTGCGGGTTCCCGGCATGCTGGTCGATTACGTCATCGTCGATCCCGACCAGAAGCAGACGACGCTGACGGACTACGATCCGGCCATTTCTGGCGAGATCTTCCGGCCGCTCGAAAGCTTCTCCGTGCCGGATTTCAACATCCAGAAGGTCATCGCGCGCCGGGTGGCACAAGAGCTTCAAGCCGGCAGCTGCGTCAATCTCGGCTTCGGCATCTCCGCCAACGTGCCGCGTATCCTCTTGGAGGAGGGCCTGCACGGCGCGGTCACCTGGGTCATCGAGCAGGGGGCCGTCGGCGGCGTGCCGCTTCTCGATTTTGCCTTCGGCTGCGCGTCCAATGCGGATGCCTACATGCCCTCGCCCTACCAGTTCACCTACTTCCAAGGCGGCGGCTTCGATGCCTCGCTGCTCTCCTTCCTCGAAATCGGCCGCGACGGCTCGGTCAATGTCTCCCGTCTGTCGTTCCGTCCGCATGTGACGGCCGGTGCCGGCGGCTTCGTCGATATCACCGCCCGCGCCCGCAAGATCGTCTTTTCCGGCATGTTCAATGCCGGCGCCAGACTGTCGATCGTCAACGGCAAGCTGGTGATCGAGAGGGAAGGCAAGCTGAAGAAGCTGGTCGAGGCGGTCGAGCACGTCACCTTCTCCGGCAGCCGCGCCATCGCGCAGGGGCAGGACATCACCTATGTTACCGAGCGTTGCGTGCTCAAGCTGACGCGGCAAGGGCTGGTGCTGACCGAAATCGCGCCCGGCGTCGATCTGCAGACGCAGGTGCTCGATCAGTCCGAATTCCCGCTGATCGTCTCGCCGGACCTGAAGCTGATGGATGCCGCGCTGTTTGGCGAGGCGCGCATCGGCCTTTCGTTGCCCACCAAGGCGCCGCGCGTTCTGGAGGGTGCCCATGTCTAAGGGAGAGGTACGCCTCGACATCGAAGGCCCCATCGCCATCCTCACCGTTTCCCGGCCGGAAAAGCGCAATGCGCTCGATCTCGACATGCTGAAGGCGCTGGTGTCCGTGGCCGATACGGTGGAAGCGGACGCGCGCGTTCGCGTCGCGATCCTCACCGGCGAGGGGTCGGGGTTTTCGGCCGGCGGCGATATCACCGCCTGGGGCGGCATGCGGCCGGACGCGTTCGGCCATGGCTGGGTGCGCTACGGGCACCGCGTGTTCGAGCGGCTTGCAACGCTGCGCATGCCGCTCATCGCGGCGCTGAACGGGCACGCGCTCGGCGGCGGTCTCGAGCTTGCCGGCATCGCCGACATCCGCATCGCCGAGGAACACATCCGGATCGGGCTGCCGGAAACGGGCCTCGGCATGGTGCCGGGCTGGTCGGGCACGCAGCGGCTGGTCAAGCGCTTCGGCGCTCAGCCCGTGCGCCGGATGGCGCTCGGCGGCGAGATCTTCACGGCGGAGCAGGCCCTGTCACTCGGGCTTGTGGACCGGGTGACCGCGACCGGACGTGCGCTTGCCGCTGCAAAAGACATGGCAACTGGCATCGCCGCGCGCGGGCCGGCGGCGCTGGAAATCGTCAAGCTGATGATCGCAAGCGCCAACGGGGAGGACAACGGGACGGCCGTGGAGGCGCTGGGGTCGATCCTTGCTGCCAAGACGGCCGACCTCAAGGAGGGCGTTTCCGCTTTCAAGGAGAAGCGTGCCGCACAGTTCAAGGGAGAATGGTAATGACGGTTCTGGTAAACCCGAAGGCGCTCGTGGATCATGCCCCGCGCGACTTCAAGATGCTGATCGACGGCCGGTGGAGCGAGGGGACGGCCGATCCGATCGAGCGGGTCGCGCCCGGCCATGGCGTCGTCGTCAGCCGGTTCCAGGCGGGAACGCGGGCGGATGCCGAGCGCGCCATCGCTGCAGCCCGCAAGGCCTTCGACACCGGACCCTGGCCGCGGATGACGGCGTCGGAGCGCTCCGGCATCTTGCTGAAGGCCGCCGATCTCATTGCCGCGCGTGCCGAGGAACTCGCCTTTCTGGATGCGGTGGAAGCCGGCAAGCCGATCTCACAGGTGCGCGGCGAAATCGCCGGTTCGGTCGATATCTGGCGCTATGCCGCGGCCCTTGCCCGCGATCTCCATGGCGAGAGCTACAATACGCTGGGCGACGGCACGCTGGGCGTGGTCCTGCGCGAGGCGATCGGCGTCGTTTCGATCATCACGCCGTGGAACTTCCCCTTCCTGATCGTCGGGCAGAAGCTGCCCTTCGCGCTGGCCGCCGGCTGCACCACGGTCGTCAAGCCATCGGAACTCTCGTCTGGCTCGACCGTCGTGCTCGGCGAGATCCTCGAGGAAGCCGGCCTTCCCAAGGGCGTCGTCAACATCGTCACGGGCACGGGCGCCGAGGTGGGGGCGGTCATGACGTCGCATCCCGATGTCGACATGGTCTCGTTCACGGGCTCTACCGGCGTCGGCAAGCTGACCATGGCGAATGCCGCGCAGACGCTGAAGAAGGTGTCGCTGGAGCTTGGCGGCAAGAACCCGCAGATCGTCTTTCCCGATGCCGATCTCGACGGCTTCATCGATGCCGCCGTGTTCGGCGCCTATTTCAACGCCGGCGAGTGCTGCAATGCCGGCTCGCGGCTGATCCTCCACAAGAGCATCGCCGAGGACGTGGTGAAGCGGGTGGCCGCCCTTTCGGAAAAGGTGCGGGTCGGCGATCCGCTCGATCCGCAGACGCAGGTCGGCGCAATCATCACACCGCAGCATCTGGAGAAGATCGCCGGCTATATTTCAGGGGCAGCAGACGGTGGCGCGGACGTGGCCCATGGCGGCAAGGCGCTCGATCTCGGCCGCGGCCAGTTCATGGCGCCGACGATTCTTGCCAATGTGACGCCGGACATGCCGGTCGCGCGCGAGGAGGTGTTCGGCCCGGTTCTCTCCGTGCTCACCTTCGAGACCACGGCGCAGGCGATCGAGATCGCCAATGCTGTCGATTACGGGCTCTCTGCCGGGGTGTGGAGCAAGGATTTCGACACGTGCCTGACGATCGGCAGGCAGGTGCGGGCAGGGACCGTGTGGATGAACACCTTCATGGACGGCGCCTCCGAACTGCCCTTCGGTGGCTACAAGCAGTCGGGTCTCGGCCGCGAACTCGGGCGCCACGCTGTGGAGGACTATACCGAGACCAAGACGCTCAACATGCATATCGGCGGCCGCACGAACTGGTGGATGCCGCAGACGGAAAAGCTGGCTTGAAGCATCCCGCCCGGGCGCGCAACACGCGGTCGGGAAGACGGGATGCGGCTGAACAAGCCGGCTGACGCCGACGCTCGAGGAGGGCGGCGGCACGGGAGCGGAAATGGGTTTCGCTCTTCACTGTGCTCATGGGAGGAAAACATCGTGCGCAAGTTTCTGACATCGACTGCATTGGGTCTCGCTTTGATGGCCGGCGCCGTGCAGGCTGCCGAAAACGTGGAGGTGCTTCACTGGTGGACATCCGGCGGCGAGGCCTCGGCGCTGGAAGTGCTCAAGAAGGACCTCGAAGCCAAGAACATCTCCTGGACGGACATGCCGGTCGCCGGCGGCGGCGGCACGGAAGCCATGACGGTGCTGCGCGCCCGCGTCACGGCCGGCAACGCGCCGACCGCGGTGCAGATGCTCGGCTTCGACATTCTCGACTGGGCCAAGGAAGGTTCGCTCGGCAACCTCGATGCGGTCGCGGCCAAGGAGAACTGGGACAACGTCATCCCCAAGGCGCTTCAGAAGTTCTCGAAATATGACGGCCACTGGATCGCGGCACCCGTCAACCTGCATTCGACCAACTGGATGTGGATCAACAAGGCGGCGCTCGACAAGGCCGGCGGCAAGGAGCCGCAGAGCTGGGAAGAGCTGATCGCCCTCCTCGACAACTTCAAGGCGCAGGGCATCATCCCCGTTGCCGCCGGCGGACAGCCCTGGCAGGACGCGACCGTCTTCGACGCCGTCGTGCTGTCGCTCGGCGTCGATTTCTACACGTCCGCCTTCATCGATCTCGACCCGAAGGCGCTCGGCGGCGACAAGATGAAGGAAGCCTTCAACCGCATGACGACGCTGCGCTCCTATGTCGATCCCAACTTCTCGGGCCGCGACTGGAACCTCGCCTCCGCCATGGTCATCGACGGCAAGGCCGGCGTGCAGTTCATGGGCGACTGGGCGAAGGGCGAATTCTCCAAGGCCGGCAAGACGCCGGGCAAGGACTATGTCTGCATGCGCTTCCCCGGCACGCAGGGTGCAGTCACCTTCAACACCGACCAGTTCGTCATGTTCAAGGTCGCCGACGCCAAGGTGCCGGCACAGATGGAGATGGCCACGGCTATCGAAAGCCCTGAATTCCAGTCGGCTTTCAACGTGGTCAAGGGTTCGGCACCCGTGCGCACCGACGTGTCGGACGCCGCCTTCGACGATTGCGGCAAGAAGGCCATCAAGGATGCGGCCGAAGCCGACAAGAGCGGCAAGCTCATCGGCTCCATGGCCCATGGCCACGCCAATCCGGCAGCCGTGAAGAACGCGATCTACGACGTCGTGACCCGTCAGTTCAACGGCGACCTGACGGCCGACGACGCGGTGACCGAGCTGGTCAGCGCGGTCGAAGCCGCAAAGTAAGGGCTGGGAGCTGCGGGTCTTCGCGCCCGCAGCTCCCGCCATCACACCATCCGATACGTCAAGACTGCCGGGGATACCGGGTGCGCCGAAAGGCCGGCCATGATGGCCGGCGCCTGAGGCCGTGCACCCGCATTCCGGGCGAGGGGAGGGGAACGAAGCCATGCAGAGCCGCAGCTTCCTACAGGACCAGTTGCCGAAAATCGTGCTCGCGCCGAGTTTCCTGGTCATCGTGATTTTCGTCTACGGCTTCATCGCCTATACAGGGTTCCTGTCGATTACCGACAGCAAGATGCTGCCGTCTTACAACATCGTGGGCCTGTCGAACTACAGCAAGCTCTGGGCCCTGCCGCACTGGTGGCGGGCCATCGCCAATCTGGCGATCTTCGCCTCGCTCTACATCCTCATCTGCTCGGTGCTCGGCCTGTTCCTGGCGATCATGCTCGACCAGAAGATCCGCGGCGAAGGTTTTCTGCGCCCGATCTATCTCTATCCGATGGCGCTCTCCTTCATCGTCACGGGCACCGCCTGGAAGTGGATCCTCGATCCCGGCATCGGCATCGAGAACACCATGCATCTCTGGGGCTGGGAGACCTTCGCCTTCACCTGGATCAAGGACAGCAAGATGGCGATCTACTGCGTCGTGCTGGCCGCCGTCTGGCAGTCCTCGGGCTTCATCATGGCGATGTTCCTCGCCGGCCTGCGCGGGGTCGACAACGAGATGATCAAGGCCGCGCAGATCGACGGTGCGGGCACCGTGACGATCTACCGACGGATCATCATTCCCCTGATGCGCCCGGTCTTCCTGTCGGCCTTCGTCGTGCTCGCCCATCTCGCCATCAAGGCCTACGACCTGATCGTCGCCCTGACCGGCGGGGGCCCGGGGCAGGCGACCGAACTGCCGGCCACCTTCATGTATTCCTACACCTTCACCCGCAACCAGATGGGCATCGGCGCGTCCTCCGCCATCATCATGCTGGTCATGATCTTCTCGATCATCGTTCCCTATCTCTATTCCGAAATCCGTGGAGGAAAACGCTGATGAGCGGCGCCGCCAATCCGCAGAACGCGATGTCGCACAGCCTTCTCACCCGGGCCCTGATCTATACCGCGCTCATCGCCTTTGCGATGTTCTACCTCATGCCGCTTTACGTCATGGTGGTGAACTCGCTGAAGCCGCTGGAAGAAATCCGCCAGGGCGGCATGGTCAACCTACCGCAGGTCTGGACCATCGAGCCGTGGCTGTCGGCCTGGTCGACCGCGCAGATCGGCATCCAGCCGACAGGCCTCAAGCCCTTCTTCATCAACTCCATCCTTATGGTCATCCCCGCCGTGGCCATCTCGACCGTGGTCGGTGCGCTCAACGGCTATGTGCTGACGAAATGGCATTTCCGCGGGTCGAACATCGTCTTCGGCATGCTGCTCCTGTCCTGCTTCATCCCGTTCCAGATCGTGCTCATTCCTACGGCGCGCATCCTCGGCATGCTCGGCCTTGCCGGCTCCATTCCCGGGCTCGTGCTGGTGCATGTCGTCTACGGTCTCGGCTTCACCACACTCTACTTCCGCAATTACTACGAGGCCTTTCCGACCGAACTCGTGCGGGCGGCGCAGATCGACGGCGCGACGTTCTTCCAGATCTTCCGCCGCATCCTGCTGCCCTCGTCCGGTCCGATCATCGTCGTCTCGGTCATCTGGCAGTTCACCAATATCTGGAACGACTTTCTGTTCGGCGCCTCATTTGCCGGCGCCAATTCGACGCCGATGACGGTCGCGCTCAACAACCTCGTGCAGTCGTCCACGGGCGTGAAGGAATACAACGTCCACTTTGCCGGCGCGATCCTCGCCGCCCTGCCCACCCTCATCGTCTACATCGTTTCGGGTCGCTACTTCGTGCGCGGCCTGATGTCCGGCGCCGTGAAAGGCTGATCATCATGTCGTTTCTCAAAATCTCGCATCTGCGCAAATCCTATGGCGCGCTGGAAATCCTGAAAGACATCAACATCGAAATCGAGGAAGGCGGCTTTCTCGTGCTGGTCGGCCCGTCCGGCTGCGGCAAGTCCACGCTGCTGAACACGATTGCCGGGCTGGAGCCGATCACGTCCGGCGAGATCGCCATCAAGGGCCGCTCGATTGCGGGTCTGCCGCCGTCGCAGCGCGACATCGCCATGGTGTTCCAGAGCTATGCGCTCTATCCGAACATGACGGTGGCCGGCAACATCGCCTTCGGCATGGAGATCCGTAAGGTCCCGAAGGACGTGCGCGAGAAGGCGATCAAGGAGGTCTCCGATATCCTCCAGATCGGCCATTTGCTCGACCGGAAGCCGAGCCAGCTTTCCGGCGGCCAGCGCCAGCGCGTCGCCATGGGCCGCGCGCTCGTGCGCAATCCGCAGGTCTTCCTGTTCGACGAGCCGCTGTCCAATCTGGACGCAAAGCTACGTGTCGATATGCGCACCGAGATCAAGCGGCTGCACCAGCGTCTGAAGACGACCATCGTCTACGTCACCCACGACCAGATCGAGGCGATGACGCTGGCGACCAAGATCGCGGTGTTGAAGGACGGCGTGCTGCAGCAGTTCGGCTCGCCGGCGGAAATCTACAACAATCCGGCCAATATGTTCGTGGCCGACTTCATGGGCTCGCCCGCCATGAACCTGCTCTCGGCAACCGTGGAAAAGGATGCGGCAGGGCTCTCCGTCTCGCTTGCCCGCCCGAACGGCGCGCTGGTGAAACTGCCGGTAGCAGCAGGGCAGGAGCGACTGGAGAGCCATCTCGGCCGCCAGATCGTCTTCGGCATCCGGCCCGAGGCGCTGACCGACATCGAAGGTGCGGACCGCAATGCGCGCACGATCGCGGAAGGCGATTGCCTGATCGAGGTCGTGGAGCCGGCCGGTGCCGACACCTTCGCCGTCACCCGGCTCGGCGGCAAGGAAGTGGTCGCGCGCCTGCGGGCCGATGCCCGTATCCATGCGGGACAGACGGCAAGGCTCGCCTTCAACCTCGACAAGGCCGTTTATTTCGATCCGCAAAGCCAGCAGCGCATCGCGTGAGCGGGGGGACCGAGATGAGCAGAACCCCCGACATCGTCATCATCGGCTCCGGTATCGGCGGGGCGACGCTGGCCGCCGGCCTTGCCGCGTCCGGCTGCGAGATCCTGATCCTGGAGGCCGGCCAGCACATTGCCGACACGCCTGTGAACCGCGACCAGCGCGCGATCTTCCAGCGGGGGCATTTCCGCCCGCAGGAGACCTGGTACGAATGGCAGGGCCAGAGCCAGAGGGAGCACAGGGGGTTCAACCCGGGCAATTACTACAATGTCGGCGGCAACTCGAAATTCTACGGGGCGGTACTGTCGCGCTACCGGCGCGAGGATTTTGACGAGATGCAGCATCAGGAGGGCGTCTCCCCCGCCTGGCCGTTTCCCTACGCCGAGCTCGAGCCCTGGTACGGGGCGGCCGAGCGGATGTATCAGGTGCGCGGCGCGCTGGGGGACGACCCGACCGAGCCCGAACATTCTACGCCTTACGCCTTTCCCCCGGTGCCGGACGAACCGTCGATTGCCGACGTCCGCGCGCGCCTGAAGCAGAAGGGGCTCCACCCGTTCTCCCTGCCGCTCGGCGTCGATATCGACCGGTGGCTCGCCAAGGGGCGCACGCCGTGGGATGCCCATCCGAATTGCGACGACGGCAAGATGGATGCCGAAAGTGCCGCTCTCGCCGTCGCGCTTGGCTATCCCAATGTCACGCTGCAAACGGGCGCGATCGTCCAGCGGCTCGAAACGGGCGCCTCCGGCGGCCGAATCGAGCGCGTCGTCTATACCGTGGCCGGGGACACAAGCAGCGTCTCGCCGAATCTCGTGGTGCTCGCCGCCGGCGCGGTCCAGTCGGCCGTCCTGCTGCTGCGCTCGGCCAATGCGCGCTTTCCCGATGGCCTTGCCAACAGCTCGGACCAGGTCGGGCGCAACTTCATGAACCACAATTCGTCCGCCGTGCTCGCTCTGTCGCCGCGTTACCGGAACACGTCGGTCTATCAGAAGACCTTCGCCTTCAACGACTTCTACCTGTCGGATGGCGAGGGTGGGCCACCACTCGGCAATGTCCAGCTTCTCGGCCGCGTGTCCGGGGCGATCCTCAAAAGCAGCCTGCCGCGCATCCCGGAGCGGCTGCTCGACCGAATGTCGGCGCATGCGATCGATTTCTACGCCATGAGCGAGGATATTCCGCACCCTGAAAGCCGGGTCATGGTCGATGGCGAGCGGATCGTCCTCAAATGGCATCGCACCAACTGGAACGCGCATCTGTCGCTGGTGGCAAAACTCAAGACCGTTCTCCGCTCGATCGGCTTTCCGCTCGTGCTGTCGAGGCCGTTCGACAAACGCACGCCGTCCCATCAGTGCGGCACGGTGCGCATCGGCAACGATCCCGCAACGGCGCCGCTCGATCCCTTCTGCCGCGCTTATGACCACGACAACCTGTTCGTCGTCGATGCGAGCTGCCTGCCGACCTCGGCCGCTGTCAATCCGGCGCTAACGGTTGCGGCCCAAGCCTTGCGGGTCGCAGATCACATCGTCTCGAAGGACCTGCAATGATGAGCGAACGGCGGCAAAGACCGGTGGCGGTGGTGACGGGCGGACGGCGGGGGATCGGCCTCAGTATCGCCTCGCACCTCGCCGCTGCCGGCTACGACATCGTCGTGACAGGCATCGGCGGTCCGGAAACGGCAAAGGACGCGCTGGCGGAGCTCCGCGCCGATGGGCAGGCGGACGCCATCTACATCAAGGCCGATATCTGCGACGTCGCCGGGCACGCAGCGACGGTCGACGACGTCATGGCCCGTTTCGGCCGCATCGACTGCCTCGTCAACAATGCGGGCATGGCGTCTGTCGTGCGCGGCGATTTCCTCGGCCTTTCGCCCGACCATTACGACCTGATCATGGCCACCAACCTGAAAGGGACGGTGTTCTTCACCCAGGCCGTGGTGAAGGCGATGTTGGCGACTGCGCCCGACCATTCCCGGTCGATCATCAACATCACCTCGGTCTCGGCGCAGGCGAGTTCCCCCGAGCGCCTCGACTATTGCATCAGCAAAGCGGGGCTTGCGGCCTTCTCGCAGGGGCTGGCACTGCGGCTTGCGGCCGATGGCGTCGCGGTCTTCGAGGTACGGCCTGGCATCGTGCGGACCGACATGACCGCCGGCGTCACCCCGAAATACGATGCCCTGATCGCCGGGGGCCTGGTGCCCATGCGGCGCTGGGGGGAAGCCGGCGATATCGGCGCCATCTGCGCAGCGCTCGCCTCGGGCAGCTTCGCCTTTGCAACAGGGACCGTGATCGATGCCGATGGCGGCCTGTCGATCCCGCGTCTGTGACAGGAATGGAAACCATGCGCTTCGACTATATCATCACCGGGGCAGGGCCCGCCGGATGCGTTCTCGCCAACAGGCTGAGCGAGGACCCCGATGTCACCGTGCTGCTTCTGGAAGCCGGTGGCGGGGACTGGAATCCTCTCTTTCACATGCCGGCCGGCTTTGCCAAGATGACGAAAGGCGTGGCCAGCTGGGGCTGGGAGACCGTGCCGCAGAAGCACATGAACGGTCGTGTCCTGCGCTACACACAGGCCAAGGTCATCGGCGGCGGCTCGTCCATCAACGCGCAGCTCTACACCCGGGGCAATGCCGCCGATTACGATCTCTGGGCAAGCGAAGACGGCTGCGAGGGCTGGGACTACCGTTCCGTGCTGCCCTATTTCAAGCGGGCCGAGGACAACCAGCGCTTTGCCGACGACTATCATGCCTATGGCGGGCCACTCGGCGTTTCCATGCCGGTGTCCGCGCTGCCGATCTGCGACGCCTATATCCGGGCGGGGCAGGAGCTCGGCATTCCCTACAATCACGACTTTAACGGGCGCCAGCAGGCGGGCGTCGGCTTCTACCAGCTGACGCAGCGCAACCGCCGCCGCTCTTCCGCCTCGCTCGCTTACCTCTCGCCGATCAAGGACCGGAAGAACCTGACGATCCGCATGGGCGCCCGCGTGTCGCGCATCGTGCTGGAGGGCACGACGGCTGTCGGCGTCGAGATCGCCACCAGCCGGGGCAGCGAGATCGTGCGCTGCGGGCGCGAGGTGCTCGTAACGTCGGGCGCCATCGGTTCGCCGAAGCTGCTCCTGCAATCGGGCATCGGCCCGGCCGATCATCTGACGTCCGTCGGCGTTCCCGTGGCGCATGACCTGCCCGGCGTCGGCGGCAATCTGCAGGACCATCTGGACCTCTTCGTCATCGCCGAATGCACCGGCGACCACACCTATGACGGCGTTGCGAAGCTGCACCGCACGCTCTGGGCGGGCCTCGAATATGTGCTGTTCCGCACGGGCCCCGTCGCCTCGTCGCTGTTTGAAACCGGCGGCTTCTGGTATGCGGATCCGGACGCGCGATCCCCGGATATACAGTTCCATCTCGGTCTTGGCTCGGGCATCGAGGCGGGCGTGGAAAAGCTGAAAAATGCCGGGGTGACGCTGAATTCGGCTTATCTGCATCCGCGATCGCGCGGCACGGTGCGGCTCTCCGCGTCCGATCCGGCCGCAGCCCCGCTGATCGACCCGAACTACTGGTCGGACCCGCATGACCGGAAGATGTCGCTGGAAGGCTTGCGGATCGCCCGCGAGATCTTCGAGCAGGCGGCATTGAAGCCCTATATTCTGGCCGAGCGTTTGCCCGGTCCGAAGGTACGCACGGAGGCCGAGCTTTTCGATTATGGCTGCGCGAACGCGAAGACCGATCACCATCCCGTCGGCACCTGCCGAATGGGCACCGGGGCGGATGCGGTCGTGGGGCTCGACCTGCGCGTGCGAGGGTTGCAGGGCTTACGCGTCTGCGATAGCTCCGTCATGCCGCGCGTGCCCTCCTGCAACACCAATGCCCCGACCATCATGGTCGGAGAGAAGGGCGCCGACATCATTCGCGGGCTCGATCCGTTGCCGGCGACGATCTTTGCCGACGAGCGCAACGACCAGCGCCCCCGTGCGCGCACGCATGTTCGCTGAGCCAATGATGCGGCTTTGCATTCTGCCGTCGGCTTTGCCACAAAAAGGTGTCGTCACGCCCAGGAAGGTGCCACGCTAATGCCCATCGAGAACCCGCGCGCATTCCTCGCGTCGCTCTTCCACGCCGCCGTTCGCGCGGCCGATCCGCTGGAGGCGATCCGCGCCCATCTGCCGGCGCGACCGATAGGCCGCACGGTCGTCATCGGCGCCGGCAAGGCGGCAAGCCAGATGGCACAGGCGCTTGAAAGCCTGTGGGATGGTCCGCTGGAGGGCGTGGTCGTCGCGCGTTACGGACCGGTTGCCGCCTGCGCCCGCATAAGGGTGCTGCAAGCCGCCCATCCGGTTCCCGACCAGGCGGGGATCGTCGGCGGAAACGCGCTGATGGAGGCGGTACGCGGGCTGACGACCGACGATCTCGTGATTGCGCTGATCTCGGGCGGCGGGTCTGCCCTCCTGCCATCGCCGCCGCCGGGCTTTGCGCTTGCCGACGAGATGGCCCTGAACGAGGCGCTGCTCGCATCCGGCGCGCCGATTTCCGCGATGAACGTGGTGCGCAAGCACGTCTCGATGATCAAAGGCGGGCGGTTGGCCGCGCTTGCTTCTCCGGCCCGTGTCGTCAGCCTCGTCGTCTCCGACGTTCCCGGCGACAACCCGGCCTTCGTCGCCTCCGGCCCGACCATTCCCGATGCCGCCGGCCGCGAGGATGCACTGCGGGCGATCCGGGACTACCGGATGAACATTCCCTCAAACATTCTTGATCATATCGCGACAGTGGAGACCCCGCGCCCCGACGATCCGGCCTTTGCCGGCCACGCGGCGCATGTCATCGCCTCCGCCCGTGTCTCGCTGCAGGCGGCCGCGCGTCTGAGCGGTGAGACCGGCGTAACGCCGTTGATCCTCTCCGACAGGATCGAGGGAGAAGCACGCGATATCGGGCGCATGCATGCGGCGCTGGCGATGGAATTTCAGGGATGCCATCGAGAGAGGCAAGGCCCGATGGTTCTCCTCTCGGCCGGGGAAACCACCGTCACAATCGGTCCCGAGGGTGCAAAGAAAGGCGGGCGAAACACGGAACTGCTGCTGGCCGTCGCCATCGATCTCGACGGGGCCACCGGCATCACCGCCCTTGCGGCCGATACCGACGGAATCGATGGTTCCGAAGACAATGCCGGCGCCTTCTGCGACGGCAAAACCGCGTCCAGCATCCGGGCAGCGGGCGGGGAGCCGCGCGCCCACCTCGCGCGACACGACGCATGGTCCGCCTTCGCGCTTGCGGGGGACCTGTTCGAGACCGGCCCGACCGGCACGAATGTCAACGACTTCAGGGCGTTTCTGCTGATGTAGGCTCGCAACGCCCGTTTCTCGGGACACCGCGCAATCTCAACCCTTCAAGGATGCCCTTCATGTCTCAGCCGGATAACAGGACATGCGCAGACCTCCTTTTAGCCGAGCGCGAGGGGGTCGTCACCCGGTTCACAACCGACGATGCCTGGACGCTTGGCAGCCTGATGCGGCAATCGGCCATGGCCGGCCGCCTGGCCGTGGCGATCGAGATCACGATCGCGCGCGAACCGGTGTTCTTCACGCGCCTTGCGAACGCTACCGAGGACAACCGGCACTGGGCGGAGCGCAAGCGGCGCGTGGTCGAGCGGTTCCACCACAGTTCTCTCTACATGCGGCTTCTCGCGCAGGAGGAGGGCTACGACTTCCACCACCGCTACGGCCTGTCGCCCGATCTCTTTGCGGCCTTCGGCGGTGCCGTCCCGATCTTTCAGACGGACGGCAATCTCATCGGAACGGCGACGATCAGCGGCCTTCCCGATGTCGAAGACCACGATTTCGTGGTCGAGCATCTCCAGCGCTTTCGGGCGCAAGGGAGCTGAGCATCCCGGCTGGAACGAAATAGCGCCGAAGGGGCGCGGGTTAGATGGAAATATCACATCCACCCGTTCCGACAGCGTCTCCCGTCTTTGAATCCGCTGGTATTACAGGTCATTCTGACCTTGGTTGGTTGCCCTCTCATTCCCCTCCCGGATCGATCGCAGCCAGCCGTTCCCCTCTGGAGGTTTAACCTTCATGACTTGAGGCCGTGGGTCACCCTGCGGCCCTTTTTTTATGCAATTTCACTCGAGGCGGGCGGCGACTTCGTTTCCCGACGGTTACATCAGGAGGTTGGCATGGCGACGGTACGACTTTTGACGGATGCCGAGGCCGAAGCAGCGCCGCGGGTGCAGGCGGTGTTTGCGGATATCCGCGCCGTGCGCGGCTCGGATTTCATCAACAATTTCTGGCGCGGCCTGGCCAACGAGCCGGCAACGCTGGAGCGGACATGGAGCAGCCTGAAGGAGGTGATGGTCGCACCGTCGGCGCTCGATCCGCTGACGAAGGAGCTCATCTATATCGCCGTCTCGGTCGCCAGCGGTTGCAGCTATTGCATCCATTCCCATACGGCAGCGGCGCGCGCCAAGGGCCTGACGGACGCGCAATATGGCGATCTCCTTGCCGTGATCGGCATGGCGTCGGAAACCAACCGCCTCGTCACGGCGCTCGGCATTCCCGTCGATCCCGAATTCGACGTGACCGGCTGATCTTCTCGCGCCCCTACCACTCGAACGGTTCGCCGAGCGAAGCGACGCCGTCGAGCTTCAGACATTGATGGTTGCAAGGGCCGCCTCGGCGTCCGCGGCAAGCTTTGCCTCGTCGAGGCCGGGAAATGCGCCGTTCGCCCACACGACCCGGCCGTTGATCATAGTCATATCCGTCGCCATGCCGATGCCGACGCGGGGAATGAGGCTCAGCGGATCGTGCCGCGTGCCGACATAATCCATGCGGCGGGTGTCGATGGCGAAGAGGTCTGCGGCCATTCCGGGCGCAAGGCGGCCGATATCGCTGCGCCCGAGCAGGCTCGCGCCGCCGCTCGTGCCGTAGCGCAGGAAATCCACCGGCGGCGGCACGGGGTGCGCGCGGGTGGAGGATGCGAGGCACTGCAGCATGTAGGCCGAGTGCAGGCAATGCATCAGGTTGGAATTGTCGTTGGAGGCCGCACCATCGCAGCCGAGCCCGATGCGCAGGCCGAAGGCCGCCATGGCGGGGATGTCGGTGACCTCGGCGCCGACGAGATAGACGGGTTCCGGGCAGTGGGAGACGCCGGTGCCGCTTGCGGCCATCGTCCGCAGTTCGTCATGGGTCAGCTCCCAGCAATGGGCGTAGAACGTATCCGGCCCGGAAAAGCCGATGGATTCCAGATAATCGACGGTGCGCAGGCCATGGCGCGCCTGCATCACGGGGCTTTCGCCCTCGCCCACATGCGTGTGCAGCATGACGCCACGGTCGCGTGCCAGCGCCACCGATTCCACGAAGGTTTCGCGGTAGGCGTTGACGGGCTGGCAGGGCGCGACGACGACCTGGCGCATGCTGAACGGCCCTGCATCGTGATAGGTGTCGATCAGGCGGGCGCAATCGGAAATGAATTCGTCCGTCGTTTCCAGCATTTCGTCGGGGATCGTCGACCCCTCCGATTTCGGCAGGGTGTTGCCGCCGCGACCGGCGTGAAACCGCATGCCCAACAGATCCGCGGCCTCGAACTGGCGGTCGATCAGCCGCTTTCCGGCGTGGCGGGGAAAATTATACTGGTGGTCGAAGGCCGTGGTGCAGCCATGCTTGATCAGCTCCGCCATGGCGGTAACAGAGGAATGGTAGAAGCAGGCTTCGTTTAGCTGCGAGAAGACAGGGTAGATGCGGTCGAGCCATTCGATCACCGAGAGCTTCGTCCAGTCGAGATCGGCGCGGTTGCGCACGAAGCACTGGAAGAAATGGTGATGCGTGTTGACGAGGCCGGGATAGACGAACCAGCCGGCGGCATCCATCACGCTCGTGCCCTCAGGCAAAGCCTCCCCCTCGAGATGTTCGCCGATGGCACGGATCGTCGGCCCCTCGGTCAAGAGATCGACATTGCGGCGCACGATCGGGCCCTTGCCCTCGTCGGTGATGACGGCCGCGCAGTTTTTGAGGAGAGTGCCACCCATGTCAGACCTCGTCCTGTTGAAACCGCCTGGGATAGCCCGAACCGTCGGCACGACGACGGATCCAGGAAAGGAGCGACACGGCGCCCGGCGCCCCGAGGATCGTCATCCGCTGTCGCCTGTCGTTTCGATGTCCCTGCGTCATAACGATCTCGTACAGTTTGGGCTGCAGATCCCGTCGCTATGTGACCCATGGAAACGCCGGGCGTCAAGCATGCGGCGGGCAGGGATGTGAGCCGGTTCGGTCGCGACGGCACCGCAAGCTCTAGCCCATTGACAGCACCTCCTTCTCCGCTATTCTGTTATAAAAGTCGTAATAACATAATAATGGAACAAAACTGGAGGACTTCATGATGCGCCTGAAAACTGCGTTCTTCCTTGCAAGCGCGCTCGTCGCTATTCCATCCTTTGTTGCGGCCCAGGAAAAGGGCGGCGTCATCAATGTCGCGACGATCGGCGAGCCGCCGACACTCGACCCCATGGCCTCCACGGCCGATCTCGTGGGTATCGTTTCCCAGCATATGTTCGAGACCCTCTACACGTTCGACAAGGCTTGGAAGCCGACGCCGCTTCTGGCCGAGAGCCTGCCCGAGATCAGCGCGGATGGCAAAACCTATACGATCAGGTTGCGCAGCGGCATCACGTTCCACGATGGCTCGGACATGGCATCGGACGACGTCGTCGCTTCGCTCGAGCGCTGGGTCAAGGTTGCCTCGCGCGGCAAGCAGGCAGCCGCATTCCTGGACAAGATCACGGCCACCGATCCGCTGACGGTAACGATCACGTTGAAGCAACCCTACGCGCCGCTCGTCTCGCTGCTCGCTTTCAACAATTCCGCCGCGATCGTCCTGCCGAGCGAGAAACAGGCTGAGCCCATGAAGGACTTCGTCGGAACGGGCCCCTATATGCTGAAGGAGCGCAAGGCCGACCAGTACATCCAGCTCACCCGCTTCGACGGCTATACGCCGCGGTCCGGCGAGGCCGATGGCTACGGCGGCGCGCGTCACCAGTATCTGGATGAAATCCGCTTCGTGCCGGTTCCCGATGCAAACACGCGCGTCGAGGCGGCGATCTCCGGCCAGTACGACTATATCGACAGCCTTCCCGTCGAATCCTTCGACAGGCTGAAGGGCTCGACGGCATCGGAACCGCTTGTCTTGAAGCCGTTCGGCTATCCGGTCTTCGTTTTCAACACGGCAGAGGGTGTTGCCAAGGACGTCGCCATCCGCAAGGCCATCCGCCAGGCTTTGAGCATGGAAGACATGCTGGCCGCCGCCTTCGGCAGCACCGATTTCTACGCGCTCGACGGCGATATCTATCCCAAGAGCTTCGTCTGGAACACGGATGCCGGGGTCGAGGGCCATTACAATCTTGCCGATCCCGAAGGATCGGCAGAAGCCGCCAAGGCCGCCGGCTATGACGGCAAGCCGATCCGCATCCTGACGAGCCGCCAGTACGAGTTCCACTACAAGATGGCGCAGGTTGCCGCCGAGTATCTGAAGCTCGCGGGGTTCACCGTCGATCTGCAAGTCGTGGACTGGGCGACGCTCACCCAGCGGCGGGCCGACAAGGGCCTCTGGGACATCTACATCACGCACAGCCCTTTTCTTCCCGAGCCTGCGCTGATTGGATCCCTGTCGCCGAGCTCGCCCGGCTGGTGGGACACGCCGCTGCGCAAGCAGACGGTCGAGGCGTTTTCCGCAGAGGCCGACGAGACGAAGAGGCTCGCTTTGTGGGCCGATGTGCAAAAGGCCATGTACGCGGAGATTCCCTACATGAAGATCGGTGACTTCAACGCTCTCGCCGCCAAGAGCACGAAGGTCGAAGGCGTCGTGCCGGCTCCGTGGCCGTATTTCTGGAACGCATCGATCAAGAAGTAATCCGGAACCGGCATCCCGGACGCCGCCGCGGGGCGGGCGTTCTCTCAGCAAGCGTTCGTCACCCCTGTGTCCCTCGTGGGACCGGAGAGCCAAAGACATGATCCGTTACATCCTCCAGCGACTGGCCGGCATGATCGTCGTCATGTTCCTGGTCGTGACCATCGTGTTCGTCATCGTCCGCGTCACGCCGGGAGACCCGGCTGCGGTGATGCTCGGGCCCGATGCCTCGGCACAGGATATCGCCGATCTGCGCACGCGGCTCGGCCTCGACCAGTCACTTCTCGTGCAATATGTTTTCTATCTCGGGCAGATGATCAAAGGGGACCTCGGCCAGTCGATCTTCCTCAACATGCCCGTGACGTCGGCCCTCCTCGACCGCGCCGAGCCCACATTCTTCCTGACGCTGTTTTCGCTGGCGATCGCCTGCGTCATCGCGCTGCCGATCGGCATCTATGCCGCCTATCGGCGAGGGTCCCTCGTCGATCAGGCGGCAACGACCATCGCGATGCTGGCGGCGAGTATTCCGAGCTTCTGGCTTGGCCTCATCCTGATGCAGGTCTTCGCTGTCAATCTGAACATGTTTCCCGTTTCCGGCTATGGCGGGCCTGGCTCGACCTTTCTCGACCGCATGTATCACCTGACTCTGCCGGCCTTTGCGCTTGGGCTCGTTTCCTCGGCGCTGATCCTGCGCTTCACGCGCGCCTCGATGCTCGACGTGCTTGGCGACGACTATATCCGCACGGCGCGCGCAAAGGGCCTGATCGAGCGGAAGGTCGTGCTGAAGCATGCGTTGAAGAACGCGCTGATCCCGATCCTCACCGTGATCGGCCTGACCGCCGCGGTTCTCATCTCCGGCGCGGTCGTCACCGAAACCGTGTTCGGCCTGCCCGGCGTCGGAAGCCTCGTCGTCTCCGCCGTGCTGCGGCGGGACTACCCGGTTATCCAAGGTGCGCTGCTGGTGATCGCCGGACTCTACGTCCTCATCAACTTTGCCATCGACATGCTTTACCTGCTGATCGATCCGAGGGTACGCTACTGATGACAGATGTATCTCTCACGACAAAGCCACCTGCCAGCGACGCTGCGAGGTTCATCCGCCGCTTTCTGCGGCGCAAGACGGTCGTCGTCGGGCTTGGCATCCTCGTTCTCTTCGTCCTTCTGGCGGCGCTCGCACCATGGATCGCGCCGTATTCGCCCTCGAAGCTGTCGATCGTCAACCGGCTGAAGCCGCCGAGCGAGATGTTCTGGTTCGGCACGGACGAGTTCGGCCGCGACGTCTTCTCCCGCACGATCTATGCGGCACGGCTTTCGCTTCTCGTCGGCGCGGCCGTCGTGGTTCTGTCGGCGGTCATCGGCGTCACGCTCGGGCTGCTCGCCGGGTTCTTTCAGCGCCTGGACACGCCGATCGCTCGCCTGATCGATGCGATGATGGCCTTTCCGGACATCCTGCTGGCGATCGCATTGGTCGCGGCGCTCGGACCCTCGTTGACGACGGTGATCGTGGCGCTGTCGATTGTGTATGCGCCACGGCTCGCCCGCATCGTCCGTGCCTCGACGCTCGTCATCCGCGAACTGCCGTATGTCGAGGCGGCGCAAGCGCTCGGCATCTCCACCTTCCACATCATGACGCGGCACGTGCTGCGCAATCTCCTGTCGCCCATCCTGGTACAGGGAACGTTCCTCTTCGCCAGCGCCATGCTCGCCGAAGCCGGCCTGTCGTTCCTCGGGCTCGGCGTCAGCCCCGATGTCGCGACCTGGGGCACGATGATTGCCGCCGGGCGCCAGTATATCGGGCAGGCCGGCTGGATGACCTACTTCCCCGGCTTTGCCATCATTCTTTCCGTCCTGTCGCTGCAGATGGTGGGCGACGGATTGCGGGACATGCTCGACCCCAGACTTCAGAAGGACTTGTGACATGACCGGCGAAACCCAAAAGCCGCTCCTCCTTTCCAATGTCAGGCCGATGGCCTTCGGCCAGCCCAAATCCGGCCCTGCCGGCAACCTTGGAGCCGATGAAACGACCGACATTCTCATCGGTGAAGACGGACGCATCGCGGCCATCGGCCAGGGGCTCGCGGTGCCGGGCGGCACTGAGCGCGTCGATGGAAAAGGCGCGTGGATGTCCCCCGGCTGGATCGATCTTCACGTTCATATCTGGCACGGGGGCACCGACATCTCGCTCCGTCCGTCCGAGTGCGGCGCCGAGCGCGGCGTGACCACGCTGGTGGATGCAGGATCTGCCGGTGAAGCGAACTTCCATGGCTTCCGGGAATATATCATCGAGCCCTCGAAAGAACGCATCAAGGCGTTTCTCAATCTGGGTTCGATCGGGCTCGTTGCCTGCAACCGCGTCGCCGAACTCCGCGATATCAGGGATATCGACCTCGACCGGATCATCGAGTGCTACGCCGAAAACAGCGAGCACATCGTCGGCATCAAGGTGCGCGCAAGCCACGTCATCACCGGGTCGTGGGGCGTAACTCCGGTCAAGCTCGGTAAGAAGATCGCCAAGATCCTGAAGATCCCGATGATGGTGCATGTCGGCGAACCGCCGGCTCTCTACGACGAGGTGCTCGAAATCCTCGGCCCGGGCGACGTGGTCACGCACTGCTTCAACGGCAAGGCCGGCTCGAGCATCATGGAGGACGAAGACCTGTTCGATCTCGCCGAGCGCTGCGCTTCCGAAGGCGTGCGGCTCGACATCGGCCACGGTGGGGCGTCCTTCTCCTTCAAGGTGGCGGAAGCGGCGATCGCGCGCGGGTTGCTGCCGCATTCGATCTCGACCGACCTTCACGGCCATTCGCTCAACTTCCCCGTCTGGGATCTCGCAACCACCATGTCGAAGCTGCTCTCCGTCGGCATGCCGTTCGACAAGGTGGTGAATGCCGTTACGCATGCGCCGGCCGACGTCATCAAGCTTTCTATGGACGACAGGCTTGCCGTCGGCGCGCGGGCGGATTTCACGATCTTCGACCTCGTCGATGCCGACCTCGAGGCAACCGACAGCAATGGCGACGTCTCGCGCCTCACCCGCCTGTTCGAGCCGCGTTTCGCCGTCATCGGTGCCGAGGCAATCACTGCCAGCCGATACATTCCGAGAGCCCGCAGGCTCGTGCGCCACAGCCACGGTTACGCGTATCGCTGAGGCCGACAAACTGCATGACACAGGAGTTCTCGTGACACATCTTTCCACCTTCGCCGATCCGAAGACGACCACGCCCTATCAGCGGCTGGCCGACCTCGGCATCGAGCTTCCGCCCGCACCGCCGCCCATCGCCAATTTTCTGACCCATGTGATCGAGGGAAACATGCTCTATCTCTCGGGGCAGGGGACCCGCGAGGCGGACGGGCGCATGCGCACCGGCAAGGTCGGCGCCGAGATCAGCACCGAGGCTGCCTATGACGATGCGCGTCTGGTCGGCATCAACCTCATTGCCGTGATGCACGAGGCGCTTGGCGACCTGTCTCGCGTAAAGCAGGTGGTGAAGCTGCTCGGAATGGTCAACGCCGCACCGGAGTTCCGGGATCACCCGAAGGTTATCAACGGCTGCTCGGACCTCATCAACGCTGTCTTCGGGGAGGCCGGTCGGCATGCCCGGTCGGCCGTCGGCTTCGGCTCGCTTCCCGGCAACATCACGGTGGAAATCGAAGCCATCGTGGCGCTTAAGGATTGATGCCGTGGGGAGACGTTCCGTGCTGCCGCCAGCCCATCAGTGCCTCGATCCGCGCCGCCGAAGCCTTCACACGGTCGGCATAGCCGGCCTTGTCGGCAAAGGCCTTCTGTTCGGGAAGGACGATGGAGATGGTCGCAACGCAATTGCCGTTGCGATCGACGATGGGCGACGCAATGCACGCGACTGCATAGTCGGATTCGCCGGCCTGGATGGAGAGCCTCTCTTCGAACGCCGTTCGCGCAGCGTCCGACAGGGTCTCGGCATCGACCGCGGCCCGGCCGGTCGGCGACATGCGGGCGCCACGACGGAAGAGTTCGACGCGCTCGGCTTCCGGCATATGCCCGACGAGCAGCCGGCCGGAGGCCGTCCAGTTGAGCGGCACACGGGTGCCGACCCGCGACGCGACCTGGAAATGGCTCGGCCCGTCAGCCATGGCGAGCACCAGCATGTGCTCTGCATCGCGACCGCAGACCTGCACCGTCTCGCCGGCGTCCCGGCAGAGGTCGTGCATTTCCTGCGTGGCGACGCTCATGAAATCCAGCGAACGGGCATAGGCAAGGCCGTAGTGGTAGAGCCTGGACCCCAGCCACAACGTGCCGTCGCCATTCCGAGCAAGCATGTTCTTTTCCACAAGGTCGTCGATGATGACATAGACCGTGGAGAGCGGCGCGCCGACAGCCTTGGCAATGGCATAGGCGCCGGCCGGGGCACCCGTCTCGTAGAGATGATCGATGACCTGAAGAGCCCGGTCGATCCCGCTGACGCGCGAGCGGCGCACGCTTTTTTCCGTAGTTTCGGAAACCGGTTCCGAGGCTTGCCTGTTCACAACAATCGTCCCGCACATCCGTCCTGTCTATTGCAGTATTATGGCATAGGCTCTGAGAGAGCAAGAGATGCCCGCGCCGTCACGACGTCGCGCAGCCTGGAGAACGACCATGTCCGCTGATATCCGAACGACCCTCGGCCTTCGCCCCGTGATCAACGTGTCGGGAACGATGACGAGCCTTGGCGCGTCGATCGTCGTGCCGGAAGCCATCGCCGCCATGGCGGCGATCCTGCCGCATTTCGTGGAGATCAACGCGCTGCAACGTCAGGCAAGCGCCGTGATCGCTCGCATGACCGGCGGGGAGGCGGGCTTCATTACGGCGTCGTGCTCCGCAGGCGTAAGCCTTGCCGTCGCCGGAACCATTACGGGGCCTGATCTCCTTGCGATCGAGCGGCTGCCGGAAACAAACACCGAGAAAAACGAGGTGCTCCTGCAGATGGGGCATGTCGTCAGCTACGGCGCTCCGGTCGATCAGGCCATCCGCATCGCGGGTGGCAAGGTCGTCATGATCGGCCAGGCGACATCGACGCATCGCTATCACATGGAAAATGCCATCACCGAGAGGACCGCAGCGGCCGTCTACGTCGTGTCGCATCATGTCGTCGATTATGGTCTGCTGAACCTGAAGGAATTCGTCGAGATCGCCCATGCGAGAGGCGTGCCGGTGATCGTGGATGCGGCATCCGAATACGATCTGAAAATCTTCCTCGCGCAAGGAGCCGATATCGCGCTCTACTCGGGTCACAAATTCCTCGGGGGCCCCACCTCCGGCATCGTTGCCGGTCGAAAAGACCTGGTCCGCAACGCCTTTCTGCAGAACATGGGCATCGGGCGCGGCATGAAGGTCGGTAAGGAGAGCATCTACGGCGCAATGGCGGCGCTGGAGGCATGGGAGACGCGCGATCACGCGGGTATCCGGGCTCGGGAAACAGGCGCTCTCGTGCTCTGGAAGGAAACGCTCGACGGTCGCCCCGGCGTCACCGCGCTGATCGAACCCGATCCGACGGACAACCCGCTCGACCGCATGCGTGTGATCATCGATCCACAGGAGGCGCATATTACGGCCTGGGATCTTGCGGCAGCGCTCCGATCGGGCGACCAGCCGATCATCGTCCGGGATCACGAGGTCGAGCACCGCTATTTCTACCTCGATCCATGCAATCTGCATCCGGGTCAGGAGCATATCGTCGCCACCCGTCTCGCCGAGGAACTCGACAAGGCGCGTGCCTCCAACGCGATGATCGCAACCCCGATCGAAGACCTTAGCCGTCACCGCTTCGACGGTATGCTGCGTTGGCCGGACTAGAGCATCAGCGCGACACGTGGAAGACAGAAACGATGGGAATGATCATGACGACGCAACAGGCCCACACCCGTCAGACCACGCCGGCAGAGGCGCAACCGGTGCTCTCCGTGGAGGCGCTGCGAACGTCGTTCCGTGTCGATGGCGCGTGGAAACCTGTCGTCCGCGATATCTCCTTCACCATCGCGCCCGCTGAGACCGTGGCGATCGTCGGCGAGTCGGGGTCCGGCAAGAGCGTTACGTCGCTGTCGATCATGCGGCTTCTACAGCCCGATACGAGCCGCATCGAGGGGCGGGTCATGCTGGGGGGCCGCGATCTCCTGTCCTTGCCCGAGCCGGAGATGCGCAAGGTGCGCGGCAACGATGTCGCGATGATTTTCCAGGAGCCGATGACCAGCCTCAATCCGCTGTTCACGATCGGCGACCAGATCTCGGAGGCGATCCTTTGCCACACGGCGATGAGCAAAGCGGACGCGCGCGCCGAAACCGTGCGCATCCTTGAGAAGGTTCGTATTCCCTCGGCAGCCTCGCGCTTCGACGAATATCCGCACCGCTTCTCCGGCGGCATGCGGCAGCGCGTGATGATCGCAATGGCGCTCGCCACCAAGCCGAAGCTGCTGATCGCCGACGAGCCGACGACGGCGCTCGACGTGACGATCCAGGGTCAGATCCTCGATCTCATCCGGATGTTGCAGGACGAGGAGGTCACCTCCGTCCTGTTCATCACGCATGACATGGGCGTGGTCGCCGAGATTGCCGACCGGACCGTCGTCATGTATCGCGGCGAGCAGGTGGAAACGGGACGCACGACCGACATCTTTCACCGAGGCCAGCATCCCTACACCCGCGCGCTTCTGTCCGCCGTGCCCGTGCTCGGTGCCATGCAGGCCTATCGCCGGCCCTTGCGTTTTCCAATGGTCGATCCGGCGACCGGACTGTCCGACGTCCCGGTCGAAGTCGCCGATACCGTCATTGCCTCAGGCGAGCCGATCCTGCAGGTCCGCAACCTCACCAAGCGCTTCGACATCCATACCGGTCTTCTCGGCAAGGTGAGCGGGCGTGTACATGCGGTCGAAAATGTCTCCTTCGACCTGCGCGCCGGTGAAACCCTGTCGCTGGTCGGCGAATCCGGATGCGGCAAGTCTACGACGGGACGTGCCATTCTCCGCCTCATCGAGCCAAGCAGCGGTTCGGTTCTTGTCGAAGGCCGCGAGGTTCTGACCCTTCCGAAGCGCGACCTGCGCGAGATGCGCAAGTCCGTGCAGATGATCTTTCAAGATCCGTTCGCCTCGCTCAATCCGCGCATGACGGTAGGAGCCGCGATTGCCGAACCGTATCTCGAGCACCGGTTGGGCAGTTCGAAGGAGGCAAAAACGATGGTCGCCGATCTCCTGGAGAAGGTCGGCCTTACCCCGGACATGGCGTCGCGTTATCCGCACGCGTTCTCCGGCGGTCAGCGCCAGCGGATCTCGATCGCGCGTGCGCTCGCCCTCTCTCCCAAGATCATCGTGGCGGATGAGAGCGTTTCGGCACTTGATGTCTCGATCAAGGCGCAGGTCATCAACCTGATGCTCGACCTGCAGCAGAGCCTCAACCTTGCCTTTCTGTTCATCAGCCATGACATGGCCGTCGTCGAGCGCGTCAGCCATCGTGTCGCCGTCATGTATCTGGGAGAGATCGTGGAGATCGGGCCGCGGAGCGCCGTCTTCGGCAATCCTCAGCATGCCTATACGAAAAAACTGATGTCCGCCGTGCCGGTCCCGGATCCCGACCGCCGGCGTGAAACGCCGATGGCCGCTGCCGAGGAACTGAGGAGCCAGATCCGCCCGGCAGATTACGTGCCGGTGCAGCGGGAATTCCGCGTCGTTTCCGAGGGGCACCTCGTCGCCATTTAGAGCGAACTGCGCGCGTTCACGTGAGCGCGCACAGACGCCGGCAACGATTCGCGACGTCCACGGATCTCAGAACTCTTCCCAGCTGTCTGTGGAGGGTTGAAGCGCCACGGCCGCCGAGGACCGTCCTGAAAAGGCCTTGCTGATCGTCTTGATCATCGCGCGCGGTGGAGATGCCGGAGGAGAGGACGGTGCTCTTTCAACGGGTGCCTGTCGGGGCCGCATCGACGCCCCGCTTGCCGAAGCGAACTGGAACCGTCCGACCAGCTCCTTGAGCCTTGCAGCTTCCATCGCCAGCGTCGCGCCGGCGGCATTGGCTTCCTCGACCATGGCGGCGTTCTGCTGCGTGACCTGATCCATCTGATTGACGGCGGTGTTGACCTCCGCAAGGCCCACGGATTGCTCCCGCGAAGAGGTCGCGATGGAATCCATGTGCTGGTTGATCGTGACGATGTAGGCCTCGATCGTCCGCAACGCATCTCCGGTCTGCTGGACGAGGTGAACCCCGCTCTGGACCTCGCCGGAGGAGTTCCGGATGAGATCCTTGATCTCCTTTGCGGCCTTTGCGGAACGCTGTGCCAGTTCGCGCACTTCCTGCGCCACGACGGCGAACCCGCGGCCGGCCTCGCCGGCGCGTGCCGCCTCGACGCCCGCATTCAAGGCCAGAAGATTGGTCTGGAACGCGATTTCGTCGATGACGCCGATGATGTTCGAGATCTGGCTGGAGGACTGTTCGATCTTGCTCATGGCATTGACGGCATCGCCCACCACCGTGCCGGAGCGTCGTGCGCTTTCATTGGCCTGGACGGCAACCGCACGCGCTTCCTCGGCGCGCTTCGAGGAATTCGAGACATTGACCGTGATTTCATCGAGCGCCGCGGCCGTTTCCTCCAGCGACGCTGCCTGTTGTTCCGTCCGCCGCGAAAGGTCGTCGGCGCTCTGGCTGATTTCGCGTGATCCGCTGTCGATGGATGCGGTTGCTTCCGACACGGAGGAAAGGGTCGTGCGGAGCTGTTCGACGGCCTGGTTGAAGTCGGTTCGCAGGCTCTCGAAGTCATGGTGGAAGGTTTCGGAAATGTGAAAGCTCAGGTCTCCCTCGGCCAGATGCTTGAGGCCGTCGGCAAGTCTCCTCGTCGCCTGGGTCATGGCTGCGGCGCGGGCGCTCTCCGTCTCGGTGGCGCGGCGCCGCTCGTCCTCGGACTGGCTGCGCTGGCGGTCTGCCTGTTCTTCGAGATCCCGTGTCTTGATGGCGTTGTCCTTGAACACCTGGACGGCGCGCGCCATGGCACCAACCTCGTCGGGCCGCTCTCCGCCGTCGATGGCGGCGTCCAGGTCACCCTTGGCAAGACGCGTCATGGTCGTCGTAATCCTGCCGATGACCGAGGCAAGCGAGCGGGCAAAGATCAGGAAACCGAGCAGCGACAGGATTGAAACGACCACCGTGCCGATGATCGTCATCCATAAGGCTTCCGAGGCCTCATCCACCACCGTGGTGACGTCCGATGCGATCTGGATAACGCCGATTGTCGCGCCTGAGAAATTGGTCAGCGGTCGAGCCTCGACGATATAGTGCCTGTCGGCGATGGTGACGTTAGCTTGCATCGTCTCTCCGGCCAGCACGGACGTGAGGCTTGCCTCCGGCAACAGGTCGCCTTCGAAGGTCGACGCCTGCTTGACCAACTTGCCATCGGCTTGGACGTAGACGGCGATCTCACCACCGATACGCTGAGCGACGGACGAGAAATAGTCGTTCGTCAGGCTCGTGCCCGCATCGACGACACCGACGACGACGCCGTCCTTCTTGATCGGAGCCGATGCGAACATGCTGACGGCTGTCCGTCCGGGTTCGATACCTGCAACCAGATTGCCGGACTGCAGCGCCTGGACGATGGTCTTGCGGCGTCCCTTCATGTCGTCGCCGAATTTGTCCGGCGTGTGAATGCGGGCAACGGCTTCACCGTTTGCATTGGTCACCGTGAGGAGCGTAATTCCGCCTTCCTTGACGATGGAAGACATGGCACCGGCGTAGCGCGCGATGATCGCTTCCCGCGCGTTGGACGCAATCAGCCCCGCCATCTCCGGCTCGCCGGCAAGGGCAAGAGCGATCGCCGAAGCCGTCTTCCGCTGCGCTGCCATATCCATCTCGACGAGAGCACAGTCCGCACTCGCCTCGTGTGCCAGCGTATCCGCTGTCGAGGCCGATTGCCGGTACGACGCGCTGCCGCCGATCGCAACAGCGGAAAAGAGCACGGCTGCAAAACCGTAGGCAGTGATTTTGATCCAAAGCGGACGTTTTACGACAGAATGAGCCACGAGATCCTCGGCAACTTGAGCAATGTAAGTTACGATGGACGGAACTCATAAAATATGAATGAATTTACAACCGGAGTCTGAACTAAACTTGGCGAGAACTGTCTTTTAGCGAGCGCTTTATCGTCATGCAGTCGTCCACTGGGTCATGCATGGCTGACACGTCATGCAGACGTCGCTTTCACCGGCCAGTCACCATCGCCGGAATGGGCTGATTGCCGCTGCCAAGAAGCATGATCGTATCGGTGGCGAGCGCGGCGATCTCTAAAAAGAAATCCCGGAATGCGGTTTGCGGCTGGTCTCGAACATGCGGTCGAGGTCTTCCACGGCTCCCTCGCAATCCGCGACGAGGCGCCCGGATGCGGCGAGATGGGCAGCACTTTGTGCCCCGAACAGGAGTGTGGCGAGGTCCGAGATGGTGACGGATACCGCCGGTTTTCCTGGACTTTTGACCGCGCCCGCAGGACCGACAGACCATATGCCGGCATTCTCGGGAAAGAGGTCGTCCTCGACCGCAAGGATGACGTCGCGTGTGCCGCCAGGACGACGCGCCGAAAGCAGGGCTTTGAGATCGAGGGGCCGTATCCAGCTTTCATCACGTTGGTCGGATATTTCCAAGGCGCGCGGATTGTCCAGAAGCAACGGCAACGGATCATCGACCGGCCGCGATGGAAAGACCACCCGATGCAGGATGTCCTGGCCGAAGAGATGGCCGTTCAGCGCGCGCCAGGCTTCACCGTCATGGGCAACGAGATCATCGACGATCACCGTGCGACGCGATGACGTGAACCAGTTCTCCGAAGGCTCGACATGGAAGCGCAGAAAACCGCGTTCACGACCCTGCTGGCCAAACACCACGGCGTGATGGGGCGTTGTGCCATGCGCGGTGCGGTATTCCTGCATCGACCACCACCCGTCCCATCGGGACAAGGTCGCAGCGCGGGGTTTCGGGTCGGTATCGGCGATCTTTCGGAACAGCTCGAAACTCTCACGGGCATCAACGATGCGAATTCCTTCGCGTGATGTGCCGGCGGCCAGCCGGGTGCGGGTGAGATCGATGTCCTGGCGGACCGACCAGGACGCAACGCCGTAGCCGTAGCGACCGTAGATGCGGGGATCGGATGCTCTGAGGCCCGCGACCACATAGCCATCGGCCCGGGCACGATGAAGCTGGTCGGCAAGAAGCCGGCGAGCGATCCCGCGACGGCTCGCCTCGGGAGAAACGCCGACATGCGTCACGGAGAGATGGCTGACGCGCTCACCGCCCGGCAGGATCACCGATGAATCATAGCCATTGACGACGCCGCGCAGAACATCGCCCTCGTAGCCGCCGAACGGCTTGCCGTCGCGGAGAAAGCGGGCTTCCGCTTCGGGGCTGCTGCGTCCCAGATCGCCGATGCCCAGCATGGCTTCCCGGAAGAGCGCAAAGGCCTGCCGCCGGCCGGCTTCGTCGGTGATCGATCGTATATCCATGCGAGAGCTTCCAGAGTTCATTCTGTTGGTCTTGAAGGCGGAGGCGGCCACGACGTGCGGCAGGGCTTGTCGCGTTGTTACGACGATATCGGCGCGAGGAGACCGCGCGCTCTGAGAATGGCTGCGGCGCCTTCGCCAAAGTGCCAGGCCTCTTCGAGATGGGGCTGGCCGGAAAGGATGAAGTGGTCGAAGCCGGCATGATGATAGGTTTCGATAAGGTCGGCGACCTGCGCATGGCTTCCGACCAGAGCCGTACCTGCCCCGCCGCGCACCAGGCCGTAGCCGGCCCAGAGACCGGGGTGGATTTCCAGGGCGCGCGCCGAGGTCGGCAGGCCTTCGCGCCCCGCGTTCAATGCCGACATCTGGCTCTGGCCGATGGACTCCGATTTGGCGAGCAGTTCCTGCGCCTTTCGCACCCGGTCCGGCGAGAGCCAGCCGAGCAGCTTGTCCGCCACGGCCCAGGCCTCATCTTCGGTATCGCGGGAAATGACGTGCAGCCGTACACCGAAGCGCAGCGAACGCCCACCGGCGGCGGCGCGCGCCTTGAGCGTGCGGATCGTTTCGGCCTCGACCGCTGGCGGGCGGCCCCAGACCAGATAGACGTCGGCATGCGCCACCGCCACATCCTGCGCTGCGGGGCTGGCGCCTCCGAAAAAGACGGGCGGCAGACCATGGGAACCGGTGTCGATACTGGCTTCGCGGATATCGTAGTGCTTGCCCTTGAAGGAAAAGGGACGGTCCGCGTGTGCCGAAGTTACGCCGCGGACCACGGACAGGAATTCCGCCGTCCGCTCATAGCGGGCATCGTGGTCCAGATGATCGCCGAAACGCGCCTGTTCGAAGCGATCGCCACCGGTGACGACGTTCAGAAGCAGACGACCGTCGGTCATTCTCTGGAACGTCGCCGCCTGATGGGCAACCAGCGTCGGCGATATCAGACCCGGCCGGAAGGCCACCAGGAACTTGAGACGCGTCGTTTCACGCGAGAGAGCGGCGGTCGCGATCCAGGCATCCTCGCACCATGTGCCGGTCGGCGTCAGCACGGCATGGAACTGTTGCGCCTCCGCGGCGCGGGCGACGTCGCCGAGATAGGCAAGCGTCGGTGGGCGGAAGCCGCCGGAAAATTCGACGATATGGCTATCGTTCCCGGAGCCTGTCAGACCCCGGCTGTCGCCATTCGTCGGCAGGTACCAGTGAAGATGAATGTTTCCGGTCATGCCGTATCCCGTTGAAGACGTTTGAGGTGAGGGAAGTCGGCCTCATGCGCCCGTCCCGGTATGGCGGCAAGCAGCGCGCGGGCGTAGGCGGATTGTGGCCTGTGCAGGAGGTCGTCGGTTGCCGCCGCCTCGACGATCCGCCCCTGCTGCATCACGGCAATACGATCGGCAACCTTCGCGGCAACCCGCAGATCGTGAGTGATGAACAGCATGGCGAGCCCGAGGTCGCGCTGTAGCTCCGCAAGGAGGTCCAGAACCTGCGCCTGGACCGACACGTCGAGCGCCGAGACCGGCTCGTCGGCGACGAGCAGTCTCGGCTGGTGCATCAATGCGCGCGCAAGGCCGATGCGCTGGCGCTGGCCACCTGAAAACGCATGCGGCTTGCGATCTGCCACGGACGCATCGAGGCCGACGCGCGCAAGGAGCATTGCCATACGCGCATGCGCCTCGGCCTTGCTCAGGCCTGCCCGCAGAACCGGTTCGGTCAGAATGCGGCGGACGTCGTGGCGCGGATTGAGCGAGGATTGAGGGTCCTGGAAAACCATCTGGACCGCCGGCCGCCGCTGCGATGTGAAAAGATCGCCGGCTCGTGCGATGTCGTCGCCGAACAGCCGGAAATGTCCGGCGTCCCGTTCGATCAGACCGGTGATCACCTGTCCGAGCGTCGACTTCCCCGAGCCGCTTTCGCCGACGAGCGCAAGCGTCTCCCCTTCGCGCAGTTCGAGGTCTACACCGTCAAGTGCGATGACCGATCGGCCTTTCGCCGCAAAGAACCCACGTCTGGCGGCATGGGTCTTTTCGATGCCGTCGAGTTCGAGAAGGGCGACGCGATCCGTGAGGGACGGCCGCCTGAGGGCATCGAGGGTCGGCACGGCGGCAAGGAGGCGACGTGTATAAGGCTGTTGCGGGGTATCGAGCACGGACCTTGCGTTGCCCACCTCGATGATCTCGCCGTTCTGCATGACGGCGACCCGATCTGCGATCTCGCGCACGACGCCGAAATCATGGGTGATGAACAAGACCGCCAGCTTATGGCTGACGCGGAGTGCCAGGATCAGCTTCAGGATTTCGGCCTGCGTCGTCACGTCGAGCGCCGTCGTCGGTTCGTCTGCGATCAGGAGGTCCGGACCGCAGGCCATGGCCATGGCGATCGCCACGCGCTGCCTCTGCCCGCCGGAAAGTTCGTGGGGATAACGCCGGCCGATCGTTTCGGGTTCGGGCAGTTGCATGGCGGAAAACAATTCGCCGATTCTTGCCGGCGAGGCGGGATGGCCATGCGCTTCCAGCGCCTCTGCAAGCTGACGCCCGACGGTCAGGAGCGGATTGAGCGCCGTCATCGGTTCCTGGAAAATAAAGCCGATCCTTGCGCCGCGCAGTCTGCGAAGCTGCGGCTCGTTGAGCGACAAGACATCCTGTCCGTCGAAAAGCAGCCGGCCCTTCGTCACCTGCAAGCCATCGCCCGGCAGAAGCCCAGCAATGGCGGAGGCCAGCACGGATTTCCCGGACCCGCTTTCGCCGACGATGCAGAGCACTTCGCCTCGGTCGATCGAGATCGTTGCACCGGAAACCGCGAATTTTCGGTCGCTGCCGGCTGGCAATGCGATGTCGATATTTTCGATGGAAACCAGAGGGGAGGGACGAGGCTGGGTCTGGGTCTGGGTCTGGGTCACGGGCCGGCTCTCCGGCTCCGCTTCGGATCGAGCCAGCGTTCCAGTCCGTCGCCCACCAGATTGAAGGCGAGCACGGTGAGGAAAATGGCAAGGCCCGGAAGCGTCGACAGCCACCAGTTGACGCTGAAGGCCGTGCGTCCGGACCCCAGCAGGAAGCCCCAGGACACGGCGTCGCGACTGCCGAGCCCGAGGAAACTGATGCCGGACTCGATCATGATGGCGCTGGCCAGAAGAAGCGACGACTGGACCACGATCTGCGGCAGGACATTGGGCAGGACATGCAGGAGCGCGATGCGAATGTGGGACAAACCGCTCACCCGCGCGGCCCGCACCCAGTCCAGTCGGCGAAGCGAAAGCACCTCTGCGCGCACGACGCGGACGATGGGCGGCCAGGCCATCAAGGCGATCGCAAGAATGACCGTCCAGCGTGTGGGAGAAAAGATCGCGACGATCATGATCGTCAGGAGGAACCCGGGAATGGTCTGGAAGAATTCGGTAAAGCGCATGAGCCCTTCGTCGATTGCCGCGCCGAGATACCCGGCCGCCAGCCCGATGGCGCTGCCCAAACCGACCGCGAAAGCAACGACGCTGAAGGCGACCACGAGCGTTGCGCGGCTTCCATGGACGAGACCAGCAGCAAGATCGCGGCCGAGCATGTCGGTGCCCGCCGGAAATCCGGGAGACAGTGGCGGCAGGTTGGGCCGTGCCACCATGCGCCATGGATTTCCCGGGTAGAGGAGATCGGCGAAGATGACGCAAAAGACGAGCAGGGCGAGGACGATCAGGCCGAAAAGGACGGGCAGTGTCAGGAAGGGGCGGCTTAAGCGGCGTTTCATGTTTTCCCCTCCCGTTCCAGACGCGGATCGATCAGCCGGTAAGCCGCGTCGGCGATCAGGTTGGCGATGATGACGCCAAGGGAGGACAGGATGAACACGGCGAGAAGCACATTGTAGTCGCGGCCCGAAAGGGCATTGAAGGCCAGTCGGCCGATGCCAGGCCAGGCAAAGACGGTTTCGACAAGGATGGAGCCGCCGATCAACTGCCCGGCCTGCAGGGATGCGACCGTGATCGTCGGCAAAAGCGCGTTGCGCAGCAGATGGTCGCGCCAGATCCGCCAGGGCGACAGGCCCTTGGCGCGGGCGGTGCGAATGAAATCCATTGCGGAAATCTGCAGGAGGGCCGTGCGGCTGACGCGTGCGTGGACCGACATGTAGAAGAAGCCGAGCGTCAGCACGGGCAGAACCATATGGGACAACCGGTCGCCAAGGGCGGCCCAGCCGCCGCGTGCCGAGACGGCGGTGGTTTCCATGCCGTAGGATGGCAGCCAGCCGAGTTTCACCGCAAAGACGATGATGAAGACGAGGCCGACCCAGAACATCGGCATGGCGAAAAAGGCGACCGAGATCGTCGTGATGACGACATCGACAGCCGATCCCGGCCGGCGTGCGGAAAGCGCCCCGAGTGTGACCCCGAGAACGATGGAGAACACGAAGGCGCTGCCGGTCAGAAGCAGCGTCGCGGGGACCTTCTCCAGAACGATGTCGAGGACAGGGCGCTGATCGCGATAGGAGATGCCGAAATCGAAGCTGGCGATGTTCTGGAGATAGCGCCAGAGCTGAAAGAGAAGCGGACCGTCGAGGCCGAGATGGTGGCGCAATTCATCGACGAAGGCCGGATCGCTGCCGCCCTGGTCTCCGGCAAGGATCAGGGCGGGATCGCCGGGCGCCAGCCGTACCAGCAGGAAGCTCAGCACGATGACCGCGAAAAGGGTGAGCCCTGCCTTGGCAAGCCGCAGCCCGAAGGCCCTGCCATAGGCCGCCGCGATCCCTTGTATCTGATGCCGCTGCGAGCGTGCCACTCGCGTCATTTCTTCAGCCAGACCGCGGCGAAGTTGTCGTCGGTGCCGAGCGCCGTCGTGATCAGGTCTTGGACCCTGTCGCGATAGAGGGTCGGGAAGACGATGTCATGTGTCCAGACCATCGGCACGTCGCGCGACAGGATCTGTTGGACCTTGGAGTAGATTTGCCGGCGTTTCGCATCGTCGGCTTCATGTGCGCCCTGTTCGAGCAGCGCATCGATTTCAGGATTGGAGTATCCGTTGACATTGCCGCCCGTGCTGCCGGCATTGTCGCCCTGAACGGTCCTGTAGCCATAGAGAATGCCGATGCCCGGATCGGCGGTCGTGTAGACGAAATTCTGGGCGATATCGTAATCGAACGTGGTCAGCCGCTTGAACCATCCGGCCACATCGACGGAGGCGATCTCCACCTTGATGCCGATGGCACCGAGCGCTTCGCGCAGATATTCGGCCTGACGCGACCACAGTTCGCCGTAGGGCAGAGGCACCAGCCTAAGGGTGAAGCGCGTGCCGTCTGCGTCGGCCTTGTATCCGGCCTTGTCGAGCAGAGCGGCCGCTTTTTCGGGATCGAACGGATAGACGGTCTCGACGCTGGTGTCCTTGTAGGACGACAGCCGTGAGAACGGGCCGTTGCTCGGCTTTCCATAGCCAGCGAATAGGGTGTTGATGATGAAATCGCGGTCGATGGCCTGAACGATCGCCTGGCGAACCGTCTGGTTGGCGAGGATCGGATTGCGATTGTTGATGTGGACGTAGCCGATCGGCTGTAGAAATTCCCATCCCGCTTCGCTGATCTTGACGCTGTCGAGAGCGGCAAGGCGCGGTATGTCGAAATTCTCGACATCGCCCGAACGCAGCACATCGACCTGTCCGGTCTCAAAAGCGATGGCGCGGGAATTGGCATCGGGAACGACCTGGAAGTCGATCTCGTCGAGATAGGGCTTGCCGGCATCCCAGTATGTTTCGTTGCGCACGAGGCGAATAATGCTGCCCTTCTTCCATTCCTTAAACTTGAACGGACCGGTACCGATGAATTCGCCATTGGCCGGCGCGCTGCGGAAGTCCGTGACGCCGACATATTTATGGGCCGGAACGATCGCGACGTTCAGCGTGCGCAGGAAGGCCGGGTAGGGTGCTTTCAGGGTAAAGACGACGGTGAACGCGTCCGGTGTCTCGATTCTTGCGATCTCGGCGCGCACATCCTTGGAACGCGCATGCTGCACCGGCAGGAAATCGCCGATGCTGAAGGCCACGTCCTTCGACGTGAACGGCTCTCCGTCGTGCCAGGTGACGCCATGGCGCAGCTTGAACGTATAGGTCTTGCCGTCAGGGGAAATGGTCCAGCTTTCCGCGAGCCGCGGAATGGGAGCGATATCAGTGGCGGAATAGCCGAGAAGCGAGTCGTAAATCTTGTTGCCGACGAAGGTGGCCGGGCCGAGGCGGTTGATGCCAGGGTTCAGCGATATCGGCTCCGGCTGGACGATGAGATGGAGCGTGCCGCCCTTCTCGGCGGACAATGTCGGCCCGGACGTCAGCGTCGCAACGATCAGCATGCCGGCGAAACGCAACATGTTCGATTTCAGAATCCGTCCGGACAGCATCTATAAACCCCTTACTCTATGGATTTAATAGGTATGCTACAGAATGGACGGCGAGACGCGGTGCATCCGTTCTAAAATGTCGAGCGTCCGGGGAAATCCTCTATCGCCGATATCGGAATTTCGAAGATTTGCGTTCGCGGATGTCGCGCATCGGTGTTTTTCCGACTGACGTTCCATTTGCGCATGTCTCGGGTGCATGACCTCAGATGCACATTTATTTCAATAATCAGGGTAATTCCGGCTCTAATTTTTCTCAAAGCGCTCACATCGAGAAGTTTCGCGCGTTTTGGTTTTCTCAAAAGACTATAAAAACTATAGATATTAAGTGTACGGGAGACCCCAATGACGCATTCCACTCGCCGATCCTCCCAGCGGATCGCGATCTCTGCCCTTTCAATCCTGTCAACCTTCGCTCTGCCGGCCAAGGCCGAGGAGCCGAAATTCGGCGGCACGCTGAGGATCGCCTCGCTGCAGGCCGATCTCGATGCCTTCGATCCCCTGACCGGCTACAGCACCGATTCCTGGGAAATCCTGCGCGCCGTCACCCGTCAGCTGGTCACCTATCCGGGCGCTTCCACGGACATCAAGGACGATACGCAACTGGTTCCCGATCTGGCGACATCCTGGGATGTCAGCGCCGACGGCAAGACCTACACCTTTCATCTGAAGGATGACGTCTTCTTCTCCGGGCCGACCGAGCGTAAGATCGTCGCATCCGATTTCGTCTACGGTATCAAGCGTTTCTGCGACCCGAACAAGCAGGTCGCGGCAATCAACTACTTCAACCTGGCGATTTCCGGCTTCAAGGCCTATTGCAAGGACTTCTCCAAGGTCGCGACCGGCGATTTGGCGGCATCCAAGGCCTTTATCGATAGCCACGATATCGCTGGCGTCTCCGCGCCTGACGAAAAGACGCTGGTCATCAAATCCGACACCAAGAACTATGATTTCCTCAATATCCTCTCGATGAACTTCGTCTCGCCGCTGCCGCCGGAAATCTCCTCGAAATATTTTCCGGACTCGGCCGAGTTCCGCAAGAACTTCCCCTCCAGCGGTCCCTATTTCGTCGAATCCTATCAGGACGGACAGAAGCTGATCCTGAAGAAGGCAAAGAATTTCAAGGCGGAAAGCGATCAGGCCCGCAAGGCCTATGTCGACGAGATCGTCGTCGATTTCACCGCCAACAGCGAAGACAGCATCGTCCAGAAGATCGAAGCCGGGGAAGCCGATCTTTCGCTCTATCTCGATGTTCCGCCGCGCAGCGCCATCCGCCGCTTCCAGACCCAGAAACAGGCGCAGCTGCATGCGTCCAACAGCGGTGCGGCCAATTTCATCACCTTCAACGCCCGGCCCGAAGCCAAGAGCGAAGGTGCGGATGCGCTGCGCAAGCTGGAGGTCCGTCAGGCACTCAGCTACGCGGTCAACCGCGCACATCTGGTCCAGATCCAGGGTGGGCCGATTTCCTCCGTGCCGCTCTCACAGATCATCACGTCGACGATCCTCGGCCACGAACCGTTCGATCCCTATCCGACCGAAGGTAGCAAGGGCGACCCGGCCAAGGCTAAGGAATTGCTCGCGAAGGCGGGTTATCCCAAGGGCCTGAAGATCGACGCCATCTATCGCACCACGGCGCAGTTCGAAGCCATTGCCGTCGCCGTCAAGGAAGATGTGGCTGCGGCCGGCATCGACCTCAACCTCATCCCGATCCCGCCCACCCAGTGGTATGCCTTCATTCAGGATGCCAAGAGCCGTTGGGACATCTCGCTCGGTTCGCAGTTCGCGCCCGATTGGCAGGGGCCAAGCACCCGCATGCTGCTGGGCGGCTGGCTGAATTCGGATGCGTCGCCGTGCGGCACCGGCAATGTTAGCTCCATCTGCTACAGCAACGCGGATCTGAACACGCTCGCGGCCGAAGCCTTCCCGTCCGACAATCCGGGACCGATCTGGGCCAAGGCAGACAAGATCGTCTCCGCCGATCTGCCCTGGATCCCGCTGTTCGAAAAGCGAAAGATCGCTCTGACTTCGGAGCGGATTACCCACTGGGCATGGTCGTCGCTCGCTGTTCAGGCCGACATCACCAATATCGCGGTCAAGAACTGAGCCTGGCATGCGTGTGTTTTCCGTCAGCGACCTGAAGGTCCGTTTCGGTCGCGTCGAAGCCGTGAGAGGTATCACCTTCGACGTCGATGCGGGCAGGACGCTGGCCATCGTCGGGGAGTCCGGTTCTGGAAAGAGCGCGGGGCTTCTCGCGGCAACCGGTCTTTTGCCGACATCGGCGTCGGTGCAGGGCAGTGTCCTGCATCGGGGGCAGGAAATCCTCGGGGCGTCGCCGAAGACACTGCGGAAAATCCGTGGGGCGGAGATCGGCTTCGTCTTCCAGGATCCGCTGAGCAATCTTCATCCCCTGAAGACGATCGGGGAGCAGATCGGCGAGGCGATGTCCGCGCATCGCAGGATCGACCGCAGCGAAAGGCGCGAACGCGTGCTCGCGCTTCTCGACGATGTCGGGATCGACGATCCCGTCGCGCGGCTGAAGCATTATCCGCGCCATCTTTCGGGCGGCATGCGGCAGCGGGTGATGATCGCCATGGCGATTGCGCTCGACCCGCATCTGATCATCGCCGACGAGCCGACGACCGCGCTCGATGTCACGGTTCAGGCGTCGATTCTCGACCTGCTCAAGCGTTTGCAGGAGAAACACGGAACGGCGCTCATCTTCGTCAGTCACGATCTCGCCGTCGTGTCCGATATCGCGGACGATGTCGTGGTGATGCAGAACGGCCTTGTGGTCGAGAAAGCGCCGGCCGGCCGCATCTACGACAGTCCGAAGCACGCCTACACCAGACAATTGCTGGGCGCTGCGCGCCTTGCAGGGCCGAGGGCATATGCAAAACCCGCCGGCGCCGAACCGCGCAGCCCGCTCCTTCATGTCCGTTCTCTCGGGCGATCCTTCGAGACATCGCGGCCAGTGCTGAAGGATGTTTCCTTTGTTGTGGGGAAAGGCGAAATCCTCGGTCTTGTCGGAGAGTCCGGCTCGGGCAAGTCGACCATCGGCCGCATCATCGCCGGTCTCGACAGACCCGACGCAGGAACGGTCACTCTCCGCGGAGAGGAGTATGCAAAGCCGGGAACCGCTGGCCTGAAGGCGGATATCCGCAGGGCGATTCAGGTCATCTTCCAGGATCCCTATGCGAGCCTCAACCCGCGACGGACCGTGGAGGCGATCCTCGCCGATCCCTTCATCATCGCTGGCGAGCGCGACAGGGCAAAGATCGCCGACCGGGTCAGGCAGCTCGTGTCGGATGTCGAATTGCCGGAGGACATACTCGGACGCCTGCCGTCGCAGCTTTCAGGCGGTCAGCGCCAGCGTATTGCTATCGCCCGGTCCATCGCGTTGCGGCCTTCGCTGATCGTGGCCGACGAGGCGGTATCGGCACTCGACATCACCACCCAGGCAAAGATCGTCGCATTGCTTGGCGATCTTCGCGATCGTCTCGGCATCTCGTTTCTCTTCATCTCGCACGATCTTGGCGTCGTCGGAGAATTATGTGACCGCGTCGCCGTGCTCGAAAAGGGCCATATCGTCGAGACCGGTCCGACGCGGCGCATCTTCGAACATCCGGAACATGACTATACGAAGCGGCTTCTGGCGGCGGTGCCGGGCCGCAAACGGCAGCCCGCGGATCGTTCGCAGAAGGCGGTGTCCTATGCTGGCTGAGGGCATTGCAGCGATTTCGGGACAGCGGAAAGACACCGTGTCCTCACCGACCCTTCTGCAGATCCTGTGGCGGGAGCGCAGCGTGCGGATCGGGGCAGGCATCGTCTTTCTCGTCCTGCTTGCGGCACTGTCGGCGCCGCTCGTTGCGCTCGCCCTCGGACATGGGCCGACGGACCAGTTTCAGGAGACGGCACTGGACGAGATGGGCCTCCCGGTCGGGCCGTCGGCAGCCTTTCCGCTCGGCGCCGATGGCAATGGACGCGATGTGCTTGTCCGGACCCTCTACGGGGCGCAGGTCTCTCTGCTGGTCGGCATTCCCGCGACGACGATCGCAATGCTCATCGGCACGCTCGTCGGAACCGTCAGTGGTTTTTTCGCCGGCCGGATCGATCGTGTCGTCAGCCAGGGAATAGATGTCGCTCTGTCCTTTCCCTTCGTGGTCACGGCGCTCAGCCTTCTGTCGCTCAACCGCGGCGGAACGGGGCAGCCCATCATTCCACCGCTGCTCGTCGTCATTCTCGTCATTTCCCTGTTCTCCTGGACCTATTTCGCGCGTCTGACGCGGGGCCTCGTTCTACAACTCCGGACAAGTCCGATGGTGGAGGCGTCGGTGACGATCGGAGCGTCGAAGACGCGCATCATCCGTCTCGACATCCTCCCGAACATCCTGCCGACGGTGCTCGTCTACTGGGCCGTGCAGCTGCCGGCGAATATCGTCGCCGAGGCCACTCTGTCCTTTCTCGGCGTGGGTATTCAGGCGCCGCTGCCGAGCTGGGGCAATATGATCGCGGAAGCCCAGAGAACGTCGCTCTATCAGGACCAGCCCTGGTTCCTCGCAGGCCCTGGTCTCGCGCTGTTTCTCACCGTCGTTGGGTTCAACACGCTGAGCTCGGGCCTCAGGACCGTGCTCGATCCTCACCAAAGGTCCGCGTGATCCATGATGAAGAATTCTCTTTCCACCCTCGTTCGCTCGACCACGACGCTGGTCATCGTCCTCATCCTGTCCTTCTTCATCACCCGCGTCGCCTATCGGAACCCTGCCGCTATGCTTGCACCCCGCAACGCCACGCAGGACGTGATCGACGGTGTCGCGCGGGCCTTGCGTCTCGATGAGCCCTGGTATCTGCAACTCTGGTATTATCTCTATCGCGGACCCGACATTCAGGGCGCTCCGATGGGGCTGTTCCATTGGCCACCGGCGCTCGGATTCTCGTTCCGCAAGCAGGCGCCGGTCACCGATCTGATCTTTGCAAAAGCGCCCGTCACGATCTCGCTGGCGCTCGGTGCTCTCGTCATCTGGATGACGATCGGCATCATCGCCGGCGTTGCCGCATCACGCTGGCAGGGGCGCCTCGTGGATCATGTGCTGGCGTTTTTCGCCTATGTCGGCCTGTCCGTGCCGACATTCCTGAGCGGCATCCTGATCTCCTATTTTCTGTTCTTCCAGCTGACCAGCCATGGCTTTGCCTGGTTCCCAAGCAGCGGCTACGTGCCGCTGACGGAAAACGCGGTGGAGTGGGCGCGGCATCTGCTGTTGCCCTGGGCGACGCTGGCAATTGCGGAAATCGGGATTTTCCAGCGCATCGTGCGGGCCGGCATGCTGGACGTGCTCGGGCAGGACTATATTCGCACTGCGCGCGCCAAGGGACTTTCGGAAACCCGCATCTACCTGTCTCATGCCCTGAAATCGGCGCTCAACCCGATCATCACGCTCGGCGGCCTTGAGCTCGCCGTCATCATGGGCGGCGCGATCGTCACTGAGACGATATTCGGGCTCGACGGGGTTGGCCGGATGGCCATCAACGCCGCCTTGGATGGCGATTTCCCGTTGGTGATCGGCACCACGATTTTTGCGTCTTCCGTCTTCGTCCTCAGCACCCTGACGGTCGATCTGATGGTGCAATGGCGCGACCCGGCAAGGCAAAGCTGAACACGATGCACCATGCCGCCCACCTATTTTCTGATCCAGCACCACTTCTAAGGAGACAACAAACATGACCGCAGTGGATGCTCCAGCTTCGCTTACCTACCTGCGCCCAGCCACGGCGAACGAAGAGGGTCTTGTGGCGCGCTTCCAGCCGATCTTCGACCGCATTGCCGAGGGCAATGTCGAGCGCGAGCGCAACCGCACCTTTCCGGTCGAGCAGGTACAATGGCTCAAGGACGCGAATTTCGCGCTCGTCCGCGTACCGGAAGAGTTCGGCGGATGGGGGGCTTCGCTGGAACAGACATATTATCTTCTCGCTCTGCTGGCCGAGGCGGATGCGAATGTTGCGCATGTCTGGCGCAATCACCTTGCATTTATCGAAGATCGCCTGAATGCCAGGCCTTCAACGGCCAACGAGCGCTGGTTCCAGCGTTTCCGTGACCGCGAATTCGTGGGTGGCGGCTGGACGGAAGCCAATAACGGCACCTACGCCACGATCAGCACGACGGTGACGCGCGAGGACGACCACCACAAGGTCACCGGCGCGAAATTCTATGCGACCGGCAGTCTCTACGCCGATTGGCTCGATGTCATCGGCAAGGGCGAGGACGGCTCGCTGATCACCGCTCTGGTCAGCCGCCACCAGCCGGGCGTCGTGCTCGCCGATGATTGGCCGGGGTTCGGCCAGCGCACCACAGCCAGCGGCAGCGCCACCTATCAGGATGCGATCGCGCAGGAAGGCGATGTCTTTCCGGCCAGCGAGCGTGTCGTCTATCAGGGGCATTTCTACCAGACGGCCCTGCTGGCGGTTCTGACGGGCATTACCCGTGCGATCCTGCGCGATGGGATCGTGGCATTGAAGGCGCGGGGGCGCAATTATCCGCAGGGTCTCAATCCGGTGCCGGCGCTCGATCCGCAGCTGCTGCAGGTCATCGGCGAAGTCTCGGCACGCGTCTTCTCGACGGAATCGGCTTTGCGACGCGCCGCCAGCTCGTTGGACCTCATTGCCGCGGCCCATGCGGCGGGCGATCTGGACCTGCGCGACAAACGCGCCACGGCTGGCGAAGTGGCTGTCGCCCAAGCACAACTCGTGATCGTCGAGGGTGTTCTGCACGCTGCCACGCATGTCTTTGGCGCACTCGGCGCATCTGCGACCTCCGAGGAAACCGCGCTCGATCGCCATTGGCGCAACGCACGCACGCTGGCCTCCCATAATCCGGTTGCCTACAAGGCGCGCATTCTGGGGGATTACCTCGTCAACGACACGTCGCCCCTGTCCAGCATCGCCCGGCTCGGCCGCGGCGGGCAAGGCAACTGAGGAGAAGCCCGGATGACCAAACCGTATCTGGCCCTCGGTCTTGCGGGACCGCATCTGGTGGAGCTGACCGAAAGCCGCACTTTGTTGTCGCGATGGGATGCATTGCCCGTCGCGTTCAGCGTGCTGGGCATCGACCGTATCGACGGAAGCTTGCCGGCATCGGTCACACTTGCAAGCAGCGCCGCCGGCGCGACCCTGGCGGGGGCAACGAAAAACGGTCGTTTCCTCATCGCGGCGGCACCGCAGCGCGACCATCCCTACAATATCGCCCGCCGTGTCGTTTCCCTCGCCCATCTTTCCCATGGTCGAAGCGGCCTTCTGATCGGCGTCCGAGATGCCTATGCCCCCGAAGGCCCGGCGGCGGGACCCGCCTGGGGTGGTGCGGGGCTTGGCGGCGGTGCGCCGCTGAACGCCCAAACCGCCTCTGATGCAGCCTTCGCGGTGCGGGCGCTGGAGCAGGGATGGCCCTACGACTCGATCATCGGCAACCGGGAAACCGGCATTCTGGTCGAGTCGAACCGCATCGTGCATGTCGATCTCAACAGCACCTTCTCCATCGCCGGCCCTTTGAACGCACCCGCGCCGGCAACGGGTGCCTCCGTGATTGCCTGGCATGCAGCGACCGTCGCCGACCTGCCCCCGGCAGATGCGGACAGCCCGATCGACCTCATGCTCGGCAATGCCGGATCGGTGCCGGTGGTCGCGCTCGGCGCGGAACCTCCTGCCGGACGGTTTGCGGGCATCCTCCTGCGCCCGAGCCTGGAGCAGTCGGTCGGCGAACTGCTGGATGTCGCCGAGCGATGGCTTGGCGATGGCTTCGCTTCCATTCCTCCTGGAGGAACCTTGCGCAATGCGCTCGACCTCACGGAGCCACCGCCATTGGCGCCGACGTTGCGCGCCGCTTTTCCGGCACCGAAACCCCATGTCTCCCTATAGACGGCAACGGAGCCTCTCCTCATGACGAACAAGCGATCCGGCCATGTCATCCTGGGGATCAACGTCCTCGTGCTGGGCTATCTACCCGCGGCCTGGAAGACGTCGCTTCTGGCAAAGGATGCTTTCATCGACCCGGATTACTGGGCGAACATCGGTAGGACGGCGGAACGCGGTACGCTCGATGCCCTCTTCCTGGCAGATGGCCCTCTCCTCGGCGACCCGGCCTATGACGCCAATCCGATCCGCCTTGAACCGACCGTAAACTGGGGACAGGTCGCCACCGCGACGTCCCGCGTCGGTCTGGTCTCAACCGCCTCGTCGACGTTCAACGATCCGTTCGAACTCGCCGAACGGCTGCTCTCATGGGACCACCAGACGGGTGGACGTGCGGCATGGAACGTTGTGACGACCCGCGGCGTGAACGCGGCGCGGAATTTCGGCATGCCCGATATTCCCTTTCGCGACGACCGCTACGATCGCGCACGGGAATTCGTGGACGTCGTGCGGGCCTTGTGGGGTTCGGCGGCAACGGGCCGGGATATCGATTTCCATGGCGAATTCTTCGATATCAAGGGGCGTTTGCGGGTGCCGCCCTCGAAACAGGGGCAACCGATCATCTTTCAGGCCGGCGGCTCGCCTCAAGGACGCGCGCTGGCGGGACGCGTGGCCGAGGGTGTGTTCGCCGCAGAGCTGACGAAACAGCAGGCGATAGAGCACTACCGTCTGGTGAAGAATTTCGCGCGCGGCAACGGCCGCTCCCCCGATGACATCAAGATCCTTCCCGGCCTGCTCCTGAGCCTGGGCAGCAGCGAAGAGGAAGCGCGTCGCCGCAGCGATGACATCCACGATGCCGGCCCGCCGTCCTACTCGATCGCCTGGTTGTCGCAAGCGATCGGCTATGATGCATCGACATTCGCGCTTGACGAGCCGTTTCCGGAAGAGGTTCTTGGCCCCGTCAAGGACAGCCAGACGTTCCTCGGCAGTATCGGTTTCAGGGAATCCATCATCACGCAAATCCGCAAGACCAACCCGACTGTGCGCGAATACCTGAAGCAGACACGCTATACCGGTTCAGGCCACGCCGGGTTTGTCGGGACGCCGGAACAACTCGCCGATCACATCGAGGACTGGTTTCACGCAGGCGCCATCGACGGCTTCAACCTGCAGCCGGATCGTCTGATCGATGGGCTGCCGGTCATTGTCGACGAACTCGTTCCGATCCTGCGCAAACGCGGCCTCTACCGTCATGCTTATGAAACGGAGACCCTGCGAGAGCACTTCAAAGCAGCCTCACCGACCCCGTCTTTCTAAGGTGCTCATCTTCTATATCGGATGCCTTAAGGAATGTTCCTGAAGGCGATGGCTTGTGCCCGATTCCAGATGGAAGCGCCCTTCCCATTCCGTCGAATTTCCATGCCGTGCCAATTTTCTTGGCCGTGTCTCGTAGCCGTTAGACTTGGCTCAGATACTCCTTGGGCAACGGCCTGATCTGCGCGCCGAGGGGATGATCGTGTCGGTATTGTCGCGCAATTCTAATACCAGTATAGATCCGAGAAATTTTCTTGAGGCCAGGTATCGGTCACGTTCACAGGTGAGGGAACAGGATGGGGGAGGATCTGCTCGCATCGATCGGGAGGGAGCTGAAGGCTGCGCCTCAGGGACAGCCGCTCTACAAGCGGCTGAAGACTGCGATCGAGACCGTCATCCGCTCGAATACGGTCAGGGCCGGCGCTGTCCTGCCGGGCGAGCGAACGCTCGCAGACGCTCTGTCGCTTTCCCGCGTCACGGTCCGCAAGGCGCTCGCGCTTCTGGAGGAGGAACGGTTGCTCAATCGCCGGCACGGCTTCCGGACGGAGATCGGGTCACGCGTCGAGAAATCTCTCTCCACCTTGACCAGCTTCTCGGAGGATATCGTTGCGCGGGGACTGGTGCCCGGTTGCATATGGCTTTCCAAGGAGATAGGCCGCCCGTCACCCGCCGAGATGATGGCGCTGGGCGTTGCGGGCAACAGCCAGATCCTGCGCATGAAGCGCATCAGGACGGCTGACGACGTCGCCATCGCGGTGGAGACCTCGACGGTTCCCGTTCGCTTCATTCCCTCGGGCGACATGGTCGGCGCGTCGCTGTACGAGACGCTGGAAGCTCGCGGCTTCCTGCCACAACGCGCCGTTCAACGCATGCGCTCGCGCGGCGCATCCGCGCAGGATGCCGTGCACCTTCACTGCGAGGTGGGAGCGCCGCTGCTGATGACGGAGCGCCGGTGCTTCCTAGCCGACGGTCAGATCGTCGAGTTTTGCGAGACCCGCTACAAGGGCGAGGTCTACGACTTCGTGTTCGAACTGCAGAGATAATACCAGTTTATAGCTGGTTGCCATCTGGTCTTTTCCGATTATCGTGATGCCGAACCGGAGTGTCGCGTGTGTTCGCCGAAGACCTGAAGAACAGCCTCATCGTCTCCTGCCAGCCGGTGCCCGATGGCCCGACGGACACGGCCGACTTTGTGGTCGGCTTTGCGAAAGCTGCCATCGATGCCGGCGCCCGGGCCTTGCGGATCGAGTCCGTGGCCTATGTCGCGGCCGTCCGGGCTGCGGTCACCGTTCCGATCATCGGAATCGTCAAGCGCGACCTCGACGACAGCGCCGTCCGCATCACGCCCTTTGTCGCAGATGCGGAGGCGCTGATGGCGGCAGGTGCCGACATCGTCGCTTTCGACGCCACCGACCGTCCCCGTCCTGCCTCCGTGGAGGCGCTCGTGCAGGCCGTCAAGGCGCGGGGCAAGCTGACGATGGCGGACTGCTCGAGCCTCGAGGATGCAAGACGGGCGCTGGCCGCCGGCGCCGATTTCGTCGGCACCACACTGTCGGGCTATGTCGGCGGCCCGGAGCCGGTCGATCCCGATCTCGACCTGATTGCGGCCATGCGCAGGCTGACCCCCTTCGTGATCGCCGAGGGGCGCATCCGCACGACCGAACAGGCGGCAGCGGCGGCACGGGCAGGGGCTTATGCCGTCGTCGTTGGTTCCGCCATCACTCGGACGGAGCATGTCACGGCCTGGTTCCGAGATGCTGTCACTTCGGCCTATGGGAGCAGGACCGATCAGGAGAATGCGGTGCTTGCCATCGACATCGGCGGCACGAAAACGATGGCGGCCCTGGTCGTCGGAGACGAGGTGGTCGAGGACATCACGGTCCCCACCCGAAGAGAAGACGGCCCCGATGCATGGCTGGCGGGCATCGCGGAGGCCACACGATCCTGGACGGGACGTTACACGCGCGTCGGTATCGCGGTCACCGGCTTCATCGAGGATGGACACTGGTCGGCCTTGAATGCGGCAACGCTGAATATTCCTCATCGATATCCGCTGCTGAGCCGAGCGGCGGCCCTGTTCGCCGTGCCGGTTCTTGCCGTCAACGATGCGCAGGCGGCGGCCTGGGGGGAGTTCAGGTTCGGCGCCGGAGCTTCGGCGTCGCGCGGCAGGGGCGATAGGCACGGCAACCTGGTGTTTCTCACGATCTCGACCGGCATTGGCGGCGGCATCGTGATCAACGGCCGGCCGCTTGACGGGCTCGCCGGCCACTTCGGGCTCATCCGCGGCCCTTCCGCCGGTAGATCGCCGCTGGAAGACCTGACCTCGGGCCGGTGGATGGCCGCAGAGGCCGCCAGGCTCGGGCATGCGGCAACGGCGGCAGAGATTTTCACATGGGCAGGCGAGGGGGCACCCTGGGCGAAGGAGATCGTCGCGCAATCCGCATTCCGCGCCGCGACGCTCTGCCGCGATATCCAGATGATGCTGGACCCCGGCGTGATCGTGATCGGCGGCGGCATCGGGCTTGCCGATGGCTACATCAAGCGCATGCGCCGTACCTTCGACGGGATGGATGCCCGCGTGACGCCCCGGCTGGTGCCAGCGCTGCTTGGCAGCCGGGCGGGCGTCGTCGGCGTCGCAAGCCTTGCCGCGGAGATGACCCAGAGACAGACCTGACCGTAACTTCCATCAACGATAACAAAGGGAACGTAGATGACATCGAACAGGACATGCCTATCGGCGCTTGCCATGCTTCTCGCGAGCGTCTCGCTGCCCGCCACCTCGAACGCAACGGTGACGGTGCTCGGTTGGCCGGGCGGATCGGAGGAAACAGCCCTGCGCGCTGCGGTCGAAACCTATAACGGCACGTCCGGCGTTGCGGATGCCGACAAGGTAGAGCTGCTGTTCTTCAACCGCGAGGGTTTCTACGACAAGCTGCAGGCCGACATGGCGGCGGGCTCGACCGCTTTCGACATCAACCTCGTCGCCACCTACTCGATTGGGCGCTATGCGCCCTACATGGAGCCGATCGATCTCGGCAGCGAGGCCGAAAAGACCTTCGGCGATGCCGTGCTGAAGACGATGCAGTTCGAGGGCAAGCAATATGGCGTGCCGACCGATCTGTCGCTGCACTTCATGTACTACCGCAAGGACCTGATGGACGCCCTGATGCAGGACGAGGCCGGCAAGAAGAAATATGCCGAAATCTCGCAGCAATTTCTCGGCAAGGCGCTGCAACCGAAAGACCCCGATAGCTGGACCTGGGACGACTGGGCGGCGACCTCTCTCTATTTCTCCAAGCAGGTCAATTCCGAAAGTCCGGTGCGCTACGGCACGGTGCTTCAGATGAAGAACCTGCTGTTCAACATGATGGTGTTCCAATCCCTCCCGCGCGCCTATGGGGGCGACTGGACGGACAAGGACGGGAACGTGACGGTGGACAGCGATGCCTACCGGACCGGGCTCGAACTTTACAAGACGCTCTACGACGCTGGCGCATCGCCGAAGGACTCGCTCAGCTACGAATATCCCGAAACCAATGCGGCCTTCAGTTCGGGCCAGGCGGCAACCGCCCTGCAATGGAACGCTGCCGCGGCCGATCTGACGAACCCGGAAACCTCGCCGGCCGTGGCCGGGGTTACCGGCATCGTCGCGCCGCCCGCAGGCCCGAACGGCCGCGCCGACCATATTCACGGCCTCGGTCTCGGCCTGAACAAGAATGCCAAGAACAAGGAGGGCGCCACCCGGTTCCTGAAATGGCTGGCGACGGAGGAGGCGGCGCTCGCTTATGCCCGCAGTGGCGGTTCTCCCGCCCTCGTGCCGGAGGTGGTCGCCAAGGTTGCCGAGGCACGCCCCGATCTCGTCAAGCTGGGCGAATTCGCCAGTAAATACGGCTACGTCATGAACGGCGCGACGTCGGCGAACGCGCTTTCGATCTACGAGCTTCAGGCAAAGGAATTCACCGGCTACTGGGCCGGTCAGCAAAGCCTCGACGAGGCCTTGGCAAACACCAAGTCCGGAATGCAGACCCTCCTCAAGAAGTGACGGCATTCCCCGGGCGGCGCATTCATCGCGACGCCCGGACCGTCCGTGGATCGACATGACCATTGTACGACGCTCCGAGGGACTTGGCTTTCTGACGCCGCTGGTCGGCTTTCTCCTGCTGTTCCTCGGCTTTCCCGCCATCATCAACCTGGTCTATTCCGTCTCGACCGTGACGTTCGAGACGCTGCGCGCGCCGACGATCAGCGGCTTTGGCAACTATCTTGCCGTGCTTGCAGACAGGGATTTCTGGCGGGCAACGTCCTTCTCTCTCCGCTTCGGCCTGCTGACGGCCATTGCAGAATGCCTGCTTGGCCTGTTCCTGGCGGTGTTCCTCGCCCCGCTTCTGACGAAGCGTCCCGTGCTGATGGCGCCGTTGATGTTGCCATTGATGGTGGCGCCGGCGATGGTCGGCCTGATGTACCGGCTGGTGCTGCACGAGTTCGCAGGGCCGGTGCCCTACTATCTCTTCGAATGGTTCGGCGACAGTCCGGCCTTTCTCGACATTAACAACGCCTTCTGGACGCTGAGTGTCGTGGAAATCCTGCAATGGACGCCGTTCGCCTTCCTGCTGTTCTACATGGCCTATGTCGCCGTACCCAACGATATCCGCGAGGCCGCCGCCCTCGACGGCGCTTCGGGCTGGAAAGTGCTCTGGCTTATCGAACTGCCGCTGATGCTGCCGACGCTCATCATCGCCTTCTTCATCCGGTTCATCGACGGCTTTCGCGTGTTCGACAATGTCTACGCCCTGACCGGCAGCGGCGCCGGTGGCTCCACAATGTCGCTTTCGATCTACATCTATCAGGCCTTCTTCAAGCAAGGGGCGATCGGCAAGGCCGTGGCTGCATCCGTGGTGCTGTTTCTGGCCTCGCTTGCCGTCCTCTACATGCTGAACTGGCTGGCAGGCCGGCGGCGCAGGAGCTAGACCATGATGAAAACCTTGCGCTGGATCGTCTTTGTCATCGCCGTTCTCGCGATGAACTTCCCCATCATCGTCACACTCGTCACGTCGTTCAAAAGTGCGCGCGAGCTGTCCGTCAATCCCGGTCTCTGGATCGGCCAGCCGACGATCGAGAACTATCTGCGGATCCTCACGCAGACGGACCGTTTCAACATCTACGCCTATCTGTGGAACAGCACCGTCGCCGCGCTAATCGGGACGGGCCTTGCGATCCTGCTCGCGTTTCCTGCCGCCTATGCCATTGCCAAGAGCGATGTCGGACGGCGGACGCTCCTGCCGATCGTCATCAACCTGCGCGCCGTGCCGCTGATCATTTTCGCGATCCCGCTCTACATGATGTATCAGTGGCTCGGACTGCTCGACACCCAGCTCGGCCTCGGGCTGATCCTAACCATCGTCAACATACCGCTGGCCCTCGTGATCCTCGTCGATGCGATTTCCGACGTTCCGCTCGAGCTTGACGAGGCGGCAAGGATGGACGGTGCCAGTTCCTGGCAGATCATGACGCGGATCATTCGTCCCGTCGTCCGCCCGGCGCTGGTGACGACCTTCATTTTCGGTTTCATCACGGCCTGGAACGAGTTTCTCTTCGGGTTGATGCTGACCACCAGCCGCGCCGTCCCCGCAACCGTCGGCGCCTCGTTCTTCTTCGCCGCCAGCGGTGGCGGCGTCCAGTGGGGAACAGCCTCCGCCGTCATGGTCCTCGGCGCCTTGCCACCGGTTCTCCTCGGTCTCGTCATGTACCGCCAAATCTCAGGCTCGATGATGGCGGGCGCCGTGAAGGGCTGACGGCCGTTTCGAACCAGACGGAAAGGACATCATGCGCTCAGAAGCGAGCAATATAGAATAACGCTTCCCGACCATGGCGAGGAGCGCCCACTTGTGCTCCAAAGGTCGGAATGGACGTTGTCATGGAGGATGAGATGGAAAAGGCACTGGGGTGGGGCATTCTGGCAACGGGATGGATTGCTGAACTGTTCACGCAGGACTTGATCGATGCAGGGCTCACGGTTGCCGCAGTGGGTTCGCGGAGCCCGGAAAAGGCGGCCGCTTTCGCTCAACGCTTCGGTATATTCAAAGCTCACGGGAGCTACGAAGATCTGGTTGCCGACCCTGACGTCGATATCATCTATGTCGCTACGCCCCATCCTCAGCACGTCGCTGCAGCCCTGCTGGCACTCGATGCCGGTAAGCACATCCTGATCGAGAAGCCGTTCACGTTGAATGCTCCGGAAGCCCGGCAGATCGTCGAGCGCGCCGCATCGAAAAACCGCGTCGTCCTGGAGGCGATGTGGACGCGGTTTCTGCCGCACATGCGACGGATTCACGAGGTCATCGATGCGGGGACGCTGGGAACGCTTCGCTCCGTGACGGCCGAGCACAAGCAGTCGCTGCCGACCGATCCGCACCATCGCCTGAACGCGCTGGACCTCGGAGGTGGTGCTCTGCTCGACCTCGGAATCTACCCGATCTCTTTTGCATTCGACATTCTGGGTCTTCCGACGGAGGTCAAAGCGACGGCGCGGTTCAAAGACACAGGCGTCGACGCGGAGGTGGCGACGGTCATGCAACATGCTAACGCCGCGATCTCGGTGACAACGTCCGCTCTGGACTGCGCCGGGCCCAACACCGCCGTCATCTACGGCTCGAAGGCCCGCATCGAGATTGCATCCGTCTGGTATTCGCCGACCTCCTTTCGCGTCATCGACCAGGAAGGTGCCATTCTGGAAGAGTTCGCAGAAACGGTCACCGGGCGTGGAATGCAGTTCCAGGCATTCGAGATGGAACGGCTTGTCCGGTCCGGTTCAGCCTCCAAGGTGATGAAACCTGAGGAAACCATTGCCATCATGGAGACGCTGGATGAGGTCAGGCGTCAGATTGTCCTGGTGTACCCGTCGGAACAGGGCATGTCGTAGAACGCGGCATCTCGGAACGGATTGTCGAACCGCGCCGGATTCCCAAAGCACATCATGTCCCATCCGCCATCGCATTATAGCGATAGGATTTTTGCCCCTTGCCCAGGCTGGAGGCCCGCAGCCGGGCTTCCAGATGAGGCATCATCGTCTCCACGGCGGTGCGGGCGGTTGCTTCCGCCGGGGTGTCCTGGCGTTCGAGGATGGCGGCGATCTCGGTAAGGACGGCGTCGCAATCGATCGTGACGACCTTGCCGCCATCGACGACGAGGCGGCCGCCGACGAAGACCTGATGGATGGCATGGCGGCCGCCGCGATGGAGGAGCGCTTCGACGATCGGCGTGCGGGGATGTATTGCGGGCCGGGCGATCTTGCGGCGATCCATCAGCACGATATCGGCCTGCTGGCCGGGCACGAGCCGGCCGGTGAAGCCGCCGAAGCCGACGGACCGGGCGCCGTGCTCGGTCGCCATCTGCAGCACGGCGGCGGCATCCGGTCGTTCGTTGAAGAGACCGGTCTCGCAGTGCAGTGCCCAGACCAATTTCATTTCCAGCGTCATGTCGCGATCATCCGCGATGTTCGACTGGTCGATGCCGAGCGAAACGGGAATGCCGCGGCGGCGCATCTCGTTGACAGGGGCGATGCCGCTGCCGAGCCGCAATCCCGACGAGGCATTATGGCACAGGGTGCAGCCGCAGTCCGCGATCAGGTCGAGATCTCCACGGCTCATCCAGTTGCCATGGCCAAGCGTCAGTTCCGGCCCGAGGCATTCGATCGCCTTGAGGTGCTCCACCGCGCTGTGGCCGTATCGCTTATACGCAAAGTCCCGCTGACGTTCGGTTTCCAAGAGGTGCATGTGCACGCTGCCGCCGGTCGCGCGTGCGGTGTCCATGATGGCCTGCAGGCAGGGATCGCTGCACCAGTGCAGGTTGGCGGGTGCCAGGTTGAGGCGGACATGGTCGCCGTTGGCGGGCAGCCAGCGGTCGCGCAGGTCTTGGTAGAATGCCATGAGCTCGGAAATGGGGATGGCGGCAGCAGCGAGCTTCGGGGCGATCCAGTCGCGGACATCTGTGGGAAGCCCGGCCAGCACCTCGGCATCGTCGTCATAGCCAAGAATATTGCGGTCGCGGATCATGAAGCAGAAACCGGCCCGCATGCCGATTTCGCCATAGGCGGACAGCGTGGCGTCGGCCGTTGCCATCCAGCCGTCCGGCGTGCCGGAAAGGCCGCTGTTGATGTGCTGCACGGTCGTCGTGCCGCTTTCCAGCATCTCGATGGCCGAATAAAGCGTATCGAGCCGGGTATCGACAGGCCGCATGGCGCGAAATTGCGGCAGCCAGAGTTCGAGCGGCGCGAACGGAATGCCCTGCATCAGCGGCGTCACGCCGAAATGGTGATGGGCGTTGACGAGGCCCGGCATGGCGATCATGTCGCGGGAGCCGTAGCGCGGCAGGTGGTCCTGGCCGTAGCCGACGGCCTCCAGCGGCCCAATCTGGGCAATCACGCCGCGATCGACGCGAATGCCGACATCGTGGCGCATCTGCATTCCGCCGTCCGCATCGAGCCCGGTCAGCACGGTGCCGGCCTCGATGATGCAGTCGGAAACAGGCGATCTCGCGGGAATGGTCATCGATAGTCTCCGATCATCCCGAGGCGCCGGGCGGCCACCACCCTGTAGAGCGGATCGCCATAGGCAGCCATCTCTTCGAAAGCGGAAAAGGCAAGGCTGATATCGTGTTCGTCATAGCTCTCGGCGGCAGCGGCGTGGATGTCGGCCCAACCGGGGGCCGGCAGGTGGCGCCAGCGGTCGACAGCCGTCGCATCCGGCAGAACGGGGAAGCCCAGTTCACCCATCAGCGCGGCGATGCCCTGCCAGAAGACGCGCAGCATCGTGTCCGTCGTTGCCGCATCGCAATGTGGGGAAACGAGGCGGATCCAGTGCAGCCCGGTGAGGGCGTGCAACGCTGCGAAATGCTGGGTTCCGGCAAAGAGTGCCAACGCTGTGGCGGCCATGCGCCGCATCGTGTCCGGCCCGATCTCCAGCCAGTCGACCACCGGCCTGAAGGCGGGCACGGCGGCAGCGTCGCGCATGTTCTGCCAGAGGAGATCGTGCAGCGGCAGACCGTGTAGCGGCGCAATCTCCGCCGTGAGTGCCAGAACCTCCGCCGGGTCGTCGGTTCGGGGTCTCTCCCCGGTCGCCGCGGGAAGCGGTAGGTATGTGGCGGCCCAGTAGCCGAGCGCGATGGCGACGGCATCGGGGTCCTGTTCCAAAACGCCATAGGCCGTGCGCATCAGCGCGTGGAAAGCGCTTGCCGCGATGCCGGGGGCAAGCCGCGGGAGATAGTGCCGCAAAGCGCCATCGATCCCGAGACGCGAGACTTCGCCTAAGAAGAACAGACGCAGTTCCGGCTCGCTCTGCCGCTCGCCGAGACGGGATGTCCATGTTCCCACGGTGAGATGCGATCGCGCCTGCGCAAAGGGCAGGAGCTTCTTCGTGTCGCGATAGTAGGAGAAGAACCGGCGCAACTGATGCGGTTTTCCGCCGATGCGGGCAAGCGCAACCAGCACCATGGGTGCGTGGTTGGCGAAGGTACGGTCGAACTCCGAGCCCCAATGCGGCATCTCCGCCATCAGGGCGGCGATCTCGTTCCCGGCGGTTTCCTGCAGGGTCATCGTTCTGTCTCCGGTATCGGTGCCTCGGTGGGCCTATCGGTGAAGACCGGCGGCATCGCTCAGGTCTTTTGCGAAAAACGTGTGTCGGGTGTCAGGCGCGCGAGGTCGAACGCCGCGGTCGCCGATACGAGCCCGACAAGGGCCTCTGCCGCGCGGCGCAGCACGGTCTCGCCCTTTGCCGCCGTGGCATTGGCCGCATTGCCGCAGACGCCGGCCGTATGCAGGTCCTGCGCCTGCCAGCCGAAGCCGACCGCGCCCTCGGCCGTCAGCGGGCTGCCGGAGCGCTCGATTTCCACCGTCAGTGGCACGAAGTCTTCGCTCAGGTCCATCGCGACCCGCTCGGGCGCAATCGCCAGCATCATGCTGGTCTCGATATCGCCGCCGTGGATGCCGTGGGCGATTTCGGCGGACAAGAACAGGTCGTCGATGGCAGTGATCCGGAACCAGGAGCATCCGACCGCCAGCATGCCGAGGTCGCGGCGGATGTCCCTGCAGGCGATATCCATCAGCGCGATCTGGCCACCGTGCGAATTGAAGAACAGGATCCGGCGAACGCCGGCGCGGTGCACGCTCGTCGCCAGATCCAGCCAGACCCGACGCAGCGTTTCACCGGAAATAGCGAGCGTTCCGGGAAAGGCGATGTGCTCGTCCGATTTGCCGACGGTCATGGCCGGGAGGATCAGCACGTCGGCGTCGTCATTTAGAAGGGCTGCGAAGCGGTCGAGGATCGCCGCATTGATGGCGGCATCGACATGAACGGGAAGATGCGGCCCATGCTGCTCGATCGCCGCGATCGGCAGGATCGCCACGGTGTTTGCAAAATCGCGCGTGGCGAACTCCGCCGTCGTCAGGTCCTGCCAGAGAAACGAACGGGTCATCGCACCGCCTCCGTTTCAAGGGTCGCCAGACGCGCCTCGAAGTCGTCTGCCACCGGAAGATCGACCGAGGCATAGCGCTCGAGCGCCGGCAGGATCGCCTGTTCCTGATCGAGAAGCAGGCGACGCAGCACGCCGCGCACCAGCCGGGGAACGGCGTGGCGATGCCCGCTGATCGAGGTGGAATGCGGACCCTGGCTGACGAAGCTCGCGCTGTTGAAGGCAAAGACGCGGCCGACCCAGGCGTCCTCTTCGTGCTTCGGCAGGAAGCCGTAGAAGGCATCGAGATAGGGCAGGCGTGCCAGGCGCTCGTCCGCCTCGTCGTCCGGTGGCGTGTAGCGTTCGCCCCAGAGTGCGATGCGGGCGGACAGGCTCTTCAGTTCGGCGCGCGCCGGCAGATCGACCGCCATGCCGGTCGCCAGCAGCAGGTGATCGAATTCGAGCACGCCACCCGGCGTGGTCACGTGGATGGCACCCTGCGTTTCCCGAACGTCGAGCCAGGGCGTTGCCGGACGAAGGCGGAAGCCGGGCAGGGCCATCGCCGTCTCGAAGCTGCGCACCGGTGGCGGCTGGTCGTTCTTTCGGAAGAACCGGGCGATCTGCCAGCGGGTCGTGTCGGAGAGGTCGGGATAATGCGTCATCATCCCCGGCGTCTCGATGGCGCGGTGCGGATTGGTGCGCGGCAGCCGCGGACGGCGAAAGCACAGATCGACGGAAGCAGCACCGGCCGAAAGCGCCTTGATGGCATTGTCGAAGGCGGAGGCGCCGTGGCCGAGCACACCGACGCGCTTGCCTCTTAGACGGTCAAAATCCACCGGCCCGTTGGTGTGATCGTAGCGGCTCTTGTCCAGACTGTCGGAGACGAAGGCCGGAACCCGCCAGGCGCCGGCACCGTCGAAACCGGTCGCCAGTACGACGGCACGCGCCAGCGTCCGGGTGACGGTTCCCCGGCAGAGGCTGGTCACCGCTATCACGTCGCCGTCCGCCGCGACGTCGAGGACCTGCGTTTCGCTGGTGATCGTGATGTCGAAGACGCCGGCATACCAGTCGAGATAGGCCTTCCAGTCGGTTCGCGGAATGCGCGGCAGGTCCGCCCAGGCGGCGACGCCGTACCGCGTTTCGAACCAGCGGCGCACCGAGAGGTTGGGCACGTTGAATTCGTTGCCCACCTGCGTTTTCGGTGTGCGCAGCTCCTCCATGCGGGCGAAGGTCAGCCACGGCCCTTCCGAGCCGGCGGGCGCGCTGTCGAGGACGCGCACGTCGGCAAGGCCCTCCCACTTCAGTCCGGCTGCCAGGGTCACCCCCGACTGGCCGCCACCGACGATGATGACATCGGCAATGGCGCCTGCCGCGTGACCGTCGAGGGGCGCGAGCCAGCCGGGCGCCGGATATCCGAGGGCGGCGAGATCCGCGCGCGCGGCCTGTTCCAGGTCGTCGAGGGTTGCAGGTGTGGCGGTGATGGGGGAGATGATCATTCGGGGTCTCGCATGGGAGAGGCACGGCGGCGCAGGCGGCGGCGGTTCAGTTCGGTCAGGGCGACGATGACGGCTGTCAATACGAGGACGGAGACCTGCATGGCGTTGAGGTCGGGCTTCAGTTCCCGCCGAAATTCCGACGCGACCACCAGAGACAGCGGCTGCGTTCGGCCCGCCAGAAACATCGAGATCGTGAGGTCGGCGAGCGAGAGGATAACGCTGATGGAATAGGCGGCCCCGAGCGCGCCGCTCAACTGCGGCAGGAGCACGCGGCGGAAGCTCTGCCATGGCGTGGCGCCGAGATCGCGCGCCGCCTCCTCCAGCCGCGGATCGAGCCGGATGAGGACCGCGGCGATGATCGTGGTGGCGAAAGGGACGGCAACCAGCGTCTGCGCCGCAATCAGCGCGGTCGCGCCCCGCCCGAGCCCTACCCAGTTCATCAGCATCGCCTGCGCGATGGAGAGCACCGTCTTCGGCACCAGAAAGGGAAGGATGACGAGGACGACGAAGACCGCGCGAAACCGCAGGCCCGGTGCCGTCACGGCAAGCGCTGCCATTAGCCCGATGAACGCGCCAAGGATGCCGACGGGCTGCGCGATGAGGAAGCTGGTCAGGAACCCTTCGAGAAAGGCCCGGTTGCCGAAGAGGTCTGCGTACCAGGAGAGCGTGAAGCCGCTCAAGGGAAAGGCCATGAGGCTCGACGCGTTGAACGAGAAGATCGCGAGCACGACGATCGGCAGGTAGAAGAAGCCGACGCCAAGCGCGAGCACGAGGGAGACGGTTCGGCTCATGGCAGGCGCCCCGCAAAGACGGCCCGCGCACCCCGCATGCGCAGGAGCAGACCCGCCATCAGGCTGGCGCAGCCGAAGAGCACGATGAGAAGGCTGAGCGCGAGAGCCGAGGCGAGCGGCCAGTCGAAGGCCGTGCCGAACAGATTGTCGATCATCGCCATGGGGGTTGCGCCGGAGGTGCCGCCAAGCAGGCTCGGCGTCAGCATGTCGCCGGCGGCAAGAGCGAAGACGGCGAAGAGCCCGACGGCAAGCCCCGGCGTCGTCAGCGGAAGGATCACCTTGGTAAAGGCCTCGACCGGACGGGCGCCAAGATCGCGTGCCGCCTCGATCAGCCTATGATCCACCAGCTCCACCGAGATCCAGATCGCCAGAACCATGAAGGGCAGGTTGTTGTAGAGCAGAACCAGATGCGTGGTGAACGGCGAGAACAGCAGGAACTTCAGCGGCGCGTCGATCAAGTCAAAACCCTTGAGAACGGCATTCACGAGACCTTCGGAGCCGAGCACGATCCGCCAGGCGTAGATGCGCACGATCTCGCCGGTGTAGAGGGGCGTGAGAAGGACGATGTTGGCGACGCCTTTCCAGACGACCGGCAGGCGGGCCATGGCCAGCGCCAGGGGATAGCCGACAAGGGCTGCGAGCCCAGCCGTGACGAGGCCGGACACGACCGCCTTGCCGATCAGGAAGGCGAAGACCGGATTGGACAGGATCTGCCCCCAGCTGTGGCCGGAGAGGTCGGGCACCATCTCGAAGGCGTCCATGTCCACCGTGAAAACGCTGAAGACGAGAAGCAGACCGAGCGGCAGGACGCAGCCGAGCACGAGGGCAAGCGCCACGGGGAAAGCGAGATGGACGCGGGAAAACGGCATGCTCATCCCTCCGCGTGCGTGATGAAGGCGCGGGCTCTATCGTGTTCGAGCCCGATGTCGGTGCCGGGATCAAGGGCCGTGTCGCTCATGACGCGCAGCAGGCAGCCATGGCTTTCCGCTTCGATCAGGAACCGGTCGCCCCGGAACACCACGTGCTGCACCCGGGCCCGCAGGGCCGAGGGGGCGGTGGACACCTGCAGGTGTTCCGGGCGAATGACGAGCATCGCGTCTGCCCCGCTTTCCAGCCCCTCGACTGCCGGCGCCTGCACGATGCCGAGCGGCGTTTCGAGCGTCGCATTCGCCTGCATTTCATCCCGGCTCGTTGTGAGGATCTTTCCGGAGACGAGGCTTGCCGAGCCGATGAAGTCGGCGACGAAGGCGCTCGCCGGCCGTGCGTACAGCGTCAGCGGATCGGCCTTCTGGACGATGCGGCCCTTGTTCATGACCACGACGATATCGGACAGGGCGAAGGCCTCGTCCTGGTCGTGCGTGACATAGACGAAGGCGATGCCGAGCCTGCGTTGCAGATCCTTCAGCTCGATCTGAAGATGGCCGCGCATCTTCCGGTCGAGGGCGGACAACGGTTCGTCGAGGAGGAGCATGTGCGGCTCCCCGATGATGGCGCGGGCCACGGCCACGCGTTGCTGTTGCCCGCCGGACAGCTGGTGAGGATATCGTGCGCCGAAATCTCCCATGTGAACGGCATCGAGCGCGCGCTTCACGCGCGAGGACGGATCGCCCGACCCGCGCCGCAAGGTGAGCGAGAATGCGACGTTCTGAAACACCGTCAGGTGCGGGAACAGGGCATAGCTCTGGAAGACGGTGTTGACGGGTCGGCGCTCCGGCGGCACGCCCTTGAGCGGGCGTCCGTCGAGGACGAGCGATCCCGCGTCCGGTGTCTCGAATCCGGCGATCATCCGCAGGATGGTCGTCTTGCCGCATCCCGACGGCCCGAGCAGCGTGGTGAAGGCCCGCTCCGGAATGTCGAGATCGACCCCATCGACGGCACGGCCCTTGCCGTAGGATTTGACAAGGCCGCGGGCCGACAGGATCAGGCCCGCTTCGGGCTTGACGGGCGTATGCTCCGGCATGGTCAGCTTGCCTTGACCTCGTTCCAGATCTTCAGCCAGTCCGAGTAGTTATCGGGCGCGACCGGCCACATGAAGGACTTCATCACCTCCATGTCATCCACGAAGATCGCGGCCTGCTGCTCCTTCGTCAGATCGTCGCGGATGATCGAGGAGGTCGTCGCGTAATTGCCGATCCGGGCGATTTCGGTCGCGTATTGCGCGCCGAGCAGGTAGTCGGCGAATTTCAAAGCCAGTTCGGTCTTTTCGGGCGAAAGCGAGGCGGGCATCCCGAAGCAGTCGCACCACCCCATGATGCCCGCTTTTGGCTTGGCCATTCCCATGGGAAGCTTTCCCTTCAGCTCGTCATAGGGCACGCGCCAGGAGAAGGCGCAGGACACCTCGCCGGTCGCAAAGAGGTTGGTAAGGTCGCCGATCGTCTGCCAGTAGGTCCGCAGCAGCGGCTTTTGCGCGATGAGAAGCTTCTTGGCTTCCGCCAGTTCCTTTGCATCCATCAAGAACACCTTGTCGCGCGGCACGCCGGCCACCAGCCCGGCGATCGCAATGGATTCCAGCGCATAGTCGCGCATGGCGAGCTGGCCGGAATATTTCGGGTCGAACAGTGTCGTGTAGTCCGGCTCGTTGTCGAACTTGTCGGTGCGGTAAACGAGGGGATTGAGGCCCCAGAGATAGGGGACGGCGAAGAGCTTGCCGCTGTCGTCCAGCACCTTGGGCGTCGTCTTGAGGACATCGTACATGCGGGCGGCATTGGGAAGCTTGGAAAGATCGATCTCCTTGAGGAGGCCGGCCTTGATATAGCGCCAGCTGCCGTTGAGCGACGGGTTGATCATGTCCCAGTCCGCCGCCGAGCCCGTCTTCAGGGCTGCGAACTGCGCATCCTCGCTGGAGAGGAAGGAGAGCTTGATCCGGGTGCCGGTCTCCTTCTCGAAAGCGGTGACATATTCCGGATGACCGTTGGATTCCCACGTCGCCCAGACGAGTTCGGAAACGGCGGCGTGCGCAGCACTCGTCGAACCCAGAATGCCGGCGGCCGTTCCCGCAGCAAAGCCCGCCAGTATTTCCCGTCGTGTCAGTCCCTGCTGCATCGTCTCACCTCTTGCCGGTTTCTTTTGCACTGCAGCAAGTGTGCGTTTTTTGAGCACGAACGCCTATAACCAGATCGCAATAGACACTATTGCGGCTTTGCGAAGAGGGCATCAGAGGGGGACGAGGCATGTCTCCGTCGTTGCCGCGCGATCCAGCGCGCGAACGTCGGCTGCCACTGACTTGATCATCTGGCGGAGCCAGGCGTGGTCCGGCGAATGGTGCTTGCAATCGTGCCAGAGCATGTAGAACGTCATCTGCCCGAGCTCTGTCGGCGCATCCAGCACCGCAAAGGGGAAAGCCTGGGCGATCTGCTCGGCAAAATGCCGGCCCGTGGTGAACACGAGGTCGGACTGGGCGACGACATAGGGCGCGATGGCATATTCGGGCACGGTCACGCCGATCCGCCGCTTCAGTCCCAGCTCGATCAGCCGCCCGTCGATGGGGCTGAGATGCGCGCGCTTGTCGGAGGTCGGCGAAAGATGGTTTTCCCGAAGAAATTCCTCCATCCCGATGCGGTCGCGCCGGCCGGCGAAAGGGTGGCTCGACCGCACGACGCAGACGATGTCGGTCGTCAGAAGCGTCGACATTCTCAGGTGTTCAGGCGGATGAGGCCAGTTCCCGATCACGGCATCGATGGTGCCGTCGGCCAGCTGTGCAAGGAAATCCTCATAGCTCGGCAGCGGGCAGACATCGATATTGACCGAAGGAGCGACGCGGGCGATGCGTCCCACGAGCGGCGGCAAAAAGACGGTGCCGAGGCAGTTGGCAGCAACGATACGGAAGGTCCGCTTCGACGTTGCGGGATCGAAGGTGGGGTGCGGCGCGAGCTGCGCATCGATCGTCCCCAGAATATCACGGATGGTCTCCCGCATCGCAAGTCCGCGCTCCGTCGGCACCAGCGTGCTGCCCGAGCGCACGAGAAGAGGGTCATCGAGAAGCTCGCGCAGTTTGCGCAAGGTAAGGCTGACGGTCGGTTGCGCCTGCCCCAAAAGCTCCGCCGTCCTGGAAACGCTGCATTCCGTCAGGAGCAGCAGCAAAGTCCGCATCAGCCGGACATCGAGCGATCCACTTGCCTGTGTCGTCATGGCATGTCGCTTTCATTGGAGGGACATGCCATCGAGACGCATATTTCGTGCCACGTGGGAGCGAGGCTGCTTGTACGGGCGGGACCTATCCAGAAGACGCAACTGGCGGTCATAAGGCGCTGGACAAGATAGTGGACATCATCCACTATCTTGTCGTCAGGCATGCATACATGCCGGCCACAGCGGACAAAGTTACAAAATTAAGGGGAACTTATGTCGCAAAAACCCGCGTCGTCCGACGTGGTGCTGTCCGTTCGCAATCTGACGGTGGATCTTCCCGTCGGAATGGAGCGAGCCCACGCCGTCAGCAATATATCGTTCGATCTTCGATCCGGCGAAATCCTCTGCATCATTGGTGAGTCCGGTTCCGGAAAGTCTGTCACCGCCAACACGATCATGGGGCTACTCCCACCATCTATCCGCGTCAGCGGGGGTGAGATCCATTTCAAGGGCATGGATATTCTCGCGACCAGCGAGGCGAAAATCAGACCACTCCGCGGCCAGGCCGTCTCCATCATTTTCCAGGATCCGCTGTCTGCCTTGAATCCCCTGATGACCGTCGGCGATCAGATTGCCGAGGTCATGAAGGCCCACAATGTCGGCACAACCAAAAGCCGGAAGGCGAAGGTTCTCGAACTGCTGGAAGAGGTGGGGCTACCCGATCCGGCCCTCATGCACCTGCAATATCCATTCCGCCTCTCGGGCGGCCAGCGCCAGCGCGTGATGATCGCCATGGCACTTGCGCTCGATCCAGATGTGCTGATTGCCGACGAGCCGACGACTGCGCTCGATGTCACGACCCAGGCGCAGATCCTCGACCTCATCCGCAAGATCCAGCAACGCAAGAACATGAGCGTCATGTTCATCACGCACGATTTCGGGGTCGTGGCCGAGATCGCCGATCGTGTCGTGGTGATGGAAAAGGGGCATCTTGTCGAGCAGGGTAGGGCCGAAGACGTGCTGGTCAGCCCCCGTCATCCCTACACCCAGCGCTTGGTCGCGGCCGTTCCACGCATGCGGAGCGACGATCAGATCACACCCGAGGAAACGCCGATCGTTCTTCAGGTCGAAAATCTGGAGAAGGAGTACCGCAGCGGCGGTTCCGTCTTCAGCAAAGCGCGTGTCGTCAAGGCGGTGAACGGCGTCAGCTTTATCTTACGCAAAGGCCAAACCCTTGGCGTCGTCGGGGAAAGCGGTTCGGGAAAGTCATCGCTCGGACGCGTTCTTCTCAAGCTTCTGGAGCCTGACGGCGGCGTTATCCGCTTCGACGGCCGCGACATCGCTCAGATGCCGGAAGAAAGCTTCCGGAGGCTGCGGCCCTATATCCAGATGATCTTCCAGGATCCGTTCGCCTCTCTGAACCCGCGTCATACGATCGGCAGGATCCTGACGGTCGGGCCTGTCGCCCATGGCATGACGGTTCATGAAGCGAGGGTAAAAGCCATGGGTCTGCTGAAGCTTGTCGGCTTGGACGAGCAGGCATACGAGCGTTTTCCGCATGAGTTTTCCGGCGGACAGCGACAACGCATCGGCATCGCTCGGGCCTTGATGTTCGACCCGGTGGTCCTGGTCGCCGACGAGGCGGTGTCAGCACTCGACGTGTCCATTCAGGCCCAGATCCTGGAACTGCTGGCGCGGGTTCAGAAGGAGATGAAGGTGGCGATCATCTTCATCACCCATGACCTTCGGGTGGCCAGTCAGATCTGCGACGACGTTCTGGTCATGCACAAAGGCAGCGTCGTGGAACATGGGCCGCCTTCAAGGATCTTCCGCGCGCCCGCACATGACTACACGCGAGCGCTTGTCGCCGCGATCCCCGGTGCCGAGTGGGAAGCCCGAGCGGCGGCGATAGGCTGACGACGGGTCCTCAACGCGCTGGCCTTGCGGGAAACGATACGCCGCTACGGAAGAGACATCCTGCATCACCCTGATCTCGGTGGAGGTCAGGGTGCACTGTGTTGCGAAAATTATGTAATTGTTTTTGTTAGATAATTCGTAATTTTTGGCAGGAAACCAGTTGCAAAAGTCCACTAAATGAACTTTCATAAGTTCACGAAAGTGTAACAGGACATGGGGGGAGACTCGAACGGCAGCGCCCCAAGCGCCGTGCTGCCGTGAACCCTTGTCTTTCAACGGAAATATGATGCCAAAACAACCGTCAAAGCCGCCGACCACGCCGCAGGACATCAATCTCGACGTCCTCGAAGGCACGCTGAGCTTTTATATTCGAACGATAAATATCGCTGTCTCCCGAGATCTCGACACGTGTCTCGAGGGCCTGGACGTTGCCAAGGGGACAGGAAAAATAACGACATTGCTGTTGGTCGACAGCTATCCGGGAATTCGTCCATCGGTCATCGCCCATCTAACGATGCGTGATCGCTCCGCGATGGGTCGCCTGATCGAACAGATGGTGGCGCACGACCTGATCCGGCGGGAGGTCTCTTCGGAAGACAGCCGCGCCCAGGAACTCTACATCACCGAAGCGGGCGCAGCACTGGCCGTCAAGATAAGGGAGCTCGTGCCCAAGCAGTCTCGCGACTTCTTCAGCTTCATACCGGACGACGAACAGCAGCAACTGATGGACATTCTCCGACGTGCCTATCGTCGCATCGTGGAGACCACATGAGCGCGAACGCCACAAACCGTGTTGCCCTTATCTCCGGTGCCAGCCGCGGCATCGGCGATTATGTCGCAGCCGAATTGCTGCAGCAGGGCTGGGCTGTCTCGCTGGCCATGCGTACGCCGGCACGTCCGGCATGGGCTGCCGGCCACGACGAGCGCGTTCATCTGATAGACTATGATGCCAAGGACGTGGAGGCGGAAAGCCGTTGGGTGGATAGTGCCCTTCATCGTTTCGGTCGCATCGATGCCATCATTGCCAATGCCGGGATCATGATCCCGAAAACGGTGATCGAGGCCGACGAAGACGATATCGAGGCCATGCTGTCGGTCAACGTGAAGGCCCCGCGCCGGCTTGCCAAAGCGGCCTGGAGCGCGCTGTGCGAGAGCGGCCACGGACGGGTCATCATCCTTGCGTCCCTGTCCGGAAAGCGGGTCAAGTCGGCAGCGGCGGGCAGCTATTCGCTATCGAAATTTGCTGCCGTCGCGCTTTCTCACGCCATCCGCCAGGCGGGCTTCGACAGAGGAATTCGCGCGACCGCCGTCTGCCCGGGGTTCGTCGCCACCGATATGGCCGCAGCATTGACCGATCGCCCGACGGATCAACTGACCCAGCCCGGCGATCTCGCGCGCATCATCGCCATGCTTATCTCTCTTCCGAACGAGGCGTCCGTCGCCGAATTCGCCGTCAATTGCCAGCTCGAGGAGTTCTTCTGAAATGCCCGGTCCATATGTCGTTCCTGTCCATGGCGATGCAGACCTTCCCAGCGAGGTCGATGTCGTCGTGATCGGTGGGGGAATTATCGGAACCTCCACTGCGCTCGAGCTCGTCGAAAGCGGTCTGAGGGTCGCTCTTTGCGAAAAGGGCGGCATCGGACACGAGCAGTCGAGCAGGAACTGGGGCTGGGTCCGTATCTCCAGGCGTGATCCGCGCGAAGTGCCGCTGATGGCGGAATCGCTGCGCCTCTGGGCAGATCTCAATCGTCGAACAGGACGTGAAACCGGCTTCAAGCGCGCAGGCATCGTCTTTACCTGCGCCGACGAGAAACAGTTCGACGATCATGAGCGCTGGAACCGCAATCTCGAAGGGTACCAGATCGAGTCCCGCATGCTGAGTGCCGCGGAATTCAAGGCGAAGTATCCCGACAACACCATGAAGATCGCTGGTGCGCTCTACACCGCCGGCGATTGCCGGGCAGAGCCCCAAAAGGCGGCGCCGGCCATTGCGGAAGCAGCGAGAGACCGCGGCGCGCATATCCTCACAGAATGCGCGGTACGTGGTTTGCAGCTATCCGGTGGCCGCGTGTCGGGCGTGGTCACGGAACGTGGCGAGATCGCCTGCACGTCGGTTGTTCTTGCCGGCGGTGCATGGTCCAGCCTGTTCCTTGGCAACAATGGTCTCGACCTCCCGCAGCTCAAGGTCCTGAACTCGGTTCTGCGCACCAAACCGCTCGAAGGCGGACCGGAAGAGGCGATCTGGGCCAGCGGCTTTGCGCTGCGCAAGCGCCAGGACGGCGGCTATACGATTGCCGATGGTTTCCAGAACATTGTCGATATCGTGCCGGCCTCGTTTCGCTACGCGATGAAATTCATGCCGGCCTTTTCCCATGAATGGCGTTCGTTGCGTTTCCGCCTGGGTGGTCGCTTTTTCGATGAAGCCCGTATTCCACGCCGCTGGGCCCTCGATGAAGCTTCGCCGTTCGAACATAACCGCGTGCTCGACCCCATTCCCTCCAAGGCCATGGCCGACCAGGCGCTGAAGCGGTTGTCCGAGGTGTTTCCAGTCTTCAAAAAGGCAGAAATCGCGCAGCGCTGGGGCGGTATGATCGACGTCACGCCGGACGCCGTGCCGGTCATCGATGCCGTCGATGCCATTCCGGGTTTCCATGTCGCAACCGGCTTCTCCGGTCACGGCTTCGGTATCGGCCCCGCCGCCGGCAAGCTGATGGCCGACATCGTTACCGGACGCAATCCAATCGTCGATCGTCACGACTTCCGGTTCAGCCGCTTCCATGACGGCTCCAAGATCGAGCTGGTCAGCGGCTTTTGACGGATAGGGCAGGCGAACGAGCGCCGCCTGCTCCGATGCATGAAGCAGGAAACTGCTGATGGGAGGAAAACTGCCCGTAGAGGCGGAGATAAGAACCGATCATCGCGTGCAACTATCGGATCAAGGGGAACTGACATGTCCGACCACAACAAGCCGCTTATCAAGACCACCCGCCGCCAGGCTCTCGGGCTCATGGCGCTCAGCGCCTCCGGCGTCGTCTTCTCCGGCCTTCCCGGCTTCGCCAGCGCCATGGCGCAGCAGGCCAAGACCATCAAGGGTCAGCTGACCGTCGGTTTCTCCCAGGAGCCGACCGTCTTCAATCCACACATGCCGCATATCGAAGTCGATGAAGGCGTTCATTTCAGCGTCTTCGATCCTCTCTTCTACGTCGATGCCGACGGCAAGTTCGTTGCTGCGCTCGCCGCCGAAGTACCGTCCGTCGAAAATGGCGGCATTTCCGCCGACGGCCTGACCTGGAAGGTGACACTTCGTGACGATGTCAAATGGCACGACGGCAAGCCGTTCACGGCCGAAGACGTCAAGTTCACCCTCGAACTTCTGGTCGACCCCGACTTCCGCTCGTGGAGAAAGACAGGTCATGAATTCGTCCGCGACCTCACGGTCGTCTCGCCGACGGAAATTACCTGGAAGATGGAAAAGCCGTTTGCGCCTTACCCGTCCATCCTGGCATCGACCTTCATCACGCCCAAGCACATCCTGGGGGCTGAAGCGGACAGAAACACCGCTGCCTATAACAATGCCCCGATCGGAACGGGTCCCTTCAAGTGGAAGGAACGTATTGCCGGCGACTACATCCTGCTCGAAGCCAATGCCGCGTATTTCGCCGACGGTCCCTATGTCGAACGGCTGATCTATAAGTACGTGCCCGACCTCAACGTCTTGTATACGCAGTTCAAGACAGGCGATATCGACGTCGTGGGACTGCAGTGGATCACGCCCGACCACTATGACGAAGCCAAGGATCTCGAAGGCAAGGTCATCAACATCGTGCCCGGCTCGACGATCGAATCCTTTACGTTCAACATGGAGCGGCCGCAGTTCAAGGAGCCGGCCGTTCGCGAGGCGCTCTACCACGCGATCGACAAGCAATCGATCATCGAGGCATTGTATTACGGCTTGCCGTCGCCAACCGAGAGCTATGTGCCGCAGCAGTCCATCTACTACAATACCGATCTGCCGAAACACGAATATTCCATCGAGAAAGCCAAGACGCTTCTCGACGATGCCGGCTGGGCTGAGGGCGCCGACGGTATCCGTGCAAAGGACGGCGTCAAGCTCTCCTTCACCTGCTCGACGACGGCGGGCAACCATATCCGGGAACAGGTCCAGCAATACATACAGCAGTCCTTCAAGGACATCGGCGTGGAGATGACCATCTCCAACCTGCCGCCGGCTGTCATGTGGGGCGACTACTGGATGCTCTCGCAGTTCGACACGGTCATCGTCGGTCTCGACTTCCTGACCGGTCCAGATCCGGATACTTCGGACTTCTTCCGCTCGACATCGAGCCCGGCCAAGGGCGGCGCCGGGCAGAACACCTGGCAGTTTGTCAACAAGGACGTGGATGACCTGTTGGCACAGGGCGGCAGCCTCTTCGTGCCCGAAGAACGCAAGGCGGTCTACCTGAAGATCCAGAACGTCATGCGCAAGGAGCTGCCCTTTCTGCCCCTGTTCCAATACGCCACCGTGCGGGGTCACAAGGACGGTATCGAGAAGGTCCAGCCGAACATCAACACCCGTATCGACACATGGAACGTCGCGACCTGGCGTTGGGCGTAATTCCTGCCCGGGTGGGCTCGCGCTCGCCCGAATTGCCGGTAAGTGCCAGCCCGATCAGGGCTGGTACGCTGCCGGTCCCTCCTTGCCCGATCCCTCCTTGCCGATGTCTGTCGTGTCCATCGGCGGACGTGGAGTATGACCATGCTGTCCTATCTTCTTCAGCGACTTTGGCAGAGCCTTGTCCTGCTGCTGCTCGTTTCCATCATCGGATTTGCCATCCTCAATCTCGCACCCGGCGGCCCCTTGTCACAATTTGCGCTGACGCCCGGCATGACCCGCGAAGCCCTCGATCGCATCGCCCATCAGATGGGGCTCGATCGCCCCCTTCCCATTCAGTATCTGGAATGGGCGTGGAGGCTGTTGCAGGGTGACTGGGGCAAGTCCTATCGAGACCAGCGGCCGGTTCTCGACATCATCTCCGGGCATCTGTTCGCAACACTGCTCCTCATGATCTCGTCCACGGTCGTCTCCATCCTCATAGGCACCTGGATCGGCATCAAGGGCGCGACGAAGCGATACTCGATATTCGATTACTCGGCGACGGTCGGAGCCATGATCGCGCTTTCGATCCCGACCTTCTGGTTCGGGCTTGTTGCGATCTACGTCTTTGCGCTGAAGCTCAAATGGCTGCCTGCCGGCAACATGTACACGATCGGCGACCAGTCCTTCTACGACTACGCCATTCATCTGATCATGCCCAGCATCGTGCTGGCTCTCGTCAATATCGCCGTCTGGAGCCGCTACATGCGCACGGCGACGCTCGACGTTATCAATCAGGATTTCGTTCGCACCGCACGTGCCAAAGGGCTTACCCCGCGCAGAGTCCTGATGAAGCATGTCGTCGGAAACGCGCTCTTGCCGATGATCACGCTTGCTGGCCTGCAGTTGCCAACGATCCTGGGCGGGGCTCTGGTCACCGAGACGGTGTTCACCTGGCCGGGCATGGGGCGCCTGTTTCTGGATAGCCTCGGTTATCACGACTATCCGGTGGTGATGGGCCTTCTGATGTTCTCGGCCATTCTCGTGCTGCTCGGCAGTTTGCTTGCAGACCTTCTGGTCGCGCTCGTCGATCCGCGTATCCGGCTCGGATAGGCAGGGTTCCGCGATCAGACGTGTCAACGTCGAAAGGATCTTCACATGACTGCTGCAACGCTTCCATCCTCGTCTTTCCCCCCGACACCTCGTTTTTGGCAAAACCGGACGGTTCGTCGCTTTGCGCGCCACAAGCTGGCCGTGGTCGGCGTGGCCATGATCACGCTTCTCATCCTTGCCTGCGTCTTCGGTCCTTATCTTTTACCCTATGATGAGTTGTACATCGATCTGCGCGCCCGCTTTGCGCCGCCACTGACCGGCTACCACATCTTTGGCACCGATCCGCTCGGCCGGGATATTGCAGCCCGCCTCTTCAATGCCGGGCGCATCTCGCTCTTGGTCGGCTTCTTTGCGATGGTGCTGTCAACGGTCATCGGAACGGTGATCGGCGTCGTGGCCGGCTACTATGGTGGACGCCTCGGCACGGTTCTGATGCGTTTCGTCGATGCCTTCCTGGCTTTCCCGAGCATCTTCCTCCTCTTGGCACTTGCCGCCTTCGTCAAGCCAAGCCCCTTCATGATTACCGTTATCATCGCTGTGACCAGCTGGATGGAAATCGCGCGTCTGGTCGAAGCGGAAGTGCGCTCGCTACGGGAACGGGATTTCGTCCTGGCCGCCCGCATGTTGGGTCTGCCGAATGCATGGATCATGTTCCGCGAACTGCTGCCCAACGCGATCGGACCGATCATCGTGGCGGCGACCCTGACGGTGGCGCGCGCCATCCTGATGGAAGCTTACATCAGCTTCCTTGGCTACGGCATCCAGCCACCCTTGCCGAGCTGGGGCAATATGCTGAACGGCGCACAACAATATCTCGATAAGGCACCTTGGCTGGCCATCGTTCCGGGCGTGGCAATTACGCTCGCCGTGACCAGCTTCAACTTCATCGGCGACGGGTTGCGCGACGCGCTCGATGCTCGCAGTGATTTGAACTGAGGTGCGACGGGTGCCCCTGTTTTCGCCGCTTGATACGACCCTATGGTATGCCACTGCGACGCCTGCCCCGAGAACGGAAGTGCTGGCGGACCGCATCAAGGCCAATGTCTGCATTGTCGGTGGCGGCTATAGCGGGCTGACCACCGCTCTCGAACTCGCGAAGTCAGGCGTCAATGTCGTTGCGCTGGATACAGCGACAATAGGGGAGGCATCCAAGAACATCAGGCGTCATTTCACATTTCATCGGTGAATGTCTTCATATCGAAGTTGGGATCATCAGGTCCGATTGCTTTTACGTTCTCTTGGATCTTTCTAATCCGCTCCCGCAGTTGTACATTCTCTTGCATCCGTCGAAGCTCATTCTGCAGGGCGCGCCTTACCGCTTCGGTTTTATTCGGCGCCTTGGATAGTTTCTGAACCTCTACCGCCAATGCGTCGACGCTTTCATCACGGATGTAGAGCGACATCACATTCTCCAGCTAGGGTCCGGACTCACAACCACCAGATGACGGTAGCTGCGAGTGCGATTGCGCCCATGAAGTTTCTGATGTTGCGGTCGAAGCGAGTTGCGATGCGACGCCAGTCCTTAAGGCGACAGAACATACGCTCGATGACGTTGCGCTGCTTGTAGGTGGCCTTGTCGTATTCGTACTGGATTTTGCGGTTCTTGCGCGGCGGGATGACGGCCTGGGTACCACGCTCGTTGAGCCACTCGCGCAGAGCCTGGCTGTCATAACCTTTGTCGGCGACGAGTTCGGCGGCGGGTGGCAGAGCTTCGATACAGAGCCTTGCAACCTTGCAATCGTGGACGTTTCCAGGCGTCAGGAGCAGGACGTGAGGGCGGCCTTTGGTGTCGCAGACTGCATGGAGCTTGGTATTCCGTCCACCTTTGGTGCGGCCGATACCATGAGCCAAGGCCCCCCTTTTCCTCCACCTGCACAGCGGTGGACCTTGATGCAACTGCTGTCGATGAACAGCCGGTCCGGTGCATCATCGGCCCCTGCCAGCGCACTGAAGATGTCCTCCCAGATGCCGCGTTCGGACCACCGGACAAAGCGGTTGTAGAGTGTCTTCTTCGGTCCATAGACATCTGCGCAATCCGCCCAGCGGCCACCACAGCGCAGCGCATGGACAATCCCGCTCAAGACCCGGCGGTCATCAACGCGTGGCTTGCCTCGCACATCTGTCGGTAAAAGCGGCTCTATTCGCTCCCACTGCGCATCGGAAAACCAAAAGAAATCAGACATGAAATCGCCTCCTTGCTCAGGCGATTGAATCACGTCGAAATGTGCAAGGAAACCCAATTATTGGGTCCGGACCCTAGAATATTCGCAGAAAGCAAGGTTGACTCCAAACCGCTCCGCTACTGCGCGAACCGCCATGTTACCGTTCAACGCTGCCGCCATGCGCATTCTTAAATCCACGAAAAAAGGTTGCACCAAGGGACCTATATACAGGTCCATTTACCGCTGACAGAGTCTGACGCTTAGTTGCATAGTTGCAACGTGTTCATAAGAATTGGGTGAATTGGCGGCGGTTGAAAATTTTTGCAACTGATCACGTCATGGTGGTATGTGAACCTAACCCATGGGAAACATGACTTTTTTACACATATTTTATTTTCGCTGGAGATTACGTACCGAAGTACCTTTAGAATCCCTCTAAGTAACGATGCTTGCAACGAATTTTCGTTTGGGATTAAAGCACGAGCACCTCCTACCATAACGGCGGGATGCTGACCAAAAGTGCCAACATGGGTAAAATGACGCTTTATCACCTGCTCACGACACGTCATCCCGGTCTCAGGGCTCTAGAGGCGACCCGGCGGTTGGTGATGAACCTTCTGCGCTCGGTCAAAAAAGGCGATCGTTAGTGGCTTGGGATTTGCACAAGCTTTTCCTTCGCCACGCAAATGGCATTACCCGCTCTTTGCGCCGAAGGGGGCTGAGCGAAGAAACAGCTGCGGACATTACCCAGGATACGTTTCTACGCGTCTTGATTGCGCCACCTGCGGAAAATATCACCAATTCCAATCCGGCGGCTTATCTTTACCAGGTATCGCGCAATCTGGGCATAAACCACCAGCGCCGTGAGCGCTTGTTCGACAAGATCGACAGTTTCGACGAAGCCGTTGCGAACGTCGCCGATCCGTTTCCACTGCCAGACGCGGTTGTATACGATCGGCAAAGGTTGAGACTGACGGAAGCGGCACTTGCAGAGCTCCCGGACCGCAGTCGTCGCGCGTTCGAATTGCATCGACTGGGAGAGCTCACCATGAGTCAAGTCGGCCAGGAAATTGGTCTGTCCACCTCGCGAACCTGGGCTTTGATCCGCGATGCCTATCGGCACATTGTCATGCGAACCAGTGGGCTATAGTTTATTTTGACGGGAAAAGAGAAAATCGCGGCCGTTCAATTGTACTAGATGGTAAGGGCAACAACGTATGCCGGCATTGCTGTCGGCGCATGAAACCGGAACCATACGCATGAACGTTGCCGCACAAGACCCCCAAAGATTGCTTGATGAGGCTATCGATCTCGTCATTCGCTTGCAGGTCGACCCCGGCAATTCCGTCACCCTTGACATGATCAGGACATGGCGCAAGCGTGGCCCTGACTATGAGGCGGCATGGTCCAGAGTGGCCGATGCTTACGGCATGAGCGGCAAGGTTCTGACCGACCGCGCGAAAGCCGAGAAAAGGGAGAGCCTGGCGCCGACGCGCCGCCATTTGGTCATAGGGGGCGCAGTGGGTCTTGGCGCGGCGTTGGCCGGAACCGTCTATGGACCCTCTGCCATTCTTCGCGCGAAGGCGGATTACATCACTGGGAAGGGGGAGATCAGCCGCTTCGAACTCCCGGATGGAAGCGTTGCGACGCTTGGACCGGACAGTGCCCTCGCATTGGATTACACGCCCGAAAAGCGCGGCATCGAGCTTCTTTCTGGCATGTCGTTTTTCGATGTCGTTGGAGATGCTCGCAGACCATTCGCAGTTCAGACCGGCGGTTTAACCGCAACGGCAATTGGAACGGCATTCGATGTTGCCAATGATGCAGGTATTCTGACCGTCTCCGTCGACCGCGGCATCGTCGAGGCTCGCGCATCTATCTCTTCGCTCGAAAGCGGGCAGAGGTTGAGGGCAGGGGAGTGGATATCGTTTGAACCCTCGTCGAACACCATCGAGCGTGGCATGCGCGAACCGGGGCAGACCGCTCTCTGGCGCAACAATATCATTGCTGCCGAGCAGGAAACCGTTGCTGCCCTCGTCGCCAGAATTGGCCGATGGTATCCTGGCAGAATTATCATTGCAGACCCGTTTGTCGGATCGCGGCGTGTCAGCGGTCTCTTTGATCTTGCAAATCCGCAACGTGCGCTTGAGGCCGTTGTGCTTCCGGCGGGTGCGCGGGTTAGACGCGTATCGTCATACCTGACGCTTATTTCGCCCGTCTGAAAATAATTCAGGGAGAGCAGAAAAAAACGATGCCCCGTTTGTAATAGCTACAGGGGTTGCAATTTCGAATTTTGCGGCATGCACCCCTGCAACACGATCGAGCAGGAGAGAATGGGCTATGGGGCAGCTGTCGGGGAACGGACGCAAAACAAATGATACGCGCAGAGCGCTGATCGCCGCGCTGATGATAAGCACCAGTCTGGGTATTGCCATCGGCATGACGCAACAGACGGCATCTGCACAGGCTGCGGCGCAGACGAATTTCTCCGTCAATGCCGGCCCGCTCAATCAGGCGCTGATGTCCTTCGGTCGCCAGACTGGCCTTCAGGTCACCTATCTTGCATCGATTGCCGCTGGAAAATCATCGCCCGGCTTCTCGGGCAATGGAACACGGGAGCAGGCGCTGGCCAGCATCCTGAGGGGTTCCGGTCTGACCTACTCTTTCCCCAACGCGACGACCGCGGCCATTGCCGCTTCCGGCCCGTTGGTTCCAGGTGCCAATGTCGCAGCCGATGGTTCGACCCTGTTGGAGACCATCACGGTGAACGGGGTCGGAAACGGTGAAAACACCTATGTCGTCACCAGAAGCGCGACGGGGACAAAAACGGATGCACCGCTGGCCGAAGTGCCGCAATCCATTTCAATTGTCGGTCGAAAGCAGATCGAGGCACAGAACGCGCAATCCGTTTCCGAAATCCTGCGTTACGTCCCTGGCGTTACGATCGAAACCTATGGTCCCGATCCCAAAGGCTATGACTGGATTTTGATGCGTGGTTTCAACGCCCAGTCGACCAGCTCGTATCTGGATGGCCTGCGTCAGATTTCGAGCGGGTACAGTTTCTTCCGCACCGATCCATATCAGCTTCAATCGGTGGAGGTGCTGCGCGGCCCGTCATCGTCGCTTTACGGACAAAGTGACGCTGGCGGCATCGTCAACAAGGTCTCGAAGAAGCCGACAGACACGCCCGTGAGGGAAGTCGAACTTGAATATGGCAGCCACCAGCGCGCGCAGGTCGGGTTTGATCTGGGTGGTCCGGTGAATGATGACAAGTCCATCATGTATCGCGTGACCGGCGTCGCTCGCAACAGCAACACGCAATTCCAATATCCCGATGGTACCGATATCGGCGATGATCGGTTCATGATCGCGCCGTCGATAACATGGGCGCCCGATTCAGACACATCCCTGACCGTCAGCGGGCAAGCGCTGCGCGACAAGAGCGGCGGCACAGTCCTCATGTTCACGCCGACAAATACTCTGATCGGCGATCACAGCTTCAACAACAGTGTCCAGGAACAGCAGACGATCGGCTATGAGTTCTCCCATCGGTTCAATGATACGTGGACCGTTCGTCAGAACCTCCGTTACGGTCGAGCCGATTTCACGCTCGACAATCTTCTGGCCACTGGAATGGATGCTTCCGGAAACCTGATACGCGGCACGCGCAGGTTCGATGAGAGCCTCGACGCGCTGACGATCGACAATCAGGCGCAGGCGAATTTCGACACCGGAATTTTTGCGCATGAATTGCTGCTCGGTCTGGATTATGCGCGGTCGGAGGCGGATGTGAAGCGCTATAGAGGATTGGCTCCCTCGCTCGACCCCAGCAACCCCGTTTATGGTGTCAGTATCCCGCAGCCGACCACGGCGTTTGCCGACTACGAAGAGACGTATCAGCAGATCGGGCTTTATGCGCAGGACCGTATCAATCTGACGGATAACCTGATCGCGACGCTTGGTGGTCGTTACGATTGGGTTGATATCGATACGGCCAACCGGCTCTCGAATACCAATCCGTCTGTCGATGTCGGCAATTTCAGCGGTCGGGCGGGGCTTACCTACAAGACGCCGTGGGGCGTGGCCCCCTATGTCAGCTACGCACAATCCTTTGTGCCAAACACGGGTATCTCGTCCTCCGGCAACAGCTTCGATCCGTCGACCGGGCGTCAGTGGGAGGTTGGCGTAAAATATGAACCGGTGGGAATCGATGCGCTGTTTACGGTTGCTTGGTTCGATATCGTAAAGTCGAACATTCTGACACCTGAGCGGAACGGCGCCGGTGTGACCACAGGTTTCTTTGTGGCAACCGGAGAGGTGCAGTCGCGCGGCGTGGAAGTGGAAGGAAAATTCAGCCTTGGAAGTGGCTGGGATCTCACGAGTTCCTATACCTGGACCAACGCGGAGATCACGCGGGACAATTCCGGTTTCGTCGGAAAGACACCTTATCTCGTGCCGGAACATCAGGCGTCGGCTTGGCTCAATTACACGGTTGATGACGGGATGCTCGAAGGCCTGTCGATCGGCGGCGGTGTGCGCTATGTCGGAGACAGCTTCGGCGACAATGCCAACACCGTGAAGGTCGATGGCCGCGCTTTGATCGATCTGGGTGCCAGCTACAAGGTGACCGAAAACGCAAGCTTCTCGGTCAACGCCACCAATGTGTTCGACAAGAGCTACTACACGACCTGCGAAGATAGCGTTTCTTGCTATGAGGGTGATCGTCGCAGCGTCATCGGCCGTCTTAAGGTGAACTTTTAAGGTCTTGGCTATGACAGACGCAATATTTCCGGGTGGTTCGCCGCCCGGAAAACGCCTGCATTCACGTCGGCATTTTCTGGCTCTCTCGCTCTTCTCGATCGCTGGGATGCACAGCAATGCCTTTGCGTCCGCAGGCTCCGCCCGCATTGTCGCGATAGACTGGTCTGCAGCGGAATCGTTACTTGCGCTGGGTGTTGTACCCGCGGCTGTCTCGGATACGGGATATTTCCGCCAGAGAATGCCGTTGCCGCTGCCTGACGATGTGCGGGATGTCGGCCCGTTCTGGGAGATCAACCGCGAACTGCTGGCCGACATTGCACCCGACCTCATCTTGATAAACAGCTCCAGTCTCATCATGACACCGGATATCGCGAAGATCGCTCGCGTCGAGATCGTGCCGGAAAAAGCCGTCTCTGGCGATCGTTACGATCTGACCATCGACATTTTACGGCATGCGGGTGGGGCAGCGGGGCTGGAGCCCTCCCGTATGGATGTCGTCGCTGCCCAAGGGCTGGAGCGTATTTCGACCCTGCGTGCGCGGCTCCCAGTGTCCACCCGTCGCATCTGTGTCCTGTTGCCTGACCAGACAGGTCGTGGCGTGGTGATCTATGGAAAAGGCAGCCTGCCGGGGGCCGTGCTACAACGGCTGGGGCTTGAGAATGCCTGGGAGGGGCCGGTCAATGCGGCGGGCATTTTTCAGGCCGGTTTCGACGCACTGTTCGATATAGGCGAGGCGATTTTCGTCCTGATCGATATTCCCGCACTCAGGCATCAGACAACCAAGGCACTCGAAACAAGTGCCCTTTGGCAGTCGCTCCCGTCTGTCAGGCAGGGCCGCACGCGTTGGATCGAGCAGTTCTATCCATTCGGCGGCTGTGTCTCCGCTTTGCACCTCGCCGAGGCCATCACAGCGGCCCTTGAAGGAGCGGGCCGATGAGAAGCGTTGCGATAACCACGCGCCAAAGCCTAACGCTGAGGGGCAACATCGTCTTTCTTCTGCTCGCCATTGCTGCAACGGCACTCTCCCTGAACGGGCTTGCTCATTCCCTGCCGCCCTCACACTGGTGGCAACTTCTCGTATCGGCCAAGGTCTCGGCACCGTCGGAAGCTCTGGTGTTTTACGGGCTGCTGCCGCGTATTGTCGTGGCTCTTGTCGCCGGTTTCGCACTGGGTCTGGGTGGCGCCGTTTTTCAGCAAATCCTTGGCAATCAACTGGCCGAGCCTGGCCTCCTTGGGGTCTCATCCGGTGCCGGTCTGGCCTTGGCGGCAAGCCTTCTGTATGCACCCGCATTGTGGCGTTCCGGCCCCGAGGTCGTTGCGCTGACGGGCGCCGGACTTGCACTTGTTCTGGTTCTCGGTGTCGCCTTCGGGCGCGGCATGGCGTCCCACACCCTCATTCTGGCAGGGGTGGTGGTCAATTTGTATTGTGGAGCTTTGTACGCTCTCCTCGTTTTGCTCAACCACGATTTTCTCACCGATCTTCTGCGATGGCAGGCCGGATCGTTGCAACAAAGCGGCTGGCACGGTGCCAGGATGCTCTTTCCGCAGGTTGCCATCGTGTCGGCGGCCATTTTTCTCATGCAGCGGCCCATAGCCCTCCTGTCGCTCGGGGTTGGAACGGCGAAAGCCTTCGGCGTCTCATCCGCAACCATGAAGGTCCTTGCGCTGGCCTGTGCATCGATGCTTGCCGCCTTCGTCACCGCAAGTTTCGGCATCATCGGTTTTATCGGGCTTGCAGCGCCGGCTCTGGCACGGGTGCTTTGGCCGCAGACCAGGGCCAGACTTGTGCCGTCTGCTGTGACCGGTGCCGTTCTTTTGCTGCTTGCCGACCAGCTTGTCCGCATTCTGTCACAATACGCTGGCGATATTCCCGTCGGTGCAGCAGCCGGACTTCTGACAGGGCCACTCCTCGTCGTCCTTGCCCTGCGTCACCGCAAGCCGTCGCTGCACTATAGCGAGACGGTCACGCCGTCATTGGTCAAACCTAGGCCTACGGCAAGGCTGACGGGCGCATTGGTGTTCCTTCTTCTCGTCACGCTCATTCTCGCATTTTTTGTCGGGCAGTCGCAAACCGGATGGCATATCGTCATGTCGTCCGATGTCGAGTCGGCTCTCACTTGGCGTCTGCCACGCATTGTCGCAGCGGCCGGTGCAGGTGCCTGTCTGGCGATCTCCGGGTTTATCCTGCAGCGTAGCCTGCGCAATCCGCTTGCCAGTCCCGACCTACTCGGTATCGGCCATGGGGCCGGCCTTGGTCTGGCGTTCGCCATCATCCTGTTACCGGTCGCCGGCATCTGGTCAAAATTCGCTGTCGCGTCCATTGGCGCAATCGTCGTGCTCGGTGTTGTCGTGCTCTTGTCGTGGCGCAACGCATTCGATCCTGAGCGCACGTTGCTGATCGGCGTCGGTCTCGGCAGCACGACGAACGCGCTGCTCGTTCTGGTTTTGGCGGGTGGAGGGCCGAAAGCTGCCGCCCTGTTGAGCTGGTTTTCCGGATCGACGGGTGGTGTGGGCATCGACGAGGCCATCGCGGTCTGCGTGGTCGCATTCCTTGCGCTCGTATCCGGCGTCATGGGTCACCGTTGGCTCGAATTGTCCGCGCTCGGTGACCGATTGGCTGGCGGTCTGGGTGTTCTCTTGAAGACATCGCGCGCACTGGCGCTTGTAACGGCGTCTGTCGGGACGGCGGCCGCCACGGTCGTCATAGGCCCATTGAGTTTCGTGGGCCTCATGATCCCGCATCTTGTCCGAATAGCCGGATTTCGCCGTATGGCTGACTCCGTCATTGGGTGCGCTTTGTTCGGAGCATTACTGATGGTGTTTTCCGACTGGCTGGGGCGCAATATCATATGGCCATGGCCGATGTCACCGGGTTTGTTGGCTGCATTCATTGGCGGGCCACTGCTCTTGTGGCTCATTCAAAGAAGCGAACGACGATGACCGGACAGGATGATGTGACATGAATTTCAAGCTGGCGGGCGTTACTCTGCGCATGGGCGACAGGACGCTTCTTGATACCTTTTCGCTCGATTTGCCGAAAGGAACAACGATCGGGCTTATCGGCCATAATGGCTCCGGCAAATCGACTTTGCTGAAGATCCTGGCCAATCAGGTCAGACCGAGCGCGGGCAGGGTCCTGTTTCAGGGAAAACCCTTACACGATTGGGGCGCGCGTCGATTGGCACGCAAGATCGCCTACCTGCCGCAGCACATCCCGGCGACATCGGGCCTGCTTGTCAGGGAGTTGGTCGCCCTCGGTCGATACCCTTGGCATGGTGCACTTGGACGTTTCGGAGCGATTGACCGTGACAAGGTCGCCGACGCAGTAGCGCTGACCGATATTGGTTCGTTGACTGATAGGCTGGTCGATACGCTGTCGGGCGGCGAGCGTCAGCGTGTTTGGCTCGCGATGCTGGTCGCGCAAGATGCGGAGTGTTTGTTGCTTGACGAGCCAACCTCGGCGCTCGACATCTCCCATCAGATCGACGTCCTTTCCCTTGTGCAAAAGCTCTCGAAAGACAGAGGACTTTCCGTCGTGCTGGTCTTGCACGACGTCAATATGGCTGCCCGGTTCTGCGACGAAATTATCGCCCTGCATTCTGGTAAGATTGTTGTGCGTGGAGCGCCGGAAGGGATCATGACGCCCAAACAATTGCAGTTCATCTACGGGCTTCCGATGGAGGTGATGATCCATCCCACCACCGGGCATGCAATTGCTGTAGCGTCATAGTGAGCGGGGCAAGCGCCGGCTTTTCGCCCATATCGCGATGCCCGCATGGGCCAAAAATACCAGGCCCTAGTTCGCGCCGCATCTCGGCGATCGTGACACTTGCAATGTTAAACTTTGCCACGATCCCGCGCACCGAGTTCGTTGAAACGCGGCATCTCTCCTCGTTTCGACACGAGCGGCAGGTCTTCACTTCGCTATCGGGCAGTTTCTCATTTTACCCGACAATGCTCGATAGCCTGCTGAAGGGAGCCCGGCCGTCCGAGGTGGTATCCCTGCATGGTACTGCAGCCTAATGATTGCAGCATGACCTTTACGTCTTCAGTTTCCACACCTTCTGCCACGACGTCTATTTCAAGCGAGCGGCCAAGATTGATAATGGCTTGCACCATCACCCGATCGGCCGCAGAAGCCATCAGGTCGGTGACAAAGGACCTGTCGATCTTGATGCGGTCCACCTGTAGGTTTCGTAAGGACGATAGTGAGGAATAGCCTACGCCGAAATCGTCTATAGCAAGACGAACCCCAGCCTGTCGCAACACGGCGAGTTTACCTTGGACCGCACGTGTGTCCATGGCTGTCTCCTCCGTGATCTCGATTTCCAGCATGGAGCTTGGAACGTTCCATTGTTTCAGGGCTTGAGACACAAAATCGTCGATCGGCAGGCGTGACATTTCGCGCGGGGACACATTGATGGCCACCCAAAGTTCGTTTTGCCCAAGCCCCCTGAGTTTCTCGATCAGAACACCTGACTGCCTCAGGATAAATTGGATGAGAACTTCCGACAAGCCGAGAACCGCGGCGATTTCAACGATATCTCCTGGTGGGACGGGTCCGTGTTTGGCGTGATCCCAGCGCAGCAACGCCTCGAAATTGGTGAGGCGGTGACCGCCCTGGCCCATAATGGGCTGGAACACCATGTACAATTGCTCAGTTGCCAAAGCCCTGGGCAGGTCTCGCTCAATGTCGCGCTTCATTTTCAAACGGTTATCAAGCTGTTCATCGAATATGTAATGTCGGTTGCGGCCAGCGCTTTTGGCGGCGTAGAGAGCACTATCGGCACAGATCATCATCTCGGAAAAGCCGCTGCGATCCCGAGTTTGGTGAATACCGATACTGACGCCGACACGACCGGCGTCGAAGCCCTTAAAGGGCTGTCCAATGGCCGCTATCAACTGATCGGCGATTTGGTCGGGTCTGGCCCTGTCAGCCTCCGGATCGAACACGACGGCGAACTCATCACCTCCCAGCCTGGCGATGGTGAAGCTGTTGGGCAGTGTATCTCGTAGCCGCCATGCGACCTCTATCAGCACTTCATCGCCGGCAAGGTGGCCGAACACATCGTTGACGGATTTGAAACCGTCGAGATCAAGGATCATCAGGCACATCGATTTATGCGGACCTAAATTAAGTGCCTCCACTTCGCTAGCAAAACCTGCGCGATTGAGGAGCCCCGTCAACGTATCGTGGACGGCGCGACGGTGCATTTCTTCGGCAAGCTCTGCAGTGCGCACGTTGGCCTGAGTAAGCGATCCTGCCAAAGCCGTCGCTTCGTTTTTCCGTCGGCTGCCTTCATAGAAGAGGGCATGGCTTTCACGGGCGGAGCGGATCAAGGCACCGAGGTACAGGAATGTTGCGAGGGCCAGACCAATACGATCGATCCCGCCAGCATAGACCAGGCACCCCGCCATAACCAGTAGTGGCGTCAGAATGAAAGCCGTGGGAATGGTCGCATAGGCGTTGCCATGGGTGACTGCGCCCGCTGTGATTCCGCATATGACGACGAGGTAGAAAGTGGATTGTGGTGATGTATACCATTCGCATAGAAGTGGCATCATTGCCCAAATCAGCCCGGAAATGAATGCCAGAACCGCAGCGATCTGAAGGTGGCGCTTCACGGAAAGTCTACTGAGCCATGCCAACAAGCCCGTAGCGGGTGCGCCGGGTAGGGGGGAAAGGCAAAGTGCAATCCGCAAACCATTGATAATTAAGGTTCCGAGAAACCAGATAACACCGGGAAAGACGTGGCCGTAGAATATTGTCACGACCATGATGATCGTGGCGAGGGCGATATTGATAGGTATAGAAATCAGCACGCTGCGCCGGACAGCATTGAGTTGATCGGCACTAATAAGCTGCTTGAGATACGCCAGATTTTCCGTAGCCGCACTCATGCTGACGCCTAACCGTTACCATCGTATCGTGAACATAGTTAGCAAATGTGAGCATTGTTTTAAAGGACATCTCCGGTCATCACCGAGACCTGGGGGATGGAGAGGTCGCAGTTTGGCCGCCGATGGAAATCGCGACCACGTCCAGGTGACTGACAGTTTCAACAACCATGGAAGCATGGTGTGGAACGTCGCCATCCATGCGGGTCTTGACGATTGCGCTTGCAACCATTTCCATTCCTATTCGGAACGGACCTGATAGATTATACAGCGAAAACAGGGTAGTTGCCGCGATGCCTGTCACACCGGCGCTGGTCGCCTCAGCGGGACTTCCCGTCCCCGGAAATGCGGACGGTCGCAGCTTTCTCGCTTTCTGCATCGGCGAGGTTCCGTCCCGTTGGCGAGACGAGGCGCATTGGAGCTACGACTTCCGCGACTTCATTTCGAAGCGCTTCGAGACTGCATTTTCGCTTCCCTCGGATCGCTGCAATCTGCAGGTCGTACGACCCACAACCTTGAAGTACGTTCATTTCGCCGGAATGCCGCCCGTTCTTTTCGACCTGTCCGACGATCCCGGCGAGATGGTCAACCGTGCCACCGACCCTGCGTGCCGGTCTCTCTTGAATGAAGGTCTCGACCGCCTCCTGACCTGGAGGATGTGTCATGAGGACGAGTCTTTAGCCCGGTTCATGGCAAAGGACGGCGTTCTCCATTCGGACAGCTGACCGCCACAGCCTCGACAGGACATAAAACACGTCGCGCAAAAGTGTGCAGCGGTTCTGCGACCACGACATGCGAAAAAACAAGGACCTAAAGCGTCTTCGGCGAGTCTAAAAGATCGCGACACGCTTTTGCGCGAAGTGGAGACGTTTGACATGAGCCATATATCCGGTAATCTGGATTTATGGAATCAAATAACGCTATTGAAGTGCTTGCCGCCCTCGCCCAATCCACCCGCCTAGACACCTTTCGGCTGCTCGTCCGTCACGAACCGGAGGGCGTGCCTGCTGGTGAACTCGCCCGCTTGCTCTGCGTGCCGCAGAACACCATATCTGCGCACCTTGCGATCCTGTCGCGTGCCGGCCTGATTAAAGGCGAGCGCCACAGCCGCTCGATCATCTACCGCGCCGAGATTGACACGCTCCGCGACCTGACCCTCTACCTGATCAAGGACTGCTGCGGCGGCAGCGCCGAACTGTGCGCGCCCCTGATTACTGCTCTCACCCCCTGCAGCGCCCCGTCCGCTCCGGAGAACCTGCAATGACCACCGACCGCGTCTATAACGTGCTGTTCCTGTGCGCTGGCAATTCCGTCCGCTCGATCCTCGCCGAGTCTATCCTCAACAGCGAAGGGAAGGGGCGCTTCAGGGCCTATTCGGGAGGGGGCCAGCCCGAAGGGCAGGTACACCCGCCGGCCCTCGATAGATTGCGCGCCCTCGGTTACAAGTCCACGGATTTCCGCTCGAAGACCTGGGATGAATTTGCCGCACCCGGCGCCCGGCATGGATTTCTTCTTCACGGTCTGAAACAACGCTTCCGGCGGAGCCTGCCGGTGTTGCTCGGTGATCCGATGACCCCTCACTGGGGTGTCGAGGATCCGGCCGCCGTCGAAGGCACCGAGATGGAGAAGGGTCAGGCATTCTCCAAGGCCGCGCGCTTTTTCAAGAACCGTATTTCCGCGTTTCTGGGCCTACCGCTGACCTCGGTCGACAAGGTGGCGCTGGAAACCCGCCTGCGCGAGATCGGCAACCTGGAAGGCAGCACCTTCCCGCAAGGTCAGGTCGTCTGATGTCAACGTTCGAGCGTTACCTGACCCTTTGGGTCGCCCTCTGCATCGTCGTTGGCATCGGCCTCGGGCACCTGATGCCGGGCGTATTCCAGGCCATCGGTGCGGCTGAAGTCGCCAAGGTCAACCTGCCGGTGGCGGTACTGATCTGGCTGATGATCATCCCGATGCTACTAAAGATCGATTTTGCTGCTTTGGCTCAAGTCAGCCGCTACTGGCGTGGCATCGGCGTCACCTTGTTCATCAATTGGGCGGTCAAGCCATTCTCCATGGCGCTGCTTGGCTGGTTCTTCATCGGCTGGCTGTTCCGGCCGTACATGCCGGAAACGCAGATCGACAGCTATATCGCCGGCTTGATCATCCTCGCCGCGGCGCCCTGCACGGCCATGGTGTTCGTCTGGTCGAACCTCACCAAGGGCGAGCCGCATTTCACGCTGAGTCAGGTGGCGCTGAACGACGCGATCATGGTGGTGGCGTTTGCCCCAATCGTCGCCCTCCTGCTCGGCCTGTCTGCTATCACCGTGCCTTGGGATACACTGATCCTCTCGGTGCTGCTCTACATCGTGCTCCCGGTGATCGTGGCTCAGGTCGTGCGCCGCAACACCGATGTCGAACGCATGGCCGGTCGCCTGCAACCCGTCTCGCTGGTGGCGCTGCTTACCACCCTTGTACTGTTGTTCGGCTTCCAGGGTGAGCAGATCATTGCGCAACCGACCGTCATCGCACTCCTGGCCGTGCCGATCCTCATCCAAGTCTACTTCAACTCAGGTCTCGCCTATCTGCTGAACCGCGTGAGCGGCGAGGAGCATTGTGTGGCAGGACCCTCGGCGCTGATCGGGGCCTCGAATTTCTTCGAGCTGGCCGTGGCGGCCGCCATCAGCCTGTTCGGGTTCACTTCCGGCGCGGCCCTTGCCACCGTTGTCGGTGTGCTGGTCGAGGTGCCGGTGATGCTGTCGGTGGTTTGGATCGTCAACGGCAGCAAGGGCTGGTACGAGCGCGGGGCTGCCGTCCGCACCCATGCCGCTACCATCAAAAAGGTCTGAGGCCATGGATGCCTCATCTATCACAACCCCGCTTGCGGCACGTCGCGCAACACGCTGGAGCTGATCCGCAATGCCGGGATCGAACCCACGGTCATCGACTATGTGAAGCATCCGCCGTCGAAAACGACGCCTGCCACGATGATCTCTGAAGCAGGCCTTACCGTGCGAGAGGCGATCCACGAGAAGGGTACGCCCTATGCCGAACTTGGTCTCGACAATCCGGATCTTTCCGACGACCAACTGCTCGACGCCATGCTGAAGGTCCCGCTCCTGATCGCAGGCTTCCCCTCCATAGGCTTTTGGCCGCTCACGTCGGGCCTGCATACGCATCTCTCGTGGCTGAGTGTCCATGTTGAGACTTGAGGCGGGGCGTGCCTCTACTTCGAAGCTTCGGCCGCGACTATCCGGTCGAAATGCCATAAAGCGATAGGAAGGGCAGCGGGCTGAGTAAAAAATGAGCAAAAAATATGTTTGACTAAAATCGATGCTTGCCTTAGCGTTGCGTCAACAAATGGCGTTTTACGCCGCTGGCAATTAAGCCCCGAACACCGCTCGACGCGGTTCGGGGCTTTTTTTGTTTTCAGCGGTCTTGATGCGAATGTTGGGACGTAAACCGTAGCACGCTTGGATGAAGAAAGGAGCTTCCTGCGAATGTCTCTGAATGTCGTGCCGGTATCCATCCTTTATTCGACCACCGGTCCTTATGCGGCTGTCGGTCGCGAAGCGGTGAGCGGAGCAATGGCAGCGGTCGCAGAGATCAATTCAGATCCCGCCTATGGCTTCACGATTGCCGCCAAGATCGACGATCCTGGCGGTCGGGCAGAGGCATATGCCGGTCTCGGGCAGTGCGCAATCCGCGATTACCGTTGTCGACACATCATCGGCACGCTCACGTCGTGGAGCCGCAAAGATCTGCTGCCGGTCGTGGAGCGTAACGGAGCGCTTCTGTGGTACGCGTTTCCCTATGAAGGCTATGAGGCGAGCGACAGCGTTGTCTATCTCGGCCCATGTCCGAACCAGCACCTGCTGCCTTTGTTTGACTATGTTCTGCCGCGCTATGGTCGCCAGCCATTTATCGTCGGCTCGAACTACATCTGGGGCTGGGAGATCAGTCGCATCGCCCGGGAAATCACCGAGGCTTCCGGAGGTCAGGTCGTTTCGGATCGGTACGTACCGCTCGGCTCCACAGAGGTCGATCATCTCGTCACGGAAATCCAGCAGAAGAAGCCGGACTTCATTTTCAGCAATCTGGTCGGCCAATCGGCAACCGCCTTCATTGAGGCTTACGGCGCCTTTCGCAAAAACCAGCCTGATGCACCACCGATTGTTGCCTGCAATCTGTCGGAGAGCGATCTCGATGGTCTAAGCCCCGAGGCGAGATGCGGCCACGTTACGACCTCGATCTATTTCGATCGGCTGGAAACGCCTGAAAATAAAGCCTTCAAGGCGCGTATGGCCGCGCGTCAGGGTGCTGGCCGGATGATCTCAACACCCTTCATGTCGGCGTATATGGCGATGTCGATCCTTGCTCGGTCAATTGCCGATGCCGGGTCGGATGCACCAGAGGCCGTACGAAGCATCGCGACATCCAGGCTGTTCGACACGCCCGTAGGGCCGATCGGGATCGATCCCCGCACCCATCACGCGGCATTCCGGCCGCATCTGGGTCTATCAGACGAAGACGGTGGTTTTACCCTGCTCCAGAGTGCCAACGAGGTCATCTCGGCCGATCCCTATCTCGTCCGCTCCTTGATGAAGAGGGTGGCCGCCCCCCATCCGGTAACGCTGAAGGTGGTCAAATGACGCGCCGGAACAGACCCCCTCTCGCGCAATGGCGCGCCGTCATCCTGCATCGCGATCATCCTTCGGTGGATGCCCTGCGGCGCCAGCTTGAGCTCCTGCAGATCAGGGTCACGGTCTGCTGGCCGCATCTCGACGAAGCCCAGGCTGTGGCCGACGTCGTGTTCTTCGATGCCGACATGGGACATGACGGTCAATTCCCATGGCCGCGGGGATTTGCGCCTATGCCGATGATTGCCTTGATCGGATCGGAAGCGCCGGGACGGATCGAATGGGCACTGGACCAGGGCTCCAACGCGCATCTGCTCAAACCCATCGGCTCGACCGGTGCCTACAGCGCGCTCCTCATCGCATCCCACGCCTACGAGCAGGTTCGCGCACAGGCAGACAATATTCGCGTGCTCGAAGACCGACTGCGCCAGCGCCCGATCGTCGTGCGGGCCATCTTGCATCTGCTCCAGAACGAAGGCGGCGGCGAGGCCGCGGCATGGAAGCGCCTGCGCTCCGTTGCCATGGACTGGGGCATGACCATCGAAGATGCGGCCGAGGCCATCTGCCGCAATGACAAACACACCCGCAGCGGTGCCTGAACATGGATAGAGAGAGGGATACGATGGAGATCATCGAAGGTTTTGCACCCTATGGCGAATACCAGACCTGGTATCGGGTCACCGGCGATCTGTCGTCGCCCAAGCCGCCTTTGATCGTCGCGCATGGCGGCCCCGGCTGCACGCATGACTATGTCGACAGCTTCAAGGACATCGCCGCCACCGGCCGCGCCGTCATTCACTACGATCAGGTGGGCAACGGGCAATCGACGCATCTCCCGGACAAGGGTGGGGACTTCTGGACCGTCCCCTTCTTCAAGGCGGAACTCCACAACCTCATCGACCATCTCGGCATCCGCCAGGCCTATTGCCTGCTCGGGCAGTCCTGGGGCGGCATGCTGGGTGCGGAATTTGCCGTCGACCGGCCGGAAGGCCTCAAGGCCCTGATCGTCGCCAATTCGCCGGCCTCCATGCACACCTGGATCTCGGAGGCCAACCGCCTGCGCCGGGAGCTGCCGGAGGACGTGCAGGAAACCCTTCTCAAGCACGAGCGTGCGGAAACGACGGACAGCGCGGATTATACCGCAGCGACCGATGTCTTCAACCAGCGTCATGTCTGCCGCGTCGTGCCCATGCCGCCGGAGGTCCAGCGCACATTCGATGCGATCGCTGCGGACCCGACCGTCTACCACACCATGAACGGCCCCAACGAGTTCCACGTCATCGGCACCATGAAGGACTGGTCGATTGTCGGCCGTCTCGCGACCATTTCCGTGCCGACGCTTCTTATTTCTGGCCGCTTCGACGAGGCGACGGAAGCCTGCGTCCAGCCCTATGCCGATGAGATCCCGGACGTCCGCTGGACCATCTTCGAGCAGTCGAGCCACATGCCGCATGTGGAGGAACGGGAAGACTGCATGGCCGTGGTGGGCGCCTTCCTCGCGGAAACGGCACCCTGACGATCCAGCCACGAGCATAAAGACGCATGACAACGCCAAAACCATAACAACAAGGGAACGACGATCATGACCATTCGCCTGAAACAGCTGACACGACACGCGGGCACCATGCTCGCGACCTGCCTTCTCGCCCAGACGGCGCTCGGCGGTGCCGCGCAGGCGCAGGATCGCGCAGCCCTTATGAGCGAGCATCGCGGCGGCACCATCACGCTCGCCGCCGTCTCCGCCGCCGGCACCGTGGATCCGATGATCAACTACACGGCCCAGTTCTGGCAGATATTCCAGATGACCTATGACGGTCTCGTGAAGTTCAAGCAGGCGGCCGGCACCGATGGCTTCGACATCGTGCCATCGATCGCGGAGGCCCTGCCGGAGCCCACCAATGACGGCAAGACCTATGTTTTCAAGATCCGCAAAGGCATCAAGTTCTCGAACGGCAAGGACGTCACCCCCGCCGACGTCGTCGCCTCGTTCCAGCGCATCTTCAAGATCAAGGGGCCGACGACGGGCAGCTTCTACAACGGCATCGTCGGGGCCGATGCCTGCATCGCGACGCCGGAAAGCTGCACGCTGGAAGGCGGTGTGACGGGTGACGACACGGCTGGAACGGTGACGATCAACCTCGTTGCACCGGACGCCGAGATCTTCTCGAAGCTCGCTGTGCCCCACGCCTCGATCCTGCCGGCCGACGCACCGCTGGCCGACGCCGGCACCACGCCCATCCCCGGCACCGGCGCCTACATGATCGCCAGCTACGACCCGAACGCCGAAATGGTGCTGAAGCGCAACCCTTCCTTCAAGGAATGGAGCGTCGATGCGCAGCCGGACGGCTATGCCGACGAGGTGGTCTACAAGTTCGGCCTGACCGAGGAAGCGGCGATCAACGCCATCATCAACGGGCAGATCGACTGGATGTTCGACACGCCGCCCTCCGACCGCCTGCCGGAGATCGGCGCAAAATATGCAAGCCAGGTGCATATCGATCCGCTGGCCGCCTTCTGGTATGCGCCGATGAACACCAACCTTGCCCCCTTCGACAATGTGAAGGTGCGCCAGGCGGTCAACTATGCGCTGGATCGCGATGCGCTCGTCGGCCTCTTCGGCGGCGACGTGCTCGCCCAGCCGGTCTGCCAGATCCTGCCGCCGGACTTCCCCGGCCACGTTGATAGCTGCCTCTATACCAAGGCGCCCGGCGAAAGCTGGTCCGAGCCGGACATGGAGAAGGCGCAGGCGCTGGTGGACGAGAGCGGCACCAAGGGCCAGAAGGTCACGATCATTGCCGAGGACAACGCGGTCGCCCGCGGCATCGGCACCTATATCGCCAGCGTCCTCACCGAACTCGGCTACGACGCGTCGATGAAGGCGATCTCGCCAAACATCCAGTTCACCTATATCCAGAACACCAACAATAATGTCCAGATCAGCGTCAGCCAGTGGTACCAGGATTATCCCGCTGCCTCCAACTTCCTGAATGTGCTCCTGTCCTGCAGCTCGTTCAACAAGGGCTCGGACGCATCCGTCAACATTGCCGGTTACTGCAACACGGAACTGGACGCGAAGATGAAGCAGGCGATGACCACGGCGCTGACCGACCAGGACGCCGCCAACGTCCTCTGGGCAGACGTCGACAAGGGCTTCATGGAGCAGGCGCCGCTGGCCCCGCTCTTCACGCCGAAGAGCGTGAACTTCACCTCCGCCCGCCTCGGGAACTACGTGTTCAACAAGCAGAACCGCTGGAACATCGCCCAGTCCTGGGTGAAGTAGAAAAGCCCAGCGGCGTGCGGCCCTAAAGGCTCCACGCCGCTGGACGGTCCCGTCAAGACTTCAGCGGTCCCCGATCGCCAGACGCCTGCAGGAGGTGCCATGAGCATCCCGTCCGACATCGCCTCCCCCGACGCCTTCATTCCCGATATGCCGGACGAAACTGCGGGCAAGCGGGTGGGAGCAAGCCCGTGGCGCCGGGCCTGGCTGCTGATGCGGCGCGACAAGCCGACGGTCCTTGCCGCCATCGTGCTCGTCCTCATCGTGGTCTCCAGCCTGTCGGCGCCGCTCTATGCGGGCTATGTCGCCGCGAGCGACCCGTTCCGATCGAACCTTTCAGCGCGCATCACGGTCGACGGCAAGCGGGTCAAGGTCATGCAGGCCTCCACGGAAGGTCTCGGCCTTGGCGTCACCCCGATCGGCCCGACCTACGGCGCACAATACTTCCTCGGCGCGGACACGCAGGGACGCGACGTAGCCGCGCGGCTTCTCTATGGCGGGCGGAATTCGCTGCTGATCGCGACATCCGCGACGGTCATCTGTCTCGTGCTGGCGGCCGTCATCGGCATTACCGCCGGCTTCTTCGGCGGCATCACCGACCAGATCCTCTCGCGCATCCTCGATATCCTCTGGGCCTTTCCGGTCTATCTCCTCGCCATATCGCTCTCCATCGTTCTTCTGTCGCACGGCATCGTCATCGGGCCGATCGAGATCACCGGGGACAGCCTCCTGCTGCCCATCGTCATCATCGGCATCATCTACGTCCCCTATGTCGCGCGCCCCGTGCGCGGCCGCGTCATGGCGCTGAAGAAGAGCGAGTTCGTGCTGGCGGCCAAGGGCCTCGGCATCCCCGCCTGGCGCATCCTCGTCAACGATATCCTGCCCAACGTGTCCACCATGCTGATCGTCTTCGTGCCGTTGATGATGGCGCTGAACATCATCACGGAATCCTCGCTTTCCTTCCTGTCGATCGGGGTACAGGCGCCGGATGCTAGCTGGGGTACGATCATCCAGGATGGACAGACGCTGCTCTACACCCGTCCTGCCGTGGCGCTGGCGCCCGGCATCGCCATCGCACTCACCGTCCTGTCTCTGAACGTGCTGGGTGACAGCATCCGCGATGCGCTCGATCCGCGCACGAAACTGGTCTGAGGGAACGCCGATGATCTTTGCCGTTCTCCAGCGCCTCGGCCAGATGCTCTTCGTTATGATCGGCATCTCCGCGCTCGTCTTCCTCATCTTCTTCGCCACGCCGGGGTCCGATCCGGCTGCGCGTCTCGCCGGTCGCAATGCGTCTCCCGAAACGGTTGAAGCCATCCGCAAGGACTTCGGCTTCGACCGGCCGCTGCCTGTCCAGTACGTCATCATGATGAACCGCCTGTTCGTCACGCAGGACCTGACGTCCTTCGTCAACCGGGGCATGCGCGTCGTGCCGGCCGTCGCGCAGGCGGCGCCCGTCACCCTGTCGCTGGTGGCCGGTGCCGCCGTGCTTTGGGTCATCGGCGGCATCTTCGTCGGCGTCGTCGCGGCCTTGTCGCGCGATACGCTGCTCGACCGCGGGCTGATGGTGCTGGCGCTGATCGGTGTTTCCATGCCGGTCTACTGGCTGGGCGAGGTCATGAACCTCATGACCCAGAGCCGCTTCCATGACACGGTTTTCTTCTCCTGGGTTCCCTCGCTCGGCTACAAGCCTCTGCTGACCGACCCCTGGGGCTGGTTCAAGACGCTCATCATTCCGTGGTTCACGCTCGCGGCGCTCTATATCGGCATCTACGGCCGTGTGCTGCGTGCCAATCTGGTGGAGGCCTACCAGGAGGACTTCATCCGCACCGCGCGCGCCAAGGGCTTGAGCCCCACGCGGGTCATGGTCCGCCATGCGCTGCGCACCTCGCTCATCCCTTTCGTCACCATGTTCGGTCTCGATTTCGGCGTGCTCGTCGGCGGCTCGGCGCTGCTGACGGAGGTCGTGTTCGGGCTGAACGGCGTGGGACGGCTGACCTACCAGGCGCTTCTTAATCTCGACCTGCCCATGGTGCTCGGCACGGTCATGTATGCCTCGTTCTTCGTGGTGGTCGCCAATGCGCTGGTCGATGTCGTCTATGTCCTCATCGATCCGCGCGTCCGGGAGAGCTGAAGCCATGACCGCAGCGGAAAAACCCATCCTTCTCGACGTCAACGGCCTGACCGTTTCCTTTGCCACCGACCGCGGCATGGTGAAGGCCGTCCGCGACGTCTCCTTTTCGGTGCGTGAGGGGGAGATCCTCTCGATCGTCGGCGAATCCGGCTCCGGCAAGTCCGTGACCCTGCTCTCGCTGCTCGGCCTCCACGACCGCAAGACGACCCGCGTTGACGGCATGGTCGCCTTCCGCGGGCGCGGCATTCTCGATCTCAACCCGAGCGAACTGCGCCGCATCCGCGGCAGGGAGATCGGCCTGATCTCGCAGGACCCGATGACGGCGCTTAACCCCGTCTATACGATCGGCTGGCAGATTGCCGAACAGATCCGCGCCCACGAGGCGATCTCCGCCCGGGCTGCGAAGAAGCGGGCGGTCGAGCTCTTGGGCGAGGTTGGTCTCTCCAATCCGCAGGAAGCCGTCGACCGTTATCCCCACCAGCTTTCGGGCGGCATGCGGCAGCGTGCCGTGATCGCCATGGCGCTCTCCTGCAATCCGGCGCTCCTAGTGGCCGACGAGCCGACCACGGCGCTCGACGTCACGGTGCAGGCGCAGGTGCTCGATCTCCTGCTGCGCCTGCGCAAGGATTTTGGCTCGGCCATCATCCTCATCACCCACGACATGGGCGTTGTCTCCGAAGTCGCCGACCGCGTCGCCGTCATGTATGCCGGGCGCATCGTCGAGCGCGGAGAGACGGAGGCGATGTTCAAAAGCCCGCTCCACCCTTACAGCTGGGGCCTGATGGGCTCGATTCCGCCTTTGACCGGCCCGCGTCTCGCCCGGCTGAAATCCATTCCCGGCATGCCGCCGACGCCCGACAGGATTGGTGAAGGGTGCGGGTTTGCACCCCGTTGCGCCTTTGCCAGACCCGCCTGCCTGGAGCGGCCGCCGTTGCGCATGATCGGCACACAGGCTGCCCTTTGCATTCTGGAAGAGCCGGAGCGAAGCGCGCTCCGGCGCACCGTCCTGTCGCCTGAGGAATTCGCATGACGCCGTCCATCCCTTCGAACGTTGCGTCCCGGACAACAGGTCTGTCCGCGCCCGACACCTCGATACACGGCACTGGCGAAACGTGCCTTTCGCCTCGGGTACCGCTGATGTCGGCACGGTCGCTTGTCAAGACCTTCACCGTCGGGCGGACGTTCAGACCTGGTTCCGGGCGCACGCTTCACGCCGTGGACGGCATCAGCCTTGATGTCTTTCCGGCGGAGACGCTCGGCCTCGTTGGCGAATCCGGCAGCGGCAAATCGACGCTCGGCCGCTGTCTCACCCGGCTCTACGACATCGACGGAGGCACGCTCAGCTTCGAGGGTTCTGATATCACCAAGGCGGATACGCGGGCGCTGAAGCCGGTACGCCGCAAGGTCCAGATGATCTTCCAGGACCCCTCGGCCTCGCTCAATCCGCGCCGACGGGTGCGCGATGTGCTTGCCGAAGTACTGAAGGTTCACCGCATCCGCGAGGGCGCCGGCATCGAGGAGCGGCTCGGCGAACTCATGGACCTCGTGGGCCTGCGCCAGGAATATCTCGATCGCTACCCGCATGAGTTCTCGGGTGGCCAACGCCAGCGCATCGGTATCGCCCGGGCACTTGCGGTGGAGCCGACGCTGATCGTGGCCGACGAGCCGGTATCGGCGCTCGATGTCTCGGTGCAGGCGCAGATCGTCAATCTGTTCAGCGAGCTGAGGGAAAAGCTGGACCTGACCTACGTCTTCATCGCTCACGATCTGGCCGTTGTGCGCCAGGTGTCTACCCGCGTGGCCGTTATGTATCTTGGCTCCATCGTCGAAACGGGCGAGACCGATGCACTCTATGCACGCCCTAGCCACCCCTACACGCAAGCCTTGTTATCTGCGATTCCACAGCCGCATAACCGGAGCCGGCGAGGGCGGATCCTGCTCACCGGTGAAATCCCGAGCCCGCTTGACCCGCCTGCAGGCTGCAAGTTTTCAACCCGGTGCCCACACGCGCAGGCCGTCTGTCGAGAGGTTCGCCCACCGCTGACAGCCATATCGAATGAACGCTCCGTCGCCTGCCATTTTCCGCTGGCTTGATGCGCATCAACGCGTAGCTTCCTGCCGAACAGGGCTTCGAACTCCTGGCAATGTTCTTGATGGATCTCTCGCGATAATGGACGCGGTACTGAAGCGTCCCGTACCCGTCACCATTCCGGTCTATTTACAGTGCGGATAAGGAATTTTTAGGCTTAGAAGAGGCGTTAAAGCTGTCCCCTGCATTCAGCACCTCGCATCGCATCCTCCCAGTAGATGATCTGTGGGGTCGAACAGCTTAAGGGAGAAGGCTCCTTTCAACATTCTCATGAACCATAGTGTCGATCTGGATCGCCGTTTCGTATTGGTTCAAGAGCAAGTGGGCAAGCGATCTAAATCAGTCGGTGCTGAGCCGCGATCGAATGACGGGCAGAGGCTCCGCTGGCGTAACACTGCACTCGACCGCGGCAGTGAGTGCCTCGGAGCACCGCTCCCATGCGTCTTCGGATGGCGCGTGTAGGATGCAAAAAGGATGAGTGGCATCCATCGTGGAGCCGACCGATGCGAAGGAAGACGCTCCCACCGTGTGATCGATATCATCCTGAGGGCGCGTGCGACCGACACCGATGCCAAGCAGCGCGATGCCGATCGCATAGCAATCCATTTGGCTAACAAATCCTGTCTTTTCCAGATAGACCGGACGGATGACAGGGGCATCCCTTATGTACCTCTCGGGAAGATCGACGAGATCGGCCGGGCCCCCGAAAGCCAAGACCATGCGCGCAAAGCGGTCTTTGGCCGATCCGTCTTCGAGGTGCTGCCACGCGATTCCGCGAGCGGTCTCCAAGTTACCGGCAAGGCCTCCCATGACGAGCGTCTCGGAAACGAGCGCAAGAACGGCTTCCAGCAACCTGGGCTCCCGGTATTCGCCCGTTAGGAAGCGTACCACTTCACGTATCTGCAAACCGCTGCCGACGCTATCTCCCAGGACCTGGGTGAGATCGCTGATGAGGGCGGTCATCGGCACCCCTGCGCCGCGTGCGACATCCAGGAGGCCCTCGGCCAATTCTACGGCGCGGGCTTCCGTCTTCATGAAGGCACCCGACCCGAACGGAACGGTCATCACCAGGCCGTTGATACCGGCCGCCAGTTTCTTCGACATGATCGAGCCCGTGATGAGCGGTATGCTCTACACCGTCGCGCAGACGTCACGAGCATAGAAGATCGGCTTATCGGCCGGAGCAAGATCCGGTGTCGGCGCGATGATGGCGCAGCCTATATCCTTGACAATATTCATGAAAGCCGCGGTGGTCGGTACGGTGTCATATCCCGGAATGGCTTCCAGCAGATCGATTTCACCGCCGGTATGTCCAAGACCTCGCGCGGAAATCATCGGCATGCGGATCCCGCAGGCGGCGACCAGAGGTGCTACGATCAGACTGACCTTTTCGTCGCCGACACCGCCGCTGGAATGCTTGTCGATGATCGTGGGCCCCTCAAGGCCGACCGTTGCCCAATCGATCACCCGACCGCTATCGCGCATGGCAAGTGTGTAGTCGATCCGTTCCTGTCTGGACATGCCATTGAGATAGACCGCCATCGTGAAGGCACCGATCTGCGCCTGACTCACCGCGCCGCTGACCGTGCCATCGACAAATTGTTTCAGGTCCCGCTGATCGAGGGTTTCACCATCGCGTTTCCTGCGAATGACTTCCTGAGGCAGGAATGGCCGTGATGCCACAGACATCTGATATCCTTTCGATCAGCTGGTGATGAGATTGCTCGTTTCTCAGTTGCGCCGCCAGAAAGGCATATCGCCCGCATAGCGGTTCATGCCGACATCGACGAGTGACGCGCGTCTGTGGATTTCGGCAAACCATGGCTCAAAAATCCGATTCCTTCTCTCGACCTCTCCATGCTCGGCCAGAAGTTCCGGGACGGTTTCGCGAATTTCCTGAAAAATGGCTGCCTCGTCGATCGTCACCAGCTTGCGGTCGCGAACGACGACTTCGCCGGCAACCATCACCAATTTGATTGAGGAGCCATTTTCACTGAAGACGATCTGGCGCTCGGCATCGTTGAACGGTTGAAACGCGTAGGTGTCGAGATCCAGCATGATGATATCGGCTGCCTTGCCCGGCTCCAGCGAACCGGTGACATGATCGAGAAGGGCTGTGCGAGCGCCACCGAGCGTCGCGGCATGCAGGATTTCGTTCGCCGTCAGCCACTCCTCAGGATCGGGCCCGCTAACGCCATGGATAAGGGCTGCCGTGCGCATGACGTCGAGAATCCGAGCCGTATCGTTGGAACAGACACCATCGGTTCCCAAGCCGACGGTCACGCCGGCCTCGAGCAGCCTTCGGATCGGCGCGATCCCGGCTCCGAGCTTCTGGTTGGAGACGGCATTATGCGCGACCGAGCACCGGGCAGCGCCCATCAGCTCGATGTCCGCGTCGTTGACCCAGACGGAATGGGCGATCGTCGTATGGCGATCCAGGGCGCCGAGATCGTGCAAGTGACGGATCAGGCTCTTTCCATAGAGCAGCTGACCGGTCACGGCCTGGGTCTTGGTTTCCACGACGTGCGTGTGGAACGGCACGGATTTGTCTCGCGCCAGCGCATGGCAGGCCTGGATGAGATCCGGCGTGCAACGCTGCGGCGCAGAGGGCGCGATCATGAACTGCAAGCGCCCGGCGCGGCCATGCAATGTGGAGAATATCTCTTTGCAAAAGGCAATGTACTCGTCGGTTCGAATCTGCGGGTTGCCGTCGAGAAGCCGTTGCAGTTCGAGCGGCACGATCTCGCGGGCGAAAGGCAGAGCGTCCAGCGTTGGTATGTTCATCACCGCGCTGGAGATGTTTGCTCTGATGCCGCTGGCTTCGTAGGCGGAGAACACGGTGGCCAGCCGCTCGACATCATGGCCCGGCACATCAAAAAAGTCGTCGCTCAGGGTCGTCACGCCACTCCTCAGGGATTCCATCGCAAGGAGGAGAGTTCTCAGATAGAGCAGGCGCGGCGATATCTGTGTGCCGACAAGCAGCGGATAGGCATAGAGCAGCCAGACCTCAAGCGGCATGCGTTCGTAGCGGCCGCGAAAGAATGTTTCGCTGGAATGGGTATGGGCGTTGATCAGACCCGGCATGATCAACTTTCCGGCAGCCTCGATGATCACCATATCCGGGGTCGGTATCACGGTGGTTCCGACCGAAATGATCCTGCCATCCCTGACGAGGACATCACCGCTTAGCGTCGCGCCATTGCTGCCGGGGGCCATGGTCAAAATCAGGGCGTTTCGAAACAGTGTTTCCGTCATGGACATGGTCTCCGGATGCTCGGGAGAGGCTTGCGTTGTTCGGCGGCGATGACGACGGGCAGCCGACGCTAGATGGTCGAGATCGCTTCCGGAACCCGACCGGGTGCTCCGCCTTCCAGCCATGCATAGAGCGCCCAAATCTCTCCATCGGGGCCGGTAAAATATGCGCCACGGGCGTTCCAGGGATAGTCGGCAGGAGGTCCCGTGAAGGTGACGCCTTTAGCGATCAACTCCTGATATGTTGCCTCGACATCGTCGCAGCGGTCGAGCTTGATGGCGATCAGGACGCTTGCCGGACGATCCTGTGTAACGGCGACGCCTGCATGGCGTCCGATATGGGCACTCTCCCAGAGTGCCAGGGTCACGCCCGCGCCGGTGAAATCGGCAAAGCCCTCGGCGCGGTGCTTGAGAGCGAAACCGGACTTGTCCCGATAAAAACCAACGGAAGTCTCGACGTCGCGCACCAGCAGGCAAACGTCCGTGATGGCATGGCGTTGGGCAAAGGGTAGCATCGGTACGTCCTCAATAATCTCGAAGTTCGGCAAAGCCGTTTGCGGTCTTCGCGCCGCCGCGCAACCGTCCGCTGACCCAGACGCCGACGATGGTTGCCAGATAGGGAAGCGCCAGAAGCAGGTCATGGGGGACAGCGTCGCCGAAGACGATCTGGGCGCGAATCCCGAGCGCGCCGACGACGCTGAAGAACAGGGCTGCCAAGGCCGAGCCGATGGGATGAGCAGCACCGAAGACGACGGCGGCAAAAGCCATGAAGCCGCGACCGGCGGTCATGTTCTGCGCAAAGATCTGCAGACTGCCCGCCGAAAGCTCGGCGCCGCCGATCGCGCAGAGGAGGCGGCTCCAACGGATGAAGCGATTGTAGAGCGTCTTGTGCGGGCCGTAGTCCTTCGGCGCATCCTTCAACTGCAGCCCGTTGCGGATCACATAGACGATCCCGCTCACCACCCGCCGGTCATCGACCCGCGGCACACCATGCGCCAAGGGAAAGAACGGCGAGATCCGAGCCATCTGACGCTCGCTCAGCAAAAACAAATCACTTATCACGGCCTCCTCAATGGAGACTGTGAATCACATCTCAAATCAGATTAATAGGTCCTGAGCCTAGGGTCCGGACCCAATAATTGGTTTCCTTGCACATTTCGACGTGATTCAATCGCCTGAGCAAGGAGGCGATTTCATGTCTGATTTCTTTTGGTTTTCCGATGCGCAGTGGGAGCGAATAGAGCCGCTTTTACCGACAGATGTGCGAG
>NZ_JAANCM010000005.1 GCF_011603255.1 Ferranicluibacter rubi | reverse complement strand
GTTTTGATGAAATCCGTTCTGAAACTCATGGCCGGCGTTGCCGTCATCGTATCCCTGCACTCCGCCGTGCAGGCCAAGGACCTCGTCGTCGGCGTATCCTGGTCGAACTTCCAGGAAGAGCGCTGGAAGACCGACGAGGCTGCCATCAAGGCGGCACTCGAAGCATCCGGCGATAAGTACATCTCGGCCGACGCCCAGTCGTCCGCCGCCAAGCAGCTGACCGATGTGGAGTCGCTGATCTCGCAGGGCGCCAACGCGCTGATCGTGCTGGCGCAGGACAGCGATGCGATCGGCCCGGCCATCGAGAAGGCTGCCGCCGAAGGCATTCCGGTCGTCGGCTACGACCGCCTGATTGAAAACCCCGCCGCCTTCTACATCACCTTCGACAACAAGGAAGTCGGCCGTATGCAGGCCCGCGAAGTGTTGAAGGCAAAGCCCGAAGGCAACTACGTCTTCATCAAGGGTTCCTCGGCCGATCCGAATGCGGACTTCCTGTTCTCCGGCCAGGTCGAAGTGCTGAAGGAAGCCATGGACGCCGGCAAGATCAAGAATGTCGGCGAAGCCTACACCGACGGCTGGAAGCCGGAACTGGCCCAGAAGAACATGGAGCAGTTCCTGACCGCCGCCGACAACAAGGTCGATGCCGTGGTCGCCTCCAATGACGGCACCGCCGGCGGCGCGATCGCAGCGCTGGACGCGCAGGGGCTCGCAGGCTCCGTTCCCGTCTCCGGCCAGGATGCCGACAAGGCGGCACTCAACCGCGTCGCGCTCGGCACCCAGACCGTTTCCGTCTGGAAGGACAGCCGCGTTCTCGGCAAGCGCGCCGCGGAAATCGCGGTCGATCTCGCCAACGGCAAGAAGATGGACGCTATCACCGACGTCCAGACCTTTGAAGGCGGCCCGAAGAAGGTGGCCATGAAGTCCGTCTTCCTCTCCCCCATGCCGATCACCAAGGACAATCTGAACGCCGTGATCGACGCCAAGTGGATCAGCAAGGAAGAAGCCTGCCAGGGCGTGAAGGCCGGCTCGGTCGCCGCCTGCAACTGATCGGCCTGAAACGGATCGGCAAGCCAATGTGAAACGGGGCGGACGGGGCATCGAGCATGCCGCGTCCGCCCCCGATCTGAGCGGATGAGGGATCTGCACAGGCGGAGGATCGCGCACGGTCGTGGAAACACGGCACGCCTGCCCGGTTCATTGCCCGGTTCATGAGGGAGAACGACGAGGCCATGGCCGAAACCACCAATACGATACCATTCAACCCGGCACGGGCGACGACCGAAAATCCGGTCCGGCGCTTCTTTCGCGCCACCGAGATCGACACGCGCCTGCTCGGCATGATCGGCGCGCTGCTGGTCATCTGGATCGGCTTCCACATGTTGACGGGTGGCCTGTTCCTGACCCCGCGCAACCTCTGGAACCTCACCGTGCAGACCTCGTCCGTCGCGGTCATGGCGACCGGCATGGTGCTGATCATCGTCACGCGCAACATCGACCTCTCCGTCGGCTCCGTGCTCGGCTTCTGCGGGATGGTGATGGGCGTCATGCAGGCGCAGATCCTGCCGCAATATCTCGGCCTCGACAGTTCGCTCATCTGGATCGTCACGCTCGCCTGCGGCGTCGTCGTCGGCGGCCTCATCGGCGCGCTCCACGGCGTCATCATCGCCTTTCTCGGCGTACCCTCCTTCATCGTCACGCTCGGTGGCCTGCTCGTCTGGCGCGGCGCCACGTGGTTCGTCACGTCAGGGCAGACGGTTGCCCCGATGAATGCCACCTTCCGCCTCATGGGCGGCGGCACAGAAGGCTCCATCGGCGCCACCGCCAGCTGGGTCGTCGGGCTCATCGCCTGCCTCGCCATCGTCGGGGCCATTCTCAACGCCCGCAAGCAGCGCAAGCGCTTCGGCTTTCCGCGCCGGCCGGTCTGGGCGGAATATGTGCTGGCCACCCTCTCCTGCGCCGTCGTCATCGGGGCCGTGCTCGTTGCCAACAACTATTACTGGCCCGTCAACATCGCCCTTCGCTATGCCGAGGCCAACGCCATTCCCGTGCCCGAGGGCGGGCTGAAGATCTCCCACGGCATCGCCGTTCCCGTGCTCATCGCCATTGCCGTCGGCATCGTGATGACCTTCATCTCCACCCGCCTGCGCTTCGGCCGTTATGTCTTCGCCATCGGCGGAAACCAGGAGGCGGCGGAACTTGCCGGCATCAAGACCCGCTGGGTCACGGTGCGTATCTTCGCGCTGATGGGCATTCTCTGCGCCATCGCCGCCGCAATCTCCACCGCCCGCCTCAACGCAGCCACCAATGCGCAGGGCGAGCTCGACGAGCTCTATACGATCGCAGCCGCGGTCATCGGCGGGACGTCGCTGGCCGGCGGTGTCGGCACCATTGCCGGCGCCATGCTCGGAGCCTTCGTCATGCAGTCCCTGCAGTCGGGGATGGTGCTTCTCGGCATCGACAGCCCGCTCCAGCGCATCGTCGTCGGCTTCGTGCTGGTCGTCGCCGTCTGGCTCGACACCGTCTATCGCGCGCGCGCCAAGTAAGGAGGCCGATCATGACCCCGACAACACCCCAAGGCATCCCTGCAACAGCCGCCAGCGGTAGCACCACAGCCATCCCATCCGGCACGCCGCTGGTCGAGATGAAGAACGTCTCGATCTCGTTCGGCGGCATCCATGCGGTCGACAACGCCTCGATCGATCTCTACCCCGGCGAGGTGGTGGCGCTTCTCGGCCATAACGGTGCCGGCAAATCGACACTGATCAAGATCCTCTCGGGCGCCTACAAGCGCGATGCCGGCGAGATCCTGATCAATGGCCAGCCGGCCGAGATCTCCAATCCGCGCGACGCCAAGAAATACGGTATCGAAACGATCTACCAGACGCTGGCCGTCGCCGATAATGTGGACGCGGCGGCCAACCTCTATCTCGGGCGCGAACTGCGCACCCCGTGGGGCACGCTGGACGACGTGGCGATGGAAGCCAAGGCCCGCGAAGTGATGGGGCGGCTCAACCCCAACTTCCGCCGTTTCAAGGAGCCGGTGAAGGCGCTCTCGGGCGGGCAGCGGCAGTCCGTGGCGATCGCCCGTGCGATCCTGTTCGACGCACGCATCCTCATCATGGACGAGCCGACGGCCGCACTCGGGCCGCAGGAAACGGCGCAGGTCGGCGATCTGATCCGGCAGCTGAAGCGCGAAGGCATCGGCATCTTCCTGATCAGCCACGACATCCACGACGTCTTCGATCTCGCCGATCGGGTCTCCGTCATGAAGAACGGCCAGGTCGTCGGGCATGCCCGCACCGAGGACGTCACCAAGGACGAAGTGCTCGGCATGATCATCCTCGGCAAGGTGCCGCCGAAGGCAATTCCGGGTCCCGGCGCCATGCAGACGGCCTGACAGCCATCCTCACGCGTCATCGAGCCGGGCATTCCAGCAATGCCCGGCTTTGTTTTGGGAACCTTCACTGCGAGCATGGCTTTGCTTGCCATGGCCATATCCTTCGGCCATAGCCTTCGACAGGAAGGCACTCTGAGGGACCGTATTTCGGGTAGCCTAGGGGACTTCGACGTCAGCATTTCCAGCCGAAGCGGAATCGCTTCGGCGTCGGACAATGCGACAAAACAAGAAACAGACGACGTCCGGAAAGCGCACGTTTTCCGGACGTCGTCGAGGGAGATCATCATGAAAAACCATTCCTTCGGCAGACTGCCGTTCACCGTGTCCAATGTCGGCTTCGGCGCCTGGCAGATCGGCGGATCCTGGGGCGACGTCAGCGAGGCCGATGGCCGCGCGGCGCTCAACGCCGCGCTGGATGCCGGCATCACCTTCATCGACACCGCCGACGTCTATGGCGATGGCCGCTCGGAGAAGATCATTGCCGATGTGCTGAAGACGCGCGGGGACACGCGGCCGATGGTGGCCACAAAAGCCGGCCGCCGGCTGAACCCGCATGTCACGGAGGGCTACACCAAGGCGAACCTCGAAGGCTTCATCGACCGCAGCCTTGCCAATCTCGGCGTCGATATTCTCGATCTCGTGCAGCTACACTGCCCGCCGACCGAGGTCCTCTATCGTCCAGAGGTGTTCGAAGGTCTCGACGAGCTTCAGGCGGCCGGCAAGATCGGCGGCTATGGCGTGTCGGTCGAAAAGGTCGAGGAAGCGCTGAAGGCGATCGAATATCCCGGCGTCGTCAGCATCCAGATCATCTACAACCTCTTCCGCCAGCGCCCGGACCACCTGTTCTTTCAGGAAGCCCGCCGCAAGAACATCGCCGTCATCGCCCGCGTGCCGCTCGCCAGCGGCCTCCTGTCCGGCAAGATCACCGCGGACACGACCTTTGCCACCGACGACCACCGCAATTTCAACCGCAACGGCGATGCGTTCGACGTCGGCGAGACCTTTGCCGGCGTGCCGTTCGAGGTCGGCCTGCAGGCGGTCGAGGAGGTGCGCAAGCTGGTACCTCAGGGCGCGACCATGGCGGCTTTTGCCCTCCGCTGGATCCTGATGAGCGACGCCGTCACCGTCGTCATCCCCGGCGCCCGCAATGCGGAACAGGCCCGCGCCAATGCCGCCGCTGCCGATCTCGCGCCTATTTCGAACGACGTGATGGCCGCCGCGCGCGAGATCTACAGGAGCCTGATCGCCCCGCACGTCCACCAGAAATGGTAGGCTGAAACGCTAGAGAATTTCTGCTCTTCTTCGAATCGCAAAAACTCTCTATCTCTTTGTTTTCACACAAATCCGGACGCAAAACCGCTTCGCACTTTTGCTGGATTTGCTCTAGCCCTAAAACGACGAAAGCCCATGCCGCAGGTTAGCGGCATGGGCTTTTTCATGTCGTCAGACGAGGCCTTTACGCGGGATAGCGCGAAGCGTACCAGGCCTTGAACAGCTTGTACTGATTCTCGATGTGGCGGCGCTGCGAGGCGCTGAGGGCATCGCCCTCGTTGAAGTGCAGTTCGTATTCCGCGTCGCCGTTCAGCACCATCAGATACTTGTAGTGCAGGACGAGGTCCGGGCCTTCGTCATAGGTGGAAAGCACCCACAGCGCTTCTTCCAGCTCCTTCGCATCGCGGCGCGCTTCGGCGTCGCCGGCAGCTGCCTTTTCGCACAGAGCGACGAGGTGCAGCACTTCCTTCGGAAGCGCATTGCCGATGCCGGTGATGGCGCCGCCGGCGCCGCAATTGACGAAGCCGTGATAGACGCCCGTGTCGACGCCGACCATGAGGATGAGATCGTCATCGCCGGTGGTGATGTTCTCGGCCGCATAGGTCATGTCGGCCTTGCCGCCGAATTCCTTGAAGCCGACGAGGTTCGCAAAGCTGGCGCGCAGCGCGAAGAAGAGATCGGCGCGCGTGGCAAAGCCATAATAGGGGCTGTTGTAGATGACGGCGGGCAGGCCGTCGGCCGCCTTTAGGACAGCCGAGAAGTGATCCTTCTGGGCAGCCAGCGACGAGCCGCGCGACAGAAGCCGCGGGATGACCATCAGGCCCTTCGCACCCACCTTCGCGGCGTGTGCCGCATGACCGGCAGCAGAGGCCGTGCTGACGGCACCCGTGCCGACGATGACGGGAACGCCGGCCTCCACCAGACGACGCACACCTTCCTGCCGCTGCTCGTCCGTCAGGAGCGGCCAGTCGCCCATCGATCCGCAATAGACGACGGCCGACATGCCGAGATCGATCAGTTCGCGACCCTTGCGCACCAGCGCATCGAAGTCCGGCGTGCGATCGGGCAGGCACGGCGTCATCAAAGCGGGAATGCAGCCGGCAAAAACGGAATCGGTCATCTCATCTCTCCAAAAGAAGCGCGAACCGAACGATGTTCCCCATCCCTCGCCCGCTGTTGAGAAGGCTTTAGCAAATCACGCAATCTCTGTCGACAAAATAAATACAGGAGATTTAGACGGGTGGAGATGCATCGCGAAGACGGTGGAGGCGTCGATGGTCAAGGCAGGCTGCGCTATCGGCGCTTCGGTCTTCGAAGCACGGCAACACGCGCTGAAAATGACGGTCCAACGACAAAACGACGCGCGTGGGAGAGGCAAACAAGAAACGATGAAAACCGCGCCAGAAGCGCGGTCAATCATCATAGCAATGTGCATGAAGAAATTTTGGTGGGTGATGTAGGGTTCGAACCTACGACCCGCTGATTAAGAGTCAGCTGCTCTACCAACTGAGCTAATCACCCATCCCCACTGCATGCCTGCAGTGCCACACTGCGTATCCGCGGTGCGACACTGCATCGCTGCGGTGTGACCGGGCGTATAAAGACCTTCGCCCGGCTTGTCCAGTTGCAGCAGGCATCTTTTTGCGATGTCCTACGGGAAATCGTGAAAGCCGATCAGGCCGCCATGAGACCATAGCGCTTGAGGATGACGGCGATCTTTTCGTCCTGCTCGCGGTCGGGCAGCAGGGCGGGCTGGCGGCTGGCGCCGACCGAGGGGTCGGTGAGGTAGAGCGCGCGCTTGACCAGCGCCGGCGGGAAGCCGAGCGCATAGAGATCGGTGCGGAAGGCCGTGTAGATCGCCTGCTGACGTTCCGCTTCGGCGATATCACCGCTGTTGAAAGCGTTGAGGATGCCGGAGAGCACGTCTGGCATGGCATTGCCGAGACCGGAGATGCAGCCCGCGGCGCCGTTCTGCAGCGACCAGAACACGAGATGATCCGGGCCGGAATAGACCTCGAAGCCCTCGACGCTCTTACCCACCGCGAGATAGGCCTCCAGCGTCTCCTTGGCGCCGCCGGAATCCTTGATGCCGGCGATGTTGCCATGCGCGGAAAGCGCCCGGGCCGTTTCCGGCTCGATGTGGTTCTGCGTGCGGGCAGGAATGTCGTAGAGATAGACCGGCGTCTGCACCGCGTCCGCGACCGTCGAGAAGTGCCGGATCAGGCCGTCCTGCGTGCAGGCGATGAAGAAGGGCGTGATGACGGCGATGCCGGTGACGCCGATACGGTCGAATTCCCGGGCGAGCTTCAGCGTCTCGAAGGTCGCCGGCATGCCCGCATTGACGATGACATCGACCTTGCCACCAACCTCGTCCACCACCTCTTCCGTCAGCTGCACTTTCTCGTCGTAGGTCAGCGCGGAGAAATCGCCATTCGTACCGGCGCACATGATGTTGTTGCCGGCTGCGACCTGCCGGCGCACCTGCGCGCGGGTGGCGGCGTAGTTGATCGTTTCATCGTCGTTGAAGCAGGTGACGAGCGCGACGAAAGCTTTCTTGGACATGACGTTCTCCTGAATTCTTGATGTGTGCAGCGGCAGCCGCAGGTCTCAGGCCCGCTGGAGGCGGGCGGCGCGATGGGCGGCCTGGACGTCCGGATCGGGGTTGAGACCGGCCGCGAGCAGCGCCTGCGTATAGGCCTCGCGCGGGGTCTCGAAGACCTCGCGAACGGTGCCCAGTTCCACCACCTTGCCGTTCTGCATCACCATCACATGGTCGGCGAAGTCGCGCACCACGGGCAGGTCGTGCGCGATGAAGATGAAGGCGATGCCCATGGTCTTGCGAAGATTGTCGAGCAGCGCAATCACCTGTGCCTGCACCGAGACGTCGAGGGCCGAGACCGCCTCGTCGCAAATGATCAGCTTCGGTTCCAGCGCTAAGGCGCGCGCAATCGCGATGCGCTGCCGCTGCCCGCCGGAAAACTGGTGCGGATAGCGCCCCATATGCTCCGGCCCGAGTCCGACCTGCACGAGCAGCTCGGCCACGCGGGCGCGCCACTTGGCCTTGGGCAGAATATCCGGATGAATGACCCACGCCTCCGACACCAGCTGGTAGACGGTCATGCGCGGGTTCAGCGATTGCGTCGGGTCCTGAAAGACCATCTGCAGATCGCGCCGCAGCTTGTAGAGTTCGGCAGCACCCATCTGGAAAAGGTCCCTGCCCTTCCACAGCGCACTGCCGCTGGTCGGCTCATCAAGGCGCAGGAGAATGCGCGCGAGCGTCGACTTGCCCGATCCGCTTTCGCCCACCACCGCCAGCGTCTCACCGGGCATGAGGTCGAACGAGACACCTTTCAGCGCGTCGAAGGCGCCATAGGTCTTGCGGGCATCGCGCACCTGCAGCACGGGCTCGACCCGGGGAAGCGGCGCATGCATCTCGCCCTTGCCGGGGGCGGCAGCAATGAGCTTGCGGGTATAGGGATGCTGTGGATTGCGATAGACGTCGCGCACCGTACCGCTTTCGACCAGCTGGCCCTTCTCCATCACGACGACGCGGTCGGCGACTTCGGCAACGACGCCGAGATCGTGGGTGATGATGAGGATCGCCATGCCGGTTTCCTGCTGCAGCTCTTCGAGCAGCGCCAGAACCTCCGCCTGGACGGTCACGTCGAGCGCGGTCGTCGGCTCGTCGGCGATCAGCAGGTCCGGCCGCAGCGCGAGCGCCATGGCGATCATGACACGCTGGCGCTGGCCGCCGGAAAACTCGTGCGGATACTTGTCGAGCGAGCGCTCCGGATCGGGAATGCCGACGCGGCCCATCAGCCGGAGGGCTTCGGCCTGTGCCTTGGCACCATTCGTCCCATGTGCCGTCAGCGCCTCGCGGATCTGCCAACCCACGGTGTAGACCGGATTGAGGTGGCTCAGCGGATCCTGGAAGATCATGGCGATGCGCCGGCCATTGACCTCGCGCCGCGCCTGCGCCGGCATGGTCAGGAGATCGACGCCGTCGAGCAGGATCTGCCCGCCGCTGATCCGCCCCGGCGGCATGTCGATGAGGTTCATGATGGCCGAGGACGAAACCGACTTGCCCGAGCCGCTTTCGCCGAGAATGGCCAGCGTTTCCCCGCGGTCGAGGTAATAGGAAATGTCGCGAACCGCCTTCACCACGCCGACGGCGGTGTGGAATTCCACGGAGAGGTTGCGGACCTCAAGGAGATGGTCAGCCATTTTTGCGACCCTTCATTTCAAGACGCCAGCGCTGCACGGGATCGAGCGCGATCCGCATCCAGTTGGACAGGAGGTTCAGCGACATGGTCGTGAGAATGATGGCAAGACCCGGCCAGAACGACAGCCACCAGGCATTCTGCAGGTACTGGCGACCCTGCGCGATCATCAGGCCCCAGGTGATTTCCGGCGGCTGGATGCCGATGCCGAGGAAGGACAGCGCGCTTTCGGCGAGCATCACATAAGCGAAATCGAGGGTCGCAAGCGTCGTCAACGTCGGCAGCACCACGGGCAGGATGTGGCGGAAGAGGATGCGCTTGCTGGAGGCACCCATGACCCTTGCTGCCTGGACGAACATGCGCTCACGGATTTCCAGCACCTCCGCCCGCGTGGTGCGCAGGTAGACCGGGATACGCGTGATGGCGAGCACCAGCATGAGGTTGAGGATCGAGGCGCCGAGAACGTAGAGCACGATGACGGCGATCAGCAGCGACGGGAACGACATGATCACGTCGGCGAGCCGCATGATGATCTGGTTGACGCGCGGCGAGGAGAAGCCGGCGATGAGGCCGAGCAGCGTGCCGGTGATGGAGGAAATGGCAACGGCACCCGCCGCGACCATCAGCGTGTTCTGCGTCGCCACCACGATGCGAGCGAGCAGCGGACGGCCGAGCGCGTCGGCACCCATCCACCAGACCCAGCCGCGCTCCCAGTCGAACGGGGCGGCATTGCGGCCGCGCAGGTTCTGCTTGGTCGCGAGATCGCCCAGCCAATGCGGGCCGATGATGGCGAGGAGCAGGATGATCAAAAGGAAGATGGCGGCACAGAGCGCGAACTTGTCGGCACACAGCATGCGGCCCATGCGCACGATGAAAGAGGGCTCTTCGGAGAGCGGCGCGTCGATCGTCTGGAGTGTCATGATGTGCCCCTCAATGCCGGATGCGCGGATCGAGCAGCGCATAGGCCATGTCGATCAGCAGGTTCATGAGGAAGATGGCCAGCGCCGTAACGAGGATCGCCGCCAGCACGACGTTGAAGTCCCGCTGCAGGATGCTGTCGATCATCAGCTTGCCGACGCCGGGAAAACCGAAGATCGTCTCGACGATGACGGCACCGTTGAGCAGACTTGCCGCCTGATCGCCGATGACCGTGATGATCGGCAGCATGGCGTTGCGCAACGCGTGGATGAAGATGATCGGCCCCGACTTCACACCCTTCGCCCGCGCCGTCTTGACGTAGGCCGACGACAGCGCACCGATCATCGAGCCGCGCACGATCTGGACAATGATGCCGAAGGGACGCACGAAAAGGACGCAGATCGGCAGGATCCAGTGCCAGATCGAGCCCGTGCCCGACGTCGGCAACCAGGCGAGATTGACCGAAAAGACGACGATGGCGACGATGGCAAGCCAGAAATCCGGCACGGAGGCGCCGATGAGCGAAACGATCGAGGAGAAGCGATCGAAGAAGCCACCCGCGCGAAAAGCGGCGAGCGAACCGACGAGGATGGCCGCACCCGTGACAAGCGACATGGTGATGGCGGCCAGCCAGAGCGTCCAGACGAAGGCTTCGAGAACCACGTCGAGCGCGGGGCGCGCCTTGCGCAAGGATTCGCCGAAATCGCCGGTGACGACATCGCCGACGTAATTCGCGAACTGCACCATCAGCGGATCGTTGAGGCCATGCAGTTCGCGGAACTGCTGCTTCAGTTCCGCCGAGGCTTCGACGGGGAGAAACAGCGCTGCGGGATCGCCCGTCAGCCGCGAAAGAAAAAACACCAGCACGATCAATCCGACAAGGGAGATCAGGCTGGCGATGGCGCGTTTTCGAATGAAGCTTAACATGGCATCCTCGCCAGAAATTCCTGCGGCATGGGCGGCGGGATCATCCCGCCGCCGCCGTAACCTGGCGACGGGCGCCGGAGCGCCCGCCATCCTGCATTACTTGATCTTGATCTCGGACAGCTGAAGCGTCGAGTTCGTGGCGATCGTCGGTGTGAACGCCAGACGCTCCGAAACCCGGGCGAAGCCGACCATGTGGAAGAGCAGGACGTCGGCCACCACATCGTCATGGACGTAGGCGATGACTTCGGACCAGAGCTTGGCGCGCTCGTCACCCACGGCAGCCGAGGCCCGCTTGATCAGGTCGTCCACCTTCGGATCGGAGAAGCCGGACTGCGTGCCTTCGGTCGCGTACTTGAAGAACATCGAGAACGACGGATCGCCCTTCGAGTTGTCATGCATCGCCGCGACGATCTGCGGTCCGCGACCTTCCTTGAAGGGCTTGGAGTAGTAGCCCTCGTGCTCGGCCACTTCGACGAACTTCAGGTCGATCTTGAAGCCGACATCCTGAAGCTGCCCCTGGATGGCTTCCATGATTTCCGTGACGTTCGGGAAGTTTGCGGAACGGGCGATGACCTCGATGGAGGTATCCACCGGCACGCCATCGGCCTTGGCTTCCGCGAGCAGCTTCTTGGCACCTTCAGGATCGAACGGGAATTGCTTCACATCCGGGTTCCAGCCGAGCGTCGTCGGCGGCACGATGGCCGTGGCGAGAACCGCGCTTTCCGGCACGAGCGTGCCGAGGAACGCCTGACGATCGATCGCGAGGTTCAGCGCACGCCGGACGCGCACGTCGGAGAGCGGCGCGATATTGTGGTCGATACGCAGGTATACGGTCTCACTGTCGAGATAGGACAGATCGGTCGCGGCATTCGTCGCTTCGAGCTGCGAGATCGACGGCGCGAGATCCGCTTCGCCGGCCTGCACCATCGCGGCGCGAACCGAAGGGTCGGCACGGAAGAGGTAGGTCGCTTCCGTCACGTCGGGCTTGGCGCCCCAGTAGTCGTCACGGGCCGTGAGCACAATCTGCTGGCCCGGCGTCCAGTTGGTCAGCTTGTAAGGGCCGGTGCCGACGGGCTCGCGGATGAACTCGAGCGGCGTTTCCTCGGGAACGATGGTGACGAGTGACATCAGGAGCGGCAGGATCGGCTGAACCGGGTCGGCACTGAAATCAACCGTGTGATCGTCGACGATCTTCGCCTCGATCTTCATTCCGCCGAAGTAACGGCGGGATTCGCAGGCGTTCTTGTCACTGAAGATACGGTCGAAGCTGTGCTTCACGTCCTTGGCATCGAACGTCGTGCCGTCGGAGAATTTTACGCCCTGGCGCAGATGGAAGCGCCACGAACCGTCGGCGTTCTGCTCCCACTTCTCGGCCAGCCGCGGCGTCACGCCCTGCTGTCCGCGCACGTCGAGTTCCGTCAGCGTCTCGCTGACATTCTGCATGATCACGCGCCCGATGTTCGAGCGGGTCGCCATGCAGGGCTCCAGCAGATCGGCCTCTTCGGCCAGCACGACCTTGATCGGGCCGGACGCGGCAAATGCCGGCGTCAAGGCGGTGCACAACATCAGCGCGCCGAGAATCAGTGTTTTCTTCACGATAGTCTCCTCCCTCTTCCATCCGTTGAACGCGATCGGGCCCTCTCGAGGCATCGATGTCGCGCTGCCGCTCGAAACGTCCGGTCGGCAATGATCCGTTGTCCCGAGCTTCCTCTCGCCAAGGCTGACCATACCATCGGACCTCACCACAACTTTGTCAAATTAATTTCTCATGTCATTTCTCACAAAAAATTTTTCTTCAAAAATACATTTAAATTCATGTAGATAATATTTTAGAAAGGATCGATATTTCAATGGAATGACATTGGAAAACTTGACAACTATACAAATTCCATGACTTCTGACCAGCATGGAGGACAAGATGAATCCCGAAGAAATCGCCCGCGGCATGAGCGGAGCCCTTGTACCCGTGACGCCTGGACGGGACGAAGCGCTGCTTCCCTCGCCGATGATTCAGAACCACGCCGCCTTTCTGCATCGACTGGAGGATGGCGCGCTCGTCTGCGCCTGGTTCGGCGGTACGCTGGAAGGCAAGTCGGACATTTCGATCTTCGCCTGCGTACTTCCCAAAGGCGCTTCGACCTGGGGGCCGCCGCAGCAACTGAGCAACGATCCGGCCCATTCCGAGCAGAACCCCATGTTCTTTGCCGCGCCGGACGGGAAGCTCTGGCTGTTCCACACCTCGCAGCCTTCCGGAAACCAGGACGAATGCCGCATCCGCATGGTCGAGGTGTTTCGCGATGCAGGCGATCCGCTCGTGCTGACCGCGCCGGGCGGGCGCTATCTCGATCTGCCGCGCGGCTGCTTCGTCCGTGCCGGCATCGTCGTCCAGGCGGATGGCGCCTGGCTGCTGCCGATCTTCCGCTGCATCCAGCGGCCGAACCAGAAATGGAACGGCAGTCACGACACCGCGGCCATCGCCGTCTCGGAAGATGGCGGCGAAACGTGGCGGCTGCAGGATATCGAGGCCTCGATCGGCTGCGTCCATCTCGGGCCGGTCAGCCTCGGAGAAGACCGCTACGCCGCCTTCTTCCGCCGCCGGCAGGCCGATGTCATCTATCGTACCGAAACCACGGATGGCGGGCGAACATGGTCGGCGCCGGCCCCCACCGACGTGCCGAACAACAACTCTTCCATCGCCGCCACTCGCCTGCGGGATGGCCGGCTCGCCATCATCTGCAACCCGGTCAATGCCAGCCAGTCTGGGGAACGCCGCGCCTCGCTCTATGACGAACTCGGCGAGGCGGACGACCGGCCAGACGCCGACCCCACGGGCGGCTGCGTGCCGGTCTGGGGTGTGCCCCGCGCACCGGTCGCGCTCTGCCTCTCGACAGACGACGGCCTGACCTTCCCCGAAAGGCTGGTCATTGAGACGGGACCCGGAACCTGCCTGTCGAATGATTCCATCGACGGCCGCAATAAGGAGATGTCCTATCCCTGGCTGCTCGAAGAGCCGGACGGGACGCTGCATCTCGCCTACACCTATCATCGTCGCGCGATCAAACATGTCCGCCTGGCTCCCGGCTGGGACAGTGCGGCTGGACGGAGACTTTCATGAGCAACATCATCGGCATCACCATGGGCGACCCCTGCGGCGTCGGCCCGGAGATTTCCGTGCGCGCCCTCCTCGACATGTCGGGGGAAGACAGGGACCGCACCCGCATCTACGGCAACCTGCCGACGCTCGAAGCCGCGCGCGATGCGCTGGGCCTCGACATCGACCTTACGCCCTACGTCGTTGACCTGCCGATCGAAGGTGCGCCGCTTGCCTGGGGGCAGTTGAGCCCGGTCGCCGGCGACGCCGCCTTCCGCTTCATCGAGAAGGCCGTGCGCGATGCGGAGGCCAAGACCATTGGCTGCATCGTTACCGCACCGATTAACAAGGAAGCGCTGAACCTTGCCGGCCATCACTATGACGGCCACACCGGCATGCTGCGCAGCCTCACCGGCTCCAAGGCCGCCTACATGCTGCTGGCGTCGGAGAAGCTGAAGGTCATCCACGTCTCCACGCATGTGTCCCTCAAGGAAGCCATCCAGCGGGCAACAACCGAGCGCGTGCTCGCCACCATCCGCGCCGGCGACGCCCACCTGAAGCGCATCGGCTATGCCGCACCGCGCATCGCCATTGCCGGCATCAATCCGCATTGCGGCGAGAACGGTCTCTTCGGCACCGAGGACGACGACCAGATCGCTCCCGCCGTCGCGGCGGCGCGCGCCGAAGGCATCGATGCACACGGTCCCATCTCGGCGGATACGGTCTTCCACCGCGCCTATACCGGCGCGTTCGACCTCATCGTCGCGCAGTACCACGATCAGGGACATATCCCGATCAAGCTCGTCGCCTTCGACACGGCCGTCAACGTGTCCGTCGATCTGCCCATCGACCGCACCTCGGTCGATCACGGCACGGCCTTCGATATCGCCGGCAAGGGAATTGCCAACCATGGCAACATGCTGGAGGCGATCGCCTATGCGCGCAAGCTCGTCACCGGCCGCGCCGCGCACGCAGAGCAGGGATAACCGCCATGACCATCGCGCCCATCACCCTTCATCAGCCGCGTCGCCTCATCGTCGGCGCCGGCACCATCCGCGACGTCGGCACCTGGGCCGCCGACGCGACCTCTGTGCTGGTCATCGCAACGCCCATCACCGCCGGCTTCATCGATCGCCTTGCATTGAAGGGCCGCATCACCGTCTTCGACGCCATTCCCGGAGAGCCCGATATCACGACGCTCGATGCAGCGATCGAGGCCGCGCGCGGCTGCAGTCCCGACCTGATCGTCGGCCTTGGCGGCGGCTCGGTGCTGGACGTCGCCAAGCTGGTGGCGGCCCTCTGGGACGGCGACCAAACGCTGGCCGACGTGGCAGGACCGAACAAGGTCGCCGGTCGTCGCACGCGCCTCGTGCAGGTCGCCACCACCGCCGGCACGGGATCGGAAGCCGGCATCCGCTCGCTGATCACCGATCCCGGAAAAGGCAACAAGATCGCGGTGGAAAGCCCGCACCTGATCGCCGATGTCGCCGTGCTCGATCCCGAACTGACCTACTCCGTACCCCCGGCCGTGACGGCCGCGACCGGCGTGGATGCCATGGCGCATTGCGTCGAGGCCTTCACCAACCGCCGCGCGCATCCGATGATCGACGGCTTCGCCCGCATGGGCTTTCATCTCGTCGGCCGCTTTCTCGCCCGCGCGGTCCGCGACGGCACGGATACGGAAGCCCGCGAGGGAATGATGCTCGCCTCCTATTACGGCGGCATCTGCCTTGGGCCCGTCAACACCGCGGCAGGCCACGCCATCGCCTACCCCCTGGGCACGCGGCTTCGCCTGCCCCATGGCTTGGCGAACGCCATCATCTTCCCGCAGGTTCTCGCCTTCAACCAGCCGGTGGCAGCGGAGAAGTCTGCCGAAGTCGCCCAGGCCCTCGGTCTCGGCGAACGGCTTTCCCAGGACGACCTCCAGCGCTCCGCCCACACCTTCTGCCGCAATCTCGGCATCGAGATGTCGCTGCGTGCGCATGGCGCGACCGAAGCCGACCTGCCGGTCTATGCGGCGGATGCCCACGCCAACCGTCGTCTGATGGACAACAACCCCATCGACATGAGCGTCGAAGACGTCCTCGCCATCTACCGCGCCGCCTACTGACGGCCCGGCCGGCGTCTTCCGACAGAAGGCGCCGGCATCATATCTCAGTTGGGAAACAGCCGCTCGCGCGACCCCGTCAGGTGCTCCCGCATCAACTGTCCCGCGAGCGGACCATCGCCCGAGGCGATGGCTTTGGCGATGGCTTCGTGCTCGCCGAACACCCGGGCAAGCCCGGCGCTGTCGCGCTTCACGGACGCACCGTGGAATTTCATGCCGACGGCGATGTGCTCCTTCAAGGCTTCCATGGCGGTCGAGAAGTAGGAATTGCGTGCTGCCCGGGCGATGGCGAGATGGAACTCGAAATCCGCGTCTACGCGATGCGACTGCCGGTTGGTCGCATCCCGCATCAGTTCCAGCGCTTGGGCGATAGCGGTGAGGCTTGCCTCCGTATGCCGCGCCGCGGCGGCACTGGCGGCAGCCGGCTCCAGCGTCAGTCGGAACTCGTAACAATTCAGAAGATCGGCAACGTTTTCGAGCTGCCCGAAACCGAGCGGCTCCTTCAAGCCCAGCGCGCGCACGAAGCTTCCCGCACCGCGCCGCGAGTAGATCAGCCCCTGCTCCCGCAGCCGTCGCAACGCCTCGCGGATGATCGGGCGCGACACTTCGAACTCCGCTGCGAGATCATGCTCCGTCGGCAGGCGCTCGTCCGGCTGGTAGGCCCCGGACTTGATGGCGCGGTGCATGCGCTCGAACACCACGTCGCCGAGGCTCTTGCGTGTCGTTCCCGCTTCCAGTCCCATTCCTCAACCCCTGTCCCGAAGCATCTGCCCGGCGATTTCGCTCAGCGTTTCCGCCCCGCCGAAGCCACCGGATTTCGCGATAATGCAATGCCCGTTGGCAAAGGCAACACCAAGACCGGGCATGCATTCTCCCATCAGCCGGAACCGATGGATGCCCATGCGGTCGAGCACCGCCTCCGCCGTTGCGCCCCCCGAAAGAATCAGTGTCGCCGACGGGTCCACGCAGCCGGGATAGACGCCCGAGGCGAGATGACGTGCAACATCGAGCGACGACACCTCCTCCTCGCCCGGAACGGCCTGCACCAGTGTCAGGGCGGTACCCGCACGATCATCGGGCGACAGGCGTCCGTTCGGTGCGGCGACATAAGCTGGCGCATGACGGGTGCGAAGATGCTCGATCTGCACCAGCGTGATGGGATCGCGCGACCCGATGACGAACAGGCCCGGGCCCGCCGGAACCTCGGCCGCGTATGCCTGCGCATTGCCGGTCATCCGCAGCGCCAAAGCTTCGGCAAGGCCGCGTGCGCCGACGAGCAGATCGACGCCCGCAGCCAGGGCGTCATCAAGGTGCGCCGCCATTGCGTCCATGTCGGCCGTATCGGGTATCCGCGCCTTGCCTGCATGAGCGCCGAGGCGCTCGGCAACCGGAATCGGCACATCGACGCCGAAGCCGCAGACCTTCCCGTCCTCCACCAAACGGCCGAAGTCAGGGATCGCGGGGGCCACCAGCGCCGCCCGAAACAGCATCATGTCGAGCTCAGCGGCAATATGCCCCTTCAGCCGCGAATCGACCTTCTTGAAGAGCAAGACGTCTGCAGGCAAGGCGGCGAGAACGGCACGTGTCGCAGCCTGCGCGGCTTCTGCACCGACTTCCCGCGACTGGACGTTGATCGAGAGAACATCCGGCCCATCTGCCAGAGCCTCACGGATCGCAGCCGGTGCGAGGGCGACCTCGACCGTCAAACCCCGCGCAGCAAAGGGCGCGGCGGCATCGAGCGTGCCCGTGAGATCGTCGGCAAGAATGACCAGCAAGATGACCGTCTCCGCAATAAGTTGTCATCTTTATTCGAACATGATGTATTGATTTGTCAAGATTTTCCGTCCGGATATGACAGGTATTCCGTTATTCTCGAACGCGCAGTGATCACGACCCACCCGCAGCCGTAGCAAGACCGCTGGGGTCAAACCGATACAGGTCTGGAAACAGTTCGGCCATCGCGTCACAGGGACACGATGGCCGTTCCTCTAAAGGCCTTCTAGCCTTGACGGATCAGGCAGCAACCTTGGTGCGGCCGCCGCGTGCAACGGAGGTGGAAGAGACCGTCCGATGCGACACCGGTTCGTCGAACTGGAACTGCTCCAGCAGATGGAAGAGCGCACGCGCTTCTTCCGCGAGACCATGGCTTGCGGCCGTCTGCTCCTCGACCATGGCCGCATTCTGCTGTGTGCCCTGGTCGACCGTGTTGATGGCCTGGTTGATCTCGCCGAGGGCGGTGGATTGCTCGCGGGCGGCCTCCACGATCGCGCGGATATCCTCGTTGATCTGCTGGACATGCCCGGCGATCGTCTGCAGGGCTTCGCCGGCCTTGCTGACGAGCGACACACCGTCTTCGACATGCGAAGTCGAAGTCGTGATGAGCGACTTGATTTCCTTGGCAGCGACCGCAGAGCGCTGGGCGAGTTCGCGAACCTCCTGGGCGACGACCGCGAAGCCCTTGCCGGCATCCCCTGCCCGTGCCGCCTCGACACCGGCATTCAGCGCCAGCAGATTGGTCTGGAACGCGATCTGGTCGATGACGCCGATAATGTTGGCGATCTCGCGGGAGGAATTGTCGATCTTGTCCATGGCCGAGATCGCTTCGCGCACGATATCGCCGGAATGATCCGCACTTTCCTTGGCGCGACCGACGAGAACGCCCGCGCCCTCGGCACGCTGGCTGGATCCCTTGACCGTGGTGGTGATTTCCTCGAGCGCCGCCGCGGTTTGCTCGACGGAAGACGCCTGCTGTTCGGTTCGCCGCGCAAGGTCGTCGGCCGACACACGAACCTCGTCCGCACCGGCAGCGATCGCTTCAGCATTCGACCTCACCGCCTTCAGCGCGCTTTCGAGCTTACGACAGGCTGCATTGAAATCGGTCCTCAGCTTGTCGAGGCTCGGCAGGAACGGCGTCTCGATCTGCTGCCCGAGATGGCCGTCCGCAAGCTTCGACAGGCTCTCCGCCAGACGATCGACATTCGTCACGCGCTCGCTCACATCGGTCGCGAACTTGACGACCTTCATGACCCGGCCCTTCAGATCGAAAACAGGATTGTAGGACGCCTGAATGAAGACCTCCTGCCCGCGCTTGCCGATGCGTGTGAACTCTCCGGAGACGAACTCGCCGGCATTCAGCTTCTTCCAGAAGTCGACATAGGCACTGGACGCGCGATAGGCGGAATCGACGAACATGCTGTGGTTCTTGCCGACGATGTCCGCAAGGCCGTATCCGAGGGCGTTGAGGAAGTTGTCGTTGGCGGTGATGACCGTGCCGTCGGGCTTGAACTCGATCACGGCCTGCGCACGGGATATCGCGTCGATCTTGGCACCGGAATCGATGCTGGCGATCTTCATCTCGGTGATATCATTGGCGAACTTGATGACCTTCACGACCTTGCCTGTCGCGTTCCTGATCGGATTGTAATTGCCGCGAATGAAGACTTCCGCGCCGGTCTTCGTGATCCGCGCAAACTCGCTGCTGACGAAATTGCCGTCCCGAAGCTGTTTCCAGAAGGCCGCATAATCGTCGGATGCCGCATAATCCGTTTCAACGAAGATACGATGGTTCCGGCCGACGATCTCGTTTTCGGCATAGCCCAGAAGGTCGCAAAAGTTCTTGTTCGCCTTGAGAATCTTCCCCGTCATGTCGAATTCGATGATAGCGGACGATCGATCGAGCGCCTCCAAAACCCTGTCTGACGTCGATGAAAAAAGCCCAGCCATCGTTAATCCTCCATCAAATATGCGAAGGACTATCAGAGTTTAAAATTAAGGGATCACTAAGATTGAATACGAGAACTAGCGGGGCATTCCGGGGCAGGTCACGCAATCTTAACGATGGGCGGCCTCCGCCTGTGCTCGAAAGGCCGCCATCGCGCGCATGTCAGGAGAAAACGAGCTGAACCTTCAGCGTCTGTTCGGGGTGCTTTTCGACAAGATCGAACGCGGCGCGGGCATCACGGGCGTCGAATGTCTGCGTGATCATGGCTTCCGGACGCAACAGACCGGCTTCCAGCCAGCCGATCACCTCGGGAATGAACCGACGGTTGAGGCGGGAGCCGACCAGCGTCAGTTCCTTGCGGACGATTTCCTGCTGGCTGATGTTGCAGGGGCCCGGCGAAAAGCCGAGAAGCCCGATGCGTCCGGCAGGTGCCGCGACCCGGCAGGCCTCTTCGAGCAGGCTCGGAATGCCGGCACCGTCGATGACGATCGACGGACCGAGACCGCCGAGTTCCGGTGCGACGACCTCGGCCACCGACTGCTCGCGCGAATTGATGACCACGTCCGCACCGAATTCCCGTGCGCGCACGAGGCGGTCCGCATCGATATCGGCGATGATGCAGCGGGCACCCTTCATCTTGGCCATCTGAAGAACGGTGATGCCGACGGTGCCCGCACCGTAGATCAGGACGACATCGTCGTTCGTGCACGCCGTGCGCCAGAGAACGTTGGCAGCGACGGCCAGCGGCTCGGCAAGCGCTGCGACGTCGAGCCTGAGCTTGGACGAGACCTTTACGGCATTCGCCTCGGGGACGATCGCCACCGCGCGGAAGCCGCCATCGCAATGGACACCGATGACCTGCAGGTTGGCGCAGACGTTGGAGCGCCCGATACGGCAGGGATAACAGGTGCCGCAGGAGATGACCGGATCGGCGACCACATGCTCGCCGATGGCAAGCGACGACACGCCCTCGCCCAGCGCCTCGATGACACCGGCAAATTCGTGACCGATGACGCGCGGGTAGACCGCGAAGGGGTTGGAGCCATGGAGGATGTGCATGTCGGACCCGCAAATGCCCGCCCGACGAACCCGGATCGCGACCTCACCGGGGCCGGGCTGGGGAACGGGTCTGTCGTCGATTTCAAGCTTGTAAGGCTCGCGAACGGAAATCGTCACCATGTCGTCAGTCTCCTGCGCGCCTTCGCGCCTCGGTGTTTTCAGAGAGCGTTCATTGCCGAGAGCCGGGCATCGACCAATGCGCGCCAGGCCGTGTTTTCCTGAAGTGCCGGTGGAAACAGGCCGGCGACCTCGAAGAAGGGCGCGGCGGATCCGGCGGCAACTGCCTGCTGCGCGGCGACCTTCAGCTCATCCGCACGCGGATCGTCCAGCCGATCGACGGCGACGACATAGGCAAGCCAGAGTGCCACGACATCGGCAAAACCTGCGGCGTCATCGCCGGCTGCCAGCCGTTCCATGGCCGGCGCGAAGATGCGTTGCGGCATCTTCTGCGTTCCATCCATGGCGATCTGCGCCGTCCGATGCGCGATGGCCGGATTGGCGAAGCGCGCGACGAGCTGATCGCAATAGGCGGCAAGGTCGATTTCCGGCACGGCGTCGAGCGTCGGCAGGACGGCATGCATATGGCCGCGAACCCGCTCGGCATGCTCCGGAACGGCCATGACATCCCGGACATATTCGAGGCCGTGGCGCTGGCCGAGATAGGCGATGAGCGAGTGCGAGCCGTTGAGAAGCCGGAGCTTCATCGTTTCATAGGCATGGACGTGCCTGACGAAGATCGCACCGCCCGCCTCCCACGCGGGGCGACCGGCTGCGAAATCGTCCTCGATGACCCATTGGGTAAACGGCTCGGTTTCCAACGCCAGACGATCGTCCGCTCCGATGAGGGAGGCGCTCAGCGTCCGCGTTGCATCCGTTGCCGCAGGCACGATCCGATCGACCATGCTGGAGGGAAAGCGGATCTCCCGTTCGATCCACGGCGCCAGCGCTGCATCCCGGCGCTCCGCCATCTCCAGAACGAGCCGACGAACCACCTGTCCGTTGCCCGGAAGATTGTCGCAGCAGAGAACGGTCAAGGGGTTGCGGCCCAGCTGCATGCGGCGCGCCAGCGCCTCGACCAGGAGCCCGATGACGCCGACAGGCGCGCCCGGGCTTGCAAGATCACGCGCGATGGCGGCATGGGAAAGGTCGAGCCCTCCCGACACCGGATCGATGCCATAGGCCTTCTCGCTTACGGTCAGCGTGACGATGCGGATGGCATTGTCGGCGAGCCGGTCGAGGAGATGCTCCCGTTGTTCCGTCGCGGCGATCGCCTCGATGATCGAGCCGACGATGCGCGCTCGATCGCCGTCCGCCCCGCGGGTGACGACACTGTAGAGATGGTCCTGCGCTTTCAGATCCGCAACGATCTCGACGGATCGCAGGCTTGCCCCCACGATCCCCCAGTCGCCACCCTCGGCCGCAAGTGCCAGATCGGTATAGACAGCCTGATGGGCCCGATGAAAGGCGCCGATGCCGATGTGAACGATGCCGGCCTTCAAGGTCGCCGGATCGAACGCGGGGCATTCGACATGGGCAGGGAGATGGGTCGTCCTATCGAGCCGTGTCATCGCTTAATTCAGTCCATATTCCGCATGAGACAAAGCCTGCTCGATGCCGCGCAATTCCGCGAGGCCCTTCAGGCGGCCGATGGCCGGATAGCCCGGCTGCGCACCACGCGTCAGGTCTTCGAGGATTTCCTGGCCGTGATCCGGCCGCATGAAGATCACATGGTCCTCACGTCCCTCGGCCTTGCGCCGGCGCTCCTCGGAGACCAGCGCGGCAATCACTGCGACCATGTCCGTATTGCCACCCAGATGTTGCGCCTCGAAGAACGAGCAGGGCAAGCCGTCCGTTTCGCGCGTCACATTGCGCAGATGCGCGAAATGGATGCGCGGCGCCAGGCGCTTGATCATGGCCGGCAGGTCGTTGTCGGACCGGGCGCCGAGCGAACCGGTGCAGAAGGTGACGCCATTGGCGTTCAGATCGACCGCCTCTAGCACCTTCACATAATCCGCTTCGGTCGAAAGCACACGCGGCAGGCCGAGGAGGGGCCACGGCGGATCGTCACCATGGGCGCACAGGCGCATATTCAGGCTTTCGGCAACGGGGGCCACTTCGGCGAGGAAATCGATGAGATGGGCCCGCAGCTTCTCCGCGCCGATCCCGTCATAGCGTGTCAGGGCAACATTGAGCTCATCGATGCTGTAGCCGTCGGACGAACCCGGCAGACCGGCGCCGACATTGCGCGAGATCGCAGCGATCTTGTCCGGCGACATCTCGGCGAAGCGTTGCTTGGCGGCATCCAGCAGCGCTGCGGGATAGTCTTCGGCAGCACTCGGACGCTTGAGGACGTGAACATCGAACGCGACGAAATCGACGAGGTCGAAGCGCATGGCGCGGGCGCCGTCGTCCGTTTCCCAACGAAGATCCGTCCGCGTCCAGTCGAGAACCGGCATGAAATTGTAGCAGACCGTCGAGATACCCGCCTCGGCAAGCTGCCGCAGGCTTTCCTTCCAGGCTTCGATATGCGCCTTCCAGTCGCCGGTCTGCGTCTTGATGCTCTCGGATACCGGAATACTCTCGACGAGTTCCCATTCCAGACCACCCGCGCGAACCTCCGCCTGCCGCTTCTGAATTTCGTCCAGAGTCCAGGCGGTGCCTGTCGGCACATGATGCAACGCGCTGACGATGCCGCGAGCCCCGGCCTGCGCGGCATCCTGCACCGTGACCTTGTCGATCGGACCAAACCAGCGCCAGATATGTCTCATGCTTTTTTCCTCTTCGGGCTTCGCGACTTCGCCTGCGCACGTCTCATCGGGAACCCAAAGCGCCGCGCCGGCACGCCACACAGGACGTGACCGACATCGACCGGGCTCGGCCAAGGGAAATGCCTAACGACATGAATCGGGCGACACGAATCGACGGTAAATGAATCACGGAAGCCTCCCCAGCCGACCGAGTCGGAATGCGCTCCTCGCCATCCCGACCATTAGGGTCGCGTCATTTAATATACTACCATGGCAGACTGTCAACGCGTCTGGCGTGGATATTCTCTCGGAACTGTGCGATTACCGTTCAAACGAAAGACATGAAGGATCGCCGAAATGGTGGTGAAACGTACGGATGAGATCTCGGAATCCGGAATGGGGGGCCCCGCCTTGTCGGTTCTTCTGACCATCAATCCTCGCCAGCCGATCGCTGCGCAGATTTACGAGAAGCTGAGGCGCGCGATCATCACGCTCGCCATGATGCCATCCGAGGCACTGAGCGAAAAAGAGCTTTCCCTTCAGCTCGGCGTCAGCCGCACACCGGTGCGCGAGGCCCTGATCCGGCTGGCCGATGAAGGCCTCATCGACATCCTCCCGCAACGCGGCAGCTTCGTCGCACCGATTCGCCTTCGGGACGTCGAAGAAGCACAGTTCATTCGAGAAGCATTGGAGGTTTCCATCACAAAGCGCCTGGCGGCAGGCTGTTCCCGGCGCTTCCTGACCGAAATCAAAAGCAATCTCTACGACCAGGAAAAGGCCGTCAACGCGGAGGCGCTCGACCTCTTTCTCGATCTCGACGAAACCTTCCACCGCAGCTTCTGCGAGGAGGCATCCCTGTCGAAGAGCTGGCGCGTCATCCAGTCCGTCAAGCTGCAGATGGACCGCGTGCGCTATCTCAGCCTGCCCGACCCATCTCACCTCAGGACCCTCCTCGGACAGCATCGCGCCGTCGTGGATGCCATCGAAGCGGGCGATGCCGTCACTGCTGGAAACAGTATGGCGGCGCATCTGCGCGAGGTCCTGCGCACGGCGCATCGCCTGCGCGAACAGCGTGCCGATCTCATCGAAGCGTGAATTCCCGACGTCTCTAAAATACCTTCCCCGCACCTGATTGACATTCTACCATGGTAGTCATAGACAAGATGGGAGGATAGCCGCGGATCGGCGAATGGAGGAGGCAGGGGAACTGCATCGACGGAATGCCATCGCTGGATTGCCACGGAGCTTGATCGCTACGGAGATCGTGATCTCCGAACCGGCCGCGGGGCGCAAGATACCGGATGATCCAAGGGACGGCTTCGTCAGCCCGTCTCGCTCACCACCACCGACACAGACCGATCCCGACGACCGAACCGCGCGGCACAGGCTGCAGCGGGAGGATTGACACATATCAACCTGGGAGGAACATCATGAACATCACACGGAGAACGTTCGGCACATTTGCGGCGGGTGCCGCTGCGGGGCTGATTGCAGCAACCGGCATTCTGCGCGCGGCCTCCAAGGTCAAGCTGCGTTACGGCACGGCCTTCCCGCCCACGCACCCTGGCGTCACCCGTATCGTCGAAGCATCGAAAGCGATCGCCGCACGTTCGGAAGGCGCCATCGACCTGCAGGTCTATCCGGGTAGCCAGCTCGGCGGCGAGTCCGACATGTTTGCCCAGGTCCGCGGCGGCGCCCTCGATCTGATGTCCACGTCGAGCGTCAACCAGACCATCGTGCCGTTTGCCGCCATCAATGCCGTCGCCTTCGCCTTCCCCACCTACGACCATGTCTGGAAGGCCATGGACGGCAATCTCGGCGATTTCGTTCGCAAGGCTTTCTTCGAGGCCGGCCTGTTCGTCTTCCCGAAGATGCTCGACAACGGCTACCGTAACATCACGACGGGCAGCAAGCCGATCCTGACGCCAGCGGACCTTGCAGGCATGAAGATCCGCGTTCCCGGCAACCAGCTCTGGGTCACGCTGTTCCAGACCCTGGGCGCCGCCCCGACACCGCTGAACTTCGGCGAGCTTTATGCCGCCCTCCAGACGCATATCGTCGATGGCCAGGAAAATCCGCTGGCGCTCATCCAGAGCTCCAAGCTCTATGAGGTGCAGAAGCACGTTTCGATGACCGGCCACATTTGGGACGGACACCACATCTTCTGCAACAACCGTCGCTGGTCGGCGATACCTGCTGAAGCCCAGACCATCATTATGGAAGAGTTGTCGACCGCCGCCGTCAACGAACGCGCCGACATCAAGGCCCTGAACGAACAGGCCCGGATCGACATCGAGGCCGCGGGCCTGACGTTCCACACGGTCGACAAGGCACCCTTCCGCGACGTGCTGGCGAAGGCCGGCTTCTATGCCAGCTGGAAGGAAAAGTTCGGCGCCGAAGCCTGGGGCCTGCTCGAGAAGGACGTCGGCACGCTCTGACGATCAAATCGCGGCGCATAGCCCCCACCAACAGGGACTGTGCGCCGCGTTGCTTCGGGAAGCCGCTGGGCTCTCCTGAAACAGGATGATGTGCCGCGTTGAAGCGGATTTTCGGGGGGAACCATCATGGAAGCAACAACCACCGCGGACTTGCCCGCTCCAAACGGCGCATTCCAGCGCTTCGACCGCCTTTTCGGCCATCTCGTCGAAGCCATTGCTGCCACGATCGTTCTTGCCGAGATCATTCTTCTCGGCTGGGCGACCACGGCGCGCTACCTCCTCCACACGCCCCTCATCTGGTCCGACGAGGTCGCGACGATCCTCTTCGTATGGATGACCATGCTCGGATCCGTCGTCGCCCTGCGGCGCGGTCAGCACATGCGGCTCACCGCCTTCGTGCGCAAGCTTTCGCCCGTCTGGGAGGCCCGCGCCAATGCCTTCGCCATGGTGATCGTGACGACGCTGCTCGCGCTCATGCTGCTCCCGACCTGGGAACATGTCGAAGAGCGCATCATCAGCGTGACGCCCGTTCTGCAGATCAGCGAAGCCTGGCGCGAAGCGGCGCTGCTCGTCGGCGTCGTGCTGATGCTTATCACCGCGGCCGACAAGATGCTGCGGGCCAGCTCGCTGGCGCAGATCGCGGTCAGCCTTCTCGTCCTTGCCGCCGTCTTCGGCTGTTTCCAGCTGGCGATGCCCTGGTTCGAGGAAATCGGCAATTACAGCCTACTGATCTTCTTCATCGGCCTCGTCCTCCTCGGCATCATGCTCGGCGTCCCCATTGCATTCGCCTTCGTCCTTGCGACAGCCGCCTATCTGAATTTCGCCAGCTGGGTGCCGATCTCGATCGTTCCCGGGCGGATGAGCGAAGGCATGTCGCACATGATCCTGCTCTCGGTTCCGATGTTCGTCTTCCTCGGCGCCGTCATCGAAATGGCCGGCCTTGCACAGGCGATGATCGCCTTCCTCGTGTCGCTGATCGGCCACCTGCGCGGCGGCCTGCAATATGTGCTCCTCGGCGCAATCTATCTCGTCTCCGGCATTTCCGGTGCGAAAGCTGCCGATATGGCCGCCGTTGCCCCTGCCTTGTTTCCCGAGATGAAGAAGCGCGGCAACAAGGACAGCGACCTCGTATCCCTGCTGTCGGCATCGGCCGTAATGTCGGAAACCATTCCGCCGTCGATCGTGTTGATCACGGTCGGCTCCGTCACCGGCGTATCGATCGCGGCCCTGTTCACCGCAGGCCTCCTGCCCGCCTTCGTCGGCATGCTTGCGCTGTGCGTCGTCGTCTTCATCCAGACGCGCGGCGAAGACAACAGCCAGGCCCGCAAGATTGACGGCAAGACGAAGCTCAAGCTCTTCCTCGCCGCCATCCCGGGCCTCGGCCTGCCGATCGTCATCCGCACGGCCGTCGTCGAAGGTGTGGCAACCGCCACGGAAGTCGCGACGATCGGCATCATCTACTCTATCTTCGTCGGAGCCCTGTTCTATCGTCAGATGAAGTGGCGCCGGCTGTATCCGATGCTGGTCGATGCAGCCTCGCTGTCCGGCTCGATCCTGCTCGTCGTTGGCGCGGCCACAGCCATGGGCTGGGCGCTGACGCAGTCCGGCTTCTCGCAATATCTGGTCGATCTCATGCAGGGCGTTCCCGGCGGCAAGATGGGCTTCCTGTTGCTCTCGGCGCTGGCCTTCATCATTCTCGGCAGCGTGCTCGAGGGCGTCCCTGCGATCGTTCTCTTCGGCCCCCTCCTCTTTCCCATCGCCAAACTGATGGGCATCGACGAGGTGCATTATGCGATCGTCGCGGTCTTTGCGATGGGGTTCGGCCTGTTCTCACCGCCCTTCGGCGTCGGCTTCTACCTCGCCTGCGCCATCGGCCGCGTGTCGCCCGACGATGTCATCGGCAAAGTTTGGCCCCACCTCCTCGCCCTCTTCTGCGCCCTGCTGCTGATCATCTTCGTCCCCTGGATCTCGATCGGCTTCCTGTAATCAGCAGAAGACAACCGAATATCCACTGGATCAACCACATGGATCACGCCACGCAACAGAACGAACAGCCGGGCGACATCGCTCGGCTGTACTGCGTTTGAGTCCCTCTTGCCGGCTAGAAACGACCGATCCCGCCCGCCGGCTTTTCAAACAATGCGTTTGCCCTCAACATCGAGGACCTCTTCGCCATCTTCCTTGGCGAACGCGCCCTTTTGGGTTGCCGGCAGAATATCCAGCACGCGTTCGGAGGGACGCGCGAGGCGGGTGCCTATCGGCGTGATCACGAAGGGACGATTGATCAGGATCGGATGCGTCAGCATCGCGTCGAGCAGTTGCTCATCGGAAAGGTCGGGATCATCGAGCCCGAGCTCCGCGTATGGCGTGCCCTTCTCGCGGATCGCCTGACGTACCGTCAGGCCGGCGTCACCGATCATTTTTACAAGCTGATCGCGGGTGGGCGGAGCCTTCACATATTCGATCACCGTGGGCTCGATCCCGGCGTGACGGATCAGCGCCAGCGTGTTGCGCGAGGTCCCGCAGGCGGGGTTGTGGTAGATGGTGACATCCATGGTCTCAGGCCTTCCTGTTCGTCGGTGTGTCTGCGCGACAACCTGCTCGCGTCAAACGCTCCGGTGACAGGGATTATGCTTCTGCTTCGGCATATTCGGCAATCACTCTTCGGAAAGGAGTGAGGGCCGTCCCGACCGAAATGAAGGGGAGCACACCGGAGACAATCTCGTGAAGAATGGTCCTTCAAACACGAAGGCGGAAAGACAAACCACGGGAAAGGACGTTTTGGTGGGTGATGTAGGGTTCGAACCTACGACCCGCTGATTAAGAGTCAGCTGCTCTACCAACTGAGCTAATCACCCACGAGGACTGCATTGCTGCGGTCTGACGCGGCGTATAGAGGCCTTCGCGCGGCTTGTCCAGTTGTCGGGGACAGGAATCCGTGGAAACTGCAAACTTATCAGAGATAGAGTTCCCCCGCAGCGATCTTGACTGCGTGCCCGCCGATCCGCGCGCCGACGATGTCGCCGTTCGCGATGTCGAGATGGAGATGCAGGTAGGAGGGCCGGCCCATTTCCACGCCCTGCTCCACGAGGAAGCTGTGGTGCCCTTCGGTCAACTGGTCGAAGCAGTGAATTGCCGCGGAAAAGGCGGCGAGTGCCGAGCCGGTCGCAGGATCCTCATGCACGCCAATGGCAGGCGCAAACATGCGGGTGTGGAACCGGGCGTGATGATTGATGCCGCCGCGGCAATAGAGATAGGCGCTGGCCAGCCGCCCGTCGGCCATCGGCGCGATCTGCTCCCAGCGCGCCGCGTCGAACTCCAGGTCCGTCATGGCCTTGAGGTCGTGCAGCGGCACCGCCACGAACGGGACGCCGGCGCTCCAGAGGGCGGGGACGTGGTTTTCAAAGCCGATCTGCGTCGATTTCAAACTCAAGGCGTCGGCGATCCTGCCGATGTCGAAGCGCGCATCCAGCCGCACGGATTTGCGCGGCAGGTCGAACTCCGCAAAGCCGGCCTCGCCCGGCCGCAGCTTCACCGCGCAGCGCACCGGGCCGATATTCTCCTCGAGCACATGCACAAGATCACGGTTGACGCCCTCGCCGGCCTGCGCGTCCTCTGCCAGCGCCACGGCCGTGCCGACGGTCGGGTGTCCGGCGAAGGGAAGTTCGGTGCCCGGCGTGAAGATCCGTAGCCGCGCGGCAGACGTCGGGTTCTCCGGCTTGCAGACGAACACGGTCTCCGACAGATTGAATTCGCCGGCGATCGCCTGCATGGCCTCGGTCGAAAGACCGTCGCCATCAAAAACCACGGCGAGCGGATTGCCCTGAAGCTTCTCGCTGGTGAAGACGTCGTAGATCGCGTAGCGGCGTGCCAAATCCGTTCTCCCACTCCATGCGCCGCCTCGGTATCATCGGCCGCCGGCGAACCTTGCCTTCGCGTTCCGCCGCGGGCAAGGCAAAAACGTCATTGCGGCTTTCCGAAGATATGCGCGAGGATCACCCGCATGAACGGCTGGTAGTTGTGCGTCTCGGGAGCGGCATCGAAGATCGCAACCGCACCGTCGATCTCTTCTTCCTCGGCGGTCTCGACATGGTGCTGGATGCGGGAGAGAATGGAGGCCGACGTTTCCGCAAAGCGGAGCCGGCGAAACAGCGTGACGGCGCCGCCGATATGCAGCGCCTGAAACGGCCCGGCTTCCGCCTCCGCGATATCGATCCCCGTTTCCTCCAGCACCTCGCGGCGCATGTTGCCCGGCACGTCGCAAACCCGGCCACGAGCATCCTCCACGATGTCGGAGGAATCTATCGAGCCGGCCGCACAGTAAACCTTGCCCGGATTGGCCGTCCGCTTCCCCATGCGCACCGCGATGACGGCCCCGTCCGAGGTCTCGATGACGGGAATGGCCGCAAGGTGGCAGGCGACCGGAGGGCGAGACACGTTGCGCCACCAGAGAAACGCCGCATAGGGCGCGAGGTAGCCCTCGCCCACGATGGTACCGGCTTCCACGGTCAGGCGGTGCTGCAGCACCATCTCGCCATTAAAGAGCGCGGGATTGGCAGCCTGTTCCCGCACCCAGTTCGCCGCAATCTCAGGACCATGCTGCGCGAGGATGGGATGCGGCCCCGGCAGGACGCGCAGGTCGGTGCCGGCGACGGGGAAGATCGTGCCTTCCGCGGGCCAGCCCGCACCGATGCCGGACAGGCGGATCTGCGGCGCCTCAGACATCGAGCGCCACCACGACGGGGCAATGGTCCGATGCCTTCGGCCGGTCCCAGCCGATGCGGGGATAGCGTTCGACATCCTGCCCCGGCGGAAACACGGTACGGTAGGGTTGTCCGGCGCGGATGATCTCCGGCACGGCATCCGCATTGCGCGCGGCAAGCGCCGGCGACAGCCAGATATAGTCGAGCTGGCAGAGATGGCGCTCCGCCGGGCCGCGGCTGTGGAACAGCGTCCAGCGGTCGAGCACCGGCCGGCGTTGCACCACATTCTCGGCAAAGCCGTCCGCCGCGAAGACGTCGAGCGCTGCGGACGTGTCGGCCGCCGGTGAAAAACCGTAGCCGTTGCGGCGGTCGCCGGTGACGTCGATGCGCTCGCGGTAGTCGTTCATATCGCCGCAAATGGCAAAGCTTGCATCCTGCATGTGACCGGCGAACCGCTTCTCGATGATGCTCCGTACCGCCAGCGCCTCGGCACGCCGCACCGGCATGGTGGAAAGCCGGCCGTCCACCCCGTCCCGGCTCGGCCCCATCGACTTGAAATGCACGACGAACAGCGTCAAAGGGTGCCCGCCGATCGTCAGTTCCAGTTGCAGGCAGTCGCGGCGGAAGATGCGGTCCTCCGGCACATTCGTGCGGGCGATGTGCGCATCGTGAAGGCCGAGGTCGGCATAGGTCAGCGCCGCGTGCGAGATGGCGCTGGTGCAGACGATGGCCTCGCCGCCGCGCGTCGTCTCCCGCATCATCACGGCAACGTCGATACCGCGTCCGTCATTCCCCTCGATCAGCACCTTCTTGCGATAGCCGCTGCCCATCATCCGATAGAGATAGCCATATTCGAAGGCCTCCAGCGCAGCCATGTCGTCGGCCTCCTGCAGGCAGAGAATGTCGGCATCACAATCGGCGATCGCCAGCGCCGACATCTGCCGCGTGTCGTCGGCGTGGGTGATCGTGCGGGCCTCTTCCAGACGCTCATAGGCCGCCTCGTTGCCGATATCGAACAAGCGAAGCACGCGGTCCTGCTTGGACGGATTGCGGAAACCGGAGAAATCGAACCGGCGCATGAGGTTTTCGATGTTGAAGGTCGCAAGTCGAAGGGTCATGAAGGGTTCCGCTGTCTGATGCCAGACCATAGACCGGCCGATGGAAGAGGCAAGTCCGGAAGAGGTGGAACGCAGGGCCCTCGCAAGCCATGCCTCATTTGCTCCCGATGCCGTTCCCGCCATCGCCGCCGCGCCCTATCTTCGGCTTCACGACGGACAACAGGAGGAAACAGCATGGAATATCGCAATCTCGGCCGCTCGGGCCTCAAGGTCTCCACCATCACCATGGGCACGATGACCATGGGCGGTAAAGGCTGGGCCTCGATGGTCGGCAGCCAGGGCGTCGATGAAGCGCGGCGGCTGATCGACATGTGCCTCGATGCCGGCGTCAACCTGATTGACACCGCCAACGCCTATTCCGCCGGCGCCTCGGAGGAAATCATCGGCGAAGTTCTCGGCGGCAAGCGCAAGAACGATGTTCTGATCGCGACCAAGGCACGCTTTCCCATGGGCGAAGGCGTCAACAATCAGGGCCTTTCGCGCCATCACCTCATCCGCGAATGCGAGGCGAGCCTGAAGCGGCTGAACACGGATGTGATCGACCTCTACCAGGTCCACCAGTGGGACGGGCAGACGCCGCTGGAAGAGACGATGGCGGCGCTGGACACGCTCGTGCAGCACGGCAAGGTGCGCTATATCGGCTGCTCGAATTTCTCCGGCTGGCACATCATGAAGGCCATGGGCATCAGCGCCAGCGACCACCGCCACCGCTTCGTCAGCCAGCAGATCCACTACACGCTCGAAGCGCGCGAGGCCGAGTACGAGCTTCTGCCGATCTCGATCGACCAGGGCCTCGGCGTCCTCGTGTGGAGCCCCATCGCGGGCGGCCTGCTCTCCGGCAAGCACCGGCGCAACCACACGCCCGAAGGCAGCCGTCAGGCCGCTGGTTGGACGGAGCCGCCGATCCGCGACGTCGATCGCCTTTGGGCAATCGTGGATGTGCTGGTCGAGATCGCGGAAAGCCGCGGCGTGTCGGCCGCGCAGGTGGCACTGGCCTGGCTGATCGGCCGCAAGGCCGTGACCTCGGTCATCATCGGCGGACGGACGGAAGAGCAGTTCCGCGACAACCTCGCAGCCGCCGACCTGAAACTGACGGAGGACGAACGCAGCCGCCTCGACACCGTCAGCGCGCCGCCCGTCCTCTACCCCTACTGGCACCAGATGCAGACGGCAGCCGAGCGTCTCGGCGAGGCAGATCTCTCGCTGCTCGGGCCGCATATCGCCAAGGCCTGAGTGAAGAGCCGACGCGGCGGATTAATGGTTCGCCGCGTCGGTAATTCCGATCAGAGACGCTTGAGAAGCTCGGCCTTCTTCGCCGAGAATTCCTCGTCCGAAAGGATGCCGGCGGTCCGCAGGGCAGCAAGCTTCTCGATCAGAGCAATGATCTGCAAGCCGTCCGAAGCCGGCTGGGCGGTCGAGGCCGCAGGCTGCGATCGATCCGGTGACGGAACGGAGGCTTCCTGCCGGGACTCCGCCGCGCCCACCAGACGTTCCTCAAGCGATGCGCTCGAAGGGCTGATGGCGGCGAGCGGGGCGGACTGGGCGGACGTCCAGCTTTCCCCAGCATTCTCGCCAGAGCCCGTTTCTGGCGAAGACCAGGGATCGCCACCGCTCGGGGCATCGGAATATCCCGCGCCGGCATGGTTCTTGTTGTGGTTGCCGATCGGCTCGGCACCGGGCAGGTCCCCACCATTGTTGAGACGGCGAAGGCCGGAAACGGAGAAGGAGCCGCGCTGGCTGGTAAAGGTCTGCGAGCCACCGAAGCCCTGCTGCTGGCCAACGCCGGAGATCAGGTGGTCCTCGGTATCGTAGAGGGTGACGCCATCCCCATCCTTGATCGCCAGGCAGCGCTGGGAAGGGAAGACCGCATAGGCGCTGTCGTTCTGTGCACCGGTGCTGGAGGGAACGCCCAGCCATTGCGGCCACCAGGCGTGCTGCCCGGTCGATGCGCCCGGCAGGTCGATGCGTCCCGAAGTCAGCGCTTCAGCCAGGCTGTTGCAAAGATTGTCGACCGTGTTCTTCAGCCCGTGATTGAACATGTCGCCGACCATGGTCATGCCACCGCGCATCCACTGGCCGTGGCCGCCGAGTTCGGCGATATCGAACTGCGCCATCGTGCCGTGCCCGCGCTTGACCGCAACGAGCATCGCCGTCACGGCGCCTTCGCTCAGTTGGAAACGTCCGGCGAGGTCGGAAATAAAGGCTTTTGTGGCATCGCTCTGGCCCTGCATCGATCGTCCTCTCAGGTGACATCACGCGGAGAAAGCCGCGTACCCCTCTCATGACAGAGTGGTACGCGAATACATAGAGCGATGCTTGCAGACGATCAGGCGACCTTGGCGAGTATTTCACCGCGAATGAGATTGGCGAGGCGCGAGATGCCCTCCTCGATCATCGTCTCATTGGCGCAGGAGAAGCTGACGCGCAGCGTGTTGGCGCCGGAACCATCGGCGAAGAACGCCTTGCCGGGCACGAAGGCGACCTTGGCGGTGACCAACGATTTCGCCAGCAGCGCGGCACCTTCCATGCCGACCGGCAGCGTCAGCCAGACGAACATGCCGCCTTCCGGGCGCGTCCAGGACACGCCGTCGGGCATATGCGTTTCCAGCGCCTTCAGCATCGCATCGCGGCGTTGGCTGTAGACGGAGCGGATCTTGTCGACCTGCTGGTCGAAGCCGCGCTCGGCAACATGGCAGATCGCCATCTGGTTGATGGTCGAGGAATGCAGATCGGCCGCCTGCTTCATCAGGACGAGCTTGCGGATGACCGGCATGGCAGCCACGACGAAACCGACGCGTAGGCCCGGCGCCAGCGTCTTGGAGAACGAGCCGCTATAGATCGTGCGCGTCTCGTTGATGGCGCCCTTGCGGGCGATTTCCAGCGCGAGGATCGGCGGGATCGCATCGCCATTGAAGCGCAGCGACTGGTAGGCGCCGTCCTCGATGATGGCGATGTCCATCTCGTCGGCCATGTCGATCAGCGCTTCACGCTGGGTGCGCGTCACGGTCTCGCCGGTCGGGTTGGAGAAATCCGCGGAGAGATAGGCGAACTTGACACGACCGCCGCCCTTTGCCGCCGTTTCCTGATAGGCAGCCGGCGTGCGATTGCCGCCGGGCGTCAGCTGGTCGTAGTTCGGCTCATAGGCATTGAAGGCCTGCAGCGCGCCGAGATAGGTCGGCCACGTCACCAGCGCCGTATCGTTCGGCGACAGGAACAGCTTGCCGAGATAATCGAGCGCCTGCTGCGACCCGGATGTGATGAGGATGTTTTCCGCCTCGCAGGGGATGCCGATCTTCGCCATCTCGCCGACCAGCCATTCGCGCAGCGGCAGATAGCCTTCGCTCACCGAATACTGAAGCGCGGCACCGACGGACGGGCCGGAGAAGATATCGGCATAGGCCGCCTTGAATTCCGCATCCGGAAACAAGGCCGGGTCCGGAATGCCGCCGGCAAACGAGATGATGTCGGGGCGATCGAGCAGCTTCAGAAGTTCGCGGATTTCCGACGCGCGCATACGGCTCGAGCGCGTTGCGAAAATGGATTCCCAGTCCAGCATGGATGTTTCCTCGATAATGCTTTTGCCGAACCACATCACGGCCGGCGGAATAAGTCAACAATACTGACCTAAATCAGCGTAAAAAGTCCTCTCTGCGGGGCGACCGAGAGAGGCTGTCGGCGGGGTGCTGTGGGTGGTGAGACGGGAGAGTTCTGCCCGGACATGGAGCGCCGGGCACGAATGCCCGGCGAGGTCTCTCTGGAAGGTCCGGTCCTCTGCCGTCCTCCGCAGGCATCAGCGTTGCTGACGCGTCTCAAGCATTGCCGGATGTCACACTGCACGCGATCAGGGCGCCGATGGCGCAGAGAATCGCAAAGTCGAACCAGGCGAAATACTCCATCAAAGTCGTCATCACACTATCCTCCTCGATGTGGAACGAGACAGCGTCAGTGTGCGCCCAACAGCGCGATCATGCAACCTTCAATGTAAATTTTTGCGAAGCACAATCTATTTTGCACTGCAAAAACAATGATGAGCCATCATGCCGACCATCGACGAAAATGCCGGGCATGACAGCCCGGCATTCTCTTGTTCCGACCATAGAAGGCGGATCAGTTCTTGGCCTTGTCGACCAGCTGGTTCTTGGCGATCCAGGGCATCATGCCGCGCAGCTTGGCGCCGACTTCCTCGATCTGGTGGTTGTCGTTCATGCGGCGGATACCCTTGAAGCGCGCAGCGCCCGAACGGTATTCCTGCATCCAGTCGGAGGTGAACTTGCCGGTCTGGATGTCGTGCAGAACGCGCTTCATCTCGGCCTTCGTTTCAGACGTGATGATGCGCGGACCCGTGACGTATTCGCCCCACTCGGCCGTGTTGGAGATCGAGTAGTTCATGTTGGCGATGCCGCCTTCATAGATCAGGTCGACGATCAGCTTCACTTCATGCAGGCACTCGAAATAGGCCATCTCGGGCGCATAGCCGCCTTCGACCAGCGTTTCGAAACCGGCGCGGATCAGCTCGACCAGACCGCCGCAGAGAACGACCTGTTCGCCGAAGAGGTCGGTTTCGCACTCTTCCTTGAAGTTGGTCTCGATGATGCCCGAACGGCCACCGCCAACGCCGCAGGCGTAGGAGAGCGCGAGATCGAGCGCGTTGCCCGAAGCATCCTTCTCGACGGCAACGAGGCAGGGAACGCCGCCGCCCTTCTGATATTCGCCGCGAACCGTGTGGCCCGGGCCCTTCGGTGCGATCATGACGACGTCGAGCGTGTCTTTCGGCTCGATGAGGCCGAAATGGACGTTGAGGCCGTGTGCGAACGCGATGGCAGCGCCGTCACGGATGTTGCCGGCGATGTCGGCCTTGTAGATGTCGGCCTGGAGCTCGTCCGGGGTCGCCATCATGAGAAGGTCGCCCCACTTGGCGGCTTCGGCAACGGTCATGACCTTGAAGCCATCGGCTTCGGCCTTCTTGATGGTCGGCGAACCGGCCTTCAGGGCGATGACGACGTTGGTGGCGCCGCTGTCCTTGAGGTTCAGCGCGTGGGCGCGACCCTGGCTGCCGTAGCCGACGATGACGACGTTCTTGGACTTGATGAGATTGAGATCGGCATCACGATCGTAATAGACGCGCATGGAATGTATCCTTCCCTTGTTGAACTCTAGGCCGCCTTCAGGGCTTGGCCGTTTGCTTCTTCGTACCGCACAGATCGAGAAAGGCGTCGACCGCCCGCTCTGCCCTGCGGCTGAAATCCTGTTTCGTCAGCTTCATGTCTTCACCGAGCAGCATGCGAAGATGCAGATCGGTGACGACGAGCCCGTAAAGCATGCCATAGGCTTCTTCGCCGTTGTCGAACCGCAACAGCCCTGCCCTGCGTCCGGCATCGAGCAGCCCTCCGGCACGCTTGCCGATCTGGCGGCGGCCGCGCTCCTGCAGCATCTGCCCGAGATGGGAGCCATCACGGCTCGCCTGCCCGATCGCAAGACGGTTGAGCGCCAGCGAAACGTCGCCGCTGAGGACGTCGAGCAGATCGCGCGCGAACACCACGAGATGCGCGCGCAGGCTGTCCACGGTCAGCGTTTCCGCGCGCTCTTCCAGCGTGCGCACCTTGCTCGCCTGATAGCCGATCATCGCCGACAGAATGCCGTCGCGATCGCCGAACCACTTGTAGAGGCTCTCCTTGGAGCAGTTCGCAGCCCTCGCAACGCCTGCCGTCGTCAAGGCCCGCTCGCCGCCATCGACCAGCAGCCGAAGCGCGCTGTCGAGAACAGCGTTCTGGCGCGGCGAAAATTCCGGCTGGGTGGACAGGGACGACACGGGTGAAAAACCTCCAAAATGAGTACCGTACGGTACGGTTCTTCTTATGCCGGATGCCACGCTGCGGGTCAAGCGGCTGGGGCAAATTTATCGAATGCGCGGAAACGCAAGAATGGACCTCCCGCTTCGCCGCTGGCTGGTCTACAGATCGACAGGAAATATTCGGGAGGAACACCATGCTGAAGCGTTGCGCCATCGCCTTCACGCTCGTCGCCGCGCTTTTGTCAGCGCATCCAGGCTTTGCGCAATCGACGTTGGAGGCCAGGGAGAGGATCGAGGCGCTCCATGGCAATTCCGATGGGTTCGATGACAGTTTCAAGCTCCTCACGGAGGCTATGCGCTTTGGCGATCCCGTTACCGTGGCCAATCTCGGCGCGTACCCGCTGACCGTCAACGCCAATGGCGAGAGCTACGACATCCAGTCGGAAGACGACATGGTGGAGAATTACGAAAAGCTGGTGACGCAGGAAACGCAGAACAGCGTGGCGGAACAGACCTATGGCGACCTCATCGTCAACAGCGACGGCGTCGGCTTTGCGAATGGCGCGCTGTGGATGTCGGCAATTTGCGACACGGACGACTGCAGCGTCTCGCATTGGGCCATCACCAGCATCAACAACTGAGGGTTTAAACGGCATAATCGACCGGAAACGCGCCGCCGCTTTTCAGGACCTCCATCGAGATCGAGGCGGAGACATCGAAGAGTTCCGTCTTACGCACGATCTGCTTGTAGATGACGTCGTAGTGCTCGACGCGCGGCAGCACGATCTTCAGGATATAATCGTAATTGCCGGTCAACCGGTGCACCTCGACGATCTCCGGGATGTCGCGAATGATCCGACGAAACCCGTCGATCCACTCGTCGGAATGCTGCGTCGTCTTGATCAGGGCGAACACGGTCGTGGGCACGCCGATCCGGTCGCGATCGAGCACCGCGATTCGGCGTGCGATGTAGCCCGCCTCTTCCAGCCGCTGGATGCGGCGCGAGCAGGCCGAGAGCGACAGGCTGATCTTTTCGGCCAGCACCGTCACCGACTGGTCCGCATCCTCCTGCAACAGTCCCAGCAGCTTTCGGTCGCGATCGTCGAGCATTCTGGCGCCTCTACAATATGTTACGCCGAAATATTGCACGAACAGATGTAACAGCGCAATTCCAGGGCGTCTCTTAAACGAGAAGAGCTCGAAAATGCAAGCACATGCCAAGCGATCCGCCGCATCATGGTCGTCATCGCAACAAACAGGGGAAACGACATCATGCGCAAGATCGGTCTCATCGGTGGAATGAGCTTCGAGAGTTCGGCGGTCTATTACCGCATGGTCAACGAAGCGGTGCGTTCCCACCTTGGTGGTCTGCACTCGGCCGAAGTCCTGCTGCATTCCGTCGATTTCCAGTCGATCGTGGACCTCCAGATGGCCGGCCGCTGGCCCGATGCCGCCAAGCGCCTCGCCGACGTCGCGCGCGGTCTGGAGGCGGCCGGTGCGGACTGCGTTCTGATCTGCACGAACACGATGCATCTGGTGGCAGAGGACGTGCAGGCCGCCATCGGCGTGCCGTTGATCAACATCGTCGACGAGACCGCGAAGGCCATGACTGCGGCCGGCATTCGCCGCCCGCTGCTGCTGGCCACCCGCTACACCATGGAGCACGGCTTCTATGCGGACCGCATGGCGGGCCTCGGGATCGACGTCATGGTGCCCTCGGCTGATGATCGCACGCTCGTCCACGACGTCATCTTCAAGGAGCTTTGCGCCGGCCATGTCCATGATGCTTCGCGTGAGGCGCTGCATGCGGTGATCGCCGAGGCGAAGGCGGAAGGTGCCGATGCGGTGATCCTCGGCTGCACCGAGATCTGCCTCATCCTCGACCCTGATGCGCTTGCCCTGCCCGGCTTCGATTCGACCGCCATCCATGCAAAGGCCGCCGTTGCCTTCGCTCTTGATGAGGCGACGGAAACGACCCGCAAAAAGGCGGCCTGAAGCCGACCATGCTACATCGTGGCATCAAATTCGTTGCGGGCCTCGCGAATGGCACCGTGGTGCTGCGCCGACCAGTCCACAAGCGGTAGGAGCACGGTGAGGAATGAGCGGCCGAGATCCGTCAGGGTATAATCCACGCTCGGCGGATTGGTCGGATAGACCGTGCGCGAAATATAGCCATCGCGCTGGAGATCGCGCAGCGTCTGCGTCAGCATGCGTTGCGAGATATCCGGGATGGTACGCTTCAGCGCCGAAAACCGCATCGGCCCCTCGCTCAGCGCGTGGATCATCAACGTCGTCCACTTGCCCCCGATGTTCCCCAGCACGTCGCGCATGGGGCAATTCCCGGGCGTAAAGACCATGCCGCCGATGATCATGGCGCTTTCACCTCGGGTCTTGCGGACATTCGTGTTCACCGGTCGGTTCCCTTTCTGTGCCTATAGGCGAAAAAACTGCCACCTTTACAGAGACGTCTCAGTGAGGAATGAAGAGAAAGTCTCTTTTTGAGACCATATCTATCATTGGCTCAGCCTGCAATGCGGCAGCCGTCATTCTTGAGAAGGAAGTCCATGTCCACGATCCTCGTCACCGGCGCCTCCGGCCAGTTCGGCCGTCTCGTTCTCGACGCCCTCCTCGCTTCGGGCAAGGTCGCACCCGCCGACATCGTCGCCGCCAGCCGCGACACGGGCAAGCTCGCTGCCTATGCCGAAAAGGGCGTGACGCTGCGCACGGCAGACTTCGATGACACCGCCACGCTCGACGCTGCTTTCCAGGGCATCGACAAGGCGCTGATCATCTCGACCGATGCGCTCGCCGTTCCCGGCCAGCGCCTGACCCAGCACCGCAATGCCGTTACCGCCGCCAAGCGCGCAGGCGTCGGTCGCCTGTTCTACACATCCCTGCCCAATGCAGAGACATCGGCCGTCACCTTCGCACCGGATCACCTCGGCACCGAAGAAGCCATCAAGGCGTCGGGGCTCGCCTACACGATCCTTCGCAACAGCTGGTACATGGAGAACCTGTTCCTGTCGCTGCCGAGCGCCCTCCAGTCGGGCACCTGGTACACCTCGGCAAGTGATGGTCGTACGTCCTACGTCGCCCGTGCCGATCTCGCCGCCGCCACCGTCGCAGCGCTTCTGGCCGACGAAACCGGCAATGTCACGCTGACCCTCACCGGCCCCGTCGGCTACACCAATGCCGAAGTGGCCGCGCTCGTCAGCGAGGTCACGGGCAAGCCTCTCGCCGTCGTCAACCTGACCGACGAACAACTTGCCGAAGGTTTGGCCGGCGCCGGTCTCCCCGGCTTCCTCATTCCGACGCTTGTGTCCTTCGACGCGAACACCCGCCTCGGCCATATCGAGATCGTCACGGACTCGGTGGAAACACTGACCGGCAGGCCATCGACGTCGCTCAAGGCTTTCCTTGAGGCAAACAAGGCCGCGCTCGCCGGCTGATAGACCCAGGAAGGCCTGCGGTCAGGCGACAAGCTCGCCGCAGGCCCGACGGAACCGGCGAACCGTTTCCGTCATCCCGTATTCCAGCGCATCGGCCGTCAGGCCATGGCCGATCGAGACCTCATCGAGATGGGAAACGTGCTCGACGAGCAGCGGCAGGTTTTCCACCGTCAGGTCATGGCCGGCATTGACCCCGAGGCCCAGTTCGCGGGCGATCTCGGCCGTACGCCCCAGTTCCTTCGCGATCGCCGCCGCCTGGTCCGGCGCGCCGAAGCAGCCGCCATAAGGACCGGTATAGAGCTCGATCCGGTCGGCCCCGGTCGCTCGTGCGATCTCGAGCGCTTCCCGGTCGCCATCACCGTCCGCAAACAAGGAGACGCGAAGCCCGAGATCCTTGAGGAGCGTAATCACATCCGTCAGCAGCGCGTGGTTTGCCCGGAAATCCCATCCGTGATCCGACGTCGCCTGCGCTGGGTCATCGGGAACCAGCGTCACTTGCTCAGGGCGATGCCGCTCGACCAGCCCCAGAAACTCGGCATTCGGATAGCCTTCCATATTGAATTCCGCCTGCGGAAACATCTCGTCGATCAGCGTGCGCAGGGGACCGAGATCCGAAAAGCGAATGTGACGCTGGTCGGGACGCGGATGCACGGTCAGCCCATGTGCTCCGGCCTCAAGCGCACGTTTGCCGATGCCGACAACCGAAGGCCACGGAAGATCGCGCCGGTTTCGCAGCATGGCGATCGCGTTGAGATTGACCGAAAGCTTGGCGGGCATGTGACACCTATGGAAACCGGGGAAATCGGAACGGCGGACGACGCGGCTGGGCGACGACGCCACCTCTACCATCCCGCGAGACGCCGTTCCAGAGCTGGTGACGGCCGAGCCTCGGTCGATCACCATGGGATCACGGAGCGCTCGCGGCTGAATGCAGCACCGAAATGCGGATCGAAGCCCCGTTATGGTGCGCCACCGATTTATTTCTCCATTATTAGTAAGTAAATAACATCATTTTTAAACGCCACGCATTTCAGACCTTGCTAGGAGGAAAGCGAGGACAAACAATAGGCGCGCAGAACGTGGTTTGAGGGCGTCGAGTCGTGCCCGAAGACAGATTTTCGTCCATAAATGAGCGTTTTTGGCGAAAATCGGCGATGCCGGCATGTGAGGGTTGCATCGTGCAAAACCGGGAAAAATCTTGCTTGTATGATAACATGCGTCTTACTGGTCAGACCGCATGAATACGTGCTTGATGGGAATCAAGGACGTCGAGAATCGCAATGACGCACGTGCCTCCCTGGGACGGGGATGGCCGGCAGGCCGTTTTCAAAGGAAGGAGGCACAGTGTCTTGAAGCCGTTGGACAGACCAACTGATACCGAAATTCGCAGGGCTCTTGCCGATGTGCTGTCCGGCACCGCTTTCGCGCGCTCCGAGCGTCTGCGCGCGTTCCTTTCCTACGTCGTCACGAAGGACCTGGCCGGGCAGGCCATGCAGTTGAAGGGCTACACCATTGCCGTGGACGTTTTCCGCCGGCCGGACGCCTTCAACGCCGATAGCGATCCCCTCGTCCGCGTTCACGCCGGCAAGCTGCGCAAGCTTCTGGCAGCCTATTACGAAGCCGAAGGGAAGGACGCCGTCTGGCAGATCGATATTCCCAAAGGCGGATACGCACCCATCTACCTGCGCCGCACGCCCGTGGCGAACGTGCCGGAAGCAATGGACCCCGAGACGAGCGTGGAGGTGGTGAGCCCTGCAGCGATCGTCGAGATGGCACCTCGAGAGGCGGAGCCGGTCAAGATCGTCAACGAGGCGCCGCCCGCTGACGTGTCGGATGAAAGCGCGGTGAGCGAGGCACCGTCGGCAACCCCCGGCGCTCGCGCGAGATCGCGTTTGTCGATCACCCGGCGGGCGAGACCGAGCTGGCTTCCAGCTCCGCTGGCATCGCCCGTCGCCATGATCTCTCTTCTCCCTCTCCTTCTTTTCGTGCCTCTGAGTTCGACGGCGCTTGGCGTCAGCCCGCAGGTTCAGGCCCGCTTTTCGATCTCCACGATGGCGAACGATATCGACCTGCCGCGCGTTACGGTTCGCTCCGATGGCGAGCAAACGAGCCTTGCGGCACAGCTTGCCGGGCAGATCCGCGGCGCGATGGACTACTACACGGTCATCATCCCGGTCTCGAAGCCGCGCATACCTGCGGCACCTCCACCATCGAAGAGCCCCCTCGCCTTCACGATCTCCATCAGTCCCGCGGAGACCGACAGTCAGACGCGCGTCACCGTGTCGAGCGATGCGACCGGCGATATCGTCTCGCAAATATGGATCGACAACGAAAACCTCTCCAACGATTTCGACCTGCTATTCGAAAGCCTCGGGATCGCTGCGAAGACGCTGGCGACCAATGGCGACCTCTTCCACTATGCCGTGGACAAGGGGATATCGAGCCCGCTGATGCAGTGCATGCTGATCACGGACACCTATCGCCGCGAGAAAAGCCGGGATGCTCTGAAGCAGGCGCGCCTCTGCCAGGAAAAGCTGCTGGGCAAGCGCAAAAACGAGCGCGAATTCGTCATAAGCGCCAGCGAGCTGAAGCGCAACGTTCACCCCTGACGGGTGAGCGCTTCGATCCGGATGCACGAGACCGTGGTCCGGATCAGCGCACGATCGTCAGCGTTTCCGCAGCGCGCGTGATCGCCGTGTAAAGCCAGCGCTCGCGCGTGTCGCGGAATGCCCAGCTTTCATCGAACAGCACGACGTCGTTCCACTGCGACCCTTGAGCCTTGTGTACCGTCAGCGCATAGCCGTAGTCGAACTCGTCGTAGCGCTTGCGCGTCGACCAGGGGATTTCCCCCTCGACATCCTCGAAGGCGGTCTTGAGCAGCTTGATCTTGGCCGCGCCCCGATCGATGTCGTCGTCTTCCGGCCGGATCATCAGGTTGATCCCCGGCTTCACCGTCTCCTTGGACGAGGTCATCACCTGCCAGAGAGACCCGTTGAGCAGCCCCTTTGCCGGGTCGTTGCGCAGGCAGACAAGCTTGTCGCCGGACTGCGGATATTCCGTCGTGAACCCCTTCAACTCCCGCAGACGCGTATTGTAGCGCCGCCGGGTCTTGTTGGTGCCCACCAGCACCTGGTCGGCCTTGAGCACGAGATCCTGCGTCACCTCGGACTTCGGAATGATCTTCGCGGTGCCGTAGTCGCCGAACATGATCTCCTTGCCTTCGCGCACCTGCATGGCAAGCTTGATAATCGGATTGTCGCGCGCCTGCCGGTGGATGTCGGTCAGAAGGTAATCGGGCTCGTCATTGGTAAAATATCCCCCGCCGGTGACCGGCGGCAGCTGCCCGGGGTCGCCGAGAACGAGGATCGGCGTGCCGAAGCTCATCAGGTCCTTGCCAAGCGCTTCATCGACCATGGAGCATTCGTCCACGACGATCAGCGCCGCTTTCGCGACCGGGCTCTGGCGATTGATCGAGAACATGGGCGAGACCGACGTCTTGCCGGTTTCCTCGTCGGAAACCTCCTCCTCGCCGCGCGGACGATAGATTAACGAATGGATCGTCTTGGCGTTGGAGGCGCCCTTGGAACGCAGCACCTGCGCCGCCTTGCCGGTGAAGGCTGCGAACAGCACCTCCCCATCGACATGTTCGGCAAAATGGCGCGCAAGCGTCGTCTTGCCGGTTCCGGCATAGCCGAACAGCCTGAACAACGGTTTGCGCCCGGCCTTCAGCCACTGGCTGACAGCCTTCAGCGCCTCATCCTGCTGGGGTGCAAATTCCATGAGACGACGTGGCAGGATTCGGCGCCGGAGCGCAAGCCCGGCCGTGCGCTTTCCCCTTGTGGATAGGCCACACGGCGCAGTGCCGAGAGCAAAGGCAGATAAGCATCCGGGGCCTGCCTCTGCGAGCCCGAACCTTGACTTCCGACCGCCCATGGTCCTTAACCCGCTGACGACAGGCACCTGCGCGTGACGCGCCGGATGTCTCCTATCCCGGCCCGAGCATTACCGGTGAACCTCGGCTCACCAGAGAATATCCGGCCATTGCGTTTCCGCATGTCCTGCGCCGAAACCTCCGCGGTTCGGCTGGAGATGCCTGAGATCGGCTCGCCTGATGACACCACACCTCTCTCCCGTGAAGACCGGCCTCGGCCGGCGGTCGCACGTCGTACAATGGTCGCTGTTGCTGGTTCTCTCCCTCGCGATTGCCGGCGGCCTTGAAGCGCTCGGCATCCCGGCAGCGCTCCTGATGGGGCCCATGGTCGCCGGCGGCATCGTCGGGCTGAACGGCGGCACCATTCGCCTCAACCGCGTGCTTGTTCTCGCCTGCCAGACGCTCATCGGCACCATGATTGCCGGCTCCATCACCGGCGACATCGTCGGCACCTTCCTTGGAAACTGGCCCCTCTTTCTCGGCATCGTCGTCTGCGTCATCACCATGAGCACGCTGAGCGGCTACATGATCACCCGGCTCAATGTGCTGCCCGGCACCACGGCCATCTGGGGCTGTTCGGCGGGCGCCGCCACCACCATGATGGTGATGGCGGAAGCCTATGGCGCCGATGTGCGGCTGGTCGCCTTCATGCAATATCTGCGCGTGGTCTTCGTTGCCGCAGCAGCCGCCCTCGTCGCCCGCTACTGGGCAGGGCTTGAAGGTGCCCCCACAGCGATCGTCTGGTTCGAGCCGATCGCCGCCCTTTCGCTGGCACAGACGCTTGCCGTTGCGGTCTTCGGCGGCATGCTCGGCTGGTACCTGCGCATCCCCGCCGGCGTTCTCCTGATGCCCTTCCTCATCGGCGGACTGCTCAGCGTCACCGGCAGCGTTCACATCCACCTGCCCGAATGGCTGCTCGCCATCAGCTATGCCGTCCTCGGCTGGAATATTGGCCTCGGCTTCACGCGGCCCGTCATCGCCCATGCCCGCCGCGTCCTCCTGCCGACCGTCGCCTCCATCCTCGTGCTGATGGGAATATCGGGCATCCTCGCGTTCATCCTGACGCAGACCGCAGGCATCGATCCGCTGACCGCCTATCTTGCAACCAGCCCCGGCGGCATGGACTCAATCGCCATCATCGCGGCATCCAGCAATGTGGACATTTCTTTCGTCATGGCCTTGCAGACGGCGCGGCTACTCCTCGTCATGGCGATGGGCCCGCCGCTCGCCCGCTTCGTCGCCAAGCGCGCCGGTGCCCGCCTGCCTCCGGCATGACGCCTCTTCCGTCCGACCGGTAGGCGCCTATATCCCCCTGAAGACACAGAGAGGATGCGCCCGATGAACACGACTTTGCCCCGCACCACCTTCCCGAACGGCACTTCGGTTCCCGTTCTCGGTCAAGGTACCTGGCATATGGGCGAGAGTCCTGCCTCGCGCACGGACGAAGTGTCGAGCCTCAGACTGGGTCTCGATCTCGGTCTGACGCTGATCGACACCGCGGAAATGTACGCGGATGGCGGTGCGGAACGGGTGGTGGGCGAAGCCATTGCGGGCCGTCGCGACGACGCCTTCATCGTCAGCAAGGTCCTGCCGTCGAACGCCGCGAGAGCAAAGACGCTGCGCGCCTGCGAGGACAGCCTGAAGCGGCTCGGCACCGACCATATCGATCTCTACCTCCTGCACTGGCGCGGCGGCGTTCCCCTATCCGAAACGGTGGAGGCGTTCGAGCGCCTGCAGCAGGACGGCAAGATCCGCGCCTGGGGCGTCTCCAACTTCGATGTCGACGACATGGAGGAGGTCGAGGAACTGGCACCGGGCAGGATGTCGACCAATCAGGTTCTCTATAACCTGTCGCGCAGAGGCATCGCCTTCGACCTCGTACCCTGGTGCGCAGAGAGGCGGGTGCCGATCATGGCCTATTCGCCGCTCGACGAAGGCCGTCTGCTCGGCAACGCCACCCTGAAGCGCATCGCCGCCGCACACGGCGCGACGGTTGCCCAGATCGCGCTCGCCTTCGTGCTGGCAACGCCGGATGTCATTGCCATCCCCAAAACCGGTCGGCCCGACCGCATCCGGGAGAATCTTGCCGCACTGGACATCCGTCTGACGGACGAGGACAACGCCACGCTCGATGCCGCCTTCCCGCCGCCCTCGCGAAAACGCCCTCTCGAAATGATCTGAACGACAAGGGCCGCGCCTCCTCACGAAGACGCGGCCCTTGTGCTTGATTCGCTACATGAGGCGGCGGATTCTGTATCCGCAAAACCCGCCTCAAGCATCTGAAAGACAAGGCATTATTACATGCCCTGCGCACCGCGATTCATCGCGGCGATGCCGGTGCGGCAGACTTCCAGAAGGCCGAGTGGCTTCATGACGGCAACAAACTGGTCGATCTTCGACGACTTGCCGGTGATCTCCAGAATGAAATGCTCCACCGTCGCATCAACCACTTTGGCCTGGAACGCATCGGCGAGCCGCAACGTCTCCGCCCGGTTTTCGCCCGTTCCCTTGACCTTGACCAGGGCAACCTCGCGCTCGATCGGCCGGTCGTGGCCGAGCGAACCGGCCCGCACTGTCAGGTCCACGACACGGTGAACCGGCACCAGCCGCTCAAGCTGCGACTTGATCTGCTCCAGAACATGCGGCGTCCCCCGCGTCACGATCGTGATGCGCGAAAGATGCGCCTCGTGCTCGGTCTCCGACACGGTCAGGCTCTCGATATTATAGCCGCGCCCGGAAAACAGCCCGATCACCCGCGCCAGGACGCCCGGCTCGTTGGCCACCAGAACGGACAGCGTATGCTTCTCCGCAATCTCGGTTTCCTTGGCAATGAAGTAGGCCGAGCCGGTCGGCTGTAGATGGGCGTTCATGGTCTGGGTCCGTTTCCTCTAGAGTATGTCTGCCAGCTCAACGCTGGCACTTGGCAAGTACCGTCTCGCCCGCCGCACGAGATCGCGGTCGAAGGTGACGAACGTCGTGGCCTCATCGCTGAGGCAGAGATGCATGGCATCCGCAAAGTCCATTCCGGCCTCGAAGGCCGCAATAGCCCTTTCGGTGTCGTCTCGATCGACGATCACGAAGTCATGCGATGCCATTATCGTTTGAAAGAGCTCCAAGACGCGACTGCGAGAATATTTTGCAACACTGCGGAGAACCCACTCTGTTTCGAGAAGGACAGTGGGAATGATCACGATGCGATGAGACTGCAGGAGCCGCGCAGCAAGCTGCCATTGATCACTGCCATCCTTAAGAAGGATCCGGAAGAGAATATTCGTATCAATCGTTATGGTCGGTCGTCATGCCATTGCCGATTTACGTTTTCAAACCGACGTTTCGCTTCTGCCAGAAGAGCCTCCTCTATCAACGCTTCCGTCAAATCGATTGGAGGGCCTTCGTAGAGTGGTATCCGCTCAAGAAACTCCACCATACTCAGAGTCTTCTTTTCCGGCGCTCTCGTATGTTCCACGGGGACGGCAATCATCCGCCCGTCGCTGGTCGTCAGATCCATTTCTGCACCGGGAGCAAGACCAAGCCTCTCTCGCAACTCGAGAGGCACATGCAAATCGCCGGATTCCGAAAGTCTCACTCTCGCCATGGCCCTCACCTCTCTCGAACAGGACGCCGCCACATTACAGCGTCCCGCCGGTGCAATCAAACCAGCTGCCGGCCCTTGGCGTCGATCGCGGTGGCGACTGCTTCGTCCGTGGCTTCGTCCGGCAGCAGCATCTCGTTGTGCGCCTTGCCCGACGGGATCATCGGGAAGCAGTTGGCAAGATTTGCGACACGGCAGTCGAAGATGACGGGCGCCGGGCTGTCGATCATCCGCAGGATCGCATCGTCCAGTTCACCCGGCTTGTCACAGCGAATGCCGACGCCGCCATAGGCTTCCGCCAGCTTGACGAAATCGGGCATGGCCTCCGTGTAGGAGTTGGAGAGGCGGTTGCCATGCAGCAACTGCTGCCACTGGCGCACCATGCCCATGTACTGGTTGTTAAGGATGAAGATCTTGACCGGCAGCGCGTACTGGACGGCGCAGGACATTTCCTGAATGCACATCTGGATCGAGGCATCGCCCGCGATATCGATGACGAGGCTGTCGGGATGCGCGACCTGAACGCCGATGGCAGCCGGGAAACCATAGCCCATCGTGCCGAGGCCGCCCGAGGTCATCCAGCGGTTCGGCTCTTCGAAGCCGTAGAACTGCGCAGCCCACATCTGGTGCTGGCCGACCTCCGTGGTGATGTAGGTGTCACGATCCTTCGTCAGCGCGTGCAGGCGCTGGATGGCGTATTGCGGCATGATGACGTCGTCGCTTGGCTTGTAAGACAGCGACTTGCGGGCCCGCCAGCGCGCGATGTCGCCCCACCAGTCGTTAAGCCGTGTCTTGTCGAGATCGGCCGATCCGGCATGCCACAGACGAACCATCTCTTCGAGAACCCGCCCGACATCACCGGCGATCGGAACGTCGACGCGGACGATCTTGTTGATCGAGGACGGATCGATGTCGATGTGGATCTTCTTGGAGTTCGGCGAGAACGCGTTCAGCCGCCCAGTGATCCGGTCGTCGAAGCGCGCGCCGATGCAGATCATGACATCGGCATCATGCATGGCCATGTTGGCCTCGTAAGTGCCGTGCATGCCCAGCATGCCGAGCCAGTTGGTGCCGGATGACGGGTAGCAGCCGAGCCCCATCAGGGTCGAGGTGATGGGAAAATTCGTCAGCGAAACCAGTTCGCGCAGCAAACGTGTCGCCGCGTCGCCCGAGTTGATGACGCCACCGCCGGAATAGATGATCGGACGGCGCGCCGTCTTCATCAGCGCGACGGCTTCCTCGATCCGGCGGATATCGCCATCAACCTTCGGCTGGTAGCTGGTCTGGATCGGAACGGCGGAGGGCGGCGTATAGGTGCCCGTCGCAAACTGGATGTCCTTGGGGATATCGACCAGAACCGGGCCAGGACGACCGGACCGCGCAATGCGGAACGCCTCGTGGATGGTGGCTGCCAGCTCGTTGACGTCCTTGACCAGCCAGTTGTGCTTGGTGCAGGGCCGCGTGATGCCGACCGTGTCGCACTCCTGGAAGGCGTCGGAGCCGATGAGCGAGCTTGGAACCTGACCGGACAGGCAGACGAGCGGGATCGAATCCATCAGCGCGTCCTGCAGCGGCGTCACGGCATTCGTTGCGCCGGGGCCGGAGGTGACCAGCATGACGCCGACCTTGCCGGTGGAGCGCGCATAGCCCTCGGCCATGTGGCCGGCGCCCTGCTCGTGACGAACGAGGATATGCTTGATGTCCTCCTGCTGGTGGATCTCGTCATAGATCGGGAGGACGGCACCGCCGGGATAGCCGAAGATGACCTCGACGCCGTTGTCCTTGAGCGCGCGCAGAACGATCTCTGCGCCCGTCATCGTGTTATCCTTGCTCGCTGCATCCATTTCGCTATTCCCGCCCGACATGTCTCGATCCTGTGCTCTGCTTGTTCGAAGGCATAAAAAAAGGCCCCGTCAGGAGCCTTGGTTTGCGCATGGGTGGCTATCGCCGGATGGTTACACCATCCTGCCCATGCGCGATCCCACCACAAGAATGATTGCTTGAATGTTCATGGGGCGCACTGATACCGGCATTCGGCCGTGTCGTCAACGCTTTTTACACCTTTGCCGGGCGGGCGCCCTGCGGCGGCAACAGCGCAAGACACTGTCGAGATCGGCAGCGAAACCGCTCCTTCCGAACGCCAGCGAAATCAAAAATAGCCGAAGAGAAACATCTTCTTAAAGTCCCTCGCTTACATTCCGTCCCTCAAGCGGGGTTACGACGTAGTGAGCAACGAACTTCAGGCCGAGGGCCGCACAGCGGAGGCGGACAGGCGCGACACGGTCGCACGGGGCAATCGCTTCCTCGGTCGCGTCATCGCCTGCAATGGCTCCCGCGCAACCATTGCAGCCCTTGCGGAAAACGGCGAGACGTCCCTGACGGAACTCTGGTCCGTCGGGCGGCTGGTCTCCATCACCGTCGGCGTCAATCGCGTCGTCGCCCTCGTCTCCTCCATGCGCACGAGCGACGACAACTGGGCGGAGCAGCAAGACAATATCTTTCGGATCGACGTGGAACTCGTGGGCGAGGTCCGTGTCGATATCGACGGGCGAGAGGCCTTTTCCGCCGGCATCAGCCAGTATCCCTATCTCGGCGCCATAGCACACCGCATCCGCACCGCCGACCTCGCGCGCATCTACGACACCGGCCGCGGCGGCAGCTTTTCCATCGGCAAGCTGACGCAGGACGAAAGCCTGGATGCGGCGATCCACATTCCGTCCATGCTGTCGAAGCATTTCGCCGTTGTCGGCACCACGGGCGTCGGCAAATCCACAGCCGTGACGCTGCTCCTGCGCAAGGCGATCGAGGCCGATCCCAAGCTGCGCATCCTGATCCTCGATCCGCACAACGAGTTCGCAGCCGCCTTCCCCGACCATGCCGTCGTCATCGATACCGATACGCTGGATCTGCCCTTCTGGCTGATGCGGCTTGAGGAATTCGCGGAAGTCGTCTTCCGGGGACGCCCCGCCATTGCCGAGGAACTCGACATCCTCCGCGATCTCATTCCCGACGCCAAGAAGGGCTTCAAGGGCGACGGCGGCCTGATGCGGCGCCAGACGGAGAAAAGCTCCCTGACGGCGGATACGCCGGTCCCCTATCGCATCGCCGACCTGATGGCGCTGATCGACGAGCGCATCGGCCGTCTGGAAGGTCGCACAGAAAAGCCGGCACTCCGCTCGCTGAAGGTCCGCATCATGGCGGCGGTCAACGACCCGCGCTATACCTTCATGTTCTCGTCCAACACGATCAACGACACCATCCTCGAGACGATCGCCAAGATCTTCCGCATTCCGGGCGACGGTCGCCCCATCACCACGTTCCAGCTGGCGGGCATCCCCTCGGAGGTCGTCAATTCGGTCGCGTCGGTGCTCTGCCGCATGGCGTTCGAAATCGGCCTGTGGAGCAATGGCGGCGTCCACATGCTCGTCGTCTGTGAGGAGGCGCACCGCTACGTCCCGTCCGACCAGTCGCTCGGCTTCCTGCCGACGCGCCAAGCTATCGCCCGTATCGCGAAGGAAGGCCGCAAGTACGGCGTCTCGCTCGGCATGATCACACAGCGCCCGGGCGAACTCGACCCGACGATCCTCTCGCAGTGCTCGACGGTCTTTGCCATGCGCCTGTCGAACGATCGCGACCAGGACATCATCCGCTCGGCCATTCCGGATTCCTCCGTCTCGACCATGAGCTTCCTCTCTTCGATCGGAAACGGCGAGGCGATCGCCTTCGGCGAGGCCGTTTCCGTGCCGATGCGCATGCGGTTCGAACGCATACCGGAGAGCCGCCTGCCGAAGGCGGCCGGCGGGCTGATGAAGGCCGACGACGACACGCCCGCCAATGTGGACCTGCGCACGATCGTCGCGCGGATGCGCGCAAGCTCCGGCGGCGAGACGACGCCATACACGACGAGCCCTATGGGAGCCGGCAGCCTCTCCTTCGGCGACAGCATCGAGCCGCCACCGCTCTCGCCTCGCGCTCCCGAGCGGCACGAAAGCCAGAACCGAGCGGAAACCCCAGCCAGCTCGGAAAGGCTCGAAAGCTATCGCCCCGACATGCTGCCGCGCGTCGAGCCGCAGTACCCGGACCCCATATCCAATCCGCAGGCCGACCGCTTCAACGCCTATCGCCGGCAAATCCTCGGCGGCGAAACCGATCGTCGCCCACCCGAAGCGCCGGCGCCTCAGGCGCTGGACGACCCGTCAGCGTCCACGCGGGCACCATCCCTTCGCGAAAGCCTGCTCAAGAAGCCGCTCGGCAGCTTGATCCGCAAGTAGGCCGATGCCTTATGAAACGGCTTGCTCAAGGCACCACGCGCTCCCAGCTCTCGTCCAGCTGGTTGCGAAACCACGTCATCTGCCGCTTGGCATATTGCCGCGTCGCAGCCGACGCTGTCTCGATGACGCTGTGCCGGTCCATCTCTCCGCGCAGCATCGCCGCGATCTGCGGCACACCGATCGCCTTCATGGCCGTCAGGTCGGGTGACAGGTCTTTCGCCAGCAGACACGCGACCTCCTCGATCGCGCCCTGATCCAGCATCGTCTCGAACCGTCGGTTGATCCGCCGCCGAAGCTCGCCCCGCTCCGGCATCACGACCATCTTCAACGCCCGGTCCGGATCGACCACCATCGCGCCGCGTGTGGCTTGAAAACCGCGGATCGACCGGCCACTCGCCTCGAAGATTTCGAGAGCCCGGACGATGCGTTGCCCGTCCCCGGGCCTCAGCACGGCCGCCGTATCCGGGTCGATCTCAGCGAGTCGCGCATGCAATCCATGAGGCCCTTCCGCCTGAAGGCGGGCCCGCAGGCGCGACCGGATCTCGTCCGGCACATCCGGCATCTCCGACAGTCCGCCCGTCAGCGCCTTGAAATAGAGCCCGGTGCCGCCGACGATGATCGGCACGCGCCCCTCCGCGCGAAGCTCACCCAGAAGCACCGTCGCCTCTCGCAGCCATTCGCCGGTGGAATAGCTTTGGCCGGCCGGCACATGCCCGTAGAGCCTGTGCGGCACGCCGTGCATGTCCGCCTCCGAAGGCCGCGCCGTCAGCACGCGGAGCGTATCGTAGACCTGCATGCTGTCGGCATTGACGACGACGCCGCCATGCGCCTGCGCCAGCCGAACGGCCAGCGCGGACTTGCCGCTGGCGGTCGGTCCCGTTATCAGGATCGTGTCCTGTCCTCTTTCAAGGTTTTTCATCATGGCTCTCGTTGCCACGCTTGTCGCCAATCCGTCAAATCCGGTGCTGAGCGCGGCTCTCGGTGAAAAGGCCGCAGCGGCCGTTCAGGCGTCCGGTCTCTACTGGCTTGCCGACGGGGTTGCCTGCGATATCGCCCTGCGCGACGGCACCGACCCGGCCGAGGCCGAGCGGCAATTGCGCGATGCCGTTGCCGGACAGCCGATCGACGTCATCGTGCAGGATGCGGAAATGCGGCGCAAGCGCCTGCTGATCGCCGACATGGACTCGACCATTATCGGGCAGGAATGCATCGACGAACTCGCAGCCGAAGTCGGCCTGAAGGAGCAGGTCGCGACCATCACCGCGCGGGCCATGAACGGCGAGATCGCCTTCGAACCGGCCCTGATCGAACGCGTCGGCCTGCTGAAGGGCTTGCCGATCAGCGTCGTGGACGACGTGATCGCCAAGCACATCACGCTGACGCCCGGCGGGATCGAGCTAGTCGCAACCATGAAAGCGAAGGGCGCCTATACCGCCCTCGTCTCCGGCGGCTTTACCGTCTTCACGGGCCCCATCGGCGAGCGAATCGGCTTCGACGAGAACCGCGCAAATCGGCTGGTGGTCGAGAACGGCATTCTCGACGGGACCGTGGAGGAGCCGATCCTCGGCCGTCAGGCCAAGGTCGATGCACTGATCGAGATCACGGAACGTCTCGGCATCACGCCGGAAGATGCGATGGCGGTGGGCGACGGCGCCAACGATCTCGGCATGATCAAACTCGCCGGCTCGGGCGTCGCCCTGCACGCGAAGCCAACGGTCTCCGCCGAGGCGAAGATCCGCATCGACCATGGCGACCTCACCGCACTTCTCTACATCCAGGGCTACCGCAAAACGGATTTTGTCATCCCCACCGGTCGCGCATGATCATCACGCAAACAGAACGCCTTCGCATCCGCAACTGGTTGGACACGGATCGGGATCTCTTCTTCGAGATCAACAGCGATCCCGAGGTCATGACGTTCTTCCCATTCCGCCGGGATCGCGCGGACGCCGACGCCCTGTTCGACCGAAACCGTCAGGCCATCGCGGACACGGGCTATGGCTTCTTTGCGCTCGCTTTGAAGGAGACCAATGAGCCTATCGGCTTCTGCGGTCTCGCCATTCCGGATCTCGCTCCGATTCTGCCGATCGGCACCGTCGAGATCGGCTGGCGCCTGGCGCGGCGCCACTGGTCGAAAGGCTATGTGACGGAAGCGGCAAGCGCCCTGCTCGCCTTCGGGTTCGAGACGCGCTGCCTTGACGAGATCGTTTCCTTCGCGGTCGCCGGTAACCGCCGCTCCATCGCCGTGATGGAGCGCATTGGCCTTATCCGCGCTATCGATAGAGACTTCGACCATCCGCGTGTGCCGGACACGTATCCGCATCTGAAACGCCACGTGCTCTATCGCCGGAAGCGCCCGGAGTGATCGTGGGCCTCCCATCGGAGGCCCATCGTTTCCGACGCGATCTCCCGGCTACTCGATGCGCACAGTGACGAAGCGCAGTTCGCCGGTCTTGTTGGAGATCATCAGCAAGGCATTGCGGCGTCCATCAGCCTTCAGTTCCTCGATCCGTGCGGTCACGTCCTCGGGTGTCTTCATGGCTTCCTGACCGATCTCCACGATGACATCGCCCGCCGTAATCCGCCGCTCGGCTGCGGCCGAGCTTTGGGCAACCTCGGTGATGACGACGCCCTCGACATCGTCTCCGATGCCGAAGCTGCGGCGGTTCGGCGCCTCCAGCAGGGCCAGCTTCATGCCGAGCACCTCATCGGACTTCGGCAAATCGGCGGCCGGTGGCTCCGCCTGATCAGTACCTTCCTGGCTGCCCGCACCGCCCTCGCCCTCGCCCTTGGTCGCCGGAGCGTCGTCCGAAGAGCCCGGCGCCTCATCCGTAGAGGCTTCGGCGCTCGCAACATCGGCGTCTTCCAGCCGGCCGAGCGTGACCTGCACGGTCATCTCCTTACCATCCCGGATGACGATGACGTCTACAGCCTTGCCGACCGGGCTTTCTGCCACCACCCGTGGCAGATCGCGCATTTCCGCAACATCACGACCGTCGAACTTGGTGATGACGTCGCCGGACTTGATCTCGCCCTTGGAAATCGGGCCGCCCTCGATGATGCCGGCGACCAGTGCGCCGCGCGGCGTGTCCATGCCGAGGCTTTCGGCGATATCGTCGGTGACCGGCTGGATACGGACACCGAGCCAGCCGCGCCGGGTCTCGCCGAAATCCTTCAGCTGGGTAATGACGTTGGACGCAAGCTCCGTCGGCACGGAAAAGCCGATACCGATCGAGCCGCCGGAGGGCGAGATGATCGCCGTGTTGATGCCGATCACCTCGCCCTTCATGTTGAAGAGAGGACCGCCTGAATTGCCGCGGTTGATGGCGGCATCCGTCTGGATGAAGTTGTCGTAGGGGCCGGCATTGATGTTGCGCCCGCGGGCTGAAATGATGCCGACGGTGACCGTACCGCCCAGCCCGAACGGATTGCCGATCGCCATTACCCAGTCGCCGATCCGCATCGTGCGGCTGTCGCCCAGCGGCACCGCCGTCAGCGGCTTTTTCGGCTCGACCTTCAGCACCGCAAGGTCGGTCTTGGTATCCGTTCCGATCAGCTTTGCCTTCAGCTTCGAACCGTTGGCGAAGTTGACCTCGATATCATCTGCACCCTCGATGACGTGGTTGTTGGTCACGATGTAGCCGGTGGGGTCGATGACGAAGCCGGAGCCGAGCGACTCGACCTTGCGGCCGGGCGCACCCTGCCCGTTCTGGCCCTTGAAGAATTCGTCGAAGAAATCCTGGAAGGGCGAGCCCTGCGGCACCTTCGGCATCGGCGCGTCGTCGTCCGTCTTCACGTTCTGCGAGGTGGAAATGTTGACGACGGCATCCAGAAGCCCGGCAGCAAGATCGGCCACCGAATCCGGGCCCTGCGCGGCGCGTCCCGGCGGGGCGATGGAGGGCGACGGCTGCGGCGGGACCGGAAGCGGCCCGGTGGCCGCTGGCGGCGCGATCGGCTTGGCGACCTGAGCCGCTGCCTCGAAAGGGCCTGCGAAAACGAGAGCCGTCGACAGGGCAAGCGCCGCCGTCCGGGTGAAGCTGGAGCGGTGTGATCCCATGAAGTCCTCGTTTCGGAAAGATATGCCGTCGGTTCGCCGGTACCTTACCGGCAGCACGGCGGAAGGAAAAGCCTCGGGCGTGCCAGACGCACGGTACGGAAGCAGATAGAGGCGAGGCATACAGTCCGAAGTCCTGCACGCCCATGGAAGCGAAGATAAGGCGCAAGCCCCACCCGTCCAGTCATCTTTTCGTTATGGCCCGGATGCGACGAGGCACCGCAGACCATCCGGTGCCGCAGGCCCTTGCGTCGGCACCGCACGGGCGTCATAAGCGGCGAAACGCACACGCAGGCGCGGGGGCGCGCCAGAGGAGATACAACCATGGGCATCGTCGTCAGGGACAGCAACGGAACCGAACTCGCCGATGGCGACTCGGTGACGTTGATCAAGGACCTCAAGGTCAAGGGCACATCCGTCACGCTGAAGCGCGGCATGCTGGTCAAGAACATCCGCCTGACGGACGATCCGGCGGAAGTCGAATGCAATGCGGAGAAGGTCAAGGGCCTCGTGCTGCGCACGGAGTTCCTCAAAAAGGCCTGACCGGACCAAGCTTTGTCGCGCTCGGGGTGATCCCGCTCAGACCATGACCTCATGGCCGTGGCCCCTGAGCGCGGCGACCGCCTTGTCAAGGTCGGAGCCGAGAATGAAGATGTAGTCGGTGCTGAAGGTCGAGTTCGCAAACAGGCCCACACCGGCCGTCGACAGCGGATCCAGCACGGACGACAGAATGCCCGGAATATCGAAGGCGAAGTGCTCTTCGATCCGGAGGCACCGCCAGCCATTCGACGAGATCACACCGGTCGGCACACGCGCGGCGCGACAGACAAGCGTCATTTCCTCCCGCGACGAGGAGACCGACCAGAAGCCGGCGCCCGGCAGCCATTCCGGCAGAGGCGAGCCGACATTCAGCCGGGTGATCGAATATTCGGCTTCAACCAGCCGGATCAGCAGTTTGCGAGACATTCATACCCCTCGATACGCCAGCGCCAGAGAAAAGGCCTTCGACATCAGGCCTGACGGGCAACAAGCGTTGTGGACGTAACGTCTGCTGCGCGTAAGCAGCAGGTCAAACCATTCGGTGAGGGCCGGACATGGGAGATGCGCCGCCCTGCAAGCTTGCCCTGCCATCCCTAGCGCATGCCGTCAAGAAAGAAGGGGCCGGCATCGCTGCCGGCCCCTTCTTTTATCATATGGTTCGTTTTGGCTCAGTTCGCGGCAGGCGTCGCCGGGGCGGCCGGTGCAACAGGAGTGGCCGGAGCCGCGGACGGCAAGGGCGCACCCTGCGAGCTGTTGAAGAAGCGGAAGAACTCCGAGTCCGGCGAAATCACCAGCGTCGTCTCCGGGCTTGCGATCGCTGCGCTGTAAGCGGTCATCGAGCGGTAGAACTCGAAGAAGCTCGGATCGCGCGCAAAGGCTTCCGCAAACACGCGCGTCCGTTCGGCTTCGCCTTCACCGCGCAGGATTTCCGCATCACGCTGCGCGTCGGCCACGAGTTCGACGACCTGACGATCGGCGATGGCGCGACGGCGCTGGCTCTGCTCGTTACCCCGGGCGCGGATCAACTCCGCCTCGGCGAGACGTTCCGCCTTCATGCGGTCGAAGGTCTGCTGCGAGACTTCCTGCGTCAGGTCGGTACGGCGGATACGAACGTCCTGAATGTTGAGGCCGAGCGATTCGGCGTCGGTCTTCAGGTCGGCACGGACTTCCCGCATCATCGAAGCCCGCTCTTCGGAAAGAGCCGACTCGAAGCCGCGAAGACCGTAGACGCGACGCAGTGACGAATCGAGACGCGTGCGAAGTCGGGCTTCGGCGGAGGACCGGTCACCGGACACCGTTTCACGGAAGCGGCGCGGATCCTGAATACGGTAGACCACGAAGGCATCGACCTCGTAGAATTTACCGCCGGAAACCTGAACGCGGATATTGTCGAGGTCGAAGCGCAGGGCCTGGTCCTCGACATACTGGACGCGATCGGCATCCATGAAGGCGAAGGGCAGCTTGAAATAGAGGCCCGGCTCGGTCTTCACGTCCTGGATCTGACCGAAGCGGACGACGACCGCCTGCTGGCGTTCGGTAACGACGAAGACCGAGGAATAGACGGCCATCAGGATGACCGCGAACGCGATCAGAAAATAGGGAAGACGGCTATTCATCAGTTGCTTCCTCCGACCTGCGGGGCCGGTCGGCCGATTTCGGTGAGCGGCAGGTAGGGCAGCACGCCCTGGCCGTTCCTCTCGTCGAGAATGACCTTCTTGGACTTGCCGAGAACCTCCTGCATGGTTTCCAGATAGAGACGCTTGCGCGTCACGTCCGGAGCCTGCGCATAGGCATCGTAGACGGAGACGAAGCGCTGCGCCTCACCCTCGGCTTCCTTGACGACGCGGTCCTTGTAGGCCGCCGCTTCTTCGCGGTTCTGAGCCGCCTGACCGCGGGCCCGACCGAGCACCTGGTTGGCGTACTGGTTGGATTCCTCGACGAAACGGTCTTCGTCCTGCTCGGCGCGCTGCACCTCGTCGAACGCGTCGGCAACTTCGCGCGGCGGAGCCGCATCCTCGATCGCAACGGTGTTGACGGAGATGCCGGCGCCATAGGTGTCCATGGTCGCCTGGATCGTGGCCTTTACGTCCTGCGCGATCGCCTGACGGTTGTCGCGGAAGATGTCCTGTGCCGGACGACGGCCGACGACCTCGCGCATGGCGCTTTCGGACACCTGCTGCAGGGTGTTGGCGGGATCCTCGACGTTGAAGAGATAGGCTTTCGGGTCGGTGACCGAGAACAGCACAGAGAACTGGACGTTCACGATGTTCTGGTCGCCCGACAGCATCAGGCCGGCAGACGACGGATCGGCCGAGACCGACTTGCTGCCGATGTTCTGCTGCTGCTCGGTGACCTTGACCAGCTCGACGGTTTCCAGCGGCCAGAAATGATAATGCAGGCCCGGCATCGAGATTTCTTCCTTCGGCTTACCGAAGCGCATCTCGACGCCACGCTCGTCCGGCTGGACAGTGTAGACGGAATTGATGAGGATGAAGCCGACGATCAGTAGGCCGATGATCGCAGCCACGCCGCCGTTGAAGCCGCCGGGAACGACGTTCTTCAGCTGGTCCTGACCCCGGCGCAATATCTCCTCGAGATCCGGCGGACCGCCATTGCCACGGCCACCGCCGCCGCCACGCGGGCGGTTGGGACCTTGACCCCAGGGGCCTTTGTTTCCACCACCGCCATTGCCGCCGTTACCGCCGCCGCCGCCCCAAGGACCACCGCCGCCGCCGTTCTGATTGCTCCAGGGCATTCATACCTCTTTCGTTACACTCCCACCTCCGGCAATCGGCGGAACCGACTGGGAAGTAAACCCGTTATAGGGACCGCCCCGAGGCCTTTCAACGCGGCGCGTCATAACTTTGGCGTTAACAAGGCAATTTCGTTCCGTTTATTGCTAAAGTTCGAGCGAACCGCTGCCGGTCCGCCGCTGCCACGTCGTGAACACGACGCCATGGCTGTCCTTCTCGCCACGCGGCGGTGAAACCTCGGAAACCTTCTCGAACATCAAAGCATCGATCGCCGGAAACACCGTATCGCCGTCGAGATCGGCCTCGACCACGGTCATATGGATGATGTCGGCGAAGGACATCGCATCGCGATAAACCTGCCCGCCCCCGATGACGAAGACCTCGTCCACGCCAAGAGAAGCCGCCGTCTCCCCCGCCAGCTTCAAGCCGTCTTCCAGCGAACCGACTCGCTCTGCACCGTCAGGCGCAACGGTCTCGTCGCGCGTGATGACGATGTTCGGGCGGCCCGGCAGCGGGCGGCCGATCGACTGCCACGTCTTGCGACCCATCACCACCGGCCGCCCGAGCGTCAACGCCTTGAAATGCTTTAGGTCGGTCGGCAGCCTCCAGGGCATGTCCCCGTCCCGGCCGATCACGCCATTCCGCGCGGCCGCCACCACGATGACGATCCTTGCAGCCGTCATACCGCGATCGGCGCCCGGATCGCCGCTTCGGCCTCATAGCCCACCAGCTCGAAATCTTCATAGCGGAACGCGAACAGGTCTTTCACGTCAGGGTTCAGCCGCATGACCGGCAGCGCCTTCGGCGTCCGGGTCATCTGTAGCCGCACCTGCTCGAAATGATTGCTGTAGATATGTGCGTCTCCCAGCGTGTGCACGAAATCCCCCGGCTGCAGCCCCGTCACCTGCGCCACCATCATCGTCAGCAGAGCGTAGGACGCGATGTTGAAGGGAATGCCGAGGAAGATATCGCCGGACCGCTGATAAAGCTGGCAGGAAAGCTTGCCATCGGACACGTAGAACTGGAACAGGCAATGGCATGGCGGCAACGCCATTTCATCGACCAAAGCGGGATTCCAGGCCGAAACGATATGCCGGCGGGAATGTGGATTGGTCTTCAGTCCTTCCACCAGTTGCGCGATCTGGTCGATATGCCGCCCGTCGGGCGCCGGCCACGAGCGCCACTGATAGCCGTAGACCGGGCCGAGATCGCCCGCCGCGTCCGCCCAATCGTCCCAGATGCTGACGCCGTTTTCCTTGAGATAGGCAATGTTCGTATCGCCGCGGAGGAACCACAAAAGCTCGTGGATGATCGAGCGCAGATGCAGCTTCTTCGTCGTGAGAACCGGAAAGCCCTCCGCAAGGTCGAACCGCATCTGGTAGCCGAACACCGAGCGCGTGCCCGTTCCGGTCCGGTCGCTGCGGTCGGAGCCGGTGTCCATCACATGGCGAAGGAGGTCAAGATATTGTTTCATGATCGGCGTGTCCGCGAACTTCGAGTCCGCATCAGGATAAGACCTGTGGTGCCCGTGCGATAGACCCGGAAATCCATTCTCCAAAGCGAACTGCCGACACCTTGGCGATTTGCGCATCCCGGTTTACATTACCAGCCACTCGCTCGTGGTGCCGTCCTGCAGAATTGGTCACAGGCCTGACATTCATGACATTTATCAATTTCGGCATGACGTTTACAAATTTCGGAAAGACGATGGAACCTTTTATCGTCCAGCGCATTCCCCGGCACCCTCATCATACCCGTCATCCGGGCTACGCCACCTCCCAGCGTCCACCCGGCCTGCATCCTCCCTCTACGAAAGCGCGCTCATGACCGTCCGTTACAAGCTTGGCTGCACCCTCACCTATGAAGTTCGCGAACCCACCGTGTTCATCTTCAACGTCGAAGTCGCCAAGCTGCAGCGTCACCACGACCTAGTGGAAACGCTGACGATCAGCCCCAAGGCCACGCGCTGGACCTATACCGTGCCGGAGGAGCAGAACCGCTATTTCAAGATCGACGTGGCCCCCGGTCCGCTGGAAATCAACTACGCGGCCGAAGTCACTCTGGACGTCTTCCGCGCCGATCCGGCCACCATCAACGAGACGCCGCTGTCGGAAATCCCGCTCGACATCATGCCCTTCCTCCTGCCCTCGCGCTTCGTCTCCTCGGACCGCCTTGCCGCCTTCGCCCTCCGCGAGTTCGGCTATCTGCCCAAGGGGCATGAGCGCGTGACGTCGATCTGCAACTGGATCTACAACAATATCGACTACCAGCGCGGCTCTTCCAACGGCCAGACGACGGCGGATGAAAGCCTGCTGCTGCGCGCCGGCGTCTGCCGCGATTTCTCCCATATCGGCATCGCCTTCTGCCGGGCCCTCGGCATCCCCGCCCGCTTCGTCAGCTGCTATGCCTACGGCCTGCGTCCCTCCGATTTCCATGCCGTCTTCGAAGCCTATCTCGATGGCCGCTGGTGGCTGTTCGATGCCACGCGCCAGGCCAATCTCGATGGCCTCGTGCGCATCGGCGTCGGTCGCGATGCAGCCGAGATCGCCTTCTGCACGCCCTTCGGCCTCATGGACCCCGGCGCCGTGGATATCACCATCGAGCATGCGGATGGCTCGCCCGAGCAGCCCGGCCGCACGATCGACGCCATCTCGACGGATGACCGCATCGAGATCGCCGAAATCGAGCAGGACGCCGCCTGAAGACAGTAGCGCAGACCGCTTGTTGACGAAGATACGAAAGGGCACCCTGCTTTTCCGCGGAGGTGCCCTTTTTCCATGCGCTTTGCCCTTTTCATCGGCTGCGGGAACGCCTATATCAATCCTGCCGTCGCAAGGCGGATATGGCAATAAACTGTCGGTGTAATAAACCTATTGGACCCGGGGGCGGTACCCGGCGCCTCCACCAAAAACCGGCCCGAAGATGTTCTGGAAACGGAGCATCCGAACGGCGAAAGCTCTAAAGGCCGGCTTTTGATGGGGGCGAAATAGGATCGACAAGGGCGTAAAGATCGAACTTTTGCTCGGCATTGTACCACCGTTATCGGGCTTAACAGTAGTTGCAAATAACAACTATGCGGAAGCTCGTCTCGCTGCTTAATCGCGGTGTGACACTTCAAATCAAGTCCTTCCGGTTCGCACCGTAAGGCGGGGTTCGGAGGTACCTGGCAACAGAAACCTCCACTTCTCCTCATATCTGAATGAACGATCTATGCCGCGTGATGGCAGGCTTTGCCTCCGTGCATTTCAGAAGCTGCTGCCGCTGCGCCTTGAAATCGTCCATCAATAGTGCAAATGGTTTGGTGGACGACGCAGGGTCGATCGCCGCTTGCGCGGCAAATGATCCTGCGCACTGAAACAGCCAAGACACGACGGAGATCCGATGGGCCAGGACCACATCCGCTACGACATTCTCGCACAGGACGCGCTGCGTGGCGTCATCCGCAAGGTTCTGAGCGAAGTTGCAGCGACCGGTCACCTTCCGGGCGATCATCACTTCTTCATCACCTTCCTGACCGGTGCGCCGGGCGTGCGCATTTCCCAGCACCTGAAGTCGAAATATGCCGAGCAGATGACCATCGTCGTCCAGCATCAGTTCTGGGAGTTGAAGGTCACGGAATCGCTGTTCGAAATCGGCCTCTCCTTCTCCGATACACCGGAAAAGCTGGTGATCCCCTTCAACGCGATCCGCGGATTCTATGACCCCTCTGTGAATTTCGAACTGGAATTCGACGTCGCGGTTGCGGAAGACGAGGATGCGGAGACCGAATCCGCCGAGATCACCGCCTATCCCGGCGTCACCGTGGAGCGCCCCAACGTGTCTGTCGATGGCGATGGTGAGGCGGACGCCGAAGCACCGAAGGCCGAAGACGGCAAGGCCGGCGCTTCCGTTGTCTCCCTCGATGCATTCCGCAAGAAGAACTGACCCGTCATGACCGGCGACGTCGTCAATCTGCGCCAGTTCCGCAAGCAGAAGACCCGCGCCAGGGACGAAAAGTCTGCGGAACAGAACCGCATAGACTTTGGCCGGACCAAGTCCGAGAAAACGCTGACGCGGGCGCTGAACGAAACGTCGGAGCGTCGGCTGGACCAGGGCCGGCGCGAACCGCCGGCTGAGACCGACCGGCGGGATACGGATTGAAAAGCGCCGAACCTGTGCACCCGGCGCGAATGACGTGCGGGACGCCTCCCGTTCGCGAGCGGTCGTCACAGGCATGCTGAAGAAGCGCTCCACCACCCTCCACGGCCACCGCACGAGCTTTTCGCTGGAAGACGTCTTCTGGCAAGAGTTGAAAGCCATCGCGGTCGCCCGCACCATTCCCCTCGCCCGCCTCATCGCCGAGATCGACGATGCCCGACCGGCAGACAGCAACCTGTCCTCCGCCTTGCGCGTGCACGTGCTCGCCTGGGTCAAGTCGCAGGGTGCAAACTTGCCTATGCCAGAGCCTCTGTCCGCGGATGAGGCAGAGCACGCCTGAGATCGGGCGTTCGGACCACCTTCGAAACGTCGATTGAGCGTCACACGCTACGCTCCGGGAGCGCTCAACGCATCGACCTACTGCGGCCTGACACCGGGCAGCGTCTGGAAATTCAACCTGTCGGGTAGCGTGCCCGGCGGCGCCAGCGTACCGCCACGCTCCACCTGTTCGCCGGGATCGACCGGCATCAGGCGCCTCTGGCGGTCTTCTTCCGCTGCGCGCGCTGCATCGCGCGCCTCTGCGGCGGCCTTCTTCTCTGCGGCCATACGTTCCGCCTGTGCAGCCCACTGGTCGGCGATGGCTTTTGCTTCAGCCGCAGCCTTGGCCGCTGCCGCCGCGCGGGCCTCCGCTTCGGCTTTCTGCCGTGCCGCCTGCTCGAGCGCAAGCGCACGACGCCGCTGTTCTTCGGCCGCACGCACGCGGTCCGCCTCGCGCTCCTCGGCCCGCGCTCTGTAGAGCGCTACCTCCCGGCGCAGGCGCTGCTTCTCCAGAACGTTGGCCTGCAGGATTTCTACACGCCGCCGCTCGCGCTCGAAGGCGCGAAGCGACAGAAAGCTCGCGAGTTCGCCGGTTTGCAACTGGAAGCCCGGCGCTTCCAGCGCGCCTGTGTAGGAAAGTTCCACCTGCGGCTCGGCGCCGGCAACCGTCTGGTCGCCGACATCGAAAACGACCTGCAAGGCTGCGTCCAGCGTCTGCTCGGGCAGCGACACCTCGGCATTACCGGTCACCGTCGCGCCATCGACTTTGGAGGTGACGTTCTGCGCCCGCAACGTTCCCCCGGCGATGCTGAACGGCACCTTGACCGCGCCGAGTGCTGCGTCGCCGGAAAGGATGGCCGGACGGGCGATGGGCTCCACGGCGGCCTGCGTGATCTCGCCTTCGAGCTTATCGGCCCCGGCAAGGATCGCCGGCAGCGCGCCGACATTCAGCCCCCGCACCGTGAGATCGGACAGATTGACGGCACCGGACCCGCTCGCCGACTCCGCCATGGCCTTCGCCGTCTTGCCCGAGGCTTCGAGCGCCAGCGACAGATCGAACCGGCCATTGGCGACCGAGGCCCCGGATGTCTTCCACGCTGCGGCGGAAAGATCGCCGCCGGCAAGATCGAGCCGTGCCTGAAGAAATCCGGAACCGTTGCCGTTGCCGAGCAACATCCGGCCCGACATCTTCCCGCCCAGCCATTCGCCGGCGGCATCCGTGATTTCCAGCTGGTCGCCCTTCCAGACGGCCTTGCCGATCATGTTGGAGATGGTGCCGTAGACGCCGGGCCAGACCTGCTTGGCGGTGAGATCGAGCGCGACGTCGTATCCATTCCAGGCAACAGGCGCGACCGGAGATGTCGCGAGCGTCCCCTCAAGCGGATCCTGCACCGGCCCGAGCAAGCCTTCGGCCGCCCAGGCGAAATCGAGCGTATCCAAAGCCAACTGACCAGTGGCCTTGCCGGGAACGGTGCGGTCGAAGGCGATCTGGCCGGTGAAGCCATTCCGGTCGGCCTTGCCTTCCACGCCGGAAAGCGTCACCGCCTCCGGCGTCACGGTCACGTCGCTCTTCAGGCTCAGCGGCAGGCCCGTTCCCGTCTGCGGCAGGGCAATGCCCTGCACCAGCAGGAAGGGCTCGAAATCCTGGCTTTCCAGCGTCATCTTGGTCTGGCCGCTGAGGAACCGATCCCGCGACAGGTCGATCTCACCGCTGGCGTTCAGCGCCGTCTTTTCGGTCGTAAAACTCAGCGTGCCGTTAGCCCTGTCGCCCTCCGTGCTCTGCAGCTTGATGGAGAGGAGCCCATTGGCGTCCGTGTCGAACGGCAGCGGATCAAAGCCCGCCTGTCCGAGCAGCACGAGGCTCGACGGGTTCTCGAGCGTCGCCTCGAGGAAGATGCCCTGCCCCGCGAGCGCCTGCGCGATCGTCGGCGCCTGATAGTTCGCAGCGACGCGGCTGCCACCGGCCGTGCCGACGATGCCGAAGGTCACCGGCGCGTCGCCCTCGCGGCTACCGGCCGTCAGCGTCACGTCCAGCGCCGCATCATTGTAGTAGCCGCCGCTGCGGGCAAGCCGCGCGAGGATGGGATGGGCTGACGCGTGCCGCTCGACCATCTGGAAGAAGGAGGTCATGTCCGGCGCGGCGATCTTCATCTTGGCCGAGACGATCGGTGCAGCCAGCGTGCCACCCATCCGCCCGGAGGCCGCCAGCTGGGCGCCAGCAATGCTGCCGATGGAAGCACGCTCGGCCTGAACCTGTCCGTTCTTGAGCGTCGCCACCAGCTGCACGTCCCGCGCTTCCTCACCGAAGGCCAGCAGCGTGTCGGCGGAGATATCGGCGGCGATCGTGTGCGACAGCAGCGTTTCGTAGGAGGCATCGCCCGCGACAAGTCCGGTGAGCGCCTGCAAGGCTTCGAGATCGATCCGGTTGCCCTTCAGTTGCAGGGAGAGCGTCGGGGGCACACCGTTCAACGCCTGCCGCTCCACGCGCCCGTTCAGCGTCGCCGGCCCCACCGCCACTTCCAGGCGCTCGAACTGCTGCAGTGTGTCCGTCAGGTTGACGGTCGCGGAGAATCCGGCCGTGCGAAGCCGGCGGATCGCGGGATCGACTGAGCCGGCGAGCCAGGAGGCGAGCCCCGACGGCTGGTTGGACGCCACCAGAAGGTCGCCCCGGAAGGCGCGCTGGCCGGACAGATTGAGCCGGCCCTTGGCTTCGAGCTGTGTCCGGCCGGGGAACTGCGCCACCGCATTGTCGATCATCCAACCCGCACCATCCGGGCGAAGATCGAGCCGCACATCGCGCACGGTGGTGTCGCCGATGACGATGGCGGGAAGCTTGAGGCTTGCGCGGCCCGGCACCTGCGGAATGGGGATATTGGCGATGATCTCCATCATGGCGGAAAGCCGCTGGCGGATGGAGATCGCGGGATCACGCCCGGTCTTGCCGGCAGCACCCGGCTTGCCGCCGATGCGGCTGACGTCGATCTGCTGTCCATCGGCCAGAAGCAGGAATTCCGGCGTCTTGCCGGTGTCGAGCGTCGCCTCGCCGGTCACGAGATAGGGATCGTCGCGCGGGCCGACCTCGACGCGGTAGTCCGGCACACGGATCCGATCATTGGTCAGTTCGAACTGTCCGTTGATTCTGAGCGCCGCCGCATCGTCCTCGCGCTTCGGGGCATCGGCGGGCCGGTTCTCCGTCATGGTGAACTTGCCCTGATAGACCGGGCGGAATTCGACGATCTTGAGCTCGCCATCGAGATCGACGCCGAACGGCCGCTTGTCGGGCGTCAGCCGCGCCCGCAACGGCAGCCCGCCGCCTTCCAGCGGCTCGCTGCTGGAGAAGGAGAAGCTACCGGCCTCGCCATCGAGTGCTGCCCGGCCTTCGACCTTCCAGGGACCCGCAAGGGTGCGCGCGGAAAGATCGGCGTTCAACCCCGACACTTCGCGCGTCCGCCCGGTTTGCTCGTCGATGAACTCGATTTCGCCATCGGTAATTTCGACGTTCTCAAGCACGACGGTCTTTGCGGGAATGGCAGCGCGGCGGCCCCGCGCCCAGTCGAGCGTACCATCCGGCAGAAGCCGCATCTTCGCCTTCGGCTTGTCCAGCCGCATGTCGAAAATCAGTGCCTCACCGGACAGGAACGGCGCAAGCTCGGCATCCATGGAGAAATGCTCGACCTGCACCAGAGGCGCGCCAGCCTCGGTTTCGCCGATGCGGACGTCGTTGAGCGTCACGGAGGGAAAGGGGATCAGCCGCGCATCGACACTGCCGTGCACGACAACCGGCTGCCCGATGATCCGCCCGGCTTCACGCTCGAAGTCCTTGCGGAAATCCGTCCAGTCGATGAACAGCGGCGCGATCAGCGCAGCAAACAGCGCGAGCACAAACAAACCGCCGACGATGACGAAAATACGCGAAAGCACCGAGCCTTACGTCCTGTCCGATCCTGCACGCAGCCCACAACGGGCTGGTGTATCCTCTTGGCCTTTGCCGCCCTGCACCTCGTGTCGTCAACGACGCCAGGATGCCGGCCGGCACACATCAAATATCTGCCGTCACTCCCTTGCGGGCGAGGCACCGCGCTGGCGATGCAGTAGCATGGCACGGCGGCAAATTCTCGTTCATCCCATAAAAATCTTGCCCGGATTGAAGATTCCCACCGGGTCGATCGCGCGCTTGACCTGACGCATCAGATCGAGCGCATCGCCAAGCTCCGCCTCCAGGAACGGCATCTTCCCCTGCCCGATGCCGTGCTCTCCCGTGCAGGTCCCGTCCATCGCCAGCGCCCTGGCATTCAACCGCTCCACGAACGCTTCCGCCCGATCGACATAGGCCGGATCCTTGTCGTCGAACAGGAGGCCGACATGAAAGTTTCCGTCGCCGGCATGGCCGACGATGGGCGCGATCAGGTCGTTTTCGCGAATGTCCTCCCGTGTCGCCTCGACGCAGTCCGCGAACCGCGAGATCGGCACGCAAACGTCGGTCGAGAGCATAGCGAAGTCCGGCCGCAACGCCTTCTGCGCCCAGTAGGCGTCGTGCCGCGCCTTCCATAGCACGGCCCGCTCATCGGCATTCGAGGTCCAGCTGAAATCGCCGCCGCCGAACGTCTCGACGATCTCCGCGAATGCCGCCGATTGCATCGCCACGCTGTCCGCGCTGCCATGGAATTCCACGAAGAGCGTCGGCATCTCCGGCAGATGCAGCCCGGAATAGGCGTTGCTGGCCTTCACCTGCGTCTCTTCCAGAAGCTCGATCCGCGCAACGGGAATACCGGACTGAATGGTGAGGATGACGGCGTTGCAGGCAGCACCGATATCTGGAAAAGAGCAAACGCCGCCCGCGATCGTCTCGGGAATACCATGCAGCCGAAGAGTGACCGAGGTCAGGACGCCGAGCGTGCCTTCCGCACCGACAAACAGCCGCGTGAGGTCGTAACCCGCCGAAGATTTGCGTGCCCGGTGCGCGGTCCGGATCTCGCGCCCGTCGGCGATGACGGCGGTGACTGCAAGAACGTTCTCCCGCATGGTGCCGTAGCGCACGGCATTGGTGCCAGAAGCACGCGTCGATGCCATGCCGCCGATCGATGCATTAGCGCCGGGGTCGATCGGGAAGAACAGGCCGGTCGCGCGCAATTCCCTGTTGAGTTCTTCCCGCGTGATGCCCGGCTCGACCGTGCAGTCGAGATCGCTTTCGTTGACGGAGAGAACGCGGTTCATCCGGCTCATGTCGACGCTGATGCCGCCATGCGGTGCGTTGACATGGCCTTCGAGCGACGAGCCCGTTCCGAACGGGATCAGCGGAACGCGGTTTTCCCCGGCGATCCCGACGATCGCCTGAACCTCGGCACTGTTTTGTGGAAACACCACCGCGTCCGGCAGTTGCGCAGGGATATAGGTGGTCGTGTGGGCATGCTGCGCGCGGATCGCCTCACCCGTCTGCAAGCGTTCGCCGAACTGCGCCTTCAGCGCCGTTATTGCCGCAACGATCCCCGCTTCGTTACGAACGCCCGACCTGATCGCCTTGAGAGCCATCGACCGCATCCTCCACCGCCGGCCCTTTACCTGCGGTCCTGCTGAAATATCAATGCCCTACTGTAGAATCCGGAATCACTTTGTCCAGCACCTCCTTCATCGCGCGAGCGTTACCGCACATTTTCGGAACGCATGGGACGCAAGCGCCACAGCTGCGCCGGTTCGAGACATCGGGAAGCGCGCCGGCCTATTCTGCCGCGCGCAGCCTCTCTTCCGGCTCGACCTCGTGCACGCCGTAGGCCGCGGCAAGCTCGCGCTGCAATCGACGCTCCTCGTCCACCTGCGGCTTGGAAAAGCGGGCGATGGCGAGATAGGCGACCGGCGTCAGATACAGCGTGACCACGGTCGCAAGGCCGAGGCCGCCGACGAGAACCCAGCCGAGCGCAATACGGGCTTCGGCTCCTGCGCCGCTGGCGAGCACGAGCGGCACGGCACCGACGATGGTCGCGATCATCGTCATCATCACCGGACGAAGCCGGATGTTGGAAGCATTCTCGATCGCCTCGCGCAGACCCTGCCCGCGGTCGCGAAGCTGGTTGGCGAACTCGACGATCAGGATGCCGTTCTTCGCCATGATGCCGACCAAAAGCACGAGCCCGATCTGGCTGTAGATATTCAACGAGTTGCCCGTGAGGACCATCGCGAACACGGCGCAGGCGAGCCCGAGCGGTACCGTGGACATGATGACGAGGCCGCTGATCAGGCTTTCGAACTGGGCCGCCAGCACGAGGAAGATGATGATGATGGCAAAGCCGAAGGTGACGAACAGCGCGCCGGAGTTCTCGTTGAGCGTCGCGGCTTCCGCCAGCGGCACCACGCGGGAGCCGGCCGGCAGCAACGGCTTGGCAACCTGCTCGGCATAGGCCAGAGCCTCGCCAAGGCCCGTGCCGGGCGCTAGGCCCGCCGAAAGCGACACGGCGCGCAACTGCGATTCGCGCGACAGCTGCGGCGCGACGGCCTGCTCCTTCACGGTGGCGATGGACGACATCGGCACGATCTTGCCGTCCCCGGTCTTCAGAAACAGGTTTTCGAGGTCGGTCGGGTCGTTGACGGGATTGGTGGTCGAGAGCAGCTTGACCGGATAGGCCTCACCTTCGACATAGACGTCGATGACGCTGTTGCCGTCGAGCATGGCCTGCAGCGCCGCCGACAGGCCGTTGATGTCGATGCCGAGATCGGACGCGCGCTCCCGGTCGATGGTCACGGACAGCTGCGCCTGGTTCGCCTCGTAGTTCAGACGCACGTTTTCGAAGCGACCGCTATCCTCCATCTGCCGCACCAGCTTGGCGGCGGCATCACCGAGCGCCTTGTAGTCGTTACCGACCAGCGCGAGCTGCAAACCGTTGCCGGCGCCGCGAATGCCGAGGCTGTTCGGCTGCACCGGGAAGACCCGGATCGAGGGGATCTCAGCCGACAGGCGCGAGATTTCGCGCGAGATCTGCTGCTGCGTCCGCTCGCGATCGCCCCATGACGAGAGCGACAGGACCATGAAGCCATTGTTGACCGAACCGCCCTGCCCCGAGATGGAATAGACATTGGCGATCTCGCCGGCCTTTACCATCGGCTGCAGCGCATCCTCCACCCGGCGCATCTGCGCCTGCGTGTAATCGAGCGAGACGCCCTGCGGCGCCTGCATGCGCAGCAGGATGCGCGCCCGGTCCTCCGTCGGCGTCAGCTCGGATGGCAGTGTCGTAAACGCGATGCCGCCGGCGATGACGACCATCACGGAGGCGAGACCCACGACGAGTGGCGAATCGAGACACGCCTTGAGCGAGCGCCTGTACCCGCGGGCAAACATGCCGCCGATGCGGCCAAGGAACCCGCTATGGCCATGGCCGTCAGGCTGCGCCTTCAGCATGCGCGAGGCGAGCATGGGACAGAAGGTCAGCGCCACGAAGGCGGAGAGAATGATGGCGAAGGCGAGAACGAAGCCGAACTCGCGGAAGAGACCACCCGTCTGCCCCGGCAGAAAAGACAGCGGAATGAAGACGGCCGCCAGCGTCGCCGTGGTCGCGATGACCGCGAAGAACACTTCGAGCGTGCCGAGAACGGCCGCCGCACGCGGTCCCATTCCCTCGCTTCGCCGTCGCACGATGTTCTCCAGCACGACGATCGCGTCATCCACCACGAGGCCGGTGGCCAGCACGATCGCAAGCAGGGTCAGGATGTTGATCGAGAAGCCGGCCATGTAGATCGCAGCGCAGGTGCCGATCAGCGCGATCGGCATGGTCAGCACCGGTATCAGCGTCGCCCGCCAGTCGAGCAGGAACATATAAATCACCACCGTCACGATAATGACCGAGGCGACGAGCGCGATCTCGACCTCGTGGATGGCGCCCTGGATGAAGACCGCATCGTCGCTGGTAATGGTGAGCTCCGTGCCCGGTGGTAGGATCTTGCCGATCTCGGCGACCGTGGTCTTCACGCCGTTCGAAATGTCGAGCGTATTGGACTGCGCCTGCCGGATGATGCCGAGGCCAATGCCCTGCTTGCCGCCGGAGCGGAGCGACGAGGTGCCGATATCGGGTCCCATCGTCACGGTCGCGACGTCGCCGAGCCGCACGTTCGGCCCGAGGATAACCTTCTCGAACTGTTCCGGTGTCTGCAGGTCCGCCGTCGCACGGACGGAGAGGTCCTGATTGGCGCTGGTCAGCGATCCCGCGGGAACGTCGAGCGAGGCGCTGGCCAGCGCCGTGCGCAGGTCGGCCACCGTCAGGCCGCGGGCGGCAAGCTTGCCCTGGTTGACGTCGATGCGGAAGATCTTCTCCTGCTCGCCGTTCAGCTGGACGTCGGCCACGCCCTCCACGGAGGCGAGCCGGTCGGTCACCTCGTTTTCGGCCAGCAGCGTCAGGTCTTCCATCGACAGCGTGTCGGAGGTGAGCGCGAGGCGCAGGATCGGCTGGCTGTCGGCATCCGCCTTCACGATCTGCGGTGCATCGGCGCCATCGGGAAGATCGTTCGTCACCCGGCCGAGCGCGTCGCGCACATCGTTGGACGCCTGCCCGATATCGGTTGTGTCTGAAAACTGGAGCGTCACGCGGCTCTGGGCATATTGCGAGGTGGACGAGATATCCTTGATGCCCTGCACGCGCGAGACGGCGCCTTCGATCACAGAGGTCAGTTCCCGGTCGACCGTCTCGGGTGCCGCCCCTTCGAAACGCGTATTGACGGACACGACCGGCTGATCGACCTCCGGCAATTCGCGGATCTCGACGCCGTTCAGCGCCGCAAGGCCTGCGACGATGATCAGCGTATTGACCACCAGCGCAAGGATCGGTCGGCGGATGAAGAGGGCGGTAAATCCCGCAGAGCCACCCGCCCCTGTCTTGTGGGGGCCGCTCATCGCGCGGCCTCCGTGCCCGTCGCCGCGGGTTGCGCGCTCGAAACCTTTTGCTCGCCCGCATCACCTACAGCGCCCGCCGGCGCATTGGCGACCTTGACCTCGCCGCCGTCCCTCAGCCGCTGCACGCCCTCGGTCGCCACCATGTCGCCCTTCTTGAGCTTGGCATCCACCAGCACCTTGTCGGAGTTGCGCTGGATGATCGTCACCGGCACGCGCTCCGCCTTACTGTCCACCACGCGCCAGACATAGGAGCCGTCGGCGCTCCACTGCACCGCGAGCGGATTGACGGTGGGATAGCTGTCGCCGGGGAAGCGGACGTTGACCGAAAAGGACATGCCGGCCCGCAGGCTGTCGTCCGGATTGTCGAGGCGCGCTCGCACGCGCAGCGTTCGGCTGGCCTGGTCGATCCGGTTGTCGATGGCGTGGATGGCGCCGGTCAGCTGGCGCGTCACCTGCGCCACGGCAACCGCCGAGACCTCCTGACCGACCTTGATATTGTTGGCGAACCGTTCGGGAACCCAGAAATCGACGAGGATCTGCGACCGGTCGTCCACCACGGCAATCGGCGTCGAGGTGGTGACATAATCGCCGGGATTGACGGTGATGATGCCGACGATGCCCTTGGACGGAGCGACGATGTCGCGCCGCGTCAGATCGAGTTCCGCGGTCTTTAGCGCCAGCTCGGCGGCCTGCTCGGCGAACTCGGCTTCCCGCAGCGTGGCGATCGAAACCGCATTGCCGAGGCGGCGGTTGCGCTCCACCTTGTCGCGGGCGGCGTCCAGCAGCACCTTGGCCTGCGCGACGGCGAGCACCTGCTCGTCGCTGTCGAGCTTGGCGATCACCTGCCCCTGCTCGATCCGCTCGCCGGATTTGACCAGCACTTCCGTGAGATTGCCGGTGGAAAGCGGCGTGACGGTCACGGAGAGGATGGCCTCGCCGTTGCCGATGGCGTTCAGCCGATCATTGACGAGCGCGGTTCCCGCAGCCTCGGTCACGACGAGCGGCGTCTGGTTGCCGGCCGCTGCCCGCTGGGTCCCGCTCTGTCCGCCTCGCGCCTGCCCCTTATCGCCGGATGCAGCCGACGGCGCGACCAGTGCCACGACGCTGCCGGGCACACCGGCGGACACGAGCATCGGCCCGGCGGACGGCACGAAGCGCACCCAGGCGGCGAGGCCGACGAGGAGAATGACGAGGCTGACGGCCAGCTGTTTCCAGATCTGCATGCAGGTCTCCGACGTGGGCATTCCCGACAGGGACGGTTCAGATGAGCGGAATGCGACGGTTTGTCCCAAAGTACCGGGCAGTCCGCATGTCACGCAATCCCGCAAGCTCATCATTACGCAATTGTAATGATGATGGATTTCCCCAGTTCAGGAGATCGCCGCACCTCTGCCCGGGGAATAAAAGAAGAACGCAATTCTGGCCTTTCGGACCCGAATCACTACATTGAACCGCATGAGCAACGGTTTCGACGACATCCCCTTCTTCGACGAAGAGCCTGCACGCGCGCCCGCGAGAGGCGAGCGCCGAGGCGCTGACCCGGCAGATGTGCCCGTTGGTGCACGCGATGGGCATCCCGGGCAGGATCAAGGCAACGCCCCGGCACAGGGGCCTTCGGGTCTTGCAGCCCGCGCAATGGCTGCCCGCGACCGCGATCGCGCGCCGGATTATCTGTCGGGCCTCAACCCGGAGCAGCGGCTCGCCGTGGAAACGCTGGATGGCCCCGTGCTCGTGCTTGCCGGTGCCGGCACCGGCAAGACGCGCGTCCTCACCACGCGCATCGCGCATATCATGGCGACCGGCCGCGCCTATCCAAGCCAGATCCTCGCCGTCACCTTCACCAACAAGGCGGCGCGCGAGATGAAGGAGCGCATCGGCGTTCTGGTCGGCGGCGCGGTCGAGGGCATGCCCTGGCTCGGCACGTTTCACTCCATCGGCGTCAAACTGTTGCGGCGCCATGCGGAGCTTGCCGGCATCCGCTCAGACTTCACCATTCTCGACACGGACGACGTCACCCGCCTGATCAAGCAGATCCTGCAGGCCGAATCCATCGACGACAAGCGATGGCCGGCCAAGCAGTTCGCCCAGCTGATCGACGGTTGGAAGAACAAGGGCCTGACGCCCGCCGACATCCCGGAAGGCGACGCGCGCGCGTTCGGCAATGGCAAGGGCCGCGACCTCTACGCCGCCTATCAGGCGCGCCTGCGCACGCTCAACGCCTGCGACTTCGGCGACCTGCTGCTGCACCCCATCGCCATATTCCGCAAGCATCCCGACCTGCTACGCGAATATCACGGCCGCTTTCGCTATATTCTCGTGGACGAGTATCAGGATACCAATACCGCTCAATACATGTGGCTAAGGCTCCTGGCCCAGCGACCGAGCCCCGCGAAGGGGGAGCCGCGCACGGCGGACAATACCGTTAATATTTGCTGCGTCGGCGACGACGACCAGTCAATCTATGGCTGGCGCGGTGCGGAGGTGGACAACATCCTCCGCTTCGACAAGGACTTCCCGGGCGCGGTTGTCATCAAGCTGGAGCGGAACTACCGCTCGACCGCCCATATCCTTGCCACTGCCGGCCATCTGATCGCACACAATGAAGGTCGTCTCGGCAAGACGCTCTTCACCGATCGGCACGACCCCGAGGACCAGAAGGTCCAGGTTCACGCGGCCTGGGATTCGGAAGAAGAAGCGCGCGCCGTCGGCGAGGAAATCGAGCAACTCCAGCGCGACAAGCACAAGCTGAACGACATGGCGATCCTCGTGCGCGCCTCCTTCCAGATGCGCGAGTTCGAAGACCGCTTCGTCACGCTCGGCCTCAACTACCGCGTCATCGGCGGCCCGCGCTTCTACGAGCGCATGGAGATCCGCGATGCGATGGCCTATTTCCGGCTCGTTTGCCAGGATGCAGACGATCTCGCCTTCGAGCGCATCGTCAACACACCGAAGCGTGGCCTCGGCGATACCACCATCCGCCTGCTGCACGACTATGCCCGCGCCCGCGATATCCCGATGCTCGCGGCAGCCGCCGATATCATCGAGACCGACGAGGTGAAGGCCAAGGCCCGCAAGTCGCTGTTCGACGTCGTCACCATGGTGCGCCGCTGGCAGGGGCTGCTGGAAAACACGCCGCATACCGAGCTTGCCGAAATCATCCTCGAGGAATCCGGCTACACCGACATGTGGAAGGTCGACAAGACGGCGGAAGCGCCGGGTCGGCTCGAGAACCTGAAGGAACTCGTGCGCTCTATGGAAGCGTTCGAGAGCATGCGCGGCTTCCTCGAACACGTGTCGCTGGTCATGGATGCCGAGCAGAACGAGAACCTCGACGCCGTCAACATCATGACGCTGCACTCCGCCAAAGGGCTGGAATTCGAAACGGTTTTTCTGCCCGGCTGGGAGGAAGGCTTGTTTCCGCACCAGCGCTCGCTCGACGAAGGCGGCCGCTCGGGGCTGGAGGAAGAACGGCGCCTCGCCTATGTCGGCCTCACCCGCGCCAAGCGCCGCTGCCACCTTTGGTTCGTTTCCAACCGCCGCATCCACGGCCTCTGGCAATCGACCATCCCCTCGCGTTTCATCGAGGAGCTTCCGGTCGATCACGTCGAAGTGGCGGAGATGGAGCAGTCCTATGGCGGCTACGGGCGTGGCGGTTATGGCCAATCCCGCTTCGACAAGCAGGAGCCGTTCCAGAACACCTATGCGACACCGGGGTGGAAGCGCGCGCAGGCCAACAAGACCGATGCGACCCGCGACAACTGGGGCAACCGCTCCGGCGTCGCCATCGATCGCATCGGCTATGGCGAAAGCGGCCCCAAGGCCCGCACCATCGAGGGCGAACTGACCGTCCGCTCGACGGTAGAAACCCCGTCGAAATTCGGCGTCGGCGACCGCGTGTTCCATATCAAGTTCGGCAACGGCAATATCGCGGGTATAGAGGGCAACAAACTCACCATCGATTTCGACCGTGCCGGCCAGAAACGCGTTCTGGACGGTTTCGTCGAGAAGGTCTGAGATCCTAGCGCTTGACCGCTAGCCAGATCACATGACGTGCCCCGCCGCGCTTGCCGTTGGCACGCGTGGAGACCGCCTCGGCCTCAAACCCTGAATCTTTCAGCCGGCGCGTGAAACGCGGATCCGGCCCGGAGGACCAGACGGCCAGCACGCCACCCGGTCGAAGCGCCGATTGCGCCGCCCGCAGGCCCTGATGGTCGTAGAGGCTGTCGTTGGAGGCACGGGTCAGCCCATCGGGACCATTGTCGACATCGAGCAGGATCGCATCATAGGCCGAACGCGCGGCCGCGATGCACGCACCGACATCACCTTCGTAGATCGTCACCCTGGGATCGTCGAGACAGCCCTTGAACACGCTCGCCATCGGCCCCCGCGCCCATCGCACAACGGCGGGCACCAGTTCGGCCACGACAACCTCGGCATCTCCAGGCAGGATCGCAAGCGCGGCGCGCAGCGTGAACCCCATGCCGAGCCCGCCGATGAGGAAGGCCGGACGCGGACGATCGCCGATCTTCTCGCGCGCAAGCGACGCCAGCGCCTCTTCCGAGCCGCTGAGCCGGCTGTTCATCAACTCGTTACTGCCGAGCATGATCGAAAATTCCTGGCCCCGGCTCTTCAGCCGCAACTGCCCGCCACCGCCGGGAACATCGGCCGTGTCGATCTCGATCCAAGGAAGCATCGCTTAAGTCCCGCAGAAACGCCTGCCTGAAAGGCTCCGGCGTGGTGGTTGTGAAGAAACAAGGCCCTCTCTGGCTTGCCAGCCATCTCCCCCACAAGGGGGGAGAAGACTTGTGGCCACCGCCCCACTCCCATCAGCAAGGTAGCGGGGCGTTGCTCCGAGTCTTCTCCCCTTGTGGGGGAGATGGCCGGCAGGCCAGAGAGGGTTTTCCTTTCTTTACACCAACCTCACCCGTTGCGCGAGAAGAGCGAAGCGAGCGTCTTTGCAGGCTTGGAGAAGCCGCCCTTCATGCTCCTGACGATGACCATCTGGGTCACCTCGCCGCGCTTGAAGGCCTTGAGGAAGCGGGGATAGTCGGCAAAGGCGACGCAGCCATGGCTGTCGCCGCGATTGCGCAGAAGATAGCTGTGCGCCAGAAGACCGACGCGGCCATGCGGGGCGACCCCGTCGATCGGCGTCAGGCGAACAGCTTCCACGCCATGAAACAACGATTCTCGCATCGTCACCTTGTAGGTGCCGGGCGGCGTCGGGCCCTTCATCGGAATGTGCACGGCATCGGGATTATCGCGCAGCTTGCCGATCCCGGAATGCGCTTCCAGCCTCTCGCCGTTCGGCATATGCACGACGCCGGCCGAAATGTCGTAATAGGCGACGCCCTTGCGGTTGCCGAACAGCGGCTTACGCGGCGCCATGGACGGCTCGTCGTCATCCATGTCGATCGCCGCGTTCGGCTTGGCATAGGCCAGCTGCACCGGCGGCTTGCGAGGGCGCTCACTCGCGGTCGGCGCGTCGTCCGCCTCGATCGCAATCCCCGGACGGGATAGCGGGAGCGGTCCGAGATCCGGCAGATGCTCCGTCGTCTCGTCGTCATTGAGAACGAGGCTGAAGGGCTTGGGCAGCGATCCGGTCGGCCGGGCATCCGGCTCCAGCATCGCATTCTCGCGCAAGGGAACGGCGACATCCGCGCGCGCGTCGAGCGAGGCAACCTGAACAGGGGCTGCCGTCGCGGCAGGTGTTGCCGGCTTGGGCGGCAGGGCGGCGAGAACGATGCGGTGAACGGTGCTGGCGGATGCCATCTGCGGCTGCGTCTTGGCTGCGGCAACAGCCACGACCGGCGTCTTTACGAGACGCGAGAATTTCGCCACATGCACCGTCCGCTCGCCCACCGGGCCGCGGGGAATGGCGTTGAGTCCAAGCGAGGTCTGGAATGTCGGGCGCCCGCCGGTCGCGAGATCGCCGGCAACGCCATGCATGGTGAGGATGGTGGCCATGAGCCAGCCGACGCCGGCAAGGCCGACGCCTGCGGCAAGAACGGCAGGAAAGAGACGCGAGCGCTGCGTTTTGGCAGGGCCGGCTTTATGCGGCGAAGGGGACTGCTGGCGGAGGGGGCGCGTCTGCGAACGCGTATCGATCTGTCGAACATTCTCAATCGCTAGCGCCATGGAACTCTTTACCCAAATTGGTTACGCAATCCGAAAACAGCACTACGCACTGTCGTCGAAGCCGGCCGTTTGGGTCGCCTGGCGCTGAAGTTGCGCGCTCCCTAGAACACTGCGGCTAGGCGAAAGAATGGCGAAACATGGTAACCATTTCCTTTACGAGCATCCCGAAATCTGAGGATTGTCAAAAATGAAGAAGCCGCGGGGCATGCCCGCGGCTTCGCGAAAGACGGAAAACGGACGCCACACGGCACCACCGCGCAGCGCTCGTTGCTTCAGCTCCAGGGGTGACGCGGCGGATTGAGACCGTTCAGATAAAAATTGCCGACATGGAAGAACTTCCAGCGCACCGGGTCGTGCAGCGTGTGCGCACGGGCGTTGCGCCAATGACGGTCGAGATCGTATTTTGCGAGCGTCGATCGCGTCCCCGACAGTTCGAAGAGCTTGTTCGTCGCGAGAATGGCGATCTCCGTCGTCAGAACTTTCGCCTCCGCGGTTTTCACCGTCGCATCGGCAATCACCTCTTCTGTCGGGTTCTCATACCCCGCATCGATCGCATCGCCGGCGATCGCCAGCAGGGCTTCGGCGGCGTGCAGCCTGATCTTGAGGTCGCCGATAGCGGCAATCGTGAAGGGATCTTCGCCGGCCGTTTCCTTACCGCTGTCCACCCAGGGCCGACTATGCGTCTTGACGAAGGCAATCGTTGCATCGATGGCCCCTCGTGCGATTCCGGCGTCGATGGCCGCCTGAATGATCTGCGAAACGGGGCCGGCGATCGTCGGACGATCGAAAGCGGCAATCGGCAGGAGACGATGTTTCGGAACGCGGACATTCTCGATCTTGACGGAACCCGAGGCCGTCGTTCGCTGACCGAAGCTCGACCAGTTGTTCGTGACCGTAATGCCGGGTGCGTCCCGGTCGGCGAAGACGAGGACCCCCTGGTCGTTCTCATCGACGGCCACGATGGGGATGATGTGCGACAGCAATGCACCCGTCGTGTAAAATTTCTCGCCGTTGACGACCACATCGTCGCCGTCGCGGACGACCCGTGTCTCGAAAGCTGCGACGGTTTTGCTGTTCAGTTCGGAGAAGGCGTTGCCGAAGCGCAGGCCGGACAGAACCCAGGCGAAGAATTCTTTCTTCTGCTCGTCCGTGCCGTCGAGATCGATATGACCGGTGATCGCGAGGTGATTTTGCGTGATCTGTGCGATGGATGGGTCGGCGGCGGCGAGAATGGCGATGACACGCGCCAGCGTCCGGTAGGAAACGCCCGCTCCGCCATAGGCCTTGGGCACATTGATCCCCCAGAGGCCGCTTTGCGAATAGGCGTCGATCTCTGCGATCGGCAGCAGGCCCTCCCGGTCGCGCAGAGCGGCGCCGACCGCAAACTGCGCAGCGAGCTGGTGAGCGACAGCAAGAGCCTCTTCGTCGCTGGCAATGACGTGCGCGGCCTGTGTCGGCCGCCCGCGCGGCGGGACAGGATCGCTGGAATTCACGCGCGGGTGCTGCGTGTAGTCGATAGACTGCGGTTCGATCACTCCCATAGGGGCGCTCCTTGTTGAAACAACGACAGAGTGCGGAGTAATCTATCTTTTAGATAGAAATTATATATTAATATTGTCCTATGCGTGAGAAATCCCTACCCGACCGCCAATCTCCCAAATTGTCGTCGAAAGACGACATACGCATGTCGTGGGAACAGCATATTCATCGCCGACGGCTTGCATTGCATTCCCGGACGCTTATTTCGGCTGTGAACCCGTTCCGGAGATCTGCCGATGCCCTTGCCCAAAATCCGCCTCGCCGCCGCTGTCGCCCTGCTGAGCTTCGCCGCCCTTTCGGCGCCGGCCACGGCTGAAACCGTGGGCGAGGTCGGCGTGGACTGGACCGGTAACGATATCATCGTGGACGCCGTCAGCGATCCGAAGATCGAGGGCATCACCTGCCACGTGACTTATTTCGACCGCGGCGTCATCGATCGCCTGCGCAAGGGCAACTGGTTCGAAGACCCCTCCAACAACTCCATCGCCTGCCGCCAGACCGGCCCCGTCGTCATAGACGACATCGACCTCTCGAAGGACGGCGAAGAGGTGTTCCGCTCGGGCCTCTCGCTGATCTGGAAGTCGCTGCAGGTCACCCGCATCTACGATCGGAAGAACAACACGCTGATCTATCTCGCGCATTCCCGCCAGGTCGTCGAAGGTTCGGCGAAGATGTCGATCTCGACCGTTCCCCTCTTCAACCAGCAGGTCACGTGGAAGAAGGGCGCACCACAATAAGGCGCTGCCCCTTCAGCGGAAGCCGCGTCAGACCCGCGTTTCGCTCAGAGCCGTATCCGAGGTGACCACGGCAATGCCCGCCTGCGTCATCTCTTTGATCGCGCTGCGAACACCCTCTGGATCGATCCCCCGACTGGCATCCTCGATGAACCGGATCTGTGCCTCCGGCAGCATGGCACGCGCATCGAGCGCGGTAAATTTCACGCAGTAATCCGTCGCCAGTCCGCAGACATCGAGCCGCGTCACGCCGCGTGCGAGAAGAAGGTCGGAGAGTCCCGTCAGCGCCGTCTGATCGTTGTCGCGAAAGGCGGAGTAACTGTCGACGTTGCGGTCGAGGCCCTTGCGCTGGATCGTGTCGATTCGGGTTTGGTCGAGATCCGGCCGGAGGGCCGCGTCCTCGCTGCCCTCGACGCAATGGTCCGGCCACAGCATCTGCGGTTGGCCGTTCAGCGTTCCCATGGTGAAGGGTGCAGCGCCGTCATGCTGCGAGGCGAAACTGCCGTGGTCGGCCGGATGCCAGTCCTGCGAAGCGACGATGAGATCATAACCGCCCTCGGCCATCAGCCGGTTGGCAACAGGCACGACGGCATCCCCACCGGGCACGGCAAGATGGCCGCCGGGGCAGAAGCCGTTCTGGATATCGACAAGCAAAAGGCATTTCATCGGCCGGGCGTCTCCCAAGACATGAGCTATTGAGAAGAAGCATAGACCGGCCCTGCATGCCGGGCTAGCCCGGCATGCGATGTCAGAACGGGAGACCTTCGACCAAGCAGGCCGATCAGGCCGCCTGAGCGAGCTCGTCGGCGATGACGGTGTCGAGGTTGAGGAAGCAGACCATGGTCTTTTCCAGCGCCACGATACCGCGGCAGAAGGCGCGCTGGGCTTCCGGAATGATCTCCGGTGCCGACTGCAGGTCCTCGCTGCGGATCGTCATCATGTCGGAAACCTGTTCGACCAGAAGGCCGACCAGCTTGCCGGCGATGTCGGTCACGATGATGGCCGAGCGTTCCGACGGTTCCGTCATGTTCATCCCGAGGCGGCAGGCCATGTCGATCACGGGGATGACGGCGCCGCGCAGGTTGATGAGGCCGAGCACGTAAGGCGGCGTGTGCGGCATCGGCGTGACCGGCGCCCAGCCGCGGATTTCGCGGATCGCCATGATGTCGATGCAGAATTCCTGGTTGCCGAGATGGAAGGACACGATTTCCATCGAGCTTCCCGACTGTTTGGAGGTGATGTTCATGATCAGAATTCTTCCCATTGATCGTTGGAGCTGGAGGTCGACGGCGTTGCGAACGCGCCGGAAAGCTTGCCCATGAGCGCCTTGGCGGGCGACGGCGCCGGGCGCGAATGGGCGGCAGCCGGCTTTATGGTCGCGGGACGGATGGCGATGGGGCTCTTGGCGGAGGACGAAGTCTTCGCCGCCGCAGGGCGATAGCCTGACGACGACGCCGATGCGTAGGACGCCGCGGCGCCACCGATGGCGAACTGGGCGATCAGGCTGGAAAGGCTCTCGGCATCCTGCGCCAGCGTATGGCTGGCAGCATTGGTCTCCTCGACCATGGCCGCATTCTGCTGCGTCATCTGGTCGAGCTGGCCGATGGCGATGTTGATCTCGGTCAGCCCCGTCGATTGCTCCCGGGCGGCAACCACGATGGTGCGCATGTGCTCGTTGATCTGGTCGACGTCCGTACCGATGCGGCCAAGCGCTTCACCGGTTTCCTGCACCAGCCGCACACCGGTGCCGACTTCGGTCGAGGACCTGTTGACGAGGCCCTTGATGTCCTTGGCGGCACCGGCCGCTCTCTGCGCCAGTTCGCGGACTTCCTGTGCGACGACGGCAAAGCCCTTGCCCGCCTCCCCGGCGCGCGCGGCTTCGACGCCGGCATTCAGCGCAAGAAGATTGGTCTGGAAGGCAATTTCGTCGATGACGTTGATGATCTTGCCGATCTCGGCAGAGGCATCTTCGATGCGCGCCATGGCGGCAACGGCCTCGCCGACGATCCTGCCGGACTCCTCGGCATTGGCATGCGTGCGGCTGACCATCTGGCTCGCCTCTTCCGCCTTGTCCGTCGCGGTGCGAACGGTAACGGTGATCTGGTCGAGCGCGGCAGAGGTTTGCTCGAGGGAGGCCGCCTGCTTTTCGGTGCGTTTGGCAAGATCGTCCGCCGCAGACCGCATCTGGCGTCCATTGGCCGTGATCGAGGCGCTGTTGTCGCGCATACCGGAGAGAACGTTGCGGAGCTTCTCGACCGCCTGGTTGAAATCGAGACGAAGTGATTCGAGATCGGCGCGGAACGGCGTGTCGATGGCGACCGTCAACTGGCCGTCCGCCAACTTGTTCAGCGCCTGACCGAGCGCGCTCACGGCGACCTGAACCTGGCGGGCATCTTCGGTGGCTGCAACTTCGCGCTGGCGGCGATCGGTATCGTTATGGCTGCGGCTGTCGGCAGCATCGCGCTCCAGCCGCTGCTTGTCGATGGCGTCGGTGCGGAAGCGATCGACGCAGCGCGCCATGTCGCCGATCTCATCGCTGCGCTCCACCGCGCCGACCGGCGTCGCATAATCGCCGCCATGAATGCGCTGCATGCTGTCGCGAACGCCGAGGATACCGCGGCGCAGGATATTACCTTGAATTGTCAGAAGCCCGAGAACGACCACCATCGCACCGAGGCCGCAGACGAACTGCCAGACGAAGGCCGAGCGCGAAATCGCGCCCGCTTCTTCGACACGCATCTGTGTCATTGCCATGCCGGCTTCCGCAAGGCTCGCAAAACGTTCCGTGAGCTGCGACCCTGCCGTATCGATCCGGTCGTCGATGGCATCGAACGCGGTCTGGTCGGCGCCGGCTTCGACAAGCGCCTTCAGGTCCGTCTGGATGGACTGGTTTAACTGCGATATCATCTCGGGAACCCCGGCACCCAGGTCGGGCTTGCCGACGGCGACGGCGAGACCCGCAACGTCACCGCTCGCGCTCTTGAGATCCGCCACAGCCGTATCGATTTCCTTCATGCGATCCGGCGCGATGACCTTGTCGCCCTTGTCGACGATCGTGTCCATGGCCGCGAGCACGAGGTCGAGGCTGGTAACCCGCAGCTCGATAGCCCTGTTCTCGACGGACTTCGCGACGCTTGCTTCGGCGAGAACACGCTCGACCTGCTGTTGCTCGTACCATCCCGTGGCGAGAATCGCGCTGATTCCGACGAAGGTAACGACGCCCAGCGTGGCAAGCCTCTGGCTGACGGTCAGGGATCTTTGGCGGGTCTCATGATGCATGATCGAGGTCCGGGATGGCGCAAATCGTGTCGCGCACAGATGGAGGAGCAGCGTTCACAGATGGCGATGGCGGGAACGGCCGACCTCATGTCGACGCGCGGCAAGACCTGCACGGAAAAGAAGCATAACAGCGATGCGTTAAAGATCCGGTAAAGATAACAAACCTTCCCTCCGGCATCTGACGCAGACAAAAACAAACTATAAGCACCCCGTGATGGATCGCATCTCGCCCGGCAACGCCACCCGGCTCGCCCTTGCCGCCGCAGGCCTTCCGCTGGCGGGTTGGGCCGGCATGCTCGGCTGTGTGACATTTGGTCCGGATATGGCGCTTGCCGCCGGCAGCCTGTCGCTCTGCGTCTGAAATCGATTCCGATGGAAGGAATTATGCAGTAAGCCTTGGCTGTGACATTAAGCGCAGCGGCATGGACGTGAAACGGGCCTGACATGAAACTCTTTCGAATCGTCCTCTGGATTGCCGTTCTGGTCACCGCCTCGGCGTTGGGGTTCCTCACCTACAAGATGACGGAAACCAAGGAGGCCGCCGTGGGCGGGCCGTTCGGGGTTCCCTTCACGCTGGTGTCGCAGAACGGCCAGCCGATCACCGAGAAGGCCCTGACCGGCAGACCCTCGGCCGTCTTCTTCGGCTTCACCCATTGCCCGGAGGTCTGCCCGACAACATTGTTCGAGATGAACGGCTGGCTTGCCAAGGTCGATCCCGACAACACGAAGCTCAACGCCTTCTTCGTCACCGTCGATCCCGAACGCGATACGCCGGAGATTCTCGGGCAATACGTCTCCAACGTCTCCGCCCGCGTCACCGGCATTTCCGGCCCGCCGGACAAGGTCATGGAGATGGTCAAGGGCTTCCGGGTCTACGCCAAGAAGGTCCCGCTCGATGCGGAAAAGCCCGATGGGGAATACACGATGGACCATTCGGCCTCCGTCTTCCTGCTGGACGCCGAAGGTCGTTTCCGCGGTACCATCGCCTATGGCGAGAACACCGACACGGCCGTCCAGAAGCTCGAAAACCTGACCAAGAGCTAAGCGTCTTTCCCCCTGCGGGCATAGGCTTTGACCGCAAGAGCCATTTTGGCCGTGCAATGCCGTGTGGTCGTGGTAAAGCGCTCATCCGAAGCTCAAAAGACCTGAAGGACCGCCCGTGGCTGATTTGCGCCTCTATCTCACCACCACCGAAAAAGGTGCCGACAGCGTTCTCGCTCTGATGACGGACGTCTTCGAGGACGAAGGCTATGCCATCGCCACGATGGAGATCGACGAGAAGCGCGACATCTGGGAGGCTTCCGTCTATCTCGACTTTGCCGAGGAGCACGAGATCCAGGCGCGCTTCGCGGAGATCGTGGATGGCTGGAAGCCCGGCACCGAGATCCTGCGCGAGGAAATTCCGGATATCGACTGGATCGCGAAGTCGCTGGAGGGCCTGAGCCCCGTCGCCGCCGGCCGGTTCCTCGTCCACGGCTCGCATGACCGGGACAAGGTCCGCTCAGGACAGATCGCCATCGAGATCGACGCCGGCGAAGCGTTCGGCACGGGCCACCACGGCACCACGGCCGGCTGCCTGGAGATGATCGAAAGCGTCGTGCGCTCGCGCACCGTCACCAATGCGTTGGATCTGGGAACCGGCAGCGGCGTTCTCGCGATCGGCCTTCGCAAGATCAAGACCGTGCCGGTGCTGGCCACCGACATCGATCCGATCGCCACTCGCGTCGCCCGCGAAAACGTTCGCCGCAATGGCATCGCCAACGGCATCGCGGCCGTCACCGCCACCGGCTTCCAGTCGCCGGCTTTTTCCGAACACGGACCCTTCGACCTGATCATCGCCAACATCCTCGCCCGCCCGCTGATGCGCATGGCGCCGGACCTCGCCCGCCACCTCGTGCCTGGCGGCTCCGTCATCCTCTCGGGCATCCTGGCGGAACAGCGCTGGAAGGTCCTGTCCGCCTACAACGCCCAGAAGCTGCGCCATGTGCGCACGCTGTGGCGCAACGGCTGGGTCACCATCCATCTCGACAGCCGCGCCTGAAGCGCGGGTAACGGCATAGGGCATAACGAAAAAAGCCGTCCGATGCGGGAGCATGGGACGGCCTTTTCGTAAACGAAGGCGATGCCGAAGCATCGCCCGTGACCGGCAAGCCGGCCAATGTCCGCGAGCCAAAGGAGGAGGATCGCTCAAGCGGACTCTGCGTGATCCCAAAAACGGCGCCCGGAGGGAGGAGGAGAAGGCAACCGATCGAACGGATCACTCAGAAGATTGCCTTGCGGCATCTGCGGCAACGGGGTGTTCGCGGCCCGTCCGTTGGCGGTGCTTTTAACGCATTGCCCGATGGTAGCTAGGGGCTGGCGCGAATAGGTGCCATGCGCAATCTGCATAAGTATGATGAATGCGTCTCGGCGCTTTGGTCACCGCCTGCACCGATGGGACATCGGGACCGGATTTGCTATAAAGCGGAACGTTCCATCTCATCCGCATGCAGGAAGACATCATGTTCCAGTCCTTCGACGTCACCTCCACACCGCAGTTCGGTCGCGAACGGGCTGACGGTCTCCGGGCCTCTTTCGATGCGCTGGGCATCGATGGCATTCTCGTGCCCCGGGCCGACGAGTTCCAGGGAGAATACGTTCCGGCCTCCGCCGAGCGTCTGGCATGGCTGACGGGCTTCACCGGCTCGGCCGGTATCGCCCTCATCCTGCGCGAGACGGCGGTGGTTTTCGTGGACGGACGATACGTCACACAGCTGGCCGAACAGGTGGACGGCACGGTCTTTACCGGCGGCGACCTGATCGACGAGCCGCCGCACCTCTGGATCGAGCGCCACGCGCCGAAGGGCTTCCGCCTCGGCATCGATCCATGGGTTCACACGGGCGCGGACGTCCGCAAGCTGGAAACCGCCTTGGCGAAGATCGGCGGCGCCCTCGTCCACCTCGACCACAACCCCCTCGACCGCCTCTGGACCGACCGGCCGGACGCGCCGCTGGGCCGCGTCGTCATCCAGAAGATCGAACAGGCCGGCATCCTCGCAACGGAGAAGATCGCCGACATGGCAGAGACGGTGGTGAAAGCCGGGGCCGCCGCCGTCATCCTCACCGACCCCTCCTCCGTCGCCTGGACGTTCAACCTGCGCGGCAACGACGTCCCCCACACGCCGCATCCCCTCGCCCGCGCGATCATCCATGCCGATGGCAGGGCCGAAATCTTCCTCGACGCCCGCAAGACCGGCATCGAGGAGAAAGCCTACCTCACCCAGATGGCCGAGATCGCAGCGCCGGAAACCTTCGAAGCCCGCGTGTCGGCACTCGCCACATCCGGCGTCAGTCTCATACTCGACCCAGACCACGCCGCCGTCGCGCTCGCCGACCGTATCCGCAAGGACGGTGGCACCGTGATCGAGGCGGCAGACCCGGCCCGGCTTCCCCGTGCGCGCAAAAACACGGTCGAGCTCGAAGGCTCCGCCCGCGCCCACCTGCAGGATGGGGCAGCCATGGTCGAGTTCCTCGCCTGGCTCGATGGAACGACGCCTGGCACCGTGACCGAAATCGCTGCGACGGAGAAGCTGGAAGCGGTGCGGATCGCCTGCGGCGAACGTCTGCAGAACCCACTGAAGGACGTGTCCTTCGACACGATTGCCGGGGCGGGTCCGCATGCAGCGATCATGCATTACCGCGTGACGACGGAAAGCGACCAGCCGCTCGAAGCGGGAACCATGTTCCTCGTCGATTCCGGCGGGCAATATGTCAACGGCACCACCGACATCACCCGCACGGTCGCCATCGGCGACGTGCCGGCGGAGCAGAAGCGCTTCTTCACGCTGGTGCTGAAGGGCATGATCGCGATCAGCACGGCGCGCTTCCCCAAGGGCACGCGCGGCGTGGAACTCGATCCGCTGGCACGTATCGCCCTCTGGAAGGCCGGCGCCGACTACGGGCACGGCACCGGGCATGGTGTGGGTTCCTACCTCTCCGTCCACGAAGGGCCGCAGCGTATCTCGCGCGCCGGCATGCAGGAGCTTCTGCCCGGCATGATCCTCTCCAACGAACCCGGCTACTACCGCCCCGGCGCCTTCGGAATCCGGATCGAGAACCTGCTGCATGTGCTGGACGCAGCCCCTGTCGAGGGTGGCGACCAGACGATGCTCGGCTTCGAAACGCTGACCTTCTGCCCCATCGACCGCCGCCTCATCCTGCCCGAGCTTCTGACGGAGGAGGAGCGCGCCTGGGTCGATGCCTACCACGCCGAAACGCGCGAGAAGCTGACGCCGCTCATCGACGGCGCGGACGTGAAGGCTTGGCTGGAAGCTGCGACGGCTGCGCTTTAGGGAAGCGAGGGAGGGCCGACAGGCGACATGCTCGTCGGCCCGATCAGAACAGACCTGTATATCTGAGCACCATCACCACGGCCCATCCGGCAAACAGCATGGGCAGTGCCGAAAACCGCAGGCCGACGAGGAAGGCGGCGAAGATTGCGATCGTGACATCCGCTCCGCCGTAGAAGAGCGCCGGCGCGACCAGCGTCGAGAGCACGGCTGCGGGCACGGCGTTCAGCGCGGCTTCCATGCGCGGCGGAATGCGCTCCATCCGCGCCATCATGATCGCACCGCCGATGCGCGTGAGATAGGTGGCGAGGGCCGCGAGAATGATGATGCCGATCAGGCGGAGATCCTGCGGCAGGAAATGGTCGAAGCTCATCGAGAGATCTCCCCGGATTTCACCGGCAGACAGGCAGCCAGCACGACGCCGGCCAGCGCCCCGATGCTGACATGCCACGGTGAGCCGACCAAATGCATCGCGATCACGGAGACGACCGAGCTGACGGCGACCACCGGCAGCCAGTTGTCGCGGCTGCGGAAGCCGAGCACCAGCGCCATGAAGTAGATCGGCAGCATAACATCGAGCCCGATCGCCTTGGGATCGCCGATCAGCCCCCCGAACACCGCTCCGAGCAAGGTCGCAAGCAGCCACGGCAGGTAGATCGCCAGGCCGAGCCCCATGTACCAGACGAAGGTCACCGGCTCCCCGCGCTCGCCCCTCTTCTCCGTTTCCGCATATTGCGGATCGGTCAGCAGGAACAGCGCTGCCCCTTTCTGGAGAAGCGAGAAATGCGCGATGTGCCGCGCCATGGAGGCGGAATAGAGAACGTGGCGGAAGTTCACGGCAAAAACCGAGAGCACGATGAGCCACGGCTGGACGGCATGGCCGAAGAGATCGAGCCCCACCATCTGGCTCGCACCGGCAAACACTGTCGCGCTCATGAACATCGCATCGACGATGCTGAACCCGTTGTCGATGGCGAGAGCACCGAACAGGGCGCCGAAGGGAGATGCGGAAAGCACGATCGGAACGCCACGGCGAGCGCCGTCCCAGAAATCACGAGATGCCATAATGAAGATCCAAGGGAAGTGCCGGGCCTGCGGCTTGAGGCCCCGGCTTTAGCCACGGACGGCATCAGCGGCAAATGAATTCCGCTGATGGCCCGATCAAGCCGCGTCATGCATAGAGAGGTGGATGCCCCTGCTTTAGCTCTTCACCGTGAACGTATGCTCCGGCCCCGGGAAGCTGCGCGCCTTCACCTCGGCCGCATAGGCTTCGACCGCCGCCGAAATCTGCGGCGCGAGATTGGCGAAATGCTTGACGAAACGCGGCTTGAAGTCGTTGAAAAGGCCCAGCATGTCATCCGACACGAGGATCTGGCCATCGCAAGCCGGAGATGCGCCGATGCCGATGGTCGGCGCCTTCAGGGAGGCGGTGATCTCGCGCGCAAGCGGCTCGACGGTTCCCTCGACCACGATGGCAAAGGCGCCGGCATCGTCGATGGCCTTGGCATCCCGGCGGATCTTCGCCGCCTCGCGTTCGGTTCGCCCCAGCGAGCGATACCCGCCCGTCGTGTTCACCAGCTGCGGCATGAGGCCGACATGGCCGAGAACCGGAATGCCGCGGCTCGACAGAAAATCGACCGTCTCGGCCATCTCCGTCCCGCCTTCGAGCTTGATGGCGCTGCACCCCGTCTCCTTCAAGATGCGGGCGGCATTGCGAAACGCCTGCTCGCGGCTTTCCTGATAGGAGCCGAACGGCATGTCCACGACGACGCACGCAGCCGAGGTTCCGCGCATGACAGCCTGACCGTGCGCGATCATCATTTCCAGCGTAACGCCGAGCGTCGACTCCATGCCGTAGAGCACCATGCCGAGCGAATCGCCGACCAGCAGGAAATCCACGTGCGGATCGAGCAGCCGCGCAATCGGCGTCGTATAGGCCGTGAGGCTGACGATCGGCCGCTCGCCCTTCAGCGCCTGGATGGCGGAGGGCGTCAGACGACGACGGGAGGGGGAACCGGGCTGAACGCTCATGACGGGCGGCTTTCGGAAGAAGAGGACGGGAGATAGACGCGATTGTCGAGGAGCCGCGTGGCGCCGAACCGGACGAAGAGAAGAACCAGAACGGCGCGACCCTGAACCGTATTGATGGGCGCCAGCGTCTCTGGATCGCGAACGGCAACGACCTCGGGCACGGCGAGCGGCTCGCGGCGGATGAAGCCGGCAATGGCCTGCTCCAGCTCCATGGCAGACGCGATACCGGAGCCCAGCAACCGGGCCGCTTCTTCCAGTGCCTGCGGCACGATCACGGCCGCGCGGCGCTCGGCTGGTGACAGGTAGACGTTGCGCGAGGAGAAGGCGAGACCGTCGGCCTCGCGCACGGTCGGCACCGCCACCACCTCGACCGGCTGGGCGAGATCCTCCACCATGCGGCGGATGATCTGTACCTGCTGGAAATCCTTCTCGCCGAAATAGGCGCGATCCGGCTGAACGAGATTGAAGAGCTTCGTCACCACGGTCGCGACGCCCGCAAAATGCCCGGGACGCACCGCGCCCTCAAGCTCGGCACCGAGTGCCGGCACATCAACCACCGTTTCCATCACCCGCGGATACATATCGGAAACGCCGGGCGCAAACAGGATATCGACGCCGCCGTCCAGCAGCATCGTCTGGTCGCGCGCGAGATCGCGCGGATAGCGCGAAAGATCCTCGCCGGCGCCGAACTGCAGCGGATTGACGAAAATGCTGGCGACGACGACGTCGTTGCTCGCACGGGCCCGACGCACGAGTTCCATATGCCCATCGTGAAGATAGCCCATGGTGGGCACGAGGCCGACGGAGCGCCCTGCCCGTCGATGTTCACCCAGCAACTGGCGCAGGCTCACGATTGTCGAAACTGTCTCCATCCCGGATCTCCCCTCCGTTATGCGGCATCCGGTATCGTGTGCGGTGCAAAAAGACAATTCAAAGACGAAGCAGGTGCAAAATAAACCGCTCATACACGGACGTCGATCGACGGAATCAGCCGCCGATCAATGCCAGCCACTCGTCCTCGTCCATCGTCTGGACGCCGAGTTCCCGCGCCTTGTCGAGCTTCGAGCCCGCGCCCGGGCCGGCAACAAGAATATCCGTCTTCTTGGAAACGGAGCCGGCAACCTTAGCCCCTAAACTTTCCGCCCGGGCCTTGGCCTCGTCGCGCGTGAATTTTTCCAGAGAGCCGGTGAAGACCACCGTCTTGCCCGCAACCGGGCTGCCCTCGCCCGACGGCGCTTCGACATCGAGCGGCGTTACCTGTTCGAGCAGCCGGTCCACCACCGCGACATTGCGGTCTTCCTTGTAGAACTCCACGATGGCGCGCGCGACGACATCGCCGATCCCGTCGATCCGGTTCAGGTCGTCCCAGGCCTCCGCGCCCGGCTCGCCCGCCGCCCGCATTGCGTTGTCGAATTCGCCGTAGCTTCCGTAGGATCGCGCCAGCAGCTTCGCCGTGGTCTCCCCGACATGGCGGATGCCGAGCGCGTAGATGAAGCGGGGGAGTGCCACCTGACGCCGTTCGTTGATCGCCTCGTAGAGCTTGCGAACGCTGACCTTGCCGAAGCCGTCGATGTTTTCGAGCTTGGAGAGCGAACCCTGCTGGCGCTCTTCCAGCGTGAAGATGTCGGGCGCGGTGCGGATCGACAGGGTCTGGTCTTCGGAGGCGAAGAAGAAGTCGATCTGCTTTGCGCCGAAGCCTTCGATGTCGAAAGCGTTGCGCGAAACGAAATGCTTCAGATGCTCCACCGCCTGCGCCCGGCAGACGAAACCGCCGGTGCAACGCGTCACCGAGTCGACCTTGCCGGTCTTCTCGTTGACCTCCCGCACCGCGTGGCTGCCGCAAACCGGGCATGTTTTCGGAAAAACGTAAGGCGCGCTGTCTGCTTCACGCTTCTCCTCGACGATATCGACGATCTGCGGAATGACGTCGCCGGCTCGCTGGACGATGACGGTATCGCCGATGCGGATATCGCGCCCTTCGCGCAGTGGCTGCCCGGCATTGCCGATACCCTTGATGTAGTCCTCATTGTGCAGCGTCGCATTGGTCACGACGACCCCGCCGACGGTGACCGGTACGAGACGCGCGACGGGGGTCAGCGCCCCGGTTCGCCCGACCTGGATGTCGATGGCGGTGAGGATCGTAAAGGCCTGTTCGGCCGGAAACTTGTGCGCCGTCGCCCAGCGCGGGGAGCGCGAACGGAAGCCGAGCCGGCCCTGGAGCACGAGGTCATCGACCTTGTAGACGACGCCGTCGATGTCGTAGTCGAGTTCCGGCCGCGTCAGGCCGATCTGCCGGTAATGATCGAGAATGGCGGCAACCGATGTCAGCCGCTGCGTCAGCGGATTGACCGGGAAACCCCAGCCCTTCAACGCCCCGACCATGCCGGATTGGGTATCCGACGGCATCTCCGACATCTGCCCCCAGGAATAGGCGAAGAAGCGCAGCTTGCGGGTGGCGGTAATAGTGGGATCGAGCTGGCGCAGCGAACCGGCGGCGGTGTTGCGCGGATTGACGTAGGTCTGGCGCCCCTCTTCTTCCATCTGCGCGTTCAACGCGAGGAAGTCGCTCTTGGCCATGTAGACCTCGCCGCGCACCTCGACCACATCGGGGGCGCCGTCGGGCAGCGTCTGCGGTATCTCCGCGATGGTCCGGATATTGGCGGTGACGTTCTCCCCCGTCGTGCCGTCGCCCCGCGTGGCGGCCGTGACCAGCTTGCGCTTCTCATAGCGCAACGACATCGACAGGCCGTCGATCTTCGGCTCGGCCGTAAACGCGATGGAACCATCCGGCAGACGACCAAGGAAGCGGTAGACGCTGGCGATGAAATCGCTGACGTCCTCGTCGGAAAACACGTTGTCGAGCGACAGCATGGGACGGGTGTGGGTGACCTGCTGGAAGAGGCCGGAGGGTGCCGAACCCACCTTGCCGGAAGGGCTGTCGGGCCGCACGAGATCCGGAAACAGCGCCTCGATCTCGCCATTGCGCCGCTTCAGCGCATCATAGTCGGCATCCGAAATCTCAGGGTCGTCCTTGCCATGATAGAGCGCATCGTGACGGGCAAGCTCGGAGGCCAGAAACGCCAACTCTTCCACGGCATCGGCTTCGCTCAGCGCATCCACGGGCTTGATATCGGTCATGGCGGTCACTCCTGCTGTCGGGAGTGTTTTAGCGAAAATCGTCCTTTTGAGAAGAGCACGAAGCCGGTGATCCCAAGCTCATCTCGTGCCCGGTTATTCCGCTTACGAACGCATGGAAAAGCGGTTCCCGCCTCAGCCGCCGCCCGCCAGCAACTTCGCCGCCGCCGCCCTTGCCTCCTCGGTGATCGAGGCGCCGGCCAGCATGCGGGCGATCTCTTCCGTGCGGTCCTTGTCGTTCATACGCGCCACGCGCGTCGCGATCATCTCCGAGGATTTTTCCGATGGCCCCTTGGAGATCAGGAGATGGGTCGCCGCCCGCGCGGCAACCTGCGGCGCATGGGTGACGGAGAGCACCTGCACCGTCTTCGACAGCCGCTTCAGCCGCTGCCCGATGGCATCGGCAACGGCGCCGCCCACACCGGTATCGATCTCATCGAAGACGAGCGTCGGTGCGGAGCCGCGATCGGCCAGCGCCACCTTGAGCGCGAGCAGGAAGCGTGAAAGCTCGCCGCCCGACGCGACCTTCATGATCGGTCCCGGCCGCGTGCCCGGATTGGTCTGCACATGGAACTCGACGACATCGATGCCTTCGGCTGTCAGCTGCGTCGGGTCGCTCGCGACCTCCACCATGAAGCGCGCACGCTCCAGCTTCAGCGCCGGCAGCTCCGCCATCACGGCCTCGGAAAGCGCGCTTGCCGTATTGTGCCGCTTGGACGACAGGGCTGCAGCCGCCGCATCGAAATCCGTCCGCGCGATCGCGACCTGCGCCTCGAACTGCTTCAGCTTCTCTTCGCCGGCATCGAGGTCGGCCACGCTGTTGATCATGCGGACGGCCAGTGCCGGAAGCTCCGTCACGGGAACCGAGTATTTGCGGGCGGCGGCACGCAGCGCGAACAACCGCTCTTCCACCCGCTCCAGTTCCTTCGGATCGTATTCGGTGCGCCGAAGCGCCGCCTCCACCGCCATCTGCGCGTCGGACAGCTGGTTCAGCGCCGCATCGAGCAGATTGACCGTTTCCTCCAGCAGGCCCGGCGCCTCGTGGCTTTTGCGCTCCAGACGGCGCACCAGAGAGGCGATCTGCGGTACGGGAGATGCATTGCCGTTGAGGAAATCGCTGGCCTCGCTGATATCCGAAGCGATGCGCTCGGATTTCATCATCGTCGCCCGTCGTTCGGCAAGCCCGTCTTCCTCGCCATCGAGCGGCGCCAACGCCTCGAGCTCCTCCACGGCGGCACGCAGATAGTCGGCCTCGCGCGCGGCGGCATCCACTTTCTCGCGGTGACGCTTCAGGCCGCGCTCGGCATCACGCCAGATCCGGAAGAGATCGGCGACGGTCTCCGCCTCAGACGTCAGGCCGCCGAAGGCATCGAGAAGCAAGCGGTGGGCATGGGTATCGACCAGCGCACGATCATCATGCTGTCCGTGGATTTCGACGAGCATCTGCCCCGCCTGCCGCAAAAGCTGCACGGACACCGGCTGGTCGTTGACATAGGCCTTGGTGCGCCCGTCTGAGGATTGCACGCGGCGGAAGATCAGGTCGCCATCGTCGTCGATGCCGTTTTCCCGCACCAGCACGCGGGCGGGATGATCCAGCGCGACATCGAAGACCGCCGTCACCTGCCCCTTGGTACCGCCATGGCGCACGAGCGAACCGTCGCCACGCCCGCCGAGCGCCAGCGACAGGCTGTCGAGCAGGATCGACTTGCCTGCCCCGGTTTCGCCGGTCAGCACGGACAGGCCGGCATCGAAGGACAGGTCAAGCCGTTCGATCAGGACGATATCGCGGATCGAGAGCTGTGAAAGCATCCGGTCTTCTGTTCTTTCGGATCAGACGCCGAGGATCTTCTTGCCGGCCCGGGAAATCCAGGACCCGCCATTCTCGCGCGGCTCGAGCCCATTGGACTGCAGCAGCTTGTAGCTGTCGGCATACCACTGGCTGTCAGGATAGTTGTGACCGAGAACGGCGGCAGCCGTCTGCGCTTCGCTGGTGATACCCATGGCGAAGTAGCTCTCGACGAGGCGAGCCAACGCTTCCTCGACCTGGTTCGTGCCGGAATACTGCTCGACCACGGTGCGGAAACGCGTGACGGCCGCCAGATATTCCTTACGCTCCAGATAATAGCGCCCGACCTGCATTTCCTTGCCGGCCAGCTGGTCCTTCGCAAAGCGGATCTTCGCCTGCGCGTCCTCGACATATTCGGATTTCGGATATTTATCGACCACGACCTGCATGGCCTCGATGGTCTTGAAGGCCGGCTTCTGGTCCTGCGTCACCGTCGGGATCTGCTTGGAATAGGCAAGACCCAGAATGTACTGGGCGTAAGCCGCATCTTCCGATTCGGGATAGAGGTTGAGATAGCGCGTGGCCGCGTTGATCGCGTCCTGTGTCTGGCCCTGCCGGTAGTTGACGAAAGCCTTCATCACCAGCGCCTTGCGGGCATATTCGGAGAACGGCTGCTGCTTGTCGATGGCATCGAACTTGCGCGCGGCTTCCGTGGTCTTGCCGGCATTCAGGTTGGCGAGACCCTGATTGTAGAGGACCTCAGGCGGATCGGTCTCGGCCGTCAGCTTGGTGATGTCGATGTCGGGGTCGTTCTGGCAGGCGGTCACGACGACGCTGGTTGTCGCCGCTACAAGCGTGACCATCGCCACGCGCGCCATCGTCTTCCATTCGAAGCCGTCTGCAAAAACCATCAGAACATCCCAACTCGAGTGGCAGCTGCCCCGCCGCCGACCATGCGGTTCTAGATCATACTAGAACAAGTCCGCAACGTCATGGTGACCGATTAACGCAATTTTGTGGCATCGCGTCCATGAAAAAGCCGGTCATATGACCGGCTTTAAGGCAATTTTTATGTATATTGTGCGTCAGGCGGAAAGCTCGGACGCGCCTGCGACCTGCTTCTCGCGCGCAACACGCGTGCGCGGCATCGCCGTTTCCACGATCTCGTAGGCCGTGGGATCGCTGAACAGAGCCTGCAAGGCATTGGCATTCATCTTGTGACCGCCGCGATAGGAGCGGTAGCAGCCGATGAACGGCAGGCCGGCCAGCGCGAGGTCGCCGACGGCGTCCAGCGTCTTGTGACGCACGAACTCGTCCTTGGCGTAGCGCAGGCCCTCGACGTTGATGACCGTATGGTCGTCGGCAATGACAACCGAGTTTTCAAGCGAGGAGCCGAGGCCGCGACCGGCCGCCCACATCCGCTCGACATCACGCATGAAACCGAAGGTGCGGGCCCGCGACAGCTCGTTCTTGAAGGTCGCCGCCGTCATGTCGCCCTGCCAGGACTGGCGGCCGATCAGCGGCGTATCGAAATCGATCTCGACCTCGAAGCGCATACCGCCTTCATAAGGCACGAACTCCGACCAGGAGGCACCGTTCTCGATGCGCACCGGCTTAAGGATGCGGATGTAGCGACGCTTCACGGCGAGAGCCTTGATGCCCGTCTGTTCGATGGCCTCGATGAAGGGCGCCGAGCTGCCGTCCATGATCGGCATTTCCGCGCCGTGAACCTCGACCAGCAGATTGTCGATGCCGACGGCGTAGATTGCCGCCATGGCATGCTCGATCGTGGCGATCCATGTGGCCGGCGACGTGCCGAGAATGGTGCAGAGATCCGTATTGCCGACATTGGAGGACACGGCAAGGTATTCGCCGAGAACCCGCTCGCCGTCGAGACGCTGGAAGACGATACCGGTATTGGCTTCAGCCGGATGGAAGGTGATCGAAACGTCGGCGCCCGAATGTACGCCCGTGCCGGTCAGGGTTACGTCATCGGCGATCGTCGTCTGAAACCCCAGCAGTCCAATTCCCAGTCCCATGCTCTTCACTTTCACAATTCTGGCGGCGAACCGCCTTATTCCGTGTCTGCAAGATACGTCTTTGAGCCCCAGGTCAACCTCTCGACGGCAAGTCCAACTTGCCGCCCCCAGCCTTCGACACGATCGGGAGCCTTGATATGCGCAGACTTTCAAGCCCGAAGATAAGGCCCGCGAGCAGCCATTCCAAATCACTGTTTCTTTCGCTTTGTAACGCTTCTTCCTCGCCCTCTATGTCCCTGCAAAGGTTCGAAAAAACGGAAAAGCCTGGGCTTGGGGCCCAGGCGTTCCGGCAAGGTAGAAGGCGGGTGGAAAATCAGTTCGACTGACGGCGAAGGAACGCCGGAATTTCGAGCTGATCGTCGTCCTGCGCACGCGGCTGCGGGTTCACGCGGCCGCGTTCGTCGAGCGCACCGCGACGCGGTGCGTAGACGCTCGCCTCGGGGGACAGCGGACGGCGCTGCTGCGATGCAGCGCTCGGTGCTCCCGAGGTCATGTCCGACGCGACGGAATGATCTTCCTCTTCGCGGCGGCCGAGCGAATTGGTGATTCGCTTGAGAAGGCCCATCGGACCACGCTCTTCGTGATGCGCGGCGGCCGGCTGGGACCGGTGTTCGGCTTCGGCCTTCACCATCGGCGGAAAGTCTTCGACCTTCGGCATGCGGACAGGTTCCGGCTGGCGCATCATCGGAGCGGGCTCGTGACGCTGAACCATCGGCTCATGCTGCATGTGCTGCGCCGGAGCATGCTGGGCATGCATCGGAGCGGCCTGCATCGGCTGCTGCTGGTAGACCGGCATTTCGACCGGAGCCTGCTGCATGGGAGCCGGAGCCCGCATGGCGGGTGCGGTTTCCGGTGCACCGGCAAACAGCTTGCTCTGCGGACGGAAGTCGTCCTGAGCCTTTTCGGCAGCGCGCGCCTGGATCAGGAGTTCGCGTTCGATTTCGGCCTGGCGGATGGCTTCGGCGATATGATCGGCCTGCGGTGCCTGCGGCTGGGGAGCCGCCTGCTGCATAACGGGCGCCGGCTGGGCCTGCAGGGCGGGCGCGGCGGCAGGTGCTGCCGGACGTGGCTTGGATGCTACCGGGCGAAAGCTGGAAGTCCGATCGGCCACCTCCGCGGCCGTACGATCGATTCCGGTTGCAACGACGGAGACACGAATCATGCCTTCGAGCTCTTCGTCGAACGTCGCGCCAAGGATAATGTTGGCGTCCGGATCGACTTCCTCGCGGATACGTGTCGCGGCTTCGTCGACTTCGAACAGGGTCATGTCGCGACCGCCGGTGATCGAGATCAAGAGGCCCTGCGCACCCTTCATCGACGTTTCGTCGAGGAGCGGGTTGGCGATCGCGGCTTCGGCAGCGGCCATGGCGCGGCCATCGCCCGAGGCTTCGCCGGTGCCCATCATCGCACGGCCCATCTCGCGCATCACCGAACGAACGTCGGCGAAGTCGAGGTTGATGAGGCCTTCCTTGACCATCAGGTCGGTGATGCAGGCGACACCCGAATACAGGACCTGGTCGGCCATCGCGAAAGCATCGGCGAACGTCGTCTTGTCGTTGGCGATGCGGAAGAGGTTCTGGTTGGGGATGACGATCAGCGTATCGACCGACTTCTGCAGTTCGGCGATGCCCTGATCGGCAAGCCGCATGCGGCGCTGGCCTTCGAAGTGGAAAGGCTTGGTGACGACGCCGACGGTCAGGATGCCCTTGTTGCGGGCCGCCTGTGCGACGACCGGAGCAGCACCCGTACCCGTGCCGCCGCCCATGCCGGCGGTGACGAAGCACATATGCGTGCCGGAGAGGTGATCGATGATCTCATCGATGCACTCTTCGGCGGCTGCGCGACCGACTTCCGGCTGCGAACCCGCGCCGAGACCTTCGGTAACGGCCACACCCATCTGGATGATTCGTTCAGCCTTGGTCATGGTCAGCGCCTGGGCGTCCGTATTGGCAACGACGAAGTCGACGCCCTGGAGACCTGCGGTGATCATGTTGTTGACGGCGTTGCCGCCGCCGCCGCCGACACCGATGACAGTGATGCGGGGCTTGAGCTCGGTGATATCCGGCTTCTGCAAGTTGATGGTCATTTTACCCGTTCCTTCCTGGTTTCTGGTCGCCTTGCCGAGCCGGCCAGATCTCAATTTACCCTTATGGCGGTTCTACCTTACGCGAACCTAGAAACTCTCTTTCAGCCACTGCCCCATTCGGGCAAATCGGCTGTCGCCGCCGCCGAGCGCAGACAGCATCCCGCCCTGGGCGGCATGCGTCTCCATTTCGGCGACCTGCGGATAGATCATCAGGCCGACAGCCGTGGAGAAGGCCGGGCCCTTGGCGGCCGGCGGAAGGCCGGAAACACCGAGGGGACGACCAATCCGCACGTTGCGGGCGAGAATACGGCGAGCCGCTTCCGGCAAGCCCGTCAGCTGGCTTCCGCCGCCGGTCAGAACGACGCGCTTGCCGACGATCGGCGAGAAGCCGGAACGCTGGATGCGGTCGCGAATGAGTTCGAGCGTCTCTTCGACGCGGGCGCGGACGATTCGCGAAACGAGGGCGCGCGGCACGTGAGTCGGCTGATCGCGGTCGTCCTCGCCGATCGGGGGAACCGTGACCATCTCGCGCTCGTCGGCATCGTTCGGCATGGCCGAGCCATGCACGACCTTCAGCCGCTCGGCATCCTCGATTCGGGTCGAGAGACCGCGTGCAAGGTCCGTCGTCACGTGATGGCCGCCAAGGCTGACAGCATCGGCATGCACGAGCTTGCCTTCTGCGAACACCGAGATCGTCGTCGTCCCACCACCCATGTCGATGCAGGCGCAGCCGAGTTCGACCTCGTCGTCCACCAGTGCGGACAGGCCGCTGGCATAAGGCGTCGCCACGATGCCCTCGACCGAGAGGTGCGCCCGGTTGATGCACAGCTCGAGATTCTTCAGCGCCGCACGCTCGGCCGTCAGCACATGCATGTCGACGCCGAGGGTATCGCCGAACATCGCGAGCGGATCGCGGATGCCGCGTTCGCCGTCGAGCGAGAAGCCCGTCGGCAGAGAATGGAGAATCACCCGGTCCTGACGCTGCGAGCGCTGACCGGCCGCGGCGAGAACCCGCTTCAGGTCGGCCCCATCCACTTCCTGGCCGCCGAGATCGACGGAGGCCGTATAGATGTCGCTCTGCAGGCGGCCGGCGGAGACGTTGACGATCAGGCTGTCGATGGTCAGCCCGGCCATGCGCTCGGCGGCATCGACGGCAAGCCGTACGACGCTTTCGGCAGCATCCAGATCGGCGATGACGCCGTTCTTCATGCCGTGCGACTTGTGATGGCCGAGACCGATGACCTCGATCGCATGCGTGCGACCGGGCAGGATCTGGCTTTCGGCGCGCGGTGTCAGGCGGCCGATCATGCAGACGACCTTCGTCGAACCGATGTCGAGAACGGAAACGATGTGGGATCGCTTCGCCGACAGGGGCTTCAGACGCGGCAGGCCGAAATGCGACGAACCGAACAGGCTCATATGCGGTCCTCTTGGCTCTCGAGTTTCTTGAGCTGTTTGGTACGGGCTTCAAGGGCGACCTGTCGGCGCTCTGCGGCGCCGGGGGTCAGTTGTATCGTGGTGCGGTCTTCGAGACGAAGATCGACGGCGGCGATGTCGCGTTCCAGCAGTTGCTGGCCCTCTTCCATCGTGGACAGCACCTGCATGGCGCGGTCGAGATCCTGCTCGGGAAGCTTCACCATGACGCCGTTGTCGAGAATCAGATCCCAACGACGACCGGCGACGCGGACATAAGCCTTCACGCGGCCGGCGATTGCCGGCCAGTCGGCGAAGCGGGCATAGAAGTCGGCCGCAGCCGTTTCCGCATCGCGGCCGACGAACAGCGGCAATTCGGCGAACTTGTTGTCGCGCAGCGGCGCGATCACGCTGCCGCTCTTTTCGATGAGCGACAGGTCGGACCCGTGCTGCCAGATCCCGAAGGCCTTGCGCTCCTTGAGGTTGACCTCGATGGTGCCGGGATAGACCTTGCGGACCGTCACTTCTTCCACCCAGGGCATCTTGGCGATCGCCAAGCGGGCGGCATCGATGTCGAGCGCGACAAGCGACGTCGCACCATCGAGACCGATCTCCTGGAGAATGTCGATTTCCGACGTCTGATCGTTGCCGGCAATCTTCACGTCCTCGATGGCAAAGCCGGCAGCCGACGTGGTTGCCTTTGCGACTTCAGGCGTGTGCCCGCCGATCGCCATGCCGTAGAGGCCCGTTGCGGCGAACAGGGCCAGCGCAGAAACGGTACCTGTATAAGGTGCGAAATGGATCCGGCCCGTGCCGAGCGCAACGAAGAAGCGGACGACGCGGCGCAGCGGACGCGGCAGGACCACATGGCCATCCATGTCCCGGAATTCCTGCGGCGCACGGACGCGCTCCTGGAAACGACCTCTCAACGCAAACACGACGCATCCTCCACGATCCAGCTGAGGAACTCACCAAAGGAATGGCCGGCATGAACCGCCATTTCAGGAACCAGCGATGTCGGGGTCATGCCCGGCTGCGTGTTGATTTCGAGCCAGATCAGTTCACCCTCTCCAGATGCACTTTCGTCGAGACGGAAGTCGGAGCGGCTGACACCACGGCACCCCATCGCATGATGTGCCGCAACGGCCAGTCTTTGAATGTTTTGGTAAATATTCGGTAAAATTTCCGCTGGAATGACATGCTTCGATCCACCGGCTGCGTATTTCGCATCGAAGTCGTAGAAGGCATGGCCCTGCGGAATGATCTCGGTTACGGCAAGCGCTTCGCCGCCCATGACGCCGCAGGTGAACTCCCGTCCGGGAATGTACCGCTCGACCATGACGAGATCGCCATAGCGCCATTCGCTGGATGTGATGATCTGCGGCGGGTGCGACTGGTCCTTCTGGACGATGACGACGCCGAAGCTCGACCCTTCGCGCACCGGCTTGACGACATAGGGCGTCGGGATCGGATGATCCTGGCCGAAATCGTGCCGGTCCATGACCTTCGCTTCGGCGACGGGAATGCCTGCGGCCTTTGCGACGATCTTTGCCTGTCCCTTGTCCATGGAGAGCGACGAGGCCAGCACGCCGGAATGCGTGTAGGGGATTTCGAGATATTCCAGAATGCCCTGGATCGTGCCGTCTTCGCCGAAGGGGCCGTGCAGCGCGTTGAACGCCACATCCGGGCGCAGGGCGCCGAGAACCGTCGCAATATCCCGGTCGACGTCGATGCGGGTGACGCGATAGCCGAAGGCTTCCAGGGCATCGGCACAGGCGGCGCCCGAAGACAGGCTGACCGGCCGCTCCGACGAGAAGCCCCCCATCAGCACTGCGACGTGTTTGCCACTCATGAAAACCCCCGACCTTTCTGATCCATCATGCGGCAGCGAAGCGACCGGGCCGAATCCCGACTCAAAGCTTGCCTGCCTGCGCTCACTAAAGCGTCATTAAGGTTAACGAACCGTTTACTTTCGTTAACCCGGAGCGGTGAGCGGCGTATCAGGCAGGGACTTTCGGCACAGCAAATGGCCTCTGTGTTCAAAATGGCACGGGTGCGGATCCTGCATGGCTGAAGCGGATTCCGAGACGCTTTCCGGTCGAGGAGTCCGTCCCCCACCATGCTTTCGCCCAAAGACAAGGCAGCGGTGAGGCGACTTATGACGAGGCTATGCGACATCGTCTCATCTGATGCGAAACAGCCGGAAATCGCGTCATATTCTTGCGCAAAAAGGGTTTCTTCCGACATTAACTTGCCGTAAGAAGCCGTCAGCTACCTATGAGGGTGGCGGATCCTCAACACGGACAAGATCATGAGCAACGCGATATCTCCGGTATCGTCGAAGGCAGATGTCTTGGACGCACGCGCTACCAATTCCCCGGCTCGCGTGCTCCTGGCGAGCCTCGTCGGCACCACCATCGAATTCTTCGACTTCTACGTCTACGCAACGGCTGCCGTCCTTGTGTTCCCAACGCTGTTCTTCCCGAACACCGATCCGACGACGGCGCTGCTGGCATCGTTTGCCACCTTCTCCATCGCCTTTTTCGCCCGCCCGCTCGGCGCGGTCGTCTTCGGCCATTATGGAGACCGCGTCGGCCGCAAGACCACGCTGGTCGCAGCCCTTCTGACGATGGGCATCTCCACCGTCATCATCGGCCTTCTCCCCTCCTACGAATCGATCGGCGTTCTCGCACCGCTGCTTCTGGCACTGTGCCGGTTCGGTCAGGGCTTCGGCCTCGGCGGCGAGTGGGGCGGTGCCGTTCTGCTGGCGACGGAAAATGCGCCCGAAGGCAAGAAGAGCTGGTACGGCATGTTCCCGCAGCTCGGCGCGCCCGTCGGCCTCTTCCTCTCCTCCGGCGTCTTCTGGCTGCTGCTGCATGTAATGTCGCAGGAAGCGCTGCTCAGCTGGGGCTGGCGCGTGCCGTTCATCGCCTCGATCCTGCTGATCGCAGTCGGTCTCTGGGTCCGCCTCTCCATCACCGAGACGCCGGCGTTCCAGAAGACCATCGACCAACAAGAGCGCGTTCAGGTTCCGGTCGTCGAACTCTTCCGCAACCACAAGCGCAGCCTGGTTCTCGGCACCTTCGTGGCGCTCGCCACCTTCGTGCTGTTCTACATCGGCTCGGCCTATCTTCTGTCCTACAACATCAAGGTCCTGAAGCTGCCCTTCGTCGATGCCCTGGAAATCCAGCTGCTCGGCGCCGTTCTCTTCGGCATCTTCATCCCGATCGCCGGCAAACTTGCCGAGCGCTTCGGCCGCCGCGAGATCCTGATCGGCGTCACCGTGCTGATCGGCATCTTCTCCTTCTTCCTGCCGGGTCTCCTGACCGGCGGTGAAGCGAGCGTCGTCCTGTTCGTCGTCATCGGCATGGCGCTGATGGGCATTACCTATGGCCTGATCGGAACGGCGCTGGCCGCACCCTTCCCGACCAATGTACGCTACACCGGCTCCTCGATCACCTTCAACTTCGCCGGCATCTTCGGCGCCTCTCTGGCGCCCTACATCGCCACCTACCTGCAGGCGACCTACGGCATGACCGCTGTCGGCTACTACCTCCTGTTCGCAACCGTCATCACGCTCGTCTGCATTTTGCTCTCGGGCAAAAACGAAGTCTGAGTTCAAGCGGAATCAGAACAAACAAAAAGGCCGCGATGTCACTGACATCGCGGCCTTTTTATATGATAGCGCGGAAGGTCACTCCCCGGGATGCAGCCTGTCACGACGCCCGGATCTCCACTCGGAAATCCAGATCGCACCCCACACGGAAGCTGCCAGCAAAACGGGCAGAAGATAGAGGTAAAAGATGGTCCCGAATGTCACTGCTTAAGTTTCCCGAGCATATGTCTTGCTGCCCAATGTAATGCGAGCGCTGTTAAAAGCCAAGTGATCGTCGAAATAGCAAGCGGCGCTGACAGACCGAACAGCACTTGCCCGTTCGCAAGCGACACAACCGGCGTTATGAACCCAGCCGCAATGGACGCCGTCGCGAGGCGGTCGATCGAATTGGCAGCGAGCTTCACCCGCTCATTGTGAACGAGAGGCGAATCGCTACCGCTCGCCATCACACCGTTGCCCGGCCCAGAAACTCCCTCACCTCATAACCGGCCATGAACTTGCCGATCCGCTTGATCTCCCACTCCAGCTTGACGCCGGAATGCTCCATCACGCGCTGGCGCACGGTTTCGCCGAGATATTCGAGCTCGTAGCCGCTCGCCTGCCCCGTATTGATCATGAAGTTGCAGTGCATCGGCGACATCTGCGCACCGCCGATCATCATGCCGCGGCAGCCGGCTTCGTCGATCAGCTTCCAGGCGGAATGCCCTTCCGGATTCTTGAAGGTCGAGCCGCCGGTCTTCTCCCGGATCGGCTGAACGGTCTCGCGGTGCTGCCGCACGGCATCCATGTCGGCCCGGATCTTCGCCTTGTCTTCCGGATAACCCTCGAAAACCGCATGCGTGAAGATGAGGTCCTTCGGGGCGCTCGAATGCCTATAGCTGTAGCCCATGTCGGCATTGCTCAGCACGTGCTTTTCGCCCTGCCGGTCGACGGCATGCACTTCGACCACCCGCTCGCGCGTCTCGCCGCCATTGGCGCCCGCGTTCATGCGCAGCGCGCCGCCGACGGTGCCGGGGATGCCGTAATAGAAGAAGAAGCCACCGATCCCGTGATCGAGCGTCATGGCCGCGAGGTTCTTGTCCGGGCAGATGGCGCCGGCCTTCACGCGGTTGTCGCCCACGAGTTCGATATCGCCAAAACCCTTGGCCGAGAGACGGATCACGACACCGGGAATGCCGCCGTCGCGCACCAGCAGGTTGGAGCCGACGCCGGCCACCATCACCGGCACTTCCTCGGGAACGAGCTTCAGGAAGGTAACGAGATCATCGACGTCATGCGGCTGGAACATCAACTCGGCCAGCCCGCCGGCGCGGAACCACGTCACGCGGTCCATGGGCGCATCCGGCGTCAGCCGTCCCCGAAGCGCGTTGACGCCCTCGCCAAGCGATGCGAGCAGCTTTGTTCCGTCGACCTGTTTCATGCGTCCTGTCCTGTCCCCTGCTTTGTGATATCGGCCAATTCCTTCGGCAGCGCGGCAGCCCAGTAGGTAATGCTGCCGGCGCCCAAAAGAACCACGAAGTCACCGGGTTGTGCAATGGTGGAGACAAGCGGCGCAAGGGCTTCCGGCCCTTCCACATAGCGGGCATCGCGATGTCCGCCCGCTTTGATCCGGGAAACCAGCTCCTGCGAGGTGATCCCCTCGATCGGCTCCTCGCCGGCCGAGTAGACGGGCGACAGAAGAATCGTATCCGCATCATTGAAGCAGGCCGCGAAATCCTCGAACAGGCTCTGCAAGCGAGAGAATCGGTGCGGCTGGTGCACGGCGATGATTCGGCCCTGGCTGGCCTCACGCGCGGCCCGCAGCACGGCCTTGATCTCGACCGGGTGGTGCCCATAGTCGTCATAGATCCGAACGTTGTTCCACTCACCGGTAAAGGTGAAGCGCCGCTTGACGCCGCCGAAGGCCGCAAGGCCCTTGGCGATATCTTCGGAGTTCATCCCGAGCCGGTTCGCGACCGCAATGGCGGCCGTCGCGTTGGAGACATTGTGGCGGCCGGGCATCGGCAGGCGCAGATCCTTCAACTCGATCAACTGACCCGTACGGCGACGGCGAATAGCGACGTCGAAGATCGAGGTCGCCCCGTCCATGCGGATGTTGAAAAAACGAACGTCCGCCTGCGGGTTCTCGCCATAGGTGATGACCTTGCGGTCCTCGATCTTGGAGACCATCGTCTGGACCTCGGGATGGTCGAGACACATTACGCCGAAGCCGTAGAACGGCACGTTTTCGACGAACTGGCGAAACGCCGCCCGCACCTGGTCGAACGTGCCGTAATGGTCGAGATGCTCCGGGTCAATATTGGTGACCACGGCCACATCGGCCGGAAGCTTGAGAAAAGTACCGTCCGATTCGTCGGCCTCCACCACCATCCACTCGCCGGCACCCATGCGCGCATTGGTGCCATAAGCATTGATGATGCCGCCATTGATGACGGTCGGGTCGAGACCGCCGGCTTCCAGCAGGGCCGCGACCATCGACGTCGTCGTCGTCTTGCCGTGCGTACCGCCGATAGCGATCGAGCTGCGGAAACGCATGAGCTCGGCCAGCATTTCGGCGCGGCGCACGACGGGCAGCAGCTTCTCGCGGGCCGCGATCAGTTCCGGATTGGTCTTCTTGATCGCCGTGGAAACGACGACAACCTCGGACTCGCCGAGGTTCTCAGCCTTGTGGCCGACAAAGACCTCGATGCCCTTCTCGCGCAACCGCTGGACGTTGGCGCTATCGGCTTGATCCGAGCCCTGGACGCGGTGGCCGAGGTTGTGCAGCACTTCCGCAATGCCGCTCATCCCGATCCCGCCGATACCGATGAAATGGACGAGGCCGATCGTCTGCGGCAGTTTCATGAGCGTTTTTCCTTGAATTGGGCAATCGTCTGGCCGCTGGCAATAGCCTCTACCATGCCGGCAAGCAAGCGCGCGGCATCCGGCCGGCCCGCGGCCTTGGCACTGGTCGCCATCTCCGTCATGCTCTCAGGGTTGTTCATCGCGTCGCGAATGAAGCCAGCGAGAACCTCCGGCGTCAGGTCCTTTTGCGGCACGAGCCGTGCCGCTCCGGTCTCGGCAAGGGCCGCGGCATTTGCCGCCTGATCGTGATCGAGCGCGAAGGGATAAGGCACGAGGATGGACGGGCGACCGATGACGGCAATTTCCGACACGGTGGAGGCACCGGAGCGGCAGACGAGCAGATGGGCGGCGGCAATCCGTCCGGCCATGTCGGTGAAAAAGGGCGAGATTTCCGCCGTCAGTTCGAATTTCGACATCGCCGTCCGCGCGCCGTCGAGATCCTCCGGCCGGGCCTGCTGCGTCACGTGCAGCCGGGCGCGAAGTTCGGGCTCGAGCAGAGCGATCGCCGCGGGAATGGCCTTGGAAAAGAACTGCGCGCCCTGGCTGCCGCCGAACACGACGAGCCGGAACGTCTCGCCCGGGCCGGACGCCGCATAGGGAACCTCGGCGGCTTCGAGAACCGCGGGACGCACGGGATTGCCCGTCGTCACCGTCTTCTGCGCATAGCGTCCATCCGTTTCCGGCAGGAAGCCGCCGGCGATTGCGGTGACGCGCCCGGCGAGGCCCTTGTTCGCGCGACCCATCACGGCGTTCTGTTCATGGATGATGGTGGGGATGCGCAGCCGGCTGGCGGCGAGAAGCGGCGGCACGGTCGGGTAGCCCCCGAACCCGACGACCACCTTCGGCTTTACCTCCTTCAGGATACTGCGGGCCTCGCGCAGGCCGCTCCACAGCTGCCAGAGAGAGGACGCGACCTTCACGGGGTTGCGCGAGCCGATCGTGGCGGAGCGCACGACATGGATGCGCTCGGCCGGGAAGGAGCCGGCGTAGCGCTCGGCCCGGTGGTCGGTGATCAGGTGCACCGTGAAGTCCAGTGCGGCCAGTTCGTGCGCGAGCGCCTCGGCTGGAAAAAGATGACCGCCGGTACCTCCGGCGGCTAGCATGACGATGCCCTTGGTCAAGACTCGAGACCTCCAGTACGAAGCGTGTTGCGCAAAGCAGCGCAGCGAAGATGTGTCAAAAAAGCACGGACGAAATGTTCTAGCGCATAATGCCAAAAACCGGGACCGGTTTCCTCAGCCATTCTGCAGCCGCTTGAAGTGCCACAGCGTCGCGTGTCGGAAGGACGCGCGACGCTGTCATTTGGTCGGCCTCGCGCTTACCGAGCGCGCGTGGAATGCCGTATTTCTATTCCGCAGCGACAGGCGCACCGGTACGGAACAGGCTGCGCTCCAAAGCGCGCTTTTCCGGGCGGTGGCGGGTGAGAGCCAGAATGAAGCCGGCGGTGACGCAGATCGCGATCATCGAGGAACCACCGTAGGAAATCAGCGGCAGCGTCATGCCCTTGGCGGGCAGCAGTTCGAGATTGACCCCAACATTGATGATCGACTGGATACCGATCTGCAGCACGAGGCCAGCGACGGCGAAGCGGTTGAAGTCGTTGCGCTCACGGAAAGCGTGGCTGAGGCCGCGCATGACGAGGAACGAGAAGATGGCGACGATGACCATGCAGAACACGATGCCGAACTCTTCCGCCGCGACCGAGAAGATGAAGTCGGTGTGGCTGTCCGGGATGATCCGCTTGATGATGCCTTCGCCGGGACCCTGTCCCAGCCAGTCGCCGCGAATGATCGCCTCGCGCGCCGTGTCCACTTGGAACGTATCGCCCTCGCCGGTCATGAACCGGTCGATACGGCCGGCGACGTGGGGAAGCAGCGTATAGGCGACGACGAGACCGCCGACGGCCGAGCCGCCGAGAACGACGATCCAGAGCCACGGCATTCCCGCCATGAAGAACATGCCGCCCCAGACGGCCGTCGTCAGGATGGTCTGCCCGAGGTCGGGCTGGGCGATGAGAAGCGTGGCAACGATGCCGTACAGCAGGATCGCGAAGAGATTGCCGGGAATTTCCGGCTGGCGGGCGTGTTCGGAGAAGAGCCAGGCGCAGACGATGACGAAAGCAGGCTTCATGAACTCGGACGGCTGGATGCCGATCGGGCCGATCGAGAACCACCGGCGCGAGCCCTTGATCTCGACACCGAAGAACAGTGCGAGAATCATCATGGCGATGGACGCGGCGAGAATGACGATGGCCGTGCGACGCACCTGACGCGGCGTCAGAAACGACAGGCCGATCATGACGACCAGCGACGGAATGAGAAAGGCCGCCTGGCGCTTGACGAAATGGAAGCTGTCGAGGCCCAGCCGCTCCGCGACCGCAGGGCTCGCGGCGAAGGACAGCATGAACCCGATACCCATCAACAGAATGAACGTCGCCAGGAAGAACCTGTCGATGGTCCAGAACCAGTCGGCCACCGGGCCACGCTCCGCACGACTCACCATGTCTTCATCCTCGTCAAAAAGCGCAGTCGCGCCGTAAACCGTCCGGCCGCGGCGACAGAGCCGCCACGGCTGTCAAATCAGCATGGTCACGCCGGGAAGTGCTGCCACATGGGCCACGAACGCATCCCCGCGCATCTCGAAATTCTTGTACTGGTCGAAGCTTGCGCAAGCCGGGGATAACAAAACCGCGGCAGGCAACCCGTCCCGTGCCGCATCCGCAGCCGCATCCGCAACGGCTTTCTCCAGCGTCTCCGACCGCTCGAACGGAACGGCATGGCCAAGCGTTGCCGCGAACTCGTCGGCCGCACGGCCGATCAGGTAGGCCTTGGCGATCCTCGGGAAATAGGGAGAGAGCGACGCGATGCCGCCGTCTTTGGGCACGCCACCGGCAATCCAGTAGATCCGCTCGAAGCTCGACAGCGCCGGTGCCGCGGCCTCCGCATTGGTCGCCTTGCTGTCATTGACGAAAGTGACGTCGCCGACCGTCGCAACCGGCTGCATGCGATGCTTGAGTCCGGGGAAGGAGGCGAGCCCCAACAGGATCTCCGCTTTCGACACCCCTACCGCAAGGCAGGCGGCGATCGCCGCAGCCGCGTTCTGACCGTTATGGCTTCCCCGAAGCGTCGCGATGCCCGAGAGGTCGGCAAAGACCTCCGCAAGCCCCCCCTCGGCGCGCATCACGGCGGCGCCCTCAGCGTAGTAGCCATCGCCGAGCGATCGGTGGCGGGCGATGCGGATGACGGGACGACCGGCGAGCGCCACGCGATCCGCGATGGCTTCGCACCAGGCATCGTCCACGCCGATGATGGCGGTATGGCTCGCAGCGACCAGGCGTTCCTTGATCGCCGCATAGTTTTCCATGGTCCCGTGGCGGTCGATATGGTCGGGCGTGAGGTTGAGGAGGATGCCGGCGGTCGGCTCCAGAGAAGGCGTCAGGTCGATCTGGTAAGACGAGCACTCGACCACATAGAACCGGTCTTTTGCCGGCGGGTCGAGCGTCAGCACCGCCGTGCCGATATTGCCGCCGAGCTGCGTGTCGCGGCCGCTGGCGGAAAGGATATGCGCGATCAGCGCCGTGGTCGTGGATTTGCCGTTGGTGCCGGTGATGGCAATCAGCGGTGCTTCGGGCGAAAGAGCCCGTCGTTCGCGCGAGAACAGCTCGACGTCCCCGATCACCTCGACCCCGGCGCCGCGCGCAAGATCGACCGTCCAGTGCGGCTTCGGATGCGTCAGCGGCACGCCGGGCGACAGGACGAAAGCTTCGAATATCGACCAGTCGGCCTGCCGCAGATCGCCGGTGCCGATACCCTCGGCAGCGGCTTTTGCCACGCTCTCGGCATTGTCGTCCCACGCGGTCACCGTCGCGCCGCCGGCAACCAGCGCGCGCGCGGTGGCGAGCCCGGAGCCTCCGAGACCGAAGAGGGCGACGTGACGGCCGCTGAGCGTGGTGACGGGGATCATCGGCTTACCGCAGCTTCAGCGTGGAAAGGCCGACCATGGCCAGGATGACGGCGATGATCCAGAAGCGGATGACGACCTGGCTTTCCGTCCAGCCCTTCTTTTCGAAATGGTGGTGGATCGGCGCCATGAGGAACACGCGGCGGCCCGTCCGCTTGAACCAGAAAACCTGAATGATGACAGACAGCGTCTCCATGACGAACAGGCCGCCGATGATGACCATGACGATCTCATGCTTGGTGGCGACGGCGACGGTGCCGATGAGACCACCGAGCGCCAGCGACCCGGTGTCGCCCATGAAGATGGCGGCGGGCGGCGCGTTGAACCAGAGAAAGCCGAGCCCCGCCCCGATGACCGCCCCGAGAATGACGGCCAGCTCCCCCGTGCCGGGTACGAAGTGGATCTGCAGGTAATTGGCGAACACCGCGTTGCCGGCGAGGTAGGCGATGACGCCGAAGGATGCCGCAGCAATCATCACCGGCACGATGGCCAGACCATCGAGCCCGTCCGTCAGGTTCACCGCATTGCCGGCGCCGACGATGACGAAGCCGCCGAACAGGATGAAGAAATAGCCGAGATTGAGCGTGAAGTCCTTGAGGAACGGGAATGTCAACGAGGAGCCGAAGGTGGAGCCGGCCGTGCCTGCGGAGATTGCCGACCGCATCATGAAGAACACGGCGACGGCGGCGACCGCGAACTCAATCGCAAGACGTGCCTTGCCGGAAAAGCCCTTGTCCGACTGTTTCGTCACCTTGAGATAGTCGTCATAAAAGCCGATGGCGCCGAAGCCGAGCGTGACGAGCAGGGTCGAGACGACATAGACGCTGGAAAGGTCGGCCCAGAGCAGCGACGAGACGACGATGCCGGCGAGGATCATCAGGCCGCCCATGGTCGGCGTCCCCGCCTTCTTGAAGTGCGTCTGCGGCCCATCGGCGCGGATCGGCTGTCCCCGGCCCTGTCGTACGCGCAGCGACGAAATCATCTTCGGCCCGAACAGGAAGACGATCATGGCGGAGGTAAAGAGCGCCGCACCGGTGCGGAACGTGATGTACCGGAACAGATTGAAAAACTGGAAATGGTCCGCCAGTTCGACAAGCCAGATGAGCATGAGGGACCCTTCCCCGAAAATTCGATATCGACATGCCTCTCCCGACCGGAGAGGAAAATGAGATGGAGCGAGCGCTAGAGCGCCTGCTCCGTTTCGGCCTGCGCCGGAAATGTATCGAGAAGAGCCTGGACGATCCGTCCGCAGCCCGTTCCCTTCGAGGATTTGATCATGACGACATCGCCCGCCCGCACCGAGGCGACCGCGTGATTGCGCAGATCATCGACCGCATCGCAATGCACCACGGAGACCGTCTCCGGCAGAGCATCCTGCAGATGCGTCATCTCGGGTCCGGCAAGCCAGACCGTGTCGATCCCCTGCTCCGAGAGCGCGCCGGCAAGAGACGCATGTGCCTGTGTGGAATGCGTGCCCATCTCCAGCATGTCGCCGAGAATGGCAATCCGTCGTCCGCCCTCGACACCGATCTCGGCCTCTCCGAGAAGCGCGATGGCCGCGCGCATGGAGGCGGGATTGGCGTTGTAGCTCTCGTCGATCAGCGTCATCGTGCCCGTGCCCACGGACAGACGATGGCGTTCGCCGCGGCCCTTTTCCGGCTGCAGCGTCGCGAGCGCGGATATCACCGTGTCGAGGTCTGCGCCGACGAGCGTCGCCGCACCGAGCACGGCGAGCGCGTTCTCGGCGATGTGGCGGCCCGGTGCGCCGAGCGGGATCTCGAGCGTGCGGCCGTCGATCATCGCCCAGAGCGTGCCGCCTTCCGGCGTCGCCGCATATTCGATCATCCGGAAATCGGCGCGCTGATCGACGCCGAAGCTATGGACGCTGGAGACGCCGAGCATCGCGGCCGCCTTTTCCAGCGTGCCGAACTGCGCATTGTCGCGGTTGAGAAGGACGTGACCGCCATCGACCAGCCCTTCCATGATCTCGGCCTTCGCCGTGGCGATCTCGTCGAGATCGCGGAAATTGCCGAGATGCGCCGGGGCGATCGTGGTGATGACGGCGACATGCGGACGGACCATGCGCACCAGCGGCCGGATCTCGTCGGGATGATTCATGCCGATTTCGAAGACACCGTAATCTGTGGCCTCGGGCATGCGCGCGAGCGTCAGCGGCACGCCCCAGTGATTGTTGAAGGAGGCGACGGACGCGTGAACCCGGCCGCTCGGCGACAGCGCATGCCGCAGCATCTCCTTGGTGGTCGTCTTGCCGACGGAGCCCGTGACCGCGATGATCTTGGCCGCACTCCGGTCGCGCGCCGCGCAGCCGAGCCGGACCATGGCCGCGAGAACGTCATCCACGACGATCATCGGCGCGATCAGGCGTCCGAGTGCCGGCAGCTTGCCTTCGCTCACCACGAGAAGGGCGGCACCATTGGCAATGGCGAGACCAGCATAGTCATGCCCATCCACCCGGTCGCCCTTGATGGCGAAGAAGGCCTCGCCCTTGCCCATGGCACGGCTGTCGATCGAGATGCCGGTAATGCCCTGCGGCAGGTTGCCCACCGGGCGACCGTGCATGGCGGCCAGCAGGTCGGCGCTAGTCCAGAGAAAACCCATGTCGTCAGCCTCCCATATCCTGGCCAGCCGTCTGCTGCGCACCAAGAGCCTTGCGAATTTCGGCATGATCGGAGAAGGGCAGCGTGACCGTGCCGACCGTCTGCCCCTGCTCGTGACCCTTGCCGGCGACGATCAGCGTATCCCTCGGCCCCAGTATGCCGACGGCATGGCGGATGGCCTCCGCGCGATCGGCGATCTCTGTGGCGCCGGGTGCCGCGGCCAGGATCTCGCTGCGGATCGTCGCCGGTGTTTCCGAACGCGGATTGTCGTCCGTCACGATCACAACATCGGACAGCCGGGTCGCGATCTCACCCATCAACGGCCGCTTGCCCTTGTCGCGGTCGCCGCCGCAGCCGAACACCGTCACGACGCGTCCGGTCGTGAAGGGCCGGACGGAGGACAGGACCTGCGCCAGCGCATCCGGCTTGTGGGCATAATCGACATAGGCCAGCGCGCCATCCGGCGTCTGACCCACAAGCTCTAGTCGGCCCGGAGCACCCTGCAGCTTTTCAAGCGCCAGCATGACCGTGGGCGCATCGACGCCCGTAGACAGGGCAAGACCTGCGGCCACCAGCGCATTCGAAATCTGGAAGTCACCCGCGAGCGGCAGGTTCACCTCGAAGATGCGCCCGTCGACATGCACTTCGGCGATCTGCTTGTGGCGGAAATGCTCGACGCGCTTCAGAGCGAGATAGTCGCCCTTGCGGCCGACGGTGCGCACATCGCTGCCGGCTGCTTTGGCTGCCCGGATCGCGGCATCCGACCATTCGTCGTCGGAGAAGATGATGGCTGGAGCGCCCTTCGGCAGCAGCGCTTCGAACAGGCGCATCTTGGCGCCGAGATAATGCTCGATCGTCGGATGGTAATCCATGTGATCGCGGCCGAGATTGGTGAAGGCGGCAGCCGAGAGGCGCACGCCGTCGAGCCGGCTCTGGTCGAGCCCGTGACTGGAGGCTTCCATGGCCGCATGCGTCACGCCGGCCGCAGCCAGTTCTGACAGCAGCTGGTGCAGCGAGACCGGATCGGGCGTGGTGAGCGAGCCGTAGTCGTTCCGGCCGGGCGCAACGACGCCGGTCGTGCCGATCATCGCAGCGGCAAGCCCGGCATGTGCCCAGATCTGGCGGGTAAACGAAGCGACCGAGGTCTTCCCCGCCGTACCGGTGACGGCGACCATGGTTTCCGGCTGCGCGTCATAGAAACGCGCTGCCGCGCGAGAGAGAAACGTGCGGGTGGAAGCGACGCGAAGGACGGGCACGGAAAGGGTCGAGCCGAGGTCCTCCTCGGTCACGATGGCAACCGCACCGCGCGACACGGCGTCATCGACATAAACGCTGCCGTTCGCCTTGTTGCCGGGAACCGCCACGAACAGGGTGCCGGGCGAAACCTTGCGACTGTCGGCCGTCAGTCCGCCGATTTCGGCATCGGCCTGACCTGACGGCAGCAACGCGCCCGCTCCGTCATACCCGTCTGCAAGCATCGCAAGGTCACTGATCTTCATCGATTGCACTTTTCCCAACACGATTCCCTTAGGCCATCACGGCCGCGTGACCGTCCTTTACCGCTCAATACGCCACAAGCAAGGCGGAACCATCGACACCGAACTTCGGCTCGACACCCAGAAGCGGCGCAGAACGGCTGATGATGTCATGAACCATCGGGGCCGCCGTGTTGCCGGCGAGCGCCGCGCCGTTGCCCTTGTCCGTCTTCGGCTCGTCGATGAAGGTCAGCACCACATAGCGCGGATCGTCGATCGGAAAGCCGGCGAGGAAGGCGTTGAAGTTGGCGTCGCTCGAATAGCGCCCATTGACCACCTTGTCCGCCGTGCCCGTCTTGCCGCCGACATTGAAGCCGGGAACGCGGGCGTTCCGGCCCGATCCGTGGACACCGTTCCAGCGGAACAGGTAGCGCATGTCGTCACTGGTCGATTTCTTGATGACCTGCGTGGAGGCGGCAGCGGCCTCTTCGATGGTGCGCGGCAGGAAGGTCGGCTCGATCAGTTTGCCGCCGTTGATCAGCGCCCCACCCGCGACCGCCGTCTGCAGCGGCGTGGTGGAGACGCCGTGGCCGAACGAGATCGTGATCGAGTTGATCTTCTTCCAGACCTTCGGCTGGCTCGGCATCTTGATTTCCGGCAGTTCCGTCGGAATCCGCGTCAGAAGGCCGATCCGCGTCAGGAACTCCTTGTGCGCGTCGATACCGACAAGATCGGCCATCTTGGCCGTGCCGATGTTGGACGAATACTGGAAGATCTCCGGCACGGTCAGCACGCGATGCTTGCCGTGGAAGTCCTTGATGGTGAAGCCGCCGATGCGAATCGGGAAACGCGCATCGAAGCTGTCGGTCAGCTTGACCTTGCCGCTGTCGAGCGCCATGGCCGTGGTGAACGACTTGAAGGTGGAGCCCATCTCGAACGTCCCGTTCGACATGCGGTTCATCCAGCCTTCCTTGGCGCCATCGGCCGGCTTGTTCGGATCGTAATCGGGATAGGAAACCATGGCGAGGATTTCGCCGGTCTTCACATCCATGACGACGCCGCCGGCGGCCAGCGACTTGAACTTGACCATGGCATCGACGACGACATCGCGCATGATGTTCTGGACGCGCAGGTCGATCGACAGACGCACGGGCTCCAGCTTCGCATCGCTCGTCATGCCGATGGCAGCGAGGTCCGCAAGGCCCTGGTTGTCGATCCAGCGCTCCATGCCGGCAATGCCGCGGTTATCGACATTGACGTGGCCGACGACATGCGAGGCGGTGACGCCGCCCGGATAAAAGCGGCGCTTCTCCGGCCGGAAGCCGATGCCGGGAATGCCGAGCGCGAGAATTTCGCTCTGCTGCTTCGGCGTCAGCTGGCGGCGCAGCCACTGGAAGCGGGATTTAGACTTCAGCTTGTTGTAGATGTCTGCATTGTTGAGGTTGGGCAGCACGGTCGCCAGCTGCTCGACAGCCTCGTCCGCATCGACAATCTTGTGCGGTTCGGCAAAGAGCGAGACGGTGCGGATGTCGGTTGCCAGAATCTGGCCGTTGCGGTCGAGAATGTCGGGCCGCGAAGCCATCAGATTGTCGGCGCGGCCGATGCTCGATACCGTCTCGGGCTGGGCGAAACCGTACTGGATCAGGCGTCCGCCGATGATGCAGTAGACGACCGAAAAGCCGGCGATGACGATGGCAACGCGGCTGCGGGCCTGGTTGCCGCGCCGCTTGCGGATGCCTTCGAAGGGCGCGCCGCGCGAAAGATCGCCGGGATGATTGTTGCCGCCGGCAGAGAAGTGCGCCTTGCTCTTGACGACCATGATGCGGGAAAGAAACGACATCAGCGCGCCACCGAACCTGTTGAGATTTCGTCGGTCTCCTGGCTTTCGCGAGCAGCGACGGCCGGAGCGGCCTTCTTCTTGCCCTTGCTGTCTTTTTCTTCCGGCGGAGGGACGTCGGCCTTCAGCATCGGCAGCTCTTCGGGATGCGCAAGCTGCGTCGGATCCGTGGGAACGAGCTGCAGGTCCTTGTCATAGGCCGTAACCAGCCGGTCGAGCCGGTTCGGCTGAGTCAGCAGGGCCCAGTCGGCCCGCAGAAGGTCGATCGTGTCTTCCTCGAGCTTGATCTGCGCATCGAGCGAGCGGACTTCCTCGAGCTTGTTCTCGGCCTTGTGCTTGATCGTATAGGTCACGGTCGCCGCAGCGGTCATGACGACGATCAACACGATATCGAGCGTTCTCAGCATGCGTCAGCCTCCCAGCTTCGAAAGACTTGCAAGGTCTGGCAGATCGAAAATCGACATGTCGGCGGCCTCGGCTGGAGCATGCGTGCGTTCCCCGACCCGCAGCTTGGCGGAGCGGGCGCGCGGATTCCTGGATGATTCGTCTTCGCTGGCAGCAATCATCGCCTTACCAACTGGTGCGAAGGTTGCCGGGCGTTCGTGCATGATGGGAAGATGACGCGAACCCGAAGCCTTGCCGGCCCGGTCCTGGAAGAATTTCTTGACGATCCGGTCTTCGAGCGAATGGAAGGTCACCACGCTCAGCCGACCGCCGGGCTTCAGCGCGCGCTCGGCGGCAAACAGCGCCTCGGCCAGTTCGCCGAGCTCGTTGTTGACGAAGATGCGCAGCGCCTGGAAGACGCGGGTTGCGGGGTGGATCTTGTCCTTGGCCTTGCGCGGGGTCACCACCTCGATCAACCCGGCCAGATCGCGCGTCGTCTCGAACGGCGTTTCCACACGGCGCTTCTCGATGGCGCGCGCGATACGGCCCGACTGCGGCTCTTCGCCGAGGAAACCGAAGATCCGGATGAGATCGCCGACCTTCGCGCGGTTGACGACATCCGCCGCGGAAACGCCATGGCTCGACATGCGCATGTCGAGCGGGCCGCGGCGCTGAAAGGAAAAGCCTCTATCCGCTTCGTCGATCTGCATGGAGGAGACGCCGATATCGAGCACGACACCGTCCAGCCCGCCTTCGGGCGCATGACGGGCCAGCTCGGAAAACTGTGCGTGAATGAGTGTCAAGCGACCGCCGCTCGCCGCGACAAGGGCCTGTCCGGCAGCGATTGCGTTCGGATCGCGATCGAGCGCGATGACGTCGGCGCCACCCTGAAGGATCGCGGAGGCATATCCGCCGGCACCGAACGTGCCATCGAGGATCGTCTTACCCGTTTCCGGCTGAAGACTGTTCAAAACCTCTGGGAGAAGAACCGGAATGTGGCGGACCGGTCCGCCATCGGCTCCAGCTGCACTGTCGCCAAGATCCGCCACCATTCCGTCTCTCCATGCTAGCCGGGGCGCAGACCTCGCAACCTGCGTTCCTGACGTGCCGCCGCTTGCGTTTCCTGAAACACCTGCGGCGCCCATAACTGAAAGTGATCCGCCCGGCCAACGAAAGTCACCTCGTTGGTGATGCCGGTGAAGTCGCGGATAAAATCCGTGACCATCAACCGACCTTCCTGGTCGAGCTTCATGAAGACCCCGCCCCCGTGAATGAGGAGCGACATCTCGTTGGCTTGCGGCGAAAACGGATCCTCGCCCGCTATCTGCCGCTCGAAACGGTCCAGCAATTCCGGCCCGCCCGCACTGATGGCCGGGAACACGAAATCCTGGAAACAATACAGCTCCGCAATATCCAGCTTCGCCAGCACGCCGCGAAACGACGAGGGAACGGAAACCCGTCCCTTCGCATCGATACGGTTCGTGGCATGCGAGAGAAAGCGGTTCATGACGCGCAACAGCCGTTTTCATCCAATGCGCCGACGGAAAACGCCCGCAAGCAACCCCGGAAGCAGACACAATACGCCACCGCCGGGCGACAAACCCGTTCCAAAACCCCTGTCGGGGCAACCACCAAACTCGCGATGATCGGGCCGTCAACGACCCCTGTGCAGTGCATGATTGGGATAGCATGGGACCATATGGGGGTCAATGGGATTTGGGTCGTCGGAGGGGCCGCCTCCACCCATCATTGATAGACTGTTAAGTTTAACAAATGGTTACGATCGCTCAGGCAACACTTTGTTTGCAAAGCGCGATCGGAAACATTCCCAATACCGCAGGCGGCATTCGATAAAGCTCAAATACGTGAGAGAACAGCGACATAGGAGAAAATCGGCGTGACCTGAAATAAGGCGCATCGCACGCAGGGATGGTAGGAAGGGAAAAAGCGCCAGTCGGCCTGTAAGCCGGGTTCTGTATGGCTCCGGCCGGTTGAGGACCGGAACGTGGCAGCCATTCATCTGGGACGACGCTCGCGCGCCGCCTCGTGCAACCCACCCGGATGACTGGCCCGGAACAGGCCGGCAGCCTTGCGGCTACCACGTCATCCCTATTCGGTCTTGCTCCCGGTGGGGTTTACCGTGCCGCCCCTGTTACCAGACGCGCGGTGGGCTCTTACCCCACCCTTTCACCCTTACCCGCGTCAGACGCGGGCGGTTTGCTTTCTGTGGCACTATCCCTGAGGTCGCCCTCGCCGGACGTTATCCGGCACCGTTTTTCCGTGGAGCCCGGACTTTCCTCCCCCCGCAACCTTTCGGTCATAGCGGAGAGCGGCTGCCCGGCCGACTGGCAGCGCCCTGATAGCGGAGACTTCCGGCCTTGGCCAGCTTTATCAACGATAGAGAAGGAAGGTCTCAGGCAAAGACCGGCGCGAAGGATTGGCTGTAGCCGTCGTCGTCCACCTTGCCGTCGAGGATCAGCGAAGCCCCGAGCCGGCCGATCTCGTCGCAGCTCTTCGCCGCCATGCCATTGCCGCCGGTGAGAACCGCGACGCGATCGGATGAGACATAGCCTATATAGGGATAGCCGGTTTCCGTCAGCGAGACGACGCAAGGCGAGAAATACGTGGACGTCGGCGTGACGTCCGGCAGGATATCGGCAAGATGCCGCGCCAGATGCGCTGCTGCCTCTTCCCGTCCGCCGCCGCGGAACCACGACCGGATCTGCGCCTCGTCATGAAGCTGAAGATCGTCCGGATCGCCACCGATCTTGATATAGGTCTTGCCGTCGGGATAGACGATCGGCGGCAGAAGATAGAAGCTTTCGGCTTCCGTCGGCCCGTTGCGAATGAGCGACGGCATGGCCGACAGGCGCCCCCTGTCCGCCTCCGCAACTTCCGCGAAAAGCACCGTGCGCGCCAGGACCTGCATGGCAGGCTTGCGGCGCAGAAGCCTCTCCGACAGCGCGAACCCGCCGGTCGCCACCAGCACTTTCTGAGCTTGATAGGTGGCGCCATCGGCTGTGGTCACCGTCACGTCGTCTGCCGTTTCGGCAAGACCGGTCACCTCATGGCTGATGACGGACGCGCCGGCCATTGCCGCGCAGACGGTTTCCGCGGCAACCAGCGCCCGCGGATTGACATGCCCGGCATCGCGCGCCTCGAAGATCCCGCTTTCATGATCCTGGAAGGAGAAATAGGGGAAGCGAGATTGCAGGCCAGGCGGATCCATGTGGGCGACGGATACGCCTAAGCCTCTTGCAGCGGCATCGACATTGCGGAGATAGGCACCTCCATCTGCCGCAGCAATCAGGCAACCGACCTCGGTATAGAAGGAAACGCCGGATCGGGTTTCGATTCCATGATAGCGCTCGATGGAGCGGCGGGCCATGCGCGCCCAGTCGCTGTCGCTATCGATGGTGCGGGTGATCCGGCCGTTGTCGTAGTGGCTGGAGAACACGCCATCATGCGTAGCCCAATCGCGCGGTTCGTCCGGACCGATCAGGGCGACGCTCGTCCCGCTCACCGCCAGATGGCGCGCGGCGGCCGCGCCCATCATGCCCTTGCCGATCACGATTGTGTCGAACGTTCCGCTCATCGCCATCTCCGGTTTTCACCAATTTCAAACGGGGGGTCTCCATCAGACCTGTCGTTCACGAATCCAGCAGCGTCTGGACCTTGCCGCAATAGCGCCTGGAGACCGGGTTCATGCGGGTAGCGCCATGGCCGGCGTTGTAGCGCAGGATGGTGCCGCAAGTGAAGCCGCCGGAAAGACGATGTGCCTTGGCGAGATACTTCATGCCGAACTTGATGTTGGTTTCCGGATCGAACAGCCCTGCCCGGCTGCCGCCATACCCCATCATGCGCGCCGTCGCCGGCTTGATCTGCATCAGCCCGACTTCGCCGGCACTGCCGCGCGCCTTCGGGTTGAAGTTGCTCTCGACCCGGATGACGGCATGCGCCAGATCGATCGGCACGCCGAAGGCCTGTGCATAGGTGGCGATGAGGCCGGAATAGGCCGGAGCGTCCATCTCGAAACTCGTGAGCGGAAAGCCGAGCGCCCGCCCGATCTCCGGCAGCGCACGTGTCATCTCGGATGTCCTGACGTCTTCAAGAGAGGCCGTTCTCGTTGGAGAGGATTTAAGGGAAAGGTCTGTGGATGCAGTCTGGTAAGCGGCTTCCGGTGCCGGCACGACCGGCGCGAAAGCACCGGCGAAAGATGGTTGAACCCCCGAAAAAAGCACGCAAAAACAGGCGGCTGCCTGGACGACAGTCGTTCGTCTCATGAATGTTGTAAACTCCGCTGGGATTCGGGAAGCCAGCGGACGCCCCGCCCCGGCCTCGTCCGATCCATGATCATGGTCATCAGCGGGGAACGGTACGCAACCCTCAGGACCCCGCCCTCGGTACGGTGTCAAAATCCGTGTGGAACATGGTCATGATATGGCGATGCAGCAAATTGCTGCGGAACGGTAAATGGGGCGGCTGTCGTCAGCGCGTGAACTGCGGCAGCGAACCGAGCAGCCGATGCAGCGTGTCGAGCGTCGAGATATCCGCGATTCCATCGACTTGGCTCGGTCGGAAATGCCGCTGGAAAGCCTCCACGACACCGTGGGTCTTATCGCAAAATTCGCCAGTCACCTCAAGGCCATAGCCGTAGAGGGAGAGCATGCCCTGCACGGCCTCGACCGGCTGGCCCTTGTCGCCGCGCTGGAAGTAGCGTCCGCCACCGACAGGTGCCGGTTCCACCCAGTGACCAACGCCGTTTTCATACAAGTTCTTCCAGGGGAAATTTTCCCCCGGATCGACCTTGCGAACAGGGGCGATATCGCTGTGTGCCAGCACCCGCTCGGGGGGAATGGACCAGCGCTTGACACAAAACCGACACAGTTCGACGACCGCCGCGATCTGGATCGCAGGATAGTCCGGCAGACCGCCGGGATGGCCGGCATTGGCGATCTCGATGCCGATCGAGCGCGAATTGATGTCGGTCTCTGTCTTCCAGACGCTCTTGCCCGCATGCCAGGCGCGGCGGTCCTCCGCCACGAGCTGGTCCACCCAGCCATCCTCATGCACGAAGTAATGGCTGGAGACCTGGCTCTCCTCACGACACAGCCAGTCGAGCGCGCCTGCCGCTGTCGGCATGCCGGTGTAGTGTAGGATGATCATATCCGGGCCGGAAACGCCCAGCCGCTCGTTATGATTGGGCGAAGCGACAAACCGCGCCGTCGGGAAATCGCAAACGGGAAGGCTCATGCCGCGCGACGTTCTCTCTCGATCGCCTCATAGGCAGCATTGAAGGCGGCCATCCGGTCGTTGGCTGTCGCATGCTGCTCGGCCGGAACGCCCCGGGCGACCAGAAGGTCGGGATGGTACTCGGACACAAGCACGCGATAACGCCTGCGGATGGTCGAGAAATCATCCTTCCGGGAAACGCCGAGCAGATCATAGGGATCGACACCCTCAAGATAGGCGTGCCGCGAGAGGATCGCCTCGAATTTCATATCGTCCATGCCGAAGATCTCGGCGACGCGGCGCAGGAAGGTGAGCTCCTTCTCGTGCAGCGCGCCGTCGGACTTGGCGATGTGGAACAGTCCGTCGATGATATCCTCAAGCACCGGGCAATTGGCTTCGCCGGAAACGCAGAGCCCCGACAGCTTCTCGGCATAGGCCTCGTATCCGGCCACGTCCTGGCGGGCGAGATTGTAGAGCCGGGCCACGTTCTGTGCCTGGTCTTCCGGGAACTTGAAGATCTGGCGGAAGGCGGAAACCTCGGCCTCCGTCACCACGCCATCCGCCTTCGCCATCTTGGCCGACAGCGCGATCATGGCAACGGAAAAGGCGACCTTGCGGCGTGTCTCCGGGTCGCCCTCGAACAGCGTCCGGATCGCTTCGACGAGACCCGACAGCGCATTGCCGGTCGATGTCACGATTCCGATGAGGCGATCCCAGATCGACATGAGGATTATCTTTCCCGTTTGTCCGGCCTGTTTTCAGGCCCGTTTCGTCCGGCGGTAACGTCAGGACTAGAGCGTCGCACGTGCGATTTGTTGCATCAGCACCGCAGACATCTCCGGTCACGGTCCCGCAAGGAGCCGAAGTCTGATCAGATGTCGCCGGCGATTGCAAGACGAGCAAGGCCTCGAATGACACTTTTGTGATGGCCCTCACTATTTTCATGCTGCAATTTGCGCTCCACGCTCGGCAGCCGTGCGGCTCATGTCATTTTACTTACGGGGGATCTGGGCTAGGACAGGTGCGGAACCCGATGAATGGCAATATCCCGAGGAGGAATCATGGCCAAGCAGAAAGTCGCAATGCTCACGGCGGGCGGTCTTGCCCCGTGCCTGTCGTCTGCCGTAGGCGGATTGATCGAGCGTTATACGGATATCGCCCCCGATATCGAACTCATGGCCTACCGCTCCGGCTATCACGGCCTGCTTCTGGCCGACCGGATCGAAATCACGCCGCAGATGCGCGAAAAGGCTGGCCTTCTGCATCGCTATGGCGGATCGCCCATCGGCAACAGCCGCGTCAAGCTCACCAATGCCGCCGACTGCGTCAAGCGCGGCCTCGTCAAGGAAGGTGAAAACCCGCTGCGCGTCGCAGCCGAGCGCCTCGCCTCCGACGGCGTGACGATCCTCCACACGATCGGCGGCGACGATACCAACACGACGGCCGCCGACCTTGCCGCCTATCTCGGTGCCAACGGCTACGACCTCACCGTCGTCGGCCTGCCCAAGACCGTCGACAACGACGTCGTGCCGATCCGCCAGTCGCTCGGCGCCTGGACGGCTGCCGAATATGGCGCGAAGTTCTTCGACAATGTCAGCAACGAACAGAGCGCGGCTCCCAAGACGCTGATCGTTCACGAAGTCATGGGCCGCCACTGCGGCTGGCTGACCGCCGCCACGGCACGTTCCTACATGCAGACGGTCGAGAAGACCGAGTTCGTCGATGGCTTCATGATGAACAAGGCGCTGAAGACCATCGACGGGCTCTATCTCCCGGAAACAGCCTTCGATCTGCAGGCGGAAGCCGAGCGCCTGCGCGCCGTCATGGCAAAGACCGGCTATGTCACCCTCTTCGTGAGCGAAGGCGCCTGCATGGATGCGATCGTTGCCGAGCGCGAAGCGGCTGGCGAAACGGTCAAGCGCGACGCCTTCGGCCACGTCAAGCTCGACACCATCAATGTCGGCAACTGGTTCTCCAAGCAGTTCGCGGACCTTCTCGGTGCCCAGCGTGCCATGGTGCAGAAGTCGGGCTATTACGCACGCTCGGCCCCGGCCAATATCGACGACCTCCGCCTCATCCAGGGCATGGTCGATCTCGCGGTCCAGAGCGCCCTCGACAAGGTCTCGGGCGTCACCGGCCATGACGAGGATCAAGGCGGCAAGCTGCGCACCATCGAATTCCCCCGCATCCGCGGCGGCAAGCATTTCAACACGGCCACGCCATGGTTCGGCGAGGTGATGGATGCGATCGGCCAGAGCTGGAAGCCGGCACACTGACGACACGAAATCCGGGAGCATGGCGGCTGGTTTTGTGATCCGCCGCCATGCTCCCGGGTGCTGATGGACGGCAGGACACGGCGCCGGGGCTTGGAAAAACAGAAGCTCCGGCGCCCGCATTTCCGGGCTTTCGCACCTGTGGAAACGTGCGCCGACAAGGCCCATGTCCCGCCCTCGCTTGCGACCGGCCTTCATATAGGTTAATGACGGGCACGACATGGCGGCTTTTGGCTGCAGCACTGGTAAGGCTACGGGGCCACAAAGCACGAAAGCGACAGCATGGCAGTTTCACGTCTTTCCGTTCATAAACAATCTCTTACGGCATGTGCATTGATCTCGGCGACCTTGATGGCCGGCTGCTCGAGCGTCGAGCGCACCCCGATGGAGCAGTTGATGGCAGCGCAGTCGGTCACGCCGCTTGCCAAGCCCGGAACGGAAATGACGGCTTACGCTCTTCCGACGCCGGATGGCGCAGCCACAACGGCCGCAGCCGCCCTCGCCGCCCAGACGGCCAACGCTTCGGCAACGCCCTCTGCGACCGCACCCGGCATTGCCGCGGCAACGACCAATGCAGCGGTGGCCACCGCTTCGGCAGAGGCCGCAAAGACTGCGCCGGCCACACCGTCCGCCATGACGGCACTGGCCAATACCGAGGTCGCATCGCTGGCTCCGGCCAAAGCGACGACAGCTACCAATCCGCTTCTCGCCCGCACCGCGACCGACGCCCTGCCGGAAACCGCAAACGCGATGATCACCGTGCGCAAAGTGCCGGTACAGCCGACCATCGCCAGCGCCGGCGCCATGGATTCGGACTTCGACACGGGCGAACCGGTCGGCTTGGAAACGCTCGTCGCCAAGCGCATGATCGTTCCCGCCGCCAAGCCGCAGCTGATTTCCGTCGCCTATTCCAAGATGGAATCGGCAGCCAGCGTCCTCCTCGGCCGCGAAAAGCCGACGAGCTCGCGTCCCGAACTCGACAAGCTCATCACCCATTATGCCAAGCTGAACGGCGTCCCGGAAGATCTGGTCCATCGCGTCGTCCGCCGCGAGAGCACCTACAATCCCCGCGCCTATCACAACGGCAATTACGGCCTCATGCAGATCCGCTACAACACGGCCAAGGGCCTTGGCTATGACGGCCCGCCGGAAGGCCTGTTCGATGCGGAAACCAACCTGAAGTACGCGACGCAGTATCTGCGCGGCGCTTGGGTCGTGGCTGAAAACCAGAATGACAATGCCGTCAAGCTCTATGCCAGCGGCTATTACTACCACGCCAAGCGCAAGGGCCTGCTCGACACCCTCGGCATGCGCTGATCGCACGTCCCGGAAGGCCGACCTGCGGTTGACGGCTGGCTCACGCTTCCGTCCCCCTGAGCATCGCACCGGATCTCAGGCTCAGCCGCTTGATCCTTTCGGCACTCCCTTTACTCCCTGCATGTCAACGCCGAACGCCACAGCCCCTCTCAAGGTTGCGGCTTTGCCAGCGCGGCGATGATGTCGCGATGGAGCGCGCTGTCGTCATAGCCCATCAGGCGCGGCGTCAGGCCCAGCCTGACCACGGCAAGCTTCATCGAGGGCACAAGCAGGATCGACTGCCCGTCATGCCCCCGCATCCAGTAGGCGTCGCTCGGAAAGCCTTGAGCCTCCGGCCCCGTTTTCATCCACACCTGCCCGGAGCCGAACCGGCCGTTGGAGGCTGAGGTCGCCGTGCGCATCAGGCGGACATAGTCCGGCGGCAGGATCGGTTCGTTATTCCAGACGCCATCCTGCAGCAGAAAGAGCGCGAACCGCCCCCAGTCCCGCGCCGTCGCATACATGTAGGACGAACCGACGAAGGTGCCATGCGCATCCGGCTCGAGGATCGCGCTGCTCATGCCGAGCGGCCGGAACAAGGACGCGCGTGGGAACGTCAGCGCCTCGCGGGGGCTGGCAAACGAATTCATCCAAAGGCGCGAGAGGATGACGGACGTGCCGCTGGAATAGGAGAACTGCGTGCCCGGTGCCGTGTCGAGCGTCTTCGACGCGGCATAGGCCGCCATGTCGTTTTCGAGGAAAAGCATCCGGGTGGCATCCGTCACGCTGCCATAGCTCTCGTTGAAACCGAGGCCGCTCTGCATGCCGAGCAGGTCCGACAGCGTGATCCGGCTGCGCTCGTCGTTGCGCCATTGCGGCAGGAGATCGGCCTTGTCGAGCGCCATCTGCCCGTCCCGGACGCGCAAGCCGATGAGCGCCGCCGTCACCGTCTTCGTCATGGACCAACCGAGAAGCGGGGTGGAGGCATAGAAGCCGCGTCCGTAGCGTTCGGCGATGATCCGCCCGCCGCGGATGACGACAAGCCCGCGCAGCCCGGGCCCTGCCCGCTGGTCGTCCTCGATCAGCGCCTGAACGCCGGCATCCGCCACCAGCGCGCCACCATCCGGCCAGGGCTGCGTCGTGTCGGGCTCCACGCTGCGACGGCGCAGCGACCGGTTGCCGGGGAAGGCCGCAAAGGCCCCGTCGGTCACGTTGGAGCAGCCGAGGCCGTCGCGAAAGATCGCGTGCCCGGGTGCGGCAAAGCCGAACATTCGCGCCGTCACGGTCTTGCGCTGCTCGTCCACGGACACGCGAATGAAGCGCAGCAAGGGATGGCCCGGCGCCTGCACGTCGTCGGCGAGAACCTCCGACGCATTGCGTCCGGCAACGAACAGGCTGGAACAGACCATCTTTGCCGCATAGCTGTCGCCGAGCTTCAGGAGGTCGGGGGGAGCGACCGTCAGCCAGGTGCCGACACCGGCAACGAGCGTGAAAAGCCCGCCGGCCATCGACATGAGAAACGTGCGTCTACGCATGATCCGGTTCCGCATGACTGCATGCCAGCAGCCGGCCGAAGCGGCAGGACGACAGGCCATGCAGCAGATGAAGCTGCCACGACGTCACGTTCTGCAGGACAGAAGCGATAACGTGCGCGAGCGGAAGCCGGGCGGCGGCAGGACGCCGCGCCCAAGCCGACGCCGTTACCACTATGGCCGTTTCGACGGGGGGAGCGCAACCCGCAGGACCGATTGTCGCTTGGCTCAGGCTTTCGCGTGGTGCACGCGGTTACGGTCCAGAATGGCCGAAACGTCGCCCGCCGCCACGGGGCGCGAGATGAGGAAGCCCTGTATGGCATTGGCGCCACGCGAGCGCGCATATTCCAGCTGCGGTTCCGTTTCCACGCCCTCGACCGTCGTGGACACATCGAAGGTGGAGCCGAGCTTCAGAATGATATCGACAAGCTCCGCATCCCGCTTGCTGCCCAGCATGGCCGCGGTGAAGGACCGGTCGATCTTCAGGTGATCGAGAGGGAACCGGCGCAGATTGTTGATCGAGGAAAAGCCGATACCGAAGTCGTCGAGCGCGATCTTCACGCCCTCCGCCCGGAGTTCCGTCAGGCTGTCGGAGATGATGGAAGGATCGACCGAGAAGATCGATTCGGTCACTTCGACCGTCAGGCGCTCGGGCGCGAGACCCGACTGGCGCAAGCAATCCCGGACATAGGGCAGGAAGGTCGGATCGCGGAACTGATCGCCCGCCACATTGACGGCAACGCCGATCGGCGACGGCCAGCGCATGGCCTCCTCGCAGGCCGTGCGAATGACCCAATTCCCGATCGGCAGGATGAGGCCCGTCGCCTCGGCGATGGAGATGAACTGGTCGGGTGCGATCACGCCCTTCTGCGGATGCCGCCACCGGATCAGCGCTTCGAAAGCCTTGATCATGCGCGTTTCCGAGCAGACGATCGGCTGGTATTCGAGGAAGAACTCGTTCCGGTCGAGCGCCCGCGAAAGATCGTATTCCAGCTCCGAGCGGGCCGATGCCTCGGCCGACATGCCAGTCTCGTAGAAGACATGGCTGTTGCCGGCGATCTGTTTTGCCTTCATCACGGCGAGATCCGCGCGACGCAACAGCGCCGACATGGACACGTCCTCGGGCGCCGGCACGGCGATGCCGATGCTCCCCACGATCCAGACCTCGCCGGCCGTGAGCTCAAAGGGCGTACCCAGAACGGTTTTGATCGTCGCGCAGATATCCTCGATCTTGCCACGGGACGGAGATCCGGCAACGTGGACCGCGAATTCGTCTGCGCCCAGCCGGTAGATCGTTCCAACCCCGGTCAGCACATTGGAGAGACGCTTGGCGATGCGGATCAACACTTCATCGCCGGCAGAATGGTCCATCGCGTCGTTGATGAATTTGAACCGGTCGAGATCAATCAACAGCAGCGCACCTCGCCCTTGACCCTGCGGACGGCTCAACACCGCCGTCAGGTCGTGTTCGAGCGCGAAACGGTTGGAAATGCCGGTGAGATGATCGATGTGCAGGATCGGTGCGATCGGTGACGCCGTGTCGCGGTCGCCGTTCGTATCCGTCACGCTCTTTCGCTCGCATCGCCTCTTCTGCAGCCACGTCAACATCATGTTCTTTCCAAAAGGAATCACCTGCTTCGCGGGCGCCACGCCCTCCGCGGCCGTTTAGACGACCGGCAGACGTCGCCAAGCTATACTTTTGGTTGATCTGCAGCGGCCTGCCAAGCGGACTCTGAAGGTTTGGTAAACGATCCGGGCGTTGCACCGGAGGTCCACAGCCCGCGTCACGAAAGTGTTGCGCAAGCATCCTAGAAGCGTCGCATCTTCAACGAACGGCTGTTAACCATGACCGATCTGGCGCCCATCGATCTCGTCTCCTCCCCGCGCGTTGCGGATGCGCCCAGCGGGCGCAAGAACCAGAAGCTTCGCAAGGCGCTGATCCAGCACCAGCCACTGACGGCGTCCGGACTGTCGGAGCGTCTCTTCGGTCTTCTCTTCTCCGGCCTCGTCTATCCCCAGATCTGGGAAGATCCCGCCGTGGACATGGAGGCGATGCAGATCCGCCCGGAGCACCACATCGTTACCATCGGCTCCGGCGGCTGCAATATGCTCGCCTATCTCTCCGCCACGCCGGAGCGCATCGATGTCGTGGATCTGAACAGGCATCATGTGGCGCTGAACCGGCTGAAGCTTGCCGCCTTCCGCCATCTTCCCGCGCATAGCGACCTCGTCCGCTTCCTCGCCCGCGAACAGCTGACGTCCAACGTCGCCGCCTACGACCGGTTCATCGCGCCGCATCTCGATGCGTCCACGCGCAGCTACTGGGAAGGCCGCAAGCTGAACGGTCGCCGGCGCATCTCCGTCTTCGGCGCCAATCTCTATCGCACCGGCCTGCTCGGGCGCTTCATCTGGCTCAGCCACATGCTGGCCCGCGCCCATGGCGTCGATCCTTCCGAACTTGTCGCCACCCGCTCCCTGCGCGAGCAACGCCAGTTCTTCGACGAGCGCCTTGCGCCTCTGTTCGAGCGTCCTGTGATCCGCTGGCTGACGGGCCGCAAGAGTTCCCTCTTCGGCCTCGGCATCCCGCCGCAGCAGTTCGACGAGCTGGCAAGCCTCAGCACCGAGAAGACGTTGGCGCCGGTGCTTCGCCACCGGCTGGAAAAGCTCGTCTGCCATTTCCCGCTTCGACACAACTACTTCGCCTGGCAGGCCTTCGGCCGCCGCTACCCCTTGCCGCACGAAGGCATGCTGCCGCTCCATCTCCAGCCGGAAGCCTACGAGGCGATTCGCGACAATGCGGAGCGGGTGCACGTCCATCACGAAAGCTTTACCGACCTCCTCGCGCGCAAGCAGCCGGGCACGGTGGATCGCTATGTCCTTCTCGATGCACAGGACTGGATGACGGACCAGCAGCTCAACGACCTCTGGACCGAAATCACCCGCACCGCCGCTCCGGGCGCCGTCGTCATCTTCCGCACCGCGGCCGAACGCAGCATCCTCGAGGGCCGCGTGTCGGAAAGCCTGCTTTCACACTGGCACTACGACCGCACGAGGTCTGGCGCCCTGAACGTCAAGGACCGCTCGGCAATCTACGGCGGCTTCCACATCTACCGCAGGCAGGCGTGAGCCGCATGCGCGACGCCATGGTTTCCGACAGCGCCCATGCCGGTCGCATGGACCGGATGTACCGGACACAGCGTCACATCTACGATGCCACGCGCAAATACTACCTCTTCGGGCGGGATACGCTCATAGAAGAGCTGGGCGCGGCAAGCGGTGCCAGCGTATTGGAAGTGGGGTGTGGCACCGGGCGAAATCTGGCGCTGATTGCCAGACGCTACCCCCGTGCAAAGCTTTATGGCCTCGATATTTCGACGGAAATGCTCATATCCGCCGAGAAGGCGCTCGCCGGCAGAAACGCGACCTTGAAGACGGCCGATGCCACGGATTTCGACGCACGCGCCTTCGGTGTCGAGGGTTTCGACCACGTCGTCATCTCCTACGCCCTGTCGATGATTCCCGACTGGGAGAAGGCCGTGGAGACCGCGCTCGACGCGCTCGCACCGGGCGGCGCCCTGCACATCGCGGATTTCGGCCAGCAGGAAGGCCTGCCGCCGATCGCCCGCCGCATCCTCACGGCCTGGCTCACCCGCTTCCACGTCACGCCTCGGGCGCATCTAATGTCGGTCGTCGCAGCGAAGGCTCATGCCCGCGGCATGGTCACCGCGACCCGATCCATCGGCCGGGGCTATGCCTGGCTCATCACCTGCCGGCGCACATGACATTTCTCCCAACCGCCGGGACCGGTGCAAAACGCAGCTGAAGGCCGGAAATCTCGCCGGAACGAGCCGTCCGAATGGGCCGTCTGACACAAGCCACGAACGCTATGCTACGATCAGGGCTTGAAACTAACCCAATTTTTACGTTGATATGATGAAAATGGGGTTCAAGGTCTCCGGGGGGTCAGCACGAATGGGCAGCCACGGGTGAGGCACAACGTTCCATCATCAACGAACGGGAACTCCATGCGCCGGCTGCTCCTCGCTCTTCTGCCGCTTGTCACGCTCCTGTCTGCGTGCACGTCCACCGATTACGACCTCGTACAGACGGCATCCATACCGCCGCGTTTCCACGATAAGGACCCGCAGGATTTCGGTGATCGCACGCCCCAGCACCACAGCATTCACGGCATCGACGTGTCCAAGTGGCAGGGCGATATCGACTGGGCAGCCGTCAAGCAGTCCGGCGTGTCCTTCGCCTTCATCAAGGCGACCGAGGGCAAGGACGTGGTCGATACGCGTTTCTCGGAATACTGGCCGAAGGCCCGCGCGGCCGGCATCGCCTACGCGCCCTATCATTTCTATTACTTCTGCTCGACAGCCGACGAGCAGGCCGACTGGTTCATCCGCAACGTTCCCAGAAGCGCCGTTCACCTGCCGCCGGTGCTGGACGTGGAGTGGAACGGCGAATCCAAGACCTGCCGCTACCGCCCCTCGCCGCTGACCGTCCAGAGCGAGATGAAGCGCTTCATGGACCGGCTCGAGGCCTATTACGGCAAGCGCCCGATCATCTATACCTCCGTCGATTTCCACCGCGACAATCTCGTCGGGCAGTTTAACGAGCATCACTTCTGGGTGCGCTCCGTCGCCAAGCATCCGGTCGAAATCTACAAGGACCGCCGCTGGGCCTTCTGGCAGTACACCAGCACCGGCCAGATCCCCGGCATTTCCGGAAACACCGACATCAACGTCTTCGCAGGTTCCGAGAAGAACTGGCGCAAGTGGGTGAAGGCCGTTTCCGAGCCGAAGCAGGTGGCCGGAAACTGACGGCCCTGCGCCTGCTGCTTTTCGTTGGCCGCCGCTCTTCATTCCGCCCTATTGCCGTGTGAAATCGGCCTGACGCCGCCGGTCCTGCGACCGGCGGCCCTCTGTTTGCCGTCATCTTGCCCGAACCGTCTTGAAGGACCCACCTATGCCTAGCACACGCCCGCTCTCGTCCCGCCTCGTCACCGCCAGTTTGCTAGCGCTCATGACGTCGGCTGCCGTTTCGGGAACGGCATCGGCACAGACCGCGACACCGCCGGTCGCGGCTCCGGCCGCTGCGGCACCAGCAGCACCCTGCGGCGGCGATCTGGCAGCCTTCCTCAGCGGTGTGAAGACGGAAGCCGTCGCCAAGGGCATTCCGGCCGACGTGGTCGATCGCGCGCTGGCCGGCGCCGTCATCGATGAGAAAGTGCTTGGCCGCGACCGGGCGCAGGGCGTCTTCAAGCAGACCTTCGCGGAATTCTCCAACCGCACCGTCAGCAAGGCGCGGCTCGATATCGGCGCGAAGAAGATGAAGGAATATGCCAGCGTCTTTGCCCGCGCCGAGCAGGAATATGGCGTGCCCGCCCCTGTCATCACCGCCTTCTGGGCGATGGAAACCGACTTCGGCGCCGTGCAGGGCAACTTCAACACCCGCAACGCACTGGTCACGCTCGCCCATGACTGCCGCCGACCGGAAATGTTCCGCCCGCAGCTGATCGCCGCCATCGAGATGGTTCAGCATGGCGACCTCGATCCGGCGACGACGACGGGTGCCTGGGCCGGCGAGATCGGCCAGGTCCAGATGCTGCCGGAAGACATCATCGCGCAGGGCGTCGATGGCGATGGCGACGGCCACGTCAATCTGAAGGAAAGCTCGGCCGACGCCATCCTGACGGCGGCAAAGTTCATCAAGAGCCTCGGCTACACCGCCGGACAGCCATGGATCCAGGAAGTCACCCTGCCTGAGAATCTGCCCTGGGAGAAAACGGGCCTGCAGCCGGGCATGACCACGGGACAGTGGTTCGCACTCGGCATAAAACCGCGCGACGGCAACACGCAGTTCGGCGATCTCGCCGCCTCGGTGGTCATTCCGCAGGGCCGCAAGGGCGTGGCGTTCATGACCTATCCGAACTTCAACATCTATCTCGAATGGAACCAGTCGTTCATCTACACGACCTCCGCCGCCTACTTCGCCACCCGCCTCGCCGGCGCGCCGCCCTATGAGGCACGCAACCCGGACCAGGGCCTGAACGACGAGCAGATGAAGGTGCTGCAGACCAAGCTCGACGCCATCGGCCATGACGTCGGCAAGATCGACGGCATTCTCGGCTCCGGCACCCGCGCCGCGCTGCAGCGCGAACAGCTGCGCCTCGGCATCCCCGCAGATGGCTGGGCGACGCAGGCCGTTCTCGACGCCCTGCCGTAAGCCCTTGCAATCCTGAGGCTCCGAAACGCCGCGTGTTGGAAACGACCGCGGCGTTTCGCGTTATGCGATCACTCCCCGTCAGCTCGATCACGCCGATGCTGCCGGGCAAGCCGCAACGCGCGATAGCGGACGCGAAGTGCCCGCCCGATCCCCAACAGCGCCGCCCCGCCGCGCGACACCTCGGCAAGCTCCCGGGCATAGGCGATCGCAAAGGCATGGCGGTAGCTCTCGCGGTGTTCGGCGGCCAGCCCGTCCAGCCGATGCATGATCGATACCCAGAGCGGCGACACGAGCAGAGACAGGGCCGTAACGGCGATGGCGATGCGATAGGCATCGAGATCGAGCGCCCCGGCCGACAGCCCTGCGGCGGCCAGCACGAACGAGAATTCGCCGATCTGCGCCATGGAAAGCCCGGCTACCAGCGCCACCTGCGGCGGCGAACCGGTGCGGCGCAACAGCGCGATGTTCAGCACCGTCTTGGCCGCGATGACCACGATGGCCAGCGAGAGCACCAGAAACAGATGCTCGGCCATGAAGGTCAGGTCGATCAGAAGCCCGATCGACAGGAAGAAGGCGACGAGAAGCACGCTCTGGATCGGCTCAATGACCGGAATGACCCGCGACCGCAGCGTCGAATTGCCGATAACGATACCGGCGAGAAAGGCGCCATAGGCCGGCGACATGCCCGCAACGCCCGACAGAGCAGCGGCGGAAAAACATACGGCAAGCGCGCCCAACGCCAGGATCTCCACCTTGTCCTCGATAGCCGCGCTGAACGGCAGCCGCAGCTTACCCCGTCGCCCGAGCCACCAAAGCAAACCGCCAAGCAGCCCGATCGCAAGCAGCATCTTGACCGCGATCTGCAGCACCCCGATCTCACCGCTATCCGCACCGCCGAGGCTGGTGACGAGGATCAGCATTGGCACGACGGCAATATCCTGCGCGATCAGCACGCCGACGGCGATGCGGCCGGTCTCGCTGCGCAGCTCCCCGCGATCGTCGAGCATCTTCATCGCAACGACGGTGGACGAAAGCGCAACCACGAAACCGAGAATGAGCCCTTCGGCAAACGGCGTGCCGGATATCGCCGAGACCAGCAGGGCCACCCCGACGGAAACACCGATCTGCCCGCCTGCAACCAGCAAGGCCTGCCGGAGACTGAGGATGAAGGCGCGGATGGAGAGCTCCATGCCGATGAAGAACAGGAGCACGATCACCCCCATCTCCGCCAGCAGCGTCACATTGGCGCTATCGGCGATGAACCCGAGACCTGTCGGCCCCAGCGCGACGCCGGCCAGGATGAACCCGACGAGCGGCGGCTGGCGCAGTCGCAAAAAGCCCAGACCCATGAGGGCGGCTACCGCGATGACCAGCGCGATCGAGACAAGATCCTGTCCATGACCGGCCGCCTCTGCGGCCGTGTGTGCGGCGGATAATGGCTGCAGCGTCGTCTCCCTCGGTCCATGCGCATCGACTCAGCGCGCCACCGGTATACGGCAACGGATGCGAACATGCCGTCATGATCGACATCAAGCCGGCAAGGTCAACCCATCGGGACATCGGCGGCCCGATGCTCCTGCCCTTCCTGCCGAGCACCGCAAGAAACGGGTGGAGGACGCACATGCAAAACGCTACAGCCCGGAGCATCATGTCCCGCCGTACAAATATTGGAGCGGACATTCAGGCTAGGAAGAGGGACGCAGCATGTCGATCGCAATGACACCGGTGGAAACGCGGATGACGCCGCTTACGTGGGGCCTTTTGGCGCTGCTCGGGCTCATCTGGGGCGCCTCGTTCTTCTTCGGCCGCATCGCCGTTCAGCACGTTCCCGCCTTCACGCTGGTGTTCCTGCGCGTCTCCATTGCCGCGATAGCACTCCATCTTTTCATTCGCGGCCGGTTCGACATCTACGCCCAGCTCGTCGCACGGTGGCGTGCGTTCCTCGTCCTCGGGCTCATCAACAATGCGATCCCGCACAGCCTAATCTTCCTTGGGCAGACGCAGATCGGTGCCGGCCTCGCCTCCATCCTCAATGCGACGACGCCGATCTGGACCGTGCTGATTGCCCACGCACTGACCGACGACGAGAAGCTGAGCCCGCGGAAACTGGGTGGCACCGCACTCGGCCTTGCCGGCACGGTCTTCCTCATCGGCCCGAGCGCTCTCGGCCATCTCGGCGCAACCTCCGCTGGCATCCCGCTCTGGGCTTTGCTCCTGCCGCTCGGCGCCGCTGTCAGCTATGGCCTTGCGGGCATTTATGGCCGCCGCTTCCGTTCGCTCGCGCCTCCGGTCACCGCCGCCGGCCAGTTGACCGCCTCGAGCCTGATCATGCTGCCCGTCTCGCTGCTGGCGGATCATCCTTGGACGCTGGCGATGCCGCCGCTGACGACGATCCTCGCCATCCTCGCGCTGGCGCTCGTCTCCACCGCCTACGGCTATATCCTGTTCTTCCGGATCATGGCGCGGGCCGGCGCGACGAATACCTCGCTCGTCACCCTGCTGGTGCCGCCGAGCGCCCTCCTCTTCGGGCTCGTGTTCCTCGGCGAGCGTCTCGACGCCACAGACATCGGCGGCATGACGCTGATTGCAGCCGGCCTGATCGTGCTGGATGGGCGCCTGCTGGCCCGCAGCAGGACGCCATAGACATCACGCGACACGGGACATCGCCATCCGATCTGTCGCATTTCGGCCGCAGGCGTTAACGATCATCGCCCTGGCGCAGGAAGTTGTTAACAGCTGAGAACAATCCGTTAATGCGGATTAGATCAGCAAACGCAAGGACCTAGACTTTTTGCGCACCTTTCCGCTTCCCAAGGCACCGCAGTGCAGCACAAGATTTCCTTGGAGGTGTGACATTTTCAACCTATGTTTCACGCGTTAACGCTTGGAGGGTTGAATGGGAATCGCACGGTCCGTGAATGTTCTCATGATAGGTGCCTCGTTCGCATTCGTTGCGATGATGCTCTTCATCTAGGAGGAGATGAAAATCCCGGTGGCCTTGAGGATGGAGGCCGACGGGAAACTCTCAGCGTGGGACGGGAGGATATCGTCTCCCTGATCTGGCATGCAAAAGCCCTCGAAATGAACCTTCGAGGGCTTTTGTACGTCCGGGCTCAATTTCAGGCAGCGGCACCCTCGACAACTGCCTCATCCGTACGCTTGAAACCCACAAGATCGCAGACGGCCGTGATCAGCGGCGAGCGGTTCATCGTGTAGAGATGAAAATCCCGAACACCGCGGCGCGCGAGATCCACGATCTGCTCGGCCGCAATATGCGTCGCCTCCTTGAAACGCTCTTCCGGAGACTCGTCGAGATGAGCAAGCCGGGCCGACAAGGCTTCGGGAATACGCGCGCCACAGAGACCCGCAAACTTCGAAACCTGCCCGAACTGATTGATCGGCAGGATGCCGGGAACGACGGGTATCGAGATGCCGGCCTTGCGAACACGCTCCAGATAGCGCTCGAAGTCATTGTTGTCGAAGAAGAACTGGGTCAAGGCCCGTGTCGCGCCATTGTCGACCTTCCGCTTGAGCATATCGATATCGGCATCGACATCCGAACTTTCCGGATGCTTCTCGGGATAGGCGGAAACCGAAATCTGGAACCGGCCGCTGCGGGAAAGCGCAGCTACGAGCGCCGCGGCATTCTCATAGCCATCCGGAAAGGGCTGGTACTGCGCACCAATGCCGCCCTGCGGATCGCCGCGCAGTGCCACGAAATGCCGGACACCGGCCGCCGCGAACTCCTCGACGACGGCATCGACTTCGGCCCGCGTCGCACCGACGCAGGTGAGGTGCGCCGCCGTGCCCGGAATGGAACAGTCGTCGATCAGGCGGCGAACCGTGGTGAGCGAGCGTGCCTTGGTGGAGCCGCCCGCCCCATAGGTGACGCTGACGAATTCCGGGGCATACGCGTTCAGGGTCGCGGCCGTCCGCGTCAGTTGCGCGTCCATTTCCTCGGATTTCGGCGGAAAATACTCGAAGGAGAGGCGCAGATCGCCGCGCTCGGCCGGATAAAGCGTGCGGGTGGACATTCAGCGGGCTCCTGAAGCAAGACGTCGGGTCTGGTCGGCAGAGGAATCGGCGGGCTTGCCGGCGATCCAGATGGTCACGGTGAGCGGCGTATCCTGCGCCGCCTTCGGCGAGAGATCGATGACGCGCTGGACGGCAAGACCGGATGTCTCCAGCCACTCCCCCATGATCTGGTGGGAAAACCCAAGGCGGAAATGGGCGTGGTCCTGCCGCAGATGCTCGAGCGCGTGCGGCGCGAGATCGACGATCGCCAGACGTCCACCGGGCGCCAGCAGGCGCGCCGCCTCCTCGATCGCCGCTTCCGGCGCTTCGAGAAAATGGAGGACCTGATGGATCGTCACCAGATCGAACTGACGGCCATCGAGCGGCAGGTTGAAGATATCGCCGTGGCGCACGGAGGCCGTGGAGACCCCGGTGCGGTCGAGGTTGGCGCGTGCAACCGCCAGCATGTCCCGGCTTGCATCCACGCCCGTGGCGGTCTGGTAGAGACCCTGAAAGAGCTGCAGGATACGTCCGGTGCCTGTCCCGAGATCGAGCAGGCTCTCGACCGGCTCCGGCCCGACGGCGGCAACCAGCGCTGCCTCGACCTCCGCTTCGCTCACATGAAACCGCCGCATGGCGTCCCACTCCGCAGCGTTGCGGCTGAAATAGGCCTGCGCACGATCGGACCGGGCCTGCTTCAGCGCGGTCAGCCGCTCGCTATCGCGGGCGAGAACGGCATCGTCGCCATCCGCCGCGCCGAGGATCTGCCGGACCAACGCGACACTCTGTCCCTGCCCCCTCAGGCGAAAATACGCCCAGGCCCCTTCCTGATAGCGGTCGATCAGGGCGGCTTCCGTGAGGAGCTTGAGATGACGGGAAATCCGTGGCTGCGACTGCCCGAGAATCTCGGTCAGATCCGTCACCGTCAGATCTCCGGCAGCCAGAAGAGCGAGCAATCGCAGGCGCGTCGGCTCCCCCGCCGCCTTCAGCACATCCACCACCTCATCCAGCCGCAATCCAGTCTCGTTTATCATGCTCTTCCCATCAACACATAAAGATATGTTTATGTGATAAATGGGAGGCCTGCAAGCGGAAAGACGGGCTTGACGATATCCGTCATGGACAGGACGGTCATGAAACGTAGGATACTAACGTTGTCCAACCGGCTCCAAAGCACGTGGTGTGTCGATGCTTATCGTTTTCTCAGGTTTGCCAGGAATCGGAAAGACGACGATCGCAACCCGCGTTTGCCGCCATTTGCACGCCGTCCATCTCCGCATCGACACGATCGAGCATGCTCTCCACTCCGACCACCGTCATAAGGAAGATAGTCCGCTCGGATATGTCGTCGCCCAAGCTATTGCCGCCGACAACCTTCGTCTTGGCCACATTGTCGTCGCCGATTGCGTCAATCCGGTCGAAGCATCCAGAAAGGCATGGCGGTCCGTTGCGGCAGAGACAGGCACAATGGCACTCGACGTAGCCCTGATCTGCAGCGATCTCGACGAACACCGGAGGCGCGCTGAAACCCGTCAAAGCGATGTCATCGGCCTGGTCAAACCATCATGGGATCGGATCGTGACACATCGCTACGAGCCATGGGACGTGCCACCCGATCTGACCTTGGACACAGCGATTTCCCACCCGGATGCACTGGCAAGACAAGTTTCGACCCACATTCAGAGCTTGAGGCCCACGCCCTAAAGTGCTGCTGCGTCATATATAACGCGCTCAGGGACGCCGCGACACTCTACAACTGGCGCAAGTTTATCCTGAAATCGTTTCCAATCGAAGATTCGTGCGGTACAGGCCGAATAACACTCGCAATGCAAACGATACGCCTACGAGGTCACCACCGTGCTTCACATCCAACGCATGAGCTTTACCCAGAGGCACATGACGTCTGGCCTGAGTCACGCCTTATCTCGCGTGCAATCGACACACTCGACAACTGTCGGCGTGCCGCTCCCGAAGAAACGGCACGCTCAAAGCGATCCGACCGAGCCAGCACTTACCGCGTCAGGCGCTTGTAGGTGACGCGGCGCGGGTTGACGGAGTCCGGGCCGAGACGACGGACCTTGTCCTTTTCGTAGTCTTCGAAGTTGCCTTCGAACCATTCCACATGGCTGTCGCCCTCGAAAGCGAGAATATGTGTGGCGAGCCGGTCGAGGAACATGCGATCGTGGCTGATGATCACGGCGCAGCCTGCGAAGGCTTCCAGAGCCTCTTCCAAGGCCGAGAGCGTTTCCGTATCGAGGTCGTTGGTCGGTTCGTCGAGGAGGATGACGTTGCCGCCGTCCTTCAGCATCTTGGCGAGGTGCACGCGGTTACGCTGACCGCCCGAGAGCGAGCCCACCTTCTGCTGCTGATCGCCGCCCTTGAAGTTGAACGCACCGCAATAGGCGCGGCTGTTCATGTCGTACTTGCCGAGCTTGATGATGTCGTTTCCGCCGGAAATCTCTTCCCAGACGGTCTTGTCGCCACCGAGCGAGTCGCGGCTCTGGTCGACATAGCCGAGATCGACCGTTTCACCGACAGTGATCGAGCCGCTGTCCGGTGTTTCCTGACCCGTGATCATGCGGAACAGCGTCGTCTTGCCGGCGCCGTTCGGCCCGATCACGCCGACGATGCCGCCCGGAGGAAGCTTGAACGTCAGGTTGTCGATCAGCAAGCGGTCGCCATAGCTCTTCGAAAGGTTCTCGGCCTCGATGACCACCGTCCCCAGCCGCTCTCCGACCGGGATAACGATCTGCGCTTCGCCGGGCTTCCGGTTTTCCGCTGCTTCCACCAACTCGTCATAGGCCCGGATACGCGCCTTCGACTTGGCCTGACGGGCACGGGGGCTGGACGCCATCCATTCCTGTTCGCGCGACAGCGCCTTCTGCTTGGCGACGTCCTCGCGACCTTCCTGAGCAAGGCGCTTGGCCTTGGACTGCAGGTAGGCGGAGTAGTTGCCTTCGTACGGAATGCCGCGGCCGCGGTCGAGCTCGAGGATCCAGCCCGTGACGTTGTCGAGGAAGTAGCGATCGTGGGTGATCATCATGACGGCACCCGGATATTCCCGCAGGTGCTTTTCGAGCCAGGCGATCGTTTCGGCGTCCAAATGGTTGGTCGGTTCGTCGAGAAGCAGAAGGTCCGGCTGCGACAGAAGCAGCTTGCAGAGTGCCACGCGGCGGCGTTCACCGCCCGATAGCGCAGTGACGTCGGCATCCGCCGGGGGGCAGCGCAGGGCGTCCATGGCCATTTCGACCTGGCTGTCGAGATCCCAGAGATTCTGGCTGTCGATGACGTCCTGGAGACGCGCACCTTCGTCGGCCGTCTCGTCGGAATAGTTCATCATCAACTCGTTGTACCGCTCAAGCACGGCCGTCTTATGGGCCACGCCTTCCATGACGTTGCCGAGCACGTCCTTCTCGGCATTCAGATGCGGTTCCTGCGGCAGGTAGCCGAGGGTTGCGCCTTCGGCGAGCCAGGCCTCACCCGTATATTCCTTGTCGAGGCCGGCCATGATGCGCAGGACCGTTGACTTACCAGCACCGTTCGGGCCGAGAATACCGATCTTTGCGTCCGGGTAGAACGAAAGATGGACGTTCTCCAGGACCTTCTTGGTGCCGTAGGCTTTGTTCAGCCCGGCCATGTGATAGATAAATTGACGCGCCATGCTCGATCAATGCTCCGCGGGAATTGGAATTTGGCCCGCTATGTAGGCGAATTGCGCCGGGGGAGCAATGACGCTCGCCGTCATTTCCACCCGCATGCCCTTCGGAAGCGCGTGCCCGACGTGCGCCAGAGGCCGCCGCCGGGCGCCATCGCTAGCGAACGTCAACCAGCTTGGCAGCCCCGCTCGCCCCGGGCGCCATTTGCCCAGCAACGGCCTGACGTTCGGGACGAACCCGGCCGGCTGCATCCACCACGCCACCACTGCAGCGCGAACGCGTCGGCGCCGCCGCATGGATCAGGGCCCCAAGATCCGACGTCTCTTCCATCGTCGCGGAGAGACCGATCGTCAGCCCCGTGACCAGCATACGGTCACCGACCTGCCGGCACTGGAGACGAATACGATCCCCGGCTCCGGCCGCAAAACTCTGATCGAACGCCGCCTTAACCTCGGCCTCGGTGATGTCGCTGCCAATCCGGCTTCGAAACAGCGCGCCGACAACCGACGTGTTGACCGCCTCCAGCAAGCGGATCTGCAGGGAAAAATACGCATCGGGATCGAGAACCTGGCAGGTGCCGCTGCGCAGCCATGTATGACGGTCGAGGCCCGAGGCCGTACCCGGCATGGAAGCGGCAAGCTTGGTCGCGACATCCGCCGACAGTGGTACGGCCGGCAAGGCTAACCAGTCGCGCTTGCGATCCTCGGCCTGTAGCGCCTCGGAGACCTTGCAGAAGCTGTTGCGGACCGGCCAGAGCCCCGCGAGTGTCAGTTGCGTCCCGTCCGCGCGCTCGGTACTTTGCCCAACGCATTCAGGCCGCTTCGCTCTGGTTTCGCAAAAGGCGGGTAGCCAGCTGAGACCGAGGACGAAGCCGGTTTTGCCGGGCGCCGACTGACGTGTCTCGCCCTTCTGCGTGACGGAGGGATCAGGCTGTATCCGAACAAATGTTGGCGGTGAGGTCTCCGCTGCAACGGGGAGAGCTGGCGTCGCGCTGGGAAGGATCCCGGATACCCCGATAGGAGATGCGCTGTCGGCAAGATGGGGCGTATTCCGTCCGATGGCCGCTTGAGGAGCAGCCAACTCCGCGGCATGCACATCATACGCAGCGCAACTTGCCGTGATGATGGCGCAGGATACCAGCACCGGACGAAAGGTGCGCAGCCCTCGCTTCAGAGCGATCACCATCATTTCCATATATGTTGACGTCATCTCAACCTCCAGAACAAACCATGATCAATAGAGGACTAAAACAGGAATAACGCAAGCACGATTTATGTACGGTGGCGAATTTTTTAGATGATCCTCATATTGACAGAACCCGTTTCCGGGCGGGATAGTGGCGGTCTGGGACGGCTTGGGGAGGTGGTGACAGTGGCATTCGAGGAGGGTCGGCTCGCAAGTCCGTCCGGGGCGGATCTTGCGCTCTACCACATGGCTGCAAGCAGCGGGACGCGCGGCGTGCTTCTGATCAACCATGGTCTCGCAGAGCATGCTCGGCGGTACGAGAGTTTCGCGGCGGCCATGGCGGCGCGTGGCTTTGCGGTCTACACGCACGATCATCGCGGGCATGGCGCCACGCGAAGTGCTGCGCACCTGCAGGGGAGATTTGCGCCCGATGACGGGATCGGCGCGGTTCTGGCGGATGTTGCCGCCGTCAGGAACCATGCGGTTTCACGTCATCCCGGTCTTCCCGTCATCCTTTTCGGGCACTCGATGGGGGGCCTGATCGCATTGAATGCAGCCGAAGCAGAGCCCGGGCTCTATGACTGCCTCGCCGTCTGGAACGCCAACTTCAACCCGGGCCTCGCCGGCCGGTTCGGGCAGGGATTGCTGGCCATCGAGCGCATGTTAAAAGGCTCGGACGTTCCGAGCCCGCTCGTGGACCGCCTCTCGTTTGGAACGTGGGCGCGGACGATACCGGCGCGTAGAACGGATCTGGACTGGCTTTCGCACGACCCGGCAGAGGTCGATCGCTATATCGCCGACCCGCTTTGTGGATTCGACGTCACGGTTTCGCTCTGGATCGACCTGTTTCGCATGAGCTACGCGGGCGCCCAGCCTGACCGCCTCCGCCAGTTGCCGCCCGGCATGTCGATCAACCTTGTCGGCGGCGGAGAAGATCCGGCCACAGAGAAGGGCAAGGCCATGCAGTGGCTGCAGGCCCGGATGAAAACAGCAGGGCTGCGAGAGGTCACGGCGACCATTTACCCGGGCGCGCGCCATGAGACGCTGAACGACACAATCAGGGAGCAGGCGATCGACGACTTTTCAGCCTGGTGCCTGCGTGTCGTTGAAAAAAGGGACGAGTCATCAGCTGCGTGAGGACGTTGCGGGGCACCGGAGGCCCCCCGTCGCCCGCTGCAGAATTCCTTAAGCCGGAATCGGTCTAAGGATAAAATCATCCAGCAACCTTAGCCGCGAATATGCTGCGTCTGCTGGTAAACCGCGGTCGAGCGCGCGCCGGAGCGGCAGTAGCCGAGAATGGGGCGCTGGAACGTATCGAGCGCATCGACCATCTTGTGAACAGCGTCAGCGGTAACGCCGGCAGGGCCGACCGGGATGTGCATCGTTTCGATGCCCAGCGCATGCGCGCGCTGTTCGATCTCGGCAAAATCCGGCTGGCCGGGCTGTTCGTGATCGGGCCGGTGGCAGACGATCGACTTGAAGCCCAAGGCCTTGATCTGGTCGAGATCGGCGGCCGTTATCTGGCCGGTTACAGAATATTCATCGTTGATCGGGCGGATGTCGTCCATGCAAGTTCTCCTCGGCGCGCGGCGTGCCGCAACCTTCGTTGAAGAAGATGTAGGACGCCTTTGCCGCGCACGTCAATCACACCTTGCCGGACGAAGCGTCATCAATGAGGCCGAACATCAGTTCATAGGCAATCGCCTCACCCGGCATGAGCATGGACAACGCACCGCTTTCGGAAAGCGCCGAACGCTTGGCGATCCTGTGCGATGCCGGCTCGATGCTGACCACATCGGCGTCACCGCGCTGGCAGCGCCACATCTGCAGGAACGGCAGGCCGTCGGTCTTGAACCGGACCTCAAGGATGCGATGTCTCAGCGCCGGGAACGGCCCGATGCCGACCCTCGCCCAGCCATCATCAGCGACCGCCGGAAAAAGCACATGCGCGCTCTCGTCATCCCCGAATCGCCAGCCCTGCGACCCATCTGGAATCATGTCTCCCCGGATGCGGGTGTTGTCGTCAAAAAACCGACCGGCGATGTTCAGATGATACATCCACATGGGCGGGAACGCCGCCCCGCCGATGTTTTCGATTCGATCCTCGAGATGAACGGCCCCTTGCGTCATCGACCATCTGCGCGTCAGTCGCGCGCTGCCGCCATCGGCGAGACGGATATCGACGATCGCAACGCACATGCTCTCCGTCGCGGTCAGCGTTTCCGTCGGCACCTGCGTGCCGGACAGGGAGCCATGCAACGGATAGCGTCCGCCGTTCGCCGTCGGCTCGGGGTGCCGGATATGGTCGGGACCGCAGGTGAAGAGAAAGCCTTTCAGCGCTTGGTCGATGCGCGGATCGCCGTCAGAGGGGATGGCGTGGCCCGGCGAGAGATCGATACCATCGACCACCAGCGCCGCGACATCCATGGCCGATGCGGGATCGAGAAGCAGCGTCACGATTTTCCCGTCGTGGCTTCCGTCCATGCGCATATCGTCACCTCTTCGGAACGCTCGAAGCGTCTCTCTTGCCGTTGGCCGTCTTGCCCGGCATATGGTTAGCAGTTCTTTAACGTTGAATTCAGTCTTTTCATATTAACGTCCCATTCCGCTTGTAGCTCGCGGGTCGGCCCGCCCATCAACAGGTTCTTGTCGTGACCATCGCTCCGAGACGTATCCCTTCTTTCCTCATGGCCGCCCTCGTGGCGGCCGGCCTCATGCCGGTTTCCACACCGGCTGCGGCGCAGTCCCGCATCGCGCTGTCTCCAGATCAGGTTCTGGTGACGCCGCAAGGCGATATTCTCGACTATGTGCCCGAGAACGGCGACGTGCGGGTGATGCGCGATGCGCGCGGCCGCACGGTGCTGGTCGATAACTGGGGCAACATCGTTGCAACGGTCATGGGATCGCGTGCCGCAAACGAAGGCCGCCGCCGCCCGCCGCCGGATCCTTACGGCGCGGAACCCTATGGCGACGAAGCTTTCGGCGGCCAGCCCTCCCGCGACAGGACCTTCGGAAACGAGGCCTATGGCGAACGTCCTTATATTCGGCAGCGCGGTGGCGCGAATGGCGTGCCGGATTACCGCAACTTCGTGCCGCCGGGCGTCGAGCGGGGCGATCTTCCGACCGCAGGCCAGGACGCTCCGCAAGACGAAAACGACATGGCCGCACTGCCGCCGGAACAGCCGACGGCATCGCAAGGCACCACCCTGCCCCGTGCGGCAGCGATCACCAGCAAGTCCAGCGCGGAAATCACCGCATTGCAGGTCTTCCTCGATCGGGAAGGCTTCTCTCCCGGTGTGATCGACGGCAAGAACGGCTCGAACGTCACCAAGGCCATCGAAGCCTGGCAGCAGGCGACGGGGGAAACGCTCGATCCGAACAATACGGAAGACACGCTGGAGCGCCTGCGCCTCAGCGGCGGGCTCGCGATCACCAGCTACACCATCACGGCGGCGGATGCGGCAGGGCCTTATGTCGCGGAGATTCCGGAAGACTACGCCCACAAGGCTCTGCTTCCGCACATGTCCTTCACCTCGACGACGGAAATGCTCGGCGAGCGCTTCCATATGGACGAGGCCTATCTGCGCGAACTGAACCCCGGGGTCGATTTCACGATTCCCGGAACGATCATCAAGGTCATAAATCCAGGCGAACCGAAGACGGGCAAGGTCACACGCGTCGTCGCCGACAAGGCGCGCAAGCAGGTGTTCGCCTATGACGAGGCGGGCGCGCTGATTGCGGCCTATCCCGCGACGATCGGCTCGTCGGATACGCCGTCACCCTCCGGCACCGTGCAGGTCGACCGGATCGCGCTCAATCCCGGCTATACCTACAATCCGAAGATCAATTTCAAGCAGGGCGAAAACGACAAGGTCCTGACCCTGCAGCCCGGCCCCAACGGCCCCGTCGGCACGGTCTGGATCGCGCTGTCGAAGCCGACCTACGGCATTCACGGCACGCCGGAACCGTCGAAGATCGGCAAAACACAGAGCCATGGCTGTGTGCGGCTGACCAACTGGGATGCAACGGAACTGGCCAAGATGGTGAGCGTCGGCACGACTGTGGAATTCCTCGAATAGGCGGTCGACGGTCTGCCGCATCGACGGGAAAAAGGGCTCCCGGACGGTGTTCGGAAAACGGAATTGTCTGGAAAATCCGACCGTCCCGCAAAATCTCGCGGTGATCCTCGGTCAGTTAGCGTCCCGGATCGCGCCGGCTCATCACGTCATCCGCTATTGTCATGACGCAACGCAAGCGGGATCGGTTATCTCTGCGGTGAACGACCTAGCGATACGACAAGGATTGCCGCATGGCGGATGAACGCGCGCGTTACAAGATCGGGCCGAATCTCTGGCATGCGACCGCACCGCCCCCGCCGCAGACCGCATCCCTGCAGGCGGATGTGACAGCAGATGTCGCCGTGATCGGCGGTGGTTTCACCGGCCTGTCGGCCGCGCTGCACCTTGCGGAACAGGGCGTGAAGGTCGTCCTCATCGAAGCGCGCATGATCGGCTTCGGCGGGTCGGGACGCAATGTCGGGCTCGTCAATGCGGGCATGTGGACGAAGCCGGCCGATCTCATTGCCTCGCTCGGTAAGGAGCCCGGCGAGCGCCTGCTGCATGCGCTCGGCGATGGTCCGGCGCTCGTCTTCGATCTGATCGCCCGGCACGAGATCCGGTGCGAGGCCGTTCGCAACGGCACGCTGCATATGGCCGTGGGTGCCGAAGGTCTTGCCGACATTACCGATCGGCAGGCACAGTGGGCTGGCTTCGGCGCGCCGGTGGAGGTGCTCGATGCGGATCGCGCGCGCCAGCTGACGGGTGCCGAGGGTTTCGCAGGCGGCCTTCTCGACCGCCGCGCCGGCACGATCCAGCCTCTGGCCTATGCGCGGGGTCTGGCGCATGCGGCTGTCAAAGCCGGCGTTCGGCTCTTCACCGAGACGCCGCTGACCGGCGCCACCCGCCAAGGGAATGATTGGGTGTTGAAAACCCCGGCCGGTAGCGTAACCGCGCCAAAAGTCGTTCTCGCCACCAATGCCTATGGCACGCTCGTCGACGGCATGCCCTGGAGCGCGCCGACGACGGAGCTGACGATCCTGCCCTATTTCCAGTTCGCGACGAAGCCGCTTTCGGCAAATGTCGCGGCAACGATCCTGCCGGAACGGCAGGGGTGCTGGGATACCGGCATGGTGATGACCTCGTTCCGCATGGACCAGCAGAACCGCCTGATCTTCGGCAGCATCGGCCGTCTCGATGCCTTGGCGACGGGCACGCATCGGGCCTTTGCCAAGCGCTCGCTAACGGCGCTCTTTCCGCAGCTCGGCGATGTCGATTTCGAATATTGGTGGGATGGCCGCATCGGCATGACCACCAACGCCCTGCCCCGCCTGCACACGGTGGCGCCCGATGTTCTCTCGGTCAGCGGTTATAATGGCCGCGGCATCGCGCCCGGCACCGTGTTCGGCCGGGCGCTCGCCCATCACATCACCGGCGGCACCCATGCAATGCCACTTGACGAAACGCCGCTCACACCTGATCCGTTGCGTACGGTGAAGTCGGCCTTCTACCATGTCGGCGCACAGGCCAAGCACCTGATCGACCGACGCTTCTAGGACGCGACACCGATAGCGGCCCGTCCCGAGAGCCAGATCAGGCGGCGCGGCGGAAGGCGCGGGTGACGTGGAGCGGAACGAGGCGGCGGACCTCCTCGGCAAACACGCGAGCATTCTCCCGCGCCTTGTCAAGATTGCTGACACGGGCCGGGTCCATGGTCTGCAGCGTGCCGCCGCAATCGAACACGTCGCGGAACGCCGCGCGCTCGACAATGGGCGTTTCCAGAACGCGCACGTTGCGGCTGGCCAGAAGCACCTTTACCACCTGCAGCGCCCGCGTCGTTACCAGCGAGCTGACCCGGGTCAGCACAACGGAATGATCGATGCGCACGCCGACCTGCTTCTCCAGCTGGGCGAGCAGTTCCAGAACCTGCGCCCCGCCCTTGGCATCCATGGAACAGCCCTGGATGGGGATCAGCACGTGGTCGGAAAGGCCGATCGCGGTTGCGAGCAGGCTGTTGCGCGCGCCGGCGAGGTCGATGATGAAATAGTCGGTATTTCCACGGTTCTCGATGATGTGGCCCTGGATCGACGCCATCGTGATTTCCGAGATGACATCGATATTCGGAACGCGGCCCGAGAGCTCATGCCATGTCGAAATCCAGCGCTGCGGATCGGCGTCGAGCACCGTCACGCGGTTACCGGCGCGTGCCAGTTCGGTTGCGAGAATGAGTGCTGCGGTGGTCTTGCCCGCGCCGCCCTTGGTGTTGGCGAATGTGATGACTGGCATGGAAACCTCGTTGGGGATGCAAAGCCCCGGTTTGCCCCTCAAACAGCTCCAGCCCCTGAAGCCGCTGTGGTTAACCGAACCTTTCAAATCGTGGTTAACGAAGTGTTAACATGCCATACGAGAACCAATGAGAGACAGCCTGGCGCGAGCTTCGGCAGACGCTCGCGCCAGGCTGCATTTCGACATCAGATCGTTTCGATGAACAGCGCCCGCGCCGCGTCGAGCGTCAACTCGACAGGGTTGCCGCCGGCCGTGGGATCGACGATCGCCATCTCGGCCATGCGCTCGATCTGGTCGGTACCGACCCCGAGACCCGAGAGTGCATCGGGAACGCCGAGGCTCGATCGCAGGTCGAGCACATAATCGGTGAACCCGTCGAACCCGCCGGAGATGCCGAGATAAGCGGCGGCCCGGGCGATCTTCTCTTCGATGGCAGGCCGGTTGAAGCGCAGCACGGCCGGCATGACGACGGCGTTGGTCATGCCGTGATGCGTATTGTAGAGAGCGCCCACCGGATGCGACAGCGCGTGGATGGCACCGAGGCCCTTCTGGAACGCCACGGCGCCCATGGCGGCGGCGCTCATCATGTTGGCGCGGGCCTCGATATCCTGCCCATCGGCAAAGGCGCGCGGCAGGTAATCCTTCACGAGCCGCATGCCTTCGAGCGCGATTCCCTGCGACATCGGGTGGTAGAACGGCGAGGAATAGGCCTCCAGGCAATGCGCAAAGGCATCCATGCCGGTACCGACCGTGATCACCTGAGGCATGCCGACGGTGAGTTCGGGATCGCAGATCGTCACGGCGGGTAGGAACTTGGGGTGGAAGATGACCTTCTTGGTATGCGTCTTGTGATCGGTGATGACGCTGGCGCGACCAACCTCCGAGCCGGTGCCCGCCGTCGTGGGCACCGCGATGATCGGTGCGATGCCGGAAACGGAGGCCCGTGTCCACCAGTCGCCGACATCCTCAAAATCCCAGACCGGCCGTGTCTGGCCGGCCATGAAGGCGACGGCCTTGCCGAGGTCGAGCCCGGAACCGCCACCGAAGGCCACGACGCCATCGTGCCCGCCATCGTGGAAGGCCTTCACCCCGGCTTCGAGGTTGATGTCGTTGGGGTTCGGATCGACATCGGCAAAGATCGCGCGGCCGAGGCCGGCGGCCTCCAGAAGATCCAGCGCATTCTGCGTGATCGCCATCGGCGCGAGGCCGCGGTCCGTCACGAGCAGCGGCCGCTTCATGCCCACAGCCTTGCAATGCTCGGCGAGTTCCTTGATGCGCCCTGCCCCGAACTTGATGGCGGTCGGGTAGCTCCAGTTAGCGGTAATGGTCATGCCGTGACTTTCTTCAGATGGTAGGATTTTGGCCGGGTCAGATTGTGGAAGCCGAAGATGGAGAGCGAGCCGCCGCGGCCGGTTTCCTTGACGCCGGTCCAGCAGAGCGCGGGATCGAGGTAGTCGGCACGGTTCATGAAGACGGTACCCGTCTCGATCTCGGCGCCGATGGCGGCCGCACGCTCTGGGTCCTGCGTCCACAGCGAGGCCGTCAGCCCGTATTTGCAGTCGTTCATCAGGGCGAGCGCCTCCGCATCGGTCTTGACCTTCATGATGCCGACTGCGGGACCGAAGGTTTCCTCGGTCATGAATTCCATGGAGTGATCGACATCGACGAGGATCTGCGGCGCGAGATAGGCGCCGCCGTCATCCGCCGGGAACAGCTTCGGATCGATCGTCGCCCGCGCGCCCTTCGAGATCGCGTCAGCGACCTGTGCCCGCACGACGGCGGCAAAGCGCTTGTTGGCCATCGGCCCGAGCGTCGTTTCCGGATCGAGCGGATTACCGAGTTTGTAGTTCGACACCCAGGCGACCGACTTCTCGACGAAATCGTCGTAGAGGCTTTCGTGCACATAGATGCGCTCGATGCCGCAGCAGCACTGGCCGGAATTGTAGGTGGCACCGTCCATCAGCGTATCCACGGCGGCGTCGAGGTCGGCATCCTCCATGACGTAGCCCGGGTCCTTGCCGCCCAGTTCGAGTCCGAGCCCGGTGAAGGTTCCCGCCGCTGCCCGCTCGATCGACCGGCCGCCCTCGACGGAGCCGGTGAAATTGACGAAGTCGAAGCTCTTGGCAGCGATCAGCCGCGCGCTCGTCTCGTGGTCGAGGAAGAGGTTCTGGAACACGTCCTCCGGCATGCCGGCCTCGGTGAAAGCGCGCACCATGCGCTCGCCGACGAGCAGCGTCTGGCTGGCATGCTTGATGATCACGACATTGCCCGCCATCAAGGCCGGCGCGATCGTGTTGATCGCGGTCATGTAGGGGTAGTTCCACGGCGCGATGACGAAGACGACGCCGTGCGGCTCGCGCACGATCCGCCGCTCGAAGCGGTCGCTCTCCTCGATCACCATCGGCTTCATGGCGTCGGCGGCGATGGAGGCGACATAGTTCGAGCGCTCGTTGAATCCGCGGAACTCGCCGCCATACTTTACCGGCCGGCCCATCTGCCAGGCAAGCTCCGGCACAACGTCGGCCGCCATCTCGTTCAGCCGCGTCACGCCCTTGAGCACGAGCTGCACCCGCTCTTCGAGCGGGCGCTTGGCCCAGGACTTTTGCGCTTTTCGCGCACGGGCGACCGCCTGGGAAGCGGCCTCGTAGGGCATGGCCTCGCGCTCGGCATAGACCGAGCCGTCGATCGGCGAAATGCATTGGATCATCGTCATCAGGGTCTCCGGAATAAAATTTGTCAGGGACGAGCTGGAAAGCAAAGTCTCGAGACAACAAACGAAAATACAAATACGAAAGCCTGCTGGGAGATCATCAACCCGGCAAGCACGCGTCAGCAGGCCAGCGTCATCACATTGCCAAGCGCACCATAGTCCAGAATGACATGGTCGCGCGTAACGATCCTCAGATCCCGTTCGCGCGCCGTCGCGATGATGATGCGATCGATAGGGTCACGGTGCGCAAGCGACGGAAGATAAGACGCCGCGACCAGAATATCCGGCGACGCTGCTTCGACCGTGATGTCTCCCTCTGCGACGAACTCATTGAACCAGGACAACGCATCCTTCGTTGCCGGCAACCGACCGCGCGACATCAGCATTCCAATCTCCCAGGCCGAGATCGCGGAGACGTACAATCGCCCGTTTCCGCTCCCGGCCGCCTTGAACACATCGATCGCTTCCGGCCGCATCGGTTGCCCGGTCGCCATCCAGATGACGGCGCACGTATCGAGAAGAATCTCGTTACGCATTATAGAGCGTATCGCTCCATTCGACATCCATCGGAGCGGTGAGGTCGAGATCGTCAGGGACCGTCATGGTTCCGACCATGCACCCGAAAGCCGGGTGAACGAAGGCGGGATCGGAAGACTCGACGAGACGCACGCGGGACGTTTGCCCGCCCTGCGGCACATAAGCCTGCTGAATACTTTCACGGAACCCATGCTCATGGAAGCCTTGCGGGTCCCCACGGCGATGCGCCGCGACATCAAGAATGCCGACGCCCAGAAACTCGGCGATCTGGTCCTGCTCTTCCGCGGTCATCTTCCGCTCTCCTTTCAACATTCTCGAAACGGCACTGGGATCGAGCCCGAGAAACCGCGCGAGATCCCGCAGGGATTTCCCTTTTGTATTGAGCCTGTCATGAAACCACACAGTATTGATCGCCATGTACATTCTCCGCATCATGATGTGAAAAATACACCAAAGATGCGATATTGTCACCACTTATCTCAATGTTGTGATAATCTCACGCGCGCTCGAAACCTCGCGCCACCTCCCAGTCCGTGACCCGGCGATCGTATTCCTCCTGCTCCCAGGTGCCGGCACGGGTATAGTGATCGATCACGTCGTCGCCGAAAGCCTGACGCAGCATGGCCGAGTTCGTCATGAGGTCGGTCGCGTGGCGCAGCGTCTTCGGGATCTCGCGAATGTCCTTGCCGGAATAGGCGTCGCCCACGAACGGCGCCTCCAGTTCCAGATTGCCCTCTATGCCGGCAATCCCTGCGGCCAGCAGCGCTGCCATGGCGAGATAGGGATTGAGGTCGGAGCCGCCGACGCGGCACTCGATGCGGATGCCCTTCGTGCCCTCGCCGCAGAGGCGATAACCGGCCGTGCGGTTGTCCTTCGACCAGACGGCCTTCGTGGGCGCGAACGTCCCGGCCATGAAACGCTTGTAGGAGTTGATGTAGGGCGCGAGGAAATAGGTGATCTCGCCCGCATGCGTCAGCAGACCGGCAATGTAGTGCCGCATCGTCTCCGACATGCCGTACTCGCCTTGCTTGTCGAAGAAATGCGGCGTCTTGCCGTCAAGGCTCCAGAGCGACTGGTGAATGTGCGAAGAGGAGCCGGCCGCATTCATATGCCACTTTGCGAGAAAGGTGATCGCCTTGCCCTTCGCCCAGGCGATTTCCTTGCAGCCGTTCTTGATGATGACGTGACGGTCGGCCATGTCGAGCGCTTCGGCATAGCGAACGTTGATCTCCTCCTGACCGGAGGACGCCTCGCCCTTGGAATTCTCGACCGGAATGCCGGCGCCCTGCAGCCCCTTGCGGATGGCGCGCATCACGTCCTCTTCCTTGGTGGTCTGGAAGATGTGGTAGTCCTCGTTGTAGCCGCTGGCGAGCTTCAGGTCGCGATAGCCGCTTTGGCGCGCATGGTCGTAGGTCTGGTCGAACAGGAAGAATTCGAGCTCGCTCGCCATGAAGGCCTTCAGCCCCATGGCTTCCAGCCGCTTGACCTGCCGCTTGAGGATGGCGCGCGGCGAATGCGGGACTTCCTGATGCGTGTGGTGATCGAGCACGTCGCAGAGCACCAGCGCCGTACCTTCGAGCCACGGAATCCGGCGCAGCGTGCCGAGATCCGGCTTCATCGTATAGTCGCCATAGCCCGACTCCCAGCTCGTGGACTTGTATCCGGTCACCGTCTCCATTTCGAGGTCGGTGGCGAGCAGGTAGTTGCAGCTATGCGTTTCCTCAAATGCACTCTCGACGAAATACTCGGCCTGAAAGCGTTTCCCCATCAGCCGCCCCTGCATGTCGATCTGGCAGGCAAGAACCGTATCGATACGGCCTTCGGCAACGTCGGTCTTCAGCTCTTCGAACGAGTAGGTCATCGGGCGTCCTGTCTGCGATTTTCGGAATGCGTTGGTGTCTGTCATCGGCGGCACCCGGCTTTCGGGTGCCGCCTCGCTTGCAGAGGGTGTTACGCCTGGCCCACGGCCTTTTCGGCGGCGGCGATCTCGGCCGCGCGGCGCTTGACCTCTTCGCCGATCGGCGGACCGCGGAATCGGCGCTTCTCGAAGCCGAACCAGATCACGCCGGTCAGCACGAGGAAGCCGACGGTGACGTAGAGCGCCGGACCGTTCGGCGGCTGCACGCCGAGAACGAAGATCAGGATCATGGCCAGAACCGTCAGGCCGGCAAAGAGCTTGAAGACGCCCTCGCCGAGATTCCAGGGTCCCTGTGCCGGCCACTTCGACGTACCCCAGGCAAAGAGGCCGAGCGTGATCGGAATGGCGAAGGAGAAGAACAGGAAGATGACCGTGCAGGACACGACGATGGTGTAGACCGGCGTTTCGCCGATGGTGATCAGCGACGAGCCCCAGACGAAGAGCACCGAGAGGATCGACCCCGTCCAGATGGCCGCAACAGGCGTGCGGAACTTCGGGCTGACCTTGGCCAGAGCCTTGGAGGCCGGCAGGCCGCCGTCACGCGAGAAGGCGAAGATCATACGGGAAACCGACGTAACGGTCGCAAGGCCGCAGAGCCACTGGCACAACAGGATCGCGAGATAGAGCACGTCCTTGACGATCGGGTTCATCTGCGTGTCCATCGACCAGAAGAACACGTTCCAGCCCTGCGACGCAGCAGCCGTCATGCCGTCGGCGACCGTTCCGTCGGCCAGCGGCGCCTGCGCTGGGATCATCAGCACGAACGAGCACAGCATGATATAGCCGAAGAGCGCCGACCAGAGCACTGACGAGATCATCCCCCGCGGCACCGCCGTTGCAGCCTTCACCGTTTCCTCGGACGTATGGGCCGAAGCGTCGTAGCCGGTGATCGTGTAGATCGGCAGAAGCAGGCCGAGCAGGAACACCCAGGTGGAGGACGTTTCCGGCCAGACATTGCCGCCGGCAGCACCCGAGAAGTTGGAGAAGGTGAAGAGACGGGCGAAATCGAAGCTATCCGCTGCGATCAGGCAGGCCAGCGACAGCAGGATGGCCGTGACGAAGATGAGGTAGCCGGAAAAGTCCGTGAGCTTGGCCGTCAGCCCGATGCCCATGTGGTTGATCAGCGCCTGCAGGCCGGTGATGACCACGAGGAACAGGATGCGGAACGTGGTCGTGTCCTCCAGGCCGAAATATGGCGTGCCGAAGGTGCCCATGAAGAAATAATAGGTGCCGACATTGATGGCGCCGAGCACGGTGACGAGGCCGAGCAGGTTGAACCAGGCGGTCAGCCAGCCGGTGAAGCGGTTTCCGAGGATCGAGCCCCAGTGATAGAGGCCGCCGGCCGTGGGATAGGCCGAGGAGATCTGCGCCATCGCCATGGCGAAGACGAAGGAGACGAAGCAGCCGATCGGCCAGCCGATGCCGATGGCGGCCCCGCCGGCCCCGGCTGTCGCCTGTGCCAGCGAGTTGATACCGCCGGAAAGAATGCAGATGATCGAGAAGGACACCGCGAAGTTCGAGAACGAACTCATGCGTCGCTCGAGTTCCTGCGCGTATCCCATGGAATGAAGGACCTGAAGGTCCGCGTGCTTATCCACGTCACTATAGTCAGGCATGATGGTCCCCTCTGAACGCTCGGCGCCGGGCGGTATTGCCGGATGCCGGTACAGCGGCGCGCAACCTTGAAGGCGCACGGGCGCTGCAACGCTTGATCGTGCTGCGTGTGTGCCCCGTTTTTCAGGTTCGTTTCGAGGTCTTCACGCAGTCGTGCCAGTGCCCCCGCCAACAAGGCGGGAACGGTCTCCGCGGACATGCCGCTCCCCGGGTCTTTTTATGGTTCGAGGCGCATCAGGGCTTTGCCCAGATGATCCCCGATATAGCCGGCCAGGACCCTCTGGCCGTCTTTGCTTGCGATGAGATCGTTGCGGATCTCGATCATGACGTTGAGCAGGCCATTATGAATGCCGTGCTCGATCAGCGTGTGCGTCACCCCGTCCTGCGGCCCGTAGGGCGCGTTGCGACGCGTGACGAAGGCATCGTCCTCCGCAGCATCCGCCAGAAACGCATCGGCAAGCCGACTGTCGCTGTCGTGCAGGATGCCCACCTCCACCTCCCGCGGCCGGCCGTGCCAGACCGGCGTGAAGGAGTGCATCGTGACGATAACCGGCGGGCGACGGTTTGCAACCCGTGTCTTGATGAGATCGGACAAGCCCTTGCGGAACGGACTGTAGATCGCCTCCGTCCGCGCCAGCCGTTCGGCCGCCGAAAGCGCTGCATTGCCCGGAATGTCGAAAATCTCGCTGACTGCCGGCATGGCGCCCGGCGAATCCGGGGGGCGATTGCAATCATAGACGAGGCGGGAAAAACGCTGGTAGATCAGCATCGCATCAAGCGAGGCCGCCAGCAGCTGGCAAACGGCAAGCGCGCCCGGGTCCCAGGCGATGTGGCTTTCCAGCGCCTCCGCCGAAAGCCCAAGCGTCCCCATTCTCCGGGGGAGCCGGCGAGATGCGTGCTCGCAGACGAGCAGGATGCGGGAACCGGCATCCGCATTCTCCAGCGCGACGGGCGCGCCATCCTCGGCAGTCAGAAGAGCACTCACACCCGGCTCCGTCGCTGCGCCCACCATCATGGCAGGCCTCCCTTACTGAAGAGAATTCTTCACAATTTCGCACCTGTCAATTACAAACTGAAACGATCTCTTCATGAACCCCATTGACTCCGATTGTGACAGCGATGTTTACTCTGTCACATAAGGCTGGCGGAGATCGGTCTCAGGGGAAAATCTTGATCAGCACCGAAACACACAAGACGGTGTCGGACGTGATCGCCGCGAACTTCACCGCCCTGACGCGGGCGGAGAGACAGCTGGCGGAGACGTTGCTCGACAACTATCCCGTTTCCGGGCTCGGCAGCATCACGACCGTGGCCGAGAACGCCGGCGTGTCGACGCCGACGGTTGCGCGCATGGTGCAGAAGCTCGGTTTTCGCGGCTTCCCGGATTTTCAGGCCCGGCTGCACCAGGAGCTGGAAGCGACCATCTCGAACCCGATCAGCAAACACGACCGCTGGGCGACCAACGCGCCGGGCACCCACATCCTGAACCGCTTCGCCGACGCCACCATCAACAATCTCAGGGCCACCCTCGCCCAGATGGAGACGCAGGATTTCGATGGCGCGGCAGCGCTCATCGCCGACCCGAAGCGGCGCGTCTACCTGATCGGCGGCCGCATCACCCGCACGCTAGCGGACTATGTCTTCACCCATCTTCAGGTCATCCGCGCCGGCGTGACGCTGATCGCCTCCGGCTCCAGCCCCTGGCCGCATTACGTTCTCGACATGAAGAAGGGCGACGTGCTGGTGGTGTTCGACATCCGGCGCTACGAGCAGGAACTGGAGACGCTGGCCAAGGCCGCCCGCTCCCGTGGCGCGGAGATCATCCTTTTCACCGACCAGTGGTCCTCCCCCGTCGCCAAGTCTGCGGCAAAGGTCTTCCGCGTGCATATCGAGGCGCCTTCGGCCTGGGATAGCTCGGTGGTGACCCTCTTCACCGTGGAGGCGCTGATCGAAGCGGTCCAGAACTCGATCTGGGAGGAGACTCGCGACCGGATGAAGGCGCTGGAGACCCTGTTCGATGCGACACCGCTGTTTCGCAAGCCTTTTCAGGAGAGAAAGGGATGACACCGGAAACCCTGCAACAAAAAACCCTAAATACAGGGGTTTAGCCGGGAGACGAAGCGTAAAACTGTCCACCGCGTCTGTCATAGAAGCTTCATGACGCCGCTCTATCAGCTTGAACCACCGGGTCGGAAACCCCGGCCTGACAAACCCAAGGAGACTTTCGTGCTGTCAAAGACCCACCGCCTTCTGTCGCTGACATCGGCGATGCTCGTCGCTTCCACGGCGCTTGCCGCTGCCGAGCCGAGCGCAGAACTGATCGCTGCCGCCAAGAAGGAAGGCACGCTCACCACCATCGCGCTTCCGCACAACTGGTGCGGCTACGGCGACGTCATCGCCGGCTTCAAGGCCAAGTACGGTCTCGAAGTCAACGAACTGAACCCCGACGCCGGCTCCGGCGACGAGATCGAGGCCATCAAGGCCAACAAGGGCAACACCGGCCCGCAGGCGCCCGACGTGATCGACGTGGGCCTATCCTTCGGCCCGTCGGCCAAGGCCGACGGCCTGATCCAGCCCTACAAGGTCTCCACCTGGGACTCGATCCCCGATAGCGCCAAGGATGCCGACGGCTTCTGGTACGGCGACTATTACGGCGTTCTCTCCTTCGTCGTGAACACCGACATCGTCAAGGATGTACCGAAGGACTGGGCGGACCTGAAGAAGTCCGATTACGCCAACAGCATCGCGCTGGCCGGCGATCCGCGCGCCTCCAACCAGGCCGTTCAGGCCGTCTACGCCGCTGGCCTTGCTGCCGGTGAAACGGACGCGACGAAGGCTGGCACCGCTGGCCTCTCCTACTTCGGCGAACTGAACAAGGCCGGCAATCTCGTGCCCGTCATCGGCAAGTCGGCCTCGCTTGCGCAGGGCTCCACGCCGATCGTCGTTGCCTGGGACTATAACGGTCTCTCCTGGCGCGACAGCCTCAACGGCAACCCGCCGGTCGAAGTCGTCGTTCCCACGACCGGCGTCGTCGCCGGCGTCTACGTGCAGGCCATTTCCGCCTTCGCACCGCATCCGAACGCTGCAAAGCTGTGGATGGAATACCTGTATTCCGACGAAGGTCAGCTCGGCTGGCTGAAGGGCTATTGCCACCCGATCCGCTTCAACGATCTTGCCAAGAACAACAAGATCCCGAAGGAAATGCTAGACAAGCTGCCGCCGGCCGCTGCCTATGAAAAGGCCGTGTTCCCGACGCTCGACGAGCAGGCTGCCGGCAAGACCGAGATCACCGGCAAGTGGGACGGCGTCGTCGGCGCCAACGTCCAGTAAGACACTCTACCGGTCGTAGGACCTCTAAACCCCGCCTCTCCGCGTTCGCGCGGAGGGGCTTCCGATACGCCCTCCCGAACGAAAGCTCGCCGATGAGCCAACCGATCCGCACAGTGACAGCGCCGATACCGAAATCGGGCCCGACCATCAACAAGGACCGGATCATCGACTGGCTGGGCATCGCGCCATTTATGCTCTTTGCGTTTCTCTTCCTGCTGGCGCCGACATTCTACCTCGTCATCGGCGCCTTCTTCACGCCGGACGGCCAGCTGACGCTCAAGAACATCTCCGACCTTTTCACCCCGTCGATCCTGTCCGCCTACTGGATTTCGATCCGCATCTCGCTGGCCTCCGCCCTCGGTGGCGCGTTCATCGGCTTCTTCCTTGCCTGGGCCGTCGTGCTCGGCGGACTGCCGGCCTCGGTGCGCTCGACGCTTCTGACCTTCTCCGGCGTCGCCTCCAACTTCGCGGGCGTTCCCCTCGCCTTCGCCTTCCTTGCCACCCTCGGCCGCACGGGTCTTGCGACGGTGCTCCTTCGCGACTGGTTCGGGTTCAACCTCTATTCGACCGGCTTCAATCTCCTGAGCTTCACCGGCCTCACGCTCACCTATATGTATTTCCAGATCCCGCTGATGGTCCTCATCCTCACGCCGGCGCTCGACGGTATGAAGAAGGAGTGGCGCGAAGCCTCCGAGATCCTGGGCGCGACGAACCGGCAATACTGGACCATGGTCGCCCTGCCGATCCTGTGGCCGAGCCTGCTCGGCACCACGCTGCTGCTGTTTGCCAACGCCTTCGGCGCCATCGCCACAGCCTATGCGCTCACCGGCAGCTCGCTCAACATCGTGCCGATCCTGCTCTACGCGCAGATCCGCGGCGACGTGCTGCACAATCCGAACCTGGGTTACGCCATCGCGCTCGGCATGATTGTCATCACCGGCGTCTCCAACGTGCTTTATCTCATGCTGCGCATGCGCGCTGAGAGGTGGCAGAAATGAAGACGAACCGCATCGGCGCCTGGATCGCCATGGCCATCGGGGCGAGCTACTTCGTCATTCCCCTGATCGGCACCTTCGAATTTTCGCTGCGCATGCGCCGCGGCGAATATTCCTTCGACGCCTACCGCTCGGTGTTCTCGGACATGCAGTTCCGCGAGACCTTCGGCTATTCCATGATGATGGCTCTGCTGACCATCGTCTTCGGCATGCTGCTGGTGGTCCCCACGGCCTACTGGGTTCGCCTGCGCCTGCCGCAGATGCGGCCGGTGGTCGAGTTCATCACGCTGCTGCCGCTGGTCATTCCCGCCATCGTCATCGTGTTCGGCTATCTCCGTCTTTACAACTCCTCGTCCGTCCTGCCGCTCACCGGCTCGACGACGGGCACGAACATATTGCTGATGTTCTCCTACATCACCCTGTCGCTACCCTACATGTACAAGGCGGTCGACACCGCCATGCGGGCCATCGACGTCCGTACGCTGACGGAGGCGGCCCAGAGCCTCGGCGCGAACTGGTCGACCATCCTCTTCCGCTGCATCTTCCCGAACGTCATGAGTGGCGTGCTCTCGGGTGCCTTCATCACGCTCGCCATCGTCATGGGCGAGTTCACCATGGCAGCCCTCCTCAACCGCCCGGCCTTCGGCCCTTACCTGCAGCTCGTCGGCGCCAACAAGGCCTATGAGCCATCGGCGCTCGCGGTCATCGCCTTCTCCATCACATGGCTCTCCATGGGCCTTCTCAATCTCGTTTCGCGCTTTGGCAAGTCCGCCCCGGCCAAGGCATAAAGGTCACAGGCTCCATGTCGTTTCTTACCCTGACCCACATCCGGAAATCCTTTGGCCAGACGCAGGTCGTCCACGACTTCGACATGGCGATCGAGAAGGGCGAGTTCGTCTCATTCCTCGGGCCGTCCGGTTGCGGCAAGACGACGGTGCTGCGGATGATCGCCGGCTTCGAGACGCCCTCCTCCGGCACCATCATGATCAACGGCCGTAACCAGAACGAACTGAAGCCCAACCAGCGCAATATCGGCATGGTGTTCCAAGCCTATGCCCTGTTTCCCAACATGACGGTCCGCGACAATGTCGCCTTCGGCCTGAAGGTCGCCGGCGCTCCGAAGGCCGACATCGACAGCCGCGTCAAGGAGATGCTGGCGCTGATCCACCTCGAGCACCTGGCGGATCGCTACCCCTACCAGATGTCGGGCGGGCAGCAGCAGCGCGTGGCGCTGGCCCGGGCGCTCGCACCCAAGCCGCAGGTTCTCCTGCTGGACGAGCCTCTTTCGGCGCTCGACGCCAAGATCCGTGTTTCGCTGCGCGAGGAGATCCGCATGATCCAGCAGCAGCTGGGCATCACCACCGTCTTCGTCACGCACGACCAGGAAGAGGCGCTGTCGATCTCCGATCGGATCGTCATCATGAATGGCGGACGCGCCGACCAGATCGGCACGCCCTTCGAGATCTACAATCGCCCCGCGACCCGCTTCGTCGCCTCCTTCGTCGGAACGCTGAACCTGATCGACGCCAAGGTGGTCGATCCCGCAACCCATCGCATCGTCATCGGTGATCAGGGCATCACGCTGCGCGAACCGCTCGGGGCCGCGAAGGCCGGCGATACGATATCGCTGGCGCTCCGGCCGGAAGCCGGCTCCATTGCACCCGATGCCAAGGGCGATACCGCCCTGACCGGCACCGTCATCGCCACCAACTTCCTCGGCTCGGTCATCCGCACCCGCATGAAGATCGCCGACAGCGTGATCTCGTTCGACATGTTCAACAATCCCGGCCTGAAGCCACCGGCCATCGGGGAAACGGTGACGCTGCGCTTCACGGCGGGCGATCTTCTCATCGTCAGGGAATAGTTTTCTTCAAAAACCCGTCCGCACGAAACAAAGCGGATTTGACGGTTTGCTGCAGGTGCTTATAGTCACGATCGTACGTTCTCAGGGCGGGGTGAAATTCCCCACCGGCGGTAACAGGCGGCAATGCCTGGAGCCCGCGAGCGCTTCAGGTCTCCCGCATGTTGGCGGGCGGCAGGAAGGTCAGCAGATCCGGTGTGACTCCGGAGCCGACGGTATAGTCCGGATGAAAGAGAGCAAACGGCAGGTCACGGCCCGACAAGGCTGCGCCATGTCCGCGTGTTCGCCCAAGGGATCCCGTCGAACGGCTAACCCTTGAAAGGCCACTTGCATGACCATCGCATCCCACCCCTCACAGAAAATCGCTATCATCCGCGCGCGCTGGCATTCCGCTATCGTCGATCAGTGCGTCAACGCGTTTGCCGCCCGCTGGCAGGAACTCGGCGGCAATGCTGCGGATATCGAGATCTTCGACGTGCCCGGCGCGCTCGAAATCCCGCTTCACGCCCAGACGCTGGCAAAGACCGGCCGCTTCTCGGCCATCCTCGGCACGGCCTTCGTGGTCGATGGCGGCATCTACCGCCACGACTTCGTCGCCTCCACCGTGCTCGACGGCATGGTGCGCGTCTCGCTCGACACCGGCGTTCCCGTCCTCTCCGCCGTCCTGACACCGCATCACTTCCAGGAATCGGAAGCCCACATCCGCTTCTTCACGGATCACTTCGTGATCAAGGGCGCGGAAGCAGCCAACGCCGCCCGACAGCTGCTGGCAGCCCGCGCGGAGATCGCACTCGTTCCGGCAGCAGCAACCGCCTGACAAGACGAAGGCCCGCTGCCGTAATGGCAGCGGGCCCCAAGCACTATCTCGTCTTCACACGGCCTGTCGTCAGGCGCCGGACTTTCCGGCTTCGCGGCCGATTCCCCGCGGCGACTCGCCGGGCGACAGAACGAATCTCCAGATCAACGCGCCGATCGCCGCGCCGACCAGAGGCGCAAACCAGAAGACCCACAGCTGGTTCGTTGCGCCGTTCTCGGCGAAGAACGCGACGGCGGTCGAGCGTGCGGGATTGACCGACGTATTGGTCACCGGAATGGAGATCAGATGGATCAGCGTCAGCCCGAGCCCGATAGAGATCGGGGCGAAGCCGGCAGGCGCCGCCCGCGCCGTGGCGCCCAGGATGATGATGAGGAATGCCGCCGTCAGGACGATCTCGACCACCAATGCCGCGAACAGGCTATAGCCCCCCGGTGAGTTTGCCCCAAAACCGTTCGATGCGAACCCGCCGGCAATGAAATCCGGCTTTCCCGCCGCGATCGCGTACAGCACGGCGGCTCCGGCCACGCCCCCGATGACCTGGGCAAGCCAGTAGGGCAGGATTTCCTTCCAGCTAAACCGTCCGGCGATGGCGAGACCGAGCGAAACGGCAGGATTGAAATGCCCGCCTGAAATGCCGCCGACCGCATAGGCCATGGTCATCACGGTCAACCCGAAAGCCAGGGATACGCCGACGAAACCGATGCCGAGTGCCGGGAAGCCCGCAGCAAGCACCGCGCTACCGCAACCGCCGAAGACCAGCCAGAATGTGCCGAAAAGTTCGGCCGCAAGTTTTCTACTCATGAAAGATAGCCCCTTCTGAAATCAAATGTCGCAGAACGAGGACATGCCTCTCCTCCCACCGACAGCACAGATCTGTCTCCAACGCATAGATTTAGCAACCAATAATTTAGAGGAAATCGTAATTTGGTTGCAAATTCTTGCATGAACGCGCCGCCGCAAGCGATTCGAATGACTCGGCTATTCCGGCTCGTTCATGTATCCGTTCAAGACGCAAAAGGACGGAGATCGGCGTATCGACAGCTCCCATCGTCATCATGTCTCGCGTACCGGAAAACTACACGAAAACGCGATTTGACGCCGGACAAGGATCGGCTCACTGTCGGCGCAGACTTCCAAAACGTCACGGCGCGTCGCCAGGCGCTTAAGCCATCCGCGCCCTCAGGGATTGCCGTATGTCGAAAACCTCCCGTTCCAATCTCCGCCGCAACCTGACAGGCGGCGTTCTCGGCGCCTTCGCGCTGACGGCCCTCATCATCGCCGTCACGGCCGTCCGCGCCGGTGCCGCTGAAGAGGCCGTGGTCATTCCACCGCCGAGCATCGATGAGACCACGTCTGCCAAGACCGAAAAGGCCGTCTTTGCCGGCGGCTGTTTTTGGGGTGTGCAAGGCGTCTTCCAGCACGTAAAGGGCGTGACCAACGCCGTCTCCGGCTATTCCGGCGGCGCGAAGGAAACGGCGTCATACGAGACCGTCAGCGGCGGCAAGACCGGTCATGCGGAAGCCGTCGAGGTGACCTATGATCCCTCGCAGGTCAGCTACGGCCAGTTACTCCAGATCTTCTTCTCGGTCGCGCACAATCCGACGCAGCTGAACTATCAGGGCCCCGATCACGGCACGCAGTATCGCTCGGCCATCTTCACGCTCAGCCCCGAGCAGAAGAAGGTTGCGGACGCCTATGTCGCACAGCTCGACAAGGCAAAGGTCTTTCCGGACAAGGTCGTGACGGAGGTTGCCGACCTGAAGGGCTTCTACACGGCCGAGGCCTATCATCAGGACTTTCTGACGCTCAACCCGGATTATCCCTACATCGTCTACAACGACCTGCCGAAGATCGAGAACCTCAAAACTGTGTTCCCGAAGACCTATCGCGACAAGCCGGCACTGGTCTCGCAAGCCAAGGGCTGAACGGCTCTTAGGAACGGCTGCCGGTGCTCGTGCCACGGCGGTTCCCCGTAAGCCGAGCGTTGCGAAATTCCCACAGCCATAAAACATGATCGGAATAATCATGTTTTATGGCTGTCTTTGCGGCAGAATCTTGATAGTGAAAATCATCTTTTCACCGAGAGATAGTTCGCATGCCACGCCGTTTCCCGCTTCGCTCAGCCCTCGTCACCAGCACCTCCATCCTGGCGCTCGCCTTGCCTCTGACGGGCACGGCTGCCTTGGCGCAGGACGCAGCAACGGGCGCGCCGACAGTGCTTGAGGAAATCGTCGTCACTGGCGGCAGCGGCGGCGTCATCACGGGCGAAGGCTATGTCGGCACGGCGAGCGCCACCGGCGCGAAGACGGACACGCCCTTCCTCCAGACCCCGCAATCCATCTCCTCGGTCACGGACGCGCAACTTGAAGACCGCAATCCGCAGTCGCTTCAGGAAACCCTTGCCTACACGCCCGGCACGCGCGTCGGCGCCTTCGGTTTCGATCCGCGTTTCGACAGCTTTTCCGTCCGTGGCTTCGATGTCACCTATACCGGCATCTTCCGCGACAACCTGCGCCAGCCGGGCGCGGGCTCCTCGCTCTTCAAGACGGAACCCTATGGGCTCGAAGGCGTCTCGATCCTCCGTGGCCCCTCCTCCGCACTCTACGGCGCATCCGGCGCCGGCGGGCTCTACAACCTGATTACCAAGCGCCCGACGATCGAGCCGCTGCGCGAGGTCGAGCTGCAATATGGCACGAACCAGCGCTATCAGGGCCAGTTCGATCTCTCCGGTCCGATCAACGAAACCGACCCGATCTACTACCGCCTGACCGGTCTGCTGCGCGATGCCGATACCGAACAGGTCTCCGTTTCCGACGATCGCGCCTATATCGCCCCCGCGATCACATGGAAGCCGGACGAGGACACCAAGCTCACCATTCTCGGCGAGTATTCCCGCACGAAATCGGGCGGCACGGCCGCCTATTACAACGATCCGCTGACCGGCAAAGTCACCGACATCTTCGGCGGCAATCCGGATTTCAACGATTCCGTCCAGAAGCAGGCGCGGATCGGCTACGAGTTCGAGCACCGGCTGAACGACGTCTTCGTCTTCCGCCAGAACGCCCGCCTCTCGACCCTCAACATCGATGCCGATTACGCCTTCGCCTATGCGCCCAACGCGCTCGACCCGACCTTGCTCGACAGCAGCGCCGGCACCTTCGACGAGCGCCTGACGGCCGGCGTTATCGACAACCAGATCGAGGCGAAGTTCGCGACCGGCGCGTTCGATCATACGCTCCTCTTCGGCCTCGACTTCCAGAAGCTGCGCTACCGCTCGCTCGATGGCACCGGAACGGCACCGCCGCTCGACACCGCCAACCCGAATGCCGGGCGCGATGTGGACCCGATCCCCTTCTCCACCCGAACCGTTCAGGACCAGTGGCAGATCGGCACCTATGTACAGGACCAGATCCGCTACGACGCCTGGACACTGACGCTCGGCGGCCGCTACGACTGGGTCAATACGGACACCGACGACACGGTGCTGGCGAGCGGCGACACGACCACGACGTCGCAGCGCGACAAGGCGTTTTCCGGCCGAATCGGCCTGACCTACGAGACCGATTTCGGCCTCGCGCCTTATCTCAGCTACTCCACCGCCTTCTCGCCCAATGCCGGCATCAATCAGGAAACGCGCCGGCCCTTCGACCCGACGGAGAGCCAGCAGCAGGAAATCGGCGTGAAATATCTGCTGCCCGACAGCAACACGCTCCTGACCGCCGCCCTCTTCAACATCGATCAGGATAACGGCCTCTATTACGAAGTCGTCAACCTGCCGACGGGCCCTGAAAATATCCAGGTCCAGCGCGGCAAGCTGCGGTCGCGTGGGCTGGAGCTGGAGGCGACGACCAGCCTCGACAACGGCCTCTCGCTGACGGCGTCCTACACCTACACGCATATGAAGATCATCGAGGGGCCGGCGGATAGCCAAGGCAATTTCGTCTCTTCAGTGCCGTTGCACATGGCCTCGGTCTGGGCGAACTACGACATGCCGGAAGATACGTTCGCACATGGGCTGGGCGTCGGCGCTGGCGCGCGCTTCATCGGCTCGAGCTTCGGCAACGACACCAACACGGTGAAAAATTCGTCGCGGGTTCTGTTCGATGCCGCCGTCCACTACGATTTCGCCGCAATCGACAAGAAATACGAGGGGCTGAAGCTGCAGGTCAACGCCACCAATCTTTTCGACCGGCGCGATGCCGTATGCTCGGGCGGTTTCTGCTATCGTGATCAGGGCCGCACCGTCATCGGCTCGCTGAAATACAGCTGGTAGGCCCGGATGATCCCGACCCCTCCCTCTTCGCCAAACGATGCCTTCCGGCCACCGGAACTGAAATCCGTGTTCACCGGCGAGCATGCCTGGTGCGGCGAAAAGATGATGCTGTCGCGGGATCTGGAAGGTGCGCTGCCCCTTGCCGGATTCTTTTCGTCTCCGGCCTTCACCGAAGCGCTCGATCGCTATGCGCAAACCCATGGCGGTAGCGACCGGCGGGCGATCGCATCCATGTGGTCGCTCTACTACTTCGCCGGACTGACGATCCCCTTCATCGTCGCGCGCCGGGCCGATTACGTCCTGCCGGTCGATCTCACCAGCATGACGATCGCGCTCGCCGAAGACGGCCTGCCGCGGGCCTTCGGGCTGGAAACCGAAGGCGACTGGCGCGAGGCCGATGCAGCGGACGGCGCGGATGGCTATGTCGTGCCTCTGGTCCATCGGCATCTCGCCACCGTGGTCGCGGCCATGAAAGCCGCCGCCGGTCTGGCGCCGAAACTCGCCTGGAACAATGCGGCCGTCTACATCGACTACGCGTTCAACGCCACGGCCCCGACGAGCGGCAGCGACGCGTGGGCCTCCCGCCCGCTGTTCGAGCAGCCGGTCCTTGCCGATGGCACGGCGAACCCCTTTCGCGGCTGTCTGCGGCATGAACCCGTGGGCGACGAGACCGTCTGTCGCCGCAAGGTCTGCTGCCTGCGCTACCTCCTCCCCGGCATTCCGAGCTGTGGCGCGCTCTGCGCCTTGCCCGCCCAGCGTGGCGAAGGCCCGCAAAAAGGACACTGAGACCGATGCTTTCCCGCCGCCTGTTCGCCGTTCTCGTCTGTCTTCTCTTGGCTCTGGGTGCTCTCTCGGCCGGCACGGCAAGCGCGTCCACCTATCCATTGACGGTCACCGATTCCATCGGGCGCACCGTGACGATCAAAGAGAAGCCGAAGGCGATCCTGCTCGGCAGCGGCTTCAACCTCGTCGCTCTCTCGCTCATCCATCCGGATCCGGTCAGCCTGCTTGTGGGCTGGTCGGGCGACATGAAGGGCGATAACCCGGAAATCTATGCCGCTTTCGAGAAGCGGTTTCCTGATATTGCAAAGCTTACGACAATCGGCGACGGAACGGGCGACGGCCTGTCCTTCGAGACGATCCTGTCGCTGAAGGCCGATCTCGCGATCATGGCGAACTGGCAGGCCGATACCGAACTCGGCAAGCGCGCCATCGACTATCTGGAAAGCACGGGCGTCCCCGTCATCGTGGTCGATTTCAACAGCGATGCGCTGAAGAACACGCCCTCCGCCATGCGCCTGCTGGGCACCGTGCTCGACCGCGAGGCACAGGCCGAAGATTTCGCGACCTTCTACGAGACGCATCTGCAGCGCATCCGCGACCGGGTGGCACAAGCGACCGCGCCCGGCCCGACGGTCTTGATGGATGCCTTCCCCAACCCGGATAAGTGCTGCTACGCCTATGGCACCGGCGGTCTCGGCGCCTTCATCGGCCTTACCGGCAGCCGGAACATCGCGGAGGGCAACCTGCCCGCCCAGGGCGGCATCGTCAGCACGGAATATCTGATCGGCGCCGACCCCGAGGTCTATATCGCCACCGGCTCCCCCGGCGGCACCTACAGCACCTTTTCCATCGGCCCCGGCGTGGCGGATGAGGAAGCAAGACGCACGCTGGCGCAGGTCGTCACCTCTCCCATCCTCGCCAACCTCAAGGGCGTACGCGACAAACGCGTGCATGGTCTGTGGAATTTCTTCAACGCGGTGCCGCTCAACATTCTGGCAGCAGAAGCCTTCGCCCACTGGCTTCGGCCCGATCTCTTCGCCGATCTCGACCCCAAGGCGACGCTTGCCGAGATCAACACACGCTTCGCCGCAGTCCCGTTCGAAGGCGCCTACTGGATCAGCCTCACGGAATAACGCGGCTTTTGCCGACATGAGAACGCCGGCGCGGAGTGATCCGGCCGGCGTTCTCATTCGTGGCGATCAGCCTGAAGCTCAGGCAGCCTTCGCCTTGACCATGGCGCTGGCGTTGACGGCCTTGGACAGCTTCGTCAGGTCGGCGTCGGTCTTTTCTTCCTGCTTCAGCGTCTCGTCGAGCAGCTTCACGGCTTCGTCGAGACCGAGCAGGCCGGCCCAGGTCTTCAGCGTGCCGTAGCGCGCCATTTCGTAGTGCTCGACGGCCTGCGCCGTGGCCAGCAGACCGGCATCGACGGCCGGGGAACCCTTGAATTCCTCAAGAACTTCCTCGCCTTCTTCGATGATGCCTTCGATGGCGGCACAGGTCTTGCCGGTGGCGCGCTTACCGAAGATTTCAAAAACCTGCTGGAGGCGTTCGATCTGGCCTTCGGTTTCTTCGCGGTGCTTTTCGAAAGCGGCCTTCAGGTCCGGGCTCTGCGCGCCGCGGGCCATCTTCGGCAGCGTCTTCGCAATCTTCTTTTCGGCGTAGTAGACATCCTTGAGCATGTCGTGGAACAGATCCTCGAGTGCTTTTCCTGCCATTGTTCTATCCTTTCACGGGTCCGCGGGACAGGTTTGTCGCCGCGATGGTTCAAACGGTGTTTCTGCGGCTGAGGAACTTGGCGATCTCACCTTTGTTCCCCTTTTGATTCACCGCATGCGCTTTCAACCCGGCCGTGTCGTCCCTATATATAGATACATGGGGAGGCAGTTCATGCTTTGGATTTCGCTCGCGATCGCGAGCCTTGTGGTCGTCGCGCTTGCCGTCTGGGACCAGCGGTTTCGCAAGATGGCCGAGCCGGCACTTTCGGTGCTCGTCGCTGTCGGCCTCATCAGTGCCTTCGTCGTATGGTGGACCGATGACAATGCCCGGCCGCCCGAGCCTCTGTCGCCGGTTACCGCAAATCAGTCTTTCGCCACGATTGCGGAAAACCAGGTCCGGCTGGAAAACCTTCAGTTCGAAAAGAGCACACCCGCGAGCAGCTATGTGGTGACCGGCACGGTCCACAATGACAGCACCGCCTTCCTCGACTATTTCACCCTCGACGTCACGCTCGACGATTGCCCGTCCAGCGCCTGCCGCACGATCGGTCGCGACGACGCGCTGATCATCGCCCGCATCCCGCCGGGTCACTCCGCCCCGCTCCGCACCTCTCTCGTCTTCCCGGCACCACGCACCGGCCCGCCCGAGGCTCCGCAGTGGACCACCGCGATCGTCAAGATCCAGTCCTCTCCCGCCGGTCCGTAACCGGTGTTCGAAGCCGATCGCAAAGGCCTCGACAGTCGGCGCCGGATGACGGAAACTCGGCAAAGCAGACGAGCCGCCTCAGGACAATGCCTATGCCAATGACAGAACCCACCGACGATCGCGACCTCGTCATCACCCGCCACATCGATGTCACGCCGAACGCGCTGTTCCGCTGCTGGACGGAGCCTGCTCTTCTCCAGCAATGGTTCGTGCCGAAACCGTGGACGATCGCGACGGCGGAGGTCGATTTGCGCGTCGGCGGCTCGAACCTCATCGTCATGAAGAGCCCGGAAGGTGAGGAAATGCCCAATCGCGGCGTCTATCTCGACATCGTGCAGGATCGGAAGATCGTCTTCACCGACGCCTACATCCACGCATGGACGCCGTCGGAAAAGCCCTTCATGACCGGCATCATCACCTTCGAACCGGAGGATGGCGGCACATGCTACACGGCCCGCGTTCGCCACTGGACGAAGACCGACCGCGATGCGCATGAGCAGATGGGCTTTCACGAGGGATGGAACCAGTGCGCCGACCAGCTCGCGGCCCTTGCCGCCACCCTTTGATCTGAGCGACAGGCGAGCCAGGCCGATTGACAGCCGTTCCGCACGCGTCATAGTGATGCTCATCAATAGGTTCTCCGGATGCCACACCATCCGGGGAGTAAATGGGAACGTGACGGGTGGACCCAGTGCGGCACCTCAATCACGGCCGACCCCGCGACTGTAGAGCGGTCAGGGTCTTTCATGCCGGGCAACCGGTAGAAGCCACTGTGGTGACGGGGATATCCCCGATCTGCGGGAAGGCGAGAAAGATCCGACGATGCCAGCCGGCATCAGACGCCGCGAGCCAGGAAACCTGCCGATTGATGTCGGGCATTTCGCCCAAATGAGTGGGACACGTCCCACGTTGCCATCACGGAGGTTGTCATGGCTGTTACCAACGCATCCGGCGTTTCGCTTTCTCTCAATGACCGCATGATCGCGGGTCTCCTTTCCCTTTGCATCGGGGCGTTCCTCGTGTTCGGAGCCGGTCTGGCCAATTCGGCCGTGCTGCACGACACCGCGCACGACGTACGCCACTCGTTCGGCTTTCCCTGCCACTAGAGTAAACAGGCCCGATCTCTCAAGCGACAGGCGAACGCAAGCCCCGTGACCGGGCCTTGCGTTGCTGACGCCTGCATGCCCGACGCGACCGCCTCTGTGCGACCGCGCCGGTCGCGCTGCGCATCGTCGTGCCGATGGATCGGATCATTCCACACATGCACAGGACGAGGGCACGCCGATAAGGCGTTGCTCCGAAAGGTATAACCATGATCGTCAAGACACTTCTGGCCGCCATCTGCGCCGGCCTCATCGCGGGCCTCTTCATGACCGCCGCGCAAGAACTCCGCGTCGTGCCCCTGATCCTCCACGCGGAAACCTATGAAGGCGAACCTGCCCCCGAAACACCGACGGCACACGAGCATTCCTCGCGCGAATCGAGATCGCTCCTCCAGTCCCTCGCATCCGCGCTTCAGCCGGTAACGCCGGCCTATGCCCATGATGGCGAGGCGCACGAGGATGGCGGCATCATGTTCGGCTTGAGCCGTTTCTCCGGGACGCTGATGGCCAATCTGGTGACGGGCGCCGGCTTCGGGCTGCTTCTGGGCGGCATCGGCGTTCTCACCGGCAGCCCGCCGACCTTGCGCACCGGCCTCACCTGGGGTGCCCTCGGCTGGCTCTCGGTCCACATGCTTCCGGCTCTCGGCCTTCCGCCCGAACTGCCCGGCTTCCCCGCCGCGGACCTCGGCGATCGCCAGACGTGGTGGCTTGTCACCACGGCGCTCTCGGCCCTCGGTCTCGGCCTGGTCGCGCTGCGGCCGGAGATCGTGGCGAAGGGTGCAGGATTTGTCCTCCTCGCTTTGCCCCACATCTACGGCGCGCCCCAGCCCGGCGATATCGCGAGCTCGGTTCCCGCCGTTCTCGGCGCGGAATTCGCAGTTGCGGCACTGGCAACGACGCTGGCCTTCTGGCTCGTCCTCGGCATCGTCTCCGGCGCCATCAACGACCGCTTTCTCAAGACGGCGTGACAGACATGCGGCCCGCTTACCCGGTGGGCCGCATTATCATATGGAACTTACAACCACCCACCCGCAAAACCGGCGCGCTTCAGCCCGCGCCGGATCGGAACCGACTGGCGCAGCAGGTTCCAGAAGAAGCCGGTCCTGTGGTTCTCGATCATCATCAGCAGAATGCCCTGGTCGAGCCCGATCCGCCGCGTGTTCATCCAGCCCTCCGCCGTGCGGGCCGGTACGCTCGGATTGAAGCTGCCGATGAACCCGTCTTCCTCGACCACACCCGGATAGGTCTCGAGGATATGCCGCGTCGCGGAAAGCGCCGCTTTTTCGTCGAACGGCAGGCAGGAAAGGGGCGCCCAGGGCGCCAGTGTCCCGTCATCCGGGCCGAACGGCGCGCCACGCGCGGCATAGCCCGAAAAATTCTGCTGGCGACCATCCCGCAAACGCCGCGAACGCTCAGGCCCGTCGCAGGCGGTCAGCCCCCAGCAATCCGCGCCGTAGCCCACAAAGGAGTGCGGGTTTCGCTCCGCGTAGTCACGCTGCAGATCGATGGCGAGGCGGGTATTCTGGAAGTAATCGCTGTCATGCTCCACCATTGCCGCATCACGGATGCCCCGGAAGTCGATCCAGGCATGGGAGAACAAATGGATGAACAGCGGTCCTGCATAGAGGAACGGCTTGCCCAGAGCCTCCTTCCAGTCGCACTGGTTGCCGAAGGCGAAATAGCTCTTGGCCGGGATCGGGTAGGACGGCGAGGACAGCGCCAGCGTGTACAAAATGACCGCCTCGCTATACCCATGCCAGCGATAGGGAAGGAAACCGCTGCGCGGCTTCCAGCCAAGCGCCAGCGTATCCTGCTCGTCCAGCGCCCAGGCCCAGTTGGCACGGGCATAGACCATATCGGCAATATCCCGGATTTCCTTTTCCGCCGGCGTGTTCTCTGAGAAATACGTACCGACCGTGATGGCGCCGGCGATCAGCAGCGCGCTGTCGATCAGCGAGATCTCGCTCCGCCACGCCCGACGTCCGGTCTTCATGTCCAGGAAGTGGTAGTAGAGCCCCTTATAGCCGGTGGCCAGCGTGTCGCGGCTCTGCTCGCTATCGCGCAGGAAGCGCAACGTTTTCAGCGCCCGCTGCGCCGCATCCTCACGGGACAGCCAGTCGCGCTCGACACCGACGGGCAGCGCCGACAGGCCGAAGCCGGTCGCGGCGATGCTGGCCGGCGAGCCTTCCTGCGAGCTGTCGGCAACGAGACCCGTTTCCGGATGCGTATACCGCATGAAGTACCGAAACGCGCCCAGCTGGAATCTGTCGATCAGCCCGGCGTCGGTCGTATCCTTGAAAAGCATTGCAACTCCTCGCGAGCGGTCACGCGGCGCGTGTCTCGTCTCTCATACCCAGAAATTCTTATCCTCACCGAGTGTTGAAGTCCTGCAGCCGCTTACCGGTCGCCGCCATCACCCGTTGTGTTAATGTTCGCCTCTACGGTGCGAAGCGGGGATTGGATGACATGATCTTGGCGGGAATTGCATTGCTGATGGGCCTTTCCAGTCAAGGGCTCCCATCCGCCGCTTCCACAACCGACATGACCCACATAACGACCATCGCGGCGCTTGGGCGCCGAGACGTGGATGTCGAGCTGGTTCTTGCCGTCGACATGTCGGGATCGATGGATCTGGAGGAAGCCCGCATCCAGCGCGCCGGCTATCTCGACGCCTTGCGCCACAAGGAATTCATCGACGCCGTTCGCGGCGGGCTGATCGGCGAGATAGCCATCAGCTATTTCGAGTGGGCCGGCAGCGTCAACGAAAGCTCGCGCGTGGACTGGCACCTGATTTCCAGCGCCGAGGACGCTGCCGCCTTTGCAGACGAGATCGCCGCCCGGCCCGTCACCACCCGCCGTGGCACCTCGATTTCCAATGCGCTGACCTACGCCACGGGGATGATCGACACAAATGCCTTCAACGGCCAGCGCCGCGTCATCGATGTTTCAGGCGACGGTCCCAACAATCTCGGTCCGCCGGTTCTGCCCGCCCGGGACATGGCGGTTCGCAGCGGAATCATCGTCAACGGCCTCGCCATCATCATCCGCCCGACCGGCGTCGGCGTCCGGCTCGACCGCTATTACGGCGACTGCGTCATCGGCGGCCCCGGCGCTTTCGTACTGCCGATCCACAATCCGGAAGACTTCGGCGTCGCCATCCGGCAGAAGCTCGTGATGGAGGTCAGCGGGCGTCAGCCGCGGCTTCGTCCCATCCCAGTTGCCAGTCCCTCTGCGGTGGATTGCCTGATCGGTGAAAAGCTGCGCCCCGGCTTCTTCGACAGATAAGACGCGTCAGTTCGCCTGCTTCAAACGCCCTCCACTCTCCTTGTCTTCGATCGCCAGCGCATCCGCAATGCGCTCCGCTGCAAGCCGTCCGGCCACGATCGCTCCCTCGATATAGGTCGGGAAGGCCGGAGAGAGCTCGGAACTCGCAAACGCAACGCGGCCGACGCCCTGCCGCAGAAGCGTCTCTGCATCGTGGGCGGCAAAATCGACGATCACATCGCTATATCCGCCAGCGCTCCAGCGGTCGTCCGTCCAGTCGTGAAGGATGAATTCGACAGGCTCCGGCGCTTCCGTGCCCAGCAATGCGCCCATGCGCTCGCGCACCGTCCGCTCGATGAACGCCGCGCCCCGCACCCGCCAGTCGAGGGCCAGCGGACCGCCGACGAAAACCACGAAGGCAGCATGTTCCGCGTCCTGGCTGACGTCGAACGCATAGAGCCCGCTGACACCCTCCCATGAGACGCCAGAGGACACGGACGGCGACCAGAACCGTTCGGAATAGCGCAGCAGGATCTTGATCACGGCCCCGCTCCGCCAGCAGCCGAGCGCCCGGGCAAGCGGCTCCGGCAGCGGCGGATGCTGGATGATATCGCGCGCGCGCACCGGCGGCACGGCAACGAGCACATGTCGCGCGGTCAGCTGCCATTTGGCTGTTTCTACGACGACATGATGCTCATCCCGGTGAATGGAGGCGACAGGCGTTGACGGAAAGACGTGCGGACGCAGGCGCGCGGCCATGGCATCGGCCAGCGAGGCGGCGCTGTCCTTCAGGAAATATTGCAGCTCGGACACTTCGGCCGTATTCCGACGATCGCTGTCGACGAGATACCAGAAGGGGATGATATCGGCCGGGAGGCACCAGAGCCCGTGCACCATGCTGAGAAATTCCCGCTTCGCCTCCTCCGTCGCATCCTGTTCGTCCAGCCAGTCGGCAATGGACAGGCCGGCCAGTGCGGGGTCGGCCGGATCAGCGGCCTCCATTCTTGCATAGAGGGGATTGTCGCGGTGCGACGCACGTCTCGAAGGTGTCGCCGATACCGTCTTCGCAGTACCTTTCCAACGGCTCTCGACGATCTCCAGCCGGGCCTCCCGTACGAGCGCCATCACCTCCGGCATGTCGTCGCAGATGAACTGCCCGCCGGCATCCCGCCGCGTCCCATCCGATGTCTCGAATGAGCGGACACGCCCTCCGACCTCGGCGCGAGCCTCCAGAACGACGACCGACAGCCCGCGATCCACCAGCGTCTGCGCAGCCGCCAGCCCCGTAAAGCCGGCACCGACCACGATCACATCCGCATCCCGTTCCATGCCGCGCCTCTTTTCCGCCTGAGGACCACAGGTCCGGTCCTTCGTTCGGACAATATAGAAAGAACGGCGCGAAAGAATATGCGGCGCGTGGGTTTGTCGGATGGGCTTTACGGCCCTGAAGATCGGGACGATCAGACAGACGCCGCGGGTGCAAAACCACTGAGCATCCCGGAATAGGGCTTCGCCAAGGGTGCAGCGTAAGAGCCGCGCTTGCTGGTCGTCAGCCGCTGGGCGATCAGCGCCTCGGCCTGCTTGACGGCAGCCGAAACACCGTCGACCACCGGCACACGATAAATGGATTGTAGCTCGTAGGCGAGATCTGCCATTCCCGCACAGCCGAGCACGATGGCCTCGGCGCCGTCTTCGGCAAGCGCCCTTTCGATCTGGTGGCGGAGCTTGTCGAGAGCACCCGAGCCCTCCTTCTCCAGGTCGAGCACGGGAATATCGGCCGCGCGAACCTTGGCACGCCCCCCGAAGCCATAATGACGCGTCAGGTTCTCGAGCAGCACGCGGGAGCGCTCCAGCGTGGTGACGACGGTGAAGCGTTGCGCGAGGAAGCCGGCCGTGACCAGCGCGCTTTCGCAGAGCCCGAGCACGGGAATGGAGGCGAGCGACCGGGCGGCGTCGAGCCCCGTATCGTCGAAACAGGCGATGACGGCGGCTTGCGCGCCGGCCGCCTCGCCCTCCCGGATCGCATCGAGCAGGCCCGGCAGAGCGAGCGCGCCGTCATAATGTCCCTCGATCGAGGCGGGCCCCATCGCGGCCGTGGCGGCGATGATCTCCGTGCCGGTGGCAGCGACGAGGCGGGCCGCCTCGGCCGCCTTTTCGGTCATGGAAATGGTGGTGTTCGGATTGACGACGAGGATGCGCATGCGAGGGATCAGACCAGCTTTGCCTGCTTGCGGTCGAGCATAAGGATGATGCCAAGCGCCAGCAAAATGACGGTGAAGGAGAAGACGGTGGTGACGGTGCCGAGCGCATAGAGCACCGGCGTGGTGACGTTCGTGGTCATGCCGTAGATTTCGAGCGGCAGCGTGTTGTAGGTGCCCGATGTCATCAGCGTGCGGGCGAACTCGTCATAGGACAGCGTGAAGCCGAAGAGGCCGACGCCGATGAGGCTCGGCGCGATCATCGGCAGCACGACATGCCGGAACGTCTGCCAGGAGCTCGCCCCAAGGTCGCGCGCCGCTTCCTCATAGGCCGGCGAGAACCGGTTGAACACCGCGAACATGATCAGCACGCCGAAGGGCAACGTCCAGGTGAGGTGCGCGCCGAAGGCCGAGGAGTACCAGGCGGGCTTCAGCCCGAACTGCTGGAACACGACGCCGATGCCGAGCGAGATGATGATGGAGGGCACGACGAGGCTGGCAACCGTGAGGTAGAACAGCGTGGTGGAACCGCGAAACTTCCGCCGGAAAGCAAGGCCCGCCAGCAGTGACACCAGCACGTTGACGACCATGACCATAATGCCGAGCGAGAAGGACCGCCGGAACGACGAGCCGAAATTGCCGACCGCCTGCTGCTCGAACAGATTGTAGAACCAGCGCAGCGATACCCCGTTCATCGGGAAGGTCAATCCGCCGTTCGGTCCCTGGAAGGACAGGATGAGGACTGCCGAAAGCGGGCCGTAGAGGAAGAGCACGAACAGCGCGAAGAAGGCGGCGAGCACGTAGAATTCGAAGGTGCGTTTCTCGTGGCTCATCTCAAAGCTCCTTGCGGATATCGACGACGCGCAGGATCGCAGCCACCATCAGGAGCACGACGATCAGCAGCACGACGGCATTGGCGGCGGCGGCAGGATATTGCAGCAGCGACATCTGGTTGCGCATCATCAACGCCACCGACGCGCTCTGCCCGCCGGACATGACCTGCACCGTCGAGAAATCCGCCATCACCAGCGTGACAACGAAGATCGAGCCGATGGCAATGCCGGGCTTGGCAAGCGGAATGATGACGTTCCAGAGGATCTGCCAGCCGGTGGCGCCCGCATCCCGCGCCGCCTCGATCAGCGATTTGTCGATCCGCATCAGCGTGTTGAAAATCGGCGTGACCATGAACAGCGTGTTGAGATGCACCATGGCCAGCACCACGGCGAAATCGGAATAGAGCAACCATTCGATGGGCGCCGGAATGATCCCCATCTCGATCAGCGTCGAATTGACCAGCCCGTTGCGCCCGAGAACCGGAATCCACGAGATCATGCGGATGATGTTGGAGGTGAGGAACGGCACGGTGCAGACGAGAAACAGCACCATCTGCATGGTCGTCGTGCGGATGTGGAAGGCGAGGAAATAGGCGACCCAGAAGCCGATAAAGGTCGTCAGCGCCCAGACGGCGACCGTGTATTTCAGGGTGTTCAGATAGGTCTTCCACGTGACCCAGGACCCCAGCGTCTCCTCGTAGTTCAGGGTGAGGAAATCCGGGTAGAGGCCGGCAAAGTCGTAGTCCCAGAAGCTGACGATCAGGATCATCAGGATGGGCAAAAGGAAGAAGAAGCCGAGGATGGCGATCAGTGGCGCCGACTGCAGGTAGGATACGGCCCGCGGCGGCAGGCGAAATGTTTTCGGAATGCGCACCTTTGCGCCTGGTGGGGAATTGCTTTCAGCGATGCTCACCATGGTGCGGTCGTCTCCGTTATACGTGGGTCAGCTTGGAGCTAAGACCCTCTCTGCCCTGCCGGGCATCTCCCCCACAAGGGAGGAGAAAACCCGGAGCAGTCCGCTCGTTTCGAAATGAACGGCACTACACGCTTTGAATAATCCCGTCGCCGGGTGGCGGCATTGCTGCGAGTCTTCTCCCCCCTTGTGGGGGAGATGGCCGGTAGGCCAGAGAGGGTCTTTCTTCTCTCCGGCCCACCGCACCGCATCAAGCAGCGATGAACTCGTTCCAGCGACGAACCATGTAGCGGTCCTCGTCCATCACGGAGTTCCAGCAGGCGACCTTGCCCATGCGTTCCTGGAAGGAGCCGCCATCGCGCACGGCGCCGGCCTTTTCCATGACTTTGCCTTCCGGGGACATGATGTCGCCCTGAGCGGCCTTGCCTTCGATCCAGTAGCCCCATTCGTCCTCGGTCATGAACTTCTTCGCCGTGTCCATGGCGGCGGAGTAGTAGCCCTGCCGGTTGAGATAGCCGCCGACCCAGCCGGACGTGTACCAGTTGATGTATTCATAGGCCGCATCCAGCTGCGCGCCCTGAAGATGCGCGGCAAGACCGAGACCCCCGCCCCACGAGCGGTAGCCTTCCTTGAGCGGCTGGTACTTGCAGGCGATGCCCTTGGAGCGGACGGCGGCGACGGCCGGCGACCACATGGACTGGATGACGACTTCGCCCGACGCCATCAGGTTGACCGACTCGTCGAACGACTTCCAGAAGGCGCGGAACTGGCCGTCCTGCTTCGCCTTGATCAGGAAGTCGATCGTCGCGTCGATTTCCGCCTTGGTCATGTTGCCCTTGTCGGCATATTTGATGTTGCCGAGCGCTTCCATGATCATCGCGGCATCCATGATACCGATCGAGGGAATGTTGAGGATCGAGGTCTTGCCCTTGAAGGCCGGGTCCATGATGTCGGCCCAGGACGTGATCTCGCGGCCGACGAGGTCCGGGCGGATGCCGAGCGTGTCGGCATTGTAGATGGTCGGAACCATCGTGAAGAGACCGGTTTCGGACTTGGCGAACGTCTTGTCGCCAGCTTTTTCCACGAAACCGACCGTGTGCGGTGCGGTGCCCTGCGCGATGACGCTGTCCGGCGTCAGCTTGCCCGTCTTGAACAGGGGCACGATCTGGTCGTAATATTTCAGCTTGGAAATTTCCATCGGCTGGATGACGCCGGACGGGAACACCTTCTTCAGGATCCAGTATTCGATGTCGGCGATGTCGTAGCTGTCGGGCTGCGTCACGGCGCGCTGGGCTGCGGCATCCGAGTCGGTCGCCGTCATCTCGAGCGTGATGCCGAGGTCGGCCTTGCACTTCTCGGCGATGGCATTGATGTTGGAAACGCCCGTGCCGAACTGGCGCAGCGTGATGGGGTTCTGCGCCCAGATGGTCGGGAAACCGGTGATCGCGCCGGAGCCGGCAATGGCGCCGACGGCCGCAGCCCCTGTCTTCATCAATGCGCGACGGCTAATGCCGGTCGCCTTCTTCGTGCTCTTGATCTCGGTCATAGTCTGTTCCCTTTTATTCTGGTTAGACAGGTCTTTGTTCTGGCAGGTCAGGCAGCCATGGCACCCAGGAGGACAGCATCCTCCAGGCCCCAACTCAGGGAAACCGCATCGCCCACGGCGACAGGTTTTTCGAAATAATCCGCATCGGTGGCGATGACGGTGAAATCCTCGGAACCGGCCCCCATGACGGTGATCTTCACCGAGGCGCCGCGATACTCGACGTTGGAAACGACGCCGTTGAAGCCGAGCGTCTTCTCGCTCGGCTCCGAAAGCCGGACGCGATCGGTGCGGATGCCGATGTCGATCGGCGACCCCGCCTCCCGCCCCTCGCCCGCAACGGTGAAGGTCTGCCCCTCCGGCACCTGCAGCGTCAGCACGCCGTCGGCGCTGGAAACCACACGACCGGTCAGCACGTTGTGATCGCCCATGAAGCGCGCGACGAAAGCGGTTGCCGGCCGCTCGAACACCTCGCGCGGACTGGCCGCCTGCTCGATGCGCCCGTCGCTCATGATGACGATGATGTCGGCGAGCGCCATTGCCTCTTCCTGGCTGTGCGTCACATGTACGAAGGTGATGCCGAGGTTCTTCTGGAGCTTCTTCAGCTCGGCGCGCATGCGGATCTTGAGGAACGGATCGAGCGCCGACAGCGGCTCGTCGAGCAGCAGCGCTTCGGGGTCTGTGATCAGCGCGCGGGCGAGCGCCACGCGCTGCTGCTGACCGCCGGAAAGCTGGGCCGGACGCCGGTTGGCATAGGGCTCCATCTGCATCAGCGTGAGCATCTCCAGCGCCTTCGCACGGCGCTCGTCCTTTTCCACGCCCTTCATCTTCAGGCTGAAGGCCACGTTGTCGATGAGGTCGAGATGCGGGAACAGGGCGTAGGACTGGAACATCATCGCCGTGCCACGTTTAGCCGGCGGCAGGTCGGTCACGACGGTATTGCCCAGCCGGATATCGCCCGAGGAAATCGTCTCATGCCCGGCGATCATCCGAAGCGTCGAGGTTTTGCCGCAGCCGGACGGCCCAAGAAAGCAGCAATAGCTGCCAGATGGGATCTTGAGGCTGATGGAATGGACGGCCGTGGTGCTTCCATAGATCTTGGAAACGGATACGATGTCGATCTCTGCCGCTTTGGTCATGATGGGTTCCCCTGTCGTAATGCAGAGAATGCATCAACCGTGCCAGTTCGTCGGGCAGCCGTTAGGGGACTGTTTCTAAAAGAAAACTGCCGAAACCTTTAGGCTCACGCACATTCAGCCTCCAGAATCCGCCTATTTTTTCATCTATTGTGCAAAATAATCCGCCAGATCGTATACAATCGAGCTCCGTCCTGGATACGAATGGGCCTTCTGTCCCGCGGTCATTTGCATTAGATTAGGCAACCATGAACAGCCGCCAGACGAAACCGGAAACCCTGATCGCCAGACCTGACGCCGATGGCAACGGGATCGACGGCAGCCAGCGTGCCATTCGCGACGCCATCCGCGACGCGATCGTCGACCGACGCCTGATGCCGGGGACGAAGCTGACGGAGACGGATGTCGGCGCCCTGTTCAATGTCAGCCGAACGCTGGTGCGCGGCGCCCTTCAGGCGCTCGTGCACGAAGGTCTCGTCACCGTCGAGCGCAATCGCGGCGCCTTCGTCGCCAACCCGTCGCCGGAAGAAGCGCGCCAGATTTTCGCAACCCGCCGCATCATCGAGCCCGGTATTCTGACGGAGGCCGCGCGCCACATGACGCCGTCGCATTTCCGGCAGCTTCGCGAGCAACTGGTCGATGAAGGCCGGTTGATGAGCGAGCGCGGACAGAGCGCCCGTCGGGCGGAGATCAAGGCATCCGGAGACTTCCACCTGATGATCGCCGCCATGACCGGAAACGCCGTGATGCAGCGCTTCATGGACGAGCTCATCGCGCGCTCCTCCCTCGTCATCTCGCTCTACGGACAATCCACGGTCTCAAGCTGTGGCCACAGCGAGCACACCGAAATCGTCGACGCCATCGAAGCCGGCCAGCTCGACCGCGCCAACCGCCTGATGGTGCACCATATTCGCCATATCGAGGCCGATCTCGACCTGCGCATCCGCCGCGCCAACGAGCTTCGCGACGTTCTTCTCCCCTAAGACGGGAAAGAAATATCGATCAACAACCATCTGATTTTCTTCAAGATTTTTTGTTAATCGAAAGCGGAACCAAAATCCCCGCAACGAGTTTTGCACGCGCACGACAGACAGCATGCGAGGCGCGTATGAGTTACAAGCATTTTCCGAAACCGGTCCGGATCATTCTCCAGCAGAGCCAGGAATTTACCATCGCGTCTGCCTGGGATGCGCTTGAGTTCCTGCGAGGCTGGCCCGCGGGACAAGCCGGCAGAGCCTATCGCATCGCGCTCCAGCATTGCATGGATGCCCTCGACGGCATCCTCAGCCCCCGCAAGGCGCAGGCATCCTTCATGGCCGCGGCACGCGAGGCCGGCATTTTGGCGACAACCAAGGCGCCGGCTTGATCGGGCATCGTCTCTTGACGAAAGCATAAGGGACGGACGACCATACAGTCACGAAGAGCGCGGTCAGGAGCACGACATGTCGGATATCAATTCCCCGGAAGATCCTTCCGACGACACCAAACTGACCCGCTCCAAGCGCCGTTGGGCGGAGGAAGGCAAGTTTCTGACCGGACAGGTCTCGCGGTCGGAGACCGACCGGCTGCCGCCGGGCCAGCATCTCGTCAAGAACTGGCCCGTGCTCGACCTCGGCCAGCATCCGATGATCGAGACAGCAAGCTGGTCTTTGACGTTGAAAGGCGCTGTCGAAAACCCCGTGACGCTGGACTGGGCGCAATTGAAAGCCCTGCCGCAGAGCAAATTCCTGTCGGACATTCATTGCGTCACGACGTGGTCGCGATACGACAACAACTGGAAGGGCGTCTCGACGCATGATCTGCTGGACTTGGTCATACCGAAGCCCGAGGCGGCCTATGTCATGCTCACGAGCTATGACGGCTATACGACAAACCTGCCACTCGCCGATTTCGCGAGCGAACATGCGCTTCTCGCCACCGACTGGGAGGGGCAGCCGCTGACGCGCGAGCACGGCGCACCCGCCCGCCTCATCGTGCCGCATCTCTATCTCTGGAAGAGCGCGAAATGGCTGACGAAGATCGAGTTCATGACCGGCGATCGCGCCGGCTTCTGGGAGAAGAATGGCTACCACATGCTGGGCGACCCCTGGCGCGAGCAGCGCTATTCCGACGATTGAGGAAACCTCAATCGACCGAAAGAAAAAGGGCTCCGGCGATGTTCGCCGGAGCCCTTTTCTGATCAGTACGCCTTTTTCTTGAAAGGCTTCTTGGCGGGCTTGCTGCCGTCGTCCGTCGGCTTTGGGCCGGACTTCGAGAAGCCGGGCTTGGCCGCCTTCTTGGCCCAGGGCTTGCTGTCCGGCCGGTCAGCGCTTTCGCCGCCTTCCTTCCAACGCGGTTTGCTGTCCGAAGGCCCAGCATTGTCCTTGCGGACGAACGGCTTGCGCGGTGCGGCGGACAGATCCGGCGCGCTGTCGAGCTGGGTCACGGTAATGCCCTTTTCGAGCATGCGCTTGGGTCCCAGCGCCTCGACGAAGCTGTCGGAGAATTCGCGCGCGATCTCGACGAACGTGTTCTCCGGCATCATCTTGATGGCGCCGATTTCCTGCTTGGTGATGCGGCCGATGCGGCAGAGCATCGGGATCAGCCAGCGCGGCTCGACATTCTGCTTGCGACCGGCAGAGATGGAGAACCAGACGGCATCGCCGAAATCGCCACGCGGGGCACGCGGTTCGGACCGTTCCGGCCGAGGACCGCGGTCCCCGGATGCCTGACCGGATGACGCACCGGATGGCTGAAAGGCCGGCGTATCGATGATGTCTTCCGGCGCGGAACGGCCGGCACGCGCGAGGCGCACGAAGGCTGCCGCAACCTGTTCGGCGCTGAAGCCCGACAGGACCTGCTGGACGAAAGCCGTTTCTTCTTCGCGGATCGGATCGTTGAGCGCGGCATCGGAGAGAATGCGCTCGTCGTCCTTCTGCGAGACTTCATCAGCCGACGGGGGCTTGGCCCAGACGGCTTCGATGCGCGCGTCGCGCAGCAGCCGCTCGGCCTTGCGGCGGGCATTGGAGGTCACGATGATGGCGCTGACACCCCTGCGCCCTGCCCGGCCGGTACGGCCGCTGCGGTGCAGCAGCGTGTCCGGGTTGGTTGGCAAGTCGGCATGGATGACGAGTTCGAGGCCGGGAAGGTCGATCCCGCGGGCAGCCACGTCGGTCGCGATGCAGACGCGGGCGCGACCGTCGCGCATGGCCTGCAGCGCATGCGTCCGCTCGCTCTGGCTGAGCTCGCCCGAAAGGGCCACGACCGAAAAGCCGCGATTGTTGAAGCGCGCGGTCAGGTGGTTGACGGCCGCGCGGGTCGAGCAGAACACCAGCGCGTTCTTCGCCTCATAATAGCGCAGTACGTTGATGATCGCGTTTTCGCGGTCCGAGGGAACGACGACGAGCGCACGGTAGTCGATGTCGAGATGCTGCTTGGCCTCGGCCTGCGTCGAGATCCGCAGTGCATCGCGCTGATAGTTCTTGGCAAGTGTGGCAATGGACTTCGGCACCGTGGCCGAGAACATCAGCGTGCGGCGATCGGCCGGTGCCGTCTCCAGCAGAAATTCGAGGTCTTCGCGGAAGCCGAGATCGAGCATCTCGTCGGCTTCGTCGAGAACGATGGCCCGGCAGGCGGAGAGATCGAGCGCACTGCGACGAACATGGTCGCAGAGACGGCCAGGTGTACCCACGACGATATGCGCACCGCGATCGAGCGCGCGGCGCTCCGTGCGGATGTCCATACCGCCGACCGAGGCGGCGATGACGGCGCCGGTCATCTCGTAAAGCCATTCGAGTTCGCGCTGGACCTGAAGTGCCAGTTCACGGGTCGGGGCGACGACGACGGCCAACGGCTTGCTCGCCGAGCCAAAGCGATCTGCGCCATCCAGCAGCGTCGACGCGAGCGCCAGCCCGAAGGCGACGGTCTTGCCGGAGCCGGTCTGGGCGGAGACGAGCGCGTCGCGACCCGACATTTCCGCTTCGATGACGGCGGCCTGGACCGGCGTCAGGGTGGAATAGCCGCGTTTGGTCAACGCCTCGGCGATCGCCGGAACGACCCCTGCGAATTCTGTCATATGTTTGTCTCTCGGAAGTTCGAACCGTGCAGCGTGCGCAAAGTGATGCGCACATGCCTTGAGGACCGCACGCTGCGGCCCATACCATGGCGATCTCTTAATCCCTCCGACAGCAAATGTACAGAGGAGCGCCGCGACACCGATGGGCTGGCTGTTTCCGAGAGAAGCTCCGTTCAGCTCGTAAGGCGCGGACTGCGAATGATCTTGACGAAAAGCGCCTTCATCGCCGACTCGATACCCTGCGACGGGCTGACCTCGAAATAGAGGCCTGGCGATGCGCAGGCCTGCATCTTGCTGCCGATTTCCGGCTGGAACGGCTTGATCCACGTATTGTACCAGCTGTTCGTGGGCAGCGGCAGGTAGGTTGTGTAGAGCACGGCGATCTTGATGCCGCGATCCTTGAGCGTCTTGCAATAGGTGACGTCGATCGGCTCCTGGCAGCGACCGCCCGTAACCTTCTTCGTGCAACCGGCCGGCTTGTAGCTATCGCCGACGCCATCGGCGACGAAATAGACGACCTTCTCCGCCTTGGCAGGGCTCGAGCCGTCACCCGGCGCCGGAATTTCACTGTTCATCCGCGTCAGCGCCTTGTCGAAGCTGGTGATCTGGTCGTTGTTGTAGCCTTGAAACGGGATGCTCATCAGCGAGATGGTATCGGCCTTCGTCTGGATGTCCTTCAGGTCGTCGGTGAGGCTGGAGACTTCATAAAGGTCGGCGTCCTCCGCTTTCTGCCCGAACGTATAGGCCGCCATGCGGTACTGGTTCGGATAGGTCTCGGTCTTCTCTGCCTCCTTCGTCAGCGCCGCAACGGCCTTTGCCACGACATCGATGCGGATGGTGGCACCGACCTTTCGGGCGACGAAATAATTGCTGTTCTTGTCGGCAACGCCTTTTTCCGAAACGATGTGGCAAGCGAAGGCGCAGTTGCGCGAGCCTGAATCCGCCTGGTTCTTGGTTGCAGCGATCAGCTTGTCCACATCCTCAGGCGTCGCGCCGACGCCCATGGACGGTGTGTTGTCGAGCAGCATATAGAAATCCATGAAGGAGTTCGACTGGAAGGTCGCCTTCGCGATGCCATCCACCTCAATGGTGTCCTTGCCGAAGATCTTCATGAACGTGGTCGGCACGAGCGTAGAAAACGTCGCCGACACGTTGATGTCGCGGCCGGACTTCACGACGCTGACGTTGAAGGTTCGTGCAGTCTCCTCGAGGTCTTCGGGGTCAGACTTCCCCGCCGCCTTGCTCGGCAGATCGATTGCCGTCCCGTCCGCCATCTGTGCGGCGAAGATACTGCGCGCCTCGCTCTCGCTCACGCTGACGGAACCGTCCGCCGTCATGGCCATGGCCTGGGCGACGCCGGCCGACTTGTCGGTGATCGACCCGACCACCGCGGCGTCCGCCGCCCATTGCAGCCTGGTCTTGACCTTGATCGCGTGCGTCACGTCGAGCGCCAGCCCGGCCGTGCCCAGCAGCGGCATCAGCGACAGAGCCCCGATAATGGCAAGATTGCCGGAACGATCGACGAAAAAACGCTTGAACATGATGACAGCCCTACCCGCGCCATGTCTCCCGGCGCTTCGGCACAACGTAAGTCACCACTTTAAATTTAGGGTGAAACAGGGAAGTAAACGAATTCCAAAACACGCACCTGCTCGGCGAGCATGGTGGAGATCATGAAACCGTGAAGAGTTTTACGGTTAAGTTTCCTTGCGCCTGCCGGTCCTTGGCTTACATTTAGAGATGCGATGAGGAGTCGCCGACGCCTATGGGAGGAATGATGATGGAAACGTCAGGTCATCTGAAAGTGCAATACGACTTCAGAAGCGGAACAGTCCTGCTCCAATGCCGCGATAGAAGCCATGTGCTTGTAGAGCGCTTCAACACGAAGGAAAGCGCAGAAGCGGCAGCCATTCAGTTCGCTCGGAAGAACTGGGACTATTCGGAGCCGCAGTCGGATACGCAGCACTAGTGCCAAGTATCGAGCCCCGGAAATAACGGGCCATCATTCGAACGACAAAGGCCGGGGATATCACCCGGCCTTTTTGACATGAAGAGCGAGACGAAAAGCCCTGCCCGGATCGTGCGAAAGAAAAGCCATCAGTGGCGGGAAGGCTCCATGTCCTGACGGCGCAGATCGTCGATGGCTGCGACGGCCTCCTCTGCCGTCCAGCCCGCGCTGACAGCAGCCCGGATCAGACGCGCATCGGCTTCCACTTCCAGCTTCACGAAAAGCGGTTCCAGCGCTTCCTGCGCTGTTACGACGTTCGGTTCAGCGACCGCAGTAGCCGGCTTCTGCATGGACATGATCTCTTCTCCTATGATTTTCAGACTCCCCGGAATGGAACCAGATCGAAACTGGTTCCATTTTTTGTTCGCAATATGTCTGGGAAAGTCGATGGCGCGAATTAGATCGATCGGTCAAAGATCGTTTTCGGTCAGCGCGAAATGGTCCATGATCACGCGGATATTCCTCTTGTGCGCCTTGAAGTAGATGTCGAACGCATCACCCACCAGCGGCACGGCGCCGATCGTCGCGTCCACGCCGAGATTGTAGAGCATCCGCGCGATCTTGCGCTTGGGAAGACCCAGCCTGCGGCCCTCGTTGACGATGGCAAGACCGATGATCGCACCGGTCGCATCACCGAACACGGGAACGAGCCCGAGCAGTGCGTCGGCGCCGAACCGGAACCGCGTCCCCGGAATGCCGACGGCCGTATCCATGATGCGGGCGAGCTTGGCAAGCCGGCGCAACCGCCGCAATTGCTCGACACGGCCGACATCGCCGGCCGCTTCGGCAAAATCGGCTGCATATGCTGTCGTCGCCATCAAAAGCCACTCCTGTGTTAGTGTTACTTTACATGTGGAGTGCTTGTTCATCCGAGACAAGAGATGGGAAGAACACTTTTGTAAGATGCACGCCCCAAAAACAGGACCGTCGAGGGAACAATCCTGCCCGCAACTTAGGATGACTGTCGAACCTATTCGTAATGACCTGAAGATGCGAAGAGAAGCCTAAGTCTCACAACTGGGGAATTCTTGTCCCGAAGCATTGGGAACCGCCAGTACTTTAAGGATAATTTACATATGGCACCCTATTTTCGGGGAATAATATGATCGTCATCTAAAAAAGCGAACCGGCCGTATGTCTCTCTTTTCTTCATCTGACGGTGCCATCCTTCAGGCGCTCGATCAATCGCAAGCGATCATCGAATTCGACCTCACGGGGAAGATCCTTCGCGGGAATGCCAATTTCTGCCGCGCCATCGGTTATGACTCTAGCGAGATCGTGGGTCGCCATCACAGCATGTTCGTCATGCCGGAGGAAGCACGCTCACCGGCCTATGCGGCCTTCTGGCAGGCGCTCGCCAAGGGCAAGTTCCAGCAGGCGCAGTACAAGCGCCTGGGCAAAGGCGGACGCGAAGTCTGGATCGAGGCCTCCTACAACCCCGTCTTCAAAGGAAAGCGACCGGTCAAGGTCGTGAAGTTCGCAACGGACATTACGGCATCGAAGATCAAGAGCCTGAGCGACAATGGCAAGCTCGAGGCCTTGTCGCGTGCGCAGGCCGTCATCGAATTCACGCCGGACGGTCACATCGTCACGGCAAACGAGAACTTCCTCTCCGTGCTCGGATATCGGCTGGAGGAGATCGTCGGCCAGCACCATGCCATGTTCTGCGAACCTGCCTACGTCCAGTCGGCAGCCTACAGGACGTTCTGGGAGCAGCTCGCCGGCGGCGCGTTCGTGACCGACCAGTTCCTGCGCCTCGGCAAAAATGGCCGAAGGGTTCATATTCAGGCGACCTATAATCCGATCGTGGATGAAAGCGGCCGGGTGGTGAAGGTTGTGAAGTTCGCGACCGACATGACAGAACGGGTTCGCGCCATCGAGGAGCTGGGGGCCGGTCTCGGGCGCCTTGCACAGGCCAATATCAGCGAGACACTCGACCGTCCGTTCACGCGGGAGTTCGAGCAGCTGCGTCACGACTTCAATATGTCGATCGGCGGCTTCCAGCAGACGCTGGTGAATGTTCTCGGGCAGACGGAAAACCTCAACGGCCATAGCCACACCATGCGTGAGGCGTCCGGCATCCTCGCGCAGCACACCCGTGAACAGGCCGCGGCGCTCGAGGAAACGTCGGCTGCGCTGGAGCAGATCACCATCACCGTGCGCCAGTCGAACGAGCGCGTGCAGGATACGCGCAATCTCGTGAAGCAGGCCAAGGAACAGGCCGGCCGCTCCGTGACCGTCGTCGGCGACACCGTTGCCGCCATGCAGCGCATCGAAACCGCTTCATCCTCCATCGGGCACATCATCGGCGTCATCGACGAGATCGCGTTCCAGACCAACCTGCTGGCATTGAACGCAGGCGTTGAGGCGGCCCGGGCCGGCGAAGCCGGTCGCGGCTTTGCCGTGGTCGCGCAGGAAGTGCGTGAGCTGGCCCAGCGCACGGCGCGTGCGGCAAAGGAAATCAAGGATCTGATCTCGAACGCCTCACGGGAAGTCGTGGACGGCGTCCGCCTCGTCGGCGATACCGGACGGGCTCTGACGGAAATCGAGGTGTTCGTCGCTTCGATCAACGAGAACATCGACGCCATCGCCGCCGCCGCATCCGAGCAGACCACCGGCCTTGGCGACATCAGCGCCTCGGTCAACAGCCTCGACGGCATGACGCAACAGAACGCGACCATGGTGGCCCGCACGACCGAACTGAGCCATACGCTCGCACAGGGCGCGGCCACGCTCGCCGACCTCGTCTGCCGCTTCCAGCTCAACCACAACAGCACCACCCGCGAGCCCGCTGCCGCCAAGCCGGCACGTCACATCGAGACGTCGGCCTTTCGAAAGACCGCCTGAGCGTCAAGGCTGGAGGCTTCCCGAATGGTTGAACAAAAAGGCCCGGTGCTGCACCGGGCCTTTTGGCGTCGTGACGACTGCACCTCGGCGGTAACGAGCTTTGTCGGGTGCTTGCCCCTCCTTCTCCCGCCCTTCTGCACGTCAACCGAAACCTGACGTTCGACGCGACCGGCGTCAGGCCGTAAGCGCCGGGAGGTCGAACGATCGGTCCTGAAGGTTTTCGATGGGGCATGGACGGCCGAACAGGAAGCCCTGCACCTCGTCGCAGCCCTCCGCAACCAGGACGTGGAGCTGCTCCTCCGTCTCCGCGCCTTCGGCAAGGATGGTCACATCGAGGCTCTTGCCGAGTGCAACGATGGCTCGGATGAAGGCCTTCGACTGCCGGCCGTCCAGTTCGTTGACGAAGCTTCGGTCGAGCTTGATCTTGTCGAACGGAAATACCCGCAGCGTTTCCAGCGAGGAATACCCTGTTCCGAAATCATCGATCGCGATCATCACGCCCATTGCACGGATCTGGCGGAGAATATGGAGTGCCCTGCCCTTGTCGCCGATAATGGCGCTTTCCGTGACCTCCAACTCCAATCGCGACGGCGGAAGACCCGTCCGCAGCAGGACGGAGCGGACCTTGTCCACAAGCGAGACATCCCCGAGCTGCAGCGGCGACAGGTTGACTGCGATCTTGTGACCGAGACCCCAGGCAACGGCTTCGCGACAGGCCTCTTCGAGCACCCAGTCGCCGATCGGGGAGATGAGCCCGCATTCTTCCGCAATCGGAATAAAGGTCGCCGGCGAGATCAGCCCGCGCTGCGGATGCCGCCAGCGCAGCAGCACTTCGTATCCGGTCGTCTCACGCGTCCTCGCCGACTTCTGCACCTGATAGACGAGAAAGAACTGCCTCTCCTCAAGCGCAACGCCGAGATCGCGGCCCATGGCGCGACGTTCGCGCGCAGCCTCGTCCATCGCGGCTTCGTAGAAGCTGATGCGCTGTTCCGGCTGCGCCTTGGAGCGATACATCGCCATGTCGGCATTGTTCAGCAGCTTCTCGCGGTCCGCGGCGTCCGAGGGATAGACCGACACGCCGATGCTGGCGCCGGGCAGGATCTCCGTCTCATCGATGACGATCCGCTCGGTCAGCGCCCGAAAAAGGCGGCCGATGAAATCCTCGAGGTCCTTTTCCTGAACGAAACGCTTGAAGGCAACGAACTCGTCCCCGCCGAAGCGTCCGACGGCCTCGTGCTCGCCCATGAGTTTCTGCATCCGGCTCGCCAGCGCATAAAGCACCTTGTCGCCCATCGCATGGCCGTAGCGGTCGTTGATTTCCTTGAAATCGTCGAGGTCGATGCAGATGGCCGCGACTTTCTCCGAGCCGCTGACAGTCTCGATCGCGGCGTCGAGCCGCTCGCCGAACTGGTGCCGGTTGGCAAGGCCCGTCAGGGCATCGTGCCGGGCGAGATGCCGGATCTTTTCCTCGGCATCCACACGCGCGGTGATGTCTTCGAGCGTCATGACGAAGGACCCATCGCCCGTCGGTCGGTGTACCGTGCGGATCGTCCGTCCGCTCGCCACCTCCCGCGCTGTTTCGCCCCCACCGGGGGCCATAAACAGTGCGCGATGCTGCTCGTACAGCCCGTCCGCGTCATGCGATCCGGTCTGGTCGGTCTTGAAACGCTCGTAACAGAGCGAATGGAAGGTCCGCCCGACAATGTCCAACGAGCGGGGAAACTCGATGATCTCGCGGAAGAGTTCGTTGTGCAGAATCAGCCGCTCGTTCGCGTCGAAAAGTGCGATCCCGTGCCCCATGGTGTTCAGCGCAATCGAGAGATTGTTGGTGACGTCGAGCAGCCGTGCCGCGCTGTCCTTGGCTTCGGTACAGTCGCGCGTGATCTTGGCAAAGCCGATATGATCGTTGTGCTCGTCGTAGATCGGGTCGATCACGACGGACGCCCAGAACGCCGTACCATCCTTGCGATACCGCCATCCCTCCGTCTCGAACTTGCCCGTGCTAAGCGCCGTGCGCAGAGCGTGTTCGGGCGCGCCGTTCGCGCGTTCGTCTTCGGAGTAGAAGACGGCAAAGTTCTTGCCGACGATCTCGCCGTCGGCATAGCCCTTCATGCGCTGCGCGCCGACGTTCCAGTTGGTTACCCGACCCGAGGGATCGAGCAGGTAGATCGCGTAGTCGCTGACGCCCTGGACGAGATGCCGGAACCGCGTGTTCATGGCCATGGTCGCGTTTTCGGACCGGCTGGCGAAAAGAGCGGCAGCAAGAACGGAAAACAACAGCGACAAGGCGGTCGTGGCGATCACGATGACCATAAGGGCCGGCGACAGCAGGTTCGACGGGAGCGGCGAGTCGGCCATCGGCGTCATGACAACACCACCCATCGAGGTGAAATGCATGGAGACGACGCCGAGCGTCAGAAGGCTTGCCGCAGTGGCCAGACGCTTTGGGCTCCGGCGTCCAAGGCTCACACACGCAAATCCGGGAACCGAAAACAGTACCGCAAGAAGAATGGCGCTCCAGACGAGAGTCGCATTCCAGTGGATCGCGCCGGGAAACTCGATGGCCGTCATGCCGACGAAGTGCATCGTGGAAACGCCGAGACCGAACAGAATGCCAGCCATGATGAAGGCCAGACGGCCGGTCAGCAACGAGGCAACCGCGACCGCAAGAAAGGTCGTCGTCACCGAGATCGCAAGCGACAGCAGCGTGCGCGACGGCTCGTAGCCGAGAACCAGCGAAGCCTCATAGGCCAGCATCGCGACGAAATGCGTCGCCCAGATGCCGAAACCGCCGGACGTCCCGGCGCTGACGAGCCAGATCCACCGCACATATCCACCCGCACGATGGGCGCGCTGCAGAAGCATCATGGCTGCAGCACAGGAAACGAGACACAGAAAACCGGCAAAAACAACCAGACGCAAATCATGCTCCGTTGTGATGCACGAGAGAACTCTGAGCATGGGCACGCCTCATGGCGAACCGCCGCAACCCAAAAAAGGTGCGTGGGTCGAAAATATAGAGAAACAGGCATCCGAACGGCTGACTGCGTGACGAAAGCGATGGTGGACACCGGAGCAAGGCCGTGGGAACAGCGACCCGACCGGCATCCCGGCCCACACTACCTCCGGAATCCTTCAAGCCGCATTAATGCGTCCCATTTTTGGGGTGAAAGATGCACCCTTATTTCCGGGCGAAGTCGCTGCGGACGATCCCGTATCGCTGGAGCTTGTCGTAGAAGGTCTTGCGGGGAATACCGAGCGCCTCGATCGTCCGCTGCACATCCCCCTCGGCCTCGCGAAGAGCCGTGCGGATGAGCTCCGCCTCGATCCGGTCCATCCGCTGCGGCAGCGTACCGGCTCCCGTATCCGACACATCCAGCGTGCCCGGAGACGTCCCCTCCGGCGAAAAACCCAGCACGGTCCGCTCGGCGAAATGGGTAAGCTCGCGCACATTGCCGGGCCAGTCATGCTCGGCCAGATAGCGACGCACGGCATCGGTCATGACGGGCACGTCCCGCTTGAAGCGCGATGCGGCCCGGACGGCGAAGGTGGAGAACAACAGCGGAATATCGTCGCGACGCTCGCGCAAGGGCGGGATCGACAGCGTCACGACATTCAGCCGGTAATAGAGATCCTCGCGAAAATCGCCGCGAGACCGCGGATCGCCAAGGTCCACCTTCGTCGCCGCCACCACCCGCAGATCGACGGGGCGCACCTCGTTGGTGCCGAGCGGCGTCACCTCGCGCATTTCCAGCACGCGCAGCATCTGCACCTGCGTCGCCGGCGCCATGCTCTCGATCTCGTCGAGAAACAGGGTGCCCCCGCTCGAATGCTCGATCCGACCCACACGTTTCTTCTGCGCGCCGGTGAAGGCGCCGGGTTCGTGCCCGAAAAGCTCGCTCTCGATGACCTGCTCCGGCAGCGCACCGCAGTTCAGCGCAACGAAGTGCCCCTTCGCACGCCGGCTCCAGCGGTGCAGCAGCGTTGCCACGACCTCTTTGCCGCTGCCGGTCTCCCCCGTCATCAGCACATCCACATCCGTGTCGGCGATCTGACGGATCGTCTCGCGCAGCCGTTCCATGGCGGGTGTCTGCCCGATCAGCAGCCCGCCATCCCGCGCCTCTTCCGCCGCATCACGCAACGCCCGGTTTTCCAGCACGAGCCGGCGTTTTTCGCCCGCATGCATCACACCCTGCACCAGCCGGTCGGTCGGAAACGGCTTGGGCAGGAAATCATAGGCGCCATCCCGGATCGCCTTCACCGCCATCGGAATATCGCCGTGCCCCGTCATGAGGATGACGGGGATATCCGGATCGATGCGGCGGATACGGTCGAACAGCTCCAGACCGTCGATAAGCGGCATGCGGATATCCGTGACGACGACGCCGGGAAAGCGCGGATCGAGCAGGGCCAGCGCTTCCAACGCGGAGGAGACGGCGGTGACGGTGAAGCCGCCAAGTTCCAGCGTCTGCCGCGTCGCCTTCAGGAGATCGCGGTCGTCATCGACCAGGAGAACGTTGACCTCGCTCATGCCTGTGCCCTTTTCAGGTGAATGGTGAAATGCGCCCCACGATCCGAACTCTCGACGGCGATGCGTCCGCCGTAATCGGCAAGGATATCCCGCGAGATGACGAGCCCGAGCCCGAGGCCGCGTTCCTTGGAGGTGTTGAACGGCGTGAAGAGTGCGCTCATGATATCCGGCGAGATGCCCGGACCGTTATCCCGGACATGCAGAAGGACATCGTCGCCCTGCGTCTCGACCTCGACATCCACCCGCGCATCGCTGCGGCCGGACAAAGCCTCCAGCGCGTTCTGCAGCAGGTTGATCAGCACCTGCTCCAGTCGCACGCGATCGCCGAGCACAAGAAGATCCGCATCCGGCAGGCCGATCTGCAACGCATCGAGCCGCCCGGCGAACCGGCTCTTCAACAGCATGACGGCGCTCTCCACGATGGTGCGGACGGACACCGGCCCGGCCGGCGCCCGGCCCTTGCGGGAAAACGTCTTCAACTCATCGGTGATGCTGCCGATCCGGTCGGTCAGCGCGGCAATGCTCTCGAGATTTTCGTCGACCGGCCCCGTCTGCGCGCGCGTCAGGAACACGCGGGCATTGTCGGCATAGGCGCGGATGGTGGCGAGCGGCTGGTTGATTTCATGCGCGACGCCCGCCGCGACCTGCCCGAGGATGGCAAGCCGGTTGGCATGGACGAGCTCCTGCTGCACGCCCTGAAGCTTGGTTTCCGTCGCCCGGTGACCGGCAATCTCGTCTTCCAGCCTGTCGCGTGCCGATGTCAGGGCTTCCGTGCGCTCGCGCACCCGCCGCTCCAACTCCTCGCGCGCGGCCAGTTCCCGCGCCAGCCGCCCGATCGCCTGCTGGCGACGGGCCAGCAGAAACGCCGCCAGCGCGGCCAGCGGCAGGACGACCGCGAGGCCTTGCAAACGCTTGCTCTGAACCGACGCAGCAACGGCGGCATCGGTCTCCACGAGATAATCGAGACTCCAGCCCGTCGAGGGCACGGCAACGGCGAGACGGAGGAAATCCCGCTGGCGCTCGCCGGGCATGACGGCACTCACCCGCTCGACACCCGGCGACATCCTCTCAAGTACCGTGATCGGCACCGGCGTCAGCGGCGCATCGCCGAATTGAAGACTGGTGCGGATCGCATCGAGGCTGTCGGGGGCGAGCGGCATCATCGCCATGAACCGCCAGGAGGGAATACTGGTGATCAGCACGACGCCGTTCTGGTCGGTCACGAAGGTCGGCCGCCCCGCCATGCTCCAGTCGGTCTCGATCTGGTCGAATTCCATCTTGGCCACGACGACGCCGAGAGGGCCGGACGCGCCTTCGATCCGCTGCGAAATATAGAGGCCCGGACGCTTGCTGACCGACCCGAGCGCGAAATGCTCGGCCGTCCCCGCCGCCATCGCCTTGGTGAAATATTCGCGGAACGTATAGTCGTTGCCGACGAAGCTCGTCGGCTCCTGCCAGTTGCTCGACGCAATCGCGATCCCGTCCCGCCCGATGACATAGATAACGGCTGCGTTCGTATCGGCGACGATCTCCTCCAGCTTGCGGTCGAGGCTCAGGCTGCGCTCCGCATCGGGCCGCTCGAGCGTATCGGCAAGCTGACGATCCCGGGCCAGCAGCATCGGCAAGGCGCGCGGTCGCTCCAAGACGGCTCTGAGGTGCGCGACCTTCAAGCTGGTATCCGTGCGGGCCTGTGCTTCCAGCGTCCGGAGCGCGTCCTCCCGTCCGAGATAGGACCCCGCCAATATCGCCACCATCAGCCCGGCAAGGACAAACGCCCCAAGGACGACCCAGGGAAGAACGCGGTCCCGAGGGGCGGATTTCGGACGGATCTGGAGCGGATGGTGCATATCCTATTGTGCATAAATTCGGACAAACCGCAAATGACACCGTGCGGAAATCCGCATGATCTGTCTCTACGGCCGACAGGCACTAGGATCTTTCCAAGGAAAAACAATAGGCTGACGTGCGTCTGAAAACTGGCACGCTCTTTGCAAATCCCTCGCTTGAGTAGGAACAGTCCCGGGAGAGCCAGTTGGCGGGGGACGCAAGGAGGAACGACATGCACGCGATACCCGAACCGATGGCACCCCAGTCGAAGCTGCCCTTCTACCGGCATCTCTATTTCCAGGTCCTCACCGCGATCATCGCGGGTATCCTGCTGGGTCACTTCTACCCGCAGCTCGGAACCCAGCTGAAGCCTCTGGGCGATGCCTTCATCAAGCTGGTGAAGATGATCATCGCGCCGGTCATCTTCCTCACCGTCACCACCGGCATCGCCGGCATGTCGGACCTGAAGAAGGTCGGCCGCGTCGCCGGCAAGGCGATGCTGTACTTCCTGACGTTCTCGACGCTGGCGCTTGCCGTCGGCCTCGTCGTCGCCAACCTTGTGCAGCCGGGCGCCGGCATGCATATCAGCGCCGCCTCGCTGGATGCGACGGCTGTGGAGACCTATACGACGAAGGCGCATGAGGCGAGCATCGTCGGCTTCCTGATGAACATCATCCCGCAGACCATCGTCGGCGCCTTTGCCGATGGCGACATCCTGCAGGTCCTGTTCTTTTCCGTGCTGTTCGGCATCGCGCTCGGCATGGTCGGCGACAAGGGCCGTCCCGTCACGGACTTCCTGAATGCCGTGACCGCCCCCATGTTCCGCCTCGTGGCCATCCTCATGAAGGCCGCACCGATCGGTGCTTTCGGCGCCATGGCTTTCACCATCGGTAAGTACGGCATCGGCTCGATCGCCAACCTCGCCTTCCTCATCGGCACCTTCTACCTGACGGCCGCGATCTTCGTCTTCGGCATCCTCGGCGCCGTCGCTCGCTATAACGGCTTCTCGATCCTGGCGCTCATCCGCTACCTCAAGGAAGAGCTTCTGCTCGTCCTCGGCACGTCGTCTTCGGAAGCAGCGCTTCCCGGCCTGATGGCAAAGATGGAACGTGCGGGCTGCAAGCGCTCGGTCGTCGGCCTCGTCATCCCCACGGGCTACTCGTTCAACCTCGACGGCACGAACATCTACATGACGCTCGCCGCCCTGTTCATCGCCCAGGCGACCGATACGCCGCTCGGCTATGGTGACCAGATCCTCCTGCTGCTCGTGGCCATGCTCTCGTCCAAGGGTGCTGCCGGCATCACCGGCGCCGGCTTCATCACGCTCGCCGCCACGCTCTCGGTCGTTCCCTCGGTTCCCGTCGCCGGCATGGCGCTGATCCTCGGCATCGACCGCTTCATGTCGGAGTGCCGCGCGCTCACCAACTTCATCGGCAACGCGGTCGCAACCGTCGTCGTCGCCCGTTGGGAAAACGAACTGGACACGGACCAGCTCGCCGCAGCCCTCGCCGGCAATGCCCCGCCGCTGGTCGAACCGGTGCCCGCCCTCCAGGCCGCGGAATAACCTTCGAATTGCACCGGATGCCTCTCGGCTTTCGGTGCCACCCTCCCCCCGGCATCGCCCGTGGGGTGCCTCCCAAGGCCGAAACCCCCGCCACCAGCGGGGGTTTTTGTTTGCCCGGTCAAGGCAGTTCGCCCCACCGGATCAGCCAAGACCCCGCTCCGTCGAACGCTCAAAACGCGAAACGCCCGCGACAAGGCGCGGGCGTTTGGTGGGGCCCTCCGGCAGATGCCGGCGGCAGGTATTCGATGTCAGATCAGAGAGCGGCGGCCGAACGGGCGACGGTGCGGATGTCGCTGCGGGCAATGCCGAGATCGTTGAGTTCGCGGGTCGTCATGCGGCCGAGTTCGTTGACCGTCTGACGGTACTTGCGCCACGTGCTGAAAGAGCGTGCTACGTTCATGATATTCCCTTTCCAAGGTCTTCGAGGGGTCTTTCGAAACACCGTCTGGATGTTTCCGAGTGCCAGACCCCGTTGCTGTTCGATGACCGTTTTATACGCCTCCACACCGCGACCAACCAGCGCAAAGCCCTCAGGCCACCCATGCGCCAGCCGCACGGCTTTCCCGCATTCAATCGGTTCGCTCCCTTAGCAACACATGGCGGCAACATATGAAAAGCCGGCCGCCCTTTCGGAACGACCGGCTCGTCATATCGCGCTATCGCTGATAGCTCACATCTTCGGCAGGAGAACCTTGTCGATGACGTGGATAACGCCGTTCGACTGCTTCACATCGGCGACGGTGACATGCGCCACGCCGCCGGTTTCGTCGGTGAGCGTGATCTTGCCGCCCATTTCCTTGGCCTTCAGCACGCAGCCGCCGACGGTCTTCACGTCATGCTCGCCGCCATCGTCCTTGATCATCTTGGCGATCGCCGTGGACATCGCATCGGCAGCGACGACGTGGCAGGTCAGGACCTTGGTCAGCTGGGCCTTGTTCTCGGGCTTAAGAAGCGTTTCCACGGTGCCCTTCGGCAGCGCTTCGAAGGCTTCGTTGGTCGGTGCGAAGACCGTGAACGGGCCCTTGCCCTGCAGGGTCTCGACCAGACCGGCCGCCTTGACGGCGGCGACCAGCGTCGTGTGGTCCTTAGAGTTGACGGCGTTTTCGACGATGTTCTTGTCTTCGAACATGGCGGCGCCGCCGACCTTCGGGTTGGCGGCATAGGCGGAAACGGCGGTGGCGGAAACGAGTGTCGCAAGCGCGATGGTACGGAGTGCGGACGTCAACATGGATGGTTCCTCTTCCTATTCGGTTCTCGGCCCGGCGCGGTCGCGCCTTTCGGGGCGTCACGTCTCGGGTGACAGACAGGAGACGAGCCGGCCGCAGAAAGAGTTTCGGCCGGAGAGAGCCCCGGCCGATGAATCATTAAGAAGTGTTGAGCATATCCCGATCAGGGATGGCGCGCCTGCCCGGCTGCGATGACAGGCCCTGTCGGCAGGCCGGTCGGCGATCCGCCGGGAGGCTCGACGCTGACGGCAAGCGTCATGCCGTCGCCAAGGTTCGCCCGCAGCGCTGCGGGAACCTCGATCACGCCGCGGCCATCCTGCGGCAGGACACCGAGCGGCACGGGGGCAGCATCGCCGCCCGGAACCATCCACAGCTGCAGCGAGCGCGGCTGCCCTGCATCGGCGGCAACTGGCGTCACGGCGATCCGTCCGCTCGCAGCATCGTAGGAGGCGAGCAGCGCCAGAGGCGACCCCTCGCCGGTCATCGAAGCGACAAGCGGTGCAGGCGGCGGCGCGGGTCCGAACAGTCCTTGCTGGACAGCAGCCATGCCGACGACGGCGGCCAGCGAGGCAAAGGCGATGCCACGCCAAAGCGCCAGGGAATGCCACCATCCGGCGCGTGCAGCACCGGCGGCAACGGGAGTGCCGAACAGGCGCGCTTCGATCTTCGGATAGACGGTGCGCGGCGGCATTTCCTCCCCCGCCGACTCCAGCGGGCTCAGACGGTCTTCCCACTGGGCGACAAGCAGGGCGAAGGCCGGTTCGTGCTCGATCCGGGCTTCCAGCCGCTTCCGGTCGGCGAAGGACAGCACGCCCACGGCATACTCGGCGGCAAGCACCTCGTCGCGGGAGCGGTCTCTGTCGCTGTCATCCAACTCGGTCATCGCTCCAGGCACTCTTTCAGTTTCAGGAGGCTGCGGCGCAGCCAGGTTCGCATCGTATTGAGCGGCACGCTATAGCGCTCCGCCAGTTCCTGGTAACTCAATCCCTCGACATAGGCGTTCCGGACGGCATCGGCCCGCTCCGGGGCAAGTTCGCCCATGCAGCGGTCAATCCGCCGCCCTTCGCCGAGGCCGATCGAGACGGCCTCAGGATCGGGGCCGCCATCGGCGATCTCAAGCCCCTCGTCACCGATCGTGTCGGCTGCCGGCCGGCGTGCCCGGATCATGTCGATCGCCTGGTTGCGCGCGATGGCCGCCAGCCAGCCGTTCGGGTTCACGCCCGTTGCCGCATACCGGTCGGCACGCTGCCAGATTTTGACGAAGACATCCTGAAGAGCATCCTCGGCATCCGTCCGATCCTTGAGGATACGCAGGCAGATGGCAAAGAGTTTCGGGGAGACGGCGGAATAAAGCGACGCCAGCGCTGCGCGATCGCCCATGGCGACCTTTGAAATCAGTCCGGCGATATCAAGACTGGGCACGAAGCCGCCTTTCTCACGGGAGAAGCCGCCTTGATGGCCAAGACGCCTTCGAACAACGAGCCGCCGTCAGGCCACTCCTCCACACTGCAGCGCAAGATATAGCGCTTTATTTCACTGTCCAGTGACGTAAGCGAGCATTTCAAGACAAGGATCGTTCACGGCGCCACTACAGTCATAACGGATATAAAACGGCCGCTACGCATCGCTCGGTTGCGGCTTGAAGGTCGCGACGCGATAGCCGTAGAAAAGAACGATCAGCACGAAGATGCCGGTGGAGACCGGATCGACATAGGTCGAAACGACATCATAGGCCTGACCGAGCAGATAGCCGGCAAGCGCCAGCCCGGAGGTCCAGGCGACGGTTCCGATGAGCGAGAAGATGGTGAAGGTGGAGAGCGGCATACGAGCGATGCCGGCGGGCACCGAGATCAGCGTGCGGATCGTCGGAATGAGCCGGCCGACGAGGATGGCGGTCGCCCCCTTCTCGCGAAACCGCCGGCTTGCTGCGTCCACGTCCGCCTCGGTCAGCGTCAGCCAGCGCCCATGCTTTGCTGCCAGCCGTTTCATCCGCGCTTCGCCGAGCTTTCGCCCGGCATAATACCACGGCATGACCCCGAGCAGCGATCCGATGCTGCCCGCGACGATGACGGTCACGATCGACATGTCACCCTGCGAGGCGCGGTAGCCGGCGAGCGGCATGATGAGTTCCGAGGGGATCGGCGGAAAAATGTGTTCCAGGAACATGAGAAGCGCGATGCCCCACGGGCCGAACATCTGCATCAGGCTTTCAACGATATTTTCCATGGGTCCTCGAACGGGGGTATTATTCCGGCCCCCATGTGATGTTGCTGCGGTGCGAAAGGAAGAGGCCTACCGCACGAGCGTGATCACGTAATCGGCAATAAGCTTGATCGAAAGTATCATCAACGTGAACTGCACGATCTTGAAGAACAGGCCATCGGGGATGACGAGCGTCAGCCGCCGGCCCGCGATCGTGCCGATGATGGCGGCCGGCGCCAGCCAGAGGACCAGCGACGTATCGTAGTTGGAAAACTGCTGCAGCTGCCAGTAGGGAAAGATCTTCGCGACATTCACAATGGCGAAGAGAATGGTGGACGTCCCGGCAAACGTCATTTTCTCCAGCCGCTGCGGCAGCACATACATCTGGTAGGGCGGCGCGCCGGAATGGGACACGAAGCTCGTCAGTCCCGTCAGCGTTCCCCAGAAGAGACCGCCCGGAACATCGGCCTCACGTGCGGCCTTCCGGTAGCGCGCGCCGAACCAGATGTTGAGGCAGAAGAGCACGCCGACGAGCCCAACGAGTGCCCCGATGACCACGGCCGACAGATGGGCGCTGAACAACCAGCCGAGAAAGACGCCGAAGAGTGCTGCAGGCGTCAGGATGATGAGGTTCCTGCGCGAGAAGTCCTTTCGGTAGAGATAGAGCCCAACCATGTCGCTCGCGACATAGATCGGCAGCAGCAGCGCCGCGGCCGTCACCGGCGAGATGACGAGCGCCAGCAGCGGCACGGAAATGGTGCCGACCATCGGCAGCCCGCCTTTGGACAGACCGACCAGAAAGGCGGCGACGACGGCGATGGCGATCACCAGCGGCGTATGTTCGATCATGGAATTGCCGGCGCGGACGCCGCCTTGATGCGAGAGGATGCCGCAATCGAGGCTCCTCCGGAGACTGCGGCGTGTCCGCCGATCTGTTCAGGATCGGCGGCACGTCGTCAAGTCTAAAGCTGCCCGCGTGGGCAGTCCGAGGAATCGTCGAAACTTACCGAACCAGCGCTTCCGGCAGCAGTGCCTGCGGCATGTCCTGATAGCTGACCGGACGCAGGAAGCGATAGATCGCCAGCGTGCCGACGGATGTCGTGCGGCCGTCCGACGTCGCCGGATAGGGGCCGCCATGGACCATGGCCGGGGACACCTCGACGCCGGTGCCGAACCCGTTGACGAGCAGGCGCCCGGCCAGAAGTTCGAGCTTCGGCAGCAGTTTGCGAGCAGCGGTGTGATCCGCCTCGTCGATATGGAGTGCCGCCGTCAGCTGACCTTCCATCGCGTCGATCACCGCCTCGAGTTCCGCGGCATCCGCGCAGCGGATGATCAGACCGGCCGCACCGAAGACTTCATCCTGCAGGTCGTGATGCGCGAGGAAAGCCTTGGCGCTCGTCTCGAACAACGCGGCACGACCCTGCGTCGCAGTGCCTTCCAACCCTTGCGCCAGCGTCTTCACCTCGGCGTGGCCCGACAGGCGGGCGACGCCTGAGAGATAGGCCTTGCAGATGCCGCTGGTGAGCATGGTCTGCGCCGGAATGGCGCTCAACGCTTCGCCGGCCGCCGCGATGAAGGCATCGACCCCGGGGCCGTCGATGGCGAGAATCAAGCCGGGATTGGTGCAGAACTGGCCGGCACCGAGCGTCAGCGAGCCGGCAAAGGCCTTGCCGATGGCGGCGCCGCGAGTGGCCAGCGCATGTTCGAACAGGATGACCGGATTGATTGAACTCATCTCGGCATAGACCGGGATCGGCACCGGGCGTTCCGCCGCAATCTTCATCAGCGCCGTGCCGCCGGCGCGCGAGCCGGTGAAGCCGACGGCGCGGATGCGATGATCGGCGACCAGCGCCTGACCGATGGCCCGGTCCTCATCGAACAGCATCGAGAACGTTCCAGCCGGCAGGCCGCAATCGGCAACCGCCTTCTGCACGGCGCGACCAACGAGCTCAGACGTGCCGGGATGGGCGGAATGCGCCTTGACGATCACGGGGCAGCCGGCGGCAAGCGCCGAGGCCGTATCACCGCCAGCAACCGAGAAGGCCAACGGAAAGTTGGAAGCACCGAAAACGGCGACCGGGCCGACGGCAATGTTGCGCAGACGCAGGTCCGGCTTCGGCGCAGGCTTGCGCTCCGGGTCCGGCGCGTCGAAACGCAGGCTCTGGAATTCGCCGGCCCGTACTTCGGCGGCAAAAAGCCGAAGCTGGCCGACCGTCCGGCCCCGTTCGCCTTCCAGTCGTCCGCGCGGCAGGCCGGATTCGGCCATGGCGCGCTCGATCAGGCTGTCGCCGATGTCGAGAATGTTCTGGGCGATGGTTTCGAGAAACGCAGCGCGGGCTTCGAGCCCCGTTTCGCGATAGATGCCGAACGCCTCCCAGGCGAGCGCTGCGGCTTCTTCCACATCGGCAACCGTCGCGACAGAAAAGACCGTGGGCAGCGCCTCACCCGTGGCGGCGTCGTACCCGGTGATCGCACCGCCCTGCCCGCGCCGCGCCGTTGCACCGATCAGAAGTTCGCCTGTGAGGGTCATGCTCGTCTCCTTGGTCCTGTCATGAGGCAGCGTCCGATGCCACCGTTCGCCACGGCGCATGTCGCACCGCAGCGTGTGGAGGTTTGTATAGGGTGTGACGCTGGCGATTTAAACCGCAAGAGCCGGATTACCGCACCGCCCCGCCAATTTCGGCTTTTGCCACAAGCCAGCGACAGCACGTAAAACGAGCATCAGGTTGAAATGTAATTTATACTTGCATCTGCGTCAGGAGTCTCCCAGAAATAGACGCGTGCAAGGGGGACGAGCGTGCAGTCCGCAGTTGAAACGTTCATTCGTCGGTGGCAGGGACAGGAAGGTGGGCAGGAGCGCGCCAATTACGCCCTGTTCCTCACCGAACTTTGCGATCTCCTCGGCCTGCCCCATGCCCAGCCGGCCGCCGCCAGCACGGAAGCCAACGACTACGTCTTCGAGCGCGTCGTGCGCGAGCCCAACCGCGAAGGCGCACCCACGCGCCGCCGGATCGACCTCTACAAGCGCGACTGCTTCGTGCTGGAGGCAAGCAAAGCCGGATCTTCGGCGACAAGAGCCTGCGCGGCACGGCGGGCTCCGCAGAGAATATGCTGGCCTTCCCCGGCATGGAGCCGCAGACCCGCGGCCGGCGCGGAGCCGGTCGCGCCTGGGACGTGCTGATGCGCAATGCGCGCGCGCAAGCCGAGGATTACGTGCGCCTGTTGCCGCCCGATCATGATCCCCCGCCCTTCCTCCTCGTCTGCGACGTCGGCCACTGCATCGAAATCTACGCGAACTTTCGACGCGACGGGAAGGCCTACGACATCTTCCCGGACCGACGCGCCTACCGCATCTATCTGGAAGACCTGCGCGACGAGGCCGTCCGCAAGCGCCTCGTCGCCATCTGGTCCGATCCGCTGTCTCTTGACCCCGCCCGCCACGCCGCCAAGGTCACCCGCGAGATCGCCACCCGGATCGCCAAGGTCTCCCAAGCACTGGAGAAGGCGGGCCATCCCACGGAAGACGTCGCGATGTTCCTGATGCGTGTGCTGTTCACCATGTTCGCCGAGGACGTGGACCTTCTGCCACGCAACAGTTTCAAGGTCCTGCTGAAGGACTGCGCCGATCGGCCGGAAATCTTTCCCGGCATGATGGAGGAGCTTTGGCGGGCGATGGACGAAGGCGGCTTTTCCGCCACCATCCGCCACCCCGTGCGGCGGTTCAACGGCGAGTTCTTCCGCAACCGCCGTGCCCTGCCCCTCCGGCGCGAGGAGATCGGCGAACTGGCTGCCGCGGCCAACCACGACTGGAAGGATGTCGAGCCCGCCATTTTCGGAACATTTCTAGAGCAGGCGCTCGACCCGACCGACCGTCGTCGCCTCGGCGCCCATTACACGCCGCGTGCCTATGTGGAGCGGCTGGTCATCGCGACCGTCATCGACCCCTTGCGGCTGGAGTGGGCCGGCATCCGCGCGACGGCCGACCGGCAGAAGACCGAAGGCCGGGAGAAGCAGGCGATCGCCAGCGTCCAGGCTTTCCACGACCGGCTCTGCAACCTGCGCATCCTCGACCCTGCCTGCGGCACCGCCAACTTTCTCTATGTCTCGCTGGAGCTGATGAAAACGCTGGAAAGCGATGTGCTGGAAGCCCTGAACGATCTCGGCGGACAGGAAGCCCTGCACGGGCTGGAGAGCCACACCGTGGATCCCCACCAGTTCCTCGGCCTTGAGGTCAACCCCCGCGCCGCCTCTATCGCCGAACTCGTCCTCTGGATCGGCCACCTGCAACTGCACTTCCGCAACAACGGCGGCATCCCCTCCGAACCGATTCTCAAGGCGTTCCACAATATCCGCTGCATGGATGCGGTTCTCGTGTCGCTAGACAATCCTCGTTCGCCGGACTGGCCGGACGCCGACTACATCGTCGGCAACCCACCCTTCATCGGCGGCAAGGACCTGCGCAACCGCATGGGCGATGCCTATGCGGAAGCCCTGTGGGCCGCGCACCCTGAGATGAACGAGAGCGCCGATTTCGTCATGTACTGGTGGGACAGGTCGGCCGAGCTTTTGGCCCGGAAGGGCACCCGCCTCCAGCGCTTCGGCTTCGTGACCACCAACTCGATCGGCCAGGTCTTCCAGCGTCGCGTCATGGAGCGGTACCTTGCCGCCAAAGCGCCGGTCTCGCTGGTCATGGCGATCCCCGACCATCCCTGGACGAAAGTCACGCGCGACAGCGCCGCCGTGCGGATCGCCATGACCGTTGTGGAAGCGGGCAGGCTGGAAGGACGGCTGATGGAGGTGGTCTCGGAAGACGGCGTGGCGACGGATACGCCGGTGATCCTGTTTCGCGAGACGTCCGGCAGGATTAACGCGGACCTGACCATCGGCGCCGATGTGACCGCCGCGGGTGGCCTGAAGGCGAATATCGGGATCTGCTCGCCCGGCGTCAAACTTCATGGGGCCGGCTTCATCATCAGTCGGAAAGAGGCGGAGCACCTCGGACGGGGCAGGCACGCCGGTCTCGACACGCACATCCGGGCCTATCGCAACGGCCGCGATCTGACGAACCGGCCTCGCGAGGTCATGGCCATCGATCTCCTCGGACGAACGCAGGACGAGGTGCGCACGTTCTACCCCGAACTCTACCAGCATCTGAGACTGACCGTGAAGCCGGAGCGGGACCGCAACAACAGGGCGACCTACCGGGACAACTGGTGGATCTTCGGCGAACCCCGCCGTGAGCTTCGCCCGGCCCTTGCCGGTCTGTCCCGCTACATCGCCACGGTCGAGACGGCAAAGCATCGCATCTTCCAGTTCCTGGATGCGGATATCCTGCCCGACAACATGCTGGTCGTCATCGCGACGGACGACTCTGCGGTCCTCGGCATCCTCTCGTCCCGCTGGCACGCGATGTGGGCGGCCGCGCAGGGTGGCACGCTCGAAGACAGGCCCCGATACTCGAAGTCCCGCTGCTTCGATCCCTTCCCGTTTCCCCTCATGGCGGACACGCACCGGAACCCGATCGGCCGTGTCAGTGAAGCGCTCGATGCCCATCGCAAGCGCGTGCTCGCAGCCCATCCGCATCTGACATTGACCAGCCTCTACAACGTGCTCGACCGCATCGTCTCCGGCACGCATCCCGACCGGTTGGAGCCGAGGGAACGCCGGATCTTCGAGGACGGTCTCGTTCTGATCCTAAGGGAGCTGCACGACGAGCTGGATATGGCCGTGGCCGCCGCCTATGGCTGGTCGGCAGACCTGCCCCAAGCCGACGTGCTGGCCCACCTCGTTGCCTTGAACAGGGAGCGCACCCGGGAGGAGAAGCGTGGAATCGTTCGCTGGGTCCGCCCGGACTACCAGATCGAGCGCTTTGGCTCCGAAACCGAAAGGGCGCAGCAGATCGAGGCCGATCTCAGCCTTCCCCAAGGTATTGCCGCGGCAGCAGGCCTTCAGGCCTTCCCTGCCCGTGACGACGCCGCGCAGACCGCGCTCGTCATCGATGCCTTGATTGCCAGCGGCGGTGCCGTCGATGCGGCCGACATTGCAGGCCGGTTCCGCCAGGGACAGCGTATCCGCCCAGCCGTCGCCAGCGTGCTCGCATCCCTCTACCGGATGGGGCTGGTCTCCACCTCGGACATGGGAAGAACGTTCGCCTTCCGCCGCGCTGCCTGAGCTTTGACCAGCGCAGTATCCGCGATGATGGCGCCGGCAACCGTCTGTGCCTGGACGCGGATATCCGGCACCGCCGTGATCTCCCAGAACTGCCCGGCCGTCAGCGCACCCACGGCAAAAAGGCCCGGGCGAGCCCCGCCGCCGGCACCGGTGGCGCGCGACATCTCATCGACCCGCAAGCCGAGGCCCAACCGGTCGGGAACGATGATCCCCTGATCCGCCATTTCGACCAGCAGGGGCGAATGCCCGATGCCGGCGCGCTCCATGCCTGTACAGTTGACCACCCAATCGACCGGTAGGGACACGACATCCTGCAAACCGCGGGGCCGGTAGGCAAGGCACGGCCGATTTCCGTCGATGCCGATATCCCGCAAAAACCCGGCATGAACCTTCACGGACCCATCGCGACGCAGCGCATCGAACTGCTCGAACACCGGCGGCGCGACACGGTGGCGGTGGATGTTCCACCAGGCCAGGGCATGCCGAAGGAAGCGGGACCGCTCGGGCGGGGAAAGCCGCTGCCACAGCGCCTGCGTTCGCGGCCGCAGGCCATCCATCACCGAGCGCCACTCCGCGCCAGCGCGGACCTGGGCGCGCAACGCCTTAAGAATGCCGCTGATCGTCAGAGGGTCGTCGGGAAGATCCGGCAGCACGGCCGTGCCATGATGCCCGGCATGGGCATGCGGCACCAGCCCGCGTCGCGAGAGAACGTGGATCACGCCACGATGCCCCCGGGCCCGCAGCGTCAGCACCTGGTCGATCATCGTCAGGCCCGAGCCGAGAATACAGATCGTGTCGTCCGGCTTCACCTTCGAAAGCCACTTCAGCCGCCACGGATTGCGCACCAGCCGCCGCCGCGCGGCGTCTGCGATCCGCTCCTCCCGAAGCGGCAGGTCTGCAGTGCCGACACCCAGACATAGGGCTACGGCCCGCGCATGCAGGCTCTCGCCATCCGCCAATTGAAACAGCAGCCCGTCATCCTGCGAGCGGACACATCCGGTCGCTTTTGCCCGGATGAAATCGAGTTTGGGGCGCGCATGACGGTCCCTCAGCAGAGAGGCGAGCGTATCGCGAAGATAGAGCCCGTAATCGCCGCGCGAGGCGAACTCGTCGCGCGAGATACCGCGCCCCTGCCGCTCCAGCCAGTTGAGGAAATGATCCGGCTCGTCCGGGAAGACGCTCATGCGCCCCGCCGGCACGTTCAACCGGTGAAGGTGGAACTCGGTGCGGTAGGCGGTGCCCCGGCCAAAGGCCGGATCGTCGCCGACGACCGCGATGGTGGCCGAGGGCGGCAGCGACCGCAACAGGTGAACGCTGACCGCGATGGCCGAAAACCCCGAGCCGACGACCGCAACATCATAATCCAAGAGCAACCCCTCCGTCTGTCTTCGGCGCAGCATCGTGGAGCATCCCGGCAGCAAACCGAGAAGCCTGATGACCGCAACACGCCCAAGGTAGAGACGTCACGGAGTTTGTCGAGTGATTTTATAGACGACACAGTCGAGCCTTCGCCGATACCCGTGCCGACAGCGGGCACCGGTATCGGCGACGACCTCGCAATGAGATCAGGACTGGCTGACCTTCAGCGTCGGGCGATGGTCGCCTGCGATCGTCTCGCCGAACGGCCCGGTATTGATCGACTTTTCACGCGTCCTGACGGGATGCGCCAAAGGCAGGTTCGGCAGGACCAGTTCGCCGAAACGGTAAGCTTCCTCAAGATGCGGATAGCCCGACATGATGAACGTATCGATGCCGATCTCGCGGTATTCCTCCATCCGCGCCTTCACCTGATCGGGATCGCCGACCAGTGCCGTGCCGGCGCCGCCGCGCACGAGGCCGACACCCGCCCAGAGATTGGGGCTGACCTCCAACTTGTCGCGACGACCGCCATGCAGGCGGCTCATGCGGCTCTGGCCCACCGAGTCCATCCGCTCGAACACCTTCTGCGCCGCGGCGATCGTGTCGTCATCGAGATACTGGATGAGTTCGTCCGCCGCGCGCCAGGCCGCTTCCGCCGTCTCGCGCACGATGACGTGCAGGCGGATGCCGAAGGTGACCTCGCGGCCTTCTCGGTCGGCCAGCGCCCGAACCTCGGCGATCTTCTTCGCAACGTCCTCCGGCGGCTCGCCCCAGGTCAGGTACTTGTCGATGGTGCGCGCCGCAACCTCCTGCCCGATACCGGAAGAACCGCCGAAATAGAGTGGCGGATGCGGCGTCTGGTAGGACGGGAACAGCACGCGCCCATCCTGGATGTCGAAATGCTTGCCCTTGTGGTTGACCGTCTCGCCCTGCAGCAGCGCCTTGTAGATATGGAGGAACTCCTCCGTCACTTCGTAGCGCTCGCCATGGGCATAGTGGATGCCGTCGCCCTTGTTCTCGATCGGATCTCCACCGGTCACGACGTTGATGAGCACGCGGCCTTCCGAAATCCGGTCGAGCGTCGCCGTCATGCGGGCTGCAAGCGTCGGCGACAGCAGGCCGGGACGCACGGCGATCAGATATTTCAGCTTTTCCGTGAGCGGTGCCAACGCCGACGCGACCACCCAGCTGTCCTCACAGCTCTTGCCGGTGGGGATGAGCACCCCGTAATAGCCAAGCGAATCGGCGGCCTGCGCAACCTGCTTCAGATAGGCGAGATCGACATTGCGGCCGCCGATGGTGGTGCCGAGATAGCGGCTGTCGCCATGGGTCGGCAGGAACCAGAGGACGTTGATTTTTTCAGGGGCGGAAGTCATGGCGATGTCTCCAGAACGGATGAATGCTGTGCCCGGCCCTTGCGGATATCAGCAGGGGCCGAGGCGGAAAGGGAGTGATTGAGCGCGCTACGAACCCGCGCCCGAGCTTGATCGAAATCGGCACCGCCGCGCTGGTGCGGCCGTGCAATGACGATCTCGTCGAGGATACGGCCGGGCCACGGCTTCATGACGATAACGCGGTGGGCAAGCGAAACAGCCTCGTCGATATCGTGCGTCACGAGGATCATGGTCGCCTGCGTCTCCGACCAGATATCGAGGAGATGTTGCTGAAGCGTCTCGCGCGTCAAGGCGTCGAGCGCGGAAAAGGGCTCGTCGAGCAGCAGAACCTCCGGCCGGGTCACCAACGCGCGGGCAATGGCGACGCGCTGCGCCTGCCCGCCGGAGAGCGCCTTCGGCAGTCGGTCGCCATAGGCCTCCAGGTTCACGCGACAGAGCGCCTCGTTGATCCGCAGCACCTGCTCGGCCCGTGGCAGATGCGCGAGCCCGAAGCCGACATTGTCACACACGCTCAGCCAGGGCAGAAGGCGCGGCTCCTGAAAGATGAGGTTGATCAGCGGATGCGGCTGCTCGACCGTCTCGCCGTTGATGCTGACGGTGCCCGTGGTTGGCGTGTCGAGCCCGCCGATCAACCGAAGAAGCGTGCTCTTGCCGCAGCCCGAACCGCCGATAACGGCCACGATCTCGCCCGGCCGCGCGTCCAGCGTAAAGCCGGCGAGCGCCTGCACGCCGCCAGCATAGGTTTTGCCCAGTCCGGTCAGCGACAGCATCAGAGACCTCCCCGGCTAAAATTGTCCTGCCACGCAATGAGCGGCGCGGTCGCGCCCACCAGTAGCGCATCCGACAGCTTGCCAATGACTGCGAAAATGAGGATCGCCGCCATGATCTGGTCCGGCTTGCCCAGTTGCTGGCCATCCACGAGAAGATAGCCGAGGCCTTCCGATGCGCCCATGAACTCCGCTGCGACGACGAACATCCAGCCGAGCCCGAGCCCCGCCCGCAGCGAGACGATGAACGCCGGCAGCACGGCGGGAAAGAGAATGCGCCGAACGAGATCGAACCCGCTCAGCCGAAAGATCCGCCCGACCTCGACGATCTTGCGATCGACCGAGAGCAGCGCCGTAGACACGCCGAGATAGACGGGGAAGAACACACCCGTCGCGATCAACACCACCTTGGACGTCTCGAAGATGCCGAACCAGAGGATGAACAGCGGCACCCAGGCGATCGACGGGATGGCGCGCAGCGCCTGCAAGGTCGGATCGACCGCCGCATGCACGAACCGGAAATAGCCGGTAAGGCTCCCCGCAAGCGCACCGGCCGCGGCACCGGCGAGAAAGCCGAGCAGCACGCGCAGACAGGTCGAGGCGATATGGTCGGCAAGCTGCCCCGCCGTCCAGAGGTCGGCGAGCGTGGCAAGGATGCGCGACGGCGGCGGAACGAGCCGCCCGCTGGCGAGCCCGCTATCGACCGCCAGCTCCCAAAAAAGAAACGCGCCGAGCGGCAGTGCGACGGCAAGGGCGAACCGAATGAGCGCACCGCCCCAGCCGCCTGCCGAAGGGCGCAGCCAGGATGCCCGTCGCGAAACGGCCGCCGTGTCCGCCCGCCCGTCGCCGACGCCCGCTCCCAGCCCTGCTTCTGCCGCGCCGATGGTCATTACTGAATAAGGTCCTGACTGAAGCTTGGGTCGATAAGGTCGGCCACGGTCTTGCCGATATCGGCATCGGCCGGCAGAACGCCCGCCTCTTGAAGAGCGAGGCCTGCCTTGGTGATGGTCTCGGCCTGCACGTCGCCGATGCGCGCTGTGGAGAGATCGGTGCGCTCCAGCTGACGGTCGATGACCGCCTCGGGCAGCTTTGCGGCTTCGATCAGCGCCGCCTTCAACGCAGCGGGATCGGCCAGCGCCTGCTTGCGCGCCTCCTCATAGGCGGCCAGAACACGCTTCACGATCTCGGGATGTTCAGTGGCAAAGCTTTCCGGCGTGTTCAGCACGCCCCAGCTGTTGTTGTCAGGCTTGCGATAAAAGAGCTTTGCGCCCTCCTCCACTTCGGCTGCCGCCATCAGCGGATCGAGACCCGCCCAGGCATCGACGTCGCCGCGGCTCAGCGCCAGCCGGCCATCGGCGTGCTGCAGCAGCACGAACTTCACGTCTTTCGATGTCAGCCCGGCATCTGCCAGCGCCCGCACCAGAAACACATGCGGATCCGTTCCGCGCGTGACGGCAACCGTCTTGCCCTTGAGATCGGCGACGCTCGCAATCGTCGAATCCTTGCCCGTTACCAGTGCCGTCCACTCCGGACGCGAATACACATAAATGGACTTGATGGGATTGCCGTGGACGCGGGCGATCAGCGCCGCAGCGCCGGCCGTGGACCCGAAATCGATCGACCCCGCATTCAGATATTCGAGCGCCTTGTTGGACCCGGCAGACTGGACCCAGCGAATGCTGATCCCGTCCTTCTCGAACGCCTTTTCCAGCAGGCCTTGCTTCTTGAGGAGCAGACTGACCGGATTATAGGTGGCCCAGTCGATCCGGATCTCCTTCACATCGGCGGCAAGCGCGCCGCTCACGGCCCCGGCAAGCACCACGCCGGTGGCAATGCCGAGTGCCAGGAATTTGCCCAAAATCGTTGCCATGTCGCCCACCGTCCTCTCGCCGCCGGCCGCTGCCGGGAAAGATCAGGAAGGTAGAAAGGAGACATGCCGGGAAGAAGGAATGGCTTTCTATTATCTATCAAATCCTTAGAATTTCTACGTTTGCAGCGGGCCCGCATTCGGTGGAAAGTGCGCCAACTCGAAGCGAATGGATGTGATACCCTCATGACGATCACCGATGTGCGCCTGTCTGCCGCGGTTCAGGCAGGCCATCCCAGGGTTGGCGCCCGCAAGAGCATCGCCATCATCGGCGGCGGGTTTTCCGGTGCGGCGGTCGCCTATCACTTGGCCGGAAACGCCGACATCGCCTTCCAGACCGACATCGTCGTCTTCGAGCCCCGCGTCGAAATCGGCCGCGGCCTTGCCTACGATACCGCCGATCCGGCCCATCGCATCAACGTGCCTGCAGCCCGCATGAGCCTGCGCCCGGACGAGCCCGAGCACTTCGCAGCCTGGCTGGAGCGGACGAACGCGACCGCCGAAGACAGCCAGGCGAGACGCCCGGACGGCGCGCTCTACCCGCGACGCGGCATTTTCGGCGCCTATGTCGCCGACAGCCTGAAACCACACATCGAAAGCGGCGCCGTGCGCCACGTCCGCTCGGCCGTGACGGTGGTGCGCAGCGTTGCCGGCGGATGGGAAATCGAGGACGACACCGGCACGCGCCACGACGCCGCACTCGTGGTCATCGCCACGACGCATCCACCACCGGCCCCGCCCCGCGCGCTCGCCGAGGCGCTGGGTAACCATCCGCGCTTCGTGCCCGATCCGACACGACCTCGCTCCCTCGCCGCGATTCGCCCGGACGACGATGTCCTCGTCGTCGGAAACGGCCTGACGTCCGCCGACGTCGTCGCCTCGCTCACGGTCACCGGTCATCATGGCCGCATCCTCTCCGTCTCGCGCCGCGGTCTGCGCTCGCGCGGCCATGCGCCGTTCCCGCTGGAACCCTTCGGCGACTTTCTCACCCCACCGCCCACCTCTGCCCGCGAGCTCGTTAAACGCGTCCGCAACGCGATCCGCACGGCGGAAGCCTTTGGCCTCACATGGCATGCCGTCATCGATCAGGTTCGCACACAGGCCGCCACCTTCTGGCCCTACTTGCCGATAACGGAACGCCGCCGGATCGTTCGACACCTCCGGGTCTTCTGGGACGTCCATCGCTTCCGCATCGCCCCGCAGGTCGAGCAGGCCCTCGATACGGCGATCGAAACGGGCCGTCTCGACATCGTCGCAGGCTCCGTCCGGCAGGCCCTTATCGAGGGTGACCGCATCCGCGTCACGCTGAAGCTGAAAGGGTCGGCCAGCACCATCGAACGCCTCTTCGACGCCGTGGTCGTCACCACCGGCCCCGCCCATGGCGGCATTCTCGACAGCCAGGGCTGGCTGCGGGATCTCCGGGACGCCGGCCATCTCCGCCTCGACCCGACCGGCCTCGGCATCGATTGCGACGCGGAATCCCGCGCGCTCGACACGGATGGCAAGCCGGACGACAGCCTCCTGATCTCCGGTCCCCTTGCCCGCGGTCGCTTCGGCGAACTGATGGGCCTGCCGCAGGTGAGCGAGCACGCCCGCCTCGTCGCCGCCCGCGTCGCCGACGCACGCATAGCGCAACGGCACGCCACCGGGATCACCGCACCGTAAGAGCCAATAAAAACGGAAATCCATTCCCGGTGCGATGCCCGCAGTGGCATTCTCTTCTTTGTCTAGCATTCAAGTAGACATTATCGTGCCGGCCTATCGGAGATGGGCAGCACATACGTATCTGCCACATCGCCCGCGCCGAACACATGCCGGCAGCTTCGAGCCCGGCCATTCCGGAAGGAAAATGCGATGAGCCTTGCCAAGACCTCTTCAGCCGCAAACGGCGTCAGCGCTGCAGCCAAAGCGCCGCTGTCCATCGTGCAGTTCGATGGAACAGAGCAGTTGAAGCAGGCCATGCGCCACGTCGCCGCCACGGTCTCCGTCATCACCGCGGGCACGGACGACCGGACGGGCGCCACGGTCACCTCCGCCACGGCCCTGAGCGTCGATCCCCCGACGATGATCGTCAACATCAACCGCTCGTCCTCCAGCTGGCCGGTGATCGCCCGCCACGGCCATTTCTGCGTCAACATCCTGTCGGACGACCAGCAGGACATCGCCGATCGCTTCGCCGGAAAAGGCGGCCTCAGAGGCCCCGCCCGCTATGACGGCGCCGAGTGGACAACACTCGCCAGCGGCGCCCCCGTCCTCAGCGACGCCCTCTCCGCCATCGACTGCGAAGTCGAGCACATCATCGAACACCACACCCACGCCATCATCATCGGCCGCGTCCTCGCCATCCGGCAAAAGGAAGGCGCACCCTTGCTCTACCACAATGGTGGATACGGCACGTTCCGGGGGTAGAGGGAGCCCGTTCGGGGTGGCTTCGGGACTATTCGCGAGAGACTCGATGGCGAGGTCCAGGCTTTTCCGGACGGACGACGGCGCTCAGCAGCATGGCTGCTAAAGGCGCGCTATCAGCACAAGTTCCGCAGCCGCGCTTGCCCCTCGCAGTGAAATTTGCGAGAAAAATCGTCAAATTATTTCAATAACTTAATAAGAATGGTGGGCCCGGAGGGACTCGAACCCCCAACCAAGCGGTTATGAGCCGCCGGCTCTAACCATTGAGCTACAGGCCCTGACGGCGGTGCCGTTGCGCGAGGTCAATGGTGGCCTCCGCGGGATGGCTTTAGCGGAATTTCGGGATTGTCACAAGGGACCGCCGTATTCCCTTCACATTCGGCCCGCAACAAGGTTGCAGGGACGAAATAGATGAAGAGAAAGAACCTGATATGACCTCAACGCTCCGCCTGCGCCGTGCCCTTCCGGCTGGCCTCGCTGCCACTCTCGCGTTCGCCCTGGCGACCACGGCGGCCCTGCCCGCTTTCGCCCAGACACCGCCGCCGCCGCATCGCGAGGCTGTGATCGAGGTCAGCGGTGAGGGACGCGCGGCTGTCGCGCCGGATATGGCGATCCTCTCCTTCAGCGTGGTGACGGACGGCAAGACGGCGCGGGAAGCGCTCGACGGCAACTCGAAGGCGATGACCGATGTGCTGGGCGCACTGCGCACCGGCGGCATCGCCGATCGGGACCTCCAGACCTCCGGCTTTGCGGTCAATCCGCAGTACCGCTACCCCGAAAACAACAACGGCACCGAGCCCCCGACCCTCATCGGCTATCAGGTGGCCAACACGCTGACCGTGCGTCTGCGCGAGATCGCCAAGCTGGGCGCGATCATCGATCAGGCCGTGACGCTCGGCGTCAATCAGGGCGGCAGCATCCAGTTTACGAACGACAAGCCGGAGGCAACGCTCAACGAAGCCCGCAAGGCCGCCGTTGCCGACGCGATAACCAAGGCGCGGACGCTTGCCGAAGCGGCGGGCGTCAAACTCGGGCGGGTGATCGAGATCAACGAGAATGCCGGTCGCCCCGAACCGATGCCCATGGCCCGCGCCATGGCCAAGGATATGGCCGAAACGTCCGTTCCGATCGCCAACGGCGAAAACAACTATAACGTCACGGTGAACGTGACCTTTGCAATCGATCCCTGATAGCAAAGGTACAAGCGGCGAGCCTTGTCCCGGCTCGCCGCTCCGTCTCTGGTGGACAGGAATATCCATCGCCACTCGTGAGATCCCAGGCCGGGCGGCGACGGAGGAGCTTCGCGCCGGAGCAGAGGGACGGTGTGCTGTCAGGCTCTCTCCCTTTTCCCTGCGAATTCTCATTGAGAGTACCCATCATTGAAAAAGCCTGCCGGCTCCGTTTGGACCCAGCAGGCTTTTCGATTCTTGCGATCAGCAACCCGAAGGTGCCTATTGCAAGGCCGATGGCTCGATTACCGGCCGAGAGCGGGGCATCCCCGGACATTTGCGAATGTCACCGTGCGGAAACCGCCGCGGAAGCGGCCTTCGACGACGACGCGGCGCGGGGTGACGTCGACCACGCGGGGGCGGCGCAGGCCGTAGGCGCTGGCCTTGTCGGCAGCAAGCCACGGTGCGCAACGACCACGGCGATCACGGCCCCAGTCGCGGCGGTCGCGATCGTGGCGGTTGCGCGACCAGTCGCGCTCGTCGCGATACTGAACATCGACCACGGAGCCGGAGTACAGGCCGAGACGGATCTGGTCGGCGGAGGCGGTGCCGGCAAAGGCGGAAAGGCCGGAGACGCCGATCAGCGCAGCAACGGCAAGTCGGGTGATCATGGTTTTCATGGAGCGTTTCCTCGATCTTCTGGAGCGCACCGGCGTCGCCGCAGGGCGTTCATTTGTTGCTCGCCGTCTTCCGGCGAAGGACCCCTTTCTAGCGCAAGGAAGCTGAACGCAGGTAAAATCGCACATTCACGTACCGTTTATTTTGAACGAGTCGCACGAAGAGATGCGCTCTAGCGCAGCAATTGCTGCTCGAAGATGCGGATGTTGCGGTAGTGGGTGAGACGCGTCACGCTCGGCCCGTCGAACTCGAAGACGAAGACGCTCGGGATCGAATAGGATTGCCCGCTTGCCGGGGGAAAGCCGGCCATGCTTTCGCGATAGTGTCCGCGCGCCGTGACATCCACGGCGACGCGCTGGCCAAGCTGATCGCGCATCGGCACCATATCGACGAATTCTTCGTCAAAATGCCGGAAGTAGCTCATGATCGCCAGGCGCAACGGATGCGATCCGATGGCGCGCTGTCCGGTCAGGGTATCCAGTGCCGCATCCTCGTCCAGAAACCCTGCGATCGTCTCGAAATCGCGGTGGTTCAGCGCCTCCATGAAGCGCTGCGCGATCGTCTGTACGTCGATCATCTCTCCTCCATCGTCGTCCGCCCGCGCTTTATCAAAGCATAGGCCCATGAGAAAAGATGATGTGGGAGCGGCCGATGTCAAGCAGTGGTCTCGTTCGGACCGTTTCCGCACGGCCGGAATTAATGCCCCCGACTAACGTCCCAGATGAAGCACCACCTCGCGCCGATGCGGGCGCTGGCGATGTTCGAAGAGATAGAGGCCTTGCCACGTGCCGAGCACCAGGCGCCCCGCCGATACGGGAATACCGATCGACACGGCGGTAAGCGCCGCCTTGATATGCGCCGGCATGTCGTCCGGGCCCTCGTCGGTGTGAATGACCCAGCGCATCGACGGGTCGTCGGACGGCGGTACGAGGCGCGAGAAAAACGTGTCGAGATCCCGCCGCACATCCGGATCGGCATTTTCCTGGATAAGCAGCGAGCAGGAGGTGTGACGGACGAACACCGTCAGCAAGCCCTCCTCGAGCCCGGACTGTCGCACGAAGGCCTGCACCTCGCCGGTAAACTCGTAGAGCCCCGCGCCGCGGGTCGATACGGTCAGCATGGTTTGTGGCATGACATCTCCCGGACGCTGATGGATCGGCGGAAGCCCGCTCTATATCTGAACCAGCGTGTTGAACCCACCATAGATCATTCTCTGCCCGTCGAACGGCATGGCCTCCGGATCGATCTTCAGTCGCGGATCCGCCATGACCTTCGGCACGATCAGATCCCGCTCGGCCTTGGAGGCGTAGACGATCCAGGCGAAGATCACCACCTCATCCCCGGTTGCCTGCACGGCGCGGGGAAACGAGGTGACCTGCCCATAGGGCAAATCGTCGCCGACGCATTCCACGTAATCCAGCGCCCCGTGCGCCTTCCAGACCGCGCCGGCCGCCCGCGCCAAGTCCGCATAGGCGTCGAGCCGATCCCGGCGCACGGCGACGATGAAACCATCGACGTAGGTCATATCTCTTCCTTTCACGCGCATAAGCGTGCGGTCATTATGGCAAAAGAAGGCGAAGGCTGGCGAGATGTTCCGCAACGAGGGGGAAGCCGACCGCAAAGGTGCAATCTTAATCCGCCGGGAGACGGCGGTTGGCCCAGGTACTACGCGGAATCGCTCCGCCAAGGGCAAAGCGGAAGGCCGTGATCGTATCGAACGTGGCGTTGACGGTGCATTCGAACGTAATCTCGCGCCACACGCCACGGGATCGGACGGCGCCACCGCGGGCGCTGAGATGCTGCCCGGAGATCAACCCGCCATTCCTCCCGAACACCTTGATAATTTCCGGGACAAACGCCGCGCTGGAGTGTCGTGTCTGCTCAAGCGCCTCGATGCTGCAGATCTGCACGAGACGTACGTCCGGCGGTAACTTGTCCAAGGCGCCGCGCACACGTGGATCCGCCAGAATGTTCTTGGAATAGAGGGTCTTCGCCGGCTTCGGTGCCGGCGCCGGGGTGGGCTTTGCCTGCGGGATGGCGGGCGTGGCGGGAACGTAGGCCGCCTGCTCACTTGGCGTCATCGGTGAGTCGTCCGCGCTCTCGGGCGGCGGAGCGGCTGGCGTTTCCTCTGGGCTCTTACCATCCTCACGGGGAGGTGTTTCGCGCAGAGGCTGCTGCTCTTGCTCGGCAGAAGGTGCCTCGGCGGGCTTCGGTGATGCCGGGGGAACGGCCTCCCCCTTTCCTTCGTCCGACGTGGTCGTGCCCACGAGGATCTCCGGTACGGCTGACGACGTCTCCGTCTGTTCGGGCGCTGGCGCTGGCGTTGGTGATGCGGCCGCACCCGGCGTCGGTTCCGTGACAGGCGCTTTGGCCGTGGCGGGAGGTGCCGTATCCGATTTCTCCGCGGCTTGCGCAGGGCTCCTTGATGGCGCCCCGACCGGCTCGGGCGGTACCGTATCAGCTTGTTTCGCCTCACCATCCGGGGCCGGCATATCGACGGGGTCCGGTGGCGCATCCGGCTCCGCCGCTGCAGACGCTTCGAAGGGCTGCGATGGCGCGGCGGGCGGCGTCGGCTCGGCTGGAGCTGGTGTCGCGCCGGATGGTGGCGGAGGAGATGCGGGCTCCGGCTTGGCGGCAGCGGCCGGCGACCGCGGTGCCTTCTCCACTTTCGTCGCCTCAGGCTCTGGCTGCGGTGGCGGTGGTTCCGGCTCGGGCACGATTTCCACGGTGACGCTCGGCTCGACGGGCGCCTCCGCCGTTTTCTCGGGAAGTTGCAGGAGGAACGGCGCAACCACGGCGGCATGGAGCGCGAGCGAGGCGAGGATCGCCAGGAGAGGGTTATCGTACCGCCGCTGAGAAGAATCTGATGTCACGGGGATGGACATAGGCACTTTCCGCCGCAAGACCAAGCGGAGGGCGGTCTCGCCGGCATTTTCTCACCACGGATAACGATCAGCTTCCTGCCTGCGCAGGTTCAAAGCCAAGATCCCAAGACATCCGCGCCATGGCGATGACATCGGCATAGGCACCGTTGCGAAACGCATAGGCCCGCAACAAGCCCTCGCCGCGAAAGCCAGCCCGCTCGTAAAGCGCAATTGCGCCCGCATTGTCGGAAAACACCGTCAGTTCCACGCGCCGGATCTGCAGCCAGTTGAAAGCCGCATCCAGAAGCGCATCGAGCAGAGCGACGCCGATACCCAGCCGTTGAAAATCATCATGAACGCCGAGGCCGAGAATGGCGACATGCTGGCGCCGGCCGGTCTGGCGGTGCAGGCCGCCCAGCCCGACGATCCGCCCATCGAGCTCGGCCACCACCACCGTGGATGCCGCCTCCCCGCCTGACCCCAACCACCGGGCCGTTACGTCTTCGCTTTGAAACGGTAGCCTTTGCGTACCCGCGCGATAGAGCGGAAGATTGGAAAGCTCCGTGATCCCCGCGACATCGCGCTGCTCCGCCGCTCGAAGTCTCAGCCCCTCGGGAAGACGACGATCGGCATGAGGATGGGAGAACGGTGATGGATCAGGCATGGATCGCTCCTTGAAGGGTCAAGGGCGAGCCGTCACCGGGCCACCCTTTGGAAGGGGGCACGGACGGCGGAACAGACGATCAGTCCGGACAACGCTCCGCACACCCCATGCGGGATGTCACGATGCAGGTCGTCATGAAGCAGATGCGGTTCATAAGGCAAAGCGTATGCAGCTTACCGCCGACAGTCAAGGCGGCCGGCAGGCACCTCAGCCCATAAACGAAAACGGCGCCCGCTTGTCGCGGGCGCCGTATCTTTCTCTGGTCCGAGCCTGTGGCTCAGCTGTCGAGGAACGACCGCAGCTTGCGCGACCGGCTCGGGTGTTTGAGCTTGCGCAGCGCCTTCGCCTCGATCTGGCGAATACGTTCGCGCGTGACCGAGAACTGCTGGCCGACTTCTTCCAGCGTGTGGTCCGTGTTCATGCCGATGCCGAAGCGCATGCGCAGGACGCGCTCTTCGCGCGGCGTCAGCGACGCCAGAACGCGTGTCGTCGTCTCGCGCAGGTTCGCCTGAATGGCAGCATCGATCGGCAGCAGCGCGTTCTTGTCCTCGATGAAATCGCCGAGATGGCTGTCTTCCTCGTCGCCCACGGGGGTTTCGAGCGAAATCGGCTCCTTGGCGATCTTCAGGACCTTGCGGACCTTCTCAAGCGGCATGGCCAGCTTTTCGGCCAGCTCTTCCGGGGTCGGCTCGCGGCCGATCTCGTGCAGCATCTGGCGCGATGTGCGGACGATCTTGTTGATCGTCTCGATCATGTGCACCGGAATACGGATCGTGCGCGCCTGGTCGGCGATCGAACGTGTGATCGCCTGCCGGATCCACCATGTGGCATAGGTCGAGAACTTGTAGCCACGACGATACTCGAACTTATCGACCGCCTTCATGAGGCCGATATTGCCTTCCTGGATAAGATCCAGGAACTGAAGGCCGCGGTTCGTATACTTCTTGGCGATCGAGATCACGAGGCGGAGGTTGGCTTCCACCATCTCCTTCTTCGCGATCCGGGCTTCACGCTCGCCCTTCTGTACCATGTGAACGATCCGGCGGAATTCCGAGATCGAAATGCCGGTTTCCGTCGCCAGATTGTGGATTTCGCCGCGGATCGTGCTGATCATGTGCTCTTCGTTCTTCACGAAGGGCGCCCAGCCACGTCCCGTCAGGTTGCTGACCGTTTCCATCCAGTTCGTCACGAGTTCGCTGCCGGAATACTGCTCCAGGAACGAGTCGCGCTTCACGCCGTAGCTTTCGGCCAGACGCAGCAGCTTGCCTTCGTTCTGCACCAGCCGCTTGTTGATGTCGTAGAGCTGCTCGACCAGATTATCGACGCGATTCTGGTTGAGCGACAGCGACTTCACGGCGGTGATGAGCTCGTCCTTGAGCTCCTTGTACTTCTTTTCCTGCGCAGATGTCAGCGATCCCGTGGCCGCATTCATCCGCAACTCAACCTGCTGGTCCTGCAGCTTGCGCAGCTTCTTGTAGGTCTCGGCAATGATGTCGAGCGTTTCCATGACCTGCGGGCGCAGTTCCGCTTCCATCGCGGCGAGCGAAAGGTTCGACTCGTCGTCGTCCTCTTCCTCCTCCTCGGGCGGCAGGCCCTCACCACCGACATTGGTAATGTCGTCTTCGCTGGTGCGCGAACGACGGGTCTTTTCCTTCTCTTCTGCCGCCTTCCGGTCCGCCTCGATCTTCTCGGGCGACTGGAACTGCGGCGCAGCCTTGGCTTCCGGACCCGAATAAGTCGTTTCGAGATCGATGATCTCACGCAGCAGCGTCTGGCCTTCGTTCAGTTCGTCACGCCAGATTATGATGGCCTGGAACGTCAGCGGGCTCTCACAGAGGCCCGCGATCATCGTCTCGCGACCGGCCTCGATGCGCTTGGCGATCGCGATTTCGCCCTCGCGCGACAGGAGCTCGACCGAGCCCATTTCGCGCAGATACATCCGCACCGGATCGTCGGTGCGGTCCGTCGGTTCTTTCTTCTTGGCGGTTGCAAGCGCGGTGCCGCTGGAGGTCGCGATCTCGCCGCCCTCGCTATCGGGCTCGTCGTCGCTTGCCTCTTCCTCGCTGCCGGAGGCATTCTCGTCGACCTCTTCGTCCTCGACGACATTGATGCCCATGTCGGACAACATGGCCATCGTGTCTTCGATCTGCTCGGAGGTCACCTCTTCGGACGGGAGCACGGAGTTCAGCTCGTCCATCGTGACGTAGCCGCGCTTCTTGGCGGCCTTGATCATCTTCTTGACCGCGTCGTCCGAGAGATCGAGAAGCGGGCCGTCCGTTGCGCCGTCGCGTTCAGATTCGGCTTCTTCGTTCTCTTTGACTTTGGTTGCCATTCTTCGTCGCTTTCTTTGGACCAGCATTCCACGTTGGAGCGGTGACGAGCCGTGTGGCCCGGGCGCCTTTCGGCGCAACACCGCGAACATTACCCCTGACCTAACGGGCTGATATTAATTCCCGATTAACCACGGCATCTGCCGCGATCATCCCGGTCGGCTGCGACAGCAGCACGCTCCAAACATCACTTGCATGATGATCGTTTCCGCCGTATCCAATAAACCTTCCAAGCCAAAGACGGTTGATTCCCAGATTCTTCGGCTACGTCAAGCTCTTCCGGCAGAAAACAGCGCAATTAGGCAAAAAACGCCGGAATTAAGGCTCGGCATTGCCGCTATGTCTATCTGCTAGGCAGATGTAGGACGTTTCACCCGCAAGACAAGAGCAAGACGAAAGGTTGCGCACGCAAGCAACCGCGCTCGTCTTTTTTCACCCGAGACGCCTGCAAGGGTAAGTCAAATCTCACATGACTTTCTTGCACTTGGCATAAAAAGATCCCTTCAACAGGACGATGACTGCGTTCACGCCTTACGGTCCGGCTAAACCACGGCATACCGTCGAGAGAAAGGCTTAAGGACAGGCGGACACTATCCGCGGAACGTCCGGATAACCTCCAGGAACTGCTCGCCGAACCGCTCCTTCTTGCTCTGTCCGATGCCGGGAACATCCAGCAGATCGTCCGCATCGTCAGGCCGCATCTTGGCAAGCGCGATCAGCGTCGTATCCGGAAAGACGACATAGGGCGGCACGTTCATGCCGCGGGCGATGTCCGCACGCTCTGCCCTGAGCGCTTCGAAGAGTTCGAGATCCGACCCGTCCAGCGCGGCCTTTTCCTTTGCTGCCGGCGAGCGTGCATTTCTGGCGGCCTTGGCAGATGTCGGGCGGTCCTTGCGGAACCGCACTTCCGTTTCCTTCTTGAAGACCGCCCGCGCCATCGGCTCCAGCTTCAGGGCGCCGAACGCAGCGTGATCGACGCTCAGGAAGCCGGCAGCCAGCAACTGCCGCAGGATCGACTGCCAGGTCTTCGCCGCAATCTCCTTGCCCGCCCCGAACACCGGCATATCCGCATGGCCAAACCGCGTCGTCTTCTCGTTCACCGTGCCGGTGAGCACATCGATGACGTGACCTGCACCAAAGCGTTCGCCCGTGCGATAGACGGCCGCCAGCGCTTTGATGGCCGCCTCCGTGCCATCCCATGTCTCCACCGGATTGAGGCAGGTATCGCAATTGCCGCAGCCGCCGGCATGGCGCTCGCCGAAATGCGCGAGGATCGCCTGCCGCCTGCAGGAGGCCGTCTCGCAGATGCCGAGAAGCGAGCCGAGCTTGCCCCGCTCGATGCGCTTGATCTCCTCGGCCGCCCCGCCTTCGTCGATCATCTTGCGCCGCTGGATGACGTCGGCCATGCCATAGGCCATCCAGGCCTGAGACGGCATGCCGTCGCGCCCGGCGCGCCCTGTCTCCTGATAATAGGCTTCCACAGAGCCCGGCAGATCGAGATGCGCCACATAGCGCACATCCGGCTTGTCGATCCCCATGCCGAAGGCGACCGTCGCTACGAGGCAGAGGTTTTCCTCCTTCAGGAAGGCGTCCTGGTTCGCATCACGCACGGCGCGGTCCATGCCGGCATGGTAGGCGCGCGCGCGGATGCCCTGCCCGTTCAGCCACTCCGCCGTGTCCTCGACCTTCGCACGCGACAGGCAATAGACGATGCCGCTCGCGCCCTTGTGTCGCGAGAGAAAGCGAAGCAATTGCTGGCGCGGCTGGTCGCGCTCGACGATCTCATAGGCGATGTTCGGCCGGTCGAAACTCGAGCTGAACACGCGCGCATCCGAGAGCGCCAGTCGCTCGATGATATCGCCGCGCGTCTGCGGATCGGCGGTCGCCGTCAGCGCCAGACGCGGCACACCGGGATAGAGCGTCGCCAGTTGCCCGAGCGTGCGATATTCCGGCCGGAAATCATGCCCCCATTGCGATACGCAGTGTGCCTCATCGATCGCGAACAATGCGATCTCCACCCCCGCCACCATCTCGCGGAACCCCTCGGTCACGATCCGCTCCGGCGTGACGTAGAGCAGATCGAGCGTCCCTTCACGCACCGATCGCCGCACATCGATGAAGTCCTCACGCGACAGCGACGAGTTCAGCGCCGCAGCCCGAACGCCGAGCGCCTTCAAAGCCTCCACCTGGTCGCGCATCAGCGCGATCAAGGGAGACACAACGATCCCGAGCCCCGAGCGGCACAGCGCCGGCACCTGGAAACAGAGCGACTTGCCGGCCCCCGTCGGGAACAACACCACCGCATCCCCGCCCGAAACCACGTGCTCGACCACCTCACCCTGCTGTCCGCGGAAAACGGAATAGCCATAGACGGCTTTCAACACATCCAGCGGCGCCTTGCCGGTTGCTTGAAACGTGGTCTGCCCGGACTCCCGCCGTTGTCTGCCCGGTGGATCGAGAACCGGATCGTTACGTGTCGAGAAAGAAGGCATTTGAGAAGATGTCATGAAAGCCATTCTGCACGATTCCACCAGCCGGCGCGAGGGCGCTGGCTGCCGAACGCCATGAAGACCACAGCAGAGTGCACCTGCCTGCCCATCTGACGTGACTCAGAAACTACAGAAAGAGAGGAAAAAGAAAAGCGATTTGTTCTTGATTTGTTCAAAATGTGAATTAGGCTTCCCTCATGAACGGAAAACGCCTCTTCGCGCAGACCAGAGCGGATCGGCGTGGCAGAAATCATGAACCGGAGCAGGGACAAGGAGCAGCGGAATGACTTCTACAGTCCATCCGTCATTTGGCACCCGGCCCTTTGACCCGCCCGGAGAGCACGCCGAAGCCCTCGATAATCGCCTCCTGATTCTCCAGGCGCTCCACTTCGTTCTGCACCTCTTCCAGATTGCGCAGGACAAGGCTTGCCAGTTCGTCGTCGCCATCTTCCGTCGCCCGTGCGAGATCGCGCTCCAACTCGCGACGCTGCCAGAGAAGTGCCTTCGTCCGCTTGTGCAGCGCCAGAGCCTGTCGATAGCCTTCCAGCGCATCGGCAGGGTCGGCCGCCTGCGTGGCGATCCAGAGGCGGGCAAAGCGAACCTGCTGGTCGAGCATGGCAAGAAGTCCAGCAAAACCGGCGGCCTCGAGGTTTTCGACCAGCATCTCGCGCGTCAGCCGCGGCCCCTTGGCGGCGGCCGCGTTCAGCACCTGCGACCAGAGGCGCTGAAGCTCCTTGCTCTCATAGTCTATGACGGAGATCTCGTCATACTCGGCAAACAGCACGTCGGGATGATTGACGATCGTCAGTGCCAGCACGCTTTCCTTCAGCGGCGGCAGCGACTGCACGCCGGAGACGATCGAGGACCGCGCCAGCCGGTCGGATACGCCCGAAAGACTGCGCATCGGCGCCGATTCCTTGCCGAAACCGCCGCGACCGCCGGATCGGCCACCGCCTGGCCCGCCGCTCCTTTGTCCGCCACCGGGCTGGAAGCCACCCGTCCCTCCGCCGCGCCCTTGGTTTCCGCCCTGAAAGCCGCCGCCTTGGAAGCCGGAGCGCTGCGGTCCACGCAGATAGGTATTGAGCCGGTCGCGCATCGCCTGGCCGTAGTGCCGGCGAACGCTCTCGTCGCCGATCACGCCCACGACCTGCTTCAGCTTCGCCTCGAGCTCCGCCCGCTTTTCCGGCGTCTCGAAGCTTCCCGACTGGATCTCCCGGGTCCAGACCATTTCGGAAAGGGATCGTGCCGCCACCAGCACGCGGTCAAACGGCGCACGCCCCTCTTCCCGCACGAGATCGTCGGGGTCCTTGCCGTCCGGCAGCAGCGCGAACCGCACGGAGCGACCGGGCTTCAGGTGCGGCAGCGCGAGATCGACGGCGCGATTGGCAGCCCGGATACCGGCACCGTCACCATCGAAGCAGAGGATCGGCTCCTGCGTGAGCTTCCAGAGAAGCTCCAGCTGGTTCTCGGTCAGCGCCGTCCCAAGCGGTGCCACCGCGTTCTCGATCCCCGCCTGATGGAGAGCGATGACGTCCATATAGCCTTCGACGGCGATGATCGTGTCGTTGCCATCGGCGCCGCCCAGCGTCCGGCGGGCGCGGGCAAAATTGTAGAGCACGTTGCCCTTGTGAAAGAGCTCGGTCTCATTGGAATTCAGATACTTCGCGGGCGCGTCGGGCGACATGGCCCGCCCGCCGAACGCGATCACCTTCTCGCGCGACGACAGGATCGGAAACATGATCCGGTCGCGAAAACGGTCGTAGGATACCGCGATGTCGGGACCGTGCACCACGAGACCGCAGGCCTCGATCTGCTCGCGCGGAATGCCCTTGTTGGCAAGGTGCTCCTTCAAGGCGTTGCGGCTTTCCGGCGCGTAACCGAGCCGAAAGGTCTCGATCGTCCGCCCCGTCAGGCCCCGGTCACGCAGATAGGCCCGGGCGCGAGCGCCGTTCGCCGTCTGAAGCTGATCCTGAAAGAATTGCGTCGCCATTTCCATGACGTCCTGCAGGGTGGAACGCTCCCTGTCGCGCTTCTCCGCTTCCACGTCCGGCTGCGGCATGGCAACACCGGCGAGATCGGCGATCTGCTGCACGGCCTCGGGAAAGCTCATCCCGTCGAGTTCGTTCAGAAACCGGAAATGATCACCCGAAACACCGCAGCCGAAGCAATGGTAGCGCCCCTTCCGATCTTCGCAGTGGAAGCTCGGCGATTTCTCTCCGTGAAAGGGGCAGCAGGCCCAATAGTCTCCCTTGGACGCGTTGGTCTTCTTCCGGTCCCAGGTCACACGCTTGCCGATCACGTCCGAAATCGGAACGCGATCCTTGATCTCTTCGAGAAAGGTCGGGGAAAAACGCATGCGCCCGATATAGTCGCTTGCGCGCCATCCCGCTACAGCGCGCAACATCCCTCACCGCTATCCACAGGCAAGACACCCGCCGGCGGGAAAAGCGAAGCCAGCAGCCCTGTCATCGACCGCCGGACATCGCGCAGACGAACGGCGTCAGGCGCCCGACAGAAGGCCCTTCAGCACGCCGGATGCCTTGGCGAAATCCATCTGGCCGGCATGCCGCTCCTTCAGGATCGCCATGACCTTGCCCATGTCTTTCGGCCCCGTTGCCTCAGCATCAGCAATGGCTGCCGCAACGACCTCCTTCACCCGCGCTTCGGAGAACTGCTCCGGCTGGAAGTCGGCGATGATGACGATTTCCTCGCGTTCATGCGTGGCCAGTTCCGGCCGGCCGGCATCCTCATAGACCTTCGCCGATTCTTCGCGCTGCTTGACCATTTTCGCAAGGATCTGCAGCAACTCGTCATCGGTCGTTTCCGGCTTGCCGACGCCGCGATTGGCGATATCGCGGTCCTTCAGCGCGGCCTGCACCAGCCGCAGCGTGGAAACCCGGCGGGCATCCTTGGCCTTCATGGCCGTCTTCAGGGCATCGTTGATCGTGTCGCGCAGCATGGGTATCTCCCTTGTCTCTTGTGGGTGTGTCGTCTCTTGTGGGTGTTTCGTCCTGGCGGCCCTCATAGACCATCGGCAGGGCCGCAACAAACAGCTTCGTCATCAGATGGGATGGCCGGCGACCTGTTGTGAGCAGCGCAGGGCGGGACCGCATTATTCAGCGGATTTCCATTGGCAGTGGTTGACCGCGCGCAACCGCGCGCTTATGTCGAGGACCTGCACCAAGAGAGACCCGAATTGCGACCCGCGCCCGCATGCGCCGGGCGGCACCGGGTGCTGAGAAGCTTGGCGACCCGGTGGCCCGATCTCCGCCGCCTCGCCGCAACGGGATGACGCCGATGACCGCTCCATGGACCATTGAAACCGCAACCGCCATGCTCGTCCTGGCGGACGGCACCGTGATCGAAGGCAAGGGCATCGGGGCGACCGGCGCCGTTCCCGCCGAAGTCTGTTTCAACACGGCCCTCACCGGCTACCAGGAAATCCTGACCGACCCGTCCTATCTCGGCCAGATCGTCACTTTCACCTTCCCCCATATCGGCAATGTCGGCGCCAATGACGAAGACGTCGAAGACCTGACGCCGGCAGCTCGCCACGGCGCGGTCGGCGTCATCTTCAAGGCCGATATTACCGACCCCTCCAACTACCGCGCCGTGCGCCATCTCGACGCCTGGCTGAAGGCCCGCGGGATCATCGGCATGTGCGGCATCGACACGCGCGCTCTGACGGCCTGGATCCGTGAGAACGGCGCCCCGAACGCCGTCATCGCCCATGATGCTAATGGGCAGTTCGACATCGACGCGCTGAAGGCGATGGCGAAGGACTGGAGCGGCCTCGAAGGCCTTGACCTCGCCAAGGTCGCGACCTCGGGGCAGTCCTCTGTCTGGAGCGAAAAGCCCTGGGTCTGGAACGAAGAAACGGCCACGCTGACGGCGGATGCGGCAAAGTACCATGTCGTCTGCATCGACTACGGTGTGAAGCGCAACATTCTGCGCCTCTTTACCGGGCTCGACTGCAAGGTCACGGTCGTGCCGGCGACGACAAGCAAGGACGACGTCCTCGCGCTCAACCCGGATGGCGTCTTCCTCTCCAACGGCCCGGGAGATCCGGCAGCGACCGGCGAATATGCCGTGCCTGTCATCCGCGAGCTGATCGAAACCGACATCCCGGTCTTCGGCATCTGCCTCGGCCACCAGATGCTGGGCCTTGCGCTTGGCGGCAAGACCGAAAAGATGCACCAGGGCCATCACGGCGCCAACCATCCGGTGAAGGACCATACGACCGGCAAGGTCGAAATCGTCTCGATGAACCATGGCTTCGCGGTCGACTCGGCCTCGCTCCCGGCTGGCGTCGAGGAGACCCACGTTTCCCTGTTCGACGGTACAAATTGCGGGCTGCGCCTCTCCGGCAAGCCCGTCTTCTCCGTCCAGCATCACCCTGAAGCCTCCCCCGGCCCGCAGGACAGCCACTACCTCTTCCGCCGCTTCGTCAATCTGCTGCGCGAGAAGAAGGGCGAGGTCGCTCTGGCTGAACGCGCCTGATCGTCTGATCCGGTTTCCGGTTGATCAAACCGGAAACCGGAAGAGGCAGGCGGCAGAGCGATATCCCGAGAGCGGCTCAGCTCAGCTTGCGAACGATCCGGAAGAACCGCGCATTCAACAGCACGGCTGCGGCGAGCAAGCCGAGCGAGAAGCCGTACCAGACGCCCTGCCCGCCAAAGCCGAGCGGAAAGGCGAAGATCCAGGCGGAGAAGAAGCCGATCGGCCAGTAGGAGATCAGCGCCAGCACCATCGGCACCGTCGTGTCCTTCAACCCGCGCAACATGCCAGCAGCAATGGCCTGGAGGCCATCGACAAGCTGGAAGGCGCCGGCGATGACGATCAGGGGGCCTGCATAGGCCAGCACGAGCGCTGCATCCGTCCGGGTCGTATCAAGATAGAGCGCGGCGAGCGCGTAGGGGATGACGGCAAACAGCGTGGAGCCGAGAGCCGCGCAAATGATGCCGAGCGCGAGTGCCGAGATGCCGGCTTTGCGCACACCCTCCATGTCGCCGCGGCCATAGGCAAGCCCGACGCGCACGGTCGCCGCCTGGGCAAGTCCGAGCGGAATCATGAAGGCGATGGAGGCAAATTGCAGGGCGATGCCGTGGGCCGCCAGTTCCACCGTGCCGATCGTGCCCATGAGCAGCGACGCGACGGTGAAGAGGCTGACTTCGGCGAGAATCGTCAAGGCGATCGGCAGGCCCAGCAGCACGACTTCCTTCAGCGCATGCCAGTCGGGATTCCAGAACCGGACGAAGAGTTCGAAGCCGCGCAGTTCCGCGTGCCGCTGGATGTAGACGATGGCAAGCACGAGGCCGAGGATGGCGACCGCCAGTGCCGCCCAGGCCGCCCCGACCACGCCGAGCGCCGGAAAGCCGAAATGGCCATAGATCAGCAGGTAGCAGAAGCCGGCATTGAGAACGAGCGTGATCAGGGTGATGTAGAGAATGATCCCCGCGCGCTCCAGTCCGCTGAGGAAGGCCCGCAGCACCATGAAGACGAGGCTCGGGAAGACAGCCCATTGTGCGACATGCAGATAGCCGGCGGCCTTCGCCGCCACCTCCGGCTGCTGGCCGGCAAAGAGCAGGATCGGCTCGGCCAGCCACAGGATCGGCGCCGTGAGGACGCCGTAGATCAGCACCGCCCACATGCCCATGCGCACGGAACGCCGGGTCGAGACGACGTCACCACGCCCCACGGCCTGTGCCACCATCGGCACGACCGCGTTGGAAAAGCCGGATCCGAACACGAAGATGGTGAAAAACATCTGCGTCGCGAGAATGATGGAGGCAAGCTCCGTCGCACCCAGCTTGCCCACCATCACCACGTCGGTGGTGTTGATGGCAAGCTGCGCGATCTGCGCGGCAACGAAGGGCACGCCCAGAATGACGCTTCCGCGGAAGTGTGCAGCCCAGGAATTGTCCCCACGGATATCCCCCGCAGCGGGGTGCGTTGACGTCAGCATGATCGAGAAGCCTCTGGTCCGTCGCGGCCGGAATGGGCTCACGCGACGTGTCGCTCATAGCGCGAATGGCGGCAAACCTCCAGCGAGAGGCAGGCACTGCTGGAAATTTCATCCAGACATCACGGAGATTGATCGTTTTCGAGGCAGTTTCCCATCAGATCCTCGGAATCTCGGCGGATGCGTCCTTCGGTTTCAGGCGGGTCACGTAGAGGAAAACGGCGGCGGCGATGAGGACGGCGGAGAGGATGTAGGGTGCGCCGGCAAAGGTCACCGGCGCATCAGCCGCCGTGAACCGGCTGAAGATATGCGCGAAGACCAGCGGCCCGAGGATGGTCGTGAAGGAGGAGATGCTGGAAAGAGCGCCTTGAAGCTCTCCCTGCGCGGAAGGTGGTACCTTGGCAGCCGCGATCGAGCGCAGCGGCGGATCGGCAAGTGCCTCCAGGCACGTGGCCGCGATCACGGCATAGACCATCCAGCCCTGGAAGGCGAAGGCATAGCCGAAAAGCCCGACGCAGCAGAAGACGAGGCCGACCGCGCCGGCGCGCCATTCACCGAGCACGGGAATGATGCGCGGCAGGATGAAGGCCATGACGATCGCGCTGCAGATCCCGAAGACACCGAGCGACAGGCCGATCTGCCCCTCGCTCCAGCCATAACGATAGGTGGCGACGAAGGACCATACCGAGGGATAGACAGCATGGGCCTGCCAATAGAGGAAGAACACCAGCAGCACCCAGCCGATGCCGGGATAGCTGCGCATCTGGCGCAGCGCGCCGAGCGGGTTGGCGCGCCGCCACTCGAAGCGCCGGCGATGCTTGCGCTCCAGCGTTTCCGGCAGCAGGAAGAAGGCGATGACGAAATTGACGAAGGAGAGCAGCGCCGCACCGTAGAACGGCACACGCGGGCCGAACTCGCCGAGCGCGCCGCCGATGACCGGCCCCAGCGCAAAGCCCGTGCCGAAGGCAATGCCGATGAGACCGAAATTCTTGGCGCGGTTGCTGTCGTCGGAAACGTCGGCGATGAAGGCCGAGGCGGTGGAAAAGCTGGCACCGGAGATGCCGGCGAGAATGCGGCCGACGAAGAGCATGCCGAAACTCGTGGCCAGCGCGCAGATCAGGTTGTCGATCGCGAATGTCAGCACCGATGCGAGAAGAACCGGGCGGCGGCCGAACCTGTCGGAGAGATTGCCGATCAGCGGGGCAAAGAGAAACTGCATGCCGGAATAGACAAGCAGCAACCAGCCGCCATCAATGGCCGTGTCGCTGACCGTATCTCCCGTCAGTTCCGCCAGAAAGGCCGGCAGCACCGGCATGATGATCGCGATGCCGATGATGTCGAGAAAGAGGATCATGAAAACGAGGACAAGCCCCCGCCTCGCGGATGCCGGATCGATCATGCCAAACCTCCCCACTCCCGCACCGCGCGTCTCGAAGACACGAGGCCCTACCGCAAACCGTCCGACCCTGTCAGGCTCCGTCTGCTTCCCGCTGCTGTAGAGGCAAGCAGGAAGCGAGGCAACGGCCATTGTCGCTCCGATCCTCGCCGCGCATACCGGCGGCGGAAAGAGAATAGGACCCGGCCGTGTCAGATGGCCGGGTCCTGCCGCGGGAATACGCGGATCAGGCGCCGACGGCGCCGTCCTCGATCTTGCGGATCGCGACCACGGACGGCCGGGGCAGCGGGCCCTTGAAGTCCGGCCAGAGGGTTTCGGCCTTGTCCAGCGTTTCGGCATCCTCGGCCGGATGCTGTACAGAGACGAACAGCGTCTTGCCATCGGGCGTGAAGCAAGGCCCGGTCGCCTCCGCACCGGCCGGGCAGGTGAAAAGCAGCTTCGGCAGGCCGCGGGCCGGACCTTCCGTGTCGATGCCGTAGATCCCGTCCGGCAGGCCAAAATCATTCGCCCCATCCGTCGCGACCCAGAGCCGGCCGGAGGGGTCGAAGGTGATGTTGTCGGGACAGACGAACCAGCCGTTTTCGGAGGTTTCCGGATGGAAGCTCGCCTTCGTCGCCGCATCGGCCGGATTGCCGGCGAGAACGAACAGGTCCCATTCATAGATGTCGGCTGTATGGTCTGCATCGCGGCCGCGTCCGCCGGGCGGGATCAGCTCGACGATATGCCCCCACAGGTTTTCCGGCCGGGTGTTGGCAGGGTTCAGCTTGTCCTGTGTGCGCTTCTTGTTCTTGGTCATGACGGCGTAGACGCGGCCCGTCACCGGGTTGGTCTCCATGTCTTCCGGCCGGTCCATCGGCGTCGCGCCGACCGCGTCTGCCGCAAGCCGCGTCTTCAGCAGCACCTCCGCCTGGGACGCAAAGCCGTTTTCGGCCGTCAGCGGCCCCTGCCCGTGCACCAGCGGCAGCCAGTGCAGCGTACCGTCAGGATCGAAGCGCGCGACGGACAGGATGCCCTCGTCGAGAATGTCCTTCGCCGTTTCCGGCTTTGTGGGGTCGAAGGTGGCCTTGGTGACGAAGCGATAGGTGTATTCGAAATAGTCGTCGTCGCCCATGTAGACGACGATCCGGCCGTCCTTGTTGTGCACGACCGTGGAAGCCTCGTGGCTCATGCGGCCGAGCGCCGTGCGTTTGATGGGCGTGGAAGACGGATCGTAAGGGTCGATCTCGACCACCCAGTCGAAACGGTTCGGCTCGTTCGGCTCCTTGGTCATGTCGAAACGATCGTGGAAGCGGGCACGACCATAGATGTCGGAACCATCGAAGCCGTAGCGCTCCAGCACCGGCGCGATGGCAGACCCCTCGGGCTTGCCGCCGAACGTGTCGGAAGCACCCTCCTCGCAGGTCAGCACCGTGCCCCAGGGGGTGACGCCGCCGCCGCAATTGTAATTGGTGCCGCGCACGAGACGGCCTTCCGGATCGTCCCTGGTCTTGACGAGATCATGGCCGGCGACCGGGCCGGACAGCGCCATCGGCGTTTCCACCGTCAGGCGGCGGTTGTAGGTGCTGTCCTGAACCATGGCCCAGATACCATTCTCCATCTTCACCTCGACGATGGAGTGCCCCATGGCGGCCATGCCGAAATCCACCTGCTCCCGCGTCATCTTCGCACCGGCATCGTCCTCGGTCATGCCGGGAAAGATCACGTTCGGGGAGATATATTCGTTGTTGACGCAGAGCAGGCCATGATCGGCGCTGTCGGAACCCTTGGGCAGCGGCATGAAGGCGATATAGTCGCAATTATAGCCGAAGCGCATCAGCTGTTCTGCAGCGGAGGGCACGGTTCCGTCGAAGGCGGACGTAGATCCGGTCATCGGATCGCCCCAGCGCGCGACCACGTCGGCCTTGTAGCCGGGCGCAACCGCCATGTCCTTGTCGTAGACGCGCTTCAATTCGGTGAATTGCAGGGTGGACGCGGCCGACGCCGCGAAGCTCTCCTCGGCAAACAGCGAGCCGACGAAGCCGGTGCCGGTCGCGGCGATGGTTCCCATCGCCGTAAAGCCCTTGAGAAAGCTTCTGCGCGAAGCCCGGGCCGCGATGATGTCGCGGATGACGGGCGATGAGGTGCTGGGACAGTCTGCCATGACGGGCGCTCCTGGTGCGTTGGACTGCGCCTGGATTATCGGCCGCTCATGACATGGAAGAGACAGATGGCATGCGAACGGAACAAAGCCGCCCGCATGCAGGATCGGTCAGACCGGGTTGTTGAACGTATCGCAGGCCTGCAGCTGTCCGCTGTCGAAGCCGCGCTTGAACCACGTCGCCCGCTGCTTTGACGTGCCATGGTTGAAGCTTTCCGGCACGACGTAACCCTGCGTCCGCTTCTGCAGCGTATCGTCGCCGATCTGGGTCGCGGCATTGAGCGCTTCTTCAAGATCGCCCTGCTCCAGCAGGCCCTTCTGCTGCGTATACTTGCCCCAGATGCCGGCGTAGCAGTCGGCCTGCAACTCGGTGCGGACGGAGAGCTCGTTGGACGAAGCCTCGTCCATGCCCTGCCGCTGCTCGTTGACCTGCGGCAGCGTGCCAAGCAGGTTCTGCACGTGATGCCCCACTTCATGCGCGACGACATAGGCCTGCGCGAAATCGCCGGACGCCTCGAAACGCTGCGACAGTTCATCGAAGAAGGATGTGTCGAGATAGACCTTCTGGTCGCCCGGGCAATAGAACGGCCCCGAAGCCGACGAGGCTTGACCGCAGGCCGACTGCACGCCGCCCGTGAAGAACACCAGCGTCGGCTCGCGATAGGTCTGACCGTTCGACTGGAAGATGCCGTTCCACGTATCCTCGGTCTCGGCGAGAACCGTGCGGATGAAGGCCTTGGTTTCCTCCTGCTGGGCGGTGCCCTGCGTGCTGCCCTGGCTCTGCTCGTAGCCGGACTGTCCCGTCTGGCCGCCGTCGAGAACCTGCAGCAGGTCTATGCCCATCGCCTTGAAGATGAAGTAGATCACCACGAGGAAGATGATGGTGCCGATGCTCAAGCCGCCGCCGCGTCCGCCGCCCATGGGAATGCGGAAACCCCCTCCACGGCCGAAACCGCCCCGTACGGGCCCGGAGCCGCTCTGATCCTCGACATTGCTCGACTGGCGACGGCCCTTCCATTCCATGGCGGTTCACTCCCTTGGTTCGGCATCACGGATGCGATCGATATAACGCATGCCCGTGGAAAAGGTATCCCCGGCGCCGAATGCGTTTGCCAGCGCTTTTCCGACCGCATTTTCCTGTTGTGATCGCGATTTCGGGGTTTCGCTCCGGCGCCCATTTCCCTATAAGCCCCTTCTAGCCTTAAAGACGTGAGACTGCACGACCGGCCGATGGACACCCGCCATCGGAGCCGGCTTTTCGCGCAGCCTGAAAAGCGGAACCTAGACCATGCCCAAGCGCCAAGATATCAAGTCCATCCTCATCATCGGCGCTGGACCGATCGTCATTGGCCAGGCATGCGAGTTCGACTATTCAGGAACACAGGCCTGCAAGGCGCTGAAGGAAGAAGGGTTCCGGGTCATCCTGGTCAACTCCAATCCAGCGACCATCATGACCGATCCGGGCCTTGCGGATGCGACCTATGTCGAGCCGATCACCCCGGAAGTGGTGGCCAAGATCATCGCCAAGGAACGCCCGGATGCGCTGCTGCCCACCATGGGCGGGCAGACCGCACTCAACACGGCCCTCTCGCTGAAGCGCATGGGCGTGCTCGACCGCTACAATGTCGAGATGATCGGCGCGAAGCCCGCCGCCATTGACATGGCCGAAGACCGCGCGCTCTTCCGCGAGGCTATGGCCCGCATCGGGCTGGAAACGCCCAAATCGATGCTGGCCAACGCCACGGACATCAAGGATGCCGACCGCAAGACGCATGAGGCCGAGCGCAACAAGCTCAAGGAAAGCCTGTCCGGCGCAGCGCTCGACACGGCGCTCGACACGCTGGAAAACGAGTGGAACCTCGGCGAGACCGACCGCAAGCAGCGCTATATGAGCCACGCCATGGCGCTGGCCGCACAGGCGATCGACCAGATCGGCCTCCCCACCATCATCCGCCCCTCCTTCACGCTCGGCGGCACCGGCGGCGGCATCGCCTATAACAGGTCGGAATTCTTCGAGATCGTCTCGTCGGGTCTCGACGCCTCCCCCACCACCGAAGTGCTGATCGAGGAATCGGTTCTCGGCTGGAAGGAATACGAGATGGAGGTCGTCCGCGACACGGCGGACAACTGCATCATCATCTGCTCGATCGAGAACATCGACCCGATGGGCGTCCACACGGGCGACTCGATCACCGTCGCCCCAGCCTTGACCCTGACGGACAAGGAATACCAGATCATGCGCAACGCCTCGATCGCGGTGCTGCGCGAGATCGGCGTCGAAACCGGCGGCTCGAACGTCCAGTTCGCGGTGAACCCCAAGGACGGCCGCCTCGTCGTCATCGAGATGAACCCGCGCGTGTCGCGCTCCTCGGCGCTGGCCTCCAAGGCGACCGGCTTCCCGATCGCCAAGATCGCCGCCAAGCTCGCCGTCGGCTATACGCTGGACGAGCTGGAAAACGACATCACCGGCGGCGCCACGCCGGCCTCGTTCGAACCATCGATCGACTATGTCGTCGTGAAGATCCCGCGCTTCGCCTTCGAAAAGTTCCCGGGCGCCTCCCCCGTGCTGACGACCGCTATGAAGTCCGTCGGTGAAGTGATGGCCATCGGCCGCACCTTTGCCGAATCGTTGCAGAAGGCCCTGCGTGGCATGGAAACCGGCCTGACCGGCCTCGACGAGATCGAGATCCCCGGCCTCGACGACGGCAGCGATGGCCGCAACGCCATCCGCGCCGCCATCGGCACGCCGACGCCCGACCGCCTGCGCATGGTCGCCCAGGCGCTGCGCCTCGGCATGTCGGAAGCCGACGTGCATGACGGCTCGAAGATCGACCCGTGGTTCATCGCCCAGCTCAAGGCCATCGTGGACATGGAAGCCCGCATCCGCGAGCATGGCCTGCCGGACGATGCCGGCAACCTGCGCATGCTGAAGGCCATGGGCTTCTCGGACGCGCGCCTCGCCACGCTCTCGGGCAAGCGCCCGAAGGAAGTGGCCGAGAAGCGCAATGCGCTCGACGTGCGCCCGGTCTACAAGCGCATCGACACCTGCGCGGCCGAGTTCGCCTCGCCCACCGCCTATATGTACTCGACCTATGAGACCCCCTTCGTCGGCCAGGCCCGCAGCGAAGCCGGCATCTCAGACCGCAAGAAGGTCGTCATCCTCGGCGGCGGCCCGAACCGCATCGGACAGGGCATCGAGTTCGACTATTGCTGCTGCCATGCCGCCTTCGCGCTGAAGGATGCAGGGTTTGAGGCCATCATGATCAACTGCAACCCGGAGACGGTTTCCACCGATTACGATACGTCCGACCGGCTCTACTTCGAGCCGCTGACGGCCGAGGACGTGATCGAGATCCTGAAGATGGAGCAGACGCGCGGCGAACTCGTCGGCGTCATCGTGCAGTTCGGCGGGCAGACCCCGCTGAAGCTCGCCGAAGCGCTGGAAAAGAACGGCATCCCGATCCTCGGTACCGCGCCCGACATGATCGATCTTGCCGAAGACCGCGACCGCTTCCAGAAGCTTCTGATGAAGCTCGACCTCAACCAGCCGAACAACGGCATCGCCTACTCCGTCGAGCAGGCCCGCCTGGTCGCCTCCGAGATCGGCTTCCCGCTGGTCGTGCGTCCGTCCTACGTTCTGGGCGGCCGTGCCATGCAGATCATCCACTCGGAAAGCATGCTGCAGACCTACCTGCTCGACACGGTTCCCGAGCTTGTGCCGGAAGACATCAAGCAGCGCTACCCGAACGACAAGACAGGGCAGATCAACACGCTGCTCGGCAAGAACCCGCTTCTCTTCGATAGCTACCTCGCAAACGCCATCGAAGTGGATGTCGACTGCATCTCCGATGGCAAGGACGTCTACGTCGCCGGCATCATGGAGCATATCGAGGAAGCCGGCATCCACTCCGGCGACAGCGCCTGCTCGCTGCCCTCGCGCACGCTCTCCAACGACATGCTGGACGAGCTGGAGCGCCAGGCGAAAGCCATGGCGAAGGCGCTGAAGGTCGGCGGCCTGATGAACGTACAGTTCGCGATCAAGGACGGCATCGTCTACGTGCTCGAGGTCAACCCGCGCGCCTCGCGCACGGTGCCCTTCGTCGCCAAGACCATCGGCGCCCCGATTGCCAAGATCGCCGCCCGCGTCATGGCCGGCGAAACGCTCGACCAGTGCTTTGCAGCTTACGGCGGCAAGCCCGACCCGCGCGCGCTCAAGCACATCGCCGTCAAGGAAGCCGTATTCCCCTTCGCCCGCTTCCCCGGCGTTGATATCCTGCTCGGCCCGGAAATGCGCTCAACGGGTGAAGTCATCGGCCTCGATACCGATTTCGCGCTCGCCTTCGCCAAGGCGCAGCTCGGTGCCGGCGTCGATCTCCCCCGCGAAGGCACGGTCTTCGTCTCCGTCCGCGACGGCGACAAGGACGGCGTCCTCCCGGCCATCCGCATCCTGACCGATATCGGCTTCAAGGTGCTGGCAACCGGCGGCACCGCCCGCTTCCTTGAAGCCAACGGCATCACGACGACGAAGATCAACAAGGTGCAGGAAGGCCGCCCGCACATCGAGGATGCCATCCGCAACCGTCAGGTCCAGCTCGTCATCAACACGACCGACAGCAACAAGGCGATCTCGGATAGCAAATCGCTCCGCCGCGCGACGCTGATGCAGAAGGTCCCCTACTTCACCACCATGGCCGGCGCCGAAGCCGCCGCCGCTGCGATCAAGGCGCTCAAAGCCGGCAACCTCGAAGTCCGCCCGCTGCAGAGCTATTTCTGACGCTCTACGGATAAACCCAGGCTCACGGAAGAGTTCTGTCTCTTTCTTATCCTGCATTTTTCCGACAGCGAAGCGAACACGCTTCGCTGTCGGAAGCACTCCCGTATCTTCAAGAATATCCATAACCGGAACCACGCACGCCCGCATCGACGTGCATGACAGCATATCTGCGCGATAAAACGTTCGAAGATTACACGTTTTTCGCGAGCGATAACGCGGAATTAACCACCACAGGGAATGATCGCATCAGGACATCTTAATATTCGAGACGCTTCAGCGGAAAGGTCAGCCGGCATGCACTCCATGACAAACCGGACTGCCATGCCGGAAACCTGTAGCGAGTTGCATGCTCCCACCGTGGTGGTTCTGCTGCTGCTGACCCTCTCGATCCTGACGGCCATAGCACTCTGGCCACGCGGCCCTTTCTACATCCTCGCCGTCGGGCCAGGCCTGACGCAGATCGAATTGTTCGACGTGCTCGAGAGGGCCGGAGGCCGTTTCGTTGCCGAGGGTCCCACGCGCTGGACGGCCTTCGTTTACTCGGATGCGAGCGATTTCGCCGCCCGAGCACGCGTCTCCGGCGCCTTTTTCACCCTTCAAAGTCCCATCCTCTCGATTTGCAGAGAACCGTCATGAACTCAATTCGGACTCTTCGCCTAAAGGTATCACTCGGGATCATCGGCCTGATGTGGCTGAATGTCGTCATGGTGTCGTTGCGCGCGTTCTCGATAGAAGATCCGGCAACGTTCTGGGTTGTCGCCGGCAGCGCCGTCGTTGCGGGTCTCGCGACGCTGGTATGGTTGCAGGACCGCGCCGGAGCGACTGCCGCCGTGGGGGTCAGCGTGGCCAATGCCGGGCTTGTCTGCCTGCTGGTCTACGGCTTCCGCGACTCCAATCTCCAGAGCGACATCCATATGTATTTCTTCGCTGTTCTGGCCATCTGCTCCGCTTTGCTGGAATGGCGCGCGCTCTTGGCCTATGCGGCGGTCGTTGCCGTTCACCACCTGACGCTGTTCTTCACAGTGCCAATGGCTGTTTTCCCAACGAATTCCGGTTTCTCGCGCGTGGTGTTGCACGCACTCGTTCTCTCGCTCGAAACGGGCGTCCTCATCGCCATCGTCGTCATGATGACCCGCGCACTCGTCCGCAGCGAAAACGCCCTGGCGGAAGCAGCGTCCGCGGAACGGGCGACATCGGAAATCGAAGCACGCAGCCGCGCGCAGGAACTGTCCACAGTGCGTGAACGCGAGCAGCTCGCCATCGATGCCGACACCACGTTCAAACATTGCCTGCACCATGCCACCGCAGGCATCTCCGACGGAATCCGCAAGCTGGCGGATGGCAATCTGGCTTTCACGATGGACACGCCGTTCGCACCGGAGTTCGAAGCGCTTCGCGGCGATATGAACGACGCGGTCGGGCGTCTGGGCAACGTTCTCCGGGAAGTGTCCGCCGTCGCCACCCGGATCGACGACGGCGCACAGGATGTTGCCGGTGCCGTCACCGACCTGTCGCGACGGACGGAGCGGCAGGCCGGCACAGTCGAGGAAACAGCCGCAGCGCTGGCCGAAATCACCGAAAGCGTCGCCGCATCGGCAAAGCGCACGGAAGAAGCTCGCTCGGTTGCATTGCAGGCCAACAAGGATGCGGCGCAATCCTCGGGCGTCGTCGAAAATGCCGAGCAGGCCATGCGTCGCATCGAGGCCAGTTCGCAACAGATTTCCTCGATTATCGTCGCGATCGACGAAATCGCGTTTCAGACGAACCTTCTGGCGTTGAACGCCGGCGTCGAAGCCGCGCGCGCGGGAGAAGCGGGCAAGGGTTTCGCCGTCGTGGCGCAGGAAGTCCGCGAACTCGCGCAGCGCTCGGCCACTGCAGCCCGTGAAATCAAGAGCCTGATCCAGACCTCCACCAGCGAGGTCGAGACCGGCGTCAAGCTGGTGCGCAACACGGGCGAAGCCTTGAAGACGATCGGCAGTCAGGTGGTGACCATCAACAGCCTGATGGATCAGATTGCCGTCTCCGCCCGCGATCAATCCAGCAGCCTCTCCAGTGTTTCAAGCGCCGTCAACGGCATGGATCAGGTGACCCAACAGAACGCCGCCATGGTGGAACAGACGACCGCCTCCGTCTCCGCCCTCGCGCAGGAGGCCCTTCGTCTGAAGGACATGATCGGTGAATTCAGCCTGACCACGGAGCGACAGCCACGCCGCAGCCAGCGCGCCGCATGACGTCACGGTGAAAGGGCGATCCCCACGCTCATCCATGTCGCCCGAAGAGTGCCGCACTGTCGAGAGAACGACACGCACCAACACAACGACCCGAAGCGCGAAAAATCTGGCTTCCCATCCGCGCTTTCTGCTATAGTTATTGCCTTGATGTTTTGAACGGTTCCGGGGCTGACGCCCCGGATGCCGTTTTATTTTGCTTCGGGCCTGCCTGCGCAGGCCCGGCGCGCACCATGAAGGACGTTGAAATGGTCGAAAAAGTACCGATGACGCAGAGCGGTTTTGCCAAGCTGCAGGAAGAGCTGCGCTGGCGCCAGCAGGAAGAGCGGCCGCGGATCATCGAGGCGATTGCCGAAGCGCGCGCCCATGGCGACCTTTCGGAAAATGCCGAATACCACGCCGCCAAGGAAGCACAGAGCCACAACGAAGGCCGTATCGGCGAGGTTGAGGACTACGTGGCCCGCGCCGAAGTGATCGACCTCTCGAAGATGTCCGGCTCCAAGATCAAGTTCGGCGCCACCGTCAAGCTGATCGACGAGGACACCGAGGAGAACAAGACCTACCAGATCGTCGGCGATCAGGAAGCCGACGTGAAGCAGGGCCGCATCTCCATCTCCTCGCCGATCGCCCGTGCGCTGATCGGCAAGGAAGTCGGAGATTCGATCGAGGTCGTCGCCCCCGGCGGCTCGAAGGCCTACGAGATCCTTGCGATCAACTGGGGTTGATCCCGAACTCACACTGCAACGGCTCCCGACCTCGCGTCGGGAGCCGTTGTGATTCCGGTGGCATGACACCACAGCCGGCATGAATGCGTGGTGGATGACCTGCACCCGCGCGTGACGGATCGCTGCAGTTCCTTTATCCTCACACCATCATGAGCAGGTTTCTGGACATCCGCACCGTCGATATCATCGCTCCGAATTTCAAGAAGCGGCTTTCCGGCGTCACCTCGACCATTGTGCAACTCGTGCCGGTGCAAACCCGCATGGGCGAGCGCATCGCGACGCTCGGCCCCGGCCTGCCGGAAGACCTGCCTGCCATCCGCTTTCGCGATCTTTTCCATTTCCGCCGTCCGCCGGAAGGCCGCACGGCACGCATCTGGCATGCTCGCCGAAATCTCGAAATGCTCCCAGGCATTCTCCTGCGCGATGTGCTCCGCCTACCGCTGAAGCTCTTGTTCACTTCCGCCGCGCAGCGCAAGCATTCGCGTTGGACCAAGGGGCTGATACGGCGCATGGACGCCGTCGTGGCCACGTCGGCGCGCTCCGGCAGTTTTCTGGACGTACCCCACACCGTCATCCGCCATGGCGTCGATCTTGACCGCTTTCACCCGCCCGCGACCGGCGGACGCGAACCTGCACCGGACGGTCTCGCCGGCCGCCGGCTCGTCGGCTGTTTCGGGCGCGTGCGACCGCAGAAGGGCACCGATCTCTTCGTCGAGGCAATGATCGCGCTTTTGCCAGATCATCCCGAATGGACCGCCGTCATCTGCGGTCGCGTGACCCCCGAGCACGAGACCTTCGCCGCCGGCCTGAAAACCTCCATCGCCGATGCCGGCCTGTCCGACCGTATCCGGTTTTTGGGCGAGGTCGATGACATCAAGCCGTGGTACCGTCGCGTCTCGCTGCTGGTCGCCCCCTCGCGCAACGAAGGCTTCGGCCTGACGCCGCTCGAAGCCATGGCCTCGGGCGCCGCCGTCGTCGCCTCGGATGCCGGCGCCTATGCTGAGATGATTCGGCCCGGCGAAACCGGTGCGGTGGTCCCCGCCGGCGACGGAGAAGCCCTCACGACGGCGCTCCGCCTTTACCTCCAGGCCCCTGCCCGCGCCACCGCCCACGGTCAGGCCGGCCTTGCTCATGTCCGCGCCGAGTTCGGCATCGAACGCGAGGCGAGAGCGCTGTCGCAGGTGTATGATGGGTTGCTCGGCAGAGACGCCCCGCCAGTTTGAACCAAGCCCTTAGCGTAGGCCCACGAGCCTGTCGCTGTAGGGAATACCGATCTTCTGTAGCGCCGACGAAGGCGAGTAGTTGACGAAGGTCGATCCCCGCGCCTCGCCGACCGCTTTTGCAAGCCGCATATGTCCAAGGATGCGTCCCTCGGCTTCCGATACGCCCGAAAAGACCGTCTCACCGGGCGTCTCATAGAACCGCGGCTGTGCCGCATTGGCAATGTCGATGCCGATAAAGCCGATAATCCGCGGGCGGCAGAACAGTGCGAACTGAAGCGCCGATACCGCCACGCTCCCACCCTGAAAGACACCCGAAGCCGGGTCGAGCGACACGCCGGAGCGGCTTGGCGCATCCACGGTGACCGCCGGCATGCGGGACACGGCGGCAAGATCCCGCCGGTTCTCGCCATAGGGCTTCAGCAGATTGTCGATGAGGATGACAGGCCTCTCGATCAACCAGTCGGGGTCATGCTCCAGAATCGCCCGGATGACGGCTACGGAAAACAGACAGAGAATGCTCGGGTCGAGACTGGCCATGAAAGCCTGGAAATGACGATAGACGAAACGTTCGTCCTCGACGACGAAGGCGAGCGGCCGGGAGATGCGCTCCGGAACCAGCGCGATAGCTCCGTTGAGGAGAAGGGTGCTGCGGTTGACGAGCACGCCGAGATCGGCGTGGCGAACGGACGGTCCCGAGCCGACGATGGTAATGTCGCTGCCTGCAAGGTCCGACAGCGCAGACGGCGGCAGCAGCGTGCCGGCCGGGCGATCTCGGAAGAGAATCGTTCTTTCCGGGCCGTAGGGTGCCGGCTCGATGCGCAGCGATGGCGCCCAGTCATAAGCGTGGGCGCGCCGACGACCATAGGCGAGCGTGGCGGCCAGTTTCCAGATCCGGCGGCGAAGCGGTCGATCGGATGCCATTCAGATATCCACCAACCCGACTTTCTTCACCTGGCGGATCGTCAGCATGGTCCGGACCGTGTCCACCTGCTCGTTAGCCGTCAGGTCCTCGATCACGAAGTTCTGGAAGGTCGTGAGGTTCTCGGCAACGCAGTGAAGGAGGAAATCGCTGTCTCCATTGACGAGCCACGCCTGCCGGACGAGCGGCCAGGCTGTGGTCGCAGCCGAGAAGGCCTTCAGATTGGCGTCCGATTGATGCTTCAGGCCCACCATGCAGAAGGCGACGAGATCGAGGCCCAGCATCGGGCCGTTCAGCACCGTGCGATAGCCCTCGATGATCCCGGTTTCCTCCAGCCGCCGGACGCGGCGCAGACAGGGAGGCGCGGAAATGCCGACCCGGGCGGCAAGCTCCACATTCGTGATCCGTCCATCGGCTTGAAGTTCGCGGAGGATTTTGATGTCGATCTGATCGAGATCGGCGCGCAGCACGGGAGTGACCACCTCTTCTTCGCCTGCACAGCGCGGCACCGTTTCTGGCGCGCTTGGAACGCTGCAGGATATGGCGCTGTCACGCGAGAGACACGATGGCCTGATCGGCCCGGGCACCGACGCGCGGCAGACCCTTCGGGTTCTGCATCATCGCCCCGCTTGGGGCAAGAAGATTTATAAGCGGCCGACGCAGCATCGCGAGACAACGTTGACCGCGACAGCGGCCGCGCTTCACTTGCGACGGCTGAAAAGATCGATATAAGCCGCCGCCGTCGCCTCTTCCGAGAACTGCCGCATCAAGGTCGCACGCCCGCCCTCCCCGAGATCGCGGGCGAGAACCGGATCGGCAAGGATCCGGGCGATCGCATCGGCAAACTGGTCCGCATTGTCGATATCGGCAAACAGCCCGTTCTCGCCCTCCTGCATGAACCAGGACGGACCTTCCGAGCGCGAGGACACTACGGGCCGCTTCTGCGCCCAAGCCTCCAGGATGACATTGCCCAGCGGCTCGTGCGACGACGGCATCACGAAGACGTCGGACGCGGCGACATAGGCCCGCGTATCCTTCTGCCAACCGAGGAACCGGGTGCGCCCCTGCATGCCGCGTTCCAGCGCAAGTGCTTCGAGCGCCGGACGCTCCTCGCCATCGCCCGCGATCCAGAGGAAGACGTCGGGCAGTTTCGCGACGGCATCGATAAGGGTGTGGAAGCCTTTGAGTTTGACGAACCGCCCCATCGCCATAACGACGGGCACGCCGTCCGGCGTATCGAGCGTCTCGCGCGAGATCGGCTGCACAAGATCCGTCTTTGTAAAATTCGAGATGACTTCGACACCGCGCGTCCAGCCGATCCGGCGCACATGATCGGCAATACCCGGCGTGTTGCAGACGAGCATGTCTGTGGTCTTGAAGTAACCGAGATGGGATGGATAGTCGCCAAGCCTGGAAATTGTGATGCCGTGGCTGTATTGAGGCGTCAGTCGTCCGGCCCGCATGACCCATGACATGATGGCATCCGGTCTTTCGCGTTCAGCCAGCCTCTGCACTCGCAAAGGCAGAGTCAGTCTGTCGAGCGACAGATTACGAAAATTACTTTCGATGATCCGCGCGTGAGGTTCAAGGTCCGAGCGCCAGTTGCGCTCTCTGCGAATGACGGCTGTCTGCTCGACGCCTCTGCGTCCGAGGGCGCCGACAAGATGCACGAAGAACTTTTCGGCTCCGCCATCCTTGCCGAAGTGCAAGTGAAAAACCTTCATCCTTCGAAATTACCTGTTCTGCGAATCATCGAGATTGGCGCGGTAGCGAAGAGCGTGCCGCTGGTGGAGCTTTGCCTGGGTCAGGAAGGAATAGACCGCACCGGTCATAGCCTCGATGAAGCCGGAGGTGCCGCAGCGCCAGAGACCGCTCTTCAGATAAAGCCGGAGAAAATAGATCGGGGGCGAGAAAACCAGACTGAGCGCCTTCGGGCGCCGGCCGGTATTGTAGGCCTGATCGGCCTTCAGCGTGGAGTAGTGGTTTTCCTTGAGAATCTGCTCGTCCATCGGCAGCGGACGGTAGTGCAGCAGGCTGCCGGTCCGAGCATTGCGCACGGTCCCATCCGCCGAGATCCCCTCATGCACCGCCTGACTGAGATCGTAGGCGCCCTTGCCGCGCCGAACGAGCCGCAAGTTCTTGCGCTCGCGGACATGCAGCGGCGTGAACCCATGGCCGATGAGGTACGGCCGCCTTGCGACCCTCCATGCAACCACCTCGGGCTCCGCATTCAGAAGCCTCGGCAAGGCTGCGCGGAGCGGCCCGTCCAGCCGCTCGTCGGAATCGACGTTCAGGCACCAGGGCTGCGTACATTGTTCGAGCGCGAACTGCTTCTGCCCGGCATAGCCCCGCCATGCCTCCTCGAAGAGACGAATGGGCCAGCCTGCGGCGATGTAGCGGCGGATGAGCGGCAAGGTGCCGTCGGTCGAACCGGAATCAACGATGACGATCTCTGCACATCCGGCAAGACTCTCGATGCAGTTCTCGAGATAGGCTTCCTCATTCTTGCAGATGATGAACACGGAAAGGGCAAGCGGCGGCGCCTTGGGGGTAAGTTCTATTCTGCTGTGCATCATGTCTCGACCATCGACGGCTTCCGGCGTGGGGATCGAGACACATGATCAGCGCCCCGGACCGATGGCGCACGCTAAAAGAAAACTCTCTAAATTACTAATGTTTAATTATCTGTCGATAGAACGCCCCAGCATTGGCAGTCTCAGCGCCCTTGGGCCTACCTGCTTGCACCGGGCGAATGCGCCTGATCCGCGCCGGAGGGTCGAAAAGCCGGTATCGTCGACAATCAAATGTGGTAATCCTGTCCCGCGCACTTGAAACCGCTTGACCCTCATACCTACACTGAGCACTTCTGCCGTTATCAAAATCGCCCGTTTCGCGCGCATGCTCCGGAAACCGGGCTTGAGACCGCGCCCAAGGATACGCCATGACGTCCCGCCACAGCAAACTCCTCATCATCGGCTCCGGCCCGGCCGGCTACACCGCCGCCATCTACGCCGCGCGCGCCATGCTGAACCCCGTTCTCATCGCCGGCATGGAACAGGGCGGCCAGCTGATGATCACCACGGATGTGGAAAACTATCCGGGCTTCGGCGATCCGATCCAGGGCCCCTGGTTGATGGAGCAGATGCTGAAGCAGGCCGTGCATGTCGGCACGGAGATCGTCAACGACCTCGTGACGTCGGTGGACGTCTCGGTCCGCCCGTTCCGCCTGACGACCGATAGCGGCACCGTTTGGACGGCCGATACCATCGTCATCGCCACCGGTGCCAAGGCCAAGTGGCTCGGAATCGAGACGGAAGAGACCTTCAAGGGCTTCGGCGTCTCCGCCTGCGCCACCTGCGACGGCTTCTTCTATCGCAACAAGGACGTCATCGTCGTCGGCGGGGGCAACTCGGCCGTCGAGGAAGCGCTGTACCTGTCGAACCTCGCGAAAACCGTGACCGTCGTGCATCGCCGCGACCACTTCCGGGCCGAACGCATTCTCCAAGAGCGCCTGTTCGCCAAGCCGAACGTGAAGATCGTCTGGGACCATGAGGTCGCCGCCTATACCGGCACGCCACCGAAGCCGCCCATGCCCGCCTCCGTCACCGGCGTCACGCTGCGCAACACCCGCACGGGCGAGACGTCGGACATGCCGATCGACGGCGTCTTCGTGGCCATCGGCCACGCGCCGGCAACCGAGCTCTTCAAGGGCAAGCTGCGGCTGAAGCCCAACGGCTACCTCTGGACGGCACCCGATTCGACTGCAACCGATGTCGAGGGCGTGTATGCTGCCGGCGACGTGACCGACGATATCTACCGGCAGGCGATCACGGCGGCCGGAATGGGCTGCATGGCAGCGCTCGAAGCCGAGAAATTTCTGGCGGGTCATATGCCCGTCGCAATTGCAGCCGAGTAGACGCTGCGAGAGAACGAGGCATCACTGATGGTGCCATGTGGGAACGAAAGAAGCGCCGGATGAGGGGAAGCAGCACCGCTTTCCCTTGCAGGCGTTGAGTGGGGGACGGAATGCCGCTTGACTGGGATAAACTGCGCATCTTCCATGCGGCGGCGGAAGCAGGTTCCTTTACCCATGCCGCCGACAAGCTGCATCTGTCCCAGTCCGCCATCAGCCGTCAGGTCTCATCGCTGGAGCAGGATGTCGGCATCAAGCTTTTCCACCGTCACGCCCGCGGCCTGATCCTCACGGAACAGGGCGAGATCCTGTATCGCACGGCCCATGAAGTGCTGATGAAGCTGGAAAGCGTGAAGGTCCTCCTGACGGAAACGACCGACAAACCGTCCGGCAAGCTGCGCATCACCACCACCGTCGGCCTCGGCCAGGGCTGGCTGACGGACAAGGTGCAGGAGTTTCTGGCGCTTTACCCCGATATGTCTGTCCAGCTCATCCTCGACAACGAGGAGCTTGACGTGAACATGCGTCATGCCGACTGCGCGATCCGCCTTCGCCAGCCGCAGCAGTCGGACCTGATCCAGCGCAAGCTGTTCACGGTGCACATGCACCTCTACGCGGCCCCCTCTTACATCAACAAGCATGGCGAGCCGCAGTCGATCGAGGACCTGGACAACCATCGCATCATCACCTTCGGCGAACCCGCTCCGAATTACCTCCTCGACGTGAACTGGCTGGCGATCGCGGGGCGCGACAGCGACAATCCGCGCGGTTCGCACCTGCAGATCAACAGTCAGACCTCGATCAAGCGCGCCTGCCTGCTCGGCATCGGCATTGCCATGATGCCGGACTATATCGTCGGGCGCGATCCCGGCCTGATCCAGCTGCCCATCGGCGCCGATATCCCATCGTTCGATACGTATTTCTGCTATCCGGACGAGCTGAAAAATGCGGCAAAGCTGAAGGTCTTCCGGGACTTCATCGTCTCCAAGGCGCGCAACTGGAATTTCTAGCCTCGCGTTTTAGCAGTGCCGAAATTTCAGCCAACCGAAATCCCTATCTCAACATCCTGTTAATATTACGCTTCTTCGGCGACGATATATCGCCGAGAGGAGCTATGCATTTACTTTGCTCGAAACTTAAGCAGAGATGCGCCTTACGCATGGCTGATGTGCATATAAATTGATTGCTGGCCGCCTAAGAAACGATCATACCGACCACAGCTGATGCATCTTTGGTGGCGATTTTCCTCCCAGTGCCACCGCAGCAGCTGTTCCCCTCTGGAGGTTGAATAACCTTCATAATTTAAAAGGGCCCAAGTTTACTTGGTGCCCTCTTTTTTTGTCCGGATTTTGCTCTGCCCAACGCGCAGCGCCCTCGACGTCCGCTCTGAAAATTCTCACCAAAATCGCAATGCGAATGTTGAATTCGTCACAGTCCTTTCCCATATCAAATTCAGCTGATGCACTTGGTGATCATATTCCCTCCCAGTATCACCGCACCAGCTGTTCCCCTCTGGAGGTTATCTAACCTTCACATCTCAAGGACCTCGGTTTGACCGCAGGTCCTTTTTTTTGCCCGCTTTCCAAATTCTCTCCCGCCGATCTTGTAAATCGTATTTCAACGATCCATATATCGGGAGGAGACAATTTAGAAATCGCCATCGTGCGATGGGTTGATATGGACCTGACCGAAATCCTCAAGGCACTGGCGCATCCCAAGCGGGTCGAGATTCTGACCAAGCTGAAGGATCCCCACGCGCATTTTTCGTCTCAGGCGCACCCCGTCGAGATGGGCGTCTGCGCCAGCCAGTTCGAGACGGTCGGCCTGTCGCAATCCACCGTATCGGCGCATCTTGCCATCCTTCAGCGCGCAGACCTGGTGACGACCCGACGCGTCGGCCAATGGATCTTCTACAAGCGCAACGAAGACACCATTCAGGCGTTCCTTGCCGAAATCGGCACAGCCCTCTGAAGCCTCCCTCCCCCGACCCGACTGGAAAGGACATTCCATGACGTCTCTCTTCGAACCCACGACCGCCGGCGACATCGCGCTTGCCAACCGCATCGTCATGGCGCCGCTGACGCGCAATCGCTCGCCGGGCGCCGTGCCGAACACGCTGAACGTCACCTATTACGAACAGCGCGCCACCGCCGGCCTCATCATCACCGAAGCCACGGCCATTACCCATCAGGGACAGGGCTACGCCGACGTTCCCGGCCTCTACACGCCGGAAGCGCTGGACGGCTGGAAAAAGGTCACGAGCGCCGTTCACGCGGCGGGCGGCAAGATCGTCGTCCAGATGTGGCATGTCGGCCGTATCTCGCACACCTCGCTGCAGCCGGGCGAAGGCCAGCCGGTTTCGGCCTCGGCCATCACCGCCAACGCCAAGACCTATATCCGCCATCCCGATGGCACGGGTGAGTTCGTGCCGACGTCCGAGCCGCGTGCGCTGGAAGCTTCGGAGCTTCCCGGCATTGTCGAGGACTACCGCAAGGCCGCCCGTGCGGCCATCGATGCAGGCTTCGACGGCATCGAAATTCATGCGGCCAACGGCTATCTGATCGACCAGTTCCTGCGCTCCGGCACCAATGAGCGGACGGACGCCTATGGCGGCTCGATCGAGAACCGGGCGCGCTTCCTGTTCGAGGTCACCGACGCCATCGTTGCCGAAATCGGCGCCGGTCGCACCGGCATCCGCCTCTCACCAGTGACGCCGGCAAACGATGCCTTCGATCCCGAGCCGCAGCCGCTCTTCGACCATGTCGTCAAGGGCCTCGCCAAGCACGCGCTGGCGTTTATCCATGTCATCGAAGGCGCGACCGGCGGCGACCGAGATTTCAAGCAGGGCGATACCGCGTTCGACTTCGCAGAACTCCGCGCGACCTACGAGGCTGCTGGCGGCAAGGCTGCCTGGATGGCGAACAATGGTTATGACCGCAAGCTGGCGATCGAATCGGTCGAAAGCGGCCGTGTCGACCTCGTCGCCTTCGGCAAGCCCTTCATCTCCAACCCGGACCTCGTGGAACGCCTGAAGCAGGATGCCCCGCTGAACGCGCTCGACCCGGACACCCTGTATGGCGGCGGCGCCAAGGGCTACACCGACTATCCGGCACTCACCCAGCAGGCCGCGGAATAATCACCTGAGATATCGAATGCAGAGAGGCCCGCAGCGATGCGGGCCTTTTTCATATCGACGATCAGGAAACATCAGGCGGTGCGCGCGGCAACGCTCTTCAAGGCCGGCACGCAGAACAGCGCGCCGATGACCAGCGGCAGGCAGATGAAGTATGAGGCCCGGATGCCGGCGTGTTCGGCGACGAAACCCAGCAGCGGCGGCGCGAAGAAGAAGATGATGAACGTCACCTGCCCGAGCGAGGCGACGTTGACATGGGGTGCGCGGTCGCGGCGCTGGGCAGCGGCGGATACCGCGAGCGGGTATACGGCGCTGCAGCCCGCGCCCATCAGCGCGAAGCCGAACAATGCCACGACGGGATGCGGCGACAGGCCGACGGCGGCAATGCCGATAGCCGACAGCACCAGCAACGCGGCGGCGACGGCCCGACTGCCGAAACGTTCGACGATCGGGTCGGCCACCATGCGCACCAGCGCCATGAAGAAGGTGAAGAGCGTCAGCCCCAATCCGCCGACGAAAGGCTCCGACTGGAAGACGTCGCGCATGTAGATCGCGGACCAGTCGATGCCCGCACCCTCCACGAGGAAAGCGGCGATACCGATCAGGCAGAGCGGCAGGAGGCCGATGGTCGGGAAGGCGAAGGCCGGCGCCTTTTCTTCCGGCAGATGCGTCGCATCCACCGGCGCGGCCTCCAGCCCCCGGATCGCCACCCAGGCAACGACGACGACTGCAAGCAGCGTCACGCCGAGATGGACCTGCATGGATACGCCGGACTGGCGGATGAAGGACGCGACCAGCGCCGTCACGAAGAAGCCCAGGCTCCAGCAGCCATGCGCCCGGTTCATCACGCTGCGGCCGGTGGCCGCCTCGATGCGCCCGAGTTCGACATTGAGATTGATTTCGAGTGCCCCGGCCAGCATGCCCGCAGCGAGCAGCACGGCAAAGACGCCGGCAGGACCCGGCATCCACGGCACCAGCGCATAGCATGCCGCCGTGCCGATGACGGTGGTGTAGGCCGTGACTTTCGGGCCCAGCCGCTCGATCAGCGGCGAGGATACGGTGAGCGAGATCAGCGCGCCGATGGCCATGCCGATCAGCGTCAGGCCGAGTTCGGACTTATCGACCTGCAGGGCAACCTGCAGGTCGGGCATGCGCGCAAGCAACGCCCCCAGCGCCACGGCAAACAGGAAAAAGCAGATATAAATCCTGTGATGCCCGGCAATGGTCAAGGGGCGCGCCTTCTTGTTGGCTTACTTGCAGGCTGCGCAGAAGCGCTGAATGCGCTTGCAGGCTTCCTCCAGAAGCGCCTCCGACGTGGCGTAGGAGATGCGGAAGTTCGGGCCGAGACCGAAGGCGGACCCGTGAACCACGGCAACGCCTTCGGATTCCAGCAGTTCCGACACGAAGTCCTCATCCGTCTCGATGACCTTGCCGGTGGGCGCCGTCTTGCCGATCAGCCCCTTGCAGGAGGGGTAGACGTAGAACGCGCCTTCCGGCGACGGGCATTCGATGCCGCTCGCCTGATTGAGCATGGACACCACGAGATCGCGGCGACCTTCGAAGATCTTCTTGTTCTCGGGAATGAAATCCTGCGTCCCGTTGAGAGCTTCGACGGCCGCCCATTGGGCGATCGAGCAGGCGCCCGACGTCTGCTGGCCCTGGATCATGTCCATGGCCTTGATGAGCGGCAGCGGACCGGCCGCATAACCGATGCGCCATCCCGTCATGGCATAGGCCTTGGAAACGCCGTTCATCGTCAGCGTCCGCTCATAGAGCTTGGGCTCGACTTCGACCGGCGTCGCGAACTTGAAGTCGCCATAGGTCAGGTGCTCGTACATGTCGTCTGTCAGCACCCAGACATGCGGATGCTTCAGCAGAACATCCGTCAGCGCCTTCAGCTCGTCATGCGAATAGGCGGCGCCCGATGGGTTCGATGGCGAGTTGAAGATGAACCACTTGGTCTTCGGCGTGATCGCCTTGTCCAGATCCTCGGCCGTCAGCTTGAAGTTGTTGGCCTGGGTCGCCTCGACGAAGACGGGCGTGCCGCCGCAGATCGACACCATCTCCGGATAAGACACCCAGTAGGGCGCGGGAATGACGACCTCGTCGCCGGGGTTCATCGTCGCCATGAAGGCGTTGAACAGGATCTGCTTGCCGCCCGTGCCGACGATCGTCTGCGCTGCGGTGTAATCGAGATTGTTTTCGCGCTTGAACTTCTTGGCAATCGCCTCGCGCAGTTCCGGAATGCCGGAGACCGGCGTGTACTTCGTCTCGCCGCGGTTGATCGCCTCGATGGCGGCCTGCTTGATGTTGTCGGGCGTATCGAAATCCGGCTCGCCGGCGCCAAGGCCGATCACGTCCCGGCCCTTCGCTTTGAGTTCGCGCGCCTTCTGCGACACGGCGATGGTGGCGGAGGGCTTCACACGGGAAAGAGCGTCGGCGAGAAAGGCCATGATGGGACGGTCCTGATGGTTACGACAAGGATGCCCCGGCAAAGAATTGGCCCGGAGCGTTAGCTGTATGTCGAATGTAGACGGTCAATTCAAGCGGAAAGGCCGCAACGCCTCGTGGCATGACGAGGTTTGATGGATGGCATGATTAGCGTCGATGAATGCAGAACCATCCGCGAATCAGGCACTGCGAGCCCTATTTCAAGGGCACGAAAGCTTGCGCGAAGCCTGCCGCATCCCTTTATTTTTCCTTAATAAAAACAGCTATTTCCACCCTGTCCCGCCGCCTTGTTTTTGCCACGACATTTGCCGGAGCATGCCGCAATTCGGTCGATATGAAGCCGATTTCGGAGCGCCTTCTACATCCTATCCGCCAAAGCTCCTGCCGCCTGCCACCGAGGTCCGTCATGTCCGTTTCCGTACCACCTGCCCTGTCGTTGCCACGCCGCGCCGTTTTCGGCCTGGCGATCGCGACGACGCTTGCCTTCGCGGGCGGTGCGGCGGCCGGAGAGAGCAGTGAAATGCGGTGGCAGACGGAACTGGCGATCGAGCAGGCGGATGACGCGCTGTTTCCGCTTGGCAAGCCACCGGCGCTGATCGAAGCGACGGGTTCGACGGTCAACAATCCGATGCTCTGGCTGGATAATGCGACGCTGACGGAGCCGGACCGCATGTCGACGGGCGCCATCCTCTCGGCCCGCCAGCTTGCCAGCATCAGCGCCTTCTCCCTGCCCGGCCGCATCATGCCGGCGGAACGCCATATCGCCATTGGCCTGATGCTTCTGGCAGGCGCGGCCATGGCCGCGGTCAGCTTTGGCCTCTGGCGCTGGCAGGTTCGCGGCCTGGCGTGGGAAGCGTGATAGACATGGCCTCCGAACCCGATCACAAACAGACCCGCCTCGGCCTCTTCTCCGGCCTGAACGCGCTGGAGACCATCGTCGTCGCCGCCATCGTCATCGTGGCGCTTGCCGGCATGATGCTGGTCGGCAAGGGCCTTTTCCTGCAGAGCCGCATCGTCGCCGGCCCGGGTGCAGTGTTCGTCGCAGCGCTCTAAATTAGGGCAGCGCTTTAACTCAGACGCCCGAGACGACCTTGTCACGATACCCCCAGCCTGCTAGCCGAGGCGCTGAGCAAGCGGTTGAGGGAGCAGGTCGTGACGCGCATTCAGGCCAATCTCGTCCTTCTTCTCGCCGGCGCCATCTGGGGCGCGGGCTTCGTCGCACAATCCACGGCCATGGAAACCATCGGCCCGCTCTGGTTCACGAGCCTGCGCTTCCTCATCGCCGCCATCGTGCTCACGCCCTTCGCGCTCCGCGAGCGCCACCGGGCAGCACTGCCCCTCAGTCGTCGGAACATGCGCGGCTTCGTCGCCATCGGCGTCTCTCTCTTCCTCGCCGCTCTCACCCAGCAGATCGGCATCATGACGACCACGGTCGCCAATTCCGGCTTCCTCACCGGTCTTTACGTCGTGCTCGTCCCCATTCTCACCGTCGTCTTCCTGCGCCGACGCCCCCACTGGGTCATCTGGCCCGCTGCCGGTCTGGCGTTCCTCGGCATCTTCCTCCTGTCTGGAGGCTCCCTCTCGGCGCTGACGGGTGGGGATCTGCTGACCATTCTCGCGGCGCTCTTCTGCGCCGTGCAGGTCATCCTCATCGCCGTCTTCGCCCATTCGAGCGGCCGCCCCTTCGCGCTTTCCCTCATCCAGTTCGTCACCTGTGCGATCCTCGCCGGCGGCATCGCGCTCTTTGTGGAACCCCTGTCGCTCGACGCTATCACGGCGACGACGACGGAGTTCCTCTATTCCGGCATCTTCTCCAGCGCAGTCGCTTTCACCCTGCAGGTCGTCGGGCAGCGCTACACGACGGCGCCGCAAGCCGCGATCTTCCTGTCGAGCGAAGCATTGTTTGCAGCATTCTTCGGCGTGTTGCTTCTGGGCGAAACCATCGCGCCGATCGGTTACCTCGGCGGCATCATCATTTTCGCAGCCATGCTGCTGGTGGAAATCGTCCCGGAACTCGGCCGCCGCAGAACCGGCGAGAGCCCTGTGTCGTCAGTGGGTTAGCTCGATCTTACGACCCTAGGTGCGCGTGCGGCGCGTCGGCAGCCCGGCAAGGCAGATGTACGAGGACGACATCCCACGTCGCCTTCAGCCTGTTTTTTGACCAGACCGCGCTCAAACGAAAATCTTTTCAATAGCTTGCAATACAGGAGGTAAAAGCGAGGTTTATCGGCAGCTGCGCCGATTTTAGACAAACGCAAATGACTGACTTGTTTCAATAAACTTTTGCTTGCCAATTGAAAATAAACGCATCAAGTTTAATGTGTTCGGGCAATCTGCGAACACGGGAAGACCTTAAGAATAAATGCGCACCGGGGACGCAAAAATTCTCCGGGTGGCCAGTGTCGGGGCGGTAGGTCCGGTACGGGACATGAATGACGGGACCTTTCCTCACAGTCGAGACATGCCTGCCACTCGCCCCATGGGCACATTCGCAATGCTGCCCGCCGCATCTGGGCAGAGGAAAAAGGACCTGACGTATGGCCGAAACTGGCATTGTAAAATTCTTCAACACCGACAAGGGCTTCGGCTTCATCAAGCCTGACAATGGCGGCGCGGACATCTTCGTCCACATCTCCGCCGTCCAGGCTTCCGGCCTCAATGACCTGACTGAAAACCAGAAGGTCAGCTACGACACCGAGCCGGACCGCCGCGGCAAGGGCCCGAAGGCCGTCAACCTCAACGTCTCCGGCTGAGACGTCAGCCCCTCGCAGACGATAATGGAAACCCGGCTTCAGCGCCGGGTTTTTGCGCCGCATCCGACAGGCATAAGCGGTCCAACCGGCTCGCTGTCGATTGTGTTGTGCCTCTGCGCTTGAGAGTGAGGCGACGTTTACCGCTCTCGCGCCGGAAAAGCCCGCGCTTTTCACCGGCGGCCACGAAAATGAACCGTTCACCTTGCATTCAGTTTGACCCACCTAAATTGGTGTCATCGTAAGGGACGAGCCGTTTCGTCCCGTGAGACAGGATCAACGCTATGAGAACCTTGGTCAAAGCTGCAGTTCTTACCATCGCCTCGCTCTCTGCAGTGCTGCCGAGCATGACGCCGGCGCATGCGGACGACTGGCGGTATCGTCGCCATCATCATCGCGACAATGACGGTCTGGCGCTCGGCGCCGTCGGCCTTGCCACCGGCCTGATCGTCGGCGGCGCCATTGCCAGCGCGCCGCGCTACCGCAACGAAGAACGCGTCTACATCGACCCGCCGGCCGACGACTACTATGAACCGGCCCCGGTCTATCGCCGTCCGCGCCCTGTCGTCGTCAACAATTACGGCTCGCTGGAGCCCTGGTCCCCGTCCTGGTACCGCTACTGCTCGAACCGCTACCGCTCGTTCGACTCCCGCACCGGCACCTTCGTCGGCTATGACGGCCGCTCCTACTTCTGCAACGCCGGCTGATCAGCCCGCGTAACACCCTTGAGAAAAAGGCCACGCTTCCCGGAAGCGTGGCCTTTTTCGTATCAGAGTTAAATCACGCGCCGTCAAAGACCGCGCAAATAGGGATTCGTGCGGCGCTCCTCGCCGATCTGCCCACCGGGACCGTGGCCGCAGATAAAGCCAAAATCATCGCCGAGCGGCAGGATCTTGGTGCGGATGGAATCGAGCAACTGCTGGTGATCCCCGCCCGGCAAATCCGTCCGTCCGATGGAGCCGCGGAAGAGCACGTCGCCGACATGAGCGAAGCGCTGGAGTTGATTGACGTAGACGACATGGCCGGGCGCGTGGCCGGGGCAGTGCAGGACGTCGAAAACATGGGTTCCGAACGACACCGTATCCCCATCGGATAGCCACCGATCCGGCAGCACGTTCTCCACCTTCATCGTCAGGCCGAAGCGCTCAGCCTGCGCTTCCAGTTTTTCCAGAAGCGGCTTGTCGTCCTCGTGCGGCCCGATGATCTTGAGACCGGTCGTCTCTTTCAGTTCCTTGGCGCCTCCAGCATGGTCGATGTGCCCGTGCGTCAGCCAGATGGCCTTGAGGTCGATACCATTCTCGCGCACCGTCTGAAGGATCACATCGACATCGCCACCGGGATCGACGACGACACCCTCCTTGGTTTCGCTATCGAAAAGAATGGTGCAGTTCTGCTGGAAATGCGTAACCGGAATGATGCCTGCCTGAAGCATGAGAACCCTCGCCTGTGGCCAGTCCCCTTGAAGGGACCGCCAATCCAACCAAACGACGCTCGCCTTGCCGGCAAGGTTGCGACGCGCAGCCGATATAGGCGCAACGTCGCTGCGGGGAAACAGGCAATCGGGCCGAACAACGCCTTGCCCGACGTTTATCGCGTCGTCAGCTTACCGGACGGCTGCGATTTCGAGGGTGTCGCCGGTGCTCAAGGTCGGCAGCACCGGATAGTTGATCGTGGTCATCAGCAGGGCGAAGACGGCGATCTTGGCGAGAACGACGGTGATGACGACCGGGCGAAGCTGTTCGGCGGTCGAGGAGACGGGAGAGATTGTTTCGGGCTGCATGGCACGGGTCCTTGTATCTGACCCCGCAATGCAGTTCCGCGGCAAAGGTTCCAGCTCTCCGCCGTCAAGTGCGGCTATTTCAAGATGGTCGAAAGACGCTGTTGCAAAGCGGCAACAAACACGCTTTCCTGCTGGCAGAGCGCCTGTGCAAACGGTAGAAAGAGCAGAACGTCGTGGCCGCGCTTCTGGAGCGAGGCCACGACGATCCCCTCGTAGGGGACCACATATCCGCAGGACACAGGCATTTGGCAGAACAGACACCTTTGGCTGAACACGTTACCCCCGCGGAGAAGATGCGCTCTGCCGAGCCGTCCCCTGCCGAGCGCAACGGTCTCGATTACGAGCTGATCGAGCTGTTCTTTTTTGCTTATCGTGACTTCACCTCCGACCCCGATGTCATTCTGGAAAAGCGCGGCTTCGGCCGGGCGCACCATCGCGTGCTGCACTTCGTCGATCGCGAACCCGGCATGACGGTGGCCGACCTGCTGGAAACGCTGAAGATCACCAAGCAGAGCCTGGCGCGCGTGCTGAAGCAGTTGATAGATGGCGGCTACATCCATCAGGTCGCAGGGCCGGAAGACCGGCGCCAGCGCATGCTCTACACGACGCGCGAGGGCAAGGCGCTGGCCAAGGCCTTGGCGGAGCCACAGTCGAAGCGCATAGCCGATGCCCTGGCGAAGGTCGGACCCGGCGGCCGCGATGTCGTTCGCCGCTTTCTCGCCAGCATGAAGACAGGCCCCGTCTAGAACATTTTCAGGTAAAACCTGATGGCTTCGCTGTCGGGCACAGCGTTGAAAACAAGGAGCCGGAGTTGACCGGAGAGGCTCCAGAGAGCGACGACGATGACGAAACCCTTCTCCCTCCCCGACGACGCGCCGCATCTCCTCGTCGTCGATGACGACCGCCGCATTCGAGACCTTCTCAACCGCTATCTGGTCGAGCAGGGCTTTCGCGTCACGACGGCGGCCGATGCCGACGAGGCGCGTCGCCGTCTCCAGGGTATCGACTTCGACCTCCTGATCGTCGACGTCATGATGCCGGGCGAAACGGGAATTTCGCTCACCCAGAGCCTGCGTCGCCTCAAGACCGTGCCGATCATCATGCTGACGGCCCTCGCCGAGACCAACGCCCGTGTGGAGGGCTTGGAAGCCGGCGCCGACGACTATCTGCCAAAACCCTTCGACCCGCGCGAGCTGGTCCTGCGCATCAACAACATCCTGCGCCGCAACATGCCGGTCCAGTCGCCAAAGGTGGAGCAGGTCATCTTCGGCCCCTTCACCTTTTCCGTCGTTCGGCGCGAGCTACGCCGTGGAGCGGACCACATCCGCCTGACGGACCGCGAGCAGGAGATCATGATGCTCTTCTCCCAGCGCGCCGGCGAGACGATCCCGCGGCACGAGCTGGTGAGCGACGACACCGAGGTCGGCGAGCGCACCATCGATGTCCAGATCAACCGTCTGCGCCGCAAGATCGAGGACGACCCGTCGAATCCTGTCTGGCTGCAGACCGTGCGCGGCATCGGCTACAAGCTGGCCGTAGACTGAACCATGTCATCCCGGCCGACCGTCGGCCAACGGCGATAAACCGCGTTCGAACAGACGCCAACATCCCTGATACCCGGAGGACGATGATGATCGAGGCCGTTCGCCAGACGAAGACGGAACGCGGGGAAAAGCCGCGCAGCCCGTTCACGCGCTGGCTCCGCCGGCACCTGCCGATGGGGCTCTATGCCCGCTCGCTGCTGATCGTCATCATCCCCATGGTGCTTCTCCAATCCATCGTCGCCTTCGTCTTCATGGAGCGGCACTGGCAGCTGGTCACGCAACGGCTCTCGGCGGCGGTAACCTCCGATATCGCGGCAATCATCGACCTGATCAACACCATGCCGCCCGCCTCCTATCCGGATATCGAGACGATCGCCCGCCGGCAGCTGGGGCTTGTCATCTCGCTGGAGAACGGCGGCGAATTGCCGATGCCGGTTCGCCAGCCCTATTTCGATATCCTCAACCGTATTCTTTCCGACGAGATCCGGCAGGAAACGCAACTGCCTTTCTGGCTGGATACGATCTCCAGCGAGGACAACGTCTATGTCCGCATCAAGCTCGACGGCGCCCGCATCCTGCGCGTCACCGTGCGCCGCAATTCGGCCTATGCCTCCAACACGCATATCTTCATCGTCTGGATGGTCGGCGCGTCGCTGGTGCTCCTGCTCATCGCCATCCTGTTCCTGCGCGGCCAGATTCGGCCGATCCTGCATCTGGCGCGGGCCGCCGAAAGCTTCGGCAAGGGACAGAAGATCGACGATTTCTCGCCGCGCGGCGCAGAGGAGGTTCGGCGAGCGGGCCTTGCCTTCATCCAGATGCGCGAGCGGATCGAGCGGCAGATGGAGCAACGCACCACGATGCTGTCGGGCGTCAGCCACGACCTGCGCACCATCCTCACCCGCTTCAAGCTGCAGCTCGCCATTGCCGGCGACCATCCCGATCTGCAACCGCTGAACCAGGATGTCGAGGATATGCAGAGCATGCTCGAAGGCTACCTCGCCTTCGTGCGCGGCGAAGCGGAGGAAGATGTCGGCACGCTGAAGCTGACGGATGTCATGACGCGTCTTTCGGCTGAAGCCGAGCTGCACGGCAAGACGCTGACCACCGTGATCGAAGGCGACGACGACGTCCGCGTCCGACCCAATGCCTTCACACGCCTCATCCTCAATCTCGCGTCCAATGCCTATCGCTATGCCGACACGATCCATATCGAGGCGCGGCACGGGCAGCGATGGCTGTCCGTCACCATCGACGACAACGGACCGGGCATTCCCGAGCGATCCCGCGAGGACGTGTTCAAGCCCTTCTTCCGGCTGGACGAGGCCCGCAACCTCGACAGCACGGGCACGGGGCTCGGCCTGTCCATTGCACGCGACATCGCCAGAAGCCACGGCGGCAACGTCATCCTGTCGGACAGTCCGCTCGGAGGATTGAGGGCTGTCGCGCGCGTTCCTGCCTGAGACCGAACGTTGGAGCGAGATGGCGAAAAGTGCGCGCGGTTTTCGCCTTAAATCCCGCTCTCCATCATGATCTAGCGTGTGAGCAACACCTTCCGGTCCGCCGTCCCTCCGCCGCTGCAAGGCCGCATCTGCAGCGACGCATTCTGGTAGATATCCACGACCCCGCCGATGACCTGAAAGCAGCCCTTATCGGGTATGGTCACGGTCTGGCTGCCATAGATCGAGATATTCGTCCCGGGCACATAGATGATCCCCGAGAGGACATCGGTGACCTTGGATTGATAGAGGCTGAAGGCCCCACCATAGATATAGAAGAGGATGTTCTTGTAGCCGAAGACAGGAGCATTACCCGTAGGCGCAGTCACGTTCATGGCGCCGACGCCATAGAGGCTGACGCTGCCGCCGTAAAACGCGAGCGTCGTACCCACGGCAACGAACCTGTCCGACTTCATGGAGAAGGACCCGCCATAGAAGAAAAACGAGCTGGATCCATCCTCGGCATCGCCGGTGACGTCCCGCCCGATCACCGTGCTCGCTCCGTGGAAGTAAGCCGTCCCCCCGTAGAAATTCATATCGCCGAAGCCGAAGGTGGTATCGGAGCCGGGATTGAGCGCCAGCGATCCGCCGGAGAATTCGAACGGCCCGTCGCCGAAGGTCAGGTGTCCCTTCACATTGGTCACCGTGCCCCCGTAGAAATAGAACCCTCCGTTTCCAAAGGTCACGGATCCGGTGGAACTGTTGGCAAGCGATCCGCCCCAGAGGTAGAACACCCCGTTGCCGAAGGTCATGGATCCCGTTCCATTGATGATCGAACCGCCAGCCACGTAATAGGCGCCATCGCCGAACGACAAGGTTCCGGTCCCGTTGATGATCCCGGCCCCGAAGCGGAACGATCCGTCGCCGAACGTCAACGTGCCGCCATACGCGTTGCGAACGTCCCCCAGGAGCGAGAACGTCATGCTTCCGAAGGAAAGGTTCGCGGCCCTATTGTCGATATACTGCTTGAACGCCAAGGTGACCCGGGCACCCGGCAGAGGATCGAAACGGGTGGAAGCCCCATCTTGGTTCAGGATGTAGCCGCCGATGGCATAACAACCGGACCCGAAGGTCAGGCGGTTTATACCGGAAAGGATGATGTTTCCACTGATCGTCGTCGGCGCGAGACAATCAGGATCGGCCACCCCTGTTCCAGTAAAGGCCACAGTGGAATTAGAGATCGCCAGCGTGCCGTAAAGGCGCGATGCGGACAGCGAAACGGTGGTGCCGGCGTAACTCTCGTCCTTGCCTGTCGGTATTGTCGGCTGTAGGGGCGTTTTCGGAATCTGCGTTCCATAGGCCCAACTCGTCATGACCTTTAGGCGCGCCTTGATGGCAACGATGCGGGGGTCTGCCGCCAGCAGATCCACGCTCTTCTCGTTGAACGTAAAGCTCGACAGGGGCAGATCGATCAGTCCGTCCTTGCAGATATAGGCTTTCTGGGACTCCTTGGGGTAGCCCACCACGGCCTTTACAGCCGAAACGGATGCATCGCCGCAGACGTAGAGATAGGTGGCAGCCCCGATATGGCAGTCGGGACCATTGACCACAGCGTTGTTGTAGATGTTCACGGGCCCGAGCATGGAACGGACGCAGTCGCCCTCCGGCGCCGCGGACGTGATACTCGCCGACGATGATCCGTCGACGGGAACCGTCTGGCTTGCCGTCAGCAGTTGACCGAAGGCCAGCGGGCTATCGTGCCGGATCTCCGTCGAAAGTTCGGAAACGCCCGATGCTCCCGTCGTCACCGTCGTCATGACGTCGCTCGACGGAAAACCGTTCGCGACAGCCATCTGCCTCGCCGTCGCAAGCGCCGTGTCGGTCGGCGCACCATTGACGATCGGCAACAGCGTATTCGCAGCGGCGAGGTTCGCGATATCCGCCGTTCGCTGCGCCCGGAGTTTGTCGACATAGAGCGACGACGTCTCCAGCACGAGCGCGCAGATCATCAGGATCAGCATAATGGCGAACACCGACATGATCGCTACAGATCCCTCGTCGTGTCTGCGAATGTCCCTCATGTCGTGCACTTTCTGAACGACCGCCGTGGATGCCCCGGGCAGCGCACCGTCAACTGTTCGGATAGGACGCACTGCCGGAGAGCGTCATGGTATGGCCGAGGAGCGTAAAGGGGCGGGTGAGCGTAACGCGCGTGGAAACCGCGGCGCCAATCGATACGTCGGGTTCGATGCTGATGTCGGACGCGGCCAGCCCGGGCAGGCCGCGCCGCTCTGCAAGCGTCACTACGAAGCACGTCTCGGTAACGGACGTGCAGCCGGTCGGAAACGTTGTGCAGGCCGACCCACCCACAGCCAGGCACCGTGCGGATTCCGCTGCGACCTGATTGAGAACCGACGTGCTCCAGATGGCGATCCCCATGACGATCGCGCCGAACATCATCGAGAGGAACACCGGTGCGATGATGGCGAATTCAACGGCTGTCGCCCCGTCGCGCCGGTTCAGAAACACGTGCATCACTGAATCCTGACAAGTGCGGAGTCTGCAACGGCGAGGTAGCCGCCGAACAGGTTCGCCGAGATGAAAATCGGTGTGATGTGACCGCTGACGTCGATCCGAACGAATTTTCCCGACGTCACGTTGCCGCCACAACTGCTGCTCTTCTCACCTGCAGCGGTGAATGCAGGCGGATAGCCCGAAACGCAGAAGGTGGTCGATGCTTTCGCTCCCGTAGGATCGTTATTGATCAAGACCTCGACGGAGAGATCGTCGCTCAGGTCGGCAAGCAGGTTGCTCGCAACGCCCTCGACATTTGCCGTGTAGGCAGGAGCCGTGGCCGCGGTCAGCGCCTGCCCCTTCTGGAACGCATAATAGGAAGCGGCCGAAATGGCCGCGTTGACCCTCAGCTTCGCATGATAGGCGAAACCGAGATCGACAAGCCCGACGATCAACAACAGGAACAGCGGTGCAACCAGAGCGAACTCGACGGCTGCAACACCGGAATCATCTCTCCGCAACCGTCCGGCCTGTTGCAACGGCAGACCCAGACTCTCCCTCCAGACCCGAGCGCAGCGGCCGCGAGGCAGGATTTTCATAGGCTTTCGGCCGAAGGAGGCGTCTCGCCTGGTACCTCGAATGACACGCCGACATCCAACGACTTTCGCCACACGATCCGACAAGTCTTCTTCGCGCCGTCTGAAAGCGAGATCTGAAAAACGTCGGGAATGGCGGCAACCTGATTGAAAGAAAGCTTCGCTCCACCGTCCGAGATATTACGGACAACACAATCAAGGGTTGAACTTCCTTCATTGAAGACCAAACGACCGGATTTGAACGTTCTCATACGGGGTCTATGTCGATGTTCTTCCATGCACCTCTCCTGAAGCAACTAGGAGCAAAAACCGCTGCGTTCCCATTGCAACCGGAGCCAACGCGTGACGTGCGCCTACGACCGGTTGTGAGAAAAGACTACCGCTGACAACTTAACGATTTTCTAAAGCGGCACCAGTAAAATTAGATATTTCTAAAGTTAATGATCCTGTGCCCGTGGAATTCGGACAGCGCGACGCTCTGCGCCCCGCTATAGAGGCCGTCGAGGACAGATGCCATCGCCTCCCGCAGCGATAAGCGCGGGGTCAGTCGAGAGCAGGAGATATCATTGGCGTTAGAGAAGCTTCCGGCCGTTCGGAACCGGCTTGTCGGACGCAGCGAGAACGATGGCGCCGACCTCGTCTTCGAAGCCCAGCGTCAGGACTTCGGACCGGAACGGCCCGATCTGCCGGGGCGGAAAGTTGACGACCCCAAGCACTTGGCGCCCGACCAGCGTTTCCAGATCATAATGAATGGTGATCTGCGCCGAGGATTTCTTCAGCCCGATCTCCGGGCCGAAATCGATGACCAGCTTGATGGCGGGTTTGCGCGCTTCCGGAAAGGCAGAGGCCTCGACGATCGTCCCGGTACGGATATCGACACGTTCGAAATCGGCATAGGTGATCGTCTCGGTCATCGGGCCCGCCCTCTCAGGAATCCAGAGCATTTCCAGCCGAAGCGGAATCGCTTCGGCGTCGGACAATGCAGCAAAAACAACAGACTAAAGAATTACCGGTGAACCCGTGTTCACCGGTAATTCTTTAGTTGGCCAGTTCTTCGGCCCGCTGCCGCGCGGCGGCAATGGCGGCTGTAAAGATCGGCTGAATGCCGTCGTCGGCCATCAGAACGGCAAGGGCCGCGGCCGTGGTGCCGCCCGGCGATGTCACGTTCTGGCGAAGCCTGGAGGCGTCATCGGGGGACTGGTGAAGCAGTTCGCCAGCCCCCGCGACGGTTTCCCGTGCGAGACGCATGGCGAGGTCCGCCCGAAGGCCGGCCTTGCGACCGGCTTCCGCCATGCATTCGACGAGATAGAAAACATAGGCCGGTCCGCTGCCGGACAGCGCGGTGACGGCATCGATATCGGCTTCGCTGTCGACCCATTCGACGGGACCGGACACTTTCAGGAGATCGTTGACCCGCGCGCGCAGGTCTTGCCCAACCTTCGCATTGGCGAAGGCGCCGGTGATGCCGCGGCCGATCATCGCCGGCGTGTTCGGCATGGCGCGCACCATGGCGGCGTCGCCGAGATGCGACTGGAGAAAGCCGAGCGTCTTGCCGGCCGCAACCGAAACCACGACGGTCTGGGGCCCGACGAGGGTCGCAAGGCGCGGCAGCACGGCGCCCATGACCTGCGGCTTGACCGCGAGGAACAGGACGGATGCCGTAACGCCCTCCGGCGCGGACGTCACGTGACGCGCACCGTGTTCTGCCATTAGGGTCGCCATGGCAGGAGCAGGACCGGGATCGAGCACCAGCACATCCGCGCCGGAAATGCCGCTCTTCAGCCAGCCGGCCAGCATGGCGCCGCCCATATTGCCGGCACCGACGAGGACGATCGGGCCCACACCGCTCGCCACCACGCTCAGGCTTCCCCGACCGTTTCGAACATCACGGCCTCGACCGCCCGCTCGGCATCGACGCCGGACCAGACCACGAACTGAAAGGCCTGGAAGTAGCTCTCGCAGGCGTCGAGCGCGCTCGACAGCAGAACCTCGACCTGGCGGTTCGTCGGCTCTGCGCCGCCGGACAGCAGCAGCGACTGGCGGAATATGACGACGTCTTCCTGACGCCAGAGATCGAAATGGCCCATCAGCACCTGGCCATTGATATGGGACAGAAGCCGGATGACCTCGTTGACGCGGCTTTCGGGAACCTTGATGTCGAAGGCGCAGGCGAGATGCAGGGCCTCGAACTCTTCCATCCAGGAGAAGGAGACGTGGTAGTCGGACCACTTGCCCTCCACCGTCATCGCGATCTCGTCTTCACCGGAGCGTTCGAAGGTCCAGTCATTGTTGGCCGCGACGAACTCGATCATATCGACCGGATTGGATTGACGCTGCAGTTCCAGTTCTACGAGGCTCATGCTTCACCTTCAAAGTTCCAGCGTGGCATGCGCCATCGCGTTCTCACGCGAAGCCCCACAAGCCCGACGACACCGGAAACAACATGGAATGATCGACGAACGCACGACGAGGTCGAACCGATGACTCTGCCCGTATCTCGTGTGACCCGTTTCGAATCATCTTGTAAAATCAGTGTATAACGCCGGAGTCTGCAGACCAGCCCCAACCGCCCGAAAAAGGCGTCGCAGCTGTGGATAGAGCTTTGGAAACTGATTCAGCCTGAGTCAGTAAAGGATTCAGCGGATTGCGTTTTTTAGGGATGTCCACAGGGTCGAAATTTTTCTCGTTTTCGACCGTTTGGATTCCATCTGCGGACCCAAGAACGCGGGAGGAAGACAAAGAAGCGGAGAGATGCCCTCCCCGCTTCTCGACATCAGGAGATCGAAAGCCCGATCAGCCCTTCTCGGCGAGCTGTGCTTCCAAAAGGGCGACACGCGCCAGAAGGGCGTCGTTTTCCTCACGCGCCCGCAGTGCCATCTCGCGCACGACCTCGAATTCTTCCCGCTTCACCACGTCCATCGTGTTGAGGATACGCTCGCCCTGCGTCCGGAACATGGTTTCCGCCTCGCGCCGCACGCCCTGCGCCGCACCGGCCGCGTCCGTCATCAGCTTGGCAAGATCGTCGAGAATGCGGTTTGCGCCTGTCGTCGTCATGATGTCCCTCCGGGATCGCGGTTGGAGCGCCGCACGGCGCCTGTGATATGGAGGTAGGAGAGGCAGGGCCGGCTTGCAAGGAAAAACCAGTGAATCATGGGGCTTGCAACCCTCGCTTCGCTTGACCGCATGCATGCCGCCCGCCATGGTCCGGTCAGGCGGCGCGGCGAAATGCCGGTCCGCAGAGAAACCACCCGCCGCAGGTCCTGATCCGTTGCCGGGTCGGCAATGGATCGGCCAGGTGAAACCGAGGCTGAAGCACGTCCTTTGGAACCCATCGCAAGCCTTCTTTCGATCCTGCCCTTCCCGCAGATCGATCCCGTCCTGATCGCCATCGGCCCGCTGCAGATCCACTGGTATGGCCTCGCCTACGTCGCGGGCATCCTGCTCGGCTGGTTCTACGCCCGCCGGATCGTGCGCAACGAGACGCTCTGGGGCGGCAAGGCACCGATCACCGAAGTCGATCTCGACGACTTTCTGCTCTGGGTGGCCGTCGGCATCGTGGGTGGCGGACGCATCGGCTACATCCTGTTCTACGACCTGCCCTCGGTCATCGCTAATCCGCTGCGGGCCTTCGAGATCTGGAACGGCGGCATGTCCTTCCATGGCGGCCTCATCGGCACGATCCTCGCCATGTTACTCTTCGCCCGCAAGCGGTCCATTCCGATCTGGAGCCTGTTCGACGTCGTCGCAGCCGTCGTCCCCATCGGCCTGTTGTTCGGCCGCCTCGCCAACTTCATCAATGGCGAACTCTGGGGCCGCCTCTCCGCCATGCCCTGGGCGATCGTGTTCCCGACCGGCGGCCCGTTCGCCCGCCATCCAAGCCAGATCTACGAGGCAGGCCTCGAGGGCATTCTCCTGCTCCTCGTGCTCGCCTTCCTCATCTACAAGCGCCACGCCCTGCGCAAACCCGGCCTCATCGCTGGCGTCTTCATCACGGGCTATGGCCTTGCCCGCATCTTCGTGGAGTTCTTCCGCGAGCCCGACGCGCAGATCGGCTATCTCGCCGGGGGCTGGCTGACGATGGGCATGCTGCTGTCGCTGCCGATGGTCGGTCTCGGCCTCTGGGCGATCCTGCGCGCCCGCCGGGCGGCATCGCTCGTGGGGAGCCGACCATGACCACGCCTCTCACGGACAAGATCAAGGCGATCATCCTCGCAACAGGACCGATCAGCGTCACCGACTACTTCGCCCTCTGCCTCGCAGATCCAGAGCACGGTTACTACCGAACGCGCGAACCCTTCGGACAGAGCGGCGATTTCATCACCGCGCCGGAGATCAGCCAGTTGTTCGGCGAGCTCATCGGCATGTTCCTGTTCGAGGCCTGGCGTCGTCACGGACAGCCTGAAGCGGTGGCCATCGCCGAGATCGGTCCCGGTCGTGGCACGATGATGGCGGACATCCTACGCGTCCTCTCGCGCCTTTCGCCGGAGCTCTATGAAAAGGCGACCGTGCATCTGGTCGAAACCAGCGAGCGCCTACAGAAGGTCCAGAGCCAGACCCTCGTCGCCCACAAGTTCAAGATCGACTGGCACGAGAGCTTCGAGGAGATTCCCGACGGCTTCCTGCTGCTGGTCGCAAACGAACTCTTCGATGCCATTCCCATCCGCCAGTTCGTGAAGACGGAACAGGGCTTTCGCGAGCGCATGGTTGGTCTGGATGCGCAGGACAATCTTTGCTTCACCGCCGGCGTGGCCACCATCGATCCCGACCTTCTGCCGCCGGGAGACAAGCTGCCGCTCGGCACCATCTTCGAAGTCGCCCCGGCCCGCGATGCCGTCATGGCCGCCATTTCCGCACGGCTGAAGCGCACCGACGGGTCCGCCCTGATCATCGACTACGGCCATATGGCGACCAATTACGGCGATACGCTCCAGGCCGTGCGCGCCCACCAGTTCGACCCGCCGCTCGCCCATCCCGGCGAGGCCGACATCACCAGCCATGTCGATTTCGAACAGCTCGCCCGCCGCGCTGTTGCGGAAGGTCTTCGGATCAACGGCCTGACCTATCAGGGCGATTTCCTGCTGGCTCTGGGCATCCGCGAACGTGCCGAGGCGCTCGCGCGCGGCAAGGACATCATCGTGCAGGAAGGCGTGCGTCAGGATGCGGAGCGGCTTTCCGGCTCGGGCGAAGGCAAGATGGGCGAACTCTTCAAGGTCCTCGCCGTCAGCCACCCGGCCATTGCCCTTGTGCCGTTTCAGGCCTGAGCGGATCGCAACCGGCACCCGGTCTCGACCCCATCGAGAGCGGACATCGGTCCGCCGCCGATGACACTGTCTGCCGCCTGCGCGATTGACAGGGCGGGCGGCAAAGGGTCAACATCCCGCGCAAATCACCGCGAGCCATTCCCGGCACCACCCTCTCCGACAACCGCTGACATCCAAGGGGCGAAAGACCAATGCAGGACGACGCCTTGCCCTCCCCGCTCCAGAGCCCGCTGCTCGCCTCCGCATCCGTTGCCCACGGCTTCTTCACCCGCAAGGGCGGCGTGTCGGACGGTATCTACGAAGGCCTGAACGTCGGCCTCGGCTCTCGGGACGACCGTGCCCATGTCGAGGAAAATCGCACCCGCGTCGCCGCATGGTTCGGCCAGCCCGTGGCAAGGCTCGCCACTGTCCATCAGATCCACTCTCCGGATGTCGTCACCATCGGCATCGATTACGATGGCACGCGGTCGGAGGCCGATGCGCTGGTTACGGCGACGCCCGGTATCGTGCTCGGTGTCCTCTCGGCCGATTGCGGACCGATCCTCTTTGCGGATCCACAAGCCGGCGTCGTCGGCGCGGCGCATGCCGGCTGGAAGGGTGCGTTGACGGGTGTCCTCGAAAGCACGATCTCGGCCATGGTCGCCCTCGGCGCCACACGCGAAACCATCCTCGCCTGCCTCGGCCCCTCCATCGGCCCAGACAATTACGAGGTCGGCCCGGAATTCGTCGAACGTTTTCTCGCGCACGACGCCGGATACGCCCGTTTCTTCACGCCTTCGACGCGCGCCGATCACGCGATGTTCGACCTTCCCGGCCTCACCGTCGCCCGCCTTCTCGCAGCCGGCGTGAAGGCCGAGAAGCTCGGCCTCTGCACCTATGAGGACGAAGCACGCTTCTTTTCCTACCGCCGGACGACCCATCGCGGCGAGCCGGATTACGGCCGGCAGATTTCCGCCATCAGCATCAGGGAGGCATGACATGGCCCTTCACTTCACCCAGGACGAGTACGCCGCACGCCTCGCCAGCCTCACGGCGAAGATGCGCGAGGACAAGCTCGACGCGCTGCTGCTCTTTGCGCAGGAGAGCATGTACTGGCTGACCGGCTACGACACCTTCGGCTACTGCTTCTTCCAGACGCTGGTCGTGAAATCCGACGGCTCGATGGTTCTGCTGACGCGGTCGGCCGACCTGCGCCAGGCACGCCACACCTCCAACATCGAACGCATTCAGGTTTGGGTCGACAGGGTCAATGCCGACCCGACGATGGACCTGAAGAACCTGCTGAGCGAACTCGACCTCCTCGGCGCCCGCATCGGCATCGAATACGACACGCACGGCATGACCGGCAGCATTGCCCGGCTGCTCGACAACCAAATGGCGAGCTTCGGCCAGATCATCGACGCATCCATGCTGGTCGGCCGGCTGCGGCTCATCAAGAGCCCGGCCGAGATCGCCCATGTCGAGAAGGCCGCGAGCCTTGCCGACGACGCGCTGGATGCGGCCCTGCCGCTGATCGGCCCCGGCGGCGACGAGGCGGCGATTCTCGCGGCCATGCAGGGCGCGGTCTTTGCAGGCGGCGGCGATTATCCGGCCAACGAATTCATCATCGGCTCCGGCGCTGACGCCCTCCTCTGCCGCTACAAGGCCGGCCGCCGCAAGCTCGACGCGCAGGACCAGCTCACGCTCGAATGGGCCGGCGTCAGCGCCCATTACCATGCGGCCATGATGCGCACGATCGTGGTCGGCGAGGTGACCAACCGTCATCGCGAACTCTACAGCGCCTGCCGTGAAACCATCCAGGCGATCGAGATGGTCCTGCGATCGGGCAACACCTTCGGCACCGTCTTCGATGTTCACGCAAAGATCATGGACGAGCGCGGCCTTGCCAAACACCGCCTGAACGCCTGTGGCTATTCGCTCGGCGCCCGCTTCTCGCCCTCCTGGATGGAGCAGCAGATGTTCCATGCCGGCAATCCGCAGGAGATCCTGCCCAACATGTCGCTCTTCGTGCACATGATCATCATGGACAGCGACAGCGGCACGGCCATGACGCTCGGGCAGACCTACCTGACGACGGACGGCGCGCCACGGGCCCTGTCGCGCTACGGTCTCGATGTCATCGACCTCTGAGGTCTCGCCGGGCGATAGAGCGGGATCGAACCCTCGCCAGCCCCAAAAAGGGGAAGCCGGATCAATACGGCTTCTTAGGATTATCGTCGTAAACTGGTTGTCTGATGTCAGGACCGGCGGGATAGGCCCGTCGGATGGCGTCGCAGTGTGCCAGCGTATCGGCGTGTAATACTCCAGCGGTTTCGATCTGCCTCACGAGGCGTGAGCGGTGCTGGAGACGGGCGACATGCGCTGCATCTGTCCAGGACGGAGGTCGACCGTGCGCACCCTTTTCGCAACGACGACGAACATCGCGCGCCTTCGGGTCGCGACGCCGCTCTTGGCCATGTCCCTTCTTTTCGCCCTGTCGTCCTGCAACAGCATCGACGCGTTGACGCCGCCAGAGAATGTCGGCGACGGGAGCTATCAGTCCTCCCCGGTCAATCAGGCCGATCTCGACACCATGCAATCGCAGCAGCCGGTGGTGAACAGCGCCCCCGCCGGCGCCATGGCCGTCCATGAGATGCGGGTGCAGCGATCGGCCAGCCTCTCCGACCCGAACTATACCGATCAGCCCGCACCGCGGGCCGACCAGCCCGATATCACCGGCACGGCCTATGCCCGTGGCGACGAAAGCTACCGCAACCCGGCCGGCTCCTTCGAAGCACAGGCCCAGGCGCTCGCCAGCAACCCGTCGCCGCAGATATCCCCGTCCGAAAGCGCGGTCGGCTTTCCTGCAACCGGCAATCAAGTCAGCGAGACCGAAGCCGCCGCACGCACCCGCACGGCAGAGGCACCGCAATCCGAACCGGCCACGGAGCCGGCGGAGGCAGCGCAGAACGATGTGCCCGCAGAAGCCAACAGCGCACCGGAAGAGCAAGCTGCTATCGCGCCCGCCGCCAAGGCCGGCCCTGCCGGCAGCATCCGCTTCCTCCCCATCATGGGCGCACCCGTCGAGGCCATCCGCCCCCTCTCCGAGCAGCTCGGCGCGGACGCCCGCTCGCACGGCCTTACCATCAAGACGGCAGCGGATGGCGGAAGCCAGCATATTTTGAAGGGTTATTTCTCGGCGTTCAAGGACGGCCGAAAGACCACCATCGTTTATGTCTGGGACGTGCTCGATCAGGCCGGCAACCGTCTGCACCGCATCCAGGGGCAGGACAGCGTCGATACCAAGGGCGCCGATCTCTGGTCGGGCGTTCCGCCGCAGACCATGCGCGACATCGCCACCAAGAGCGTCGGGCAGTACCTGACCTGGCGGGATGCCACGGCCGGCTGAGAATGAGCATGACCGTGTTTTCACGACCTCTAAAACGCTCTTCCCGGCAGCGCCTTCGAAATCTTTTTCGGATAAACCCTCTCCATGCCGGCGTTCCTCTTGCATTCGGGGACAAGGCCGCTATGAAGCGCCCATCGGCATTGACGGGGGCACGCTCCCTGAGACCGACGCGCATTGGGATGCGGGTTTACGGAATCTTGCGGATTACGGCAAACGGACCGTCCGGTTCGGGCCTATCCCGGACAGCACGACAGGCGGACCATCGATGAAGGTTTTCGCGGGCAATTCGAACCGGCTCCTCGCCGAAGCGATCTGCAACTATCTCAATCTTCCGCTCGGGCGGGCGACGGTCCGGCGTTTCGCCGATCAGGAAATCTTCGTCGAGATTCAGGAGAACGTGCGCGGCGAGGATGTCTTCCTCGTCCAGTCCACGTCCTTCCCGACGAACGACCACCTGATGGAACTGCTGATCATGATCGATGCCATGCGCCGCTCGTCGGCACGGCGCATCACTGCGGTCCTCCCCTATTTCGGCTATGCCCGGCAGGACCGCAAACCGGGTCCGCGCACACCGATCTCCGCCAAGCTCGTCGCCAACCTGATCACCGAGGCCGGCGCCGACCGCGTTCTGACGCTCGACCTGCATGCCGGCCAGATTCAGGGCTTCTTCGATATCCCGACGGACAACCTCTATTCGGTGCCGATCCTGACGCGCGATATCAAGGAACACTACGAACTCGAAAACGTCATGGTCGTCTCGCCCGACGTCGGCGGCGTGGTGCGCGCCCGCGCGCTCGCCAAGCGACTGGACTGTCAGCTGGCCATCGTCGACAAGCGCCGCGAGCGCGCAGGCGAGTCCGAAGTCATGAACGTCATCGGCGACGTCACCGGCAAGGATTGCCTGCTGATCGACGACATCGTCGATAGCGGCGGCACGCTGTGCAACGCGGCAGAAGCCCTGCTGAAGAACGGCGCGACCAGCGTCACCGCCTACATCACCCACGGCGTTCTCTCCGGCGGCGCCGTTGCCCGCGTCACCTCGTCCAAGCTGAAGGAGCTCGTCATCACCGACAGCATCCAGCCGACGACGGCCGTGCAGTCCGCGCACAATATCCGCGTGATCTCGACGGCAAACCTGATCGGCGAAGCGATCAACCGCACCAGCCAGGAAGAATCCGTTTCCAGCCTGTTCGACTGATCGGGAGCAACCCGGCGACGGGCGTGTGTCTCAACTGTTGATGACGATCATGCCGCCGATGAGGAGAGCGGCACCGATCGCCGTGCGCAGCGTCAGCGTTTCCCCAAGGAAGATGCTGGCGAGCAGCGGCACGAAGCAGAACGTCAGGGCCATGAACGAATAGGCCATCGTCAGCGGCACGCTCTTCAGCACGAATATCCAGACGAGCGTCCCGATGCCGTACACGGCAAGAGCTCCGATCATCAGCGGATTGAGCAGAAGCGCGACGATGCCCGCCACGCCGAACTCGCCCGTGGTGCGGCTCGACAGCTTGAACAGCACCTGCCCCATCGCGATCATCAGTGGCGTGCCGGTGAGGCCCAGCCACAGAGCCGGGCTGTAGTTTCCCCCGATCATGCCGCTGCAGCCTCGATGCCGCCAGCGCCATCCCCTGCCCTTTCCACCGTCTCGCAATAGAAGATATCGCGGCCGATATCCTCGCAGACATGGATCGCGGGAACCGGGTGGACGGCGCGCAGGAAGGAGTGCGTGTAGGGGAAGAAGTTGAAATGCGGATTGAAGCTGTAGCGGTACTCCCGCTCACGCGGCACGACGATGATCAACCGGCGGCGCGCGATCCGGCGCAGCTCGGCAATGGCTTTGCGGTAGTCGAGCACATGCTCGATCACATGCGTGCAGACGACCGTATCGAATTCGCCATCCGCAAAGGGCAGATCCTCGATCCGCGCGGCGACATATTCGACGCCCGGGAGACTTGCGGCATCTTCCACCACGAAATCGACACCAGTCACGCGGCTAAGGCCGGGCTGTGCCGACTGGATATGCTTCAGCAGCGCCCCCGTACCGCAACCGACATCGCAGACGCTCTCGCCTTCGATCGAGCCGGCAATGCGGCAAATGCAGGCGACCGAGTTGTCGGTCCCCTCATGCACGCGGGGATGCTTGCGGTAGAGGTCCTCATACTCCGCCTCCGACAGAAACGGCGCGCGGGCGCGGAACCGGGCGAGGTGGACGATGTGCTCGCCCCAAACCAGCTTGGCGGCCGCCCGGAACAGACGCGAATCCCGCAGCACCGGCGGCAGCAGGTCCTCCAGCACGAAGCGGATACGGTTGGTGGTCTCGCGGTTCATCGCTCGGTCTCCGGAATCACGCAGCCGCACTCTGCACATCGCCTGTCTCGCCCTGCCCGGGCTCGGCCGAGGCAGGCATGGACACAGAAAGGAAGGGGCTCGACGGCAGAGCCATGTAGTGCAGCCGCAGCTGCTCGGCCCGGGCACGGGCCAGCGAGTCGAGGATCAGCCCGGCGGTGAACATCATGAAGGAGATCATCATCAGCGCCACCGACAGAACCCAGGTCGGCATGCGCCGGACGAGACCGGTCTCGAAATATTCGACCAGAACCGGCGCCATGAAAATCAGGCTCGACGCCATGAAGGCGGTGCTGATGGCACCAAAGAAGGTGAAGGGCCGCGTCTCCTTCATCAGCATCGCAAACATCCAGAGGATGCGCCCACCATCCCGGAAGGTGGACAGCTTGGAATGCGACCCTTCCGGCCGGCGGCCATAGTCGAGCGGCATCTCGCAGACCGGCAGCTTCAACCGCGAGGCATGCACGGACATCTCCGTCTCGATCTCAAACCCGCCGGACACGGCCGGAAAGCTCCTGGCGAAGCGTCGTGAGAACACGCGGTATCCCGAAAAGATGTCGGTGAAATCGTTGCCGAATAGCGTCCGGTAGAGCCGGTTGAACAGCCGGTTGCCGAAGGCGTGTCCCTGCCGGCCCGCATCCGCCTTCACACCACGTCGCGTTCCCACCACCATGTCCGCACGCTCGGCGATCAGCGTGGCGATCAGCGCGGGCGCGTCGGCCGCCGAATAGGTGCCATCCCCGTCCGCCATCACATAGATATCGGCATCGACGTCGGAGAACATGCGCCGGACGACATGGCCCTTGCCCTGCCGCGTCTCCCGCGTGACGACCGCGCCGGCAAGCGTCGCCCGCAGCGCCGTCTCGTCGGTCGAGTTGTTGTCGTAGACATGGATGCGCGCGAGAGGCAGTGCCGTGCGGAACGCATGGACGACCGACACGATCGTCGCCGCTTCGTTGTAGCAGGGGAGAAGTACGGCGATCCTGAGATCTGTCGGAAGCGTCTGCATCGGGTTCATCCGTGGCGGTCGCACGACAATGACCGGGAAATCTTAAGGTCTCGTTGAAGATGTTGCGCACGCACCGATCGACGGTCGCGCGCCGCAGTCACCCTGTTCGACAAAGGCTTTTTTCACCTTCCCCTTCTATGGTTCCCGCCAGCCGGACGCCCCGGACGACGATTGCGAGGCCTCCTGCCGTGACCCTTTCCGAACCCGACATCCGCAACGCCGAACCCGCAGCAGATACATCGCCCAAGACGAAACGGGCATGGACACATGAGCCCTGGGTCGCAATCCTCCTCGCCATTCTTGTCGTCGCCTTCGCCTCCGTCATCGCCGGCCTCAGGGCCACGGATTATGTCGGCGCGGACAATGACGACGCCATGCGCCTCGTCGAAGTCCGGGATTTTCTCGCCGCGCAAGGCTGGTTCGACATGATGCAGTACCGCCTCGGCCTCGACGGCGGCACCTTGATGCACTGGTCGCGCCTTGTGGATCTTCCGATTGCCGGGCTGATCGCTGTCTTCGGCCTGTTTCTGCAGCCGGAGCCAAGCGAGGCCGCCGCGCTCTTCCTCTGGCCGATCCTGTTGATCGTCCCCGTCGTCATCGGCGTGGCAAAAGCCTGCTGGAACATCGGCGGACGCCAGACCATGATGATCGGTCTCGTTCTCATCGTCCTGTCGCTGATCAGCAATGTACGCTTCCAGCCGGGAAATATCGACCATCACAACGTCCAGCTCGCCCTGATCGCCCTGCTCGTGGCGGGCCTCACCGACCCTCTCGGCCGGAGGAGCGGCCACGCCCTCGCCGGCGTCACAGCCGGCCTTGCCGTCGCGGTCGGCGTGGAAACCACGCCCCTGGTGGCCATCGCCGGCATCGTCGTCGCGCTCCGCTGGGCGTGGCATGGCGAGCCGATGGATGGGGCCGCCAGGGCCTTCGGCCTGTCGCTCGCCGCCACGGTCGCGGCCGCCTTTCTCGCAAACACGCCACCGCGCCTCTATGCGATGGTCACCTGCGACAACCTCTCGCTCGGCTTCTTCGCCATCGCGACCGCGGGCGGCCTCGCGCTCTATCTCTCCGCACGCTCCACCAGCCGGCGTTCGCGGAACGCACGAATTCTCGCCCTTGCGGCGTCAGGCGCCGTCGTTGCCGCCGTCACAGTGTCGATCGCGCCGCAATGTCTGCAGAACCCGCTCGCCTCGCTCGATCCGCTTCTCAAGACCCTGTGGCTGGAGAGGGTGCAGGAAGCGCAGTCGATCGTGCAGATGGTGCAGGCGATGCCGTCCTATCTCGGCTTCGGCTTTGCGGCAGGCACCATTGCCATCATCGTCTGCCTCATCCGCATCTGGCGAAACGACCGGAGGGAGCTGCATCTCGTCTTTCTCGCGCTCTGCCTTCCCACCCTCGCGATCAGCATGCTGCAGATCCGCGGCACGACCTTTCTCAACTTCCTGTCGATCTTCCCGTTATCTCTTGCCGTTTCAGACCTTCGCACCCGCGCGCACCACGAACCGAAGACGATCGGCGCGGAACTCGCCTTTGCCGGGCTGATGCTGGTCTCGATCCCGAGCGTCTGGGCGGTCGCTTCGGCAGCCGTGGCGAAGGTTGCGGGTACGGACGACACGGTCATGGCGGGGATGGAGCAGAGCGCCTGCGTCGCGCGCGATGCGATCGTGCCTCTGGTCGATGAGCCGGCGGGCGTCGTCGCAGCACCCTCCAACCTCGGCGCGTCCATTTTGCGTTTTACGCATCACCGCGTGCTCACCGCACCCTATCATCGCAACCCGGCCGGCATGCTGGCGGAGCTCAACATCGGCCTTGCCTCGACGGAGGCGGCGAAAGATCTGCTGATCCGCGACGGCGTCACCCTGCTCGCTTTTTGCGCCGAGGACGGCCAGACAAGCCTGATCGCGGAGCGTGCGCCCGACGGGCTCTATGTGACACTCGGCAAGGGTATCGTTCCCGCCTACCTCCAGCCTGTCACAACGCCGGACCATCCGGCGCTGAAGATCTTCCGCGTCATCCCGTGAGCACTCGTCCGCTCAGTTGCGGGCGGGAACGGCGCAAGCCTCCCCGCCGGAAAACAGACGCGAGCGCGTGAGAAACCGCCGCTCGCGACCATTGTCGAGCGAGAACATGCCGCCGCGTCCGGGAACGACGTCGATGATCAGCTGCGTGTGCTTCCAGACCTCGAACTGGCTGCCGCTGATATAGACCGGCACGCCGCCGATCTCGCCAAGGCGCACGTCATGGTCGCCGACGATATAGTCGTCCGCCGGATAGCACATGGGTGAGGAGCCGTCGCAGCAACCGCCCGACTGATGGAACAGGATGTCGGGATGGTCGAGGCGGATCTCCTCGATGAAGGCAAGCGCCGCCTCCGTCGCCAGAACCCGCTTCTGCCCGTCCGGCATATCACCGACGATAACGCCCTGCATGTGGATGCCGTCCTTTATGAGGAATACCTAAATTTAGCGAGTGACCGACCGTTCATCATTGTGTCATACTTGCGACCAGGATTTGGGAGGATCACATCATGTCATATCGCACGGAGTGCTATCTGAGCTGCATGAGCCTGTCGCTTCTGCTCTGGAGCGCGCTGGCACTGGTCGTCCATCACGGCTGAGCTATGCCAAACATGACCATCCCCCGGCGAACCGGGAGATGGCGTTTCCTGATTCCGTGATCCCGCTGCTCAGAAGAAGCCGAGCGCCTTCGGGCTGTAGCTGACCAGCATGTTCTTGGTCTGCTGGTAGTGGTCGAGCATCATCTTGTGCGTCTCGCGCCCGATACCGGACTGCTTGTAGCCGCCGAAGGCCGCGTGCGCCGGATAGGCATGGTAGCAATTCGTCCAGACGCGGCCGGCCTGGATATTGCGGCCGAAGTTGTAGCAACGGTTCGCATCCCGGCTCCATACGCCCGAACCGAGGCCGTAGAGCGTGTCGTTGGCGATTTCCAGCGCTTCCGCATCGTCCTTGAAGGTGGTGACGGAAACCACGGGGCCGAAGATTTCCTCCTGGAACACCCGCATCTTGTTATGGCCCTTGAACACGGTCGGCTTCACGTAGAAACCGCCCGCCAGTTCGCCTTCCAGCGTGTTGCGCTCGCCGCCGATCAGCACCTCTGCGCCTTCCTGCCGGCCGATGTCCATGTAGGACATGATCTTTTCCAGCTGCTCGCTGGACGCCTGCGCGCCGATCATCGTCGACATATCGAGCGGGTTGCCCTGCTTGATGGCGGCGACGCGCTTCAGCGCCTTCTCCATGAAGCGATCGTAGATCTTCTCGTGGATCAGCGCACGGCTCGGGCAGGTGCAAACCTCGCCCTGGTTGAGCGCGAACATGGCGAACCCTTCGAGCGCCTTGTCGAGATAGTCGTCATCCTCGCGCATCACGTCTTCGAAGAAGATGTTCGGCGACTTGCCGCCCAGTTCCAGCGTCACGGGAATGAGGTTCTGGCTGGCATATTGCATGATCAGCCGGCCCGTGGAGGTCTCCCCGGTGAAGGCCACTTTGTTGATGCGCGGATTGGTCGCCAGCGGCTTGCCGGCCTCGAGACCGAAGCCGTTGACAATGTTGAGCACGCCCGGCGGCAGCAGGTCGGCGATCAGCTCGGCCCAGACGAGAATGGAGGCCGGCGTCTGCTCGGCAGGCTTGAGAATGACGCAGTTCCCGGCAGCGAGCGCCGGTGCAAGCTTCCAGGCGGCCATGAGAATTGGGAAATTCCACGGGATGATCTGCGCGACGACGCCAAGCGGCTCGTGGAAGTGATAGGCGATGGTGTCGCGGTCCACTTCCCCGATCGTGCCTTCCTGGGCCCGGACGCAGGAAGCGAAGTATCGGAAATGGTCGATGGCGAGCGGCATGTCGGCTGCCATGGTTTCACGCAGCGGCTTGCCGTTGTCCCAGGTTTCCGCCCGCGCCAGAAGCTCCATATTGTCTTCCATGCGCTGCGCGATCTTCATCAGGATATTGGCGCGCTCGGTGGTCGAGGTCCGGCCCCATTTGTCCTTTGCGGCGTGGGCGGCATCCAGCGCCAGCTCCACGTCGGCGGCTTCCGAACGGGCGATTTGGCAAAGAACGCCGCCGGTGATGGGCGTCGTGTTGTCGAACGTGCGGCCGCTCGCGGCATCGCGCCATGCGCCCCCGATAAAGTTGCCGTACTTCTGCTTGAACGGGTTCTCGACGATCTTCTGGTGCAGCATGTGGGTCTCCTCCAAGGGACAGCTACCTCTGTCTGGGGAAGACCCTGCGCCGGAACATTCCGCGGCAAAAGGGGGGATAGGCCGATCGTCCGCGCGACTGTCTCACATCTGCGACACGCGTGCGCTGCAACCCGTGCTGCAGCGCGCAAACGTCTGGTATCTCAATCGATCGAGAGCTTCTTCATCTTCCGGTAGAGCGTCGCGCGGCTGATGCCGAGGCATTCGGCAGCCGCCGACACATTGCCGCTGGCGCGCGACAGCACCCGGCGCAATGCCGCCCGTTCCGCATCGTCGAGGTTCTCGTGCTCGCCCGAGGGGCGGTCGTGCAGAAGGTCGGAGGCAGGAATGCCGGCGGCGATCCTGAGATCGTCGATCCCCAGCGTCAGTCGGGCCGCCCGCGTCGCACCGAGCACGAGGTCGTCTCGATCGATGGCGAGCAGCGCCGGGCTCGCCTTGCCCTCCGCCGGCACCAGCAGTACGCGATGGCCGCGAAAGGCGCGATGGAAGAGGTTCGATTCGATCCGCGCGGCAGCGTCCCGCACCGCTTGCGAGAGAATGCTCATCGCCATTTCCCCGGCATCCTCGCGGCAGGTGGAAATGTCGATCGCCGCCGTCACGCGGCCGCGATGGTCGCGGATCGGCGCGGTGGCGCAGGAAAGGCCCGTGTTGCGGCTGAGGAAATGCTGGTCGCGATAGATGACGATGGGCCGCTCGTCGGCAATCGCCGTGCCGATGCCGTTGGTGCCGACGCTGGCCTCGCTCCAGAGCGTGCCGGACCAGAGGCCGATGCCGCGAAAATCATCATCGTCGCCGGCCGCACCCCGCCGCTCCAGCGCGACGCCGTTTCCATCCGTCAGGAGCAGGCAGCACCCCGCCTTTCCGACCGTGGCAAACAACCGGTCGATCTCGCCCCGCGCCTCTTCGAGCAGAGCTCCGCTTTCCTCGCGCGCGAAACGAAACGCCCGCTCGTCGAGCCGCATCGGCGACCGCGCTTCTTCCGGCGAAAGCCCGTGCACGGTCATGCATCGCCGCCACGAGGCGGCAACGGGCGAACTGGCTGCCGCCGACGCATGATGCGCCACGGCCTGAACGTGATCCGAATGGTTCATCCGCTCTCCTCCCCGAAAGCTGACGGTAACGGTACTATAACGGGATTTCGGCAAACGTCCATGCCGGGCTCGCGGGTACTTTCGCGCTGACCAGGAAAGCGCGCTCGGGAAAATTCGCGCCGGCATGTGTTCTCACGGCTTCCAACTTGCTACAGCGAACGGACACCATGCCCGCAAGGGCCAGCCTCCTCCTCTGCTTTCCGACGGACCATCATGCTGCGCGACCTCTCTCTCCAGAGCCTGTTCATGGGGCTCCTCACCGCCTTTGTCGGCTTTGCCAGTTCCTTCGCCGTCATCCTGCACGGACTGTCGGCCGTAGGTGCGACGGAGGCTGAGGCGGCATCCGGGCTGATGGCCCTGTCGGTCTCGATGGGCATCCTCGCGATCCTTTTGAGCGTCTGGACCCGCCTGCCCATCAGCATCGCCTGGTCGACGCCGGGTGCAGCCCTGATCGCCAGTTCCGGCGCGATCGCCGGCGGATTTCCGGCCGCCGCCGGCGGCTTCGTGCTCTGCGGCATCATGATCGTGATTGCCGGCCTCTGGCGCCCGCTCGGCCGACTTGTCGCCATGATCCCGGCACCGCTCGCAAACGCCATGCTCGCGGGCGTGCTCCTCTCGCTCTGCTTCGCTCCGGTGAAGGCGGTCGGCGCCGATCCCGCGCTCGGCCTGCCGATCGTGCTGGCCTGGGCGATCGCCGGAACGTTCAATCGGCTGCTCGCGGTGCCGGCCGCCCTCCTCGCCTTCACCCTCGTCATCATCTTCGGCATCGACATCCCCCCGGGCACGATGGACCGCGTCGTCGCAACGCTTGTCCCGCAACCGGTGTTCGTCATGCCGGTCTTCACCCTCGCCGGGCTCGTCTCCATTGCCCTGCCCCTGTTCGTCGTCACCATGGCGTCGCAGAACATTCCGGGCATCGCGGTGCTGAAAGTCCACGGCTACGCACCGGAGCCGGGCCCGCTCTTTGCGGCAACCGGCGTCTTCTCGCTCTTCGCCGTCCCCTTCGGCGGTCACGCCGTCAACCTCGCGGCCATCACGGCGGCCATGTGCGCCGGCCCGGATTCGCACGCAGACCCCGCGCGGCGCTACTGGTCGGCAATCATCGCCGGCATTTTCTACATCGTCTTCGGGCTTCTCGCGGCCACCGTGACCCTGCTCGTCGGCTTGGCGCCGCCGGTGCTCATCCAGGCCGTGGCGGGTCTCGCGCTGATCGGCGCCTTCGCTGCATCGGCGTCCGCCGCGTTCAAGGATGCGGAAAGCCGGGACGGCGCGGCCATCACCTTCCTCGTCACGGCCTCCGGCGTCAGCTTTGCCGGCATCTCCGGCGCCTTCTGGGGCATCGTCGCGGGCGGGCTCATGCTGTTCCTCGGCCATATCAGGTCCGGACGCGGCAAGTCTTCGCGCCCCTCCTGAGCTGCGTCCATCCGCCTGAAATCTTCAGGCGGCCGTCGCTTGGGGAAGGTCGACGATCTCGGCGTCCGCAGGTGGCGCGATCTCGACGGCTGTCATCACGGCGGTCTTGATGTCGGACAGCGGCTGAGGCCGTCCGAACAGAAAGCCCTGAACCTGCAGACACCCCTCGCCACGCAGGAATGTCATGTGCTCCTCGGTCTCCACCCCTTCGGCGAGAACGGGAATATCGAGGCTGCGTGCCAAGATGATGGTCGAGCGCACGATCGCCTCGGCGGGCCGGCTGCGGCCGATGCCGTCAACGAAACTGCGATCGATCTTGATCTTGTCGAACGGGAAGTTCTGCAGCGTCGAAAGCGAGGAATAGCCGGTGCCGTAGTCGTCCATTGCGATCTTCACGCCCATGGCCTTCAGCTGCCGGATGATGTGCAGGGCGTGCTGCTGGTCGCCGATGATACCGGTTTCGGTGATCTCGAGTTCGAGACGGTCGGCCGGAAGTCCCGTCTGAATAAGGATGTCGCGCACCCGGTGCGGCAGAGCCACGTCCGCCAGCTGGGCAGGGGCGACGTTGACGGCAATGCGCAGCGGTTGTGCCCAGGATGACGCTTCCCGGCAAGCGGTCTCCAGCACCCAGTCGCCAAGCGTCTGGATGAATCCCGTCCGCTCCGCCAGCGGAATGAACTCCGCGGGCGACACCATGCCCCGCGTCGGGTGACGCCAGCGTAGGAGAACTTCGTAGCCGATGATATCGCGGCTCAGCGTATCGTTCTGCGGCTGGTAATAGAGTTCGAGTTCGCCACGATCGATGGATTGATGAAGGTCGATCGACAGGAGACTACGGTCGCGCGTGGCCGTATCCATGCTCGGCTTGTAGAACCGCACCGTGCTCGCGCCGTTGACCTTGGCCCGGTGCATGGCGAGATCTGCCTGTGCCACAAGGTCGATGGCGGTCTGGGCCGAACCGGGAAAGAGCGCGATACCGGCACTCGCCGTCACCCGGAACGCCTGCCCTTCGAGGTCCATCGGCAGGCTGACGGCGCTGAGGATCCGCTCCGCGAATTCCTTTGCATCGGCCTTCATGAAGAAGCGGTCTCGAACGGCCACGAACTCATCGCCGCCGACCCGCGCGAGAAATTCGCCCGGTTGCAGGATGCCGGACACCCCTTCTGCAATTGCCCGCAACACGCGGTCGCCGACGGCCTGACCATGGGCATCGTTCACGTCCTTGAACCGGTTGATGCCAATGACCACCAGAGCCAGACGCTCCGTATCGTCGCGCGGCTGCCGCATCGCTTCGCCGACATGCTCGTGAAGCGCCTGCCGGTTCGGCAAACCGGTCAAGGCATCGTGCGACGAGAGATGACGGTAGCGTTCCGCGGCGATCTGGCTGGAGTTCAGGTCGATCACATAGGCCGAGGCGCCGAGCGCCATCATGACGGTCATGATCAGAAGGACCATTGCGGCCAGCGCGCTCTCCTCCACCGCCATTGCGGGGATCGAGATCGTGGGGTCCGGGGAAACCGTCATACCCGTCATCGCCGTGAAATGCAGCGAGAGGATCGCAAGGATGAGGCCGGCGGCACCGCCATATTTGCAGAAACGGGTGACCGGCCGCGCGATGCGGTTGGTGGCAACGGCACCGAAGCCGACGGACAGCACGACGGCCGCAATCGTCAGCACCGTGTCCCACGTCTTGACGCCCGCAACGAGCAGTGCAGCCATCCCGACATAGTGCATGGAGACGATACCCAGCCCGACGATGCCGCCGCCGACCTCGATGGTGGCGCCGGTCTGCCGCCCGGCGGTGACGGCAAAGCCGAACAGCGTGAAGCCGACCGCGATGGCCAGCGACCACAGCGTCGTCAGAGGATCATAGGCGTGATCGAGCGGCATCCGGTAGCTGAGCATCGCGATGAAATGCGTCGACCAGATGGTCGAGCCGCCGATGCATCCCGAAAGAAACAGCCAGTTCAGCTTCTGGACGCCTTGCGTCCGCCGCACGCGGGCGTAAAGCCGCATCGTCAGGACCGAGCCGAGAACGCAGACCACGAGCGCTGCGACCAGCAGAGGATATGCATGGTCGTTCGTCACGCAGGTAAGAAATGTCAGCATGAAACACCTATGAGAGACGTCCCACACCTGACATGCCCGGTCCCCTCAGGCCGTTAATGCTCCGACGCGTTCTCTTGAAACGGTTAGCGACCTCTGAACGGCCGCGAAGCGCGAAGCATTGCAATTCCGAGCGTTCTCCGTTATGGACGCGCGTCCGCGCAGACACCCTTGGAGGCAAACGCGGATGAGGCCTCAAAACCTCAATTCGCAAGGCCATTGCGCCCTGCGAATGCTTCACAACAAGAAAGGTACTGCCATGAGCAACGCAACTTACGAGCTCAAGGCCGAAACGCGCGAACGGGTTGGTAAGGGGTCCTCCCGTGAACTTCGCCGCAACGGTCTTATTCCTGCTGTCATCTACGGTGACAAGCAGACACCGATTTCCATCGCCCTGTCCACGAAGGAAGTCACACGTCACATCCATGCCGGCGGTTTCATGACCACGGTTGCCACGATCGACGTCAACGGCGAGAAGATCCAGGTCCTCCCGAAGGACTACCAGCTCGATCCGGTGCGCGATTTCACCATGCATGTCGACTTCCTGCGCGTGTCGAAGAACAGCGTCGTCACCGTCGAAGTGCCGGTTCACTTCGAAAACGAAGACAAGTCCGCTGCCATCAAGAATGGCGGCGTTCTGAACGTCGTCCGTCACACGATCGAACTGGTCGTTCCCGCGAACGCGATCCCGGAAGCCATCACCGTCGACCTCAGCGGCCTTTCCAAGATCGGCGACGGCATCCACATCTCGGACATCACGCTGCCCGAGAACGCCACGCTGACGATCACCGACCGTGACTTCACGGTTGCTACGATCGCCGCTCCGGACGTCCTGACGGCCGAAGAAGAAGAAGGTACACCGGCTGGCGAAGCTGCCGGTGATGCTGCGAGCGAAGGTAACGCTGAGTAAACCTTAACTCCGGTTAAGTTTACGAGCACCACTGCCTCATCGAAAGGCCCGTCTGCACCCCGCAGGCGGGCCTTTTTGTATTCCGTCCGGACTCCATCGCTTCAATAACATTTAATGCTTTTATGATCATGTTGCCGCAGGTCGTGCGGCGTGCTTCATCATGCTGCACTGTGCAGGGAACGGGCGATGGCACAGGCGTTTTTAGGGGCAGCACAATGATGCATTCTGTGGAACATCGCTTCGTCGCGATCGTCTGCGGCGCCATGCTGGTGTTCGTCGCGCCGCTGATCGTCCTCTTCCTCTACCTTTCCTCCGGACGCATCGAGCGCGAGCATCTCGCCAATGCCGAGGTCATGCTGGATGCCGGATCGAAAGCTCTGGCAAAACCGCTCTGGGACTTCGACACGGAAGCCATGAACCAGATCGCGCGTGCACTCGCCGCCGACGGGAACATCGCCTTCGTCAAGGTCACCGGCACGTCGGCCGGCCTCTCGGCAGCCTATCCTGCTACGGACAACGAAACCGCGGCGCCGCATTCGGTCCTGTCACGCGACATCGTCTATTACGCCCCGACGGGCAGGAAGTCCGTGGGAACGGTCGAGCTGCACGTGCGGACCGACGGCCTCCTGACCCGCTTCGGCAATGACGAACTCGTCATCTTCTCCATTCTCATCGTCGCCATCGCGGTGGTGTTCATCGCCGCCATCGTCGGCAACCGCATCACCGTCATCCGCCCGCTCCTGCGCCTGACCGCCGCCATCGAGATGAGCCGCCTGTTCGGGTCACGCCAGAGGGTGGAATGGGAATCGGACGACGAGATGGGCGCGCTCGTGCTCAAGTTCAACGAGATGCAGAGCCGTCTGGAAAACGAGCAGAACGCCCTTCGCCGTGCCCATGCCCGCTCCACCGAGATCTACAACCTGACCCCGGCCATGCTGTTCTCGATCGATCTGGAAGACAGGATCGTCGCCGTCAGCAATTTCTGGCTGAGCAAGACGGGCTATGGGCGGGAAGCCGTCATCGACCGCCTGTTTTCGGACCTCATCGAACCTTCGGCCCACGCGGCCTATCGCGAACGCCGCATCGCCGCCGGCCTTCAGAGCACCTGCGAGGTCACCGTCCCCTTCGTGAAGGCGAACGGCGAGACGATGACCGTGCTGATCCAGGAAACCATGACGCTCGGCCACGGCCAGACCGAGGACGCCGCCCTCGCCGTCATGACCGATATCACCGCGCTGAAGCAGGCCGAAAGCCGCAATCACGTGCAGGCCACGACGGACCATCTGACCGGCCTCCTGAACCGTCAGGGCTTCGAGGCGGCACTGGATGCGGGCATTCGCAAGGCCGACGAGCGGTCGGGCGAACTCGCCTGCGTCTTCATCGATCTCGATCGCTTCAAATGGATCAACGATAATTTCGGCCACGCTGTCGGAGACGAAGTCCTGCGGCAGGTCGTCTCCCGTATTCGCGCCAACCTGCGGCCGGAAGACACGATGTCGCGCATCGGTGGCGACGAGTTCGCCATCCTCATCAACGGCGAGAATGTGGAGACGCTGGCCAGCGATATCGGCGACAGCATCTGCGCGGGTCTTGCCGAACCGATCATTGTGCGCGGCACCGAACTGTCGGTCAGCTGCAGCATCGGCATCGCGCTCTACCCGATCCATGCCGAAAACGCCTCGGATCTCCTGCTGAAATCCGACATCGCCATGTATGCGCGCAAGCACGGCGGCAAGAACGGCAAACAGATGTTCGACACCTCCATGCTCGACGCCGCACGCGAACGCCACGAGATCGCCCAATACATCGAGGCCGGCCTGCGCGAAGACTGGTTCGAGGCCTATCTCCAGCCGATCGTCGGCATGAGCGATGGCCGCATCGTTGGCTTCGAAGCGCTGATGCGACTGAACCATCCGGAAAAGGGCATTCTCGCCCCCGCCCGCATCATCGGCATCGCGGAGGAAACCGGCACGATCGGCCGCATCGGCGAGCGCATTCTGGAGAAAGCCATCGGCCATCTCGCCGTCATCTCGCGTCTGGAAGGCACCGGCGAGACCTATCTCGCGGTCAACTTCTCGCCGATGCAGTTCGAGACCACCCTGCCCCACAAACTCGCGGCGCTGCTTCTGAAGAACCACATCGCACCGAGCCGCATCGTGATCGAAATCACGGAAGCCGTCCTTATGCTCGACAGCCCGGATGTTCATGCCGTGCTGAAGCAGCTCGGCGAATTCGGCTGCCGGATCGCACTCGACGATTTTGGCACCGGCTATTCGTCGCTCAGCTACCTCAACCGCTTCCCCGTCGATATCGTCAAGGTGGACCAGTCCTTCACGCGGTCGCTGACGGCCGATGAGGTGGACGTCCGCCGCAAGAGCCGCATGCTCATCAAAGGCATCCGCACCATCTCCAACCAGATGGGATACGACACGGTTGCCGAGGGCATCGAGACGCTCGAGGACTGGGAGCTTCTAAAGAAGCTCGGCATCGACTATGGCCAAGGCTACTTCTTCAGCAAGCCGATGCCGATCGGCGAGATGCTGAAAATGCTGGAAAGCAACTCGGAAGCCAAGGCGACGACGGCCTGAACGCACCACACCAGGACAGCCGCCTTCGCGAGGGCAACAAGGAATGACGGCAGGCATGCAGCGAATGAGATTATGGCAGGCACGGGGTTTGACGGTATCGGGCGTGGTCCTTCTGGGCCTCCTTCTCCCGAACACCCCGACGCTTGCGCAAACGTCCGAAGCGCCTGAGGGCGTCCGTACGCTCACGATGCTGACGGAGGAATATCCGCCCTTCGCCTTCACGCAGGACGGCGAGATCACGGGCTCCTCGGTCGATCAGGTTCGCCGCATCATGGCCGAAGTCCATCCCGACTACACGCTCGACATCGTTCCCTGGGCCCGCGCGATCGCGACGGCGGAAACCGACCCCGCGACCTGCGTCTTCACGACGACGCTGTTGCCGGAACGCGCAGAGCGCTTCAAATGGGTTTCGCCGCTGAATATCGATACCCTCATGCTGATCGGCCGTACCAGCGGCAAAGCCCGCCCCCGCTCGATCGAGGCCGCCAAGGCTTTCACCGTCGCCGTTCATAAGGACGACAGCGGTGAACTCTTCGCTCTCGCCCAGGGATTTCCACACCTCGACACCGCGCCGAGCATCGACCTCTCCCTGAAGAAACTTCTGGCCGGCCGCGTCGATCTCGTGCTGCTGACCCGCAAGACCTTCGACGAGTTGCGGGGACAGGGCCAGCCGCTCGAAGCCATCCTCGACGTGGAAACGGCACACTCGGGCATCGCCTGCAACAAGGCCGTGCCGGACCGGACCATCGCCGACATGCAGGCGGTGCTGGACCGCCTGATCGCCGATGGCACCCAAGCCGAGATGGAGCGTCGCTACAAAAATTCGCCGAAATAGAGCTGTCCCAACACCTCCGCATCGCGAACCGGCTTGACACGGACGGCCCTGCGCGGTGCAAGACATCGGCTTAACAGCATGCGTCGGCAATAGCGGCCATGCACCCGAACCGGCGACCGACCCGAGACGAAACATGCTGATCTTTGCAGGACTGGGCAATCCGGGCCCGAAATATGCGGGAAACCGCCACAATATCGGCTTCATGGCCCTCGACGCGATCCATCGCCGTCATGCCTTCTCCCCGTGGTCGAAGAAGTTCAAGGCCGAGATTGCAGAAGGCGACCTCGGCGGCGAGCGCGTACTGTTGATGAAGCCCCAAACCTTCATGAATCTCTCGGGCGAATCCGTCGGCGAGGCCATGCGCTTCTACAAGGTTCCCGTCGGCAGCGTCGTCGCCATCTATGACGAGCTTGATCTGGTGCCCGGCAAAGCCCGGCTGAAGACGGGCGGCGGCCATGGCGGACATAACGGCATCAAGTCCATGGACGCCCACTGCGGCCGCGAATACCGTCGCCTCCGCCTCGGCATCGGCCATCCCGGCGCCAAGGAACTGGTGGAACGCCACGTTCTCGGCGATTTCGCCAAGGCCGACCGCATCTGGCTGGACCCGCTGCTGGAAGCGCTGGCGGACAATGCGGACATGCTGGCCAGGGGCGAGGATTCGCAGCTGATGAACAAGCTCGCGCTCGCCACCGGCAGCCCACCACCGGCCGAGCCGGCGCAGAAGGCAAAGCCCGCCGGCCAGTCTCATATCCGTGCGGCGCGCAACCATGCCCAGCCGAAGATTCTGCCAACGACCGGCCCGATGGCGGACATGCTGAAGAAGCTGTTCGGCAACAAGGACGATTAATCAGCCCGCAGTGGTCAAAGCCGCAGCGATGACCCGATCAATTCTCCGGCTCGGTGGTCAGCATCATCGGAAACCCGGCTTCCTTGGCAAGGTCCGTCGCTTCCTTAGCCTTCGTCTCCGCGATATCGCGCGCGCAGACGAGAAGAACGCAGGAGCCCATCTTGTGGGCGGTCAGCATCATCCGGTAGCCGGTCTCCTCGCTCATCCGGAAGACGATCTTCAGCACCATGATGACGAAGTCACGCGGCGTATAGTCGTCGTTCAGGAGAATGATCTTGTAGAGCTTCGGCCGATCGAGCTTCGGCTTTGTCACGGTCTTCGGCGTGGTAGTGGTATCATCGCTCATGGGCAAGTGCCTTCTGACGGAAAGGCCCGGATGCAGGCATGCCGCTATATCACATCGGATAAAGCTGGTTTCAAGCGCGGCCGAGCAGATTCACCGCCCGGCCACTCCGCCGAATGATGGCAGCGGCGCGTTTGTCGAAGGTGGCAAACACCTGACCGCCCAGCCTCCGCCCATCACGCTCGATAACGCCATCGGCAAAGTCGCCGCCGCTTGAGAGAAAGGACATACCTGCATGAACGGTTTCGCTGTCCGTGACGATCCCTTGCGTTTCCATCAATGCTTGTATGATCTCTATCACCTCTGAACGGCTCTTTTTGTAGAGGCGACGCAGAACCCAATCCAGCTCACAGAGGGCATGAATAGAGAGCACGACAAAATCCGAACGCATCACCGCCTGCGCCTGACGACTTTCCTCTGGATCATCAACGATCAGCACCCGAAGGAGAATATGGTGTCGACAACGATACTCAGTCGTCTGCCTCCCCTGCATAACCCGCCGCGATCGCCTCATTGATCTCTTCGACCGTATAGGTCCGTCCAGTGGGGTTTTTGACCATCCCGAACAGGCTCTCGATCGGCCGCGTCTCGCCGATCACGCGCAGCGATGCCCGGCGGCTCGGCATCAAGTCGATATCCACCTCGTCGCCGGGGCCGATGCCGAGGTGTTCGAGCACTTCCTTCTTGAGGGTGATCTGCCCTTCTGCCGAGACTTTGAGCCGTACCATCGCACCTGTCCTTTCCATTTTGCGATGGTAACACAGACAGCAGGAGCGACAAGGCGCGCAAGCGCTCGGACCTGCCGACGGCAGCCCACCCCTTGACCCCTCAGCCGCTTTCGCCCATAGGCACCGCATTGCAAAACGAGAAGAGACGGGTCGTTACGCCATGGGTTTCAAATGCGGTATCGTCGGTCTGCCGAATGTCGGCAAGTCCACGCTGTTCAACGCGCTGACGAAGACGGCGCAGGCGCAGGCGGCCAATTATCCCTTCTGCACCATCGAGCCGAACACCGGTGAAGTCGCCGTGCCGGATCCGCGGATGCGCAAGCTGGCCGATATCGCCAAGTCCAAGGAGCTCATTCCGACCCGCATCGCCTTCGTCGACATCGCCGGCCTCGTGCGCGGCGCGTCGAAAGGTGAAGGCCTCGGAAATCAGTTTCTCGCCAACATCCGCGAAGTCGATGCCGTGGTGCATGTGCTGCGCTGCTTCGAAGACGACGACATCACCCATGTCGAGGGCAAGATCGACCCGGTTGCGGACGCCGACACGATCGAGACCGAGCTGATGCTCGCCGACCTCGAGAGCCTGGAGCGCCGCACCGAGCAGACCCGCAAGCGGGCAAGCTCAAAGGATAAGGAATCGGTCGCCGCCCTGCCGATCATGGATGCGTCGCTGAAGCTCCTGAACGAAGGCAAGCCGGTCCGCACGCTGCTGTCCACGTTGAACGCCGAGGAACTGCTGATCCTCAAGGGTCTGAACCTCCTGACCTCGCACCCCGTCCTCTACGTCTGCAACGTCGCCGAGGCCGATGCGGTCGACGGCAATGCCCATACGCGCGCCGTCGAGGCGATGGCCAAGGCGCAAGGGGCGGAAACCGTGGTCATCTCCGCCGCCATCGAATCGGAAGTCGCACAGCTGCCGGAAGACGAGTCGCGGGAATTTCTCGAAGCGCTGGGGCTGAGCGAAGCCGGTCTCGACCGTCTCATTCGCGCCGGCTACAAGCTGCTCGACCTGATCACCTACTTCACGGTCGGCCCGAAGGAAACGCGCGCCTGGACCATCGAGCGCGGCATCAAGGCGCCGGCCGCAGCCGGCGTCATCCATTCCGATTTCGAACGCGGCTTCATCCGCGCCAACACCATCGCCTTCGACGACTACATTCAGTTTGGCGGCGAAAGCGGCGCAAAGGAAGCCGGTAAGGCACGCGACGAAGGCAAGGAATATGTCGTGCAGGACGGCGACGTCATCCACTTCCGCTTCAACACCTAATCGCTGACAAGCGGCGGCAAGAATAAAACGGCCTCAGGCATCTCCTCTTCGGACATGCCTGAGGCCGTTCTCGTCAGTGACCGGAAAATTCGACCAGCGTGCGAACCTCGACGCCAAGCGCCTCGAGCTTCTTGCGACCGCCGAGATCGGGAAGGTCGATGACGAAGCAGGCGGCGACGATATCGGCGCCCATCTGTTTTAAGAGCTTGCAGGCCCCTTCCGCCGTGCCGCCCGTGGCGATCAGGTCGTCGATGACGATGACCTTCTCCCCCGGCGTGATGGCATCGCGGTGCATTTCCATCTCGTCCACGCCATATTCGAGGCTATAGGCGATGCGCACCGTATCATGCGGCAGCTTGCCCTTCTTGCGGATGGGCACGAACCCCGAAGACAGCTGATGCGCCACGGCGCCGCCGAGGATGAAGCCGCGTGCCTCGATGCCGGCGACCTTGTCGATCTTGGTGCCGGCATAGGGGTGCACGAGTTCGTCGATCGAGCGACGAAACGCCCGGGGATTGCCGAGAAGTGTGGTGATGTCGCGAAAGAGAATGCCGGGCTTCGGGTAATTCTCGATGGTGCGGATGGCAGCGGCAAGCTCGCTCTGTAGGGAAGACGTCATGAAAACGGAAGGCCTCGCAAAGGTCTGTTACCGCCAACCTTTAGCACCGGACCCGGCCCGGCCCTACAGCATTTTTCGCGAAAATCGCATCCTGCAAGGAAACGGTCCGGCCGTCAGCCGGACCGTTCAATGGTGTCGATCAGTCGGCTGAAGCGGGGTTCTTCTGCAGGTTTTCCTGCACCTTGCGCGCCACGGTCGGGTCGGATTGCGCAGCGGTGATGATCGTCTTGTAGTCGTTCAGCGACATGCCGGGTGAGGTTTCCACGGCCTTGATCATCTGCTGGTTGGCCTCGTTCTGCAGCTTCTGCTTGGCCGCGGCATCGGTCGTGGTGCCGATCTTCTGGGTATAATCCTGCCGCACCTTATCAACCTGAAGATAGGCGACGGCAAAGGCCTTCAGCTTCTCGTCGGTGAACGCCGCTTGGGGAATCTGAGCCTGAGGTGCTGGAACCTGAGAGGCTCCGGCCTGTGGCGTGCGCGGTTGGGTCGCCTGCGGCTCGGCCGCGCCCTGCGCGAAGGCCGGCGACTGAACGACGAGGATACCGAGGAGTGCAGCCGTCAGCGATGCGACGGGGGTGGAGGCAGCCTTGGTACGGAGCGTCGTGGGGCGGTTGTTCATGAAGTGTCCTTCCGTGTTTCCGGGAAGCAATGTGCGTCCGTTGCGTTTCTCAGCCCGCGCCCCTTCTGACCGGTTCACCCGGCGAGAATGTGACGATAAGCCGATTTCCGGAACCATCCGTCCATCTCGTGGGTTTGCTTCAGCCGCCATCCGAAAGGTTAAGCGGCAGGAGGAAACGGAGGAGGAAGAGATGAGACTGTTTGAATGTGGCGCGCTGGTGCCGGGATGCGACTGGCATACCCGGGCCGACAACGACGCGGAGATCGTGAGGCGCACGGTCGAGCACCTGCGGCAGGCCCATGGTGAAGACGTGATCCGCGAGACGATGATCGACAACATCAAGTCGCGTATAGCGGATGAAACGAAAGCGGCCTGAGCGAACGGGATGAAAGCCGCAGGCATCCGGCCTGCGGCTTTCGTCCGTGTCCAGGCTCAGCGCGCGGGAGGCGCGTCCGTCACCCGCGCAAGCAGGCTTTCCCGGCTTTCGCGAAAACCGGAGGCGATCCAAGCCTCTTCGAGGTCCGCAAGCGTTGCCCCCATGGCAGGCCCCGGCGAGATGCCAGCCGCAATCAGATCACTACCGCTCACCGGAAACGCTGGCTTCCGCCAGGCCAGCGCCCGGTCGAGCAACCGCCCAAGACGTCCCACCACGGCCATCGCATCGCCGTCGCCTTCCGCCTTCTGGCGTGCGGAAGCAAGTGCCAGCTTCAGACGGAACACCACGCCGCCCGCACCTTGCCGATACAAAATCCGGTCGAGCGCAGCCTCAGCCATGCTATCCTTGATCGGACCTGCCAGAGCGAACGCCTGCAGGGCAGCGCCTTCCGCTTTGGAGAAACGCAGGCGCACAGCCATCGCCTCCAGCCTGTCGGCGTCGGGAGGAACCATGGCCGCCAGCCGCAGCAACGGATCGACCGGCCACCCCAAGGCCTGCTCGGTTGCCACGAGACCGGGAATGGCGTCGATGCCCCATTTCTCGCTCTCCGGCAGGATCTTGGTGAGAACGCCGGAGGTCCGCATCCACAACAGCGCTCTGCTCGGGTCCCTAGCGGACAGGAGCTTCTTCAGCTCCGCCCAGACCCGCTCCGCCGAGAGCGTTGAAAGCTTCGATTTTGCCTGTGCGGAGGCCCGCAAGCCATCCGCATCCGGCCGGAAGGCGCCGTACCAGGCGAAGAACCGGAAGAAGCGGAGAATGCGCAGATAGTCTTCCGCCACCCGTTCCGCCGCCGGACCGATGAAGCGAACCATGCCCCGTTCGATATCGGCGACACCGCCCACAAGGTCGATGACCTCGCCGGATGCCGTCGCATAGAGCGCATTCATCGTCAGGTCCCGTCGCGCCGCATCCACGGCCCAGTCCGTCCCGAACGCGACCTCGGCGTGGCGGCCATCGGTGGAAACGTCGTGGCGCAGCGTCGTGACCTCGAAGGGCGCGCCATCAACGACCAGCGTGACAGTGCCATGCGCGATGCCGGTCGGAACCACCTTGATGCCCGCCGCCTGTGCCCGTGCGGTCACCACATCCGGCGTCAACGTCGTCGCCAGATCAACCTCGTTGACCACGGCCCCCATGAGCGCGTTGCGCACCGCACCGCCGACGACGCGAACCTCGCCGCCATCCGCATTCAAGAGGTCGAAGACGCGGCGAAGCGCCGGCGCCTGAAACCAGGGTTGATCCGTGACGGAGAGTGCGGCAGGTGTCATGCGTAGAGCCTTTCATACAACATCCGGACGATACCCGCCGTGATGCCCCAGATCCGATGTCCCTCATAGGGCATGGCGTAATAATGGCGTGTCGCGCCTTTCCACATGCCGCTATCGACGGTGTGGTTGTCGGGATTCATCAGGAAGGACAGCGGCACTTCGAAGGATGCTGCGACCTCAGCCGGGTTCAAGGACAGCGTGTAGCCTGGACGGACGATGCCCAGCACCGGCGTGATCCGGAAGCCGGAAAGCGCCATATAATGCGGCAACCGCGCGACAGGCTCGATGAAAGCGCGATCGAGGCCGATCTCCTCCTCGGTTTCCCTGAGCGCCGCATCCTCGACCGAGCGATCCTCGGGATCGACCGAACCGCCGGGAAAGGCGATCTGCCCGGAATGCTTGCGCAGCGTCGCCGTCCGCTCGGTGAAGATCACCCGCGCATCGGCACCGTCATCCACCACGGGCACCAGCACGGCGGCGTCCTTCAGCGACAGGGTCTCGATGTAAGGCACGACATCGGGATTGAGCAGGATGTCGGCGTGATCGCGCCAGGCAAGATCGATCGGCCCGCCGGTCTGCGATGCCGCGCGGCTGCGGAAGCCAGTGGCGGAGAAATCTGTGTTGAAGGCATCCGTCATGGCAGCGTCATCGTCCAGCCCGCGATCATTCGGCGAGAGCTGCCAGCGTTTCCGCCGGCATCATCGGGAACACGGCGCCACCGGAGCGCACGGCGAAGGTCGGCACGCCATCGATATCGATCTCCTCGCCAAGCGCTGCGAGATCGTACATCACCGCCCGCGACACCAGCGCCTCCAGCCGGCCCCGCACATGCAGATAAGGCTTCATCTCGGCATGCTCGCCGGCGATCTCGAAGCGCAGAGGGTGCTCCGGCCCCGCTTCCACGACATCGCCGACATTGGTTCGAAACGAAAGGACTGGCGCGCCATCGCGATGCGTCACCGTCATTTCCACCGCGAGGAAAGGCGCATCCACCACGCGAATACCGACCTTCTCCACCGGCGTCACCAGATAGGTCTTGCCATCCTCGTCCTTGCGCAGAACGGTGGAAAACAGGCGAACGAGCGCCTGCCGGCCGATGGGCGTGCCCATGTAGAACCAGGTTCCGTCTCCTCGGATTTCCATGTCGAGATCCCCGCAGAAGGGCGGGTTCCAGCGTTCCACAGGCGGCACGCCGCGCGGGGCGCCACCCTCGATGGTAACGGTCTGTCCCGCCGCGCGGGCGATCATCGCTGCGAGACCGGCAGCATCGCTTTTGTCATCCGTTTTCGCAGCTGCCATCGTTCCGTCCCGTTTGCCCGTGATCGTGCGGCATGAAGTGATCTTGCGTTCTATCAGAATGAGCTTCACGAGATAGTGCGCCTCGCGTGGCTTGTCAGCCTGAAGGTGATAGCTAGTTTGAAATGGAACACGGAACAGGCGCGGATGCGATTCGAATTCCCGTTCGGATCAGGGTCATCCAGGGCGCCGGGCGAGCGGAGAGTTAAGCGATGGGACTGATGAACACGGCGAACGCCGCGCTCGACGACAAGGCGATCGTGGCCGCAGCCGAAAAGGCACTGGCCGACATCGCGGTCATCCGCACGGAAGTCGGCAAGGTGATCTTCGGCCAGGAAAGCGTGGTCGAGCAGACATTGCTTGCCGTGCTCTCCGGTGGTCATGCGCTGCTCGTCGGCGTGCCCGGCCTTGCGAAGACCAAGCTCGTGACCACGCTCGGCACCGTGCTCGGCCTTGACAGCAATCGCGTGCAGTTCACACCCGACCTTATGCCGTCCGATATTCTCGGCTCCGAAGTGATGGACCAGGACGAGACGGGGCGCCGCTCGTTCCGCTTCGTGCCCGGCCCGATCTTCACCCAATTGCTGATGGCCGATGAGATCAACCGCGCGAGCCCGCGCACCCAGTCCGCTCTGCTGCAGGCCATGCAGGAATATCATGTGACCGTCGCCGGGCAGCGCAACGACCTGCCGCGCCCCTTCCACGTGCTCGCCACCCAGAACCCGCTGGAGCAGGAAGGCACCTATCCGCTGCCGGAAGCCCAGCTCGACCGCTTCCTGATGCAGGTGGATGTCGATTACCCCGAGCTTGCCGCCGAACGCCGCATTCTGCTGGAGACCACAGGCACGCAGGAGAGCAGCGTCAAGGCGGTGCTGGACGCGCCGAAGCTGATGGGCATCCAGAACCTCATTCGTCAGATGCCGGTGAGCGAAACCGTGGTCGATGCGATCTTGGACCTGGTGCGCTCCGCCCGCCCGGGTCATGGCAATGCCAATACGGACCGTCATGTGGCCTGGGGCCCCGGCCCGCGCGCCGGCCAATCGCTGATGCTGACCGCCCGCGCCCGCGCGCTTTACGACGGTCGCCTTGCACCCTCGATCGACGATATCGCAGCGCTCGCCGAACCCGTTTTGCAGCACCGCATGGCGCTGACATTTGCTGCCCGCGCGGAGGGCATGTCGGTGCGCGACGTCATCGCGGGCCTCGTCAAGACGCTCAAGGCCTGACCGGATGGTGAACGCCGTCGGGCACATCGTCGATCGCACGCCCTCGGGCGAGGTCCTGTCCCGCGCCCAGAGCCGGGCCGCGCTGGTGCCGGACTGCATGGTCGAAGCCCGCCGCATCGCCAATACCGTCATTTCCGGCTGGCACGGCCGCCGTCGGCGCGGCATCGGCGAGAATTTCTGGCAGTTCCGCCCCTATTCTGATGGTGAGAGCCTGTCGCGCATCGACTGGCGCCGCTCTGCCCGCGATGACCACACCTATGTCCGCGACCGTGAATGGGAGGCCGCTCACACGATCTGGCTCTGGGCCGACCTGTCGCCGTCGATGATGTACAAGTCCCGCTTCGGCGCGGTGTCGAAGGAAAGCCGCGCGCTCGTGCTCATGCTGGCGCTTGCCGAAATCCTCGCCCGCTCGGGCGAGCGCATCGGCTGCCCCGGCGTGATGGAACCGGTGTCCGCGCGCAATGCGGCCGAGCGCTTAGCGACCGCACTGATGCACAGCGACCTCTCCTCTGGACTGCCCGACACCGGCATGATCCGCGGCTGGAGCGATCTGGTGCTGATCGGCGACTTTCTCGACCCCGCCCCCGCGATCATGGACCGCCTCGGGCCGCTTGGCCGACGCGGCATGCGCGGCCACGTCATCGAAGTCGCCGACCCTGCCGAGGAAACCTTCCCCTACGCCGGACGGACCGAATTCACCGATCCCGAGACGGGTGAAAAGCTGACGGCCGGCCGCGCCGAAATATTGGCCGAGGACTATCGCCGCGCCTATTTCGCGCGCCGCGACAGCCTGGGGCAAGGCCTCCGCCACATGGGTTGGACCTTCATTCCCCACCGCACCGACCATCTCGCTTCCGAAGCCCTCGTTTCCGTTCACATGCACCTCTCCGGCATGCCCGGACGCGCCACGCATGGGGGCCAGCTATGAGCGTCCTGCCCTTCGTCTTTTCCAGCCCGTTGATGCTCGCAGCGCTGGTCGCACTGCCCGCGATCTGGTGGCTGCTGCGGCTGACGCCGCCGAAGCCCGTGACGGAGGTCTTCCCGCCGCTGCGCATTCTTGCCGGCGTGCTGAAGCGCGAGGAGACGCCGTCGAAAAGCCCGTGGTGGCTGACCGCCTTGCGGATGCTCGTGGCGGCGCTGATCATCCTCGCCATCGCCGATCCGGTCGTCAATCCCCGCGTCGGCACGCTGTCGGCGGCGGGGCCGCTGGCGTTGGTCATCGACAATGGCTGGGCGACGGCAAACGACTGGGAGCGCCGCGTGCGCACAGCAGACGCGCTGATCACGGAAGCGGAATCCGCAGACGTCCCCGTCTCCATCGTCTTTTCCGCAGATCGCGAAAATGACGGTGTGCCCGGCACCGCCACCGCCGCCCGCACCCGGCTGGCCGCCGCCGCCCCACGCCCGCTGCGCCCGAACCGCACGGAGGCCGTTGCGGCTCTGCGCACCGGGCTTGACGGTACGCGCCCCGGCACGCTCGCCTTCATCAGCGACGGCATCGCGTCGGGCGATGACACCGTTATGCGCGACCTGGCATCCCTGTCTCCGCAAAGCCTGCGGCTGATCGAGAGTGATGGCGGCGATGCGATCGCGCTGACGGGCGCCGTCAACGAGGCCGATGCCATGCGGATCACCGCGACCCGGCTTGAGAGTGCGGCCCCCCGCACTGTGGCGCTCACCGCCTTCGATACACGCGGCCGGGCCATCTCGAACGGCAGCATCATCTTCCCAGCGGGTGAAGCCACTGCCTCGGGTACGCTGACGGCGCCGTTCGAACTGCGCAACGATTTTGCGCGCATCGGCATCGACGGCCTGGCCACTGCGGGCAGCACCTACCTGCTGGACGACGGCTTCCGCCGCCGCCGCGTGGCGCTTCTCTCCGGCGAGGCACGCGACCAGTCCCAGCCGCTTCTGTCGCCGCTCTACTACATCAACCGTGCGCTGGCGCCTTATGCCGACCTCGTCCAACCAACGGAGACCGACCTTGCCGTCGCGCTGCCGCAGCTTCTCGAGCAGAAGCCGTCGATGGTCATCATGGCCGACATAGGCCGCCTGCCGGAGGATACGACGCCGGCCATGACGCGCTGGATCCAGAACGGCGGCACGCTGGTGCGCTTCGCCGGGCCGCGCCTTGCCGCTGCACCGGCCGATGACCCGCTGGTGCCCGTGCGCCTGCGCCAGGGCGAACGCGCGCTCGGTGGCACCCTCTCCTGGTCGGAACCCCAGCCGCTGGCGCCATACCCGGCCACCAGCCCCTTCGCCGGCATGCCGCGCCCGGAAGGCATCACCGTCAACCGGCAGGTGCTGGCCGAACCCACCGCCGACCTCTCGCAGCGCACCTGGGCAAGCCTTGCCGACGGCACGCCGCTCGTCACCACGCGCACGCTGGGCGCCGGCCGCATCGTTCTCTTCCATGTCAGCGCAGAGGCAACATGGTCGAACCTGCCGATCTCCGGCGACTTCGTGGAGATGCTACGCCGCGTCGTGCAGCTGTCGCGCAGCGGCGGCGTCACCAGCGAAGGCGGTGCTGCGGCGCAGGCCCTGCCGCCCTACCGCCTGATGAATGCCGACGGCACGCTGGTGACCGAAACCGGCGGCGCGCGTCCGCTGGAGATCGCGGCCGGCGTCACGCCCGTGGCCGACGTGGAGCATCCTCCCGGCCTCTACGGTTCCGAGGAAGGCTTCGTTGCGCTCAATCTCCTGCCCCGGGATGCGACCCTGCGTCCGATCGAAAGCACGGATCTGCCGATGCCCTACACCAGCGAAGCCCTGATCGGCAGCGAGGCCTGGTCGATGAAACCCGCCCTCTTCTCCGCCGCTCTGATTCTCCTGATAATGGATACGCTGATCGTTCTCTTCATGGCCGGCACGTTCGCGCGCACCAACCGCCTGCGCACGGCAACCGCCATGCTGGCCATCGGTGTGACTGCCCTCGGCGCAAGCGTCCTTTCGCCCCAGCCTGCGCATGCACAGGCCCAACCCGCCCCACAGGCGCCGGCAGCGCCCGCGCAAGGTCCCATTGACGATACGCGTCCCGGCGACGAAGAAATTCTCGGCCATCTCGACAATACGCATCTGGCCTATGTCGTCACTGGCGAAAGCGAGGTCGATCGTATCTCCGAGCGCGGACTTGCCGGCCTGACCGAGTTCCTGACCTACCGAACGACGCTGGAGCCCGGCGCGCCTGTCGGCCTCGATATCTCAAAGGACGAACTGTCGTTCTACTCGCTGATCTACTGGCCGATTTCCGCCAATGCCGAAATGCCGAGCCCTGCCGCCATCAGCCGGATCGACGCCTATATGCGCGCCGGCGGTACCGTGCTGTTCGACACGCGCGACCAGCTCTCCTCCCTGTCGGCCGCCTCGGGCACGAGCCCGAACACCGAGCGCCTGCAGGCGATTCTCTCCGATCTCGACATTCCCCCACTGGAACCCGTGCCGACCGACAATGTGCTGACCAAGTCCTTCTACCTGCTCACCTCCTTCCCCGGCCGCTATACCGGCAGCCCCCTGTGGATCGAGGCGCAGCCGCAGAGCACAAGCGAGCAATCGGAACGCCCTGCCCGCTCGGGCGACGGCGTCTCGCCGATCATGATCACAGGCAATGACCTGGCGGGCGCCTGGGCGACCGACGACAACGGCGCGCCGCTGCTGCCGACGGTGCCGCCGGACGAGATGCAACGCGAATATGCGTTCCGCTCGGGCGTCAACATCATGATGTATATGCTCACCGGCAACTACAAGGCCGATCAGGTGCATATCCCGGCGCTGCTCGAACGGCTCGGCCAGTGAAGGCCCATCAATGACCATCGACTTTTCGCCCCTCGTTCCCCAGGCCGTGCTGATCGCTCTGTCGATCCTCGCTGCCATTCTGATCGCGTTGTCACTGTGGCGCGGCGTTCGCGGCGCCGTGCTCCGCGCGCTGGCACTGGCCGCGCTCTGCCTTGCGCTCGCCAACCCCGTCTTCTTTCAGGAAGAACGCGAACCGCTTTCCACCATCGTCGCCGTGGTGGTCGATCGCAGCCAGAGCCAGGATGTGGGTCAGGGCGCGGCCAACCGGCGCGCCATGACCGATCAGGCGCTCGCGACGCTGAAGGAGCGCCTTGCGCGCTTCCCGCAGATCGAGCCGCGTATCGTGGAAGCCGCCGACGATGCTGACACCGAAACGCCATCGACGCGCCTGTTCTCGGCTCTGTCGAACGCGCTCTCCGACGTGCCCCCGGCCCGCGTCGGCGGCGCCATCTTCATCACCGACGGGCAAATCCATGACGTGCCCGACATCAACCAGCCGCTCGGCTTCGATGCGCCGATCCATGGCCTCATCACGGGCCAGCCCGATGAATTCGACCGCCGTATCGAGGTCATCAGCGGCCCGCGCTTCGGCATCGTCGGCGAGGAGCAGGCCGTCACCTTCCGCGTCATCGACGACGGCCGCACGCCTGCCGGCACGGCCGAAGTCGCCGTCAGCCTCAACGGCCAGCAGATCGCCACGCAGCAGGCCGAACCGGGCACCGACATCCCGTTCCGCTTCACCGTGCCGCGCGGCGGCAACAATATTCTGGAGTTCGCCGTAGCGCCGCTGGCCGGCGAGGTGACCGAGGCGAATAATCGCGCCGTTCACGTTCTTGACGGCATCCGCGAGAACCTGCGCGTGCTCCTCGTCTCCGGCGAACCGCATTCCGGCGAGCGCGCCTGGCGCAATCTGCTGAAGTCCGACGCGTCCGTCGATCTGGTGCATTTCACCATTCTGCGCCCTCCGGAAAAGCAGGACGGCACCCCGATCAACGAGTTGTCGCTGATCGCCTTCCCCACCCGCGAGCTGTTCATCGAGAAGATCAACGAGTTCGACCTGATCATCTTCGACCGCTACCAGCATCGCGGCGTACTGCCGATCATCTATTACGACAACATCGCGCAATATGTCGAAAACGGCGGCGCGCTGCTGATTGCCGCGGGCCCGGAACACGCAGGTGCCGACTCGATCGCCACCACGCCTCTGTCCGCGGTCCTTCCTGCGAGCCCCACCGGCCAGATGAACGACAAGGCCTTCTTCCCGCGACTGACCGACGAGGGCCGGAAGCATCCGGTGACACGCGGGCTCGAGGGTGCCAATAGCGAGCCGCCGCATTGGGGCCGCTGGTTCCGCACCGTCGATGTCGATCCGCCGGAGGGACAGACGATCATGCAGGGCGCCGACAACAAGCCCCTGCTGGTGCTGAACCGCGTCGGCAAGGGCCGCGTCGCCATGTTGCTATCCGATCAAGGCTGGCTCTGGGCGCGCGGCTTCGAGGGCGGCGGCCCCAGTGTATCGCTCTATCGCCGCATGGCGCACTGGCTGATGCAGGAGCCCGCCTTGGAAGAGGAAGCCCTGACCGCACGCGCCAGCGGCCGGACGCTCGAGGTCACCCGCCAGACCATCGCCGGAGATCCCGGCCCCGCGCGCCTCACCCTGCCATCGGGCGGAACGCAGGACGTCACCCTGACCGAACGCGAGCCCGGGCTCTACCGCGCGGATGTGCGCACCGGCGAAACCGGCCTGTTCGAGGTGGCCAATGGCGACCTGACGACGCTCGTCCATGTCGGCAGCGTGGACGCGCCGGAGTTCAAGGCGACGGTCTCAACGGAGGATATGCTGGCGCCCTGGGCGGAGAAGACGAAGGGGCTCGTCCACCGCGTGGCCGATGCCTCCGGCACCATCGACCTACCCGCCATCCTGCCCGTTCGCGGTCCGGTTCGCGTCGCCGATGCCAATCGGATGTCGCTGCGCATGACCGATGAAACCGTGCTGAAGGGTGTCAACTCTCTCCCGCTCTTCGCCGGCTTCCTCGGCCTCGCCGCGCTGTTGCTGGTGCTCTCCAGCACTTGGTATCGTGAAGGCCGCTAGCTCTTGGGACTGGTGCCGTCGATGAAGGCGAGTACAGCGGCGGCATAGCCTGCCGGGTCCTGATAGATGGCTTTATGGCCGACATCCCTGAGCAGGAGGAACCGGGCACCGGGGATCGTGCGGGCGATATATTCGGAATGCGCACGGCTGACCGCTTCGTCATGATCCCCGAGAGCAATCAGGGTCGGCACGCGGATGCTCTTCAGGTCGGCTTCGGAATAATGAGGCTCGGTCTCCCAGAGCTTGGCGATGGCCTCCCGAAACGCAGGATAGTCGTCGGGCGTCGAGGAGAGGCGGCGATAGTCCGTCTCGTCACGATTGCCATCGGACTGGTGCAGCGAGAAGCGCGGTTGGGGAAGAAGCCCGTCCGGCGAGACGTTGGCCGCCTGCGCGAAGAGTTTCGTCAGCCGTTCCGGATGATGCAGGGCGATGTCGAGCCCGATGATGCCGCCATCGCTCCAGCCGACGAGCGCCGTCCGCTCGATCTTCAGCGTGTCCAAGAGCGCGATATAGTCCTCGGCCATGAGATGATAGGTGAAGGGCGCATCCGTGCGGGTGGAGTGGCCATGTCCCCGGCTGTCGGCAATGATGACCTCGTGGGTCTTCGCGAGGATCGGCACTTGGAAACCCCAGACGTCGGCGCTTCCCATACCGCCATGGATGAGCAGGATCGGCGACCCCTTCCCCTTGCCGTAGACCGCATAATACATGCGAATCCCGTTGACGGCCGCAAAGCCGCTTTCATCGGCGCGCGGCAGCGGCGGCGGCGGGTTGAAGCGGTACCACCGCTCGTCGCCCGCGACCCCGAGGTAGCCGAGCGCAAAGACGATGAACGCGAGCACGAGACCCTTGAGACCGGACATGAACGCGCACCCTGGCTTCGTCCGGCACGGGATCCGGACACGCCCCACACTACGCAGACGATATTGAGGAACGCTTACGCCGAGCCCGACAATTGGCGCGATCAGCCGCGCCAGCGGATTTCACCGGAAAGCCGCGCATGGATGTCGGCGCCGATCGGAACCACCAGAACCCGCGCCATATCGACCGGGCCGGGGAAGGCGAGCGCGCCGCGGGAGACGGGCTCGAAGCCGAGCGGCTGGTAATAGGCAGCATCGCCGACGAGGATCACGGCCTCCGAGCCCTTCCGCCGGGCGGCCTCCACGGCGATGCGCACCAGTTCCCGTCCGATTCCCCTGTTCTTGTGGGAAGGCCGCACAGCCAGGGGGCCCAGCAGATGCGCGGCGACAGGACCGGCCGAGACGGGCGTCATCCGCACGGAACCGATCGTCTCGCCATCGTCGGCGCAGATGAAGGACAGGGAGCGATCATGCGGCCCCTGCTCGCGGATGCGGGCAGCGGCGCGCGCAAACCGGCCGGGGCCGAAGGCTTCCTCATTGATCAGTTCGATAGCGGCGGCGTGGGAGGCATCTTCCGTCAGATAGACGAGGTCGTGCTTGTGCATGAACATAGGGAAACCCGATTGGCGAACGAAACATGGGGAACGGCAACGCGCGACCGCGCATGCCCGAAAGCATGGTCATCAGCGTCGTCGAGGGTTTCCTGCAAAATGCATGTTCACGTCTTTCAAGAAAAAGCTGGTGCGCCGATAGCAGAAAAAAAATGCATCACCAAGTGAAAACGCATCGTTCACCGCGACAGGCCTGTCCCAACATTGCCGGTCTCCTATCTTGTGTGGCATCGAAGACACTGGAAACGACAACGAGGAAACCGATCCATGGGCATGCTGGTCGAGGGCATCTGGCACGACGTCTGGTACGACACCGCAGCGACCAAGGGGCATTTCAAGCGCTCCGAATCGCAGTTCCGCAACTGGGTGACGGCAGATGGCCGTGCGGGTCCGACGGGCGAAGCCGGCTTCAAGGCCGAAGCCGGACGATACCACCTCTATGTCTCGCTTGCCTGTCCATGGGCCCATCGCACGCTGATCTTCCGGACACTGAAGGGTCTTCAGGACCTGATCTCGGTGTCCGTCGTCGATTACCTCATGCTGGCCAAGGGCTGGGAGTTCAAGGACGGTCCCGGCGATACGCAGGACCATCTCTTCGGCGCAAAGGCGCTGTCCGAAATCTACGTCCGTGCCGATCCGAAATATTCCGGCCGCGTCACCGTTCCCGTCCTGTGGGACAAGACGCAGAACAAGCTTGTCTCCAACGAATCCGCCGACATCATCCGCATGCTCAACGCAGCCTTCGACGGGCTGACCGGATCGACGCTCGACCTTTATCCAACTGACATGCGCAGCGAGATCGACGCGATCAACGCCCGCATCTACGACACCGTCAACAACGGCGTCTACAAGGCCGGCTTTGCGACCACGCAGGAGGCCTATGCGGAGAGCGTCACGGCGCTCTTCGAAACGCTCGACGATCTCGAAGAGCGGCTGTCGACCCGGCGCTATCTCCTCGGCGATCGCGTAACCGAAGCCGACTGGCGGCTGTTCACGACACTGGTGCGATTCGATCCGGTCTATGTCGGCCACTTCAAATGCAACATCCGCCGCATCGCCGACTATCCCAACCTGCAGGGCTACCTGAAGGATCTCTACCAGACCCCCGGTGTCGCCGGCACGGTGGATATGCACCACATCAAGCATCATTATTACGAGAGCCATAAGACCATCAACCCGACCGGCATCGTGCCGGAAGGTCCGCGTCTCGACCTCGACAGCCCGCACGGCAGGGGACACCTGGCAGCGGCCTGATCGCCTGTGCCGTTCAAGATTGTGGCAAAAGCGTGCCGCGGCGGTTAGCTTTTGCGAGGATATGCGCTAGGTAGAACCTATGTTCAAACTAGCGCATATCTCCGACATCCATCTCGGTCCCCTCCCCAGCCTGTCCCTTCGCGAACTCGCCTCGAAACGCATTACCGGTTTCATCAACTGGCATCGCAACCGGCGCAGCCATATGGTGGGAGATACGCTGAACACGCTGATGGATGCGATCGACCGGATCGACCCGGATCATCTCGCCATCACCGGCGATATGGTCAATCTCGCCTCTTCGCGAGAGATCGAAACGGTAACGGCCTGGCTTCAGGACGCTGGCGAGCCGAGCAACATCTCGGTCATTCCCGGCAATCACGACGCCTACGTGCCGGGCGCCTACGAGAAGACGACGAAGGCCTGGTATCCCTACATGCGCGGGGAAGACGCGCCGGCCGAGTGGGACGAGGACTTCCACTGCTATCCCTACATGCGCGTTCGCGGCAATGTCGCGATCATCGGCTGCTCGACGGCCCTCGCCACACCGCCCTTCGCCGCCAGCGGCTATTTCGGTCGCCGACAGGCGCGTGAGACGGTCAACCTGCTGCGCGCCGCCGGAGAGGCCGGCCTCTTCCGCGTCGTCATGATCCACCATCCGCCGATCCGCGGCGCGACGCCCACCCACAAGCGCATGATCGGTATCCGCCGCTTCGGTGCCACCATCTCGGCGGGCGGTGCGGAACTCGTGCTGCACGGCCACACCCATCTCAACACAGTGTACTCGCTGCGCGGCCAGAAAATGCCCGTCCCGGTCGTCGGCATAGCCTCGGCATCGCAAGGTCTGGGCGGATCCAAGCCGCCCGCAGGCTTCAACCTCTTTTCGATTTCGGGAAGTCCGGGCAACTGGAAACTCCTTCGGGAGCGCTTCGAGCTGAACGAGATCGGCCAGGGCGTGCATCTGGCGGAAACCACGCGTTTTCTCGCCTGAGCGCGCAAAAACGGAACTGACCACCGCGCCACCACATCGTGATCGGCAAAAAACCGTGATAGAACCATGGCTCGGCTTGCGAAGCAGCAGCCGATGGTTTCATATCTGTTCGGTTCGACAGACGGGAGCCGATGGCTCGGTGCCGACCATGAAGCGCCGACAGTCAAGAGCCCGGACTAAACCTCCGCAGGTGAAAGCGATGCGCCCAGCTCAGGAAACGATCGACATCAGCCGCGATCTCGTCAGTCTGCTGCCAAGGTTGAGGCGCTTTGCGCTGACCCTGACGCGCGACGGACTGCAGGCCGATGATCTTGTGGAGACGGTGTGCGAGCGCGCGACAGGGCGCCAGCCGGTCTGGAACGGGCATGGTCGGCTGGAAGATGCGCTCTACACGCTGGCGCGCACCCTGCGCGACGAGACCACGGGCCGCAAGCGCATCCCCGCTAATCTGCAGGACGGCCAGAGCTCGTCGGAAAATACGGCCACTGCCGGCGCCGTGCAGCAGATGATCATTTCGATGCCCGAAGGGCTTGCCAGCGCCTTCCTTCTGGTTGCCGTCGAGCATAGAACCTATCGCGACGCCGGCCGGATCCTGGACCTGGCGCCGGATGTCATCGCGACCAAGCTGGCGACCGCCCGGGCGCGGCTGGCATCGATGGCGTCCGACATGACGCAAAGAAGGGCCTGACCTTGCAGAACACGAAGAGTCCCTCCATCGAGGCGCGCCTATCGGCCTATCTCGATGGCGAAGTGGACGAGAACGAGCGCCGGGAGATCGACCAGCTTCTGGCCAGGGATGCCGAGGCCCGTCGCCTGCTCGAGCACCTGAAACAGGGCAGCGCATTCGGCGCCTCTGGCTTCGAGGCTTTCCTGCACGATCCCGTGCCCTTGTCGCTCGCCCGCCGCATCCGTCAGGGTACCGACATCAATCCCAAACACGAACGCGTGGTCGGCGCACCGCGGAAACAACGGCGCAAACTCTGGCGCGGCGCGCTGGCGGCTTCTTGCGGCATGCTGCTCATCGGCGGCTCCACCGGCTATCTCATCGGCCGCACCATCGACGACAACACGCCGCCGACGCCGGTCGTCAAGGCCCGCACATGGCTCGACGACGTCACGGATGCGCACCGCGTCTATTCACGCCAGCCGCGCCATCTGGTCGAGGTCACCGCCGAAAACGACGAGGAGATCCGCAACTGGCTGACCGCCAGCACCGGCGTGTCCTTCGCCATTCCGGATCTCTCGGCGAACAAGCTCACCTTCCAGGGCGCCCGCCTGCTGGTGGCCGCCGGCAAGCCGACGGCACAACTGCTTTTCAAGGATGAGGACGGCGAGGTCTACGCCATCTGTTTCCAGCGCTCACCAACCACGGACGATAGTGGCCGGATGATAGAAAGCATGCGAGACGACCTCGCGCTCATCTCCTGGAACGAGCCGGGCGCCACCTATGTCGTCGTAGGTCCCTCCGCTACCGCGAACTTCAAGGACCTCGCCGACGCGATCGCGGACGTGATGTAGCCTGAAAACCAAAAATCCCCGGACGTTTCCATCCGGGGATCATATTCTCACAGGTTCAAAAGGCAGACGATCAGGCCACCTGCTCCTCGATCACCCGGTTGGCAGCCGACACGATGGCTTCGAGCGACGCGGTGACGATGTTGGTGTTAATGCCGGCCCCGAAGAGCTTGCCGCCATTGTGCTGCACCTCGACATAGGCAATAGCCGCCGCGTTCGAGCCCTGCTGCAGCGAATGCTCGGAATAGTCGGCAACCGAGATATCGACGCCGAGATAGAGCGACAGCGCATTGATGAAGCCATCGATCGGGCCCGTGCCGCGCCCCTCGATCATCTTCGTCTCGCCGCGATCGGTGATCTCGGCCTGCACGATGCGCGCACCGCGATGCTCGCCGAGCGGCAGCGTCGTATGATCGACATAACGGATGCGTGCGCCCGGCTGCTCGATATAGCGCTCCAGGAACCGCGCATGGATCGCTTTGGAGGGCAGTTCCTTGCCCTGCTCGTCGGTGATCCGCTGGATGTCCTCGCGGAACTCCACCTGCAGTGCACGCGGCAGGTTGATGCCGTAATCCTCCTGCAGGATATAGGCGATGCCACCCTTGCCCGACTGCGAGTTGATCCGGATGATCGCCTCGTAGGACCGCCCGACGTCGCGCGGATCAATCGGCAGGTAGGGAACCTCCCATTGCGGCTTGTTGGCGGTCTTGATCGCCTTCATGCCCTTGTTGATCGCGTCCTGATGCGAGCCGGAGAAGGCCGTATAGACCAGTTCGCCGACATAAGGGTGCCGCTCGGTGATCGCCATCTGGTTGGAATATTCGTAGACGTCCTTGATCCGCTCGATATCGGAGCAATCGATCTGCGGATCCACGCCCTGCGTGAACATGTTCAGCGCCAGCGTCACGATATCCACATTGCCGGTCCGCTCGCCATTGCCGAACAGCGTGCCCTCGACACGGTCGGCACCGGCCATCAGGCCGAGCTCCGCCGCGGCAATGCCGGTGCCACGGTCGTTATGCGGGTGCAGCGAAATGATGATGTTTTCGCGATTGTCGAGATTGCGGCACATCCACTCGATCTGGTCGGCATAGATGTTCGGCGTCGACATCTCGACCGTCGACGGCAGGTTCAGGATCAGCTTGTTCTCGGCTGTCGGCTTGATGATCTCGGCCACGGCATTGCAGATCTCCAGCGAGACCTCCAGCTCCGTTCCGGTAAAGCTCTCCGGCGAATATTCAAACCGGAAGTCACCACCGGCCTTCGCCGCCATGTCCGCGATCATCTTCGCGGCATCCGTGGCGATCTGCTTGATGCCGTGAACGTCCTTGGCAAACACCACCCGGCGCTGCAACTCGCTCGTCGAATTGTAGAAATGCACGATCGGCTTGGTGGCACCCTGCAGCGCCTCGAACGTCCGCGTGATCAGCTCCGGCCGGCACTGCACCAGCACCTGCAAGGACAGGTCAGCGGGAATATTGCCCTCTTCGATGCACCAGCGGGCGAAATCGAAGTCCGTCTGCGAAGCCGAGGGGAAACCGATCTCGATTTCCTTGAAGCCCATATCGACCAGCAGCTGGAACATCCGCGCCTTGCGGTCATGCCCCATGGGATCGACGAGCGACTGGTTGCCATCGCGCAAATCGACGGAACACCAGATAGGCGGGCTGGAAATCGTCTTCGACGGCCATGTGCGATCGGTGATCGGCACCTGCGGATAGGGCTGATATTTGACGGCGGCCGCGGGCATGCCCTGTTTGACGGTATGGGACTTCAGGATCATTTCGGTTCTCTTCGACTTCACAGCGTCCGGCATCGGGTCGATACGGGGCATGGATCGCTGTCACGGTGAAACGTCGCGCGGGATGCCATAACCGATCGGAGGCCGGTTGACGATGGCAATTGCTTGGCCAAGTGCTGGAAAAGGCTGCGGAGACGTCGGATTTTAGCGGAGGCTAAGGAGCTGTGCCGGTAGGCTTGTCGGCCACCGGGCGCTCCTTAAAGAACCCGGCAACCGCGCGTAAGGCCGAGAAGAAGAAGCGAGGTGAAGGCGCGCGAGCGATCGCGAACGACGGTGCGTCCACGGGAAAACTGCTCGATGATCTTGGCGCTGTTCTTCGACATACCGTGCTCTATAGCCGGAGCCAAAAGAAAGGGCAAGGGCGGCTGAAGAAAAAGGCAGTTGCGCGTGTGGAATGCATCTTTTGACGCAAGAACCACACGTGCTTGTCCGATCGGATGCCGCTGGCGGAGAAATTGCAAATTCCGATTTTGCGGCTACAATAGCCACATGACCACGATCCCGATCCGAGACGCCAAGAATCGTCTGACAGAACTCGCCCGCCGCGTCGAAGACGGCGAGCGCTTCACCGTGACCCGCAACGGCAAGCCGGTGATGGAGCTGGTTCCGGCGAAAAAACAAGGCGGGATCGATTGGGAGGGGCTGGACGCCTATAAGCGCGAAAACGGTATTACCGATATCGTCACCTACGTGGCCGCGGATTTCGATGATCCGCTGCCAGAGGACTTCCTCATTACGCCGTTGCCGCCGCTGGTAAGCGATCGGTGAGACATCTGCTGGACACGCAGATCTTCATTTCCATTCTGCGTCAACAGACGTCTGCTCTGCCTGACGACATCAGGCAATGTCTCGATGGCCACGCGAATTACATCAGCACTGCGACTTTGTGGGAGATGGCGATCAAATTCCGGCTCGGGAAGCTGGAGTTCGGAGACAGCTTGGAGAACCTGCCGAAGAGCATCGCCGGAGCCGGAATGACCATCCTTCCCATCAACGAACATCACGCCCTCCACACCATCTCGCCGGAGCCATCGACTCGCGATCCGTTCGACAGGCTCCTCCTCGCCCAGTGTGCCATCGAGAACATGCGGCTCGTCACCATCGACCGGGCTCTGGCCGATCACCCCCTCTCGGCAACCGCCGCCCCATAACGAAAAACCCCGCCGGCAAGCGGCGGGGTCCAGAATTTCGTCCGAGGCAGAATGGCTCAGATGTCGGAAACGTTCGTGACGATCCGCGAGACCAGACCGTAGGTCTTGGCCTCTTCGGCGGAGAGCCAGTAGTCGCGGTCCGTGTCCTTGGCGATCTTTTCGATCGGCTGGCCGGTGGCTGCCGAAAAGATCCGGTTCAGGCGCTCGTTCATCTTGATGATCTCGCGTGCCTGGATCTCGATGTCGGATGCCATGCCGCGCGTGCCGCCCGAGGGTTGGTGCAGCAGGAAGCGCGTGTTGGGCAGGCAAAGACGCTGCTCCTTCGGCACCGAAACATAGATCAGCGCACCAGCGGAGGCGACCCAGCCCGTGCCGATGATCCAGACCTTCGGCTTCACGAACTTGATCATGTCGTGAATGCTGTCGCCGGATTCGACATGGCCGCCCGGCGAGTTGACGAAGATGCGGATATCTTCATCGCTGGCAGACGACAGGGCCACGAGCTGCGAGCAGACCTTCTGCGCCAGTTCCTGGTTGATCGGGCCGTAGATGAAAATAGAGCGCGACTTGAAAAGGTTCGCCTCAGTTTCCTTGCCCAAGGGCAGTTCCGTCTTCTTGTCGTCCTCGTCTTCGTTCATCCGCTGTCTCCCGCGAAATTTCATGTGTCTACCCGCTCAGATAAGGTGACTCGACCGCGATGACAATGCAACAAACACAAGACCCGGGGCAACACGCCCCAAGCCCGGCGAAAGCCCGACCGTTCGCGATGGTTAAGAGCCGCCTTTGAACCCCGTCTGCGGCATTTGCCGTATGGACACCGCGCGAAGGCGGATTAGGATGTGCACGGCAACGATAACGGCGGCGAGCCTCCCAAGCAGATCCCATACGCCGCCATGAACTGAGGGGACCATCATGACACGTCGCTTTCTCGCCGCCGCTGCCGCGGCTTTCGCCCTTTCGGCCGCTCCGGCCTTCGCCCATCTCGACCCGGCCGAACACGGCTCGATGATGGCAGGCATCACCCATCCGCTGTCGGGGCTCGACCACGTGCTGGTCATGGTCGCCGTCGGCCTCTGGGCGGCACAGATGGGCGGCCGCGCCATTCTCGCCGTGCCCACGGCCTTCGTGGTGACGATGGCGCTCGGCTTCGCGCTGGCGCTCTCCGGCCTGCACCTGCCCTTTGTCGAGCCCGCCATCCTCGCCTCCATCGTCGCTCTGGGCCTGCTGGTGGCCATGGCCGTGCGCATGCCTGTCGCCGCCGGTGCGGGTGTTGTCGGCATCTTCGCGCTGTTCCACGGCTATGCCCATGGCGGCGAACTGGGTGCGGCAACCGCCCTGCCCTTCGGCCTCGGCTTCGCGATCTCCACGGCGGCCCTGCATGCAGCGGGTATCGGCCTCGGCCTCATGATCGGCCGCATGGGCAATGCGAGCCTCGTCTCCCGCTTTCTCGGTGCCGCAACGGCCGTGACGGGTGCGGCACTCTTCGTCGCCGGCTGACCGGACGATTCGCTTCCGGGCGACCCGAAAATTCTTTTGCACCCTGCCCAAATCCGGCCCTGAAAAGCCGGATTTTCTTTGTGTAGTCGATGACATGGCAACCCTGCCAGCGTGGACCGGGCGGTACATCGCCGCGAGACCGGTCCATGAAGAACCGACAAGCGGCAGCGTCATTCTGGAATGATCACGCCCTTGGGAGACGTCCATGTCACCGGAAGAACAATCCCTTCTCAGCGGCCTTTTCGAACGGGTCCGTACAGCATCCTCGACACCCCGCGATCGCGAGGCGGAAACCCTGATCGATCAGGCCGTCCACAGCCAGCCATCCGCGCCGTATTACCTCGCCCAGGCCGTCATCGTTCAGGAAAAGGGTCTGGAGGCCGCAGCACAGCGAATCGAAGCCCTCGAGACGCAGCTTCGCCGCAGCGAGGAACGCATTCACGCGCTGGAGACCGAACGCGACAGCGAACCGCGCGAAAGCCATTCGGGCGGCTTTCTCGGCTCGCTCTTCGGATCGTCGGAAAAGCCGCAACCGAGGCCCGATGCCCCTCAGGGCGGACAGGCCTACCCTGCCGACCGTTCCGCTGCCGGCGGCCCCTGGGGCAGCGCGCCGCGCCCGGCCTATCCGGCACCCCAACAGCCCTATCCGCCGCAGCAACAGCCCGCGAGCGGACCATGGGATCGTCAGCCGCAGCAGACGTCGTCAGGCGGCGGCTTCCTGCGTGGCGCCATGGGCACGGCGGCAGGCGTTGCCGGCGGCATGCTGCTCGCCAACTCGCTCAGTGGCATCTTCGGCAGTCACATGTCGTCGCTCGGCCTCTGCAGCGCAACGCAAACCGCGGCGCCGATCGAGGAAACCACGATCAACAACTATTATGGCGACGATGCCGCGACCCAGGCGTCGGATACGGCACCGGCGGATACGACGCCGGATACGCCTGCCGGCAATGATGGCTGGCAGCAGGCCGATCTCGACACATCGTCCAACGATGATTTCGATACGGACTTCGGCTCCGACGACACGACGGACGTGTAGGCCGCCCCGCGCTTTAGGCGATCAGCCCCGACCGCGATAGGGCTGGACACCCTGGTCGGGCAACCACACGCCTTCGGGCGGGTTGCCCGTCTGCCAGAACACATCGATCGGAATGCCGCCGCGCGGATACCAGTAGGCACCGATCCGCAGCCATTTCGGCGACAGCAGATCGACGAGACGCTTGGCGATATCGAGGGTGCAATCCTCGTGAAAAGCACCGTGATTGCGGAAGGAATGCAGGAAGAGCTTCAAAGACTTCGATTCGACCAGCCAGCCATCCGGCACGTAGTCGATGACGATATGCGCAAAGTCCGGCTGCCCCGTCATCGGGCAGAGCGACGTGAACTCGGGCGCCGTGAAGCGCACCACGAAATCGGTGCCTGCATGGTTGCTCGGAACGCGTTCCAGCACCGCTTCGTCGGGATGGGTTGGACTGGCGACGGCCTGCCCCAGCATGGACAACCCGGAAACGTCGGTCTTGCTCATGTGTCTGCTCCTTCTTGGTCTCGTGGTGCGTCGGCTGAACCCAGCTCGGAGTGGCTCGGCGTCACCTTTACGCGGATGCCGTGGGCTTTTTCGCTCTCCGGCTCGATGTGAATGGCGATCTTGGCGGCGCCGTTGACGGCGCGGATGGCGTCTTCGATGCGGTCGCAAATATCGTGCGCGGCCCCCACCGTCATATCCGCTGGCACCACCATGTGGAAATCGACGAAGATGACGGAGGCCGCCTGCCGGGTCTTCAGGTCGTGCACGCCGAGCGAGCCCGCTGCATTGCCCGCAATCGCCGCGCGGATCTCCGCATCTTCCGCGGTCTCCACCGCCCGGTCCATCAAGCCGCTGATCGAGCCGGCGATGACCTTCCAGCCCTGAAACAGGATGTTGCCTGCGACGATGACGGCGAGAAGCGGATCGAGGATGGTGTAGCCCGTGACGATCGCCAGCAGCAGGCCGACCAGCACGCCGCCGGAGGTGACCACATCCGACATGATGTGGTGCCCGTCGGCCGACAGCGCCGGCGACCGGAATACCTTTCCGGCGCGCAGCAGAATGGTCGCCCAGATCGCGTTGACGACACCGGCCGCAAAGTTGATCGCAAAACCGATGGCCGGCGCCTCGATCGGCTGCGGCGAAAGAACCGCCGGCACCGCCTCGTAGACGATCACGAGAGCCGCGACGACAATCAGCACGCCCTCGATGACGGCCGAGAAATATTCGGCCTTGTGATGGCCGAACGGGTGGTCGTCGTCGGCAGGCTTTGCGGCATAGCCGATCACGACGAAAGCGACGACGGCGGCGACGACATTGACGATCGATTCCAGGCCATCGGACAGCAGCGCCACGGACCCCGTAAACCACCACGCCGCCATTTTCATGGCCAGCACGAGAAGCGACAGGGGGATGGTCCAGAAGGCGAGCCGCTGGGCGCGGTTGATGGTGCTTGTCGTCGTCATGGAACGTACCTCTGGCCGGCAACTGTGCCAGCCTCTCATGCCGTTGACGCCCGACGCCGCGATGGTGACGACGGCGCGACGTATTTTAATGCGGAATTATCTGGAATGCCTGATCTGCACGGTCGCCGGCCATCCCGTCGAATGGAGCGGTCGCGGCCTCGATGTCTCTGCTCGAAACGCTTTTGCCCGCACCCTTTCGCGGAAAAGGCACGGGCACGCAAGACCCCAAAACAGGCCGAGCCGGGTTATATCCAGCTTATCAGGCGGCTTTCACCTTGGCGCGCTTGGCCAGATGCGCCACCACATTCTCGATCATGCGCATGCCGGCATCGCCGCCCAGTGTCATGATCGATTCAGGGTGGAACTGCACCGCCGCGATGGGCTCCTTGGTATGCTCGATCCCCATGATGGTGCCGTCATCGCTCTCGGCCGTAATCATGAAATCACGCGGCAAGGTCGAGGGATCGGCAAAGATCGAGTGATAGCGCCCGACGGTCACTTCCTTGCCAAGACCGGAAAAGACGATGCCCGGTTCCAGCACGCGGATGCGCGACGGCTTGCCGTGCATCGGCACGGCCAGCTGGCGCAGATCGCCACCATAGGCCTCCGCCAAAGCCTGCAGCCCGAGGCAGACGCCGAAGATCGGCAGGTCGTGGGCCCGCGCCTTCTTGATGGTCGCCTTGCAATCGAAATCCCTAGGCGAACCGGGACCGGGTGAAAGAACGACGAGATCTGGCTTCACGCTGTCGAAAATGCTGTCGGCGACCGGCGAGCGAACCGTGGTGACCGTCGCGCCCGTCTGGCGGAAATAGTTGGCCAGCGTGTGAACGAAACTGTCCTCGTGATCGACCAGCAGGATCTTGACCCCTGTGCCGACAGGCGCGACGTCGCGGCCCTTGCCATGGCTGTTGGCGGATTTCGCGTCACGAATGGCTGCAATCATCGCGGATGCCTTCAGTTCGGTTTCGGCTTCTTCCTCGTGCGGATCGCTGTCGTTGAGCAGCGTCGCACCGGCCCGCACCTCGGCAATGCCATCCTTGATGCGGATGGTGCGCAGCGTCAGCCCGGTGTTCATGTCGCCGTTGAACCCGACCATGCCGATCGCCCCGCCATACCAGGCGCGCGGGCTCTTCTCATGGCTTTCGATGAAGCGCATGGCCCACAGCTTCGGCGCACCGGTGACCGTCACGGCCCAAGCGTGGCTGAGGAAGCCGTCAAAGGCGTCCATATCGTCTCGCAGGCGCCCTTCGATGTGATCTACCGTATGGATCAGCCGCGAATACATCTCGATCTGGCGCCGGCCGATGACCTTGACCGAACCGGGCACGCAGACGCGGCTCTTGTCGTTGCGATCGACGTCCGAGCACATGGTCAGCTCGGATTCGTCCTTCTTGGAGTTCAGGAGCTTCAGGATCTGTTCGCTGTCGGCAATCGGATCATCGCCGCGCTTGATCGTCCCGGAGATCGGGCAGGTCTCGATCCGACGGCCGGACACACGCACGAACATCTCCGGCGAGGCTCCGACCAGATATTCCTGATGCCCGAGATTGATGAAGAAGGAATAAGGCGACGGGTTGATCGCCTTCAGACGGTTGGAAATCTCCGACGGCTTGCTGTCGCAGCGCTCGTAGAATTTCTGGCCGGGAACGACCTCGAACAGATCGCCGCGACGGAAGCTTTCCTTGGCCTTGGTCACCAGCTCGGCATACTCGCCGGGGCGATGGTCGCCTTTCGGTGGAATGCTGTCGACGACGCGGAAGGCTTCAGACTCGACGTCACCCGCCTTGCCGAAGGTCGAGAGATCGCCGAGCGCGAAATCATAGCGGTCGATCCAGGCCTTGGCGGCGTAGTGATCGACCACGAGGATCTCGTCGGGCAGGAACAGCACCATATCGCGCTGATCGTCCGGGCGCTTCAGCTTGAGCTCGATGGCATCGAACTGGAAGGCAAGGTCGTAGCCGAAAGCACCGTAAAGGCCGAGGCTCGCATCTTCGGCCGAGAAGAACAGCCCCGTGACGGCCCGCAGCACCGTGAAGACAGTCGGCGTCTTCGAGCGCTCTTCCTCGGTGAAGACATGGTCCGGCATGTCGATCGTCAGGTCCAGCCGCCGGGCTGTCAGGGTTCCCAAGGTGATGTCCTTGACGCCCTTCAGGTGCCCGGCGATCACAGCCAGCAACACCTCGCCGCGCGCGTTATAGGCTTCGATCCAGAGCGAACGGCCGAAGGAGGAGATGCCGAGCGGCGGATCGACGATAGCCGTGTCCCAGCGGGTATAGCGGCCGGGATATTCGTAGTTGGACGAGAACACCGCGCCGCGCCGCTCGTCGAGCTGGTCGACATAGCTGGAAATCGCATCGGCATAGGACGCCTCGCGCCGGCGGCGCGTGACGGTGATCCCGCCCTGCGTCACGTAGGATTCGGCACCGTCTTCAAGCTTCGTCGTCGACATTCGTTCGCTCCGTTCTGGCTCGGGAAACGAGCACGGCCAGAATGCAAAAAAGCCGCCTCGAAACTCCGGGCGGCTTATCGTAAAAATCCATCACGCAGGACTGATCGAGGCCGCTTTAGCGAGCCCACCACCAGACAGAAAGGATGCGTGCGTTGATCATGAAAAACTGTTAGCGCGGAGAGCGCCGTCTGGCAAGCGGCAAGCGCTGCAAAAGCAGGCTTCGCGATGATGACACCGTGGCGAAAGCGCGACACCTCACGGCAAACCGCTCGCCCCGCCCCTCGCCATCGGCCATGACGCACCTAATTCAGCATGACCGGCCAAAGTGCCGCCAGAAATTGGATGGGTCCCTATGCGCCGACGTCTTCCGCTGCTTTTCCCCCTGATGGTCCTCCCGGCCGTTTTCATCCTGGCAGGCGCAGGCCTGCCGGAGGCCGGTCCGGTTCCGGATGCCAAGCCCGCAACCGTCGAAACGCAGACGGGGCCTGTGACGGAGAAGGCAAAGGAGCTTGAGGCAACCAGCACCGACGGACAGCCCGTCGAACCGGCGGCTGCGGAAGATGTTCCAAAGCCCGAGACGAAGCCTGTGCCTCCGGCGACGGACGCGACCCCGGAAGAGCCCGAAGCCGGCAAGCCGGAGAGTGGGACGAAAAAACCGGCCGAGCCCGATGCGGCCAAGCAGGACACGAAGTCCGACGCGCCGGCATCCGGCGAAGCCGCACCCGCCGACAAACCGGCCGAGCCGAAGCCCACGACGCCCGCCGCCGAACTCGTCATCACACCGGAAGAACCCGCGGCCTATGCGCAGTGCCTGACGGATCTGAAGGCGCTCGGCGCGACCTTCTCGGAAAAGCCGCGCATCGACGACGGCCAGGGTTGCGGTATCGACAAGCCGATTTCCGTGTCCGAGATCCTGCCGGGCATCAAGCTTGCGCCGGACGCGACGCTGCGCTGCGAAGCCGCGCTGGAACTCGCGCGCTGGACGAAGGAGGCCGTACTGCCAGCAGCCCGGGTCGCCATGTCGGAGGATGGCGCACTGAAGAGCATCAACCAGGCCTCAAGCTATATCTGCCGTCTGCGCAACAACGCATCAACGGGCAAGATCTCCGAGCACGCCCGCGGCAACGCCATCGACATCGCCTCCTTCACCTTCAGGAACGGCGAGACGATCGCGATCCAGCCGCGCGACGAGGACGGCACGCTCTCCGGCGCCTTCCAGCGTGCGGTAACCGCCACCGGATGCCTTTACTTCGAAACGGTGCTGGACCCCGGCAGCGACGAGGCCCACGAAAATCACCTGCATTTCGACGTGCTGCAACGGCGCGGCAACTACCGGTATTGCCGCTGATTTCCGAGCTTAACGAGCCAGAATGTCGCGCATCTCCACGAGGTTGGAACGAACTCGCAGGATATAGAAGCCCATGGTCGCGAGGTGCGTCGGCATGATCCAGCCGTCCTCGCGGCCGTTGGAAATGATGGCCGGCTGGATGCGCAGCGCCGAGCGCAGCTGCTTCAGGCTTTCCGCCCAGATCGGCGCCAGTCCACGCTGGGTGATGACGCCGTCGAAATCGGCGCCGGCTGCTGCCATCACGCCGTAATAGCCGTAGAGCTGCCCGTACGCGAACCAGAACCGGTCGTCGGCCCGGGTATCGAACCAGCCGCCATTATGGTCCTCGGAACGCTCGCGGATCATCGCCGACGTGTTGCCGATATCGTTGGAGATGCGGTCGATGAACTCGATCAGATTGTCCGAACGCCCGTCGAACGTCGCCTCGCATTTCACGAGGCTCTCGTTGAAGGCCTGTAGATCGCGCTTGGCGGAACGATAGAAGCTCGGCGTCGGCGTCTTCGGGCCGAACGGGTCGAGCCCGAAATACCACGCGCCCTCATCGAACTGCATGTTGCTGCGGGCCTTCTGCAAATTCTCGTTGATGCCGGACGTGCCGCGCACCCGGCCGAGCGAATCCACCAGTTCCACCGTCGTGCGCCGTACCGCTTGGTTCACGCCACGCTGGAAAGACGCCTTGTTGTCGAGGAACGGCGTGTGGTCCCAGTCGATACCAAAGAAGCCGGCCTTGTAGAGCAGCATGGAGGAGATCCAGGCATTCTCATCGACATTGAAGTCGATGAGATCGGAGGCGACATCGACGATCGCCGAGCGCTCGCAGGTCGCCGTCGCAGGCGCTGCGGCACCCGGCGCAAACTTCACCGGCAGGCCGGCATCCGTCTTGCGTGCCGCGAAATTGTAACGGTTGACGTAGTCGGGATCGAAGTTCGTCCAGGCCTGCGTGGTATAGAGAAAATAGCCATAGAGACCGACGAACAGGATGACGACGGCGGCCACCGGCCCCTTGATGATCCAGCCGCCGCTTGCCCGAAACCAGCCGGCAAACTTGACGAAGGGAAACAGCAGCCAGGAGATGGCAACGCCCAGCCCCCGGCCGATGGCTGAAAAAAGGCGCTGGAAGAACGCGACGACCGGTTCGAACATGGAGGCGTGTTCCTTGTGGGATGGGGCTGGTGACACAGGACTTGGGACATGATGCTTGCTGCCCAGCCTGACATAGGCATAGCCGCCACCCGCCACAACCGGCTTCATCCCGCCTCGCGCTTTATTGCACAGACGTGCTCTTCAGATAGGCGATCACGTCGGCGATATCCTTGTCGGTTTTCAGGCCGGCAAAGCTCATGCGCGTACCGGGAACCATGGCGCGCGGCGCCAGCAGATAGGCCGAAAGCCTCGCCTCGTCCCACACCTTGCCGTCGCTGGCGAACGCCGTCATCGCATCCGAATAGCCATAGCTCGCGACATGCGCGACGGGCCGGCCGACGACGCCTTGCAGGCTCGGGCCGACGCGGTTCTCCGGCCCTGTCGCCGTGTGGCAGGCGCCGCATTTGCGAAACACCCGTTCGCCCGCTCCTGCATCTCCAGTTGGGGCATCTCCGGCGCGCGCCGCACCTGTGGCTGCAATGAAGGAGATCAGAAGACAGAGACCGATGCGCATGTCGCGCTCCCTTAGATAAGGTGGAAACACAGCTTATGCCTCATGCATCCGGTCGTCCCAGTGCCGGCGGCAGTAGGACACATATTTCTCGTTGCCGCCGATCTCGACCTGCGCGCCCTCATGCATCACACGCCCCTGCCCGTCGAGGCGCACCACCATGGTCGCCTTGCGGCCGCAATGGCAGATGGTCCGCACCTCGCGCAGTTCGTCCGCGATCGCCAGAAGCGCCGCCGATCCGGGAAACAGCTGTCCACGGAAATCGGTGCGCAGACCATAGGCCATGACCGGAACGCCGAGCCGGTCGGCCACCCGGGCAAGCTGCCACACCTGCACCTCGCTCAGAAACTGCGCCTCGTCCACGAACACGCAAGCGGCATCCGTCTGCGAGATCGCATCCTTGACCAGCGCATAGAGGTCGTCCGTCACGCGGAACGCGATCGCGTCCGACGACAGGCCGATGCGCGAGGAAACGCGCCCCTCGCCCGCACGGTCGTCGAAGGCAGCGATCAGCACCACCGTGCGCATGCCGCGCTCTTCGTAATTGTAGGAGGATTGCAGCAGCAGGGTCGATTTGCCGGCGTTCATCGTGGCGTAGTGAAAATAGAGCTTGGCCATGCCGACGATCCTTTCGGGTTTTCAAGCGCACCGCGGGATGGAGCTGAGCATGGCGCCCCGGCCGGCGGCTTCATGCCTGACCAAACGCCATTTGGCCAGAGCCGTGTTCGGACGGTCGGCTTCGGTCATTCTCGCGCTTGCACCTATGCCTCGGTAAATCGATGCCCTATGTTCACGATCGTGAACGCTCGACCGTCCTCGCGCCGGTCCGACATCGCACTCCGGATCGACGGTCCACTAAATTCGATCGTGATCATGGAATGCGCCATTGCGACACCTGCTGTCGCATTACGGGCCGTGTGAGTTCGCAAGCGCAATACACTGACCTGACCGTCGGATCTGGACATGCCGAGGATCCGATACTCTTTCTGACGTCATAACAGGGGAACAAAAAACCAATGACCAGAAGTTTCGCCCGCCTGCTCACGCTGTCCGCCGCCGTTTCTTTGAGCGCGCTGAGCGCCGGAACCGCCTTCGCCGCCGACCCGGCAAGCTGTGCCACCGTCCGCTTCTCCGATGTCGGCTGGACGGACATCACGGCCACGACCGCAACGGTTGCGGCTGTTGTCGAAGGCCTCGGCTACACGCCCGACATCAAGGTGCTCTCGGTTCCCGTCACCTACCAGTCGCTGAAGAACAAGGACATCGACGTCTTCCTCGGCAACTGGATGCCGGCCCAGGAAAAGGACGTGAAGCCCTATCTCGACGACAAAACGGTCGAATCGCTCGGCGCGAACCTCGAAGGCGCGAAATACACGCTCGCCACCAATGCCAAGGGTGCCGCTCTCGGCATCAAGGACTTCTCCGACATCGGGAAGCACAAGGACGAACTGGGCGGTAAGATCTACGGCATCGAGCCGGGAAATGACGGCAATCGCCTCGTCATGACGCTGATCGAGAAGAACGAGATGGGCATGGGCGGTCTCGAGATCGTCGAAAGCTCCGAACAGGGCATGCTGTCGCAGGTCGCACGCGCCCAGAAGGACGACAAGCCGGTCGTCTGGCTCGGCTGGGCCCCGCACCCGATGAACTCGACCTTCGAGATGACCTACCTCACGGGCGGCGACTCCACCTTCGGCCCGAACTTCGGCGGTGCGACCGTCTACACCAACACGCGCGCCGGCTACGTCTCGGAATGCCCGAATATCGGCAAGCTGATCTCCAACGTGAAGTTCACCCTCGATATGGAAAACCATATCATGGGCAAGATCCTGAACGACAGCGAGGAACCCGAGACGGCAGCAAAGGAATGGCTGAAGGCCAACCCGACCGCCATCGAACCCTGGCTTGCCGGCGTCACGACGCTGGACGGCAAGGATGGCCTGCCGGCCGTCAAGGCGGCGCTCGGCCTCTGATCCAGACATGAAGGCGGGGGAAACCCCGCCTTTTCCGCACTGGCATCCGGGCTTATCCAAGCCCTATTTTCCTCAGATCCGTCTTTCTTCGGTCCGACCTTTGCGATCTGCGCCTGCGCGGTCCATGATGTCACAGCGATCGATGTCGTATCATCCGTCACTCTTTCAGGAGAGGATCCCGCATGGATTTTCTGACAGGACACCGCGTTCCTATCGGCCAGGGCGCGAAGGCCTTCGTCGACTGGTTGACGACCAATTTCAGCCTGTTCTTCGACCAGCTCTCCAGCTTCCTGTCGGGCGTCGTCACCGCCATTCTCTTCGTTCTGCAGTACCCCCATCCCCTCGTCGTCGTCGGTCTCGTCACCGTGCTGGCCTGGTTGCTGCGCCGGTCCATCGGCGTCACGCTCTTCACCGGCCTCGGCCTGCTCCTCATCATCAACCAGGGTTACTGGAAGGAAACGACGGAAACGCTGGCCCTCGTGCTGGCGGCAAGCGTCGTCTCCATGGCCATCGGCATTCCCTTGGGCATCGCCGCCGCGCGGCGCGCCTGGGTCTACGCCTTCATGCGCCCCGTGCTCGACCTGATGCAGACCATCCCGACCTTCGTCTATCTCATTCCCGCGCTGATCCTCTTCGGCCTCGGCATGGTCCCCGGCCTGATCGCCACTGTGATCTTCGCGATTCCCGCACCCATCCGCTTGACCCGGCTCGGTATCATCTCGACGCCACCCTCGCTGACAGAGGCGGCCGTGTCCTTCGGCGCCACGCCGTCGCAGGTGCTGCGCAAGATCGAGCTGCCCTTCGCCACGCCGCAGATCATGGCAGGCCTCACCCAGACGATCATGCTGTCGCTGTCCATGGTGGTCATCTCGGCCCTCGTCGGCGCCAACGGGCTCGGCGTTCCCGTGCTGCGGGCGCTGAACACCGTCAACGTCGCCAAGGGCTTCGAAGCCGGTCTCTGTATCGTCATTCTGGCGATCATTCTCGATCGCCTCTTCCGCTCCTCGGATGAAGGAGAAGGCGCATGAGCGATGCCGTGATCTTCGAAAACGTCGATATCGTCTTCGGCGAACGCCCCGAACGGGCCTTGCAGATGGTCGATACCGGCAAGACCCGCGACGAGATCGGCGAAGCCACAGGTCTCGTCCTCGGCGTGGCCGGTGCATCGCTCACCGTGCGCGAAGGCGAAATCCTCGTGCTGATGGGGCTGTCGGGCTCCGGCAAATCGACGCTGCTGCGAGCCGTAAACGGCCTCGCGCCCGTCGTGCGCGGCAATGTCAGCGTGAAGACGGGCACCGGCACGATCGACCCTTACCGCGCGACATCCAAGGCCTTGCGCGACTTCCGCATGCACACCGTCTCCATGGTGTTCCAGCAGTTCGCGCTCCTGCCCTGGCGCACGGTCGAGGACAATGTCGGCTTCGGCCTGGAACTGGCCGGCGTGCCCGATGCCGAGCGCCGGCGGCGCGTTGGCGAACAGCTGGAACTAGTGAACCTCACGCAGTGGGCCGGCCGCAAGGTGCAGGAGCTCTCCGGCGGCATGCAGCAGCGCGTCGGCCTTGCCCGAGCCTTTGCCACCGGCGCGCCGATCCTCCTGATGGACGAGCCCTTTTCCGCGCTCGACCCGCTCATCCGCACGCGCCTGCAGGACGAGCTTCTCGAATTCCAGCGCCGCTTGAAGAAGACCATCCTCTTCGTCAGTCACGATCTGGACGAAGCCTTCCGCATCGGCAACCGCATCGCCATCATGGAAGGCGGACGCATCATCCAGTGCGGCACGCCGCAGGAAATCGTCAAGAACCCGGCCAACCAGTATGTCGCCGATTTCGTCCAGCACATGAACCCGATCACCATGCTGACCGCAACCGATGTCATGCAGCGCGGCCTGGCACAGCGCCCCGCACCCGGCGGCGTCAGCGCCACGGCGGCGCCCGACACGCCGCTGATCGACATTCTCGATGCCATGACCCGCCAGCCGGGCGCGATCGGCGTTGTCGAAAACGGCGCCGTCATCGGAACCATCGACGCCCAAGACGTGATCGAGGGCCTGACGCGGCATCGAACCCGCCCCTGAGGCCCCCAAGCACGTATCGAGCACGCGTCCAGCCAAAGCGGCTTCACAAGACAGCTTCGCTCCGTAGGCTCCACAGCCGAATCGTTCGCGGACTCGTACCGCGAACGACGAAGCATCAGGGAGCCCCGAGATGACAGACAAACCACACGTGTTGCGCGAAACGGACGATGCGGCGCGAAAGCTCGCCCGCCTCGTCCTGCGTGAACAACGCAGCGCGGCCATCGCCGTCCTCGAACCGGCCAGCGATGGCTTCCCCTTCGTCAGCCGCGTGCTCCTCGGCTTCGACATCGACGGCACGCCGGTCATCTTGGCCTCGCGGCTGGCAACCCATACGCAGGCGCTGCTCGCCGATGCCAGGTGCTCGCTGCTTGCCGGACGCACGGGCAAGGGTGATCCGCTCGCGCATCCGAGAATCACCGTGCAGTGCGAGGTGGAACCCGTGACGCAGACGGACCCGCGCCACCCGCGCTTGCGGTCGCGCTTCCTGCGGCGTCATCCCAAGACGCAGCTTTATATCGATTTCCCCGATTTCCTGTTTTTCCGGCTCGCACCTCTCCGCGCAAGCTTCAATGCGGGCTTCGGCCGGGCTTACGCGTTGGGAGGAAATGACCTTTTGATCGCGTCGCCTGCGCTGGAAGAAATCGCAACAGCAGAACGCGTTCTTCTTGACGAACTCGAAAGCAACGCAGATGCTGTCACATATAGGATTGTGGACGATCCCGAGCCGGTTACTCCAGGCTGGCAAGTGACCGGCATTGATGCCGAAGGAATCGATCTTGCGTTCGGAGACGCATTCCGTCGGGTGGTCTTTCCCCGGCAGGTTGAAAACACCGCAGATCTCCGTGCAATGTTCGTCAAACTTTACCGTTAACTCCCCGGAAGTACCCCTAAATCTCGCATAGGCCTGTTGTTCCCTTTATGCGTCATGCCTAATTGTCTCATTCTAGCCGCACCAAATGGGTGGGGCCAAGACGTCGCATGGAGTATGGCATGGAAACAATTCCTCCCCACCAGCATGAAAAAGCCGAGGTCGCTGCGGATTTTCTTTCGGCTATGGCCAACCCGAAGCGGCTGCTGATCCTGAACGAACTGGTCAAGGGCGAAATGGCTGTCGGAGCGCTTGCTGCTCAGGTCGGCCTTAGTCAGTCTGCGCTTTCGCAACACCTGTCGAAGCTTCGGGCCCAGAGCCTGGTGACGACACGCCGCGACGCCCAGACGATCTACTACTCGTCTTCGTCCGAGTCCGTTTTGAAGGTCCTCTCGATGCTGTCCGAAATCTACGGCGCAGCAGACGCGAAGGAAGAAGCACAGCCGCGTCGCCGCTCTGCGTAACATTGCGTGAAAGCCGCTGGTATCGGCGAAAGTCGAGATGTACGGCGGCGCGAAGCGGGCAGATATCAACGCATGACCCTCAACCCGATCTTTGCCGGGACGGGCAAATTCTGCGTGACGAAAGCCAGGAATCAGGGAGGTTCCTGGCTTTTTTCTTTTCACAACCATCTTCAATGTTATTCGTCACTTACCTAAATCATTCTCGTGATGCTTGCCCCCGGGAGGACAACGCATGCGGCATATCTTGACGCCCTCAGTCCCGCTGATAGTTTGACCATCGGATAAAATTCGCCGAACAGCTCAAACGCCAAATGGCCGTCTTGGCCATGGAGACCGTCATGTCGAACCGCCTGAACGCCACTCCCAACGACCTGCGCGCCTTCTGGATGCCCTTCACGTCGAACCGGCAGTTCAAGAAGGAACCGCGCATGTTCGTCTCGGCGAAGGACATGCACTACAAGACGCATGACGGGCGCACCGTTCTCGACGGCACGGCCGGACTGTGGTGCGTCAATGCCGGGCACTGCCGCCCGCTGATCACCGAGGCCATCTGCCAACAGGCGGGCGAGCTTGATTACGCCCCTGCCTTCCAGCTCGGCCACCCCAAGGCGTTCGAGCTTGCCAACCGCCTCGTGGACATTGCGCCCGAGGGCTTCAACCATGTGCTCTACACGAACTCCGGCTCGGAATCAGTCGATACCGCTCTCAAGGTCGCGCTGGCCTACCACCGGGTGAAGGGCGACGGCGCCCGTTCGCGCCTGATCGGCCGCGAGCGCGGCTATCACGGCGTTAATTTCGGCGGCATCTCCGTCGGCGGTATCGTCTCGAACCGCAAGATGTTCGGCACGCTGCTGAGCGGCGTCGATCACATGCCGCACACGCATATGCCGGACAAGAACGCCTTCACCAAGGGCGAGCCCGAGCATGGCGGCGATATCGCCACGGAACTCGAACGCATCGTCACCCTGCACGATGCCTCGACCATTGCCGCCGTCATCGTGGAGCCCGTGGCGGGGTCGACCGGCGTGCTCATTCCGCCGAAGGGCTACCTGCAGAAGCTGCGCGAGATCTGCACCAAGCACGGCATCCTGCTGATCTTCGACGAAGTCATCACCGGCTACGGTCGTCTCGGCACGCCCTTCGCGGCACAGTATTTCGACGTCATGCCGGACATGATCGTGACGGCGAAGGGCCTAACGAACGGCGTCGTCCCCATGGGCGCGGTTTTCGTGACGTCCGAGATCCATGACGCGTTCATGCAGGGGCCGGAGCACATGATCGAGTTCTTCCATGGCTACACCTATTCCGGCAACCCGATCGCCTCGGCCGCCGCTATCGCCACGCTCGACACCTACCGTGACGAAGGCCTTCTGACCCGCGCAGCCACGCTCGCACCCTATTGGGAAAATGCCCTGCACTCGCTCCGCGACTGCCCGCATGTCATCGACATCCGCAATATCGGCCTCATCGGCGCCATCGAACTCGCGCCGATTGCCGGCGAGCCGACGAAGCGCGCCTTCTCGGCCTTCCTCAAAGCCTATGAGAATGGCCTGTTGATCCGCACAACCGGCGACACGATTGCCTTGTCCCCGCCGCTGATCATAACCGAAGCCCAGATCGACGAGCTCGTTGCCGGCATCCGGCAGGTGCTCGAAAGCGGCATCTGAGCGACCTTCATCATCATCCCGTAGCAGAGAGCTGCTGCGGGACGCTGGAGGCCTTCCCGCGCTCCGCGTCGGGCCACCCTCTCTCGTGAGCATGAGCCTCGCCGACTATGAGCATACCCAAGCGCCACCCCTATGACTTCGACCCCACCTACGGCCTCGGGCTCAAGGAACTCCGTGCGATCCGGCCGCCGCCGGAGGTGGAGGGGTTCGACGCCTTCTGGCAGGCGCGCTACCGCAAGGCGCTTGCCAGAGACCCAAGCCCGAGCCTTACGCGCTCGGCAACGCGGCATCCAAGGTGGACCATCCACGATCTCTCCTACACCTCGACGGACGGCTTCCGCATCGGCGGCTGGCTTCTCGTCCCCCAACACGGAAACGTGCGCCGCGGCCTCGTCGTCGGCCACGGCTATGGCGGACGCGATCAGCCCGATCTCGACCTGCCGGTCGAAGACACTGCGATCCTCTTTCCCTGCTTCCGCGGCCTTTCCCGCAGTTCGCGCGCGCCGATCTCGCCCGATCCTGCCTGGCACGTCCTGCACGATATCGACAAGCCGGACCGCTACATCATCGGCGGCTGCGTCGAAGACGTCTGGGTCGCCGTAACCGTGCTGAACACGCTCTTTCCCGGCACGAAAGGCCGTGTCGGCTACAGCGGCATCAGCCTCGGCGGCGGTATCGGCGCATTGGCCATACCCCATGACGACCGGATCGATCGGGGCCACCTCGTCGTTCCCACCTTCGGAAACCGGCCGCTCTGGCTCACGCTGCCCACCATCGGCAGCGCCCGCGCCGTGCAGGCCTATGGCCGCACGCACCCGGAGGTGCAGCAGACGCTGCGGCTCTTCGATGCGGCAAGCGCCGCCACCCGCATCACCGTACCCCTCCTCTGCGCCGTCGCACGTTTCGATCCCGCGGTCGCTCCGCCCTGCCAGTTCTCCGTTGCCAATGCGCTACCGATCAAGGATTGTAACGAAATCTTCATCCTGGATGCCGGGCATTTCGATTATCCTGGTCAGGCGGCGCAGTCCTCTGCGCTGATGGCAAAAGTCGGGAACCTCTTCGGGACACCATGAATCGCGAATATCTGCGCTGGTACAGTCCACGGCTCCATCGTGACATGGAGTTGCTGGTGTTCGGGCATGCGGGCGCGAAGGTGCTGATGTTTCCGACGCGTGAAGGTCGGTTCTGGGAATACGAGACGCTCGGCCTCGTCGATGCGCTGGCGGATAAGGTCCGCGCCGGTCATCTCCAGCTCTTCTGCATCGAGGGTCTCGCGCGGGAGACCTTCTACGACCGCAGCCTCCATCCCGCCGCCCGCATCCGCCGCCACAGGGCGCTGGAGGAATACGTCCTCAACGAAGTGCTGCCGCTCATGGCGCACAAGAATCCGTACGGCGCCACCATCGTGCAGGGCTGCAGCCTCGGTGCCTACCAGGCGGCCAGCCTCGTCTTCCGCCACCCGCATCTCTTTTCCAAGCTCGTCGCCTTTTCCGGCCGCTACGACCTGACGCTGGAGATCGAGAGCTTCACAAACCTGCTCGATGGCCATTACGACGATGAGGTCTATTTCCACACGCCGACGCATTTTCTGCCGGGCCTGTCGCAAGACTGGCGGCTCGACCGCTTGAAGTCCGTCGACATCGTACTCACCATCGGCAATGCCGACCCTTTCCTCGATAACAACCGGCATCTGAGCCAGTTGCTGAGCGAAAAGGGCGTCGGCCACCAGCTCCACATCTGGGACGGCCGTGCTCATCGCGGCCAGTCCTGGCGCAAGATGGCCGCGCTCTACATCTGACAGCCACGCGTACCTTTCCAGAGCACCGGCGACACGACAATTCGCACGCCACCCTTCCCCTGCCGGCTGCGCCCTCTATGATGGGCCTTGGTGCACCGCACCAGACATCGCCAACCCATCATGCCGCTTATCGCCGCCAGAATCGGAGCTCCCATGTCCGCCTCCCTCTCCGACCGTATCGACCAGGGCACGGGCCGCGTCGCTGCCGACATCGTCCTCAAGAATGGCCGCTTCTTCGATCTCGTCACCGGCGAATGCATCGAATCCGACATCGCCCTCTGCGGCGACCGTATCGTCGGCACCTGCGGCAGCTATCAGGGCGTGGAGGAGATCGACATTTCCGGCCGCATCGTCGTGCCCGGCTTCATCGATACGCATTTGCACATCGAATCCTCGCTGGTCACACCGCACGAGTTCGACCGCTGCGTGCTGCCCTACGGCGTCACGACCGCCATCTGCGACCCGCACGAAATCGCCAACGTGCTCGGCACCGAAGGCATCGAGTTCTTCCTCGACAGCGCCCGCGAGACCATCATGGATATCCGCGTGCAGCTGTCGAGCTGCGTGCCGGCGACGCATCTGGAGACATCAGGCGCCAACCTGCCAATCGAGGCACTGCTGCCCTATCGGAACCATGAGAAGGTGATCGGCCTTGCCGAGTTCATGAACTTTCCGGGCGTCATCCACAAGGATCCCATCTGCCTCGCCAAGCTCGAAGCCTTCCAGGACGGCCATATCGACGGCCATGCCCCGCTGCTGCGGGGTCTCGACCTCAACGGATATCTGGCAGCCGGCATCCGCACCGATCATGAATGCACGACGGCGGACGAAGCGCTGGAGAAGATCCGCAAGGGCATGCACATCCTCGTGCGCGAGGGCTCCGTGTCCAAAGACCTCCACGCCCTGATGCCGATCCTGACCGAGCGGCTCTCGCCCTTTCTCGCGCTCTGTACCGACGATCGCAACCCGCTCGATATCGCTGAAGAGGGGCACCTCGACTACATGATCCGCGAAGCCATCGCCCACGGCGTGGACCCGCTCGTCGTCTATCGCGCCGCCTCCATCTCCGCCGCTCGCGCCTTCGGCCTGAGGGATCGCGGGCTGGTGGCCCCCGGCTGGCGGGCCGATCTCGTGGTGGTGGATAGCCTTGCAAGCTGCAAGGCGCAGATGGTCTTCGCTGGCGGCCGCCACGTGACCGATGCCCTCTTTGCCACCCGTCGCCCTGTCGCACCCGTCGGCCTCGACAGCGTCAAGGCGGGCCACATCCACGCCGCCGCCTTCGCCGTTCCCTATACGGAGGGCGAGACGTCCGTCATCGGCGTTCTCCCGGGCAAGATCATCACCGAGCATCGTCGTTTCCAACTGCCGGCGGACGGCAACCAGACGGGCGTCGATCTGGGACACGATATCATCAAGGTCGCCGTCATCGAGCGCCACGGCGTCAACGGCAACCACGCCAACGGCTTCGTCCAGGGCTTCGGTCTCAAGAAGGGTGCCATCGCCTCGACGGTCGGGCACGACAGCCACAATATCTGCGTCGTCGGCGTCGATCCCGACGACATGGCACTCGCCGCCAATCGGCTTGGCGAGATCAAGGGCGGTTTCGTCGTGGTCGAAGACGGCGTCGTGACCGGCGAAATCGCTCTCCCCGTCGCAGGCCTGATGAGCCTCGAGCCCTATGAGAGCGTCCGCGACACCCTCCACCACCTGCGTCAGGCCGCCTTCGCTCTGGGCGCCAAGTTGCAGGAACCCTTCCTGCAACTCGCTTTCCTGCCCCTGCCCGTGATCCCGCATCTGAAGATCTCGGATAAAGGGCTGGTGGATGTGGATCGGTTCGTTCTGATCGGGTAAAGGACGATCTTGGCAGAAACAGGCGCGTGTTCTAATCTTCGCGCAAAATCGGAGACCGTGATGAGCCGCCTCGAACATATCGAAAAATCGGTAACCGAGCTATCCGCCGAAGACCTCGCGGAGTTCACACGCTGGTTCGAAGACCTACAGGCAAAGCGCTGGGACGAGCGTTTCGAAACGGATGCAACATCCGGAAAGCTTGATGCGCTGGCAGATGCCGCCCTATCCGAGCTTTCCGCGGGACGAGCACGACGCCTTTGAAGCATCATATGCAACCGCCGCGTTCTGGAAATGCTACGACGCACTTCCCGGGCATGTGAGAACGGTTGCGGATCGCAATTTCGATATCCTGAAGGGTGATCCTTTCCACCCCTCCCTCCATCTGAAGCAGGTGGGCCGCTTCTGGTCCGTTCGGGTCGGATCATCCTGGCGGGCCCTCGCCGTTAGAAACGGCGAAGACCTTGTCTGGTTCTGGATCGGCTCGCATGCCGATTATGACAAGCTTCTAGCCTGACACCCGCCCGCAAAAGGCATCCAGCGCCTCCAGCACGATCTCGCCGTTCTCAACCCGCGCCGTGTCAAATCCCGGCAAAGGCAGCGTCTCGGCGATGGTCATGCCCTTCGGCAGCGTCACGGTTTGCGGACCCCGGCGCAGGTTGAAGACGAAGAGAAGTTTGTCGCCGGCCTTCTCGCGGGTGAAAATCAAGATGTCCTGGTTGGTATCGAGAAAGGTCATCCCGCCATCGAAGAGTTCGGCATGCGCCTTGCGGAAGGCGAGCGTCGCGCGGTAGTGCGCGAGCACCGAGCCCGGGTCAGCATCCTGCACATCGACGGCGATGGCCTTGTGGACGTCCGGCACCGGCAGCCAGGGTTGCCCGGTGGAGAAGCCACCGCTCTGGCCGGCACTTTCCCACGGCATCGGCGTGCGGCATCCGTCGCGGCCCTTGAAGGCCGGCCAGAAGCGGATGCCGTAGGGATCTCGCAGCTCGTGCAGTTCGAGTTGGGCTTCCGGCAGGGCCAACTCCTCCCCCTGATAGAGGCAGATGGAGCCGCGCAACGTCGCAAGCACGGAGATCGCCAGCTTGCCGATCCGCTCCCGCTCGCTCTCGTTCTGGATGAAACGCGAGACGTGCCGCTGAACGTCGTGGTTGGAAAAGGCCCAGCAGACCCAGCCGTCCGTCACCGATTCCTGAAACGACGAGACGCAATGCTTGATATGGCTTGCCGTGAAGTCGGGTCCCAAGAGATCGAACGTATAGCACATATGCAGCTTGTCGCCGCCGCTGACATAGGCTGCCAGCGTCTTCAGCGACCGTCCGCCATCGCCGACTTCGCCGACAGCCGTGCGGTCGTCATACTCTTCCAGCAGCGCCCGGAAGCGCTTGAGGAAGCCGATATTCTCAGGCTGCGTCTTGTCGTAAAGATGGCTCTGCATGCCATAGGGATTGACGTCGGGCGCATCGAGCCCCGGCCCGTCGTCGCCGAGCCCGAGCGGCGGGTTGTCCCGCAGCTCCTTGTCATGGAAGTAGTAGTTGACCGTATCGAGCCGGAAGCCGTCCACGCCGCGCTCCAGCCAGAAACGAACCGTGTCGAGCACGGCCTCCTGTACATCTGGATTGTGGAAGTTCAGGTCCGGCTGCGAGCCGAGGAAATTATGCAGGTAGTATTGCCGGCGCACGCCGTCCCATTCCCAGGCGGGGCCGCCGAAGATCGACAGCCAGTTGTTCGGCGCCGTGCCATCGGGTTTCGCATCCGCCCAGACATACCAGTCTGCACGCGCATTGTTGCGGCTCTCCCGGCTCTCCTTGAACCAGGGATGTTGGTCGGACGTGTGCGAGATCACCTGATCGATGATGATCTTGAGGCTGAGGCGATGCGCCTCCGCGAGCATCGTGTCGAAATCGGCCAGTGTTCCGAACATCGGATCGACATCGCAATAATCCGACACGTCGTAACCCATGTCGGCCATGGGCGAGGTGAAGAAGGGCGAGAGCCAGATGGCATCGACGCCGAGGTTCGCAATGTGCGGCAGCCGCGCGGTGATGCCCGGCAGATCCCCGATCCCGTCTCCGTTCGTATCCTGGAACGAACGCGGATAAACCTGATAGATCACCGCGCCACGCCACCAGTCCGGGTTGGTCTTCGAGGAAGAGGCCATGGACGATTCCTTCTGAATGATGGGGACGACCGATGTTCTAACGTTGGGCAATCGACGACGCAATGACGGGAGTTGTGCTTTCGGAGACAACCGCGGGAACGGCCCATGAATTAGCGGGCGAGAATGAGACAAGTCGCCTTGCCATCCCCGCCTGCAGGCTTTATCCGGCAAAAGCAAAGAGGAGAACAGCGATGGCACGGCTTCTGGCGATCGGCGAATGCATGGTGGAACTCGGCGATGCCGGCAGCGGGCTGCTGCGCAAGGGCTTTGCCGGCGACACTTTGAACGCCGCCTATTATGTCCGGACCTACCTCCCCGCCGATATCGACGTCGCCTATCTCAGCGCCGTCGGCACCGATCTCCTGTCGCAGGAGATGCTCGCCTTCATCGAGGCCAAGGCCATCCTCACCGAGGACATCCGGCAGATCGACGGTGCCGCCCCCGGCCTGTACATGATCCACCTACAGGATGGCGAGCGCAGCTTTTCCTACTGGCGCTCGGCATCTGCCGCGCGAAAGCTCGCCGACGATGCCGCGCATCTGCGCAGCGCCATCGAGAAGGCCGACACCATCGTCTTCTCCGGCATCACGCTGGCCATCCTCTCGCCTGAAGCGCGCGAAACCTTGATCCTGGAACTACGGCGCGCAAAGGCTGTGGGAAAGCGCGTCGTCTTCGACCCCAATATCCGGCCCCGGCTGTGGGAAGACGCGGCGACCCTGCGCGCCGTCGTCGAGGCCGGTGCCCGCACCTCGACCGTCCTTCTGCCGAGCTTCGATGACGAGCAGGTGCATTTCGGCGATGCCGACCCCGAGGCGACGATCGCCCGCTACCGGCAGTGGGGCGCGGACATGGTCCTCGTCAAGAATGGCGGCGGAGATGCCCTTCTCTCCGCCGAAGGAAGCGACGTCGCGCGCATATCGCCGCCGAAGGTGGAGGCCGTTGTCGACACGACCAGCGCCGGCGACAGCTTCAACGGTGCGTTTCTGGCGAAAGTTCTGGCAGGCGTTGCCCCTGCCGAAGCCGCAGCCTTCGCCGCCCGCGTCGCCGCCGCCGTCATTGCCCATCACGGCGCGCTCGTACCCATCGAGCATCTGCCGCAGGCGTGATATCCGCTTGTGTAACGAACGCCATCTCGTTCGCGTGAAACGTCACGCGAACCGCTGAGGCTAAATATCGGGATAGACTCGCGAAATAACGGTACCGGACGACACTATCGAAGAGGTCCGCATCGGAACGCCTGTAAGGCGACGTCCCGATGGAGCGACCTTCAGCGGCGCTTCTTGCCTTCGAACGGGTTCTCGGACGCCCTGAGGTGAATACGGATCGGCACGCCCGGCAGCTCGAAGTCGGCGCGCAGGCCGTTGGTCAGGTAGCGGATATAGCTCTCGGGCACCGAGTCCGGCCGCGTGCAGGAGATCATGAAGCCCGGCGGGCGGGCCTTGACCTGCGTCATATATTTCAGCTTGAGGCGACGGCCGGAGACGGCCGGTGGCGGATGCTGGGTCTGTTGGGCATCGAGCCATTTGTTGAGCCGCGCCGTCGAGATACGGCGGTTCCAGACCTTGTCCGTGTCGATGATCGACTGCATCAGCTTATCGAGCCCGTACCCGGTCTGTCCGGACATCGGCACGGCCCGGATGCCGCGGGCCTGCGGCAGCAGCCGCTCGGTCTTCTCGCGCAGCTCGGCAAGCAGCGCCTGCGGATCCTCGACGAGGTCCCATTTGTTGAAGGCAAGAACGGCCGCGCGGCCCTCGCGGATGACCAGATCGACCAGCTGCAGGTCCTGCTTTTCGAACGGAATGGTGGCGTCGAAGACGATGACAACGGATTCGGCAAAGCGGATCGAGCGCAGGCTGTCGGCGACCGAGAGCTTTTCCAGCTTCTCCTGTACACGCGCCTTCTTGCGCATGCCGGCCGTGTCGAACATCTTGATCGTGCGGCCGCGCCAGTCCCATTCCACCGAGATGGAATCGCGCGTGATGCCGGCTTCCGGACCGGTCAGAAGGCGATCCTCGCCGAGAAAGCGGTTGATCAGCGTCGACTTGCCCGCATTCGGCCGCCCGATGATGGCGACGCGGAGCGGCTTGGTCTCGTCATAGGCCGGCTCTTCGTCATCGTCGCCTTCATCCGCAATCTTGCGCAGGTCGATGTTCGTCTCGGCTTCGTCCACGACGGGCGGAAAGGCCCGCTCCTCGCCGATCGCCTCAACGATGGCATCACGCAGGTCGATCATGCCCTGGCCATGCTCGGCTGAAATCGGGCAGGGATCGCCGAGGCCGAGCGTGAAGGCATCGTAGAAGCCGCCGTCGGAGCCCTTGGCTTCCGACTTGTTGGCGACCAGCACGACCGGCTTGCCGCGCCGGCGCAAGAGGTCGGCCAGCGTCTGGTCGGCGGGCGTCAGGCCTGCCTTGGCATCGACCACGAACAGCGTCAGGTCTGCCTCGTCGATCGCGGCCTCCGTCTGCGCCCACATGCGGCCCTGCAGGGTCTCGGGACCGGACTGCTCGAGGCCGGCCGTGTCGATGATCGTAAAGCGGAGATCGACGAGCTTCGCATCGCCCGGCCGCCGGTCGCGCGTCACGCCCGGGGTGTCATCGACCAGCGCCAGCTTCTTGCCGACAAGGCGGTTGAAGAGCGTGGACTTGCCGACATTGGGGCGGCCGACGATGGCGACGGTGAAGTTCATCTCAAAAATCCTGTCGCGGCGTTCACGCCGCTGTACCGGCCGTAGCGCCGCCCGTCGTCATGACGGGCACTGGGCGTTGCGACCTCTCGGTTCATCCCGCAAGCCGCCCCGCGAGGGGCAGCGTCACGGGGTTCATGTCACTGCGTGGACGCCATGACGTCCAGAAGCATGCGCGCCCGGTTGGCAAGGCCGCGGGGTGCCTGGTTGTCGTCGACGATCTGCTGGAACCACTCTTTCGCCTTGGCCTTGTCGCCGGCCTTGAAGGCGGCGAGGCCCAGCGCTTCGCGGGCGGAGCTGCGCAGGCCGTTGCCGTCCACCGCCAGCTGCTCGGCTTCCGCCGCCACCTGCGCATAGGTGCCGGTATCGACCAGCAGATAAGCAGCACGGAGGCGCGCTGCATCCCGCATTGGCTGCACGATCGCATCGTTCTTCGAAATCTCGGTAAAGGCCGTGACGGCAGCAGCCGTATCGCCCTTCTGGGCCTTCAGCGTCGCCGCGCGCATCTGCGCCAGAACCGGATAGGCGCCATAACCGTCGGCTTCCAGCTTATCGAAGGCGGCGAGCGCCTCGTCGGGCTTGTTGTCCTTGGCGAGCGTCAGGGCTGCCAGAAATTCATCGCCCGATGCGGAAGCCGAGGTCTCGTGCCAATAGTCGTAGGCGACCTTGCCGATCGTGCCGATGACGATGAGAATCGCGAGCATGGCAAGAATGCCGCCGAAGCGGAGCCAGACCGCCTTGACCTGCTCGGAGCGAAGCTCGTCATTGACCTCGCGGATGAAACTGTCGTTCTGATGCGCCATTCGGGTTCCGGCGGACCGGCCTTCTCTGCCATTTCTGTCAAAGCCGCGCTTCTAGCCTATTTCGCGCATATTGTAAGGGGGCAAGGCGAAATCGCGCCATTGTGAGCACCCTGCCCTCATAAATCCCCTCGAAAGCGTTTCACGACAGCGCGATCGGCGACACGCCGATCAGCACCTCGTGCAGCTTCAGCACGAAAAGGACATAAGCCAGAAGGCCGAGCGCGATCGCCATGACGTCGAAACGCGGCGAGCGAAAGACCGGCAGCACATCCTCACCCGCCCTTGCGCGCCGCTTCAGCGAAATTCTGGCGATGACGCCCCAGGCAAGGAATGCGCCGAACAGCAGCACGGATGCCGTCTCGCCATTGGCCAGCAGATGCGCCAGGGCCCAGATCTTGATGGCGAGCACCTGCGGGTGCCGTGTCTTCACCGCAATCCGCCCGGCCGGGAGAAACCCGGCGGCGAGACAGATGAAGGCGGGCAACATGAGCAGCAGCGCCACATGCTTGAGGAACACCGGCGGCGCATAGAGCAGGCCGGTGACGGCCCGCGCCTGCCCGAAGCCCACCACGACAAGACAGAGACCGGCAAGGCTGACGAGCCCGTAGAGCACAATGAAGGTCGGCTTGCCCAACCGCGCGATGAGCGTTGCGCGCAGGCCGGGCACCACGATCCGCAGCAGATGCACGCCCAAGAGAACGACGATACCGAGAACCAGTAGTCCCATGGCTGCACCCCATCACTTTGTCACGCCGTCGCCCAACAGCTTCAGCCGCCCATAGACGGCACCCGAAAGGGTTAACAAAGATTTATGAAGCAAATCCGGGCATCTGCAACGCTTTTCTGATATGCTCCGCTCCGCACGCCTCGAAAGCCACTTTCCGTCGGTTTTTCCGCATTCTATGGCCTTTGGCTGTCACGGCTTCAAAGGATCGCCGCATTCCTGTCGCATGGGCGAGCGCCGATCGTCTCCCTCCGGTCGCGCCGTGTTCAACATCTCTCTGCTGCGGGCCGACATCGCGCTCAGATCGCCACAGTCCGCAGCGGGCGCATCACGTCAGGTTTCCGCATGCACAAATCCTCCGCCCCCTTGGCCGCCCTCCTCCTCCTGCCGTCGATGACGCTGGCGCCGTCGGTCGTGCGGGCGGACCCACCGCGCCCGGCAGCGCAAACCGCGGCGCAGACCGCTCCCCCGTCACTGTCCACGAAGACACCATCGACATTCCAGCAACTCGTCATAATCTCGTTCGATGGCGCCCACGACAATCGCCTCTGGGAACGAAGCCTTGCCATGGCACCAAAGGTCGGCGCGCATTTCACCTATTTCCTCTCCTGCACCTTCCTGATGACGCGGGCCGAGGGCGGACGGTCCTACCGGCCGAGCGGCCACAAGGTCGGGGCGTCGAATGTCGGCTATGCCCAGAGCCGGGACGAGATCGCGACGCGCGTGCACCACATCTGGCAGGCCCATCAGGATGGCCACGACATCGGTAGCCATGGCTGCGGCCACTTCGACGGCAAGGACTGGAGCGAGAAGGACTGGAGTGCAGAATTCACCGCCTTCGATGCGGCACTCGACAATGGCTGGAAGGCCGCCGGCATCGGCGCCGAAGAGCCGGACGGCTGGCGCAGCATGATCGACGGCATCAAGGGGTTTCGCGCGCCGTACCTCTCGACCAGCGCCGGCCTCGTTCCGGCCGAACGAAAGGCGGGCCTCTCCTACGACGCCAGCCTCGTGACGAAGGGACCGGCCTGGCCGGCGCCGGAAGACGGCATCCAGCGCTTCGGCCTGCCGCTGATCCCCGAAGGCCCGACCGGCCGCCGCGTCATCGGTATGGATTACAACCTCTTCGTCCGCCACTCCATGGGCGTGGAAAACCGCAAGGACAGCGCCACCTTCGAGCAGCGTACGCTCAAGGCCTATCGCGATGCGTTTACCGCCCAGTACGACGGCAACCGCATCCCCTTGCAGCTCGGCTTCCACTTCGTGGAAATGAACGGTGGTGCCTACTGGCGCGCGCTGGAAGCATTCCTTGCGGAAACCTGCCGGAAACAGGACGTCGCCTGCGTCAGCTATGCGCAGGCGCTGCCTCTGATCGAGGCACGAAAAAAGGCGGATCCCTCCGCCTTTTGATGGTAATGGTAGGCCGTTTTATGGTTGCGCCGGATTGACCTCTTCCTCGTTTTCTCCCCGGAGATAACGCTGGTCGATCTCCGGCAGCGGCAGATCATCGATCGCTGCCTCGAATGCCTTCAGACGCTTGTGGATAGACAAGAGCTCAATAATCGTTGTCCATGAATTGACGAGATACTGGAACGAGTTTGACACCTGCCCGAAAGCCGTCGAGATCTGCTGGAAGACACCAAATGTAATCTTGTGCGCGACAAGCGTCGGGACCAGCATAAACGTAACAAAATTTACATCCGCCAGACTATAAGAATATCTTGCGACATTGAAGTATAGATAATGCCAGTACATTCGATAATAGTTTCGGCGCACGTTTGCAAAAAGCTCTGTTACTGTCGCTGGCTGCGCGCGGTCGGCGTGATCTTCACCGTAAACAAGCTCTTTGCGATAAGCCGCTTCAACACGCTGATTGCGAAAATGCAACCCTGGTAATTTTATACCCGCGATTGCGAAAAGTACCGTGCCAAACACAGACCAGCCGATAGCTAGCCAGAAAAGCGCATTCGAAACCGGTCCAATAAACGGCAATTCTGTGACATAACTGGATAGGGCAAGAAGAATGGGCAGGAACACGATCAGAGTCATGACCGCGTTTATCAAGCTGACTCCCAGCCCTTCGAGAATATTGGCGAAGCGCATTGTGTCTTCTTGGACGCGTTGCGACGCGCCTTCGATGTGTCGAACTCGCGCCCACTGTGACATGTAATAATTGTTCATCGCCGTCCGCCAACGAAAGACATAATGGCTGACGAAGAAGTCCGTGAGGATTGACACGAACAAGCTAAGAAAGACAATTTGGCAAAAGATCAACAGCAACGAATAGAAGTCCCAAACAGTGACGCCGGGCTTGCCTGTCAGCGCATCCTGCAGGAGGTCCCCAAACGGCCGGCGCCAGTTATTGATCGCAACGCTGACTTGAACTCCAAAATAGGTGCAAAACGTTATCAGTGCGGAGCCCCAAATCGACCAGTCAATCCAGGGATGATCGCGCGCTATGTAGTTCCAGACACCGCCAAAGAGCACTGTGCAGACGAAGAAGTAGGCATAAAAGAAACGGTTGTCCGGGGTCAGGAAGAACCGCAGGTCGATCGGCAGCTGATCTTGGGGAACAGGGGCGAAGCCAATGGATGCGCTCCAGTCGGCGAAGAAGCCGAACCATAAAAGAATGCAGATAAGCGTCCACACCAGCATGGATGTGAAGAACAACTTCGGCTTGGGAAAGAACGAATGAAACAAGGCGGGAACCTTCTGGCTGGCGGGCGAACCGCCCGCGTTCATGGCGGCGAACCTAGGCCAATTGGAGAGGCTTCACAATCACGCCCTTGAAAGGTTACAGCTTTTTAATCCCGGGTAAGCGTCTCAAAGCCCCGATGCCATGCGGATACCCCGGCGCTCGGCAAAGATGATGATCGCGCAGAGGATGAGGACGCCGCTGGCGATGAGCGTCGGCAGCGTGAAGCTGCCGGTGGTGCCGGCAAGCCAGCCGGCGACGAGCGGTCCGACGATCTGCCCGATGCCGAAGGCGGCGGTCATGACCGCGAGCGCGCGCCGCTGGCTGGCGGGCGCCAGGGCCCGGCCGATCTGCAGGCCGAAGGCCGTGATCATGATGAAGGTGGCGCCCAGCAGCAGGCCGCCGGCAAGAGGTGCTGCCGGAAACGGCAGAACCACGGTGAGGATGAGGCCGAGCGCCTCCACCACGAGGCCGATGAGATAGACGCCGACGATGCCGAAACGCGGCACCGCCTTTCGCCAGGCGGCAACGGAGGCCGCAGCACTCAGGCCCGTGACGAGCCAGGAGAGAAACTCGATCGTGTGATCCACCGCACCCGCACGTGCCATGGCGACGAGAAAGGTCGCCGTGATGACGTAGCCGAAGCCGAACAGGCCGTAGGTCAGCGTCAAGGCCGTAAACGGCCGCGTCCAGACGAGCGGCGGCTCGGCCACGCTAGCGTTCGCCGTCGCCGTCGGCCCATCCGGCAGCAGCAGCGCCACGCAGGCGGTGCCGAGCAGAGCGAGAAACGCACCTGCAAACCAGGCCTCCCGCCAGTTCGCCAAAGCTTCGCCTTGGCCCGACGGCAGCAGCCAGACCATCAGCGACGACGCGGCGATGCCGAGCCCGACGCCTGCAAAATGCAGCGATTGCACATGGGTGTTGCCGGCCGCAGCCCCCCGGGTCAGCACGATCTGGGAGATCATGATCATGGTGAAGGCGCTGGCCATGCCGGCGAGAAACCGGATCAGCGCGAACATCGCCACAGACGTCGTCAACCCCATGGCGCAGAGCAGCACGGTGGTCGCGACCAGCATGCCGAGCCCGATCACCCGCTCCCGCCCTTGCGCAAAAGACAGGCCGGCAAGCACGGCACCGAGCAGGTACCCGACGAAGTTCGCCGCCGCGATCACCCCGGCCTGCCCCGGCGTCAGCGGAATATCCAGCATCATGCCCGGCAGGATGGGCGTGTAGGAGAACCGGCCGAAGCCCATGGCGACCGCCATCGCGATCGCGCCGGCCATTGCCGTCGCCAAGAGCCGAAGACCGGATGTGCGCGTGGTGGGCATCAGCCTGGCAGCGTGACGACGAGAGGACCGTTGCGGGTCACGACCACGGTGTGCTCGTATTGCACGGTCGGCGCGCGCGGCTCGCTGTAGAGCGTCCACGCATCGTCGCCGCCTTCGGCATATTGCGCGCCCATCGACAGGAAGGGCTCGATGGTGAACACCATCCCGTCCTCCATGCGCCGCTTCTCGTGCTTGTCCGGCCAGGTGGAGATTTCGGTCGGCTCCTCGTGCAATGAGCGCCCGACGCCGTGGCTGGCGAGGTTGGAAATCAGCGTGTAGCGGTTCTTGCGGGCAAAGGCGCCGATGGCATTGCCGATGGCGGCCAGCGGCTTGCCCGCCTTCACCTCGTTCAGCCCCACCCACATGGCGCGCTTGCCATCCCGGCAGAGCCGCTCCGTCGCCCGCGAGATGGGTGGCACGGCAAAGGATGCACCGGTATCGGCAAACAGCCCGCCCTTTTCCGCGGACACATCGATATTGACCAGATCTCCGGCCGCAATCACCCGCGCGCCCGGAATGCCATGCGCGACCTCCTCGTTGACGCTGATGCAGGTGGCGCCGGGGAAACGATAGGAAAGCTCCGGTGCCGACTGCGCACCCTCCGCCTCCAGGGCCTTGCGGCCGATGAGGTCGAGCTCCGCCGTGGTCATGCCCGGTTCCAGGGCGGCGCCCATGATCTGCAGCGCATTGGCGCAGATCCGGCCGATCTCCCTCAGGCGTTCGAGATCGTCGGCGTTTTCAAGTGTCATGGTCGTTCGTATCCGAAGGCTGGTGCGGTGCAGCGGGGAACGAGGCCCCGGTGCGCCGGTCAAAAAGCAAACCTATGTACTCCGCTTCTCGCACGCAAGGAAGCCGGGCGGTTCGCAGGAATCGACACGCTGTCTCAGACGGCGCCGGCCGCCCGCGCCGCGTCCTCGGCGATGACAGCGCGAACCAGCGGCGCGACCTTCGTGCCGTAAAGCTCGATGCCGCGCATGATCTGGTCGTGCGGCATGGGGCCGATTGCCATCTGCAGCAGGAAGCGATCGTTGCGGAAGATCCGGTGATGCTTGATGATCTTTTCGGCGACCGTCTCGGGATCGCCCAGAAACAGATTGCCGCGCGGGCCGATCGCCTGGTCGAAATGCGCCCGGTTGGTCGGCCCCCAGCCGCGCTCGCGGCCGATCCTGTCCATCACCTCGGCTTGCGGGCCGTAAAACTGGTCGGCAGCCGCCTGCGTCGTATCAGCGATGAAGCCGTGAACGTTGATGCTGGTCTTCAGCCCCGTTGCCGGTTGCTCGGCCCGCCGCGCGGCCTCCCGGTAGAGATCGAACAGCGGCGCATAGCGCGCCGGTTCGCCCCCGATGATCGCCAGCGCCACCGGCAGGCCGAGCGCACCCGCCCGCGCGACGGACTGCGGCGTGCCCCCGACGGCCACCCACAGCGGCAGCGGCGCCTGCAGTGGTCGCGGATAGACGCCGCGATCGTGCAGGGCTGCCCGCTTCTCGCCCTCCCAGGTGACGACCTCGCCGCTGCGAAGTGCCATCAAGAGGTCCAGCTTCTCGGAAAACAGGTCGTCGTAATCCTCCAGCGGATAACCAAACAGCGGAAACGACTCGATGAAGGAGCCACGCCCCGCCATGATTTCCGCCCGCCCGCCGGAGAGAAGATCGAGCGTCGCGAACTGCTGGAAGACGCGCACCGGATCGTCCGACGACAGCACGGTCACGGCACTGCTCAGCCGGATGCGGCTGGTGCGCGCGGCAGCCGCCGCCAGCACCACGGCCGGGGACGAGACCACATAATCGGCGCGGTGATGCTCTCCGAGCCCGAAGACGTCGAGGCCGACCTGATCGGCCAGTTCGATTTCTTCGAGCAGGTTCTTCAGCCGCCGCTCGCCCTCGCGGCCCTTGTCGGCAGCTTTGGGATCGACATCGCCGAAAGTGTAAAGACCGAGTTCCATGATGTGCGTATCCTGATGAAGCTGTTTTCCCACACATAAACATGGCGAGCGCGCTTTCCCACTGGCGAAGGCGTAAACGCTGCGTCGCCACCCTGTTTACATCGGCCGGCAGCTTGGAAGGGCGCGCGAGGTACCAAAAGCAATTGTCAGCCGGCTGTCTTTGCGCTTAGTCTTGTCCGTCAAGACAAGGGGTCCGAATGACCATCACCACAGACACCGCCAATCCGTCCTCGGGCAGCATCCGTTTCCTGCTCAACGACCGCGAGATCGACCTGAAGACCGTAGCGCCCACCGCGACGCTGCTCGATTTCCTGCGGCTGGAGCGCCGGCTGACGGGCACCAAGGAAGGATGTGCGGAGGGCGACTGCGGCGCCTGCACCGTTCTCGTCGGGCGGCTGGTCGCGGGAGACCTCGTCTATGAAGGCGTCAACGCCTGCATCCGCTTCGTCGGCTCGCTCAACGCCACCCATGTCGTGACCGTCGAGCATCTGGCCGCACGCGACGGCACCCTCCACCCCGTGCAGCAGGCGATGGTGGATTATCACGGCTCGCAGTGCGGCTTCTGCACGCCGGGTTTCGTCATGTCGCTTTACGGCCTGTGGCTGTCGAAGGACACTCCCGGCCGGGCCGACATCGAAAAGGCGCTACAGGGCAATCTCTGTCGATGCACGGGCTACGAGCCGATCGTGCGCGCGGCCGAAGCCGTCGCCACCGCCCGGCCCGATGCCGTGTTCGATCCAATCCTGAAAATGCGCGATCGCGTCCGCGCGTTTCTCTCGGGCTTGCCCACAGGCGAAACCATCGTCCTCGGCCCACCCGATGCCCGCCTCGTCGTGCCCGGCTCGACACAGGCGCTGGCCGAAGCGCTGGCGGCCTATCCGGAAGGCACCGTGGTTGCGGGTTCCACCGATGTCGGCCTGTGGGTGACGAAGCAAATGCGCGCCATCAACCCCGTCATCTTTATCAACGGTCTCTCGGATCTCCAGTCGATCACCGAAACGTCCGACGGCATCACCATCGGCGCCGGCGTCACCTATTCGCTCGCCTTCTCCACGCTCGCGCGGCGCCTGCCGCCGCTTGGCAAGCTGCTCGACAGGCTCGGCGGCGATCAGGTGCGCAACATGGGCACCATCGGCGGCAACATCGCCAACGGCTCGCCCATCGGCGACACGCCCCCGCCCTTGATCGCGCTCGACGCCACGGTCACGCTCCGCTCCGTTTCGGGAACGCGGACTGTGCCGCTGCAGGACTATTTCATCGCCTATGGCCGGCAGGACCGCCATCCGGGCGAGTTCGTCGAAAGCCTGTTCGTGCCCACCCTGCCCGCAGACGAGCATTTCGCCGTCTACAAGATCTCCAAGCGCCGCGACGAGGACATCTCCGCCCTCTGCGCCGCCTTCCGCCTCGCCGTATCGCCGGAAGGCGTGGTCACATCCGCCCGCATCGCCTTCGGCGGCATGGCCGGCACGCCGAAGCGCGCCACGGCCGTCGAGGAGGCCCTGATCGGGAAGCCGTGGACCGAAGAAACCGTCACCACCGCCCGCCCGGCCTTCGACATCGATTACCAGCCCTTGAGCGACTGGCGCGCCACCAGCGCCTATCGCGCGCTGACCGCAAAGAACCTGCTGTTGCGGTTCTATCTGGAAACATCGGGCACGCCGGCGGAGCTGGTGCGGTTCGAGGCCGCGGAATGACGTGAGAAGAAAGGCCCTCTCTGGCCTGCCGGCCATCTCCCCCACAAGGGGGGAGAAGACCCGGAGCAACGCCCCGCTACCGAGCTGACGGGAATGGGGAGGTGACCACAAGTCTTCTCCCCCCTTGTGGGGGAGATGGCTGGCAAGCCAGAGAGGGCCTTCCTTCCATCCCGCCCAAAATACGCAAGACGCCAACGAACGTCAGGAACGCCATGGACACCTCCACTTTCGAAGAGCGCAAGACCATCGCAACCACCATCCGCGGCGGCATGCACAGGAACCTTCGCCATGACAGCGCGCACAAGCACGTGGCCGGCAGTGCCGACTATATCGACGACATGCCCGAGCCCGCGGGAACGCTGCACGCGGCCCTCGGCCTCACCGACCGCGCCCATGCCGAAATCGTCTCGATGGACCTGAGCGCCGTGGAAGCCTATCCCGGCGTCGTCTGCGTTCTCACCGCGCGCGACATGCCGCATTCCAACGACATCAGCCCAAGCCACCTCGATGACGAACCCGTGCTGGCGGAGGGCCTCGTTGAGTTCCACGGTCAGGCCGCCTTCGCCGTCATCGCCGAAACGCGCGACGCCGCCCGCCGCGCCGCGCGCCATGCGAAGATCGTCTACAACGACCTGCCGCACGCCATCGACGTCGTGGAGGCGCGCGAGGCCGGCGGCAAGCTCGTGACCAAGCCGCTGACCCTGTCGCGCGGCGATGCCATCCACGAAATGCCGAACGCGCCGCGCCGCGTGAAAGGCGAGATGCGCATCGGCGGACAGGAGCACTTCTATCTGGAAAGCCACATCGCCTTTGCCATTCCCGGCGAAGACGACGACATCACCGTCTGGTCCTCCACCCAGCACCCGAGCGAAGTCCAGCACATGGTCGCCCATGTGCTCGGCGTGCCCTCAAATGCGGTGACCGTGCAGGTCCGCCGCATGGGCGGCGGCTTCGGCGGCAAGGAAACGCAGGGCAACCAGTTCGCGGTTATCGCCGCCGTTGCGGCAAAGAAGCTGAACCGCCCGGTGAAATTCCGCCCCGACAGGGACGAGGACATGGCCTGCACCGGCAAGCGCCACGACTTTCTGGTCGAATACGAGGTCGGCTTCGACGATGACGGCCGCATCCATGCCGTGAACGCGACGTTTGCCGCCCGCTGCGGCTATTCCTCCGATCTCTCCGGCCCCGTCACCGACCGCGCCCTCTTCCACGCGGATGGCGCCTATTTCTATCCGCATGTGCGCCTGACCTCTGAACCGCTGAAGACCAACACCGTCTCCAACACCGCCTATCGCGGCTTCGGCGGACCGCAGGGCATCGTCGGTGCCGAACGCATGATCGAGGAGATCGCCTATGCGCTCGGCAAAGACACGCTCGAGATCCGAAAGCTGAACTTCTACGGCGAAAAAGGCTCTGACCGCGATCTGACGCCCTATCACCAGCAGGTCGAAGACAACGTCATCGGCAAGCTGGTGGCGGAACTTGAGACAAGCGCCGAATACCAGAAGCGCCGCGCCAACATCCTCGCCTTCAACGCCGGCAGCCGCATTATCCGAAAGGGCATCGCGCTGACGCCGGTTAAGTTCGGCATCTCCTTCACCATGACCGCCTTCAACCAGGCGGGCGCCCTCGTCCATGTCTATCAGGACGGCTCGATCCACCTGAACCATGGCGGCACGGAGATGGGCCAGGGGCTCTACACCAAGATCGCGCAGGTGCTGGCCGACAGCTTCCAGGTCGATATCGACCGTGTGAAGATCACCGCGACCACCACCGGCAAGGTACCGAACACCTCGGCCACCGCCGCCTCCTCCGGCACCGACCTCAACGGCATGGCGGCGGCCGATGCCGCCCGTCAGATCAAGGAACGCCTCGTCGCCTTCGCCGCCGAGCGCTGGCAGACGACACCGGACAAGATCGCCTTCGTGCCGAACCATGTCCTCATCGGCGAGGAGCGCGTGCCCTTCAACGATCTCGTCAAGCTGGCCTATTTCGCCCGCATCCAGCTGTCGGCCGCCGGCTTCTACAAGACCCCGAAGATTCATTGGGACCGCACCACCGGCCGCGGCACGCCGTTCTACTATTTCGCCTATGGCGCTGCGGTTTCAGAGGTATCGATCGACACGCTGACCGGCGAATACATGGTCGAGCGGGTGGATGTGCTCCACGATGTCGGGCGGTCGCTCAACCCGGCGATCGACATCGGTCAGATCGAAGGCGGCTTCGTGCAGGGCATGGGCTGGCTGACGACGGAAGAGCTCTGGTGGGATGCCAAGGGCCGGCTGCGCACCCACGCACCCTCCACCTACAAGATCCCGCTCGCCTCCGACCGACCGAAGATTTTCAACGTCAAGCTGGCGGACTGGAGCGAGAACGGCGAGGAAACCATCGGCCGCTCCAAGGCCGTGGGCGAACCGCCGTTCAACCTGCCGATCTCCGTGCTCGAAGCCATCTCCATGGCGGTCGCGAGCGTCGGCGACTACCGCCAGTGCCCCCGCCTCGATGCGCCGGCCACGCCGGAACGCGTGCTGATGGCCGTCGAGCGGATGCGTGCCGCACCATGAAATTCGTCGTCGGCAGCCTGCAGGCGTTTCTCGCCCGCGAGGCACATATCGTCTGGATCGAGGTGGCGGAGACGCGCGGCTCGACCCCGCGCGAGACCGGCGCCTTCATGCTCGTCTCGCCCACGGACAGCCATGGGACCATCGGCGGCGGGCAGATGGAGCACATGGCGACCGATCACGCCCGCAACCTGCTGGCGGGCATGACGACGGAAACGCACCTCGACATCCCCCTTGGGCCCGAGATCGGCCAGTGCTGCGGCGGCAGGGTCGTGCTCTCTTTCCGCACGCTCGACACGCCCGCGCGCGACGATCTCGATGCGATGCTGGAAGCCCGTGTGAAGGGGTTTCCCGAGGTCTGGCTGTTCGGCGGCGGCCATGTCGGCCGGGCTCTGGCCGATGCGCTGGTGCTCCTGCCCGTGCGCACCATCGCGGTCGAAACGCGCCGGACCGAACTCGACCTGATGTCATCGGGCGCCAGCCACCGCCTGACCGCCATGCCAGAATCTCTTGTGAAGGATATCGCCCCCGGCAGCGCGGTCATCATCCTCACACATGATCATGCATTGGATTTTCTGATCGCGCGGGAAGCCCTCGCCCGCACCGACCTTGCCTATACCGGCATGATCGGCTCGAAGACCAAACGGGCGACCTTCGCCAGCTGGGCGCGCGACGAAGGCCTCGATGACACCGCCCTCTCCCGCCTCGTCCTGCCCATCGGTGGCAAGACCGTAAGCGACAAGCGCCCCCCCGTGATCGCCGCGATGACGGTGGCCGAAGTGCTGGTCGCGCTTGACGCCTACCGCCTCTCTGCCGGCTCGTAGCGCGGATCGCGCCCATCGAGAAATCCGAGATCGCGCTGTAGATGCGGCGGCATGCTCAGGAGGTCGAGCCGCGGGTAGCGTCGCTGGATTAAGCAGGCGAGCACCGCCCGCACACTGCGCAGGGCATGGCCGAGAGCGTTGGCTTTCAACCTATGAAGAAAGATCGGGCGCGTCGTCTGCAGGCTCATGGCATCACCAGTCGGTTAAGGATTGGCTTGCATCATCGGCCCATGCATAGTCGAAATCCAATCGAACATCCGCCTGCCGCCATCAAGAGAACTGATCTATGAAGATGTCCCGCCAGTTCCCGCTGAATGCCTTGCGTGTGTTTGAGGCGGTCGCCCGCTTGTCGAGCTTCACCCGTGCCGGCGAGGAACTCGGCCTCACCCAGACCGCTGTCAGCTATCAGATCAAACTTCTCGAGGAGAACATCGGCGAACCCCTCTTCCTGCGCCGTCCGCGCCAGATCACGCTGACGGAGACCGGCGAACGGCTGCTGCCGAAGGTCGCCCAAGGGTTTGACCTTCTGGGAGAGGCCGTGTCGGCGGCGCGCGAAACGGCTATGGAAACGCTGGATATCAATGCAACGCCGACCTTCGCCATGCTCTGGCTGTCGCGCCATCTTGGCGCCTTCCAACTTCGCCATTCCCGGATCGCCGTCAGGCTGACGACGACGCAGCATGTGATCGATCTCGCGCGCGAAGGCGCCGACGTCGCATTGAGGGCCGGTCACGGCAATTGGCAGGGCCTTGTCTCCCACCCGCTGATGCCGGTCGATTTTACGCCCATGCTCAGTCCGAAACTGGCGGACAGTATCGGCGGCATCGAAACGCCCGCCGATCTTCTCAAACTCCGGATCATCGATCCTGCCGACCCCTGGTGGCCGCTTTGGTTTACCGCCATCGGCCATCCACTGCCCGATCTGAGCCACCAGACGCCGAGCAAGATGGGCGCGCAACTCTACGAGGCGGGCCTTGCCATTGCCGGCCAAGGCGTAGCGATGCTCACCCCGGCTTTCTACACCGATGATCTGGCCAGCGGCCGCCTCATCCAGCCCTTTGCCACCGCCGCAAATGACGGGTTTCACTACTGGCTGGTCTATCCGGAAGCACGCCGCAACGTCCGCAAGATCCGTGATTTCCGCGACTGGATTTTAGAGGAGTTTGCCACGGCTCAAACGTAACGACTGCGGTGATACGACTCCCGTTCAACCTTGACGATTTTTGTATTTTACGTATTTTACTCAGAAAAGGAGATGTCGATGTCCGAGGCTTTGAGAATCCCGGCAACCGTCTTTTCGCGTGGCTTTGCGCGCTATCAGGACGAGGCCATTACCGAGAAGATGATTGAAATCACCAGCCACGGGCGGGTTGTCGGTGGCTATCTCTCTGCCAGTGAACTTGAGCACTACAAAAGGCTGAAACGCAGGGAGCGCGAAGTCCTTGTGGTCGGCGAACTAGACGGCGAGACGATATCGGATCTCGAAAATGCCCGCTATGGCGTTTCGCCGGCGTGAAATTACCGGCGCCGGCACCGGGTCTGGTGGTTCGATATGCGTTCCTCTGGAAGGAGGATCATGACAAAGGCAGGTACGAAGCAGCCAAGGACAGACCATGCGCCATTGTTCTGGCTGCGAATGTCAGGGAGACGGCGGAGATCCAGGTCGTTGTCGTGCCTATAACGCATTCCGCCCCCGGACCTGACGAGATATCGACGTCACTCGAAATGCCTCAAGCCGTCGCTCGGACCCTGGGATTGGACGATGGTCGCCATTGGGTTCGGCTAACGCAGCTCAACCGCTTCATCTGGCCCGGCTACGATTTACGCCCGAGACCAGATATTCCAGAGCGTGTCGACTACGGGTTCGTCCCTCAAGCGTTCTTCGAGCGCATCAAATCGGCGATCCTCGCTGAAAACAAACGGAAGAAGCTCTCGTTCACCCCTCGGGACTCTTGATCCGTGTTGATATCGCACTCGCCACCAAATATCTTGTCGAGCACGCGGATCTTTGAGAAAGCGCCCCTTCCCTCGCCCTGAAAATTCTCGCAATGTGACGGTCGGGGGGCATGAAAGGGGACAGACATGTACGAATACGCCATCATGTGGGAATGGCTGGCCTTCGCCGTGCGCTGGCTGCACGTGATCACAGCGATCGCCTGGATCGGCTCCTCCTTCTACTTCATCGCGCTCGATCTCGGACTGGTGAAGCGCGCCCATCTGCCGGTTGGGGCCTATGGCGAGGAATGGCAGGTCCATGGCGGCGGATTCTACCATATCCAGAAATATCTGGTCGCCCCGGCCATGATGCCGGAGCACCTGACCTGGTTCAAATGGGAGGCCTACACCACCTGGCTGTCCGGCTTTGCCCTCCTCTGTCTGGTCTATTACGGCGGCGCCGACCTGTTCCTCGTCGATCGCCACGTGCTCGATATCTCCTCCACCACTGCAATCCTCCTGTCGCTCGCCTCGCTCGGAGTAGGCTGGCTCTTCTACGACCTGCTCTGCAAGTCGCCGCTCGGCAAGAACACCTGGACGCTGATGGGCTTGCTCTATGTGGCGCTGGTGGCGATGGCCTGGGGCTACACGCAGGTCTTCACCGGCCGCGCCGCCTTCCTGCATCTCGGCGCCTTTACGGCCACCATCATGTCCGCCAACGTCTTCTTCATCATCATGCCCAACCAGCGCATCGTGGTGGCGGACCTCATCGCCGGGCGCACGCCCGACCCGAAATACGGTGCGATCGCCAAGCAGCGCTCGCTGCACAACAATTACCTGACGCTGCCCGTCATCTTCTTCATGCTGTCGAACCACTATCCGCTGGCCTTCGCCACGGCTTATAGCTGGATCATTGCGGCGCTGGTGTTCCTCATGGGCGTCACCATCCGCCACTGGTTCAACACCACACACGCCCGCAAGGGCCGCCCGACATGGACGTGGCTCGTCACGGTTCTCCTCTTCATTCTCATCATGTGGCTCTCGACCGCGCCGAAGCTGCCGGGCACGGCGGCGGAGACCGCTGCCGTCTCCCCGGCCTTCGCCCGCTTCGCCGAGAACGCCCATTTCCCCGCCGTGCGCGATACGGTCTCCACCCGCTGCTCCATGTGCCATGCGGCCGAACCGGTTTACGAGGGCCTCGTGCGGCCGCCCAAGGGCGTAATGCTGGAAAATGACGGAGAGATCGCAGCCCACGCCCGCGAGATCTACCTCCAGGCCGGCCGCAGCCACGCCATGCCACCCGGCAACCTCACCGACATGACGGCCGACGAACGCGCGCTGATCGCCGCCTGGTTCGAAAGCGCCGCGGGAACCACCACACAATGACATCTACGCTTCTTCGCGGCCGCACGCTCACCTTCCGCCGCCGCCCCTTGTCGATGGACGATACCCAAGCCTATGCCTACGAGACCGACGGCGCGCTGCTTCTGCGCGATGGCCTGATCGTTGCCAGCGGAGCCTACAACGCCGTGCGCGAGCAGGCGCCCGAAGATGCCGTCGAGATCGACCACAGGCCGCACCTCATCCTGCCGGGCTTCATCGATACCCATGTCCACTTTCCGCAGATGCAGGTCATCGGCTCCTATGCCGCCAACCTCCTGGAATGGCTGAACACCTACACATTCCCCGAAGAATGCCGCTTCGTGGAGACGGCGCATGCGCAGCGTATCGCGGTGCATTTCTTCGATGAAATGATCCGCCATGGCACGACGACAGCAGTCGCCTACTGTTCCGTTCACAAGACCTCGGCCGATGCCTTTTTCGCGGAAGCCATGAAGCGCGACATGCGCATGGTCGCCGGCAAGGTGATGATGGATCGCAACGCGCCGCAGGGGCTGCTCGACACGCCAGAGATGGGCTATGACGAGACGCGCGCGGTCATCGCCCAATGGCACGGCAAGGGCCGCAACCACGTGGCCATCACCCCCCGCTTTGCGATCACCTCGACGCCGGAACAGATGTCCGCCGCGCAGGCTCTCGCTGCCGAATTCCCCGACCTGCACATCCAGACCCACCTGTCGGAAAACCGCGACGAGATCGACTACACCCTCTCGCTCTATCCCGACGCCGCCGACTATACCGACGTCTACGCGAATTACGGTCTGATGGGCCCGAAATCCCTGTTCGGCCATGCCATTCACCTGTCGGAGCGCGAGCGGGATGCGATGAGCGAGACGGGCTCCATCGCGGTGCATTGCCCGACATCCAATCTCTTCCTCGGCTCCGGCTTGTTCCCGCTAAAGGAGCTGGCACGACGGGAAAAGCCGGTCCGCATCTCCGTCGCCTCCGATATCGGCGGCGGATCGAGCTACTCCATGCTGCGCACCATGGACGAGGCCTACAAGATCCAGCAATTGCTGGGCGAGCGGCTGAACCCGTTCGACAGCTATTACTATCTGACGCTCGGCAATGCCAAGGCCCTGTCCCTGTCGGAGCGCATCGGCACGCTGGAGCCAGGAACCGACGCCGACCTCATCGTGCTCGACATGGCGGCAACGCCGGCCATGGCGCTGAAAGCGGAGGTCGTCACCTCCCTCTCCGACGAGCTTTTCCTGCTGCAGACCATGGGCGACGACCGTGCCGTGGTGGAAACCTACGTCGCCGGACGCGCGGCAAAGACCAAGCTTGCCTGACTGGTAAATTTTATTGACCAGTTACTCCGCAGGTGCTTAACGCCCGGCATCCGGCGTGATAGGAGACAAGCGACAACCCACTGCGGAGCTTGCCCATGCCGTCCCTCGAAATCAGCGACCTGAAAGCTCTGGCAAAACGTCGTGTGCCAAAGATGTTCTTCGATTATGCCGATAGCGGCGCCTGGACGGAGGGTACCTATCGCGCCAACGAGGCGGATTACCACAAGATCAAGCTTCGCCAGCGGGTGCTGGTCGATATGACCAACCGGTCGCTGGCGAGCACCATGATCGGGCAGAAAGTCTCGATGCCGGTGGCGCTCTCTCCCACAGGCTTGACCGGCATGCAGCACGCCGATGGCGAGATGCTGGCGGCGCAGGCGGCCGAAGAGTTCGGCGTGCCGTTCACGCTGTCGACCATGAGCATCTGCTCGATCGAGGACGTCGCCTCGGTCACGACCAAGCCGTTCTGGTTTCAGCTTTACGTGATGAAGGACCGCGATTTCGTTCGCAATCTCATCGAGCGCGCCAAGGCGGCGAAATGCTCGGCGCTGGTGCTGACGCTCGACCTGCAGATCCTCGGGCAGCGCCACAAGGACTTGCGTAACGGCCTTTCCGCGCCGCCGAAGTTCACGCCCAAACACATCTGGCAGATGGCGACGCGGCCCGGCTGGTGCCTGAAGATGATGAAAACCCAGCGGCGCGGCTTCGGCAACATCGTCGGCCATGCCAAGAATGTCTCGGATCTCTCCTCCTTGTCCGCCTGGACGGCCGAACAGTTCGACCCGAAACTCTCCTGGGACGACGTCGCCTGGATCAAGCAGCTCTGGGGCGGCCCGCTGATCCTGAAAGGCATCCTCGATCCCGAAGACGCCCGCATGGCGGCAAAGACCGGCGCGGATGCGATCATTGTCTCCAACCATGGCGGACGCCAGCTGGATGGTGCGGCCTCCTCGATTTCAATGCTGCCCCGCATCGTCGATGCGGTCGGCGGCGATATCGAGATCCATATCGACGGCGGCATCCGCTCAGGCCAGGACATTCTCAAGGCCGTCGCCCTCGGCGCGCGCGGCACCTATATCGGCCGTCCGTTCCTCTACGGCCTCGGCGCCAGCGGCAAGACCGGCGTACGCCTTGCGCTCGACATCCTGCGCAAGGAACTCGACATCACCATGGCGCTCTGCGGCAAGCGCGACATCCTCGACGTCGATAGAGATATCCTCGATTCTGACGCCGGTCAGCTTCCCCGGTAGGTGGAGTAGCTGTAGGGCGAGAGCAGCAGCGGCACGTGATAATGCGCCGCCGGATCGGCGATGCCGAAGCGCAAAGGGATGATATCGAGGAAGGGCGGATCGGAGAGCGCCGTTCCGCTCACCTTGAGGTAATCGCCTGCGTGGAAGACGAGCTCATAGGTCCCACGCACAAGGGCATCGCCCTCCAGAAGCGGCGCGTCCACCCGTCCGTCGCCGTTCGTCGCCACGATCTTCAAGAGCGTCCGTGCCTCACCCTCGATGTGGAAAAGCGCGACCTGCAGGCCGGCCGCAGGGCGGCCGAGCGCCGTATCGAGAACATGGGTGGTCAGGCGGCCGGTGGTGATCATGATGACCTCTTTCAGGAGATCCGACCGGCCGGATGCCGATGGGAGCGGTGGGACGCGTTTAAGATGAACAAGCGGTCGGACTCACGACAGCGAAGACGCCGCGATCGTGAAGGGCGTCTCGAAGAAGATCTCTTCCAGATTATGCTCGCTGCCCTCGCGATCGACCACGAGAAAGTCGCTGACGGCACCGACGGCGACCAGCGGGTGGTGCCAGACGTTGCGGCCGTAATGCACACCCTGACGCCCCGAGCAGGCAAACACCCGCGGACGACCGGGCTGGCCATCCTCGTCTTGCGCCACGACCGCCAGCCACGACCGGTTGTCGAGTGGAATGAAGCTCTGCGAACCCCACGGGTGCCGCTCCATCATGTCGACCACATAGGGGAACAACCGGGGCTGCCCACGAAAGATGTTGATGACAATACGCGCATCCTCACCAGCGGCTTCCGTCTTGCCGAGCGCATGAAACCGCTCTGTCGTGCCGCCATTGATGAGCCGCATCGTCTTGGGGTCAGCCTCGATGACGCTGCCGAAAGGCGCGAAGGCCCCCGCCGTCAGCGGCTCGATGGGTAGGACCAGCCCGCTCATGCCGCGTAACCGGGAAAGAGAGCATCGAGCCGCAGCCGGGCGATCGTCTCGACCTCGGCGGTGGCGGTGGCGAATTCCTCATCCGGCGTGTTGTCCAGACGCGCCTGGAATGCCGCGAGAATGTCATCCTTTGTCTTGCCGCGCACGGCGATGATGAAGGGGAAGCCGAACTTGTCGGTATAGATCGCGTTGCAGGTGGTGAAGCGCTCGTGCTCCTCCGGCGTCAGGCGATCGAGACCGGCCGAGGCCTGCTCCGCCTTGCTATCGGCGGTCAGCCCGCCGGCTATCGCCAGACGGCCGGCCAGATCCGGATGCGCGCGCAGGACCTGCAGCCGCTTCTCAGTCGAGGCGGCCCGAAAGGCCTGCACCATGGCCGCATGCACGGTCGCGGCCGTCGGCGGCCCGTCCGGCAGTCCGTCGAGCGCCTCTTCGGCAACCCATGGCGAATGCTCGAAGATGCCGCCGAACTGGCCGACAAAGGCCCTCCCCTCGGCGCTGTCCCTCTCGATGCTCACAGGCCACCCTCCGGCTTGTGGTGCGCATGCCAGTGGTGGGCAATGTCAACCCGCTTGGCGATCCACACCTTGTCCTTGGAAAGCACGTAATCGACGAAGCGCGCCAGAGCCGCCGCCCGCCCGGGACGCCCGACGAGGCGGCAGTGGAGGCCGATATTCATCATCTTCGGGCTCCCCTCGGCACCCTCCTCATAGAGCACGTCGAACGTGTCCTTGAGATAGGTGAAGAACTGATCGCCGGAATTGAACCCCTGCGGCGTGGCGAACCGCATGTCGTTGGCGTCAAGCGTATAGGGAATGATAAGATGCGGCGTCTCCGGCGTCTTGCCCGGCACCCAATAGGGCAGTTCGTCGGCATAGCTGTCGGAGGAATAGAGGAAACCGCCCTCCTCGATGACCAGCTTCAGCGTGTTGTCGGAAGGCTTGCCCTGATAGAGGCCGAGCGGATGAGAACCGGTGAGTTCCGTGTGCAGCCGCACGGCGTCGGCGATGTGACGGCGCTCCTCCTCCTCGGTGAAGTCCTTGTATTCCAACCAGCGATAGCCGTGGCTGGCGATTTCCCAGTCGGCTTCCTTCATGGCGGCGACCGCGTCCGGGTTGCGCGCCATCGCCAGCGTCACGCCATAGACCGTCACCGGCACGTTGCGGCTCGTGAACAGGCGCCAAAGCCGCCAGAAACCAGCGCGCGAGCCGTATTCGTAGATCGATTCCATGTTCAGGTTGCGCTGCCCCGGCCAGGGCTGTGCGCCGACGATTTCCGACAGCAGCGATTCGGAGGCCTTCTCGCCATCCATGATGGTGCTCTCGCCGCCTTCCTCGTAATTGACGACGAATTGAACGGCGATCCTGGCCTCGCCGGGCCAGTGAACCTCCGGCAGGTGACGGCCGTAGCCGACGAGATCGCGCGGTGTCGAAAAATCCATGGTCACCCCTCTTTGTCGCCAAACGGTACCATCCGAAGCGGGAAAGTCGAGGCATAAAGATCGATATCGACAGCCGAAATCGGCGAGGCCTTCACCTCTCGAACGTCGGTCGGATGCGCCTGTCTCCAGCGCCGGTGATCAGGCGCTCGTGCTCAACCGCCGCATGGCCTGCGCCATCTGCACCTCGCGCGCCGGTGTCGCCGCCGAGGCGGTGGGATCGGAAGGCACGGTAAAGCGCGCCGTCGGCTTATGCGCCGAAAGCTTGCCGAGAGGGTGCTGGGAATGCACGCGCAGCGGCGCCCCCGCCCCAGGCTCGATGAACAGCGCAAGGCTCGCAACCTTCACCGGTTGCGCGAGCAAGGGCTCGAACTGCGCCCGCAGCGGCCTTTCCATCTTCGCGCGCATGGCAGCCGTCATCGGCCCGGTCAGCATCATGTGGAACCGGAATTCGTCCATGACGAAAGGATGTCCCCAGCGGTGCAGGTTCGAAAACTGCGGTGCCGTCAGCTTGTCGGAATCGAGCCGCTCGATATCCTGCTCGGTAAAGGGGGCGCGGAACTCATCGAAAGCCTGGACGACCCGTGCCGCCAGATGCGTCATCGGCTCGCAGGGCACGCGCGGGCTGAGCCCGAAGGCACTGCCGAGCCAGGAGACCTCGAGATCCGGAATCTCGAACGGGTTGATCTCGCCGGCAAACCGCATCATCGCCTTCAGAAGCGCCGATTCGGTCCGGTCCGTCGCCAGATGAAACGGTGCTTTGATCGACCCGTGGAAGCCGTAGCGACGCGGCACCGCGGTGTAGAAGGCCACATCCTGCGCGCTGCAGCCTGCCACCGACAGTTGCTCGCAAAGGTCACCGGAATAGACGTTTCGCCCCAGCCATTCGGCTGCGGCAACGGAGAGCGGATCATGGATCGGCGGGGTGAAGCAAATGGCGTAGCGCATGGCAAACCTCGATTTGCCCCCTGCGCTACGTGATTTGCATGACAGCCTGACGAAGATGGCCTCTTATGTGCATCGAAAACAACGGAACCGGACGGCCATTCGCACGTTTTACAGACATCAAGCCAGAAGAGGAGAAGGAACGTGACCTATCACAACCCCAATCTGCACGGCGACAGCCCCGGTCATCCGGAGAACAGCCAGAAGCTTCAGGACGCCAGCATCGTCGAGACTCACGATCTCATCGCCAGCGACAAAGTAGAGGGGACACGCGTTTACGGAGCGGATGGCAAGCGAATCGGCTCGATCGAGCGCTTGATCATTGGCAAGCAGAGCGGTCAGGTTGCCTACGCGGTGCTCGGCTTCGGCGGCTTTCTCGGCATCGGCGAAGATCACTACCCGATACCGTGGACGAAGCTCAGCTATGACGAAGAGCTTGGCGGCTATCGCACGGAGTTGACCCGTGAACAGGTCGAGAAGGCACCGAAGTATCGCAGTGACGACGAGTATGACTGGAACCGTGAAAACGGTCGTCTCATCTACGATTATTACGGCGTGCCGCCCTACTGGATGTAGGTGTGCGTAAACCATCCGCAATGTTAAAGGGCGCACCGGACGGTAGCGCCCATTTTCATGTCGCCTCAGATCTTTGAAGGATCGGCGATGACCTCTGCGAGATCCTTGTACTCCTCGCAATCGGTGCCGCAGATCGACTTGATGGTCTCGAGCTCGTTGCGCGCGAGATCGATCTGGCCTTTTACGATATAGGCCTCGCCCAGGTATTCCCGGACCTTCGCATATTTCGGGTCCTTGTCGACCGATTTCAGATAATAGCCGATCCCCTCGTCCGTCCGTCCCAGCTTGCGCGTGGCATAGCCGCGATAGTTGAGAACCTCGGCCGTCTCCTGATTGTCGACAGTGTCCAGAACCTCAAGTGCTTCGGCATAGCGCTCGGCCTTGGCCAGCGCGTAAGCATAGTCCGCCTTGTTCTCGTCGGTCAGGTTCGAGCCCTGCTGCTTGATGCATTTCTTGGTTTTCTGGTCGTAGATCTCACCCTTCTTGCAGACGGGCGTTTTAGAGCTGTCATCTCCTGCCGCGTAGACCGGCGAGAGGAAAAGCCCGGAGGCGATGCAGGCGCCGGCAAGGAGAGACAGAACGTGTTGGGACATCGACATGGAATCCTCCAGACGGACGAAAATGTCATCCGCTCCTGTCGAGGATTCTTACAGATGCAAACAGCGGCCGGCAATGCCGGGAGATGACGATGCTCAGCGGCGCGCCGAAACGCCAAAATGGCTTTCACACCGGAACGACAGGGGTAACGCGATTGCTTCCCCTCGCCCGCAGATTCGCTCCACCACCGCCTGCGCCAGGCGATGCGCGATGCCGAAGCTGATCTTGAAGCCACCCGTCAGGAGATGCAGGCGAGGATAGTCGGGATGCGGCCCCGCCATCGGGTCCCGACCCACGGCCCGGGGTCGAAGGCCCGCCCAGCGCTCGATGACCGGCGCGCCGACCAGCGCCGGAACCAGTCTCACCGCCTTCGCGAGCAGATCGTCCAGCCTGTGATCGGTCGACAACGGATCGGCATAGTCCATCTCGCTGGTGCTGCCGATCGCCACGCCGCCGGTGTCATGCGCGATGACGTAGACGCCATCCGAATAGAGGATCGGCAGTGCGGGATCGAGATCGACCGCAAGCCGCGCCGCCTGCCCTTTCACGCCCGTGCCGCTTGCCGGCCGCGCCTTTGCATCCTCCACCGGCTGCAAGCCATCGATCAGGGGAAAGCTGCCCACTCCGGCCGCAAGCACGATATTCCCGGCATGGACGACGGTTCCGTCGGCAAGAACGACCCGCCCCTGCCGCGGATCGATCTCCCGCGACGCGCATCCCTCGCGGATGGTTACACCCGGCATCGTGCCGAGCACGGACGTCAGAAGTTGCAGCAGCCCGCGCGGCGAAACACGTGCGGCCAGTTGATCGAAAACGGCTCCATCCGCGACGACATCCGACGAGAAAAGGCCATCCGGCGTAGTATCCAGAACGCCCCAAGCAAAGCCGACCTCTCCGCTTCGCCAGTTCACATCCGCATCCGCCACCTGCCGGAGCGCGATCTCTCGTAAATGCGGCTTTGCGAGCGGAATAAGCCGGCCCGTTCGCCGGTATCCCGCGGAAAGACCGGTCTCGGCCTCCATCCGCCGGATCTCACCCTCCAGCGAAACCAACGCATCGAACTGGAACTGTTTCTTGTCGTTCCAGCGGTCGGGCGTATGCGGCATCAGCGCGCCGAGCAGCCCGCCGCTCGCACCCGCCCCGATCGTCGCCCGCTCCACGAGCAGCACCTCAAGCCCCGCGCGCGCCGCATGAAGCGCCGCCCAGAGGCCCATGATGCCCCCGCCGATAACGACCAGATCCGTCTTCATATCCGCCATCGATTGACCTTGCCCGCAGGGCTTATTATCGCTTGTCCATGACAGAGAGCCGCCCGACCAAAGACGTTGAAGTCCGGACACCGGACCACCAGACACTCGACTGGCACACCGGCGATATGCCGTATTCCGTTGAATTTGACGATCATTTTTATTGCCGCACGGATGGACGGCTGGAGTGCGGTCATGTCTTCCTGAACGGTAACGGCCTGCCGGAGCGTTGGAAGGAAGCGCATGTCTTCTCCATTGGCGAACTCGGTTTCGGCACCGGTCTCAATTTCTGCGAGACATGGCGCCAGTGGAAGATGACCGAGAAACCGGCTCGCGCCCGCCTCGCCTTCACCTCGTTCGAGCGCTTCCCCATGCAGGCGGCAGACATCGCGCGCGCCCTCTCCGCCTGGCCCGAGATCACGGATGAGCGCGACGCGCTGGTCGCCGAATGGCCGCAGACGCTTTCCGGCAGCGTCCGTCTCGACCTCGCAAGCGACGTCACGCTCACCATCGTCTGCGGCTCGGCCATCGACGGTGTCGAAACCTATGCCGAGACGTTCGATGCCTGGTACCTCGACGGTTTCGCACCCTCGCGCAATCCCGACATGTGGTCGCAGGCGCTCATGACAGCGGTGCACGACCGCACGGCACCAGCCGGCACCTTTGCCACTTACGCCGCCGCCGGCTTCGTGCGCCGCAATCTCCAGGCTGCGGGCTTCGTCGTGGAGCGCCGCAAGGGCTTTGCCGGCAAGCGGGAAATGTTGTGCGGCACCAAGCCAGCGGAACTTGCGCGCACCCTATAAGGCTGATCGTCTGTTCGCACATGCGAAAAGACAGCTTGACTTTCGGCCGGGAAACAACGACATGAGGGCCAGCGTCACCTTCCGGCCGCCGCGTGAGCGTGCCCAGCGGATTTTGTCATTCCGTAGCGAAGGCCAAGCGCACCCATGAGACCGTGCCATATTCGGCACCCGCAGCGCAGACAGCTTTTTCAACCCACCAAGATCCCATTTCACGCGGGGTTCTTGAAACCAGATGACCCGGAACCGCAGAGAAGCGTTGTTCCGGTCCCTGTCGTTTGGCGCCCCGAAAGGCATACCTTTGACCAATTTTTCTTCCCTTGGCCTCTCCGAGCAGATGGTTGCGAACCTTACCCTTGAAGGTTTCACCGTGCCGACGCCGATTCAGGCCGAAGCCATTCCGCTCGTCCTTGCAGGCCATGACCTCATCGGCCTCGCACAGACCGGCACCGGCAAGACCGCCGCATTCGGCCTGCCGATGATCGAGCGCATGCTGGCCGATGGCAAGCGCGCCGACCCGCGCAACGTCCGCGCTCTCATCCTCGCTCCGACCCGCGAACTGGTGAACCAGATCGCCGCCAACCTGAAGGTCTTCGTCAAGAAGAGCCCGCTGCGTATCGGCCTCGTCGTCGGCGGCGCCTCCATCAACAAGCAGACCCAGCAGTTGGAACGCGGCGTCGAAATCCTCGTCGCTACGCCTGGCCGCCTGCTCGACCTTCTCAACCGCAAGGCCGTGACGCTGACAACCGCGCGCTACCTCGTGCTCGACGAAGCCGACCAGATGCTGGACCTCGGCTTCATCCACGACCTGCGCAAGATCTCCAAGCTCGTTCCGAAGAACCGTCAGACCCTGCTGTTTTCGGCCACGATGCCGAAGGCGATCGCAGACCTCGCCGGCGACTACCTGACCGACCCCAAGCGCGTCGAAGTCGCCACAGCCGGCAAGGCTGCCGACAAGATCGAACAATTCGTGCATTTCGTGAACGGCAAGGACGGAAAGGTCACGCTGCTGAAGCAGTCGCTGACGGCAAACCCCGACGGCCGCGCCATCGTCTTCTCGCGCACCAAGCATGGCGCCGAAAAGCTGATGAAGCATCTGGAATCGGTCGGCTATTCCGCAGCCTCCATTCACGGCAACAAGAGCCAGGGCCAGCGCGAGCGCGCCCTCAAGGCGTTCCGTGACGGCGAGATCAAGGTTCTGGTCGCCACCGACGTCGCAGCCCGCGGCATCGACATCCCCGGCATCACACATGTCTACAACTACGACCTGCCGGAAGTCGCCGAAGCCTACGTCCACCGCATCGGCCGGACGGCCCGTGCCGGCCGTGACGGCATTGCCATCGCCTTCTGCGCGCCGGACGAAGCCCGCCTGCTGCGCGACATCGAAAAGCTGATGAACATGACCATCACGGTCGCCAGCGGCGAAGCGCCGGCCAACATCTCCCGCGCACCGGCAGCCCGCAATGCGCGCGGCAATGGCGGCCGCGGCAGCAACAACGAAGGCCGCAACGGCCAGGGCCGTGGCGAGAACCGTGGCGGCCAAGGTCGCAATGAGGGTCGTGGCGGCGAGAACAACCGCCCGGCCCGCGTGGCACAGGCTCCGAGCCCATTTGCAGGCGACGATCTGCTGGCCGGTGACGACAGCGCGCAGCGCCGTGAGCACCGCAAGGGCCAGGGCCCGGCTGCGCAGGCCGCGCATCAGGCAGCCCTTGCCAAGCGCAACGGCAACCGCAACGGCCGTCCGGGCGGCGCACCCCGCACCTCCAGCCGCGGCCCTCGCCCGGCAGCCGGCAGCCCGGGCGCACAGGCCGCCCAGCGCCGCGAAGGCTCGCGTCGCGAAGAAGCGTAAATCACGCTGCACTTTAGAGATCGGAAAACGGCGGAACGAAAGTTCCGCCGTTTTCATTTGCAGGGCAATGATTGTGCCGGAAGGCACACGCTCATTCGATAAGCAGCTGCGAAGATAATGTGCGAAAAAGCGACGCATCCACGCGCAACTCGCCTTGCCATTTTGCACCTGAAAACCATGTCACCCCTTGAGGGGACAGCCAGAACGGGTGAAAATTTCTTTCTGTCTGAAACGAGCATGCTTCTTGCATTGCCAAAGCGCTTGTAATCAAATGGCTTAAAAAGGGGACCAGGCCGTTGGCATTCGATGAAATGATGAATGCGGACAACACTCCGCGACCGCCTTACGCAACATACAACGAATGGTATGCCAACCAGGACAGAGCCCGCCTGATCGCCAAGTCCAAAGAGGCCGAGAACATCTTCCGCAAGACCGGCATCACCTTTGCGGTGTATGGCCACGCCGACAGTGCCGAAAAGCTCATCCCCTTCGATCTCATCCCGCGCATCATCTCCGCGCGCGAATGGCGGCGCCTCGCGCAGGGCATCGAGCAACGCGTGCTCGCGCTCAATGCGTTCCTGGACGACATCTACCACAAGCAGGAAATCATCAAGGCCGGCCGCATTCCGCGCGAATTGATCGAGAAGAACGATGCCTTCCTGCCGCAGATGGTCGGCATGCGACCGCCGGGCGGGGTCTACACCCACATCGTCGGCACCGATATCGTGCGCACCGGCGAAGACCAGTTCTACGTTCTCGAGGATAACGCCCGCACGCCCTCCGGCGTCAGCTACATGCTCGAAAACCGCGAAACCATGATGCAGATGTTCCCGGAGCTGTTCTACCAGAACCGCGTTCAGCCGGTGGAGAACTACCCCTATCTGCTGCGTCATTCGCTCGCGGCCGTCGCTCCTCCCGGCTGCGAGGGCAAGCCGCGCGTCGCCGTGCTCACCCCGGGCATCTACAATTCCGCCTATTACGAACATGCGTTCCTCGCGGACATGATGGGCGTCGAGCTGGTCGAAGGGTCTGACCTTCGCGTCATCGACGGCAAGGTCCGGATGCGCACCACCCGCGGCTACGAGGCGATCGACGTGCTCTACCGCCGCGTGGATGACGACTACCTCGATCCGCTGACCTTCAAGCCGGAATCCGCGCTTGGCATTCCCGGCATCATGGACGTCTACCGCGCCGGCAACATCACCATCGCCAACGCCCCCGGCACCGGGATTTGCGACGACAAGGCGATCTACTCCTACATGCCAGAGATCGTGGAGTTCTACACCGGCCGCAAGGCGCTGCTTGAGAACGTGCCGACGTGGCGCTGTTCGGAGCCGTCGAGCCTGCAATATGTGCTCGACAACCTCGCCGACCTCGTCGTGAAGGAGGTCCACGGTTCCGGTGGCTACGGCATGCTGGTCGGCCCGACGGCCTCCAAGAAAGAACGCGCGCTGTTTGCCGACAAGCTGAAGGCGCGCCCGAGCAACTACATCGCCCAGCCGACCCTCTCCCTCTCGACCGTACCGATCATGGTCAACAAGGGCATCGCGCCGCGCCACGTCGACCTCCGGCCTTACGTGCTGGTGTCCGACAAGGTGCAGATCATTCCCGGCGGCTTGACCCGCGTGGCCTTGAAAGCCGGCTCTCTGGTGGTGAATTCCAGCCAGGGTGGCGGCACGAAGGACACTTGGGTACTGGAGGACTGATCGGCATGCTCGGAAGAACCGCAAACGGCCTTTATTGGATGTTCCGCTATATCGAGCGGGCCGAAAACAGCGCCCGCCTCGTGGATGCCGGACTGCGCATGTCCCTCACCCGCTCGCACCTCGGCGAAGACAACTGGGAAAGCGTGCTTCAGAGCTCGGGCGTCATCGACATCTACGAGCAGCGCTATGAAAGCGCGACCAGCGCCGACGCCGTCGATTTCCTGCTGCGCGAGACGACCAATCCATCGAGCGTGCTGTCCTGCATCGAAGCCGCCCGCAGCAATGCCCGCATGGTGCGCACGGCGCTGACGCGCGAGACATGGGAGGCGGTCAACGAGTGCTATCTCGACCTCAAATCCATGCTCGCCCGCCGGGTAAAGGCCGCCGACCTGCCGGAGGTTATCGACGCGATCAAGCGCAAGACGGGCCTCATCCGTGGCGCATTCCACGGCACGATGCTGCGCAACGACCTGTTCAACTTCTCGCGCATCGGCACCTTCATCGAGCGCGCCGACAACACCGCCCGCATTCTCGATGTGAAATACTACGTCCTGCTGCCGGCCGTGTCACAGGTGGGCACAGCCATCGACAACGTGCAGTGGGAATCGATCCTGCGCTCGGTTTCGGCCCATCGCAGCTACGGCTGGGTCTATGAGGCGGAGTACAAGGCCGCGAACATTGCCGACTTCCTCATCCTTAACGGCCGCATGCCGCGGTCGCTCGCCTATTGCTACGACAAGATCAACAGCAATCTGGGCTATCTCGAGCGGGAATACGGCGAGAGGCACAATGCCCATGACACGTCGGGGAACACGCTGAAATCGCTGCGGAACTGCTCGATCAAAGACGTGATGGACCAAGGCCTGCACGAGTATATCGAGACGTTCATCACCCAGAACAATCGTCTGAGCCAGGAAATCTCCGACGGCTACCGGTTCTATTGAACAAGGACATATCAGGCGCATGCGACTGAAAATCACCCATACGACCGAATACAGCTATGCGGAGCCGGTCAGCTACTCGCTGCAGCGGCTTCGCCTCACGCCCTTCACCCAGCCGGGACAGAGGGTTCTGAACTGGGAGACATCGGTGGAAGGCGCGAAGGTGGAGGTCGGCTACGAGGATCATTTCGCCAACCGCGTCACCCTTGTCAGCGTCATGGGAGACCAGATCCGCATGCGCATCGTCGCAAGCGGCGAGGTCGAGACGGAGGATCGCGCCGGGGTGTTCGGACCCCATCAGTCCTATATACCGCTCTGGCTCTTCCAGCGCGACACGCCGCTGACCAAACGGACGAAGCAGATCCGCGATCTCGCCAAGTCCCAGTCCGGCGACGGCATCCTCGCGCAGATGCACAACCTCATGGGCGCCATACACCAGGCCGTCGTTTTCGAGCCGGGATCCACCGGTACCGAAACGACGGCCGACGAGGCGCTGACCCGCGGCATCGGCGTCTGTCAGGACCACGCCCATATCTTCATCGCCTGCGCCCGCTCGGTCGGCCTCCCCGCCCGCTACGTCTCCGGCTACCTGATGATGGACGACCGCATCGAGCAGTCAGCCACCCATGCCTGGGCCGAAGCCCACCTCCCCGGCCTCGGCTGGGTCGGCTTCGACGCAGCCAACGACGTTTGCCCCGACGAACGCTACGTCCGCATCGCCACCGGTCTCGACTACCGCGACGCCGCCCCCATCTCTGGATTGGTCCACGGGGCTGCGAATGAGACGCTGACGGTGGCGCTGACGGTGGAGCAGCAGGGGCAGAGCCAGAGTCAGAGTTGACACGGAGGACGGTTCTCTAAAGGTTTCGTTCGAAGATACGTGAATGACACCTTCGGCAATCGAAGCGCGAGCACGATGATGGTTAGAGATGGGCCGGAATCGTTTTCAGATACCCCGCCGCGCTATAAGCAAGAACAGCTTCGTCTGCGGTCATCAGCGGGAGTTCATGGCAACGGGCAGTGGCGACGATCATACGGTCGGCTGGATCCGCGTGAAAGCTTCCGGGCAGACTCACACTCTCAACAGCAATCCGACCGTTTAGTGGCGCAATCTCAATTCCAGGCAATGTGGTCACTTGGTCGATCCAACGGCCAACATCTATGCCGAGAACCAAGCGTCCTTTTTTCACGAGCATCGCGATCTCCCATAGGCTGATAGCAGCGACGAGAACGCGTCCGTCTGCCGTCGCAGCATCGAGAAGCGTTCTCGCTTGGCGTTTCAGCTTCGGATCATCTTGGACGGCCCAGACAAGAACATGCGTGTCCAGCACCATCAAGACTGCGCATTCCAATCTCCGGGCGCAGCAATCGAGCCGAATGGATCATCAAAGTCGTAATCAGGCGCCTTGAGAGCACCAATCACGCTGCTGCGGCGCTTCGATTGGAAGAGTGGTGTCACCATTGCCACAGGTTCTCCACCCTTGATAACGATCACAGGCTCCCCATCATCCTTCATGCGGTCGATGATCGTCATACACGTCGCTTCAAATTCCACAGCACCAACATGTCGAACGCTCATGGCATACCTCCGGAACACGCGTAAAAGATATGTCCTTCGCCGATAAGGCACAAGACCTCAAAGCACCCCCATCGACACCACCTCCTCAGCCCCGACCACCAGCCGGTTCCTCAGCGGCAGCCCGAACCCCGCAGCCTCCATCTCGAACACATCTCCCGCCTCGGTCCGCACACCATCCCCGAACGACAGGGTCGCCGTGCCGAACATATGCACATGCACGTCGCCCGGCGCGCGGAAGAGGCCGTATTTGAAGTGGTGATATTCGAGGTTGGCGAAGCTGTGGGACATGTTGGCTTCGCCGGAGAGGAAGGGTTTTTCCCACAGGACGGCGCCGTTGCGCAGGATGCGGGAGGTGCCGCGGATGTCCTGCGGGGCATTGCCGATGCGGATTTCCGGACCGAAACTGGCAGGACGGAGCTTGGAATGGGCGAGGAAGAGATAGTTGATCCGCTCGGTGACGTGGTCGGAAAACTCGTTGGCGACGGCCAAGCCGAGCCGGAAGGGCTGGCCATTGTCGGCGATGATGTAGATCCCGGCGATTTCGGGCTCCTCCCCGCCATCGGCGGCGAAGGCGGGCGAGATGAGATCGCCGCCCGGTGACGCGAGTTGCAGACCGTTGCCCTTGTAGAACCATTCGGGCTGCACGCCCGTCTCTCCCGGCTTCGGCTTGCCGCCTTCGAGACCCATCCGAAACATCTTCATGGAGTCGGTCATCGCAGCTTCGTCGGCCGTGGCGGCGGCATGCATCGCATCGCGTGTGGCAGCGGAACCGAGATGGGTCAGGCCGGTGCCCGTCAGGTGGAGATGCGCCGGATCGGGATGCGTGATCGGCGGCAGGAACCGGCCTTCCGCATACGCCGCCTGCAGATCGACGACACCCGCCACGCCCCTCGTGGTCACGACATCGGCGAACGTCCGGCCGGAGTTGGCGGCTTCACGTGCCAGATCGTAGACGCTCAACGCGCCACGAACGGCACGGGCCGGCTCGCCTTCTTCCCTTACTGCAACCGTGATCGAGCCGTCCTCATTACGGATCTGCGACATCAGCATGGTGTTCTCTCCCGTTTCAAATGCAAACGCCGCCATCTGATCGTGTCAGACGGCGGCGTGATCTCGAACGACCGGGTACCCTTTCGGGCGACGATCAGCCCTTGTTCTTGTTGTAGACGTCGAAGAACACGGCGGCGAGCAGCACCAGACCCTTGACGAGCTGCTGGTAGTCGATGCCGAGGCCCATGATCGACATGCCGTTGTTCATGACGCCCATGATGAACGCGCCGATGACCGCACCGGTGATCTTGCCGACGCCGCCGGAGGCCGAGGCGCCGCCGATGAAGCAGGCCGCGATGACGTCCAGCTCGAAGCCGACGCCGGCCTTCGGGGTCGCCGAGTTCAGACGGGCCGCGATGATCATGCCGGCAAGGGCTGCGAGCACACCCATGTTCACGAAGGTCAGGAAGGTCAGGCGCTCGGTGTTGATGCCCGAGAGCTTCGCGGCCTTCTCGTTACCGCCCATGGCATAGATGCGGCGGCCGATGGTCGAACGCGTGGTGATGAAAGTGTAGAGCGCGATGAGCAGCGCCATGACGATCAGCACGTTCGGGAAGCCGCGATAGGTCGACAGCTGGAAGCCGAGGAAGATCGCGACCACACCGATGATGGCCATCTGGATGGCGAAGAACACGAAGGGCTCGTTCTCCGTACCATGCTTGTCGTTGTTGCTGCGGTCCTTCAGACCGAAATAGACAGCGAGACCGACGAGGACGATGACCGCGACCAGCGCGAAGAGGTTGGTGACGATGGCCGGGTTGGGGTTCGCAAACCAGAGCAGGTCGGGAACGAAGCCCGTGGAAAGGATCTGGAATTCCTTCGGGAACGGGCCGATCGGACGGTTCTGGAGGATCAGGTAGGTCAGGCCGCGGAACACGAGCATGCCCGCCAGCGTCACGATGAAGGACGGGATCTTCTGATAGGCGACCCAGTATCCCTGGGCTGCGCCGACGAGACCGCCGAGCACGAGGCAAAGGGGCACCACGAGCGAATAGTGAATGCCCCATTTCACCATCATGACGGCCGACAGGCCGCCAGTGAAGGCGACGATGGACCCGACCGAGAGGTCGATATGGCCGGCGACGATGATCAGTAGCATGCCCAGCGCCATGATGACGATGAACGAGTTCTGCAGGATCAGGTTGGTGATGTTGACGGGGCGGAACAGCACGCCGCCGGTGACGAACTGGAAGAACAACATGATGACGACGAGCGCGACCAGAAGGCCATATTCGCGGATGTTAGCTTTCAGATAGGCGCCGACGGACGGCTTGTTTGTTGGTGCGCTGGTTTCAAGGACCATTAGTGCTTCTCCCCGGAGCGCATGATGGCTCGCATGATGGATTCCTGGCTGGCTTCACCCTTGGGGAGTTCCGCGACGATGCGACCTTCGTTCATGACGTAGATACGATCGCAGGTTCCCAGAAGCTCGGGCATCTCGGATGAGATCATGAGAATGCCTTTGCCCTCGGCGGCCAGCTGGTTGATGATGGAATAGATTTCGTATTTCGCACCGACGTCGATGCCGCGTGTCGGCTCGTCGAGGATGAGGATTTCGGGATTGGTGAACAGCCACTTGGACAGCACGACCTTCTGCTGGTTGCCGCCCGAGAGGTTCACCGTTTCCTGATAGATCGAATGCGAGCGGATGCGCAGGCGCTTGCGATAGTCGGTGGCGACCTCGCGCTCGCGGTGTCCGTCGATCACGCCGCCATTGGCAACAGCCGGCAGATTGGCGAGCGTCGTGTTGTGCATGATGTTGTTGTTCAGCACGAGGCCCAGATGCTTGCGGTCCTCGGTGACATAGGCAAGACCCGCCTCGATCGCCTTCTGGATGGTGCTCACATCGACCGGCTTGCCGTGCATCAGCACGTCACCGGTGATCTTGTGGCCCCACGAGCGACCGAAGATGCTCATCGCCGTCTCGGTCCGCCCGGCACCCATCAGCCCGGCAATGCCGACGACTTCGCCGGCGCGAACTGTGAAGTTCACGTCATGCAGGAACTGCCGGTCGCGGTGGTGCTGGTGATAGACGTTCCAGTTCTTCACCTCCAGCAGCGTATTGCCGATCTTCGGCTCGCGCGGCGGATACCGGTCGTCCATGTCACGCCCGACCATGCCCTTGATGATCCGGTCTTCACCGATATCCTCGTTGTGGCAGTCAAGCGTTTCCACCGTGCCGCCATCGCGCAGGATGGTGATCTTGTCGGCGACCGTCTTGATCTCGTTCAGCTTGTGCGAAATGATGATCGAGGTCATGCCTTGCTTGCGGAATTCCATTAGCAGGTGAAGAAGGGCTGCCGAATCCGTCTCGTTGAGCGACGCGGTCGGCTCGTCGAGGATCAACAGGCGCACCTTCTTCGACAGTGCTTTGGCGATTTCCACCAGCTGCTGCTTGCCGACGCCGATATCGGTGATCAGCGTTGCAGGCGATTCCTTCAGGCCGACCTTGGCGAGAAGCTCGCGCGTGCGGGCGAATGTTTCCTTCCAGTCGATGACGCCCTTGGTCGCCACCTCGTTGCCGAGGAAGATGTTTTCCCCGATCGAGAGCAGCGGAACGAGCGCCAGTTCCTGGTGAATGATGATGATACCGAGATGCTCGCTGTCGGAGATGTCCTTGAACTGCCGAACCGAGCCGTCGTAAACGATGTCCCCGTCATAGCTGCCGGCGGGATAGACACCGCTGAGCACCTTCATCAGGGTCGATTTGCCGGCACCGTTCTCACCCACGAGCGCGTGGATCTCGCCCTCGCGAACCTTGAGATTGACGTTGTCGAGCGCTTTCACGCCGGGAAACGTCTTGGTGATGCCCCGCATTTCGAGAATGTATTTGTCCATGTCAGGCGTTCCAGTGGCCGTCCGTCGTGTGATGAGGTGGGACCGGCCGAGGGTCAGGCTCCCCATATGCCAAAAGGGTCCGCGACGGGTATCGCGGACCCCATGATAGCGTGATCGCTTAGTTGTCGATCTGCTCGGCGGTGTAGTAGCCGGCGCCGACCAGAACGTCCTTGGCATTGGTCTTGTCGACGGCAACCGGCTTCAGCAGGTAGGCCGGGACGACCTTGACGCCGTTGTCGTAGGTCTTGGTGTCGTTGATCTGGGGCTCCTTGCCGCTGATCACGGCATCGACCATGCCAACGGTAACCTTGGCCAGTTCACGCGTGTCCTTGAAGATCGTGGAATACTGTTCGCCAGCCATGATCGACTTGACCGAAGGCAGCTCGGCGTCCTGGCCGGTGACGATCGGCATCGGCATGTCGCCCGAACCGTAGCCAACGCCCTTCAGGGCCGAGATGATGCCGATCGAGAGACCGTCATAGGGGGAGAGAACGCCATCGACCTTTGCATCCGTGTAGGTCGAGGACAGCAGGTTTTCCATGCGGGCCTGTGCAACGGCACCGTCCCAACGCAGCGTACCGACCTGTTCCATGCCAACTTGGCCGGACTTGACGACGATCTTCTTGGCGTCGATCAACGGCTGGAGAACGGACATCGCGCCATCGTAGAAGAAGAAGGCGTTGTTGTCGTCCGGAGAGCCGCCGAACAGTTCGACGTTCTTCGGCTCGGTCGCACCGTCCAGCTTCAGGCCGTTGACGAGCGTCGTTGCCTGGAGAACGCCGACCTGGAAGTTGTCGAACGTCGCGTAGTAGTCGACGTTGCCGCTGTCGCGGATCAGGCGGTCGTAAGCGATGACCTTGACGCCGGCTTCGTGAGCCTTGGCGAGAATGTCGGAGAGCGTCGTGCCGTCGATGGCGCCGATGACGAGAACCTTCGCACCCTTGGTGACCATGTTTTCGATCTGGGCGAGCTGGTTCGGGATATCGTCGTCAGCAAACTGCAGGTCTGCCGTGTAGCCGGCTTCCTTGAACAGCTTTTCCATGGTCTCGCCGTCCGAGATCCAGCGGGTCGAGGTCTTGGTCGGCATGGAAATGCCAACGGTGCCCTTGTCCTGCGCGAAAGCCGGGAAGGCGAAGGACGCGACGCCGATGGCGGCAGCGGCCAGAAGTGATGTAACCAATTTCATAAGGTCTCTCCCTGGAGTGTTGACCGCGCCGGCCTGGAGCCGTCGCGATATGTGCGGCGCTGGACGCACCCGGAACATCGTTCCAGGGTGGAGGGAAAATGGATGAAGAAATCCCCCCGGCTTTAACCTCCGCAAGCGCCGGCGCACACGGCGGCAAACTGGAATCAAACTCCATAACTGTCAAATACAATATTCGTGTAGGCGTATATTTTTTTTGGTATAATAAACGAAAAGAATGTGATTTTTAGCACGATGAGGACCTGGGAGGGCGACGTCACGTGGAAGATACGGAAAATCAAGGGCTTGTACCTTTTGGTCCATCAGCGCGCAATGTTTTCAAGTCGGGTTTGAAGCTTGTCCACCTGCATCTGATCCTTGCGATCGAAGATAGAGGCCAGATCAGTGCCGCTGCCGAGGCCTTGGGCATATCGCAACCGGCAGCTTCACGCATGCTCGGAGAAATCGAATCGATCCTGCGCGCACCCCTTTGCGAGCGCGTGGCGCGTGGCGTCGAACTCACACCCTACGGCAAGGCGCTCGCCCGACGCGCGCGCACCATCTTCCTCGAACTTCGCGAAACCGCCCGGGAGATCGGCGAGCTGAAGACGGGCCGCGGCGGCTCGGTCTCGCTCGGTTCGGTTACGGGCCCTGCCCTGCATCTCGCCGTGCCCGCCATGCACCAGGTGACGACGGCCTATCCCGGCATCGAGATCAGCATCCAGGTGGAAAACAGCAACGTGCTGATCCGCGAGCTGATGGCCGCACGTCACGATTTCGTCATCGGCCGTATTCCCGACGATATCGATCCTCGCCAGTTCGACCTTGTGGAAATCGGCTCGGAAGACGTCTGTCTCATCGTCCGCGAGGGCCATCCTCTGCTCGAAAAGCCGGTCATCGTGCACGGAGACCTGCCGGGCTACGATTGGGTGTTCCAGCCGGCCGGCACGCTGCTGCGGCGATCCGTGGAGGACAGTTTTCTCACGAGCGGCGTGCCCCTGCCGACCACAACGATCAACACGTCCTCGATCATCCTGACCCTCTCCATCGTGCGCAACACCAATGCGATTGCGCCCGTGGCCAAGGACGTTGCGGAACTGGTCGCCAGCAACGGAACGTCCATCGGCGAGATCCGCATCCTCCCAATCGATTTCGCCATCACCATCCGCCCCTACAGCCTCATCACGCCCCGCGGTCGCGAACTGCCGCCGAGCGCCAAGCTGCTTTACGACCTGATCCTTCAGGAAAGCAAAGGCTGACAGGCGTTCGCTTTCGGCATGGACAGGCTTACGCAACCCTGTCGTGCTTGGCTTGCGAGGAAGACAATCCGCTGCGCCACATCAGCGTGCAGCCCCAGCCGGAAGGGACGGCCATGTTCGGCAAATCGCTCTTCCAGTCCGTGCTTGAGCGCATAGAGGCGGAAGACCCGCGGGAAGATGCCGAGGCAACCCCGCGTTCAGGCATCGCAGGCTTCAATGCGGGCCTCGCCTTCGATACGGAACGCGCCGCCGGCGGCGATGCCGTGCGACAAGCCTATGCCGATATGGATGAAGCGGTGAGCGCTGCGCCGGAACCGCCACTTCCGCGACCCGCTCCGGTTCTCCAAGCGGCAAAGCCCCTGCCCCGGCAACGCCCCGCCCACCTCGACCGGCTGACGCCCGCGCAGGTCGCCGAAGACCTTGAACTCTCGAATGCCGACACACCGGTAACGCTCGCAGAAAGGCGCCGGGCTTTCGCCAACCGCAACCATCCGGATCGCCACGCGCCGGAGGATAGAGAGGCAGCGACGACGCGGATGACGATCGCCAACATGCTGGTGGACGAGGCATTGCGCCGGCTGAAGCGCGGCCTGCCGATCGGCATGACACCACAGCGCCCCCGATAGAGCGCGCGCCTCGAGCTTTGAACGTCAGACCTTCGGCTCGTCCTTCGACGGCGCGTCGGGATCTGCGAGCGGCTGCGTATCGACGGCCCTCTCCTGCGGCACGGCCTCGGTCGATATCGTCGTCGGCTTGAAGAACACGATCAGCGTGGCCGAGGTGTAGGCGGTGACGGCCAGGAAGATCATGCCCCAGGTCGAGGCGCCGTTCCAGAACTCGACCGCCGTCCAGAGCGCGCAGCTCCCGACGATCAGCAGCCGTCGCCAGAGAGGGCGGTAAAAAGGATGATCGGGGTCGATGAACTTCTGCATGCGTCCTCTTGGATGACCAAACGTCTGCCAAGCGCGCCATATCACGGGATCGCGTCGCTCTGCGCAGATGACATGCGCAAAAAACATCGCAAGCGCAAGGGTACCGGCTTGACGGGCAGGAAGAAGACGGAATAAAAATTCCAAAAATTAATCCAGATCAATGTTTCGTTCCGGAGGACTCGACATCGATCAGGACGACGCGACGCCTCGGGAGGAGACGGCGTTGCTGGCACTTCCCCTCCTCGACATGCCTGATCCGCCGTGAGCGGATCGCCAAGCGCTTCCAGCGGAGTGAGCGCATCATTCCGCGTCCTGTGGCTCTCGGGCCGAGCTATCGAAAGTGGTAACATGACTGTGAGATTTGGTCTCCTCGGCGCCGGCCGTATCGGCAAGGTCCATGCCAAGGCCGTCAGCGGCGATGCTCATGCGCGCCTCGTGGCCGTTGCCGATGCGTTTCCCGCGGCCGCACAGGCGATTGCCGACAGCTACGGCTGCGAGGTCCGCACCATCGAGGCGATCGAGGCGGCCGACGATATCGACGCCGTCGTCATCTGCACGCCCACCGATACCCATGCCGACCTGATCGAACGCTTCGCCCGCGCCGGCAAGGCGATCTTCTGCGAAAAGCCGATCGATCTCGACGTCGGGCGCGTGCGCGATTGCCTGAAGACGGTCGCCGAGACGGACGGCAAGCTGATGGTGGGCTTCAACCGCCGCTTCGACCCGCATTTCATGGCCGTGCGCCAGGCCATTGATGACGGCCGCATCGGCGATGTGGAAATGGTGACGATCATCTCGCGCGATCCCGGCGCCCCGCCGGTCGATTACATCAAGCGCTCCGGTGGCATCTTCCGCGACATGACGATCCACGACTTCGACATGGCGCGTTTCCTGCTTGGCGAAGAGCCGACCATCGTCACGGCCCATGCCGCCGTGCTGGTCGATCCCGATATCGGCACAGCCGGCGATTATGACAGCGTATCCGTGATCCTCGAAACGGCCACCGGCAAGCAGGCGATCATCTCGAACTCGCGCCGCGCGACCTATGGCTACGACCAGCGCATCGAAGTGCACGGCTCCAAGGGCGTCGTCTCGGCGGAAAACCAGCGCGCCGTCTCGATCGAGATCGCCAATGGCGAAGGCTACACCCGCCCGCCCCTGCACGATTTCTTCATGACCCGCTATACCCAGGCCTATGCCAACGAGATCGCGAGCTTCATCTCCGCCATCGAGACCGGCACGCCGATCACGCCCTCCGGCGCGGACGGCCTTGCCGCACTCGCACTTGCGGAAGCCGCGCTGCGTTCCGTCAAGGAAAAGCGCCAGATCGCCGTCGAGATCTGAGCTTGAACGGCCCTCACCCCGAGGGAGGCCATCAATAGGTCTTCGGCAGGGCGTCCAGTTCTGCAAGGAATGTCTGGGCGCTCTGCCGCGTCTCCCGCTTCTTCTCCGGGCTCATCCGCGCCCATGCGGCATAGACAGGCCCCAGCCGGTGATTGCCCTTCAGCTTGTCCGCGTTGCGGTCGAGGAAATCCCAGTAGAGCGCATTGAACGGACAGGCATCCTTCCCCGTCTTCTTGCGCACGTCGTAGGCGCAGCCTTCGCAATAGTCCGACATGCGGTTGATGTAGTTGCCCCCCGCGGCATAGGGCTTCGACCCGAGAAAGCCGCCATCGGCAAACTGGCTCATGCCGATGACGTTCGGCAGTTCCACCCACTCATAGGCGTCCGCATAGACCTCGAGATACCACTGGTGGATCTCGATCGGCCGAACGCCGGCCAGCATGGCGAAATTTCCCGTGATCATCAGCCGCTGGATATGGTGGGCATAGGCATTGTCGCGCGTCTCCGTGATCACCTGTCGCAGGCAGGCCATGCGTGTCTCGGCCGTCCAGTAGAAATCCGGCAGCGCACGATCGGCCTCCAGAAAATTCATCTCCCGGTAGTCCGGCATCTTCAGCCAGTAGACGCCGCGAATATACTCCCGCCAGCCGATGATCTGGCGGATGAAGCCTTCCACCGCATTCAGCGGCGCGTCGCCGGCAAGATAGACGGCCTCCGCCCGCCGACAAAGATCCAGCGGATCGAGCAGCCCGGCATTGAGGTAGAACGACAGCAGCGAATGGCTGAGCACGGGATCGCCCGAGAGCATGGCATCCTGCCGCTCCCCGAACCGCGCCAGGTGATCGACCATGAACCTGTCCCGCAGCGTCTCCGCCTGCGCTCGGCTGACGGCGAAGTCGAAGCCTTCGAGCCGCCCGAAATGCGCGCCGAACCGCCGCCCGACAAGCTCCAGCACATCCTTGGTGATCGTATCCGGTTTGAACCCCTTGCGAGGCTGCGAGAACAGATCGAGCGTCGCGGGTTTGCGGTTGTCGGCGTCGAAGTTCCAGCGCCCGCCAGCCGGCGTGTCGCCCTCCATCAGCAGCCCGGTCTTCACCCGCATGTCCCGATAGAACGTCTCCATCCGCAATTGCCGCCGCCCGCCGGCAAAGGCTGCGAATTCGGACCGCGAACAGAGGAACCGCATGTCGTCGCGGATCTCGACCGGAACGTTGAACGCCCGCTGCCAGCCGTCCATCATCTCCAGCACGCGGAACTCGCCCGGTTCTGTCACGATGACGCGGTCCGGCCGCAGATCCGAGACGGCACGACCGACCTCACCGCCGAACGAGCCGCTATTGCTCTCGTCCTCCAGGTGCACATACCGCACCGTCAGCCCGCGCGCCCTGAGATCCTCGGCAAAGTGGCGCATGGCGGAGAAGAGAAAGGCGATCTTCTTCGGATGATGCCGCACATATTCCGCCTCCTCCATGACCTCGCACATCAGCACCACATCATCCGACGATGCCTGGGCGAGGCTCGACATCTCCGGCGATAGCTGGTCGCCGAGGATGAGGATCAGGTTGCGAATGTTGTCACCGCTCATCGCACATCCCCTCCCGCCATCTGCCGCGCGTTCGATGCCGCCGCTACCATGCGATCTCCGCCCCGTCATAGGCGAAGAACTGCCCTGTCTGCGCCGGCGAAAGGCCATCGATGACAGAAAGAAGCGCAGAGGCCGCCTGCGCTGGCGAAACCTTGTGGGCGTGCCGCCCATGCAGGGCCGTCAGGCTTGTTTCCACCGTGCCGGGATGCAGGGACACGACGACGCTCTCAGGGCATGTGCGAGAGATCTCGATCGCCGCCGTCCGAACAATCTGGTTGAGCGCGGCCTTCGCCGAGCGATAGGACATCCACCCTCCGAGCCTGTTGTCGCCGATGGACCCCACCCGCGCCGAAAGCGTCGCGAACACGCAGCGCCGATCCCGTGGCAGCAGAGGCGCAAAATGCTTGATCAGCAGCGCCGGCCCGATCGCGTTCAACGCAAACTGCCGCGCCATGACGGCGGGATCGATCGCCCGGATCGTCTTCTCCGGTCCATGCCCATCGATCTCCAGCGCCCCGGTCGCATCGAACACCAGATCCACCGATCCCAGCCGCTCGGCAACGCCAAGTGCGGCAGCCCGCACAGACCCCTCCTCCGTCACATCCATCCCGTCATCCCGCCGCGATAGCCCGACCGCCTCACCACACATCGGATCACCCTCAAGCGCCGCCAGAACCGCAGCCCCGATCCCGCCGCTGGCCCCGAGAACCACCGCCCTGTCTCTTATACA
>NZ_JAANCM010000004.1 GCF_011603255.1 Ferranicluibacter rubi | reverse complement strand
TTGTCAAAAAACAGACAAACCTTACCGGTCCGTCACATCGCTGAATGATCAAAGCTTAAAGCCTAAATCACCGCAAAATCTTCCCCACAAGGGCCTCAAGCTGTTCTGCCTAAGACCGCCAAGTCGCCACAAAGTCAAGAAACTTCAGAGCGAGTTCGTTGGTCGCCAGCAGCGCCGCCGCCCTCGTTGGTGTGCGGTTTATAGATCTCTGAACCGCAGTTCGTCAACAGCCATGTTTCAAAAAAATGACATTTCTTCTAAGTCATTGTGAAACATTGGTTTTCATGAGTGCATAACCTCTTGTCGATGATTTGGCGCGTAACTCGCAGCCCAGCGCCAGAGGAATCAACCTTTCTGGCATTCAAAGCCCTCCTCCAGATCGTATCGGCCGCGGGATCTTTTGATCGCTTCGTGGTGTCGTGCACTTTTCCTTGGCTCTCTGTATTATGGAGCCATGACATCCCCTGTTTTCGCCTCCCTTCCCGACCTTCCTGTCAAAGCCGTCCTGCATGAGATCGGCGCTGCTCTCTCTACCCAGGGCTTGGCCGTTCTCTCGGCACCGCCGGGTGCCGGAAAGACGACACTCGTGCCGCCGTTCCTGCTCGATGCTGCCTGGAGGGGAGACGGGCGGATTATTCTTCTTGAGCCGAGACGTCTTGCGGCAAGAGCCGCGGCCGGGCGGATCGCGTCTCTTCTTGGCGAGGCGATCGGCGAACGGGCCGGGTATCGCATGCGGCTCGACAGCCGGATCTCGGCGCGGACGCGGATCGAGGTGGTGACGGAAGGCGTGTTCGCTCGGATGGTGCTCGATGATCCCGAGCTGAAAGGTGTTGCGGCCGTTCTTTTCGATGAGTTCCATGAACGGTCGCTCGATGCGGATGTGGGGCTGGCGCTGGCGCTCGATGTGCGTGCCGCCTTGCGCGAGGATCTGCGCATTCTCGTGATGTCGGCAACGCTCGACGTGGAGCGAGTGGCGGCGCTGCTCGGCCATCCCCCCATCATCGAAAGCCACGGCCGGAGCTTTCCGATCGATATTCGCCACGGCGACCGGTCACCGAACGAGCGGATCGAGGATGCCATGGCGCGGGCGATCATCGAGGCGCATAGCAGCGAAGAGGGGTCGATTCTCGCCTTTCTCCCTGGGCAGGCGGAGATCAAGCGAACGATCGAGCGACTGGAAGGTCGCCTTCCCGCTGCGACCGATATCATCGGTCTCTATGGAACGCTGAGCCAGGCCGAGCAGGATCGGGCGATCCGGCCCGTCGCCGGCGGGCAGCGCAAGGTGGTGCTGGCAACGTCGATCGCGGAGACGTCGATCACCATCGATGGCGTGCGGATCGTTGTCGATAGCGGGCTGCAGCGCCTGCCGGCCTATGAGGCGGCGACCGGGATCACGCGGCTGGAAACGGTGCGTGTTTCCAAAGCCTCGGCCGATCAGCGGGCCGGCCGTGCCGGGCGAACCGAGCCGGGCATCGCCATAAGGCTGTGGCACCCGGGCCAGACGGCGGCACTGCCTGCCTTCACGCCGCCACAGATCCTGGCAAGCGATCTCTCCGGTCTCGTGCTCGATCTGGCGCATTGGGGGGTGACCGACCCTACCTCGATGGCGTTTCTCGATGCTCCGCCGGCACCGGCCTGGCGGGAGGCGCGGGCTTTGCTCTCCTCTCTCGGCGCCGTGGATGCCGAGGGGCGACTGACGGAGGCGGGCCGGCAGATACGCGAGCTTGCCTTGCCGCCGCGGCTAGCAGCCATGGCCGTGGGTGCGGCCGCCGAAGGCCAGGGCATGGCGGCCTGCGAGATCGCGGTGCTTTTGACGGAGCAGGGTCTTGGCGGCACGTCGGTCGATCTGGAAGATCGGCTGCGGCAGTTTCGCAGCGACCGAAGCCCGCGGGGCGAAGCGGCGCGCGGGCTTGCGCGGCGCATGGCATCGGGGCTCGGCGTCCGGCGCAATGCCTCGGCAGGGCCGGTGCTGGCCGGCGCCCTGCTGATCCGCGCCTTTCCCGACCGGATCGCCCTGCAGCGGGGCGGGCGCGGACGGTTCGTGATGGCGAACGGGCGCGGCGCGGAGCTTGCCGAGACGGAGCGCCTTTCCGGCGCCACCATGCTCGTCATCGCCGATGTGACAGGGTCCGCCGGACGGCACCGGATTCTTTCGGCTGCCGAGATCCGGCTTGAGGATGTCGAGGAGCATTTGCCGTCCGCCATCACGACCGGGACCGAGACCTTCTTCGACCGCCAGAGCCGGCAGGTTCGGGCGCGGCGCGTGACGCGGATCGGTGCGATCGTGCTGGAGGAAACGCCGATGGCGCGTCCGACCGGCGCGGATGCGGCGCGCGCGCTCGCGGAAGGGGTGCAGATGCTGGGGCTGGATGTGCTGCCGTTCTCCAAGGAGGGACGCCAGCTTCGCGACAGGATGGGCTTCCTGCACCGGACGCTCGGAGACCCCTGGCCTGATGTTTCCGATACGGCGCTTCTGGCCAACCTCGACGACTGGTTCGTGCCCTTTCAGACGGATGCGCGCGGATTGAGCGAGATCGAGCCGGGCAGCCTGACACAGGGGCTGATGTCGCTCGTTCCCGGCGCATCGCGGGATCTCGCTGCGCTCGTGCCGACGCATTTCCAAGCGCCGACCGGCAACCGTCATCCGATCCGCTATGATGGTGACGAGCCGGTGCTGTCGATCCGGGTGCAGGAGCTGTTCGGGCTGACCGTGCATCCGGCGATCGGCGGGGGGCGTATACCCCTGCTTCTGGAACTCGTATCACCGGGCCAGCGACCCATCCAGACGACGCGGGATCTACCGGGGTTCTGGGTAGGCTCATGGAAGGAGGTGCGGGCGGACATGCGCGGGCGCTATCCGAGGCACGCCTGGCCGGAAGACCCGGCGCAGGCCGCGCCGACGGCCCGCGCGAAACCAAGGGGAACGTGAATGGCACATCAGGATACGGCCCTGGAGACCGCGGCAACCGGATCGCGCGAGCCGGACGACCCGACCGCCAGCCGCTCGCTCCGGCTGCAGACGATCGTGCGGCTGCGCTGGCTGGCGGTGGCCGGTCAGTCGATCGCGATCATCATCGTAGCGCTGTGGCTGCGGTTCCCCATGCCGCTGATCGCCTGCTTTCTGCTGATCGCGCTTCTTGCCGTCGTCAACATTTACCTGACGCTGCGCTATCCCCCCGCCCACCGGCTGCATCCGGTCGCAGCCTTCACGCTTCTCGGCATCGATCTCGCGCAGCTGACGGCGCTTCTCTACATGACCGGGGGCATCGCCAACCCGTTTGCGCCACTGGTCTCGGTTCCCGTCATCATCTCCTCGGCGTCCCAGCCGAAATGGTACAGCGTTGCGCTCGCGCTTCTGGCCGTGGCCGGCGTCACGGCGCTCGCCTTTTCGCCCTACCCCCTGCCCTGGTACGATGGCGCGGTGCTCGTCGTGCCACCGGCGCTCATGGTCGGCTTCTGGTTTGCCATCGTTTCCACCACGGCCTTTGCCGCCTTCTATACCTATCGCGTTTCGCTGGAGGCGAGCGAGCTGGCCGAAGCGCTGGCCGCGACCGAGCTGGTGCTGCAGCGCGAGCAGCATCTGTCACAGCTGGACGGGCTGGCCGCCGCCGCCGCGCACGAGCTCGGCACGCCGCTTGCGACGATCAGCGTGGTGGCGAAGGAAATGGAGCGCGAGCTTGGCAACGATCCGAAATATGGCGAGGACGTCCAGCTTCTGCGCAGCCAGAGCGAACGTTGCCGCGACATTCTGCGGCGGTTGACGACGCTCTCTTCCAACGACGAAGCGCATATGCGCTATCTGCCGCTCTCCTCGATGATCGAGGAGGTGCTGGCGCCGCATCGGGAATTCGACATCGAGATCAAGCTGGTCGAGGCGTCCGGCCGCAAGGGCGAGCCGGTGGGCACGCGCAATGCCGGCATTCTCTACGGGCTCGGCAATCTGGTCGAAAACGCCGTCGATTATGCGAAGACCGAGGTCGTCGTGACGGTGAAGCATTCGGCCGGGCGCGTCTCGGTGACGATCGAGGACGATGGCGACGGTTACGCGCCCGATATTCTGAGCCGGATCGGCGAACCCTATGTGACGCGGCGGCAGCGCGACGATACAGCAGGCGGGCTCGGGCTCGGGCTGTTCATTGCCAAGACGCTGCTGGAGCGGTCCGGCGCGACGCTTGCCTTCGAGAATGGGGGTCCGGAGAAGCCCGGCGCGCGCGTCAGCGTCGAATGGCCGCGGCATCTGATGGACACCAAGCCGGCGAAATGAGCGGTTGCGCCTTTCCCCCGGGATGGCCGATCCTTATCTAACCCATAAGAGAGACAGGAAGGATCGCGCCATGAGCGAGAAAGCCGATGCCGGGGCGGCCGGCGAGACTGTTGCAACCCCATTGAACGATGCGATTGGGCTCGATCCGTCGCTGCTGATTGTCGATGATGACGGTCCGTTCGTGCGCCGGCTGGCGCGGGCGATGGAGCAGCGTGGCTTCACCGTCGAGATCGCCGAATCGGTTGCCGACGGCATCGCCCAGGCGAAACGGCATCCGCCGAAATATGCGGTGGTCGATCTCCGGCTGGGCGATGGCAGCGGACTCGACGTGATCGAGGCGATCCGCGGCTGCCGGGACGACACGCGCATCATCATGCTGACCGGATATGGCAATATCGCGACGGCGGTGAACGCGGTGAAGCTCGGTGCGGTGGACTATCTGTCGAAGCCCGCGGATGCCGACGAGGTCTACAACGCCCTCGTCCAGAGCGACGGCGACAAGGCGGAATTGCCGGAGAACCCGATGTCGGCCGACCGCGTGCGCTGGGAGCATATCCAGCGGGTGTTCGAGATCTGCGAGCGCAACGTGTCGGAGACGGCACGGCGGCTGAACATGCACCGGCGGACGCTGCAGCGGATCCTTGCCAAGCGCGCTCCGAAATAGCCTTTCAGAGATCGCTGTCCTGCGCACCGGACATGATGTCCTGCAGCGGCGAGGCATCACTGGTGCCGCCGACGCACCATTCCGCGAGCATGAGCCGCTGGGCCGCGGCCCGGGCGAAATTCAGCGTGACCGATTTGCGCTGCGGGGCCGAGAGACGATGCTCCGGCGCATCGCGGATCATGTCGGCGCCGTAGCCGTCGGAGAGAAACAGGCCGCAATCCTCCGGAAAGATGTCGAGCGGCACCTCCGCATGGGTGGCAAAGAACAGCCGGTCGCAATGCAGCCGGTAGTCCGGCCATTTCCGGTCCACCTTGAAATCCTCGATCGACGTCTTGATCTCGACGATCCAGATCTCGCCTTTCGGGGAAATCGAGGCGAGATCGGCCCTGCGGCCACTTGCCAGCGTCAGTTCCGGCATGACCGCATGGCGCAGATCGTAAAGGTAGCGTTGCAAGCCGCGGCGAACGAGCATCGCGCGGCGGGACTGACGTCCGTCGACGAGCGGGGTGGTGGCGTGGAGCGAGACGATCGGCATGGCATCTTCCTGTCTGGCATGCGCTTCAAATGCTTGGGATAGTGGTCTTTGTTGCAAAAAAACCATCCATGGCGAATTTGAATCCGCAGAACTTCATGCTGCAGCGCATTCCCTTGCAAGGACCCGGCGAATGGAAAATAAGCGTAGTGGCTGATGGTCGAACCACTCGAGCCGTCCTTCGCTTCCTTTTAAGAGATTCTCATGCGCACCCGCAACGCATTCTTCCTGTGCAGCCTTCTGGCAAGCGTCGCTCTGGCCGGTTGCTCCACGGCGCCCGTCACCGCGTCCAACACGCCGATCCAGCATGTCGCGACCAACCAGATCTTCTCCGACGGCTACGGCCCGGTCGAAGATCACGGCTACGCGCTTCCGGCGATCCCGATCAACCGCGTCGATCAGCGCTTCCATCGCCAGATCATCGATTACGCGACGAACGAACCGGTCGGCACGATCGTGGTCAACACGCCGAACCGCTTCCTCTATTACGTGCTGCCCGGCGGCAAGGCAGTTCGCTACGGGATCGGCGTCGGCAAGCAGGGCTTCGCCTGGCAGGGCCGAGCCTATGTCGCGTGGAAGCAGGAATGGCCGACATGGCATCCGCCGAAGGAAATGGCGCAGCGCCGTCCCGACGTCGCGCAATATGTCGAGGCCGGCATGGGCCCGGGCCTGCGCAACCCGCTCGGCGCGCGCGCACTCTATCTCTTCAACGATGAAGGCAAGGACACGCTGTTCCGCCTGCATGGAACGCCGGAGTGGAACTCGATCGGAACGGCCGCGTCTTCGGGCTGCATCCGTCTGATGAACCAGGACATCATCGATCTCTATTCCCGCGTTCGCCCGGGCAAGAGCACGCTGGTCGTCGTTCAGCAGTAATCGAACCGATCACGGCATCATCGCCTTTCACAGAAAAACCCGGATCGCTCCGGGTTTTTTTATGGGCATCTCACACCTGCGTTCCGGCTTGCCGGGCAGGCATCGCTATCGCGATGCCGCTTTCAGCTCGATGCGGCAGCGATGGAGGACCGGTTCGGTGTAACCATTCGGCTGCTCGCGGCCCTTGAAGACGAGGTCGAGGGCTGCCTGGAAGGCGACGGAACCGTCGAAATCCGTGGCCATCGGGCGGTAGGCCGCATCGTCCGCATTCTGCCGATCGACGATGCCGGCCATGCGCTTCAGGGTTTCGGTGACCTGATCGGCCGAGACGACGCCGTGATGCAGCCAATTCGCCATGTGCTGGGCGGAAATGCGCAGGGTGGCGCGGTCTTCCATCAGGCCGATATTATTGATGTCGGGCACTTTGGAGCAGCCGACGCCCTGGTCGATCCAGCGCACGACATAGCCCAGAATGCCCTGCGCATTGTTGTCGAGTTCGCGCTGGATTTCTTCCGGCGTCCAGTTCGGGCGGGTGGCCACGGGGATGGAGAGAATATCGTCGAGCTTGGCACGCGGGCGGGTTTTCAGGCCCTGCTGGACCTCGGCGACATCGACCGTGTGATAATGCGTCGCGTGGAGGGTCGCCGCCGTTGGCGAGGGAACCCAGGCGGTGTTGGCGCCGGCCTTGGGATGCGCGATCTTCTGCTCCAGCATGGCCGCCATCAGGTCCGGCATGGCCCACATGCCCTTGCCGATCTGGGCATGGCCGGCCAGACCGCAGGCGAGGCCGATATCCACGTTCCAGTTTTCATAGGCCGCGATCCAGGCCGCCTGCTTCATATCGCCCTTGCGGATCATCGGGCCGGCTTCCATGGACGTATGGATCTCATCGCCGGTGCGATCGAGGAAGCCGGTGTTGATGAACACGACGCGCTCGCGCGCGGCGCCGATGCAGGCCTTGAGGTTGACCGTCGTGCGGCGCTCCTCGTCCATGATGCCCATCTTGATCGTGTTCGGCGCCATGCCCAGCGCCTGCTCGACGCGGGTAAAGATCTCGCAGGCGAAGGCGACTTCGTCGGGACCGTGCATCTTCGGCTTGACGACATACATCGAGCCTTCGCGCGAGTTCATACGCCGGCCGGACGGGCCGATGTCCAGCAGCGCGATCAGGGCCGTGATCACGGCATCCATGATGCCCTCGGGAACCTCGTTACCGTCCCGGTCGAGGATCGCCGGATTGGTCATGAGGTGGCCGACATTGCGCACGAGCATCAGCGCCCGGCCCTTCAGCGTGATTTCGCTGCCATCCGGCGCGGTCAAGGCGACATCCGGATTGAGGCGGCGGGTAAAGCTGCGGCCGCCCTTGGCGACCTCTTCGGCAAGCGTGCCGTCCATCAGGCCGAGCCAGTTGCGGTAGATCAGCGTCTTGTCGTCGGCATCGACGGCGGCCACCGAATCCTCGCAGTCCATGATCGCGGTGATGGCGGATTCGAGCACAACGTCGGAAATATGCGCCGGATCATCGGCACCGATCGCGGTCGTGGCATCGATGACGATCTCGACATGCAGCGCGTTGCGCTTGAGGAAGATCGAGGCGGGCGCTGCGGCGTCGCCCTTGAAGCCTGCGAACTGGGCCGGGTCCTTCAGCGACAGCGCTCCGTCGTTGAGGACCAGCCGGCCGTCGGCGACCGAGATCGATCGCAGGTCGGTCCAGCTGGCACCGTCCAGCGGGGCGCTCGAATCGAGGAAGTTGCGCGCCCAGGCGATGACCTTGCTGCCGCGGGCGGGGTTGTAGCCCTTGCCCTTCTCCGCACCGCCCTCATCGGAAATCGCGTCCGTGCCGTAGAGCGCATCGTAGAGCGAACCCCAGCGCGCATTGGCGGCGTTCAGCGCATAGCGCGCATTCATTACGGGAACGACGAGCTGCGGCCCGGCGATCGCGGCGATCTCGGGATCGACGTTTGAGGTGGAAACGGTGAAATCAGGCCCTTCCGGCAGAAGGTAGCCGATCTCGGTCAGGAAGTCGGTATAGGCCTTGAGATCGACCGGAACGCCGTTTTCGCGGTACCAGGCATCGATTCTCTCCTGCAACGCATCGCGAACCTGCAGCAGTGTCCGGTTCTTCGGGGCGAGATCATGGACGATCGCGGAGAAGCTTTCGAAGAAGCGGTCGGCCTCGATCCCCGTTCCCGGCAGCGCCTCGTTGACGATGAAGGCGTGGAGGCCCTGTTCGATCTGCAAACCCTGTGTGTCGATGCGGCTCATGACGTCTCCTCACTCTTTCCCCGTTTCGTGCATTGCAATGTCCTCACGAACGCCGTGAAGTCAACGTTTTCTCATATCGAAGGAAACCCTGCGGGTACTTTACCGCCGCGTGACCCGCATGGGGATACCGCCCTGAGGCTGCGTCGTCAGCCTTTGCACGGGCCAGGGGCGTGTTTGCGGCGTCACGTCGAAGCGATAGGTTTTCATCAGCACGCCGAGCGCGATCACCGCTTCCTGCAGCGCAAACGTCGCGCCGATGCAGACGCGCGGGCCGGCGCCGAAGGGCAGATACTGGAAGCGGTGCAGGCTCTCGCGATTGCCGGGCATGAAGCGCTGCGGCATGAAGGCGCGCGGCCTCTCCCAGTAGAGCGTATGGCGATGCAGGGTCCAGGGCATGACGAGGACCGAGACGCCCTTGGCGATATCGATGCGCTCGCCGGTCGGCGACGTCCAGCTGTCCGCCTCGATGGCTGCCCGGTTGATCGACGGTGCCGGCGGATAGAGCCGCATGGATTCCTCGAACGCGGCGCGGACATGCGGCATGTTCTCCAGCCAGTCGACCGGGTCCGTCCCGTTTCCGATGACGCGGTCGATCTCCGTCTCCATCAACGCGCGGAATTCCGGCGCGTGGGCGATGCAGTAGAACGTCCAGCCAAGCGCGCGGGCCGTGGTCTCGTGGCCGGCGCCGATGAAGGTCAGGATATTGTCGGCGATCTCGTCGGCATGCAGACCGTCCGGGCCTTCCCGCTCCAGAAGCAGCGTCAGGAAATCCTGCGGCACCGTGTCGGGATGAGCGCGCATCTGCCGCCGGCGCTCCTCCATCGTGGCAGCCACCACGGTGCCGAAGCGGCGCATCAGCTTGCCGCTGCCCCAGCGCGTGACGCGCGGAACCCAAGAGGGGGCGAGCAGCATATCCATGGGATCGACACGCCCCATACTGCCGAGCAGCGTCTCGACATCCCTGGTGAAACTCTCGGTTTCCGCGGCGATCTGCCCGGAAAACAAGGTCTCCGCCAGGATATCGTAGGTCAGTTCCGTCATGTCGGTGGCGATATCGACCACACCATGCGTATCGACGGCACGATCGTAGCGGCCGGCATAATGCTCGCAGGTCGAGAGCATCTTGTCGGCGAAGCCCTTGGCGTGGCGTGGCGTGAACACCGGCGCCACCGCCTTGCGGGTCCGCTTCCACGTGGCACCTTCGGCCGTCAGCAGGCCATCGCGCAAGATCGGCCGCAAGACGAGCCGGCGAACCTCCGACATTTCGTAGTTCGCGACGTTTTCGACGAGGATATAGCGGATCAGGCCGGGATCGTTGACGATCAGGGTCTGCTGGTTGACGAACCGCGTCTCGATCCAGGGCAGCGTGTAGGACTGCTCGCTCCAAAGCTCGAGCGGATTGCGCAGGACCGTCCGGAGGACCTCGAACTTGGAAAGGTCCTGCGCGCGCGGAACAGGGGCCGGCGGCTCGAAGGGTCGTGAGATCATATCCATGGGCAGTTCTGGCCTTTGATTGCGGGGGCCGGTCTTATGGGTTTCAGAGAAGCGCCTTCAATTCCGTCAGCTTCTCGTTCACCAGCCAGCCATAGTAGTTTTCCTCGGGCCACTGTGCGGCGCCCGATCGGTTTTTCGCTGCGAGCTCTGCTGCGCGCTGGTCGGGATTGCCGATGTTGTAGAGCGTCGCCGTGATGCCGGGATTGTCGGAAATATCGACGTCGGCCACCGAACGGTAGACGTCGATGGAATGGCGGATGACGGCGGCCATGTAGGCAAGCGACTGGTCGGGGTCCATGATCGCCTTGTAGACGTCGGCCGCGCTGTTCTCGTCCAACCGCTCATAGCCGGACACCCGCGCAACGGTGTCGGTCATCATCAGCGCCGTCAGCGGATTGATCTGGCCGAGGCCGAAGGTCTGGCCGGCATAGAAGGGCTGGAAGAAGACGGCGGAGAAGCGGTTGTTCGGGAACGACGTGCCCCCGACCGTTTCGCCGCGGAAGTCCTTGTCCCAGACACCCTCGCGGCAGCTCCACAGGGCGTAGGAGCCCTTTTTGCCAGCGCAGACGGAAAATTGCGGGCGATCGACGAAGTCGGCGATCGATTCGCCATCATAGGCGAAGCGGAAACTGTTGCCGGCATAGGCCGCTGCCTTGACGTAGTAGGACTGCAGCCGGTCATAGGCGTCGACATTATAGGTGTGCTCGCCGACGATGGCGCCGACCATGTGGATCGGGTCGATGCCGTAGGCGCGGGCGGTGGACTTGATCTTGCCCATCAGCTTGCTGTCGGTCGCGAGCAACTGCCGCACCTTCTCGTATTTGGCGTCGAAGCTCGATTTGCCCGCCTTCGTGCGGCGAACCGATGCGCCGGGCACCGACGGCTGCTCGGCATTGCGGTTGCCCTCCGGCATCACGCGTATCTCCGCTCTGGCCGGTGCGCCCGAAGCAAGCAGGGCGGTGATAAGGGCGAGAGCGGGAACGAGTTTGCGCAAGGCTTCAGTCTCCAGAGGGTGCGGCGGTTCGCTTAGGTGATGCGGCGTAAAGGTGTCGGAATCATGCCATCCGTCATTCCTCTGCCATTCCGTCTATCCCCGCAACCGCTTCCTCCACGCCTTTGAAGCGGCGCGGAGAAAGCTGCGATGCGGTTCATCAGAGGATGTAACGCGACAGATCGGTGTTGGCCGCGAGGTCGCCGACATGCTTGCGCACATATTCGGCATCGATGTTGAGTTCCTCCCCCGACTTGTCGGGAGCCGCAAACGAGATCTCGTCGAGCACGCGTTCCATGACCGTCTGCAGGCGGCGCGCGCCGATGTTCTCGACGCTGGAATTCAGCATGACGGCGACATCTGCCAGCGCGTCGAGCGCATCGTCGGAGAAGTCGAGCGTCACGCCTTCCGTCTCCAGCAGCGCCTTGTACTGGCGGATCAGGCTCGCCTCGGTTTCCGTCAGAATGCGGCGGAAGTCTTCCTTGGTCAGCGCCTTCAGCTCCACCCGGATGGGCAGACGACCCTGAAGTTCGGGCAGGAGATCCGACGGCTTCGACACATGAAAGGCGCCGGACGCGATGAAGAGGATATGGTCGGTCTTCACCGGCCCATACTTCGTCGCGACCGTCGTTCCCTCAACCAGCGGCAGCAGGTCGCGCTGCACGCCTTCGCGCGAGACGCCTGCACCCATGCCACCGTCGCGGGCGGCGATCTTGTCGATCTCGTCGAGGAAGACGATGCCATCGTTCTCGGCCGAGCGCACGGCCTCCCGCTGGATCTGTTCATTGTCGAGCAGCTTGTCGGATTCGTCGTCGATCAAAAGCGCGTAGGACTTCTTGACCGTCGTGCGCACCTTCTTCGTGCGGGCGCCCATGGCCTTGCCGAACATGTCCGAGAGGTTGAGCACGCCGATATTGGCGCCCGGCATGCCGGGAATCTCGAAGCCGCCGCCGGGGCTTGCGGTATCCGCGACCTCGATGTCGATTTCCTTGTCGTCCAGCTCGTTGTCGCGCAGCTTGCGGCGGAAGCTGTCGCGGGTCGCGGGCGACGCGGTGCTGCCGACCAAGGCGTCGAGCACGCGTTCCTCGGCATTCTGGTGCGCCTTCGCCTTGACCTCGCCGCGCTTCTTCTCGCGCACGAGGCCGATGCCGACCTCGACCAGATCGCGGATGATCTGTTCGACATCGCGGCCGACATAGCCGACTTCTGTGAACTTGGTGGCCTCGACCTTGATGAAGGGCGCGCCGGCAAGCTTGGCGAGGCGGCGCGAGATTTCGGTCTTGCCGACACCGGTCGGCCCGATCATCAGGATGTTCTTCGGCATCACCTCATCGCGCAACTCGTCGGGAAGCTGCTGGCGGCGCCAGCGGTTGCGCAGCGCAATGGCGACGGCGCGTTTCGCATCGTGCTGGCCGATGATGTAGCGGTCGAGTTCGGAAACGATCTCTCTTGGGGAAAAGGTGGTCATGGTGTGTCCGTTTCTTCAATCTGGGCATCCAGCGCCATGAGATGGGCCGGACCGTAAAGGCTGTGACGCTGGTCGATGAAGCGGAATCCGGCTTTCTCATAGGCCCGGATCGCGCGGGAATTCTCGGGGTGCGGATCGATGACGATACGCCTTGTGCCTGCCTCGAAAAGCCGGGCCGCAAGGCTTGCGGCAATCCGTCCGCCATGGCCCTTGCCGGTTTCCTCGGCTAAGCCGATGACCATGTCGAGGCCGAGCGTTCCCACCGGCTGATCGTGATAGGGATGGTCCGCCTCGCGGTGCGGATCATAGGTCTGGAGGTAGGCGAGCGGCCGGCCCTCCCATTCGACGATCATCGGCTGCGTTTCCCGCGTCTTCATCGCTTGCGCGATGGCCTCGAGCTCGACCTTCGCCGCATCCCACCATCTCGTGACATGCGGCTCGGCGAGCCACTGAGCCAGGCGCGGAAAATCCTCGTGGCGCAGGGCGCGAAAGACGTAAGGGTCGCCCGGTTCAGGCGACATCCAGCGTCTCGACGACGATGTTACCGTTGGTATAGACGCAGATATCGCCAGCGATCTCCATGGCGCGGCGGGCGATCTCCTCCGCCGTGCGGTCCGAATCCATCAGCGCCCGGGCCGCGGCATAGGCGTAGTTGCCGCCCGAGCCGATGGCGATGGTGCCGTGTTCCGGCTCTAGCACGTCGCCATTGCCGGTGATCGCCAGCGTGATCGTCTTGTCGGCGACCAGCATCATCGCCTCGAGATTGCGCAGGTACTTGTTGGTCCGCCAGTCCTTGGCAAGCTCGACGGCCGCGCGCATCAGCTGGTCGGGATATTGCTCCAGCTTGGCCTCCAGCCGCTCGAGAAGGGTGAAGGCGTCCGCCGTGGCGCCGGCAAAGCCTGCGATGACCTGGCCCTTGCCGAGCCGGCGCACCTTGCGGGCATTGCCCTTCATCACCGTCTGGCCGAGGCTGACCTGACCGTCGCCGGCCATGACCACCTGGCCGCCCTTGCGCACGGTGATGATCGTGGTCGCATGCATGGTTCCGTAAGGGTTATGTTCGCTCATAAACGTCCTGTCACTTTCCGCTCCCGGCTCTGTTCCCGGGGCGTTCGAATGCTTGATGTCGCGATCTATGTAAGAATGACCGCAGCGATTGCAAAGGGTGCTGCAGAGGGTGGACGCGCGCCTTATGGGGAGCGATCGCGCCTGGATAATCGAAGCTGGATATTTTCCGGCCGGCCTGATATCAGGCGACTTTCACAGACCGGAGTTCCCGATGGCAGAGGCAGAAGGCCGCAGCGGCAGCATATCCCGCAAGACCAACGAGACGTCCGTCTCCGTGTCCGTCGCGATCGACGGCACCGGGGCCTCGACCATCTCGACGGGCGTCGGCTTCTTCGACCATATGCTCGATCAGCTATCGCGCCATTCCCTGATCGACATGACGATCGAGGCAAAGGGCGACTTGCATGTGGATGATCACCACACCGTCGAGGACACGGGCATCGCCATCGGCCAGGCCATTGCGAAAGCGCTCGGCGACCGGCGCGGCATCACGCGCTATGCCTCGATCGACCTTGCCATGGACGAAACGATGACGCGGGCGGCGGTGGACGTTTCCGGGCGTCCGTTCCTCGTCTGGAACGTCACGTTCTCCTCGCCGAAGATCGGCACGTTCGACACGGAGCTGGTGCGGGAGTTCTTCCACGCTCTGGCGCAAAATGCCGGCATCACGCTGCACATCCAGAACATCTACGGCGCGAACAACCATCATATCGCCGAGACATGCTTCAAGGCCGTTGCCCGCGTGCTGCGCACGGCAACCGAGATCGACCCCCGCCAGGCCGGCCGCATTCCGTCCACCAAGGGAACGCTGGCTTAAGCCGGAGCCTTCCGCAGCGAACGCCGAGCAGGCGTGGTATCGGCCACGTCAAGACACGTCTTCCTGAGAGAGAAGACCTTATCTGTTGAGAGCAGGCTGCTTATGACACCGTTTCTCGTCTATCTCCCGCCCGGCGCGCGGCCCGACAGTGCGGATGCGGTCTTCGTTGCCGATCGCTTCGCCTGGCCTGCCTTCGTCTTTCCCGCCTTCTGGCTCCTCTTCAAGCGCCAATGGGCCGCCGGCATCGCCGTCTTCATTCTCCAAAGCGCGATGACGGCAGCCGGCGGACTTGCCGGTGCCGCGCTGGCCGCCATCCTGATTGAACTGGCGCTCCGGCTTCTCGTGGCGTTGGAAGGGCCGACCTATCTCGCGCATCGGCTGGAAAATCGTGGGTTTACGCTCGCCGTCGTCCTGCCTGCGCCGGATCTGAAGACGGCCGAGGCCATGTATGGCGCGACGCTCGACGATCTCGCCAGCGATCCCGCCCCGCCTCTGCCGCGCCTTGGGCCCGGCCGTGACGGCGTGAAGACCATCGACCCTACCAATCCGGGCTTCGGCCTGTTCGACACCTACGGGAGCCGCTGATGCGCGTTGCGATCATCGATTACGGATCCGGAAACCTTCGTTCCGCCACCAAGGCCTTCGAGCGCGCCGCCCGCGAGGCCGGCATCGATGCCGAGATCGATCTGACCGACAAGGCGGACCGGGTGGCAAGTGCCGACCGGATCGTGCTGCCCGGTGTCGGCGCCTATGCCGATTGCCGGGCCGGCCTCTCCGCTGTTGATGGCATGAGCCAAGCCATCATCGAAAGTGTCGAGAAGGCCGGCAAGCCGTTCCTCGGCATCTGCGTCGGCATGCAGCTGATGGCCTCGCGCGGGCTGGAGAAGGCAACGACGCAGGGTTTTGGCTGGATCAAAGGTGACGTCATCGAGATGAAGCCTGCGGATACCACGCTGAAAATCCCGCAGATCGGCTGGAACACGCTGACGCTCAACCGACCGCACGCGCTGTTTGACGGCATTCCGACCGGGGCGGATGGATTGCATGCTTATTTCGTGCATTCCTACCATCTTGCGGCTGAAAACCCGGATGATCTCGTTGCGACCACGAGCTATGGCGAAGCGGTGACCGCCTTCGTCGCCCACGAGAACAAAGCGGGCGCCCAGTTCCATCCGGAAAAGAGCCAGACGCTCGGCCTCGCCCTTTTGACCAATTTCCTGCGCTGGAAGCCCTGACATGATCCTTTTTCCCGCGATCGACCTTAAAGACGGTGCCTGCGTGCGCCTGAAGCTTGGCGATATGGCAGAGGCCACCGTCTACAATCCGGATCCCGGCGCCCAGGCGAAAGCCTTCGAGGATCAAGGCTTCGAATGGCTGCACGTGGTCGATCTCAACGGCGCCTTTGCCGGCGAGACGGTGAACGGTGCGGCCGTCGAGGCGATCCTCCAAGCGACCACCAATCCGGTCCAGCTTGGCGGTGGCATCCGCACGCTCGCACACATCGAGGCGTGGCTCGCCAAGGGTCTCGCCCGCGTCATCCTCGGCACCGTCGCGGTGCGTAATCCAGCATTGGTCAAGGAAGCCTGCCGGCTGTTTCCGGGCAAAGTCGCCGTCGGGATCGATGCGAAGGGTGGCAAGGTTGCCGTCGAGGGTTGGGCAGAGGCGTCCGAACTCGGCGTGATCGAGCTTGCCCAGCGCTTCGAAGGCGCCGGTGTCGCGGCCATCATCTATACCGACATCGATCGTGACGGCATTCTCGCCGGGATCAACTGGGCGGGCACTCTGGCGCTTGCCGATGCGATCGCCATTCCCGTCATCGCCTCGGGGGGGCTTGCCTCCATGGAAGACATTCATCGCCTCGCCGCACCCGAGATGGCCAAGCTGGAAGGTGCGATTTCCGGACGGGCGCTTTATGACGGTCGGATCGATCCGGCCGAGGCGCTTGCCGTTCTCAACCGTGGAAGGGGACGTGCAGCATGACCCTCAAGGCCCGCGTGATCCCCTGCCTCGACGTCAAGGACGGCCGTGTCGTCAAGGGCGTCAGCTTCGTCGACCTGATCGACGCCGGCGACCCTGTCGAATCGGCCAAGGCCTATGATGCGGCCGGTGCCGACGAGCTCTGCTTCCTCGACATTACCGCCTCGTCCGATGGCCGCGACACGATCTTCGACGTGGTCGAGCGAACCGCCGAGCATTGCTTCATGCCGCTCACCGTCGGCGGTGGCGTGCGCAGCGTCGGCGATATCCGCCGGCTGCTGCTCGCGGGCGCCGACAAGGTCTCGATCAATTCCGCCGCCGTGCGCGATCCCGATTTCGTGGCGCAGGCGGCCGACAAGTTCGGCAACCAGTGCATCGTCGTCTCGATCGACGCCAAGCGGCGGGTGACGCCGGGGGCGGAAGGCACCAGCGCCTGGGAAATCTTCACCCATGGCGGCCGCACGGCAACCGGCATCGACGCGGTCGATTTCGCAGCCCGCATGGTCGAGCGGGGCGCCGGCGAACTGCTCGTGACCTCGATGGATCGCGACGGCAGCAAGATCGGCTACGACCTCGAGCTGACCCGTGCCATCGCCGACCGCGTGTCCGTCCCCGTCATCGCCTCGGGCGGCGTCGGCACGCTCGATCACATGGTGGAAGGCATTCGCGATGGCCATGCGACGGCCGTTCTCGCAGCCTCGATCTTTCATTTCGGCACCTACAGCATCGGCGAGGCGAAGCGCTACATGGCCGAACGGGGGATTCCCATGCGGCTCGACGGCTCGGCGCAGGAGGAGAGCAACCTGTGACCGGATTTTCCCTTTCCGATCTCGAAGCCATCGTCGCGGAGCGGGCAAAGGCCTCGCCCGAGACGTCGTGGACCGCCAAACTTGTTGAAAAGGGGCAGGCACACGCTGCCAAGAAGCTTGGCGAAGAGGCCGTGGAAGCGGTTATCGCCGCCGTCTCCGGCGACCGTCAGGAGCTTGTTTCCGAGAGTGCCGACCTGCTTTATCACCTGCTGGTGGTATTGAAAATTGCCGACGTTCCGTTACAGGAGGTCCTGGAGGAGCTTGAGGGACGCACTGTCCGGTCAGGCCTTGAGGAGAAGGCGAGCCGAAAGACGTGACCATCGCGGCGCAGAACAGGGGGGAAGCGGATATGCCGGACGATCTCGGCAGGCGAGACTATTCCCCGTACCACTTCTTCTCGGCCGAGGCGTGGTCGCAGTTTCGCGCGGACACGCCCCTGACACTGACCGGCGACGAGGTTCGCCGGCTGCGCTCGCTGAACGATCCGATCGATCTCGACGAAGTGCGGCGGATCTACCTGTCGCTGTCGCGCCTGCTTTCCACCCATGTCGAGGCGTCGCAGATCCTTTACGAGCAGCGCAAGCGCTTCCTGACGATCTCGGATGAGACCAAGACGCCGTTCGTGATCGGCATCGCGGGATCGGTGGCAGTTGGCAAATCGACCACCGCCCGTATTCTCGCCGAACTCCTGTCGCGCTGGCCGTCCAGCCCCAAGGTCGATCTCGTGACGACCGACGGATTTCTCTATCCGAACGCCGTGCTGATGCGCGAGAACATTATGAACCGGAAGGGTTTTCCGGAAAGCTACGATATCGGCGCGCTCCTGCGCTTTCTCTCGGCCATCAAGGCCGGCCAGCCGAACGTGCAGGCGCCGAGCTATTCCCACCTCGTCTATGACGTGCTGCCCGACCAGTTTCAGGTGGTGGACCGGCCGGATATCCTGATCTTCGAGGGTATCAACGTGTTGCAATCGCGCGACCTGCCCGAGGATGGCAAGATCGTGCCGATGGTGTCGGATTTCTTCGACTTCTCGATCTATATCGATGCCGACGAAAACCTGATCCACTCCTGGTATGTCGACCGCTTCATGCGGTTGCGCCAGACCGCGTTCAAGGACCCTGAATCCTTCTTCAAGCGCTATGCGCAGGTGAGTGAAGAGGAGGCGCTGGGGATCGCCGAGGGGCTCTGGCAGAACACCAACTTGAAGAACCTGCGCCGCAATATCCTGCCGACCCGGCCGCGCGCGGACCTCATCCTGCAAAAGGGTACCGATCACCTCGTCCAGACGGTCGCGCTTCGCAAGCTGTAAAGCTACAAGAGGCCGGCTTCCCGAAGCCATGTCTCCAGTGGCGCCAGCGAGGGATGGTTGAGCGCTTCGCGGAGATAGGCGAAGGTGCGCGGCATGTGCTTCATATAGCCCGGCTTGCCATCCCGCTGCATCAGCCGAACCCAGATCCCGACCAGCTTGCAGTTTCGCTGCGCGGCCATCAGATGGAAATGCTCGAGGAAGGATGCCTCATCGAACGGACCGAGACGGTGCCGCTCGGCGATATAGGCCTCGAGAATGGCCCGTCCGAGATCCGGCGCGATGGTGACGCGCGCATCCTGAACCAGCGAAGCCACGTCATAGGCCGTGGGGCCGATCATCGCATCCTGAAAATCGATGAGGGCGACACGGTCGATGCCCGTCCTGTCCTTGCGCCAGAGGATGTTGGGCGAATGAACGTCACGCAGGAGAAGGTGCTTTTCGCCGCGGTCCGACAGGTCGATCAGCCGGTCCCAGACGGCAGAATAGCTTTCGCGCTCTTCAAGCGTTGCCGGCGTGCCGCGATGATGCGGCAGGAACCAGTCGAGGAGCAGCCGCGTCTCGATTTTGATCGCTGCGCGGTCGAAGGGCGGCACGACATGGACCTGCCCTTCGGGGAGCGGCAACCGGTCGCCCAGAGCTTGCGCGTGCAGACGGGCGAGCAGACGCGCCGTTTCGATGTAGCGTTCTGCAATAGGCGCGCCTTCCGTATCGAGCACGCCTTCGGCCCCGAGATCTTCAAGTAGGAGAATGCCGGCGTCGATATCCTGCGCAAGGATGTCCGGCGCACCGATGCCGCACTTGCGCAGATAGAGATCGATCGCGACGAAGGCACCGACATCCTCGGCGATATGGGCGATCTGCTGGTAGTATTTGCCGTCTTCGAGGATCGGTCCCGGAACGGTGCGGGGCGCATCCATCAGGATCATGTCCGGCTTTGCAGGCTCGCGGATACGCTCATAGCCGCGTACCGAGGCATCGCCGTTGAGATGGCGGCGCGCCGCGCCCTGATAGCCTTGATCATTGAGAAACTGGCGAATCGCGAGACTGCGCCGGATGCGCGACAGGATCGGATCGGCACCGGAAAAGATGGCCATGCGACCATCGCCATCCTGTTCGAGCGTCAGGACGATGCTCTGTCGCGGCAGGTAGCCTTCCGCCCGCTCCGGCCACTCGATCAGGCAGATGCCGTTTGCCGAGAGTTCGTCGAGGCCGAGTTCCAGCACCTCGCTCGCATCGCCCAGCCGGTAGAGATCGAAATGGGAGACGGGAATACGCAGGTCGTAAGACTGGACGAGCGTGAAGGTCGGGCTCGGCACCTCCAGAAAGGGATCGTCGGCGACAGCCCGGATGAGCGCCCGGGCGAGGGTGGATTTTCCGGCACCCAGATCGCCGGAGAGCGCGACGGTGTCGCCGGCCTTGAGCGCGAGCGCCAGATCTTCGCCGAGCGTCATTGTGGACGCTTCGTCCGGCAGCGGCAGGCGCAGCATGTCGCTCATTCCGCCGCTTCGGCTTTCGGCAGCGCGCCCGAGGGAATGCGGCAGACGACCTCCGTCCCCTCGCCTTCGCGCGTGACGATGCGGACCTTGCCATGGTGCAGCGTGATGAAGCTATCGACGATGGAGAGGCCGAGGCCGGCGCCCCCGCGTTGACCATGGCTTTCGAAGCGGTGGAAGACGCTTTCCAGCACATCCTTCGGAATGCCGGGACCCTGATCGCTGACGGTGAAGACGAAATCGCTGCCTTCGCGGGCGCAGGAGAGACCTATCAGGCTGCCTTCCGGCGCGAAATTGGCAGCATTGGTCAGGAGCTTGATGAAGATCTGCTTCAGGCGCTGATGATCGGCGACGAAGGTGCCAAGCATATCCGGCGTATCGATGCGCAGGGTCACCGCGCTTTCCTGCAGGCGGTCGGCCATCTGGTGAGAGACTTCATCGAGGAAATCGGTGAGGTTGATTTCGCTGAGGTCGAGTTCGACGATACCGGCATCGACGGTAGCGAGATCAAGAATGTCGTTGACGATGGTCAGCAGCAGCGACGAGGAGGTGGAGATATGATCGACATATTCCGCCTGACGCGTCGAAAGCTCGCCGAAGGCAGGTGTCTTCAGGAGGTCGGCAAAGCCGATGATGTTGGTGAGCGGCGAGCGCAGCTCGTAGGAGACGTGCTGGACGAAATCGTTCTTCAGCGAGTCCGCCATGCGCAGCGCTTCGTTCTTTTCCGTCAGGGCCCGCTCGACACGGACGCTGTCGGTCATATCGACGAAGGTCAGCATGGTCTGCGCATTGGGCAGCGGAATGATGGCGAAGTCGAGGATGAGGCCCGTGCGCAGTTCCAGCATGCCGCGGCTCGATGGCCGCTCATCCTCGAAACTGGTGATGGCATGGGCGAACTGCTTCCAGCCATCCGGCTGATCGTAGGAGACGGCGCAGGCCTGCTCGATGGCGCGGATATGTGTTCCCGGTGCGACTTCCGTCTCGGTCACGCCCCAGAGCGCCCGGAAGGCGGGGTTCGACAGCTTGATTCGCCCGTCCGGGCCGAAGACGGCGACGCCTTCGGAGAGATGGTCGATGGTTTCGCCCTGGACCTGAACCAGCGTGTTGTAGCGGGTTTCCAGATCGACACGTTCGGTCAGGTTCTCGAACACCCAGGTGGCGCCGCCTTGCGGACGGGCCGTGGCGAAGACGCGCAAGGTCTGGCCATTCGGCAGGTGCCACATGTCGGTCTGGGTTTCGATGGCCTGATAGACCGAGAGAGCCTGTTCCTTCCACTGCTTCCAGCTGAGCTGCTCGGGAAGACGGCCGCTCTCGCGCAGCTGGTCGAAGATCTCGCCGTTGCCGGGACGGCGGGCGAGGAAGGCAGTGTCAAGATTCCACAGGGTCTGGAAGGCCTGATTGTAGAATTGCAGACGCTGCGAGCCATCGAAAGTGGCAACGGCCGTCGCCAGATGATCGAGCGTTTCGGCATGGCTTTTCAGCGTGCGCGAAAGCTCCTCGCGCACCGCCTCGATGGCGCTCACATCAAGCGCGATGCCGGCCGTGCCGTAGGTGGTCTTCGCATCGACGACATCGAAGAAGGTGCGCTGGCCGCGCACGACCGTTGAGATCTTGTCGCGGAAAGGGGAATCGTAGGTCGAGAGCGCCTTGGCTTTTTCACGTGAAACGGTCGCGAGCAGCTCGCGGCCTTCCTGAACCACCACATCGGCGCTCGGCGCCTCCACAGCGTCGCAATAGGCTTCGTTGACCCAGCTGATCTGGCCATCCCGGCCACGCTGCCAAACCGGCATGTCAACGGCGTTCAGCAGCGTCTGCAAACTGGCGAGATCGCCGCGCAGGCGGTCGCGTTCCAGCGTCAGTTCGGCCAGTTCTTCCCGAAGATTGTTGAGCGCCACGAAGCGCACGAAGGCACGGCCACCGGATACGCGCCCCTGTGCTTCCAGAATTTCGTTGCGATTCGTCTGGACGATGAGGTCGAAGCTTTCGGCATAGGTGCGCAGCCGGTCGATGGCGCGCTCGAGTTCGCTGGCGGATGTCGCCTTGATCCAGCGGCCGAAGGCGAGAAAATCCCGGTCGTCCTGCGGCGCGCCGGTCTCGGGCGGCAGCTGGCCGAGAAACTCCGGCTTTTCGGCCGGTCCGTCCCAGACGACGATGCTGCGGTTCTTGTCGGAGATCAGCGCCTGAAAGCGCGAAATGCTCTGGCGGGCGTCCGCAAGCGCGGTCTTCAGGTCGCGATTGTCGATCTCGACCGTGCTGCGCTGGCGAATGACCCAGACAGCGGAGATCATGGCCGCGGCGATGGCACCGGTCAGGAGCGAGAAGGTGATGATTTCGGAGGAATGGAAGACGCTCGCGACGCCCTCGGCCGCCATGGCCTCGCCGGAGAGAAGCCCGAGCGCGGAGCCTGCGGCCAACCGACGGACAAGAAGGGACAAACGCCTGTGGCGCTGAAGGGTGAAAGGTTCAGGCGAAGAGGATGGGGACGTCTGGTGTTCTGGCGCCTGGGCGGACACCATACAGGGCTTCACCGGCTCGGCGCCCGTCCGTCCCGCGTTCCAAGAAGCTTTCGTCATCGCGTGCCTGTCCCCGTTGCACGGCGTCCCGACCGGCGTTGCGCCAAAAAGGCATCAACCGACAGGGCGCACGTCCGCCGTCCCACGCGGTCTCTAGGTAAGGCCGCCTGAACGAATATCGTCTTCCTCCGGATCGTTACGCGCTTATGCTTGCCCGCCGCTTGCGACGCGCTGCGTTCCGTCCTGAAAACCAACGCTTTTTTCCGATTCGGTCCGCGTCAGTGCCGCATCTTCGTCCCGAATCGATACAGGCAGCATACCCACTCCCCCGGCGAGCGGGAAGCGCCAACACAAAAAAGAGGCCGCACGCTGTCAAGCGCACGGCCTCCTCTCACCTGTGGATGAGCGTATTATCTGTTTAGTAGCGGTAATGATCCGCCTTGAACGGGCCCTGCGGCGTCACGCCGATATAGGCGGCCTGTTCGTCGGAGAGCGTCGTCAGCTTCACGCCGAGCTTGGCAAGGTGCAGGCGCGCGACCTTTTCATCGAGGTGCTTCGGCAGGATATGGACGCCGGCTTCGTACTGCTCGCCCTTGGTGAAGAGCTCGATCTGGGCCAGAACCTGGTTGGTGAACGAGGCCGACATGACGAAGGACGGGTGGCCGGTGGCGTTGCCGAGGTTCAACAAACGGCCTTCCGACAGAAGGATCATGCGGTTGCCCTTGGGAAACTCGATGAGATCGACCTGCGGCTTGACGTTGTTCCACTTCAGGTTCCGAAGCGCGGAAACCTGAATCTCGTTATCGAAGTGGCCGATATTGCCGACGATCGCCATGTCCTTCATCTCGCGCATATGCTCGATGCGGATGACGTCCTTGTTGCCGGTCGTGGTGATGAAGATGTCGGCGCTGGCGACGACGTCTTCGAGCTGTACAACTTCGAAACCGTCCATGGCGGCCTGAAGGGCGCAGATCGGATCGACTTCGGTCACCTTGACGCGTGCGCCGGCACCCGACAGCGAGGCTGCCGAACCCTTGCCCACATCGCCGTAACCGCAGACGACGGCGACCTTGCCGGCCATCATCACGTCGGTGCCGCGGCGGATGCCGTCGACCAGCGATTCCTTGCAGCCGTACTTGTTGTCGAACTTCGACTTGGTGACGCTGTCGTTGACGTTGATCGCCGGGAAGGGCAGCAGGCCCTTGGCATGCAGCTGGTACAGGCGGTTGACGCCGGTGGTGGTTTCCTCGGTGACGCCCTGGATCGCGTCGCGCTGCTTGGTGAAGAAGCCGGGCGTTTCAGCCAGACGCTTCTTGATCTGCGCGAACAGGATCTCTTCTTCTTCCGAGCCTGGGTTCGACAGCACGTCTTCACCGGCTTCGGCACGCGCGCCGAGCAGGATGTACATGGTGGCATCGCCGCCATCGTCGAGGATCATGTTGGAGACGCCGCCGTCGGTCCACTGGAAGATCTTGTCGGTGTAGGTCCAGTATTCCGTCAGCGTCTCGCCCTTGACGGCGTAGACCGGAATGCCGGCAGCAGCGATGGCCGCAGCTGCATGGTCCTGCGTCGAGAAGATGTTGCACGAAGCCCAGCGAACCTCGGCACCGAGCGCGACCAGCGTCTCGATAAGAACAGCGGTCTGGATCGTCATGTGCAGCGAGCCGGTGATGCGCGCGCCCTTCAGGGGCTTCGACGTGCCGAATTCCTCACGCGAGGCCATCAGACCCGGCATTTCGGTTTCGGCGATGGTGATTTCCTTGCGGCCGAAGTCGGCCAGGCCGATATCGGCTACCAGATAGTCGTTGGTCGTGCTCATGAAGCTCTCCGCTGATGGCGCGCCGGGTCGAAAGCTGCAAGCTCCGGGACCGCTGGCGAGCGTGATCTCGTTGCCCGGGCATAGCCAGGGCGCGATCTTCCTCTAGCAGGAAAGCGGATCGCAGGCAACACACACATAAAGACGTCTTTATATGTTTATATGCCTACATTTCCTCGCCGAAACGGTCTTTGACCAGTGCGTCGAGCGCCTCCAGCGCTTCTTGCGCCTGGTTGCCGCTTGCGGTGACGGCAATCGAGCTGCCGGTGCTGGCAGCGAGCATCATCAGGCCCATGATCGAGAGCCCGCCGACGGTCATGCCGTCCTTCGTCACATGTATATCGGCATCGTAGGCCTCCACCGTCTGCACGAATTTGGCGGAGGCGCGCGCATGGAGACCGCGCTTGTTAATGATCTGGAGGTCCCGCGACAGGGTCATGAAGGAATGCGTCCGTTATTTGCCGCTGAGAACGCGGCTAGCGACGTTGATGTATTTGCGCCCGGCTTCGGATGCCTCGACCAGCGCCTTGTCCATGTCGCTCTCGCCACGCACGCCGGCCAGCTTGATCAGCATGGGCAGGTTGACGCCGGCGATAACCTCGACGGTTCCGCTCTGCATGACGGAGATGGCGAGATTGGACGGCGTGCCGCCGAACATGTCGGTGAGAATGATGACGCCGCTGCCCTCGTTGGCGGCGATGACGGCGGTCAGGATATCCTGACGCCGCTGGTCCATATCGTCTTCGGGCCCGATACAGACGGTCTCGATGAATTTCTGCGGCCCTACGACGTGTTCGAGCGCATGACGAAACTCTTCAGCCAGCTTGCCGTGCGTGACAAGCACAAGTCCGATCATGTGTCTTTGCTCCAACTGCCTTTTCCCTTCGGCGGACGATAGCCATGCCATGCCGCAATGCAACAATTTCATTCCGCCTTGGGGCGGTCATCTTGGCGAGGAAATGCCGGAGTGCAAGTCAAAAATCCTAAAACACGGATCACATGAGCAAAAACTGTGCAGACTGCGACATTTCAAAGAGCCGAAAAACGGCTGAGTGCATCCAGCGGGTCAAGCCCGGGAAGGAGCGGAAGCCGCAGCAAGGGGAGTGCGACCGGGCCGACGTCCCACGTCTCGGCCTCCGGTGCGACCCGCATGTCGAATGGCGGGGCAACGGGCAGGACGGCGTAGGACAGGATGGCAGCTTTGACCGTGCGAACCGGGATGGGCCCGACGCCGCGCAACTCCGCGAGGCCCGCAATGGTTACCGGGGCGCGGGCGACGAGGCGGCCGCTCCGCAGGCTGACGAGAACCTGATCGTCGGAAACGAGCGCCGCATTCCAGCCGCGGCGGGCGGCAGACGAGAGACAGGCAAGGGCGGCACTGGTCTTGCCCGTGCCGGAGGGGCCGACAAAAAGATAGCCGAGTGTGCCAAGGACGATGGCCGTCGCGTGGATGTTGCGGGGCGCGGCCTCGTCATCGGCTGGGGAACCATGGCCCGTTGCATCTTGCCTCAGGCTCACGCCGCCTCGCCGACGGGCAGCGACAGGATGAAGCGCGCGCCGGTGATCGCGCCCTGCGCATCCGTCATGTTTTCGGCCCGCAGCGTGCCGCCATGCGCTTCGGCGATCTGCCGCGAGATCGAGAGGCCGAGGCCGGAGTTCTGCCCGAAATCCTCGCCATCCGGCCGGTCCGTGTAGAAGCGTTCGAAGATACGGTCGATATCCTCGGCCTGAATGCCCGGGCCGTTGTCCTCGACATAGACGACGCAGCGCGTGCGGTTGCGCGTCAGGCGCACGATGATATGCCCGCCCTCTTCCGGCACGAAGGACCGGGCGTTCTCGATGAGGTTGGTGATGATCTGCCCGATGCGCAGCTCATAGCCGCTGACATCGAAGCGCGCCTTCGGGTTGTCTTTCCGCTCGACGACGAAGTTGAGCAGCACCGTCTTCTTCTTGTTGCGGACCTGGCGCGAGATATCGACGAGATCGCCAAGCAGCTTTTCGAGATCGACCCCGCGCGCATCGCTGCGGGCAAGCTCGGCATCCAGCCGCGAGGCGTCGGAGATATCGCTGATCAGGCGGTCGAGCCGGCGCACGTCGTGCTGGATGACATCCATCAGCCGTTTCTTGGATTCGTCGGTGCGGGCGAGCGGCAGGGTCTCGACAGCACTGCGCAGAGAGGTCAGCGGGTTCTTGAGTTCATGGCTCACATCGGCGGCAAAATTCTCGATGGCCGCGATGCGGTCGTAGAGCGCGCCGGTCATGTCACGCAGCGCCACCGAGAGGTTGCCGATCTCGTCCTGGCGGGAGGAGAAGTCGGGGATCTCCTGCCGCTCCTTGGCGCTGCCGCGGCGCACTCGGATGGCGGCGGCCGACAGGCGGCGCAGCGGATTGGCGATGGTGCTCGACAGGAGCAGCGACAGGATGACGTTGACGAGGGCGGCGACGCCGAACACCCGGATGATCGCCAGCCGCTCGGCATGGACGATCTTGTCGATATCGCCGGCCTGCGTGGAGAGAAGCAGCACGCCGAGCACGGCCCGGAAGCGCTGCACGGGGACGGCGACGGAAACGATGAGTTCGCCCTGTTCCGTCACGCGCACCACCGCGCCGCGCACGCCCGTCAGCGCATTCATGACTTCCGGATAGATCGACCCATTGCCGCCCGGCGGCTCCTTGTAGAGCGGCAGGTTGCCCGGCTGGAGCATGCGATTGTACCAGGTGTTGAGCTTGGCGGTCAGCGTCTGGTTTTCGGGCTCGATGGGCGGCAGGTCGAAGCGCAGCACCTGGCCGCCGGTATAGAGGTGGCGGCTGTCGAGCAGCAGGTCGGCATCCGCATCGAAAAGACGGGCACGGGTGCGGGTGGGCGAAATCAGCCGCCGCAGCACAGGTGCCACGCGCTCCTGCGTGATCGGGAATTCGAGGTCTTCGTCGCGCGGCAGCGGTGTGATGCTCTGCCCGGCCTGCAGCTCGAGCAGCTTTTCCGGGTCGATGGTGATGGAGTTCGTATCGACCGAGGCCGAGGCGGCGATTGCGCCCGCGATGATCTCGCCCTGCGTCAGCAGGCTTTCGACGCGCGCATCGATCAGCCCCTCGCGGAACTGGTTGAGATACATGATGCCGCCGACGAGAACGACGAGCGCCACCAGATTGAAGAACAGGATGCGGCGCGTGAGGCTGGAAAAGACGGCATTGCCGAAGATGCGGCGGATCAGCGTGAAGGGATGCGCCCAGCGTCGGCCGGAGCGATAGGCTCCGTCCGCTTCCTCGATCGCCGCATGCCTCGTGATATCAGCCACGTCGGACGCTCAGCCTCTCCCGCTCGTCTTGATGTTCAAGGCCTCAGGCCGATTCGCGGAACCGGTAACCGACGCCATACAGGGTTTCGATCATATCGAAGTCGTTGTCGACCATCTTGAACTTCTTGCGCAGCCGCTTGATGTGGCTGTCGATGGTGCGGTCGTCCACATAGACCTGCTCGTCGTAGGCGGCATCCATCAGGGAGTCGCGGCTTTTCACGACGCCGGGTCGCTGGGCGAGCGAATGCAGGATCAGGAACTCGGTCACCGTCAGCGTCACCGGCTCATTCTTCCAGGTGCAGGTGTGGCGCTCCTGGTCCATCGACAGCTGGCCGCGTTCCAGAGAGCGGGCCTGGATGTCGTCCTTCATCTTCTGCAGTCCGGCGGGACCGGCAGCCGCCGCGGCCTCCCGGTTGGCGGAGCGGCGCAGGATCGCCTTGACGCGCTCGACCAGCAGGCGCTGGGAGAAAGGCTTGGTGATGAAATCGTCGGCGCCCATCTTCAGGCCAAAGAGCTCGTCGATTTCCTCGTCCTTCGAGGTCAGGAAGATGACGGGAATATCCGACTTCTGCCGCAGGCGGCGCAGGAGTTCCATTCCGTCCATGCGCGGCATCTTGATATCGAAGATCGCGAGCTGCGGCGGCCGGGCCAGAAGCCCGTCGAGCGCGGAGGCGCCATCCGTATAGGTCTCGACCTTATAGCCTTCGGCTTCCAGCGCGATCGAAACCGATGTCAGGATGTTCCGGTCGTCATCGACAAGTGCAATGGTCTGCATCGTATTCCGCTCCATCATATCTTCGCGCCTTCTCTCCTCGGTCTCATCTCCAGCAGGAAACGGGACATCATCGACAGAGGCCGGCCCGGACAGACAGACCTCCCGATACGGAGATCTGCCAGGGCCGGCGCGCGTTCATGAGTATAAAGGTGGAACAAATTGTGGCGAAGCGAAAACGTCACCGGGAAGCACAATCGTGGATGAATGGCCTGGCAGCGGCCTCCTCCAAGATTTTCAATTGCGAATTTAAACCGATTGAACATTGAACAATTTCCTTTAAATCGATTAATATATTGAATTTATTGTCTTTTTCCTGGTGCTATCTTGCGTTTTCTGTAACTCCGGCTAATGTTGGGCAATCGATACAACGCAGGGGAGCAGCGCTCATGGAAGAATTTGGCATTCGCAATCCGGATCTCGGAATCGCTGCACTCGGTTTTGAAGACCTTGTCGCTGTCCGTTACAACCTGACACCGGCAGAGCTTTACGAGGAATCGTTGCGGCTCGGCGAAGCACAGGTCACGGCGGACGGCGCGCTTCGTGCGCTCACCGGCCAGCACACGGGCCGCTCCGCCAAGGACAAATTCGTCGTTCGCGATGCGACGACGACCGACCAGATCTGGTGGGACAACAACAAGGAAATGTCGCCCGCGCATTTCGAAACGCTGTGCAACGACATGCTCGACCATGCCCGTGGCCGTTCGCTCTATGTGCAGGACCTGATCGGCGGCGCCGATAGCGACAACGCCCTGCCGACCCGCGTCATCACCGAGTTCGCCTGGCACTCCCTCTTCATCCGCAACCTCCTGATCCGCCCGGATCGCGAGAGCCTGACGACGTTCGCGCCGAAGCTGACGATCATCGACCTGCCGCATTTCCGCGCCGACCCGGCCCGTCACGGCTGCCGGACGGAAACCGTCATCGCCTGCGATCTCGTCAACGGCCTCGTTCTGATCGGCGGCACGTCCTATGCCGGCGAAATGAAGAAGTCGGTGTTCACGGCGCTCAACTACCTTCTGCCGGAAAAGGGCGTCATGCCGATGCACTGCTCGGCGAACGTCGGTCCGGCCGGCGATTCCGCCGTGTTCTTCGGCCTTTCCGGCACCGGCAAGACCACGCTGTCGGCCGATCCGAAGCGCACGCTGATCGGCGACGACGAGCATGGCTGGGGCAAGGACGGCATCTTCAACTTCGAAGGCGGCTGCTATGCCAAGACGATCCGTCTTTCGGCCGAAGCCGAGCCGGAAATCTTCGCGACCACGAAGCGTTTCGGCACCGTCCTCGAAAACGTCATCCTCGATGAAAACCGGGTTCCCAACTTCGACGACGGCTCGCTGACCGAGAACACCCGCTGCGCCTACCCGCTGGACTTCATTCCCAATGCCAGCGCCACGGGCACGGCCGGTCATCCCAAAACGATCATCATGCTGACGGCAGATGCCTTCGGCGTGATGCCGCCGATCGCCAAGCTGACCGCCGACCAAGCCATGTATCACTTCCTGTCCGGCTACACCGCCAAGGTCGCCGGCACGGAAAAGGGCGTGACCGAACCGGAAGCCACCTTTTCGACCTGCTTCGGCGCGCCTTTCATGCCGCGGCATCCGAGCGAATACGGCAACCTGCTGCGCGAACTGATCGCCGAACACGGCGTCACCTGCTGGCTCGTCAACACCGGCTGGACCGGTGGTGCCTACGGTACGGGCCGCCGCATGCCCATCAAGGCGACCCGCGCTCTGCTCGCCGCAGCGCTCGACGGCTCGCTGGCCGAGACCGAATTCCGCGCCGATGCCAATTTCGGCTTCGCGGTGCCGGTCGAAGTCGCCGGTATCGAGGGCGGTATTCTCGATCCGCGCTCGACCTGGGCGGACGGTGCCGCCTATGACGCGCAGGCCAGCAAGCTTGCCAACATGTTCGTGGCGAACTTCACCAAGTTCGAGAGTCACGTCGATGGCGGCGTCCGCGATGCGGCACCGGGATTGGCCATCGCTGCGGAGTAGGTCTCAGGCAGAAACGCCTGATCGATGATTTCACGTGAAACCCGGCGCTGGTAACAGCGCCGGGTTTTGTCTTTCGGCCTATCTTTTTGTCTTCCCGCAATTTCAGCAAAACCGCTGTGCACTTTTGCTGGAATTGCTCTCTTGGCAAAGCACGCCAAGCTGGAATAAACAGGGAACGAAAGGCAACGGCATGGCAAGCGACCCCCTCTATATCAACGACCGGATCGTCATTGCCGGCTGGGAACTGAGCGAGCAGTTCGTGCTGGCGGGCGGCCCTGGCGGGCAGAACGTCAACAAGGTCGCGACCGCCGTCCAGCTGTTCTTCAATATTGCGGCGTCCCCTTCCCTGCCCGAGCGCATCCGCGACATCGCGATCGGCCTTGCCGGTCGCAGGGTCTCGAAAGAGGGCGTGCTGATGATCGAGGCGAACAGCTTCCGCAGCCAGGATCGCAATCGCGAGGACGCGCGCGAGCGGCTGAAGGCGCTGATCCTCAAAGCCGCCGAACCGCCCCCGCCGCCCCGCCGCAAGACCAAGCCGACCCGCGGCTCGGTGGAGCGCCGCCTGAAGGCGAAGAGCGGACGCGGAGAGGTCAAGAAGATGCGTGGCCGCCCGGATGGCGAATAGATGAATGCGATCGCCGGGCAGGATGCCAATGCAACACTCGAACCGGTAAACGTCGCGGTCGGAATCCGGCAAAGAACCTTGCCATGAACGACTGGCAGCAACGCGAACAGGAGGAGGCCATGCTGGTCCTGCCGAAAGGCTTCCGCCATATTCCCGGCTTTCTCGATCGCGATCGGCAGGAAGCCCTTGTCGAGGAGATCCGAGCCGTCGTTGCCGCGGCCCCGCTCTATCGCCCGGCCATGCCGAAGACCGGCAAGGACCTGTCGGTGCGGATGACGAATTGCGGCACGCTCGGCTGGGTCACGGACAAGGCTCTCGGGTATCGCTATCAACCTCAGCATCCCGTAAGCCAGGAGCCATGGCCCGCCATTCCGCAAAGCCTGCTCGATCTCTGGCAGACGGTTGCCGGTGCATACAAGCCGCCACAGGCTTGCCTCGTCAATTTCTATGCGGAAACCGCGCGGATGGGGCTGCATCAGGACAAGGACGAGCAGGATCTGCAGACACCGGTCGTCTCTGTGTCGCTCGGCGATGCCTGCCTGTTTCGCGTCGGCGGGCGCGAGCGCAACGACCGGACGGTCTCCTTCAAGCTGTCGAGCGGCGACATCGTGGTTCTCGGCGGCGAAAGCCGGCTCGCCTTTCATGGCGTCGACCGGATCTACCCCGCGACATCGACGCTTCTGAAGAATGGCGGCCGTATCAACCTGACGCTTCGGCGCGTCACCCCTTGAGAAGGCTCCGGCGACATGACATCCCACACGGCATCCGTTGTTGAACCCGGCCGCGTTTCGGAAATGATGCGAGGCTTCGATCGCGAATCAAGGCGCCAATCAAGGAAAGGGCGACATGCTCATTGAAAATGCCATGGTGCTGGCCGCAGGGCTCGGCACGCGCCTGCGTCCCATCACCGACACGATGCCGAAGCCGCTGGTGCCGATTGCCGGCAAGCCGATGATCGACCATGTGCTCGATCTTCTGGTGGCTGCGGGCATCAAGACGGTGGCCGTCAACGTGCACCATTTCGCCGATCGCATGGAAGCGCATCTCCATGCCCGCGCGGCACCGGCGATCCGGATATCCGACGAGCGCGCGGCCCTGATGAATTCGGGCGGAGGCCTCGCCAAGGGGCTGGCACATCTCGATCCCGGCCCGGTGCTGGTCATGAATGCGGACCTCTTCTGGATCGGCGAGCCGGAAGGGCGCAGCAATCTGGCCCGGCTTGCGGAGACATTCGATCCCGCCCGCATGGACATGCTGCTGCTTTGCGTCGATCTCGACCGGACGACCGGACATGACGGCAAGAAAGATTTCTCGCTTCAGGCCGACGGGCAACTCGTGCGCTACGCCGAAGGACTGCCGCAGCCCGTCGTCTATGCCGGTGCCATCGCCATGATGAGCACACTGTTCGACGATGCGCCGAAAGACGCCTTCAATCTCAACATCTATTTCGACAAGGCGATCGCGGCCGGACGTCTCTACGGTCTGATGCTCGAAGGCGAATGGATCACCGTGGGTACGCCGGATGCGATCGGCATGGCCGAAGCGCAGTTTGCGCGGCTGGCGGAACGCGCCTGAGGGAAGAAACCATGACGCCCGCACGACAGAACGTCTTCACCATCCCGGCCGGCGTGCCCTTTCTGAAGACGCTCGTCCATGCGATCTGCGACGGCACGATCGTGCCCGACTACCGCTACGATCCGGCTGATCCGCTGTCGCTTGCGGGCGTGACGATCTTCGTGCCGACGCGGCGCGCGGCGCGCGTGCTGCGCTCGGAGTTCGTGGATTGCCTCGGCGCCCGCTCGGCCATTCTGCCGGTCATCCGGGCGCTGGGGGAGACGGACGACGATAGCGGCTTCTTCGATGCGGAAATGCCGGCCGTTCTCGATCTGGCGCCGCCGCTGACCGGCCCGGCCCGGCTGATCGAGCTGTCGCGACTGATCCTTGCCTGGCGCAACACGCTGCCGCGCATCGTTACCGAACTCCATGGCGAGAGCCCGCTGATCGCGCCGGCAAGCCCGGCCGACGCCCTGTGGCTCGCGCGCAACCTCGTGCAGATCATCGACGATATCGAGACGGAAGATCTGGACTGGGAGAGCCTGGGCGCGCTCGATGCCAGCAACTATGCGCAATGGTGGACGCTGACGCTGGAGTTTCTGCAGATCGCCAGCCAGTTCTGGCCGGCCCGGCTGGCCGAACTCAGCCGCTCCTCACCCGCCCGCCACCGCAATGCGATCCTTGAGGCGGAAAGCCACCGGATCGCCGCCGGCGCCATCGACGGCCCGGTCATCATTGCAGGCTCCACCGGTTCCATTCCCGCCACCGCCCGGCTGATCCTCGCGGTGCAAAAGCTGTCGCAAGGCGCGATCGTGCTGCCCGGCCTCGACGAGACGATGACGGAGGCGGACTGGAGCCTCATCGATCCGCCACCTGTGGATGCCGCCCACCGCGACGATTCGGCCAGCCGGAGCCATCCGCAATACGGCTTCGTTCGCCTCCTCCGGCGCATGGGAATCGCACGGACGGAGGTCGTGTCGATCGGTACTGTCGATACGGATCTCGCCGACCGGGCGGAGACGCTGTCGCACGCTTTCCTGCCGGTGGAAGCGACCAGTTCCTGGGACGCTGTCCGACGCTCGCTCGATGCGCGGCGCGTCGAGGCCGCCTTTTGCGATGCGGCGCTGATCGAGGCGGTCAACGAACGCGAGGAAGCGACGGCGATCGCGCTGTCGCTGCGGCTGGCACTGCAGAAGGACGAGGAATGCCAGGCCGCGCTGATTACGCCCGACCGCGATCTCGCCCGCCGGGTGGCCGCCGAACTGCAGCGCTTCGGCATCGAGGCGGACGATTCGGCGGGAACGCCGCTCGCATCCACGCCCCAGGGCACGCTTCTCCGTCTCATGCTTGACGTGACGCTGCGCCCCGGCGATCCCGTCGCCATCACCACGCTGCTGAAGCATCCGCTGGCCCTCTTCGGGGTGTCGCCCGAGCGCTTCCGCCCGGCTGCGACGCTGCTGGAGCTGCTGGCTCTGCGCGGCGGCACGGTGCCGGCCGATATTGCCGACCTCAGGCCGCTGCTCGACGAGGCGGCTGTACGAAGGCGGGCCGATCGCCATGCGCCGGAGTGGCTGGCGAAGGTGACCGATGCGGATATCGAGGATGCCCGCTTCGTGGCTGGTGCCATCGCCACTGCCGTCGAGCCGCTTGTCGCCATGCTGGTGCGGCGGCGAAAGGGTGCCGGCGGGTTCAGCACGTCGCTGACGCTGTCCGACTGGGCCGAGCGGACCGGCCGGGCGCTGGAAGGTGTAGCCATGACGGAGACCGGCGACCTCGGCGCTCTCTGGTCCGGCGAGGCGGGTGCCGCACTTGCCGATCTCCTGCGCGCCGTCATCGAGGTGGATGGGCAGATCGAGGCGGATGGCGGGCAGTGGTGCGAAGCGGTGGAAGCACTGATGGCCGGCTCGGCCGTCAAGCCGCGCGCCATGCGGCATCCGCGCGTCTTCATCTTCGGGGCGCTGGAAGCCCGGTTGCAGAGCGTCGATCTCGTCGTCCTCGGCGGTATGAACGAAGGAACGTGGCCGGGGCAGACTGCCAATGATCCGTTCCTGTCGCGCAGCATGAAGACCGGCATCGGATTGGAGCCGCCGGAACGGCGTATCGGCCAGCTGGCCCACGATCTCCAGATGGCCTGCGGCACGCGGCGGCTGGTGTTCAGCCGGTCGCTGCGCAAGGGCGCGACGCCCACCGTCGCCTCCCGCTGGCTGCAACGGCTGCTCGCCGTCGGTGGCAAGGATCTCGGACAGCGCCTGCGCGAAAATGGTCGCGACCGGCTGCGCTATGCGGCACTTCTCGATGCGCGTCCGGACACGCCGCTTGCCCGGCGCCCGGAGCCGAAGCCGGATTTCGCGCTGCAACCGCGCCGCTACTCCTTCAGCGAGGTCGGGCGCCTGCGCCGCGATCCCTACTCCATCTATGCCCGGCGCATCCTGCGCCTCCAGCCGGTCGATGGATTCAATGCCGACCCGGGTGCGGCCGAGCGCGGCACCATCTACCACGCCATCGTCGAGCGCTTCGCCAAAAGCGAGGTCGATCCGGCGAGCCCAGAAGCGCAGGCCGTCATGCAGCAGCTGATCGATGCGGCCTTTAACGAACAGCGCCTGCCGGTGCATATCGATGTCATCTGGCGGCCCCGGTTTGCGGCCGTCGGTCGAGAATTCATCAATTGGGAGATGTCCCGCAAGGACGGAATCCGGCAATCCTTCCTGGAGCGCTATGCCAAGTTTCAGGTCGACGTCGCCGATATCGAACTGACCGGTATTGCCGACCGGATCGACATCGGCCCCGATGGCGAGGCCGTGATCGTCGATTACAAAACCGGCGCCAACCCTTCCGTGAAGGAAGCCCGCGCACTGCTCGACCCGCAGCTGCCGCTCGAAGCGGCTGCGCTGAAAGCGGGCGCCTTCGACACGGTCGGCAGGCGCCATCCCGCCTCGCTCCTTTATGTCCGGCTGAAGCCGGGAGACCAGTTCAAGGTGGACGAGGTCAACAATGAGGGGCGTGCGAGGGGCGATGTGGAGCCGAAGACGGCGGACATGCTGGCGGACGAATCGCTCGCCCAGTTCACAGGCCTGCTGCGCGCGCTGCAATCGGGCCAGCGCGGCTTTGCTTCGCGCGTGATCGTCCAGAAGGAGAAATCCTATGGCGGGGAATACGATCATCTGGCGCGCGTTGCCGAATGGTCGACGGCCGATGGCGAAGAGGAGACGGGGGATGCCTGACGATCTCGCACCAAAGAGCGGCTCGCCGGCCGACTGGCTGAACTGGACGACGGAGCAACAGGCTATCGCCTCGGATCCGAAGCGATCGGCCTGGGTCTCGGCCAATGCCGGGTCGGGCAAAACCCATGTCTTGACCCAGCGCGTCATCCGCCTGCTGCTTTCGGGATGCCGCGCCTCGGCCATTCTCTGCCTGACGTATACCAAGGCGGCGGCCGCCGAAATGTCGAACCGCGTGTTCGAACGGCTGGCTGAATGGGTGACTCTCGATGACGCGACGCTCTCGGCGCGGATCACGGCACTCGAAGGGCAGGCACCGAGCGCTGCCACGATCGCGGAAGCCCGGCGCCTGTTTGCGCGCGCGCTGGAAACGCCGGGCGGGTTGAAGATCCAGACGATCCATGCCTTTTGCGAAGCGCTGCTGCATCAGTTTCCGCTGGAAGCCAACGTCGCCGGGCACTTTTCCGTGCTGGACGACCGAACGGCAACGATCCTGCTCGCCGATGCGCGCCGTCTTCTCTTAACGGCCGCGGCGACCGAGGGCGATCCGGTGCTGACCGGTGCGTTCGAGACCGTGTTGGCGCTGGCCGACGACACCGGGCTCGAAAGCCTGCTGTCGATGATCGTCGCCAACCGTACGGCGCTCCAGGCCTTTCTGACCGAGGCCGAGCAGCAGGGCGGCACCGATCGTGTCCTGCGCGAGGCTCTAGGGCTGGACGGTGATGAGACGGCAGACAGCGTCATCGCGCGGTTCTGGCCGCTTGCCGGCCTCAACGGCCCGGATCTCACGCGCTATATCGACATCGCCCGCACTTCGGGCGGTACCAAGGTGCGGGATTTTGCCGACGGGCTGGCGGTTACGGCAGAACTCAAGACGCCGCTTCAGCGCTATCAGGCCGCTCGGGACCTGTTCTTCTCCCCATCCTCGGGCAAGCCGAAAGCCATGTCGGGCTTCTTTTCCGCGCCGCTGCGCAAGGCGGCACCCGATCTCGAGGACAAGGTTCAGGCCGCCTACGATCAGGTTCTGACGCTTTCCGACCAGCTCGCCCTCGTCCATATGTTCGAGGCGACGCAGGCGGCGATGGTGCTCGCCGAGCGGCTGACGCAGGACTATGAGGACATCAAGAAAAGCCGCAGCCAGCTCGACTTCGACGACCTGATCAACCGGACCGCCCGGCTGCTGACCCGCTCGGATGTCGGTGCCTGGGTGCATTACAAGCTCGACCAGGGCATCGACCATATTCTCGTGGACGAGGCGCAGGATACGAGCCCCGTGCAGTGGTCGATCATCCGCTCGCTGGCCGAGGATTTCTTCACCGGCGACAGCGCCCGCGGCCGCCACCGGACGCTCTTTGCCGTCGGTGACGAAAAGCAGTCGATCTACTCGTTTCAGGGCGCACGACCGGAGCGTTTTTCAGAAGAGGAGCGGGAGGCGAAGCGGCGGATCGACGCCAGCGGGCTCGCCTTCAGCCCCGTGCAGCTTCAGCTCTCCTTCCGCTCGACCGAGGACGTGTTGTCCGCCGTGGACACGGTGTTTCGCCAGCCCGCCCATGCGCGGGGCCTCAGCGCCCGCAACGAACCCGTCGTGCATGCCTCCAACCGCGTCGGCCATCCGGGTCTGGTCGAGATCTGGGACGCGATCGCGCCCGCGCCGAGCCTCGAGGAAGAAGACTGGACCGCGGCTTTCGATGCCACGCCGGAAAACGCGCCGGCCAACATTCTGGCCGAACGCATTGCAGCGACGCTTGCGAGCTGGATCGGCACCGAGACCATCATCGAGAAGACCACACGCCGCGTCATGCGGCCAGGTGACGTGATCGTGCTGGTGCGCAAGCGCGATGCCTTCGTCAATGCGCTGATGCGCGCCCTGAAGACGCGGCACGATATTCCCGTCGCCGGTGCCGACCGGCTGGTGCTGACGGCGCATATCGCCGTGCAGGATCTGATGGCGCTCGGGCGGTTCCTGCTTTTGCCGCAGGACGACCTGTCGCTGGCCGCCGTGCTGAAGAGCCCGCTTTTCGCAGTGACCGAGGACATACTGGCAGACGCCGCAACCTTGCGACCCCTCGGCCAGAGCCTCTGGACCGCGCTGGAAGGATCGTCCGATCCGGCCCTCAAGCCGGTCGTCGCACGGCTGGCGAACTACCGGATGCTCGCGGATACGCTCTCGGTGCATGATCTCTATGCGCGTCTGCTGGGTGCCGATGGCGGCCGGGCTGCGTTCCTGTCGCGGCTCGGCAGCGAGGTCAGCGACATCCTCGACGAGTTCCTCACCTTCTGCCTCGATCATGAGGCCAACGGACTTCCCGGTCTGCAGAGCTTCATCTCCGGTCTCGAACTGGAAGCGCCGACCATCAAGCGCGAGCAGGACAAGGAACGCAACGAGGTTCGCGTCATGACCGTGCATGCGGCAAAGGGCCTGGAAGCGTCGGTCGTATTCCTGGTCGATGGCAGCGGCAAGGCGTTCAACAACCAGCATGTTCCCGCACTCCGCATGGTGCCCTCCCCGAGTGGACGAGGCCCCGATGGGGAGACCATGACCATTCCCGTCTGGCGACCGCCACGGGCAGCCTCCAACAGCCTGATCGACAGCGACACGCAGCGGCTGAAGGCAAGCGCCGAGGAAGAGTATCGCCGGCTGCTCTATGTGGGCATGACGCGGGCGGCGGATCGTTTGATCGTCTGCGGCTATCGGGGCAAGCTCGACAATCCCGAGAGTTGGCACGCCATGGTGCGGGCCGGCCTTGCGGCGGACGTGGAAGGCCGTCTGGTGCCCGTCGAATTTGCCGTGGGCGGCCTGCAATGGAGCGGCGCGCGCTGGCATGCCCTGACGAAGCGGACGGATTTCGACATCAAACCCGTAGAAGCCAAGATCACGGCCGATGATGGCGGAGCCCTGCCGCCGGCGCTGCTCGACCCCCTGCCGCCGCAGCGCCACCTTCCCCGCCCCTTGAGCCCATCCGGGGCCGGCTTTACTGTCGAGGCCGACGCAGCGGATACGATCACGGGATCGCGCCTCTTTCTCGAGGACAAGCGGACCGGACCATCCCTGTTGCGCGGGGCGATCCTGCACCGGCTGCTGCAGGTCCTGCCCGCACGGGCGCAGGAGGTGCGCGAAGCGGATGCCGCGCTCTACCTGTCGCGCGCCGTTCCCACATGGAGCGAGGCGCAGCGAGACGGCATCGTGCACTCCGTTCTTGCGGTCATCGAAGATCCCGCCCTTTCCGAACTGTTCTCCGGCACCAGCCGCGCCGAGGTGTCGATCATGGGCACGCTTCGGCTCGGTGCGCGCGAACACGCGGTGTCCGGCCGGATCGACCGGTTGGCCGTTACAGACGATTGCGTGGTGATTGCCGACTTCAAGACCAACCGCGACGTGCCCGGTGACGCCGGCGCCGTACCGATGGTCTACCGGACACAGCTTGCGATCTATCGGGAGATCCTTCGACCGCTCTATCCGGCCCATCGTTTCCGCTGCATCCTCGTCTTTACCGAGGGTCCATCGGCAATCGAAGTGCCGGAGGCCCTGCTCGACGCCGCGCTTGTGGAGCTCGCCACAAAATGAGATACCGGACATTGAAATTAAGGGTCCGGATCATCACATCCTGATCATGCCCTGCGGGTCCTCCGCACCATAAAAACCAGGAGCGCATCATGGCGACCGTGAAAGTCGATACATCCAATTTTCAGGATGAAGTTCTCAATGCACAGGAGCCGGTTATCGTCGATTTCTGGGCCGAATGGTGCGGCCCGTGCAAGATGATCGCGCCGAGCCTTGAGGAAATCTCCAACGAGATGGCTGGCAAGGTGAAGGTCGCGAAGATCAACATCGACGAGAACCCCGAGATCGCCGCTCAGTACGGCGTCCGGTCGATCCCGACGCTGGCTATCTTCAAGGCCGGCGAAGTTGCCGACATCAAGGTCGGTGCTGCGCCGAAGACCGCACTGACTTCCTGGATCATCAACGCCGCTGCATAAGCGTTTGCGTCGTCAGATATGACAATTGGAAAACCCGGCCTTGCAGCCGGGTTTTTTCATGCCGTTTCTTCCGCTGGCGTCTTTCAGCGCGGCGGCGTGCCATTGTCGGCAAGAACATTGCCGACGAGATAGAGCGAGCCGCCGATAAGGATGCGTGGGGCAATCGGCTGGTTTTCGAACAGGACCGAGAGGATCGCCAGTGCTTCGGTGACCGAGGAGACGGGCTCGACCTCGAAGCCCTGGGCCGCTGCATCTTCCGCCAGTGCCGCCGGATCGATACCGACATCCGAGTCACGGATCGGCACGGTGAAGACCTGCTCGGCGAGGCCGGAGAAGGCCTGGAAATAGCCGGCTGGATCCTTGGTGTTGATCATTCCAATGATGAGGAACAGAGGTCGCGGATCGCGCTCCTCAAGGTTTGCCATCGTCTCGGCGATCACCTTACCGGCACCGGGATTGTGGCCGCCATCCACCCAGATCTCGGCGCGTTTCGGTGCGCGTTCCGCCAGCCGTCCGCTGGTCAGCCGCTGCAGGCGGCCGGGCCACTCGACCGTCGTCAGGCCTTTCTCGATGGCCTCATCGGACGGGTCGAAACCGGCAGCGCGAATCGTGCGGATCGCCGCTGCGGCATTGGCATATTGATGCCGGCCGGGAAGGCGGGGGAGCGGCAGGTCGATCAGTCCGTCATCGTCCTGATAGATCAGGCGGCCGAACTCCTCGTGCGCCATGAAGTCCTGTCCGTAGACGGACACGGGGCAGCGCAGCCGCTCGGCGGTGGTGACCAGCACGTCGCGCGCGGCCTCTTCCTCCTGCTGCCCGATAACGACGGGACAGCCCCGCTTCATGATGCCTGCCTTTTCGGCGGCGATCAGTTCGACGCGGTCGCCGAGATAGGCCTGATGATCGAGCGAGATCGGCATGATCGTCGTTACCGCCGGCGTCTTGATGACGTTCGTCGCGTCGAAACGCCCGCCGAGGCCAACCTCGATGATTGCGACATCGGCCGGATGCTCGGAGAAGAGGACGAAGGTGACGGCCGTCAAAATCTCGAAGACGGTGATGATCTCGCCGCGATTGGCGGCCGCCACACGGCGCACGGCATCTGCGAGAACCGCATCCGTAGCATAGGCACCGCGCCCGCCCTTGATGCCGAGGCGGTAGCGCTCATGCCAGGTAACGAGGTGCGGCGAGGTGTGGACGTGGACGGAGAGACCCGCCGCCTCCAGGATCGCCCTGGAGAAGGCCGAAACCGATCCCTTGCCGTTGGTGCCCGCCACATGAATGACGGGCGGTAGCCGGTCCTGCGGATTGCCGAGCCTGTCGAGAAGGCGCGTTACGCGCTCCAGCGACAGATCGAAGCCTTTGGGGTGAAGGGCAAGGAGCTTGTCGATCTCCTGCGTGGCTTCGCTTGCCGCAACGGTCATCGCTGAACTTAAACGCTGGCCGCAACCGGCACCGCTGCCGGGGGAACCACGATTTCCGGCTCGACGGTCCGCTTGACAGCATCGACCGGCTTCTTGAGCATGATCTTCAGCAGGCGTGCGAGCGTCGAGGGAATGTCATGGCGCTTGATGACCATGTCGATCATGCCGTGATCCATCAGATATTCCGACGTCTGGAATCCCTCTGGGAGCTTTTCGCGGATGGTCTGCTCGATAACGCGCTTGCCGGCAAAGCAGATCTCGGCACCGGGCTCCGCCAGATGCAGGTCGCCGAGCATGGCATAGGACGCCGTGACGCCGCCCGTGGTCGGGTTCGTCAGAACCACGATGTAGGGAAGACCTGCCTCCTTCAGCATCTGCACGGCAACGGTGGTGCGCGGCAGCTGCATAAGCGAGAGGATGCCTTCCTGCATGCGGGCGCCGCCCGAGGCCGGGAAGATGACAAGCGGGCACTTCTCAGCGATGGCGCGCTCGAAGGCCTTGATGATCGCCTCGCCGGCGGCAATGCCGAGCGAGCCGCCCATGAAGGCGAATTCATGCACGACGGCCACGAGCTTCAGGCCTTCGACGGTGCCGACACCGGCAAGGATCGTGTCCTCCATCTCGGTCTTCGCACGGCTGTCGCGCAGGCGATCGGTATATTTCTTGCTATCGCGGAACTTCAGCGGGTCCTGCGCCACCTTCGGCTGCGGCAGCGTCTCGAAGACGCCCTCGTCGAACAGGTCCTTCAGACGCGCCTTCGCCGGCATCTTCATGTGGAAGCCGGAGGCGGGAATGACCCATTTGTTTTCTTCGAGATCGCGGTGGAACACCATCTCGCCCGTTTCCGGGCACTTGATCCAAAGGTTTTCCGGAACCTCGCGGCGGCCGAGCATCGAATTGATCTTCGGGCGAACGTAGTTGGTAATCCAGTTCACATGAAACTCCTGAAATCGTTCAGCCTGTCATTGCCCTGAATGTGGGCGATTATTCGGCTGCGGCAAGACGTGCGGCCCGGACGCCGGCCGAAAGGCCGCGAACGAGAGCTTCGACGCCCGGAACGGTCGCGCCTGTGGCCTGACCGTCTTCGGTCAGGCTGGATGCGACCTGATTGATGATGACGGTGCCAACGACAACGCCGTCGGCGGAGGCGCCGATGGCGCGCGCATGCTCGGCCGTCTTCACGCCGAAGCCGACGCAGACCGGCAGGTTGGTATGCTCCTTGATGCGCGCCACGGCGCCGCCGACCAGTGCCGGCTCCGGTAGGGCCGAGCCCGTGATGCCGTTCATGGAGACGTAATAGACGAAGCCCGATGTGTTTTCGAGAACCTTGGGCAGACGCCGTCCGTCCGTCGTGGGCGTCGCCAGCCGGATGAAGCTGATGCCCTTCTTGAGGGCGGGCAAGCAAAGCTCGTCGTCCATTTCCGGTGGCAGATCGACGACGATCAGGCCGTCGATGCCAGCGACAAGCGCGTTTTCGAGAAACCGGTCCACGCCATAGATGTAGATCGGATTGTAGTAGCCCATCATGACGATCGGCGTGTCCGTATCCGTCTTGCGGAACTGGCGGGCGAGCTCCAGCGTCTTTTCGAGCGTCTGGCCGCCGCGCAGCGCGCGCTGGCCGGCAAGCTGGATCGCTGGGCCATCGGCCATCGGGTCGGAAAAGGGCATGCCGAGTTCGATGATATCGGCGCCGGCAGAGGGGAGCGCCTTCATGATCGACAGGGAAGTGTCGAAATCCGGATCGCCCCCCATGATGTAGGTGACGAGCACCGGACGGTGATCGGCGGCAGCCTTGGCGAAGGTCCTGTCGAAACGTGCGCTCATGTTCTTACAGTCCCATTCCGAGCAGCTTGCCGACGGTGAAGATATCCTTGTCGCCGCGTCCGCAGAGATTCATCACGATGATCTGGTCCTTGTCCATCGTGGGCGCCCGCTTGATGACTTCGGCGAGCGCATGGCTCGGCTCCAGCGCGGGAATGATGCCCTCGAGGCGGGTCAGAAGCTGGAAGGCTTCGAGCGCCTCATGGTCCATGATCGGCACGTATTCGACGCGGCCGGCATCCTTCAGCCAGGAATGCTCAGGCCCGATGCCGGGATAATCGAGGCCGGCGGAGATCGAGTGGCCTTCCTTGATCTGCCCGTCCTTGTCCTGCAGCAGGTAGGTTCGGTTGCCGTGGAGAACGCCCGGCGAGCCCGCCGTCAGCGAAGCGCAGTGCTCCTCGCCGTCGAGACCCTTGCCGCCCGCTTCCACACCGACGATCTTGACGCTGGCATCGTCGAGGAACGGATGGAAGAGACCGATGGCATTGGAGCCGCCGCCGACGGCAGCAATCAGCATGTCCGGCAGGCGGCCTTCCATGGCCAGCATCTGCTCGCGCGTTTCCCGGCCGATGACGGCCTGGAAGTCGCGCACCATTTCCGGATAGGGATGCGGGCCGGCGGCGGTGCCGATCAGATAATAGGTGTCGTCCACATTGGTGACCCAGTCGCGCAGGGCCTCGTTCATGGCATCCTTCAGCGTGCCGTGACCGGCCGTGACGGGGCGCACTTCGGCACCGAGCAGCTTCATGCGGAAGACGTTCGGCGACTGGCGCTCGACGTCGGTCGCGCCCATGTAGACGACGCAGGGCAGGCCGAAGCGGGCCGCTACGGTTGCCGTCGCCACGCCATGCTGGCCGGCCCCGGTTTCCGCGATGATGCGGGTCTTGCCCATGCGCTTGGCAAGCAGGATCTGTCCGAGGCAGTTGTTGATCTTGTGCGAGCCGGTGTGGTTCAGCTCATCGCGCTTGAAGTAGATCTTCGCGCCGCCCAGCTCCTCCGTCAGCCGCTCGGCGAAATAGAGCGGGCTCGGACGGCCGGTATAATGGGTGTTGAGATGTTCCAGCTCGGCCTTGAAAGCGGGGTCGGTCTTTGCCTTCTCCCATTCGGCTTCAAGCTCGAGGATCAGCGGCATCAGCGTTTCCGCGACGAAGCGGCCGCCGAAAATGCCGAAACGACCATCCTCGTCGGGGCCGGAACGGAAGGAATTGGGGAGGGGGGTCTGATTCACGTCGTGCTCCTTGACCGGAAAGGCTCTGCGCAAGCCTGTGCAACGGCATCGAAAAACTCTTCCATCCGCCCGAGATCCTTGACGCCGGGCGCGCTTTCCACTCCAGAGGAGATGTCGATTGCGCGCGCGCCGGTCATCTGCAGGGCCTCGCGGATATTTCCGGCGTTCAAGCCGCCGGAAAGCATGTAATCCACCTCGGCGTCAAGCGCGTCGAGGAGTGTCCAGTCGAACGACACACCATTGCCGCCCGGCAGGTCGGAACCCTTGGGCGCCTTGGCGTCGAACAGGAACTTGTCGGCAATGCCGATATAGGCCTCCACGGCGCGCAGATCATCAGCCTCGCGCACCGAAAATGCCTTCATGACCGGCCGGCCGTAGATGGCGCGGATATCCAGCGCGCGGCTCGCCGTCTCGTGGCCGTGAAGCTGCAGGATGTCGGGGTCGAGCGACGAGACGATTTCGTCCAGCGTGTCGTTATCCGCATCCACCGTCACGGCGACGATCTTCGCCCGGCCGCGGATTCGGTCGGCAAGCCGTGCGGCATCGTCCGGCTCGATATTGCGCGGGCTCTTCTCGAAAAATATGAAGCCGACATGGTTCGCGCCCAAGGCAACCGCCTTGTCGACGGCTTCGGCGGTCTTCAATCCGCAGATCTTGACATCGATGGTCATAAGGCACCGCATTTGCATGAATCGGCCTGGGAGTCGAGCCAAAACAAGGGCCCGCGCCGTTGTCGAAGGATGCGATCAGGTGAAGTCGATGGCGTGGAGCAGCGTACCGTTGCGCTTCAGCCAGTGACGGGCGTCGGCCGTGCGCGGGCAGAGGCGCTCGCAGAGTGCCCAGAAGTTCGGGCCGTGGTTCATTTCCTTGAGGTGAGCGACCTCATGGGCGGCGAGATAATCGATGACGTAAGGCGGCGCCATAACGATACGCCAGGAGAAATTCAGCGCTCCATCCACAGCGCAGGACCCCCAGCGGCTCCGCGTATCGCGCAACGTCAGCGACTTGATCCGCCGTCCGACATGCAGCGCATGGGCAGGTGCCAAGTGCTCCAGATCCTTGCGGGCTTCCTTCTTCAGGAAATCGGCGATGCGCCGGCCGAGATGTTCCGGCGCGCCGCTGACCCGCAGCACCGCCTCGTCATCGACCACGACGCTTTCCGTCACACCCCGGAGCCGGCCAGTGCGCTCGATGCGGTGCGCCACGCCGCGCACGAAGATCATGCCGCCCTCCTCCAGCACGCTTTCGCCGGAGAAGCGTGCCAGCCGGCTGGCCAGCCACGCCTGATGACGGTCGAGAAACTGCGTGATTTCGCGTTCGGGCAGGCCGGTGGGAATGGTCATCTTGAGGGCGCGGCCGCCGGGCTCGATCCGCAGCGTCATCCGTGTCGCCCGCGGGTTCTGCCGGATCGTCAGGGGAAGCGACCGCCCGTCGACGGTCAGCGTCTTCACGACGGTCTTCGTCACCGGCCGGACAGGTGCGACCGGCTTCTTCCGGCGGACAGGCTTGAGCAGCAAAGGAAACATGGGTTCCTGATAGATGATTCGCGGGCCTTATGCCGCAAGTTGGAGATGAAAAAGCCGGCCTTCCCCGCAAAGGAAAGGCCGGCCTGTTCTTCGTCAAAGCGCGCCTGAGGTCACAGGGCGCGTCGAGGATCAGTTACCGGTGTAGCCGGTGACCGGGCCGTTCGACGGGTTGTTACGTTCGCGCATGAAGCGGTCGAAATCATCCTGATCCTTGGCGCGGCGCAGCTCGCGGACATAGGCGTCGAAATCTTCGCGCATATCGTCCAGACGGCGGCGCTCTTCATCGAGACGCGCCAGTTCGGCTTCGCGCCAGTCGTCGAAAGCGACGTTGCCGGTATTGCCGGCGCGGAACGTGCCGCGCGAAAAACCCGTTTTGCCAAAGCCGCCGAAGCCGCCCCTGAACGTAGAAAAGACAGTATCGACGGAGGCGTTCGCGTCGCGCTTGAAGGATTTCAGGCGTTCGCCGAAGAGGATGTAAGCAAGCATGGCCAGACCGAGCGGCCAGAAGACGACGAAGCCGAGAACCATCAACGCAATGGTCGCGGGCGTCCAGTCAGGACGGATCAAGGCATTCTGATTCATGGGGATTGGTCCTCATCTATAGAGGGGTTCGATCGTCGAACCCGCTCTCTTCGATGTGGGAACAGGTCCATTCCATCACAAGACGATGCGACCAAAAATCGGGCAAAGGCTTGCCCGATCTCACCATTTTTTGATGTTTCCGTTCGTTTTTCCGCTCTCAAGCGGTTTTTCCACCCTTGATGACCTTGACGGCTGCAGCCTTGTGGCCGTGCTCGCGCTGGAAGACGGTGATGCGCGGTGCGATTTCCCGACGAAAGCGCGAACCGTTGAAAACGCCGTAATGTCCGACATCCGGCTGCACGTAATGCATCCGCATATGGTCCGGAATATTGGAACAGATGGTCTGTGCCGCCGCCGTCTGCCCCGCGCCTGAGATGTCGTCGTTTTCGCCTTCCACCGTTAGCAGAGCGACCTTGCGGATCGCGTGCGTATCCACCCGCTCGCCGCGATGCATCATCTCGCCCTTCGGCAAAGCGTGCTGCATGAACACGACATCGACGGTCTGCAGGTAGAATTCGGCGGTCAGGTCCATCACGGCGAGATATTCGTCGTAGAATTCCCGATGCTTCTCCGCCGCATCGCCGTCATGCTTGACGAGATGGTCGAAGAATTCCTTCTGGGCATTGATATGCCTGTCGAGGTTCATCGACATGAAGCCGGAGAGCTGGAGGAAGCCGGGATAGACCGGCCGCATGAAGCCCGGCTGCGGAAAGGGAACAGGCATCACGACATTGTCGCGGAACCATTCGATTGGCTTGTCCTTGGCCAGCTTGTTGACGGCGGTCGGGTTGATCCGCGTATCGATCGGCCCGCCCATCAGCGTCATCGAGGCAGGCGAGAGCGCATCGCCCCGGGCTTCCATGATGGCGGCGGCGGCGAGAACGGGAACCGCCGGCTGGCAGACTGCGACGACATGCGTATCGGGCCCGAGGAAATGCAGGATCTCGATGATGTATTCGATATAGTCGTCGAGATCGAACGTCCCCTCCGTCAGGGGTACCATGCGCGCGTCGATCCAGTCCGTGATGTAGATGTCGGACGTCGGCAGCAGCGCTTCGACGGTGCCGCGTAGAAGGGTCGCGTAATGACCGGACATCGGGGCGACGATCAGGACGCGCGGATCGGACCGGGCCGGCTTTTCGAGAACGCGCTCGAAATGAATGAGATTGCAGAAGGGCTGCCGCCAGACGATCTTCTCGTCGATCGAAATCGGCTGGCCGTCGATGATCGTCTCATGCAGGCCGAATTCCGGCTTGCCATAGCGGCGGGTCGAGCGTTCGAAGACTTCGAGACCGGCTGCTGCGGTGCGGCCGAGATAGGTTTGCGACAGCGGATTGAGCGGATTGCTATAGGCCAGACGCATGGCGTCGGCTGCGGCACGCCAGGGGGCCATAATCGCATGATTCAGCTCATAGAACTGGTAAAACATTGGATACAAACTCCTTTTTACCATGAGCGGAGACAGTTCTGGCGTAAAGTCTCCGTTTCATATTCCTCTAATATGATAGGCTACGCTTTATTGTGCAGTGCGGCAAGTGCGTTAGAGTATCACGGTTGGCCGGTGCGAAACTGTCGCAAGACCTTCCTCTGCCATCATCTTGAAATCCTCCCTCATTCCTCGACGAAGTGTGCGCCCGAAGGCATTGACAAGTCGATAAGCCCTATCAATACCCGGACGATCCTGTGGTATGGGACGTTTCATCGCCTTGATATTGCAAACGCAGCCGGGTCGTTGCTTCCACGAGCGTCGTCACATCCGTGCCGATCGCCATGAAGTCCGCGCCGAGTTCACGATAGAGCCGCGCCTGATCGAGGTTCAGCGTCATGATGCCGGACGCCTTGCCGGCCTTGGCGATCCGCGCGAAGGCATCGCGAATGGCTGCCGTGACATCGGCATGGCCCGGCTGCCCGAGAAGGCCCATGTCGGCCGCGAGATCGGACGGGCCGATGAACAATCCATCCACGCCGTCGATCGCGGCGATCCGGTCGAGAGCCGCCAGACCCGCCCGGCTCTCGATCTGCACGATCAGGCAGATCTCGCGATCCGCCGTTTCCAGATAGTCACCGATGCGGCTGAAGCTGGAGGCCCGACCGAGCGCCGCACCAACGCCTCGGTCACCGCGCGGCGGATAGCGCACAGCCCGCACCAGCCGCTCGGCTTCCTCGACGGTTTCCACCATCGGAATCATGACGGTCTGGGCGCCGGCATCGAGGATCTGCTTGATCATCCATGTCTCGCCCACCGGCAGGCGGACGACCGCATGGCTCTGCGAGCCTTTCAGCGCCTGTACCTGCGCTGCGAGCGAGGGAATGTCGTTCGGGGCGTGCTCGCCATCGATGAGCAGCCAGTCATAGCCGCTGCCGGAGAGAATCTCGGCGGCATAGGGACTGGCCAGTGCCACCCAGAAACCGAGCTGGAAGCGTCGCTCGTTCAGCGCGGCCTTGAATGGGTTGATCGGTGCCGGCACGTCGCTCTCCTTCTCGCGCTCACCCTTTCTCAGATAGGGCATCAGGCAATCGTCTCCATGGTGAAGACACTCTATTCGCCGAAAGCATCTTGTCGGGAATGGCACGGACTTACTAGATGGTGCAGTGCGCTCTCCGTCGCGCCCATGCTTTTCCCATCGGCAACCGCTGGCACAGCGGCCGATCCACTCGAAGGACCAGAACCATGACCACGTCGAGCAATTTCCGACAGGCAGACCATCCGATCGAAGCTAGCTTTCTCGACCGCTGGTCGCCCCGTGCCTTCAAGGACGAGACGATGGGCGAAGCGGAGCTTCTGACGATTCTCGAAGCCGGCCGCTGGGCGCCATCCGCCTTCAACTCGCAGCCCTGGCGCTTCTCCTACGCGCTGCGCGGCACGCCGGAATGGGACACGCTTCTCCCGATCCTCAACGATTTCAACCAGAGCTGGGCGAAGTCCGCCTCCGCGCTGGTGATCATCATTTCCAAAACGCACTTTACGGCACCGGGCTCCACCGAATCCAAGCCGTCCTACAGCCATAGCTTCGATGCGGGCTCGGCCTGGGGCGCCATCGCCCATCAGGCGATGCTGCTGGGCTACCAGGCGCATGGCATGACCGGCATCCACTTCGACAAGGCTGCCGAGATCCTCGACATTCCCGAAGGCTACCGCGTCGAAGCCGGCGTTGCGATCGGCCGGGTCGGCGACAAGTCGGTCCTGCCGGAAGGCCTGCAGGCGCGGGAGACCCCGAGCCCCCGCCGTCCGCTTTCCGAACTCGCCTTCAACGGCAGCTTCAAGGCCGATTGATCGGCGTCGATCTCAAAGCATGAGATCGACATGAAAAAGCCCTCGCAGCCGGTTGGTTGCGAGGGCTTTTCAGTTTGAAACTCTGGAAAGAGTATTCCGTTAGATATCGAGGTTCGCCACGTTCAGCGCATTTTCCTGAATGAAGTCGCGGCGCGGCTCGACTTCGTCGCCCATGAGGCGGGAGAACAGGCTGTCGGCATCGGTCGCATCGTTGACGCGGACCTGCAGCAGCGAGCGGACGTTCGGGTCGAGCGTCGTTTCCCAGAGCTGCTCGGCATTCATCTCGCCGAGACCCTTGTAGCGCTGCATGGAGAGGCCCCTGCGGCCGCTGGCGAAGATGGCGTCGAGCAGGGCGCGCGGGCCGCTGATCTCCTGCGTGCCTTCCTTGCGCCGCAGCACGGGCGGAATGGCGTAGATGTCGTGCAGCTTGGCATTCAGCTGGTCGATCAGGCGGGCATCCTGCGAGGCGATCAGTGCCATGTCGAGGAAGGCGAGTTCCTTGACGCCGCGGACCATGCGCTCGAGCCGCAGGCCGCCGTCGCCGGCGATCTCCGCGCTCCAGCCACGTTCGGTTTCCTCGGCGATGAGGTCCAACCGCTCGGCAAGTTCGCGGGCGATCACTGCGGATTTCTCGTCGTCGCGCAGGCGTTCGGGATTGAGCGCACCGGCAATTGCAGCCTGCTCGACGACGGAACGGCTGTAGCGGGAATGCAGGCCTTCGACGAGCGCGCGCAGGCGCAGCGCATCGGTGATGACTTCGCGCAGATCCTGCCCGGCGCGCACTTCGCCGGAACCGAGCTCGAGGCGTGCCTCTTCCAGGCCCATCGAGATGAGATATTCCTCGAAGGCCTTCTCGTCTTTCAGATACTGGGCCGACTTGCCGCGTGTAACTTTGTAGAGCGGCGGCTGGGCGATGTAGAGGTGGCCGCGCTCGATCAGTTCCGGCATCTGGCGGAAGAAGAACGTGAGCAGCAGCGTTCTGATGTGGGCGCCGTCCACATCGGCGTCCGTCATGATGATGATCTTGTGATAGCGCAGTTTGTCCGCATTGAACTCGTCCTTGCCGATCGACGTGCCGAGCGCCGTGATCAGCGTGCCGATTTCCTGGCTGGAGAGCATCTTGTCGAAGCGCGCGCGCTCGACGTTGAGGATCTTGCCGCGCAGCGGCAGAATGGCCTGGTTCTCGCGCGAGCGTCCCTGCTTGGCGGAGCCGCCGGCGGAGTCACCTTCGACGAGGAAGAGTTCGGACTTGGACGGATCGCGCTCCGAGCAGTCGGCAAGCTTGCCCGGTAGCGAGGAGATGTCGAGCGCGCCCTTGCGGCGGGTCAGCTCGCGCGCCTTGCGGGCGGCCTCGCGGGCAGCAGCAGCTTCCACCACCTTGCCGACCAGAATCTTCGCGTCGGCGGGATGTTCTTCGAACCAGGTGCTGAGCGCCTCGTTGACGAGGCTTTCGACCACCGGGCGCACTTCGGACGAGACAAGCTTATCCTTGGTCTGCGAGGAGAACTTTGGATCGGGAACCTTGACGGAGAGGACGGCGGTCAGGCCTTCGCGGCAGTCTTCGCCCTGCAGCGTCACTTTTTCCCTCTTGGTGATGCCCGAGTGGTCGGCATAGGACGTCACCTGGCGCGTCAGCGCGCCGCGGAAACCGGCCATGTGGGTGCCGCCATCCCGCTGGGGAATATTGTTGGTGAAGCAGAGCATGTTCTCGTGGTAGCTGTCGTTCCACCACATCGCGACCTCGACGGTGATGCCGTCCTTCTCGCCGCGGATGGAGACGGGTCGCGTGACCAGCGGCTTCTTGGCTCGGTCGAGATAGACGACGAAGGCCTCGAGGCCGCCATCATACATCATCTCTTCCTGCTTGATGTCGGAATGCCGCTTGTCCGTGAGAACGATGCGGACGCCGGAATTGAGGAAGGCGAGCTCGCGCAGGCGATGCTCCAGCGTTCCATAGTCGAACTCGACCTGCGTGAAGGTATCCGTGCTCGGCAGGAAGGTGACTTCCGTTCCCGTCGTGCCACCGCTGTCGCCGGTCACCTGCAGCGGACCATCGGCCACGCCATGGGTGAAGCTCATCTCGTGAGCCTTGCCGGCGCGGCGGATCTTCAGCTTGAGCGAGACGGAGAGCGCATTGACCACGGACACACCCACGCCATGGAGACCGCCGGAGACCTTGTAGGAATTCTGGTCGAACTTGCCGCCCGCATGCAGCTGGGTCATGATGACCTCGGCAGCGGACACGCCTTCTTCCTTGTGGATATCGGTCGGGATGCCGCGGCCGTTGTCGGTCACGGTCACGGAGCCATCCGCATTCAACGTCACCGTCACGAGGTCGGCATAGCCGCCCAGCGCTTCGTCGATCGCGTTGTCGACGACTTCATAGACCATGTGGTGCAGACCGGATCCGTCGTCGGTATCGCCGATATACATGCCCGGGCGCTTGCGCACGGCATCGAGACCCTTGAGAACCTTGATCGAATCGGCACCATATTCGGCATTCGCGCCGGTTGCAGCATCAGGCAGTTCGGTCATAGAGGTCGGGTCTTTCCATTGTTACGGCGTCGTTTCGGACGCTTGCCATACGAGAATCCGGGCCATGCGGGAATCCGGGAGGGCGAATCAGCTTGCTGGCAATCGTCTGAATATAAGCATTTCCGGGTCCGGTTCCAAATCTGACAGATGGTTGCGGCCAGAAACGGGACTTGAAATCGATCCGGCGAAAGCGGGATCGGGGGATGGTTCTTCCGTTTGTCTCGCAGCTCCCGAGGCAAGATCGCCAGGCTCTTTTGCCGGAGAGGGTTTCAGGAACTATCTTTAGCACCCTTCTGCGCATTGTCCAAAAGTTGCGTGATATCCACAACCGTCTGGTTCGGGAGATGCCGGATCCGGGCCGCCAGGAGGTTGGCAAGGATCGTGTGGCCGGGGGGAAGGCCTGATGTGTCGACGGTGACGCGCGGGTTCGACTGCGCCGCAAGCGCGAACAAGGCATCCGCCTCGTCCCAGATGATGTGGAAGTACCCGGCGACCCGCTGGAGGAAATCGAAGCTCGGCGTGCCGCGCTTTCCGTGCTCCAGCGCCGAGAGATAGGCCGCGGACACGTTGAGCGCCTGCGCCATCTGCTTCTGCGTCACCCCACGCTCGGCGCGCAGGCGGATCATCTCCTCACCGAAGGGCGTCATGCGAAGGGGCCGAAGCCATGCCGCGAGACGCCGTGCCGTGACAGGCGAACATAGAGAGCGCCTTCGCCCCCATGATTGCGGGCAGCGGGCTCGTAGGAGGAAATCAGCGAACGAAAATCCGGCAGGGAGAACCAGAGAGGCACCGCGCGCTTCAATACCCCTTCACTGCCCATCGACGTGCCCTTGCCGGTGATGACGAGAACATGGCGCAGGCCGTGATCGTGCGCCCGCGTGATGAATCTCAAGAGGAGCCCATGCGCTTCCGACTGCGCCATGCCGTGAAGGTCGATGCGGGCATCGATCGGCAGGTGGCCTTTGGCGAGCTTGCGCTTGACCGGCTTTTCCAGCGGCTGGTGATGTCGCGGCGTTTCGACCTTGGCGACGGGCACCGGCTCGCGCGTCACCTTCGCTGCGGGAACGGGCATAGGCTCTGTGGGCTTTGGCGGCGCCTCCTCTCCTTCGAAGAGCGCGAGCAGTTCCATGCGTCCGGGGAGCGCGCGCGTCGAGCGGGCGACCTTGCCCCAGAGAATGCGGTCTTCGCTCGAAAGCGTCTTCTTCCTCGTCATGCCTCGTATCTTGCCGCTGCCGCCTTCGGAATCAAAATGAAAAAGTCCGCCTCGTTGCGCACCGCGCCGGCCCGCTCGCCGGCTTCGTCGCCCGACCCGGCGAAGATATCGCCGCGGGCCGGACCGACGATGGCGGTGCCGGTGTCGAGCGCCAGCATCAACCGGTGGAACGGACGGCCTCCGTCGATACGGGTCAGGCTATCGCTTGCAATGAAGAACGGCACGCCGAAGGTATGGATCAGGCGATCGACCGCCAGCGAGCGTCCCGCCTGCAAGGGCACCTTGGCGGCGGCGACAGGTCCGAGCGCGGGATCATCGACCACTGCCTCGCGAAAGAAGATGAAGGAGCGGTTGTGCCACATCACCGCGTCGGCTTCCTCAGGATGCGTATCGAGCCAGGCCTTGATCGACTGCATCGACACGGTCGCCGCATCGATCTCGCCACGGTCGATCAGAAGCCTGCCGATAGCCGAGAAGGGGTGGCCGCTTTTGGCGGCATAGGTGATGCGCTCCGAAGAACCGTCGGGAAAAATGAGGCGCGCCGCGCCTTGGACATGGGCGAAGAAGACGTCGGTCTTCGACCGGGCAAAGGCGATCTCCAGCCCGCGCCCTGCAAGACAGCCGGTCTCGATCGCGCGCCGGTCGGGATATTCCTCGATCCGGTCTTCCATGCTTCGGGCGAAGGCGAAGCTCTCGTCCAGCGATGCCGGGCGGTTGGTCGCATCAAGATCGACCAGATCGTCTGGCCGGCGATAGAAGGGAAAGACGTATTCAGTGGTGCGCTCGCGGCTGACGGCAACGGTCGGCTCGAAGAAGGCGGTGACGAAGCCCGGCTTTCCATCCCGGCGCTCGATGGCGAAGGGCTGAAAGTTTGCCTCGAAGAAGGTGCGGGATGCAAAGGCGTCCGGCGCTTCCACGTCATCAGCAGCGCGATAGGCGGGCAGGAGATCGTGTGAGGAGATGCCGAGCGATCCAGTCCGGTGGGGCTTGATCGTTTCGACATGATGCCGGCACCGGCGGAGTGCCGGCAGGAGATCCGATGGATCGTCGCTCGCCCAGCCGGGCAGATCCGAAAAGGCGACCTTGCGGAGCGCGAAATCCATCGGCGATCCCTATCTTTCTTCTGCGAACGCCCGCTCTCTTCTGCAAATGCCCGGATGCCGAGACCTCAATTCTCGGATTCGGTCGCGATCAGCTTCCAGTTCGGATCGCGCGAGCGGCTGTCGCGGGCAAAGGTCCAGAGGTCGTTGACCTCAGAGACGGCTTCCGCATCGCCATCGACGATCGTTCCGGCCTTGTCGAAGGTCGCCGAGATCAGCTGGCTGAAGATCCGCACGGTGACGATCGCTTCTCCGTCCTTGAGGTCGGACGAGACGATGTCGGACTTTTCGATGCCGACGAAGGTCGACTTGACGACTTCGCCCTTGGCTTCGCGGTCGGCGATAGCTGATTCGAAGCCGTCATAGACTTCCTTGGAGAGGAGCGACTTCAGCGTCTTCCGGTCGCCATCCGCAAAGGCGGTCACGATCATTTCATAGGCCATCCGCGCACCGTTCACGAACTCCTTCGGGTCGAAGGCGGTGTCGGCATCAGCGATCTTGCGCAGCGAAGCGTTCAGCGGGGTCTCGGGCTTGGCGAAGGCATCGATCGCGGCATAGCGCGCCGCCTCGTCCACGACTGTGTCGCGGCGGGGAAGCTGGACGACCTTGCCGGTGGGGTCGGCGCTGTCCACAGGTTCACGGGCGGAGAAGGGATCGGTCGGCGGGCGTTCATTGCCTGTCCGACGGCCCAGCACGCTGCGAAGCTGGATGAAAATGATCACCGCGGCGACAAGAAAGAACAATGTTACGAAGTCGAAAGATCCCATTTCCACCAATGCCGCTTTTATGATGTATCTTAGAGACCCATATAGACGCGATGGACCCATCATTCAAATGGCCAGGAGCAGATTGGCAAAGCGTTGAAAGCAGATCGGCAGGTATCTTGAAGCAGATCAACCGCCGACGCATGATCCAATGCCGCCTCTTCGCTCTGTTGCCTTAGGGCATCGGGCCGACGACAACCCTTCCAACCAACACGTGGACCGAATGCGCCTTTCCCTGATCCCGCTCTTCTTCCTGCTCCTGCCGATGGCGGAGATCGCCACCTTTATCGTCGTCGGGCGCGAGATTGGCGTGGGTGCCACGCTCGGTCTCATTCTCCTGTCTGCCATCGTCGGCGCGCTTCTCCTGAGGGCGCAAGGCCTTGGTGTCCTGCGGAAACTCCAGTCCGCATCGCGCACGGGCGAGAACCCCGGCCGGCAGATCGTGCATGGCGCGATGATCGTCGTCGCCGCCTTTCTGCTGATCCTGCCCGGGTTTCTGACGGACGTCTTCGGCATCCTTCTCTTCATTCCCGCGGTGCGGGAAGCGGTCTGGCAGTTCCTGCGCAAGCGTATCACCGTGGTGACGCGGACGAGCAGTGCGCGTCCTGATCCGGCCAGCACCCGGCCTCGCGCCATCCCCGGCGTGATCGATCTCGATGACGCAGAATTTACCAGGGACCCCGGCCGTACCGACCCGAACGACCGGCTGCGGTGACGGAAACGCCCTCGCCGGTGTCCCGCCCGGCCGCTCGGGTTGTAAGGGCATGCCCGAAATGATAGATGCGCTCGACCAATGAACCGCTCCATTCAACGCATCATTCTATCGAACGCCTCCAAGGAACGCGCCTCATGACCGACACAGCAGCACCCACGAACGGTGACACCGGCGAAAATCCGTCGCTGAACATTCTCGCCCAGTACATCAAGGACCTCTCGTTCGAAAATCCGGGTGCGCCGCGCTCGCTTCAGGCCCGCGACAAGGCTCCGGCGATCAACATCAACGTCAATGTGAACGCCAATCCGATGACGGATACGGAGTTCGACGTGGTGCTGACGCTGAATGCCGAAGCCAAGGATGGCGACAAGGTTCTGTTTGCGGTCGAACTGACCTATGGCGGCGTCTTCCGCGTCACCGGCTTCCCGCAGGAGCACATGCTGCCGCTGCTCTTCATCGAGTGCCCGCGCCTGCTCTTCCCGTTCGCACGCCAGATCGTGGCCGACGCGACGCGCAATGGCGGCTTCCCGCCGCTGATGATCGACCCGATCGATTTCGCGCAGATGTTTACGCAGCGCATGGCCGAAGACCGCGTCCGCGCCCAGGTTTCCACCACCCCGAACTGATCGGCCTTCAAGCCGACCGTTTTCAACGCCCGGTCCGACAAGGCCCGGGCGTTTTGCGTTCAGACCTCGTACTGCGACCAGATGGCCTTTGCGCCGATCTTCTCGATGAGGACCGCATGGGCGGCCATGTCACTTTCGGCAAGGCGCGGACGCAAGGGCACCGGGCGCTCGCGCGGCACGGCGACAACGTCGTCGGAGGCTTCCGCCTGGGCGCGGCTTTCCTGCGTGGTCAGGCCAAGCGCTGCCTGCCGGCCGCCGATCATCTCGATATAGACTTCGGCCAGAAGCTCGGAGTCGAGCAGTGCGCCGTGCTTCGTACGGTGGGTATTGTCGATACCGTAACGCCGGCAGAGCGCGTCGAGCGAATTCGGACCCATCGGATGCTTGCGGCGGGCCATCGACAGCGTGTCGGTCACGAGGTCTTGCGAGACCGCCGGGCGATCGAGACGCGCCAGCTCGGCATTGATGAAGCCCATGTCGAAGGTGGCGTTGTGCGCGACCCAGCGGGCGCCCTCAAAGAAGGCCATGAGGTCCTCAACGACCTCGGCGAAGACCGGCTTGTCCTTCAGGAAATCGTCGGTGATGCCGTGGACGGCGAGCGCATCGGGATGGACCTTGCGGTCACCGGGATTGATGTAGCGATGAAAGGTCCGGCCTGTCGGAAAGTGATCATTGAGCTCGATGCCGCCGATTTCGATGACGCGGTCCTGGCGATTGTCGAGGCCGGTGGTTTCCGTATCGAAGATGATTTCCCGCATGGCATTTTCCTTCCGTCGAATACGATCTGCTGTCCACCCGGGGACATGTTATCCCGCTCGGGTAGTGAGGTCGCGGACAATCTCTTCGACTCTTTGGCGCGCGGCGTCCAGTCCGTGACCGGTGTCGATCACATAGTTTGCACGGGCGCGTTTCTCGCTGTCCGACATTTGCCGCGACAGGATCAGGGCGAATTTTTCCGGGGTCATGCCCGGACGGGCGAGAACCCGCTGACGCTGGATGTCGGCATCGCAAGTAACGACCACGACCTTATCGACCCGATCCTCGCCGCCCGTCTCGTAAAGCAAGGGAATATCGAGGACAACAAGGGCGGCGTTTACCTGTCTTTCTCTGTCGAGAAAGGCCCGCTCCCTTTCCCGGACGAGGGGGTGGACGATCGACTCCAGCGTCTTGAAGCCGTCCGGATGTTTCGCCAGCGCCGCGCTGAGCGCCGCACGATCGACCACACTGTCTTTCGTGGAACCGGGAAAAGCTGCCTCGATGGGTGCGGCGGCCTGGCCGCGATAGAGATCATGAACGGCGGCATCGGCATCGTTGACGGGAACGCCCAGCGCCGTGAACATTTCGGCCGTCGTGGACTTGCCCATGCCGATCGATCCCGTGAGCCCGAGGACGATCATGCGTGTGCCGCCATATCGGCGATGACGAGGGCGCGCAGCGTTTCGTCCACGAGAGGCTTTTGACCGAACCATTTTTCGAAGCCCGGCGCTGCCTGATGCAACAGCATGCCGAGCCCGTCTACGATCCTTCGGCCCTGTGCCCCTGCCTGTGCCAGGATAGGCGTAACCAGCGGCACATAGACGATATCCGTCACGACAGCGTTGTCAGGCATGCGGGTGAAGTCGAAGTCCGGAACCGCCGTTCCATCCATGCCGAGCGAGGTCGTGTTGATGAAGAGGCTTGCATCGGTGAGAAGCTCCGGCAGTGCGTCCATGGCGTGGGCAATAACGCGTGTGCGCCCGAAACGGTCAGAGAGTTCGCGGGCACGTGGTAGCGTGCGATTGACCACGTGGATGGTGCGGACGCCGCGATCGCGGACGGCCTGGATCACCGCGCGGCTGGCACCGCCGGCGCCGAGCACGATGGCGGTCTCGGCGTTGTTCCATCCCGGTGCCCGCTCATCGAGATTGGCGGCGAAGCCGAGGCCGTCTGTATTGGTTGCCTTCAGCCGGCCCTCCTCCAGCCAGACGGTGTTGGCCGCACCCATTTCCCGGCTCAGCGCATCGGCCTCATCGACATGGGCGATCACTGTTTCCTTGTGCGGAATGGTGACATTGCCCCCCACGAAGCCGGATTGGCCGGATTTGAGAAGCGCGATGAAATCAGAAAAGATGGCGGGCGTGACTTCGCGCGTGGTGTAGCTGCCATCCAGCCCCAGTGTCTTCAGCCAGTGCGAATGGATCAGGGGTGAGCGCGAATGGCGGACCGGATAGCCCGCGACGAAGGCATGGTTAACAAATGTTTCACGTGAATCATGCATCGATGACACTCAGTTTTCTCAATTCGGCGAGCAACGGCAGGATCGGCAATCCGAGGATCGTGAAATAATCGCCGTCGATCGCCTCGAACAGCTGTATCCCCTCGCCTTCCAGCTGGTAGGCGCCGACGCTGGTCAAGGCCTTCTCCCCCACCCGCTCAAGATGGCGCGCGATAAACCCGTCATCGAACGGGCGCATCGTCAGGCGGGCGGTCGAGACGTGTGACCACACGGTCCTGCCATCCTGATGAAGGGCGATGGCGCTGTTCAGCTGATGGGTTCGGCCGGACAGGGCGCGCAAATGGTCATGCGCTTCCTTCATCGAGGCGGGCTTGTGAAACACGCGGCCCCCGAGCGACATCGTCTGGTCAGACCCGATGACGACGGGACCGGTGCCTTCCCCAACCCCTTGCCCTTTGCGCAACGCCGAGGCGACAGATTCAGCCTTCGCCTCGGCGAGCACAGTCGCGACCCTTTCCGGGGATGCGCCTTCTGCTTCGAGCGGCGCTTCCAGCGCGCGTTCGTCGATCTCGGCCGCCTGCCACGTAAAGGCGATGCCGGCATTCTCGAGCAGCATGCGCCGGAACGGGCTCGCAGAGGCGAGGACAAGCTGATGCGTCATGGATGATCTCTCCCTATCGCGATGCGGACTAGCGCAGGCGCGGCCTCAGGGCAACGATGGCGGCGGCCGTTTCCTCGATCGAGCGTCGCGTGACGTCGATGATCGGCCAGTTGTTGCGGGCGCAGAGCGCACGGGCATATTTCAGTTCCTCGGCAATCGCTGCACGATCCGTATAGTCCTGCCCGTGAAACCCTTGTGTCGTGCCAAGCACCCTGTGTTCGCGAACCTGGGAGACGCGATCGGCCGTCGCGATGAGGCAGACGACCAGCGGCTTCGTCGCCTCCAGCAGTCGTTCCGGCAGGGGCAACCCCGGCACGATCGGAATGTTGGCAGTGCGGATGCCACGATTGGCAAGGTAGATGCTGGTCGGCGTCTTCGATGTTCGGCTGATCCCAATCAGCACGACATCTGCATCGTTGAAGTCGGCCGGAAGCTGGCCGTCATCATGATCCATCGTGAAGTTCAGCGCGTCGATCCGCGCGAAATAATCGGCATCCATGACATGCTGGGCGCCGGACCGCCGCCGCGACGAGGTGCCGAGATAGGTCTGGAAGAGATCGATGATCGGCTCTAGCACGGACACACAGGGCACGCCGATCTGCTGGCACTGGGCATTGATGATGTCGGACAGCTCGCGATCGACGATCGTGTAGAGAACGATGCCCGGCGCCGTGTCGATCGACTCCAGCACCTGCATCAGCTGCTTGCGATTGCGGATCAGCGGATAGACGTGCTCCAGCGCATGATAGGTCTGGAATTGCGCCGCGGCTGCCCGGCCCGCCGCGATCAGCGTTTCGCCCGTCGAGTCGGAGATCAGATGCAGGTGGAAATAGTTTTTGTGATTGTCCACGCTATTCTTGGCCGCCTGTTGATGATGGTGGATAAACCGAGCCTAGGGGGGAGCCGGCCCGGCAGGCAAGGGGAAAACCTCCGACTTATTCACAAAGAGACCCGCGCCGGCGATCTTTCCGGAGAACTTGTGAAAAAGACTCGCGATGCGACCGATCGCCGCCGATCCTCAACAGGTCATCCACAGGCAGAGGAGAAATTGGACGACAGCCAAGTTGCTTGAATGACGGGATTTTTTCGACTTGCTCCCTATGTTGTCCCTCAAGCGCCTGATCATCGTCCCGCCAATTTGGACGGAATGGCGTTCTGGGGACAAAGGACGGACAACCTTTAATCCTTGATAGTCACCGACTCTAAGAAATAGAAACCCTTAGATTCAAGATTCTATTTTAAGAGGGAAGCTGTGTGTGACGTCTGAAAACCGCAAGCTCGTCCGTGTTCTGAACGGGGAGACGGTGACGCCTCCGCCCATCTGGCTGATGCGCCAGGCCGGACGATATCTGCCGGAATATCGCGAGACGCGGGCAAGGGCCGGGAGCTTTCTCGATCTCTGCTATTCCCCGGACTTTGCCGTGGAAGTGACGCTGCAGCCGATCCGGCGCTACGCTTTCGATGCGGCCATCCTGTTTTCCGACATCCTCGTCATTCCCGATGCCCTAAAGCGCAATGTCCGCTTCGAGGAAGGCAGCGGACCCAAGCTCGATCCGATCGATGTCGACGGTATCAAGGCTCTCGACGGAAGGCCGGTGACCGATCATCTGCGTCCCGTCATCGAAACCGTGGCGCGCCTGCGCCGGGAGCTTCCGACGGAAACAGCACTGCTCGGTTTCTGCGGTGCACCCTGGACGGTCGCGACCTACATGATCGCCGGGCACGGGACACCGGACCAGGCGCCGGCACGGCTGTTCGCTTATCGGAACCCGGAAGTCTTCGATGCGCTGCTCGCCCTCCTCGCCGAACTGTCCGCGGACTATCTCGTCGCGCAGCTCGACGCCGGTGCGGATGCCGTGCAAATCTTTGACTCCTGGGCCGGTGTGCTCGGGGAGGATACGTTCGAGCGGTTTGCGGTCGCTCCCGTGCGTCGGATCATCGACAGCGTGCGGGCACGCAGGCCCGATGCGAAGATCATCGCCTTCGCCAAGGGGGCCGGTTTGCTGCTCAAGGACTATCGCCAGAAGACGCAAGCCGATGCGATCGGTCTCGACTGGTCGGTGCCGCTGTCGTTTGCGGCCGACCTGCAGAAGGAAGGCCCGGTGCAGGGCAATCTCGATCCGATGCGTGTCGTTGCAGGCGGCAAGGCTCTCGAGGAAGGGATCGATCATATCCTCGACCGTCTCGGACAAGGCCCTCTGATCTTCAATCTCGGCCATGGCATCACGCCGCAAGCCGATCCTGCGCATGTCGCCGATCTCGTGGCTCGTGTCAGGAGCCGTGTATGAGCACCCCAGAGCGCGATGAGAGTGGCACGCGGCAGACGGATGCCCCTGCAGGCCGCAAATCGCGCGTACGGGCCTTTGTGGCGCTTTCGGTGCTTGTGGCTGTTATCGTTGGGCTGATCGTCTGGCAGCCGGCCGATCTCATTCTGTGGATCAAGGCGCTGCATGTCGTGGCCGTCATCTCCTGGATGGCCGGCCTCCTCTACATGCCCCGCCTGTTCATCTACCACACCGACGCCGAGCCGGGCTCGCAGACGTCGGAGACCTTCAAGGTGATGGAGCAGCGGCTCATGAAGGTGATCATGCGCCCGGCCATGATGATCACCTGGACGCTCGGGCTCTATCTCGCCTGGAGCGTCTACGGTTTTCAGGGCGGCTGGCTTCATGCCAAGATCCTTGCCGTGATCCTGCTGACCGGCGTGCATGTGCACTATGCCGATGCCGTCGGGCGTTTTTCGCGCGATGGCGCGCGACGCACGGCGCGCTATTGGCGACTGATGAACGAGGTGCCAACCGTTCTGATGATCGTCATCGTGATCCTCGTCATCGTAAAGCCGTTTTAAGGCGTGTTGAGGTTCAGGATTCCATTTGTTTGGAGATTATGATTCAAGCTCTGGATGGAACGATTTGTTTTGACTGATGCCCAGTGGGCGAAGATGGAACCGCATTGTAACGGCAAGTCGGGTGATCCTGGACGGAACGGAAGCGACAACCGGCTGTTTGTCGAGGCGGTGCTTTGGATCGTTCGCACGGGCAGCCCGTGGCGTGACCTGCCCGCGTCCTTTGGCAAATGGAACACAGTGTTTGTGCGCTTTCGCGATTGGGTCAAAGCCGATGTTTTTGTACGATTTTTCGAAGCCTGCTCGGATGAGCCAGACATGGAATACGCCATGGTCGACGCAACCATCGTCAAGGTCCACCGCCATGGACAAGGTGCAAAAGGGGGACTGAAAGCCAGGCCATCGGCCGTTCCAAGGGTGGCATGACGACTAAAATCCTGGCTCTTACCGATGCGCTCGGCAACCTGGTGCGCTTTGTCCTGATGCCCGGCCAGCGCTTCGACACGGTCGGCGTCGCGCCGCTGATTGAGGGTCTCTCCTTCGGAGGACTGATCGCCGACAAGGCCTTCGATAGCAACGCCATCATCGCAGACTTGAACGAACGTGGTGCCAAGATCGTCATCTCCCAGCATCCCAGACGGGCCTCGCCTCTGAAGATCGACGCCGAACTCTATAAATGGCGTCATCTCATCGAAAACTTCTTCTGCAAACTGAAGGACTTCAAGCGCATCGCTATGCGAGCCTGCAAAACCGACACAAGCTTCAAAGCTATCATCCATCTCGCCGCTGCCATCATCCATTCGCGATGAACCTCAACAGACCCTAGGCCATCACGGACATTTTAGCCTCTCACATCGCTAGCCCCCTTGCGGTGCAGGCCGGAAGTCGCTAGCGTGTGACATCCCATCTTTCTGGCGCGCGTTAGAGTTCGAGTGGCTATCCCCCTGCCGCTCCCTTGACCCACACAGCGCCAGCCCTTCCATTCCCTCTGCAAGTGTGATTTTCCTTCATGGCTGAAATGAAGCTCCAAGACCTCAAGAACAAATCTGCAACCGACCTTCTGGCGTTCGCCGAGTCGGTGGAGGTCGAAAACGCCAGCGTGATGCGCAAGCAGGAGCTGATGTTCGCCATCCTGAAGATGCTCGCGGCGCAGGACGTCGAGATCATCGGCGAAGGTGTGGTCGAGCTCCTCCAGGACGGCTTCGGCTTCCTACGCTCCGCCAATGCCAATTACCTCCCCGGCCCCGACGATATCTACATCTCTCCTTCCCAGATCCGGCGCTTCTCGCTGAAGACCGGAGATACGGTCGAGGGTCCGATCCGCGGACCGAAGGAAGGCGAACGCTATTTCGCGCTCCTCAAGGTCAACACGATCAATTTCGAAGATCCGGAGAAGATCCGGCACAAGGTGCACTTCGACAACCTGACGCCGCTCTATCCGAACGAGCGCTTCAAGATGGAACTCGAGGTTCCCACCTCCAAGGATCTTTCCTCGCGCGTCATGGATCTCGTGGCACCGCTCGGCAAGGGCCAGCGCGGCCTGATCGTCGCGCCGCCGCGCACGGGTAAGACGGTGCTGCTGCAGAACATCGCGCATTCGATCACCGCCAACCATCCGGAATGTTATCTGATCGTTCTCCTCATCGATGAGCGGCCGGAAGAAGTGACGGACATGCAGCGCTCCGTGAAGGGCGAGGTCGTTTCCTCCACTTTCGACGAACCGGCCACGCGGCACGTGCAGGTCGCCGAGATGGTGATCGAAAAGGCCAAGCGTCTTGTCGAGCATGGTCGCGACGTTGTCATCCTGCTCGATTCCATCACCCGCCTCGGCCGCGCCTACAACACCGTCGTGCCGTCCTCTGGCAAGGTTCTCACCGGTGGTGTGGATGCCAACGCCCTGCAGCGTCCGAAGCGCTTCTTCGGTGCTGCACGTAACATCGAAGAAGGTGGGTCGCTGACGATCGTCGCGACAGCGCTGATCGATACCGGCAGCCGCATGGACGAAGTCATTTTCGAAGAGTTCAAGGGCACGGGCAACTCGGAAATCGTGCTCGACCGCAAGGTCGCCGACAAGCGTATCTTCCCGGCGATGGACATTCTGAAGTCCGGTACCCGCAAGGAAGACCTGCTCGTTCCGCGTCAGGATCTCCAGAAGATCTTCGTTCTCCGCCGTATTCTCGCGCCGATGGGCACGACCGATGCGATCGAGTTCCTGATCGACAAGTTGAAGCAGACGAAGACGAACGGCGATTTCTTCGACTCCATGAACACGTGAGATTATCGGCCTCACAAGAAGCTGATCTTTCGTTTCGTTCGACGCATTCTGAAAATCCCTGGCATCCTCCAGGGATTTTTTCGTTTATCTCAGATGAAGTTTTCACGGACGGTTCGAATGTCAGCGGCCAGCGATACGATCTATTCTCTTTCTTCCGGCGGTCTGCCCTCTGGTGTCGCCGTTATTCGGATCAGCGGGCCATCGGCGTTGACGGTGTGCGAGGGTCTCTGCGGCGGTCCTGTTCCTCCGCGTGTGGCCACGCTGCGTACGATTCGGTCCCGTAACGGAGATGTGGTTGATCAGGGACTGGTCTTGTCGTTCCCCGGCCCGGCCTCCTTCACAGGAGAGGACTGTGTCGAGCTTCAGGTTCATGGTGGGCGGGCCGTCGTGGATCGCCTGTTGGACGAACTCGCAACGTTCCCCACATTTCGTCATGCAGAAGCCGGCGAGTTCTCGCGCCGGGCCTTTGCACATGTAAAGCTGGACCTCCTCGAAATCGAGGGTCTCGCCGACCTGATCTCTGCCGAGACCGAGATGCAACGGCGCCTTGCAGGCGAACATGCTCGCGGCGGGGTTTCGCAGCTTTATCAAGGCTGGGCGAAACGTCTGACCCACGCCCGAGCGATGATCGAGGCGGAGCTCGACTTTGCTGACGAGGACGATGTTCCGGGTTCCGTCAGCGATATGATCTGGCAGGATACACAGAAACTCAGAACGGAAATCGCCGAACATCTCGCTGGTGCAAGGACCGGTGCGATCATTCGGGATGGCTATCGTGTGGTCATTTCAGGACCTCCTAATGCCGGGAAATCGAGCCTCCTGAATGCACTCGCCAAACAGGACATTGCCATCGTCACGGATATCGCGGGGACCACCCGTGACGTCCTCAGTGTTGATATTTCTTTAGCCGGATTCGTTGTGAAACTCTTCGACACCGCCGGTTTGCGTGAGGCGGTCGATCCGGTCGAGCGCGAAGGCATACGAAGAGCGATGGCTCTTCTGGAGGATGCCGATCTTATATTGTCTCTCTCTGACACGCCGGACGGATTTATGGTTCCGCCAGACAGCCAGATCGAGATCCTCAGAATTGCCACCAAGATTGATATTTCCTCGGAATCATGGGATAGAGCCGCGGCCGACGTGTTCGTCTCCGTCGAGCAGCCCGAAGGCTTGCAGTCTTTGATTTCGGCGCTAACGGCGCGACTTCCGGATCAAACCAAAGCGGATTCATTCGCTGTTCCCTCTCGCCGTCGGCATGCTGATCATTTGACGCAGTGTTTGACTGCGCTGGATGAGGCTGTTGAAAGTGTCGATCTCGATATCCAATCCGAGCAACTTCGGCGAGCCGGAGATGCGCTGGGGCGAATTACGGGTCGGGTCGATGTCGAAGATCTCCTGGATGTTATCTTCTCGGAATTCTGTATCGGCAAATAGACTGCAACGCATGCGAGTCGTCCCGCACGTTTCACGTGAAACATTGAATCGGAATCGAAATGATCGTGAAGTATGATGTTATCGTTGTCGGTGGTGGACATGCCGGCTGTGAAGCGGCAGCCGCCGCTGCGCGTCTCGGCGCCAATGTTGCGCTTGTCACGCATAAGCGTGAAACGATCGGAGTGATGTCTTGTAATCCCGCCATCGGTGGATTGGGCAAGGGTCACCTTGTCCGGGAGATCGATGCGTTCGATGGACTGATGGGTCGGGTGGCGGATCAGGCTGGCATCCAGTTTCGGCTCCTGAATCGTAAAAAGGGCCCAGCCGTTCGTGGGCCGCGAACACAGGCTGATCGCCGACTATACCGGCAGGCGATGCAGGCGGAACTTGCGGACCTCTCCTTGCTGACGGTGATAGAGGGAGATGTAGTCGATCTCGTCCTCGACCAGACCGCCATTGCCGGTGTCGTCCTCGCGACCGGAGAGACCATATCCTGTGGCGCTGTCGTCCTCACGACAGGCACGTTTCTCCGTGGTCTCATTCATATCGGAGATAAAAAGATTCCAGCCGGTCGCGTCGGTGAGGCGCCGTCAATCGGGCTGTCAAAAGTGCTCGAAGACCATCATGTAACATTGGGCCGACTGAAGACCGGAACGCCAGCGCGTCTGGATGGCCGGACGATTGGATGGGACAGGATTGGTAGTCAGGCAGCGGATGCGGAGCCCGTTCCCTTCTCCTTCATGACGGATCGTATTACGACGCGGCAGATCGCGTGTGGCGTGACCCGAACCACCGATGCGACCCACCGGATCATTGAGGAGAACCTTCAGCGGTCCGCGATGTATTCTGGACAGATCTCTGGCGTTGGACCACGTTACTGCCCATCGATCGAAGACAAGATTGTGAAGTTCGGCGAGCGTGATGGGCACCAGATCTTTCTTGAACCGGAAGGTCTCGATGATCACACCGTCTACCCGAACGGTATTTCGACATCCCTTCCGGAGGAAGTCCAGGCAGCTTTTATCCGAACGATACCCGGGCTTGAGGATGCGAAGATCCTGCAGCCCGGCTACGCGATTGAATATGACCATGTCGATCCGCGCGAGCTTTTGGCGAGCTTGGAACTTAGGAAGATCCGCGGTCTGTTTCTGGCAGGTCAGATCAATGGGACGACGGGCTACGAGGAGGCAGGGGCGCAGGGTCTTGTTGCCGGCCTGAACGCGACGCGCAAAGTTTCCGGCCAGAGTCCTCATATTTTCTCCCGTACGGATTCCTATATCGGCGTGATGATCGATGATCTGATCACCAGGGGGGTGGCGGAACCCTATCGCATGTTCACCTCGCGCGCGGAGTACCGGCTGTCTCTCCGGGCCGACAATGCCGACATGCGGCTGACACCGGCTGCAATCGCCCTCGGCTGCGTCTCTCGCGAACGCCATGACCGATTTACCGCATGGCAGAGTTCCTTCGCTGAATGGAAGGAAAAGCTTCATCAGCGGATGCTGACGCCAAACGAAGCGGGTGCGCATGGTTTCAATCTTAACAAAGACGGACAGAGACGCTCCGCCTTCGATCTACTGTCGCATGCCGATATTACACTCTCCCGTCTCTCCGGCATCTGGCCGGATCTCGCGAAGGTGCCGGCCAAACTGGCCGAAGCCATCGAAATTGACGCGCACTATGCTGTCTATATGGATCGGCAGGCTGCCGATATCGTTCGAGCGCGTAAGGAAGAGGAGCGAACAATACCGGACGATTTCGCTTACGCAGATCTTCCCGGCCTTTCCAATGAGCTGAAACAGAAGCTGACGCGGATACAACCGCGAAATTTTGCCCAGCTTCAAGTCATTGATGGTATGACACCTTCAGCCGCTACGCTGATTCTGACCCATCTGCAGCGCTATGAGCGGCGTGATGCAGCACAAGGTGTACACTGATGGCGAGTCAGTCCGCGGAATTGATCGGCTTGCGTGTTTCACGTGAAACGACCGAGAGGCTTCAACATTTTACCCAGCTCTTCCTGAAATGGGCGAAAACGATCAACCTTGTGGCTCCCTCCACGCTTGGAGACATCGGTAACCGACATATCCGGGACAGCGCTCAGATTTATGCGCTCGCGCCCGGCCCGAAGACGTGGATCGATTTGGGAAGCGGTGGCGGATTTCCCGGTGTCATCACAGCCATTCTTCTTTCCGAAATCTCGGAAGGATGGGTTCATCTCGTTGAGAGCAATCAGAAGAAAGCAGCATTCCTTCGCGTCGCATTGCAGGAAACGGGTGCACGAGGCTCCGTTCATGTTCTGCGTATTGAAGACGCTCCCACGAAAATTCCGGCTTGCGATGCGATCTCTGCGCGGGCCGTTGCCGATCTGTCCCTGTTGCTGCAGTTCATCGCGCCCTGGATGGCGAGTGGTGCGACACGCGCTTTCTTTCACAAAGGCAGGGATTACGAGACGGAAGTCGCGAATGCGCGTGGTCGGTATGATTTCGATCTGGTAAAACACCAAAGCATTGTCGAGGCTGACTCCGTCATTCTCGAGATCACGCGGATGCAGCAGCTGAGCCAGGGCGCAGGAGCGATCAATGTCGCGCGATAAAAATCGGATCATTACGATTGCGAACCAAAAGGGCGGCGTTGGTAAAACGACGACAGCCATCAATCTCGCGACCGCTCTAGCTGCAATCGGTGAATCTGTCTTGATCATCGATCTGGATCCTCAGGGCAATGCGAGCACCGGGCTCGGTATTCAGCGCCGTGATCGTCGGTATTCTTCCTACGACCTGATGATGGGAACGCATACGATCGATACGATCGTTCATCCGACTGTCGTTCCGAACTTGTCGATCATTCCCTCGACCATGGATCTTCTTGGTCTGGAGATGGAAATTTCCAGTCAGAGCGACCGTGTTTTTCGCTTGAAGAAGGCTCTCGGGACACCGGAAGCACTGGCCTATTCCTATATTCTGGTCGATTGCCCGCCATCCTTCAATCTGCTGACCATGAACGCCATGGCCGCCGCGCATTCGGTTCTCGTGCCGCTTCAGTGCGAGTTCTTTGCGCTCGAAGGGCTTAGCCAATTGCTGGAAACCGTCGATCAGATCCGAAGGAGCGTTAATCCGCAGCTCGATATCCAAGGTATCGTCCTGACAATGTTCGATTCCCGGAACAACCTTGCACAACAGGTCGTGAGTGACGTGCGTACACATCTGGGCGAGAAAGTTTACCATACGCTCATTCCACGTAACGTCAGGGTTTCCGAAGCGCCGTCCTATGGAAAGCCTGCTATTCTTTACGATCTTAAATGTGCCGGCAGCCAGGCCTATCTGCAGCTCGCGTCGGAAGTTATTCAACGCGAGCGCCAGCGGAAAGCTGCGGCGTAATCGATTCGGCTCCAGAATAATAAGGAGAACGCCATGAACGAAGATCCCGCACGGCGCCGTCTCGGACGAGGTCTTGCCGCATTGATCGGTGAGATGGATCAGCCCATCGTCGCTGAATCAGCCTCCGCGCCAATCGTTCCAGCAGACCAGCGTGTCCCGATCGAGCATATTACGCGCAATCCACGAAATCCGCGGCGGACGTTCGACGAGGCGGAATTGCAGGATCTCGCAAACTCTGTTCGGCAGCATGGTATCGTCCAGCCTGTCGTCGTTCGCACTGTGAACGGTGACCGGTTCGAAATCATCGCGGGCGAGCGCCGCTGGCGTGCAGCCCAGCTTGCGGGCTTTTCGGATATTCCCGTCATCGTTCGCGATGTGGATGATCGCACGGCCCTCGAAATCGCCATTGTCGAAAACGTTCAGCGTTCCGACCTCAATCCTCTTGAAGAAGCCATGGGGTATGAGCTGCTGATCGCCGATCACGGCTACACGCAGAACGACCTCGGCGAGATCATCGGCAAGAGCCGGAGCCATGTGGCAAACAGCCTCCGGCTTCTGAAACTTCCAGAGCCGGTGCGCGACATGCTGTCCTCAGGCACACTTTCAGCTGGCCATGCGCGCGCGCTGATCCCCACGTCCGACCCGACCACCCTCGCCCGTGCGATCATCGCAAAGGGCCTGTCCGTTCGGGATACGGAAAAACTTGCGCAGAACGATATCCGGGCCCAGAACGATCCGACGTTTGGTGCGAAGCCTCGTCCTGAAAAGGATGCAGACACAGTTGCCCTCGAACGCTCCCTGACCGACAGTCTTGGCCTTGAGGTTTCTGTCAATCACCGGGCAAGTGGCGGCCAGCTGAAGATCAGCTATAAGACGCTGGAACAGTTGGAAGATATCTGCCGACTGCTTGAGCGGCGCTGACCGACGACGAGACAGAGACCAGAGTTTAAGCAGATCGTTGCCTTGCCGCTTGAAAGGCTATCGCGATCAGCGCCTGGCTGGCGATGTCGGCCTCAAGCGTCTGACGACCGCGACTTTGCAGGATCGCATTCTGGAGCCTTTGCAAATCTCGCCGGATGGCCGGTAGTCCCCAGTTCTTTAAAGCGGCTTCGATCAAGGGCTTGCGGCGGAAGTGAATGCCTCGACCGAGCGTCGCGGTGACTTGTGACGGTCCGAGCCGCTTTGCGTCCATCTCCGCCCTGAGAATGTCGAGCTGCTGGAACTGGCGCAGGCAGCTTTGCAGCACGAGGAACATCGACGTCTTCGATGCTTCGACCTTGCGGAGGGACGTCATCAGGCGATCCATATCGCCGGTAAGAACGGCATCCACGGCGTCATCGACCGAGGTGGAGCTGGCATCCCCGATGATATCGAGGACATGGCTTTCCTCGATGACGGGTTCATCGCGGCAGTAGAGCGCGAGCTTGGCGATCTCGTTACGCGACGCCAGCCGGTCCGCACCCAGAAGATCGCGGAGCGCTTCGCGTGCCGCTGGTGTGATGCGCAGGCCAGCGGCACCCAGTTCCTTATCGATCAGGCCGTTGATGGCCTTCACGTCGTCGGCATAACAGGCGACGGCGATGACGCTGCGCGCAGTTTCCCCTATCTTTCGGAGGGCTGTGCCCTTTTTCAGGTCACCGGCTTCCACGATGACGAAGGCGTCGCGCGGTGGCTCCTCGGCAAGGTAGGCGAGGCCTTCGCTCAGGGCCTTTTCCGTTCCCGATGCCCGCACCCAGACGAGCTTGCCACCACCGAAGAGACCCAGTGCATTGGCCTCGTCGGCAAGCCTGCCCGGAGACAGGTCGCTGCCATCCAGCTTGATGAGCGAGAAGGGATCGTCGAGCGCAATGCCGGTTTTCGCTGCGATCGCTACGGCGCGTTCGGCGACCAGGCCACGATCGGGTCCATAGAAAAGGTAAAGCCGCTGGCTGGGCAGCGGCCTTTCCACGAAATTGTCGAACTCGTGGGATTTGATTTCACTCATGCCAACGCCGGATCAGTTGCCGAGTGCTGCGGCGAGATCGGCGCGGATGACTTCCGCGAGTTCGCGGGCAGCTCGGTTCTCTGCATCGCGGATCGCGCGAAGCTTGGCAAACTCCTGGATCGGGAAATCGACCAGTGCGACGGCTTTGCGATGACCGGATTTCACCGTCTTGCTAGTATCGACGCGAGTCAGGTTATAGTCCGCCTCGATGACAAGACGACCAGCCGAGGCCGTGTCGTTATCCTTGCGCTCGTCGAAGAGCACGCCGGTGGTCTGGTGGCTGACGCTCAGCGCCAGCTGGTATTGCGGCGCGACCGGTTCACCCTTGCCACCAGATGTCAGGAAAATCAGGGCGTTGCGCACGCGCTGCTCCACCCGGTCTTTCGCCTCCGAGATCCCGATCGAAGCCAATGCAGTCGCCGGAGCGCCGCTCGGACCTTCGGAATAGAGCGGGCGAACCTGGCAGCCCGCTATAAGCAAAAGGGAAAGACCGGCAAAGCCGAGGGTGAGGCGGCGGCGGGGATCGAACTTAGACGACGACATTCACGATCCTCTGCGGCACGACAATAATCTTCTTCGGCGTCCGGCCTTCCAGCGCGGTCCGCACGGCATCGAGGGCAAGTACGGCAGCTTCGACGGCACTCTGATCCGCATCGCGCGCGATTGTCAAATCGGCGCGCTTCTTACCGTTGATCTGGACCGGCACGACGATCTCGGAAACCGTGACCAGCGCCTCGTTGAAGCGCGGCCAATCCGCCTGAGCGATCAGGCCCTCGCCGCCGATAACGCTCCAGCACTGTTCCGCCAGATGCGGGGTGATCGGCGCCATGAGGTGAATGAGGATCTCGACCGCGTCGCGCATGGCGGCGGTCGTCGCGGCGTCCGTTCCGGTGGCAACATCGCTGAGCGGCGCGGCAAGGGCGTTCACCATCTCGTAGAGGCGGGCGACCGCCTTGTTAAAGGCGAGCTTGTCGTAGTCAGCTTCGACCGCCTTCAGCGTCCTGTGGGCGACCTGGGAGATGACAAGCGCGGGGCCTTCCGTGGCGGGGGCAGCCTTTGCAGCGGCCAAAGCGGGCGCTGCTTCGGAGATCAAGCGCCAGACGCGCTGGACGAAGCGATGGGCGCCTTCCACGCCGGCCTCCGACCAGATGACGTCACGGTCCGGCGGCGAGTCCGACAGCACGAAAAAGCGTGCCGTGTCGGCACCGTAGGATGCGATGATGTCATCCGGGTCGACCACGTTCTTCTTCGACTTCGACATCTTCTCGATGGAGCCGATAACGATCTCTTCGCCGGTCTCGTTCAGCGTCGCCCTGCGGCCGGTGCCGAGATCCTCGATGGTGATGGCCGAGGGGTTGATCCATTCGCGCTGGGCGCCTTCTCCACGGCTGTAGGTCTCGTGCACGACCATGCCCTGGGTGAAAAGACCCTTGAACGGCTCGGACAGCCCTGCGTGACCGGCAGCCTTCATGGCGCGGGTGAAGAAGCGGGAGTAGAGGAGATGCAGGATCGCATGCTCGATACCGCCGATATACTGATCGACGGGGATCCAGCGATCGACAACCGCTCGGTTGGTCGGCTGTTCTTCCCACGGCGCTGTGAAGCGCATGAAATACCAGGAGGAATCGACGAAGGTGTCCATCGTGTCGGTCTCGCGACGGGCCGCAGCGCCGCATTGCGGGCAGCCGACATGGCGCCAGGTCGGATGGCGGTCGAGCGGGTTGCCGGGCTTGTCGAAGGTGACGTCGTCGGGCAGGCGAACCGGAAGGTCCTTCTTCGGCACGGGAACGACACCGCAGACTTCGCAATGAATGACCGGAATGGGGCAGCCCCAATAACGCTGACGGGAAATACCCCAGTCGCGCAATCTGAAGTTGACCTTGCGTTCGGCCTGAGGACGACCGCCAAGCTCCTTAGTTTCGAGCAAGCTCGCCACGCGCTCGAAAGCGGCTTCGGTGGTGAGGCCGTCGAGGAAGCGCGAATGGATCATCACGCCGTCGCCGGTATAGGCCTCCGTGCCGACGCTGAACGTCGCGGCATCGCCGTCGACCGGCATGACCACGGGCGTCACGGGCAGGTCGTAGCGGCGCGCGAAATCGAGGTCGCGCTGGTCGCCCGAAGGGCAGCCGAAGATGGCGCCCGTGCCGTAGTCCATCAGGACGAAGTTGGCGACGTAGACGGGCAGTTCCCAGGAAGGATCGAGCGGATGGCGGACGCGCAGGCCCGTGTCGATGCCGCGCTTCTCTGCCGTCTCGAGGGCTGCAAGCGAGGTTCCCGCGCGACGGCATTCATCGCAGAAGGCTTCCAGCTCGGCATTCCCGGCAGCGACCTTGCGCGCCAGCGGATGATCTGCGGCGATCGCCAGGAAGGAAGCGCCGAACAGAGTGTCCGGACGGGTCGTGTAGACCTCGACCTCGGTTTCGCCGGGTGCGCGTGCGTCTGCGACGAGCTCCCAGCGGATGGAGAGACCCTCGGAGCGACCGATCCAGTTCTTCTGCATCAGCCGGACCTTTTCCGGCCAGTGCTCCAGCGTATCGAGGGAATCCAGCAGGTCCTGGCTGAAGTCGGTGATGCGGAAGAACCACTGCGTCAGTTCGCGCTGTTCCACGAGTGCGTTGGAGCGCCAGCCACGGCCGTCGATCACCTGCTCGTTGGCAAGCACGGTATGATCGACCGGATCCCAGTTGACCTTGGACTGTTTGCGATAGACCAGCCCTTTTTCCATGAAGTCGAGAAAGAGGTGCTGCTGCTGCTGGTAGTAGGCAACGTCGCAGGTCGCAAACTCGCGGCTCCAGTCGAGCGAGAGGCCCATGACCTTCAACTGCGCCCGCATGGCCGCGATGTTCTGGTAGGTCCATTCGGCGGGATGAACGCCGCGCTCCATGGCCGCGTTTTCCGCGGGCATGCCGAAGGCGTCCCAACCCATGGGATGAAGAACGTTATAGCCGCGGGCGCGCTTGTAACGTGCGACGACGTCGCCCATCGCGTAGTTGCGCACATGGCCCATGTGGATGCGGCCGGAGGGGTAGGGAAACATCTCCAGGACGTAGTATTTTTCCCGTGGATCGTTATTGTCCGTCTTGTAGACGGAATTCTCATTCCATTCGCGCTGCCAGCGTGGTTCTGCATCGCGCGGGTTATAGCGTTCTGTGGCCATGTGTTTCGTCGTTCCGGAAATTGTGGCGGGGCGCTGCCGCTCGGTCTTATGTGGCGTGACCTTCATCATGAAACAACGGTAGCGTCAAGTTTTGCGGGCCTTTGCTTGGGCCCTGCGGCATTCCCCGCAAGCTTGCTTGGCGGCCTGTCGCTGATTGTCTATATCGAGCCAGCAATCGCGCGTGACCGTGGCGCTTCAAGCCACATGACTGCCAGGGAGACCTTACCTATGACCCGAGTGGACCAGTGGAACGAGGTGCTGTCGCGCATCCACGTGGCGGAGGACGGTGCTGCGCGCGCGCGCGGCTCCGTGGCGCTGGTTGCGGTATCGAAGACCTTCGATGCAGACGCCATCCGTCCCGTGATTACGGCCGGGCAGCGCGTGTTCGGCGAAAACCGGGTGCAGGAGTCGCAGGGCAAGTGGCCGGAGCTGAAGGCAGAGACGTCGGGTATCACGCTGCATCTGATCGGCCCTCTCCAGTCCAACAAGGCTGCCGACGCCGTTGCGCTGTTCGACGTCATCGAGACCATCGACCGGGAGAAGATCGCACGCGCTGTGGCGGCGGAGATCGCACGGCAGGGCAAGCCGGTCCGGATCTACGTGCAGGTGAACACCGGGCTCGAGCCGCAGAAGGCGGGCATCGCGCCGGAAGAGACGGCAGCTTTCGTGGCGATGTGCCGGGATGCACTGAACCTACTCGTGGAAGGGTTGATGTGCATTCCGCCGGCGGACGAAAATCCGGGCCCGCATTTCGCGCTGCTGGCAAAGCTTGCCGCAGAGAATGGGGTCGAGAAGCTGTCGATGGGCATGTCGGGCGATTTCGATGTCGCCATCGCCTTCGGGGCGACCAGCGTTCGCGTGGGGTCGGCGATCTTTGGTCTGCGCGATGTCGTTGCGCGGCCTGCTTGAGGATCTTGAAAACCTGAGGTCACAAAAAACCCGGCGTATGGCCGGGTTTTCGATGAATGCCGCAAGGACGCTTCTGCGGATCAGTATTTCTCTTCTTCTTCGTCCGGCGTTGCGGACTTCAGCGACTTCAGCTTTGCGAAAACGGCGTCTGCGTCCATTTCCTTCTCTTCCTCGCGCTCATAGCCATAGCTGAAGCGTTGGGTTTCCTGCGCCGGTTCCAGCGTGGCGCCGAGATCGGCGGCTGTCGGCAGCGGGCGGCCCTTGGAGGCGCGTTCGACTTCGAGGTCGAGATCGATCTGGCTGCAGAGGCCGAGCGTAACCGGGTCGCTCGCCGTCAGGTTGGCCGAGTTCCAGTGCGTGCGCTCGCGGATCTGCTCGATCGTCGACTTGGTCGTGCCGACGAGACGCGAGATCTGGGCGTCCTTGAGTTCGGGATGGTTGCGAACCAGCCAGAGAATGGCGTTCGGGCGGTCCTGGCGCTTGGAGACCGGGGTGTAGCGCGGGCCCTTGCGCTTGGACTCGGGGACGCGAACCTTCGGCTCGGAAATCTTCAGCTTGTGGTTCGGATTGCCTTCGGCGCGGACGATTTCATCACGCGACAGCTGGCCGGTGGCGATGGGATCGAGGCCCTTGATGCCCTGGGCTGATTCGCCATCGGCGATCGCCTTGACTTCCAGGGGGTGCAGCTTGCAGAACGTGGCGATCTGCTCGAACGACAGGGCGGTATTATCGACAAGCCAGACCGCCGTGGCTTTCGGCATCAGCAATTGTTGAGCCATAGATATAGTCCTTCTGTCCGCCGCGCCGGTGTCGCGGGCCGTGGAATACCACTGATTTCCGGGAATAGGGCGCTTCTATACCCCTCTTGTCGCAGAATTGCAATTCTTCTCGACGTCCTGACTTTCGTCTCATTGCCGCCGGCTCTGCACCTGATATGTATCCCGTGAAAAGCGCCGTGAGGATGCGCAAGCACGACAGCAGGGAGAGAGAAGACCATGTCCGACAAGACCTACCCCGTCTCGGAGGAAACTCAGGCACGCGCCCTCGTGGACCAGGCGACCTATGACACGTGGTATCGCGAGAGCGTCGAAAACCCGGATGCGTTCTGGGGTGAGCACGGCAAGCGGATCGACTGGTCGAAGCCTTATACCAAGGTCAAGAACACCTCGTTTACCGGCGATGTCTCGATCAAATGGTTCGAGGACGGGCAGACCAACGTCTCCTTCAACTGCATCGATCGGCATCTGGAGACACGAGGCGATCAGGTCGCGATCATCTTCGAGGGTGACAACCCCTATATCGACAAGAAGATCACCTATCGCGAGCTGCACCAGCATGTCTGCCGGCTGGCGAACGTCATGAAGGCGCAGGGCGTCGGCAAGGGCGATCGCGTGACAATCTATATGCCGATGATCCCGGAAGCCGCCTATGCGATGCTCGCCTGCGCCCGCATCGGCGCCGTCCATTCCGTCGTCTTCGGGGGATTTTCTCCCGATGCGCTCGCCGGACGGCTGGTGGACTGTGCCTCCACCTTTATCGTCACCTGTGACGAGGGCATGCGCGGCGGCAAGCCGATTCCCCTGAAGGACAATACGGACAAGGCGGTGGAGATCGCCGCAAAAAACGGCATCGACGTGAAGACCGTCCTCGTCGTACGCCGGACGGGCGGCAAGATCACCTGGGCGGATGGCCGCGATGTCTGGTACCACACGGCAACCCAGGCCGCCGACGCCGCGTGCGAACCCGTGGCGATGAATGCGGAAGACCCGCTGTTCATCCTCTACACCTCGGGTTCGACCGGTAAGCCGAAGGGCGTGCTGCACACGACGGGGGGCTATCTCGTCTATGTCGCGATGAGCCACGAATATGTGTTCGATTACCACCCCGGCGATATCTACTGGTGCACGGCGGATGTCGGCTGGGTGACGGGTCATTCCTATATCGTCTACGGACCTCTTGCGAACGGTGCGACGACGCTGATGTTCGAAGGTGTGCCGAACCACCCCGATCAGGGCCGGTTCTGGGAGATCATCGACAAGCATCAGGTGAACATCTTCTACACGGCGCCGACGGCGATCCGCTCGCTGATGGGCGCCGGCGATGCCTATGTGACGCGATCTTCCCGCAAGAGCCTGCGGATCCTCGGCACCGTCGGCGAGCCCATCAATCCGGAAGCCTGGCAGTGGTATCATGACGTCGTGGGCGACGGTCGTTGCCCGGTCGTCGATACCTGGTGGCAGACGGAAACAGGCGGTCACATGATTACGCCGCTTCCGGGTGCAACGGCACTGAAGCCGGGCTCTGCCACCCTGCCCTTCTTCGGCATCCGGCCGGAGCTTGTTGATAACGAGGGTAACGTGCTTGAGGGTGCCGCGGACGGCAATCTCTGTATTGCAGATAGCTGGCCGGGTCAGATGCGAACTGTCTATGGCGATCACGAGCGCTTCATCCAGACATACTTTTCAACCTATAAGGGTAAGTATTTCACGGGTGACGGCTGCAAGCGCGACGCGGACGGCTATTACTGGATCACTGGCCGTGTCGATGACGTCCTCAACGTCTCGGGACATCGCATGGGTACGGCCGAAGTCGAGTCCGCGCTCGTCAGTCATGATGCGGTATCGGAAGCGGCTGTCGTGGGTTACCCTCATGACATCAAGGGTCAGGGCATCTACTGCTATGTGACGCTGATGTCGGGCCGGGAGGGGTCGGACGATCTGCGAAAGGCGCTTGTCGCACACGTCCGCAACGAGATCGGACCGATCGCGTCGCCGGACAAGATCCAGTTTGCGCCGGGTCTGCCGAAAACCCGCTCGGGCAAGATCATGCGGCGCATTCTTCGCAAGATCGCCGAAGATGATTTCGGTGCGCTCGGCGATATCTCGACGCTGGCAGATCCGGGTGTCGTGGACGATCTCGTCGCCAACCGCCAGAACAAGAAATAGCTGGGAAGACCGGCAGGCGGTGGCGTCTGCCGGTCTTCGTTAAACTGTCTCAATCAGAAATCGATCGCGCGACCATTGATTTCCCAGTCGCCGAAACGCACGGGCTCCGCACCGCCGCGACCGCCTATTTCCGTCGGCAGTTCCAGTGCTGCGCTTGCTTCACGGCGCGCGGCCGCTTCCTCAAGGGCGCGACGTGCCGCCGGCGAGAGAACCTTGCCCGGTGTTTCCTGGTTGTTGTCGTTGTCGTTCAGCATTGTGTGACCTCACTACGCCGTTGAATCCGTGGCATCTACGCACCATCATATAGAGGGAAACGCGGCAATCCCACGATGATTCACGTGAAACGCCGCCGAAAATGCATCTATTGCTTTCGGAGACGCGCATGAACCTCATTCGCACGGCCATGCTTTTGGCTTTCATGACAGCGCTGTTCATGGGCATCGGCCTTCTGATCGGCGGTCGGGGTGGCATGATGATCGCCCTCCTCATCGCGATCGCCATGAACTTCTTCTCCTATTGGAATTCGGACCGACTCGTGCTGCGCATGTATGATGCGCAGGAAGTCGATGAGCGCAGCGCGCCCGAATATTATGGCATCGTCCGGGACCTTGCGGACAATGCCGGCCTGCCCATGCCGCGGGTTTACGTGATCAACAATCCGCAGCCGAACGCGTTCGCAACGGGTCGCAATCCGCAAAATGCCGCCGTGGCCGCCTCCACCGGGCTTCTGCAGGCGCTGACCTATGACGAAGTGGCTGGCGTCATGGCGCATGAGCTAGCCCATGTGCAGAACCGGGACACGCTGACGATGACACTGACGGCGACACTGGCGGGTGCCATTTCCATGCTCGGAAACTTTGCCTTCTTCTTCGGCGGCAATCGCGAAAACAACAATCCGCTCGGTTTCATCGGAACGCTGGCCGCGATGATCATCGCGCCGTTTGCCGCCATGATGGTGCAGATGGCAGTGAGCCGGACGCGGGAATATTCGGCGGATCGCCGCGGTGCCGAAATCTGCGGGCAGCCTCTGGCTCTTGCCTCGGCGCTCCGCAAGATTGCCGGTGCCGCGCACCAAGTGCCGAACGCTACGGCGGAGCGCAATCCGGCGACAGCGCATATGTTCATTATTAACCCGCTCTCCGGCGAGCGGATGGACAACCTGTTTTCGACCCATCCCGCGACGGAAAACCGTATCGCGGCTCTCGAAGACATGGCCTCCAGCTTTTCGCGGCCCTCGACGCGCACGGCTCAGCCTGCTACGGCGACGCGAAAGACGCGTTCCGTGCCCAGCACAGGTTGGGGGCGTGATCGCTCCGAACCTCCAAAGGGCCCGTGGTCTTGATGACGAAGACAAAGAACGATTCGGCGACGCAACGATCCCCAAAGCCGGCTCCCGGGCTTCAGAAGCCCGGCCTCGTTGCGCGGCAGGCGGCAGCGAAGCTGCTCGGCGCGGTGATCGAAAAGAAGATCTCGCTGGATGGCATGCTCGATCCGATCGGTGGCAACCCGGCTTACCGTCAGCTGTCCGACATCGATCGGACGCTCGTCAAAGCCATTCTCCACACGGCGTTGCGGCATCTTCCCCGCATCGAGGCAATGCTCGACCAGCTTCTGAAGACGCCTCTGCCGGACGGTGCGCGGGCCTTGCATCACCAGCTCGTCGTCGCGGCAACGCAGATCGTCTATCTCGATATTCCCGATCACTCGGCCGTGGACCTTGCTGTGGAACAGGCCAATGCCGATCCACGCAATCGGCGCTTTGCGAGCCTGACCAATGCGGTCCTGCGCCGATTGTCGCGCGAGAAGGACGAACTGCTTCGAATCGCTTCCGAAACGACTCCATCCCTTCCGGACTGGTACATGGCAAGGCTCGTCTCGACCTATGGGCAGGATCATGCCCAGCGCATCGCGGATGCGCTTCTGGAGCCGGCGGCCATCGACATCACGGTGAAGTCCGATCCGCAAGGCTGGGCGCAGCGCCTTGGAGGCATCGTGCTTCCGACCGGCAGCGTTCGCCTCGCATCTTTCCAGGGTGCGGTCTCTGCGCTCGAAGGGTTCGATGATGGCGAATGGTGGGTGCAGGATGCTGCAGCCTCGCTGCCGGCGCGACTTTTCGGCGACATCCGCGGCCAGCGGGTCGTTGATCTCTGTGCGGCCCCCGGGGGCAAGACGGCGCAGCTGATCGGTGCGGGGGCTGAGGTGACGGCGCTCGATCAGTCCGCCAGCCGGCTGAAGCGTATGAACGGCAATCTCGAGCGGCTCGGCCTGACAGCCGAAACGCTGGAATGCAACATGGCGGACTTCCGGCCAGAGACGCTCTTCGATGCCGCGCTGCTCGATGCGCCCTGTTCCTCGACCGGCACGATCCGCCGCCATCCGGATGTCCCCTACACCAAGGGTCCGGAGGACATCACCAAGCTTGCGGGCCTGCAGGAGCGACTGCTGCGTCATGCCCTGACGGTCGTCAAGCCCGGTGGCCTCGTGGTCTTCTCAAACTGCTCGCTTGATCCGGCCGAGGGTGAAGCGGTGGTCGCTCGTGTCGTTGCAAACGGCGGATGCGAGCGTGTTCCGGTCGATCCCCATGCTTTTCCCGGTCTGGAGGACGCCATTACGCCTCTCGGGGAACTGCGCACGACACCTGCTATGCTGGCGCCGCAACCGGGATTTGCCGGCGGGCTGGACGGCTTTTATGCCACAGTCCTGCGTAGATCGTTGTAAGGAAAGAGTTTCCATACCTTGACCGCTCACGTTCCCTCGGTCATCCACTGGTGCTGACCAGGGAAACACGTCACTGTGTTATTGATCGTGAACATTCCGGCGTGTCGTCGGAATGGGGTGGGGCTTCATTTCATTCATGCGGATGTCGGACAGTCGACGGCTGATCTCTCTCACTATTCGGGAAGCCTGGTGGCGCCTGTCGCGCCGCCTCGTGCTCGGTCGCATGTCGTTCATCCGCTTCTCCGGCCCGACGCCCGACCGGCTGATCGTCGCGCCGACGGACCTCAGGGTCATCGACCCCCATGTGGCCAGCGAAATCGTTGCCGGGCGCTTTCCGCTCGCCGGACGTATTCTGGAAACGGACGGCGAATCACCCTTCGAAGTGGATCTGCCTTCCCGTGAATTCGCGATCCGGCTGCACACGTTCAGCTGGGCGCGTCACATCAGGGCGCTGACGGAGGAAGACGATCTTTCCCGCGCACGCCAGCTCGTCAGCCGCTGGCTGGCCACGCATGGCCGTGGCATCAAGGGCATTGCGTGGGAGCCGGATGTTGCGGCACAGCGCTTGATCGCCTGGCTCTCGCATTCCCCAGTGATCCTGAAGCAGGCGGATCACGTGTTCTATCGTCGGTTTCTGAAGAGCCTCGCGGTGCATGTGCGCTACCTCCGGCATGTCGCCAACGCGGTGCCGGATGGCGAGGGACGGCTACAGGTCCGGATCGCTATCGCTTTCGCGACGGTCTCCATGCCCGCCTCGGGCTCCGCCATCCGCCGTGCTGCGCGCCATCTCGACGACGAACTCGATCGCCAGATCCTCCCCGATGGCGGCCATGCCTCGCGCAATCCGCGCGTGGCGCTCGATCTCCTTCTCGACCTGCTGCCGCTGCGCCAGACCTATGTCAATCTCGGTCACGACGTTCCGGTCAAGCTGATCCCATCCATCGACCGCATGTTTCCAGCCCTGCGCTTCTTTCGCCATCAGGGCGGCGAGCTGGCGCTGTTCAATGGCGCGACGTCCGCGCAGGCAAACGAACTGATGTCGGTGCTGCGCTACGACGAGACGGCCGGTCAGCCGTTCAAAGGTCTGCCGGACAGCCAGTACGAGCGGCTGGCGGCAAAGGATGTCGTTGTCATCATGGACACAGGCTGTCCACTCTCGGCTGCCCTCTCGCGAGAGGCGCATGCCGGGTGTCTTTCGTTCGAGCTGTCTTCGGGCCGTCATCGGTTCATCATCAATTCCGGCGCGCCGCGCTTTGCCGGCGAGCGGTTTCGGCAGATGGCCCGGGTCACGGCGGCGCATTCCACGGTTACCGTCGAGGATCGCTCGTCTGCCCGGCTTTCGACCTCGCGCTTTCTGGGGCCGATCATCACCGGCGGCGTGACGGAGGTCTCGGTGACGCATTCGCCCAGTGAAGGCGGCGATAGCGTGGTTGCGCGCCACAACGGCTATGCCGGTGCCTTCAATCTGATGCATGAGCGGGATCTGAGCCTTAATGCCACGGGAACGACCTTGCGCGGTCGCGACCGGCTGGTGACGGAGAATGGGGCGGATCCAGATCCCGCACATACGGCGAGCGCGGTTGCGCGCTTCCATATCCACCCTGCCATCAGCCTGCGACAGGCGGATGCGCATGAGGTCAAGCTGGTCGCACCGGATGGTGATAGCTGGGTGCTGACCTGCCGCGATGGTGCGATCCTGGTGGAGGAGGATATCTTCTTTGCCGACCCTTCCGGCCTGCGGAAGGCCCAGATGCTGACGATCGGTTTTTCTGCCGGAGAGCAGCCCGAAATCCAGTGGATTCTTTCCCGGCGAACGTGACGTCTGTGCCGGAAAGCAAGGGGAAGCCTTGAGGATTCGGGTGAAATGGCGGTGGGCTGTAGGCCGGTGCGGTTCCTTCCCGGCCCTAGCTGTGCTAACGGCAGCGGCATCCGGCCGGCCGGGCTTTCGCGTGGCCCTTCGGCTTCCCTGCCCGTCCTCGCCTCCCTTCCTTGCCCCCTCTTCCTTGCTAGGAGCCTGTCATGGCCGTTGCCTCCAAGAACATTCCCGCCCCCGACCGCGTTGCCCTGCGCACGGCCCTTCTGTCCGTGTCCGACAAGAGCGGCATCGTCGAGCTTGCCCGTGCGCTGCATGAAAAGGGCGTGGCGCTCGTTTCGACAGGCGGGACGCACAAGACATTGTCGGAAGCCGGCCTGCCGGTGCGCGACGTGTCCGAGCTGACGGGCTTTCCCGAGGTCATGGACGGTCGCGTGAAGACGCTGCATCCCGGCGTCCATGGTGGGTTGCTCGCGATCCGCGACGATGCCGAACACGTCGCGGCCATGGAGACCCATGGGATCGCCGCGATCGATCTCGCGGTCATCAACCTCTATCCGTTCGAGGACGTGCGCGCCAAGGGCGGAGATTATCCGACGACGGTCGAGAATATCGATATCGGCGGCCCGGCCATGATCCGTGCGGCCGCGAAGAACCACGCCTATGTCACCGTCATCACCGACCCTTCCGACTACGACACGCTGATCGCGCAGCTCGGCGACGATGCCGCGACGACGTTCGCCTTCCGGCGCCAGATGGCTGCCAAGGCCTATGCGCGGACGGCGGCCTACGACACGGCGATTTCGGGCTGGTTTGCCGAGGTGCTGGACACGCCGATGCCGCGGCATCGCGCCATCGGTGGCGTGCTGAAAGAAGAAATGCGCTACGGCGAGAATCCGCATCAGAAGGCGGCCTTCTACGTTACTGGCGAGAACCGTCCCGGCGTGGCCACCGCGACGCTGCTGCAGGGCAAGCAGCTTTCCTACAACAACATCAACGACACGGATGCCGCCTTCGAACTGGTGGCCGAGTTTCCGCCGGAAACGGCGCCTGCCTGCGCCATCATCAAGCATGCCAACCCCTGCGGCGTGGCCACGGCAACGACGCTCGTGGATGCCTATCGGCGCGCGCTGGCCTGCGACAGCACCTCGGCCTTCGGCGGCATCATTGCGCTGAACCAGGAACTGGACGGTGCGACGGCGGAAGAGATCGTCAAGCTCTTCACCGAAGTCATCATCGCACCGTCGGTCAGCGACGAGGCGAAGGCGATCATCGCCCGCAAGGCCAATCTGCGCCTGCTCGTCACCGGCGCCCTGCCCGACCCGCGCCTGCCCGGCCTGTCGGCCAAGACGGTGGCCGGCGGTCTCCTCGTGCAGACGCGCGACAACGGCATGGTCGAGGATCTCGACCTCAAGGTCGTCACCCGTCGCGCACCGACGGCGCAGGAACTCATCGACATGAAGTTCGCCTTCAAGGTCGCAAAGCACGTGAAGTCGAACGCCGTCGTCTATGCCAAGGATGGCCAGACGGTAGGCATCGGTGCCGGGCAGATGAGCCGTGTCGACTCGGTTCGCATCGCCGCCATCAAGGCCGAGGAGGCCGCACGGGCTCTGGGGCTCGACAAGCCGCTGACGATCGGCTCGGCGGTGGCGTCCGAAGCCTTCCTGCCGTTTGCCGATGGTCTTCTGTCCGCCGTTGCGGCCGGTGCGACCGCTGTCATTCAGCCGGGCGGCTCGATGCGCGACGAGGAAGTGATCGCCGCGGCCGATGAGGCGGGCGTCGCCATGGTCTTCACCGGCATGCGCCATTTCCGGCATTAAGCCGTAACAGGCTGAAAAACCCTATCCTGTCCGGTCGCCCTTGTCGGCCGGATAGGGCGTCGTCAGGAGGATCAGGAGCCCGATGACGAGGAACGCGATCAGCGCCATCATGCCGACCCGTGCAGAGCCGGTGGCAAGTGTCAGGGTCGCGACGCTGGCGGGTGCCAGGAACGAGGTCGCGCGACCCGACAGCGCGTAGAGGCCGAAATAGCGGCCGGCCTCCTCCGGTGCGACGCTGCGGGCAAGGTAGGAGCGGGCGGAGGCCTGCACCGGCCCGAAGGCGATGCCGACCAATAGGCCGAAGAGGATATAGGCTTTCTCTGCCGCGGTGCCGAATAGACCGCCGCTATCGGCGGTCGAGAGTTGCACGAGGCCGAACAGCGTAAAGCCGGGCCCTGTCGAGACAATGCCGATGGTGGCGACGATCAGGCTCAGCAGGCTGAGAACGACGATGGTCTTCGAGCCCAGTGCCGTGTCGAGGCGGCTCGCCACCAGGCACCCGCCGATCGCCACGACGTTGAGGATGATGCCATAGAGGCCAAGTTCCAGCGTCCGCCAGGCGAACATGCCCGCCGCAAACGTTCCCCCGAGAACAACCAAAGCGTTGACGCCATCCTGGAAGATCATCCGGGCGATCAGGAATTTGAGGATGCCGCGCCGCTGGCGGAGGCCGAGGATCGCGCTTTTCAGGTCCGTAAGGCCCTCTGCGATCGCCCGGCTCGCTGATATCGTGGTCTTCGGCGCATCCGGCGTGAACAGGAACATCGGCAGGATGAAGAGCGCGTACCAGGCGGCGGCCAGCGGTCCGGTGATGCGGGCATCGGCGCCGGTTGCAGGGTCGAGGCCGAAGAGCGGGGCGATGCCGAGCGCCGTGACGCCCGTTTCGGGACTACCGGCGAGAAGCGCCACGACGGCGATCAGGACGATCATGCCGCCGAGATAGCCGATGCCCCAGGCGATGTTGGAGATCCGGCCGGTGTCCTCCGGCGGCACCAGCCGCGGCATCATACTGTCGTTGAAGACGATGGAAAACTCGGCCGCGATCGATGCCAGCACGATGCAGGCGAAGGGCAGGATCAGCGGGGACCCCGGAACCGCGAACCAGAGCGCCGACAAGGCGGCGATCTTGACGACCGCGAAGCTGGCGATCCAAGGCTTTCGCGCGCCCGTGGCGTCCGCCAGAGATCCGAGGATCGGCGACATCACTGCGATGATGAGGCCGGAGACGGTGAGCGTATAGCCCCACATCGCCTGGCCCGCTGCCGGATCGGCCGTCAGGCGGGAGACGAAATAGGGGCCGAAGATGAAGGTGATGACGACGGTGAAGAAGGGCTGGGCTGCTAGATCGAACAGCATCCAGCCCCAAAGGCCCGCGCGGCGGGTTTGACCCTGTTTTGCCGGCGCTGGTGCTCCCTCCACCGTCTCCGCCATCACCGGGCCCTGTCTTCAGCCAGATCACTCAGCAGGCCTGCCGCAACGGTGATCTTGGCGAGTGTCGTCTCACCCTTCTCTGTCATCTGCGCCAGCTGCGTCACGACGCGGTTGAAGCGGTCGGCGTCGCCTTCCTGCCAGGCGAGCACGGGCTCCTTCTCGCCTTTGCGCTGCGTGAGAGCGGCGATGGTGATGGCGCGGCGGGCATCGGCGATATCGCTGGTGCTGCGGGCGAGTGCCATGGCCTCGTAAGGGTCGGTGGTGATGATGCGCTCGGCCGCTGCCAGCAGTCGGCCGACCTTGAGGCTCTGCGTTACCGCGAAGTAGCTCTGTGCGGTTCGGGCAAGCGACGTTCCGGCAACCGAGGAGATCTGCATGATCTCCGGCACGAGGGTGATGAGGAACAGGCGGGCGATATCCTGCGCCAACGCTTCCGGAACGCCCTTTTCGATAAGGGCAGCAGCGCGGGCCTCGATCTCCGTCACCGCCTCTTCCGGCACGGCGCCGTGTGCGGCCGTGGTCAGTTTCTCCAGCGCCTTGCGCAGCTTGTCGATCGCCTGACCCAGAGGCCCGGTGATGGCCCGAGTTCGCAGCGTGCGTTCTGTGACGATCGCGAAGATGCGGCCGACATCCTGGTAGAGCTCGTTCTGCACCGTGCCCGGCACCACGTTGTCGAGCGCGTCGATGGCACGGTAAAGGCGCGGCAGGTCGTAGCCATCGCGCGTCAGCACGGCGGCTTTCACCACATCGGCCGGCAGGAAGCCCGTCTGGTCTATCATGGTCGAGATGAAGGCCGGGCCGCCACGGTTGATCACGTCGTTGCAGAGCAGCGTGGCGATGATCTCGCGGCGCAGGCGATGGGTCTCGATGTCGCCCTGATGCGCCTTCTGCATCTTGCCCGGGAAATAGCCGATCAGCGTTTCGTGGAAATAGGGATCGTCGGGCAAATCACTGTCGATGATCTCGTCGAAGAGCACGATCTTGGCGTAGGAGAGCAGGACGCCGATTTCGGCCCGGGTCAGGGCCTTGCCGGACTGGTAGCGCTCGCTGAGCGCACTGTCGTTCGGCAGAACCTCGACCTTGCGGTTCAAGAGCCCTTCCGCCTCCAGCCGCGTCATCAGCCGGGCGAGCGAGGTGCGGTTGGCAGCGCCTTGCATTTCGGTCAGCGATATCGCGAGGGACTGCTGGTAGTTGTTGTCGAGCACGAGAGACGCGACCTCGTCGGTCATCGATGCCAGAAGCGTGTTGCGCTTGGCGCGTGTCAGGCGGCCGTCGCGCATGGCGGAGGCCAGCGCGATCTTGATGTTGACCTCGACGTCGGAGGAATTGACGCCGGCCGAATTGTCGATGGCATCCGAGTTGCAGCGGCCGCCGGCAAGGCCGAAGGCAATGCGCCCGCGCTGCGTGACGCCGAGATTGGCGCCCTCCCCGATGACTCGTGCGCCCACCTCGTCCGCCGTGATGCGGATCGGGTCGTTCGCGCGGTCACCGACATCGGCGTCGTTCTCGGTCGGTCCGCGCACATAGGTGCCGATGCCGCCGAACCAGAGCAGGTCGACGCGCGTCTTCAGGATGGCCGTCATGATCTCGAAGGGCGTCGCCTGGGACTTCTCTAGCCCGATAGCGGCCGCCGCTTCCGGGGTCAGCTTCACCGATTTTTCGGTTCGCGGAATGATCATGCCGCCCTTCGACAGCGTGGAGCGGTCGTAATCCTGCCAGCTGGAGCGTGGCAGGGCGAACAGACGCTCGCGCTCGGCAAAGGATGCGGCGATATCGGGATCGGGATCGATGATGATGCCGCGGTGATCGAAGGCGCCGATGAGGCGGATCTGGCGCGACAGCAGCATGCCATTACCGAAGACGTCGCCGGACATGTCGCCGACACCGACGACGCTGAACGGCGTCGTCTGAATGTCGATGTTCATCTCGCGGAAGTGGCGCTTGACCGTTTCCCAGGCGCCGCGTGCCGTAATGCCCATCTTCTTGTGGTCGTAGCCGGCGGAGCCGCCGGAGGCGAAGGCATCGTCCAGCCAGAAGCCGGCGTCCTGCGCGAGGCCGTTCGCCGTATCGGAGAATGTGGCCGTGCCCTTGTCGGCCGCCACCACGAAGTAGGGATCGTCACCATCCAGCCGCAGCGTGTTGTTAGGCGGCACAATCTCCTGATCGACGATGTTGTCGGTGATCGACAACATGGTGCGGATATAGGTCTTGTAGGCCTCGGTGCCGACGCGGAAGATCTCGTCGCGTGGCCCCCCGGCCGGCAGCAGCTTCGGGAAGAAGCCGCCCTTGGCGCCGACGGGCACGATGACGGCATTCTTGACCTGCTGCGCCTTCACCAGGCCCAGAACCTCGGTGCGATAATCCTGCGCCCGGTCCGACCAGCGCAGGCCACCGCGGGCGACCTTGCCGAAGCGCAGATGCACGCCCTCGACCTCGACGCCATAGACGAAGATCTCGCGGAAGGGCCGCGGCTCGGGCAGGCCGTCGAGGAGTTTCGGATCGAACTTGAAGGCCAGCATGACACGCGGTTCGCCCGCTTCGTCGCGCTGGAAATAGTTGGTGCGCAGCGTCGAGAGCACGGCGTTCATCATGCGCCGGAGAATGCGGTCCTCGTCGAGGCTGGGAACGGCGTTCAGCGCATCTTCGAGGCTCGTCTGGAGGTTGGAGACGTCGCGCGTTCGCGCCTTCTCTTCGATCCGTGGATCCATTCGCGCGATGAAGAGGCGGAAGATATCGGCGGATATCGCGGGGTATTTGTTGAGCGTCTCGGCGATCAACCCTTGAGAATAAGGGATGCCGGCCTGGCGGAGGTAGCGCGCATAGGCACGCAGCACCGTGACGTCGCGTGCGTTGAGGCCGGCCAGCAGGATCAGCCGGTTGAAGGCGTCGTCCTCGATCTTGCCCGTCCAGGCGGAGAGAAAGGCCTCTTCCAGCAGCGGGCCCATGGACGAGACGTCGAGCGTCTTTCCATCACGGTGGATCAGTTCCATGTCGTGGAGGACAACCAGCCGCTCGCCCTTCGTATCGGAAACGGAGAGATCGTGGGTCTGCTCGCTGATGACGCGGAAGCCGAGATTTTCGAGCAGCGGCACGCGCTGGGACAGCGAGACGGCTCGATCGGCATGGAAGATCTTCAGTTCGAGGCGGTCCGCGTTCGGCGTGTCCTCCCCGGCCGTCTCCGATGGCGTGTCCTGCGGCCGGTGGCGCTCGTAGAAGGCGATGCGGATCGGGTCGTCCGTTTGCGCGGCGGCGATGTCGGGCAGGTCGGCATAGGCTTCAGCGGGGGTGAAGGCCGCCTGATAGCCTTCGCTCACGCTCAGCGATACGCCGTCGCGGCGGGCGAGCAGATGGAAGCGATCGGACCAGCGCGTGACGATCTCGCGCACGGCATCTTCCAGCGTGCTCTGGGCGACACGTGGCGTCGTGCCGCCGGAACGGCCGATGATGAAGTGGACGCGGGCGAGCCCGCCGGCCGGAAAGGCTGGGTAATAGGCGGAAACCCGGCCCTCGTAGACATCCTTGAAAACATCGCCGATACGCTCGCGCACGCGGGAATCATATTGTTCGCGCGGCACGTAGACGATGATCGAGACGAAGCGATCGAAACGGTCGATGCGCGGCAGGACGCGTACGCGCGGGCGATCGGCGAGCTCGTTGATCTGCTCGCAGAACACCTGCAGCTCTTCGACATCGATCTGAAACAGGTCGTCGCGCGGGTAAGATTCCAGCGTGTTGATCAGCATCTTGCCGGAATGGCTGTGCGGATCGAAGCCGAAATGCTCGATGACGCGGCGCACCTTCAGCCGCAGCAGCGGAATGTCGGAGGCCGAGCGCGTATAGGCCGTCGAGGTGAAGAGGCCGACGACGCGCAGCTCGCCGATCACGTTGCCCTTTGCGTCGAAGCGTTTGATGCCGATGTAATCCATATAGGCGCGGCGGTGGACGAGGGCCTTGGTGTTCGCCTTTGTGACGATCAGGAAATCCGGACCCTGCAGGAAGGCGAGGATTTCCGGCGTGGTGACGACGGCGTCGTGTCCCTGGCGCAGCACGCGCACGTTCGGATCGGAAAGGATGCCGAGGCCGTGGCCGGTGCCGCGGTCGAGCGTCGCTTTCTGCCCGTCGCCGGAATAGCTGTATTCGCGCATGCCGAGAAAGGTGAAGTTGTCGTCGCGCAGCCATTTCAGGAAAGCGAGCGCCTCCTTGCGGTCGGCGTCGCGGTCGCTTGTCGTCTGCCCTTCCAGTTCGCCCATGGCTTCGCCGAGAAGCGTCTTCATCGGCTCCCAGTCGCCCACGGCCTGATGCACCTGCGCAAGCACGGTCTCGATCGCGCCCACCAGTGCCGTCGCCTCCTCGGCCACGAGGTGGCTGAGGTGGATCTGGATATGGCTGACGCGATCCGTCGGATCGCTCTCCTCCTCGGGATCGAACAGCACGGGCGCGGCGCCCTTGGACACCACCAGGATCGGGTGGACGGCGAGCGAGAGATCACGGTGCCGGCTCGTGACCTCGCCCATGATGGAATCATAGAGGAAGGGCATGTTGCGGTCTGTGACGCAGAGAACGGAGACTGGCGCGCCGCCGGGCTTCACGCTTTCCAGATCCGTAACGGTGACGCGGGATGTGTTCCTCTTGCGGGCGGTCACTTCCTGATAGGCGTGCGCGGCGGCGGCGGCGAGCATGCCGGCATCATAGGCGGCGATATCGTCGGGGCTCGCGCGTCCGAAGAGGATGGCCGGCGACAGGAAGGGCTGGCCGAGGCGTTCTGCCGCCTGCTCGATCTCGCCGATCAAGCGGGTTTTCTTCGGATGATGTCGCGTGCCCATGATGTTTCGTCCTCCAGCCGTTATTTTTACGTGAACCTAGCAGAACAATTCGCATTTGCGACCGCTAAGCCTGCCTGTTTCTTCCAAAGCACGGCCGTGGTCTCCGCAGACGATGGGTAGAGCGGATCGGATACGTGATCTCGTCCTCGTGAGGCACCTGCTCCTCTTCCCATGCGCAGTTGACAGCGGCATGACCGTCAGGCGATCTGGCGGGAGAACCCGAAAGAGAGACCTGCTGCATGTCCGAGACCGCTGCCGGTGCCGTTATCGTCATTTCCAGCCACGTCATGCGCGGCTCCGTCGGCAACCGGGCCGTCGTCTTCGCGCTGGAGACGCTGGGTTTTACCGTGTGGGCCGTGCCGACGGTCATCATGCCCTGGCATCCCGGTCACGGACGCTCGACGCGGATGGCGATCGACCCGGATACGTTCGATGCGATGCTGGGCGAGCTTGCGGCGTCCCCCTGGGTGGGCGAGGTTCGGGCCGTATTGTCCGGCTATCTCGGCAATGCGCAGCAGGTCGAGGCGGTGGCACGGCTGGTCGAGACGCTGAAGGTGCGCAATCCTCACCTCATCTATGCCTGCGATCCCGTGATCGGCGACCGGGGCGATCTCTATGTGCCGGAACCGGTGGCCTCGGGCATCCGGGACAGGTTGCTGCCTTTGGCGGGGCTCGCCACGCCGAACCGGTTCGAACTGTCGTGGCTCTCGAATGCGGCGCTCGATAGCAATGCGGCCATTCTGGATGCCGCCTTGGCGCTCGGGCCATCGCGCATGCTGGTAACGTCGGCGATCGCCATGATGAACGGCAGCACGGGCAATCTCTACCTCTCCGGACATCATGCGCTGCTGGCCGAGCACCGGCTGGTGGACAATCCGCCGAACGGGACAGGCGACCTGATGGCCGCGCTGTTTCTGGGACGGCTGCTGGAGGGGCAGAGCGAGGAGAAGGCGCTGCAGCTTGCCACCGCCAGCGTGTTCGAGATGGTGGCCCGCTCGGCACGACGCGGCGCGGACGAGCTGACGCTGCAGCAGGACGCGCATTGCCTGACCGGGCCGATGTCGCTGGTGCAGATGCGGCATCTGATGCATCCGTCGCAGACGCGTAGGCGCTGATACGGGGATTTGCGGGCGGCGTCGTGCCCGGCGCGCCGCAAATTAACCCAGCTGACCGCGTTACTCTTGCCTCATCGGGCATTCGGCGCTTAAACACGAGGCAGCAAAAAGGGCACAGGCACATGTATCATTTTCCCGAGCACCTGCTGGGCGGTTACCAGAAATTCATGAACGGCCGGTTCACCGAGCAGCAGGCCCGCTACAAGACGCTGGCGGACACCGGACAGCAGCCGAAGACGCTGATCGTTGCCTGTTGCGACTCTCGCGCCGCGCCGGAAACCATCTTCGACAGCGGACCGGGCGAACTCTTCGTTGTGCGCAACGTCGCCAATATGGTTCCGCCCTACGAGCCCGATGGCCAGTATCATTCGACCTCGGCAGCACTGGAATTCGCTGTCCAGTCGCTGCGCGTCAAGGATATCGTCGTCATGGGCCATGGCCGCTGCGGCGGCATCAAGGCGGTGCTCGATAGCAGCGCCGAGCCTCTGTCGCCCGGCGATTTCATCGGCAAATGGATGAACATGCTGAAGCCGGCGGCCGAACAGATTGCAGGCAATGACATGATGACGGCGGCGGAACGGCAGCGTGCGATGGAGCATGTGTCCATCCGTAATTCTATCGTCAACCTGCGGACGTTCCCCTGCGTCCAGATCCTCGAGCAGCGCGGCAAGCTGCAGCTGCATGGCGCCTGGTTCGATATTTCGACAGGGGAGCTGTGGGTGATGGATCCGAAGTCGGGTGATTTCTCCCGGCCCGGGACCTGACACGCGCCAGATTATCGTTTCAAGAAAGCTGCACGGGTCGAACCGTTGCAGCCTTCTTGAAAATGACCATGAAAAAGCCCCGGAACGCATCCGCGCCGGGGCTTTTCTGTCATCAAAATCCGAAAGGATCAGCCGTCGATGTCGGCTGCGATCTGGGCGATGGCCTGCTGGTAGACGCTGGCCGCGTTCCAGCCCTGGATGGCGCCGAAATTGGCTTCACCCGGCTGATAGCCGCCCCCTGCCCGCCAGCCATGGCCGCGCAGGAAGTTGGCCGTTGAGGCCAGGGCGTCGGCCTTGGAGCGAACCATGTCGACATGGCCGTTGCCATCGCCATCGACGCCATATTTCACGACGTTTGCGGGAAGGAACTGCGTCTGGCCGATTTCACCATGGGCCGCACCGCGGGCATCCGTCGCAAGATCGCCGCGCTGGACGAGCGTCAGAGCTGCGTAGAGCTGGTCGGTGAAGTAGTCGGACCGGCGGCAGTCATAGGCGAGTGTCGAAACGGCAGACAGCGTGTGCTCCTTGCCGAGGAAGTTGCCGAAACCGGTTTCCATGCCCCAGATTGCGATCAGCGGGCCCGCCGGCACGCCGTAGCGCTGTTCGATGGACGCAAAGAGGGCCGCATTCTGGGCCTTCATCTTCTTGCCACGCGAGACGATGGTCGCGCCACCGCGCTTCTTCATGAATTCGCTGAGCGAGAGCTTGAAGCTCTTCTGGCCGCGGTCGGCGCGGATCGTGGCCGTGTTGTACTTCACATTGGCAAAGGCGCGGTCGAGCACGGCGGGGCTGATACGGCCGGAAGCTTCCTGCTTGAAGTCCTGAACCCAGGCGTCGAAGCCGGCAGACGTGTTGCCACAGCTGGCGGCAAAGGCCGCTTGCGGCGCGAGGGCGGCGGCCAGTACAAGACCTGCCAGTGCGAACGTCTTCTTCAGCATAAAAAACCCCGTAGCCCTGCTTCTGATGGCCGACAACCTTGCCGTCTGGCAGAGGCAGCGCCTTGATGTTTCACGTGAATCCGTCCGTCACCGTCCGTCTTCAATGTTCGGGTACCCGCCGTTCCTGTCCCGGTCGGCGGGTGCCCTCGTCTCTTTGCTGCCGATCAGGCAGCCTGCTTCTTGGCCGTGATCAGCCCGCGGGCGACCAGCAGTTCAGCGATCTGGATCGCGTTGAGTGCGGCACCCTTGCGTAAGTTATCGGACACAACCCAGATGTTCAGGCCGTTTTCGACCGTCGCATCTTCACGAATGCGTGAAATATAGGTCGCGTCCTCACCAGCGCTTTCGTAAGGCGTCATGTACCCGCCATTTTCGTGCTTGTCGATAACGAGGCAACCGGGCGCTTCGCGCAGAATGTCGCGGGCCTGATCGGCGGTGATCTCGTTTTCGAATTCGATGTTGACCGATTCCGAGTGGCCGATGAAGACGGGAACGCGCACGGCCGTGCAGGTCACCTTGATCTTCGGATCGAGCATCTTCTTGGTCTCGGCCAGAACCTTCCACTCTTCCTTCGTGTAGCCGTCTTCCATGAAGCTATCGATGTGCGGAATGACGTTGAAGGCGATGCGCTTGGTGAACTTCTTGCTTTCGACCGGATCGGCCACGAAGACGGCGCGGGTCTGGTTGAAGAGTTCGTCCATGCCGTCCTTGCCCGCGCCCGAAACGGACTGGTAGGTCGAGACGACGACGCGCTTGATCTTGGCGAAGTCGTGCAGCGGCTTCAGCGCGACCACGAGCTGCGCCGTGGAGCAATTCGGGTTGGCGATGATGTTGCGCTTGGTAAACTGGGTGATGGCGTCGGGATTGACTTCCGGAACGATCAGCGGAACGTCCTGATCGTAGCGCCAAGCCGAGGAATTATCGATAACGACGCAGCCCTGCGCGGCGATCTTCGGGGAATACTTGAGCGAGACCGCGCCGCCGGCCGACATCAAGCAAATGTCCGTGTCGGAGAAGTCGTAATTTTCGAGGTTCTTGACCTTCAGCGTCTTGTCGCCGAAGGAGACTTCGGTGCCGTGCGACCGTGCCGAGGCCAGTGCCACGACCTCATCGGCCGGGAAGCCGCGTTCGGAAAGGATGTTGAGCATTTCGCGCCCGACATTGCCGGTGGCGCCTGCTACGGCGATCTTGAAACCCATTGTCTTGCTCTCTTTCTCTTCTCTCCGCGGAAGCTGGGGGAGAAACCCGGATCGCCTGCGGCGCGGGCTTCGCGTCCCCGGCCGTGCCGGGGAGAGAGCGGTGGGCCAGAGACGTCAGACGGTTTTCGTCGTCGTTTTGGCCGTGTTTGTGAAAAGTGCGGACATGGGTTCTGGCGCTCCTGCCGAAGCAAGACCGTTTGCGCAGTCGATGATGGACATCTGACGAAGCATGAACCCTTCCCTTTCCGCTGCTGCTCTTATTCATTCTGCCGGTAAAGTCAAGGTTCTTCGCGCGGCAAAACCCGTCGGAGCGGGCCTGTTGTTAGACGAAAGTCATAATCCGAAAGGATCGCTGCCCGGCGCCCTCCCGATCTGCCATTCTTGCCCTTCGGTGCATCCCGTGAACCGATCGAGGAGGATCGGTGGGATGCATGCTATGTTTTGGGAGGACAAAGAGAATGGCAAATGTGACATCCGTGGGCCGGACGAAGGCCGCACCGATGACCGGGGAGGAGCGCAAGGTCATCTTCGCATCCTCGCTCGGCACCGTGTTCGAGTGGTATGATTTCTATCTCTACGGCTCGCTCGCCGTCTATATCGGCGCAACCTTCTTCAGCCAGTATCCGGAGACGACGCGCAACATCTTCGCGCTGCTCGCCTTTGCCGCCGGCTTCCTCGTGCGGCCTTTCGGCGCCCTCGTCTTCGGGCGGCTGGGCGATCTCGTCGGTCGCAAATATACCTTCCTCGTCACCATCCTCATCATGGGTCTCTCGACCTTCCTCGTCGGCATCCTGCCGGGTGCAGCGACCATCGGCATTGCCGCCCCGATCATCCTCATCCTCCTGCGCATGCTTCAGGGTCTGGCGCTCGGCGGCGAGTATGGCGGGGCCGCCACCTATGTGGCCGAGCATGCACCGCACGGCCGACGCGGCTACTTCACGTCCTGGATCCAGACGACGGCAACGCTCGGGCTGTTCCTGTCGCTCGTCGTCATTCTCGGCGTCCAGTTCGCGCTCGGCAAGGAAGCCTTTGCGGCCTGGGGCTGGCGCATTCCGTTCCTGGTTTCCGTCGTGCTTCTCGGCGTTTCCGTCTGGATCCGCCTCAAGATGAACGAGTCGCCCGCCTTCAAGAAGATGAAGGCAGAAGGCAAGACGTCGAAGGCACCGCTCAAGGAAGCCTTCGGGACATGGAAGAACGCCAAGATCGGCATTCTCGCGCTGTTCGGCGCCACCATGGGCCAGGCCGTCGTCTGGTATTGCGGTCAGTTCTATGCGCTGTTCTTCCTGCAGAACATCCTGAAGGTGGATGGTCAGTCGGCCAATATCATGGTCGCCATCTCGCTGCTCATCGGCACGAGCTTCTTCGTCATCTTCGGCCTGCTCTCTGACAAGATCGGCCGCAAGCCGATCATCATGGCCGGGCTGCTGCTCGCCATGTTGACCTACTTCCCGCTGTTCAAGGCCATGACCTGGACGGCAAACCCGGCGCTCGCCGAAGCGCAGGCGACCGTCCGCGCGACGGTGACCGCCGATCCGGCAGACTGCACCTTCCAGTTCAACCCCACGGGCACGGCGAAGTTCACGACGTCCTGCGACGTGGCAACCGCGTTCCTCACCCGCAATTCCGTACCCTACGACATCGTTCCCGGCCCTGCTGGCCAGGCTGCGGCCGTCAAGATCGGCGACGCGACCGTGCCGAGCTACGATACGGTCGCTGCCGGTGCGGATGCGAAAGCCAAGGCTTCGGTGTTCGAGAAGGGTATCAACATGGCGCTGCACGATGCGGGTTATCCGCTGCAGCGGGGTGCGGCGAAGGTGCCTGAAAGCAAGCTCGACGGCTTCGTCGCCGCCAATCCGGAGCTTTCGCTCGATCCGGCAACGGTACGCGCCTCGGCGCCGGCAACGATGACGGCTGACGAACTGGTGGCTGCCAAGCTGCTGACGGCGGAGGAAGCCGCCGGTGTGACGTCCATGCCGGTCTACACGGTGGCGAATGGCGGTACCTATTCGATGGTCGCCGATCCGCAGCGGGTCAACTGGATCGGCACGATCGCCGTTCTGACCGTTCTCGTCATCTACGTGACCATGGTCTACGGCCCGATCGCCGCGCTGCTGGTCGAACTGTTCCCGACCCGTATTCGGTATTCGGGGATGTCCCTGCCCTATCACATCGGCAATGGCTGGTTCGGCGGCCTGCTTCCGGCCATGGCCTTTGCGATGAGTGCGGCCAAGGGCGACATCTATTACGGCCTCTGGTACCCGATCATCTTTGCAGGCATCACGCTGGTCATCGGCATGCTCTTCCTGCCGGAAACCAAGGACCGCGATATCCACGCCATGGATTGAGCGAGACCCTAATCCCAGCAGATACGAACCCGGCGGGTCACCTCGCCGGGTTTCTCGTCAGACGTTCTCGTGGGTCGGAAACTGCGTCTTGGGCCGTGGCCAGCCCTTGTCGTCGAGCCGGAACACCCAGTTCTGCCGGGCAAAGAGGAAGGCGATCATCAGGGCGCTCCATAGACCGACCAGCAGGCCGGCGGCCACGTCGCTCGGATAATGCGCGCCGACGACGACACGAGTGACGCCAATGGTGAGCGCGCCGAGCGCAAAGAGGATCCGCAGGCGCGGGGCCAGCATGGCGAAGGCGCCGAAGAAGGAGCCGACGGCCGCCGAGTGACCCGAGGGGAAGCTCTGGAACAGCCATTCGGAGGCGAAGGGTGTCAGGCTATAGGCACCGAGATCGGAAAAGGCTTCCGGCCGGGCGCGGCCGATGAAGAATTTGAGGATATGGACCACAGCGCTGGCGGTGCCGATCGTCACGAGGAAGTAGAGCGACAGGCGCCGTGCCGCCCTCGCCTTCTCGGCGAAGCCGTGGCTGCTGACGACGCGCGCGAGGATGTAGGCGATGATGACCAGGGTTGCGGAGCCGTAGATCATCCAGGCGAAGGTGCCGAAATCCGTGATGCGGGCATTGAAGGCGACGAAGGGTTCCGGTAGCGCCTGCGCCGATTGCGACAGGTGCGGATCGAAGGGCACGAGCGCGACGACGAGGAGGATGGCGCCCAGAAGCAGCCAGACGGAGGAGGAGATCGGCTTGTTCATGATGTTCCTTTATTCTTCCGCCCGGTCGATCCCCCGGAAAGTGTTTTCGCTTTCGCTGAAGTCAACCGCCGGACATGAAAATGCCCCGGTCTCCGCGGGGAGCCGGGGCATCTAACGTGTCTTTCTGGAGATATCAGGCCGAAAGTGCCTTGAACTCGGCCAGGATGGCGTCGCCCATTTCGTTCGTGCCGACCTGGCGGGCACCCGGCGCCATGATGTCACCGGTGCGGATGCCCTGATCGAGCACGTTGGCGATCGCCTTTTCCAGACGGTCGGCTTCCGCAATCATGTTGAACGAGTAGCGCAGGCACATGGCAAACGACGCGATCATCGCGATCGGGTTGGCGATGCCGCGGCCGGCAATATCGGGGGCCGAGCCGTGTACGGGCTCGTACATCGCCTTGCGCTTACCCGTCGTCTCGTCGGGCGCGCCGAGCGAGGCGGAAGGCAGCATGCCGAGCGAGCCGGTCAGCATGGAGGCGACATCCGACAGCATGTCGCCGAACAGGTTGTCGGTGACGATGACGTCGAACTGCTTGGGCTGGCGAACCAGCTGCATGCCGCCGGCATCGGCCAGCATGTGATCCAGCTGCACGTCGGAATATTTTTCCTTGTGACTTGCCGTGACGACCTGATTCCAGAGCACGCCCGACTTCATGACGTTGCGCTTTTCCATGGAGCAGACGCGGTTCGAGCGGGTGCGGGCGAGCTCGAAGGCGACGCCGGCGATGCGCTCGATCTCGTAGGTGTCGTAGACCTGCGTGTCGATGCCGCGCTTCTGGCCGTTACCGAGGTCGATGATTTCCTTCGGCTCGCCGAAATAGACGCCGCCCGTCAGTTCGCGCACGATGAGGATGTCGAGGCCTTCGACCAGCTCCGGCTTCAGCGACGATGCGGCCGAGAGCGCGGGGTAGCAGATGGCGGGGCGCAGGTTTGCAAACAGCTGCATGTCCTTGCGCAGGCGCAGGAGGCCGGCTTCGGGGCGTGCTTCGTAAGGCACGTCGTCCCACTTCGGGCCGCCGACGGCGCCGAAGAGAACGGCATCGGCTGCCATGGCCTTGGCCATGTCGGCATCCGAGATGGCGGCGCCATGGGCGTCATACGCCGAACCGCCAACGAGACCCGTGTCCGTGACGAAGCCGGCTCCGGCGTCCGTGTTCATGTGGTCGATGATCTTGACGACCTCGGCCATGGCTTCCGGACCGATGCCGTCACCCGGCAGAAGGAAAAGTGTGCGCGTGGACAAGAAGGCCTCCCATGGCTTTGATAAATCGGATTGTGGGTTCCTTACCGCATGTCGTCCGACAGGAAAATGCCGTCGCTCCAAGAATAAGACCTGTCATGTCAGGTTTTGAGCGGCGCGATGGTGGAGAGGCCGCCGAGCCAGTCGAGATATCGGGCATAGGCGAAATGGAGCGCGATGCCGACCATCACGAACAGGGTGCCGATGATCGGGTCCTTGCCGGTGACGAACAGCAGGACCTGGCCAATCATCGCAAGGATCGTCCCGAAGATGAAGACGGGCAACGAGTGGCGACCGATCATGACCAAGGGGTGATCGAGACGCAGACGCGACAGCCGGTTGAAGACGGGGGTGATGGCGAGGAGATAACCGAGCGCGAGAACATGGAGGAGGCGGGTCAGCGACAGAAAGGTCTTGTCGAAGCCGGTGAGAACGGCGGGGAGGCCGTGGGAGAAATCGATCGACCACCAGGAAAACAGCACCCAGGCGAAGGAGACGCCGACATAGAGGGCAGCTATCGAGACGAGGGCGGGGTGGCGCGGCAGGGAGAGGCCCTTGCGACTGCGCATCATGGCGACGAGGCCGATGGCGAACAGGAATTGCCACGAAAAGGGGTTCAGGAACCAGTAGTTATGATCGAGGAAGTTGATCGGCACGATGTGGAAGATGCCGGCGAGAAGCCAAACCAGCGCCGAGACGCCCAAAAGAAGGGCGGGACCGATCTTTTGCAGCAGCAGCATGCCTGGAAGCATGAGGAATACCACCGCATACATGGACAGGATATTGTTGTAACCGAACTGGTGGCCGAGCAGCACCATCGCCACCACGCCCTGCTCCGTGTTGTCGACCAGGGGGCGGATGTTGATCTCGCTGATCAGATCCTGCCGGTGGAAATAGAGCGCACCGCCGGCAAAGATCGCGAGCGTGATGATGCTCGACATGATGTGGGCGATGTAGAGCGTGAAGGCGCGGCGCCAGATGCGCAGGCTGAGCGCCAGCCGGTTGCCGGGCAGGAACTTCCGCCCATAGGCAAGGCCGGCCGAAAGACCTGAGATCAGTACGAAGGCTTCGGCCGAATCCGAGAAGCCAAAGTTTTTCGTCGTCAGATATTCGAGATATTGGCCCGGCACATGGTTGATGAAGATCATCAACAGGCAGATGGCCCGATAGGTATCCAGCCGCGTATCGCGCTCGCCCGGAACGGGCGTCCGCGAGGGCGCCGGAGTGGGTGGCACACTGGGCGTTGACGCGGACACCGGCTGCAGCAAGGGCTGCAGAAGGGCCGGAGGAGCGGTGCGCAGCACCGGAGGCGTGTCATGAAGCATTCGAGGTCTCATGCGGATCTTGGCGCCCCAGCCCCTCAACCTCGCCGATATCGTTCAGGCTTCTTTGCAGACCGGCCCGGGTTCGACCGGGCCGGTCTGCCATTGGTTGCTAGAGCAAAACGCCATCATGCGCGTTTTTTGTGACAGTCGTATCAACCGTAACTTCAAACGCACCATTATCGTCGCCGCTTCTGGCCACGGCGATCTCGTGCACCTTGCCGTCGATGGTCAGCCGGGCCTTGAAGCCCTGCCACTCCGAGGGAAGGGCGGGATCGACGATCAGCCGCTCGCCCTCCTTGCGCAGGCCGAGGATCCCTTCCACGGCAACGCGATAGAGCCAGGCGGCCGAGCCGGTGTACCAGGTCCAGCCGCCACGGCCGGTCAGGTCTCCATGGCCGTAGACGTCGGCTGCCACGACATAGGGCTCGACCCGATAGACATTGGCGTCTTCACGGTTCAGCGCATGGGTCACCGGGTTCAGCATCTGGAACGCCTTCCAGGCATCGTCGCCGCGCTTCAGGCGGGCGAGCGCCAGGACGACCCACGTTGCTGCATGGGTGTACTGCCCGCCGTTTTCACGGACGCCGGGCGGATAGGCCTTGATGTAGCCCGGGTCCTGCTCGGTGCCGGAGAGCGGCGGGGTGAACAGGCGGATCAGGCGATGTTCGTCATCGGCAAGCTCGGAGAGCACCGCATCCATGGCCTGCGTGGCCCGGGCCGGATCGCCTTCGCCCGAGAGCACGCTCCAGGACTGGGCAATCGAGTCGATGCGGCATTCGTCGGACGTGGCCGAGCCGAGCGGCGTGCCGTCGTCATAGTAGCCGCGGCGGTAGTGCGTGCCGTCCCAGCCGGCCGTCTCCAGCGCCTGCTTGAGGCTTTCGAGATGGGCGGTCCAGGCGGTGACGCGGGTGCTGTCGCCGCGCGCCTCTGCGATGCCCGTGAAGGCGCGCAGGGTGGAGGCGAGGAACCAGCCGAGCCAGACGCTGGTGCCGCGGCCTTCGATTCCGACACGGTTCATGCCGTCGTTCCAGTCGCCGCCGAGGATCAATGGCAGGCCGTTTTCGCCGGTCCGCTTGATGGCGAGGTCGAGAGCCCGGGCGCAATGCTCGTAGAGGCTTGCGGTGGTTTCCGAGACCTTCGGCTGGAAGAAGCTGTCGTGCTGGCCTGGCTCGAGCGCCGCTCCCTCGATGAAGGGAATGGTCTCGTCCAGAATGTCCGTGGTGCCGGTCACCTCGCAATAATGCTGCGTGGCGTGGCCGAGCCAGACGACATCGTCGGAGATCAGCGTGCGCACGCCGGCGCCGGATCCCGGCAGCCACCAATGCAGCACGTCGCCTTCCGCAAACTGCCGGGCGGCAGCATTGAGGATCTGCGTCCGCGCCAGTTCCGGCCGGTGCACGATGAAGGCGAGCGTATCCTGCAGCTGATCGCGGAAGCCGAAGGCGCCGCTTGCCTGATAGAAGGCGGACCGAGCGAGAATCCGGCAACCGAGGCTCTGATAGGGGAGCCAGCGGTTGACGAGGTTGTTGAACGCCTTGTCCGGGGTCTCGATTTCCAAGACGCCGGTGAAGGCTTCCCAGAAGGCGGTCGATGCTTCCAGAACGGCATCGAACGTGTCAGCCTTGGCGGCTTCCAGATGTTCGAGCGCCTGGGCCCGGTTGTCGCTGTCGCCGATGTAGAAGACGAGATCGCGGGTTTCGCCCGGCTTCAGGGTGACGTCGAGCGAGAGCGCGGCGCAGGCATCGCCGTCAATGTCGGAGCTGCCGGTGAGAACGGCACCATCGACCACAGCCTGCGGTGCAAGGATGCCACCGGTGCGGCCGAGGAACTCCCGGCGGCTTGCGGTGAAGCTTGCCGGGGTTTCGCTGACGGCGAGGTAGGCGGTCCGCCCTGCATAGTCGATGCTGTACGGGTTGGTCGCCGACATCATTTCCGCGACTTCGTCATAATGGCTGACGACGAAGGGCGCGGTGCGGGCGCGGTTGTTGCCGAGCACCCATTCGACATAGCCGTACAGGCGTAGGCGACGGGCTTCGCCGGCGCCGTTCGTCAGGCGCAGGCGGGTGTATTTTACGGGCAGCGTGCGATGCACGGTCTGCGTGGCTTCCACCGTCAGACCGTCCTGAACGCTCGAGAAGGTGGAGACGCCGAGGCCATGGCGGGTTTCGAAGGTCACATCCTTGCGACGCGAGAGCGCGCCATAGGGGGTGACGACCGAACCGCTGGTCATGTCCTTGATGAAGATCGCTTCTCCGGGGCGGTTGCCGACCGGATCGTTGGTCCAGGACGTCAGCTGGTAGTCGCGCGAATTGCGGCTCCAGGTGAAGGCCGAACCTTCGGCCGAGACGTGGAAGCCGAAGATGTCGTTGGAGATGACGTTGATCCACGGATGGGGCGTCGCCTCGCCACCGCGCAGACGCGTGACGTATTCGCGGCCATCCGCGGAGAAGCCGCCATAGCCGTTCCAGAAGTCGAGGCCATCGCCGGAAATCGTGGCGGGTACGGCATCGGTCACGGTCGGGGCTGCCAGCAGCGGTACGGAACCGGTTGCCGGCTTGTCCTTCTTGATGCTCGGCGTCGAATACAGCGCTTCGGCACGGGCCATCTGGTCGGAGATCTTGCCGTTGCGGGCATGGAAGACGGCGCGCGAGGCGGACAGCAGCGCCGCCCATGTCTCGGCTTCCATGATATCGCGGCGGACGGCGAAGACGTGCTGGCGCGCACCATCGGACTGGCCGCGCAGGCGCAGGTTCTCGCACATGCTGTCGATCGCGTGCTGCATGTCCTGAGCGTAGGAGGCGGCGCGCTCGTTGATGATCACCAGATCGGCTGTGACGCCGCGGGCGCGCATATATTCCTGCGCGCGCAGGGCTTCGCGGGCGATGCCCATATCGACATCGTCGTTGATGCGGACGGTGAAGATCGGGAAATCGCCGGAGATCGCAAGCGGCCAGAGGGCCGACTGCGGACCGAGGCCGGCGCGCACCGTCGCCGTGTCCGCACGCAGCTGCATGTCGGGATAGACGAGGTAGCGGCCGAGGATCTGGAAGCTGGCGGCTTCCTGCGAGGTCACGCCGACATGGCGCATCTGCACCTGGCTGCGCGTCCACGCATGGATCATCTCATGGCTGAAGCTGTCCGGGTGGCGGTAGCGCTCGACGGCGCGATCGATATCCGCACGGTTGGGTGCCGCGATCGTCCAGAAGATGACGCTGACCTTCTTGCCGGCGGGCACGCGCACGGTGCGGCGCAGCGCCATGACCGGATCGAGCGTGAAGCCCGATGTGCCGGAGAGGCTGACATCGCCGTCGAAGGCGCGGGCCTCCGCCAGCGTGCGGCCTTCGCCGATGAAGCGGCGGCGGTCGGTCTCGACCTCCGTCGGACGATCGGTGCCGGCATTATCGACGATCAGGTGCGCGACCTGCATGTCGGGCTCGCTTGGCGTGCGCTTGTTGCGCATCACGCGGATGAGGTCGCCCTTGGCGTCGATTTCCGTCTTCAGGAACATCTTGGCGAAGAGCGGATGGGCGTTGTCGGTATCGTCCGTCGTCAGCACCGGTTCGGCATAGGAGGTCACTTCGATGAAGCGGTCCTCGGAGCCGGTGTTGACCAGCGTCACGCGCCGGCCTTCGGCATCGTGTTCGGTTGCGACGATGACCTCGACTTCGCTGGTGAGATCGCCAACGATCTTGATGAACTCGGCCTTGTCGTCACCGAAGCGGGTCGTCGCCTTCTCGCCTTCCGCTCGGCGCGGCTCGGCGGTGGCCGACCACCAGTCGCCGTTTGCGGTGTCGCGCAGGAAGATGAAGGTGCCGGTGCGATCCTCGACCGGATCCGGCTTCCAGCGCACGACGGTCTGGCCGTTCCAGCGGGAATAGCCCGAGCCGACGGCAGTCAGCATGATCGCGTAGTGGCCGTTCGAGAGGAACACGGTCTCGCGGTCCTTGGCGAGCGGGTTCTTGACGACGCGGACTTCGGGGCGGAGCAGGTCTTCCTGGCCCTTGCCGAGGGCTTCCGGCTCCCGCTTGGCGTTTATGATCGGGATGTCGCGCGGCGCCTTTTCCTGCAGCAGGAGTTCGGCGGCCTCGATGACCGGATCGGCGTGGAACCACTCGCGCAGGCGGCCATTGAAGACCACGTTGGCGACCGCGGCGATCGACATGCCATGGTGGTGCGCATAGTAGTTGCGCACGACCGCGCAGGTCTTGCCTTCGGGAACGCGGGTCGGCGTGAAGTCGACCGAGTCGTAGAAGCCGTACACACCCAACGCCCCGAAGCCGCGCAGGCGATCAAGGTTGGCAAGGGCTGCCTTCGGATCGTACATGCTGGCGAGGATCGAGGCATAGGGCGCAATGACGGCGTTCTGGCCGAGACCGCGCTTCAGGCCGAGCGAAGGCACGCCGAAATTGGTGTACTGGTAGGTCAACTCATGGTCGCGCGCGTTGAAGGCGGCTTCCGAGATGCCCCATGGCGTGCCGAGACGACGGCCATGATTCATCTGCTCGCGCACGATCAGATTGTTCGTCTGGTTGAGAATGCCGCCCTGGCGCTCCTGCATGACGAGCGGAGGCATTAGATATTCGAACATCGAGCCGGACCAGGAGACCAACGCGCCACGCGCGCCGATCGGCACGACCGGACGGCCGAGCTTGTACCAGTGCTCCGTCGGCAGGTCGCCCTTTGCGATCGCAAACAGGCTGGTCAGGCGGCATTCCGAGGCGAGAAGGTCGTAGCAGGCTTCGTCGAGCTCGCCGCTGTTGACGCGGTAGCCGATCGAGAGCAGGCGGCGCTCCTTGCGGAAGAGGAACGTGAAGTCCATCGAGAACGCGATGTCGCGGCTGCGGTCGCGCAGCACGATGAGGCGCTGGCGCAGCGCGTCGATGGCGCCGAGGTCGAAGACGCTGTCGGCGATGTGCGCTTCGCAGGTCTGGACGAGCAGGCCCGACCACTTGACGACTTCGCCGCTGGCGCCGCTTTTCACCTCGTGGTCGAGGTTCAGCGACAGCTTCTGGATGTCGCGGGCGAGGACCGAGAGATTGATGACGCGGATCGAGGCGAATTCATGCTCGCGTTTGACCGCCTGCAGCGCGCTTTGGAAGCCGATCAGGCGTTCCTCGATACGGCGACGCAATGGGCGAACCGTTTTGCGGTCGTCGGGCAGGGCGGCCAGCATTTCGGCAAGGATCGAGACCACGTCGCCGATGCCGTCGAGGCTACCCTGTACGTGCGCCGAGGGCGCTTCCGCCCATTCGCGGCACATGGAGGAGACGGCGATGAGGTGACCGGCGAGGTTACCGCTGTCGACGGCCGAGACGTATTTCGGCTCCATCGTTTCCAGGCGGTTGGTCGTGTACCAGTTGAACAGGTGGCCGCGATATTTCGGCAGGGCATCCACGGTCGCGACGGTTTCCTCGAGACGGCGGATGGTTTCCTCGAAACCGATCCAGCCGAAGTCGCGGGCCGACATGACCGAGAGCAGGTAGACGCCGATATTGGTCGGCGACGTCCGTTCCGCAAGGATCGGATGCGGAATTTCCTGAAAATTGTCCGGCGGCAGGAAGTGCTGCTCGGCGGTGACGAAATCCTCGTAGAAGCGCCAGGTGCGCCGTGCAATCTTGCGGAACTCGGCCTTCACCTCGTCGGAAACGTCGAGCTGGTCTTCGGTTTCTGCCGACTGGCTGACGAGCCAGGCAATGGCCGGGGAGAGCGCCCAGAGAACGGCGAAGGGAATGCCGATGAAGGGCAGGCCGGTGGCCGAGACGGCGGCCAGACCGAGCGACACGACGGCGATCACCGGAGCGATCCACATGGTGCGGTAGTAGTCGAGCACGGTGCCGGTGGCGCTGCTCTGGACTTGTGCTGCCGTACGCCATTCCAGCATCAGCTTGCCGCTGACGAAGGTACGGTAGACGGCCCGCACGATCGCATCCACCATCATGCCGGCGGAATGGGCGATGAAGACGATGCGGAGTGCGACCTGGGCATTGGCGGCGCTGATCTCGGAGAGGACGGCGTGGAAATGGGCGCGGGCGACGATGTCGTTGCGGCGCGGCATCAGGCCTGAGATGAGCGAGAGGGTGGGGGCGACGAAGAGCGAGAAGATCAGCACGACCTGCCAGATCAGCGCCTGCGTCGGCTCCATGTAGTACCAGCCGAGCACGGAGGCGATCAGCCACGCGACGGGGATCAGCGAGCGGCGCAGATTGTCGTACATCTTCCAGCGGCCGAGCATGGAAAGGCCGTTGGACGGGCTGAAGATGTAGGGGAGGAGCTGCCAGTCGCCACGCGCCCAGCGATGCTGGCGCGAGGTCTCGACTTCGTAGCGGATCGGGAAATCCTCAACGAGTTCGACATCGGTCACCAGCGCGCAGCGCGCGAACGATCCTTCGAGAAGGTCATGGCTGAGAACCGCGTTCTCGTCGATGCGGCCCTTGATCGCCGCTTCGAAGGCATCGACGTGGTAGAGACCCTTGCCGGTGAACGTGCCTTCCGAAACGATGTCCTGATAGACGTCGGAGACCGTGAAGACGTAAGGGTCGATGCCGCGATTGGCCGAGAAGATACGCTGGAAGGACGAGGCTTCGCTGCCGGTCGTCAGCGACGGCGTGACGCGCGGCTGCAGGATCGAATAGCCCGACAGGATCTTCTGGTTCTTGGCGTCGATCACGGGGCGGTTGATGGGGTGGTACATCTTGCCGACGAGCTTGGTGACGGCATCGCGCATCAGGCGCGTGTCGCTGTCGAGCGTCATGACGTATTGAACGTTCTCGGGCACCTTGTCGGCGCCGGCAATAAAGGTCGTGTCGCGGTCGCCGCGCAGAAGCAGGTTCAGCTCGTGCAGCTTGCCGCGCTTGCGCTCCCAGCCCATCCACGCGCCTTCGCCCTCGTTGTAGAGGCGGCGGCGGTGCAGCAGGTAGAAGCGGGTGCGGCCATCATGGGCGTAGCGCTTGGAAAGCGTCGCGATTTCGTCCTTGGCATATTCCAGGACGTCGAGGTCGGCGGCGGTTTCCTCGGTCTGGCTGTCGGCCCAGTCGCTGACCAGCGCGAAATAGATCTCACCCTTGGGATTTGCGAGGTAGTGGACCTCGATATTGCGGACGAGTTCGTCCACGTGATCGCGCTTGGAGATCAGGCAGGGAACGACGACCAGCGTGCGGGCGTCCTCAGGAACGCCGGAGAGGAATTCGTATCCGACGAGCCGCGACGGGGTGAGGAAGAAGGTCACGACCGTGTTGAAGAGGCCGGCAGCACCTTCGGAGGCGGGCAGGGCGAAGAGAAGCAGGATGATCAGCTTGGCGCCTGTCGGCATGTCCATGGGGCTGATGAAATCATAGACGAGCACGATGGCGAGGATCGTGAGGATGAGGTTGGGTAGAGCGATGGCGAGCCAGCCCATGCGGCGCGCCGTGCGCACCACCGACTGGACGGGCGTCGGGCGGTAGCCGATGGCCTCCTCGAAAGCGTCGGTCCGGTTGCCGACCAGGAAATCGCCGACATTGGTGGCATGGACCTGAATGTCGTCTTCGATCACAGGCTCTATGCCGGCCTCCACCGACGTCTCGTCGGCTGCCGGCCGGATCGGCACGATATTCTGCCCTTCGGCGGCCATGGCGATGGCGCGCTGGGTAACCTCCAGCTCGGTCAGGCCGGAGCGCTTGGCGAGCCGCTCGATCGTCGTGCGGTACTTGTTGCGGGAGCCGAAATCGAGCGCCATGTAATCGGAGTGCTCGCGCAGTTCCGCGTCGAGCTTGCTGACGCTTTCGAACCAGACGGCCCAGTCATTGTCGTCGATTTCGCGCAGCGACCGTATGATGTTGCTCATCGTCGCATTGCCGGACGACAGGCGGTTCTGCTCGGCGACCAGGGCCTCCTCGACGTCGCTGCCGCGCTTTTCCAGCTGTTCCTCGAGCCAGCCGATGACGACGCGTCCGCTCTGGGAGCCGTCGCGCAGGCGGTAGAGAAGCTGGGCGACGAAGGAATTGTCGGCCGTCAGGCCTTCGTAGTCCTTCAGGAGCGTCGCCGCCTTTTCCGGATCGCTCAGGCGGACGATCTGGTCGGCCACGTCGTTGGCCTTGTGGCGCATGGCGCGCGAGCGCTCGACGCGGATGGCGATGCGGCGCAGGTTTTCGATGAGGATGAAGCGAAGGATGGAGGGAAGGGCCCAGAGCTCGCCGATCTTGAAGGTGGCATGCTCATGGAAGCCCTCGACCATGGCGGTCAGGCTTTCGCGCGATACGGTGGAGTGCGTGTGGGCCGTGTAGAGCCAGGCCAGCGCCATAGTGCGCGGAATGGACGTGCCGGCGACCGGGATCGTGGGCAGCTGGCGGTAGAACTTGCGGGGGAAGTCGCGCCGGACCTCCTGGATGGCTTCTTCCACGACATAATGGTTGTCAAGCAGCCACTCCGCCGCCGGCGTGATGGTGGCGCCGGCTTCCACGTCGGCGGCCGTGATCTTGTAGACCCGGAAGATCTCGCCTTCGTTCTCGCGGTGACGCTGTTGGAACTCGAACGGGAGGAAGCTCGGCAGGGTCGTCGCACCGTCTCGTGCCAGTGCGGCACCTGCGGCCCGAAGTTCCTCGTTCGTGAAATAGGTCGAACGGATCGAGTCGTTGGTGTCGAGGAGGGCGGGCTGGGCTCCGCGCGGCGAGGTCGTGTTTGTTTCTTGCAGGGCCATGGAGCGGGTTCTGGATCCAACCGTTGAGTTAAGAGGTAAGGCGACTGCACGAGGCGCAGTCGGTCGGCGTGAGGCGTGGCCTCTCAATCGGGCGCTTTCACGGCGCCGGCATCGTTTGCAGTGGACCGCGACCGGGAAAACCCGGCTTCGGGACCCCGCCGGCATCGCGGCAGCCGATCCGTGAGAGGGTGCGGAAAAGCGCCCTCTCGATCGCCGACAGGCGCGATTGCCGATCGGATGTGAGGTATCTGAAATAAAGGCTTTGTTTTCTAGCGGGATGCCGGTGCGCTTGCAAGGCAAAGCGCAGCTTCGGCGCAGCCGGCCACAGAGTGTGGAGCGCGGGAGGACAGAGCGTCGTCACAGGTCTTTTCGGATGACATTCGATGGCCGCCACCTCCCGGGCTTAAAGCGAAAGCATGGCATTTCTCTCCCCATGGAAACGCAGCGTGCGGCCTTTTGTTCCGTAAGTTGTGTCTTGAATGTGAAGGTCTCAAGCTCTGTCGTCATGTCACCTGACCCATGATCCAGTCCCGGAAGGCAAGGCCTGCCCGGTTCTCCATCTTTCCCTCGGGCACCACGAGGTAATAGCTGTTTTCGGTCTTCATCGGCCGGTCGAACACCACGACGAGGCGGCCGATTTCAAGCTCGTGCTCGATGAGATAGCGCGGCAGGAGCGCAAAGCCGAGGCCGGCGATTGCCGCCTCGATCACCATGGCGAACTGGTCGAACCGGCTGCCGCGATAGGCGCTGCCGGCCGTCGTGCCGTTCGCCTCGAACCACTCCGCCCACATTTTCGGCCGGGTTGCGAGGTGCAGCAGCGCAGCGCCGTCGAGGTCGGTCGGTTCGGGGGCAGGGTGGCGCGCCAAAAGGGCTGCACTGGCCACGGGCACGATGACCTCGCTGCAGAGATAGTCGCAGATCGCATGCGCCCAGACAGGCTGGCCGTAGTGGATCGCCACGTCGAAATTCTCTTCGCCGAAATCGAACGGCTGCGACCGGGCGGCGATGTTGAGAATGGTATCGGGGTGAAGGCGGAGAAAATCGGACAGGCGCGGCGTCAGCCACCGGCTGCCGAAGGTTGGCAGCGTCGCGATCGACAGCGCATTGTCGGAGCGGGCAGCGCCCATGGCCCGCACCATCAGCTCCTCCGACTGGCGGAGCAGGCGGCGCACTTCGGGCAGGAACTTCTGCCCCGCATCCGACAGGATGACGCGCTGGCGGATGCGTTCGAAGAGGAGCACGCCGAGCTGGCCTTCAAGGTCCTTGATCTGGCGGCTGACGGCGCTCTGGGTGAGGCTTAATTCCGCTGCGGCCTGCGTGAAGCTGCCATGCCGCGCGGCGCATTCGAACGCCTGCAGCGTGGCGATGTCGGGCACCAATCTTCGGCTCAACTTCATTCCGCCCCCGCATGATCATAGTCAAAACCGTCGCAATCAAAGCGCATTTCGGGGTAGTATCATACGAAACCAGAATGATCAGCGCGCCACATCCTATCGTGACGCCATATCGCGAGGCAAGCCGCCATGACCGAGAAGACCTTCGTTCAGAACGACGCTATCCGTTCCGCCTTTTCTGCCGCCATGTCGGCCATGTACCGGGCGGAAGTGCCGGCCTATGGCACGCTGATGGATCTCGTTGCCGAGGTGAATGCGCATGTGCTCGCCGCAGAGCCCGCTCTTGCCGAGCGGTTGACGGAGACCGATGCGCTGGAGCGGATTTCGCAGGAGCGGCATGGCGCCATCCGGCTCGGCACGCCTGCGGAATTGTCGATGATGCGCCGCGTCTTTGCGGTCATGGGCATGTTTCCGGTCGGCTATTACGACCTCAGCACGGCGGGCGTTCCGGTCCACTCCACGGCGTTTCGTCCGGTCGGTGCGGCAGCCCTCAGCCGCAACCCCTTCCGTGTCTTCACCTCGCTGCTGCGTCTAGACCTGATCGACGATGCCGAGTTGCGGGCAGAAGCCGAACGCGTGCTTTCGACGCGCGCGATCTTCACGCCTGGTGCCGTAGCGCTCACCGAGAAGGCGGAGGCCGAGGGTGGGCTGAATGCCGAGGACGCTGATGCCTTTGTCGAGGCGGTGCTGGAGACGTTCCGCTGGCACGACAAGGCCATCGTGGATGCGGGCCTCTACAAGCGGCTGCACGATGCGCATCGCCTGATGGCCGACGTCGTTTCCTTCAAGGGTCCGCACATCAACCACCTGACGCCGCGCACACTCGATATCGACGCAGTGCAGGCCCGCATGCCGGAAAAGGGCATTGCCCCGAAGGCCGTCATCGAAGGTCCGCCGACGCGGGCCTGCCCGATCCTCCTGCGCCAGACCTCGTTCAAGGCGCTGGACGAGCCGGTTTCGTTCAAGGACGAGAACGGCAACTGGGTTACCGGTTCGCACACGGCCCGCTTCGGCGAGATCGAGCAGCGCGGCATTGCCCTGACGCCGAAGGGGCGGGCGCTTTACGATGCGTTGCTCGATCAGTCGCGCAAACATGTCCGTCCGGCCGCGGATGGCTCCAATGCCGCAGCCTACGAGCAGGCGCTGGCGGATGCCTTCGAGGCGTTTCCGGACAGCTGGGACGGTATTCGCGCGCAGGGGCTTGGCTATTTCACCTACAGCCTGACGGATGCCGGCCGCGGTGCCGAGATGTCGGGCGACCTTGAGACGCTGTTGCGTGACGGGCTCGTGCGGTTCGACCCGATCGTCTACGAGGATTTCCTTCCCGTCAGTGCCGCCGGCATCTTCCAGTCGAACCTCGGCAATGCCGCCGCGCAGGATTTCTCCGCGAGCCCCAGCCAGCAGCAGTTCGAGGCCGATCTCGGACAGGCCGTGCTGAACGAATTCGACCATTATGCCGCGATCGAAGCGGCTTCTATCGCGGCCTGCATGTCCGCCACGTCGGGACAGGCGACATCGCGCGCAGAGGCGGCCGAGTGACCGTTCGCGTTGCCATCGTAGACGAGCATGCGCGGGCGCTGACGGCGCTAGTGGGCGAACGCGGCTTCGTGTCCGACGCCGGTGACATGGCGGCTTATGAGACCGGCGCGCGCTATGATGCCGGCCGGGCGCTGGCCGTGGTGCGGCCGCAGACCACGCAGGAGGTGTCCGCCGTCCTCTCCTACTGCGTGCGTCACGGCCTTGCCGTCGTACCGCAGTCGGGCAATACGGGCCTCGTCTCCGGCTCGACGCCTGATGCGGCGGGCGGGCAGGTGGTGCTTAGCCTCGACCGGATGACCAGGCATTTCGCGCTCGATGCCGATAACCGCTCGCTGGAGGCCGATGCGGGCTTGCTGCTGTCGGACGTCAACCGGCGGCTGGAGGCGTCCGGCCTGTTCTTTCCGATCGATCTCGGGGCCGATCCGCGGCTCGGCGGCATGATCGCCACCAACACCGGCGGCTCCCGGTTTCTGAAATATGGCGATGTCAGGCGCAACGTGCTCGGGCTGACGGTGGTGCTGGCCGATGCCGAGGGGACGATCCTCGAATTCGGGCAGGCGCTGCGCAAGAACAATACCGGCGTGGACTGGAAGCAGCTGTTCATCGGTACATCCGGCGCGTTCGGCGTCGTCACACGCTGCGTGCTCAACCTGGAGCGCCTGCCGCTGCAGACCGCCACCGCCTATCTGGTGCCGGCGGGACCCGAGGCGGTGATGCCGCTGCTGCGGATGATGGAGGAGAGGCTCGGCACGACGCTGTCGGCCTTTGAGGGCATGTCGCGCAATGCTATTGCCGCGGCGCTCGATCATGTGCCGTCGCTTCGCAACCCGTTCCAGAACGGCGAGATCCCGGACTATGTGATCCTCGCCGAGGTCAGCCGGACGTGGCAGGCGCGTGAGAGCGAGGAGCCGCTCGGCGACATGCTCGAATCCGTGCTGGCCGAAATCTTCGAGACAGAGGCTGCGCCGCTGGCCGATGCCTTCATCGGTCCCGCGCACGAGATGTGGGCGTTGCGGCATGCCCTGTCGGAGGGCGTCAAGCAGTCCGGCCGTCTCATTGCCTTCGACGTCGCGTTTCGTCGCGGCGACATCATGGCGTTCTGCGAGCGGATGAAGCGCGACATGCCGGAGCGCTTTCCGCAGGGGCGGATCTGCGATTTTGGCCATATCGGCGATGGCGGCGTCCATCTCAACATCGTCTTTCCGCGCGACGCGGAGGGGCTTGCCGACGGTTCGCTGGAAACGGCGTTGCGCGACTGGGTCTATGCCGTGACCGTCGAGGATTTTGCCGGCAGCTTCAGCGCCGAGCACGCCATCGGCCGCAAGAACCAGCATTATTACGATCTTTATACGCCGCAGAAGATCAAGGACATGGCCTGCGGCCTTCTCACCCTCACCTCGCCCGGCGGTCTCGGCACCGTCCGCTTTGGCTGATCCCCTTTCAGGAGTTGAACCCATGAACATCGCTCACAAGCCGCTCGACGTCGTCGCAGAGACGGGCCGCCTTCTCGGCCTTCTCGGCGTCGATCCGTCCCTTTACACCGGTGGCGACATGGCGTCCTTCTCGCCGGTCACCGGCCAGGAAATCGCGCGCCTCAAGACCATTTCGGCCGACGAGACCGCTGCCCGCATCGAGGCCGCGCATGAGGCGTTCAAGGCCTGGCGCCTGATCCCCGCGCCGCGACGTGGCGAACTGGTCCGTCTGCTCGGCGAGGAGCTGCGCGCGCACAAGGCCGATCTCGGCCGCCTCGTTTCGCTGGAAGCCGGCAAGATCCCGTCCGAAGGTCTCGGCGAAGTGCAGGAGATGATCGACATCTGCGATTTCGCCGTCGGTCTTTCCCGCCAGCTCTACGGCCTGACCATCGCGACCGAGCGCCCCGGCCACCGGATGATGGAAACCTGGCACCCGCTGGGCGTCATCGGCGTCATCTCGGCCTTCAACTTCCCGGTCGCCGTCTGGGCCTGGAACGCGGCCCTCGCCTTCGTCTGCGGCAATGCCGTGGTCTGGAAGCCTTCGGAAAAGACGCCGCTGACGGCGCTCGCCTGCCAGGCCGTTCTCGAAAAGGCCATCAAGCGCTTCGGCGATGACGCACCGTCCGGTCTCTCCTTCGTGCTGATCGGAGACCGCACGATCGGCGAAGTTCTGGTCGATCATCCCAGGGTCCCGCTCGTTTCGGCAACGGGCTCCACCCGCATGGGCCGCGATGTCGGCCCGCGGCTTGCCAAGCGCTTTGCGCGCGGCATTCTGGAGCTCGGCGGCAATAATGGCGGCATCGTCTGCCCGTCTGCAGATCTCGACATGGCGCTGCGCGCAATCGCCTTCGGCGCCATGGGCACGGCCGGCCAGCGCTGCACGACGCTCCGCCGCCTGTTCGTCCATGAGAGCGTCTATGACGCGCTCCTGCCGCGGCTGAAGAAGGCATATGGCAGCGTGTCCGTCGGCAATCCGCTCGAAAGTACGGCCCTCGTCGGCCCGCTGGTCGATCGCCCGGCCTATGAGGGCATGCAGAAGGCGCTTGAGGAGGCCAAGGCCCATGGCGGCAGCGTGACGGGTGGCGAGCGCGTCGATCTCGGCCATACCGACGCCTATTACGTCAAGCCCGCGCTGGTCGAAATGCCGGAGCAGGCGGGCCCGGTGCTGGAGGAAACCTTCGCGCCGATCCTCTACGTCATGAAATATAGCGACTTCGACACGGCGATTGCGGCCCACAATGCCGTGGCCGCCGGCCTCTCCTCATCGATCTTCACCCGCGACCTGCAGGAATCCGAGCGGTTCCTATCGGCCGACGGTTCGGATTGCGGCATCGCCAACGTCAACATCGGTACGTCCGGTGCCGAGATCGGGGGTGCGTTCGGTGGCGAGAAGGAAACCGGCGGCGGTCGCGAATCCGGTTCGGATGCCTGGAAAGCCTATATGCGCCGGGCGACGAACACGGTGAACTATTCCAAGGCGCTGCCGCTGGCGCAGGGCGTCTCGTTCGACATCGAATAAGGACGACAAGGAATGAGGGCGCGTTATCCGCCCTCATTCCTTGGACTAACTCGCTTCGGCTTTCGCCAGCGACAGCACGAAGGCTGCGAAGCGCTCGCCGGCCTCTTCCAGCGGGCCGCTATTGTCGATGGTGGTCAGGTGCGGGTCCCCATCGATATCCGGCACCTGGCGGGCGAGACGCCGGCGGATCTCGGCTTCGCTTTCCCGGGCGCGAGCGATCAGCCGGGCCGCGATGACCTCGGGCGACGCTACGATATTGACGACTGCCACGCGCGGAAACGCGTCTCGAAAACTGTCGAGCACGGCGCGGCTGCCATTGGCAACCAGGGTGCGTCCCTCCTCGAGCTTGGCGTGGCACGCGACGGGGATGCCGTAATGAAGGCCGTGGGCCTCCCAATGCACGGCGAAGGCGCCCTGCTCGGCACGGGCGCGGAAATCCTCGGGCGAGATCGCTTCGTGATCCTCTCCGCCGGCATCCTGCGCGCGGGTGATCACGCGACGGACGAGCTCGACCTCGGCCGATCGGGCCTTCAGCCGGGCCATGGCATAGTCGATGACGCTGTCCTTGCCGGCGCCGCTGGGGCCGACGACGACGATCATGGCACCGGTGCCGCCCGTCGGGTGATCCGGGGTCATGCGACACGCCGCCCGTTGCGCCAGACGGAGCGGACGATCGGCACGCCGCTCGGCCGCTCGACACGCACGAGGTCGGCACGGCGGCCGATCGCAATCCGTCCTCGGTCGTCGAGACCGACCGTGCGGGCCGGATTGTCGCTGACGAGCGCGATCGCTCTTTCCAGGCCGAAGCCCTCGATCGCATCGGCGAGCAGGAAGGGGGCGTGGATAAGGCTGAAGGGCACGTAGTCGGAAGAGAGCACGTCGAGCACGCCGCGCTCGGCGAGATCCCGCGCAGCGATGTTGCCGGAGTGCGAGCCGCCGCGCACGACGTTCGGCGCGCCCATCAGCACGCTGAGGCCGGCCTCGTGGGAGAGATCGGCGGCCTCCAGACTGGTCGGGAATTCCGCCAGCTTGACGCCGAGGTCTATCGATTCCGTCACGTGAGCCGCCGTCGCATCGTCGTGGCTCGCGATCGGGATGCCGCGGGCAGCGCAGATGTCGGCGAGCGCGATCCGGTGGCGGGCGGAATTGCGCTCCGACAGCGCCAGCTGCTTCTCGACATAGATCGCGAAGGCCTCGTCCGAGAGGCCGCGCTTGATCTTGTAGTAGAGGATGTACTGATCCATCGTCTGGAACTGGCGCTGGCCCGGCGCGTGGTCCATGAGCGAGACGAGGCCGACCTTCGGATCGTCGCGGAAGGCGTCGAACTGATCGAGCACGTTGTCGGTCGAGACCTCGCAGCGCAGGTGGATGCGGTGGTCGGCACGCAGGCGGTTCTCCCGCTCGGCCTCGGCCAGCGCATCGGCCATGGCGCGCATTTCGCCCGTGGCAAAGCCGTCGTCGCCCTCTGCAGAGCCCATGCGCAGACAATCGAAGACCGTGGTGATGCCGGAGGTTACGATCTGCGCGTCATGCGCCTGGATCGCCGCCATCTTCATCCAGCGCAGGCCGGGGCGTGGGGAATAATGCGTTTCCAGATGGTCGGTGTGCAGCTCCACGAGGCCCGGAATGAGGTAATCGCCCTCGAAGTCCTCGCCGCTGTGAAGCGCGCCGGTCGAGATATCGGCAATCTCTCCGTCGCGTACGAGGACGGAGCCTTTTACGATTTCATCCGGCAGGACAATGCTGGCATTGGTGAAGATCTGCTCAAGGGCCATTCATCTGTCTCCTTCGGTCGCGGCGTCGCCCAGCGGCATCAGCGAGTGGACGGTAAAGGGGCTGCCGCGCTTCGGCTCGATGAAGAGCGCGAGTGCGGTCACGGGCAGTGGCTTGTCCAGGAAGCCGGCGAACGCCTCTTCGAGCGCTGCCCGCACGGCCGGGCGCCTCACCTCGGGAACCGCACCGGTCAGCGTCATGTGAAAGCGGAATTCGTCGAAAACATAGGGGTAACCCCAGTTTTCCAGGTTCTCTCGCTGTGCTGTGGGCAGCATTTCCGGATTTCGCCGGGCAATGTCTTCTGCCGACAGGGCCGCACGAAAGGGCTCGAACCGGCGCACGGTCTCGGCGGCGAAGCGTGAGAGCGCATCCGAGGGCGCGCCGGGAACGAGCGCGAAGAAGGGGCCGAGTTGCCCGAGCGTCAGGGACGGGATCTCGAAGGGTTCGCTTTCGGCGGAGAATTCATCGAGGGCTGCCAGCAGCTCGGTTTCCGTGCGGCCGGGCGCAAGCTCGAAGGGTGCCTTCAGCGTGGCGTGGAAGCCGTAGCGCCGCGGTTCCGCCGTCAGCGTGCCCAGCTCTTCCGTCGTGAAGCTGGGAACCTCGGGTGTCGGCACCCGGCCATCGAGAAAGGCGTCGCGCGACAGCCAGGCCGCGGCGGCCAGCGTCAGGGCATCGTCTTTCGGTGGGGTGAAATAAAGGGCGTAGCGCATCGCATCCTCGATCATGGCCTGCTTCCGGTCTTTGCGCATTCGGCAAAGCCTTGGCGGTCGTTCCTGTTCCACATCGTCCGAGCACCGGGAGACGCCTGTCGAAGCGGATGTGGTATTTGCCGTCGTTTGCGGCACGCGTGTCATTCTCATGTGACGACGTCATGACATCGCCTGCGGTTACCGCCTCACATCTCCTCGGCTGCGTTTCCCGGTGTCGCGAGCGGTGGAGAATCACGGGTGCCGCCTTACCGAACGTCCTTAAAGCGCTTTTGACGTCGGAGTCACGGGGTGCGTGCGCTTCAGGACAGGCCGGGTTGGGCTGCGTCAAAAATGACGCAGATCGGGTGCCGGAGACGAAGGACATCCCGCAGGAAGGCTCTCACGCGGTCCGCAGATCGGCGAGGCCTTCCAGGGCGGCGGCAATAACGGCGTCGAGCGGTCGGTCGATATCCACGGTGACGACGAGGTCTTCGCCCGTCGGGGGCTCCAGCGTTCTGAATTGACTGTCGAGCAGGGAGGTGGGCATGAAATGGCCGGTGCGATGGCCCATGCGGGATTCGAGGACGGCTCGGGTGCCCGTGAGGTAGACGAAGGCAAGCCTGCCGCCTGCGGCTTTGCGCAGATGGTCGCGATAGACCTTCTTCAGCGCGGAGCAGGACACCACGACCGCGTGACCTGCGTCGGATCCCTGATGCAGGGCCTTGCCGATGGCATCGAGCCACGGCCAGCGGTCCTCATCGGTCAGTGGCGTGCCCGCCGACATCTTGGCGATGTTCTCCGGCGGGTGCAGGGCGTCGCCCTCGATGAAGTCGGTCACAAAAGCCGCGGCGATGGCCTCGCCGACGGAGCTTTTGCCGCAGCCGCTGACGCCCATGACGACCACGGGTGCGGGCAGGTGAACGGCCGTCCCCTCCTGCGGGGCGGTGCGGGAGGCGGAAGGCCGCCCGTTTTTGCTATCGATGTCCGGCACGTGGATCAGGCCATCTTCGCGTAGGTGGCCGCCATATCGGCCATCCGCTTGATGCGGATCGACGATGCCTTGCCGGCGGTCCGGAAGGCCTCGAAACGCTCCAGGCAGACGTCGGTCATCAGGGCCGTCGCGGGCTTCAGGTAACTGCGCGGGTCGAAGTTCTCCGGCTTCTCCTTGAAGCACTTGCGGATCGTCCCGGTCATCGCCAGGCGCAGGTCGGTGTCGATATTGACCTTGCGCACGCCGAAGGGAATGCCGCGCTGGATTTCCGATACGGGCACGCCCCAGGTCTGGGTCATCTCGCCGCCATAGGCGGTGAAGAGGTCCTGCAGGTCCTGCGGCACCGTGGAGGAGCCGTGCATGACGAGGTGCGTGTTGGGCAGGGCCTTGTGGATCCTCTCGATGGTATCGATCGACAGGATGTCGCCATCCGGCGCGCGGGTGAACTTGTAGGCGCCATGGCTGGTGCCGATGGCGACGGCGAGCGCATCGACGCCGGTCTTACTCACGAAGTCGAGCGCCTGTTCCGGGTCGGTCAGCAGTTCCTCGCGCGTCAGCCTGCCTTCGAAGCCGTGCCCGTCTTCCTTCTCGCCTGCGCCGGTTTCCAGATTGCCGAGGCAGCCGAGTTCGCCTTCGACCGAGACGCCGGCCGCATGCGCGATCTTCACGACTTCGGCTGTGACAGCGACGTTGTATTCATAGCTTGCCACCGTCTTGCCGTCGGCCAGCAGAGAGCCGTCCATCATGACCGAGGTGAAGCCGTTGGTGATGGCGGAGATACAGGTGGAGGGCTGGTCGCCGTGATCGAGATGAAGGCAGATCGGAATGTGCGGATACTCCTCGGCCGCGCCGAGGATCAGGTGCCGCAGGAAGCCATCGCCGGCATAGGCCCGCGCACCGCGGCTGGCCTGAAGGATGACGGGGCTGTCGGTCTTGTCCGCCGCGCGCATGACCGCCTGGACATATTCCAGATTGTTCACGTTGAAGGCCGGTACCGCATAGTCGTTTTCGGCCGCATGATCCAGCAATTGCCGAAGGCTGATCAGTCCCATTCACTCTCTCCCATTGTGCCGTCCGCTCTGGTTGCGGCTGCTCTTTTCCCATGCTCCGGGCGGGCTTCCCAAGTGACGTCGTGGTGCCCTCGGAGCGACGACCGCCGGATCTCTCTGGTTGACCAGCATAAGGATCGCAACTGTTTTGGCAACGGAGAAGGCCGCTATTCGTCGACCTGCCGAAATTTCTTTAGCGTCTGCTCACGGAAAAAGATGAAGAGACCTGAGGCAACGATGAGGGCGGCGCCGATGATGACGGTCGGGCGTGGCGTATCTCCGAAGAAGATCCAGCCGAAGACCACCGCCCAGAAAAGCAGCGTGTATTGCAGAGGAACGACGGTCGCGGCATCCGCAAGCTTCAGAGAGCGGCTGACGAGCACGTGGGCGAGCATGGCGACGATGCCGAGAAGGGCCGGAAGCAGGATCGTCGCGGGATCGAGCGGCTTCCAGCTGCCGGGGACGACGGCGACGCCGATGAGCGAGAAGACCAGCGAGCCGACGAACTGCCAGACGACCAGCGTCGTATCCGGCGTGGTGCGCAGCGTGCGGCCGAGCATGATGGCAAAGGCAAAGCAGGCACTGCCGAAGAGCGCGACCAATGCGGGCATCGACAGGCTTTCGCGCGAGGGATCGAGCGCGATGATCACGCCGGCAAAGCCGATGAGGATCGCGGTCCAGCGTCGCCATCCGACCTTTTCGCCAAGCAGGAAGGGCGACAGCGCCGCGACATAGATGGGGGCCGCAAGCCAGTAGATCATCGCATCGGCCAGCGGCATGTAGCCGACGGCGAAGTAGAAAGCGGTCGCGTCGATGGCAAACAGCAGCGCGCGCAGGGCCTGCAGCCCGGGACGCTCGACCCTGATCACCGTCATGATGCCGCGGCGGAGCACGAGCGGCAGCAGCACGAGAAGCGCGGCAACGCTGCGGATCGCCATCAGTTGCAGAACCGGATAGGTCTCGACCAGCCATTTCCCCATCGTGTCGTTCAGCGAAAACATCAGCATGCCCAAGAGCATGAAGACGATGCCCAGGCTGGCTGAACCGTGTTGAATGGCAGAGGGTTTCGGAGGGACGGTTGAGGGCATGGCGGGCTGCTCGGCGGGATCGGGGCGCATGATCGGGGATCGGGCCGATGCGCGCTCGATCAGGCGCGGCAAGAGGCTCTGCCTGTTGCCATAAAAGGCCTGCCCGATCCAGTGCCGGTTGACGATGGCTTCATGACAAAAGGAAATGAGTTTCTCCGTTGCACGGGTGGCATCTTGACGCGGGATCAGGGATGGCTAGATAGTTCAGCAATCCCGCGCATACGACATCGACACTCGCGCGGGACGAATTTGGTGCCGGGCCCCTCTGGCGAGAGTTTTAACGGCGCTCTCGCGATGTCGGTACCGCCAGCACACCGAGCCGGCGGATGTAAATTCCCATGACAAAGAACGTCTCTACGACGATGCATACCCGTGCGGGCATGGCATCGCTTTTTGCCACCCCCGATCCGATCAGCAACGGAGCGAACGTCGCTTCGAACGGGAGGGCGGGCGCATGAACCCCTCCACCCAGACATCGACACTCAGCTATTTCACCTGGGCCTTCATCGTCACCGGCCTCGGTCTTGCGCTCGGCGCCTGGCTCGGCTGGAACGAGACCGGCACGATCGGCGGCATGGCCACCGTCTTCTTCATCTGCACGGTGCTCGCCGTGCTCGAAATCTCGCTTTCCTTCGACAATGCTATCGTCAATGCCAACAAGCTCAAGGACATGACGCCGATCTGGCAGCAGCGGTTCCTGACCTGGGGCATTCTCATCGCCGTCTTCGGCATGCGGATCGTCTTTCCGCTGCTGATCGTGGTGATCGCGGCCGGCATCGGTCCGATCGATGCCATCATCCTCGCCGCCGCACGGCCGGATGAGTATGCGCGCATCATGAACGATGCCCACCTGCCGATCGCAGCCTTCGGCGGCACCTTCCTGATGATGGTCGGCCTTTCCTACTTCTTCGACCATGACAAGAAGATCCATTGGATCTCCTTCATCGAGAAGCGTCTGTCGGCGGCGGCCAGCATCAAGGGCGTCGAAATCGCCTTCGTCCTCGTCCTGATCCTCGCCTTCTCCGCGCTGATCCCGGACGATGCGGCGACGCCGGATATCGAGAGCACGACCTTCGTCTTCTCGGCCATCTACGGCCTCGTCACCTTCCTCGTGGTCGAGGTCATTGGCGGTTTGCTCGACGCGTCGCAGAAGACGATGAGCGAAGCGGCAAAGGGCGGCCTCGGTGCGTTCATCTATCTCGAAGTGCTCGATGCCAGCTTCTCGTTCGACGGCGTCATCGGCGCCTTCGCCCTGACGCAGAACCTGTTCGTCATCGCCATCGGCCTCGGCATCGGCGCCATGTATGTGCGCTCCATGACGATCATGCTGGTGGAGAAGGGAACGCTCGCGGAATATCGCTATCTGGAGCACGGCGCGTTCTACGCGATCCTGATCCTCTCGGTGATCATGTACGTCCAGACGCTGGTGCATATCCCCGAAGTCATCACCGGTCTCGGTGGCGCGACGCTCATCGGCATCGCTCTCTGGTCGTCCATTCGTTACAACAAGAAGCATCACCCGGTCGGGGCCGACGCTGTCGCCCCGCATTGATTATCGAGGCTGGCGGCACAGGTCGCCGTCAATCTCCTCGCAGACAGACCCGCGGTTCGAAAGGACCGCGGGTTTTTTTATCGACTGTGATGGAGACGGTGGGCGTGGTGGGAAGGGACGTCTCGTCTACGCGCTATCCCCCAAAAGCAAAGCCCGCCGGTCCGTCATGGACCTGCGGGCTTTTTGCGGCCCGGGATGAATGATCCCAGGCGAAATCTTTTACTGCAACTGCTTGTCGGCAGTCGCGTCGTATCAACCGCGGCGATAGGGAGCCGGGAAGCTGGTCGGGTCGATGCCGAGGGTGTTGAGGTCGCGGGCCTGCGGGCGACGGCCGCCTTCGATGGCTGCTGCTGCTGCGGATGCGGCACCGATAACGGCAAAGGCACGGCCGAAAATGTTACGCTTGCTGGTCATTGTCTTCGTCTCCTGCTCTTCTTCTGTGACCTGAAGATGGGCTTCCCAAGCCCCTTTCACAATGCACAAGAGTTCATTGCAGCCATGCGCGGCAAGCAAGACGGATGTCTTAAGAAAATATTACTTCGCGAGGGCGCCGCTAAGACGTTTGCAGAGACAAGTATCACCAGAATTAAATCGATTATATTGTCGCTGTTCTAAGCCGGAAATGGACATGGCCGGATGCCCCTCGAGGGAGCATCCGGCCATTCGATGTCATGGGCGATGAAGCCTCGGATCAGTCTTCGCTGGCGGCGAGTTGCGAGAGCACCTGTCCGCGTCCCCGCGCCCGCAGGATCAGCGGCACGATCAGAGCCAGCGCTGCGATGGTCAGCAGCACGGCCGCGATCGGCGAGGTGAAGAGCACGCTCGGATCGCCCTGGCTGATCGCCAGCGCCCGGCGCAGCTGCTGTTCGGCGAGCGGCCCGAGAATGAGGCCGACGACGACGGGCGCGATGGGATAGCCGAGGATGCGCATGATGTAGCCGAGAAGGCCGAAGCCGAGCAGCATGCCGAGTTCGAAGACGGACGGATTGGCGCCGATGGTGCCGAGCGTCGCGAACAACAGGATGCCAGCATAGAGCCAGGGCTTCGGGATCGTCAGCAGCTTTACCCAGAGGCCCACCAGCGGCAGATTGAGGACGAGCAGCATGAAGTTGGCGATCAGCAGCGATGCGATGAGACCCCAGACGAGTTGCGGGTTGGTCGCAAACAGAAGCGGGCCCGGCTGCAGGCCATATTGCTGGAAGCCCGCGAGCATGATGGCGGCGGTCGCCGTCGTGGGCAGGCCGAGTGTCAGGAGGGGCACCAGCGTGCCGGCGGCAGACGCGTTGTTGGCGGCCTCCGGTCCGGCGACACCTTCGATCGCACCGTGTCCGAATTCTTCCGGGTGCTTCGTCAGCCGCTTTTCGGTCGCGTAGGAGAGGAAGGTGCCGATTTCGGCACCGCCGGCCGGCATGGCGCCGATCGGGAAGCCGATCAACGTGCCGCGCAGCCAAGGCTTCCAGGAGCGCGACCAATCCTGCTTGGTCATCCACACCGAGCCCTTGACGGCCTCGACCTTGTCCGGCCCCGTCGCGCCCTGTGCGGCGATGTAGAGCGTTTCGCCGATGGCGAAGAGGGCGACGGCGAGCGTCGTCACCTCGATGCCGTCGAGCAGATCCGGCACACCGAAGCTCATGCGCGCCTGACCGGTCAGCTGGTCAATGCCGACGATGGCCAGGGCAAAGCCGATGAAGAGCGAGGTCAGCCCGCGCAGGGTGGAATCCCCGAAGGCCGAGGATACGGTGACGAAGGCGAGAACCATCAGCGCGAAATATTCGCGCGGCCCGAAGACCAGCGCCACCTTGACCACGAAGGGCGCGATGAACGCCAGGCCGATGGTGGCGATGAGGCCGGCGACGAAGGATCCAATGGCGGCCGTGGCAAGCGCGGGCCCGCCCCGGCCCTTCCGGGCCATCTTGTTGCCCTCCAGCGCTGTGACGATGGAGGCGCTTTCGCCGGGCGTGTTGAGCAGGATCGACGTGGTGGAGCCGCCATACATGCCGCCATAATAGATGCCCGCGAACATGATCAGCGATCCCGCGGGATCGAGCCGGTAGGTCACGGGCAGCAGGAGTGCGACCGTCAGCGCCGGGCCGATGCCCGGGAGAACGCCGACCGCGGTGCCCAGCGTCACGCCGACCAGCGCGTAGAGCAGGTTCATCGGCTGCATGGCAATGCCGATGCCCTGGAGCAGGAATTCGAATGTCGACATGACGGTCTCTTAAAAGAAGAGGTGTTCGAGCGGCCCTGCCGGCAGCGACAGCTGCAGGAGACCGGCGAAGATGAGCCAGACGGCGAGACAGAGCACGATGCCGACCGGAATGGTGATCCACAGCTTGCGCCGGCCGAAGCCCGCAGCCGTGAAGGCGAAGAGCAGGCCCGTGGCAATCGAGAAGCCGGCGATGCGAAGCAGGAGCATCTGCAGGACGAGACCCCCGACGATCCACGCGACCGGCGGAATGTCCTGGCGTTCACGCGCCGGGAACTCGCTGCGGAAAGCGGCAACGGCGGTCCAGATGGCCAGGCCGAGAAGACACCAAGCGATGACGAAGGGAACGGTGGCAGGGCCGATCTTGGAGTAATTGGCCATGGCCGAAAGGCGGGAGCTATCCCAGAAGATCAGGCCGGCAAGGCCGCCGAGGAAGACCGCAACGGCAAGCGCCGCCCTGTCGGGGCGGCGCGAGGTTGCGCTTTGTGTGCGCGAAAGTTCGCTCATTGAACGAGACCGATGTCTTTAAGGATGGTTTCGGTGGCCGAGACGTCCTTGGCGAGCTGCTCCTTGAAGGCGTCGCCCGAAAGGTAGGTGTCCTGCCAGCCCTTGGTCTTCAGCGTTTCCTGCCAGGAGGCGGACTTCACCATCTTTTCGACGTCGGCGGTAACGGCGGCCTTCTGTTCGGCAGACAGGCCGGGCGCAGCGGCGACCATGCGCCAGTTCTGCACGACCACGTCGAGGCCGCTTTCCTTCAGCGTCGGGGCTTCGACGCCGGCGATCTTCTCGGCGCTGGAGACGGCGAGGAGGCGCAGCGTGCCGGATTTCACCTGCGATTCGAATTCGCCGTAGCCGGAGATGCCGGCGGTGACCTGATTGCCGAGAATGGCTGCCAGCGCTTCGCCGCCGCCCGAAAACGCGATGTAGTTGATCTTGGTTGGATCGACGCCGGCTGCCTTGGCGATGAGGCCGACCGCGATATGGTCGGTGCCGCCGGCCGAGCCGCCAGCCCAGGAGACCGAACCCGGATCCTTCTTCAGCGCCTCGACGAGGTCGCCCATGGTCTTCAGCGGCGATTCGGCGGGAACGACGATCGCTTCGTATTCGCCGGTCAGGCGGGCGATCGGCTCGACTTCGCTCAGCGAAACCGGCGACTTGTTCGTCAGGATGGCGCCGACCATGACGTAGCCGCCGACGAGCAGGGCATTGGGGTTGCCGGCCGACTGGCTGGCGAACTGGGCGAGACCGATCGTGCCGCCGGCGCCGGGTACGTTCTGCACCTGCACGTTGCCGGAGATCTTTTCCTGCTGCAGGGCGGTCTGCATGGAGCGCGCTGTCTGATCCCAGCCGCCACCGGGGTTGGCCGGTGCGATGATGGTGTAGTCGGCAGCGGCCACTGGGAGCGCCATGGCACCGGCGATCAGGGATGCAATGAGAAACTGTTTCAAGGTGACGTCCTCCGTCAGCGCGTTTGCGCGCTTTGTTTCGAGTCTTGACGCGAGGAGTATGTGGAACAGGCGCGCGTGAGATCGAGGGATCTTCGCTCGGGCCGTTTTGGGTGAGACACTCCTCCGCACCGCTTCGTCACCGCCTCCACGGCTGACGAACACCACTAAGCCACCATAGTAAGCTGACATCAACCTGACATCCATGCATCCCGTGCATAACTCAGGATAGATCGCGCCAGATTTCGCGGGGGCTTTGGTTTCCGTCTGGGAGTCACGGTTCAGGGAGGCCGAGCACGTCCTTCCAGCGGGCGATGAGGCGGGCACGCTTCACCTGGTCGAGATAGACCATCAGGCCGGGGCTGACGGGAACGGGACGCAGCTGCGCGCCCAGAATGTCCTGCAACGTGCTTGCCGTGTTGTCGCCGGCCACGTCCGGATTGACGGCGGCGATATGAAGCTCGCGCGCCATGATCGACTGACCCTCGGCGGACATGAAGAATTCGAGGTAGCGCCGTCCGAGTTCGGGTGCAGCGGCTGCCTCCGGCACGAGGCCGATCCGGGAGATGACGACGGTGTAGTCGGTCGGCAGGATAATGCCGAGATCGGGATGATGTTCGGCCCAATCGGCCGCGTAGGAGCCGACGATGTTGTAGCCGAGGAGGAAGCGCCCATCGGCGACCCGCTCCAGAATATCGGAACTCGTGGCATAAAGCTTGACCCCGGCCTCGCCCATGGCGCGGATCACCGACCAGATGTCGCCGAACTGCTCCTGATCGCGCGCCATGAACAGGAAGCCGACGCCGGAACGCTCGATATCGTAGGTGCCGATGCGGCCAAAGGCCTTGCTGCCCGCCTCCTGCAGGAAGCGCACGAACTCCGCGCGGGTCGAGGGCGGTTTGCGGCCGGCAAAGCTCGGCTTGTGGTAGACGAAGACGGCCGGCTCGAAGGTCAGGGCATAGGCGGTGTTGCGCCAGTTGGCCCAGGCCGGCCAGGAGCGGGTGAGGGGCAGGTCGCTTGGCTGGGCATAGCCGTCATTGGTCAGCTTCACCTGCAGGTCCATCGCCGAGGAAAAGGCGAAGTCCGCCGTCTTCTGTCCGGCATCCGTTTCCCGGACGATCCGGTCGTAGATCTCGCCGGTCAGCATGTTTTCATGGCGAACGGCAATGTCGGGATTGGCGGACTGGAACCCGTTGATCAGCGGCTGCGCCAGGGGATCGTCCAGCGAGGAATAGACGTTGAGCACCGGCGCATCCGTCCTGCCGGATCGTGCGGGAAAAAAATCGGGCGCGCCAACAGCAGCGATCGGACCGGCGAGAAACAGGAGAAGGGCTGCGGCGAGGCGAAACATCGGCGGAGTGTGCGCCAGCGGTGGCCTTCGCACAAGCGTGGGCAAGCCGGCTTCCTCTGCCATTCCAAATCGATGGCGCGATGTGGCTGGAAATCGTTTTGTCCGTGCGGGGACTTATTCTAGGATCGCCCCCGTCGAGGAGCCGCCGCGTTTTGAGAATTCTTCTGGTCGAAGACAACAAGGTCCTGTCGGAGGGGCTTGCCGCCATCCTGCGCGGCAGCGGCTATGCCGTGGACGTGGTGCGCGACGGTGCCTCGGCCGATGCGGCGGCGGCGACCGAGCGGTTCGACCTCGTGATCCTCGATCTGACCCTGCCCGAGATGGACGGGCTCGACGTGCTGCGCTCCATGCGGGCGCGGCAGAACCGGTCGGCCGTACTGATCCTCACCGCGCGGGGGAGTGCGGAGGAGAAGGTGCGCGGGCTCGATCTCGGCGCCGACGACTATATGATCAAGCCCTTCGACATCGGCGAGTTCGAGGCGCGCGTGCGTGTTCTCCTGCGGCGGCAGGCAGGCCTGCGCTCTTCCATGGTCACCTTCGGCTCGGTTTCGCTGGACCTGACCTCGCGGACCTTTTCGTCCGACGGCATCCCCATCGACATTCCCCTGCGCGAGACCGGGCTTCTGGAGATCCTGTTCATGCGGGCCGGGAAGGTGGTGGCGAAGGACGCCATCATGCAGTCTTTGACGGCCTTCGACGACGATCTCAGCCCCAATGCCATCGAGCAATATGTCAGCCGCCTGCGCAAGCGCCTCTCGCCCTATGGGCTGACGGTGCGCACGGCGCGCGGCATCGGCTATTATCTCGACAAGGCGGCGGTGCCGGCCGACCCTGCGCCGGACATGGCATGAGCGGGGTGCGGGCAGCGCATTCGCTGCGCAGGCGGCTTCTCGCCTGGCTGCTCGCGGCCACGGCCGTCATCGGCATCATCGCGCTCGGCGATACCTATCGGGAAGCCATGAAGACGGCGAACAGCGTGTCGGATCGTGTGCTGGCGGGATCGGCGCTCGCCATCGCCGACCGCGTCGTCGTTGCGGAAGACGGTACGCTCGAGGTCGATATGCCCTATGTCGCGCTGGAAATGCTGACCTCGGCAGCGCAGGACCGGGTGTTCTACCGGGTCGATGGGCCGCCCGGCCATTTCATCACCGGTTACCGGACGCTGCCGGGCATCGCCGAAATGCAGGGGCGGCAGGCCGTCTATCTCGATTCGGATTATCGCGGAGAGCCGATCCGTATCGCCGCGCTTGAACGCTCCGCCTCGACGGGGATCAATTCCGTACCCTTCGTCGTGACGGTGGCGGAAACCACGGTGGCGAGGCAGCAGCTGGCCCGTGCGCTGCTGTTTCGCTCGGCGCTACGCCTGTTCCTCCTGATCTTCGGGGCGGCGACCATCGTCTGGATCGCCGTCACATTGTCGCTTCGTCCGCTCTACCGGCTGGGCGACGCGATCGCCGAGCGCAGTCCGGACGATCTGCGCCCGATCCGACAATCCGTGCCGCGGGAGGTGGAAGGGTTGGTCGAGACGGTCAATTCCTTCATGGTGCGGCTGCAATCGTCGCTCGATGCCATGCGGCATTTCTCCGGCAATGCGGGCCACCAGCTGCGCACGCCGCTCGCCGTGGTGCGTACGCAGCTCGCGCTCGCGGCCCGGTCCGAAAAGCCGGAGGACATCAAGACGTTCATCGCCCGCAGCGACGAGGCCGTCGGTCATGCGGAACGGATTCTTGCGCAGTTGCTGCTTCTGGCAAAGATCGATGCGACGGGATCGGGATCGTCGACCACTCCGGTGCCGATGGACCTGACGATGGTTGTGCGGGAGATCACGGCGGAATACGTGCCCCGTGCAGCCGATGCCGGTATCGATCTCGGCTTCGAAGGCGAGGGAACGGCCTTCATCGCCGCGGAGCCGCTGCTGATCGGCGAACTCCTGCGCAACCTCGTGGAAAATGCGCTCGCCTATGCCGGACAGGGTGCCGAGGTAACGGTGAGGGTGGGCCACGAGCTGGCCGTTGTGTTCCTTGATGTCGAGGACAACGGGCCGGGAATTCCACCGGAAAGATTGTCCGCCGTGCGCCAGCGCTTTGCCCGCGGCGAGAGCGAGGCGCCGGGTCTTGGGCTCGGGCTGCCGATCGTCGAGGAGATCGCGGTTCGCTTCGAGGGTCGCCTTTCGCTCGGGCCGACCTTAGTGGACGAGGGCGGGACCGGCCGCGGCCTGAAGGCGCGGGTCGCATTTCCCGCTGCAGCCATCGACGCTTGACGATCGTTTGCCTCTATCATTCGCCGGTGTGGTCATCCGATCAGCGGATTTCATTGGTCATGTCGGGACAATCGCCGCAATGTCCGGAGCCTTCTCCCCGGGGCATTAGAACGCCTGACGAGGTGGGGAATTGCCTTGATCCGGGAGCCTGCCATGCGTGTCACATCCGACCTCACCCGCCATCTCCGGGATCCGCGGATCCTTGCCGAGGCCGAGGTGACGGGTGCGGCGTTCGAGGTCCGCAATCCCTCTTCCGGCGTTCTGCTGGCGACCCTGCCGGATATGGGCGTGCCGGAAACACGTGCGGCGATCGAGCGGGCATCGGTGGTGCAGCCGGCCTGGGCGGGGCTGCCCGCCAAGGACCGCAGCCAGCTCATGCGGCGCTGGCACGATCTCGTTCTCGCGCATATCGACGATCTCGCCGCGATCCTGACCGCCGAAATGGGCAAGCCGCTGGGCGAGGCGCGCTCGGAGGTGCAGCATGCCGCAGCCTATATCGAATGGTATGCGGAGGAGGCAAAGCGCGTCTATGGCGAAACGTTTCCGGCACCGTCCACGGACCGGCGGATGTTCGTGATCAAGCAGCCGGTCGGCATCGTCGGCACGATCACGCCGTGGAATTTCCCGGCCTCCATGGTGGCGCGAAAGGTCGCGCCGGCGCTGGCCGTAGGGTGCCCGGTCATCCTGAAGCCGGCCGAACAGACGCCGCTGGTGGCCGTCGCGCTGCAGCGGCTGGCGCTTGATGCCGGCTTTCCCGATGGCGTGTTCCAGCTCGTCCTTGCCAGCGAGGGCCAGGCGGTGGGCTATGAGCTCTGCACGCATCCGAAGGTGCGCAAGATCAGCTTCACAGGCTCCACCGAGGTCGGGCGGCTTTTGATGCGGCAATGTGCCGACCAGATCAAGAAGGTGAGCCTTGAGCTTGGCGGGAGCGCGCCGTTCATCGTCTTCGACGATGCGGATATCGATGCCGCGGTCGATGGCGCCGTGCAGGCGAAGTTCCGCAATGCCGGGCAGACCTGCACCTCGGCCAATCGGATCTATGTCCAGTCCGCGGTCTACGACACCTTTGCCGAAAAGCTCGCGGCGCATGTCGCCGATCTGCGTGTCGGGGATGGTTTCGAGCCCACCGTCTCGGTCGGCCCGCTGATCGACGAGGCGGCGCTGCGCAAGGTGACGCATCATGTCGAGGATGCGGTGTTGCGCGGTGCGCAGGTGCTCTGCGGCGGCGGTCGGGTCGGCGAGACCGGGACTTTTTTTGCGCCGACGGTGCTGACCCATGTGGATCACGGCATGCTGGTCGCCTGCGACGAGACGTTTGGCCCGGTTGCGCCGGTCATAAGGTTCGAAACGGTCGAGGACGTGATCCATCAGGCGAACGACACGATCTACGGCCTTGCGGCCTATTTCTATGCCACCGAGCTGCGGAAAGTCTGGCGGGTGGCCGAGGCGCTGGACTACGGCATGATCGGCATCAATACAGGCCGCATGTCGTCCGAGGCGGCGCCGTTCGGCGGGCTGAAACAGTCGGGGATCGGCCGCGAGGGGTCGCGGCACGGCATGGAGGATTACCTCGACATGAAATATCTCTGCATGGGCAATATTTAGAGTCTGTCAGGTTCATTCTGAACCAGCCAGACTCTAGATTCCTTTGTTGTCGTTTGTCTCTTCGGGATAACCGGATTCCACTTATCCCTGACAAACTCTAGCGTACAGACCGCAATGAAGCCCGGGCGAATGGAGACGGATATGACGTATCTCGACAGGGACAGGGCGGCACGGCTCATGGCTGCGGCCGGCCTCGATGCGCTTCTTCTGTTCACGCCGGAAGGCTTTACCTATGCGACGGGTGCGAGCCCCGGTGTCGGCACGATGTGGCGGCGTGCCGGGGCCGTCGCGGCACTCGTTCCCGCAGATTCGGGTCTGCCCATCGGTGCCGTCGTCAGCGATCTGTTCGCGGAGAGTTTTCGGGCATCGAGCGCGGTCACTGATATCCGCATCCATCCGCTCTGGGTGGAGACGGCGGATGTGAGGCCGCACGACGCGTCCCAGCCTGCGCCCGATCTTATTGCCGCTGCGTGGGCAGGCTCCGGCCGGGCGGCTGGCTTCGTGCGGCCGGAGACGTTCGATGCGGCGCTCGGGTTTCGCCTCGCCGGCGATCTTCTGGCGGCCCGGAAGCTTGGCAGCGCGCGTGTCGGCGTCGAGCTCGACAGCCTTTCGGTTTCGGATTTCGCCGCGTTGTCGGCGGCACTGCCCGGTTGCCGGCTGGTCGATGGCAGCGATGTGCTTCGCCGCCTGAAGATGGTGAAGTCGGCGCCGGAGATCGAACATCTGCGAACCGCCGTCACGCTGGCCGAGGTCGGGATTGGCGCACTGGCGGCCGCGATCGCGCCCGGGCAGACGCGCGATGCGCTGGCTGAGGTCTGGACGTCGGCCGTGCAGGCGGCGGCGCGGGAGCGAGATATCCACAACCTGACAGGACATTGGGAATATGTGTCGGTCGGCGCCAATCCCTGGTCGCGGGGTGGGGTGGTGGAGCCGGGATCGCTGATTAAGGTCGATGTGGGTTGCCTGATCAGTGGCTATACGTCGGATACCGGACGGACGTTCGTCTGCGGTGCCCCCACGCCGTTGCAGAGCCGTCTCTTCGACGCGCTGTCTCAGGCTTTCGAGGCGGGCCTCTCGCAGATCCGGCCAGGCGTCGAGATGCGGGCGGTGTATAAGGCGGCGTGTGCTGCGATGGCGAAAGCGGGCTTTCCGGGTTTCAGCCGCGGCCATTTCGGCCATGGTCTCGGTGCAGGGCTCGGCAGCGAGGAGTGGCCGTTCTTTTCCGCGACCAGCAGCGTCGTGCTGGAGCCCGGTATGGTCGTCGCCTTCGAAACGCCCTGGTATGTGGATGGCGTCGGCGGCATGATCATCGAGAACCAGTTGCTGATCACGCCGGATGGCCATGAGGTGATGAACAGCCTGCCATGGGGATTGGTTTCTGTCTGACGCCGGCCACTGCATAGCCGGCTTTATAGTGTGTCGCTGAGGCTCTTGATCGCTTGCAGATCTTCGCGAAAACGGTCGATCTCCTCACGCTTGCGTCCCTCGTCGGGAATGCGCAGGAGGTAGGAGGGATGGACCGTGGTGTAGAGCGCGCGCCCGTCATCGAGATCGACCGTGCGGCTCCGGTAGTCGCTGAGGCGTTCGGCATGGTTCATGACGGACGTCAGAGCCGTTGCACCCATGGCAACCACCAGTTTCGGCTGGATCAGGTCGAGTTCCAGCTTGAGCCACCAGCGACAGGCGCGGATTTCGCCCATATTCGGCTTCTGGTGGATACGGCGCTTGCCGCGCGGCTCGTATTTGAAGTGCTTCACCGCATTGGTGACATAGGCATGTTTGCGATCGAGATCGACCTCGCCGGCGATCGTGTCGAACATCTTGCCGGCGGGGCCGATGAAGGGACGGCCGGCAAGATCCTCCTGGTCGCCCGGCTGCTCGCCGACGAACATCAGTTTTGCGTCGTCAGGCCCTTCGCCGAACACGGTCTGCGTCGCCTTGCAGGAGAGCGGACAGCGGGTGCAGTCGCGCGCCTCTGCCCGTGCGGCCTCCAGCGTACCGGGAAGGGCTGTGTTCTCCTCAGTCTTCGGCATGGCGGCCTCGCGCACCTTCGCGTGAAAGGCCGGCGGGTCCTTCATCGCCTGTTCGGCCATGGCCCGCACCTTTTCTTCCGCACCGGCGATCAGGCCGGGGATGAGGTTGGCTTCCGGCAGGTTCTTCCAATATTTCTTCGGCATTTCCGACTGCATCGCCTTCACCTTCAGCCGCGCCGGATTGAAGATGTTGCTGTAATAGGTGCGCCACAGCGTGTCCGCGTCATCGGTCAGTTTGGGATCGTCGGCCGGCTCGGACGTCACCGTCAGCGCGGTTCCATCCCAGGCGGCGGAGCCTTTCGGCGTGGCGATGATCCAGTCCATATCGGTGAAACGCCGCTGGAAGAAAGGGGCCGCGCGCGCGACGATGAAATGGTCCGGCTCGAACCAGGCGAAAAAGCGCCGGCGGCCGATCGGGATGCCGCTCGCCTCCAGAGGGGCGGGACGGGCGATCACCTCCATAATGTCCGTCGTCGATGTGCTTGTTGTGGATGTGCTGGCGCCGATCTCCTTGAAGCGCACGAAGGCCTTCATCTTGTGGCTGTCCCGACGAACGGATTTTTCCATGGCGTTGAGCCGAACGACATCGGCATCCGAGACGATGTCGAGCAGGTTGCGCTCGGCCTGCAGGCGCCAGAGCGTGCGATAGAGAAGCGTAAAACGGCCGGGATCGGAATGGCAGATCACGGTTTCCGCCAGCGTCATGAAGGCGCGGGGAACGGTGATCTCCGGCCGTGTTCCCTCCGGTTTTCCTTCTGCGTTCGGCCGCGCCGGCGGCGGATCGGCAAAGAGGTCGGTTGCGCCGTGCTTTTCCCGCCAGTCCACGGCGGCCGGCCACGTTCCCACCATCAGAAGCCGGCGTGCGGCCTCCCGCCATTCGCCGAAATCGCCCTTCCCGTCGAGCATGACCGTTTGCCTCTCAAGGTCGAGCGACTGCATCAGAGAAGGACCAGCTGTTCGGGTTTCGGCGCGAACATGGTGCGCAGGTCGGGCCGGTCGATGAGGCGCGACGGCGTCCAGCCTTCGGCAATGATGAAGGCCTGCACTTTTTTCAACGAGACCTTGAGGCGGACGAGATCCTCCAGCCGCAAGGTGCGGTGCCGGCGGGCGGTGAGGATGGCGCGGACGATCTTCGTGCCGAAACCGGGTACGCGCAGAAGCATCTCGCGATCGGCCTTGTTGATGTCAACGGGAAAGCGCTGCCGGTTGGCGAGCGCCCAGGCGAGCTTCGGGTCGAGATCGAGATCGAGCATGCCATCCGGCTGGTCGCGCGTGATCTCCTCGATGCCGAAGCCGTAGAAGCGATAGAGCCAGTCGGCCTGGTAGAGCCGGTGCTCGCGCATCAAAGGCGGCTTGACGAGGGGCAGGTTGCGCGAGGCATCCGGAATGGGGCTGAAGGCTGAGTAATAGACGCGGCGCAGGCCGTAGCTGCCGTAAAGCCGGGCGCTGGTGCCGAGGATGACGCTGTCGTTCGCCTGGTCGGCGCCGACGATCATCTGCGTGCTCTGGCCGGCGGGCGCAAAGCGCCGTATGCGCTTGGTCTGCAGGGTCGGGTCGCGCATTTCCTCGATCTTCAGGCGGAGGTCGCCCATCGACTTGCGAATGCCGGCAGGCCGTTTTTCCGGCGCATAGCGGGTCAAGCCTGCATCGGTCGGCAGTTCGATGTTGATCGACAGGCGGTCGGCATAAAGCCCTGCCTCTTCGATCAGCGCAGCGGATGCTTCGGGAATGGATTTCAGATGGATGTAGCCGCGGAAATTATGCGTGACGCGCAGCTCGCGCGCAATGCGCACCATCTCCTCCATCGTATGGTCGGACGAGCGGATGATACCGGACGACAGGAACAGGCCTTCGATATAGTTGCGCCGATAGAATTCGAGCGTCAGCCAGACCACTTCCTCGACCGAAAAGCGTGCGCGCTCGACATTGCTGGACGACCTGTTGATGCAATAGGCGCAGTCGTAGATGCAGAAATTCGTCATCAGGATCTTGAGCAGGGAAATGCATCGCCCGTCGGGCGCATAGGCATGACAGATGCCGGATCCCTCCGTGGAGCCGAGGCCGCCACTGGCCGACGAATTGCGTTTCGTCGTTCCGCTGGAGGCACAGGACGCATCGTATTTGGCGGCATCCGAGAGGATAGCCAAACGCTCTTTCAGCGACTTTTTCATGATGTTCTACATATGTTCTTTTGCCGTTCGCGTCAATGTTGTGTGCGTTAACGGTTTCATTTTCGACGTTGATCGTCTGATGAAGCGACGGGCCGGGTCGGAAATGATGCGGATGTTTTTGGGGAACGATCGGTGGAGCGTCTCGTTAACAGGGCGAACCCGTCGTGACATTCGCCTCCGATATCCCCGGGATGATCGGAAGCAAAATATCAAAAGACAGTAAGGAGCAGGCTCATGCCTTCCATCAAGGAATCCAAAATCCTCATTCTCGCAACGGACGGCTACGAGCGGTCTGAACTGCGCGTGCCCTATGATGACTTGCAGAAGCAGGGTGCGACCGTGAAGATCGCATCGATCGGCAAGACCAGCATCAAGAGCTGGGACGAAAAGGATTGGGGCGACAGCATCGACGTCGATCTCGAGGCCAAGGACGTCAGGATCGAGGATTTCGATGCGCTGGTTCTGCCGGGCGGCCAGATCAATCCCGACAAGCTGCGCGTCGAGGACGAGGCGCTCCGGATCGTTCGCGAATTCGTCTCCTCCGGCAAGGTCGTGGCGGCCATATGCCATGCGCCGTGGCTGCTGGTCGAGGCCGGCGCGGTCAAGGGTCGCAAGGTTACGTCGTTCAAGTCGATCAAGACGGACGTTGTCAATGCCGGTGGCCTCTGGTCGGACGAGGCCGTGGTGACCGACAAGGGCATCATCACCTCTCGCAACCCTGGCGATCTCGATGCCTTCGTGGCGAAGATCGTCGAGGAAGTGGAAGAAGGCCGTCACGATCGCAAGGCCGCCTGAGGCCCGTATTTTTCCAGACATATCAGCCGGCTCCATCGAAAGACGGGGCCGGTTTTTTGATGACCGTCTGCAGGTGCGTTGCTGATAGGCGAGGCTCTGAAAGCATGAGACTTGCGAAGACGGGACGGGAAAGGCACAACATGGCATGATGTCCTTGTCCGATCGCCATCCCTACCGCATTCGTCGCTCGGTGCTCTGCGTACCCGCCGACAACGACCGCGCGCTCGCGAAGGTGGCGAGCCTTTCAACCGATGCAGTGATCTACGATCTGGAGGATGCCGTGCTTCCGGAGCGCAAAGCCGGTGCACGCGAAGCGCTGGTGCGTCATCTGGCACAGGCCACGCCCGGTATCGAGCGGATCGTCCGAATCAACAGCCTTGCCTCCGGTTTCGGCGAAGCGGATCTCGAAGCGCTGTCCGCCTGCCGGTTCGATGCGGTGCTGGTACCCAAGGTGGAAGGGCCGCGCGACATTCTCGACATTGCCGAAGCGATGGACGAGGGCGACGGTCTGGAAGACCTGCGGCTCTGGGCGATGATCGAGACGCCGCGGGGCGTTCTCAACGTGGCCGCGATCGCCGAGACCGGGCGAACCCGCGGCGGGCGGCTCGATTGCCTCATTCCCGGCCTCAACGATCTGCGCAAGGAAACGGGCGTTGTGGCTCTCCCCGGGCGTGCCTATCTCGTGCCCTGGCTCATGCAGATCCTTCTCGCCGGGCGCGGTAGCGGGCTCGACGTTCTCGACGCCGTCTTCAACGATATCGGCGATGCCGAAGGGTTCGCACAGGAATGCGCTGACGGCCGCGACATGGGTTTTGACGGCAAGATGCTGATCCATCCGCAGCAGATCGCACCGGCCAATGCCGCCTTCGGTCCAACGGTGCAGGACGAGGCGGAGGCGCTGGAGATCGTCGCGGCCTTCGCTCACCCCGACAATGCGGGCAGGTCGGTCATCGTCCACAAGGGAAAAATGGTCGAGGCCCTGCATCTCGAACAGGCGATCGCCTGTCTTGCAAAGGTCGAGGCCATCCGAAACAAAGGAACGCAGCTATGAAACTCTACCGTTTTCTCACCGGCCCCGACGATGCCAGCTTCTGCCACAAGGTAACGGCCGCCCTCAACAAGGGCTGGGATCTCCACGGCTCGCCGACATACACCTTCAATGCCGATAGCCAAGTCATGCAGTGTGGCCAGGCCGTGGTGAAGGATGTCGAGGGCAAGGACTACGTGCCGGAGATGAAGCTGTCGGAGCAGTAGGCGAAAGCCAGGTCGTGAATTTCGTGCGGCGGATAGGTGCCTGCCCTGGCAGGCTCCTATCCGCCGACATGCTCCACGCTTTCCTCGATGCGCTCCATGTCGTCATCCGACAGGCCAAAATGATGGCCGATCTCGTGGATCAGCACATGGGTGATGATATCGCCCAGCGTTTCGTCGTTTTCGGCCCAGTAATCGAGGATCGGTCGGCGATAAAGCGTGATCCGGTTCGGCATCGTGCCGGTTTCCATGGTGAACCGCTCGCCGATGCCGCGACCTTCGAACAGGCCCAACAGGTCAAATGGCGTTTCCAGTGCCATGTCCTCGAACACGTCGTCATCCGGAAAATCCTCGATCACGATGATGAGGTCTGTGGCCAGCAGCCGGAATTCCTCGGGAAGATGCCCATAGGCCTCCAGTGTCAGGGATTCGAACGTGCTGATGGTCGGCGCATGGCGTTCCCGCCAATCGTCGCTTTGGTCAATCCGGGCCATGGATACTCCTTGTCCTTTTTATATAGCCATTTTCCGGTTCATTTCGAGAAGCAATTCGTTTGGTAAGGCAATTGTGCAGAATCTGCGGAATCTTTTCCCAACTGCGTTGACTCTTTTTTGAAGCTCTGGAATCTATAAGAACATATCAAGAACGGATAGGAGCTGACTGCCATGGCTGAAAACGCTGTGCCGCGGGAGACGGTGCTCGCCCTGCGCGATGCCATTGCCCGACTGGAACGAGACAGGCCATCCGGTTCCTGTCTTTCCAGATGGGAGACGGAGGGCGAACGGGCGGGATTTTCGGCGTCCGGACGGTCTCTGCCCATGCCGGACGTCACTGGGCAGGACGTCACCCGGCAGGCTGACGTTCTGCCGCTCGGCGTTCCCACGCTCGATCATGCTATGTCCGGCGGACTGCCGCTCAAGGGATTAAGCGAGATCCGTGTGGCGGAAACGCGTGATGCCGGTGCCGCCACGGGGTTTACGCTGGGACTTGCCGCGCTCTGCCAAGCACGACGCAAGGCGCGGGGCGAGCTCGGGCCGATCCTCTGGATCTCCGAGACGATGGCAGGACAGGAGGCGGGCGAGCCTTATGGTGTCGGCCTGTCGCTTCTCGGGATCGATCTGCGTGCCGCCCTCTTCTCCCGGCCTCGCAATCTGCAGCAGGCGTTGTGGATTGCCGAAGCGGCACTCGGCTTTTCCGTGTTTTCCGCCGTCATTCTGGAGATCCGCGGCAATCCGGCGCGTCTCGGGCTTGCCGAAAGCCGGCGGCTGCAATTGCGGTCGCTGGGTAGCGGCGTTCCGGTCTTTCTCCTGCGGCAGGCGGGCGAGGAGGAGGCGAGCAGCGCGCACCTGCGTCTTCTCGTGCGTCCCGCGCCCGCAGCCCCGTTCATGCTGCCCGATGGCACGATGCTCACGACCGGCATCGGGCATCCCGCCTTTCACGTCATTGCCGAGAAGACACGGGCCTTTTCCCCTGTCGATGCCTACCTTGAATGGAGTTCCCATGCGCGCCGGTTCCATCCTCTCGACCCCGTCGCCGTCCCTCTTCCGGCAAACGCAGCGGATCCTTTCACTGTCCTTTCCGCATCTGTCGGCCGACCGGGTGGCGCGCCGGCGCTGGGGCGCGTCATGGCTTTCAAGCGGGCGTCCTGATCACCCGCCGGTGGTGTTCTCCGACAAGGTCGAAAATGCCATGCGGATCGTGGCGCTCGACAGCGTGGCCGATCGCCTACGACTGAAGCGGGGGCAGGGCGTGGCCGAAGCCCGCGCCATGCATCCGCAGCTCGACGTGCTGCCGGCCGATCCTACTGCCGATCAGGCCTTTCTGTCGGCTCTCGCCGACTGGTGCGATCGCTATACGCCGCTGGTCGCTTATGCCGGTGCCGATGGTCTGGCGCTCGACATTACCGGCTGCACGCATCTGCATGGCGGGGAAAAGGCGCTGCTCGACGATGTCCTGTCGCGCCTTTTCCAGCTCGGCGTCGAGGCGCGCGGGGCGATTGCCGCATCTCCCGGCCTCGCCTGGGCTCTTGCACGATTTTCCACTGCGCGATTGTCTGACGATAGCGTGATCGAGGCGGGAGAGGAGGCCGCAGCGCTCGGCCCCCTGCCGGTGACGGCGCTTCGGCTGCCGGAGACCTTGACGGACACACTGATCCGGCTGGGGCTGACCCATGTCGCCGATCTCATGGAGGCACCTCGGGCAGCGCTCGCGCGCCGCTTCGGCCCGCTCGTCTTCCTCCGGCTCGACCAGGCACTCGGGCATGACGATGAGCCGTTGTCGCCACGCCGCCCGGTGGCCGAGCTTTCGGTCGAGCGCCGGCTGATCTCGCCGGTTTCAGGCGAAGACGATATTCTCGGGCTTGCGCTGCAGCTTGCCGCGGGCCTCAAGACCACGCTGGAGGAGCGGGGAGAGGGCGGGCGCCAGTTCGAGCTGCTGCTCTTTCGGGTCGATGGCAAAGTGTTCCGGCTGCTCGCAGGCACATCGTCCCCGTTGCGGGATCCGCAGCGCATCGCGGCGCTCTACAAGGAGCGGCTTGCCGCTGTGCATGACGATCTGGATGCCGGTTTCGGTTTCGAGATCCTGCGGCTCTGCGTCCTGAAAGTCGAGCCGATCAAATCCGTCCAGGACGATTTTTCCGGAAGGCCGGACCAGAGCCGGGCGCTTGCCGACTTCACCGATCGCGTCATCGCCCGTTTCGGGGACGAGGTGCTCTCCATCGCGGTTCTCGCCGCAAGCCATATCCCCGAACGGGCGGCGAGCCTGCAGCCGGCGGGCGATGCCGTCCTTCCGGCCAGGAAAACCTTGCAGGCAGAGGAATGGCCGGTCATGCCCGTGCGACCCCTGCGCCTTCTGACCCACCCCGAACGGGTGGAGGTTCCCGCTGCCGATGTTCCCGACGGCGCGCCGGAGCGGTTCTTCTGGCGGCGCACAGCCTACAGGGTCGCCCGGGCGGAAGGCCCGGAGCGCATTGCCGCGGAGTGGTGGATCGACGGCGAGGATGCGCCGACGCGCGACTACTTCCGCATCGAGGACGAGACGGGGCGCCGTTTCTGGATGTTCCGCAACGGCCTCTTCCAGCGCGAGCGGATGCATCCCGACTGGTTCATGCACGGTATTTTCGCATGACCGGCCATGAATCCGGCAGAGGTTCGGTAGAGCCAGGTAGCGAGCCACCCAAAGCCCAGCCGCCGACCTTTTTTGAGCTGGGCGCCTGTACAAATTTCTCCTTCCTGCGCGGCGCCTCGGGCGCCAAGGAGATGGTGGTCACGGCCAAGCGGATCGGTCTCAGGGGCCTGGGGATCACCGATCGCAACACGCTGTCCGGCGTCGTCCGGGTTCATGCAGAGGCGCGAGAGGAAAAATTTCCTTTCCAGCCCGGTGCACGCCTCGTCTTTGCCGATGGTTCGCCCGACATGCTGGCCTATCCGCGCAACCGGCAGGGATGGGCACATCTCTGCCGCCTGTTGAGCGCCGGCAACCTGCGTGCTGAGCACAAGGGCACCTGCACCCTTTTCCTCTCCGATCTCCTGACATGGCAGGAACACCTGCAAGTGATCGTGATGAAGCGCTGCACCCATGAGAACGTGCATGAAAGCGTTCAGGCCGACCGACTGGGGGCCGATCGACAGGAGGAAGCATTGGATGGACCTCATGCAGTGCCATCCGACGCAGGCATGGACGATGGCCTTGACGGGAAGGAGGTCCGTGCCTGGAAGACGCTCGGCAATACCCTTCGGTCGCTACAGCCTCTCATGAAGGGCCGGCTCTTCCTCGGCATGACACCGCGCTATGACGGGTTCGATGCGCAGGATTTCGCAGCTCTCGCAGCCCTTGCCGACAGCACGGGCGTGCGTCTCATCGCCACGAACGACGTGCTCTACCATTCCCCCGACAGCCGCCCGCTTGCCGATGTCATGACGGCCATTCGCGAGCATGTGACGATTGTAGAGGCAGGCTTCCGGCTGCAGGCCAATGCCGAGCGCTTCCTCAAGGCGCCGGGCGAGATGGTCCGCATCTTCCGCCGCTACCCGCAAGCGGTTGCCAATACCGAACGATTCTTCCGGACGCTCGATTTCACGCTCGACGAGTTGAAGCACAATTATCCCGATGAAGCCGGTCCGGGCGAGACGTCGGCACAGACGCTCGAACGGCTGGTGCGGGAAGGGGCTGCGCGGCGATATCCGCATGGCGTGCCGCAGGCCGTGGAGACGAAGATCGCCTACGAGCTCGATCTGATCCATAAGAAGCAGTACGAGCCCTATTTTCTGACCGTCCACCGGCTGGTGGCCTTTGCGCGAGACGAAGGCATCCTCTGTCAGGGCCGGGGGTCCGCGGCGAACTCGTCCGTCTGCTACTGCCTGCACGTGACGGAGGTCGATCCGGTCAAGTTCACCCTTCTCTTCGATCGCTTCCTGTCGATGGATCGCGACGAGCCGCCGGATATCGACATCGATTTCGAGCATGCCCGGCGCGATGAGGTGATCAAGTTCATCTACGATACCTATACCAGGGAGCATGCCGGCATCGCGGCGGCGGCCATCAGCTATCGGGCGCGCTCGGCCGGGCGCGAGGTGGCCAAGGTGTTCGGCTTTTCCGAGGACGTGCAGACGGCGCTTGCCGCTTCCATCTGGGGCTGGTGGACGTCGTCGTTTACCGACGAGCAGGCAAAGGCCGCCGGGCTCGATCTCACCGACCCGACCGTGATGCGCATGTTCACCTATGCCGGGCGGCTGATGGACATGCCGCGGCATCTCTCCCAGCATGTCGGCGGCTTCGTCATCACGAAGGACCGGCTGGACGAGGTGGTGCCGATCATGCCGACGGCCATGCCCGGCCGCTACATGATCGAGTGGAATAAGGACGATCTGGATACGCTGAAGATTCTCAAGGTCGACGTGCTGGCACTTGGCATGCTCACCTGTCTCGCCAAGGCGTTTCGCATGCTGGAGACTCATTACGGCAAGCAGATGCTGCTCTCGCAGGTCTACGACACCGAGCTCGACTATGGTAACAACGACAATCCGGTCTACGACATGATCTGCCGGGCCGATACGGTGGGGGTTTTCCAGATCGAGAGCCGGGCGCAGATGAGCATGCTGCCGCGGCTCCGACCCCGGGAATTCTACGATCTTGTCATCGAGGTCGCCATCGTGCGGCCGGGCCCGATCCAGGGTGATATGGTGCATCCTTATCTCAAGCGCCGGGAGGCCCGGCTGCGGGGAGAGGCGATCCCCTATGAAAGTCTGGAGCTGGAGGCGGTGCTGCAGCGGACGCTGGGCGTGCCTCTGTTCCAGGAGCAGGCCATGCAGATCGCCATGACGGCCGCGCGGTTTTCGGCGGCCGAGGCCGACCAGCTGCGCCGCGCCATGGCCACCTTCCGGCGGTCGGGTCTGGTCGCGAATTTCGAGACCAAGATGATCGAGGGCATGGTCGCCAACAAATACAGCCGCGATTTCGCCGTCCGCTGCTTCAACCAGATCAAGGGTTTCGGCGAGTACGGCTTTCCCGAGAGCCATGCGGCCTCGTTCGCCCTGCTTGTCTATGCCTCCTGCTGGTTCAAGACCTTCTATCCCGACGTTTTCTGCGCGGCGCTCCTCAATGCCCAGCCCATGGGTTTCTATGCCCCGGCGCAGCTGGTGCGCGACGCCCGCGAGCACGGAGTGCAGGTGCGGGCCGTCGATATCAACCGCTCCGACTGGGAAACGATTCTTGAGGGCGACGGGCAGGGCGATGTGGATGGCGGGGTACGAAGCGCCTTCGACCGGCGGGCGATCGATCCGCGGCATCGCGACATGCGCGACGTCATCCGCACGAAATATGGCGTCCGCCTCGGCTTTCGCCTTGTGAAGGGCCTGCGGGAAGACGACATGAAGCAGCTCGCTGCAGTCCGTGGCGAGGGCTATGTCTCGATCTATGATCTTTGGCTGCGATCCGGGCTGGCGCGCAGCGTGCTGGAGCGGCTGGCGGACGCGGATGCCTTTGGTTCGATCGGGCTCGATCGCCGCCGGGCGCTCTGGGCGATCAAGGCGCTCGACGAGCGGGCACCGGCCGAGCGCCTGCCGCTCTTTGCCGCAGCGGGAGAGGCGGACCTCCGGACGGACCCGGCCATGCGCCTGCCGACCATGCCGGCCGGTGAAGAGGTGGTCAACGATTACAGGGCGCTGTCCCTGTCGCTGAAGGCCCATCCAGTCTCCTTCATGCGGGAGGCCTTTGCGCGGGATGGTGTGGTGGCGAGCCGTGGGCTGTCGGGACTGCGTCCCGGGCGACGCGTCACGGTGGCCGGCCTCGTTCTCGTGCGGCAGCGGCCGGGGTCCGCCAAGGGCGTGATCTTCATGACGCTGGAGGATGAGACGGGCGTTGCCAACATCATCGTCTGGAAGGCCGTCTTCGAGACGTTCCGCGCCGTCGTCATGGGGGCAAGGCTGGTCAAGGTCACCGGCCGCCTGCAAAGCCAGAACGGCGTCATCCACGTCGTTGCCGAGATCCTGGAGGACATGACCGAGGCTCTGGGGCTCCTGAAGGGCGAGGCCCGGCGCTTTGCCGTCAATGAACGGGCGGACGAGGTGCTGCGTGCGACCGTCGACGAGCGGCAGAAGGGCAATGCGGTGGATCAGGCCCAGCGGGAGCGCGCGCGCCGCGAGGCGCGAATCAAATCCGGCCTGATGAAAACGGCGCAGGTCATGCCGAAGGGCCGGAATTTTCACTGAGACCTATTTTTAGAGGTGCTCCGGCGAGAAAAAACGCGCGTCCACATATTTATTTTAGACGGCGCGCATGTCGTCGTTCGTCCTATCCAAAGTGGCCGGAAACCTCTTTCGAGACGCCCGGAATCTTCTGAAAATATTCCCGTCGGCAAGGTGCTGCTGATGTCATTTTGATGGGTTGCCCGCGTCCGGGCAGGAACGCTTGCGCAAAGTCTCCGAGATCGACTTTTTCCTTGCCCGCCTGTTCGCGTAGATAAGGGATCGCATCGACCTCCCGCCGTCAGCGTCCGCCCATGGGCGGATATCCGGCTTCGGTTTCTCTTTCTCTATCTCTTTGGAATTGTTCTAAACTAGACCGGCTCCCCTCACGGGGTTTTTTCTTGACACGAATTATCTTGTTTGTTTACTGCTGGCCTCAGCGAGGATGCGAAAACAGGCAAGACGCCATGCTGGTTTGCAGTTGCAATTTCATCTCCGAAAAGGAGATCGAGGACACGATCACCGCCCTTCTCGATGAGGACTGTTGGCAGCTGATCGTGCCTGCTAAGGTGTATCATGCCATGGCCAAGCGTGGCCGCTGCTGTGGCTGTTTCCCCAATGTCGTTGACCTGATTATCCGGACCACCGAGCGCTATCATGCCCTGCGGCACTCGACGGATGACCAAATATTTGATTTCATGACCCGTCTCAAAAATTTCCATGAAGAAAACAGGAGAGCGGATCTTGAAAGGCGACATAAGGGTCATAGAGCGGCTTAACGAAGCACTCTATCTCGAACTCGGAGCGGTCAACCAGTACTGGCTGCACTTCCGGCTGCTCGAGGATTGGGGCTATACGCTCCTGGCCAAGAAGGAACGGGCCGAATCCATCGAGGAAATGCATCACGCCGACAAGATTATCGCGCGCATCATCTTCCTCGACGGTCATCCCAACCTGCAGACCGTCGGTGCGCTGCGCATTGGGCAGAACGTCAAGGAAGTCCTCGAAGCGGATCTCGCCGGCGAATACGACGCCCGCAGTTCCTACAAGGAATCGCGCGACATCTGTCACGCGGCCGGCGACTACGTTTCCATGAAGCTGTTCGAACAGCTGCTGATCGATGAGGAAGGCCATATCGACTTCCTCGAAACCCAGCTGCAGCTGTTCAATTCGATCGGCGCCGAGAAGTACGGCCAGCTGAACGCGACCTCCGCCGACAAGGCCGAAGTCGGCAGCGAAGACGCCTGATACAGGCTTTGATCGGATGCGGCGGTATTCTCGCCGCATCCTTTTTTCGTATCATCCAAGCCGACACGATCCAGTATCAGCCGCTATTCTGGCGCGTTCAGCCCTTGCGGGCCGTTTCCGTTGCCAGATGTGCGAAGGTGGCGACCACGGTGTCGTAGACCTCCCGCTTGAAGGACACGATAAGACCGGGAAGGTCGGTCATCGGCTTCCACGCCCATTCCTCGAATTCCGGTTCGTGCCCGCCCGGCGGCGGGTTGATGGCAATCTCGCTGTCATCGCCTTCGAAGCGGAACGCGAACCAGCGCTGGGTCTGCCCGCGAAACTTGCCCTTCAGCCCGATGCCGATCAGATGGGCCGGCAGATCGTAGTTGATCCAATCGGGCGCTTCCATCAGCAGCGACACGCTGCGCATGCCCGTTTCCTCGTAAAGCTCCCGCTTTGCCGCCTCCAGCGGGTCCTCGCCCTTGTCGATGCCGCCCTGCGGCATCTGCCAGAGCTGGCCCGACCCGTCATATTCCGAATTCCCGAGCGGGATGCGGCGCCCGGCCCAGACAAGGCCGTCGCTATTCAGCACCATGATGCCGACGCAGGGCCGGTAGGGGAGGTCTTCAGCGCGAAGGGGAGGGTTCTTGCCGGTCTTGCTCATCGGGTGTCCTCAAGACGTGTGGCGGCTGTCCTGCAGCGCGCACAAGGGGGATCGGTTCAGTTTCGCTTCGTGTCCTTCACCAGCGCGGAGACGCTGACGAATTCGATGCCGCGCTTCTCTGCCTCTTCCATCCATTGCGCAATGGCCGAGACGCTTTCGTCGAAGGCGGACGCCGTGCCAATCGCCGTGCCGTTGCGCCGGGCGATCCGCTCGAGATCGTCGAGCTTGCGCAGAATGGCGGTGCGGTCGAGCTGCGTATCCACCACAACGTCGCCGAAAGCATAGGGCACGTCCAGCGCGTCGCCGAGCGTCGATGTCAGTGATTGTGCCGAGGTGCCGTCATCGAGGAACAGCAGCCCGCGGCGTCCGAGATCGCGCATCACGGGCTCGAGGGCGCCGGCGTCGGACAGGAAACGGCCGCCGAGGAAGTTCATGATGCCGGTATAGTTGGTGATCTTGCCGAGCGCGTCGCGCAGCTGCGCCAGGTTCTGCTTGGCGCTATCTCCCACCAGCAGGGTCTGTGGCCCGGGATTGTTCGCGGGGTAGTCGAAAGGTTCGAACGGCACCTGCAGCAGGATCTCGTGACCCGTCCGCCGCGCTTCCTGCATCCAGCGCTGGAGGCTGTTGCCCGAGGCGGCGAAGGCGAGGGTGGTGGCGGGGGGAAGCGTGCGGATGGCGTTCTGCGTCCCCGTCTGGCTCATTCCCAGGCCGCCGACGACAAGCGCGATCCGCGTGCCCCGCGCGCCCGACCAGGGCCTTGCATACTGATCCATCGGCCGCAGCCCATCCGGTCCGACGACCGGCAGGCGGCCCTCGGGCGCGTCCTCCAGCAGGAGGTCGTTCGGCTGTGCCGCCATGCGCGGATCCTGGCCTCGCACCGGGCCGACCTCGATGATGGCGGGACCGTCCTTGCCACGCTTGCCGGGCGAATAGGTCGTCACCACATTGCCGTCGTTGAGGAGCGTCCGGTTGACTGTCGCGCCCGACGACGATGTTTCGCGGGTCGGCTGGGCTGTCGCTTTCGCCGCGTCTTGTGTCTTGTCTTCGGGCTTTTCGCCGGCCGGCGCGACGGCGACGTCAGGCTTTGGAGGAAGAAGACCCGTGGGCGACATCAGCGCGAAGACGGTTACGCCGGCTATGGCTGCCGCGAAGAGACCAAGCGCCGCCTGCCCCTTGCGGAGCGGCGTCTTCGTCTTTGCCGGTCGCCTGTTCTGGCCAAGCGGTGCGTTGAGATCCGTCCCCAAAGTCGTCCTGCACTGGTAGCTGGCCCATTCCCAACCGGAATATCACAGCGATGTCTTCAGCCGTGCCCTCAAGCGATTCGGCCGGGCGAGCCCGTGGTAACACAGTCATCTGCTATCGGCTCTGCCGACCTTGTTACCGGCCGAAGCTTGCGCGTCACCGACGCCTTACACGCAAAAACGCCGCCCGGGGGACCGGACGGCGTTTGAAGCGATAGCGATGGTCCCTCGACCCTTACGGAGCGAGTTCGGCCTTCTGCGGGTTGGCCGGGAAGCTAGGGTCGCTCTTCTTGCCGCGCAGCAGGTCCAGCGCATAGTTCAGCTGGATGTCGTCCTTGGGTTCCGGCGGAACGTAGGCGACGGAGCCGGAGCCCTCCTGCGTCTCGTTCTGGCCCTGGATGTGGCCGCGCAGGCTGGATTCGCTGGTGTTCTCGACCTTGCCGAGAAGTTCCGGCGGCAGCGGCTGATCGACCTTGATGTCCGGCGAGATGCCCGTGCCCTGGATCGACTTGCCCGACGGCGTGTAATAAAGCGCCGTCGTCAGGCGGAGCGCACCGGCTTCGCCGAGCGGGATGATCGTCTGAACGGAGCCCTTGCCGAAGGATCGCGTGCCGAGAACGGTGGCACGCTTCAGGTCCTGCAGGGCGCCGGCGACGATTTCCGATGCCGAAGCCGAGCCGCCATTGACGAGCACGATGACCGGCTTGCCGTCCGTCAGGTCGCCCGGCGTCGCGTTGAAACGGCGGGTCTCGTCGGCGTTACGGCCGCGGGTGGAAACGACTTCGCCGCGTTCCAGGAAGGCGTCGGAGACGTTGATCGCCTGGTCGAGCAGGCCACCCGGGTTGAGGCGCAGGTCGAGCACGTAGCCCTTCAGCTTGTCGGCCGGCACGTCCTTCTTGATCTTCTCGATCGCGTTCTTCAGGTCGTCATAGGTCTTTTCCGTGAAGGAGATGACGCGGACATAGCCCACATCGCCTTCGACGCGCGACTTGACGGCCCGTACCGCGATGACGTCGCGCACGATCGTCAGTTCGATCGGCTTGTCGGCGCCCTTGCGCAGGATGGTCAGCTTGATCGGCTTGCCGACGGCGCCGCGCATCTTGTCGACGGCTTCCTCAAGCTTCAGGCCGCGAACGTCCTGGCCATCGATCTTGGAAATGAAGTCACCGGCGAGAACGCCGGCCTTGGCGGCGGGCGTGTCGTCGATCGGGCTCGTCACCTTGACCAGCTCGTCTTCCATCGTGACTTCGATGCCGAGACCGCCGAATTCACCCTTGGTCTGGGTGCGCATGTCTTCCGCGTCGGTCGCATTCATGTAGCTCGAATGCGGATCGAGGGAGGAGAGCATGCCGTTGATGGCATTCTCGATCAGCTTGTCGTCCTGCGGCGGCGTGACGTACTGGGCGCGGACGCGCTCGAAGACATCGCCGAAGATCGACAGTTCGCGATAGGTGGACGGATTGGCCGCAACGGCCGGAACGACTGCGGAGTAGACGACGCTCATCGCCGTCGCGCCCATCAACGCCCCGACCAGAACTAGTGAAGCCCTACGAATCATTTCGACCCTTTCCGGTATCTGAGGCGGTCCACCAGGGTCGAGAATCAACCGGTTTACCGTCTTTTCTGAATTCAATGTAAAGCGTTGGTCGATCTGTTTCCAGCGCCAAAGCCGCAGCACTCGCCACTCTTTTCGCCCCCATCTGGCCAAGCGGTTCGCCCGCGACGACGAACTGGCCCGGCTGGACGGCGACCGTCTCCATCCCAGACAAAACAACAAGATAGCCGTCGCCCGGGTTGAGGATGATCATCTGTCCGTAGCTGCGGAATGCGCCTGCGAACATGACCCATCCGTCCGCCGGCGCCGTGACCAGCGCGCCGGCTTCGGTGCGCAGCATCATGCCTTGCGAGGAATGCCCGGTGCCGTCGTCTTCGCCGTAGCGGCGCAGGACGGAGCCAGCGACGGGAAAGGCGAGTTTCTTCTGCAACTCGGAAAATTCATATGCGGGGGCAATGCGGTTTTTGTCGGGCACCGCGTTGCGTGCCAGCGCGCGCGCGGCCTCGCGTTCGGACTCCGACAGGCGCGCACGGGCTTCCTCTTCCGCGCGTGCTGCCTCGGCGGCAGCCCTCACGGAGCCGATCTCGGTCTCGAGCGAGCCGATCAGGCCTTGCAAGCTCGTTGCCTGCGAGGCCAGCTGTTCGGCCTTGCGCCGTTCCGCAGCAAGCTCGGTGGCGTTGCGGTCTTTCAGCTTTTCCTTCTCGGCCACCAGCATGTTCATCCGCCGCTCTTCCTCGAGCCGTGCGGTCATGTCGTTGCCGAGTGCCTGCTTCTGATTGACGATCTCGGTGCGCAGGCCTGCCAGAGCCTGGAGGTCGGCGGCAAGGTTTTCCGTCTCGTGGCGGATGCCGGGCACGACGGCACCGAGCAGGATGGCGCTACGAACGGAGCCGAGCGCATCTTCCGGCGTGACGAGCAGGGCGGGCGGCGGGTTGCGGCCCATGCGCTGGAGGGCGGCGAGAACTTCCGCCAGCACGCCGCGCCGCGCCTTCAGCGACTGGTGCACGGTGTCCTCGCGAACGCGCAGATCGGTCAGCTTCGTCTCGCCATCGGCGATCTGCTGTTCGAGCGCCTGACGCTTGCCTGCGGAATCAACCAAAGCCTGCCGCAGGGATTCATTGGTCTTTTCAATGTCGGCGATCTCGGATTGAAGCGCCAGCGCCCGCTCCTGCGAGACGCCTATCGTCTTCGACAGGGCTTCGAGTTCGATGCGGGTATTGTTGCGCCGCTGGGAAAGCGCGGCCGCGGGATCTTCCGGTGCGGCGGCAGCAGCAGCGGGGCGATCGCCACGCTCGGCTTCCTGCGCATGAGCAGGCATACCCAGGGGGGCTGAGGCGGCGAGAATCGTGGACATCAGGAGAATGTGACGGAAGCTGCGGCCATGCGGCATCGTCCGGTCGCCTGCCCCGGCTTTCCCGCGTCTGGTCTGCCCCCTTTTGGTCATCCCGCCATCTGCCGTCGTCCGCCTTGCCCGAAGCTTGCGCGTGAAGTGAAGGCCCAAGCCTTTTGTCACAATTGCGGCAGGCGCGTGGCCTGTCTGCCTGATGACGCAAGGTTGATGGTGCCTGCGAGAGATCAGACACGATGATAGGGATGGCCGGAGAGGATGGTCACAGTGCGGTAGAGCTGCTCGGCAATCAGGATGCGCACGAGCTGATGCGGCCATGTCATACGGCCGAGGCAGATCACGGCGTCCGCGCGGGCGTGCAGGTCGGGGTCGAGACCATCGGCGCCGCCGATCGCGATGGTCATCTCGCGTTTGCCTTGGTCGCGAAAGCCGCCAATGAGGTTGGCGAAATCCGGTGATTCCAAGTGTTTGCCGCGTTCGTCCAAGAGGATGAGAAGACCCGCGTCGGGGAGCGACTTCAGAAGCTGGGCTCCCTCTTCGCGCTTGCGGGTGTCGCTGGACGAAGCGCGGCTTTCGGCGATTTCCGTCATCCGCCCGGCTTCGAGGCCGATAGCGGGGCCAGCCTTGGCGAAGCGGTCGAGATAACGCGCCGCAAGATCCTTCTCCGGGCCGGCTTTCAGGCGCCCGACAGCAAAAAGTCCGATTTTCAACCCTCTGGCCTCCGGCGCAGCTGTGATTTCGACCGACGTCGTCCGTCGGCATTCGGCCGGACGATCCGCAGCGACGCCGCGTCATTAAAGCCGCGCAAGGTACAGCCTTCGACGAACCCTTGGGAGGTGTCGCCGAACGCCTGATATCAAAGGGTCAGTGGCGCGTGCCGTCATCCATCTCGGGGGCCGCCCACATCCGCTCGATATTGTAGAATTCGCGGATTTCAGGACGGAACACATGGATGATGATATCGCCGGCGTCGATCAGCACCCAGTCTGCCGTCTCGAGGCCTTCGACCCGGGGAGAGCCCAGGCCTTCGTCCTTCAGGTCGGACATCAGGTGGTCGGAGATCGCGGCAACATGGCGGCTCGATCGCCCGGAGACCACAACCATGTAGTCGCCCAGCGCCGATTTCCCGGCAATGTTGATCGTGACAATATCTTCTGCCTTTGAGTCCTCGAGGCTTGCGAGAACCAGTTGAAGCGCCCGGTCGGCGGCATCGTCGCCACGTTCCGTGCTTTTCGGGAAGATGCGGGTGACATTTCCCTTGGCGTGTACTGTTGTCAGAGTTTTTCCTTTCCCAATGACCAGAACATGCACGTTCGGCACATCTCATGCCGGGCAACTGCTTGTCGGACAGTCGCCTGTATAAATGTAGTCATCAAAGCCTTAAGGTTTCAAGACGCCGCCAAAAAGATCGTCAGCCTCGCACAGGCTTGCCCGCCCGCAACGCCGTGGAACTTAAACGCGAGCGCGGACCGTGGAGGAACGTCCAGGCCGGTGCGGGTCTACGCGCGAGAAGAGCGGCATCCTCCTCGTCCACACGGGCATAGTCGAAGGTCTGCGCCATCTTCGAGGAGAGATAGGCCAGCGTGGCGCCCGGGCGATCGACGATGGCGATGGGCACGCTACGGGCGATCTCCTGCCAGCGCTGCCAACGGTCGAACGTTTTCAGGTTGTCGGCACCCATGACCCAGACGAAATGAATGGCCGGGTTGCGCGCGCGAATCTTTTCCAGTGTGCGCGCCGTGTAGCTCTGCCCGAGCGATTGCTCGAAGGCGGTCACCTTGATGCGCGGGTTTTCCGTGATCGCCTCGCTGAGCGCGATGCGATCGGCAAGCGGCGCCAGTTCGCGCCGGCTCTTCAGGGGGTTGCCCGGCGTCACCATCCACCAGAGCTGGTCGAGCCGCAGGCGGCGCAGGGCGATGTCGGCCACCAGCACATGCCCGTCATGCGGCGGATTGAACGAGCCGCCGAACAGGCCGACCGTCATGCCCGGCTCGACATGCGGCATCCGGAGATAGCGGTCGGCGACGGCTTCGTTTCGCGTCACCTAGGGCCGAACCTGGCCGGTGCCGTGCACGCGATACTGGAAGGAGGTCAGCTGCTCGACGCCCACAGGCCCGCGCGCATGCATCTTGCCGGTGGAGATGCCGATCTCGCCGCCCATGCCGAACTCGCCGCCATCGGCAAACTGCGTCGAGGCATTGTGCAGGAGAATGGCGCTATCGATCTCGGTGAAGAAGCGGCCAACGACGTCGGGATCCTCGGCGATGACGGCTTCCGTATGGGAGGACGACCAGAGGCCGATATGCTCGATCGCTCCGGAAATGCCGTCGACCATCCGCACGGCGATGATCGCGTCGAGATATTCGGTCGCCCAGTCCTCTTCCGTGGCAGCGATGAGGCCGGGGACGATGGCACGAACCGTTTCGTCGCCGCGCACCTCGCATCCGGCGGCCTTCAAGGCTGCAATCAATGGCTCGACGAAGCGCGCGGCGCCGGCCTTGTCGATCAGCAGCGTTTCCGCCGAGCCGCAAACGCCGGTGCGGCGCATCTTGGCGTTGACGATGATGGCGCGCGCCATGTCCAGATCGGCCGAGGCATCGACATAGACATGGCAGAGGCCTTCGAGATGCGCAAACACGGGCACGCGGGCCTCGTTCTGCACCCGGGCAACAAGGCTCTTGCCGCCGCGGGGCACGATGACGTCGATCGTGCCGTTCAGGCCGGTCAGCATGGCGCCCACGGCCGCGCGATCGGCAACCGGAACCATCTGAATGGCATGTTCGGGAAGGCCGGCTTCGGCCAGACCTTCGAGCAGGCAGGCATGGATCGCCTGCGAGGAATGGAGACTGTCGGAACCGCCGCGCAGGATCACCGGATTGCCGGCCTTGAGGCACAGCGCACCGGCATCCGCTGTCACGTTCGGCCGGCTTTCGTAGATGACGCCGATGACACCGAGCGGCGTGCGGACGCGCTGGATGCGCAGGCCGTTCGGCCGGTCCCATTCGGCGATGACGTCGCCGACCGGGTCCGGCAAAGCGGCGATATCGCGGATGGCGCTCGCCATGTCCGCAATCCGCGCTTCGCTGAGCGTCAGCCGGTCGATGAAGGAGGCGGCAACGCCGGTTTCCCGGGCGTTTTCCAGATCCAGCACGTTGGCGGCAAGGATCTCGGCGGTCCGCCGCAGGATCGCATCGGCCATGGCCAGGAGGGCCGCGGTCTTCTGTTCCGGCGACGCCGTGGCGAGCGGACGGGCCGACGCCTTTGCCTGCCGGCCAATGGTCGCCATCAGGTCCTGAATTTCGCGCTTGCGGGGATCGTCAAGCATGGATGTCCCTCCTCTCCGTATCCTCAGTCATGGGCTGCTGCGTCGCACCGGTCATGACCAGATCGTCGCGATGCACCATGGCGGCGCGCCCGGCATAGCCGAGAATCGCTGCGATCTCTCCCGATTTTCGTCCCACGATCTGCCGCGTTTCGTCAGCATCGTAGCCGGCAAGGCCACGGGCGATCTCGCGCCCGTTCGCACTCAGGATTGCGATCGTATCGCCACGGCTGAAGGAGCCGGTGACGTCGCGCACGCCGGCCGGCAGCAGGCTCTTGCCGGAGCGCAGCGCGGTTTCCGCCCCCGCATCGATGGCGAGGCTGCCGGAGGGCAGCAATTGCCCTGCAATCCAGGTCTTGCGCGCGGTCACCGGCGTGGTGGAGGGCGCAAACCACGAGGAGCGGGCGCCGTCGCCGAGCGCGCTCAAGGGGTGATCGACCTTGCCGGAGGCGATGATCATGGCGCAACCGGCGCCCGTCGCCATCTTGCCAGCGTCGATCTTGGTGCGCATGCCGCCACGCGACAGTTCCGATGCGGCCCCGCCGGCCATCGCCTCGATCTCGGGCGTGATGGACGGGATCGTCTCAAGGAATTGGGCCTGCGGATCGAGATGCGGCGGCGCCGTGTAGAGGCCGTCGATATCGGAGAGGAGAATCAGGAGATCGGCACCGATCATGGTGGCCACGCGCGCGGCCAGCCGGTCATTGTCGCCATAGCGGATCTCGCTGGTCGCGACTGTGTCGTTCTCGTTGATGATGGGAATGGCGCCCATCTTCAGAAGCTGCGTCATCGTCGCGCGCGCATTAAGGTAGCGGCGCCGCTCTTCCGTATCGCCGAGCGTTAGCAACACCTGTCCGGCAATGATGGCATCCTGCGACAGGCTTTCCGACCAGGCACGTGCCAGCGCGATCTGCCCGACGGCCGCCGCCGCCTGGCTCTCCTCCAGCTTCAGGGCGCCGCCCGGCAGCTTCAGCACGGAGCGGCCGAGCGCAATGGCGCCGGAGGAGACCACAAGGATATCGACGCCTTTTGCCTTCAGGGCGGCGATATCGGCGCAGATGGCATGAAGCCATGCCGTCTTCAGCCCGCTTGCGCGATCGACCAGCAGGGCCGATCCGATCTTGATGACGATCCGGCGATAGGTCGAAAGCGGCTTGCGGGCTGAGCGCATCAGTCGTCGCTCCCCGCCGTCTGGGCCGTGACGATGATATCGCGCAGGGCGCGCAGCGTCTCCGTCATGCCGGTGCCGACGATGGCAGAGAGCAGGAAGGGCGTCTTGCCCGAGGCCTTTGCCAGAGCTTTCTGCTTCTTCTTCAGCTCGGTCGGGTCGAGCGTATCGACCTGCGACAGCGCCACGATCTCCACCTTGTCCGTCAGTTCGCCGCCATAGGCCTGCAGCTCGTGCTTCACGGTCTTGTAGGCCTTGGCCACATCCTCTTCCTGTCCGGAGACGAGGTGGAGGAGGACGCGCGTGCGCTCGACATGGCCGAGGAAACGGTCGCCGAGGCCGACGCCTTCATGCGCGCCTTCGATCAGACCGGGAATGTCCGCCAGAATGAATTCGCGTCCATCGATGGTGGCGACGCCGAGGTTCGGGTGCAGCGTCGTGAAGGGATAGTTCGCGATCTTCGGCCGTGCCCGCGTGCAGGTGGCGAGGAATGTGGACTTGCCGGCGTTCGGCAGCCCCACGAGCCCGGCATCGGCGATCAGCTTCAGCCGCAGCCAGATGGTCTTTTCCTCGCCCTCGAGGCCCGGATTGGCCCAACTCGGTGCCTGGTTGGTCGCAGACTTGAAATGCGCATTGCCGAAGCCGCCATTGCCGCCGGCTGCGATGCGGAAGCGCTGGCCCTCGCTGATCATGTCGATGATCAGGGTTTCGCCATCGTCTTCAAGGATCTGGGTGCCGACCGGCACCTTCAGCGTCACGTGATCGCCGCCCGCACCCGTGCGATTGCGGCCCATGCCGTGGACACCCGTGCCGGCCTTGAAATGCTGCTGGAAGCGGAAGTCGATCAGGGTGTTCAGGCCGTTGACAGCCTCCACCCAGACATCGCCGCCGCGCCCGCCATCGCCGCCGTCCGGCCCGCCGAACTCGATGAACTTCTCGCGCCGGAAGGATACCGCGCCGGCACCCCCGTCGCCGGAGCGGATATAGACCTTGGCCTCATCAAGAAATTTCATCGTCGTGCCGTTCGTGGTTACTGCCGGAAATGCCGCCATCGATATAGGCGCGGCCCGGACAGGTCAAAGAAATCCTTCATGCGGGCGGCCCCGGCTTTGACGCCGGAGCCGCCCGCAATGTCATTCTGTGGCGGGCGCAAAGGCATCCCGCGTCAGCCGCGTCTCGATCCGGTTCACCGTCGCACCGCGTGCCGGGACATAGACATCCGCAATGCCCGAGATCGCGAAGCCGAGCTTTGCCTGGACCTTCAGCGAGGCCGTGTTGTCGGCAAAGACACCGGATAGCACGGTGCTATCGGGCCTTTGTCGGAAGAACGCCGCGACGAGGGCCCATGCGGCTTCGCTCATGATGCCGCGGCCCCAAGCCTGGCGGTTCAGCCAATAGCCGAGGTGCCAGCCGTTCCGCAGCTTCTCGATCGAGACCACGCCGATATGCGCATCGTCCGTCTCGGTAATGGCCGCGTTCCATGCAGTGCCGGCATTCGCTTCCGTCTCCAGCCACTCCCGTGCGTCGCCCAGATGATAGGGCTGCGGCACGCGCAGGAGCATGCGTGCGACGCCGAAGTCGGTGAGCGACGCGGTGACCGCCTCCGCATCGGAAAGGAGATGCGGCCGCAAGGTCAGCCGCGGCGTCCGGATGACCGGGCAGGGCGGCAAGCTTCCGGACGCTTGGCTCTTGCGATCCGGGCTCTTGGCGCCAGACATCTCAGGCTTGCGCCGTGCCGGCATTTCCAAGTCGAGCGTCATCGTCCGCCTCCCCAGCTTCTGAGCGAGATCCAGGTCTTGCGATCCAGTCGGAACCACTCGACCGGCACCATGCCGCCGAGCGCAAGGCTGCCGACCATGCCGCCGCCCTGATACTGGAAGCCGCACTTCTGGATGACCCGCCGCGAGGCGACGTTCATCACCCGGCAGCGGGCATCCAGCTGCGCGATCTCGCGCGTGCGGAACGCCATGTCGATCAGGGCCTGGGCGGCTTCCGTCGCATAGCCCTTGTTCCAGTGCGGTTCGCCCAGCCAGTAGCCGAGTTCGGCCGTACGTCCATCCTCATGCGGCTCGACGCCGCAGCACCCGAGAAAGGCGCCCGTGTCCGCTTTGGTGATGGCGTAGACGCACTTGCCAATCGTGCCGGCATTCGTACGTCGCACGAAATCCGCGGCATCCGCCACCGTGTAGGGATGCGGCATGCGCGAAACCATGGTGGCGATGTTGGCGTTGTTGGCAAGATGGGCAAGGGCGTCGATATCGTCTTCATGGGGCGCGCGCAGCACGAGCCTCGGTGACAATAATATCGGGCAATCGGTCCTTGACCGTTGCGGCCTCAGCCGCTCTTCGGGAGACCTCGGCCGGTCTTCCCGTAACAATTCGCTCTGCATGTCTCGTCCTCCAGACGTGAAAAAGGGGAGTTGGGTCTTGCCCCATCTCCCCTTTGTCGTGGTCTGAACCTGAAACGGCCAGCCGGGTCGATGAGACGCCGGCTGTTTTAGAGCGCTACCGGCTTATTCCGCTGCTTCTGCTTTCGGCATCACCGAGACGTACACGCGGCCATTGGCCTTCGTGCGGAAGTCAACGTTGCCTGTCGTCAGCGAGAAAATGGTGTGGTCCTTGCCGAGGCCGACATTGGCGCCCGGATGCCACTTCGTCCCGCGCTGGCGCAGGATGATGTTGCCTGGAATGACGGCTTCGCCGCCGAACTTCTTCACGCCAAGGCGCTTGGATTCCGAATCGCGACCGTTACGCGACGAACCGCCAGCTTTTTTGTGTGCCATGGGTCTTCTCCTTTAAACCTTCGATCGATCTTACTTGGCGCCTGCGATGTCCAGGATACGGACAGTCGTCTGGTGCTGGCGATGGCCGCGCGTGCGCTTGGAGTTCTGGCGACGGCGCTTCTTGAAGGCGATGACCTTCTTGGCACGACCATGGCTGACAACTTCCGCGCTGACGATAGCGCCTTCGACGAAGGGAAGGCCGATCGTGGCGTCGGCGCCAACGCCGACCATCAGGATCTCGGTGAATTCGATCTTGTCGCCCTCGGCGCCATCCAGTTTTTCGATGGTGATGACGTCGTTTGCGGCTACGCGGTACTGCTTACCGCCGGTCTTGATGACTGCGAACATGTCTTGTCCTTGTCTGTTCGGTCCGGCTCTGCCTCTTCGAGAGAAGAGAACGGCCGTCTTTTTATCAGTCGGAATGGCCAAGGGAAGGTTCTCCCCGGCCGACGAAACGAATACCCTTTCGGACATCCTGCCTGACGTAGCACCGCAACCCCATGACGGAGTTCGCACCACTTCAGACGCGCCCGTTACGTGAACTTTAGAAAACTGTCAAGGTAAAACCCCTGAAATCCCTCAAATTGAAGCCTTTCCCCCTCTTGCCATCCCCCCGAACTGCCGCTATGAACCGCCTCGCGCTCCAAAGCGCCTTCTGACCCCGCGGAGAGGTGGCAGAGTGGTCGAATGCACCGCACTCGAAATGCGGCATGCCTGCAAGGGCATCGTGGGTTCAAATCCCACCCTCTCCGCCATTTGTCTGATGATTCAGTCACGAATTATTGCTGATCTTCGGCACGTGTACGCATCCGCTCTTGTCGGTTGCCGGAGACGGATCTCGGGCTGACCCATCAGCATACATTTCCTATGGAAATCAACGATCTGAAGCAGTCGTCGTTATGCGAATCACGCGCCAGATCGTCCGGCAGTAGGATGATTGTCATCCATCTTCGCCATGCGGGGCTGTATCGACAGCGCCGTCTTACTCCGCCGCAGCCTGGCCGTGGCCGAAGCGTTTCTCGATGTACTCGCCGACCAGGGTTTCGAAATCGCCGGCGATGTTGGTGCCGCGGATTGTGAGGGCTTTTTTGCCGTCGATGTAGACGGGGGCGGCCGGGAGTTCGCCGGTTCCGGGGAGGGAGATGCCGATGTCGGCGTGCTTGCTTTCGCCGGGGCCGTTGACGATGCAGCCCATGACGGCGACCTTCAGGCCCTCGACGCCCGGATATTTCTCGCGCCAGACAGGCATGTTGCGACGGATATCGTCCTCAATCTTCTGCGCCAGTTCCTGAAACACCGTGGAGGTGGTGCGCCCGCAGCCCGGACAGGCGGCGACGACGGGGATGAATTGGCGGAAACCCATGACCTGCAGCAGCTCCTGCGCCACCTGCACCTCGCGGGTGCGGTCGCCGCCCGGCTCCGGTGTCAGCGAAATGCGGATGGTGTCGCCGATGCCCTGCTGCATGAGAATGCCCAGCGAAGCGGAGGAGGCGACGATGCCCTTTGAGCCCATGCCGGCCTCCGTCAGGCCGAGATGGAGCGCGTGGTTGGTGCGAACCGAGAGCATGGCGTAGGTCGGGATGAGATCCTGGACGTTGGAAACCTTGGCCGACAGGATGATGCGGCTGCGGGGCAAGCCGATCTCCTCGGCAAGCTCCGCCGAGATCAGTGCCGACTGGACGATGGTCTCGCGCATCACCTGCTGCGCGGTGAGCGGAAAGCCCTTTTCCTGGTTCTCGTTCATCAGTCGTGTCAGGAGTTCCTGGTCGAGGGAGCCCCAGTTCACGCCGATGCGCACGGGCTTGTCGTACTGGATGGCCCGCTCGATGATCGCGCCGAACTGCCGGTCCTTTTTTTCCTTGAAGCCGACATTGCCGGGGTTGATCCGGTACTTGGCCAGCGCCTCCGCGCAGGCCGGGTGATCCGCGAGCAGCTTGTGGCCGATATAATGGAAGTCGCCGATCAGGGGCACGTCGAGGCCGAGGCGCTCCAGCCGCTCGCGGATGCGCGGCACTGCCGCCGCACTTTCGTCGCGATCGACCGTGATGCGCACGAGTTCGGAACCGGCGCGGTGGAGGGCTGCAACCTGCGCCACCGTCGCATCCACGTCGGCCGTATCGGTGTTGGTCATCGACTGCACGACGACGGGCGCGCCGCCACCGACGAGCACGCCTCCGACATCCACGGCAACCGTTTCGCGGCGCGGCTGAGGTTCGAAGGCAAAGGACATGGACATGGTGGGCCTCGTGCATTCCCGGTCGATCGGCGCCCCTGAGGTGCAGGAGGATCGACGCGCTGTCAACTGACGCCGCGCCTTCCAGGTCGAAAAGGCGCACCCGGCAGCACCTGTGCTCCAGCAGGTTTTGGCGGCGAATTCGTGGCGCCTATCCGCCGCCTGGCATCAGGCTCTCATCTTATCCGTTCTTTGCTGCATCCGCATGAACCGCATGGCCCGACAGCAGGAGGACGACGAGGAAGAGCAGGGGGATGGCGGTGAAGACGAGGGAGAAGCCGACATGTTCGGCGATGAAGCCGATGAGGGATGGGGCAACCAGGATGCCGGAATAGCCCATGAAGGTGACGACCGAAAGGCCGATGCCCGGTGCAAGCCCCGGCAGGTTGCCAGCCGCCGAAAACGCGATCGGCACCATGTTGGAAATCCCGATGCCGGCGACCGCAAAGCCGATGATCGCGACGGTTGGGCTGGGTGCAAGCCCGGCCGTCACCAGTCCGAGGAGAGCGAGCAGCGTGCAGACGCGCAGCGTCCTCACGGCGCCGAAGCGATCGCGGACATGATCGCCGGCAAAGCGCATGATGGCCATGGTGGCGGAGAAGGCAGCAAAACCGTATCCGGACAAGGCGACGGAAGCGCCGAGTTCGTTGCGCATGTAGAGCGCGCTCCAGTCGATGACCGATCCTTCGGGGATCATCGAGAACAGGGCGACGATGCCGATCAGCCAGGGAAGGGCCGAGCGAGGCAAGGCCAGCTTTTCCTTTTCGGCCTCGGGATGCGGGTGATCCGCCATCACCATGGGCCAGGCGACCGCGAGGATCGCAAGGCCGGTGATCGTGACCAGCACGGCATGCATGACCTCGCCGAAATGGGCGAGCGCCGGGCCGCCGAGCGCTGCACCGAACAGCGCGCCGAGGCTCCAATAAGCGTGGCAGGACGACATGATCGCCCGCCGCATGCGTTTTTCCACGGCCACCGCATTGGCGTTCATCGCCACGTCCATGGCGCCGATGAAGCCGCCGAGCAGGAAGAGGACGACGAAGGTGAGGGGCAGGCCCGGCACGAGGCTGAGCAGGAGCAGAATGGGCGCCAGGCAGGCGGCCATGAGGTTCGAGATCTGCCGCGAGCCGAGCCGTGAGATCAGCCCGCCCGCCACCGGCATCATCAGCAGGGAGCCGATGCCGAAGGTGAGGATCAAGAGGCCGAGCATGCCCTCGCTGATGCCGAGCCGATCCTTCAGCACCGGAATTTTCAGCGCCCAGCTGCCCATCATGAAGCCGTTCATCAGGAACAGCAGCGACACGGCGAGCCTGATCTTCGGCATGTAGCCCCGTGGCGCCATCTCCGCTGCTGCGTGCGCTGGCCCGTCCGGTGCTCCTGTGGTCGTGTGGTGGTCCATCATCTGTCTCCTCCCGGTCCTCTGCGACCGGATCATGTCGTCTTTGTGTATGTGCGGATCAGCCGTCGACCGGGTCGGCCCGCAGGATTGTCGCACCTGTATCCTTGAGCCCGGTCGCGATGGCGTCTGGTGCGTCCGCCTCGAGGATCAGCGTCATCCGGTCGCTCAGGTTGGCGATCACGAAAGGGTGCACCGCTTCCAGTTTGTCGCTGGTGCAGGCGACGAGCACGGCCGCCGCGCGCGCGGCGGCGATCTTCTTGAAGGCGACGTCGTCATAGACGAGCCCCGTCAGGCCTGCTCTCGCATCAAGGCCGCAGGCGCCGAGAATGCAGAGGTCGGGCCGCAGCATCTCCAGGTCCCGCTCCGCCTGTGCGCCGATCGCCGCGCCCACATGACGGTCGATCCGCCCGCCGATGGTGATCACCTCGATCCCGGCGTGCTCCAGCGCTGCAACGGCGATGGCCGGCATGTTGGTCGCAAGCGTGAGGGAGAGCCCGGGCGGGAGCGCCTGGACGATGGCGAGATTGGTCGATCCGGCATCGACGAACACCGTCATCCCGTCCTTGAGGCAGGAGACGGCGGCTGCGGCCAGCATCTGCTTGCGTCCGCGCGAAATGCCGGTCCGCACCGAGAAGGGCTGCTCGGCGGGCAATGCCAGCGCGCCGCCATAAACGCGTTCGCAGAGGCCCGCTGCCGCCATCTCGCGCAGGTCACGCCGTATCGTGTCTTCCGAGACCTTGAACGCGCGTGCGAGATCGCCGGCCAGCACCCGGCCGGACTGGCGGAGTTCGGCCCGGATCGCATCCTGTCTCTCGCGCGACAGCAGGTCACTTGCCATCTTCATTCTCAATCATGCATGAATCGGTAAGAACGTGCATAAACAATTTTGGCCGAGGTGCAAAGGGATTTCTATCTGCCGGGCTTGACCCTCCGTAAAAGAGGGGTTCACAAGGCATCTCTGGACACAGGACGCATCTCCAACATCGACAGGAAACACCCAGCATGATTCAGGGCATCACGTGGCTGCTCGGCTTCCAGCTCGTCGGGGAGACTCTTTCCTATGCGAGCGGCGGCCATGTTCCGGGACCTGTCATCGGACTTGCGCTGCTCGCGCTCTTTCTGCTTGCGACCCGACGCTTTTCCGCTGCTGCCGCCATGGAGCAATCCACCGGCAAGGTGGCCGACGGGTTGCTCGCCAATCTCGGCATCCTCTTCGTGCCGGCCGGTGTCGGCATTATCCAGCACCTCGATCTCGTGATATCCATGGGGTTGCCGATTCTCGTCGCCATCCTCGTCTCCACGGTCGTCACGCTCGTCGTGACCGTCTGGGCGTTCACTCTGGCCAAGCATCTGGAACAGCAGTGGAGGCGCAAGCCATGACCGAGATGTCTAACCTGGGTCAGATCGCGGCACAGGCTGCCACCGATCAGGCGCAATCCCTGCCGGCCTTGCCGTCCAGCCTCTGGGTCTACCTTTCCGCGACGCCGCTATTCTGGTTGACGGCGACGCTCGTCGTCTGGCTGCTTGCCAATGCAGCGGCGCGCAGGGCGAACGGACACCCGCTGGTCAATCCGGTGCTGATCTCGGTCGTCGTCATCGGCACGGGCCTGACGCTCGGTGGGGTCGCCTATCCCGCCTATTTCGAGGGCGCGCAGTTCATCCATTTCCTGCTGGGTCCGGCAACGGTGGCGCTGGCGGTGCCACTCGTGCGGCAGATCAAGCTGGTTGCCGCCAATCTCCTGCCCATGCTCGCAGCGCTCGCTGCCGGCAGCGTCACGGCGGTCCTAAGCGTTCTCGCGCTCGGCGCGCTCTTCGGCTTTCCGGAAGCGCTCACCGTCTCCATGGCGCCGAAGTCCTCGACGGCCGGCGTTGCCATGGCGATATCGAAGGGTCTCGGCGGCGATCCCGGCCTCACCGCCGTTTTCGTGATCCTGACCGGCATTACCGGTGCGGTCATCGTCACCGGTCTGATGAACCGCATGCGGATCACCGACTATGCTGCCCGCGGCTTTGCGGCGGGTCTTGCCTCGCACGGTATCGGCACCGCCCGCGCCTTCCAGGTCGATCCCGTTGCCGGCCTCTTTGCCGGCATCGCCATGGCGCTGAACGCGCTGGTGACGGCGCTGATCGTGCCGCTGTTTTTGTAGAGAGAACGCGCCGCGCCTGATACCGGCGTGCGAGCTCCCAGAACGCAAAACACCGGCCGTTGCCGGCCGGTGTTTCTCACATCGTCGGGATCGCCGGTTTCAGCCGAAGACGACGAGCAGGTCCTTGGTGTCGATCTGGTCGCCGGTCTTCACCAGCACCTCCGCGATCGTCCCGTCCTTCTCGGCGTGCAGCGCCGTTTCCATCTTCATGGCTTCGATCGACAGAAGCACGTCACCCGCCTTGACGGTCTGGCCGGCGGATATGGCGACGGTCGAGACGACGCCCGGCATGGGCGCACCGAGATGGGAGACGTTGCCGGCTTCGGCCTTGCGACGAACGGCGGCGGTCGCCGCGCGGTTGCGGTCGGGCACCTTGATCATACGGGCCTGGCCGTTCAGCTCGAAGAAGACCTTGACCATGGCCTGCTCGTCCGGCTCGCTCTTGGCCTGATGCTGGATGACCAGCGCCTTGCCGCGCTCGATTTCCGGCAGAAGCTCCTCGCCTGTCGTCAGCCCGTAGAAATAGGCGTGCGTCGGCAGCACGGAGACCGGGCCATAGGTATCGACGGCCAGCGCGTAATCGGTGAAGACCTTGGGATACATGAGATAGGAGGCGAACTCGACATCCGAGACAGAGCGGCCGATCTTGGTTTCGACCTCCTGCCGCTCGGCATTCAGATCGGCTTCGGGAAGCAGCGAGCCCGGACGGGCGGTATAGGCTTCCTCGCCCTTCAGCGCCTTCTTCTGCAGCGCTTCCGGCCATCCGCCCGGAGGCTGGCCGAGATCGCCCTTCAGCATGGAGACGACCGATTCCGGGAAGGACACGTCCTTGGCCGGGTTTTCGACGTCGGCGACGGAGAGATCCTGGCTCACCATCATCAGCGCCATGTCGCCCACCACCTTGGAGGACGGCGTGACCTTCACGATGTCGCCGAACATCTGGTTGACGTCGGCATAGGTCTGGGCGACCCGGTGCCACTTGGTCTCCAGGCCAAGCGAGCGTGCCTGTTCCTTGAGGTTGGTGAACTGACCACCCGGCATTTCATGCAGATAGACTTCGGATGCCGGCCCCTTGAGGTCGCTTTCGAAGGCCGCATACTGGTGGCGAACCGCTTCCCAGTAGAAGGAGATACGGCGGATGGATTCGGGATCGAGACCCGGATCGCGCTCCGAGCCCTTCAGCGCCTCGACGATCGAGCCGAGGCAGGGCTGGGAGGTGTTGCCGGAGAGCGAATCCATGGCCGCATCGACCACATCGACGCCCGCATCCACGGCGGCCAGCACGGTCGCAGCCGCGATGCCCGACGTGTCGTGCGTGTGGAAGTGGATCGGCAGATCGGTCGCCTCGCGCAGCGCCTTGAACAGCACGGTGGCTGCCGCCGGCTTCAAGAGGCCCGCCATGTCCTTCAGCGCGATCATGTGCGCACCGGCACGTTCCAGTTCGCCTGCAAGCGCGGTGTAGTATTTCAGGTCGTATTTCGGACGTGCGGAATTGAGGATGTCGCCCGTGTAGCAGATCGCCGCCTCGCAGATGCGGTTCTCCTCGTTCACGGCATCCATCGAAACGCGCATGTTTTCGACCCAGTTGAGGCAGTCGAACACGCGGAAGACGTCGATCCCCTCGCGGGCTGCCTGGCGCACGAAATACTTTACGACATTGTCGGGATAGTTTTTGTAACCGACGCCGTTCGCGCCGCGCAGCAGCATCTGCAGCAAGAGGTTCGGCGCGTCTTCGCGGATGCGGGCGAGACGATCCCACGGATCCTCGGTCAGGAAGCGCATGGAGACGTCGAAGGTCGCGCCGCCCCAGCATTCCAGCGAGAACAGTTGTGGCAGCGCCTTGGCATAGGTGCCGGTGATCCGCGCGATGTCATAGGTCCGCATGCGGGTCGCCAGCAGCGACTGGTGGCCGTCACGCATGGTGGTGTCGGTCATCAGCACGCGCTTTTCGGCGCGCACCCATTCGGCGAATTTCTTCGGGCCGAGTTCGTCCAGCTTCTGCTTGGTGCCGGGCAAGATGTCGCCCTTGACGTAGGGCACGACGGGCTTGGCGATATCGGCGGAGGGGCGCGGCCGTCCCTTGGCCTCGGGGTGACCGTTGACGGTCACGTCTGCCAGATAGGTGAGGAGCTTCGACGCACGGTCCTGCCGCTTGACCTGCTGGAAGAGCTCCGGCGTCGTGTCGATGAAGCGCGTCGTGTAGGAATTGTCGCGGAATTTCGGGTGCGTGATGATGGCTTCGAGGAAGGTGAGGTTCGTCGCCACGCCGCGGATACGGAATTCGCGCAGAGCGCGCTCCATGCGGGTAATGGCCTCGGGAGCGCCCGGCGCCCAGACGGTGACCTTCACCAGCAGCGGATCGTAGAAGCGGGTGATGACTGCGCCGGTATAGGCCGTGCCGCCATCGAGGCGGATGCCGAAGCCGGCTGCCGAACGGTAGCCGGTGATGCGGCCATAGTCGGGAATGAAGTTCTGCTCGGGGTCTTCCGTGGTGATGCGGCACTGCAGCGCGTTGCCGTTGAGGCGGATGTCCGCCTGCTTCGGGACACCGGATTCCGGTGTCCCGATGGCATGGCCATCGAGAATGTGGATCTGCGCCTTCACGATATCGATGCCGGTGACGACTTCGGTGACGGTGTGCTCGACCTGGATGCGCGGGTTCACCTCGATGAAGTAGAACTTGCCGGTATCCATATCCATCAGGTACTCGACCGTGCCGGCACCGACGTAATTCGTCGCCTGGGCGATCTTGACCGAATAGGCTGCCAGCTCCTGACGCTGTGCCTCGTTCAGATAGGGGGCGGGAGCCCGTTCCACGACCTTCTGGTTGCGGCGCTGAACCGAACAGTCGCGCTCGAACAGATGCACGACATTACCATGGGTATCGCCCAGAACCTGGCTTTCGACGTGGCGGGCCCGCTCCACCAGCTTTTCCAGATAGACTTCGTCCTTGCCGAAGGCAGCCTTCGCCTCGCGCTTGGCTTCCGTCACCTCGCGGGCGAGATCCTTCGGGTCGCGAATGGCGCGCATGCCGCGCCCGCCGCCGCCCCAGGAGGCCTTGAGCATGATGGGATAGCCGATCTCCTCGGCCATGCGCGCCACTTGCGCCATGTCCTCCGGCAGCGGCTCGGTCGCGGGCACCACGGGAACGCCGATCTCGATGGCGAGGTTGCGCGCGGCGACCTTGTTGCCGAGACGGCGCATCGTGTCGCCCGTCGGGCCGATGAAGATGATGCCGGCTTCTTTGCAGGCATCCACGAATTCCGGGCTTTCCGACAGCAGGCCGTAGCCCGGATGGATCGCATCCGCGCCCGACAGCTTGGCCACGCGCAGGATCTCGTCGATCGAGAGATAGCTTTCGATCGGTCCGAGGTCGCGCTCCAGATGGGGCCCCCGCCCGATCTGGTAGCTTTCGTCGGCCTTGAAACGGTGCAAGGCGAGCTTGTCCTCCTCGGCCCAGATCGCGACGGTTTTCAGGCCCAGCTCGTCGGCGGCGCGAAACACGCGGATCGCGATTTCGGATCGATTGGCAACGAGAATTTTTTTGATGGACAAGCTGGCCTCCTACACCTTGACGTGCGGTTCTGCTGCACCGCGATATAAGTTCTATCCGCTCATTTTAGGAAGTTCAATTTCGGATTTCACAAGAATGTCAGAATCATGATGCCGGTCTGGCGCCTGTCCAGACCAAGCAAAGCCCAGCTATTTCGCCTGTCCAGGCCAGCTTGCGCGAAGACGACGTTCGAGGCTGCCCGCGGTGCTGCATTGCAACATGAATGCCTCGTTCAGCGACCATTCATGTTGCGATTGCGATAGTGGACTCATCGAACAGGGAGAAGCACGTCTTCTCACCGGTTCGTTTTCAAGCCGGGCCGGTTGGCCGGTCTGGCGCGACAACGAGTTTTCCCACGAGGGATAAGATAGTGTCATTGTTCCAGGTCTATGCGAGAGCACTTCAGTATCTCGCCGCTCACAAGCTTCGCGTTTCCGCAATCGTGGTCGCCAACATCGTTTTGGCCTGCATCACGATCGCCGAGCCGATCCTGTTCGGCCGCATCATCGACGCGATCTCCTCCAAGACGGAAGTCACGTCGACCCTGATCATGTGGGCGACGCTCGGCATCTTCAACACGATCGCATTCGTGCTGGTCGCCCGTGAAGCCGACCGCCTGGCGCATCAGCGCCGTGCGACGCTGATCACGGAAGCCTTCAGCCGCATCATCTCCATGCCGCTTTCCTGGCACAGCCAGCGCGGCACGTCCAATGCGCTGCATACACTGCTGCGGGCTTGCGAAACGCTGTTCGGCCTCTGGCTCGAATTCATGCGCGAGCATCTCTCGACGGCCGTCGCGCTGACGCTGCTGGTTCCCACCGCCTTTGCGATGGACTGGCGCCTGTCGATCGTCCTCGTCGTTCTCGGCACGCTCTACGTCATCATCGGCAAGCTGGTCATGGCGAAGACCAAGGACGGCCAGGCTGCTGTCGAAGGTCATTACCACACCGTGTTCGGCCATGTGTCGGATGCCATCAGCAACGTCTCGGTCGTTCACAGCTACAACCGTATCGAAGCCGAAACGCGCGAACTGAAGGCTTTCACGCAGAAGCTCATGTCGGTGCAGCTGCCGGTTCTCGACTGGTGGGCGCTGGCCAGCGGCCTCAACCGCATGGCTTCCACGATCTCCATGATGACGATCCTCGTCATCGGCACCATCCTCGTCCAGCGCGGCGAACTGGGTGTCGGCGAAGTGGTTGCTTTCATCGGCTTTGCGAACCTTCTGATCGGCCGTCTCGACCAGATGAAGAACTTCGTCAACCAGATCTTCGAAGCCCGTGCCAAGCTGGAAGACTTCTTCAACCTCGAAGACTCGGTTCGTGACCGTGAAGAGCCTGCCGACGCCGGTGAACTGAACCATGTTCGTGGCGACGTCGAGTTCCGCGACCTGACCTATCACTTCCCGGGCACCTTGGATGGCCTGCACGACATCAACATCAAGGTGAAGGCCGGCCAGACCATCGCCATCGTTGGCCCCACCGGCTCCGGCAAGACCACGCTGATCAACATGCTGCAGCGTGTGAACGAACCGGCCTCCGGCAAGGTCCTGATCGACGGCGTCGATGTTGCCAAGGTGACCCGCAAGTCGCTGCGTGCCTCGATCGCCACCGTCTTCCAGGACGCCGGCCTCCTCAATCGCTCCATCTCGGACAATATCCGTCTGGGCCGCGAGGATGCCACGCTGGAAGAAGTCGTGAAGGCCGCTGAAGCCGCCGCTGCTTCGGACTTCATCGAAAGCCGCGACACGGGTTACGACACACGGGTCGGCGAACGGGGCAACCGCCTTTCCGGCGGCGAGCGCCAGCGGATCGCGATCGCTCGTGCCATCCTGAAGAATGCACCGATCCTGGTGCTGGACGAAGCCACCTCCGCGCTCGACGTGGAAACCGAAAACCGGGTGAAGGACGCTATCGACAACCTGCGAAAGGACCGCACGACCTTCATCATCGCACACCGTCTCTCGACGGTTCGCGAAGCCGACCTGGTGGTCTTCATGGACCGTGGCCGGATCGTCGAAATGGGCGGCTTCAACGAGCTCAGCCAGTCCAACGGCCGCTTTGCAGCCCTGCTGCGGGCCTCGGGCATCCTGACGGACGACGACGTCCGCCGTGCAACGGCCGCCTGATCCCGGAAGGATCACGATACCGAATACGAAAACGCCCCGTCGAAAGCGGGGCGTTTTTGCGTCGGGGCATTGGTGTTGCGGTCAGCGGCGAAGCGCCGTGACCTCGATCTCGATCAGCATCTCCGGGCGGATCAGGCCGCAGACGACCATGGTGGCGGCCGGGCGGATCTCGCCGAAGGCTTCTCCGAGGATCGGGAAGACCCGGTCGGCGAAGCTGGCATCGGTGATGTAATAGTGGCAGCGGACGACGTCGGACAAAGAGAAGCCGGCTTCGCGGACGACACTTTCAATGGTCTTCAGGCAATTGCGGGCCTGCTCTTCCACCGTCTCGGGCATGGTCATGGTCGCATAATCATAGCCGGTGGTGCCGGAGACAAAGCACCAGTCGCCCTGGACAAGCGCCCGCGAATAGCCCGCCGTCCTTTCGAACGGCGAGCCTGACGAGATCAGACGGCGGGTGTCCGGTGCCTCGGCGTCGGACATCAGGCCCAGGGACGCTCGACGGCGTTCGACTTCTCGAAGCCGTCGATGGCCGAAACTTTCTCCAGCGTCAGGCCGATATCGTCGAGGCCGTTCAGCATGCAGTGACGCTTGAAGGCGTCTAGCTCGAAGCTGATCTTGCCGCCATCGGGGCCGGTGATCTCGAGGTTCTCGAGGTCCACCGTCAGAACGGCGTTCGAGCCGCGGCTCGCATCGTCCATCAGCTTCTCGAGATTCTCGGGGCTGACGACGACCGGCAGGATGCCGTTCTTGAAACAGTTGTTGTAGAAGATGTCGGCAAACGAGGTCGAGATGACACAGCGGATGCCGAAGTCGAGCAGTGCCCACGGCGCATGTTCGCGCGAGGAGCCGCAACCGAAATTGTCACCGGCGACCAGAATCTTGGCGTTCTGGTAGGCGGGCTTGTTCAGAACGAAGCTCTCGTTCGGCGTGCCGTCCTCGTTGTAGCGCGCTTCGGCAAACAGGCCCGTGCCGAGCCCGGTGCGCTTGATCGTCTTCAGGTAATCCTTCGGAATGATCATGTCCGTGTCGATATTGACGACGGGCAGGGGAGCGGCGACGCCGGTGAGCTTGACGAACTTGTCCATGGCCTTGCGACTTTCGTTTTCCAGGGGGGAACGGAATTGCCTCGCGCTTTAGAGCAAAACGCCGATGATTTGAAGAAAAATCTCCAGCGGGCACGGGGCGCCTCTATCCGCTTCTGTCCTTTTACCAAGTGCCATTCCAGGGCGAGCCCTTGGAGAATGAAACCTGCGGCTTAGTTAAAGCGTGCAGGCAGGCGCGCATGCGATGCGCCGCCCCCACCAAAGGAGGACGTTCCCATGGGCATTTTCGACAAGATCAAGGACGCGATCTTCGGCCATCACGACAAGGCCGCCGCACCGGCTTCGCCGACCGGCACGACCATCAACCCCACGGGCACCGGCCCGGTTATTGCATCCACGGCACCGTCGGCCACACCGGTTGCCCCGACAGGTCCGGCGGTAAACACGACATCCGGTACGCCGACGGCCGCCCCGTCGCAGGCGCCCTCGGCCACCACCGCTTCGTCCGGTCCTGTCGATGTCGCCGCGATGCTCGACAAGGCTGTCGCCACTAACGGCCAGAAGCTCGACTGGCGCCACTCCATCGTCGATCTGATGAAGGCGCTCGGCATGGAAGCTAGCCTTTCGGAACGCAAGGAACTGGCGCAGGAGCTTCATTATACCGGCGACGCGAACGACTCCGGCAAGATGAACGTGTTCCTGCACAAGGCGCTGCTCCAGAAGCTGTCGGAAAACGGCGGCAAGGTTCCGGCCGAACTGCTCGACTGATCTAAACCGTCAAGACATGAAAAAGGGCTCCCGCAGCGATGCGGGAGCCCTTTTTAGTCGTCGCCTTTAAAGGCGATCAGATTTCCGGGCAGCCGTTCCGGTTGGCGAAGGTAATGCGCTGCGGACCGCGACGGGTCATGCCTTCGACGACGACACGGCGGTCGGTCACGCGGACGACTTCCGGGTCGCGGAGACCCGAGTCGCGGGCGGCAGCGCGAGCTTCGCGTTCGCCGCAACGATCACGACCACGTTCGCGGCGCGGCTCGCGGATGACAGGACGGATGCCGTCCGGCCCGACGCGCAGTTCCACGCCTTGAGCATTGGCAATGCCTGCAAAACCGGCCGTGCCGCCAGCTGCGATCGCCAGCGCAATGCCGGCAGAAGCTAGAATTTTCTTCATTACGATATCTCCCACGCGCGTCGTCGCGCCCCTAAGAACACGGGATAATTCGCGAACCCGGGTTTGGTTCCAAATGCCTGCCGCAAAGGGGTTTGCAAGACCGGACAGCGTCTGGATCGCGGAACCCGGGGCGAATGTCTCGCCCCGGGCGTCCTGCATGTCCTCAGTCTTCGCTTTCAAGAATAGCAGGCTCGATGGCGATGGGCTCCATGGTGTCCCGTCCGCCGGCGATGATCGACCGCTTGCCGACGTGGTTGGCCGCGCCGACGAGACCTTCGCGTTCCATGCGCTCCACCAGCGAGGCCGCACGGTTGTAGCCGATCTGCAGGCGACGTTGGATGTAGGAGGTCGAGCACTTCTTGTCGCGCAGCACCACCTTGACCGCCTTGTCGTAGAGGTCCTGCCCGTCTTCCTCGGCCATGCCAGACTTGTCGAACACAGCCGTATCTTCCTCGGGCGCCTCCTCCACCTCGTCGGCGTCCTCGGTGACGGTGCCGAGATACTCGGGACGACCCTGCGCCTTCAAATGGTTGACGACCTTCTCGACCTCTTCGTCCGAAACGAAGGGCCCATGGACGCGGGCGATGCGTCCGCCGCCGACCATGTGGAGCATGTCGCCCTGTCCGAGCAGATGTTCGGCACCCTGTTCGCCGAGGATGGTGCGGCTGTCGATCTTCGAGGTCACCTGGAAGGAGATGCGGGTGGGGAAGTTCGCCTTGATCGTGCCGGTGATGACATCGACCGAGGGGCGCTGCGTCGCCATGATCAGGTGGATACCGGCGGCACGTGCCATCTGGGCCAGCCGCTGGATCGCGCCTTCGATTTCCTTACCGGCGACCATCATCAGGTCGGCCATCTCGTCGACGATGATGACGATATAGGGCATCGGCGCGAGGTCGAGTTCCTGCTCCTCGAACACCGGCTCGCCGGAGCCCCGGTCGAACCCGGTCTGGACCGTCGTGAACACCGTCTCGCCCTTGGCACGGGCGATCGCCGCGCGGCCGTTATAGCCGTCGATATTGCGCACGCCGAGCCGCGACATCTTGCGATAGCGGTCTTCCATCTCCCGCACCGCCCATTTCAGCGCCATCACGGCCTTCTTCGGGTCGGTGACGACGGGGGTGAGGAGATGCGGGATGCCGTCATAGATCGACAGTTCCAGCATCTTCGGATCGACCATGATCAGGCGGCATTCCTCGGGCTTCAGGCGGTAGAGGAGCGACAGGATCATCGTGTTGATCGCCACCGACTTGCCGGACCCCGTCGTTCCCGCGACGAGCAGATGCGGCATCTTGGCGAGTTCCGCCACGACCGGCTCGCCGCCGATGGTCTTGCCGAGGCAGAGCGGCAGCTTGAACTTCGTTTCCTCGTAGCTGTGCGACTCGATCATCTCGCGGAAATAGACGGTTTCGCGCACCGGGTTCGGCAGCTCGATGCCGATGACGTTGCGGCCGGGAACGACCGCGACGCGGGCCGACAGCGCCGACATGGAGCGAGCGATATCGTCGGACAGGCCGATGACGCGCGAGGATTTGACCCCCGGTGCCGGCTCGAACTCATAGAGCGTGACGACTGGGCCCGGCCGCACGTCGATGATCTCGCCGCGCACGCCGAAATCTTCCAGCACGCTTTCGAGCAGGCCCGCACTCTGTTCCAGCGCTTCCTGGCTCATGGACGTGGTCTGCTGGAACACCGGCTCCTGCAGCAGTTCGACCGACGGAAGCTGGTAGCCTTCCATCTCCGGCAGGACCGAGAGATCGATGGCGCGGGCAGCGGCGCTCAGCTGCAGCGAGGGTGTCAGCCGGCCGGCAAGAACCTGAGCGGCGCGGATGCGCGGCTTGAAGGCGGCTGGCGCCTCCTCGGCAACCTCGGGGGCGGCCGGCGCTTCGGCGACCGGTTCCGGTGCGGCCTGTGGCTCCTCGGTAGCTGTTTCGACAGGTGCGGTCTCATCGATGCCGGAAACGGCAACGGCCTTGGCCGGGCCGACCTCGATCACCCGATACAGCGCCGTCACGGATTCCGGGCTTGTCCGAAACGCGATCGTCGGCGGCACGGGAGCCGGCGTTTCGGCCACAACCGGTATTGCCATCGTTTCGGCCTCGGTCTTCACCGATGCCGTTTCCCGAATGGAGGGCGCGGGGATGAGAGAAAGGGACGGATCGAAATCCGGGTTCGAGAGCAGCGTCTCGAAGAAGATCGCATCGTTGATCGCGAAGCTGAAGGCGCGGGGAGCCAGCGTTACGGGCGCGGGCGCCTCTGCCGGGACGGCAACGTCTTCGATCACAGTCTCGGGTTCGACAGACACCACGTCGACAATCTCTGTGGGCTGGACATCCCGCGGCGCCTCGATCTGCGCCAGCTGCGGCCAGGCGTCGCTCTGCGGGAATTCGCGGCGCAGTTTCAGTGCCAGCGCCAAGGCGCCGCGCGCCGTCGCGAAGTCGGTTTCCGGCATGTCGAAGGTCTGTGTCATTTCGGGTCGTTCCATTGAGGCCGTGGCCTCTGTCATGTCGGAGATCGACGCTGGGGGATGCTCGTTGATCTGTACCATTTCGAGCATGGGCGGCGATTTCGGGCTGCGCTTGGGATAGGCGCTGTCCGGCGTGCGGGTGAAGCGGACATTGGGGCCGATGACGAAGTTGCTCTGCCAGATCGGCGCGCGTCCTTCGATCTCGCCGGCGGCCATCTCGTCGGCATTCTCCGTGTCGGCGCCCGACAGGAAAGCGCTGCCGAGCGTCTCCGGCGTACCGTAGATCCGCTTGACCGGCTCGATACGCTGCTGCGCATCCTCCGCCTTCGCATTGTCGATACCGTGGGGAAGATTCGTTCTGGATAGACGCATGGGAACCTGCAAACTCGGGAACATGAGGGCCGATGGGCACCTCTATTCAATAGAAAATAAAGGTTAATCAGCCCTTTCCACGCAGCACCGATAACAAGGGCGAAAGATGGATGTACCCACGCAAAGCTATTGTAATCCTTGGCTTAAGGATTGTTACCTCTGCGAAATGCGCAAAAAAATTTCTCAAAAGGGTGGAACCCGGCGGCAAAGCACGTCATTAATGTGTCAGGCGGAAATGTGCAGGCGCGACCCGCCCGCGTCGAAGCAAATGTGAGGAGACGCAGATGAACACTCTACTGCCAGAACTTCACCAGGGGCATGCTCCGATTACGCTGCATCAGCTGTTCCGCGAGGCGATCGACGCCTACGAGGAATGGAACGGCGGCGCCGATGCGCCGACCATCTACTATCAAGGTGCACTCCTGCCGATCGCGCTGGTCTTCGATCATATGCGCGGATGCACCGATATTCTGCCGACGTCCGTCCGGGAGGTGGTGACGTCGCAGCTGACCAAGCCGTGGTCGAGCGAAAGCCCGCTCGACGATATGACGGTCTCTACGGCAGCCCGCATCATGGGCATCATGATCCGCAAGCGCCAGGTGCGCAGCGGACGGGCCGATATCAACGCGTTTATCCGCCGGATGGAGCGACAGCAGGCGCATCGCCTCGTTCGCTCATAACCCAAAGGGGCTGCGAAAGTGGCCCCTTTCTCGTTGTGGAAACACTCGCGCGCCGTCCTACCCGACGATGGCAGACGTTAACGGATCGTGAAAACCGCTTGATGGCGGGCGAAACCCGTGTTGTAATCCCCCACTGACGACATGACCGCATATGTGTGAACGCATGCGCCCAAGGCAATGTCCGCGAGGACGACCAGGGCGAGGGCATCCGGTTCAACGATCCGACACCTGCTGGAGGCGGCAGGAAGGGAGGAATGATATGACGGTTCACGGCATTTCCGCGCCCGGCCGACGTGCATCCGGCGACCCGCTCGATATCGCGGTGGTCGGCCGTGGTTTCTCCGGCATCATGATGGCGATCGCGCTTCTGAAGACGGTGACGCAACCCTTCCGGCTGCGCCTGTTCGATCCCGCGCCTACCATCAGCGGCGGTCAGGCGCTGGCCGGCGCCCGCTCGACGGAGATCCTCAACAGCCGCGCTCGCGATCTCTCGGTCGCGACCGGGGAACCTAAGGATTTCACGCGCTGGCTGCAGGCGAGCAGCGAATTTCGCGATGCCGTTTCCGCCGCAATTCCCGGCTTCGGGCAGATCTTCGTGCCGAAATCGATCTTCAGCGACTATGTCTATCAGCGCTTTTCCGAGGCGCTCGCCCAGCGGCGCGATGTGACGGTGCAGATGTCGCACGATATCGCCGACGACATCCGCCGCCTCGATCATGGCGGCGTTCGCCTCGGCTTTGCCGATGGTGGGGCCATGGTGTTCGACGACGTGATTCTGGCGACGGGCTATGGCCTGAAGGCGGATGCCGGCGATGTCGCGCGGGCGCTGACCCGCGAGATCACCACGCCGCAAAGCGTCGAGAAGCACGTGATCGTCATGGGCAGCGGCCTGCGGGCGGTGGATCAGGTACTGCAGCTACGCGACGCAGGCTTCGCTGGCCGGATCTCCATCCTCTCTCGCCGCGGATTCCTGCCCCAGCCGCACACGCGGCTTGCCGCCGATTCGGTGTTCCCGACCCAGCCCATGCCCTCGCAGTTGCGTCACATCCTGCGCTTCGTGCGCGAAGCCTGTGCCGAGGCGGAGGAGAACGGCTGGAGCTGGCAGGCGGCCATGAATGGGCTCCGCAAGCGGGCAAGCTCGCTCTGGTCGTCCCTTCCGCCCAGCGAGAAGCGGCAGTTCAACCGGCATCTGCGCTCGATCTACGACGCCCACCGCAACCGGTTGCCGGCCGACGTCCATGCCCGGCTGGAGCGCGAGCTGGGCGCCGGACTGACGGAACTGCGGCGTGGCACTGCGCTGCGCAGGTCCTCTCAAGGCCTCGTGGTCCGCTGGGCCGGCGAGCAGGCGGAAAGCCTGTTTACGGCTGACCGCATCATCGATTGCCGCTGCCTGTCGGCCGATCTGGATGTGCCGGTGATTGCGGCCGCCCTTCGCAACCAGCTTGCGGTCACCGACGAGCTGCAGCTCGGCCTGTCGGTCAATCCGGCTGGCGAGCTTCTCGATGCGCGCGGCCGCTCCCTCGGCCTCTTTGCCATCGGCCCGCTCGGCCTCGGCTCCCTGCCGGATATCGATCTGGTGCCGGAAATCGTCGCCCAGACCTATGCCGCAGCCACGCTCATCGACATGCGCGCCCGCCCGCAGCGCCAGGCCGGCTGACGCGACAAGCGCTGTTGCCGAAGGGCTTGCTCGGAAGGTAGGGCCTCCGAACCAAAGGTCGGCGTGACCTATCGCAGCATCGCTCTTCAGGGTCTGCCGATCCCTCTATGAACGTGCCTCTGGATTGACAATGACAGGGCCCGGACAGAGAGTGGCGCCGGAACCGGCCGCCTTGAGCAGGCCGGACCTTACGGGGGAAATTCGGCATGCGCGCGACACTTCGGTTCTCCTTGGGCCTGTTTATGCTGCTCGGTTCGGTGATCTCGGTCGCTGCCGCCGGGGGGCGAACCGTCGCGACGACGAGAGATCACGACTATTTCGGCTTCGACCTGCGCACGGAGCAGAACCTGTCGCTCGCCGATTGCGAGAAGGTCTGTATCGCTGATCGCAACTGCCGCGCCTTCACCTATAATCCCAAGGTGAAGTGGTGCTTCCTCAAGTCCGATTTCCACACGCTGAACACCTTCCCCGGCGCCGTTGCCGGCCGGATCGTGGATGCCGCAAGCGCCGGCCCGGATATCGGTGCCGCCCTTTCGCTGCCCTTCCTGTCGGAGGAATTGGTAACCCAGGCGCGCGAGGCCAAGCGCGCACTCACCGTGCCGGAAGATCGCGCGGACGCCGGTCGTGCGGCGCTGATTGCGCAGGCCGCCCGCGAACGGCAGGAGGGTGCCAACGAGGCCTCCCTCCAGAGCCTCATGGCTGCGCTCGCGATCGATGCCGAGGATGGCCGCTTGTGGACGCAGGCCTCCCGCACCGCCAACCTCATCACTGGCAATGCGACCGTCGCCAACCAGTCGGCGCTTGCCGCCATCAATGGCTACGAGCTGTCGCGCACCGCCACCGACCGCGCCGACGCGTTGGCCATGCTGGGGCAGGCGCTTGCCGCCACCGAAAGCTTCCGCCCGGCGCTCGAAGCCTACAAGGCAAGCCTTGCGTTGGTGGAAAACCCGACGATACGGGCCGCCTTTGCAGATCTGCGCAGCAAGAACGGCTTTCGCGTGATCGGCAATACGGTGGAGGCGGAAGCCGTTTCGCCGCGTGCCTGCGTCCAGTTTTCCGAGCCGCTGCAGTCGGGCGTCGATTACACGCCGTTCCTGACGCTGGATGGTGCTGCACCTCAGGCGGTGGAGGCGAAGGAAAGCCAGATCTGCGTCGAGGGCCTGTTGCACGGCCAGCGCTACAAGCTCGCGCTGCGCCCCGGTCTTCCCTCGTCCGTCGAGGAGCCGCTCGAGGCGGCCGTCGATCTCGATCTCTACATTCCCGACCGCCCGGCCATGGTGCGCTTCACCGGCGACAGCTTCGTGCTGCCGATGACGGCACGGCGCGGCATTCCCCTCGTGTCGGTCAATACGACAAGCGCCAATCTCAAGCTCTACCGCGTCGGCGATCGCAACATCGCCCAGCTGCTGACGAATTCGCAATTCCTGACCCAGCTTGACGGCTACAGCGCCGACCGCATTCGCGACGAGAGCGGCGAACTCGTCTGGCAGGGCACTATCGACCTCCAGACGGACCTCAACAAGGAGGTCGTCACCAGCTTTCCGGTGGACGAGGCCCTGCCGCAGCGCAAGCCCGGCGTCTATGTGCTGACGGCCGTCTCGGCGACCGGCGCCTCCAACGAATGGGACAACCGGGCCACGCAATGGTTCGTCGTCTCCGATATCGGCCTCTCGACCTTTGCCGGCACCGATGGCCTCAGCGTGTTCACCCGTTCGCTCTCGTCGGCACGCCCCTTGTCCGGCGTCGCGCTGGAACTCGTCGCGAAAAACAACGAGGTGCTGGGCACCGCAACCACCGACGCCGATGGCCGCGCGGTCTTTGCCGCCGGTCTCCTGCGCGGTGGCGATGCCACGCTGCCGGCCGTCATCGCAGCCCGTGCCGGCACCGACGACTATGTCTTCCTCGATATGACACGGGCCGGCTTCGACCTGTCCGACCGCGGCGTTACCGGCCGCCCGGCCCCGGGCGCTGTCGATGTGCTCACTTGGACGGAGCGCGGCATCTATCGGGCCGGGGAGACGGTTCACGTGTCGGCGCTCGCCCGCGATCCCGCGGCGACAGCCGTTCCCGATCTGCCGCTCACCTTCGTCTTCCTGCGCCCAGATGGCGTAGAGGACCGGCGGATCGTGTCGTCCGACAGCAAGCTCGGCGGTTACACGCTCGATATGGCGCTGCAGCCGAATGCCATGCGCGGTACCTGGACGGTGCAGGTCTTCACCGATCCGAAAGCGAAGGCCATCAGCGAAAAACCGTTTCAGGTCGATGATTTCGTACCGGATCGCATCGAATTCGACCTCAAGAGCACCGCGCAGGCCATCACACCCGGCACGCCGGTACCGGTCACCGTCGATGGCCGTTTTCTCTATGGCGCGCCGGCGGCGGGTCTTGAGCTCGAAGGCGACGTGCTCCTGAAGCCAACGCATGAAAGCACTGACTATCCCGGCTACGTCTTCGGCCTTGCGGACGAGGAGAACACCGAGGACAGCCGCCAGACGCTCGACATGCTGACGCCGCTCGATGCGGACGGCAAGGCGAGCTTCGATGTCGATCTCTCCGATGTCCCGGCCACGACCCAGCTCATCAACGCCACCATCGCCGTCCGGCTTCAGGAAGCCGGCGGACGGGCGGTCGAGCGGACGCTGGAGATTCCGGTGCGCTCGGAGACCGACCGGATCGGCATCAAGCCGAACTTCAGTGGTGCTCTCACCGAGAATTCCACCGGCACGTTCCACGTGATCGGTGTCGGGCCGGATAGCGCGCGCAAGGCGATGCCGGGCCTGACGTGGAAGCTCATGAGCGTTGAGCGGCAGTACCAGTGGTATCGCGAAGGTACGGCGTGGCGCTACGAGCCCATCCTGTCGACCAAGCTTCTGTCGAACGGCACGGTCGATGCCGGGACTGATGGTGGCACGGTCAGCGTTCCCGTCACCTGGGGCCGTTTCCGGCTGGAGGTTGCGGGTCCCGGCGGCGATCCCGTTTCGAGCGTCGAGTTCGATGCCGGCTTCTACGTCGCGGCGACCTCCACCGAGACGCCCGACGGCCTGGAGATCGCTCTCGACAAGAACAGCTACAAGGTCGGGGAAACCGCGACCCTCAACGTCTCGCCGCGATTTGCCGGCGAACTGCTGGTCACCGTCGGTTCGGAAACCCTGATCGCCACCAAAACCGTTTCCATTCCCGCGACCGGCGACAAGATCGCTTTGCCGATCACGGCCGAGTTCGGTGCCGGCGCCTATGTCACGGCGACGCTCTATCGGCCGGGTGACGCGCAGGAAAGCCGTATGCCGATGCGCGCCATCGGCGTCAAATGGCTGTCTGTCGATCCAGCCGAGCGCAAGCTCGACGTGTCGTTGACGCTGCCGGAGAAGACGCTGCCGCGGCAGACGCTGAACATCCCCGTCAGCGTTGCCGGCTCCGGTGTCGGCGAGGAAGCCTATGTGACGCTTGCCGCCGTCGATGTCGGCATTCTCAACCTCACGCGCTACCAGGCGCCGGATCCCGATGGCTGGTATTTCGGCCAGCGCCGCCTCGGCCTCGAGATCCGCGATCTCTACGGCCGCCTGATCGATGGCTCGCTGGGCGCGACCGGACGTCTGCGCACCGGCGGCGATGGCGGTGCCATGGCGCTGCAGGGCAATCCGCCCACGGAAAAGCTGGTCGCCTTCTTCTCCGGCCCGGTCAAGCTCGATGCCGAGGGCAAGGCCATTATCGGTTTCGACATTCCGCAATTCAACGGCACCGCGCGCGTCATGGCCGTGGCCTGGACGAAAGCGGGCGTCGGCCATGCGAGCGCCGACGTGGTCATCCGAGATCCTGTCGTCGTCACCGCCAGCCTGCCGAAGTTCCTGGCGCCCGGCGACAGCGCCGAACTGCGCCTCGATATCGCCAATACCGATGCCCCGGCCGGCGATCTCACAATCACGGTCGAGGCCGATCCCTCGCTCTCCGTCGATACAGCGTCGCTCGCCCAGAGCTTTGCCATTCCGGCCGGCTCGAAGATCGATGTGACCCTGCCGCTGAAAGGCGTGCATCCGGGCGATGGAACGTTCACCGTCAAGATCGCCGGGGCCGATGGACTGTCGCTCGACCAGACGCTGTCGATCCCTGTCCGGCCCGCCTCGCTTCCGGTCACCACGCGCCTGCCGGTCGAGTTGAAACCCGGCGCGAGCCTTGTCGTGGACGAGGGCCTGCTTGCGGAAAGTCAGCTGCGCGGCGCGTCCGTCAGTCTTAGCGTCAGCAGGGCTGCCGCCTTCGATATCCCGGCGCTTCTGATGGTGCTCGACCGCTACCCCTATGGCTGCGCGGAGCAGACGACGAGCCGCGCTTTGCCGCTTCTCTATCTGAGCGAACTCTCTGCCCAATCCGGTCTTCCCGAAGATGCCGATGTGCGCACGCGTGTTCAGGATGCCATCCACCGCGTCCTCTCCTACCAGTCGTCGTCGGGCAGCTTCGGCCTTTGGGGTCCCGGTTCCGGCGATCTCTGGCTCGACAGCTACGTGACCGAGTTCCTGACCCGCGCCCGCGAAAAGAACTTCGACGTGCCGGAGCAGGCCATGGTGCAGGCGCTCGACAATCTACAGAACTCGCTCTCCTACGACGTCAACGTGACCGAGCAGGGCAACGGCATCGCCTACGCGCTCTATGTTCTCGCCCGCAACCGCAAGGCCGCCATCAGCGACCTGCGCTACTACGTCGATACGAAGCTCGGCGAATTCCCGACGGCCCTTTCCAAGGGTCACTTGGCCGCAGCCCTGTCGCTTTATGGCGATGCGAACCGGGCGGAGAGCGTGTTCTCGCAGGCAGCGACGATGTCCGAGGATGCGAAGATCTCGGAGCTTGCCCGGTCGGACTACGGCTCCGCCCTTCGCGACGATGCGGCGGTGCTGACTCTTGCGGCCGAAAGCCGCCCTGTCCCGACGATCATTCCTGCGCTCGCAAGGAAGGTCGCGGCCGCATGGGACCGCACATCGACCACCAGCACCCAGGAGCAATTGTGGATGCTGCTCGCCGCCCGTGCGGTGTCGGGCGGAGACGAGGGCCTCGCCCTGACGGTGGACGGCGTGGCGTCATCGGGCGCCTTTGCCGCCCGCAAGACCGGCGACGAGATCCTTGCCCGTCCCGTCACCATCGCCAATGCCGGCAAGGAGCCGGTAACGGCGACGGTGACGACTGTTGCCGCTCCCGCCTTCCCGCTGCCGGCCGGCGGCAACGGCTATGCCATCGAGCGGAGCTACTACACGCTCGACGGCGAACCCGCGAATGTCAGCCAAGCCCGCCAGAACGAACGCTATGTCGTGGTGATCAAGGCGACCGATCTCAACCCCGGCCCGGCCCGTATTCTTGTCACGGACCTTCTGCCCGCCGGGTTCGAGATCGACAATCCGACGCTGGTGGACAGTGCCAAGCTGTCGAATTTCGAATGGCTGGGCGAGATGCAGGCAGCCCATAGCGAGTTCCGCAGCGACCGCTTCGTCGCCGCCTTCGACCATGCCGCCGGCGATACGAACGAGATGACGGTTGCCTATGTCGTGCGTGCCGTCACCTCCGGCACCTACGATCATCCCGCGGCAACGGTCGAGGACATGTACCGCCCGCAATTCTCCGCGCGCACGGCAACGGGCCGCATGGAGGTTCAGGCGGTCGAGTGATGCGTCCGTCGTTGCGCCCATCCGTCCTTTCTGGCGGTCTCGTCCGAACGTTCGCCGCCGGCCTTGTCGGCGGCGGCATTCTGGTTGGCCTTGTCGTCGGCGTCGTGTTTGCTATCGATGCGGCGGATCACGCCTATCCGCCACCGCTCGAAGGACCGGCGCTTTCGACCTCGGCCGAAATGGTCGATCGCGATGGCCGGCTGTTGCGGGCTTTTGCGACCGCCGATGGCCGCTGGCGCCTGCGGACCACGGCGCAGGATGTCGATCCGCAATTCGTCCGCATGCTCATCGCTTACGAAGACCGGCGCTTTGCCGAGCATGGGGGTATCGATGTCCGTGCGCTCGCCCGCGCCGTCATGCAGTTCCTCGCCCACGGCCGTATCGTTTCGGGCGCCTCGACCCTCTCCATGCAGGTCGCCCGGCTGATCGAGCCACGCGAAAGCCGCTCGATCGGTGCGAAGCTTCGGCAGATGGCCCGCGCCTGGCAGCTGGAGCGCCGGCTGACCAAGGCGCAGATTCTCGACCTCTACCTCACGCACGCGCCCTATGGCGGTAATCTGGAAGGCGTGCGCGCGGCAAGCCTTGCCTATTTCGGCAAGGAGCCGCGGCGGCTGACGGTTGCGGAGGCGGCGCTTCTCGTCGCCCTGCCGCAACTGCCCGAGCGCCGGCGTCCCGACCGGCATCCAAAAGCGGCGGAAGCCGCGCGTGCCCGCGTGCTGGAGCGCGCCGCCGTTGCCGCTGTTATCGGCGAGGGCGAGGCGGAGCGGGCAGCCGTCACGCGTGTGCCCGAAAGCCGTCGGCCGCTGCCGACGCTCAGCCCGCACCTCGCCGAAACCGCACGTCGCAAGGCGCCGGCCGCACCCACGCTTCATACCACGCTCGTCGCGCCCGTTCAGGCTGCGCTGGAGGCGGTGGCCAAGAGTGCGGCCGAGCGTGCCGGCCTACGCATTTCGGTCGCCATGGTCATGGCGGACGCCGCGACGGGGGAGATTCTTGCGGAGGTGGGATCGGCGGATTACCTCGATTCGAGCCGCAAAGGCTGGATCGATATGACCCGCGTGCCGCGCTCGCCGGGATCGACCCTGAAGCCCTTCATCTACGGACTGGCCTTCGAAGAGGGGCTGGTGTCGCAGGAAACGGTGATCGAAGACCGGCCGGCCGACTTCTTCGGCTACCGCCCACGCAATTTCGACATGACCTACCAGGGCGACGTCACCATCCGGCAGGCGCTGCAACTGTCGCTGAACGTCCCGGCCATCCGGCTCCTGGATGCGGTCGGCCCGTCCCGGCTGATGCTGCGCATGCGGCGCGCGGGCATCAACCCGATCCTGCCGCCGCAGGAGACGCCGGGCCTTGCCATCGGGCTCGGCGGTCTCGGTGTGACGCTGCGCGATCTGGTGCAGCTCTATGCCGGGCTTGCCAATGAGGGCCGGCCGGTACGGCTCGGCGACGGGGTGGACTCGGTGCCCGGGCCCATCGCCGGCGAACCCATGCTAGACCCGGCCGCGACATGGCAGATTGCCGATATCCTCTCGGGCGTCCTGCCGCCGACCGGCAGCGCTCGCCGTGGGATCGCCTACAAGACGGGCACGAGCTACGGCTACCGCGATGCCTGGTCGGTCGGATATGACGGTCGGACGGTGCTCGGCGTCTGGGTCGGCCGCGCCGACAACGGCGCCGTGCCGGGCATTACCGGCTATGCGACGGCGGCGCCGATCCTGTTCGAAGCTTTTGCCAAATCGGGCATTGCGGGCGTACCGCTGCCGCGCGCGCCGGCCGGTGCCGTGCGTATCGCGGCGCAGGACCTGCCGATCAGCCAGCGCCGCTTTTCCATGACGACAAGCGGCCTCCTGCGCGCCAACATCCGCGAAGCTGCACCGCAGATCGTCTATCCGCCGGAGGGCGCGCGCGTCGATCTCGGTAAGGATGTCGCCGGCGTGCCGCTGCCGCTGATGCTGAAACTTCAGGGTGGACGGGCGCCGTTTCGCTGGCTGGCCAATGGCCGGCCGCTGGCGGATCTCACCCGGCGGCGGGTCAACCAGTGGGTGCCGGATGGTGCCGGCTATTCCACGCTGACTGTCATCGATGCTGCGGGCCGGGCCGCCAGCGTTCGCGTGTTCCTGCAATAAACCCAGACCCACGACCGCCCCACCGGTCGAGAACCGGAACCTGTTGGCATCTCAGTTCTTTTCGTCAAGTGCCTTCAAGACGCGCCGCAGCAACTCCTCTTCCTCGAGGACCCCGTGACGATAGAGCGTAAGGACAAGAGCTGCGACGGGGTTGCTGGCATCGCTGTCAGGCGCGATCTTGCGCTTCTTGCGAGCAGCGTCGTAGACGCGCTGACAGAGATCGACATGCTCGGGCAGCATGGGTTGGTTACGCCAGGACATCGGTTCAGTCTCTTCTCTTTACGGCTGCTGGTCGAAGGGCAGCCAGTTCAGACATTTGGGATATGGCTCAGAGGAAAATAGGGCTGTTTGAGAAAAAGTGTAAAACCTCATTTGGTCGGTTTTACGGAAAAACAATGGCTCTCTCGAAAAAAAGGAATGTGTAGAGCGCAAGAACTCTCCAAACGCACGCGACCTCTAAACGGGAATGCGCTTTGAAGAGGCGGCGAAGAGTCCTGTGTTTTTACGAAGCGGCTCTCCCTCCATACTACAACCTTCACGACATATTGAAATAGCCGGGGAGAACGTTACGTCACAAACGGAGGATAGCGCGTAGAGGCGGCGCCCTGACGAAGGCGAGCGACATAAGGCTCGCGCCGTCTTCAGGGAAGACGGTTTACGCCTCATTCGCCAACAGAGGCTGCTGCATGGCAGCCGGGAGCACGTCATGCTGGGTTCGTATGTTTTTCAGGAAGGCACCGTCATCACGCCGACGGAAATGGATATGCTCTTTCGCGTCTTCCAGCGCCTCTGCGATCATCGCCAGATCCCCAGTACCGGCCCGAAGGCGGAAATCGAGGCTGCCTATCTCGTGGCGCTGTTCAGCGATGGCCTGAACACGGAAGAGCTTTTGTGGAGCGTGGTCGCCGCAGAGGCGTGAGACCGCCGCTGCAGGAAAACGTCCGCCGAACCGCGCCCATCCCCGTTTACGCTCGCAAAATCAGGTCGTAGATCCCCGCCGTGCTGCCGCCTTGATGGCCGCTTCCAGGCCGTCCGCATCATAAGGTTTGCGCAGCAGCACTGCATCCGGCGGCGAACCGTCCGGTGCCCGGTCGTTACCTGTTGCAAAGACGATGCCGAGCGCGGGGTTGATCGCCAGCGCTTCCGCGGCAAGTTCTGCGCCCGATGCGTCGGGAAGGCCGAGATCGGTCACGAGCACATCGACCGATGCGCCGGCAAGCTTCTCCCTCGCCTCCTGCGCATTGCCCGCTTCGATGACGGCATGGCCGAAATTCTCGACGAGCTCCACGGTGTTGGCCCGGATCAGCGGATCGTCCTCGACGACGAGAACCGTCAGCGGTGCCGGCGCGGGCGTGACGATCGGCGCAGGCAAGGCCGTCGCGGCCGGCCCGGGTGCGACAGTGTCGGCGACCCGCCTGTTCACGGCGGAACGCTGTTTCTGATTGGCGATGACGTGGCGGATTTTGCGCGCCAGTGCTTCGCGGGTATAGGGCTTGGAGAGAAGCTCCACGCCGGCATCCAGTCGTCCGCCATGGACGATGGAGTTCTCCGTGTAGCCCGAGGTGAAGAGCACGGCGATATCCGGCAGGCGCTCCTTGGCCTTGCGCGCCATGTCAACGCTTTTCAGCGGTCCGGGCATGACGACGTCGGTGAAGAGCAGGTCGATGGCGATGCCGCTTTCCACCACGCTGAGCGCATTCTGCGCATTGGTCGCCTTCAGCACGCCGTAGCCGAGATCGCTCAGCATCTCCACGACCGTGTTGCGCACCTCGTCGTCATCCTCCACCACGAGGATCATTTCCGTTCCGCCGACGACGGGTCCGGACTGGATCGTCACCTCGCGGTCTTCGCTGGCCGTGGCGCGGGGCAGGTAGAGCTTGACCGTCGTGCCGTGCCCGACCTCGCTGTAGATCTTCACATGGCCGCCCGACTGCTTGACGAAGCCGTAGACCATCGACAGGCCGAGCCCGCTGCCCTTGCCCTCGGCCTTTGTGGAGAAGAATGGCTCGAACACCTGTTCCAGCACCTCCGGCGCAATGCCCGATCCCGTGTCGCTGACGGACAGCACGACATACTGGCCCGCCTCGACCTCGGCATGGTTGCGAACATAATCGTCGTCGAGATAGGCATTGCCCACCTCGATCGTCAGCTTGCCATTGCCCTCCATGGCGTCGCGCGCATTGATCGCGAGGTTCAGCACCGCGTTCTCGACCTGCACCGGATCGACGAATGTGTTCCACAGCCCGCCGGCGACGATGGTTTCCAGCTCGATGGCCTCGCCGATGGAGCGCCGCAGCAGATCGTCCATGCCCGACATGAAGCGCCCGACATTGATGACCTTCGGCTCCAGCGCCTGCCTTCGGCCGAAGGCCAGAAGCTGGCTTGCGAGTTTGGCGCCGCGGCTGACGCCGGCCAGCGCATTGGCGACCCGCCGCTCGGCGCGCTCGTTGCCGGCCACGTCTTTCGCAAGCAGCTGCAGATTGCCCGAGACGACCTGCAGCAGGTTGTTGAAATCATGGGCGACGCCGCCGGTGAGCTTGCCGATCGTCTCCATTTTCTGGGCCTGTTGCAGCGCCCGCTCCGCCTGCCGCCGCACGGCGATCTCTTCGCCGACGCGGGCCTCCAGCGTCTCGTTGAGCAGACGCAGCTGCTCCTCGGCGCGCTGGCGATGGCGGACCTGGCGCTCCAGATGCACGGCATGCCGGCGCAGCTCGTCCTCGGCCTGCCGCTGCTCGCTGATATCCGTGTGAACGCCGACCCACTCAGTGATATCGCCCTGCTCGTCGAAGATGGGCACGCCCCGAATGGCAAACATCCGCCAGACGCCATCATGCCGCCGCACGCGATGTTCCCAGATGAAGGTGCGCCGGTCGGCGACGGCAGCATTCCAGGCTTCGACCGTCGCCTGCCGGTCGTCGGGATGCACTGCGTCCGCCCAGCCGTAATCCTGATAGGCCTCGTAAGGCTGCCCGGTCAGTTCTGCCCAGCCCGGCTGCTGCCCGATCATCCGGCCATCGGCGCTGTTGGTCCAGAGAACGCCGTGCACGGCGTGAACTGCGGCCCGAAACCGGCTGTTGCTGGCAAGAAGCTCCTTCTCGGCGCGCTTGCGATCCTCGATGTCGATCATCAGGATGTAAATACCGTCCACCGTGCCGGCATCCGTCAGGCGCGGCATGTAGCGCACCTCGGCGGTCCGATGGTCGCCGCCCGGTCTGCGGATCACCGTATCCGTAATGACGGGCTCGCCGGCAAAGGCGCGTTCGAGATAGGAAATGCGTTTGCGATAATAGTCCTCGCCGATGATCTCGCGGATGTGCCGGCCGATGACCGCGTTCGCGGGATGGCCGAACCATTCGAGATAGCCCTTGTTGGCGAACCGGTAGACATGATCGACATCGAGGAACCCGACGAGAATGGGGAGCGCGTCGGTGATCCGGCTGAGTTCCGCCTGGCTTTCGGCCAGCGCCCGCACGGCTCGCACCCGGTCGGTGTTTTCGAGTACCGTGCAGAGCACACCATCGACCCCACCCTCGTCATTGTAGATCGGCGTATAGAACAGGTCGAAGACGATTTCTTCCGGCCGGCCGTTCCGGTGCAGCACCATGGGCTGGTCGCGAAAGCTCTGGACCTCGCCCTTGAAGCCGCTCTCCAGGATGCGGCGGTTCCAGTCCCAGATTTCCGGCCAGATCTCCGGCACCTTGCCGCCGAGTGCCCGGGGGTGATAGCCGCCGGCGATCTCGCGGTAGGCGTCATTGTAGATCATCACATGATCCGGACCCCACATCAGCACCTGCGGGATCGGCGAATTGATCAGGGAATTGACCTTGATTCGCAGATTGGCGGGCCAGGTGCCGATCGGACCGAGCGATGTCGAGGTCCAGTCGAAATTCCGGATGCGCTGCCCGAGCTCGCCGCCGCCGAAAGGCCAGGCTGCCTTGCTGGAACCAATGCTCATGATACTCGTATCTCGCCGGGTGTGCGTAAGGGATCGGGACAGGGTGAGTTCTACTGCATTTCCCCGGAAATCGGAATCATTTCTGGGCAAAAAATCCTGCGATAGCTCAACGCGTTAGAGCAGCGTCGCCGTCCATGGGCTGTCCATCCCCGGCTGCCCGGCCCGTCTGACGGCCGCAGGCATTCACGGCCTCTTTACGGCCGGAAACCGGCATCGATAGCGTGGCAGAAGACGCAAATAACCGGTGGTCCCGCCCGCCCGAATTTCTTGCGGGATATTGATCTGGCGAACGGAACCAATATTCGGCATCAGTGTTCTCTAAAGCTCGGTCCTCAGCCGCGCGATCAGCGGGTTTTGGAGAGACATGTGAGCACGAAAGCGACCGTTAACGCGCCTCTTCGCAAGGCGGACCTTTACCCGCCGCACGACCCCAATACGCGCAACAAGCTTTCGGGACACGTCATCCTCATATTGCTCGGCGCCACCGTTGTTCTCAAGGTGGGGCAGGAGATCTTCGTTCCGCTCGCGCTGTCCCTTCTTCTCACCTTCACGCTCGCCCCGATCGTCTCCTTCTTGCGCCGCCGCTCGGTGCCGAAGATCGCTGCGGTCATGATCGCGGTCGCCTCGGCCTTCTGCGCCATCGCCCTCTTCAGCGTCGTCGTCGCCAGCCAAGTGTCGAACCTCGCTCAGAATATCCCAGCCTACCAGCGCAACATCGTCGTCAAGGTGCAGACGCTGGCGCAGGCCGGGTCCGGTGACGGCATCATGAAGCACCTGAGCGGCATCGTGGAGCGGGTGGGCGAGGAGATCCAGACGCGGGCGGTCGAGAGCCAGGAAGATGCGGCAGCTGCCGTGCCCACATCGCGCGAACCTATGCCGGTCGAGATCGTCACGCGCTCGAATCCCATCCAGACGCTCGGCAACTTCATCCTGCCGCTGATCAGCCCTTTCGCCACGGCGGGTCTCGTGATCGTGCTCGTCATCTTCATGCTCTTGGAGCGCGAGGACCTGCGTGACCGGTTCATCCGACTGGTCGGCCTCAACGATCTCCACCGCACCACTGAAGCGCTTCAGGATGCTGGCAAGCGGGTCGGCAAGTATCTGCTGATGCAGCTGGTGGTGAATGCGCTCTACGCCTTTCCTATCACCATCGGCCTCTGGATCCTCGGCATTCCCAATGCCATCCTCTGGGGCCTTCTGACGCTGGTCCTGCGCTTCGTCCCCTATATCGGTCCGGTCATCGGCATGATCCTGCCGCTGTTTCTGGCGCTAGCGATCGCACCCGGCTGGTCGCTCGTGCTCTGGGTCGGCGCCTTGTTTCTTACGACCGAGTTGATCAGCAATAATGTCGTCGAACCTTGGCTCTACGGGTCGCATACCGGCCTTTCGCCGCTCGCCATCATCATCTCCGCGATCTTCTGGTCCTGGCTCTGGGGACCGCTCGGGCTGATGCTGTCGACCCCGCTGACCGTCTGCCTCGTCGTCCTCGGCCGCTATGTGCCGCAATTCAGCTTTCTCGACGTGCTGCTCGGCAACGAGCCCGTGCTGGAGCCACATGAGAAGCTCTACCAGAGGCTTCTGGCAGGCGATCCGGACGAAGCGACGGCCAATGCGGAAGACTATCTGGAAGACGAGTATCTGCTCGACTATTACGAGAAGGTCGGCATGCCCGCGCTCCTTCTCGGCGAAGTCGACCGGCAGCGCGGCGTGATGACGGAGGCGCAAATCGAGCGCTTCTCGGGCAGCGTTCGCTCGCTGGTCGATAACCTCTCCGAGATCGCCGACGAGGAGGAAAGCGAGGAGGACGTTCCAACCGATCCAGAAGCCAGTGACGGAACGGACAAGGCAGGCGACGACGTCGATCTGCCGGACGGCACCGGACATTCGCTGCTCTGCATCGGTGGACGCGGAGATATCGACGACGCGGCGGCCGCCATGCTGGCCCAGCTCCTTGAGATCCAGGGTGCGGACGCTGCCAGCATCGCGCATTCCACGACCGATCTGCGTATGCTCAAGGATAGCGACACGATCGACACCGTGGTCTTCACGTTCCTCAACGGAAACTCGAAGACCCATGCCCGCAATCTCGTGCGTCGCCTGAAGCGCATGAAGCCGGGTTTGCGGGTCGGCCTGTTCGTGCCTCTCGCCAATGGCCAGGACCATCCGCGCATGACGCTGGAGGACACCAATGCCGACTTCATCACCCTGACGCTGGTCGAAACCGTCCGCTCGGCGCTGACCGAGACCGGCCCGGTGCCGCTGATGACGATCACCCGCAAGCTCGGCCGTCCGCGTATTCGTCTGGCAAAGACGGCCTGACACGCGATCGGCGCTGTGGTTACGGCGAAAGCCCGGCGCAGCGCGCGGTGTTGCGGATATGCGCTTCCATTTCCTGGCGCGCCGCTGCGGCATCGTTGTTCCGGAGTGCTGCGATGATCCGGCGATGTTCGGCGATTGAATGGCGCATGCGTTCCGGGTCGGTGATCGGGATCGGCTGGCGTTGCGTTTCCGTTACCTGATCGCGCACCGTCTGATAGAGCGCCTTCAGCATGGCGTTCGAACAGGCCGAGACGATCGTGCCGTGAAAGTCGAGGTCCGCTTCCACATTGGACAGGAGATCCTGCCGCGCCCAGCATTCCTCCATGGTCTGCGTCGCCATCTCCATCCGGTCGAGCTGCAACTGCGTCAGGCGACCGGCCGACAGTCGCGCGATCTCGCCCTCCAGCAGAATCCGCGTCTGGAAGACGTCGAACACCGAATAGCTGTCGGAATAGCGCCAGGGGGCCATATGGCCGGAGGCGCGCCCCGCACCCTCTGTCGACACAGTCACGAAGGTGCCGCGCCCTGCTTCCGTCTTCAGAAGACCCAGCGTTTCCAGTGTCAGAAGCGCCTCGCGCAGAGATGCGCGGCTGACGCCGAGCGTCTGCGAAAATCCGCGCTGAGACGGGATTTTCTCGCCCGCTTTCAACGTGCCGTTCTGGATCATCGCCTGGATCTCGCGGGCGACCGATTGCGGGACGAGCGTCTTGTTCAACATGAAAACCCCACTCCGCACCTCAAGCACTTGGCGATAGGCGCTGGCGCCCCAGCTCTTGCCGCCGACATATCAATTCCTGCCGTATCCGGGTCCAAAATCCGAGAGACAGGCGCCCAATCTATTTTGTTCGCGGCCATTGCCAAGCGGAAAGCATCGTGCTTTTTTGGCCTGACTGGTCTGACCAGTCAGGCCACTGTAGATTGAGTCATGTTCAAAAAACAAGGGGAACTCTCATGACACGAACGAACACTCTCAAAACAACGCTTCTTGCCGGCGTCCTCGCTATCTTTGGCACGGCCAGCGCTCTCGCCGCCGATCTCACGGTCGGTGCCAATATCGGCAACGTGCCGTGGGAATTCGAAGATGCAAGCGGCAAGGTGACAGGTTTCGAAGTCGATCTCGTCAACGAAATCGCCAAGCGCCTCGGCAAGACGGTCGAATTCGTCAACACGCCGTTCAACGGCCTCTTCCCGGCCGTCCAGTCCGGCCGCATCAACATGGCGGTCTCCTCGATCACCATCACCGAGAAGCGCCTGGCCTCCGTCAGCTTCGCCCAGCCCTATTACGACAGCGACCAGTCGCTGACCGTGACCGCCGCCTCCGGCATCACCGGCCTCAAGGACATGGGCGAGAAGGTCGTCGGCGTCGATACCGGCTCGACCGGCGACATGTGGGCGGACGCGCACAAGGTCGAGTACAAGCTGGGCGAGATCCGTCGCTTCGAAGGCCTGCAGCCCGCCATGCTCGACCTCGTCGCCGGCCGCGTCGATGGCTACATCTCCGACATTCCGGCGCTGCTCTACTACGTCAAGGACAAGCCGGAGCTGAAGGTCGTCGAGCGCATCCCGACCGGCGAAAAATACTCGATCATGTTCAACAAGGGCGACCCGCTGGCTGCCGAGGTCAACGACGTGATCACCAAGCTCAAGGGCGAAGGCTTCATCGCCAAGCTTCACGAGACCTGGTTCGGTGCCAAGGCCGAGGATACGACCTCGACCGTCGCCGTCATGGACATGCCCAAGGCCAAGTAAGCCGCAACCGCACCGGCAGGATCGCACAAAGGTCCTGCCGGATGCCAGGGAGCCGTTTCGGCCATGAATCTCATCAATACCTTCTTCAACATGCAGGTGCTGGCCGACAGTCTGCCGCAGCTCATGTGGGGTCTTGTGGTCACGCTGCAGATCGGCGTCACCAGTATTCTCTGCGGTCTTGCAGGCGGCCTGTTCCTGGCCATCGCGCGGCTCTACGCTCCGGCTTTCTTCAAGCTGCTGATCCGCATCTATATCGATATCTTCCGCTCGATTCCGCTGCTCGTTCTGCTGATCGTCGTCTATTATGCGCTTCCTTTCGTCGGCATCCGCCTGTCGCCCTTCCTCTCTGCGGTCACGGCCCTCTCGCTGGTGTCGGCTGCCTATACGGCCGAGATCTTCCGCGCCGGCATCGAGGCCATTCCGCATGGCCAGTTCGAGGCGTCGGCGGCGCTTGGCCTCTCCAACAGGCACACGATGATCGATGTCATCCTGCCGCAGGCTGTCCGCATCGTCATTCCGCCGCTCACCAACAATTGCATCAACGTCATGAAGGACACGTCGCTCGCCTCCGTCGTCGCCATGCCGGACCTTCTGAAACAGGCGACGCAGGCGCAGGCGCTCTCGGCCAACCCGACGCCGCTGATCGGTGCCGCCATCATCTACGTCCTGCTGCTCTGGCCGATGGTCGCCGTCGTCGCCCGCCTCGAGAAACATTTCGCACGGGGGAAACGCTGATGAGCACGACCATCACCACGCCCGTTCCCGCGATCATCTCCATCCGCGGCCTCACCAAGGCCTATGGCACCTTCACGGTCCTCCACGGCATTGATCTCGATATCGCCGAGGGCGAGGTCGTCTGCGTCATTGGCCCGTCCGGCTCCGGCAAATCGACGCTGATCCGTTGCATCAATCATCTGGAGCCCTTCTCGGCGGACAGCACGATCACGGTCGATGGTATCCGCGTTGCACCCGGCAAGGCGCTTGCCAAGGTGCGGGCCGAGGTCGGCATGGTGTTCCAGTCGTTCAATCTCTTCCCGCACATGACCGTGCTGAAGAACGTCATGCTCGCGCCCATGCGGGTGCGCGGCACGGTGAAGGCCGATGCCGAGCGCAAGGCCCGCGACCTGCTCGCCCGCGTCGGCATCGGCGAACAGGCGGAGAAGTTTCCGGCCCAGCTTTCCGGCGGACAGCAGCAGCGCGTGGCCATTGCCCGGGCGCTGGCCATGGAGCCGCGCGTGCTGCTCTTCGACGAACCGACATCTTCGCTCGACCCGGAAATGGTGGGAGAGGTTCTGGACGTGATGCGCAAGCTCGCCGGCACCGGCGTGACCATGATCATCGTCACGCACGAGATGGGCTTTGCCCGCCAGGTCGCCGACCGCGTCATCTTCATGGACAGCGGACGGCTGGTGGAAGCCGGCACGCCGGAGCAGATCTTCGACAGCCCGAGGCAAGAGCGCACGCGCAGCTTCCTGCGCGCTGTCCTCAACCACTGAACAAGAAAACAATACGGAGGACAACACGGATGGCCACCACGACGCCGCTCGATCTCGATTATGTGCGCAGCCAGTTTCCAGGGCTCGCCAAAGGCTGGGCCTTCTTCGACAATGCCGGGGGATCGCAGATCCTCAAAGGCGCGCTCGACCGCATCAATACGTTCCTGATCGACAAGAACGTCCAGATCGGCGGTTCCTACGACGTGTCGCAGGAGGCGGCCCGCGCGCTCTACGAGGCACGCACGGCGGCCATGCATCTGGTCAACGCCAACCGACCGGAAGAAATCGTCTTCGGCAGCTCGACCACGGCGCTTCTCCAGAATCTTGCCCGTGCCATGCAGAGCCAGCTGTCCCCGGGCGACGAGATCGTCATCACCGTCAGCGATCACGAATCCAATATCGGCCCCTGGGACCGGCTGCAGGCCGCTGGAATCACGCTCAAGATCTGGCCGCTGAACACGGAAACCATGACGCTCGATCCAGCCGATCTCGCGCCGCTGATGACCGAGCGCACGAAGCTCGTCTGCGTTACCCACGTCTCCAACATTCTCGGCTCGGTTAACCCGATCCGCGAGATCGCCGATTTCGTGCATGCGCGCGGCGCCCGGATCTGCGTCGATGCCGTTGCCTATGCGCCGCACCGGGCCGTGGACGTGCAGGCCTTCGATGCCGATTATTACGTCTTCAGCCTCTACAAGACCTACGGGCCGCACTACGCGCTGATGTACGGCAAATACGACCTGTTGCTGGAGCTCGACACGCTCTACCACTACTTCTACGGCAAGGACAAAGTGCCGGGCAAGCTGGAGCCCGGCAACCCGAACTACGAGCTTGCCTATGCCACCTGCGGCATCGTCGATTATCTCGCGACGCTGGGCGAGCAGGCCGGCGAGACCGGCACGACCCGCCGGAAGATCGAGGCCGCCTTCTCGGCGATCACGACGCAGGAGAATGCCTTGGCCGAGCGGCTCCTCACCTATCTCCGGGCGCGCAACGACTGCCGCATTGTTGGCCAGGCGACCAACCGCAACGATACGCGTGTGCCCACCATCGCCTTCCGCTTCGATGGCCGTGATGCTGGCGAGCTTTGCAAGGCGATGGACGCCGAGAAGATCGCCATGCGGTTCGGCGATTTCCACTCGCGCCGCCTTGCCGAATATCTCGGCCTCACCGACCATGGCGGCATGCTGCGGGTTTCCATGGTCCACTACAACACGCTGGAAGAGGTCGATCGCTTTACCGCTGCCCTCGACCGCATCCTTGCGGGTGATGCCGGGCTGGCCAAGGCGAGCTGAGCAGGCCATGCAGGATACAAGAAGGAGAGAACGATGCGCTTCGACACGGTGATCCGCCATGGAACGGTGGTGACGGCCTCCGATACGTTCAAAAGCGATATCGGCATCCGCGACGGCCGTATCGTCGCACTCGCGGCGGAGCTGACGGACGCCGACGAGATCATCGATGCGACCGGCCTTCTCGTCCTTCCCGGCGGTATCGACAGCCATGTGCATCTCGACCAGCCCTCCGGCGACGGCATCGTCATGGCCGACGATTTCGACAGCGGCACCCGCTCGGCCGCCATTGGCGGAAACACGACCGTCATGGCCTTCTGCATACAGGAGAAGGGCCAATCACTGCGCGAAGCCCTGAAGATCTATCATGCGAAGGCAGAGGACAAATGCCATGTGGATGTGTCCTTCCACATGGTCATTACCGACCCGACGCCGGAGGTGCTCGGCCAGGAAGTGCCGGCGCTGGTCGAGGACGGCTATACCTCGATGAAGGTCTTCATGACTTATGAGGGCCTGCGGCTGCGCGACGACGAGATCCTCGCCACGCTCGACACGGCGCGGCGCACCGGTGCGCTCGTCATGGTTCATTGCGAGAACGAGGATGCCATCCGCTACCTCATCGGCCGTCACGAGGAGGAGGGCAAGTTCGCCCCGAAATTCCACGCGACGACCCGGCCGGTCGCGGCTGAACGTGAGGCGACCCACCGCGCTCTGTCGCTTGCCGAAATCGTCGATGTGCCGATCGTCATCGTCCACGTTTCCAACCGCGAGGCGATGGAGGAAATCCGGCGCGCCCGCCAGCGCGGCCAGAAGATCGCCGGCGAAACCTGCCCGCAATATCTGATGCTGACGGCGGACGATCTCGATCAGGATGCGCTCGAGGGGGCAAAATACGTCTGCTCGCCGCCGCCGCGCGACGAGGCGAGCCAGGACGCCTGCTGGGAGGGCCTCGAACAGGGCGTGTTCGACCTGTTCTCCTCCGATCATTGCCCCTTCCGCTTCGATGACCCCGAGGGCAAGCTGAACGAGAAGGGCAAGCGCCATTTCCGCTGGATCCCGAACGGTATTCCGGGCGTTGCCACCCGCCTTCCCATCCTCTTTTCCGAAGGCGTGATGAGGGGCCGCATCGACCTCAATACCTTTGTTGCGGTCACGGCCACCAACCATGCCAAGCTCTACGGGCTCTATCCCCGCAAGGGCACCATCGCCATCGGCTCGGATGCCGACCTCGCCCTCTGGGACCCCGAGAAGCGCACCACGCTCACCAACGACCTTCTCCACCACGGCGCCGACTACACGCCTTACGAAGGCCTCGACATCCAGGGCTGGCCCACCCGCGTGCTCCTGCGCGGCCGGACGATCGTCAAGGACGGCAAACCTGCCGAGAGCGATACGCCGACAGGCACGTATCTCCCGAGGGGCAAGTCTGCGCTGATCCGGTAGATGGAGGCCGGTCACACAACCCGTGCGGCTGCGTTGGGGGACGCGACGGTCGCCTCGGCTTAATGATCGCGGTTGGCGACGAAGGCGGCGGCGTCGATCAGCGTTTTCGCTGCGTCGCCATATGGCGCGAGGAGAGTGCTGGCCTCTGCAACAAGACGTGCGAGTTCGGCTTCGGCCCAGTCGGTGCCGCGGCGGGCGACCAGTGTCGCCTTGCCGCGGGCTTCGTCCTTGCCGGTCGCCTTGCCCATGGTCTCAGCGTCTGCCTTGAGGTCGAGAAGGTCGTCCGCAAGCTGAAAGGCGCGGCCGATGCGTTCGCCGAACTGGCGCAGGCGCACGCGGTCTTCGGCACCCGTGCCGGAGACGATCGCACCGGCTTCGCAGGCAAACCGGATGAGGGCACCGGTCTTCATCGCCTGCAGGGTGACGATGCCCTCTTCGTCGGGTGCGGTCGTTTCCGCTGCCAGATCCAGCGCCTGTCCGCCGGCCATACCGCCGAGGCCGGAGGTGCGGGCGAGCGCCAGCACGAGCGCCGTCTTCACGGCATCGGGTAGCCCCGTCTCTGGCCCTGCCAGAATGTCGAAGGCGAGGGTCAGCAGGCTGTCGCCGGCGAGGATGGCATTCGCCTCTCCATAGGCGATGTGGACGGTCGGCTGGCCGCGGCGCAGGTCGTCGTCGTCCATGGCCGGCAGATCGTCGTGGACGAGGGAATAGCAATGCACGCATTCGAGGGCAGCGGCCACCCGGATGGCAGCTTGCGCATCTCCGCCGAACAGCGCCGTGCTTTCCATCACCAGAAAGGGGCGCAGTCGCTTGCCGCCGTTCAGCACGCCATGGCGCATGGCGGCGAGCAGTGCGGGCGGGCGGGCGATCTCGTCGGGTGCGACCGTGTCGCTCAGGAGCGCTTCGAGGCAGGCCGTAACCTGGTCGGCACTCTGCCGGAGTTGGGTATCGAAGGTCTGGGCAGCTGCGTTCATGGCGGCTCTTTGGCATGCGCGTGCGGCGCGTTCAATAAATTTCACCGGCAACCGCGTCTCTACCGGGGACAGCGGTGAAAAGGACGTTCAAATCCCCCCGATCTTAGACTATGACGGAGAGTACGGATGGGGCGACGGACGGGTTGATCAGTCGGGACGATCAGAGTTGGGATATCGTACCCGAACCACGTGAGCCAGAATCGCGGGGGCCAGACCTCCGTAAGCTCCCGGTCGATATGCCAAGCGAGCACGATGCCGCTGAGGTCCGTGCTTCGAGCCCTGAGCAAGGGATAAGCGAGGTTCGCGCCGAAGACGTGTCCTTGCGCGACGACGTCCCTACGGATCCTGCCAGACGGGATGCGGCAAGTCAGGACGTGCGGGGTCCGGACACAGCTGGAGATGAGGAACTGCCGTCAAACGCCAAACGAGGCATGTTCGCGCGGATCAGGCGCCGGTGGCGTCAGCTTCTCGTCGTCGCGGTCGTTCTCCTCCTGCTGCCCTACGCCCTGATCATCCTCTATTCGCCGAATTTCGTGCATCCGGTGTCCTCGCTCATGCTGCGCGATCTGGCCCTTCTCCGCGGCTATGATCGGCAATGGGTGCCGTTCGAGAAGATCTCGCCCAATCTCGTGCAGTCGGTGATGATGTCGGAAGACGGGCAGTTCTGCATGCATGCCGGGGTCGACTGGGTGCAGATGCGCGGTGTCGTGGATGACGCGCTGGAGGGCGAGCAGACGCGTGGCGCGAGCACCATCCCCATGCAGACGGCCAAGAACCTGTTTCTCTGGAACGGCCGCTCCTTCGTGCGCAAGGCCATGGAGTTGCCCTTGGCGCTCGCGGCCGATTTCGTCTGGACCAAGCGACGTCTGATGGAGATCTATCTCAATATCGCCGAATGGGGGCCGGGCATCTATGGCGCGGAGGCCGCAGCCCAGCATCATTTCGGCGTGCCGGCCTCCAAGCTGACGCGACGGCAGGCGGCCCTTCTCGCGGTTTCCCTGCCCAATCCGATCGACCGCAATGCCGGCAAGCCTGGCCGCGGGCTGAGACGGCTTGCCTCCATGATCGAGCGTCGGGCCGGGGCGTCCGGCGGATACATCAAGTGCCTTTATCCCTGAAATCACGCCGTTTGATTGGATGGGTTCTGAAGGGTCTGCTCTAACGCCGGGACCGTCACCGGAGATCCAGCATGAGCGACCTCGTCCTTTACGTCGGCAACAAGAACTATTCCTCCTGGTCGCTACGGCCGTGGCTCGCTCTCAAAGGCTGCGGCGTGCCCTTTACCGATGTCGTCATTCCCTTCGATTTTCCGAACGGTAATCCGCGTTTCCGGGAGATTTCGCCGACGGGCCGGGTTCCGGTGCTGCATCATGGTGCGGTTCGCGTGTGGGAATCGCTCGCAATCATCGAATATGTCGCCGAACTCTTTCCGGAGGCCGGTCTATGGCCCGAGGATCTCGTCGACCGGGTCGTGGCACGCAGCATCTCGATGGAAATGCTGGCGGGGTTCCGTGCGCTTCGCGGGGCCTGCCCGATGAACATTCGCCGGCCGGTCGGCGCGATCGCGTTGCCCGAAGGCGTGATGGAGGATGTCGCGCGGATCGAGACAATCTGGGCGCAGGCGCTGGCCAAATCCGGCGGGCCGTTCCTCTTCGGCCGGTTCACGGCTGCGGATGCGATGTTCGCACCGGTCGTCAACCGGCTGGAGATCTATGCGCTGACGCAAGATCCGGTTTCGCTCGCCTATATGGCCGCCGTCAAGGCGCATCCGGCCTTTCTCGCCTGGCAGACCGATGCGCTGGCGGAGACTTGGATCGTGCCGGAAGACGAAGCCTGAGCGCACCTTTTCGAAAGTTCGCAATGCCTGGGCAAAAAAAACCTGTGGGGTCTGGCCAAGATGGCATCCTGCATGTATAAGCCCGGCCAATTCCGAGATTGAAACGCCTTCATCCCGGCCCGTTCAACGGTCCGCAGACTGGTGGTTTCCCCCGATACGTGGAGTGTTTGAAATGGCTGTTCCTAAGAGAAAAACGAGCCCGTCGAAGCGCGGCATGCGCCGTTCTGCTGATGCGCTGAAGATCCCGACCTACATCGAAGACAAGAACTCCGGTGAACTGCGTCGCCCGCATCACATCGACATGAAGACCGGCATGTACCGCGGTCGTCAGGTTCTGACACCGAAGGCAAGCTGATCGTCTTGCCGTCCGGCAGGCACGCCCTTGTGCGATGTTGCGGACGGATGGTCGAGAAGATCGAGATCACGGAAAAGGCTGGCCATTGCGCCGGCCTTTTCTGCGTTTCGATGATGCCGTATCTTGCCGGTCGGCTGGGCGTTGCCTTGATTGGCGCACATCGCTGGTTCATACCTGAGGCGACGCCTTTTTCGAGGGCCAGACGATTTCGCCAGCCAGGAACCATGCCATGCTCGCTTCCATCCCGCTCCTGATCCTGCCGTTCGCGCTCTACAACCTCGCCATGACGGGGGCTCTCGGGGCGGGCGGCGTCGCCGTGTTCGAGGATACCGTGACGAGCCTCGCGATGCTGTCGGGGGCGACATGGAGCATGAGCGTCGGTGATCTCCTGATCGTCGGCAGCCTGGTCCTCCTGTTCGTGGAAATCCTCAAAGCCACCCGGACGAGTTCCAAGACGTTGGTCGATCACATCCTGTCGATGGTGCTCTTCATCGTCTTCCTGATCGAGTTCTTGGCTGTGGCGGGGGCTGCGACCGACGTCTTCTTCATCCTGATGGCGATCAGCTTCATCGACGTCATCGCCGGCTTCACTATCTCGATGCGCACAGCCGGGCGGGACGTCTCGATCGGGCTCTGACGGCTTTGGCAGGCGGGTGCAGGGGACGGAAATGGCGGCCTTCGGGGTCCGCTGTCCGTCCCGGCACGAGGCGTGACCTCAGGTCAGGTTCTCGAGCTTGCTCTGGAGCGCGCGCAGCTGCTCCTTCAGCTCATCGATGTCCTTGGCCTCGGCCTTGCGCGGTTCGCGCGCCTGCGGGGCGGCGGCCATGAAGGGCGAGAACATTTGCATGGCCTGGTGGAACATCTCGGTGTTGCGCTTCACCTGTTCCTCGACCAGTTGCAGCGGCACCTGAAGGTTCTTGCTCAGAGGCGTATCGCCGAAGGCCTTGCCGATCTGCTCGCGCATCTGCACCTGCTGGTCGGTGAAGGCCTGCATGGAATGTTCGAGATAGCTCGGCACGACCGCCTGCATCTGGTCGCCGTAGAAGGCGATGAGCTGGCGCAGGAAGGAGATCGGCAGGAGCGTATTGCCGGTCTTGCTTTCCTGCTCGAAGATGATCTGCGTCAGGACGGAATGGGTGATGTCGTCCCCGCTCTTGGCGTCCTGAACGTTGAACTCCTCCCCCTTCTTGACCATGACCGCGAGATCGTCGAGCGTGACGTAGGTGCTCGTTCCCGTGTTGTAGAGCCGCCGATTGGCGTATTTCTTGATAACGATCTGCCCATCCTGCTTCGCCATCAGGGTCTCCTCCCCAAATTGCTGTTTTTATAGCATTTCATGAGGATATGCGGAAATCGCGCCATAAGACAATCTCTTTGTGCGCTGCAGTGATCACGCTCGCGTAACGACGTGCAGCTTTCTCCCACTTACACTTTGACTTGCGCGAGAACCTCGTTCAGTCTTGCCTCATCAAGGGGTCTCGCCAGCCGGATCCGATTGCATTCTCAGGGAGGAGACCGTGATGAGCACACCATCCATCGTCATCGCCAGCGCGGGTCGAACCGCCGTCGGCGCGTTCAATGGGTCCTTTGCCAATACGCCGGCGCACGAGCTGGGCGCCGCGGTGATCAAGGGCGTATTGGCGCGCGCGGGCCTCGAGGCGGCCGAGGTGGACGAGGTCATCCTGGGGCAGGTGCTTTCGGCAGGCGAGGGGCAGAACCCGGCGCGTCAGGCGGCCATGAAGGCGGGCGTGCCGCAGGAAAAGACGGCCTGGGGCATGAACCAGCTCTGCGGCTCCGGCCTGCGGGCAGTCGCGCTCGGCATGCAGCAGATCGCCACGGGCGATGCCTCGATCATCGTGGCTGGCGGCATGGAGTCCATGTCCATGGCACCGCATTGCGCGCATCTGCGCTCGGGCGTGAAGATGGGCGACTTCAAGATGATCGACACCATGATCAAGGACGGCCTGACGGACGCATTCCATGGCTACCATATGGGCGTGACGGCCGAGAACATCGCCAAGACATGGCAGTTGTCGCGCGACGATCAGGACCAGTTCGCGCTCGGTTCGCAGAACAAGGCGGAAGCCGCCCAGAAGGCCGGCCGCTTCACCGACGAGATCATTCCCTTCGTCGTCTCCACGCGCAAGGGCGACGTGACCGTGGATAGCGACGAATATATCCGCCATGGCGCGACGATCGAGAGCATGGCGAAGCTGCGCCCGGCCTTCGACAAGGACGGTACCGTAACGGCCGCCAATGCGTCCGGCCTCAATGACGGGGCGGCGGCAACGCTGCTGATGAGCGAGCAGGAAGCCGCTCGTCGCGGCATCACGCCGCTCGCCCGTATCGCCTCCTGGGCGACGGCCGGCGTCCATCCGCAGATCATGGGCACAGGCCCGATCCCGGCTTCGCGCAAGGCGCTGGAAAAGGCCGGCTGGTCCGCCTCCGACCTCGACCTCGTGGAAGCCAACGAGGCCTTTGCCGCGCAGGCCTGCGCCGTCAACAAGGATCTCGGCTGGGATACCTCGATCGTCAACGTCAACGGCGGTGCGATCGCCATCGGCCATCCCATCGGCGCCTCGGGCGCGCGCATTCTCAACACGCTATTGTTCGAGATGAAGCGCCGCGGCGCCAAGCGCGGCCTCGCCACGCTCTGCATCGGCGGCGGCATGGGTATCGCGCTCTGCGTCGAGGGTCTTTGAGGAAGGATCTTGGACAGAGGCCGGCGCTGAGCCGGCCTTTTCATTTTCACCAATGTCGGCTGGGACGACACGAAATACCTTGAAGAAAAGAACGATTGAGGGAGGACGAGCATGAGCAGGGTTGCCTTGGTAACGGGTGGAACGCGCGGCATCGGCGCTGCCATTTCGATTGCGCTCAAGGGTGCGGGTTACCGCGTGGCCGCAAACTATGCCGGCAACGAGGAAAAGGCGCAGGCCTTCTCCGACGTCACCGGCATCCCGGTCTTCAAGTGGGATGTCTCGGACTATGCAAGCTGTGCGGCAGGTGCCGCCACGATCGAGGAAGCGCTCGGTCCGGTCGAGGTTCTGGTCAACAACGCCGGCATCACCCGCGACGCCATGTTCCACAAGATGACGCCGTCGCAGTGGAACGAGGTCGTGAACGTCAACCTGAACGGCCTCTTCAACATGACGCATCCAGTCTGGTCGGGCATGCGGGACCGCAATTTCGGTCGCGTCGTCAATATTTCCTCGATCAACGGGCAGAAGGGCCAGATGGGCCAGGTCAACTATTCCGCCTCCAAGGCCGGAGACATCGGCTTCACCAAGGCGCTCGCGCAGGAAGGTGCCGCAAAGGGCATCACCGTCAACGCCATTTGTCCCGGCTATATCGGCACGGAGATGGTGCGCGCAGTCCCGGAAAAGGTGCTGGCCGAGCGGATCATTCCGCAGATCCCGGTCGGCCGGCTCGGCGAGCCCGAGGAGATTGCGCGTTGCGTGGTGTTTCTGGCGTCCGACGATGCCGGGTTCATCACCGGATCGACGCTGTCGGCGAATGGCGGGCAGTTCTTTGCTTAAGGAATTGCGGGTCTTCACCTGAGAAATCGGTTTCCTCTCGTTGCGACGGTCGGTCTTTTTGCCGGCGTGGCCTTGTGTTTCCCGCACCGCGTGGTCATGTGTGTCGCGCTGCGGACGCTTTGCCGTTTGCCGCCCATACAATGCGCAAGGTCTGAAACGTGCCTGACCAACCGATGATCTTGAGTGGCCGCGGCGTGATCGCGGTCCTCGGCCCGACCAACACCGGCAAGACGCATTATGCGATCGAACGCATGGTCGCGCACGAATCCGGCGTCATCGGTCTCCCCTTGCGTCTTCTCGCCCGCGAAGTTTACACGCGCGTCGTTGAGCGGGTGGGCGCGCATAATGTCGCGCTCATCACCGGCGAAGAAAAGATCACGCCGCATCTCGCCCGCTATTCCGTCTGCACCGTCGAGGCGATGCCGCGCGAGACTAAGGCGGCCTTCGTCGCTATCGACGAGGTCCAGCTGGCAGGCGATCTCGAGCGCGGCCACATCTTCACCGACCGGCTGATGCATCTGCGCGGACGGTCGGAAACGCTGCTGCTCGGCGCATCCACCATGCGGCCGATTCTTGAACATCTCCTGCCGGGCATCACCATCGTCGAGCGACCACGCCTGTCGCAACTGCTCTATGCCGGCTCCAAGAAGATCACGCGCCTACCGCAGCGCTCTGCCATCGTCGCCTTCTCGGCCGACGAGGTCTATGCGATCGCGGAGTTGATCCGTCGCCAGCGCGGCGGTGCGGCCGTGGTGCTCGGTGCGCTCAGCCCCCGCACGCGCAATGCGCAGGTCGCGCTCTATCAGGAAGGCGAGGTCGAATATCTCGTGGCGACCGATGCGATCGGCATGGGTCTCAACCTCGACGTGGACCATGTCGCCTTCGCGCAGGACCGCAAATATGACGGTTACCAGTTCCGCAATCTCAATCCGGGCGAACTCGCGCAGATCGCAGGCCGCGCCGGCCGACATCTGCGGGACGGGACATTCGGGGTGACCTCGCGCGTGGAGCCGTTCGATGACGAACTGGTCCATCGCATCGAGCAACACCAGTTCGACCCGGTGCGGGTCCTGCAATGGCGTTCCAAGGCCCTCGACTTCACGTCGGTGGCGACGCTGAAGAAGACACTGGAAGCACCACCTGCCGTGCACGGGCTGACACGGGCGCTTCCGGCGGTCGATCAGCAGGCGCTCGAATTCCTGACGACGCTTCCCGAAGTCAAGGCGCTTGCGACGAACGCGCGGACGGTGGAAAAGCTCTGGGAAGCCTGCGCGCTTCCCGATTACCGTCGGATCGCGCCTGCGCAGCATGCCGATCTGATTGCGAATATTTACTCCGACCTCGTCCGGCGTGGCACCGTCAACGAGGATTTCATGTCCGAGCAGGTGCGCCGGGCAGACCATACCGACGGGGAAATCGACACGCTGTCGGCGCGAATCGCGCAGATCAGAACGTGGACCTATGTGTCGAACCGGCCCGGTTGGCTTGCCGATCCGACACACTGGCAGGAAAAGACGCGGGAAATCGAAGATCGATTGTCCGACGCGTTACATGAACGGTTGACGAAACGGTTCGTTGACCGCAGGACATCTGTGCTCATGAAGCGGCTGAGAGAGAATGCGATGCTGGAAGCGGAAATCAGTGTGAATGGCGATGTCTTCGTGGAAGGACATCATGTGGGACAACTCACCGGTTTCCGGTTCGTGCTGGCCACCACGACGGACGGGCTGGATGCCCGCGCCGTGCAGGGGGCAGCCCAGAAGGCGCTGGCGCTGGAGTTCGAGGCCCGCGCGGCACGTCTGCACGCTGCCGGCAATGCCGATCTGGCGCTGTCGTCCGACGGCCTCGTCCGCTGGCTGGGCGACCCTGTCGCGCGGCTCGCGGCCAGCGACCACATCATGCGGCCCCGCGTCATCCTGCTGGCCGACGATCAGCTGCAGGGTGCGGCACGCGATCATGTCTCCGCCCGCATCGAGCGCTACGTCAATCATCACATCGCGACCGTCCTGAAGCCGCTCGACGACCTGTCGCGCGCCGAAGACCTGCAGGGTCTTGCCAAGGGCCTCGCCTTCCAGCTGGTCGAAAGCCTCGGCGTCCTCTTCCGGCGCGACGTCGCCGAAGACGTGAAGTCGCTCGATCAGGAAGCCCGCGCCTCCATCCGCCGCCACGGCATCCGCTTCGGCGCTTACCACATCTTCATGCCGGCGCTCCTGAAGCCGGCGCCGGCCGAACTGATCACGCTCCTCTGGGCGCTGAAGAACGACGGCCTCGACAAGCCCGGTTACGGCGACCTCATTCCGGTTCTCGCCGCCGGTCGCACGTCGATCGTCACCGATCCGTCCTATGAGCGCATGTTCTACAAGCTTGCCGGTTTCCGTTTCCTCGGCAAGCGTGCGGTGCGCATCGACATTCTCGAACGTCTCGCGGATCTCATTCGACCGCTCCTTCAGTGGAAGCCGGGCACGACCGTGCGGCCGGAAGGCGCCTATGACGGTCGCCGGTTCACGACCACGACGGCCATGCTGTCTATTCTCGGCGCGACGCCCGACGATATGGAAGAGATCCTGAAGGGTCTTGGCTATCGCGCCGACAGCGTGAAGCCGGAGGAAGCCGCAGCGTTCCTGGGTGCGCAGGCACCGGCAACCAGCAACGCCGCGCCGAAGGCAGAGACCGTGGCGTCCGACGCCGAGATAGCTGAGTCCGAGACGAGCGATGTCGCGGTATCGGATGATGCCGCTGCATCGGACAATACCGCGACAGTGGAAGAGGCTTCCGACGAAGGCAGCGCTGACGATGTCGCGACCGAGGAGACGGCTGTCGAAGCGGTCCCTGCTGCCGAGACCGAAGCCGTTTCGGATGCGTCGGCAACCGACGTTGCGCCTGCCGCCGAAGAGACGCCCGTTTCTGAAGAGGCAGTCGAGCCTGCACCGATTGCAGCAGCTACCGACGCGTCGGACGCTGTGGCAAGCGAGGCTCCCGAGGCCGAAGTGAAGCCCGTGCTTCTCTGGCGTCCGGGTGGGCGCAGCGACAACCAGCGCCAGGGCGAGCGTCGTCCCGGCCAGCGCGATGCCCGCAATGGCGATCGCCGTGGCGGCAACCGTCCCGGCCAGGACAAGACAGCAGCCGCACCGACCGACGGTACCGCACCCGCCGAGGGTCGCCCGCAGGGTCGTCGCGACGAGCGTGACGGCGAGCGCAAGGCTGGCGGCGGTCGCCCTGACGGTGGACGTCCGGACCGCAATCGCGGCCGCGACGGCAAGCCGGCAGACGGCGCACGTCCCGATCATAAGGGCGACCGTGGCGAGCGCCGCGATCGCAACGACCGGCCGGGGGGCAAGCCCTCCGGCAGCGGCCACGGCAAGTCGCAGGCTCCCACCACCTTCGAGGCCCGCCCGCCGCGCAAGGATAAGCCGATCGATCCGGATTCGCCCTTCGCCAAGCTCGCTGCTCTCAAGGAGCAGATGAAGAAGTAGGGAGCCGCGACGTCATGGCCGAACAGGAGATCACGCCAGCAGAGGCTGCCTCCCGCCAACGCCTCGACAAGTGGCTGTTCTTCACACGCCTCACGAAGTCCCGCTCGATCGCCCAGAAGGCGATCGAGGGTGGCAAGGTTCGCGTCAACGATCACCGTGTCACGCAGCCCTCGCATGCTCTGAAAGGTGGCGACGTGGTGATGTTGTCCCTCGACCGGCGGGACGTCACGGTGCGCATGCGCAGCGGCGGCAGCCGGCGCGGCCCTTTCGAGGAAGCGCGGTTGCTCTATGACGATCTCACGCCCGTGCCGGTTCCCGGAGAGCGGCTGACGCCCTTCGAACAGGCGACGCGGGAGCCGGGAAGCGGCCGCCCGACCAAGCGCGAGCGCCGGGAGATCGACCGGTTGCAGGACGGATGGGATATCGGCGGCGAGGAGTAAAATCCTCCGTTTCCGCGCCTCCGATTGGAACGCAAGAGCCTTGCAAAGGTTGGTCAAAGCCGTTACCTCACGCAACAACACCTGGGAATGCCAAGGGCGACGTGCGCCGCGGCCCGACGATCGGGCTCAAGCCACGAAAGGCTCATGCAGGCCCTGGCTGCGGGCCGGCGCAACGAGGCACCGGACCGTGCGGTTCTTCTGAAGATCGGGCCCATCGGGCCAAAGCTGTATGATCCTCGCTCACCCCAAGGCATCCCAAGCGCCCGGGTTTGAGACGAGACCGACTGGAGTGAGAGCATGACCTACGTCGTCACCGACAATTGCATTCGCTGCAAGTACACCGACTGCGTCGAGGTGTGCCCGGTCGACTGCTTTTACGAAGGCGAGAACTTTCTGGTCATCCATCCGGACGAATGCATCGACTGCGGCGTCTGCGAGCCGGAATGTCCGGCTGGCGCGATCAAGCCTGATACGGAGCCGGGCCTCGACATGTGGCTCAAGGTGAACGCCGACTTCGCGACGCAGTGGCCGAACATCACGATCAAGCGCGACGAGATGCCGGAAGCCAAGGAAATGGACGGGATCGAGGGGAAGTACGAAAAGTTCTTCTCGCCCAACCCGGGTCAAGGTGACTAAGGTCGCCAAGCCACGCTCTCCGCAGCGTGTGATTCGATAACGGTCTCCTCAAGGGAAACCGGCACGCCGTTTTTAACGACACGCGGCGACGCTTGCCTGTGGCTTAAGCAAAACATTGATTTCGGCAGATTTTTGTGGTAGTATCTCGATACTGATCCACATCGTGGCACTTTTGTGTGCCCGAAACCATCACGAAAGCAAATTCTCCTTCGTCACGGTTCATGTCTCCATGCAACGTCCGTTGCTTGTGTGTGATCTGTTTGCCGAAGCGTTTGAATTCGTCTGGTGCGTTTCAGTAAGGAGTGACCCGCAGGATGCCCGTCCATCCCGGGCCTGACTGACCCGACCCCGGCCCATGCCGGGAGCGTAACAGGGAGTTTTTGAAACGAATGACGACCCAGCAGAAAAAATCCTCCACGCGCCATGGCTTCAAAATCGGTGAATCGATCGTTTATCCGGCTCATGGTGTTGGACAAATCGTCGCTATCGAAGAGCAGGTTGTCGCCGGCATGTCGCTCGAACTGTTCGTGATCGATTTCGACAAGGACAAGATGCGTCTGAAGGTGCCGGTTGCCAAGGCCGTCAGCATCGGCATGCGCAAGCTGTCGGAAACGGATTTCGTCGAGCGTGCGTTGAAGGTCGTCCAAGGCAAGGCTCGCGTCAAGCGGACCATGTGGTCGCGCCGCGCGCAGGAATATGATGCCAAGATCAATTCCGGCGACCTGATCGCCATCGCGGAAGTCGTTCGCGACCTGTACCGTGCCGAGAACCAGCCGGAACAGTCCTATTCCGAACGGCAGCTTTATGAAGCCGCTCTGGACCGCATGGCCCGCGAAATCGCCGCTGTCAACAAGATGTCCGGCACCGAGGCCGTGCGTCTCGTCGAAGCAAACCTTGCCAAGGGTCCCAAGCGCGGCAAGACGGTCGATGAAGACGAAACTCAGGAAGAAGAAGCCGCGTAAGCGTCTCACTTTCTTCTGTTCAAAAACCCTGCCTTGCGAGAGGCGGGGTTTTTTTATGGCTTGAGGTTGGGGGCGTCACTGAGCGACGTGGGGAGGATGCCCATCATCCCGCGGCCATCGCGCCTGGCAAGCAGAAGAGGCTCCTGTGGTTCCTTGGGAGCTTCTGAGGAGGCTTCTGCGTCCGATCACTGTCTGCGGCCTTGATGGCCTTGTAACGGCCTCAGCGGGGTGCGCCGTCAAAGGAGAGACCTTGAGCGTCGGGCACAAAAAAGCCCCGCCTTTTGCAAGGCAGGGCTCTGGTCGTCAGATGGGGTCTGAAGCCTTAAGCGGCGGCGCCCTTGCCGCCCTTGCCGAAGCGCTTGCGGTCGTTGGCGTCGAGGTAGGTCTTGCGAAGACGGATGTTCTTCGGCGTGACTTCCATCAGCTCGTCGTCCTGGATCCAGGAGAGCGCGCGGTCGAGCGTCATGCGGATCGGCGGCGTCAGGCGGACGGCTTCGTCCTTGCCGGCCGAACGGATGTTGGTGAGCTGCTTGCCCTTCAACACGTTGACCTCGAGGTCGTTGTCGCGAGAGTGAATGCCGATGATCATGCCGGCATAAACCTTTTCGCCGGGCTCGATGATCATCGGGCCGCGGTCTTCCAGGTTGAACATCGCGTAGGCCACGGCTTCGCCCGACTGGTTGGACAGAAGAACGCCGTTGGTGCGGCCGCCGATTTCGCCCTTGAAGGGCTGATAGTCGTGGAACAGACGGTTCATGATCGCGGTGCCACGGGTGTCCGTCAGCAGTTCCGACTGGTAGCCGATGAGGCCGCGCGTCGGGGCGAAGAACTTGAGACGGACGCGGCTGCCGCCGGAGGGACGAAGCTCGGCGAGTTCGGCCTTGCGCTCTGACATCTTCTGCACGACGACACCGGAATGCTCCTCGTCGACGTCGATCACGACCTCTTCGATCGGCTCCAGGACATTGCCGTCTTCATCCTTGTGCATGACGACGCGCGGACGCGACACGGCAAGCTCGAAGCCTTCGCGGCGCATGGTTTCGATCAGAACGGCGAGCTGCAATTCGCCGCGGCCCGAGACGAAGAACGAGTCCTTGCCTTCGGATTCTTCGATCTTCAGGGCAACGTTGCCTTCGGCTTCCTTGAACAGGCGATCGCGGATGACGCGCGAGGTGACCTTGTCACCTTCGGTGCCGGCGAGCGGGCTGTCGTTGACGAGGAAGGACATGGTGACGGTCGGCGGATCGATCGGCTGAGCTTCCAGCGCTTCGGTCACGGACGGGTCGCAGAACGTGTCGGCAACCGTGCCCTTGGAAAGGCCGGCAATGGCGACGATATCGCCTGCATGGGCTTCATCGATGGCGGTGCGCTCGATGCCGCGGAACGCGAGGATCTTGGAAATGCGGCCGGTTTCGACCACCTTGCCGTCCTGGCTCATGACCTTGACCGACTGGTTCGGCTTGATCGAGCCGGAATGGATGCGGCCGGTGATGACGCGTCCGAGGAAGGGATTGGCTTCCAGCAGCGTGCCGATCATGCGGAATGCGCCGTCTTCGTCGCCGACGCTCGGCTCCGGGACGTGCTCGAGCACGAGGTCCAGCAGCGGGGCGAGGCCCTGATCCTTCGGGCCTTCCGGGTTGACGTTCATCCAGCCATCGCGGCCCGAACCGTAGAGGATCGGGAAGTCGAGCTGCTCGTCGGTCGCGTCGAGGTTTGCGAAGAGGTCGAAGACTTCGTTGATGACCTCTTCATGGCGGCCGTCCGGACGGTCGATCTTGTTGATCGCGACGATCGGGCGAAGGCCGACCTTCAGCGCCTTGGAGACCACGAACTTGGTCTGCGGCATCGGGCCTTCCGAGCTGTCGACCAGAACGATGGCGCCGTCCACCATCGACAGGATACGCTCGACTTCGCCGCCGAAGTCGGCGTGGCCGGGGGTGTCGACGATGTTGATGCGAACGCCCTTCCACTCGATCGACGTCGCCTTGGCGAGAATGGTGATGCCACGTTCTTTTTCGAGATCGTTGCTGTCCATCATGCGCTCGACGGTGCGCTGGTTGTCGCGGAACGAGCCGGACTGCTTCAGAATTTCGTCAACAAGGGTCGTTTTCCCATGGTCGACGTGTGCGATGATCGCGATATTCCGCATTTTCATGGTTTTGGGTATCCGGGGGCTCGGGGCGTGTCTTGGGAACGCCGCAACTGCATTGCCCGGGCTCTTACATGTTTTTTTGCAAATGCGAAAGAGGGTGCCCGGCGCTCGGTTGGATGAGCGCCGGTTCGGGCCTTTTCAGGCGTCGCTGCCTGTGAGCGGCTCGGTCACGCCGAGGCCCTTTTTCCGCAGCATGGCGTCCGGGCTCGGCAGCTTGCCGCGGAAGGCGGTGTAGGCGTCCTCCGGATCGATCGATCCACCGACGGAATAGATATTGTCCCGCAGGCGTTTTGCCATGGCCGGATCGAACGGATTTCCGGTTTCCTCGAAGGCCGAAAACGCGTCTGCATCCAGCACCTCCGACCACATGTAGGAATAGTAGCCCGCCGAATAGCCATCGCCCGCGAAGATGTGCTGGAAGTGCGGGGAGCGGTGCCGCATCGTGATTGACTGCGGCATGCCCAGGCGCTCCAGCACGGCGGCCTCGAACGCTGCGGGGTCTTCGACGCTCTCGGCGGTGTGGTAGGCCATGTCGACCAGGGCCGAGGAGGTAAACTCCACCGTGTTGAAGCCGGCGTTGAAGGTGCGGGCGGCCATGACCTTGTCGAACAGCGCCTGCGGCATCGGCTCGCCCGTCGCTTCATGCACGGCGTAGCGCTTCAGGATCTCGGGCACGGTCAGCCAGTGCTCGTAGAGCTGCGAGGGAAGCTCGACGAAGTCGCGGGAGACGCCGGTGCCCGAAACGGACGGGTAGGTCACGTTGGAGAGCATCCCGTGCAGGCCGTGTCCGAACTCGTGGAAAAGCGTGCGGGCATCATCGAGCGACAGCAGTGCCGGCTTGCCGTCGGCGGGTTTCGCGAAGTTGCAGACATTGTAGACGATCGGCAGTTCGCCCTTTGCACCATTCGGCAGGGGCAGGCGGTGCTGCGACTGAAAGGCGCTCATCCAGGCGCCCGAGCGCTTCGACGACCGGGCGAAGTAATCGCCGAGGAACAGCGCAACGAGCGTGCCGTCGGCATTGCGGATGTCGAAGACGCGGACATCCGGATGATAGCCCCGGACGCCGGTCTTTTCCGTAGCGGTTATGCCGAACAGGCGGTGTGCGACATCGAAGCAGGCCTCGATGATGCGGTCGAGCTGCAGATAGGGCTTTAGTTCGCTCTCGGAGAAATCGAAGCGCTCAGAACGCAGCTTCTCGGCATAATGGCGCCAGTCCCAAGGCATGACCGGGTGGTTGCGGCCTTCGCGGGCGATCAGCGCTGCAAGATCGGCTTCTTCCCGACGGGCTTGGGCGACCGCCTTTTCCCAGACGGCGGTCAGGAGGCCGTTCACTGCGTCAGGGGTTTTCGCCATGGTATTGTCGAGTTTCAGGGCGGCGTAATTGTCGTAGCCGAGCAGGCGGGCCTTCTCGGCACGCAGAGCGAGTGTTTCGCGGATGACGGCGCCATTGTCTGTCTCGCCGCCGTTTTCGCCACGGGACGACCAGGCGCGGAACGCTTTTTCTCGCAGGTCGCGGTTTTCGGAGAAGGTCAGGAACGGTTCAACGATCGAGCGGGAGAGGGTGACGGCATAGGTGCCTTCGGCATTGCGTTCGCGCGCTGCGGCCGCCATCGCATCGCGCAGAAAGCCGGGAAGGCCGGCGAGATCCGCCTCTTCCTTCAGGAGCAAGGACCAGCTCTTCTCGTCGGCCAGCAGGTTCTGGCCGAAGGCGGCGCCGAGGCCGGCCAGACGTTCGTTGATGGCGGCAAGGCGCTCCTGCTCGGGCTTGGCAAGCTGGGCACCGGATTTGACGAAGCCCTTCCAATGCCGTTCGAGCACGCGGGACTGTTCCAGCGACAGGCCAAGCGTGTCGCGTGCATTCCAGAGCGTGTCGATCCGGGCGAAGAGGGCGACATCCATGCCGATCTTCGAGTAATGCCGCGACATCTTCGGCGCGATCTCGCGCTCCAGTGCCTGGATCGTCTCATTGGTGTGAGCGCCCGCCCGGTTCCAGAAGAGGGCAGACACGCGGGACAGGCTGTCACCGGCGATTTCGAGCGCGACGATGGTATTTTCGAATGTCGGAGCATCGGGATTGTGGGCGATGCCGGCGATATCAGCGTCGTGCTCGGCAAGGGCGGCGTCGAAGGACGGTGCGAAATCCGTGTCTGCGACCGCCTCGAAGTGCGGGAGCCCGTCCGGGCCTGTCCAGTCTGTCAGAGCGGGGTTGAGATCGGGCGTTGCCATCGTCGAAATCCTTCGGGAATGTCCTGCGGTGATGAAATGCGTGGTGTCAGGCGATTCAGAACTTGGTTAGAAAGGTAGCACTGCGAGATGGCGCTTAGCAAAGTCCGCTTCAAGGGATGACGGTTGTCTGACCTTTCTGCAAATGATAAGAAATGCTTACTGCATTCATGCTGAAACAGGAATGCTTTTAATGCGTTATGCAGCGGCGATCCTGGCCGGTCACGACCGACGCGGCGGCGCATAAGGGAGACTTCATGACCGTCCGACTGGAAGCCGATACCGTCGGCATGCTTCTCACCGATGTCTCACGCCTGCTGCGCAGTGCGTTCGACAGACGAATCAATGCGGCGAACCTCGGCGTGACGCCCGGCGAGGCGCGGGCTCTCATTCAGGTCGCGGTCAACCAGCGCATCAAGCAGGCTGATATCGCCATCCGCATGGGCATCGAGCCGATGACGCTTTCGACCTATCTCGACCGTCTGGAGGCGCTCGGCTTCGTCGAGCGCATTCCCGATCCGTCCGATCGCCGCGCGAAAAACGTGGTGGCGACACCGGCTGCCGATGGCGTGCTGCTGGATATCCGCACCCATGTCCGCGCGCTGATGGACGAGGTGACGGCGGGGCATGATGCCGCGGAGCTCGAGATCCTGCGGCTCAGCCTGAAGATGATGCGCGATAACCTGCATGACCTCGACCGCAACCCGGCGCAGGGGGCGGCACAAGCCCAAGGGACGGCACAGGCAGATCGAACGTCCTCATGAAAGCTGCGATGCGCGGGCGCATGAGTGAGCGCCGCACCAGCATTCTGGGCGCGTTGCTGGCGACGCTTGGGCCGATTTCCATGTCGATCTACACGCCGGCCATGCCGCAGCTGGTCAGCGCCTTTTCCTCGACCGAATCGATGATCAAGCTGACGCTGACCGTCTATTTCGCCGGTTTCTCCGTGGCGCAGCTCGTGTCGGGTCCGTTTTCGGATGCTTTCGGCCGGCGGAACGCGACGCTTCTGTTTGTCGGCATTAACGCCTTCGGCGGCCTGATCTGCGTGCTTGCGCCCGATGTGACATGGCTGCTCGCCGGGCGGCTGGTGCAGGGCATCGGCGCATCCGTCGGCATCACCGTGGCGCGCGCCGTCGTGCGCGACCAGTTCACGGGTGCCGAGGCGTCGCGGATCATGAACCTGATCGGCATCATGCTGGCGATCGGCCCTGCCATGGCGCCGGCGATCGGCGGGTTGCTCCTGGTCGCCTTCGGGTGGCACGCGATTTTCGTGATGCTGATCGGGTTTTCGTTGGCGATCATTCTTTCCGTGCTGGTCTTCATGCGGGAAACGGGACGGCCGGATCCGGCGCTGGCCCGGCCGAGGCGGGTGGCTGCGTCCTACCGGGAGGTGCTCGGCGATATCAGGTTTCTCGCAGCCACGGGCGTGCTCGGCGGCGCGATCGGCTCGCTCTATGCGCAGGCGACCATGCTGCCCTTCATCCTGATCGACCGGGTCGGGCTGTCGCCGACGGCGTTCGGGCTTGGCATGCTCATGCAGTCCGGGTTCTATTTTCTCGGCTCGGTGTGCCTGCGGCTGACGGCGGCACGGCTCGGGGGCGAGCGATCCGTCCGGGTGGGGCTGGCGATGCTTGCCTCTGGCGGTGTGCTGATCGCGCTCTCCACGCATCTGCTGCCGCCGACCTATCTCTCGGTCATGGCGCCCGTCGCGTTTTCGAGCTTCGGCATCGCGTTCCTCACGCCGCATATGACGACGGCGGCGCTGCAGTCGTTCCCGCATATTGCGGGGTCTGCGTCTGCCATGCTCGGGTTCATTCAGATGGCGAGCGGGTTTCTCGGAGGCTTGGCGGCCGCGCTCGTCGGCGTGCCGTTGATGGCGTTCGGCACGATCATTCCGCTGATGTGCCTCGGGGCCGTTGCGTCCTATGTGACGTTCGTGCGCCTGACGCAGAGCGCCGTGGAGACGCCTGCGGAATAGAGCTGCGGCCGGTTGCCCGGCCGCAGGTCGTCTATTTATTTGATGCGGTTGCGGGCCGCGAGCGTGCGCAGGCGCAGTGCATTGAGCTTGATGAAGCCGGCAGCGTCCTTCTGGTCGTAGGCGCCCTGGTCGTCCTCGAAGGTGACGAGCTTGTCGGAGTAGAGCGACTTGTCGCTTGTCCGGCCGATGACCATGACATTGCCCTTGTAGAGCTTCAGCGTCACTTCGCCTTCCACATGCTCCTGGCTCTTGTCGATCAGGGCCTGAAGCATGTCGCGCTCGGGCGAGAACCAGAAGCCGTAATAGATCAGTTCCGCGTAGCGCGGCATAATCTCGTCCTTGAGGTGGGCGGCACCCCGGTCGAGCGTGATGCTTTCGATGGCGCGGTGGGCGGTCAGCAGGATGGTGCCGCCGGGCGTCTCGTAGATGCCGCGTGACTTCATGCCGACGAAACGGTTTTCCACCAGATCGAGACGGCCGATGCCATTGTCGCGGCCGAGTGCGTTCAGGGCCGTGAGGATCGAGGCAGGGCTCAATTCCTTGCCGTCGATCGAGACGGCGTCGCCCTTGCGGAAGCCGATCTTGACGGTGGTCGCGACATCAGGCGCTTCCTCGGGCGAAATCGTGCGCATGTAGACGTAGTTCGGGGCCTCGACAGCCGGATCTTCCAGAACCTTGCCTTCGGACGAGGAGTGCAGAAGGTTGGCGTCGACGGAGAAGGGGGCCTCGCCCTTCTTGTCCTTGGCGACGGGGATCTGGTGCTTCTCGGCGAATTCGAGAAGATCGGTGCGGCTCTTGAACGACCAGTCGCGCCAGGGTGCGATGATCTTGATGTCGGGGTTGAGCGCATAGGCCGACAGCTCGAAGCGGACCTGGTCATTGCCCTTGCCGGTCGCGCCGTGAGCGATCGCGTCGGCGCCGGTTTCCCGGGCGATGTCGATCAGGTGCTTGGAGATCAGCGGGCGGGCGATCGACGTGCCGAGCAGGTAGACGCCTTCATAGACGGCATTGGCGCGGAACATCGGGAAGACGAAGTCGCGCACGAACTCCTCGCGGACATCCTTGATGAAGATGTCCTTGATGCCCATCATCTCGGCCTTCTTGCGCGCCGGCTCCAGCTCCTCGCCCTGGCCGAGATCAGCGGTGAAGGTCACGACCTCCGCGCCGAGTTCCGTCTGCAGCCACTTGAGGATGATGGAGGTATCGAGCCCGCCCGAATAAGCGAGCACGACCTTCTTGACGTCTTTGGGAAGTGCCATGGTGATCCGTTCCGTCTGGATAAATGGGAGTAAGGGGGTAAACGGCGGCAGAATGCGCCGTATCTCTTCGAAATGGCGGAACTCTTACTGCATATTCCGGAAATTCGAAATCCCGCACCGGGAGAAAATCGCGGGCAGTCAGACACGCGTCAGGTGAGATCGAGGCCCATCTGCCAGAAATCGGCTTCCAGCCGGGTCGCCTTGCCGAAAATCCCGGAGAGGCACGAGATGGCTGTTTCGTCGAGGCTAGCAAGCCGGCGGTCGAGCCATTCGATCTCGCTTCGGACGAGCGCCTGATAGTCGGGGCTCGCATACATCTCGATCCAGGCCGTGTAGGGGTTGCCGTCCGTTTTCAGGAAAGGCTGGGCCTGGAGCCAGAGGGCAATCTCGCCATAGCCGATGATGCAGGGCGCAAGCGCTACATGCAGGTCGGTAAGGTCGCCGTGCAGGCCCGTTTCGAGGACGTAATCGGTATAGGCAAGGGTTGCGGGCGATGGGGGCACATCGGCAAGGGCTTTTTCCGGAATGCTCCATTCGGCGCAGTAGCCGACATGTAGGCCGATCTCGACCTCGACGATGGCCTTCAGGCTTTCCAGCCCCTGGCGGATTTCATCGAGATCGCGGCTCTTGTAGACGGCAAGGCCCCAGGCGCGGGCAAACTGGACGAGAAAGAGATAATCCTGCTTGAGATAATGGCGGAAGGCCTCTTCGGGCAGCGTTCCCGCGCCCAGCCGGCAAACGAAATCATGTTCGCGATAGGCCTGCCATTCCCCGGCATTTCGGATTTTCAGCATTTCGAAAGACGATGTCATACGGGAGCCCTTCAGCGAGGATGGGGAGGTTCTTGCCTTGCCTGGGAATAGCTGCAAAAGCTGATGAAGCACAGAACCCTTCTGCGAGACGATGTCATGGACTTCATCCCCAGCCTGCCGACCCTGCTGGCCTTTGCCGCTGCAAGCCTTCTGCTTGCGATCACGCCCGGACCCGACATGACGCTCTGGATCAGCCGGGCGCTGAGCCAAGGGCGGGCGGCAGCGTTTCAAGTCAGTCTGGGGACCAATCTGGGCTGCCTGGTGCACACATTCCTCGTTGCCTTCGGCGTCTCGGCGCTTGTCACGGCATCCCCGACCGCTTTCTTTGTGCTGAAGACCGGGGGTGCGGCCTATCTGCTATACATCGCCATTCAGGCGATCCGCTACGGATCGAGCCTTTCGGTCAAGCGCATGGCGGCTCCGAAGGCTTCGCCAGTGGCGAACATCCTGTCCGGACTGTCTGTCAATCTGCTCAATCCCAAGGTCATCATCTTCTTCATGACCTTCCTGCCGCAATTCGTCACGGCCGGTGATCCGAATCTTCGAGCGAAGCTGATCGTGCTCGGATTGACCCTGATTGCCGTGTCCCTGCCGATCAACATCGCGGTCGTGCTGACGGCGGACCGGCTTTCGGGATGGCTTCAGGCACGGCCGGGCGTCATGCGCACCATAGACTACGTTTTTGCGGGCGTATTTTCGCTGTTTGCGGTGAAGATCGTGCTCACGCAGGCGCGGTAATCGAAGGTCAGTGCGCGTGCTTCTTCGCAAGCTCTCGCTTCTGGTCGCGGCGCGTAATGCGGAGCATGACGAGCCCGAAGCCGATTGCGGCCGCCGGGGTGATCAGAAAGGTCATGAACTGTGCGATGGTCATGCGATCAATCCCTTCAGGACACGTCTTGCCAGTAAATGTAGTATGATCGACGTGGAAATACAAACGACGCTCGTCAGGCTTGACGAGATCGTGACGGTTTGAAGGCCGCTGCCGAAGCCGGCAGCGACGGGAGCAAATCCACCGATGGCGAAAATGGAGATCGCGGCGCCATTGAAATAGGTCGCCGTCAGCTTCGTTCGCTCGTTGTGGATCAGGCTCATCTCAATCGTCGGCGCCGTGATTGGCGATCATCATCGCTTCGAAGGCCATGCGGTCGACCTTGCGCATGCGCTCGGATTCCGACTTGAGCTGGCCACAGGCGGCAAGGATGTCACGGCCGCGCGGGGTACGGATGGGCGAGGCATAGCCGGCGGCGTTGATGAAGTCGGCGAACTTCTCGATCTGCTCCCATTGGGAACACTGGTAGTTCGTGCCCGGCCAGGGGTTGAACGGGATGAGGTTGATCTTGGCGGGAACGCCCTTCAGGAGCTTCACCAGCTCCTTGGCATCCTCGAGGCTGTCGTTGACCCCTTCCAGCATCACATATTCGAAGGTGATGCGGCGGGCGTTGGAGACGCCGGGATAGGCGCGGCAGGCGTCCATCAGGTCCTTTAGCGGATATTTCTTGTTGATCGGCACCAGCATGTCGCGCAGGTCGTCCCGCACGGCATGGAGCGAGATCGCCAGCATCACGCCGATTTCCTCGCCGGTGCGATAGATTTCCGGAACGATGCCCGAAGTGGATAGCGTCACGCGTCGCTTCGACAAGGACAGGCCATCGCCATCGGTCGCGATCAGCAGCGCGGTCTTGACGCTTTCAAAATTGTAGAGCGGTTCGCCCATGCCCATCATCACGACGTTGGAGACCTTGCGGCCTTCGGCCGGGGCGATCGTGCCGGGGGGCGTGTCGCGATCCGGGAAGTCGCCGAGGCGGTCGCGGGCGAGCAGCAGCTGGGCTAGGATCTCCTCCGCCGTCAGGTTGCGCACGAGCTTCTGCGTGCCCGTGTGGCAGAAGGAACAGGTCAGCGTGCAGCCGACCTGGCTGGAGATGCAGAGCGTTCCCCGGCCTTCCTCGGGAATATAGACCGTCTCGATCTCGACCGGGCGACCAGCACCGCGCGCCGGAAAGCGCAGCAGCCACTTCCGCGTCCCGTCGGTTGAGATCTGCTCCTCAACGATTTCCGGCCGGGCAATGGTGAAATGCCGCTTCAGTATCTCCCGCATATCCTTGGAGACGTTCGTCATATGGTCGAAATCCGACACGCCGCGAACGTAGAGCCAGTTCCAGAGCTGGCTGACGCGCATCTTCACCTGCCGTTCGGCCACGCCGACGTCGGCCAGCGCCCTGCCCATCTCCTCACGCGTGAGGCCGATGAGGGAGGGCATTTCCTGCAGCGCTGCCGGCCGGGCGGTCGGGCGTGCGGGGCGGTCGAGGGAAAGGATATCGGTCATCACACAATGTTCCTGTCGCAGCTTTGCCCGCAACGCCGAACGGTTCCCGGTCGGTTGGACGAAAGGGACGGAAGGGCGAAACGGGAGCAGGCACTATAAGGCGCACGGGGAGCGTCTCACCCGTTCGGCATGTCGTTGATGCGGCGTCTAGCACGAAATTGGCCGGGCGTCACCTCCTGCAGGGTGATGCCGTACGGCCGAAACGACGAAGGCCGGCGAGGCCGGCCTTCGATCCATTCTCTGCAGAGGTGCTTACTTGCAGCTTTCGATCTGCTTCAGCGCGGCCGAGATGCCGGACAGCGAGTAGGAATAGTTGGTCTGCGTGCCCTTGCGCGACTTTGCGACGACGGACATGGCCTTGCCGACCTTCATGGCTGCCACCAGAGCCGGCTCTTCGGCAGCATTCTCGACCCAGGCGGAGTTGCCCTTGGTAAACAGTGTGAAGTTCTTGGCGTCGATGGTCACGGTGACCTTGGAGTTTTCCTGAAGGGCGTAGCCCATCATGGCCTGCGGCTCGTAGGAGATGTTCTGTCCCGGTCGCTGCGAGACCAGGAAGAAGATATCGCCGTGATCGACATTGGCAGGGCTCTTTTCCTTCGGCACCGACAGGACGTAGCAGACCTTCGACTTGCCCGACTGGTAGGAATAGGCCCCCCAGGCATTGAACTGCTGGATGCGCGTCGGAGACTGTGCCGAAGCGATGCCTGCGCCAGCGAGAAGGAGTGCGAGTGCGGTTGAGAGCTGTCTTACAAACATCTTGTCCTGCCGGTTGTCTTGCTGCCAGCGCCCGTCCGATGCCGGGCGATGCATGGTCGCGATTACGATTATTGTGACTTCATTCAGGTTACCAAACCGTCAACACCACAAGAATAAGGCGGGAACGTGCGGAAACGATACGCTCTGGACGTGCCGTGCATCGTTCACGACGACCGGCGTCGCTGCCGGATCTCCGTCGCCCTCGTTCTGGATGTCGCTCTCAGACAGCCTGTTCGTCCTATCGGGGCTCTAAGCGTTCGAAGCACCGTCGGCATCCGCAGTTTACGGCTGTTCGTGCGTTTCGATTGGGTCAGGTCGGATCGGAAACGGTCCGATTTCGCGATAATGTCACCCCGATGAGCCGCTAATGTCACAAAGAATCGGGCAACAGTTTGACGTTTCTCGAATGAGCTTTACCTGTTGTTTCACATACACCAAATCTTGGGCACGGAGGCCCTGAAGGCAGGCATGACAGGGGACGCGAGACAGCATTTCGCAGGGCTGGCGGATGCCGTCGCGAAAAAGCGGGACCAAGCCGCCTTCGCCGAACTGTTTCATTTTTTTGCCCCCCGGCTGAAATCGTTCCTGTTGCGACAGAACACGCCGTCCAACGAGGCGGAGGAGATCGTGCAGGAGGTGATGATCGTCCTATGGCACAAGGCCGCTCTCTACGATGCCGAGAAGTCCTCGCTGTCCACTTGGCTCTTTAGAATCGCGCGAAACCGGCGTATCGACGCCGCGCGGCGGCAGTTGACGCGCAAGCTGGATGAGAAGGATCCGCTTCTTTTGCCGGCCGCACCGCCTGCGCCGGATGAGCTGGTTCAAAGCGGCGATCGCGAGGATGTGGTGCGCGCAGCACTCGCCAAGCTTCCGAGCGAACAGGTCAAACTTATCCAGCTCGCCTTCTTCTTCGGGCAGTCGCATTCGGAAATCGCCGCATCGACCGGTTTGCCGCTCGGCACGGTGAAGTCGCGGATCAGGCTCGCCTTCGGGAAGCTGCGCACACTTCTTCACGATGACGGCATCGACGGGACGGAATAGCTGTTTCCAGCCTCATTGCGTCACGCGGCGAGGCCTTCCTCGCCCAGCGCCGTGTCCGCCTTGTCGTAATGGTTTTCCTTGATCTGTCCGCTGATGGCCGCGAAGGCAGCCGTGAGGACCGCGATGTCGTCGGAAAAGCCGACCATGGCGAGGACGTCGGGCAGGACATCGAACGGCATGACGAAATAGGCGAGCGCGCCCAGCAGGATACCGCGGGTGCGCAATGGCGTCGCGGGGTCCATCGCACAATAATAGGCGGCGACGAGATCGCGGCTGAAGGGAACCTGGCGCACGGCCCGCTTCAGCGTCGGCCAGAAGCGGCGGCGAACCTTCTGCGCCTTGGACTCCTGCTCGCTGCGGTCGCCCGGCAGGAGGATTTCGCCGATCTTGACCTCGTTCATCGTCGTTTCCGCTTTCATGCGCCTGACCTCGCCTGTTTCCTGATCCCTGATATGGGAAAACATTCGAGCAATTCAAACGACAGTCACGGACATGCGGGAGATGCCGCCGCCTCCATGCGCGCGGCGAGCGCAAGGTCGAGCGCCGTCACGCCCTTCGCCGTATGCGTCGTCAGTTTCACATCGACGCGGTTGTAGACGTTGAACCATTCGGGGTGATGATCGAGCTTCTCTGCGGCCAGCGCGCTCTGGCTCATGAAGCCGAAAGCCTCGACGAAGGATTTGAAGCGGTAGGTCTTTTCGATGGACAGCCCGTCTTCGGCCAGCGACCAGCCGGGAAGATCCGCAAGACCTGCGGCGATATCGTCGGCGTTCAGTCTGTCGCGCTTGGTCATGCCAGTCACCTTATGTCTTGCTTCGGCACCAACAGGTGCCGTGCGGTCATAGCATGCCCTTGGCCGACTGTTCCTCAACGCGTGCGAAGCCGGACGAGCGCGGCTCGTGGAGCTGGAACACGTCTTCCGTGAGGTAGGGGCCGCCTCCGACGGAGTCGCGCGAGGACAGGAGCACGAAGCGCGAAACGGTGAATGGGTTGGTGTAGAAACCGCCGCGACCCGAAAGATAGTGGACGACATCGTCCACCCGCGAGGAACGGAGGCGCGCCAGCGTGACATGGGGCGTGAATTTGCGCGGATCGGCGGGAAGGCCCAGCCGCTGGCAGATGCGCTCGATCTCGGCCTGCAGGGCTATCAGTTCCGGCGGGTTGGTGACGCCGGCCCAGACCGAATGCGGCTTCTTGGAGCCGAAGGCGCCGGTTCCCGTCAGTTGAAGTTCGAATTCCGGTCGCTCGATCCGGTCGAGGCGATCGACGATCTCGTCGGCCGTGCGGTTATCGACGTCGCCGATGAAGCGGAGGGTGATGTGGTAGTTCTCGACATCGATCCAGCGCGCGCCGGGAAGGCCCCCGCGCAGAAGGGACAGGCTCATCGCCGCATTTCGCGGGATTTCGAGGGCGGTAAACAGTCTCGGCATGACGAGCTCCCCGAATCTTGCAAAAACCTCTTGCAGACATCCCAGCCGACCACGACGCGCCGCGGCAGGCAACTACAAATTCGCACCTGCAATATTTGTCCAACGGTGATTGACGGCCAATGGTCGACTACGCGCTCCAGATGACGGCCAAACTGCGTGCAACAGTCTTGCCGGCTCGGTGTCTCTGTTCATTTCGGCAATCCCTGAACGAAGGTCTCGACCACGGGCAGCATTCGTTCCACCATGACGCCGACGCCCTTGGGGTTGGGGTGCATGCCATCTTCGATCTTCAGGCCCGCATCCTCTACGACGCCATCGAGGAAGAAGGGGTAGAGCGGGACGCCATAGGTCTTGGCGAGCTCAGGATAGATCGGGTTGAAGCGATCGGCATAGTCGCCGCCCATGTTCGGCGGTGCGAGCATGCCAACCAAAAGAACGCCGATGCCGCGCGCCTTCAGCTTTTCGATCATCGCGACAAGGTTCTTGCGGCTCTCCTCCGGCGGAATGCCACGTAGCGCATCATTGGCGCCGAGTTCGAGGATGACGCCCTTGGTGCCGTCCGGGACCGACCAGTCGATGCGGGCAAGGCCGCCGGACGTCGTATCGCCGGAAACGCCGGCATTGGAGATCGACACGTCATGGCCCTTGTCGCGCAAAGCCTTCTCCAGCCGTGCGGGAAAAGCGTCGTCGGGCGGTAATTGATAGCCTGCCATCAGGCTGTCTCCGAAGCCGACGAGTTCGATGGGGGCAGCATGAAGCGGGCCTGCCGCGATCAAACCTGCGAGAGCAGCCAGGAAAAGCGCCCCGAAACCTTTCATTCGCATCAAGCCGCTCCTAAATCCGGATGTGAGCAATTGCAGCATAATCCTTATATAGGGCGGACCCCGTGGCAAAAACCATGATCGAACTGAAAAATGCGGATCTGACCCTCGGGCAGGCCGCAGCGTCCGTCCATGTGCTGAAGGGCATGAGTCTGGAAATCGATGCCGGACAATCGGTCGGCATCGTCGGCCCCTCCGGCTCGGGCAAATCGACCCTGCTGATGGTGCTTGCCGGATTGGAGCGTCTGGACAAGGGCGAAATCGTCATCGACGGGACGCCGCTGCAAGGGCTGAGCGAGGATCGCGTGGCCGATTTCCGCGGCCGCAACATCGGCATCGTCTTCCAGTCGTTCCACCTCATTCCCAATATGACGGCGCTCGAGAACGTCGCCGTGCCGCTCGAGCTTGCCAATGCGCGCGATGCCTTCGACATCGGCCGTCGCGAGTTGACGTCGGTCGGGCTCGGCGAGCGGCTGTCGCATTATCCGGGACAGCTCTCGGGCGGCGAGCAGCAGCGCGTGGCCATCGCTCGGGCGCTCGCGCCCTCGCCGAAGCTTCTGATTGCCGACGAGCCGACCGGCAATCTCGATACCGAAACCGGGCGGCAGATTGCGGACCTGATCTTTTCCAAGCAGGCCGAGCGCAACATGACGCTGATCCTCGTCACACACGACAACAGCCTGGCTGCGCGCTGCTCGCGTCAGATCAAAGTGCGTTCCGGCATCATCGTGGATGATGGGCGCACGACAGCGGGTCTCGCACCGTCAGCGGTTTCGGCATGATGGCGTCCTTGCGCCTGCCGGATCTTTCGCTCGCTTTGCGGCTTGCCCTGCGCGAAATGCGCGGTGGGTTGTCGGGCTTCTACATCTTCCTTGCCTGCATCGCGCTGGGAACGGCGGCGATTGCCGGCGTCAACTCGCTGTCGCAGGCCATCACCGGCTCCATCGCCTCCCAGGGGCAGGCGCTGCTGGCGGGCGATATCCGGTTCGAGCTGAACAACCGTCTGGCCAATACCGAGGAGAAAAGCTTTCTCGACGGTGCCGGCGATGTGTCCCTTACATCGGGATTGCGCTCCATGGCGCGGCTTCCCGATGGCTCGAACCAGGCACTGGTGGAGCTGAAGGCGGTGGATGCCGCCTATCCGCTCTATGGCACGCTGGAAAGCGCACCGCAGGCGCCGCTCGCCTCGCTTCTCTCCGTCGAGAACGGCACCTATGGCGCGCTCGCGGCCCCTCTGCTTCTCGATCGTCTCGGTGTAAAGGCGGGCGATACCCTGCTCATCGGCAATGCGCGGGTGAAGATTTCCGGCACGCTGGTGCGCGAGCCGGATGCGCTGTCGGACGGGTTCGGTTTCGCGCCGCGGCTGTTGGTGTCGCAGGAGGTGCTTGCGGCCAGCGGTCTCGTGCAGACCGGAAGCCTGGTCGAGCATGCCTATAAGCTGCGCCTTGCCGACCCTACAGGGGTGCCGGCGGTTCGCGCACAAGCGGAGCAGCAGTTTCCGCAGGCGGGATGGTCCATCCGCTCCAGCCAGAATGCCGCGCCGTCGCTGACGGCGAACATCACGCGCTTTTCGCAGTTCCTGACACTCGTCGGGCTGACGGCGCTGATCGTCGGCGGGGTCGGGGTCGCCAATGCGGTTCGGGCCTATCTCGATGCCAAGCGCGGCGTCATCGCAGCGTTCAAGTGCCTGGGCGCGCCCGGCGCTCTCGTTTCCACCATCTATCTCATCCAGATCCTGCTGATCGCGATGATCGGCATCTTTATCGGCCTCGTCATCGGCGCGATTATTCCGCTGGTTGCCGCCCGGTTTCTCGCCGATATCCTGCCGATATCAACGGATCTCCAGCTCTATCCCTCGGCGCTCGGGCTCGCTGCTCTGTTCGGCCTGCTCACGGCGCTCGCCTTTGCCTGCCTGCCGCTCGGCCGCGCGCGCAGCGTGCCGGCAACCGCGCTCTTCCGCAATCAGGACTTCGACCGAAATCGCTGGCCGACCTGGCCCTATCTGGCGGCCGCGGCCTTGAGCCTTGCGGCACTTGGCGGTCTCGCCATCTTCACGGCCTACGACCGGATGATCTCGCTCGTCTTTCTCGGCGCCATCGCCTTTTCGTTCGTCGTGCTGCGCGGCGTTTCGGTGCTGGTCGCGGCCCTTGCGCGGCGGAGCCCGCGGGTTTCCTCACCGGCCCTACGGCTAGCGATCGGCAATATCCATCGGCCGGGTGCGCTGACGCCTTCCGTCGTTCTCTCGCTCGGCCTCGGGCTTGCGCTTCTCGTGACGCTGGCGCTGATCGATGGAAACCTGCGGCGGGAGCTGACGGGAAACCTGCCGGAGCGGGCGCCCAATTTCTTCTTCGTCGACATCCAGGGCAGCGAGATCGAAGGGTTTCGCTCGCTGTTGAACAGGGCCCTCCCGGCCGGCAAGGTCATCGAGGTGCCGATGCTGCGCGGCCGCATCCTTGCCTTCAACGGCGAGGACGTCGCCAAGCGCGAGGTTGCGCCGGCCGGGCGCTGGGTGCTCCGGGGCGACCGCGGCATTACCTATGCGAAGAACCTGCCGGAGAATTCGCGTCTCGTCGAGGGTACATGGTGGCCGGACGGCTATAGCGGCGAGCCGCTGGTGTCCTTCTCCGAGCAGGAGGCGCGCGAATTGAACCTGAAGGTGGGCGACACCGTCACCGTCAACGTGCTCGGCCGCAACATCACGGCCCGCATCTCCAACTTCCGCACGGTCGAATGGGAATCGCTGTCGATCAATTTCGTCATGGTGTTTTCGCCCAACACATTCGCCGGAGCGCCGCATGCTTGGCTCGCGACCGTCATCGACCCATCGGCCACGGCTGAGCAGGAGGCAGCGGCACTGCGTCAGATCACCAACACCTATCCGACCATCACGAGCGTGCGGGTGAAGGATGCGCTCGACATCGTCAACGGCCTGCTGGGGCAGTTGGCCACCGCGATCCGTGCTGCGGCCGGCGTCGCGCTCGTTGCCTCGGTTCTCGTGCTCTCCGGCGCGCTGGCCGCCGGCAACCGCGCGCGCATCCATGATGCGGTGGTGCTGAAGACGCTGGGTGCGACCCGCGCGACGCTGATCCGGGCCTTTTGCTACGAATATGCAATCCTCGGCCTTTCCACCGCGATCTTTGCGCTTCTGGCAGGCGGTGTGGCGGCGTGGTTCGTGGTGGCCCGCATCATGACGCTGCCGTCGTCCTTCCTGCCGGATGTGGCTGTGCTGACGATCGTTGTCGCTCTGGTCATGACGGTCGGCATCGGGCTTGCGGGGACATGGCGCGTGCTCGGGCAGAAGGCAGCGCCCGTTCTGCGCGATCTCTGACAGGCAGCGGACGGCCCCTCGGGGCCTCCGCGCATTACAATTGCGTCATGCGTCAGCACCGCCCTTGAGAATGGGGCGGTTCCGCATCATATTGTCCTCAGGCTTGCTGAAGCTCCGCAGCGGTGCCCGGTCCGATTTTCGTCGCGACCTGTCCGTCACTTCGAGCTGATAAGAGGATAAGAATGTCCGATCCCAGAAACTTTCGCATGCAGACCGCCGGCGCGCGCGCTGACGCTGCTGTCGACCAGGGCCTGCGCGCTTACATGCTGCGGGTCTACAATCTCATGGCGCTCGGCGTCGCCATCACCGGCGTCGCCGCGTTTCTCGCCTTCCAGTTCGCCTTTGCCGACGGTCAGTTGACCGCGTTCGGCCAGGCGATCTATGTCAGCCCGCTGAAGTACCTAATCATGCTCGCGCCATTCGGCATGGTGCTGTTCCTGAGCTTCCGAATCAATTCCATGAGCGTTTCGGCCGCCCAGACCACGTTCTGGGTCTATGCCGCGCTGATGGGCCTGTCGCTCTCGTCGATCATGCTGATCTACACGGGGCAGAGCATCGTGCGCACGTTCTTCGTGACCGCGGCCTCCTTTGGTGCACTGTCGCTCTACGGCTACACGACGAAGCGCAGCCTGTCGGCCATGGGCTCGTTCCTGGTCATGGGCCTCTTCGGCCTGATCATCGCCTCGATCGTCAACATCTTCTTTGCGTCGTCAGCTCTGCAGTTCGCGATCTCGGTCATCGGCGTGCTGATCTTCGCAGGCCTCACCGCCTACGATACGCAGCGCATCAAGGAGATGTATTTCGAAGGCGATGGCTTCGAGGCTGCCGGTCGCAAGGCGATCATGGGCGCACTGACGCTCTATCTCGACTTCGTCAACCTGTTCCTCTTCATGCTGCGCTTCCTCGGAAACCGCAACTAAGCACAGGACAGGTCTCCACCTGATCATTGGGGAAGGCGGCTTCGGCCGCCTTTTTTCGTGCGCGGGCGCTACCGTCTTGATCGGGCTGGGGGAATGTGGAAGGAACTTGGGGACACCGATGTCTTTTGAGATTCTGCCATGTCCTTCACTTTGCGCGATGCCTCCCTTGCCGATATTCCCGCCATTACGGACATCTATAGCGAGTCCGTCCGCAACGGCGTCGCGACCTACGAGATCGCCGTACCCGACCAGGCGGAAATGACGACGCGCTTCTCCACGATCACCGGCAACAGCTATCCCTATATCGTCGCAGAAGACGCGGACGGGGTCGTGATCGGTTATGCCTATGCCTCGGCTTTCCGCACGCGCAGCGCCTATCGGTTTCTCGTCGAGGATTCGATCTATCTCGCGCCGGAGGCCCGGGGACGCGGTGTCGGCAAGGCGCTTCTGACGGAACTGATCGCGCGCTGCACGGATCTCGGCTTCCGCCAGATGGTGGCCGTCATCGGCGGTGCGCATCCCGCGTCGATCGCCGTCCACCGGTCCACCGGGTTTGTCGATTGCGGCACGGTGAAGGGGAGTGGGCTGAAGTTCGGCCGCTGGCTCGATACCACGTTCATGCAGTTGGCGCTCGGCGAAGGCCTCGACTCGGTGCCGGCCGATGGCGTCTATCCGGATACGCTCTACGGGGCCTGATCCAGCTCTCCGCAGAGCCCTCCAAGGCCGCCGTCCGTAAGCTCAGCTCTTCACGACCTTCAGCAGCTTGTCGAACACCTTGAGCACCTGCGGCAGCTCGTGCCCGCGCTTCAGGATCATGCCGTGGGTGTTGACCACGGCATAGGCGCCCTGCTTGGCGGCAAGCTTCGGCACCTTTTCTACACGATAAAGCGGCTGTTCGCCCGAGCGCTTGAAGACGGAGAAGACCGCCTTGTCGCGCATATGGTCGAGCGCATAGTCGCGCCACTCGCCTTCTCCCACCATACGGCCATAGACCCACAGGATCTGGTCGAGTTCTCGGCGATGGAACGTCACGGGAAGAGGATCTTTGGCATGTCGATAGTCGCTGAGATCGACGACCACGCTTTCAGATGCCTTGAGGGTTTGGCGACCTTGCAAATCCGTCTGATCGGTCATGCACATTCCGGCCTTTTGTTATGACAGGACGGTAACAGTGTGCCTGAGTGCGGCTGAAAATCAAGCTTGAATGGCATGCGCGCAAGGGCGGATGGGTATTGCTGTAGCGACGGCTTTTTTTGCACCGCCGCATTGTGGTCAAACCGGTGCCCGATTTCAACGGTTAACTCCGCCCCGTCGCCGCTGCTTCGGTTTTCCGGAGTGCCGCGCGCCGCCCGGCCGGTCGATCAGCGTCTCTTGTGTCGCCGGCTTGGGATCTCCGTGCCTCTCGTGCTGTCCGACCTCCGGTCATGCGAGAGCATGGATGGTCATACCGGGATCGGCCTCAGGCCGGTGCCACCTGACCGCCCGGTCCGGTGATATCGAAACCCTCAGCCCCCAGCCCTCGATATGCCGGACCGGGCAATTCTCTGGCGTCTCGCGGCACATCTACTGCGCTGCCATCAGCGTTGCCGCGCCGACGATGGCGCCGGGGGTCTCCGCGTCCTTCATCTGCTGCAGCAGGATCGCGCAGCCGCTGTCCTTTTCCTGGTCGAGCACGGAGGCGGGCAGCACGAAGCGTGCGGACTTCCCGTCCCACATGCCGATTGTCTGAATGTCGCGCACGGCGTGCCAGTAGGACATCTTCTTGCCGCTGTTTTCGCCCTTTTCCACGTCCACCACCTTCTGACGGTTGAAGTAGACGATGACGACATTGGCCTTGCCGTTGCCTTCCCCGATCGTGATGTCGATTTCGTCGTCCTTGCGCTCCGCCGAAATCGGCACCTTCATGCCCGCGTCGGCACCGCTGAGCGCGATCAGACGTCCCTTGATGCCTGAGAGATTGGCACCGTTGACCTGATCGCGGCCGTTCAGCACGGCCTGAGGCGTATAAACGCCGTTGCGGCCGAACATCTTGGCATAGGCATACTGGCGTGCGGTGTTCTCCTTCGAGGCGAGCGTGTCTGCCCAGCCGAGGTAATTCCAGTAATCCACGTGATAGGAAAGGGCGACGATGGAGCCGTCGTCGATCAGGTGCTTCAGCGCAGCGTCGGCGGGAGGGCAGGAGGCGCAGCCCTGGCTCGTGAACAGTTCCACGACGCCCTTCGGCTGCGTCACTTCCAGCCCGCTATCCGCTGTCTTCACCTGCGTCGTCTGCGGCACTGCTTCCCGTTTCGCTTCCTCAGCTGCGGCCGGAAGGGCTGCCAGCAGGAAGAGACTGCCGATCAGGCTCAGGCGAGAGGTCTTGGAGGCGGGCATGCAGGGTCCACTTCGGGCAGATTCCAATTCGGGCAGGATTGCGGCAGCCGGAAACCGCTCTTTCATACGCCGCAGCGTCCTCAACACAAAGTCACGTTGGAGTGAAATTTCGGCGAAGGCGGCAGAGGTACCGTCGGACATGCAGAAGGCCGGAACGGGGTTCCGGCCTTCGCGTTTTCTCATGTCGTGGCGCCTTAGGCTGCGAGGTCGCGCAGAACCGTCTGCAGAATGCCGCCATTGTTCATGTAGGTGACCTCATCCAGCGTATCGATGCGGCAGATCAGCGGGACCTCCTTCACCGTGCCGTCGGCATAGGTGATGACGGCCGTGCGCTTTTCGCGCGGCTGGACGTTCGTCAGGCCCTCGATGGTGACGATCTCGTCGCCCTTGAGGTTCAGCGAAGCCCAGGTCGTGCCGGCCTCGAAGACGAAGGGCACGACGCCCATGCCGACGAGGTTGGAGCGGTGGATACGCTCGAAGCTTTCCGCGACCACGGCCTTGACGCCGAGCAGGTTGGTGCCCTTGGCCGCCCAGTCGCGCGAGGAGCCGTTGCCGTATTCGCCACCGGCGAAGATGACGAGCGGAACGCCCTCTTCCTTGTACTGCATGGCCGCGTCGTAGATCGACATCTCTTCCTTCGACGGATAGTGGAAGGTGTAGCCGCCTTCCTTGCCGTTCGGGCCGAGCATGTGGTTGCGGATGCGGATGTTGGCGAAGGTGCCGCGCATCATCACTTCATGGTTACCGCGACGCGTGCCGTACTGGTTGAAGTCGGCAACGCCGACGCCATGGCCCGTGAGGTAGGCACCGGCCGGCGATGCCGCCTTGATCGAACCGGCCGGCGAGATGTGGTCGGTCGTGATCTTGTCGCCGAAGAGGCCGAGGACGCGGGCGCCCTTGATGTCGGAGATGCCGGAGCCCGTCTTGCCCATGCCGACGAAGTAGGGCGGGTTCTGCACGTAGGTCGAATCGTCGTCCCAGGCATAGGTCTGGCCCGCAGGAATCTGAACGGCCTGCCAGTTGACGTCGCCCTTGAACACGTCGGCATACTTGCTCTCGTACAGCTCGCGCGTGACGTATTTCAGGATGAATTCCTGGATCTCGTGCGAGGTCGGCCAGATGTCCTTGAGGAACACCGGCTGCCCGTCCGAACCGATGCCGAGCGGCTCGGTCGTCAGGTCCTTCTGGACCGTGCCGGCGAGTGCATAGGCCACGACCAGCGGCGGCGAGGCGAGGTAGTTCGCCTGGACGTCCGGCGAGATGCGGCCTTCGAAGTTGCGGTTACCAGAAAGAACGCCGGCCGTGATCAGGCCCTTGTCGTTGATGGTCTTGGAGATCGGCGCCGGCAGCGGGCCGGAGTTGCCGATGCAGGTCGTGCAGCCGAAGCCGACGAGGTTGAAGCCGAGCGCGTCGAGGTCTTTCTGCAGGCCCGACTTCTCGAGATATTCGCCGACGACCTGTGATCCCGGAGCGAGCGAGGTCTTCACCCACGGCGCGCTCTTCAGGCCCTTGGTGACGGCGTTGCGGGCGAGAAGGCCGGCAGCGATGAGCACCGAGGGGTTCGAGGTGTTGGTGCAGGAGGTGATGGCGGCGATCGCCACGTCACCATGGCCGAGATCATAGTCCGTGCCTTCGACCGGGTAGCGGTTTTCCAGCTGGCCGGGCTTCTTGTAGTCGGCTTCCAGCGACTTGGCGAAGCCGGGCGCGATACCTTCGAGGGCGATGCGGCCCTCGGGACGCTTCGGGCCGGCCATGGACGGTACGACGTCGCCGAGGTCGAGTTCCAGCGTGTCGGTGAAGACCAGCTCGGCGCCATCGCCATTGCGCCACATGCCCTGCGCCTTGGAATAGGCTTCGACCAGCGCGATCCGGTCCGTCTTGCGGCCGGACATGGTGAGGTAGTTGATGGTTTCGCCGTCGACCGGGAAGAAGCCGCAGGTCGCGCCGTATTCCGGGCCCATGTTGCCGATGGTGGCGCGGTCGGCCAGCGTCATCGAATCGAGGCCGGGGCCGAAGAATTCGACGAACTTGGAGACGACGCCCTTCTTGCGCAGCATCTGCACGACGGTGAGCACGAGGTCGGTCGCGGTGACGCCTTCCTTGACCTTGCCGGTCAGGCGGAAGCCGATGACTTCCGGCAGGAGCATGGAGACGGGCTGGCCAAGCATGGCCGCTTCCGCTTCGATGCCGCCGACGCCCCAGCCGAGCACGCCAAGGCCGTTGATCATCGTGGTGTGGCTGTCGGTGCCGACGCAGGTGTCGGGATAGGCGATCGTTTCGCCGTCTTCTTCCTTGGTCCAGACCGTCTGGCCGAGATACTCAAGGTTGACCTGGTGACAGATGCCAGTTCCCGGGGGAACGACGCGAAAATTCTTGAATGCCTGCTGGCCCCACTTCAGGAAGCGGTAGCGCTCGCCGTTGCGCTCGTATTCGAGCTCGACGTTGCGGGCAAATGCGTTCGGCGTGCCGAATTCGTCGACGATGACGGAGTGGTCGATGACGAGATCGACGGGCACCAGCGGGTTGATCTTTTCCGGATCGCCACCGAGCGCCACCATGGCGTCGCGCATGGCCGCGAGATCGACCACGGCGGGAACGCCGGTGAAGTCCTGCATGAGCACGCGGGCCGGACGGTAGGCGATTTCGTTTTCAGCCGTGCCCTTGTCGTTCAGCCAGGCGGCGATGTTGAGGATGTCCTGCTTGGTGACGGACCGGCCGTCTTCGTTGCGCAGCAGGTTTTCCAGCAGGACCTTCATCGAGTAAGGCAGCCGCGAGATGCCGGCGAGACCGTTCTCTTCGGCCGTGGGCAGGCTGAAGTAGACATAGTCGGCGCCGTTGACCGTGAGGGTCGAACGACAATTGAAACTGTCTAGGGACTTGGACACTGAGATACCCCGTTCCGTCTGATCGCCATAAACTGACGTGCGAACGCCCGAGCGCCTGAAGGCGCAGATTGGGATGCGGGTACGGTCATTTCCGCTGTCCGCACGTGGAAAATCTTCCATGTTCGGCGCTAGGATGAAATTCACGCCGACCGCTGGCGTGTTGGGCGCGTTATAGATAATTTCGCCAAAACGTGCCAGATCGAACGCCGTCAATTCGAGACAATTTTTTTCAATGCGACCAACGTCGTAAAAGGACGATGAATGCCAATTCGCCTGCGCGTGGACGGGCTGGCCGCCAGCCGCGGCGAAGACCCGATCTTCCGGGAGGTTTGCCTCGTTCTCGATGCTGGCGGCGCCTTGCTCGTGACCGGTCGAAACGGCACCGGAAAGTCTACTTTTCTGCGAACGCTCGCCGGTCTCCATCCGGCCGACAGCGGTACGATCCTGCTGGAAGGGGTCACCGACCCCACGGCGCCGGTGCGCGAATCACTTCAGTATCTCGGACATCGCAATGCGATGAAGCGTGACCTGACGGTTGCGGAAAATCTCGTGTTCTGGGCGCGGTTTAGCGGGCAGGCGGGCGATCCGGCAAAAGATGGGGATGCCGCGCTGGAGGCGGTCGGTCTCGGCGGTCTCGGTCATCTTCCGTTCGGCTATCTCTCCGCCGGGCAGCAGCGCCGTGCGGCGCTCGCCCGGCTTCTGGTCGCGCACCGTCCCGTCTGGCTCATGGACGAGCCGACGGCAGCGCTCGATACGGCGAGCGAGCGGATGGTCGAGGCGCTGATCGCCAGACATCGCGCCACCGGCGGCATCGTCATCGCCGCCACGCACCAGGCTCTCGACGTGCCCGGTGCGCAGACGCTGACCATGTCCGGCTTCGCGGTGCCGACATGAGGCTCGGTCGCAGCTTTTTCTCTCCCATATCCGTTCCCAGGTGCGGGCCATGATGGCGCTCTACCTGCGCGACCTGAAGCTTGCGACGCGTGCGGGCGGCGGTGCGCTGACGGGCATCCTGTTCTTCATGGCCGTCGTCGCAGTCGTGCCCTTCGGGCTCGGGCCGGACCTGAAGCTTCTGGCGCAGGTGGGGCCGGCGATGCTGTGGATCGGCGCGCTGCTCGCCTCGCTGCTGGGGCTCGACCGCCTGTTCCAAGCTGAGCGCGAGGACGGCGCTCTGGATGTGATGCTGATGCAGGAGACGCCGCTGGTGCTCACCGTCTTCGTCAAGTGCCTTGCCCACTGGACCGCTTCCGGTCTGCCGCTTGTGCTCGTGTCCCCCCTGCTCGGCCTCTTCCTGAACATGGAGCCGACCGCGATCTTTGCCACCATGTTGACGCTTCTGGCGGGAACGCCGGCGATCACGCTGATCGGCGCAATGGGGGCGGCGGTCGCCGTGGCCTTGCCGCGCGGGGGGCTTCTGGTGTCTATCCTCGTGCTGCCGCTGGTCATTCCCGTGCTCATCTTCGGTGTCAGCGCTGCTTATGCCGCTGTTGAGGATCCCGCGCCTTTCCTGCCGCCGTTCATGATCCTCACGGCGATCACCCTGTTCTTCGCCGTCATCGGCCCGGCGGCGGCCGCGGTGGCGCTCAGGGCCTCCTCGGAATGACGCAAAGGTGACCATGCCGGTGGCCGCGACGTTCATTGAAGAGGTCTCGCGAACTTGGTAGAGAGGTCGTATGCGTGAGAGAAGCCTTGCCATTCGCAGCTTTACCGACCTTGCCAATCCGACGCGCTTCGTCGCGCTGGCCGGGCGCCTGCTGCCATGGCTGGCCAGTCTGACGGCGCTGCTTTTTGCGGTCGGCCTGACGCTCTGTTTTACCACCGCGGCCGACTACCAGCAGGGCGAGACGGTGCGGATCATGTATATCCACGTGCCCGCCGCCTGGCTGTCGATGATGGGCTATACGGTCATGGCGGCGTCTGCGCTCGGCACGCTCGTCTGGCGGCATCCGCTGGCCGACGTCGCGGCGAAATGTGCGGCGCCTATTGGCGCCGGTTTCACGGCGCTGGCGCTCGTTACCGGCTCGCTCTGGGGCAAGCCGATGTGGGGAACATGGTGGGTGTGGGATGCGCGGCTCACCTCCGTCTTCATCCTGTTCCTGATGTATCTCGGCCTGATCGCGCTCAACCGCGCCATGGACGATGCCGGCCGGGCGGCGAAGGTCTCGGCGGTGCTGATCCTGGTCGGTTTCGTCAACATCCCGATCATCAAGTTCTCCGTCGACTGGTGGAACACGCTGCACCAGCCGGCAAGCGTGCTGCGCCTTGGTGGCTCGGCGATCGATCCGGAGTTCTTGCGCCCGCTGCTGGTGATGGCGCTCGCCTTCACCTGCCTGTTCTTCACGCTGCATCTAGCCGCGATGCGCACGGAAATCTGGCGGCGGCGCATTGCGGCCATGCGTCGGCAGGCCGCGCGCGGAGCGGCGTCGGCATGAGCGCGCATCTGGCTTATGTCGCCGCCAGCTATGGTGCAGCCCTCGTCGTGGTTGCGAGCCTTATTTGCTGGGTGGTTCTCGACGCACGCGCCCGGCGCCGCGAATTGCAAGCGCTGGAGGAAGCCGGCATTCGCCGCCGCTCGGCCGGCGGAGGTGCTCAGTGAGCGACCTGCCGGAAAACCGCGCGACGACGAAGGGCCGCCTCGCGCTCGCGCTGCTGCCGCTGACCGTCTTTGCCTGCCTTGCCGCCGTGTTCTGGAGCCAGCTCGATTCCGGTCGCGATATCAGCGAAATCCCGTCCGCGCTGATCGGCACGAAGGCGCCCTCTCTCGCTCTGCCGGCGCTCGAAGGCGCGACGCTCAAGGATGCGCCCATGCCCGCGCTGACGGATGCCGCGGTGAAGCGCAAGCTGACGCTCGTCAATGTCTGGGCGTCCTGGTGCGTGCCCTGCCGCGCGGAGAACCCCGTCATTCTTGCCTTGGCGAAAGACCCTCGCTTGCAGGTCGTCGGCATCAACTACAAGGACCAGACGGACAACGCGCTACGCTTCCTCGGCGAACTCGGCAATCCCTTCTCCGCCATCGGCGTCGATCCCCGTGGCCGCGCCGCGATCGACTGGGGCGTCTACGGCATCCCGGAATCCTACCTGGTCGCACCCGACGGCACGATCCTCTACAAGCGCGTCGGCCCCTTCGACGACCGCAGCCTGCGGGAAGGCCTCATGCCGGCGATCGAGAAGGCCTCGGCCGGCTCCTAAAGCGCGCCCTGCCACGCCTTCACCGCGTCCAGCGGCCAGACGAGCATCAGCACGTTGAGGGTCAGGTTGTCGCGGATCAGCCAGCCGGTGAAGAGTTCGAAGACGATGGCGATGACGATCGTCACGGCGACAGGCAGGCGGGCGGCGAGCAGGAAGCCCAGCGCCATGAAGACGGTGTCCATGGCCGAGTTCAGCACGCTGTCGCCGACATAGTTCAGCGACGCGGTCGCGGAGCGATAGCGTTCGATGATGATCGGCGAGTTCTCGAGCAGTTCCCAGCCGGCCTCGATGAGGGTTGCGACGAACAGCCGGGCGGCGAGCGGCTTTCTCGGGAAGAGCCAGGTGGTCAGCGCGTAGAACAGGAAGCCGTGGATGATGTGGGACGGCGTGTACCAGTCGGCGAGGTGCTGGGAATTGCCGGGGCTGTTGACCACGGGCTCGAACAGCTTGACGACGCCGCAGGTGCAGATCGGCGTGCGGCCCATGAAGAGCTCTACGGCCACCTGGAACGCGAGGACGGCGATGCAGGCGCCGATCCACAGGAGCGTGCGGCTGCGGGGTAGGGCTTCTACAGGTGGGGGAACGGCCGTCATGTCTTATCGGATGCGGTTTCGACGGAGTGCCGCAGGATGAGCGGCATCTGTGCCATGGTGAAGAGGATGGTGATCGGCATGGTGCCCCAGACCTTGAACGCCACCCAGAAATCGTCGGCCGCCTGAGCGTCGGGCGCATACCAGATGGCGGCGCCGCGCCAGACGGCTTCGTTGAGGAATGCCAAAAACAGGAAGAAGATGCCCCAGCGCAGCGTCAGCTTGCGCCAGCCGGCCGCATCCAGCTGGAAGGCGGCGTTGAAGACGTGGCCGAGCAGCGACTTGCCGAAGAACAGCCCGCCGAGAAGCACCGCACCGAACAGCGTGTTGACGATGGTCGGCTTCATCTTGATGAAGGTGTCGTTCTGCAGCCAGATCGACAGCGAGCCGAACACCAGGACGACGATGCCCGACACGAAGGGCATGACGGGGAGGTGGCCAAGCACGATCTTCGACACGAGCAGCGAGATCACCGTCGCCGCCATGAAGAGGCCGGTGGCGATGAACAGCGGGCCGCCGAGTTCGGTCAGCACCGGGAAGGTCTCGGCGAGCCACGGTCCGCGCAGATTGGCGAAGAAGAAGATGAGCAGAGGCCCGAGTTCCAGCGCGAGCTTGAGGCCCGGATGGTGACGCTCGGCGGGGGTCGGCGTAGTCGAGGACATGGCATCCATTCTTTCGTTAAAGCGTCGGTCCTGGCGGCATCTCATTGCGGCCATCGTAGCGAACGGTCTCCAGATCGAAGACATCAATGCCGACTATGCATCGCGCGTTCAGTGAAACGCGATCTCCCGGATAGCCGGTCCGCATCATCGCTGTTCCGCAAATGCGGCAGAAATGCTGTCCTTCGTGCAAGCCGCGCCAGGCATAGGTTGACAGTCCGATCCTTTGGCTCGTCAAACTCAATGAGGCCGCAGGTACTTTCCAATGCAGGAAGCCGGTCCGCCCGCAGGTCGAGCAATTGCATTCGACAACGCTCGTCAGCGGCGCATCGCAACTCAGGCGAATTTCACCGCAATGACAGGCAAGCTCTCGCGCAACCCTAGTCATCTCCATTAGTCCGCAATCCCGGCGATCGCCTCGGCAAAATCCTGGGCCTCGAAGGGTTCGAGATCGTCGATTCCCTCGCCGACGCCGATGAAGTAGACCGGCAGCTTGTGCTTGGCGGAGATGGCGACGAGGATGCCGCCGCGTGCCGTGCCGTCGAGCTTGGTCATGATCAACCCGTTGACGCCGGCGACGTTGCGGAAGATCTCGACCTGATTGAGCGCATTCTGCCCGGTGGTCGCGTCCAGCGTCTGCAGCACCGTGTGCGGCGCATCCGGATCGAGCTTGCCGAGCACACGGACGATCTTTTCGAGCTCGGCCATCAGCTCCGTGCGGTTCTGCAGGCGGCCGGCGGTGTCGATGATCAGCACATCGCTCTTCTGCCGGCGGGCTTCCTCGAAGGCCTCGTAGGCCAGGCCCGCGGCGTCGGCGCCGAGCTTCGAAGAGACGATATGGCTGTTCGTCCGGTCTGCCCAGATCTTCAGCTGCTCGATGGCGGCGGCGCGGAAGGTGTCGCCGGCGGCCAGCATGACCTTCAGGCCCGCGCCCGAGAGCTTGGCGGCGAGCTTGCCGATGGTCGTCGTCTTGCCGGTGCCGTTGACGCCGACGACGAGGATGACGTGCGGGCGATGGTTGAGGTCGAGCTGCAGCGGCTTGGCGACGGGCGTGAGAACCTTGGTGATCTCGGCTGCCATGATGCGCGAGACATCCGCACCCGAGACGTCGCGGCCGTAGCGCTCGGAGGCGAGCGTATCGGTGATGCGCAACGCGGTCTCGACGCCGAGGTCGGCCTGGATTAGCAGGTCCTCCAGTTCTTCGAGCGTGGCGTCGTCCAGCTTGCGCTTGGTGAAGAGCGCCGTGATCTGGCCGGTCAGCTGCGAGGAGGTGCGCGACAGGCCGGCGCGCAGGCGCTGGAACCAGGTCAGGCGTTCGCCTTCTGGGGCGGCCTCCGGCTCGGGCGCCGGCCCCGTGGCAAAGCCTGCGGGCAGGGCGGAAATGTCGCGCGGACGGTCGAGATCTGCGGTCGGGCTCTCGCCGGGTGCAAGCTCCGCCTCCGCTTCGAGCAGCGACAGCGGCACTACGCCGAGATCGCCGATATCCTCGACTGCTGGGAGCGGCAGAAGCGGCTCCTCGGTGTCTTGCCCGTCAGTGTCGTCATCGGCCGCCGGGCCGCCGGCCGTGGCGATCTCTTCGGCCAAAACCGGATCCTCGGCAATGGGCAGGGAGTCTTCCGGCGCGGTATCGGAAAGAAGAGACGGTTCGAAAGTGCTGACGTCTTCGGCGACCGGGGCTGCGGTCTCCGCAGGCTTTGCCGCATCCGGCGCGCGCTCGTCCGCCACGGGCGCTTCCGGCGGCACCTGATCGAATGTGAAGACCCTTTTGAGGAAGTCGAACGCCATCTTATATCCTGAAACCTGCGGGGCCGCTCATGTCACGCGGCCTGTCTTTCGGCGGTGTCGATGGAGAGGTTCTTGCCATCGTGGCCCGTGATCGTCGTCGCGACCAGCGAGCGGGGTTCAAGCCCCGGTGTCGCGACGCGGGTGAAATTTTCCGTGTGGCCGGTGCTGTTGCTTTCGACCAGCACGGTCTGCGTGGTGCCGACCATGGAGGTCAGGTGGTCGCGTGCCAAATCCTCTCCGATGGCCCGCAGGCGTGCGGCGCGCTCCCGGATCAGCAGGGGATCGTGCTGCGGCATGCGGGCGGCGGGCGTGCCTTCGCGTGGACTGTAGGGGAACACGTGCAGGCTTGCGATCCCTGCTTCCTGCGCCAGCGTTCCCGCCGCTGCGAACATCTCTTCCGTCTCGGTCGGGAAGCCGGCGATCATGTCGGCGCCGAAGGCGATGCCGGGACGCAGGCGACGGGCCTCGTTCATGAAGGCGAGCGCATCGGCGCGCGAATGCCGTCGCTTCATTCGCTTGAGGATCATGTCGTCGCCATGCTGGAGCGAGAGATGCAGGTGCGGCATAAAGCGCGGCTCGTCGGCGATCAGGTCGATCAGGTGCCGGTCGGCCTCGATGCTGTCGATGGACGAGAGGCGCAGGCGGGCAAGCTCCGGCACCTGCTTCAGGAGGGTCTTGGCCAGCAGTCCGAGCGTCGGCGTGCCGGTCAAGTCGCCGCCATAGCTGGTGGCGTCCACGCCCGTCAGCACGATCTCGCGGTAGCCGTTCTCCACCAGCATGCGGGCCTGATCGACCACGGCGCCCATCGGCACCGAGCGGGAATTGCCGCGACCGTACGGAATGATGCAGAAGGTGCAGCGATGGTCGCAGCCGTTCTGCACCTGCACGAAGGCGCGCACATGACCCTCGATCATCCGCACCATCTGCGGCGCGGTTTCCCGCACGCTCATGATGTCGTTGACGCGCAGCTTTTCCTCGCCGGCAACGCCGAAGTCGGGCAGAGCGCGATAGGCGCTGCTTTCCAGCTTCTCCGCATTGCCGAGGACGGCGTCCACTTCCGGCATCGCGGCAAAGGTGCCGGCCTCGGTCTGGGCGGCGCAGCCAGTGACGATGATGCGGGCATCCGGGTGCTCGCGCCGGGCGCGGCGGATCGCCTTGCGGGCCTGTCGCACGGCCTCGCCGGTCACCGCGCAGGTATTCACCAGCACGGCATTGTTCAGGCCCGCCTTTTCGGCCGCCCCGCGCATCACTTCGGACTCGTAGGTGTTCAGGCGGCAGCCGAAGGTGATGATCTCGACGCCGCTCACTATGCCTGTGCCCCTGTCGCTTGCGCCCCTGTGTCAGGTTCGCGCGTGAAAGCGCCGGTCTCCGGATCGACGCGGCCGGACCATTCCCACGCGGCTGGGCCGGTCATGACGACGTGATCGTCGCTCTCGCGCCAGTCGATGGTGAGCACGCCGGAAGGCACAGCACTTGCAACGGTCACCGCCACCTTGCGGCCCGTGCGTCCCGTGCGGGCGCCGCTGACGGCGGCAGCGCAAGCCGCCGAGCCGCAGGCGAGCGTCAGCCCGGCGCCGCGTTCCCAGGTGCGGGTGGTCATGCCACTCTGCGATGTCACTTGAGCAAGCGTGATATTGGCGCGCTCGGGAAACATCGGGTGATTTTCGAGCAGCGGGCCGAAGCGCGCGAGATCGTAGGACATGACATCACGATCCACCCAGAAGATCGCATGCGGATTGCCCATCGACATGGCGGAGGGCGAATGCAGCACAGGATCGTCGATCGGGCCGATCTGCAGCTCTATGCGGCTCGTGTCGTGGAAGTCTTCGGCCAGAGGAATGCGGTTCCAGTCGAACACCGGCTTGCCCATGTCGACCGAGATCGTGCCGTCGGCATGTTCCTCGGCATTGAGGACGCCCGCGACCGTTTGGAATGTAAAGGTCTTGCGGCCGGTTTCCGCCGCCAGCGCCTGCACCACGCAGCGCGTGCCATTGCCGCAGGCCTGCGCCTTGGTGCCGTCGGAATTCAGGATGTCGATCCAGGCATCGGTTCCCGAGGCCTTCGGATCATGGATCGCCATGATCTGGTCGAAGCGGGTCTGCGGATCGGCATTGAGCGCGATGGCCGCCGCAGGGGTGACAGCATCGCTCCGGCCGCGCATGTCCACGACCAGAATGGCGTTGCCGAGCCCGTTCATCCTTGCGAATTCGACCGTCCTGTCCATGCCTGCCCATACCCTTGCGCAAAGGTCCTGCGAAAGGGCGTATATGGCGGAAAATACGCGGGATTACCAGAGGCCGGGATCAATGGAGGGTTGCCGTCACCGGCGCGCGGCGACACCCTCCGCGATCACGCAGAGCAGCTCGAACAGGATGGTTGCGCCGGCCAGCGCCGTCATGCCCGCGACGTCGAAGGGCGGAGCGACCTCCACGACATCGGCTGCGACGATCCGCACGCCGGAGAGTTCCCGCACCAGCGCCTGTGCCTCGCGGGTGGTGAAGCCGCCGATCTCGGGCGTTCCCGTGCCCGGCGCCATGGAGGGGTCGATGCAGTCGATGTCGAAGCTGACATAGGTCGGCCCATCACCGGCAATCGCGCGGGCTTCCGCCATCACATCGGCGATGCCGCGGCGGGTGCATTCCTCCATGTAGATGACGCGGATGCCTTGCGCGCGCGCCCAGTCGTGCTCGTCGGTCGCGTAGATCGAGCCGCGAATGCCGATCTGCACCGTGCGTTTCGGATCGAGCAGCCCTTCCTCGATGGCGCGGCGGAACGGCGTGCCGTGGGTATAGGGGTTGCCGCCGAAATAGGTGTCGTTTGTGTCGGAATGGGCGTCGAAATGGATCATGCCGACCGGGCCGCCTGCGGCCACCGCGCGCATGACTGGCAGCGTCGTGAGGTGATCGCCGCCGACGGATAGTGGGATCGCGCCGGCTTCCACGATGGCGCGCATGCCGGCCTCGATCCGCTTCAGCCCGTCGAGAAGATCGATCGGATTGACGCTGATGTCGCCGACATCGGCGATATTCGCGATGCTGAACGGCTCGGTGAGCGTGACATGATGGACGCGCCGCATCATGCTCGACTGGTTGCGGACCTCGCGCGGCCCGTGTCGGGCGCCGGCGCGATTGGTGGTGCCACCATCCCAGGGGATGCCGACAAGCGCGATATCGAGGCCGGTTGCGTCCTGAACGGCGGGCAGCCGCATGAACGTGGAGTGACCGGCAAAGCGCGGGACTTCGACGGCATCTACCGGCTGGTGGAAGGTGCTGTTGGTCATGCGGGGTTCCTTTCCGGGGGCACGTCGAAGACTTCGCCGGCATGGAGCGGGCGAACGCGGGCGGGATCGACATCGTGTTTTGCAAGGGCGGCAGTCAGCGCCTTTTCCGGCGCATCCATCGCCTCGTCGGTCAGCTGGATGGTCGCGAAGTGATGACCGACGGCGTAGGCGGCGTTCGCAAGACGCATGCCTTCGATCGCCTCGTCCGGGTTCTGGTGCTGGCCCTTCATGAACCAGCGCGGCTCATAGGCGCCGATCGGCAGGATGGCGAGGCGGAAGCTGCCATAGGTTTTGCCCGCCGCACGATAGTTGATGCCGTCGTGAAAGCCGGTGTCGCCGATATGGTAGATCCGGCCGGCCGGCGTCGAGATGACGAAGGCAGCCCAGAGCGCCTTTCGCCGGTCGCCGAGCCCGCGCGCCGACCAGTGATGCGCCGGCTCGCAGTGGATCGAGATGCCGTCCTTGATATCGAGGGCGTCGCCCCAGTCCATGAGCGCGATCTTCGCCTCCGGCGCCACCTTGCGGATGGCAACGTCGTTGCCGAGCGGCGTGACGAAGGTGGGCTTGTGGCCCGCCTCGAGGCGCGCGATCGTCGGCTGGTCGAGATGGTCGTAATGATTGTGGCTGATCAGCACGACATCGATGCGGGGAAGATCCTCGAGGCGGATACCGGGCGGCGAGACGCGGCGCGGACCGGCAAAGGAGACGGGGCTTGCGCGTTCCGACCAGACGGGATCAGTGAGGATGTTGAGGCCGGCCACCTGGATCAGCATGGAGGCGTGGCCGACCATGGTGACGCGCAGGTTCTGCCCGGTGACCGACGCTTCCGGCTTTATCACGGTCGCGCGGGGATCGGGCGTCTTGGGCCAGGTCGCCTGCTGGCCGTTGAACCGCCAGCGCAGGAGGTCGCCAAAGCCGTTGGGCTCGACGCCGCCGGGATTGAAGAAGCGGGTGCCGTCGAAATGATCGCTGACGGGGCCTCTATAGTAGCGGTTCGCGGCCATGCTGCTCCTTGCGGTGAAGCCGCCGGACAAGACGGCGACAGCGCCGGCCAGCGACCATTTGAAGAACGTGCGGCGTTTCATTCCATATCCTCGTGCCCTATCCGCATGAACGAGCGGTCGTCTTTGGCAGCCGTCGGTGCCCGACGTGATAGGTGATGATGGCGGCTTTTTCGTTCCGGCGCCATCGGAAAGCAGCACCGTGCCTGTGCGGATCGGCTGGCCCAAAGCGGCGCGATGGCGGCAAGCCTTGACTTTCCGGGCTGTTTGCTGTTTACCGCGCTCCATCTGCGACGAGACACGACTCCGAGCCGCCGACCGGGACCCTTTCAAGGTATAAACGTTCCCGGAGGTCAACACCCGACAGCGCGATGCGCCCTCGGGTGCCGTTCGGCTTTGCGTCTTGTTTGAAAACGACCCGGAACCCACGTTTGCGGCACATGCTTGCAAACGAAAAGGAAGAGCCGATGTTTGAAAGCCTCCAGGACCGCCTTGGTTCGATCCTCAACGGATTGACAGGACGCGGTGCGCTGTCGGAAGCCGATGTCGCGGCTGCCCTGCGCGAGGTTCGCCGTGCGCTGCTGGAAGCCGACGTGGCGCTCGAAGTCGTGCGGTCCTTCACCGACCGCGTGCGCGAAAAGGCTGTCGGCGCGAACGTTCTGAAATCGATCAAGCCCGGGCAGATGGTCGTCAAGATCGTCCATGACGAGTTGGTCGAGATGCTGGGCGCCACCGGCGTCTCCATCGATCTCAATGCGCCCGCCCCCGTCGTCATCATGATGGTCGGCCTCCAGGGCTCGGGCAAGACCACGACCTCGGGCAAGATCGCCCACCGACTGAACACGCGCGACAAGAAGAAGGTCCTGATGGCCTCGCTCGACACGCGCCGGCCGGCAGCCCAGGAGCAGCTGCGCCAGCTCGGTGTCCAGGCGGGCATCGACACGCTGCCGGTCATCGCCGGGCAGTCGCCGACCGATATTGCCGCGCGCGCCGTGCAGGCGGCGAAGCTCGGTGGTCATGACGTCGTCATCCTCGACACCGCCGGCCGTACGCATATCGACGAGCCGCTGATGATGGAGATGGCCGAGATCAAGCGGCGCTCGAACCCGCATGAAATCCTGCTGGTCGCCGATGCGCTGACCGGTCAGGACGCCGTCAATCTCGCGCGCAACTTCGACGAACGCGTCGGTATCACCGGCCTCGTGCTGACCCGCATGGATGGCGACGGCCGTGGCGGTGCGGCGCTTTCCATGCGCGCCGTCACCGGCAAGCCGATCAAGCTGATCGGCGTCGGCGAGAAGATGTCGGAGCTCGACGAGTTCCATCCGCGCCGCGTTGCCGACCGTATCCTCGGCATGGGTGACATCGTTTCGCTGGTCGAAAAGGCCGCCGAGAATATCGATGCCGAGAAGGCTGCGGCCATGGCCGCCAAGATGAAGTCGGGCAAGTTCGACCTCAACGATCTCGCCGACCAGCTTTCCCAGATGCAGAAGATGGGCGGCATGGGCGGCATCATGGGCATGATGCCCGGCATGTCCGGTATGAAGGACAAGATGGCGGCGGCCGGTCTCGACGATCGCATGTTCAAGCGCCAGATGGCCATCATCTCGTCCATGACCAAGGCCGAGCGCGCCAATCCCGATCTTCTCAAGCATTCCCGCAAGAAGCGCATCGCGAGCGGCTCCGGTACGGATGCCTCCGACATCAACAAGCTGCTCAAGATGCACCGTCAGATGGCCGACATGATGAAGGCCATGGGCGGCAAGAAGGGCGGCGGCATGATGAAGCAGATGATGGGCGGCCTTGCCGGCAAGATGGGTCTTGGTGGCATGGCCGGGGGAATGGGTGGCGGAATGGGCGGCATGCCCGACCTGTCGAGCCTCGACCCCAAGCAGCTGGAAGCCCTGCAGAAGCAGGCGGAAGCGGCCGGCCTCGGCAAGGGCATGCCTGGAGGTATGGGCGGTCTCCCCGGCATGGGCGGGAAGCTGCCCGGCCTCGGCGGCGGCTTCCCGGGCCTTCCCGGCCTGCCGAAGAAGAAGTGAGGCCCGCATGAGCATCGACCCTTCCATCCGCGAAGAGCTTTCCGGCTACCGCCAGTCGATCGACAATATCGATGCGGCGCTGGTGCATATGCTGGCCGAGCGCTTCCGCTGTACGAAGGCCGTGGGCGTTCTCAAAGCCCTCCACGATTTGCCGCCGGCCGACCCGGCGCGCGAAGAATACCAGATCGAACGCCTGCGCCGCCTGGCAAAGGACGCTCATCTGGATCCGGATTTCGCCGAGACGTTCCTGAACTTCATCATCAAGGAAGTTATCCGGCATCACGAAGACATCGCCGCCGATCTGAAGGATTGACGGTCTCTCCATACCCCCTCAGGCCGCATCCGCGGCACGCCAACATTCAAGGAGTTATTGACATGGCACTGAAAATTCGTCTCGCCCGCGGCGGTTCCAAGAAGCGTCCGTTCTACCAGGTCGTCATCGCCGACGCCCGTTCGCCCCGCGACGGCCGCTTCCTCGAAAAGGTCGGTTCCTGGAACCCGATGCTTGCCAAGGACGATGCCAAGCGCGTCGAACTGAACAACGAGCGCATCCAGCATTGGCTCGACCACGGCGCCCTGCCGACGGACCGCGTCCTGCGCTTCCTCAGCGAAGCCGGCATCGTCACGCGCGAAGCCCGCAGCAACCCGACCAAGGGCAAGCCCGGCAAGAAGGCGACCGAGCGCGCCGCCGAAGCCAAGCAGAAGGCCGACGACGCCGCTGCCGCTGCTGCCGAGTAATCGACCCTTTACGCATCTTCGGGAACGGGCGGCATTTTCATGCCGCCCGTTTTCGTTTATGGGGTCGCCCAATCTTTCCGACGAATGATCTCAAGAACGGTTCTTCCATGAGCAAGCTGAAAAACCCCGTCCTGATGGGCACGATCGGTGGCGCGCAAGGGTTGCGCGGCGAAGTCCGCGTGAAAAGCTTTGCCGAGGAGCCGACGGCGCTTGGCGATTACGGCCATCTTCACAGCGAGGACGGGCGCGTCTTCGAGGTGCTGGAACTGCGCGAGAGCAAGAACGTCGTGGTCGTCCGCTTCCGCGGCATCAACGACCGAACGGCGGCCGAGGCGCTGAACGGGCTGGACCTGTTCATCGAGCGGGAAAACCTGCCGGACGACGATCTCGACGAGGACGAATTCTTCTATGCCGATCTCGAAGGCCTGGAGGCGAAGGACGCCGAGGGCAAGAGCTACGGCGTCGTCACCGGCGTGTTCGATTTCGGTGCCGGCGACCTGCTGGAGCTGAAAGGCCCCGGCCGCCGCCCGGTTCTCATTCCCTTTTCCGAGTTCTCGGTGCTCGAAATCGATCTCGAAGGCGGCACGATGCTGGTCGATCCGGTGGCGGCCGGTCTCGTCGACGACAAGGACGACCCGGCCGGGCCGTTCGATCCCGACACCTCCGGCGAATGAGCGCCGCCATGGCGTTCCGGGCCACCATCCTCACGCTCTATCCGGAGATGTTTCCGGGGCATCTCGGCCATTCGCTGGCCGGCAGAGCGCTGGAGCGTGGGCAATGGTCGCTCGACGCCGTGCAGATCCGCGACTTTGCCGAGGACAAGCACCGCACGGTGGACGACACGCCGGCCGGCGGCGGGGCGGGCATGGTGCTGCGGGCGGACATTCTCGGGCGCGCCATCGACCATGTTTCGGGTGACGACGAACGGCCACGGCTGCTGATGAGCCCGCGGGGACGGCCGCTGAGCCAAGCGCGGGTGCGCGAGATCGCGGCAGGTCCGGGGGCGGTGATCGTCTGCGGCCGGTTCGAGGGCGTCGATCAGCGGATCATCGATGCGCGTGCGCTGGAGGAGGTCTCCATCGGCGACTACATTCTCTCGGGCGGGGAGCCAGCGGCGCTGACACTGCTCGATGCCGTCGTGCGCATCCTGCCGGGCGTCATGGGCAATGCGCTTTCGGGCGTGCATGAGAGTTTCGAGGGCGGGCTTCTGGAGCATCCGCACTATACGCGGCCGCAGGTGTTCGAGGAACGGGAGATCCCCGCCGTGCTGACCTCCGGCAATCACAGCGCCATCGAGCGCTGGCGGCGGGCGGAGGCCGAGCGGCTGACGCGCGAGCGCCGGCCCGATCTGCTGTCTCAGCCCGTCACGAAATAATAAAAGGCAAGCAGTAGGCCAACCGCGACGACGAAGGCGCGGATGACGGCCTGCGGAATACGCCGGGCAAGCCAGACGCCGCTGTAGCCGCCTAGCGCCCCGCCCGGGATCATCACCGCAGCCTCCAGCCAGGAGACGACCCCGCCGAAGGTGAAGACCACCACGGCGATGGCGGCGATGACGACGGCCAGTAGGTTCTTGAGCGCATTGATCCGGTGATAGCCGCCGCCGGCCGTCAGTCCCAGCACGGCCAGCATCATGATGCCCATGCCGGCCCCGAAGAAGCCGCCATAGACCGAGGTCGCGAACTGTCCGAGAAGGCCGAGGACACCGAGCGGCGCACCCGCCTCCCGCGATTTCGGGCGAAGCAGCGGTCCGGCCGCAAAGATCGCCGTTGCGCCGAGGAGCAGCCACGGCACGAGCGAGCGGAACGACGGATTGGACAGCATCAGGAGGATGCCCGCACCGATGAGGCCGCCGACGGCCGAGAGAAGCCCGAGCATGACCGCCATCCGCCGGTCGGCCATCAGCTCGCGGCGATAGGCGAGCGCCGAAGTGATGTAGCCGGGAAACTGGACGATGGACGATGTCGCATTAGCGACGATCGGCGGAAGGCCGGCCAGCGTCATCGCGCCGAAGGTGAGAAACGTGCCGCCACCGGCCACCGCATTGACGGCGCTCGACAGGAAGCCGGCGAGAAAGAGAAGAACGGCGGTTGTGACGGGCATCGGCGACTCATCGAGAAAGGGCGGCTTTTCGTGGTATAGCGCCTGCGCATAAACACAAGGACGGACATCCGCTTCGAAGACCTCTGGCATGTCGTGGCGATGTTGCATCTTGCGAATCCAGAGACACACGCCTTCTTCGCTTCGAAAGCCCAGATGCTTCCGTCAGAATCCCTCGGGTGGAGGGGTGACAAATCGGTGCTCCCGGTGTATAGGCCGCACCGGCTCGGGTTCCTGCCCGCGACCGTCAACAAAGAATGGTGTACCCGCCGTCGCTCTTCACCGGAAGAGACCTGTCCAGAGGCATAGCCGAAAGACACACTGGCGCTCTGACTGTTTAAGAAGAAAGCATGGTTAAACCGATGAACATCATCCAGCAGCTGGAAGCCGAACAGGCCGCCAAGATCGAAGCCAAGCGTACCCTCCCGGAATTTTCGGCAGGCGACACGCTCCGCGTCAACGTACGCGTGACGGAAGGGACCCGTACCCGCGTGCAGGCCTATGAAGGCGTCTGCATCGCCCGTTCGGGTGGCGGCATCAACGAGAGCTTCACCGTTCGCAAGATCTCCTACGGCGAAGGCGTCGAGCGCGTATTCCCGGTCTACTCGCCGATGGTCGAAAGCGTCGAAATCGTTCGCCGCGGTAAGGTCCGTCGCGCCAAGCTCTACTACCTGCGCGATCGTCGCGGCAAGTCGGCCCGTATCGTCGAGAACACCGGCACGCGCGCCCGCAAGCTGAACGACACGGCGCGCCAGTCGGCTGCCGAGGAAAAGGCCCGTCTGGAAGCTGAAAAGGTCGCAGCAGCCCAGGCGCTCGCCGCCGAAAAGGCAGCAGCAGAAGCCGCAGCCGCTGAGGCAGCCGCCGCCAAGGCCGCTGAAGAAGCCGCCGCTGCAAAGGCTGCCGAAGACGCAAAGTCCGCAGAATAAGATCTTCGGATCATTCCCATTCGAAAAAGCCGCCGGTGCGAACCGGCGGCTTTTTCATGTTCGGGAAGCGGGATAAACCGGCTCAGTCCTTCGTTGCCGGGTCCCAGTGCTCGTCGGCCTTGCCGTCCTTGATGCGCCATGTGTCGAACCATGTGGTGGTGTAGTTCTTCGACGGGTCCTTTTCGTCCTTGACCTCGCGCACATAGCCGACGGTGACGAGATCGCCTTCCGCCGTGACGAAGGCGATCGGCGTCTTCATCTTCTCGGGGATCGGCGAGGGTTCGCGCTTCAGAACCTGTGTGAAATAGGCGACGACGCCGGCGCGACCCGACGCTGCATTCGGATTGTGCTGGAGATAGCGTTCCGTCAGGTACTGGTCGGCCTTGTCCCAGTGGTTGGCTTCCAGCAGGTCCCTGACGATGCCGAGGGCAACCTGCTTGTTGGCGTTCAACTGAGGATCCGGGCTGGTGAACAGCGCTTCCGCATCGGGCACAGCCACCACGGCTTCCTGCGCCTGCGATGGGACTGCCGTCAGAAGCGATCCGAGCGAGAGCGAGATGGCGAGGAGAGCGGGTGCGAGTGTGTGTTTCATGACGTATTCCTTCCAAAAGACCGTTCGTCGAGTGAGCATCGTGGCCCTTGCCGAAAAATTGTAGGGACAAGCCGGGGGATGGGAAAGGAGGCAGGTTTTTCGCCGATAGGGCTGAAAACAGAACCATGACAGGTCGGACGTCGCCTGGACGGCAACCGTTTTGCGGAAGACGCGGGAACGGCGATCCATTTCCTCCTCCGCTTGCGCACTGGTTACGCCGTCGAAACGCCCTTACCATACGCTCGGCTCTTGCCGTTCGGGCAAGTTTCGTGACAGTCTCGCGCGTCACACGCCAGGAGCCTGCCTCATGTTTTCCCGCCGCCATGTTCTCGCCGGTCTGACCGTTCTTGCTCTTCTGCCGATGAACGCCGTTGCGGCCGATCTTCCCGATCTCGGCGGACGCGAGATCGTCGTGGTGACGGAGAATGCCTATCCGCCGCTGCAGTTCATCGACCCGAAAACCGGCCAGGCCGCGGGCTGGGAGTATGATGCGGTGGGAGAGATCGCCAAGCGGCTGAACGCCAAGGTGACCTATCGCAATACCAGCTGGGATGCGATGATCCAGTCCGTTTCCGACGGGCAGTACGACATGGGCATGACCGGGATTACCATCAAGGAAGAGCGCAAGGAGAAGGTGGACTTCTCCGATCCCTATATGCGCTCCGAACAGTTCATGCTGGTGCGCGGCGATGAGAGCCGGTTTACGGACGGCAAGTCCTTCGCCGCGCTCTCCGAGGGTCTCGTTGGCGCCCAGCCGGGAACGACGCCGTTCTATACCGCCATCTACGAAGTGCTGGATGGCAACGAGCAGAACCCGCGCGTAAAGCTGTTCGAGACGTTCGGTGCGACGGTGCAGGCGCTGAAGGCCGGCGACGTCGATGTGGTGCTGACGGACGGTACGGCCGGCAAGGGCTATGTGGATACGTCCGATGGCGGGCTGAAGCTGATCGGCGGGCCCCTCGGCACCGAGGATTTCGGCTTCATCTTCCCCAAGGGCTCCAAGCTCGTCGCGCCCGTGAATGCGGCCATTGCGGCGTTGAAGGCCGATGGCACGCTGGAAACGCTGAACCGCAAGTGGTTCGTCGATTTCAAGATGGGCGAGTAAGGCAGCGGCTGATCGGACACGCAGCCCGCCATGCCGCTTCGTCCATTAGATCCGTCGTCGCAATCCTCTCCGAGCGAAGCACCCCTTCCCCATGACCGCCCGCAGGCTGGCAGGGGTGCCGCCGCGCGGGAGCTGCCCTGGTGGCTGATCGTGCTGGGTGCGATCGCCGTCGGTCTCGCCATTCTCATCGCCGTCAACGATCTCTATTCCCGCGTTTTCACCGTGGTTGCCGCCGGCATCGGCGTGACGATCTTCGTCACCATCGTCGGTTTCGCCCTTGCCACGCTCCTGGGGCTCGGCGTGGCGCTGATGGCGCTGTCGCGCAGTCCGGTGCTGCGTCAGGTCGCCCGGTTCTACACGGAGGTGATCCGCGGCATTCCTGTGCTCGTGCTGCTGTTCTACATCGCCTTCGTCGGCACGCCGGGGCTCGTTTGGTTGATCAATCTCGCCCTGACGCCGCTGATCTCCGCCGGCGCGATGGAGCCGATGCTGGTGCGCGACCTGTCCCTGATGTGGCGGGCGATCATCGCGCTCACCATCGGCTATTCCGCCTTCATCGCCGAGGTTTTTCGCGCGGGTATTCAGTCGGTGGATCGGGGCCAGGTGGAGGCGGCGGAGGCGCTGGGGCTCAACCGGTTCCAGCGGTTCCGGCTCGTGGTCTTTCCCCAGGCCATCCGCACCATCCTGCCGCCGCTCGGCAATGATTTTATCGCGATGATCAAGGACTCGTCGCTCGTCTCCGTGCTCGGCGTGCAGGACATCACCCAGATGGGCAAGGTCTATGCCGCCGGCTCCTTCCGCTTCTTCGAGACCTACTCGATCGTCGCCTATATCTATCTTCTTCTGACCATCGGCCTGTCGCTGGCGCTGCGCGGGCTGGAGAAGCGCCTGCGACGCGGGCATCGCGGGTAAGGGCCGGCTGGGTATCCGTCGCGCGCGAGCGCTGGTATCAGTCGCGCGCGAGAATGATCAACTTGTCCCCGGCCTCGTACTGCACCGCCTCTCCCTTGGCGGGATTGACCACGACACCGCCAAGACCCCTCTCGTCGCGCACGGCCGCGCCCACTTTGCTGTAGCCGAGCGCCACTTCGCCACGCATCAGGGCGGCCAGCGTGATCGTGTAGAAGTTCACCGGGTGGTCGATGGCGATGTAGTCGGTGACGGCGCGCATGTAGATTTCCGAGCCGTCCTCGTCGAGAAGCTCGTCGAAGATATCCGCCATCAGCTCGTTTTCCGAGGCCTGCGCCAGCATGAGGCTGACGAGCTTGTTGCTGACGACGAAATCGTCGGCGCGGGTGACAGCGGCGAGATCGCGGTTGCGCACGTCGATCATCTCGCTGACGATGCCGATATGGGTGTTTGCGGCCTCCGCGATCTTGCGCAGCTGCAGCAGCGTCACGAGCGTCGCCGTATCGGCCGGCTGTGCGGCCAGGTGGTCGCTATAGCCGAGCACCAGCACATGATCGAAGGCGGGCACATCGAGCGCATCGAGGGCTGCGCGGTTGCTGGTGTCGATCACACGGCACTCTACCGACAGGTTCTCCTTCAGATACGGCATGGCCGCGACCTCGTCGAGAAGCTCCGGCGTGTCGGCGGCGATCATCAGGCGGGAGCCGGGCGCGACGTAGCGTGACAGCTCCTGGGTGATGATGGGCCCCCGGCGGTTCCAGCCGAGCAGAAGCGTGGTTTCCGCCCGGCGCGTGACCTTTGGGCGCGGGCGGATGACCTCGCGATCGACGGTGAAGTCGCCCGTGCGCAGGCGGATGGTGTCGTCGTCCTCGGCAATCAGGATGGCACGCTCGCCCGCGGCGATCACATGGTCCCGCGCCGGGTTCAGATGCACCTTTCCGTCGGTGGTGCCGATGCCGATCAGGGTGGAGGTGTCGTAGGCCATGACGGCGGCGCCGAAGGATTTGCCCACAAGGTCGGGCTGTTCGAGCGCGTAGATCTCCGAACCGTCGAAATCGAGCAGCTCGGTATAAACGCCGCTGAGGCCGGACTGGCGGCTGGAGCTGACGACGATGCGGGAAATGAGCTCGTCGGCCAGGACCAGCTGCAATTCGCTGCCGCCGACGATGCGCGCGACCTCGGCATTGGCGGCATTGCGGATCTCCGCGGCGATGCGGTAGCGCTCCGGGCGGCGTGACGGGTCGTTCACGAGCGCGAGGATCGTCTTGATGACCTGCGAATCGGCATAGTCGCCCTCCGGCGACAGGACCACGATGGCGCGGGAGGCCTGGGGATTGACGATGTTGATGTCGTGCAGATCGGTCGGGTCGCCGCTGCGGCAGATGATGCGGGTGTTGCCGAGATCGGGGATCTTGTCGGCGATCTCGTCCTCCATCTCCACCTTGTCCTTGCCCGCCATGATGACGATGCGTGGACGCCGACGGCTGCGGTTGGCGATGACGAGTTCGGAGATCACGTCGAAGATCGACGGCGACCAGTTGAAGATGATCGTGTGGTCCTTCTCCAGCACATGGGAGCGCCCCTTGCGAAGCTCGTCCAGCTTCTCGTCGAGACCGGAGGAGAGCACGCCGATCAGCGCGGAGAAGACGAAGATGCCGGCGACGGTGACGGCCAGCGAGATGCCGCGGAAGCTCCAGCCGACATCGCCGCCCATGGCGCCCGCATCCATCGTGCGCATCAGCGATTCCCACGCGCCTTCGATAAAGGACACGGGCTCGCCGCCATCCTGCGCGATGCCGCTGATGGCCAGCAGCAGTCCGGCGAGCACGATGACGATCAGCGAGATGACCGCCAGCCAGCCGATCAGCGCGATCGGCCCGGCCGCCATGCTCTTGTCGAATTGATAGCGCGCGCGGTCCCGCCACGTGATCGGTCGTGTCATGATGTCCCCCCAGGTCCGCCTGATGACGGACGTCTCCGGCGTCTCAAACTTTCGGCCGGTTGGCAAGCGAAGCATGAGAGAATCGTTCAATACCGTAAAGATCGCCGCGTTGCGGAGCGTCGGTTGCGCCCGGGCGAAACTTGCAGTCTTGCTTGGAAACTGCTATTTGAGGCGTCATGGAATCCAAGTTCGGATGTCGCGCGCAGAATGTCGTCGTGCTGCAGGATCACAAGCGCCTGCCAGCACGTTTTTATGCGCGCGTCTCCGGGGCGCTCAACAGCCGACTTCGATAGATCTTGAGGGGCTCGTGCCCCGGCTTTTGAAGCCTGATCCCGCCGGTGGCCAGCCGGATTTTTCCGATTTCTTCTTTCCAATGGATGACACGCCATGAGCGCACCACGGACCCTCTACGACAAGATCTGGGACGACCACGTCGTCGATCAGCAGGATGACGGCACCTGTCTTCTCTATATCGACCGCCACCTCGTCCATGAAGTGACGAGCCCCCAGGCGTTCGAAGGCCTGCGTCTGACGAACCGTCAGGTGCGCGCTCCGCAGAAGACGCTCGCCGTCGTCGATCACAACGTGCCGACCTCGCCGGATCGCCATCTCGGCATCAAGAACGAGGAAAGCCGCATTCAGGTGGAGGCGCTCGCCCAGAACGCGGCCGATTTCGGCGTCGAATATTACTCGGCCTCCGACAAGCGCCAGGGCATCGTCCACATCGTCGGGCCGGAGCAGGGCTTCACCCTGCCAGGCATGACCATCGTCTGCGGTGACAGCCACACCTCCACGCACGGCGCCTTCGGCGCGCTGGCGCACGGCATCGGCACGTCCGAGGTCGAGCACGTGCTCGCGACCCAGACGCTGATCCAGAAGAAGGCGAAGAACATGCTGGTGCGCGTCGATGGGCAGCTGCCCGACGGCGTGACGGCGAAGGACATCATCCTCGCGATCATCGGCGAAATCGGCACGGCCGGTGGCACGGGTCACGTCATCGAGTTTGCGGGCGAAGCCATCCGCGCGCTGTCGATGGAAGGCCGCATGACGATCTGCAACATGACGATCGAAGGCGGCGCCCGCGCCGGCCTCATCGCGCCGGACGAGAAGACCTTCGAATACATCAAGGGCAAGCCGCGCTCTCCGCAGGGCGAAGCGCTGGAGCAGGCGATTGCCTACTGGAAGACGCTGAACACCGAGGAAGGCGCGCATTTCGACCGCGTCGTCGTGCTGAACGCTGCCGAGCTGCCGCCGATCGTCTCCTGGGGCTCGTCGCCGGAAGACGTCATCTCGGTTCAGGGCGTGGTTCCCAATCCGGATGAGATCCAGGACGAGAACAAGCGCGTCTCCAAGTGGCGTGCGCTCGACTACATGGGCCTGAAGCCGGGCACGAAGATCACCGACATCGCGGTCGATCGCGTGTTCATCGGCTCCTGCACCAATGGCCGTATCGAGGACCTGCGCGAAGTCGCCAAGGTCGTCGAAGGCCGGACGGTGGCGTCGACCGTCTCCGCAATGATCGTGCCCGGTTCCGGCCTCGTCAAGGAACAGGCGGAAGCCGAAGGCCTCGACGTCATCTTCAAGGCGGCCGGTTTCGACTGGCGCGAACCGGGCTGCTCCATGTGCCTGGCCATGAACGACGACCGGCTGAAGCCGGGCGAGCGTTGCGCTTCCACCTCCAACCGCAACTTCGAAGGCCGTCAGGGCTTCAAGGGCCGCACGCACCTGGTTTCCCCGGCCATGGCGGCTGCGGCGGCAGTGGAAGGTCACTTCGTCGATATCCGCACCTGGCAGTAAGCCGGGTCGTCTACCAGTCTCAAGCATAGACAAGCGCCGCTTCCGGTTTCCGGAGGCGGCGCTTTCGTTCGTCCGACAGGGGGTTCAGGGCATGACGGTGAGCGTGAAGCCGTCCTTGCGGAGAAGCTCGACCACGCCTTCCGGGCCCGGCAGGTGCAGGGCGCCGACCGCCATGAAGACGTTGCCGGCATCGAGGCTCGGACGGGCACGCGTCGCCATGACATGGTTGCGATCGGTGACGATGCGCTGCTCGAAGGCGACGGATTGCTGTTCCATGTCGCCGCCTCCGATGATGTGCGAGGCGGCCTTCAGCATGGGCATGATGGTGGCGATCCGGCCTTCGAGATACAGGTCCGTGGTGGTCTCCATGGCATCCTCGACGGCCGTTCCGAGTTTGAGCATGTCCACCAGCGACGAAATGTGAAAGGCGATCGGCAGGTCGTCGAGCGCGCGGATCTGCTCGACGATGGTCTCCAGACCCTTGAGGGTCTTTCCCTGCGATACGGCGTCCCGCGCCAGCTTCTGGTCGAGAAAGAGGGCCCCGCCGGCTTTCCGGCTCAGTTCGCAAGGCGGCAGAGAGACGAAGCTTGCGATCATCCACGGCTTCATGCGGGCGACGGCTGGCAGGGGCAGGCCGCGGGCTTTCAGGCCTTCGGTCAGGATCGCCTTCTGGTCTGCATCGAGATAGCTTTCGATCGTGCTGCCATCGGTGAACATGGTGAGGCTCGGGTCCGAAAACAGCGCTATCTGGGCCTTCTTCTCGTCGAGGACCTCGTCCGATTCGACGATGACCGTCGCGGCACCTGCGAAGGCCTCGGGCGCACCCTCCGGCATGGCGAGCACGCGCGGGTCGGTGACGTGCATGGTTCCCAGAAGGTAGGAAGCGGGAATGCCCGGCTTCTCGATCTTCCAGAACTTGCCCGTCCCGTTGACCACGAGCGCGGCTTCGGCCTCGACGCTCTTGACGCTGCCCGGGTCGGACTTTTCCCAGCTTTCGAGCAGGTTCACACCGTTGCAGGCGATCTCTTGCGCCTGGGCGCGGCCGATGCTGAAAAAGGCGGCGACGAGTGCTGCGAGAAGGATGACGGGGAGGAGTGCCGCGAGGGAGACGAGGTTGTCGACAAGGGAGCGGGCAAGATGTGTCGGAAGGGGGCGTCTCGTCGGGGTCGTCGCGGGCACGGGTCGTCCTTTCCTTCACGGTTCCCGTCACCCTAGCGGCGGAGACGTCACGAGCGGATTAAGGTGCATGGTTAATGCCGTTTTGGCTTTGTCTCACGCGCGTGGATGGGCGCGATCGTAGATATCCAGCAGGCGGGCGGAATCGACGCCGGTATAGATCTGGGTGCTCGACAGGCTGGCATGGCCGAGCAGTTCCTGAATGGTGCGCAGATCGCCGCCGCCGGCCAGCAGATGCGTTGCGAAGGAGTGCCGCAGGGCATGGGGCGTCGCCGTATCGGGCAGGCCCAGCGCCCCGCGCAGGCGCTGCATCTCGCGCTGGATGATCGCCGGCTGCAGGACGCCGCCTTTCGCACCGCGGAAGATCAGGTCGTTGCCCTCAGCCGCATAGGGGCAGAGCGCGAGATAGCGGTGCACGGCATCGAGCGCAGGCGCGATCAGCGGCACGATGCGGGTCTTGCCGCCCTTGCCGGTGACGCGCAGCGCGCGCGGAGTCCCCGCGACATCGTCGGCGGTCAGGCCGAGCGCTTCGGAAATGCGCAGGCCGCAGCCATAGAGCAGCGTCAGCACGGCCTCGTTGCGGGTGGCGATCCAGGGCTCCTCGCTCAGTTGGGCATCGCTTGCGACTACGGCCAGCGCATCCCGATCGGTCAGCGGCTTCGGCAGGGATTTTGGCTGCTTGGGGGATCGAATCGCGCCGGCGCCGGCCGCGTTGACCAGCCCCTTGCGCTCCAGATGGCGCAGGAAGGACCGCAGCCCGGCAAGCCCGCGTCCGAGCGTGCGGGCACCCGCGCCATCGCGTCGGCGGGTGGCGAGGAAACCGCGCAGGTCGCCCGGCCGCAGCGCCTTGATGTCCGACAGTTTTGGAGGGCCGGCGAGGTGGCCCGTGAGGAAGGCGAGGAACTGGCGCGTATCGCGCTCATAGGCCTCGACCGTCTTGTCTGACAGCCGCCGCTCGTTCGACAGCGCCTTCAGCCACGCTTCTCGCTCAGCCATCAGCACGGCATCGCCGATCACCAGAAACGCATTCATGTCGAAGCCCTTGCCTGCCGAGGAAACATCAAGTCTGGGCGCACACCTCTTGCCGAATTGCTAACGTCCTCTTGGAATCCGTCATCGCTCAATCATATTCATTTGCCATAGGTGAGCGAGATGCGGCGGCGGGACGACAATGACCAGACAGGGCTCGGCAGGCGGTTTCTCTCAGTTCGCGGAAGCGGTGTCGCTCGTCTCCCAGGGGCAGCCCGGCCATATCGTGGATACGCTGATCGCCGAGCGCGGACAGCGCATCGTCCACCACCCGCTCTGGCCCGTCATGCGGCCGGCGCTCTACACGCTGCTGAACTACCGCAAGGCGCTGGAATTTGCGAACGGCGTCGCCAACCTGCCGGGTTTCCAGGCCTTCCAGTATCTCAGCGACACGCTATCGCTCGACATTCGTGTGGCGCATGAAGAACGGATTCCGCGCAACGGCGGGTTCCTGCTCGTCAGCAACCACCCAACCGGCATTGCCGACGGTGTCGCGGTGTTCGACCTGTTGAAGGCACGCCGGCCGGACATGATGTTCTTTGCCAACCGGGATGCGATCCGCGTCAATCCGCGGTTCGTGGAGATGGTCATCCCGGTGGAATGGCGCGACGAGCACAAAAGCAAGCTGAAGGCGCGCGAGACGCTGCAGGTGACGAACCGCGCGATCGCCGAGGGAAAGGCCACTGTGCTGTTTCCCTCGGGCCGTATCGCCTACTGGGCGGACGGGCGGCTGAACGAGCGCCCCTGGAAGACCTCCGTCGTCGGCTTCGCCCGCAAGCACAACCTCGCCATCCTGCCGGTGCATATGCAGGCCCGCAATTCCGGCCTGTTCTACTGGCTGGCGAAATGGTCGACCGAGCTGCGCGACATGACGGTGTTCCACGAGCTGCTCAACAAGAAGGGCAACGTCTTCGACATGACCGTCGGCCATCTCATTCCGCCCGACGCACTGGACGGGGATACGGCCGAGGTGACCCGCGCGCTGGAGCGGCATACGGTGACGGATCTGGCGCGCGACGGTGATGCCGTGTTCCAGCCCCTGAAGCCTGTAAAGGCTGCCGTCGATAGCCCGACCATCGCAGGCCGGCTAACCGCCCCGGCCGAGATCTGAAAACGGGCGCTGAACGGCGGCCTCTTTCCTTTCGGCGCCCACGGGAGCAATGTCCGCCGCGATGACGGGCGATTCGATTGATCTGTTCGGGGACAAGGCTTGCCCCGAGGCGCCGGGCAGGGTCGTGCCGGTTCTGGTGCCCATGCCCGCGGACAAGGCCTATTCCTATCGGGTGCCGGACGGCATGGCGATCCAGCCGGGTTCGATCGTGCAGGTGCCGCTCGGGCCGCGACAGGTCGCGGGCGTCGTCTGGGATACGACCGACGGGCCGGCCGTCGATCCGAAGAAGCTGAAATCCATTACACAGGTCTTCGATTGCCCGCCGCTATCACAGGATATGCGCGCTTTTCTCGACTGGGTCGCCGCCTACACGCTGTCGCCGCCCGGGCTGGTGGCGCGCATGGCGCTGCGCGTGCCTGCGGCGTTCGATCCCGAGCCGATGGTGGAGGGGCTGCGGCTGACCGACCGGCGCCCGGACCGGATGACGCCGGCGCGGACGCGTGTGGTGGAAACGGCGGCCGACGGTCTCTTCTGGACGCGCTCGGGCCTTGCGCATGCCGCCGGCGTCTCGACCAGCGTGGTGGAAGGCCTGCGGTCCCAAGGCGTGTTCGAGACCGCCTTCATGCCGCCGCCGCCCGTGGTGGCCGCGCCCGACGCGGACTATGCCGTGACCGAGCTGGAGGAGATCCAGCGCGAGGCGGCGGATACGCTGATCGCGTCGGCGGCGCAAAAGACATTCTCCGTCTCGCTGATCGACGGCGTGACGGGGTCCGGCAAAACGGAGGTCTATTTCGAGGCCATCGCCGAAACCTTGCGGCAGGGCCGGCAGGTGCTGATCCTCCTGCCGGAAATCGCTCTGACGGCCGCCTTCCTCGATCGATTCGAGAAGCGCTTCGGCGCAAAGCCTGCGGAATGGCATTCGGATCTCGCGCCCCGCACCCGCGAAAAGGTGTGGCGGCAGGTGACCGAAGGCGGCGTGCGGGTGGTGGCCGGTGCGCGTTCGGCGTTGTTCCTGCCGTTCGAGGATCTCGGCCTCATCATCGTCGATGAAGAGCACGACCCCGCCTACAAGCAGGAAGACCGCGTGTTCTACAATGCGCGCGACATGGCGGTGGTGCGGGCAAGGCTCGGCGATTTTCCTGTCGTGCTGGTCTCGGCGACGCCATCGGTGGAAAGCCGGGTCAATGGCGAGGTCGGGCGCTACCGGCCCATCCATCTGCGCACCCGCTTCGGGGCCGCCGCCATGCCGGATCTCGGCCTGATCGATATGCGCCGGCACCCGCCGGAGCGCGGCGGCTTCCTGTCGCCGGTGCTGCTTTCGGCCATCGGTAAGGCGGTGGAGAAGGGCGAGCAGGCGCTGCTCTTCCTCAACCGGCGAGGCTATGCGCCGCTGACGCTCTGCCGCGTCTGCGGACATCGCTTCCAGTGCCCCAACTGTTCGAGCTGGCTTGTCGAACACCGGTTCCGCAACCAGATCCAGTGCCATCATTGCGGTTATGCCGAGCGCACGCCGGAGGCCTGCCCGGAATGCGGCACGTTCGATCATCTCGTCGCCTGCGGGCCCGGCGTGGAGCGGATCGCCGAGGAGGTGGATCGGCATTTTCCGCAAGCGCGTACCATCGTGCTGTCCTCCGACCTGATGGGCGTGAAGCGCCTGCGGCTGGAACTCGAGGCTATCGCCAAGGGGGAGGCCGATATCGTCGTGGGCACGCAGCTCGTCGCGAAAGGCCATAATTTTCCAATGATGACCTGCGTCGGCATCGTGGACGCGGATATCGGACTGGCCAATGGCGACCCCCGGGCGGCCGAGAGGACGTTCCAGCTCTTGAGCCAGGTGACGGGGCGCGCCGGGCGAACGGGGCTGAAGAGCCGCGGGCTGTTGCAGACCTACCAGCCGCAGCATCCGGTGATGCAGGCGATCGTCTCCGGCGATGCCGAGGCGTTTTACGAGCGCGAGATCGGCGAACGCGAGCGGGCGGTGCTGCCGCCGTTCGGGCGGCTTGCCTCCGTCATTGTCTCCGCCGACACGCGGACTGACGCGGAGACGCATGCGCGCGGCCTTCGTCAGGCCGCACCCCAGGTTTCCGGCATCACCGTGCTCGGACCTGCCGAAGCGGCGCTGGCAGTCGTTCGCGGACGCCATCGGTTCCGGCTTCTCGTCCACGGCCGGCGCAACAGCGACATGCAGGCCTTCATGCGGGCCATGATCGCGGCCGGACCCAAAGTGCGCGGTTCGGTATCGGTCCAGCTCGATATCGATCCGCAAAGTTTCCTCTGAGGCTGGTCGAGAGCGATTCCCTTCCGCGCCCACTTGCTCTAAATCTTCGCAAAGTCGGCACTATGCCGGACGATGACAGGCGCATGGGATCGCGGCGATGGATCTGTATATACCGACCGAGACCGGCGAGTTCCTCGCCTTCCTCAGCGCCGTGGCGACCTGCGTCATGGGGCTGTTCTTCCTCTTCGCACCGGGCCTCTCGTTCCGGGCCGTGGGGCTTTCGCTGCGGGAAGGCCGGCGCGGCGGCTATGCCGAGGCGCGCTCGACGCTCGGCGGCTTTCCGCTCGGTCTCGGCCTCGCCGCGATCGTGCTCGCCCAGCCCATGGTCTATCTCGCGCTCGGCTCGGCCTTCGCACTCGCCGCTTTCGGGCGCATCCTGTCGATGCTGTCGGATCAAGGTAACACGCTCGTGAACTGGCTCTTTGTTCTCGTGCAAATGGTGCTGGCCATCCTGCCATTGGCCTATGTTTTCGGCTTCCTGTAAGGTCGAGACCCCGCTTTACACCTCGCCGAGGCCATCACACTCCCGCTTTTGGGCAGAATTTGGCCCAAGGTTCGTGCAATCGCTCCCCTCGCGTGTTGCGAGTCCAATTTTCCTATGCTAGACGAACCGCGACTTCGTGGGGGAGCCGGGCCTGTCAGGCCAGGATGTCCTTGAGGATATAGCAACAAATTCAATGTGTTCGGTTTTCGGTTCGTCCGAAGATCGCTCTTGGATCATAGCAAGAGAAGCGCGCTCGTGGCAAAAACGTCCGACCATATTTCCGGTGTTGCAGAAAGATACGCGTCGTCGCTTTTCGATCTGGCGCAGGAAGCCGGCTCGGTCGAAAACGTGCAGGCCGATCTCGATCGTTTTCAGGCGATGATCGACGACAGCGCCGATCTCAAGCGCCTCATCCTCAGCCCGGTCTTTTCGGCTGAAGACCAGTTCAAGGCGATCTCCGCGATTGCCGAAAAAGCCGGTCTCACCGGTCTCGTGGGCAACTTCCTCAAGGTCGTCGCCCGCAACCGCCGTCTCTTCGCCGTCCCGGGCATCGTCCGGTCGTACCGCGAGACGGCCGCCCGCCATCGTGGCGAAGTTTCTGCCGAGGTCACCTCGGCTCATGCGCTGAGCGATCAGCAGCAGACTGAATTGAAGGCGGCGCTCAAGGGCGTCACCGGCAAAGAGGTGGCGATCAACGTCACCGTCGATCCGTCTATTCTCGGTGGTTTGATCGTCAAGGTCGGGTCCCGCCAAATTGACACTTCCCTTCGCACAAAGCTCTCGAGCCTTAAGCTTGCACTGAAAGAGGTCGGCTGATGGATATCCGCGCCGCGGAAATTTCCGCAATTCTCAAAGATCAGATCAAAAACTTCGGCCAAGAGGCTGAGGTCTCCGAAGTCGGCCAGGTTCTGTCCGTCGGTGACGGCATCGCCCGCGTTTACGGTCTCGACAACGTCCAGGCGGGCGAAATGGTCGAGTTTCCCGGCGGCGTGCGCGGCATGGCGCTCAACCTCGAAGCCGACAATGTCGGCGTCGTCATCTTCGGCTCGGACCGGGCCATCAAGGAAGGCGACACCGTCAAGCGGACCGGCGCCATCGTGGACGTTCCGGTCGGTCCCGAGCTGCTCGGCCGCGTGGTCGATGCTCTCGGCAACCCGATCGACGGCAAGGGCCCGATCAACGCAACGCGCCGCTCGCGCGTCGACGTGAAGGCTCCTGGCATCATTCCGCGCAAGTCGGTGCATGAGCCGATGTCGACCGGCCTCAAGGCCATCGATGCCCTCATCCCCGTCGGCCGCGGCCAGCGCGAGCTCGTCATCGGCGACCGCCAGACCGGCAAGACCGCGATCATTCTCGACGCGATCCTGAACCAGAAGGCCATTCACGACAGCGGCCCGGAAAGCGAAAAGCTTTTCTGCGTCTACGTCGCCATCGGCCAGAAGCGCTCGACCGTTGCGCAGTTCGTCAAGGTGCTCGAAGAGCGCGGCGCCCTGCAGTACTCGATCATCGTTGCCGCTACGGCCTCCGACCCGGCTCCGATGCAGTATCTCGCACCGTTCGCCGGCTGCGCGATGGGCGAATACTTCCGCGACAACGGCATGCACGCGCTGATCGGCTATGACGATCTGTCCAAGCAGGCCGTTTCCTACCGCCAGATGTCGCTGCTGCTGCGCCGTCCGCCGGGCCGCGAAGCCTATCCGGGCGACGTGTTCTATCTGCATTCGCGCCTTCTCGAGCGCGCTGCCAAGCTTTCGGACGAAAAGGGCGCCGGTTCGCTGACCGCTCTCCCCGTCATCGAAACGCAGGGCAACGACGTTTCGGCGTTCATTCCGACCAACGTGATCTCGATCACCGACGGCCAGATCTTCCTCGAAACCGACCTGTTCTACCAGGGCATCCGCCCGGCCGTGAATGTCGGCCTCTCGGTCTCGCGCGTCGGCTCCGCCGCGCAGGTCAAGGCGATGAAGCAGGTTGCCGGTTCGATCAAGGGTGAGCTTGCGCAGTACCGCGAAATGGCGGCCTTCGCACAGTTCGGCTCGGACCTCGATGCCTCGACGCAGCGCCTGCTGAACCGCGGTGCGCGCCTGACCGAACTTCTGAAGCAGCCGCAGTTCTCGCCGCTGAAGACGGAAGAACAGGTTGCGGTGATCTTTGCCGGCGTTAACGGCTACCTCGACAAGATCGCCGTCAACAAGGTCGGTCCTTTCGAGCAGGGTCTGCTATCCTACATGCGCTCCGAAGGTAAGGGCGTGCTCGACACGATCCGCACCGAAAAGGCGATTTCGGACGACACCAAGGCGAAGCTGAAGGCGGCTATCGACGCTTTCGCGAAGACCTTTTCCTGATCGTCTGCTCAAAGACGCACCCGCAGACGCTACCTAGGACGGATACTGGATGCCTTCTCTTAAGGATCTGAAGAACCGGATCGCCTCCGTCAAGGCGACGCAGAAGATCACCAGGGCGATGAAAATGGTCGCCGCGGCGAAGCTTCGGCGTGCGCAGGAGGCGGCCGAGGCCGCCCGGCCGTACTCGCAGCGGATGAGCATCGTCCTGTCGAACATCGCTCAGGCGGTCGGCACGGACGATAGCGCGCCCCTGCTGATGACGGGCACCGGTCGCGACAAGACGCATCTCCTGGTCGTCTGCACGGCGGAACGTGGTCTTTGCGGGGGCTTCAACAGCCAGATCGCGCGTTTTGCGCGCGATCACATCCGCAAGCTGCTGGCCGACGGCAAGACGGTCAAGATCATCTGCGTCGGCAAGAAGGGCTACGACATCCTTCGCCGCGAATTCGCGTCGCTGATCATCGACCGCGTCGATCTGCGCGAGGTCAAGAAGATCGGCTTCGAGAATGCCGATCAGATCGGCAAGAAGGTCATCGGCCTGTTTGAAAAGGGCGAGTTCGACGTCTGCACCCTGTTCTACTCCGAATTCAAGTCGGTGATCAGCCAGGTTCCGACGGCGCTGCAGCTCATCCCTGCCGCCGTGCCCGCAGCAGCATCGGCTGATACCGGTTCTGCTGCTATCTACGAATACGAGCCGGATGCGGGCGAGATCCTGAGCGACCTCATTCCGCGCAATATTTCGGTCCAGGTGTTCCGGGCACTGCTCGAGAACGTCGCGGGCGAAATGGGCGCGAAGATGAGCGCGATGGACAATGCCACGCGCAATGCCGGTGAGATGATCAACAAGCTGACGCTGAGCTACAACCGCCAGCGCCAGGCTCAGATCACCAAGGAACTCATCGAGATCATTTCGGGCGCGGAAGCGCTCTAAGGTTAGGACAAGAGGGTAAGAACATGGCTGATACAGCGACCCCGAACTACATCGCAGCGACGACCGCTGCCGTCGGCCGCGTCACGCAGGTTATCGGCGCTGTCGTCGACGTTGCTTTCGAAGAAGGCCAGCTGCCTTCGATCCTGAACGCGCTCGAAACCGATAATAACGGTTCGCGCCTGGTTCTCGAAGTGGCCCAGCACCTCGGCGAAAACGCCGTTCGCACCATCGCGATGGACTCGACCGAAGGTCTCGTCCGTGGCCAGAAGGTGTCGGACACCGGCGCCCCGATCACGGTTCCCGTCGGTCTGGAAACGCTCGGCCGCATCATGAACGTCATCGGCGAGCCGGTCGACGAAGCCGGTCCGCTGATCACGTCGGGCAAGCGCTCCATTCACCAGGAAGCGCCGTCCTATGTCGAGCAGTCGACGGAAGCACAGATCCTCGTCACCGGCATCAAGGTCGTCGATCTGCTCGCGCCTTACGCTCGTGGCGGCAAGATCGGCCTGTTCGGCGGCGCCGGCGTGGGGAAGACGGTTCTGATCATGGAATTGATCAACAACGTCGCCAAGGCGCATGGCGGTTACTCGGTGTTTGCCGGTGTCGGCGAGCGCACGCGCGAAGGTAACGACCTCTATCACGAAATGATCGAGTCGGGCGTGAACAAGCATGGCGGCGGCGAAGGCTCGAAGGCCGCGCTCGTCTACGGCCAGATGAACGAACCGCCGGGCGCACGCGCTCGCGTGGCTCTGACGGGTCTGACCATCGCCGAACAGTTCCGCGACGAAGGTCAGGACGTTCTGTTCTTCGTGGACAACATCTTCCGCTTCACGCAGGCCGGTTCCGAAGTGTCCGCTCTGCTTGGCCGTATCCCGTCGGCCGTTGGCTATCAGCCGACGCTCGCAACGGACATGGGCCAGATGCAGGAACGCATCACGACCACGACCAAGGGTTCGATCACCTCGGTTCAGGCCATCTACGTTCCCGCCGACGACTTGACCGACCCGGCGCCTGCAACCTCGTTCGCCCACCTGGACGCAACGACGGTTCTGTCGCGCTCGATCGCCGAAAAGGGCATCTACCCGGCCGTGGATCCGCTCGACTCGACCTCGCGCATGCTCGACCCGATGGTTGTCGGCGAAGAGCATTATGAAGTTGCCCGTAAGGTGCAGACGACTTTGCAGCGCTACAAGTCGCTTCAGGACATCATCGCCATCCTGGGCATGGACGAACTGTCGGAAGACGACAAGCTGTCGGTCGCCCGCGCCCGCAAGATCGAGCGCTTCCTGTCGCAGCCGTTCTTCGTGGCCGAAGTCTTCACCGGTGCGCCGGGCAAGCTGGTCGCTCTCGAAGACACGATCAAGGGCTTCAAGGGCCTCGTCAACGGCGAATATGACCATCTCCCGGAAGCCGCCTTCTACATGGTCGGCTCGATGGACGAAGCCGTTGAAAAGGCCAAGCGCCTGGCTGCTGAAGCCGCTTAATCGAAGCGAATAGCGAATAGGGAGTAGCGAATAGGGATAGGTGAATATTTGCGGGATGGTTTTCTCAACCTGTTCGCTATTCGCTATTCGCTGAATTGATATGGCTGATTTCAAACTCGAGCTCGTTTCCCCGGAGCGTCTGCTGCTTTCCGAGCAGGTCAGCGAAGTCGTCATTCCGGCAACGGAAGGCGAGATGACCATCATGGCCAATCACGCACCGACCATGACGACGATCAAGCCGGGCGTCATCACCGTGAAAACGGCGAGCGGCGAGACGAACCGCTATGTCGTGTTCGGCGGCTTCGCCGACATCCTGCCGACCGGCTGCACCGTTCTTGCCGAGTCGGCCGTGCCGGTCAGCGAATTCGATGTCGCGCTCGTAGAGCGCCGGATCGAGGCGGCCCGTGCCGAACTCGACCAGCCGCATCACGGCGACGAGCACCGCACGAAGATCGAAAACTTCCTCTCCGAGCTCACGCAGCTCAACGAGACGGTCTCGGGCTGACCGAGACGACGAAAACCGGCTTCGGCCGGTTTTTTTATGTCCCTATTCCGGCCATCGGGAATGGGCATATGTTACGCCTGTCTGTCACCTTAGGCAGACGGACGATGGACATCCGTTTTAACAGCAATTTATACCTCCGTTAGCGCTTGTCGAACGCGCTCGAGCGAGCAGGCATCCAACGGGTTGCGACAATGCTTGCACGCAAGCTCAATGCCGCGGAGGCAGGGAAGGACATGGTAATGGCTGCAAAGATCGTCCCGGTGATCATGGCCGGCGGCAAGGGAACGCGGCTGTGGCCGCTGTCCCGCTCGACCGCCCCGAAGCAGTTCCTGCAGTTCCTCAGCGAGCACTCGCTGTTCCAGAAGACGTTGCAGCGCGTCTCGGATCCGGAGATTTACGAGCCCGCCGTTATCGTGACCAATGCCGAGTTCCGCTTCATCGTCGCGGAACAGGCGCAGGCCGTCGGCGCGCGTCTGTCCTCGATCCTCTTGGAGCCGGTTGCGCGCAACACGGCGCCGGCACTGGCGGCTGCAGCCTTCGTCGTGGCCCGCGACCATGGCGACGAAGCCATCATTCAGGTGCTGGCTTCCGACCACGAAATCGATGCGAACGAGACCTATAACGATTGCATCCGGCTTGCGCGCAATACGGCGGCGGCTGGCATGCTGGTTACCTTCGGCATTACACCGACCGAGCCGGCAACGGGCTATGGCTATATCGAGACGGGTGAGGAGCTTGCCGGGGGTGCCCGGACGGTTGCGCGATTTGTCGAGAAGCCGGACCGGGAGAAGGCCGAGGCGCTGCTGGCAACGGGCCGCTATCTCTGGAATTCCGGCATGTTCATGCTGCCGATCCGCCTTTTCCTCGCCGATCTCGCAAAGTTCGCACCAGAGGTGCACGCCAGCGCGCGCGCGGCCGTCGATGCTTCGCGACGCGATCTGGATTTCGAGCGGCTGGATGCGGAGGCCTTTTCGCAGGCGCCGGATATTTCGGTCGATTACGCGGTGTTCGAACGCACGGCCCATGCGGCCGTCGTTCCCTCGTCTTTCCCCTGGTCGGATCTCGGCAGCTGGGACTCGGTCTGGGCCGTTGGCGAGAAGGATGCGGCTGGCAACGTCGTTGGCCAGAAGGCCAGTGTTTCGGATACCCGCAATTCGCTGGTTCTCTCGCGCGACATTCATGTGTCCGTCCATGGCCTTGACGATATCGCCGTCATTGCCAGCGAGGATGCGGTATATGTCGGCCGTCTTGCCGACAGCCAGAACGTTGGCCAGATCGTCAAGGCACTCGCACGCTCGGAGGCGACCCGCAGCCTGACGGAGGTTCATCCGACCTCTTACAAGCCATGGGGCTCGGTCTCCTCGGTGCTCAGCGGCGAGAGATTCGAGGTCAAGCGGTTGTCGATCGCACCCGGGCGCAAGATCTCGCTGCAGAAGCACTTCCACCGCTCGGAGCACTGGGTGGTGGTGAAAGGGACGGCGGAGGTGACGCTGGGCGACGAGACGCGGCTTCTCAACGAAAACGAGTCCATCTATGTACCGCAGGGCGTCACCCATCGGCTTGCCAACCCGGGCAAGATCCCGCTGGAGCTCATCGAGGTCCAGACGGGGTCCTATCTCTCCGACGACGATACGGTTCGCCTGGACGACGAGTTCGGCCGGCTCTGAGGCCGGCCTGGCAATTTAGCCTGCAAGCTTCTCGGTGAAGCGGCTGTCGGCATAGTGGCGGCCGAAGCGGTTTGCGAGGAAGGCGTCGAGGGCGATGTCTTCCTGGCGGATAAACCCCGAGGCGGGCAGGTCGCCGGCTGCGAGCATGTCGAGCACGGCGCAGATGCTGGCGGCCGTCGTGATCTGGATCGCGCTCATCATGCGGCCGGCAACGACGCCACTATAAATCTTGTTCGCATAGGTCTCTTGAACGAGCCGCCCGTCGCGATGGCCGGACACGGTGACGAAGACGATGACCACATCCTGGGTGGTTGCCGGCAGCGCGTTCTCCAGAATGTCCTTCAGTACCTCCCGGCGGTGGCGCAGACCGAGATCGTTGAGAAGCGCCTTCATGATCGCGGCATGGCCGGGATAGCGGATTGTGCGGTAGTTCAGCGTCCGCACGCGCCCGGCGAGGGTCTCGCAGAGCGTGCCGAGACCGCCCGAGGTGTTGAACGCCTCGTAGGTGACGCCATCGAGCGAGAATTCCTCGCGCTCCTCCAGCGCCGGCACCGCCGTCAGGCGCCCCTCGACGATGGCTTCGCAGGGCTCGATATATTCGTTGATGACACCGTCCGTGCTCCAGGTCAGGTTGTAGTTGAGCGCGTTGGATGGGTATTGCGGCAGGGCGCCGACGCGCATGCGCACGCTGTCGAGCGTGTCGAAGCGGGCGGCGAGATCCTGCGCAACGATAGAGATGAAGCCCGGTGCAAGGCCGCATTGCGGAATGAAGGCACTCGTCGCCTCCTCCGCCAGCCTCTTGACCTGGCGCGTGGATTCGACGTCTTCCGTGAGATCCAGATAGTGGACACCGCAGCGTGCTGCGGACGCGGCGATTTCGACCGTGAGGTGGAAGGGTGCGGCACTGAGGACGGCGAAGGCGCCCGTCAGCAAGGCGTCCATCGCGGTGGCGTCGGCGATATCGACGGTTCTGACCGACAGCGCGGGATGCGTTCCGAGCCGCGTCAACTGCTCCTCGCTCCGGTCGGCCACGATGACGGCATAGTCGCCGGAGGTCGCGAGCAGATGTGCGATGGTGGCGCCGATCTTGCCGGCTCCGATGACGATGATGGTCTTCATGCTGTTCCCCTTCTCGAATTTCCGCACAGCATGCACCGGGGCGGTGTTGTCCAGAAGCGCCGATCCGTGCAAAAGAACGCATCACATTCGGCATTTCGCCGAGGGGATTGGTCGATATGAGCATCACCGACAGCGACCGCAGCCTTCTCGCGCTGCTCAGCGAGAATGCGCGCATGCCGACGGCCGTGCTGGCGCGAAAGCTCGGGCTCTCGCGGACCACCGTGCAGGCACGGCTGGAGCGGCTGGAGCGGGACGGGGTGATCACCGGCTATGGTGTGCGCCTCTCCAGCGACTACGAGCGCGGGCTGGTGCGGGCGCATATCCTCATCACGCTTGCGGCTAGGGCGTTGCCACGGGTGACGCGCGATCTGGAAGCGATGCAGGCGGTGCGCATCGTCTATTCTGTCAGCGGCAGCTTCGACCTGATCGCCATCGTCGAGGCGGCGTCGATCAGCGCGCTCGACCTCGTGATCGACCGGATCGGGACGATCGAGGGGGTGGAGAAGACCTTGTCGTCGATCGTGCTCTCGACGCGGATCAGTCGCTGACACGATATCGTGGCTTCCGGCTGCAGCCTGAAATCCCGCATGAAAAAAGCCGCGTCCCGTGCAGGACGCGGCTTTCGAAATGTCGATACGGCAGACCTTACTTGACGGTCTTTGCGCGCTCGATCGCTTCGACGATCAGTTGGCGGGCGACGGTCGCGTCCTTCCAGCCGAAGATCTTGACCCACTTGCCGGGCTCCAGATCCTTGTAGTGTTCGAAGAAGTGCTCGATCTGCTGCAGCGTGATTTCCGGCAGGTCGGTATATTCCTTGACCTTGTCGTAACGCTTGGTCAGGTGCGCGCTCGGCACGGCGATGATCTTTTCATCCTTGCCGGAATTGTCTTCCATCATCATCACGCCGATCGGGCGGACGTTGATGACACAGCCGGGGACGAGCGGTCGCGTGCTGGCGATCAGGACGTCGATCGGGTCGCCATCGTCGGACAGCGTATGCGGTACGAAGCCGTAATTGCCCGGATAGGTCATGGGCGTGTAGAGAAAGCGGTCGACGACGAGCGTGCCGGCTTCCTTGTCCATCTCGTACTTGATCGGATGGCCGCCAACGGGAACCTCCACGATGACATTGATGTCTTCCGGGGGGTTCTTTCCGATCGAGATTGCGTCAATACGCATGAAGCCTCCATGCTCCTGAAGTGGGACTGACGTCCGATAAAGCCAAACCTGCCGTTGTGCAATATCAGCGGCGGTCTGAAGCGTTCATTTGTAGGCAAAGAGGTTAAAGAGCGACCCTTTTATCGATTTTAGAGCTTTGTCGGCAGTGCGCGTCAGCTCCAGACGTAGCCGATCTTCTTCAAGCTCTTTCCGCCGAAATCCTCCATGCCTTCGCAGGCGTCGCGGCCGCCGGCATTGCGGAAGAAGCGATCGGCCTGCGCGCTGTCCTCCAGGCACCAGACGACGAGGCCGCGGCAGCCGAGCGATTTCAAGAGGCTGCTCGCCTCGCCGAAGAGGATGCGGCCAAGGCCGATGCCCTGATATTCCGGGCGGAAATAGATCTCGTAGACCTCGCCTTCCTGCGGCAAAGCGCGGGAACGGGACAGACCGAGCGTTGCATAGCCGGCAATGACGCCGGCGACTTCGATGATGAGAAGCGTGGAGGGTCCGCCGGTTGCCTTGCGCCACCAGTTCGCATTGCGGCGATCGACCATCTCGTTCAGCGGGCGATGGGGGATCAGGCCGGAATAGGTGTGCAGCCAGGAAAGACGGTGAACCTGCGAGATTTCGGCGGCGTCTCTCGGCAGGCCGGGGCGCACTTCGATGGACAATGTCTTCATATTGCGCGTGTCGACCCTGTCCGTCCCATCTTCGTCACACCGTGGCATCATGCCCGGCAGAGACGAAATTAACGGTATTTTAACGAGATCGGCAAGCGCGAATTCGCGCCGCACACAGAAGCATTGCTTAGGATGATGACCTGTCAAAGGCGAGAGGAGCAGTTCACGAGGGGTGTCCGTTGCCCCGATTTCCGGTGCGCGCTCACAAATTAGCTTCGACGCGGCACATCAGCGTTGGCGGGCGGAACTTTTGTGAAAAGCAGGCGTTATGAAACGTCCGATCGACTGGCCAAGCGCCCGGTTGGGCCCAGATCGAACCGATGTCCATCCGCTTGGCGTCGTCTCATACAACAGAATTAGGGCGTCTCGATTGCAGGTCAAGTCTTTCACCCTCGCAATACCGTCTCCCGAAGCTCAAGCCCGGAGGCACGGTCGCGTGCCCGTCATGGAGTAGCCGATGAAAAATCTTTCTGCAGACAGGCGCATGATCAAGATTGCCATGGCGGCTCCGTATCTGGAGCGGGGCGAGGAGCAGCTTCTGGCGCAGGCCTGGAAGGACAATCAGGATCAGGACGCGCGCAACAAGATCGCCATGGCGCATATGCGTCTCGTCATCTCCATGGCCGCGAAGTTCCGGCACTTCGGCCTGCCGATGAGCGATCTGGTCCAGGAGGGCCATATCGGTCTTCTGGAAGCGGCCGCCCGTTTCGAGCCCAGCCGCGATGTTCGCTTCTCGACCTACGCGACATGGTGGATCCGCGCCTCCATGCAGGATTACGTCCTGCGCAACTGGTCGATCGTCCGCGGCGGGACCTCTTCGGCCCAGAAGGCGCTCTTCTTCAATCTGCGGCGCCTGCGTGCCAAGCTTGCCCAGGGCAACAGCCAGCTGACGGCTCGTGCGGTGCATGAAGAAATCGCCTCGGCCCTCGGTGTCAGCCTTGCGGACGTGCAGACGATGGATGCCCGCCTCTCCGGCAGCGACTCCTCGTTGCAGGCTCCCATCTCTTCGGGTGATGCCGACAGCGGCGAACGCCTTGACCTTCTGGCCTGTGCTGCCCCCCTTCCGGACGAGCAGGTCACCGACATGATCGATCAGGAACGTCGCAAGAACTGGCTCGGCCACGCGCTGGAGCAGCTGAATGATCGCGAAATGAAGATCATCCGCGCCCGCCGCCTCTCGGAAGACAGCGCGACGCTCGAAGAACTCGGCGCCGATCTCGGAATTTCCAAGGAACGCGTCCGCCAGATCGAGACGCGTGCTCTGGAAAAGCTGAAGGTGGCTCTCGTTGCACAGGCTCCCGAGCTGGCGCTGACGGCGCACTGAGGTCGGTCAACGACAGACGCACACGAAAAAGCCCGCCACACCGGCGGGCTTTTTCGTGTCTGCCTTGGAGATTGGTCTACTCCGAGATGATCTTGATGCGGTCGCCGGGCTTGATGGTCGAGGTGATCTGCAGGGCGTTGATCAGGCGAAAGAGATCGAGCTTGCGGTCGGTGCCCATCATGCGGGCGGACAAGGTCGCGAGCGTATCTCCGGGACCGACTGTGATCACGCGGATGCGGAGCGGCTTCAGGGCTGCGGCCTCCTGCGGGCTCATGCGACGGAAGGATTTGCGCAGAACGTCGGCCGTCGGCTCCAGCGACGGCATGCCCTTGGGCACGGCTGTGAGGAACCGGTAGATCTGGGTATCGATGCGCAGCACCGTCACGTCGAAATCCCAGCGCTCGGCGGAGGCGCGCGCGGTCGCGGCTTCCAGACCGTTGATGGTGATGGCGTGGATCGTTTCGGGCTGCAGGCCGGTCACCCAGCCGCTCGCGATATAGTCGGTCAGGCTGCGACGCTGGGTGTCGGCCACGCCATCGAAGCGGATAGCGATCTCGCCGGGGCCGGTGGCGAGCACCGCTTCCGCCTTGTTGTCGATCTGGAAGCCTGCCGGCACGTCGAAGCGAATGCCGAGCTTGCCATGCAGGAACGTTTGTCCGCGGACATAGCCCTCCTGCGGGCTGTCGCCATAGAGCAGGCCGTCGATGCCATCGAGAAAATAGTCGCGGCCACGGTCGCCCGTCGTGCCCTCGGGGCCGAAGGCGCGCGCATGGCGACGGGCGAGTTCAACGCGCTGCGGCGCGTTCGGGTGGCTCGACAGGAAGTCCATGCTCTGGTCGGTGTCCGGATCGACGGAGGAGAACCGGCTATAGGCGGCCATGGCATCGAGAAAGCGTGCCGCGGCATAGGGGTCGTAGCCCGCTTCGCCCAGCATGCGCACGCCGATCACGTCGGCCTGAAGTTCCTGATTTCGCGAGAAGGCGGCGAGCCGCAGCTTGCCGCGGGCGAGCGCCTGCTTGCCGGCGAGGTCGCTCGAGAGAACCTCCGAGACGACGCGGCTGGCAATGACTTCAGCTTCCTCGCGCTGCTGGCGCTGGATGCCGTGATTGGCGGTGACATGCGCCATTTCGTGCGAGAGCACGGCGGCGACCTCGGAGGCATCGTCGGCGAGCGCCAGCAGGCCGCGCGTGACGTAGAGATAGCCGCCGGGCAAAGCGAAGGCGTTGATCGCGGGCGAGTTCAGCAGCGTGATGCGATAGGACTGGTTGGGGTTCTCGGATACGGCCGTCAGCGCGCCGGTGATGCGGGCGACCAGCCGTTCCGTCTTCTCGTCCTTGTATTCGCCGCCGTAGCTCGCGACGATTCGCGGATGTTCGCGGGCGCCCATCTGCGCGCGGGGATCGTTCTTCTGGACTTCGTCGACGATCTGCGGCGTGGCGGAGGGGGAGACGCTCGGCTCGTAGCTCTGCTCGATGGCGCTCTGACAACCGGCGAGCGCCAGCAGAGCGAGGCCGGCGACGGACGCGCGCAGGGTGCTTGCAATGCCACGGGCCGACAGATGCCCGCCGTTCCGCTCGTTCCGCTCGTTCACCGTCATGCCTCAGCCCATGTTCGCGTCCGGCGGCGTGCCGAACGCTCTTACGGCAGTTCCGGCAGAGCCACCCCACATCCTGAGATACGTGCAATCGCCCCGTTTCCCAGAGCCCGATCTAGCCTATTCGTGCCGCTCATGCCTACTGCATAATTCCGCAAAGCCTGGCAGTTTGCGGAAAAAAGCTGCCGCTCTCTTCCGTACCGGTCCGCCCCACCGCGGGTGCCACAGGCGGACGGTCAAATTGTGGCATGCGGTATCAAGGCGGTTCACGGGGCGGGTGAGCGTGCTCCGAGGAAGCGGGCGACCGCTGCCGGTTCGGTCCGGCGAAGGAACGCGTCGGCCTCTTCGTGGAGGGCGACCTTGCCGTCGTCGAGGAACAGCACGCGATCGGCGAGGCGGCGCACGTCATCGGCGTGGTGCGTGACGAGAAGGATCGTGCTGGCTTCCTTCTCCTGCAATGCCGCCAGCAGATCCCCCATTTCCTGTCGCAGTCCGGGGTCCAGCGCGGCAAAGGGCTCGTCGAGCAGAAGGATCGGGCGATGCCGCACGAGAGCGCGGGCAAGCGCCACCCGCTGCCGTTCGCCGCCCGACAGCGTCGGCGGCAGGCGCCGAGCAAAGCCCGCAAGCCCGACATCCCGCAGCGCCCGCTCGATCCGCTCCCGATCCTCCCCGTCAAGCTTCAGGGCGGGGCTGATGCCGAGGCCGACATTGGTTGCGACGTTGAGATGGGCGAAGAGATTGTGCTCTTGGAAGATGACCGAGACCGGACGGAGCGCCGGCGGGATCGGGGTCGCGTCCTCGCCCAGAATGCTGACGCGGCCTGCGTCCGGTGTCTCGAAACCGGCGACGAGGTTGAGCAGGGTGGATTTGCCGGAGCCGGAAGCGCCGGTGATCGCGGTGATCCTGCCGCTTTCGATCGCGGCATCGAAGAGGAGCGTTCGCGGGGCGGGATGACCGGGGAAGCGGACCGCGACGTTTTCAAGACGGACGGCGATCGTCGGGTCTGTCGTAGTCATGATGTGCGCTCCCTCAGGCTTTCGCGTGCGGTTCCGAGGATGGTGAGGGCGACGCAGACGATGCCGAGAAGCAGAGCGAGGCCGGCGGCATCCGTGGTACGGTAGCTGCCCACGCGGCTGTAGAGCAGGTAGGGCAGGGTGACCATGTCCTGCGATCCGAACAATGCGACCGCGCCGAGATCGCCCAGCGACAGGGCGGCGGCGAAGGACAGGGCCATCAACAAGGGGCGGCGCAGGCCCGGCCCGTCGACGAGCACGATGCGGGACCAGCCGGAAATGCCGAGGCTCGTCGTCAGGCGTCCGGTGCGGGCGGCGTGTGTTGCGATGGCCGGTGCCAGCACGCGGGTGACGAAGGGCAGTGCCATCAGCGTGTTGATAAGGGTGATGACGACCGGCGCGAAGCGGGCGACATCGCCGAGCGGGCGAAGCAGCAGAAACCATCCCGCCCCGATGACGACCGGCGGGACGAGGAGGACCAGCGACGTACCGGCGGCGACGCTGCCGGAAAAGACATGCGCGAAACGGCCCGGCCGGCGTGGCGACAGCAGGATCTGGCGCGTGGTCAGCATGGCGGTGGCCAGCGCAACCGAAAGAGCCGCCGACGCCGCGGCGATGCCGAGGCTGGTCGCGAGCGCCCGGTGGACCTGGGCGTCCAATGCCAATTTGGCGAGGTCGGAGGCAAGGCCCGAGACGAGGACGGAGGCGAGCGGCGTTGCGACGAAGAGGGCGGCGAGCGCGATGACAAGGATATCGGCGAGGATGGCGGTGCGAGACCGGCCATCGAAGCGGCGCACCGGCCGGCCGGTCGTGAAGCCCTCGGTTGCGGGCGGGGTCAGCCAGCGAAGGGCCAGAAGGAGCACGGCCGTCACCATGATCTGCAGCGCCGAGAGCGCGATGGCACGTGGGGGATCGAAGTCGAACCGCAGGGCCTGATAGATCGCGACTTCCAGCGTGCTCGCCGCCGGGCCGCCGCCGAGCGTCAGCACCAGCGTGAAACTGGTGGCGCACAGCATGAAGATAAGGCCGGCAATGCCCGACAGCAGGCCGCGGATGACCGGCCACTCGATGAAGCGGAAGAGCGAAAAACTGGATATTCCGAGATTGGCGGAGACAAGCCAGTATTCGCCGGGAATGCGGTCGAGCCCCGACAGCAGCAGTCTGACGGCGAGCGGCATGTTGAAGAAGACATGCGCGACGAGAATGCCGGCGAGACCGTAGATCGCGACAGGACGGTCAAGATCGAGCAGGGCGAACAGATCGTTGACGACGCCCTGCCGCCCCCAGATGCCGACGATGCCGAGGGCTGCGACCAGCGCGGGCAGGCCGAGCGGCAGCGCCATCAGCCTGATGATCCAGATCCGGCCGATAAAGCTTCGGCGCCGGGCGAGCGCCAAGGCCACGGGGATGGCAAAGGCGACCGACAGGAGCGTGGAGAGGCCCGCCTGGATCAAAGTGAAGCGGGCGACGCGCCAGACATAGGCGTCAAAGACAGGGGCGTCGAAGACACCGCTGGTATCCCTCGTGCCCGCCGCCTCGCCGGTCGCGGCCAGCGCGAGAGCGAGGATGGCGGCGCCGACGAACAGCGCGATGCCGACGATGCCCGCTACGCCGAGTGTCCGCGTCAGGCGGCGATCGCGACCGGCGGGCATGGGACGATCAGTTCCGGCTCATGGCGGCCAGCCATTCGTCGATCCAGGCCTTGCGGTTCTTGGCGACCTCCTCGGGGTTCATCAGGAAGGTCGTCTTTGGCTGGACCAGCTTTCCGAAAGCCTCCGGCAGCGGTTCGCTGGTGGTCGCCACCGGCATCATCCAGTTGGTCGTGGGCAGGATCGTCTGCGCTTCCGGGCCGTTGAGGAAGGCGAGGAAGGCCTTGGCGAGATCGGGGTCGCGTGCAGCCTTCGTCATGCCGGCCACCTCGATCTGGATATAGTGCCCCTCGGCAAATTCTGCCGCCTGATAGCGATCGCTGCTTTCGGCGACCATGTGATAGGCGGGCGAGGTCGTGTAGGACAGAACCATGGGCGCTTCGCCCTTGGTAAAGAGGCCATAGGCTTCCGACCAGCCGGGCGTGACGGTGAGGATGCGATCCTTCAGCTTGCTCCAGGCTTCGCTGGACTGGTCGCCATAGACCGACTTTACCCACAGAAGCAGGCCGAGGCCCGGCGTCGATGTGCGGGGATCCTCGATAACGATCTTTTCCTTACCCCCGCCCTCGACCAGTTCCTTGAGGCTTTTCGGCGGGGTCTTCAGCGTCTGCGTGTCGTAGACGAAGGCGAAATGGCCGTAATCATAGGGTACGAAGCTATCGTCCGAAAAGCCGCCGGGAACCTTCAGCGCCGAGGTGTCGAGGCCATGCGGGGCAAAGAAGCCGGTGGCCTTGGCCTCAGTGACGAGGTTTGTGTCGAGGCCGACGACGACATCCGCCTTGGAGGCCGGGCCTTCGAGCTTCAGCCGCGTAAGCAACTCCACGCCATCGGCGACGCTGACATAGGTCAGCGTGCAGTCGCAGGTCTTCTCGAAGCTTTCGGCGACCTTCGGGCCGGGGCCCCATTCGCTGGTGAAGCTCTCATAGGTGTAGACGGTCAGCACCTTCTTCTCGGCGGCTTGTACCCCGGTGAACATCATGCCGGCGGTGAAAAGCAGAGTGGTCGTGGTGGTGAAAAGCCATGTGCCGCGCATGCGCGCCTCCTTTAAAAATACGTGTTTCAAGGGGAGTAGCGCTTGCGAGCCGTCTAATCCCTCCGCCGGTGCTAGCCGGATCAGGTTCCGCGGGTTGGCTTTTCAGCCTCTCAGCCCATCTTCCCGCGACGAAGGATCGTCGCGTTAGAAAGGCACCCCGTTAGAGCACGCAAAGATCTAGACGCGGTCCCGCCTGTTGGCAAGATCCAAGGTTGCAGGATGCGCGGCGTGCCAACGCCCGTGCCCTCCCGCATCTTTAGGGCTTTTGCGTCCTTTGACCTTTGCCTCCGGGACGGCTTCGCGCTATGGCAGCGCGATGACCGCAACCGCATTCACCATCCTGCTCGGCGGGCCGCTGACGATGACCGACCGGCTGGCGTCGCAGCTGGCCGGCACGCGCGTCATCGCGGCCGATGGCGGCATGCGGCATGCGAGCGCCATCGGGCTGACGCCGGAGCTCTGGGTCGGCGATTTCGACTCGACACCGGATGCACTGATCGCGGCTTGGCCGGACGTGCGGCGCGAGCCCTATCCGCCGGCCAAGAACGAGACCGATGGCGAGATTGCGGTCGCTGCGGCGCGGATGCGCGGCGCAACGCGGCTCATTCTCGCTGGGGCGCTCGGCGGCGAGCGCAGCGACCATGCCTTTCAGCACCTGCTGCACGGCCTGCACCTTGCCGAGACCGGGCTCGACGTGCTCCTGACCTCGGGCGAGGAAGAGGCGGTGCCGCTGCTTCCCGGCGTCACGCAGATCGACCTGCCGAAAGGCTGCCTCTTTTCCGTGCTCGGTTTCGATGCGCTGAGCGATCTCTCCATTGCGGGTGCGCGCTATTCGCTCGCCCGTTTCGCGGTGCCCTTCGGGTCGTCGCGCACCCTTTCCAATGTGGCGGAAGGACCCGTGCAGCTGACGCTTGGCACGGGCCGCGCGATGCTTCTCGCCCGCCCCCTCGACATGACAGGAGCCTGACCATGGCGCCGCCCATTCTGAAACTCGACGATATCGTGCTGACCTTCGGTGGCACGCCGCTTTTGAACGGTGCGGCGCTGCAGGTGGAGCCGGGCGACCGGATCTGCCTCGTCGGCCGCAACGGCTCCGGCAAATCGACGCTGCTGAAGATCGCCGCCGGGCTGATCGAGCCGCAGTCGGGCGAGGTGTTTCGGCATCCGTCATCGACCGTGCGCTACCTGGAGCAGGCGCCGGATTTCGGGGCCTACACCACCGTGCAGGCCTATGCCGAGGCGGGCCTCGGGCCGGGCGACGATCCCTATCGTGTGACCTATCTCCTGTCGCATCTGGGCTTGAGCGGCGAGGAGAACCCGAACGATCTCTCCGGCGGCGAGGCGCGGCGCGCGGCCCTTGCCCGGGTACTGGCGCCCGAGCCCGACATCCTGATGCTCGACGAGCCAACCAACCATCTCGATCTTCCGACCATAGAATGGCTGGAAGGCGAGCTGCAGAAGACGCGCAGCGCCCTCATCCTCATCTCGCACGACCGTCGCTTTCTGGAGAAGGTCTCGACCGCGACCGTCTGGCTCGATCGCGGCACATCGCGACGGCTCGACCGGGGCTTTGGCCAGTTCGAAGCGTGGCGGGACCAGGTGCTGGAGCAGGAAGAGCTGGAACAGCACAAGCTCGGCAAGCAGATCGAGCGGGAAGAGCACTGGCTGCGCTATGGCGTGACCGCCCGGCGCAAGCGCAACATGCGCCGCCTCGGCGCGCTGCAGGATCTGCGCTCCAACTATCGCGGCCACAAGGGGCCGCAGGGTTCGGTACAGGCCAACGTGTCCGATGCGCAGGAATCCGGCAAGCTGGTGATCGAGGCGGAGAAGATCACCAAGGCCTATGGCGAGCGCATCATCGTTGCACCCTTTTCCATCCGGGTGCACCGGGGCGACTGCATCGGTCTCGTCGGCCCGAATGGCGCCGGCAAGACGACGCTTTTGAAAATGCTGACCGGCCAGATGAAGCCTGACGAGGGCAAGGTGAAGCTCGGCACCAATCTGGAGATCGCCACGCTCGACCAGAAGCGCGAGGATCTGAACCTTGAGGATACGCTGGCCAACTACCTGACCGACGGCCGCGGCGAGACCCTGCTCGTCAATGGCGAGCAGCGGCATGTGACCGGCTACATGAAGGAGTTTCTGTTCCAGCCGGAGCAGGCGCGCACGCCGATCAAGAACCTCTCCGGTGGCGAGCGGGCTCGGCTGATGCTGGCGCGCATCCTGTCGCGCCCGACGAACCTGCTGATCCTCGACGAACCGACGAACGACCTCGACATCGAGACGCTCGACCTCTTGCAGGAGATCGTCGCAGGCTTTGCCGGCACCGTCATCCTCGTCAGCCACGACCGCGACTTCCTCGACCGCACGGTGACCTCCACCATCGCACCGGCCGATCCGGAAGCCCCGGATGGGCGCTGGATCGAATATGCCGGTGGCTATTCCGACATGATGGTGCAGCGCAAGGGCGTGGCCGACGAGCGCAAGCGCGCCGAGAAGGCGGAGAAGGCCCGCCAGACCGGCGCTGCTTCGACCTCCGGTGCCGGTGGCACCGGGAAAGCGGCCAAGGGAAAGCTCTCCTTCAAGCAGAAGTTCGCGCTGGAGAACCTGCCGAAGGAGATGGAGAAGGCGCAAAGCGAGATCGCGAAGCGCGAGGCCGAGATGGCCGACCCCAAGCTCTTCACCAAGAACCCGGCCCGTTTTGCAGCGCTTGCCGCGGAACTCGAAAAGCTGCGCGCCTCCATCGAAACGATGGAGGGCGAATGGCTGGAGCTGGAAATGCTGCGCGAGGAGCTGGAGGGGTAAAGACCCCACAGCGTCCCTGATTCGCGTCATCCTTGATTCGTGGGGGCATCGGGTCTATGACTTGCGGCGTGGTGATTTGGCCGGCCGGCTTGCAGCCACGTTAAACAAGTCGCTAAAGGGCCGTGGGACGATGTTTCGCCCGCTACCCTCCATTTCGGCCGGTGTCGTTATTCCGAGTGAAGCCGATGCCCATCAAGATACCCGATACGCTGCCCGCCTTTGAAACCCTCGTCTCCGAGGGTGTGCGGGTGATGACCGAAACGGCTGCCATCCGTCAGGATATCCGGCCGCTGCAGATCGGGCTTCTCAACCTCATGCCGAACAAGATCAAGACCGAGGTGCAGATGGCGCGCCTCGTCGGCGCTTCCCCCCTGCAGGTGGAGTTCACGCTGATCCGCCTTGGCAGCCACAAGGCGAAGAACACGTCCGAGGATCACCTGCTCGCCTTCTACGAGACGTTCGAGGATGTTCGCGAGCGGCATTTCGACGGGCTGATCATCACCGGTGCGCCGGTGGAGCTGTTGCCCTTCGAGGAGGTGACCTATTGGGAAGAGATGCAGCAGGTCTTCGAGTGGACGCATACCCATGTTCATTCCACGCTCAATATCTGCTGGGGCGCGATGGCGGCGATCTATCATTTCCATGGCGTGCCGAAGCATGCGCTGCGGGAGAAGGCGTTCGGCGTCTACACACACCACAATCTCAATCCGTCCTCGGTCTATCTCAGCGGCTTCTCCGACGATTTCCAGATCCCCGTATCCCGCTGGACCGAGGTGCGGCGCGGCGACATCGAGACGGTGTCGGGGCTGGAGATCCTGATGGAATCCGACGAGATGGGCGTCTGCTTCGTTCACGAGAAGGCCGGCAACCGTCTCTATGTCTTCAACCATGTGGAATATGATTCGACGTCCTTGTCGGACGAGTATTTCCGCGACGTGAATGCCGGCGTGCCGATCAAGATGCCGTACAATTATTTCCCCCACAACGATCCGGACCTGCCGCCGCAGAACCGCTGGCGCAGCCATGCGCATCTGCTGTTCGGCAACTGGATCAACGATATCTACCAGACGACGCCCTATGAGCTGGCGGAGATCGGCAAGGGGCGCTGAGGTTTGCGCGCGCGGGTAAAGGCGCGCGCTGAAGATTCCGCGATCGACGCGGGGAGACGATGAGGTCGGCGGTGCCTGTGGCGCTGCGACCGGACAAGAGCGAGGACCATATTTTGACCAGCAGCACAGCCATGGAAATTTTCGGCCACCTGAAGACGGGCGAGCCCGTGCACCGCGTGACGATCCGCGGTGGCGGTCTGACGGCGAAGGTCATATCCTGGGGCGCGGTCATTCAGGATCTACGCCTGGAGGGCCATGCGGCACCGCTGGTGCTGGGCTTCGAGGCGTTCGACGATTATCCGGCCCACTCCTCCTATTTCGGTGCGACGCCCGGTCGTTCGGCCAACCGGATCGGCAACGGGCGCTTCACGATCGACGGAGAGGACTTCCAGCTCGAACTCAACGAGAAGGGCGTGACGCATCTCCATGGCGGCAGCGACGGTATTGCCAAGCGTCTCTGGACCATCGTGGATGTCACCGAGGATTCTGTTTCGCTGAAGATCGTCGATCCCGCAGGTCGCGCCGGCTATCCCGGCACCTGCGAGATCAATGCAACCTACCGGCTTTCCGGCCATGGCTGCCTCAGCGTCACCTATACGGCGACGACGGACACCCCGACGATCGCCAATCTCTGCCAGCACACCTATTTCAACCTCGATGGGCGTGCCGACACGCTCGGCCACGACATCATGATCGCCGCCGATCACTACCTGCCGACGAACGAGCAGCAGATACCGACCGGCGAGATCGCCCCGGTCGAGGGCACGGTGTTCGATCTGCGCCAAATGTCGTCTATGCGCCGGCAGACGGAGGGCGAGAAGGTGCTCTACGACCATAATTTCTGCCTCTCGCCGGAGCGCGGCCCCAAGCGGTCCGCGGCCCTTGTCCGCAGCATCGATTCGGGTGTCGCGCTCGAGGTCCGCACGACGGAGCCCGGCGTTCAGTTCTATTCCGGCTTCAAGCTGAACACGCCCGTTCCCGGTCTCGAAGGCCGCACCTACGGGCCGTTTGCAGGCTTCTGCCTGGAAACCCAGATCTGGCCCGACGCCGTCAACCACGCGGGCTTCCCGAACGCCATCCTGCGCCCCGGCGAGACGCTGCGCCAGGAAACGGACTATATCTTCTCGAAGAGCTGAAACGTCATATTGGTGGCAAGCATACTGTGCCTCGGGGCAGCGAAGGCTGAGCGGTACAAGACCATCTGCTTAGTCTCCGTTGACACTGATCTCATAAACTGACTCTAATGTCTCTGGGAGCCGCTCATGGAAAATCTCATCGGCGTTGGTTTGTATACTCCTGCAGAGGCGGGAAGACTTCTTCGCGTCTCCCCGACAAAAATCTCTCGATGGCTTCTGGGGCACGTCGTCAAAGGCGTCGTGTATCGCCCATTATGGGATCCATCGGTCCACTTTGGAGACGAACGGCTTTATCTCGGTTTCAAGGATCTTATGGAGGCTCGTGTCGCCGACGTGCTTATTCGTGAAGGTGTTTCCGCGATCAAGGTTCGTTCAGCTATTAAGATCGCTAAAGAGGAACTTGGAAAAGACCATCCTTTATCAAGCAATCGCTTTCGCACCGATGGCCGAGAGATATTCCTGAGCATCATTTCAACGGATGAGGAGGGGCAGAAAAGTGAGCGGCTGCTAAATCTCTTCCGAAAGCAGTATGAATTTCAGAGCGTGATTGATCCAATTCTGAAAACAGTTGATTTCACGGAGAATGGAGACCCTAAGCTCTGGTGGCCATCAGGCCGAAAATCAAAGGTCGTTGTCGATCCAGCGCGATCTTTTGGTCAACCGATCGATTCAGTATCAAGCGTTCCAACTGCTGTTCTTGCAGCGGCGGGCAGACAGGAAGGTACTGCCGTTGCGGCATTGTCTTATGCGGTAGAGCGGAGTTCAGTTAAGCGCGCTATAGAGTTCGAAAGCGCGTTGTGGCAGCGGGACGCGGCGTGAAGGTCTTTTTCGATAACTGCACCGCGCCAGTTCTCGCATCAACTCTGCATGGCTTTATAAGTCACTACGGTCACTCGGCCTTCCACATCAAAGATGTTCCCGGACTCGCTAGAGGCAGAAGTGCACCCGACGTTGACTGGATTGAGTTATTACGCTCAGCACAAGATACTTGGATTTTTATTTCCGGAGACGGGCGTATCTTGAGGAATCCGCCGGAACGTGTGGCGCTTCGTTCCTCGGGCCTCCATGGCTTCATACTGGCGCCAGCCTACCAAAAAAACCCAATGCACATGAATGCAGCTCTGCTCATCAGTCGATGGCCTGACATCGAGCAGATCACCCAGATCCTATCGGCTCCGTCAATGCATGAAATTCCGATAGGAAAAAGTACAAAGCTTAGGGCACTGCCTCTTTAGCTTCGCTCTAGCATAGCAGAATACTCTCAAGAGAGAAAATGGAGCGGGTGAAGCGATTCGAACGCTCGACCCCAACCTTGGCAAGGTTGTGCTCTACCCCTGAGCTACACCCGCTCATCAACCAAGGTCCGGGGGTAGTCGGTGGACCGTGGCGTCGCCGTTTTCGTTGGCGACGGGCGCTATATCGCTCAGCCGATTTGGAAATGCAACAGGGAAATGACGGGCGTGGAAAAAATTTGCCGAAAGTTCTTCTAAATAATTGAATTTACATGATTTTTCCTGATGATTTTTTACCGGCCGGATGCGCCGGGCGTCGCGGTATTGCGACGGAAGACCTTGCAGACGTGTCTCAGCGATTGCGTCTCGTGTCTGCGCTTCGTAATCACATGGAGGAGCAGAGACAGGAGCCCAAGACATGACGGACGTGCAGCCGAAGACGGCAGAGGATCTTTTCCGCTTTCTCGACGATCTCGGGATCGCCCACCAGACGAAGCGGCATGCACCGGTGTTCACCGTGGCCGAATCGGTATCGCTCCGCGACGAGATTCCCGGCGGGCATACGAAGAACCTGTTCGTGAAGGATAAGAAGGACAATTACTTCCTCTTGACGGTGGAGGAGCATGCGACGGTCGATCTGAAGACCGTGCACACGCTGATCGGTGCCGCGAGCAAGGTCTCCTTCGGCAAGCCGGAGAAGCTGATGGAATATCTAGGCGTCATTCCCGGTGCCGTGACCGCGCTCGGCGTCATCAATGACCATGCCCAAGCCGTCACGCTGGTGCTGGATGCGGACCTGATGCGCGAGGAGATCGTCAACTGCCATCCGCTGACGAACGACGCCACGACATCGCTGGCGTCGAAGGACCTGATCCGCTTTGCCGAGGCGATGGGGCATGTGCCGCTTGTCTTGAAAGTCACGGCCTGACATACGATCTTTGAGGGCAATGGCCGGAGCACATCCGGTAAGGACGAGGATCGGGGCTGCGCATGGTCCCTGCAAGGAGCATTCGATGAGCGGCAACAATCCCTATTCCGGTTCCTACGGCAGCCAGATGAGCGCGACGGCCACCTATGGCGGCGCGCCCGCAACGGCGTCGCCATCGCCTGCCGCCGTTGCGCCCGCAACGAGCGGTCCATTGATCTCCGACACGACGACGGCCACCTTTGCCCGCGACGTGCTGGAGGCCTCCCGTGGCCTGCCGGTGCTGGTCGATTTCTGGGCGCCCTGGTGCGGCCCGTGCAAGCAGCTGACGCCGATCATCGAGAAGGTGGTGACGGAAGCGGGCGGGCGCGTGAAGCTCGTCAAGATGAACATCGACGATCACCCTTCGATCGCCGGCCAGCTCGGCATCCAGTCCATTCCCGCCGTTGTCGCCTTCGTTGACGGTCGTCCGGCGGATGGTTTCATGGGTGCCGTTCCGGAAAGCCAGATCCGGGCCTTTATCGAGAAAATCGCAGGTCCCATGATCGACGATCAGGCAGCAGAGATCGAAGCGGCGCTTGCCGAAGCGAAGCAGCTGCTGGACGCCGGCGACCTGCAGAATGCCGGCGGCATCTTCGCCTCCGTGCTTCAGGTCGAGCCGGAAAGCCTGCCGGCGCGCGCCGGGCTTGTCGAGGTGATGATTGCATCGGACGCGCTCGATCAGGCGCGCGAGATCCTGTCGGAGCTTTCCGACGAGCAGAAGGCCGATCCGCAGGTCTCCGCCCTTCTCAAGCGGCTCGATCAGATCGACGAAGCGCGCAAGCTGGGCGACCCTAAGGCGCTGGAAGCTGCCCTTCTTGCCGATCCCGACGATCATGCCGCCCGGCTGAACCTTGCCAAGATCCGCAATGTGGAGGGCGACCGACAGACGGCGGCCGAGCATCTGCTGACGATCATGCGGCGCGACCGCGCGTTTGACGACGATGGCGCCCGCCGGGCGCTGGTTGCCTTCTTCGAGGTTTGGGGACCTGCCGATCCGGCAACGCTGTCGGCACGCCGCAAGATGTCGGCCATCCTGTTCTCGTGAACTTTTTCGCGCCGGAGCCGTTTCCTCCGGTTCGACATGCCGCATCTCCCAGCCATGTTTCCCGCTTGAGATTTCCGGCAAGCGCACCATGTCATCCCATAATGCGAGGCGGACGGGCCGATGATCGGTCCGTTGCCCGAGATACGGCGGAGTTTGCCTGAGATGCAGGTCGGAAATGCACGTTACCTGAAGCCGAGGGATATTCCGGACGTCATTCCGGTGTTTCCGCTGACCGGCGTTCTGCTGCTGCCGGGCTCGCAGCTGCCGCTCAACATCTTCGAGCCGCGCTACCTCGCCATGTTCGACGACGCGCTCTGCGGCAACCGCCTGATCGGCATGGTGCAGCCCTCGCTGACCGATCACAGCGAGAATAGCCAGGCGCTGTGTCAGGTTGGCTGCGTCGGCCGCATCACGTCGTTTGCCGAGATGGAGGACGGGCGCTACATTACCTCGCTGACCGGCATCTGCCGTTTCCGCCTGTTCGACGAGATGCACCCGGTCAAGGGGTATCGGACTTTCAAGATAACGCCGTTTGCCGGCGATCTCACGGAATCCGAAGACGAAGCGCAGGTGGATCGCGAAGCGCTGCTGGCCGCCTTCAAGGCCTATCTCGACACCAACAAGCTGGAAGCCGACTGGGAGAGCGTGGAGCGCGCCGGCAACACGACGCTGGTCAACTCCATGGCGATGATGCTGCCCTACGGCCCGGCCGAAAAGCAGGCGCTGCTGGAAGCGCCGGACCTGAAGACGCGGGCCGACACGCTGATCGCGATCACCGAGATCGTGCTGGCGAAGACCTTCGGCGACATCGAAACCATGCTGCAATAGGCCCTGCTGTGGACGAGAGAACCCGCCGCGTCGACCCGAAGCTGCTCGAGCTTCTCGTCTGCCCGCTGACCAAAGGGCGGCTGAGCTATAGCGCTGCGGAAAACGAACTCGTCTCGGAGAAGGCGCGGCTCGCCTATCCCATCCGCGACGGCATTCCCATCATGCTGATTTCCGAGGCCCGCAAGATCGAGGACTGATGGTCCCGGTGCGGCAAATCAAACATGCCCGGCCGGTCTTTCAGATAGCCTTGCCCGTCAGGAGCTTTGGATCGCTGCTTGCGGCGGCTCCCGCTTGGCGGATGAAGAAGGATTTGAGCGGGGTCAGGCGATCCACGATGCCGAGGCCGAGGTCGCGCAGCATGCGCACGGGCATAATGTCGTTGGAAAACAGGCGGTTCAGCACATCCGTCGTCACCCCCATGCGGACCGTGTCGAAGCGGCGCCAGGTCTGGTAGCGCTCGAGGACGGCGAGCGAGCCGATGTCGAGCCCGAGCCGATCGGCATCGACGATGGTTTCGGCCAATGCCGCCACATCCTTGAACCCGAGATTGAGGCCCTGCCCGGAAATGGGGTGGATGCCATGGGCCGAATCGCCGGCCAGCGCGAAGCGATTGGCGACGAAGGCGCGCGCGAGCGTCAGCCCGAGCGGAAAGGCGCGGCGTCCGCCGACCACCTTCAAGGCGCCGAGCTTGTAGCCGAAGCGGCGTTCCAGTTCGGCCTCGAAGACGAGGTCGTCGCTGTCGATGAGGCGGTTCGCGTCCTCCGTCCGCTCGGTCCAGACGAGCGACGAGCGGTTGCCGCGCAGAGGCAAGGTGGCGAACGGGCCGGCCGGCAGGAAGTGCTCCTCGGCGGTGCCGTCATGCGGCCGCTCGTGCTCGACCGTGGTGACGATGCCGGACTGCCCATAATCGAAATTCACGGTCTTGATGCCGGCAGCATCGCGCAGCTTCGAGCGCACGCCGTCGCAGGCGACGAGCAGGCGGGCCTCGATTTCGCCGCCATCGGCAAGCTTCAGCCGAACGGCGTGTTCGTCTGCGGTGAAGCCGCTTGCGGTCGTCGAGGGGCGGATGTCGATGCCGAGGCTTGCCGCCTTGTCGCGCAGCGCGCCGACGAGCGCGACGTTCGGGACCATATGGGCGAAGGGGCGATCCGCATCCGGGTCGCCCTCGAAGGTGAGGAAGACAGGGCGGACGGGATCGGCAGTCTTGGAATCCGTGATGACCATGCGGCGGATCGGCTCGGCTTCCGGCGCGATCGTCTGCCAGATCCTCAGGACGTCGAGCATGGAGGAAGCGGCGGCTGCAATAGCGGACGCCCGCTCGTCGCCGCGCCAGGCGCCGTCCGGTGCGCCGTCGATCAGCGTCACCGAGAGGTGCGGCGCTGCCGTCTTGACGGCGACCGCCAGCGAAAGCCCGACATATCCGCCGCCTGCCACCAATAGATCGATCATCCGTCTCGTCCTTCGCTCTTGTGCTTGCGCACTATATAGATCATCGACCTCATGCTTCCTACCGCCGGAGACCGCGCAATGTCCAATGATGCCCCAACCGAAACTGCCATGGATGTGCTCCTCCAGACGCTTGACTTGGAGAAGCTGGAGGAAAATCTCTTCCGCGGCGTGTCGCCGCAGGTCGGCTGGCAGAGGGTGTTCGGCGGGCAGGTGATCGGGCAGGCGCTGGTAGCCGCGCAGCGCACGGTGACTGCGGATCGCTTCGTGCATTCGCTTCACGCCTATTTCATGCGGCCGGGCGATCCCGCCGTGCCGATCATCTACGAGGTCGACCGGATCCGCGATGGCGGCAGCTTCACCACGCGGCGCGTGGTGGCGATCCAGCATGGCGCGGCGATCTTCGCGCTGTCGGCTTCCTTTCAGGTGGAGGAAGAGGGGCTCGACCATCAGGTGTCGCCGCCAACGGTCGCGCAGCCGGAAGAGCTGATGGGCGAAGCCGAGATGAAGGCGATGTTTCTGGCGAACGCGCCGGAGGCGATCCGGCGATACTGGGAGCAGCCGCGGCCGATCGAAATCCGCCCGGTATCGCTGAAGCACTATTTCTCGCGCGAGCGGCAGGAGCCGGTCCAGCATGTCTGGGTCAAGGCGACCGGGGCCGTGCCGGACGACCGGCCGCTGCAGGCGGCGGTGCTCGCCTATCTCTCCGACATGACGTTGCTCGACACATCGCTGCGCGCCCACGGCACCTCGATCTTCGACCGCAGCCTGCAGGTAGCGAGCCTCGACCACGCCATGTGGTTCCACCGTCCGGTGAAGCTCGACGACTGGCTGCTCTATACGCAGGACAGCCCCAGCACGAGTGGCGCGCGCGGCATGAACCGCGGCAGCCTGTTCGATCGCTCCGGAAACCTGATCGCATCCGTCGCTCAGGAAGGACTGATTCGGAAAAAGGCAAATGACTAATTATTCAGCAAATTTTTAAATTTGCGCAATTTTTAGCCTGAAAATCTGGCGAATATTTAACGTTTCATCGGCGTCTCGTCGGCGAATGCGGTGATTTGGTGACTTTTCATCTATTTTTCGCACTGACGCGGAACTGGCACGCGCTTTGAATAGAACTGAGCGGTCGTTGGGGAAACAAGGCTCATCGGCATGCAAAGACGGCACGTGAGCCGCAGATGAACAAGGATGGGAAACCAGATGAAAATTGTGATGGCCATTATCAAGCCGTTCAAGCTCGATGAGGTTCGTGAAGCGCTCACCGCCGTCGGAATCCAGGGCCTGACCGTTACGGAAGTGAAGGGCTACGGCCGCCAGAAGGGGCATACTGAAATCTACCGCGGCACCGAATACGCCGTCAGCTTCCTGCCGAAGCTCAAGATCGAAATCGCCGTCGCCTCCGAGATCGTGGACAAGGCCGTCGAAGCGATCGCGTCTTCCGCCAAGACCGGCCAGATCGGCGACGGCAAGATCTTCGTCTACTCCATTGACCATGCGGTGCGCATTCGTACCGGCGAAACCGATTCAGAAGCGCTGTAAGCAACGGCTGTTAGAGGGAGCTTTCTTCACATGACATCTCACACATTCTCGACAACCCTCGGGCGCTTCGGTGCCGCAACGGCCGCCTTCCTGGCGCCGGTTGTCGCATTTGCCCAGGACACCGCGGTGCCGGCCGTTGCCGAAACGGCAGCTGCTCTGCCCGTTCCGGACAAGGGCGACACCGCCTTCATGTTCGTCTCGACCATCCTGGTCCTCTTCATGCTCATCCCCGGCCTCGCCCTGTTCTACGGCGGCCTGGTGCGCACCAAGAACATGCTGTCGGTTCTCATGCAGTGCACCGTCATCGGCGCCACCGTCATGCTCATCTGGGTCACCTATGGCTACTCCTTCGCCTTCGGCGGATCCGAGAGCGCCTACTGGGGCGGCACCGCCAAGATGTTCCTTTCGGGCGTAACCAAGGACTCCACGGCGGCGACCTTCTCCGCCGGCGTCGTCATTCCCGAATACATCTTCGTGGTCTTCCAGATGACGTTCGCGGCCATCACGCCCGCCCTCATCGTCGGCGCGTTTGCCGAACGCATCAAGTTCTCGGCTGCCGTCCTGTTCTGCGCCCTCTGGGTCACGTTCGTGTACTTCCCGGTCGCACATATGGTCTGGGATGCCAACGGCCTCCTCTTCAAGATGGGCGCGCTTGACTTCGCAGGCGGCACGGTCGTGCACATCAATGCTGGTGTTGCCGGTCTCCTCGGCGCCATTATGGTCGGCAAGCGCACCGGCTTCGGCAAGGACATGATGGCCCCGCATTCGATGACTCTGACGATGGTCGGTGCATCCATGCTCTGGGTCGGCTGGTTCGGCTTCAACGCCGGTTCCAACCTCGAAGCGTCCGGCGGCGCAATGCTCGCAACGGTCAACACCTTCGTCGCGACGGCAGCTGCCATCGTTTCCTGGTCGATCGTGGAAACCTTCACCCGCGGCAAGGCCTCCATGCTCGGCGGCGCTTCGGGCATGGTTGCCGGCCTCGTTGCCGTCACCCCGGCTGCCGGCATCGTCGGCCCCATGGGTGCCATCGTTCTCGGCCTCGTGGTCTCGCCGCTTTGCTACTTCTTCGTCTCGGTCGTGAAGAACAAGTTCGGTTACGACGACACGGCTGACGTCTTCGGCGTTCACTGCGTCGGCGGCATCTTCGGCGCCATCGCAACCGGCGTCTTCGCCAGCGCCTCGCTGGGCGGCATCGGCTATGCCGAAGGCATCACCATGGGTGCTCAGGTCGTCACGCAGATCAAGGCCGTCGGCATCACCATCATCTGGTGCGGCATCGGTTCGGCGATCCTCTACAAGCTCGTGGACGTCATCGTCGGCCTGCGCGTACCGGTGGAAGCCGAGCGCGAAGGTCTCGACCTCGCAAGCCATGGCGAAGCTGCCTACCACTCGTAAGCGCTTCGCGGGAGATCGGCCGAAAGCCGGTCTCCAACCCGCCTCAGGCGCAGGTTCGTCAAGCCCGGCAGTCATCTGCCGGGCTTTTCCCGTTCTGGCGGTTCCTTGGCGGGTCCTCTGTTCTCCGGCAGGCTTTCGGCGTCCGCGATTTTCCCCACGGCATGCGCGTTGCCGATTGACTTCGCGGGGAAATATTTTCAACTTCCGGTTTTTCTAAAAGAGGGCATCATGGCCACTGCGATCCGCCTGCAACATCCCGCCACCGGCATCACGAAGATCGGATATTACGGCTTCAGCTGGACCAGTCTCTTCTTCGGCGGCATTCCGGCGCTGCTGCGAGGCGATGTGGGGCTCGGGCTCGGCATGATCGTCGTGGGCATGATCGCCGGCTTCATCGGCGTCGGTCTCGGCTGGTTCATCGTCGGCATCATCTGGGCGTTCATCTACAACAAGATCCACACGACGCGGCTCGTTGAGGCTGGCTACAAGCTGGCGGATGCGCCGGAGCGGGTGCGGGATGCGCAGCGGGCGCTCGGCATCGGCGATCAGGCGGTCCTGTAGGGTCAGGACGGGTCACACGTCGATTTTGGCCGGCCCGTGCCATTCAGGCGGGCATGGTTAATGGACCTTTAACCCTCTCTGCCTACCCTGCGGGCTGGGGCGCCTTTTCTTTCAGACGATCGGGGCGTTTCGGACGATCGGGGCGCTTCGGCGATCAGGACAGGCAGATTTTTCCATGGCAAGAAGCAATCAGGCGGCATTCGACACCCGGTCCGGCAGGTTCGTGCTGTCGGCATTCGTGTGGCGCCAGTCGGTGGCGCTTGCCGGTTACACGCTGTTTGCGCTGCTGATGGCGGCGGTTGCCGCCCTTTCCACCTGGAACGTCGCTGACCCCAGCTTTTCCTATGCCACGGCCAACCCGCCGACCAACATCCTCGGCACGGGCGGCGCGGCCTTTGCCGACGGGATGATGCAGTTCTTCGGGATCGGCAGCGTCGTGGCGCTGCTGCCCGTGCTGGCCTGGGCGCTGGTTCTCATCGGCAACAAGCCGTTCGACAAGATCATCAAGCGCGGCGCCTGCTGGTTCGTCGGCTCGGTTCTCGCCGCTGCGGCGCTGTCTTGCGTGCCGGCACCCGTCACCTGGCCTTTGCCGAACGGTCTCGGCGGCGTGTTCGGCGACATGATCCTGCGCCTGCCGGCGCTGATTACCGGGGAGTATCCGACCGGCACCTTCGCCACCGTGCTCGGCTCGATCATCGCCATTCCCGCAACCGTCTTCCTCGTTTATGCCGCCGGCCTTTTCGGCGTTGCCGATCCCGACGAGGAGGAAGTGCCGGTCGTCACGCCCAGCAAGGCGAAGACCGTGCGCGAGGAGATCGAGGACGACGAGACGGGCGGCGGGTTCGTCATGTTCCTCGCCGGCGCCTTCACGCATATGCGCTATACGACACAGGCCCGTTTCCGCCGCCTCTTCGGTCTTGCCCGCCGCGCGCCGGCAGCAGAGCGGGATTTCGACGAGCCTTATGATTTCAACGACGACGAGTTCGGCACGCTGAACGAGCCGGTGCGGCGCAAGTCCGCCGTGCGGGTCGAGCCTTCGCTCGATGGTCCTGCCACGCCGCGCCGCGATCCCGGCTTCGATACGGATGATTCGGAAGACGAGGACGATGCGGACGACGCGGATATGCTGCCGTCGGGCCTTCTCTCCGGCGATGACGACATGCATTCGGCTCCCGCTCCCCGGCGCGCGCCCGTTCCCAGCCGCGTCGTTGCCGCACAGCCGCGGCCGCGCGCTCCGGAAACGGCGTTCGAGCGGCGCGGCAATGGGGACGGTACCTTTACCCTGCCGCCGCTCGAGTTCCTGAGCGAGCCGAAGAACGTCGTGCGCGATGCGACGCTCTCGGCGGATGCGCTGGAGCAGAACGCCCGTATGCTGGAAGGCGTGCTCGAAGACTTCGGCGTCAAGGGTGAGATCATCCATGTCCGTCCGGGACCCGTCGTCACGCTCTACGAACTGGAGCCGGCACCGGGCATCAAGTCCTCCCGCGTCATCGGCCTTGCCGACGATATCGCCCGCTCGATGAGTGCAATCGCCGCCCGCGTCGCCGTCGTGCCGGGACGCAACGCTATCGGTATCGAGCTGCCGAACCAGCGCCGCGAGACGGTCTACCTGCGCGAATTGATTGGTTCCAGAGACTTCGAAGGCAGCAAGGCGAAGCTCGCCATGGCGCTCGGCAAGACGATCGGCGGCGAGCCTGTCATCACCGATATCGCCAAGATGCCGCATCTGCTCGTCGCCGGTACCACCGGCTCGGGCAAGTCGGTTGCGATCAACACGATGATCCTGTCCATTCTCTACCGCATGACGCCGGACCAGTGCCGGCTGATCATGATCGACCCGAAGATGCTCGAACTCTCCGTCTATGACGGCATCCCGCACCTGCTCTCGCCCGTGGTAACCGATCCGAAGAAGGCCGTCGTGGCGCTGAAATGGACGGTGCGCGAGATGGAAGAGCGCTACAAGAAGATGTCGAAGATCGGCGTTCGCAATATCGACGGCTTCAACTCCCGCGTCGAGCAGGCGCTGGAGAAGGGCGAGGCGATCAGCCGCACGGTGCAGACCGGCTTCGATCGCCAGACCGGCGAGGCGACCTACGAGACGGAAGAGTTCGATCTGCAGCCGATGCCCTATATCGTCGTGATCATCGACGAGATGGCCGACCTCATGATGGTGGCCGGCAAGGACATCGAAGGGGCCGTGCAGCGGCTGGCCCAGATGGCGCGTGCCGCCGGCATCCATGTGATCATGGCAACGCAGCGTCCGTCCGTCGATGTCATCACCGGCACGATCAAGGCGAACTTCCCGACCCGCATTTCCTTCCAGGTGACGTCGAAGATCGACAGCCGCACCATTCTCGGCGAGCAGGGCGCCGAACAGCTGCTGGGGCAGGGCGACATGCTCTACATGGCCGGCGGCGGGCGCATCCAGCGTGTCCATGGGCCCTTCGTTTCGGACAACGAGGTCGAGCAGATCGTCTCCTACCTGAAGACGCAAGGATCGCCGGACTATCTCGATGCGATCACTGAGGACGATGGCGAGGACGACGAGGGCGGCAGTGGGGGCGGACCGGCCGGCACCGGCAACCTGGCGGAGTCCGACGATCCTTACGACCAGGCCGTGGCGATCGTCCTGCGGGACGGCAAGGCCTCGACCTCCTATGTCCAGCGCCGTCTCGGCATCGGCTACAACCGGGCGGCCTCGCTGATCGAGCGCATGGAAAAGGAAGGCATCATCGGCGCGGCCAACCATGCCGGCAAGCGCGAGATCCTCGTGCCGACGGAAGACGAGATCACCGGACGCTGACGGCGACCGGTCCTGGCCTTTGGGCGAGGCCGACATCTCCGCCCCATGCGGTGGTGACGAGGCTCGCGGCTGGCCTGCACGTCTTGTCTCGGTTAGGTCTTGTCCCGCGAGGTCTTGAAGGTGCCGCAGTTGCGCGCCACATCACGCAGTGATTCAACAGGAGTTTCCCATGACAGAGACACGAACGACCGACAGGACTGGACAGGCGGATCGGTCGCTCCTGTCGCGGCGCACCTTCGTGGCAGGCGTGGCGGTTTTCGGCGTGCTGGCGACCATCGGGCTTCCGCTCGACCCGGCCGCGGCGCAGTCGACCGGTACGGCGCAGAAGATCGCCGATCACTTCGCATCGGTGAAGACGATGAGCGGCGAGTTCGTCCAGTTCGGCCCGCGCGGCGAGCAGACGGGCGGCAAGTTTTTCATCAGCCGTCCGGGGCGCATCCGCTTTAACTATGAGGCGCCGTCGCCGATGCGCGTCATTGCCGACGGCAAGTCGGTCGTCATCGGCAACCAGAAGCTCAAGACCTGGGATCTCTATCCCTTGTCGAAGACGCCGCTGAACCTGCTTCTGTCCAATTCCATCGACCTCTCGGGCAAGACCGTGCGCGACGTGAAGGAAGAGACGGACCTGATCACGATCGTGCTCGGCGACCGCTCGATCTTCGGCGACAGCACCATCACCATGATGTTCGATCCGAAGACCTACGACCTTCGCCAGTGGACGATCACCGATCCGCAGAAGAAGGATACGTCCGTGATGATCTTCAACGTGAAGACCGGCATGCCGATGGACGATGCCGTCTTCCGGATCCCTTACGACGAGATCCGCAAGTAGGCATCTGCCGTCGTGCTTGTCGCGCGCGCTTAAAATGGATTAAAGGTCCCGGATGGGACTGGTTGAAGGTCCCGTTCCCGCGGGACCTTTTTCGCATTCCGGAAGGCACATCATGACTTTGTCGATCGCAACCTGGAACATCAATTCCGTTCGTCTGCGTATGCCGCTGGTGTCGGATTTCCTCGTGCGGTTTCAGCCCGACATTCTCTGCCTGCAGGAGACCAAGTGCCCGAACGATCTCTTCCCGGTGAAGGCTTTCGAGGCGCTGGGCTATGGACACATGGCGATGCACGGGCAGAAGGGCTATCACGGCGTCGCCACGCTCTCGCGGCTGCCGCTGACGGAACTCGTGGACCGGCGGGACTATTGCGGCGTCGGCGATGCGCGGCATCTCTCTGTGGTCTTCACGCATGGGCTCAAGCGCATCCGCCTGCACAATTTCTATGTGCCGGCCGGGGGTGACGAGCCGGACCGGACCATCAACAAGAAGTTCGGCCACAAGCTCGATTTCCTCGAGGAGATGAAGCTGCTGCATGCGGAGGCGGACGCCGGCGTGTCCTCGATCCTCGTCGGCGATCTCAACGTCGCGCCGCTCGAACACGATGTCTGGTCTCACAAGCAGCTTCTGAAGATCGTCAGCCATACGCCGATCGAGACCGAAGGGCTGACCGCCATCATGACGGGCGGCGCCTGGGTGGACCTGATGCGCCAGCACACGCCCTCGCCGGAAAAGCTCTATACTTGGTGGAGCTATCGCGCCAAGGACTGGGAAGCTGCCGACCGCGGCCGTCGCCTCGACCATATCTGGTCGTCCGCCGATCTCTCCGCGCATCTGCGGCAGGTCGATATCATCAAGGAAGCCCGCGGCTGGGAGCGTCCGTCCGACCACGTGCCTGTGATTGCGACCTTCGACCTCTGAGGGAAACGGCGGATCAGAGAAAGCGCGGAGCGAGCTTGCCGACGCGGCGGATCATGGCGTTGAGATTGTCGCGGATGCGCTTGTCGACGAGGGCGGCGACGTCGGGATACTCCTCCAGCATGCGGTGGAAGAGCGGCCGGGTGATGCGGATGACCTCGGTCTCGACCTCGGCCGTCGCGGTGAACTTGCGCTCCACCAGTGAGATCATTGCGAGTTCGGAAAGGAGCGTGCCGCGGCCGACATTGGCGATGGTCTCGATGCCGCCGCTCGCCGTCGCCCGGGTCAGCGCCAGGCGTCCGGCGGCGACCGCATAGGCGCAATCGGCAGGCGCACCTTCGCGAAACAGCTGCTGGCCACGCACCAGCCGGCGGCGTTCGGCGCCGAATGCGACGAGGCGAAGCTTTTCGTCATCGATATCCGCAAACAGCGGCACGATGGAGAGAAGGGCGATATCGTCGTTCAGCGCCAAGGGGCTCTCCGATCCGTTGCCGTCCGCACGCGGACGGCCGATCGTCAGCCGGCCTTATGGGACGATCTTGTAGCCGCCATTTTCTGTCACCAAAATCTCGGCATTGGAAGGGTCGCGCTCGATTTTCTGGCGGAGACGATAGACGTGGGTCTCCAGCGTGTGCGTGGTGACGCCGGAATTGTAGCCCCAGACTTCCTCCAGCAACACATCGCGCGTCACCACCTTCTGGTCGGCGCGGTAGAGATAGCGGATGATGGCCGCTTCCTTTTCCGTCAGGCGGATCTTCTGCCCGTTTTCGAGCGTCAGCAGCTTCTGGCTGGGCTTGAACGTATAGGGGCCGACGGTGAAGGTCGCGTCCTCGCTCTGCTCGTGCTGGCGCAGCTGGGCGCGGATGCGGGCCAGCAGGACGGCGAAGCGGAACGGCTTGGTGACATAGTCGTTGGCGCCGGCTTCCAGCCCGAGGATCGTGTCGGAATCGGTGTCGTGGCCGGTGAGCATGATGATCGGCGCCTTGAAGCCGCCCTTGCGCAGGAGCTTCACGGCCTCGCGGCCATCCATGTCCGGCAGGCCGACATCCATGATCAGCAGCGAAACCGTTGCGGTTCGCGCCGCCTGTACGCCCTTGCTGGCCGTCGCCTCCTGCAGAATGACGAATTCCTCGTAGAGCGACAGCTGCTCGACCAGCGTCTGGCGCAACACGTCATCATCGTCGACGAGCAGAATGGTGCGGGATGACATGTTGGACTTCCTCCTAGGCGTCTGACGTAAATTAGCTCTCGCATCGGACTTGGCAAGCACTCGGGCAAGCCAAGCCGGCACTCTGCAGGCCGAGGAGGCCCGCTTCACGCCGGAAATCGGTCATCCCGGCGTTCCCTTCGCGAGAGGGCTATCAGCGAAAACCATATTCTATGGCAAGCATGGCGTCCCTTCGCTGACGAAACCTTGCTAACATGGCATGATGGCACTGCACCATCACGACCCATGCACTTTCCTGTGAGCCTCATGCGCAAGATTCCCCCGAAACCGCGTCCATCCCCTGGCACGATCACGGTGAGAGCGGCACCGGGGAACCGCTGCCGGGCGCTGGTATCGTTTGCCGGACGGACGGAGCAGGCGGCGATCGGGCGTGGTGGCATGACAGCGCGCAAGCGCGAGGGCGATGGTGCGACGCCGATTGCGGCCATGCCGCTGATCGATGGCTATGTCAGGGCCGACCGCACCGTGCCGCCGGCCACACGCCTTTTCCTGAAGCGAACGCGGGGCGACATGCTCTGGTGCGATGCGCCGGATCACGCGTGCTACAACCGGCCGGTCTCTGCCCCCTTTGCCGGTCGTCACGAGACGATGATGCGGAGCGATGGGCTCTACGATGTCTGTCTGGTGATGGACTGGAACATGCGCGTTCGCCGCCGCAATGGGGGATCGGCGATCTTCTTCCATCTCATCCGCCCCGGCTACCAGCCGACGGAAGGCTGCATCGCCGTCAGCCTGCCCGCCATGCGGCGCATCCTCGCCTTCGCGCGCAAGGGTACCCTCGTGAAGGTGCTCGGCTGATCAGAAGGTTGCGGGCGTGTTGATCCAGATCAGCACGGTCTCGGCCTCGTGCAGGTTGCGCCAGGCGTGGAAGCGGGTGCTCTCGAAGTAGAAGCTGTCGCCGGCCGTCAGATCGAAGAACTGGTCGCCGTCGAGTACGATCTGCATTCTCCCCTGGAGGACATGGAGAAATTCCTCGCCGTCATGCAGGTAGGCGCCCTCGCTGGAGGCACCGGGGGCGAGGACGAAGCGGTGGCACTCCATCTGGTGCCGACCTTCCGCCAAAGGCTGGATGCTGACGCCGGAGGCGGTCGCGGGCCAGGCGGTCCATTGACCGGCGCGCACGAGTGATTGTCGGTGATCGCCACCTTCCTGGCCGGAGAGGACCGCCAGCGTCGTCCCGAAGCAGGCCGCCAGCGCGTGGAGCGCCGGCAGGGATAGTCCTTGGGAGATCCGCTCGAAGGAGGAGAGGAGGGACAGGGCAATGCCGGTCTCGTCCGCGACGCTCTGCAGCGTTCGCCCGGCCTGGCGGCGGAGATGGCGGATCTTCGGGCCGATGGCGAGCGCTGCGTCGCCCTCGTCCGGTGCGGTCTGTGTCTCCATCGGAGCGGCCGTCTCGCCCTCATCCTTCAGGACCTCGCGGATGGCGGCCGGGTTGAGGCCCTTCTCCGTGCGCAGCCAGCCGATGGTCTTCAGCCGGTCCATGAGCGTCTGGTCGAAGAGGCGCTGGCCTGTCGCGGATCGCAGGGGCTCGATCAGCCCCTGACTTTCCCAGAGACGCAGCGTCGAGGCGGACACGCCGGCCATGCGGGCGGCTTCCGTGATCTTGAAGCGAATGTCGTCCATATCCGTAGGCCTAAGTGCGCGTGAGGCCTCTCATAGCCCGTGGAAACGGGATTGCAAACTCTACAGAAAAAATATAGGTAATTTCTTTAGGCGCGCGGGCGCCTGTTGCCAGAGGGGATGATGCCATGTTGAATCTCGAAGTCGCCGAACGTCGCGGCGCTGCCATATCGCGCGGCGTGGGTGTGACCACGCAGGTCTATGCCGAGCGGGCGGAGAATGCGGAGATCTGGGACATCGAGGGGAAGCGCTACATCGATTTCGCGGCCGGTATCGCCGTCGTCAACACCGGTCACCGGCACCCGCGCGTCATCGCCGCGGTCAAGGACCAGCTCGATCGCTTTACCCACACCTGCCATCAGGTCGTGCCCTACGAGAATTATGTGCGTCTCGCCGAACGGCTGAATGCGCTGGTGCCCGGCGATTTCGAGAAGAAGACGGTTTTCGCGACCACAGGTGCCGAAGCTGTCGAGAATGCCGTGAAGATCGCCCGGGCGGCAACGAAGCGTTCCGCCGTCATCGCGTTCTCCGGCGGCTTTCACGGCCGGACGTTCATGGGTATGGCGCTGACCGGCAAGGTGGCGCCCTACAAGGCGGGCTTCGGCGCCATGATGCCGGACGTGTTCCACGTTCCCTTTCCCGCCGAGCTGCATGGTATGACGGTGGAGGCGTCGCTGGCCGTGCTCGACCGGCTGTTCAAGGCGGATGTGGACCCGGCACGGGTCGCGGCCTTCATCATCGAGCCGGTGCAGGGCGAAGGCGGCTTCTACGAGGTGCCGAAGGCGCTGATGATCGCACTGCGCGAGATTGCCGACCGGCATGGTATCCTGCTGATCGCCGACGAGGTGCAGACCGGCTTTGCCCGCACCGGGCGCATGTTTGCCATGGAGCATTATCCGGTCGTTGCCGATATTACGACCATGGCCAAGGGGCTGGGCGGCGGATTTCCGATCGCGGCCGTCACCGGGCGCGCCGACATCATGGACGCACCGGGTCCGGGTGGCCTCGGCGGCACCTATGGCGGTAACCCGATCGGCATCGCGGCGGGCCTCGCCGTGCTTGACGTCATCGCCGACGAGGATCTTTGCGCCCGCGCCGAACAGTTGGGTGCGCGGCTGAAGCAGCGGCTGCAGTCGTTCAAGGATTTCGTGCCGCAGATTGTCGATATCCGGGGACCGGGCTTCATGAATGCCGTGGAGTTCAACGTGCCGGGCACCGCGACGCCGGATGCCGATTTCACGAACAGGGTCCGGCTGCGGGCGCTGGAGAAGGGGCTGATCCTGCTCACCTGCGGTGTTTATGGAAATGTCATCCGTTTTCTCTCGCCGATCACCATCCAGGATCATATCTTCACCGAAGCGCTCGATATCCTCGAAGATACGCTGCGCGATTGCGTCAAGGGAGACTGACAATGAGCCTATCACCGGACCTTCTCGCCAAGCTGAAAGACCCGAGCCTTGCGACCGACAAGGCGCTGATCGGCGCCGATTGGGTGGTGGCTTCTGCCGACGGCAAGACGTTCGACGTGCGCGACCCGGCAACCGGCGTCCATGTCGCCACGCTTCCCGACATGGGGCGCACCGAGACGGCGCAGGCCATTGCCGCCGCTCACAAGGCGCAGAAGGCCTGGGCCCGGAAGACCGGCAAGGACCGCGCGCAGATCCTGCGCCGGCTATACGATCTTCTGGTCGCCAATGCTGACGACCTCGCCATCATCCTCACGACCGAGATGGGCAAGCCGCTGGCCGAGGCGAAGGGCGAGGTGCTCTACGGCGCGTCCTATGTCGAGTGGTTCGGTGAAGAGGCCAAGCGCGTTTATGGCGACACGATCCCCGGCCACCAGCCGGACAAGCGTATCATCGTCGTCAAGCATCCGATCGGTGTCGTCGCGGCCATCACGCCTTGGAATTTCCCGAACGCGATGCTTGCCCGAAAAGTCGCGCCGGCGCTGGCCGCTGGCTGCGCTATCGTGTCGAAGCCTGCCGCCGAGACGCCGCTGTCGGCCTTGGCACTCGCGATCCTTGCCGAGCGGGCGGGCCTTCCCTCAGGGCTCTTCAGCGTCATCCTGTCGACCGATTCGGCATCCGTCGGGCTGGAGATGTGCGAGAGCGACAAGGTGCGCAAGCTGACGTTCACCGGATCGACGAATGTCGGCAAGATCCTGTTCCGGCAGTCGGCGGGGCAGGTGATGAAGCTCGGGCTGGAGCTGGGGGGCAACGCGCCCTTCATCGTCTTCGAGGATGCCGATCTCGATGCGGCGGTCGAAGGCGCGATGGTGTCGAAATACCGGAACAACGGGCAGACCTGCGTCTGCGCCAACCGGCTCTATGTGCAGGCCAGCGTCTACGACGCCTTTGCCGAAAAGCTTGCCGCCAAGGTGCGGGCCATCAAGGTTGGTGGCGGGTTCGAGCCGGATGTCAGTGCCGGCCCGCTGATCTCGGAAAAGGCGCTGGCCAAGGTCGAGGATCACATCGCCGACGCGGTCTCCAAGGGAGCCTTCATCGCCGTCGGCGGTGCGCGGGACACGGACAAGGGCGCGTTGTTCTTCCAGCCAACGATCCTCACCGACGTCACACCGGACATGAAACTCGCCCGCGAGGAGACCTTTGGCCCCGTCGCGCCGCTCTTCCGGTTCGAGACGGAAGAGGATGTCATCGCCATGGCCAACGACACGGAATTCGGGCTGGCCGCTTACTTTTATGCCCGCGATATATCCCGGATCTTCCGCGTGGCGGAAGAACTGGAATACGGCATGGTCGGCATCAACACCGGCCTGATTTCCACCGAAGTCGCCCCCTTCGGCGGTATCAAGCAGTCCGGCCAAGGCCGGGAAGGCTCGAAATACGGGATCGAGGACTATATCGAGGTGAAGTATCTCTGCCTGAGCGTCTGAGCGTATCGGACCTTGAATGCAAAAAGCGGGCGCCTGACGACGCCCGCTTTTTGCATTTGGAAAGGACACTTCCGGCCGAGACCGGTCGCACATTCCTTACATGTGGATCGGCTTGAAGAAGGTCGCCAGCGCTGCTTCCTTGACGGCTTCCGACATGGTGGGGTGGGCGTGGCAGGTGCGGCCGAGGTCTTCGGAGGAGCCGCCGAATTCCATGAGGACGGCGATCTCGTGGATCATCTCGCCGGCGCCGAAGCCGATGATGTGGCCGCCGAGAACGCGGTCGGTTTCCTTGTCGGCGAGGATCTTCACGAAGCCATCGACGGCCTGCATGGCGCGCGCGCGGCCGTTGGCGGTGAAGGGGAACTTGCCGACCTTGTAGGCGATGCCAGCGCTCTTCAGCTCTTCCTCGGTCTTGCCGACGGAGGCGACTTCCGGCTGGGTGTAGACGACGCCGGGGATGACATCGTAATTCACGTGGCCCGCCTGGCCCGCAAGAATTTCGGCCAGCGCCACGCCTTCGTCTTCCGCCTTGTGGGCGAGCATCGGGCCGCGCACGACGTCGCCGATGGCGTAGATGCCTTCGACATTCGTCTTGAAGTGGCCGTCGATCTCGACGCGGCCGCGATTGTCGAGCGCGACGCCCGCTTCCTCGAGGCCGAGACCGGCCGTGTAGGGCTTGCGGCCGGTTGCCACGAGAACCACGTCGGCCGAAATCGTCTGCGCCTCGCCACCCTTGACGGGTTCGAAGGTCACGGTCGCGCCGTCGCCCTCGCGCGCGACGCCGGTGACCTTGGCGCCAAGGTTGAAGGTGATGCCCTGCTTGGCGAGGATGCGGTGGAACTGCTTGGAGACTTCGCCATCCATGCCGCCGAGGATGTTATCGAGATATTCGACCACGGTGACCTGTGCGCCGAGGCGTGCCCAGACCGAGCCGAGCTCAAGCCCGATCACGCCGCCGCCGACCACGACCATGGTGCCGGGCATTTTTTCGAGCGCGATGCCGCCGGTGGAGGAGACGATGACCGTTTCGTCGATCTCGACGGGAACGCCGGGAATGCCGGCGACGTCGGAGCCGGTGGCGATGACGATGTTCTTGGTCTCGATCGTCTGCTCTTCGCCGGCGTCATTGGTGACGACGACCTTGCCAGCACCGGCGATGCGGCCGGTGCCCTGGATGGCGTCGATCTTGTTCTTCTTGAACAGGAAGGCGACGCCTTCGACGTTCGACTTTACCGTCGCGTCCTTGTGTTCCATCATCTTCGGCAGGTTGAGGCGCGGGGCTTCGACCTCGATGCCGAGGCTGTCCAGGTGCCCGGCGGCGTGGAACATCTCGGAGGCGTGCAGCAGCGCCTTGGAGGGAATGCAGCCGATGTTGAGGCAGGTGCCCCCATAGGTGGCACGCTTTTCGACGACGGCGACCTTCAGGCCGAGCTGGGCTGCCTTGACGGCGGCGACGTAGCCGCCGGGGCCGGTTCCGATGATAACGACGTCATAAGCCATGGATACTGTCCTTCCGTGCGCAGCCTGTCCCGGCTGCCGATGTTGACCGTGGCGGCCGCTCAGCGGCTACCGGATGTACGTGTCGAGAGGAGCCGATGGGTTCAGGCTGCCTTCTCGGTTGCGAGTTTCAGGCCGAGCGCGATGAAAACCATGCCGCTGGCGCGGTCGATCCAGTGGCTGATGCGGGCGAAGCGGGCGCGCATGGCGGGTGTCGTCATGAACAGGCTGACGGCCACGAACCACAGGATGAGGCAACTCGCCATGACGAGGCCATAACCGAACTTGACCGCGACCGGCGTCTGCGTGCTGACCACCGTCGAGAAGATCGACAGGAAAAAGAAGACGGGCTTCGGGTTCAGCGCATTGGCGGCAAAGCCGAGACCGAAGGCCTTGAAGGCGGATTGCGGGCCGCGGGCGGCAGGCTCCGGCGCTGCCATTGCAGCCGCATCGGGCGTGTCCGCCGGCTTTGCCTTCAGAGCCTTGATGCCAATGTAGAGCAGGTAGGCGACGCCGCACCATTTGACGATGTTGAACAGGGTGATCGACTGCGAGATGACGAGACCGAGACCGAGGATCGTATAGGTGACGTGGACCATCAGCGATGTGCCGACGCCGAAGGAGGTGAGGATCGCCGAGCGGCGTCCGTGCAGGATGGATTGCCGCATGACCATGGCGAGATCGGCGCCGGGCGAGACGATCGCGAAGGCGAAGATCGCCATCAACGAGGCGAGTTCGAAGAGATAGGGATGCACGGACAGTTCCATCATGCGTCTCCGGTCGGTGCCTGCAGCTTCGGGCAGGGAAAAAGGTTCGGGCAACCCAGGCCGCCCGGAACGATAGCGTCCTCAGAAGACCAGAGCGAGGCCCATCAGGCCGAGGCCGGAAAGAGCGCCGAGCCAGACGAGGGACCTGATATAGGGGATGCCCGCGAGGTAGAGCGGGATGTAGACGATGCGGCAGGCAAACCAGATCCAGGCACCGATGAGACCCCAGCCCGAGGGGTCGCCGGCGATGGCGAGACCGAGAGCTAGGCCGACGAAGGCCGGATAGGTTTCCCGAAGGTTCTTCGACGCCCGGCCAGCCCGGCCCGCAAGCACGTCTCTCGGCTGCTCGTTGTCGTCGCGCGGGCCTGCATTCCAGCCGGACCCGAGTTCGCGGGTCACCAGCGTGCTATGCAGGCAGATCTGGAAGACGAGCAGCACCGCGCTCCAGGCGACGAGCGCTGGAAAGGGCGAGGTGGCAATCACGGTCGGTTCCATGCAGGCATCTTTCGGTCAGGCGAAAGGCCCGCCCTTGCGGGCAGGCCTCATGATCCGAGTCTTAGAGATCGAGAACGAGGCGTTCCGGATCTTCGAGGCTTTCCTTGACGCGGACGAGGAAGGTCACGGCTTCCTTGCCGTCGACGATGCGGTGATCGTAAGAGAGCGCGAGATACATCATCGGGCGGATGACGATCTGGCCGCCGACGACGACCGGACGATCCTGGATCTTGTGCATGCCGAGAATGCCGGACTGCGGGGCATTGAGGATCGGCGAGGACATCAGCGAGCCGTAGACGCCGCCATTGGTGATGGTGAAGGTGCCGCCCTGCATGTCGGCCATCGAGAGCGAGCCGTCACGGGCAGCCTTGGCGAGGCGGCCGAGTTCCTTCTCGATCTGGGCGATCGACATCTGGTCCGCATCGCGGATAACGGGCACGACGAGGCCCTTGTCCGTGCCGACGGCCATGCCGACGTGGCAGAAGTTCTTGTAGACCAGATCCGTGCCGTCGATCTCGGCGTTGACGGCCGGCAGTTCCTTCAGTGCGTGCGTCACGGCCTTGGTGAAGAAGCCCATGAAGCCGAGCTTCACGCCGTGCTTCTTCTCGAAGACGTCCTTGTACTTGGTGCGCAGGTCCATGACAGCCTTCATGTCCACCTCGTTGTAGGTGGTCAGCATGGCGGCGGTATTCTGGGCGTCCTTGAGGCGCTTGGCGATGGTCTGGCGCAGACGCGTCATCTTCACACGCTCTTCGCGTGGTGCGTCGGCCGCGTTCGAGGGGCCGCGTGCCGGGGCCTTCGCCTGTTCGGCAGGCGCTGCCGGTGCCTGAAGGCCGCGGTTGACGGCGGCGATCACGTCGCCCTTCAGGACCTGGCCACGCTTGCCGGAGCCATCGACGTCGGCAGCCTGTACATTGTTCTCGGCCAGCATCTTGGCGGCAGCGGGAGCGGGCGGCATGGAGGAGGAGGGGGCGGACGACGCAGCCGGCGCTTCGGCGGCAGGCTTTTCCGCGGCCGGTGCAGGAGCCGCGGCTTCGGCAGGCTTGGCAGCGGGGGCGCTCGCGCCCGCACCTTCTGCGATCTGGCCGAGGAGCGCGCCGAGGCCGACGGTTTCGCCTTCCTTGGCAACGATTTCCGACAGCGTGCCGGAAGACGGCGCGGGGACTTCGATGGTGACCTTGTCGGTTTCGAGTTCGAGCAGCGGCTCGTCGGCGTTCACAGTATCGCCGACCTTCTTGAACCAGGTGCCGATCGTGGCTTCGCTGACGGATTCACCCAGGGTGGGCACGCGGATTTCGGTTGCCATTGTTAAAACGTCCTGATGTTGCGGGCGTTGCTGCCGGACCGGTCAGTCGCGCCTGAAAAGGGAAGAAGGGGGGAAGCAGACCGCGGCGGAACGGCGTTCCGCCCACGGGACCGGCCATGAGGCAGACCGGTATCGGGCTGACAGTCCAGCCACGCCGCCAGACGGGTGAGAACCGCTGCCGATGCAGCGGTCCGTCCGATCCAGACTGGCGTGGTGGAGAGGATGCCCATATCGACGCGTCAGCCTCCGAGCGCGTCTTCGAGGAAGGCGGCAAGCTGGGCCAGATGCTTCGACATCAGGCCTGTTGCCGGCGAGGCTGCGGCCGGGCGGCCGGTGTAGCGCACCCGCTGGTACTTGGCATCGATGTGCGCCAGAACCCATTCGAGATAGGGATCGATGAACGACCACGACCCCATGTTCTTGGGCTCTTCCTGGCACCAGACCATCTCCGCATTGCGGAAGCGGCTGAGCTCGTTGATCAGCGCCTTGGCCGGGAACGGATAGAGCTGTTCCAGGCGCAGAAGGTAGATGTCGTCGATGCCGCGCTTTTCGCGCTCTTCCAGCAGGTCGTAATAGACCTTGCCCGAGCAGAGCACGACACGGCGGATCTTCGCATCCTTCTGGAGCTTGATCGGGCCGTCCTTGATGACCTCCGCATCGTCCCACAGCAGGCGGTGGAACGAGGTCTCCCCGGCCATTTCCGACAGGCTGGAAATGGCGCGCTTGTGACGCAGCAGAGACTTCGGCGTCATGATGATCAGCGGCTTGCGGAAGTCGCGCTTCATCTGGCGGCGCAGCACGTGGAAGTAGTTTGCCGGCGTCGTGACGTTGACGACCTGCATGTTGTCTTCCGCGCACATCTGCAGCCAGCGCTCGAGGCGGGCGGAGGAGTGCTCCGGACCCTGGCCCTCATAGCCGTGCGGCAGCAGGCAGACGAGGCCCGACATGCGCAGCCACTTGCGTTCGCCCGAGGAGATGAACTGGTCGAAGACGACCTGCGCACCGTTGGCGAAGTCGCCGAACTGGGCTTCCCACAGCGTCAGCGCATTCGGACGAGCGAGCGAATAGCCGTATTCGAAGCCGAGGACGGCTTCTTCCGACAGCATCGAGTTGATGACCTCGTAGCGCGCCTGGGTAGGCGCAAGATTGGCGAGCGGGATATAGCGCTCTTCGGTCTGCTGATCGTAGAGCACGGTGTGGCGCTGCGAAAACGTGCCGCGCTCGCAATCCTGGCCCGACAGGCGGATCTTCGTGCCTTCGACGACGAGCGATCCGAAGGCCAGCGCCTCCGCCATCGCCCAGTCGATGCCTTCGCCCGTCTGGATCATGTTGCCGCGGTTGTCCATGAAGCGCTGGATCGTCTTATGGACGTTGAAGCCTTCCGGAACTTCCGAGAGCTTGCGGCCGATTTCCTTCAGCGACTTCATCGGCACCGAGGTCTTGCCGCGGCGCTGTTCGTCCTGATTGTCGGCGGTGCGCAGGCCCGACCATGCACCATCCAGCCAGTCGGCCTTGTTGGGCTTGTAGGACTGGCCGGCTTCGAACTCCTGTTCGAGACGGGCGCGCCAGTCGGCCTTCATCTTCTCCAGTTCGCCTTCGGTGATCAGGCCTTCGGCGATCAGGCGTTCGCCATAGATCTGCACGACCGTCTTGTGGCCGCGGATGACCTTGTACATCTTCGGCTGCGTGAAGGACGGTTCGTCGCCTTCGTTATGGCCGAAGCGGCGGTAGCAGAACATGTCGATCACGACCGGCTTGTGGAACTTCATCCGGAATTCGATGGCGATCTTGGCGGCATAGGTCACCGCTTCCGGATCGTCGCCGTTGACGTGGAAGATCGGCGCTTCGATCATCTTGGCGACGTCGGACGGATAGGGCGACGAGCGCGAGAAGGCCGGATTGGTGGTGAAGCCGATCTGGTTGTTGATGATGAAGTGCAGCGTGCCGCCGACGCGGTGGCCGCGCAGGCCGGAGAGACCGAGGATTTCGGCGGTGACGCCCTGACCTGCAAAGGCCGCATCGCCATGCAGCAGCAGCGGCAGGACCTTGGAGCGTTCCTTCAGCGGGATCACGTCGCCTTCGAAGGTGGTCGCCATCTGGTCCTGCTTGGCGCGCGCCTTGCCCATGACCACGGGGTTGACGATTTCGAGGTGCGAGGGGTTGGCCGTCAGCGACAGGTGAACCTTGTTGCCGTCGAACTCACGGTCCGACGAGGCGCCGAGGTGGTACTTCACGTCGCCGGAGCCTTCCACGTCGTCAGGCGCGGCCGAGCCGCCCTTGAACTCGTGGAACACGGCGCGGTGCGGCTTGCCCATGACGTTGGTCAGAACGTTGAGGCGGCCACGGTGGGCCATGCCGAGGATGATTTCCTTCATCCCGTCCTGGCCGCCGCGCTTGATGATCTGTTCGAGCGCCGGAATGAGCGATTCGCCGCCGTCGAGGCCGAAGCGCTTGGTGCCCTTGTACTTCACGTCGATGAACTGCTCGAAGCCTTCGGCCTCGATCAGCTTGGAAAGGATCGCCTTCTTGCCTTCCGGCGTGAACTCCACGCCCTTTGCGGGGCCTTCGATGCGCTCCTGGATCCAGCCTTTGATCTCGGGATCGGAAATGTGCATGAACTCGACGCCGAGCGTCGAGCAGTAGGTCCGCTCCAGAATGTCGACGATTTCGCGCATCGAGGCATATTCGAGCCCCAGCACGTTATCGAGGAAGATCTTGCGGTCCATGTCGGCGGCTTCGAAGCCGTAATTGGACGGGGACAGTTCGTGATAGTCCTCGACCGGGGCTGCGATCTGCAGCGGATCAAGCTTGGCATGCAGGTGGCCGCGCATGCGATAGGCGCGGATGAGCATGATGGCGCGGATGCTGTCGCGGGTCGCCTGGTGAATGTCGGCGGGGGTGGCGGCAACGCCGGTCGCTTCCGCCTTGGCTTCGGCCTTCGCCTGCACCTTCTTCTCGATGACCTTCTCGACTGTGCCCCAGTCGCCGTCGAGCGCCGACGTCAGGTCGTCGCGCGGCGTCAGCGGCCAGTTCGGCTTCTTCCACGAGGCGCCCTTGGCGGCCTTCACGACGTCTTCGGGATTGTCGGCCAGCGCCTTGAAAAAGGACTGCCACTCGCCCGAGACGGACGACGGGTCCGCCTCATAGCGCGCGTGGAGCTGCTCGATGTAGCTCGCATTGGCGCCGTCCAGAAAGGACGTCAGTTGAAATTGCTCGTTGGCCTCTTGCCTTGCCATGGTTTTATCGCGGACCTGTCCGTCCGCCTCCTGACTTGTTGGATGCGGCCTTGGGGACATGCGATGCGCCATCCCGGGCCGACTTTGCGACGGCCATCCAATACGGCCGTATGCGTGTCATTTGTTTGGCAGGACCACAGCGCGAGGCTTTGACTGCCTTTCATCTTAGATGGGGCAAGGGACGGCCGGCGCCAATGGCCGGCCGTCCCTTAAACGTTGCATCAGCCCTTGAGGACGTCCACCAGCGTCTTGCCGAGGCGGGCCGGGGAGGGCGAAACGCGGATGCCGGCCTGTTCCATGGCGGCGATCTTGTCTTCTGCGCCACCCTTGCCGCCGGAGATCACGGCGCCTGCATGGCCCATGGTGCGGCCGGGAGGTGCCGTGCGGCCGGCGATGAAGCCGACCATCGGCTTCTTGCGGCCACGCTTGGCTTCGTCCATCAGGAACTGCGCGGCTTCTTCTTCGGCGGAGCCGCCGATTTCACCGATCATGATGATCGACTTGGTCTCGTCGTCGGCCAGGAACATTTCGAGCACGTCGATGAATTCGGTGCCCTTGACCGGGTCGCCGCCGATGCCGACGGCCGTGGTCTGGCCGAGGCCTTCGTTGGTCGTCTGGAACACGGCTTCATAGGTGAGCGTGCCCGAACGCGAGAGGACGCCGACGGAGCCCTTCTTGAAGATGTTGCCCGGCATGATGCCGATCTTGCACTCGTTCGGCGTCATGACGCCGGGGCAGTTCGGGCCGATCAGACGGGACTTCGACGCATCGAGACGCGCCTTGACCTTGACCATGTCGGCAACCGGAATGCCTTCGGTGATGCAGACGATCAGCGGGATTTCCGCTTCGATCGCCTCGATGATGGCGGCAGCAGCGCCGGCCGGGGGAACGTAGATGACGGACGCGTCGGCGCCGGTCTGTTCCTTGCCTTCGGCAACCGTGGCGAAGATCGGCAGCTTTTCGCCCTTGGAGCCTTCCCAGGTCTCGCCACCCTTCTTCGGGTTGATGCCGCCGACCATCTGCGTACCGTGATAGGCGAGCGCCTGTTCGGTGTGGAACGTGCCGGTCTTGCCCGTCAGACCCTGGACGAGGATCTTGGTATCTTTATTGATGAGAATGGACATGGATCAGTTTTCCTCTTCCTCGAATTCGAGGGAATCAAATTCTTCGAAGGCGTCGTTGGACCAGCGGTAACCCTTGCCGGCTATCGACTTCTCACCAAGATGGCTGTTGAGGTTCTTCGACCAGTGGGTGTGGAACCAGTCGAACTGCTTGTCGGCCGCCGAAATGCCCAGTTCGCCCTTCCAGACGTACAGCGTATCGTCCTTCGACTTCAGCTTGAAGAACTCGACGGCATCTTCGTCATGCGTGAAATGCGCCCAGCGATCGGCAGCCTCGTCGTCGAGGTCCGGTGTGGTGTCCCAGCAGACGAAGTAGCACAGGTTGATGTCGGTTTCGTTCGGTCCGAAGGACTGGCGATTGACCGTCTTTTTTGCATCACTCATCTGTTCAGGCACCCTTCACGGCAGCAACGATCTTCTGGGCGGCGTCGTCGAGATCGTCGGCCGAGATGACGTTGAGGCCACTCTCGTTGATGATCTTCTTGCCGAGGTCGACGTTCGTGCCTTCGAGGCGCACGACGAGCGGCACGGTGAGGCCGACATCCTTCACGGCTGCAATCACGCCTTCGGCAATGACGTCGCACTTCATGATGCCGCCGAAGATGTTGACCAGGATCCCCTTCACGGCCGGATCGGCGGTGATGATCTTGAAGGCCGCGGTGACCTTCTCCTTGGTGGCACCGCCACCGACGTCGAGGAAGTTCGCGGGCTCGGCGCCGTAGAGCTTGATGATGTCCATGGTGGCCATGGCAAGGCCGGCACCGTTGACCATGCAGCCGATGTTGCCGTCGAGGGCGACATAAGCGAGGTCGTACTTGGACGCCTCGATTTCCTTGGCGTCTTCCTCGGTCTTGTCACGCAGCGCGACGACGTCTTCGTGGCGGAACAGTGCGTTGCCGTCGAAGGACATCTTGGCGTCGAGGACGCGCAGGCGGCCGTTGGTCATGACGATCAGCGGGTTGACCTCGAGCAGGCTCATGTCCTTCTCGACGAAGGCCTTGTAGAGGATCGGGAAGAGACGCTCGCCGTCGGCCTTGGCTTCGCCTTCGAGCTTCAGTGCGGAGGTGAGGGCGTCGAGGTTCTCAGCCGTCACGCCGGCGACCGGGTCGATCGCGACGTTGATGATCTTTTCCGGCGTGTCGTGCGCGACGGTTTCGATGTCCATGCCGCCTTCCGTGGAGACCACGAAGGAGACCTGGCCGACGGCGCGGTCCACGAGGATGGAGAGGTAGAGTTCGCGGTCGATGTCGGCGCCGTCCTCGATGTAGAGGCGGTTCACCTGCTTGCCGGCGTCGCCGGTCTGCTTGGTGACGAGCGTGTTGCCGAGCATTTCCTTCGAATGGGAAACGGCTTCCTCGATGGTCTTGGCCAGGCGCACGCCGCCCTTGGCGTCAGCGCCGAGTTCCTTGAATTTGCCCTTGCCGCGGCCGCCAGCGTGGATCTGGCTCTTGACGACGTAAAGCGGGCCCGGAAGCGACTTCGCCGCAGCTTCAGCCTCGTCGGCCGAGAAGATCGCGACACCTTCGGCAACCGGTGCGCCAAAGCTCTTCAGGAGAGCCTTGGCCTGGTATTCATGAATGTTCATGGGACATATTCCTGTCTGATGTCGGAAAAGATTACTTCAGGCTCGGGGCGATGCCGACGCAAGCTTCGCAAAGACCGGCAACGGCCGCCACGGACTTGTCGAAGGCTTCCTGTTCGGCCTTGGTAAACTCGACTTCGATGATGCGTTCGATGCCACCGGCACCGATGATGGTGGGAACGCCGACATACATGTCGTTGACGCCGTACTGGCCGGAAAGATAGGCCGCGCAAGGCAGAACGCGCTTCTTGTCCTTGAGGAAGGATTCGGCCATCTCGATGGCGGAGGCAGCCGGAGCGTAATAGGCCGAGCCGGTCTTGAGCAAGCCGACGATTTCGGCGCCGCCGTCACGGGTGCGCTGGATGATCTCTTCGAGACGCTCCTTGGTCACCCAGCCCATCTTGACGAGGTCCGTCAGCGGAATGCCGCCGACCGTGGAGTAGCGCGCGAGCGGAACCATCGTGTCGCCATGGCCGCCGAGAACGAAGGCGGTGACGTCCTGGACGGACACGTTGAATTCCTGGCTGAGGAACAGGCGGAAGCGCGAACTATCGAGAACACCAGCCATGCCGACGACCATGTTCCTGGGAAGGCCCGAGAACTTCTGCAGTGCCCAGACCATTGCGTCGAGCGGGTTGGTGATGCAGATGACGAAGGCGTTGGGGGCGTATTTCTTGATGCCGGCGCCGACCTGTTCCATGACCTTGAGGTTGATGCCGAGCAGATCGTCGCGGCTCATGCCGGGCTTGCGGGCAACGCCGGCGGTAACGATGCAGACGTCGGCGCCTTCGATCGCTGCATAGTCGCTGGCGCCGGTCAGGTTGGCATTGAAGCCTTCCACGGGCGAGGACTGCGCGATGTCGAGGCCCTTGCCCTGGGGCACGCCGTCGGCGATGTCGAAGAGAACGATGTCGCCCAGTTCCTTGAGGCCGGCCAAATGTGCCAGCGTGCCGCCAATCATTCCGGAACCGATAAGTGCGATCTTGTTGCGCGCCATGAAAGTGCTTCCTTTGAGATCAAATCTGGCAAGGTCTGCAGCGACACGTCTCCGCTTTTCCGGGCGGCACCCAACCTCACGGGCGAAAGCACTAGTCGTCTCCTCCAAAAATATCAACCGATACTTTTGGAGTGAGGTTTTTCAATCGTTTAGATCAATATTTTCTTACGTAAACGTAAGATATTCAGTCACGAATTCTTCGCATTTGCAGCATGCGCACCGGCATATTCGCTGCTTTGCAGTTCGATCAGGCGGGAAACCGTCCGGTCGAACTCGAAGCCTTCCGTGCCGCGCTTGACGGTCAGGAGGTTCTCCGGGCGCGCTGCGGCCGATGCGAACAGGCGCGCGCCCTGGTCATAGATCGTATCTACCAGCATGATGAAACGCTTGGTTTCGTTTCGCCGCTCGGGGTCGAGCAACGGGATGTTGTCGATGAAGATGACACGGTAATGCGACAGGATGGTGAGATAGTCGGTCGCACCGAGCGGACGGGCGCAAAGATCCGCAAAGGAGAAGCGTGCGCAGTCACCGGCCGCGGATGGAACGTGGATCGTGCGGCCCTTGAAGGTGAGATCGGCGGGGGCGGGCGTGAGGCCCGCCGTTGCCTTCGCCCAAGAGGTGTCGATTGCCTGACGGGCTGCATCGTCGAGCGGAGAGGACCAGACGGGCAGGCCGCTGGTCTTCTCCAGGCGATAATCCGTCTGCGTGTCGAGTGGCACGACGTCGGCGTGAGCACGCAGGAGATCAACGAAGGGCAGGAAGAGCGAGCGGTTGAGGCCGTCGCGATAGAGATCGCCCGGCTCGACATTGGAGGTGGCGACGAGGACGCAGCCGCGCTTGAACAGTTCCCCGAACAGGCGCGACAGGATCATCGCATCGGCGATGTCGGTCACCGAAAACTCGTCGAAGCAGAGAAGGCGGGCTTCCGCATAGATATCGGCGGCGACGGGCGGCATCGGGTCCGCGTCCTTCGTCTCGCCGTTCTTCAGCTTCTGGCGGTGCTTGAAGATGCGGTCCTGTACCTCGGCCATGAATTCATGGAAATGCGCCCGCCGCTTGCGCTTGATCGGTACGGTCTCGAAGAAAAGATCCATGAGCATTGTCTTGCCGCGCCCGACGCCGCCATAGAGGTAGAGACCCTTGATCGGCGGGCGCTGGTCTCGCTTCGAGGCGAAGAGCCAGCCGAGCGCATTCGACTTGCGGTTGGCGCGGCTGGCGGCCAGGTCTGTGGACAGGCGGTCGAGGCGGGTGGCAATGGCAAGCTGGGCCGGATCGCGGCGCATGTCGCCGCTGGCGATGCGGACCTCGAGGCGTCTGGAGATGGTGTTCTCGGCGTTTGGCACGCGCAGCCTTCCTGGCCATCAGAAGAAGAAGCCCGGCAAGGGCCCGGCGCTGTAGATCTCGGCTTCGATCGCTCGGGGATCAGCGGCTCAGGCTGACGGGCTGGCCGCCATTGGTTTGGCCGTCGTAGCGGGAATCAGCCGTCTTGTAGAGACGGGCGAGCGCGTTGCCGCTGCGGTCCTTGAGGACGACCTGCTTGCCGGCCACTTCCCAGGAGCCCATCTGCGTCAGCTCACCGGCGCAACCGCGGGTTCCGCCGCGCGAGCCGGAGCCGAGATTGGTCAGCGTCAGGAACATATCGCAGGAGCTGCCGCCATTGGCGACGCGCCAGTTGCCGACCATGGATTCCTTGGTGACGTCCAGCGAGGCTGCGGGTGCTGCCGAAGCCCCGGGGGGAACCTGCGCGCCGCCGAGGGCCGCCGTCTGGTTGACGGGCGCTGCCGGAAATTGGGAGGTGTCGCCGCTCGTCGGAGGCGGCAGGGCGCCGCCGGAAACGGAGGGAACGGGCTGCGCCTGCAGGGGGGCAGGCCCACCCATGTCACGCTGATCGAAAGCGCCCACCGACGTGCGCTGGCATCCCGAAAGGGCCAGCACCGCCACCAGACCCGCCGCAACATGATATGCCCGCATTTCGAACTCCCGGTCGTCTCGTATGAAAAATGAACGTTCGAGACAGATATAGGCCGGATTAAGGTTAATCGACCTTTAAGGCTGTTGAAAAACGTCCTTTCCTACAGCCCTGTGGCGTACAGGAAACGCCGATCCGCGTTTCCTCTCGTAAAATCGCCTTCTAGACGCGGCGTTCGACCATCATCTTCTTGATCTCGCCGATCGCCTTGGCCGGGTTGAGGCCCTTGGGACAGGTCTGAGCGCAATTCATGATGGTGTGGCAGCGATAGAGGCGGAAGGGATCTTCCAGATTGTCCAGACGCTCGCCCTTGGCTTCGTCGCGGCTGTCGATCAGCCAGCGATAGGCCTGAAGCAGGACGGCCGGGCCGAGATAGCGATCGCCGTTCCACCAGTAGCTCGGGCAGGATGCCGAGCAGCAGGCGCAGAGAATGCACTCGTAGAGACCGTCGAGCTTGGCGCGATCGTCATGGCTCTGCTTCCACTCCTTGGCGGGAGCCGGCGAAACCGTCTTCAGCCAGGGCTCGATCGAGCGGTGCTGGGCGTAGAAGTTGGTGAGGTCCGGCACGAGGTCTTTGACCACGGGCATATGCGGCAGGGGATAGACCTTTACCGTGCCCTTCACGTCGTCCATGCCCTTGGTGCAAGCTAGCGTGTTGGTGCCGTCGATGTTCATGGCGCAGGATCCGCAGATCCCCTCGCGACAGGAGCGGCGCAGCGTCAGCGTCGGGTCGATCTTGTTCTTGATGTAGAGCAGGGCATCGAGAACCATCGGGCCGCAATCGTCGACATCGATGAAGAAGGTGTCGATCGACGGGTTCTTGCCGTCGTCGGGGCTCCAGCGATAGACGCGGAATTCGCGGGTGTTCGTCGCGCCGGCGGGCTTCGGCCACACCTTGCCCTCGGTCATCTGCGAGTTCTTGGGAAGTGCAAGTTCAACCATATCTGTTTTCCTTGACCGGGCTTCCGTCAGTAGACACGCGCTTTGGGCTCGATCTTGTAGGGATCGATGCCTTCCGCGAGCAATTCGGTGTGAACCGGGCGATAGTCGAGCTTGACGTCGCCGGCCTCATTGACCCAGGCCAGCGTGTGCTTACGCCAGTTGACGTCGTCGCGGCCGGCGAACGGACCGGAGGTGTAGTCCTCGCGTGCGTGGCTGCCGCGGCTTTCCTTGCGGGCTTCCGCGCCGACGACCGTGGTGATGGCGTTGGCCATCAGGTTTTCGAGTTCCAGCGTTTCCACCAGGTCCGAGTTCCAGATCATCGAGCGGTCGGTGACCTTGATGTCCGACATTTCCGACCAGATGGCGCTCATGCGCTTACAGCCGTTTTCGAGCGATTCCTGCGTGCGGAACACGGCGGCGTCTTCCTGCATCGTGCGCTGCATCTTTTCGCGCAGAACCGACGTCGGTGTTCCCCCGCTGGCATAGCGCAGCGTGTCGAGACGGCCGACGATCTTGTCGCAGGCGGCGGTGTTCAGCGCCGGGATCGGGCTCGCGCGGTCGATGACCTCGCCGGCGCGAATGGCGGCGGCGCGGCCGAAGACCACGAGATCGATCAGCGAGTTGGAGCCGAGGCGGTTCGCGCCGTGCACCGAAGCGCAGCCGGCTTCACCGACGGCCATCAGGCCGGGGATGATGCGTTCCGGATTTTTGCCGTCGGCATTCAGCACTTCGCCCCAGTAATTGGTGGGAATGCCGCCCATGTTGTAGTGCACGGTCGGCAGGACCGGGATCGGCTCGCGCGTCACATCGACGCCGGCAAAGATCTTGGCGCTCTCGGAAATCCCCGGCAGGCGCTCGTTGAGAACGGCGGGATCGAGATGGTCGAGATGCAGGAAGATGTGGTCCTTCGCCTTGCCGACGCCGCGGCCTTCGCGAATTTCCAGCGTCATGCAGCGCGAGACGACGTCGCGCGAGGCAAGGTCCTTGGCAGACGGTGCATAGCGCTCCATGAAGCGCTCGCCTTCAGAGTTGACGAGGTAACCGCCTTCGCCGCGTGCACCCTCGGTGATCAGGCAGCCGGCACCATAGATGCCGGTCGGGTGGAACTGAACGAACTCCATGTCCTGCAGCGGCAGGCCGGCGCGCGCGATCATGCCGCCGCCATCGCCCGTGCAGGTGTGGGCCGAGGTGGCGGAGAAATAGGCGCGACCATAGCCGCCGGTCGCCAGCACGACCATCTTGGCCGAGAAGCGGTGGATCGTGCCGTCATCCAGGCACCAGGCGACGACGCCGGTGCAGCGGCTGCCGTCGTCCGACATGATCAGGTCGAGCGCGAAATACTCGATGAAGAATTCGGCATTGTGCTTCAGCGACTGGCCGTAGAGCGTGTGCAGAATGGCGTGGCCGGTCCGGTCGGCCGCAGCACAGGTGCGCTGCACCGGTGGGCCTTCGCCGTAATTCTGCATGTGGCCGCCGAACGGGCGCTGGTAGATCTTGCCTTCGGCATTGCGCGAGAAGGGCACGCCGTAATGCTCGAGCTCATAGACCGCCTTTGGCGCTTCCATGGCGAGATACTGCATGGCATCGACGTCGCCGAGCCAGTCGGAGCCCTTGACGGTGTCATACAGGTGCCACTGCCAGCTGTCCGGCGTCATGTTCTGCAGCGAGGCGGCGATGCCGCCCTGGGCTGCGACCGTATGGGAACGTGTCGGGAAGACCTTGGTGATGCAGGCCGTCTTGAAACCCTGCTCGGCCATGCCGAGCGTGGCGCGCAATCCGGCGCCGCCAGCGCCTACGACGATGACGTCGTAGGAATGGTCGACATACTGGTAGGCCTTACCGTTGATGGAAGTCGGGCCGTTGACGGACGGTGCTTCGGTCGATGCCATGGTTTTATCCTGCAAAGGCGAGCTTCAGGATGGCGAAAAGACAGAGCCCGCCAACCGCGATCGCGAAGAATGTATTGAGCATGAGAAGGACGATCTTGATGCCTTCGGCGTGAACGTAGTCCTCGACGATCACCTGCATGCCGATCCGCATGTGGGTCAGGGCAGAGATGACAACAAGGGCCATGACCACCGCGACGAACGGATTGGCGAGCGCTGCGACCACGTCTGCATGCGGCGCGCCGGCATAGGTCATGATGAAGACGACGAAGAAGATCAGAAGGGGCACGTTGGCGACGGCCGTCAGGCGCTGGCGCCAGAAGTGGTCCGTGCCTTCCTTGGCCGAACCGAGACCGCGGACCTTGCCGAGTGGTGTGCGCATATCCATGATCGGAGCCCTCAGCGAACGATAAAGCCGACGATCCAAAGAAGGAGCGTCACAGTGATGGAGCCGATGGCACTGGCGATGGCGAGCTTGGTCGAGAATTCCTTCTCGTAACCATAGCCCATATCCCACATGAAGTGGCGCAGGCCGCCGAACATGTGGTGGATCAATGCCCAGGTGTAGCCGAACAGGATGACCTGGCCGATGATGGTGCCGAAGAACCAGCTGGCCCAATCGTAATAGGCCGGGCCGCTGGCCGCTGCGATCAACCACCATGCGACCAGAACCGTGCCGAAGTAGAGTGCCGCGCCGGTGATGCGGTGCACAATCGACATGAGCATGGTCGGAATGAGTTTGTAGATTTGAAGATGCGGCGAAAGCGGCCGGCTTTTGGTGACATTCGTCATCTGAACCTCACGGAACGACCGGTCAATCGTCCAAAAACTAGACTTTTTATATCCGGTTTGCGCAGGGATTGCGCAGCATTCAGTTGTGGCGAGCTTTAATCTTCGGCAGGGGTCTTCACAAGCCTGTTTGCGGTGCGAAAGAAAATTAATCGATTAGAGACGGAGGTTTATCGGAACGACCGTTAAACGGCATTTTAACGATTAAGCATATCCAGCGAAATCCAATGCAACCGCCTGACTTTCACGGCGACCTGCTCCAGATTGCTCTTAACGTTTTGTTAAGATCCGTCGGAGGTTCATCATGGTTCGGGACATTTCCCTGCGATCGGTCGCGGTCGCGGTCGCGTTTGCCCTTGTCTTGTCGGCGTTCGGACATGCCGAAGCGAGGGACGAGGGATATCGCGGACTGTACGATCCCGCGCAGCAGGACCAGCGCGAACAGAGATCCGGCGTACGCCTTCAGGGCGATCGGCAAGCGGTGCCGGATTATCGCGTCGTGCGCGGCACTTTCGATGGCGAGCGCCGATATCGTGTGCGGGAGGATGCGACGGGATATCGCCGCAGCTGGCGCGCCCCAGCCGCCGTCATCGTCGGGTCCGGGCGATATTCCGGCAATGCGAATGGCTGGTATCGCAGCGGCGCCGGCAGTTATTTTAGCATCACGAACTACGACGAGGATATCGGCTACGGCGCCGTCGAACGGTATGTCGCGCCGGAAACACGCAGCCGGGTCATCACGGTCGATCGCGGTGCGGCTCGCCGCAACGACACCGCCTGCAGCTTCGAGGCGGGTGTCTGCGTCATTCGCGGGCGCTGAGGCGGCAATGCCGAGCCGGTTCGTGGCGATCTAGCGGAACCGCCAGACGGTGGTCTTCTTGACCTCGCTGTCTTCGAGTGCCCGCGTTACCGGAACTTCATAGGTCGCAAGCGGCTCCATGCGGTCGCGGGGACAATAGGCGCGGCCGGGATCACCGACGATGACCTCGATGCCGCTTGCAACCAGATCCTCGAACCAGGGTATCAACCTGTCGGTAAAGGCCTTGTCGTAGAAGACGTCACCGGCAAGGAAGACGTCGTATGCGATGGGCTGGCCGATCCGATCCGCGTTCTCGTGCATGATGACAACATCGTTCAGCTGCGCATTGAGCGCGATCGCGGTTCCCGTCCAAGGATCGGTATCCAATGCCAGGACCGATGCCGCGCCGGCCTTTATGGCGGCGATCGCCACCAGCCCGGAGCCGGAGGCAAAATCGACGATTGTGCGGCCCTCGACGATCTCCGGGTGATCGAGCACATAGCGGGCAAGGCCCTGTCCCCCGGCCCAGGCAAAGGCCCAGAAGGGCGGCGGCAGGCCGATGGCGTCGAGTTCGTCTTCCGTCTTCAGCCAGAGGTCGTGCGCCTCGCTCGCCAGAAACAGCCGCACCTCGGGAACATGCGGGGGAGCGAGGACGCTCGTGTTCTCGCGGATGAAGCGTTCGGGGTCCGTCTTCACGCGGGGGTCTTCACGCGGGGGGCGATTCCGGCGGATGGTCGAGGCCGCCCATGCGGCAGACTTCGCGCCATTCTTCTTCCGTCACGGCCTGAACGGACAGGCGCATGGAGGTGACGAGCTGCATGTCCTTCAGCCGCTCGCTGGCCTTCACGTCTTTCAGCGTAACGGGCTTCGGCATGTCGCTGACGGCGCGGATGTCGACGCAGTCCCAGCGGGCGTCGCCCTCTGCCGTCGAGTCCGGATGCGAGAGGGCACAGACCTCGGCGATACCCACGATCTCAAGACCTTCGTTGGAGTGGTAGAAGAAGCCCTTGTCGCCGATCTTCATGGCCCGCATGTTGTTGCGGGCGAGATAGTTGCGCACGCCGGTCCATTCGGTGCCGGCTTCGCCGGCATCCTTCTGCATGGCCCAGGACCATTTGAACGGTTCGGATTTCCAGAGCCAGTAGGCCATCGCACGTCACTCCGGCTTGTTGAAGACCCAGTTCCAGGCCTTGACCTCGACGGAGGCGAAAAGGCCGGCCTTGGCGTAGGGGTCTTCTGCGAAGATCGCGGTCGCCGCTTCCTTCGTTTCCGCCTCGATGATGACGAGGCTGCCGTTCGGCTTGCCGTCGTCGCCCAGGAAGGGGCCAGCGACTTTCAGGATACCGCGGGCATTCAGGTCGTCGAGATAGGCGACGTGGGTCGGCCGCGTGTCGAGGCGGATCTGGAGTGCGCCGTGGTTGTCGGTGCAAAGGGCTGCAAAGAGCATGGTCGTGCCTTTCCGAAGCTATTCTTGAGTGATGGGGCGGGACATGAGCTGTTCGAGTGCCGTTTCCACGTCGATGGTCCCGTCGATCATGGCGGCGACGGCGAAGGTCAGCGGCATGTCGAGGCCGAGGCGTCGGGCCTCCGCGGCCGCGACAGAAGCTGCAAGCGCGCCTTCGACGAGATCGACGGTCGGCTGGGCCGCGCGGCGCTCGCGACCAAGCGCGATGCCATAGCGCAGGTTGCGCGACTGGTGGCTGGTGGCGGTGAGAACGAGATCGCCGAGCCCGGAGAGGCCGCGAACCGTGTCGCCCCGGCCGCCGCAGGCCGCGACGTAGCGCGAGAGTTCGGCAAGGCCGCGGGCGATCATGGCGGCGCGGGCGGATTCGCCAAGGCCTGCGCCCTCGACGATGCCGCAGGCGATGGCCAGCACGTTCTTCAGTGCGCCGCCGAGTTGTACACCCGTTCGATCTGCGGAGGGGTAGAGGCGGAAGGTGGGGCCGGACAGGGCGGTTGCGAGCCGTGCGGCGCGCTCCGCAGAAGCGGATGCGATGACCATGGCGGTCGGCAGGCCGGTGGCGATATCGGCGGCAAAGCCGGGGCCGGAGAGGACGGAAACCTCGAGGTCGCGCAGTTCCTCGGCGACGACGTCCGTCAGCAGCCGGCCGGTGCCGCGTTCCAGCCCCTTGGCACAGATAACGATGTCGGCGCCGGGCGCGAGATACGGCCGGAGCGCTTGCGCGGCCTCGCGCTGCGCCTGCGACGGCATGGCGAAGAGAACGATGCCGGCGGTGGAAACAGAGGCCGGGTCTGCGGTGGCGAGAAGGCTTTCGGCCAGATCGATGCCGGGCAGTGCGTCCTCGTGCCGGCGGCGGGAGAGGATCGCGTCGGCGACGTCCCTTTTGCGGGCGATGAGGGTCACCTCTGATCGGCCGGTGCGGGCGATGACGGTAGCAAGCGCTGTTCCGAAGGCGCCGGCGCCGACGACGGCAACCTTGTCGGTCGCGGGAGTGTTCGCCTCGCTCATGCCTTGGCGCCCCGCTTGCCGAAGCCGAGCAGGGTTTCGGCGTTCCCGTCGAGTGGCCAGCGCGCGCGGGGCGAAACGGAGAGATCGTCGGCGGGCAGGCCTGCGGCGATGCGTTCGGCGCCTGCCCAGGCGATCATGGCAGCATTGTCGGTGCAGAGGTGGAGCGGCGGCGCGACGAAATCGAAGCCGTTCTTGTCGCAGAGGCTGTCGAGCGTCACGCGCAGGGCCTGGTTGGCGGCAACGCCGCCGGCAACGACGAGCGAGGGCCTGCCGACATCCGGGTAGGTTTCGCGGAAGCGCTGGAGGCCGCGGCCGATCCGGTCCTTCAGCGTGCGTGACACCGCATGCTGGAAGGAGGCGCAGATGTCGGCGATATCCTGCTCGCCGACCGGAGCGATTGCTTGCGCCGCTTGCCGCACCGCGGTCTTCAGGCCCGAAAAGGAGAAGTCCAGCCGGGCTTCGCCGACGAGCGGGCGGGGAAAGGTGAAGCGTTCGGGATTGCCGCTGCGGGCGGCGCGTTCCACTGCCGGGCCGCCGGGATAGGGCAGGCCCAGAAGCTTTGCCGTCTTGTCGAAGGCCTCGCCCAGCGCATCGTCGATGGTCGTGCCCCAGCGCTCGTAGTCGCCGATGCCGCGCACCAGCACCAGCTGGGTATGGCCGCCGGATACCAGCAGCATCAGATAGGGGAACGCGAGACCGTGCGTCAGGCGCGCGGTCAGCGCATGGCCTTCGAGATGGTTGATGGCATAGAGCGGCTTGCCCGCGGCGCGCGCCATCGCCTTGCCGGTCATGAGGCCGACGATCAGTCCGCCGATGAGGCCCGGACCGCTCGTTGCGGCGATCGCATCGACCTGCGACAGCGACATTTGCGCGCGGGCGAGCGCTTCGGCAATCAGCGTATCCAGTGCCTCGACATGCGCGCGGGCCGCAATTTCCGGCACCACGCCGCCGTAGGCGCTGTGCTCTTCGAGTTGGCTCAGCACTACGTCTGAAAGGATTTCACCGCGTCCGTCCGTTTCGCGCAGCACGACGGAAGCGGCGGTTTCGTCGCAGCTCGTCTCGATGCCGAGAATACGCAGGGGCCGGTTCATGGGCGGGTTACTCGAAGATTGCGGTCGGGAATAAAGGGGGATACACGGACCTCCGGTAACAACGGATCGTAGCGGATGCAAACGAAACCTTTCCGGATCGGCACGCGCGGCAGCCGGCTGGCGCTGGCTCAGGCCCATGAGACGCGCGACCGGCTGATGCTGGCGCATGGCCTGCCGGAGGAGATGTTCGAGATCGTCCCGCTGTCGACGGCGGGCGACCGGATCACCGATCGCGCACTGTCCGAAATCGGCGGCAAGGGCCTCTTCACCCAGGAGCTGGAAGACCAGCTTCTGGCGGGCACGCTCGATTTCGCCGTTCATTCGGCAAAGGACATGGCGACGCGCCTGCCGGACGGTCTGTTCCTCTCCGCCTTCCTGCCACGCGAGGATGCCCGCGATGCCTTCATCGGCGGTACCGCGCCGACGCTCCTTGCCCTGCCGGAAGGGGCGACGGTCGGCTCGGCTTCGCTGCGTCGGCAGGCGCTGATCCGCAGGCTGCGGCCCGATATCAACGTCATCGTCTATCGCGGTCTCGTGGAGACCCGGCTGCGCAAGTTGGCCGAGGGCCAGGTGGATGGCACGCTGCTCGCGCTTGCCGGGCTGAAGCGGCTGAATCTGGAAGGCGTCGCCACCGAGATCCTCGATCCCACCTATTTTCCGCCGGCACCCGCGCAGGGTGCCATCGCTGTGGAAAGCCGCATCGGCGACACTGCCATCAACGATCTCCTCTCAGCCATTGACGATCCGAGAACGCACGAGGCCGTGACCTGCGAGCGGGCTTTTCTCAATACGCTCGACGGATCCTGTCGCACGCCTATAGCCGGCTATGCGATTTCCGACGGGGAGCAGATCTCGTTCTCCGGGATGATCCTGACGCCGGACGGGACGCAGCATCACCGGGTTTTCGCCGAGGGGCGGGCGGTCGATGCGGTAAAGATCGGGACGCAGGCGGGCGAAGACATTCGGGCCGATGCAGCGCCCGGCTTCTTCTCAAGCTGGGTTTGAGCGCGTGCGCGTCCTCGTCACGCGCCCGGAAACCACAGCGGACAACACGCTCCGACGGCTGGCGCTTGCCGGCCATGAAACGCTGCTCCTGCCGCTGAGCGAAGCGGAGCATCTGCCGATCCGGGCGACGGCGCTTGCCACATCGGGCGTTGTCGCCACCAGCGCCGAGGCGTTTCGGGCATTGCGCCATTCCCCGGACGCGCTGTCTTCGCTTACATCCCTGCCTGTCTACTGCGTGGGGGCTGCGACGGCGGAGGCGGCGGTTGATCTGGGCTTTTCCCACGTGCGGGTCGGTCCCGGCGATGCGACGGGCCTCGCGGAATTGATCCTGCGTGATCGCGGCACGCAAACGGGCATTCTTCTCTATCTCGCAGGCACGCCGCGGTTGCCGGAGCTGGAAACGCGCATGACGGTTGCCGGCGTGCCGCTGCAGGTTCGTCTCGTCTATCGCATGCGGCCGGTCGTGCGGGCGCCGGGCGAGTTTTCCGCGCGCGTAAAGGCTTTTCACCCGGAAGCGGTGCTGTTCTACTCGCGAGAAGCGGCCCGACAGTTCTTTTCCGAGATCGCCCCGGCGATGCTGGCCGACAGCGTGCGGATCCTCTGTCTCGGCCCCCGGATTGCCGACGCCGTACCGCCCGGATGTCGCCATGTGGAGATCGCGGTGCGCCCGGACGAGGATGCATTGCTCGCTCTCATCGACGCCTGAATCGCGCAAATCGACCGGTGGGGCCTTTCCCTCGCCGGGGTCGGTGTCTAGGTTTATGCTGTTGACCTCACGCATAGAGAAGAGAGCATGGATCCGGAGAACCCGCCGCGCCGCACCAAGCCCGATCAGGAGCCGCTAACGATCGATCTGCATGCCACGCCGGATGCGTCGGATGCGACGCGCCCGGAGGACGTGGACGCTCGCCGAGATACGGCGGAGCCGGTCTCGTCCGATGACGCGGTCGTGAGAGACGCAGAGATCGCCTTTGCCGCGCGTGATCCTGCCGAGAGCATTCACGCCGGTGGCGAGGCCCCGACCGAGACGTTTCACGAAAAGAGCCGGCAGACCGAAGCCGAAGATGAGGCGCGCGCCGAAGCGGCTGCTGCGGTTTTTGCCGAGGAGCCTGCATCCTCAGCGCGCCCTGATGCGGCCTCCGTTCCGCCGACGCAGCCGACCCATTCTTCGCAGGCTGCAAGCCCATCGCGCTCCGGTGCACTGGCGGCCGGCATTCTTGGTGGCCTGATAGCCCTCGCCGGTGCCGGCGTGCTGCAATATGCCGGGATCGTACCCTCGATCGGCCCTTCATCGTCCGGGACTGCCGATTCGGGACGCGATCTCGGCGCCGAGGTCGATGCATTGAAGGCACAGGTTTCGGCAGCAGGTTCATCCGGTGGCGAGGGGCTGGAGCAGCGGCTCGCCGCAGTCGAGCAGAGCGTCGGTGCGACCGGCGAGGCGTCCGGTGCCGACACTCTGAAGGCGCAGATCGAGAGCCTGACGCAAGAGCTTGCAACCGTGAAATCCGGTCTCGCCGACCAGAGCCGAGCGGCTGAGACGGCGACGTCTGAGCTTTCGACACGCATCGAGGAAGCGGAGAAGAAGCTTGAGGAGCCGGCAAGCGATGTCCAGCTTGCCCGCGCCATCGCTGTGACGGCGCTGAAGACGTCGATCGACAGGGGTGGGCCGTTTCTGGCCGAGCTCGACGCTCTCAAGAGCATTTCGCCGGATGATCCCGCCATCGCCGGTCTGGCCGACGTCGCGCCGCGCGGCGTCTCGTCGCGCGCAGACCTGACGCGCACCTTCCCCGATACGGCCGATGCGATGCTCGCGGCCATTCGTGGGGCCGACCCGAATCAGGGCATCTTCTCGCGCTTGGTGGATAGCGCCGCTTCCGCCGTGCGCGTTCGCCCCGTCGGCAGCGTCGAGGGCACGGGCCCGGAAGCCGTCGTCGCCCGGATCGAAGATCGTCTGACGAACGGCGACCTGAAGGGCGCGAGTCTCGAATGGGATGGCCTGCCGCAGCCTGCCAAGGATGCCGGAGCTGAATTCCGCACGAAGCTCGATGAACGCATCAAGGTCGAAGGCCTGATCGACGCCGCCGTGGCCGGAGCCGCTTCAGGCTCCATACCCGCCAAACAGGGCTGAGGAGAGCCGATTTGATCCGTATTCTCATCTTCTTCCTGATCGTCCTTGCGCTCGGCGCAGGCTTCTCATGGCTTGCCGATCGGCCGGGCGAACTCTCGCTGATCTGGATGGGCCAGCGCATCGAGACCAGCCTGATGGTCGGCGCCACGCTTCTCGTCGCGCTCATCGCGGCCATTCTGCTCGTGGTCTGGCTTGTCCGCGTCATCTGGTTCTCGCCACACTCGATCGCCCGGTATTTCCGTGTTCGCAAGCGCGACCGCGGCTATCAGGCGCTCTCGACCGGGCTGATTGCAGCCGGTGCCGGCGATGCAATCCTCGCGCGCAAGATGACGGCGCGCACGCGCGGGCTGTTGTCGGCCGATCAGGAACCACTGATCCATCTTCTCGAAGCGCAGACGGCGCTGATCGAGGGCAAGCATGACGATGCCCGGCGGAAATTCGAGCGGATGGCCGAAGACCCGGAAACGCGCGAGCTCGGCCTGCGCGGGCTCTATCTCGAAGCCAAGCGCCTGGGCGCCAATGAAGCGGCCCGTCAATATGCCGAGCGCGCCGCCGACAAGGCGCCGCATCTCGCCTGGGCGACCTTAGCAACGCTCGACGAGCGCAGCCAGGCGGGCCGCTGGGACGAGGCCGTACATCTGCTCGACCAGAGCCGCACCAGCCATGTCATCGACCGCAAGGAAGCCGACCGCAAGAAGGCGGTACTTTTGACCGCCCGTGCGCGCGAAAAGCTCGATGCAGACCCGAAGGCCGCACGCGACGATGCGCTGGCGGCGCTCAAGCTCGACGCTACCCTCGTGCCGGCCGGCCTGATCGCCGCTAAAGCGCTGTTTCGCGAAGACAACCTGCGGAAAGCTGCCTCCGTTCTTGAAAAGCTGTGGAAGCAGGCGCCGCATCCCGAGGTCGCCAAGGCCTATGTTAGGGCGCGGAGTGGCGATTCGGCCGTCGATCGGCTGAAGCGTGCCCGCAAGCTGGAGGCGTGGAAGCCGAACAATGCCATCTCGCTGATGGCGGTTGCGGAAAGCGCGCTGGAAGCCCGCGAACTGGCGCTGGCTCGCTCCATGGCGGAAGCGGCCGCCCGTATCGCGCCGACCGAAAGCGTCTTCCTGCTGCTCGCCGATATCGAGGAAGCCGATACCGGCGACGACGGACGTATCCGTCACTGGATGAACCAGGCGCTGAAGAGCCCGCGCGATGCGGCCTGGATTGCCGACGGCGTCGTGTCGCAGGAGTGGCTGCCGGTTTCGCCGGTCAGCGGACGCCTGGATGCGTTCGAGTGGAAAATGCCCGTCAATACCATCGACGGACCACTTGAGGACGGTGGCGTCAGCCGTGGCGAAGCCGCCATTCGCAGCCTGCCGCCGGTTGCGACACCTGTTGCCGCCCCGGACCGGATCGAGCCGGAAGCCGTCGTGACCGTACCGGAAGCGCCCGTTGAGACGGTGGAGCGGACGGCGGCGATTGCCGTTCCCGTTCCGACCGAATCGGTCATCGTTCACGAGCCCATTGAGCCGGCGCGTTCCGTCGTTGTCACGCAACCTGAAGAGGCGACGCGCAAGGAGCCGGTCAAGAAGGACGAGGGTGCGGTGGCAGCCAAGGTTCCGGCTCAGCCAGTCTCTGGTCCCACCTCTGCGGCGAAGCCTGCGGAAGCGCCGGTCGAGCCGTTCTTCGGCCGGCCGCCGGATGATCCCGGCGTGCGCACGGATAGAGTTGCAGAAAAGACGACATTCAAACTTTTCTGATGGTTCGGGGGCCCTGCGGGGCCCCTTTCCGCGTTTGCGGCGTGAATAGGGCTGGACCCGGCTTTCAGCCTCGTCTTTCCTGTCGGCATCAACGACCCTCTTCCCGTGAGCGCCGCGCACCCCATGTTTGATCGTATCCGCACTTTCATCGACAGTCTCACCGGTGCCGAGCACCCGAACCCGATCGAGGCTGGCGATCCGCGTATCGCCATCGTCGCGCTCTGCATCCAGGTGATGGAGGCCGACGGGCACGCCGACGATATCGAGCGTCGCAAGGTCCGCTCGATGATCAAGGAGCACTACACGCTAGACGATGCGGCGCTCGATGCGCTGATCGCTGCCGGCGAGGATGCCGAGAGCGAGGCGATCGATTTCTTCCGCTTCACCTCCGATATCAAGCGGCACTTCAGCGAAGAGCAGCGGATCGATCTCGTCGGCATGCTGTGGGAGATCGTCTATGTCGATGGTGAGCGCAGCGAGATGGAAGATCACGTGATCTGGCGGATCGCAGACCTGCTCGGCGTTTCCGGCCGCGACCGCATCATGAAGCGTCAGGAAGCCGCGGCGAAATCCGACATCGTGGAGACGGCGGAGCACTGACGGGTTCGCCCTCCGTCATCCGCAAAGCGTCTTATCGCTTCGTCTCGGGCGCATCCAGCGCGTCGATCCGGCGGAGCTGCGAGAAGCCCAAGGACCAGAGGACAGCCACGACCAGTGTGCCGGCGCCGCCGATGACGACGGCCGGGACCGCGCCGAAGGCGGATGCCATCATGCCGGCCCGGAATTCTCCCAGCTCGTTCGACGCGCCGACGAAGACCATGTTGACGGCGTTGACGCGGCCGCGCAGCTCGTCCGGCGTCCAGAGCGTGATCAGCGTTTCCCGCACATAGACCGAGATCATATCGGAGGCGCCCATGATGACGAGCGCCACGATCGAGATCCACGGCGTGGCGGACAGGCCGAAGACGACGGTGGCGAGGCCGAAGAGCGCGACGCCCACGAACATCAGCACGCCGGCGCGATGGCGGATCGGATGGGCGGCGAGCCACATGGCCATGCCAACCGCGCCGACGCCCGGGGCCGCGCGCAGGAGGCCGAGACCCCAAGGCCCGAGATCGAGGATATCGCGGGCGAAGACCGGCATGAGCGCGATGGCGCCGCCGAGGAGAACGGCGAAGAGATCGAGCGAGATCGCGCCGAGCACGATTTTCTCCGCCTTGATATAGCGAAAACCGGCGGTGATGGCCTGCCAGCTTTGGGCTGTCTGGCTGTTTTTCTGCGCGGGCTTAGGTATGGCATAGACCATGACGACGCTGGCGGCGAAGAACAGCACGGCGACGCTGTAGGGAACGGCCGGCCCCAGCGCATAGATAAGGCCGCCGACGACGGGGCCGACGATCATCGCCGTCTGCCAGGAGGTGGAATTCCAGGCGATCGCGTTGGCCAGATCCCGCTCGGGCACGAGATTGGGCGCAAGCGACTGCGAGGCTGGCGCTAGGAAGGCTCGCTCGATGCCGAAGACGACGAGGATGGTGTAGACCGGCCAGAGGGTGAAGGTACCGGTGAGGGTGAGGGCGAGAAGGGCCGCCGCGCAGAGCGTGCTCACGCCCATGCAGATGCCCATGATCATGCGCCTGTTGTAGCGGTCGGCGACCGAGCCGGTGACGAGGATCAGCACCAGTGACGGCAGGAACTGGAAAAGGCCGATGAGCCCGAGGTCGAACGGATCGCGCGTCAGGTCGTAGATCTGCCAGCCGACGGAGACGCTGACGATCTGGATGGCGAAATAGGCGAGGAACCGGGCGAAGAAGTAGCGGCGGTACCCGACATGCCGAAAGGCGGCGTAGCGGTCTCCGGTTTCGACGATGGACATGAACTGGTCTTTCCCGGCCTTGGTTGCATCGGGCCGTTCGCTGGGGGCGCCGGCCGTTGCGCCGTCTTAAACATGTTGCCACACCGCGCGCGACGCAGGGTTGCCGCTTTCGCTGCCAGTGTCTACATGTCAGTCAACACCTGCACAATGCCGCGCTCCCGGAATCGGGTCGCGGGGAAAATGCTGTGCAGCCATGAATGTTGGAACGACGGTCGCCCATCGCCGATGGCGCACGGCGGTCCAGGAACCGGAGGCCCGGCATGCTCGCCGTCATCGCAACACTGAACTTCATCATCAATATCGCCTGGTTTCTGATCATCGCCTCGGCGATCTTTTCCTGGCTGTATGCCTTCAACATCATCAATACGAACAATCAGGCGATCAGCATGATCGGCCGCTCGCTCTACCAGCTGACGGAGCCGCTCTACCGCCCGATCCGCCGGATCCTGCCGAACATGGGCGGCGTCGACCTGTCGCCGCTGGTGGTGCTGGTCATCCTGTTCTTCCTGCAGCAGCTTTTGAACACGACGATCGCTCCGGCCCTGCTCGCACCGAGCTACTGATCAACGTTTCGTCATGTCGGATATGAAAGCCCTTCGCGCAAACCCGCGCGAAGGGCTTTTCGCGTTCAGCCGAAGAGCGCGAGGCTCGCCTTCACCGTGACCCAGACGCCCCATGCGAGGGGCAAGCCGACGCAGGCCCAGGCGAGGAGCGCCTTGGCATCGAGCCCGCCGCGATCGATACCGAATGAGCCGGACGGGCCAGCGTTTACGGCGGCGGACTTTGCCTGAAGCGCTGCGACCTCCGCATCCTTCATGAACCACTTGTCGGCCAGCGGCCGCACGAAGGCATTGGCAACGAGGCCGAGCGCCAGCATTCCGGCGAGAATGTACATGGTGGTGTTGTAGACCTGATCTCGCGGTAGGCCGGCGGCGATCTGCGCCTCGCGGATGTAGTTGACCACGACCGGGCCGATGATGCCGGCCGTCGCCCAGGCCGTCAACAGCCGGCCGTGGATGGCGCCCACGAACTGCGTGCCGAAGATATCGGCGAGGTAGGCGGGAATGGTGGCGAAGCCGCCGCCATACATCGACAGGATGATGCAGAGCATGCCGACGAAGAATAGCTTGCTCTGAATACCTGCCGCCCAGGGGGCAAGCGCGTAGAGCACGATGCCGATCAGGAAGAAGCAGTAATAGGTGTTCTTGCGCCCTATTCTGTCGGAGAGAGAGGCCCAGAAGAAGCGCCCGCCGATGTTGAACAGCGAGAGAAGCCCGGTGAAGCCGGCCGCGATCGCCGCAACGCCCGCCAGTTGCTCTCTTGACATGTCGGTGAAGGCGACACCCGGTGCGCCGATGAGCGAGCCTGCGAAGATTTCCTGCAGCATGGGCGAGGCCATGCCGATGACGCCGATGCCGGCAGAGACGTTGAGGCAGAGGACAGCCCAGATCAGCCAGAACTGCTTCGTCTTGTGCGCATCGCGCAGATGCACATGCCGCGTCGTGATCATCGTGCTCTTGGCGGCCGGCGGGCTCCACCCTTCCGGACGCCAGCCGGCGGGCGGGATGCGGTAGCCGAAGGCGCCGGCGAGCATGAAGACGAGATAGCCGAGCGCCATGACGACGAAGGTCTGCCAGACACCGACCGAGGTATCGGAGCGGAAATGCGTCATCAGGATATTGGCGAGCGGTGCGCCGATCATGGCGCCGCCGCCAAAGCCCATGATCGCCATGCCTGTCGCCATGCCGCGCCGGTCCGGAAACCATTTGATGAGAGTGGAGACGGGCGAGATATAGCCGAGGCCAAGCCCGATACCGCCGATGACGCCGGCGCCGAGCCACATCAGCCAGAGTTGGTGCGTCGCGACGCCGAGGGCGGCGATCAGAATGCCGCCGCTCCAGCAGAAAGCGGAAACGGTCGCAGCCTTGCGCGGGCCGACCTTTTCCAGCCAGCCGCCCCAAATCGCGGCGGATGAGCCGAGAAGCACGAAGAAGAGGGTGTAGATCCAGCCGAGATCGCTGACGCGCCAGTCGCAGGTGGTGGTGAAGAGGGCGGAGCCGAGCGTGAGATCGGCGCAGGCCGCGGGAGCGGAAATGCCGATCGCCTTCGACAACGGCAGCCAGAAGACGCTGAAGCCATAGGCCATGCCGATGCAGAGATGGATGGCAAGCGCTGCCGGCGGCACGAGCCAGCGGTTGAAGCCGGGCTTGGCGATGATGCGCTCCCGGTCGAGTAGTCCCGCTGACACGGGAATGCCGAGTGGTTCCGTCGTTGCCGACATGGTCGTCCTCCTCCTCTTCGCCCCTCCTCGGGCGGTTGGTCTGCGTCGTCACGCGCGCATCGAAGGATTTGCAGCCTCCACACTGCAAGATCCCGAAGCGCGTGCGCGGTCTATGTCGTCTCGGGCATGTTGGGCTCGGACAGCGATTCGCCGGCCGCTGTGCCTTTGCCGCCGGGGGCGCCGCGTTCGGCATCCGCTCCAAGCCCGATGGCGTCTTCTTTGGAATGCGGACGCTTGATCAGCGGGGCTGCTGTTATCACCATGGGATCGAAACCCGCGTCTCCCTTTTCGATGAGTGCGAAGAAGGCGCCGCGCATGCGGGGCTCCCAGAACTTGTTGATATGGATGGCGATGCCGGCCGGGCCGTCTTCGTGCGGTTGCGAGCGGAAGAATGTGGCGATCTGGTTCGCCATGCGCACGAGCTTCGCGTTCGTGCCGTGCGGCGGGCCGTCTTCGGAAGACGGATGGGTGTTCTGCGCGGCGTCAGGCGACATGGCTCGTCCTCTCCTCGGCGTAGACGATGCGGTCGGCGTGCGTGAAGACCTCGAACTCCTCGCCGCGCACCAGCGCCACCAGCGTCATGCCGGCCTTTTCGGCGGTGCGGATGGCCAGCGCCGTCGGGGCCGATATGGCGATGATGAAGGGACTGCCGAGTATGGCCGTCTTCTGGACCATCTCGACCGAAACCCGGCTCGTCACCACCACCGCACCTTCGGCGCCTTTGTAGCCTTGCCGGGCGGCGGCACCGGCCAGTTTGTCGAGCGCATTGTGCCGGCCGACATCCTCGCGCACGGCGACCAGTCCTTCGCCGGGCGTGTAGAAGCCGGCGCCGTGGACGGCGCGCGTCTCGGCATGCAGCGGCTGTCGGGTGTTGAGCATGGCGACGGCCTGCGCGATCTCGTTGGGCGTCAGACTAAGGCTGGAGGCGGAGACCGACGGTGTTTCACGCACGGCCTGCTCCAGCGATTCGATGCCGCAGAGACCGCAGCCGACGGGTCCGGCCATGTGCCGGCGGCGGGTGACCAGCGCCTCGTGTTGCGCGTCGCGCAGGGTAATCTGCAGGTCGTAGCCTTCCGGCGTCTCCACGGCCTCGATGCTTTCGATGTCGGCGGGATCGGAGACGATGCCTTCGGTCAGGCTGAAGCCGGTGGCGAAATCCTCGAAATCGGCGGGCGTCGCCATCATCACCGCATGGGTGGAGCCGCCATAGCTGAAGGCGACGGGCGTTTCTTCGGGAACGATGCGGGTGGACGGGCGGATGCGACCGTTGCGGCGGGAAAGCTGCGGCACGGTGCGGGCGAGGGGCGTGGCGGTGGATTGGGTCATGGGCATCATCTAAGTGCGATCCCCGCTCTGTCCACCGCCCTGCAGTTCGTCGCGGGTCTCATTCCGCAGCCTCCAGCTTGGCGGCGATGCGGCGCGACTGGCGGGCTTGGTCCTCATATTCGGTCTGCCATTCCGACGGGCCGTTCGAGGGCGAGATCTGCACGGCGGTGACCTTGTATTCCGGGCAGTTGGTCGCCCAGTCGGAGAAGTCCGTGGTGATGACGTTTGCCTGTGTCGTCGGGTGGTGGAATGTGGTGTAGACGACGCCGGTCGCAACGCGGTCGGTGATCAGCGAACGCAGCGTCGTCTCGCCAGAGCGGCTCGCCAATCGCACCCAGTCGCCATCGCGAATGCCGCGCAGTTCGGCATCGTGCGGGTGGATCTCCAGGCGGTCCTCCTCGTGCCAGACGACGTTTTCGGTGCGCCGCGTCTGCGCGCCGACATTGTACTGGCTGAGAATGCGGCCGGTGGTCAAAAGCAGCGGGAAGCGCGGGCCGGTCTTCTCGTCGGTCGCCACATATTCCGTGCGGATGAACTTGCCCTTGCCGCGCACAAAGCCATCGACATGCATGATCGGCGAGCCCTCGGGCGCCTTTTCGTTGCAGGGCCACTGCACCGAGCCCTTTTCCTCCAGATAGGCGTAGGAAACCTTGGCAAAGCTCGGCGTGGTCGCAGCGATTTCGTCCATGACCTGTGACGGGTGTGTATAATCCCACGTCAGGCCCATGGCGCGGGCGAGATTCTGCGTCACCTCCCAGTCGGCATAGCCGTTGCGCGGGGTCATCACCTTGCGGACGCGGTTGATGCGGCGCTCGGCATTGGTGAAGGTTCCGTCCTTCTCAAGGAAGGTCGAGCCCGGCAGGAAGACGTGGGCGTAGTTCGCCGTCTCGTTCAGGAACAGGTCCTGCACGACGACGCATTCCATGGCGGCAAGGCCGGCCGCGACGTGTTTGGTATCCGGATCGGACTGGAGAATGTCTTCGCCCTGAATGTAGAGCCCCTTGAAGGAGCCATCGACGGCGGCATCCAGCATATTGGGAATGCGCAGGCCCGGCTCGTCGGAGAGCGTCACGCCCCAGAGCTTTTCGAAGATGTCGCGTGTCGCATCGTCCGAGACGTGGCGATAGCCGGGCAGTTCGTGCGGGAAAGAGCCCATGTCGCAGGAGCCCTGCACGTTGTTCTGCCCGCGCAGCGGGTTCACGCCGACGCCGGGGCGGCCGATATTACCGGTCGCCATAGCCAGATTGGCGATCGCCATGACGGTGGTCGAGCCCTGGCTGTGCTCGGTCACGCCGAGGCCGTAGTAGATCGAGCCATTGCCACCTGTGGCAAACAGGCGTGCCGCGCCGCGCAGGGCTTCCGAGGGCACGCCGGTCAGCGCTTCGGTCGCTTCCGGGCTATGCCGCTCTTCCGAGACGAACCCGGCCCAGTCCTCGAACTCCGACCAGTCGCAACGGGTGCGGATGAAGTCCTCGTCGCAGAGGCCTTCGGTGACGATGACATGCGCCAGCGCCGTGACGACGGCGACATTGGTGCCCGGCCGCAGCGGCAGGTGATAGGCAGCCTCCACATGCGGCGAGCGGACAAGATCGATGCGGCGAGGATCGATGACGATCAGCTTGGCGCCCTGCCTCAACCGCTTCTTCAGCCGCGAGCCGAAGACGGGATGGCCGTCGGTGGGGTTCGCGCCGATGACGATGACGACATCGGTCTTTTCGACCGAATCGAAATTCTGCGTGCCGGCCGAGGTGCCGAAGGCCTGGCCGAGGCCGTAGCCGGTCGGCGAATGGCAGACGCGGGCGCAGGTATCGACATTGTTATTGCCGAAGCCGGCGCGGATCAGCTTCTGGACGAGGTAGGTCTCCTCGTTGGTGCAGCGCGAGGAGGTGATGCCGCCGATCGATTCGCGGCCGTACTGGTACTGGATGCGGCGGAACTCGGCGGCCGTGTGGGCGAACGCCTCTTCCCAGCTGACCTCCCGCCAGGGGTCCGTCACCTTCTCGCGGATCATCGGGTTGAGGATGCGTTCCTTGTGCGTCGAGTAGCCATAGGCGAAGCGGCCCTTGACGCAGGAGTGGCCACGATTGGCCTGTCCGTCCTTCCAGGGGACCATTCGCACCAGCTCTTCGCCCCGCATCTCCGCCTTGAACGAACAGCCGACGCCGCAATAGGCGCAGGTGGTGACGACCGAATGCTCCGGCTGGCCGATCGCGATCACCGACTTCTCGGTCAGCGTCGCCGTGGGACAGGCCTGGACGCAGGCGCCACAGGAGACGCATTCGGAGGAGAGAAAATCTTCGTGCTGGCCGGGCGAGACGCGGCTGTCGAAGCCTCGGCCCTCGATCGTTAGCGCGAACGTGCCCTGCACCTCCTCGCAGGCCCGCACGCAGCGCGAACAGACGATGCATTTGGACGGGTCGTAGGTGAAGTACGGGTTGGATTCGTCCTTCGGCATCCAGCGGGCGTTGGTGCCGTCGCTGTCACGGGCCTTCACGTGGTTGTCGCCCTCGTAGCCGTAGCGCACGTCGCGCAGGCCGACGGCACCTGCCATGTCCTGCAACTCGCAATCGCCATTGGCCGCGCAGGTCAGGCAATCGAGCGGGTGGTCGGAGATATAGAGTTCCATCACGCCCTTGCGGATGTCCTTCAGCCGCGCCGTTTGGGTGTGAACGACGAGGCCCGGAGCAACAGGGGTGGTGCAGGAGGCCGGCGTGCCGTTACGCCCGTCGATCTCGATCAGACAGAGCCGGCAGGAGCCGAAGGCATCGACCATGTCGGTGGCGCAGAGTTTCGGCACCTGAATGCCGGCCTCCATGGAGGCGCGCATGATGGAGGTACCCTCGGGCACCGTGATCTCACGGCCGTCGATGGTGAGGGTGATCATCTTTTCCGCATGAGAGGCGGGGGTGCCAAAATCGGTTTCAGGAACGAGAAGCATGGGGGTCTCCTGAAAGGTGCGGGTGCGGTTTGATGGTGCTGTTGCGTTGCCCCTCATCCGCCTGCCGGCACCTTCTCCCCGTTATGACGGGGAGAAGGGACGAGTGGCGAGGTGTTGCCCTGTTCGAAAACGGTGAGCAGGTCGCGTCCCCTCTCCCCGCATGCGGGGAGAGGGTTAGGGTGAGGGGCTGCCCACGAGCCACAGCCGTGCTGAACACATTCGTCATTCCGCAGCCTCCACAACCGGTGCCGCAACGAAATCGTCCGGGAAATGCGTGACCGCGCTCATGACCGGATAGGGCGTGAAGCCGCCCAGCGCGCAGAGGGAGCCGAACTTCATGGTGTTGCAGAGGTCGGTCAGCAGCGCGAGGTTCTTCTCGGGCTCAATGCCGCGGCCGATGCGGTCGACGACCTCCACGCCGCGCGTCGAGCCGATGCGGCAGGGGGTGCATTTGCCGCAGCTTTCCACGGCGCAGAATTCCATGGCGAAACGGGCCTGTTTCAGCATGTCCGCGGTGTCGTCGAAGACGGTGATGCCCGCGTGGCCAATGAGGCCGCCGGCGGCCGCGAAGGCCTCGTAGTCGAAGGGCGTGTCGAACAAAGCGCGCGGGAAATAGGCGCCGAGGGGGCCGCCCACCTGCACCGCCTTGACGGGGCGTCCCGTGGCGGTGCCGCCGGCCACGGTATCGACGATCTCGCCGAGGGTGAGGCCGAAGGCGACCTCGTAAAGGCCGGTATGCCGGGCGTTGCCCGCGATCTGGATGGGGATCGTGCCGCGGGAGCGGCCCATGCCGAAGTCGCGGTAATGTTCGGGGCCTTTGTCGAGGATGACCGGCACCGAGGCGAGCGAGATGACGTTGTTGATGACGGTCGGCTGGCCGAACAGGCCTTTGTGCGCCGGCAGCGGCGGCTTGGCGCGCACAACGCCGCGCTTGCCTTCCAGCGAATTCAGGAGCGCGGTTTCCTCGCCGCAGACATAGGCGCCGGCGCCGGTGCGGATCTCGATATCGAAGCTGCTACCCTGCCCGAGAACCGAGGTTCCGAGCATGCCGGCGCGCCGGGCGATGCCGACGGCTCTCGTCATCGTGTCGATGGCATGGGGATATTCCGAGCGGATGTAGACGAAGCCCTTGGTGGCACCCGTCGCGAGCCCCGCGATCGCCATGCCCTCGATGACGACGAAGGGATCGCCTTCCATGATCATCCGGTCGGCAAAGGTGCCGCTGTCGCCTTCGTCGGCGTTGCAGACGATGTATTTCCGTGCGTCCGGACAGTCGAGAACGGTCTTCCACTTGATGCCGGTCGGGAAGCCCGCGCCGCCGCGGCCGCGCAGGCCGGAGAGGGTGACGGCTTCGACGATCGCCGCAGGGGTCATCGCGACCGCTTTGGTGAGACCGGCAAGCCCACCATGGGCGCGGTAGTCGTCGAGCGACAGCGGATCGATGACGCCGCAGCGCGCGAAGGTGAGGCGGGTCTGGTTTTTGAGGAATGGGATCTCCTCGGTCGGTCCGAGGAAGAGTGGATGGTTGTCGCTTTCAGATGTATCGCCGTCGAGGATGCCGGCGCCGAGCAGGGGGACGACATCGGCCGGTGTAACGGGACCGTAGGCCACGCGGCCTGACGGTGTCTCCACTTCCACCAGCGGCTCCAGCCAGTGCAGGCCGCGCGAGCCGGTGCGGACGATGGTGAGATCGAGCCCGCGGGCTGCCGCTTCCTGTGCGAGGCGCGCTGCAACGCGGTCGGCACCGACGGCAAGGGCTGCGGCATCGCGGGGGATGAAGATGCGGGTCATGCGCCCACCTCCGCCAGAAGCGTGTCGAGCCCGTGTGCATCCAACCGTCCGTGCACCGCGCCGTCCAGCATGGCGGCGGGTGCGGTGGAACAGAGCCCGAGACAGAAGACCGGCTCCAGCGTCACCGAGCCGTCCGCGGACGTCTGGTGGAAATCGATGCCGAGGCGCCTTTTTGCCCGGTCACCCAGACGGTCGCCGCCCATGGCCTGGCACGCTTCGGCGCGACAGAGTTTGAGCACATGCCGGCCGGCAGGATGGCTGCGGTAGTCGTGATAGAAGGTAACGACGCCGTGAACTTCGGCGCGCGAGAGGTTGAGCCCCAAGGCGATCATCGGAACGGCTTCATTCGGGATATGCCCGAACGTATCCTGAACGGCATGCAGGATTGGCAGCAGCGGGCCTTCCAGATGCTTCAGATCGGAAATGATCTCGGCGACGCTCGTTGCGATGTCGCTGCTGACAAGGTGTCGATCCACCGGGTTCCTCCAAGTCTCTCTGCGACGCGCCGGCTGTTGCACCGGCCTCCTCCAAGCGGGGCGTGTCCGAAAACACGAAACCTAGCGTCGGCTATCGAAGGTCTCAGAGATAAATTCTGCGGGCAAGGGGCAAGAACCGTGGAGCGATAGAAGATTTCTATCAAACGCCTTGCTGTTCTGCGAGCTTGCGCGCCTCGTGCAGGAGGGCCGAGACCAGTGGCGTATAGGGTTCGCGGTGCGTCGCCACAAGACCGACGAGGTGGCCGGCATCCGGCTCTTCGATCGGGATCACATGGATGTCATCGTGAAAGCCGAAGGATTTCGCGACGTTGTAAGGCATGATGCTCGCCCACTGGCCGGTGCGGATGTGGGAGAAAAGCACGATCATCGAGTTGGATTCGAGCGTCGGGCGGGCCTGAACGCCTGCCGCGCTGAAGTGTTGGTTGATGATGCGGCGGTTCTGCATGTCGTTGGTCAATAGACAAAGCCGAATGCTGCTGGCTTCCGCCCAGGTTACCGATGCCCGGTCGGACAGCGGCGTGCCGGAGGCCGTGACGAGATGGTAGCGCTCCACCGACAGGGGCACGCTGGTCACGCGTCCCACCGGCTCGTTGTCGAGATAGGTGAGGCCCGCGTCGATCTCGAGATTTTCCAGAAGACCCAGCATTTTCGAGGACGTGGTCGACAGGACGGAGAAGGTGACGTCGGGATGTTTTTCCTGGAAGGGCGCGGTCAGCCGCGGCACCATCGCGAGCGTGGTCGGAACGGCTGCGAGACGGATATGGCCGACGAGACCCTTCTTCGCCGCCCGCATCTCCTGTCGCATCGTGCGGGCATCGCCGACGATGCGGCGGGCCCATTCCAGCACGCGCTGGCCTTCAGGCGTCAGCCCCTGGAACCGGGAGCCGCGATTGACGAGCATGACGCCGAGGTTGTCTTCAAGCTGGCGGATGGCGGCGGACAGGGTGGGCTGAGTAATGCCGCATTGCTCGGCGGCGCGGCCGAAGTGCCGCTCCTGTGCGAGAGCTATGAAGAATTCGAGCTTGTCGATCATGCAAGCGGTATCATGCGCTTTCCCGGCCATCTGGGCAACTGATGGCCCGATCGTTTGGGCAACGGCCGGTCGGGTATCCTGTCCCCCAACCGTCCGGTTCGATGGGCAGGGCTCCGAGATCAGGAGCCCGTGCCGCCCCGGAGTTCGTTGATGATGGTGCGAACGAGGATGCGGATGTCGAGAAGGATGGAGAAGGTCCTGATGTATTCGACATCGCTCAGGATGCGGCGGATGGCCGTGTCGCTGTCCGTCGTCGGGCCGCGAAGGCCGCGGGACTGGGCAAGACCCGTCAATCCCGGCCGAACCAGATGGCGGTTCTCATAGCCACGTACGAGGTCTGCGTAGTTCATGCCGCCAGCGACCATGTCGGGCACATGCGGGCGGGGTCCGACGAGCGACATATGCCCGACGACGACGTTCCAGAGCTGCGGGATCTCGTCGAGGCTGGTCTTGCGCAGGAACCGGCCCATGCGGGTCACACGGGGGTCGCCATCGACCGTCAGCCTCACGCCGGCATGATCGCATTGCTCGACATACATCGAGCGGAATTTCAGGATCTCGAAAGGCACTTCGTTTCGGCCCGTGCGCAGCTGGCGGAAGAAGACGGGGCCCTTGCTCTCCAGGCGGATCATGATGGCGATCAGCAGAAGGATCGGGGCGAGAACGATCAGTCCGGCAAAAGCCCCCCCGACGTCCATCGCCCGCTTGAGGGCGAACTGGACCGGTGCATGAGGACGTGTGCGAGCGACAAGTGTCGGGACATTGTCGTTTGCCAGCACGGTATCGGCCAGCAGGGCCTCCAGCATGGGCGAACGCGTGCCGGCATTCTGTCCAGCGACGTCTGCCTCAGGACGGCCTATCATCTGCAGTATGGGATGGATGCTCATCGGCTATTTCCCCGCAACTAAAGCAATGTCGTCGATGTGACGTGATGAATGGGTAAGAAGCACACGGTCTCGATGAAACGACACAAATTTGTGCCGTATTGATACACCAATGTGCCCTTTAAACTCGGCCTCCTAGAAGTATTCGGCCGATCAATATTTGCATTTAACGATTTATTAAAGACGCGGGTTTTTGGCAACCAGGCATCTCAAAAGCCTTGTCTATTGGTTAATCCTAAAATTCTAATGTTATGCGCTGTGCCTGTCCCGCGTATGCGGTTACTTGCCGGGAAATGGCGGGAGCTTGAAGCTGTGGAGCGCGTTTTTCGGCATCCAGAGCGAAAGACCGGCATCGCTCAGCGGCAACCAGGCAAAGGGATCGAAGAACGCGTCGCTGATCTTGCGACGGGGCTTGTCGCTCTGGCGGGCGAGGAAGTTGTATCGCGGCAGATCGCCCATTTCCCGCCTGAACAGGATGTGGCTGCCGAAGTCGTCCCTGTCGAACTCCTGCAACGCGGCGATCTGGCGGAGCATGTCGCCATCGTCCTGCCAGTGTACCTGCGCGAGAAAGGACTCCACCGCACGGCTGCCGGCCGCGATCACGGCCGCGCGGTCCGCCTCGATCTCGATGTTGAATTTCACGCGGAAAGAGAGCACGCGACCCTTGAGATCGCCCTTCAGCAGCACGAAGACGGAGGACTGCTGTGGTGGCGGGGGCTCGTCTGGCGGGGCCTCGACCAGGGGCTCGTTGTCCGGATCGACGTCTTCGCCTGTCCGCAGTTCAAGGGTTTCGATCGGTGGAGCCGTGGCAGGTGTAGTGCCCGCCTTCACGCCTTTTCCGATCGACAGGAAGGACGAGCATTCGGACCCGCGCCCGTCCACCGCGCCGGCCGTCCAGGTGATCTCGGGGAAGCCATTCGTGCGCAGCGCGTCGCAAAGCCTGCGCGGATCCATGCGGATAGCCCGAACGAACGTGGTCGGGATTCCATCCAGATTGGCGCGGGCATAGCGGGGAACCTGAATGGTGGGTGCCGGCAGGCGGATACCCTTGACGATGCGCACGGCCGGTATGACGAGACCGGGGGCGGGCTGCAGGGCCGGTGCGTCAGAGGGGAAGAGTTGCTCCAGCCTTACGGGCGGATAGCCGAAATGTACCAGGAACAGATTGAGGTTGCGCAGGTCGTTTGCACCCAGAACCGTACCGACGATCGCCGTGAAGACGACGAGAACGGCAATGGCAAAGAATACACGTCCCGAACGGCCTTTCTCCACTCTCGTCATGCCGGGTCATCGTCTCCGTCTGATCGTCGCTCGCCTGCCCTATGAGCCTGTCTCGACAGGGAGTCCAGTATGGCGATGGCGCGAACCGTCGGATTCGAACCTCGGCGCCGGTCGCGCAACCCGACAGCTCCGTCAGCGGGCGTGCCGGTCGCGATAGGCTAGAATGGTGACGTGCAGGACCATCAGCGGCCAGATCATACAATAGAGCAGGCCCGCGACCCGCAGGATGTCCCAGCCCTTGACCTGCGCCATCTCGCCTTCGCGAAACGTCGTCTCAAGAAAGAACAGCGCCACGAGCGTGTAGAGTGCCAGCAGGATCGTTTCCGTCATGAGTGTTTCCGCATATCGAAATGTAACAGGAGCCGGCATGCTTGCCTAGGACAAGTGTGTGCCAGATCGGCACAATGCGTCCGGGCGGCGCAAAGGTCTGCGACACCCGGAAACATCCGGCCTCCATCAAGCCTGTCGATGCTTGTGCGGGTCTGGAGAGTGCTGGTCTTTTCGAGGCGATCAGAGGCCTTCGTCGGGAATATTCAGGATATGGCCGCAGGCCTTGCAGTGGACGGCATCGGCATCGTGCCGGTTCAGGCCGCATTGCGGGCAGGAGAAGCGCACCTTGTTCGGCCGGACGATGGCCTGCGCCAGCCGCACGAACAGCGAAATGCCGAAGATCATCGTTACGATGGAGGTCAGCTTGCCGAGCGTGCCGGGTAAAGTGATGTCGCCGAAGCCTGTGGTGGTGATGGTCGCCACCGTGAAGTAGAGGGCATCGACGAAGCCGGTAATGCCGGATTCCGTTGCGAAGAACGCCGTGTAGACGAAGCCCGTGACGAGGAAGAGGAACGTCACGAAATTGATGCAGGCGCCGATAACCTCCTGATATTCACGGCAGCCGGCCCGGTGGACCAGAATGCCGAAGACGCGGCTCTGGCTGAAGGACCAGATGCGCAGGGCCCGGAGAAAGGCGAAGTTCGAGAACGTTTCGGGAAAGAGTAGCGTGGCGAGAATGACGATATCGACCAGCGTCATCGGCCGGACGAGAAAGCGCCATGCCTTGTTGGCGATCAGCGCCCGTGCCGTCAGCTCGAAGGCGATGAGTGCTGCGATCGCATAGTCGATGGCCAGATAGATGCCATGGCGCGTAAGATAGGGGCCAGCCAGAAAGAAAAGGATGACGGCGAGATCGACGATGCCGATCGTCACCTGAAAACCGACGGCCTGACCATCCGTGCCGTAGTAGAGCCGCCTCAGCGTGGCGCGCAGGCCCTGCGGTTGGTCCGTCTCCTTTGCACCCTGGAGCCCGGCCGCGCCCGCAACGTCCTGAAGGAAATCTGTCTTCTCCGCCTTGCCGTCTATGCTGCCGCTCGTGCTGTTCGTCATTCTGCCCGCCTGAACTGCGTCGAGAGATAGCCGGGTCCGGCCCCTCTTCAAGAGAGCTCGTATCCGCGTCTGCCCTCGTATTGCCGGAATTGCTGATGAAAGCCAGAGACGACCTTGACTTCGGCCTCTCCTCGCGCAGTTTGCAATCGGCCGAACGTTACAGGAAGTTCACTGTCAAGCAGCCCGGCTCGGCGATATAGAGCCTTTCCGGCATTCACCAGACGCATTGTGGTTCCATGACCCTTCCCGATACGACGCCTTCGACCCCTGCTTCTGCCGACGCACCTGCGACAGGTGTGGAGCCTGACGTACCCCGCGACATCCTTGCCCGCTTCGGCGGCATCAGCCGGTTTGCGGCCGGCGGCGCCATTCTGCTCGTCGCGGCCATCGTCGTCATCGCCATCGTGCACCTGACGTCGGAAGTCCGCTATGAGGACGTGATGGGCGCGCTCGATAGCACGAGTTGGACCGCGATCGCGCTGGCGCTGGTGTTCACGGGCCTGAGCTTCTTCGCCCTGACGTTCTACGACGTCAGCGCGCTCTCCTACGTCAAGCATCGCCTGCCGTATAACGATGTCGCACTGACGGCCTTTGCGGCCTATGCGGTCGGCAATACAGCGGGTTTCGGGCCGTTGAGCGGCGGGGCGATCCGCTATCGCGCCTATTCGCGGCTCGGCCTGAAGCCGGAGGAGATCGGCGGGGTCATCGCCTTCGTCACGCTCGCCTTCGGCCTCGGCCTTGCCGCCGTTGGCTCGCTCAGCCTTCTCGCCATCGCGCCGGAAGTCGCGCCGCTCACCTGGCTGTCGGCATCGGGCCTGCGGATCGTCGCCATCCTCGTGCTGACGGCCATCGTCGCGCTGATGGTGGCGGGCCGCGACGGGCAGCCGCTCGTCTTCAGCCGCATCTCGGTGCGCCTGCCGGATTCGCGGACGGCATCGCGCCAGTTCCTCGTCACCGTTCTCGATCTCGCGGCCTCCGCCTCGGTGCTCTACGTGCTTCTGCCGGAAGGGACGATCGGCTGGCCGGCGTTTCTGGCCATCTATTCGGTGGCGGTGGGTCTGGGCGTGCTCAGCCATGTTCCAGCGGGTCTCGGCGTGTTCGAGACGGTCATCGTCGCAGCTCTCGGGCAGACGGCAAGCGTCGATACGGTTCTCGGCGCGCTGGTTCTTTACCGCCTGATCTATCATGTCGTGCCGCTGATCCTTGCCGTGCTGTTCGTCGTCATCGCCGAAGTGCGCACGCTGGCGCGCAAGCCCGTCGGCTCCAGCCTGCGGCGGGTTGCCGGGCGGCTGACGCCACTGCTGCTTTCGGCGCTCGCGCTCGTGCTCGCGGCCATGCTGGTCTTCTCGAGCGTGACCCCGACGCCGGATGAAAACCTTGCCTTCCTGTCGGATTACGTGCCGCTGCCGGTCATCGAGGGCGCGCATTTTCTTGCAAGCGTGCTCGGGCTTGCTCTGTTGATCGCGGCACGCGGCCTTGCGCGGCGGCTCGACGGGGCGTGGTGGGCAGCACTCGGGCTGGCGCTCGCAGCCCTTCTCCTTTCGCTGGTCAAGGCGGTCGCCCTGTTCGAGGCGGGGCTTCTCGCCTTCTTCATCATCAGCCTGCTCATCAGCCGCCGTGTGTTCACGCGGCCGGCGACCATGACCAGCACCGCGCTGACGGTGCCGTGGCTGACGGCCATGGGTGCGCTCTGCCTGTTTGCCGTGGCCGTGCTCCTGTTCGTCTATCGCGACGTCGAATATTCCAACCGGCTCTGGTGGGAGTTCGAACTCTCGGCCGAAGCGCCGCGTGGCCTGCGCGCCGTGCTCGGTCTCGTGCTCTTTTCCGGCGCCGTCGCCTTCTGGAGCCTGATGCGGCCGGCGCGCGGAACGATCGAAACGCCGTCTCCCGACGATCTCGACAGGGCCATGGCGATCATCGCGCAGCAGGGCATGTCCGACGCCAACCTCGTGCTGATGGGCGACAAGAGCCTGATGTTCTCGCCCGATAACAGGGCCTTCATCATGTATGGCCGGCAGGCGCGCTCCTGGATCGCGCTGTTCGATCCGGTGGGGCCGCGCGACGCCTGGGCCGACCTGATCTGGCAGTTCGTCGAAAGCGCGCGGGCCGTCGGGTGCCGCCCGGTCTTCTACCAAGTGTCGCCGGCCGGGCTGTCCTACTATGCGGATGCCGGGCTGCGCGCCTTTCGTCTCGGCGAAATCGCCACGATGGACCTCACGAATTTCACCCTGAAGGGTGGAAAGTGGGCGACGCTGCGCCAAACGGTGAGCCGCGGGCAGCGCGACGGGTTGGAGTTCGAATTGATCGACGCTGCCGATGTGCCTGCGATCCTCGACGATCTCCAGGCGGTCTCGGATACGTGGCTTGCGCATCACGAAGCCAAGGAGAAGGGATTTTCGCTCGGCGCCTTTTCCCGCGACTATCTCAGCCGCCAGCCGGTCGCGGTTCTGAAAGTCGAGGGCAAGATCGTCGCCTTCGCCAACATTCTCGTGACCGATACGCTCGAGGAGGGCTCCGTGGACCTGATGCGGTTTTCGCCGGAGGCCCCCAAGGGCTCGATGGATTTCCTGTTCGTCTCGGTCATGGAATATCTGCGCGATCGTGGCTTCAAGCGTTTCAACCTCGGCATGGCGCCGCTCGCCGGTCTTTCGGAGCGGCGGTCCTCGCCGGTCTGGGACAAGGTCGGCCGGACCGTTTTCGAGCACGGCGAGCGCTTCTACAACTTCAAGGGCCTCAAGGCCTTCAAGACGAAGTTCCATCCCCGATGGGAGCCTCGTTATATGGCAGCTGGTGGGGGGATCAGTCCGGTCCTCGCGCTGATGGACGCCACGTTCCTGATCGGTGGCGGCGTGAAAGGGCTCGTGAAGAAATGAGACTGTTGAAGACGTTGACGGTTTTGAGCCTGCTGGCGACGGTGCCTTGCGCTGCCTTTGCCCAAGATGCATCCGGTTTCGACACCGGCATGATCCCTGCTCCGCGCATCCTGAAGCCCTCGGGCGAGGTGAAGGCCGCCGTGGTGCTGCTGTCTGACGCGGCTGGCTGGGGCGCGAAGGAAGATGGCGTGGCATCGCGGATGACGGGCGAGGGCGCGCTGGTGATCGGGATCGACCTGCCGTCCTACCTTGCTTCGCTTGCCAAGGACGATGGCGACTGCGTCTATACGGTTTCCGATATCGAGGCGCTCAGCCAGCAGGTCCAGCGTTCCCTCGACAATTCCGATTATAACCTACCGATCGTCGCCGGTGTCGGCGCGGGCGGTGCCATGGCTCTGGCGATCGCGGCACAGACGCCGGCGGCGACCCTCGGCCATACACTCGCCGCCGATCCGGATGCCGGTATCGCGCTGACCCGCGAGCTTTGCACGCCCGCCGACAAGCGCACCGTGGGCGACCGGATGGAATACGGACTGACCGATGGGCCGCTGCCCGACCCGGTGACGGTTCTCCTCGGCCCGGCGGCGCCCGCCGATGGCAAGACTCATGTCGAAACGCTGAAGGCCAAGCATGACGACATCGACGTTCAGAACAGCGATGGCGACATCTGGCAGGATTTTTCCGACACGCTGTCCGGTCTGGTGGAAAACGGCGGCGGTGACGACAACCCGCTCGGCCTGCCGCTGACCGTGCTCGACGCCAAGCCGACGCGCGATACGATGGCCATCGTGATCTCGGGCGATGGCGGCTGGCGCGATATCGACAAGGAGGTCGGCGATGTCCTGCAGCAACAGGGCATGCCGGTCGTGGGTATCGATTCGCTGCGCTATTTCTGGGCCGAGCGCGCGCCGCAGGAGGTCGCGAACGATCTGTCGCGCATCATCGGGCTCTATACCAAGCGCTGGAACGTCAAGCGCGTGCTGCTGATCGGCTATTCCTTCGGTGCCGACGTGCTGCCGCGGACCTACAATCTCCTGCCGGCGGCCGACCGCGCGCGCGTCTCGCAGATCTCGCTTCTCGCCGTGTCGCATCAGGTGGACTACAAGATTTCCGTTCTCGGCTGGCTCGGAGCCGCCGCGTCCGATGGCAACGGCGATCCGGCCGACGACCTGAAGTCCATCAATCCCGCTCTTGTGCAATGCGTCTACGGCACCGACGAGGAGGACGATGTCTGCCCGACGCTGAAGAGCACCGGGGTCGAGGTGATCCCGATCGAGGGCGGCCATCATTTCGACGAGGACTACCCGGCCTTGGTCAAGCATATCCTCGACGGTTACGACAAGCGTCTGGGCAAGTCTGCGCCATAATCTCTCGGTGGGCCGGCCTATCCCGGCATGCCAAGCGCCGCTTCGAGGCTTTCCCAGCTTTCGTCCATGGCGAACGCGGAGGAGAGGAACGGGATGGCGATGTGACCAAAGGCGATGGACAGTTGCCGCTCCGCCGTTTCCTCGTCCCTGCCGGCGATCTGGCTCGAATAGATGACGCTGGCAAGGCCGGTGCGGTCGGCACCCGACTTGCAGTGGACCAGAATGGGCTTGGGAGCGTCGCGCAGGATCGCGATCAGCTTCCGGCTCTTCTCCGTCGTCAAAGCGCGGGAGGCGGACATGGGGAAGTCGATATGCACGAGGCCTTCGCGCGCGGCCGCCTCGACCTCGTCACGGTACCAGGCGCCGTCGCTCCGGCCTCTCAGGTTGATGACGGTGCGGATGCCGTAGCGGCTCTTATAGTCGGAGAGATCCGCGCCCGACGGCTGGGCCGAGCGGTAGAGCTGGCCGGGAACGACTTCATGGAAATTGTCGGTGAGCAGCAGGCTGCCGAAATGCACGCCCGCCATCAGCGTGGCGGGCAGAAAGGCGGTCCATAGCAGGGCTGCCAGCGATGATTTCTTACGGGTCCACATACGCCAGGGTCTCCGGATCGGGTGGGCGCGAGGGTGTCTCGCGCCGCCGTCCGGTTTTCCCAGAGGCGTGTAACAGCTTTATTTAATATTGCTGTCGAATGACCGTCAGGCTGCCATTTCCTCCCCCGGCAGCGTCAGGCTGCCATTTCCTCGACGTCGCGTTCCTTGAACATGCGGGCAAGGTTGAGGAAGCAGATCATGCCGTTTTCGTTGGCGATGATGCCTTCGGCATAGGCCTTGTCGAAGGAGGTGGTGACTTCCGGAACCGGCTGGACCTGGCTGCCCTGGACGGTCAGGATGTCGGAGACACGATCGACCACGAGGCCGACGACCATGGAATGCACTTCGGCAACCACGATGGCGCTGCGCTCGTTGGCGACGGTCGATTTCATACCGAGCTTGTGGGCCAGATCGATGATCGGGATGACCGTGCCGCGCAGGTTCATTACGCCGATGACTTCCGGCGGAGAATGCGGGATCGGCGTCGAGGGCGCCCAGCCGCGGATTTCGCGGATCGTGGTCGTCTTGACGCAGAATTCCTGGTCATGAAGCCGGAATGCAATGATTTCCAGCGTTTCGCCGCCAAAACCGGCCATTGTCAGTGCGTTGCTCATGTCTCTTGTCCCCGCATTCGAAATCACGACGGATTTTCAGACTGCAGGATACAGCATGAATGGTTAAAAGAGCTTTTCATGTTCGCGAGACTGTTTCAGCCGCTGCGGGTCGGTCGATCGAGAATGCGGCGGCCGAAAAGGCTTGCGGCGAGCTCCACCATGACGCGGGCGCTCTTGCCCCGGTCGTCGAGGAAGGGATTGAGTTCCACGAGATCGAGCGAGGACACGCGGCCGCTGTCGCAGAGCATTTCCATGACCAGATGCGCCTCGCGGAAGGTCGCGCCCCCGGGAACGGTGGTGCCGACGCCGGGCGCGATATCGGGCTCGAGGAAATCGACGTCGAGGCTGACATGCAGCAGTCCGTCCTCGCGCTCCACGGCCTTCAGGATCTCCTTGACGATGGCGGCGACGCCCATTTCGTCGAGCGCGCGCATGTCGTAGACGTTGACGCCGTGGCGGTTGATCTCCTGCCGCTCGGTCTCGTCGACGGAGCGGATGCCGACCTGGTAGACGCGCTTCGGATCGACGAGGGGACGTCCGGGCGGCAGGATCTCGGCAAACTCGGCATGACCGCAGAAGAAGGCGACGGGCATGCCGTGCATATTGCCCGAGGGCGAGGTTTCCGGCGTGTTGAAATCGGCATGGGCATCGAGCCACAGCACGAAGAGCGGGCGCTTGCTCTCGGCGGCATAGCGGGCCATGCCCGAAACGCTACCCATGGAGAGCGCATGGTCGCCGCCCAGAATGACCGGCACGGCGCCCTTCGACGCGGTGTCGTAGGTCACAGCCTCCAGTGCGCGGGTGTAGCCGGCGACGATCGGCAGATGTTTGGCGCCGGAATGACGTCCAAGATTGTCTACCGGCTCGGGGCGAAGGTCTCCGTGGTCGGTGACATCGAAGCCGAGATCGGCCATGACGCGGTCGATGCCGGCGATCCTGAGCGCGGTCGGCCCCATGCTGCAGCCTCGGCGGCCGGAGCCTTCCTCCAGCGGTACGCCAATCAACCCAATCGAAACCATATGCGTCTTCCCTCAGCCAAACGTCTCGGCGCGGACTGTGCACCGGCAGCGATCTCGCCGGAAGATGCAAGATGGGTAAATTTGCGTGTCCGTTCCGGCAAATTGCAAAGGGTCATCCATCAGATTGCGCAGGGCGACCGTCCGCAGCGCCGAGCACGGGCTGCGGACGCATCGATGACGGCGAAGCGTCAGTATTCCTTCTCGTAGAAGACGCCGGCGCCGCCGCCCTCCGAGCCTGCTTCGCCGCGCAGCTTCACGCCGCGGCCGACATCGAGATTGATGACAGCCTTGGCACCGTCTTCGGCACTCTGCTGCAGTTCGAGATAGGTGCGGTCGTTGATGTAGCGGCCGGCCCGGAACATGGCGCCGCCCCCATCGTCCGTGGATACGTCGAGGTCATCGACGCCGAGCTTGTTGCGCAAGCCATCGAACAGCGAGCCGCCGGGTCCGCCGGCCAGCTGCGCCACGGCGCTTGCCAGCTGCGCGATCTGCACGGCCGAGAGGTTCGAGAGCGACCGGTTGAAGATCAGCTGGGCGAGGATTTCATCCTGCGGCAGGGCCGGGGAGGAGCTGAAGGTGACGTTGGGGCTGTTGGCAAGGCCCGCGACATTGACCGTGACGGTGGTCGAGCCTGCCGTCGATGTGGCATCGAGGTCGAGCGCCGGAATGAGGTTGCCGCCGAAGGTGATGGTGCCGTCGGTGAAGGTGATCCGCTTGCCGAGGATCTCCAGCCGGCCGCGGCGCATCTGGAAGCCGCCGGTGACGGCCGGGTTCGCCGCGGTGCCGCGGATCACGAGATCGCCGCCAAGCTCGGCATCGACGCCGCGGCCGCGCACGAAGATGCGGGAGGCCGCGACCGTCATGTCGAAGCCGATGCCGCTGCTCTTCTCCCGCGTGCCGTCGCCTGCGTCCTTCTGGACCAGCGCCTGCATGCGGCGCACGTCGGCGGGGGCGTTGCGGTGTTTGATGTTGATCTCCGACAGAGATGCCGGGAGCTTTTCGGGGATGGTGATGGACGCCTTGGGAATAGCGACGCGCCCGCTGAGGATCGGTGAGCCGGTGAGGGGGCCGGTCAGCTTCAGCGTGCCGTCGAGGTTCGCCGTCAGCAGGCTGCCATCGACATAGGTCGCCTTTGCCAGGCGGATGTCGAGATTGGCCGGGAAGCCCGAGCCGGGCTCGATGCCGATCGTGCCGGTGACGGCGAGCGTGCCGCCGGTGGAGAGCATGCCCGTCAGCCGCTCGATCCGCGCCTGCTGTCCGGCGAGAATCACATTTGCGGTCAGGCCGTTAATGGCGAGGTTGCGGCGGGCGTCGAGCAGGCGGGCACCGGAGGTGGTGACCGAGCCGTTGACGATGGGGGCGGAGACGGCACCGGAAATTGCCGCATCGACCTTTGCGGTCCCGGTCAGGACGAAGCCGTTCTGCGCGAGGATCGGGCCGAGCAGCGCGAAGGGAAGGTCGCCGTTGAACCGCATGTCGATCGGCCGGTTGCCGGCAATGCCGAGCTTCCCGCCGCCGTTGAAGGAAAGCCCGCCGCCGCCACGAATGTCGGTGTCGAGCGTGACGGTGTTGTCGGCAAAGCCGCCCTTCGCCGTGATGGTGAGCGCGCCGACGCCGGCCGACTTTGCCTGCGCGACCGTGGCATTGGCCCAGCGCAGGTCGTAGGTGACATCGGGGGCGGCAGCGGTGCCCTTGGCGACGATCGAGCCATCGATCGTGCCGTCGGCGCCGAGCGTCGGGGCGACCGCATTGATCAGCCGGGCGGGCAGCCGGTCGAGGCGCACGCTGAGGTCGAGCGTATCACCCGCCGTACCGGTGACGGCCAGCGTGCCGCCGGATGCACCGATGCGGAGGTCGGAGACGCGAACCGTGCCGTTCTCGATGATGATGGTGGAGGGTGCGGCGAGCTTCAGCGCGATCTGGCGCGGTGCGGCCGATAGCGTTGAAAGCCTGACGGTCGTGCGGGCCGCCGCCGTTTCGATGGCGCCGCGGAAGACGAGCGGTGCATTGTCGTAAACAGCGTCGAGGCGGACATCGGTGAGACCGGCCTGTTTCTGGTCGAAGGCGAGGTCGAGGTTGGAAACGCGGTTTGCCCCTTGGGCGATCGTCTCTACCTTGGCGGTGCCGCGGATGGCGAGCGCCTTCAGATCGTCCACGGTGATGTCCGCCTCAGGGCGGGTGATGACGAGATCGCCGCGCTTGATACCCGAGCCGGATGCCTTCAGCGCCAGCGAGGTCTTGCCGCCTGTGCTGGCAATGGTGGCCGAGCCCGCAAGGTCGCCCGAGGCGCGCTCGCCGGCCATGGCGGCAATCAGGCCGACATCCGGCAGGTTGAAGGTGATGGTGCCGTTTGGCTCGTAGGCTTCGGTCAGGTCGATGCTGCCGTCGAGCCGGTTGTCGCCGATCCGGGCGGCAAGTTCCGGAATGCGGATGCGGCCGTTCGTCGTTTCAAGTCGGGTGCGGATGTCGATGGCTTGGCCGCCGAGCGCGCCGGTGGCGGTGATCGCGGCCTGCGGGTTTGCGGGATCGGCCGTCACCGTGGCCGCGGCCACGAGGTCGCTCAGCGTTCTCCCTGCAAGCGTCGCGCCGCTGGAGCGGATCTCGGCCTTGACCAGCGGACGCTCGATGGCGCCGGTGGCGTCCAGCGTGAAGCGGGCGTTGCCCTTGGCGTCGGCGAGCACCTTGCCGAGGTCGGGAAGCGTACCGGCGGTCGCCGCCGTCAGCTGTCCGTCGATCAGCGACAGCGAGCCGTTGGCGGTGATGGTGCCGGAATCCACGGCGATGTTGGTGACGTTGAGGGCACCGGCGGTGTCCCGGGTGACGTTTGCCGACAGCGCGAGGTTGGTGTCGAACCTTGAAGCGAGAGCGGCGGGGAGAGAGGTCGGCGGCGCGCTGAGGCGGAGTGCGGCGCGCAGGCTGTTATCGCTCATCTGGAACCGGCCGTTGACGGCACCGTCGAGACCGGCGCTGTCGATGGTGACCGGGTCGAAGCCGACGGCATCCGGGGCAACGCTGATGGTCGCATCGAGCTTCAGCGGCGCGGGCAGGAGGCGGCCGAGATCGGCATTGACGAAGCGCGTTGCACCGGCATCGACGGTGGCGCGGATCGCTCCCTGCCGGCCGGTGATGTCGAAGCTGTCACTATGGGCGACGACGCCGACCGTTTCGAGCCGGCCCTGCGGCACGGCGACATAGGCCAGCTGGCCCTTTACGTCGATGACGGCGCCGGTCATAGGGCCGCGGGCGACGATGTCGGCTGTCGTAATGGCCACGCGGGCCTCGCCCCCTTCGATCGGCTGGGCGTATTCGACGGCCGGGTTGCCGCGAACGGCAACGGTGACATCCAGTGTTTGTCCAACGAGGCCGGTGACGCTTGCCGTGCCGCCGGGAAGCTGGATGGCGAAATTGTCGAGGCGGACGCCGCCCTGGTCGAGCGCCAGTGTCTTCGGATCGGACAATTCGAGCGGGATGCCGCGGGGTGCGGCGTTCAGCGACTGGATGGTGAAGGATGGCGTGCCACTCTCCGTGGTCACGGAGCCCTTCAGCGATAGCGGCGCATTGTCGAAGGTGCCGTCGAGCGCGATGTTTGTGTCCGCACCCAGCTTGTTCAGGGTGATCGTCGCGCCGGTGGCGCGATTGGTGCCCTGGCCGAGAGAATCCGCCGTGATCTTGCCCTCGACGGTGAGGTTCTTGAGATCGGTGATAGTGACCTGCGCACGTGGCTGAACGATCGAGAGGTCGCCGCGCGACAGGCCGCTGCCGGTCGCATCGATCGCCACGGACGTCTTGCCGTCGCGGCTGACGATATCTGCCTTGCCGGAGAGGTCGCCCGCGGCCGTCTGGCCAGCCAGGGATGCGAGCGCGCCGACATTTGGTAGTGCGAAGTTCAGCGTTCCGTTCGGCTGAAAATCGGGCGTGAAGGTGAGGGCGCCGGTGATCCGGTTCTCGGCGACCGTCGCTTCGAGCGCGGGTATGGCGAGCGCACCGTTCTCGGATGTCAGATCCGCCGTTGCCGTGACGGCCTGACCATCGACCGCGCCATTGGCGGTAAGCTTGCCGACCGGCAGGCCGCCGCGCAGCGTGGTGTCGGCAACGACCGTGAGGCCGGTGACGCTTTTCCCGGCGATGGTTGCCTGATCGGTCCTGGCTTCCGCCTTGATGCCGAGCGCGCTCAAGGGGCCGGAGATGTCGGCGGTAAGGGTGGCGCGGCCGCTCGCATTGGCGGCGAAGGCACCGATATCCGGGACCACGGCCTCAATACGTCCGGTGAGGCTTCCTGACTGGAGGGCGAGATTGCCGGTGGCGTCGAGCGCCGGAGCCTTCAGCGACAGGCCGGAGAGCGACAGAGCACCATCGGCCCCCGTTTCGATGCGCCCATCGAGCGAGACGGGACCGCCGGTACGGCTGGCGACAGCCGGCGGCAATGCTTCTGCGGGCGCGGTCAGGCGAAGATCGGTCGCGAGCACGCCGGTGGTCAGGCCGTAGCTGCCGGTGAGCGTGCCGTCGATGGCTGCGGTGTCGATCGTCAGCGGGTTGAAGGCGATGGCGTCCGGGGTCACGTCGAGGCGGCCGTCGATCGTCAGGGGGCCGCGGATGAGCCGGTCGAGATCGGCATTGGCGAGCCTGGTCGCGCCGGCGGTCAGCGAAACAATGACGGCGCCGCTGCGATCCGTCATGTTGAAGGCATCGCTATGGGCCTTCAGGGCGGCATTCTCGATGGTGCCCTGCGGCAGCACCGCCCGGTCGAGCGCAGCATTCAGATCGAGCACGGCGGAGCGGGCATCGCCGACGAGGGCGAGATCCGCCGAGGTGACGGCGAACTCCGCCGTTCCGCCGGCGAGGGGCAGGCGCACCGGAGCCGGACCATCGACGCCGGCAAGCGTCACCTTGAGGTCGTTGCTGCCGATCGTGCTGAGCGTACCGCTCGCGTTGACATCGATTGCGGCCGTGGAGATGCGACCGCGATCGATGCGGATCGCGGTGCCGTCCTGCAGAGCCGCGGCAATGTCGATCGCGGTGGTGCCCTCGAACAGCGGGCGCAGGGTTTCCGGCATCAGGGCGGCGAAGGTGCCGCCGCCGTTGAGCGACAGCGTCCGGTAGCCGTCCGGCGCCAGCGTATGGGCACCATCGAGCTTGAGGACTTCCTGGCCGTCTAGAGCCGCGCTTGCGGTTCCGTTCCAGCGCGAAAGCGGGCCGTCGCCGGTCAGACGGACGGTGATCGCAGGCTCGTTGGGCAAGCGCAGCGCGCGAGCGAGCATGCCACCTTTCGGCTCGTCCACGCTGGCTTCGAGCTTCAGTGCATTGGCGGCGGGGTCGTAGACGATATCGGCAAGCGCTTTCGCATCGGGCCGGTCGCGCTGGGCGACGGCTATCGTCGCGGCGATGCTGGAATTCGTGGCGTTAACGGTGCCACCCGCGTTCAGAACCTGATCCTCGCCGGCGATCGCCTTGCCGATGACCACTTCCTTAAGATCGAAGCGGTCGATCTTCACGTCGAGCGGCAGCGCGAAGCTGGAGCGAACCTCTTCCGTCTGTTGCGAGGGAATGGGCAGGCGGTCGATGCGGATATAGCCGGCGGAGAGGTTGGCAGCGTCGAATCGCTTGGAGAACAGCGCCGTAGGGGTCCAGTCGAGCTTCAGCTCGCGGATTTCGGCGTAGGCGCCCTTGCTGTCATAGAGTGCGATGGAGCCGGCCTTGAAACTGCCGGTGAGAAGCGCGCTCGGATCGTTGATCTGCACGATCTGGTCCGGCGTCGAGGCATATTTCTCGATCAGGCTGGCAACCATGCGGGCGCCGGGCGCCGTGAAGCCTGCAAACAGCACGAAGGCCAGCGCAAGCACGACGACAAGGCCGAGAAGAATGGCGAAGCCGCGCAAGGCGATCGAGAAAATCCGTGTCATCGTCTGCTCCATGCCAGGCCGGCGTCTCGTCCTGACCCATAGGTCGTCATCATATTGGCAACCCGTAGGTTGCGATCATGTCATTGAAACGGCAGTTTGCCGTGAGACAGCCGCCACTGGCTGCTCAGAACGTCTGGCCGATCCCGGCATAGATGCCGTAGCGCGTTCCCCCGTCATAGGGGCTCAGCGGCACGGCAAAATCCACGCGTATGGGGCCGACCGCCGTCAGGTAGCGCACGCCGATGCCGGCGCCGATCTTGACGTCGGAGAAATCCGGGACGGTCTTTGCCGAGACGGTGGCGGCATCGATGAAGGGCACGACGCTGATCGTCTTCGTGACGCCGATGCGGGCCTCGACATTGGCATTGACGTAGGAGCGGCCGCCGAGAAGATCGTCGTCCGCATTGCGCGGGCTGATTTCCTGGTAGGAGAAGCCGCGCACTGTGCCGCCGCCACCCAGAAAGAAGCGTCGTGTCGCGGGAATATCGTCGAGCCCGCCATCGGCCGCGATGACGCCCGCGCCGAGGCGCCCGGCCAGCACATATTTGTTGTCTTCGCCAAAGCCGAGATAGCCGGTGGCCGAGCCTTCGAACGTCGAGAAGAACGTCTCGCCGTAAATGTCGTAGCTTGGCTTGACGCTCAATGTCGCACGATAGCCTTCGGTTGGGTTGAGCTTGTCGTCGCGGGCATCGCGGACGTAATCGAGCGGGATCGAGGGCGTGAGATAGCGGCGCTCGCCGAACGCATCCTCGATGTTGTTCCAGGCGAGTTCCGCGCCGATCGACACCGTGTCGGCCTCCGTCAGCTCATAGGCGAGGCCGACTGCGCCGGTCACCACCTGCGCCTTGTAGGCATCCGGATCCATCAGCGATGCTTTCACGCTGGCGGTCAGGGTTGAGTAGGGATCGAAGACGCCGGGCTTGGTGAAGAGGATACCGGCGGTATAGTCGAGATCGGTGATCTCCTTGGTCTCGCCCAACCGGTCGATCGAGCCTTCGATGCGCAGCGATTCCGCCTCGCCGAAAAGGTTGCGGTGTCCCCAATACCCCTGAACGCCGAAGCCATCCGTCGAGGAGAACTTGGCGCCCGCGCCGAAGTAGCGGTGCTTGCCTTCGGACACCTCGATGGTCAGCGGCAGCGAGCCATCCGGTGCCAGCTGCTCGGCCTCGCGGATGGTGATGCTGGAGAAAACGCCGAGCTGGCGCAGGCGTTCGGAAGCCTTGCGCATTTCCTCCGGCGAATATTGCCGGCCGGTGTTGAGGCGCGAATAGTTGGCGACGAAATCGGGATTGACCGTGCGCGCACCCTTGATGGCCACAGGACCGAAGGGCGCGACCGGGCCGCCTTCGGCACCGATCGTGACATCCACAGTGTTGGTCTTGTGATCGGCGACGGCGGTGCGTCCCTTCAGGGTGGCGAGCGGCCGCCCGTCCTTCTTCAGGTCTTCGACGATCTTCTCGCCGGCCTTGATGATCAGGGTCGAGTCGGCGCGGTTGCCCGGCTGGAGATCGTAGGCCTTCGCGTCACGCCCGCCTGCATCGCTTTCCAGAAGAATATTGCCAAAGGTGAAAACGGGACCGGGATCGACCGTGATGGTGACCGGCACAGGCGCTCCGGCCGGAAAGACCGGGTCCGGCGGCAGGCTTTCGATCGGCTTGCCGGCGACCATGACCTGCACGGTGCCGCCGTAGCGGGCCTTTTCGTAAAGCGCTGCCAGCAGCCTGTCGCGGTCGTCGCGGGCCTTGATGGCGAGGCCGAGATTGCCGGAAACGGGCTTGTCCCTGTCCTGAACCAGGCGCGAACTGCCGGAAAGCGCACTCTTCAGCTCGTCGTCATCCGTGCCCTCGTTCAGGGTCACGGTATAGGTGACGGGATCGATGACCTCGGCGGTCTCCTCGTCTTTGTCCTTACCGAAAAAGTTGATGCCGAACAGCTTGAACGCTGCGGCATCCTGCACGGAGGCTGGGCCACAAAGGGCCAGGGCGGCGACGCTCAAGGCAAGGCCGGCTTTACGATACGCGGGACTGACAGTCGGCAAACGCATTCGATTCCGCATCCCGTGTCGACTGACAGTCCTGTAGCGATCGCCCACGGAAAGCGATGCCGACTCTTTCAACGTTTGCACGTTTGCGATGTTCCGCGACACTACACATCCTCGTGAGACGTATGAAGTCTCCGGCGCCTCGTGACGTCAGAAACAGTCGTTAGTGTGACGTTACAGAAACAGAAGCCCCGCCGAAGCGGGGCTTCCCGATGTCATGCCCTTCGGCAAAAGAGCCTTTCCGACGCAATCAGCGCGGGCAATCGTCGATATAACGGCTGCCGTTGCGATCGCGGTAGTAGCACTGGCCCGGCTGTTCCGAGACATTGCCGATGACCGCGCCGGAGACGCCGCCGATGGCCGCACCCACGGCCGCGCCGCGAACATTGCCGGTGACGGCGCCGCCGATGACCGCGCCCGAGACGGCGCCGATGCCGGCGCCCTTTTCCGTCTGGCTGCAGCTCGCAACCGTCATGGCGAGAACCGCCAGCACAATGGCTTTCTTCATAGTGATCTCTCCTGATGGGACCTGACGTCAGCCGTCAGGCCCCTGCTGTGCCTTGAAACAGCAGACGCCTGCCTTTTCCCGAACCTTAATGCGAGAAGTTAAATGCGACCTTCCGAAAGTCCAATCCGGAGCCATAAAAAACGTCCCTAACGGAATGGACGACAGTTATGATGAACAAAAGCTGAAGACGACTTTGAGCCCTGCCGGCGTTTTAACGTTGGAGGGTCGCGATATCGTGTCACAGGTCTGTTTTCGGCCCCGGTCTTGACTTGATCCGGAGGAGGGTGGAATGAAATCTTCAGGATAATCTGGAACCATTCAAAACAATGGGCCCGATGCCGCGCAAGCCATGAGGGCGCGTGCCGGCCGGCCACCGGGATGGTTCACTTAAAAAGACGCCAAGGGTCTGGAGACACGCATGAACTTCGAGCAATTCTTCAGGTCGGAACTGGACGGTCTTCACGAGGAAGGCCGTTATCGCGTCTTCGCCGATCTGGAACGCCAGCGTGGACAGTTTCCCAAGGCCCGCCGGCATACGGCGGATGGCGTCAAGGACGTCACCGTCTGGTGCTCCAACGACTATCTGGGCATGGGCCAGCACCCTAAGGTGATCGACGCGATGAAGCAGGCGATCGACCACTGTGGCGCGGGTGCGGGAGGCACCCGGAACATCTCGGGCACGACACACTATCATGTTCTTCTGGAGCAGGAGCTTGCCGATCTCCACGGCAAGGAATCCGCGCTGCTGTTTACCTCAGGCTACGTGTCCAACTGGGCAGCTCTGGGAACGCTCTGTTCGCGCATTCCCGGCATCATCGTCTTTTCCGATGCCGGGAACCACGCCTCCATGATCGAGGGCATCCGCCACGCCAAATGCGAGCGGGTGATCTTCAAGCACAATTCGGTGGCCGATCTCGAGGCGAAGCTGGCAGCGGCCGATCCGGCGGCGCCCAAGCTCGTCGCGTTCGAATCGGTCTATTCGATGGACGGCGATATCGCGCCGATCAAGGAGATCTGCGACGTGGCAGAGCGCTACGGCGCGATGACCTATCTCGACGAGGTGCATGCCGTCGGCATGTACGGCCCGCGCGGCGGCGGCATTGCCGAGCGCGAAGGCCTGATGCACCGGCTGACGGTGATCGAGGGAACGCTCGGCAAGGCGTTTGGCGTGATGGGCGGCTATATCGCGGCGTCTGCCGCCCTCTGCGACTATATCCGCTCGTTTGCCTCGGGTTTCATCTTCACCACCGCGCTGCCGCCGGCGCTGGCCGCAGGCGCGCTGGCCTCGATTCGTCACCTGAAGGAAAGCCAGGTCGAGCGCTTTGCCCATCAGGAGCGCGTGCGCCGCCTGCGGTCGCTTCTCGACCGCAACGGTATTCCGCACTTGCCCAATCCGAGCCACATCGTGCCGGTGATCGTGGGCGATGCGGCGAAGTGCAAGTGGATCTCGGATCTGCTGCTCGACAATTGCGGCATCTACGTCCAGCCAATCAACTACCCGACCGTGCCGAAGAAGACCGAGCGCCTGCGCATCACCCCGACGCCGCTGCATTCGGATGGCGATATCGACCATCTGGTGGGCGCGCTGCACCAGTTGTGGTCGCGCTGCGCGCTGGCCCGCGCCGTCGCCTGACGCGGCGCCGCATATTCCGCTTCGCAGCCCTCGCATTCTGATCTAGAACACGGGAGATCGAGGGGAACGGCGAGGGGACAAGCCTGATGATGATGGAACTGATCTGGCGCGGGCTGGTGATCGGGGTGGGCGCGACGCTCGCCATGGATCTCTGGGCCATTCTGCTCGCTGTCGCCTTCGGCCAGCCGAAAGCCAACTGGGCGCCTGTCGGGCGGTGGTTCTACCATGCCGGCCGGGGTCAGCTGTTCCATGAATCCATCAGCGATGCCGCGCCCTTTGCCAATGAGAACGCGCTCGGCTGGATCGGCCATTATGCCGTCGGCATCGTCTACGGGATCATGCTTGCGTTTTTTGTCGGTCTCGACTGGTTTGCCGCGCCGACGCTGATCCCGGCGCTGGTCTGGGGCATCGTCACCGTCGCGGCAGGCTGGTTCCTGCTGCAGCCGGGGCTCGGCCTCGGCGTTGCCGCCTCGCGGCTGCCCAACCCGAACCGGGTGCGGGCGCTGAACCTTGCAGCCCACGTCGCCTTCGGCCTTGGGCTCTATGCAACGGCGCTGATCCTTCGCTGAGTCAGGCCGCCGCGCGTGCGCCGATCGCTTCGGTAGCGAAGCGGCGGGCCGCGGCATCGCCGGCAAAGACGTCGTCCATATCACCGGCTGCCGGCCAGTCGATCATCCGCTCCATCACCGTCTCGGCGATATCGGCCATGTCGAGAAAGCCGATGCGCCCGCCGATGAACGCCTCGAAGGCGGTTTCCTCAGCGGCGTTCATGGCGGCACCCTGCAGACCGCCGCGCGTCAAGGCAGTGCGTGCGAGCCGCAGCGCGGGGAAGCGGACCTCGTCGGGCGCTTCGAAATCGAGCCGTGCGAGCTTTGCGAAATCCAGCCGTTCGACATTGAGCGCCGGGCGCGCAGGATAGGTCAAAGCGTAGCCGATCGCCGTGCGCATATCCGGCGCGCCGAGCTGCGCGAGCACGGAGCCGTCGGTATAACCGACCATGGAATGGACGATCGACTGCGGGTGGACGATCACCTCGATCTGCTCGGGCGCCACGTCGAAGAGGTGCTTGGCCTCGATCATCTCCAGCGCCTTGTTGAACATGGAGGCGCTGCCAATGGAGATCTTCAGGCCCATCGACCAGTTGGGATGCGCCCGGGCGATCTCGGCGGTGACGCCGGCCATCGCCTCGCGCGACCATGTGCGGAACGGCCCGCCGGACGCCGTCAGGATGATGCGCTCCAGCGCGTGGCGCTGGTCGTCCTCCAGCGCCTGGAAGATCGCGGAATGCTCGCTGTCGACCGGGATGAGCCGCCCGCCGCCCTCGGCCACCGCGCGCACGAAGAGCGCGCCTGCGGACACCAGGCATTCCTTGTTGGCGAGCGCAATATCGGCGCCGCGCCGGGCGGCGGTCAGCGTGGGGGCGAGGCCGGCCGTGCCGACAATCGCTGCCATGACCCATTCCGCCGCGCGCGCGGCCGCTTCCTGCAGCCCGCTCGGCCCCGCGGCCACCGCGATGCCGGTGCCGGCCAGCGCCGATTTCAGCTCCAGATACCGCCCCTCATCCGCCGTCACCGCCAGCCGCGCGCCGACGGCCTTCGCCTGCTCGCAGAGAAGCCCGATGTTCCCGTTCCCCGTCAAAGCCTCCACCACGAACCGCTCCCGCCCCCCAAGCTGCGCCACCACGTCGAGCGTGCTGCAGCCGATGGAACCGGTGGAACCGAGGATGGTGATGTGGTGGTGTTCTGACTTCGTCATTCGGCTTACGTCGACCTCAATGTTCAAGCGTCAACGTCGTACAAGCGGAAAAAATCCGGAACAAGGCTTAACCGTACATTGCGGCTCCAGAAGATTCGGAGACCGGAAAAATCAGTCGAAAGGCTGCACGGATCATGTTAGAGGCAGCAAAGCACATGTAAGGTAATATTAGTCGTCACTTGGTCTGAAAAATGCATATGCCCTCTGGCAAGCGCGTTCGAAACAGTGTCCCATCAAGCGTGCCATCGGAGCAGTGTCATTCGTAATGGTTGAAGCCGTCGATATACGCAGCATGCATCACGTGCATTTGGGCGTGATTGAATCTCCTGCATTTCTTGCGCCGCCTCCGGTCGTCTCCGGTCTCGATCTCATCCCGAAGTCGATCCACGACGCCATGCGGCCTGGCTGGTACTCGAACCATCATGGCGCGCGGACGATTTCGGTCGATAAGGTCTTCGATGTCCACGTGACGGCCGAAGGGCTCGTGTTCAACAGCGATGGCAAGGTGATCAGCCAGACGATCACGCAGCATGCGCCCGAGGAGCAGGAGAGGGCCCTTCGCGACATCGCGTCGGCCACCGATATTCCCGTGATCGATACGTCCTGTCTGCTTCTGAGAAAGCGGGGAGAGGCGAATTACGGGCACTGGATGGTGGAAATTTTGCCAAAGCTCGAATTGGCAAGAAAGCTGACCCATGTGTCGGGCGTCGCCATTCCGGATGTCGGCACTGGAATGAACACGGTTATCTCCGACTCTCTCGGCATCGTCGATACGATCAAATCGACGCCGCGCTTTCCGCTGAAGGCCAACAGCGTGAGCTTTTTCAAGGAGTTGATCGTCGTCAGCGGGATGACGTTGCACGGCTCCTACATGTCGCCGCTCGTTTTCGAGGCGATCGACAGGATCCGGGATGCGGTGGACGGCGAGGCGCCTCGCAAGATCTTCGTCAGCCGTGCCGGCGCGCCGCGCAATATCGGCAATGAGGCGGACATTCACCGTCTCGTCACGGAACACGGCTTTGAAATCCTGCATCCCGGAAAGCTGAATCTCACGGAGCAGGTCCGCAAGTTCAAAAATGCATCCTGCGTCATGGGCGTCATGGGTGCCGGCATGACCAATATCATGTTCGCCCCTTCCACGGCGCGCATCATCAATCTCGCACCTGCGACGATGCCGGATACCTTCTTCTACTTCATTGCGACCTTGAAGGGGCAATCCTACGAGGAAGTGCGTGGCGAGAACGTCAACGGAGGAACGTCATGGGACGAGGCATTTTTGGTCGATTTTGGAAACCTGAACGACCTCTTGGGACAGAGATCCAAGGTGTGACAGATCTGCCCGCGTCCACTCCTGTCGTGACAAGGGTCGGTCTAGGCTTCGACTACAATGACGGCGGCATCAGCAACCAGAAGCTTGCTCTTCTCGGCCTCGTCATCAATGCGTCCAGGATGCCGGATCCGGCGGATCGGTTCATCTATCTGCCGAGGATTTACAGCCGGGATCAGGATGAATCCAAATCGACGTTCCACGCATTTGGCGACGTGTTCTGGACAGAGATATTCGTTGAGTTTCTCAATCGCTGGGGTGTCGGTATCGTGCCGATCCCCGCGGTCGAATATGCGGATCGCATCGAGCGAGGCGGGTGGAACCATTTTCACCTCGGTGCGGCTCATCTTGGCTCGATCGCTGAGAAGGAAGAGACTGCTGCGACGGATATCATCTCGGATTTCTGTAGATCTCTGGTACCAAGGGTCAAAAGTTCAGCACTGTTCCAATCGCTCTGCAGTGAAATCATTTACAAGAATGATATCACGACAATGGTCCAGTTCCGCATCGAAGGCGATTGGGCCTCATATTGCAGATATAACCTTGATCCAGTTCTTGTTCGCCCTGAACAAAACTACCTACACCCCGTTGAGATTTGCTCCAAGATCAAACGGTCTCTCCCGGACGTGGGGAAAGTCTACGTGTTTTGCGACGAAAGGTACGCGCCAGAGCCGAAGAGCGCGATCAATGAGGCGGTTCTTTCGCAAACCGGGATCGAACTCTTCTGGAAAACCGATTTTATGCCAGCAGGCACTTATGAAACGATGTCGCCTCTTGATGCATCGCTGATCGATTTCGAGATCAGCAAGATGGCCAAATTATATGTCGGCCTCAGCCGCTCGACATTCTCCAATTTATCTGCCTTTGAGAGATTTTGTCAAAATTACGTCAGAACCCCGCAGGATTACATTTACAATCTACCAATCCCAGAGCTTGGGCTTAGAGTAGACCGAGGCACTCGCGTTGATCCATGGGAGACATGCGGGCTGCCATGGCCTGGGAGTGCTTCGGAAAATTAGCTCAAAGTCAAATTGGTAGAATATCTGCGTTCGAACTCAGGCGATTGTTTAAATGGACCCTCATTATCCGAGTCGTGAAGAGATTCTTTCGACCGTCCTTAAGTTTTACCACAAGGGTAACCCGCAATCTGCGCACTTCTTCATGCTAAATGAAGATGGCTCATTTCGAGGTTACTCTCATGTGAATGAGGCGACATGGTCATTTGGAGACGACGGCCTGAAGTTTCACACGCAGTCTGGTGTCGTCAGCGTTGTATTTGAAAATCGTTCAGAGCAGCCCGGTGTCATCAAACTCGAGGGAGGACATCTTATCGCGCCTAATGACGGGTTAATTTTATGCCTCGATCAAGCCTATGAGCCTGTCAGTGTTAATGATCCTCACTCGACGCGAGAACAATTCCGCCACGAAGTCGATAATCTTGGATGGTCCATAGGAAGGCACACCTATGGCAAGCCGCTTATCTACAGTACTGGTCACCAGAAACTTAAAATTGGCAGCTATACAGCAATTGGGCATGCGGTAACCATCGCGCTAGCTTACCATCGCCCAGATTTTACAAGTATTTTCCCTTTTGTCGTCTATAGAAATCTATGGCCTAACGTACCCGAGGACGTGAGTGATCATATCAGTCGAGGAGGCGTAGAAATAGGAAGCGATGTCTGGATAGGCCACGGCGTCTTTATCGGCGACGGCGTGAAGATTGGTGATGGAGCGGTTATCGGGGCTCATGCAGTCGTGACGAAAGACATACCTCCATATAGTATCGCGGTAGGAAACCCTGCCGCTGTCAAGCGTCAACGCTTCCCTGATCATATATCAGAGCGTCTCCTCAAGCTCCGCTGGTGGGACTGGCCGGATGAGAAGGTTAATCATTTCATCCCGAAAATTCTCTCTTCGGACATCGAGAGTTTCCTTCAGGAAGCTGAGAATCATTAGCCTCGATTAAGCAAAGCCTGATCAGGCGAGAGCTTGGCTAAACTCTTCCTTTGTTCTCCGTAATCGTTTGTGTAATTATTTGGAGTGTGATGCACATAACATTCAGGAAGAGGCTTTCCATCCTGAATAGCTATCGCATATCTCGACGTAAATCCTGATGGGACATTTTCCCAAGTAAGTCCCATGGCAGCACGCTCCGCTATCCACCATGGGTGCGTCTGAGTGCTTCTTTCCATGTCGAACGAATTGCTCTCGATATATTCGCCCATATGACGGCGCGTCATGATGAAAAACGCGATATATGGATAATCTGTGCATATAAACTTCAAGTTATCAACGGTCACAAACGGTCTGTTTGATAGATCGACCGGGCCTTGATGATCACTGAGGCAGATATCGTTTACGGTATGGTTATATTCGTACCGCATGAAGCTCGGGATCAGGCCGTGCTCTGAAAGATCGTTCTCATAATGCACAAAATAGCAGAAATTTGAAAAAGTAAGACGCATATCATCTTCTAGATAGATGAAATGGGTAAATCCGCGCTTATTGTCCAAGTATGCTTCTTTTAGGTGTGGCTTGTGGCTCCACGTTAGTTCGAATGGATTATCTTTCGTTTCTTCTCTTAAAACCCTCAGGGTTTTTCCACGTCCGAATACATGCCTGCAAAGTCTGTAGATCTCGGCGTGGTCATCTGGTGATTCCGAGTCTGTTATGACGACAGCTTCAAGCTCCGCTACCTTATATTCGCCCAAAGCTTTTAAGACTTCAAATAGATACTGGAGGCGATTTCTGCGAAAAGCGAAGGTGATAAAAGCAACTATCCGAGCTTCATTCACATTCGCCGCAGTTATTTCACCGATATGCATATCATTCCTCATTAGCGAAGCCACTGTTGAGCGGGGGTAGAGAGACCAGAATGGCTGGGAGTGCGGCGCCTTTATGACAGCTGCTGGTGATCCCGACTGGACTCGAACCAGTGGCCTACAGATTAGGAATCTCTGCCTAAGCGTTGGGATTATATGCAGGCGTTCCTCACGAAAAGTGCGTTCCCGGATATCTCTGGGAACGCGTTCTTATTTCGGGCGGAGGCTGCCGGGCTGAGGCTTTTCGGAGAACGTGTCGATCTTGGATCCCAGCACCTCGACCTTGGTGGAGAGGCCGGCGATGTCCTTCCTGATCGCCTCCTGCGAACCGAGGATGGCGTCGGCGAGACGGTCCACGCGATCGTTCAGCGCCTGGGTCTTCCCCTCCTGCGCGCCCATTCGATAGGGCAGATCGCTCATGTTCTTCAAGGCGGAGTTGACGTCGGCAAAGTTCTTGTCGGTCTGGGTGCTGCGGGTCGCGCGGTACCGCTCGCCCTCGTCGAGCTGGGCCTTGATTTTGGCGTTGTCCTGGGCCGTGTACCAGAACAGGCCGCCGATCGCGATGATGGTGGGGATATTCCCTTTGACCCAGTCCCAAGTCATGGACGTGTTTCCCGCATCGCTCATTGAAGTCTCAACCCTTAACGTTCATCAGGGGTTGTTCGTTCAACCCAAGTAGTGCATCCGGCCGGCCGTCACTTCCAGCATTTCTGACGGATGCCGAGCGCGTTGTGCGCCGCGACCTGATTGGCGAACGGCCTATCGTCCACCACGATCTTGACTGCCGTTTCCAGCGTCGGTGTCAGCTTCTGCCACCCGTCGCACGCATTCGCGGTGCTCTTCTGTGTCTGGCACGAAGAGAGAGCGGCACAGCTCAGAAGCATCAGAGCGAGAGATTTCAGCATCGATTTCGTTCCTCTTGCGCAGGATGACGACGGAGTTTTCAAGCGCGACGACGGCGGCCTGCTGCCGGCCGGCCGATTTGCCGTAGAGATAGGCCGGGCCGGATACCAGTGCGGCGCCGACGATCGCGCCGACGCCAAGCTTGAACCAATCCAGCGGGGCGATCATACCGGCACCTTGTCGAGCGCGTCGGCCAGCTCGGCCTTCTTGCGGGTGGCGTACCAGCGATACGCGACGCCGCCGATGGTCAGCACACCGGTGGCGATCACCAACCCGGCGACGACGTGGCCGATAAGCGCGCTGCCGGCGCTGAAGGGTGCGAGCTGGTCCTGCACCTGCTGCAGGGTGGCCGCCAGGGCACCGGAGCCGACGCCGCCACCTGTTGCCGCGTCCGCGATGCCCTTGGTCGGCGCTGTCTTGGCGTCCTCGATGCGAGCTTTGACGTTGGCCTTGTCGATGAAGGTGATCTCAGGACCGACCGAACCGGATGCCCACGCCTGACCAATGGCGCGCACGTCATTGACGCGGCTCGTCCACCCCTTTCGATAAGTCTTCCAGATCTTCAGGTTCTTGAGGAAGGTCATGCGGCGATCGAGGATGCGTGCAATCAGGGCGTCATGATCGTTGATGCCGCGGAGCGCCGCGAGCGTGCCGGGGCCGATTACCCCATCCACGGCCGCGCCTGTCATGCCGAGAGCGCGCTGCAGCCACATGCCGGACTGCTTGACGCCGGAGTTCACCGCCCCGTCGAACACCACATAGCCAACGCCGGCCGGCAGGCTGTCGCCCTTGATGAGCGACCAGTACCGCATGCGATAGATGGAGTCGCGCTCACCGTTGGTCATGAGCTTGATGCTCTGGGTCTTGGCGCCGAGGTTGCGGCGATAGTCGTCATAGACCTTTTTCGTCACGCCCTGGTTCGTCTCACCGCCCGGGTCGCGGGGGTCATGCACGTACCCGCCCTCATGAACCAGCACCTTCGCCAGTGACCGTTCGAATTCGTTCATCGCCATCGCCTCGTTTCGATGGTCGGATAATCGGCGTCAGGAGGTCAGGGCGCAAAGCACAGGGAACCTGTTGAGTTACGCAATGGTGGGTGGTAGGTCGGGCTGAAACCGGAGACCGACGTAATGAACATCATCGAGCAGTTCCCAGGCGAGAACGAGATACTGATCGCTGAAGATGTCCTGCGCGACTTCCCCGGGAACGTCGTTGTCAATGGCAAGGGAAATCGGGTGGTGTTTGGCCGGCCGTTCACTTGCTCCGACATCTACATTGAGGTGAATGGCGGCGGCACGGTCGAGGTCGGCTCGCGCTGCCTACTAAGCGGCCAGCACATCCGATTGTTTGTGCCGGGGAGGATCACGCTCGGGGACGGCTGCGCCTTCAACGGAACGAGCCACCTGCACATGCACGAGAGCGCCACCATCCAGCTTGGCCGGGATTGCCTCATAGCAGGCAACACCTCTTTCAGCAGCAGCCACGTTCACAAGATCCTCGATCTGGATACCGGTGAGCGACTGAACCCTGCTGACGACATCATCGTCGGTGATCACGTTTGGGTCTCTGCAGACGCTACGCTATGGCCCGGAGCCAAGGTCGGAAACGACAGTGTCGTTGGCAAGGGTTCCTACGTCTCGAAAGAATTCCCTGCGAATTGCATCATTGCCGGTACGCCCGCCCGCGTTGTTCGCGAGCGGATCACCTGGGCCTTTTAAGCCTTCAGTCTTTGATGACGTCCGACATCCTCATGCTGCCAAGAGGGCTTGAGGGATTATTCGCGTAGTTGTTGGGGAGATGGCGCACGCAGGCTACCGATGCAATGCGATGGCCCTTAGTCACTGGCACGACCGGGCGAACCCAGAAGCCATCCGGCACGTTTTCGAACGTAAGAGCCATTGCAGATCTCTCGCAGACCTCCCAACCAAAGCTCTCCTTGCTGCTTTCCATATCAAATGCGCGATTGGTGACGTATTCGCCGGCTAGATGCTGATCAAGGATGAAGAACCCGTAGTAGGGGTTGTCCATCGTCATGAATATGAATTCTCCCATATCGATTTTTGCGCGAGGTATTACCCGGCTCGGGCCGACCTGATCAGTCGAGTGCAAAACCATATCGGATTTGTTTAGCTCGATGCGCTGGAACCCAGGGTAAAGGCCGTGGGGCGCGAGGATGTTTCGATACGTCCTGAAATACAGAAAATTCGCATATGTAATTTCATGATCGTCTTCGGTGTAGATAAAGTGCGTGTAGCAGCTTCCGATAAATTCCCGGATGAGTGGCTTGTGCGCCCACGTCAGATGCTGCGGGTTATCCAGCCCCTCGACAGTATGGATCTCGATAGTTCTTGAGGTGTTACCCGCGCCAGGGAACACCTCCGTCAGTTCTGATAGTAGCTCATGGATTGCCTGATGCTGGGATGCGTCCGCTGAGTTCGTGTAAATGTGAAAGGTTACCTCCTGCACAGGATAATGCGCGATCGAGCGGATGGTCTGGTAGAGGTGTTCGAGGCGGTCATGCCGATAATGGAATGTTACAGCCACCATTATGCGGTCATCGGTCACAGCAATCATTTGATCGTCCTTTTGCAGAACGACACCACAAGCACAGCGATTGCATGAGATCAAGGCTCTGGCGTGCAAGGCCGGTTCATTGAGCTGTCGGGCTTAGCATGCTACGAAGCCCACCAGCAACGGAACAAAGCAAATGCCGATCCTAATGAAGAACAAGAGCGGTCACCGCGCATGGGCCTTACCGCATAGCTATATCAAAGCTGATGGCCTTCCGATCAAGCAGAGCCAGCAACCCATGACAGCCATAACAGCGATCATGACCGACCCGACTGGCTCACTCGCTCTTGACCCGGCGCTTCCAGGGATTATCGAGATCTTGCAGGATGAGGAGACACCTCAGCAGCACTGAGGATTAAGGCGTTCTCTGCGTTTTCGCCTTGGATCGCTTCGGCTCAGCGCTGGTTGCCAGTTCCAACTGGCTGTTCAGAAATGCCGCCTGGGTTTCAACCAATGACAGGTCCATGAACAGCTTGCCGATCTTTCGTTGCAAGGTTTCCTGAGCTTTCTTCTCAAATTCTTCGTTCATTTTCACACCGCGTAGAGCGCGCGTTTGCGCAAGTTGCCGTTGATGATGACAGTTTCGTATTCAACGATGGCACCAGCAGACGGGGTAGTCGCGATGCCACTCCACTGCCAGTTCCCACCGAGCGCAGAGGTCCACCGAAGTCCGCCGCGGGTTGTTCCGTCCAAGCTATCCTTCCACTGGATGACCTGCTCCGTCTTCATGTTGATGCCGATATTGGAATAGTTCGTGTCCATCTCGGTGAAGTCGATGCCGACGAACCCGGCGCCCTGAAGCCGGATCATCCGAGTAACCTGCACCTTTGCAGATGGCCCGCCGATGACGAGCGCGGAACCGACTACGTTTTCCCCATCGGCGTTATCGGCCGAATTCAGGGAAAGGTGGATGCCGATGCGTCGGCCAAGATCGTCCTTGCCTTTGACGAAAAGACCGATCTCAGCAGCCACCGTACCGCTCTGGGGCTGGGGCACGAAGTCGCGGTTTTCAAGGCAGATCGCCCAGGCTGTGCCATCGGCGTTTTTCTGAGCGCGGAAATAGCCGGCGCAATGCTCGCCGCCGCCTGCGGCATTCACTTCAAGGGTACTGGTGATGCCCCATTCGAAGGCATCCGTTTTGAAGTCAACTTTCGTCTGCGCGCGAATGGCGCTATTCACCTGAGCATAAGTGCCACCGGCAGGCGGGTTTCGCGTCACCCAGAACGTAGTGAAGTCGCCTGTGGTGTCAGTATCGTGCTTCACCCAGAGGCGACCGCCGGTCTTGATGCCGAGCGCCTGAAGCCCGTCACCAAGATCTTCGTATTTGACATAATCTCCGGGGTTTCGTCCCGCTGCGCCGGCGACCTGAAACACGTTCCCGTTCAGATCCTTCGAGAACAGCTTGCGATCGGGCACGTTCAAGCCGAGCTCGTAATCAAGCAGTTCGCTCGCCGAGAACACCTTGCCGGGAGTGTTGGTGCGCCGCGTCTGATATCGCGATGGTTTGGTGACCATTACACGGTCCCTCCGTCAAGAGTGTCGAATGCCGCTTCCTTCGCCGCGATGGCGTTCAGGATCGTGGTGCGGAAATTGGGATCATCGCCAAGAGCGGCGGCGAGTTCGTCGAGCGTGTCGAGCGCGCCGGGGGCGGCTGCGATAACGGCATTGATGGCACTGGTGACGTAGTTGACGGTCGCGATAGCCACGCCGTTGTAGAACATGCCGTTGCCACCAAGGAACGAGATGCTGCCTGTGCCGGTCTGGGCGAAGGTGAAATTCCCGTTGACCCCCGGCTCGCGGTCGATACGGGCCGCGAAGTCCGCAGCGTTTGGGGCACCGTAGCTGTGGAAGTCGATGAAAGAGTCTCTGTCACCGGATAGCCCTACACCAAGCTCAATATTCTGAAGCTGCGAGAGAGCCTGTTGTTTGTTCCCGTTCAATGCCGCAAGAGCATCTGCAAGGGTGCTGCCAGAGTGGCTAATCTGGGCGGACGTATAGTCCCCACTCTGAGGCGTCACGGTGCCTGTGCGGCCACCCCACGACGAGACCCCTGCAATACCCCCGTCACCCGCCGTTGCTTCTGCAAGTGTGGCGAGAGGCTGACCGTTATAGTAGGGCCGCTGGTTATGGTAGACGGAGCCAGTAAACTCCCACTCGTAGCCATTTTCGGCGGTGAACCCCATGCGCTTGAAGGCTGCGTTAGCGTACCCGATGTAGCCTGTGCGACTGCCATTCTTCTGGTTAAACTCAAGAAAGCCAGTATTGTCAGGTCCGCCAGCAACGAGGCTTGCATATCCGTTTACGCCGGGTGCGCCTTGCCGTGCACCAACGAAACCCTGTACTTCAAGGTTTGTCTTGTAGCGGGCATCAAGCTCGGTCTCGCCCTCGTACACACGCTCCCAAGCACCCCATGTGTCACCAAACCACCTACGCCGGTAACTACGCTCAGTGAATACTTCTTTCGCCCACTGGTATCCATTTCCACCGTCGCCTTGATACCGCAGCCATGCATGCGTGTTTGCGTTCGGCAGGTTCAACGCAGTGTTGGTCGCAAACGCCCACCCTGTCTCACGGAAAAGGTTGCAGTCTGCGACAATTCCTGCAAGCCCGGCTTTCAGGCGAGCAGGCAGCTGGCTATCCGCGATGACCTGAGACAGCCGGTTATAGCGAGCATCAAGCGTCGTCGGGTCAACGCCGAGGTTCGTCTGACCCTGCGTCTTCTGCCCTGTGGTCAGCGTCTGGACAGCGTCGAACTGAAGCCGGTTCGAGATCTGCGCCTGAAGCTTCCCGGCCATGACGATAAAACTGTCGCTGGCTGCGATGACTGCATTGGTCGCGAACGAAACGCCGGCAAGCAAAGTGTCGCGAACCCGCTGCGCCGTGAAGTACAGGTTCGACGCGCCTTCCGTGACGGCATCCGTCGAGCCCGGCGATGCGCTGATCTCCGGATAGGCCGAGCCCGACCAGCGATAGGTCTTGTTCGTGTCCTGCGCGACGTAGATCTTGCCGCTCTCGCCGGTTGCCGGGAATGCTGCGAAGTTCGCATATTCCAGAACGTCGTCAACGTAGGACGGAAGCTGGATCGCCGGAACCTTGCCGTCCCCACCAAGCGTCGCAACGCCATTGATGGCGCCCTTCTCAGTGGCCGCGATCCGGTTGCCGATCGACGTTTGCAGCGTCGCATTGTCGGGAAGCGCGCCGAGCTTGGTCTTCTCGGTTGCCGTGTAAACCTTGTTCACGGTCCCATCAACGATGGTATCAGCCGGCTGGGTGCCGGTGTGATTGGCGCGGTTCTTCAGGTTCGCGTCGGTATCGTTTGCGGTCGCGCCGGTTGCGATGCCGGCAAGCTTTGCCCGTTCCGTCGCGGTATAGGCCTTATTCGTCGTGCCGTCCGTAATGGTGTCGGCCGGCTGGGTACCCGTATGCGTCGACCGGTCGCGGAGCTGCGCGTCGGTCGCGTTCTTCGTGGCCTGCGCGGCAATGCCTGAAAGTTTGGCACGCTCGGTCGCGAGCTCATCACGCAGCGATCCGGCAGACGATGTTTTCCGAGACGGAGTCACCATCACACAGTTCCTCCGTCGAAAATGTCTGAAGCCGTGCCGTAGACCTGGGCGACACGCACAAGAAGACGCGCGGTGTTCGTGGTCGACATCGCGTCAAATGCAGTGATGGGACTGGTGAGGGACACGTGCACGCCGTCTGTGGCGGTCCAATCCGAGCCTTCTTCCATTACCGAACCATTCAGGATGACCTCAAAAATCCCGCCCTCACCATAGCCACCGGCAATGGTCACGGTGTCTTCGCCAACCGCGAGGCTGAAGCTCTGGGGCTTGACCGGGGCGAGAGAGGCGCCGGGCTGCAAAGCGGTATCAGCGCGCGCGCCCTGGGCGGAGGTTGCAAAGGTGTTGGCATCACGGAACGCTGCTGACCGAAGGGTGGCAACGATCTCCACCGTATCGATCAGTTCCTCGATGCTGAGCTGCGAGCCTTCAAGGCTGTTGAGCAGCGCCCGCTCAATGTCACGATGCATCTCTTGCATCTGCGCGGTGAGCACATCGAGGGCAAGGTTCTGATCGCGAGTCGGGAGGGGAGCGCCGTCCTGAAAGCGCGATTGACGCCGAGGAAGGCGATAGCCGAGGACGGACACGGCGCCGGTGATCCCGGAGGAAAAGACGACGCGGCCGTTGGTCGATTTGCCGGCGATGAAGTCGGCGAGAACGCCGAAGTCGTACCTGCGAGCGCCGTTGTGATAGACCGCCACATCCTGAATATTGTAGAGATCGAATCCGATCGAGAACGTCGTCGTCGGTGACGTCGGCGCATAAGTCGAGATGCGATTGTCGGGTTCAATCGTGGACATGTGCGTGACGATGCCCAAGCGGAGCACCGCTCGCAAAGCACAGGCTACTTGCCAGCGATGTTCCCGAGGTCAGGCGCGCGGGTCGGCAGCGGGTCGCCCGGGCCCCACCAGAACGATTGCCCGAACTCCTTCTTCATCCGCCGCTCATACCGCGAAAACGTCTGCCGATAGTTCGGGTCGACCATGGCCTGCACGTTGTCGAACAGCAGGCGATCGGTCGCAATCTTGGAGAACCAGAGCGACGAGCCGGGAGTCCATGCCTTGACGTGCTGGGCCAGCATCTTGCCGGTCATCTCCTTGTTGCCGGATACCGCCTGCATGAAGTCGCCGACGCCGGAGAAGATCGCGCCCGGCCCCGGGCCCATGGCATATTCCGTCAAGCCATCCCCGCCGCGTGTCGTCGAGCTGTATACGAGATCACCTAGCATGCCGCCGCCACCTCCGCGGATGAACGCCTGAGTCCAGAACTCTTGCGTCGCCATATCCTGCGGATCTCGCCCGGCGACGATGGACTGCATCTGCGATGTCACCGCCCCGGCGACAGTCATCAGCGTGACCAGCTTCAGGCCGGCGGCCGTCTTGCCCCATGCACCATCCTGCACGGCGGTGCGCATGATGTGCGTCATCATGAAGGTCATGGGGAAGCTCTTGAACTGCGTCGCCGAGCGGACGATCTCACCCATGAAGGTACCGCGCTGCAGCCCCGCTGTCATGGCGCCACGAACGCGGGCGTCCGGTTCGAGGATGGCAAACCGGCGTTCATCCAAGATGGCCGACATCAGCCGGTCGGCGAGCGCCTGGTCCTCGACACCGTTCACGTCGAAGAACTTGGCGCCATCGGCCTCGATCGGCGGTGTAACGCGCAGCTTGTCCCATTGCTCCGGCGTGAAACCGTACCGCTTGAGGAATCCAGAGAATGCCGGGTCGAGCTTGTCGAACGAGGTTTCGGCCTGCCGGGCGATGAAGCCGTTGAACTCCATGCCCCATGCACGCTTGAGACCTTCGGTCCACACGTTGATGCCGGTCATGCGCATCGTGGTGTCGGCCACCCTGCCGGTGAGCCCCTGTCCGACCACCTCGTCGGCGAACCGCTTCGAGCCGATAGCATGATCCATGACAGATGCGGCCGTGAGGTTGATCTGCCGGGCTATGGCTTCCGAGCCCTCCCGGTTCGTCGTGAGATCCTTCACGAGCCGGCCGAGCACGGCGGTGGCCGGTATGCCGTTGACGTTGGCGGCGAGCGCGGCCGTGAAGCTGTCGCCGGGGAGAGCCGCGATGGTGGCCGAGCCGAGCCGGGCCGCCGTCTGGATGTTGCGCATGCCGCCGCCGATGCCTGCGATGAGCTCGTTCTGCGCCATGCCGAGCTTGCCGGTAGCCGCGTCGAACGTGCGCTGCACCGCCGCCGGGCTGTTGAGCGAGATCGATCGGGCGAACCGCTTGCCGACCGTGTTGTTGCGCAGGGTGTCGTCCTTGGCTGCGACGTCGAGCAGGCGCTTGAAATTATCCTGATAGTTCGGCCCCAGGATCTCGACACTGGCGATCTCCCGGCCCATGCCGCCGAAATGCCCCATCATCGTGTTGTAAAGCCCGCCGTCGCCGACCCCGTACTTCTTCATCAGTCGGATATAGGTGTCCGGCGATTGGAAGCGGAAGACACGGAGCTGGTTCGAGAAGCCGCCAGCCGCACCGGCGCCCGCGCGGCCGAGAGTGATGTCGTTGTAGGCGTTCGCGATGATGCCCCCCACCGCCGCGCGCGGAGCATCGCCCTGTCCCTCGGCATCCATCACGCGCAGGTTGCCCGCCTCGAACTCGGTCATCAGGTCGTTCGTGAACTCGGACTGCGAGAACTTGCGCAGGCGGCTTGTGTCCCAGCTCTGCGGCAGCCGCCAGTCGTCGAGCACGGACAGCGGCTTGCCGGCGCGCTTCACCCGCTCGACGGCATAGGCCGTGGTGTCCGTCCACCCCTTCGCCGCAGCCTTGGCCGCCTGATCACCGGTGTCTTTGCCGAACAGCTCCCGCACGATGTTCCAGATGGATTCGGTATCCTGGCTGAGACCAGCGAACCGCGACGCATAGGGCTCCATCGCGCCGTTCATCATGCCAAGCAGCCGCTTCGTCACGTTCTCGCTGTGGCCGTCGATATGGATGGCGTTGCCCATGGCCTCGCCGCCTTCGAGGTTGTCGCGCACGAGCATGCTCTGCAGGCCGACCGTCAGCCCGTTCGGGTGCTGCTGCATGCGATTGAGCGCGGTCGTGTAGGCGATCGCCTGCTTCGCCGCCATCAGCTTGCGGCGCTCGGCCGTCTCTTTCATGATGCGGGCTGCTTCGAGCGCGCCGGCAGCCTCGGACGAGACCGGACCCATGGTAGGATAAAGCCGGCCCTGCGCGCCTTCGTACAGCGCGAGCGCGTCGTCGGCCTGCTTCTGTGAGATGCGTTGCGCCTGCACAAGGCGCGTCAGGCAGTTGGCGATGCTCATTCCGCTGCGCTCCCGATGGTGCAGGCCTCGATCTCACCGGCGGCGGCGATCTCTTCATCGGCTTCGTTCAAGATTTCGTCGAGCGTGCGCTCGCCCCGGCCGTCGCCGATGTCGATCCGGATAGGCTCGGCCTTGCCGGCAACCACCTGCTCCTCATTGTCGGCAACGAGTCGCAGGCCGTCCATGATCGAAGCCTCGACCGTTTCCGGCGCCTCTGCAAGCTTGTCGATGGCTGTCGATGACAGGCGTTCCTCTGCCACCTGCATGAGATCCTGCCGGCCGACGCGATCGAGCGAGGACTTCAGGATGTCGGACGCGCCCAGGGCGTCGCCGAAGAGCCGCGGGCCGGCGTCGTTCTTCATGGCCTCAGACGCATAGTCGCGCAGGAAAGCCGCCATCTTCGCCCGGCCGATCGGCCGCTTCATGTCCGCGTCGCTGAACAGGGACCGAGCCACGATCTTCGCCAGCTCGTCCGGGCCGCCGAACATTTCCGCTTGATGCACGAGCTCGCCGACCGGACGCCCCTCGTCGCGCGCGCGCATGACCATCTTGACCGCGTTCAGCAGATCATCGGTGATGTCCATGCCGGACGGGATCTCGCCGCGCGCCACGGCGTCGCGCATCATCGACCACGGCGCCGAGCTGTCGGCCAGTGCGCCGGCAATCGTCTTGATGTTGTTGTCGGTGTCTTCGAGCGCTCGACCGAGGAGCACCGGCTCGCCATAGGCGCGACCCATCAGCGCGGACGTGATCCGCCGTTCGCCCTCCTGCGACAGGAATCCATCCTTGTCGATGAGCGAACCCTGCTCAGCGCGCGGGAGCTTCGACATGAAACCGCGGGCGAAGGCCTGATTGCCGGAAGCCTTGACGTCAGCACCATCCAGCCGGCCGAGAAGATCGGCGTCGAGCAGCCGGGCGTCCGCGAGAGCCTGTTCGGAGGCGCCTAGACGCATGGCCGTGGACCGGTTTGCCGCGTTGACGAAGCCGACGCGAGCCTCAGGGTCAAGGTCGGTCACGCGCCGGGCGATCAACACCGGGTTGCGCATGGCGTCGACGTCGAAGTTCTGTGCCTTCAGGAAGCTGCGATAGTTCGAGGCCGGGACGTCGTTCTGCTGATAGGCGCGGCGCAGAGCCATGACGCGACCGTTGCCGGATTCGACAAGACCATCGGCGCCAACGATCGGAGCGCCGGACTCTGCCTGCGCCGAGAAGCCGAGACGCTCCGGCTGAAGGTTCGCGGCGATGCCGGCAATCTGATCCTGCGAAAGCGCTCGACTGCGGTCCCGCGGCTGCAGCTCCGGAGGGAATTCCGGGTTCACGCCGAGATCGTCTAGATGCGAGGTCACCAGATCATCGGCCTCGACCACCTCATAGCGGACGCCGATGTTATTGCCGTCCGCATCGTAGACGCGGCCCGGGCGGGTGTTGGCCTGCGTGAAAGCTTCGGGCGGCAGTTCGACCGGACGTCCGCGCTGGATATCGTCGGCCGCCTTCATCACCGCCGCACGGTGTGCGCTGTCGCCGGCAACCGTCTTTTCGAACCGAGACGCGGGGATTGTCGCCTCGCGCGTCAGAACCGCGCCGGTGTCGCGCACATGCGACGGCCACTGCCCGGTTTTCGCACGGCTCCATGCCGCCGCCAGCCCCTTGAGACCGCCACCGAGCACGGCGCCGCCGACGCCAGCCGCGCCGACCTCATAGAGTGCATCGGACGCGCCGAACGTCGGGTCGGCCTTCTGCTTGTCGCCGAGCGTGAGCGCCTGAATGGCCGTCTCGGATGCGAGGTTGACGCCGCCCTCGATCATCGCGGTGCGCAGGATGCCACCGGCTAAGCCGCCAGACACCGCGCCGAGCGCAGTCGCCGCAATGTTGATGGGGTCGGTCATGGCGCCGGCTGCCGTGCCGAGGAACCCGCCGACGCCGGATCGCATGCTGTTGGACCGCGCCTGCAGGCTGTTGGATTCCTGCCGAGCGCCGCCCATGCGCCGGATCGCCTCGGACTCCATGGTCTCCGGCGTCGGGAAAGCCAGATCCGCCGCAGGGTTCCGGCCCTTCCACTGCTCGAACCACTGTTGCGCCTTCTCGTCGCCTTGGCGGATCAGCGTTGCGCCGCCACCGCCGACCCACTGCCGGGCTTCGAGGTCGCCCTTCTCGTAGAGCTGCTGGATGAACTCGCCCTGCACGTCGCTGGTGTGCCGCGACATGGCGTCGGAGTTGGAGAAATCGCGCATGGCCGCATAGTCGGATTCGAAGCGTCCGAGAAATCCGGGGTCAATGCCTTGCAGCGGAGAACGCGCAGCGAGCTGCAGCGCGCCGGCCATATCCTTCTCTTGAACGATCATCGGCATCAGCGGACCCTCAGGTCGAGCACGAACACGGATGGCTGCCCGTAGCCGCCGGGCGACGGGCGCCGAAGCGCGTAGCTTGGGCTTTCAGCGCTGCCGAACTCCAACAGATATCGGCCATCGGCGACCGCGCGCAGCCGTCCTTGATCGCGGAAGTCGTCGGCACGCACGGCAGTTCCTCCGGATGTCATGGCCGCGCTGATGTCCTGATCCGAGATCGCCTCGACGGTCTTGTCGAAATCGTCCTGCGACATGCCATAGCGCGGCGCAACGATCTGGCTGCCGTTGAATTCGAGTATGCCTCCGGTGATCTCCTTGACGGACTGCTCCATGCGATCGGCGTTCAGCTCGCCGCTCGTATCGCCAGCTTGGGCCGACAGGTCAGCATAGCGCGCGGTGGCCGCTTCGAGCAGGCCTTGTCGTGCACCTTCCAGCGTGGGCGCAAACACGGCCGGTGGCAGGATATCGTTGATGGCAACCGTATTGTCGTCGCTCCGCTTCGGGGCAAGCAGCGGGTTTTCCTTGAGGAGCTGCTGCCCGCGCAGCACGCCCTCGGCGGCCTCGGGATTGTTCGGCACCAGCGCGCCGGCCGCCGCCGCCGCCCGAGACTGGCCGGACGAGTAGAGCGCGGCCATGGTGGCGTTATAGGTATCGGGGCTGAGGTTGGTCGCCATCGAGCTGAGAAGCTGCACGGAGTCCTGCGGCGTCGAGGTGGTGAGTGCGCGCGAGACCTGGGCTTGCATCTCCGGGCGAAGAGCAGAGATCGTGCCGACCTGACCGCGCGCCTTGAGCACATCAGCGCCGTTCTGCAGCGCGGTGAAGGTGCCGGCCCATGTATCAGGCTGGCTGAGATCGAGCGGCGGCGGCGCGGCGATCATGCCCTGACGTGCAGCGAATCCGATCGGGTCATCCTTGAGCGCCTGGGTGCGAGCCTTTTCCTGAGCCTCGATGCCGCTGATGATCTGGGCTTGTGCAGCCGTGGCGCCATCGGCAGCATCCGAGCGCAGCGACGAGACCAAGCTTTCGACCTGTGCGGGCGCCATGCCGGCGGTCTGAGCAATAGCCGACTGGCTGGTGAAATAGTCCGCGACCTCGCGCCGGAGATCCTGATCGTCGACGACGGCGAGCTGACGGGACAGCAGGTTGATGTCGGCCACAGCCGGCGTAAGGTTCTTGTCGTATCCCGCCTTGATGTCGGTGAAGAGCTGCTTTGCATCGGAGGTCACCTCCGCGCGGTATTCCTTGACCAACTCAGGATTGACCGAGTTCGAGCCCTTGCCGCCGCGTGTGGTATCGTCCTCGATGTGCCAGTTCTCGTTGGCCAGAGGGAATTTTAGACCGAACTGCGCTGCATTCTGGTGCAGCCAGCTCACCACCTCAGGCGGCGCGTTCTTGAGCGACTGCCCACCATAGGACAGATCGGCCGCCTTCCCGTGATTGTGCTGGGAGTTTCCAGGAGGAGCCACCCATTTCCGAGCTTCCGCAGCGGAGCCATACTTGATCACGGCTTCTTCCCAGAGCTCCGTCTGACGCGCGACAGAACGGGCGCCGGAATAGATGCCGAGCTTTTCCCGGATGCCAGCCGGTGCAGCCTCAAGCATTCGGGCGACCTTCACGGAGAAAGCTCCATCCATGCCGTCGATGTGGCTGGCGTCCTTGTCGGTACGGGTCTGAAGGAACGTCTTCGCTGCCGTCACGTCCTCCGCCGAGAACTGCGACGCGGAAACAGTGCTGCCGAGCACCTTCTTGTAATAGTCCGCGGACTCCTTCGGAATGACACTGTCGTCACGTCCGGCTGCGATCCACGCATCCGCACGCTTCGCGCCGCCATTGTAGGCGATGAGGGCAGCCTCACGGTCGCCGCCATATTTCGTCATCATCTTGTTGAAGTAGTGTTCGCCATAGCGATCGGAGACGCCCCCGCTCTTGAGGTATGCCTGCTTCTCTTCGCGGGTTCCGGCAGCAGGATAGCCCGCATCGCCGAGTTCCTGCGCGATTTCATCCGCTGTTTCGGGCATGACCTGCATGCTGCCCGCCGCGCCGCGCGCCGAGACGGCATTAGGGTCTCCCGAGCTCTCCGTCTGACGGATCGCAGCAAGAATATCGCCGCCGCCGTTGGCCTGGGAGAGCAGGCGCTCAGCTTGGTTCGTCTGCCCTCGATTGTCCGACGACTTGAATCCCTGCAGCGTGCGCGCCATCGCTCGAGCGGAATAGAGCTCCATGGCGCCCGACATATCGCCGCCGGCGGCGAGCTGCCGCGCCGTCGTGTCGATATCGTCGTTGTCGAGCCCGACGCCCTCCTTGAGCCGCTTCTGAATGACCGTTGACTGGTCCTGCACCGGCTTGAGATTGGCCTTCGTCTGGGCGACGAACCCATTGATCCGCTCTCCGGCAAGGCCGGCATACTGCCGGCGTTCGGCCGGCGAGAGCGACAGGCTCGTGTCCGTCGCCATGCGCTCGGCGATCTTGCGCGCTTCGCCGATGCCGCCGGTCTGCAGCGCGCGATCGACGGTGCCGAGCATCGCCTCGGACATATGCCGGGATTCCATGCGCTTTACCGCGATGTCGGCTTCCTGCTTGCCCACGGTGAAATCCGGGTTTTCGGCGAGCTGGCCATAGAGCGTGCGGGCCTGGGCCTGCTTCTGCTTGTAGGCGTCAGTTCCGGTACCTCCGCCACGCGCCAGCGCCGACATGTCGTCGTCGAGCAACTGGATCTCGGCTTTGACGTTGCCCTCGAATTCCTTGATGTCCGTCGATCGCTTCTGCTCGGAGACGCCCAAGGCAAAGCGCGGCCCCTCTGTGTCGAGCATGGTTGTGACGGCGCCGCGGAAGTCCTTCGGCACCGCCGTCAGGGTCTGATCGCGGAATGCTTTCCAGCTCGAGTTGAAGGACTCAATATTCCCCTTGGATTCCGCTGTCAGCGCGGCGCCGCGCGCACGGATATCGCCGGCCAGCCGCGCAGCATACCCCTGCTGGGCCGCAGCGTTGTAGGATCGGCCGGACGCTGAGAAGTTCGAGCGCGTGTCGACCTTGAGATTGCCGGCCTCGTCGCGATAGACCGCGTTCTGCCCCTCGTTCTGGGCCTCGGCGACTTCCTGGCGCTGCAGCGCCTGACCTGTCGTCGACAGCGCATTCGCGATCTGCTGATAGGGGTTGGCAATTTCGGCCGCCGACACGGAAGACTGCGGACCGCGCGTGACGGCGCCGCGCTGCTGGATCTCGGGAAGTTTCGCCACGGTCAGGCTCCGAAGAACTGAGGAAGGGAAGAAGCGACGCCGCCGAGCAGCGATGTACGCGCGGCCGACTTGCGGAACCGCGCGTCGGCCTCATCTTGGGTCGCCTGCATTCGCTTCGAGCCGACCTCAATCTTGCGGTCGCGGTCGCTTCGCTTCTGCTGCTCGGCCTCGTACGCAACGCCGGTGGGTGAGAACGCCTCGACGCCGGCAGACGCCCGGATCGCGCGGATGTTCGAGATCGTGCTGTTGAGCTCATCTCGATAGCTTGCGTCCACCTGATCGGCCTGGATCTTCCCGACCTCGGCCGCCTGCTTCGACTGAGCGGCCGCGTGCTGTCCGGCCTGATATTGGCCGTAGACGCTGACGAGCGAGCCGATGCCGCTGATTGCTGCTGCTGCAACACCCATTAGACTGTGATCCTCGTGGTGAGCTCGATGAGCTTGAAGGCGCAGGGGAAGGTCGACGAGATCTCGACGACAGGATCATAGGAGCGGCCGGTCTCGCGGTACCGATAGGTGTCATCGCGCATCGGTACCGGTTTGCTCATGTCCTCGCCGCCGCGGTAACTGCCGAAGATCCGGTTCCCGACCTGAAACTCCTGGGTCTCGCGGACGGTGATCATCATCTTCTCGATCTTGCGCCGCTGCTCACCTTGCCCGGCTGCCTGCCCGCCATCGAAGTTCGAGAACAACGGAATAAGAGAGTGCTGGAAGTCGATGCCGATGGTGATCGTGGGATAGTCCGAGAACCCGGAAACCTCCCCGCCGGCACCCACAACGGCCTTGCCCAGATAGAACCCGCCGCCGAACACATCGACCTCGCGGCCGTAATAGACATCGGGCGCGATGGTGCCTGTCATCGTGGTGGCGCTGTCGCACAGCAGGCTGTAATCGAGCTCTTCAGCGATGCCGAGTTCCGCGCCGTTGAAGCTATATGTGGACATGAAAACGACGGTGCCATAGGCTCCGGCCACGCTGCGCACTGCGCCGTCGCCCTCCCATCGAAACCAGCCGACATACTCGCGATCGGCATTGAACTGCCCGGCCACCACCGAGCCATCGGAATTGACGGCAAAGATCTGGCGTGACGGAAATTCACTCGTGGCCGAGGTGACGGCCAGCGATTTGACGCCCCCGAAGAGATGCCGATGGAACCGGTTGATCTCGTTCGCGATGTAGGGGCGCGCGGTCTGGCCTGTCGCGCTGATGGCGTAGAGACCCGTCGTGGATTTATCGAGAAAGATCAGTCCCTCGGTGACCTCAACCGGACGGATGCGCGAGATTTCGCTCGTGAAGACCGGGCGAAACTCGACACTGCCCGGCTGCAGCGGCGTTCCAACGGACACCGGAATGTAGAAGATGCCGCGATCGGTCACCGCGAATTCGTCATAGCCGCCGACGACGTGGAAGACCTGGCACTCCGCGCTGATGGATTCGACCATGGCATTGTCTGGATCGCCGCCGATCAGGCCATCGCGGTTGTTGCCGGCCGCCAGCCAGAAAATCGCATTCTTCTTCTGGTCGAAGTTCGTCATGATCAGGCGCTGGCGATCCTTCGAAACGGATGCCGGCCAGCCGCGAGCGTTCGAGACGAATTGCTCCTCCCATTGCAGGGTGGCACCAATCGCGCTTGAGCTCGCAATCTCCTCGATCTTCGTCACGGCAGTCGGCCCGACAAGCTTCTCGTTCTCGACGGGTGCCGTCAGCGATCCGAGCATGGCCACGGCGATGCTGTTGGGAGCCAGCAAGTCAACGCTCACCACCTCACCCTTGACGTTGGTCTGGTCGGTCTCCACGATCTGCCCGACCGCAAAACCCGCGGAGCTCGTGACGGTGAAGCGATACGTTTTCGGCAGCTCTTCCAAGACCTGGGCGCGCATCGTCGTGCCGTTCGTCACGGTCGTGCAGCGGATCTGCCGCTGTGAATACCGGAAGACGGTGCCGGCGTGGCCTGCAGTGAGGAATGCCTGCGAAAACACGACATCGATGTTGCCGGTCAGCGCGCTGGGCCGCATCGTGATGCCGATCGTGTCCTCGAACCGATAGAACGGAACGCGATATGTGCTGTCCAGTCCTTGGTCAAAGACGTAATCGGCGATCGACCACGACCGGGTGCCCTTCGTGACTTTCAAGACCTTGGTGCGCCCGGCCCAGGCGACGAACATTTCGTTCTCCATCGGCTCGAACACGAGGCTGTCGAGATCGGCCGCCCCCCAAGGTGCCGACAATGAGGCGAGCAGAGTGCCACCCACGGAACGCACGCGCACGCCGCCGGCCGTGAACACCACCTTGTATGTGACGTCGTTGAACGGCTTGAAGTCGGCCACGATGCCGGTGTCGCGAAACAGCAGACGGCGGCCGGGGCGGCGGGTCAGCGCACCGGTATGCGTCGACACGAGATTGCGAGCGCGGCGAACGGCCGATTTCATGATCTCGATGTCATCCCGTCGAACGGCATCCGGCTCAACCTCGCCGGCCGAGAAATCACGCTGACGAATGATCAGATCCTGGATGCTCATACCCGGCGTCTCCCGCGGGCGGCAGCGATCTTGCTCTTGTAGATGTTGCGGGCCGGGTTCTGTTGGTCATTCAGCGGCCGCGCCTCTTCGAGCAAGCCCTCGGCTCGCTGTTCCCGGCGCGTCGCCTCGCTGAAATCCTCGTTCAGCCCGCGCAGGCAGCCGGCCTCAACGTAGATGGTCAGGATTTCCTCGGCCAGCGGGTGCCAGCGCTCTTCCGGCGCCTCTTTCACGGCCATGGCATAGACGTCGGACCCGTAGTTGCACGACAGCACGTTGCCGATGATCTCGTATTCGGTCAGCGGTGTGGTGCCCCAATAGACCTCTTTCACATGCAGCGTGTTCGGCGCGAGGCGGAAGGCATTGCGAGAGAACCGCCGGGACTTGTTCTCGCCATCCGGTATCCGCTCGAGCAAATCGCTCGTGGTGGCAAACGGCCATGTGTGCCGCGCAGTCAGGAAGCGCACCGCGCGATCGAATGCCCCGTTCGCAACGAGATATTCGTCGGTGCCATCATTGAGCACGTTCAGCGTGTTGTTGCCGGTCGCGCGGAGGGCGTTGTTCAAGATGGTGAGCTTGTCCATGACGGCGAGAATGGCTCTTGGGGGCAAGCCGGGCAAAGCACAGGGCATGAAAAAACCGGGGAAGCGGTGCCTCCCCGGTCTCTGTCGCCAGCCGGCCGCGATGAAAGCGGCTGGCGTCAGGCCTTGGCGGTTTCCGCCTTGACGTATTCCGCCTTGTCTTCGTCCGAGAGCTCATTGAACGAGGCTGCTTCCGGCTCGCGGATCGCGCCGCCGATCTGCAGACCCTTGGCGTCGAAGATGCCCCACCAGCCATGGCCCTTGTCGCGGGCGAGGAACGGTGCGGACGGAGCTTCGAGGGCAGGGACTTCGCTCGGGATGTGACCGACCTTCAGACCGTCGTTGGTGATTGGCGTGTTGACGGGACCGGTCGAGAGGCCATCTGCGAGAGCGGCTTCGTCGGCCTTGCGCTTCTCTTCCTGCTCTTCGGCGATGCGAGCAGCTTCGATCTCGCGCTCGGCAAGATCCTTGGCGGCCTTCTCGTCGGCGGCGCGGCGAGCGGCAGCAAGCTCGGTCGAGCGGCGGGCATCGTTCTGGTCGCCAGCCGCGTCCGTCTTGGCCTTCGCAGCCTCGACATATTCAGGCGGGAACGGCGACGCGGACCATTCGGAGGGGTGCTCGACAAGAGCCCGGCGCGCATCGACCGAATCCATTTCGGCGGTCGCGCCGGTCTTGTAGTGAAGCGTCATTTTGTCAGGCATTGAACGGGTCTCCTGTGACAACCGCCGGGCGCTTAGTAGCGCTCGGCGATGAATGCCTTGAGGGTGATGGACGGGGCGGTGCCGGCGACGTCCACGTAGAGACGTTCCCACGGATACGAGACATCGTCCTGTTCGGTGACGAACGGGATCTCGTAGCGGCCGGTCGTGGAGGTGATCGCCCCGCCAGGACGAGCCGCACCAGCGCCGAGGGACAGCTGCGCGACGATCTCCTTGGTGGCGAACGTGTTGTCCGTGCCACCCTGCAAAACGAGGTGATACAGCTCATCGCCCACCGACGTCTTGATTGCCGATACGTCGACGACGAGAACGCCCTCGAAGCGACCCGGGCCGAGCTGCTTGGACGCGTTCGCGCTGGCAACCTGCGTAACGCCGTCCGCGGTGACTGCGGCGGCGCCATCGGCCAACAGCAGTTCGATATCGATATTGTAAACTCTCTGACCCATGGGTCCAAACTCCCGTTGTGGAAAGACCCGCCTTTCAGCGGGTCACTGTTACGTCACGCGATGACCGGAAGGTCCGCGATGGAATCCAGCCGCGTCGCCGAGTAATCGCCTTCCACCACGACGCCGACATCCCAGGAGACGTTCGTCTTGTAGAAGACGCCATCTTCCTTGGAGAGGCCGAGGTCGACAGCCTGCATTTCCTTGAGCTGGATGCCGTTCACGCCCATCTCGGTGAAGCTGACCACGAAGAGGGATGTGGTGACGGCAGCGCCGCCGCCGGCCGCGACTTCGTTGTAGGGAAGCACGGCGGTGTGGCGGTCCTTCGGATAACCCGAAAGGATCGGCAGGCCGGCGTAGCTGACGACGGGACGGCCTGCGTCGTCCTTCGACATCTCGACGTTGCCCATCAGGGTCTGGTTGCGCATCAGCGCGATGAACTTGCGGCGCTGGCCGCGGCTCATGATGATGTGCGTGGGGTCGCGGGTGTTGTCGATCGCCTCATCGAGCGCAGAAAGCGAAAGGGCGGCGCCGCCGGAGGCGAGCGAATTGCGGATCAGGCGACCGTTGCCGACCGTGCAACGCGCCTTGAGGCCGTTGAATTCCTTCGGATTGGTCGAGTTGTCGCCGGAAATGAAGGTGTCGGTGAAAAGCCGGGACTGGCGTTTCATCTGCATGGCTTCTTCCGTCGCACGGCGACCTTCACCGTGGCGCAGGATGATGGCCTTGTCGACCTTCAGGAGCACGTCGATCGGAAAGCTGGTTTCCTGGAAAGGCGTGATCTTGCCCTGAGACGTGCTCGGGCCTTCATTGATCGCGCGGAATGCGGCACTGCCGATGTCGGTCTCGCGATAGCCCTCGTAAGCGGCGCCGGAGAAACCCTTGAAGGGCAGAGCCTGGATGATGTCCGACTCTGCAGCAAAGGTCTCGATCAGCGGACGCTCGATCGAGGTCTTCTCGAGACCCTTGGCATATTCGGGAAGCGTCATTACGTCGGGCATTGAAAGACTCCTTCAGGCCGTCACTATTTCGAGTGCTGACGGGCGTAGTTGATGCGAGCGGAGGGAGACATCTTGTTGTACTCCTCATCCGACAGTTCTGTTTTTTCGACATCGCGACCCGCACCGGGATTGCCCTGAACGGTACCTCTGTTGAGGCGCATCAGCGCCTCGAACGCTTCGACCTGCTTGGCCGTGTACATCATCGGCGCCAGCGCCTGGGCAGCGTCGCCGCCGAGCTTGGCACCGAGCCATGCCGTGACTGCATTGACGCGCTCGACGGCCTTTGACCCGAGGGCTTCCTTCTGAGCGGCGAGCGCTTCGGTCAGGCGGCCCTGCTCGGCGATGTCCATCTGCGCGCCAAGGGCGATCATGCCCTCGAACTGCGACTGACTCATCTTGTTGGCATGGGCGTAATCGCGAAGAGCGCCGACGCGGGGATCGGCGTCGTCGATGATGGATTCCTGACCTTCCGGCAGCTTGACGCCATCGGGCAGCTTGAAGTCCTTCGGCAGAGCGACCTTGTAGCCATCCGGCTTATCAGGCACCTGCGCGAGATTGGCGTCGTGCTCGGCCTTGAAGGCAACGAGTGAATTGAGATCGTCGGCCTTGAAGCCCTTTTCCGCGTCCCAGAAGGACTCGGGGATATAGTCGGGGCGCTCGGCCTTCGTGGGTTCTGCCGGCGCCTGAGGCGCGGCGGGATCGGCGGGAGGTGCCGGCTCCTTGCCGGCCGGAGCAGCGGGCGCCGCCGGAGCCGCCGGAGCAGCGGGCGAGGCAGGAGCGGAAGGTGTTGGGCCGCCGGAGACCGGGCCGCCTTCCGGAGCAAGCGTGGCACGCGGGCCGAACGGAGAAGAGAACGCGAAAGCGCCCGGGCTACGCCCGACCAGCGGGGCCGGCCCGCCTGCTTTTTCGCTGTCTCCCTGGTAATCCATGCCGTCGCTCATCCGTTCCGTCTTCTGGCCCATCGCTCTTTTCCGCCTCTGTCATCGCAATCAGATCGGCCGCGAATGTGCGGCGAGCGTTGTGAGCGTGCAAAGCACAGGTCTCGGGGGGGCCGATCTCCTCGACCACGGACTGCAGAAGGGCAAAAAAAGCGACGCCCTCGCGCTGGCGCGAAAACCAGTTGAGCGCGGCCTTGACGTCGGGATCTGAGAGTTTCATGCGCGTCCTCACTTCCCCTGCGTCGGCAGCATGCCGGACTGCTGCGCGGCGCCGAGCACCGACTGCACGAGATCGGCGGTCTCTTTTTCGCCGCGCAGAACGACCACCTCGTCTTTGAGGAGGGTCTGAAAGTTTTCCGCGGTCTTGCGCTCATCGATCGCGGCCTGCGACGTTTCCGGGAAATAGCTCTTGAGCATGGTCAGCAGGTTGCCGGCGACCTGAACTTTCTGATTGTCCGCGGCCTGGGTGGCCGGATTATTGGGGACCAGCGTCAGTTTGCGGCCGTTGATCGTGATGTCGTCGATCTTGCCGTCTTTTTCGAGCAGCCACTCGAACCGGCGGTAGATCGCATAGGGGCCCTCGCGCCAGAACTTCTTGCCGGGCGTGCCGATCCGGCGCTGCGCTTTGACCATCTCGTCGGCCCACTGCGTGGCCGTGGGCGGCGTGTCGCCCTTCTGCTCGGGATAATCGGCAAAGTGCTTGCGGCGGATCCGGCGCTCAAGGTCTGTCGCCGTGTAGAATCCAAGATCGGCATTCCCCTCGAAATACAGGGGAACGACGTCTTTGCCGGAGCCGGGCCGCATGGCATAGGCCTTGCCGCTCTCGAGCCCGTTCTCGAAATCCATCACGCCGTCGTCGGGATAGCCCATCGGCGGGTTGATCGCGATGTCGACGCGATCCTGCGTGGCGGCCGTGATGACGTCTAGCACGCGATAATCCTGCAGCGCCTTGATCGAGGGGCCAAAACCCCAGGCATATTCGTTGTCTGGCGAGAACCGGGCGATGATCAGCGGCAGGCAACCTTCACCGGTGAGATCTTCCGTCTTCACAGCCATGCGATCGATGAGGAGAACGTGCTTCCACACTTCGTCCTCTGGCTGGGACCAGTCGCGCCAGTAGCACCACACGACCTCGATCGTGCACGATTTCTCGTCCCGCACCTTCTTGGCGATCTTCTCCGGCAGCGTGATGTCGCCGATGACGGAACGCAGCTTTGTGCCGCGGACATGCCGGACGCGGAACCTGTCGCCGACCGAGCCATCGGCCTCGACATTGAATTCGAGCTCGCGCGGCGGTACCGAGCTGCAGGAGATCGGCCGGGTGTTGTGCGGTTTCTCGATCCACCACGCGACCGTGCCAACGGCAGCATGCGGATCGAGCGTCGAGCCCAGCTCGGATTCGAAGTTCGATGCGCGGATCGCCGAAAAGATGATCTTGTCGCGCTTCTTGCTCTCGGCCTGCAGGTCAGCGAGGTCTTGCGGCTCAATGTCGCCGAGCTCGGACTCATCGAGCCCATTCGCTACCCAATCCGTGCCTTGAGGGAAAAACGCGGAAACCACCTCCGTCGCAAAATCCTCGGACACTTCCGCGCCAATGCCGGTCGCAAGATCTTCCTGCTCTGCATCTCGCCTCTTGCTCGCCTTGACGGTGGATTCGATGTTCCAAGACAGGCGCGGCCGGGTGAAGAAATAGGCCTCCTGCAGATCGGCGCGGGCCTCGGTCTTCTGGGCGCGGGCGTCTTTCAGGCGCTGGGTCGCGTCCTCTGTCACGCTCTGAGGCGGGAACGGGTTCGCCGCTGGCGCGGTCGACTTCGGACGCGAGATTGCCACGGGCGCCCCTTACTTGCCGACGAGCGGCGAGACGCGGCCGGTACCGGCGAGCGCGCTACGGGCGCCGAACATGCGCAGCGACTGGTCAGTCTCCGTCGTCAGCCGGTCCCGCATCGTGTTGATTTTCTCCTGAGCTGCGGCTGCCTTCTGGCGCGCGAGCTCCGGATCTTCCTTTGGCTGCTGCTGTTTCATGACCACCGCTTTCGCCGATAATTTCGCCACCGTTGGCGAGACATTGACGAAAAAGGGCGTCCGGCCGCAAAGCACAGGACTTGAGACCCAGGATGTGGGCCGCCGCCGGCACGCACCACAGGCCGACCGACATATTCAGGTTCAATTCCTGCCCGATCGGCCTTGCCATGCGCAAAACCGTGTTCCCAGCGCTGAAATGCGCGAGCACCGGGTCGGCCTCATGGTTTCCGACGATCAGGACCCGCGATCGGTCCATCTGGAAGTCGAAAAGCACCCATGCCTGAGCTCTTTCCACGAATCCCATGACCGAGACGTGCTTGAACCGACCGCAGGCCAATGCGCGCACCCACCAATGCGGCGAATCCGGGTGGAACGCGACGAACCAGTCGGTCGGCTCGCAGTCCGTCAGCTTCAAACCGTCTCCGAAACCGTCAAAACCCACCGCGGCGCCTCGATTTCTTCTGAACCTTGATGTCAACTGCCGATTTCCGGCCGGCGTGCGTGCCGCCAGCGACCGCGCGGCCCTCGCCAGCGCCGAGCACCATGTATTGCGTCGCGTCGGCGATGTCGGAATAGCGGTCTTTCTCGGGCGTTTCCTTATGCCGAGACGTGCCCTTGATGCGCGCGAAGTGATAGCCGCCGGCCATCGCCACTTTCAGCGTCCGGCAGTTCACGCCGCACACCAGAAGCCGCGGCATGCCGTTCACCATCGTGATCATGGCATATTCGACAGCCTCAATACGGGTCTGGATGTGGTTGTTCTTCACCGGCGCCGGCCGCACCGGCATGCCGAACGAGCGGAAGACGTCATAGGCCGTGGTCTCGTCCGACTGCGTGCCGTCCTCACCCTTCGGATCGCCGAAGAACTCGACCTGAAAGCCTTGGAAATCGGCATGCCGCGATGTCGGCTGCCAGTCGCCGAGCCGCCGATCAAGCAACTGCTTCACCAGAGGCGCGAAGATTGACGCGCCGACGCCGCGCGCCGTGACCTCGGCGAAGATCCGCCACCGATTGTTGACGAGCTGCCCGACCACGCAAGCCGGATTCCGACCAAAGTCGAGCCCGACATAGACCGGCCAGCCCGGAATGGGCTCAAGCGCCGTTTTCGACACATGGCTGTCGGCGTTGAACTGGTTCCAGACCGGCTTGCCGTCGACGAACACCGTGATCTTGTTCAGCACGCGGCTGTCGATCCACTGCTTCGTCTTGCCCTTGATCTTTTCCGCGTAATAGCCGGGCTTGAGCCACTTCGTGTTCTCAGCCAGCGGGTTCATCCGGTAGCCCGTCAGCGTGCCGGCCGCGTCCTTGATCTCGAGCATGGCCGGCGGCTGCACATGATAGCCCCAATTGTCCGGACGCTTGTAGGCAAGCCGCTCCTCTTCCGTCCAGTCGTCCGGCAGCGGGACCTCGCCCATCATCAGCGGGATGAAATGATCCTCGCGCGGCGCGTTCATGTCGGCGATCACGCCGTCCCAGGTCGCCCCACCGTCCTTGACCGCCGGATATCGCCCTGTTCGGCTTTCCGCCTCGTCGACGATCGCCTTGTCGATGAATTCGAGCTCGTTGAACCAGATGCCGGTGAACTCGAACGACCGCAGCTTGCGCACATCGTCCTCGGTATCGAGAGCCAGGAAGATGATTTCCATCTCCACGTCGCCGAGCCGGATCATGTGACGATAGGGCCGGTCCCAGTAAAACCGCCCGTACATCTCCTCCGGGAACCAGTCGAGCCACGACTTCACCGTCGTGTTCTTCAGGTCCGGGAACGTATTGCGGCAGACCGCCCAGCGCGTCTTTCGCAGCCCATCGTCGTTCGGCCGCTGCTCGCACGAGATCAGCCACATCTTCATGATGCAGGCCGTCGACGTGCCCGAGCCGATCGAGCCGCGGACGATGCTCACATGCTTGCGGCACTCGATGAAATCACACAGCACGTTGCCGTCAGGCGCGTAGATCTTGCGACCATCTGGGGCGAGCTCGATCTTCGGGAGAACTGTCGGCCGCTCCGGCTCGATGATCTCAAGCATTGGGGTCGCCGTCCATGATCAAATGCAGACGGTGAAGCAGCCTCGACACACCCGAGAGCCGACGATGCGCATCATCCGTGTGCGTGAACCCCGTGATCACGGCTCCATCAACCAGCGCGGCCGCAAACGACAGATCCACGACTTCCCCGGCCTCAGCTTGCGCAAGCAATTCCTGCAAGCGCTCAACCACTTCAGTTTTCCGCCCCTGAGCCGGGTCGAACTGAACAACCTTCAGGTCAGCCATCACGCCACCTCGTACGTCGCCGCGAAGATATCCCCCTTCACAGGGTAGATCTCGCCCTCAGCACCCCGAACAATCCAGTCGCCCGGGCCTGCCGTGAGGTCGCCGTTCAGCGTCTTCACCACAGCCGACCCGGCGTCGAACCGGATCACGCCATAATCCACCGCCTCGACCGCCCAGGCCGGCCCATCGATCTCCGACCCGGAAAACTGGAACGCCTCGACGACGACGGGGAGCTTTCGGAACATGGTCATGCCGGGTCCTCGACAGCATCATAGGTCGCGGCGAAGATGTCGGGTTTGCAGGGGTAGATCTCCCCCTTCACACCCTGAATGACATAATCGCCGATGCTGGCAGTCATCACGCCTTCAAGCGTCCGGATCTGCATTGTCACATTCGGCGGCTCCGAAAAGAAGACATCGCCACGGCTGATCGCATCGCAGATCCATTCCGGGTCTTCCGTCTGATCTGGCCCGCCGGTCCAAAGAAACGCTTCAATCACGACCGGCTTTTTCCGAAACTTGCTCATCGCTGCAATCTCCTGGTGGGTGAAAAAAATCTCAGTCCTGATCCCCTGTCGAGGTCAGGGCAGTGGCTGAAGCTGCATCGTGATCTTGCCGCCCTCGTTCGCAACGAGCTTTAGAACCAGAAGTGATCCAACCTCCGGAATGACCTTCCCATCGAAAAATTCGTGCGTCAGCGATGCTCCGTCCAGCGTGTGAGCCTCGATCTGCATGAAGCTGATCGTGCTGGGCTCCGTGATTTGCACCGGCATAAACTCAATGGCGTTCTCTGGTTTCGTCATCGCGGCTTTTCCTTTTGCTGGGTGGTGAAAAAAAATCAGGTCCGAACTCTCTGGGTGCAGGACTTGTGTCTGAGGGTGGAACTGGAAGACTCGAGCCCAATTTTGCCCCCACCCCCCTCTGACGGGCGTCCGAAGGAGAACGAAGGGGGTACGGGGTGGCGTTCCTCAATCATCCTCGGGAACGTCCTGCATATGTGGTAACGCCTTACCCTCACCCTTCGCCAGATGCTCTATCTGTGCGCCGCCTGATCGGTCCAGCTTGACCATGTAACCGGGTGTCACGTTGGTGGTGGTGTTGACCTGGACGTTGATCTGCGTGGCCCCGACTGCATGGCTTGGGCGGTCCATACCATCGAGATATTTCGCGCTTTCGAACTGAATGCGTTCGGTCTTGGCGTCGAGCAGATCGACCATGCGGTGGAGCGCACGAGGGCGAGCGCTGGTTCGCAACACCTCCATACACTCATTGAGGTAGGCAAGGACGTTCGGTTTGATGAGTGCTTCACGGGCCGCTTTGTCAGTGAGATCAGCGGCTTCGGCTGCTTCCTTGCGAGAGTTACCCTCAAAGACCATGGCATGGACGAGGGCCTTCTGCTTCTCGGTCAGAAGAGGCTCTTTGTTCTCCTTCCGGAGAGCTGCTGCTGCTTTCTGTGCGGGGAGCTTGTAGGCGGCTGAGGTCTTGAGAGGCATAGCCATCGCTGCTTGTCTCGGTGCCCTTGCTGATCCATCGGAATGCGCTGACCTGTAAGGGAAGAAGGATGCGCGCGCGAAGCTTGGTACAGGTGGGCGGAAATGGACGCAAAGCACAGGTTTATTGTGTTGTGATATCAGTAAGTTGGCTGATCGGGGATTTCGCGTCTGAAATGGAGGGCGCCAAAATGATGCGATTATCGTATGTTTCAGTGCTTACTCACCATACTATATTCACATTGAAACTGGCTTAGAATGATGCGATTATCGTATGGCCTATTTTGAGGATATCATGCCTGAACAGCCACCTCGTGACGCACCGGAGCATATCAGGGCTCGATACTGGCGAGAGCATATCGCCAAGATGTCACGGCCAGAGCTGGCAGAGGCCATAGGCTATTCCGTGTCGTCGATCGGTGACATGGAAGCCGGCATGAACAGGATCACGAAGAAGCCTGTCGATGCGGTGACGATGAAGCGCTACCGGCTGCTGTGCATGACGGTCGGTCTGATGGCTGAGTTCGATTGGGACGAGATGTCGATGATGATCACAGAACCGATCGAGCTGCGCATGTGGGGCAGGCTGAGAGTGAAGGAGAGACGTAAATGACGGGAATAGTGCTGCCAAAGGTCAAGATCGAAGAGCTGACCGAGGATGGAAAGACCTTCTATCGTGCGCGGGTGCAGGTGAAGGGTTCGCCCCGCTTCCACATAGCTGATGCCAAGAATGCCAGCGAAGCACTGTTGCTGGTGGCCGCGAGATGGCACGCCTATAACGGGGTTCACCCGCTGACATGACAGATGCCTACCAACCGAAATACGCATGGAAGCGCACCCAGATAGACGAGAACGATCCGCCTACCGATCTGGACTGGCAGGGGTTCGACGGTGATGGGTATGTGGGCAGGATCCGGAAAGAGACGAACGGGCCGACCAAGGGCAAATGGCAGTGGGCCGGCGGATACCCGCGGACACATGGTGGCCGGCCGCCGACACCGAACACGGGCTGGGTTGATACGGCGCGTCAGGCCACGCAGAAATGCGAGGAATATTGGGATCTGGCGCACAAGGTGATGACGCGGCTGTGAGCGATTTCCAAGCGGTCAGCCGGCACCCCTCAAACCCTTATGCGGTTGAGGCTGATTTCCTTGCTCTGGCCGGCCGGGGGTATCCGTCTTCCAGTGCATGATGATGCCGCGATGTGGCATGACCGACGTGAAGCCCGGCACGATGTCGAAGCGCTCGCAATAGCGCTTGGCGAACCAGACCACGATGAAATACGGCAGAACCTTCGTCCATGTGGCCAGCATCACTTGCCAGCCTCTGTCACGATCCAATGGCGCTTAGCTTCGGGTGGCAGCCGGTCATATTCCTCAGCATATTGACCATATGGAATGGAGCAGTTCACAATCATGGGCATGAGCAGAGCGAGCTCATATGCCGTGATATCCTTCTGAGGCTCATAGATGAATGATCGCGTCTCAGCCATGATCTTATAGATCACGCTGCCCGGCGTGGGATAGAACAACCCTTCATCTGTGACGGCGTCAACCTTGATCCCTTCGTTGCTCATGCCATTGCTCCTCCTGCCGTGTGCAGAACGCTGGAAATCTCCTCGAACGTATTGACCGTCTTCGAGGCGAGGATTTCGCGGATTGAAACTGCGACATCTGCCTGCTGCTCATCGGTGCCTGTCTCGATCAAGAGGCGCACGGCCGCGCTCAGATCACCGTTTGGCTTGGTGGGCTTCACAGGCGCTGCCGCATCAGCCCCGCGGCGCGGGCGGCGCGGCATGTCGAGCAGTACGAGGCCGAGACGTAGCCCCCCGAACCACAATGGCATGATCTCCGGCCCCATTCCGCGGCTGTTCTCGCGCGGCCAGCATTCCAGCTTGGTGACGTAACCTTCCTGCATGCCGGCACGGTGTTCCAACTCTGCATTGCTCATGCCGAGATCTGCCCGACGAGCCTTGAGCGCCTTCACGAGGCCGGCATAGTCGGTAATGATCGAGGAGACCGCTTTGAGGCCATGAACTTCGTCGATCTCGTCGGGGTCGAGGCCGGCGTTTGTGGCGTCGAAGCGGTGCAGGTCGGTCGCCTTGAAGAACCGTCGCCCATTGATGCGCATGGGCTGGGGGAAGCCCACCTTCTCGTCTACCAGCCAGCGTTCGAGCGTGCGCCGGCTGATGCCGTAACGGTCGCAGACCTCGGCCATATCGAGATGATAATCGAGATTGTTCAGTTTGCTCATCGTCTTGCCCTATGCCAAATGCTGCCAATGCGTGTCAGTTGATGCCTTACCAATCGAGGTCTGCGGCGACCGGGTCAGGAACCTCTTGAGCCGGCAAAGGACGAGATGCCGAGCCCTGTGGACCGTAGGCCGCACCGAGGATGGCGCAGTAGATGCCGCCGGTTGGCAGCTCACCCTTGCGAGCGAGAAAGCCGGGGTGCGAGGTGACGGTGAACAGCAGGGCCCGGTCCTCGTCGACCATGCGCTGCGTGGCTTGGGCGATGCGATCCATGAGCAGCATGGGCTTGACCGAGATGGGGCGCTGGTCCTCGAGCTCCATGCGTCCGATCGCGAGCTCGATCTGCTTTTTCACAAATGCCATCTCGTCGCGGATGATCGAGCTGAGCTCAGGAGCTGTCGGGCAGAACTTCTTACTTATGCTGTCGATTTCGCCGCGGATGATCTTCGTGATGGCGGTGGTCAACGCATAGTGCGATGCACCAGCAATCGCGATCAGGTAGCCCTCGATCTTCTCCTCAGGGCTGCCGGTCTTCAGTTCGAGCGAGCGGAAGAGCTTGTTGAGCTCGGTTGCCATCTCGACGCTCGTAGCTGGTCTCAATCGTGCATCCGTCATTTTCTCGCTGCTCCATTTCCTGCAAAATCTTCGAGGTGTAATCGGCCATGCTCACGCGGCCCTGGGCGTCCCGAGCCAGGCCGTCAGGCGGCGGACGGGCCTGCGGGCGGTTGTCGTATTTGTTCTCGATGAGCTTGATCATGCTGGACGGCTGCAGCAGAAAATCGAAATCGGCTTTCCACCCCGAACCGATCTTGCCGAGGCAGAAGTCCGAGCGGCCTATGGCTTCGATCGCCTTGAGAACGCCATTGAGACCGTGCTCCTCGATCCTGGCCTTGATGGCGGATCGGCGCTTGTCGTTGACCGTGGCAATCTTCGGAAGTCCGGATGCTGCAGCCATCTCCGAATATGCATCGACAACGATCTGGATCTGCTCGCGCGCGACTACCACCTCCACTTCGTTAGAAGTGGTATTTGTTGGTTTGTTATCTTCTTTAGGTTTGTCTCGCGGCTGTCTCGGTGTCGTCTCGGAGGAACCTCGCTTGCTGTCTCGCTTGCCTTCTTCACGAGACTGATATCTGTCGTAATTACAGATGGTTATGATGGTTGCGCCTGTCTCGGTAGCTGTCTCGATCATTGTCTCGGTTTTCAGGCGGCCGAGAAACCGCTCTACCTTCGATTTGTGCCATCCCCAGGCCTCTGCAATGAAGCGGACTGAGTGCGCCAACTGCCCGCGATCCAGGCCGATTTTCTTCGATCCAACATACTTCTCCCGCGGCTTCCACTCTGCCTCACAGAGGAGCCACAGCCATGCTTCACGGCGCGAGAACTCATGCTTCTCGTCAAAGAGGCCATGGTCGAAGATGCCACGATCTACGGCAATGAATCCGCGCTCGCTCACGTCACACCTCAGCCAACTGGCGGCTCTTGTGCGCCTTGAACTTCTGCTTCTTCTTCGGACGCATGCCGATCGCGAGCACCGTGATGATCTTGCGCCCGTCGATGACGTAGACGGCGTTCTCGGTCACGAGCGTGGTCTTCTGGGAGCGCTTGGTGTTGAGCGCGTTGATGACCGGCTGTGTGAGCATGGAGAGGCGCACGGCATCAGCCGGCAGGCCAGCGCGCTCGCAGCAGAGCGCAAGCTTCTGGCACTCGCGCATCGGCGGCTGGTCGGCGAGCCATTGCTGCACCGGCTCGTGAAGGACACGTTCGAGATAGCGGAGAACGGCATGGGCGGTGACGCGCTCAAGCATCGGCCTTCTCCTTGCCGGCGGGCGTCAGCATGTCGGTGAAGATCGAGATGTCGGTCTTGCGGGTGATGAGCGGCGCGAAATGCCTGGAGTCCCATCCATGGGGAAACTCCTCAAAGTGGAGGAAAACCACCTCATTATTTATGAGCCCACCCCGGATCTCTCGGATGGTCAGCACCTCGTTTATCATTGGAACGCGTGATGGGGTTGGGACGACCTTGCGTGCAATTTCGATAACCCCATTCTCGGGCCAATCGCTGTTGATGCACACGACCCTCTGGCCGACGACGAAATTACACTTCATGCCGCCACCTCCCGCCCGACGAAGCGCGGGCCGCCGACGTGCTGGCTGTGGAAGCGCAACCACACGCAGTCATCCTTGCCGGACATCTTCGTGTCGGGAATCCAGCGCAGGCGGCCCACAGCGACGATGTGCGAGCACTGGTCGATGAAGGGCGCGGATTGCTTGGTATATGCCCAGCCGGCATCAAGGAGGATCCACGTCGGCGCGATATGCATGAAGCGCTCGATCATCAGGTGCAGGACGTCGCGGCGCCAGGGCGGGTTGGTGATAATGGCGTCGAACCCGGCGTCTTGCTCGAAGGGGTGAGAGAGAGCATCGAGGCCGGACGTGATATCGCCCTCATAGGTGCAGACGAGACCGGCGGCCTGAAGCTGGCCAACGAGATAGCCCTCACCGGCGCATGGCTCAGCGAAGGTCTTGACGCCGCGCAGGTGCGGGATCAGCTTCTGCCCGGCGCGCGGATCGATCGTCTGGTAGGCGTCGCGATCGAGGCGGGGAAAGTCGGAGCGCTTGCCCATCAGTTGATCCCCTTTTCGCTGTATGCAGCCTTGAGCACCTCGGCATTGAGCGCCTCGATCTCACGCAAAATCAGCGCAGGGCTCATTCCAGATTGGAAATGCCATGCGACGGGCTCTGCACAAATATCGAGAGGAGCGCTTGAAAGTGCCTGTCGGATTTCTCTCGGAAAACTGTCGAACGCCGCCATGTCGTCGTGGATATCTGTCTCGTCCTGCGCGTAAGGAAGGCCGTGTATCTGGTCACCAACGTTGCCGATGTCTGCCATCATGCAGCCCTCCGCAGCTCACGCGCCGCCAGACGCTCGGACACCGTGCCAGAGCCCTTTGCTGCCAGCCGGTGATATTCGCAGTAGGACGAGCCCTGAGAGACGGCGTGGCAGCAGAAGCGTGTTTCGGCGCGCTCACCGTTGACCGGCCAGCGGCAGTCGTCCTTGTTGAGGTCGACGAGCGTTTTCAGCAGGGGAACAGGCTTGAGAACCGACCCCATCATCTCCGGCAGCTCGAGGCGGGGAGCAGCGGTCGAAGCAATACGGGGCGCGGGCCTGACCACGACCTTCGCGATGGACGCAGCCATGGCGACCTTGGGCACCTCGGCAACCTTGACCTGCGGCGTATTCGCCTGGATCTCTTTCGCCACACCGACGCGGTTGTGCAGCTTGAGGCGATGAACCTTGCCGATAACCGCATTGCGTGTGAGGCCGCCGAGCCGTGTCGCGATCTCAGACGCGCTCAAGCCTTCGGACCACATGAAGCGAAGGCTGTCGATGCGTTCTTCTGTCCATTCACTCATTCGAAAACCTCGATTTTCCAGCCGCCGCCGTCCTTCTTGCGAAGCGGCATGGCAGCGATGAAACGGAAGGGGTAGAGATCGGCCGCGACCTTGATCTTCACGCGTGCGTCGTCCTGCCAGAAGCCTTTGACCTCGTGCATTTCGAGCTGCCCGGAAGAGAGCATCACGGCAAAATCGGGGGTGTAAAACGTGTTGTCGGCAAGGCGCAGCTTCACGCCCTCGAACCGATACCAGAGGACATCACCGGCATGCCGCATGTCTTCGAGCATCAGCTCGTACGCTGCCTCGGTCTTGTTACGCTCGCCTGTCTTGAGACGGCCAAGAGCAAGGCGACCAGAGGCCGCCTTGCTGCCGTGCTGGGTGCGACCAGCCATCATGATTAAGCCGCCTCGTCTTCGATCGGCAGCTCAGGCTCGTCCTTGTCGGCCGATGCCTGGGCACGCTCGCCGAGATAGTCGGATGCAGAGACGAAGATGAGCAGAGCGTTCCGGCCACGGTTGTCGGCAAGCTGCTCGATGTTCGGCGTCGTGACGTTCGCCACGACTTCCATCTTGATCGTGTCCTTGACGGTGAACTTGCTCACCTCGACGGCGATCACGTCGTGACCAGATGCCGCGATGGTCTGCACAGCCTGACGCACGATGTGCTCGCACGCGCTCTGGATGGCGTAGATCTTGTCTTCCTGCGCCCGCTCCGACAGCTTCGACCAAGGCGTCTCCATGCTGCGGATGTGGGTCAGCATGACGTCGCGCAGGTCGCCCGACAGTGTTTCCGAGGCGACATCCTCGATTGTTTCTTTGTCCATATTCATCGCTCCTGAAGCGCTTCGAGGGGTTGGGAACAGCCGGACGCACGAAGCGCGTTGCGCCGGGCACTTCTTCGATTTCCTGTTGGCAATCGAGATCGGTAAGGAGAGGGACGTATCCGCAGTCCCAGCAGTGAAGGCCGGCGCCGATAGGCCGCTCGCACTCCGGGCAGACCCGGATCGGGATCAGATCCATGGAAACCGCCCGCTGAGATGATCCTTGCGGGCCTCGCGCACGGCGATGGTCATGAGGGCAACCGTCATGCCGACGATGCCGACAGCCAGCGAGGCCATGGCGGCGATAAGGAGCCAGTAAGGGATCATCGGCGCGCCCTCCGATTGCGGTGAACGATCAGCGCTATGGCCCAATCCTTCACCTGCACGGACGCGAGATACAGCCCGGTCGAAACACGCAACAGGCAGTCGGCAACGAACGATGTCATGGCTTCATTCCTCCCTTGATCTCTTCAAGCTGAAGCCGAAGCACCTCCTGCTTCTGTTCCAGATCGGCGATGTGCACGCCGCGCTGAAAGTCCTTCCACCAGCGCGTGCCAGAGCCCTGCATGAGCTGCTGAAGGAGCAGGAACCCGGCGTCAGAGCGCAGCAGGTTCACGAGGGCATCCGCGCCCGGCTCGGTACGGCCTTCGAGCCACAGCTCGGCAGCGCGCTTCGAGATCTCGGCACGGCTTGAAAGGTTGATGGCGGTTTTCGAGGGCCAGAGGCTGCGGGCCATGTCGCACACGGCGTCAACACACCGAATCTTGGTGCGGTGCTTGCTGAATCCAGACGACGCGAAAAAGGAGGATTGTGCAGACATCAGACGGCCTCGGCAGCAACGGCAAAATCGTTCGCAGTGACCCGGCCGCGAGTTGCGGCCCTGATCTTTTCAAACTGGTGGGCACGGGGAAAACGGTCCCCGTACCGCCACTTCCGGACGCACGAAACGCTCACCGCGCATTCACGGGCGAAGGTCTCTTCGTCTTGGGTGTCGGGTCGGTTGAGATAATCGTGTAGCTTCATGATGCTGCAGAGTATCCCCACTATGGGTACATTTGTCAATTGCAAGTGTACACAGAAAGGGGAATGACACGCGCGCGCAGAATCGGCGATGTACCCAGTATGGCCAACAATTTGAGATCGCTTCGGAAACTCAAAAATCTGAAGCTGCAAGACGCCGCGGATTTGATGGGCGTTTCCCGAAGTCAGTATGTGAAGCTTGAGCGCGGCGAGCGCCGGCTGACATCCGATTATATCGCCCAGGCAGCAAAAGCTTTCGGCGTCGATGAGGCGTCGGTAATCGCTGATCAACGAACTTCAAGGATAGTGGGAAGGGTCGGCGCCGGCTCAGAGGCCCATTTCTACGTCGACGGAGACGAGGAGTTCGAAGAAGTGCCAACCCCGCCGGGAGGGACAGAACACACGGTCGGCCTAGAAATACGAGGCGACTCCATCGGGCCATTCTTCAATCAGTGGCTGGTGTTCTACGACGACGTGCGCAATCCGGTGACGGCCGACCTGATCGGGCATCTGTGTATCGTCGAGACGATCGAGGGCAAGGTTCTCGTGAAGAAGCTCATGAAAGGCTCAGAGCAGGGGCTCTTCCATCTGTTGTCGCAGACGGAAAGCCCGATGGAGGATCAAGACCTCGTTTGGGCTGCCAAGGTCACAGCGCTCACGCCGCGCTGATCATTTCGGGCATATAGCGGCGTCCAGCTCGCCGATCCGACATCTCGTTGCCTGCAACTCGCCATACTTCTGCATGGCATCCATCAGCAGGCCACGATCGTGAGCGCCTTCGTAAGCCTCCCCGATCTTCGATGCACAGAAGCGAACCGCTAAAGACCCCGTGGCCGAGGCGCTTTCGTTCGTGCGAACCGCGATCTTCGCTGCATATTCGGTAATGCATGCCTTCACCTCTCCGATCTTGTTCGAGAGGGCTGCCGCCCGAAGTGCCTCCTGCACCTCCGCATCTGAAACCATCATCGCCGCCAGGAACATGATCACCTGCATGCCGAACCTCCATTCGCCTGCAAGATCATAGCGTTGCGCCATTACCCAAACTGTACACATTTTGGGGTTGACGATCGTACACGTAATGGGTACATTTTCTCCATCAACCGCACCAAGCGAGATGGAGAAATGGGAATGCGCGGAACAATCGGAATTGGATCCCTCATCGCAATGTCGATGATGGCGCACTCGGAACCTCTCGCTGCAGCCCCCGTGCTGATCGCAGACAAGCCGCAGGGCATCAGCAAGACCAAGAAGCTGCCAAAGACCGGCAAGCGCTACCCGTACAGCTCTGATCGTCAAAACGCGCGCTATGCTCGGCAGATCAAAGCTGGGCAGCTTCGCTTCGTTGCCTGATCCGCTTCGGCATCCGCCCATCAACCGGCGGATATCGAAACGGATCACCATGGAGACGGTCATGCACCCCCGCAAAGATATCGACCCCCGAACACTGAAAGCCCTCGCCACCCGCGCAAACGACGTGCTGCTGATCGTGCTGATCACGGTCATCGGCGTTGTCGCGCTCTACGCGGCTCACACCGGGTTCAGCCGGCAGGAGCGGGCGTATGAGATCGCAGGGAGGGTGTGATGGCTGACGTCAAGCACACACCGGGTCCATGGAAGGTCGTTTCATCTGTCAGCTTCGAGAGCGGCCTGACCTATGTCTCTGTCCAGCCCGAGCATTCAGATGCCGAGCGCGATAAGCCGCTGGCGATGGCGAATGGCGAGTTTCACGTCTGCCGCATGTCTCACACCGCCGCCCGGCATCGCATCACGCTTTATGAAGCAAATGCTCGCCTGATCGCCGCCGCTCCTGAATTGCTGACGGAATTGGAAGTTCGCGAAGGCGATCTGGTCATGCTTCGTCGAGCGATTGCAGAGGGAGACCCAAAAGAAGAGCTGCTGATCCGCGTTGGCGACATGCTCAAGGAAACACGAGCGGTCATCGAAAAAGCAAAAGGCGGTGCAGCATGAAGACCATCGCCCTCGCCAAGCACCCCGCCAACATGGACGCGTCGGCCCACGAGGTTCTCGACGTCACAATCGGCCGTAGCACCGGCACCGTCTTCCGCGTCACCAACGGCTTCGTACCCGGATTCAAGGGCATGACCGCGCCCGGTTACATGCCGGATGTGGAGACGGCCGTCGAGTGGATCGAGGCGTTTGCAGCGCAGGAGGCCGCGTGATGGGTCTGGATGTCACCGCTTACAGCAAGCTCAGCAAGATCGACGATGTGAAGTATCTCGACGGGGATGTCTACGACAAGACGCTGACCGTCGTTGCCCCAGAGGCCTATGATCTTGTCGTTTACGTCAGCCGCGACTTTCCCGGGCGGGAAGAAGGGCTTGAGGATCGTGGCGTCTATCAGGCCGAAGAATCCTTCGGGTTTCGCGCCGGCTCCTACGGCGGATACAATGATTTTCGAGAAGAGCTCGCAAAGCTTGCTGGCTACCCTTCTGTGCCCGGCGACAGCGAACGCCATAACCACTCTCGCGGCGCGTGGGCTGCGAAAGGCGGCTTGTTCTGGGAGCTCATCAAATTCTCCGACTGCGACGGCACGATAGGCCCTGTTGTCAGCAAGAAGCTCTCTGAGGACTTCAGGACTTTCGATGCGGACGCTCAGACGCACGGGGACGCTTGGTTCTACCAGCGATACCAAGAGTGGAAGAAGGCGTTTGAACTGGCTGCCGACGATGGCGCCGTGAGCTTCCAATGAGTCCGGAGATGGAAATGATCGACCTCATCCACTCCGAGACGATCGTCGAGCCGGGCTTATACCGTATGTCCGAGGCGTCCTATCACGCCGATCCGGCCCCCGTTGCCAGCCTCTCCCGCTCGATCGCCCTCAAGCTCATCGACGAGAGCCCGCGCCACGCCTTCACCGCTCACCCGCGTCTCAACCCGCAGGAGCCCGAGGAGAAGGCGAACAGCAACATCCGCGAGATCGGCAGTGCGGCACACGCCTTGCTCCTAAACCAGCCGACCGAGATCCGCGTCATCGACGCCAAGGATTACAAGGGTGGCAAGGCGCAGGGCGAGCGGAAGGCGGCACAGGCAGATGGTGCGATCCCGCTGCTTGTCGCTGACCACAAGACTGCGCTCGCCATGGTCGCCAAGGCCCGCGCGCTATTCATCGACAGCGAGCACCCGGCATTGCGCGGTCTGGCGGACCCTGCCGGCACGTCGTCGAACCTGCTGAACGAGGTCACAGCCGCCTGGATCGACCCGTGCGGCGATCATTGGGCCCGGGCGCGCATCGACCGCCTCGACGTCGCGCTCGATCGCCTGACCATTCTCGACTACAAGACCACCGGCATGCAGGTCTCGCCCCAGGCAGTATCCCGCACGCTCTACAACAACACCTATCATTTTCAGGACGCGTTCTATCGCCGTGGCATCCGTCGCCTGTTCCCCCAGATCGACCGCCACGAGATGAAGCTCGATTTCCTCTTCATCATGCAGGAGCAGGAAGCCCCGCACGAGGTGTCCGTCGTCCGCGTCGACAATGGCGGCCGGCTCATCGGCGAGAAGATGGTCTCGAACGCCTTTCTGCTATGGCGGAAGTGCATGGCCGAGAACCGTTGGCCGGGATACCCGACCGAGATCCAGACCGCCGAAATGCCCGCATATATTGATACCTCGTGGTCGGCCCGCGAGATCGAAGATCCGCGTTTGCAGGGACTCGGGCTGGATCCATTCCCCTTCTTCGAGAGCAAGCCCTACCGCTCTACCCCCATTGCAGGACCGTGCTGATGAACACCTTCACCGATGGCGTGCGAGATGACACGTCCCTGATCATTGGCGTTGCCGGGCCGTCCGGCTCGGGCAAGACCGTCAGCGCGCTGCTGTTGGCGCTGGGCCTTGCTGGCGACGAGCCAATCGCTTTCATCGACACCGAGGGCGGTCGCGCGCGGCACTACTTCCCCACGCCCTTTGACACCCGGCCGCAGTCCGAACTCCTCAGGGAATTCCTGTTCCGCGTGAAGTACATGGACATGCGGCCGCCGTTCAGCCCCAAGGCGATCTGGCTGGCGATCAATGAGGCCGTTGACAAGGTTGGCGCTCGCGTCGTTGTTATCGACTCCGCTTCCGACGAGTGGGAGGGCGTCGGCGGGCTCCACGACATGCACACCGCCGAGATGGTCCGGCTGGCGAAGAAGCCATACGAGTCCTTTGCCGATTGGGAGATGCACAAGTTCAATTTCCCGGCATGGGCTGTTCCGAAGTCCGAGCACAAGACGCACCTGATGAAGAACCTGCGGCAGGTCAGGGCGCACGTCATTTTCTGCTTCCGGGCGCGCGAGGTCACGAAGCCGGTCGAGATCGAGGACCACAACGGCCGCAAGAAAATGACCGTCCAGAACATCGGATGGCAGCCGATCTGCGAGCAAAATATGCTCTACGATATGACCATCTCGTTCATGGTCACTCCGGACGCCAAGGGCGTGCCGCTGATGCAGAACGGCGAATTCTACGGCAAGCTGAATGCTCCGTATGCTCAGTTCTTCCAGCCCGGCAAGCAGGTTTCTATGGAGACCGGCCGCCGTCTCCGTGCTTGGGCACGCGGCGAGAACACCAATCCAGTAGCTCAGCCGGCGCAGACAAAGCCCGCGGCTGATGCGGGCGCCGAACAGACCTCCCAAGCATCGGCGCCCAACAATTCCGTGCTGCTCGCGTACCATCAGGCGCTTGCGAGCGAGATCGACCGTGAAAGTCTCATGGCCACGCACGCACGCGAGAAGGTCAAGCTCACCGAGCAGTACCTCGTCGACATCGGCAAGCAGATCCTCTCCGCCCACAACGATCGGCTGAAAGGCCACGCCGACGCGGACGCCACCAACACCTACGTCACCGGCCTGATCGAGGGATAACCATGCGCAACAAGCCGTTCTCCTGCGACTACGATTTCGACGGCATCTATCCGATCACCGAGTGCTTTGATGCGCGGGGTATCGCCGAGCTCGTCGATGACGAATGCGACGGCTTCTATGTCGCGAGCATCACGTTCGACGACGGGGTGCGGCTGATCCCGCGCGGGAACGGCTATCTCGGCCTACCGCACGCAGTCAAGGACGGCATCTTCGCGATCATCGCCGACGAGATCCAGAAGTCCGAGCACGCCGCCGAACACTTCCACACCGCGCTCAACGAATCCCGTCTGCCCGACCCCGACCGAGCATACGACGAGCGCCGTGATCACCTCGCAATGGGATGGTGTGCAGCATGACCACCCACGACACCCGCACAGGGAGTGAGACGGCGGTAGAGGGGGAGGTGCGGCCCGAGCCGGCGGCATTCCCGGCTGGCTACATGCTTGTACCTATCAAGCCATCCCGAGAAATGGTGAAGGCTGGCGAAGAATGGTCCGTCCTCCTAGAGACCACATGGCAAGACATGCTCGACGCCGCTCCGCTGACCAATTTCGAAATCTCGTTGGAAGCCCTCGCCGCCGAACGTGATGGCCTACTGTCGCGGGTGGAGTGGCAACCTATCGAGACCGCACCAAAGGACGGTACAGAAATCATTATGTTTTGCCCGCAAGGCGACGGAACGCCGGGCAAGACATTTCGCGTCAGTGCCGGATCTTGGTTCATACCACCCACGCACACATCGATACCAGACCCGGATGTTGATGAAAACGAGCCCCCGGCTTGGTTGTCTTGGGATGGAGGTTTCTCCGAAGATACCATGATGCCCACTCACTGGATGCCTCTCCCAAGCCCTCCTGCCCTCTCCACCCCCACTCAGGAGATCAACCCATGAGCACCCCCGACATCCTCTCCCCTTCCGTTTCCTCCGAGAACTTCACAAGGGAGGAAGTGCAGGCTGCGATTGCCAAGGCGGTTGAGGTGAAAGCCGAGCCGGAAGCTGACGAAATCGACCGGATCGCGCATCGTGTTCATGTCGAAAGGTCGGACGATTTTACACTGAAATGGTCAAAGCAAACCTCAAAACATCGAAACTCTGCAAGAGGCTCCGTCCGCACACTTATCGCCGCCATGAAGGCGCTCGGCTATGCGCCTCTGACGAAGCGACGAGCGCTTTCAGCACTCAAGGCCGAGAACGCCGCTCTGCTCTCGCGGGTGGAGAGATTGACAAAGGATGCCGAGGTTTGGCGGATGAATAGTCGTGACACATTCGACGCAATGTGCGCGATGCGCAACGCCATCAACGAGCATATCCCCATGCCGAGCTTTGAGAGCGACCTCCTGCAAGGGCCGGAAACGTCGGTCTTCTGCTCTGTCGTCGCTCAATCGGTTATCGTCGCCCTTCAGGAGAAAAGCCATGACTGAGAAGCTTTGGCGCTATGGCATTCAGCACGGCTCAGAAGGCGAGGCAAACTACGCTTGGGTTTATCGCGGCCAAGATATGATCGCGACGATGAAGACGCACATCGCGAAAGAAATCTGTGACCGGATGAACGCCCCCGATCCGGCTGTCAACGTCGGGACGGTGAAGGCGCTGGAGTGGGTCCTTAACCGTGGGTTCGCAGCCGAAACCCCTTTCGGCCTCTATGAGGTCGAGCCGCACGGTGCAGTGTGGCATATGCTTCATGCTGGAGGCTTTGTTTCACTGCACTCGACCGAAGACGAAGCACAATCCGCCGCCCAAGCCGATTACGAGCGTCGCATCCTCTCCGCCCTCTCCACCCCACCCCATGAAGCGGGAAGCCCAGCACCCTCGACAGATGTGGTGGGCAGCGAACTCCTCACGACGATCAAGGAATTCGCCCGCTGGCATCACCTCAACGAGATGACGATCGCAGCAGGAAAAACGCCGAGCGACAGCGAGATCGACTTCGAGGCTATCGCTTGGAACCGGATCACGCGCGCTCTCGCAGCCACGGAGGGCTCTGCCGAATGAGCCGACAAGTCAACCGATGCCTCAAAGACAAGGTGATGGATCACATCGACCACGCCCTAGGCCGGCCTGTCGATCCAATGGCCGAGAGCTACCGCAACTACTTTGCGACGGCCGCCGATAGCGAGCACGGGAAGGCATTCGCAGCCTCTCCGTACTGGGGGACCGAGAGCAGCATTGAGCCCAGCCGCATGACATACTTCTTTGTCACCGAGGCCGGCCGGAAAGCGCTCAGGCAGCATCTGAAGGAAATCGGCGACAAGCATCGGGTCTATGCCGTCACTTACGAAGGCCAGACATCGACCGTTGTCGCCGTCTCCGCCGCAAAAGCGAAGTACAGCCTCTGGCTCAATATCTCCGACTGCTTCTGTGACCTGACGTTTGGAAAATTCACGCGCAGCGCAACCGTGAGGATCGCAGCATGAGCGAGAAGCAAATGCCATGCCCCTGCACGGGAATTGCCCAGGACGAAAGCTGCCCGGTCGGCTATCCGTCGCTGCTTTGCCAAGTCTGCAATGGCATTGGCCACGTGCCTGCCGTGAAGCTTGACGGCTCTGAACTCTGGGAAATCGTTTTCGGTATCGCCAACGACGCCGCTCACGAGATCACCGACGAGCAGTACCAGCAGATTGCAGATGCCATCAATCACGTCTTCATCGACCCCGATCCCCAGATCAGGGAGGTGGGGGAGTGAAGCACAAAGACACAGCCTACTATCGCCAATCACTGCCGGGAGTCCACGAGACCGCCGAGGAGCTGAAACGCCGCGTGCGGCGTGAGGCTCGGCAGCAGGAACTCGCAGCGGCGCAGGCCGCCGACGAAACGCAGGTGATGACCGATCAGCTCGCAAACGCACTTCGCATGGTTCATGCATGCGAGGGCGGCGTGAACGGCATGCGGGCGCGCATGGTGGCCGCAGAGGGCACGCTGTCGAGCTTGCTCCAGGAGATCGAGAACCGCGTCACGACCGACGAGATGGTTCAGGCATTCAAGGCGCTGGTTGCAACCTCTCCCGCCACCCTCGACACCCTGAAGGAATTCGCCGACGCGATCGAGAACGACCCGCATTTCGGCTCGACGATGCTGCTGGCCCTCAGCATGCGCTTGCGGGTGGATGCAGCACAAACGCTGACCGCAGCACAGTTGACACAGGCACGGGCAAACCTCGGGCTTGGCAGCGCCGCCTTGCGTGCCTTCACCGATTTCGCCACAGCCACGCACGGCCACGCGCTGGCGGATCTCGCTGGCCAGATCATGCGTTCGCAGTTGCCGGCGAACTATCCGCAGCGCATCGAGGCTTACAACGGGCTCACGACAGCAGCCGGGCTGCACACTGTGACATTCCCCACGCCGTTCGTCTCAGCCCCGAGCGTTCAGCCGGCGCTCGTCGGTACCGACACCGATACGCAATTCCGCATTGTCAGCCGGACGGCGTCAGGTTTTTCTATCCACGTCTTCAAACGCGCCAAGCTCACGGTTCTCAGCATCGACCTGTTGAGCTTTGCCACGACCAATGTTGCGGGCGCCCAGGTTGACGTTCGCGTGGAGGGGACATGAAAGCCAACGCTCTTTTCCTCACAGAGGCCGAGCTCGCCGAACGCATCGGAGTCAAGACCGACCTGCTGAAGGACGCTCTTTCTGCCCTGTCGAAATCAGGGTTCCCCGAGCCGGACCCGCTTTTCGGCGGCCGAAGGTATTGGCCCGCCTGCGAAGCATTCCTTGATCGGCGATATGGACTCACCCCATCGTCGGCACCGGCCGCTATTGGCCTTGATGGTCAGGAAACATGGTCATGAAGGAACTGCCTCTCGATCTACTCAAGAGCCTGTTTCACTACGATTCATCACACGGTGAGCTTTACTGGAAGGAGCGACCGGAGCCCGCGTTTAAGTGCTTTCGTGACTACCGTAGATGGAACGCGCTGTATGCAGGCAAGAAAGCTGGGTGCATCAGCAAATCAACGGGCTATCGCTATGTCGCCTACCAAGGGCGAAAGTACGAGGTTCACAGACTCATTTGGGCAATCGAGACTGGGCAGTGGCCAGACAGGATTGACCACAAAGAGGGCCGTCGCGACGACAACCGCTTCTCCGAATTGAGAAGCGTGAGCCACAGCGAGAACATGCGAAATCAGGCAATGCCCAAGAGCAACACCTCAGGGATTTGCGGCGTCTATTTCAGCAAACAAACCAGAAAATGGGTCGCCTTCATTACGGGCCGAGGACGGAAAATTTCGCTCGGACACTTTGAGAGAAAGGAAGACGCCGCAAAAGCAAGGAAAGATGCCGAATTGAAATACGATTTCCATCCTAACCACGGGAGAAAATGCGCATGACTAAAGCTCCAGGCCTGAAATCAAGGCCTCGAAATGACGGCACGACCGCCCATTATTGGGTTGCCTCGGCCGTTGCGAAGAACACAGAAGGCTACCCCCTCAAGACCGTGCGTGTTCACGGTACCGACGATGAGGTCGCCGCGCGATGCCGCGTGCTGACGGCAGAGCTGAAGGAATGGCTTACGAAGCGCGGGAAGGGCACCCGGCCGACCTATGACGGCACTCTGCGCTCGCTGATCCGGCTCTACCAGCAGACGGCCGAGAGTTCGTACTTCGAGGTGAAGAGCAACACCCGCAGCATGTATGACGAAAGCCTTCGCCTCCTCGAGACTTCGGTCGGCGCGCGTAGGCTCGAAAAGGTGACCGGCATCGATATCCGCCGCTGGCATTCGAAGTTTAAGGAGCCGGCCGCCGATGGGAAAACCGAGCGCCATCGCCGTGCCTACAAGGCGATCCAGCTCCTGCGCATCGTGATCGGCTTCGGCGTGGTCATGAACATCGCCGAGTGCTTCCGGCTTAAGACGGTCATGGAGGAAATGCGTTTCCATGTTCCGCGTGGGCGCACCGCGGCAATCTCGTTCGAGCAGACGAAAGCGATCTGCGAGCTGGCGATCTCAAAGGGCCGGCTCTCGATCGCGCTCGCCCAGGCGCTGCAGTTCGAGCTCACTCTGCGACAGATCGATGTTATCGGCCGTTGGGAAGATGCTGAGGAGATCGGGACCGGCGGCATCGTCTACCGCGGCCAGAGATGGCGCGACGGCCTGCTATGGGCCGACATCGACGACAAGGGCGTGCTCGTGAAGACCACCATCAAGACCGGCAAGGTGGCCGAGCACGACTCCATGCAGTATCCCTTCCTCCGCGCCATCATGGATCTCGTGCCGATCGGCCAGCGGTTTGGCCCGGTCGTGAAGTCCGAGACGACAGGCCTCCCATACCAGCAGCGGTATTTCATCAAGATGTGGCGCACGCTGGCAGACGCTTGCGGAGTCTCGAAAGACGTCTGGAACCGGGACAGCCGGGCAGGGGGCATCACCGAGGGAGGCGACGCGGGCGCCGATATCGAGATGCTTCGCCATCATGCGAACCACGATAATATCGCAACAACGCAGCGCTATAATCGCAAAACGCTAGAAAAAACCTCGAACGTGGCTCGATTGCGCGTGGCGCATAGAAAGGAGAAGTGATGACCGACGAAAGCAGCATGGGCCTTAAGTGGCGATTTCGAAAAGATGGGACTCGTGTCGCGTATTGGGTTTGCAGTGGGCGGAAGCTTCATGAGAACTTCAAGCCAAGGACAGCGAGACTGTGGAGTGGCAATGCACCTTCCGTTGATGATCTTGAATCCATCAGAAGTCAGTGCCAGCGCTTGCAGGCAGATATGCACGAGCTCGCCATGAGCCCTCGCAGGAACCGGAGAACAGAAAACCGCAGCGGCAGCATATATTTCATCCAGTCGAGACGAATGGTGAAGATCGGGTTTACCGCCGGGAAAGCGGATCAACGCTTGAGGAAGCTGCAAATTGGATCCGGCGAGCCGCTGTTACTTTTGGGCTCGGTCGAAGGTGATCAGATCGTCGAGAAGCAGCTTCACTGGCGATTCAAAAACCATCATTCACACGGAGAATGGTTCTTTATTGCCGGTAGCCTGCGCACCTACATCAACAAGCTTTTCGGCAAATCAGGCGCCGTCGAACAGGCGCAGAACAACTTCTGAGGAACGTCTACAGGAACGTCAGGAACGGCATATTCCTAAGCTGTTGAATTTGTGGTGATCCCGACTGGACTCGAACCAGTGGCCTACAGATTAGGAATCTCTGCCTAAGCGTTGGGATTATATGCAGGCGTTCCTCACGAAAAGTGCGTTCCCGGATATCTCTGGGAACGCGTTCTTATTTCGGGCGGAGGCTGCCGGGCTGAGGCTTTTCGGAGAACGTGTCGATCTTGGATCCCAGCACCTCGACCTTGGTGGAGAGGCCGGCGATGTCCTTCCTGATCGCCTCCTGCGAACCGAGGATGGCGTCGGCGAGACGGTCCACGCGATCGTTCAGCGCCTGGGTCTTCCCCTCCTGCGCGCCCATTCGATAGGGCAGATCGCTCATGTTCTTCAAGGCGGAGTTGACGTCGGCAAAGTTCTTGTCGGTCTGGGTGCTGCGGGTCGCGCGGTACCGCTCGCCCTCGTCGAGCTGGGCCTTGATTTTGGCGTTGTCCTGGGCCGTGTACCAGAACAGGCCGCCGATCGCGATGATGGTGGGGATATTCCCTTTGACCCAGTCCCAAGTCATGGACGTGTTTCCCGCATCGCTCATTGAAGTCTCAACCCTTAACGTTCATCAGGGGTTGTTCGTTCAACCCAAGTAGTGCATCCGGCCGGCCGTCACTTCCAGCATTTCTGACGGATGCCGAGCGCGTTGTGCGCCGCGACCTGATTGGCGAACGGCCTATCGTCCACCACGATCTTGACTGCCGTTTCCAGCGTCGGTGTCAGCTTCTGCCACCCGTCGCACGCATTCGCGGTGCTCTTCTGTGTCTGGCACGAAGAGAGAGCGGCACAGCTCAGAAGCATCAGAGCGAGAGATTTCAGCATCGATTTCGTTCCTCTTGCGCAGGATGACGACGGAGTTTTCAAGCGCGACGACGGCGGCCTGCTGCCGGCCGGCCGATTTGCCGTAGAGATAGGCCGGGCCGGATACCAGTGCGGCGCCGACGATCGCGCCGACGCCAAGCTTGAACCAATCCAGCGGGGCGATCATACCGGCACCTTGTCGAGCGCGTCGGCCAGCTCGGCCTTCTTGCGGGTGGCGTACCAGCGATACGCGACGCCGCCGATGGTCAGCACACCGGTGGCGATCACCAACCCGGCGACGACGTGGCCGATAAGCGCGCTGCCGGCGCTGAAGGGTGCGAGCTGGTCCTGCACCTGCTGCAGGGTGGCCGCCAGGGCACCGGAGCCGACGCCGCCACCTGTTGCCGCGTCCGCGATGCCCTTGGTCGGCGCTGTCTTGGCGTCCTCGATGCGAGCTTTGACGTTGGCCTTGTCGATGAAGGTGATCTCAGGACCGACCGAACCGGATGCCCACGCCTGACCAATGGCGCGCACGTCATTGACGCGGCTCGTCCACCCCTTTCGATAAGTCTTCCAGATCTTCAGGTTCTTGAGGAAGGTCATGCGGCGATCGAGGATGCGTGCAATCAGGGCGTCATGATCGTTGATGCCGCGGAGCGCCGCGAGCGTGCCGGGGCCGATTACCCCATCCACGGCCGCGCCTGTCATGCCGAGAGCGCGCTGCAGCCACATGCCGGACTGCTTGACGCCGGAGTTCACCGCCCCGTCGAACACCACATAGCCAACGCCGGCCGGCAGGCTGTCGCCCTTGATGAGCGACCAGTACCGCATGCGATAGATGGAGTCGCGCTCACCGTTGGTCATGAGCTTGATGCTCTGGGTCTTGGCGCCGAGGTTGCGGCGATAGTCGTCATAGACCTTTTTCGTCACGCCCTGGTTCGTCTCACCGCCCGGGTCGCGGGGGTCATGCACGTACCCGCCCTCATGAACCAGCACCTTCGCCAGTGACCGTTCGAATTCGTTCATCGCCATCGCCTCGTTTCGATGGTCGGATAATCGGCGTCAGGAGGTCAGGGCGCAAAGCACAGGGAACCTGTTGAGTTACGCAATGGTGGGTGGTAGGTCGGGCTGAAACCGGAGACCGACGTAATGAACATCATCGAGCAGTTCCCAGGCGAGAACGAGATACTGATCGCTGAAGATGTCCTGCGCGACTTCCCCGGGAACGTCGTTGTCAATGGCAAGGGAAATCGGGTGGTGTTTGGCCGGCCGTTCACTTGCTCCGACATCTACATTGAGGTGAATGGCGGCGGCACGGTCGAGGTCGGCTCGCGCTGCCTACTAAGCGGCCAGCACATCCGATTGTTTGTGCCGGGGAGGATCACGCTCGGGGACGGCTGCGCCTTCAACGGAACGAGCCACCTGCACATGCACGAGAGCGCCACCATCCAGCTTGGCCGGGATTGCCTCATAGCAGGCAACACCTCTTTCAGCAGCAGCCACGTTCACAAGATCCTCGATCTGGATACCGGTGAGCGACTGAACCCTGCTGACGACATCATCGTCGGTGATCACGTTTGGGTCTCTGCAGACGCTACGCTATGGCCCGGAGCCAAGGTCGGAAACGACAGTGTCGTTGGCAAGGGTTCCTACGTCTCGAAAGAATTCCCTGCGAATTGCATCATTGCCGGTACGCCCGCCCGCGTTGTTCGCGAGCGGATCACCTGGGCCTTTTAAGCCTTCAGTCTTTGATGACGTCCGACATCCTCATGCTGCCAAGAGGGCTTGAGGGATTATTCGCGTAGTTGTTGGGGAGATGGCGCACGCAGGCTACCGATGCAATGCGATGGCCCTTAGTCACTGGCACGACCGGGCGAACCCAGAAGCCATCCGGCACGTTTTCGAACGTAAGAGCCATTGCAGATCTCTCGCAGACCTCCCAACCAAAGCTCTCCTTGCTGCTTTCCATATCAAATGCGCGATTGGTGACGTATTCGCCGGCTAGATGCTGATCAAGGATGAAGAACCCGTAGTAGGGGTTGTCCATCGTCATGAATATGAATTCTCCCATATCGATTTTTGCGCGAGGTATTACCCGGCTCGGGCCGACCTGATCAGTCGAGTGCAAAACCATATCGGATTTGTTTAGCTCGATGCGCTGGAACCCAGGGTAAAGGCCGTGGGGCGCGAGGATGTTTCGATACGTCCTGAAATACAGAAAATTCGCATATGTAATTTCATGATCGTCTTCGGTGTAGATAAAGTGCGTGTAGCAGCTTCCGATAAATTCCCGGATGAGTGGCTTGTGCGCCCACGTCAGATGCTGCGGGTTATCCAGCCCCTCGACAGTATGGATCTCGATAGTTCTTGAGGTGTTACCCGCGCCAGGGAACACCTCCGTCAGTTCTGATAGTAGCTCATGGATTGCCTGATGCTGGGATGCGTCCGCTGAGTTCGTGTAAATGTGAAAGGTTACCTCCTGCACAGGATAATGCGCGATCGAGCGGATGGTCTGGTAGAGGTGTTCGAGGCGGTCATGCCGATAATGGAATGTTACAGCCACCATTATGCGGTCATCGGTCACAGCAATCATTTGATCGTCCTTTTGCAGAACGACACCACAAGCACAGCGATTGCATGAGATCAAGGCTCTGGCGTGCAAGGCCGGTTCATTGAGCTGTCGGGCTTAGCATGCTACGAAGCCCACCAGCAACGGAACAAAGCAAATGCCGATCCTAATGAAGAACAAGAGCGGTCACCGCGCATGGGCCTTACCGCATAGCTATATCAAAGCTGATGGCCTTCCGATCAAGCAGAGCCAGCAACCCATGACAGCCATAACAGCGATCATGACCGACCCGACTGGCTCACTCGCTCTTGACCCGGCGCTTCCAGGGATTATCGAGATCTTGCAGGATGAGGAGACACCTCAGCAGCACTGAGGATTAAGGCGTTCTCTGCGTTTTCGCCTTGGATCGCTTCGGCTCAGCGCTGGTTGCCAGTTCCAACTGGCTGTTCAGAAATGCCGCCTGGGTTTCAACCAATGACAGGTCCATGAACAGCTTGCCGATCTTTCGTTGCAAGGTTTCCTGAGCTTTCTTCTCAAATTCTTCGTTCATTTTCACACCGCGTAGAGCGCGCGTTTGCGCAAGTTGCCGTTGATGATGACAGTTTCGTATTCAACGATGGCACCAGCAGACGGGGTAGTCGCGATGCCACTCCACTGCCAGTTCCCACCGAGCGCAGAGGTCCACCGAAGTCCGCCGCGGGTTGTTCCGTCCAAGCTATCCTTCCACTGGATGACCTGCTCCGTCTTCATGTTGATGCCGATATTGGAATAGTTCGTGTCCATCTCGGTGAAGTCGATGCCGACGAACCCGGCGCCCTGAAGCCGGATCATCCGAGTAACCTGCACCTTTGCAGATGGCCCGCCGATGACGAGCGCGGAACCGACTACGTTTTCCCCATCGGCGTTATCGGCCGAATTCAGGGAAAGGTGGATGCCGATGCGTCGGCCAAGATCGTCCTTGCCTTTGACGAAAAGACCGATCTCAGCAGCCACCGTACCGCTCTGGGGCTGGGGCACGAAGTCGCGGTTTTCAAGGCAGATCGCCCAGGCTGTGCCATCGGCGTTTTTCTGAGCGCGGAAATAGCCGGCGCAATGCTCGCCGCCGCCTGCGGCATTCACTTCAAGGGTACTGGTGATGCCCCATTCGAAGGCATCCGTTTTGAAGTCAACTTTCGTCTGCGCGCGAATGGCGCTATTCACCTGAGCATAAGTGCCACCGGCAGGCGGGTTTCGCGTCACCCAGAACGTAGTGAAGTCGCCTGTGGTGTCAGTATCGTGCTTCACCCAGAGGCGACCGCCGGTCTTGATGCCGAGCGCCTGAAGCCCGTCACCAAGATCTTCGTATTTGACATAATCTCCGGGGTTTCGTCCCGCTGCGCCGGCGACCTGAAACACGTTCCCGTTCAGATCCTTCGAGAACAGCTTGCGATCGGGCACGTTCAAGCCGAGCTCGTAATCAAGCAGTTCGCTCGCCGAGAACACCTTGCCGGGAGTGTTGGTGCGCCGCGTCTGATATCGCGATGGTTTGGTGACCATTACACGGTCCCTCCGTCAAGAGTGTCGAATGCCGCTTCCTTCGCCGCGATGGCGTTCAGGATCGTGGTGCGGAAATTGGGATCATCGCCAAGAGCGGCGGCGAGTTCGTCGAGCGTGTCGAGCGCGCCGGGGGCGGCTGCGATAACGGCATTGATGGCACTGGTGACGTAGTTGACGGTCGCGATAGCCACGCCGTTGTAGAACATGCCGTTGCCACCAAGGAACGAGATGCTGCCTGTGCCGGTCTGGGCGAAGGTGAAATTCCCGTTGACCCCCGGCTCGCGGTCGATACGGGCCGCGAAGTCCGCAGCGTTTGGGGCACCGTAGCTGTGGAAGTCGATGAAAGAGTCTCTGTCACCGGATAGCCCTACACCAAGCTCAATATTCTGAAGCTGCGAGAGAGCCTGTTGTTTGTTCCCGTTCAATGCCGCAAGAGCATCTGCAAGGGTGCTGCCAGAGTGGCTAATCTGGGCGGACGTATAGTCCCCACTCTGAGGCGTCACGGTGCCTGTGCGGCCACCCCACGACGAGACCCCTGCAATACCCCCGTCACCCGCCGTTGCTTCTGCAAGTGTGGCGAGAGGCTGACCGTTATAGTAGGGCCGCTGGTTATGGTAGACGGAGCCAGTAAACTCCCACTCGTAGCCATTTTCGGCGGTGAACCCCATGCGCTTGAAGGCTGCGTTAGCGTACCCGATGTAGCCTGTGCGACTGCCATTCTTCTGGTTAAACTCAAGAAAGCCAGTATTGTCAGGTCCGCCAGCAACGAGGCTTGCATATCCGTTTACGCCGGGTGCGCCTTGCCGTGCACCAACGAAACCCTGTACTTCAAGGTTTGTCTTGTAGCGGGCATCAAGCTCGGTCTCGCCCTCGTACACACGCTCCCAAGCACCCCATGTGTCACCAAACCACCTACGCCGGTAACTACGCTCAGTGAATACTTCTTTCGCCCACTGGTATCCATTTCCACCGTCGCCTTGATACCGCAGCCATGCATGCGTGTTTGCGTTCGGCAGGTTCAACGCAGTGTTGGTCGCAAACGCCCACCCTGTCTCACGGAAAAGGTTGCAGTCTGCGACAATTCCTGCAAGCCCGGCTTTCAGGCGAGCAGGCAGCTGGCTATCCGCGATGACCTGAGACAGCCGGTTATAGCGAGCATCAAGCGTCGTCGGGTCAACGCCGAGGTTCGTCTGACCCTGCGTCTTCTGCCCTGTGGTCAGCGTCTGGACAGCGTCGAACTGAAGCCGGTTCGAGATCTGCGCCTGAAGCTTCCCGGCCATGACGATAAAACTGTCGCTGGCTGCGATGACTGCATTGGTCGCGAACGAAACGCCGGCAAGCAAAGTGTCGCGAACCCGCTGCGCCGTGAAGTACAGGTTCGACGCGCCTTCCGTGACGGCATCCGTCGAGCCCGGCGATGCGCTGATCTCCGGATAGGCCGAGCCCGACCAGCGATAGGTCTTGTTCGTGTCCTGCGCGACGTAGATCTTGCCGCTCTCGCCGGTTGCCGGGAATGCTGCGAAGTTCGCATATTCCAGAACGTCGTCAACGTAGGACGGAAGCTGGATCGCCGGAACCTTGCCGTCCCCACCAAGCGTCGCAACGCCATTGATGGCGCCCTTCTCAGTGGCCGCGATCCGGTTGCCGATCGACGTTTGCAGCGTCGCATTGTCGGGAAGCGCGCCGAGCTTGGTCTTCTCGGTTGCCGTGTAAACCTTGTTCACGGTCCCATCAACGATGGTATCAGCCGGCTGGGTGCCGGTGTGATTGGCGCGGTTCTTCAGGTTCGCGTCGGTATCGTTTGCGGTCGCGCCGGTTGCGATGCCGGCAAGCTTTGCCCGTTCCGTCGCGGTATAGGCCTTATTCGTCGTGCCGTCCGTAATGGTGTCGGCCGGCTGGGTACCCGTATGCGTCGACCGGTCGCGGAGCTGCGCGTCGGTCGCGTTCTTCGTGGCCTGCGCGGCAATGCCTGAAAGTTTGGCACGCTCGGTCGCGAGCTCATCACGCAGCGATCCGGCAGACGATGTTTTCCGAGACGGAGTCACCATCACACAGTTCCTCCGTCGAAAATGTCTGAAGCCGTGCCGTAGACCTGGGCGACACGCACAAGAAGACGCGCGGTGTTCGTGGTCGACATCGCGTCAAATGCAGTGATGGGACTGGTGAGGGACACGTGCACGCCGTCTGTGGCGGTCCAATCCGAGCCTTCTTCCATTACCGAACCATTCAGGATGACCTCAAAAATCCCGCCCTCACCATAGCCACCGGCAATGGTCACGGTGTCTTCGCCAACCGCGAGGCTGAAGCTCTGGGGCTTGACCGGGGCGAGAGAGGCGCCGGGCTGCAAAGCGGTATCAGCGCGCGCGCCCTGGGCGGAGGTTGCAAAGGTGTTGGCATCACGGAACGCTGCTGACCGAAGGGTGGCAACGATCTCCACCGTATCGATCAGTTCCTCGATGCTGAGCTGCGAGCCTTCAAGGCTGTTGAGCAGCGCCCGCTCAATGTCACGATGCATCTCTTGCATCTGCGCGGTGAGCACATCGAGGGCAAGGTTCTGATCGCGAGTCGGGAGGGGAGCGCCGTCCTGAAAGCGCGATTGACGCCGAGGAAGGCGATAGCCGAGGACGGACACGGCGCCGGTGATCCCGGAGGAAAAGACGACGCGGCCGTTGGTCGATTTGCCGGCGATGAAGTCGGCGAGAACGCCGAAGTCGTACCTGCGAGCGCCGTTGTGATAGACCGCCACATCCTGAATATTGTAGAGATCGAATCCGATCGAGAACGTCGTCGTCGGTGACGTCGGCGCATAAGTCGAGATGCGATTGTCGGGTTCAATCGTGGACATGTGCGTGACGATGCCCAAGCGGAGCACCGCTCGCAAAGCACAGGCTACTTGCCAGCGATGTTCCCGAGGTCAGGCGCGCGGGTCGGCAGCGGGTCGCCCGGGCCCCACCAGAACGATTGCCCGAACTCCTTCTTCATCCGCCGCTCATACCGCGAAAACGTCTGCCGATAGTTCGGGTCGACCATGGCCTGCACGTTGTCGAACAGCAGGCGATCGGTCGCAATCTTGGAGAACCAGAGCGACGAGCCGGGAGTCCATGCCTTGACGTGCTGGGCCAGCATCTTGCCGGTCATCTCCTTGTTGCCGGATACCGCCTGCATGAAGTCGCCGACGCCGGAGAAGATCGCGCCCGGCCCCGGGCCCATGGCATATTCCGTCAAGCCATCCCCGCCGCGTGTCGTCGAGCTGTATACGAGATCACCTAGCATGCCGCCGCCACCTCCGCGGATGAACGCCTGAGTCCAGAACTCTTGCGTCGCCATATCCTGCGGATCTCGCCCGGCGACGATGGACTGCATCTGCGATGTCACCGCCCCGGCGACAGTCATCAGCGTGACCAGCTTCAGGCCGGCGGCCGTCTTGCCCCATGCACCATCCTGCACGGCGGTGCGCATGATGTGCGTCATCATGAAGGTCATGGGGAAGCTCTTGAACTGCGTCGCCGAGCGGACGATCTCACCCATGAAGGTACCGCGCTGCAGCCCCGCTGTCATGGCGCCACGAACGCGGGCGTCCGGTTCGAGGATGGCAAACCGGCGTTCATCCAAGATGGCCGACATCAGCCGGTCGGCGAGCGCCTGGTCCTCGACACCGTTCACGTCGAAGAACTTGGCGCCATCGGCCTCGATCGGCGGTGTAACGCGCAGCTTGTCCCATTGCTCCGGCGTGAAACCGTACCGCTTGAGGAATCCAGAGAATGCCGGGTCGAGCTTGTCGAACGAGGTTTCGGCCTGCCGGGCGATGAAGCCGTTGAACTCCATGCCCCATGCACGCTTGAGACCTTCGGTCCACACGTTGATGCCGGTCATGCGCATCGTGGTGTCGGCCACCCTGCCGGTGAGCCCCTGTCCGACCACCTCGTCGGCGAACCGCTTCGAGCCGATAGCATGATCCATGACAGATGCGGCCGTGAGGTTGATCTGCCGGGCTATGGCTTCCGAGCCCTCCCGGTTCGTCGTGAGATCCTTCACGAGCCGGCCGAGCACGGCGGTGGCCGGTATGCCGTTGACGTTGGCGGCGAGCGCGGCCGTGAAGCTGTCGCCGGGGAGAGCCGCGATGGTGGCCGAGCCGAGCCGGGCCGCCGTCTGGATGTTGCGCATGCCGCCGCCGATGCCTGCGATGAGCTCGTTCTGCGCCATGCCGAGCTTGCCGGTAGCCGCGTCGAACGTGCGCTGCACCGCCGCCGGGCTGTTGAGCGAGATCGATCGGGCGAACCGCTTGCCGACCGTGTTGTTGCGCAGGGTGTCGTCCTTGGCTGCGACGTCGAGCAGGCGCTTGAAATTATCCTGATAGTTCGGCCCCAGGATCTCGACACTGGCGATCTCCCGGCCCATGCCGCCGAAATGCCCCATCATCGTGTTGTAAAGCCCGCCGTCGCCGACCCCGTACTTCTTCATCAGTCGGATATAGGTGTCCGGCGATTGGAAGCGGAAGACACGGAGCTGGTTCGAGAAGCCGCCAGCCGCACCGGCGCCCGCGCGGCCGAGAGTGATGTCGTTGTAGGCGTTCGCGATGATGCCCCCCACCGCCGCGCGCGGAGCATCGCCCTGTCCCTCGGCATCCATCACGCGCAGGTTGCCCGCCTCGAACTCGGTCATCAGGTCGTTCGTGAACTCGGACTGCGAGAACTTGCGCAGGCGGCTTGTGTCCCAGCTCTGCGGCAGCCGCCAGTCGTCGAGCACGGACAGCGGCTTGCCGGCGCGCTTCACCCGCTCGACGGCATAGGCCGTGGTGTCCGTCCACCCCTTCGCCGCAGCCTTGGCCGCCTGATCACCGGTGTCTTTGCCGAACAGCTCCCGCACGATGTTCCAGATGGATTCGGTATCCTGGCTGAGACCAGCGAACCGCGACGCATAGGGCTCCATCGCGCCGTTCATCATGCCAAGCAGCCGCTTCGTCACGTTCTCGCTGTGGCCGTCGATATGGATGGCGTTGCCCATGGCCTCGCCGCCTTCGAGGTTGTCGCGCACGAGCATGCTCTGCAGGCCGACCGTCAGCCCGTTCGGGTGCTGCTGCATGCGATTGAGCGCGGTCGTGTAGGCGATCGCCTGCTTCGCCGCCATCAGCTTGCGGCGCTCGGCCGTCTCTTTCATGATGCGGGCTGCTTCGAGCGCGCCGGCAGCCTCGGACGAGACCGGACCCATGGTAGGATAAAGCCGGCCCTGCGCGCCTTCGTACAGCGCGAGCGCGTCGTCGGCCTGCTTCTGTGAGATGCGTTGCGCCTGCACAAGGCGCGTCAGGCAGTTGGCGATGCTCATTCCGCTGCGCTCCCGATGGTGCAGGCCTCGATCTCACCGGCGGCGGCGATCTCTTCATCGGCTTCGTTCAAGATTTCGTCGAGCGTGCGCTCGCCCCGGCCGTCGCCGATGTCGATCCGGATAGGCTCGGCCTTGCCGGCAACCACCTGCTCCTCATTGTCGGCAACGAGTCGCAGGCCGTCCATGATCGAAGCCTCGACCGTTTCCGGCGCCTCTGCAAGCTTGTCGATGGCTGTCGATGACAGGCGTTCCTCTGCCACCTGCATGAGATCCTGCCGGCCGACGCGATCGAGCGAGGACTTCAGGATGTCGGACGCGCCCAGGGCGTCGCCGAAGAGCCGCGGGCCGGCGTCGTTCTTCATGGCCTCAGACGCATAGTCGCGCAGGAAAGCCGCCATCTTCGCCCGGCCGATCGGCCGCTTCATGTCCGCGTCGCTGAACAGGGACCGAGCCACGATCTTCGCCAGCTCGTCCGGGCCGCCGAACATTTCCGCTTGATGCACGAGCTCGCCGACCGGACGCCCCTCGTCGCGCGCGCGCATGACCATCTTGACCGCGTTCAGCAGATCATCGGTGATGTCCATGCCGGACGGGATCTCGCCGCGCGCCACGGCGTCGCGCATCATCGACCACGGCGCCGAGCTGTCGGCCAGTGCGCCGGCAATCGTCTTGATGTTGTTGTCGGTGTCTTCGAGCGCTCGACCGAGGAGCACCGGCTCGCCATAGGCGCGACCCATCAGCGCGGACGTGATCCGCCGTTCGCCCTCCTGCGACAGGAATCCATCCTTGTCGATGAGCGAACCCTGCTCAGCGCGCGGGAGCTTCGACATGAAACCGCGGGCGAAGGCCTGATTGCCGGAAGCCTTGACGTCAGCACCATCCAGCCGGCCGAGAAGATCGGCGTCGAGCAGCCGGGCGTCCGCGAGAGCCTGTTCGGAGGCGCCTAGACGCATGGCCGTGGACCGGTTTGCCGCGTTGACGAAGCCGACGCGAGCCTCAGGGTCAAGGTCGGTCACGCGCCGGGCGATCAACACCGGGTTGCGCATGGCGTCGACGTCGAAGTTCTGTGCCTTCAGGAAGCTGCGATAGTTCGAGGCCGGGACGTCGTTCTGCTGATAGGCGCGGCGCAGAGCCATGACGCGACCGTTGCCGGATTCGACAAGACCATCGGCGCCAACGATCGGAGCGCCGGACTCTGCCTGCGCCGAGAAGCCGAGACGCTCCGGCTGAAGGTTCGCGGCGATGCCGGCAATCTGATCCTGCGAAAGCGCTCGACTGCGGTCCCGCGGCTGCAGCTCCGGAGGGAATTCCGGGTTCACGCCGAGATCGTCTAGATGCGAGGTCACCAGATCATCGGCCTCGACCACCTCATAGCGGACGCCGATGTTATTGCCGTCCGCATCGTAGACGCGGCCCGGGCGGGTGTTGGCCTGCGTGAAAGCTTCGGGCGGCAGTTCGACCGGACGTCCGCGCTGGATATCGTCGGCCGCCTTCATCACCGCCGCACGGTGTGCGCTGTCGCCGGCAACCGTCTTTTCGAACCGAGACGCGGGGATTGTCGCCTCGCGCGTCAGAACCGCGCCGGTGTCGCGCACATGCGACGGCCACTGCCCGGTTTTCGCACGGCTCCATGCCGCCGCCAGCCCCTTGAGACCGCCACCGAGCACGGCGCCGCCGACGCCAGCCGCGCCGACCTCATAGAGTGCATCGGACGCGCCGAACGTCGGGTCGGCCTTCTGCTTGTCGCCGAGCGTGAGCGCCTGAATGGCCGTCTCGGATGCGAGGTTGACGCCGCCCTCGATCATCGCGGTGCGCAGGATGCCACCGGCTAAGCCGCCAGACACCGCGCCGAGCGCAGTCGCCGCAATGTTGATGGGGTCGGTCATGGCGCCGGCTGCCGTGCCGAGGAACCCGCCGACGCCGGATCGCATGCTGTTGGACCGCGCCTGCAGGCTGTTGGATTCCTGCCGAGCGCCGCCCATGCGCCGGATCGCCTCGGACTCCATGGTCTCCGGCGTCGGGAAAGCCAGATCCGCCGCAGGGTTCCGGCCCTTCCACTGCTCGAACCACTGTTGCGCCTTCTCGTCGCCTTGGCGGATCAGCGTTGCGCCGCCACCGCCGACCCACTGCCGGGCTTCGAGGTCGCCCTTCTCGTAGAGCTGCTGGATGAACTCGCCCTGCACGTCGCTGGTGTGCCGCGACATGGCGTCGGAGTTGGAGAAATCGCGCATGGCCGCATAGTCGGATTCGAAGCGTCCGAGAAATCCGGGGTCAATGCCTTGCAGCGGAGAACGCGCAGCGAGCTGCAGCGCGCCGGCCATATCCTTCTCTTGAACGATCATCGGCATCAGCGGACCCTCAGGTCGAGCACGAACACGGATGGCTGCCCGTAGCCGCCGGGCGACGGGCGCCGAAGCGCGTAGCTTGGGCTTTCAGCGCTGCCGAACTCCAACAGATATCGGCCATCGGCGACCGCGCGCAGCCGTCCTTGATCGCGGAAGTCGTCGGCACGCACGGCAGTTCCTCCGGATGTCATGGCCGCGCTGATGTCCTGATCCGAGATCGCCTCGACGGTCTTGTCGAAATCGTCCTGCGACATGCCATAGCGCGGCGCAACGATCTGGCTGCCGTTGAATTCGAGTATGCCTCCGGTGATCTCCTTGACGGACTGCTCCATGCGATCGGCGTTCAGCTCGCCGCTCGTATCGCCAGCTTGGGCCGACAGGTCAGCATAGCGCGCGGTGGCCGCTTCGAGCAGGCCTTGTCGTGCACCTTCCAGCGTGGGCGCAAACACGGCCGGTGGCAGGATATCGTTGATGGCAACCGTATTGTCGTCGCTCCGCTTCGGGGCAAGCAGCGGGTTTTCCTTGAGGAGCTGCTGCCCGCGCAGCACGCCCTCGGCGGCCTCGGGATTGTTCGGCACCAGCGCGCCGGCCGCCGCCGCCGCCCGAGACTGGCCGGACGAGTAGAGCGCGGCCATGGTGGCGTTATAGGTATCGGGGCTGAGGTTGGTCGCCATCGAGCTGAGAAGCTGCACGGAGTCCTGCGGCGTCGAGGTGGTGAGTGCGCGCGAGACCTGGGCTTGCATCTCCGGGCGAAGAGCAGAGATCGTGCCGACCTGACCGCGCGCCTTGAGCACATCAGCGCCGTTCTGCAGCGCGGTGAAGGTGCCGGCCCATGTATCAGGCTGGCTGAGATCGAGCGGCGGCGGCGCGGCGATCATGCCCTGACGTGCAGCGAATCCGATCGGGTCATCCTTGAGCGCCTGGGTGCGAGCCTTTTCCTGAGCCTCGATGCCGCTGATGATCTGGGCTTGTGCAGCCGTGGCGCCATCGGCAGCATCCGAGCGCAGCGACGAGACCAAGCTTTCGACCTGTGCGGGCGCCATGCCGGCGGTCTGAGCAATAGCCGACTGGCTGGTGAAATAGTCCGCGACCTCGCGCCGGAGATCCTGATCGTCGACGACGGCGAGCTGACGGGACAGCAGGTTGATGTCGGCCACAGCCGGCGTAAGGTTCTTGTCGTATCCCGCCTTGATGTCGGTGAAGAGCTGCTTTGCATCGGAGGTCACCTCCGCGCGGTATTCCTTGACCAACTCAGGATTGACCGAGTTCGAGCCCTTGCCGCCGCGTGTGGTATCGTCCTCGATGTGCCAGTTCTCGTTGGCCAGAGGGAATTTTAGACCGAACTGCGCTGCATTCTGGTGCAGCCAGCTCACCACCTCAGGCGGCGCGTTCTTGAGCGACTGCCCACCATAGGACAGATCGGCCGCCTTCCCGTGATTGTGCTGGGAGTTTCCAGGAGGAGCCACCCATTTCCGAGCTTCCGCAGCGGAGCCATACTTGATCACGGCTTCTTCCCAGAGCTCCGTCTGACGCGCGACAGAACGGGCGCCGGAATAGATGCCGAGCTTTTCCCGGATGCCAGCCGGTGCAGCCTCAAGCATTCGGGCGACCTTCACGGAGAAAGCTCCATCCATGCCGTCGATGTGGCTGGCGTCCTTGTCGGTACGGGTCTGAAGGAACGTCTTCGCTGCCGTCACGTCCTCCGCCGAGAACTGCGACGCGGAAACAGTGCTGCCGAGCACCTTCTTGTAATAGTCCGCGGACTCCTTCGGAATGACACTGTCGTCACGTCCGGCTGCGATCCACGCATCCGCACGCTTCGCGCCGCCATTGTAGGCGATGAGGGCAGCCTCACGGTCGCCGCCATATTTCGTCATCATCTTGTTGAAGTAGTGTTCGCCATAGCGATCGGAGACGCCCCCGCTCTTGAGGTATGCCTGCTTCTCTTCGCGGGTTCCGGCAGCAGGATAGCCCGCATCGCCGAGTTCCTGCGCGATTTCATCCGCTGTTTCGGGCATGACCTGCATGCTGCCCGCCGCGCCGCGCGCCGAGACGGCATTAGGGTCTCCCGAGCTCTCCGTCTGACGGATCGCAGCAAGAATATCGCCGCCGCCGTTGGCCTGGGAGAGCAGGCGCTCAGCTTGGTTCGTCTGCCCTCGATTGTCCGACGACTTGAATCCCTGCAGCGTGCGCGCCATCGCTCGAGCGGAATAGAGCTCCATGGCGCCCGACATATCGCCGCCGGCGGCGAGCTGCCGCGCCGTCGTGTCGATATCGTCGTTGTCGAGCCCGACGCCCTCCTTGAGCCGCTTCTGAATGACCGTTGACTGGTCCTGCACCGGCTTGAGATTGGCCTTCGTCTGGGCGACGAACCCATTGATCCGCTCTCCGGCAAGGCCGGCATACTGCCGGCGTTCGGCCGGCGAGAGCGACAGGCTCGTGTCCGTCGCCATGCGCTCGGCGATCTTGCGCGCTTCGCCGATGCCGCCGGTCTGCAGCGCGCGATCGACGGTGCCGAGCATCGCCTCGGACATATGCCGGGATTCCATGCGCTTTACCGCGATGTCGGCTTCCTGCTTGCCCACGGTGAAATCCGGGTTTTCGGCGAGCTGGCCATAGAGCGTGCGGGCCTGGGCCTGCTTCTGCTTGTAGGCGTCAGTTCCGGTACCTCCGCCACGCGCCAGCGCCGACATGTCGTCGTCGAGCAACTGGATCTCGGCTTTGACGTTGCCCTCGAATTCCTTGATGTCCGTCGATCGCTTCTGCTCGGAGACGCCCAAGGCAAAGCGCGGCCCCTCTGTGTCGAGCATGGTTGTGACGGCGCCGCGGAAGTCCTTCGGCACCGCCGTCAGGGTCTGATCGCGGAATGCTTTCCAGCTCGAGTTGAAGGACTCAATATTCCCCTTGGATTCCGCTGTCAGCGCGGCGCCGCGCGCACGGATATCGCCGGCCAGCCGCGCAGCATACCCCTGCTGGGCCGCAGCGTTGTAGGATCGGCCGGACGCTGAGAAGTTCGAGCGCGTGTCGACCTTGAGATTGCCGGCCTCGTCGCGATAGACCGCGTTCTGCCCCTCGTTCTGGGCCTCGGCGACTTCCTGGCGCTGCAGCGCCTGACCTGTCGTCGACAGCGCATTCGCGATCTGCTGATAGGGGTTGGCAATTTCGGCCGCCGACACGGAAGACTGCGGACCGCGCGTGACGGCGCCGCGCTGCTGGATCTCGGGAAGTTTCGCCACGGTCAGGCTCCGAAGAACTGAGGAAGGGAAGAAGCGACGCCGCCGAGCAGCGATGTACGCGCGGCCGACTTGCGGAACCGCGCGTCGGCCTCATCTTGGGTCGCCTGCATTCGCTTCGAGCCGACCTCAATCTTGCGGTCGCGGTCGCTTCGCTTCTGCTGCTCGGCCTCGTACGCAACGCCGGTGGGTGAGAACGCCTCGACGCCGGCAGACGCCCGGATCGCGCGGATGTTCGAGATCGTGCTGTTGAGCTCATCTCGATAGCTTGCGTCCACCTGATCGGCCTGGATCTTCCCGACCTCGGCCGCCTGCTTCGACTGAGCGGCCGCGTGCTGTCCGGCCTGATATTGGCCGTAGACGCTGACGAGCGAGCCGATGCCGCTGATTGCTGCTGCTGCAACACCCATTAGACTGTGATCCTCGTGGTGAGCTCGATGAGCTTGAAGGCGCAGGGGAAGGTCGACGAGATCTCGACGACAGGATCATAGGAGCGGCCGGTCTCGCGGTACCGATAGGTGTCATCGCGCATCGGTACCGGTTTGCTCATGTCCTCGCCGCCGCGGTAACTGCCGAAGATCCGGTTCCCGACCTGAAACTCCTGGGTCTCGCGGACGGTGATCATCATCTTCTCGATCTTGCGCCGCTGCTCACCTTGCCCGGCTGCCTGCCCGCCATCGAAGTTCGAGAACAACGGAATAAGAGAGTGCTGGAAGTCGATGCCGATGGTGATCGTGGGATAGTCCGAGAACCCGGAAACCTCCCCGCCGGCACCCACAACGGCCTTGCCCAGATAGAACCCGCCGCCGAACACATCGACCTCGCGGCCGTAATAGACATCGGGCGCGATGGTGCCTGTCATCGTGGTGGCGCTGTCGCACAGCAGGCTGTAATCGAGCTCTTCAGCGATGCCGAGTTCCGCGCCGTTGAAGCTATATGTGGACATGAAAACGACGGTGCCATAGGCTCCGGCCACGCTGCGCACTGCGCCGTCGCCCTCCCATCGAAACCAGCCGACATACTCGCGATCGGCATTGAACTGCCCGGCCACCACCGAGCCATCGGAATTGACGGCAAAGATCTGGCGTGACGGAAATTCACTCGTGGCCGAGGTGACGGCCAGCGATTTGACGCCCCCGAAGAGATGCCGATGGAACCGGTTGATCTCGTTCGCGATGTAGGGGCGCGCGGTCTGGCCTGTCGCGCTGATGGCGTAGAGACCCGTCGTGGATTTATCGAGAAAGATCAGTCCCTCGGTGACCTCAACCGGACGGATGCGCGAGATTTCGCTCGTGAAGACCGGGCGAAACTCGACACTGCCCGGCTGCAGCGGCGTTCCAACGGACACCGGAATGTAGAAGATGCCGCGATCGGTCACCGCGAATTCGTCATAGCCGCCGACGACGTGGAAGACCTGGCACTCCGCGCTGATGGATTCGACCATGGCATTGTCTGGATCGCCGCCGATCAGGCCATCGCGGTTGTTGCCGGCCGCCAGCCAGAAAATCGCATTCTTCTTCTGGTCGAAGTTCGTCATGATCAGGCGCTGGCGATCCTTCGAAACGGATGCCGGCCAGCCGCGAGCGTTCGAGACGAATTGCTCCTCCCATTGCAGGGTGGCACCAATCGCGCTTGAGCTCGCAATCTCCTCGATCTTCGTCACGGCAGTCGGCCCGACAAGCTTCTCGTTCTCGACGGGTGCCGTCAGCGATCCGAGCATGGCCACGGCGATGCTGTTGGGAGCCAGCAAGTCAACGCTCACCACCTCACCCTTGACGTTGGTCTGGTCGGTCTCCACGATCTGCCCGACCGCAAAACCCGCGGAGCTCGTGACGGTGAAGCGATACGTTTTCGGCAGCTCTTCCAAGACCTGGGCGCGCATCGTCGTGCCGTTCGTCACGGTCGTGCAGCGGATCTGCCGCTGTGAATACCGGAAGACGGTGCCGGCGTGGCCTGCAGTGAGGAATGCCTGCGAAAACACGACATCGATGTTGCCGGTCAGCGCGCTGGGCCGCATCGTGATGCCGATCGTGTCCTCGAACCGATAGAACGGAACGCGATATGTGCTGTCCAGTCCTTGGTCAAAGACGTAATCGGCGATCGACCACGACCGGGTGCCCTTCGTGACTTTCAAGACCTTGGTGCGCCCGGCCCAGGCGACGAACATTTCGTTCTCCATCGGCTCGAACACGAGGCTGTCGAGATCGGCCGCCCCCCAAGGTGCCGACAATGAGGCGAGCAGAGTGCCACCCACGGAACGCACGCGCACGCCGCCGGCCGTGAACACCACCTTGTATGTGACGTCGTTGAACGGCTTGAAGTCGGCCACGATGCCGGTGTCGCGAAACAGCAGACGGCGGCCGGGGCGGCGGGTCAGCGCACCGGTATGCGTCGACACGAGATTGCGAGCGCGGCGAACGGCCGATTTCATGATCTCGATGTCATCCCGTCGAACGGCATCCGGCTCAACCTCGCCGGCCGAGAAATCACGCTGACGAATGATCAGATCCTGGATGCTCATACCCGGCGTCTCCCGCGGGCGGCAGCGATCTTGCTCTTGTAGATGTTGCGGGCCGGGTTCTGTTGGTCATTCAGCGGCCGCGCCTCTTCGAGCAAGCCCTCGGCTCGCTGTTCCCGGCGCGTCGCCTCGCTGAAATCCTCGTTCAGCCCGCGCAGGCAGCCGGCCTCAACGTAGATGGTCAGGATTTCCTCGGCCAGCGGGTGCCAGCGCTCTTCCGGCGCCTCTTTCACGGCCATGGCATAGACGTCGGACCCGTAGTTGCACGACAGCACGTTGCCGATGATCTCGTATTCGGTCAGCGGTGTGGTGCCCCAATAGACCTCTTTCACATGCAGCGTGTTCGGCGCGAGGCGGAAGGCATTGCGAGAGAACCGCCGGGACTTGTTCTCGCCATCCGGTATCCGCTCGAGCAAATCGCTCGTGGTGGCAAACGGCCATGTGTGCCGCGCAGTCAGGAAGCGCACCGCGCGATCGAATGCCCCGTTCGCAACGAGATATTCGTCGGTGCCATCATTGAGCACGTTCAGCGTGTTGTTGCCGGTCGCGCGGAGGGCGTTGTTCAAGATGGTGAGCTTGTCCATGACGGCGAGAATGGCTCTTGGGGGCAAGCCGGGCAAAGCACAGGGCATGAAAAAACCGGGGAAGCGGTGCCTCCCCGGTCTCTGTCGCCAGCCGGCCGCGATGAAAGCGGCTGGCGTCAGGCCTTGGCGGTTTCCGCCTTGACGTATTCCGCCTTGTCTTCGTCCGAGAGCTCATTGAACGAGGCTGCTTCCGGCTCGCGGATCGCGCCGCCGATCTGCAGACCCTTGGCGTCGAAGATGCCCCACCAGCCATGGCCCTTGTCGCGGGCGAGGAACGGTGCGGACGGAGCTTCGAGGGCAGGGACTTCGCTCGGGATGTGACCGACCTTCAGACCGTCGTTGGTGATTGGCGTGTTGACGGGACCGGTCGAGAGGCCATCTGCGAGAGCGGCTTCGTCGGCCTTGCGCTTCTCTTCCTGCTCTTCGGCGATGCGAGCAGCTTCGATCTCGCGCTCGGCAAGATCCTTGGCGGCCTTCTCGTCGGCGGCGCGGCGAGCGGCAGCAAGCTCGGTCGAGCGGCGGGCATCGTTCTGGTCGCCAGCCGCGTCCGTCTTGGCCTTCGCAGCCTCGACATATTCAGGCGGGAACGGCGACGCGGACCATTCGGAGGGGTGCTCGACAAGAGCCCGGCGCGCATCGACCGAATCCATTTCGGCGGTCGCGCCGGTCTTGTAGTGAAGCGTCATTTTGTCAGGCATTGAACGGGTCTCCTGTGACAACCGCCGGGCGCTTAGTAGCGCTCGGCGATGAATGCCTTGAGGGTGATGGACGGGGCGGTGCCGGCGACGTCCACGTAGAGACGTTCCCACGGATACGAGACATCGTCCTGTTCGGTGACGAACGGGATCTCGTAGCGGCCGGTCGTGGAGGTGATCGCCCCGCCAGGACGAGCCGCACCAGCGCCGAGGGACAGCTGCGCGACGATCTCCTTGGTGGCGAACGTGTTGTCCGTGCCACCCTGCAAAACGAGGTGATACAGCTCATCGCCCACCGACGTCTTGATTGCCGATACGTCGACGACGAGAACGCCCTCGAAGCGACCCGGGCCGAGCTGCTTGGACGCGTTCGCGCTGGCAACCTGCGTAACGCCGTCCGCGGTGACTGCGGCGGCGCCATCGGCCAACAGCAGTTCGATATCGATATTGTAAACTCTCTGACCCATGGGTCCAAACTCCCGTTGTGGAAAGACCCGCCTTTCAGCGGGTCACTGTTACGTCACGCGATGACCGGAAGGTCCGCGATGGAATCCAGCCGCGTCGCCGAGTAATCGCCTTCCACCACGACGCCGACATCCCAGGAGACGTTCGTCTTGTAGAAGACGCCATCTTCCTTGGAGAGGCCGAGGTCGACAGCCTGCATTTCCTTGAGCTGGATGCCGTTCACGCCCATCTCGGTGAAGCTGACCACGAAGAGGGATGTGGTGACGGCAGCGCCGCCGCCGGCCGCGACTTCGTTGTAGGGAAGCACGGCGGTGTGGCGGTCCTTCGGATAACCCGAAAGGATCGGCAGGCCGGCGTAGCTGACGACGGGACGGCCTGCGTCGTCCTTCGACATCTCGACGTTGCCCATCAGGGTCTGGTTGCGCATCAGCGCGATGAACTTGCGGCGCTGGCCGCGGCTCATGATGATGTGCGTGGGGTCGCGGGTGTTGTCGATCGCCTCATCGAGCGCAGAAAGCGAAAGGGCGGCGCCGCCGGAGGCGAGCGAATTGCGGATCAGGCGACCGTTGCCGACCGTGCAACGCGCCTTGAGGCCGTTGAATTCCTTCGGATTGGTCGAGTTGTCGCCGGAAATGAAGGTGTCGGTGAAAAGCCGGGACTGGCGTTTCATCTGCATGGCTTCTTCCGTCGCACGGCGACCTTCACCGTGGCGCAGGATGATGGCCTTGTCGACCTTCAGGAGCACGTCGATCGGAAAGCTGGTTTCCTGGAAAGGCGTGATCTTGCCCTGAGACGTGCTCGGGCCTTCATTGATCGCGCGGAATGCGGCACTGCCGATGTCGGTCTCGCGATAGCCCTCGTAAGCGGCGCCGGAGAAACCCTTGAAGGGCAGAGCCTGGATGATGTCCGACTCTGCAGCAAAGGTCTCGATCAGCGGACGCTCGATCGAGGTCTTCTCGAGACCCTTGGCATATTCGGGAAGCGTCATTACGTCGGGCATTGAAAGACTCCTTCAGGCCGTCACTATTTCGAGTGCTGACGGGCGTAGTTGATGCGAGCGGAGGGAGACATCTTGTTGTACTCCTCATCCGACAGTTCTGTTTTTTCGACATCGCGACCCGCACCGGGATTGCCCTGAACGGTACCTCTGTTGAGGCGCATCAGCGCCTCGAACGCTTCGACCTGCTTGGCCGTGTACATCATCGGCGCCAGCGCCTGGGCAGCGTCGCCGCCGAGCTTGGCACCGAGCCATGCCGTGACTGCATTGACGCGCTCGACGGCCTTTGACCCGAGGGCTTCCTTCTGAGCGGCGAGCGCTTCGGTCAGGCGGCCCTGCTCGGCGATGTCCATCTGCGCGCCAAGGGCGATCATGCCCTCGAACTGCGACTGACTCATCTTGTTGGCATGGGCGTAATCGCGAAGAGCGCCGACGCGGGGATCGGCGTCGTCGATGATGGATTCCTGACCTTCCGGCAGCTTGACGCCATCGGGCAGCTTGAAGTCCTTCGGCAGAGCGACCTTGTAGCCATCCGGCTTATCAGGCACCTGCGCGAGATTGGCGTCGTGCTCGGCCTTGAAGGCAACGAGTGAATTGAGATCGTCGGCCTTGAAGCCCTTTTCCGCGTCCCAGAAGGACTCGGGGATATAGTCGGGGCGCTCGGCCTTCGTGGGTTCTGCCGGCGCCTGAGGCGCGGCGGGATCGGCGGGAGGTGCCGGCTCCTTGCCGGCCGGAGCAGCGGGCGCCGCCGGAGCCGCCGGAGCAGCGGGCGAGGCAGGAGCGGAAGGTGTTGGGCCGCCGGAGACCGGGCCGCCTTCCGGAGCAAGCGTGGCACGCGGGCCGAACGGAGAAGAGAACGCGAAAGCGCCCGGGCTACGCCCGACCAGCGGGGCCGGCCCGCCTGCTTTTTCGCTGTCTCCCTGGTAATCCATGCCGTCGCTCATCCGTTCCGTCTTCTGGCCCATCGCTCTTTTCCGCCTCTGTCATCGCAATCAGATCGGCCGCGAATGTGCGGCGAGCGTTGTGAGCGTGCAAAGCACAGGTCTCGGGGGGGCCGATCTCCTCGACCACGGACTGCAGAAGGGCAAAAAAAGCGACGCCCTCGCGCTGGCGCGAAAACCAGTTGAGCGCGGCCTTGACGTCGGGATCTGAGAGTTTCATGCGCGTCCTCACTTCCCCTGCGTCGGCAGCATGCCGGACTGCTGCGCGGCGCCGAGCACCGACTGCACGAGATCGGCGGTCTCTTTTTCGCCGCGCAGAACGACCACCTCGTCTTTGAGGAGGGTCTGAAAGTTTTCCGCGGTCTTGCGCTCATCGATCGCGGCCTGCGACGTTTCCGGGAAATAGCTCTTGAGCATGGTCAGCAGGTTGCCGGCGACCTGAACTTTCTGATTGTCCGCGGCCTGGGTGGCCGGATTATTGGGGACCAGCGTCAGTTTGCGGCCGTTGATCGTGATGTCGTCGATCTTGCCGTCTTTTTCGAGCAGCCACTCGAACCGGCGGTAGATCGCATAGGGGCCCTCGCGCCAGAACTTCTTGCCGGGCGTGCCGATCCGGCGCTGCGCTTTGACCATCTCGTCGGCCCACTGCGTGGCCGTGGGCGGCGTGTCGCCCTTCTGCTCGGGATAATCGGCAAAGTGCTTGCGGCGGATCCGGCGCTCAAGGTCTGTCGCCGTGTAGAATCCAAGATCGGCATTCCCCTCGAAATACAGGGGAACGACGTCTTTGCCGGAGCCGGGCCGCATGGCATAGGCCTTGCCGCTCTCGAGCCCGTTCTCGAAATCCATCACGCCGTCGTCGGGATAGCCCATCGGCGGGTTGATCGCGATGTCGACGCGATCCTGCGTGGCGGCCGTGATGACGTCTAGCACGCGATAATCCTGCAGCGCCTTGATCGAGGGGCCAAAACCCCAGGCATATTCGTTGTCTGGCGAGAACCGGGCGATGATCAGCGGCAGGCAACCTTCACCGGTGAGATCTTCCGTCTTCACAGCCATGCGATCGATGAGGAGAACGTGCTTCCACACTTCGTCCTCTGGCTGGGACCAGTCGCGCCAGTAGCACCACACGACCTCGATCGTGCACGATTTCTCGTCCCGCACCTTCTTGGCGATCTTCTCCGGCAGCGTGATGTCGCCGATGACGGAACGCAGCTTTGTGCCGCGGACATGCCGGACGCGGAACCTGTCGCCGACCGAGCCATCGGCCTCGACATTGAATTCGAGCTCGCGCGGCGGTACCGAGCTGCAGGAGATCGGCCGGGTGTTGTGCGGTTTCTCGATCCACCACGCGACCGTGCCAACGGCAGCATGCGGATCGAGCGTCGAGCCCAGCTCGGATTCGAAGTTCGATGCGCGGATCGCCGAAAAGATGATCTTGTCGCGCTTCTTGCTCTCGGCCTGCAGGTCAGCGAGGTCTTGCGGCTCAATGTCGCCGAGCTCGGACTCATCGAGCCCATTCGCTACCCAATCCGTGCCTTGAGGGAAAAACGCGGAAACCACCTCCGTCGCAAAATCCTCGGACACTTCCGCGCCAATGCCGGTCGCAAGATCTTCCTGCTCTGCATCTCGCCTCTTGCTCGCCTTGACGGTGGATTCGATGTTCCAAGACAGGCGCGGCCGGGTGAAGAAATAGGCCTCCTGCAGATCGGCGCGGGCCTCGGTCTTCTGGGCGCGGGCGTCTTTCAGGCGCTGGGTCGCGTCCTCTGTCACGCTCTGAGGCGGGAACGGGTTCGCCGCTGGCGCGGTCGACTTCGGACGCGAGATTGCCACGGGCGCCCCTTACTTGCCGACGAGCGGCGAGACGCGGCCGGTACCGGCGAGCGCGCTACGGGCGCCGAACATGCGCAGCGACTGGTCAGTCTCCGTCGTCAGCCGGTCCCGCATCGTGTTGATTTTCTCCTGAGCTGCGGCTGCCTTCTGGCGCGCGAGCTCCGGATCTTCCTTTGGCTGCTGCTGTTTCATGACCACCGCTTTCGCCGATAATTTCGCCACCGTTGGCGAGACATTGACGAAAAAGGGCGTCCGGCCGCAAAGCACAGGACTTGAGACCCAGGATGTGGGCCGCCGCCGGCACGCACCACAGGCCGACCGACATATTCAGGTTCAATTCCTGCCCGATCGGCCTTGCCATGCGCAAAACCGTGTTCCCAGCGCTGAAATGCGCGAGCACCGGGTCGGCCTCATGGTTTCCGACGATCAGGACCCGCGATCGGTCCATCTGGAAGTCGAAAAGCACCCATGCCTGAGCTCTTTCCACGAATCCCATGACCGAGACGTGCTTGAACCGACCGCAGGCCAATGCGCGCACCCACCAATGCGGCGAATCCGGGTGGAACGCGACGAACCAGTCGGTCGGCTCGCAGTCCGTCAGCTTCAAACCGTCTCCGAAACCGTCAAAACCCACCGCGGCGCCTCGATTTCTTCTGAACCTTGATGTCAACTGCCGATTTCCGGCCGGCGTGCGTGCCGCCAGCGACCGCGCGGCCCTCGCCAGCGCCGAGCACCATGTATTGCGTCGCGTCGGCGATGTCGGAATAGCGGTCTTTCTCGGGCGTTTCCTTATGCCGAGACGTGCCCTTGATGCGCGCGAAGTGATAGCCGCCGGCCATCGCCACTTTCAGCGTCCGGCAGTTCACGCCGCACACCAGAAGCCGCGGCATGCCGTTCACCATCGTGATCATGGCATATTCGACAGCCTCAATACGGGTCTGGATGTGGTTGTTCTTCACCGGCGCCGGCCGCACCGGCATGCCGAACGAGCGGAAGACGTCATAGGCCGTGGTCTCGTCCGACTGCGTGCCGTCCTCACCCTTCGGATCGCCGAAGAACTCGACCTGAAAGCCTTGGAAATCGGCATGCCGCGATGTCGGCTGCCAGTCGCCGAGCCGCCGATCAAGCAACTGCTTCACCAGAGGCGCGAAGATTGACGCGCCGACGCCGCGCGCCGTGACCTCGGCGAAGATCCGCCACCGATTGTTGACGAGCTGCCCGACCACGCAAGCCGGATTCCGACCAAAGTCGAGCCCGACATAGACCGGCCAGCCCGGAATGGGCTCAAGCGCCGTTTTCGACACATGGCTGTCGGCGTTGAACTGGTTCCAGACCGGCTTGCCGTCGACGAACACCGTGATCTTGTTCAGCACGCGGCTGTCGATCCACTGCTTCGTCTTGCCCTTGATCTTTTCCGCGTAATAGCCGGGCTTGAGCCACTTCGTGTTCTCAGCCAGCGGGTTCATCCGGTAGCCCGTCAGCGTGCCGGCCGCGTCCTTGATCTCGAGCATGGCCGGCGGCTGCACATGATAGCCCCAATTGTCCGGACGCTTGTAGGCAAGCCGCTCCTCTTCCGTCCAGTCGTCCGGCAGCGGGACCTCGCCCATCATCAGCGGGATGAAATGATCCTCGCGCGGCGCGTTCATGTCGGCGATCACGCCGTCCCAGGTCGCCCCACCGTCCTTGACCGCCGGATATCGCCCTGTTCGGCTTTCCGCCTCGTCGACGATCGCCTTGTCGATGAATTCGAGCTCGTTGAACCAGATGCCGGTGAACTCGAACGACCGCAGCTTGCGCACATCGTCCTCGGTATCGAGAGCCAGGAAGATGATTTCCATCTCCACGTCGCCGAGCCGGATCATGTGACGATAGGGCCGGTCCCAGTAAAACCGCCCGTACATCTCCTCCGGGAACCAGTCGAGCCACGACTTCACCGTCGTGTTCTTCAGGTCCGGGAACGTATTGCGGCAGACCGCCCAGCGCGTCTTTCGCAGCCCATCGTCGTTCGGCCGCTGCTCGCACGAGATCAGCCACATCTTCATGATGCAGGCCGTCGACGTGCCCGAGCCGATCGAGCCGCGGACGATGCTCACATGCTTGCGGCACTCGATGAAATCACACAGCACGTTGCCGTCAGGCGCGTAGATCTTGCGACCATCTGGGGCGAGCTCGATCTTCGGGAGAACTGTCGGCCGCTCCGGCTCGATGATCTCAAGCATTGGGGTCGCCGTCCATGATCAAATGCAGACGGTGAAGCAGCCTCGACACACCCGAGAGCCGACGATGCGCATCATCCGTGTGCGTGAACCCCGTGATCACGGCTCCATCAACCAGCGCGGCCGCAAACGACAGATCCACGACTTCCCCGGCCTCAGCTTGCGCAAGCAATTCCTGCAAGCGCTCAACCACTTCAGTTTTCCGCCCCTGAGCCGGGTCGAACTGAACAACCTTCAGGTCAGCCATCACGCCACCTCGTACGTCGCCGCGAAGATATCCCCCTTCACAGGGTAGATCTCGCCCTCAGCACCCCGAACAATCCAGTCGCCCGGGCCTGCCGTGAGGTCGCCGTTCAGCGTCTTCACCACAGCCGACCCGGCGTCGAACCGGATCACGCCATAATCCACCGCCTCGACCGCCCAGGCCGGCCCATCGATCTCCGACCCGGAAAACTGGAACGCCTCGACGACGACGGGGAGCTTTCGGAACATGGTCATGCCGGGTCCTCGACAGCATCATAGGTCGCGGCGAAGATGTCGGGTTTGCAGGGGTAGATCTCCCCCTTCACACCCTGAATGACATAATCGCCGATGCTGGCAGTCATCACGCCTTCAAGCGTCCGGATCTGCATTGTCACATTCGGCGGCTCCGAAAAGAAGACATCGCCACGGCTGATCGCATCGCAGATCCATTCCGGGTCTTCCGTCTGATCTGGCCCGCCGGTCCAAAGAAACGCTTCAATCACGACCGGCTTTTTCCGAAACTTGCTCATCGCTGCAATCTCCTGGTGGGTGAAAAAAATCTCAGTCCTGATCCCCTGTCGAGGTCAGGGCAGTGGCTGAAGCTGCATCGTGATCTTGCCGCCCTCGTTCGCAACGAGCTTTAGAACCAGAAGTGATCCAACCTCCGGAATGACCTTCCCATCGAAAAATTCGTGCGTCAGCGATGCTCCGTCCAGCGTGTGAGCCTCGATCTGCATGAAGCTGATCGTGCTGGGCTCCGTGATTTGCACCGGCATAAACTCAATGGCGTTCTCTGGTTTCGTCATCGCGGCTTTTCCTTTTGCTGGGTGGTGAAAAAAAATCAGGTCCGAACTCTCTGGGTGCAGGACTTGTGTCTGAGGGTGGAACTGGAAGACTCGAGCCCAATTTTGCCCCCACCCCCCTCTGACGGGCGTCCGAAGGAGAACGAAGGGGGTACGGGGTGGCGTTCCTCAATCATCCTCGGGAACGTCCTGCATATGTGGTAACGCCTTACCCTCACCCTTCGCCAGATGCTCTATCTGTGCGCCGCCTGATCGGTCCAGCTTGACCATGTAACCGGGTGTCACGTTGGTGGTGGTGTTGACCTGGACGTTGATCTGCGTGGCCCCGACTGCATGGCTTGGGCGGTCCATACCATCGAGATATTTCGCGCTTTCGAACTGAATGCGTTCGGTCTTGGCGTCGAGCAGATCGACCATGCGGTGGAGCGCACGAGGGCGAGCGCTGGTTCGCAACACCTCCATACACTCATTGAGGTAGGCAAGGACGTTCGGTTTGATGAGTGCTTCACGGGCCGCTTTGTCAGTGAGATCAGCGGCTTCGGCTGCTTCCTTGCGAGAGTTACCCTCAAAGACCATGGCATGGACGAGGGCCTTCTGCTTCTCGGTCAGAAGAGGCTCTTTGTTCTCCTTCCGGAGAGCTGCTGCTGCTTTCTGTGCGGGGAGCTTGTAGGCGGCTGAGGTCTTGAGAGGCATAGCCATCGCTGCTTGTCTCGGTGCCCTTGCTGATCCATCGGAATGCGCTGACCTGTAAGGGAAGAAGGATGCGCGCGCGAAGCTTGGTACAGGTGGGCGGAAATGGACGCAAAGCACAGGTTTATTGTGTTGTGATATCAGTAAGTTGGCTGATCGGGGATTTCGCGTCTGAAATGGAGGGCGCCAAAATGATGCGATTATCGTATGTTTCAGTGCTTACTCACCATACTATATTCACATTGAAACTGGCTTAGAATGATGCGATTATCGTATGGCCTATTTTGAGGATATCATGCCTGAACAGCCACCTCGTGACGCACCGGAGCATATCAGGGCTCGATACTGGCGAGAGCATATCGCCAAGATGTCACGGCCAGAGCTGGCAGAGGCCATAGGCTATTCCGTGTCGTCGATCGGTGACATGGAAGCCGGCATGAACAGGATCACGAAGAAGCCTGTCGATGCGGTGACGATGAAGCGCTACCGGCTGCTGTGCATGACGGTCGGTCTGATGGCTGAGTTCGATTGGGACGAGATGTCGATGATGATCACAGAACCGATCGAGCTGCGCATGTGGGGCAGGCTGAGAGTGAAGGAGAGACGTAAATGACGGGAATAGTGCTGCCAAAGGTCAAGATCGAAGAGCTGACCGAGGATGGAAAGACCTTCTATCGTGCGCGGGTGCAGGTGAAGGGTTCGCCCCGCTTCCACATAGCTGATGCCAAGAATGCCAGCGAAGCACTGTTGCTGGTGGCCGCGAGATGGCACGCCTATAACGGGGTTCACCCGCTGACATGACAGATGCCTACCAACCGAAATACGCATGGAAGCGCACCCAGATAGACGAGAACGATCCGCCTACCGATCTGGACTGGCAGGGGTTCGACGGTGATGGGTATGTGGGCAGGATCCGGAAAGAGACGAACGGGCCGACCAAGGGCAAATGGCAGTGGGCCGGCGGATACCCGCGGACACATGGTGGCCGGCCGCCGACACCGAACACGGGCTGGGTTGATACGGCGCGTCAGGCCACGCAGAAATGCGAGGAATATTGGGATCTGGCGCACAAGGTGATGACGCGGCTGTGAGCGATTTCCAAGCGGTCAGCCGGCACCCCTCAAACCCTTATGCGGTTGAGGCTGATTTCCTTGCTCTGGCCGGCCGGGGGTATCCGTCTTCCAGTGCATGATGATGCCGCGATGTGGCATGACCGACGTGAAGCCCGGCACGATGTCGAAGCGCTCGCAATAGCGCTTGGCGAACCAGACCACGATGAAATACGGCAGAACCTTCGTCCATGTGGCCAGCATCACTTGCCAGCCTCTGTCACGATCCAATGGCGCTTAGCTTCGGGTGGCAGCCGGTCATATTCCTCAGCATATTGACCATATGGAATGGAGCAGTTCACAATCATGGGCATGAGCAGAGCGAGCTCATATGCCGTGATATCCTTCTGAGGCTCATAGATGAATGATCGCGTCTCAGCCATGATCTTATAGATCACGCTGCCCGGCGTGGGATAGAACAACCCTTCATCTGTGACGGCGTCAACCTTGATCCCTTCGTTGCTCATGCCATTGCTCCTCCTGCCGTGTGCAGAACGCTGGAAATCTCCTCGAACGTATTGACCGTCTTCGAGGCGAGGATTTCGCGGATTGAAACTGCGACATCTGCCTGCTGCTCATCGGTGCCTGTCTCGATCAAGAGGCGCACGGCCGCGCTCAGATCACCGTTTGGCTTGGTGGGCTTCACAGGCGCTGCCGCATCAGCCCCGCGGCGCGGGCGGCGCGGCATGTCGAGCAGTACGAGGCCGAGACGTAGCCCCCCGAACCACAATGGCATGATCTCCGGCCCCATTCCGCGGCTGTTCTCGCGCGGCCAGCATTCCAGCTTGGTGACGTAACCTTCCTGCATGCCGGCACGGTGTTCCAACTCTGCATTGCTCATGCCGAGATCTGCCCGACGAGCCTTGAGCGCCTTCACGAGGCCGGCATAGTCGGTAATGATCGAGGAGACCGCTTTGAGGCCATGAACTTCGTCGATCTCGTCGGGGTCGAGGCCGGCGTTTGTGGCGTCGAAGCGGTGCAGGTCGGTCGCCTTGAAGAACCGTCGCCCATTGATGCGCATGGGCTGGGGGAAGCCCACCTTCTCGTCTACCAGCCAGCGTTCGAGCGTGCGCCGGCTGATGCCGTAACGGTCGCAGACCTCGGCCATATCGAGATGATAATCGAGATTGTTCAGTTTGCTCATCGTCTTGCCCTATGCCAAATGCTGCCAATGCGTGTCAGTTGATGCCTTACCAATCGAGGTCTGCGGCGACCGGGTCAGGAACCTCTTGAGCCGGCAAAGGACGAGATGCCGAGCCCTGTGGACCGTAGGCCGCACCGAGGATGGCGCAGTAGATGCCGCCGGTTGGCAGCTCACCCTTGCGAGCGAGAAAGCCGGGGTGCGAGGTGACGGTGAACAGCAGGGCCCGGTCCTCGTCGACCATGCGCTGCGTGGCTTGGGCGATGCGATCCATGAGCAGCATGGGCTTGACCGAGATGGGGCGCTGGTCCTCGAGCTCCATGCGTCCGATCGCGAGCTCGATCTGCTTTTTCACAAATGCCATCTCGTCGCGGATGATCGAGCTGAGCTCAGGAGCTGTCGGGCAGAACTTCTTACTTATGCTGTCGATTTCGCCGCGGATGATCTTCGTGATGGCGGTGGTCAACGCATAGTGCGATGCACCAGCAATCGCGATCAGGTAGCCCTCGATCTTCTCCTCAGGGCTGCCGGTCTTCAGTTCGAGCGAGCGGAAGAGCTTGTTGAGCTCGGTTGCCATCTCGACGCTCGTAGCTGGTCTCAATCGTGCATCCGTCATTTTCTCGCTGCTCCATTTCCTGCAAAATCTTCGAGGTGTAATCGGCCATGCTCACGCGGCCCTGGGCGTCCCGAGCCAGGCCGTCAGGCGGCGGACGGGCCTGCGGGCGGTTGTCGTATTTGTTCTCGATGAGCTTGATCATGCTGGACGGCTGCAGCAGAAAATCGAAATCGGCTTTCCACCCCGAACCGATCTTGCCGAGGCAGAAGTCCGAGCGGCCTATGGCTTCGATCGCCTTGAGAACGCCATTGAGACCGTGCTCCTCGATCCTGGCCTTGATGGCGGATCGGCGCTTGTCGTTGACCGTGGCAATCTTCGGAAGTCCGGATGCTGCAGCCATCTCCGAATATGCATCGACAACGATCTGGATCTGCTCGCGCGCGACTACCACCTCCACTTCGTTAGAAGTGGTATTTGTTGGTTTGTTATCTTCTTTAGGTTTGTCTCGCGGCTGTCTCGGTGTCGTCTCGGAGGAACCTCGCTTGCTGTCTCGCTTGCCTTCTTCACGAGACTGATATCTGTCGTAATTACAGATGGTTATGATGGTTGCGCCTGTCTCGGTAGCTGTCTCGATCATTGTCTCGGTTTTCAGGCGGCCGAGAAACCGCTCTACCTTCGATTTGTGCCATCCCCAGGCCTCTGCAATGAAGCGGACTGAGTGCGCCAACTGCCCGCGATCCAGGCCGATTTTCTTCGATCCAACATACTTCTCCCGCGGCTTCCACTCTGCCTCACAGAGGAGCCACAGCCATGCTTCACGGCGCGAGAACTCATGCTTCTCGTCAAAGAGGCCATGGTCGAAGATGCCACGATCTACGGCAATGAATCCGCGCTCGCTCACGTCACACCTCAGCCAACTGGCGGCTCTTGTGCGCCTTGAACTTCTGCTTCTTCTTCGGACGCATGCCGATCGCGAGCACCGTGATGATCTTGCGCCCGTCGATGACGTAGACGGCGTTCTCGGTCACGAGCGTGGTCTTCTGGGAGCGCTTGGTGTTGAGCGCGTTGATGACCGGCTGTGTGAGCATGGAGAGGCGCACGGCATCAGCCGGCAGGCCAGCGCGCTCGCAGCAGAGCGCAAGCTTCTGGCACTCGCGCATCGGCGGCTGGTCGGCGAGCCATTGCTGCACCGGCTCGTGAAGGACACGTTCGAGATAGCGGAGAACGGCATGGGCGGTGACGCGCTCAAGCATCGGCCTTCTCCTTGCCGGCGGGCGTCAGCATGTCGGTGAAGATCGAGATGTCGGTCTTGCGGGTGATGAGCGGCGCGAAATGCCTGGAGTCCCATCCATGGGGAAACTCCTCAAAGTGGAGGAAAACCACCTCATTATTTATGAGCCCACCCCGGATCTCTCGGATGGTCAGCACCTCGTTTATCATTGGAACGCGTGATGGGGTTGGGACGACCTTGCGTGCAATTTCGATAACCCCATTCTCGGGCCAATCGCTGTTGATGCACACGACCCTCTGGCCGACGACGAAATTACACTTCATGCCGCCACCTCCCGCCCGACGAAGCGCGGGCCGCCGACGTGCTGGCTGTGGAAGCGCAACCACACGCAGTCATCCTTGCCGGACATCTTCGTGTCGGGAATCCAGCGCAGGCGGCCCACAGCGACGATGTGCGAGCACTGGTCGATGAAGGGCGCGGATTGCTTGGTATATGCCCAGCCGGCATCAAGGAGGATCCACGTCGGCGCGATATGCATGAAGCGCTCGATCATCAGGTGCAGGACGTCGCGGCGCCAGGGCGGGTTGGTGATAATGGCGTCGAACCCGGCGTCTTGCTCGAAGGGGTGAGAGAGAGCATCGAGGCCGGACGTGATATCGCCCTCATAGGTGCAGACGAGACCGGCGGCCTGAAGCTGGCCAACGAGATAGCCCTCACCGGCGCATGGCTCAGCGAAGGTCTTGACGCCGCGCAGGTGCGGGATCAGCTTCTGCCCGGCGCGCGGATCGATCGTCTGGTAGGCGTCGCGATCGAGGCGGGGAAAGTCGGAGCGCTTGCCCATCAGTTGATCCCCTTTTCGCTGTATGCAGCCTTGAGCACCTCGGCATTGAGCGCCTCGATCTCACGCAAAATCAGCGCAGGGCTCATTCCAGATTGGAAATGCCATGCGACGGGCTCTGCACAAATATCGAGAGGAGCGCTTGAAAGTGCCTGTCGGATTTCTCTCGGAAAACTGTCGAACGCCGCCATGTCGTCGTGGATATCTGTCTCGTCCTGCGCGTAAGGAAGGCCGTGTATCTGGTCACCAACGTTGCCGATGTCTGCCATCATGCAGCCCTCCGCAGCTCACGCGCCGCCAGACGCTCGGACACCGTGCCAGAGCCCTTTGCTGCCAGCCGGTGATATTCGCAGTAGGACGAGCCCTGAGAGACGGCGTGGCAGCAGAAGCGTGTTTCGGCGCGCTCACCGTTGACCGGCCAGCGGCAGTCGTCCTTGTTGAGGTCGACGAGCGTTTTCAGCAGGGGAACAGGCTTGAGAACCGACCCCATCATCTCCGGCAGCTCGAGGCGGGGAGCAGCGGTCGAAGCAATACGGGGCGCGGGCCTGACCACGACCTTCGCGATGGACGCAGCCATGGCGACCTTGGGCACCTCGGCAACCTTGACCTGCGGCGTATTCGCCTGGATCTCTTTCGCCACACCGACGCGGTTGTGCAGCTTGAGGCGATGAACCTTGCCGATAACCGCATTGCGTGTGAGGCCGCCGAGCCGTGTCGCGATCTCAGACGCGCTCAAGCCTTCGGACCACATGAAGCGAAGGCTGTCGATGCGTTCTTCTGTCCATTCACTCATTCGAAAACCTCGATTTTCCAGCCGCCGCCGTCCTTCTTGCGAAGCGGCATGGCAGCGATGAAACGGAAGGGGTAGAGATCGGCCGCGACCTTGATCTTCACGCGTGCGTCGTCCTGCCAGAAGCCTTTGACCTCGTGCATTTCGAGCTGCCCGGAAGAGAGCATCACGGCAAAATCGGGGGTGTAAAACGTGTTGTCGGCAAGGCGCAGCTTCACGCCCTCGAACCGATACCAGAGGACATCACCGGCATGCCGCATGTCTTCGAGCATCAGCTCGTACGCTGCCTCGGTCTTGTTACGCTCGCCTGTCTTGAGACGGCCAAGAGCAAGGCGACCAGAGGCCGCCTTGCTGCCGTGCTGGGTGCGACCAGCCATCATGATTAAGCCGCCTCGTCTTCGATCGGCAGCTCAGGCTCGTCCTTGTCGGCCGATGCCTGGGCACGCTCGCCGAGATAGTCGGATGCAGAGACGAAGATGAGCAGAGCGTTCCGGCCACGGTTGTCGGCAAGCTGCTCGATGTTCGGCGTCGTGACGTTCGCCACGACTTCCATCTTGATCGTGTCCTTGACGGTGAACTTGCTCACCTCGACGGCGATCACGTCGTGACCAGATGCCGCGATGGTCTGCACAGCCTGACGCACGATGTGCTCGCACGCGCTCTGGATGGCGTAGATCTTGTCTTCCTGCGCCCGCTCCGACAGCTTCGACCAAGGCGTCTCCATGCTGCGGATGTGGGTCAGCATGACGTCGCGCAGGTCGCCCGACAGTGTTTCCGAGGCGACATCCTCGATTGTTTCTTTGTCCATATTCATCGCTCCTGAAGCGCTTCGAGGGGTTGGGAACAGCCGGACGCACGAAGCGCGTTGCGCCGGGCACTTCTTCGATTTCCTGTTGGCAATCGAGATCGGTAAGGAGAGGGACGTATCCGCAGTCCCAGCAGTGAAGGCCGGCGCCGATAGGCCGCTCGCACTCCGGGCAGACCCGGATCGGGATCAGATCCATGGAAACCGCCCGCTGAGATGATCCTTGCGGGCCTCGCGCACGGCGATGGTCATGAGGGCAACCGTCATGCCGACGATGCCGACAGCCAGCGAGGCCATGGCGGCGATAAGGAGCCAGTAAGGGATCATCGGCGCGCCCTCCGATTGCGGTGAACGATCAGCGCTATGGCCCAATCCTTCACCTGCACGGACGCGAGATACAGCCCGGTCGAAACACGCAACAGGCAGTCGGCAACGAACGATGTCATGGCTTCATTCCTCCCTTGATCTCTTCAAGCTGAAGCCGAAGCACCTCCTGCTTCTGTTCCAGATCGGCGATGTGCACGCCGCGCTGAAAGTCCTTCCACCAGCGCGTGCCAGAGCCCTGCATGAGCTGCTGAAGGAGCAGGAACCCGGCGTCAGAGCGCAGCAGGTTCACGAGGGCATCCGCGCCCGGCTCGGTACGGCCTTCGAGCCACAGCTCGGCAGCGCGCTTCGAGATCTCGGCACGGCTTGAAAGGTTGATGGCGGTTTTCGAGGGCCAGAGGCTGCGGGCCATGTCGCACACGGCGTCAACACACCGAATCTTGGTGCGGTGCTTGCTGAATCCAGACGACGCGAAAAAGGAGGATTGTGCAGACATCAGACGGCCTCGGCAGCAACGGCAAAATCGTTCGCAGTGACCCGGCCGCGAGTTGCGGCCCTGATCTTTTCAAACTGGTGGGCACGGGGAAAACGGTCCCCGTACCGCCACTTCCGGACGCACGAAACGCTCACCGCGCATTCACGGGCGAAGGTCTCTTCGTCTTGGGTGTCGGGTCGGTTGAGATAATCGTGTAGCTTCATGATGCTGCAGAGTATCCCCACTATGGGTACATTTGTCAATTGCAAGTGTACACAGAAAGGGGAATGACACGCGCGCGCAGAATCGGCGATGTACCCAGTATGGCCAACAATTTGAGATCGCTTCGGAAACTCAAAAATCTGAAGCTGCAAGACGCCGCGGATTTGATGGGCGTTTCCCGAAGTCAGTATGTGAAGCTTGAGCGCGGCGAGCGCCGGCTGACATCCGATTATATCGCCCAGGCAGCAAAAGCTTTCGGCGTCGATGAGGCGTCGGTAATCGCTGATCAACGAACTTCAAGGATAGTGGGAAGGGTCGGCGCCGGCTCAGAGGCCCATTTCTACGTCGACGGAGACGAGGAGTTCGAAGAAGTGCCAACCCCGCCGGGAGGGACAGAACACACGGTCGGCCTAGAAATACGAGGCGACTCCATCGGGCCATTCTTCAATCAGTGGCTGGTGTTCTACGACGACGTGCGCAATCCGGTGACGGCCGACCTGATCGGGCATCTGTGTATCGTCGAGACGATCGAGGGCAAGGTTCTCGTGAAGAAGCTCATGAAAGGCTCAGAGCAGGGGCTCTTCCATCTGTTGTCGCAGACGGAAAGCCCGATGGAGGATCAAGACCTCGTTTGGGCTGCCAAGGTCACAGCGCTCACGCCGCGCTGATCATTTCGGGCATATAGCGGCGTCCAGCTCGCCGATCCGACATCTCGTTGCCTGCAACTCGCCATACTTCTGCATGGCATCCATCAGCAGGCCACGATCGTGAGCGCCTTCGTAAGCCTCCCCGATCTTCGATGCACAGAAGCGAACCGCTAAAGACCCCGTGGCCGAGGCGCTTTCGTTCGTGCGAACCGCGATCTTCGCTGCATATTCGGTAATGCATGCCTTCACCTCTCCGATCTTGTTCGAGAGGGCTGCCGCCCGAAGTGCCTCCTGCACCTCCGCATCTGAAACCATCATCGCCGCCAGGAACATGATCACCTGCATGCCGAACCTCCATTCGCCTGCAAGATCATAGCGTTGCGCCATTACCCAAACTGTACACATTTTGGGGTTGACGATCGTACACGTAATGGGTACATTTTCTCCATCAACCGCACCAAGCGAGATGGAGAAATGGGAATGCGCGGAACAATCGGAATTGGATCCCTCATCGCAATGTCGATGATGGCGCACTCGGAACCTCTCGCTGCAGCCCCCGTGCTGATCGCAGACAAGCCGCAGGGCATCAGCAAGACCAAGAAGCTGCCAAAGACCGGCAAGCGCTACCCGTACAGCTCTGATCGTCAAAACGCGCGCTATGCTCGGCAGATCAAAGCTGGGCAGCTTCGCTTCGTTGCCTGATCCGCTTCGGCATCCGCCCATCAACCGGCGGATATCGAAACGGATCACCATGGAGACGGTCATGCACCCCCGCAAAGATATCGACCCCCGAACACTGAAAGCCCTCGCCACCCGCGCAAACGACGTGCTGCTGATCGTGCTGATCACGGTCATCGGCGTTGTCGCGCTCTACGCGGCTCACACCGGGTTCAGCCGGCAGGAGCGGGCGTATGAGATCGCAGGGAGGGTGTGATGGCTGACGTCAAGCACACACCGGGTCCATGGAAGGTCGTTTCATCTGTCAGCTTCGAGAGCGGCCTGACCTATGTCTCTGTCCAGCCCGAGCATTCAGATGCCGAGCGCGATAAGCCGCTGGCGATGGCGAATGGCGAGTTTCACGTCTGCCGCATGTCTCACACCGCCGCCCGGCATCGCATCACGCTTTATGAAGCAAATGCTCGCCTGATCGCCGCCGCTCCTGAATTGCTGACGGAATTGGAAGTTCGCGAAGGCGATCTGGTCATGCTTCGTCGAGCGATTGCAGAGGGAGACCCAAAAGAAGAGCTGCTGATCCGCGTTGGCGACATGCTCAAGGAAACACGAGCGGTCATCGAAAAAGCAAAAGGCGGTGCAGCATGAAGACCATCGCCCTCGCCAAGCACCCCGCCAACATGGACGCGTCGGCCCACGAGGTTCTCGACGTCACAATCGGCCGTAGCACCGGCACCGTCTTCCGCGTCACCAACGGCTTCGTACCCGGATTCAAGGGCATGACCGCGCCCGGTTACATGCCGGATGTGGAGACGGCCGTCGAGTGGATCGAGGCGTTTGCAGCGCAGGAGGCCGCGTGATGGGTCTGGATGTCACCGCTTACAGCAAGCTCAGCAAGATCGACGATGTGAAGTATCTCGACGGGGATGTCTACGACAAGACGCTGACCGTCGTTGCCCCAGAGGCCTATGATCTTGTCGTTTACGTCAGCCGCGACTTTCCCGGGCGGGAAGAAGGGCTTGAGGATCGTGGCGTCTATCAGGCCGAAGAATCCTTCGGGTTTCGCGCCGGCTCCTACGGCGGATACAATGATTTTCGAGAAGAGCTCGCAAAGCTTGCTGGCTACCCTTCTGTGCCCGGCGACAGCGAACGCCATAACCACTCTCGCGGCGCGTGGGCTGCGAAAGGCGGCTTGTTCTGGGAGCTCATCAAATTCTCCGACTGCGACGGCACGATAGGCCCTGTTGTCAGCAAGAAGCTCTCTGAGGACTTCAGGACTTTCGATGCGGACGCTCAGACGCACGGGGACGCTTGGTTCTACCAGCGATACCAAGAGTGGAAGAAGGCGTTTGAACTGGCTGCCGACGATGGCGCCGTGAGCTTCCAATGAGTCCGGAGATGGAAATGATCGACCTCATCCACTCCGAGACGATCGTCGAGCCGGGCTTATACCGTATGTCCGAGGCGTCCTATCACGCCGATCCGGCCCCCGTTGCCAGCCTCTCCCGCTCGATCGCCCTCAAGCTCATCGACGAGAGCCCGCGCCACGCCTTCACCGCTCACCCGCGTCTCAACCCGCAGGAGCCCGAGGAGAAGGCGAACAGCAACATCCGCGAGATCGGCAGTGCGGCACACGCCTTGCTCCTAAACCAGCCGACCGAGATCCGCGTCATCGACGCCAAGGATTACAAGGGTGGCAAGGCGCAGGGCGAGCGGAAGGCGGCACAGGCAGATGGTGCGATCCCGCTGCTTGTCGCTGACCACAAGACTGCGCTCGCCATGGTCGCCAAGGCCCGCGCGCTATTCATCGACAGCGAGCACCCGGCATTGCGCGGTCTGGCGGACCCTGCCGGCACGTCGTCGAACCTGCTGAACGAGGTCACAGCCGCCTGGATCGACCCGTGCGGCGATCATTGGGCCCGGGCGCGCATCGACCGCCTCGACGTCGCGCTCGATCGCCTGACCATTCTCGACTACAAGACCACCGGCATGCAGGTCTCGCCCCAGGCAGTATCCCGCACGCTCTACAACAACACCTATCATTTTCAGGACGCGTTCTATCGCCGTGGCATCCGTCGCCTGTTCCCCCAGATCGACCGCCACGAGATGAAGCTCGATTTCCTCTTCATCATGCAGGAGCAGGAAGCCCCGCACGAGGTGTCCGTCGTCCGCGTCGACAATGGCGGCCGGCTCATCGGCGAGAAGATGGTCTCGAACGCCTTTCTGCTATGGCGGAAGTGCATGGCCGAGAACCGTTGGCCGGGATACCCGACCGAGATCCAGACCGCCGAAATGCCCGCATATATTGATACCTCGTGGTCGGCCCGCGAGATCGAAGATCCGCGTTTGCAGGGACTCGGGCTGGATCCATTCCCCTTCTTCGAGAGCAAGCCCTACCGCTCTACCCCCATTGCAGGACCGTGCTGATGAACACCTTCACCGATGGCGTGCGAGATGACACGTCCCTGATCATTGGCGTTGCCGGGCCGTCCGGCTCGGGCAAGACCGTCAGCGCGCTGCTGTTGGCGCTGGGCCTTGCTGGCGACGAGCCAATCGCTTTCATCGACACCGAGGGCGGTCGCGCGCGGCACTACTTCCCCACGCCCTTTGACACCCGGCCGCAGTCCGAACTCCTCAGGGAATTCCTGTTCCGCGTGAAGTACATGGACATGCGGCCGCCGTTCAGCCCCAAGGCGATCTGGCTGGCGATCAATGAGGCCGTTGACAAGGTTGGCGCTCGCGTCGTTGTTATCGACTCCGCTTCCGACGAGTGGGAGGGCGTCGGCGGGCTCCACGACATGCACACCGCCGAGATGGTCCGGCTGGCGAAGAAGCCATACGAGTCCTTTGCCGATTGGGAGATGCACAAGTTCAATTTCCCGGCATGGGCTGTTCCGAAGTCCGAGCACAAGACGCACCTGATGAAGAACCTGCGGCAGGTCAGGGCGCACGTCATTTTCTGCTTCCGGGCGCGCGAGGTCACGAAGCCGGTCGAGATCGAGGACCACAACGGCCGCAAGAAAATGACCGTCCAGAACATCGGATGGCAGCCGATCTGCGAGCAAAATATGCTCTACGATATGACCATCTCGTTCATGGTCACTCCGGACGCCAAGGGCGTGCCGCTGATGCAGAACGGCGAATTCTACGGCAAGCTGAATGCTCCGTATGCTCAGTTCTTCCAGCCCGGCAAGCAGGTTTCTATGGAGACCGGCCGCCGTCTCCGTGCTTGGGCACGCGGCGAGAACACCAATCCAGTAGCTCAGCCGGCGCAGACAAAGCCCGCGGCTGATGCGGGCGCCGAACAGACCTCCCAAGCATCGGCGCCCAACAATTCCGTGCTGCTCGCGTACCATCAGGCGCTTGCGAGCGAGATCGACCGTGAAAGTCTCATGGCCACGCACGCACGCGAGAAGGTCAAGCTCACCGAGCAGTACCTCGTCGACATCGGCAAGCAGATCCTCTCCGCCCACAACGATCGGCTGAAAGGCCACGCCGACGCGGACGCCACCAACACCTACGTCACCGGCCTGATCGAGGGATAACCATGCGCAACAAGCCGTTCTCCTGCGACTACGATTTCGACGGCATCTATCCGATCACCGAGTGCTTTGATGCGCGGGGTATCGCCGAGCTCGTCGATGACGAATGCGACGGCTTCTATGTCGCGAGCATCACGTTCGACGACGGGGTGCGGCTGATCCCGCGCGGGAACGGCTATCTCGGCCTACCGCACGCAGTCAAGGACGGCATCTTCGCGATCATCGCCGACGAGATCCAGAAGTCCGAGCACGCCGCCGAACACTTCCACACCGCGCTCAACGAATCCCGTCTGCCCGACCCCGACCGAGCATACGACGAGCGCCGTGATCACCTCGCAATGGGATGGTGTGCAGCATGACCACCCACGACACCCGCACAGGGAGTGAGACGGCGGTAGAGGGGGAGGTGCGGCCCGAGCCGGCGGCATTCCCGGCTGGCTACATGCTTGTACCTATCAAGCCATCCCGAGAAATGGTGAAGGCTGGCGAAGAATGGTCCGTCCTCCTAGAGACCACATGGCAAGACATGCTCGACGCCGCTCCGCTGACCAATTTCGAAATCTCGTTGGAAGCCCTCGCCGCCGAACGTGATGGCCTACTGTCGCGGGTGGAGTGGCAACCTATCGAGACCGCACCAAAGGACGGTACAGAAATCATTATGTTTTGCCCGCAAGGCGACGGAACGCCGGGCAAGACATTTCGCGTCAGTGCCGGATCTTGGTTCATACCACCCACGCACACATCGATACCAGACCCGGATGTTGATGAAAACGAGCCCCCGGCTTGGTTGTCTTGGGATGGAGGTTTCTCCGAAGATACCATGATGCCCACTCACTGGATGCCTCTCCCAAGCCCTCCTGCCCTCTCCACCCCCACTCAGGAGATCAACCCATGAGCACCCCCGACATCCTCTCCCCTTCCGTTTCCTCCGAGAACTTCACAAGGGAGGAAGTGCAGGCTGCGATTGCCAAGGCGGTTGAGGTGAAAGCCGAGCCGGAAGCTGACGAAATCGACCGGATCGCGCATCGTGTTCATGTCGAAAGGTCGGACGATTTTACACTGAAATGGTCAAAGCAAACCTCAAAACATCGAAACTCTGCAAGAGGCTCCGTCCGCACACTTATCGCCGCCATGAAGGCGCTCGGCTATGCGCCTCTGACGAAGCGACGAGCGCTTTCAGCACTCAAGGCCGAGAACGCCGCTCTGCTCTCGCGGGTGGAGAGATTGACAAAGGATGCCGAGGTTTGGCGGATGAATAGTCGTGACACATTCGACGCAATGTGCGCGATGCGCAACGCCATCAACGAGCATATCCCCATGCCGAGCTTTGAGAGCGACCTCCTGCAAGGGCCGGAAACGTCGGTCTTCTGCTCTGTCGTCGCTCAATCGGTTATCGTCGCCCTTCAGGAGAAAAGCCATGACTGAGAAGCTTTGGCGCTATGGCATTCAGCACGGCTCAGAAGGCGAGGCAAACTACGCTTGGGTTTATCGCGGCCAAGATATGATCGCGACGATGAAGACGCACATCGCGAAAGAAATCTGTGACCGGATGAACGCCCCCGATCCGGCTGTCAACGTCGGGACGGTGAAGGCGCTGGAGTGGGTCCTTAACCGTGGGTTCGCAGCCGAAACCCCTTTCGGCCTCTATGAGGTCGAGCCGCACGGTGCAGTGTGGCATATGCTTCATGCTGGAGGCTTTGTTTCACTGCACTCGACCGAAGACGAAGCACAATCCGCCGCCCAAGCCGATTACGAGCGTCGCATCCTCTCCGCCCTCTCCACCCCACCCCATGAAGCGGGAAGCCCAGCACCCTCGACAGATGTGGTGGGCAGCGAACTCCTCACGACGATCAAGGAATTCGCCCGCTGGCATCACCTCAACGAGATGACGATCGCAGCAGGAAAAACGCCGAGCGACAGCGAGATCGACTTCGAGGCTATCGCTTGGAACCGGATCACGCGCGCTCTCGCAGCCACGGAGGGCTCTGCCGAATGAGCCGACAAGTCAACCGATGCCTCAAAGACAAGGTGATGGATCACATCGACCACGCCCTAGGCCGGCCTGTCGATCCAATGGCCGAGAGCTACCGCAACTACTTTGCGACGGCCGCCGATAGCGAGCACGGGAAGGCATTCGCAGCCTCTCCGTACTGGGGGACCGAGAGCAGCATTGAGCCCAGCCGCATGACATACTTCTTTGTCACCGAGGCCGGCCGGAAAGCGCTCAGGCAGCATCTGAAGGAAATCGGCGACAAGCATCGGGTCTATGCCGTCACTTACGAAGGCCAGACATCGACCGTTGTCGCCGTCTCCGCCGCAAAAGCGAAGTACAGCCTCTGGCTCAATATCTCCGACTGCTTCTGTGACCTGACGTTTGGAAAATTCACGCGCAGCGCAACCGTGAGGATCGCAGCATGAGCGAGAAGCAAATGCCATGCCCCTGCACGGGAATTGCCCAGGACGAAAGCTGCCCGGTCGGCTATCCGTCGCTGCTTTGCCAAGTCTGCAATGGCATTGGCCACGTGCCTGCCGTGAAGCTTGACGGCTCTGAACTCTGGGAAATCGTTTTCGGTATCGCCAACGACGCCGCTCACGAGATCACCGACGAGCAGTACCAGCAGATTGCAGATGCCATCAATCACGTCTTCATCGACCCCGATCCCCAGATCAGGGAGGTGGGGGAGTGAAGCACAAAGACACAGCCTACTATCGCCAATCACTGCCGGGAGTCCACGAGACCGCCGAGGAGCTGAAACGCCGCGTGCGGCGTGAGGCTCGGCAGCAGGAACTCGCAGCGGCGCAGGCCGCCGACGAAACGCAGGTGATGACCGATCAGCTCGCAAACGCACTTCGCATGGTTCATGCATGCGAGGGCGGCGTGAACGGCATGCGGGCGCGCATGGTGGCCGCAGAGGGCACGCTGTCGAGCTTGCTCCAGGAGATCGAGAACCGCGTCACGACCGACGAGATGGTTCAGGCATTCAAGGCGCTGGTTGCAACCTCTCCCGCCACCCTCGACACCCTGAAGGAATTCGCCGACGCGATCGAGAACGACCCGCATTTCGGCTCGACGATGCTGCTGGCCCTCAGCATGCGCTTGCGGGTGGATGCAGCACAAACGCTGACCGCAGCACAGTTGACACAGGCACGGGCAAACCTCGGGCTTGGCAGCGCCGCCTTGCGTGCCTTCACCGATTTCGCCACAGCCACGCACGGCCACGCGCTGGCGGATCTCGCTGGCCAGATCATGCGTTCGCAGTTGCCGGCGAACTATCCGCAGCGCATCGAGGCTTACAACGGGCTCACGACAGCAGCCGGGCTGCACACTGTGACATTCCCCACGCCGTTCGTCTCAGCCCCGAGCGTTCAGCCGGCGCTCGTCGGTACCGACACCGATACGCAATTCCGCATTGTCAGCCGGACGGCGTCAGGTTTTTCTATCCACGTCTTCAAACGCGCCAAGCTCACGGTTCTCAGCATCGACCTGTTGAGCTTTGCCACGACCAATGTTGCGGGCGCCCAGGTTGACGTTCGCGTGGAGGGGACATGAAAGCCAACGCTCTTTTCCTCACAGAGGCCGAGCTCGCCGAACGCATCGGAGTCAAGACCGACCTGCTGAAGGACGCTCTTTCTGCCCTGTCGAAATCAGGGTTCCCCGAGCCGGACCCGCTTTTCGGCGGCCGAAGGTATTGGCCCGCCTGCGAAGCATTCCTTGATCGGCGATATGGACTCACCCCATCGTCGGCACCGGCCGCTATTGGCCTTGATGGTCAGGAAACATGGTCATGAAGGAACTGCCTCTCGATCTACTCAAGAGCCTGTTTCACTACGATTCATCACACGGTGAGCTTTACTGGAAGGAGCGACCGGAGCCCGCGTTTAAGTGCTTTCGTGACTACCGTAGATGGAACGCGCTGTATGCAGGCAAGAAAGCTGGGTGCATCAGCAAATCAACGGGCTATCGCTATGTCGCCTACCAAGGGCGAAAGTACGAGGTTCACAGACTCATTTGGGCAATCGAGACTGGGCAGTGGCCAGACAGGATTGACCACAAAGAGGGCCGTCGCGACGACAACCGCTTCTCCGAATTGAGAAGCGTGAGCCACAGCGAGAACATGCGAAATCAGGCAATGCCCAAGAGCAACACCTCAGGGATTTGCGGCGTCTATTTCAGCAAACAAACCAGAAAATGGGTCGCCTTCATTACGGGCCGAGGACGGAAAATTTCGCTCGGACACTTTGAGAGAAAGGAAGACGCCGCAAAAGCAAGGAAAGATGCCGAATTGAAATACGATTTCCATCCTAACCACGGGAGAAAATGCGCATGACTAAAGCTCCAGGCCTGAAATCAAGGCCTCGAAATGACGGCACGACCGCCCATTATTGGGTTGCCTCGGCCGTTGCGAAGAACACAGAAGGCTACCCCCTCAAGACCGTGCGTGTTCACGGTACCGACGATGAGGTCGCCGCGCGATGCCGCGTGCTGACGGCAGAGCTGAAGGAATGGCTTACGAAGCGCGGGAAGGGCACCCGGCCGACCTATGACGGCACTCTGCGCTCGCTGATCCGGCTCTACCAGCAGACGGCCGAGAGTTCGTACTTCGAGGTGAAGAGCAACACCCGCAGCATGTATGACGAAAGCCTTCGCCTCCTCGAGACTTCGGTCGGCGCGCGTAGGCTCGAAAAGGTGACCGGCATCGATATCCGCCGCTGGCATTCGAAGTTTAAGGAGCCGGCCGCCGATGGGAAAACCGAGCGCCATCGCCGTGCCTACAAGGCGATCCAGCTCCTGCGCATCGTGATCGGCTTCGGCGTGGTCATGAACATCGCCGAGTGCTTCCGGCTTAAGACGGTCATGGAGGAAATGCGTTTCCATGTTCCGCGTGGGCGCACCGCGGCAATCTCGTTCGAGCAGACGAAAGCGATCTGCGAGCTGGCGATCTCAAAGGGCCGGCTCTCGATCGCGCTCGCCCAGGCGCTGCAGTTCGAGCTCACTCTGCGACAGATCGATGTTATCGGCCGTTGGGAAGATGCTGAGGAGATCGGGACCGGCGGCATCGTCTACCGCGGCCAGAGATGGCGCGACGGCCTGCTATGGTCCGACATCGACGACAAGGGCGTGCTCGTGAAGACCACCAGCAAGACCGGCAAGGTGGCCGAGCACGACACCATGCAGTATCCCTTCCTCCGCGCCATCATGGATCTCGTGCCGATCGGCCAGCGGTTTGGCCCGGTCGTGAAGTCCGAGACGACAGGCCTCCCATACCAGCAGCGGTATTTCATCAAGATGTGGCGCACGCTGGCAGACGCTTGCGGAGTCTCGAAAGACGTCTGGAACCGGGACAGCCGGGCAGGGGGCATCACCGAGGGAGGCGACGCGGGCGCCGATATCGAGATGCTTCGCCATCATGCGAACCACGATAATATCGCAACAACGCAGCGCTATAATCGCAAAACGCTAGAAAAAACCTCGAACGTGGCTCGATTGCGCGTGGCGCATAGAAAGGAGAAGTGATGACCGACGAAAGCAGCATGGGCCTTAAGTGGCGATTTCGAAAAGATGGGACTCGTGTCGCGTATTGGGTTTGCAGTGGGCGGAAGCTTCATGAGAACTTCAAGCCAAGGACAGCGAGACTGTGGAGTGGCAATGCACCTTCCGTTGATGATCTTGAATCCATCAGAAGTCAGTGCCAGCGCTTGCAGGCAGATATGCACGAGCTCGCCATGAGCCCTCGCAGGAACCGGAGAACAGAAAACCGCAGCGGCAGCATATATTTCATCCAGTCGAGACGAATGGTGAAGATCGGGTTTACCGCCGGGAAAGCGGATCAACGCTTGAGGAAGCTGCAAATTGGATCCGGCGAGCCGCTGTTACTTTTGGGCTCGGTCGAAGGTGATCAGATCGTCGAGAAGCAGCTTCACTGGCGATTCAAAAACCATCATTCACACGGAGAATGGTTCTTTATTGCCGGTAGCCTGCGCACCTACATCAACAAGCTTTTCGGCAAATCAGGCGCCGTCGAACAGGCGCAGAACAACTTCTGAGGAACGTCTACAGGAACGTCAGGAACGGCATATTCCTAAGCTGTTGAATTTGTGGTGATCCCGACTGGACTCGAACCAGTGGCCTACAGATTAGGAATCTGTCGCTCTATCCACCTGAGCTACGGGACCATCGTCGGCATCCTTACAAAAGGTTGTCGGGGAAGCCAAGGGGGGTGGTGGGGATTGGTGGTTTCGGGAGGCATGCTTCGGTGTGTTCGGCGGGGCTTCAAACGGGATTGCCGGGGTGATATGCAGGCCCGCCTGCGCCTCTTTGCAGGCGGCACAAGGGGGGCTTGATGTTTATCGGGATCGACTGGGGCGGCACCAAGATGGAGGTGGTGGCGCTGGATGAGGCGGGTGCGCTGCGGGCGCGCGAGCGCGTGCCGACGCCGGCGTCCTATGATGCCTGCCTCGATGCTGTGCGGTCGCTGGTTCTTTCGGCGGAAGCGGCGTCGGGCGCCTCGGGCAGCGTCGGCATCGGCATTCCCGGCAGTCCCAACCCGCGCACGGGCCTCGTGCGCAATTCCAATGCCGTCATTCTCAACGGTCGTCCGCTCGGCCAGGATCTCGAAGCGCTGCTCGGTCGCCCCGTGCGGATCGCCAACGATGCCAACTGCCTTGCCGTCTCCGAGGCGGTCGATGGGGCGGGGGCGGGGGCCGAGACGGTGTTCGGCATCATCATCGGTACCGGCCATGGCGGCGGTCTGGCGATCGGGCGCAAGGTGCATGCCGGCTTTCAGGGGGTTGCCGCCGAAGTCGGCCATTATCCGCTGCCCTGGATGCGGCCGGAAGAATATCCCGGCCATACCTGCTGGTGCGGCAAGACGGGTTGCCTGGAAAAATACGCCTGCGGCACGGGCGTCGAGCTCGACTACCGCCTGACCACCGGGCGCGAGCGTCTGGCGCGCGACATCATCTCCGACATGCGCGGCGGCGACGCGGTCGCCCGCGGCGTCTACGAGCGCTTTGCCGACCGTCTGGCCCGCAGCCTCGCGCTTTTGACCAATGTCGTCGATCCCGATGTGTTCGTGCTCGGCGGCGGCATGTCGAATGTCGATGAGATCTACGACGACCTGCCGGGCCTCGTCGCGCAGTATATCTTTGGTGATTCGTTCGAGACGCCGATCCGCAAGGCCGTCCATGGTGACAGTTCGGGCGTGCGCGGCGCCGCATGGCTCTGGAAGGAATAGACGCATGACCGCATCTCTCGAAACCGATATCGCCCGCGTCGCCCATCAGGAAAAGACGCTGACCTTCGCGCACTTCGACGCCGATGTCGCCTGGGCGCTCGGCCTGCGGCTGCGCGACATGGCGGCGGCCGGCAAGCTCGGCGTCGTCATCGATGTCAGCCTGTTTTCCATGCCGCTGTTCTACGCAGCGCTGGAAGGCACCTCTCCCGACAATGCGAACTGGGTGCGCCGCAAACGCAACTGCGTCGCCCGCTTCTTCCGAAGCAGCTATGCGACCGGGCTTTCGCTCGCCCGCGACGGGCGCAGCCTGCAGGACAAGTTCGGCCTGTCGGATGCGGATTTCGCGGCCCATGGCGGCAGCTTTCCCATCACGGTGACAGGCGCCGGCTGCATCGGCGCGGTCACCGTCTCCGGACTGCCGCAGCGGCAGGACCATGCGATGGTGGTCGAGGCGCTGGCTTTGCATCTCGGCCATGACCTCACCAGCCTCCGTCTCGATGTCTGAGTTCTCTTTCTGATTTCTATGCAAAGGTGCCATCCATGGCCGTTTCCGCGCTCTCCGCCTCCCTCGACCATTGGCTGACCGAACAGGCCCTGCCGCTCTGGCGGGACAAGGGGTTCAACGATCCCGATGGCGGCTTCGTCGAGACGATCGACCTGACCGGCCAACCGACGCGCGACAATTTGCGCTCCCGCGTGCAGCCGCGCCAGACCTATTGCTTTGCGGAGGCGGGCCTGCGCGGCTGGGCCGGCGACTGGCAGGGGGCAAGCACCGGCGGTCTCGCTTTCTTCGACCGGGTGTTTCTACAGCCGAGCGGTTTTTACGGCGCGCTTGCCGATGCCGACGGCACGCTGCTCGACCCGTCCTTCGACATCTACAATCAGGCCTTCGCGCTGCTGGCCTTCGCCTATATGGCGCGCGCCTTCCCCGAGCGCCGGGCTGAGATGGCGGAGCGCAGCACGACACTGAAGGCAAAGCTGGAAGACTGGTGCAAGCACCCGGTCGCCGGCTTCGAGGAGGACAACCCGCCGCGCCTGCCGCTCTGCTCCAATCCGCATATGCACCTGTTCGAGGCCTGCCTTGCCAGCGAAGAGGTCGAGGGTTTCGATCAGGTCGGCTGGACCAATCTGGCAGACGAGATCGCCTCGCTCTGCATGGACCGCTTCATCGATCCGCAGACCGGCGCGCTTCGCGAGTTCTTCGACCATGACTGGGCGCCGATGCCCGGCGATCTCGGCCGTGTGGTGGAGCCGGGGCACCAGTTCGAATGGGCCTGGCTGCTGCTGCGCTGGGGCGAGCGCCGGGGCGATGCGGGCGCGATCGTCAAGGCGCGGCGCCTGTTCGAAATCGGCGAGGCGCACGGCATCTGCGCGACGCGCAAGGTCGCCATCATGCAGCTCAACGACGATTTCTCGGTGCGCGACCCGCTAGCGCGGCTCTGGCCGCAGACCGAGTGGCTAAAGGCCGCGATCCGGCTGGCGGCGCTGAGCGAAGGCGAGGCACAGGTGCGCTATCTCGGCTCGGCCGAACGGGCGATTGCAGCGTTGAACCTGTTTCTGGATGTCCCGGTAAAGGGGCTTTGGCGCGACAAGCTGCCGGAAAGCGGCGTCTTCATCGAGGAGGCGGCGCCTGCCAGCACCTTCTATCACATCCTCTGCGCGATCTACGAACTGAAGGACTGCCTTGCGCGCATCCAAACGTAACATATATTGACATAAATATATCTTTATGTCACTCCGAAGCCTGTCCAGCAGGCGAAAGGTTGTCCCATGTCCGCCATCACGGCCCTTTTCGGTGAACCGACCCCGGCGCCCGACGGCTCCGAGGTCGCACGTGCCCTCCGGCAGGCTGCCTCCGAGCGCATCCTCATCATGGATGGCGCGATGGGCACGGAGATCCAGACGCTCGGACTGACGGAAGAGCACTTTCGCGGCGAGCGATTTCAGGGCTGCGAGTGCCATCTGCAGGGCAATAACGATCTGCTGACCCTGACCCAGCCGGCGGCGATCGAGGACATCCACTATCGCTATGCGCTGGCGGGTGCGGATATTCTTGAGACCAACACCTTCTCCTCGACCACCATCGCCCAGGCCGATTACGGCATGGAAGACGCCGTCTACGACCTGAACCGCGACGGTGCACGCCTCGCCCGGCGCGCGGGCCTGCGTGCGCAGGACAAGGACGGTCGCCGCCGGTTCGTGGCCGGCGCGCTTGGACCCACCAACCGCACCGCGTCGATCTCGCCGGATGTCAACAATCCCGGTTACCGCGCCGTCAGCTTCGACGACTTGCGACTCGCCTACGGGCAGCAGCTGCGCGGGCTGATCGACGGCGGCACGGATATCGTGCTGATCGAGACGATCTTCGATACGCTGAACGCCAAGGCGGCCGTGTTCGCGACGCTGGAAGTGTTCGCCGAGCGCGGCATTACCCTGCCGGTCATGATCTCCGGCACGATCACCGATCTCTCCGGCCGCACGCTTTCGGGCCAGACGCCGACGGCCTTCTGGTACTCGTTGCGCCACGCCCGGCCGTTCTCGATCGGCCTCAATTGCGCACTGGGCGCCAACGCCATGCGGCCGCATCTGGCCGAGCTGTCCGGCGTCGCCGATACGCTCATCTGCGCCTATCCGAATGCCGGCCTGCCCAACGAATTCGGCGCCTATGACGAGAGCCCGGACGAGATGGCCGCGCAGATCGCCGGCTTTGCCAGAGACGGTCTCGTCAACATCGTCGGCGGATGCTGCGGCTCGACACCCGCGCACATTAAGGCCATCGCCGAAGCCGTCGTCGGGCACGTGCCCCGCTCCGGTCTCGACACAAACGCACAGGCGAGGCTCTAAGATATGGCCGCTTTCCCACCCCGGCAGATCCCGGCCGTCGCACCGCAGATGCGGCTCTCCGGGCTGGAGCCCTTCACGCTGACGAAGGACATTCCCTTCATCAACGTGGGCGAGCGCACCAACGTCACCGGTTCGGCGAAATTCCGCAAGCTGATCACGGCGGGCGACTATGCCGCAGCGCTGGATGTCGCGCGCGACCAGGTGGCGAACGGCGCCCAGGTCATCGACATCAACATGGACGAAGGCCTGATCGATTCGAAGCAGGCGATGATCGAGTTTCTGAACCTGATCGCCGCCGAGCCTGACATCGCCCGCGTTCCCGTGATGATCGACAGCTCCAAGTGGGAGGTGATCGAGGCGGGTTTGAAATGCGTGCAGGGCAAGTCCATCGTCAATTCCATCTCGCTGAAGGAAGGCGAGGAGAGCTTTCTGCATCAGGCGCGGCTGTGTCGGGCCTATGGCGCCTCCGTCGTGGTCATGGCCTTCGACGAGCAGGGCCAGGCCGACAGCCGTCAGCGCAAGGTCGATATCTGTACCCGCGCCTATCGCATCCTCACCGAAGAGGTCGGCTTCCCGCCTGAGGACATCATCTTCGACCCCAATATCTTCGCGGTGGCCACGGGCATCGAGGAGCACAACAATTACGGCGTCGATTTCATCGAGGCGACGCGCGAGATCGTGGCGACCTTGCCGCATGTCCACATCTCGGGCGGCGTTTCCAACCTGTCCTTCTCGTTCCGCGGCAATGAGCCGGTGCGCGAGGCCATGCATGCCGTGTTCCTCTACCACGCCATTCAGGCGGGCATGGACATGGGCATCGTCAATGCCGGGCAGCTGATCGTCTACGACGCGATCGAGCCGGAACTGCGCGAGGCCTGCGAGGACGTCGTCCTCAACCGTCGGGCGGACGCGACCGACCGGCTGCTGACGCTTGCCGAACGGTTCAAGGGCGCTGCCGGCCGCGAGGCGAAGGAGCGCGACCTGCGCTGGCGCGAGTGGACCGTGGACAAACGGCTCGAACACGCGCTGGTCAACGGTATCACCGAATTCATCGTTGATGACACGGAAGAGGCGCGGCTTGTCGCTGCCCGTCCCCTGCACGTCATCGAGGGGCCGCTGATGGCGGGCATGAACGTCGTCGGCGACCTGTTCGGCGCCGGCAAGATGTTCCTGCCGCAGGTGGTGAAATCCGCCCGCGTCATGAAGCAGGCGGTTGCCGTGCTCCTGCCCTACATGGAAGCGGAGAAGCTGGCGGAGGGCGGCGAGGCGCGCCAATCCGCCGGCAAGATCCTGATGGCGACCGTCAAGGGCGATGTCCACGATATCGGCAAGAACATCGTTGGCGTGGTTCTCGCCTGCAACAATTACGAGATCATCGATCTTGGTGTCATGGTTCCCGCAGCAAAGATTCTGGAGGTCGCCAAGGCCGAGAAGGTCGATATCATCGGCCTCTCCGGCCTCATCACGCCGTCGCTCGACGAAATGGTGCATGTTGCAGCAGAAATGCAGCGTGAGGGGATGAGCCTGCCGCTGCTGATCGGCGGCGCCACCACCAGCCGGGTCCATACGGCGGTGAAGATCCACCCGCGCTACGATCTGGGGCAGACGGTCTATGTCACCGATGCCAGCCGCGCCGTCGGCGTCGTGTCGAACCTGCTCTCGCCGGAGGCGCGCGATCCCTATATCGAGACGATCCGGGCCGATTACCGCAAGGTGGCGGAAGCGCATGCGCGCTCGGAGCGGGAGAAGCAGCGTCTGCCGCTGGAGCGTGCCCGGGCGAACCGGCATCGCGCCGACTGGTCCGTCTATCGCCCCACGAAGCCGTCGTTCCTGGGAACGCGGGTCTTCGATGGCTGGAACCTCGGCGAACTCGCGCGCTATATCGACTGGACGCCGTTCTTCCAGACCTGGGAGATGAAGGGCGTCTATCCGAAAATTCTCGATGACGAACGCCAGGGGGCGGCTGCGCGACAGCTCTTCGCCGATGCACAGGCCATGCTGGCCCAGATCATCGCGGAAGACTGGTTCGTCCCCAAAGCCGTGATCGGCTTCTGGCCGGCCGGCGCCACGGGCGATGACATCCAGCTGTTCACGGACGAAGCCCGAGAGACGCCGCTTGCGACCCTGCACACGCTGCGCCAGCAGATGGCCAAGCGCGATGGTCGTGCGAACATGGCGCTCGCCGACTTCGTGGCGCCGACCGAGAGCGGTATCGGCGACTATGTCGGCGGTTTCGTTGTGACCGCAGGGATCGAGGAGGTCGCAATCGCCGAACGGTTCGAGCGCGCGAACGACGATTATGCCGCAATCATGGTGAAAGCGCTGGCCGACCGCTTTGCTGAAGCCTTTGCCGAGCGGATGCACGAAGTCGTTCGCAAGGAGCTCTGGGGTTACGCAGCCGAGGAGGCGTTCGAGCCGGAAGCGCTGATTGCGGAGCCCTATGCGGGCATCCGTCCGGCGCCGGGTTATCCGGCCCAGCCCGATCACACCGAAAAGACCACGCTGTTCGACCTGCTCGATGCCGAAGCTAAGATCGGCGTCCGCCTGACGGAGAGCTTTGCCATGTGGCCGGGCTCGTCCGTCTCCGGTCTCTACATCGGCCATCCCGAGGCCTATTACTTCGGTGTGGCCAAGGTGGAGCGCGATCAGGTGGAGGATTACGCGCGTCGCAAGGGCATGTCGGTGCTGGAGGTCGAGCGCTGGCTCGGGCCGATCCTGAACTACGTGCCGAAGCCCGCAGAAGCTGCCGAATAGGCGGGCGCCCGTATCTTCGCACAACAAGCGAACTGCCTATCGAACGACGCCCGAGCCTGTGCTGCGGGCGTCGTTTTCGTTTGTAGAAACGGGCTGGAATAGCATCCGTTTGGAATTCCATAGACATTACAGGTACTTGTCACTTTTATGAAGTTTTTCGGACGGGTGCTGTTGACGAACTGCGGTTCAGAGATCTATAAACCGCACACCAACGAGGGCGGCGGCGCTGCTGGCGACCAACGAACTCGCTCTGAAGTTTCTTGACTTTGTAGCGACTTGGCGGTCTTAGGCAGAACAGCTTGAGGCCCTTGTGGGGAAGATTTTGCGGTGATTTAGGCTTTAAGCTTTGATCATTCAGCGATGTGACGGACCGGTAAGGTTTGTCTGTTTTTTGACAA
>NZ_JAANCM010000042.1 GCF_011603255.1 Ferranicluibacter rubi | reverse complement strand
GAGTTGGAAGAACAGATTGCCGCCGCCCTGGACGACCGGTAAATATCCGATCTCGTCAACGATGAGCAGGCTTGGCCTGCAGAAGAAGCGAATGCGCTCCTGAAGCCGACCCTCACGTTCGGAACGGTCCAGCGCACCGATGAGGTCGGCAAGCTTCGTGAAGTAAACGCTCTTTCCAGCTTTGACGGCTTCGACGCCGAGCGCCGTGGCAAGATGACTCTTGCCGGTTCCAGGTGGGCCGAGGAAATGCACGGCCTCGTGTCGATCGACGAAGCCAAGCGGGGCCAGGGTGAAGATGCGATCTCGGTCGAGGGAAGGTTGGAAGGTGAAGTCGAAACCGGCAAGGGTTTTGATCGTCGCCAACCTCCCCATTCTTAAGGCGGTCTTGATGCGGCTGTTCTCGCGCAG
>NZ_JAANCM010000041.1 GCF_011603255.1 Ferranicluibacter rubi | reverse complement strand
GCCAGACGGTGCCGGCATCGGGGCTCAGCAGGCCGAGCACGACGCGCACCAGGGTGGTCTTGCCGGCGCCGTTGGGGCCGATCAGGGTGACGATCTCGCCGGGCTGCACGCAGAGGTGCACGTCGCGCAGCATCTCGCGGCCGGCGAAGGCGACGCGCACGCCGTCGAGACGGATCAGGCTGTCGCTCATGGCGCCGTCTGGCAGCGGGCGCAGAGGCCGACCACTTCCACGGTCTGTGCCTCGACCCGGAAACCCAGGCTGCGGGCGCTGTCGAGGATGCTGTCGCTGATCGCCGTGCGCTCCAGCTCGATGGCCGCATGACACTGCCGGCAGATGAAGAACTGGCCCTGGTGGGCGTGGTCCGGATGGTCGCAGCCGACGAAGGCGTTGAGCGAGGCGATGCGGTGCACC
>NZ_JAANCM010000040.1 GCF_011603255.1 Ferranicluibacter rubi | reverse complement strand
GATCGAGATGACCGTCAGGCGCTTCGCGCAGAGCGGCATCGAGATCAAGGGCGCCATCTTCAACGGAATGGAAAAGCGCGCCGCCACCTACGGCTACGGCCACGCCGCCTATTACCACTACGAGTACAAGCCGGACAACGCCTGAGCACAGCCCTCCGCTCGAGCCGCTTCCGGATCGAGCCCCCTCCCAGCCGACCGCCACGGGCACCGCCATGCACAACCTGGAAGACCTGAAACTCGCCATCATCGGCCTCGGCTACGTGGGCCTGCCGCTCGCGGTCGAATTCGGCAAGCGCCGGCCGGTCGTCGGCTTCGACATCGACAGCACGCGCATCGCCGCCCTCGAGGCCGGCCACGACCGCACACTGGAGGTCGACGACCACGAACTGCCGGAGGCTCGCCAGCTCCGCTAC
>NZ_JAANCM010000003.1 GCF_011603255.1 Ferranicluibacter rubi | reverse complement strand
GTGTGCACCTTGAAACCGGCGTCGCCGCGAAAGTCGGCCGTGTCGATAGCGGCGCGGTGGAAGGGGAGGACGGTGGCGATCCCTTCGATGCGGAACTCGGCCAGCGCCCGCCGGGCGCGCGCCAGCGCCTGCTCGCGGTTCGCTCCGGTCACGATCAGCTTCGATGTCAGGGAATCGAAGGTGCCGGGCACGGTCGAGCCCGTGACGACGCCACTATCGAGGCGAATGCCGGGCCCGGAGGGCGGGCTGAACTCGGTGATGACGCCGGGCGTGGGCAGGAAGCCGCGGCCCGGATCTTCGGCGTTGATGCGGAACTCGATCGAATGGCCGCGGGGCTCCGGCGGTTCCGTGAATGCGAGGGGCAGGCCGTCGGCGATCCGCAACTGTTCGACAACGAGGTCGATGCCGGTCGTTTCCTCCGTCACCGGGTGCTCGACCTGCAGGCGCGTGTTGACCTCCAGAAACGAGATCGTGCCATCGACGCCCAGCAGGAACTCGACGGTGCCCGCACCGGTATAGCCGGCGGCTTTGCAGATCTTGGCCGCAGACTGATGGATCTCGTCGCGTTGTGCGTCGCTGAGGAAGGGGGCAGGGGCCTCTTCGACGAGTTTCTGGTTGCGGCGCTGCAGCGAGCAGTCGCGGGTGCCGAGCACGACGACATGGCCGTGACGGTCGGCAAGGACCTGCGCCTCGATATGGCGCGGCCGGTCGAGGAAGCGCTCAAGAAAACACTCGCCGCGGCCGAAGGCAGCGGTGGCCTCGCGCACGGCGGACTCGTAGAGATCGGCGATCTCCTCGCGTTTCCAGGCGACCTTCAAACCACGCCCGCCGCCGCCATGCGCCGCCTTGATCGCCACCGGAAGGCCATGGGCATCGGCAAAGGCGATAACCTCGGCTGCGGTCTCGACCGGACCGTCGCTACCGGCCACGAGCGGCGCACCGACGCTGGTCGCGATGCGCCGTGCCTGGACCTTGTCGCCCAGCGCCTCGATGACCTCAGGGTCGGGGCCGATCCAGATGAGGCCGGCCTCCTGTACGGCGCGCGCGAACTCGGCGCGTTCCGAGAGGAAGCCGTAGCCGGGATGCACGGCATCCGCACCGGAGCGCTTGGCGATCGCGATCAGCTTGTCGATGTCGAGATAGCTGTCGGCAGGGCGGTCGCCGTCGAGGCCATAGGCCTCGTCCGCGAGACGCACATGCAGCGCATCGATATCGCAATCGGCATAGACCGCGACGGAGCCGACGCCGTAGTCGCGGCAGGCGCGGATGATCCGGACGGCGATTTCGCCGCGGTTGGCGATCAGAACTTTTTTCATGACAATCCTCCCTCTGAGGTGGGCCTCGGCCGTTGCATAAACATGCGCATCAGGCCTTGGCCGGCACGATGTCGGTGAACGGCGCAATCGGCCGGAAGCGGATGTGAGCGTTGACCGGAATCTGTCCGGCGAGATCGAGGTGGTATTCGGCAACCGTCGCAATGACGGGGTAGCCGCCCGTCAGCGGGTGGTCGGCAAGGAAAAGCACCGGCTGGCCGCTATGCGGCACCTGTATCGCGCCGGTCGCCGTGCCTTCGCTCGGCAGCTCGGCCTTGTCCTTGCGTTCCAGCGGAATATCGCCGGAGAGGCGGATACCGACCCTGTTGGATTGTGGCGTCATGCGGAAGAGCTGGGACGACAGCGTGTCGATGCCCGCCTGTGTGAACCAGTCGCTGCGCGGCCCCATGACGACATCCAGCGTCACGACATCGTCCGAACCGGGATGCGCGAAGGCCGGCGTCTCCTCAAGCGACACCGACATGAGATTGCTCGTGTCGGTATTGACCTTGAGCACGGCGCCCTTGGTGACCGGATCGGGCCCGACCACGGCCAGCGTGTCCGTGGATGTGCTGCCGAGAACGGGCGCGACATCGAAGCCGCCGCGCACCGCGAGATAGCTGCGCATGCCCTTCGGTGCCTGACCCAGCGTGACGACGTCGCCAGGCTCCAGCGATATCGGGCGATACGTCTTGCCCTGCTGCACCCGCCCCTCGGCGTCGCGGATCTCGATAGGGCAGGGGGCGCCGGTGACGCCGATGACGGTGCGACCGGAAACAGCGACTGAGAAGCCACCGAGCGTGATCTCAAGACAGGTGGCGCCTGACGGATTGCCGACGACGCGGTTGGCCGCTTGAAAAGCACCCTGGTCGAGCGCGCCGGCGGACGAGACGCCCTGACCGGTCTGGCCGAAGCGGCCTGCATCCTGGAACAGTGCGGGCATGGGGGCAGCAAGGACGGTGAAGGAGACGCCGCCCGGTGCCTCTGCCGATGCAACGCTGTCGGTTGTTGCGACCGGTGCGGCGGCGGTGTAGGCGCGCTTTGCCAGATCGTAGAACCGCACGCCGTATCCCGGCTGGAACAGGGCCGGGGGATCGCGGGAGAGATCCCACATCTTTTCGGGCGTCACGCCGATGATCTGCCAGCCGCCCGGGCTTTCCTGCGGATAGACGCCGCTGAAGGCGCCGGCGAGCGCCACCGCGCCGGCGGGGATGCGGGTGCGCGGGCTCTGGCGGCGCGGTACGTGCAGGGCAGGGTCTCCGCCGACGAGATAGCCGAAGCCGGGCGCAAAGCCGCAGAATGCGACGGTGAACTCGCTCTCCACATGCCGGCGCACGACCTCCTCAACGGACAGGCCGGTGAGGTCCGCGACGTCGGCCAGATCCTCGCCGTCATAGCGCACGGGGATCTCGACGAGCTTGTCGGAGGGCGCGATCCGTGCGGACAGGTCGCGTGTTGCAACCTGCCGCGCCAGTGCCTCCGGCGTCGTTGCGCCAGGATGAAACCGGATCATCAGCGTCCGCGCGGCCGGCACCATGTCCGCGATGCCGGGCACCGGATCGGCCTCCAGCGAGGCGAACAGGGCCAGCGTTTCCTGGAGGTCGGCAAGCTCGACGAGCAGTGTGGTCAGGCTGACGGGAAGAAAGCGCATCGTGAACCTCAGGCGTGGTAGGCGGAATCCGGAATGTCGGTGATGAACATGTGCCCCGGCGCGTGGGTGATGGCAAACGGGACGCCAGACGCCATGACGGCGGCTTGCGGGGTGACGCCACAGGCCCAGAAAACGGGAACTTCGCCCGGCTCGATCCGCACCGCATCGCCGAATTCCGGTTTGCCAAGATCGGCGATGCCGATCTCGTCCGGCGCGCCGACATGGACGGGAGCGCCGTGCACCGCGGGGAAGCGCCCGGAAATGGTTGCGGCGTCCGCGACACGGCCGGCCGGGATCGGGCGCATGGACACGACGAGATTGCCGTGGAGACGCCCTCCCGGGCGGCAGGGCCTGTTGGTCAGGTACATCGGCACGTTGGACCCGTCGGTGATGTGACGGATCTCGATGCCGGCCTCGGCCATCGGCGTCTCGAACGTAAAGCTGCATCCGATGAGGAAGCTCACGAGATCGGGATGCTCGGCCCAGGCGGCGCTGGCATCGGCGGTTTCTTCGGCCAGCTTTCCGTCCCGCCAGATGCGGTAGAGCGGCAGGTCGGTGCGCAGATCGGCGCCGGGTGCCAGCAGCGTCGCGTGGGAACCCGGGTCCGACACATCGAGAACGGGGCAGGCCTTCGGGTTGCGCTGCGCGTAAAGCAGGAAGTCGAACGCCCAGTCGCGCGGCAGGACGATCATGTTGGCCTGGGTGAAACCGGGCGCCACGCCGGATGTCGGCGCGACGCTGCCGGTGCGGTAGCGTTCGCGTGCCGTTCGCGCAGGCGTGGCATCGATATGGCGGAGATGCTCGATAGCAATCATGACACTCTCCCTCCGGAATTATCGATTGTCGAGGAAGGACGCGACGTGCAACCCGTCCGCCTCGAAGGCACGCCGGATTTCGCGGGCAATCGATACCGCACCCGGGCTGTCGCCATGGACGCAGATCGACTGGGCCTCGATGCGGATGGTGGAGCCGTCGATGGCCGTCAGCGTGCCATCGCGCGCGAGTTGGACCATGCGCTGGGCGATAGCTTGCGGGTCGTGGAGAACGGCGCCCGCTTCCCGACGGGAAACGAGCTGGCCGTCCGGCGTGTAGGCGCGATCGGCGAAGGCTTCGGCGACGACGGCAAGGCCGGCGCGCCGGGCGAGATCGAGGATCGGTGTGCCGGCAAGGCCCATCAGGACCAGCGACGGATCGACCGACTTGATGCCGTCGATGACGGCTTGACCCTGTTTCGCGTCGTTGGCGATGCGGTTGTAGAGAGCACCGTGCGGCTTGACGTAGCGCACCGTGGTGCCTGCAGCCGCAGCAATGCCTTTCAACGCACCGATCTGGTAGATCACGTCGGCGATAAGCTCGTCCGGGGTCACATCCATGTCGCGCCGGCCGAAGCCGACGCGGTCGGGATAGGAGACATGGGCACCGATCGCGACGCTCTTCTCGGCGGCTGCCCTGACGGTTTTCAGGATACCGGCGGCGTCGCCGGCGTGAAAGCCGCAGGCGACGTTGGCGCTGGAGACGATGGCGAGCATCGCCGTGTCGTCGCCCATGCCCCAGGCGCCGTAGCTTTCGCCGAGGTCGCTGTTGAGATCGATGGCTTTCATGTCAGTCTCTCCCTTTCCCGTATCAGGCCGTCAGCATCGCGAAGATCGCGCCGACCGACTTGTACGCCATAAACCACGTCAGACCGCAGGTCAGGACGCCGAGGCCGATCAGCCAGCGCGGGTAATGATAGCCGTGCATCAGGTCGGCGCGCTTCCAGGCGGCATACATGAAGATCGACAGGCCGATGGGCAGAACCAGGCCGTTGAGCCCCCCGACGAAGACCAGCATGGCGGCCGGCGGCGTCGTGATCAGCATGTAGGCAACGAGCGAGAAGGCGATGAAGCCGACGGTCGCATTGTTGCGCTGTCGCTCGGTCAGGTCCGGCTTGAAGGCGGTCAGGAACGAGACCGATGTATAGGCTGCGCCGATGATGCTGGTCATGGCGGAGGCGAGGAAGACCGCGCCGAACAGACGGTAGCCGATATCGCCGGCCGCTGCATGGAACGCTTGTCCCGCAGGATTGGCCCCCTTGCCCGAGAGGTCGATGACCACGCCGCTGGCTACGACACCGAGAATGGCAAGGAACAGGATGTAGCGCAGAACGCCAGTAATCGCGATGCCGGTGAGAGCCGCACGATTGACCGCGCCGATGTTCTCGACACCGACCGTGCCCTTGTCCAGCAGGCGGTGTGCGCCGGCATAGGTGATGTAGCCGCCGACCGTTCCGCCGACGATGGTGGTGATGGTGAAGAAGTCGATGTTCGACGGCAGCACGGTCTCGTAAAGGGCCTGCGCAACCGGCGGACCGGACACGAACGCCGCGTAGAGGATCAACGCCAGCTTGATGAAGGCGGCGACATAGACTACGCGGTCCATGGCGACGCCGGCCCGGCGCGACAGGAAGATCGCGATGGCGGCGAGGGCCGCAGCTGCGCCGCCGATCTTCGGGTCGAGATCGATCATGGCGTTGAGGCCGAGACCGGCACCGCCGATGTTGCCGATGTTGAAAAACAGGCCGCCGATGATGACGAGGATGGCGAGCAAGTAGCCTGAACCGGGAATGGCGGCATTGGCGATGGCCGGAGCGCGCATGCGCGTCACGGTGACGATCCGCCAGACATTGGCCTGCACCACGAAATCGATGAGGACCGAGGCAAGGATGGCAAAGGCGAAGGCCGCGCCATGCTTGATCGTGAAGGTTGCGGTCTGGGTGATGAAGCCGGGACCCACGGCCGACATCGACATGAGGAAGATGGCGGCGATAAGCGCCGCGCGGCGCGATTTTGCCGACATGCCTTCCGGTGCGGGACTGCCCTGGGATGGTGGTGCGGGGGATGCCGATGTATCTGCCATGTTGCCCTCTTCGTTGGCCGCTCCTGCTGCACATCCTGCAGAGAGCGATTGTTATGACAGCAGCGTCGTCCCGTTTCACAATTCTGTCAATATCGTTCAACAATTTTACTGTATCGTTCTACCAAGTTGTTCAAACACGCGGCAGCTTGCTGAGAGAACGGGCAGGAAATCGTGGCCTCCGTGCATCTTTTAGGCGATCCAAAACGGCTCTTCCTGCCTCGACAGTGGCGCGTTCCCAGCCGGACGCCGTCGAAATCGAAGAGAAGGCGCCTTGCAAACGTCATGGGGAGGTTTCCCTCCTGCGTGATCCGCGATATCGCTGCGGCCGTGGCGCACCTGAACGGACGCGCGCCCGGGGGATCGAGTTTTTCGATGGCAGAGCAGGACACGATATCGGCGCTGGCGCCACGGTTGGCAGAGGAGATCCGGGGCAGGTTGATCGCCGGCGAACTCAAGCCGGGACAGCGCCTGTCGGAGGCGGCGCTCAGCGCGGATTTCTCCGTGTCCCGCAATTCCCTGCGTGAGGCCTTCCGGCTGCTGACGAAGGAAGGCCTGCTGCACCACGAGCCCAATCGCGGCATGTTCGTCGCCACGCCCAGCATGGCCTCGATCATCGATATCTACCGGATCCGGCGGATGATCGAATGTCAGGCGCTGGCCAAGGCCTATCCGCACCACCCCGCCGTCGCCCGAATGCGGGCCGCTGTGGAGGCCGCGCGGATCGCACGCGGTGAGAAGGCATGGGGCATGGTGGGCAGCCAGAACATGGTGTTCCACGCCGCCATCGTCGATTTGGCGGACAGCCAGCGGCTGAACGCGTTCTACGCCCAAATCGCCGCCGAACTTCGGCTGAGCTTTGGCCTGCTCGACGATCCCGAGCTTCTCCACGCCCCCTATATCGATCTGAATGCGGCCATTCTGGAGCACTTGGAAGCCGGCCGGACGCAGGCGGCAGCAGACATGCTGGAAGTGTACCTCACCCAGTCGGAGCGAACCGTCTTGGCCGCATTCTCCCGTATCGGCTAAACGGCGGCTCAGGCGTCCTTGCGGCGTCCGGCCTCATCGAAGAGATGCAGCGCCTGCCGGCTGGCGGCGACGGGCACGATGTCATCCATGAGGATACGGGAGCGCCCGGCGACGCGGAAGATGATCGGCTGGCCGTCCGTGAGATGTCCGTGGACATAGCTCTCCGCGCCGACCAACTCGACGGCGGCGACCTTTACGTCCGCCCGGAATGCCTCAGTAGCGCCGTCGCCGTCTGCCACGTGCAGATCCTCCGGTCGTATGCCGAGCGTGGCGCTGCCCTGCGGCAAGTTGATATCCGGCGCGAGGCTCCAGGCAGAGCTGGAGAGACTAGGCAAGAGGTTCATGGAGGGTGAGCCGATGAAGGTCGCGACGAAGGTGGTCGCGGGCTTTTCGTAAAGCTCGATCGGTGTTCCCACCTGCTCGATGACACCGCTGTTGAGCACGACGAGCCGGTCTGCGAGCGTCATCGCCTCCATCTGGTCGTGCGTGACGTAGACGCTCGTCGTCTGCAGCGATTTCTGCAGACGCTTGATCTCGACGCGCATCTGCACGCGCAGCTTGGCGTCGAGGTTGGACAGCGGCTCGTCGAACAGGAAGGCGGCGGGTTCGCGCACGATCGCCCGGCCCATCGCCACGCGCTGACGCTGGCCGCCGGAAAGCTGGCGGGGTTTGCGCTCCAGAAAGGTTTCGATCTCCAGCGCCTTGGCCGCATCCGAGATGCGCCGGTCGATCTCGGCCTGCGGCGTGTTGCGGTTCTTCAGGCCGTAGGCGAGGTTCTGGCGCACCGTCATATGCGGATAGAGGGCATAGTTCTGGAACACCATCGCGATGTCGCGCTCGGACGGCTCCAGCGTGTTGACGACGCGGCCGCCGATCGAGATTTCACCGCCGGTAATGCTCTCGAGCCCGGCGATCATGCGCAGCAGTGTCGATTTTCCGCAGCCCGAAGGGCCGACGAGCACGAGGAACTCGCCGTCGGCGATATCGAGCGAAATGCCCTTGATGGCATCGATATTGCCGTATTTCTTGCGGACGTCGTTGAGGACGATATTGGCCATTATTTTTCCGTCTCCACGAGACCTTTGACGAACCAGCGCTGCATCAGCACCACGACGAGAATGGGGGGAATGATCGCAAGGATCGCCGTGACCATCACATAGTTCCACGGCGTCGAGGCATCGGTGAAATCCACCATGCGCCGCAGGCCGATGATGACGGTGTTCATCTTCGCATCATTGGTGACGAGCAGCGGCCAGAGATATTGCGTCCAGCCATAGATGAACAGGATGACGAACAAGGCGGCGATGTTGGTGCTCGACAGCGGCAGCAGGATATCCCGCATGAAGCGGAACGGGCCGGCATTGTCGATGCGCGCGGCTTCCACCAGTTCGCCCGGAATGGTCAGGAAGAACTGGCGGAAGAGGAATGTGGCTGTTGCTGAGGCCATCAGGGGCAAGGTCAGGCCCGCATAGGTATCGATAAGCCCGAGATCGACGATGACCTTGTAGGTCGGCAGGATGCGGACCTCGACCGGCAGCATCAGCGTGACGAAGATCATCCAGAAGAAGGCCATGCGGAACGGAAAGCGGAAGAAGACGATCGCGAAAGCCGATAGGAACGAAATGACGATCTTGCCGACCGCGATCGCCACGGCCACCACGAACGAGTTGAACAGCAGCCGTTCCAGGCTGACGCCGACGACGCGCTCGACGCCGCCGGTCATGGCCTCCGTGTAGTTTTCGACGAAATGACCGCCCGGTAGCAGCGACATCGGCGGGCGGATGATGGCCTCCGACGTCGCCGTGGAGGCGATGAACGTATAATAGATCGGGAAGGCGACGACGATGATCCCAAGGATCAGGATAAAGTGGCCGACGAGATTGGCGATGGGGCGTTTTTCGATCATCTCGGGGCCTCAACCATAATGCACGCGCTTCTCGACGAAGCGGAACTGGAACGCCGTCAACGCGATCACGATGACCATGAGGATGACGGACTGGGCCGCCGAGGAGCCGAGGTTCAGATTGACGAAGCCGTCATTGTAGACCTTGTAGACCAGCGTTTCCGTGGCCTTTGCCGGCCCGCCGCCGGTGACGGAATGGATGATGCCGAAGGTGTCGAAGAACGCGTAGACGGTGTTGACGACCAGCAGGAAGAAGGTGGTCGGCGCCAGCAGCGGGAAGACGATCGTCCAGAACCGCCGCGCACCGCGCGCTCCATCGATCGACGCCGCTTCGATGAGCGATTTCGGAATGGCCTGCAGCCCGGCGACGAAGAACAGGAAATTGTAGCTGATCTGCTTCCAGGCGGCAGCGACGACGACGAGCCCCATGGCCTGATCACCGTTCAACAGCGGATCCCAGCCGAAACCGTTCCGGCGCAGCAGATAGGCAAACGTGCCCATGGCCGGGTTGAACATGAAGAGCCAGAGCATGCCCGCGACGGCCGGCGCCACGGCATAAGGCCAGATCAGCAGGGTGCGATAGAAGGTCTGTCCGCGGACGACCTTATCGGCTGCGGTCGCCAACAGCAGCGCCACGCCCATGGAGACAAGTGCTGTGAGAATGCTGAAGACCACGGTGACCTGCAGCGCGTGGATATAATTCGGGTCCGAGAGCACGGCGCGGAAATTGGCAAGGCCGACGAAGCCGCTCTTCAGGCCGAACGGGTCCTCGCGCATGACGGATTGATAGAGCGCCTGACTTGCCGGCCAGAAGAAGAAAATGACCGTGAGGATGATCTGCGGGGCGACCAGCAGGTAGGGAAGAATCTTGTTGGGGAAGGCGACGTTGTGCACCGGGTGCTCCTCGGAACGGCAGGCAAGCGTATCGCCGGCCCGTGAAGCGGGGCCGGCGATACGGTCAGGTGCGGATCAGTTGCCGATGGCTTCGGCAATCGCCGCATTGCCCCGCTCGACAGCCTTGTCGAGGGCGGCCTTCGCATCCTGCTTGCCGGCGAGCATCGATTCGAACTCCTCGTTCATGATGTCGCGGACCTGCGGCAGGTTGACGAGGCGGACACCTTTGGAGTTCTCGGTCGGCGCCTTGCCCATCATCTGCAGGATCGGCGTCTCGCGGCCGGGGTTCTTGTCGTAGAAGCCGGACTTCTTGGTTTCCTCATAGGCAGCATTGGTCACCGGCATATAACCCGAGACCTGATGCAGACGTGCCTGGGTCTTCGTCTGAGACAGGAAATTGAAGAACTGGGCGATGCCCGCATATTCCGCATCGCTCTTGCCGCCGAAGACCCAGAGGCTCGCGCCGCCGGGGATCGTGTTCTGCGGTCCATGGCCCTCGTAATAGGGCAGCTGGCCGATGCCGTATTTCACGCCCGACTTGACGATATCACCGAGACCACCGGAGGATTCCGTCAGGATCGCGCATTCGCCCGACATGAAGAGCTGCTTGGCTTCGGATGTGCGGCCCCCATAGCGGAAGGTGCCGTCTTTTGCGAGATCGGCAATGGCCTGGAAATGCTCAACGAAGAGCGGGGCGTTGAACTCAAGCTTCACGTCGCTGCCGCCGAGCCCGTTCTCGTTGGTGCCATAGGCGACGTTGTTCCAGGCAGCCAGATTTTCGGTCTGGATCCAGGTGAGCCAGGTCGATGTGAAGCCACAGGATGCGGCACCGCTCGCCTTGATCTTCTTTGCGGCCTCGAACACTTCAGGCCATGTCTTTGGTGGCGCTTCGGCGTCAAGCCCAGCCTTCGCGAAGATATCCTTGTTGTAGTAAAGGATCGGCGAGGACGAGTTGTAGGGGAAGGACAACATCGTGCCGTCCGGCTTGGAATAATAGGCCGCGATGCCGGCGAGATATTGCGACTTGTCGAAGGTGAAGCCACCCTTCTGCAGCACGTCTGCCGCGGGCATGATCGCACCCTCGGCCCCCATCATCACACCGCTACCAGCGTCGAACACCTGAATGATCGCCGGCGGCTGCTTGGAGCGAAAGGCAGCGATGCCGGCGTTCAGCGTTTCCGGATAGGTGCCCTTGAACACGGGCGTGATGGTGTATTCGCTCTGGCTTTCGTTGAATTCCTTGGCGAGCTGGTTGACGACCTCGTTGTTCGCACCGGTCATCGCATGCCACCATTGCAGATCGGTCGCCGCAGACGCGGCCAAAGGTCCGGTAGCCGACAAAGCAAGCGCGGCTGCTGTCGCCTTCAGGGTCGATGCCTTCAGGATTGTCTTGAACATGAACGTCCTCCCGTTTTGGCGAAGCAGGACGTGCCGCTCCGCGATATCAGCATGACGATCCTCCTCGACCGTCACGAGACAGTTACATATGCCGGGCTTTTGTCCGGGCGGCAACCGCCAATCGGGCCTCCTACACGATCATGCTGCTTTGCTGCCTGTGTAGTACAGTTTGGAAGGGCGGCGTGGTTTTCTCGGTTAATACTTTGTTAACACCTGCAATAGTGCGCGCATTTAAATAAAATTTGGAACAAAATCTTGTTCCGGCCATTTCAGCTGCAGTCTCAATGTCGAATGGGTATAGCGTCATGACCGAGAACACAGTCCGCCGGTGGCAGAGCCGTCCGATCATCGACTATCCCGTCGTGATCATCGAAGATCACCTCCTTCTCGCACTCGATCTGGAAGATGCCGTCTCGGCCGCGGGGCTGAATGCCGGCGTCGTCGGCTTCGCGAGCCGCAGGAAGCATGCCTTGCAGATCGGCAGCCTTGCCGCCATCGCCTTCGTCGATGTGAACCTTGCCGACGGGCCGAGCGGTCCGGAGATCGGGCGCATCCTGGCCGAAGATCACGATGTCACCGTTATCTTCACCACGGCGGACCCGGAAATGCTCGGCACCGGCGTGCCCGGCACCATGGGTGTCCTGAAGAAGCCTGTCAGCCCGGAAGCCGTGCGCGGCGCCTTGACCTACGCGATTGCCCGCAGGCGTGGCGATCTGGCGATCGTGCCGCCCGAATTGACGCTTTTTGTCGGCTGAAGACTTCCTCAAGGTCTTCGCTGTAGTCTTCTGACGAAGGGTCGAGCTTTTCAAAGCCCGGCCTTCATCGAATCCGTCTTTCCTCCATACATTCCATTGCTTTCACCTCAGACAGAGGCGCCCCGCGCCTGTCCAACTTCAAGGCTCCACGATGACGACCATCGTTTCGCTTTCGCGCCGACGCTTTCTCGGATGCGCAGGTGTCGCTTCCGCGACGTTTCTCACTGGCTGCTCCACGCAGGGCATCGGCACGTTCTTCGAACCCGTCGTCAACGCAATCGTGCCGAAGACCTATGACGGCGAACAGCCCGATCCCGCCGTCATCTACGCGGCCCGCACGGATGAAGGCTTCAGCCTTCCAGCCATTCCCTACAAGAACATCCCGCAGCGCTTCTACCGTCAGCGCGTCATCGATCCCACGGGTGAAGCGCCCGGCACCGTCGTCGTGGATACCAAGGCCCGTTATCTCTATCTAGTGGAGAAAGGCGGTACCGCGATGCGGTACGGTGTCAGCATCGGCAAGGATGGCTTTGCCTGGCAGGGCGAAGGCGTCATCCAGTGGCGCAAGAAATGGCCGCGCTGGACGCCGCCCGACGAGATGGTCGCCCGTCAGCCGAAGCTTGCCCGCTACTCCATCGGCAATGGCGGCCAAGCACCGGGCATCACCAATCCGCTGGGCGCCCGCGCACTCTACATTTTCCAGAACGGGCAGGACACGCTCTACCGCCTGCACGGCAACCCGGACTGGCGCTCCATTGGCAAGGCTCAATCTTCCGGCTGCGTTCGCTTCATCAACCAGGATATCATCGATCTCTACGATCGCGTGCCGGAAGGCGCCCGGATCGTCGTGCGGCAGTAACGGCAACAGAGACCTGAAGGGTCTTGAAAACCAGCGAAGGCCTTGGGAACCTACCCCAAGGCCTTCGCTGAAACGCGTTACCTTTTGCCTCGGACCTCAGTTCCTCGTCGCGATGGCGGACGGTGTTGCCGCGCGGGCGTTGGCAAGACCGCGAATGGCCTCCTGATCGCCGGTCGCCGCCAGTGTTTCGAAGGTCCGGATCGCTTGGCCATAGCGGTTCAGCCCGAGAAGGGCGTAACCGCGCAGCACCATCAGATCGATGCGTTCGGGTGCCAGTTGCGCGCGGCGGTCGAGGAGGATCAGGGCCTCTGAAAACCGCTTCTGGTCGAAAGCAACCAAAGCGCGGTTGGAGAGGAGGGCGATCTGCAGTTCCGTCGCCTTCTGCGCATCCATCGGTCCACGCGTCGCGGCAACGGAAGCTTTGTCGGTCAGGCCCTGACGCAGATAGGCAAGGCTCTGGCCGTAAGCGGCTTCGCTGCGGATGCGCGTGTCGCCGGTGCGGATCGCTGCGTCGAAATGGTGAACGGCTTCGAGTGGCCGGTTCAACTCCATCAGGCACCAGCCGCGCCGCAGCGCTTCACCGGCCGAAAGTCCGGAAGCGTCGCCGAAGGTGCTGCAGCCTCGGCCGGATGTCGGCGCCGCGCCACGATTGGCAGGGACAGCACGAGCGGTGCGTTGGCGCACCGGCGCTGCCGGCTCGGCGCTCGTCTGCGCAGATACGGTCCGCGCGGGCTGCCGCGCGGGTGACCGCGATGTCTCGCGAACGGGTTCATCGGCCACCGTTCCGGCTTGCGCCATGCGCTGAGGCTGGTTCGGGTCTTCTTCTTCGCCGAGCATGGCGATCCGCGGGGAACGTCCGGCCCATTGTCTCTGGATTCGCGCGACATCGTTCGTCATGCCAAGCTGATTTGCGGTGATCGCAAGCCCATAGGCAGAGGCTTCGGTATCGGGCTTCCAGGTCAGCGAGGTCGAGAACCATTGCAGCGCGAGCTGCGGCTGTTCGAAGGCGCGGGCGTACCAGCCGAACTGCTGGGCGACGTCGGCATTGCGGGAGCGCATCGCTTCCTGCGCCATGCGTTGCAGCACGTCCGCTGCGATCACGATGGGCGGGTCGAGGGCCAGGAGGTTCGAGGCGGCGGCGAGATAGGTAGCGCGCGTGTCGTCGGACGTATCCCGCCAGGGATAGAGCGTGGCTTCAGCCTCACCCGGATTGTTGCGTGCGATCAGCGTCAGGGCGAGGCCCTGCGACGCTGCTGCGGAATCTTCTGCCGTCCGTGCCCGCCGGAACCAGGTTTCCGCCTGTTCGGCACCGTTGCGGCGCACGTAGTACCAGCCAAGCAGCAGCGCGTCGGAGGCTTTACCACCCACTTCGGAGACGCGCTCCAGCCGGGTCAGATAGGCCGGGGGAACGGTGAGCTTTGGATCTTCGCCGGCGGCGGCGACGAACTGGCGGGCCAGATCGTCCTTCACGGGCTCGAATTCGCCCTTGCCGGACGGATCGGTCTTTTCCTGCGTCAGCAACTGCTCGACCATCGGGCGCGGCAGCAGGGATGCAGCCTTCTGCAAGGTCGCCAGCCGGTCGGGGCCCTCGGTGCAGCTGGAGAGGATATAGGTATAGGCATCCAACGACCGCTGCTGCCGGTCGGTTTTTGCGAAGGCCTCCGCGAGGCGCCAGAGAATGTCGATTTCGCTGCAGACGAGAAGCTGCGGCGTTTCCGCGGCGACGTCGATGACGGTCGGAAACTGCTGGAGGTTGGAGGCGTTGACGAGACGCTGACGGGCTTCACCGAGCGCCAGCATCGACAGAAGATTTTCCGGCGGCTGCCAGCCGGGTTCGCGCGCCTGTCTCTCGGTGATGGCCTTGCGCACCTCTGCATAGCGCGTCTGTCCATAAAGCGCCCACATGGCTTCCAGCTGCGTATCGACATTCTGCGGCACGGCGAGCGGATCGGCCGGAGGTTCCCAGTCGGGATAGAGCGTGCGCAGGCGTGCGATCTCGGCCTGTAGGCGCACGGTGTCGCCCAGACGCGCGAAGTAGCGGAGCGCCCCTTCATCCACGGTCGGCTTCGGCGGCGCGGATGCTGCAGGGGCCGCGGGCGCAGTGGGTTGGGTTTGTGCGGGCACAGGCGGTTGCGATTGCAACTGCGCCTTGATCACGGGTTCGGCGCCTTGCAGCTCCGGCTCCGCTGCCGCTTCCCCGGACATATCCGGTGTGGTGGCCTCGGTCGCAGTCTCAGTATCTGCGGCGGGAACGGCAGGCGGAAGCGCCTGCGATAGGTCGGCCGGTCGCCGGTCGCCACGGCGCACGGTCGGGCTCGGCGGCACCAGGCTCAGCCGGTTGCCTTTCTCGTCGACGGCGGGCGGGGCGGCGATCGTGCCGGTCGTCAGTTCTCTCTCGGGCAGCAGAGCGGGGCCGTAATAGATCGCCGTTGCGGTTGCTGCGGCCAGCGTCGAGAAAAGCAGGATGCGGGCGGTTGTCATGGGAACTCCCGGTGAACTGTCCGAGGAAGAGAGAACGCCCGGGGGGCGTGCGTCGATGCGGAGCCGCTTGTCGTCCTCATCGGCTGCGCCCCAGGAGGCGCAGCATCAGCGTGGTGATGATGCCGAGAAGGGCGAAGCCGGCGATGAACATCACGGCGAAGAAGAGGATGTTGGTCGACAGCCAGTTTGCCGCGATCAGGCGCCAGTTGGCGATCGAGAAGGGTTGCGTCGGGTTCAGATGCAGGTCGTGCACCGGTACCATCGCCACGTTTCCGGTCGCCTCCTCGAAGGTCGTGATCCGGCCTTCGATGCCATTCCAGCGCGCCTCTTGCACCATGGCGCTCATGCCGGTCTGAAGACTTGCCGGCGTTGGCCCGGTTGCAAGCGTCCATGTGCCGGCGCCCGACGGGCTGCGGCCCTGGGCGATCATGAAACTGACGTCGTCTGCCGGAGAGAAATTCTCTTCCTCGCCGGGCAGGAAGCGTAGCGAGTCCATCGACAGGTCGAGATCGCTCTTCAGCCAGGCTTCGAGACGAGACCCCTGACCGAGCCAGCTGCCACCGGAAACCTTGTGGCGCCATTCCTCGAACAGGGTGCCGCTGTCGCCGTTTGCCGGCCCGCCCGCATGGTGTGTGCCCCAGTTGGCGGGCGCCGCACCGATCTGCATCTGGGTCAGCAAGGGCGGGGGAAGCTGCGACATCGTGCCGACGATCAAGGCGTTGCGATCGCCGAGAGCCGCCGGGGAGGCTACGGTTTCCAGCGCGAGCGGGTTGCCCGCGGCAACGGCGAGGCGCCCGACGAGGGTGGCTGCGGCCGACAGCGTCTCGGGATCGAGGCGGTCGAGATAGAGCGCCGTCGGCTGTTCGGCCCGACGATAGGGCTGGCCCGTCGAGGATGTGGCCGCAAGGCTGGGGCTGCTGTCGATCCGCGCGAAATCCGGCATGTGGAATTCGGTGGTGTCGAAGAGCGCGAAGCGCGGCGTGGTCTGCGCCGGCGTGCCTGTGGCGCAAGCGTCGTCGTCTTCCGTCAGCAGCACGGCTTCGATCGAGATCCGGTTCACGCCGGGCACGAAGTGGCGCAGCGTCACGGTGATCGGGAGATGGCTGAGGATGCCGCCACCGGCCGTGGAGAGTGGCGTGGTGGTGGCGATATTGCCATTGACATAGACGTCGATGCGGCTGCCCGGCAGGACCGACGCGGCATAGCCGGCATCGAGCAGGATCACGGCATCGCCATAGGCGCTGGCGTAGAAGTCCGCGGGAACGCCAAGCATGAACTCCGTACGGAACCGGCGACCCGAGAACTCGCTGGTGGTGATGCCGAGTTGCGAGAGCGGCATGCGCGTCTCGCCGACGAGGATCGGCGCATCCGGCGTGTTCCACGCCTTGGTGGAGAAGGTGGTGCGCGAGGTGCCCGGCGCCGTGTCGAGAGGGCTTGCCAGGGTTTCCACCGCCTGTCGGAGAGCTTCGGCCGTCGGGCCGGTAACGACAAGGGTGCTCAAGCCGGGCATTGCGGCAGGCGCAAACGTTACGGTCGGACCGACCGCGGTGCCTGCCGGCAAAGCCGGGATCAGGCCCTCGATCTCAAGCTGCGTGCCGACCAGCACGGTCAGGGTGCCTGCGACCGGTGCCGTGGGCATGGTCGCGTGGAAGGCAACGGTCTGGTTCGGCATCTGCACGCGCAAGGCCAGAGCCTGTGCGAGACGCAGCAGCATGTTCGACCGGCTCGGGTTCGTCAGTGCCGGCGCAATGATGTCGATCGTCGTCGCACCCGTGGCGTCGAGGCCAACGGCCGGGATATCGTCGATGCTGGAGAAGCGATTGCCGACCGGTGCGTTGAAGGTCAGATATGTCCGGCTCGGGTCGATATTGGTCCAGAGATCATAGGTCGACTGAATGCTGCAATCGGTGCGGTGGCGCTGTTGCGTGGCGAGGCGCACGACGTTCGCGCCGGCCTGCAGCGCGCCGGCCGGAAGCGGCAGCACGAGATCGCTGACCGCATCGGCCGAGGCGACCGGCACCTGGCCGATGACGCTGCCGTTGAGCTCGACAGAGAAGGTGGAGGCCTCCGGTGCGACGACGATGGAGTTCTGGTAGCCGATGGTGATGGCCGTGGCAGCGCTCGCCTGTTCGGGCGTCACATAGATCGTCCATGTCCGCCGGTCGGCCTCGCCGGAGAGGCTGAGCTTGCCGAACGGCAGGATGTAGCGGCGGCTGGCGTCCGTGTCGGAAGCTGTCTGGACACGCGGTTTCGCCTCGGCCTGCGGGGGAGCCGTCGGTGTGGCCGGCGTTGGCCGTGTTGGCTGGGGCGCCGGGCGTGTGGGCGCTCCGGGCGAGACCTGGAAGGGCGCCGGCTGCGTTGCTGGTTGCTGTGGGCGTGCCTCGGGTGCCGCTGCGGGCGGCTGTGCTTGCGCCGGAACTTGCGCCGGCGGCTGGCCCGGGGCGGGCGACGGTGCCGGCTGAGCCGGGGTTGCCGGCCGCTCGCGAGACATGTCGAAGGGAGTGGTCTGAGCGAGGAGCTGCGACGGTGCGAGGAGGGCGAGCGTGCAGGCGATAACGAAGGGCTTCATGGTCTCGCTGCCTCCTTCTTGACGGGGGCCGCTGCTTCCTTCGCGCCACCAAGGCTGCGGAAGAAGTAGAAGAGGCCGCGATTGGTCTGGTAGAGCGCAATGGCGAAGAAGCTGATCGTGCCACGGATAAGGCCGGGATTGCGCCGCCGGCCCATCTGGAACTCCGTCCACTGTGCAGAATTCGCAAAGATGATATCGGCAAGCAGCCGCCGTTCCTGCGGTTCGCGCGGCGCGAACGTGCAGCCGACGAGCACGAAGCCGTCGCCCCGGCCACTACGCACGATCTTGACCGGCATGGAGGACGGCGCGCCCGGGCTGAACGTCTCGACGCGGATCTCCTCCATAGCCCCCACCGTCAGCGGCTGCATGGAGCGATCGTAGACGTGGACGAGAAGACCGTTGACCGAGACGTTTTCGATGACGCCCGGGAACCACTGGTCGCCCACGCGGAATTCGCACCGCCGTTTGACGTTGACCCGCCGGGACGACGACTTTTCGCGCCGTTCCGACACCACGCCCAGCGCGCAGCCGGCGAAGAGGAGGTTCAACAGGTTCCAGCCGGCGACGACCAGCGTCACGTCGGATTTGTAGGGCTCGGCATAGATCTTGTAGAACGACATGACGGTGGCGATGAGCAGCACGCCGAAGATGACGAAGAACGGCCGGCTAATCTCCGAAAGACGGTTGTCGCTGATCGACTCGTCCTTTGCCGTCACCTTGAACGTGGGCTTCGACGGGTTGAAGATGACCGAAATGACGGCGGGCAGCAGGTGCACCGTCTGCACATATTCATAAAGTTCTGAGATCCAAGGCCAGCGGAAGCGGCCGTAGAGATAGTTCTGCATGAGCAGGTTCACGAGCATGTAGGTGGTCGTATAGGCCAGGAACTCGCCGCCGGAGCCGACGAAGATCTCCAGATCGAAGAAGATGTAGAACAGTGGCGCAAACAGGAAGACCGTGCGGGGGAACGGGAACAGCCAGAAGAGCGTCGAGGACATGTAGCAAAGACGTTGCGGCATGCTCAGACCGCGCTTGAACAGCGGCATGCGGAACATGAGGATCTGCATCATGCCCTGCGCCCAGCGGCTGCGCTGGCCGATGAAGCTTGCGAAGGTGGCGGGCTGGAGCCCGGCGATCAGCGGCTTGTCCACATAGACGCTGTTCCAGCCGCGGGCGTGGAGCGCAAGCGCCGTTTCGCAGTCCTCGGTGATGCTGATGCCGCTGAAGCCGTTGGTGTCTTCGAGCGCGCGCCGGTTGAGCACCGCTGCCGAACCGCAGAAGAACGCGGCGTTCCACTTGTCGAGACCGCGCTGGATGATGCCATAGAACATCTCGTTCTCGCTCGGCATCTTGTTGAAGGTTTTCAGGTTGCGCTCGATCGGGTCGGGATTGAGGAAGAAGTGCGGCGTTTGCACGAGGAAGAGGCGCGGATCCTCCTCGAAATACCCCACAGTCTCGCGCAGGAAGTCGCGCGCCGGCGCATGGTCGGCGTCGAAGACGGTGATGAGGTCGCCTTGGGACTGGCGCATGCCATTGTTCAGATTGCCGGCCTTGGCATGTTCGTTGCGGTCGCGCGTGAGATAATTGGCATCGAGGTTGCGGCAGAGTTCCTTCAGCTCCTCGTGGCGGCGCTGGGCGGCTTGCGCGTCCGGAATGCTGGCCGCGTTCCGCTTCTGCAGGGTGCCGCCATCGTCCAGAAGCCAGACGGTCAGCTTTTCCGGCGGGTAGTCCATGTTCTTGGCGGCGGCGAGCGTGTTGGCCAGCATATCCGCGTCTTCGTTGTAGGTCGGAATGAAGACGTCGACGGATGGCGCATAATCCGCCGAGCCCGGGCGGGGCCGGTTCGGGGGAAGCGGCATGGAGACGATGAAGAGGCTGAGCGCCAGCATCGCGACGCTGTACATTTCAGCGAGATACAGCAGGAAGCCGGGAATGAAGTTTTCGAGCTGGTTGACCGGCGGCAGCGTGCTGGTGGTGCGCCAGTAGACATAGCGCAGAACGATGGCCGTGCCGAAGCCGAGCCCGATCAGGCGCCAGTTGCCTTCCGCCTTCAGCACCTTCAGCACGGCAAGCAGCGCCATGCAGAGGAAGGCGGCAACCAGATGCGTCTGGAGGCTGACCGGCAGCGTCGTGATCGCCACGATGACGATCGACATGCAGATCCATGCAATGACGATGAGCGCCTTGACCATGATCCTAGTTTCCTTGTCCCGAATGCAGCTGGATATGGCTCATGGTTTACATGTCTCCCGCACAGGAGCTGGTGGGGGAGATCGTGCAGGGAACGGCCGGAATGATGGGTCGGGCCGGCAACGGGGAAGCGCTCGATACGCGGGTCAGGCCCTGCTGCTGCAACTGGCTCGTCGGTCTCGGTGCCTGCGGGGTTTGTGATCCGGGTGCAGGCGCCGTCGCGGGTGTCGTGGTCGGACCCGGCAGGCGCGAGGGGCCCGGCAGCGTCTGTGGTTCGATATCAGCCCCGGTGGGCTGGCCCGTCCTTGCCAGAGGCGAGCGCGTGACCATGTTCGGCGCGGGGATGGCGACGGCGGGAACGATCGGCCTGACGGTCTCGACGCGCGGGGCCGCAGGTCGCGTGTTCTGGCTCTCGAGGCTCCGAATGGCCGGGCGGACCGGAGCGACAGGTGCGGGTGTCGGGGGCTGAAGCCGGGCGCCGGCGCCTGCAGCATAGATCGGCCGGCCAAGCTGCCCGACCGTGGGGTCGAGAGGCGGAACGTTGCCATAGGGATTCCAACCGACGCTGTCGAAGGCGCCTGTCAGCGTATAATGGTACATCATCGACAGCAGTTCGTCGCGAGACGCACCGGTCTGGCAGAAGCGGACGCGGGTCTGGATTCTGCCGAGATAGTGGAACGTGCGCACGTAATTATCAGGTGCCTTGATTTGCTGCCAACCGTAGAGGCATGCATCGCCGGAACCTGGATTGGTCCCGTAAGCATAGGCGAAAGCGCCGTAATTGTTCTGAACGAAGCTCGGGGAAATGCTCATGCGGATGGTCGGGAACTCCGACCGCATCTCGCCCACAGCCTGGGCCGTTGTCATCAGCCCGGTCGACAGGCGCGACGCGCCGGCGAACGGCGTGGACGCGGGGCCGAAATAGCGCACCTGAATGTAATTCTGGCCGCGACTACGGGCATCGGTGCTCAGGATGATGTCCTGCTGGACGGCGTTGGAGAAGTTGCGCTCGATCACGCTGACGATCGCCGGGCCGCCGGGCGGCGGAAAAGCCAGCGCCTTTTCGGCCGCGACTTCGGTCGGCGCCGAGGTCAGTTTCAGGCCGCCCGTCTGCGTGCAACCGGAAAGTGCCGAGGCGCCCAAGGCCAGAAACGCGCCCTGCATGGCGGTTCTTCCTGCAATTGCGAGAGCTGTATGAAACATGGGCGGCGTGCATCCAGTGATGGAATCAGGGTTCTTCCACCTCATTTCTCGCTCGCATGGTTAACGTACAGTTAATCTTCGCTAACACTTTCCTATTTGTGCGCTGCAGTTGACCGTTTTTGGTGTTTCCGTGGCTTGGCCGATACGTTTCGTGCCGACTGAAGTTTCCAAAAGCACCGCGGAAGCATCCTCCGTCGCGAATCACTGTCGGGATATACGGCAGGATGGCGACGGTTCACCGTGTCTGCTTTATGGATTACGGACACCACCTCGTGAGCCGCTCGGCTTGAGAAATGTCGCCCATGGGCCCATGGGAATGACGATGCGCTACTGCGCGCCTGTGGTCGGCCCGGGATTGTTCGGTGTCGTCGGGCTCTGAGCGGATGGCGTGCCGGCTGTCCCTCCGGCCGGGTCATTCTGCGATGGGCTCATGATCAACCAGCCGATCGCGATCACAGTGACAACAAGGATGGCGATGCTCAGGGCTGTTCGGTTCAACGCCATGTTATCTCTGCCTCTTTTAGCTCTTGCCGGGTGCCAGCATGCTCGCCTTCGGATCGACCCGGCCCGACGCATCCTCGACACGCGTTGAAGCGGCGTAGACGAACAGGATGCAGACGACCGACACGACGACGACCACGATGACGGATTGGTTTCCAGTGCGAACTCTCATACCGCGTAAAGACGTCCGCGAGTCGTAAGTTCCCCTCGACGTCAGCGTTTGGCTAAGAGAGGGTCCTTCGTGCGTTAAGCATGTTGCGTATTTATCGCAGAACCGACGGCATCAGAGGCCAGTCGGGTGTATCGCTAGTCGATTTCCGCATGCTTATCGTGTAAGAGGCAATCAACCCACAGCAGTGATAGCGTGCCGCCCATGGCCATGACGTTCCTTACGAACAACACGAAGACCAGTGTCAGCTTCACCGAAGCCGACACCACGCTGGTGCTCGTCAAAGACGTGACCATTTCGGTTACCGAAAGCGGCATCGTTGCGTCCGGTCTCGCAAAGGAGCGCGCCGTCGTGGTTGATGGGACGATCTCGGCCGGTGTGTCCGGCGTGACGTTCGGCGCGGCCAATGCGGGAGAGCTCAAGGGGTCCGTCGTCGTCTCGGAGACCGGATCGATCGTCGCGGGGGCCTTCGGCATATCGGCGACGGCTGTCGGCATGGATATCGTCAATCGCGGTGGTATTTCCGGCAAGCAGGCCGGCGTCAACGTGATCGGCAGCAAAGCGAATGTCGCCAACGAGGGCACGATTTCGTCGGCGGCCGGCAGCGCTGTCTCTGTGGCGGGTGCCGCGGCCATGGTCGTCAACAACGGCCGGATGGCCGGACAGACGGATGCCGTGAAGCTTTCCGGCGACCGCGTGGCCATGACGAACAACAAGGACATCTCGTCTGCCACTGCCGCCGGCATTGTGATTGACGGAATGGCCTCGACCGTGACCAACAATGGATCGATCGGCGCGCGCGGCAATGGCATCGTGGCAAGCGGTGTCTCAGAGATCATCACCAATAACGGCACGGTCGGCAGCGGCGCCAGCGCTATCGTCGCAAAGGGCAAGAATGCCGTCGTCACGAACTCCGGGGCTCTGCAGGCAAGCGTCGATGGTGTCGCGCTTTCCGGCGCGAACGGCACCGTGACGAACAGCAAGACGATCGCGGTCGGTGGCACGGCTGTCAACGTCACCGCCAGTGGCGTGATCGTCAACAATCTGGGCACGATGAGCGGTGCCATCGGGATCGCCGTCGTCGGTGACGCGGCGCGCGGCGCCAATAGTGGCACGATTTCCGCCTCCAAGGGCAGCGCTGTCGATTTCACCAAGGCGGATCACGCCAGCTTCAACAATAGCGGCGTTCTTTCCGCGGTGTCCGGTCTTGCGTTCAAGGGCGGCGATGGCCAGCAGTCGCTGACGAACGGCGGCACGATCAAGGGCGATGTGCTCCTGGGCGGCGGCAACGACTATTTCGATGGTCGTGGCGGTACCGTCATGGGCAAGGTCGCGGGTGGTGCGGGCCACGACACGTATGTCATCGACAACGCGCGCACTCTGCTGGTCGAAGCCAAGAATGCCGGCAACGATCTCGTCATCTCCAGCGTCAGCTACGCGCTGGCCGACAATTTTGAGTTCCTCACGCTGGGCGGGACGGCGGCGGTGAACGCGACCGGCAATGCGCTGGCGAACCAGATCCACGGCAATGGTGCCGACAACCGGATCGACGGCAAGGCCGGCAACGATATGATCTGGGGCCATGGCGGCGCGGATACGCTGACGGGCGGTGCCGGCATCGACCAGTTCGTGTTCGCCACCGGCGACGGCCGCGACGTCATCACGGATTTTGTCGCCAGCGGCAAAGCCCACGATATTCTCGACCTGACCGGCGTGAAGGCGATCACCAGCTTCAAGGACCTGATGGCGAACCATGCCCGGCAGGTCGGCAACGATGTGATGATCGATGCCACAGGCGGCGACAGCATCCTGCTCAAGGGCGTGAAGCTCGCTCATCTCGACAAGGGCGATTTCTTCTTCTGATCTCCTGTCGCGCTGCCGGCTCAGGCCGCCGCGCGCTGGAGCATGCCGAAGAGATCGCGTGGATCGTCGGGATCTGCGATGATGTCGATCTGCTGGAAGAAATCGGTACCCGCCAGCGCCGCGCGGACATAGCGGAGCGCAGAGAAATCCTCCACCGCAAAGCCGACGCTGTCGAACAGCGTGATCTGCCGCGCATCGCGCCGGCCGGGCGCTTCGCCGCGCACGACCTTCCAAAGCTCCGTCACCGGGTAATCCGGCGCCATCTGCTGAATCTCGCCCTCGATACGAGTCTGCGGCGGATATTCGACGAAGGTATCGGCGCGCAGCAGGATATCCCGGTGCAGCTCGGTCTTTCCCGGACAATCGCCGCCGATCGCGTTGATGTGGACCCCGCTGCCGATCATGTTGTCGGTCAGGATCGTCGCATATTGCTTGTCCGCCGTGCAGGTGGTGATGATGCCAGCGCCTTCGATCGCCTGTTCGGCGCTCTCACAGGCGTGCAGCACGATGCCCGAGCCTGTCAGATTGCGGACGGTCTTCTCGGTCGCGCGGCTGTCGATATCGTAGAGCCGGATCTCCGTGATGCCGAGGACGGCCTTCATCGCCAGCGCCTGAAACTCGGCCTGCGCGCCGTTGCCGATCATGGCCATCACCCGCGTGCCCTCCGGGGCGAGATGCCGTGCGGCCATGGCGGAGGTCGCAGCGGTGCGCAGTGCCGTCAGCAGCGTCATTTCCGTCAGCAGGACGGGATAGCCCGTCGCGACATCGGCCAAGAGCCCGAAGGCGGTCACCGTCTGGAGGCCCGCGGCCATATTCTTCGGGTGTCCGTTCACATATTTGAAGCCGTAGATCTCGCCATCGGAGGTCGGCATCAGCTCGATCACGCCGTCCCGTGAATGCGAGGCGATCCGGGAGGTTTTATCGAAGACCTCCCAGCGTCGGAAGTCGTCCTCGATCGTGTCCGTCAGTTCAAAAAGGACGCGCTCGATGCCCAGATGATGCACGAGGCGCATCATGTTCTCGACGCTGACGAAGGGGATCAGGGCCTTTTCAGATGGCAGGGCGGACATGGGGCGTTTCCTCGTTGCAGAGGACGATGGTAGCAACCGCAAATGCTCACGGAAACGGCAGATGATTGTCATATTTCCCGCCGAACCGAGCAGATTGCCAGCCAGATTGCGCAAACTGCTCGCTCACCGCGAGAGGAGATATTGCCGCGGCGGGCTGCCCATCATTCGGCGGAACATGGTGGTGAAGGCGGCGATGTTCTCGTAGCCCGCATCGAGCGCGACGCTGGTGATCGAGTGCCCGGCGGCAAGCCGCGGCAGCGAGGCGAAAAGGCAGGCCTGCTGGCGCCACGTCACGAAGCTGACGCCGGTCTGGGTGCGGAAGAAGCGCGTGAAACTGCGGCGGCTCATGGCAAGCGTTGCGGCCCAGTCATCGATGCTCGCAACCGCGCGCGGCGCCTCCAGAAAGGCCCGGCAGGCAGCGGCAAGCCGCGGGTCGTTCGGAAAGGGCAGACCGAGCGGGACTTCGGGCAATTGCTGCATCTCGTCCAGCAACAGATCCATGATCAGCTCCCGCCGCCGCGGCTTTGGAAAAGGCGGCGCATCGCGCACCAGTTCGTCCATCAGGTTCGCTGCGAGTGTGGTGACGTTGACCACCTTCGGCCGCTCGACGAATGCCAGCTGCGTATCGACGTAGATCGACAGCATCTCGACCGGGCTCATCGTCTCCGATGCGTGTTCCAGGCCGGCGGGAATGATGAGGCCGTGGCCGGGCGGTATCATCCATCGCCGGTCGCTGGTGCCGACAACGACCACACCGCGGCGCGCGTGCCAGAGCTGCGTCTTTCGATGCGAGTGCATGGGGCTGCGCATGCCGGCCTTGTAGCTCCGGCCGATCGCATAGAGCGGCTCCTGCGCCGCATCGATCCGGTTCAGGCTCTGGCGGTGCTCATCGAGATCGACACCGATGGTCGGAAATTCCGTAAAACGCATTTGGCCCACTCACGAAAGAAGTGGACCAGAGCGCAAAGGCAGGCCAGCGTCAAGGCCTGTAGGAGGAGCGAGCGGGCGCATTGCGCGCCGAAACGGGCAGGAGAGGTCCATCATGGCGAGCGTAACCACACCAGGCGGGGTCCGGGCGGACACCATGGCCTTTTCGATTATCGCGGCGGCCAGCTTCTGCCACATGCTCAACGACATCATGCAGTCGCTGCTCACCTCGCTCTACCCTTTGATCAAGGCGAACTATGCGCTGGATTTCGTCCAGATCGGGCTTCTGACCTTCGCATTCCAGGTGACGGCATCGCTGCTGCAGCCGGTGGTCGGGGTGGTGACGGACCGTTGGCCCATGCCGTTCTCGCTGCCGGCGGCGATGCTCGCCACCTGTGCCGGGCTGTTCACGCTGGCGTTCGCGCATAGTTTCGAGGTGCTGGTCATCGGCGCCTGCCTCATCGGCGTCGGTTCCGCCGTCTTCCATCCGGAAGCCTCGCGCGTTGCCCGGCTCGCCTCCGGCGGGCGGCACGGGCTTGCACAGTCCTTCTTTCAGGTCGGCGGCAACGCCGGAACGGCCATCGGGCCGCTGCTGGCGGCGTTCGTCGTCATCCCGCGCGGGCAGCAGACGCTCGGCTGGTTCTCGATCATCGCGATCGTCGGCTTCATCGTGCTGTCCTTCGTCAGCACATGGTATCTGCGCCACCGCCGCGCGACGGCGGGTCGGCCCATGCTCGATCGTGCCCTGCCGCTGCCGCGCAATCAGGTGCTGTGGACGCTGGCCGTGCTGACGGTGCTCACCGCGACGAAGAACGCCTATCTTGCCAGCCTCTCCAGCTACTTCACCTTCTTCGCGATCGAGAAATTCGGTGTCGGCGTGCAGGATGCGCAGGTCATGCTGTTCCTGTTCCTCGGTGCGTCCGCAGCCGGCGTGTTCTTCGGCGGGCCGATTGGCGATCGGTTCGGCGCCCGCGTCGTCATCTGGTTCTCAATCCTCGGCGTCATCCCCTTCGCGCTGATACTGCCCTATGCCGATCTCTTCTGGACCTCGGCGCTGGTCATCATCATCGGCTTCATCTTCTCCTCCGCATTTTCCGCCATCGTGGTCTTCGCGCAGGAACTGGTGCCGGGCAGGGTAGGGCTGATCGCCGGCATGTTCTTCGGCTTTGCCTTCGGGTTCGGCGGTATCGGCGCAGCCGTCCTCGGTCTCTTTGCCGACCGCTACGGCATCGAGTTCGTCTACCGGCTCTGCTCCTATCTGCCGCTGCTCGGCCTGCTCACGGTGCTGCTGCCGAAACTGCCCGGGCGCAAGCGCGCCTGAGGCTGCTGTCCGCGGTTCAGTCGCAGATGGCCTCCGCCTCGATCTCGACCGCGTAATCGCCGATCAGATCGCCCGCCTCCACCATCGTGTTGGCGGGCAGGACAGTGCCGAACACGCGGCCGTGAGCGCGGGAGACCGGCTCCCACTGGCTGGCGTCGCGCAGATAGACCCGCGTCCGCACCACATCCTCCATTGACCCGCCGAGCGCGGTGATCGATGCGGCGATCTTGTCGAGGATGTAGGTGGCCTGCGCGCCCGCATCGCCCGGCGCGACGCAGCGGTCGGCCGCATGCGTGGCTGTCGTGCCGGAGACGTGAATGCGATCGCCCACGCGGACGGCACGGCTGTAGCCGGCAATGGGCTCCCAGATACTGCCGGAGGAAACACGGCTGCGTCCCGGCCGGCCGGGCACAGGCTCGGCGGTGTAGATCGAGGGAATGGCACTCAGATGGTGGCTGAGATCGCCAGATGCGGTCAGGAACGGCGGTTTGCGATACTCATCGCCGCAATCACCGGGGATGGGCTGCGTGGCGGCGAAAGCCGCATCGAGATCCGCATGGTCCTGCGCATCGAGCGCGAAGCCGAAGACCTTCAGATTGTCGCCGCGATGCTCGTTTTCCCCAAGCCGTGCGCCGATGATGGTGCCGGCAACGGCCGGATGTTCCAGAACCCAGCGGCTGGCGACGTTCGACAGCGACACGCCATGCCGCTTGGCGATCTGCGATGCGGCTTCGAGGATGCCCTGGAATGCGGCCCAGCCGCCGGCTGTGTCGATGAAGCGCTTGTACTTCGAGCGGCTCCAGTCGGGGATCGCATCCGGTTCCGGTTTGCCGAGCCATTTCTCGGACAAAAACCCGCCGCACAGCGTGCCGTAGGCGAGCAGCTTGACGCTGCGCTTTGCGCAGAGATCCGACAGCGCACCTGCGGCCCGGCGATCGACCAGCGAAAAGGAAACCTGATTGGTGGCAATCTCGATGCCATCGGACAGCGCCAGCGCCAGATGGCCTGCGTCGAAATTCGTCAAGCCCAGCGCGCTGATCAGGCCTTCTTCCTTGAGCCGCTGCATCTCGTGCAGGGCATCCAGCCAGGCCGGGTGCTCGAACGTCCACCAGTGGAACTGGAGAAGGTCGATGCGCTCGACGCCGAGCCGGGTCAGCCGCTCTTCGATGCCGCGCCGCACGATATCGCGTGTCATGGGGCCAGGCTCCGGGCACCACTTCGTGAAGGCGACGGGTCGTGGTTCGTTCGGATACCGCGACAGGAGACGGCCGGTGATCAGTTCGGCTGAGCCATAGTGATCGGCCATGTCGAATGTGTCGAAGCCGTTACGGGCATAGTCCTGCAAGGCGTCGGCGCCCTTGTCCGGGTCGATCGTCGTGCCGTCCTTCTCGATATCGGCGACCTGCCAGAGGCCGCAGACAAGACGGCTGATCTCCAGCTCCGGGGTGAGGCGAATACGGTCAAGGCGCTCGGTCATCTGGACGTCTCCCGGGTCTGCGCCCGTGTTTTCCGCGGGGGCCGAGCGCGCTGCGCTCGCCCAGAATGCCGCGGGGCCGAAGAAGAAGGATGGCGCACAGGCCGACGCCGATCGCGACGATCTGTAAGGCTGCGGCGCGCGCCTGCTGTTCCGGGGGTACGAAGGCCGACACGGCTGCGGCCGAGAGAGCCCACAGCCCCCAGACGAGGATGGCCCCGAGAATGGCGCCGCGATTGTTGCCCGAGCCGCCGACGATCAGCATGGCCCAGACCTGAAAGGTCAGAACCGGCAGGTAATTGTCGGGCGCGATGAAGCCGATGAAATGACCCTGCGCTGCGCCGGCAAGCCCCATGATGGCGCCGCCGATGGTGAAGGCCTGCAGTCGGAAGCGGATCGGTCGCTTGCCAAGCGCCTGCGCAGCGGTTTCATCTTCGCGGATCGCCCGGAGCACACGGCCCCAGGGGCTTTTCGCCAGATGTTCGAGGGCGAGATAGAGGACGGCCACGAGGCCCGCCATCAAGGCCAGATTGGCAAGCCCGAAGGCAAGCACATTGCCCGCAAGGTGCGAGAAGGGGCGGGGAATGAAGCCGATACCGAAAGCGCCGCCGGTGAGGCCTTGCAGATTGAGCACGCAGAGCTGCACGCAGACGGCCACGCCGAAGGTCGCGATGGCGAGGTAATCGGATCGCAGCCGTATCGTGAGGGCGCCGACGAGCCATGCGGCAAGGCCGGCCGCCGCCGCACCCCCCAGCCAGCCGACGAGGATCGGCATGTCGAAGCCGCCGAACCGGTCCGGTGTGGGTGGGGTCGTCAGGAGCGCGGAGACATAGGCGCCGATCGCGACGAATGCGGCGATGCCGACATTGAAAAGGCCCGTCTGGCCCCATTGCAGGTTCAGCCCGAGGCACATGACGGCATAGGTCAGTGCCATCGTCAGGAAGAAGGCGGCGTAGGCGAGAAGATCGAGGCTCATGCCGGTCTCCCGAAGAGACCGCGCGGCCGGAAGAGGAGCACCGCCACCAGAATAACGAAGGAGACGGCCGCCCGCCATTCGGCACCAACCAGTTGCACCGCTGCGGCTTCCGACAGGCCGACGATGAGGCCGGCGAGCATGGCGCCGGGCACGCTGCCGATGCCGCCCAGGATGGCGGCGGCAAACAGCGGCAGCAGGAGGTCGTGACCCAGATAGGGGCGAATCTGTACGAGCAGCCCGGTCATGATGCCGGCAAGGCAGGCGAGCCCCGCGCCGAGCATCCACACCACCCGAATGACGCGGCGCACATCGACACCCGCGATCCCGGCGAGCGCCGGATTTTCGCTGACCGCCCGCATGGAGCGACCGATATCCGTTCGCGTCATGAGAAGGTGCACGGCAAGCACGGCGAGAAGGGCGATGCCGAGCGAGAGAAGTTGGTCCGGCGTTGCCCGCAGTCCCGCGCCCATGGGCATGGCGATCTGCAGGGCCTTGGTGAAATAAGCAGGCTTCGACGTGAAGAGGAATTCGAGCAGACTGCGGAGCGCAAGCGATGCGCCGAAACTCGCCATGACGAGGATGATGACGGCACTTCCGCGCGCCCGAAGCCGCCCGAAGAGAACGGCATCCACGGCGAGCGCCAGAAGACCGGTCAGAAGAATGGCGATGATTGCGGCGAGCGGTAGCGACCAGCCGAAGGAGAACGGACCGATCGGCCGCATCAACGAGGTCGAAAGCAGGCCGAGCCCGCCGCTGACGGCGAGAGCGAGATAGGCCCCCCAGGAGAGCAGTTCGCCATGGCCGAAGTTGGCAAAGCGCAGAATGGAATAGGTCAGCGTCACGCCGATGGCGCCGAGGCCGATCATCGCGCCCGCGATGAGGCCGTCCATGAGAAATTGCGGGTTCATGGCGCGGCGACCTCCCCTGCGTGGGATGTGCCGAGGTAGAGGCGGGCGAGCAGAGGATCGCCGAACAGGCCGTCCGCGGGACCCTCATGCCGGATACGCCCTTCGACCAGAACGACCGCACGCCGCGCAATCGCCAATGCCGCCTTCACATTCTGTTCCACCAGCACGATGGTGACGCCATCGGCGTTGATATCCTGCAGCATGGCAAAGACCTCCCCGACGATCTTCGGCGACAGGCCGGCGGAGGGCTCGTCGAGAATGAGAACGGAGGGATCGACGATCAGGGCGCGGGCGACGGCAAGCATCTGGCGCTGTCCGCCGGAAAGCGCACCGGCAAGCCGCGAGGGTTGGCGGGCGAGGTCCGGAAAGCGGCGATAGAGGCCGTCAATTCTGCCGGCACGATCCGGCTTCGGCAGGATGGCTGCGGCGAGTTGCAGGTTCTCGTGGATGGAGAGCGTTGCGAAGATGTTCTCGGTCTGCGGAACGAAGGCGAGGCCGCGCGCGATCTTGCGATGGGAGGGAACGCTGGTGATATCCTGTCCGCCCAGCAGCACCGCCCCGGCATGGATCGGTACGACGCCGGCGATCGCCTTCACCAAGGTGGATTTCCCGGCACCGTTCGGACCGAGTAGCACGAGAAAATCGCCCTTGGGAACGATAAGGTCCACGCCACGGACGATCGGCAGGTCCGGCTCGTAGCCGGCGACGAGCGCATGAATATCGAGCGCCGGACCGACCGGCGAAGCGGGGACGAGGCTCATGCCATTGCTCCGAGATAGGCCTCGATCACGGCGGGATCGCGCGCGACCTCGGCCGGCGTGCCCTCGGCAAGCGGCTTGCCCAGCGCCATGGCGACGACCCGTGAGCAGAGACGCGAAACCATGTCCATGTTGTGCTCGATCAGAAGAATGGAGGTGCCCTCGGCGTTCAGCTGCGTCACGCGCTCGATGATGGTCTCCAGCAGCGCCGGATTGACGCCGGCTGCGGGTTCGTCGAGCAAAATGGCGGTCGGATCCGCCATCAGTATGCGTGCCAGCTCCAGCAGCTTGCGTTGCCCGCCGGAGAGAACCCGCGCCGGCTGATGCTCGAGATCCGATAGGGTGACGAAAGCGAGCAGCGCGCGCGCCTTTTCGATTGCTGCCTTTTCCTGTCGACGGACATGGGCAAAGCGCAGGAAATTGGCGAGCAGCTTCTCGCCATCCTGGCGCTGCGCGCCCGCGAGCACATTCTCAAGCACGGTCATTTCGAGGAAAGGCTTGGGGATCTGGAATGTCCGCCCGATGCCGAGCCCGATCCGCTGCTCCGGCCGGTCCTGCGATGCGTCGCGCCCGCCGATCCGGATTTCGCCCGATGTCGGCTTCAGCGTGCCCGCAATGAGGTTGAAGAGCGTCGTCTTGCCCGCTCCGTTCGGTCCGATCAGCCCCACCATCTCGCCGCGCGCCAGCCGCAGCGACATCCCGTCGACCGCTGTCATCCCGTCGAACCGCTTGACGAGATTGCGCGCATCGATAACGGGACTTTCGGTCGTCGGCGTCGTGGAGGCGATCTGGAATGGCAATCGAAGGGTTCCGAGGCTGCAATGAATTCAGTGGCTTACACGAGGCAAACGGTTTCCGAACAGCCAAGAGTGCTTTCAGAATGCCCAGTTATCCCAACATGCTGATAACACTTAAAAAAATTTGCAGCTAGGTCGCCCGGCACAGGTGTGCCGGGACGTGGGCTTTACCCTGTAGGTGTTGCAGACTTTCGACAGTCGGAGCGGCGTTCCAGCAAAGGGCGCCCCCCTTACAAAAACCGTCTAGCCCGCTTACGCGGCGAGCAGCAATTCCGCTTCGCTTCTGTTGAACATACGATCGAGGTTCAGGAAGCAGATCATGCCGCTTGGCTGGACGATGATGCCATCGGAAAAGGCCGATGCGCCGGACGACGTGATGTCTGGAACCGGCTGGAGCAGGTCCGCGGAGACCATAAGGATATCCGAGACCTGGTCCACGAGAAGCCCCATGACCATGCCGTGCACTTCCGTGACGACGATGGCGCTGCGCTCGGTCGGTTCGGCACCGGACATGCCGAGCTTGAGCGCGAGGTTGATCACGGGAATGACCGTGCCGCGAAGGTTCATGACACCGAGGACTTCCGAGGGAGCCTGGGGAATGGGCGTCACGGGCGCCCATCCGCGAATCTCGCGGATGGTGACGGTCCGGACGCAGAACTCCTGGTCGTGGAGCCGGAAGGCTATAATTTCCAGCATTGCCGAGTTCGCCGCATGGTGCATCAGAATTCCCTCCATCCATCGTTGACTGCTGTGTTTCCGGCCGATGCCCCAGCAGCCTTGCGGGGACGCGCAGCCGGCTGTGCGCTGGCGTATCGTGGCGTGTTTGCGACCTTCATGGTTGCCGCCGCGTGACGCAGCGCCGACGATTGTGTGCCGGTGTCACCGAGAGCGAATTGCCCGATGAGGTGGCGAAGATTGTTGCTTTCACTCGCTAGGGTCACGCCAGCGGCACTGGTTTCCTCGACCATGGCGGCGTTCTGCTGCGTCACCTGATCCATCTGGTTGACGGCGATGTTGACTTCGCTGAGTCCGACGGACTGCTCCCGGGCGGACGTGGCGATGGAGTCCATGTGCTGGTTGATCGTGATGATGTAGCCCTCGATCGTCTGCAGAGCCAAGCCGGTTTCGCTGACCAGCTGAACGCCGTTCTGGACTTCGACGGACGAATTGCGAATAAGCTCCTTGATTTCCTTTGCCGCCTTGGCGGAGCGCTGCGCCAGTTCCCGCACTTCCTGGGCGACAACGGCAAAGCCCTTGCCCGCATCGCCGGCGCGCGCCGCCTCGACACCGGCGTTGAGCGCCAGCAGGTTGGTCTGGAAGGCGATCTCGTCGATGACGCCGATGATGTTGGAGACCTCGTTCGAGGACGCTTCGATCTTCCCCATGGCGTCGACAGCCTGGGCGACCACCTTGCCCGATTGGCTGGCGCTGGAATTGGCCTGCACGGCAACGGCGCGTGCTTCGTCGGCCCGCTTGGAGGAATTCGAGACGTTGGCCGTGATCTGGTCGAGGGCGGCTGCTGTTTCTTCGAGCGAAGCGGCCTGTTGTTCCGTGCGCTTGGACAGGTCGTCGGCACCGCGGCTGATCTCCTGCGAGCCGCCATCGATCGAACCGGCAGCCTGCGCCACGGAGCGAAGCGTCTCGCCCAGCTGGCTCACGGCATTGTTGAGGTCGTGGCGCAGGGCCTCGAAATCGGGTGAAAACGGCTCGTTCAGTTGGAAGGTGAGGTCGCCGGCAGCCAAGCGCTTCAGGCCGCTGGCAAGGCCCGAGGTGGCCTCGTTCAGACGCTGCTGTGCGGCTGCTTCGGCTTCGGCCGTCAGGCGAACGCGGTCGGCTTCGGCCTGCCGACGGACGGCTTCGGCGTCCTGCTCCAGCTGGCGGTTGACGATGGCCGCCTGACGGAAAACCTCGACGGCGCCGGACATCTCGCCGACTTCGTCGGCGCGTCCGCTGCCCGGGATCGCGATGTCGGTTCGTCCCGCTGCAAGATGGCGCATGGCATCGTTCATGCCGCGCACGGGGCGAACGAGACCGATATTCAGAACGATCAGGGCAAGAACGGAGATCAGCAGCATGCCGGCACCGCCGGCGATATTGTTGAAGCGGCCGGACGCCGCCGCCGCTTCGGCGGCCTCGGCGCGAACCTCCAGCAGACCGGCTTCGATCTCGACCATTTCTGCGACGGTCGCACGGATGCCATCCATCGCGGCCTTGCCGCTACCGTTGGTCTCGATGGCGCGCGCCTGGTCGCGTGTCGCCGGGTTTGCCATGAAAGCGAGTTCCGGCTTGGAGACTTTCTCGTGCCAGTCTGCGACGAAAGCTTCCAGCGTATCCAGGCGCTTCTGCTGCGCAGGGTTGTCCGACGTCAAGCTTCGAACGTTCTTGAGATCGGCGGCATAGGCAGCAACACCGGCCTTCTGCGGCGCCAGGAATGCCTCGTTGGCCGATACGAGATATCCGCGCATGCCGGTCTCCTGATCGACCATGCTGGCGGTGATGCCGTTCAGCGCGTCGATGACCTTATACGTATGGTCCGTCATCGCCGCTGTCTGCTCAAGCTTGGAGAGGGACGCATAGCTGGAGTAGCTGACCCCCATACCGATGAGGATCAACATGCCGAGAGTGGCGGCGATCTTTGTGAGAATCTGGAGGTTGTTGAAGAAGGACATCATGGGCTCGCTGATTTTATGTCTTGCCGAGGGCGGGTGTGAGACAGACGACTGAGCAACGCACGGGAGAACAACATCAGGCAGGGGGAGGACTGGCTATGGTGCTCGCGCAGAATATCTTAAATGACGAAAATAATATAAAAATGGGTAAATAATACGATAGAGGAAATGGGGTTCGACTGTTTGCTTTCTTCGAACGGAAGCGCTTGACCCGAAAGAGCGTCCCTTCTGCTGCCTGATGGGCAGGGATTGACCGCCCGGCTTGCGCTGAAGAGACGGTAGTCTGGTCGGTCACAAAGCCTGGGAAAACGTGACGAACGGCCTTCGCACAGGGTTGAGGGCCGCATACAGAGCGGCGAGCACGCGGGCGCGTGCTGCGATCATGAATCGCCGGGCCGACTTTGACTAGAACGCGGCCTTCAGTTGCGCGCCGACGTTCCACTCGGGATCGTCGTACTGGCGGAAGGTGGCGGCGACTGAGGTGTCCAGGCGCCAGACGTCGTCAAGCCGAACGCCGATGCGGCTGCCGGCTGAGGCGAAGGTCTGGTCGCGAGCGCGGCCGGAGACATCGCCGACCCAATCGACGGAAGCACGAACGGCCTTGTCGTCGGCGAAGATGCGGCCGACGGCGCCGGAAAGCGTGTAGTCCAGCCGGCCTTCGGTCTGGTGGCTCCAGGCAAGTTCGGCGCTGACGATGTTCTCGCTCGACGTGCCCCCGTGGACGGTGGCCGCGAAGAGGTTTCTGTCCGTCGCCGTCTCGCTGTAGCCGTCGAGGTCGAGCCATGCCTTGGTGAAGCGAGCCGAAAGCACGAACTCGTTGGCCTGGTCGGGCGCGAAAACCGCGCCGATCCGTCCGTAGGAGCTGAGAAGCGAGCCATCGGCCGTACCGCCGGCGGAAACGATATTGTCGACGTTGAGATAGCGGCGCGACAGATCCGCCGTGACGTTCGGCGAGCCCCAGAGGCCGACTTCGCCGAAGGCGCGCCACGTCGCCTGCGGCGTCGTGTAACGGACGGCGCCTGCAAGCAGCGCCAGCGTATCGACCGAGACGTTGTCGTCGTCGGGATTGACGATCGCCGCGCCGCCGAGGACGGTGATGCCGCTTCCGGCTTCCCACCGGCCCTTGAAGCCGGCCGCCGCGCTGGACGATCCGAAGAGGCTGATCGCGCTGCCCGCATCGAAGCGTTCGCCCTCACCGAGAAGGCCTTGCGCCGTGCCGATGAGCTCTGCGGCAATCGCCTGTCGCTGGCGCGCCAGCTGGTCCGTCGAGGCCGTGACCGATGAGAGCGTTGTGAAGCCGAGGCGCGTGATATCGACCGTGTCGAGAAGCAGGCTGGCATCGGGATTGTCGGGATCGATCGGTGCCGTCGTTTCCACGACGACCGTCAGGCCGAGCGTGTCGGAGCCCGACGTGCCGACCTTGCCGCCGGTTGCGACATCGTCCTGCAGTGGTCCTGCAACCTGGTACTTCAGAACCTGGCGGCCGTCCTGCAAGGTGACGATCTGCGCGGCCTGTCCGTCTTCCGTCGTTACGAATCCGCGATAATCGACGCCGTAGACGCTGAAGCCATCAGCTCGGGTCACCGGGATGTTCAGCTGGCAGGTGCTGGTCGCGCGCGATGTGCCGGCACCACCGCCGGCGGTGGCCGAAAAGTCGTCGAAGAGCACGCTGGTCGCATTGCCGTCAGGCGAGGTGACGCTGGAGAACGTCCCGTCCGCGCATCCGTCTGCGGCATCGGCCCGGCCGGGCGTTGTGGCCGCGATGCTCAGGAGACAGAGGGCGAACGATGTGCTGTGGCGCATGGACGGTTCTCACGGGCAGGGAGGCAGGCGGGCAAGAAGAGCAATCAGCGCGGGCGGCAGTCTCCTGCCACCCGCGCCGGATCATGTTAGCGGCAGGTCTTCCACTGCAGCTGATAGACGATGGCGGCCTTTACGTCCTGCGTATCGACGGTCGCCATGGCTTCCTGGCCGCGCGTCGTGTTCACGCGGATGCTGGAGTTGGTCCGCAGGTTGACGTCTTCACCGCAGGCCGACCAGATCATGGAATCTGCAACGATCTTGTTGGAGATCAGGTAGTCCTGTTCGCTGGGGCCGGAGAACGTCTTGACGAAGGTCGGTCCGCGCGTTCCCGCGAAGAAGTATTCGACGTTGAACTGCGAGCGGGCGCCACGCGGCAGCTGGTTGAAGCCGCGATAATCGACAGCGAGAACCGAAACGCTGCGGCCCTGGGGCACGTGAACCGGAATGGCCACGTTGCAGGTCTTGCGGTCCATGTTCTTGCCCGTATCACCGCCGGCCTGGACGATGTAGTTGTCGAACAGCAGGCTCAGCGCCTTGCCGTCCGGGCTGATCGTGGCGGAGACGCTGTCCGACGGGCAACCGCTACCGCCATAGCCGGGTACGCCGAGGGAAATGTCGTCGGCGTAGGCAGCGGACGAGATGAACAGCGACGCCAGCAGGAGACCAAATCTCTTCATTGAACTTCCTCGTTTATATGTGAGCATCAAGCCCTGGCAGGAAAATAGATGTGCCAATATGAACCGTCGCTGAGCAATCCGTTCGGCTGCGATTCACATCGGAAGGCGTTAGAAGTAGAGCGGCGTGATTAAGAGAGTTTTAATCAAACGCGGTCGAAATCGCGCCATTTAATGGCAGCATCATGGCCATCGTCGCGCACCGTGTCGGAAGCGCCAGCTTACGGGGGTAGACGACGATAAGGAAGGAAATGCAATGAGCCGACGGTCTCTCGCACCAAAGGCGGTGATCCTCCTGGGGATGGCTACCCTGCTTTGGGGTTGCTCGACACCGCAACCCGCAACGGATGTTTCGCCACGACCGGCAAGCTCGTCGCAGGCTCTGCTGGATCACCAGCGCAAGCAGGCGACCCGCGCCCGGGAAGGCGGCTACGAACGGCTTTATCGCCCTCGGGTCTGCCGCTCGAACATCGGTGTCTGCCCCCGCTGACGTCGAGGTCACTTCGGTAGATCGTTGATCGGGACCGACGCGATGTTGAATGCGCCGATTTGCCAACCCCCGAAAAAGGGTGTGCGCTGCACTCGAACTTGCTGCATTGCACCTTATATGCAGAGAAGCTGACGTTCAGCAGTCTCGAAGGAGCACCCGAATGGTTCTGCCGGAGTCGGCTCGTTTCCACCAGATGCTCGGCTATATCGGCTGGCCGCTGGCCTTGCTGTTCGTCTGGGACATCATCGTCACGCTGGCCTACGTCTATCTGCCGCATCCCTGGCTCGATCTTCCGACCTTGCCGATGGCGCTGCTCGGCTCGGCACTCGCTTTGTTCCTCGGCTTCCGCAACAACAATGCCTATCACCGCTGGTGGGAGGCGCGCACGCTCTGGGGCTCTATGGTCAATGCGTCGCGGTCCTTCGGGCGCGAGGTCTGGCATCTGATCGAAAGTCGCGACGGCAGCGAGGCGTTCCGCCGCGAACTCGTGCGCCGCCAGATCGCCTATGTGCACGCGCTGCGATGCCATCTTCGCCGACAGCCGAACGCGGATGAGATCCGGCCGTTTCTAGGCGAGGCCGAGATCCAGTCTTTGCAAGGTGTGGGCAATGCGCCGAATGCCATTCTCAACCGGACAGCGGGCATGGTGGCGGAGGCGCGCCGCAACGGCTGGACGGACTCCATCCGCAATGTGCAGATCGAGACGCTTCTGGTCGACATGAGCAATGCGCAGGGCGGCATGGAGCGGATCAAGAACACGCCGTTGCCGCGCGAATATGATTACTATCCGACGCTGTTCGTCCACATCTTCTGCATCCTGCTGCCCGTCGGCCTGGTGGACAGCCTGACCATATATACCCCGCTTGCCTCCACCATCGTCGGCTTCATGCTGCTCGCCATGGACCGTATCGGGGCCGATCTTCAGGACCCGTTTGAAAACCGCGAACACGACGTGCCGCTTACCTCGATCTGCCGAACCATCCAGATCGATCTCGAACATCTCTCCGGTGCCGGTGGGCGATCGAAGCCGGTGCAACCGGTCGAGCATGTTCTCTGGTAGGAAGAGACGCTACAACGTTTTCAACAGGCGCAGGAGTGCAAGGATTTCGAGCGGCGTGCGGCGCTTGAAGCCGATATAGGTGGGGATCTCCTCGCCATGGAAGCGCCGCTTGAAGGCGGCTTGGCCTTGCAGGTTAAAGATCCGGGCGTTGATCCTCTTCGAGCGGTAGGCGCGTTCGAACAGGTTCCGCCAGATCCGGCTTTCGAGAAAGCCGCTCTCGGTGATCGCCGCCAGCGGCGACAGGCCAAAGGTGACAACCTCTCGGCCCTCCGCGATAAAGCGGTCGGTCGCGAACTTGGTCAGGCCGATCTCGGCATGGGGCGTCGTTCCCGTCAGTTTGCGCTTGAACGCGACGGTGTAGCCGACGACGTCGCCCGCCCGGAAGATCGGATCGAAATCGAGCACGGCAACCGGATGGCCGGCGGGATCGATGATGAGGAACCGGCGCATATGCGGGGCGAGTTCGACGCTGAAGGGGCGGTTGAGAAAACGCATCTCCCGGCGGCTGACAATGCGGCCGCTGCGCCAGTTCGACGAGATCTCCCGCACCTTCTTCGCGTCCGCTATGCTGCCGTCGCACTCGATCAGCCGGTAATTCTTCTTCAGGAGCCACCGCTCGGAATAGCGGATCGTCTCGTTCCGCTTGCCCGCGAAGGAATGTGTGTCGAGTGACAGGCGGGTATCGATGCCCATGTGGTTGATACGATAGCCGAGCGTTTCGAGGACGGCCGCGGTTTCGCGCGAGGTCTGCACGAAGCAGGGTGCGTTTGCGGCGGCAACGAAACGCCTGATATAGTCGGCCCGACGCGCCGGATCGGCAACCGGATCGCCGAGCACGAAAGTGTGCCCCATCTTGGTTGCGTAAGCGATGTAACCGTCCGCATCACCGAAATACCGGAGATCGGGCTGGGCATAGGTCGAATAGGCGAGCGAGAAATCGCCGTGCTTTCTTAGAAGGTCGAGTCGTGCCTGTGCATCGAGGTCGGCAGCGGGCAGCTTGGAAAGGCGCGCATCCAGAATCGCGTCCATCCACTTGCGTAGGCTTGGCATTCAGCTTGGCTCCGGAAAGGCAATCAGGCGGTTAAGAAGGTGGTCATGCCATTCGCAAATATGCGCTTACCCAACCGCTTCGGACATTGCCAGCTTGTCGCCGCCGCGCACAATCCCTAGACTTCGAAAAGCGTAGGAAAGAAGCTGATTTTGTCGACAAATGTCCATGATGTGATGATCATCGGCGCGGGGCTGGCGGGCCTGACGGCGGCCTACGTTATGCGGCAGCATGGGATCTCCGCCATCATCCTGGAGCAGGAGCCTGAGATCGGGGTTTCCTGGCAGCGGCGTCACCCGCAATTGACGCTCAACACCCACCGCGATCTCTCAACGCTTCCAGGCGCCCGTTACCCCAAGGGAGCCGGGGCCTTTCCGAAGCGCGATGCCGTCGTGCGACACCTGCAGGCGTTCGCGCGGGAGCACGCCTTCGACATTCGGCACGGTGTCACGGTGTCCTCCGTCACGCGTGAAGACGGCGGTTCTTTCAGGATCGTTTCCGAGGCCGGCGAATTTCACGCGGCGCATGTCATCATGGCCGTGGGACGTGACACGGAGAAGCAGCTTCCCGCATGGGATGGGCTGGAGCACTACGATGGCGACGTTCGGCATGCCGCCGATTTCGGGAACGCTCAGGACTATGCCGGGCGATCCGTCCTTGTCGTTGGTGGCGGAAATTCAGGCTTCGACGTCCTCAATCATCTCAGCCGGGTAAAGACCGGCCCCGTCTGGTTCTCCGTGCGCCGCGGCCCCTCCATTCTTCCAAAGCGGCTGTTTCGGTTTGCGGTCCATCGGCTGTCTCCCCTCATGCAGGCGCTACCGACGCCGCTCGTCGATCGCATGATCGCAGCGACGCAGCATCTTGCTTTCGGCAATCTGTCGCGGCTTGGCTTTCCCAAGGGTTCACACGATGCCGCCACACGGCTCGTCAACGACAAGATCGCCATTCCCGTAGATGACGGCGCGATGGCCGCGATCCGAAGCGGGCAGATCACCGTCGTTCGTGGCGTACGCTCCTTTGAACGCGACGCTGTTATCCTTGAGGATGAGACCCGCTTGACGCCGGACATGGTGATCGTTGCGACCGGCTACGGCACGTCCGCTCTGACGGGCGAGCCTGTCGGTAGCACTCCCGGGCTGTGGCACATGGGTTTGACCCCCAGTCTCACGTCATTCTTTCGCGAAACCGAGCGCGAAGCGACGAAAATTGCCAGATCGATCGCGGAAACGCCGGGCAGATCATTGTGTGCTGCAAGCGATCTATAAGCCTGTTCCACAGGATCCGCAGCCGTGTCGTTCTGAGCCGGAGCATTCTGTAAAGGCACTTTTTTACGGAAATAGATCTTAAAGCTATATAATAAATATAAGATATTCTAATTTTAGAACTGAATGGGTCTCATCACGGTTGTCATCGTCGATGAGCGGCCAATCATTGTCATGCTCCATTTCCAACGTGGCTGGATCATGCAGCAGGCGGCTTAACCGACTCTCAGGGAATAGTAAAAAACAGTAAACGTCCGCCGAGGTACCAACAGGCAGAAGCGACTTCCCGGTCACCGGCGACGGTAACGCATATCTGAATAGCAAGATCTCGGAGGCTTGGTATGCGTATGACAGATGTGACAGACGGTATCTCTTGTCCTTCGAATATTGGCGGTTGCCGATCGAGCGAGGGAATGCAAAATGCGGCACCAGACTTCAGGTTGCATATGCGCAAGTGGCTATGCACCTGTGAACATCATGAGACGATGAGAGTTCGGCGGGATTTCTCCGTGCGGACAATGAGGAGAGACAGATGGCTGACGGACGCAAGGCAGCGCCACAACAACCACCGGCAGGCGGGTGGGGAGCACTGAATGCGGTCGAGCAGCATCTGAGCAAGCAGCAGATTCTCCTGAAGGGCAATCGTGCGCTTTTGTCGATGAACAAGCCCGGCGGCTTCGATTGCCCGAGCTGCGCCTGGCCGGATCCGGAAAAGCCGCATTTCGCCGAATATTGCGAAAACGGTGCCAAGGCCGTTGCCTGGGAGGCGACGAAGAAGCGGACAGGACCGGATTTCTCCGCGGCAAACCGGGTCGAGGACCTGAAGGCCTGGAGCGATCATGAGCTGGAGGCGCATGGCCGCCTCACGCATCCGATGCGCTATGACGCTGCAACGGACACCTATCAACCGGTGGACTGGTCGGTCGCACTGGCCGAAATCGGGGGCACGCTGCGCAACCTCGATCCGAAGCGCGTCGAGTTCTACACATCCGGGCGAGCCTCGAACGAGGCGGCTTTCCTCTGGCAGCTTCACGGCCGGCTTCTCGGCACGAACAATTTCCCCGATTGCTCGGATATGTGCCACGCGACGACGACGGTCGCGCTGCCGGAAAGCATCGGCATCGGCAAGGGCACGGTGACGCTGGAGGACTGGGAACACTGCGACGCGCTCTTCATCATCGGCCAGAACCCCGGCACGAACAGCCCGCGGATGATGACCTATCTGCACGACATGGCCAAGCGCGGCGTGCCGATCGTCACCTTCAACCCGCTGAAGGAGCGGGCGCTGCTGCGGTTCACCGACCCGCAGAGTCCGGTCGAGATGTTGACGGGCAGGGGCCAGGCGATCAGCTCCAACTATTTCCAGCTGCGCACCGGCGGCGACATCATGGCCATGCAGGGCATCTGCAAGGCGGTGATCGCGGCCGACGATGCGGCGCTCGCGTCCGGGGGCAAGCGGATCCTCGATACCGCGTTTCTGGAAGAGCACACGGCGGGCTTTGGCGCCTTTGCCGACTTCATCCGCAAGCTTGGCTGGGACGAGATCGAGCATTACACGGCGCTACGCCGCGAGCAGCTCGAGCAGGCCGCAGACATCTATATGAAGGCCGAGCGGGTCATCGCCTGCTGGGGCATGGGCATCACCCAGCACAAGCACGGCGGCGATGCCCTGCAGCAGATCCTCAACCTGTTGTTCCTGCGCGGAAATATCGGCCGTCTCGGCGCGGGTGCGTGCCCCATTCGCGGACATTCGAATGTTCAGGGCGACCGCACGGTTGGGATCAACAAGACACCGACGGAGGATTTTCTCTCGCAACTGGACGCAGCCTTCGGCTTCGTCAGCCCGCGCGAGCATGGTCACGATACGGCTGAGTGCTGCGAGGCGATCCTTCGCGGCGACGTCGATGCGTTTCTGGCGCTCGGCGGCAATTTCTTCCGTGCGATCCCGGATATCGAGCGGATCGCGGAGAAGGTGCCTGAGATCGGGCTCACGGTGCATATCGCGACGAAGCTTAACCGCAGCCACCTGATCCATGGCAAGCAGGCCTATATCCTCCCGGCGCTCGGCCGGACCGAACTCGATCTGCAGCAAGGCGTGGCCCAGACGGTGACGGTCGAGGACAGCTTCTCGATGGTGCATGGTTCTACGGGACGCCTAGTGCCGGCGAGCGAGCATTGCCGCTCCGAGCCCTGGATCGTCGCGAACCTTGCCAAGGCCACCGTCGCGGATCGGGCATCGATCGACTGGGACGGCCTCGTTGGCGATTACGACCGCATCCGCGACAAGATCGAGGCGGTGCTTCCCGAGCAGTTCCGCGACTACAATATCCGCATCGGCAAGCCCGGTGGCTTCCGCCTGCCGAACGGCGCGAGCGAGCGGCGCTGGGCGACGCCGACGGGCAAGGCAAACTTCCTGTTTAATCCCGACCTGAAGGACCAGAACGAAGATGCGCCACAGCGGCCGCACCTTCAGCTGATGACGCTGCGCAGCCACGACCAGTTCAACACGACGATCTATTCCAACAACGACCGGTATCGCGGCATATCCGGAGACCGGATGGTGGTCTTCATGAACGAGAAGGACATGGCGGCGCTCGAGGTGTCGGAGGGGACGGTCGTCGATTTCGCCGCCGTCGCCGCCGATGGCATCGAGCGGCGGGCAGGCGGCTTCAAGGTCGTCGCCTACGACGTCCCGCAAGGCTGCTGTGCAGCCTATTACCCCGAGACGAATGGACTGTTGTCCCTGTCGCATAGGGACACGCGGAGCAACACGCCGGCTGCCAAATCTGTGCCCGTGGTCATCACCCGGGCGCAGCCGGCCATGTCTGCTTGAAGTTGGCCGGAGGTGTCCGAAGTCATGCCGACCGCCGATGCCCCAGCCTGAGGGTCGGATGCCGCCGCTCGGACGACGACTTTGGAACCTTCTAAGCCTCAGTAATCCCGGTCGTTGCCCAAACCAACGAAGATATTGAGCTTGCGCCGGGCGATGAGCTTGACGCTGCGGTCTTCCTGAATCTGGTAGGTTTCCAGATAGCGGTCGCCTCGCGGATCGAGGAAGCGGTGCGTGAAGGTGGAGCCGATGGGCGATTTCGTCAGCTTCGTCCGCGGCTGGCCGTTGTAGATCAGGCTGCCGGGGATCGGCTCCAGCGCGGTCGAGGCCGTTGTGCAGGCTGCGAGCGACAGGCCAACGGCAAGGATGCCGATAAGGCGGAAGGTCATATGCATGTCTCCTCGGGGATGATGATGTTGGCCAAACCCTGCGCACAGGCCTTGGTTCCGCGCGTTCACAGCACCAGCGTTGCGTCGCCGCTGTCGGTTACACTGAGACGAAGGCTTAGAAGAAGACGATACATGAAGCTTGTCGCAATTGTCACCGTAGCCGGATCCCGGATCGGCAAAGCTGTGGTCTTTGCGTTCGCGCGGGACGGATATCGGATCCTCTGCCGCAAAACCCCGTGGGCGCCAAGGTTGCCTTAGACATCAGGTCTAATGGCGTTTGAGATACCCTTGAACATGGAGGGGAACTTTAACGGCCACTTAATCTAGCGCCGGTAGTTTCCATCGATGAAGAGCAACCGCGTCTCTTGTCTGGCCGCATGACGCGTGCCTGCGTTCGCCGAAAACGGCATGTTCCACATTCACCGCGATACGCTCCCGTTACCTGTCGGCACGCCGACAGGTAACGGTGGCCGCCCAGCTGGCCGACAACCCTACCTCGCGATTGCGCCCGACGATCTAGGAAAAACCCTGTGCCCAAGACATCCAATTTGATGACGCGCATTCTGGTGGCCGCGTCGGTCGTCGTTGCCGCCGCCTTTGCCGGCTTCTCCTTCTACATCGACACGCTGCAGCGGAGCACGACGACGCATGCCGTCGAAGAGAATATCGCCTTCTCTGGAAAGCAGGCCGCACAGAGCGTGGCGAACTGGCTGAACGGCCGCGTCACCCTGACGGCGATGGTGGCCGATGCCGCCGCCAATGCCCCTGATAAGACCGCTCTTCTCGCCGTCCTGAAAAACGATGTTCTCGTCAAGGAGTTCATGAGCACCTATATCGGCGACGAGGCAGGCACCTTTACCACATGGCCGGTGACGAACCTGCCGGCCGGTTACGATCCGCGCCAGCGTCCCTGGTATCAGGATGCGGTGAAGGCGAAGGGCGATGTTCTCACGGACCCCTATTTCGACGCTTCCACCGGCGATCTGATCATCAGTGCGGCTGTGCCCGTGATGAAGAACGGTGCGCTGACCGGCGTTGCCGGCAGCGACTTCTCGCTGAAGACGCTGGTCTCGATGATCCAGTCGATCGATGCCGGAGCTGGCGGTTTCGCCTTCCTCGTCAACAAGTCGGGCCAGATCCTCGTGCATCCCGATGCCAAGCTGGTGACGAAGACGCTTGCCGATGCCTTTCCGGCTGCGACACCCACGATCGGCAGCGGTATCATGGAGACGGAAGCGAACGGCAAGCCGATGCTCGTGAGCTTCGTGCCCGTCGCCGGCCTTCCCACGGTCGAATGGTATGTCGGCTTTGCCGTCGATGCCGACCAGGTTTATTCCGCCATCGACCATTTCCGCATTGCCGCGACCATCGCGACGCTTCTTGCGGTCGGCGCCATGATCGTCTTCCTGGCGAGCCTTCTCAGCCGCCTCGTCATCCGTCCGGTCACCGACATGACCCGCGCCATGGAAGAGCTGGCATCGGGCGATCTGAAGACCGACATTCCGGGACAGGAGCGCCGCGACCAGATCGGTTCCATGGCTGCTGCCGTCGCCGTGTTCCGCACCAATGCCATCGACCGGGCGCGCCTGGAAACCGAAGCCGAAAGCGGGCGTTCGCTATCGGCGCGCGAGCAGCGCGAGCGGGAGGCCACGAAGGCCCAGGAGACCGCGGACATCCAGCACGCCGTCGAGGCGCTTGCCACAGGGCTCGGCCGGCTTGCGGACGGTGACCTCGGTTATCGCATCTCCACGCCCTTCGTCCTCCATCTCGACCGGCTCCGCGCCGACTTCAACCATGCCGTCTCAAAGCTGCATGATGCGATGCGAGCCGTGGGCAGCAATGCCCGCGCCATCGATGCCGGTGCGAGCGAGATTCGCCATGCCGCGGACGATCTCGCCCGTCGCACGGAGCAGCAGGCCGCCTCCGTCGAGGAAACCGCGGCCGCGCTGGAAGAAATCACCACCACGGTGCGCGACAGTGCGCGTCGTGCCGAGGAAGTCGGCCAGCTCGTCGCTCGCGCCCGTGCCGGTGCGGAAACCTCCGGCGAGATCGTCGGCAAGGCCGTCAGCGCCATGCAGGGGATCGAGACATCCTCCAACGAGATCGGCAACATCATCGGCGTGATCGACGACATCGCCTTCCAGACGAACCTGCTTGCCCTCAACGCAGGCGTCGAGGCGGCGCGTGCCGGCGAGGCGGGCAAGGGCTTTGCGGTGGTGGCGCAGGAAGTGCGCGAACTGGCACAGCGCTCTGCAAAGGCCGCCAAGGAAATCAAGGCGCTGATCAACACCTCGAGCGGACAGGTGCGCGCAGGCGTGTCGCTGGTTGGCGAAACCGGGCAGTCGCTTCAGGCGATCGCCGGTCAGGTGCAGGAGATCAACGCGCATATCGCAGCGATCGTTACGGCAAGCCGCGAGCAATCGACCGGACTTCAGGAGATCAATACTGCCGTCAACACCATGGACCAGGGCACCCAGCAGAATGCCGCTATGGTCGAGGAGCAGACCGCGGCAAGCCACGGCCTTGCCGGCGAAGCGGCCGCGCTGAACACGCTTCTCGCACAGTTCGATTTGGGCGAAGAGAGCGCCGCGGCGCGGTACCAGCCAGCCTCGCGCCGGGCTGCCTGATCACACGGAGACCATCGCAACGCGCAGCCAGAGGGAATGCGCGTTGCGAACGTCTGTCCCGCATTTTCAGCCTAACGCCTGACGATCACACTTTCCGGGTCGCAGCGTTGCTCCCAGCCCGCCCGCTCCAGCGCCGGTGTGTCGTCCTCGGCGGTGGGGTAGCCGAGACAGAAGTAGCCGATGAAATGCCAACTCTCGGGCACGTCGAGCACGGCTACGACGCCGGCCGGATCGAGGATCGACAGCCAGCCGAGCCCGAGCCCTTCGGCGCGGGCGGCAAGCCACAGCGTGTGAACCGCAAGCACCACCGAATAATCGAGCGTTTCCGGCATGGTAAGGCGCCCCAGCCCATGGCCCTGCAATACCGAGCGATCGCAAAAGACAGCGAACTGGCAGGGCGCGTCGTCGAGGCCCGCCAGCTTCAATCTTGCATATTGCTCGGCCTTTTCACCGGAATAGCCCGCAAGTGCGGTTGCGTTGCAGGTCTCGAACACGTGACGCACCGTTGCCCGTCGCCCGACATCCTCCACGAAGACGAAACGCCAGGGCTGGCTGAGGCCGACGGAGGGTGCGAGACCGGCCGCTTGGACAAGGCGCTCGACCGTTCCTGCGGGAAGTGGATCGGTACGGAACTGGCGCACATCGCGGCGCCAGGTCAGGAGCTGCGTCAGCTCCGCGCGGAAACCGGCATCGAATGTTTTTCCCTGCGGCATCGGCCACATCCCTTCGGCATCGAGCGCGCATGGGTACGCGACGGATCGCCGGCTGCATAGCAGGTGACGATCGGCGAGCGCCAGATGACACACGTATCTATGAGGAAAAGCTTATTGGCGCTATTTTGCTGTCGGCTGCATCCGCGGCGTTCGCGAAACCGGATACAGCGCGGTGAACCGCGTTCCCGGCACGGGCAGGGGATAACAATCGACGCCATAGACGTCCGAGATCGTCGCCGGGTCCATGACCGCTTCCGTCGTACCCGATGTGTGCACACGGCCGTTCTTCAGCAGGAGAACCTCATCGGCATAGCGGGTGGCGAGATTGAGATCGTGGAGGACAGCGAGCGTCACCACATCGTGGCTGCGCGTATGCTCGGCGACGGCATCGAGGATCTGCAACTGATTGGAGAGATCGAGTGCGGAGGTCGGCTCGTCGAGCAGAAGCAGGCGCGGGCGGCGCACGAGCGCAAGCGCGAGACCGATCATCTGCCGCTCTCCGCCGGAAAGCTGGCTGGGGCGGCAGCGGGCAAAGCGCGACAGGCCGAGCGTCTCCAGCGTCTCTTCCGCACGGCGAAACGCCTCGGGCGGGGCTCGCCACGAGCGTCGTCCCCCGCTCTGGGCGAGAAGCAACAACTCAAACACATCCAGGGCGACATCGAGTTGGGCCAGATCCTGCGCGACATAGCCGACCAGTCGCGCCCGATCGATCGGGCGCATGGCGAGGAGGTCGGCATGATCGAGGCGAACACTGCCGTCGCCGCGCCGCATGCTGCAAAAGCCTTTCAGCAATGTCGATTTGCCGGCGCCGTTCGGTCCGAGAACGGCCAGTATACGGCCGGGCTTGGCGTCGAAGGACACGTCTTGCACCACGCGGCGGGCGCCGATGGTGACGCTGTAGTTTTCGACAGAGAAGCTCATGCGCTCGGGCTCCGCGACTGACGCAGAACGAGGAAGATGAAGAAGGGCAGACCGGTCAGCGACGTCACCATGCTGAGCGGCAGCACCGCGCCCGGCACGATCACCTTGGTCGCGAGCGAGGCGAGAACGGCAAAGACGCCGCCCACCGCCACCGTTGCGGCGATCGTGAAGCGATGATCCTCACCCACCAGCAGTCTGGCGACATGCGGGCCGATAAGCCCGATGAACCCGATAATGCCGACGACGGCTGTGACGGCGCCGGCGAGCAGCGCCGAGATGGTCAGCATGACGATCCTCAGTGCCCTGACCCGCACCCCGAAGACGATGGCCTCTTCGCCGAAGGAGCGGATGGTCGTCAGCGCCCAGGCATTGAGAAGAACGATGGGCAGCGCGATGGCACAGAGCCCGCCCGCGATCGACACCTTTAGCCAGGTCGCGCGCTGCAGGGAGCCCATCAGCCAGAAGACGATGCTCTGCAGCTGATCGACGCTCGCCATGTACTGGACAAGCGACAGGAGCGAGGAAAAGACGAAGTGGAGGGCAATGCCGAGAAGCGTGATCGCCTGGACGCTCGTGCCGCCGCGCGTGAGCGCAAGGACGAGGCCTGTTGCCAGAAGCCCGAACAGGAAGGCATTTGCCGCCGTCAGCAGTTCAGGCGGCATCCACGGCATGGCGGATGTGAGCGAAACGGAGAAGCCGAGCGACAGTGCCGCACCGAAACCCGCGGCTGAAGAGACGCCGAGCGTGAAGGGTTCGGCCAGCGGGTTGTCGAGGATCGTCTGCATGAGGAGGCCGGAGAGCGACAGGGAGATCCCCGTTACCAGCGCCATCAAGGTCATCGGCATGCGCAGTTCCCAGACGACGAACCGACTGCTCGCATCCGCCGTCGAGGGCGACAGCAGTACGTTCGCAACGTCGGCGAGCGAGAGCGTTCCCGAGCCGATGGCGATATCTGCGATGAAGGCGCAGGCGAGCACGAGGAGGAGCGCGGCGATGATCAGCACACGTCGCGTCACCGAAGCGCCGTAATGGGCCTCGGCGCTCTCCGGCGCTGCGGTTTCCGTCAGGGGTAATGCCAAATCTTTCTCTGCCGCGTTTCGATCCGTGCGTCTATCGACACAGGGATCGTCTATCGTGATGACGGGCCGCTTGGCGGCCCGTCGGCAATGTTGGTCTTCCGCAGCCGCTTACTTGGCCGGCGCGGCTTTCGCCCCATAGACCGTCGTCAGGCCCTTGGGAAGACCCGTGAAGCTTCCGATGATCGTTGCAAGGTCCGCATCCGGGTCGAGATCGGCGAAGCGTTCGGGATAGAAGGCCTTGGCGAGATATTCGACGGCGTAGATGTTCCAGGCGCTGGCATAAAGCTGGTGGTAGAGGCCGACGACGCGGTTTTCTTCGACGGCCTTGATGTAGGAGAAGCCCTTGCGCTCGGACAGTGTGCGAAGCGATGTCTCGATGGCCGCCTTGTCGGCGTTGAGGCCGAAGGCGGGCGATACCGAACCCTCGTTCGAGAACGGCGAGCCCGTCATCAGGAAGACATCCGGCTTCTCGGCGATCAGTGTTTCGGTCGTCACGTCTCCGGTGCGGCCCTTGACCAGTTGTGTGCCGATGTTGATGCCGCCGGCATCCGCGACGATCTTGCCCCAGTAGACGTCGCCATGCGTGAAGCAGCAGGAGTCGAGACCCTTCTGTCCGGCCTTGGCTTCCACGAAGACCTTCGGCTTTTCGGCACCCGCAAAACCGGCCTGCACCTTCGCAAGGCGCTCGGCGTAGAAATCGGTGAATTCCTTGGCTTCCGTCTCGCGGTTCAGCACCTTGCCGAGAAGGTCGACGGTCTTCGGAGCGTTGACGGTCGGTTCAAGTTCGGTATCGATGAGGATGATCGGAATACCGAGCTTTGCCAGCCGGTTGAAGAGATCCGCATCGTCGAGCGCCTGCCGCACGCGGGTCTGGAACACAAGCAGGTCGGGCTTGGTGGCAGCGACCTGTTCGAGGTTGACCTGGCCCTCGTCGCCGAATTTCATATCGATCAGCTTTGCCGAGCTTTCCGGCCATTGCTTCTGGAAGACCGCCCATGATGCCGGGTCGGAACGGGAGAGAATGTTGTTCCAAGCAACGACGCGCGCGAAGGGATCGGCACGATCGAGCAGCGCCAGCGCGAAGAGATCACGGCCGTCCTGCACGACGATGCGCTTCGGCTCGGACGGGATCGTGATTTCGCGGCCGGAAAGGTCTTTGACGACAAGGGGATAATCGGTGGCGCCGGCCGTGCCGACGGAAAGGGCCGTCCAGGCGGATGCGACAAAGGCCGCAGTCAATACGGCTGATCTGAGGAGGCGCATGGGTATGAATTCCTTCGAAAAACGGTTGCTCGAGCCGTCTTCCTCCCGCATGCACTCCCCCGCCACGCCCCGACCAATTGGCTGTCTATGGTCGATGCGCTGTTGCTAAAGGATAAAGATGAGCCGGTCAATCAAGTATGGGGGCGTTTTTGTCGCACCCCCTCCGGTCAGGTTTTCGAAACAGCGGGCGCCTTGGTTTCCCCCGTCCACAACGGGATGTTCAGGTCGCGCGACACCTGCGGATCGGCAGTAAAGAGGGGCCGTCCTTCCGCGAGCAGCTGCTCGATGATGGTCTTGTCCATCTGCACATGCGCGCGGGCGAGACCGGTCTGGTTGTAGGAGTGCCCGGTGGAATTCGGGTTGATGCCCGTGATGATGACCTGCGGCGCGCCGTGGTGGAGGGCGAAGAGAACGGCGTTGAGCCCGTTCGAGCATTTGTCCTCGGTCCGCACTTCCGTGTTATTGCGCCCGGTCATGCGCTTGAGCAGTGCCATGCGCTCGTAGCGATCGACGATGACGAGGTCGTCATAGCCGTAGTTGAAAGCCTTCAGGCCCTGCACCAGCCGCTGCCGCGCGTTCTTGCGCCAGAGGAGAACGTAGAGGCTGCGGGTCCGCTGCCCCGACAGCACACGGCGGACCTCCTGGGCGTTCGTGGTCGTGCCCTCGACCTGATTGAACATCATGAATGTGATATCGGGCACATCCACCCCCCAGGCGCGAATGGCGGATTGTGACCCGTTGATCGTGATGACGCTGAAATCACCGTTCCAACCATCCGGCTTGTGGATGACCGGCGCGGACCCGACGACGACGACGGGACCCGTGAAGACATGGGTGCAGGCCGGCGGCAGGGGGCGGCTCAGCCGGAACTTTAGCGACCTGTGGAGGCGCTGGCGCGTCTGGGTGAGCCACCTTTTTACGTTCGTCATCGAAGCGCCTTCATGCTGCTTGCCACGGACAGGTGCGTCACCGCTTCTTCAGGAACTTGGGGCGGAGATTGCGCAGGAAAAGGTCGGCCGACTTCAACACACCGGTCAGGGAGATGAGTTTGTCCACCTGCGCATCGGTATTCCCAAGGCGTTGCGAGAGAACATCGGCAACGGTGAAGGAAATATCGCTTGGCGGGATTTCCGGAAAACGCGCAGCGAGCTTTGCATAGGGATTGGTGAGGTCGGCCTCATGGAGCGAGAGTTTACCGGCCTGCGCAAAGACCTTCAGGCACACCTGCTCGAACGTCCAGTCGTGCACCGCCACGACGCGCCATGTCTCGCTTCTCTTGGCGGAGAAGCCCGCGAGCACGACCTTGACCGGAACGCGTTGTTCCAGAAGCCAGTATGCGAGTGCGAAGCCGGAGGTCGGGAGCTTGTCGGGGGGATAGATCTCCCGGCAAAGTTCCGTCAGATCCAGATGACCGGTGGCAGCCCCACCGTAATCGGCCTGCGTGTTCGGCGTCTCGGTATCGGCAAGGCGAATATTGGTGATGCCGCAGAACGTCGAAGGCGCAAAGAGCCCGAGAACCCGCTCGACCTCTCCGCGGTAGACGATGTTCGCGCCACGCGGCTGTGCGCGTGACACGAGCATGCAATGGCCGGCGAACGGTTGCCGGAGAACTTTGTAAGCCTTGTTGAAGAAAACGAAGAGGGAGTCTGCCGGATAGGCTTTCTGGAGCGCGGCGACATCGACCTGTTCGCTGTTGGCGACAAGGATGATGTACGGAAACCGGGAGAAGAACGCTTTCCACGCCTGTTCGGATGTCAGGCCCGATGTCGTTGCGGCCACCGGCTGTACGTCATGATCCCCGGGAAAATCCATAAGATATGCCACTTTCAGACGATATCCGGTGAAACCGTGTTCATCGGAACGGACGCTGTTGAATCACGGCCAGGGATGATAGTAAGGCCATGTGAACGGGCCCGGCCCGGTCCTGTTGTTATCGGGTTCTTACAATATGTTCGGATGGAAGAGCAAACGGAGTTTCACGCGGGAACTCGTCATCGTGCCGCCGGTGTCGCAGGCCGATCGGCACGGTATCGCCATCATGGCCTGCGTCAAGAACGAGGCACCTTATATCGAGGAGTGGGTCCGCTTTCACAGGGCGATCGGCGTTCGGCACTTTCATATCTACGATGATGGCTCGACGGACGGTACGATGGACATTCTGCGCTCGCTGTTGTCCGCGAAGGCCCTGACGATCGTTCCCTGGATCATGCGCATGCGCGACGAGGGTACGTCGGTGGTGCTGAACGGTCAGGCCATCGCCTTCGCACATGCGCTGCTTAACTTCGGCGGGCGCTACGACTGGATGGCCTTCATCGATGTCGACGAATTCCTCCTTCCGCGGCGGGATGGCACGCTGGAAGACGCATTGCGGCACGCCAAGGGGTTTCCGAACATTTCCCTGCCCTGGCACATGTTTGGGCATGGTGGGCACCGGGCCCGGCCGAAAGGGCCGGTCTGCCTCAGCTATACAGCGCGGGTCGCCCACCCGGAGCGGGAGGATGCGAATGCCAGCAATTTCAAGTGTATCGTCGATCCCACGCGCGTAACCGGCGTCAGCGTGCACCGCTTCCGCACGAAAGAGTTCGGCGATCGGACATCCAACGATGCCGGTGTCGTCTCTTCCGTGCGGGACCGAAAGGCGGAGGCGTTCTACTCGGCCGAGTACCTCCAGCTCAATCACTATTACCTGAAGTCGGCAGAGGAGCTTTCCGAGAAGGTGGCGCGCGGCTGGTCGTTCGACGACACCACGGAGAAGTACATCCGCAAGGTCGCGGAGACCGCGCGCTATATCGAGCATGACGTGGTCGAGGACCGCAGCATGGTCGCCTTCATCGAACAGAACAAGATCGATCTCGGGTCGTCCGCGATCCGGTCGGAGCGGACGCATGACCGAGCATCCTGAGAGCCCCCAAAGCTCGCACCCCGCGCCGAAGGCTTGGGCCGTCACGGAGGAGAAGGCGGGCACGCTGACGCAGTGCCTCGGCATCGCCAAAGAGATCGATCCCGATCCCGCCGTCAAGATCGTGACGCGGCCACGAGGCTGGCGCAAATGGTTTCGTCCGCGCCTCTTCTCGGTGCGCGAGAGCGAGCCTGCCTTCATGGTATCCTGCGGCTTTCGGGCGGAAGAGCCCGTGCTCGCCATCAAGAGCGCCTTTGGCGGTCGGCCGCTCGCCGTGCACCTGCAGCGCCCGCGTGTCGATGGCTACGATCTCGTCTTCGTGTCGCGGCACGACTGGGTGCCGGAGCTTGATGGCATCGACCATGTGCACAAGATGGTCGGTGTTCCGCATCAGATCACACCCGAAAGACTGGCGGCACATGCCGGTAGCAGGACGAAGTATGCGGCGCCCCAAGACCGGGTGGCCGCCGTCTTTCTTGGCGGCTCCAACGGCGCTTATGTCTATGATGACCGGTGCCATCTGGCGATTCAGGATGCCGTGCGCGGTCTGGAAGCTGCGGGATGGAAGATCGTGATTTCCGTCTCCCGAAGATCGAGCGATGAAACGCTGCAGGCGGCTTTGAGGCTGCGGTCTGCCAACGTCGCCGTCTGGGACCGGACGGGCGATAATCCTTACCTTGAGTTCATGGCCGCTGCGGATGCGTTTCTGATCGGGAAAGATTCGATTACCATGCCCTGCGAGGCGCTGGTGACGGGAAAGCCCGTCTACACACTCGACCTCACGCCCGTTCCCGGCGAGCGGCTCTCGAAATTCGAGACCTATCATCGCGACCTTCGCGAGACCTTGAAGCTGACCAAGGCCTTCGCGGGAGAGCTGGCACCCTATACCTACGAGCCGCTGAATGAGACCAAGCGCATCGGGGCGATCGTCGCCCAGGCTCTGTCAGATCGGCAGAACCCAGGTTCGCGCGGCCCGGTCGTGAGCGTGAAGCGGCAGATCTGAGCAATCAAGCGGTCGCGAGATGCCTATTCCCGCCAATGGTCGCCGACCCAGAGGGCGGGCTTGATGTAGTGCCGCAGGTCGCTGAAGAGCGTGTGACGGCGTATCTTGCCTGTCACAACCGCCTTGAAATAGGCCGCCGGCTTCATCACCGGTTGCTTCTCGCCATACTTGCCTTCGAAGGCGTGCTGGGGAAGCAGGCCGCGCGGAAAGATCACGACACGGGCCGACTTCGGCAGTTTCGGCGGTAGGGCGTAATTCAGCGGGAACGGTCGCCGGCAGTCCTGGCGAAAATGCAGGACCCACCGTCTCGGGAAGAATTTAACGCCGCCGGGCGCGTTCTTGGTGACGAAACGCTGTTCGTAGCGATATTCATCGGCCACCTTCTGCGGATTGGCGCGGAACTTCTCCTGGATAGGCAACAGCTTGCCGACGGGATAGCGAAACAGGGAGGTCTGTCCCAGTCGCTCGAACGGCGTGGTCTGGTTCTTCGCCATGACGATATCGTCCGGTCCCCCAACCGTGAAAAAATCGTCGAGGGACGACACGATCACCAGATCGAGATCGAGGAACAGCACGGCGCCCTTGAGATTTCCGAGCGTCTTGCTCCACAGCCGCGCCTTCGGCCAGATTCCACGCGAGTTGACCGGCATCACGACGTCGAGTTCGGGAAGATCCTCGCAGTCGACCTCCGGGCGGATGCCTTCACGGTTGTCGGTAAAACAGGTGAAGGTGAAGGGCGGGGTAATGTTGCGCTCCACCATGGCATAAAGCCGGTTGATGAAGGGTGGGCCGTACTTCGTGCCCCAGTTGATGCAGATGATCTGCTTCACGCCACCGCTGGCTTCCAAAACTTTCGACGTCATATCTCGACCCCTTGCGGACCCTGCAGCGCTGCGACCTTACGTCCATCGAGCGGCTCATGCGCCACTCCCTACAGCAATCGCGGTCCATCTTTAAGGGGGGTGCTGAAATGACATGCATCGCGGCCGGCGGCCGGTGCATTGATACGGCAGGCCGCGAAGGGCAGCCTGCCGTATCGAGTAAGATCAACGCTGCTGAACGTGAAGCATGCGCTCGCGCGTGGCGAACCACTCTTCCGAATAGTCGTCGTTCTTGTATTCCTCGAAGTAGGGGCCGCCATCGGTGAAGTGGACCAGCGAGGCGTCTTCGCTGTGCTCGTACTCGTTGACCAGCCAGTTCCAGGCCGGCGGCAGTTCGCCGATCAGCTCCTCGGATTCCAGCCACTTGAACTGGTGAAGCTCGAGGCCCGTGGCCGTGTTGACGTAGTCGAGATCCAGTTTGCGGCACTTGGCGTTGTTGAACAGGATGACGCTCGACCAGTTCTTCTTCTCATATTTCGTCTGCACCTGACCGAGAAACTTCGTTTCGACCTTCGGCACATAGTTGTGCTTGACGCACATGGCTGCGTAACGGTCGTCCTTCAGTTCCCAAAGTTTGGCAATGTCGGTGCGCATCAGCATGTCGCAATCGGCAAAGAGCGACCAGCCCTCGAAGTTGCTGAGGTAAGGCACGAGAAAGCGCGAGAACGAGAACTCGGTGGATTGCAGCGCATTGCGCTCGCGGGTGAAGATGTTGCTGACATTGCTCAGCACGATCGGCGTGAACGCGACGGGGATGGAGCTCTTCTCCAAAATGCTCTGGCAAAGAACGTGATATGCGGCAACTTCCTTGGTATCGAAACCGATGAAGACATTGGCAATTTCGGTCATATCTCTCTCATTCCTCAGGTGCGTTTCCATCACGCTGCAGGACGTGTCGTCCGGTCGATGCCGGCGATCCTGCGGCGTATTCCCATGCATGCCGTCGGTCCCCTTTTGGGGTTCTACCGGGCGGCATGGTTCGTTTTGGCCGTCTGGATTGGATATCAGCGGCTTGCATAAGCTGCAACCCTACGTCAGTTTCGACATCAGTGCCTTCCAGTCAGCGAGCGCGAACAGTCAGCTCTTGGTATTTCGAGAATATCCTGAAGGCCGTAGACGTGCCGAATGCCGATGGAGTCGGACAGCCCCTGTTCCGTCGTGAAGACATCGGGGCGTTCCCGGAGTTTCGACAGCACATAGGTGTCTTCGGCGATCTGTCGCCGGGTGCTGCCCTTCTCGTTATAGGAATGGCCCATGACCGTGAGCGAGAATCCGGCCAGCGTTACCGAGGGAACGCCCACGAAGAGCGCGTAACAGAGCGCGGCGACGCCGTTCGTGACATGGCCGGTCTCGCCGATATCTCCCGGCAGGCCGCCGCACATGTGCTCGACGATCGCCTCGCGCTCCTCCTTCGTCGCCCGCATGAGGCTGTGATAGCGAACGCTGGGTTTCATCAGCAATTTCAGTCGCATGACCCAGAGTGGGCGCGTGTGCAGCCACAAAAGTCCCCGCGTGCGCACGTCGGGATGTTCCTCCCAGGACTTCTTGCGCTTGCGGAAGGTGACGTCTGCTGCAGGGAGCCCAAGCATGTTGGCGGTCTTGCCCGCATTGTTCACGTCCATGCGGGCGCAGTGTGCGACGATGTCAGGGGGTAGCGTCGGATGGGGCGCGGATCCCAGAACCAGCCAAGGCTTGTCGAGGATCTTGAGCTTGGTGAGCCAGCGGCGATGGGTTTCTCTCAGTGCCTGCAGCTCTTCCGTATCCATCTTGGCCTCACCCATGAAGTCGCGGGCCGTTCCAGGGGCACCACGATAAAGTCTCATTTTGCCGCTCTTCCCTCTGCGGGAATGTCCATCGGCATCCGTCATGCTCGCACAACATAGGACACGGATGCGCCTCGGACAGATCAGGATGTCATGCTGTTTTTTGTAAGCAGGGATCGACAGCAAAGCGCCCGGGCGGCTATGGGGCGGCTCGAAATGACGATGGGCTCGTTCAGGGCCGGTTTCTTTTCGTCGTTCTGTGCAGGAAGCGCACAGACGCCGAGACGGGGGATAAGACCATGACCACGTCGGTCGGATCGGAACGTGTAATGAGTGCCAGGCATCTCGACTATCGCCCCGACCTCGACGGGCTGCGGGCGCTCGCCATCCTGCCCGTGCTTCTCTTCCACGCCGATGTGTCTGTCTTTGGCGGCGGCTTCGTCGGGGTGGATGTGTTCTTCGTCCTCTCCGGCTACTTCATGGCAAGGATCATCCTGTCCGATCTCGTCGCGGGCACGTTCTCCTTCTCCGCCTTCTACATCCGTCGGATCCGGCGGATCATTCCCGCCCTGTTCACGATGATGGCCGTCACGGCCGTCATTGCCTGGTTCCGGCTGATGCCGGAGGAGTTCCGCTACTTCGGCGACAGCGTGCGCGCGGCCGCGCTTTTCACGGCCAATGTTCTCTTCCGGCAGGAGAGCGGCTATTTCGATATTTCCGCCGAGATGAAGCCGCTGCTGCACACATGGTCTCTGTCCATGGAGGAGCAGTTCTACATTCTGTTCCCAATCTCGCTGTTTCTCGCCTTCACCTTCGCCCGCAAGTTCATCCTGCACATCACGGGCGGTCTTATCCTGGTCTCGTTCGTCGCCTGCCTGTGGGCGACCACACATTCGCCAGAGAAAGCCTTCTTCCTCCTGCATTTCCGCGTCTGGGAACTGCTGATCGGCGCGCTGTTCGCCTTTGCTCCCCGCCCTGACTACAGCGCGCGAATGGCGGCGGGGCTCGGCATGGCCGGACTTGCCGCCATTCTGGCTGCGATCTTTCTCTATTCCGACTCCACGCCGTTTCCCGGGCCCTTCGCGGCCATTCCCGTCCTTGGTGCGGCTCTCGTCATCCATGCAGGGTCGCAAAGCTGGTTCCCCGCTCGTCTTCTGACCAATGGCGTCGCCGTCTTCATCGGCCGCATCTCCTACTCGCTGTATCTCTGGCACTGGCCGGTCATCGTCTTCTACCGGTACGAGACCGGGCATGGTCTGACGCTGGCCGACACCCTCATCGTCGTCGCTCTGTCCTTCGTCTGCGCCATCCTGTCATGGCGCTTCATCGAGCAGCCTGCCCGCTACGCCGCCGTCTTCACGTCGCGCGGGCTGGTCCTGTCGTTGATGGGGGGCAGCATGGCTGCAGCGGCCGCGTTTGGCTTTGTCGTCACACGATATGATGGACTGCCTCAGCGCCTGCCCGCGGATGTCTATGCCGTTTATTCGGCAACCTATGACCAGAGCCCGTTCTTCGCGCCGAAGTGCTTTGCGAACAGCAATGGGGATGGCCTGCATCCGCAGTCCATTCGGGATGGAGATCTCTGCCCCTTGGGCTCGCCGTCTGCCGGCCCGCCAAAGTTTCTCGTCTGGGGCGATTCGCACGCTGCTGCCATCGCGCCGGCCATCGGCGAGGCCGCACGAAAGGCTGATATCTCGGGTCTCTTTGTCGGGCGGGCCTCGTGCCCGCCCATTCCGGGGGCTGTTTTCGGACCGGATCATATCGTCGCGCGATGCGTGGAAACCAACGCTGCAATCATGAGCCTGATCGAAAAACAGCGGTTTCCTTACGTCTTCATGGTCGGCTACTGGCCGAAATATGTCCACCGCACCGAACTGCCGGAGGAGGGCGTGTTCTTCAACGCCTCTGAAGCGCTCGTTCTTCCCGACTGGTCGGCACCAGTCCGCGACAGCCTCAAGGCGACGATCGCGACGTTTACGAAACAGGGAACGCGCGTCATCCTCGTGCAGGACGTTCCGGAAATGGGCGTGAAGGTGCCAGAGGCGCTGGCGCGGGCGAAAATGACGGGGGAAAACGGGGATCTGAGCTTGCCGCTCACCTACACGCTGCAGCGCCAAAAGCTCGCTCGCGACATGCTTTCCGAGGTTGCTCGGGAAACGGGATCCTCAACCGTCGATCCGTTCGTGTCGCTCTGCGACAAGACACGATGCCATCCCGTCGCCGAAAGCGGCATCCTCTACCGCGACGGCGATCATCTCTCCCTGACAGGGGCGAAATATCTGATGCCACTTTTTAGCGAGACCATGGCCATGATCGCCAGATCTGCACACGAAACGTCGCAGCCTTCAACCGAGCGATAGACGTCGGCATTGCCGGTTCGATCAAGCAACCTTGTTCAGCTTTTCCGTCTCCGGCTGGCTCTGCGTTGTCTGCTGCACGGTCCCGGTATCGCCATGCGCGGCATTCAGGCAGCGGGCGACGAGATCGTGGTGGATCCAGCGCACTGGACCGGAAGGAGCCGATGTCGCGCCGAAGATGAGCCGGCCGGTTGCTTCGACCACCAGCGTGCTCAGAAGGTCGCTGATCAGGGCCTTGCCGTCGCGGTGCATCGCGGTGATGTCGTTGGACGTGCCGATGGTGAGATCCGCCTGAGCCTGGCTGTTGGGCATCGGCCAGGCGTTGAAGTCGTAGAACGGCACCATGACGGCGCTTGCCTGAAGCTCAGTGATCCGGCGCAGGACATCCGTGACCGTCCGACCATCGGCAAGCAATGCCTCGCATGCTTCCCACTGTTCGTCGGCCCAACGTCCGCCGTTCTCTTTCTTGAGAGCGAGCAGAAGGGGGATCAGGGGAAGCTCGATGCCGGTGAAGACGTCGGAGGAATTCGTGCGAATTTCCGGGCAGTTGTAGACGGTCGCCTTCACCCCTGCATCCCAGGCTTCGGACGCGATGGCCTCCAGGCGCATCTTGGCGAAGCCCTGCGTGTAATTCGTATAGGTCTGCCAGCGATATTCGTCACCGATCAGAATTCCGGTGCCGTGATAGCCATAGGCCGTGTAGCGCACTGCGCTGCCGGATGCCTCGACCCGCGTGCGGATGGCTGCGCTGGCGTCGATGAGATGGCGGAAGGTGTTGGCCGAGACTTCGTCGAAATTCTGCAGAATCAGCTTGCCCATGTCGCTGTCGAGCAGGGTCTGCGACGACATGTGACGGGCGCCGGTGCCCTTGTAGATCCTGTTGGCGACGACGAGCAGAACCTTCGCCTTCGGAATGCCGCCGGCCATCGTATGCGCGAAGAACACGTTGCGACCATCGGGGATCATGCCGTCGAGCGTTGCCATGACCTGCGCCAGCGCCGTTTTGAACCGGTCCGTCGCAATGGTCTTGCAGGTTTCGATGTGGTCCCAGTCGATCTTGGCATCCTGCCAGGTCTGGAGCGTCATCTCGGCCAGAAGATCCGTCGGCGTCGGGCCGCCGTCCGGGCCGTCGAGATCGAAGCCCGCCATCAGCGGCACATTGATGATCTTGCCGCCCAGACGTTCCTCGGCTGCCGAAAGCTCTTCCTGCGTCAGAGGTCGCAACGCGTTGTTCTCGTCACGCCGACCGACCGTGATGCCGACGATCTGCATGCCGGCCTTGCGCACCTGATCGAGAAGCCCCGTCGCGTAGCCGCGCCCAAACAGCTCTCCGAAGAGAACGAAGATATCGCCCTTCCGAAACAGCGTGTTCTCGGCGATGCTTTCCAGTGCGATCGGCTTTTTCATGGTCATGTCTTCAGGTCGTGGGTCGTTGCGCGCAGTTCGCAACAGTCGTTGATGATCCCATGAACGGAGTTGGCCGCAATGGAAAGTCATTTAACGTGACGGATTATATCGAAACGTGAACCGGACGTGCCATTGACGACGGGCGCTGCCGGCCAGTCAGGTCTTGCGAATGGACAGCAGCCAGGCTTCCGACCCGTTGCCGGCTTGGGATGGTCTTCGGTTGACGTCTGATCTTCTCCGCCGAGCCGTTGTGCCGACAAGGCATATCACACCTTAAAAGGGTGTCTGCGAGCCTTGACGCAGAAGACCGCGTCTCGCGGGTGCTACGTTGGATTGTACAGGCAAAGAACGCAGTGAAGTATTCACCCCTAGAAATTGGGTTTTGAATTCCAGTAAAAATTGGAATATCTGAATATTCATTTTTTCGAATAGAGATAATATCTCATAAAATGTCGATTCTTCGAATATTGATTTTCAAATCTGCGCAATATTCGTCTGTCTAGACTTCTTATAACTTGAATTCCTGTGGCGGCGGCCAATCTCCATCTTCTCATGACGACGGAGGTCGATATGGACGACATGATGAAGAAGCGGCGTACGCGCGGAGCTGGTGCTTTGGGTGATATTACGGCGACGAAGCAAGCCGTTAAGGAAATGCAGCGCCGGCAAGATGAGGAGCGGCGACAGAAGACGGAGCGGCTGCGCGCGCAGCGGCTGGGAACCGTTTTGGGCGGAGCTGATGGGCCAGTGCCTTTTCCCGTGCAACTCGATGCCGTCATCGAACGTTTCGACATTGATGGATCATGATCAGCACTCTGTTCTCCGCCCGGTATCGTTTCTGCGCAGGTTTTCCATACGAGCCGCGAAGCGAAGAGCCATGATGGAAGCGTTGGAGGAAAATGCGGAATCCCGCCTTGCCTTGTTCGACTTCGCCTTTCGCCATGCGCCCATCGGCATGGCGCTTGTGGATACGCAGGGTCGTATCGTGCGGGGGAACAAGGCGTTCTCCCGGATGATCGGCATCTCGCCCGAGAATCTCAACGGCGTCGCGTTCGCAGATTTCACCCATCCCGACGATCTTGAAGCCGATGTGCGCCTTTTCAACGAAGTCCTGGCGCGGCGGCGAGACGGCTACACGATCGAAAAGCGTTACATTCGCCCGGATAAGGCGCCGCTTCATGTTCGAATTCACGTCGCCGCCATGCGGGATGGCGAAGGAGAGGTTGTTCGGTTCATCACGCAGGTGGAAGACATTACCCAGGCGAAGGATGCGGAGCGGCAGCTTGCCGAACGTGCGGCACAGCTGGAACTGGCACTGGAAGCCGTCAGAGGCGGGTTCTGGCAGCTCGATATTCCCGCCCGAACCTTTGAAACATCCGATCGTCTTGCGCACTACATCGACGGCCCGGATGCCGCGCGGCTCGACCTCGAGGCGTATCTCGGCAAGATCAGTCGTCTGGATATGGCCGCCGCTGACCTCACGCCCTTGATCGAGGGTACGATCGACCAGAACGTTGCCGAATACAGGTTGAACACCATTGCCGGAGAGCGGTGGATGCGTTGTGATCGTCGCCTGTTGCGGGACGCGGATGGCCGGCCGCTGAAGATCGTGGGTATGGCGATCGATTTTACCGAGGAGCATCGCCAGATCGAGCGCCTGCAGCGCAATTCGCAGACGGATAGCCTGACCGGGCTGTTGAACCGGCGTGGCCTTGAGGCGCGCTTCCCGCAGATGGGCTCTTCATCCGGCTATGCCGTTCTGGTGATCGACCTTGATGGGTTCAAGCAGGTGAACGACCGCTACGGCCATGCAGCCGGCGACACCGTCCTTCAAGAAGCCGCCAACCGGTTGATGTCGTGCGTCCGGGGCGATGATCTCGTAAGTCGGGTGGGCGGGGACGAGTTCGTCGTCGTCATCGCCGGCGACAGGGAAACGGGCGTCACCGTCGCCAACCGCATGGTCGGCACGATGCGCGCACCGTTCTCGTTGCGCGACCCTGGCACAGACGCGGATGTCCTGGTCGATGTGCGCGCAAGCATCGGTGGCGTATGGGCTGTGGTCAACAGTGAACTCGACGGCATGATCGCGCATGCGGATACGTTCCTGTACCGCGTGAAAGCCTCGGGGAAAGACGGGGTCGGCTTCGACCGTCAAGCCTTCCCGTTACGGACCATCCGCGACGAGAGCGCCGTGCGTCACGATTGACGCGGCGCTCTCTAAGACCGGTCGGATCAATCACAACCCCGGTCAAGCCAGAACGGGCAGTGTTCCCACGATGCGAAGCGCCAGACCCTCATAGGGTTCGAGGTTGATCGTCAGCGCTCCGTCTTCCTGAAGGTCGCCTTCGATCGTTTCGCCGATCATGTCGACCACCGGGCCGGGCGTGACGTTTGGCAGCACGATCACCTCTTCCAGCGCCGTGTCGCCAAAGTTCAGCGCGGTCACCTGCGTGCCGCGCCCGTCGGGCAGCTCGTGCACCATCACGAGAAGTCCCAGTGCCGTCGTATCGGGGATCAACACTTGCCGGCTGGCGGCAAAGCCATAGGCTTCCCGGACGGCAAGGAGCCGCTTCAGCTGGCTGGCAAAGGAGTCCGGTTGCGTCAGCTGCTCCGTCACCGGGCCGTAGAGTGCGCGGGCGCGTGGAATGCCCTCGGCGGATTGCGCGGCATCCGACTGACCCGTGAGGTCGTAGGCGCCGCGCTCGATCCACCGGGTATCGCCGTCTCCCATCAGATGCTGCACGTCATCGGGGCTGACCGGCAGGGCGCCGACCAGATCCCAGCCGGACAAAGCGAAGATGCCGGGCTGGAACGCGTTGTACATGACGAGCAGCAGATGGATCTTGCGGATGAGCTTCACCGTATCGTCGTCGATCGTGTCGAGATCGGCGATGTTGAGGGCAGCCGTGATCACGCTGGCAGTGGTGCAGGCGATACCGTTCGTGACGAAGGGCAGGTTGTAGGGGGCGTTCGCGCCGGATAGCCGCTCGCGGATCACGTCGCGCAGGTGCATGCGCAACGTCCGGCCCTGCCAGGTCTGGCCGCTGAAACTGTAGATGTCATCCGCATGCAGCGTCCAGAAATGCACAAGCTCCGTCGTCAGCTCGTCATGGTTCTGGAGGGCGTGGATAAGGGATGCGGGATCGATGCCGAACTCGTGCACGGTGCGCAGCATCATGCGCAGCCACTCGGTATTCCCGGTCAGGAGCGCATGGTGATAGGCCGGGCGGGTGATAAAGTCATAGGATAGATCGGCACCGCCCTTCGACATCGCGGCGATATCGTCCACCGTCAGGTTGAGCTCCTGGAACGAGAAGCCACCCGCCTTGCGCACCATCCCGGCCAGCAGGGCGTTGCCCGTCAGCGATAGCGGATGGCTCTCTGACCAGGCGGGGCCGTCCAGCCGGCGCTCGACGCCGAGGAAGCCGTTGGCATCCAGACGGAGACCGCGGGCGCCGAGCTGGTCGATGGAGTGCAGGGCGTCGCCGATGATCATCTGCTGGGCCGCAAAGGTCGGGTCGAGCCAGTTGAGGCTCGGCTGCCCCTCCTTGAAATAATGGAGGTAGACCCAGCGGCGCAGCTTGCCGTCCACGCCTTCCACCGGCGCCGTCGCGCTCCAGTCGGTTTCCTTCACGCCCGGCTCGAAGAAGATGACGCGCTGGAGTTGGCCGACGATGAAGCCCTTTTCCTTGAGGTAATCGACCGCTTCCGTGCCCAGGTTCACGGCGTCGCGCCCCTCTGCCACCTCGGGCAGATGCGACCATTCCTCCTCGGGGATCTCCACCATGTGGTAGAGGCCGGGATAGGAGCCAACCTTCATCTCGGCGAGCCGGAAGTCCGCGCCCTTGCCGGTGTGGGAGGGGATGACGTCATCGATGACGATCGCGTTGAAGGCGGCAGCCATGCGGCTGATGGCCACGAACTCTTCCGTCGTGCCGAAGGCCGGGTCGATGTCGAAGCCGATGCGGTCGAAGTTGCCGTCGATGGTCGGCGTGTAGGCGCCATCCTTCAGGCCACCCGATCTTTTCGTGGGGCCGACATGGATACCGCGCACGCCGATGGAAGAGAGGGCCGACCAGAGCTGGGGGTCGCCCAGCGTCTTCAGCACCGAGTCTCCTTCCCGCGTGATGACGGAAGGCGGGTAGGCGGTGAACCAGACCGAGGCGAAGGCGGAGGCCGAGCGTGGGCGCGGCTCGGCATAAGGCCTTTGCCAGAACCTCCCTTGTCCACCGTAATTCTCGGCAAACTGTCGCGCCTGATGCAGCATGGAGGAGGATACGAGGTTCTCGATATCGTCTTTGATAGGTAATGTCATCTCAGCTTCTGATCCCGCGCCTGTGCATGGCCGTGCCTTTGGTCCATGCTGATCGATGTAGGCGTCGCGCGGCGAAAGGAAACGGCAAGGTCGAACTTCAGTCGACGGTCTGGCGCCGGAATAGGATGACGATGATGCCACGAGCTGACAGGCTCGGAATCGCCAGACGCCGGCGCAGCAAGGTTCTGATGCCTCGATCGCGACCGGCGTGGCAAGTTTGTCGGCGGCCGCTTGCAGGTGAAGCGGCCGCCTTGAAGATTAGTTTGCCGGCGGTGTTGCAGGTGCCGGAGCCGGCGTGGTGGTGGCCGGCGGTGTCGTTGTCGGTGCGGGAGCAGGGGTCGAAGCTGCCGGCGGCGTGACGGGCGGTGCCGGAGCCGGCTCAGGCGTGCGCAGGACGCTCCAGAGAACGATGACGACGATGACAGCGACGACGGCTGCGATAATGGTGTTGCGGTTCAATTTTGCCTCCTTGGTTAGCTATACTAACCTATCCGCGAAAGCAGAATTGTCCAAGCTTTTCATGAAAGAAGCAGAATACGGCAGCATTTCCGCCGAAGCGCTGCCCGACAATCGAGCGGTGCGGGCGCTGCTTGCCTATTTTGCGAGGAACGCCAGCGCCCGTGCGACGAAGGCTTCGTGATACTGGAAGATGCCGCCATGCCCGGCATCGTCATAGATCACGAGGTCCGCATTGGGGATGCGTCTGGCGAGATCTTTCGAGTTGACCGTGGGCACCATCTTATCCTGATCGCCATTGGCGACGAGCACGGGCTGGCGGATTGCAGAGAGATCCTGTGGCCTCTGCAGGCCCCATGCCTTGATCGCCTTCAGCTGGCGAAGGAACGCGCCTAAGGCAATCGGCTTGTCCCGATCCGCCTTGCGCTCCTTCAGCCGGTCGAGAAAAGCGCTCGCCGCTCTGCGGCCGTTCGCGGTCGAGGTGAAGAAGAGATAGTACTTCGGATCGCGAAAGGTCAGCATCCCCTTCAGGATTGGGATCCGCGAGACGGCGCCCACCTTGCTGATACCCTCTCCGCCCGCGGGGCCGGTGCCGGTGAGGATGAGCTTGCGGACGAGATGCGGCGCCTTCAGGGCGACGTCCTGTGCGACGAACCCGCCGAGCGAAAAGCCGAGAATATCGACGGTACCGAGACCCAGCGCGCGGATGAAGGCAATGGCATCCTCCGCCATTTCGCCAATCGTCAGCGGCGCCTTGCCACCGGAGGCCCCGACACCGCGATAGTTATAGGCAATCACGGTGCGCGTTGCGGCGAGGCCATCGACGATGCGAGGGTCGAAATTGTCCAACGTTGCGCCCCAGTGATTGAGCATGACCAAGGGAACATCCGCGCCACCGCCAAGCTGCCGGTAGACGAAGGTGGTGCCTGCGATATCGACGCTTTTCGTCGGCGCGTCTTTCCACGAGATTTTGCTGATGTGCAACGTGCGGGCTTCGGTCATGTGCGTCTTCTCGGTTCCTGATCGGTGGCAGCTGCGCGGCAGCGGGGATAGTCCTGATGCTTGCGACGCCTTAAATATGATGATCGTCATCATTGATATCTTTGTATTACGACCATAATCTTTTTGTCAATCGGCACGCGTCAATATTCGAGACGATGGCTGCCGACGACGACGCCCTTGTCTTGATCCGGTAAATCTGACAAAAACCGTCAGCTTAGCGTGGCATTCGATGGCATCGCGGGTTTGTCGATCTGCAAGCCGATGAACGGGTTTCAAGCAAGCGGGCATTTCATCATGAGCTTCTGGCATACGATGTCGTGGAAGACGGACGGGATTACCGTTTCGGCTCCGGTGCAGTGGCGGCAGCTGGATGGCATGGTGACGGTGCTCTGGGAGGCGGAAAGCCAGGCCGGGGCGAGCGGCTATTATCTGGCGGACGATCCGCGCATCATGTTCTTCTTCAACGACGTTTCGCCGAACGTGCGCATTTCCAACCGCAGCGATGATTTTACCCGCAACGCGCGCGCTATGCCGCGTGCCGTCTATGTGCCGGCAGGCATGCCGATGTGGACGACGAGCCGGAGCGCGCACCGCTTCAGCCATCTCAATCTTCATCTGCACAAGGACCGGATTCTTCGCTACCTCGCGCCGTCGGTCGGCAGTTCCTGCGCGCAGGCGGCGCTTCGTCGTCCGGCCGAACTTCACGATATCGCCGGTATCGACGCGCTCGCGCGGCTGCTTGCAACCGAGATCCGGTCTCCGACCAAACATGCCGTCTACGCCGAGAGCCTCGTCGGCAGCATCGTGGCGGGGCTGCTCGATATTCCGGCTGAAGCCGACCAGAGGGCTGGAGGCCGCCTGACGCAGGCGCAGATGAACAAACTGCTCGTGCATGTGGACAAGGTCGGCGGCTATCGCATGTCGGTTGCCGACATGGCCGCAACCGTCGGCCTCTCGGAAAGCTGGTTCTCAAGCGTCTTCAAGAAAACGACCGGCCAGACGCCGCTGCAATGGCAGCTCTGCAAGCGCATCGAACAGGCCAAGCAGATGCTCGGCAAGGGCGACCTGCCGGTGGCCAGCATTGCGGCGCAACTTGGCTTCTCCGACCAGGCGCACCTGACCAAAGTGTTCCGGCAGGTGGAGGGCGAGACGCCGGCTGCGTGGCGGCGTCTGCAACAGTTTCGGGCCTTGTAACGCCCGCCTCACGCTGGGCGGGCAGGCGGCGGCGTCCGAGCTGTTAGGTCACCACGTCTGGCGAAGCGTCGCCATCAGCTTTCGGCCCGGATTGTAGTAGACGGCGCCCGAATCCGTGCTCGCGATGTGCTTCTCGTCGAACACATTGTTGACGTTCAGCTGGAACGTCGTGTTCTCCTGGACTTTGTAGGTGTAGGCCACGTCGAACACGACGGCACTTTCCGACGACGCCGTATTGCCGATGTCGGTATAGTAAGAGTCGAGGTAGCGTGCACCGACGCCGAAGGTCATGTCGCCGCGCGCGCCTTGTCCCGCCAGCGTGTAAGTGCCCCAGATCGAGGCGAGGTGCTTGGGAACCCGCATCAGCCGGTTGCCGTCATTGTCGCCGCCGGGTTCGTCGATCTTGGAGTCGATGTAGCTATAGGCCGCGATGATATCGATCTGATCCGTGACTTCCGCCTTAGCCTCCAGTTCGAAGCCGCGATGCCGCACCTTTTCCACCGTCTGCGGCAGGTAGGTCACCTGATCGTAGACGGTGATGTTGCCCTTGGTCAGGTCGTAGACGGATGCGGTGATGAGCGCGGGGAAGGCTTCGGGCCGGTACTTGATGCCGAGCTCGTACTGCTTGCCGGTCGTCGGGTCCGCGCCGGAGGCGGGCGGTGCCGCGGATTCCGCATAGCTGATGTAGGGCGCCAGTTCCTCGGTGATCTTGTAGCTCGCACCGATGCGCTTGGTGAATTCGCTATGGTTGCCCGAAGCCGTGGAGCCGGCGAGGAGATCCGTTTCGCTGAGATCCAGCCAGTCGTTGCGCAGGCCGACGCTGACAGTCAGCTTGTCGAAGAAGGTCAGGTCCTGCTGCAGATAGACGGCGGCCGTCTTCTGGTCGTTGTTGACGCTGGAATAAGGAGAGAGGCTGCCTGGGCCGCCGGAATAGATCGGGTTCTCCCAGTCGATCGATGGCGCCGATGTGTAGAAATTGTCTGTGTCGGACTCGAATTTGTTATACTCGGTGCCGAACAGCGTCCGGCTCTCGACGGTGTCGGTGCGGGTCTCGTAGACGAGGTTCGCATCGATGATGAACTGCTCGGACGACTTGTCACTGCCGAAGAAGTAGCGGCTCGCTGTGGTCGAGCCGTCCGTCGGCGTTCCCCCGATATAGGCGCTGCCGAACCCGTCGTTCAGGTTGCTGTAGCGTGCGTTGGAACCGAAGCTCAGGCCGTTGCCGAAGTCATGGTCGAACATGACGCTATAGCTGTTGCGGTTCGTTTCGCTGAAATAATAGTCCGGCTCGCCGAAGAACGTGTCCCGGTCGAAATCCGTCCCCAGCGGATGGCCGCCGCTGCCGGGAACGCCGTCCTTGTCGAGATGATCGAAGACGACGGTCAGGTTCGTGGCCGCATCCGGGCGCCAGGTCAGGCCGCCCATGATGAAGTTCTCGTCGTCCTGGGAATAGTCGTATTCGGCATCGGCGCGCTGGAACTTGCCCGTGAGGCGGTAGGACAGCGTGTCGTCGCCGGTCAGGTTGTCGCCGAAGTCGAAGCCGAGTTCCTTGTGCGCGAACGAGCCGCCGGTGCCGTAGACCTCGCCGAAACGCTCCCGCTTTGGTGTCTTGGTCACGTAGTTGACCGATCCGCCCGGCTCGGCCGCGCCGAAGCCGGAGGAGCTGGCACCTTTGAGCACCTCGATCCGCTCATAGGCGTAAGGCTCCTCGCGCGTGCCGGCAAAGGTCCGGCCGATCGCCAGCCCGTCGCGATAGGTGTAGGGCGTGAAGCCGCGAATGTCGAAATAGTCGTAGCGATCGTCCGAGCCGTAGAAATCGGTAACCACGCCGGCCGTGTACTGCACCACCTGCTCGACGGTATCGGCGCCGCGCTGCTCGATCTCCTTCGAGGTAATGACGGAGACCGAGGCCGGTGCCTTCAGGATGTCTGTCGGCAGCTTGCCGGTGGCGGTCGTTTCGGTCGCGACGATGGATTGCGAATCATTGTCCGTGTTGAGCACGGTTCCGCTCGACCCGCCCTGGACGACAATGGTTTCGAGCGCCGTCGCGCCGCTCGCCGCATCCTGGGCAGACGCAATCGCCGGCGACAGGGCGACCAGTGCGGTGCAGCCGAGAAGGATGGCGCTCCGGCGGGAAAGCGGCGCGAGCCTCCGGTGGGTGCGTGTTCTATCGATGTCCATGTGCAGTATCCAGATTGACGTGACGCGAGGGCGGCCGGCAGGGCCGGTCGGTATTTCCGAGTGGGTTCGCACCGCGCGTCAGCGTGATATCTCGGCGTCCAGGTCGCTCGACTGCGTGTTCGTCCCCGCCTTCCTATAACTGGAGGCATTTTATCGAGTATTGTCGAATCCACCGGTTTTGTAGAATCCGATGGCTAACTATCCCCACTTTCCGGGGTGGTGTTGCTTTACCGTTGACGCCACGGGGTGAAGCTGAGAGTTGAGGTCAACTTATGTCCGTTGAAGGGATCGGGAGATGAGATTTTTCCGCTTCGCCACGCAGATCGTCATGGCTGTCTGGCTGCTCGCGCAGGGTCATGCGCTGGCTGCCGAGGGCGACGCCTATCCAATCACCATCCAGCATGCGTTCGGCACGACGATCATCGAGAAGAAGCCGGAGCGCGTGGCGGCCGTCGCCTGGGCGAACCATGAAGTGCCGCTTGCGCTTGGCATCGTCCCCGTCGGCATGGCGCGCGCCAATTTCGGAGACGACGACAATGACGGGATCCTTCCCTGGGTAAAGGCGCGCCTGGACGAACTGGGTGGCGAGACGCCGGTGCTCTTCGACGAAGGCGACGGGATCGACTTCGAAGCGGTCGCGGCGACCCGTCCGGATGTGATCCTTGCGGCTTACTCCGGCATCAGCCAGGCGGACTACGACACGTTGAGCCAGATCGCGCCCGTCGTCGCTTATCCCCAGGCGCCTTGGTCCACCGACTGGCGCGAGACGATCCGGCTGGACAGCGCCGGGCTCGGCATGGCGAAGGAGGGCGAGGCGCTGATCGCCGGAATCGAGGCCGACATCGCCGGCACGCTCGCCGGGCATCCGGAATTGAAGGGTAAATCGGCGATGTTCATAACGCATCTCAGCGCGTCGGACCTCAGCATCATCAATTTCTACACGACCAATGACACGCGGGTGAAGTTCTTCGGCGATCTCGGGCTGGCCTCGCCGAAAAGCGTTCTTCAGGCCTCGCAGCCGGGGAAATATTCCGGGTCCGTCAGCGCCGAGCAGATCGATGCGTTCGACGATGTCGATATTCTCGTGACCTATGGCGATCAGGCGCTGTTCGATTCGCTGAAGGCCAATCCACTGACACGGCACATGCCGGCGGTTGCGAACGGAGCGCTCGTTATGCTCGGCAACGATCCTGTGGGCAACGCCGCGAACCCGACGCCGCTCTCGATCCGCTGGGTGCTGAAGGACTACGTCGCCCGGCTCAGCGAGGCGGCTAAGGCAGGGAAATGACGGCGGCCTCCATCAAAATTCCCGTGCGCGTCCACGGCATCGTCGCCCGCTCCAGCCGGACCCGCGGCCTCTGGCTTCTCGTGCTCGTCGCCGTGCTCGCGCTGCTCTCGGCCCTGTCGGTCACCATCGGCACGCGCGATGTCGCCTGGGCCGAAATCATGGCGGCGCTGGGCGGCGGGCAGGAGACGATCGGGCAGGCGGCGGTCGCGCTTCGCATGCCCCGCACGCTGCTCGCCGTGCTTTCGGGTGCCGCACTCGGGCTTGCCGGCGCGATCATGCAGGGCGTTACGCGCAATCCGCTTGCCGATCCCGGCATTCTCGGCGTCAATATGGGGGCGTCGCTTGCCGTGGTCATCGGCGTCGCCTGGTTCGGGATAACGTCGGCGCATGCCTATATCTGGACGGCGATCCTCGGTGCGGGCGGGGCTGCGGTCTTCGTCTATACGATCGGATCGCTCGGCCGGGGCGGGGCGACGCCGCTGAAGCTGGCGCTGGCGGGTGCCGCCACCTCCGTCGCCTTCGCCTCTCTGGTCATCGCGATTGTTCTGCCCCGTGGCGATATCGCAGGCGGCATCCATGCCTGGCAGATCGGCGGCGTCGGTGGCGCGACCTATGATCGCGTCGTTCCCGTGCTGCCGTTTCTGGGCGTCGGCTTTGCCATCAGCCTGTTGTCGGCCCGCAAGCTGAATTCGCTGGCTCTTGGCGACGATGTGGCTGCAGGCCTCGGCGAGCATGTGGCGACGGCCCGCGCCGTGGCCTCGCTCGGCGCGATCCTGCTGTGCGGCGCGACCACGGCCGTCTGCGGGCCCATCGGTTTTCTCGGTCTTGTGGTGCCGCACCTCTGCCGAACGCTGATCGGCGTCGATCACCGTTGGCTGCTGCCGTTTTCGGCCCTCGGCGGCGCGGCCTTGCTGCTTGGCGCCGATATTCTCGGGCGCATCGTCGCCCGGCCGGGCGAGATCGATGTCGGCATCATCACCGCGCTGATCGGTGCGCCGTTCTTCATCTGGATCGTGCGGCGGCAGCGGGTGCGCGAATTGTGAATATGTCGTCTCCGACCATCGATCTCCTTGCCGTCAACCGCCGGCGCAAGGCGCGCCGCCATTCGATCGCGCTTGCGCTTTTGCTCGCGCTGGTCGTCGTCCTCTTCGGCTTCACCCTCTCGGTCGGGCAGAGCGTCATCGCGCCCCTGGATGTCCTGCGGGTGCTCTCGGGCGAGCCCATTCCCGGTACGTCCTTCACCGTCGGGCAATTGCGCCTGCCGCGCGCCGTGCTCTCGATTCTTTCCGGCCTCTGCTTCGGCCTTGGGGGTGTCGCCTTTCAGGTCATGCTGCGCAATCCGCTGGCGAGCCCCGACATTATCGGCATCACGTCGGGCGCGGGTGCGGCGGCCGTGTTCGCCATCGTCGTTCTCCAGATGTCGGGGCCGATGGTGTCGCTTCTGGCGGTCGGCGCCGGGCTTGGGGTTGCCGTGCTGGTCTACGGCTTGTCGTTCCGCAACGGCGTCGGCGGCACGCGCCTGATCTTGGTCGGCATCGGCGTCTCCGCCATGTTGCAAAGCGTCATCGCCTACATCCTCTCCACCGCACCGTCCTGGAGCCTGCAGGAGGCGATGCGCTGGCTGACGGGCAGCGTCAACGGCGCCCAACTGCAACAGGCGCTGCCGCTTCTTCTCGCACTCGCCGTCTTCGGCGGAGTCCTTCTCAGCCGCACCCGTGATCTCGAAGCGCTCAGGCTCGGCGACGACACTGCGTCGGCCCTCGGCGTCCGCGTCTCGCAAACCCGCATGCTGGTCATCGTCTCCGCTGTCGGCATGATCGCGGCGGCGACCGCCGTCACCGGGCCGATCGCCTTCGTCGCTTTCCTCGCAGGGCCGATCGCGGCGCGCATCGTGCGGTCGAACGGATCGCTCCTCCTGCCGGCAGCCCTTGTCGGGGCGATCCTCGTGCTCCTTGGGGACTATGTCGGGCAGGTGCTGCTTCCCAGCCGCTACCCCGTCGGCGTCATCACCGGAGCGCTTGGCGCGCCCTACCTCATTTTCCTGATCGTCCGCGTCAACCGGACCGGAGGTTCGCTGTGACCGATCATTCCCTCGTCGCGACCGAGCTTTCCGCAGGCTATGACGGCAAGGAGATCCTGAAGGGGCTGGACCTGACGATCCCCTCAGGCCGGATCACCGTGATCGTCGGTGCCAATGCCTGTGGAAAGTCCACCTTCCTGCGCACCCTGTCGAGGCTGCTCACCCCGACGAAGGGGCATGTCTTGCTCGACGGCACGTCGATCCACCGTACCCCGGCGCGTCAGCTTGCCCGGACGCTCGGCCTCCTGCCGCAGGCGCCGATCGCGCCGGAGGGCATCACCGTTGCCGATCTCGTCAGCCGCGGCCGCCATCCCCACAAGAGCCTGTTCTCCCGCTGGACGCGCAAGGATGACGAGGCCGTGGACGGCGCGCTTGCCGCAACGAAAACGTTCGATCTTGCCGAGAGGCCCGTCGACGAGCTTTCCGGCGGCCAGCGCCAGCGCGTCTGGATCGCCATGGCGCTTGCCCAGGAAACCGAAATCCTGCTGCTGGACGAACCCACGACTTTCCTCGACATCAACCACCAGATCGAGGTGCTCGATCTGCTCACCGACCTCAACCGCGAGCGCGGCACGACGGTGGTGATGGTGCTGCACGATCTCAACCTCGCGGCACGCTATGCCGATGATCTGGTGGCGATGGCCGGGGGAAAGATCCACGCCTTCGGCACCCCGGAAGAGGTGCTGACCGAAGACATGGTCCGTGAGGTCTTCGGCCTGGAAAGCCGCATCATCGAAGATCCCCTGTCCGGGCGCCCGATGATGCTGCCGATCGGACGTCACAGGATGGCTGGCATCGGCGCGAGCCTTTAGGGCATCGCGGCGATGCGTGATATCCTTCACGCTCAGTCGTTGATCTCCGGCCATAACGGATGCTAGGCCGCATAAGACCCAGCATCTTGATGGAGAGAGCCCATGACCACCACGGATTACACGGCATTCGTCGCTGCGCTGGCCGGAGAGGGTCAACCGATGGCGGCGTATGCGGCGCTGGAGGCGCTGACGCAGGCGCTGGTCGGGGTGAAGCTCTTCACCATCATGACGAGCGACACGACGACCCGCGTGGCCGAGCGGGTCTATTCCAACATGCCGGAGCAATACCCCGTCTCCGGCACGAAGCCCTATAACGAGACGCACTGGTCCGACATCACCCTCACGCAGCAGAAGACCTTCGTGGCAAATACGATCGAGGAGATCGCAGAGGTGTTCGGCGATTACGAACTCATCGATTCCCTCGGCTGCCAGTCGGTGATCAATGTGCCGATCGTCGTCGGGGGAACCGTGATCGGCACCATCAACTGCTTGCACGAGGCGGGTTTCTACACGCCCGAACGCGTTGCGGCAGCCGAGGCGCTGAAGCTGCCCGGTGCCGTTTGCATGCTGCTGGCCGCAGGCGGCAGCGACGATAGCGAGAACGTCGCCGTCGTCTGAGGCGGGTGCGGCCCTGATCTTCGCTCAGGTTTCCGGCTGCTGGATCGATTGCAGCAGCGTTTCGCGCGCCGAGCGCAGGTGCTGCCGGCAGGCGTGCTCGACCGCCGCGGGGTCGCGGGTTTTCAGCGCCGCGATGTAATCCAGATGCTCTTCCACCGCCCGCGCATTGCGCTGGCGGTCGTTCGCCTTGTTCCACTGGTAGTGATAGTGGAAGACGATGGTGATGATGTCGTAGAAGTCGATGATGAAGCGATTGCTCGACGACCGATGCACCAGAAGGTGGAAGCGCTCGTCCAATTCCGAAAAATCGCGATACCGCGAGTCGATATTCGCCAGCATCTCGCGATGCAGCGCCTCCATCTCATCGAGATCCCGCCAGGCCGGGTGATCCCCAGGCAAAGCCGCAAAACCGGCGGCGGAGCGAAGCTCGAACATCTCGCGGATTTCAGTGAGCTCCAACGCGAAGTCGCGGGTAAAGCCTTTCAGCACCCAATGGCTGTTCGGCCGCTTTTCGATCAGCCCGAAACGGCTGAAGCGGATGAGGAATTCGCGCACGCTGGTCGTGCCCGTGCCGATGTCCCGGGCAAGCTCCAGCTCGTTGATCTGCATGCCGGGCTCGGCACCGCCGGCCAGGATCCGCCGCATGAAGTTCCGCTCGATGATCTCCGCGAGCGAGCTGGTCTCTTCCGCCGGAAAAAAATCGGTCGGCTGCGGCGCGCGCAGCATGGCCTTGGTGCGCTTGTCCCAGGAGATGATCTCCAGCTCTTTCAGGCGCGCGAGGATGGCCCGCACGGTCGTGCGGCTGACGCCCAGCGACGTGCCGAGTTCAAGCTCCGAAGGAAGCGCCTCTGCCGCCGCGATGAGGGTCAGACACCGGTTGAAAGCGTCCTTGAAGACCGTGTTCTGTTTTGCCATTTTTATTCCCGGTGCGGTGGGCAGGCGTGTCCTCGCCTGTCGTCGCCCTGTCCTTAAGCGCGCATAATACAAGTTGACGGAAAACTGTCTATTGTAGATAAAATAACAAACGGCAGATCTGAGGGGCGCACATGCTGCTTACCAAAACGGTGCGGTTTCGATCCGAAGAGCAGACAGTCAGACGGAAGATGATGCGATGAAGACGCGTAAGATCGGCACGACAGACCTCTCCGTCACGGAATACAGCTTCGGCACCGCGCCGCTGGGCGGCATGTACCGAACCTGCCCGCGCGATGCGGCGATGGAGACGCTGGAAGCCGCCTGGGATTCCGGCATGCGGTTTTTCGATACCGCACCGTGGTACGGCTTTGGCCTAGCCGAGCGGCGGGTCGGCGATTTCCTGCGCGACAAGCCGTCCGACAGCTATGTTCTGTCCACCAAGGTCGGCCGGCTGTTGCGTCCCGTTGCCGATGACAAGGTTCCCGATTTCGGCTTCGTCGATCCGCTGCCCTTCGAGACGGATTATGACTACTCCTATGACGGCATCATGCGTTCGGTGGAGTTCAGCTACGCCCGCACCGGCCTCAACCGGCTCGACATCCTGTTCGTCCACGATATCGGCGTCTACACCCATGGCGCCGAGCGCAACGCGGTCTACCTCAAGCAATTGCTCGACAGCGGCCTCAAGGCGCTGGATGCGCTGAAATCGAGCGGTGCCATCGCCGCCTATGGTCTCGGGGTCAACGAGGTTCCCGTCTGCCTCGACGTGATGCGCGAAGCCGATCTCGACTGCATTCTGCTGGCCGGACGCTACACGTTGCTCGACCGGACGGCGGTTTCGGAACTGCTGCCTCTCTGTGCTGAGAAAAACACCTCGCTCGTCGTGGGCGGCGTCTTCAATTCGGGCATCCTCGCGACGGGTGCGGTCGATGGCGCGCATTTCGATTACGGTCCGGCTTCGCCGGAGGTTGTTGAAAAGGTCGGCGCCATGGAAAAGATCGCGGCGTCGCAGGGCGTGCCGATCGCGGCGCCGGCCATGCAGTTTCCGCTGCAGAACCCGCTGGTCGCCTCCGTGCTTCTCGGCACGGCCAAGCCTTCCAGCCTGACGCGCAACATGGCGCTGGAAGCACACCGGCTGCAGCCTGAGGACTTCGCACCCTACGAGGCCCATACGCTCGTCGCGCCACCTTTGGGGACGGACGCCGTCCGCGTTTGACGGGCGATCGACGGAGCCGGGGAGGGCTCCGTTTGCTGTGAGGATGCCGGTTGCAACTTGATCGGTCTTGGGTTAGCGTCCGACCACAATATGTTTTTTATAGATAAAGATCGTATCGCCGCGTCTTCGGTACGGTTGGAGGAGAACGGAACAAGACGTTGTTGGAGGAGAACAACACCATGACACTGCTGAACCATATTCTGTCGCGTCGCGCTTTTGCGCGTCGATCGCTGGCAAGCGTTGCCGGCGCGGCCGTCATCGCCACGATGATGCCGATGGGCGCCTTTGCCCAGGACGTTACCATTCCGATCATCGTCAAGGATACGACCTCGTTCTACTGGCAGATCGTTCTCGCCGGTGCGCGTGCGGCCGGCAAGGACCTCGGCGTCAACGTGCCGGAACTCGGCGCACAGGCCGAGACCGACGTGAACGGCCAGATCAGCATTCTGGAAAATGCGGTTGCCGGCAGCCCCGCCGCCATCGTCATTTCGCCGACGGAGTTCAAGGCGCTCGGCAAGCCGGTCGATGAAGCCGCCAAGGCGGTTCCGATCATCGGCATTGATTCCGGCGCCGATTCCAAGGCCTTCAGTTCGTTCCTGACCACCGACAACGTTCAGGGCGGTCGGATTGCGGCCGATGGCCTCGCTGCGGCCATCAAGGAAGCGACCGGCAAGGATGAGGGCGAGATCGCCATCATCACCAACACCCCCGGCGCCGGCTCGCTGGAGCAGCGCAAGGAAGGCTTCCTCGACCAGATCAAGTCCAAATATCCGGGCCTGAAGGTCGTTGCCGACAAGTACGCCGATGGTCAGGCCTCGACCGGCCTCAACATCATGACCGACCTGATCACCGCCAATCCGAACCTTGTCGGCGTCTTCGCCTCCAACCTGATCATGGCACAGGGTGTGGGCCAGGCCATTGCCGAGAACAAGCTGGGCGAGAAGGTGAAGGTCATTGGTTTCGACAGCGACGAGAAGACGGTCGGGTTCCTGAAGGAAGGCGTTCTTGCCGGTCTCGTGGTGCAGGACCCGTACCGCATGGGCTATGACGGCATCAAGACCGCGCTTGCCGTCTCCAAGAAGGAGAAGGTCGAGGCCACCGTCGATACCGGCGCGAACCTCGTCACCAAGGCCAACATGGCCGATCCGAAGATCGACGCGCTTCTGAATCCGAAGATCAACTGACGATAAAGGACGGCGGGGCTTTTCAAGAGCAGACCCTGCCGTCCATCGACACACGCGGTCGCGGCGCATCTCGTTCGGGCGAGGCCGCCGCGCCTGTTCGCGACCTTTGGAGGAGAGCCGAATGACCGGATTGAACGATGTGAGCCACCGGCATGACGCGGAGGTCGAGGCGCTTTCGGGCGGCCCCGTCGCCAAGGGTGCGCCCATTCTCGAACTGCGTGGCCTGCACAAGCGCTACGGGACGGTGGAAGCGCTGCGGCCTGCATCCATCACCTTCCTTTCCGGCGAAATCCACGCCATCGTCGGCGAGAACGGCGCAGGAAAATCGACGCTGATCAAGCTGCTGACGGGCGTCATCCGGCGCACCTCCGGCGAAATCGTCTGGTGTGGTCAGTCGGTGCCGCTGTCCGACCCGAATGAAGCGATTTCGCGCGGTATCAATGCCGTGCACCAAGAGGTCGTGCTCTGCCCGCATCTGACGGTCGCGGCCAATATGTTCCTCGGCGACGAGATGAACCGGCGCGGCCTGATGCGCAAGCGCGCCATGACCGACGCCGCCCAAGCGGTGCTGAACGATCTCGGCTTCAACCTGCCGGCCAGCGCGCTGCTTTCCGATCTGACGATCGGCCAGCAGCAGCTGGTCGCCACCGCCCGCGCCGCCATGCGCGGCACGCAGTTCCTGATCTTCGACGAGCCGACAGCCTACCTGACGCGCCAAGAATCGGCGCAGCTCTTCCGGCTGATCCGCCGCCTGCAGGGGCAGGGCGTCACCATCGTCTATATCAGCCATCGCATGGAGGAGGTGTTCGAGCTTGCCGACCGCGTCTCGGTGCTGCGCGACGGCACCCATGTCGGCACGCGCCTGATCGGCGAAACGAACGATGCCGAGCTGATCTCCATGATGATCAACCGCTCGATCGAGCAGGTCTACCACAAGGAAACGCTGCCGATCGGCAAGCCGATCGTGGAAACGCGCGGCCTTTCCGGCCCGGGCTTCCAGGATATTTCGCTCACCGTGCGCGCAGGCGAAATCGTCGGCCTCTATGGGCTGATCGGCGCCGGACGAAGCGAGTTTGCGCTGGGGCTTTACGGCCGCGAGAAGGTCACGGCCGGCGAGATCCTGTTCGAAGGCAAGACTGTCGATATCCGCAACGAGCGTGTCGCCATGGATCTCGGGATCGCGCTCGCGCCGGAAAGCCGTCGCGATCAGGGCCTCTGCCTCAACCTGCCCATCGGGCTCAACATCAACCTGCCGGTGTTCGACCGGCTGTCGAACGGTCTGACGATCAATCGCAAACGCGAGATCGCCAATGCCGACCGCCAGATCAGCGACCTGAAGATCAAGACGCCGACGCGGCGGGTGCTCGCGTCCGCCATGTCGGGCGGCAACCAGCAGAAGATCGTCATCGGCAAATGGTTGAGCCACGGGGCCAAGCTGTTCATCTTCGATGAACCCACCGTCGGCGTCGATGTCGGCACGAAAGCCGAGATCTACCGGCTGTTTTCCAAGCTTCTGGAAGAGGGTGCGGGTATCATCCTGATCTCGTCCTACCTGCCGGAAGTCTACGAACTTGCCGACACGCTGCATGTATTCCGCCAGGGCCGACTGGTGGCGAGCCACGCCTACCGCACGGCGTCCCACGAGGACGTGCTAACGCAGGCGATCGGCGTCTAACCAAGTTAAAGACCGGAAATGACGATGGCTGGAGGACAATCATGAGCGTAGAGACCACGACCGAGGCGGCACCGGTGCCGAAGAAGGGCATGAACATCCTGTTCGGCCTGACGCTTCTCGGGCTCCTCCTGTTCCTCTGGCTTCTTCTGGGCCTGTCGACCAACAGTTTCTGGACGTCGAACAATATCAGCAACCTGCTGCGCCAGGGCGCCATGACGGCCATTCTCGCAGTCGGACAGACCTTCGTCATCATCACGGCCGGCATCGACCTTTCGGTCGGCGCGGTGGTCGGCTTTTCCAGCGTCACGATCGCCTGGCTGTTGGCGCATGGCGTGCCGCTCTGGCCCGCGATCGGCATTACGCTTCTCGTCGGCGTTTTCATCGGCGCCTTCCATGCCTTCGGCATCGTGCGCATGGGCCTGCCCGCCTTCATCATCACGCTCGCGACCCTGACGTCGCTGCGCGGCATCGGCCTGCTCATCACCAATGGTTCGACCATCTCGATCACAAACGAGAGTTTCGCCAACTTCTCCCGTGCGGATTTCCTCGGCGTGCCCAGTCTGTTCTGGATGGTGATCGTCGTGGCGATCCCGGCCTTCGTCTTCCTGCATCTCAGCCGCTGGGGACGCTATCTCTTCGCCGTGGGGTCCAACCGGGAAGCGGCCCGCCTCTCGGGCGTCAATGTCGAGCGCACGATCTACCTCGCCTACATCCTCTCCTCGACCTGCGCCGCCTTCGTCGGCATTCTGCTCGCCTCGCGCATCGGCATCGGCAATGCCACGCAGGCGGAAGGCTGGGAGCTTCAGGCGATTGCATCCTCGGTCATCGGTGGTACGAGCCTGTTCGGGGCGGTCGGCTCCATCCACGGGCCGCTGCTCGGCGCCTTCATTCTGGCGACGATCAACAATGGCGCGAACCTCCTGAACCTCAATTCGTTCTGGCAACGGATCATCACCGGCGCGCTGATCATCATCATCGTCTACTTCGACCAGCTGCGCCGACGCGGCTCGCGCTGAGCCGCCTCCGCCATCCGCGCAAGCAGCAACGTGACAGCCGAAGTGATGGGGGCGATGACCGGCACCGACAACTGCCGTTGCAGCTCAGCGGCCACGCGGCCGAGCGGGCCGCCGCCGATGATGACGACATCCGCACCGTCGTGTTCCAGCGACTGACGAACCGCGAGGGCCAATGCCTCGCTCAGCCGGTCCGAGTCGCCGGCCAAGTGCATCGGATCTCCGCTCGTCAGGCGCGTGCCGGTGAAACGATCGGCAAGGCCGAGCGCCGCTGCCTTTTCCGCAAAGCTTCCCACGAGATCGGGTGTGACCGTGGCGATGCCAAACCTGCGACCGCCGGCTGCGGCCTCCAGCATGCTCGCTTCGCAGATGCCGACCACGGGAATGTCGATCCGGGAGCGCAGCGCCTCGAGACCGGGATCGCCGAAAGCGCAGACGATCAGGCCGTCTGCGGTCTTCGCAGCGGAAAGGCCCATCTCCACAACACCGGCGACCGATGCTTCCAGCTGTACCGGATCGAGGATCATCGGAACGCCAACGCTTGCGGTCATGCCGTTCGCGCTCACATGCGGCGGGAGCGCGGCGCGAACGAGATCCGTCATCATGACCGTTGTGGCGGCGGACGTGTTGGGGTTGATGACGACGATATGCTTCATTCGCGGGTCGATCTCCCCTATCCTGTCGTCGCCTCACGCATAGAGCAGGCAGGCGACCTGACCGGCACGCTCTGACGATCCGGCAGCGCCCACCAGCGGCGGCACGACGGCCCGGCAGGGGGCCATGACATCCGCGCAGCGCGGGGCGAAAGCGCAGCCGGGCGGCATGTCGGCGAGATCCGGCGGGGCGCCGGGGATGGTGATGAGCCGGTCGCGGCCATCGGCAAGCTCGACGCGCGCGCCGAGCAGGCCCTTGGTGTAGGGATGCTTCGGATTGCGGATGATATCGCTCGCCGTGCCTTCCTCGACGATCCGCCCGGCATACATCACCGCGATCCGGTCTGCGACCTCCGCGGCAACGCCGATATCGTGGGTGACGAAGATCACCGACAGGCCGTATTCCTTCTGCAGCTCGCGGATCAGCAGCAGGATCTGGATCTGCACGGTCGCGTCCAGCGCCGTCGTCGGCTCGTCGGCCAGCAGCACCTTCGGATTGCAGGCGAGCGCCATGGCGATCATCGCCCGCTGCAGCATGCCGCCGGACATTTCGTGCGGGTAGTTCTGCAAGCGTCGTTGCGGCGAGGGAATGCGGACCTTTTCGAACAGCGCCAGCGCCCGTGCGGACGCTTGCGCTCTCGAAACCCGCTCGTGGCGCATGATCGTTTCCTCGATCTGCCGGCCGAGCGTGTAGACCGGATCGAGCGCGAGGCGCGGCTCCTGAAACACCATGGACACGACGGCGCCACGCAGATTGCCGAGGTCTCGCGTCGAAAGCCCCGTGACGTCGCGACCCGCCACGGACATCGTGCCCTCGATGGTGGTGCCCTTGGGGTGCATGCGCAGCAGCGAGCGCATGGTCACGCTCTTGCCGGAACCGGATTCCCCGAGCAGGGCAACCACCTCGCCCGCACGCACCTTCAGGGTCACGCCGTTCACGGCCTTGACCGGCTTGCGGCCGCGATGAAAGGTGACAGAGAGATTGTCGATATCGATCATCGTATCGGTCATGCCGAAGTCTCCCCAAGGCTCGGCGCACGGCTGTGGCCGGAGCCGGGAACGGCCATGAGACAGGCCGCGGATTGCTCGGCGGACAGGCTGGCGAGCGGCGGGACCTCGCGGCTGCAGATGTCTTCCACGAACTGACAGCGCGTGTGGAACCGACAGCCGCTCGGCGGATCGATGGGGTTCGGCGGATCGCCGGACAGCGGTGGCTCCATCGTCCGCTCGGACGGGTCCATTTTCGGCATGGAGGCCAGAAGCGCTGCGGAATAGGGGTGCCGGGCCTCGCCGAAGATGGCCGCGCGTGTGCCGATCTCCGCCACCTTGCCGAGATACATGACCATGACCCGGTCGCACATGAACTTCACGACGTTAAGGTCGTGGGAGATGAACAGGTAGGTCAGCCCGAAATCCCGCTTCAGGTCGAGAAGCAGGTTGAGAACCTGCGCCTCCACCGACTTGTCGAGCGCGGAAACGGCCTCGTCGAGAATGATCAGCCGTGGCTCGAGCGCCAGTGCGCGCGCGATGTTGACGCGCTGGCGCTGGCCGCCGGAAAGCTCGTGCGGATAGCGGCCGGCAAAGCGGCCGGGCTCCAATCCCACCCTGAAGAGCAGGTCATGCGCGCGGGCGATGGCTTTGGCAGCGGGCACGCCATGCACCTGCGGCGCGAAGGCGATCGATTCCTCGATCGTCAGGCGCGGGTTGAGCGAGGCATAGCTGTCCTGAAAGACCATCTGCACCTGTCGCCGGTACTGCGCGAGCGGCAGGGTTTCGCCGACCGTCTCGCCGTCGAACAGGAGATCGCCCTTGTCGCGGACGATGAGGTTCATCAGAAGCCGCGCCGTCGTGGATTTGCCGCAGCCGCTCTCGCCGACGACGCCCAGCGTCTCGCCCTTCAGAATGTCGAAATCGACGCCATCGACGGCGCGCACAACTTTCTTCGGCGCGAACAAGCCGCTGCTTTTCACCGGGAAATGCTTCAGCAGACCGCGTGCCGAGATCAGCGGTTGGGCCGGTCCGCCGCGCTCGCCGACGCCCGGATCCAGATTATAGGGTGATATGACGGCGCTCATGATTTCACGTCCATGGCAGTGCGCAGACCATCCGAGAAGAGGTTGAAGCAGACGGAGGTGACGAAGATCATCAGGCCCGGCAGGGCCGCGACGAAGGGGTTGTTGTAGATCGCGGTTCTCAGCGTGTTCAGCATCAGCCCCCATTCCGCATCCGGCGGGCGCACGCCGAGCCCGAGGAAGGAAAGACCGGAGGCGAGGATCATGGAAACCGAGATCAAGCTGGTGGCGAAGACGAAGATCGGGCTGAGCACATTGCCGAGAATGTGCACCCGGATGATCGTGCGCGCCGGAGCGCCGGACGCGCGGGCGGCATCGACGTAATCGAGCTTGCGCACCTGCGTCGTCACGCTTTCGGCGACACGCGCGATCTGCGGGATGAAGACGACGGTGAGCGACACCAGCGCATTGGTGAGCCCCGAACCGAGCGCGCCGGACAAAGCGACGGCGAGGAGAACCGAGGGGAAGGCGTAGAAGACATCGATCGTGCGCATGATCAGCGTGTTGACGATGCCGCCGGCATAACCGGCGATGATGCCGATGGCCGAGCCGATGACGAAGGCGATGGGAACGGGAATGACGCCCATGGTGAGCGAGAGGCGCGCGCCGTAGATCAGCCGCGAGAGCATGTCGCGACCGAGTTCGTCCGTGCCGAGGATGAAGCCGGGCGTGCCGATGGGCTTCAGGCGGCGGATGACGCTGCCTTTGGAGGGGTCGTAAGGCGCGATATAAGGCGCGAAGATCGCGATCAGCACGAGGAGGACGACGACGGCAAGGGCCGCAAGCGCCACGGGATCACGACAGAGCCGGCGGATGACGCCGCTCCAGAAGCCGGGCGACTTGAGAATCGCGGGCCTGGGCGCGACCATGTCTGCGGTGATGACGGCCATGGATCAGCTCCTCTGGATGCGCGGATCGATCGCACTTTGCAGCACGTCCACGATGAGGTTGAGGAAGACGAAGAACAGGGCGAGCACGAGGATCGTGCCCTGCAGGATGGGCAGGTCGCGGGTGAAGATTGCGCCGTTGAGGAGAAAACCCGTGCCGGGCCAGGAGAACACCGTCTCGATGAGGATCGAGCCGCCGAGGAGATAGCCGAGCTGCAGGCCCATGACCGAGATGGCGGTGGGCGCCGCGTTGCGGATGACATGGCGCAGGATCTGGCGCGACATAAGGCCCTTGGCGGCCAGCGCCTGGGTGAAATCCTGCGACAGGATATCGGCCACCAGCGAGCGGATGGTGCGGGCGATGATGCCCATGGGGATGACCGACATGGTGACGGCCGGCAGGATGAGATACTGCACATAGTCCCAGCTGAAGGCCCGCCCGTCGGACCCGCCGGGGCCGCCACCCATCGCCGGCAGCCAGCCGAGGGTGACCGAGAAGGCGATGACGAGCACCATGCCAAGCCAGTAGTGGGGAACGCTGACGCCGAGCATGGCGACGGCGGAGGCCAGCCGGTCGATCCAGCCGCCACGGAAGACGCCCGCCACGAAGCCGAGCACCGAGCCGATGGTGAAGCCGATGAGCGTCGCGGCGACGGCGAGGATGATCGAGTTGACCGAGGCATCGAGAATTTCGCTCAGAACCGGCCGACCGGAGGCGATGGAAACGCCGAGATCGCCGTGGAGCGTGCGCCAGGCCCAGAGCCCGTATTGTACCGGCAGGGGCTGATCGAGCCCGTAGAAGACGCGCATCTGCATCTGCTGCTCGGCGGAGGCATCGGAGGGCAGGATGGCGGCGAGCGGATCGCCCGGCGCGATATGGATCAGGAGGAAGCAGACGATGCTCACGCCGATCGCAACGGGAATGACGTGCAGCAGTCTCTTCAGGGCATAAGCCAGCATGCTGTTCTCGTGATGCTAAGGGTCTGGTGACATCCGGCTGCGCGATCCGAACGGTCGCGCAGCCGTGTTTAGATGACGGATGTCAGGGATCGACGCTGATGGTCGAGAAATCCTGGAACCAGTTCTGTGCCTGCACGAAGCCCTTGACCTTTTCCGTCATCGCCCGTGGATTGACGTCGTGCGTGACCATCAGGAACAGGGCTTCGTTGACGTATTTCTCGTGGATCTGCTGCAGCACCTTGTTCTGTTCGACCGGATCGAAGGTAGTGCGCACCTTGGCGAACAGTTCGTCCATCTCGGGGTCGCAATAATAGCCCCAGTTGGTGCCGGCCGGCGGTGCGAGGTTGCACTGCGACTGGCGGATAAGGGCCGTGAAGGGGTCCTGGATGAAGTAGCTGTAGTTGACTGCGGTCGCGCCCTTGGCGCTCGGATCCTTGGCACCGGCGCGCCAGATGTTGATGACCGTGTTCCAGTCGGCCACTTCGAATTCGACATTGATGCCGATCTCGGCCAGCGTCTGCTGGATATACTCGTTCATCTGCAGCGGCAGCATCTGTCCGGAACCGGACGAGGAGATGACGACCTTGGTGGTGATGGGCTTGTCCGGACCGTAGCCCGCTTCCGCCATCAGCTTCTTGGCTTCCTCGACATTGTAGCTCAGCTTGAAGGTCGGATTGCCGAACCAGGGGCTGCCGGGCGGCAGGTAGCCTTGTGCGGGAATCGACAATCCACCGAGAAGTTCGTTCAGGCCCTCGCGGTCAACGGCAAGGTTTGCCGCCTTGCGGACGCGGATATCGTTCCAAGGGGAACCCTCGACGCGCGAGAGGTGCCAGGTCCAGTTATGCGGATAGGAGTTGGTGACGATCTTGAAGCCTGCATCCCGCAGGGACGCGACGGAGTCGGGCGCCGGCGCCTCGATCCAGTCGACCTGACCCGAACGGAGCGCTGCGACACGGGTGTTCGGCTCCGGCAGCGGAATGAGCACGAGCTTGTCGAGCTTGGGGATGCGCGCCTTGTCCCAATAGTCTGCATTCGGCGTCAGTTCTGCGCGTTCGCGCGGTGTGAAGCCGTTTTCGAGCTTCCACGGGCCGGTGCCCGATGGCTTCTGCGCCACTGCGTCCCAGTTCTTGCCCTGTGCTTCCCAGTTGGCCGGCGAGGACATGAGGATCCAGCTGATCTGGTAGGGCAGGGTCGCATCCGGCGTCTTGGTCACGATCTCGACTGTGAGGGGATCGATGACCTTGTAGGAGGCGACGGCGGGGATGCGCGACTTGCCCTGCGCCGACTGGCGCTTGTCGAACTGCGGCGCATCGCTCTTGAGAAGCTTGTCGAGGTTCCAGACGACGGCATTGGCGTCAAATCTGCTGCCGTCGTGGAATTTCACGCCGTCCCGCAGCTTGAACGTCCACTTGGTCTGGTCGGTCGGGTCGATGTCCCACGACGTCGCAAGGCTTGGGATCAGGGTCGCGGCCTTTTCGGCGCTCGACAGGTCCCATTCGATCAATGCGTTGTAGAGCGTGTAGCCCATCACGCGCTGGCCTTCGCCACCCTGGTCCGTCTGCCCCGTCGTCAGCGGAATGTCCGATGCGGTCATGCCGATCCGCAGGGTGCCTGCGGCCCATGCTGCACCGGCCGATGCTGCTGCCAGCGCCAGTGCGGCGGATCCGGCGATCATCGCGCTCCGCACGCTTCTGAGGATCGGGCGGCTGCGGAAGATGGATCTGGATATCGGCGTCATTCTGTTCCCTCGTTTGCAGTTCCGAGCACGTGCTCGGTCGAGGGAGATGAAGCAGGTTTCGTGCCAGATCCCATGAAGCGTCAGTTTCACAGAACGCACCAGCGGTTTCGGATAGGAAGGGGTGTGTCAGCTCACGCTGGATATCAATCCCCCGCGGGCATTCTGATCGATAGCGTGCTGTGTTGTATAAAAATTATGCATGGGCACGAAATAGGCAAGAAAGCTACGAGAACCCCGCAGCGGCAGCGGCGGGGTTCTCCTGTCTTTGGCAATCCGCCTGATCTGTCTTCAGGAGGCAGATCTCAGATAGTCTGCCAGTGTCTTCGGCTTGGTCGAAACGGTCTTTTCACGAATCTTCGGCGTCCGTTTGGCGACGTAGCGGGGGCTGTAGACCTTGAAATCCCGCAGGGCGGTGAAGGTCTTGCCATAGTTCACCTTCAGCGCGTTCAAGGCGCGACCGTTCTTCGACCGGGCTGCGAGAACGGCGAGGCCGACCACGCCGCCTTCCGTCGGCTGCCACTCCACCGAGTCTGCAAACCAGGTCTTCGCCGTCGCCTTGTCGTTGCCAGCAAGGTACTTCCAGCCGAGTGCCTGCGCGCCGAGCGCGGACTTCTGCGATGTCACGGTCTCCTGGAAGAGGGCATTTTCGGTCTCCTCAAGCGTAAGGGTCGGCTTGTCGGCTGTGAGAACGCTCGAAACGATCTCGATATACTGGCGCGCGACATCCGGCGACAGCTTGATGTAATGGCGCGCAAGCTTCAGGGCATCTTCGTTCTTGTCCATCTGCCGCAGCGTCAGGATCAGGCCTTCGATGCTCTTGGGGTCGCGCTTGAACTTGGTCGCCTGCAGGAACCAGGCATTCGCGGTCGTCCATTCCTTCTGCGCGTAGAAATACCAGCCGATGAGGTTCGCGTCCTCGACGGAGGCATTGCGCTGGATGAAATCGACGAAGCGGGTGATTTCCTCGTTTGCCGGCATTTCGGAGAAGTCGCCATGCTCGATGAAAGCACCGATCTGGCGGCGGATGCCGTCGAAACCGAGGTTTTCGAACTCGGGATGGCCATCCTGCGTGGTGCGGCCGAGGGCCAGAAGCGAGGTGTAGCCGACAGGCGGGATGAGGAGAGACGCCTTCTGCACCGTGGATAGGCGCATGGTGGGGTCGTCGCAGCTCGACAGGATGTAGCGGTAGACGTCGAAGGCGTCGGCGTAGTTGCGCAGGTGCGCAAAGGCTTCCGCGACGTTCCACTGCACTTGCATCTCGCCGCAGACCATGAGGGAAGGCATGGCCTGCGCGGTCGAGATCACATCTTTCCAACGGCTCTGCGCAATGGCGCTATCGATGAGGCTGCGCGCTTCACCCAGTTGCAGCTTGATCATCAGGTCTTCGGACGGCTGCCATTTCGGATTGACGCTCTGGGCACGGGCGATGCCGGCGCGGACCGCGGCATAGTTGCCGGTGGCGTAGATGTTCCACAGCGGCTGCTCATCGAACTGGGACACGGGCGTGAACAGGTCCTTCGGCGGCTGCCAGTCGGGATAAAGATCCTTCAACCGACGAAGTTCGGCGCCCACCCGCTTCAGGTCGCGTGTCGAGGCGTAGTAGCGCAGGGCGGAGATATCCACCGATGCGACGGCGGCCGGCTGCACCGTGGTCGCCTCAGTCGCGGGTGTGGTGGAGGGCGCGAAGGGATTGGCGACAGCGGGTGCTTCGACAGCCAGCGCGACCGGCTGAGCTGCGGGAAGTGCGACGGAAACGCCAGTCGCGACCGGCATTGCCCGGGGCAGGCTGGTCGGTGCGATCGGTGCCGATGCAGCCTGACGAAGGAACGGATTGTCGCCCGGTGCAGCCTGCGGGTTGACGGCGACGCGGTCGGTGGCCGGTGCGACGCTCGCAGCCGGCAGCGCGAAGGCGGCATTTGCGTCGGACACGGCTGCGGAGGAGGATGCCGTACCTGCCGCCGGTGCCAGCAGGGGATCGTTCGCATCCATTTTGGACGCTTCGTTTGCGGGCGTCGGCAGCGTCCAGGCCATTTCCTGTGCCCGCAGTTCCGAATCGTCGTTCTGGAGCGTCTTTAAAACGAGACCGGGGTTGAGGAGGAGAACGGCGGTTGCGGCGAGCAGCGAGAACTTCAGTTTTGACTTGGAAGACATGATGCATACCTCTCGGAGATGGCGATGATGCTCAGGAGATGGAGCGTGGATGGGTAATATTCGGTCGGTTCGAAGGGCGGCATGCTGGAAGCTTGGCCGGCTTTGTCGAGGCCGCAGGACAGAAGCGCGCTGACGGCGCGGTAACCGGGGTCGGACATGGCCGTCATTGCGGTGGCCGTTGCCAGGTCCATGACATGCATGACGTTTGCGCCGTTCTCGTTCCAGCGCTGCTGCACGCCCGTCAGGAGCGACAGCGGTGCACCGCCGGACCAGGCCGTGTAGAGCGGAACACGGACCGCCTCGTAGCCGAAGGTGGCGGCGAAGGCCGGTGCCGGCTGCGGGTGGTCGCCCCTCAGCGATAGCCAGTCGGCCGGGAGATGACTGCTGCCGAAACGGCCCTTTTCGAGCAGTGCCTTGCCGCTCGCGACAAGGTCATCTGCCGGGAACGAGGGTTCGATCAGCCCCAGTTCCTCAATGGCCGGAAAGACCCAGTAGGAGAGGTTGACGACGATGCCGGGCTGCTCGGCGCTGCCGCTGAAACCCTGTGCGGCGGGAAGAAGCAGCGTTCCATAGCTCGCATCCTTCACCGTCGCCTTGGCTGTCAGATCCTTCAGAATCCGGCGCGCTTCGACGGCCAGAGCCGGCTCGCGCCACCGCGTTGCTGCCCGCGACAGCGCCCAGGCGATCAGAAGGTCGCCGTCGGAGGCGTTGTTCATATCGGCAACTGGGATCGCCGTGTCCGGGCTCCAGCGCCAGGCCGAGAGCGCGTCGCCGCGGACCTGCAGGTTTTCCCGCGTCCAGGCCCAGAGCGCGTCGAAAGCCTCGCGATCGTCTGCCGCAACGGCAATCAGCATGCCATAGCCCTGGCCCTCGCTGTGCGAGACGTTGCCATTCGACCGGTCGATGACGCGCCCGTTTTCTACGAAGACGGATTTGTAGAGCCACCAGGCGCCGGCGATGTAATCGGTGGGGAGGAGGGTCTCGGCCGCCTTCACGCGGCCGGTCTTGCCCGCCGCCAGGCCGCTCGACGGCAGCAGGGCGGAGAGCAGGACGGTCATGGCGGCCGTCAGGCTCCATGTGACCAGAGCGAGCGGCTTAGCCATGATTGCGGCGTCCGGTCGTCAGAACCATGTAGGTGCCGAGGCCGAGAAGGATGGCGGCCGTCAGCAGCGCGAAGATGTAGACGGCGGCATTGTTGGCCAGCCAGCTTGCCGTGACCAGACGCATGTTCGACAGGCTGAACGGCTGAGTCCGGTAAAGCGTCTGGTTGGTCGCAAGCTGCTGGTCGAGCTTGATGCCCGTTTCGGAAAACGCCTGAACCGATCCGCCGAGCGTATTCCACACGTTGAGATCCGTCAGAACGTCGGTGCCCGCCACGATGCCGCTGGCGCTCTTGGATGCGACCACGGTCCACAGCCCGCCATTTCCGCCGGCATTCTGGGCGATCACCAGCGTGGTTTCCGCCGTGGGCGAGAAGGCTTCCGGCTTGATCTCGTCGCCCAGAAGGGCGCGCAGCGGCGCGATGTTGAGCTTGGAGAGTTCGGAGACGGCCTTCGTGCGGATGGCCTGCAGCATGTCCGCCGAGCGTTCGACGGGGGCGGCAAGGAAGCTGCCGGCCGTCTGCGAGAGGTCCACGGCCGTGCCGACGACGCTCGTTGTCATCTGGCGCTGCATGTCGCTCTGCGGCCCGAAGTTTTCGAGTGCGGCAACTTCGTACGGCGAGGCTGCCGACCCGGCCATGTTGCGGATGTTGACGAAGTCGAGGTTCATGCGGCTGACGAGTTCGGAGGGTAGCGTGTCATATCCGCCGAACGCGATGAGGTTTGTCGTGTCCATGGCCGGCAGCAGCGAGGTGTACTGCATCGGCTTCACCTGGCTGGATGCGTAGGCCATCTTGGCGACGAAGGTCGCTGCGGCATCCATGCTCTGGGCATTGTAGTTCGGCACGAGAAGCGTGGTTGCGGCCCCTGTCTCGCCTTCGACCGGGGCGGGAAGGCCCGAGGTCAGAGCGGCGATATCCGGATAGCGACCGACACGGGCATAGTTCGGAATATCGAGGTAGGAATTTCCGTCGATGGAGAGGCGGGCCGTCGATGTCGCCTTGTCGACGGACTCGCAGGCGGCATCGAGCTTCGAAGGAAGGCGGGCTTCGATCTGCAGCGTGTTCTGGCCCGGGCGCAGCGCCGTGAACGGGATCGGCAGGCGCTGGTCGCGGATGGCGCCGCCACGCGGCGAACTCAGGGGGATGTTGGCGACGACCTTGTCGTTCGCCTTGACCGTGAGGACGGCATCCGGAGAAAGGCCGCCGACATAGAGTGCATTAAGGTGGAAGCTCATGCTGGAATAGGCGCCGGGGTAGAAGTCCGACGGCATGGTGAAATTGACCTTCGACTGCACGAGCCGGCCATCGAAAGGCTTTGCCGTAAAGCCAAGATCCGACAGCGCGACCTTCTCACCGGGAACGAGGAGCCGGCCTTTCATGTTCGTCAGCGCGGCCAGCCCTTCTGGTGTGCCGACGGGCCGTTCCTGTGTCGCCTGCTGCACGAATTGCTGCGTCTTTGCGTCGAGATCGGCTGTATCGAGGCCGGAAATGATCAGGCGCTTGCGCTCAGGCGTCGCGCCGGCCGCAACGATGGCTGCTTCTCCGGAAGCGAGAACTGGCGCACCGGCGCCGAGCAGGGCGGCGATATCCTTGCTGACGCCGACATAGATGTCGATGCCGGCACCCGTACCGGGCGTCGCGCCGAACTCGACCTGGGGATGATTGAGATTGCCGGTGATCGCCAGCGCCTGCACCACGTTCAATGCGCGATCATAGTCCGCCATTTGCGCGCCCTTTGGCAGGATGACGCGCAGGTTGGTGCGGCCTTCCCGGGTGCCGGCGAGCGGCATCAGGTCGATCATGGTGAGGTTGCCCGCCTCGGCCGAGGGGAAGACAAAGCCGCTCTGCGCGGGATCGATCTTGGTCCAGAGCTCATAGGTCGCCTCGACGCTGCAATCGACACGGTGGCGGTGGCTGGCGGCGATGGCGACCGCATTATAGCCTGGCTGGATGACGCCGGCCGGTATGTCGAAGGTGACGCGGCGCGGGTCGCCGGCAACGAGGTTGGTTGCGCCGATGTCCCGTCCGTTGATCTGGATGGTGAGGTTCGAGCGCTCCGGCGCCGCCGAAATGGCCGTCTGAAGCGTGAGGACCAGGCGCGCCGCGCTCGACGCCTCGTCGGGCCGGGCGAAGAAGGACAGCTTGCGGCTCGCAAACTCGCCGTCGAAGAACAGGTCGTAGGGGCTCGCCGCGATCTTGCGCAGGGTGCCGCCGACATCGGCGAGCGGCGCCGGTGCTGTTGCCGACGATGTCGTGTTGAAGCGGAAGGGTGCCGGTGCCGCTGGCTGCCCGGCCGCCTGGCCCAGCGTTTGGGCAAGCGCCGTGCTGGAGAGGCCGGCCAGGAGAATGGACGGCAGGAGCGCGAGGGCAAGGGTGGATGACTTGAACATGATGTTTTCCTCTGGCTTTCCGGTCACGCGGCTTCGACGACAGGTTGCGGCTTTTCGGCAGTCGGACGACGACGACGGCTTGTTCTCTCGGACGTCGATTTGGACGAGAGACCGGCCGTGACGGCGAGGAAGGGGCTGAAGATGGCCCAACGGATCAGCGTCAGGAGGGCGACGGGGTAGGACCGCCGCTTCTGGCGACCGTCCCGCAGGCTGCGTGGCAGGTCGAGATCGGCGAGCATGAGGCTGGCGATGGCCGGGAAGTGGCAGGTTTCCGCGTCGAGTTCGACCACGAAGCTGCGATGATCGCTGCCGGACGGTTTGCCGATGAACACGGGAATCGAGGGCAGGATGACGCTTGCAGGGGGATCGATGAGAAGCAGGCGACCATATTCCCCGGCCCGCAGAGGGGTTGTCATGGTCTTCTTCAGTTCGATGATCGCCTTTTCCGAGGAGATCTGCCGAATGGTGACGGGCACGGTCTGGTTGCCCACTTCAAGCTCTGCGGCGCGTGCCGAGGGCAGGCTGATGCCGTCGGCATCGTTCGGCTGCTCGGTGACGATGCCCAGTGCTGCGCCGGCGATGATCAGGTTGAGCAGGTTCCAGGCACCGGTGATGATGATCAGGTCGCCGAGCGCCGGCTCCGTCTGGTAGCGGTAGATCGCATAGGAGAGGACCATGCCGAGCCCGGCGAAGATGGCGAAGAACGGCCAGGCGAGGTTGGAAAGCTGGCGCTGGTTCAGCGACACGCCCTTGTCGGTCACGTTGAAGGTCGGCTTGCGCGGGTTGAAGATGACGCTGACGATGGCACGGACCAGAAAGACGGACTGGACATATTCGTACAGCTCGGAAATCCAGGGCCAGCGCATCTTGCCGTAGAGGTAGTTGCGCAGGATTTCGGACGCGATGAGGTAGGTGACGGTATAGGCCAGGAAGTCTTCGGCCGAGGCATTGAAGATCTTCAGGTTGAACAGGATGAAGAGGATGGGCGCGACGAGGAAGGCGGTGCGCACGAAGGGGAAGAGCCAGAAGAAGCAGCTCGACATGTAGCTCAGGCGCTGGGGAAGCGTCAGTCCCTGCTTGAAGAGCGGGTTCTTCAGGATGAGGATCTGGATCATGCCCCGGCACCAGCGCGAGCGCTGTCCGATGAAGCTGGCGAAGGTTTCCGGCTGGAGACCGGTGACCAGAGGCTTATCGACATAGACGCTGTTCCAGCCGCGGGAGTGCAGTTCGAGCGCCGTTTCGCAGTCCTCGGTGATCGTGATCCCGGAGAAGCCGCCGACCTCGTCCAGCGCTTCGCGGCGGAGGACGGCAGCAGAGCCGCAGAAGAACGAGGCATTCCAGCGATCCAGACCCTTCTGGATCATCGTGTAGAACATCTCGTTCTCGGCCGGCATATGCTTGTAGGTGCCGAGATTGCGCTCGACCGGATCGGGATTTGCGAAGAAGTGTGGGGTCTGGACCAGGAAGAGATCGGGATCGTCGCTGAAATGGCCGACGGTTTCGCGCAGGAAGGCGCGCTCAGGTGCATGGTCGGCATCGAAGACGGCGATCAGGTCACCAGAGGTGCGCTCCATCCCCGCATTCAGGTTGCCGGCCTTGGCGTGAACGTTCTGGGCTCGCGTCAGGTAGTGGACACCGAGATCGAGGCAGAGCGTGCGCAACGCATGACTACGGTCGATAGCGGCCTGTGCGGTTTCAGGATCGCTGCTGTTGCGCTTCTGGTCGGTGCCGCCGTCGTCGAGAAGGTAGACGGTGAACTTGTCGGAAGGGTAATCCATGCCTGCCGCTGCAGCGAGCGTCAGCGAGAGGATCTCGGCGCTTTCGTTGTAGGAAGGCACGAAGACGTCGACGGTCGGGAGTTCGTCATCTGCCAGCTGGCGGGCACGAGGACGTTCGATCGGATCGGCGACGACGAATACACTAATGAAGAACATGAAAATGCAGAACATTTCGGCGACGTAAAGCAGAATGCCGGGGATAAACGACATCAGGTCGTCGATCGGCGGAAGCGTGCTTGTCGTGCGCCAGTATGCGTAACGCAGGACGATGATGCTTGCAGTTGCGAGCGCAATGTAGCGCAGCGGACCTGTTCTATTGAAGCGTGTAATCACGAATAGAAAGGCAATTGTAAGAGCGGAGACGAGCAATTGTACGTCGGCACCAACTGGCTGCAGCACAAATGCAAATATTGCTGCTGCGGACGTGATCCATATGAAGAGAGATAATATACGCATGACAATAACATCCTCTGATTTACGAATTAGTAAGTAATTTATGAATGAAATTGGGTCAATATTTAAAAATTTACTCAATATCTTAACTGTGTCGGCTTTAGTAAGTAAATTGAACCTTAATCGTCTGTTTACCATTATTTCGCGGAATTCTTGGGGTGATTACACATTCAATGGTTGCTTAAATATCATTTAAGCTCGCAATACGGGAAAATGAATGTTAGGGTTCGGTAAATATGCATGGTTAAAAACAGCAGATTTGCAGGCTCGAAACCCGGTTTCTAAGCCGCTGAGCCAGGCGCCCTTACGGCGCAGATCATGGGAGCTCTTTTTGGTCGAAGGACGCGGTGTATCGCCGAACGATCCGCGGACGCCATCGCATTCCCCAACACGCGGACACATGCGGGGAGGAGCGCATCGTTAGCGCGGCATCGCGGTGGCGAGCTATTCGAGAGAGGGGTTGCATTGGATCTTGCGATTTCCTTGCGGGCCGCCGTGGCAGCATCCGCTGGAAACCAGCATGGCGACGTAAGCCGCCGTGTTCGTCGCGTCGCTCGTCCTGCAAGGACGTTGCGAGACTGTCGGCTTCTCAGCCAACGCCGATACTGCCCCTATCAAAAGGGGAGGTGATCAAGGTCGGTGATGGTCTTGATCAGGTCATGACGGGCCGGGCCTTGCGACCCGGCCCAACGCTCAGCCGTGCGCGATCATGATATGGCGCACGGCGGTGTAATCCTCGAGCGCATAGACCGAGAGGTCCTTGCCGTAGCCCGACTGCTTGAGGCCACCATGTGGCATCTCGTTGACGAGCGCGAAGTGGGTGTTGATCCAGGTGCAGCCGTATTGAAGCCGACCGGCTGCCTGCATCGCGCGCGAGATGTCTTTCGACCAGACGGAGGAGGCGAGGCCGTAATCGCTGTCGTTCGCCCAGGTCACCGCCTGTTCGGATTCCTTGAAGCGCGTGACCGAGACGACCGGACCGAATACCTCGCGGCGGACGATCTCGTCGTCCTGCAGCGCGCCGGCGATGACGGTCGGCTGGAAGAAGAAGCCATCGCCTGGTCCGCGCCCGCCGCCGGTCGTGACTTCCATGTGCCGCGCCTCGCTGGTGCGCTCGACGAAGCTCGACACGCGGTCGCGCTGGCGGGCAGAGATCAGCGGACCGATCTCGTTGTCCGCATCGTTTTCCGAGCCGAAGGTAATGCTGGAGACGGCCGAGGTGAGGTCGGCAACCAGTTTCTCGTAGATGCCGTCCTGCGCGTAGATGCGGCAGGCTGCCGTGCAGTCCTGGCCCGCATTGTAGAAGCCGAAGGTGCGGATACCGGCGACAACCGCTTCCAGGTCCGCATCGTCGTAGACGATGACAGGCGCCTTGCCGCCGAGTTCCAGATGGGTCCGCTTCACGGTCTTGGCCGCCGCGGTCAGCACTTTCTTGCCGGTGGCGATATCGCCGGTGATCGAGACCATCGCGATTTTCGAATGGTTGATCAGCGCATTGCCGACGGTTTCGCCACGGCCGAGAATGATGTTGACGACACCTTCCGGCAGGATGTCGGCCAGCAGCCGCGCCATCTTCAGCGCGGTCAACGGCGTCTGTTCCGACGGCTTGAAGACGACCGTATTGCCGCCTGCAAGCGCCGGCGCAAGCTTCCAGGCCATCATCATTAGCGGATAGTTCCAGGGTGCGATGGAGCCAACGACGCCGATCGCATCACGCCGGATCATCGAGGTGTGTCCGGGCAGGTATTCGCCGGCCACGGGGCCGCTCAGCATGCGGATGGCGCCGGCGAAGAACCGCCAGCAATCGACGATGGCCGGGATTTCGTCGTTGCGCACGGCATGCAGCGGCTTCCCGCAATTCAGCGCTTCGAGGCTCGCGAAACCGTCCGCGTCCCGCTCGATCGCATCGGCGATCCGCAGGAGATAGGTCGAGCGCTCAGCCGGCGTCGTGCGCGACCATGTGGTGAAGGCACGTTCAGCGGCGGCTACCGCCGCATCGATCTGCCCGTGCGACGCCTCGGCGAGCTCGAGGATCTTCGCCCCTGTTTTCGGGTTGAGGATCTGCTCTTCCGCCTCGGTGCCCGGCTCGAAGCGCGCGCCGATCAAAAGGTCCGTGTCCATGGTCGATCTCCTGTTCAGGTTCGGGTCATTTGCCGGCGCCGGCGATACGGTCGCCGTCGCGGGTGAGGAAGTAGGCCGCAAGGATCGGCAGAAGCGTCACCAGCACGACGACCATGGCAACCACATTGGTCACCGGCCGCTGCCGCGGGCGGATCAGCTCCTCCAACATCCAGATCGGCAGCGTCGATTGCTGGCCGGCGGTAAATGTCGTGACGATCACCTCGTCGAAGGACAGCGCAAAGGCGAGCATGCCGCCGGCCAGAAGCGCCGTCGCGATATTGGGCAGAATGACGTAGCGAAAGGTCTGAAAGCCATCGGCCCCCAGATCCATCGACGCCTCCACAAGCGAGCCGGACAGGCGGCGGAAGCGGGCAACCGCATTGTTGTAGACGACGACGATGCAGAACGTGGCATGGCCGAGCACGATGGTGAAGAACGAGAACGGGATATCCGCCATCGAGAAGGCGGACCTGAGCGCAATGCCGGTGATGATGCCGGGAAGCGCAATGGGCAGGATGACGAGCAGCGACACCGCCTCGCGCCCGAAGAAGGCCGAGCGGGAGACGGCGGCGGCACAGAGCGTGCCGAGCACGAGGGCGATGGCGGTCGCAAGGCTCGCCACCTTCACCGATAGCATCAGTGCTGCCCAGACATCCGGCCGGTTCCAGGTGACGGCGAACCATTGCAGCGTCAGTCCTGGCGGCGGAAAGCGATAGCTCTTCTCCTCGGTGGTGAAGGCATAGAGGAAGATCAGCAGGATCGGCAGATGCAGGAAGAGCAGGCCGAGGCAGGCGGAGATCTTCAGGGGCAGCGGCGCCCGGTCGAGGCGATCAGAGCGCATCGAAAGCTCCCATGCGGCGGGCGGCCCAGAGGTAGACGCCCATGATGACGATGGGCACCAGCGTGAAGGCGGCGGCGAGTGGTACGTTGCCGGCGGTGCCTTGCTGCGCATAGACCGCCTGCCCGATGAAGAGGCGCGAGGAGCCGATGATCTGCGGGATGATGTAGTCGCCGAGCGTCAGCGAGAAGGTGAAGATCGAGCCGGCGACGATGCCCGGCAACGCGAGCGGCAGCAGGACATGGCGAAAGGTCTGGCGCGGATGGGCGCCGAGATCGGCTGAGGCTTCAACGAGGCTCCCGGACACGCGTTCGAGCGCTGCCTGGATCGGCAGGATCATGAAGGGCAGCCACACATAGACGAAGACGAGGAAGGTGCCGGTATAGCTGACCGAGAGCGAGTTGCCGCCGATAACCGGGATCGCGAGCCAGGCATCGAGAAGCCAGAGCAGATGCAGCTTGGTGAACAGCCAGGTGAGAATGCCCTCCTTTGCGAGGATCAGCTTCCAGGCATAGATCTTGACGAGATAGCTCGACCAGAGGGGGAGCATGACGCCAAGATAGAACACCGCTTTCCAGACGCCTTGGGCATAGCGCGCGGCGTAGTAGGCGATGGGAAAGGCGATGACGATCGACGCCAGCGTTACGCTTGCCGCCATCAGCACCGTGCGCAGGATGATGTCGAAGTTCGCATCCGAAAACAGCTGCCGATAGGTGGCAAGCGTCGGCTCATAGGTCACGAGGCCAGAGAAATCGTCGATGGCAAAGAGGCTCTGGGCGAGGAAGATCGCGAGCGATCCGAGATAGACCACGCCGAGCCAGAGGAGCGGAAGGGAGAGAAGCAAAGCGAGAAACAGCTTCGGATGCCGCCAGAAAACATCCGACAGGCGAGCGGCGCTATGCCTATTCGACGTCATCACCGCGTTCGTCTGGTGGACCTGCGAGGCCATCGCCATCAGGCTTCCTCCATCACGTGGAGGTCCTGCCGGTTGAAGGCGAGCGTCACCGGTTCGCCGGCGGCGGGTATGGGCGTTCCGGCCGGAAGCGAGGCGACGATGCGCTCGCCGCCGCAATCGAGCGTCAGCCGGTTGATGGGCCCCAGAAAGCTTGTGGCGATCGGTACGCCGGTGAGGCCGAGTTGGCCATCGGTTGGCGTTCCCAAGAGGAGCGACTCCGGGCGCAGGCTGGCGGCAGGGGCATCGAAACCGAGCTGCCGGCATTGCGCACGGGAGAGAACATTGGAGGAGCCGACGAAATCGGCAACGAAACGCGTCTTCGGACGGCGGTAGATCTCTTCCGGCGTCCCCACCTGCCGCACCTTGCCCTCATGAAACACAGCGACCCGGTCGGCCATGGACAGGGCTTCGCTCTGGTCGTGGGTGACGAAGATGAAGGTGAGGCCGAGCGTCTTCTGCAGGGTCTTCAGCTCCTCCTGCATCTGCTCGCGCAGTTTCAGGTCCAGTGCACCCAGGGGTTCATCGAGCAGCAGTACGCGCGGCCGGTTGACGAGCGCGCGGGCAAGGGCCACGCGCTGGCGCTGGCCGCCGGAGAGCTGACCGGGTTTGCGCACGCCGTAGCCCGGCAGTGCGACCATCGCTAGCGCCTCTTCCGCCGCCCGCCGCCGCTCCGTCTTACCCATCCCCTTCACCATCAGCCCGTAGGCCACATTGTCGAGGATGGAGAGATGCGGAAACAGCGCGTAGTCCTGAAAGACCGTGTTGACGTTGCGCCGGTAGGGCGGCACGCCTTCCGCGGTCTCACCGAAGATTTCGATATGGCCGGATGTCGGTTGTTCGAAGCCCGCAACGAGCCGCAGGCAGGTCGTCTTGCCGGAGCCGGAGGGCCCGAGCATGGCAAAGAACTCGCCTTCCGCAACCGCGAGATCGACGCCATCGACGGCGCGCACGCTGCCGAAATGGCGCGAAACGTTTTCGAAGAGGATGGCGGTCATGGGATGTCCTGTTGGGGCTGAGGGTGTCATGGATATCATGATTGCAACCAGAGGCGCCCCTCATCCCGGCTGCCGCCACCTTCTCCCCGCCTGCGTGGAGAAGGGACTCGTGGCATGGCATTCGCCACACATCAAAGCACCGGGCAGGCCACATCCCCTCTCCCCGATTGGCAGGAGAGGGCTAGGGTGAGGGGCAGAGGAACCCGCTCGCGCTTATAGAAGCAGCGTTTGAAAACGCCGCGACCTACCGCCCGCCGATGACGCCGATATAGTCCGACACCCAGCGGTGATAGGGCACGCACTCGCTCTGGCTGGCGCATTTGGCGACCGGCGTCTTCCAGAACTTCACCTTCTCGAAGTTCTCGTATCCATTGGTCTTGCAGCCTTCGTCGGTCAGCAGCGCATTGCCCTTGCAGGCCGCACCGACGGAGGGGTTGGCGCCGAACCAGGCGGACACGTCGCCCTGCACCTTGGGCGAGAGCGAATGCTCCATCCACATATAGGCGCAGTTCGGGTGAGCGCTCTCGGACGAGAGCATCGTCGTGTCGGCCCAGCCGGTCGTGCCTTCCTCCGGGAACACGGCGGCGATCGGCTGCTTCTCTGCCGTCAGCAGGTTGACCTGAAACGGCCAGGAGCCCGAAGCCACGACGCCTTCGTTCTTGAAGTCGTCGATCTGGATCATGGCATCGTGCCAGTAGCGGCCGACGAGCGTGCGCTGGACGCGCAGGATGTCGAGAGCCGCCTTGTACTGTTCCTCGTTGAGCTCGTAGGGGTCCTTGATGCCGAGTTCCGGCTTGTGCGCCATCAGGTAGTTGGCGGCATCCGCCACATGGATCGGACCGTCATAGGCCTGGACGCGGCCCTTGTTGGACTTGCCGTCCGGCAGGGTCATCTCCTCGAAGACGACCTTCCAGCTCTTCGGCGCCTCGCCCTTGAAGGCTTCGGTGTTGTACATCAGCACGTTAGGACCCCAGACATAGGGCGTGCCGTAATGGGTGCCCTTGACCGTGTGCCAGGGGGCATCCTGCATGCGCGTGTCCAGCGTCTTCCAGCTGGGAATGAGGTCGGTGTTGATCGGCTGCACGCGCTTGCCGGCCACGAGCCGGAGCGAGGCATCGCCCGATGCGGTGACGAGGTCGAAGCCGCCTTCGTTCATCAGCGCGACCATCTCGTCGGATGTCGCGGCGGTCTTTACGGAGACCTTGCAGCCGCTCGATTTCTCGAAGTCGGTGACCCAGTCATAGGCCTTGTCGGTCTCGCCCCGCTCGATATAGCCGGCCCAGGCTACGATCGACAGCTCGCCTTCACCCGTGCCGAGCGCCTTCAAAGGCTCCTGCGCAATGGCGGACGTGGCGAACGCAAGCGAGAGGGCAAGGGTGGTGCAGGACTTCAGAATCTTGATCATCTGTGGTCTCCCGGTTCGGCCGTTGTTCGGCTCGTCTGTTCCCGAAACGAAAGGTGCCGCGCTTCCGCCGCATTCGCAAATTCATTAAACAGATAGCCGGTATCGGTTTTACCGATATCTAGCTGCGTCCGCGGCTGCTGCGCAGGGTTTCCACCACGCCGATGAAATCGCGCGCGGACTGGGGCAGGCTCGATCCCTTTCGCCACACCATGCCGACCTGCACCACGGGCAGGGCGCCGGAGACGTCGCGGCTCTCGATCCGGTCGCCTTCCAGCGACCAGGGCCGGTAGACGAGATCGGGGAGAAGGGCGATGCCGGCCCCGGTCGCAACGAGGCTGCGCACGGCTTCCACCGAGCGGGTCCGGAAGGCTACATGCGGACGGGCGCCGAGGGCTGTGAGCAGCTTGCCGGTATTTTCCTCGATCTCGTCCACGGTCAGCATGATCAGAGGTTCCTGTGCGACGTCCGAGATGGAGATGATATCGGCCGAGACGAGCCGGTGGCCGAGGGGCAGCCAGAGCCTGTAGGGCGACGTCTCGATGATCTCCGCCTGCAGCGCCATGCGATCGCGCAGGTTGGAGATGACCATGACGGCGACATCGAGTTCTCCGCCGACGAGAAGGTGTTCGAGATAGGAGCCATTGTCCTCGATGGCGCTGACATCGACGGAAGGGAAGGCGCGTCGATAGCGCGCCAGAAGGTCCGACAGGACATAGCCCGCCACCAGCGACGTCACGCCGAGATTGAGCTTGCCGGTTCCGGTTTCCGGAGCATGGGCGAACGAGCGGCGGGCATCCTGAACGCCTGCTAGGATCTTTGTCGCATGGCGCAGGAACTGATGGCCGTTATGGGTGATATGCAGGCCGCGCGGATGCCGGTCGAAGAGCGCGACGCCGAGATCGCTTTCGAGCTCCTTGATCGCCTCGGTGATCGAGGATTGCGAGATCGACAGGTTCTGTGCCGCCCGGGTGACGGACCCCTGTTCGGCAACGGCAACGAAGAACTGAAGCTGACGGAGCGTGAAGGCCATCTCGCATTTATCGAGATGTCATCGCATGTTGGCAAGTCCCGCCGTCGTCGGGACGGTGTGGGGGCGCTCGACATGCCGCTTGACGGCGCGCGTTCGTGCCACAGGTTCCAGCCCATGAAGGAACCGCGCTATACAAAATCCGACCTTCCGCAAAAGACCTGTGCCGCTTGCGGCAGGCCGTTCGCTTGGCGAAAGAAGTGGGCGCGCGATTGGGAGAACGTCAAGACGTGCTCCGAGCGTTGCAAGGGTGCGCTGCGGCGGAAGAATTCGACAGGCGGCTATACTGCGTGATATCGGCGCCATCACGAAAGCATAATCAAGCGCTACGTCACGAAGAAATCCATTGAATGAGGTCGAACTATCGAATGTTCGGGCGTTTTGCTGCGCTGCACGAATTATATTATAGTTTACTATGCTATCGATGGCGCTCACTTTATACTTTTTCATTATTGATAATTTTATAATTGTGTAACAGGATTTACGCATCCTCTGCAGAGCTCTTAAAGCTGAAATCTGGATCGCGCATGTGATTCCTTCCCAAAGTAAAAGTCTGGACGCCAATGCCGATCTCCAGGCATTGGACGATGCGTGGCGGCTTGGATGCTCGGGCCGGTCGAGCCTTGCCCTTGAGATTTCGCTGTCCGTTCATGAGGCATCTTTGCTCCGTAACGATCTGCCGTTGACGGCGCGCAGCGCGCAGGACATCGCATGGTACTGCTTCCAGATCGGCAAGCCCGAGATGGGCCTTCACTACGCCTCCCAGGCGGCGGCTGGTTGGCGAGACCTGGAGCAGCCCGCGCTTGAGGCCCAGGCCCTGAGTATTCACGCTTGGCTTCACCTTGAACTCGGACAGATGGAGGAAGCGGTCACACTGGCGGCGGAGGCCCTCGATATTGCCGACCACAGCGGCGACCTGCGGTCGCGCTCACTCGCCATCAATGTCACCGGCGTCATCTTCTGGATGTCCCGGCAACCGCCCCTGGCCATCGACTATTGCGGCCGGGCGGTCGCACTGGCGCGGGAGGCCGGCGACGCGAGTTTTGAGTGCTGGTGGCTGATCAATCTCGGCGGCTCTCATGCGGAGGCCGCCTATCTCGCTTTGGAAATGGGAGACCGGGCGTCTTTCGATGCCGCCATCGGCCCGGCGATCGACGCGACCCGAAGCGCTTACAGCCTTGCCCAGTCCCTCGGTGACGGCTGGGCGGAGCGTCTTTGTCTCGGCAACCTTGCAGAATACTTCAATGCGGCCGAAGACTTCATCGGCGCGGAACAGTTCCTGGCGCATTTTCGCGCTATCACGAGCGAGGACGACGCGCGAGGCGAGGGGCACTATCTCGATATTCTCGGGCGGACGCTCGTTTCGCTGAAGCGCTACGAGGAGGCGCTGGTGCCCCTGCAGCATGCATATGCGCTCGCAACCGTGAACGGCAATGTCGAAACCTTGATGTTTGCCTGCCTCTACCTTTCCAAGGCGCATGAACATCTCGGCGCTTTCGAGCAGGCGCTCGACTTCCACAAGCGCTATCACAGCCTCCACCAGCAGTTCACGGCCGAGCGGACGCAGCGCAATGCGCGCCTCGCCGATATCCGCTACGAGACCAAGAAGCTGAGGATGTTGCTCGACACGGAGGCAGGACGCACGGCCGAGATCGCCCGGTCATTCGAGGCGCTGCAGCAACAGACGACCATTCTGACGGCGGCGGCGAACACCGATCCCCTGACGGGCCTCGGCAACCGTCGCCGCCTGGAGGCCATGCTGGATACGGTCGATGCGTCGTGCGACGTCTACGCATTGGCCATCCTCGACGTCGATCACTTCAAGACGATCAACGATACCCACTCGCACATCATCGGCGATCGCGTGCTGATCGCGCTCGGCGCATTGATCAAGGCCTCGGCGCGCGGATCGGACCTTGCCGTCCGCTTCGGCGGCGAGGAGTTCGTCGTGCTGATGGTCGGCGTGACGTCCGCGCAGGCGAAGAGAGCGGGCGAACGCATCCGCCTGAAGGTCGCTCGCCACGACTGGTCTGCGGTCGCGGCCGGGCTCGCGGTGACGATCAGCATCGGCATCGCCGTGTCTGGCGAAGGCGACGACGCACCGGAGATCCTGCAGATCGCCGATCGCAATCTCTATCGCGCCAAGCAGGCCGGCCGGAACAAGGTCGTCGCATCCGGTGACGCCTCGCCCGTTCCCGAGCGCTGATGGCAGAACGGCGGTGGAAAATGCGCGCGCGGACGGTCGTGCCACCGCAGCCGCACTATACTCCCCGGCAGGCTCGTCTATAGATTCCCGCATGAAGGCGCAGGTCTGTCGGATTGAGGCCGGGACGGTGATGTGCGCGACGAGGATGGGGATGGCGAGATGGCGTCGATGACGATGGACGAAGCGCTGGATCGTGCCGGCACGGGTCGGTTCCAGCGCAGGCTGCTCGGCGTGTTCGGTCTCGTGTGGACGGCCGACGCCATGCAGGTGCTGGCCGTGGGCTTCACCGCCGCATCCATCGCGGCAACCTTCGAACTGACCGTGCCGCAGGCGCTGCAGACCGGCACCTTGTTCTTCCTCGGAATGCTCATCGGCGCCGTCGTCTTCGGGCGGCTCGCGGATCGTTGGGGGCGTCGGCGCGTGCTTCTGCTCACCGTCGCCTGTGACGCCGTCTTCGGGACGCTCTCGATTTTCGCGCCGGACTTCACGAGCCTGCTCGCCTTGCGGTTCCTCACCGGCATCGCCGTCGGGGGCACGCTGCCGGTCGATTACGCCATGATGGCGGAGTTCCTGCCGGCGCGAAACCGCGGTCGCTGGCTCGTCATGCTGGAAGGGTTCTGGGCCGTGGGCACGCTGGCGATCGCGCTCGCCGCTTGGGCGGCAAGCGTCGCCGGCGTGGCGGATGCCTGGCGCTACATCTTTGCAGTCACGGCGCTGCCCGCCATCATCGGCGTCGGCCTGCGCATCTTCGTGCCGGAATCGCCCTACTATCTTCTGCGTGCAGGCCGGACCGAAGAAGCGAAAGCCATCGTCAACCGCATGCTGGTGATGCATGGCAAGCCTGCTCTCACGGCCGGCGAACAGCTGGTCGCGGCACCGAAAACGGCGTCCGAAGGCGTCTTCTCGCCACCCCTGCGCCGCCGCAGCCTGCTGATCCTCGCCGTCTGGTTTCTGGTCTCCGTTTCCTATTACGGCATCTTTACCTGGATGCCGGCGCGCCTTGCGAGCGAGGGCTTCGGCTTCGTGCGCGGCTATGGCTTCCTGGTGTTCGTAGCGCTGGCGCAGATCCCCGGCTATGCGCTCGCCGCCTTCGGCGTGGAGCGGTGGGGACGGCGGCCGACGCTCATCGGCTTCTGCCTTCTCTCCGCACTCGGCTGCCTGCTCTTCGTCCTGTCCCCGGACAATCTCCTGATCGGGGCGTCGCTGCTCGTGATGAGCTTCGCGCTGCTTGGAACATGGGGTGCGCTCTATGCCTTCACCCCGGAACTCTACCCCACGGCCTCTCGTGCGACCGGCATGGGTGCCGCAGGCGCGGTCGCGCGGCTCGGTGGTCTCATCGCTCCGACGCTGATGACCTTCGTCGTGACCTTCGGGGTCGGTGTGGCGGTCGGGCTCTTTGCAGCCCTCCTGGTCTGCGCGGCTTTCGCAGCCCGTCTGATCGATGCGGAGACGCGGCAGGCGTCGCTCGCCTGAAGCGTTATCGGCAAAGCAGTCCCGTCAGGACGCCTCGGCCTCGGCAACCCCGCCCTCTGCCTTGATCCAGGCACGCGTTTCCCGCAGCACCTCGTCGGAAAGCTCAGGGTCGACGATGGCGCGAGAGAGGATGATCGCGCCGACCATCGCGGCCCAGCTGCCGATGACGGCTCGTCGCATTTCAGGACTCGTGTCGCCATCCTCCGCCCGGCTCATGCGCGCGATCTGCGTCTGCAGGCCCTCCGTGATCGCGGCTCGCGCCGCGGTGCCCTGATGACGGCTTTCGGCGCTCAAGCCGGCGATCGGGCAGCCGGCGCCCGGATTGTCGCGATGACGCGGGGTGAGATACTGATCGAGATAGGTCGAGATATCCTGCGTATCATCCGCCTGCGCGCGGAAGGTGCTGGCCAAGGCCTGGGCCACCAGATCGTCTTTCGACGTGAAATGGCCGTAGAACCCGCCATGGGTGAGGCCGGCGGCCTTCATCACCTCGGAGACGGTGACCGCTTCGAAACCCTTTTCCCGGAACAGCCTGCTGGCCGCATCCAGAATCCGCAGGCGGTTTTCCGCCATCTGTTCCCGACTGACCTTCATGTCGATCGTCTCCCAAGCCCTTGCCGCACATCGCCGTGCCGGCAGCAATCATGATTGTTGTCATCATTGTAAAGCTTGCAACCTGCGAAGGCAATGGCCGGCCTGCGGTGCTTCCAACCGCATGTCCCGCCAAGCACCTGGTCGGCACGGACACCAAACCGGCATTCTTCCGAATAAAGCCGTTGACAGTTTCATGATGATCATCATAAATAATCCGCAGATGACCACCGTCATCATTAGAACCTATTCGCAAAGCGAGAGTGCATCTTGTCCAAACTCCCAGCAGTTCTCATCACCGGCGCATCCACCGGTATCGGCGAAGTCTATGCCGAGCGTTTTGCCCGACGCGGCCATGACCTCGTTCTTGTCGCTCGCAACAAGACCCGGCTCGATGCCGTCGCGGCGCGGCTGATCCAGGAAACCGGCGTCGCCATCGATATCCTTCAGGCCGACCTTACCCTCGTGTCCGACCTCGAAATCGTCGAGGCGCGTCTCCGCGACGACACGACGATCGGCGTGCTGATCAACAATGCCGGCGGCAATCTGCGTGGCGGCTTCCTCACCCAGAGCCCGGACGACGTGGCCCGGCTGGTGACTTTGAACACGACCGCCGTCGTTCGTCTGGCCAGCGCCGTCGCACCGCGTTTTGCCGAAGCCGGTACGGGCGCCATCGTCAATATTTCGTCGGTCGTGGGTCTTGCACCCGAATTCGCCATGTCGGTCTATGGCGCCACCAAGGCTTTCGTCACCTTCCTGTCGCAGGGCCTCAGCGTCGAGCTCGGTCCGAAGGGCGTCTATGTCCAGGCCGTACTGCCCGCCGCCACCCGCACCGAGATCTGGGAGCATTCCGGCATCGACGTCAACACGATGAGCGGCGTCATGGAAGTCGCCGAACTGGTCGATGCCGCGCTCGTCGGCTATGATCGCCGCGAAGCCGTGACCATCCCGCCGCTACCCGATGCTGGTCAGTGGGAGACCTATCAGACGGCACGTCAGGCGATGCTTCCGAACACCCGGCAGGAGCATGCTGCCGAGCGCTACCGCACCGCCGGCTAAGGCGCAGGCTGACATTGTCTTCAACAGGAAAACCAAAATGACATTCAAAGCTCTGCTCACCACAAAGGATGGTGACGTGTTTTCCACGAGGGTCGTTGACCTCACCGAAGCCGACCTGATGGACGGCGACGTGACGGTGGATGTGGATTATTCCACCGTGAACTACAAGGACGGGATGGCGATCACCGGTCGCGTTCCGGTCATCGAGCGCTTCCCGCTCGTGCCGGGCATCGATCTTGCCGGAACGGTATCGGCATCGTCGCATCCCGATTTCAAGGTTGGCGACCGCGTCGTCGCCAATGGCTGGGGCCTAAGCCAGAGCCATCATGGCGGCTTCGCCCAGAAGGCCCGGCTGAACGGTGATTGGCTGGTCAAGCTTCCCGACACGCTGTCGACCAAAGATGCCATGGCCATCGGTACGGCCGGTTATACCGCCATGCTCTCCGTACTGGCGCTCGAACACGGCGGCATCACCCCCGACAAGGGCGATGTTCTCGTGACCGGCGCCAATGGCGGCGTCGGATCGGTCGCCATCACCCTCCTGTCCGGCCTCGGATATCGCGTCGTTGCGTCCACCGGACGCCTTGAGGAAGAAGCCTATCTCCGGGAACTCGGGGCAGCCGATGTCATCGACCGCAAGACGCTTTCGGAGCCGGGTGCGCCCGTCGCGACACCGCGCTGGGCCGGGGCGATCGACAGTGTCGGCAGCCACACTTTGGTGAATGTGCTGGCGCAGACGAAGTACCGCGGCGTCGTCACGGCCTGCGGCCTGGCTCAGGGCCGCGACCTCCCGGCCACGGTTCTGCCGTTCATCTTGCGGAACATTACGCTTGCCGGTATCGACTCGGTCAACGCTCCGCAGGCTGTGCGACTTCAAGCCTGGGAGCGCCTTGGGCGCGATCTGGATCTGAAGAAGCTTGCGCGGACGACGACTGTCATCGGATTGGAGCAGGTGCCGGCTGTCGCCGAGAGCATTCTGGGCGGGCATGTTCAGGGCCGCACGGTCGTGGACGTCAATCTGTAAGTCAGACGGCCGGCCTTTTCGGGGCCGGCATTCAAAAACGACAAAGGCCGCGTGTCGACGACGACGCGCGGCCTTTGTTCGTTTGGGATCGTTGAATGATCTCATGGCCTCGCAGACGACCTACCGCCCCTCGATCGCATGTTTCGCGGCAGAGTCATGTGCGGAGTCCGGGGTGGGGATGACGCCGAAGACATTCACGTTGAAGAGCGCCTTGGACTGGGCGATGGAGGGTTCCTCTACGCCGCGGAACTGCCGACGCCTCTTGATCGTCCGGCTGGTTCCGAAAACGACAAAGCCAGCACAGGCAAGGCCTTCGGCGGTGGCGTCGCCAACCCCCAGGATGCACCCGTCACGATGACCGTCCCGGATTTCAGCGCCGGATGCTGTTGTCTTATCGGATTTTATTGATATTATTATGGTCATAATTTTATAGCTATATGAGGGACGCGTCATGCGATATGAAAAAGGCCGGAAGGATGCCTCGCGCCGCCGGATCATGGATGTTGCCGTCGAGCGGTTCCGCACGGATGGCATCGCAGGCTCCGGCCTTGCGACGATCATGAAGGATGCCGGGCTTACGAACGGGGCTTTCTATCCGCACTTTCCTTCCAAGGCCGATCTGGTTCGCGAAACGGTGTCGGATGCCCTGAGCCAGCAGGCCACGTGGCTGCGCGGTGTGCTGGACGAAGGCGGCCTCGACCGGATCGTTAATATCTATCTCTCGCCCGATCACCGCGACGAGCCGGGGAAGGGTTGCGCCTCGGCAGCACTCCTTCCGGAGCTTTCCCGGCAGCCGGAGGAAACGCGCGGTATGTATGCCGAGCAATCCCACGTCCTCGTGCTTCAGCTTGCGCACGCACTTCCGGCGGATGTCGAGAACAGGGAAGATGTGGCGACGGCGATCTTCGCTTTGCTGATCGGAACGCTGCAGCTCTCACGCGCCGTCGATGCCAAGGTCTCGGATCGCATCCTGCAGGCTGGGAAAGACGCGATCGGCGTTCTGGTCGGCCGTTCGCGCACGTCCGCCCCTGAAGTGGAATAACCTCGAGCTCCTCACGAAAACCGTGCGAAGCATCGCCCTCTTATACGCATAAAGCCCTATCGAAGGGCGCAGCAAACCGGAGATAACGCGTCAAAGCCTTGGTCGAAACGGGACGCGCCAAGGGCAAGGTCGTGATCAAGATCGGATATCCGCTCAAGAAGATCGTAGCGGGTTGGGGATGCCTTACCCGCTACGGTCGATTCCAGCGACGATCAGCTCTTCGGCTTCTCGTGATGACCGCCGAAGGCAAAGCGCATGGCGGACAGCAGCTTGTCGCCGAACTCGGCTTCGCCCTGCGAGGTGAAGCGCTGGTAGAGCGCAGACGAAAGAACAGGCACGGGCACACCGGTGTCGATCGCCGCCTTGACCGTCCAGCGGCCCTCGCCGGAGTCCGACACCCGGCCGCTGAAACCGGCAAGCTCCGGGTCCGTCTTCAGCGCGCCGGCCGTGAGATCGAGCAGCCAGGAGCTGACGACGCTGCCATGGCGCCACACTTCGGCGATGGCGGCGAGATCGAGATCGAACTGGTAGTATTTCGGCTGCTGCAGCGGGCTGGTTTCCGCATCGGCAGCGCGATCGGCCTTGCCGGAATTCGCCGCTTTCAGAAGGTTCATGCCCTCCGCATATGCTGCCATCATGCCGTATTCGATGCCGTTATGGACCATCTTGACGAAGTGGCCGGAGCCGCTCGGTCCGCAATGCAGATAGCCGCGATCCGCGGTCTTCATGTTTTCGCTGACGTCGGCGGGATCGATATCGCCGCCCGGCGCGAGCGTCGCGAAGATGGGGTCGAGGTGGCGCACGGCATCGTCCGGTCCGCCGATCATCAGGCAATAGCCGCGATCGAGACCCCAGACGCCGCCGCTCGTTCCCACGTCCACATAGTTTAGCGACCGGGCCGAGAGGCGCTCGGCGCGATCGACATCGTCGTGGTAGAAGGAGTTGCCTCCGTCGATGATGATGTCACCGGGCACCATATGGGCTGCCACGCGCTCGAGGTTCTCATCGGTGATCGCCGCCGGCAGCATCAGCCATACTGCGGCCGGCTTTGCGAGCTTCGACACCAGCTCGTCCACAGAGGCGGCACCCACGGCGCCTTCCGCAACAAGTGCTGCGACACTCGCCGGGTTGATGTCGTAGACGACGCATTCATGGCCCCCGCGCAGCAGGCGGCGCACCATATTGGCGCCCATCCTGCCCAGTCCCATCATTCCGATCTGCATTGGATTGAAACCTTCCTGCTTCTGTCGCCGGTTGCTGGCGGCAGGTTTAATGTAGGCCGTTTCGGGTCCGAGGGAACCTCCCGCCGGCGATGGTTCGCGTGCTTCCGTCATGTCGCGGAACTCAGGCGCGCCTCCGTCAGGTCGATCTCGCGCACGATCCGGCGCGCCATCTCGTCCGGTAGCTTGCGCGCGCGGGCCATTTTGAGAATCTGGTCGCGCTCTGCGCGGGCGCCGGCAAGCCGCAGGATCCGCTCGATCTCCTCCACCTTGCGGATCTGGTCGTTCTCGTCGCCCGAGCGAGAGCGCCCGTCGATGCGCTGGCGATAGACCTCCATCAGGCGCGTACCGACATCGGCATAGAGATCGGCATCGTTCCGGCCGTTGCCGAGACGATGTTGCGTGGCTTCGATGGCCTTGATCGCGGCTTCCGCAGCGGCGATGCGGGCATCGTCCTCCTCGCGCTGATGGGAGGGCTCGGGCGGCAGTTCGAGATCCTGCAGCAGCGCCGGCAGCGCGATGCTCGCCGCCACCAGCGAGACGATGATCACGCCGGCTGCCAGAAAGATCACGAGATCACGGGCGGGGAAGGGCGCACCGTCGTTCATGACCAGCGGCAGAGTCAGAATACCGGCGAGCGTGATCGCGCCCCGCACACCCGCGACCGAGATCGCGATGACGAGACGCCAGCTCGGCTTGTGGATCACCTCTCCACGACGGGCCGCCTTGAACAGGGTGAAGCGCAGCGACACCCAGACCCAGGCCAGTCTGAGGCCTGCGAGTGCCAGCGTGATGGCGACGACGTAGTAGCCGAGCCAGATCGGGTGCAGGTGACCGGTGTCGCTGACGATGCGTGCCGCGCCCGAGGCGATGCCCGGAAGCTGTTCGCCGAGCAGCACGAAGATGATGCCGTTCATCGTGAACTGGACCGTATCCCACACGGCGGCGCGGCGTACACGGGTGACGGCGAGCACCTTGCCGCGCTGCTCCTCGTAGCTCATGGCGATGCCGGCAGCGACGGCGGCGAGAATGCCGGAGCAATGCAGGTGCTCCGCCAGCAGATAGGCACCGAAGGGAATGAGGATGCTGATGAGGATCTGCGAGCCGGTCTCCTCGCCAAGCTTGCGCGAGACGATGTCCTTGGCGCGCGTCACCAGCCATGTCACTCCGAGACCGATGGCAACGCCGCCGATCGCAAGCCACAGGAACGTCAGCACCGCCTCGCCGGCCGAAAACGTGCCGGTGAGCGTGGCGGCCACCGCAAAGCGCATGCAGACGAGGCCGGAGGCATCGTTGAGGAGCGATTCCCCTTCGAGGATATGCATCACCCGCTTGGGAATTGGTACCCGGGCCGTGATCGCGGAGACGGCGATCGGGTCGGTCGGCGAGAGGATGGCGGCGAGGGCGAAGGCGACGGGAAGTGGGATCGCCGGCACCATCCAGTTGATGAAGAAGCCGATGCCGAGAACCGTGAAGATGACGAGCCCGAGTGCAAGCTCCAGAATTGTGGCTTTGTCGTGCAAGAGCCCTTGCTTGGGAATGCGCCAGCCGTCGAGAAACAGCAGTGGCGGCAGGAAAAGCAGGAAGAACAGCGTCGGCTCCAGCGTGATCGCGGAACCCGTAACCGTGGCCAGCAACGCACCGAGCCCGATCTGCACGAGCGGTACCGGCACGGCGATCGGCGACATCCGCGCCAGCATGCCGCTGATCACCACGGCCAGCAACAGGAACAGGGAGATCGTCACGCCTTCCATGATGGTCCTTTCATCCGTCGCAAGGTTCGTTCGTCCTTCAAGGTCAGGCGCCCAACCCGACCGTGACGTCAGGCGTGCCATCCGACCGGTCGTCGGCCGGGCCCTTGCGCCGCGATAGATTGAGCGCCGTGTTGATGACGCCGATATGGCTGAAGGCCTGCGGGAAGTTTCCGAGCAGGCGCTTGTCCTTCGGGTCGTACTCCTCGGAGAGAAGCCCGACATCGTTGGAAAGCGCCAGCAGGCGTTTGAACAGCGCCTCTGCATCCGCCCGACGGCCGATAAGGTCGAGCGCATCGGCGAGCCAGAAGGAGCAGGCAAGGAACACGCCTTCGTCCGACGGCAGCCCGTCATCGGTCTCGCCGGTGCGGTAGCGAAGGACGAAGCCGTCGCTGGTCAGATGACGTTCGATGGCCTCCACCGTGCCGACATAGCGCGGATCGTCGGGCGGCAGGAAGCCGACCATGCCGATCTGCAACACGCTCGCATCCAGCGCTTTCGAGCCATAGGCCTGAACGAAGCTGTTGAGCGCGGGATCGAAGGCCTTGGCGCAGACCTCTGCATGGATCTCGTCGGCGACCTTGCGCCAGCGGCGGGAAGCGTCGTGCTCTCCCGCCTCTTCTGCCATCAGCGCCACTCGGTCGAAGGCGACCCAGGCCATGACCTTGGAATAGGTGAAGTGCTGTCGCTCGCCGCGAACTTCCCAGATGCCCTCGTCCGGATCGCGCCAGACGCGCTCCAGAAACGGCATGAGGACATCGCCGATCTCAGCCCCGCGGGGGTGACGCGCAAGGCCACCCTTGGAGGCCTGCATCAGCGCGTCGGCGACCTCGCCATAGACGTCGAGCTGGAACTGTTCGGAGGCGGCATTGCCGATGCGCACCGGCTGCGAGCCCTCGTAACCCGCAAGCCATGGGGCTTCCCATTCCCGGAGATTGCGCTCGCCCGCCACGCCATACATGATCTGCATCTGCTCGGGAGCGCCCGCCACCGCGCGCAGCAGCCAGTTCCGCCAGGCGCTCGCTTCTTCGTAGTAGCCGAGCTTCATCAGGGCCAGAAGCGTCAGCGTCGCATCGCGAAGCCAGCAATAGCGGTAGTCCCAGTTGCGCGTGCCACCCAGTTTCTCCGGCAGCGACGTGGTAACGGCGGCCACGATGCCGCCGGTCGGCATGTAGGTCAGGGCCTTCAGCGTGATCAGCGATCGCTTGACCGGCCCCGTCCACCCGTCGACATCGGGGCAACGCCCGGTGAACTCGCGCCAGAAGCTCTCCGTTGCTTCCAACGCGGCTTCCGCATCCACCGGCTTCGGCCGTGGCAGATAGGAAGAGCAGAAGGTCAGCGCGAAGGTCAGCCGATCGCCCTTTTGAACGGTAAACGCGCCTGTCACGCGGCTGTCATCGCCGGTGAGCGGAACGGCCGAATGCAGGATCAGCATATCCGGTCCCGCAACCGCCGTGATGACGTCCTCCTCCTCGAACGACATCCAGGGCACGGTCTGCCCGTAATCGAAACGCGCCATGAACTCGAAATCGAAGGCAATGGTGCCCTCTATGCCCTCAACGATGCGGATGATGTTGCTCGACCCGTCCCGGAGCGGCATGAAATCGTGGATGACGGCCTTGCCCGTTGCCGTCTCGAACGTCGTCTCGAGGATCAGCGTATCCTCGCGGTAGGCGCGCCGCGTCCGGAAAGCGCCGTCTGCCGGTGCGATCTTCCACCGGCCGTTCGTCTCGTCGCCGAGAAGGGCCGCGAGGCAGGCTGGCGAATCGAAGCGGGGCAGGCAGAGCCAGTCGATCGAGCCGTTTCTCCCCACCATCGCTGCGGTCTCGCAATCGCCGATGAGCGCATAATCCTCGATCCTTGTCGACATTCGACATCCTCCGGCAGCTCATGCTCGTCAGGCCAGCCTTGCGGATGGCCCGAGCGGTGACACCGCTAAAGCATTGAAGCGGAGAGGTCGAGCGTTGCGATTCTCGCGGATCTGTCTTATATGTAGGTACGTTTCTACATCGAGGTCCCCATGAAGCACACCCGACTTTCGAGCCGCGAACTCAATCACGATGTGAGCAGCGCCAAAAAGGCGGCGCTGAAGGGGCCGGTCGTTATCACCGACCGGGGGCGCCCGTCGCATGTGCTGATGACTTACGAATCCTATGAACGCCTGACCGGCAAGCGCCGCAGCCTCGTCGATGCTCTCTCCATGCCGGGCCTGTCGGATATCGATTTCGACACGCCACGCGCAAACATCGCGGGTCGCGACGTGGATCTGTCTTGAAATATCTCCTCGATACCAACGTCATTTCGGAACTGCGGAAGCTCGGTGACGGCAAGGCGGATGAAAACGTGGCGGACTGGGTTCGGGGGCAGGACCCCGACGATCTCTGCCTGTCCGCCATCACCATTCTGGAGCTGGAACGCGGCGTGCTCGGCGTCCAGCGCCGCGATCCGGCGCAAGGCGCGCGGTTGCGCACATGGCTCGATCATCACGTGCGGACGGGGTTCTCTGGAAGAATCCTCGCCATCGACGATGCGATCGCGACCCGCTGCGCGCATCTCCACATTCCCGATCGGCGCAACGAGGCGGACGCCCTGATCGCTGCCACGGGTCTCGTCCATGGCCTCTCCGTCGTCACACGCAACATCCGCGACTTCGAAGGCACCGGCGTCGTCGTGATCGATCCCTGGCGCGGGTGAGATGCATCGTCGATAGACACGGACGCGTCAGTAGTTGCCCCCATCGCCGCCATCCGGCTGGTGGGCCGGCAAGGCCGGCTCGGGATCGACGGTCGGTTGAAGGTTTCGCAGCATCTCTGCCGCGTGGCGAAGCCCGCGCTGCCAGTCGTCCGCTGTCAGCTGCTCCGCACCGGAAGACACGCGTTCCAGCCCGGTCGCATCCCCTTCATCGACGATGCTCTGTTGCGCGCGAAGATCCCGGATCTGGCGTAGGGCCGCGTCGATCAAGCGCGTGACATCCCGGTGTTCCAACGTCTCCACATCGTTCGACGCCGTTACCAACTCGACGATCAGTTCGTTCACCGTCTCCATCCCATCGTCCTTTCCGGGGCACACCCCGTTCGCAGTCTTGAAATGTGATCATCCCGCGGTTCACAGAAGGCCCGAAATCTCAGGCCTTTCGGCACCGGCAGGCATCGTAACCTCCGGCAAACAGCCGGCCGGCCTGCATGCCGATTCTCAGCGGCACATCCCTGACATGGGCAACTTGCAGTGCAATGGCCATGGCGATCGACGCTTCTGCGCAGATCGCCGCGTCTTCCCCAGCATTGTGGTGCCGGAAGGTAAGGCCGAGGTGGCCGGCCAGAATGTTCAGGCGATGGGAGCCGAGATGCGGCCACACCCGCTGCGCCATCTTGACCGAACAAAGATAGGAGAGATCAGGATAGCTCTGCCGGTAGAGATCGAGGCAGGCGCGCCAGACGCTGAAGTCGAAGGATGCGTTGTGCGCGATCATCGTCGCGCCCCTAAAGTCGTCGGCAAACTCGTCCATGACCTCGGGAAATTCCCCGGCATCTTCCACATGCTCCGGCTGGATGCCATGGATGGCGACGTTGAAGGAGGAGAAGCGCATGTCCCGCGGGCGGATGAGACGTTCCTCGACCCGCACGACCCGCCCATCCTCGATCCACGCAAGCCCGACCGAGCAGGCGCTGCCGCGTTGCTCGTTGGCTGTTTCGAAATCGATGGCGATCGTCTTCACGTCCGGTATCCGTCTGCCGTTTCCCTCCCGGCATACTGGCTGAAGCGTGATTTGGCAAAGGGAGAGACCATGGTGCGCGGCAGCTCCAGCCCTATCTAAGGTGAGGAGACCTCATCGAAAGGACCATCGCGCCATGAAACCCCACGTCATTTGCTTGATGATCACCTCGCCGGACGGCAGCCTGCACCCAAGCCGCTGGACGAAGAGCCCAGATGGTGAGCGGTCCGACTGGACGGCGCTTTACGAAAAGATTCACACGGAACATGCCGGCAATGCCTGGATGGTCGGGCGGGTGACGATGGCGGAGATGTCGAAGGCAAAGGCCCACCCGCCGACGGAACCCGTGGACGTCGCGCGCCCACACCACTTCGCCCGGCCGGGCGCTTCAACCTTCGCCATCGCACTCGACCCCAGTGGCAAGCTGCATTTCTCAGGCGACGAGCTTTTCGGCGATCATATCGTCGTGCTGCTCGGTCCCGATGTGCCCGACAGCCATCTGGCGGAACTGGCCGGCGACGGCGTTTCCTATGTCGTTTCGGACAAGAAGGCGCTCGACCTTCACGCCATGCTGACACTGCTCGGGCAGGAACTCGGCATCACCCGCATCCTGCTGGAAGGTGGGGCGAGCGTGAACGGGTCGATGCTGGCGGCGGGGCTCGTCGATGAGATCAGCCTCGTCATCGCACCGGCGCTGGAAGGCCGCGCCGACAGCGACCGGGTCATTGCATTCGGAGAAGAGGGTCTCGCGGGCAAGGTCGAGCTGTCTCTGAAATCCTGCGACGTCCTCGCACACGGCGCCATCCACGTCCGTTACGACGTGCGTATGCCGAGCTGAGGCGATAGGAGCGGGGATGGAGCCGATGGCCGTCAAGCCGCTGGAGAGCGAGCCGGATTCTCGTCCTGAACCGGACGATGAGGCCGCGCTCGGCGGCGTGGTCTCGTTTCCCTATGACCGGATGACGGTCGACCAGTTCCGGCATCGCTTTCCCCGTGCCCGCTGGCGCGACGACATCAAGGCGTGGTGGGTGCCGGGAAAGACGGCATCTCGCCGGATCGGGCGGTGGCTGGCGGAACAGGAGGCCGAAGCGGATGCGCATGCCGATGCCCGCGGACGCGACGCCTTCGCCTTCGATCCGATCGTCAGCCCCTATCTCGAGATCGGGCGGGCCGGCTTCCAGATCCGCACGCCCTACTCGAAAACGGTGGTCGAGGAGCTGCGGGAGATCCGGTTCGCACGTTGGGATGGGGATTTGCGCCTCTGGCATGTCCCCTTTCGCTCGTTCGAAGATCTGCGCAGCCACTGGCCCGCCATCGAGGCGGCAGCGCGCCGCAACGAGCCGGCCGAGCGGGCGCGGCGCGCGGAAGAGCGAAAGGGCACCGAAGACGACGTGAAATCCAAGGCCCGCTCCACCGAGCGCCGGAAGCATCGTTATCCCTTGCTGCCTGACGATCTACCGCCGCCCGACGTGCCCGTGGCGATCTCCTACGGCATCGTGGTCTTCACCGAGATCACCGGCGAACTGGTCGATCCTGCTGCCGTCTCGGATTTTTACCCGGGTGCGACGGAAAACCATGTCTGGGGCCTCTGGCGGGCGCCGTCCCTCGATGAGCTGCTTTCGACATGGCCGGCAAAAGCGATCCCGGACCCGCCGGGCGACTGGTGGATGCCGACGATCGAGGAACTGAGGCCGGCGCGACGCGCCGCCCGGGTTCGCGAGGGTAGCGACACGGTGCGCAGGCGATGAATGCGGACGAAGCAAAGGTGGCGTTCGAACAGGCTCTCGCGCGGCTGCCGAGCGGCTACATCGAAGGTGTGTTCGAAGGCCGGCCGTGGGGCGCGACCATTCGCCGATCCATCGATCATCGCCGCGTCTGGCTGTTTGCACGGGACCTCAGGGGCAATGACATCGTCAGCTTCAACCTCTACCGAACCACGTCCGGCAGCCCCGTTCTGAAGCCTTGTGAAATGTCATCGGACAAGGTCACAGCCTTTGTCATCGGTTTCAAACCCGCTGCCGAATGAGCTTCCGCCCGGGAACAAACATTGCAAGCAAGGGGTTACGGTTGGACAACAATCAAGGAGGACCATTCAATGGATCATACCAACCACGTTCGCCTTTCGCCCACCGAGCTGACCCCGGCTGTCTTGGAAGGCGCGACGATTTACGGCGCGGATGACCACAAGGTCGGCAAGCTCGACCATATTCATGGCACGGGCGCCAGCGGCAAAGCGATCATCGACGTCGGTGGTTTCCTCGGAATTGGAGCGAAACCGGTTGCCGTTTCCTTGAGCGATCTCCAGTTCATGCGCGACGAAGACGGTGACGTACACGCCGTGACGACCTGGACTAAGGATCAGCTCAAGGACATGCCTGAGCACCGCGATTGATCACGTCTGAATTTCGATTTTGAAAGCCCGGCCCCCGTGCCGGGCTTTTGGATGTCTAGGATACCCGAAAGGGCTTACACGTCGAGAACATCGACGAAAGCGTCGGGAAAGTTCTTCCGTGCGAGGGGCTCGTTGAGCTTCAGTAGCGCCTGATAGGATGCCGGATCGAAATCGCGTTCGGCCGGCAGGAGCTCGCGTCCGAACAGGCGGGACAGGCGTTCGCCATCCAGATTTCCGCGCTCGAAAGGCTCGGTGCCGAAATAGTGCCAGAGCGAATGCACGAAAGCGGTATCGGCAAGTCCGACCGACTTGTCGAGTGTCGGATGCCGGCGCCATTGCCCGAGAACGGTCACTTTCGAATTCGCTCTGCGAAGCGTGAACTGCCACTGCGTTCCCGACAATCCGGCCGGAAAGCCGCGGTGTTTGGTCATTTCCGGAACTTTTGCCATGCGTCCATCTCTTCCGGCACGGAGGCCGGTCTCCTGTCACGTTTCGAAACATACGTTCGGCGATCGCCCCGGACATCCGGGGGCCTCATCGAAGGCATCTCGCCGGTCCATAGCACAGGGAAGCCCGTGGGAAAACGCGTTCTTAACAGTCCGCTTGTTAGGCCGGTATGGCCGTATCATAGGTAGTTTCAAGCAAAGATGGGCGTATTCCGGACCACGATGTCATCGACGGTCTTTGACATAAGTGAGCCCTCTGCGGTTTATGGAAAGGATCGCAACAGGGAATTTTGCAGGCCGGCTTGCAAGGAATAGATTGGTGGAACGTGCCGTTCACGTCCGCTTTTAAATCGAGGAAGACATCAGGTGCTGGATTCCGACAAGGACGGACGTGATGAAAACGAGGAGGCCGTGCCCTCTCCTGTTCCCACGCCTCGCATGCTGTCCTGGGCCCGCAACTCGGCGGCCTATCGGCTGGGCAAGCGGATGCATACCGAGAAGCAATTGGCCGACGCCATCGCCCGCAAGGCGCGCGAGAAATTCGAGGGGATCAGCGACGAGCAGGTGGCGGCCCTCTCAGCCTTCGCGGTCGCCTTCGGTTATGACAACAAGGCGCTCGACGACGTTGCCTATGCGGATGTTGCGACGCGCTCCGGCCAGCAGAGTGGACGCTCCCGACGGGCGATCTCGCAGCGGCTCGTCGTCAAGGGCATCGATCGCGAGACGGCAACGGCGGCTGTTGCCGACGTGGACGACCTCAAGGCTGCGATCATCCTTGCCCGCAAGCGAGCCTTCGGTCCATTCCGCAAGGAGGCACTGGACGATAAGCGCAAGATGAAGGAGCTTTCCGCTTTCGCCCGCGGCGGCTTCGGTTTCGAGATCGGCCGCAGGGTCTACGACATGACGCGCGACGAGGCGGAAGCGATTCTGAGCGGCGATACTCTGTGACGTCTCTGCATCCGACGTATGGCGACATGCTGCGTGGAGGTCGTGATGGAAAAACCATGCGCGGCGCTGAAACAATTGCTAGCCGGTCATTCGCCGGTGAAGTCCATGTCAGCGCCGCGCTTATGGTCTGAAAAGAGAATGCTCGGCGACGTTCTCTGTTCCATGAATCGGCGTCACCCTGATCTCGGCAGGGAGACGCTATCGAAGGACTGTGCCTCAGGTATCCGACATGGAGGGAAGATGGAGTTCCACCTCGCGGCGCTCCTTGTCGCTCATGGGCTCGACCTTTTCCTTCCAGAAGGCATCCGCCTCTGGCGCATCGTGTTCCCAAGCTCGCGTGCTGACGATGTTGTCGTCCACCTTCGCCTTGCGGCGGCCGCCGAGCGCCAGATATTCCTCGGCAATCTTCTTGGATGGTGTCGTGGTCTTGTCTTCCATGATGCGATCCTCTTGACGTTTGGCGCCTGTCGAGCCCCTTGTGCCGGTCTCTCGCGCAAACGACCAATGGAACACTGCGAAAGAAGCCGTTAACGGACGTGGCTGTGGTGATAACAGACGGCCTGTCGATTCGTTCCGGTATGATGGGCATCGCAGGATCGGGAAAGTCGATGCTTGTTCGCGAGCATGAGGAGAGACACGTGATCGTAAAAGAGATCAGCGGCGAGGTGGACGGTCGGTATGCCCGCATCGATGGCGAACTCGTTCCGCTCGTCTCCAACGTCTGGGTGAAGGGCACCACTTATGCCAACCCGTTCACGCCGCCTCTCCACGACGTGGGAAACCCCAAAGACCGGGAATTTTTGGTGGTCGTCCTGCAGAAGCATCGGGTTGTCCTCACCGATGACCGTGCGGACCGTGATGCGGATGGTTTGGTCGTCTCCGTGACGCGAGAACAACACCTCGGTCTCTACGCGATCGAGAATCCGGCTTACGCACCAGCCTCCGGGCTTTCCTTCACACTCGGGCCATTGATCGCGCATCTGACGGTGTCGGCATGAGCCGGCGTCCTTGTCTTCCCGCGGTTTCGATCCATATCCGCCCGCGTTGACGACGGAACGCGTTGTGCAGCGATCGTCTGCAATGATACAGCGCGTTGCGCGACAGCTCCGTCGCCATCTGCTTCCGTACCGTCGCCGCTCCTACCTCGCCGAGATTCCGATGACAGATATCCATCAGCCCAGAACATCGAGCCTCAAGCTCGGTCTTGATCCTGTCGTCGCCTTCAGCCTTGCCGGAGCGTTGGTCTTCTTTCTGATCAGCGGCGCCGTCGCCTATCTCAACCTGCATACGTTGCGCGACAATAACGACAAGATCGTCCATACCCACGAGGTCATCGTGGCGCTCGGCAAGCTTCTGTCGAGCGCGCAGGATGCGGAAACCGGGCAGCGTGGCTTCCTGCTGACGGACAATGCCCGTTATCTCGATCCTTACAATGTCGCCGTCCTCGCCGTTCCCCGGCATCTCAACGATATTGCCCGGCTGGTGCAGAACAATCCTGCACAAGGGCGCCGTATCGAGGCGATCCGTCTCAGCGTCAATGCCAAGTTCGCCGAGTTGAGGGAAACGATCGAGCTGCGCCGGAGCCAAGGCCTGCCGGCAGCGCTTGTCGTCGTCAACTCGGATCGCGGCAAGGCGGCGATGGACGCCATCCGATCGCAGCTTTCCGAGATGGGACAGGAAGAGACGCGCCAGCGGCAGCAATGGCTGAGCGAGATGGACGACGCCTATGGCACCGCCCTCGTCAGCAGCATCTTTTCCGGCATTCTTGGGCTTCTCCTGACGGTTACCATTGGCGTCCTCATCCGCCGCGCCACTCTTGCGCGCCGCCGGGAGGACTGGCTGCAGGCGGGGCAGGTGGGCCTCAGCACCGCCGTCATGGGCGACCAGCGCACGGAGCAGCTGGGCGACAGCATTCTCACCTTCCTGGCGGACTATGCCGGAGCCGTCGCCGGCGCGATCTTCGTCGGCGACAGGGGCATCTTCCAGCGGTCCTCGACCTATGGCGTTCCCGATGGCGCGGACATTCCGCGTCAGTTCAAGCTGCGGGAAGGCCTGCTCGGGCAGGCGGCAGCCGGCGAGAAGGCCGTGCTGGTCGCAGATGTTCCCGATGGCTACCTGTCCTTCGGTTCCGCGCTTGGGCGAGACAAGCCGCGGCACCTCGTCATTTCTCCTGCCATCATCGATGGCGAGGTCAACGCGGTGATCGAGCTCGGCTTCCTCCGTCCGATCGACGAAAGCGTTCTCGCTCTGCTGGAGCAGGCGGCCGCCTCGATCGCGACGGCCGTCCGGTCGGCAAACTACCGCACCGATCTTCAGAACCTTCTCGCCGAAACCCAGCGCCAGTCCGAGGAACTGCAAGTCCAGAGCGAAGAGCTGCGGGTTTCCAACGAAGAGCTGGAGGAGCAGGGCCGGGCGCTGAAGGAATCCCAGGCGCGGCTCGAGCAGCAGCAGGTGGAACTCGAACAGACCAATTCGCAGCTGGAAGAGCAAACGCGCCAACTGGAAACGCAGCGCGACGATCTGGAGCGCGTCAACGGGGCGGTGCAGCTGAAGGCGCGCGAGCTGGAACAGGCCAGCCGCTACAAATCCGACTTCCTCGCCAATATGTCGCACGAGTTGCGCACGCCGCTGAACTCGTTGTTGATCCTTGCCAAGCTGCTTGCCGACAATTCCGAGGACAACCTGACCGGCGAACAGGTGAAGTACGCCCAGACGATCGAATCCTCGGGCAACGACCTTCTTACCTTGATCAACGATATCCTCGACCTCTCGAAGATCGAGGCGGGGCACATCGATATTCGCCCGGAGGCGGTCTCCGTCGAGCGGCTTGCCAACAATCTGCGGCAGGTGTTCGATCCCGTGGCGAAAAACAAGCAGCTCGATTTCGCGGTTGAGATTGCGCCGGAATGCCCGCCGATGATCGAGACCGATTTGCAGCGGCTCGAACAGGTTTTGAAGAATCTCCTGTCCAACGCGTTCAAATTCACCTCCGCCGGCAAGGTGTCCGTCTCCATCCGTCGTGCCGGGGCACGGTATGGCAGCGGGGAGGGACAGATCGCGCTCGCCGTCACCGACAGTGGTATCGGCATCGCCGAGGACCAGCAGCGCAACATCTTCGAGGCCTTCCATCAGGCCGATGGCACGATCAGCCGTCGTTATGGCGGAACCGGCCTCGGCCTGTCGATCTCCCGCGAGCTCGTTCGCCTCCTGGGCGGGGCGATTCATCTGGAGAGCCAGCCGGGTCAGGGCAGCACGTTTACGATCACCATTCCGGAAGCCTACGACGCGACACGGGTCGCCGCCCGCCAGCCGCGAGAAAGCGCTTCGGCGGCACCCGCATCTGCTGCACCTGCGCGAGCCCCAGTCGGCGCTCCCGCGATCGAGCAGCGCGAGACAGCCGCCGTTTCCAGGGCGCGCCTCGTGGACGACGACCGCGCCGCGCCGTCCGACAACAAGCGCGTGCTCCTGATCATCGAGGACGACGTGACCTTCGCCGCGATTCTTCGGGACCTGTCGCGCGAGATGGGCTTCCGCACGCTGGTTGCCGGTACGGCGCAGGAGGCTCTGGAGCTTGCCCGCCAATTCATGCCGAGCGCCATCGTGCTCGATGTCGGCCTTCCCGACCAATCCGGGCTCTCGGTTCTCGACCGGCTGAAGCGCGACGTGCAGACGCGGCATATTCCCATCCACATGGTTTCGGGCGACGACCATACGGAAACGGCGCTCTCGCTCGGCGCCGTCGGCTACATGCTGAAGCCGGTGAAGCGCGAACAGCTGGTCGAGGTGCTGCAGAAGCTCGAGGCGAAACTTTCGCAGCGGGTGCACCGCGTTCTGATCGTCGAGGACAACGACGTCCAGCGCGAGGCGGTGGCCCGCCTCCTTACCTCCCACGACGTGGAGACGGTGACCGCGGGAACGGCGGCCGAATGCCTGAAGCTCCTGCAGGAACAGACCTTCGACTGCATCGTCCTTGATCTCTCGCTGCCCGATGCCTCCGGCTATTCGCTGCTGGAGACGCTGAGCCAGGATAGCGACCGCGCCTTCCCGCCGGTCATCGTCTATACCGGCCGCGTGCTGTCGGCCGACGACGAGTTGCAACTGCGCCGCTATTCCAAGTCGATCATCATCAAGGGTGCGAAATCGCCTGAGCGGCTGCTCGACGAGGTCAGCCTGTTTCTGCACCAGGTCGTGTCCGACCTGCCTGCCGAGCAGCAGAAGATGATCCGCAAGGCCCGCAGCCGCGACGCGCTTCTGGAAGGCCGCCGCATCCTCGTCGTCGAGGACGATGTGCGCAACGTCTATGCGCTGACCAACATTCTCGAGCCGCGCGGCGCCGTGATCGAGATCGCGCGCAACGGACAGGAAGCGCTGGATGCGCTCGCGAAATCGACAGTCCAGCCGGGAGCCGGCATTGATCTCGTGCTGATGGACGTGATGATGCCGGTCATGGACGGCCTGACGGCGACGCGGGAGATCCGGAAGAACACCCAGTGGAAGAAACTGCCGATCATCACCCTCACGGCCAAGGCCATGCCCGACGACCAGCAGCGCTGCATCGAGGCCGGGGCGAACGACTACATGGCGAAGCCTCTCGACGTTGAGAAGCTGCTATCGCTCGTTCGCGTCTGGATGCCGCGATGAGTGATCTTTCCGCGTTGGAAAAGGTCGAGGACATCGAGATCCGCCTTCTGCTGGAAGCTCTTTATTCCCGATACCATTATGATTTTCGCGGCTACGCCATGGCGTCCGTCAAGCGACGCCTGCGCCAGGCGCTGGAGCAGCTCCATATTTCCACCATTTCGGGGCTTCAGGAACGGCTTTTGCACGACCGGGACATGCTGCCGCAACTGCTGGGCTACCTCACCGTTCAGGTCAGCGAGATGTTTCGCGATCCCGACTATTTCCGCGCGATCCGCGAACAGGTCATCCCGCATCTGCGAACCTACCCTTCGCTGAAAGTCTGGGTGGCCGGCTGCAGCCATGGCGAGGAACTCTATTCCCTCGTCATCCTCTTTCGCGAAGAGGGGCTCGAAGACCGCACGTTGTTTTACGCGACCGATATCAGCCAGGAAGCGCTGCAGATCGCGGAGGCCGGCGTCTACCCGCTCGACCGCATGCAGCTTTTCACCGAAAACCATCGCAAGTCGGGCGGCAAGTCGTCGCTCTCGGATTACTATCAGGCGGCCTATGGCCGCGTATCCTTCGACCGGACGCTGCGGCGGAACGTGGTGTTCTCCGATCACAGCCTCGTCACGGATGCCGTCTTTGGCGAGATGAACCTGGTTTCCTGCCGCAACGTGCTGATCTATTTTGATCGCACCCTGCAGGATCGCGCGCTCGGCCTCTTCAAGGACTCGCTGCCGCGAAAAGGGTTCCTCGGCCTCGGTGCGAAGGAAAGCATCCGTTTTTCCGATCATGCCGGCGCGTTCCGCGACTTCGTGCGGGAGGAGAAGATCTACCAGAGGATCGGCGAATGAGCGACCTCCGCCCGCAGGCCGTCGTCATCGGTGCCTCTGCCGGTGCTTTGGAGGCCCTGACGATCATCCTGCCGGCTTTGCTCGCCGATTTCCCCGTGCCCATCATGCTCGTCGTCCACATCCCCGGCGACAAGCGCAGCGTGCTGGCCGAGCTGTTTCAGGCGAAGTGCCGGATACGGGTGATGGAAGTCGAGGACAAGGAGCCACTCGTCGGCGGCACGGCCTATTTCGCGCCGCCCAACTATCATCTGCTCGTTGAAGGCAATAGAACGCTTTCACTCTCCAGCGATGAACCCGTGATGTTCTCCCGACCCTCCATCGATGTCCTCTTCGAAAGTGCTGCCGATGCGTTCGGGGCAGCGCTGGTCGGCATCGTGCTCACCGGCGCCAATCACGACGGCGCTCGGGGCCTGCGTGCCATTTCGGATGCCGGCGGCCATGCCGTCGTTCAGGATCCGGCGACGGCTTTTGCCGCCGCAATGCCCGAAGGTGCAATCGCACGGTGTCCCGATGCCCGGGTGTTGCCGCTTGACGCGATCGCGGCGTACCTTCAGAAGGTCGTATGCGCATGACCCCCGTTACCTTTCTGCTGGTGGATGACCTGGAGGAAAACCTCCTCTCGCTGGAAGCCCTGCTGCGCCGCGACGGCCTGACGCTTCTCAAGGCGCGCTCCGGCGACCAGGCGTTGGAACTCTTGCTGCAGCATGACGTGGCACTGGCGCTGATCGACGTGCAGATGCCCGGCCTCGACGGCTTTGAGCTTGCCGAGCTGATGCGCGGCAACGAACGCACCCGCCGCGTGCCCATCATCTTCGTCACGGCCGGCAGCACGGATGGCCAGCGCCGTTTCCGCGGCTACGAGGCGGGTGCGGTCGACTTCATCCAGAAGCCGATCGAAACCGACATTCTCCGCAGCAAGGCCGACGTCTTCTTCGAACTCTACCGCCAGCGCCAGCAGATCGCCGAGCAGCGCGATGAACTGGAGGCGCAGGCGCAGGCCCTGCGCGAAGCGGATCGCCGTAAGGACGAGTTTCTGGCAACCTTGGCGCACGAGTTGCGCAATCCGCTGGCACCGCTGCGCCACGGGCTCGATGTGCTGCGCCGGAACCCGACGGGGGAGGCCGCCGAGGGCATTCGCGAGATGATGGACCGGCAGATGGTGCATCTGGTGCGGCTGATCGATGATCTGCTCGACGTTTCCCGCGTCAGCCAGGGCAAGATCGGACTGCGCAAGGAGCGCATCGCAGTCGAGACGATTATCCGGTCCGCCATTGAGGCGAGCCGTCCGCTGATCGACGCCTCCGGACACCGGCTGACCGTGGATCTGCCCGGCGAACCCCTCTGGCTGGATGCCGACCCGACCCGCATGGCGCAGGTCGTCGCCAACCTTCTCAACAACGCCGCGAAATATACGCCGGCCGGGGGGCAGATCGGGATCGCGGTCCGCGCGCTCGGCGGCAGCGCCGTTATCGACGTGTCCGACAACGGCATCGGCATCCCCGAAACGCTGCACTCCGACGTGTTCCAGCTGTTCGCGCAGGTCGATGGTCATCTGGAGCGCGCACAGGGCGGTCTGGGTATCGGGCTTGCCCTCGTCCGCCAGCTCGTCGTTCTCCATGGCGGCACCGTCGAGGTGACGAGTGCGGGCACCGGGAAGGGCAGCCTTTTCACCGTTCGCCTTCCGCTTGGGCAAGTGCCTGCCGACGTCTCCGCACCAGCCATTGCCGTCGAGCCGACGACGGACGAGCCCCAGCACGGGGCCACACAGACGCTGCGTTCTTTGAAGGTGCTGATCGTGGATGACAATGTCATCGTGGCAGATGCGCTCGGATGGATGCTGGAGGAGATCGGGCACCAGTGTGAGGCGATCCATGACGGGCGCGAAGCGCTCGACGTCGCCACGCGCTTCCAGCCGGATGTCATCCTCCTCGATATCGGCCTGCCGGGCATGGACGGCTACGAGGTCTGCCGCGCCTTCCGCAACCAGGACCGGTTCAAGGCGACGACCATCATCGCCCAGACGGGGTGGGGGCAGGACAAGGACAAGGCGAAGGCGCTCGAGGCAGGCTTCACCCATCACTTGACGAAGCCGGTCCTGATCGACGACCTGGAGCACCTGCTCAAAACGGTCCCCGTCGCCTGACGAAAACTCTTTCGCAAGTTTTTCATTGAGAAAACGTTTTCTCATTTGACGAAGCGCTTGAGAAAAGCTTTTCTCTGCTCCAACAGCAGCGGGGAGGTTGCAGGACACCATGCGCGGAAAGGGAGGACGGCAGACGATCCGGGATCTTGCGGCCATGGCAGGGGTCAGCATTTCCACGGCGTCGAAGGCGCTGAACGACACGGGCCGCATGGGCGAGGAGACGCGCCAGCGGGTCAAGCGCGTCGCACGCGAGATCGGCTTTCGGCCGAATGCGCTGGCGCAGGGACTGTTGTCGAAGCGCAGTTTCACCATCGGCCTCCTGACGAACGACACCTATGGTCGCTTCACCCTGCCGGTCATGGCGGGTGTTTCCGAAGCCTTGGTCGATCGCGGCGTTTCCGTCTTTCTCTGCGCCATCGAAGACGATCCAGCGCTCGGTCAGGTGCATGTGGATGCCATGCTCGACAAGCAGGTGGACGGCATCATCGCCACGGGAAAGCGCGTCGATCGTCGCTTGCCGATCGACCTGTCGGATGTCCCGGTGCCCGTGGTCTACGCCTTTACCGAGGGTGGACCGGACAGCGTGTCCTTCCGCTCGGACGATGCGCATGGCGCGACGCTCGCGGTGGAATGGCTAAAGGCGAGCGGGCGGCAACGGATCGTGCATGTGACCGGCCCGGAGGACTTCTTTTCGGTCCGCGAGCGAAGCGGCGCCTTTCGCGCGGTGACCGGGAATGGGGCAACCGTTCTCTTCGGCGAATGGTCGGAAACCTGGGGGCGGGATGCCGTCGACAGGATCTGGTCGTCGCCCGGCGAGAAGCCGGATGCGCTCTTCTGCGGTAACGACCAGATCGCCCGGGGCGCAGTGGACGCTCTTCGAGAACGCGGCATTCGTGTGCCCGAGGATGTTGCGATCGTCGGTTTCGACAATTGGGAGATTGTCGCAGCCCAGATGCGTCCGCCACTGACATCGGTGGACATGGACCTGAAGGAACTCGGGCGTCAGGCAGGCCTGACCATCCTCGCGCTGGCGGAAGGCCAGCCCGTGGAACCGGGCGTGAGAACGTTGCCGTGCCGGTTGGTGGTTCGGCAATCATGTGGGGTCGGGAGCCCCAAGACTGAGAAACGGCGCTGAGGAGCGCCACAAGGGAGGAATGACCATGATGAAAAAGCTTCTCGCTGCGACGAGCCTGCTCGCGCTGTCTCTGAGCCCAGGCCTCGCCTCGGCCGAAACCATCAATATGTGGGTGCGCACCGGCGTCGGCGACGCCTTCAAGAATGTCGTCGCCGCCTACAATGCCGGCCATGACGATAAGGTCGAGCTGACCGAAGTCCCCTTCTCGGAACTCGTGCAGAAATACGCGACCTCGATTGCAGGCGGTCAGGCGCCGGACGCGCTGTCGATGGACCTGATCTACACCCCGGCCTTTGCCGCCGCGGGCCAGCTCGAAGACCTGACCGACTGGGCGAAAAGCCTGCCCTATTTCAATGCCCTTTCACCGTCGCATGTTCGTCTCGGCACCTATGAGGACAAGATCTACGGTCTGCCGCTGTCCGTCGAGACCTCCGTCTTCGCCTGGAACAAGGACCTCTACCGCAAGGCCGGCCTCGACCCCGAAAAGGCGCCCGCCAACTGGGACGAGATCACTGCGAACGCCGAGAAGATCCGCGCGCTCGGCGACGACACCTACGGCTTCTACTTCTCGGGCGGCGGCTGTGGCGGCTGCATGATCTTCACCTTCACGCCGCTCGTCTGGGGCGCGGGTGCCGATATCCTCTCGTCCGACGGCAAGACTGCGACGCTCGACACGCCGGAGATGCGCAAGGCGGTTGATATCTACCGCAACATGGTCAAGAAGGATCTCGTGCCATCGGGCGCGGCCAGCGACAACGGCACGAATTTTCTGTCTTTTACCAATGGCAAGATCGGCCAGCAGAGCCTTGGCGCCTTCGCCATCGGCACCCTCGTCACCGAGCATCCGACGATCGATTTCGGCGTCACGCTGATCCCCGGCGTTAACGGGCAACCGTCGTCCTTTGCCGGCGGCGACAATGTCGTGGTGACCAAGGGCACGACCAAGCTCGAGCCGGTCAAGACCTTCATCCAGTTCATCTATTCGGAAGAAGGACAGAAGATCATGGCCAAGTATGGCAGCCTGCCGACCCGTGGCGATATCGCCGATGAGGTGCTGAAGGGTCTCGATCCGCGCATGGACGTGGGTATGAAGGCGATTGCGGTCGCAAAGACGCCCTATACCCTGCAGTTCAACGACCTGCTCAATAGCGCGAACGGTCCCTGGGCGACCTTCATCAACGCCTCGATCTTCGGCGACGACGTCGATGGTGCGTTCTCCTCGGCTCAATCCGAGATGCAGTCGATCATCGACAGCGGCCTGTAATCCTCCCCTTGGTCGCCCGCGGGCGGAGGGGGAACGCATCCCCTCCGCCCGGTTCCTTCAGCGACCGCGCCCGATGTCGTTCGGGTCGTCGGCCGGACCGTGAAGTGTGAGATCTGCCCCATGACCGTTGTTCCCAACCTGTCGCGCGCCGCGGGACGCCCGAAGCCGAGATCGTCGGCATGGCGTGGCATTTTGTACATCGCACCCGCCATGGCGCTCGTCATCCTGTTCTTCGTCATTCCGGTGATGATGACCGCCTGGATGAGCCTGCATGCCTGGCCGCTGATGGGCGCTCAGCGCTGGATCGGCATCAACAACTACATCCGCATGATCAATGACACGCGTTTTCTGTCGGCCCTGCGGTTCACGGCGCTTTACACGGTCGTCGCCACCATCGCGATCTTCGCCGTGGCCTTTCCGCTGGCGCTCTTCGTGGAAAAGCACCGGCGTTTCGTGGGCGCCTATCGCACCGTCATCTTCCTGCCCGTCGTCGTGGGGCTGGCGACCGCATCGCTCCTGTGGGTGTGGCTTGCCAATGTGGACAGTGGCTTCATCGGGCCTCTCCTCCGGGCACTCGGCATCGTCGAGCGCAGCCCCAACCTGCTGGCCAGCTTCGACAGCGCGTTTCTGACCATCATCATCATGGTCGTCTGGAAGATCGCGGGCTTTACCATGATCATCCTGCTCACCGGCCTGCAGGCCATTCCGGCCGACATCGTCGAGGCGGCACGCATCGACGGGGCGAAGCGCTGGCAACGGTTTCGCTACCTGACGCTTCCTTTGATGCGCCGCACGATCGCTCTGGCCCTCATCATCTCCGTCACCGGTTCGATCCTCGCCTTCGACCAGTTCTATATCATGACGGCCGGCGGCCCCCAGAACCGGATGATCTCGGTCGTCTACTACATCTTCAACCAGTCCTTCGTGTCCTTCAACCTCGGCTACGGCGCTTCGCTCTCGATCGTGCTGCTCGCCATCCTCGTTGCCATCAGCATCGTGCAGCTCTGGCTGCTGAAGGTCGGAGACGACAAGGCATGACCATGACGCAGACAGCGCTCCCCCCGACCATGACAGCAGCCGGACACCCGATAGAGGTAAGACCGAACCCGGCAAACGAGGCCGCAAAGCTCGCCCGTGCGCGCCGCAAGCGCAATTGTGCGGTCGCCTACCACACGGCCGGCGTCGCCATCGTCCTCTTCTTCCTCGCACCCTTCGCCATCGCCTTCCTCGCCTCATTTCGAAGCGGCGCGGAAGGCATGACCCCGCCGCTGCCGCCGTGGCCGACGACGGGTTTCAGCCTCGACTCCTATCGCTCGCTCGATACGTTCGGTGCAGGTGTCTGGCAGCACACGTTGAACTCGCTCATCGTCTCGCTCGCCACCGTCGTGCTCACCGTCGCCATCAGCCTGCTCGCGGGCTACGGCTTCTCGCGCTATCGGTTTCCGCTGAAGAACACGCTGTTCGTGCTGATCATCGCGACGCTGATGATCCCGTTCCAGTCGATCCTGACGCCGCTGTTCATCATCCTCGCGAAGCTCGGGCTCAACAATTCGCTCTTCGGGCTGGTGCTGGTCTATGTCACACTGCAGCTGCCCTTCTCCGTGTTCATGATGCGCAATGCCTTCGATGCCGTGCCGAAGGAGATCGAAGAGGCCGCGCGGATCGACGGGGCGCGCGATCTGAAGTTGCTGGTGCGCGTGCTCCTGCCGCTCGTCCTTCCGGGCGCCGCCACCGTTGCGATCTTCGCCTTCCTCAATGCCTGGAACGAGTTTCTCGCGGCGCTCGTGCTTCTCTCCAGCAATGACAACTACACCATGCCCGTCCTCATGATGGCGGTGCGCGCCGGCCGGCTCGGCGCAATTAACTGGGGCGCGGTCCAGGCCGGGGTGGTCGTCATGACGATCCCGTGCCTCATCATCTTTCTTCTCCTCCAACGCTACTACATGCGCGGCCTCATGGCCGGCGCCGTCAAGTGATGCCTCCTCATTCTGAAAGTGAAAGCCATGGATAGCAACGTGCATACCGAGAACCAGACCCGCCCCCACTCCCGCAAAGACCGTAAATTCCGGCCGCTGCCGGTCCCGAGCGTCACGCTTGGCGGTCTCTTCGGTGAGCGGCAGGATGCCATCTGCGCAACGACGGCGAAGACGCTGCTCGACCGCTGTGTGGAAGCCGGCATGCTCACCGCCATCGACGTCAGCCTCCCGAGCCCCGGCGTCGTGCTGCCGATCCAGCCCTGGGACGGGTCGACCCAGATGTTCTGGGACAGCGATCTGGGCAAGTCGATCGAGACGGCCGCCTATTCGCTCTTCCGTTCGCCCAACCCCGAGCTGGAGGCCCGCGTCGACCAGATCGCCGATCTCTATGAGACGCTGCAGGATGAGGATGGTTATCTGAACGCCTGGTTCCAGCGCGTGCAGCCCGGTCGCCGGTGGACGAACCTGCGGGATTTTCACGAACTCTACTGCGCCGGCCACCTGATCGAAGGGGCTGTCGCCTACTACCAGGCGACGGGTAAGCGCAAGCTTCTCGACGTCATGGCGCGCTTCGCGGACTATATGATCACCGTCTTCGGCCATGGCGAAGGCCAGATCCCAGGCTATGACGGACACGAGGAAATCGAGCTGGCGCTGGTCAAGCTTGCCCGCGTGACCGGCGAGCAGAAATATCTCGACCTGTCGAAATACTTCATCGACGAACGCGGCACCGAGCCGCACTTCTTCATCGAAGAAGCGAAACGCGACGGTCGCGAGGCGAAGAAATTTGTCTTCCACAGCTTCGAGTACAACCAGTCGCACCAGCCGGTGCGCGAGCAGACCCGGGTCGTTGGTCACGCCGTGCGCGCCATGTACCTCTATTCCGGCATGGCCGACATCGCGACGGAATATAGCGATGACAGCCTGACAGGCGCGCTCGAAACGCTCTGGAGCGATCTGGTTACCCGGCAGATGTACGTCACCGGCGGCATTGGCCCGTCTGCGGCGAACGAGGGCTTTACCGACCCTTACGACATGCCGAATGAGAGCGCCTATAACGAGACCTGCGCCTCGGTCGGCATCGTTTTTTGGGCCGCGCGCATGCTCGGTCGCGGCCCCGATCGCCGTTATGCCGATATCATGGAGCAGGCGCTCTACAACGGCGCGATGGTGGGTCTCTCGCTCGACGGAACACGCTTCTTCTACGACAACCCGCTGGAAAGCGCCGGCAAGCACCATCGCTGGACCTGGCATCCATGCCCGTGCTGCCCGCCGAACATCGCTCGGCTGCTCGCCTCCATCGGCTCCTATATGTATGCCGTCTCGGACGACGAGATCGCGGTTCATCTCTATGGAGAAGGCAAGGCGCGGTTCGAGATGGGAGGTGAAGAGGTCTCGCTGTCCCAAGAAACGCGCTATCCCTGGAATGGAGCCATTCGTTTCGACGTCGGTCTTGCCAAGCCTGCCCGCTTCACGCTTTCGCTGCGCATTCCCGCATGGTGCAAGGGGGCGATGCTCTCGGTCAACGGCGCGCCCGTCGATCTCGACCAGGTGATGGTCGATGGTTATGCGCGGATCGAGCGGGAATGGTCCGACAAGGACGAGATCGCGCTCGACCTGCCGCTTGCGCCGCGGCTTCTGCGGGCCAATCCGTTGATCCGCCAGGATGCCGGCCGCGTCGCGCTCGTGCGCGGTCCGCTGGTCTATTGCACGGAAGAGACGGATAACGGCACCGGCCTGCAGAGGCTGGCGATCACCGGCGAGCCGGCATCCGCGACCGAACGTCCGATCCCGGGCCTCAACGATGCGATCGCGCTCGAGATCTCGGCCGAGCGGGATGAGGCCGACTGGGGCGAAACGCTCTATCGCGAGGCGGCGCCTGAGGCGACGAAGGTCACCGCACGGTTCGTCCCCTATCATCTCTGGGACAACCGGGAGCCGGGCGAAATGCTCGTGTGGATGCGCGACGGCAAGGGAGGGGTGAAATGAGCCTGGCTCAAGATGCCCGCGTACCCGTCTGGCCCGGCGGAGCGACAGCCGGGCCTGACGGCGAAGATGGCGCTGCGACCGGGGGCGTTCGCCTGTCGGGGGTGCGAAAGTCCTTCGGCAGTCTCGACATCATCCACGGGATCGACCTGTCCATCCCGGAGGGTGCCTTCACCGTCTTCGTCGGCCCATCAGGCTGCGGCAAATCCACATTGCTGCGGATGATTGCGGGGCTCGAGGAGGTTTCGGACGGGTTGATCGCCATCAAGGGACGCGACGTGACCGATCTCGATCCGTCGGATCGCGGCATTGCGATGGTCTTCCAGTCCTATGCGCTCTATCCCCATATGAGCGTTCGCGACAACCTCGCCTTCGGCCTGAAGATGGCGAACACCCCGAAGGCGGAGATCGACCGCCGTGTCGCGGCGGCATCCGCCATCCTCAAGACCGACCGCCTTCTCGACCGGCGCCCGGGGCAGCTTTCCGGCGGCCAGCGCCAGCGCGTTGCCATCGGCCGCGCCATCGTGCGCAAGCCGGACGTCTTCCTGTTCGATGAGCCGCTGTCGAACCTCGACGCGGAGCTTCGCGTCTCCATGCGCATCGAGATCGCCCGGCTCCACCGAGAACTCGGCAACACGATGATCTACGTGACGCACGACCAGACGGAAGCGATGACGCTGGCGGACATGATCGTGGTCTTGCGGGAAGGGCGGATCGAGCAGGTCGGGAGCCCGCGCGAGATCTACGAGAACCCGGCCAACAGCTTCGTCGCCGGCTTCATCGGCTCGCCGCGGATGAACCTGTTGAAAGCGAAGCGCGTGGGGCCGGAAAGCCTCGAGCTGGCCGATGCGATGCTCGCAGCGCCTTTTCCGACGGCATCGGGGGATCACGAGGAGGACGTCACCTTCGGCATCCGGCCCGAGCATCTGACGGTCGGTCATGAGATCGTCGATGGTCGTTCGCTCACGGCAACCATCGACTTTTCGGAATATCTCGGCGGGACGCAGTATCTCTACTGCCAGCTTGCCGATCGCCAGACGGTAACCGTTGAGTACCGCTCACCCGATACGGTCAAGCCCGGCGACCGCATCGTGCTGTCATGGTCTCCGGACGCGATCCGGCTGTTCAATGCGGCAGGCCTTCGCTTACGGCAGGACATCTGACGGCGCGTGTGAGCGGCCCAGTCATCGCCGCGGCGGCTGGAAGCGTTCCAGTCGCTTGGCGACTTGGGTTTCCAACAGCGAGAAATTGTCTGCGATGGCCTTCGCATCTTCGCTCGCCGTCATCGCCAGATGCACGATGCCGTCCAGCTTCTGAATGAGGCGACCTGCCAGGTGGCGCTCCTTGTAGCTGAAGATATCGCCACCGCGAACGAGCAGGCATAGGCTGTAGATGTGCCTGATAGAGTGTCGTTCCGACGCCAAACTGAGCCACTGCGCTCTCGTAATATGCATTTTTCCTCCGGACCAAGTGGAGGAAGACGAAGACGGATCGAAAAGAGTTTCACGACGTCGGCAGTTTTTCGTTTTGTCACAAGCTGCAGTTTTGGCCACAAATTCGGCCGCACAAGCGGCCGAACGAGAAGCGTGCCGGGGCCGCTTATTACGGCTTACGGATGGTGCCGTAGATAATGTTGCGGTTCGCGCCGAAGAAGACGTTCTTCTCCGCCGGCTGTCCTTCAAGGCTCGCCTCGATGATCGACCACATCTCCGACTGCGACCGCAGGAGAAGCGTCCAGTTCATCATCGTCTCCATGTAGCCGTCATCGGGAACTTCCGTGGAGAAGTTGGCGAACAGGAACATTCCGCCGGGCTTCAGCATCGAAAGGCACGTCTGCGTCAGCTTCACGGCGACCTTGTCGGCCAGGTAGTCGTAGAGGCCTGCCGCATAGATCAGGTCGAACTGCCGAAGACTGTAGGCATTCTTCAGAAGGCCGCGCACCGAGCCGTCCATCGCGTCGATCGGTGTTCCGTTGAAGTCGCGCATGGTGCGGCCGACGCTTAGAGGGTCCTGGTCGAGCGCCACCCATCGCTTGATCCCGCCCTCACGTAGAGCGCGGGATGTCTCGGCCTCGCGGAGATGCCCTGCCGCAACCGCGAGCACTTCCGTTTCCGGTCCCACTTTGGCAGCGGTTTCATCGACGGTGCGGGTCAGAAGATCGCGACGTTCCCGCACGGCCACGGCGGAAGGGGCGTTGCGCGTGTATTCGTAGAGTGTACGCCCGAGCGGCGAGGCGCGCTCGACGTCGGCTGCGATATCCGGGTGGCCGTAGATGAAGTCGATCAGGCTCGCATCTCCGGAATAGCCGCGCGGCTTTTCGAACGACCAGCGGGTGAACGGGTCGTTGTGGAAGTAGGCGGCCACGGGATGATCCTGGACCATGGGAATGAGGTCCGGCCAGACCGCCCGGTATTTTTCGCGGCTCTCGTGAAGGGAGCGGATCAGGCGATCGATGATCTGATCGGGGCTACGGTCTGCCTGAATTTGCTGCGAGGCGACCTGCAATATCAGCGTCAATTCGTCTCTGGCGATCCGAAGTTGCCGTTCGTCGGCAGGGGCTCCGCTGGGGAAAACCTCTCTGTTGACAGCGGTCGGGGTGATCAGGCTTTGCCCGTCAAAAGCGGCGAGTGGGTTCTTCACGCTACGTCCTTTGGTTACCATTGGGTTAACAAGACGCGTAAGAGATGACTCAAATTGTCTGGAAATGCATGGACGTTTCGATTTGTTGGTTAATGGCACACATGCCCCGCTACGGCACAGGCGTTCAGGCCTGTGGAAAGGAAGTGTTAAGCCGTTTTCGCTAATGTTTGCCGCGGCATTTGTAAGCGTGATAAAACATTGAAACGGTTTGTCGGGATCTTCTATTCGAGGGCCTGGTCGCCGAGTACCGGTGCATAACTTCGGCACAGCAATGAAAGCGGTGGAGAGTGCATGATGCACAAGTCGACCGACACCATCGAGTTCGGCGCGTCGAGAGATCCGCTGCAGCAACCGAAGGTAACCCTTCGCGAGCTTTACAAGCGTCATGGCGAGAATGCGCACAAGCAGTCGACGCGCCGTGGGCTTTGGGCTGCCGTGTTCGTCTATCTCGTCTTCTCGATCAGCGACATTCTCCTGATCGGCGACGTCGCGCCGTATGTCGTCGGCGCGCGTTTCACGATTTCCATCATCATGTTGATCGCGCTGGAATTGCAGATGCGGCGGTCGTCCACGGCCGACGCCGTCGATAGCACGGCGGCGATTGCGCTGATCTTCGCCTATTCCGGCTGGCTCATACCGAGCATGATGAGCGAACACTCGGTCGTCATGTCCTATTACATGGTGTTCGGCGCTATCTTCATGATGAGCGTGAACCTGTTCTTCAATTTCCCGTTCCGGATCTCCGTCGTCGCCTCAGGCATCATCGTGCTGATCTTTCTGGCCGGCCTCGTCTGGTTTCCGAATGTCGGATACAGCTACAAGTTCACGTTCGGTCTCTTCTGCCTCTCCTGCTTCATCTTTACCTCCTATGTGAACTGGAAGCTGAACCTCGAGCGCTACAACGTGTTCCTCAACGCTCTGGAAGCGAAAGCCCAGCATCGACAGGCGGCCGAGCGTGGCGAGGCCTTGTTGCGGTTGTCCCATACCGATCCCCTCACGGGCCTTGCCAACCGGCGCGCGATCGACAATCGTCTGCGTGATTTCTGGCGAGACTGGCAGCAGGCCGGGCGCACCTTTGCCGTGATTCTGGTCGATGTCGATTTCTTCAAACGATACAACGACTATTACGGTCATCTCGAAGGCGACAAGTGTCTGGTACTGGTCGCCCAGGCCTTGCGTGCGTTTGCCGAGGAGCACAAGGCCTCTGTCGGCCGGTTCGGTGGTGAGGAGTTCATCCTGCTTGCGCACGTGGCATCCGAGCAGCAGACCGCCGAACTCTGCGAAGCCATTCGCCAAACGGTCGAGGATCTCGGTCTCCTGCACGAGCAGCGACGGGATGGAACGTCGAAGGTTACGGTCAGTGTCGGTGCGGCCTTTACCGCGGACCGAAACCTTTCCAAGGTCGAGAAGGTGATCCACCAGGCGGATCGCGCGCTCTACAGCGCCAAGGCTTCCGGCCGCAACTGCGTCAAGCTGTTCCATATTAACGATCCGAACAATCGCGACGACGGCGAAAACATTGCCGCCTTGCTGAAGATCGCCGTACCGCAAGGCCTCGTGTCCATGGTCTACCAGCCACTGCAGGACGTGGCGACGGGCAAGACATATGCCTATGAAGCCCTGATGCGGCTGAAGATGTCGGATGGCGCCTTCATCTCCCCCTCGCTGTTCATCCCGGCGGCCGAGCGGTCCGGTGCGATCGTCAATCTCGGGCAGTGGGCTCTGCGTCGCGTCTGCGAGGAGCTGCTGGTGACCAATCTCGCGCCCGTTGCCAGCGTCAACGTCTCACCGCTGCAGCTGAAGACGCCCGGTTTCGTCGCCTTCGTGGCACGGACGCTGGACGAGTTCTGCCTCACCGGCGATCGCCTCGCCTTCGAGATCACCGAGGGGCAGGACATGGAGATCCATTCGAGCCTGCTACGCTGCATCAGCGACCTGCGCGCCCTCGGCATCAAGATCTGGCTGGATGATTTCGGCACGGGCTTTGCCGGCCTCTCCTGGCTTCGCCTTATCGATTTCGATTGCATCAAGATCGACAAATCCTTTCTGCACGATTGCGACACCCAGCGCGGCTGCGCCATGCTCGACGATATCCTGCGGCTGGCGCGCAATCGGGGGGCAACGATCCTTGTCGAAGGCGTCGAGACGGAAGAGCATTTCGCGCTCATGCACCGCCTGAAGATCGACCTGATGCAGGGCTACTATGTCGGCCGCCCCGCACCCGCCACGAGCCTTCGGCCGATCAGGCAACTCCCCAAGCTGGTCGTGGTCTCAAGGTAGACTACGCTAGCCAGGCTACATCACGACTGTCGCACGGAAGCTCACGCCGGCGATATTATGGAAGCAACCGTTCATCGGCAGTGGGAAGTTCGACAATGACTTCAAGCCCGGGTGATGCATTCCTAAGCAAAATCGAGCCATGCGCGGCTTCCACGATGTTCTGCGCGATGGAAAAGCCAAGGCCTGCGCCAGCGCTGGTCGTGTCCAGCCTTTCTCCACGGCGCAGGACATAGGAAAGTTTGTCTTCCGGGATGCCTGGGCCGTCGTCTCGGATCGAGAGGCGGATCCGGTCGCCCATGCGCTCGGCTTGAAGCGTCACACTTTCCTCCGCATATCGCGCCGCGTTTTCGAGGATATTCCCCAGCAATTCGGCAAGGTCTCCTGCGTCCAGACGGACACAGTCGGTTGCCGACAAGCCGTTGTGCCAGTCGATGGCGTCGCCTTGCGGCGTGCGGCTGAGAACGCTGATGACGCGGTCGGCGACGTCGGCGAGACTGGCGCGTGCCGTGACGTCGCGACCTGCCATTCTCGCCCGCACCATTTCCTGGTCCACCAACCTGCGCATGCCGAGGATTACGCTTTCGATGTCGTCGGCGGCTTTCGCCATGCCGGCCTCGCGCAGATGCAGCACATCGCCGGTGAGCGCCTGCAGAGGCGTCTTGAAGCCATGTGCGAGATCGGCCGCACGCTCACGCGCCTTTTCCAGTTGCTCTTCCCGCGAGGCAAGCAGACCATCGACTTCGACTGTCAGTGGCAGCACCTCATCGGGAAAGCCACTGCCGAGGCGCTTTGCTTCGCCGGTGCGAATGGCGGCGATGCGGTTCCGCAACACCTTCAGCGGCCTCAGGCCGACGACGATCTGCGCGAAACTGGCAAGGCACAGAAGAACGGCAAGGATCACGAGCAGCGGCGCGAGGTCACGGCGAAAGTCGGCCGTGGCGCGCTCGATCTCCTGCCTGTCGATTGCGACCGCGGCGAGGACCGTCTGCGCGCCGAGGTTTGGACCGGTCACGATCCGGCGCGCAAGCATCAGAAGTCGGGTATCGGCCGGGCCCTGGACGAGCGACTGCTTCGGCTCTCCCGGAACCAATGCCGGAAGAGCCAGCGTCTGGTCCCAGAGCGACCGGGACTGGCGCCGGGTGTCGTCATATTCGATCGACCAGTAGAGACCTGAAAGAGGCCGCTGGAATCGCGGGTCCGCTGGCGGGCGCGTCACGTCGAGACGACCGGCGGGATCACGATCGAGTCCGGCGATAACCTGATCAAGGTGGAGCTTGAGTTCCTCCACGATCCGGCGCTCGACATGCCGCTCGAACAGCAGCGACAGGCCGAGAAAGGCTACGATGAGCGCGAGTGCTACGGAGGCCGCACCCGCAAGCGCAAGGCGCAGGCGCAGCGAATGCCGGGTCATTCCGCATCTCCGCCCATCATATAGCCAAAGCCGCGTCTGGTCGTGATCGCTTCGCTGCCGAGCTTCTTGCGCAGGCGCGCGACGACGGCTTCCAGCGCGTTGGCATCGCGTGAGAAATCATCGCCATAGACATGATCCTGAAGCTCCATGATCGGAACCGTCCGGCCCTTGTGATGCGCGAGGTAGCTGACAAGACGGTATTCCAGCGGTGTGAGCCGGGCGGGCTTGTTGGAGACGAGGACACGCATCGTGCGGGTGTCGATCGTCAGCTCGCCGATGTCGAGCGTCGCTGCGCCATGACCGACCGAGCGGCGGATCAGCGCCCGCACGCGCGCGAGCAGTTCCTCGAACTGGAAGGGCTTGGGCAGGTAGTCGTCGGCCCCGGCATCGATACCCTCGACACGCTCCGCCCAGCTTCCCCGCGCCGTCAGAACCAGAACAGGCATGTGACGTCCGTTAGCGCGCCAGCGCTTCAACACGCTTATTCCATCAAGCTTCGGCAATCCGAGGTCGAGGACCACCATGCCGTAATCCTCGGTATCGCCCTTGAACCACGCATCGTCGCCATCATGGGCGAGATCGACGACGAAGCCGGCGCCCGTGAGCACGCCGACCAGATCTTCGCAGATCCGCCTGTCATCTTCCACGACAAGCAACCGCATCAGCCTGTTCGATCCCTACGCATGAAACTCCTCCGATCGTATCCCGAGGCTTTTGCCCGTTTCCGTTCATCTAATGCATGTCGCCCGAAAGTGTGCAGCGGTTTCGGGAGGACGACATGCATCAACACAAAGACGCTTTAGGGCAGAATTTCCAGAGTTCGGGCATCGACGACGATTTCGAGGAGCTGGCCCGTTTCCTGCAGAATTTCCAGTTCATAGACGAAGCGGCCATTGTCACGCTCGAATTCGATTTCGATGATGTCGCCTTTGATCGTCTTTCGCACATGCGCGATGATGTCCTCCAGCGGACGGACGCGACCTTCGGCCAGCGCCTGCCGCGCCGCTTCCTGGTCCAGCAGATCGTCGCCGTCATCCGAAATCGCAGGCGCTGCGAGAAACAGGACGGAAAATGTTACGGCCGCGGCGAAACGGGACATTCGGTGAAGATGGAACATCCCGCGCACTACCACGCCCAAGCTGACAGAATGTTGACAAAGCCTGTCAGGGCAGGAGAGGCGACCTCGTGCATTATCGTTCCGTACCAACGACACCGGCAGCCGTCATCGGCTGAACAGACCGTGTCGGACACAGCCAAGGGAGACGATCATGGTCACGCGCAAAGGCACCAGCAAGGCCGACCTCATCAACGGCACGAATACAAACGACAAGCTCTACGGTCTTGACGGAAACGATCAGCTGTTCGGCAAGAACGGCAATGACGACCTGTATGGCGGCAATGGCAATGATAGCCTCTACGGTGGAAACGGCCACGACGAGATCGACGGCGGCGCCGGTAACGACCGTCTCTATGGAGAGGCCGGCAATGACGATCTTGAGGGCGGCGCCGGGAATGACCGTCTCGAAGGCGGCGCCGGAAACGACGAGATCGAAGGGGGTACCGGCAACGACATCCTCGACGGCGGCGCCGGCTTCAATGAGCTGAGCGGCGGTCGCGGCTCCGATACCTTCATCTTCAAGTCAGGCATCACCGAGATCGAGGATTTCCAGTCGGGCGTCGATCGGCTGCAAATCTCCAAGTCGCTCGGCGTCGCCAGTTTCGACGACATTCTCGCGCTGGCACGCTCCACCGACGGTGGCGACGATGTCATCATCGATTTTGGCCAGCACGAACTTCATCTCGAAGACATGCGGCTTGCCGACCTGAAGGCCAGCGATTTTCTCCTCGTCTGAGGCGAGCACACAATGGTCTGCCCGGCCATCGGTCGGGACAGTGACAGGAATGGAGTACAGAAATGACCCGATTTACCACATTTATCGCCACCTCCGCTCTGGTCGCCCTCACGGGTACGGCGGCGATCGCGCAGACGCCCGCTTTGGTTAAGGTGGCCGACGCGACGGTGCTGCCCGGCCTGAATGTGACCGCCGACGATCTCGAAGGCATGCACGTCTACAACACGGCAGGCCAGCGCATCGGCGAGATCGAAGATGTCGTTGGGGCGGATTCGTCTGTTGCCACGGGCGTTGTGATCGATTTCGACAACAATTCAGGACTCGGCCGCGAAAACCGCGTCGTGCCACTCTCCGGCCTCAAGCAGGATGGCCTGCGTCTGGTCGTCGATCTCGATGCGGCGAAGGCTGCAGCACTGCCCGTCTTCGACGATTAATCCCGGGGTAGCACCTGTTCGGATCATGCAGCAGGTCCAGAGCGCTAAAGCGCCGTGCGTCTGATATGACGCGCGGCGCTGTAACAAGATCAGATCCGCGTACCGACCGCGGCATCAGCCGGCGTTCGCTGGCAGGTAGAGTTTCTCAAAATCGAACTCGAACAGTGTCTTGCCAAGAACGGCGTCGATGATCGCCTTGGTGAGAGGGAATCTCACGGAATCACGGCCCATACCGTGAAGCAGCGATGCGACGACGCGGGCGGTATCGATGCCTTCCACCGTCTCGTTGGCGAGTTCCTGTGTCATGGCTTCCTCGACATTCCGCTTTCGGCCAAGGCTGTGGCCAAGCCGGCTGTTTCGTCCGCCGCCGACGGTGACGTGCAGATCGCCCAGACCGGCGAGGTCGAAGGCGGTGGAGCGCGCTCCGCCGACCATCTCGCACAGCATGGCCATTTCGTGGACGGCCTGGGTGAAGGCGGCAGCGGTCGGGTTCTTAGACTGCCCGTCCGCACGAAGCGCGTCGGGATAGCGGGTCTGCATGGCGCTGACGCCGATGGCGAAGAAATTTTTCAGGGCGGCGCAGGCCTCGACCCCGGTCAGGTCGTCGCTGACGGCGAGGCGGTAATAGGGCGTGCGGAAGAGGGCTGCCGCTCGCTTCGCTGCGGCCTCATTCCGCGCGGCATAGACACTCGCTGTCGGCAGGCGCAGCGCAAGTTCGCGGGCGATGCAGGGGCCGCCGATGCCGATGAAGGTGCCAAGGCGGTTGATGCGCTCCGGCACGGTTTCGGCGAAGGTCACGACGGCGCCGTCCCTGCGATCAAGGCCCTTGGTCACGAAGGCGACCGTCGTCTCCCGGCGCAGCAGTTCGTTCAGCCTGTCGACCGCCCAGGTGATGCCGGGACTGCTGACGCCGACGACGATCAGGTCGGCCTTGTCTGTATCCTCCGCTGTCAGGGCTGCGTCCGCGATGACGCGGACGGTGCCGGGCAGCGGCGCGTCGAGTTTGGGATGTGTTCCGCCCGGTGCCTGCATCCGCGCGACGACTGCGTCGTCGAGCGGCGTCCCCGAGAGAACGACCGCGTGGCCGTTGTCGCTGGCGGGCACGGCCAGTGCCGTTCCCATGACGCCGGCCCCCAGAATCAGAATATTGGCCATGGACCTTTTCTCCTGCGATGGGTTGGCTGCGTCAGCGCATCATGGCGGCGACGTTGCCGCCGTCGACCGTGATGACGGCGCCGCTTGAGGTCCGCGCCTTGGCCAGGTGCACGAAGGCGGCTGCGACATCGGCGGCCGTGACCTCGCGGCCGACAAGGTTCGCCGAGAGATAGGCTTCCGGCGTGACGCCGCGCGCCTTGCTACGGGCCGCCACCATCTCGTCGGTCATCAGTCCGGTGCGGATTCGGTCCGCATTGACGGCATTGGAGGTGATGCCGGACGCGCCGTGCTCCACCGCATATTGCCGCATCAGCGCCATCAGCGCGGCCTTCGACGTGCCGTAGGGGCCGAAATCCGCGCCCGGATTGACCGCCTGTTTGGAGACGTTGAAGACGAGCGCGCCGCCGGTCTTCTGCTGTTCCATCACCCGCACCACGGCCCGCGCCATATAGTGATGTCCCCAGAAATTGAGGTCGAACGCCTTGCGGAACGTGTCTTCCGACACGGTGAGAAGGCTGCCCTGGAAGGCGGCGCCGGCATTGGAAATCAGGATATCGACACCGCCGAAATGCGCGGCGACGGACGCCACGGCCGCATCCACCCCATCCGGATCGGTGACGTCGCAGACGACCGGGAATGCGCCGATGCGTTTTGCCTCCCGCGCCACACCCTCCGGAGAAATGTCGAACAGCGCGATCTCGGCACCCTCCGCCTTCAGGGCTTCGGCGACCGCAAGGCCAAGACCGCTCGCGCCGCCGGTGACGATGGCGACCTGTCGGGTCAGCGGCTTTTCGACCGATTTCGCTAGCTTCACCTGCTCCAGCGACCAGTATTCGATATCGAACAGATCCGCTTCGGAGAGCGCTTCGAACGCGTCGATGCCCTCGGCATTGGTGATGACGGCGATGGTCGCTTCAGCGACATCGGCGCCCACCAGCGCGTTCTTGCGGGCGGCCCCCGCTGCAAAGAGGCCGACGCCTGCGACGTAGAACACCCGCGGCATCGGGTCGAGCATGCGCTTGCCGCCGCCGACGCGGGCGTTGTTGCGCTCGAAATAGGCTTTATACTCCTCCTGATAGGCCTTGACCGCCGCCGTCACGGTCTCGGCCCACGCATCCAGCGTTCCCGTCTCCGGTGCCGGCAGGGCGACGCCGAAGCGCTTGATGTGGATGACATGCTCGGGCGTCGCGTTTCCACGCCGGACCAGCGACGAAACAGTCTCGGCATTGCAGAAATCGAGGATCTTTTCGCTCGAGCGGTGCTCCAGCACGAACCGGCGAGGCGCGCCCTCCACCTCCGTGGAAAGTGCGATCGCACCGCGCAGGATGGGCGCGATCTCGGCCGCGCTGGCGATCTTTCGCGGCAGCGTCACGCCCCGGAACGGCTTCGGGTTCCCCTTGGCGATCCGCTTTTCCGCAGCATCGATCTTGGCGATCATGTCCTCGTAGCTCGTGCGCGGATCTTCCGACCAGGTGAAGATGCCGTGCTTGAGCAGGATCATGCCATCGCCGCCGGGATTGGCCTTGAAGGCGGCATCGCAGGCCTTAGCCAGATCGAAACCGGGCATCACATAGGGAACAATGATGGCATTCGGAAACAGCTCGCGCACCAGCGCTTCGCCATTCGGCTGGTTGGTCAGGGAGACGATGGCGTTGGCATGGGTGTGGTCGATATGCTTGAACGGCAGGAGACCGTGCAAGATCGCCTCGACCGATGGGTTGGGGGCTGAGGGATCGAGCAGCAGGCGGCGCTGCAGCATCACCATGTCGTCGTCGGACAGGGTGTCGAACGCGACCATGGCCTTCAGCGGCTCCAGCCGCACGGCCGGCAGGCCCTGAGGTTCGATCGTGCCCATGTCCCAGCCGCTGCCCTTGACGCAGAGCACCTCGATCTCAGTTCCGTCCATCTCCGTGAAGACGGTCTTGACCGACGTATTCCCACCGCCATGCAGCACCAGCTCGGGATCCTGCCCCAGAAGGCGCGTCGTATAGGTGCGGATGGCGAGATCGCGATTGATGCCCTTTGCGACATAGGCATCGACGACGGCTTTGAATTCGGTATCCGACCAGCGGGATCTCATGGTGACGGTCCTTTCTGTGCCGGCGCGATCGGGCAGGCCGGCAGACGATGGAATGGGATGGAAGTGATGGATCGCAGCGCCTAAAGGCGCGCTTCCGTTTCGGCGTTGAAGACGTGAACCTTGGACGGCGGGATGGAGAAGCGGACCTCGCTGCCCTCGGCAAAGCGGGCGGTCTTGTCCACCGACACCGTGAAGCGTCCATCGGCACCGTCGCAAAAGAGCTGGGCATCGTGGCCGAGCCGCTCGACAAGCACGGATTTCGCCGAAAGCGCGCCCGCGCCATCGACCACGACATCGGTCGGACGCAGGCCGATGACGACCTTCTCGCCGGGCCTGGCTGTCGTCGTCGTTTCCAGCACCACCCGTCCGGTCGCCGTGTCGACGGCGGGCATGCCGTCGGACACGACGACCGTTCCGGGGAGGAAATTGATAGCGGACGCGCCGATGAAGTCGGCGACGTATTTGCTGGCCGGCCGGTCGTAGACCTCGTCGGGAGAGCCGATCTGCTCGATCTTGCCGGCGCGCATGACCACGATCTTGTCGGCCATCGTCATGGCCTCGATCTGGTCGTGCGTCACGTAGACGGTGGTGGTCTTCAGCCGGTTGTGCAGCTGCCGGATCTCGGTGCGCATATGGGCGCGCAGCTTGGCGTCGAGGTTCGAGAGCGGCTCGTCGAACAGGAACACCGCAGCTTCGCGCACCATGGCCCGCCCCATGGCGACGCGCTGACGCTGCCCGCCGGAAAGCTCCTTGGGGTAGCGGTCGAGATAGGGCGTGAGGTTGAGCGTCTCGGCCGCCCATTCCACCCGGCGCTTGATCTCGGCCGGGGGTATCTTGGCGACCTCGAGGCTGAAGGAGATGTTGTCGTAGACCTTCATGGTGGGATAGAGCGCGTAGTTCTGGAACACCATGGCGATATTCCGGTCGCGCGGATGCAGCGTGTTGACGCGGTTGCCGTCGATGAGCAAATCGCCCTCGCTGACGCTTTCCAGCCCGGCCGTCATGCGCAGCAGGGTCGTCTTGCCGCAGCCGGACGGGCCGAGCAGCACCACGAAATCCTGATCCGCGATCTTGAAGGAGATGTCGCGCATGATCGTGAAGGCGCCGAAGGACTTGCCTATGCGCTGGTATTCGACGGTCGCCATTGAATGTACTCCATAATAGGCCGTGGGTGGACGGCGTCTTTTCAGTAGGTCTGCTGCGTCGGCGTGATGACGATTTCCTGCACGATGGCGCGTTGCGGCAGTGCATAGGCGTCGAGGATCAGGCCAGCGACGATATCGGCGGAAATGCCGCCGCCGATGGCCGCCTTGTTCGACTTGTAGTTTTCCAGCGTCTGGAGATCGTTGACGTGATCGAGGACCTCGGTGTCGACGATACCGGGCGACACGACGACGACACGGACATTGTGGGGCGCGAGATAGGCGCGCAGGCTTTCCGACACCGCGTGAACGAAGAACTTCGTGCCGCAGTAGACGGTGTGGTCGGGATAGACCTTCCGCCCGGCGATCGAGCTCATCATCACCAGCGTGCCCTGCTTGCGCTCGACCATGCCGGCCAGCACGGCATGCACGCTGTTCATGACGCCCTTGGTGTTGATGTCGATCATCTCGTCCCACTCTTCGGGGGGCTGCGTGGCGATGTCGCCAAGCCTTGCGATGCCGGCATTGGCAAACATCAGATCGACCGGGCCGTGTTCTGCCTCCGCATCGCGGACGGCGGCGGCAAGGCTTGCGCGGTCGCGCACATCGACCTTGCGCAACACGGTGCGGGGAAGGTCGAGCGCCTCAAGGCGGTCCAGCCTGCGCGCCATCAGGAGAAGCGGGTGGCCGGCCTCCGAGAAGGCGCGGGCCACGGCCTCGCCGATCCCGGAACTCGCGCCCGTAATGGCGATCAGGGGTTTGTTGTCCATCATCGTTTCCTCCGTCGGTCTGCGTCGAGCGTCATCATGTTCGGAAGAGGTCGCGGGATTGCCGCGACCTCTTCGTTTCAAGGCGAGGCTCAGCCCTTCAGGACGGCCGCGATCCCGGTGCTGATGTCGTCGAGCGCTTCCTTGGACGAGCCGTAGCTGCCCGAGAAATACTTGCCGAGCGCCACGGGGATCGTGTCGGAGGAGATCTGCGCCCATTCCGGCAGGTCCGGTTCGGAGCCCATGTACTTGTCGATGGTCTCCCGTACGACCGGCAGGTGCCGGGTGGTACCGGCGCCCACGCGGGCATGGCTCTTGACGCGCGGATCGTCATAGACGCTCGCCCGTGTCGGGCCGGTGCCGCCGCCCAGCGTCGTCACCAGTGCCTGCGTGTCGGCGCAGGTCGCCCACTGCATGAACAGCCATGCGGCATCCGGGTTCTTGGAGTAACGCGAGACCGCCAGCGACGAGCCGCCCTGATGGCCGACGCCGGGAATTTCGCCGAAACCGCATTCTTCCGGCTTGCGCAGGGAGATCGGCTGCGGCGGGATGACGGCTTCGCAGAGGCCGGAAACCTTGGTCTGCGTCGGATCGTCAAAGAAGGGGAAGAACTCGCCCCAGGACAGCATGGATGCCGCAACCCCTTGAGCGACCGCCTGTCCCTGTCCGTCCCATGTCCACTGGTTGACGCCCGGCGGCATGATGTCCTTGAGCTTCGTGTAGTAGTCGAGGGCAGCGATGCCGCGTTCGTCATTGCCGACAAAGGTCTTGTCCGCATTGAAGATCGACCCGCCGTGACCCCACAGCATCGAGGTCCATTCGCATTCCAGCGCATAGTGGCCGGACTTCATCTGCCCGGCATAGCCGAACGTGTCCGGCCCCATTTCCTTCGTGATGGTGGCGGAGTTGGTGTAAAGCTCCTCAAACGTCGCTGGCGCCTTCAGGCCGAGCTTTTCGTAGATATCCCGGCGGTAGATCATGATGAAGATCGGGATGTCGTAGGGCACGCCGACCCAGCGATCCTGATATTTCGAAATCCCGTCCACCAGCGCCGGCAGGAAGTCGTCGATATTGTAGTTCGGCATGGCAAGGTCGGCCTTGGCCTTGATCTGCTCGCGCGGATCGAAGACGTCCTGGCTGAAGGATGCGGCCCAGCTCTGGTCGATGTAATAGAGGTCGTAGGTGCCGAGCGAGGACGCCACGTCCAGCGTCATCTTCTGGAGAACCTGTTCGAGCGGCAGGACCTCGATCTCGACCTTGATACCCGTCGCTTCCTCGAAATACTTCTTCAGTTGCGAGTTGATCGCGTTCGATGGCGGCGTGGATTCCGTGGCGAATTTCAGCGTGGTGCCAGCAAAGGGTTTGCCGACGTCCTTCAGCCAGGCCATCACCTCGGCCGAGGGCTGCATCTCTTCCTGGGCCAAAGCCTTGTTCAGCATGAAGGGGCGGCTTCCCATGCCCATTCCGAGCGCTGCGGCGCCCAGTCCCAGCTTGCTGGTTGCGCGCAGGAAGGCGCGTCGGTCCATCTGGCCCCGCACGAAACGGTCCGTGACGGACGCCAGGTATGATTTTCTATCGCTGTCTTTCACTGTTCTCTCCTCCAATCTCCGCTGCCGGGATTGGCAACGGACGTCGTTGATCGAACGGCAGGCCCTCCCGGCCCGCCGCAGTCATTGCTTCAGCGAGCCCATGGTCAGGCCCCGCACCAGATGGCGCTGGACCAGAAGGACGACGAAGAAGGCAGGCACGATCGCAGCAGCACCGAGGGCAGCCATATTGCCCCAGGCGGTTCCGATCGAAGTCACGAAGGTGGACGACACCACGGGCACGGTCTTCAGGCCCGTCTGGGTGAGCGTGAGGACGAACAGGAATTCCGTCCACGAGAAGATGAAGCAGAGGACGGCGGTCGCCGCGATCCCGCCCTTGGCCATCGGCAGAACGACGCGCCGGAAGATCGTCCAGCGGGACGCGCCGTCGAGAAGCGCGCTCTCGTCGATCTCGGCGGGGATGTCGTCGAAGAAGCTTTTGAGCAGCAGCACCGCCAGCGGCAGGTTCATCAGCCCGTGGATCAGGATCACGCCGATATAGGTGTCGAGCAGGTTGAACTGCTTGAAGATGAAGAACATCGGGATGGCGACCGCCACCGGCGGCATCATGCGCGTCGACAGCACCCAGTTGACGAACTGGTGACGGCCACGAAAATTCATTCGGGACAGCGCATAGGAGGCGAAGGTCGCCACCGTGATGGCGAGCACCGTCGACATCGACGCGACCACGATGGAATCCCACAGCCGCGGGGCCATGTAGAAGTTTCCACCGCCGGGGGCGACGGCGTCCTGCCGGGCGAAGCCGAAGGAAATGCCGAAGACCTGCTCAAAATTGCGCATCGTCGGCTGGAAATTGAAGATGATCGGCGGCCAGTTGAAGATGTCCTTGGAGTCGCGGAAGGCCACCGAGGTCCAGAAATAGATCGGGAAGAAGAAGGCGCCGACCACCAGCCAGCCGGCAATGGTGCGAACGGTGCGGACGAGTTTGCTCTGATGCATGTTACCACCTGACCTTGGCGACGCGGATGAAGAGGTTGGCCATGACCATGACGATCACGAGGCTCGTCAGGCTCAGCGTCGCGCCATAGCCCCATTTCAGGAACGAGAATGTCTGCTGCCAGGCATAGAGACTGACCGTGTAGGTCGCGGTTCCAGGCCCGCCCGAGGTCATGACAAAGACGTAGTCGAACACCCGGAACAGATCGATGCCGCGCAGAAGGACGGCGACCGCGATGACCCGCGACATCATCGGCAGGGTCAGCCGGCGGAACATCTGGAACGAGGACGCCCCGTCGATGGATGCCGCCTCATAGGGCTCGGCCGGCAGCGACCGCAGGCCCGCCATGAAGATCAGCACCATGAAGGGCGTCCACTGCCAGATTTCCGCGACGAGCACGCCGAGAAGGGCAAGGGACGAGGTTCCAAGAATCGGCGTCGATTTGTCGAGCAATCCGAGCTGGCCGAGGAAGTAGGAGAGCACGCCGAACTGCGAGTCCTCCATCAGCAGGAACATCATGCCGGCGATGGCGGGCGGGATGACCAGCGTCATCGACAGGATGGCCCGCAGGGCGGCAAAGCCCGGCAGTTCGGCATCGAGCAGCATGGCGACGGACATGCCGAGGATGATCTCGACCGTCAGGGCGATGAAGAAATAGAGGAAGGTGACGCCGAGCGCGCCCCAGAACCGGCCGTCATTGACCAGCTGGATCCAGTTGGCCATGCCGACATATTTCAGCACTCTCTGCTTGGGCACGAATTCGTGGAAGCTGAGCCAGATGTTGTAGATCAGCGGATAGACGGTGAAGACCACCAGCAGCGCGACGAGCGGCAGCAGCCATGGCCACGGCGAATCCGAGATCGCGATGCGTTTCACCTGTGCAATGGACATTGCGCTTCATTCCTCCCTGATACCGGACGCAAGCTGCGCCGCATGCTCTTCCCGTATCGGTCACCGCTCTCTCCCAACGGCATCTCGATACGTCCCTTTCGACCGGCGCGGGACCGATCGCCGTTCGTGCTAGCCGCTGGCCACAGCCTTCGGAGCGTCTGCCTGCCGGCGTCTCTCCGCCATGAAGGCGTCGAGCGCGTCGATCTGATCCGGTGTCATGCGCAGCCCGGATTTCGTCCGGCGCCAGACGATGTCGGCGGCCGTGCGGGCATATTCCCGGTCCATCAGAAACAGGACTTCACTTTCCGTCAAGGAACCGCCGAAATCGCGGCCGAGATCCTCGCGGCTGCGTGCGGTGCCCAGAATGTCGCGGGCCTCCAGCCCGTAGTGCCGCACGAGACGCTGCGCCTCGCGCTCCGACAGGAAGCCGTATCTCTGGCGAAGGTCGCGCGCCACGTCTCCGGCCGTGCCGGGTGGGAAATCGCCGCCGGGCAACGCCCGCGTCGCCGTCCAGCCGCGCTTGCCGCCCGTGTCGGGGAACACCACGGCGAGCTTGTCCAGCGCATCTTCCGCAAGGCAGCGATAGGTGGTGATCTTGCCGCCAAAGACGGACAGGAGCGGCGCCCGGCCGGGGCCGTGATCGAGGGACAACACGTAGTCGCGCGTCGTTTCCTGGGCATTCGCCGCGCCGTCGTCATAGAGCGAGCGCACGCCGGAATAGGTCCAGACGACGTCTGCCTCGGTGATCGGACGCTGGAAATAGGACGAAATGGCCTTGACGAGATAGGCGATCTCCGCTGGCGAGGCCTTTACGTCTTTCGGGTCGCCGCGATAGTCCTGATCGGTCGTGCCGATCAGCGTGAAATCATCCTCATAGGGAATGGCGAAGATAATGCGGCCGTCCGGATTCTGGAAGATGTAGCACCGGTCATGGTCGTAGAGCTTCGGCACCACGATATGGGAGCCCTGTACCAGCCGCGCCCGTCCGTTGGCGTTGACACCCGCCACGCCGGAGAGAAAGCTGTCGACCCAGGGGCCGGCGGCATTGACCACGGCGCGGGCGCGGACCTCGCTGCGAGAGCCGGTCTCCTCGTCCTGAAGCGTCAACTGCCACTGATCGGCCTCTCGCCGCGCCGCGATGCACGCGGTCTGCACGCGAATGTCGGCACCGTTCGCGGCCGCGTCCCTTGCATTGAGCACGACGAGACGATTGTCCTGCACCCAGCAGTCCGAATATTCGAAGCCGATGCCGGAGACATCGCGCAAGGGTCGCCCGACCGGATCGGTGCGCAGGCGGCGCGTCACCGTCGCCGGCAGGCGCTTGCGACCGCCGAGATGATCATAGAGGAAGAGCCCGAGGCGCAGCAACCACGCCGGCCGCAGGCCCTTGCGGTGCGGCAGCACGAAGCGGAGCGGCCAGATGATGTGCGGTGCGATCGCCCATAGCCGCTCGCGTTCGGCCAGCGCATGGCGCACCAGTTTGAATTCGTAATGCTCCAGATAGCGAAGTCCGCCATGGATGAGCTTGGTCGAGGCCGACGATGTCGCCGAGCCGAGGTCGGACCGCTCGACCAGCAGGACCTTCAGGCCCCGGCCGGCCGCATCCCGCGCGATGCCGGCACCGTTGATGCCGCCGCCCACCACGACGAGATCGAACACCGGCGCACTCATGCCGCATTCCTCCGGGGGCCGGCGTTCAGAAGATGGTTGGCCACTTCCACGAAGCCGTAGCCGCCGCGTGCCACTGTCACATAGGTGGGGTTCGCCTCCATGCGGCCGTCGAACTGCAGGACATTGGCGACGCCGCAGGCGTTGGGAAAGAAACCGAACATCGGCGCGTCGTTCGGGCTGTCGCCGACGAAGACGATCGCGTCCTGCTCCCGGTCGATATCGATACCGAGGATATCGGCGGCGAAGCGGCGGGCCATGGTCAGCTTGTCGTAAGCGCCATACCATCCGTTCACATGGATCGAGGACACCTTGGCGACGGCGCCCTCCTCCTCGAAAATGCTCTTGATCCGGTCCACATCGGACACGGCAAGTGCTGGAATATCCTCGCAGAAATCGATGGCAAGGTCCGCCTCGCGGTAGAGCTGGTCTGCCGAAAGGGCCGAACCCGGAACCTCGCGCAGGATCCGCTGCTTGACGTGCTGCAGCTTTTCCCGGTCGCTTGCCCGCTGCTGATCGGCGACGGCGAAGACGCGGTGCATGCGGCGCAGCTCTTCATCGTAGGCGAAATAGAAGGCCCCGTTCTCGCCGACCACACCGGCGACGGGCCACATGCGGGCGATCATGTCGCACCATCCGGCAGGCCGGCCGGTGATGGGGGCGACCGCGATGCCGGCCGCGGTCAGCCGCTCCAGCGCGTCATAGGCGCAGGACGGAAGCCGGCCGTCATTCGTCAACGTATCGTCGATATCGGCGAACAGCACCCTGATCCGCGCCGCCGCCTCGATGGGCATGTCCAGGATCGGTCGCATCGCGTCATGCCTCCCCGGCCGCGAAGTCCGCGAGAATGCCGGCATCTGCCGCCACATCGAGAAAGGAATAGCGGTTGCGCATCTCGCGGCTGTGGATCACGGCCTCGCGATAGCGGGCGACGGGAAGGCCGAGATCCTGCGATGTCATCGGGCCTCCGGCGTCCGACAGAAGCCTTTCCATCTCGGCCACGGGCAGCGCGAAGGCATTCAACTCGCCGCGCAGGGTCGGCCAGAGTTCGGCGAATGTTTCGTTGATCCGGGCCGCGCCGCGCTCGTCGAAGATCTTGCCCTTCAGCTCCTCGAAGCATTGTGCCGCGATATCCGGCCCCATGCGCCGCGCCATATCGGCCGGGTCGATCCGCGTCGGGCGGATGACCGGTGCGGTTTCGCTGTCGAGAAAATGCCGCTGCAGCCGCGCCATGGTCAGCGTCGCCACGCCGACCTGCTGGCCATGCAGCGTGCCGGGATGATCTTCACCGGCAAAGCAGTCGATGTAGTGGGAGATCTGATGCTCGCCCATCGAGCCGTGATTGGACATGCCGGTAAACGAGACGCCAAGGCCGCAGAGCGTCAGGACGCGGTGGAGATAGCCATTCGCCGCGATGTCGCCTGCGGCAATCCCTGCCGCGCGGGCGTTCAGCTCTTCCTCGTCCTTCTCCTGGATGATGTAGGGAACGGCGGAGTAGAGCGTGGACAGCAGCCTGTGCGACATCCACCAGTCGACCTGCGCGACGGAGCGCACGAGGCAATCGGCAAAGCCGGAGGCCGACAGGTGCCGCGGCGCGCGGGCGCTGACGCCGAGATCGACGAAGAAGCCGGCCGGCCCCTGCGAGGGCAGGGAGACCTTCAACCCGCTTTCGAGCGTCATGGATGCCGTGGTGGAGGTGTAGCCGTTCATCGAAGCTGCCGTGCCGAACACGGCATAGCGCTTTCCGGCCTTCGCCGTGACGAACTTGCAGAGATCGTTGATCGTGCCGGACCCGACCGCGATGACGGCATCCGCGCCATGCAGTTTCTGGCGCAGGTCTTCGGCATGTCCCATGTCCGCATGGGGATGGTCGAGCACAACGGTTTCGACCGGTCCGAGATCCCGCAAGGCGCTCGCCACGCGGGAACCCATCGCATCCCACGTATTCGTATCGGTCACCACCGTGAAGCGCTCGCCGAGCCCGAGACCCGCGACCAGATCCGCCTCCCTGCCGTCGAGGCTCTCGTCGATGACGATAGACTCATAGGGAACGCGGGCGAGCTTGCCCGTCTCGGGGTTCGTCCATTTGCCCTCGACGATATCGTCGATCAGTGCGGTCCAGTTCGGGCGCATGCTCTGCGCCGTGTCGGTCGTTCCAAATTCCATGACTGCCGAGGCCTCCTCGCCTTTCGATCAAATGACAACAGGTCATGGCATATGTCAATACATAAGACAGTGGAAGTTGACAAATGACAGGATCGGCGTCAGATAGCGTCATGGCCAAGGCAAAGACGTCAGACCGGATCGATGCGGAAAAGGGGGCACTCGTCCCTATGGAATTCGACGATTCCATCATGTGGGCAGCTTGGCTCTATTATGCCGACGAGATGACGCAGAGCGAGATCGCCAAGCGGCTGAACGTGTCCCGCGCGACGATCGTCAATTACCTGCAGGAAGCGCGCGAGCGCGGCATCGTCTCCGTCAACATCCATCCGAAGGCGGGCAGTCGCACGAGCATCGCCCGCGCGTTGATGGCGAAGTTCGATCTCGCGGGCGCCTTCGTCATTCCGGACGGCGACGAGCAGGCTCTGACGCAGCGGCTGGGCGATGCGGGCGCGCGTGTTCTGGCAGACCAAGTGGAGGACAACGACACGATCGGCGTTGCCTGGGGGCGCACAGTGCTGGCCGTGGCCGACCAGATCTCGCTGACGCGACCGGCCCGCAACGTGACGGTCGTGCAGGTTTCGGGCAGCTCCACCGGCGAGGCGGACTTTTCGCCGGAGCTGTGTACGTCGCTTTTGTCCAACCGCATCCACGCGCGATGCGTCAACCTGCTAGCGCCGGCCGTGTTGTCGACCAAGGCCCTGAAGGCGCTGCTTCTGGCCGAGCCCGTGCTGCGCAAGCAGATGGACCTCGTTCATTCCGCCAACCGCATCCTCTTCGGCGTCGGCGATATCGGGCCGAAGAGCACGGTGCGACAGGCTGGCATCGCCGAGCCGGAAGAGATCGACGATTACGTGGCGCGCGGCGCGACCGCCGTGATCATCGGCCGCTTCATCGACGCCCATGGCGGCGCCGTCGGCGGGCCGCATGACGAGCGCGTCGTCGGCATCACGCTGGACGAGTTGAAGAACGTTCCAAGCCGCATCTGCGTGGCGGGCGGCCCCACGAAAATCAGGGCGATCATCGCCACGCTCGAGGCAGGATATGTTACCCATTTCATTACCGACATGGCGACGGCGGAAGCTTTAATCGCCGCGCCGCAATGATGCCGGGAAGGTTGAACGTGTAAGTCGGAACTTATATAAGGGATGTGCGTAAGGCCGGTGGAGGAGCTCCGGTTTGCGCAGGTGCGCTCGATCCCGTCGAGCCCCGGCATCTCGCTGCACAGGGAGGAGCAGTGCATGCCTGATCGCGAGCGTTTCGTCATCGGAATCGATTCGTCCACGCAATCCGTCAAGGCCATCGCCTGGACGCAGGACGGGCGCTGCCATGCGGAGGGTCGCGCTCCGCTGACGATCAGCACGCCGGACTCCTTGCGTGCCGAACAGAATGCCGACGAATGGTGGACAGCAGCTTGCGCCGCCCTGCAGTCGCTGATGCGGCAGGTGGACCCTGCGCTGATCGACGGTATTGCCATTTCCAACCAGCGCGAGACGATGGTCCTCCTTGATGCCGACGATCGTCCTCTTGCGCCTGCGACCCTATGGCTCGACCGGCGTGCCCACGAACTCGTCTCCGTACTGGCGAACGAACTCGGCCCCGGCCGGCTTCATGCGATCTCCGGCAAGCCGATCGATGTCATTCCCTGCGTCTACCGGCTGCGTTACTTCCGCGAGCACGAGCCGAACCTTCTCGACAAGGCCGCCCGCATTCTCAGTGTCCATGATTTCCTGACGCTGAAACTGACGGGCAGCGCCTCGGCCAGCTGGACGAGCGCCGATCCATTCGGCATCCTCGACATCGAGAAAAAGACCTGGTCGCGCGAGATCCTCGATCACCTTGAAATTCCCTTGGAAAAGCTGCCGCCTCTCCACGCGCCGGGAACGGCGATCGGGCAGATCACCGCGTCGGCGGCCGCAGCCACCGGACTTCGGCCGGGAACGCCGGTCTTTGCCGGCGGTGGCGATGGCAACTGCGCGGGCCTCGGGGTCAACGCGATCAATGAGGGCGCCGTCTATCTCAATCTCGGCACGGCCGTTGTCGGCGGCTTGTGGTCGGCAACCCCCGAACTCAGCAATTACTGGCGCACGCTAGTGTCTCCGAGCGGGGAGGGCTATCTGCTGGAAAGCTGCCAGCGCGGCGGCGCCTATTTCTTCAACTGGCTGCTGGATGCCTTCGCCGGTGGGCGTGGCGATCCCGGCGTCTTCGAGCGGCTCGAATCCGAGGCGATCCGCCTTCCAGTCGGCTCGAACGGCGTCACCGTTTGCTCCTATCTCGTCGGCTGCATGGACCCGCACTGGGACGATACGGCACGTGCGACCTTCTCGGGCATGGGACCGGACACGGGGATCGGCCATCTCTACCGAGCTTCGATGGAGGCGATCACGCTCGAATTTGCGCGCTCGCTGGCAAAAATGCGGGAAAGTGGCGCGAAAGCCGACCGCCTGTTCGTCATAGGCGGCGGTGCCGAGAGCAGGCTCTGGCGCAAGATGGTGGCGGACGCCACGGGCCTCCCCGTCATCCGCAGCCTGTCCAACGAGGCCTCCGCCCTTGGCGCTGGCATGTCGGCGGCCGTCGGCGCCGGATGGTACGATGGCTTCAAGGCGACAGCCAACGCCATGACCCGCCTCGCCGAGGAAATCCCGCCCGACCCGACGGCCCGGCCTCTCTGGGACGATCTTTCGGAGCGACAGGGGCGGCTGTACCGGGCGACACGCCAGGAGACGGTGCCTGCTGCCGGTTTCGTGGACACGCCGCTCAGGCGTTTCCGATGAAACGGGAGAGACCGGACCAAGGCGCGCCTGAAATAGGCGCCGAGATTCGACCCGGCAACAATTAATTCATGATCCCGTCATCCGCTCAATGTGCGTCGAACGGAATATAATCCGTGTCATAGCCGAAATAGCGGGGACCGACGAGGGCGATGCCCGCGTCCGTCTTCCATTGCGGGTTGCAGGGGAAGGCGAGGGCGACGAGGCGCAGGCCGTAGCGCAGCGAGTCCGCCGTGACCGGATTGCCGCTTTCGGCTTCCAGCAGCGTGATGAGATCCGGCGTCGTGCAGACGATCTCGCCATTGCGCTCTGCCATCAGAAATTCGTTCTGGAAGTCGAGGCGGAACGTCTGGCCTTTCCAGTCCTCCACGCCATCGAACCGCGCCGTTCCCCGGGCAAAGCCGCCGATCGTGCGGCGGTCGATATCGGTCAGGCGACCGTGGAAGAGGACGGAAGCACCGAGCTTCGCCGCGATGGCGCGGACCGGGTCTCCGTTCGAAAGGCGGCTTTCCCGAAGTTCGAGGCCAAGATTGGCGCAGAGCGACAGCGTACCACGAACGACGCATGCCTTGGCCTGCTTGCCGCTCATCGGGTAGAACGCGAGCAGCGCCGAGCCGCCCATCTCAACGGTGGCGGCACGCGCCAGCCGTTCCGTCCAGGCATTGCTGACGGTTTCGAGCACCAGCGCGTTGCCCTTGTCGTCGCAGAGAACCATGGGTGTGGCGGAGATGCCGTGCAGGGTGAAGGTCACCATCTGCAGCTCCGGATAGGCCCGGCCCATGCCGTCGCCATCGACCAGCGGCAGGCCCGCGGCGGCCGCCACCACGAAGGGCGTCGTAGAATTCACGCCGCCCGCTTCGCCGCAGAGCACGGCATCGATCTTGCGGCCGAGGAGCTGTTCCAGCTTGCGGAAGGCGGTCAGAAGCTCGTCGCCCTGGGGTAGCTTCTCGGTCATCACGGTCGGCGCCCCCATCATGCAGACGGGAACGACGAGGGCGTCGTCGGCGAGCTCGCTGACGTCGATCAGTTCGACCGGACCGTGCTTGCGAATGGCTTCCTTCGCCATGAGCTTGCCGACATAGGGATCACCACCGCCGCCCGTGCCGAGAATGGCGCCGCCGATGGCGATATCATCGAGATCTTCGGCATAGATCGTTCTCAGGATGTTCATGCACGTCGCTCCCGACCTTGCGTGTTGCTGAAGGCCATCGGCTCGAAGGTGAGTTCCGGGTAGCCGAACGCCTTGGGACCGACGATCTCCAGCGCGCGCGGCGTTTTCATCAGGTCATGGACCGGCAGGCCGATCACTGCGATGCGCTGGCCGTAGCGCAGGATTTCGGTGGTCAGGGGCTCGCCGGTGTCGAGTTCCAGATTGATGATGAGGTCCGGCACCATGGCGACGGCGACGCCATCCACCCAGAGCACGAGGTTTTCGTTCTGGATCGCGATCCGCGCCTGCGACCCCGCCCATCCGCCGATACCCGACAGCAGAGCCTCGCCTCTCGCAAAGCCGCCGGTCAGTTCGCGGCGGATGTCGGTGATCTTGCCGGTAAAGAACAGCGTTGCGCCCGTCGCCTCGACCACGCGTTCCACGACGTTCTGACGCTTCAGGCGGGCATCGAGAATGGTGCGACCGATCTCCAGCGCCTGCGTGACTGTTCCGGGCACGGAGGTTTTCTTGACGAAATCCCCGCGCATCGGGGCGACCGCGAAGCCGGCCCCGGCGCCCATGGCAACGGAGGCGTCGCGTGCGAAGCGCTCCAGCCAGAACATGTCGACCATCTGCTTGAAGACCACGACATTGCCCTTGTCGTCGGCGATGGCCGCCGGTGACGCGGGTGCGCCATAGATCATGTAGGTGGTCATCTGCACTTCGGGGAACGCCCGGCCCATGCCGTCGCCATCGACGACGGGAAGCCCGGCCATGGCGGCGGCGATGATCGGCTCGATGGCGTTCGCACCGCCGATTTCGGCCGAGATCATCGCGGAGACGGTGACACCCGCCGCCTCTTCGACGGCGCGCACCGCGCGGTAGCATTCGCCGCCTTCCTCGATCTTCTCGACGCCGACGACCGGCGCGCCGATGCCGCCGCACTCCGCCACCCAGGCATCGTCAGGCAGCGCGTCCAGCGGCAGCACGCGGACCTTAGCGCCCTTGCGCATCAGCTCACGGGCACGCAGCATGCCGATATACGGATTGCCCCCGCCGCCGGTGCCGAGCAGGGCGGCCCCCATCGACAGCGGCACGAGGTCCTCTTCCTTGAGGAGATAGCCTTCAACCGGCATGGAGCTCTCCCACGGCCTTGACGCGGATACGGGTGGCGTTGCCCGGCAGATAGGCGAGCGGAACGTCCTCGACATCGACGATCTCGATGCTGTCGGGTGCGGCACCTGCGGCAATCGCCGCATCGATCGCCCGTTGCTTCGCGTCTTCGAGCGCCTTGTCGCGGCCGAGTTCGGCTAGCGCATAGACGCGGTCGATTTCGCCGGAGACCTGCGCGATGGCAGCACCGACGGCGTTCGCGACGCCGAAATGCGCGGGCTTGATAACCTCGAGGCCACTCAGCGGGCCATCGACCAGGATGGAGCCGCCGCCGACCACGATGACGGGCAGCGGATCGGGCGAGAGGCGGGATTTCTCGACGCAGTCTTCCAGCATTGCGTGGATCTTCGCCTGCACGCGATCGATGAGATCAGGGGAGAGGTGCGAGACCTTGGCGGCATCGCCGAGCGAGGCACGGCCCGCCGCCACGGCCACATCGGTGGTGGTGAGCGTTTGCCCGCCGAAGATCAGCGCCTCGGTCTTGATGCGGTAACCGACGGAAACCGGGCCGACCTTGATGCCGTTGTCCGTTTCCACGACATGCGACCCGCCGCCGAGGCCGATCGAAAACACGTCGGGCATGCGGAAATTGGTGCGCACACCGCCGACCTCGACGGCGATCGTCGCCTGACGGGGAAAGCCTTTGTGCAACGACCCGACATCTGAGGTCGTGCCGCCGATATCGACCACGATGGCGTCGCTGACGCCGGACAGGAACGCCGCGCCGCGCATGGAGTTCGTCGGTCCCGAAGCGAAAGTCAGGACCGGGAATTTCTCGGCGAAGCTCGCATCCATCAGCGTGCCGTCGTTCTGCGTCAGGAAGAATTTTCCGGTGATGCCGGCCTCGCGGATGGCGTTGCGGAAAGCCTCGATGACATGGGCGGAGAGGTCGCGCAGGCAGGCATTCATGATGGCCGCGTTCTCGCGCTCCAGAAGCCCGATGCGGCCGATATCGCTCGACATCGTGATGTGCACGCCGGGGATTTCCGCTTCGAAGATGGCGCCGGCGCGGCGCTCGAAATCGCTGGACACCGGCGAGAACACCGAGGTGATGGCGATGCTGCGGATGCCCTTGGCGGCGATGTCGCGGGCGATGCCCTTCAACTCGTCCTCGTCGAGCGGCGAGATGACGCGGCCGTCGAACTCGTTGCCGCCATGGGCGAGATAGGCGTGGTTGCCGATCGACTGCTTCAGATCCTCCGGCCAATCGACCATCGGCGGCAGCGAGGCCGTGGCGGGCAGGCCGAGGCGCACGGCCGCGGTCTGCGCAAGATCGCGGCGCTGGACGACGGCATTGGTGAAGTGGGTCGTGCCGATCATCACGAAATCGACGGCGGAGGCTTCCATTCCTGACGCCGCCAGCACGTCGCGCAGCGCGTTGACGACGCCGCTCATCACGTCGGCAGTCGTTGCGGATTTGACGCCGGCGATCACCTCCGTGCCGTTCATGACCACGGCGTCCGTATTGGTGCCGCCGACATCGATGCCTATCCTAATCATGGGCTTCAAACCTCACTGCTTTTCATGCCTGACGATCCGCCGCTTGCCGCAGCGCGATCAGTTGTTCGGGTGTGGGGAGTTCGCCGTCGATCAGGGGGATGACGGGCCGGAGCGCTGCTTCCTCCGCCGAGATGACGGGCACGGAGGCGATCAGCAGACGCGTATAGTCGTGGGACGGGTTTCCGAAGACGGTGTCCGACGTGCCGCTTTCGACGATGGCGCCGCGGTACAGCACGCTGACCTCGCGCGCGAAATTGCGCATGAGGCTCAGATCGTGGGAAATGAACAGATAGGTCAGGCCCATCTGCCGGCCGAGATCGGCGAGCAGGTCCATGACTTTCGCCTGCACCGAGACGTCGAGCGCCGAGGTCGGCTCGTCCAGCACCAAAAGCTTCGGCTCGACCGCGAGCGCCCGGGCGATGGCGACGCGCTGCTTCTGTCCGCCGGAGAGTTCGTGCGGATAGCGCTCGGCAAAGGCTGCGGGCAGTTGCACCATGTCGAGCAGCGTCGCGACGCGGGTACGGCGCGCGCCGCGCGGAAACCCATGCGCGTCCAGCGGGACAGTGATCGACTGGCCGACGGTGCGACGGGGATTAAGCGAGGAACCGGGGTTCTGGAACACCATCTGCACGCGGCGACCATGCGCCACACCGTCCGAACGGTCGTGAATGCTGCGCCCGTCGATCAGGATCTCGCCGCTGTCGGGCGTTTCCAGCCCCATGATCATGCGGGCGATTGTGGACTTGCCCGATCCGCTCTCGCCGGCAAGGCCATAGACGTCGCCGGGCGCAATCGCCATCGAGACGTTGTCGACCGCCTGCAGCGCACCGGTCTTGCGGCCGAAGGCGTTGCGGATCGGGAAGGCCTTGCAGAGGTTCTTCAGTTCCAGCATCGGTCCGCTCATGCCGGCACCCCGGCGGTTCCGAAGCGGCGTCCGCCGGTGAGGCGCGGGACGGCGTCGATCAGGCTGCGGGTGTAGTCATGCGCCGGTGCCTCGAAGATCGCCGCGGTTTCGCCCTTCTCGACGATGACGCCTTTCTGCATGACGTAGACGCTGTTGCAGGTCTCGCGCACGACGCCCAGATTGTGGGTGATCATCAGGAGCGCGAGGCCGCGCGCCTCGACCAGATCCTTGAGGAGCTTCAGGATCTGCGCCTGCGTGGTCACGTCCAGCGCCGTTCCCGGCTCGTCGGCGATCAAAAGGTCGGTCTCGCTGAGCAGCGCCATGGCGATCAGCACGCGCTGGCGCATGCCGCCGGAAAGCTCGATCGGATAGGCGCGTGCCACCCGCTCGGGATCGCGCATGCGCACCTGTGTCAGCGTGTCGTAGACCCTCTGCATCCGGTCTCTGGAAGAGCGGACGCGGCCGAGGCGCCTGTCGGCATATTTCAGGATCGTCGCCATCTGGTCGGCAATGGTGAAGACCGGATTGAGCGAACTCATCGGGTCCTGGAACACCATCGACATCGCCGTGCCGCGCAGCTTCAGGCGCTCCTTCTCCGGCATGGTCAGGAGATCTGCGCCGTCATAATAGATCGCGCCGGAGGTGATGCGGGCGGGCGGCTGGCGCAGCAGGCCCATGATGGCCTTCATCGTCACGGTCTTTCCCGATCCGCTTTCGCCGACCAGCGCCACTTGCGAGCGGGCGGGTACATCGAGGCTGACGCCGTGCAGCACGGGCACCGTCTGGCCGTAGGTGGTGAAGGAGACCGAAAGGTTCTCGACACGCAGGAGGGGGAAGCTCATCGGACCTCCTGCACATCGAAGAGGTCGCGCAAGCCATCGCCGAGCAGGTTGAAGCCGAGCGCGACGAACAGGATGGCGAGGCCGGGAAGCACCGATTCCCACCAGAAATCCGGCAGGAAGCCCGCGCCCTGCGCAACCATGGTGCCGAGATCGGGTGTAGGCGGCTGGATGCCGAGGCCGAGGAAGGAGAGCGAGGCGCCGACCAGAATGACGAAGCCGCAATCGAGCGAGGTCTTGACGGCAATGGCGGAAACGCAATTCGGCAGGATCTCGCGGAAGAGAATGTGGAACTTGCTGGCGCCGAGCGTTTCCGCAGCCTCGATGAATTCCTGCGTGCGGATCTGTTTGGTGATCGCGTAGATCAGCCGCGTGTGCCAGGTCCACCAGAGCGCGGCGATGGCGAGCAGGGAATTGACGAGATCGGGCGACAGCACAGCGGCGACGGCGAGCGCCATGACGAGCGGGGGAAGCGCGAGCGCGATGTCCGTCACGCGCATGATGACCGTCTCGACCCAGCCGCCGAAATAGCCGGCGAGAAGGCCGAGGACCGTGCCGATGGGGACGGCGGTGCCGAGCACGACGAAGGCGAGCAGCAGCGAGATGCGCATGCCGTAGATCGTGCGGGTAAAGATGTCGCGCCCGACATTGTCGGTACCGAACCAGAAGGTCAGCGATGGCGGCTGGTGGCGGGCCCGGAAGTTGACGACGGCGCCGACATGCTCCGGATAGGGCGTGATGAAGGGGGCGAACAGGGCTGCGAGAATGCAGACGAGGACGATGGCGGCGCCGATCACGGCCGTCGGATTGCGCGAGAAGCGATACCAGTTCTGGTAGGCATTTGAGAGGCGGCGCGCCTCCTGAGGGGCAATGGACGTTCCGGTCATCAGCGGCGCCCCCGGATGCGGATGCGCGGATCGACGATGCCGGTGAGAACGTCGATGACGAGGTTGGCGACCACGAAGAACACGCCGGAGACGATGACCACGCCCATGATGGCGTTGAGATCCTTCTGGAGGATGGTGCGCACCCCGTAGGCTGCCATGCCGGGCCAGGAGAAGACCAGTTCCACGACGAAGGCATTGCCGATCAGCGAGGCGAACTCGAGACCGAGAATAGTCAGCGGCGGCACGAAGCTCGGGCGCAGCATGTACTTGAAGACGCGCACACGCTCTGGGATACCGAAGGCGCGACCGGCCTCCGCATAATCTTGGCTGGAGACGTCGATCATCGACGAGCGGGTGATGCGGGCAATCTGCCCCATCGTGGCGGCGGCCAGCGCGATCGACGGCAGCAGCAGATAGCGCAGCGCTTCGAGGAACACGTCCAGACGGCCGTGCAACAGCGCATCGATGGTGATCAGGCCCGTCATATCGGCCGAGAAGGCCAGTCCCGGCGGCAGGCGGCCGGTGGTGGGCAGGATGTGCAGGACATAGCCGGCGAGAATCTGGAGAAGGAGGGCCAGAAAGAAGCTGGGCGTCACGGCGGAAAAGATCGCGATGATGCGCACCACATTATCCGGCCATCGGTCCTTGTATCGCGCTGCGGCGACGCCCAAGGGCACGCCGAGCACGAAGGCGATGGTGATGGTCGACAGAACGAGCTCGAAGGTTGCGGCAAAGGTCTGGCGGATATCGTTTGCCACCGGCTGCTCGGTCAGCAGCGACCGCCCGAGATCGCCGCGCGCGAGGCCTGCGACATAGATGCCGTATTGCTGGATGAGCGGCTGGTTGAACCCCAGTGTCTCGCGCAGTTGCTCGACCTGCTCGACGCTTGCCCGCGGTCCGAGCGCAAGCCGCACGGGGTCGCCCGGCATGGCGCGAGCGATGATGAAGATCACCACCGAGAGCCCGAAAAGGACCAGCAGCGACCATGCAATACGCCTGAGAAGGAAGAGCAGGAATTCCAAGAATCCAGCCTTTTCGAAGGGTTAAGCGACAGGAAGCGGAGAAGATGTCCCGGTCCGCCTTGGGAGGATATCGGACCGGGACGAGGGAAACGGCGAAGCGTGCCGTTGATTAGGACGGTCGCCGGTTTCTCTGATGAGCCGTTAGTTGCAGGTCCAGCTGTAGCGTGTGAAGTCGTAGTCGAAGGACTGCATGGGCACGGCCTTGAAGCCGGTCAGGCATTTGTCCATCGCGTGCTGGACGGTCTGCGTCATCAGGAAGACATCCGGCTGGATCTCGACCAGCTTGCGCTGGAGATCCTTGTAGATCACGGCCTGCTTCGCGACGTCGGCGGTCGATCTGGCCTCGTCGATCAGGGCGTCGATGGCCGGATCCTGCAGCCATTCAGCGGAGGCCCAGGTGCCTGCGGACTTCGAGTGATACTGGGTGAAGAACATCGAGTCGGGCGAGGGATAGGTCGGAGAGAAGAAGATCTGGTTGACGGCGGGCGTCGTTTCGACCTTGGTCGCGATCTCCGTGATCCGGTTCCATGGATCGGATTGCTGCGTCACCTTGAAGCCGAGCTGTTCGAGGTTCGACTGCATCAGCAGGCTGATCTCCTCCTCGAACTTGGTGCCGGCGACATAGCCGAGCGTGATCGGGATCTCGGAGCCGGCATATTTCGACTGGGCGATCTCGGCCTTGGCGGCTTCCAGATCGTATTTTGGTGCGGGCACGTCGGCGGCGTGGAACTCCGCGAAACCCGACGGCAGCGGGGTCGTCAGTTCGCCGCCGGGAAGAATGACCTCGCGGATCGTCTGGTAGTCGGTGGCGAGCGCGAGCGCGCGGCGGATGTGCACGTCGTCGGTCGGCGGCACCTTGGTGTTGAGCTTGAGGTAGAAGGCGGTGGTCGTCGGTTCGCTGACGACGGTGAAGCGGCCCATGTCGGCGAGCGCCTTGTAGGTCTCGGGCGACTGGTACTGGCTGGTCATGGTCAGCTCGCCGGAGGCCGCCAGCGACCGCACGGTCGCCTCGTCATTGGTGATGATCCAGCGCACTTCGTCGATCGCGCCTTTGCCGAAGCCCTTGTAGTAATTGGGGTCGCGCTCGATCGTCATCCGCGCGCCGCGGTCCCATTCCACCAGCTTGTAGGCACCGGCACCGGCAACGGTGCTGCCGAGATAGGCCTGCGCGTCATCGCTGCCCTTGTTGGCTTCCACCACGTCCGAATTGACGATGAAGACGGCGGGAACGGTGGTCAGGAATGGTGCAAAGGTCTTCGACAGCGTGAACTTGACCGTCTTCTCATCGACCGCGACGATCGAGCCGGGCTTCAGGACATCGGTGAAAAGGTTGGCCGGGCCCTGGTTGATGCGGAAGAGCCGCTCGAACGAGTAGACCACATCCTTCGCCTCGACCGGCGTGCCATCCGAGAACTTGGCGTCGGCCCGGATTTTGTAGGTGACCTCTTTCGCATCGTCCGACACGGTCCAGCTTTCCGCCAGCTCGGGGATGATCTTGCCGGTTGGGTCGACCGTGGTCAGGCTGTCATAGAGGTTCACCGCGGACATGTAGTCCGTGTAGTCCGAAATCTTGGCCGGATCGATCGTGCCGAAAATCTGGACGGTGTTCATAGTCACGACGGTCTTGGCCGCAGCCGATCCGGCATAGCCGGCAACCAGTGCAATGGCGGCGGTGGAGGCGAGGGTGCAAAGCGTGCGCATTGTTTCTCCCGTGTTGTCGAAGGTTCCCAGCGCGGCCGTTATCGACCGTCATCTCGTTGTTGGACGTGAGGATGCATCGCGAGACGATGCACCTCAAGCGCCACCACGTCTAGGTTTTTGCCTAAATGGTCTAGGTTCTGAGCGAGCTGTTTATGCGAGGCTAGCCGAGAAGGCCGAGCGCCCGCGCAGAGCTGATCGCTTCTTGGCGACTGCGGCAGCCGAGCTTGCGGTAGACATTGCCGAGGTGGAACTTCACGGTTGCTTCGCTCAGGCCCAGCGTGTTGGCCACGTCCTTGTTGGCGGCACCTTCGGAGATCATCAGCAGGATCTTGCTTTCGCGCCGCGACAGCGTGTTGGCCATCTTGGTGGACTGGTTGTCGAGGCGGCCGGAATCCCTCAGCTTGCGAAGGATCTGGCGGTTGCCCGTGACGGTGGACAGGAAGCCGCCGATGCGCTGGTTGTCGATCAGTTCCTGCAGGAAGACGCGCTCCTCGGCGAGCGGGGCGATGGTGCCGAGCCGTGCACAATCGCCGAAGGTCTTCTGGAGCACGGCGCGTGCCTGCGTCGCATTGCGCTGGCGCTTGGCGACATAGGCAAGCCAGATTTCGGCGCTCATCCGCTGGCGATCCGTCAGGTTCATGTTGCCAATGATGGTGGTGACGAGCTGGTCGAGGCCGGGCCGTTGCGGTGCCTCGTAGACGAGCTGGCGTAGCCAGATGAGCGCCAGCGCTAGTTCGTCGCGCTCCTGCACGCGCGCCAAAGGTTCACCGCCTGCCAGAACGAAGGCGCGATCGACCCGGCCTGATATCGCCACCAGCGTGTCGGCCGCTTCCTGCCAGCGGTTTGCGTTCTGAAGGACGGCCGCCTCGCGGATCGAGATCATCGCCTGGAACTGCCCGTTCGACGTCTGGTAGACGCGCCAGCGATCGAGAAAGCTCCGGGCGGCCATGGTGGAGAAGTGCTCACCCAGCGCCTGGCTGCCATAGTGGAGCGCGAATTCGAGAAGGCTCGGCCAGATTTCGCCATGGGCGAAACCATCGATCTCGAGATTGAGGAACCGCGCCAGCGGCTCGGCCCGCCCGGCTTCGTACTCGACGCACGCGTCCATCAGCACTTGCAGCCGCGCGTCGTTAGGGCTTTCGAACGGCAACTCCGCGATAAAAGCGGCCGATTGGGTCGCGTAACGGCGTGCGGCCAACGCATCGCCCATCATGAGCCGGATCAGCGTCTGGTGGAGACTGATGTAGAAGGCGAGGAGCGGCGCCTGTGCGGCGCGATAATGAAACATTGCACGCTGCGCCACCTCTTCGGCGGCGGCAAACTGCCGATTGCGGATGTAGAATTCGAGCACCGAGTTGTAGAAGCTGCCGCGCGAAAGGTGGTCTTCCACCGGAAACTCCGCGATCAGCGCATAGGCGCGCTCCAGCAGTTCCTCGGAGAAGAAATAGTCCTCGTAGAGCAGCATTACGAGCCGGAACGCCCGAAACTGGCGCGAAAAAACCGAGCGGCTGGAAAACACCTGCGTGTAATCGTTGGCGATGTCTCCGAAGCGGTCGATGAGCAGGCGGCGGGCACGCGCGATATCGCCGAGCTTCAGCGATTGCAACGCCTTGGCGAGAACGAGGACCTCGGTCTGGATGGAAAAGGTCAGCGGGAATCCGGCAAGGACGGTGTCGAAGGCTTGGGGCCCGAAATAGTAGAGAAAGAACGGCCCGCCAGCATCCTGGAAGATCCGCAGCGCATTGTCGAAGAGACCGGCCTTCTGGAAGGCACAGATCGCCTCGACCACGAGACCTTTCGCCCGGTAAGCCTCGGCAATGGCCTTGGCGCTTCCGGCGTTGCGCAGACGCCGCTCCATTACATGGTCGATCGCCTCGCGCAGGACGTCACGCACGCCTGCCACCACCAGCGTCGGCCGACCTGTGCCGTCAGGGCGCATCAGGAACGGCGCCGTGAGCGGCAGAGGAGATGTGGTGGGGAAGTGCGATTCGGAGAAGGACGGATGCCGTGTCGCAGCGCTCGTCCGACCGACCGTCTCGACCAGCATCAGCTGCAGGACGACGAGTTCCTCGTCCGGCATCGTCGCCAGCACCTCGGCGTCGAGAAATGCACGCAGGACATCTGGAGGACCTTCGAAAAGGCGGGTATTGAACACGGCCAGCGGCCATCCCCCGCTTTTCTCGGCCACATCTTCGCAAGCACTCCCGAACAGCCGTTCGAGCTCGCCGTGCGACATCATCAGGCCCTCGCTGCCGATCAGAGTTGCCTGTCCGTAGGCCAGTGCTCGCGCCTGGCCCGGCAGCACCGTGTCAGGACGTTTCGCGATGATCAGGCGATGATTACCGGAAACGCAGGACTCGGGAATGGCAAGAGGCGCCGTGTAGGGCGGTATGTCCCACAGGCGAAGAACCGTGTCCGTGGTGGAGCCGTCTGCCGGATAGGTTGGCGGCTGGGGCGAGCGAACGACGTCGGCTCCCATGCGTTGCGCAATCAATGCCAGGACAGACGACTTGCCCATGCCGGCGGGAGCATCCAGAATGACGATCGGCGTCCGGGCACCGAGGATGCCGGCGATCAGTTCGGGCCGGTCGATCAGAGCACCCATCTCAGTCCTCCGGAAGGGTTACGCTGCGCCTCGGTAGCAACGGCCGGGCTGTTCCGCCAGTCCCCAGCCGCGGGACGACGACCGCCGAATTGCGACTTACGAAATCCATGCCGCTGAAACCGGTTTCCGTATCGCCACCGCGTCGTTCAAGGTTTGAGCGGCTGTTGACTCACCTGCAGCCTCCTACTTCTGGAGAAGGCGCTCTGCCGTGAACTTGTCGGTGACGAGAATGTCGATGACGCCGACCTTCAACGCTCCGGCGATGGCGGCGGTTTTCTTCGCGCCGCCTGCCAGCGCGATCACGCGTTCGACACGGGCAAGGTCTTCGAGGGGAAGCCCGATGACGCGATCGTCGAGCGGCGTCTTCACCGGATGGCCGTCTTTGTCGAAGAAGCGGAGCGAAATATCGCCGACGGCGCCGGCATCTGCAAGATCGGCCAGTTCGCGGGCGGAGAAGATGTTGCCGGAGCGCGCAAGCAGTTCGGACGGTTCCACGGCGCCGATCCCGACGATGGCGAGCGTGATGCTTCCGAAGAGATCGACCGTTTCGCGCACGAAGGGGTCGGCCATCATCAGGAGCCGCGCCTCGCGCGACGAGGTGACCCCCTGCACGGGCAGCAATTTCGGCTCGGCGCCCGTGAGGCCGGCAAGCCGCGTCGTCAGCTGCGTCGCATGGGTCTGCACCGAGGGGTCGCCCATGCCGCCGAGCGTCTGCACCACGAACTTGGCGCGGGCGCTTTTCTGTGGATGGATGTTCTCCACCATCTTGAAGATCGTCTGGCTCCAGCTGGAGACGCCGATCGTCTCGCCAGGCGCCAGCGTAATCTCCAGGAGATGGGCCGCGGCCTCGCCGATCCGCGACATGATGGCACCATCACGATCCTCCGTGCATTCGACGACGACGGCTTCCGGCAGGTTGAAACGCTCGCGGAGCGCGCTTTCGAGATCGCCATAGGTGCCGACTGGCGGGATGACGCTGGTCCGCACGATGCCTTCGGTTTCCGCGCGCTTGAGCATGCGCGAGACGGTCGCTTGGCTCAGCCTCAGGTGCTCCGCGATCTCCGCCTGCCGGCGCCGCTCGATGTGATACATCTGGGCGACCCGCGAGATCAGGCGGAGTTCGTTGAGGCGTCCCATGGGCGTTCCCGTCGTGAATTTTTATTCACTCTTAGCGGTTGCCGGGTCCAGCGTCGAGCGGGCGACCGCGTCATTCCACGTTTTGAGCCGTTCGGGAGCATCATTGGTGACCGGCGCTATCGGCACCGTCTGCCGGGGCAGGGCGGAAATGGCGTCGAGGTCCGGAAAGATGCCGAGCGACAGGCCGGCAAGGTAGGCGGCGCCGAGCGCTGATGCCTCAGGCGCCTCGCACTGGATGACCGTGTGGCGCAGCGTGTCGGCCACGCATTGCATGAGGAACCGGTTCTGGCTCGGGCCGCCATCGACATAGAGCGCGCCAATGACGCCGTCGCTCTGCGTCTTCATGGCCGAGACGACATCATGCACCTGAAAGGCGATGGAATCGGTGACGGCACGGGCCATCTGCGCCCGGCTGGTGCTGAAATTGATTTGCGAAAACAGCGCACGGGCGTTCGAATCCCAATAGGGCGCGCCAAGGCCGACGAAGGCCGGCACGAAACCGGGACCGCCCGGCTCGGCGGTGGCGGCGAGATCGATCAGGGCTGCGACGTCGGCAAGGCCGAGAATGTCGGTCATCCAGGGGAGGCTTGCGGCGGAGACGAGGATGTTGCCTTCGAACGCGAAGGTCGGCTTGCCGGCGATCCGCCAGGCGACCGTCGTCGTGATGCCGTTGCGCGGCGCGATGTATCCGGCAAGGGTGGTCATGATCGACGATCCCGTGCCGAAGGTCACCTTGCCGTCGCCCGGCTGGAATGCGCCATGGCCGAAAAGGGCCGCATGACTGTCGCCGATCGCCGCGCGGATCGGCGTGCCGTCGGCAATGCCGGGCACGCCGGATGTCCTGCCGAAATCGGCGGAACTGTCACGCACCTCCGGCAGGACGCCGGGATCGACGCCGAAAATGCTGCAGAGTTCCGTGCTCCAGACCTGTGCATTCAGGTCGAAGAGCTGGCTTCGCGCCGCGTTCGATGCATCGCAGGCATGCGTCCGCCCGCCCGTCATGCAGTGGATGAGCCAGCTGTCGATGGTGCCGGCCCGGACGCTGCGGCCGTGCGGCACGCGGTCCAGCAGCCAGCGGAATTTCGCGCCGGGAAACATCGGGTCGAGCGGCAGGCCGGTGATCTGCTGCACGCGGTCCAGATGCCCCTCGCGCGTCAGCCGCTCGCAATCCGGCGCCGTACGCCGGCACTGCCAGCTCAAGACCGGGCCGAGCGGCTCGCCCGTCCCGGCGTCCCAGACGGTCACAGATTCGCGCTGGTTGGAAATGGCGATGGCCTCGATAGTCGCGTCCGGCGCGGCGTTCAGGCAGGCGGCGATTGCCTCGCAGACCGAGGCCCAGAGCCTCGCCGGATCCTGCTCGACCCAGCCGGGCTTCGGGTAGCTGATGCCGACCGGGGCGGACCCGCGGGCGAGAACCTCGCCCTTCAAGGACACGAGCACCGCCTTCGAATTGGTGGTGCCCTGGTCGATCGCCAGTATCGCCTGCATTCTCTCACTCCTCACCATAGAAAATGCCGGGGCGGCGATGGAAACGCGCCCCGGCTTGAAGATTGTCCGTCTTTACTTGCGCTTGATCACACCTTCCGCGGCATCTGCGATCGCCTCCGGCGCCATGCCGAATTCGTTCAGCAGGAATTCTGCCGAGCCCGTGGGTGCAAAAATGCCGGGAACGCCGAGGCGCTTCATCGGGACCGGTGCAAGGTCGACGACAACCTCGGCCACGGCCGAGCCGAGACCACCGAAGGTCGAATGCTCCTCGGCCGTAACGATCGCGCCGGTTTCGCGGGCAGCCGCAACGATCGCGTCCTCATCCATCGGGCGAACCGTCGCAAAGTTGAGGACACGGGCGCTGATGCCGCGGGACGCCAGGATCTCGGCCGCCTTGACCATGCGGTGCGTCAGCGTGCCATTGGCGATCAGCGTGACGTCGGAACCCTCGCGCAGAAGATTGGCCTTGCCGACCTCGAAGACATGATCTTCGGGAAGCAGATCGGGAACGCCGACGCGCGACAGGCGCAGGAAGCAGGGTCCCTGATACTGCGCCGCCCATTCGACGGCGGCCGCCGTTTCAATATGGTCGCAGGGTGCGATGACCGGGAGATTGGGCAGGACGCGCGTCCACGCGAAATCCTCGATCGAATGATGCGTCGGGCCGAGGTCGCCATAGGCCATGCCGGAGGAGATGCCGACGAGCTTCACATTGGCATTGGAATAGGCGATGTCGGCCTTGATCTGCTCCAGAGCGCGCCCCGTGAGGAAGGGTGCGGCCGCACAGACGTAGGGAATGCGTCCGCCATTAGCGAGCCCCGCGGCCACGCCGATCATGTTCTGCTCGGCAATGCCGACATTGATCAGCCGCTCGGGAAACTTCGCCTTGAAGCCGCCGAGTTTGGAGGAGCCGACGGAGTCGTTGCAGACGACCACGATCGTCTCGTCTTCCGCCGCGAGGCGCTCCAGCGTGGCGGCGAAGGCGTCGCGGCAGTCGTGCAGCTTCTGGGATGGGACATGCGCGTTCATTAGAGGGCCTCCGACAGTTCTTTTACGGCGATCTCGTATTGTTCCTTGTTCGGAACCTTGTGGTGCCAGTCCACGGTATCCTGCATGAACGAGATCCCGTGACCCTTGTTGGTATGCGCGACGATGCAGTGCGGGCGTGTGCCGCGATGTTCGAGAGCCGCAACCACCTCGCTCATGGCATTGCCGTTGATCTCCGTGACCTCCCAGCCGAAGGCTTCAACCTTCGGGCGGAGCGGCGCAAGGCCATTGGTGTCGGCGATGGAGGCGCCCTGCTGAAAACGGTTATGGTCGATGAGGAGCGTCAGGTTGTCGAGGCCGAAATGCGCGCCGGCCATGATGGCTTCCCAGTTCGAACCTTCCTGCATCTCGCCGTCGCCGGTGACGACATAGGTGTGGTAGGACGCGCCCGAAAGCTTTGCGGCCTTCGCCATGCCAACCGCGACCGGCAGGCCGTGGCCGAGCGGACCGGTATTGGTCTCGACGCCGGGCACCTTGTTGCAATTCGGATGGCCGTTGAGGCGGGAATAGGGCTTGAGAAAGGTCGAGACCTCTTCTTCCGGGATGAAGCCGCGCTTGGCGAGCGTTACATAGAGCGCGCAGGCGGTGTGGCCCTTCGACAGGACGAAGCGATCTCGATCCGGATGCTTCGGCTGGTCGGGCCAGACCTTCAGGACGCGGAAATATAGGGCCGTCAGCACGTCGATCACCGACATTTCCCCGCCGATATGTCCGGCGCCTGCTTCGAACACGGCTTGCAGATCCCGCAGCCGGATTTGGCGCGCGACGCGCTCAAGATCTTTAATCTCCATCATTTCCTCGCCTGAATAAATATGCATGTAGTGATATTCTTGCATAGATGCCTGATTAGTCAACCCCCGTTCAACCGGCATGCATGTTGCACCGCAGCGATAAATCCGGTTGACACCTAAGTCATCGCTTGATAGTGAATTTTCCGGCAGGAGTGAATATTTATTCTATTTGGATTGTGGGTTTTGCCTGCGACATGCGTGAGGAGGAATGATGGTGGCGCTCGACATCAACGGACAGGCCCGGCCGTCCGGCACGTGGCGGAAGAAACTCAGTGGCGCGACGGGTCCCCTCGTCGGACTTCTCGCCCTCTGCATCTTCCTCGGCTTCAGCACCGATGCCTTCTTCTCGCTGCGCAACGGCCTGAACATTCTCGACCAGATCACCGTGATCGGCATCATGGCCGTCGGCATGACCTTTGTCATCCTTATCGGCGGCATCGATCTCTCGGTCGGCTCGGTTCTGGCGCTCTCCATGATGGTCATGGGCTGGACCGCGAACATTGCCGGCCTTCCCTTAAGCCTTGCCATTGCCGTGGCGCTCGTCGCATCCGCCGTCAGCGGTCTCATCGTCGGGCTTCTGGTGACGGTCTTCCGGGTTCCCGCCTTCATCGCCACGCTTGCGATGATGTCGGCCGCCCGGGGCGTCGCCAACATGATCACCGACGGCCAGCAGATCGTCGGCTTCCCCGAATGGTTCATGATGCTCGCGATCGATCGCCATTTCGGCGTTCTCACGGCCACCGTGTTCCTGATGCTCTTCGTGGTGCTGATCGCCTGGCTGTTCCTGCACTATCGCGCCGAAGGCCGCATGCTCTATGCCGTCGGCGGTAATCCGGAGGTCGCGCGGCTTGCCGGTATCAATGTCCAGCTGGTCACGATCGGGGTCTATGTGGTCAGCGCCGTGCTGGCAGGCTTGGCCGGCATCGTCCTTGCGGCCCGCCTCGACTCGGTCCAGCCCTCCAGCGGCTTCGGCTATGAGCTCGACACGATCGCCGCGGTCGTCATCGGCGGCACGTCCCTTTCGGGCGGGGCCGGCGGCATCGGCGGCACGCTGATCGGCGTCCTCATCATCGGCGTCCTGCGCAACGGTCTCAATCTGCTCAACGTCTCGCCCTTCCTGCAGCAGGTCATCATCGGCGTCGTCATCGTGCTTGCGGTGGGAGCTGAAACCATGCGTCGGCGGCGCGCTTAACCCGGATAACCGGTGGGACGGCCACAGAAATTCCCCTCCGAGATGTTTGGAGCGGAGCCTATGCCCCAGGGGTGGAGGATTACCCCCCGGGTTCTATCAACAACGGAGGAACGACCATGACATTTGCACGCACTCTTCTGACATCGGCGGCCATTCTCGGTCTGACGCTCGGCTCGGCACACGCCGCCGAAGTCAAGAAGATCGGCCTTGCCGTCGCCAACCTGCAGGCGAACTTCTTCAACCAGATCAAGCAGTCCGTCGAAGCCGAAGCCAAGAAGCGCGGCATCGAGGTCGTGACCGTCGACGCCAAGGGCGATGGCCCGACGCAGGTCAACCAGATCCAGGACCTTCTGACGCAGAACATCGACGCGCTCATCTACATTCCCGCAGGTGCCGCCGCCGCCACGGTTCCGGTCAAGCTTGCCAAGGCTGCCGGCGTGCCGGTCATCAATATCGACCGAAACGCCGAGGGCGCGCCGGGCGACACGTTCCTGGCAACCGACTCCGTCTCTTCGGCAAAGAGCGTCTGCGACTACATCCTCAAGGAAGCCGGCGGCAAGGGCGACATGGTCATCATCCATGGCCAGAAGGGCACGACGCCGGAAGTCGATCGCTCCAAGGGCTGCGCCGAAGCGCTGAAGGCCTATCCTGAGGTCAAGATCGTCGCCGAGCAGTATTCCAACATGTGGGCCCAGGACGAGGGCTTCCAGATCATGCAGAACATGCTGCAGGCCAACCCGAACGTCTCGATCGTCTTTGCACAGGCCGACGGCCTCGCGCTCGGTGCGGCGCAGGCGATCAAGGTTGCCAACCCCTCGCAGAAGGTCGTCGTCGGCGGCTTCGACGGTGACACGGCGGCGCTCGAAGCGCTCGGCAAGGGTGTCTTCAACGTTACGGCCACACAGCAGACCCAAAAGATGGGCCGTGACGCCGTCGAGAACGCGGTGAAGATCGTGGCCGGCGAAAAGGTGCCGCCGGTGCAGCTGCTCGATGCGACGCTGACCACCAAGGAAAACGTTGCCGAGTTCATCGCCAACCATCCCTGATAGCGTCGCGACGGTAGGAGGAAGTGCGCCATGACCCAACCGGTTCTGTCACTCAGAGGCATCTCGAAACACTACGGACCGCTCCAGGTGCTCAGATCCGTGAGCCTGGACGTTCATCCGGGGGAAGTCGTGGCACTTCTCGGTGAGAATGGAGCCGGAAAGTCGACGCTGTCGGGCATTATTGCCGGATCGCGGGCGCCTTCCGAGGGAACGATGACGTGGCTGGGGCAGCCTTATGCCCCGGCCACACCACGCGAGGCGATCGACAAGGGCGTCGTCCTCATCCATCAGGAGCTGAAACTCCTGCCGCAGCTTTCCATCGCGGAAAACGTCTTCATCGGGCGCTGGCCGACGCGCAATGGCGCCATCGATCGTGCCCAGATGGAGCGCCGCGCGCAGGAGCAGCTCTCGCGCCTCAACCTGCATATCCCGGCCTCCCGCAAGGTGGCCGGCCTGTCCACCGCCAACCAGCAGCTGATCGAGATCGCGAAAGCCCTGGCGCTCGATGCCAAGCTCCTGATCCTCGACGAGCCCACAGCGGCACTCGGCGGTGCCGAGACCGAGGCCCTGTTCGAGCAGGTTCGCAAGCTGCGCGCCGAGGGCGTCGGCATCATTTACATTTCGCACCGCATGGAAGAGATCAAGCAGATCACCGACCGCATCGTCGTGCTTCGCGACGGCGAGCGCGTGCAGGAATTTGCCGACAGCGCGACGCCGGTGCGCACGGTAGTGGAGAGCATGGTCGGGCGCTCGCTTGATCGTCTGTTCCCGCCCGTGCCGACACCGACCGAGCGCCCCGTGCTGCAGGTGTCGAACCTTACCTCGGCCGTTAACGCCTTCCGCGATGTCAGCTTCGAGGTGCGCGCCGGGGAAATCCTTGGGATTGCCGGCCTCGTCGGCGCCGGCCGCACGGAGCTTGTCCGCGCGATTGCGGGTGCCGATCCCGTCAAGGCGGGCACGATCCGGCTCGACGGGCAGGTGCTGAAGCTGCGCGATCCGGCAGACGCGATCGCCAAAGGCATCGTGCTCGTGCCGGAGGATCGCAAGGACCAGGGGCTGGTCGTCGCCCACAAGATCAGCGAAAACCTGATCTACGCCAATCTGGACAAGCTCGGCGGCCGCTGGATCACGGCCGGGGTCAAGAAGGCCTTCGCCGAGAAGGCCATCGCGAAATTCAACGTCAAGGGACGTGCCGAGCAGCATGCGTCCGATCTCTCGGGTGGCAACCAGCAGAAGATCGTTATCGCCAAATGGCTGATGCGCGATCCGAAGGTGGTCGTTCTCGACGAACCGACACGCGGCATCGACGTCGGCGCACGCGCCGGCATCTACGACATCATCGTCAACCTCGCCTGGCAGGGCGTCGCGGTCATCGTCGTCAGCTCCGACCTCGAGGAGGTGCTTGGCGTCTCCAACCGCATTCTCGTTCTTGCCCAGGGCAACCAGGCCGGCATTCTCAACCGCGAACAGGCCAATGACGTCTCCGTCATGGAACTCGCAACGATCTGATGAACCATAGAAAGGAAGAGCGGTGTCCGACATCACTCTGAACGCCCCTAAGCTGTTCGATCTCACAGGCCACGTCGCACTCGTCACGGGTGCGGGAAGCGGCATCGGCCAGCGCATCGCCATCGGTCTCGCCCAGTGCGGCGCCGATGTCGCGCTGCTTGACCGGCGCACCGACGACGGCCTTGCCATGACGGCCAGCCACATCAAGGCGGCAGGTCGCCGGGCGATCGAGATCGCCGCCGACGTCACCAGCAAGACCTCGCTCGCCGACGCCGTGGCCCGCATGGAGGCCGAACTCGGCAACCTGTCGCTCGCCGTGAACGCCGCCGGCATCGCCAATGCGAACCCGGCGGAGGACATGGACGAGGACCAGTATCAGACCCTGATGGACATCAACCTCAAGGGCGTCTTCCTCTCCTCCCAGGCAGAAGCGCGCGCGATGCTGAAGCATGGCCGCGGCGCGATCGTCAACATCGCCTCCATGTCGGGCGTCATCGTCAATCGCGGCCTCAGCCAAGCGCACTACAATGCCTCTAAGGCCGGCGTGATCCACATGTCGAAGTCGATGGCGATGGAATGGGTCGATCGCGGCATCCGCGTCAACACGATCTCGCCGGGCTACACCGCGACGCCAATGAACACGCGGCCGGAAATGGTGCACCAGACGAAGCTGTTCGAGGAGCAGACGCCGATGCAGCGCATGGCCAAGGTCGACGAGATGGTCGGCCCCGCCGTCTTCCTCCTGTCGGATGCGGCAAGCTTCGTCACGGGTGTCGATTTGCTCGTCGATGGCGGCTTCTGCTGCTGGTAGCAGCCGGTCGGTAGGTAAAACAGCGGTTTCGGCACCTCCCTGACGAGACCGCGGGCGGATCGTGCGTCAAGCGACGTTGCCGCGCGATCCGCTTTTTTCATGCGCAGGCGGTCGGTCTGGCGGGTGGGGGGAGAAGCGCGCGGACGAACCGGGCGCGAAGTTCATACGGAGGAGGATTCCATGAAGCGTTTCGACAACAAGACGGTCGTGATCACAGGCGCAAGCCGCGGCATCGGTGCGGCGATCGCTGCCCGCTTCGCTCGCGAGGGCGCGAATCTCGTCGTTTCGGCGAATGAAGACCGCGTGCACGGCGTCGCCGAGGAAATCGTCAAGGCGGGCGGCAAGGCCATCTCCTTCGTCGGCGACGTCACCAGCAAGGCGAGCGTCATCGCCCTCTACGATGCGGCCGAGGCTGCGTTCGGGTCGGTCGACGTGTCCATCCAGAATGCCGGCGTGATCACGATTGCCCGCGTCGAGGACCTTTCGGAAGACGACTGGGACAAGGTGATGGCCGTCAACACCAAGGGCGTGTTCCTCTGCGCCCAGGAAGCCATCGCCCGCATGCGCAGGCACGGCTGTGGCGGCCGCATCATCAACACGGCCTCGGGCCAGGCGCGCGACGGCTTCATCTACACCCCGCATTACGCCGCCTCCAAGATGGGCGTCGTCGGCATCACCCAGAGCCTTGCCAAGGAGGTCGCGACCGACCGCATCACCGTCAACGCCTTCTGCCCCGGCATCATCGAGACCGATATGTGGGCCTATAACGACGAGGCTTGGGGCAAGCTGCTCGGCACCTATGCGCCCGGCGAACTGATGAAGGAGTGGGTCGAAGGCATTCCGATGAAACGCGCCGGCTCCGGCGAGGACGTCGCCGGTCTCGTCACCTTCCTTGCGAGCGACGACGCCGCCTACATCACCGGGCAGACCATCAACGTCGATGGCGGCCTCATCATGTCCTGACGCCGCCGGCGCTTGGAGGTTGGACGACCGAACCATTTCTCGGAATGCACCGCGAATACCGGGCCTTTGGCATGCCGCTAGGTGTTTGGCGGAGCGCAGGAGGTGCCGATGACGAGTTTCGGGATGGCGATGTGGGTGCGCGGGGGAAGGCTGACGCCGCCGCGGTGCGTCATGCGCTCGATGAGGAAGTTGGCGGCGACCCGGGCCAGTTCCTCGACCGGTTGCGCGGCGATGGTCAGCCGTGGTTTTAAGACATTGCTCCAGGGCACGTCATCGACGCCCGTCAAGGAAATCTCCTGCGGGCAACTGAAGCCGAGATCGTTGATCGCCTGAAGGGCGCCCAGCGCCATGAGGTTGCTGGCGGTGACCAGCGCCGTCGGGCGCTGCGGCAGGGACAACAGGCGGACGACCTGATCATAGGCCTTCTCGCCGCTGAAATCCGCGACGATCTCCATGGCGGGCTCGACAGGCAGGCTGGAGGCCGCCATGGCATCGCGAAAGCCCTGGCGTCGCAGTGCCGCCGTCCACTGGCGGGGATCGCCACCGATAAACGCGATGCGACGATGGCCCATGCGAATGAGATATTCCGTCAGCATGGTCGTTGCCAGCGCGTTGTCCGAGCTGACGAAATCGAGGTTCGCGCCGTCCACGTTCTGGTCTATCAGGACGACCGGCATATCGAGCTTTCGCAGAAACGCCGCGAAATTCGGGTCGTTGGTCATCGGCGCCATCAGAATGCCGCCGACCCGGTGGCGCCGCAGCTGATCGAGCGTCGCGCGTTCCCGCTCGGCATGGGAGGCGGTTTCCACCACGATCACCATGTGGTCCGTATCCGACAGAATGCTGTCGACCACGCGCAGCAGGCGGCTGAAAAACGGGTTGCCGATGTCGCCGAGCACGAGACCGATCAGCTTGCTGTGTCCGCGTTTCAAGCTCTGGGCCAGAACGTTGGGCTTGTAGCCGACCGCCTCGCTGGCTTCCAGCACACGCTTCAGCGTTTCCGCGCTGACCGGACCGGTACCGTTCATGGCGAGCGAGACCGTCGAGATGGCCACGCCCGCCTTCTTTGCCACGTCCCTTATGGTTGCCATGCGTCACCTCGTTAGCCGAGCCGGTTCGCCTGCTCCTGCGGTCGCTCCGGAATGCCGGTTGTCGGGTCTGCGGAATCAGGCTCAGGCAGTTTTGTTTGTTCGATCTATTTTGATCGATGTTCGATGCTTGCGCCCTTAATTTAGGCATGCTTAATTCGTAGTCGAAACGGTTCGATCAATCAAGTGAGACCGCTATGTCGGCCATGGAGCGAGCATGAAGACGTTTTTGGAAAGACCCATTCATCTCCTGGCGTTCGCCGCCGGCTTGCTGTGCGCCGTGCCGGCCGCTCTGGCGCAGGACGTTACGCTGAAGATGTGGACGCTCGATAACCCCGGCTATCCGGAATTCATCGCGCAGGCGGCGGAGGCGTTCAAGAAAACGCATCCGGGCATCACGATCGAGCACCAGACCTTTCCGGGTGACGCCTACAAGACGAGTTTGCCCGTGGCCCTGGTCGGGTCGGACGCGCCGGATGTGTTCTTCAACTGGTCGGGCGATGCCGCCAAGCGGCTGGTGCGCGACGGTCTGGCGCTCGACATCACCGACGCCGCGATGGCCAAGGGTGGTTTCGGCACGGAACTGGGCGAGGGGCTGCTGGATGCCTTCCGGTATGACGGCAAGCTCTATGGCGCGGCGGCCGATGCGGTCAGCAAATATGTCTTCTACAACAAGGACTATTTCGCGGCGAACAAGATCGCCCTGCCGAAGACGATGAGCGAGCTTGCCGGCGTCTGCAAGGCGGTGCGCGCCATCGATCCCGACACGGTTCCCATGCCGCTTGGCAACAAGACGCGCTGGAAGGCGATCCACTGGATGACCATGCTGAACGAGCGGGTCATGGGTGTCGATGGCACGGCGGGCGATTACGATCTGTCGCGACCGGCGGATGCGCTGTTTACCGATCCGGGCTATGCGCAGGCCTTCGGGGAACTGATCAAGCTGCAGGACGCCGGTTGCTTCGAGGAGGCGCCGAACGCCACCGAATACACCGTCGCGGACGCGATGTTTGCCACGCAGGCCTCGCCGATGGAGTTCTGCGGCACCTGGTGCACGGCGGGGCTCGATGCGGCAGGCTTCACCAATTACGGCTTCTTCCGCCTGCCGCTCGTCGAAGGCGGCAAGGGCGATGCCGGTGCCAACTTCCTGGTGCCCGAGGGCTTCCAGGTGTCGAGCAAGACGCAGCACGCGAAGGAGGCTGTCGAATGGATCAGCTTTCTCGTATCGCCCGAACAAGGCGCCAAGTTCGCCGAGCTGACGAAATTCCTGCCGTCGAACCCGAAGATGATCGACAGCGTGGCGGGCGCCACGCCCCAGTTCAAGGCGATCGTGGCCGACATGGGCACCTTCACCCGCGGGGTCAACGTGCTGGACGTGCTGCTCGAGGCCAGCGTGGCCGACGCCTATCTCAACGCAACGGTCGAGGTTCTCAACCGCACCGTGACGCCGGCAGACGCCGTGGCGCAGATCCGCCAGACGGCCCTTGCCGCCCAGGCAAAGCTGCCGGCGAAGTAAGCGGCAGGCGGGGAGGGAGCGCGCGATGACAGATGTGACGCAACAGGGGCCTCTTTCGCCGCGTGGGCGGCGGGACATGCTGAGCGGGGCTATGCTCCTTCCGGCGCTGGCCCTGGTCAGCCTCTTCATTCTCGCGCCCGCCGTCTACGCGATCGTGGGGTCCTTCTTCGAATTCACCATTACCTCGCGCAACTGGGTGTTCGTCGGCTTTGGAAACTATGTCCGGGCGGCCGGCGACCCTGTGTTCTGGACGGCCCTTCGCAACAATGCCTTCCTGATCGTCGGTTCGGCCATCACGCAGGTGGGTCTGGGGACGATCCTTGCCGCCATTCTCGACCGTGGCGTCCGGCGCGGCAACGCGATCTACCGCACCATCATCTTCATGCCGGTGGTGGTGTCCTCCATCGCGGTCGCCTTCGTCTGGATCCTCATTCTCGATCCGAATGTCGGGCCGCTGAATGCCATCGTCAAATCGCTGGGCATGCGCCCGCCGAAGCTCGGCTGGCTTGGCGATCCCCAGATCTCGCTCTGGATGTTGCTGGTGATCGCCGCGTGGCAGAATGTCGGCTTCCAGATGATCCTCGTTCTCGCTGGTCTTCAAAGCATTCCGAAGGAGCTTTACGAGGCCGCGGCGCTCGACGGAGCCAAGGGGCTTCGCGCCTTTCGCTACATCACCCTGCCGGGCATCCGCAACGTGCTGATCGTCGGCACGCTGATCACGGTGGTCGGAGGGCTGAAAGTGTTCGATCTCGTTTTCGTTACCACCGGCGGCGGTCCGGCCAACGCCACGCAGGTGCTGGGGACCTACAGCTATCTGCAGGCTTTCCGGCTCGGCAATATGGGCTATGCCAATGCGATGTCGGTGGTGCTTCTGGCCATTGCCGTCCTGTTCGGCTGGCTGCAACTGCGCCTGTCGCGCAAGGCATGAGGGAGATGCATCCATGACCTCCCGCTATCGTCTCGTATCGATCGGCCTTCACCTCGTCATGTCCGTCTGGACGCTGTTCGTGCTGGCGCCGCTCTGCCTGATGTTCGTCGCCGCCTTCAAGTCGCAGGCAGACATCTTTACCCGGCCGCTCGGCCTGCCGAGAACCCTGAGCTTTGCCGCCTTCGAGCGGGCTTGGGGCATCGGCATCGGCGGCTTCCTGTTCAATTCGGTGGTCGTCACCGCGCTGTCCGTCACGCTGATCGTCGTGGTCAGCGCGCTCGCCGCCTATGTTCTGGCGCGCGCATCGTCGCGGCGGATGCAGGCGTTGTACCTCCTGATCGTCGCGGGCTTCGCCGTGCCGGTGCAGAGCGTTCTCGTGCCGCTCTACCAGCTCGTCTCCGCCGCCGGGCTGCTCAATTCGCAGATCGCCATCGTCATTCCCTATGCCGCCTACGGCATCCCGTTCACCACCATGCTGTTCTACGCGTTCTTTCTGGAGTTCCCGCGCGAACTGGAAGAAGCGGCGCGGCTCGATGGATGCAGCCGGTTCCAGGTGTTCTGGCGCATTGTGCTGCCGCTGTCCGGCCCGGTCGTCGCCAGTGCGGCGATCTTCCAGGCGGTGTTCAACTGGAACGAATTTATTCTCGCCCTGATGCTGCTCACCGAAACGAGGGTGCGCACTCTGCCTGTGGGTATCTACGGGCTGATCGGCCAGTACAGCGCGGACTGGCCGGCGCTGATGGCCGGCCTCGCCATCGCCACCGTTCCGCTGCTGATCGTCTTCGTGGCCGCCCAGCGTCATTTCGTCCGCTCGATGTCCGGTCTCGGAAAATAGGATCGCCTCATGCCCAGCCTGCAGATCGACACCGTCGTCAAATCCTATGACAGTTTCACCGCCATCAAGGGCGTGAGCTTCACCGCCGAACCCGGCGAGTTCATCGTCATGGTCGGCCCGTCCGGCTGCGGCAAATCCACTTTGCTGCGTTCCATCGCCGGGCTCGAGACGATCACCTCCGGTGCCATCCGCATCGACGGTCGCGACATCACCCATGCCGAGCCGTCGGACCGTGGCGTGGCCATGGTGTTTCAGAACTATGCGCTCTATCCGCATATGACGGTGGCCGAGAACATGGGGTTCGCCCTGAAGATGGCTGGCCGGCCGAAGACGGAAATCGCCGCCGCCGTGGCGAAAGCCGCAAAAATCCTGCGGATCGAGGAGCATCTTCACAAGACGCCCAAGCAACTGTCCGGCGGGCAGAAACAGCGTGTCGCCATCGGCCGCGCCATTACCCGCGCGCCCGACGTGTTCCTGTTCGACGAACCCCTGTCGAACCTCGATGCGGCCTTGCGCTCGCAGATGCGCGTCGAGCTTGGCCGGCTGCATGCCGAGCTCAAGGCGACGATGGTCTATGTGACCCACGACCAGACGGAGGCCATGACCATGGCGACGCGGATCGTGGTGATGAATGCCGGCCTGATCGAACAGGTCGGCTCGCCGCTCGATCTTTACAATCGCCCGCGAAACCGCTTCGTCGCCGGCTTTCTCGGTTCTCCGCGCATGAACTTCATCAAGGGCCGGATCGTTGCTGCCGGCGGGCGGACTGTGACGATTATGGCCGAAGGGCTGACGATGCCGATCCAGCTTCAGATCGAGCCGGATGCGGATGTGCCGGCCGTGGGCGACGTTGTTACGCTGGGTTTACGTGCCGAGACGTTCGGCACTGGCGCACCCGGCCAGATCGCCGTTCCCGCCCGCGTGGCGGTGGTGGAAAGCCTTGGCCGGGAAACGCTGATCTATGCCGATGCGGGGAACCTGCGAACATTCGATTCCGAGTCGCAGGACGGTTATCTCGCCGCCCATCGCTCAAGCCAGGTGATGCTGCGGCCGGGCGATCCGCTGACGCTGTCGATCGATCCCGCCGCCTTCTACCTGTTCGACCGCAACGGAGAGACGCTGCGGTTTCCACCCGTTTCCTCCTGAGCCGCGCGGAAAGCCACCGCCGTTCCCCCCACACACATTCAAGCCATCGAGGCCCCATGCGCTTTCGCCAGATCCATCTCGACTTCCACACATCTCCCCTCATCGACGGCGTCGGATCCCGCTTCGATGCGACGGCCTTTGCCAGCACCTACCGGGCGGCGCATGTGGATTCGGTCACGCTGTTCTCGAAATGCCATCATGGCCTGTCCTATCACCCGACAGAGATCGGTCGGATGCATCCGGGCCTCGGCTTCGACCTCCTGCGCGGGCAGATCGACGCGCTGCATTCCGTCGGCATCAAGGCGCCGGTCTATCTCTCGGCTGCCTGGGACGAGCATGCCGCGCAGACGCATCCCGAATGGCGTATCGTTTCGCCGGACGGCACGCTGCCACAATCGCGCAACGAGCCGACCGGCTGGGCTTTTCTCGATTTCTCCACCCCCTATCTCGACTATCTCTGCCGTCAGGTGGAGGAGGTCATGCGCCTTTACGGCGACGGCGACGGCATCTTTCTCGACATCTCCTTTCAGATGCCGACCGTCTCCACCGCGGCACGTGCGAAAATGGATGCGCTCGGGCTCGACTGGACCCGCCCCGCCGACCGGGAAACCTTCCTCGATCGCTCCACGGAGGCCTATTACGAGGCTGTGAAGGCGGCCGTGCGGCGGCACGATCCCGCCATGCCGCTGTTCTTCAACTCCGGCCATGTCCGGCGCGGCCAGCGCAAGCATTACCGCCAGTTCTACAGCCATCTGGAGCTGGAATCCCTGCCGACGGCCGGCTGGGGTTACGATCATTTCCCCTTGAGCGCGCGCTATGTCGATCCCATCGGCTTCGACTTTCTCGGCATGACGGGCAAGTTCCATTTCACCTGGGGCGAGGTCGGCGGCTACAAGCGGCCGGAGGCTCTGGTCTATGAATGCGGCGCGATGCTTGCGCACGGCGCGCGGTGCTCGATCGGTGATCATCTCCACCCGACCGGCGCGCTCGATCCCTCCACGATGGCGATCATTGCGCCGGCCTATCGCTTCGTGGAAGAGCGCGAACCCTGGTGCCTCGGTTCGGTCAACCGCGCGGATATCGGTCTGCTTTCGCTCCAGTCGGTGGAAACGCCGGCCGCCGGCGGTGGGTCGGATCGCGACAGCGTCGCGGATGACGGCGCGTCCCGCATCCTGCTGGAGGCGGGCCTGACCTTCGACGTGCTCGATCTCGACAGCGATTTCTCGTCCTACCGGCTGCTGATCCTGCCCGACGCCGTTCCGGTGGACGATGTTCTCCGGGTGCGCATTGAGCACTATGCGGCCAATGGCGGCAAGGTGCTCCTGACCGGGCGCAGCGGCGTCGATCCGGAACGCGGCTTCGTGTTCGATCTCGGCGCCCGCTGGCACGGGACATCGCCGATGACGGGCGGCGACTATCTCCTGCCGATCGCGCCGCTGCAGGCTGACGGTATCGACCAGCCGATGTTCATGTATCAGCCGTCCGAGCGGATCACGGTAACGGACGGCCTGTCGCTCGGCGCGGTCCACGAGCCCTATTTCGACCGCACGCCGCGACATTTCTCAGGCCACATCCATGCGCCCAGCCGCCCGGAAGCCTCGGCCTATCAGGCGGGCGTGCAGAAAGGCAATTTCGTTTATCTCGCCCATCCGGTCTTCAGCATCTACCATCAGGTGGGCGCGGTGCGCATGCTGGAAATGGCCGAGAGCGCCATCGCCTTTGCGCTTGGCGACGGCAGGCTGATCTCGACCAGCCTGCCGCGTGCCGGCCGGGTGACCGTGCGCCATCAGCCGGAACAGGCGCGCGACGTCATCCATTTGCTGCACGCGACGCCCGCGCTGCGCGGCCAGCTCTGGGAGGCCAATATCCAGCCGATCCAGGACATCACGCCGCTGTTCGACATCGCCGTTTCGCTGAAGACCGTAAGGCCGGTATCCACGGTCCGCAGCGTGCCGGACGGCGATGATCTCTCCTTCACGGAAGCGGACGGCATCGTCCATTTTACGCTGCCGCGTATGGATGGGCATGCGATGATCGAGGTCTCCTATCGGCGCTGAAATCCGTTGGTAGGCGATCCAGATAAAGCGTTGCTGCCCGATATGCTGGTTGACTTCAGCGGGGGTCGGTAAGGGCTCCTGCGGGCTGCGCTTCAGCGAAGGACCCGGACGTTATGGCATGTCGCCTTCCTTTGTGGGACGTGCCGTCGAGCCGCATTTATCGTGCCACGTAACACGGGAGGACATTACGACGGCATTCGGTTTTGATGGCGCGTCGGGGGAGGGTGGCTTATAGGACGTTGCCACCCCGGATGGCGTCGCTTTGGTCTCGTCCTCGTCCAAGGTCCGGCTCCGTGCAAACGGCAGGGTGATGTCACGCAACCGTGTTTTCCAGCAGGCAAGAGAGTGATGACGACAGAGAGCCTACCCTCCAATATCTATGCGATCGCCGATATCCACGGACGCGCCGATCTTCTTGATGTCATGCTTGCCTCTATCGCAGAAGACGCGGCGGTCCATGGTTCGAAGCCGGTAGTGATCTTCCTGGGCGACCTCATCGATCGCGGGCCCGACAGTCCCAAGGTCATCGATCAGGTCCGTGCGACACTGGACCTCTATCCGGGCTCCCGGCTCATTCTGGGCAATCATGATTTCTTCCTGCGGGAGCTTCTGCGTGGCACCCTCACATCCGAGGATGCCGTCAACTGGCTGGACTGGGGAGGCGTCGCCACTCTGAGCGCATATTCCGACCGGCCGGTGCCCGATCTTGCAAATATCGCCGCCGACATCCGCCGTGACTTTCCGCACCATGTCGATGTGCTGGAAAACGCTCTGACATTCAAGGAGATCGGCCGCTTCTGTTTCGTTCATGCCGGAATACGCCCCGGCATCGAGTTGATTGACCAGGATGAATATGACTTGCGCTGGATCAGGGCCGGCTTTCTCGATCACCTGGATGTGTTTCGCCATATCGTCCTGCATGGCCACACGATCACAGCATCGCTGCGACCCGAAATTCATTCCAATCGCATCGCACTGGACACGGGAGCCTACCGATCCGGCCGGCTGAGCGCCGCCGTCATCCGGGACGATGAACTTTCACACTTCCTCTGCACCGAGCTGACGGAAGAGGGTGCCATACGCATTGGCGAGTGGCGACCCGAATAAAGGATTCCCTATGCGCAAACTCATCTCAGTCGTTCTGGTCGCTGTCCTCGCGGCCACGGCATTTATCGGTCTACGCTGGTACCGGTATGTTTCGAACACGAGTTCGCCCTATGACGAGGTCGGTATCGAGATCAACAGCCGCCTGCCGGCATCGTTGAGCAAATGGGGCTGCGACAAGCTTCATGTCACATTTGGTAACGTGCCCCCGCCTTACGGCTGCGGTTCGACCGATGGAAATACGTGGCGATGATGGGATGACAGTACCGAAGTAGGTCTTGCCCATCCCCGCTCCTGGGCCTCCAGCTTCCCGGATGACGAAGATGTCTGGACGTTCGCGCTTTCCGCTCAGGAACGGGCCTCCTGAGCGGATTGCAGTCGCGAGGGAGACCTTCGGAAGCTAATGTGTCGCGCCCGAACCACCAGCGGCCACCACCGCAAACGGCTGGCCTTCGACCGGGATCGTGCGGACCTCCTTGAATGTCTCAACATCGATCAACCGCACGAGGCCGTGACGCGGGTCGGTGATGGCGATGTGGTCGCCGGCCACCGCAAGGCGCGGTCGCGCATCGCGCCAATGGCCGTCCTTGCTGTAGGGCTCGGTGACCGCCGCCGACCTCGTGATGGCGCCATCAACGACATCGAGGAGATGAAGCCTGCCATCCTCCGTCAGGATATAGGCATTGCGCGGATGGGCAGGGTCGAGCGCGAAATCGATGCGCCGCAGGGGAAGCTCGATCAGACGATAGGGCGTCTCGGCACCGGGCTCGATCAGCACCACCTTGTCCTCTCCGTAATTGCCGAGGAAGAACTGCATGGACGTGCCCCCGAGCAAGGTGGAAACCTTGCCCTCCGGCAGATCCTTTCCATAGGGCAGCATGTCGAGTTTCGGTCCGTCGATGCCGCCCGGCTGCGCGATCAGCACGCCTTCTGCGCAACCGAAGGCGACGAGGCGCGCGGATGTCGCTTCACCGTGCAGCCCCGTGCATGTCGCGACATCGCCCACCTGTCGGCCCTCCTCGTCGAGCACGCGCAGGCCGAGGCGCGGTGGCAGTTCGCCCTCCTTGACGGATGCCGTGGTGTCCGGCACGGAGACGAGGAGATGACGGCCCATCGGCACGGCAACGCCATGATGTGCGGCCGTCGTGTCGAACGTTTTCAGATCGACCTTGCCCTCCAGCAACCCGCTTTCGGTCACGAGATCGGCCTTGCCGCCACGGTCGTAAAACACCGCCACCCTGTCGCCACGCGTCACGACATGGCCCGGTTTTTCGCCGCTGATCGCAGTGTCCAGCAGCTTGGTGTCCCCGACCTCGATGTCGCGGTGCTCGCCATGGTCGGAGAGCGCGATGCCGGTATCGATGACGTTGACGACATTCTGGTCGCCCTGGATGGCAAAGACGGTGCGGCCGCTATCGCTGAGCGAAAGTGCTGCATAGCCCTTCAGATCGAAGCGGCCGATCTCTTTGTCGGTACCAAGGTCGATCGCGCGAACGACCGGCTGTGTGTGATCGGCGACGAAGAGCCGCCAGCTCTCGCTTTTCTCTTCCTCGGCACGAAGCGCAAGCGGTGCGGCGAGGGTCGCGAGAAGGGTGGTGGCCAGAAACATGGCTTTGCGGGAGCGGAACATCGGATATCTCCTGTAATACGGATAGGGTCGGGATGGCGTCTCGGGCTGAGGGAATGCGGGCTTTCCGTTGCTCAGGATGCCTTGCGTTCCCAAGGCGTGAAGGGATCGGCCAGCTTTCGCCAAAGGCTTGGACAGAACGTCTCAGCATCAACCAGGCACGCATCGAGATCGGCGCGGATCGTCGTCTCGTCCATCGGATCCGCGCCGATGAACACGATCTCCTGACGCCGGTCGCCCCAGGTCGGGTCGAGATACGGTTCCATCATCTGCAGGAAGCCGGGGTCGCGTGGCCATTGCGCCTTCGGTACGGCGGACCACCACGCCCCCATCCGGCTTGTTCGGACGAGCGCACCGGCCTGGCTGATCTCGCCGACATGGTCGGGACGCGTCGCGAGCCAGAAGAAGCCCTTCGCCCGGACGACGCCCGGCCACGCGCGGTCGATGAAGCGCTGGAAGCGTGTGGGATCGAAGGGACGGCGCGCGCGGTAGACGAACGAGCGGATGCCGTATTCCTCCGTTTCCGGAACATGGTCCTTGAAACCGTGCAACTCCTTGAACCAGAGCGGATGCTGTTCGGCCTTCGCAAGGTCGAAGCGACCCGTGCCCAGCACATCGTTGAGATCGACCTGACCAAAATCGGTTTCGATCAGCTTCGCATCGGGATTGAGGGCGGTGATGATCTTGCGGGCCGCATCGCGGTCTTCCGCGGTGGCGGTGCTCACCTTGTTCAGCACCACCACGTCCGCGAACTCGATCTGTTCGACCAGAAGATCGATGACGGTGCGGTTATCGCCTTCGCCCGCCGTGTCGCCGCGATCGGCGAGGAAATCGGCGGAGCTGTAATCGGCCAGCAGACTTGCGGCACTGACCACCGTCACCATGGTGTCGAGCTGTGCCACGTCCGACAGGCTACGGCCGTCCTCGTCGCGAAAGTCGAAGGTGGTGGCGACGGGCAAGGGTTCTGCGATGCCGGTGGATTCGATCAGCAGATAGTCGAACCGCCCCTGTTCGGCGAGCGCCCGCACTTCCTTCAACAGGTCGTCGCGAAGCGTGCAGCAGATGCAGCCATTGGTCATCTCCACAAGCTGCTCTTCCGTGCGCGACAGGTTCGCCCCGCCGTCACGCACCAGCGCGGCGTCAATGTTGACCTCGCTCATGTCGTTGACGATCAGCGCAACGCGCAGCCCCTGACGGTTGGAAAGGATGTGGTTCAACACCGTCGTCTTGCCGGCTCCAAGGAAGCCGGAGAGAACCGTGACAGGAAGTTTCTTGGCCATAATCGCGTCCATCCAGTTTTGTAACGTTATTTAGTTACGTATGCCGGAATACGCGATGGACGGTCAAGACGGTTTGGTCAAATTTTATCGCTCGTGGCGGTCGATACGGAGATCAGGCGCGGAATGAGCGCATCAGCACACGCATCTGCATCGAGACGCGCTGGGCGAACGCCGTCGTGGAGACGATGCCCGATCGCTCAAGGTGAACACGCGCAATTTTATAGTGGCCGTCAATAAACGCTTCTTTCAACGGAGCAACCTTGCTCTACTTGCATGTTACCGCTAGCAGATAAGCTTGACTGCGCTGTAATTGGAGAGTGCCATGATTGGCGACGAACATCAGAATGCACCGACTGACGTATCCGGGGATGTGCAGGACACGGACGTACAGCCATCAGATGACGGCGGCCGTAAAGCCCGGAAAAGGACACCCAAGAAGGTCCCGAGCGAAAAGCCCGTCACGCGCCAGATCCGGCGTCACACGCCCTCGGAACGCGCGGAAAAGATTCGCCGCATCGAAGACAGCCTTGCAAAGGACGGTCTTTCGCTGAAGGCTGCCGTTGAAGCCGTCGGAATCTCGGATCAGACCTATTACCAATGGAAGCGTGCAGAAAAGCCCGCAGACGTCTCCTCAACGCTCTCGGCATCCTCAGTACCTTCGGTATCCTCGCCATCCGCTACACCACCGGCCTCGGTCGGGAGCGAACTGGCCGAACTCATCAAGCTTGAAGAAGAGAACCAGAGACTGCGTCGGTTGCTCGGCGAGAAGCTTCGGGCGGAGAACGCCGAACTGCGTCGACGCCTCGAACTGGATTGACACGCGTCATGCGAAAAACCCAACCTAATTTTGTGGTGGAATACAAAGGCGGTCGGCGCCAGAAATCGTCGCCGAAGACGTCGATATGGGGAGCTGTAGACTTCACCAAGCTCACAAGCGAGATCGAATATGATCTTCCCCCTGAGGTGCGGAGCGACGTTGCCGACATAAACAACGGCGGCGGCCAGCATCCGGCCGAACATCACATGCCAAACAAGGATCTCGTTGCGGCGGACGTCGAGATCGGCGGCCGACCAGCCTCGTTAGCAGAGCCGTCGTTGACGAGCGATGTTGGTGGTGAAAGACGCGGCCGCATTCTGGAAGCTGTGCACACGCAAAGCGAAGAGATAGCCTCACCCGCGTCAGAACATCGTGTCCTTGAGCATGGATCGGATGGCGAGCCGAGACCCGAGGACCACCAGCATGGTCCAATGTTCGTATCTCGGGATGGCAGCGAACCTGCACTGTCAGCAGAGCCAGTTTCGCGACGGCAATTGGCGGCTCTCGAGAGTGAGAATAGAGAGCTCAAAAGGCTTCTTGTAGAAAGACTTACGGAAGAAAATCACTGTCTTGAGAAAATGCTGGAGCGATTCTTGGATTAGTGCGTCTTTTGCGGGAGCGAAGGCGAGCGTGTTCAGCGGTTAGAGCTGGAGCTTGCCGTTCTTGAACCCTGACAGCCTGCACCACATGCGGCGACAAGCGCAGGCTTGCTGCTGAGCGCATTCACGCCCAAACAATGGCCTTTCCATCACCGTCTAGCCGAACGTACCTATGACGTCCGTTAGACGAACTGTGATGTCCTCGAAATGCAGGTGACTACTTTTCGTATGGAAAAGCTGTCTTGAATTCATGTCAGCGCGATGGCAAAGCGTACTGATACAATATATCCTAAAAATAGGGGTATTAATTAGATATTCCGCATATATTACTATGATGAAAGCCCGAAATATTGGAGGGGAAACTCCTTAATTTCATATCTTCTCAAATAAAACGAAATTTTAAGCATCTTTATTTAATCTCATCCACAGTTCGGGTCGCGATTGCTTGGTGGTCCGCAAAGCAAACTGACGAGGGTGAATACGTGTTTGGGATATCGAAAATTGCTGGCATGCAGCGCGAAGCGATGAAGTCGATTACGGCGAACATCATGATCGCGGATGTCGATCTCAATATTCGTTACATGAACAATGCGGTGACGGATCTGCTGAAGGAAGCGGGGCCCGACCTGAAAAAGGAACTGCCACGGTTCGATTTCGACAAGTTGATCGGTAGCAACATCGATATTTTTCATAAGAACCCGTCTCACCAGCGCAATATGCTCGCGGCTCTCAAGACCCAGCACCGGGCAACGATCTGGATCGGCCACCGGGCCTTCGATCTGATCGTCACGCCGCTGACCAACGGGGCGAAGACGACCGGCTTCGTCGTCGAATGGAGCAATGCTAGGGAACGACTGCAGAATCTGGATTACCAAGCGCAGATGGTTGCCATCAGCCGCTCTCAGGGTGTCATCGAATTTACGACGCAGGGAGAGATCGTATCGGCGAACGCCAACTTCCTGAAAGCCATCAATTACAGCATGGATGAGATCAAGGGGCGCCCGCACAGCATTCTGGTGGAGCCGGGTTACGCGCAGTCGCCGGAATACAAGGCGTTCTGGGACGCGCTGCGACGCGGCGAGGTGCAGTCTGCCGAATTCACCCGATATGCCAAGAACGGCAAGGCGATCTTCATCAACGCGTCCTACAACCCGATCCTCGATGCCAAGGGAAAGGTCACCAAGGTCGTCAAGTTCGCGACCGATGTAACCGAGCGGGTGGAGGCCGTGAGTGCCATCGGCGAAGCCCTGACGAAGCTTGCGAATGGTGACCTCTCGTTCAGCCTTGATCAGCCGTTCGCATCCGACTTCGAAAGCCTTCGCAGCACGATGAACGTGGCTCTCAGCCAGATGCGGAACACGCTCGGCGCCGTTGCCCGGTCAACTGCCCAGATCGATATGGGGACGCGCGAAATCAGCCAGAGCGCCGAGGATCTCTCCAGGCGCACGGAGCAGCAGGCAGCGTCCCTTGAGGAAACGGCAGCAGCGCTCGATCAAATCACCGTCAATGTCTCCAACGCCGCCAAGCGTGCGGAAGAGGCGCGTCGGTCTGCCTCGACGGCCAGTCAAAATGCCGAACGCTCGGGCAATGTCGTGGCCGATGCCGTCGGTGCCATGTCGCGCATCGAAGCATCCTCGAACCAGATCTCCAACATTATCGGCGTTATCGACGAGATCGCGTTCCAGACCAACCTGCTCGCGCTGAACGCCGGTGTCGAAGCGGCGCGTGCGGGCGAAGCGGGCAAGGGTTTTGCCGTCGTCGCCCAGGAGGTGCGCGAGCTTGCGCAGAGGTCCGCGCAAGCGGCAAAGGAGATCAAGGAGCTGATCCGCAATTCCTCAAGCGAGGTCAGCACCGGCGTCAAGCTGGTCAGTGAGACAGGAGAGTCTCTGCAGACGATCCGGAGCAACATCGTCGTCGTCAACGAGCACATGGAGGCGATTACCAGCTCCGCGCGCGAACAGGCGACCGGCTTGTCCGAGGTGAACGCAGCCGTCAACCAGATGGACCAGGTGACACAGCAGAATGCGGCAATGGTCGAGGAAACCAATGCAGCCAGCGCCACGCTTGCGCAGGAGACCGCAACGCTGCGCGACCTGATCCGGCACTTTGAACTCGGACAGGACGCGACGAGAACGACCTCCCTTCCGTCGTCGCACTCGGCCTCCTCCTATCAGCGCACAGAGGCTCCCGCGCGGCGGGCATCGATGCGATAGCCACATATCGGCGCGGTTTCGATTTCGCTTCGAACCGCGCCGGCTTCGTTGACTGCCTGCACAGCAATGCCGAGATGTTTACGTCCCAGATATCAGCCTGGCCGCGACATGAGCTGGTGCGCTTCTGACGCAGCCTCGCGGATCGTCTGCAGCAGGATCGAGAGGGGCAGCGAGGCCATGCTATCCGCGCGCATGGTCAGCCCCACGGGACCGCGGGTTTCCCGGGTGTCGATCGGCAGTTTTGCCAGGGCGCCATTTTCGATATCGCTGGCGACGACGCCTTCGGAGATGATCCAGACGGCGTCGCTCATCTGGATGAATGCGCGTCCGAAGGCGTCCGAGACTGTTTCGATCTGGTCGGGGAGATGCCCCATCCCGTTGACGATCAGGAGGTTGTCGACGAAGGGGCGGATGATCGCGGTGCGCGTCGGCATCAGGATCGTATAATCGCTGAGACGGGAAAGCGGCGAGCTGTTGCGCGCCAGTAGCGGATGTCCTGCCCGGACGGCGAAGACGACCTGCTCGGAATAGAGATGCTCGAAGGTAAATCCGGTCATTTTCTCCGCTGCCGCCAGGCGGCCGATCACCAGTTCGAGATCGCCGACACGAAGCTGCTCGAGAAGCACGGCATTTTCGCCCGTGACGATCTTGACGCGGCTCCAGGTCTTTTCGTTCATGAAGAGCTGCATGGCGCGCGGCATGATATGCGTGGACACGGTCGGCAGTGCGCCGATGCGGATCGTCGGCGTCTCGCCGGAACGCTCACCAGACACCGAGTCGACGCCTTGCCGTAGCGCTGTAAGAGCCGCTCCGGCGTGTCTCAGGAAGACCTCACCATGCCGCGTCAACCGGATGCCGCGTCCCTCGCGTTCGATGACGGCGACACCGAGGATTTGTTCAAGCTCGCGGATGGTCTTGGTCACGGCTGGCTGACTGACGTGGAGGCCGGCCGCTGCCTTGACAACGCTTTTCTGCCGGGCGACCTCGACGAACGTCTGCAAGTGCCGGACCTTGATGCCGGATTCGCTCATGGATACATAACTCGTTGGTTATCGGTATCACCTGAATTATCATTTTACAGCACCGGATCAAGGCGCCATTCTGCGGCTGGGAGGTGAGCATGCGATTTGTAACCGTCAACCGCGTCACGATTCATCACGAGATCATCGGCGATCCGGCGAAAAAACCGGTGCTCGTCTTCATCAATTCGCTCGGCACCGATTTTCGTATCTGGCACGACGTGGCAGATCGTCTGCGGCACGCCTTCGCCATCGTTCTCTATGACATGCGGGGACATGGCCTTTCGGACATTGGTGGTGAGGCCTCAAGCATCGAGGATCACGCGGACGACCTGTCCGGCCTTCTCGATCATCTCTCCATTGGACGCGCCGTCATTTGTGGCCTGTCCGTCGGCGGACTGATTGCGCAGGCGCTATACCAGCGCCGGCCGGATCTGGTGCGGGCGCTCGTTCTCTGCGCCACCGCGCACAAGATCGGAACGCCTGACATGTGGAACGGACGGATAAGGGCCGTCGAGGAGGGTGGGATCGAGGGTATTCTCGATGCCGTGATGGAGCGCTGGTTCACGCCGGCCTTTCGAAGCCCTGAAAATGCCGCCTATGCCGGCTATCGCACGATGCTGGTCCGGCAGCCGGTCGCGGGATATGCAGCCACATGCACCGCGATCCGCGATGCGGATTACACGGCTGCCGCCGCTCGCATAGCGGTTCCCACGCTCTGCATCGTCGGGGATCAGGACGGCTCCACGCCGCCGGACCTCGTGCGCTCCACCGCGACACTGATCCTGGGTTCCCGTTTCGAGATCATCGCCGATGCCGGGCACATTCCTTGTGTCGAGCAACCGGACGCACTGTCCGAAACCATAAGCACCTTCCTCCTCACTCTCGATCAAGAGGCTTGACGATGTCCGCGTTGAATTCCGAGCGATACCGGCAGGGCATGGCCACGCGGCGTGCTGTGCTGGGAGATGCACATGTGGACCGGGCCGAGGCTGCGGCCACCGAGATGGATCGGCCGTTTCAGGCGCTCATTACCGAGGCGGCCTGGGGCCATGTCTGGTCGCGCGATACGCTGACGAAGCGGGAACGCTCGATCGTCACGATCGCGCTGCTGGCGGCGCTTGGTCAGGACGAGGAGGTTGCCATGCATATTCGGGCGACGCTGAACACGGGAGCCTCGCGTGAGGATATCGGCGAGGCCCTACTGCATGTGGCGATTTATGCCGGCGTTCCCGCCGCCAACCACGCCATCAAGATTGCCAAGCGGACCTATGCCGAAATGGATGCCGCAGCGGAGCAGGGGGAGAGAGGATAAGATGTCGATACCATCCAATGACAAGCCGGAAACCGGCGCGTTCTTCGGACGAGACCGAACATGGCACTCGCCGGCACTCACCCCCGGCTACAAGACCTCGGTTCTGCGCGCGCCGCAGCGCGCGCTTCTGTCGCTGGATGGCACGCTGTCGGAAACGACAGGCCCGGTCTTCGGCCACGGAATGATCGGGGAGCAGGACAACGACCTGATCCATAATTTCGCCAAGCCCGGCGAAAGCGCGATCGGAGAGCGGATCGTTGTGCACGGTCGCGTACTCGACGAGCGTGGCAAGCCGGTGCGCGGCGCTCTGCTCGAGTTCTGGCAGGCCAATGCGGGCGGTCGCTACCGGCACAAGAAGGAGACCTACCTTGCTGCCCTCGACCCCAATTTCGGCGGCTGCGGTCGCGCGATCTGCGACGATGACGGCCACTATGCCTTTCGCACGGTCAGGCCCGGCGCCTATCCCTGGCCGAATGGCGTCAATGACTGGCGCCCGGCCCATATCCATTTTTCCGTGTTCGGACATGGCTTTGCCCAGCGGCTGATCACGCAGATGTATTTCGAGGGCGATCCGATGATCTGGAAATGTCCCATCGTCAATACGATCCCCGACAAGGCCGCCATCGAGCAGCTGATCGCGCCGCTCGACTGGAACAACACGATCCCCATGGACGCGCGCGCCTACCGCTTCGATATCATCCTGCGGGGCCGCCGCTCGACGCTGTTCGAAAACCGGCTGGAGGGAAACTAGATGCTCCGGTCAATCGACATACTGAAGGAAACGCCTTCGCAAACAGCCGGCCCCTACGTCCATATCGGCCTCATGCCGAACAGCTGCGGCATCGACGGCGTCTATGCCGGCGATCTCGGATCTGCGCTGGTGAACGAAAAGACGCTCGGGGACCGGATCACCGTCAGTGGCCGCATCTTCGACGGTGCGGACACGCCGGTGCGCGACGCTATCGTGGAGATCTGGCAGGCCGACAGTGCGGGCCTCTACAACAGCCCGTCAGAGAGACGGGGAACCGCAGACCCGAACTTCACCGGATGGGGACGCAGCGCGACGGCTGCCGAGGACGGTGTCTTCCGCTTCGAAACGATCAAGCCCGGCCGCGTGCCCTTCAAGGACGGGCGGATGATGGCGCCGCATGTCACCCTGTGGATCGTCGCGCGGGGGATCAATATCGGCCTGCACACACGGCTCTATTTCCCGGAGGAGGCCGAGGCCAACGCGGCCGATCCCGTGCTGCTGCGGATCGAACATCGGGCCCGCGTCGAGACGATGATCGCCAGCCGGAACGGCAACGACTATACGTTCGACATCCATCTGCAGGGAACGTCGGAGACCGTGTTCCTCGATATCTAGGGCATGTCCGGTGAACCCGTGTTTACCGGATATGCTTGAGGGCACGATATCGGAAACTAAGAAAGAGCCGACCCATGAGCATCGCCGCCTTCGATCATCCTTTCCTCTCCGGTCTTCTCGGCGATGACGAGGTTGCGGCTTTGCTTTCGGTGGACGCCGATATCAGGGCCATGCTGACCTTCGAGGCGGCGCTGGCACGCGCGGAGGGCGGGCGGGGGCTGATCCCGACAGCCTCCGCAGAGCGTATCGCCGAGGTTTGCGCAACATTCGCCCCGGATATCGCGTTGTTGAAGCAGGCGACCGCGACCGATGGGGTCGTCGTTCCCGAGCTGGTCCGGCAGCTTCGTCAGGCGGTCGGCGGTGCGGCAGCGGCACATGTCCATGTCGGCGCGACGAGCCAGGATGTCATCGACAGCAGCCTCGTCCTCTGCCTCAAGACGGTTTTCTCCCTGTTTGCCGGACGCATCGACGACCTCATTCTCAAGCTGGACGGGCTTGACGAGAGCTTCGGCGGGCAGCCTTTGATGGGGCGAACCCGCATGCAGGCGGCGATCCCGATCACGGTTTCGGATCGCCTGCGCAGCTGGCGCGCGCCCTTTGTACAAGAGCGGGAAAGGCTGGCTCACCAAATCCTTCCGCTCCAGTTCGGCGGTGCTGCGGGCACGCTGGAAAAGCTGGGTGCGGAGGCAGACGCCGTGCGCACCCTGATCGCGCAGGATCTGGGGCTGGCGGATACGCCACAATGGCAGAGCCAGCGCGGGTTTGTCGCCGATATCGGTCACCTCCTGTCGCTGATCACGGGGGCTGCCGGCAAGATGGGGCAGGACATCGCCCTGCTTGCGCAAGGTGGCGACGAGATCGCTCTCTCCGGCGGTGGCGCATCGTCTGCCATGCCGCACAAGCAGAATCCGGTCGCGGCGGAAACGCTTGTGGCGCTTGCCCGGTTCAATGCGGTTCAGGTTTCCGCCCTTTACCAGTCGCTCGTGCATGAGCAGGAGCGTTCCGGCGCCGCCTGGACGCTGGAATGGCTGATCCTTCCACAGATGGTCATGGCCACGGCCGCATCGCTGCGCCTGTCTCTTCAGATGCTCGATACGATCGCGCGCCTTGGCGCGAAGGCCTGAGAGAGGTTTTTTCAGCCCCAAGTAGCGGATGAGATGTTGCTCACCGGAGCCACCGGCAGGGATTTCCACCTGCCGGAAGAGCTCTCACGTCATCGGTGCCGCGCTCAGTAAGGCAGGCCGACATAGTTTTCGGCCAACGCTTTCGAGGCGGCTTCCGAATGGGTGAGGTAGTCGAGCTCGGCTTCCTGGATCTTCTGGTCGAAGGGGCCGGAGTCGGGAAAGCGGTGCATCATCGTCGTCATCCACCAGGAAAAGCGCACGGCTTTCCAGACGCGTGCCAGCGCGCGCTGGGAATAGGCGTCGATGCCGGCATTCGAGCGATCGGTGTAATGCTCCAGCAGACCCGAAAACAGGTAGTTCACGTCGCTTGCGGCGAGGTTCAGGCCTTTCGCACCGGTCGGCGGCACGATATGGGCGGCATCGCCGACGAGGAAAAGGCGACCGAAGCGCATGGGTTCGGCAACGAAGGACCGGAGCGGCGCGATCGACTTTTCGAAGGACGGGGCCGTCTGGAGGGCCTCCGCATGATGCACGGGCAGGCGCCGGCGCAGCTCATCCCAGAAGCGGTCGTCGGTCCAGCTCTCCACCTTCTCGTAGAGCGCGCACTGGATATAGTATCGGCTACGCGTTTCCGAGCGCATCGAGCACAGCGCAAATCCGCGCGGATGGTTGGCATAGATGAGTTCGTGACTGACGGGGGCGACGTCGGAGAGGATGCCCAGCCAGCCGAAAGGGTAGACCCGTTCGTATCCGGTGATCGCACCCTCGGGCACCGCCTTGCGGCTTACGCCGTGAAATCCGTCGCAACCGGCAATGAAGTCGCAGTCCAGCCGGTGCGCTGTCCCGTCCTTCTCGTAGGTTATGTACGGTTTTTCAGTATCGAAACCGTGCGGCTGGACATCAGTGGCGCCGTAGATCGTCAAGGCGCCGCCGGCTTCGCGGCGGTCCATCAGGTCGCGGGTCAACTCGGTCTGGCCATAGACCATGACGCGCTTGCCACCGGTAAGACCGAGAAGGTCGATCCGGTGATCGCGGCCGTCGAAGGCCAGCGAAAAGCCGTCATGCGGAAGGCCTTCGGCATGGAGCCGACCACTGGCCTTCGCCTTGTCCATCAGCGCGACGGTGCCTTCCTCCAGCACCCCGGCCCGGACGCGCCCGAGAATGTAGTCCCGGTCCGCACGGTCGAGAATGACGTTGTCTATTCCGGCCTCCGTCAGAAGCTGGCCCAGCAGAAGCCCCGACGGGCCCGAGCCGATGATGGCGATCTGGGTGCGCATATTTCCTCCCACGCTTCCACCTCCCACAGGTACGTTCGGCCCCGATTGTCGGCGGAGGAGGGCGTGACGACAATGGACAATCCCGGCAGAAAATTGCACAAATCGAACATCGGAAAGGAATGCATCATGCCGGGTGCCGTGCCCACCTACGATCTCTATGGCGAGCAGTCCGGTCAGGTACCAAGCCTCTGGCTGCACTGCGAAAGTATCCCGTCGCGCAGCCGTCTGCACCACTGGGAAATTCGCCTTCACCAGCACGAGAGCCTTTTCCAGATCCTGTACATTCAGACCGGATCCGCCGATGCTATCTTTGGTGAGGAGCGCCTTCTCGTAGAGCCGGATACGGTCATCACCGTTCCCCCCGGCGTGAGCCACGGCTTCCGCTTCTCCAGGGACACGGACGGGTTGGTCATCACGATCCTTGCCTCTCGCCTGAAGACGATGCCGGGCGGACGAAGCCCCCTCGGCGCCTGGCTTGCGGAACCAAGGGTGACCCGGCTCGACAGAGCCGATCCGGACGCGGCGTATGTCGCGGAGACGCTTCTGCGGCTCGGCCGGGAATATGCCGGGCAGCGAAACGGGCGTAACGATCTGCTCGACGCCTATGTCACGCAGGCCTTGCAGCTGGCAGCCCGTCTTTCGCAAGGCGGCGATGGCGGGACGGCGGATGAGCGAAGCCGCCGGATGGAGCAACTCGACGCCCTGATCAACCGCCATCTCCGCTTGCACAAGCCGGTTGCCTTCTACGCCGCCGAACTCGGCATTTCACCGACGCATCTGAACCGCGTCGTAAAGGCCACGAGCGGGCAGGGCGCGCACGAACTTCTCGCCGGTCGGTTGCTCGACGAAGCCAAACGCGAGCTGGTTTTTACCTTCGGAACCGTTCGGGAGATCAGCGACCGTCTCGGCTTTGCCGATCCTGCCTATTTCTCAAGGTTTTTCGTCAAGCATACCGGCAGTGCCCCGCGCGCGTGGCGCGAGGCAGAGCGCACGAAACTCAAGGATTCGAACGCCTAGCCATCTCGGCAAAGCCCGAAGGAGATATGCCGAACTCGTCCCGGAACCGCTTCGAGAAGTGGGATAGATTGCGGAAGCCCCAATTGAACGCGATGTCCGACACGCTTTTCGGAAAAGGGCCCGGGCGCGCGAGGTCGGCACGACATTTCTGTAGGCGACGCGTGAGGATGAGCGAGGCGAGCGTATTCGCGTCGCCTTCGAACAGGCGATTGAGCTGGCGCAGGCTCATGCCCATTTCGCGCGATATGCCGGTGGGACAGAGCTCGGGATCGTGGAGGTGGGTTTCGATGTATTGACTGACGCGTGTTCTGACGGCGGTGTGATAGGCCGAACGCACCTTCCCGTTCGAAAAGGCATGGGCGGTTTCAAGGACGGTCCACAGACGCTCCTCGTGGGATTGCCGCTGGGCAGTCGTCTCGACAAGACTGAGATCAGTTTCCACGACCTCCCGCAGCGCCCGTGAAACGATGCGCGTGGGATTGAGGAGGGCATCGAAGCGGACGGCCTCGTTCAGCTCCCAGCGCGGAAATCTCTTGCGGAAATCCTCTCCGGGAATTTCATAGATCACATGGCGCATCTGGGCTGGGAAGCCATGCATATAGGGCTTATTGGTGTCGTAGATAACAACGTCGCCCTCGCCGAGCATGCTGCAGGACTCGGCCCGGTTCACGAATGCCGAGCCTTTGCGCAGGAAGGTCAGGAAGACGCTGTCCTTCTCGAAGAGCCGGAGAAGGGACGGCGAACGCTCGATCACATGCTGGTTGCCGGTGATGTCGATCATCTTGATGGAGCCGAAGTCGCAATATTCGAACCGCGCTTCCAGCCCGCCCTCGGACATGCTGGTGCAGCGCAGGCCGACCACGCGCTCTGCGCAACGTTCCTCCCAGTAGTCGATACGGTCGTTGACGGCGACGTCACGCGTATCGAACGCTATGCCCGGATGCGCCTTGGCGCCACGCGGCACGACATGAGTACCTTCGAGCATTTCATCCTCCTCACCTCACATGGCCCTCCCAAGCCATGCGTATTGCATAAGGATCATATCTAAAAAACGGAACGGGTCAAACGGTGAGGTAGCCGCCATCGATCGGCAGGACGATGCCGGTAACGTAGCTCGCGGCCGGACTGGCGAGGTAGACGATCGCATCGGCGATCTCCCGGGCTTCGCCCCAGCGGGCAAAGGGGATGCGCGCCATGATGGGGCCGGAGGCGGCCTCGTTGGCGAACAGGCCCTTGCTCAGCGGCGTGACGATCCAGCCGGGCGCGACCGCGTTGACGCGCACCTCCGGCGCAAATTCCTGCGCAAGAGATTTGGTCAGCTGGACGATGGCACCCTTGGAGGAGGCGTAAGCCGGCCTATCGGCAGCGCCGAAGGTCGCATACATCGAGGCGATGTTGACGATCGCCGAGCCGCTGCCCATCTTCGGCCGCGCCAACCGGGACGCTTCCATGACGGGGAAGAAGTTGATGGACATCACATCCGCAAACGTCTCGGGATTCCACTCGTTCCGGTCGCGACTGACGCCGGCACAGTTGATGAGCACGTCGATGCGCGGCAGCGGATCGAGAAGAGCGGCAAGCACCGCGCCATTGCGGACATCCAATTCCGTTACCGAAACATGCGGTCCAGCCGGCGCTTCCGGACTGCCGGCGTTCAGGCCTGCCACGTGCACCTCGGCACCCAGTTCCGCAAAGGCTGCCGCCGCCGCTGCCCCGATACCCGAGGTGCCGCCGATGACGACGACGGTCTTTTCCTTGAACAGATCCGGCACAAAGCTCATGATCGTTCTCCTTTTTCTTGGGGATTGATGAGGATTTTCACATCGTCGCCCGGCTTGCGCAGGCGCTCGAGACCGTCCGTCACCGCGTCGGTCAGCGGGACGTCCCGCGTAACGATCCGCGACGGATCGAAGAGGCCGCTTGCGATCATGCCGATCAGGTCGGGATAGATGTCCCGATAGCCGACGGAGGCGATGAGCTCCAACTCGCGGTTGACCATGTCGAAGCCGTCGAGTGAGACCCGACCGTTACAGAGACCAACGAGGACCACGCGGCCGCCCTTGCGAACCGAAGCGAACGCCGCGTCGAGCGTCGATTGGATGCCGACGGCCTCGAAGGCGACATCCACGCCGTTTGCGACAGCCGCAAGATCCTGATCCGTGGCGTCTACGATGTCGGTGGCGCCGAGATCGCGCGCCAGGGCCAGGCGCACTTCGGAAACGTCGCTGACGACGACCCGTCTTGCCCCCGCCACACGGGCGAGTTGCGCGATCAGAAGCCCGATCGGACCCGCGCCGGCCACGGCAACGGTATCGCCGGCGCGAACGCGGCCGCGCCGCAAAGCATGCAGGGCAACCGCCGCCGGCTCCAGCACCGCTGCTTGGCGATCCGTCACGGCATCGGGCAGGGGATGCAGCATATAGGCGGGGACGATGGCTTCCTCGGACATTCCGCCCGAACCCATCAGGCCCGCAAATCCCATGTCGATACAGAGATTGTATTCGCCGCGCCGGCAGGCTTCGCAGCTGCCGCATCGATATTCGGGCTCCACCGCCACCCGCGTGCCCACGGCGATCGCGACGCCTGCCGCAGCCTCGGTCACCACGCCCGTGAACTCGTGGCCGATCACGAGTGGCGCCGTTTCACCGGAGACGCGATGCGGTTTCCCAACCGGGATCGCGTGCGGCCCATTCGCATATTCGTGCAGGTCGCTGCCGCAAATGCCGCAAAAGGACACGGCGAGGCGGACCTCGCCGTTTCGCAGCGGTCGGCGCGGGCGACGTTCGATCCGAACATCGCCCGCGCCATGCCAGACAGCAGCCAGAAAGCCGGTGTCGTTTTCCCGAGACATCAGCGGATCAGGGCGTTGATGTAATCGGCGCCGAGGCCGACCTTCTCGTAGTGTTCGCGTGCCATGCGGATGTAGTCGTGCACGTCGAAATAGCCGTTCGGTTCGCCATCCTCGTCCAGCCAGACCAGCGGCCCGGTGACCTTGAAGTGCACCCGCATCGGCTCGTCGCTCTCATAGGCGATCAGCGTGTGCCCTTCACCGGGCGTCTCGTAGACGAAGTCGCCGGCTGTCGCGGTCCAGTCATGTTCGAGGTAACCCCACTTGCCGGAGATCGTGTAGGCGAAGACCTCGTGCGGGTGATAGTGGCGGTTCACGAGCCCGGCCTTCTTCGCCATGAGCACGTCGCACCACATGTTCTTCTCCGGAGAGATCCAGAGCGGCCTCGATGAGACCGTTTCCGTGAACGGGACGTAATATTTGTCGTCCTCGGTCGGAGCATTCGGAAGATAGACTTCCGGTTTCGCGTCCGGCTGAAAGACCTTGGTGATGGGCTTGATATCGCGCCAAAACTCGCTTGTCGCTGCTTCGGGCATGGTGTTCCTCCCTGGATGCCTTCAAGAACGCGCAGCAAAACTGCCGCCATGCTTACAATAGTGATCCTGATCGATCGGGCTTTGCTGAGAAGGACAGAGCTTTTTGCTCTGAGGGAACATTGCATTCCCGGGCCGCGACAAGGCGATTTTCTGGCGCTAACACCGATGTCGGCACGCACTGACGAGGGGGATGCGGGAGGAGCCCGGCTACCGGGAACGCATCGTCTCGTTGGGCGAAACGCCGAAGGGAGGAACCATCATGACGATACCGAAGGTACTGACGCGTCGCACAGCCCTCAAGGGGCTCGGCGTCGGGGCGCTTGCCCTTTCTGCTCCAGCCTATCTGAAAGCAGCCTCCAACCCGACGATCCGCATCGGCTTCGTCAGTCCGCAGACCGGAGCCATGGGCTCGTTCGGCGAGACGGATGCCTATGCGCTGGATTTCATCCGCAAGCATATCGGCGCCGGACTGGACATTCGCGGCACGACCTATGCCGTCGAGATCATCGAGCGGGACTCGCAGTCGAACGCCAACCGGGCGGCGGAAGTGGCCGGCGAGCTGATCCTCAACGAAGAAGTCCAGATCATCATTCCCGCCTCCACGACGGATGTGACATTGCCCGTTTCGGAGCAGGCGGAGCTGAACGGCGTCCCCTCCGTCTCCTCCACCGCCCCCTGGCAGGCCGTCATCATGCCGCGCGGCGGCGATGCCTTCGAGTGGACCTACCATTTCTTCTGGGGCCTCGAAGACATCATCGCGTCGTTCGTCAACATGTGGTCGAGCGCGGAGACGAACAAGAAGGTCGGTCTGCTGCTGCCGCGAAACACGGATGGCGAGGTCTGGGGCAGCGAGGAATTCGGTCTGCCGCCGGCCCTGCGCGCTGCAGGCTTCGAGGTGGTCAAGCCCTCGCTCTTCGAGCCGCGCACCAACGACTTCTCCGCACAGATCGCCGCCTTCAAGAGTGCCGGCTGCGATATCCTCGGCGGGCTCGTCTTTCCTGGCGACTTGCGCACGGCGGCCATCCAATGCGCGCAGCAGGGTTTCAAGCCGAAGATTGCCACGATTGCCGCCGGCCTGCTGTTTCCCTCCGCCGTCGAGGCGCTGGGAAGCCTCGGCAACGGCATGTCGACCGAAGTCTGGTGGACGCCGGCCTTTCCCTATGCCTCCACGCTGACAGGGGAAAGCTCCGCTCAACTGGCGGCCACCTGGGAAGAGAAGACCCGCAAGCAGTGGACCCAGCCCTTGGGATACTCACATGCTATCTGGGAGGTCGTGCTCGATACGCTGAAGCGCGCCGAGGATCCGCTCGATCGGGCTTCTGTGCGCGATGCATTGAAGGCGACCGATCTCACCACAATGGTCGGCAAGGTCAAGTGGGCGAACGGCCCGCACCCCAACGTCTCTAAGACCCCGATTCTCGGCGGGCAGTGGCGCAAGGGCGAAAAATGGCCCTATGATCTGAAGATCGTCGAGGCGAAGACCTATCCGATCATGGAACCCCAGGCCAAGCTGGAGATGATGTCTTGGCAGGGCTGACGGATGCAAGCCCGGAGGGCCACGCCGGACGCGCGGCTCTTCTGTCCGCCCGGAACCTGTCGAAATCCTTCGGTGCTCTGCGCGTGACGCAGGACCTGTCGTTTGAGGTGGGTCGGGGCGAGGTGTTCGGGGTGCTCGGCCCGAACGGGGCCGGCAAAACAACGGTCTTCAACCTCATCAGCGGCGATATCGCCGCCGATGTCGGTGCCGTGGTTCTGGATGGTCAGGATATGACCGGTATTCCCGCCTTCAAGCGGGCCGCAAAGGGGATCGGCCGGACCTACCAGATCCCCCGTCCCTATACGCAGATGTCGACGTTCGAGAACCTGCTGGTCTCCGCGACGTTCGCCGGGCAGATGCGGGGGCAGGCCGCCTACGATCATTGTGCGACGACGCTGGACGAATGCGGACTGGGCGACAAGGCGAACCGCCCGGCGGGCAGCCTGACACTGCTCGACCGCAAGCGGCTGGAACTGGCCCGCGCCATGGCGGGTAAGCCGAAGCTCTTGCTGCTGGACGAGATCGCCGGCGGGCTGACGGATGGCGAGGCGAAGGATCTCGTGACGCTGATCGCGCGGCTGCGGGATCGCGGCGTGACGATCATCTGGATCGAGCACGTGCTGCACGCCATCATGGCCGTCGCGGACCGGATGATGGTGCTGAGCTTTGGTGAGAAGATTGCCGAGGGCAAGCCGGATGCGGTGATGCGGGACGCCGAAGTCCGCCGCGTCTATATGGGGATCGAAGCATGAGCGAAATGCTATTGAAAGCCCGCGCGCTCTGTGGCGGCTACCGCGATTTCCAGGCGCTGTTCTCGATCGATTTCGACGTGGCAAAGGGCGAGGCCGTCGCGCTGGTCGGCGCCAATGGTGCTGGAAAATCCACCCTGTTCAAGACGCTCGTCGGTTTGCTTCCGGTCAAGAGCGGCACACTGACCTTCAATGGGCGCGATATCGCCGCCATGCCCGCGCACACACTGTCGCGCCAGGGACTGGCGCTCGTCCCCGAAGGACGTCGGCTTTTCAAGGGACTGACGGTCGAGGACAATCTGCGCGTTGCTCTGGATCACGCGCGCACCGTCGAGCCGGGTGAAACCGTCTGGACCCTCGAGCGTCTCTACGATCTCTTCCCGATCCTCGCCGAACGGCGTCGGCAGGTGGTCGAGAAACTGTCGGGCGGGCAGCAGCAGATGGTGGCCATCGGCCGCGCGCTCATGGCGCAGCCGAAGCTGCTTCTCTGCGACGAGATCAGCCTCGGCCTCGCACCGAAGGTCATCGGCGAGATCTACGCGATGATCCCCAGCATCCGCGCGACCGGCACTGCCATCGTCATCGTCGAGCAGGACGTATCCCTCGCACAGCGATGCGCCGACCGTATCTACTGCATGCTGGAAGGCCGGATCACCCTGACGGGAGCGTCGTCGGACATCTCTCGCGAGCAGATAACAGAAGCCTATTTCGGGGTGAAACATGCGGTGGGTTGATGCAATCATTCAGGGCACGCTGCTCGGCGGGCTCTATGCCCAGTATGCCATCGGTATGTCGCTGATGTTCGGGGTGATGCGGATCGTCAACATCGCGCATGGCGACCTCGTCGTCCTCTTGGCACTGATCGGCATTTCGCTCGCGGCTGTCTTTGGGCTCGGCCCCGGGTTCCTGGTGCTGCTGCTGGTGCCGATCGGTGCGCTCGTCGGCTGGGCACTTCAACGGTTCATCCTCAACCGGCTCGTGGGCGACGATCCGCTGCCGTCGCTGATCGCGACCTTCGGCATATCCATTGCGCTCCAGAATGCCATGCTCGCCATCTGGTCCGCCGATACGCGGTCGCTCGACGCGGGCGCGTTGGCCAGCAAGTCGTTCCAGATCGGCGAGATGTATATCGGTCTGCTTCCCATCCTCGTCTTCGTCACAGCCGTCATCCTCACGGCGGGCCTGTCCATGGTGCTCAAGGGCACGAAGTTCGGCCGGGCCTTGCGGGCTGCCGCCGCCGACCGGGATGCCGCGACCCTCTCCGGCATCGATACGAAGTCGATCTATGCCAAGGCAACGGCCGTGGCGGTGGGTATTCTGGGGATTGCCGCCGTCTTCCAGGCCACCCGGACGACCATTGCGCCGGCTGATGGCGGCGGGCAGCTGATCTACGCCTTTGAGGCCGTCATCATCGGCGGCATGGGCTCCATCTGGGGTGCCTTCCTCGGTGCGATGGTTCTCGGTATCGCCCAGGTCATCGGCTCGCGGATTGATCCCGGCTGGGGCGTCCTCGCCGGACATCTCGTCTTCCTCGTCGTTCTCGCATGGCGCCCGCAGGGCATCATGTCCCGCAAGTAAAGGAGGGATTGCGACATGACAGATCCTCATTTCGCGACGGTGCACCGTCACACGTCCTCGAGCCGGATTGCCATCGGCTGCGGCCTCCTCCTCGTGCTTGCCATTCCCAGCATGCCGTTCTGGGCGTCGAGCGGCCACATCCGCTGGGCCGTCGAACTCGGCTGCTTCATCGCCATCGCACAGATGTGGAACCTGCTCGCCGGCTATGGCGGCATGGTCTCGGTCGGGCAGCAGGCCTTCATCGGCCTCGGCGGTTACGCCCTCTTCGTTCTCGTCACGCTTTTCGGGGTCGATCCGTTCCTCGCCGTCCCGCTCTCCGTCATCCTGCCCGCGCTCGTCGCGGCACCGGCCTACATGCTGCTGCGGCGCCTCGACGGCCCTTACTTTGCCATCGGCACCTGGGTGCTCGCCGAAGTCCTGCGGCTGATAACCTCCAATATCGGAGCGGTGAATGCGGGTTCCGGCATGACGCTGAAGGCGATGGCGAAGTACAGCGCCCATCAGCGCGAGATCGGCCTGACGCTGCTGGTTGCACTGCTCCTGTTGCTCACCGTCGGCGGAACATATCTGCTCCTGCGCTCGCGGCTGGGTCTGGCGCTGACGGCCATGCGTGACGATGCGGTCGCTGCGTCTTCGCAGGGCGTCAACGTCGGCCGCATGCGCTTCTCGGTCTATCTTCTGGCTGCCGTGGGCACGGGGCTGGCGGGCGCCATCTACTTCATGGCGCAGCTGCGCATATCTCCCACAAGCGGGTTCGATCCCAACTGGTCGTCCATCTGCATCTTCATCGTGATGGTCGGCGGCATCGGGCGCCTCGAAGGTCCGATCATCGGAGCGCTTCTCTACTTCTTTGCCACCCGGCTCTTCGGCCAGTACGGCTCGGCCTACCTCGTCGTCCTCGGCCTCCTCACGCTTGTGGTCGCTATTCGCGCACCCACCGGCCTCTGGGGACTGATGACCCGCCTGCGCCCCTGGCCGTGGTTTCCGACCGGCTACATTCTGACCAAGGGCTAGCGTCGGACGAAGACCATCGGCTCTGTCGCGGAAAATTCAGAGGCTGCTTTGTCGGATGATCAGCCCGGGCTCGATGTTGACCTGCATCGAGCCGGAGGCTCCATTGAGGAGATCGAGAATAAGACTGCCGGTGCGCCGGCCTATCTCACGCGAATGCGCATCGATTGTCGTAAGCGAGGGGACGCAGACACCGGAAATTTCGTAGTTGCCGAAGCCACCGATGGCGATCTGGTCGGGTACGACGATACCGCGCCTCTGGCACTCCGTGAGGGCGCCGAAGGCGGAGAGGTCGGAGACGCAGATAACAACCTTTGTATCGGGGTACTCCTGCAGAAGCCGCGCCATGGCATCGGCGCCTTCCCGCATGGAAATCGGCGGTGCGCCGGCCGCTATCAGGCGAATGTCGTCGTGCCCATGCGCTTTCATGGCCGCGACAAAGCCGCGCCGCCGGTCGCTTCCGCGCGTGTCCCGCCCTTGGTCGCCGCCGATAAACGCGATCCGCTTGTAGCCGACCGAAACGAAATGATCGACCATGGCGCGCACGGCATCGGCGTTCGAGAACCCCACATAATGGCCGATCGGCTGGTCCGGTACGTCCCAGGTCTCGACCACCGGGATCCGGGCATTCTCCAGCAGCCGGCGTGCGCGCGGCGTATGTCGCCCGCCCGTGACGACGATTGCCTGAGGATTGCGCCGCAGCAGCTGCTCGATCAGTTGTTCCTCGACGTCCATGTCGTAATTCGTATAGCCGAGCAGTGTCTGCATGTTTCGGCCGGACAGGATTTCCGACAGGCCTGCGACCGTATCGGCAAAGTTCGCGTTGTTGATCGACGGGATCGTGACCGCGACGAAATCCGTCTTCTGCGAACGAAGGTTTGAGGCCGTCGCATGGAAGATGTAACCGAGTTCCTCGGCCGCGGTTAAGATGGCGCTGCGGGTCTCCGGGCTGATGACGCTATCGGCCTTCAGAGCGCGCGAAACCGTCATGGCGGAAACGCCAGCCTTGCGAGCGACGTCGCTCATCGTCGGCGATTTCCGATCCGAACTCATGGGAAAAGGCTTATCTTCAGGCACGGGCGCATGTCACAGCGAGGCGGTGATGCCACCATCCACATAGAGGATATGGCCGTTGACGAAGGACGATGCGCCGGATGCAAGGAAGATGCAGGCGCCGACCAGCTCTTCGACCTTGCCCCAGCGACCAGCCGGCGTGCGCTTTTCCAGCCATGTCGAAAACGTCTCGTCGGCGACGAGCGCGGCGTTCAGCGGCGTGTCGAAATAACCGGGCGCGATGGCATTGCACTGCAGGCCGTACTTCGCCCAGTCTGTCGCCATGCCCTTCGTCAGATTGCCGACGGCACCCTTGGTCGCGGTATAGGGCGCGATACCGGGGCGGGCGAGCGCCGTCTGGACGCTCGCGATGTTGATGATCTTGCCGGCACCCCGCGCGATCATGTGGCGGGCAACGGCCTGGCCAACATTGAAGACGCTCGACACGTTGGTGCGCAGCAGCCTCTCGAAGGCGTCGGCCGGGAACTCTTCCAGCGGCGTGCGATACTGCATGCCGGCATTGTTGACCAGGATATCGATGGGGCCAACATCCGCCTCGAACCGATCCACCGCCACGCGCGCCGCCTGATGATCGGTGGCGTCGAAGGCGAGATGGTCGACCGGCGTTTCGAATTGCGCTGCCGCTGCCGAAAGCTTCCCCGCATCGCGCCCGTTGAGCACGATATGCGCGCCGGCGGCCTGCAGGCCATGGGCAAGCGCAAGGCCGATCCCTTGTGACGATCCGGTGATCAGAGCCCGTTTCCCGGAAAGGTCGAACAGCCGTAGCGACATGTTTTTCTCCTGATGTCTCTCGACAAAGTCTTCTGGCTCCGTTTATGTTATCGATAACATATCCTGTCAAGCCATTCCCTGGACATGCGGGCCCTGAACATACGGGCCCTTAGCACGAAAGCCCCGAACGCGAGAGCCATGATGACAAAACCGCATATCCTTCAGGTCGGTCCCTATCCGGAATGGGACGAGACTCCCCTGAACGCCGCGTTTGCGGTCCATCGCTATTTCGAGGCGGCGGATAAGCAGGCCTTTCTGGCCGAGATCGGGCCCGACATCCGGGGCATCGCGACGCGTGGCGAACTGGGCGCCAGCCGCGCCATGATCGAGGCGTGTCCGAACCTCGAGGTCATCTCCGTCTATGGCGTCGGTTACGATGCGGTCGATCTCGCCGCCTGCCGGGAACGGGGCATCCGCGTGACCAACACGCCGGACGTGCTGACCAAAGACGTGGCTGATCTCGGCGTCGCCATGATGCTCTGCCAGTCGCGCGGCGTGATCGGTGCGGAAACCTGGGTGCGGGATGGAAGCTGGGCCGGGCGGGGTCTCTATCCCCTGCGCCGCCGGGTCTGGGGCCGTCGTGCGGGCATCCTCGGCCTCGGCCGCATCGGCCTGGAGGTCGCAAAACGGCTGAAGGGCTTCGATATGCAGATCTCCTACAGCAGCACCCGGCCCAAGCCTGAGGCCGATGGCCTGACATTCGTGGCCGATCCCGTCGCGCTCGCGCGGGACGTGGATTTCCTGTTCGTCACGCTGGCGGCCTCTGCCGCCACGCGCCACATCGTCGGCCGCGAGGTCATCGCGGCACTTGGGGAGAATGGAATGCTGATCAACATCTCCCGTGCGTCCAACATCGACGAGGAGGCGCTGCTCGACGCCTTGGAACAGGGAACGCTCGGCTCGGCGGCACTCGACGTGTTCGAGGGCGAGCCCGCGCTCAATCCGCGCTTCCTGGCGCTCGACAACGTCCTCCTCCAGCCGCACCACGCTTCGGGCACCATCGAGACCCGCAAGGCGATGGGGCAGCTGGTTCGCGACAATCTGCAGGCGCACTTTGCCGGCGCGCCGCTCCCAACGCCGGTCCTGTGAGGTTGTTATCATGAAAGCCATTATCGCCCATGCCGCAAAGGATCTCCGCATCGAGGAGACGGCGGACGAGCAGGCCGGTCCCGGCGAGGTCCGGCTGCGGCTTGCCACCGGCGGCATCTGCGGCAGCGACCTGCACTACTATCATCACGGCGGCTTCGGCGCGGTGCGTCTGAAGCAGCCGATGATCCTCGGTCATGAAGTTTCCGCCTATGTCGAGGCTCTGGGCGAAGGCGTTGACGGGCTGGAGATCGGAGACCTCGTCGCCGTGTCGCCATCCAGGCCGTGCCGTACGTGCAAATATTGCCAGCAAGGCCTGCACAATCAGTGCCTGAACATGCGTTTCTACGGCAGCGCCATGCCGTTTCCGCATATTCAGGGCGCCTTCCGCGAGACCCTCGTTGCGGACGCCTACCAGTGCGTTCCCGCCGGCGATCTGTCGCCCGGCGAAGCGGCCATGGCGGAGCCGCTGGCGGTGGTCTTGCATGCGACGCGCCGGGCGGGAGACCTGCTCGGCAAGCGGGTGCTCGTCACTGGCTGCGGACCGATCGGCGTGTTGTCGATCCTGGCTGCGCGGCGTGCCGGTGCCGCGGAGATCGTGGCGATCGACCTTTCCGACTTCACGCTCGCGATGGCAAAATCAGCCGGCGCCGACCGTACGATCAATACGGCAAGCGAACCCGATGCGCTGGCGCCTTACGCGGTGGACAAAGGCACGTTCGACATTCTCTACGAATGCTCGGGGGCTGCACCGGCGTTGCTCGGCGCCATTCCCGCCCTGCGTCCGCGCGGCATCATCGTCCAGCTCGGCCTAGGCGGCGACATGACCCTGCCGATGACGGTGATCACCGCCAAGGAGCTGGACCTGCGTGGCTCGTTCCGCTTCCACGAGGAGTTTGCCACGGGCGTCGCGCTGATGCGCAAGGGCTTGATCGACGTCAAGCCGTTGATCACGCACACCGTTCCGCTCGATGATGCTCTCTCCGCCTTCGACATCGCCTCCGACCGCAGCCGAGCGATGAAGGCGCAGATCGTGTTTTCCTGACGTGCGGCCAGGGAAAGGCCGGCCCTCGTTACCGGCCTTTCCCTGATGTAATGCCCGTCCAACTCCAGTGACCCTCGGCCCCCAGCCTCTCCACGACCGAGAGAACGATGTTACGGACCTCGATGACGGCCCGGCTGGGCGGATGGTTGACCGGCATGTCGAGAACGAGCCGGCGCTGGAGGCCGGGCTTCACCAGTGTCGCGGTCGACAGGCGTTCGTTCTCGTGATCGGCGTAGATGGCACCACGCCCGAGGATCGTGACGCCCAGTCCGGCACGGATGGCGGCCTTCGTGCTCGCCACGCCTTCGATTTCCCGGATGATATTGATCTCGCGCCCGAGCATCAGCGCCTGTCGTTCGAGAAGAATGCGAATCCCGTGTCTGCGCGTGGGCAGGATCAGCGGTAGTCCGAGCGCCTTTTCGATCGTCAGCGTTTCACCGTGCGCAAACTGCCCGTTTGCGCCGACGGCAAACAGCACCTCATCGAACAAAGGGATGGCGGCCGGCTTGGCAACGCCCTCGAGGGTGACGGCGAGATCGTAGAGCTTCGTGTCCACCCCGACGCGCAGCGCCTGGCTGTCCCCCTCGCTGATCGTCAGTCGCACCTTGGGAAAGCGCTGCGCGCACGCTTCGATGACGGGAATGCCGAGGATCGGGCTGATCGAGCCGAGAATGCCCAGCGACACGTCGCCGCTCGGATGTTTTGCCTGTTCCTTCGTCGCGATCTCCGCCTGATCGACGGCCCTGAGGATCGCCTGGGCGTGGGTCAGCAGCGTCTGGCCGGCCGCCGTCGCCGTCACGCCGCGCGGCGTCCTGTTGAGCAGCAGAACCCCAAGCTGCTCCTCCAGTGCCCGCATGTGCGAACTCAACGCCGGCTGCGCGACACCCAGTTCACCGGCTGCGCGGGTAAACGAACCGAGTTCCGCGATCTTGCTGAAATACCGCATCTTCAAAAGATCGAGCGTCATCGTCTCATGCCCAGTCCATATCGAATGCATATATCTATTATGCTCAATATATATTTGTTCGAATGCCCGGCAATCGGTAAATGTTTTCCACCAGCGAGAGGATGCGCTGTTGGGGAGGATCGATATGAACATGAAGCAAATTCTGGGGGCCGTCATCTTTGTCGGCGCAGCCTCACTATCCACGACAGCGAAGGCGGAACTGCTCGACGATATCAAGGCGGCGGGAACCCTGAACTGCGGCGTGCTGACCAATTCGCCGCCGCTCGGTTTCCAGGATGTGAAGACACGCGAGCCTGCCGGCTACGAAATCGAGATTTGCCAGAAACTTGCAAAATCGCTCGGCGTTACGGCGAAGCTCACCGCCGTTTCTCCCCAGACCCGCATGGCGGAGCTGACGCAGGGACGCGTCGATATCCTGGCGTCGCTGCTCAGCTACAGCAAGCAACGTGCCGAACAGGTCGATTTCAGCGGTGCCTACATCGCCGAAGACTTCAACTTCGTCGTCCTCGATAAGTCGGACATCAAGACGGTGGACGATCTCGCAGGCCAGCGCATCGGCCTCGTCAAGGGCTCGGTGCTGATCCCGATCACAGAGAAGCGGCTTCCGGACGCCCGTGTTCTTTCCTTCGAGACGAGCGCCGCTTCGTTCCTCGCCCTGCAGCAGGGTAAGGTAAAGGCGACGGTCTATCGCTACTCCGAAGGCAAGGCGGTCGAGCGCAATGCCGGGGCGGATATCAACAAGCTCCGTTTCCTCGATGAGCCGCTCCTGTCCATGCCGTCCGGCTTCGCGTTCCGCAAGGGATCGCCGGAACTCGTCAAGGCGACGAATGCCTTTCTCGCATCGCTGGAAACATCCGGCGAGGGACAGGCCCTCTACGACAAGTGGCTGGGCAAGGACAGCGACCTGAAGGCGACCCGGAAATTCGAATTCGGCAAGCCGCAGGAAACCTGGTTCACAAACTGAGACATCATCGGCATTGACGGTTCCGCGGCCTTCCGGCGCGGAACCGTCCCACAGGTCAGGACGGCGACGGTGATGCGCGTGGAAGCGTGTGTCCTGTCCCAGGCGAGACGTTTTTCCTATGGGCTATCAGCTTGATTTCAGAAAGGTTCTGCAGGGCGAGTACTTCGGTCTCATTCTGCAAGGGCTCCAGACGACGATGGTTCTCTTCGTCATTTCCTGGGTACTGGGGCTGATCCTCGCAATCTTCCTGACGGTGGTGCGGGCCATCGAATTCCGGCCGACGCAGTTTCTGGTCGCAGCCTTCGTCGAGTATCACCGCAACGTACCGATCCTGATCCAGCTGTTCGTCTGGTACTTCGGCTTCGCCGTGGTGCTGCCGGATGTCGTCAACGACTACCTCAACGATGTCGGTGCCGAGATCGGTTACGCCATCGTGGCGCTGGCGCTGAACAAGGCGGCCTATATGTCGGAGGATTTCCGCAGCGGGCTTCGCTCCATCCATCCGGCGCAGATGGAAGCCGCCCGCGCCATCGGTCTTACCTATCTCGGCGCGATGAAATGGGTGATCCTGCCGCAGGCCTGGCGGCTGGCGCTGCCGGCCCTGCTCGGCCAGACGCTGATCCTGTTCAAGGGCACCAGCCTTGCCGCCGGTATCGGCGTGGCGGAACTCAGCTATCAGGCACGCTATGTCGAGGAGCAATCCTTCCGGATCTTCGAGGCCTACGGCGTCGTCACCGCGATCTACATGGTGATTTCGTTTGCGATCATGTGGGCCTCGTCGGTTCTGTCCTCACGCTACCGGCTGAGGGTCAAGTGATGCTGGATATCCTTCAGGAATACGGCGTTCTCCTTCTCATCGGCGAGTATCCGCACGGCAAGCTCGGCGGTCTGGCGATGACGCTCATCATCTCCTTCGTCAGCCTGATCGTGACGTTTCCCTGCGCCATTCTCATCGCGCTCGCCCGGACGGGAAAAAACAAGCCTCTGAAAAGACTGGCCAGCGGCTTCGTGCACTGCGTGCGCGCCATTCCGCTGCTGATGTTGATCTTCTGGGCCTATTTTGCGCTTCCCGTCGTCATCGGCATACCGATCGATGCGACCTATACGCTGATCATCGCCATCGTCATCTATCAGACAGCCTATCTCGGCGAGATCATCGCTTCCGGCATCGAAGGTCTGCCCAAGGGGCAGATGGAAGCGGCCGAAGCGCTCGGTCTCGGTTACATCCCGACGACGTTCCGCATCCTGTTGCCGCAGGCGCTGTTCAACGTCATCCCCGGCATCGTCAACCAGTTGACGACGATCATCAAGGAATCCTCGCTAGGCTCGATCATCGCCGTGCCGGAACTCTCTTATGCCATGCTTCAGGTGAACTCGAACGAGGTCACCAAGCCCTTGCAGATCTTCGGCATTCTCGCCGCCACCTATTTCGTTCTCTGCTTTGCGCTGAGCCAGGCAACGGGCGTGCTGGAACGGCGCATTTCCAACCGGCGAACCGGCCGGGTCGTCGTGGGGGCCGTGGCATGATCGAGTTTCACAGCGTCTCCAAGCGCTATGGCGCGCTGCAGGTCATCCACGATGTCTCGGCCACGGTCGAGAAAGGCACGACCATCGTGCTCTGTGGTCCCTCGGGTTCGGGCAAGTCCACGCTGGTGCGCACGGTCAACCGGCTGGAGCCGATCCAGTCGGGACGGATCACGGTCGCCGGGCGCGATATCCACGAGAAGTCCGTCGATGTGAATACGTTGCGCTCGGGCATCGGCTTCGTCTTCCAGCAGTTTAACCTGTTTCCGCACCTGACGGTCGTTGACAACGTAATGCTGCCGCTGCGTCGCCTTCGCGGGCAGTCGCGCAGACAGGCGCTGCCGACGGCCATGCTGATGCTGGAACGGGTCGGCCTTGCCGATCGGGCGCAGTCGCTGCCGGCCGATATCTCGGGCGGGCAGGCGCAGCGGGTGGCCATTGCCCGTTCGCTGATCCTCAAGCCCGAGATCCTGATCCTCGACGAGCCGACCAGCGCGCTCGATCCGGAAATGGTTGGCGAGGTGCTGAAGCTGCTGCGCGAGCTTTCCGCCGGCGGCATCACGCTGATGTGCGTCACCCACGAAATGGGCTTCGCCCGCGAGGTGGCCGACCGCATCTGGTTCCTCAAAAGCGGGCGACTGACGTTCGACGCCAGCCCTGACCTGTTCTTCTCGCAAGAGGCGCATCCCGACGTGCGGGGCTTCCTCTCCTCCATCCACCGCAATCACTGAAACAGTCGAAAGATCCGATCATGATCCATATCAAGCAAATCCCGGAGCGTCCGAGCGCGGAAGACATCAAGGCGCTTTCGCCCTTCTCGCCGGCAACCATCCATGAGGCTCAGGGGCGTCGTGGCGCCCTGTCCTCGCGCATCAAGCCGGTCGATTACCGCATGAAGCTGTGCGGACCGGCCTTTACCGTGAAAAGCGCACCGCGCGACAATGTCATGCTGCAGCTGGCGATCAACTATGCGAGCCCGGGCGATATCATCGTCGTCTCCGGCGGCGCGTACGAGGAGGCCGGCTCCTTCGGCGACGTGCTGGCCAATGCCTGCCTTGCCAAGGGCATCGGCGGCCTCGTGACCGATACCGGCGTGCGCGATACGCTGCAGCTCCGCGATCTCGGCTTTCCCGTGTTCTCGCTCAGCGTCTGCATCAAGGGCACGGTCAAGGAAACGCTGACCTCGGTCAACGATCCGATCATCGTCGGCGACGAACTGATCTATCCCGGCGACATCATCGTCGGCGATGCCGACGGGCTGGTGGTCGTCCGTCGTGGCGAGGCGCAGGCGGTGGCGAAGCTTTCGCAGGAGCGCGAAGACGCCGAAGCCGGCTATATCGCCGCCTACAAGGCAGGCAAATCGGTGATTGAGGTCAGCAATCTGGAACCGGTGTTGAAAGCCAAGGGCTTCCGGTCGGATATCTAATCTCATACCAAGTGTCGATGACAGAAACCTATAGCTTCCTATCGACGACACTTGGTATCAGGCCTCGGCGGCGGCCAGCGCCGTCTCCGTCATCTGCAAGCTCCGCTGCAGCCGGCTCTCGCGCCATACGGCGAATAGACCGGCTGCAGCAACGATGACGCCGCCCGTGATCGTGGTGATAACAGGTAACTGGCCGAAGGCGAGATAGCCGATGACCACGGACCAGATCAGCGTCGAATATTCGAACGGAGCAAGCAGCGAGGCTTGCGCATGGCGCAGGCTCAACGTGATCAAGATCTGTGCCATACCGCCGGAAATGCCGGCGGCGAGCAGGAGACAAAGCTGCGTGACGCTCGGCATCGTCCAACCGAAGACAGCCGTCGCCAGGCCGATGACAGTGGTGACGAGAGAAAAATAGAGCACGATGGCGCCCGGCTGTTCGGTCTTTGCGAGGTGACGGATCTGCACCGAGGAAACCGCGGAGAAGAACGCCGCAACGAGCCCCGCCGCACTGCCGAGCAGCATGCCCATGCCGATGACGTCAGCTTTGAATATATCGAGATGCGGCGCCAGCATCACCAGCACGCCGGTAAAGCCGACCGCGACCGACGTCCAGCGGTAGACCCGGACGACCTCGCCCAGAAGCAAGGCTGCAAGGATGACGGTGAAGAGCGGTGCCGCGTAGCTTAGCGCCGTCGCGTCCGCGAGCGGCAGATAGGCAAGCGCGAGATAGCCGAAGAACATGCCGCCGGTGCCGGAGATGCTGCGGACGAGGTGCCCGCTAAAATGCTTCGTGCGGGTGAGGGCAACAAGGTTTCCCTGTAGCCCGAGCCAGATGCCCAAGGGGAGGAGCGCGCCGACAGACCGGAAGAACACGACTTCCCCTGTCGGAATCTCACCATTCAGCCCCTTCACGCTCGCCGCCATCAAGGTCGCGCAGAGGGCTGCCAGAAGTTTGAGCAGAATGCCTTTTCCGGGGTTCATTACTATTCACCGTCGCCAAACCTCCCGAACTGGCCTCCCTGTCGCCATTCACCACGAACCGTCTCGGACGGAAACCGGAAAGGCGCTCCATCAAAACTTCGTCTGACCCCATCGCCCCACCGCTGATGTAGCAAGAATGGCGCCCTTCGCCGCGTCTGTCAGCGAACCGGGACCTTGCAAACAGGTGGCGAATGGACCTCTCGAAAATCAAAACCCTGATCGACTTCGTCGGCCAATCCGACATCACCGAACTCACGGTAAGCGAGAAGGATACGACGGTCCGGATCTTCCGGACGAAGACGACGGGCGAAACCGCCGGCCCGGTTGCCGGGCCTGCCGCGGCCGCGGAAGAGGCCGGCTCGACGCAGGTGACCGCGCCGATCTTCGGAATTTTGCACGCCGCATCGGCACCCGGCGAGAAGCCGTTCGTCGCCGTTGGCGATATCGTCGAGGCCGGCCAGACGCTGTTCATCATCGAGGCCATGAAGGTCTTCAACAGCATTGCCGCGCCGTGCGCAGGTCGTATCGTAAGGCTCGCGGGCGTGGATGGTGCCGAGATCGAGGCGGGCGACCTGCTGGCGGAGATCGCCTGATGTCCGGGGACGCTACAAACGCGCAGGAAGCACGCAGCTTCGATACCGTCCTCATCGCCAATCGCGGCGAAATCGCGCTGCGGGTGCTCCGGGCCTGCAAGGATCTGGGCCTGAAGACGGTCATGATCTGCTCGCAGGCCGACCGGGACGCGCAATACGGTGCGCTGGCAGACAGGTTCCTTTGCATAGGCCCGGCAAGCGCCGGCAAGAGCTATCTCAATCAGGATGCGATCCTGCTGGCGGCGCGCCTGACGGGTGCCGGCGCCATTCACCCAGGTTACGGCTTTCTGTCCGAGAATGCTGCTTTTTCCAATGCTATCGAGACGGCCGGGATGGTCTTCATCGGCCCGACCGCCGCCTCGATTTCGACCATGGGCGACAAGATCGCCGCGAAGTCAGCGATGATGGCGGCCGGTGTCCCATGCGTTCCTGGCCCCGATACGGCCCTTCCGGACGATCCGGCCGCAGTCCAGGCCATTGCCGCCGAGATCGGCTATCCGGTAATCGTCAAGGCGGCCGGCGGCGGCGGCGGGCGCGGCATGCGCGTGGTGCACGAGGCGGGACATCTGCAGGAGGCGGTGTCGCTGACCCGCGAGGAAGCGCGGCAGGCATTCGGCAGCCCGGCGCTCTACATGGAGAAATTCCTCCAGCATCCGCGCCATATCGAAATACAGGTTCTTTGCGACGTGCACGGCAACGCCATCTGGCTCGGGCACCGCGATTGCTCCATGCAGCGCCGCCACCAGAAGGTGGTGGAGGAGGCCCCCGCGCCAGGTATCGCGCCGGAACGCATCGGCCCCGTCGCCGAAGCCTGCCTCACCGCCTGCCGGCTGATCGGCTATCGCGGCGTCGGCACCTTCGAGTTTCTCTATGAGGAAGGGGAGTTCTTCTTCATCGAGATGAACACCCGGCTTCAGGTCGAGCATCCCGTGACCGAGATGACGGCAGGCATCGACATCGTACAGGCGCAGATCCGAGTGGCGCAGGGCGAACCGCTGTCGCTGGGGCAGGGGGATGTGGCGACCGAAGGGCATGCCTTCGAATGCCGCATCAATGCGGAAGACCCCGAAACGTTTCTGGCCGCAGCCGGCACCATCACCGGCATCGCCCTGCCATCCGGCCCCGGTATCCGGGTCGATACGCATGTCCATGCCGGCTACAAGGTGCCGCCCTATTACGACTCGCTGATCGGCAAGCTGATCGTGCATGCGCCGAGCCGGACGGAGGCCATTGCCGCCATGCGTAGCGCGCTTGCCCAGACGCGCATCGACGGCATCGCCACCAACCTGCCGCTGTTGCGCGCGCTGTTCGACGATGCCGGCTTTGCGGCCGGGGGCACGGACATTCACTATCTCGAGAAATGGTTGAAGCAGCGGAGCGCCGCATGAGCAAGCTGGACTTCACCGATCCCGCCCTCCTCGACGCGCTTGCCGCCGCCCTGACGGCCGCCGGCGTGGACGGCATCGAGATCGAGCAGTCGTCGCGCACGCTGCGGCTGGTCGTAGAGGGGAAGACCCCGCGCGCGACGGTGCGCCCCCATGCCGGCCATGCATCAGCAGCCGATATCATCACCGCGCCAATGGCCGGTATCTTCGACCTCGATACGATCCCGAGCGAACTGCCGCGAACCGTTCGTGCCGGAGACATTCTTGCCTGCCTGCGCATCGGGCCGGTGCTGGTGCCCGTCAGGGCCTCGAAAGCCTGCACCGTCACGCGGTGCCTTGTCGTTGCAGATACCCTTGTCGGCTTCGGCGACCCCCTGTTCGACATCGAGGCACACCCATGAGCCGCGCAGCCACCTCCCTTGCCAGCCGACCGCTGATCCGGTCGCGACCCAAGATCTCGGCCATCGGCGCGCGGGCGTTCCTGCTCGATGCGCCGGGCGAGTTCGACCTTGCCGCGCAACGCCGGATCTGGGCGCTGACGCAGACCGTGCGGCAGTGGCCCGACGTGATCGAAACCGTGCCGGGCATGACCAATCTGCTGGCTGTTTTCAAGGCCGTGCCGGAAGACCCCGACAGCGTGATATCTAGGCTGCTCGACGCCTGGGAACGCGCCGAAAGTATCGACATCAAAGGCAAGACGATCGACATTCCCGTGCATTACGGCGGCGCGCATGCGACCGATCTGGCAGCCCTCTGCGATCTTTGCGGCCTTGCCGACAAGGAAGTCGTGCGGCTGCACCATGAGGGCACCTATACGGTGTTTGCGCTTGGTAGCGCGCCGGGCTTCGGCTACCTGCATGGGCTCGATCCGCGCCTCCATATGCCGCGCAAGACCGTGCCGTCTCTCCGGATGGAAAAGGGCTGCGTCACCATCGGTGGCATGCAGACGGGCGTTGCCGTTCTGACCGGGCCGAATGGCTGGAATTCGATCGGCTTTGCCGACCTGCCGATGTTCGACCCCGCAGCAGAGGTGCCCGCCCTGATGGCGCCGGGCGATATCGTGCGCTTTCTCCCTGAAAGGATCGAGCTGTGATCGAGATCGTCGACACCGGGCCGCTGAACACAATCCAGGACCTCGGCCGGCCGGGCTACCGCGACATCGGCGTCACGGTGAGCGGAGCGATGGACCCGCTGGCATTGACGATCGCCAATCTGCTGGTCGGCAACGATGCGGGAGCCGCGGCGGTCGAACTCCAGACATTTCCCGTGCGGATCCGTTTTGAGCAGAATACTGCGTTCTCCGTCACAGGCGGCGGCTCCGCGGCGCTTGACGGGGAAACCCTTCCGCCCTGGTGGATGCAGATTGCAGACGCCGGCCAGATCCTTGAAATCCTGCCGTCGAAAACGTCGGCCCGCGCCTATGTGGCCTTCGAGGGTGGCGTCGATGTCGCGCCGGTCATGGGCTCGCGCAGCACCTCATTGCGCGGTGCATTCGGGGGCAATGACGGTCGCGCGCTGCGCAAGGGCGACGTGCTTCGGCTGGGGTCTCCGGCTGCCGATGTCCTCCCCGCGGGCGGCTTCGGCGTGGTGCCTCCCCTGCGCGAAATGGCGTCTCTCTTCCCTGTGGCCGAAAACGGCGCCTTGCTGATCCGGGCGCTGCCGGCCGGCGAACACGATCTGTTCGGGGCGGATGCCGAGCGATTCTGGACCGAGGACTGGAAGATCTCCGCGCAGAGCGACCGGACGGGCTACCGCCTTTCGGGCAATCCCATCCGTCTGACGGAACCGGTCGAGATGCGCTCCCACGGCATCGTCGCAGGTGTCGTTCAGGTGCCGCCCGGCGGCGAGCCCATCGTGCAGATGAGCGATGCCAATACGGCGGGCGGATATCCGAAGATCGCCGGCATCGTCGAGGCCGATCTCTGGCGGCTGGGCCAGGCGCGTATCGGCACCCGTCTGCGCTTCGTGCGCGCGACGCATGCGGAGGCGCGGATGCTCGACCAGGCGATTGCCACCTATATCGGCGACGTCGAAACCACCGCGAGACAAGTCGGGCGGGCGTTGAAGGCGATGGCAGGCCGATGACAGGAGGTAAACCCGTGAAGGTCGACATAAATTCCGATATGGGCGAGGGCTTCGGTCCGTACAGTCTGTGCGACGACGAAGCCCTGATGCAGGTCGTTTCCTCCGCCAATATCGCCTGCGGTTTTCATGCCGGCGATCCCGAAACGATGGCGCGGATGGTGCGGCTTGCCAAGGCGAACGGCGTCGGCGTCGGTGCGCATCCAGGTCTGCCGGACAGGCTCGGCTTCGGCCGCCGCGAGATTCCCTCGTCGCACGACGAGCTGCGCCAGCAAATGCTCTATCAGCTCGGCGCACTGACGGCGGTCGCGAAAGGGGAGGGCGTGCCCGTCGCGCATATCAGCTTCCACGCTGCCATGGGCAATATGGTCAATCGCGATCCCGTGCTCGCCGACCTTATCATGGACGCCGTCCGCACCGTCGATCCGAACCTCATCGTCTTTGCCATGCCGGACAGCGTCATCGCGACAGCTGCCGCGCGTGCCGGGCTGAAGACGCTGCTGCTGTTCCTTGCCGACCGGGCCTACGATGCGAAGGGCAAGCTGGTTGCACGCGGCCTGCCGGGCGCCGTCATCAAGCAGGAGGACGCGCTTCGCGCCCGCGTTCGCCAGTTCCTCCGGCACGGCACCGTCACCACCATTGATGGCGCGACGCTGGCCATGCCGGCACGCTCCATCCTCGTCCATAGCGATACGCCCGGGTCTCTCGACCTCGCGCGGATCGTCCGCAGCGAGATCGAGGCCAGCGGCGCGACCATCGCCCCGGCGTCTCAGATCGTCGAATCCTGATCCGGACCCCAACCACAAAGACCGAAAGCGCAACCCCGATGCCCGCCATTGCCGACCGCCTCAAGCACGTTTCCATCTCCGCGTCCGCCGCCATGACCCAGCGCGCGCGCGATCTCGCAGCACAAGGGATTGGCGTCATCAGCCTGTCGGCCGGCGAGCCGGATTTTCCGACGCCCGCCCACGCGACCGAAGCGGCCCATGCCGCAGCGCTCGCGGGCGACACGAAGTACCCGTCGATGGATGGGACGCCGGCGCTGAAGGCTGCGATCTCGCGAAAGTTCAAGCGCGACAACAATCTCGACTACGATGCCAGCCAGATCGTCGTCTGCGGCGGCGGCAAGCAGGTGATCTTCAACGCCATTCTCGCCACCTGCAATCCCGGCGACGAGGTGGTCATTCCCACGCCGTCCTGGATCAGCTACGCCGATATCGTCCGCTTTGCCGGCGCCGTGCCGGTGCCCGTTGCCTGCCCGCAGCAGACTGGGTTCAAGATCCGGCCGGAGGATCTGGAAGCGGCGATCACCCCCCGCACCAAGTGGCTCTTTCTCAACTTCCCCAACAATCCGACAGGCGCTGCCTGCTCGCGGGAGGAAATGAAGGCGATCGCCGAGGTGATGCTGCGCCATCCCGACGTCTGGATCATGACCGACGATATCTACGAACATCTGATCTATGACGGTTTCGAATTCTGCACGATCGCCGAGGTCGAGCCCCGTCTTTACGACCGGGTCCTGACCATGAACGGCGCATCCAAGGCCTATGCCATGACCGGTTGGCGGCTCGGCTTCTGCGGTGGTCCGAAGGATCTGATCAAGGCGATCAGCAACGTCAACGGCCAGAACGGCGGGGGCACCGCGACCGTCGTGCAGGCCGCAGCCGTCGCTGTGCTCGACGGACCGCAGGATCTCTTGAAGGAGCGCGCCGCCATCTATAAGCAGCGGCGCGATTTCGTGCTCGGCAAACTGGCGGAGATCGACGGTATCCGGTGCCACAAGCCGGAAGGCGCGTTCTATATCTTCCCCAACATCGCCGGCCTGCTCGGCAGGACATCGAAGGGCGGCCGCAAAATCGAGACGGACACCGACTTCGTCATGGCACTGGTCGAGGAACATCACGTCGCGACCGTTCAGGGTGCGGCCTACGGCATGAGCCCGTTTTTCCGCATCTCCTATGCCACCAGCATGGAGAAGCTGGATGAAGCCTGCGCCCGGCTTTCGCAGTTCTGCGCCGATCTCCGCTAAAACGGTCTTCGCTGATGCCGAAGGTCAGCCGCGCGGCAGTTTCAGCCGCGCGGTGAGTTCCAGCAGGATATCCCGCACCGCCGTTGCGGGCTCGGACAGCGACATCCCATCCGCCACGCAGAGCGACAGCGTTTCCTCGATGCGCGGCGTCACCATGCGGCAGACCAGCGGCTCGCCGGACTCGGTCACGATCCGGTCCGCAATCGCCTTCGGCATGATCGTCGCGCCGAGACCGGCGCTGACGGCGCGGGTCAGTGTGCGCACGATCTCTACCTCGCCCACGACCTTCAGATTGACCCGGCTGCGGGTAAAGGCAGTATCGACCGCGCGACGCACGAAGTTGTAGGCCGGCGGCATCAGCAAGGGCAGGCCGTCCAGCGCCGCGACGGCAATGGGCTTCTCGTCCGCCTCGATGGCGAAGTTCGGATGCGCGACGAGGAAGAATTCCTCGCTGAGGATCGGCTCGAATTTCACGCCCTTGAGCGGTCCAACGCCATGGATCAGCGCCATCTCCAGGCGGCCGGTCATGATCATCTGGCTGTAGGTCTGCCCGACGCTCTCCGTCAGATGCAGGAGAATGCCGGGATGCCGCTTGCGTGTTTCCGCCAGCAGATCGACCGACAGCGTCGCCGCACTGCTGAAGGGCACGAGGCCGACGGATACGCGCCCCGCAAGCGAATTGCCGGCGGCGGAGGCATCGGCCTGGGCCTGGTCCATCTGCCGCAGGATAATTTGCGCATGGCGATACACGGCATGGCCCGCATCCGTCATGCTCACGCCCTGCTGGCTGCGCAGCAACAGCTTCTGGCCAAAGTGCTCCTCCAGCGAGGCCAGCTGCTGGCTGAGGGCCGGCTGGGCAACGTGAAGGATATCAGCTGCCCGCGTGATGCTGCCGGTATCCACGATGACGATGAAAGATTTTAAACGCCTGATATCCACGTTCTGCCCACAGATCGCCCCACTTGCCGCCACTCTACAATCCGGCCCTGATATTTCAAAGCCAAATCCATCACTTAGCAGATCGTCTCATTGTGCATTGCACGCACATTCTGCTGCATTTGCAAGCGTAGCCCGGAGCGCTCTGCTTATTTTATGATCACCATAAGGCTTGCTTATTGCTCCAGAGATAATCGGTCTTATTCAGCATCGGACAGTTTCGTTACTGTGAAAAAAACAGACGGTGAAGGGGAATAAACATGTCATTTTCCGACTACAGGACAGCCCTTGTCACCGGCGCTTCGTCGGGCATCGGCGCCGCCGTCGTGGAGCGGCTGTGCCGTGAGAACATCGAGGTGCATGCGCTGGCGCGCAGCGCCGAGCCGCTGAAGGCGCTTGCCGCGAAGACGGGATGCATCCCGCATGTCATCGACGTCACGGACCGCGCTGCGCTCGCCCGGCTGACCGCCGAAACCGAATTCGACATTCTCGTCAACAATGCCGGCGTCGACAGGCCGAAGAAGTTTCTGGAAGCCGACGAAGCCGACATCGATCTTCTGGTCGACGTCAACCTTCGCGCCGTCCTGCATCTCTGCCGCATGGTCGTGCCGGGCATGGTCGCGCGGGACAATGGCCATGTGATCAACATCTCGTCCATCGCGGGCGCCTACAACTTCGGCGGAAACTCCTCCTATCACGCAACGAAGGCCGGGGTGAGCATGCTGTCCAACCAGCTGCGCATCGATGCGTTCGGCAAGCGCGTCAGGGTCACCGAGATCTGCCCCGGACGCGTAGCGACCGATATCTTCGCCCATGTCCATGGCGACGATCCGTCCATCCGCGAGCGCTTCATCGACGGCTTCGAACTGCCGGAAGCCTCCGATATCGCCGATGCCATCGCCTTTGCTATCGCTGCCCCCATCGCCGTCAATATCGGCCACATGGAAATCACGCCGACGCTTCAGGTCATGGGTGGCCTGCAGACCGCGCGTCCGGAAACGGTGCGTCCCAAGGCGCCTGCGTCGGACAATAAGCCGTGAGCGGGTTCGATATTACGGCGATCCTGTCCAATCCGGACTATGTCGCGATGCTGATCGAAGGCATCAAGATGACCTTCGTGATCGCCATCGGCTCCTGGGTATTGGCAATGACGCTCGCCGTGCTGCTGCTGGCGCTGCGCTTTTCGCCCGGCCGCTTCGGCAACGCCTTCGTTTCGGCCTATGTCTCCTATCACCGCAATGTGCCGACGCTGGTGCAGCTGATGCTCTGGTATTTCGGCATCTTCACGCTGCTGCCGGACTGGCTGACCTTCTGGCTGTCGAACCACAATGCCGAGGCGATCTTTGCCGTGGTGGGGCTTGGGCTGTGCCAGGCGGCGTATTTCAGCGAGGATCTGCGCTCCGGTCTTCGCTCCGTTAGCGTCGGGCAGATGGAGGCGGCGCGCGCGCTCGGCCACGGTTATCTCTCGGCCATGCGCTACGTGCTGATGCCGCAGGGGGTTCGCAACGCCCTGCCGCCGCTGATCAACCACAGCGTTTCCCTGTTTAAGAACAGCAGTCTCGGCATCGTCATCGGCGCGTCCGAGCTGACGCATGCGGTGAAGGAGGTCGAGAACCTGAGTTTCCGCACCTTCGAGATCTACGTGATCGGAACCGTGCTCTACCTGGCCTTCACCCTGCTGATCATGGCGGCCGGCGCCGTGGTGACCATGCGCACCGACGTCTCACGGAGGGCGCGCGCATGATCACCGATATCGTCACGATCTTTCAGGACTACTGGCTGCTGCTGCTTATCGGGCAGTACCCGAACGGCCCGCTGGGCGGTCTTGCAAATACGCTGATCCTGTCGGCGCTCAGCATCGCGCTCGCCTTTCCCGTCAGCATTCTTATGGCGCTCGCCCGGCTTTCCAAATGGCGGCTGCTGCGCTGGCCCGTCACCGTGCTGGTCTATGTCACGCGCGGCGTACCGCTGCTGATGCTGATCCTGTGGAGCTACTTCCTCGTGCCGCTGATGACCGGCGCCGACGTGCCGAGCTTCGTCACCATGCTGACCACGCTCGTCATCTACCAAGGCGCCTTCCTCAGCGAAGTCGTGCGCGGCGGCATCGTCGCTCTCAGCCACGGGCAGATGGATGCGGCGAAGGCGCTGGGTCACAGCTACCTCGGCGCCATGCGCTTCGTCATTCTGCCACAGGCGCTCTACAATATGATCCCGAGCATCCTCTCCACCTTTGTGTCCACCATCAAGGATACGACGCTCGGCTACGTCATCAACGTTCCCGACCTGACCTTTGCGGCGAGCCAGGTGAACAACCAGCTTCTGACGCAGCCCTTCCAGGTCTTCCTCATTCTGGCCGTGATCTACTACGTGATCTGCTGGAGCCTGACCCACGCCACCCATCGTCTCGAACGCCGCATCACCCGCAGGCGTGCCGGTCTGTCCGCAGGCCGCACCGCTCCCGTGGTTGCGCCGCCGGTCAAAATCGCAACGGAGCAGCCATGACAAGCCTCGATCGAACAGGCCCGCAAAATGGACAGGATCCGACGGCCATCCGGATCGCCGGAGTCTCCAAGACATACGGCACCTATGAGGTGCTCAAGGGCATCGACGTCGAAGTGGCGCGCGGCGAAGTCGTCGTCATCTGCGGCCCCTCGGGCTCCGGCAAATCGACGCTGATCCGTACGATCAACCGGCTGGAGGAGATCAACAGCGGCGCGATCACCTTCGACGGCCAGAACATTCACGCGCCGATGAAAACGCGGGACCTCAACCGTTTGCGCAGCCGCATCGGCTTCGTCTTCCAGAGCTTCAACCTCTTTCCGCACCTCTCCGTGGTCGACAATGTCTCGATGTCGCCGATCCGGGTGAAGGGCGTCTCTCGTGATGTCGCCCATGACAAGGCCTTGCTGCTGCTCGACCGCGTCGGCCTTGCCGACAAGGCGACTGCCTATCCGGGCCAGCTTTCCGGCGGCCAGCAGCAGCGCGTCGCCATTGCCCGCGCCCTGGCGATGGAGCCCCCGGTGATGCTGTTCGACGAGCCGACAAGCGCGCTCGATCCGGAGATGGTCGGCGAAGTGCTCGCGGTCATGAAGAGCCTCGCCAAAGACGGCATGACCATGCTGTGCGTCACCCACGAGATGGGCTTTGCGCGCGATGTCGCAGACCGGATCTGGTTCATCGATGCCGGCGAGATCATCGAAAAGGCAACGCCCGAAGAGTTCTTCACCCATCCCCGCCATCCGCGCGCCCAGCGCTTCCTTGCCGACCTGCGGCACTGACGGACGTCACTTTCTACCCATAATAATCAAAGGAGAACAGCATGACCCTGACACGCATCACACTCGGCCTCGCTTTGGCAGCGACGGCTCTAGCCACCCCTGCGAAAGCCGATCAGCTCGCCGATATCCTGTCTGCAAAGACCCTGCGTTGTGCGACCTTTGCCGACGTTCCGCCTTTCGCCTCGCCGGATCCGAAGACCCGCGAAATGGCCGGCTTCGACGTCGACCTCTGCAATGCCATCGCCACGGAACTCGGCGTCAAGGCCGAAGTGAAGCCTGTCTCCGTCGAAGCGCGCGTGCCGGAAGTCAAGCTCGGCCGCGTCGACATCACCGTTGCAAACCTTGCCTACACGCTCAGCCGCGCCGAGCAGATCCAGTTCAGCGACCCCTATTACCTCGCCAAGGAAATGCTGATCGTTCCCGATGCAGATCCGGGCAAGACGAAGGCCGACTTCGAAGGCCAGCGCATTGCCTCCACCAAGGGCTCGACCTCGGAAATGTCGATCAAGCTCAACAAGTCCACGCCGCTGACCTTCCAGGATACGGCATCGGCCTATCTCGCCGTTCAGCAGGGCAAAGCGCGCGGCATGGTCGCCAACACCATGACGACGACGAAGTTCGTCAACCAGTCCCAGACCCAGGGCAAGAAGATGCGCATGATCCCGGATCCGATGATCTTCCAGCCCATCGGCGTCGGCATGCAGAAGGATCAGCCCGCGCTGACCGCCAAGATCAACGAAGTGCTTCGCAAGCTCGACACGTCGGGCGAACTCGGCAAGATCTGGGACAAATGGCTCGGCCCGAACACGGAATACAAGATCGTCCGCAACGACAAGGTCGTGCCGCTCAGCGAGCTGAAGTTCGAGCCCATTCCCTGAACTAAATGCCGATAAGCTTAAAACACAGGGCGCAGCCGATGCGCCCTGTGTTTTGCTATTTTGGCCAAGGCGCTTGGGCGCTTACGAAAAGCTTTCCAGCACAGCCAGAAACGTATGCCGGTCGCCCTGTCCCTCGGTCAGTCGCACGCGCGCTTCGATGTCGGCGAGGTGGTGGTCCATGAGGTCCTGGGCTTTGCGCAGGTCCTTGGCCTTCAGGGCGGCGACGATGAGGCGGTGGTGGTCGGCGCCGCAGTCGTCCTTGCGCTCTTCCTCGTAGAGCGACATGACGAGGGAGAGGCGGGCGACGATCTTGGCGAGCATTTCGGTCAGGACCGGGTTGCCGGCAAGCTCCGCCAGCACGATGTGGAACTTGCCGGAAAGTACGGTCTTCGACTTCTCGTCGCCGTGATGGTGGATGTGCTCTTCCTCGTCCGTCAGCGTCTGCAGGGCATCCAGCTCCTCCGTCGTCGCGCGCGCGATGACGAGGTCGAGGAGAAGGTGCTCCAGCTTGCGGCGAGCTTCGAAGAGGCTCTTCGCCTGTTCGATGCTCGGCTCGGCGACGAAGGTTCCGCGGTTGCGTTTGCGCTCCAGAAGATGGTCGCTTTCGAGCACGCCGAGCGCTCCGCGTACGACAGTGCGGCTAACGCCGAAATGCTCGGCGATCGCTTCCTCGAGAATCTTGGTGCCGGGCTTCAGCGCGCCTTCGCCGATGGCGGCGGCCAGCGTGTTACGGATGCGCTCCGAGACGTCGTCATTGCCGGTATCCGCCGTTTCCACAGCGCCGCTGGTGCCCGACGGGGCTTTCGTATTTTGCCGGCGCGGCTTTCTCATGGGCGTCTCCACATCACGTCTGTATGGCTTCCGAACGACGGTCGCCCTTCGTTCCAGATATCCCTATGTCGTAATACTTTCCATAAGAATGTTCCTGCGCATATCGCACAATCCAAAGGATCGCTCCGGGTGTCGGATGCCGTTTGCGGGCCCGACACCCGGATCGACAATCAAGCCGCTTGCTGCTTCGCCTCGGGGGAGGCAAGGGCGATGCCCTTGTCGCGGCAGATCGAGCGGATGTGGTCGGCCGACTGCTGGATAAAGGCGATCGCGGCATTGAACCCATAGGACTGGTTTTCATAGGTCGGATAGCCGTATCGGCTGGCTTCATAGGCCTCCCAGTCCGGCACGGCGCCCGACTTTACCCGTACTTCGTAGGCATCCACCATCGCCATGTAGGCAGCGAGCTCGTCCTCTGTCAGGTCGGGATGGCCGGCGCGCCAGATCGGGTCGTCGATCTCGATGCACTGGCGCGGATTGGCGCGGCGCGGCTTGTCCTCGACCGATTGGGCGACTTCGAGCGAGAGGTTGAGGGCCGGGTTGGCGTCGGCGAGGATCGGCAGGATGGTGGCGAAATCGACGATGCCGCCGCCGCAGGGGCGGGTCTGGAAATCGAGGCCGCCGGGCGCCCGCCCGACATAGGCATCCTTGATGTGCGTCTGGCGGATATACGGGGCGAGGCGGCGGGCGGCGAAGACCGGATGCTCGCCGCGCTGCAGGCCGTTCCCCGTATCGAACACCACGCCGACGCAGTCCTCGCCGACTTTCTCGATCAGGCGCAGGATTTCAAACGACGTGATCTCGTCATGGGTCTCGATGTTCATGTGCGCGCCATGGGCACGGGCGACCGGCGCCAGCTTCCGCAACACCTTTTCCATCCCGTCCAGCTGGTCCTGCCAAGTCACATCCGTGCGAAAGCGGTCGTTCGCCAGCCGGCCGCGATATTCGGACTTGAAATTGCCCGGTGCGACCCAGAGTTCCAGGCAGCCGATGGCGGCGCTCGACTCGATCATGCGGGTGAAGCCGGCGATGATATCGCCACCGCCGGCTGCCCGAAGGGCTGGCTCCTCCGCGCTGCAATAAGGGTTGATCTTGCCGATGCCGCTTTCGAGGTAGAGGCCGAGATCGTCGGCCTTGGCGCGGATGTCGCGGAGGGCGCCGGGGTCGAGCGTCGGGCTCATGTCCAGCGCGGTGCTGAAGAAGATGCCGGCAAGTCCCAGCTCCTTCACGTGGTCGAGGCTGGCAAGCGGTCCGCGCGTCTTCGATTGGGGCAGCTTGATGCTGTCGATTCCGAGTTTCATGTCGAACGTCCTTTTCGTGTTTCCGGATGCGACGCGCTTTGGTGGCGTCTTATGGGTGAGGTGGGTAAGGGGATCACGCCCGTGCCGGCGCGGTCGTCGCGCTTCGGTTCTTCGGCTGGAGGCTTTTTTCAAGATAGTGCTGACCGACCGAGGCGACAGTGGTGATGGCGAGGTACCAGATGGAGGCGACGAACAGGAGTTCGATGACGAGGAAGTTGCGGGCGTAGATCGCCTGCGCCTGCGTCAGCAGGTCCTGCATGCCGATGACGGAGACGATGGCGCTCGCCTTCAGCATGCCGATCGCCTGATTGCCGGTCGGCGGCACGATAAGGCGCGCCGCCTGCGGCAGGATGACGGTCTGGAACGTCTGCCGCGGCTTCAGCCCGAGGGCGGTTGCCGCCTCGCGTTGACCCTTATCGACAGCGACCAGTCCTGCGCGGATGATCTCCGACATGTTCGCGGCTTCATGCAGGCCGAGCGCCAGGAAGCCGGCGAAGGCCGGAGTGACCAGATCGTTGATAGATATGCTGTAGTCGCCGATCCCGACCTGCGGAATGAAGAGGGCGATATTGAACCAGAAAAAGATCTGCACGATCAGCGGCACGCCCCGGAACCACCAGACGAATGCCGCGGCGATGACCTTCAGAACGAGATTTTTGGAAGTTGCCATCAGCGCTAGGATGCAGCCGAGCGCGATGCCGAAGATCATCGCACCCGCCGTGAGCTGCAGGGTCAGCACCACCCCCCGCAAAATCGAGGGGTGAACGAGATAGCGTGGGATTTCAGCCCACTGGATGCTCTGGCTCTGGGCCACGATCATCGCGAAGACGGCCAGCACGAGGATCGCGCCGGTCCCTGTCAGAAGCTGCCCCCACCGGATCGACCTGCCGGCCGGGGGTGCGAGGTGAAGGGAGATGGGGGGAGCCGCAAACAGGGACATGGGCTCATTCCACCGGCATGTTTGCGGCGTCATTAACCTTGACGGTCTTCACCGCGAGCGGTCCGAGGCCCCACTTCGTCATGATGGACTGGTAGGCGCCGCTGTCGACCATCTGTTGCAGGGCCGCGACGACCGTGTCGCGCAGCTCCGGATTGTCTTTGGACGTGAGCATGCCGAGATAACCGACGGCCAGCCGGACATCCGGCAGTGCCTGCAGGCCCTTGCCTTTGCCGGTCTGGTTTGCCGTCGTGTAGACGCTCGTGGCATAGCCGTTCACGGTCGCATCCGCCCGGCCGGTGCGCACGGCCTGCAGAACGTCCGGCATTTTCGGTATGGACATGATGTCGATCGGCGTCGCGCATTTCGCGGAGGCGGCCTCGACCAGCTTGCCCTGGAAGGTGCCGACGGGAACCGCGACCTTCTTGCCGCAGAGATCGCCCATGTCCTTGATGCCGAGCGGGTTGTCCTTGATCGTCATGATCGTCGTCGCGTCGAACATATAGTCGATGACATCGACCTGCTTCTGCAGTTCCGGATCGTCGTTGATGCCGGAAATCGAGATGTCGAAGCGCTTCGACAGGATCGAGGGCACGATCGCCGCACCGGCGCCCACATCCGTCATCTGGATCTCGACGCCGAGGATGACACCGAGGGCCGCCGCGAGATCGGCATCGATGCCCACCAGCTTGCCTTCGTCACTGTGGAAGCTGATCGGCGGGGTGAGGTCGGTCGCGACCTTGAGAACGCCAGCCTTCTTGATGCCCACCGGCAGGCCGTCGGCCAGTGTTTGCGAAAGGGCGACGCCCGGCAGTTTCGCGATGTCCGTCTCCGGTACCATCTTTACGGCTGCGCCTTCCGCAGCCAGCGCGGATGCTGCCGAAAGCGACATCACCACGCATGCCAGGCCTGCCTTCATAAGTGTCTGCACGTTTTTCATGGGATGCCCTTTGACGATTCCGATTGTTAAGTCTCGAAATCATCGAAGCAAATGCCATGCCAACTTTTTATATGAACTGGTAAGAGACTGAAATAAAATCAATTATTTTATTGTATCGTGCAATCGGCAAAATCTACGAAAGTATATGCGAATAAAAATTCGCACAGACGCTGCTCGTTTTTTGATCGTCAGCGCGTTTTTGAAGGCAGGAGGCCAGACAATGTTCATCCATGGAGGGAACTGGCGCATCTGCCATGTAACGTCCACGCGCGGTTTTAAAGGGACAGCGGATGATTGCGCCCGGTTCAGGCAGGTATCGAAATGCTTATAAAATACACAATAACGGTCAAATGATGCCCATATGCATTTAAATTGATCTTTGATATTTTAATTACGAATAAATATGCGAAACTATGTAAATCATAAATATCGTATTAAAATGAGTTGGATACAAGATTTCCTCTGGCGTTTGCCGTGTTTGGCACACCTCTTGCAGCAGCCTTTGCATGAACACGATCGAAGCACCACGCCCGCCGCAAACGCCTTCACGCCCCACGGTGACGCGGAACGGGCTGTCGATCGTCGCAACGCCAGAACAGGGAAGCCCGATGCCGGACATCGCAACAATGGCAGATCGCAAGCGGCTCAGCGTTCGCGGGGTCACCCACAGCTATGGTGGCCAGAACGCCGTGAGCGACATTTCCTTCGATGTCGAGGCGGGCGAGATCGTCGCGCTGCTAGGTCCGAGCGGCTGCGGCAAATCGACGGTGCTGCGCGCCATTGCCGGGCTCATCCAGCCGAAGGCCGGCAAGATCATTCTCGGCGATGACGATCTCGCCCATATCTCGGCGCGCTCGCGCGGCATCGGCATGGTCTTCCAGAACTATGCGCTCTTCCCGCATCTCACAGTTTCGGAAAACATCGCCTATCCCCTGGCCTGCCAGAAGGTACCGCGCGTCGAGCGCAAGGCGCGCGTCGAAGAGATGCTGGCACTTGTTCGCCTCGATGGCTACGGCAACCGGTTGCCGCGCGAACTTTCGGGCGGGCAGCAACAACGTGTGGCCGTGGCGCGCGCCATTGCGGCAAGACCCTCTCTGCTGCTGCTCGATGAGCCCTTCGGCGCGCTCGACCGGGCGCTGCGCTTCGACCTGCAGGTCGAGCTTCTGCACCTGCAGAAGACGCTCGGCATCACAACGCTCATCGTCACCCACGACCAGGAAGAGGCGCAGAGCCTCGCCAACCGTCTGGTGCTGATGAACAAGGGCAATGTCGAGCAGATCGACACGCCGATGGCCGTCTACGATAGGCCAAAAACCCTGTTCGTGAACACTTTCATCGGCCAGGCCAACATGCTGCACGGCACGGTTGCCGCGCTGGAGGCCGCAAGCACCGGGATCGTTCTCGAAAACGGTTCGTCGCTCCGCCTGCCGCGCCGCCTGAACTTCACCGTCGGCTCCAGGGTCACGGTCACCGTCCGCCCGGAAGAGGTGCGCCTGTCGTCGCAGCCGGGCGAGAACACGCTTCCCGCAACCGTCACCGTTTCCGTGCCGCTCGGGCCGTCGCTGGTCCACGACATGGTGCTCACTGACGGCTCCGGCCTTCGCGCCGCCGAAGTGCGCGGCCCCGCCACCGTCATTCCCGAGCCGGGGATGACGCTCTTCGCCGAGATCGACACCGCAAGGTGTCACGTCTTTCCGGCCATTCCGGAAACCATCCCGTCGTCAGAACACTAATCAACAGAGGTGAACATCATGCATGACTTCAAACTCAGCCGTCGCCATTTCGGCATGCTTGCAGCCGGCGTTGCCGCATCGGCAGCATTGCCATTCTCCGTGCGCGCTGCCGGCGGCACGGCGATCGCCGCGACCTTCCCCGGTAACTGGGAGGACGGCTACCGCAAGGCGCTGACGCCAATCCTCGAGGCGGAAGGCTTCGGGCTGACGGTTGCCCCGGCCATGGCGCAGGACCAGCTCGCCAAGGTCATGGCGAGCCCCGGCAATCCGCCCTACGACACGCTCCTGATGTCGCCCGGCCAGATGGCCACAGCCATCGAGAACGACCTGATCCAGAAGATCGATCCCAGCCGGTTGAAGAACTGGAACATGCTCGACCCCGCCTTCCAGGGCGAATACGGCCCAACGGTCACCATCGAGGTCAACGGTATCGCCTACAACCCGGACATGGTGCCGCGCCCCAAGGGCTATCGCGACCTGTTCGAGAACCCGGCCTATCAGGGCAAGGTGTCTTGGACCGGCTTTGCCTCCAACACCGCCGTCATGGCCTATACCGAGATGGCGAAAATCTTCGGTTCCGGTCCGAACGACATGGATGCCGTGTTCAAGCTGTTCAAGGACCATCCGGAGCAGCTGCAGGGCGTGGTCGACAGCACCAATCACCAGATGACGCTGTTCCAGCAGGGCGAGATCGCCGTGTTCATGTGCTCGACCGGCAATGTCGCGCGGCTGAAGTCGCTCGGCATGAACGCCGAATTCGTGCAGCCGGAGACCGGCTCGCCGGCAGCCCCCGTCAACATCCACCTGACCAAGGGCGCGAAGAACCTCGATGCGGCCTATGCCTACATGGATGCCGCGATCTCCAAGGCCGCGCAGGACATCCTGAAGATGCCGCCGACCGAGATGTTCCCGACCAACAAGGAGGTCGCGCTGACACCGGGCATCGAAGCCTACGTCACCCGCGATCAGCTTTCCAAGATGGTCTACCCGGACTGGGCGGCGATCAACAAGAACCGTGCGGCGTGGATCCGCACGTTCGACGCCCTCGTTGCCGGCTGAGGATCGAAGATCATGAAGGCGAGCGGTTTTCCCTATGTCGTGCCGATGCTCCTGCTATCGGTGGCGTTCTTCGCGACGCCGCTCGCCGTCCTCGTGGGCTTCAGTTTCTCCGGGCCAGGCGGTGCGACCGTCGAACATTACGGTCGCTTCTTCGGCGATGCGTTCAATTTCCGGGTGCTCGTCTCCACGGCGAGACTCGGGCTGGAAACGGTGGTGGGCACGACCTTGCTCGGCGTGCCCATCGCGCTGCTCTACTGGCACAGCGGCCGCACCGCCCGCCAGGTCATCATCTTCCTCACCCTCATCCCCATGCTCACCAGCAATGTCGTGCGCACCTTCGCCTGGATCGTCATTCTCGGCCGGCAGGGGCCGATCAGTGAAACCTTGATGGCGCTGGGGCTGACCGGCAGTCCGATCAGCCTGATGTTCACGGAGTTCGGACTTCTGATGGCGATGTGCCAGATCGACCTGCCGCTGATTATCCTGCCGCTGATCGCCATCCTCTCGCGCACGCCTGTGCAGTTCACCGAAGCCGCGCAGGTTTCGGGCGCCGGTCCTTGGCGCATTCTCGTCACCGTGCTTCTGCCCCTGATGCTGCCGGGGCTGCTCGCCGGGTGGATCCTGGTCTTTGCCAGCACCAGCAGCTCCTTCGTCACGCAGGCCGTCATCGGCGGCGCGCGCAATGTCTACGTGCCGCAGCTCATCTACCGTGAGGTCGGCACCCTGTTCGACTGGCCGCTTGCCTCTGCCATCGCGGTCGTCCTGCTTATTTCCACCGGCTGCCTTCTGGTCGCCATGACGATGATTTCCCGCCACAGGAGGCTGGTCGGCCATGCGTGACATGAAGGAAAATCCGGTTCCGGCACTCCTCTACAAGGTGTTCGTCTTCGGCTTCGGCAGCCTCTGCGTCGTCTATCTCGTCGCCCCCATTGTCATAGCGCTGACGATGTCGTTCACCTCGGGACAGACGCTCAAATACCCGCCGGAAGGTTTTTCGTTCCGCTGGTACGAGGCCCTGCTCGACCCGGTCCGCTCGGCGACCGAACATGCCGCTGCCTGGAACTCGCTGAAGATCGCGGGTCTTGCCGTGCTCGGCGCGCTCCTCTTCGCCGTACCCGCCACCATCGGCATGACGCGGATGCGGCGCAGCACGGTCGGCACCATCGAGCCGCTGCTTCTGGCGCCGCTCGTTCTCCCGAGCCTCGTCTATGGTCTGGCGGCCCTCATCGTCGCGAACTTCGTCGGTCTCCAGCCCTCGCTCTGGCTGACGGTCACCGGCCATGTCGTGGTGTTCGGGCCCCTGATGTACCGCGCCGCATCCGTCGTGGCGCAAGGGCTCAACCCGTCGCTGGCGGAGGCCTCGACCGTGATGGGTGCGTCCTGGTTCACAACGTTGCGCCGGGTGACGATCCCGCTTCTGATGCCAGGCATTCTCGCCGGTGCCTTCCTCGTCTTCATCCAGTCGCTCGACAATGTCTCGGTCTCGCTCTTCCTTGCCGATGCGCAGACGACGGTGCTGCCGTTGCGCATGTTCGCCCTGATCGAGGAGTCTCTCGACGTCCGCGTCGCCGCCATCTCCGGCATCCTCATCGGCCTGACCCTCTTGGTGATGCTCGTCGCACGGCGCGTGCTCGCGCCACAGAGACAGGCCTAACCCACCCTTTTCAAACTTTGCCAAACGTCCAAGGAAATTGCTCATGAACATGCGTCCGACCCAGACAGGCGCCTACCGCATCGGATCGCTGCTTGCGGACTTCGCGCCCGACTTCGATTTTTCAGCGCCCCTGCCGCTGCCCGTCGAAGAGTTCGAGGAGCGCCTGCGCCGCATCCGCCGGCAGGCCGTTGAAGCCGGGCACGACGCAATCATCGTCCACACCGGCGGCGTCGGCTGGTTCCACACGTCGAATGCCTATCTCCGCTACATCTGCGACTGGATGCGCGAAGGCGTGCTGATCATCCCGACGGACGAAGACAAGCCGCTGACGCTTCTGTCCTTTTTCACCCAGTCCGTGCTCCTGCCGCCCGGCGGCGAACCCGTGCTCGTTGAGGACATCTGGCAGATCGGCCCCATCGGCCGGGAATATGCCGATCGTCCGGGCGACAGCGTCATCAAGACCGCGGAGAAATGCGCGGAACTGCTTGGCAATCTCGGCCTCGCCAAGGGCCAGATCGGCCGCATTGGCGACCGGACGTCGCTCACCTTTTGGGCCGGGCTGGAGGAGCTTCTGCCCAAAGCGAAGTTCGTTGCCGACAACCCCATCCTCGACCGCCTGCAGAAAGTCCGCTCGCCGCGCGAGATCGAGATGTTTCGCGCCGCAGCGCAACTGGTCAGCATCGGCACCCAGGCCGCCTATCATGTCGCCAGACCCGGTGTCACCGACCACGAAATCTACGCGGCCTTCAGCGTCGCGCAGATGTCGCTCGGCGGCGAAACGGGTGACGGATACCAGATCGGCATCAACGAATTCGGCACCCATTGCGGCAAGCCCTACGGCCACATCGTCCGCCCCGGCGACCTCATCAACCTCTACATTTCCAACGTCACCTATCGCGGATACACCGCCCAGACGGCCCGCATGATCGCGGTCGGCGACATCACCAGCCGCCAGGAAGAGGTGCTGGCCGCCTGCACCGACGGCGTGAAACGCGCAGAAAAGCTGATCCGGTCCGGCGCCCTGATGCGCGACGTCAACAATGCCGCCTTCGAGCCGATGATCGAGCGCGGCATGCTGTCCTCACCCGAGGCCCGTGGCATGCCCTATAACTGGGCGCCGATGGAGGATGGCAGCGCCCGCCTCGTTCCCCGGCAATATGTGAAGAATATCGATTGGGAGGCGCAGGGCCGCACGCTCATGCACCTCTACCCGGCGACCGAGGGGCCGCATAACCCCAACCTCGGCCACTCCGTCGGCATGGCAGGCGGGCAGAACAGCTTCAACATCTCCTCCCACAATTACGACAGGCTGGAGGAGGGGATGGTGTTCGTGATGCATACGCAATGGCTGGAGCCTTTGTCCGCGGGCTGCAACATCGGCGACATGTATGTCGTGACCAAGGAGGGCTTCGAGAACCTCAGCCGCCACACACCGCTCGAAACCCATCGCATTGCCACGGACGCCTGACATGACCAACAACAAAGTCCATACGCATTTTGATTTCGCCAAACTCACCGAGCGCGAGCGCTACAAGATCCTCATCGGGACGGTCATCCCGCGGCCGATTGCGCTGGTGACGACGGTGAACAAGGCGGGCCGGCCGAATGCCGGGCCGTTCAGCTTCTTCAACGTTCTAACCCATGATCCAGCCATCGTCGCCATCGGCGTCGAGAACTATTCCGACATGCGCTTCAAGGACACTGCCCGCAACATCCGCGAAACCGGCGAATTCACGGTCCATATCTGCGATGATGCGCTCGTTGCCCAGATGGAAATCTGCGCCATCAAGTTCGGTCCCGAGGTCGATGAGCTCGACGAAGCCGGGCTCGACACCGTGCCCGGCAACATGGTCCGCAGCCCCCGTATCCTCGCAGCACCCGCAGCGCTGGAATGCCGCCGCCACACGACCCTCCAGGTCGGCCCGGCCCGCGAGATCATCCTCGGCGAAGTCGTCGGCGTCTACGTCCGCAGCGACGCGGTCAACCCGGCCAACCTGCATATCGACCAGCAAATGATGGACGCCGTCGGCCGCATGGGCGGCCATACCTATACGCGGACCCGGGATCAGTTCGACGTCAAGACGCAGACGCCGGAGGAATGGGACATGCGGACCAGCGTAGACCGGGGAAGGCGGAAGGGTTGAAGATAAGCGGAAGATCGTGATCCTGTGAGATCATCTTCGCGCCTCTGCCTTTTCTGAAGACCGCGTCGATACCAATATGCCGCTCCTCCCTATCACGGTCGAACGCTGCGCCTTCCCGCGAGGATATCAACACTCCGTCGCTATCCTCGCCTCGGTCTCCGCATCGAAAAGGTGGATATGTTCGGGGGCTATACCGATCGAGATCCTGCTTCCGACACCTACGGGACTGCGCCCGTTGGTGACCAGAACGATTTCCGGCTTGCTGTTCGTGGCGATATAGCTGTTCGATCCCGTACTCTCGACCGTCGCGACATCGAGGTGGATCGGCCCGGCGCCGGTGGTATCGATGACGAGATGCTCGGGTCTCAGACCCGCGATCAGTGAGCGCCCACGGGGCACCGGGCGGTTGACCGGAAGGTGCTGTCCTTCCCCGAACGGAAGAATGATCGAACGCCCATCGTCAGCGGCAACCGCCGGTACGAAGTTCATGGCGGGCGAGCCGATGAAGCCGGCGACGAAACGGTTGACCGGACGATCGTAGAGATCGAGCGGCGCGCCCTGCTGCTCGATGATGCCCTGGCGCATGACGACGACGTGGTCGGCCATGGTCATCGCCTCGATCTGGTCGTGCGTGACATAGACGGAGGTGGCACCCAGCCGGTCGTGCAGCGCGCGGATCTCCTTGCGCATATGGACGCGCAGCGCGGCATCCAGATTGGACAGTGGCTCGTCGAACAGGAACGCCTTGGGATGCCGGATGATGGCGCGGCTCATGGCGACGCGCTGGCGCTGGCCGCCGGAAAGCTCGCGCGGGTAGCGCGCCATCAAGCCGGAGAGTCCAGTCGTCGCCGCCACCTCTTCGGCTGCCTTCTTGGCCTCGGCCTTCTTCACGCCGCGGATGCGCAGGCTGTAGGTCAGGTTCTCTTCCACCGTCATGTGCGGATAGAGCGCATAGGACTGGAACACCATGGCCAGATCCCGCTTGCGCGGCGGGACGGCGTTCATCCGCTCGCCGGCGATGACGAGATCGCCGCTGGTGATCGTCTCCAGCCCGGCCATCGAGCGCAGCAGGGTGGACTTGCCGCAGCCGGATGGCCCGACGAGTGCGACGAACGACCCCTTGGCGATGCGCAGGTCGATATTCTTCAGGGCATGATAGGCGCCGTAATGCTTGTTGACGCCTGTCAACTCGATCTGCAGTTCGGTCTGGTTGCTCATTTGAGGGCTCCCGAGGTGAGGCCGGAGACGATGCGGCGCTGAAGCAGGACGAAGATGGCGAGGATCGGCGTCACATACATCGAGGCATAGGCCAGGATGTTGTTCCACTCGTTTGTGTTCGGCCCCATGAAGGAATTGAGCCCGACGCTGGCCGGTTGCAGCTCGATGTTCTGGATCATCGACTTGGAATAAACGAACTCGCCGAAGGCCTGCATGAAGATGAGGATGCCGCTGACGAGGATGCCGTTGCGGGCGAGCGGCAGCACGATGTTAAAGAAAGCCCCGATGCGCGAGTTCCCATCGACGAGCGCGGCCTCTTCCAACTCCATCGGCACGCTCATGAAGGTGGAGCGGACGAGCACGACGTAAAAGGGCATGCTTTTTGCGGCAATCGCGATGATGACCGCCGTGCGCGGCGTGGAGAGAAGGCCCAGCTGCGAGAAACCGACGAAGATCGGCGTGATCAAAAGTGACGCCGGAAGGACCTGCAGCATGAGGATGAGAAACAGGCCGACATCGACCCAGCGGTTGCGATAGCGTGCAAGCACATAGGCGCAGCCAGTGCCCAAAAAGATGATGAGAGCGACGGACCCTGCCGCGATCACCAGCGAATTCCACATGTAGCGGCCCATGTCGCGGGTTTCCCAGACATAGGTATAGACGCTCCATTGCGGATCACTAGGGAAGAGGCCCGGCGGGGTCGCGAACATGGCGGACCCGCTTTTCAGCGAGGTCACGTACATCCAGTAGAGCGGAAAGAGATAGATCGCCGCGAGGATGCAGGCGATCGCCAGCATCAGGCGGTGTTTCGACGCTTCGCTCATCCGCGCACCTCATGTCGTGTCGAACGCACATAGACGATGGCCGCGATCATCACGAACACGATCATGACGACAGAAATGGTCGCGCCCTGCGCAAAATCATACTGTCGGAACGACAGGTCCCACGCCCAGTACTGGGTGACGTTGGAGGAATTGTTCGGCCCGCCGGAGGTGATGGCCGCGAACAGGTCGAACTGCTGCAGGGTGAAGATCAGCCCGAGGGAGATGATGGCGCCGATGGTGGAACGCATCATCGGCAGCGTGATCGTCGTGAACCGCTGGAAAGCATTGGCACCGTCGAGTTCCGCCGCCTCGAACAGGTCCTTGGGAATTGCGGACAGGCCGACGGACAGGAGGATCATGTTGAAGGAGGTGCCGAGCCAGATATTGGCGATGATGACGGCCCAGAGCGAATAGTTCGGGTCGGAGCGCCAGAAGATGTTGCTGTCGATGATGCCGAGCGCGTTCAGCAGGTAATTGAGGACGCCGAAGTCGCCCGAGAGGATCCAATTCCAGATGGCGCCGACCACGAGGCCGGGCATGACCCAGGACACGAGAAACAGCCCGCGCAGCCACGATGCGCCGGGAAAGTTGGTCCAGAAGAACAGGGCGAGCGAGAAGCCGACGATGAACTGCCCGGCGATCGACGCGACGACGAAGATCGCGGTATTCTTCAGGATCGGCCAGGTCTCGGGCTGGGAAAACAGTGTCACGTAGTTCTTGAAGCCCACGAAGGGACGCGCGAAGGTGCCGAGGCTGAACATGTCCACTTCCTGGAAGCTCATCACGACGTTGTAGATCAGCGGCAGGCCGGCCATCACGAACAGGAAAGCGAAGGGCAAGACGATCAGGGCGACGTCGAAGCCCTTTCCGTCCGCCATGCTGGAAAAAATGCGTTTCATCGTCGCTCCCATGTTGGGGCTTTTCTGCGGGGTGCCGTGGGGGTGTCTTGCCGACACGGTGCCGGGGGAGGCAATCGAACCTTGCTCCTCCCCCGGCACCATGCTCTCCGGGAGGAAACCCGTTAGCCGAGGACCGACTTGATCTTCGCCGCAGCCTGATCCAGCGCATCCTGCGCACTCATCTGGCCGGTCAGGGCGCCCTGGATAGCGTCCTGGATGGCCTTGGAAATCTTCGGCCATGCCGGATGCGGGCCGCGGGGCTTGGCATACTTCAGCTGCTCGACGAACACCTTCAGCGCCGCATCCTTCTTTTCGTTTCCGGTCGGCGGAATGGCGATGTCCGAGCGGGCGGGAAGCTGGCCGAAGTTCTTGAACATCTGGTCGTCCTGCGATGCGAAATATTCGAGCACCTTGAAGGCTTCGTCCGGATGCTGCGTGGTCGAGAAGATCGCCCAGTTGAAGTCACCCATGGCGGAGGAGCGCTCGGCGCCGACTTCAGGCACCGGCAGCAGCGTTACGGCCCAGTCGAACTTTGCCTCCGTGCTCATCCGGTCGAGTTCCCAGGGGCCGGAAATGGCCATGGCGGCATTGCCGGAATTGAAGGTGCCGGTGGAATCCCACTGGCCACGGGTCAGGGAATCGGGCGAGGCAAGCTTCTCGTCCATAATGGTTGTCCACGTCTCCAGCGCCTTCACGGCACCTGGTGCGTTGATGTTCTGGTAGCTGCCGCCACCCATCTGTGCCCAGGGCAGGAACTGGAAGGTACCCTCTTCGTTGGCCTTGGCGGAAAAGGCGAGGCCGTAGACGTTCTTGGTGGGATCGTTCAGCTTCCGTGCGGCATCGAGAAGCTCGGCCCAGGTTTGTGGCGGCTTGTCGGGATCGAGGCCCTTCGCCGTGAACATGTCCTTGTTATAGTAGAGCGCGATCGTGTTGGTGGCCTTGGGGATGCCGTAATATTTGCCGTCCCATGTGACCGAGGCGAGCGGGCCGGCGAAGTAGTTCGCGGCCTTCACGACGGTCGAGGCCTTGATCTTGTCGGTCAGGTCGAGAAAGGCGTTGCGCGAGGCAAACAGAGCATGCTCGGGATTGTCGATGGCGATGATGTCAGGCGCCTGGCCGGTCGAGAAGGCGCGCATCGCTTCGCTCACCACGTCGTCGAACTGGATTTCCCGGTATTCCACCGTGATGCCGTTCTTCAGGGCGTTGAATCCCTTGATCAGATTGGGCGCCGGCTGTATCGGCTTGTCGAGCGACCAGACGGTGATCTTCACGTCTTCGGCACGGGCGCTGAGCCCGAATGTCGAGACGGTGGCCAGTGCGATCGCACCGGCGGCAAGCCATGTCCTCATAGTCATGTTCTCCTCCTAACGTTGTGGGTCTTGATCCGGCCGCCATCCTCCATGGCGTCCGGCCGGCTCACTGCGGATCGGTGACGAAATCGCCGCCCCTGCAATTCTTGAGATAGTTCAGCCCATGCACCTGCCCGGTCATTTCCAGCGCATCGCGGTAGACGGGATCGTGCCAGCCTTCGATGTCGATCGAGCCGGACCAACCGGCGAGACGCAGCTCCGAGATGATGTCGGTCCAGTTGCTGTCGCCGAAGCCGGGTGTGCGCATGAACACGAAGGGATGCTTGCCGAAGATACCGTGTTCGCGGATGACGTCCCAGCGGATCGTCGCGTCCTTGCCGTGGACGTGGAAGATTTTGGACGCCCACTTGCGGATCTGCGGCAGCGGGTCGATCAGGTAGACCATCTGGTGGCAGGGCTCCCATTCGAGCCCGATATTTTCGTCCGGGGTCTCGTTGAACATCAACTCCCAGGCGTCCGGATTGTGGGCGATGTTCCAGTCACCGGACTGCCAATTGCCGTCCATGGCGCAGTTCTCGAAGGCGATCTTCACGCCCTTGTCGGCGGCGCGTCGGCCAAGTTCGCTCCAGATTTGCTTGTAGCGGGGCAGGCTCTCGGGCAGCGGCTTGCCGCGAACCCGGCCGGTGAAGCCGGCAACGCAGGTGGCCCCGAAGTGATGCGCGTTGTCGATGCAATCCTTCCAGCCCTGCAGCGTCTGCAGGTCGAGGTCCTCCTCCTCCAGCGGGTTGCCGAACATGCCGATGGTGGAGATCGTGATATCGCGATCGCCGATCGCCTCCCGGCAGCGCTTGCCGAGATCGGCGAGATTCTGCCCGTTGGTGGTTTGCCAGAAAAACGGTTCGAAGCTTTCGAAACCGAGGTCGGCGATCTGTCCGATGCGGGTGGCCGCCTGGCCGGCGCTCGCGCTGATCATGGTGCCGACGCGGATGGAGTTTGCGGGGTTGCTCACGGGTTCTGTCCTTGTGCTGAAAGATCGACGGCAAGGCCGGTCCGGGCGCTTTCGATGGCGCCGAACACCATGGAAAGGCTCTTGATGTTGTCGTGACCGATTGTCTCGGGCTCGCTCCCGGTGTCGATGGCGCGAATGAAGTCGAGGAGGACGCTGGCATGCCCTTGCGTTTCCGCCTCGTCGGTCACCTCTGGCATCGGCAGTGACCGCGCGCCGTGAAGAAGGCCCGGCTCGTCACCGGAGACGGTGACCTCGAACGCGGCCTCGCCATCCCAGGTCAGCATGCCGTTTGCGCCGACCAGCCGCCATTCGCTCTCCCAGCTCGTGCGCCGACCTTCCGCGCACCACGAGCCGCGATAGGTGAAGACGGCATCGTCGGACAGCTTGAAGATCGCATTGGCAGCGGCGCCGTGTACGTACCAGGACCCGGCCGGGTTGGTTTCCACGCAGTAGACCGACAGCGGTACCTTGCCAGACACGAAACGGGCGGCGTCGAAGGTGTGGATTGCCATGTCGAGCAGCAGCACGTTCTGCATCTCGTCGCGGAAGCCGCCAAAATGTGGTGCGAGAAAGAAGTCGCAGTGGACGGCCGTGAGGTCGCCGATCGCGGCGCTCTCGACCAGTCGCTTCATGCGCCGCACGCCGGAAATGAAGCGCCGGTTCTGGACGACGGCATGGATGCGGCCGGCCTTGCGGGCCAGATCCAGAAGATCCCGCGCCTCATCGAGCGAGGTGGCCATCGGTTTCTCGCTGAGGACATGGCACCCGTGCGCCAAAGCTGCGGAGACGACCGCGCGGCGGGCAGCGGGGATGACGACGTCGAAGACGAGCTGCGGCTGTGTTGCTTCCAGCATTGCGGGAAGGTCCGTATCGATCGTAGCCTCGGTCAGTCCGAACTCTCGCGCAAGCGCTTCTGCGGTAGCGCGATCGAGATCGACGAGGCCCACGATCTCGACGCGGCTCTTCAAGAGCGGGTCTCCGGCCAGTGCCCGGAGCCAGCCTTTGGCCATAGCTCCGCACCCGCATAAAACGGCTTTGTATGCTGTCACTGAAGTCCTCCCGAACGGGACCGAAACTCCTCTTTCGATCTCCGTAAACGTTTACGAGACTATGGACAGGATAGGGTTCGTGTCAATAGGATTTGTGGGAAGACGAAGGGTGGGACATCGGTGGTGGTGAAGGGCATACGGCAATTGGCCGATCATCTGGATATTTCGATCGGCACGGTTTCACGCGCGCTGAACGGGAAGAAGGACGTCAACGAGGAGACGCGACGGCGCGTTCTGGAGGCGGCCGAGCGCCTCGGTTACGTCGCCAACCAGTCCGGCCGGGCGCTGCGCAAGGGGTCCACAGGTGTGATCGGCTTCATGATGCAGACCGGCCACGAGATCACGGGGCAGGGGGATACGTTCTTTATGAGCGTCTTCGATGGTGTGCAGACCGTGTTCGCCCGACACGGGCTGGACCTTGTCGCGCTTCTCTGCTCCTCCGAAGAGGATCCGGACGCCTACCTGGAGCGTGTCGTCGCGCGCGGATTTGCCGATGGCATCATGCTGTCGGCCACGCGGCGGATCGACCATCGCTTCGCCCTGCTCGACCGGCGCAAAATCCCTTTCGTCTCCCTCGGTCGCAGCCTGACGGATGTCGGGCAGCCCTTCATCGACCTCGACTTCGAGGGCATGGCGACGACCGTGATGATGCGGCTGGCGACACGCGGGCATCGCCGCATCGCGGTGCTGCGCCCCCATGACGATCTCAATCTCGGCCATGTCTTCGTGGAGCGTTGCCGGGAGGTTTTGGCAGTGCATGGGCTGTCGCTGGAGGACGACCTGATCTTCAACGCCTCGCCGAACGAAGCTGGCGGCTATCGCATCGGGCAGGAACTCGCCCGCCATCCCAACCGCCCTTCGGCCATCGCGGTGCTTAACGACGGTAGCGTCACCGGCCTGTTCCATGGTCTGGAAGCCGCCGGCCTCACACCCGGCAAGGACATCGCCGTCATCGGTCTCCACAGCCCACAGGCCCGATATCTTTCGCCGCGACTGACCTGTTTCGACCTGTCGCTCCGGGACCTGGGCATCTCCCTCGCCGAAACCCTCCTCGCCAGCATGCCGGCCTATGCCACGCTTTATCCAGATGCCGCGCATCGCCGGCTCTGGCCGATGACACTGATCGACGGCGATAGCGGGTAGGAAATGAGCGCCTTCTCCAGAGCTCGAGGGCTGAAGCAGGCGTCTCGTTAGGCCATTTCCCCTTTAAGGTTCATGTGAGCGGCTTCAAACCGACACCCAACCCCGCTCCCGATAGGACTGCGCCATTGCGTGGACGCTGCGCTCTATTCGCAGGCCATCCTCGAAGGAGACTGTGGTGGAGGGGTTGCCGGCGATGGCATTGATGAGTTGGTGGCACTCGATGATCTTGAGGTCGTTGAAGCCGAGGCCATGGCCGGGAGCCGGGATGAAGCGGTCGTAGGGCGTGTGGATCGGGGCCGTGAGGACACGGGCGAAGCCGCGCGTCGCCTCGGGGCCATCGGCTGTGTAGAGCTCGAATTCGTTCATGCGCTCCTGATCGTAGAGGATCGACCCTTTCGAGCCGAAGATCTGCAGCGCGATGCGCCCCTTGCGGCCCCAGGCGGAACGGTTGGCCATCAGCACGGCGGAAATATTGCCCTCCAGCTTCAGGAGAACGCTGGCGACGTCATGATTCTCGACCTCCCGGCGCGTGCCGTCTTTGACCGGACGGTCGGTATAGGGCTTGCCGAGGTCGGCGATGACCTCCTGCACATGGCCGAAGAGGTGCCAAAGCAGCGAGAGGGGATGAACGGCAAAATCGTCCAGCGCGCCATAGCCGGACGCCGCCTCGCTCTTCCAGTAGAAGAGGGCTTCCGGGTCGGCCATGAAGTCTTCGTCCATTTCGACGCGCACATGATTGACGGTGCCGATCGTGCCGTCCTCGATCAGGCGGCGGATCTGGGCGATGGCTGGATTCTGGATGTAGTTGTAGCCAAGAATGGCGGTCTTACCCGTCTTGCGGGCGGCTGCCAGCATGGCTTCGGCGTCGGTAAGGGCCGGTGCCATCGGCTTTTCGCACCAGACATGCTTGCCGGCTTCAAGCGCGGCAATCGCCATTTCCGGATGGAAGGCATTCGGCGTGGTGATCGAGATGACATCGACCTCTGGGTCGGCAAGAAGGTCGCGCCAGTTGCCGGTCGATTTGCGGAAGCCGAAAGCGCTGGCACGGTTCGCCGCCATCTCGGCATTGGCCTCGGCCAGGTAGATCAGGTTCGGAGCGGGAACGTCTCCGAAGATCTGGCGGACACCGTTCCAGGCGAGTGCGTGGCACTTTCCCATGTAACCGGTTCCGATCAGGCCGACGCCTAGAGCTTTCATGTTTGTCTCCCGAGAGGGTTGATCGCAGCGCTGGAGGTGACTGCTGAAATGCTGGGGAAAAGATTTCCCAAGGACGCGGCAGTGACAGTGCCGGCCTTATGGAACGGGTGATATTTGCGGGTCAGCCCTTGGAACGTTTCTTCTGGCGATAGACATCGACCACGACGGCCGTGACGATGATGAGGCCCTTGACGATTTCCTGGTAATAGGCGTCCACCCGGAGGAAGGTGAAGCCGGAGGTCATGACGCCGAGGATGACGGTGCCGATGACCGTGCCGGTGATGCGGCCGACGCCGCCATTCAACGATGTGCCGCCGATGACGGTCGCGGCGATGGCGTCGAGTTCGTACATCACGCCCATGCCGGACTGTGCGGTCTGGGCGCGGGCGGCCGTGACCACGCCGGCGAGACCGGCCAGCATGCCGGCAATGGCGTAGACCTTGATCAGGTGGCCTTCGACATTGATGCCGGAAACGCGCGCGGCCTGCATGTTGGCGCCGATCGCATAGGTGAATTTGCCGTAGCGGGTGTAGCGCAGGGCGATGTGGAAGATGAGCGCGACGACGAGGAAGACGATGACCGGCCAGATGCCCGTGCCGATGAAATTGAACTGGTCGGTCAGCCCCGAGACCGGCTGGCCCTTCGTGTACCATTTCGAAATGCCGCGGGCCGACACCATCATGCCGAGCGTGGCGATGAAAGGCGGGATCTTGGTGCGGGCAATCAGCTGCCCGTTGACGAAGCCGGCAAGTAGACCGATGCCGATGCCGAGCGCGATCGGCACGATAAAGGGCATGTCGGTCAGCGAGGGATAGACCGCGCGGGGCCAGGTGGACGCCTGCGCGACGCTGGCCGAGATCATCGCCGTCATGCCGACGACCGATCCGGAGGAAAGGTCGATGCCGCCGGTGATGATAACCTGCGTGACGCCCACGGCGATGATGCCGATGACCGAGACCTGCAGGATCATGATCGTCAGGCGCTGCGTGTTCATCAGGAAGCTCTGGCCGATGAAGATCCAGCCGAGCAGTTCGTAGACGAGCGCGATGGCGATCAGCACGAGGAAGATGTTGAACTCGGACGGCAGTTTTCGCCGCGAGCGTGGCGAGACGGGCGACGTGCCGTGCACGGCTTCATTGTTGGCCATTGATAGTCCTCCGTGACGCGATGGATAAGCGGCGTGAACGGCGCGCTCAGCGCGCTGCCAGCTCCATCACCTTGATTTGCGTGGCTTCGGCACGATCGAGAAAGCCGGTGACGCGGCCTTCGTGCATCACCATGATGCGATCGCTCATACCGAGAACTTCGGGCATTTCCGACGAGATCATGATGATGGCGACGCCGTTGCGGGCCATCTCGCTGACCAGACGGTGGATCTCGGCCTTGGCACCGACATCGATGCCGCGCGTCGGCTCGTCGAGAATGAGAATACGAGGATCTGTCAGCATCCATCGCCCGATGAGCGCCTTCTGCTGGTTGCCGCCGGAAAGATTTTCGATCCGCTCGTCCAGATTGGGCGTCTTGACGCGCAGCTTGCGCGCCATCTCCTCGCATTTTTCGGCAAGCGCCGTCTGTTTCACGAAGCCGTACTTGACGAATTTGTCCTGCAGCACGGCGATCTGCATGTTCTCCAGCACGTTGAGGATCAGCAGGCAGCCCGTGTCCTTGCGGTCTTCGGTGAGGAAGGCCATGCGATTGGCGATGGCCTTGGTCGGCGTGTCGATGACGACGTCGCGACCGTTGATGGCGATCGTGCCCGAAGTCGCCGGCGTCACGCCGAAAAGGGCTTCGGCGACATTCGACCGGCCGGAGCCGACGAGGCCGGCAATGCCGAGGATTTCGCCCGCGCGCACTTCGAAGGAAATATCCGTGAAGACGCCGCGCAGCGACAGGTTTTTGACCGCGAGAACAGTCTCACCGATCGGAACCTCTTCCTTCGGAAACATCTGGGTGATCTCACGGCCGACCATCATGCGGATGATGTCGTCTCGTGTGACGTCCGTGGATGCGTGCGTGCCGATATATTTGCCGTCGCGAAACACCGAAAACTCGTCCGCGATCTCGAACAGCTCGTTCATCTTGTGCGTGATGTAGACGATGCCGATGCCTTGTTCGCGTAGGCTGCGGATGATGGCGAAGAGGTACTCCACCTCGCGCTCGGTCAGCGCCGATGTCGGCTCGTCCATGATGAGGACGTCGGATTCGTAGGAGACGGCCTTTGCGATCTCCACCATCTGCCGGTTCGCGACCGAGAGGTCGCCGACCAGGGACTGCGGATCGAGCGCGATGTTCAGGCGTTTGAAGAGGTCGGCCGTCTGGCGGTTCATGGCGCCGTGGTCGATAAGCCCGAAACGGCCCTTGGGCTCGCGGCGAATCCAGATGTTTTCCGCGACCGTCATGAACGGCATCAGGTTCAGCTCCTGATGGATCATCGCAATGCCGTTTTCCAGGGCATCCAGCGGCGAGGCGAGCTCGATATCGACACCCTTCAGGCGAACCTGCCCGCGATCCGGCCGATAGATGCCGGCGAGGATCTTCATCAGCGTCGATTTTCCGGCGCCGTTCTCGCCCATCAGCGCATGGACCGTGCCGCGCTTCAGCCGGAAGGTGACGTCATCAAGGGCGACGACGCCGGGAAACTCCTTGCGGACGCCCTCGGCCGTCAGCAGAAATTCGGCATTGGGAATGGCGCCGCTCTTGCGCACAGCGGCCATCGTCGACGGGCTGACCATCGTTATCCTCCTCGAAAGACCTTCCACCCGTCCGGTAACCGAAGGTACCGGGCGAGCATTCTCTCTGGGTCGCTGCGGCAGTATCCGGGGGCGAGGTGTCGCCCCGAGGGCGAGGTGTCGCCCCGAGGGCGAGGTGTCGCCGCTTTGCCCGGACCTGCGCAGATCGGACTGCGGGTGGTGCCCGCAGTCCGTCGTCAGGCCTTAGTTCTTGGCCTGGTAGTCCTTGAGGTTTGCGGGCGTGACGAGTTCGAAGGGGATGTAGACCTTCTTCTCCACGGTCTCGCCCTTCACCAACTTCAGCGCGGCATCGACAGCGCCCTTGCCCTGGCCGGCAGCGTTCTGGAAGACGGTGACGTCGAGGTCGCCGGCGGCCATTGCGGCCAGCGCGTCCTGCGTCGCATCGACGCCGGCAATCACGACCTTGTCCATCGGACGGCCGGCCGCCTTCAGGGCCTGCATCGCGCCGATCGCCATTTCGTCATTGTTGGCGATCACGGCGTCGAACTCGGTTCCGGCCGACAGCCAGTTGGTGATCAGGTCGGCGCCTTCGGTGCGCTGCCAGTTGGCGGTCTGCTCCTCGACGATCGAGATGCCCTTGCAGTCATCCGTCGCCAGAACGTCATGCACGGCGGCGGTGCGCATGCGCGCGCCCTGGTTGGAAAGTTCGCCCATCATGACGACGGCCTTGCCCTTGCCGCCGAGAAGACGGCAGACTTCCTGCGCTTCGAGCGTGCCGGCGACCGTTTCCTCGGAGGCGACGAAGGCCTGCTTGTCCGGCAGAGCGTCGAGATTTGCCGGCTGGCGGTTGACGTAGACGAGCGGGATCTTCGCGTCGGAGGCGATCTTCGACATGGCGGCGGTCGCGTCGGTATCGACCGGGTTGACGATGATCGCATCGACGCCGGCGGCGATGAAGTTCTGAATCTGGCTCTGCTGCTTGGCGACGTCGTTCTGGGCGTCCTCGATCTGCAGCGAAACACCGTTCAGCGTCTGCGCGTAGTCGCTCATGCCGTTGCGCAGAACGGTCAGAAAGTTGTCGTCGAACTTGGCGATCGACACGCCGATGGTCTCGGCATGTGCTGCCGTCGAGAGCATCACGGCAAGCGCCGCGCTGAAAATGATCTTCTTCATGTTTCCTCCTCAGGCGGGTGTCCGGTCGCACCCCGTTATCCGGATCTCCCAAAACGGGTTCCTCGATGTCCGCAGGCGCAACGCCGAAACGGTACAAAACTAACAAAATAAATCCTCGTGGAATGTTTATTCCATTGTTTGTATCCGTCGTCAAATTGAATCTTCGCGATGTCTTCTGGATGGTTTGCAGAGGAGGTCGGAAGGGCTTCCCGTTGTAGACGCAAGAAGGGGCGGGACCTTTCGGTCCCGCCCCTATCCGTTCAACGGCAAGGCGTTTGCGTTTCGCCTTGGTCAGTTGGCGGCGCGCAGTTGTAGGCGCGAGACGCCGGCGGCGACGTTGAGGCCGGTGCCGGCCTGCGTGCTCAGCGGCTGGAGACCGAAGTTCTTCGAATTGCCGCCGACAAGGGCGTTTGCGCCAAGGCCGAGGCCGACGGCGGCGCTTGCTGATGCGCCGACATAGGTGCCAGCAAGGCTGCCCTGGCCGATGGTGGTCGGGACCGTGTTGACGACGATCCAGCTGAGATAGGACTTGCCCGTCACGCCGACGTCGATGCCGAGCTTACCGATGGTGCCGGTGTAGCGCTCGGTCTTTCCGCCGCGCTGCTTGAAGGTGCAATCCACAGCCTTGCTCGACCCGATGAGCAGGCCGATTCCGCCGGCGACCTCGCAGGACAGCGTACCCAGACGTTCGCGAGGCTCGTCAGCGACCTGCCTGCCATGGTGCTTCTTCGACGGTGTCATGTCGGCCGCCGATGCGGTGGTGCCGATGGCCAGGATTGCCGCGACGGCGAGGATGAGGGTCTTCTTCATAAAATGACTCCGATATTGATTGTGATGTTCGGTTCGATGTTTGGGCCTGAAGCGCACCGGTTCAGCACGGTGCAGCGGGCGAAACGATTTCGACGTCGCTGATGACGCGGCGCGACGAGAGGTCGGCGGCAATGCCGATGGCCATGTCGATCGCCTCGCGGCTCGGGGCCGTGCCCGAGAGCAGGACGTGCTCCTCGGTCACAGCAACCGCGATCCGGCAGTCTTCCAGCCCGTATGTATAGGCAAGAACGCAAGCGATCGTTGCTTGAGTCGATCCCTGGTCGGGGGTGAGGGCGGTGTTCGAAAGAACGGGGAACAACATGATGGCTCTGCCTCTCGGTCGGGCTCTCAAGGGGATCATCTCGCCTGCGTCCCGGCTCTCCAATGGTAGAGAGCCGGCAGCCGCAGCAGCCTATTTGAGGGCACCCTTGATGGTGTCCTTGGCCTTGCCGAGCGTGCTCTGAGCTTTGCCATCCGCCTTGTCGATCTTGCCTTCGGCTTCGAGGCGCTCGTTGCCGACAAGCTTGCCGACAGCCTCCTTGACAGTACCCTTCGCTTCCTTGGCTCCGCCTTCGATACGGTTCTTGTCCATCCTGGTTCTCCTTGAAAACTGACGTTCAGGTTCAGATGGCAGCGACGATCTCGCTGTCATGAGAGGGGAGATAGGCGGTTTGGATGGATGATTTCAGATTGGGAAATACCAGTCGGCCTGGTAGTAAATGACCTTTTTTCAGGTCGCAGATGGTTTTCTGCTATTTTTGCCGTCCCGGCCGCTTGCTGAGCTTGGCATCCGGCAGTCCCGTAAAGCCGCGCTCCCGCGCCCAGATGACAGCGGCCGCGCGGCGGTTGACGCCGATCTTTCCGTAGAGCGATGCGATGTGGTTGCGGATCGTGTTTTTGGAGAGATGCAGGGTGTCGCTCATCTCGGCATCGGTCTGCCCGCTGCAGATCAGGCCGAGGATTTCGCGTTCCCGGTCGCTCAAGGCGATAAGCTGCGCCGTCGGAGCCGCGCTCGAAGTCTGCTTCAGCGTCGCAAGGCGATCGACGATCGAGCGACTGAGCCAAGAGGTGTCGGCCATCACGCTTTCGATCGCCTCCACCAGCTGCGCCTCGCTCCGCCGACGCTCGGTCACGTCCTGCAAGGCCCAGATGACGCATTGTTCGTCGTTGATCTCGACGCGCTCCGCAGAGACGAGGCATTCGGCAAAGGCACCATCCTTCTGCTTCATGCGCATCGGTTCGTCGCGCACGAAGGTGTTGTCGCGCAGCTTCTGCTCGATGTCTTTACGCGCGGCGATATCGTCCCACAGGCGCAACTCGCCCGCCGTTCGGCCGACGACGTCCGTCAGGCCGTAGCCGGAGATCTGCAGAAACGCATCGTTCGCCTCGGTGAAGACGAAATCGTCCAGCCGCGAGATGGCTGCGGGTGCCGGCGAAAGACGGAAGGATTTCGAGAACCGTTCTTCGCTCTGCCGCAGGGCATTTTGCGCTTTTCGACGCGCATCCAGATCGGCGAAGGTGAAGAGCATGCAGGGCTCCTCCACGACCGCGATCGGCTCTCCCGCCACGATCACCAGACGGTCGCCGCCGGCCGGCAGGGGAACCAGCGCCTCGCGATGCCGGATGACGCGGCCCTCGACAAGCTTCGCCAGTGCATCCTCGCCGCTTTCGCAATTTGAAAACAGCCCGATGGCTTCGACCGTTCGCCCGATAATGTCTTCCTTGATGAAGCCGGTCATCTCGAGGAACCCCTGATTGACGCGGATGAACCGGTGGTCATCCAGCCGACAGATAAGGCCGGGGGCGGGGTTGGCGTTGAAGGAGCGCTCGAACCGCTCCTCGGCCTCGAAGCGTGGCGTCTCGTCGCGGATGACCAGCGCCAGAACCGCATCGCCATCGCTCCTGCCCGAGATCGCCATGCTCCGGCTCGTGTGAACCCAAGCCGTATCGAGGTCCGTTGCCGGCGAGATCTCCACCGTGACGTCCTCGACCGTTTCGCCTGCCAGCAGACGCTCGATCGGATACTGGCCCTCTTCCAGCGGATGGTTGTTGCGATAGCGCAGGGTGAAGGTCCGCCGGTACCCTTTCGCGTCGCCGCCAAGATCGTCGATGGCCTCGACGCGGTGCATCGCCAGAGCGGCTGGGTTCGCCCAGGTGATGCGCCCTTTGCCATCCAGAAATATCACCCCCTCGCTGAGGCCGCCGAGAAGCGCCTGGAGGGTTTCGCGGTCGAGGGATGGCGCTTTGAGGCGTTCGGGCATGATCTGTTTCCGGTCGGCGCGCTGGGGGTTGGTCGGTCGTGCGACAAGCAAGGCAGGAGAGGTTATCGGTATCGATGGCGCATCAACACCGCGGTCCCGGCAATGCCAGCCATCAGCGCTGCAAGCGCGATGAGAAGGTGGAAGTGCAGGCGCACATGTCCAAACAGCATCTCCACGGCATTGCCGAAGAGAAAGCCGATGGCGGTGATCGCCGTTCCCCAGAGGCAGGCGGCAACCCCGTTCAGCACGAGGAAGCGAAAAGCGGAAATGCTCGTCCGGCTGATCAGCAGGGGACTGATGATGCGCATGCCGTAGATGAAGCGGAAGGCGAGGATGAAGCCGACGGGATAGCGCTCCAGCAGGCCGGTCGCGCGGCGCATGGCCGTCGTCGCCTCAAGCCGCTCCACGAAGCGAAAGCGCGCGGCATGCCGGCCGATGAAGAAGAAGAGCTGGTCGGCAATAAACGAACCGAACGCGGTAGCGGCTGCCACCTGCCAATAGACGAGGAGACCGCGATGCGCGAGCACGCCGCCGAGGAAGGCGACTGCTTCTCCCTCGACGCCGGCGCCAACGAGAACGGCCCAGATGCCGTAGTCCGAGATCAGCGCTTCCAACAGACGTCCGATCCGATCACCGAGGCACCGCCTGAACTCCCCGCCATCCGTCACTCTCCATCAACGATCGCTGTCGAAGATAGTCCTCGACGGCGCGTTTTGAAGAGCCGATGAATATACGCGGTTCATGTCGTGGAGCGTGGCGCGGAGGTCGAAGACCTCCGGCTCTTATACGCGCTCGAACGCCATCGCGATGCCTTGGCCGACGCCGATGCACATGGCTGCCAGAGCGTGCCGGCCCGTGCCGAGGGACAGTTCGAGTGCCGCCGTTCCGGCAATGCGGGCGCCGGACATTCCGAGTGGGTGGCCGAGCGCGATGGCACCGCCGTTCCGGTTCACGTGCGCGGCATCCTCGGCAATGCCGAGTTCCCGCAGCACGGCGATGGCCTGGGAGGCGAAGGCTTCGTTGATTTCCACCACGTCGAACTGCGTCGGCGACAGGCCGAGACGCCTGGCAAGCTTCTGTGTCGCCGGCACCGGCCCGATGCCCATGACCCGCGGCGGCACGCCTGCAGCAGCACCTCCGACGATCCGCGCGATCGGGGTCAGTCCGTGGCGCTTCGCGCCGGCTTCGGATGCGATGATCAGGGCTGCAGCGCCATCATTCACGCCGGACGCATTGCCCGCCGTCACGGTGCCGCTGCCTGTCTTGTTGACCGGCCTGAGGCCGGCGAGCGCCGCGATGCTGGTCGCGCGAGGATGCTCGTCCTTCGCGACGACAAGGGCATCGCCCTTGCGCTGGGGAACGCTGACGGGCGTGATCTCCCGGTCGAGACGGCCATTCGCCTGGGCGGCCGCTGCCTTTTCCTGCGAGCGGACCGAAAAGGCGTCCTGGTCTTCGCGGGAGACGTGAAAGTCGTTGGCGACGTTGTCTCCTGTCTCCGGCATGGAATCGACGCCGTAGAGCGCCTTCATCTGCGGATTGACGAAACGCCAGCCGATCGTCGTGTCGTAGATTTCGGCCTGCCGGGAATAGGCGGTTTCGGCCTTCGGCATGACAAAGGGTGCCCGGCTCATGCTTTCCACGCCACCGGCGATCATCAGGTCGGCCTCGCCGGAACTGATCGCCCGCGCAGCCGTCATGACCGCGTCCATGCCGGAGCCGCAAAGGCGGTTGAGGGTCGTACCACTGACGGAGACCGGTAGTCCGGCGAGCAGAAGCGACATGCGGGCGACGTTGCGGTTGTCCTCTCCGGCCTGGTTGGCGCATCCGAAGATGACGTCATCGACCGCTTCCCAATCGACGGAAGTGTTGCGCGCCATCAGCGCCTTCAGCGGCACGGCGCCGAGATCGTCGGGGCGGACGGAGGCGAGCGCTCCGCCGAAGCGGCCAATGGGTGTGCGGATATAATCACAGATGAAAGCGTCTGGCATGGCTCAGCTCCTTCAGAGTTCGGGCACGACGAGATCGACGACCGGCGCTGCGACATGGAGCGGCGCGCCGGTCATGGCCTGGAGATCCTCCATCGACACAGCGGCAAGCTTCTCACGCACCACGAAGCGACCGTCGGAAATGTCGATGACGGCGTGGCTGGTATAGACCCGTGTGATGCAGGCGACGCCCGTCAGCGGGAAGGTGCAGGCCTCAACCAGCTTCGGCTTGCCGTCTTTCGTCACATGCTCGGTGATGACGAAAACTTGCTTTGCGCCGTGCACCAGATCCATCGCGCCGCCGACGGCGGGAACGCCCTTCGATCCGACCCGCCAATTGGCGAGATCGCCCGTCTGGGCTACCTGATAGGCTCCGAGAATGGCGACGTCGAGATGCCCGCCGCGCACCATGGCGAAGCTGTCGGCATGGTGGAAGAAGGCAGCACCGGGGTTCAGGGTGACAGCACGCTTGCCGGCATTGATCAGGTCCCAGTCTTCCTCGCCTGAGGCCGGGGGCTCGCCGAAATCGAGAATGCCGTTTTCGGTGTGGAAGATCGCCCGGCGGCCGGGCGGCTGGTAGCGCGCCACCATTTCCGGGAAGCCGATGCCGAGATTGACATAGGCCCCGTCCTCGATGTCCTGCGCAGCGCGCCATGCGATCTGGGCGTTGGAAAGCTTGATGTCGTCGATATCGCCGGTGCTCATGCGTAGGATACTCCGGCTCGGATGAGCTCTTCTTCCTGTTGTGGCTGTGCGACCTCGGTGACGCGGTTCACGAAGATGCCTGGCGTGATCACATGCTCCGGGTCGATCTCGCCCGGTGCGACGATCCGCGACACCTGGGCGATCGTGATCGCCGCCGCCATGCACATCAGCGGATTGAAGTTGCGGCCGGCCTTGTTGTAGGTGAGGTTGCCGTGGCGGTCTCCCAGATGCGCCTTGACGATGGCGAAGTCCGCCTTCAGCCAGCGCTCCTGCACATAATGGCGGCCGTCGAATTCGGCGATCGGCTTGCCCTCGGCGAGCTCAGTGCCATAGGCGGTCGGCGTGTAGAAGGCTGGGATACCGGCGCCGCCCGCGCGGATGCGTTCGGCAAGCGTGCCTTGCGGAACAAGCTCCAGGTCGATCTCGCCGGCGAGATAGCGGTCGGTAAAAGCGCGCGGATCGGATGAGCGGGGGAACGAGCAGATCATCTTGCGGACCATGCCGGCGTCGATCATGGCGGCGATGCCGATGCGACCGTTTCCGGCATTGTTGTTGATCACCGTCAGCCCGGTCGGGCCTTTGTCGATCAGGGCATGAATGAGTTCGATCGGCGCGCCAGACCCGCCAAAGCCGCCGATCATGATGGTGGCACCGTCGCCGATGTCCTTCACGGCGTCCGCCGTGCTGCTGACCGTCTTGTCCACTGTATCCTCCGCCTAAAACCCGCCTTCGAGAGGCCGGCCACACGAAAACGGTAACGCGACGGGCCATCGACGGCAATGAGAATGTGCGATATGGTGCATTTGTTGCGATATCGCACATTTGAGGCCGGCAATGGAAACGAAGCAGAGCGACATGATGGGCGGGCTCGCCAAAGGGCTTCGGGTGATCGAGGCCTTCACGGTGGATACGCCGCGCCTGAGCATTTCCGAGGCCGCCGCGATTGCCGGACTCGACCGGGCGACGACGCGGCGCTGCCTGCTGACGCTCGCGGAGCAGGGGTACTGCGCCTATGACGGCAAGTTCTTCACGGTGACGCCACGCGTGTTGAGGCTCGGGACCGGCTGTCTCGCGACCATGCCGCTGCCCCGCATCGTCCAGCCCTGGCTGGATGACCTTTCCGAAAAGATCGGCCAGAGCACGTCGGTTGCGATCCTCGATGAGAGCGAGATCGTCTATGTCGCGCGGGCCGCGCAGCGGAAAGTGATGTCGATCGCTCTCATGCCCGGCTCGCGCCTGCCAGCCTATTGCACCTCCATGGGGCGCGTGCTGCTGGCGGCTCTGCCGGAAGATAAGGCACGAAGCCTCCTCGGCGCTGCGCCGCTTGCCCGGCGAACGCCGCACACGATGACGGCTGTCGAGAGGCTGATGACGGAACTGGAGACGGTTCGCGCGCAAGGATATGCCGCTGTCAGCGAAGAGGTGGAGCTTGGCCTCCGATCGATCGCCGTTCCCATCGTCAACGCTCGCGGGCAGGTGGTCGCGGCGTTGAACACCGGCTTTCCCGCATCTTCGGAAACGATGGAAACCGTTGCGCTAGCCTTTCTGCCGCCGCTTCTGCATGTGCGCAAGGAGCTTTCCCGGATCCTCAACTGAGGGCTGCCCGGTTCTCGCCTTGCCGTCAGCTTGCGGAGATCAACTCGCTTACCCGCCGGGCGAAGGCGTCCGCCTCGAATGGCTTGGTGATGACCTGCATGCCCTGTTCCAGATGGCCGTGGTTGAGCACGGCATTCTCTGCGTATCCGGTGATGAACAGAACGTTGAGTTCCGGGCGTTGCGCGCGAATGGCATCCGCCAGCTGTCGCCCGTTCATGCCGTTGGGCAGACCCACATCGGTGATCAGCAGCTCGACGTCCGGGCGGCTGGTCAGGATCTTCAGCGCCGACGGGCCGTCCTCCGCCTCCAGCACGGCATGGCCGAGTTCTTCCAGGATCTCGACGGCGACCATGCGAACCAGCGGCTCGTCATCGACCACGAGGATCGTGTTGCGGTCGGTCGCCGAGACGGAGCGCGTCGCTTCGGCCGGCGCTTCGTCGCTTTCGTCGTCGCCGACGTAGCGCGGCAGGTAGATGCAGATCATCGTGCCTTTGCCGACTTCGGAATAGATGCGCACGGCGCCACCCGATTGGCCGGCAAAGCCGTAGACCATCGACAGGCCGAGCCCCGTTCCCTGACCGATCGGCTTCGTCGTGAAGAAGGGATCGAACGCGCGGGCAATGACGTCCGGCGACATGCCTGTTCCGGTATCGCTGACGCAAAGCGACACATACTGCCCGGGCTCGAGGCCGCGCTCCTTGGCTGTGCGCTCGTCCAGCCAGCGATTGCCGCTCTCGATCGTCAGCTTGCCGCCGTCGGGCATCGCATCGCGCGCGTTGATGCAAAGGTTCAGGAGCGCGTTTTCGAGCTGTCCCACATCCACGAACGCCTTCCACAGGCCGCCAGCGGCCACCGCCTCAATGGCGATCGCTGGGCCGACGCTGCGGCTGATCAGATCCTGCATGTCTGCAACGATGCGGTTGATGTCGGACGGCTTTGGATCGAGCGTCTGCCGTCGCGAGAAGGCGAGAAGGCGTTGCGTCAGGCCGGCGGCGCGCTTCACCGCCGACTGGGCGCCGGTGACGTAGCGGTCGATATCGCCGATCCGGCCCTGGGCGAGGCGGGTCCGCATCAGGTCGAGGCTACCGCCGATGCCGGCGAGAATATTGTTGAAATCATGCGCAAGGCCCCCGGTGAGCTGGCCGACGGCCTCCATCTTCTGAGCCTGACGGAGCGCTTCCTCGGCCTGCAGAAGAGCGGCCGTTCGCTGCTCGACGCGCTGTTCCAGCGTATCGGTCAATGCGCGGAGCGCGGTGATGGCGCGGTCGCGTTCAGCCTCCACGGCGCGGCGCCCTTCGATATCGATGAGGACGCCGGGGAATGTGACAGGCGTGTCGTCGGGGGCGAGATCGACCCGACCGTTCGCCTCCAGCCAGTAGTATTTCCCGTCGGTGCGTCGCGTCCGGTACTGATGCGCATAGGACCCGCCGCGCGACAGGGCTTCCGCAATCGCTGCAGCAAGTCCCGCCTGATCGTCCGGATGCACGGTCTCCACCACCTGCGCGAGGCTCAGTCCGGACCGCCCGAGCGAGGGATCGAAACCGAAAGCGGCCGCAAAACCTTCATCGACCGTGAAGCGGTCCGTCGGCAGGTGCCAGGACCATGTTCCGATGATTGCGCCCGCGGCGAGGGCCAACTGGACGCGCTGGATGTTCTCGCGCGCAATCGCCTCGCTTTCGCGCAGGGCTTTTTCTGCTTGCTTGCGGGCGGTAACGTCGCGGAAAAGAACGGAGACCTGGCGGAGGCTTTCCGGCTCGACACGCGAGGCGGACACCTCGATATGGCGGCCGATCGCCGCGAACTCCTGCTCGAACCGTACGGTCTGCCCGCTCTTCAGCACGCCGCCATAGAGCTTCAGCCACACATCCGCATTCGCGGGCTCGATCTCGCGCAGGCGCTTGCCCACGATATCGGCGATGCCGGTCTGGCGCTCGTAGCCGGAGTTTGCCTCTACATGAAGATAGTCGCTCATCGGACCGTTCGGGCCGTCGATGAACTCGATGATGCAAAAGCCATCGTCGATGGCCTCAAACAGTGCCCGCCGCCGTGCTGCACTCTGCAGCGCGTCGTCGCCGGACATCTGCGATCTCAAGAGCACGACTTCCTTCTCGAGGTCTTCACGCGTCAGGGATGTCGTCTCTCTGTTCAAATTCATGCCCTTTCCGTGCGTTCGTAAAACCTGCGTCCGGCCAAGGACCTGTGCGGTGCTAACAAGGCACCAGACAGATAGGCAAGGTGTTTCTGAATGCCACTGCCCGCGGGCCGTTGATGGGGGGGCGATTTCGTCATCGTGAGACAAATTTCGCATTTTTACGAAGGAGAAAAGACGAGAATCCTACCGCGAAAGTTTCACTTGAGTTTGTAAAAATTCGGGAATTTTCTCGTCGGGAACAAACCGATGAAGGCTCAGTTTGACAGGCCACCAACCTTGGAGATGTGTTGATGACCTTACGAAGCCTAACCCTTTCGACTGCCGTGGCCCTCTTGGTTCCGCTCAGCTTTGCGACCACCTCTCTGGCGCAGGACATGGCGAAACCCACCACGGAGATGCAAGCCGTTCTCGACAAGCTGGCGGCGCTGGACGCAAAGCCCTTCTCGACGCTTTCGGTTCCCGAAGCCCGCTCACAGGCAACGCCTGCGGACGCGGCCCGTGCTATCCAGTGGGACAAGCGCCTCTCGACCAACCCCGAAGCCCAGGTCACCACGCGTGACATCGCTATTCCCTCGAAGGCTGGCGGACTTGCGGCGCGCGTCTACATTCCCGGCGGCAAGGGCCCGTTCCCCGTCGTCGTCTACTATCACGGCGGCGGCTGGGTCGTGGCCGACATCAACGTCTATGATGGCGCACCACGCGCCCTGGCGCTCGGAGCGAACGCCATCGTCGTATCCGTCGAGTATCGGCATGCACCCGAGCACAAGTTTCCGGCAGCCCACGAGGATGCCTGGACGGCTTATCAGTGGATCGTCGAGAACATCCATGAGCTGAACGGCAATGCAGATAAGATCGCGGTCGCAGGTGAGAGCGCCGGTGGCAATCTTGCAGCCAATGTCGCGTTGATGGCCAAGTCCATGAAGACGAAGCAGCCGGTGCACCAGCTTCTCGTCTATCCCGTGGCCGGCAACGATATGAACACGCCGTCCTATACGGAGAATGCCAACGCCAAGCCGCTCGGCAAGGCCGATATGGAGTGGTTCGTGAAGAACGCGTTCGCCTCCATGGATGAAACCTCGGACGAGCGCCTCAATCTGGTCGGCCGTACGGATCTCGCAGGCGTTGCACCTGCAACCCTCATCATGGCGCAGATCGATCCTCTGCGCTCGGAGGGCGAAGCCTATGCCGCGAAGCTGAAAGATGCGGGCGTGAAGGTCGAGACGAAAACCTACCCCGGCGTAACACATGAGTTCTTCGGCATGGCGAAGGTCGTTCCCGAAGCGAAACAGGCGATGGACATGGCAATCGCCGACCTCACCGCCGCCTTTGCCAAGTAAGGAAGAATGATAATGAAAAAGACATTCACCGCCGCCTCTCTGGCACTTGTGCTCCTCGCGGCACCGCTCTCGCCGACCTTTGCGGCCATGCCCGCCAGTTCGGACACGGCGGCCGCCGCTTTCAATGTGGACAAGGCCTCCTTCGTCAAACAGGTGACGAGCTCAAACCAGTTCGAAATCGAGTCCAGCAAACTGGCTGCGGAGAAAGCCCGCGATGCCGATGTGAAGGAATTTGCCCGGCAGATGATCGCGGATCACACCAAGGCAGGCGAGGGACTGAAGACGGCAGCCAAGCTCGATGACGCTGCACCGGCCCTATCGCCGAAGCATGCCGCGATGATCGAGACACTGAAGGGCGCATCGGAACAGGACTTCCAGCCGCTCTACATCGAGATGCAGACGGTTGCCCATATGGAAGCCGTGACGCTGTTTGCGACCTACGCCAAGGGCGGGGACGATGCTGCGGTGAAGGCCTTTGCGGCGGAAACGCTGCCGAAGCTCGAAATGCACAAGGCGCACGTGATGAAGCTCGTCGCTGCGCATTGATCTCAAAGATCTCCCCAGCCCGGCTTCGCGCCGGGCTGGGGACACTATGCCTTGGTGGCTTGCTCGAAAGCGTCCCGTGCCCGATGGACTTGAGCAAGGTTCTCTTCCGCCCAGATCCACACGCCGCAAAAGGCCGCGCCGAGGCTTTTGCCAAGTCCGGTCAGCCGATACTCCACTTTGGGCGGAACGACGGCATGGATGGTGCGCTTGATCAGGCCGTCGCGTTCCATCTGCCGGAGCGTCTGCGTCAGCATCTTCTGGCTGATGGTGCCGATTTCGCGGCTGAGCTGGGTAAACCGAAGCTCGCCTTTTTCCTCCAGTGTTTCCAAGATCAGCATCGTCCATTTGTCCGCCACGCGTCCGATCAGCTCGTGGACGAGAGCTTCGACGCGCGGGTCCACAACATCAGCGATCTCTCGTTCCATTGTCTCTGCGGGAGCTTCGGCAGGGCGGCGGTGTAGGCTCTGCATCCGACACTCTCCTTTCGGTGCGTATAAATCTTTTTGGTGCCTTCTGTTATGTGGAGAGTAACAGCGTTAGCTCTGCTGGACAATCAACGTGAACCCTATCGAACGTCGTGAGGCATGACATGAAAACCAGCGGAAACACCATTCTCATCACCGGCGGCGCTTCCGGCATCGGACGCGAACTGGCGGAGCGCTTCCACGCGCAGGGCAACACCGTCATCATCGCCGGCCGCCGGCAGGACCGACTGGACGAGGTCGCCGCAGACCATGAAGGCATCGTGGGCTATGCACTCGACATCTCCAGCCCCGAGAGCATCGCAGCCTTCGCGGCCGATGTCATCCGCAACCACCCGGAATTGAACGTCCTCATCAACAATGCCGGCGTCATGATGTTCGAGGACCTGACCCAGTCGCGCGATCTGACGGATGCGGAATCGACCATCGTGACCAATCTCCTCGGGCCGATCCGGCTGACCAATGCACTGATCGATCACCTGACGACACGGCCGGACGCCGCCATCGTCAACGTCTCCTCCGGCCTCGCCTTCGTGCCTCTCGTTTCCACGCCCACCTACTCGGCAACGAAGGCGGCGATCCATTCCTATACGGTCAGCCTGCGGGATGCGTTGAAAGGCAAGATCGAGGTCATCGAGCTTGCACCGCCCGCCGTGCAGACGGAACTGACGCCCGGACAGTCCACGCGCTCGGGCTACATGCCGCTGAACGACTTCATGGATGAGGTGATGTCGCTCTTCTCACGGCAGCCGACACCCCCGGAAATCCTTGTCAAAAATGTCGGTTTCCTGCGGTTTGCCGAGTCGGAAAAGCGGTTCGACGAGACATTGACCACGTTGAACGACTTTGCGCGGAAGGCCCGTGAGGGCGGGCATTAGGCGGCGGGGGCTTTGATCAGTGTGTCGAGGCGAGACTGTCGCATCTCTAACTGTGTTGAAACCCAAGCCAATTGTCCCGGTAGCACATTTGAAAACAGAGACTTAGAGGACTGAAATCATTCCTCTAAGAAATATCTAAAAACGACTTGCACAATAGAAAAAACTTATGAAATGAGCGTGCGGTTAGGCAAGGCCTGTCGAAACCCAATCGCATGCTGCTCGTCCGAAATCCCAAGGTCCAGGCGACCGGCACTCCCAAGAAGTTGAAATCCATCTTATTGGCTAGGATCATCAACATGTAAGGTTACCGCAAAATCGATGTTCAGGCCTACATACGGACGATCTGATCGAGGGTGAACTGCGCAGTCTTGATCTGGACGCTCGCCTTGCCAGACGGCAAGAGCGGTCGGTGCCGCTGATCGCCGAAGTGCGGATCTGGCTCCTCCATCACCGTACACATGTCGCGACGCGCCTCCTGAATGGAAAGATTGCTCTGGACGTCTTTGCGGGCCTGCATCAGTAGAAGGACCAGCGACGAAAAGACGATAATGGCGACGATGCCGGAGCGGGCTTCCATGGGGCGGCGGGCGGACATCGGTCTTCAATCGACTGCTTCGGCGCCGAGCGAGCCCCGGCCGAGTCCGACGCCCAGCCGGTCAGGCGCGATGGCTGCCAACGCAAGATAGAGAAAGCCTGCCAGGGGGGCGCCGACCAGAGGCGTCACGATGTCGAGAAGATAGAACCAGATGAAGAGGGTCGCAGCCACCGCGACGCCGAGCGCAATCAGCGCCGCCGCGTTGAACCGCATCTCGTGACCTCTTAAAAAAACGGAATGGGCGCGCACGACGTAATAATCTGCCACGATGATGCCGCCGATCGGCGGCACGACGGCTGTCAGAAACGTTGCCCACGAAAACAGATCGCCGACGATGCCGCCAAGCGCGAGCAATCTGCACATGATCAGCGAGCCTCGGGTTTGAACTTCCAATTCTCTGAAACAAGAACCTGATGTCCCGGCGCCACACATTCGAACAGGTCGCCTGCATCATGGTGGGGAAGTTGTTCCGGCAAGCGCTTTTCACCGGTTCGCCGACGTCCGAGGCGCGGCACTGCCTCCAGTAACATTTTCGTATAAGGATGCCGGGCATCGCCCACAACGCTTTCCGTTGGCCCGCATTCAACGATCCGGCCGCGATGCATGACCGCGATACGGTCGCTTAGATGGGCGACGACCGCCATATCGTGTGAAATGAACAAATATGAGAGGGCGACCTGTTTCTGAATATCGAACATCAGATCGAGGATCTGCGCCTGGATGGTTACGTCGAGTGCGGAGACCGGTTCGTCGGCGACGATGATACTTGGTCCCGGCGCCAGCGCTCTTGCGATGGCAACACGTTGCCGCTGCCCGCCTGAAAACTCGTGGGGGAAGCGATCCACCTGGTCTGGCCTGAGGCCGACCTGGACGAAGAGCTCGGATACCCGTTCGTGGATATCCCTCCAGTTTGATATGCCGCTGGCAAACAGACCTTCGCCAATCTGGCGACCGACTTTAAGTCGTGGATTGAGCGAGGAGTAGGGATCCTGAAAGATCATCTGGCTGCCGCGAAACAGCTCACGTCGATTGGTGGTGCTTACGGTGGCGACGTCGACGCCGCCGATCCACACCTTGCCATCGGTCGGATTGTCGAGGCCGACGGCGATCCGGCCGAGCGTGGATTTGCCCGAGCCGCTCTCCCCAACGATCCCGAGCGTTTCTCCGCGTTCGAGCAACAGCGAAATGCCGTTAAGCGCGTTCGTCTTTCGCCCCGACGACGTGAAGCTACGGCGGATGTCCTGAAGCTGGAGGAGGGGTTTGCCATTCATGATGTGCGGCCTCGTCGTCCCTCGGCATGTCGCTGGCGCATGGCGCGCTCAACGGTGAGGTGAGACGCGATGAGCCCCTTGGTATAGTCGTGTTGCGGATTGGTGAGGATATCCCCAACAGTTCCGGTTTCGACGATACGGCCCCCGCGCATAACCGCAACGCGGTCCGCGGTCTCTGCGACGACACCGATGTCGTGGGTAATGAGAAGAACCCCGGAACCGTGGCGCGTCTTCAGGTCTACGAGGAGGTCGAGCACCTGCGCCTGCACCGTGACGTCAAGCGCCGTCGTCGGTTCGTCGGCGATCAGTACGCCGGGCTTGAGGGTCAACGCGGCTGCGATCATAACGCGTTGCCGCATGCCGCCGGACAAATGGTGGGGATATTGATCGAGAAGAGATTTAGGATCGGGGATGCCGACATCATCGAGAGCCGCGATCGCGGCGATGCGCGCCTGATGGCGAGGCATTCGCTGGTGGCGGATGAGCCCCTCCGTCATCTGCCTGCCTATTTTCAGGACAGGGTTGAGCGAGGTCATCGGTTCCTGGAATATCATACCGATACGTGCTCCGCGCACGTCCTCCATATGCCGCCGGTCAAGGCCGGCAATCGCCGTGCCGTCGATCGAAATGGTGCCATGAAATCTGGCTGCATCTGGCAGAAGCCGCATGATGGCGAGCGAGGTCATGCTTTTTCCGCTGCCGGACTCGCCGACCAGCGCGAGGATCTCGCCGCGCTTGAGGGTGAAACTGATATCATCGACGGCCGCAAATGTACCGGAAGCCGTTGGAAAAGTGACGGAGAGGTTCCGCACGTTCAGAAAGGATTCGCTCATGATGGTGACTTCCGCCTCGGGTCGATCAAGTCGCGCAGGCTATCGCCGATCAGATTGAAAGACAGCACGGTGACACAGATCGCCAGACCCGGAAACAAGAGGATCCAGGGCGCCTTCGTGATGTAGTTGCGCCCGGAGGCAAGGATGCCGCCCCATTCCGGCGACGGTGGCTGGACGCCAAGGCCGAGGAAGGAAAGACCCGCTGCCGAAAGAATAGCCGAGGAAAAGCCGAGCGTTCCCATGACGATGAGGCTCTGCGTGATGTTCGGCATGACATGCACGCGCACCAGCCGGGCCGAGCGGATGCCAGCGAGCTGTGCCGCCTCGATATAGGGTTTGGCGCGCTCGGCTGCCGCAAGACCATAGGTGACCCGGGCGTAGAAGGGGATGAGGCTGATTGCGATCGCGAGCGTCGCATTGCCGATCCCAGGTCCGAGAAAAGCGACCAGCGCAAGGGCGATCAGCGTGTCGGGGAAGGAGTAGAGCACATCGATCAGACGCAACAGGACGGACTGGATCACACGCCCTGAAAAAGCCGCGATGAGGCCGATCAATCCGCCGGCAAGAATACCGGTCAAGACCGCCGTCAGGCCGATGCCCAGCGATAGCCGTCCGCCGTGGAGAACGCGGCTGAACAGGTCCCGGCCGAACTCGTCCGTCCCGAACAGATGCGTAAGCCCCGGTGCGGAAAGGCGCGGACCCGATGCCATACGCATTGGGTCGTAGGGCGCGATGACGGGGGCGGCGAGGGCAAGAATGATGATGACGAGCGCAAGGCCGAGCCCGATGATGACGCTCCATGGCAAGGCCCGTCGCCGGATTGTGGTTGTCGGGACCATACTCATCTTTGCCTCATGCGCGGGTCGAGAAAGCCGTAGAGAATATCGATCAGCATGGAAACGATGACGACCGAACTTGCGAAGACGACAATGAAGCCCTGGATCATCGGATAGTCGCGCTCAAGCATGGCCTGCACCGCGAGGCGGCCGATGCCGTTCCAGGAAAACACGTTCTCGACGATCACCTGACCGCCCATGAGATAGGCAAAGACAAGCCCGACGACGGTGACGATGCTGATCAGGGCGGGCTTCAGAGCATGAACGAACAGCACCTGATGTTCGCGCAGTCCCCGTGCGCGGGCCGTGCGGATGTAATCCTCGGCAAGAATATCGACGAGTGCCGAGCGGGTCATGCGGGCGACCAGCGCGCAGTAGGTAAGGCCCAGCGTCAGGGCCGGGAGAACAATGTTGCGATAGCCTGAACCCGCGACCGGAAACCAGCCGAGCTTGAGCGAGAAGACCTGGATCATGATCAGTCCAAGCCAGAAGCCGGGGATCGAGACACCGAGAACCGCGATGACCATCACGGCGGTATCGGCGAGCCGCCCACGGTTGATGGCGGCAAGGAAACCCAGAGGAATGCCGATCAGGAGCGCGACCGACAGGCCGGAGACGGCCAGCGCGAACGTGTTGGGAAGGCGTTCGAACAGAAGCCGCGCCACGGGTTCGTTTCCACGGATCGTCGTTCCGAGATCGCCTGTCAGCACATGGGAGGCATAGAGGACAACCTGTTGCCAGACCGGAAGATCGAGCCCGAGCTGGGAGCGCATCTCGGCCATGACTTCGGGCGTCGCCGTCACCGACTGGGCCATCATCGCCGTGACCGGATCACCGGGAACGACATGGATAAGAATTCCGGAGAGCACGATCACCGTCAAGACGGTGACGAACGCCGTCAGCACTCTCTTTGCGATCAGGAAAAGCATGAGATTCCGTCTTCGATTGTGACCCGCTCCAGGCTTTGCCTGGAGCGGGATGCTGTTCGTTTACGATTTGGTCACGTCGTTGAAGATGAGTGAGGCCGAAAAACCCATCGTGAAGCCATCGACCTTCGATGTCGATGCCATCAGCCAGCCCCAGCCCGGTGACAGGAGCGGAATCGCGTAGGCATTCTCCATCAGATATTTCTGGATCTCGTGGATCTTGGCGGCCCGTGCATCGCCACTGAGCTTGCGCTGCTCCTCAAGCATGGCATCCACGTCGGCGTTCAGGCCCATGTTGACGAAGCCCGGCTGCTTCCAGAGAAAGTAGAGGTAGTCTGGATCGACGCCCGACATGCCCATGGTCCAGACAGCCGGTTCGCCGTCGGTCTTTTCGTTAACGCCCTTCATGTGATCGAAAAAGGCGGCCACTTCCCGGGTCTCGATCTCGGCCTCCACGCCGATGGCTGCGAGATCCTGCTGCATGATCTGATGCATGGCGTCCCAGCCTGGCAGCTTGTGAACGAGAAGCTTGACCTTCAGCGGCTTGTCGGGGCCGTAACCGGCTTTCGCCATCAGGGCTTTTGCCGCTTCCGGATCGTAGGTGACACCCCATGTCGCGCACAGCGCTTCGTCGGTGGCGAAGAGATTGGGAGCGACCGGGCAGTTGGAGGTGTTGACCAGGCCTTCGAAGGCTATCGAGGCATAGGCATCGCGGTTCATCGCCATGCCGATCGCCTTGCGGATATCGGGATTGTCGAGCGGCTTGATCTTCCAAGTAAAGGCAGCAAGCATCTGCTGACCGGACAGTTCGGCGGAGTAAACCTTGAAGTTGCTGTCAGCCTTGAGATCGGCTGCTTCCTCAAGCGAAGGCTCCACCATGTCGACTTCGCCGGAGCGCAGTGCTGCCATGCGGGCGACTGCTTCAGGGATGACCTTCAGCATCAGCGTGTCTATATGCGGTTTGCCGGGATTTTTGACCAGTGGGTTGACGTTGGCATAGTCCGTATTGGCCTCCAGCTTGATGCTGTCGTTGCGGGTCCAACTGGCGAACTTGAAGGGACCGGTGCCGATCGGCTTGAATTCGCTGCCGGCAACCGAACTCGGGCAGATGAAGGCAGCCTGGATGCTGGTCAGGAACGAGGCGAAAGGACCGTAAGGTTCCGACAGGGTCAGCTTGAGCGCCTTGCCATCAACGCTGGTGCCGCTGATCGGACCCCATGACGAGAGATTGGGATTGACGGTCGCCGGATCGAGGGCCCGATCGACGCTGGCTTTTGCTGCGGCGGCATCGAACACCGAGCCGTCATGGCATTTCACGCCGTCGCGGATCGTGAAGGAATAGGATTTGCCGTTGTCTGACATCGACCACTCGCTAGCTAGACCTGGATGGACGGAACCGTCCTTGTCCATGGTCAGCAGGGTGTCGAAGATCAGGTTTGTGACCTGCAACGACTGGGTGGTGCTGGCCTTCTGCGGATCCAAGCCGTCGGCATCGACCGACCGGGCGATGGTCAGATCGGCCGAAAGGGCTGGAAGCGTTGTCAGCAAGGCTCCCAGTGACAGCATCAAGGCCGAGGTTCGAAGTGCGGTCTTGCGAAGTCTTGATCTCATCTCTCTGTTCCCTTTTTATCGTGTTGAGACGTCATGCAATGGAAATGGGTGGTCTCCTGTCCGCCCAAGGACGGGCGGTTTCAAGCTGCCCCGCCAGACGGAACAGCAATCCTTCGGCAGCCGGTGCTGCTGCGAACTGAACCCCAATCGGCAGCGCGTCTGCATTCCAAGAGAGGGGCACCGACATGGCGGGTGACCCGTTGATGTTGAAGATATGCGTGTACGGCATCCACGACAGGTAGAATTCGTAGTGGCCGCGCATGGAGGTCGCCTCCGGAAAGGCTGCGTGCGGCAGCGGCGGCTGTGCGAGCGTGGGAGAGAGGACGACGTCGTACCTGTCGAAGGCAGAGGTAACGGCGGCGGCGACCCGATGCAGTCGCGTTGTCGCGACATTGACATCGACCGCGGTAATCTGGTTGCCGGCCTCGATCATGTCCCAGAGCATGGGGGGGAAATCCGCAGCCGTGAGGGGGCGGCCGATGACATCTGCTTCCAGCCGCATGTCGGTCGCATATTCCGCCAGAATGAAGGTTTCGAACGCATCCCACCCGTCGTCCGGCAGGTCTATGTCATAGGGTTCGCAGATATGGCCGAGGCTTTCCAGCAGCCTCACCGTCTCCGCAACGGCCGCTTTGCAATCTTCATGGGTTGTTGCGCCATAGGGTGCACGCGTGGACACGCCGACCCTCAGCCTCCCCGGATCGCGATCGACGTCCCCTGAAAATTGACCGCCTTCGGGCGCGTTGAAGAATTGCCCGCGGTAAAGACCCGACGTTGCATCAAGCAGGGCCGCGCTGTCGCGTACAGAACGTGTCAGCGCATGCTCGACCAGCATGCCTTGCCACGTGCTTCCGGCCGGCGCCACCGGATTGCGTCCGCGAGTCGGCTTCATGCCGAACAGCCCGCAACACGAGGCGGGCACGCGGATCGAGCCGCCGCCGTCATTGCCATGGCCCATCGGCACGATGCCGGCCGCAACGGCGGCGGCGGTCCCGCCGCTGGATGTGCCTGCCGTCTTGCCCGTGTCCCAGGGGTTGGAGGTGACGCCATGGGCACGCGACCGCGTCGTCCAGTCCATGGCAAGCTCCGGAACCGCCGTCTTGCCAAAGATCACAAGTCCGGCTTTCTTGAACCGGCGAACCAGTTCACTGTCGTCGGCGGGCCTGACGCTTGCGCGCGGAGGCCAGCCCGCCCCGGTCGGCTGGCCGGCATAATGGGCCGTCAGATCTTTGAGAAGAAACGGCACGCCTGCGAAGGGTCCCTCGGTAAGCTCCTCACGAACGAAGCGAGAGGCCTCGTCCTCGAAGGTCGCAACGACGGCGTTGAGCGGGCCATTGACGGCCTCGACAGCCGCCATGGCCGTGTCCAGCAACTCCTGCGGCCGAACTTCGCGTCGTTTCACGAGGTCCGCCAGCCCTGTCGCGTCGTATTTTACATAATCACTCAACAGCATGAGTGTCATCCCTTCCGTCATCTCTGCTGAAAATTACGGCGCGCTTATATTTTTGGCATGATCCGGAAGGGTGAGTTGGAAAAATAACTTCATCTCACCCTTAAGGGTGATAGGCTGCCTGAAAATAAAGAGGTCCTCCACGGGAGCGATGCTGTGCGACGCGTGAACTTCCTGAGCCGACGATCCTTGCCTCCGCATGCATCAGCCGGCGTCATAGACCGGCCGCGCCTAACGAAAATGGCAGGCATTCTTGTGCGCCATCGGCTGGCGCTGGTGCATGCTCCGGCAGGATCGGGAAAGACCACGCTTCTTTCGCAGTGGCATCACGCCGTTCAGGCCGCCGACATCCGCACGGTCTGGTATTCCGCCGGTGACGATGACAAGGACCCCATCAGCCTTGCTGAATATCTGTTGCTAGCGATCGACCAATCCACAGGGTATCTTGGTGGCAGCTCTGCCGATGTGGCTGGAGACTTCATTCCGGCGGGTGACGAGGATGATGCTGTTCGGCGTCTCGTCGCCGCCGTTGCCGAACTGGCGACCGACAATCCCTTCGTGCTGTTTATCGACGACTATCACCTCTCCGAAAGCAGCAGCGGCGTGGCGACGATCAATGCCCTGCTGGCGGCCCGCCTGCCGAACATGACGGTAGTGCTTGCGAGCCGCACCCGTCCGACACTGGCCGTCGGGCGCTACCGTGCCAATGGCGAGATGATTGAGGTGTCGGTCGCCGACCTGCAATTCGACGAGAGCGAGACCGAGGATTTCTTTCGGCTCGCCTCCAATGTCGCGCTGTCATCGGCGCAGAGCCGACAGATGCGCGATCATACCGAAGGCTGGGCCGCCGGACTGCGTCTGGCCTCTCTAGTGCTGGGCCGGACACCGGGCAGTTTCATGGAGACGGCACCGGCCGGAAGCCACAGGGCATTTGCGGATTATTTCCTGGAGGAGGTGATTGCCGGGCTTCCCGATACCGTCTGCACGTTCCTTGCCAGAACCTCGATTCTTGAGACCTTCAACGCCGATCTCTGCGGTGCCGTGTCGGATCAGGAAGATGCCGGCTCGACCCTGGCTGTGTTGGAGGAGACGCAGCTTTTCATCGTGGCGCTTCCCGGCGCGCAGCGCTGGTACAAATACCACCATCTGTTTCAGGAGTTCCTGCAGACGCGGCTCTACAAGGAGGGGCTCGACAGTTTCTGCAATGCCCACGAGCGCGCGGCGCGATGGTTTATTCGGTCGGGCTCGCCCGTCGATGCCGTCCGGCATGCTTTTCTGGCGCGCCAGCCCACATGGGCAGCGGAACTCATCGAGCGCTACTGCCTCTACGACTATCTCAGCCACGGCCGGTTCGAGACCTATTCCCACTGGATGCAGCAGTTGCCGCGTGAATCTCGCGAGGAGCGGCCGTTGCTGATGTTCCTGCTCGTCTGGCGCTCCATCAATATGCGCCGGTTTCTGCAGGCCGAGCAGACCTTGATGGCTATCGAGACCGCAGCGCGCGATCCGGAAAGCCGGTTTTCCACCATCGCGCGGGAAGAGGGTGTCGATATCCAGGGGCGCCTACATTTGATGCGGGCGCTGATCGGAGCCTATGGCGGCGATCTTTCTGCGGGTGGCACGCACATTAAGGCATTGGATCGCAGGGAACTGGACCATCTGGCGTTCGGCCAGGTTGATCTGGACTCCATCCACAGCTACCTTGCTTTCAACGCTGGCGATCTGGAACAAGCCGAACGGCTGACGTTCAAGGCCAAGGGTGTCTACGATGATATGGCGTGCCACTGGGGCGGCATCCATTCGCGTTGCATCGCTGCGATGTCCTATCTGGCGCGGGGCTGGTTTGATCAAGCCGAGTCGCTGCTCAAGGACGCGCTGACCATCGCTCAGAAACACTTCGCCGAGAATTCCTACATGGTGGCCTTGCCGTCGGCACTGCTCGGTACGGTCGCGTTCAACGCCGGCGACCTTCCGCTCGCCGAAGACCTCTGGCTGCGCTCCATCCCGTCGGAGACCTCAACCAATGTTTCGGGCCTCTCCGAACGCGTGCTGACATCGACCATCGGCCTTGCGCGCCTTTACGATGTCCAAGGCCGTTTCGATGCGGCATCCGCTTTGCTCGTCCGCGCCAGCCGGCGGGCTTATGAAACGGAGGATTTTCGGCTTGAATTCCAGCTTGCAATCGAACGCGCCGACCGGGCTCTGCGTATTGGCAATACTATCGAGGGTCGGCGTGAACGGGAAAGACTGGGTTTGCAGCTCGCCGAAGCGGAGAAAAGGTTCCCACGCGTAGTGTGGCAGATCTGGGATGCTTTCGACGTGGTCGAAGCGCGTATTCTGGCTACCAGCGGACGGATGGATGGTGCACGCGCTCGGCTGGAGGGCATCAGCCGCGTCGCCCGCCTTCAGGGCCGCCTAGTCTATGCGATCCAGTGCGAAGCCCTGGCGGTGACGTATCGGTGCGAAGACGATAATCCGGCCGAAGCTATGAACGCAGCAATGGACGAGGCGGGGCAGATGGGGATGGGAACGCTTTCAGAGCAGTTTCTCTTGCCCGTTTCACAGCAGCAAAAATACGTCGCACGCGTAAAGCAGGGGCTGTCTGGAAACCCGTCTCAAGCCGGCGGATTGACTGTCCGCGAAAATGCCGTTCTGGAGCTTCTGCAATGGGGATTGTCCAATCAGGACATCGCAACGAAGCTTGGTATCAATCTCAACACTGTGAAATCGCACATCAAGAATATTTTCGAGAAACTCGACGTCAAAACGCGCACCCAGGCGGTTCTAAAAACATTAGAGCGATGATTAGAGGGTCGTTATGCGTATCACATCGCCAAGTTGCTTCCCGTTCGCTTTCCGTAAATGACGGTTTCAAATCCACCAAACTCGAGCCGTTTTATTCTGACCACACCGGGACGACCTATTTTTGCGGGCCGAAGTGTGCACACAGAAGACATGCGTCAGCATTTAAAAATCGGAAAGCGGTCTAACTTCGCGGATATAAGGAATTGCGTAGCAATTGCAAGGTGGGGCCTATTCTTCAGGCCAGAGTGAGATTCCTGTCGCCCTGCTTCCGCCGCGCTGGTGCGGTCTGGTGAAGATAGACAGCGAACGTGTCCCACGGCGGCGTGATGGAAAGTTGCCTGAGAAAACGGCAGCAGTGATGCTGAGACACGACCCAGTCCTGGATTGTCCCGGTGTTCGGGCGGCAGGGGGATGTCGACGATCCGGTCGAGGCTGCCTTCATCGAGTACGTCGCGCAGCGATTCGGTCTGCTTGCTCACGGCGTCCGACACGGTTTCCCTGATGAGATCGGCCTTCCAGGGAACGTGGGGATAGCGGCGCCGTTCGTCAGGCCAGCTCCTTCATGATCGTAGCAAGGCCCGAGCCTGCAATTCCATCCGAGCGGAACCGCTCGACGGCGACGTCCATGATCCTGCGGCGCGACGTGTCTCTTCGGCCCTTTTTGTGTCGCATGACACTTCTTCCAAGTTTCTATTGCATTACGATTGTAATATTAGTAAGTCATCATAATGCAATTGTCGCCGAACCTTAAATCCGGGACCTTCATCTGCGGGAAAAAACATGGACGCCGTAAGAACTGCAATCGTGACTGGGGCATCCTTTGGCATCGGTTTGGCGAGTGCCGAGGCCCTGGCCAGGTCAGCTTGCTGCGACGTCTCTTGCCCGCATCGGTGTTCGACAAGGCTTTGCGCCAGCAGTTCGGCATGCCGGTCTGATCGCAGCCTCGACTTGGCCGCCTGATTTCCGGTCGTGCACCGACAAGGAATATCAGGTGGGCCATATTCATCTTCACTACCCGACAAAGGACAGAAGAATGACCTTCAAAGCGCTTTTGGCTACCAAAGATGGCGATAAACTTTCGACCAACGTGGTCGAACTTGAAGACAAGGACCTCATGCCGGGGAACGTCACGGTTACGGTCGACTATTCGACCGTGAACTACAAGGACGCTGGGGCACTGGGCGATTATGACGTCATCAAGCAGTTTCCGTTGATCCCGGGCATCGATTTCGCAGGAACGGTGGAAGCCTCTTCCTATCCCGGCATCACGATCGGCGATCGGGTCGTCGCCAATGGCTGGGGGCTGGGCCAGACGCATCATGGCGGCTACGCGCAGAAAGCGCGGCTGAACGGCGACTGGCTCGTCAAGATCCCGGAGCCGTTCTCGACCAAGGATGCCATGGCGATCGGCACCGCAGGCTACACCGCCATGCTGTCCGTACTGGCTCTTGAACATGGTGGAATCACTCCGGAGCGGGGCGACATCCTCGTGACCGGAGCGAATGGCGGTGTTGGATCGCTTGCGATCGCGCTTCTTTCCAATCTGGGCTACCGGGTTGTCGCCTCGACCGGGCGTCCCGAAGAGGCCGATTATCTGCGCGAACTCGGCGCTGCCGAAATCATCGACCGCCGCACGCTCTCCGAACCGGGAGAGCCTGTCGCGGCCGAGCGTTGGGCAGGCGCGGTGGACTCGGTTGGCAGCCACACGCTGGCGAACGTATTGGCACAAACCAGATATCGCGGTGTGGTAACCGCTTGCGGCATCGCTCAGGGACACCTAGCTTTGAAAAAGACCAGGGCGGAAAGCCGACGAAGAACCGCGGGCCTGACAGAGAGACGCTGAAGGCCTTTCCTCTGGGTGTCGTGCTGAAGGCATGCCCACAGATTATCGACTATGGTCCGGCAGGATCTGTGGGTGATTGGCGTGATCTCATGTCGGCCGCGGTTGTGGTGAGATCGATGCTGGGTGTGAGCCCGTCGGCCTATCAGGAGGCGTGCGAAACCATGGGGCCTGAAAACGCAGCGGTTGCGATTGCCTGTATCCTTGAGAGGGCGGCGCATATCAACTCCGCGGGCGGCTATCTACGTGATCTCACCAGCCGGGCGGCGCGCGGGGAGTTTTCACTCGGGCCGATGATGATGGCACTGCTACGGTTGAACGGGGAGGCTGGAAAGCGGTTGGCGTGACTGATCATTGACATAAGAGATTTCAATTGCCATAACTACCCCAATGGGTTATAAAACACTATGCAGACAGTTGCTGAAACACCGCTTTTCGTCAAACAGGCCGCGGCCCTATTTACGGACGACGAGCGCAAGGATCTTATCGACTTTCTGGCGACCCATCCTCAGGTCGGTGATGAAATACCGGGTGCGGGTGGTGTCCGAAAGCTAAGATTTGGTGCCAAGGGTAAAGGCAAACGGGGTGGTGCCCGCGTTATCTATTACTGGTACGGCGACGACGCGCCCATTTATGCGCTTCTCGTCTACGGAAAGAATGAAAAGACCGATTTGAAGCCGGAAGAGGCCAAGGCGGTTGCGGCGTTCGCAAAGGCGATCAAAGCGACGTACAGGAGTAAACCATGAGCGAGACAACAAAATTCGGCGAGGATTTGATTCAAGCTATGACCGAAGCTCTGGGACATGCCCAGGGTAAGGACGTGGTTGGACTTCGCATCACTGCCGTTGATTTGGAAACCGTGGACGCAAAAGCAATCCGCCGAAAGCTACACCTGACGCAAGACGAAATGGCTGCATTTCTCGGCACGAGTGCTTCAGGATATAAAAAGTGGGAGCAGGGGGCTCGGCAGCCGTCAGGCGCTGCTCGAACGCTTCTTCGTGTGATGGAAAAAGAACCCGAAGCAGTGCTGCGAGCGTTGTCGAACTGATTTGTTGGGCTGCTTACTTGGAGTTTCAGCTTAAATTATGCCGTTTTCTCATCGCGGGTTCCCCCCGCAGCGAACTGGACGAGGGGATTCGCATCGGACTTGAGCGCCGTACCTCGATCGCGTTCTGCGTCTAAGGTGATACAGTGCTCATCCTCATCCTGCTTCATGGCGGCCGGGATTCCACCGACGCATGGGACGGCAACTAGCCTCCTACGTCGCTGGAGACGCCACTATAGCAGCATCAAGGTTCCGTTCTGGAACATGACCCGATAATCGAGTACTTCAGCGAAACTGGAGTCTGCCAGGTTCCGTCTGAGGTATCAGTGCTCACAATCCGGTCGTTGACGAAGGTCTACAAGTTCCTTCAGCATCCTTCGCAGTTGCAGCCAAGGCTCATGCTCATGTCTGAGCCGAGGATCGTGCAGCTCAAGAAGGCAGTGAAGCTTGGCAGCGACCTCCATGAGGGAGAACGGCGGCATCAGTAGTACCACGTTGGCGGAAATACCCGCAGAGCGATCGAGGTCCCTTTCCCGCCTGACGGCAGCGCTGTACCCTATGCGAGCGTCGGCCTTTTTCCAGGCTTGCCGTCTTTGGCGTAGCGTCGATCGTGCGGCGTCGAGCCGACCTGCGTCGATCCTGGAGGACAGGTGTCGGATCTCTGCGTACGTCGTCGCAACGTAGGGCGGCTCACCTTCAAGTCCGTCGATCGCTACAGACGGATAGCCATCGAGCTCATCCAACAGCCTGTCGCTCAGCTTCCGCACTCTGCGACTCTGCCGCAAATGCTGTTGCTGGAGGATCCACCAACGTAGCCAGATTTCCCGTACTGAAGCAGGCCCCCTTTCCGTCCGAGGCGGCATGTCGGTGAAGCAGTGCTGCAAAACCCGCGCTGTGTGTGAAAGAAGGTTTCGCCGCGAGATGATGGTTGGCGCTTCGTCAGCCTTGCCGCCTGTCGTGGTGTTCTTTTCAATCGAAATTCCAGGCAGAGTTCTGCTACTCTCGGAATCAGCCATGATCCAAGCTCCTGATAGCTAGGTTTTTGGTCAGGTCGAGCAGGGTGGTTGCAACACTCTGTTCGACCGTCTGCGTGCCGCAGGCGACCTACTTTACAACAGACACAGGGCGGATCAAAGAGAATTCGCCTATATTAGGCGAATTTACATGTTACCGATTCAATGTAGGATGGCGCGCGCGGCCTTGGGGTTGAAGATCGCGGATCTTGCAGAGCGGGCCGGTATGTCGACCAACACAGTCGTCCGATTTGAAACGGGTTATGAATTGAAGCAGTCGACGGTCGATGAGCTTCGTGCTGTGCTGGAAGAAGCAGGAATCATCTTTATTCCTGAGAACGGCGAGGGGCCGGGCGTTCGCTTGCAAAAATCGCGCTCGTGATACTGCTAGCAGACTCTTTTGCTGCGGGAGCCTCGAGCGCGTCGCTAGCCATGGCGCCATCCTGCCGGAGATGATCCGACAGATCTTTTATGAAGCATAAGTTTGTGGAGTGCTTTCCCCAAAGCAGCTGAGTTTTTCGCGATTGCTCACGCTTCAATGGCCGGTCATCTCCACCAGTCCCAACATTTCCAAGACATCATCGACGAGAAGGTTGAGCGCCTGCCAGTCAGGTAGATCATGCTCGTTCACCCGCTCCTGGATCGCGGTGAGCAGCCAGCCAACGCCGGCAACATCCTCCCTGGATTTGTAATCGTCGAACGCTTCAAAGCAGGCCACGATCCGCGGCCGCGCATCGCCATTGGCGGCCGGAATGGCCGCGACCCGCTCCTGTGCTTTCCGATATGCTCTGGCGATCCGGCGTCGATCCGCCGGGCCGCTCTGCAGGACCATACCCGCCGCCCAGATCAGCGTTCTCGCCATGTCGTCGAACTCGTTTCTCATGCCGGATCAAACGCGCCTGCGAACTCTGGGTCGGAATAGTAAGCGAGCTTGCGCGCAACGATTGGACGTTGCCCGGCAAGGAACAGAAGCTCGACCTCCTTTGGCAGATTGCGCACCTCGTCAGGTGTCATGAGGGCACGGCCGGTGTGCTGCTGGCTGAGCGAGATGCCAGGATCGCTCGCATCGAGATTGCGTCCCATTGTCTGGAAGACGACCGTCTCCTGTCCAAGGAGATCGGAGATCAACCGGGCACTCTCGTGATCGTTGACGCCGAACACCTGAAGGACGCCGGCATTCGACAGGAACGTGCCGGCGCGTTTCTCGTATGTGGCGCGTAGTTGATGGATGTCCTGCAGGATCGGCCAGAGCTGGACGCCGTAGCCGGCCATCAATCCCATGGCCTGGCTGACGGGCGCGAGATACCCAAGGCTTGCGAACTCGTCGAGAAGATAGAGCACGGGGACATCCGGCTTTTGCCGATCGCGCGCCATGTCCGTGAGGCTCTGGGTGACGAGCAGGCGCAGCCAGCGGGAATAGGCCGAAAGCCGATCCGGCGGCAGCACGAGGAACACCGTGGCGTGACGCGCTTTCAGATCGGCAAACCGGACATCGGATCGTGCGAGAACAGCCGTCATGCGCGGACTGTCGAGGAAGTGCGTGTGACGTTGGGCGGATGACAGAACACCGGCCGCCTCGCGGTCGGATTTGGCAAGATGACGGTTGGCGGCACGCGCAACAAGGTTGCCGGCAGAACTGGCGCCTAGGGACACCTGCATGGTCTTCAAAAGCGCTGCAAAGGCACCGGGATCAAGGGTCAGATTGTCGCGCAGGGTGGCAAGCGTTCGCCGGGCTGGCGGCTCGTTGATAACGATGTGAAGGATCAGACCGGTGATCAGCGCTTTTGCCTCTTCGTTCCAGTGCGCCTCGCCGGACAGACCCGGCTCGTCAAACACCAATGCATCGGCAAGTGTGCTTGCGTCCTCGGCGACATCGACGCTGTCGGGATCGATCTGGTCGAGCGGATTGAAGGTCGAGGACGGTCGACCGGTGACACCGAAAGGATCGAGAACATGAACCGGGCCGAAGCGTTCGCGCGCACGCCCTGTCACCATCGCGTTCTCGCCTTTCGGATCAATGCAGATCACCGAGCGATCCGCCGTCAGCAGGTTCGGGATGATGGTGCCGACACCTTTGCCAGACCTCGTCGGCGCCATGGTGAGGAGATGGGCCGGTCCGTCATAGCGCAGAAGTTTGCCCGTTCTCGGATCGCGACCGATCAGCAAGCCCGAGGGCGCGTTGATGAGTGGCGCGATCTCTCTGGTGGTCGCAAGCCGGGCCGAGCCATGCGTGGCATCGTCGCTCGAGCCGAAGTGCAGGATCAACGGTTCGCTGATCACGCGGAATACGAAGGCGATCGCAACGAGGGTCAGAACGATGTTGCCGAGATACCAGAGCGCGTCATGCGTCACACTGCCGGCAAGCCGTAGCAGATAGTCACGTGCGACAACCGCAGCGAAGAGAACGATCATCAAATAGACGGCGGCCCTTGCGACCATCTTTGAATAGCGGAAGGGTGCCGCGATCAGGGCGACGATCGCCCAGAGCGGATCACGGGCCACCTGCCGCAACATGGTGCTGAAGGCGTCAAAGGTGCGGGTCATCCGGTTCATGGCGCCACCTCGCCTTCGGTCTCACCGTGCCTGTCCGCGCCATTGCTGCCCGTTGTCGCAGAGGGTGTCGTCACTTGATCTGATGGAAGCGGGCTTGATGGAAGCGGATCCGGTTGCAGCAGATCGGCAAAGAGCGCGTGATCGGCCTCGCGTGTCAGGAAGCCTGGCAGCTCGCGTCTCAGCCAGTCATCGAGCTGCCGTGTGAACGTGCTGTTGCCGTTCGTCTGAAGCCGGTGAAGCACCAGTGCGCCCAGCAGGATCTTGCGCCTTGTCTCTTCCGATCGCTCCTGCTTTCCCAACCGGGCTTTGAGCGTTTTGCGCTGGGCCTCGATCTGGGCCAGCCGTTCCCCAATGCTCTTTCGCGCCATGTTGTGATCCTTCCTGATCCGAGTCATCCACATCAGGGGCGAGGCTACGGAGCGGCTGTCGCATCGGCAATTTGGTGAATCCTACAAATAGCGGCACCCTGTGAGATCCCGTACGAAGAGAGCGAAGCGAATGAGGCACAAGGGCGCACTTACGAGTTGCTGCGCAACTCAAGTGGCCGATGGCGCATCGGGAAAGGCGACCACGGACATGGCGATCTACCATTGCAGCATGAAGCCGATTGCAAGGAGCGGTGGCCGCAGCGCGGTCGCATCCGCTGCCTATCGTGCTGCAGAAAAGCTCACCAACGAGCGCGATGGCCTAACGCATGATTTTCGCGCCAAGCAGGGTGTTGAGCATGCGGAGATCGTGTTTCCCGAAGGCGTGGATACTGAGTGGGCGCGGGATCGATCGGCCTTGTGGAATGCGGCGGAGAAAGCCGAGAACCGGAAGGACGCCCGTGTTGCCCGCGAATTCGAGGTGGCGCTACCGCATGAGCTGACTGCGGAACAGCGTATTGATCTGACGCGGGAGTTCGCCCAGGAGCTGGCAAACCGTCATGGCGCGGCGGTGGATTTTGCCGTGCATCGTCCGCATTCCGCCAGCGACGTTCGAAATCACCACGCGCACATCATGATGACCACGCGGCAGGTGACAGGGGAGGGGCTTGCGGACAAAACCTACATCGAGCGTGAGAACAAATGGCTGCTGTCGAACGACCTTCCGACATCGCAGATGCAGCTTCGCGATATCCGCCAATCGTTCGAACAGATGACCAATGCGCATCTTGCCCGTGCAGGTCTCGATATTCGCGTCGATCATCGTAGTCATGCCGAGCGCGGACTGGAGATTGAGCCGACGGAACATGCCGGCGTTCACGCGACACAGATGCAACGCCGCGGCCAGGATATCACTCGCGCGCGACTGGATGAGGATGCCGCCAGGCGCAACGCCGATCTCATTCGCAAGAAACCGGAGGAGGTGCTGGCGATCATCACAGGCGAGAAGAGCGTCTTTGACCGCCACGATGTCGCGCGTGCTTTGCATCGATACATCAACGACGATGCCCAAGCGTTCCAGAACGCGTTCGCAACCGTCATGGCCTCGCCGGCACTGGTCGCGTTGCAGCCGGAACGAACGCATGACGCGACCGGCAGGATTGCGCTCGCGCGCTATTCGACGCGCGAGATGGTCGAGATAGAAAACGGGATGGCGAAGAGCGCTGAAAGGCTGCAGGCAGCGCGCACACATGGGGTCGCTCGTCAGCATATCGATCATGCGATCCGCCGCCAGAATGCGGCGCTTCGAGCAGGCATTGCCAGCGATACGGTAGCAAAGGTCGAGCGTGGCGAGCTGGACACCGCAGAGCGCGATCGGCGCCTTTCCGCGGCGCGGTTGTCCGCAGAGCAGCAGGCGGCGATCGAACATGTCACGGGACCTGAGCGTATTGCGGTTGTCGTCGGCTATGCCGGTGCGGGCAAGTCGACCATGCTGACGGCCGCGCGGGAAGCCTGGCAGCGCCAGGGCTATCAGGTGCAGGGTGCAGCACTGTCGGGGAAGGCGGCGGAAGGGCTGGAAGAGTCGTCTGGCATTGCCTCCCGCACGCTCGCCTCCTGGGAGATGCGGTGGCAGAACGATCGTCAGCTGCCTGGCCGGCGTGACGTGTTCGTGATTGACGAGGCGGGCATGGTCGGCAGTCGCCAGCTTGCTCGGGTTCTGCGCGAGGTCGAGAAGCGCGGTGCAAAGATCGTCCTGGTTGGCGACCACGAACAGCTGCAGGCGATCGGAGCCGGCGCGCCGTTCCGGGCGATCGCCGAGCAGATCGGGCACAGTGCGCTCTCCGACATCCGTCGTCAGCGCGTGGACTGGCAGCGCGCAGCATCCGTGTCGTTTGCCACGCACAAGACGGCGGAGGGCCTGGCGGCGTATCGGCGGCATGGCGACATCCGGTTCAGCCAGACGGTGGATGATGCGCGGTCCGCCATCGTGCGCGACACCGTTGCGGATCTGGAGGCCCGCCCGCAGGGCAGCCGGGTTGCCATGGCGCATCGCCGAGCCGACGTCTCCGCCATCAACGCCGATATCCGTTCAGCGCTTCAGGACACCGGCCGTCTGGCACGCGGCGGGGAGAATGGTGAGCTGTCGTTCCAGACGAGCAACGGTGCGCGCGCCTTTGCACCCAGTGACCGGCTGGTGTTTCTGGAAAACGATCGGGATCTCGGCGTGAAGAACGGGATGCTCGGGACCGTGCGGACCGTCGAGCCGGACGCAATACAGGTTCAGCTCGACGATGGTGCTGGTCGCGGTCAGAACAATGACCGCATCGTCACCATACCCACCAAAAGTTACCAGTCCTTTGATCACGGCTATGCGACCACCATCCACAAGACGCAAGGCGCCACCGTCGATCGTGCGTTTGTGATGGCGTCGAAGACGATGGACCGTCACCTGACCTATGTCGCCATGACGCGGCATCGTGACAGCGTCCAGCTCTATGCGAGCCAGGACGCGTTCACAGACGCGAGCGCCGGTCGGCTGGTGGCGTTCGGTACCGCACCCTATGCCCACGATCCCAAAAACCGCGACAGCACCTTCGTCACGATCAAGACGGACAAAGGCGAGACGCAGACGGTCTGGGGCACGGATCTCAAACGCGCGATGGAGGCAGCAGCGCCAGAGGTTGGTGCAGCGATACGGCTTGAGCGCGTCGGCTCGGATCCGGTTCGGCTTCCCGATGGAAGCGCCGTGACACGCAACCGCTGGAGCGTGCTCACCGGGGAGGATCTGGCATTCCGGCAGCTCGAGGAGCGGCTCAGCCGCTCGGGCGTCAAGGAAACGACGCTCGACTACACCGAGGACTTCGCCCATCGCCGGGGGATTGCGGAAAAGGCCGGCATTCGCAGCGAGATCGCCTTGGACCGTGTGAACGCAGAGCGCAAGGGTCCGGGCGGGTCTCAGCGTCCAGAACCGCTTGTGCCAGCCGTCACCCGCTACGACCGCGGTATCGAGGAGGTCGCGCGCGAGAAGGCCGCATCGGTGGTCGAGCACAGGTTCGGGACGGTCGCGTCGCTCGCGCAGCAGGTGTTCCAGGATCCGGAGGCCGTCACACGTCAGCTGCGCACAGGCATCACCGAGAAGACGGGGAGGGGGAAAGAACTCGCGACGATCATGGCCAAACAGCCGGAGCGGTTCGGGGAGCTGCGTGGCAGGTCGGGGCTGCTTGGCGACAACAAGGAGCGCAAACAGGCAACGGAGATCGCAAAGGCGGTGGCCGCCCATATCGGCCATGTCTCGAAAGCCTGGGAACGGCGCCTGGATGCGGAGCGGGCATCGGAAACCTGGCAGCGGGAGAAACGCGATGGCGTCGAGGTGCCCGGGCTGACACCTCGCAGCTTCGAGCTCATTGCCCAGGTGGAAAAGGCAGCGATCGACAAACAGGGTCCGCTCATCGATCAGTTGCGGTCAACGCCGGAGGGCAGGATCGCGCTGGAAGAAGCGAAGCGGGTGGCCGATGCGCTCACGCTTCGGTTCGGGCATTCCGATCCGCGGAACTTTGCCCCCGAGCTTGAGAAGCGGCCTGAGCTCGCAAAACAGGCCGAGACGATCAAAAGCGTTGCCCGTATCGTGGAGCGCGCCCGCATGGCGGAGCTCACGCGGGATCACACGTTGAAGCAGCAGCTCAGCCGAACGAAGGGGCTTGGGTTGAGCCGATAGGATGGTGAGCGGTCATGCGGTTCGGATAGGGAACATGTCCTCGCCATAGTGATGCAGGCGGGTGTGATGACGGCGGCACAGCCAGCGCACGTCGAGAGGGTCGTCGTACTGGTCGTGATGCGCGTCGACCGTGTCGATGCCGCAGACCTCGCAGGGTTGCTTGGAAAGATCGCCCGCTTTGACTGCACAGCCAGGTGCGCATCGTACTTTGCCGGATTGGCCCGGCGCCAGTTTGCCTGACGGGTGTCGGTCTTCAGCATCGCTCCTTCTGAGAGCGGCGGTGCAAAATTAGTCCACGGTAGCGGCGGGATTGTCCCGCTTCGGGCGGAGTAAAATCCGGCCACCTATTTCCCTTCTGCGACGAATGCAGGAGGGCTTGGGGATCTACACCGTGGAATTATATCTGAAGGTTCGACTTGCTTGTTCTGAAGGGATGAGCCGGCGTCAGGCTGCGAAGCATTTCAACATATCTCGCGACAGCGTTGCCAAGATGGTGTCGTATTCGACACCGCCCGGCTATCAGCGTCAGTTGCCGATCCGGCGACCTAAGCTGGATGCTTTCGTTTCAACGATCGAGGATTGGCTGGAAGAAGACCTGAAGGTTCCGCGCAAGCAGCGCCATACGGCCAAGCGGGTGTTCGACCGTCTTCGAGACGAGCGCGGGTTCACCGGCGGCTACACGATCATCAAGGATTACATGCGCGAGCGAGATCAGCGTCGCCAAGAGGTGTTCGTGCCGCTGGCTCATCCGCCAGGCCATGGGCAGGCCGATTTCGGCGAGGCGATGGTGGTGATCGGTGGCGTAGAGCGGAAGGCGCACTTCTTCGTACTGGATCTGCCGCATAGCGACCGTTGCTATGTGCGGGCCCATCCGGCGGCAGTGTGGGAAGCTTGGGTCGATGGCCACATCCATGCGGTTGCTTTGTTCGGGGCCGTGCCGCACTCGATCGTCTACGACAACGACCGCTGCCATGTAGCGAAGATCCTGCCCGATGGCACACGCAAGCGGGCAACACTGTTCAGCGGCTTCCTGTCCCACTACCTGATCCGGGATCGTTACGGGCGGCCAGGCAAGGGCAACGAAAAGGGAAACGTCGAGGGGATTGTTGGCTATAGCAGGCGCAACTTCATGGTTCCGATCCCGCAGTTTCCGACATGGGGTGCATTCAATATCTGGCTCGAGGAGCAATGCCGCAAGCGTCAGCACGACAGGCTGCGCGGCGAGAGCGAGACGATCGGAGAGCGACTGCAGCGTGATCTGGCTGCTATGCGTGCGTTGCCGGCATCTCCATTCGATGCCTGCGACCAGGCGAGTGCGAAAGTCACGGCCTAGTCGCTCGTTCGCTACAAGACCAACGACTATTCCGTCCCGGTCGCCTACGGCCATCAGGATGTTTGGGTCCGGGGCTATGTCGACGAAGTGGTGATTGGCTGCCGTGGCGAGATTATCGCCCGCCATCCGCGGAACTGGGACCGGGAAGACGTCGTCTTCGATCCTGTGCACTACCTGCCGCTGATCGAGCAGAAGATCAATTCGCTGGATCAGGCAGCGCCTCTCCAGGGCTGGGACTTGCCCGAAGAGTTCGCCACGCTGCGCCGTCTGATGGAGGGCCGCATGGCCAAGCACGGCCGGCGTGAGTAGGTGCAAGTCCTGCGCCTGCTGGAGAGCTTTGAGCTTGCCGACCTTAACGCGGCGGTGAAGCAGGCCCTCCAGCTCGGAGCCATCGGCTTTGACGCCGTCAAGCATCTGATCCTGTGCCGGGTGGAACGCCGGCCGCCTCGCCTGGACCTGTCCATCTACCCCTACCTGCCGAGGGCGACGGTCGAGACGACGTCGGCGAAGGCCTACATGCGCCTCCTGTCGTCGGATGCGGGAGAAGCGGCATGAGCACCGAAGTCCCAGAGATCCTGCTCTCGCATTATCTCAAGACCCTGAAGCTGCCGACGTTCCAGCGTGAGTATCAGAAACTGGCAAGGCTATGCGCCACCGAAGGCGTTGATCATGTCGGATACCTCACCCGGCTTGCCGAGCGGGAGATGATCGAGCGGGATCGCCGCAAGGTCGAACGCCGTATCAAGGCGGCCAAATTCCCCGTCGTCAAAAGCCTCGACAGCTTCGACTTCGCAGCCATTCCCAAACTCAACAAGATGCAGGTGCTGGAACTGGCGCGATGCGAATGGATCGAGCGCCGGGAGAACGTCATCGCTCTCGGCCCGAGTGGTACAGGAAAGACCCATGTTGCTCTCGGCCTCGGCCTTGCAGCATGCCAGAAGGGCCTGTCCGTCTGGTTCACCACTGCCGCCGCCCTGGTCAGCGAGATGATGGAGGCGCGCGACGAGCGGCGTCTTCTCCGTTTCCAGAAGCAGATGGCCGCCTATAACCTGCTGATCATCGACGAGCTGGGCTTCGTGCCGCTCTCCAAGACCGGCGCAGAATTACTCTTCGAGCTGATATCGCAACGTTACGAACGGGGCGCTACCCTCATCACCAGCAATCTTCCATTTGACGAATGGACGAAAACCTTGGGATTGGAGCGTCTCACCGGAGCACTGCTTGATCGCATCACTCACCACGTTAGTATCCTTGAGATGAATGGCGACAGCTATCGTCTCGCCCAAAGCCGCGCTAAAAAGGCCGGCTGAAGCCCTCTCAAAAATCGCCGCTCGCGCATGAGACCCCCCGCTCGGGCTACGCCCTCCCGCGGGTCTCATGCCCGGGCCAAGGTGGCCGACTTTTGCGCCGCCGCGTGGCCGGTTTTTACTCCGCCGTTGACACGCATATGTGATCGCGACCGTCAGCCGACCCGCTCAGGCGCAAGCCGCAAGCCGCAAGAGATGCTGGTGCGCACCTTGTGATCGACCGCAAGGAGGAGGATGTGGTGGGCCGCATCCAGGAAGCGACATCCGGGCGCGGGGTCGACCGCATCGTCGAGGTCGCCTTCGAGGCGAATCTCGAGGCCAACCTTATAGTGCTCAAGGTGGGTGGTGTGATCTCTACCTACGCGACGGGCGGTGCGGATGCCGCGCCGAAAATCCCGTTTTACCAGCTCGCATTTCTCAACATCACCGTGAATTTCGTCTTTGTCTACGTCCTGTCCGACGAGGCCCGCGCGGCAGCCATCCATGACATCAACGCTGCTATCGAAGCCGGCGCGTTGCGACCTTTCATCGGCGGCCGCTTCGCTTTGTCCGAACTCGCTGTCGCGCACGACACACAGGAATCGGGAGAGGTCGTCGGCAATATCGTCATTGACGTGACGGCTTGAATTCGCAGAGCCTGAGGCCAGATCGCGGCCTCTTCCCTTGCGGAAGTCTCTGCTTGAGATTGACCTTCGGTAAGGCCGTTTGGCCAATCGAGGCTCGTGGCGTTGGAAGCCGCGTCATCGTTATACGGCTCTCGGCCTGATCGACCGGAAGCCGTATTCCTCCGCGGCGTCCTGCAGAATGCCACCCTCTGCTCTTATTCCACCTTGATAACGACCTTACCCTTAGAACGCCCCGTCTCGACATAGGCGAGCGCCTCGGGCGTCTGGTTGAAGGGGAATACCCTATCGACGACGGGGCGAATAGCGCCGCTGTCGATCAATCCGGCGATCTGTTCCAGTTGCCGGCCATCGGCCCGCATGAACAGGAAGGAGTAACGCAGGCCGAGGCTCTTTGCCTTTTTGCGCGCGCTGCGGCTAAGCAGGCGAATGACGAGCTTGAGAAGCGGGTTCACTCCAAGAGCGTCTGCAAAGGCGGGGTCCGGCGGGCCGGAAATGGAGATGAGGTGGCCGCCCGGCTTCAGGACGTTCAGGGATTTCGCGAGCGTCTTTGCATCCTGGCTGTTCAGCACGACGTCGTAGCCGGAGAGGACCTTTTCGAAGTCCTGGCTCTTGTAGTCGATGACCACGTCGGCGCCGAGGCTTTTGACGAGAGCGGCGTTTGCAGCGCTTGTGGTCGTGGCGACCGTCGCGCCAAGATGCTTGGCAAGCTGGATCGCGATCGTGCCGACGCCGCCCGAACCCGCCTGAATGAAGACCTTCTGGCCGGGCTTCACCTTGGCGACATCAACCAGAGCCTGCCACGCCGTTAGCGCGACCAGCGGGATGGACGAGGCGTCTTCCATCGTCAGTGTGCTGGGTTTGAGCGCGACATCGTCCTGATGAATGGCGATGAATTCGGCGAACGTGCCGATGCGGTGATCGCGCGGCCGGGCATAGATCTCGTCACCGACCTTGAAGCGGCTGACGTCAGAGCCGACCTTGACGACCGTCCCGGCGACGTCATGCCCAAGCACGAAGGGCGGACGATACGGCAGGAAGATCTTGAAGGCGCCGTCCCTGAGCTTGGAATCGAGCGGGTTGACGGATGTGGCATGGATGCGCACGAGGACGTCGCCGTTTTCAACCTGGGGTTCCGGCCGTTCTGCAAGGCGCAACGGGCCATTCTTCTTGTACTTCTCGACGACAAAGGCTTTCACTGGATATCTCCGGTTGTTGGTTCACTGCTGGCAAGGTTTCGATGTCGTCATGCCAGCTGCAAAGGTTCACAATGGGTCTAGGGCGATCATGCCGTCATTCGAAGGCACGGCAACCGCCCGGGTGTGTTTCAAGATGAGGACGCCGGTGCGTGCGTAAGACCGGCCAAGGCGTGTATCGCGTTCTTTCCGGCCTGCAAGATGCGGTCCGACGTCTCACCATTGACCGCGCGCGCCAATTGGAGCGTCCCGATCAAGGTGGCAAAAATCGCGCTTGCCATGTCATATTTCGCTTCCACGTCCGCCGGAAGCGCGTCGGCAAGCAGAAGCACGAGCGTGCGGGACTGTTCGCCATACATGCCGCGTGTCTCCTCCGGCTGTCGTGCAAGCTCCGGCAGCAGGGCTGAGGATGCGCATCCCCGTCCTTGATTGTCCCTGTGTTCCGGCGAAAGGTAGAAGTCGATCACGCTGTCGAGCCCCCCTTCGTCCAGCATCCCGCGCAGCCAGACGGCCTGTTTGCCCAGCGCATCCGACACGGTCTCCCGCACCAGATCGGCCTTCGAAGGGAAGTGGGGATAGAACGCACCGTTCGTCAGGCCGGCATCCTTCATGATTGTCGCGAGACCCGAGCCGGCAATTCCGTCTGCGCGAAACCGCTCAATAGCGACATCCATGATTCTGCGGCGTGACGTGTCTTTTCGGCCCTTTTCATATCGCATGAGACGCCTTTCAGATCGCTTTTCTTACGATCGCAATATTAAAGGTGAACATAATGCAGCTGGTATGAAACCGCTTGGTGCCTGCCCGGTTCGCGCTGGCCTGGGCAGGCATCTGCTTGTCGAGTGGTAGGGTGTCATTCAGGAAGCGAAACTTCGCTTTCCCCTGACAGCCCTAAAGATTGACATCGACGACCGTGCGGCCCTGAACATGCCCGCCCAGAATGCTCTCGGCGACGCCGGGGACCTGCGCCAGACCGATGACGGTCGTCGTGCGCGCAAGCTTTGCGAGATCCAGATCGCGGGCAAGACGGGACCAGGCTTCCAGACGCACCGTCTGCGGCGCATTGACCGAGTCGATGCCGGCAAGGGTGATGTTGCGCAGGATGAACGGGAGCACAGTAGCGGGAAGGTCACGGCCCTGGGCAAGGCCGCAGCTGGTGACGACGCCGCGATATTTGGTCTGTGCCAGGACGTTTGCCAGCGTATGACTGCCGACGCTGTCGATCGCACCGGCCCAGCGTTCGGCCGCAACGGGCGCGCCCGGTTCCGACAATGTGTTCCGATCGATGACCTCTGCCGCGCCGAGTTCCCGCAGATAGGCTGTTTCCTCAAGTCTGCCCGTGGAGGCGATGACGCGGTATCCGAGACCCGAGAGCAGTGCGATGGCAACTGATCCGACGCCGCCATTGGCGCCTGTCACGAGGATATCGCCTTTATCGGGCGTGATCCCGCCATGTTCGAGAGCCAGCACCGACAGCATGGCCGTGTAGCCGGCAGTGCCGATGGCCATCGCATCCTTTGTGGAGAGCGATTCGGAGAGCTTGACGAGCCAGTCTCCGCTCAACCTTGCCTTCTGCGCATATCCGCCGTGATGGGTCTGGCTGAGCCCCCAGCCGTTGGCCACCACCCGGTCGCCAACCTTGAAATCGGGATGGGAAGACACTTCCACCGTTCCGGCGAGGTCGATGCCGGGAACGAGCGGAAAGGTCTGGATCACCGGCAGCCGCCCGGTCACGGCCATCCCGTCCTTGTAGTTCACGGTCGAGTAATCCACGGCGACCGTCACGTCGCCGTCCATCAGATCGGACTCGGTCAGATCTACGAGCTTCGTGGAGAGCGTATCGCCATCCTTGGAGGTGAGCAAAGCTTTGAACGTCATTGTCTTCTTCCTGTTGAATCAAAGGGGTGGCGATGCAGATTATCTGGCGATGCGATAGCGTCCGGCGGCATGCTGCCAGCGGTGGTTGCGAGGCATGGCCTGCCGGGCTGCCTGATACGCTTCCCGTTCTGTTGCGTCGGCAAGCGACGGGATCGTCACGTCGGCATGCCGAACTGCTGGCGCAAGGCCTTGTCGAAGATCGATGCGGGCAGGAGGCGTCGCAGCAGGCTGACCTGTCCTGCGACCTTGCCGACCGTGTAACGTTGCCGATGGCGCTTGGCCGTGGCCGCCAGAACGACTGCTCTCGCCACGTCCTCGGGCGTATCCGCCGTGAGCTTCGCCTTCTCGTAGAAGTCATGCACCCAGGCACGCCCCGCGTCGTACTCCGCCATCTTGGTATCCGGTTCCAGCGAGCTGTGGTCGAAACTGCCCTGGACGGTGCCCGGCTCGATCAACGAAACGCGGACGTTGAAGCCGCGGATTTCGTGGTCGAGCGATTCCGAATAGCCTTCGAGGGCATATTTGCTCGCTGCGTAATAGGCCGAGTAGGGTGCCGGCACGAAACCCAGCGCCGAACTCATGTTGACGATGCGGCCTTCTCCGCGACGCCGCATCGACGGCAGCACGGCGTTGGTCATCCGCATGACACCGAAGAGGTTGACATCGAACAGGCTCTGAACCTGAGCGACCGAGGATTCCTCGGCGCCACCAAACATGCCGAGGCCGGCATTGTTGACCAGAACGTCGATCCGTCCGGTGCTTTCGAGGACCGTCGAAACCAGCGACGCCACAGAAGTCTCGTCGGTCACGTCGCAAGCCAGCATGGAGACCCCGCTCGAGCTGCCTTTGCTCGGCTTGCGGCTGGTTCCGAAAACCGTAAAGCCAGCTCTTGCCAGGGCCTCGGCACTCGCCAGACCGATACCGGATGATGCTCCCGTGACGAGAGCGGTCTTTTGGGAATGTGATGTCATCGCTGTCTCCAAACCGCTGAGTTTTCCCAGTGGCATACTGTTGCATTACGAATGCTTATATAAATTATGATCGTAATGCAATGAGGAAAATTTCAAGACGGTCGTGCGAGGTGCGAAAACGGTCGAAGGGATGGCTTCGAATGCAGCATTGTGGAGATTGTCGTGTGAAAATTCCGAGCCGACCGCATCGCTGTTGCGGAACCCGTCCGCGTTATCAGCGACACCAGCCTGACGAGCGGCTCTCATCTTCGCTTCACGTCGAAAGACGCGCTGTTAGGGCAGAGTGTCGCGATACCTATTGCTGGATGGCCTCAAGCATGATCCAGTGCGCCGAACGTCGGCGCTGGCTGGCGAGCTGCTGGATAAGGCTTTTCATGCCATCGCCGATCTCTCTGGGCGCATGATCATATCAAGTGATAAGGCAGCCTTCTCCTGCCACTTCGTCCACGCTTCAGTGTGGTCCGTTCGGCTCAGAGTTTGCGGGCTTGAAGGCGCTTTTTGTCGTGTTCGACGTGTTTGTATCCCAGCTCGGACAGGCGGAACTGTCGTTTCTGATACTCCCCGCGAATTTGGATAAAGCCTTGCTCCTCGGCTTCGCTCAACGTCTTCAGGCTTGTCCCTTTTGGGGGAGCCTGCCAATCCAGACCTTCGGCGCTGTGTAGCAAGACCATGATCTTGATCATCTTGTTTGTCCTTGGCTCATGTACGTCGCCACGCATAGCTTTTCGTTCATGCCGCTGCAATGACCGTATTTTCGCGCAAAGCTCGCATCGAGGGCAAACAGAAAGATGCCGTCGTCTATCTCAAAGCCGCTCGCTTTCACCCCTGCCAGATACCCCTTCACAAATCCTTCGCCAGCCGCAGCGCATCATAAATCGCCGCATGCGTATTGCGCGCCGCCACGGCGTCGCCGATGCGGAAGAGCTGGTAGGTGCCTGAGGGGTTTCGGGTGACGGTTTGCGGAATGCCGGCGATGAGGGCGTCGTAGGCGACTTCGCCGAGGTTGGTGGAGGCGGGGCGGAGGTCGAAATAGAGGTCGTCGAGGGGGATGGTGCCGTGGTTGACGACGATCTGGTCGACGGTGCGCTCTTTGGCCCCGCAGCTTAGATCGCCGCCGTAATCGCTGCCGACATGAGCGACGATTTCGTTGCCGCGCCGCTCGGCGGATTGGAGCCTGTAGGTGACCGTGAAGGTGGCATCGAGCGCCTGAAGAGAGCGCATGTAGGGCACGAGGTTCATCGCCATGACCTCCGGCGCAAAGGCGCGATCCGGCGTCATGATCTCGACCTTGGCGCCCGATTTCGCGATGATCTCGGCGGCCTGGAGGCCGGCATGGTCGCCGGCGTCGTCGAAGAGGAGAACGTTGGTGCCCGGCTTCACATCGCCGGAGATGATGTCCCAGGAGGAGACCACGAGATCGTTGCCGGCGGAGAGCACATCCGTGTGCGGCAGTCCGCCGGTGGCGATGATGACGACGTCGGGGTTTTCCGCCGCGATCGTGTCGGCATCCGCCCAGCTGTTGAAATGAAAGGTGACGCCGCGCTTTTCGCACTGGCCCATGCGCCAGTCGATGATGCTCATCATCTCGCGGCGGCGCTCGCTCTGCGCGGTCAGGCGGATCTGCCCGCCGGCATGGTTCGCCGCCTCGAAGACGACGACCGAATGGCCGCGCTCGGCCGAGACACGGGCGGCCTCCAGTCCCGCAGGGCCGGCGCCGACGATGACGATCCGGCGCTTGGTTTCGGCCTTCGGGATCGCATGCGGCATGGTTTCCTCGCGTCCCGTCGCGGCATTGTGGATGCAGAAGGCCATGCCGCCCTGGTAGATCCTGTCGAGACAGTAATTGGCGCCGACGCAGGGGCGGATGTCCTCCTCACGCTTCTCGATGATCTTGCGCACGATATGCGGGTCGGTCATGTGCGCCCGCGTCATGCCGACCATGTCCACCTTGCCGCTGGCAATCGCGTGGCGGGCGGTGGCGACATCGGGGATTTTGGCGGCGTGGAAGGTCGGAAAGTTGGTCGCTGCGCGGATCTGCCCGGCGAAATCGAGGTGCGGGGAATTGGCCATGCCCTGGATGGGGATGACGTCGGTGAGGCCCGGATCGGTGTCGATATGGCCGCGAATGACATTGAGGTAATCGATAAGACCGCTGTCGCGCAGGCGGCGCGAGATCTCCAGCCCCTCGGCCTGTCCCGTGCCGCCGGGAAGACACTCGTCGGCCGTATAACGTACGCCAAGAATGAAATCGTCGCCCACCCGGGCGCGCATGGCCCTGAACACGTCGAGACAGAAGCGCAGCCGATTGTCGAGCGAGGCGCCGCCATAGGGCCCGTCGAGTTCGTTGGTCACGGGCGAGGTGAACTGGTCGATGAGGTGGCCATAGGCTTCCAGCTCGACACCGTCCATGCCGCCCGCCTTCATGCGCTCGGCCGCATCGGCGAAGTCGGCGATCACCCGGGCGATGTCCCAGTCCTCGAGCTTCTTTGGAAAGGCGCGGTGGGCGGCCTCCCGCTGGTGCGAAGGGGCGATGACGGGCAGCCAGTCGCCCTTGTCCCAGCGGGTCCGACGGCCAAGATGGGTGAGCTGAATCATGATCGCCGCACCTTCCTCGTGCACGGCATCCGTCATTTCGCGGATGTAGGGCACGATCTCGTCCTTGTAGGCGAGCAGGTTGTTGAACACCGGCGGGCTGTCCTTCGATACGGCCGCAGAGCCCGCCGTCATGGTCAGCGCGACGCCGCCCTTCGCCCGCTCGACCGTGTAGGCGCGATACCGCGCTTTCGGCATGCCGTCTTCGGGATAGGCCGGCTCGTGGGACGTCACGATGATGCGGTTGCGAAGGGTCAGGTGCTTCAGCCTATAGGGCTGCAGGAGGGGATCGCTGGACATGCCTTAAGCTCCGATAGGTGGGGATGTGCGCGAGGCTAACGAGGAATGTACAGAAGTGTCAACATTAAAAACAGGGGTGTACATTCTGCTTGTCTGCTGCGGTGGTGTTTGGTAGGACTAACGGTATGGAGCAGGCGGTGAACGACAGCGGCTGGCGGGGGTCTTACGAGGGGTGGTTCGATGCCGCTTACGCCTCGCTGCTGGAATCGGGCGTGGACTCGGTGAAGATCCTGCCGCTTGCCAAGCGGCTCGGCCTGTCGCGCACCAGCTTCTACTGGTTCTTCAAGGACCGCGAGGCGCTGCTGGATGCGCTGATCGCGCGCTGGCGCGACACGAACACCGGCAACATCGTCCGGCAGTCCGAGGCTTACGCGGAGACGCTGGTGGAAGCCATGCTGAACGTGTTCGATTGCTGGATCGACACTGTCCTTTTCGATGCCCGGTTCGAGTTCGCCGTGCGCAGCTGGGCGCTGCAATCACCGGAGATCGAGGCAGAGGTGCAGCGCGCGGATGCGGCGCGGATGGACGCGCTCGCCCGCATGTTCATGCGCTTCGGCCATGACGCGGTCACCGCGGATGTCAGGGCGCGCACGACCTATCTCGTGCAGATCGGCTATATCTCCATGCAGGCCCGCGAGGATGTGGCGCTGCGGATGAAGCGGATACCGCATTACATCTCGATCTTTACGGGACAAGACGCGCAGCAGCGGGAGCTCGACCGCTTCTATGCCCGCCACGGCTACAGGCAGGAATAGCGGAAATGGCGGCCGTGGCGACATCGAATATAGGCCGGATGGCGACCACACCGCAGCCCTTTCCTATCGCCACACCTCTCCCGAACAAAACCGACAGCCTGTCCGATCGCACCTCGGCCCGTCTAATCGCGCCTTGGAATGGCGCGACAGGGATGTCGATCGTCCAACCCATCCGCCACAATCACACAACCTCCGTAAGGCTCAGCCTATGCGGAGGGCAAGATTTTCGCACCGCAAACGCGGCCTGCAGCCATCATCGAGGATGAGGAGACTGTCCTTCAGAGCCCATGAAGCGGGTATCCGCGGCGCCCCGCTTTTCATGCCTTGCCGCTAAAAAACAAAGGGGAACGACAATGAAGAAACTACTCGCTTCGAGCTGCCTGACGATGGGCCTTTTCGCAGGCATATCGGCCGCCGGTGCTGCCGAGTGCGGCACAGTCACCATCGCCAGCATGAACTGGCAGAGCGCGGAGGTCATCTCCAATCTCGACAAGCTGATCCTGAACGAGGGCTATGGCTGTCAGGCCGAGATCACTGTCGGCGATACGGTTCCGACCATCACCTCCATGGCCGAGAAGGGCCAGCCGGACATCGCGCCGGAGGCCTGGGTGGACCTGCTACCGGACGTCGTTGCCAAGGGCGTGGAAGAGGGCCGCATCGTCAAGGTCGGCTCGCCTCTGCCGGATGGCGGAAACCAGGGCTGGTGGATCCCGAAATACCTTGCCGACAAGCATCCTGACATCAAGACCATTCCCGACCTCCTGAAGCATCCCGAGCTTTTCCCCAACGAGGAAGACACGAGCAAGGGCGCGGTGCTCAACGGTCCGCAGGGCTGGGGCGGCACGGTTGTGACGACGCAGCTCTTCAAGGCTTATGATGGCGAGAAGGCGAACTTCACGCTGGTCGATACCGGCTCGGCCGCCGGCCTCGATGGTGCAATCGCCAAGGCCTACGAGCGTGAAAAGGGCTTCGCCGCCTACTACTGGGCGCCGACGGCCCTCCTCGGTAAGTATCCGATGGTAAAGCTGGAAGCCGGTGTGGGTGCGGATGCGGCCGAATGGAAGCGTTGCAACACTGTTGCCGACTGCCCGGACCCCAAGCCAAACGCGTGGCCGGTGGACACTATCGTCACGCTGGTCGCCAAGCCCTTCTCGGAGAAGGCCGGTCCCGAGGTCATGGCCTATCTCGAAAAGCGCTCTTGGAGCAACGAGACGATCGGCAAGCTGATGGCCTGGATGACCGACAACCAGGCGAGCGGCGAAGACGGTGCCAAGCACTTCCTGAAGGAAAATAAGGAGATCTGGACCAAGTGGGTTTCGGCCGACGCGGCCGCGAAGATCGAAGCGGCGCTCTGAGCCCCGTCCTTTGAAGCGGCGCCCGCCGGCACTTTACCTCTTCCGGGTATCGTGCCGGCGCGTGCCGCCTTCCGCTTGCCGTCAGAAGAAGAAAAAGACGTCGCACGGCTCCTTCCAGAGAAAGGGACCCGCATGGAATGGTTTTACACATTTCCACACATGGATGACGACGCGCTTCGCAACCTGAAGAAAGCCATCGACGAGGGATTCCGGGGCTTCACCCGCACCTATGGCGACGCGATCGAGAGCCTGTTCTCGCCGCTGCAAAGCTTCCTGCTCGCCACCGATCGCTTCATGACGCAAACGCCCTGGCCGATCATTACCGCGATCATCCTCACGATCGCCTGGTTTGCCAGCCGCAGCGTGAAGATCGTGCTCGGCTGTCTCGTGACGCTGCTGCTCATCGGCTATTTCGACATGTGGACCGATACGATGCGCACGGTCGCGATGATCTTCGTGTGCACGGTGTTGTCCATCGCGGTGGGCTTGCCGATCGGCATTCTCATGGCGCGCTCCGACACGTTCCGGCGGATCGTCAACCCGATCCTCGACGTGATGCAGACCATGCCGAGCTTCGTCTATCTCATCCCGGTCGTCATGCTGCTCGGCATCGGCCGCGTGCCCGGCCTCATCGCCGTCGTCATCTACGCCATTCCCCCGATGATCCGGCTCACCGATCTCGGTATCCGGCTGGTGGACAAGGACGTGCTGGAGGCAGCCGATGCGTTCGGCACGTCGGAGCGGCAGAAGCTGTTCAAGGTGCAGCTGCCGCTCGCTCTGCCCACCATCATGGCCGGCATCAACCAGACGATCATGATGGCGCTCGCCATGGTCGTGGTCGCCTCGATGATCGGCGTGCAGGGGCTGGGGCAGCCGGTGCTGAAAGCCATCGCCAACCAGTACTTCACGCTCGGCATGTTCAACGGGCTCGCCATCGTCGGCATCGCCATCATCTTCGACCGCGTCAGCCAGGCCTATGGCAAACGCCTGCAGAAGCATCGGGAGATCGTCCATGGTTGATCCGGCCCCCCGCATGGCTTTCGGCGGCATCGCCGTCCGCAATCTCTACAAGATCTTCGGCCCCAATGCTGGCGCCCATGTCGATGCCGTGCGCAACGGCATGACCAAGACGGAGCTCAACGCCGTGCACGGCCACGTACTCGGCCTGCGCGACATCAATATCGAGATCGCCTCGGGCTCGATCCAGGTGATCATGGGCCTTTCGGGCTCCGGCAAGTCCACGCTGATCCGCCACATCAACCGGCTGATCGACCCGACGGCCGGCGAGGTGCTGGTCGATGGTGTCGACGTGGTGAAGATGGACCCCGCGGAACTGCGCAATTTCCGCCGCCACCAGACGGCCATGGTGTTCCAGAAGTTCGCGCTGCTGCCGCACCGCAGTGTGCTCGACAACACCATGTTCGGCCTGGAGATCCAGGGCATCGAGCGCACGAAATCGCGCGACATCGCCATGCGCTGGCTGGAGCGGGTGGGGCTGAAGGGCTTCGAGAGCAAGTATCCCAACCAGCTCTCGGGCGGCATGCAGCAGCGCGTGGGGCTGGCGCGCGCGCTGTCCAACGACGCGCCCGTGCTTCTGATGGACGAGGCTTATTCCGCGCTCGACCCGCTGATCCGCATGGACATGCAGTCGGTGCTTCTCGACATCCAAGCCGAGATCCGCAAGACCATTGTCTTCATCACGCACGACCTCGACGAGGCCCTGCGCCTTGGCGACCGGATCGCCATCCTGCGCGATGGCGAGGTGATCCAGCAGGGCACGAGCCAGGACATCGTGCTGCGGCCCGCCGACGACTATGTGGCGAGCTTCGTGCGCGAGGTGAACCGCGGCCGCGTTGTGCATGTGGAGGCGGTGATGACGCCGCTGCGGACACTTGCCCCTAGCCATGTACCCGCCGGCCGCACGATCGCCGCCGACGTGACGATCGAGGAGGCACTCCGCATGCTCGTCGGCACGCCGGATGACGAGGCCATTGTGGTAGACGCAACGGCCAAGCCCGTGGGCACCGTCAGCTTCCGCCAGCTTGCAGGCGCCATGGTCAATGCGCACGACATCGGCCAGCAAGCGGGGGGAAGCCGGGCGAACGTCGCCTGACGCCTGTATCCCGTTTGCGAAACGTCATCGTCGGCCTTGTGCCGACGGCCTCATGAAATCAACGACGTCAGGCTGTTGCAGATCCTTGGGATAAGCCTGATCACCCGGCCCTCCCAATGGCATCGAGGCGGGTGAGGACGTCGGCCGGAAGCTTTAGACCGGCGGCAGCGAGGTTTTCGCGCAGGTGCGGGCGCGAGGATGTACCGGGGATGAGGAGGATGTTGGGCGACCGCGCCAGGAGCCAGGCGAGTGCCACCTGCATGGGCGTGGCGCCAAGGTCCGCCGCGGCAGTGGTGAGCGCTGCCGACTGCAAGGGCGAGAAGCCGCCGAGGGGGAAGAAGGGCACATAGGCCGTGCCGACGGCGGCGAGATTGTCGATCAGGGCGTCGTCGCCGCGATGAGCGAGATTGTACTGGTTCTGCACGCAGACGATCTCGGTGATCCCGCGGCCTTGCGCGATCTGCGCCGGGGTGACGTTCGACAGGCCGATATGGCGGATGAGGCCCTTAGCCTGCAGTTCTGCCAGCACTGTCAGCGGCGCTTCGATCGACCCCTCGGCCGGGCCGTGTACATCGAACATGGCACGCAGGTTGACGACGGGGAGCGTCTCCAGCCCAAGGTTCTCAAGATTCTCATGCACCGCTTTGGTCAGATCGTCTTTGGAGAATGCCGGTTTCCAGGAGGCATCCGCGCCGCGCACGGCGCCAACCTTGGTGACGATGACGAGATGATCCGGATAGGGATGCAGCGCCTCGCGGATGATCTGGTTGGTGACATGCGGGCCGTAGAAATCGCTGGTGTCGATGTGATCGACGCCGCTTTCCACGACCTCACGCAGCACGGCGATCGCCTCCGCGCGATCGCGCGGCGGGCCGAAGACGCCCTTTCCCGCGAGCTGCATGGCGCCGTAACCGAGGCGTTTGACGGTAAAGCTTCCAAGCTGAAATGTGCCGGCGTTCCGGATATCGGTCATGGGACCCTCCTTGTTGATGAAGCCCAAGATAGAACTGTATCCGTCGCTTGATAATCCGTGGTAATGCGAACAGGTTGTGCGGACTGGCGGACAATGAGGGAGGGGTCGTGCAGGACAGCGCTTTTGAGATGGGCGACGTGAAGGCGTTTCTCGCTGTGGCCTCCGCTGGCGGATTTCGCGAGGCGGCACGGGCGTCGGGCAGCAGCGCCTCGGCGCTGAGCGATGCCGTTCGCCGGCTCGAAGCGCAGCTCGGCATCCGGCTTTTCAACCGGACGACGCGCAGCGTGGTGCCGACGGAGGCCGGGCGGGCGCTGATGGCGCGCGTGAACCCGGCGATGCGGGAAATCGACGCGGCGCTCCGCCATGTCGTCGGCCTCGGCGACCGGCCCGCGGGAAGCCTGAAATTGAACGTGCCGATCAGCGCGGCGCGGCTTATCCTGCCGCAGATCGTCCCGGCCTTCCTCAAGGCCTATCCGGATATCCGGCTCGAAATCATGACGGACGAGACCTTCGTCGACATCAACGCTGCCGGCTGCGATGCCGGCATCCGCTACGACGAGCGGCTGGAGCAGGACATGATCGCCGTGCCCATCGGCCCGCGCCTCCAGCGTTTTGCCAGCGCCGCATCGCCAGCCTATCTCACGGCCCGGGGCCGGCCGACGCATCCCAGCGACCTCTTGTCCCATACCTGCATCCGCAGCCGTTTTGCCGGGCGGTCCGTCACGCCCTGGGAGTTCGAGCGGGGGGACGAGACTTTGCGGGTCGATCCCACACCGCAACTCATCGTGCAGGCCGGCGGCGGGTCGGATCTCGGTGTCGCCGTCGCCATCGAAGGCCTCGGCATCGTCTCGCTGTTTGAAACCTGGCTGCAGCCGCACTTCGACTCAGGCGCGCTGGAGCCGGTGCTGCAGGACTGGTGGCCGAGCTTCCCCGGTCCCTTCCTCTACTACTCTGGCCGCCGCCTCGTCCCCTCACCCCTGCGCGCCTTCATCGACTTCATCAAGGCGCGGCGGGAGGGTGGGTAAGGGTCCCCTGTCCCCGTTCAGGGAATGCGGGCGATAACCTTGATTTCAAAATCGAAGCCAGAAAGCCAGGTAACGCCGAGGGCGGTCCATGCCGGGTAGGGCTTTGTGCCGAAATAGCGGTCCTTGATCGGTAGAATGGTTTCGAACTGGCGCTCCGGATCGGTGTGGAATGTCGTCACGTCCAGCACGTCCTCGAACGTACAGCCGGCTGCGGCCAGCGTTTCCTTCAGGTTTTCAAAGGCGCGTTCCACCTGGGCGGCGAAATCTGGCTCGGGCGAGCCATCTATGCGGCTGCCGACCTGACCGGAGACGAACAGGAGGTCGCCCGAGCGGATGGCGGCGGAATAGTGGTGCTTTTCGTAAAGTGCGTGGCGGTCTGCGGGGAAGATGGCTTGGCGGTCGGTCATGGTGTGATCCTCAAGGTTAGCGGTGTCCGGCTTCCGGTCGCGCTAGGTTTCAGATACGGTGCGTATGCAGAGAGGTAGTCGCATACGAGGCGTATGTCAAATAAAGATACGTCTCGTATGTGAAATGAAGGATTGAGATGGCGAGAACACGGGCGGAAACGATGGAGGAAAACCGGGCGAGGCTGATCGCGGCCGGGCGCCGCGCCTTTGCCGACAAGGGCTATGCGGCCGCCTCCATGGATGAGTTGACGGCGGAAGTGGGGCTGACGCGGGGCGCGCTTTACCACAATTTCGGCGACAAGAAGGGGCTGCTGGCTGCCGTCGTCGATCAGATCGACGGCGAGATGGCCGCACGCGCGCAAGCGATCGGCGCTGGCATGGACGATGCGTGGGCCGGCCTTCTGGCGGAAGGGACGGCCTATATCGAGATGTCGCTCGACCCGGACGTGCAGCGCATCGTGCTTCTCGACGGGCCTGCCGTGCTGGGCGACCCCTCGAAATGGCCGAGCCAGGACAGCTGCCTGCAGGTAACGCAGCGCGCGATCGAGCGGCTGATCGGGGACGGCATCGTCAAGCCCGTCGATCCGGAGGCCGCCGCCCGGCTTCTCAGCGGCGCCGCCCTGAACGCTGCCCTTTGGGTTGCCGCCAGCGGCGATGCGGCGCGTGTGTTGCCAAAGGCGATCGAGGCGTTTCAGGCGCTGGCAACCGGGCTTCTGGCTGAGCCGCGATAACGCGCACCGGGTGCCTACCGCAGACCGACGCGGTGTTCGCGCCAGACGGTGAAGAGCCCGGCGCCGACGACGATGAGGGCGCCGATGATCATGTTGATCGTCACGGTCTCGCCGAAGAACAGGACCGCGATGCCGCCGCTCAGCACGAGCTGCAGGTAGGTCAGGGGCTGCACCTCGACGGCCGTCAGCAGGCCGTAGGCTTTGATCAGGAAATAGTGGCTGGTGGCGCCGCAGATGCAGAGCGCGATCATGGCGGGCCAGTCGGCCGGCGCGATCGGCGTCCAGTAGAACGGGCCGACGAGCGTTGCCGCCAGTGCGCCGAACACGCCGGCATAGAGAACGCTCGTCACAGCGGAATCGTCCCGGCTCACTGCCCGGGTCGCGATGCTGTAGAAGCCGTATATGAAGGCGGCGACGAGCGGCACGAGCAGGCGAAGATCGAACACAACCGACAGCGGATTAAGAATGACGAGCACGCCCAAGAGGCCTGCGACCACCGCAAGGCCGCGCCGCCAGCCGACTTTCTCGCCCAGGAGCGGCACGGACAGCACGGTCACGATCAGCGGCGTCGCTTGCAGGATGGACTGGCTCATGGCGAGACCGGCGGTGATGAAGGCGAAGACGACGATGACGACCTCGCCGACCAGCAGCACGCCGCGAAACACCTGTAGAACCGGCCGCCGCGTCACGAAGGCCCGTCTCAGCCCGCCCGGTGCAAACGCCGCCATGACCATGACGAACACGGCAAAGGCCCAGAAGCGCACCATGACGACCATGATGGGCGGGTACTTTTCCCCGAGCAGCTTGGAGAACGCATCCTGTCCCGCAAAGATGGTGATGGCGAGGAGGACATAGAGGTAACCGCGTGTCTTGGCTGTCATGATGTTCCGACTGTCGCGCCTGCGACGCGATGTGACGGATCGGCTTGGGATCACCCTGTCTACGCGCCGGGGACGGCGAAAGCCAGTGCGGGCACGACATCCGCGCCGGTAAGCGCGACAGGAACCATGACAGGTTCAGTCCCGCGTGCCGAACAGGCGCAGCAGCCCCGCCATGGTCGAGAAGAGCACGATGAGCGCGCCATAGACGAGGACGGTAGGGGCAAGGCCGAACGTGCCGATGGCGAGGCCTGCCAGAAGCGTCGGCAGGCCGAAGGCGAGGTAGCTCAAGGTGAAGAGGGCGGCGAAGAGCTCGCCACGCTCGTGCGGGCGCACGACCGGCACGATGGAGCGCAGGACGCCATAGAAGCAGGTGCCGAACCCTGTCCCGGCGATGGTGAGCGCCAGAAGATAGGCGGGGAGGGACGTCCAGACCATTGCGGCGAGCGTGAGCGTCGTGCCGAGCGCGAGCGCCGCGGTGCCGAAGAGGGTGACGCTGCGTGACGAGCGGCCGCGCGCCACATAGCAGGCGGCCGCACCCGCGCCGCAGAGAATGACGATGACGATCGCCTGCCTCGTATGGTCTTCCACGCCGAACACGCTGCGCACCAACGGCGCGCCGAGCGCAAGATAGAGGCCGCCGGTGGCCCAGCCGGCGATGACGGCCGGCGCGCTGCGCCAGAAGGCGGTCACCGCGGCTGCGGGCACGCCGATGCGCGGCCGGAGCGACGCCCAGACGCCTTCATGGCGCGGTGCGGTTTCCGGCACGCACCAGATGAGGCCGGCAAAGAGGGCGGATCCTGCAACCAGCGCGCCGAAGACGCTCGCCTTCGCCGTCAATGTCGCGTCCATCAGCAGGCCTGCGACCAGGGCCCCCACGGCAAGCCCGCTGAGCGGAACGACGGAATTCCAGATGGAGGCGCTGCCGGGCCTGTCCTTTGGCTCGAAATCGACGACGGCGGCCGACAGCGTCGACAGGAGCAGGCCGGCGGCGACGCCCTGCAGGATGCGCGAGATGACGAGGCTGCCCACGTCCTGCGCCTGCCAGAAGAGCGTGAGGCTGAACGCCATCAGCGCGAAGCCCGCCGAGATGACCGGGCGTCGGCCGACATGGTCGGACAGCGACCCCATGACGAGCAGCGAGGCGAGCAGGGTGACGGTGTACACGGCGAAGACCGCAGTGAGCGTCATCGACGTGAAGCCGAGCTCCTGCTGGAGCGTAGGGTAGAAGGGCGAGGGCGCGCTGGCGCCGGCCATCATCACCGCCATGGCGGCGAGGGTCAGGCGGAAACCGGCGTTCATGTTTACCGGTATCTTGAGCAGCACGTCGGTCATGTGTCCCCCGACAGTTCGAGATTTTTCGAACTTTTCTTTACTGGCAAAGGCGTGTCCGTTCAACTAAATTCGAACCATGACACCCGATATCGCTCCCATCCCGCATTTGGATCTCCCCCATCCCGAACCGGGCGACCTGAAGCTGACGCAGGTGCTCTTCGCGTTCAGCGATCCGGAGCGGCTCGCGATCGTGCGGCAGCTTGCCTCTGGCCCGCTCGATATGGCGCAATGCCATCTTTCCGATGCCTCGACGCCGAAATCGACCAAGTCGCATCTCATGAAGGTGCTGCGCGAGGCTGGCATCATCCGCAACGAGGCATCCGGCCGGGGAAGGCGCCTAACGCTGCGGCGGCAGGATCTCGATGCACGCTTTCCCGGCCTGCTGGCCTGTGTGCTGGCCGACACACCCGACGGGGCACCGTGAGGCGGGTCGTTCGCCTTCAACCGACAACACCCGACCGCTTCCCCAGATGAAGGCATGATCTCCGAAATGTCGAAACGCAGTTTTCTCACGACGCTGGCCTTTCTCGCCTTCATCAGCCTCGGGCTTCCCGATGGTCTTCTCGGCGTGTCCTGGCCGTCGATCCGCGCGGATTTCACGTTGCCGCTCGACCGGCTCGGGCTTTTGGTTGCGGTCACCACGGCCGGCTATCTAGCGGCGAGTTTCATGAGCGGCGCGGTGCTGCGGCGCGTACCAATCGGCATGGTGCTGGCGCTGTCGACGCTCGCCGCCGCCATCGGCCTGCTCGGCTTCGCGCTCACGCCGGCGTGGCCGCTGATGATTGCGCTCGGTTTCCTCGCCGGGCTCGGTGGTGGCGCGGTCGATGCGGGGCTAAACGCTTATGGCGCGCGCCATTTCAGCCCACAGATCCTCAACTGGCTGCATGCCTTCTTCGGCCTCGGCACTACCATCGGACCGCTGCTCGTCTCCGGCGTGCTCGGGTCAGGGCTCGTCTGGCAGGTAAGCTACGCGATTGTCGGCAGCGCGCAGCTGGTCCTGGCCGCCACGTTCTTCCTCACCCGGTCGCGCTGGGAGGAGGTGGCGGAGATCGGACACGACGTCGCGGAGGAGCTGCCCGCAGCGCCGGTATCGGAGACCCTGCGCAAGCCGGTCGTCTGGTTCGGCATGCTCGTCTTCTTTGTCTATTGCGGCATCGAGGTGACGGCGGCACAGTGGAGCTACACGCTGCTGACGCTCGGGCGCGGCTTTTCGGAAACCAATGCCGGCCTCGTGGTGGGCCTCTTCTGGGGCAGCCTCACCATAGGGCGCATCGGTTTCGGCTTCATCGCCAACCGGGTGCCCCTCCTCAAGACGCTGCGAATCTGCATTCTCGCCGCAGCGCTCGGCGCGCTCCTGTTCTGGCTCGCCCCGGTGCCGGCGCTCGGCGTGCTCGGCCTGATGATGATCGGCTTCTTCTTCGCGCCCATCTTCGCCTCGCTGATCAGCCTGACGCCCGGGCGCGTCGGGCGCGAGCACGCCAACAGCGCGATCGGCTTCCAGATCGCCGCCGCAGGCCTCGGCGGCGCCGTGGTTACGGCCCTCACAGGCCTGATGACCCGCTCCCTCGGCCTTGAGGTCATCGGCATCGTGGTGTTCGCAGCCACAGTGCTGCTGCTCGTGCTTTACGAGCTCTTCACCCGGGAGAGGCGGCCTTAAGCCTACTCCGCCTCTGCTTTCAAAGCCGCAATCATCTGGTCGGCGGCATCGCCCAGAGGACCCTTTGTGCTCTGGTAATCGAACCCCTGCACCACGGCCACCGTCGTCGCATCGACCGCGATGCACTGCACGACGAAGGCGCCGCTGCCGGATGTGCCACCCTGAACGGTTACGAGTTGGCCCGGGAAGCTCTGGAGAGCGGCGCCGAGGCCCGCCTTTTCCGCAACCTCCGAGACGACGCTACCGCAGGTGTCGATACTGAGCTTCGCCGCTGGAATGCGCTCGACATGGTAGGTCAGCGTAAAATCCTGGTCGGCAGCCTGCGACGCTGCGGGCAGACCGATGAATCCGAGAGCGGCGAGCGACAGGGTGACAGCTTTCATGGGGGATAGTCCTTCTGTTGGTCGAGTCTTACGACACGGACTTTCGGAGAGGCTTGCGTCCGCATCGTTGGGGTGAGATCAGGGGATCGGCGAGGCATCAGCGCAGGTCGGGGGCGCTCCAGCCCTTGGCCTCGTCGATCCAGGCCTTGCCCGAGGTTTTGTCGAAGATGCAGAGCATCTTGCCATGCGCGCCCTTCAGCGCCTTTTGTGGAAAGACGCCGCTGACCAGCGTCGCCACTTTGCCGAGCGTATCGTCGAACTGGATGATCTCCGAGACATGCGCATGCTTCAGCCCGCTCGCCGCCGCACAGGTCTCCGCGATCTTGAGGTTGAGCTTCGCCCAGGCGTCGTCGGACGACGCATGAACGGCGGTCGCCGTCATCAGGATGGCAAGGGTCAGCAGAGACAAGCGCATCATGGGTTCCTCGTTGCGGGGCGACCCGTAGCGTGGGGAATGGTCGCTTTTGTGGCACCACCTGTGACGCGTGGGTTCTCCCGGTCCTCGCGTCACAAGTGGTGCAGCACGAGGGGTTTCCCTCCGATCTGCGTCACCTGCATGCGGTAGCCGAAGATCTCGGCAAGCGTATCGGGCGTCAGCACGTCCTGCGGCGTGCCGTCCGCGACGACACGGCCGTCCCGCATCGCGATGATCCGGTCTGCATAGGCGGCGGCCTGATTGATGTCGTGGAGGACGATGATGGCCGTGCGATCTTCCTCGTCCGCCATGCGCCGCAGGCTCTGCATCAGGTGGCGCGCATGGAACATGTCGAGGTTGTTGAGCGGCTCGTCGAGCAGCAGGTAGTCCGTGCCCTGGCAGAAGGTCATGGCGACAAGGGCGCGCTGGCGTTGACCGCCTGACAGCGTCTCGAGAAAACGTTCGGCGAGATCCGCCACGCCGAACTGCGCCAGCGCCTCCTCGACGCGCGCCCTGTCCTGCGGCGTCGAGCGGCCCTGACTGTGGGGAAAGCGGCCGAGGCTCACGAGTTCGCGCACGGTCAGGCGGCCGGCGAATACCCCGTCCTGGCGCAGGATCGCCATCCGTCGGGCAAGCTCCCGGCCGGGCGTCGTTGTCACCGGCAGATCGTCGATGACGACGCGGCCGGTCTGCAGAGGGCGCAGGCGCGCGATCAGCGACAGGAGGCTCGACTTTCCCGCGCCGTTCGGCCCGACGAGCGCAACGATGCCGCCGCGATCGATCGTCAGGTTGATGTCCCTGAGGATCGGCGTGCCGCCATGGGCGAGGGATAGGTCTTCGATGAGGATCACGTCCGGCTTCCCAGATAGAGCAGAAGAAGGAAGGCAATGCCGCCGGCAAATTCGATGACGACGCCGAGCGTCGAGGCGCTGCCCAGCAGATGCTGGAAGATCGCCTGGCCGCCGACCAGAAGGATGATCGCGACGAGAGCGGCGGCGGGCAAGAGGACGGCATGCCGCCTTGTGCCGAGGATACGCTCGGCAAGGGCCGCCACCAGCAGGCCGAAGAAGGCGACCGGCCCGACGAGGGCCGTGGACACCGCGACCAGAAGCGCGACGACGAGGAGCAGGAGCGCCGCTGTCCGCGACCAGTCGATACCGAGCCCGATGGCGGCTTCGCGGCCGAGCGCCACGACATCGAGCCTGTGCCGCAGGTGCCAGCAAAGAGCCGCGGCGGCAAAAGTCACGACGCTGCCGATGATGGTGAGGTCGGCGCGCAGGGCATTGAAATTGGCAAAGCTGGCCGCCTGCACCACGGCGAAGGCGTTGGGATCGAGCAGGCGGAACAGGAGTTGCGACAGGCTGCGGAACAGAAGGCCGATGGTGACGCCTGTCAGAAGCAGGAGGCTCATGTCGAGACGCGCGGTGAGCAGGGGGCGCAACAGGACGGCGGCAAGAGCAATCATGATGAGGACTTCGGCCGCAAACTTCCAGCCGCCCCCGATCGCCGCGTAGCCGAGGCCACCGAGGAGAAAGACGAGAAGCGCCTGTCCGAAAAGATAGAGCGCATCGAGGCCCATGATGGAGGGCGTGAGAATTCGGTTGGCGGTAACGGTCTGGAACAGGACGGTGGACAATGCCACGGACACGGCCACCTGCACGAGCGCGAGCAGCTTCACCGCACGGATCTGCAGCACGAAGGCAAGGTTTCCCCGCAGGCCGAGGGTCAGGAAGGCCGCGACTGAGACAACCGCAAGGACGGCCAGAAGGACGAGGCGGCGCTTATGCATGGGACGGACGCAGGCGCATCAGCTTCAGGAACAGCAGCGCGCCGACGACGCCCATGACGGTCGCGACCGGGATCTCGTAGGGGTAGCGGATCAGCCGGCCGACGATGTCGCAACCCAGCACCAGCAGGGCTCCGGAAAGCGCCGTCCAGGGAATGGACGCGCGCAGATTGTCGCCGATGACCCGTGAGACGATATTGGGCACCACGAGCCCGACGAAGGGGATGATGCCGACGACGGACACCGTGAGCGCGGCGATGACGGAGACGACGAGAAGGCCGAGACGCAGGGTCCAGGCGTAATCGAGCCCGAGGCCGATGCTGGCCTCCCGGCCGAGCGACAGAACGGTGAGCCTGTCGGCGATCCACCAGGAGAGGACGACCATGATACCGGCGCCCCAGAGAAACTCGTAGCGGCCGCGAACGACGCCGGAGAACTCACCATTCGTCCAGATGTCGATGAACTGCAGGAGATCCGTCTGCCAACCGACGAAGGTGACGACGGCGCCGATGACGCCGCCGTAGACGAGGCCGAACAGTGGTACGAGATGCGGCTGCGTGACCGGCAGCCGGTCGGCCGTGGCCATGAAGACGGAGGTGCCGAGAAGAGCGAGCGCGGTTGCGCCGATCATCTTGACGCCGAGGGAGGCCGCGGGAAAGACGAGCGTCATCAGGAGGATACCGAGCGCGGCGCTCTGCGCCGTCCCAGCCGTGGAGGGCTCGACGAAACGATTTCGCACCAGCGCCTGCATGATCAACCCGGCAATGGCGAGCGCCGAACCTGTAAGAAGGGCTGCAAGCGTGCGCGGCAGGCGGCTGGCCAGCAGCAGTTCCAGCGCTTCAGGATCGCTCGCAAGCTGCGTCGGCGACAGGGTATCGGCACCGATGAGGAGGCTGAGACAGACCAGCACGACGAGGGCCGCGGCCGCGGCCACCCTGGGCAAGGTGATGCGTTTGCGCCATTCTGCTTTCATGGGCTCTTCGTGAAGCCCTGGGTGATCGCGTCGAAAACCCGGATCATCGATCGCGTACCGCCGGCTGCAATGTAGAAATCCCCGGCCGGTAGGTAGATGACCTGGCCCTTCGCCCATGCCGTCGTCTTGGCGACGAGTGCATTGTCGAGCGTCGCCCGCGCGTTCTGGTCCTGCGAGCCGATGGCCGCTGCCCGGTCGATCACGAGGAGCCAGTCCGGATTGGCGGCGCGGATGAATTCGAAGGAGACGGCTTCCCCGTGAATGGCCGCATCGACGTCGCTCACCGCCGGGGTGAGGTCGAGCGACCTGTGGAGCCAGCCGAACCGCGAGCCCATGCCATAGGCGGTGACCTTGGGGCCGTTGGTCATGATGATCAGGGCACGGCCCTTGCCTGCGACGGCCGCTTTCGCCCGCGCCACGGCCGCATCCAGCTCCGCCTCGACCTTGCCAGCCTCCGCCTGCTTGCCGAAGAGAGCGCCATAGGCGGCCAGCCGACCCTTCGCCTGATCGAGAAGATCGTCGCCATCCATCGTCATGTCGATGCTCGGCGCGACCTGCTCGGTCGCTGCCCGCTTCGGTGACGAGCGGCCGCCGAGAATGATGAGATCCGGTTGCAGCGCGCTCAGGGCCTCGAGATCGGGCTCGAAGATCGTGCCGACGGAAACGGCCTTTCGTGCGAGCGCCTGCAGTTCCGGCAGATAGAGATTGCTCGGAAGTCCGGCGATCTCGACGCCAATGCTGTCGAGCGTATCGACGGCCGCAATGTCGAACACGGCGATTTTGCCGGGACGCTCGGCAACCGGCACGATGCCCGCTGCCGTCTGCATATCGGTCGCCCGGGCGAGCCCGGCTGGCAGCAGGGTCAGGGCGATGGCGATGAGCCACCAGGCTCTGCGATGTCGGGAAACGTTCATGCCGTTCATCCTCTTTGTCCGGTTCTCACGCTGCCGGTGTCCATAGGAGGGCCCCGAACGGCTCGCGAAAGGCGAAACGCAGGAGGTGGCTTTCGATCACGGCCTTCGTCTCGCCCAGACTCCGATCGTCGGGAGAGCGAACGCGGATGTCGAGGCCCTCGGTGCTCGCTGCGAGAAAACCCGTGCCGCAGGAGAACCGCAGCTCGCCCCGGTCGCCCACTTGATCGACGTCGATCTTGTGGGCGAAATGCTTGCACAACTGCACGAGGTACTTCTGCCCCTCGTTCGTTTCAAACCGGCTTGTCGCTTCGAGCATTGGCGGACTCCTGTTTTGGCGGATGCAGCGGCGGAGCATGCCCGCCGCCAGTGTCGTCGTGCGGGCCTAGAACGTGGCCTTTGCGGTGAGAATGAAGGTCCGCCCCTGTTCGTAGAGGGGGGTTACGGTGCCGAATTCCTGCCCGTAGGTGGCGCGGTCGGCGTAGGTCTCGTCGAAGACGTTCTTGATGTCAGCACGCAAGGTCAGGTTCGGCTTGGTCGGTGGCTTGTATTCGAGGAAGGCGTTGAACACCTGATATCCCTCATAGGGCCTACTGCCGGGCGCGACATCGTCGTAGTCGAGCGCCAATTCCGCATCGGCACCGAGGGTCACGCCCAGGTCCACGAAGGTGTGGATGGCCGTGAGGGTGAAGATCTGCCCGGCGGGTGCCGCAAGGTAGCTGCCAAGCTCGGAATCCGCCGGCTGGCCGTCGATCTCGACGTCGATATCGGCATATTTGACCTTCACCGAGCTTGCATCCCAGCTGTACCCGGCGCCGATCTCGAAGCCCTTCGATGTCACGTCACGCTGTTGCACGCCGAGCGGCACGGCGTAGCGAGAGGCTCTGGCTTTATCGATATTCGTGCGGAAGATGCTGCCTTCGATGGTGACATCGTTGAATGTCGCCGCAAGGCCGAGATTGGCATTGTTCGAGCGAACCGGATCGGGACCGTCGCCATAATCCCAGTTGGGATTCATGATGAAGTTCTCGGCCAGCGGAATGCCAGCCCAGACGCGGGAATAGCCGGCCTTGGCCGTCAGCGTGTCCTCGATCAGGTCGTATTCGCCGGACATATTGCCGCTGAGGCCGGAATGATCCCATGTCTCGCCCGTCGTGCCGGTAAACCACTGCTGGTCGCCGCGTGCGCCCAGCGAAAGGCGGGTTTTCTCCCACGGCTCGATGCGCGCTTGGGCATAGATGCCGATGTCGCGCGCTTTCTCCGTCGCGGAATCGAAGAGATCGTCGAGCTCCGCCTTGTCGTCGTAGACGTCGATGCCGGCGACGATAGTGCCGTTGGCGAGCGCGAAGGTGTTCTGGACCTTACCGTTGAGGCTGCCGGTCTCGCCGACCCCGTCATAGGGCGGAATATTGAGTGTGGGCCGGAGATAAATCTTCGTTTCCACGCTCGTGCGGCTATAGGCCAGAATGACCTTCGGGTCCCACCAGCCTTCCGGCGTGCTGTCGAAATAGGTGAAGACCGTGTTCTGCCGCTCCAGGGCGTAGTCGCGAACCCGCGGCTCCCACGGCGGGCGGCCTTCGATAAAACCTGCATTGGCGCGGAAGGGTCGTTCGGCATCATCGCGCAGGCGATCATGGCTGATCGAGATCCGGTCGCCGCTGTCGAACGTGTAGGCGAGCTTGCCGATGCCGCTGATCAGGTCCGTGCCGGTGCCGAGCACTTCGTCGCCATTGCCGGCATGGAATTCGTTGCCCTTGCCGAAGGTAAAAGTGCCGAGCGCCTCCAGCCCGTCCTTCATGGTATAGCCCGAGAGCCCCGTGACCACCGTATCGCTGTTGAAATTGTAGCTGGAGCTGACGAAGCCGCCATAGCCATCCCCGTCGAGAAGGTCGCGCGCATCCTTCGTCACATAGGCGATGGCGCCGCCAAGCGCCCCCGGCCCGGCATCAGCCGGCGCAACGCCCGCATCGACGTTGACGGTCTTGAGGAGGCTGGGATCGATGAGGTTGGTGGCCGAGTGGTGAAAGACCTTGTTGTTCTGCCGGCTGCCATCGATGGTTACGGCCAGATTGGTCTCCTCGATGCCGTGGACATAAACCTTCTGCGACATGGGAAGCGAGCTGCCGACCGAGACGCCCGGCTCGCCCTCGAAGACATCGGCAATGCTGGCCGGGTTCTTCTGTTCCAGCTCCTTGCTCGAAATGGTGATCTGGCCGGGCCCGGTCGTGCCGACGCCAAAGACGGTGATCGGCGCAAGGACCGTCGCACCGTTGCCCGCGACGATGCCGCCATCGGTGTTTGCACCGCCAAGCCCACCCACGGTCGCGGTACCCTCAGCGATGTCGTAGGAAATCCCGGTGCCGGCAAGCAGCTCGGCCAGTGCCTGCCGCGCGGTCAGCTGTCCGCTGACGGGGCGGGCCTGCACGCCGCGCGTCGTTTCCGCCGCCAGCGTGATCTGCAGGCCGGATTGCCGGCCGAAGGTCTTCAAAGCTTGAGAAAGCGGCTGCGCGGCAATGGAAAACGCATGCTTCGCCTCGACCGTCTGCGCCGCGACCGGCGATCCCTCTGCCGCTGCAAGGGTAACCAGCCCCACCGTCGCAGTCGTGGCAAGCAGGCTGAAAAGCCTGCGGCTGCTGATCTTCAGATCTGCGACTTTCTGTCGGCATCTCGGCGAACGCATTCTTACTCTCGTCTCTCTGTCAGAGCATGGCCACGGCACGCGCATCCTTTCTAAGACGATCGACGTTGCGTTTTTTCTCACCCCGATCGACGTTTTTCGGACAATCGTGCCGAGAACCGATCTTTTCTGCGAAAATCACTCAGTAGCGCGAGACGATGCGGGCATAGGGCGTGACGGCCCGCACCTTGCCGCCGAAGGGGCGGACCAGCGCATTCAGCGCACGATCGGGATCGCGCAGATCGTAGAGGCCGGTCACGCGGAGAGAGCCGAGCGTGCCGTCAGCGATCGTGATCCAGGCCGGGTGATAGCGCTGGATGCGCTCGATGGCGCTGGCGATGGTGACGTTGTCGACGGAGAGCTTGCCGCTTCGCCAGGCGCCCATCTCCTCGATATCGGCCTTTCCCCGGATCGCCGTTCCGGTCTCCCGGTCGATTGCTGCGGTCTCGCCGGGGGAGAGTTCGAACGTGCTGCGCTGGCTCTCCCCGTCATAGGAGATGGCGACCGATCCGCGCGCAAGCTCCACGGTCGTATCCTGCTCCCCGGTCTGCAGGTCGAAGGCGGTGCCGAGAACCGTCACGGTGACGCCGTCGGTATCGACGGTGAAAGGCCGGCCCGCATCATGCGCGACGTCGAAGAAGGCTTCGCCCTTCAGCAGTTCGACATGGCGCTCCTGCTTGTCGATCGTCACTGTAAAGGCGGTTCCACCGCTCATATCCACCGTCGTTCCATCGGCAAGCACGACGCGCCGGCTTTCTCCCGACGCCGTCACTTCGTCCGCGCGCAGGTGCAGGAGAAGAGTGGGGCCCGCCAGAAATGCCACAGCGCAAGCCGCCACCGCCAGCAGGGCGGCGCCGGCCAGCCGGTTTCGACGCGGTTCGGACCGTTTCGCAGTGAAAGGCACGACCGCCGCTGTGCCCGTTGCAGCCGTTTCCCAGTCCGCGGCGTGAACTGGGCGGGTTTCGCCGAGCAGCGCCCAGGTCTTCTCCACCTGGCGCCACGCAGCCGCGTTCTCCTCGGACGCCGACAGCCACTGCTGGAAGGCGGCCTGCGTCTCAAGACAATCAGGACGGTTCCGCATCTCCAGGAACCAGTCCGTGGCTTCGCCGAGCGTTGCTTCCGGAAAAGGTGGGTTCGTTTTCACCGTTGCGAAGTTCCTATGACCGCAGCATCCCGATCGACAGAGGAGCGCCCATCGAAGCGTCTCGTCGCTGGCTGTTGCCTCGTGCAGGATGCACGTCGTCTAGCAAAGACGAGCAGGAGGCAATAATTTTTCATGGCTTACGGTTGAATCACACGCTCACGAGGCGAGGCCGGAGGCGAGACGAACCATCCCAGTTCGGACGTGCCGATGCACCGTCGCAACGGATATGCCCAGATGTGCCGCGATGTCGCTCAGCGTATAGCCGCCGAACCGGTGCATTTCGAGCGCGATCCGGGTTTCCAGAGGCAAGTCCTCGAGCAACCTTTCGATCAGCCGCAATTCGTCCGATGCGGCAACGATATCCTCCGGCGTCGGATGACGGGACGGCACCGTCCAGTAGGGTGGATCGACGCTTTCCCTTGCTTCGAGCTTCTGCCGTTTCATGACATCGAAGGCGAGATTGCGGACGATCCGGTAGAGATAGGAGACCAGCTGTCCCGACGAGGTCTCCTGCGCATTCGCCGGCATGAACCTGAGGAAGGCATCCTGAACGATGTCTTCGGCGGTGTCGCGGGAGCCGAGAATGCGCGATGCATACGCAACGAGTGCCGGACGTTGGGCGACATAGACCTGATGGCGGACTTCGATGTTCGTCATTCGCTCTTGCGACCTCGGTTCTGCGAACGCACCGTTTCATCGGCCATCAAGCCGATGTCGTCATCGCATTCCAGGCTTTCTCATACCTAACTCCTTTACTCATGATATCTCCGGCTGTCACCCTCGATTCTTGCGGAAGATGACGCTCGTCGGGGCAAATCGCGACATCGAAACCGGCGAGCCTACCGCAGCACCGTCCCATCCTGCGCGACGAGCCGTCCGGCCTTGAACACGCGACGCCCCTTCGGCACAGAAACGACGGCAAGGGGGATGTGGGCGGCGTCCAGCGTGACGAAATCGGCCTTGGCGCCGATCTCGACGCCGTAGCCCTCCAGACGCAGCGCCTTTGCACCAGCCGTTGTGACCACGTCGAAGGCGGCGGCAAGCTCCGCGTCCGTGTAGAAGCCGGAGCGGTAGCCGATGATTTCGGCACGGCGCAGCATGTCCCCATCGCCATAGGGCCACCAGGAATCGCGGATATTGTCGCTGCCGCTGAAGACCGTGACGCCTTCGCCGCGCAGGAGCGCCACGGGTGGGAAGACATGATTGCCGGGCGCGTTGGTCATGATGGCCACCCCAGCCTTCGCGATTTTCGCCGCCAGCCGGCGCGCCGGATCGGGCGCGAGATCGCCGAGACCGTAGGCGTGGCTGACGGTGACGTGCCCCTGCATGCCGAGCGCTGCCGTGCGCGCGCAGATCTCCTCGATGGTGAAGGCACCCATCGAGCCTGCATCATGCAGGTGAATGTCGATATCGACACCGTGCTTTTCGGCAAGACCGAAGACGACGTCGAGATGGCCATTCACATCCCGGTCGAAGCTCGCAGGGTCGAGCCCGCCGATAAGGTCCGCGCCGAGGCCGAGTGCTGCGTCCAGCAGCTCCGGCGTGCCGGGGCTTTTAAGAATGCCGGACTGTGGGAAGGCGACGAGCTGGATGTCGATGAGATCCTTGTAATCCTCGCGCACGGCGAGGATCGTCTCGAGCGATTTCAGCCCGACCGAACCATCGACCATCACATGACTGCGCATCTGCAAAGAGCCGCTCGCGATGCAGAGGTCGAGCTGATCGCGGGCACGTTTGTCCATCGGCGCGGCCGAGGCCATGTTCTCTGCCTGGAATGCGACCCGCTCATGCACATCGAATCCATCCGTGCACGGACGATGCGGAATCCACCGGTCGCCGTAGAGGCTGGTATCGAGGTGGATATGCCCCTCGACGAAGGCCGGCACCAGCAGCGCACCGGCGATATCGATGCTGTCGGCAACGCGCGAAAGCGTGCCGACAGCGGAAATCGCGGTGATGCGCCCGTCGGCGACGGCGATGTCGCACAGCGTGCCATCCATCAGCCTGGCATGGGTAAAGAGTGTTTCGGAGCGTGTCATGGGGTCTCCCGGTTCCGGATACGGTCAGAGGGCGTGCTGTTCGGGGCTCAGCTGCGGAAAGTGGCATGCGACGCGACCGCCATCGGCACGTTTGACAGGCTCCGGCGCTTCCCGGCTACAAAGCTCGGTCGCGATCGGACACCGCGGATGGAAGGTGCAGCCCTTCGGCGGATCAAGCGGGCTCGGCGGCTCGCCGCCCATCAGGGCCCGGTCGCGGTTTGGCGCGCGGACATCCGGGATCGTCTGCAACAGCAGCCGCGTATAGGTATGCTGCGGGTTGGCAAACAGCGCTTCCGTATCGGCCTCCTCGATGATCCGGCCAAGATACATCACGGCGATCCTATCCGCCATATGGCGCACGACGGCGAGGTTGTGGCTGATGAAGAGGTAGGTAAGGCCGAGCCTGTCTTGCAGCCCGCGCATCAGATTGAGGATCTGGGCCTGTACCGAGACGTCGAGCGCCGACGTCGGCTCGTCGCAGACGAGGAATTCGGGCTCGCGGCAATCGATATGCACTGAAGAATCAAAACCAGGCCGCTGCCTGCAGGATCATGGACCATCATCTTCACGCCGTTGAAGACCGGGCGAAGGTCGATGACCGCGAGGAAGATACCGACATTTCGGAAATTCTCAGCCGCTACATGTCGGTATCGCAGTAGAAAGCGCGCTTGCGCTTGTCACTGAACGCGTCGTAGGCCGTTATCGGAAATGCGACCCATCGCCGGAATTATAGGGCCGGCAGAACAATGCGCCAGGATCCGCTCAAACGGCGACCCGGCGGCCCTCTTTGTCGGCGAGCTTCTTGTTGCCTTCAGCCTGCTTCAGGATGGCGGTGGCGTCTTCCACGGAAATCCGGTGCTTCTTGGCAAACGAAACGGGCTCGTACGGCTTTTCGATATTGGTCATGAAATATCCTTTGGGAACGATGCGCACAGGGCCATTGCCTCGCAAAGCGAGCATAAGCCTTGAGCTTTTTGGTATAGGGATGAAATAGAGAGCGATCTCGTCGAACGCAAGGCGTTCTGACGACAATACCCAACGCCGCACAGGCCTGTCGCTCTTCCACGGACGGATTATCTTTGGTTCGCACAGCGAAAGGGCCGGATTGCTCCGGCCCTTTGCATATGATCTGCGGCGGTTCGTTACAGCGTGCGACGCGGATAGCGTGCGCGCTCTTCTTCGACTTCGGTCGCGCCATAGGGAGCAGCCGTATCGTCGAACTTCGTCCAGCCCTGCTGCGAATAGGCGTTACGCCGCTCGACGGGATCGACCCAGTTCGACTTCTTGAGGATCGCTTCGGCTTCGGCGTGAAGGTCGTCCTCGACCTTGGCCGTGACGAGCGTGCCGCCGCGACGAACGCCTTCGGCGTAGACATGCGCATGATCTTCGTCGACACCTGAGGATGTGAGAGCACCGATCAGGCCGCCCGTCGCACCACCGGCTGCGGCACCGGCAACCGCGCCAAGCGCCGTTGCGGCGAGCCAGCCGGCCGCGACGACCGGTCCGACGCCTGGGATGGCCATGATGCCGAGGCCCGTCAGGAGCCCGCCTGCACCGCCGACCACGGCACCGATGCCGGCGCCGGTTCCGGCACCTTCGGCAGCGTTGCTGTCGTGGTCGCCATCCTTGTAGCGGCCGTCTGCATTGTTGGATACGATGCTGATGTTGTCGGAATGGATGCCACGGGCTTCCAGCGCGCTCACGGCGGCGCTTGCATCGCTATAGTCGTCGAACAGTCCTGTTACAGTCTTCATGATCATTGCCTTCCAGCGCAAGCGCGCTTGTTATTTCGAGACGATGTTGCCCTGATAGTCCATGGAAACCGCTGCCGATTTCCCGTCCTTCATGGCCTTCGCCTGCCAGATACCCTTGTCGTCGAGCATCAGGCCATCGAGTTCCGTATAGCCTGCTGCCTCGATGCGCTCCTTGGCCTGAGCCTCGGTGAACGAGTTCGCGCCTTCGACAGGCGCCGTCGAATTGCCCGAGTCCGGTGTTGCGACGGCCGGTGTGTCGCCATTTGCCGACGGTGCCGGTGTGGTCTGGGCATTTACGCCGAACGCAGAAACGGCAAGAATAGCCGTAGCGAGAAAAAGCTTCTTCATGTGTGGGTCCTCTATTCCAGACCATGTTTCAGGTCTCGGATTGGAAACACGTTCCCATACCGAATGTTCCGCCTTGTTCGTGCGATTGTGTACTGTGACGTTTACTTAAGACCTCATGAATTTATCCCTCGGATTGCGCCAATGCAGATTGCGGCATGTCCTGCGTTGGATAGCTGCGGCTATTGTACTGCTTCGGATTGACACGCAGAAAGAGTAGAAGGCGCGCAGAAGACTGTCCTGATGATGGTACAGACCTGCAACATCTTTCCGGGTCTCGGCTGCATGATTTCGACGGAGGAGCACCGGGAGAGACGGCATCACTCTTACAGGATCGCTTCCAGGACGAACGGCAGGCGCAGGGAGGCCTCGCCGATCCGACGGAACCATAGGGGTCGCCCTTCGTTGCTCGTGACGCAACAGGAGACGATGCATGTCAAACGACAATGTGAAAACCCTCATCGCGACCTTCGACACGCGCGAGGCTGCCGATCGCGCCATCGAACATCTCGTCCAGCAATATGGCATCGACCGGAGCGACGTCTTCGTCGAAGCAACCGGGTCGGACAATACCGCCGGGACGCAGCCATCGGGTGGCGACGTCGAGAACCGGGAAGGGGACGGCGTTCGAACGGATGCAGCGCTCGAAGGTCAGCTTCAGGTGTCCGTCGATCTGGCGCTTGAGGATGTCGACAAAGCGCAGGCCGCATTCCGGGACGCGGGTGCCCGGGATGTTTCAAGCCGCTAGGCGGCCCTTGTGTTGTCCGATAACGTCCGGAACATACCGGTGATTGGGGCGGCGGCATGGGCGATGCCCGGAGTCATTGCCGTATGCATTCTTCCGAGACATGCGCGGGCAATCACGAGTGGCGGTATTGAAAGGGGATCTGGCTAAAGAATGGTGAAAAATTCGAGGCGACATATCGCCCGAGGTAACTAACCTTCTTCGCCAATCCGCTGTTGAATAGCTTTGACAGCCGCCTTCAATGGAAGGATATTCTCAGTCACAACCACCCAAATCACATCGTCGGCGATTTTGTGATACTCGTGACGTAGGATGTTGCCGATGCCGCGGATGTTTTTCCATGGCACCTCCGGCTCGGCAGTCAATACGTCATCGGGAATGTGACGTGAGGCTTCCGATATGATTTCCAACGCCCGCTGAACGCCAAGACGCAGCAGCCAGTCGCGTTCAAACTCGATGAGAGATTTGCGAACGGTGTGACGTTCGATGCCTTCAATAGCCTCGAGCATTTCCGCCAGAACTGGCCCCATCCTGCTTCTGCCCATCAGAAAACCTTGACGGCCGAGCGTTCGATATCTGTCCGCAGCATGGGGTGAAGACTGTTGCGCGTGGTGACATCCACCTCCATCGCAAGCTCTTCCTCTAGGAACTGTTTGATGCCGACCAGATCAAGCAGAGAGAAACGTTTAGTCGAATCGTAATCGATAAACACGTCGAGATCGCTTGATATGTGCGCCTCGTTGCGTAGCGTAGAGCCGAAAAGATACAAAGCGGTTGCCCCCATGCCTTTCACGGCATCTGCATGTCGCTGAAGCTTCGCAATGGCGTCCGCTCTGTTCATGGCGAAAGCTTACAGCAATCTACTGAAATCAGCCACTCTCTTTGTCAAACGGCTCGTTCAGTGGCGATGCGGGCCATGCAGGCGCCAAAGCGACACGTTGGACTGACGTAAAGCACCCTTGAAGATCGCGCACGGGGACGCCTCGACGCCGGATAGGCCGACAGGTTGTGCCTCAGACACGGAAGCGCAGAGCCTCAAGCCAACCGGGATAGCGCCGGACGATCGGCGGGACGTGTTGTGCCCTCTGGAAACGGCAGGCCGTACCGCTCGCGGATCGTCGATTCCTCATACCGCGTTCGATAGACACCTCGATCCTGCAGGATAGGCACGACCTTCGCGACGAACTCCTCGATATCATCCGGCGCCCGGGGCGGCTGCAGCGTGTAACCGTCGACGGTACCGTCGGCCCAGAGATCGATGATCTGATCGGCCACCTCGTCCGGCGTGCCGATCACCAGTCGGTGGTGGCCTTCCGAGCGTCGGACGACCTGTCGCGCCGTCAGCTTTTCGTGGGTCAGGAGATCGAGCAGGCCCAGCCCCATGCCGACCGCCAGCAGGCGGTTGGGATCCGGAATGAACCGCTCTGCATCGAGAATGGCATCCGGATCGAAGCCGGCGGGATCGATGCCGTTCTCTCGGATAAAGCGGGCGATCAGCCCGTCCTCCGAGCCGGCACCGCTGAAAAGCTCGTGCTTGCGGAGCGCTTCGGCACGTGTCTCGCCGACGATCGCCACGAGACCGGGAACGATGCGGATGCTGGCGGGATCGCGTCCGAACGCCCTTGCCCTGTCCCTGACCTTCTCGCCGAAGGCGCGGCCAGCCGGACGGGACAGGATGTTGCAGTAGATGATCTCGCCATGCCGTGCCGCAAGGTCGATACCCCCTTCCGAAGCACCCGCCTGAGCGATCACGGGGTGGCCTTGCGGCCCGACCGGCACGTTGAGCGGCCCTTTGACGGTGAAATAGGTGCCGTCATGATCGATCGTGTGGGCGCTCGTCGCATCCCAGAACCGGCCTTCCGGCACGTCGCCCTCCCGGGCGGGATCCCAGCTCGCCCAGAGCTTCTTGGCGACGTCGAGAAACTCGGAGGCCTTGGCATAGCGTTCGTGGCGCTGCGGCAGAGGCTCGGAGCCGAAATTGGCGGCAACGTTGGGGTTGAACGAGGAGACGATGTTGATGATCAGCCGGCCACCCGAAACGATGTCGGTCGACTGGGTGCGCCGGGCAAGATTGTAGGGCGAATTATAGGTCGAGGACATGGTGGCCACGAAACCGATATCCGGCACCTGGGCGGCAAGCGCCGTACAGAGGATCAACGGATCGATCGTATGGAAGGGCCGCCCCTCGGGATCCGTCATCAGGGCCGGATGGTCGGAGAAGAACACAGCATCGAACAGGCCCTTGTGGGCAAGCTCGGTCAGGCGCCGGTAATATGCGGGATCGTTGATATCGTGCCGGGTACCGGTGCGGTACGGCCAGGCATGGCCGAGGTAGCCGGTCGTATTGATGCCGACATTGAGGTTGAGCTTGCGCTGCGTGATGGTCATGAGTCTTGTATCCTTGGGAACGACGGGCCGGTCGGCAGGCGGCCGGGCCTAGTAAGCGGCCGTGAAGCGCCGGCGGATGAACTGGCCGTTTTCGAGTTCGTCGAGAATGGCGATGGCGAAATCGGCTTCCGAGATGCGGCTGTCGCCGTTGCCGTCGCGCAGCAGACGGTCTTCCCCCAGCCGGAACGTGCCGGTGCGTTCGCCCGCCTGAATGGCGAGCGGCGGCGACACATAGGTCCAGTCGAGATCGTGATCGCCGCGCTTCAGGCTTTTCAGGATGTCACGGTTGCGCAGCGTGTGCGCCTTGTGGTCTGCGGGATAGAACTCGCTGTCCACGACGTCGACGCCGGGGCTCGCCTCCAGGCTGCCGACGCCACCGACGAGGATGAGGCGGCGCACGCCGGCTCGTTTGACGCCCTCAAAAAGCGCCTCATGCGCCTCACCGATCCGTTCGGCGGCCTCTTCCGCGGAGATGCGGCGCAGGCCGGGGCTGTAGGCGCTGATCACGGCGTCATGACCGGCCACAATCTTCGCCACCGCAGCGGCGTCCGCGATATCGGCCTTGACGACCGTCAGCCGCTCCGCCGGTTCGATGTCGGATACGTGCGTGACGGCCGTGACGTGGTGCCCGCGCGCCAAGGCCTCCTTGCGAAGATGGCTGCCGATGTTGCCGGAGGCACCGAAGATGACGAGGTACATAGCCTTGGTTCCTCAAGGGTTGCTGTGTTTGAGGCTCATGGCGCGATATCGGCGGTCGGGGCGAGGACCGCTTCTGCGCTTAGCTGGTCCGAGAGGAAGGCTTCGACGCTGCGCGGCGGTCGGGCAAGAAGCGACCGGACCACATCCGTCGCCACCGCCGCATGGCCGGCGGCAATCAGCGTTGCGAATTGCGCCACGGCGCGCTGTTCGAAACCGGCACCCGGGAGCAGGGGTGGAGGCTGGTGTTCCACCGCTTCCACTTGGCGCCCGAGCGCGGTGGCGAGGAGATCCGCGATCTGCCGAGGTGTCTTGGCGGCCGGTCCCGTCAGGTTCAACGGCCCCCCGGCTATCCGATCGGCCAGAAGGAGGTGCACCGCGACGTCGGCGATATCGCGCGCATCGATGTAGCCGACGCCGGCGTCGAGATTCACCGCCGTTACCGGACCGCCGGCAAGCACTTGCCGAAGGGTGTTGGCAAGCGACACCTGCATCCACGCGTTCGGCCTCAGGGACACATGCTCCAGCGGCAGGCGGCCGAGATGCCGCTCGACGGCAGCGTGAGCATCACCGGAGATCGATCGTCCGGGAGGTTCGATCGTCCAGTCCGATCCGGAAATCTTGACGATGCGCCGGACGCCGGCTGCCAGCGCGGCATCCACAACCGCAGTCTGGTCTGAGACCAGCCGTTCACCGATCGGTGAAAGAAGAAGCACGGTGGCAATGCCGCGAAGGGCGGTCTCAAGCGATCTCCGGTCGGCAAACGCGCCGCTCGCCACCTCGACCGCGGCCCCGAACAGCTTGCGTGCCGTATCCGGCCGGCGCGTCAGGACACGGACGGGCCGCTGCTGCGCGAGAAGCCGCTCGACGATCAACTGACCCAGCCTGCCGGTCGCACCGGTGACGAGAATCGGGCTCATGCAGCAAGGCGGCGGTGTGCCGCTTCGAGAGGCCGGCTATCGATCCATTCGATCACATCGAAATCTGCCGGGATGAAGCCCCATTCGAGCAGAAAATCCTTGAAATGGCCGAATGCGTCGACCTGCTCGTCATCGAGCGAGAGCGTCAGGTGCTTGTGCACGTCGGGGCCGTTGGCCGCCCGGATCGCATCTTCGCCGACGCCGATCTCGTTGGCGATGAAACGAACGGCCTGATCCGGGTTGCTTTGCGCCCAAGCGGCCACGCCGTGAACCGTCTGGACGAGATCCGTGACCAGGTCGAAATGGTCGTCAAGGAAACGCTTGTCGACCGTCAGCGGACGCGGCGTGCCGTTGTTGATGCGGATTTTGGCGTCCGTGTGGAAGCCGAATTCGGAGACGACGATGGCGCTGATTTGGTTGGCAAGCACGAGGCCTTCTGCCCCTTTGACGAAGAAGGCGTCGATATCGCCGCGCGCGAGCGCCAAAAGCTCGTCGCCATAGGGATAGCGGCGTTTTAAGCCGAGAAACGCGTCGTTGCCCCGCTCGATCAGGGTGGGCTCCGCACTGTCGAGGTGGACGAGTTCGACATCCCCGTGACCGATTCCTTCCAGCGACAAGGCGGAGACGATGCCCTTCAACGCGGTCGCGCGCTGGAAATCGATGATCGTCTGATCCAACTTGCGCGGCACGCCGATACGGCGGCCCTTGAGGTCGGCGCCGGTTCTGATGCCTGACGCGGGGAGGGCGATGATCGCCTGGAATTCGTCGGTCGTGGTGATGCCGACGACACGGGTCTCGCGCCCACCGGAACGCGCGGAGATCGGCGGGATATTGCCGCCCTGGCGGAACGCGTAATCGAGCGCATGGGTGAAATGGCTCTGCCGAACAGCCGGGTCCTTGCTGTCGCGGATCGAGCGCACGGCAACGCCGGCGGCCTGGAAAGACCGGTCGATCCAGCCAAGCTGGTGGGCGATCGAGAGGGGCGTCGGCGCCGGGCAGCGCGTGTACCAGACGGAGGCGAGGGAGGACATGGGCAGGCTCCTTTTGGCGAGCGGCGCGGGCTCGTGGTTGGGGCTAGCGGCTGACGATGGCGAGACGGGGCTGGAGCCGGGGGCGGACCGGCACCGGCTCGATGGGAACGGCCGGGGCAGCGGCATGCCGGCCGAGTGCGGCCTTGGCGAGCATGGTGCGAATCAGGTTGTTCTGCGGGGCGTGCGCCCTGCCGGAAAGCGCGTCGCGGTGATGTCGCTCCAGCGGGTTGTCACGGTTGATGCCGGGATTGCCGCCGAGTTCCAGTGCCAGCGTGGTTGCGGCAACGGCGTTTTCGATGACCGTGTGTTTTACGGCCGCCGCATCCGGCCCGAACGGCCGCCCGGCATCGAAATCCTCCGCGATCGAGCGGAGCAGGCGGCGATTGACCGTCAGCCAGGCCTCGATCTGGCCGATGCCATCCTGAATGCGTGGAACCGTCGAAAGCGGAGCGCCAAGGCTCGCGGGAGCCCTGCTCGTTGCAAAGTCGATCAACCAGTCGCGTGCACCGCGCGCAGCACCGTCATAGATGGCCGGTACGAGCGTGAAATACCAAGCGCCCACGCGTTCGTCGCGCTTCAGGCCTTCTCCGGCCGGCGCAAGATCCAGCGCATCGTCCAGAGGAATCGCCACATCATCGAGGATCAGATCGTCGCTGTTGGTCGCGCGCATGCCGGTGGCGTTCCAAGTCTTCTCCACGCGGATGCCATCGGCATCCGTCGGCACCAGGAAGGAGCCGAGGCGTGGTTCCGGCTCGTCGGTCACGGCGAGAACCGAGACCCATCGCAGAAGCGGAATGCCGGTCGCATAGGTCTTGTGTCCGGTGATCCGCCACGCGTCACCCACGCGCCGCGCAATGGTCTCGGGCAGCGCGCCATGCGAGGGAGACCCGACGCGGGGCTCCACCTGCGCGGCGTTGATGAGGGCGACACCGTCCCGGTTGGCCTTCGTTACCCGCTCGACCAGATGCTTCGGCCATTGGCCGGAAACGCGGAGCGAATAGTGCTGGTTGTAGTGCATCGAGAGGACCAGTGCGGTGGACGGCTCGCCGCGGGCGATGGCGGATATGACCGCCAGCGCTTCCGTCAATCCACCGCCGAGGCCACCGTGCTCGACCGCGGTCACGAGACCCAGAAGCCCGGCCTCGTGCAGCGCGTCGAAATTGGCGAAGGGAAATTCGCCGGTTTCGTCATAATGCCGCGCGGTCAGTGCAAAGCGCTGTCCGAGCGCTTCGGCCGTGGCGATCACCGCCGCAAAATCTCCGGACGTGGTCATGAAGCTCTCCGATCAGGCGACGGCACGCGTTTCGAGCAGGGCCCAGGGCCGGCGATCGACCCAGTCGCCGATATCGAAGTCAGCGGCGAGGAACCCCCATGCGTACAGGAAATCCTTGTAGTGGCCGATGGCATCGACCAGCTCCGGCTCGAGCCCGATGCCGAGATGCCGGTGCAGGTCCGGCCCGTTGGCGGACGCGACGACCTCTTCGGAAGCCCCGACCTCGCGGGCAACGAAGCGGCGCACCTCGTCCGGATGGCTTTCCGCCCAGGCGCCGGCGCGCTGCAGGGTCTCAAGGAGGCGGGCGACGAGATCCGGCCGGTCCTCGGCCAGCCTTTCATCGACGGTCAGGATGCGCGGTGAGCCGGAATTGATGCGGATTTTGGGATCGGGGTGAAAGCCGAACTCGGTCACCGTGCGGGTCGCAAAGAGATTGGCGACGCTGATGCCGGGCGTTCCCTTGACATAGATGGCATCGACCTCGCCGCGCAGCAGGGCGGCGATTTCCGGCCCGTAGGCCTGCCGGTTGCGAAGGCCGTAGAGCTGCGGGCCTTCGCGATCGTCGAGCACCGAGCCTTGAATGGCGATATCGACGATATCGACCTCGTGGGGACCGAGTCCCTCCAGCGAGAGCGCCGAGACGAGGCCCTTCAGCGCCGTCGTCGCCATGAAATCGACGATGCCCGGCGGCCGGCGGGGGACGCCGAACCGACGACCGACGAGGTCCCGGGTCGTCTCGATGCCGGAGCCGGACAGGGTGATGATCGCCTGAAACTCGTCCGTCCAGGTGATGCCGACGAGCCGGGTCGGATTGCCTTCCGAGCGCGCCCGGATCGGAGGTACGTTCCCGCCGTGGCGGAAGGAATAGTCGAGGTGATGCGTGAAATGGCTGGATCGGACGTCCCGATCCTTGCTGTCGATGATGGAGCGAAGCGCGATCCCCTCCCGGGCGAAGGTTTCCTCCAGCAGACCGAGTTGCGAGGCGAGCCCGACCGGGGTCGGGACAGGGCAGCGTGTATACCAGATCTGGGAAATGGCGTTCTGAATGGTCATGCTGCCCTCCTGTGGCGTCCGTTTTCCGCCTGCTCAAAACAGGCAATGGCTTTTCTCTCGTCCGCCCGAACCGCAGATATTCATCTCCCGTATAGCGCAATAAATAGACGAATATTCTATTTCAGACCTATATCCGGCCGATACTGAAAACGTCATTATTAAAAACCGCCGATATCGGGGGCAATTTTCCGTCGCTACGTTTGACAAAGACTACAGATTTGGTCAACTACTAATTGGACGGATGGCGCGTTCCCTCGCTTCCGGATGGATTGGTCCGCACAAGCGGAAGGCTCGAACCTGAAAGGTGGAGGACGATGGCAGCGCTGCTGAGAACCGTGCGAACATTGCGACGCACGCTGCTGCACGCGATCCCGACGCTGCTCGGAATCATCGTCCTGAACTTCTTCCTGCTCCAGCTTGCACCCGGCGATGCGGCCGATGTGATGGCCGGCGAGGCGGGGTCGGCGACGACGGAAAGCGTCGCGGCGCTCCGCTCACGCTTCGGCCTCGACAATCCCGTTCTCGTGCAGCTCGGGGACTATCTCAACAATCTGGCGCATTTCAGCTTAGGATTTTCGCCGCGCTACGGCATGCCGGTCGCCGAGCTGATCGGCCAGCGGCTTCCCGGTACGCTGACGCTGATGGTCTCGGCGCTGGCGATCGCCATCCTGCTCGGCATCGTCCTCGGCGCGCTGATGGCGGCGTTCGCGGGCCGTATCCCGGACCGCCTGCTGTCGATCGTCTCGCTGCTGTTCTATTCCATCCCCAGCTTCTGGATCGGCCTGATGCTGATCGTCCTCTTCTCGGTCAAGCTCGGCTGGCTGCCGAGCGGCGGCGCCGGCACGATCGGGTCTCGATTGACCGGTCTTCCGGCACTGCTCGACACGGCGCGCTACATGGTGCTGCCGGCAACCTCGCTCGCCTTGTTCTACGTGGCGATCTACGCGCGGCTGACGCGGGCTTCGATGCTCGAGGTGAAGAACCAGGATTTCGTTCGCACCGCCTATGCAAAAGGCCTGACGCCGTTTCGCGTGACGTCCCGTCACATCCTGCGCAACGCGCTGATTCCCATCACGACCATGGCCGGCATGCATGTCGGCGGCATGCTGGGCGGCGCGGTGGTGGTGGAAACCGTCTACAGCTGGCCGGGCCTCGGCCGGCTCGCCTTCGAAGCCGTCATGGCGCGCGACTTCACCGTCCTGCTCGGCATCCTGCTTCTCTCCTCGCTTCTCGTGATCGCCGCCAACGCCGCCGTGGATCTCCTCCACGCCTGGGTCGACCCTCGTATCGGAGCACGCTGATGTCCATCGCCGATGCCGTAAACATACGCGATCGTGCCGCCGAGCGGCAGGCCGCAGCCGCGCAGGAGGCTGCGGCAACCGGCGCTGCGGCCGACGGCCCGGCATGGTCCAACATGAAGGCGCCGGACGCTCGCTCCCAGCAGAGTGCGACGGTCGCAATCACGAATGGCCGGCGGGCGCTGACGGTGTTCCTGACGAACCCGAACGCTCTGTTCGGGGCCGGTTTTCTCGCCTTCGTCATCCTCGTCGCTCTCGCCGCGCCGATCCTCTATCCCGAAGACCCCCTGTCCATGGTCGCCCGTCCGTTTCTCTGGCCGGGACAGGACCCGGCCTATCCCCTCGGGACGGACGGGCTCGGCCGGGACGTGCTGGCCGGCATCCTGCACGGCGCGCGCATCTCGCTGTTCGTCGGTCTGTTCGCGACGGTGCTCGGCCTGACATTCGGCGTGCTGGTCGGAGCAACGGCAGGCTACTTCGGCGGCTGGGTCGATGATGTCCTCGTGCGGCTGATCGAGATCTTCCAGACATTGCCGAGTTTCGTGCTGCTCGTCGTCTTGGTCGCGATCGCCCAGCCCTCTGCAACGACCGTGACGCTGGCGATCGCCATCATTTCCTGGCCGACGGTGGCGCGGCTGACGCGGGCCGAGTTCCGCGCGATCCGAGAGAAGGATTTCGTCGTGGCGGCCCGCAGCCTCGGCTACGGCCATGGCCGCATCATCTTCCACGAGATCCTGCCGAATGCGCTGCCGCCTATCATCGTCACGTCGTCGGTCATGGTGGCGACAGCCATTCTGATGGAGTCTGCTCTGTCCTTCATGGGCCTGGGCGATCCCAACGTCGTCAGCTGGGGTTCGATGATCGGCACCGGCCGCGAGCTCGTGCGAACCGCCTGGTATCTGACCGCTTTGCCGGGGCTCGCCATCGTCTTCACCGTGCTCGCTCTCAATCTCATCGGCGACGGGTTGAACGATGCCCTCAATCCCCGCTTCTCGCAGGATCGCTGAGCGATGACCTCTTTGCTTCAGGTTGATAACCTCACCATCCGCTTTACCCGCGCCGAACCCGTGCGCAACCTGTCCTTCGAGATCGGACACAGCGAGACCCTGGCGATCGTCGGGGAATCCGGCTCCGGGAAATCGCTGACGGCCCTGGCGTTGATGCAGCTTCTGCCGAGCGCGGCCGAGATCGCGGCGGAGAGCCGCATTTCCTTCGGTGGGCGCGAGCTGACCGGGCTTGCCGCGCGCGAGATGCGGCATCTGCGCGGGCGCGAGATCGCGATGATCTTTCAGGAGCCGATGACGAGCCTCAATCCGGTCATGACCATCGGCCGGCAGATCGCCGAGGTGCTGATGGTCCATGAAAAGCTGTCGGGCAGGGCGGCGCGCAGGCGCGCGATCGAACTTCTGGAGCTGGTCCGCATCCCCGCGCCGGACAAGCGGATCGACGATTATCCGCACCAGCTGTCTGGCGGCATGCGTCAGCGCGTGATGATCGCCATCGCGGTTGCCTGCAAACCGAAGCTGCTGATCGCCGACGAGCCGACCACGGCGCTCGACGTCACCATTCAAGCGCAGGTGCTCGACCTGCTGGACACGCTTCGGCGCGAGCTGCGGATGGCCGTGATCCTCATCACGCATGATCTCGGCGTCGTCGCGCAATGGGCCGACAATGTCGTCGTCATGTATGCCGGGCGAAAGGTCGAGCAGGCGTTGCCGGGCGACCTCTTCGACGATCCGCTGCATCCCTACACACGCGGCCTGCTTTCGGCCTCGCCCCGGCTCAAGCGCGATTTCCACTATCGCGACGGCCCGCTGACCGAAATCCCCGGCTCCATCGTCTCGGCCGTCGGCGAGGCGGGCTGTCCCTTCCGGCCGCGATGCAACCAGGCGCGGGCCAGCTGCGGCCATCACGTGCCCCCGTTGATCGTTCCGGCGGAAGATCGGCTGGTCGCCTGCCCCTTCACGACATCCAGCAAGGCCGTGCCCCATGCCGCTTCTCTCCGTTTCTGACCTCAAAACTCATTACAAGAGCCGCGACGGCCTGCTGCGAGCCGTGGATGGCGTCGATCTCGTGGTGGAGCGTGGCGAAACCGTGGGTCTCGTCGGCGAAAGCGGCTGCGGCAAGTCCACGCTCGGCAAGACGGTGCTGCGGCTGGTCGAGCCGACGGCGGGCCGTATCGCGTTCAAGGGCGAGGATATCACCACACGCGATCAGAAAAGCCTGCGCAGCGTGCGCAAGTCGATCCAGATGATCTTTCAGGACCCCTATGCCTCCCTCAATCCGCGCCAGACAATCGGCGAGATCCTCGAGGCGCCGCTGATCGTGCACAAGGCGGGCGACCGCGCCAGACGGCAGCAGGTCATTTCGGGGATCGTCGCCAAGGTCGGGCTGCCGGCGGATTCGATCAACCGCTATCCGCACGAATTCTCCGGCGGACAGCGGCAGCGCATCGGCATCGCCCGGGCGCTGCTCCTCAGTCCGGAGCTGGTCGTCTGCGACGAACCCGTCTCGGCGCTCGATCTCTCCATCCAGGCGCAGATCCTTAATCTGCTCGTGGAGATGAAGAAGGAATTCGGCCTGTCCTATCTCTTCATCAGCCATGACCTTTCCGTCGTGCGCTATTTTGCGGACCGGGTGCTCGTGATGTATCTCGGCCGGATCGTGGAGAGCGCCGACAATGCGACGCTCTGGTCGGATCCGCGGCATCCCTATACGCGGGCGCTGATGGATGCGGTTCCCGATCCCGCACGTCCGCGTCAGGCGGCACCGCTGGGCGGCGACCTGCCGAGCCCCAGCGACATTCCCACAGGCTGCCGGTTTCACACCCGCTGTCCGCTTGCCACCGACCTCTGTCGCACGCACGAACCCGAATTCCGCACCGTTGCACCCGGCCATCAGGTCGCCTGCCACCTTGCGAGCCACATCCACTGAATCAAAGGAGTTTTTCACGATGGTCGACCACCGCTATCTCGGGCGCAGTGCCCTCAAGGTCTCTCCACTGACGCTGGGGGCCATGATGTTCGGCAACCAGACGCCGGATGACGTCGCCTTCCGCATCATCGACAAGGCGCATGAACAGGGCATCAATTTTATCGATACGGCCGATGTCTACCACGACGGCCAGTCGGAAAAGGTCGTCGGCCGCGGCATCGCCAAGAACCGCGACAGCTGGGTCGTTGCCACCAAGTTCGTGAACGCCCGCAACGGCGGCCCGAACCGCGGGGGCTACTCGCGCAAATGGATCTATCAGACGGTCGAGAACTCGCTGCGCAACCTCGGCACCGACTATATCGACATTCTCTACTTCCACCGGGCCGTATTCGACGCCCCGCTGGAAGAGCCGGTCCGGGCGATCGCCGACCTCATCAAGGCCGGCAAGCTGCGCTATTTCGGCGTGTCCAATTTCCGCGGCTGGCGCATCGCGGAGGTCGCGCATCTCGCCGACCAGCTGGGCATCGACCGGCCGGTCGCCAGCCAGCCGCTCTACAATATCGTCAATCGCACGGCCGAAGCCGAGCAGCTTCCGGCCGCGGCCGCATACGGTCTCGGTGTCGTCTCCTACAGCCCGCTCGCACGCGGCGTGCTCACCGGCAAATACAACGTTGGAGAAGCCCCGGCTGCAGATACCCGGGCCGGTCGCGGCGACAAGCGCATGCACGACGTCGAGTTCCGCGAGGAATCGATCGCGATCGCCAAGCAGATCGCCGCCCATGCGCAGGCGAAGGGCATTTCACCTGCCGATTTTGCCCTGGCCTGGGTGCTGAACAACAAGCTCGTTACGTCCGCCATCGCCGGCCCGCGCACAGAAGCGCATTGGGATGCCTATCTCCGCGCGCTCGATGTGACGCTGGATGCGGAGGACGAGGCGCTCGTCGATCGGCTGGTCGCAACCGGGCACCCCTCCACGCCCGGCTTCACGGATCCGGGGCATCCGGTCGAAGGGCGCGTTCCCCGCACCTCTGCTCCCTCCGGCGCAGTCGTTCCGCTCGCTCGTCCCCAGCGCGTCGCCTGAATTCGTTTCTTGTCGAACATAGAGCGGCCGCGTCCCGCACCGAAGCCCCGGACATCGACTCCGGGGCTTTTTCGTCTCTCCTGCTGTCTCGCCTCACGTTTGTTCGCGTCCGCGCGAGGGAACCGGCATTTCTGCGGAGAAGCGGAAAACGCTTGAGTTTTTCCAATCAATCTCACGCGGACAGAAATCTATTATCTCGATAAAATTTATAGACAATATAGTGTGTGACGCATCGCCCGGAGGCGGGTGTCTGACGAATTCGGGCCGTCCGCCCTGCCGGATGGCTGCTTTGGGGAATATCATGACGATCAAGACGACCTGGGGTCCGACGCCGACCCGCCGCGCCCTCCTGCTTTCCACCGTCGCGCTGGCGGCCACTACCGCCATTCCGCAAGGCGTGTGGGCTGAGACCGAGCCGACGCGCGGCGGCACCGTTTCGATCAACATTGGAACGGAACCGCCCGTTCTCGTGCTCATCGCCCACTCCGCAGGCGCCGCCTATTACGTCAGTGGCAAGGCGACCGAGAGTTTGCTGACCTATGACCGCAATTTTGCCCCGCAGCCGCTCCTGGCAACCGAATGGACGGTCAGCAAGGATGGCCTTCGCTACTGGTTCAAGCTCAGGAAGGGCGTCAAATGGCATGATGGCCGGGACTTCACGGCCGAGGACGTCGCCTTCTCCATCCTGGCGCTGAAGGAAAACCACCCGCGCGGTCGGGCGACCTTCGCCTCCGTGCAGAAGGCCAACGTGCTGGGCAGCCATGAGGTCGAGCTGCTTCTGTCCAAGCCTGCGCCCTATCTTCTCAGCGCCTTTGCCAGCTTCGAAGCGCCGATCGTGCCGAAGCATCTTTATGAAGGCACGAAGATCGCCGAGAACCCGCACAATGTCGCGCCCGTCGGCACCGGGCCCTACAAGTTCGTGGAGTGGGTGCGTGGCAGCCATGCACTCTTCGAACGCAACGAGAATTACTGGGGAGCGCCCAAGCCCTATCTCGACCAGATCATCTTCCGCTTCATCATCGACCCCGCTGCGGCGGTGGCGGCGATCGAAACCGGGGAAGTGCAGATCTCCACCGCCAACCTGCCGCTGACAGATATCGAACGCCTCAAGGCCAATCCGAACCTTGTGGTCGATACCGCGCCCGCGCCCTATTCGCCGAGCATTGCGCGCGCCGAGTTCAATCTCGAAAACAAGTACCTCGCCGACATCAAGGTGCGTCACGCGATCGCCCATGCGATCGACAAGGACTTCATCGTCAACACCGTCTATCTCGGCTATGCAACGCGGCTCGACGGCCCGGTCAGCCCCGACCTGGTCAAATTCTATACGCCGGATCTGCCGAAATACGACTTCAGTCCGGAGAAGGCGGAAAAGCTTCTGGACGAAGCCGGCTACAAGCGGGGTGCCGACGGTTTCCGCTTCAAGCTCTTCATCGATCCCACGCAGCCGTCCGGTCCTCCCAAGCAGACGGCGGAGTATTTCGCTCAGGCGCTCTCCAAGGTCGGCATCAAGGTCGAGCTTCGCAGTCAGGATTTCGCCACGTTCGTGAAGCGGATCTTCACCGATCGCGATTTCGACATCGCCATCGAGGGCATGAGCAATCTCTATGATCCCACGGTTGGCATCCAGCGGCTCTACTGGTCGAAGAACTTCAAACCGGGCGTGCCCTTCACCAATGGTTCGAGATATTCCAACCCGGACGTCGATCGTCTGCTGGAGGCTGCGGCGGTCGAAATCGACGAGAAGAAGCGGCTGCAGCTTTTCAAGGAATTCCAGACGCTGGTGGTGCAGGACCTGCCGACGCTCGACATCGTCACGCCTTCCGTGATCACGGTCTATGACAAGCGGATCAAGAACCTGAAGATCGGCGTCGAGGACCTCTGGAGCAACGGCGCCGAGATCTCCTTCGAGAGCTGACCGAGCCACGAGAGTTTGTGAGGGATAGGGGGAAACCGGTTATCCCGAAAAGACAAACGAAATCAATGAAACCGAGCGACCGGAGAAGATCCGGTCACTCGCGCAGACGCCCATTCCGGGAGGCCTTTGCTTGAGCATCGCCACATTGCAGACGACCAGACGCCCGACACGCGAGGATCTCCTCGCGCGCATCCCCACCTTCACGGCCGAGATCGCAAAGGATGCTGCACGGCGGGACCGCGACCGCGAACTGCCTTTCGAAGCTTTTCGCCTGTTCCGCGAACTGGGCCTCGGCACGTTGCGCATTCCCGTGGCGCTGGGCGGACCCGGAGGCTCCGCAGTGGACTTTATCGAGATGATCGCTTCCATCGGCGCGGCGGATTCCAACGTCGCGCATGCCTTGCGTTCGCATTTCAATTATGTCGAGAACACGATCCTGAGCGCGCCCGACCGGCGCGATGCCGGCGCGGTGGAGCTGATCCTTGCGGGAAAGCTCTTCGGCGGCGCGCATACGGAACAGGGGACGGCACGGCCGGGGCAAGTTACGACGACCATCGTGCGACAAGGCGACACGTTCCGCTTGAACGGCCGGAAGTGGTACGCGACCGGCACGGCCTTTGCCGATTTCGCCTCTTTCAGCGCTCTGGACGAACAGGGCCAGCCTGTCGGGGTGCTGCTGCCCGTCGAGCGCGAAGGCATCACGATCCTGGATGACTGGGACGGCATGGGCCAGCGCCTGACGGCCAGTGGCGGCATTATTCTCGACAATGTCGAGGTGTTTCCGCACGAGTTCACACGGCGAAGCCTCGACGATCTCGTCGGGCGGCACTGTTCCACGCAACGGCAGCTGCATCTCGCCGCCAGTGCGGCGGGTGCCGTGCGCAACGTGCTTTCGGACGGGATTGCCTATGTCCGGCGGCAGGCACGTTCCACGGCCCATAGCGCAGCCGAAACCGCAAGGCAGGATCCCTTCGTGCAGCAGGTGATCGGAGAGATCGCCGCGAACGCCTTCGCGATCGATCAAGCTGTCGCGGCGGCCGCGGCGGCACTGGACCGGACCGTCGCCGCCTTTGCCCGGCGTAACGAGGCGGAGATCGAACAGGCGCTCATCTCCAGCGCACTCGCAACGGCGCAGACCCAACTCATCCTCGGCCAGCTCGGGCCGCGCAGCGCCGAACGGATGTTCGAGCTCGGTGGCGGCTCCGCCACGTCGCGCGACAACAATTTCGACCGCCATTGGCGCAATATCCGGACTGTCCTCAATCACAATCCCCTGCTGCACAAGTCGCGTGTGGTCGGTGACTATCTTCTGAACGAAACGACGACGCATCTGAAGGAGGGCAAGGTCTTCTAGGTGCGATCGGGATAGGCGAGCCGGCTCCTGTCGATAGTGCGTCTGCAATTCCACAGGGGTCGGGAGAGGGCGTTGTGCCATATCGAAGGGGCGGCGCCTTCGGGGCCGCCCCTTCGATCCGTGGCATCAGGCGCTGAAGCGCTCCGGGCGGAATGTTTCGAGCAGCGGGTGGCGTTGGCCGGTTGCCATTTCATAGGCGGTGAGTTCGCCGACGATGAGGCCGAGCGTTGCGCCGCTATGGCTGAAGGCGACATGGCAGCCTGGCACGGTCGGCAACGCGCCCAGCACCGGATCGCCATCGGCCGGAATGGGCTTGCGCCCGGCGGCGTAGGACGCGAGTTCCAGCTTGGGATGACCGGAGAGCACTTTTGACGCCTCGGCCAACAGGCCAGATACGGTCGTGTCCTTCACCTCGTAGGCGCCGTCGGCATGGGTGACGACCTCGTCTGCAGCCCAGTCGGCATCGATGACGAAGGCACCGTCCGGGGTGGGGCGCACGGCGACGCGCGGCGTGTTGAGCACGGCTTTCAGCGGATGGTCGATCGGCTTGGTCGTCAGAAGAAGAGCGACCGGCGTGCCATCGAGGATCGTCGCGCCCAGTTCGGCAGCCATGGCCGGTACCGCAGGGCCGGTGGCGATCAGCACGGCATCCGCCATGTGCCGCACGCCTGCCGTCGTCTGCACGCCGGCGGCGCGGTCGTTTTCGACGATGACGCTGGCGCTGCCTTCGGTGGTGACGAGCGTGCCGCCGAGGGCGGTGACGTCGGCAAGGAGAAGGTCGATCAACGAGGGCAGATCCACCCAGCCTTCGCCGGGATTGAAGATTGCCGAATTCCCCGTGATGGCTGTGGCATCGACGCCGGGCGTCCACTTGTCCACATCGCCGGGCGTCAGATGCTGAGCGTCATAGGCCAGCGATACTTCATGGGCATAGGCCGCCGCGATCTCGTTGGTGGCGTCGTCCGCATCCCAGGTGAGGCCGCCATCGAAGCGGAGCCAGTCCACCGGGCCGATCCGGCTCGCCAATGTTCTGTACCGGTCGATGCCGGCCATGCGCAGCAGATGATAGGGATTGGAGCGCATCCGGGCGGAATTCAGCCAGGACAGCGAGCGGCCGGACGCGCCGTTGGCGACCGGGCCGTCATTCACGAGGGTCACGGAAACGCCGCGCCGCAGAAGCTGCACGGCTGTGGAAACGCCGAAGATGCCGGCGCCGATGATGACGGCGGACGATATGGTTTTGTCGGACATGGGAGTGTCTTTCACTGCTTGCTGATGGAATGGAAACGGGTTCCCGGTTGACGGAGACGGCGGAGCCGAAAAAGGCGTCCGTATCACGGTGTTCGCGTCACAGCACTTCGGCGAGGAAGCGCCGCAGGCGCGGGCTTTGCGGGTCGTCGAAGATCTGTGCCGGCGTGCCGGCTTCCACCACGCGGCCCTCGTCCATGAACACGACCTGATCGGCCACCCGTCGGGCAAAGCCCATTTCGTGGGTGACGACGACCATGGTCATGCCGCGTCCCCCGAGATCCGCCATCAGGTTCAGGACGCCCTTGACCAGTTCCGGATCCAGCGCGCTCGTGACTTCGTCGAACAGGATGACTTCAGGCTCCATGGCAAGCGCCCGGGCGATGGCGACGCGCTGCTGCTGGCCGCCGGACAGCCCGCCGGGCCGGTGATGCTGGCGGCTGGCAAGGCCGACATCGGCAAGCCGGGCCTTGGCGATGCGTTCGGCTTCACCGCGCGGCATATGCTTGATCTTGGTGAGAGACAGCATGACGTTGTCGAGGGCGGTGTGATCGGGAAAGAGATTGAAATGCTGGAACACCATGCCGACGCGCCGGCGCAGCTTCTCGGGCTTCATCGCGAGAATGCTGTCGCCATCCAGAAGCAGCGTTCCGCCTTTCGGCTCGACGAGGCGGTTGAGGCAGCGCAGCAGCGTCGATTTGCCGGAGCCCGACGGGCCGATGATGCAGGTCACGCTGCCCGGCTTGACGGTGAGATCGACGCCCTTCAGCACGTCGAGTTCGCCATAGGCCATGGTCAGGTCGCGCACCTCGATGCTGCCACCCTTGAAGGCGGCGCTGGTGTCCTTGGTCTGTTGCGCACGGTCGAGTTCTGAGACTTCCTCCAGTCCGCTCGTGACCGTGGTCGTTTTCTGCTTGCCGATCCGCAGACGCGTGTCGATGGTGTTGACTACATGCGTCAGCGGCACGGTAATGACGAGGTAGAAGACGCCGGCCAGCAGCAGCGGCGAGAGGTTGCCGGTGACGACGGCCTGATCCTGCCCCACGCGAAAGATTTCGCGCTCGGAAGCGAGAAGGCCGAGGAAGTAGACGAGGCTCGAATCCTTCACATTGCCGATGAACTGGTTGACCAGAGCCGGCAGCACCCGGCGCACGCCCTGCGGTACGACGATGATGCGCATGCCCTGGCCGTAGCTCATGCTGAGCGCCCGCGACGCTTCCATCTGCCCGCGATCGACGCTCTGGATGCCCGAGCGGAAGATCTCGCCGATATAGGCCCCGGCAATGAGGCTGAGAGCCAGAATCCCGAGCGGATAGGGGGAGGGGCCGAACAGGTCCCGCCCGATCCGCGCAAAACCCTGGCCGATCAACAGGATGGTGACGATGGCGGGAAGACCACGGAAGATATCGGTGTAGAGCCGGGCGGGAATGCGCAGCCAGGCAGACCGCGATATGCCCATGATGGCGAGAATCATGCCGATGATGACCCCGAAGACCGTGGATGCGGCCGCGAGGATGAGGGTGTTCTTCAGCCCGACCGTGATCATCGTCGGCAGAACTTCGGCCATCGCGTTCCAGTCGAAAAAGCTCCGGCTGATATTGTCGAACCAGTTCATGCAGTCTTCCTTCAAAGTGTCTCCAGCCGCCGCCGGCACACACAATGCCGGGCGGCGGCAGATGAATACCCGGCCGCGACATGCGACCGGGTCCAGGCGTCACTTCTTGGGGAGATAGGCATCCGGCATCGGCGAGCCGGGGAACCACTTTTCGTAGAGCGTTTTCCAGGTGCCGTCCTGCATCGCCGCGTGGAGCGCCGTGTTGAATGCCGTCCGCAGAGCGTCGTTGCCCTTGCGGATGACGAAGCCGGCCGGCGCGTCGAAGCTGGGAATATTGATGGCGACCTTCAGCGCGGGATAGCGCGTCGTGTAGTCCTTGGCGGCCTCGTAGTCGAGGAAGTGCGCGTCGACGGTACCGTTGTTCAGGCCCGATATCGCGGAATTGTTGTCTGGGAACTTAACGAGATCGGTGCTGGTGAACGTCTTTTCTGCGTAGATCTCCTGCAACGTTCCCTGCACGACGCCGAGGCGCTTGCCTTTGAGCGAAGCTGCATCCGTGATCGCAGCCTCTGGCGTGACGACGGAGAGGTAGCCGGCGAGATAGCCGTCGGAGAAATCGACCGTCTGCTTGCGCTTGTCGGTCGTGCCGATGGCGGCAACCGCAACGTCGAAGCGACCGTTCGCAACGGACGGCATCAGGGCTGAGAATTCCTGGCCCGTGAAGATGACCTGTTCCTTCGTGAACCCCATGCGCTTGGCGACGTCGAGGAACAGCTCGATGTCGAAGCCCGTGAAGCCACCCTCGACCGTGGTGAAGGTGTAGGGCTTTGCATCCCCCATCGTGCCGACGCTGATGGTTTGCGGGTCGATCAGGCCATAAGGGTTCTCGGCTGCGAGCGCGGCTGTAGACAGGCCGCCCGAGAGAGCGAGTGTGACGGCAAGGGCTGCCGTTCGCAGAACGGGGCTGAGCGAGAGTTTGGACAAAGCTGAAATCGTCATGATGGTTCTCCGTCTCTGGTGGGTAGGGCGGATCGGCTTTGCAGGACATCAAGAGGCTTCGCCAGACAGAGGATCTCCCTCCGGCGTGACCGTGATGTCATGAGCCGATCTCGTTATGATGAAGCGTGAGACCGGTTTCTTTTTAAATGAGACCGGTCTCTTGATGCATTTACGATTGATATATACGCGTTGACCCGCCGTCAATATCTCTTGTAAAGCTGGGTGAATGAAAGAACCTCAGCCGAAAAACACCGCTGCGACAGTGGCCGACGTAGCGCGTCTGTCGGGCGTGTCGAAAGCCACGGCCGCGCGCGTGCTCGGCGGCTATGGAACCGTGAGCGACAAGGCGCGGGATGCGGTGATGCTGGCCGCGCAAGAGTTGGATTATCGCCCCAACGAACTGGCCCGCAGCATGACCACCGGCCGGTCGGGAACGATTGGCGTCGTCGTCGGCGATATCGAGAACCCGTTCTTCGGGTCGGCCGTGCGGGGCATTTCGGATGCGGCCCGCGCGAGCGGCTTCAATGTCGTCCTTGCCAATTCGGGTGAGGATGTCGCGGCCGAGCGCGCGGCGATCGAGACTCTGGTGGCAAAGCGGGTCGATGGCCTGATCGTGTCGCCGGCACAGGAGAGCGCGATCGGTCATCTCGAAGACATCGGCCATGCGGGCCGGCCGCTGGTCCTGCTGGACCGCGCCATCGCGGCACTGGCGGTCGACAGCGTCACGGCGGACGACCGGCAGGCGGCGGAAGCCGTCACACGTCTGCTGGTCGAGCGCGGCCACCGCGAGATCGCCTATGTCACGGCCTGCGATACGCCGACGCATCTCTATCGCGACACGCGCGACATCCTGACGGCATCCGTGCGTGAACGCATCGAGGGGTTCCTTGAGGTCGGCGCGCAGGCCGGTATCGCCGAGATGCCGCGATGGGTGCGGCTGGGTGCCAACACGCCTGACGCAACGCGCCGGTTGACGATCGACCTGCTGCGCGAGGCCACGGCCCCCAGCGCCATCATCGCGTCGGACAGCCTCATCGCACTGGAGATCTTCAAGGTGGCGCGCGAGCATGGCATCGAAATGCCGGAGGCGCTATCGCTCGTCACCTTCCACGATGCCGCGTGGACGGCGGTGACGACGCCACCGGTCACCGTCGTCCGCCAGCCCGTCTACGAAATGGGAGAGGCCGCAGCGAAAATGCTGATCGAAAGGCTGAGCGGTGAGCGATGCGCGCCGCGACATCTGGTCCTTCCGACACAGCTCGTGGAACGCGCGTCCGTCGCGGTGCGGGGCAACCAATCTGCTAGTCCCCGCATCCGGAGCCTGTAAACGACGAAGATGCGGACGAGGGCACAGATGTGCGGCCGCGCATCAGCACGGCCGCACAGTTCTGGCGACGGTTACATCGCCGGCAGGATCGCGATATCGCGCAGGTCGTTGTCGAGGCCTGTGATCGCACCGACTTCGGTGGCAGCACCGGTCTCCAGGTTCACCGTGTAGAGCGTCTTGCCGGCGGCGAGATAGGCGGCGTTGCCACCGTTCTTCATGCCCTGGATATCGAAGGCATAGGTTGCCGGCTTGTCCTTCAGGCCGAGCTTGCCGATGGCTTTCAAGGTGCCGTCATTTGGCTTCGTCTGCTGGATCAGGCCGCCGATCGTTGCATCGATATTGTACATCGCCGTCTTCTCCGGCTTGCCGATCGAATTGGTATAGGCTGCAGCGACGATGTCCGGCGTCTCACCCTTGTGCATGTCGCCATCTTCGAAGGCGAGCGTGCCATCGACCGTGACGGCGCCGGTATCCGGGTGGACGCGGTGGTTGGTCGTGCCGGTCATGAAGCGTAGCCGATCGGCCATCGGGTTGAAATCGACCACGACAGGGGCGGCCGTCACCGTCAGCATCTTGTCCATCTTGGCGACAGACGTCGCGGCACCCGTCTCGAGGTTGATCGAGACGATCTCGTTTTCCGGCGTGACGCCGATGACGGTCTTGTTTCCGGGGCGAAAGTCGATGCCGACGAGCTTATCGACGCCGGTGACATCCATGCTCTTCGTGACGGCGGGTTTCTCCGTGTCGAACATGACGAGGGTCTTGTCGCCGGTGAGGCCGAGGACCGGCGCGGCGAGAAGGCTGCCGGCGCTGGCAACGAGAACGGTGGAGGTGATCAAGGCGAAACGAACGGTCTTCATGGAAATCTCCCGTGTGTTGATCCATTTTCGGAAGGCATCTGCGCGTGGACGGCGATGCTTTCTGTCTTGAAGACACGGGAGCTGACCCGTTTGGATGCAGCAGGTTGAAAAATATTTTTAGCCCGCATCCATTTCTGCCGACCGGCGGGTAGAGTATGTAAGGTCGCGCCGACGGAGCGGTGCGATATGAAAGGTCTTAAATGTCGATGGGCGCAGCGCCGGACGATCTGACGACGGCACTTGCCGCCTGCGCGAAGGGTGATCGCACAGCATTGCGCGGCATCTTCGATCGGGAGGCCGGCCGTCTGGTGACGATTGCCGAGCGTATCGTGCGGCGGCGTGATCTGGCGGAAGAGGTGGTTCAGGAAAGCTTCATCCGCATCTGGACGCAGGCCCATCAGTATCAGCCGGATCGCGGCTCGGCCCGTGGCTGGATCTACGCCATCGTGCGAAACCGCGCCCTCAACCTGCTGCGTGACGGCAAGCGGGAATATACGGTCGAAGATGTCGATGTCCTGCGCGAGCGTGATCAGGTGGATCACGTCATGGCGGCCTGGCATCGGCTCGATCGAACCTCCCGGCTTCACGATTGCCTGGGCGCTCTCGACGACACCAAAAGGCGCGGCATTCTCATGGCCTATATCGGCGGATATTCCCATGGCGAGATCGCCGGCCGGCTGAGTATCCCACTCGGCACGACGAAGTCCTGGATCCGGCGCGGTCTCTCCGCATTGCGGGAGTGCATGACATGAGCGAAGACCGGACCGATATCGGCGGCATCGCCGACGAATATGTGCTGGGCTTGCTGGATGCGATGGAGGCGCGGCAGGTCGAGGCCGATATGGAGCGCGATCCCGACCTCAAGGCCGCGATCGCCGCCAGCCGGGAGCGTTTTCTGCCGCTGGACGACACGGCGGAGCCAACCGTTATCGATGACGATCTCTGGAGCCGCATCGATGCCGCGCTGCCTGTGCAGGGTGCTGCGCCTGCCGACGTATCAAGACTGACGGCAAACGACAACCGGCCGGGCAGCTGGCGGGCGACGGCGCTTGCGGCCATGGTCGCTGCCGTCATCCTCGCCGTTGCGCTCTCATTCAATCTCATGCGCACCGTCGAGCCGCTCGTCGTGGCAGTACTCGTCAACGAGGCCGGCGACATCCAGGCAATCGTGGAGGATTTCGGCAACGAAAAGGCAGCCGTCCGGCTGCTGGCGGACTTTACGGTTCCCGAGGGCAAGACGATCGAGGTCTGGACCCTGCCGTCGCCCGAACGCGGCCCGGTCTCGCTCGGTCTGATCGACGACGCCCGCTCGGTGCGACTGGATGGACCTGCCCTTCCCAAGCCGCACGACAGCCAGCTCTACGAGCTGACCCTGGAACAGGCGGGTGGCTCCCCGACCGGCCGACCGACGGGCCTGATCCTCGCGAAGGGCTTTGCCAAGATCACGCGGTAAGGCGTCGTTTTATTCCTTGATCTCGATGCCGGCCTCATGGGCGGCGGCGATGAAGGACAGCCGGGCGGCTTCTGCCGATTTCTTGCCTTTCATCGCAGCCTCCAGCGTCAGGAGCGCCGCGTCCAGCGCCTCGCCGTCCTCGAGAGGCCAGTCTTCGATCAGCGCCCAGGATGCCTGCTGATTGTTGGTAATGGTGGTGAACGTGCCGGGTCCTTCCAGCGCGAGCGAGACACCCTTGTTCCAGTCATTGCTCACTTCATGGCCTCCAAATGCCGATTTGCCCGTTCCTTACGGCATTATCTCTTCTACCGAAATCGATTCGAGCATGACATCACGCAAACGGGCGCCATGAAGGCGCCCGCTGCCGTTTTAGGATTGGCCGGATTATTCGGCCGCGACGGTCTTGCCGCCTTCCCACTTGTAGACGGAGAAGCTCTGCGAGGTCAGGTCTCCGGTTTGGCCGTAGGTCAGATCGCCGATGGCGGTCTTGATGGGCGCGCCGTCCTTCAGAGCCTGGGCGACAACTTCGGCATCGTCCTTGCTGCCCGCTTTGGTGATGCCAGCGGCGATGACTTCGACGGCGGCATAGGCGTTCAGCGTGAAGGCTTCGACCGGGATGTTCTTGGCGGTCAGCGCGGCGGCTGCGGCCTTGCTGTCGGCGCTCTTCAGCGCGTCGGCGGCATTGGTATAGATGGTGCCGTTGGCGTCATCGCCGCCGGTGGCGATGAACTCGCTGTTCGAAAGGCCATCGCCGGCGACCAGCTGCACGGTCATGCCGGCATCCTTCATCTGGCGCACCAGGAGGCCCGCTTCCGGGTGGTAACCGCCGAAGTAGAGAACCTCGACGCCTTCCGACTTCATGCGCGTCACGAGGGCGCTGAAATCCTTGTCGCCGGCCGTTAGCGCGTCGTTGAAGATTTCCGTAATGCCGGCGGCGTTCAGCGAGGTCTTGAAGGCATCGGCAAGGCCCTTGCCGTACTGACCCTTGTCGTTGAGGATCGCGATCTTCTTGTCCTTGAACTTCTCGACGACATACTTTGCGGCAACGTCCGCCTGCTGGTCATCGCGACCGCAGGTGCGAAAGACGGTGGTCAGGCCGCGCGCAGTCAGTTCCGGCGATGTCGCGGTGGGGGTGACCATCAGCGTGCCGTTCTCGGCGAAGGCGACGGAGGCCGGGATCGATACGCCCGACGTGACCGGGCCGACGACGAAGCGAATGTCTTCGGCGATCAGCTGGTTGGCAGCGGAGACGCCCTGTTTCGGCTCGCCGGCATCGTCGGCGATCTTCAGAACGAGCTTCTCGCCGTTGACGCCGCCCTTCTTGTTCAGCTCCTCGACGGCCGTTTCGGCGCCGTTCTTGATCTGCGCGCCGATGGCCGCGACCGGGCCGGTCAGCGGTGCGACGAGACCGATGGTGATGTCGGCATGGGCAAGCGTCGCGGCGAGTGGCGAAAAGGCGAGCGTTGCCGCCAGCGCCGCCGTAATGGTCTTCAATGTCATGTCCGTCTCCTTGGGACGCGGGGGGACGCGGGCCTCCCAACCCGCTGGTGATGCTGCGTCGGGCCATTCCTTCGTCCGGCGCCGCGATGGGTGGCGCAGGGAAGAGAGGGCAGGGCCCTCGACCCTCGATGCGGCCATGTTTGGCTCGCATCGTAAGCGACGGATTTGTAAAAATATTCGGGCGTTCGCGCAAGAAGATGGCCGAGATCTGCACCGTTTCGACAGAGAATTTCGCCTGTTCTCGCGCAGACGTGAAGGGCACGTCCTTCGCAGGCCTCCGCGTCACGCAGGAAGAGCGTTCAGCCTTGCGGCAACCATCTCCTGCAGGCGCCAGAGGTTGCGGTCGAGAATGTTGCGTTCGCAAAGATCCGAGACCGTCCGGTGAAGGTACTCGGCGCAGGATCCGGCGGGGCCGCAGGCCTGGGCGATCAGCACGGCGGCTTCTTCAAGGGGAATGCTTTCGGTCAGGGGACAATGCCTGGTGCTGGCCCAGAATGTGAGAACCTTGCGGGTGCCCGCCGGCGTCCTGACCGGTATCCAGCGCACCATGCCGGTCACTTCGGCATAGCGGATCTCGCGGGCGAGAAGCGTGCGCAGCTCTTGCCGCCGCGTTTCGGCCGGCAGCTTCAGGATGCGGCCGGCACAGCTTCCGCCCGGCCTCAGCGCGAGCATCAGCCCCGGTGCTGCCGAGGTCGCCCGCAGGCGTTCGATCCGCAGGGAAAACGCGCGGTGCCATCCATAGGCGATGGCGGGCTCGCTCGCCGAGGCCGCAAAGCCCGGGTTCCACATCAGGGAGCCGTAGGCAAACACCCAGATGTCACCGTCCGCTTCCGCCTCGATGCGGTGGACGAGGTCGTCCAGCTCAGCCGGCGAGATCGGCGTGCGGTTCGGTTCAGGCCCCTGATCCTCGACGACCCGCAGCGTTTTTGCGACCAGCTCGGGGGTGAGCTGAAGAGCTGTGGCGTTGCGGGTCATATCGTTACCGTTTCGTTCGGGCGCCCCGGAGGAGGATGATCGTCCCCGCCGGGCGAAGAGGGAAGGCAGCAACGGATGCAAGGCGTGCACCCGTCGCCTTGGCATGGTCAGGCTTGCACGAAGGCCAGCAGGTCGGCGTTGAGCACGTCGGCATTGACGGTCAGCATGCCGTGCGCGAAGCCGGGATAGGTCTTGAGCGTGCCGTTCTTCAGGAGCTTCACGGACTTGTGGGCCGAGGCGCCGATCGGGACGATCTGGTCGTCCTCGCCATGCAGCACCAGCGTCGGGACCGTGATGGCCTTCAGGTCTTCGGTCTGGTCGGTTTCGGAGAAGGCCTTGATGCCGTCATAATGGGCCTTTGCGCCACCCATCATGCCCTGACGCCACCAATTCTGGATCACGCCTTCCTGCACCGTCGCGCCATCGCGGTTGAAGCCGTAGAACGGGCCGGCCGGGACATCGCGGAAGAACTGTGCGCGGTTGGCGGCAAGCGCCGAACGGAAGCCGTCGAACACCTCCATCGGCAGGCCGTCCGGGTTGCCTTCGGTCTTCAGCATCAGCGGCGGAACGGCGGAAACGAGGACGGCCTTGGCGACGCGGCCGGCCGGCTGGCCGTGCTTGGCGACGTAGCGTGCAACTTCGCCGCCGCCTGTGGAGTGACCGATATGAACAGCATTCTTGAGGTCGAGATGTTCGAAGACCGCGAAGGCATCGGCGGCGTAATGATCCATGTCGTGACCATCGGCGACCTGCGCCGAGCGGCCGTGACCGCGCCGGTCATGGGCGACGACGCGGTAGCCTTTGGAGAGGAAGAACAGCATCTGGGCATCCCAGTCGTCGGAGGACAGCGGCCAGCCATGGTGAAAAACGATCGGCTGCGCGTCCTTGCGTCCCCAGTCCTTGAAGAAGATCTCGACGCCGTCCTTGGTGGTGATGGTGTTCATGCTCTTGGTTTCCTGTGCTTTGGGTTGGGTTGGTGGGGCGTGTGCGGCATCGGCTGCAAGCGAAAGCGAGGCCGGCAGTGCGAGGGATGCGACGGCGACGGCTCCGGAGAGCAGCGCAGTTCTACGTGTCAGGGGAAGATCGTTGTCCGTCATATCGGTTCCTCGGTTGGTGCTGCTGCCTGTCTGATGAAGCGATTTTGTCGGAAAGCGTAGGTTCAAACAATTGCTGCAATACTGTCGAGTTCGTTGCGCTTTTCGCAATGATCGGGAGGCGGATCGCTCCGCCTCCTTGTCTCCTCACGCAGCGCCCGGACGGTTGATCGTCAGGAAGTGACGGACGACCGGCTTTTCCGGGCCACGGTGATAGGCCAGAACCTTGCCCTGCAGATCGGCGTCGGCGTTGGAAACCCGCTTGTGCTGCCGCAGATGTTCCGCCCAGGATTCGACCATGAACCATTCCACGATCTTCTCCGGATCGGACGAGTCCTCGGTCACGCCCCAGCCGTAGGCACCATCCCGGCGACGCTCGTGGGACAGTCCGTCGATGGCGTGGAGGAAGGCACGGTGGTTCTGCTTCTCGACCGTGTACTCGATGAGGATCAGGACGGGACCGCGATCATGGGCGACGGGTTCGGCAACGAGGGGTTCCGGCCAATGGTTGGACGGCACCATGTCGGCATCGCCGGCCGGCAGCTTCACCCGGTGCATCAGGAAACCGGCAACGAGAAGGCCGGCAGCGCCGATCACCAATGTCGAGCGGATACCAACGGCTTCGCCGACGGCACCCCAGCCGAGGCTGCCGGCCGTCATCGCGCCGTTGAACACCGTGAGGTAGACGGCAAGGCCGCGGCCGCGGACCCAGTTGGGAAGCACAGCCTGTGCGGCACCGTTCAGCGTGGTCAGGGCCGTGATCCAGGCGGCGCCGAGGAAGAGCAGGGCGACGATCGCAATCGCCTTCGGCGGGGCGAGCGACAGGATACCCATGACAGCCGCTGTGGTGAGGGCCGATGTCAGGAGGAGGCCGTCGGCGCTAAGACGCTCGCGCAGCTTCGGCATGACCAGTGCGCCACCGATGGCACCGGCGCCGACGGCGCCGAGCAGGATGCCGTAGAAGCTCGCATCCCCGCCGAGAAGCTGGCGCGCGACCAGCGGCAGCAACGCCCAGACGGCACTGGCGAAGGCGAAGAAGACTGCGGCGCGGATCAGCACGACATGGAGCGGCCGGCTCGACCGGGTGTAGCGAAGCCCGGCTCGGAAAGCGCCGAAGAAGTTCTCCTGCAGCGCATCGTCCGCCTTCCTGGCGCGGGGCCACCAGACGAGCGCGGCGATGACGAAGATATAGCTGGCGACGTCGGCGCCGTAAGTGATGCCGGCGCCGAAGGCCGCGAGGAGAAGGCCGCCGGCCGCCGGGCCGATAGAGCGGGCAATGTTGATGCCGAGCGAGTTGAGCGCCACGGCACTCTTCACATCTTCGCGCTTGACCAGCTCGGGCACGATCGCCTGCCATGTCGGCCCCATCAGGGCGGCACCGATGCCGCCGAGAAAGGTCAGGCCGATCAGCGCGCTGACGGAAAGCATGCCCATCTGCGAGAGGATCATCAGCGAGATACTGACGGATGCTAGCAGGAGCTGGACCGCGATCAGGAACTTGCGCCGGTCGAGAATATCGGTGAGCACGCCGGCGGGAATGGCGAGCAGAAAGATGGGCAGAGTGCCCGCCGCCTGCACCATGGCGACGGCGGCAGGCGAGGCGGAGATGTCCGTCATCAGCCAGGAACTGGCGACGTCGCGCATGAAGCTGCCGGTATTGCCGAGAACCGTGGCGATCCAGAGGACGGCGAAAACGGGCTGTGCGAGAGGCGCGAAGCTGCCCCCGGTCGATTTTGCGGCTGTCATGTGCGGGCTCCCTTGTTGAGGTCCACTGCTGCCACGAGGACGAAAGCCCCTGCGAGGCCGAGATGTTCGAAGAAGGCATTGGTCGCCATCATGCGATCCATGCCCGGCGCCATGTCCCAGAAACGTAAGGCGATGAACGTGGCGAGAAGTGTGAAGGCGGCAAGCGAGAGTGCGCCGGCCCAGCGCAGGAAGCCTGAGACGACCATCGCTGAGGCCGTCAGTTCAAAGACGATAACGGCAATGGCGAAGAAAGTCGCGGGCTGCAGACCAAAATGGTTCATCTCGGCAAGCGCGCCGTCGAAGTCGAGGATCTTGGTCAGCGGCCCTTGAATGTAGGCTGCACAAAGCGCGAGAAGCGAGAGGGTCCGCGTAACCGGGGATCCGATCAGACGCGAGGCACTGCCGCGTATCGTGGCTGTCGATGAGAGGGTCATGTCTGCTCCTTGAGGTTGGCCGATGATCGGCTGCATTCGATGGAGCGATGATGCTAGTTTACACATCGACAAACAATTGAACGAATAGTCACGATATTATATCGATTAATGAAATAATTCGGTGGAAGCGCTTGGCACGGCAAAAATTCGTTGTACATTCAATGGCAGCTGGCCTTCCGATTGGACGGCGGTCGCGGCGAAGCGTCGGATGTTTATCTCGACGACCACAGCTATCGGTGAGGTGATGCCATGTTGATGACCACACGCAAGCCGGCAACGGTCGGCGAAATCCTGACGGAAGAGTTCATGCAGCCACTCGGCCTGACGCAGGCGGTGCTGGCCGAGGCGATGGGCGTCCAGCGCAAGCATGTGAACGAACTCTGCAACGACCGGCGCAACGTGACGGCGGCGACCGCGCTCATTCTGGCGCGCGTGTTCGGCAACAGCCCGGATTTCTGGCTGAACACGCAGCGGCGCAGCGACCTGTGGAACGTCATGAATTCGCCCGACGAGCGGGCGCGGGTGGATCGTGCCAGGCCCTTGGCGAAGGCGGCGTAGCAAACGACCATCCCGAAACCACTCCGTCCGTGCGACGGGCGACATGTGCCGCCCGTCCTTCTTGACGGTTACACGGCCCAGCAGGAGCAGCCGAGGGCGCCGAAGAAGCCCTTGAGGTCGGAGATCGGCAGTTTCGACGTCCACGCACCGGCATGGTCGTGCCCATGGACGCCACAATCGCTGGCGCAGCCGCAGGTGCTGATGGCGGTTCGGCGCAACGAGCGGGCACCGGCACCCTCCGGTTCGCCCCAAGCCGCATAACCACCGAACGTGCGCACCGGCGACCAGTCCGGCATAGCCGGGGGCACGTCGTTCTCGTCCAGCGCCTTGAAGTCGCCCGCTCCATAGACGATCCTGCCGCCGACCATGGTCAGTTCAGAGGTCAGGAACGAGATCTCGTCTTCCGCACACGTGAAGAAGTCCTTGTCCGGCACGACGAGATCGGCGAACTGACCCTTCTCGATGCGGCCCTTCTTGCCTTCCTCGTTGGAGAACCAGGTGACCTTTTCGGTCCACATGCGCAGCGCCGTCTCGCGGTCGAGGCAATTGGCGCGCGGATAGAGCTGCATGCCGCCGACCGTCTTGCCCGTGACCATCCAGGAGAGAGAAACCCACGGGTTGTAGGAGGCGACACGGGTCGCATCCGTACCGGCGGACACGTTGACGCCCTTGTCGAGCATCTTCCTGATGGGCGGCGTGGCTTCGGCGACGCCATGGCCATAGCGCTCGACGAAATATTCGCCCTGATAGGCCATGCGGTGCTGGGTGGCGATACCACCGCCGAGCGCGGCGATCCGGTCGATGGAGCGGTCCGAGATCGTTTCTGCATGGTCGAAGAACCAGTTGAGGCCTTCAAGCGGAATATCCTTGTTGACCTTCTCGAACACATCGAGCGAGCGGGAGATGGTTTCGTCATAGGTGGCGTGCATGCGCCAGGGCCAACGGTTCTCGGCCAGAACCCGGACGACCTCCTCAAGCTCGCCTTCCATCTCCGGTGCCATTTCCGGGCGCGGCTGGCGAAAGTCCTCGAAATCGGCGGCAGAGAAAACCAGCATTTCGCCGGCACCATTGTGACGGAAATAATCGTTGCCCTGCTTGTATTTGACGCTCGCCGTCCAGTCGAGAAAGTCCTGTTTCTCCTCCTTCGGCTTCTGGGTAAAGAGGTTGTAGGCGAGCCGCACCGTCATCTGACCTTCATCCGACAGTTTCTGGATGACGGCATAGTCGTCGGGGTAGTTCTGGAAGCCACCGCCCGCATCGATGACGCCCGTCACACCCAGCCGGTTGAGCTCGCGCATGAAGTGCCGGGTCGAATTGACCTGATAGTCGAGCGGCAGCTTCGGCCCCTTGGCAAGCGTCGAATAGAGGATGCCCGCATTCGGCTTCGCCAGCAGCAAGCCCGTCGGATTGCCGTTGGCATCCCGGGTGATCTCGCCGCCGGGTGGGTTCGGCGTTTCCCTTGTATAGCCGACCGCGCGCAGGGCGGCGCCGTTCAGCAGCGCGCGATCATAGAGGTGGAGCAGGAAGACCGGCGTATCCGGGGCGATCGCGTTGATCTCCTCGATCGTCGGCAGGCGCTTTTCGGCGAACTGATGCTCGCTGAAGCCACCGACCACGCGCACCCATTGCGGCGCCGGCGTGATCGCCACCTGACGCTTGAGCATGTCCATGGCATCGGCAAGCGAGCGTACGCCGTCCCATCGCAGCTCCATATTGTAGTTCAGGCCGCCACGGATGACGTGGGTATGGTTGTCGATCAGCCCGGGAAGTACGCGCTTGCCCTTGAGGTCGACGATCTTGGTCTCGGGCCCGGCCAGCGCCATGATCTCGCTGTCGGAACCGACCTCCAGAAACAGCCCGTCCTTGATGGCAATGGCCGTCGCATTGGGGTTGGCGCGGTCGAGCGTGGTGACGCGGCCGTTATGGAGAATGCGGTCTGGATGCATGGTGTTCGCTCCGGTCTGGTTGGGATCGGCGGCTTTCGCCGGTGGGAAGAGGTTGGACAACGCCAAGCTCGATGCTCCCGCAAGGACGTTTCGACGCGTGGCCATCAACTGCGCTCCTCGACAGACGATTTCAGGGCGCGGGCGACCTCGACATGTCCGCCGCCCTTCGGCAGGTGACCGAACACGTGCGGCTTGATCTGATGAAGCCAGGAAACGGCCGCCGGCTCGCGCGTCCAGAGCGACTTTGCGAGGGGAACGACCTGCTCGCCGACGAGAATGCCGAGAAGGCCGACAAGCGCGATGACGGGCGGTGCCGGCGAGCGGACGTTGAGCAGGCTATAGACGATGCCGACAAGCAGCCCGGCACCGAGGGACAGGAGATAGACTTTCATGGGATATGCTCCACGATTGCAGGACGACCGCTCCGACAGGACGACCGGAGCGGTCCTGGCTGGGTTCTACTTGGCGGGGTTGGGGCCGATGCGCTTGCCATGTTTGACGCGCTCGTCAGCGCCATGAACCATGGTGTAGGCGTAATCGATGCCCATGCCGTAGGCGCCGGAATGCTCCTTCACCAGTGTGGTGACGGCATCATAGGTTTCCTTGCGGGCCCAGTCCCGCTGCCATTCGAGCAAGACCTGCTGCCAGGTAACAGGAATGACGCCGGCCTGAATCATGCGGTCCATGGCGCGATTGTGCGCTTCGAGCGACGTGCCGCCGGAGGCATCGGCAACCATGTAGATTTCGTAGTCCGGCACGTCACGCAGCGCGGACAGGGCGAAGGTCGTGTTGCAGACTTCGGTCCAGAGGCCGGAGACGACGATCTTCCTGCGGCCGTTCGCGGCGTTCTTCGCCAGCGCATCCCGAACGTTCTGGTCGTCCCAGGAATTCATCGAGGTGCGCTCGAGGATATCGTTCTCCGGATGCACGGCCAGAAGTTCCGGGAAGGTGTTGCCGGAGAAGCTCTCGGTCTCCACCGTCGTGATGGTCGTGGGAATGTCGAAGATCTTGCCGGCCTTGGCGAGGCCGACCACATTGTTCTTCAGGGTCTGGCGATCGATCGACTGAACGCCGAAAGCCATCTGGGGCTGCTGGTCGATGAAGATGAGCTGGCTGTTGGCTGGGGTCAGGACGTCGAACTTGGACATGGTCTTTTCCTCTTGGTTTCCGGCCGCTTCTGCGGGCTTATCGGTGACAAGCAGCTTTCGTCTCTGCTGCTGACATCAACCCTACGGCAAAAGTCCGATCTACAAAATTGCAATAAATATTGCGAATGAATTATCAGAACGGCAACAATGCCCGGGAGATTGATTGCGGGAATGCTTTTGGAGCCGGCGTGCGAGACCCACCATTGATCCTACGGTCGATACGCAATATTCCTCGTCAACAAATTGCCACAGGTGAAACAATGTCATGAACGACTATAAGGCTCTGCGCACATTTCTGCTGGCTGCCGAAAAACGGAACTTCGCGCAGGTGGCGCGCGAACTCGACATGACGCCCGCCGCCGTCACGCGAGCCATTGCGGCGCTGGAGGCGGAACTGGGTGTGCAACTCTTCGTGCGCACCACGCGTCAGGTCTCGCTGACGACGGATGGCGCGGTGTTCGCCGCGCAGATCCAGCCGGCAATGAAGACGCTGGAGGACGCGCGGCGCGACGTCATGAACGCGCACAAGGCTGATCAGGGGCGCCTGCGGATCAGCGCGCCGACCTGGTTCGGCAAGGCCGTGCTGCCGCCGATCCTCTCCGGCTTCAAGACAAAGTTTCCGAAGATGAGCTTCGAGATCTCGCTGTCGGATGGATTGGTGAACATCGTCAACGACGACTATGATCTCGCGATCCGCATTTCCGCACAGCCCTCGGACAAGTTCACCATCTGGCGGAAGATCCGGGTCGTGCCGCGCATTCTGGTTGCCGCACCCGGCAGCCGTTTCGTCGAGATGACACATCCGAACGAGTTGACACCGGACGATTGCCTTGCCTATAGCGGCGATAGCCGGCGGGAGAGCTGGGTTCTCTCGGATGGCGGTTCCAGCATGACGATATCGGCGGGTCGCGACTTCAGCGCCAATAGTGGCGAGGTCCTTGCCGACATGGCGGCCGACGGCGCAGGGGTGGCCATGCTCCCCGGCTTCAATATCGCCGAACACATCCGCACCGGACGTCTCGTGCACGTCTTCAAGGGCTGGGCCCCGCCGGATCTCTGGCTGACCCTGTTCTATCCGCCCTACCAGACGCTACCCCCGCGGATCGCCTCGTTCTGCAAATATTTCGAGGAGCAGCTGCCCGCCTATATGCCCTCGCTGGACTGACCCCCTCGGCGGCAGGAGGTTCGCGGCGGGGATGTCCGCGGTGCCCATTAAACGATAAACGAGTAAAAAAGCCGGACTTCGCCTGATACGACTAGCACATGCGTGCTAATGGCGGTGCCCGTTGGACTGTGTTTTATCCGCTATCTCGACCTTACCGAATTTTACCCGATTTTTGGGAGGTCAGCTTGAGCAGTGGAGATGGAAAGCATGGGACGACAAGAGCAATTGCGAAACCGGAATCGTGGCTTACGCAGTTCGACGGCATTGACCGTCACCCGCCGCTCCCTGCTGCTGCTGCCGGTCTCTGCCTCGCTTCTGGCCGGCCCGGTGCTCGCGCTGGATGACAAGGATTATATCCAGGACAGCGGCAATGTCGTCTGGAGCACGGACCAGAGTTTTGCCGATGACATGATCATCGGGCTTGAAAACAAGGGCACCACGCTGACCATCAACAATGGTGCGGATGTGCTGATCGCCAATCGCGGTATCATCGCCGGGGTCGGCGGATCGCAGGCGACCGTCACCGTCTCCGGGCCCGGCTCCGCCCTGAACGTGGTGCGAACGCCCTATGTGCTCGGCAACAGCCTGACCGTCGGCGGCGGTTGCAACGGTTACTCCGTCCTGTGCCTCACCGGCGGCGACGGCACGCTGATCGTCGAAGGCGGCGGCAAGGCGGATGCGAAGAACATCTATATCGGCGACGGCCAGGGCGCGCATGGCAAGCTGCTGGTAACCGGCGCTGGATCGGTCGTCTCGGCCGACTACCTCGGCATGCAGGGTCTGCTCGGAACGCCGAGCCTCATCAAGGTCGAGCAGGGCGGTGCGATTCTGTCCAACAGCGCCTCGATCGGCCAGTTTATGACGAGCACGGCGGAGAGCGGCGCAATCGTCACGGGGACGGGCTCGAGCTGGATCAATACGGGCCGGCTGGATCTCACCGGCAATCTGACGATTGCCGACGGCGGCCAGATGAGCACGTCGCGCGCTGTTCTCGACGACAGCGGCAACCTGACCGTTACCGGCGCGGGATCGTCCTTTACCGCGACGAACACGATGAGCGTCGTCGCCGACAGCCATATTGTGGTCGCCAATGGCGGTACCCTGAATGTCGCCAATGGGATCAATATCGGCACGGACGGCTATCTCGTCGTCGGCGGGCAGATCGATACGAGTGCGCTGCAAGGCCTTCCGCGTGCGCTCGATACGCAAGCTGCCGGCACGGTCAGCACGGGAACCGTCGTGAACTTCGGCACCTCGGGCTCCGGCCGCCTGGTCTTCAACCACACCAATACAGGCTATGACTTTGCCAACAAGATCGTCGGCGACGGGTCGATCGTCAGTCTTTCCGGCGAGACGATCCTCTCCGGCGACCTCACGGGCTTTGCCTCGCTCGACAGCTATGCCGGCGGCGTCATCGTGGACGGAAACAGCCGGCTGGTGCTCAAGGGCGACCTCGGCACGGCCATTGCCGATGACGACACCGTTACCCCGGATCGCACGAATTTCGACGTGAAGAACGGCACGCTGGTCATCGGCGGCCAGACGGGTCAGGTCATCACCAATTTCCTCGGCAGCGAGATCTATACGAGCACCATCGACGTCTGGGGCGATACGCTGAATGGCCAGCGCAACGTGACCGGCGCCTATGGAAAGCTGGCCGGCTTCGGCACCATCGGCACCACCTTTGTTGATCGCGGGGCGACGATCTCGCCCGGCGACACGGGCAATCCGCTGGGAACGTTCACCGTGCGCGGGGATCTCGATCTCGCCGATGGCGCGATCTACGATGTCGATGTCGCCGGCAACGGCGCGAGCGACCGCATATCGGTGGAAACCGTCAAACAATATGCCGGCACCGACGCCGCTGGCAACAAGATCACGGTCGATGCCCTTGGGCGCGCGACGATCGGCAAGGACAGCTCGGTTCAGGTGACCGCGCTGGATGCGGCGACCAGCTATCAGACGGGCCAGACCTACAAGATCCTGACGGCGCAGGGCGGCATCACCGGCACCTTCGCCCAGGCCGTATCGAAATCCGCCTTCCTCGACGTCGCTCTCGACCAGACCGCCAAGGATGTGGATCTCAGGATTTCCGTCAAGGATCCGGGCAACGGGCAACCCAACCCCGAGCCGCCCACCACGCCGCCGACGAACCCGGAACCGCCGACGACGCCTCCGACCAACCCGGAGCCGCCAACGACACCGCCCACCAACCCCGAACCGCCGACGACACCGCCTACGAACCCGGAGCCGCCGACAAACCCGAACCCGCCAACGCCGGAACCGCCGACGAATCCCCAGCCTCCGACGAATCCGGAGCCACCCACGAATCCCGAGCCGCCAACGCCGGAGCCGCCGACCAATCCCGAGCCTCCGACAAACCCGGAGCCGCCCACGAATCCTGAACCTCCGGAAACCGGCCTGTTCGACAGCGTTGCCGATACGCGCAACCAAGTTGCTGTCGCGCGGTCGCTCAACACGCTCGAGCAGAGCGGGGGGTCGCTCGCGCTCTACAACAGCCTGTTGTTGCTGAGTGCCGACGAGGCCCGGGGCGCCTTCGACAGGTTGTCGGGCGAGGCGCACGCGTCGGTCAAATCCGGCCTGATCACCGGCGACCGCCAGACGCGCGATGCGACCAACGACCGTCTGCGCGCCGCCTCGGGCGACGTTGCGGCCAAGCCCGTGCCCGTCAACAACTACTGGGACAATGGTCGCTGGACCGACGATCCCATGTCGGCCGTCACGCCTAAGGTTGTCGATCCCGCGTGGTCCGTCTGGGGCCAGGCGTTCGGCTCCTGGAGCAATATCGACGCCGGCAATGGCGTGGCGGAAGCGGATGTCTCGACCGGCGGCCTGGTGACGGGTATCGACACGCTGGTCGGTCCGGTCTCGCGGCTCGGCGCCTTCCTCGGCTACAGCCGCACCGGCATCGACGTCGACAGCCGGTCGTCCTCGGCCGACAGCGACAACTACACCATCGGTCTCTACGGTGGCACGCAGTTGGGCGCGCTGTCGCTGCGTTCGGGCCTCTCCTACACCAACCACCAGATCTCCACGAAGCGGTCGGTGGATTTCCCCGGCGTTTCGCAGGATCTGAAGGCCGACTACGATGCCGGCTCGTTCCAGGTCTACGGCGAACTCGGCTATGAGATCCAGACGCAATTCGCTGCCTTCGAGCCCTTCGTGAATGTGGCGCACGTCAATCTGGATACCGACGGCTTCCGCGAAAAGGGCGGCTCCGCCGCGCTGCGGGGTGAGGGGGACACGACCAACACGACGTTCACGACGCTGGGGCTGCGCGCCTCGTCGGACGTCACGCTCGGCGGCCTTCCCACGGTTGCGAGCGGTACGCTCGGCTGGCGGCATGCCTTCGGGGATATCGATCCCGCCTCGCGCCTCGCCTTTGCCGGCAGCGACAGCTACGCCGTGAAGGGTGCGCCGGTTTCGCAGGATGCCTTTATCGTGCAGGTCGGACTGGACATGACCCTGTCACCGACGACCACGCTCGGCGTTTCCTACAACGGCGAGTTCGGCGACGACGGCATCGCCAACGGCGTCGACGCGAAGCTGCGCGTGCGCTTCTGATGCGCCGGCTGTTTCTCCTGTCCATCACGGCGGCGCTCGCATGCGCCGCCGTGATGGACGTTTCCGCCCAGACGGCAACGAAGCCTTCTGCATTGTCGGAAAGCTATGACGACTGGACCGTGCGTTGCGCGACGCAAGCTGCTTCTGGGGATAACGCCGGCGACACGGCCAAGGGCGCTCGCCAAACGGGGGACCGGGTCCGTGGCCGGGAATGCTCGCTCTCCCAGACGCAGGCCAATGGAAACGGCCAGCGCGTTCTGCTGGTGGAGCTTCGCCCCGCCGAGGATGGCCGTCTCAGAGGCAATCTCATCCTACCCTTCGGCCTCGCCTTGCAGAAGGGCGCGACCTTCGCCGTCGATGATCTGCCGCCCGGAAAACCGGCGCCGTTTCGCACCTGCCTGCCGGTCGGCTGTGTCGTGTCTCTCCTGTTCACCGATGGCATCACGCAGTCCCTGCGTTCCGGCACGAAGCTGATCGTCAAGGCGCAGGCCAGCGATCCCGAGGCCGAGGTTCCCTTTTCCATTTCGCTCAAAGGGTTCGACGCCGCTCTCCAGCGCACCATCGCGCTGTCCAAGCCTGATTGACACAGTCGTCACAGGAGGTGCGGAAGAACCTATCTCGTTGTTTCAACACGATACGGACAGAGCCTCCCGCATATATCGGCCGCGAAGACGGAGATGTCTTTCGAAGGCGCGGGCTGGTAAGTGTTCGGTCGCAAGACCCGGGAGACCCCGTTTTGACGACAGAAACCATCATCGTGGTCGATGACCATCCTGTGTTTCGTGACGGATTGAGCGCCCTCATCGGGCGAAGGCTACCGCTGGCGACGGTGGTCGCGAGCGATACGCTGGAAGAGGCGCTCGCCACTGCAAGGCGCGACGCCAAGCCGCCCTCCATGTTCCTGCTCGACCTATTCTTCTCCCGGCACAGCATCATGGAGACGCTTCCGGCCCTTCGTCAGGAGTTCCGGCAATCGTCCATCGTCATCATCTCCATGACCGACGAGTTGGCAACGGTGGATGCGGCCATGGCCTGCGGCATCAACGGCTTCATCAACAAGGCGGTGTCGCCGGAGGCCATGATCGAGGCGATCGAGGCCGTGCGGAATGGCGATGTGGTGCTGCTGCTGCCGGATAGCGCCGGCGGCAAGGCGGAGGTGAAGCCGGTGACACTGACCGATCGCCAATCGGCCGTTCTCATGCTGATTGCCGAGGGCAAGAGCAACAAGGAAATCGGCATCGAGCTCGGCATATCCCCGTTCACCGTGCGGATCCACGTGTCGGCCCTGTTCCGCTCGCTCGGTGTCGCCTCGCGGGCCGCGGCCGTTGCCAAAGGTGCTGCCGAAGGGTTGCTGGTGACGCGCTAGCCATGGAGCATTTCCAGCCGAAGCAGAATTGCTTCGGCGTTGGACAATGCGGCAAAAACAACAGACGAGAGCACTTCCCGCTACGAGAGCGCGGCTTCCCCGGTCGTCCTTCCCTCGGCTTCCATGGCTGCGGCCATGATGACGGAGCGTAGTTCGGCGGGGCGCACCGGCTTCGACAGGATGGGGATGTCATCATCGCCGAGTTCGTCGCGAACGCGGCCGGGGTCGTGGCCGCTCATGACCACGGCCGGGACCAGCCGCCCGAGCATCCGGCGAACGGCCTTGATGCAGTCGCTTCCGGTCGTGCCTTCGCCGAGGTCGAAATCGGCGATGACGAGATCGCAGGGTGCAACTTCGGTGGGAACGCCGGTTTCCGCCTGCACCGCGCAGCCCCATTTCCGCAGGAGGCTTGCGGTCGCGCACAGCACGGCACCGTCATCCTCTACGAGCAGAATGCGCAGGCCGTCTATGCCAGGTGCCGCTTGCGCGGTGCGGACCGCACGGCGCGGAACCGGGGCATCGCGGGAAGAGATTGCCAACCCGGCCAGCGTCACGCTGGTTCCGCGCCCCGGCGTCGAGCGCAGCCTGACTTTCATGTCCATAAGCTGGGCCAGCCGCTTGACGATCGACAGGCCGAGACCGACGCCCTCGATATCGCGGTCGCCCCGCGCGCGCACCTGATAGAACTCCTCGAAAACCCGTTGCTGATGCTCCGGCGAAATGCCGGGTCCCTGATCGTAGACCTGCACCGAGAGCATGCCCTTTTCACGTCGGCAGCCGATCATGATAGCGCGGCCCGGTGCATATTTGATCGCGTTGCTGACGATGTTCTGCAGCATGGTCGTCAGAAGCGCGCGATCCGTGATGACGACGCTCTTACAGTTGCTGACGCCGAGCTTGCAGTCGTTCGCTTGCGCCATGTCCGTGTTCTGCTGCAGCACGTCATCGAGGATGTCGGCGATCGCGACGGCCTCGTAGCGTGGCACGACCTTGCCGCTGTCGAGCGTCGAGACGTCGAGGAGCGACTTGAAGAGGCGTGAGATACTCTGCAGCGAGCGGTCGATGTTGTCGACCATGCCCAGCTCGCTCTGCCGCAGATCGGCATCGCGGAGGCAGGCGGTAAAGAGGCTGATGGCGTGGACGGGCTGGCGAAGATCGTGGCTGGCCTGCGCCAGAAAACGGGATTTCGAAAGGTTGGCTTCCCGCGCCGCAATGTAGGCCCGGTGGACGCGCTTCATGAGCACGAAAATATAAGCCGGCACCAGAACGGCCGTCGCGATCAGGGTCACCACGATATAGGGGTTCTGCCGCATGTAATCGTTGAACACGGCGGCAACGGCAATCGAGGCCAGCGCCATCACCGTCGAGGCGATCAGGATGCGCGGTCCGAACCGCAACCCGTTGCCGACGGTGACCCAAAGGAGAAGTGCAAAGAGCGGCAACATGCCCGCGCCGCCATTGGCCAACGTATAGGTCAGCGCCGGTATGTCGCAGACGATGGCGATCGTCCGCCGCCAGGGCTGGTCGCCCGGATGCGTCTTCATCCACCACCAGACCGCACAGGAGAACGGCAGATAGATCACGAAGAGCAACAGGATACCCGGCGGCAGATCCCGCCAGTAGCCCACAAGCGTGCCCGGCACGACGGTGACGAAGGCGATACCGGAGACGATGATCCGCACCACCGCCTGCTTCAGGTCTTCACCCTCTTCCTGGCCGGTGGACGATGCCGAAAGCCTCTCGAGCGCCCGGCCCCAGCCGGTATTCGCGCGGTCTGTCGATACCATGTCGCCCCCTGCTGTCGGTCCGTCACAGGTTTTTTCTGCGCTTGCAGGGGTACAATCCATGTAAGGCGGAAGCAACCTTTTCAGGAGGCTAGAAGGGCGCTTTCAAGACCTCATCTCAAAGGTGGGATGTCGATGGTCGCGAAGACAGATGCGAAGTGGGATGCTTACGGAACGGTCTGCGGATCGTCGGTCAGGGTATCGGACGTCTGTCGCTATCGCTGCAGGCGCTCTTGCGTCTCCTTGTCGAAGACATGGAATCTCGCGCCCTCAAACGAAAGGTGTACCTGCTCGCCCGGAGCCAGCGACACGCGTGATCGCAGGACGACGATAATCTCCTGTCCGCCCAGCCGCACCGCCAGATGCGTTTCGGACCCGGTCGGCTCTACGACGATCACCTCTGCCGGAATGCCGTTGGCCTCTGCGATGCCGATGTCCTCCGGACGGACGCCGACGATGACAGATTTTCCGTCCGCATTTCGATAGCCGTTGGCAAGCGGTACGCGGCCGGCACCACCCAGTTCCAGAAAGCTTCCGTCCTCACCGATGATGACGCCGTCGAGGAAGTTCATGGCGGGCGATCCGAGGAAGCCGGCGACGAAGACGTTTTTCGGGTGGTCGTAGAGTTCCAGCGGCGTGCCGATCTGCTCGATATGGCCGCCCTGCATGACGACGATCTTGTCGGCCATGGTCATGGCTTCGATCTGGTCATGGGTGACGTAGACGATCGTCGTCTTCAAGCGCTGATGCAGGGCCTTGATCTCGGCGCGCATCTTGACGCGCAGCTTGGCGTCGAGATTGGACAGCGGCTCGTCGAACAGGAAGACCTTGGGATCGCGCACGATGGCGCGGCCCATGGCGACGCGCTGGCGCTGACCGCCCGAAAGTTGGGCCGGCTTGCGCTGCAAAAGCGGCTCCAGCCCGAGAATGCCGGCGGCATGGTCCACCTTGCGCTTGATCTCCTCCTTGCGGGCGCCGGCCAGCTCTAGGGCAAAACCCATGTTCTGCGCCACGGTCATCTGCGGGTAGAGCGCATAGTTCTGGAAAACCATCGCGATATCCCGGTCCTTCGGCTCCAGCCCGTTCACCACGCGCTCGTCGATGCTGATCGTGCCGCCGGTAATGGACTCGAGGCCCGCGACCATGCGCAGCAGCGTCGATTTTCCGCAGCCGGACGGACCGACGAGGATGACGAACTCCCCGTCCGCGATGTCGATATCGACACCGTGAAGCACGGGATGGGCGCCGTAGGATTTGCGGACGTCGCGGATCTGGACGGTCGACATGGCGGTTCCCTTTCTATGGCTTCGGCCGGATGCGGATGGCGAGGTTCGGCTTGCCCGGCAGTTCCACGGCAAAGGCCGCATCCGGTCGGCGCGGGCGGAGCGAAGCGCCGTGCCGGGTCGGATGGTTGGCGGGTGCATCGACGATGGTCGCAGGCGTCACCGTCATCGCCCACGTATCGATGACATCGACCTCGTAATCGCCCATCTCCTGCGGCAGGCCCGGTGCCCAGATGACGGGCTGGTGCTCGCCGAGATAGATATAGGTGACATCGCCGTCGGTCGCGCCGGACACGCGGCTCCATGGCCAGTTCGCCTCGCGCGCGATCGGGGTCAGCCCGACGCTCACATCCTCTTCGAGAAGATCGCGCAGGAAGCCGATGCGCTGCCAGGCGTCCCCATGCAGCACGCCGCCCTTTGCCCACCAGAGAATATCCTCGGGGTGCATGAAGGTTTCACCATGCCCGGCATAGCCGCCGCGCAGCATGGTGATCCAGTACCGGTGCACCAGCTCGCGGGCCGAGATGTTGCCCCAGGAGAGCATGATATTGCCCTCGTACTCCGGCTCGTCGTTGACGACGGGCTTTCCATAGGCCTCCCGCCATTCCTGCGTGCGCTTCACATCCCAGTTCTGGATGCAGACATGGCTGACCCATGCGCGGCGGTGGTCGTAATTGGCGTTCACATCGCCGTTGTGGATGGATTTCAGGTGGCGGTAGGGGTCGTTCTCCTCGATGATCTGGAAGTAGCGATCCCACTGGCCCATCGGCTTGGTATCGAGGAGGAAGTCGTACTCGTTGGCCAGCGACCACCAGATATTGCGATAGGCTGCAAGACGGGCCGTGAGATAGGCAACGTAGCGATAGTCCTGCTCGGCGCTCATGTCGCAATAGCCCCAGCGATCATAGGGATGGAAGATGATGATATCCGCCTCGATGCCGAGATCGCCGAGCGCCTTCACCTGGTTTTCGAAATGACGGAAGCTTTCGGGGTTCGGCCGGTCGAAATCGAGTTCCCCTTCCGCATCCCGTTCGTAGACGTCATGCAGCGGCTCGTTGATGTTGAACGGATAGTCTTTCGGGAAGACCCCCATGCGCATCTTGTTGAAACGCGCCTGCTTCAGCGTTTCCAGCGTCTTGGCCTGAAGGTCCAGCGGCTGGTGCGTCCAGGCGTAGCAGGTGGTGCCGAAGGAAAGATACGGCGTGCCATCGGCATGCGCGAAGTGGAACCTGTTGGCCACCTGGACCGGCCCATGCACATCGGGTCTTGCCGGGCCGACGGTGAAGGTGCCGGACGTTCCGTCGAGTTCGGGCGCGGAGGAGCGCGTCACATAGGACCATTCCCCTTCATTGTCGGGCATGAAACGGATCTTGTAGACGCCGTCGCCATCATAGAAGCCCGGCACGCGAACGGTGCGGCTCTTCTGGCTGAAGTGGGCCTCGAGATCGACCTCGACGAAGGGGTTGCCGGAGGAGGGACCGTTCAGGCTGGCTTCGAACAGGTCCCATTTGGCGATGGTGGTATCGGTCATATCTGCGTCCTTGATGTCTGTTTCAGCCCTTGACCGCGCCGGAGGTAAGCCCCGACACGAAGTAGCGCTGGAAGATGAGGTAGACGATGGCGGCGGGCAGCACCGTCATGACGATGGCGGCATTGAGCTGGCCGTAATCTCGTGAGAATTGCCCTTGGAAGGCGGACAGGCCAAGGGGGAGGGTCCACATGTCCCGATCCTGCAGGAGGACGAGCGCCATGGCGAACTCGTTCCAGGTGGACACGAAGTCGAGGATCAGGAGAGCGGCGAGCACAGGCAGCGACACCGGCAGGAAGATCCGCCGGAAGATCACGAAATGCGAGGCGCCATCGATGCGGGCGGCTTCGCTGAGTTCCTTCGGAATGCCGCGGAAGAAGCTCTGGAGGATGAAGACCTGATAGGGAATGCCGAAGGCGAGGTAAGGCAGGATGACGCCGGGATAGGTGTCGATCAGGTGCAGGCCGTTCACCAGCGTGAAGAGCGGCGCCAGCATGACCTGAAACGGGATCATCGTTCCGAACAGAATGGCGAGCAGCAACATCTTGCGCCCCGCGAACTCGATCTTCGCCAAAGCATAGGCGGCCATGGCCGAGATGAAGAGACCGAGCGGCACCTTGATGGCGGTAATGATGACGCTGTTGAAGAAGGTCGTGTTGAAGCGGCCACGATCCCAGGCACCGGAATAATTGGCAAACTTCGGATCGACCGGAGGCGCGAACGCGCTGGAACTCATGACGGCCGCATTGGACTTCAGCGAGGTGAAGACGATGAAGACGAAGGGCGCAACCCAGATCAGCGCGACCAAGGCGAGCGTGGCCCAGAGCGCAACGAGAACCCAGTCCCGCTGTGGCTTTTCCAGGGTGTTGGCGTGGATGGAGGCGGACATCATCGTCATTCCTCGTTCTCCTCGGATTTCCGTGTCCAGCGCAGGTAGGGGATGACCACGGAGAGGGTGATGAGCAGGAGGACGACCGAGATGGCGCTGCCGCGACCGAAGTCGAAGATCTGCATGGACTGGGTAAAGGCCCAGAGCGCCAGCATCTGCGTCGATTGCGCCGGCCCGCCGCCCGTCAGGCCGTAGATGATGTCGAACGCCTTGAGCGAGGAAATGATGGCGAGCACCAGAACGATGGTGATGGTGGGCTTCAGCGCCGGGAAGGTGACGTGACGAAACACTTTCCAGCGGCCAGCGCCATCGATGCGCGCGGCCTCGATCAGCGTCTTGCTGACGCCCTGCAAGCCGGCGAGAAACAGCACCATGGAAAAGCCGACCGTCTGCCAGAGATAGGCGACGAAGGCGGAATAAAGCGCAATGTTGCGATTTCCCAGCCAATCCTGGATCCAGCTCTGGAGGCCCATGGACGTCAGGACCTGGCCGAACAATCCGAAAAAGGGATCGTACATCCAGCGCCACATGGTGGCGACCGCGATGGGGGCGATGATGACGGGGAGATAGAAGATCGCCCGCAGCCCATTGCGCCCAAAGATCGGCTGGTTGACACCGAGCGCCAGCAGAAGCCCGACGAGCGGAGGGAAGATGGTCGACAGGATCGTCCAGATGACCGTGTTGCGGAACGCACCCCAGAACACCGGATCCTTCGTGAAGATGTCGACGTAATTGCTGAAGCCGACGAATTCCTTGGTCGCATCGAGCCCGTTCCATCGCTGGAAGCTCAAGGTTACGACGTCGATCATGGGATAGATGGCAAACACCGCGTAGATGACGATCGCCGGGGCAATCAGCATCGCGGCCTGCGTGCGCTGGTCTGAGAAAATGTATCTGGACGTCATAAGACACTCCACGCACTACGAAGGCGGGCCATGCGGTGCGCAGGCAGCCGTACGGAACGCAGGCGATGTGACAGAAGGGAGGAAGGCCGGCCCCTCTTGCGGGACCGGCTCAAAATGACGCCTAGCGCCGGTTGTCGATGAAGGTTTGAAGCTGGCCGCCGGCGTCTGCCGCCGCCATGTTGCCGCTCGCCACCTCATTGATGACGCGGAAATACTCCGTCGTCACGTCGAGCGGGAACGCCTGGTCGCCATTCATGTAGACCTGCGTATAGGTATTGAAGATATCGACCCACTTCTTGTCGAGAGGACGCAGATCCTTGTAGGCGACGTTCTTGTTGATCGAGGTCGTGCTGAACTGCCCGAGGCTCGCCTGCTGCACCGGCGTCGACATGAAATAGTCGAGGAACTTGGCAGCCGTATCCGGATTTTTGCTCTTGCTGCTGATGTAGTGGTACTCGGCAAAGCCGTAGAGCCGGTTGGTGCCGGTGGGGAAGGGGAAGACGTCGTAGTCGTCGAGGTTTCCAGCTTCCGCAAGCTGCTGCACGAGCCAGTCACCCTCCAGCATCATCGCCGCGCGGCCGCCGACGAAGAGATTGAACGACTGGGCATTGTCGATGCCCATGAACGGGCTGAGAATGTAGTTCTTGCTCCACGTGTCGAGCTCGGCGAAGGAGGCCGCGGCGCAGGGCTCGGTCTTCCAGCTCGTCTTCATGTTCATCAGGGCATCATGCTTTTCGATGCCGCACTTTGACTCCAGGATGACGTCCATCAGGCGCATCAGGTGCCAGTTCACCGTGCCGCCGAAGGTGATGGCCGGAATGCCGGCGGCTTTCAGCTTCTCGGCGTCCGCGACCAGCTCGTCATAGTTTTTCGGTGCTTCGGTAATGCCGGCCTGCGTGAAGAGCGCCTTGTTGTAGTAGAGCGCCTCGCCCTTGAACGTGAAGGGCACGCCGTGGCGACCACCCTCGTAGATCTTGGAGAAGGAAGCGGCTGCCGGAACGAGCTCGTCGTCCCACTTGTACTGCGCGTAGTATTTGTCGAGCGGCAGGCTGAGGCCGGCCTTGATATATTCGCCGCCGAGTCCGAGGCCCGCCCAGCTGAAGAAGATGTCGGGCCCACGGTCCGACCCTGCAGCCACCCGAAGGGCCGTCTTGTGGTCATCGACGCCGCGCGTGACGATCTCGACGTTCACGCCGGGATTGGCAGCCTCGAAATCGGAGGCGATCTTCTGCATGGCGGCGTTCGACGCCTCCGAGCTGAAATTCAGCGTCCAGAGCGTAACGTCTTCGGCCAGAGCCACGCCGCTGCACATCGCCAACGTCGCGAGCATGGTGCCCGTCCGCAACGCGTTCGTGATCATTCTCATGGTGTCCTCCCTTGGTGTTTCCTCATCCTCGCCGTCTTTTAGACTGGCAGAGCCTCGATTTGTCAACCTGAATTCTGTCAGCCATGACAAAAGTCATGCGAAAACGGAATTGTGATCGCCGCACTTATGTCATAGAAGATGTGTGGTCGAGCATATGTGCGCAGGTCATTTTCTGTCCAAGCGGCCTTGCTCCGACAGAATATGAGTGCTTTCAGATGGACGAGGCGGCCAGCCGACGGGCATATCGACCATCGAGGCAGGCCCGCACGGGCAGGGGGAAAGACGCTATATGGCCAATATGATCAGCGGCGGACTGCGGGGCCTTCTCGACGAGCGTCAGGTCGATACGCCGGTGGCGCGGGTCGTCCGCGCCCTGAGCGGGCACGGCGCCGTCAGCGCCGCGCAGATTGCCCGCACGACGGGCCTTGCCCGATCGACCGTCTCGACGATCCTCGCGGACCTCAAGCGATCGAGCCTTGTCGTTGAGGTGGAAACGCGCAGCCCCGGCATCGGACGGCCGGCGCTTGCGCATTCGCTCAATCCGGAGGCCGGAACCTGTCTCGGCGTCCTGCTGGGGCGCAACGAATTGCGGGTGGTGCTGGCCGACGTCGCCCACAATATCGTTGCGGATGTCGCCATTCCGCTCGAGCGGGATTACAAACCGGAACGAGCGACGCGTATGGCCAAGCAGGCGATCGACAACATCTACAAGGAGCACAGTCTCCCATATTCCGGGCTCCTCGGCGTAGGTTTTGCCGTCTCCGCTCCGATCGCTGCCAGCGGGCGGATCATGCGGGGCTCGCAGCTTCCGGGCTGGCAGGGGGTCGATCTGCGCGCGACGTTCGAGCCCGTCCTGCAGAAGCCGATCTTTGCGGACAATGAGAGCAACTGCGCGGCCTTGGCCGAAATGATGTGGGGTGCTGCCGCGGGTTTCGAGAATTTCGTGCTGTTCAAGCTCGACCTCGGCATCGGCGGCGCGATCGTCGCCAACGGCAAGGTGCTGACGGGAGCTGCCGGCACGGCGGGGGAATTCGGCCATATGGTCCTCGATCCGCGTGGCGATCTCTGCACCTGCGGCAATCGCGGCTGCATGGAGCTTTCCTGCAGCGGAACGGCCGTTCTCGGCATCGCGGAAAGACGCCTTTCACGCAGCATCGGCATGGCGGAATTTGTGAAGACGGCGCAGGCCGGCGACGTCGGATTCCAGCGCCTGCTGGAAGATGCCGGTGAGGCCGCAGGACGCGGACTTGCGACTGTCGGAACCATTCTCAATCCCGGCCTTTTCGTCATCAGCGGCGGAATGGCGGCGGCGGGCGAAATGCTTCTCGCGCCGATCCGCTCGGCCTACGCCCGGCATACGCTGGTCAAGCCCGGCGACGGCGAAGGCGCCAATCCTGCCTTCGTAACGGGCCGCTTTCTCGATAACGACAACTGCATGGGCGCCGTCGGCCTTGTCCTGCGGCATCACGGACGGCTGACGTGAACGTCCGGCGTGTCGAGATAGGAAACCCCCGAGCTACCAACCGCTGGATGATCGCCATCCGCGCTTGCGGTCGTGCCACAACTTGACTCCCAGACGTCCTCCAGATTCGGGGGAGTGTGACATTCCAACTTTGCAGAAACAGGACACTTTAACTTTGCGGCTACAAAACAAAACACGATCACATAATCAACGTTATGGAACTATTATGCATCACGATGTACGCTTTCCGACCTCAGCCACACCTCTTCACCGCTCACCCCGCCTGTACGGCTGCATTAGCGCCTGCGGCACGCGGGCGCGGCGGGCCATGATGGCGAGGGCGGCGATGGAGAGGATGTAGGGAGTCATCAGGAAGAGCTGGTACGGGACGGTGCCGCCAAGCGTGGTCTGGAGGCGGAGCTGGAAGCTGTCGAAGAAGGCGAAGAGGAGCGCGCCGAGCAGTGCGCAGCCCGGACGCCAGGAAGAGAAGACCACGAGCGCGATGCAGATCCAGCCGCGTCCCTGCACCATCGTCGGGAAAAAGCTGTTGAAGGCCGAAAGCGTCAGGAAGGCGCCGGCCATGCCCATCAGGGCGCTGCCGGCCATGACGGCGCCGTAGCGGATCGCCATCGGGTTGATGCCTTGTGCTTCCGCCGCATGCGGGTTTTCGCCGGTCATGCGGATAGCGAGGCCAAGAGGCGTGCGAAACAGCATGTAGGCCATGACGAGGGCGATGAGGATAGCGAGATAGGTCGGTGGCGTCTGTACGAAGAGCGCCGGGCCGACGAAGGGCAGATCGCTCAGACCCGGGATCGCGATCGGCTGGAACGGCTCGATGGTCGGCGGTGTGCCGGCGACCGGCACGAGCAGGCGGAACAGGAAATAGCTGAGACTGGAGGCGAACAGAGTGACGCCGAGACCGGACACATGCTGCGACAGGCCGAGCGTGACGGTGAGAAGCGCATGCAGAGCGCCGAAGACCGCACCGGCGACGGCCGCAATCAGCAGACCCGTCCACAGGTCGGCACCGTTATAGACCGAAAGCCAGCCGATCATCGCGCCGAAGGTCATGATGCCCTCGATGCCGAGATTGAGGACGCCTGCCTTTTCGCAGAGAAGCGCTCCCAGCGTGCCGAGGATCAGCGGCGTGGCGATGCGCAGCACGGCGGCCCAAAGCCCGGCGGAGGCGAGAATGTCGAACACCGCGGTCATCGGCGGATCCTGTACTGGGTGAAGAACAAGGCGACCAGCATGGTCAGCAGCGACAGCGCCACCGTGAGATCCGCGATATAGCTTGGAATGCCCATGCTGCGGCTCATGCCGTCGGCACCGACGAACATGGTCGCGGTAAACAAGGCGGCGAGCACGACGCCGAGCGGATGCAGGTTGGCAAGCATGGCGACGACGATGCCGGAATAGCCGTAGCCGGGCGAAAGATCCGTCGTCACATAGCCCTTGACGCCCATGACCTCCACCGCGCCGGCAAGTCCTGCAAGGCCGCCCGATATGCAGGCGACGCCAACAAGTGTGCGGCCGAGCGGCACGCCGGCGAAAACGGCCGCCTGCGGATTGAGGCCGGCCGCGCGCGACTTGAGGCCGAAGACCGTGCGCGATTGCACGAAATGGAGGAGAAAAGCGAGGACCACCGCGATGGCGAGACCGAGATGAAGGCGGGAGCGCGACAGCAGCTTCGGCAACATCGCGCCATCCGCCACCGATTGCGATTGCGGCCAGCCGAAGGCTGCAGGGTCTTTCAGGACCGTATCGATCAACATGGAGACGAAGAGGACGGCGACGAAGTTGAGCAGCAGCGTCGTCACCACTTCATCGACCGAGAAGCGAAGCCGCAGCCAGAGCGGCACCAGCAGGAGAACCATGCCGGCAATTGCGCCGAGAACGAGCAGCGCGGGGATCTGTACGATGGGCGGAAGACCGCCGAGGAGATGCGAGCTTGTGGCGGCCACGACGATGGCGCCGAGATAGAGCTGGCCTTCGGCGCCGATGTTCCACAGCCGCGCCCGAAAGGCGACGGCGGCGGCAAGGCCGGTCAGCATCAGCGGCGTGGCGCGTGTCAGCGTTTCCGTGACGGACAGGCGCGAGCCGAACGCGCCCTTCAGGATGCGCCAATAGGCCTCCAGAACCGGGGCGCCGGCAATGGCGATCAGCACGCCGGATATGGCGAGCGCCACCACGATCGCCAGGATCGGCGTGGCGATGACCAGAGCGAGAGGCCTGTGTTCGCGCCGCTCAAACCGCATGGGTCACCTCGGTGTGCTCTGTGTGCCACTCGCCCGCCATCATCAGGCCGAGCCTTTGCCGGTCGGCATCCTCGTTGCGGATCGGCGGCGACAGCCGGCCACCAACGATGGCCTGGATACGGTCGGCCAGTGCCATCACCTCGTCCAGATCCTCGGAGATCAGCAGCACGGCGGTGCCGGCCTTGCGGGCTTCCAAGATGCGCTCGTGAACGGCAGCGACGGCGCCTTCATCGAGACCGCGCGCGGGCTGGGCGGCGAGCAGGATGCGCGGCCGGTTGATGAGGTTGCGGCCGAGAATGAGCTTCTGCATGTTGCCGCCGGACAGCAGCCGGGTGCGCGTGGCGGGCGTTCCCCCGCGCACGTCGAACTGCGCGATGATGTCGCTGGCAAACCGCATGCCGCCCGCACGGTCCACGAGGCCGTACTTCGCATAGTTCGGAAGCCGTTCGAGAATGGCGTTTTCCCAGATCGCCATCTCGCCGATCGCGCCCTCCTTGTTGCGATCCTCCGGAATGCGCCCGATGCCGGCGGCCACGACATCCGCAACGGAGAGATGATCGACGGGCTTGCCGAACAGGAGGAGGTCGCCGGAGGTGCGGGATATGGTTCCGGACAAAAGCTGCGCCAGCACCCCCTGCCCGTTTCCGGACACGCCGATGATGCCGAGCACTTCGCCGGCCCGCAGGCGGAAATCCACCGCCTTCAGCGTATCCACGCCTTGATGGCGCACGGAGACGGCGGCGGCTTCCAGAACCGTTTCGCCCGGTGTGGCTGCTACACGCACGGGCCGCGACACGCTGCGCCCGACCATGAGCTCGGCAAGCTCCGCTTTTGTGGTTTCCGAGGCCTTGCGGTCCGCCACATGCCGGCCGCCGCGCAGAACGATGATGCGGTCGGCGGTCGCCATCACCTCGTCCAGCTTGTGCGATATGAAGATGAGCGAAAGCCCCTGGCGCGCCATGACCTTCAGCGTCGCGAACAGCGTCTCGGCCTCGGCCTGCGTCAGCACCGCGGTCGGCTCGTCCAGCACCAGAATGCGAGCGTCGTTGTAGAGCGCTTTCAATATTTCCACGCGCTGCTGCTCGCCTACCGACAGATCCCCGAGCCGGGCGTCGGGATCGACGCTCAGCCCGAAGCGCTGTGCGATGTCGAGCAGCTTGGCACGCGCCTCGGCGCGGCGGGAGCACAGCGACCAGAGGCTTTCCGTTCCCGTCGTCACGTTTTCAAGGGCCGTGAGGTTGGGGGCGAGCGAGAAGTGCTGGTGCACCATGCCGATGCCGGCGCGAATGGCGGCGCGCGGCTTGCCCGGCGGCAATGCGGTTCCGTTGATCAGCACCTTGCCGCTGTCGGGCACGTAATGGCCGAAGAGAATGCTCATCAGCGTTGTCTTGCCGGCGCCGTTCTCACCGAGAAGCGCGACGATCTCGCCCTTCGCAAGCGAAAGCGAGATGCCGTCATTGGCAAGGTTGGTGCCGAAACGCTTGCTGACGCCGACGATCTCCAGCACTGGTTTCGTCATGACGCCAATCCGGCGATGGGGAACGGATGCGTATAGCGCTGCTCCTGCTCCAGACGGTGCGCGAGCTGTAGGAGCAGTGCTTCGCCGCCCATCGGCGCCATGATCTGGACCGGCAGCGGCAAGCCATGAGTGTCGGTGCCGAAGGGAAGCGTGAGGGCCGGACATCCCGAGGCATTGGCCAGCGAGGCCAGCGGCGCGAATGCCGCCATGCGCCCGAAGTGCAGGTCGAGATCCGCGTGATCGCTCGGGAAGGAACCGATGGGGAGTGGCGGTCCTGAGAGGATCGGGCAGAGCAGAGCGTCGATACCATCGAAGAGACGCCATAGATCGCGGCTGACGAGAACCATGGCGTTCAGGCTTCTCCAGAGATCGACGGCCGGTAGCGACAGGCCCCGCGCGATGACTGCCTGCGTCAGCGTTTCCGCGCGCGCGGCATCGAGACCGAATGTAGTGACGGAGCCGGCGAGGTTCGCGCAAACGATATCGACGAAGGCGCGGCGACTTGAAGCGCAGGCTTCTTCGATTGCCGTGAACGGCACTGGTACCAGCCGGTGCCCATCAGCCTCAAGCGCCTGTCCTGCTGCCTCGACGATGGCCATCCGGTCGGCGTCTGTCGGGTAAAGCGCGCCGGTGTCGGTCAGGATGCCGATGCGAAGCGGAGCGGAGGTCCGTTGTGCGTTTTTCACAGGTGGGAACGGCCCGCGCGCATTCCCGCTCAGGGCTGAAAAAATCGCAGATGTGTCGCGGACCGAGCGGCAGACGGCAAGTTCCGACGCGATGCCGCCAAGGTGGTTGCCGAAGCTCGGGCCGGCCGGCATCGCCCCACGGCTGGGCTTGAGGCCGACGAGGCCGCAGCAGGCGGCGGGCACGCGAATGGAACCGCCCGCATCCGTTGCATGGGCGATGGCGACGATGCCGGCGGCAACCGCGGCCGCGGCCCCACCGGAGGACCCGCCGGCCGTCCGGCCTGGGTCGAGCGGATTGCGGCAGATCGGACCGATGGCCGGCTCGCTTGCGAGCGACAGTCCGAATTCCGGGCTGGTGGTCAGCCCGAAGAGGCAGAGGCCGGACGCGCGGAAGCGTTCGGCAAGATCGGAGTCCGGGCTGTCGGCATGCGTGCTGCCGCGCGCCAGCAGGTTGGAACCTGCCGCGACCGGAAAGCCCGCAAACGGCCCGCCAAGGTCCTTGGCAAGCGTCGGCACACCGGCGAACCGCATAGCGGCACGCTCTGGCGAGCCTGGCGGGAGGGCGTCGATCGCCGCCGCTGCGGCAAGGCCCCTCGCCTCGTCGCGATAGGTGATGGCGCCGAGGCCTGCAACGGTCTCGGCAGCAGCGAACGACGCCTGCATGGCCTGTGTGCTGGTGAGGCGGCCGCTGGCGATCGCCTCCGCCAGAGCCGTCGCATCCGTGGTCACGCGCAGGCTACTTCGGCTCGTCCGCCACTCTCGGAACGTCGAACGTGCCCGCCTTGATCTCGGCGCGCTTGGCTTCCATCGCGGCTTCGGCGTCTGCCGGGGCGACGCCCTTCACGAAGACGATATCGCTGCCGCCTTCTTTCATCAGGCCATAGGCGGTGTAGTCGCGGCCGGTCGGCTTGCCCGCGGCGATATCGGCCAGAGCGGCGTCGAGGATCGGCCGGAAGTTCCACAGCGCGTTCGCAAAGACCGTATCGGGATAACGCGGCGTGTAATCGACCAGCGATCCCACGGACTTGATGCCACGCTCCTTGGCGGCGTCGGCCGTGCCGATGCGCTCGCCGAAGAGAATATCCGCGCCGGCATCGATCTGTGCGAGACCGGCTTCGCGCGCCTTCGGCGGGTCGAAGAACGTGCCGATGAAGGTGACGAGATGCTTCGCATCGGGGTTTACAGCCTTCACGCCGGCCGCAAACGCGTTGATCAGCATGTTGACCTCGGGGATCGGCATCGCGCCGACCGAGCCAACGACGTTCGACTTGGTCATCTTGCCGGCAAGCATGCCCGCGAGGTAGGCGCCGTCGAAGTTCCATGTGCCGAAGACACCGAAATTGTTGCCAGCTTCCTTACCGCTGGAGCCCATCACGAAGGCCGTGTCGGGATAATCTGCCGCAACCTCGCGCGCCTGCTTCTCGACCGGGAACGTCTCGCCGATGATCAGCTTCGCCCCCTGCTCCGCATATTCCCGCATGGCGCGGGGATAGTCCGTGCCGGAGACGCCTTCCGAGAAGACGTATTCAATAACGCCTTCCTTTGCGGCGTCCTGCAGCGCCTTGTGCAGCACCGAGTTCCAAGCATTTTCGACCGGAGACCCGTGAATGCCGGCCACCATCACCGGCGTTGCGGCGCGAAGGGAGGGCGCAAACGCGCTTGCGCCCAAAACCATTCCCGATGCCAGAACGGCACGGCGCGACATCAAGAATTGCTTCGTCATTTGCGTTCCCCATTTTTACCGATTGGTTCAATTTCTATGAGGGGCCTAAAAATGTGTCAAGCGGCTTACGGGGTTATAAAATGAGCAAGAGCTGTCTACCCACAGCTCCTTTGAGATCGCGACGCGCGTGCCCGCAACAAGCCAGCTCAACGGCGGTGGAAGCGCCAGCATCGCCGGATCATCGCGGGAAACGTTGATCGTCTACATCGTCAGCGGGAGAACATCGCGTTTTCCAAAGACCTCCTTTGCTGCAGACAGACCGTTGAGTGCCGACGGAAACCCCGCATAGACCGCCATCTGCATCATGATTTCCGTGATCTCCTCCCGTGATAGCCCGACATTCAGCCCCGCCTCGATATGAACCTTCAGCTGTGGCGCCGCGGTGCCCATGGCTGTCAAAGCCGCAATGGTCGCGATCTCCCGGGCACGTAAGTCAAGGCCCGGCCGGCTGTAGATGTCGCCGAACGGGAATTCGAGGAGGTATGTCGCAAAATCCGGGGCGATATCCGCCAGTGCGGCAACGACATTTTCCCCGGCCTGCCCGTCGATTTCAGCGAGTGCCCGCCTGCCTCTTTCCAGTCGGCTTTCGCCCGTCATTTGGTGTTCCTGTGTCATGATGGTCTGTCCCTTTTTCTGCCCCGGCATATCCGGAGATCTTGGCATCGAGGACGAGAAGATTGGCCTGGAGATCGGCGATATGTTCGCCGACACGATTCCGGTGCTGCTCCAGAAGGACACGCCGCTCCGGTTCCGTTGCGGGACCGCGGCTGCGAAGTTCGGCGTAGAGCAGCATCTCCCGGATCGGCATGCCCGTCGCCTTCAGCCGGCGCAGGAAGGCGATCCAGATGAGGATGGCCGCATCATAATCGCGTTGGCTCGACCCATCGCGATCGGCATAGGGCAGCAGACCGATACGCTCATAGTAGCGGATCGTATGCGCCGATAGTCCGGAGCGTTTTGCAAGCTCACCGATCTTCATAGGCCCTCTTCTCTTTCAACGACGCTTCAAAGGCTACGGGTTCGAGTGCACTCTCAGTCAAGCGTTCTTTTCTCGACCTCTGTCGTCGTCGATCAGCGGCATGGCAAGAGATGGCTGAGGGCAAAGAGGGTAAGGCTTCGTAAAGCATACGGGCGGCTTTTCGTTTGAAACGAGCCTCGACGGATACCCTCAAATTAGGGTCGGCCCAATTTGTATGCAATCTGTTAGATCATGCGCTTTAAACTGCGGCATGAAGGAGACCCGACTTCATGATCGCCTGGGCGAAACGCACTATTCTTGTTTTCTGCGCAACGGATGCATTTGCTTCACGCCGCGATGTCTTCTTCGTCGCCCTACGCTCCGCCCTCGGCGTCGTCTTCGTCGGCGATATCCTCAATGTGATCGGCCATCTGGTGCTGGACGCGTTCGGGCTGCTGCCCTACCGGCTGGTACCGGCGGCGACGGTCGGCGTGCTCATCACGACGCTGCTCGGCACGCCGCTGATCTTCACCATCCTGTATATCATTGGTCTTGCGATCCACGATCTGTCGATCTCGCGGGCTCGCTTCGAGGCGTTGAGCCGCACCGATCAGCTATCGGGTCTTCTCAATCGCCGTGCCTTTCTCGCAGCCTATGCCGAACACAAGGGCGAAGCCTCCCTCGTCGTTTTCGACATCGACCGTTTCAAGGCACTGAACGACAGTTTCGGACATGAGGCAGGCGACCGCGCCATCGTCTCTGTCGCCTCCGTCCTCAATGACAATTTCCAGCCGCCGCATGTTCTTGCGCGCATCGGCGGCGAGGAGTTTGCGGTTCTCATCGTCGGCATGGAAGCGGCAGAGCGGATGGTGCTTGCCGGCGAGGCCGTCGTGCGTATTTCGCGCAACCCCATCAACCTCGGTGGCGTCCAAACTGCGGTGACCGTCTCCGCTGGTGTCGCCGAGTTTGCCCACTATCAAGGCTTCGCGCAGCTATTTGCCGCCGCGGACAAGGCTCTCTACATCGCCAAGGCCTCGGGCCGAAACCTCATTCTGCACGCGGACGACATTCCGGAGCAGCTTCGCAACGACGGCAATCATGCCCATGTGCTGCCGCCCGCGTTGCAGGCTGGTGTCGGGAGATAGCCTCTCACCCGTCGCGGCATGGCTTGATGTCAGCCATCCGGCATCACATCGTCGCCCCGATCTGCCACGGAACGAACTCGTTCGCACCATAGCCGAGCTCCTCCGACTTCGAGCGCTCGCCGGAGGCGACGCGCAGCACCGTCTGGAAGATCTCGCGGCCCTTCTCCTCGATGCTCACGCCTTCGAGGACGTCGCCGCAATTGATGTCCATATCCTCTTCCATGCGGCGATAGAGATCGGAATTGGTGGCGAGCTTGATCGACGGCGTCGGCTTGCAGCCGTAGGCCGAGCCACGCCCTGTGGTAAACGCGATCACATTGGCGCCGCCGGCCACCTGCCCCGTTGCGGCAACCGGATCGTAGCCTGGCGTGTCCATATAGACGAAGCCCTTGCGATCGATGCGCTCGGCATAGGCATAGACCCCGCGCAGGGTCGAGGTGCCGCCCTTGGCGACAGCGCCAAGCGATTTTTCGAGGATCGTCGTCAGTCCGCCGGCCTTGTTGCCGGGCGACGGATTGTTGTTCAGCTCGCCGCCGGCGCGCGCGGCATAGTCGGTCCACCAGTCGATCAGATCGACGATCTTCTGCCCGACTGCTTCGCTCTCGGCCCGGCGGGTCAACAGGTGTTCGGCGCCGAAAATCTCGGGCGTCTCCGACAGGATGGCCGTGCCGCCCTGCCGCACGAGCTGGTCCACCGCCGCCCCGAGCGCAGGATTGGCCGTGAGCCCGGAATAGCCGTCGGAACCGCCACATTGCAGGGCCAGCGTGATTTCGGAAGCGGAAACCGTTTCCCGGCGCGCCTTTGCGGCCATTGGCAGGAGATCGCGAATGCGTTCGACGCCGGCCTCGATCGAGCGGCGTGTTCCTCCGGTTTCCTGGATCGTCAGGCTCTGAAAATGATCGCCTTCGACGATGCCATATTGCTGCTTCAGGCGCGGGATCTGGAAGACCTCGCAGCCGAGGCCGACGAGAACCACGGCGGCAAGGTTGGGATGGGTCGCGTAACCCCATTGGGTGCGGGCCAGAATATCGTACCCCTCCCCTTTCGACGCCATGCCGCAGCCGGTGCCGTGGGTGAAGGGAATGACGCCGTCGATATCGGGGTAATCCTTGAGAATGCCGGACCGCTCGACCGCCTCGGCAATGAAGCCGGCGACGGTGGCGGAACAGTTCACCGACGACAGAATGCCGATATAGTTGCGCGTGCCGACACGCCCGTCCGGGCGGCGGAAACCCTGGAAGGTCTCCGGCACTTCGCCCGCCAGAAGCCCGCCGTCCGGGCGCGCTTCCGTGGCGAAGGCATAGTCGCGGGAAAAGTCGTGGATCGCGACATTGTGCTCGTGCACCCAGTCTCCTGGCGCGATCGGAACGGATGCGAAGCCGATGATCTGGCCGAACTTGCGGATCGGTTCGCCCTCGGAGATCGGCACGAGCGCGATCTTGTGCCCCTTGCCCACCGCACTGCGCGCCGCCACGCCGTTCTGCAGAATGTCGCCGTTCGAAACGCGGTCGATGGCGATGACCACGTTGTCGGAATCGTTGAGGCGCAGAATGCGGGGCGTCGCCATGGTCAAATCTCCAGAATGGCTTTGATGGTACCAGTTTCCGGGCGCAGCCACTGCGGGAAAAGTTCAGGACCATCCTCAAGCGCGCCGCGATGCGTGATGAGCGCATCGACGGGCACGCGGCCGGCCGCCATCTGGCGCACCACTTCGGCAAAGTCGTCGGCCTGCGCGTTGCGGCTGCCGAACAGCGTCGCCTCGCGCTTGTGAAACTCCGGGTCGGAGAAGGTGATGTCGGTACGCACGACGCTGACCAGCACGTAGCGCCCGGCATGGGCGATGAAACCGAAGCCGCGCTGCATGGCTCCGGCATTGCCGGTCGCGTCGATGACGACGTCGAAGAAGTCTCCGCCGGTCATCCGCGATGCCTCGGCTTCCGCCGACGCGTCCGCCATGATCATGGCATCGGCGCCCAGCCGGTCGAGCGTGAAGCCCAGACGATCCTCGCGGACATCCATGACCGTGACATGCGCGCCGCGCGCCTTGGCGAAGATGATCGCCGACATGCCGATGGGGCCGGAGCCGACGACGAGAACGCGGTCTGCAGCAGACACGCTGCCGCGCTTCACGCCATGCGCGCCGATGGCCAGGAATTCGATCGTGGCTGCGGCGTCAAGCGAGGCGCTACCGGCCGACACGACGTTGCCTTCCGGCACGCAGAGATATTCCGCCATGCCGCCATCGCGGTGCACGCCGAGCACGGCGATGCTCTGGCAGGCATTCGACACGCCCTTCCGGCAGGCGTGGCAGGTGCCACAGGAGAGATAGGGCACGATATAGACCGCTTCCCCCGCCTTCAGTTTGCTGCCTTGCGGCACGCTCTCGACCGTGCCCGACAGTTCATGCCCCATGACCCGGGGATATTCGAGGAACGGGTGCTTGCCCTGAAAGATATGGTAATCCGTGCCGCAGATGCCGACGCGGCGGATGCGGACCAGAACCTCGCCCGGCGCCGGCACGGGGACGGGGCGGTCGATGACCGAAAGACGGCCGGGCTCGTTGCAGATCAGGGCTTTCATAGCATCACCTTCGCAGATCGTTCGCAGTCTCGTCATGGTGCGGAAGCCGAGCGACCGGCTCCCGCGGTATCGCCGTCAGCGGCGCGATCAGGTCTTGGGTAGGGTCGCCGGCAGCGGCACGCCCGTGTAGCGGTTGTAGATCTCGCTGAGCTTCCCGTTCTTCAGGTTTTCGGCGATGACCTCGTTCAGCTTGGCCTTCAGCGTGTCATCGCCCTTGCGCAGGCCGATCGCGTAGGGGTTGGTCTTCAGCACGATCTTGAGCGTCAGCGGATCGGCCGTGCGGCGCTGGTTGACCGCCGACATGATCTGCAGCGAGGATGCCATGACGTCGACCTGGCCGGAGACCAGGGCCGTGACGAGCGTCGCATCGTCATCGTAGCGCGTCAGCTGCGCGCCCGGCAGCTTGGCCGTCGCTTCGAGATCGTTCGTCGAGCCGCGCGTCGTGCCGACCTGTACGCCGTTGAGATCTTCCGGCTTGGTCACATTTGCGCCAGCCGAACCGGCCGCAACCACGATCTGGATAACGCCATAGGCATCGGTGAAATCGATCACCTTCTTGCGCTCGGCATTGACGCTGAACGAGGCCATGACGATGTCGGCCTGGCCGGTGAGGAGGGCGGGAACGCGGTTCGGGCCGGTGACCTGCACCAGTTCCAGTTCGACGCCGAGCGCTTCGGCAACCAGACGTGCGCTCTCGATGTCCGAGCCCGTGGGCTGCATCTGCGCGTCCGTCATGCCAAAGGGTGGCGAGCCCAGATCGACCGCGATGCGGATCTTGCCGCGCTGCTGGATGTCGGCCAGCGTATCGGCCATGGCGTTCGAGCCGCCGAGCACCGGCAGGCCGATGACGAGGGCGAAGGCCGCCGCGGAGATGGTGGAAAGCAGGTTACGTCTGTTCATGGTCGTTCCTCCCGGTTGAATGACTGTAAGCGTTTGCGGGCCTCTTGCTTTGACGCAAGTCGTTCGCTTTAGAGGCCGCTGCCCACGAAGTTCGCCAGTTCCGGCGTCTTCGGGGCGTCGAGCATGGACCCGGGGCCGGTCTCCCAGACCTGGCCCTTGTGCATGTAGATGACCTGGCTTGCGACCTTGCGGGCGAACGCCATTTCATGAGTGACGAGGATCATGGTCATGCCGCCGCGTGCCAGATCCTCCATGACCTTCAGAACCTCGCCCGTCAGCTGCGGGTCGAGGGCCGACGTAACCTCGTCGAACAGCATCAGCTTCGGCTGCATGGCCAGCGACCGTGCGATCGCCACGCGTTGCTGCTGCCCGCCGGAGAGCTGCTCGGGATATTGCTGTGCCTTTTCCGACAATCCGACCTGTGCCAGCACATCCCGCGCAAGGTCGCGCGCTTCGCTCTTGCCGATCGATTTCACGCAGGTCGGCGCCAGCATGATGTTCTGCTCCACCGTCAGGTGAGGGAAGAGATTGTAGCTTTGAAACACGATGCCGACATCTTGGCGAAGCGCACGGCGGTCGAGTTTCGGGTCGCCGACGGCATGGCCGCAGACCTCGATCGTGCCGTCCTGAATGGTCTCCAGCGCATTGATGCAGCGAAGCGCCGTGGACTTGCCCGAGCCGGACTGGCCGATGACCGCAGCCACACCGCCGCGCTCGACCTCGAAGGATACGCCTTCCAGAACCTTGAGAGCCCCGAAATACTTGTGAACGTTTCTGAGCTTAACGACCGGCGACATTGAGCTTCCTTTCAAGCGTCCGGCTCCACATGGACAACGGGAAGCAGATCGCAAAGTAGAACGCTGCCACCACCATGAAGACGGTGAACGGTTCGAAGATGGAGTTGTTGATGAGCTTGCCGGCCTGGGCCAGCTCGATGAAGCCTATGACCGACGCGAGCGACGTGTTCTTCACGATCTGCACGAGAAAGCCGACCGTGGGTGGCGTCGCAATGCGCAGGGCCTGCGGCAGGATCACCCGCATCATGCGCTGCCAGCGTGTCAGCGCCAGACATTCGGCAGCCTCCCACTGGGTCTTCGGAACGGCCTCGATACAGCCGCGCCAGATTTCGGCGAGGAAGCCGGAGGCGTAGATGGTCAGACCCGCACCCGCTGCGAGGATGGCGGGAAAGCCGGGGCCGGCAAAGATGGCGATGCCGTAATAGATGAGAAACAGGAGGATCAGCAGGGGCGTGCCCTGCACGATCTGGATGTAAGTGCTGGCCGCCCGCCGTAGAAGTTTCGACGGTCCGATGCGGGCGAGCATGACGCCGAAGCCGAGGAGACCGCCGCCGATGAAGGCGATGGCTGAGAGGCCGAGCGTCCAGAGAGCGGCCCATGCCAAAAATTCGACGTGGAGCAGGCTGAATGTGGGGGTCGTCATCACAGGGGCCGCCTCACAATGTCGTGCCGAGCTTGCGCCGGCGGGTAAAGGCTGCCTGGGCGAAGGCGGTGAAGGCACCGCGCATCACGAAGGACAGGACGAGATAGATGAGGCCGACGACGATGTAGGTCTCGAACGCGCGGAAGGTGCCAGACTGGATGCGGTTGGCGACGGCGGTCAGCTCTTCGGCGGAAATCTGCGAGGTGATGGAGGACGCCAGCATCAGCAGCACGTATTGGCTGGTCAGGGAGGGATAGACCCGCTCGATCGCCGGGCGCACGATGACATGCCAGTAGATCTGCGGTTTCGAAAGCCCGAGACACTCCGCCGCTTCGACCTGCGAGCGGTGAATGGACTGGAGGCCCGCCCGCACGATCTCGCAGGTATAGGCACCGACATTCACGGTGAGCGCGATCATGGCCGCGAGATTGGCGGAGACGCGGATGCCGAGTGTGGCGATGCCAAAATAGATGATGAACACCTGCACCAGCAGCGGCGTGTTGCGGATCACCTCGACATAGGCCGCCACGATCGCCTTGACGACCGGCGATCCGTCGGCCCGCCCGATGGCACAGAGCGTGCCCACGATGAAGCCGGCGACCGTCGCGACGGCAGAAAGCTGCAGGGTCAGAACCGCACCCCAGAGGAAATCCGGCCAGTACGGCAGAAGCGCGGAGAAATCGAACGTATAGGTCATGCCTTTGCCCTCTCCGTTTCATGCGTCGCCACGGCCTGCCCGGCGATGAGGCCGCGAAGGACCGGCGCTGCCGGCGTCGTCCCGGTCTCCGCCACCCAGTCGAGGAAGGCGCCGATCCGCCGCTCGATCTTGACGCCGTGGTTCTGGGCGATGTCTGCGACGCGGTGATCGAGGAACGGGTTGTCGAACCGCTCCAGCGTCACCTCCACATAGGCTTTCGCGGCGTCGGCCATGCCATGCGCGGCAAAGCCCGGAACGACCTCCTGCCGGTAGACGGCAAGCAACTGCTCGCGGATCGCCGCGTCCTGCAACAGCGCCCGAACCGTCTCGTCCTGTGCGCGACCTTCGCGCAGCCAGATGTCGGCGAGGACCGTGTGGCCGAGATTGAGGATATGCAGCTTCAGCCGCTCATAGGGCTCGAGATCGTCGGTCAGAACGACGGACGGATGGTCGAACGGGAGCGCCAGTCCGGGCTTCGCCTCGATCGCCCAGAGCGCGTAGGGCTCGGCGACAGCACCAACCGGCTCGATCGGCTCGGAGACGATGCGGTCCACGAGCGTGTTGGCGAAGATGACCTCGGTCTCCACGTAGTGGAGGAACGCCTCGTCTGCACCGGCCTCGGCAGCAAGCGATAGAACGGCTTGCTGCAGAATGTCGCCATTGCGGTTCAAAAGCTCGCACGGCAGCACGGTGAGCGGACCGCCCTGCGCCTGCCAGCGGTGGAAAAGCAGAACCGCAAGCTTGCCCACGAACGATGTGGGGATGCGTCCTGAGAAAAGCGTGTCGCTGCGATCATCCGCAGACAATTCGTAACCGCGATCGCCGGTGTTGGAGACGATGAAAGCGGCGTCGTTTGCAAACAGCGCCTTCAGCTTTGCCCAATCGGCCAGCGCGGAGATGCCGCCGTCGACCGATGTGACGGAGATCCGGCGCTCGACCTGCCGGCCTGCCTCGATACCGCGGATGATGATCGGATAGCCTTGCGGATGTCCGAAGGCGGCCACACGGCCGGCGCGTTCTGCGGAGCCCGAGACCTGGACGATGGTGATCGGACCGATCGCCTGACCGGCTTCGCGCGCCTCGTGAACGAAGAGATCGACATGCGCCTGAAGAAAGCGGCTGGTTCCGAACTGAATGATGCGCGTGCTCATACGCAAAGCTCTGACGTGGCAGAGCCTGAAGGCATGTAACAGACGGCAAACATGGCGCTGCACGCTGTTCTGCTGATGTTCGATCTGCCCATGCGTTAGATCCTCCTCAGGTTCTCCCTTGCGTTTTATATACAAAAGACAAACTGCCACGCAATGCTTTATTTTGTTTATTTTATGCAATAAACAGGAGGCTGCCGACATCGGGACCGGCGGGGAGGCGTTTGGAATGAAGGGAAATGCGGTCTACAAGCGGAGTTACAACGGCTGCCTCGCAATCTGCGGGAGCCTGCCGCTCGGCGCCGAAATGCCCTCCGAGAACGAGCTTTCGCAGTCGCTGGCCGTCAGCCGCACCACCATCCGCACGGTCATGACCGGGCTTGAAGCTGCTGGCATCCTCCGTCGCGAAAGCGGCGCCCGCCGGCTGTCTCGCCGCCCCGCGCCAGACGATGCCTTTCCCGACACGCAGACCCTGTCGACCAGCGCCACCGTCGAGCGTCGCTTCTTGGAATGGATATTGGACGGCCATATCGGGCCGGGTCATCTGCTGACGGCTACGGAACTTGCGCGACAGTTCGGCACGTCGACCACGATCATCCGCGAACACCTGCCGCATTTCCAGCATTTCGGCCTTATCGAGCGGCGTCCAAACAGTGCCTGGCTCTTCAAGGGCGTCACGCCGGCCTTTGCAAACGAGATCTACGAGGTCCGCGAAATGTTCGAGCTGCGTGCCGCGCGCAGCTTCATCGATCTGCCAGACGATTCCGGATCGTGGCGGCGCATGCGGACGATCGAGGCGGAGCACCGGTCCCTGCTGGCAAGCATCGACACGGATTACGGTCTGTTTCCGGATCTGGACGAACGCCTGCACCGCACCGTCCACGAGACCGCCGATAACCGGTTCATCAAGGATTTCTACGACATCATCTCGATGCTCTTCCACTACAATGCCCAGTGGGATGCGGAAGACGAGAAACAGCGCACCTTCACCGCGTTGACCGAGCACCTTGCTTATATCGAGGCGCTGCTGCGCCGCGACCTCAAGGCCATCGACCGCGCCTGCCGCCAGCACCTGAAGACGGCACGTTCCAACCTGTTGCGCTCGATCGAACTGCGCATGAAGGTACCTTCGGCTCCGGATGCATCACCCGCGTGAATCGGACGGCGCTGATCGATTCATAAGTTTGGTTGGACGCTTTCTCAGCCACGGGCGATTCTCGCCCCATGAACCAGCACCCTTATTACCTCTACATCGAGCGCACCCAGCCGGCGAAAAACATGGCCCGGTTCTACGCCCTGTCGATCGAGCCCTCCTTGTTCGGCAAGACCTCCCTCGTCCGCCGCTGGGGGCGGATCGGGACGACGGGGCGCGAGAAGATACATCTGTTCGAGGACGAGGCGGCGGCCGTTATGCTCTTCCTGGAGGTCGCACGGCAGAAGCGGCAGAGAGGCTATCGTCCGAGACCCACCACATCCAGCCGGGTGCCTGCCGCGTATCGTCTGTCATAGTCGGTCACGTTCGCTCGGATTTCCGCAGAGTCTCAGGTGGCCGGAACAAACGGCGCTATGTGGCATTATGAGTGGCCGTTGTAATTGCATCCTTTTCGGCGCCTGGAGTACGCATGAGCCAGAAAGATGATTGGCACCTGACGGAAATTCTCGATTACGAGCATGGCCGGGGTGATCCCTTTGCTGCTGCCGTGCGTGCCACTCGCATGGCGATGGTCATCACGGATCCTGCACAGCCAGACAACCCGATCGTGTTCTGCAACGAAGCATTCCAGCACCTTACCGGCTACGATCGCGAAGACATCGTCGGCCGTAACTGCAGGTTTCTGCAAGGCGTTGACACGGATGAAGCCAGCATTGCGAAAATCCGTGCTGCCATCCGGGCCGAAGAAAGCATTCACATCGACCTGCTGAACTACCGCAAGGATGGCTCGACCTTCTGGAACGCTCTGTTCCTCAGCCCGGTTCGCGGCGAGAGCGGAGACGTTCAATTCTTCTTCGCGTCGCAGCTCGACGTGACGGATCGCGTGATGGCGCAGGAGACGATTGCCGCACAGAAGGCCGCCGTCGACAGCGAGGTCAAGCGCCGCACGGCAGACCTGGAAAAAGCGCTGGAAGCCAAGACACTGCTGCTTCACGAGGTCGATCATCGGGTCAAGAACAACCTCACCATGATCGGTGCCCTCTTGCGGCTGCAAGTCCGCGCGATCGACGATGCCGATATCCGGGTAAAGCTCGAAACGATGATGGAGCGGATCGACGCGCTCGCGACGGTTCACCGCCGGCTCTATCAGGCCGACGACGTGACGCGCTTCGACGTTGCGGCCTTCGCCGCGAACCTTGCCTCGGATGTGATCGGCGCCAGCGGACGCAGCAATATCCGGCTGAAATGCGATATCGAGCCGATCGAGGTGCGCTCCGAGCATGCATCGGCGCTCGGACTGATCCTGAACGAGGTCCTGACCAACGCCATCAAGCATGGGCTGCGCGAAAACCGTGCGGGATCCGTCTCGATCATCGCGACCCGCGATGGCGAGGAAGCAACACTCTCGATCGAAGACGACGGGGTCGGGCTGATCATGGACCCCGCGTCCAGTGGCCTCGGTCACGCCCTGATCAAACGCCTGTCGCCGCAAAGCGGCACGACTGTCGCGTGGGACCGTTTGCCGACGGGCACCCGCGTGACGTTGCGCATACCGGAAATGGAGCAGACATCATGACCCCCTCCCCCCCAGCCTTCAAGGCCCTGCAGGTTCTCATCGTGGAGGACGAACCTCTGCTGGCCATGGATGTGGAAATGATGGTTGAAGAAGCCGGGCACAGCGTCGTCGGCGAAGCTGCTTCCCTCTACGAGGTCGAGGCCATGGAAACCGAGCCGGCGCCGGATCTCGCGCTGGTCGATATGCAGCTTGCTCGGGGCACGAACGGCCTAGACGTGTCGAAGCTGATCCAGGACAGGTGGCCTTCCGCTGTCATCGTCTTCGTCACTGCAAACCCGAAGAAGATTCCCGACGACTTCTCCGGCGCCCACGGCGTCATCGCCAAGCCCTTCTCGCGGAGCGGCTTTCTATCGGCGCTGAACTATCTCGGCGAAGGCATTGCAGACCCGCCTCCAGCATCGAGCCAGCCCTCCAGCTTCGTGGCTGCGCCCGCGGTTCGCGAAATCTGGTCGGTGCGGTCGCAGATGGATCGATAGGTGATGGGTCGGGCTTGGTGGGTCGAGGCGACGTTGTTGACCTGTATTCCAAGTGAATCTTCAGCGATTTTGTAATAGCGTAGCGGACGCGATCGCAGACGTTCAAATCAGCAACATGCCTGAGCGCATTCATAATATGTAGCTGCAACCAGCTGACCGCTCCCGATCTCCGCCGTTAGCGTTTTTTCCCGCGACATGGACCGCCGCAGCAGGTGCGGTGCCTCACTCCGTCTGCTGAAGCTGTGTCAGCAAAGCCACCATCTTCACAACGAGACCGGTTGGCGCGTAATCGACATCGACGCCGCCTGCGCCGGCCAGACCCATGCGCAGCAGCTTCGTGCCGAAACCCTTGCGCTCCGGCGGCGTAACGATCGGACCATTGGTCTCCTGCCACGTCATGTGCAGCGCACGCTCCACGCCCTTCCCCTCGATGAACCAGTCGATCGCAACGCGACCATGCTCGTTCGACAGGGCGCCGTACTTCACCGCGTTGGTGCCAAGCTCGTGCAGCAACAAGGCAAGCGACAGGGCGCCCTTCGGGCCGACGATCGTCCGGGGGCCGCGCAGATCGACGCGATCCGCAGGTGCCAGACTCTCGAGCGTCGTTGCCATGATCGCCTGGATCGGTGCGGAATCGTGATTGTCGTGCAGCAGGACGTCGTGGGCCCGGCTGAGCGCATGGAGCCTCTTCTCGAAAGTGCGCACATGGGCCTGCTCGGTTACCGGACGCAGCGTCTGGGTGGCGATGGCCTGGACCATCGCCAGCATATTCTTCAGCCGGTGCGCTATTTCCCGGTTGATGAGTTCCTTTTCCGCCTCGACCATCTTGCGGTCGGAGATGTCGGTGACCGCGACGACCGCGCCCGAGAGATCTCCGGAAAGGTCCTTGATGGCCTCGCCTACGATCGAGATCCAGGTCTTGCTGCCGTCCGGCCGGTGATAGAGCACCTCGACCGTTGCGCTGTCGCATTCGCGGGCCATGATGCGGGCCAAAGGATAATGATGCGGATCGAACGGCGAGCCATCGTGATGGGTCGCGACGAAGATATCATATTCATCCACCGACTGTGCGGCCGTCGCGTCACGGCCCAGCAACTGCTGCGATCGCTCGTTCTGGAGGATGATCCGACCCGTCGGCGCTTCCGCAAGAAGCACGCCGACCGGCATGGTGTCGATGATGGTCGAGAGTTGCCGCTGCTGGTCGCGCAGTTCCGCTTCCAGCTTCAGGCGCGCGGTGACCTCCACGAACAGAACGACGAAACGCTCCGCGTCGAGCGGCTGGGCATGGCCTTCGTACCAGCGGCCTGTCGTCCCGACCTCCCGCACGAAGACGAGCGGTTCGTTGGAGCTGACGACAGCCGCAAATGCGGGGATCCACGCGTCTTCGCTGCCACCGAAAACCTCGTGAACCGTTCGCCCGACGGCGGAGGAAGGGGCAATGCCGACCAGCTCTCCCCAAGCCCGGTTGACCTCGATGTAGCGCCAGTCGATCACCTGACCGTCCGCATCGCGGATGAGCTCTCCGAGGATGAAACCCTCCTCGAGTTGCTCGAACAAGCCACGCCAGTGCGCCTCGCTCTTCTGCAGGCGCTCCTCCGCCAGCTTGCGCGCCGTCACGTCGGAGAAGACGGACGCGATGCGATCCGCCCCGATCCGGCGAATGCGGTTCTCGAACCACTTTCCGCCGATTTCATTTGCCTGGTTCAGATGCACGATCGGCTCGCCGAGATCGAAGACCGACCGGTAAGCAGGCATCATGTCACCGAGCACGCCAGGCGCGATCTGCGACAAGGTGGCGCCCACCACCGTGTCGGGTTTCATGCCCGTCAAACGCTGGAAAGCCGGATTGATATCCTCGAAGCGGATATCGACGATGTCACCTGTCGCATCACGCACAGCGCTCGCAACATAGTAACCTTCCTGCATGTCATGGAAGAGCGAACGATACATGAGTTCGGAGACACCGACCTCGATCTGCTTCTCGACGACCTTCGCGAGCGTTTCCAACGTAAGCCGGTCGCGCGCTATCCAAATTCGAGGCTTCGTATCAATGGCGGCGAGCGCACCGATGAGTTGCCCGTCCGGCAGGCGAATGGGCACGCCGAGATAGGCAACGACGCCTATATCGTCGATGGCCATGTTGTCGCGTACCAAGTCGTGCAGGCGGGCGTCCTCGATCGTGAGGACGTCGTCCGTGGCCACGACATGCTGGCAGAACGAATGGGTGATGGGGGTTTCGCCGCGTGCGGCCCATGGTTCCGGCAGGCCGCAATGACCGGCAAAAACCTGCCGGTTCTCATCTACGATGGAGATGATCGCCACGGGGACATCGAGGGCCGCGCGGACATGCTCCGTCAGGTGCCCGAACTGTTCGTTTCCGGCCTTGTCGAGAAGACCACTGCGACGAATCGCGGCGATGCGCTGGGCGGCAAGTTCTTCGGCGTTCATCGTGACCTTGTCGACCTTGATACGGCCAATCTTCCCGGACCCGCGCCAAAGGGACAATCCGGTGGCTGCGATGTTCGGCTCAGACATACGACCGAACGCCGGTATTTCAAGCAGGCTCTGACGGAAACAAGCTCGCTGCCGTGTCGATGGCAGAAATGCGGTCAGAAAATCAGCCTGTGTGCCCAGCGCGGCACACATGGGGGCCTCCGCAGCTTGGTTTGACCGCCGATAAACCGGCTCCGCGCACGGAGCCGGTTTCTGCGTGAGACGATCAGAACTTCAGGATCTGCCCGGCAGCCGACAACTTCTTGCGCAGATCGTTGACATTGACCTTGTTCACATTGCCCGACGGCGCCAACGCCGCCGCAGCTCCGGCCGCCTGTCCCAGCACCATGAATGTCGGTTCCACGCGTACGGAGGTGAAGGCGGCATGGCTCGAGGAAATGGCGACGGGGACGATGAGGTTCGTCACCTGCGCGGCCTTCGGCAGCATGGCGCGATACGGGATTTCGTAGGGGCCGACGCCGATGCTTTCGCGCGATTCATCCGCAACGTAATCGTTCAGCACGGTGCGGATCATACCATGCTCATCCATCGGATAGAAGCCGAGACCGATCGTGTCCTTATACTTCGTCTTCTTGACGAGTTCCTTTTGTGTCAGAACGAATTGTCCGATCAGACGTCGCGCCTGCCGAACGTACATCTGGTAAGGCAAACCGCCATTATCGGTAAACTCGTCGGCGCAGTACCCAAACTTCGTCATGTACTGTCTGACACTTTCCGGGACGCGAGGATCTGTTTGGCCGAACCACATCAACCCTGCGATATGGTTGCGAACCTTGGCGCGGATTTGCTCGCGCACGGCCTCCGTCCCCACCGTGTAGTCGTAACCGATATGCCAGACATTGGTGGAGAAATAGCGCAACGAGTTGACATCCAGCTTGTTGCGAACTGTCAGAGTTCGACCAACGAAGTAAGCCTCGTCGATACCCAACCCGGCCTTTTGCATGGCGGCGAAAAAACGCGCTGTCGTTTCATACTGGACCGGATCGTAGCCGTCAGGCTTGGAGAACGGGATGCGATTGTCGGCGGTGTCGGTGACGCAAAGACGATAATTGAACGCCATCATGCTAGTGTCAGCCGAGCCGAGCGGCTTTTGCCCAACGCCGATGACACCGGGCAGAAGTCCACTCTGAGAGTTGCCGGGGATGACGTAGGGGTCGACGAGGATCTGCTTGTTGGCAACCAGCGGACGTGCAAGCTTCTGCACGCCTGCAGCCGTCTCACCATATTTTTTGCGACTTTCACGCCCGATCACCGTATCGACTGCGGCCTTGAACATCAGGTCGCCTTCGTAGCTGGCGTCGATGAACACCGTCGCGCAATAGGCGTTGCCCGACACCATCGCAATCTCGGTGAGAGCCGCTTTGACCTTCGTGACCTTCAGAATCCGTTGGCCGAACTCGACATTGACCTTCGCCGTGGCGAGCATGTCATTAAACGTGGATTCCGCCCATTTTGACTCGAAATAGATACGGATCGGGTCCGGCGTACCATAATAGGCCTTCGCTTTGGCCAGAAACTCGGCGGTAATGCCGCCATAGACGTTCTTGCGCGGCGACGCGTCGGTCTTGGTCAGGCCATTGGACATCAAGCCGCCGATATGGGCCGTCGGCTCGAGCAGAATGACAGATTTCTTCAGGCGCGCGGCCTGTATCGCCGCGGTGATGCCCCCCGGTGTTCCCCCGTAAACGACGACATCGGCGCGCTGGCAACCAGCGGCCGCAGCCTGAGCGCTTCCGAACATCAGAAGAAGCCCCAGAACGAAACAGGCGCGCTTTATCTGCAAAACAATATACATCATATCTCAACAACCCTCGACTTATGGAAGGGGTATCGAATACTTGCAGAAAAAACAACTGCTGGAAGAGTGCGTTGACGTCGGATTCGTCAGATTCCGGAAGACCTATTCGACGATATCCATGCGCCACGTTGTCCGCCCGAGCGAGATGGAAACGGTCGCCGGTGATGGAAGGGTAAGGCCTCCGCAAAGGGAGCCCGTGGTGACGACCATGCCCTGCCGCAATGTCCTGGTGGCGCGCCCGGCCTCGTTGGCATAGGCGACGAGCGCTGCCAGGGGATCGCTGTCCGGGTGCGCGCCCGGGGCGTCGAAGAGAGGTTGGTCGCCTGCGATGATGCGAAGGTCGTCCGCCCGGCCTTCATCAAGGACATCGGCGTCGAGCGCAGGCCCGAGACGATAGCCTGCATTGCTCATGAGGTCTGCAACCAGAAGTGCCGTGCGCCCCTGAGGGCCGCCGGCATAGCGACTGCGAACCAACTCGATTCCGATATGGACGGCAGCGATGGTGTCCCGGATCTCCTGCCGGGCGTAGGGCTCGGCGCGGACCGGAAGATCTCGACCGAGAACGAGCGCGATTTCGACCTCCAGCTTCAGCCCGGGCTGATACGGAAAGCTTGCCGCCTCGGTTACGGATAGCAACGGCGCGCTCAGCACACCGTCGCTTCGCAGGGAAAGCTTGTACCCCTTGGGGTCGATGCTCAGCCGACCAAGTATCGCCGACTGGATCGCATAGGCCTCAGCCAGATCCGGTTGCGGCACGGCGTCGATGTCAACGCTTCCGCCGTTTCGAATGGCCTCTGCCAGGATATCCGCCAAATTCATGCTCATCTCCCTCTCGCTTGCCCGCGTCCGACCGACCTATCGGTCCCTGTGGATCGGCTCTGCCACGAAAGGCCCGCCCTGGTAAAGCGAAGCAGGATCGTCTTTCGGCGGCGTGGGTATGGCGGCGTCGAGTTCGGCCCGGAATATCTCCGCATTATCTTTCGGGCGCCATCCGAGATAGGCGGCCGCGCTGTTGTCCCACCACGAGCAGTCATTATCCGAGACGCCCCAGATGATCGGGCAGCCGAGCAAGGGCGCGTGAAAGACCCGCCCGATCAGCGCTTCGAAATCGTCGAACGACATCCAGGTTGCGAGCATGCGGTGGTTCCGCGGCTTTTCGAAGCAGCTGCCGATGCGGACCAGTGCCGTCTCCTGCCCGAATTTCTCGTAGTACATCCGCGCCAGCGCCTCGCCGAAGCATTTTGAGACGCCATAAAGACCATCAGGACGCATCGGCGATGTCGTGTCGATATGCTCATCCTGGCGGTAGAAGCCGATCGTATGATTGGAGCTTGCAAAGAGAATGCGTGGCTGGCCGTGTGCCTGTGCCGCCTCGTATAGGTTGTAGAGGCCGGCGATGTTGGCGTTGAGAATTTTCGAGAACGTGTCCTCGACCGAGATGCCGCCAAGGTGCAGAATGCCATCGCACCCTTCGACCAGCGCCATCACCGCGTCGGCATCGCCCAGGTCGCACGGCATCAGCTCTTCGTTCGGCGCGGCGTCTCCAAGGTCAGCGATATCGGACAGTCTGACGATGTCGGCCATCTTGCCTAGTCGCTCGCGCATCGCGCGGCCCAGCCCGCCCGCAGCGCCGGTTACCAGCATTCGTTTCAACGGTCATTCCTCCTGTGTTATCGAACTTATCATACAGGCTGCTGGAATCGCGTCAACAGATCGGCTATATCAGTGGCAGCGGATGCACGTATACTGCATCGAATATCAGTCGGAGACGCGAAGAATGAACAAGGCCCGCGCCACGGGAGGCACCCTGACGGCAAGGCTCGGAGAAAGCCTGCGCACCGCAATCGTGGACGGTCGCTTTCCGCCCGGCACCAAGCTTCCGAGTGAGGCGCAACTGGGCAAATCGCATGGCGTCAGCCGTACAGTGGTGCGCGAGGCGATCGCCAGCCTGCGCGCCGACCGGCTGGTCGATACGCGCCAGGGCGCCGGCGTCTTCGTTCTGGAGCCGCCGCAGCTCTTGGTGCCGGCTGCCCTTTCTCTGCAGACGATCGACCCGGCGCGCGTCTCCTCCATGATCGAGGTTCTGGAGCTGCGGACGGCCGTCGAGGTCGAATCCGCAGGTCTGGCAGCCCTTCGGCGCTCTCCGCTGCAGGAGGAAGTGATTCTGGAGCGGCACTATGCCGTTCGCGCCTGCCTCGAAGCGGGCACCTCAAGTTCAGAAGCAGATTTTGCGCTCCATCTCGCCATTGCAGAGGCCACGAACAATCCGCGTTTTCGCGATTTCCTCTCGATGATTGGCTCCAACGTCATCCCGCGGGCGGCCTTGCGCACCGGTGACGAGGAGACCGACCAGACGGCCTATCTCAAGCTGATCGACGAGGAGCATCGCGCCATCGTGTTCGCCATCTCCAACGGCGACGACGACGGCGCGCGCGAGGCCATGCGCCGCCACCTGCGCGGCAGCCAGACGCGCTATCGTTCGCTCCTGCGCGAGAACAGAAAAGCTGTATGACAGGTTATTGACACCCGTCTGACGAACTTGTAGATCTCGGGATGCCGGAGGAGGCAAAGAGGACATCCCGATGAACCCGCAAGACGTAAAGGTCGTGCTTGGCGCTGGCCTGTTGTCATTTCCCGTGACCCATTTTGATGGAAACGGAATTTTCCAGGCCGAGAGCTATCGCCGGCATGTCGAATGGCTGGCCGGTTTCCCGGCGCCCGTTCTGTTTGCGGCCGGCGGCACGGGCGAATTCTTCTCGCTTGCCCCGCGTGAAATTCCCGACATCATCCGCGCCGCAAAGGAAGCGGCCGGCAAGACCGCCATCGTGTCCGGCTGCGGCTATGGCACGGAGATCGCGATCGAAATCGCCCGCAGCGCGGAGAAGGCAGGCGCCGATGGCATCCTGCTTTTGCCCCACTACCTGATCGATGCGCCGCAGGACGGCATCTTCGAGCATGTCCGGCGCGTCTGCCAGTCGGTCGGCGTCGGCGTCATGGTCTACAACCGCGACAATTCGGTCATACAGGTCGATACGCTGCAGAAGCTCTGCGACGCCTGCCCCAACCTCATCGGTTTCAAGGATGGCACCGGCGATATCGGCCTCATCCGCCAGATCTCCGCCACCATGGGCGACCGGCTGACCTATCTCGGCGGCATGCCGACGGCGGAATTGTTCGCGGAAGCCTATCTGGCAGCGGGCTTCACCACTTATTCCTCGGCCGTCTTCAACTTCGTGCCGAAGCTCGCGGTCGAATTCTACGACGCCCTGCGCGGCGGCGACCGTGCGCGTTGCGAGACGATCCTGAAGGATTTCTTCTATCCCTTCATGGCACTTCGCAGCCGCCGCAAGGGCTATGCCGTTGCTGCCGTCAAGGCTGGCGTGCGGCTGCAAGGTTTCGATGCCGGCCCGGTTAGGCCGCCGCTTTCCGACCTGACGCCAGAGGAAGAAGGCATCCTCGACAAGCTGATCGACCCCTGGAGGCGTTGAGATGAAGATCGCGGCGGTCCACACCCATCTGCTGGAATACCGGCTGCCGACGCCGTTCGAGAGTGCGTCCATGCGGTTCGACCGGCGGGCGCATATCCTGGTCGAGGTGGTCTGCGACAACGGTCTCGTCGGCTGGGGCGAATGCCTCGGCCCTGCCCGGCCGAATGCCGCCGTGGTCAAGGCCTATACCCAGTGGCTGATCGGCGCCGACCCGCTGGAAACCGAAAAGATCTGGGCCGTGCTCTACAATGCTCTGCGCGACCAGGGCCAGCGCGGCCTTGCCATCACGGCGCTGTCCGGCATCGACATTGCGCTCTGGGACATCAAGGGCAAGCATTTCGGTGTGCCCGTCTCGACCCTCCTCGGCGGCCGCTTCCGCGAGAGCGTCAAGGCCTATGCCACCGGCAGTTTTAAGCGGGACGGCGTCAATCGGCTGGATGACAATGTCGCCGACATTACCCGCTATCAGCGCGAAGGTTTTCACGCGAGCAAGATCAAGATCGGCTTCGGCGTTGCCGAGGACCTTGCGATCGTGCGGGCTGTGCGCGATGCCGTCGGCCCGGAATTCCGCATCATGGTCGATGCCAATCATGGCTACGATGCACTGGACGCCATCCGCTTCGGCAACGCCGCGGCCGAACTCGATATCGACTGGTTCGAGGAACCTGTCGTGCCCGAGCAGCTTGCCGCCTATCGTGAGGTTCGCGATCGCCAGCCGATCCCGGTTGCAGGCGGCGAGACGTGGCACAGCCGCTGGGGAATGCGCGAACCCATCGAGACCCGCGCCGTCGATATCCTCCAGCCCGATCTTGCGGGCACCGGTGGTTTCACGGAGGCGCGACGGATCACGGATTTTGCAGCCCTTCACGGCGTGCGCGTCGTGCCGCATGTCTGGGGAACGGCAGTGCATATCGCCGCCGCCCTCCAGTTCATGGCAGCGATGGTGCCGAGCCCGATGCGCGTCAATCCGGTGGAGCCAATCCTCGAATTCGACCGCACGGAAAACCCGTTCCGGCAGGCGGTGGTGAAGACGCCGATCGACCATGTCGATGGTGTCGTCACGATCCCGAATGGCCCCGGTCTCGGCATCGAGATCGATCGCGATGCGCTGGCCGAATACCGCATGCCCGACGCAGGAAAGGACATCTAATGCTCGTCAGACCTCTTTCCGGACCAGCACCGAGGATCGCCTTCCCCGCAGGCTCCGTCGATTCGCAAATGCATATGTATCTGCCGGGATATCCGGCGCAGCCGGGCGGTCCTGACCTTCCGGCGGGCAGCCTGCCCGACGCCGATCAATACCGCGCCTTCATGAAATGGCTCGGTATCGACCGTGTCATGATCACACAGGGCAATGCCCATCAGCGCGACAACGGCAACCTCATCGCCTGCCTGACGGAGATGGGCGACGTCGCCCGCGGCGTTGCCGTCATCGATGCCGAGACGAGCGAAGGCGAACTCGATCGTCTCTCGGCCGCCGGCGTCGTCGGTGTGCGCATCATGGATCTCCCGGGCGGTGCCGTCGGCCTCGATGCTCTGGAAGCGGTCGATGCCAAGGCTGCAAGCCGTGGCTGGATGGTCGCCGTCCAGTTCGACGGCAACCGAATTCTCGACCATGTCGATCGGCTGAAGGCGCTGAAATCGCGCTGGGTGTTCGATCATCACGGCAAGTTCTTTGCAGGCGCCGCACCGGATGGCGCCGAGATCACGGCGCTGCGAGGGCTGATGGATGGCGGTCGGTGCTGGTTCAAATTCGCCGGCGTCTACGAGTCCTCCCGTTCCGGCGGACCTGACTATCCCGATGTCGCAGCCTTCTCGCGGGTTCTGGCAGTGCATGCGCCGGAGCGCATCGTCTGGGGCAGCAACTGGCCGCACAATCTGGCGAAGACGCAGGACGCCTATCCCGACGACATCGCTCTGGCCGATACGGTTCTCGGCTGGATCGGCGACGAAGCGGCCATTCGTCAGGCGCTGGTCGATAATCCGGTAGAACTGTTCGGCCTTCCCGCATGGCAGGCGGTCGAAAAGAGAATTTGACGCGGTCCGGCAGAGGAGAGCCGGATTTTTTGAAACGGTGGAGGAAACACATGAACATCGCAGGCAAACTGATCATGGCGCTGGGCATCGCCCTCGCCGCATCGACCGCACAGGCGCAGGAGATCACCCTGCGTTCCGCGGACATCCATCCCGATGGCTATCCGACCGTCGAGGCGGTCAAATATATGGGGCAGTTGCTCTCGGAACGGTCGAACGGCCGGATCAAGATCGACGTGTCCAACAATGCCGTTCTCGGCAACGAGAAGGACACGATCGAGCAGACGCGCTTCGGCGTCATCGACATGAACCGCGTCAACGCTGCGCCGTTCAATAATCTCGTGCCGGAAACCACGGTTCTCGGACTGCCTTTCCTGTTCCGCTCCACCGATCATATGCACCATACGGTGGATGGACCGATCGGCGATGAGGTGCTGAAGGCATTCGAGCCGCATGGCCTCGTCGGTCTTGCCTTCTACGACAGCGGCGCCCGGTCCTTCTACACCACCAAAAAGCCGATCGAGAAGCTGGACGATCTCAAGGGTATGAAGATCCGCGTCCAGCAGTCCGACCTCTGGATCGCCATGATGCAGGCCTTCGGCGCCAACCCGACGCCCATGCCGATGGGCGAGGTCTACTCGTCGTTGGAGACCGGCGTCGTGGATGGTGCCGAGAACAACTGGCCTTCCTACGAGTCCGCCCGCCACTTCGAGGTCGCGAAGAACTACACGCTGACCGAACATTCCCTGAACCCTGAGATCCTCGTCATTTCCAAGATCTCCTGGGACAAACTGACGCCCGAAGACCAGACTCTGCTGCGCCAGGCCGCCAAGGATTCGGTTGGCAAGATGCGGGAGCTGTGGACGGCGCGCGAAAAGGCCTCCGAGGAAAAGGTTCGCGCGGCCGGCAACAACGTCATCAAGGTCGACAAGAAGCCCTTCGCCGACGCGATGAAGCCCGTCTACGACCGCTTCGTCACCGATCCCGCCATGAAGGACCTGCTCGAGCGCGTCCAGGCCGTTCAATAATATCAGCGTCGACAGGCCCCGTGATGGGGCCTGTTTTTGCATATGCCGGCGCGGGCATTCCACCGGCTCTTTGGGAGGACTCTGCAATGCGGCATTTCATGTCGTCTGTGCGGCCGATTCTGGCCGCGCTCAACCGGACGGCGCTCTACCTCGCCGGCCTTGGGATCGTCGCGATGACGCTGATCATCGGCTGGCAGGTGTTCGGCCGCTATGTGCTGAACGACACGCCCAGCTGGTCGGAGCCGCTATCGCTGCATCTCATGTCCTGGTTCATTCTTTTGGGCGCCGCCGTCGGCGTTCGCGAGAGCGTGCATCTCGGCCTCGATCTGGTGCACCACATGGTCTCGCCCGCCGTCCAGAAGCTGATGGACCAGATCAGCCTTGGCCTCATCACCCTCTTCGGCATCGCCATGGCCTATTATGCGGTCCTCTTGGCTGCCGGCACGTGGAGCGCCCGCATTCCGGTTCTCGGATGGCCGGGCGGGGTGGATTTCATTCCCATGATCGTCGGTGGCGTGCTGATCTCGCTGTTTGCAGCAGAACGCTTCGTCGATGTGTCCCTCGGCCAGGAAGTCACCGACGTCGTCGTGCTGACGGAGATTGCGTAATGGCTTACACCATCCTTTTCGGCACGTTCACCACGCTGATGTTCATCGGCATGCCCATCGCCTTCTGCCTCGGCATCGCGTCGGTCGCCACCGTGCTCTATATGGGCCTGCCGCCGATCGTCGTGTTCCAGCAGATGAATTCCGGCATGAACGTCTTTGCCATGATGGCGATCCCGTTCTTCATTTTCGCGGGAGACCTCATGGTGCGCGGCGGCATTGCTACGCGTCTGATCCGCTTTGCCGCGGGCCTCGTCGGTCACCTCAAAGGCGGGCTCGGACAGGTCAACATCGTAGCCTCGACCCTCTTCGGCGGCATTTCCGGCTCGGCCGTTGCCGATGCCTCCGCCGTCGGCGGACTGATGATCCCGCAGATGGCGGCACGCGGCTATGATCGCGGCTATGCGGTCAACGTCACGGTCAATGCCGCGATCATCGCGCTGCTGATCCCGCCATCGCACAACATGATCCTCTATTCGATCGCTGCGGGCGGCAACGTCTCGGTCGCCGATCTCTTCACAGCCGGCATCGTTCCCGGCTTCATGCTGGCCGGCGCCCTGATGATCACGGCCTATATCGTCGCCCGCAGGCGCGGCTACCCCGCGGAACCCTTCCCCGGTTTCGCAAAGGTCGGCTATTACCTGCTGGCGTCGTTCCCCGGCCTGCTCCTGATCGGCATCATCTTCGGCGGCGTGCGCTCGGGTATCTTCACGGCTACGGAAAGCTCCTGCATCGCCGTGCTCTATGCCTTCCTCGTCGCCACCCTCGTCTATCGCGAACTCGACTGGTCCGGTTTCGTCGAGGCGGTGCTCGGGGCGGCCCGCACCACATCCATGGTGCTGCTCGTCATCGGCACGGCGGCCGCGTTCGGCTGGCTGATGGCCTTCCTGCAGGTCCAGACCCTGATGATCGCGGCGATCAGCGCCATCTCCGACAATCCGATTATCGTTCTCCTGGTCATCAACATCATCCTGCTGCTGCTCGGTACCTTCATGGACATGGCGCCGATGGTGATCATCGCGACACCGGTTCTCCTGCCCGTCGTCAAGGCATTCGGCGTCGATCCCGTCCATTTCGGCGTGGTGATGATCCTCAATGCCGGCATCGGGCTGAACACGCCGCCGGTGGGCACGGTCCTCTTCGTCGGTTGCGCGGTGGGCGGCATTTCCATCCGGGAGGCCATGAAGACGATCTGGCCATTCTTCGGTGCAAGCATCGCGGTGTTGTTGCTTGTCACTTACATTCCCGCGCTCTCCCTCTGGCTCCCGGCTGTGTTCCGATAGGGGCGCACGTATCGCCACCTATTCCCGCGCCCTGCATTTCGCGATGCAGGGCATTTTCGCATGCGCCGAACGCGCGGAAAGGTGATGGACGCCAGAACCGGTGACCGAAACGACCATACTCAAGCAACAAAGGCGAAAACCTCCAGAAACGGAAAAGCCTGCCGCGGGAGGAGGTGCGGCAGGCTTTCCGAAAAAACCGAACATGGGCTGGGAGGAGGAGTGCCGATGTTCGAACAGACGTCCCTGGGAGGAGGAGTGGAGCGTCTGCGGAACGAAGCTTTGCGGGAGGAGGTGCATCGCTTCGTCGGATCTGAGTATACGGATTTTGGCGACATCTCCCAGAGACGTCTTTGCAGTGCAGCCATGCGGTAGAAGCAGGACTCGCAAAGAGGATCCTCAAGATCAGGTGCGAAAACGGTCGAAGGCCGTCAGCCGCCGCATGGGCGGATCGGCTTCGGGATAGCGGTAGATCTCGCTGCGCAGGAACCGCAGTTCCTCGTCCACGGCCTCCTCGGCGATCTCGATCCACCAGGATTTCGGTCGACCGTCACTGCCGTCCGCCCAGCGATAGCCCCGTGCCTTCAGGTGGTCCTTCATATCGAAAGGGCTGTGCTCGGCATAGATGCGCACGCGGCTGGCCTGGCTTGCCTCATGCAGTTCGGCAAAGGCCGTGGGAACGCCATCGACTGCACGGTTCAGCACTTCGAGAAGCGCGAAGCAATCGTCCACCGCCCGGTGCCCCTCATGAAAGAACCCGGCCTGACCGATGAGATAACCGAGCTTGGTGCCCTCATAGCCGCGTGCCGACCAGTCGATCTCCGCATTCGAGCAGGCCCATGCCTTGCGTTCAAAAACAGGGTGGAAGGTCTCGCAGAAAGGCCGGTCGAAGGCTGCGTTATGGGCGATGATAAGGTCGGCGGGCGCCATCATGGCTTCCAGAGCCGCCACGTCGATCTGCTGCCCCTCGACCATCTCGTCCGTGATCCCCGTCAGACGCGTAATCTCCAAGGGAATAGGCGCCAGAGGCTGCCGCAAGCCACCGAAGACGCCGGTGATGTCCCCGATGTCGCCGCTCGCATTATACGTGAACGCAATGGCGCCGATCTCGATGATCTCGTTGCGGCGATGATCAAGGCCGGTCGTTTCCGTATCCAGAATGACGCCGCGCAGCGGGAAGCCCGGCCGCGGCTTCGTGGTGACCGCGCGTGGCTCCAGCTTGCGCAGGATTCGGTAGCGTCCGGTACGGGTCAATTGCTCGACAAGGCTCGCTTCCGCTGCCGGGCCGGACGGCAATAGCGCCGGCCGCGCGCGTCGTGTCGCCGGTCGTGCCATCTCGCGCGCCTCATGCGCAAACATATCGAACTGCACTGCCATTGGCCGCCTCTTATGCCCGTCTCGTCCTTTGAGTCTATCGGGACTCGCTCAGATCAGTATAACCCGATGACAGGTCAACGTCAGGAGCAAGCCCGTGGAAACCACTGAAATCGGCAGCCGCAGCGACTTTGCGCTCTGGGCGATCCAGCGCGCACAGGAGATCGTCACCAGCGAGGGCGCCGCCTTCGCGATCGCCGCGCGCGACATGAACGACGATGCTCTGGCCGCCACCGCCGCAGCGCTGGGCACTGCGATTTCCGAGGCGATGCTCGAAGTCTTCGACGGGCTGATCGGCGACTGAGCAAGCCTGTCGATGGCCATCGTCAAGTTTCCATCAATTTCAGACGGATACGCCCTTCCCTTCACAGGGAACCGCCATATCTCACTTTCTAGCGTCCTGGAGGCATTTCCGGAGGCCTTGAATGTAAGGAGTTGGGGTTATGGGAAGTTCTGCACTGATCAGCATCCTGATCACGTTTCTCGTCGTTGTTCTGGTTCTCTATCTTGTCGCACGTCTGCCGATCGATGGCCGTGCGAAGCAGATCGTCCAGATCATCGTTATCATCATCGGCATTATCTCGCTGCTGAAGTATCTCGCCGTTTTCTAGGCGACGTGTGATCGATGAGACTAAACAGGTCCGGCCTTCCGTCGGGCCTGTTTTCATTTATGTTACTCAAGCTTTTTTATTCGAACTTCTCATGGGCATCCGCCTTCCCCATGACCCAGTAGCCGGCCGCTTTCAGCCAGCCCTGCGGCAGGCCGCGCCGTTCGACCTCGGCGCGCAGGGCGCGGGTGACGGAGGCTTCCGCCGCGATCCAGACGAAGGTTCCCGGTTCGATCGTGACGGTCTTCAGAAGGTCGAGAAGTGGAGTTGCGTCGTTCGCCGACGCCAGGGAGCGATAGGCCCAGAGCGCATTCAGCGATGCTTTCGTTTCGAACAGCTGCCTTTCCTCAGGACCGGCAACCGCCACGAGACTCGTCATGACATGCTCAGACCCAGCTTCCTCGATCCGGCGGCCGATCGCCGGCAGGGCCGTCTCGTCGCCGATAAGCAACCACCGCTTCACCTCCGGAGAGACAACGGCCGAACCGCGGGGGCCGCCAATCTGCAGTTCGTCACCGATCTTCGCGTTCACAGCCCACTGCGTTGCCGGGCCTGCGTCATGGACAGCGAAGTCGATGACGAGGCTGCCGGTTTCGGCATCATAATGACGCGGCGTGTAGTCGCGACGCTCCTCCTCGCCGGCGGTCGATGGCAGCAGGATCTTCACATGGTCGTCGGGAGACAGGCTCGTGAAGCCGGCAAGGTCTTCACCACCAAGGGTGATCCGCAACATGGCGGGCGTCACGTATTCGATGGCGGAAACCGTGAGCTTTCGGCGGGTGAGCACGTGGCGGACGCGCTCGATGTGCGGCGGCGGCTCGGCAGATGTGACCGTTGAATATGTCATGGTCGGGCGTCCTTTCAGAAGACACGGAGACGAGGGTTCGGTCTGTCGGAGCACCCACCCGTTGGGCACCTGTTTGACATTCCGATATATCGTGATATATCCACGATATGACAAATAATCAACAGACATCCTCACCTGAAACAGCCGGCATACTTTCCCCGGAGCCTCGGACGGAAATTCGCGACCCCGCAGCCGAATCTCCCGCCGAGCATTCCCATGAGGGAAAGCATGCCCATCACGGAAAGCACGAGCGACACGGCCATGGACACCGTGGCGGACCCCGCGGGGAGCATGGTGACCACGGCGAACGGCACGGCCGGCATGGTGGACATGAGGGAGAGCGGCGCGGCGGGCGGCATCGCCTGTTTGACTACGGTGAATTTCGCCTGCTTCTTCTTGCAATGATCGCGGACCGTCCGAGCCATGGCTACGAGCTGATCAAGGCCGTCGAGGAGAGGTCGGGCGGCAACTACGTCCCCAGCCCGGGCGTCGCTTACCCCACCCTCGCCTGGCTCGACGACATGGGCTATGCGGTGATCGAGCCGGAAGAAAAAGGCCGGAAGCTCTATCGCATCACTGCGGAAGGACAGACGTTCCTGATGGAAAACCGTGAGATGGCGGATATTCTGCTCGCCCGGCTCTCGCCCTCGGCCCGTGGACACATTCCACCGCCTGTTCTGCGCGCCATGGAGAATGTCAAATTCGCGCTGCGCCTCCGACTGAAGCAGGAAACGGTCGATGCCGAGACCATCGAGGCGATCGCCTCGGCGCTCGATGCGGCCGCGAAAGCCATCGAGCGTAGCTGAAAGACATCGTGTTACGTGCGGCGCCTTGGACGATAGGGAGTGCACGACGATGTCGAGCCCTGCTCAAAGCAAAACCGGCCCTGAGAAGGGGCCGGTTTCCGATCTCCAAAGCGCAAGCCGACGGTCGCCGGCGTTCGTTCGGATCAATCGTTGTATACTGGCAGCTGTGCCGCAGCGGCGGAATCGATATCGACGACCAGACGCAGACCATTCTGCTTGACCTTGTCGAGCGCGACCACACGATGCTCGCGGCCAAGATTGGCGCTGCGTTCGAAATCGATGGCCACGCCGGTCGGGGTCATCTTGTCGCTGCCCACGACGTCCTCGATCTCGCCAATCTTCTGGCCGGCCGCATTGTAGACGTTCATGCTTTCCAGATCGTCTGCCGTAACGTTGAAGCCCGGAACCATCGTCTTTCCCGACACGTCGACCAATGCCGTGGCCGGGGCCTGCGCGAAGGACGCTCCAGCGCCAGCGAGAAGAACAAGGGTCATGGTTGCGATGCGGGTATTGCGCTTTGTCATGGTGACTCCGTCTTATAGGATGATGACGCAGACCACGATCGGCGCAGCCTGCAGCCCGGAGAAGGCGCAAACCACTCGATAGGTTCCCCTAAAGATGTCGCTCGACGATCACGACGCTGTCAGCGACGAGACCCCGCTGCCTTCCAGCGTGCCGAGCGCAATCCGCTGACCATCCGGGCCGAACAGATGCAAGCGCTCCGCGGGAAAGCCGACCGTCAGGTCGGTGCCCGGTGCCAGAAGCGCCCGGTCGCTGGTGAAGATTTTGAACGGCAGCCCATGCACCGTAAGGTGCAGAATGATACCGAGCCCGGTCGGCTCGATCAGTTCGACGGACGCCGCAACGCCACCGGTCACTGGACGAATGGCGACATGCTCGGGACGGATGCCGAGCGTGACGGATGTTCCCTCGGCCAGATCCACCGCCTGCCCCAGCAAGATCGTCGTTCCGTTGGTGAGCTGTACAAGGCTCGTCCCGTTGTCGGAAATCATCGTGCCTTCCAGCATGTTCATGCCCGGCGAGCCGATGAAGCCGGCGACGAAGAGATTGGCAGGCCGGTCGTAGAGCTCGAGCGGCGCCCCGATCTGCTGCACCGAACCGGCATTCATCGCGACGATGCGCGATGCGAGCGTCATTGCCTCGATCTGGTCGTGGGTAACGTAGACGGAGGTCGCGCCGAATTCGGCGTGCATGCGCTTGATCTCGGCCCGCATCTGCTCGCGCAGGCGTGCATCGAGATTGGAGAGCGGCTCGTCGAACAGGAAGGCCTTCGGCTGGCGGACGATGGCGCGGCCCATGGCGACGCGCTGCCGCTGTCCACCGGAGAGGGCCTTGGGGCGCCGGCCGAGGAAGGGATCGAGGCCGAGCTTGGCCGACGCGGCGGCAACGGCGGCGGCGATCTTCTCCTTCGGCGTGCGGCGCAGGCGCAGGCTGTAGCTCATATTGTCGGCGACCGTCATGTGCGGATAGAGCGCATAGGACTGAAACACCATGGCGATGTCGCGGTCCTTGGGTTTGAGATCGTTGACCTCGCGCCCGTCGATCGACATCGTTCCGGACGAGATCGATTCCAGCCCCGCGATCATCCGCAGCAGAGTGGACTTGCCGCAGCCGGAAGGGCCGACGAGAACGATGAACTCGCCATCCTGTATCGACAGATCGACGCCGTGGAGCACCGGGTGGTCTCCATAGGTCTTGACGATATCGCGCATTTCGATAGAGGCCATGGATTACCCTTTCACCGCGCCGGCCGTCAGGCCCTGCACGAGATACCGCTGGATCAGGAGGAAGAAGAGGCAGGCCGGCACCAGCGCCATGACGCCCGCGGCCATCATCTGCCCGAAATCGACGGAGAATTTCGACACGAAGGTGAGAAGCCCGACCGGGAATGTCGCGCTGTCGTTGCCCGAGATCAGCATGAGCGCGAACAGCAGCTCGCTCCATGCGGCCGTGAAGACGAAGCCGAGTGTGGCGGCAATGCCGGGCAGTGTCAGCGGCAGGATGATCTGGCGGAAGGCGGTGAACCGGCTTGCCCCGTCGATCATCGCCGCATCCTCCAGATCCCTCGGAATGCCATCGAAGAAGGATTGCATGAGGAAGGTCGCAAACGGCACGTTAAAGGCGGTGTAGACGATGATGAGGCCCGTGAGGCTGTTGGTAAGCCCAAGCGGCGAGAGCATCTTGAAGATCGGCGCGACCAGCATGACCAGCGGAAACATCTGTGTAATCAGCATCAGCGCCACGACGGCATATTTGCCCCGGAAGACGAAGCGGGAGAGCGCATAGCCCGAGAGCGACGAGATCAGCGTGACGGCCAGCGCCGTCGAACCGGCGACGATCAGGCTGTTGCGGAAGAAGATCGGGAAAGCGCTGTTTTCGAGGACGTAGCGGTAATGCTCGAGCGTCGCATGCGACGGCCACATGCGCACGCCTTCGCTATAGAGCAGGTCGTTCGGCGTCACCGAGACCTTGAGCAGCCAGTAGAGCGGGAACAGCGCGAAGACGACATAGGCGAGAATGGCCAGGCGATGCGCGATGGTGAGGAGGATGCTCATGGTCAATCCTTCTCGATCAGGCGCTGGCGAATGACGACGATCACCATGGAGTAGGCGAGAAGCAGGACGAGGAGGACAAGCGCGATGGCCGAGGCATAGCCGAAATCGAGCCGCTTGAACGCCTGCGTGAAGATGTAGCTCGCGACGATCTGGGTGCGGTCGGCCGGGCCGCCATTGGTCATGACGATGATGAGATCGGCGAAGTTGGCGATCCAGACCGTGCGCAGGAGGACCGTGATGGCGATGGTCGGCGCGAGGAAGGGCAGCGTGATCGAGGTGAAGCGCTGCAACGGATTGGCGCCGTCGATCGCGGCGGCTTCATAGAGATCGCGCGGGATGGCTTGAAGGGCGGCGAGCAAGGTGATCGCGAAGAACGGAATGCCCCACCAGACATTGGCAATGATCGGCCCCCACATGGCGAGATGCGGATCGGCAAGGATGTTGTTCGGCGCCGACATGATGCCGAGCGAGACCATCCAGTGCGGCAGCGGGCCGATGACCGGATTGAACATCCACGCCCAGTTGAGCCCAGCAAGGAAAGTGGGCACGGCCCAGGGCAGAAAGACCAGCGCCTGTGCGAGGCCGCGTCCGGCAAACGGCTTGTCGAGGAGAAGCGCCAGAATGAGGCCAAAGAAGAACTGGAGAAAGACGGAGGCTCCGGTCCACCAGAGCGTATTGCGCAGTGCGCGATAGAAGGCCGTATCCTGCGAAAGCTCGCGAAAATGATCGAGCCCGACGAATCCCCCGGAGAACGGATTGAGCAGCTGGATATCGCGGAACGCGTAGGACAGGCCGAGTATAAGCGGCACCAGCATGACGGCGATGATAAGCACGAGCACGGGTGCCGTGTAGAGCCATGGCTCGGCGGCATCGGCAAGCCGGCGTGCGAAAGGCTTGCGCGGGCGCGGGCGGCTGCCGGTCGTGGAAAGGGTCATGGAGTCGTCACCTGAAGGTCCGGCGCTCATGTTTGTCAGGGATAAGTGGAAGCCGGTTATCCTGAAAAGACAAACGAAAACAATAAAAGCGAGAGTCTGGCTGGCTCAGATTGAGCCTGAAAGACTGTAGCGTGAAGGCGAAGCCCGGCGCGCAGCGGAAGGACCGCGCGCCGGGCTCTCGACGAGGGATTATTTCGACGCGAGGAACTTCTTCTGCGCCTTCGTCATGTAGTCCGCCCACTGCTTGCCAAGCTCTTCCGGCGTGATGTCGCCGAGCAGCGCTTCCTGCGAGGTCTTGATGACCAGCGAGTCCTTGAAGAAAGCGAATTCCTCAAGATAGGTCGGCATGGTCGTCGGCACGGCGTTCGTGTCGGCAAGCTCCGCAAACCAGCCCTTGAACTGTTCGCTCTGATAGAACGGGTCCTTCTCGGCGGTCGTCAGAGCCGGCAGGGCGCCGGTCTTCTTGTTCCACTCGATATTGCCTTCCGGCCCTTCGAGCGTGGAGATGAGCTTCCAGGAGAGATCCTTGTTGGCAGACGAGGCCATCATCGACCAGCCGGCAAAGCCGATGGTCGGGAAGGTCTTGCCGTCCGGGCCCTTCGGCATGGTCATGACGCCGAAGTCCTCGGCCTTCATACGCTGCGCAATCGCGATCAGGGCGTCCGGGTCCTGATCGAGGAAGGCGCAGGTGCCGGAGTAGAAGCCGGCGACGATCTCGTTGAAGCCCCAGTTGACGCTGTCCTTCGGAGCATAGCCATTCTTGTAGAGATCGACCACATAGGTCAGGCCCTTGATCCAACCGGGGCTGTCGAAGGTCGAGGTGCCGTCTTCGTTGAAGAAGCTGTTGGACCCGGCCATGCTGGCGCCGAACATGACCCAGCCATTCAAACCTCCCGGGCCGCCGCGCAGGCAGTAGCCATACTTGCCGGGGATGGCGGAAACCTTCTTGGAGGCCTCGGCGAACGCTTCCAGCGTCTTCGGCGGTTCGGTGACGCCGGCCTGTTCGAGCAGCTTCTTGTTGTAGAACATCGCCCGGAGATAGAAACCGTAGGGCAGCATATAGGCCGTGTCCTTGACGTCGCGGCCGAGCTCCAGCGTGCGGGCGCTGAGGTCCTTGGTGTATTCCCACTCTTTCAGATAGGGCTCCAGGCTCTCCAGCATGCCGTTATTGGCGTAGAGCGAGAGCCAGGTGTCCGGCATTTCGATGACGTCCGGCACATCGCCGGCCGAGACCATGGTCGCGAACTTCTGGAAGGCATCGCTCCAGGGCAGAGAAACGATCTCGACCTTCGTGCCCGGATTGGCGCTTTCGAATTTGGAGACGATGCTTTTCAGCGTCTCGGTACGCTCCGGGCTGGTGATGACTTCGACGAGCTTCAGGGTGGTATCGGCAAAAGCCGTTCCAGCCATCAGGGCGGTGAAGAGTGTGGCTGCGATCAGACGTTTCATGCTGTTCTCCCTTTTTTTGATTTGAATGTCAGTTTTAGGACGCGGCGGCGGATGTCGCGGCGTGGATGGCGGGCTCCAGATCGGCCCAGAGCGCTTCGGTTCCCTCCAGCCCCACGTGCAGGCGGACGGAGCGAGCGCTGATGCCGAAGGTGTGTGCGGAGTTCGGCTGCGCCTTCTGCTCCAGAACGACCTCGCCGGGAACGATCAGGCTTTCATGCCCGCCCCAGGATACGCCGAGCTTGAAGAGCCGAAGCCGATCGGCAAAGGCCCTGACATCGACACCCTCGCGGAAGATGAAAGAGAAGAGGCCGGACGTGCCGTTCAGCCCTGGCGGCAGGCGGTTGGCAAGCCCTGGATGGCACACGGTCTCCACCACATCCATCGCCTGAAGACGCGTCGCGATCTCCAGCGCGGACGCCTGATGCTGCTTCATGCGGATCGGCAGGGTGCGCAGGCCCCGCACAATGAGCCAGGCGTCGAACGGCGAGAGCTTGCCGCCGAGATAGGGATAGGCCTCGCCCCGGATGCGGTCGATCAGCGCCTTCGGGCCAGCCACGACGCCGGCGACGACATCGCTATGGCCGCCAAGATATTTGGAGGCGGAATGCAGCACGAGATCGCAGCCGAGCGACAATGGCTGCTGGAAGATCGGGCTTGCCCAGGAATTGTCGATGACCGAAATCGCGCCGTGACGGCGCGCGATGGCGCCGAGCGCGCCGACATCATGCGCCTCCATCACCCAGCTCGTCGGGCTTTCCATGTAGAAGAGCTTGGCGCCCGGCATGGCCGCTTCGACCGCCGCCTCGTCGCGACCGTCGACATAGGTGACCGCGATGTTCATGCGCTTGAAGAAGGTGCCGAACAGACGAAAAGCGTCGGGATAGAGATGGCGGACAGCGACGATCCGATCGCCGGGCTCGACAAAGGACAGGACCGTCGAGGAAATCGCCGCCATGCCGCTCGCAAAGGCGAGCGCATCCTCCGCGCCTTCGAGCTTTGCCAGCATTTCCTCGAACAGACGGACGGTCGGGTTCAGGCCGCGCGTATAGACCGGCCGGTTGCGTTCGCCGCGATAGGTCGCGACCATCTCGTCATAGCTCGAAAAGGTGAAGAGCGAGGTCTGCACGATCGGCGGCACGACGGCCTCGAAGGCATGGGTCTCGTCATGGGCGACGATCAGCGAGGCGGGATCGAAGAGATCGTGGCCTGGGGTCATTTCGACATGTCCTTGATATCTTCCTCGACGATGGCGAGGATCTTCAGCGTTTCCGTTCGCGCAGCTTCAGCGTTGCCTGCGGCGATCGCATCGAAGAGCGTCCGGTGGAAGGGAAAGGAGCGCGCCGCAAAATCCGGCCGATCGAAGGGCTTCGACCAGAAGCGCTCGAAACCGCCACGCATCTGCTCCAGCAGTTGCCGAAACAGCGGGTTGTGGGTGGCGTCGTAGATCGAGAGGTGGAACGCGAGATCGGCCTTGCCTGATGTGCCCTCGGCAAGATGCACGGTCTCCATTTCATCGAGGCGGGCTTCGATGGTCTTGAGGTCCGTTTCCGTCCGGCGGCGGGCGGCGGCCATGGAGGCCTCGACCTCGATACCGCGGCGAACCTCGAGCGTCATCAACAGGGCGTCGCGAAGGCCGACGGATTCGAACGAGAGCGGCATATGGACCGTGCCGGCGGAAATCGGCTTCAGCAGGTAATTGCCGCTACCCTTGCGGCTTTCGACCACTCCCAGAGCCTGAAACTTGCCGATCGCCTCACGGATGGTCGATCGGCCGACGCTGAGCGCCAGCATCAATTCGCGCTCGGCCGGCAATCTGTCCCCAGCCTTGAGGCCGGCATGCTCCACATACTGCGCCAGCGCCGTCTCGACTTGCTGCGCCCGGTTCATCGGCGGCAACGGCTCGATGCGCGTCGGTGCACGGGGCGACGCACTCACGACAAGGACTCGTTTAAAGAGAATTGGTCTGACATCCTGCCAATTGAGGATGGCTGTGATGGTTTGTCAAGACGCTGCAGTCGGAAGCTTTATGCTTTTTTGCTCATGGACATCTCATGCCCCATGGATGCCCGCCGTAGGCTGACTGTTGTGTAACCCATCAGCGAGGCCCACCGATAGCCGCCGCCGCAATCGCGTCGAGCTTCCGGGTATTGCCGAGGACGGGCTCGGCAATACCCGGGCGGCCATGCTGTTGCCTGCCTGCTGGCGTCATCGCGATCAGAAAGGAGAGGGATTTACGCGCCGGCCGGGGGAATGACGCCCTTGGTGAACAGGAAGCAGCCGTAGAACCGCGTTTCCCCCGTCGAGATGACGCAATAGGCCTTCTTCGCCAGATCGTAGAAGGCGAAGCGCTCGATCCCGTACATGGGGCAAGGCTTGCCCTCGGCACGGTCGATCTCCGCCTGAACCTCGCGCTGCACATCCGGCACCTCGTCCGGTGCGCCCATCACTTCCATGCGGCCCGCCGAATTCTGCAGCGGCGTATCCAGCGGCAGCACCGAGAGGATCGCGGCGATCGCCTGGGGTGCGCTCAGATTGGCCATCGTCAGCGGCCGCCCGATGACCGTCTGTCGCCCGACGCTATCGGTCGGAAAATTGGTGTCCGATATGACGAGCGTATCGCCATGCCCCATGGAGCGGAGTGCATGCAGCACGTCGGCGCCGAGCGCCGGATGAATATTCTTCAGCAAGAAAACCTCCCATTACGTCTTCGTCGCGGCTCCCGCCGCGATCTCTGAATGCCCACGTCACGGCTCCCGCCGTGAGGCCTTTGACGATGTAACGCTCCAGGAAGATTCCGGCCAGCACCAAAGGCATGATAGCGGTCATCGACCACCCGTTAACGCGCTGCGATCCCGTTTGGCTCGCGACAGCCCTGTTCAAGCTTTTCCCTGGCTGATATGTTCGTTATTTGTTCCCAAGTCCTCGGCGCGACGATTCTGCGTCTTGTTCCGGAACATGCAGGCAGGACGGGGAAGACGGCATGGCGGCAGTAGCCTATCTGGAGACGTTGAACGAGCGGCAGCGCCAAGCCGTCGAGCACGGCATCGTCTCCAACGGGACAACATCCGACACGGTCGCAGGTCCGCTGCTGATCATCGCGGGCGCCGGATCGGGCAAGACCAATACGCTCGCGCACCGCGTCGCCCATCTCATCGTTCACGGTGCCGATCCCCGGCGTATCCTTCTGCTGACCTTTTCGCGCCGCGCCGCGTCCGAGATGGCGCGGCGGGTCGAGCGGATCTGCCGGAAGGTGCTCGGCGCTAACGCGGGCGTTCTGACCGACGCCCTTTCCTGGTCCGGCACGTTTCATGGCATCGGCGCGCGCCTGCTGCGGATGTACGCCGAGCAGATCGGCCTCGATATCGATTTCACCATCCACGACCGTGAAGATAGTGCCGACCTGATGAACCTCGTGCGTCACGAACTCGGCTTCTCCAAGATGGAAAGCCGGTTTCCCACCAAGGGCACCTGCCTGTCCATCTATTCCCGGGTGGTGAATTCGCAGACACCGCTGACCGACGTGCTGCGCCTGCATTTTTCCTGGGTCGCCGGGTGGGAAGCGCAGCTGAAGACACTGTTTGCTGCCTATGTCGCCGCCAAGCAGGCCCAGAACGTGCTCGATTACGACGATCTCCTGCTCTACTGGGCGCAGATGGTGTCCGATCCCGGCCTTGCGCAGGATATCGGGGATCGTTTCGACCATGTGATGGTGGACGAGTATCAGGATACGAACCGGCTGCAGGCCTCGGTGCTGATGGCGCTGAAGCCCGGCGGTCGCGGCCTGACCGTGGTCGGCGACGACGCACAATCCATCTACGCCTTTCGCGCCGCCACCGTTCGCAACATCCTCGATTTCCCCGCCTCCTTCAGCCCGGCGGCGGATGTGATCACGCTCGACCGCAATTATCGTTCGACCCAGACCATTCTCGCCGCCGCCAATGGCGTCATCGATCTCGCGCGGGAACGGTTCACCAAGAATCTCTGGACGGAGCGCCAGTCGGCCGAGCGGCCGAAGCTGGTGACGGTGAAAGATGAGACGGATCAGGCCGCCTTCATCGTCGAACAGGTTTTGGCGAACCGCGAAACCGGCATGACGCTGAAGCAGCAGGCCGTGCTGTTCCGCTCGTCGAACCACAGCGGGCCGCTTGAAGTCGAACTGACGCGGCGCAATATTCCCTTCGTGAAGTTCGGCGGTTTGAAATTTCTCGATAGCGCGCATGTGAAGGACATGCTGGCCGTGCTGCGGTTCGCGCAGAACCCGCGCGACCGGGTGGCGGGCTTCCGGCTGCTGCAGATGCTGCCGGGCGTCGGCCCGCAGACGGCGGGCAAGATCCTCGATGCGATCGCGGCCGATCCCGAGCCGCTCGCAGCCCTGGCCGAAATCCCCGCTCCGCCCCGTGCCGGTGACGACTGGAGCCGCTTCGTCACCATGCTAGAAAGCCTGCGAAAGTCCGGCCCGGGCTGGCCGGCGGAGATCGGTCTCGCACGGATGTGGTACGAGCCGCATCTCGACCGCATCCACGAGGACGCCGAAACGCGCAAGGCGGACCTCCTGCAACTGGAGCAGATCGCCACCGGCTATGCCTCGCGTGAGCGCTTCCTGACCGAACTGACGCTCGATCCTCCGGATGCCACAAGCGACCAGGCCGGCGTGCCGCTGTTGGACGAGGATTATCTCATCCTCTCGACCATCCACTCCGCCAAGGGGCAGGAATGGCGGTCCGTCTTCATGCTGAACGTGGTCGATGGCTGCATCCCGTCCGATTTGGGAACCGGGACGACGCAGGAAATCGAGGAGGAGCGCCGCCTTCTCTATGTCGGCATGACGCGCGCGAAAGACAGTCTGGCGCTGATCACGCCGCAGCGCTTTTTCACCCACGGGCAGAACCCGCAGGGCGATCGGCATGTCTATGCCGCGCGAACCCGCTTCATTCCAGCGACGCTGCTCCAGTTCTTCGAGAGCGCGACCTGGCCGCTGGTATCAGCCTCCGCCTCGGAACGCAGCGCGCGGGAAATCCGCATCGACGTCGCCGCCCGCATGCGCGGCATGTGGAGCTAGGCCGTGCAGACGGGCGCTTCCGATAGGCCGGAAACGGCAGCAAGAGCGGCGGCCCGCGAGGCTCAGGATCTGGCAGAAGCGCTGGCCGCACCCGTTCCCGATGCTGTACCGGGGGAAAGCGTGGAGCCACGGGATGCCCCGGTGCGCAAAATCATCCATGTCGATATGGACGCCTTCTATGCCTCGGTCGAGCAGCGGGACAACCCGGAGCTTCGCGGCAAGCCCCTTGCCGTCGGCGGATCGGCTGCACGGGGCGTGGTGGCGGCAGCGAGCTACGAAGCCCGAGTGTTCGGCGTGCATTCCGCCATGGCGTCCGTCACCGCCAAGCGCAAATGCCCGGACTTGATCTTCGTCAAACCGCGTTTCGAGGTCTACCGCGCCGTGTCGCAGCAGATCCGGGAGATCTTTGCGGAATACACGCCTCTGATCGAGCCTCTATCGCTGGACGAGGCCTATCTCGATGTAACGGAAAACCTGAAAGGCATGGAGATCGCAACCGAGATCGCCGCCGAGATCCGCGCCCGGATCTTCGCCGCCACCGGTCTCACGGCCTCGGCGGGCATCAGCTATAACAAGTTCCTCGCCAAGATGGCGTCGGACCAGCGCAAGCCCAATGGTCAATTCGTCATCACGCCGAAGAACGGCCCGGCCTTCGTGGAGGCCCTGCCGGTCAAGAAATTCCACGGCGTGGGCCCGGCCACGGCCGAGCGGATGAAGAAGCACGGCATCGAGACGGGCCTTGATCTCAAAACGAAGCCGCTCGCCTATCTCCAGCAGCATTTCGGCAAATCCGGCGCGTATTTCCACGGGATCGCGCGCGGCATCGACGAGCGGCGCGTGCGGCCGGACCGTATTCGCAAGTCGGTCGGCGCCGAGGACACCTTTAGCGAGGACATATCCGACCTCGTCCTCGCCGAGGCCGAACTGCGCCCGCTGGCGGAGAAGGTCTGGCGGTACTGCGAGGCGCATGACATCACCGGCAAAACGGTGACGGTGAAGATCAAATACGCGGATTTCACGCAGGCGACGCGCGCGCGAACGCTGGCGGCGAACTTTGCTCGTATCGATGATGTTCTTGAGGTCGCCGACCAGTTGCTGGCGACGGTCCATCCCTTTCGCCGGCCTGTGCGGCTTCTCGGCGTAACGCTGTCATCGCTGACGACGAACGGCGCGAGTCCCGACACGAGCGAGGAACCGCAGCTCGATCTCGGTCTGTAGGTCTCTCGGCACTTGGGGAGCAGCAAGCAATAGGCTCAAAACGAAAAAGCCTGCCGCGGGAGGAGGTGCGGCAGGCTTTTCGATAAGAACCGAACAGCGACTGGGAGGAGGATGTCGCCATTCCTTCGAACGATCCTGGGAGGAGGAGGGGAGCGTTCGAACTACGAAGGGACGCGGGAGGAGGTGCATCGCTTCGTTGAGATAATATTTACGCCGAGACGCCTGCCCTTACGAGAGGCAATGTTGCAGTGCAGCTATGCAGAAATCGAAGGGCACGACCGTGTGGCGCTTCATCAGTAGAACAGCGCAGCTACGCATGGCCCTTGTCCACAATGTCAGTCTGTGATTGCATTGCGAATGCCGATCCGGCCTTGGAGGTTTCATGCTCTTGTTTCTTGCATTCCTGATCGGCGTCATCGCCGGCCTGCGCGCCATGACCGCGCCGGCAGCCATTGCCTGGGCCGCTACGCTCGGATGGATCGATCTCTCCGGCTCCTGGGCATCCTTCATGAGCTCGATCTGGGCGGCCGGACTCCTCACCGTCCTGGCAATCGGCGAATACGTCACCGACCAGTTGCCGACAACGCCAAGCCGCAAGGTGCCGGTACAGTTCGCCACCCGCGTCGTGGTCGGCGCGCTCTGCGGTGCGATCATCGGAACGCCCTCCGGCGGCTGGTTGATCTGCCTCGTTGCCGGTCTCCTCGGCGCCATCGCCGGCACCCTCGGTGGAGCCGCTCTGCGGGCCCGCCTCGCAGCAAGTTTCGGCCGCGATCGGCCGGCAGCCTTTGTCGAGGACGCTATCGCCATCATCGGAGCGTTTCTCATCATGAGCGCCCTGCCCGTCTCGGCGTCCATGCCGATCCCTGCATGAGAACGTTCGACGCGATCATCATCGGTGCCGGACAGGCCGGCCCGTCGCTCGCCGCTCGCCTGTCCGCCGCCGGGCGCTCCGTCGCCATCATCGAGCGCAAGCATGTCGGCGGAACCTGCGTCAACACCGGGTGCAAGCCGACCAAGGCGCTCGTCGCCAGTGCTCACGCCGCCCATATCGCCCGGCGCGCCGCGGATTTTGGCGTCGTCATCGGCGGAGACGTGACGATCGACATGCCCTCCGTATTCCGCCGGTCGCACAAGATCACGCTCGACAGCCGCATGAGCAACGAGCGATGGCTGGAGGGGCTTGAAAACTGCACCCTGATCCGCGGCCATGCGCGGTTCGAGGATCGCACGACGGTACGTGTCGGCGACGAGCGCCTGTTCGCGCCGCAGATCTTCATCAATGTCGGCGGCCGGGCCGCCATCCCGGATTTCCCCGGAATCCATGACGTTCCCTTTATGACCAACAGCGACATCGTCATGCTAGAGCGTGTGCCGAAACACCTCATTATCGTCGGTGGCAGCTATATCGGTCTGGAATTCGCCCAGATGTACCATCGCTTTGGAGCCGAGGTGACCATTGTCGAAAAAGGGCCTCGACTCGTCGCGCGAGAAGACGAGGAAATATCGGACGCGATCCAAGCGGTGCTGGAGGGCGAAGGCATCGCGGTTCGAACCGCAGCAGAGTGCATCCGCTTTTCCCGCGACGGCGAAGACGTCATCGTTGGTGTGAACTGCACGAAGGGCGAGCCAGACATTCGCGGCTCCGACATCTTGCTCGCCACGGGGCGTAAACCCAACACGGATGATCTCGGGCTCGACGCCGCCGGTGTTGCTCTGGATGAACGCGGCTACATCATCGTCGATGACGCGCTCGCCACCAGCGCGCCCGGCATCTGGGCAATGGGCGACTGCAACGGCCGCGGCGCCTTCACCCATACGGCGTACAATGATTTTGAAATCATCGCGGCGAACCTGCTGGATGGCGAGACCCGCAAGGTTTCCGACCGCCTGCCAGGCTATGCGCTTTACATCGACCCGCCACTCGGCCGTGTCGGAATGAGCGAACGGGAGGCCAGCGCCTCCGGCAGGCGGATCCTCGTCGGACGTCTGCCGATGGCGCGCGTCGGACGGGCCGTCGAGAAAGGGGAGACGCAAGGGCTGATGAAGATCATCGCCGATGCGGACACGCGCGAGATCCTGGGCGCTGCCATTCTCGGCACGGGTGGCGACGAGGCCATTCATGGCGTACTCGACATGATGAATGTCGGCGCACACTACGACGACCTGCGCTGGGCCGTACCGATCCATCCCACCATATCGGAATTCTGGCCGACCCTCGTTCTCGGCATGAAGCCGGTGGATGCCTCCCCATAGAAAAAGGCCCCCGGTTTCGCCGAGGGCCTCTCTTCATGACGGGGCAGGATAGCCGCGTTAATCAGAACTCTTCCCAATTGTCCTGTGCCGCGGCTGCGGCCGGTGCGGCACTGGCGGAACCGCCGGAGAACGCACGTGCGAGCGTGTTCGCCATCTTGCGGGCCGGAGACGCGACGGGAACGGCGCGTGTGGCTGTCGCGAGCGCGGGCCGGCTCGGTGTCTTGACGCGGGGTGCCGGCTGCGACGGCGCTGCCGACGCATAGGATGCCGATGCGCCGCCGAACTGGAAGCGCGCGACCAGATCCTTCAGCCGTGCAGCTTCGGTGGCGAGCGTGGCACCGGCCGCATTGGCCTCTTCCACCATCGCCGCGTTCTGCTGCGTCACCTGATCCATCTGGTTGACGGCCGTGTTGACCTCGGCGAGGCCGACCGACTGTTCGCGCGATGAGGTCGCGATCGCATCCATGTGCTGGTTGATCGTGACGATGTAGGTCTCGATCGTCTTCAACGCTTCGCCTGTCTGGCTGACCAGCTGGACGCCGCTTTGCACTTCGCCTGAAGAATTGCGGATCAGGTCCTTGATTTCCTTGGCAGCTTTGGCCGAGCGTTGGGCGAGTTCACGCACTTCCTGCGCGACCACCGCGAAGCCCTTGCCGGCTTCCCCGGCACGGGCGGCTTCCACACCGGCGTTCAGGGCCAGCAGGTTCGTCTGGAAGGCGATTTCGTCGATGACGCCGATGATCGAGGAAATCTGGTTGGAAGACTGTTCGATCTTGCTCATCGCATCGACCGCGCTGGTGACCACGGCGCCGGACTGGCGAGCGCTGTCGTTGGCCTGCACGGCAATCGTCCGGGCTTCGTCCGCGCGCTTGGAGGAGTTGGCGACGTTGGCGGTGATTTCATCGAGAGCCGCTGCGGTTTCCTCGAGCGAGGCTGCCTGCTGTTCGGTCCGGCGCGACAGGTCGTCGGCGCTCTGACTGATCTCACGCGAACCGCTGTCGATCGAGCCGGTGGCGTCCGCAACCGCGCTCAGCGTGTCGCGAAGCTGCTCGACGGCCCGGTTGAAGTCCGTACGCAACGTCTCGAAGTCGTCGGCGAAGCGCTCGGTGAGCTGGAAACTGAGATCGCCGGAAGCAAGATGCGTCAGACCCTTGGCGAGCCCGCTGGTTGCCTGCGCCATGGCTTCGGCACGCTCCCGCTCCAGTTCGACCTGGCGCCGCCGCTCGCCTTCGCTCAGCGATCGCTGCTGCACGGCTTCCGTTTCCAGCGCACGCGCCTTCAAGCCGTTTTCCTTGAACACTTCCACGGCGCGCGCCATGCCGCCCACTTCGTCGCGGCGATCGGTTCCGATGACATCGGCGTCGAGGTCGCCTGTTGCCAGCCGCTGCATGACGCTACCCAGCGCATCGATTGGCTGCACAAGCCAGGCCCGGATAGCGAAGAATGCCGCGAGGATGACGGTCAGCGTTCCCACGACAACCAAGGCGATCGTCACCCAGTAGGTGTGGATCGATCCGGTCGTCAGCACGTCGCTCTCCGTATTGGCAATGACGAGGAGCTCGTTGGTTTCCTCCGCCATGGCTTGGCTCATGGGGGCGAACTGCGTCTCGCATTCCCGCAGGAAGGCGCCCTGCGCGCTCAGGCGATCCTGCGAGCCCCGTGCACCCGCCGCGCGCGTAAAGGCATTGCCGCAGGCCTCATTGAGGATGGACAGGCCTTTGGTCTTCAGTTCGGAGATTCGTGCGTTCTCGGGCGTTGCAGCCAGTGCCGCGTCCATTTCTGTGCCGAACTGCGTTTTGGCAGCCTGAAGCTCGGCCGTTGCCGCTGCCTTCGCCGCCTCGGTGGTGACGATCATCAGCGTGCCGGCCGCAGCCCGTGCGGTCTGGAATGCCTGGTTGGCAAGAGCGAGTTCCGTGGCGGCCTTCGACTGTTGGGCCAGCAGCGCGGAATAGGCGTCATCGGTTCTCATGATCCGATCGCCCGAGTAGAACGCAACCCCCAGGGAGAAGAGCGCGAAGACGCCCATCAGGCTCAAAAATTTGCCAATGATCGGAATGTGTTTCACAAAATGCCTCAAGCCATACGAACAACGAATGACGGCACCATACGGCGTGAATTTTAAACGATGGTTTACGTGCGCACCAGCATTCGCACATGCGAACAGTTTCTTCGCCTCATCGTGCATACCCGCTTACAGATAGCCTCCTCAAAACCACTTCAGGCGGCGAGCGGCTTTACCTCCGCCTTGTCCTTCAGTCGCGCTGCATATTTCTGGGCGATCACGGCGCAAGCCATGAGCTGGATCTGATGGAACAGCATCAGCGGCAGCACGATGGCACCGACGGAGGAAGAAGCGTTGCCGAAGATGGCATTGGCCATGGGCACGCCGCTGGCCAGCGACTTCTTCGATCCACAGAAGGTGATGGTGATCTCGTCTTCCTTTGAGAAGCCGAGAAGGCGGCTGCCGAACATGGTGATGCAGAGGACAGTGGCCAGGAGCGCCATATCAACGAGAATGACGGCGGCGATATCGCCGAGCGAGAACGTGTGCCACAGCCCTTCCATGACAGCCTCGGAGAACGCGAGGTAGACGACCATCAGGATGGAGCCGCGATCGACGGGCATCAGGAGTTTCTTGCGCGAGCGGATCCAGTTGCCGATCCAGGGCTGCAGGATCTGCCCGACGACGAAGGGCAGCATCAGCTGCAGAAGAATGCTCTGCAGCGCCTCCCAGGAAAACCCGCCGCCGCCCGTGGTGGACAGGACGAGGCCCGTCAGCAGCGGCGTCAGGAACATGCCGAAGATATTGGAGCCGGAGGCCGCGACGATGGCTGCGGGCACATTGCCGCCGGCCATCGAAGTGAATGCGATCGAGGACTGGACCGTCGAGGGCAGGACGCAGAGGAAGAGAATGCCGGTATAGAGCGGGGCGGCGAGAACCGACGTGGGGATGAGGCCGATGGCAAGGCCCAGAAGCGGGAATATGCAGAACGTCGTCAGAAGGATCGTCAGGTGCAGCCGCCAGTGCAGCGCGCCCGCCACCACGGTATCGCGCGACAGGCGCGCGCCATGGAGGAAGAACAGGAGCCCGATCGCAATGTCCGTCGCGATATCGAACACGTCAGCATATCGGCCATGGATCGGCAGGAGCGACGCAAGAATGACGGTGCAGACGAGGAGGACGGTGAAGGTATCGGGCAGGTAGCGGCGCATGGTGGTGATCCCTTGATGGCTCTGGGGACAGGTCTTGCCTTGAAGTTGCGTCGCGTCATCGCTTATCATGTTTCAAGATGCAAACACTAACAGTCATTATAAAGTCCGATAACCGTGCTCAACCTCACCCATCTCGCCAGCTTCGTCATGCTTGAGCAAACCGGGAGCTTCACGGAGACGGCTCTGCGTCTCGGCATCGGTCAGTCTACGGTCACACAGCATATCCAGAGACTGGAAAAAGCGCTTGGGCGACAACTGGTGTTCCGCGATACGCACCAGGTGCGGCTGACGGCGGAGGGAGAAGCGCTTCTCGGCCACGCCCGCGGCATGCTCGATCTGAATGGCAAGGTCGCGGCGCTCTTTGGTGAGAACCGGTTGCGCGGGCGGTTGCGGCTCGGCGTTTCGGAGGATGTCGTGGCCAGCCGCCTGACGGCGATCCTTGCGGACTTCATCCGCCTCTATCCGCTGGTGGATCTCGAAATGACAGTTGCCCTCAGTGCCGTGCTCAATCAGATGCAGGATGCCGGCGATCTCGATCTGGTGCTCGCCAAGCGTCACATCGGCGAAACGCATGGGCGGCTACTCTATCGCGAGCCGCTCGTCTGGCTTGCACAGGACCCTGATCTCCTGCTGTCCCGCGGAAACGCCTTGCCGCTCATCGCCTTCCCCCCACCCTCGATCACGCGGCGCATCGCGCAGGAGGCGCTTGACGCGGCACGCATGCCTTGGCGGATCGTCTGCACCTGCGGCAGTCTGAGCGGGCTGACGGCCGCAGCGCGGGCGGGCATGGGGTTTCTGGTCCAGCCCCGCAGCATGGCGCCAAGCGGCCTGCGCGAGGTCTCGGCAGATCGTCTTCCGCCGCTTGCGGATGTGGAATTCGTGTTGGTGCAGAGACGTGGCGCCGACGCAGCGCTGGTCGATGCATTGTCGAACCTCATCGTTGCGCAGATCGCGCCACACCATGCGTAAGGCCAGAATTCATTTTTGACCCCTGACGATGCCCAAAACGCAAAACGCCCGCGGCAATCGCGGGCGTGAAGCAAGATGATCCGTGCAGCTTCCACTTAAGCGGAAACCCCAGTCCCGGACTTAGCGGATGGCAGCGCGGGCGACGCTGGTGATCTCGGAGCGGGAGATGCCGAGGTCGTTGAGTTCGCGCGTCGACATGCGGCCGAGTTCGGTCACCGTCTGACGATACTTGCGCCAGTTATTGAAGGAGCGTGCTACGTTCATGATGATCCCCTTTCCAAGGTCTCCAGCGTTGGCGAAACCCTTGTTTCGTCTCTTTCGCTGTGTTGAGACCTTTATACGCGTGCACCGCAACATCGACCAGCGCGAAAGCCTCAGGTGACGTATGCAAGAGCCGCATGCCTCGGATTTGCAGAGGTTAGGAAATCTGTAAGACTTATATGATCTCGGCGTTCGCCCTGATGGGTCAGGCGCCCTCCTCCGACACGCCCCGCGGCTCGACAACGCTTGCATACATGCCTGTCGTGCGAAATTCCGTCGGGCTTGCACCGAAATGCCGGCGGAAGACCTTGGCGAAGTAATTGGGCTCCTCGAAGCCCGACATCAGCGAGATCTCTTTGACCGAAAGGTTGGCAGCTTGCGTCAACAGCTTGGCAGCGCGTTGCAGCCGCTTGCGCATCACGAATTCTGCCGGCGGCATGCCCTCTGTGGCGCTGAAGACGCGGGAGAAATGCGCGCGGCTGAGCCCGGATACGCGCGCGAGCTCCTCCACCGGCAGCGGCTTCTCCAGATTGTCGGCGATATGGTTCAGGACATGCTGCATCGTGCGATATTCCTGCCCGAACACCGGATGCGCCCCGAAGACATCGTCGTAAAGCGCCATCGCCGCCTCATAGGCGATGGCCGAGGCCCGTCCTGGCATTTCCCCGCCGTCATGGATCAGCCGGTAGCTGCAATCGGCAAGGTGCTCGATCGTTTCCGGCTGGAGCAACAGGATAGGTCCGTTGGCGGAGAGAATGGCCTGGTGCAGGCGCATCGCCTCCTCGCCATTCATGGAAATCCAGAAGAACTCCCACCGCCCGCCGGGTTCCAGCCAATAGCGATGATTGTCCGGCACGGTGACCAGCAGGGTTTCGCCGGGTATCACGCGGTAGGCGCGCCCGTCATAACGCAGGTTGCCGGCGCCGGAGATCGTGTGTTGCAAAACCGTGAACGGCGTCTGTCCGCGCTTGCGCCCGTCCCAGTCGTAGTTGGGTTTTTCGCGGATCTCGTAACCGGTGCTCGTCGGCATGGTGTGCAGCCGATGCCGACCGCGTGGCAGGGAAACGGTCCTCATGCAAGGCCCGCTGGCCATCAATCTTTGCAGCATAGAATTACCCATGAAAGCACAATCCCTCTCTATCACGCTTCGATATTATACGCATAATGCCGCCCAAGGGAGCAATACCGGGAGAGTACAGAGCGCCAAATGACAGCCGAACGGGAAGCCTGAATGGCTTCACGCCTGGCCTGCACCGCGCGATTTTACCCGGCTGAACGACAAGACCCATTCGGAGGATAGAGACCGCCATGAGCAGCTTCAAGATCGCCATCATCGGCGCAGGCAGCGTCGGCTTCACAAAGAAGCTTTTCACGGACATCCTGTCCGTACCGGAATTCGCCGAGATCGAGGTCGCACTGACCGACATCAGCGAGCAGAACCTCTCGATGATCAAGACGATCCTCGACCGCATCGTCGAAGCCAACCGCCTGCCAACCAAGGTGACAGCAACGACGGATCGCCGAAAGGCCATCGAAGGTGCGCGCTATGTGATCAGCTGCGTCCGCGTCGGCGGTCTCGGCGCTTATGCGGACGATATCCGCATTCCCCTGAAATACGGCGTCGATCAGTGCGTCGGCGACACGATCTGCGCCGGCGGCATTCTCTACGGCCAGCGCAACATTCCCGTCATTCTCGACTTCTGCAAGGACATCCGCGAGCTTGCCGAACCCGGCGCGAAGTTCCTGAACTATGCCAACCCCATGGCCATGAACACCTGGGCTGCGATCGAATACGGCAAGGTGGACACGATCGGCCTCTGCCACGGCGTCCAGCATGGCGGCGAGCAGATCGCCGAAATCCTCGGTGCCGAGGACGGCGAACTTGACTTCATCTGCTCGGGCATCAACCACCAGACCTGGTTCACGGATATTCGCCTGAAGGGCCGCAAGATCGGCAAGGACGAGCTGGTCGCCGCCTTCGAAGCGCATCCCGTGTTCTCGCAGCAGGAAAAGCTGCGCATCGACGTCCTCAAGCGCTTCGGCGTCTACTCCACAGAGAGCAACGGTCATCTGTCCGAGTACCTGCCATGGTATCGCAAGCGGCCGGAGGAAATCACCCGCTGGATCGACATGTCCGACTGGATCCACGGCGAGACCGGCGGCTATCTGCGCTACTCCACGGAAACGCGCAACTGGTTCGAAACCGAATTTCCGCAGTTTCTGGAAAGCGCCGGCAAGCCGCTCGATCCGGCCAAGCGTTCCAACGAACATGCCAGCCATATTCTTGAGGCGCTGGAAACGGGCCGTGTCTATCGTGGGCACTTCAACGTCAAGAACAATGGCGTCATCACCAATCTTCCGGCCGATGCCATCATCGAGTCGCCCGGCTTCGTCGATCGCTTCGGCATCAACATGGTCGCCGGCATCACGCTGCCGGAAGCCTGCGCGGCAACCTGCATAGCCTCGATCAACGTGCAGCGCATGTCCGTCCATGCCGCCATATCCGGCGATATCGATCTCCTGAAGCTTGCCGTGCTGCACGACCCGCTGGTCGGCGCGATCTGCACGCCGGACGAGGTCTGGCAGATGGTGGACGAGATGGTCGTCGCCCAGGCCGAATGGCTGCCGCAATATGCGCACGCCGTTCCGGAAGCCCGCGAACGCCTGAAGCATGCTACGGTGAAGACCCGCGACTGGAAGGGCGTCGCCCGCCGCGAAGTCCGCTCCATCGAGGAGTTGAGGGCCGAGAAGGCCGAACTGCGGGCTGCGAGCTAACAACGGCTTGACCATGAGACGGCCCGCTTCTGGAGGAGAGGCGGACCGGCTTGTTCCGGAGGAGTGCCGCAGCCGGGGAAACCGGACCGGCAGAGATTGAGGGAGAGACAGGACCATGACATCGAACCGCCATTTGAGGGCCGTCGCCGCGCTGATGCTCGGCGTATCCGCCTTCGCAATGACCGCCTCGGCCTCCGAGCCGACCGTCGCGCCGGAAGCGCCGCCCTTTCCGGGGCAAGGCAAGATCACCTATGTGCCGCGCGACTCGATTCTCGAGTTCAAGGCGCTGCCGAAATACAGCGAGCCGGACTGGGTGACGGAAAAGTTCGTCGCGACCGGCAAGCTTCCGCCGGTCGAACAGCGCCTGCCGAAGGAGCCGCTGGTCTACAAGACCGGCAATATGCCGGACGGCATCGGCGTCTATGGCGATACCCTGCGCCATGTCATCGGCGGACGGCCGGAAGGCTGGAACTATTCGGCGGGCCAGACACAGGGCTGGGGCGGCATCGACATCGCCATGTCGGAGTGCCTGACGCGCACCGCACCGCTGTTTCAGGTCGAAGCGACCGACGTCGAGCCGCTGCCGAACCTCGCGCGAAGCTGGGAGTGGTCGCAGGACGGCCACAAGCTGACCATGCATCTCGTCGAAGGCGCGAAATGGTCCGACGGCGTCGAGTTCACCTCCGACGACGTCATGTTCTACTGGAACGACAATGTGGTCGATCCCAATGTAACGCCGCTCAACGGCGCTTCGCCTGAGACGTTCGGCGAAGGCACGACACTGAAAGCCATCGATGCCTACACGGTCGAGTGGACCTTCAAGGAAGCCTTCCCTCGCCAGCACCTTTTCGCCATGGCCTATGGCACCTTCTGCCCGGGCCCGGCGCATATCCTGAAAACCAAGCATCCGAAGTACAACAAGGACTTCACCTACGACCAGTACAAGAACGGCTTCCCCGCCCAGTACATGAACATCCCGGTCATGGGTGCCTGGGTCCCCGTCTCCTACAGGCCGGACGACATGATCGTGCTGCGTCGCAATCCCTATTACTGGAAGGTTGACGAAGCCGGCCACCAGCTGCCTTACGTCAACGAGCTGCATTACAAGCTCTCGACTTGGGCCGACCGCGACGTGCAGGCGATTGCCGGCTCCGGCGATTTCTCGAACCTCGAGCAGCCGGAAAATTTTGTCGAGAGCCTGAAGCGTGCGGCACAGGAAAGTGCCCCTGCCCGTCTCGCCTTCGGCGCGCGCCTTATCGGCTATAACCTGCACATGAACTTCTCGGCCAATGGCTGGGGCGACCCGGACGAGCGGACCAAGGCCGTGCGCGAGCTCAACCGCAATCCCGATTTCCGCAAGGCGATCACCATGGCGGTCGATCGCAAGAAGATCGGCGACAGCCTCGTGAAGGGGCCATTCACCTCGATTTATCCCGGCGGCATCTCGTCCGGCACCAGCTTCTACGACCGACAGTCGACCGTCTACTATCCCTTCGATCTGGAGGGCGCCAAGGCGCTCCTGGAGAAAATCGGTCTGAAGGACACGGAAGGCAACGGCTTCGTCAACTTCCCCGCGGGCACCGCGGGCGGTGATGACGTGCAGATCGTGCTTCTCTCGACCTCCGACTACGGTACGGATCGCAATCTGGCTGAAGGCATAATCGGGCAGATGGAGCAGCTGGGCATCAAGGTCACGCTCAACTCGCTCGACGGCGTCAAACGCGATGCGGCGCGCGATGCCGGCCGGTTCGACTGGACGCTGATGCGCCATACCTCGGAGATCTCCTCCGTGGTCCAGAACACGCCGCAGCTGGCCCCGGTCGGCCCGCGCACCAGCTGGCATCACCGTGCCGGACCGGACGGAACGGTTGATCTGATGCCGTTCGAAAAGGAAATGGTCGCGGCCGTCAACAGCTTCATCGCGTCCAATGACAATGCCGAACGGCAGGACCTGATGAAGAAGTATCAGAAGATCGCGACCGAGAACGTCGATACGGTCGGCCTGACGGAGTATCCGGGGGCGCTTATCATCAACAAGCGCTTCTCCAACATTCCCCCGGGCGCACCGATCTACATGTTCAACTGGGCTGAAGATACGATCCTGCGCGAACGCGTCTTCGTCAGCGCCGACAAGCAGGGCGATTACGAACTGTTCAAGCAGCAGCTTCCCGGCAAGCCCGGAGATCCCGGCCCGATCAACTGATCGTGGTCCGGTCCGATCAACTGATCGGAGCACGGCCCTTTGACATCACCGCCGCCGGGCGTTCCGGCGGCAGAGAAAAATGACCGCACGGGCGCATGGCAGCGTCGCGTCCGGCGGCCCGTTCCCCAAAGGATACGACATGCTCAGGTTTTTGCTTGTGCGGATCGCCTCCGCGCTGCCGGTGCTCTTTGTCCTGAGCGTCGTCACCTTCACCATCATCCAGGCGCCACCCGGCGACTATAGCGATTATATCCGCTCGCAGGCGATCAACCAGGGCGGCGCGTCCTTCGAGGAAGCCGACGCCCAAGCGCAGGCCTACAAGATCGCAAACGGCCTCGATAAGCCGCTGCCCCTCCAATACGTCAACTGGATCACGGGCATCGTCACGCGCGGCGATTTCGGCCACAGCCTGTTCTACAACAAGCCGGTCTCGGAAGTGGTCGGCGAACGCCTGCCCCGGACCTTGGCGCTGGCACTCGTCTGCCACATCCTTGCCTCCGTCATCGGCATCACCTTCGGTATCCTCGCGGCCACGCGACAATATACTTGGGTGGATACGCTGCTTTCGGGCATCTCGTTCCTCGGCATGACGGTGCCGCGATTCCTGATGGCGCTGATTATCGTCTACATCATGGTGTTCCACTTCAATGTCAGCGAGATCGGCTCGTTCCAGTCGGCCCGCTACGGCGGCGCCCCCTGGTCCTGGGGCAAGTTCGTGGACCTCCTGAAACACGTCTGGCCGGTCATCGCCATCGCCACCTTCGGCGGCCTCGCCTACAATATGCGGGTCATGCGCGGCAATCTGCTCGACACGCTGAACGCGCAATATGTCGAAACCGCCCGCGCCAAGGGTCTCTCCGAGCGCAAGGTCATCATGCGCCATGCGGTGCCCAATGCGCTGCATCCGCTGGTCATGTACCAAGGCGTCGTCCTCCCCTACATGCTGACCGGTGAGATCGAGACGGCCATCATCTTCGCCCTGCCGACCGTCGGCCCCGCCATCGTCGGCTCCATGGCCGTGGGCGATGTCTATGTCACCGCCACCTTCATGCTGGTGCTCTCGGCCACCCTCATCGTCGGCAACATCATCGCCGATCTGCTGCTCGCAGCCCTCGACCCCCGCGTCCGCCAGATGGGAGGGGCCACCGCATGAGCTTCGAAACCCAGGCCACACTGCCGATCGCGACATCCGAGGCGGAGCAGCACGAGGCCGCACCCCAGACGGGCGAGCGCCACCGCAACGAGAGCTACATGTCGCTCGTCTGGCGGCGGCTGAGGAAATCCTGGACCGGCATGCTCGGCCTGATCCTTGTCTGCCTGCTTCTCTTCTCGGCTGTTTTTGCGGATTTCCTGTCGCCGGTCGATCCCAAAGCGACGAATGTGGGCTTCTCGCCGCCGCAACTGCCGAGCTTCACCGACAAGGACGGCAACTTCGTCTTCCCTCCACGGGTTTACCCGGTGCGGGAAACGGACGAACTCGATCCGGTTACGTTCCAGCCGATCATCGGCCCGGATTACGACAACCCGCAGATCATCGGGCTCTTCGTCAAGGGCGCGCCCTATCGGCTGCTCGGCCTCATTCCGCTCGATCGCCACCTGATCGGCACGCAGGACGGTTCGCCGATCCATTTCCTCGGAACCGACAAGTTCGGGCGGGATGTCCTCTCCCGCATGCTCTACGGCTCGCGGATCTCGTTATCGATTGCCCTGACCGTGGTGTTCATCGTTACCGTCGTCGGCACCACGGTCGGCATGGTCTCGGGGTATTTCGGCGGCCGCTTCGATGCCTGGATGCAGCGTTTCGTGGAGCTCGTTCTCGCCTTTCCGCAGCTGCCGCTCTACCTCGCACTGACCTCGCTGATCCCGGTCACGGCGCCTACGCATGTGTTCCTCGTCTTCGTGGTCGGTGTCATGTCGGCGCTCGGCTGGGCGCAGATGTCGCGGGAGGTGCGCGGCAAGACGCTGGCGCTCGCCCGGATCGACTATGTCCGTGCCGCCATCGCGGTCGGCGCCAGCGACCGGCGCATCATCCTCCAGCACATCTTCCCCAATGTCATGAGCCACGTGATCGTCGCGGTGACGCTGGCCATTCCGAGCGTGGTGCTCCTTGAATCCTTCCTCGGGTTCCTCGGCTTCGCGGTCAAGCCGCCGCTGATCTCCTGGGGGCTGATGCTGCAGGACACCTCGACCTATTCCGTCATCGGGTCCTATCCCTGGATTCTGTCGCCCGTCGGCATCGTGCTGATCACCGTCTTCGCGTTCAACGCACTCGGCGATGGCTTGCGCGATGCCATCGACCCCTATTGAGAGGAGCGAGACCATGACGACATCAGACATCTCCGTCACGGCCCCAGATGAGCGCTGCGACCTTGCACAGCACACGGACGCGCCGATCATCGATGCCCGCAACGTTGCGGTCGATTTCAAGGTGGAGCACGGCATGGTCAGCGCCGTGAAGGACGTGTCCTTCCAGCTCTACCGCGGCGAGACGATCGCCATCGTCGGGGAGAGCGGGTCCGGCAAGTCCGTGACCGCCCGTACCATCATGGGGCTGCTCTCAAAGCGCGCCGTGACAAGCCCCCGCTCCACCATCGCCTACAAGGGCGAGGACGTGCTGAAATTCTCGGAAAACCGCCGGCGGAAGCTGCGCGGCGACCGGATCTCCATGATCTTTCAGGAGCCGATGAGTTCGCTCAATCCGGTCTATACGATCGGCGCGCAGATCGCCGAAGCCATCCTCGTCCACCGCCGCATGAGCCGGAAGGCGGCCATGGCGGAAGCGCTCGACCTCCTGCGCCACGTCCAGATCCCCGAGCCGGAGGCGCGGCTCAACCAGTATCCGCACCAGCTTTCAGGCGGCCAGCGCCAGCGCGTCATGATTGCCATGGCCCTTTCCAACAAGCCGGACGTGCTAATCGCCGACGAGCCGACGACGGCGCTCGACGTGACGGTGCAGGCGCAGATCCTCAATCTCATCCGCTCCCTGCAGCGAGAAATGAATATGGCCGTGATCCTGATCACCCACGACCTCACCGTCGTGCGGCAGTTCTCGGACTACGTCTATGTCATGAGCACCGGCCAGGTGCGCGAGCACAACACCACCGAGGCGCTGTTTGCCAATCCGCGCCATCCTTATACCGCAAAGCTCCTCGCGTCCGAGCCGCGCGGCACGGTGAAGCCTATCTCCGAAAAGGCGCCCGTGATCCTCGAAGGCCGCAATGTTCGCGTTGCCTTCACGCTGAAATCGGGCGGTTTCTTCAAACCGGTCTTCAGCGAGCTTCTCGCCGTCAACGATTTGAGCCTCACGCTGAGGCGCGGCGAGACTCTGGGCATCGTCGGCGAAAGCGGCTCCGGCAAGACGACCTTCGGGCAGGCGCTCATCCGGCTGCTGAACCCCGGCAGCGGCGAGATCACGTTCGACGGCGAGGCGATCCAGTCCTACGGCCGGACCGAGATGCGCCCGCTGCGCGCCCGCATGCAGATCGTCTTCCAAGACCCGTTCTCCTCGCTCAACCCGCGCATGTCGGTCGGCCAGATCATCGAGGAGGGCCTGATCGTCAACAAGCTCGGCGCGACGCGCGACGAGCGGCTGGGACGGATCTACGACGCGCTTGCCAGCGCCGGTATGCCGGGCAACATCCTCGGGCGGTTTCCGCACGAGTTCTCCGGCGGCCAGCGCCAGCGCATCGCGATTGCCCGTGCCATCGCTCTCGAGCCGGAATTCATTCTTCTCGACGAGCCGACCTCGGCGCTCGATCTTTCGGTCCAGGCCCAGATCATCGACCTGCTGCGCAAGCTGCAGGAAGAGCGGGGCCTCTCCTACCTCTTCATCTCCCACGATCTGAAGGTGGTGCGCGCGCTCTGCCACCGGGTCGCGGTGATGCAGCGAGGAAAGATCGTCGAGGAAGGCCCCGTCGCCGAGGTCCTGTCCAACCCCAAGACCGAATACACCGAACGGCTCGTCCGAGCCGCCTTCAACGTTGCAGCCTGAGCAGAAAGAGGCCCCCATGACCAGACAACCCAAAATCACCTTCATCGGAGCGGGATCGACGACGTTCATGAAGAACATCATCGGCGACATCCTCCAGCGCCCGGCTCTCTCCGGTGCCAAGATCGCACTGATGGACATCAATGCCGAACGCTTGGCGGAAAGCGAAGTCATCGTCCGCAAGCTGATCTCGTCCCTTGGCGCGAAAGCCACCATCGAGATGCATTCCAGCCAGAAGCGCGCACTCGATGGTGCCAACTTCGTCGTCGTCGCCTTTCAGATTGGCGGCTTCGAGCCCTGCACGGTCACCGACTTCGAAGTGCCGAAGAAATACGGCCTGCGCCAGACGATTGCCGATACGCTCGGCGTCGGTGGCATCATGCGGGGCTTACGCACCGTGCCGCATCTCTGGTCGATCTGCGAGGATATGATGCAGGTCTGCCCAGAGGCGATCCTGCTGCAATATGTCAACCCGATGGCCATCAACACCTGGGCGATCGCGGAGAAGTATCCGAAGATCAAGCAGGTCGGTCTCTGCCACTCCGTGCAGGGCACCGCGATGGAACTCGCCGAGGATCTGGATATCCCCTACGAGGAAATCCGCTACAAGTCGGCCGGCATCAACCACATGGCCTTCTACCTGAAGTTCGAGCACCGCCAGCCCGACGGTTCCTATAAGGATCTCTACCCGGATCTCCTGCGCGGCTATCGCGAAGGCCGTGCGCCGAAGGCGACCTGGAACCCGCGCTGCCCGAACAAGGTGCGCTACGAAATGCTGACGCGTCTCGGCTACTTCGTCACCGAAAGCTCGGAGCACTTTGCCGAATACACGCCCTACTTCATCAAGGAAGGCCGCGAGGACCTGATCGAAAAGTTCGGCATTCCGCTCGACGAATATCCCAAGCGCTGCGTCGAGCAGATCGAACGCTGGAAGGGTCAGGCCGCAGCCTACATCTCCGCCGACAAGATCGAAGTGAAGCAATCCAAGGAATACGCGTCCTCGATCGTCAATTCGGTCTGGACCGGCGAGCCCTCGGTCATCTACGGCAACCAGCGCAACAATGGCTGCATCACCTCGCTGCCCGACAATTGCGCCGCCGAAGTGCCGTGCCTGGTTGATGAAAACGGCATCCAGCCGACCTTCGTCGGCGCCCTGCCGCCGCAGCTGACCGCCCTGATGCGCACCAACATCAACGTGCAGGAACTCACGGTTCAGGCCCTGATGACGGAGAACCGCGAACACCTCTACCATGCCGCAATGATGGACCCTCACACGGCGGCCGAGCTCGATCTCGACCAGATCTGGTCTCTCGTGGACGATCTGCTGATCGCGCATGACGAGTGGATCCCGCAATGGGCGCGCATCGAAAAGAAGGTTCGCGCCGCCTGACCGGACAGAGATAGCGCGCGACCTCCCTCCCGGGTCGAGACGACACCGTCCCCGCCGCGCTGACGGACCGGATGGCACCCCTGGCCATCCGGTCCGTTGAATCATAGAGAGGTCGCTGAAAACCGCCTCGTGCCCAAAGAAAAGCGCTGGAACCCCGCGAGAGGTCCGGCGCTTCAACATTCGACGTCCGTGATCGCTAGCGGATACGCTTCCCATCTTCCGCAAACAGCAAGGCTCGCGTCGGGTCGAAGCCCGCCTTCAGCACATGGCCGGCCGACAGGCTGCGGCCGTTGCGGGTGGTGACGACGATGGTTTCGCCGGAGGTCGAGCGGCCATAGGCGAAGGTCTCGCCGCCCAGATGCTCGAACATGTCGATGGTGATCGACAGGCTATCTTCGCCCGCATCGGTGAAATGCTCCGGGCGAATGCCGAGGCGGATCGGCGTGCCGGCCGAGGGCACCGGACCCTGCAGGGGCACTGCAATCTCCTTATCGGCGAAGCCGTCGAGCGTGACGAGGGCGGTGGTGCCGCTGGCGCCGATCACCCGCCCGGCAAAGACGTTCATGCGCGGTGAGCCGATGAAGCCGGCGACGAAGAGGTTTGCGGGATCGTCATAGAGATCGAGCGGCGCGCCGACCTGCTCCACGATGCCAGCGCGCAAGACCACGATCTTGTCGGCGAGCGTCATCGCCTCCACCTGATCGTGCGTGACGTAGACGATGGTGGCGTTCAGTTCCTTGTGCAGCCGGGCGATCTCGACGCGCATGTGGACACGAAGCTCCGCATCGAGGTTCGACAACGGCTCGTCGAAGAGGAACACGTCCGGCTCGCGCACGATGGCACGGCCAATGGCGACGCGTTGCCGCTGCCCGCCGGACAACGCCTTCGGCTTGCGGTCCATCAGCGGCCCGAGCTCGAGGATCTTTGCGGCCGCATCGACCCGGCGCGCGATCTCCGCCTTGTCCTGCCCGGCAAAGCGCAGTGCAAAGCCCATGTTCTCACGCACGGTCATATGCGGATAAAGTGCGTAAGACTGGAAGACCATGGCGATCCCACGCTTGGAGGGATCGACGTCGTTCATCACCTGCCCGCCGATTTCCAGCGTGCCGGAGGTGATATCCTCCAGCCCGGCGATCATGCGTAGCAGCGTGGACTTGCCGCAGCCGGACGGGCCGACGAAGACGACGAACTCGCCCGATTTGATGTCGAGATCGACACCCTTGATGACGTCGAGCACGCCGAACGTCTTGCGGATGTCCTTGAGGGTGACGTCGGCCATTCCGGCTCCTATGCGCTGACGGTGAAGGTGACGGTCTGGGCTGCGAACAGGCCGCACTCCGCCGATAGCGTGATCGTTCCGGCGGTGTCGCCAGCCTCCAGCCAGAAGCCGGTCACCCCGCCCTTGAAGCTCTGCAGCGACGGGCCGATGATGCGGCCGGGACCGTCCACGGCGAAGCGGACTGGCTCTTCATAATAGGGCAGGATATTGCCGCCCTGATCGAGCACGCGGACGATGACGCGGACGGCGTCCTTCTCGCCGGCCCGCAGTTGCGTGTCATCCGGCGCGATCTGCAGCGTCGTCGGCAGCGGATCGGCCGGCAGAACCACGGTCTTCACCGCCTTGCCACCCACATAACCGGTGATCACGCCGTCACGCCAGATCCGGCCCCAGGTGCCGAACTCCGAAGGCGTGACATTGCGCATGTCGAGAATGACGGGCGGATGCGCGAGGTGCGGATAAGTTTCCCGGTCCGGCTCGATGCGCTTCGGTTCGAAGTCGCCGAATTTGATCTCCAGGTAGTCGCAGTTCGTCAGGATGATCAGCGGCAGGACGCCGCCGATGTTACGCTCGCCGCGCGCCCAGTATGTCACCGGCTGCAGCACGACGCCGCCTTCCGGATCGCCCTGAGACGAATAGGCATAGGCCGCGAGTTTCGGCTCGCGGAACGTGTCGAGCACGCCGTGATAGCAGACGCGGTCGCCCGAGCCGAAATCCTTGTGCGTGTTGTAGTCGAACATGCACCAGCCGGTGGAGCCGGAGATATCGTCGCGACCGGCGACCGCGTCGAGGATCAACAGATGCCGCGTCACATGCTCGGCCTGCCGCTGCTCCTGATCGAAGCGTTTGGTCGGGTACATGTGGCCGTTATATTCGGTGATCATGTAGGGGATCGGCTTTGTGATCCCCGTCGTCTCCACCCGGTCGCGCAGCACCACGCGACCGCGATTGTTGCCGGGCGTCTCCTCCAGGCCCAAGATGAAGTCGTTCATGGTGTAAACGTCTTCGAGCAGCTCGGAATTGGTGATGAAGCGCACGCCGCCGGTCTGGCGGGTGGTGTCGAGTTCACGCGCCAGACGGTTCGTCTCGGCGTAGAAGTCGTGGTCGTCCTGGCTCTCGTTGATGCGCACGCCCCAGATGATGATGGAGGGGTGGTTCCAGTCGCGCTCGATCATGCGGCGGACGTTCTCGATCGATTCCGTCTTCCAGGCCTCGTCGCCGATATGCTGCCAGCCTGGGATCTCCTCGAACACGAGAAGGCCGATATCGTCGCAGCGCTCGATGAAGCTCTTCGCCTGCGGATAATGCGAGGTGCGCACGATGTTGCAGCGCAGGTCGAATTTCAGGATATCCGCATCCTTCTCCTGCGCCCGCCGTCCCATCGCATAGCCGGAATAAGGCCAGGCCTGGTGCCGGTTGAGCCCGCGCAGCTTGAGCGGCTTGCCGTTGAGCAGGAAGCCGTCCGCCGTGAATTCGGCGGTCCGGAAGCCGAATCTGCTCGACAGGGCATCCGTGCCGGATGCGGTCTCCAGCTCCGCCGTCAGCGTGTAGAGCACGGGATTGTCGATATCCCAGAGGGCGAGACCGGTGAGGCCGTCGATCGTGAGCGTCGTGCTGTCGCCTGCGACATCCGCCGTGACCGTGCCGACCACAGTGCCCGCCTTGTCGGCGATCGAGACGCGGAGCGTGCCCGTCGTCGGCAGGGTCTGCGGGTTGGCGAGGTCGACGCGAACCGTGACCGTGCTCGCCGACAACGCCTCGGGCGTTTCGATTTTCATGTTGCGGATCGAGACCGGGCTTGCGACCTTCAGCCAGACATCGCGATAGATGCCGGCATAGCAGAGATAGTCGATCATGCCGCCGAAGGGCGGGATCTCGGGGTTCTCGGACCCGTCGATCTTGACGGTGACGATGTTGTCGCCCGGCTTCAGCCCGGCGGTCAGCCGCGCTTCGAAGGGTGTGTAACCGTCGCGGTGGAAGGCGATTTTCTCGCCGTTCAGATAGACCTCGCTGTCGGCCATGGCACCGTCGAAAACGAGCGAAACCTCACGGCCTTCGAAGCCGGCCTCCCAGGCGATCACCTTCTGGTAGGTGAAGGCCTTCTGATAGCTGGTTTCGTCGAAGTAGTTGTAGGGCAGCTCCACGGCGGTGTGCGGCAGGCGCACGGTTTCCCCATTCAGCGGCTGTCCGGCTTTCGCAGCGTCGAAGCCTTCGCTGAAGGTCCAGTTGCCGTTGAAGCTTTCATACTTACGCATTGTCGACATCCTATTTCACAGAACCGAGCATGCCGGCCACGAACTGGCGCTGCATGACGAAGAAGACGAGAAGGGTTGGAAGTGTGGCGAGGATCGTGCCGATCATGACCACGCCGAAGTCGGGGTAATAGGCGGAGGCCAGCGACGAGACGACGAGGGTGATCGTCTTCGTGTCGTTCGACTGGAGAACGATCAGCGGCCAGAGATAGTTGTTCCAGTTCATCATGAAGACGATGACGAAGGCGGCGGCATAGGTGGAGCGCATCACGGGAACGTAGATGTAGAGAAAGATATGCCACTCCTTCAGCCCGTCCACCTTGGCAGCGTCCCGAAGTTCCGTCGGAAAGGCCTTCGTTGCCTGGCGGAAGTAGAAGATGATGAAGGCGGAAGCGACTGTCGGGAGCAGGATGGCGATGTGCGTGTTGATGAGCCCCGCCTTGCCCATCATCATGAACAGGGGGATCATGAGCGCTGCAAACGGCACCATCAGCGTCAGCAGCACCAGCGAATAGATGCGATCGCGCATCTTGGAGCGGAACATCTCGAAGCCGTAGCCGGCAAGCGACGACACGGCGATGGTCAACAGCGTCGCGAGGATCGCCACCTTGGCCGAGTTCCAGAACACCAGGGGCACATCGACCTGCGCGAAGAAATTCGCGACATTGGTGGAAAAGGCGCTACCGAACGTCGCCTTGCCCTTGATGATGTCGATCGACGTGTTGGTCGAGGAGATCATCATCCAGATGAAGGGAAAGACCGAAACGAAGGCGGCGACCGAGAGGGCGACATACGTGGCGGCGCGCGGCAGGGCACGGCTTGCCCGGGAAGCGGAGACGGCGGTCATGAACGCTCCCTAGCGGCGTAGAATTGCAGGAAGGACAGCACCGCTACCATGACGACGATCACGTAGGAGATCGTGGCGGCGTAGCCGAAGCTCGGCATGTAGCGGAAGGTGAGATTGTAGATGTAGAGCGACAGCGTGATCGTCGCATCCGCCGGCCCGCCCTTGCCCTCGGTCAGATTATAGACCTCATCGAACAGCTGGATCGTGCCGATGGTGGAAATGATGGTGGTGAACAGGATCACCGGCTTCAGCATGGGGATGGTGAGGTGAACGAAGCGCGCCCAGGCCGGCACACCGTCGATGCGGGCGGCCTCGTAGATCGAGCGGTCGATGTTCTGCAGGGCGGCGAGGTAGAAGATCATGTTGTAGCCGGTCCACCGCCAGGTGATGGCGAGGATGACGAGGACTTTCGCCCAGAAGGGCTCGGTCAGCCAGCCGATCGGCGAGCCGATGATGCCGACCGCAAGAAGCGCCTGATTGATGACGCCGTCGATCGAGAACATGCTCTTGAACAGGATGGAATAGGCGACCAGCGAGGCGACGCAGGGCAGGAAGATGGCGGTGCGGAAGACGCCGGCGAACTTCAGGCGGTCCGTGTTCAGCAGCGAGGCGAGCATCAGCGCGAGCACGATCATGATCGGCACCTGCACGACGAAGAAGATCGTCGTGTTGGTCAGCGCCTTTAGAAACACCGGATCGCCGCTCAGCCGCGTGATGTTCCCGAAGCCCGCGAATTTCATCATCATGCCCCTGCCCGAGAAGAACGAGAGGTAGAGCGAGCGGAAGATGGGGTAGATGAGGAACAGGCCGATCAGGCCGATGGCGGGCGCGATGAACAGCCAGCCGTTGACGTCGTAATATCGCTTCAGCCCGCTTGTTCGGGCGCCACCTGTTTTCGCGTGAGCCATGTTTCCGCCGGGACCTGTTGGATGAAGAATGCGCTTCAGCCCCGGCCTACTGGGCCTGGGGATAAGCCGGTGCCGCGCCCGGAGGGAGGCGCGACACCGCAGCGCGGCTGGGAGGAACCGCTTACTGAATCTGGCCTTCGGCCTGCGACTGAATTTCCTTCAGCACCGTGGGAATGTCGGCGCCTTGGGCCAGCGACGGCAGATGCGCCGTCACGGCGGTGTCGACCTCGTTGGTGAAGATGCCGTAATTGACCGGCGGCACCTTGGAGAGCCAGTCGGCGAAATTTTGCCACACCTTTTCGCCGCCGAAGAACGGATCGGCCAGCATGTAGGCATCGCCTGTGCGGGCGGCTGTCAGCGAGCCCACGGCGCCACGCGTCGTCAGGATGTCCTGATAGAACGAGATATCCTTGGCATAGACCTCGTTGAGGAAGTCGATGGCTTCCTTCTTCTCGGACGAGCTTTCGACCACGTACCAGCTGGAGCCGCCGAGGTTGGAAGCATGCGTCGCCCCCTCGATACCGAGGCTCGGCAGAGGCGCGACGCCCCACTTGCCGGACTGGTCGGCCTGGGCTTTGATCGTTCCGGTAATCCAGACGCCGGTCGTGACCGTTGCGACATCGCCGGACGTGAAGGTGCCGACCCAGTCCGTCCAGCCAGCGGCCGGCTTGTGGATGTTGGCCTTGAGGATCTTCTGCTGCGTTTCCAGCGCCGCCTTCAGCGCCGTGTTGTTCTCGATACTCAGATTGCCTTCGGCATCGAAATACCACTGGCCCGCCGACTGCATGAGGATGCGGGTGAAGCCGGCATCGGTGATATCGAGACCAAGCATCTTCTTGCCGGTCTTCTCCTCGACGACCTTGCCGATCTCGATGAAGCGATCCCAGGTGATGTCCTGCATGTCGGCGGGCTTGAAGCCGGCCTGTTCCAGATAATCCTTGCGGTAGTAGAGGCCCGTCACGCCGCTGTCGAACGGCATACCGTAGACCTTGTCGTCCACCGTCATCAGCTTGACCTTGTAGGGCGCGAAGCCGGAATAATCGACCGTATCGGACATGGGCGCGAAAGCACCGGGGAAGGACTGTAGGTATTTCTGCGCGCCGTAGTCCTCGATCAGGACGATATCGGGAAGCGCATCCGTGGTGCCGGATGTCAGCGCCGTCTGCAGCTTCTGCTCGACATCGGCCTTGGCGAAGTCGACGATGTTGAAGGTGGTTTCCGGGTGTTTCGCGGTATAGAGCTCACCCGCTTCCTTCATGATCGCGACGTTGAAATTGGGGTCCCAGCACCACACGGTGATCTCGCCGGCAAAGGCCGCGGTGGTGGCGAAGAAGCTCGTGCCCGCCAGAGCAACGGCTGCGAAGGTCTTGGAAATACGCTGAAAATGCATGGTCTTCCTCCCTGAAGTCCCGATGGCTGAGACAGCTCCACCTGTCTTGGGAGAGAGTATTTCCTAAACTTTGCGCAAGGGCAACAGAAATTTAGTAAATATTTATCGCGCTGCAAAAGAGGTCTGCTGCGACTGCGGTCACAGGGCCCCGGGAGCCCGGCAGCTGCCGCGCCAGATCGTCTCGGTCGGGATCGTCACCATCTTGGCATAGCTGCGACCGCCTAGCCGCTCGAGCAGCAGGTTGACCGCGGTCTCGCCGATATGCTCCCCGTGGATCTTCACGGTCGACAGCGGTGGCGTCAGGAATTGTGCCACGGGGATATCGTTGAAGGAAACGATCGCCACGTCGTCGGGGATCGACAGGCCAGCCTCGCGCGCGGCGCGGTAGGTGCCGATCGCCATATTGTCGTTCGCGGTCAGGATGATATCGGGTAGCGGGCGCCGGGACAGGAGTTGGCGCGCGAGTTCGTAGCCGGTTTCGAGCCGCAGGTTCTGCCCGGAATCGCAACTCTCGCCGAGCACCAGAAGTTCTGTGTCGAAGGTGCCGCGCGCCGTCTGCCAATCGATATAGGCCTTGCAGCGCCGCTCGCCAAAATGCTGGGTTTCCCCGTTCAGATGCTCGTAGCTGCCGATGAAGGCGATCCGCTCATAGTCGAGATGATGAAGCGTATCCAATACCTTGTGTGTCGCGGCAACGAGATCGCTATGCACACAGTCGAAGCGGTCGGACGATGGCACGAAATCGGCGAAGACGACATGGCGACAATGCTCGTCGAGCCAGGCGATCTCATTGTCCGAGTGCTTGCCGATGACGATGACACCGGCGACGTCCGCCAGAAGCGCTGCGTCCGGCAGGGTATCGGAATGGAAGACCTTGACGATATCGGTGCGCAACTCGCGACACCGGTTCTCGATGCCGAGGCGAACGCCGACATAATAGGGGTCGGCCACCTCGTCGGACGGTTCCAGGAAATGGACGATGGCGAGCCGAGGAAGGATGCTTGGCTCGGCGCCACCGTGGTGACCGGCTCCGTTCTGCGCCGCCTCCTGCTGCAAAGCCTCGCTCTGGCGGGCGCGGTTGCGGGGGGTGGCGTAATTCAGCGCCTCCGCCGTCTCGATGATCGCCTGCCGCTTGGCGGCGGAAATCGAAAGAGCGGGATCGTAGTTCAGGACGCGGGACACCGTCGCGGAGGACACGCCGACAGCTTTCGCGATTTCCTTGATGGTGACCATGAGATGCTGAAGCTCGATGCTGAAAGCCGGTGACGGGACGAAGCAACTTGCCCCATTGTCCACTCGCTGTCAGTAAATATTTACCGGCTTTCGAGCCAGGGTCGGAGATTTTTACCGTAGGTCCACTGCGCCACGCTGCTCATCCTTGAAGAGGATTATCGCGCCACATCACGCAATGGCGACGATCTCCAGCTCCTGACCATTGACGCTGACGACATCGCCCACGGCCTTGCCGATCAAAAGGGCCGCCACCGGCGAGACATGCGAGATCGTCCCGCCCTTCGGATCCGCCTCGTCCTCGCCGACGATCCGGTAGGTCTGAACGCGGCCGTCATCGCGGGAAAACGTTACGGTGCTGCCAAAGGCGACGCTGGCCGAGGACGTCGGTTCCGGCATGACCTGCGCGGAGCGGATGCGGGCCGAGAGATAGCGCAGGTCCCGCAGTGGCGTTGCCGTCTGCCGGCGCTTCTCGTTGACGTCTTCGATCAGGTTCGCCGCTGTATAGGCGGTCCGTGCCTGCTCCAACTGCGCCTCCAGCGCCGCAAAACCCTCCTGCGTCACGAGGTTCGGATGCGCCGAGATCGGACGGTCGGGAACGAGCGTTTCCGATGCCGTCTCGAAGCTTTCTTCCTTGGTAAAGGCGACGCTCATTCCGGACCTCCCTGCATCGCGCCGCGATCAGGCGACGGCGGCGACGCTTGCTTTCTCGGCCAGCGCTTCGGCGACGGCGATCTCCGCCAGAGCCATAGCTGCCTCGCGCGTGCGGGCGGCTGCGATGAAGCGGCCCTTGTGGCAGAAGCTCGCGCCGGCCACGCCGCTGGCTGCCTCGAGGTCGGCATTCGTCAGCCCGGCCCAGGCGGCAGGCAGGTCTGCGCGAAGCTCGAAGCCCTCGTCCGCGCGGCGAATACCCGTGACGCACCAGTCCTTGTCACGCGGGTGCACAACGAAGAGCAGCTGATCGGCGCCGGCCTTCACCACCGCCGAACGGAAGGGCATGCCGAGCGGAAGCTCCAGAATGTTCCCCTGCCCTGCCGCCTCGATCGCGCTCATGACCAGCGCCTCCGCGCGCAGCTTGGCCGCAGACTTGCCGATGCTGGCCTCTACGAAGCTGCGCGCAATGGCGAGCGCGGCATGAAAGCTTCGGTTTTCCGCGTCCGGGTCGGCTTCGTCGAAGACAGGCTTCAGCGTTTCGAGCAGGGCCGGAAGCGTCAGGCCGGCGAGAAGGCCTGCCGTCGAGGGGCTGAGCGCGCCGTTATCGACCAGATCGACCGGCAGGACGAAGCTGCCGTCGAAGGCGGCATGGATCGTCGCGACATGCGCCTCGGGAACACTGGACGCACGGAGGTAGTCCTGTCCGAAATGCCGCCAGATCAGGCCGAAGGAGCTGTAGGGCTGACCATCGTCCCGCACCGGTGCGCCGCGCTGGTGATGGTCGAAGATGCGTGTCTCCGCGTCATAGGCGCCGCCGACATCGTAGACGATCCTGTCCGCGCCGGCCGTGATCCATTCCGGCGCCCGGCTGCGAACGATCCGCGCCTCGGGATAAAGCCGTGTCAGGATGACGCTCGAGAGAAGCTCATCGGCATGGAAGCCACCGGAATGGGTGACGAGATAGGTAAGGGTCATGCCGGATGCCTTGTTCTGTCGGGACGTTCGCGCCTGCGCGTGCCCATCAGATAGACGCTCCGTCCCCTGATCTCAACCGGTTTCGAAAGCGCCTTCTTCAGGCCCCAACGCTGTCGGCGGATGCCGCCTCATCGGGGTTGGCGATCTTCGGCTTGCCGTAGAGGCCGAGATTGGCGTCTCCCCACTGCTTCAGCGCCAGCAGCACCGGCTCCATCGACCGGCCGAGCGGCGACAGGCTGTATTCGACCTTCGGCGGAACCTGCGCATAGACCTTGCGCGAGATCAGGCCGTCATCCTCCATCTCGCGCAGCTGGTTGGTCAGCATGCGCTGCGTCATGTTGGGGATGATCTTGCGGATCTCGTTGAACCGGAGCGTGCCCGACAGGAGATGGAACAGAATGACGGATTTCCACTTGCCGTCGATCAACCCGATCGCTGCTTCCACCGAGCAGCCGGGGCTGCAGTCGAACCGGGAATGCCGGACCTTCGCCATGACGGTATCCTTTTCGACACTATGTACTCTCTTTGTGCGTATTCCATTCTGTCGAGCGTATGCGCATATCAAGCAGGAAGCAACCGGATGGGCCGGCAGCAAGAAGACGAGGAACCTGATCATGAAAGCAGTCGCCTACACCAAGGCCGGCACCATCGAGCGCGACGACGCGCTCATCGATGTCGAAATCTCCAAGCCGACGCCCGGGCCCCGCGATCTTCTGGTCGCCGTGGATGCGATCTCGGTGAACCCGGTGGATACGAAGATCCGGAAAAACGTCTCGCCCGAAGCCGGCGCGCATAAAGTGCTCGGCTGGGATGCTGTCGGTCGAGTCGTGGAGGTGGGCGCCGCCGTCGCAGGGTTCAAGCCTGGCGATGCCGTCTACTATGCCGGCTCCCTGCTGCGGCCGGGCGCAAACAGCGAATTCCATCTGGTCGATGAGCGGCTTGTGGGCAGGAAGCCGTCCTCTCTATCGAATGCCGAAGCCGCCGCTTTGCCGCTTACGGCCATCACGGCGTGGGAAATGCTGTTCGATCGTCTCGACGTGCGCAAGCCGGTCGCGGGCGCGGCAGACGCCATTCTCATCATCGGCGGCGCCGGCGGTGTCGGATCGATCGCCATCCAGCTCGTGCGTGCCCTCACAGGCCTGACCGTCATTGCGACGGCGTCACGGCCGGAGACGCGGGATTGGGTCCGCGAGCTCGGCGCGCATCACGTCATAGATCACAGCAAACCGCTCGCAGACCAGATAACCGCGCTCGGCATCGGCGCCCCGGCCTTCGTGTTCTCCACCACGGAAACGCACCGTCATCTCGCCGAGATCATCAGCCTCATCGCCCCGCAGGGCCGCTTCGGCCTGATCGATGATCCGGAAAGCCTCGATGTCACCGGCTTCAAGCGCAAGGCCGTGTCCATTCACTGGGAGCTGATGTTCACCCGCTCGATCTTCGAAACGCCCGACATGGACGAGCAGGGCAAGCTGCTTACCGAGGTCGCTGCCCTGATCGACGCCGGCAAGATCCGCACGACGGTGACGGAGGTGCTGCGACCGATCAATGCCAAGAACCTGAAACAAGCGCATGCCGTGATCGAAAGCGGCAAGGCGCGCGGCAAGATCGTGCTCGAAGGCTTCTGACCTCAAGCCCCTGCCGACCTCCGGCAGGGGCTGAAGCTCGCACGGGGATTTAGCAGCTCGCGCAATGGCGCAAGGCGCTGATCTCCCGCGAGAGATCGCGGATCCGGACCTTCAAGTCCTGCCACGTACCGTCATCCACGTCGTCATCGCCGAAGCAACGCCGCTCCTCGTGGAGAAACAGGCGGGTCTCCAGATCATCGCGCAGGCTTTCCAGCCGCAGGACATGTCCTACTCCTGCCATATCGTTTCCTCCTGCGAGGTTGCTTTTTAGGAGTCTCCGACGGCGGCTCAGAATGCCGCGGCGGGGATCCAGTCGGCCGTCACGGCTGCACTGGTCGAGAAGGCGGGGATCTTCCGGGCGAGGTCCTCGACCGTCTGGACACCGGCTGCCCGAAGCTCGTCCTGCGTGATCAGCAAGGGCTCCACGACGATCCGGGGCGGTACGGGCTGTCCGGCGATCTGCAGCGCCACCGCGCGGATCGAAACCGCGCCGACGACGGCCGGATTGGTCGCAGCCGTCGCGACCCAGGGGCTACCGGCCTCGGTGATCTCCTGGATATCGGCGGTGGAGACATCCGCCGAGTAGATCTTCACCGCGTCGGACCGCCCGAGATCGGCAAGCGCCAGCTTTACCCCGCGCGCGAACTCGTCATAGGGCGCAAAGACGACGGTAATATCGGGGTTTGCCTGCAGCGCGGCCTTGGCCTGGTCTGCGGTTGTCGCGGCCGTGGTATCGCTGACACTGCCGAAATGCGCCTTCTGTTCGATACCGGGATTTGCCGCCTTCACCTTTTCCCAGACCTCGTTGCGGCGGTCGAGCGGCGCGAAGCCTGCGACATAAACGTAGCCCGCCTTGAAGGCCGTCCCATTGTCCTTGATGGCCTTGTCGAGAGCGAGTTCGGCGAGGCGGTGGTCGGATTGCTCCACCTGCGGGATCTTCGGATTGTTCAGATTGACGTCGAAAGCGACCACCTTGATATTCTTGCTCAAGGCCTGCTCGACCACATCGCCCAGCGATTCCGGCAGGCCGTGATCGATCACGATGCCATCGACACCGAGGTTGATCGCCTGAAGAATCTGTTCGCGCTGTTCGCTCGCGTTCTGGCGGCCGGGGAACACCCTGAGATCGACGCCGAGCGCCTTGGCCTGCGCTTCCGCTCCCGCCTGATAGGCCTGGAAGAAGTCTCCGGCGGAGATGTAGCTGATCAGGGCGATCTTTGCGCCTCCCTTGTCGAACGGTGCGGGCGCGCCGGGAAGTCCTGCTGCCTGCGCAGGCAACACGAGAAAAAGAGGGAGCGTGGCGGTTGTAAGGGCGAGACGGAGGAAGGGCTTCATGGTCGTGGGTTCCCGTTGAACGACGCCGGATCGAGCGTTGTCCTATCAGGCCATTTAGTCTAGTATAATGGTAGATAATAAATAGCGTCATTCTCCGCGTTTGCGGATGCATTTTGCAAATGCTGTGCCCGACGTAGAACGCGGAACACCGACGCTCTCCCCCGTGAATGTGCACGAAAAGCGGCCACACCGGCTCCAACGCAATAATATTCTACAAACTCACTCGACTATAACAGGGGCACGCCTTGTCGGAGGTCCATGGGTGCGGCACGCCTTGCCGAACATCCGGAGACCCTCGTCATGCCGCTTCTCGATATCCGTTCGCTTTCCCTCTCTTTCGGCTCCACACGCGCCCTGGACGCTGCCTCGCTCAGCATCGAAGCCGGCGAAATCGTTGCTTTGATGGGCGCGAACGGCGCGGGCAAATCGACGCTCGTCAAGATCCTCTCCGGCGTCCAGAGAGCCGATAGCGGCGCCGTTCTCTGGAAGGGCCTGCCCTTTGCTCCGGCAAGCCCTGCGGCGGCCGGTCGCGCCGGGGTGGTCACCGTGCACCAATCGACGGATGTCGTTGGCATTCCCGATCTCACCGTTGCCGACGCGCTGATGCTCGACTGCTTCATCGACGGCCGCCAACCCTTCTTTCTCTCCACGGCCTCGGTCCGCAGATCGGCCGCCCGTCTTCTGAAGGGAACGGGCATCGACCTACCTCTCGACCGTCGTTTCGGCGATCTCGGCACAGCAGATCGGCAGATGGTAGCCATTGCCCGCGCGCTCTCCAACAAAGCCGAACTGCTGATCCTCGACGAACCCACCGCAAGCCTCTCGTCGCTGGAAAGCCAGAGGCTTTACGCGCTCTTGCGGGCATTGAAGGCCCAAGGCCTAGCCATTCTCTACATCTCCCACCGCACGGCCGATCTTCAGGCGCTGGCCGATCGCGTCGTCGTCCTTCGTAACGGACGCGATGTCGGGCGCTTCGCGCGGCCGATCGATTTCGACGCCGCCATCGAGGCGATGATCGGGCGACCACTACCCGCGGCCGAAACACGAGGGGCTGCAGCGCCCGGTAAACCTCTCCTCCACCTTCACGGCGCCGCCCTCCTGCCCGACAGCCTACCGTTCGACCTGACGGTTCACGAGGGCGAGATCGTCGCCATCACAGGCGTCCTTGGGGCGGGCAAGAGCCGGCTTCTTTCGACCCTGTTCGGCGTTTATCCCCTGGCGTCCGGTAACATGACGCTTGCCGGCATGCCCTACCGTCCGAAAGGACCGGCCGAGGCCATCGCCGCCGGCGTCGTGATGGCCGCCGAGGATCGCCATCGCTCGTCTCTGATGCCGGCTGGCTGGCCGGGCGAGAGCATCGCCGAAACGATCAGCCTCCCGCATCTGGCCCGCTGGTATCCCTCCGGCCTGATCGACACACGACGGGAAAACCGCGAGGCCGCGAGGGCCATCGAACGGCTGGGGATCAAGGCGCGCAGTCCCGATGCCTCGGTCTGGTCGCTGTCCGGCGGCAACCAGCAGAAGGTGGTTCTCGCCCGTTGGGATGCTGCCGTCAGCCGCATCCTGCTTCTGGACGAACCCTTCCAGGGCGTCGATATCGGCGCACGCCAGGATATCATCGACGCGCTGCGCAGCCAGCGCGGGCGGGCCACCCTGATAGCCACATCGGATCCGGACGAAGCGCACGCCGTCGCCGACCGCGTCCTCACCCTCTCCCGCCACACGATCGAGACCGCTGCGCACGGTGAGATCACCGAGCCGCAGGCACTTCGCGAACAAAAGGAAGACGCATGATCCCGCAGGACCCGGCACACGCCGCCTCTCCCCTTGACCCGAACAGCACCACCTCATTGCGTCTACCCGGTCTGGACGCGATCCGCGAAGCGGTTCGTAGCAGTGCCGTATTCCTGCTGTTGGCCGTTCTCCTGATAGTCTTCGCGGTCGCGCAGCCTGCCTTCCTCACGGTCGGCAATCTGATGAGCATTTTGCAGGGCGTCTCCGTCGTCGCCATTATCGGCGCCGGCGTCACCGTGACGCTGGCCATCGGCGAGTTCGACCTGTCCGTCGGCGCGGTCGCCGCTTCCAGCGTCATGGCCGCAAGCTACGCGATGATCGTGCTCGGCTTGAACGCGACGGAAACGGTGGTCCTCGTGATCGCTTTCGGGGCTCTCGTCGGCCTGTTCAACGCGTTGCTCATCGTCCGCCTCGGGGTGCCCGATCTCCTGGCAACGCTATCGACGATGTTCCTTCTCACCGGCTTGCAACTGATCCCGACCGCAGGCCGCTCGATTTCGGCCGGCCTCATCCTGCCGGACGGCACGACGGCCACCGGGCGGGTCGATCCTTCTTTCCTCCCGATCGGCCGATCCAGTCTTTGGGGAACCGTCCCCATTCCGGTCGTCATCATGGCGGCGCTCGCCGTTGTCCTCTTCGTCCTCACCGAAAAGACCCGCTTCGGCCGCGTCCTCTTCGCCACCGGCGGCAACGAGATCGCTGCGCGGCTCGCAGGCGCGAACACCGCGCGTATCAAGACCATCGCCTATGTGCTTTCGGGTGCCTTGGCCTCTGTCGGTGGCATCATCGTCGCGGCACGCGTCGGTCGCGGCGATGTCTCCTCCGGCGCGTCCCTCCTCATGGATTCGGTCGCCGCCGCGCTGATCGGCTTTGCGGTGCTCGGCCTGCGGCGTCCCAATGTCTTTGGCACCATCATCGGCGCAGTTTTCGTCGGCGTGCTTCTGAATGGGCTGACCATGCTGAATGCCCCCTACTACACGCAGGACTTCATCAAAGGTGCCGTCCTCGTGGGAGCGCTGGCGCTGACCTACGGGGTTGCGCGGAACCGGCTGTAGGCCACCGTTTTTCAGACGACGTTCGCCGGCTGACGCATGTGCATCAGCCGGCGGGATCTTGATATTGGAAGGATCACCGCCATCCGGGACAAGCCCGAATGGCGGTATGTGTTTTAGATCTGCTGGTAGGCGATGACGATAGCGTTCATCTGCTCCGTGTCGAACGCGGCGACCTGGGTCGTCGTGAAGGCCCGTACCTGCGTGGTCGACAGGTTGCCGATATCCGCCGTCGAGAGCCCTGCCAGTGCCCGGAGGTTGATGGCAGCGATATCGCTCGTCGAGAAGGCCAGGAGGTCCTGCGAGGACAGAGCAGCGATCGCTGCCGAGCCAAGCACAGACACCTGGGTAGCTGTCAGCGCACCGATCTGGTCGGACGACATGGCATCCAGCTGCGCGGTCGAGAGCGCGGCAACAGCGCCGGTACCCAGGGCTGCGACCTGATCGGTCGAGAGCGAGGCCAGACCGTCGGTCGTCAGAGCGCCGACCTGTGCCGCCGTCAGAACCTTGACCTGCGCCGTCGTGAGGCCGTCGATCTGGGCCGTCGAAAGCACCTTGATCTGAGCCGTGCCGAGAGCGCTGGCCTGTGCCGTCGTCAGACCGCTCAACTGGGTAGACGTCAGGGCCGCGATGTTCGCCGTCGAGAGGCTCGACAACACCCTGGCGCTGAGAGCCGAGATTTCCGTCGATGAGATCGTTGCCATGTCGACGGTTTCAAGGCCTGCAGCCGCTGCCGACGAAAGCGCCGCCAGCTGCTTGGTATCGAAGGCATCGAGCTGCACGCTGCTCAGAGCGCCGATCTGCGTGGAGGAGAGGGAGGCGATCGCCGCCGTGTTCAGGGCTGCGACCTGATCGGTGGAGAGTGAAGCCAGACCATCCGTTGTCAGGGCGCCGACCTGAGCCGCCGTCAGGACCTTGACCGCCGCCGTCGTCAGGCCGTCGATCTGGGCCGTCGAAAGCACCTTGATCTGGGCCGTACCGAGGGCACCGGCCTGTGCCGTCGTCAGACCGCCGAGCTGGGTGGAGGTCAGGGCCGCGATGTTCGCCGTCGAGAGGTTCGACAACACCTTCGCGTTGAGAGCCGAGATTTCCGTCGACGAGATCGTTGCCATGTCTGCCGTTTCGAGGCCGGCTGCGGCTGCCGGCGACAGGGCCGCCAGCTGCTTGGTATCGAAGGCATCGAGCTGCACGCTGGTCAGAGCGCCGATCTGCGTGGAGGACAGCGCGGCGACCACGGCCGTGCTCAACACTGCGACCTGATCGGTCGAGAGCGAAGCCAGACCATCCGTTGTCAGGGCACCGACCTGTACCGCCGTCAGGACCTTGACCTGCGCCGTCGTCAAGCCGTCGATCTGGGCCGTCGAGAGCACCTTGATCTGGGCCGTACCGAGAGCGCCAGCCTGTGCGGTCGTCAGACCACCGAGCTGCGTGGACGTCAGGGCCGCGATGTTGTCCGTCGAGAGCTTCGACAACACATTAGCGTTGAGGGCCGAGATTTCCGTCGACGAGATCGTTGCCATGTCGGCCGTTTCAAGGCCGGCGACGGCTGCCGGCGAAAGCGCCGCCAGCTGCTTGGTGTCGAAGGCACCGATCTGCACGCTGGTCAGAGCGCCGATCTGTGTCGAGGACAGCGCGGCGACCACGGCCGTGCTCAGCACTGCGACCTGATCGGTCGAGAGCGAAGCAAGACCATCCGTTGTCAGAGCGCCAACCTGTGCCACCGTCAGGACCTTGACCTGTGCCGTTGTCAGGCCGTCGATCTGGGCGGTGCTCAGGGTGCGCATCTGGGCAGCGGTCAAGGCGCCGGCCTGTGCCGTCGTCAGGCCGGCCAGCTGGGTGGACGCCAGGGCAGCGAAGTTCGCCGTGGACAGGCTGGCGAGCGTCTTGGTGTTGAGGGCGGAGATCTCGGTCGAGGAGATGGCCGCGATGTCAGCGGTTTCCAGGCCGGCAACGGCCGTGGACGTCAGGGCTGCCAGCTGCTTGGTATCGAGGGCACCGATCTGGGCCGTCGTCAGTGCAGCGATCTGGGTGGAGTTCAGCGCGCCCACGGCGGCCGAGCTGAGTGCTGCGACCTTGTCGGTGGCAAGCGTTGCAATCACGCTCGACGACAGGCCGGTGATGGCCTTTGCGCTGAGCACGGCGATCTCGCTGGTCGAGAAGGCCGCGAGATCTTCGGATGCGAGGACCGCCAGATCTTCCGAACCGAGTTCCGCGATCTGTGCAGCATTGAGCGCGCCGATCTGGGCGGAGCTCATGGCGCTCAGCTGGGCGGTCGAAAGAGCAGCGATCGTCTTGACGTCCAGCGCTGCGACCTGATCGGTCGAGAGCGAGGCGACACCATCCGTGGTGAGCGCGCCGACCTGGGCCGCCGTCAGAACCTTGACCTGCGCCGTCGTCAGACCGTCGATCTGGGCCGTCGAGAGCACCTTGATCTGCGCCGTGCTGAGCGCACCGGCCTGTGCGGTCGTGAGACCGCCGAGCTGCGTGGACGTCAGGGCTGCGATGTTGTCCGTCGAGAGCTTCGACAAAACATTGGCGCTGAGAGCCGAGATTTCCGTCGACGAGATCGTTGCCATGTCGGCTGTTTCGAGGCCGGCCACGGCTGCAGCCGACAGGGCCGCAAGCTGCTTGGTATCGAAAGCACCGAGCTGCACGCTGCTCAGAGCACCGAGCTGCGTCGAAGTCAGCGAGGCGATTACGGCCGTGTTCAGGGCTGCGACCTGATCGGTCGAGAGCGAGGCCAGACCGTCCGTGGTGAGAGCACCGACCTGAGCCGCTGTAAGAACCTTGACCTGCGCCGTCGTCAGACCGTCGATCTGAGCCGTCGAGAGCACCTTGATCTGGGCTGTGCCGAGAGCGCCGGCCTGAACCGTCGTCAGACCGCCGAGCTGCGTGGAGGTCAGGGCCGCGATGTTTGCCGTCGAGAGGTTCGACAGAACCCTGACGTTGAGAGCCGAGATTTCCGTCGACGAGATCGCCGCCATGTCGGCCGTTTCAAGGCCGGCGACGGCTGCGGGCTGCAGGGCAGCCAGCTGCTTGGTGTCGAAGGCATCGAGCTGCACGCTGCTCAGAGCGCCGATCTGGGTCGAGGACAGGGCGGCGATCGCGGTCGTGCTCAGGGCTGCGACCTGATCGGTCGAGAGCGAAGCCAGACCGTCCGTGGAGAGAGCGCCGACCTGTGCTGCCGTCAGAACCTTGACCTGCGCCGTCGTGAGGCCGTCGATCTGTGCCGTCGAAAGCACCTTGATCTGGGCTGTGCCGAGCGCACCAGCCTGTGCCGTCGTCAGACCGCCGAGCTGGGTGGAGGTCAGGGCTGCGATGTTCGCCGTCGAGAGGTTCGACAGAACTCTGGCGTTGAGAGCCGAAATTTCCGTCGACGAGATCGTCGCCATGTCGGCCGTTTCGAGGCCGGCGATGGCCGCAGGCGACAGGGCCGCAAGCTGCTTGGTATCGAAAGCACCGATCTGCACGCTGCTCAGAGCGCCGATCTGCGTCGAGGTCAGGGAGGCAATGGCCGCCGTGTTCAGGGCTGCGACCTGATCGGTCGAGAGCGAGGCCAAGCCATCGGTCGTCAGAGCACCGACCTGTACCGCCGTCAAAACCTTGACCTGCGCCGTCGTCAGGCCGTCGATCTGGGCCGTCGAAAGCACCTTGATCTGAGCCGTGCCGAGCGCACCGGCCTGTGCCGTCGTCAGACCGCCGAGCTGTGTGGAGGTCAGAGCCGCGAAGGTGGTCGTGGAGAGGCTCGACAGAACCTTGGCGCTGAGGGCCGAGATTTCCGTCGAAGAGATCGTTGCCATGTCGGCGGTTTCAAGGCCGGCGACGGCTGCGGCCGACAGGGCCGCCAGCTGCTTGGTGTCGAAGGCATCGAGCTGCACGCTGCTCAGTGCACCGATCTGCGTGGAGGACAGGGAGGCGATTGCCGCGGTGCTCAGCACTGCGACCTGATCGGTCGAGAGAGAGGCCAGACCATCCGTGGAGAAAGCACCCACCTGTACCGCCGTCAGGACCTTGACCTGTGCCGTCGTGAGGCCGTCGATCTGTGCCGTCGAGAGCACCTTGATCTGGGCCGTACCGAGAGCGCCGGCCTGTGCGGTCGTCAGACCACCGAGCTGCGTGGACGTCAGGGCCGCGATGTTGTCCGTCGAGAGCTTCGACAACACATTGGCGCTGAGAGCCGAGATTTCCGTTGACGAGATCGTTGCCATGTCGGCCGTTTCGAGGCCGGCGACGGCTGTAGCCGATAGGGCTGCAAGCTGCTTGGTATCGAAGGCACCGATCTGCACGCTGGTCAGAGCGCCGATCTGTGTCGAGGACAGCGCGGCGACCACGGCCGTGCTCAGCACTGCGACCTGATCGGTCGAGAGCGAAGCCAGGCCGTCCGTTGTCAGAGCGCCAACCTGGGCCACCGTCAGGACCTTGACCTGCGCCGTTGTCAGGCCGTCGATCTGGGCGGTGCTCAGGGTGCGCATCTGGGCAGCGGTCAAGGCGCCGGCCTGTGCCGTCGTCAGGCCGGCCAGCTGGGTGGATGCCAGGGCAGCGAAGTTCGCCGTGGAAAGGCTGGCGAGCGTCTTGGTGTTGAGGGCGGAAATCTCGGTCGAGGAGATAGCCGCGATGTCGGCGGTTTCCAGGCCGGCAACGGCCGTGGACGTCAGGGCTGCCAGCTGCTTGGTATCAAGGGCACCGATCTGGGCCGTCGTCAGCGCAGCGATCTGGGTGGAGTTCAGCGCGCCAACGGCGGCCGAGCTGAGTGCTGCGACCTTGTCGGTGGCAAGCGTTGCAATCACGCTCGACGACAGGCCGGTGATGGCCTTTGCGCTGAGCACGGCGATCTCGCTGGTCGAGAAGGCCGCGAGATCTTCGGATGCGAGGACCGCCAGATCTTCCGAACCGAGTTCCGCGATCTGTGCAGCATTGAGCGCGCCGATCTGGGCGGAGCTCATGGCGCTCAGCTGGGCGGTCGAAAGAGCAGCGATCGTCTTGACGTCCAGCGCTGCGACCTGATCGGTCGAGAGCGAGGCGACACCATCCGTGGTGAGCGCGCCGACCTGGGCCGCCGTCAGAACCTTGACCTGCGCCGTCGTCAGACCGTCGATCTGGGCCGTCGAGAGCACCTTGATCTGCGCCGTGCTGAGCGCACCGGCCTGTGCGGTCGTGAGACCGCCGAGCTGCGTGGACGTTAGGGCTGCGATGTTGTCCGTCGAGAGCTTCGACAAAACATTGGCGCTGAGAGCCGAGATTTCCGTCGACGAGATCGTTGCCATGTCGGCTGTTTCGAGGCCGGCCACGGCTGCAGCCGACAGGGCCGCAAGCTGCTTGGTATCGAAAGCACCGAGCTGCACGCTGCTCAGAGCACCGAGCTGCGTGGAGGACAGTGCGGCGACCGCCGCCGTGCTCAGCACCGCGACCTGATCGGTCGAGAGCGAGGCCAGGCCATCGGTCGAGAGAGCGCCGACCTGTACCGCTGTCAGGACCTTGACCTGCGCCGTCGTCAAGCCGTCGATCTGGGCCGTCGAAAGCACCTTGATCTGGGCCGTGCCGAGAGCGCCGGCCTGTGCGGTCGTCAGACCCCCGAGCTGCGTGGAGGTCAGGGCCGCGATGTTCGCCGTCGAGAGGTTCGAAAGAACCCTGCCGCTGAGGGCGGAGATTGCCGTCGACGAGATCGCCGCCATGTCGGCCGTTTCAAGGCCGGCAGCGGCTGCAGGCTGCAGGGCAGCCAGCTGCTTGGTGTCGAAGGCACCGAGCTGCACGCTGCTCAGAGCGCCGATCTGCGTGGAGGACAGGGAGGCGATCACGATCGTGCTCAGGGCTGCGACCTGATCGGTCGAGAGCGAAGCCAGACCGTCCGTGGAGAGAGCGCCGACCTGGGTCGCCGTCAGAACCTTGACCTGTGCTGTCGTGAGACCGTCGATCTGGGCCGTCGAGAGCACCTTGATCTGGGCTGTGCCGAGTGCGCCGGCCTGTGCCGTCGTCAGGCCGCTCAGCTGCGTGGAGGTCAGAGCCGCGAAGTTCGAGGTGGAGAGCGTTGCAATCGACCGTGCGCTGAGGGCCGAGATTTCCGTCGACGAGATGGTCGCCATGTCCTCGGTTGCAAAGCCGGCAAGTGCGCCGGCGCTCAGTGCGCCGAGCTGAGCCGTCGTCAGACCGTCGAGCTGGCCGGAGGAAAGAGAGGCAACCTGAGCGGATGACAATGCCGCGACCTGGCTGGACACCAGCGTTGCAAGCTTGCTGCTGTCGAGAACGGCGAGCTGCCCGGCCGTCAGACCCGTTACAGCTGCAGCGGAAACCGCGCGAAGCTGTGTCGAGTTGAACGCTGCCAGGTCTTCCGTAGCGAAAGCCGCAATCTGATTAGAGGAAAATGCAGCAATCTGCAGCGAAGTCAGAGCACCGACATCGCTGGTCGTGAACGACGCGATCGTGGAGGTATTGAGAGACTGAATCTGTTTAACGCTGAGAGAAGATACAATCGAGGTCATGGGTGCGCGCCTTCATCGTTCAAGGATTAATATTCTTTCCTCTCCGATGCCTGCGGCGGAAGGCGTAGCCTCGCGTCACAGAGCCTATGATGCGCCGGGCATCTTCAAACGATCGCCATGGCTGCTGCCTGCTCCATCGGGCAAGGCACAGGGTGGCGCTCATTCGAGCGGAAAGAATATCTGGAACATGGCTCATAAGAGCCTGACGTGGGGGCGGCATCATGCATGCAGAGTTAGAGACTCTGCTTCCCACACCTGGAAGTATCAATAAATTCGAAGTCTGTGAATTCCCCTGCGGACGCCCCCGTATCCCACGAAAGGGGATACCGATCTGTCCACGTCCCAATTTGTATCGCGTCACCTTCTAATTTTCGGTTAAAACGCAACCTAAAGAAATAGTTTAAACGTCCGTTCCCTCGTTACATCGGGTAACTTGCGCGGAGGTGGCGCCTTTCAAGCCGATACAGGTACGTCTTCCGACACGTGCCCGACAAGCAAGAACATTCGGCCGGTTAAGCTGCTTCCGCGTCGTTGTGCGCTGCGGCCGCAAGCTCAAGGCAAGGCAACGCCGCTAAGGGTCGAGGCAGTACCGTCTCCGCAATGCGGCCGTCAGGCCCACGATCAATGTGATGTCCATGGTTATTCATAATACCTTTGCCTCAGCACACCAATCGATGCTTGCCGCCGCCCTGGAACGTGCACGCCAACAGCAACTCTCCCTTCTGGAGCTCTTCCAGATCGCCGAGGAGCTGAACGCGAGCAACCAGAAGGCCGCGGCCGCAAAGCTCTACAGTACCTGGATCGCATTCAACGACAACAGCCCGGTCCTGCATCTCGCCTACTTCAACTACTCGGTCACGTTGCGGGGTCTGGACGATATGCCCGGCGCCATCAACGCGCTCCAGGCCAGCCTCAAGATTTCGCCGCTGATGGGCCAGGCGCGCATCAATCTCGGCCGCACCTTCGAGGACAGCGGTCTGAACGCCCAGGCCGTGCAGCAGTGGCAGCAATATGTCGCCGCGACGCAGGATATCACGCCGGAAAAGATCGGCTATCGCCTGATGGCGCTCCAGCATATCGGCCGCGTCATGGAAGGTGTTGGCCTGCTTGAGGATGCCGAAGCCATCCTGTGGCAGGCGATCGAGCTTCGTCCGGACCGCACCGAGGCGGCGCAGCATTGGCTGTCGACGCGCCAGCACCAGTGCAAGTGGCCGATCGTCACCACGTCGGAATATGTGACGAACCGGCAGCTGCTTGAAGCCTTTTCGCCGCTGCCCCTCGCCTGCTACACAGACGACCCCATCTTCCAGATGGCAAAGGCCTATCGCTACAACAAGCATCTCGTCGGCCGTATCAATGCCCGCGACATGCTGCGCCCGGCGCCTGCCAAAAAGGCCGGCACGACGGAACGCCTGCGGATCGGCTACGTCTCCTCGGACCTCCGCGACCATGCCGTCGGCTTCGCGCTCAGCGAAGTGCTGGAGCTGCACGACAAGACGCGCGTCGAGGTCTTCGCCTACTATTGCGGCGAGCCGCGTACCAACGACGCCACCCAGACCCGTATTCAGACGGCCGTCGATCACTGGCATGACATCGCCGCGCTCAGCGATCTCGATGCCGCCAAGCAGATTCTCGCCGACGAGATCGACATCCTCGTGGACGTCAACGGCTACACCAAACACGCGCGCACCAAGATCTTCGCCTATCGCCCGGCGCCTGTGATCGTGAACTTCTGTGGCTATCCCGGAACGATGGCGAGCCCGGTTCATCAATATATCATCGCCGACGAACAGATCATCCCGCCGGAAAACGAACTTTACTACACCGAAAAGGTCCTGCGCATTCCCTGCAACCAGCCGGTCGACCGGAAGCGCAAGATTGCGGCCAAGCCGACACGCGAAGAGGCCGGCCTGCCGGAAGATGCCTTCGTGTTTGCCTGTTTCAATGGCTCGCAGAAGACGACCGCTGCCTGCTTCACGCGCTGGATGGCCATCCTTGCCGCCGTTCCCGGCAGCGTGCTCTGGCTGCTCGGTGCCTCGGAGCCCGTCAACCAGCGGCTTCGGCAGCTGGCGATCGACCATGGCGTCGAGCCGGATCGCCTCATCTTCGCGCCCAAGGCTCCCAACGCCTTCCACCTCGCCCGCATCGGCGTAGCCGATCTCTTCCTCGACACGTTCCCCTACGGTGCGCATTCCACGGCGGCCGACGCCGTGACCATGGGCCTGCCGGTCCTGACGCTTCGCGGCAAGGGCTTCGCGTCCCGCTTCTGCAGCAGCATCCTGTCCGCAGCCGGCATTCCCGAAATGATCTGCGAAACGCCGGATGCCTATGTCGCCAAGGCGATTGCCTATGCCCGCGACCCGGAGAGCCTGCTGGCCGTGCGCCGTTCGCTGCAGGCGCAGCGGGAGACCTGCGCGCTGCGCGACATCCCGGCGCTGGTGCGCCGTCTCGAGGAACTGTACTGGCAGATGCAGGGCGAAGGCGAGCGCGGCGAGATCCCCGTGCCGCGCCTCGACAATCTCGACATCTACTACGAGGTCGGCGTCGATTTCCTGTCCGACCCGGTCGAATTCGAGACTGACGCGAGCTACCGGGAGCGTTACCGCCAGGAACTCGCGCAGCGGCACGCTTATGCGCCGATCGCCCGGGACACCCGCTTCTGGACCGATACCGACTGATCCAGCGTGCTGCCGGGGGGCAGACGCAGGCGACGGTAAGCGAGACCTTCCGGCACTTCGCCGCAACCAGACGAACGACGACATCGACGAGAGGGCAGGACGACATGAACCCCGTGATTTTGGTCACTTTTGCCGGCCGCCAGCAGCGGATGGAGATCCTGACCCAGTATATAAGGAAAGCGCTGGAAGCCGGGATCATCGACGAATGGCATATCTGGGATTTCACCCGTTCGGCCGAGGATCGCGCCTGGGTCACGAAGGAATTCGGTCCGGTACGCTTCATGGGCCCGAACGCCTCCTACCAGCATAAGGGCTCGGTCAGCCGTCTCTCGTCGTTCCGCACTACGGCAAAGATCCAGAGCGACCTGCACATCGCGATCGTTCCGAACGACAAGACGAGCGATGCCTACGAACTCGTCATCGGCGGCTGGAACAACACCCACTCCGCCCTTCGCCGCATCACCGAGGCCGATCTCACCAGCTTCTCGCGCGACACGCATCCGCTGATCTGGACCCGCTCGACACCCGGCGTTCTGTCGCCGGGTCTGGCCAATCACGTCGTTCTGAACCTGGATGAAACAGGCGTTCCGACCCTCCACGTCAACGGCGTGATGGTCGGCACCTGGCCCGACATTCAGCTGCCGGGTGGGGCGTCGATCATGGTTCGCGGCGGCTGGGGCTCCGACCTCGAGCTCTGCGACGTCCAGAGCCCGGTTCGCCGCTATGTCGGCAACGAGAACGAGAGCACGCCCTACTGGCAGGCCTACAGCTATTACACCAAGCGCCTCAGCGCGTTCACGGACGCCGTCTTCCTGAAGTGCGACGACGACGTCGTCTATCTCGATCTCGATAATCTCAGTAAGTTCATCGCGTTTCGTCGCGACAATCCGCATTACTTCATCGTGTCGGCGAATGTGGTCAACAATGGCGTCTGCGCCTACTGGCAGCAGGAAGCGGGCTCCCTGCCTGCCACGCTCGGCCAGTTCGAGCGCCCGCCTGGCGGCTTCGGCGGCAGCCTGTGGCAGAGCGCAGAACGCGCCACGCGGCTGCACGACTACTTCCTCGGCAAGACCGAGAAGTCGCTACCCCTGCCGAGCCCCGTCATCGACTGGCACGAGCGCCAGTCGATCAATTTCATCGCCTGGCTCGGCAAGGACCTCGTCCATATGGCTCTGCCGAAGTGCGACGACGAATATGCGCTGACGGTCGATCTGCCCAACTACCTGAACCGCCCGACGGCCATCTATTCCGACTTCACGGTGAGCCACTTGAGCTTCGGGCCGCAGGAAAACGGCCTGGCGCTCGAGCGACTGATCGACGGCTACGACGCGCTGATGCGCACCAACCTTGCGGCGGCCTAGAGCAATTCCGTTGGACAGGGGTTCAAATGCCCTGACGTAACGACATATCCGTGTCGGACCGGCATGGGTCAAGTACGATAAAAGACGAGGAAGCGACATGGGCGGGAACGGGAAAATTGCGGTGGTCGGCGCCGGCCTTTCGGGTGCCGTCATCGGGCGTGAACTAGCGCTTGCAGGCTATAGCGTCGAAATCTTCGACGTCCGCGACCACATCGCCGGCAATTGCTACAGCGAGCGGGATGCCGATACCGGCGTGATGGTCCACATCTACGGACCGCACATCTTCCATACGGATGACGAAGAGGTCTGGAACTACGTCAACCGCTTCCAGACCTTCATGCCCTATAAGAACCGCGTGAAGACGACGGTGGACGAGCAGGTCTTCTCGCTGCCGGTGAACCTGCACACGATCAATCAGTTCTTCGGCAAGACCTTCCGGCCCGACGAGGCCCGGGCCTTCATCGAGGAGAAGGCCGACAAGACCATCGCAGATCCGCAGACGTTCGAGGAGCAGGCACTGCGTTTCGTCGGCCGCGAACTCTACGAGGCGTTCTTCAAGGGCTACACCGAAAAGCAGTGGGGCTGCTCGCCGACGCAGCTGCCGGCGTCCATCCTCAAGCGCCTGCCGGTGCGCTTCAACTACGACGACAACTACTTCTTCCACCGTTTCCAGGGCATGCCCGAGAATGGCTACACGGACATGGTGGCGGGCATTCTCGATCATCCCGGCATCACGGTCCACCTCGGTACGCGCTTCGACAAGTCGCAGAACGATGCCTATGATCACGTCTTCTATTCCGGCCCGCTCGATGGCTACTTCAACTATGAATTCGGCCGGCTGGGATATCGCACGCTCGATTTCGAGCGCTTCACCTACGAGGGAGACTATCAGGGCTGCGCGGTGATGAACTACGGCGATCCGGATGTTCCCTATACCCGCATCACCGAGCACAAGCACTTCTCGCCATGGGAAAGCGTTGCCGGATCGGTCTGCTATCGCGAATTCTCCCGCCTCTGCGGTGAAGACGACGTGCCGTTCTATCCCATCCGGCTGGTCGAGGAAAAGCAGCTTCTGGCGTCTTACGTCGAGCGGGCGGAGGCGGAAACCTCCGTCACCTTCGTCGGTCGTCTCGGCACCTACCGCTATCTCGATATGGACGTGACCATCCGCGAGGCGCTGGATACGGCGGCACTTTACAGGAAGAAAACAGCTGACAACGCTCCCGTTCCGGCCTTTCTGCATTCGCCGCTCTGAGCGTTCTGACGAGCCTCGTCAGGCCTTGGCTTCGACCGCTTCCGCAGGCTGGTCCTGATCGAGACGCTTCGGCACCCAGAGGCAGACGGGGACGATGAGGACCGTCATGACGAACATCACCAGGAAGGTGACGTGGAGCGCCGCCTGCAGAGCCATGCGGACGGGAACTGCATCGATCGCCGCTGCACCTGTCCCGTCGAGCAGTCCGCGCAGCTGTTCGGGGGAAATCGCGCCGATGCCGCCGGCATGCGCAAGGCCGTAGCTGAGCACCGCACCCAGAATGGATGCACCCAGCGTGCTGCCGAGGTTGCGGGAGAACACGTTCGACGCCGTGGCGCTGCCGCGCTGCGACCAGCCGACGCTCTCCTGGGTGATGACCAGCGCGCAGATGTTCAGCAGGCCCATGCCAACCCCCATGATCAGCGACCCCGCGCCGGCCTGGGCCGGCGAGCTTTCCGGCGTCAGCAGCACGAGCAGGAAGGCCCCGATGGGGATGAGGAGGCTTGCGACGAGCATGATCGGTCGCAGCCCGAAACGCGGGAACATGCGTGAGGCGAACGTGGCGCCGGCCGGCCAGCCGAGGAGCAGCATGGTCAGCGCGAAGCCGGCCACCAGAGGCGAACGGTCGAGCACCGTCTGCACATACATCGGCAGAAACGTCGTCAGCCCCATGATGGCCATGCTGGCAAAGAAGATGGCGATGTTCGATGCCGCGATCGGCCGGCGCAGCCAGAGATCGGGCGCGACCATCGGTGCTTCTGCACGACGCTCCTGCCAGAGGAACAGACCGAGACTGACGACGAAGACCAGCACGGCCACGATCGTGTAGACCGGCGTCGCAGCCTCCACCTCGGTCAGCGCCACCATGAGCGCAGAGATGGAAACGGCGAAGAGCGCTGCGCCGAGAATGTCGATCGACGCGGTGCGCGTCCGCTTCTCCTCGTGCAGAAAGCGGATGAAGCCGAAGGCCGCGAGGATGCCGACGGGAATGTTGATCCAGAAGACCCAGGCCCATGGCAGGCTGTGAATGATGAAGCTGCCGAGCAGCGGCCCGACGACGGCGGACAGTGCCCAGACACTCGCGAGATAGCCCTGCACCTTGCCGCGTTCGCGTCCGGGAAACAGGTCCCCGATGATCGTCATCGCGACCGGCTGGATCGCACCGGCGCCAACGCCCTGCAGCAGGCGGAAAGCGATCATCGACGGCATGGACCAGGCAAAGCCCGCAAGCAGCGAGGATGCGAGAAAGACGGCGATGCCGAAGAGTACGATCGGCTTGCGACCGTAGATATCCGAAAGCTTGCCGAACACGACGGTCGTCGCCGTCTGCGTCAGCAGGAAGGCGGAGAACACCCAGCTGTAGAGGTTGAGCTGGCCCAGTTGTGCCGCGATTTGCGGCATGGCGGTCGAGACGATGGTTGCCTCGATCGCGATCATCGCCATGCTTGCCATGATCGCGGCAACGACGAGGCCGCGGTGAACACGTTTTTCCGTCATGAATCGGTTCCGGAGCGCCTTGCCGGCGGAGAGGGAGGGACATCGGCGGTCGGACGGCCGTCAGTAGACGACGGCATGCGCCAGCGCACCTTTGCAGGCGCCGACTCTGCGTCGGTCGAGATCGGATCTCGCTTCCCTGAACTGGACCCGTCGATCTTATCGGTCAAGCCCGATAGTTTGCAAAACTTACATTCCCTACTCTGAAACATGCCAGCGGCGGACGGGATGGCGAAAGGCACCATCTCCGCGGCTACCGACATGTCGATTTCGCGCGACCACGCCGCGAATATCGAGGCGCATGCAATCCTTTCACGTTGCTCGCTTCAGGCTCATGCAAGCCAGAGGCAATACTCAAGACGGTAACCAGCCGTATCGATGGGGTGTTCGCCCATGCTCGTTCGGAGGGAGAGCTTTGTCCGTTGGCAGGGCTCGGCGCCCGTCGCGAGTGGGCCGGTTAAGTGTGGGGATTGATAGCATGACGACAATTGCTTCCGGCCTGAGCGTCACGCAAATCCGGTCCCTGTCCACACCCGCCGTTGCGGCCTGGACGACCGAAGATGTCAGCTCCCTCTCCACGCTGCAGATCAAGGCCCTCTCCTCCTCCCAGATCGCTGCCCTCGACGTCGAGGACGTGGAGATTCTCAGCACCGACCAGCTCAGCGCCATCTCCCGCGCGGCCATTGTCGGTCTGACACTCGATCAGCTCAGCGCCCTGCACAAGACCGGCATCGAGGCGCTGTCCTCGTCGCAGGTCGGCGGAATGACGACGACGCAGATCGGTGCATTGACGGCCGATCAGGCGGAAGCCCTGACGCCGGCCCAGATCAGAGGGCTGACCAGCGCCCAGATTGCCGCCCTGAGCGCGGAAGACCTCGCGACCTTTTCGACGGAGGACATGAACGCGATCGCGGGCACTGCCATTCGCGGGCTTCGGACAGAGGTGCTGTCTTCGCTGACGAACGACCAGATTTCAGCGCTGAACACCGGCGCCGTCTCGAACCTGTCGAGCGACCAGGTCGTCGCCCTGAGCAAGGATCAGGTCGAATCGTTCACCTCGTCACAGGTTTCCGCCCTCAGCTCGCTCCAGCTTGCGGCGCTCGAGACGGAAGATGTCGACGTTCTTTCCATCGAAGACGTCGCGGCGATCTCCATCCGGTCGATCGCCGGTTTGCGTATTGCCGGCCTGTCGAACGACAAGCTTTCCGCGCTCTCGCCTGCGCAGATCGCCGCTCTGGGCGCATCGCAGATTTCTACGTTGAGCACAGGGCAGCTGGCGGCCTTCAACAGCGTTCAGATCGCAGCGCTGGCACCGAGATCCGTCGCAGCCTTGACGACGGACCAGATGGCCGCCCTGACCTCGGACCAGATCGGCGGTTTGTCCTTCACGCAGGTAAAGAGCCTCACCTCTACGCAGGTCTCCGCCCTGTCGTCCAGCCAGATCGCCGCATTGTCGACGTCTGCGATGTCGGCCGTTACGGGGCAGACATTTTCCGGAATTCAGCCGGACGCCATCCCCGGGCTGACGGCCGGTCACGTTGCGGCGCTCGCGACCAGCGTCATCGCCAGTCTGAGCAGCCGACAGATCGAGGCGCTGAACGGCGCGCAGCTGGAAGCCCTTACACCCGTGCAGGTCAAAGCCTTCAGCTCGACCCAGCTGGCCGCCCTCGATGCTGACGATATCGCCAATTTCTCCCCCACCGATATCGCCGCCATCAGCGGCCAGGCCGTGCGAGGTCTGAAGACCGACGTCGTTGCAGCACTTTCAAACGCACAGCTCGCTGCGCTCAGCACCGCCACCGTCGCCGCGCTGACGAGCACCCAGGTCAACGCCTTGACGACCGCGCACCTCCCGGCCCTGCTCCCGTCGCAGATCGCCGCTCTCAGTGCATTGCAGATCAGCGGTTGGGGCTCCGAGCAGTTTGAGGCGCTCTCCACGGCGCAGATCGCGAAGCTCGGAACGCAGACGATTGCAGGCCTCAGCACGCTGCAAATCAGCACCTTGAGCGCAGAACAGACGGGAGCGCTGACCTCCCAGCAAGTTCGGGCACTGAACTCGACGCAGGTTGCAGCCCTCGGGCAAAGCGCACTGGCCTCCTTCTCGTCTACGGCCATAGCGGCCATTTCGACGATCGCCATCAAGGGCCTGGGCACCGACGGCATCGGTCATCTGTCCACAGGCCAGATCGCGGCGTTCACCTCCAGCCAGACGGGCGCTCTGACGACCCTACAGCTATCGGCCATGAGCAGTCTGCAGGTCGAGGCCCTGTTACCCGGACAGATCCGAGCCCTCTCCGCGACGCAGCTTGCCGCGCTCGATACAGCGGCTATCGGTACCTTCTCCAGCGAGGACATGACCGCCATCACCAACAGGGCGATCTCAGGCTTGCAGACGGACACTCTCGCCGCGCTGTCGAGCGACAAGATCGCGGCTCTGAGCACGAGCGCCATCGTCAGCCTGACGTTGGCCCAGATCGCGGCCCTGCAGACGGGCCAGGTTGCCGCGCTGTCTTCCGATCAGATCAAGGCCCTGAGCGCTTCTCAGCTTTCTGCCCTCGGTGCGGATGATCTCGCCTCTCTATCGACCGACAATATCGGGGCAATCTCCAAATTGGCCCTGTCCGGACTGACGACGGACGTGGCCGCAACACTGTCGACAGCGCAGATTGCCGCCTTGACGACAACACAGGTTGCCGGGCTGACGAAGGGACAGCTGGCCGCGATGGGCACGGCGCAGATCGAAGTCCTGTCGCCAACGCAGATGGCCGCCCTGACCTCCGTGCAAATCTCCGGCTTGAGCGACGAGGCTATCGCCACCCTCTCCACGGACGATATCGCGGCGATGACCACGGCGGCGGTGCCGGGCCTCAACATTGCAGCTCTTTCAGGAAGCCAGCTGGCCGCCCTGACGACCGCGCAGGTCGCAGCTTTGCGGACAACGCAGATTGCGGCACTGTCGACCGATCAAATCGGGTCACTCTCGACGGCACAAGTGGCTGCTCTGAGCGCGACTTCGGTGGCGGTGCTCTCGACGGCGCAAATGGCTGCCCTCAGCACGGCCCATCTTGCGTCTCTCAGCACCACCCAGGTCGCACGGCTGACCGCGCAGCATTTCACCGTGCTCAACGCGAGCGATCTCGCAGCATTTTCCGTATCCAATGTCGCCGCGATCAACAGCCGCGCCCTGCCCGGCCTCAGCGCCGATGTCGTGGCGACGCTTGGGACCGCCAAGATCGCAGCCTTGGGAACATCGGCCATCGCAAACCTGACGACGGCGCAGATCGAGGCCCTCGGGACGGCGCAGGCCGAGGCGCTGTCTTCGGTCCAGATTCGCGTGCTGACCGCAGCACAGCTCGCCGCGCTCGGCGCCGATGATATCGCGACCTTCTCCAAGGAGGAGTTCGCTGCCATCAGCACCACAGCCATAACCGGCCTCAGTAGCGATGTGATGGAAAGTCTGACCGCGGACAAGATCGGTGCCCTGAGCACGGCTGCGATCGCGCGGCTGACGACCACGCAGATCTCGGCGATGGCCGCAAGCCAGATCGCGTCCCTTTCGGTCGCGCAGGTCAAGGCCCTGAGCGTCACGCAGATGGCCGCACTCGACGTCGCGGATATCGCCGCCTTCCCGAGGGCAAACATCGCCGCACTCGGCAGTCAGGCACTCTCGGGCATCGGCACGGATCTCGTCGCGGCCCTTTCCACCGCGCAGGTCGCAGCGCTGGGGACGGCTGCGCTCGCCGGTCTCTCGACCCTGCAGGCGTCGGCTTTCTCCACCGGGCAACTCGCCGCCCTTTCCGCTTCGCAGGTCAAACAGCTGACCTCGGCGCAGATGGCCGCTCTCGCCGAGAACATTTCGGTCTTCTCCACCGAGCAAGTGGCTGCCATGACACCGCTTGCGATCGGCGCGCTCGGGACCGACCAGATCGCAGCCCTCAGCGATTTGCAACTGGCGGCGCTGACCTCCGCGCAACTGGGCGGGATGACGTCGCAGCAGATGGCCGGGTTTAGCACCGCGGATATCGTTGCGTTCTCCTCGCAGCGCATCGGGTCGCTGAGCAGCAGCGCGGTCAGTGGTCTCTCGACCGCCCAGATCACGGCGCTTGGCGCAGACCAGATCGTCAACCTCTCCACCCGGCAGGTCGCAGCCTTGAGCTCGGCCCAGATCGGTGCCCTCGCAACTTCCAATGTCGCCGTGCTCTCGACGGCGCAGATCGCAGCGCTTTCGAGCGCGGCGATTTCCGGCTTCACCTCGCAGCACATCGCCGTGTTGACGACGGACCAGGCGGAAGCGCTGACCAGCGCCCAGGTGGGGAACCTGACGTCGGGTCAGATGTCGGGGCTCCAGTCGGACGACATGGCCACCTTCTCGACGAGGGATATCGCGGCCATTACATCCGCTGCGATTGCCGGCCTCACCACCGCCACGATCGCCACGCTCTCCACGAGCCAGATAGCCGCTCTTAGCGCATCCAGCGTGCACGGCTTGACCACGCGCCAGCTGGCAGCGCTGCAGACAGGGCAGGTGGAAGCCCTGACCGGCGTCCAGATCGCAGCCCTCAGCTCGTCCCAGCTGTCCGCCCTGTCCTCCAACGCCATCGCCACCTTCACGACACGCGAGATCGCCGCAATCGATGCGGTTGCCATCGTCGGTCTCTCCTCCGCCACCATCGCGTCGCTCGATCCAAGCAAAATTGCAGCATTGAGCACTGCGGCCGTCGCAGCCCTCGGCTCCCGCCAGATCGACGCCCTCAGCGCAGACCAGATCGCAGCGCTGACCCGTGCTCAGCTGGGCGCCCTCACCTCCCGGCAGACGGCCGTGCTGACCTCCACCGACATCCAGGCCATTCTGCCCAAGAACATCAGCGCCCTGTCGTCCGACGCGATGGCCGGGCTGACCTCCGAGGCGGTCACGGCCCTGACGAACGATCAGATTGCCGCCATCAGCGCCAGCGGCATCAGCGGGCTCAGCACCTCGTTGATCGCGCATCTGAGCAGCACGCAGGTGCAGGCTCTCGGCACCACCCAGATCGCTGCCCTGAGTTCACGGCAGGTGGCCGTTCTCGCCGCCAGCGACGTCGCCGCGATGACGGCGACGCAGATCGCCGCGCTGAGCGCCGCAGGCGTTGCCGGCCTGACCACCCAGCAGATCGGCGCACTGAGTGCCGATCAGGCGGAAGCTCTCAACGGCGTCCAGATCGCAGCCCTTGGCTCGCGGCAGCTGGCAGCGCTCGGCACCGGCGCGCTTGCCCGCTTCAGCCTCACCGATATCGCTGCCATTTCCGCCTCGGCCATCGCAGGCCTGTCCACGGCGACGATCGCAACGCTTTCGGCCGAGGGCGTCGCTGCGCTCAGCACAGGCAGCATTGCCGGCCTGAGCAGCACGCAGGTCGCAGCCCTTTCGAGCGACCAGGTCGATGGTCTGACGACCGCGCAGGTCGCAGCACTCACCTCCAAGCAGGTCGCCGCACTCGGGACAGCAGCCGTCGCAGCACTGTCGCTCCGCCAGATGGCCGCTCTGAGCGCCGACGGCGTCGCGGGCTTCACAGCCACGCAGATCGCCGCCCTGACCTCGGACCAGACGGCCGCCTTCACGCCGACGCAGGTCGCAGCCCTCAGCTCCGCCCAGGTCGCAGCGCTGGCCAATGAGGATCTCGACGGCTTCTCGACGGCGGATATCGCCGCCTTCGGCTCTGCGGCGATCCCCGGCCTGTCAACGACGGCGATCGCATCGCTGTCTGCAGAACAGGTCGCAGCTCTCAGCGCCTCCGGCGTGGCGGGGCTCAGCACCGACCAGATCGCCGCGCTGAACAGCAACCAGATCGAAGTGCTGACGACCGCGCAGCTTGGTGCGCTCTCCTCACGGCAGGCGTCAGTTCTGGGAACCGAGGATATCACCCTCTTGTCTCCCGCCCAGATCGGTGCGTTGGGAACGAGCGGGATTGCCGGTCTCTCCACGGCCGCGATCTCCATCCTCACGATCGATCAGGTCAAGGCCCTGACGAGCGTTCAGATGGGAACGCTTTCGTCGCAACAGCTGGCCCTGCTCAGTACCGACGCCTTGGACAACCTGGGGACGGCGCAGCTTGCGGCGATCAGCTCTCTCGCCATTCCCGGCCTCTCCACGACGGCGATCGCATCGCTGTCCATGAACCAGATCGCCGCACTCGGCACATCCGCAGTCGCAGGCCTCGGCACGGCACAGATCGCAACTCTCAGCGTCGATCAGGCCGAAGCGCTGACGGCGTCGCAGATCGCGGTGCTCGATTCCCGCCAGCTGGCGGCCCTTGGCGCGGATGATATCGACCGCTTCACCACAAACGAGATCGCCGCCATCAGCTCGACCGCCATCGCCGGTCTCTCGTCGGCCATGCTCTCCTCATTGACGCAGCAGCAGATCGCGGCCCTGAGCCCGGGCGGCATTTCGGGGCTCGCCTCGACGCAGATCGCCGCCCTCACCTCCAGCCAGATCGAAGCCCTGAGCCTTGCACAGGTCGGCGCGCTGACCTCCAGCCAGATCGGCGCCCTGAAAACGAGCGGCATCGCCGGTCTTTCGGATAGCCAGCTTGCCGCCTTGAGCATCAAGGGCATTGCCGGCATCAGCAGCGGTCAGGCGGCAGCGCTCAGCGCTGCACAGATGCAGGTCCTGTCGACCGGTCAGATCGCGGCTCTGAGTTCGGAGGCCATTTCGGGCCTGACGACGGACAGCCTCGCAACGCTGAAGCCCGCCAAGATCGGCGCCCTCGGCTCGACAGCCGTAAAGGGTCTCCCGACCGCGTTCATCGCCGCGCTGTCTCTCACCGAAATCGCAGGCCTCGGCACGGGCACCGTTTCCGGGCTGACGAGCGGGCAGCTTGGCGCGCTGAGTGCCGAGCAGATGGATACGCTCACGACCAGCCAGATCACCGCCCTCAGCCAGAGCGGTCTCGCCGGCCTGACCACGACGCACCTCGCGACCTTCTCCACGCAGGATATCGCCGCGATTTCGCTGGGCGCCATCAAGGGATTGAGCACGACCATCGTTTCCGGCCTGACATCGACCAGTATCGCGGCTTTGACGACGGGCCAGGTCGCCGCCCTCGGCTACAGCCAGGTGAGCGCCCTGACCCCGGCGCAGATCGAAATGCTCACGACATCGCAGGTCGGCGCTTTCGGCCTCATGCAGGCGGCGGCCCTCGGCTCGGACGATCTGGTTCGGCTGACGCCGGAACATATCATCGCGCTCGGCACCGGCGCGATCTCCGGTTTGAGCACGCGCGCCATTTCCGGCCTCACCGTTGCACAGGCGGAAGCCTTCACACCCGCCCAGATCAACGGCATGACCTCCGCGCAGCTGCAGGCTCTGACGGACGTGGCGATCAACGCCCAGACGACCCCGAGCACCTCCAGTGCCCGTGCCGCCTCGGCTTCGGAGACCTCCAGCGCGCAAAGCGCGTCGTCCGCCACATCCGAACAGCCGAGCGAGAGCAGTGCCTCGCTGATCATGTCGATGCTGAGCGTGTAGCAGGCGGACAGGAGCGCCGTCTGAAAGCCGCGCTCCTGTACCGATACCATCCAACCGCTCGTTCAAGACGGGTCGGACTGCCGAATCCTATGCCGACCCATCAAGCAATCATCGCTGCCTTTGGCCGCGTCTGACCTCCCGTGGGCGCAGCCCTCTTACCCATCCATCCAAATCCGATTGACAGCCAAGGTAAGACATCATATCTCTTGTCTCGGAGTTGAGGAACGGAATGCTGCTGGGGAGCAGCGTGTGGAGGAAATGATGCATCGCATGATCAAAGCACTGTCGACGATTTTGGTTGGTTCCACCTTGCTGACCAGTCCGGCATGGGCTGAAACGCCGCCGAATATGCTGGTTGTCGGCTTTTCCATGAGCAATATCCTGACGCTGGATCCCGCCGCCATCACCGGCAAAGAGACGGTACAAGTTCTTGCCAACATATATGATAACCTTGTTGGGCTCGACGCTGTCAACCGCGCGCAGGTCAATCCGCAGCTCGCCGAGAGCTGGAGCGTCAGCCCCGACAATACGGCAATCACCTTCAAGCTGAGGTCCGGCGCGACCTTCGCCTCCGGCAACCCCGTGACGTCGGCCGATGTCGTCTGGTCACTGAAGCGTCTCCTGACGCTGAACCTCGCGCAGGCCTCCTTCCTCAAGACGCACGGCTTCACCGCCGCCAATGCCGAACAGAGCTTCACCGCCCCCGACGAGACGACGGTCGTCATCACCCTGCCGAAAAAGGTCGATCCGGAGATCATCGTCCAGACGCTCGGCATCGTCGGCCCCGGCTCGGTGCTCGACAGTAAGGTCGTGATGGAACACGATAAGGCCGGCGATCTCGGCTCTGCCTGGCTCACCAACAATTCCGCAGGATCCGGCCCCTACACGCTCGGTCAGTGGCGCTCCAACGAGCGGGTCATTCTCGACCGCAACGAGAGCTACTGGGGTGAGGCGCCCGGCATGAAGCGCATCATGATGCGGCATCTGGCGGAATCCCAGAGCCAGCGGCTGATGCTCGAAAAGGGCGATATCGACATCGCCTATTCGATGTCGGCCGCCGACCTGAAGGCGCTGGAGAAGAGCGACAAGGTCGAGGTGCAGACCAATGGCGGCAGCGGGTTCTACTACCTCGCCGTCTCCATGAAGGACGAGAAGTTCCAGAAGCCGAAGGTGCGCGAGGCGCTCCGCTACCTGATCGACTATCAGGGCCTGAACGACACCGTCCTGCCCTATTTCGGACGCTTGCGGGATCGGCCGATCCAGACCGGCCTTTTCGGCGCCCTGCCGAATGCGGGCTACAAACTGGACGTGGAGAAGGCGAAGGCGCTGCTGGCGGAAGCAGGCTACCCCGACGGCTTTTCGACGACGCTCCGCGCGATCTCCGATGCGCCCTTCATGAATGCGGCGACCGCCATCCAGGCGACGCTGGCGCAGGGCGGCATCAAGGCCGAGATCATCACCGGCAGCGGCGACCAGATCTATGGCGCGATGCGCGAACGGAAGTATGAACTCCTCGTCGGCCGCGGCGGCGGCGGGCAGTTGCCGCACCCGGACAGCAACCTGCGCGCCATCGTCTACAATCCCGACAATGCCGACGAAGCTAAGCTGACCAACTTCCAGGGCTGGCGCACGGCCTTCTACGACGAAAAGATCAACAGCATGGTCGATGCGGCGCTCGTGGAGACGGACAAGGCGAAGCAGGTCAAGGATTACGAAGCGATCCAGACCTATTATGCCGATGTCCTCCCGGCCATCCAGCCCTTCGCCGAAGTGGTCGACAGTGTCGGCTATCGCGCCGACATCAAGGGACTGGCGCTCAATCCGTCTTGGTCCACGCGGCTGCGCACGGTGACGAAAGAGCGCTAGCGCGCTTTGGCCGGCGTGCCCGCACGCCGGCTGCCGCCCCTCGACCTCTTCGCATTTCAAGGACGCCGTCATGAACAATGCGCGCTTTTCTGCTTTCGGCAGGCAGGCAGGGACCATTCTGGTCACCCTCATCGGCCTTCTGATCCTCACCTTCTGCATCGGCCGCCTGATGCCGGTCGATCCCGTGCGCGCGATCGTGGGGGAAGAGGCCGACCGGGCGACCTACGAGATGGTCGCCGAGCGGATCGGGGCCAACCTGCCGCTCTACCAGCAGTTCTTCAAATATGTGAGCGACCTGCTGCACGGCGATTTCGGCGTCTCGATCCGCACCGGACAGCCCGTCATCAACGATATTCTGCACGTGATGCCGGCAACGATCGAGCTTGCGACCTTCGCCATCATCGTCGGAGCGGGCCTCGGCATTCCCTTGGGCATTCTCGCGGCCGTGCGCCGCAACAAGCCCGTTGATCACGTCATCCGGTTTTTGACGCTCATTGGCCATTCCATGCCGATCTTCTGGACCGGCATGATCGGCCTCATCGTCTTCTACGCGGCGCTTGATCTTGTCGGCGGCGGCGGCCGCGTGTCGGATTACTATATTGGCCTCGTGCCGGAGACGACCGGCTTCCTGCTGATCGACTCGATGCTGGCCGGCGACTGGGAAGTCTTCTGGGACGCGGTCAACCACCTGCTGCTGCCGGCAAGCATTCTCGGCTATTCCTCGATGGCCTACATCACCCGCATGACCCGCAGTTTCATGCTGGACCAGCTGAACCAGGAATATGTGACCACCGCCCGCGTGAAGGGTCTCTCGAAAAGCCGGACGATCTGGCACCATGCCTTCGCCAATATCCGTGTCCAGCTCGTCACCATCGTCGCGCTCGCCTATGGCAGCCTGCTCGAAGGCGCCGTGCTGATCGAGACCGTGTTCTCATGGCCGGGCTTTGGCCAGTACATCACCAACAACATGCTGGTCGGCGACATGAACGCGGTGATGACCTGCGTCCTGCTCGTGGGCGTCATCTTCATCGGGCTCAATCTCCTGTCCGATGCGCTCTACAAGATCTTCGACCCGAGGACGCGCTGACATGACGACGAAAACCATCGACATCGGGACCGCAGCCATGACCGCTTCCAGTGAGAAGACCTATACGGCCTGGAGCCGCCTGCTCCGTGTTCTCAAGGACCTGCTCGCCAATCCCTCCTCCGGCTTCGGCCTCGTGGTCATCGCGATCCTCCTCGTCACGGCGCTCGTGGCACCCTGGATCGCGCCCTATGAGCCGAACATGATCAACCTCGCCAAAGCCCTGCAGCCGCCGTCCGCCACCCATCTGTTCGGCACGGACGAGCTGGGCCGCGACGTGCTCAGCCGCATCATTCACGGCTCGCGCATCAGCCTGACGATCATCACCATCGTCTCCGTCATCGTCGGCCCGCTCGGGCTTCTGGTCGGCACGACCGCCGGCTATTTCGGTGGCTGGTACGATACGGTCATGATGCGCATCACCGATATCTTCCTGTCCTTCCCGAGCCTCATCCTGTCGCTTGCCTTCGTGGCGGCGCTGGGCGCCAGCCTAGAAAACGCGATCATCGCCATCGGCCTCACCGCCTGGCCGCCGATCGCGCGGCTGGCGCGCGCGGAAACGCTGACCTTTCGCAATGCCGACTACATCTCCGCGTCCCGCATGCAGGGCGCCTCCAAGCTGCGCATCATCATCAAGTCGATCATGCCCATGTGCCTGCCCTCCGTGCTCGTCCGCGTCACGCTCAGCATGGCAACGGTGATCCTGACGGCGGCAGGCCTCGGCTTTCTCGGCCTCGGCGCGCAGCCGCCGCTGCCGGAATGGGGCGCGATGATCGCCACCGGGCGGCGCTACATGCTCGACAACTGGTGGCTGGTCGCCTTCCCCGGCGGCGCCATCCTTCTGGTCAGCCTCGCCTTCAACCTGCTCGGCGATGGCCTGCGCGATGCGCTCGATCCGAAACAGGGCCACTAGGAGGCGATGATGGAAACGCAGATGGACAACCCCACGCCTCTTCTCCGCGTCGAAGGCCTGCGCGTCAGCTACCGCAACGGCAAAGCCTTCACGCCCGTCGTCAAGGGCGTGTCGTTCGACCTCGGCCGCGAGCGGCTCGGCATCGTCGGCGAGTCCGGTTCGGGCAAATCGACCATCGGCCGCGCGCTCCTCAAGCTGCTGCCAACCGCGCGGATCGAAGCAGACCGGATGGATTTCGAGGGCACCGATCTTCTGGCCGCAAGCGAGCGCCAGATGCTCTCGATCCGGGGCCGGCGGATCTCGATGATCCTGCAGGACCCGAAGTTTTCGCTGAACCCGGTGCACCGCGTCGGCGACCAGATCGCCGAGGCCTATCGCGTCCATAACAAGGCCTCTGCCCAAGTAGCGCGCGACAAGACGCTCGCCATGCTCGAGGCGGTGAAGATCCGAGATCCCGAGCGGGTCTACGGACTTTATCCCCATGAGGTCTCCGGCGGCATGGGCCAGCGCATCATGATCGCCATGATGCTGATCCCCGAGCCGCAGATCATCATCGCCGACGAGCCGACCTCGGCGCTTGATGTGACGGTGCGCATGCAGGTGCTCAACATCCTCAACGAACTGGTGACCAACAAGGGCATCGGCCTCATCATGATCAGCCATGACCTCAACCTCGTGCGCAATTTCTGCGACCGGGTGCTCGTCATGCGCCACGGCGAAGTGGTGGAGGAGCGCGCCGCGCGCGACATGCAGAACTGCGTTCACCCCTACACCCGCGGCCTTCTTGCCGCGCAGCCGCATATCGGCGGAAGCCGTCGCCCGCTGCCGGTGCTCAACCGCGAGCCGGCAATGCGCAGCACATTGGAGGCCCAGCCATGAACGCCATCGATGTTCGCAATGTCTCGATCGACCTCGGCTCCGGCGCCGCCAAGCGACGGATCCTCGGGGACGTCACGTTCTCCGTCAAGCCGGGCGAATCCTTCGGGCTCGTCGGCGAATCCGGCTCCGGCAAATCGACCATCCTGCGCTGCATCGCCCGTCTGCTCACGCTCTGGGACGGCGCCATCGAGATGGAGGGCAAATCGATCAATGACATGCCCTTCGCCGATTACTGCCGCATGGTGCAGATGGTGTTCCAGGACCCCTACGGTTCCCTCCACCCGCGCCAGTCGATCCGCACCGCCCTACAGGAGCCCCTGCGCATCCACCGCATGGACCGGCAGCTGGAGCGGATGGAGCGGGCACTGACCGATGTCGGGCTCGACCCCGCTTTCCTCGCCCGCTATCCGCACGAGCTTTCCGGCGGACAGCGCCAGCGCGTGGCGATTGCTCGCGCGCTGATCCTGGAGCCGCGCATCCTTCTGCTTGACGAGCCAACCTCCGCGCTCGACGTCTCCGTGCAGGCCGAGGTTCTGAACCTGCTGGCGGATCTGCGGGTCCGGCGCAACCTCACCTATCTCTTTGTCAGCCACGATCTGGCGGTGATCGACCATATGTGCGAACGACTGGCAGTGATGCAACATGGGCGCGTGGTGGAGATCATGGATCGCTCGGTTCTCTCCACCGGCAAGGCCAACGACCCCTATGCCCGGGAGCTGATCGAAGCGAGCCTTGCCTACGACCAAGCCGTTTAACGGTCCACCGCCCGCTGGAGGGGCTCTACGCCATGACGATAGATGCCGACAACCCCGCCCCAGTTCCCGCAGGCGGCCGGAGACGCGAGACCCTGAGTTCGCAGGTCATCCGCACGCTTGCGGACCGCATCCGGCAGGGCGAATATTCCCGCGGCTCGCAATTGCCGACGGAGAAAGTGCTGATCGACGAGCTTGGCGTCAGCCGCACGGTCGTACGCGAGGCGATCGCCAATCTGCGCGCGAGCGGCCTCGTCTCGATCCAGCATGGGGTCGGCGCTTTCGTCCGTGATGATGCGGGTATTCCACCCTTCCGGCTTGCCCCGGAAAGGCTGACCATGGTGGAGAACCAGTTGAAAGGCCTCGAACTGCGCATCGGCATCGAGTCCGAAGCTGCGGCTCTGGCGGCCGAGCGTCGTACGCAAGTCGATCTTGATGCCATGGCCGCCGTCTGCGACGCGATGGACGACGCCATCCGGGACGTCGTCCGCGACAGCCAGACGGATTTCGAGTTTCACTGTGCGGTGGCCAAGGCCAGCCAGAACGAACATTTCTTCGGCATCTTCAACTATCTGGGCGAAACGCTGATGCCGCGCATGCGGCTGCAGACCAAGGACGTGGAAGACGCGGTGTTTCAGGCGAATCTTGCGCGGGTCAACGCCGAGCACCGTCTGGTCCTTGCCGCCATCGCCGAGCGCAACATCGACGGCGCCCGGCTGGCGATGCGACAGCATCTGACGGTCAGCCGCGACCGGATGATCGAACGCATGCGCCGCGGCGGATGATCGACGGCGAAAACATGTCGGATCTCGCCAAGCGCCTGCGGGATAAGAAAGCCTTCGCCTGGAACTTCGACCCGGCCGTGTCCGATGTCGCGACATGGCAGAGAACGACGCTTGCTGCGGTGCGCAACGCGCTCGGGATCGGGATCGGGATCGGGACGATCGCTACGCCCTCAGCGACACCCCTTGCCGAATGGGAGGATGATGGGTCTTTCGGCCAACACCTGCAGCTTGGCTTCTCGAATGGAGAGACAGCCGACGCCTATCTGCTCCGCCCTTCCACCAAGCATCCGACGCCCGGCATCCTGCTCTTCCACGATCACGGCTCCTTCTTTTCCATCGGCCGGCAGAAGCTGATCCGGCGGCCTGACGAGCCGCTTGAAACGGCGGCGCAGTCGAACGAATGGGCCACCCGTCTCTACGGCGGCCAGCACGTCGGCAATGTTCTGGCCCGACGCGGATACAGCGTTCTCTGCGTCGATACGCTGGGATGGGGCGGGCGCTCGGGAACGGGATACGAGGGCCAGCAGGCGCTGGCGGCGAACCTCCTGCAGTTCGGCCAGTCGCTCGCGGGCGTGGTGCTGCAAGAAGATCTGGAAGCGCTGGCTTTCCTGAAACAGCTCGACGGGGTCGACCCGGAGCGCTTGGCAAGCTTCGGCTTTTCGATGGGCGGCGCGCGGGCCTGGCAGGTGGCGGCCCTTTCGCCGGATGCGAAGGCCTGCGTGTCCGGCGGGTGGATGGGCACCCTGTCGGGGCTGATGCAGTCCGGCAGCAACCAGCTGCGCGGCCAGTCCGCCTTCTACATGCTGCATCCCGGCATCGCCGGCCGGATCGATTATCCCCATCTCGCGGCGCTTGCCGCGCCCAAGCCCGCCCTCTTCTTCAGCGGCCGCGACGACCGGCATTTCCCGGAAGCCATCGCTACGGACGCCTTTCGCCAGATGCGCATGATCTGGGATACCACGGATGCACCGAACGCGCTCCACACGCGGATGGTGCCGGGCGGACATGTCTTTGCGGTGCAGCAGCAGGACGACGCGATCGACTGGCTCGACCGCGTCCTCTGAACCTCAGGCGACGAGATTGGCGTCGATGAAGTCGAAGTTGATGTCTTCGCCGAGCCCGGGCTTGTCGGAGATGTGAACGTAGCCATCCGCGTCCATCGGATCGACCAGGCCGTTCAGATATTCGAAGCCATCGTCATATTCGAGGAAGGGGTGCAGCAGTCCGCGCTCGTACCAGTTGGCGTTCTTCGAGCAGGCGGCGATGATCAGGTTCGGCGCGCCATTTCCGTGGATCTCGCAGTTCATGCCGAAGGATTCGGCTAGATGCATGCACTTCATGGCCGGGCTGATACCGCCGACATCGTGAACGCCCGTGCGTAGGATGTCGCAGGCCTTCGTCGCAATCCATTCCGCACGGCTGAAGTGCTTGCCGCCGGCGCTTTCGGGCCCGAGAACGGGGATATCGAGGTTTTCGGACAGCCACGCGTAGGACATCGAGCTCTGCTCGTCCATCGGCTCCTCGATCCAGTCGAAACCGAGTGCCTCAAGCCCGCGGCCGAGCTTCAGCGCGTCCGTCCGGGTATACCAGTGGAAGGCGTCGATCATCAGGTGGATATCCGGACCGACGGCTTCGCGCACCGCCGCGCACGCCTTGAGGTCCATGCCGACATCCGGCGCCCAGGATACCGGCGGCATCCAGGTGTGCAGCTTGATACCCTTGTAGCCGCGCGCGACGAGCTTTTCGGCAAACCGGCCGTAATCCTCCGGGGTCGCCAGACCGTTCTCCAGCTCGTCGCCGCACATGATCGAGCCATAGGCGAGCATCTTCTCGCGGTAGGTGCCGATCAGCTTGTGCACCGGCATGTTCAGCTTGCGCCCGGCGAGATCCCACAGCGCGCAATCGATGATCGCCAGCGTCCTGTCGGTCAGCTGCGCCGCGCTGCCGCGCTGCCAGTGGGCCAGTTCCTGCCAGAGCCGCTCTCGCGCGAAGGGATCGGCGCCGATCAGCACCTTCTTCACGAACTTTTCGATGACATGCGGCCGCACGACTTCGGGCGCCGCGAAACAATAGCCTTCTCCGCCCTCGTCATCGACAATGGTCAGGAGCGCGAGGTTCACCTTGTGCGCCGGCCCCGGATGGGCATGGCCGGCCGTGTCCTGATGGCGATAGGTGGTGTGGGCAAAGACACGCACGTGGACGTCGACGATTTTCACGGAAATTCCTCCTGGGATGGGCGCGGCGAACGCCGCTGCCGGTCATTGCGAAAAAGAGAGGGGCCGAAGCCTCACGCCAGCGTGTAGGCGGTCTTCACCACGGTGAAGAACTCGGCGGCATAGCGGCCCTGCTCACGCGGGCCGAACGACGAGGCCTTGCGGCCGCCGAACGGCACATGGAAATCAACGCCGGCCGTGGGCAGGTTGACCATGACCATGCCGGCCTCCGCATTGCGCTTGAAGTGTGTCGCGTGCTTCAGGCTGGTGGTGGCGATGCCGGCTGACAGCCCGAACGGCGTGTCGTTGGAGATGGAGAGTGCCTCTTCATAATCCCGAGCCCGGATGACGCTGACCACAGGCCCAAAAATCTCCTCGCGCGAGATGCGCATCTGGTTGGTCGCCTCGGTGAAAAGCGTCGGCTGCAGGTAGAAGCCGGGCGTCTCGCGCGTCAGCACCTCGCCGCCGAATGCCAGCTTTGCCCCTTCGGCCTTGCCGATATCGATATAGTCGGTGTCTTGGCGCAGCTGCCGCTCATCGACCACAGGGCCGATATGCGTGCCGGGCTTCATCGCATTGTCCACCGTCAGCGTTTTCAGCCGTTCGGTCAGCGCCACAACGAAGCGGTCGTGGATGCCTTCGGTGACGATCAGCCTTGAGGATGCGGTGCAGCGCTGGCCGGTAGAGAAGAAGCCGGAATTGGCAGCCGCCTCGACCGCGACCGGAAGGTCGGCATCGTCGAGAACCACCATCGGGTTCTTGCCACCCATTTCCAGCTGGAACTTGTGGTTATGCTCGATCGAGGCGAGAGCGACCCGCTTGCCGGTGCCGGTCGAGCCCGTGAAGGTGAGACCGCCAAGATCCGGGCTGTCGAGCAGCGCCTGCCCAACGACGGAGCCGCGCCCCATGACGAGGTTCAGCACACCCTTGGGAAGACCGGCGCGGTGAAGAATATCCACGATCGCCCAGGCACAGCCGGGCACGAGGTCCGCCGGCTTGAAGACGACCGTATTGCCATAGCAAAGCGCCGGCGCGATCTTCCACGCGGGAATGGCGATCGGAAAATTCCAGGGCGTGATGATCCCGACGACGCCAAGCGGCTCCCGTGTCACCTCGACGCCGATCCCCGGCCGGGCCGATGGCAGGGTCTCGCCTGCCAGCCGCAGCGCTTCGCCTGCGAAGAAATCGAAGATCTGTGCGGCACGCGTCACCTCGCCAATCGCCTCGGGAAGCACCTTGCCCTCCTCACGCGCCAGAAGCGCGCCGAGTACTTCCTTGCGCGCGAGAATTTCGTCGGACGCCTTTCGCAGGATGGCGTGGCGCTCCAGAATGCCGGAACGCGACCATGCCGGAAACGCAGCCTTGGCCGCAGCGATGGCGTCCCGCGCATCGTCGGCACTCGCCTGGGCGTAGAGACCGACGACGTCGTTGGTATCCGACGGGCTCAGGTTTGGTGAGGCCTGCGCACCGACCCACTCGCCGGCAATGAGGTTCTGGTAAATGGTCATATTCGTCTCCTCCACACATCCGCCCGGGTCAGGCGCATTTCCGCCGGCCATCGATCGCCTCGAGCCCAGGCGCCCGCCTCCAGCAGGAGCACTTGTTATCATATAACTGACGTATGTCATCCTATAAGACTTCACTTCCACGTCAATTAATTTCTTCCCGCATATGCGTCACATGGTCTATCTTTGCGATAAAAGCAGACGAAACAAAGCGTTCGCAGAGCGGGGATACGTGAAGAGATCGGACCACGACATGCAGGGTACGCCGGCGCGCAAAGGACGAAACCTTGTGGCCACCGTCAGCCACAGGCTGCGTGCCGCCATTGCGGACGGCACACTGAAGCCGGGCGACAAACTGGCAAGCGAGAGCGGGTTGACCGAAGAGCACCAGGTCAGCCGGACCGTTATCCGCGAGGCCATCGCGTCCCTGCGGGCCGACGGACTGGTGGAGGTGCGGCATGGCGTCGGCGTGTTCGTTCTGGCCACGCAACCCAAGCCGCAAGGCGGCCTGCAGAGCGTCGATCCCAACCGCGTCTCGTCCATCATCGAGATGCTGGAGGTTCGCGCTGCAATCGAAATCGAGGCCGCGGGCCTTGCTGCCGGGCGCTGTTCCCCCGCACAGCAGGAGCTTGTTTTCGAGGCGCTGCACGTGATGAACAACCAGATCGCATCGGGCACCGCCACGGTGGAGAGCGACCGCGCCTTCCACCTCGCCATTGCCGACAGCACCAACAATCCCCGCTTCCGGGAACTGCTGCAGGCGATCGGCGAGCAGATGATACCGCGCTCTCTTCTGGGTAACGACAGGCCGGAGGCCACGCCCGCCGACTACCTCTCGCAAATCCAGCAGGAACACGAGACCATCGCCCGCGCGATCGCCGACCGAGACGAGACGGCTGCGCGGGATGCGATGCGCAACCATCTGAAGGGCAGTCAGCAGCGTTACCGGGCTCTGATGCGCAGCACGCGCAGCAATACGACGGCATAGATCATACAACTATTGACAGAGATAATATCTCTAGCTATCATCCTCCGGAATGCAACGTCTGGAGAACATCCCCTTGTCCATGGATCCCATCGAACTGAAGCACGCGCTCGGCGCCGGCCTCCTGTCCTTCCCTGTCACGCCCTTTGGCGCCGACGGGCTGTTCAATCGCAAGGCCTATGAGGCGCATGTCGGCTGGCTGGCCGGTTTCGATGCGACGGTTCTGTTTGCCGCCGGCGGAACGGGGGAGTTCTTCTCGCTGGAGCCTGCGGAAATCCCCGAGATCGTCGCGGCGGCCAAGGCTTCGGCCGGAGCCACGCCGATCGTTGCGGGCTGCGGCTACGGCACGCGCATCGCGGTCTCCATCGCGAGATCCGCGGAAAAGGCCGGTGCCGACGGCATCCTGCTCTTGCCGCACTACCTGATGGATGCGAGCCAGGAAGGCCTCTACCAGCATATCAAGACCGTCTGCCAGTCGGTCTCGATCGGGGTTATGGTCTATAACCGTGATAATTCGATCCTGACAGCGGACACGCTGTCGCGCCTTTGCGACGCCTGCCCCAACCTCGTCGGCTTCAAGGACGGCTCCGGCGACATCGCGCTGGTGCGCCGCATTACGGCGACGATGGGCGACCGCCTCACCTATCTCGGCGGCATGCCGACGGCGGAACTCTTTGCCGATGCCTATCTCGGCGCCGGCGTGACGACCTATTCCTCGGCCGTCTTCAACTTCGTGCCGGCGCTGGCCCATCAGTTCTATACGGCGCTTCGCGCCGGCGACACCGCGACCACCAACCGCATCTTGATCGACTTCTTCTACCCGTTCATGGATATCCGCAATCGCCAGAAGGGGTATGCGGTCTCCGCCATCAAGGCCGGCGTGCGGCTGATGGGCTTCGACGCGGGTCCGGTCCGCGCGCCGCTAACCGACCTGACGGCGGAAGAGGTGCGGATGATGGAAGCGCTCTGCGAGCCCTATCGCAACATGACACCGGTATCGCAGGCCGCCGAATAGAGGCCAGAATATGCACTCCTGAAGGCCCGGCATTGTCGGGCCTTTTTTCTTTGACGCAGATGAAGGGTCACCGACGGGGCCTGTTGCGAAAGACGATGCAGGCGCCGCCGGTTTTCCGCACGATGGCGCAAAGGGCGTCCGCCTCCTGCCGGTTCTCGCGCCCGATGCGCGCGGCGTAGCGCGGCCGGTAGCCGAAATTGCCGCCGCGCTGGCGGATCAGAAGCGCGCGCTCGGCATTATAAGGCGCGGGTAACCGAGCGACGGCCAATGTGAAGAGCTTCATTGCGGTGGCAGGATTGTAGTGCCCGGCAAGCTGCACGCCCCAAGGCGCCCAGTCGGCCGAGCCGGCGAGGACGGGATCACGGATAATGCGACTGGTCGCAAGCGCGATGCAGGCATCGAGAAACGGCTTTGCCGGATCGAGCACCGGGGCGGCACTTTCGGGCGGGCTGGTTTTCCAGGTCTCGGCGGGATGTCCGGTGATGGCGAAGACGTAATCCTGCGTTTCCAGCGGCAGCCTCCCCGTCGAGAGAAACCGCGAAAGCCCACCCTCCCCGGCGTTATAGGCCGCGGCGGCAAGGCCGAGATTGCTGAACCGCGTGCGAAGCTCCTGCAAGTAAGCCGAGGCGGCATCGAGCGACTGGATGACGTCGAAGGTGTTGCCAAGGCCTCTCGCGCGCGCCGTGCCCGGCATGAACTGCGCTATGCCTTCTGCCCCCTTGGGGCTGACGGCCTCCGGCCGGAACAGGCTTTCGCGCCAGAGCAATCGTGCGAAATAGTCGGGCGGCAGATCCGACCGTTTTGCGAAGTGCTCGATCGCCCGGCAAAGATCGCCGGTGAAACTCTCTTTGCGGATACAGAGCGCGGGTGATGCCGCACCGCCCTCGTACAGACAGCCGGCGTCCCGCTCTTCCTTGGTCTGGGCAACTGCCTCCAATGCCTGCATGGGTAAGAGACATACGCCGAAGAACGCAACACGAAGGGCGGGAAAGACGGTGCGGCCGCGCAGCCGGGACGTTCCTTCCTCGTCCCGGCAGAAAGCAGCCTGCGCTCGCAGTTCCATCCCGCGCGTCAACGGGTGACGAGATCGTGCCAGGCGAGACCATCGCGGGCGAGGAGATCCGCTGCCATGTCCGGCCCGAGCGAGCCGGGAGCGTAGGGTTCAGGTGCGCCGCCTTCGGCCCAGCGGTCAAGAAACGGTTGCACGGCCCGCCAGCCTGCTTCCACCGCATCCGCCCGCTGGAACAGGGTCTGGTCGCCGGTCAGGATATCGTAAATCAGGGTCTCGTAGCCGTTCAGCCGGCCGATATCGAACAGGCCGGCATAGCGGAAATCCATCACCGCCGGCTCCACCGCCACGCCGATGCCGGGCCGCTTGATGAGCATATCAAGGCTGATTCCCTCGTCCGGCTGGATCTGGATGACGATGCGGTTCGGCGGCAGGTGCGCGTTCTTGAGGCGCGGGAATTGCGCGAACGGCACGGGCTTGAACGTGACGATGACCTCCGTATCCCGCACGGTGAGCGCCTTGCCGGTGCGCAGGTAGAACGGCACGCCGGCCCAGCGCCAAGTGTCGATCATCAGCTTCAGCGCGACATAGGTCTCCGTCGTGCTGTCGGGTTTGACGTCAGATGTTTCGGTATAGGCCGGAATGGTCCGGTCGCCGATGGTCCCGGCGGTGTAGGCGCCGCGCACGCTGTTTTCGGCCGCCTCCTCGGGCTCGTAGATCCGGATAGCGCGCAGGACCTTGGCCTTCTCGTCCCGCACGGCTTCCGCGTCGAAGCTGATCGGCGGCTCCATAGCCACCATGGACAAAAGCTGGAACAGGTGGTTGGGCACCATGTCGCGAAGCGCCCCGGTGCCGTCGTAGAAACTGCCGCGCGTACCGACATCCACGGTTTCCGCCGCCGTGATCTGGATATGGTCGATGCTGTCGCTGTTCCACAGCTTCTCGATCATCATATTGGCGAACCGCAGTGTCATGATGTTCTGGACCGTTTCCTTGCCGAGGAAATGGTCGATCCGGTAGACCTGCGTTTCCGCCACGCGGGCCAGAATACGTGCGTTCAGCGCCTTTGCCGACGCCGCATCATGCCCGAACGGCTTTTCGATCGCGATACGGCGAAACGCGCCGTCGGCTTCCGTCGTCAGCCCATGATCGGCGAGCTTCTCCACGATATCGCCGAAGAAGCGCGGCGGTACGGCGAGGTAGAAGACCGCGTTGCCGGTAAGTTCGGCGGCGATCTCGGTGTAGATCTGATCTGCCGTGAAGTCTCCGGCGCGGTAGCGCAGTTTTGGACGCAGGCTCTTCCAGGCCTCGATACGCTGCGCGTCGCCCTCACCGAAATGCCCGGCACCGAAGGTCTCGAGGCTCGTCCTGAGCATCTCGTCATCGCCCGCGTCCTTGCCGATGCCGAGCACGGTCGAGGACGGGTTGATCAGCCCTTCCCGCTCCATGTTGATGAGCGCGGGAACGAGTAGGCGGCGGGTGAGATCCCCGGTCGCGCCGAAAATCACCAGCGTGGCGGGCGGCGCGGGATCGAGATTGCCGAGGGCTGCGCCTGAAGTGGCGTCAGCGGTCTGCTGCACGCGGGCTGTCGGTGTCGTCACACGGGTCTCCTTCACTGATAACAATCGCACCGGCATCCTCTCGGCGGCACGCGCGGTCGCCCCAAGAGATAGGGCGGGTGGAACCGGGTTCACATGTCGAACGCACGCAAATGCGGCTGTTGACTGGATCAGTTTTATCGATATGAATGAAAACCTCGAAGGCTTAGCTTGGAGTGCCAGATCGTGAGCCGAAATTTTCTCGTCGTCGATCCTGAAGAAAACCAGGCCGTTTTGAAGGGACTGGCGTCGCCAGCCCGCATTTCAATCCTGAAGCTGCTGCAAAGCAAGGGGCCGATGAATGTCAATGACATCGCTGACGTCCTGCGATCACCGCAATCCAGCGTGTCGATCAACGTCCAGATGCTGCAGGAAGCCGGGCTGATCCGCACAGAAACCATCAAGGCGCGGAAGGGAAACCAGAAGGTTTGTCACGCACTTTACGATGAAATCCTGATCGTTTTGAAGAACGATATCAAGGAAACGGAACCGGATGCCATCGACGTGTCCATGCCTCTCGGCCTTTACACGAGTTTCGAGGTGTCGGCACCCTGCGGGCTCTGTTCGGTCGATGGCATCATTGGGCTGCTGGACGTACCCAGCACGTTTCTCGATCCCGACCGCATGAAGACCGGGCTGATATGGTTCACCCGCGGTCATGTCGAGTACCAGTTTCCCAACAATGCCCGCCTTGCCAATGCGCAGATCCGCGAGCTGGAATTCGTGCTGGAGCTCTCCTCCGAAGTTCCCGGCACCAGTGCCGACTGGCCTTCCGACATCACGCTTGGCGTCAACGGCGTGGAGGTGGGAACATGGACCTCTCCTGGGGATTTCGGTGATAAAAGAGGGGTTTACACGCCGGACTGGTGGAAACTGAAGGGCTCGCAATATGGGAAACTGAAGAGCTTTCGGGTGAATGACGAGGGCTCCTATGTCGATGGCCTGCGGATGTCCGACATTCGTCTCGACGACCTGAAACTGGACGTCCACCATTCCATCCGCCTGCGGATCGGTGTGCGCGACGATGCTAAGCACCCGGGCGGCATCAACATTTTCGGGCGCGGTTTCGGCAACTACGATCAGGATATCCTGCTGCGGCTGCGCACCCGCAAGTAAGACCTCGCTTTCGCACTGCACAACATTTTCCGCTTGACGCTTCCCGCCGCCTCCGCTCTATTAATCTTAAATCATGATACAAATCATGAAATATGATTTATTTGGGAGGACGGCATGAAGGCGACAGTTATCGCCCACAGCAAATTCACGATCTCGGAGATCGACCCGCGGCTCTACGGCTCGTTCATCGAGCATCTGGGCCGCGCCGTCTACACCGGGATCTACGAGCCGGACCACCCGACGGCCGATTGCGATGGCATGCGCCAGGATGTTATCGACCTCGTGAAGGAGCTGCAGGTCCCGATCGTCCGCTATCCCGGCGGCAATTTCGTGTCCGCCTACAATTGGGAAGACGGCATTGGCCCGCGCGAAGAGCGCCCCGTTCGCCTCGATCTCGCCTGGCACACCTCGGAGAGCAATCAGGTCGGCATCCACGAGTTCGCCGACTGGTGCGAGACGGTGGGCACGGAGATGATGCTCGCGGTCAACCTCGGCTCACGCGGGCTCGACGAGGCCCGCAACTTCCTCGAATACGTCAATCACGAAGGCGGCAGCACCTGGAGCGACAAGCGCCGTGCCAACGGCCGCGAAGCGCCGTTCGACGTGCGCCTCTGGTGCCTCGGCAACGAGATGGATGGCCCCTGGCAGATCGGCCACAAGACGGCCGACGAATATGGGCGGCTGGCTCATGAGACGGCAAAGGCCATGCGCGCCTTCGACAGCCGGCTCGAACTCGTCGTCTGCGGCTCCTCCAACGCGCACATGCCGACCTACCCGCAATGGGAGGCGACGGTGCTGGAGCATACCTACAACGAAGTCGACCATATCTCGCTGCATATGTACTTCGAGAACCGGGCCAAGGACACGGCGAGCTATCTCGCCCGCAGCCTGGAACTCGACACCTATATCGGCACGGTCGCTGGCGTCATCGCCTATGTGAAGTCGAAGAAGCGCTCCAAGAAGGACGTCTATATCTCCTTCGACGAGTGGAACGTCTGGTACCACTCCAAGGAGCGGGATAAGGCGATCCTCGAAGGGCACAATGGCTGGCCGGAAGCGCCGCCGTTGCTGGAGGACGACTACAATTTCGAGGATGTGCTGCAGGTCGGCTGCATTCTCAATACGTTCATCAACCGGGCCGACGTGGTGAAGATCGCCTGCCTTGCGCAGCTGGTCAACGTCATCGCGCCGATCATGACCGTGCCCGGCGGCCCTGCCTGGCGCCAGACGATTTTCTATCCCTACTATTACGCATCGGTCTACGGTCGCGGCACGGCACTGAAGCTGATGGTGGACAGCCCCAGCTACACGGTCGAGGATATCGGGACGGTCCCCTATCTCGATGTCTCCGCCGTGCACGACGCGACATCGGGCCATGTCACCTTCTTCCTCGTCAACCGGCATCTGAGCGAAGCGCTCGATCTTGATGTCGGCCTGCTCGAATTCGGCGCGCTGTCGATCGTCGAGGATCAGGTCATCGCTCATTCCGACCTCGGCATCACCAACACCGCGGAGACGCCCGACAACGTCGTGCCGGTGAAGGGCGAAGGCGCTCTGTTTGCGGATGGTCGTCTCACAGCGCCCATCGCGCCGCTGAGCTATCGGATGATCCGCCTCAAGGCCTGACACGGGTCAAAAAGCGGCATTGCGAACCGGAGGAGGATACCCGGTTCGGTGACACGGAATGGCGGCAAGGATGGCGGATGGACGGGCGGGAGCCCGCGCCACCGCCGGGAGGATATGATGCAGACCTGTGTTTTGAACGACACCGGCAGGAGGCTTGCATGACCGCGCAGATCGAGATCGACAGCGTAACGAAGCGCTATGGCGCGATGACGGTGCTTGAAAACCTCTCGCTATCCGTCAAAGCCAATGAGTTCATGGTGTTCCTCGGCCCCTCCGGCTGCGGAAAATCGACGCTGCTGCGCATGATCGCCGGGCTCGAAAGCGTGGACGAGGGCACGATCTCCATCAATGGCGAACGGATCGACACCCTGCCGCCCGGCCAGCGCGGCATCGCCATGGTGTTCCAGTCCTACGCGCTCTATCCGCATATGACGGTCGCCGACAATATGGCCTTCGGCCTAAAGAATATCGACGTGCCCAAGGGCGTGATCGATGCGCGTCTGGCGGAGGCCGCCCGGATGCTGGAGATCGGGCATCTCATGGAGCGCAAGCCTGGCCAGCTCTCCGGCGGGCAGCGCCAGCGCGTCGCAATCGGTCGCGCCATCGTCAAGGAACCCAAAGCCTTCCTGTTCGACGAGCCGCTTTCCAACCTCGATGCAGCTCTTCGGGTTCGAACCCGCGTGGAACTCGCGCAGCTGCGCAACCGCGTGAAGTCCACCATGATTTTCGTCACGCATGACCAGATCGAGGCGATGACGCTGGCCGACCGTGTCGTCGTCATGAACAACCGGCAGATCGAGCAGATCGGCACGCCGATGGACATCTATCTGCGGCCGGTCAGCCGGTTCGTCGCGACCTTCGTCGGGTCACCCACCATGAACTTCCTGCCGGTCACCCTGTCGGAAAGCGGCAGCTTCCTCGTCGCGACACTGCCGAACGGCGCGCAGCTGACCACCACCATTCGGGCCGATGGCGTAACGGCGGGCGAACAGACGCTCGGCATCCGCGCCGAGGCCGTTCGTCGCGCGGATGCTGGCGCCGTCAACACGATGCCCGGCCGGGTCGAGGTGCTGGAAAGGCTCGGCGACCGCACGCTGCTTTATGTCCGGCTGAAGGACGGCGGCATGATCGTCGCCGAGGATATCGGCATGAGCCGCGTCGCCATCGGCGATGAGATCGCACTTGTCCTCGACGGCACGCGGACGCATTTGTTCGATGCCGAGGGCCGGGCCCGCCATGCGGAGGAGATCGGCCATGGCTGACCTGACGCTCGGCAGCACATCCCCGGCGGAACGGCCCGCACCGTCCCGGCGACGGGTCCAGAACGTCAATGCGCCGCTCTGGCGCAATGCGATCTTCGTCGCGCCCTACCTCGTTTTCTTCGTTCTGCTGCTCATCGTGCCTCTGTTCTGGGGCATGTGGATGAGCCTGCACAAGGCGGATGCGTTTTCCACCGGCCGCTTCGTCGGGCTTGCCAATTACACCAGGCTTTTCAACGACCGGATCTTCCTGCAGGCCATTGGCAACACGTTCTACTTCGTGCTGCTCACCGTTCCCGCCCTGGCGCTAATCGGTCTCCTCCTCGCGCTGGCGCTCAACCGGCAGACGCGCACGGCAGCGGTGCTACGCACCGTCTTCTTTGCCTCGTCCGTTCTGTCCGTCACCATCGTCACGCTGATCTGGCGCATCGTCTTCGTGCCCGGCTTCGGCCTCCTGTCCACCGTCTACGGCTGGTTCGGCGCCACGGCCCCGGCCTTCCTGTCCGACCCGAAGCTGGTCATGATCGCCATCGCCATCGCGACGATCTGGTGGTGCGTCGGCCTTCCGATGATGCTGTTTCTCTCCGCGCTCCAACAGATACCCGGCGATATCTACGAGGCAGCCGCGCTCGACAATGCGGGGCGTTGGCGCACGTTCCGGTCCATCACCTTCCCGTCCATCAAGCGCACCTTCGTGCTGGTGGTCGTCATCCAGATCGTGCTGCAGTTCCAGCTTTTCGGACAGGCGCGACTGATGACGAATGGCGGGCCCAACAACGTGTCCACCCCGCTCGTCCTCTACATCTACGACGCCGCCTTCAAGCGGTGGGATCTCGGCCTCGGCGCTGCGGCTTCCGAAGTCCTGTTCGCGCTGATTCTTGTTGCCGCGATGATCCAGTATCTCGTTTCCCGCCGGAAGGGAGAGGACGCATGAGCACGATGACATCACCATCCGCACAGACGGGCGCGGGCCCCTCGGGCATGGTCGGACGCAGCACGGGCGACCGCGTCATTCTGGCCCTCACGATCGCGATGGCCGTCGTCATGATGGCGCCGCTGGTCTGGGTCGTCGCTCTGTCGCTGAAGGACAACAAGGAGCTGATGGCGAGCATGAACGCCGTGTTCCATGCGCCCTACACGCTCCAGAACTATCTCAACATCCTCACGACCTCGTCGGTCTTCCGGTGGATTCTCAACAGCCTCATCGTGTCCGGCGGCGTGACCCTCGGCACGCTGGTGCTCTGCTCGCTCGCCGGCTACGGCTTTGCCCGTCTCAATTTCCCCTTCCGCAACGTCCTCTTTGTGATCGTGCTCATCGGCCTTGCCATTCCCGAGCAGGCCGTGCTGATCGCCCGCCACCAGCTCTTTTCCTGGTTGAAGCTGCACAACACCTATCCGGGTCTGATCCTGCCCTGGCTTTCGGCACCGTTCGGCGTGTTCCTGATGACGCAGTATTTTCGCGCCATTCCCAAGGAGCTGGACGAGGCGGCGCTGCTCGACAATGCGAGCCGCTTCAAGATCTTCTGGAAGGTGCTTCTGCCGCTGACGGTGCCGGCGCAGGCGACGCTCGGCATCTTCACCTTCCTCAGCGTCTGGAACGACTACTTCTGGCCGCTGATCTCCGGCACGAAGAAAGAAATGTACACGCTGACCGTCGGTATCGCATCGACGCAGACGAACTTCGCACAGTCCGAGGGGCTCGGCTTCCTCATGTCGCAGGCGGTCTTTGCCAGCGCGCCGATCCTGATCCTGTATCTGTTTTTCCAGAAATACATCGTTACCGCCGTATCCGGCGCTGCCGTGCGGTGAGAAGACTGCCCGGCCTGCGCAGACAAGGCCGGTGAAACGCAATCATGACATGGAGGAGACACGCATGATGCATGTATGGAGGACGTCTATTCTGGCGGCGGCTTCGGCCCTTGCCGTGATGGCGGCGACGCCGTCGTTCGCGGCCACTGAACTCAGCCTGCAGCGCTTTTTCGGCGCCTGCGACGCGGATTTTGGCAGCAATACCGATGTGGCCAAGGCTGTCGGCGAGTGCGGGATCATCACCTCGATGATCAACAAGTTCAACGCCGACAATCCCGATATCCATATCTCGGTGACGACGGTGGAGTGGCCGGGCTACGACCAGCTGACCGCCCAGTTTGCGGCCGGCGATCCGCCCGACATCGTCTCGATTCACCACTCGGCCCTATCGGACTACCAATCCAAGGGCCTGCTGATGCCGCTCGACGAGGTTCTCGCCTCCGTCGGCGTGAAGCCGGACGACTTTACCGATGCGGCCCGCAACGGCGTGACCAAGGACGGCAAGATCTACGGCCTGCCGATCGATAACTGGACGATGCTCTACCACATCAACATGGACCTGTTTAAGCAGGCGGACCTCGTGAATGCCGATGGCACGCCGAAGCTGCCGACCAGCGTCGACGAACTTCTGGCACAGGCCAAGCAGTTCCGCGAGAAAACCGGCAAGCCCTACTTCGTCCAGAACCTCGCCAACGAGACGGCGCTCTACACCCGCAATTTCTATACCTACCTGTTCCAGCAGGATTCCGACTTCTTCGCCGATCCGCTGAAGGTCAAGCTGAACACGCCGGAGGCCAAAAAAGTCTTGGAGATGTACAAGGCGATCTTCGACCAGGGCGACACCACGAAGGACATGGACTACGCCGCCAGCATCAACGCCTTCCTCGCTGGCGAAGGTGGCGTGCACCTCAACGGCACCTGGGTCATCGGCGACTACAACGCCTCCTCGAAAACGCCGGGGACCGCGCTGAACAGAGGCGGCTATGCCGTCTATCCCTATCCGCAGCTGTTTCCGGGCAAGAAAAGCCAATACGCCGACGGCCACGCCTGGGGTATTTCGCAGAAGGACCGCTCAGCCGAAGAAACGGCGGCCGTCGGCAAGTTCCTCAAGTTCTTCAAGGACAACGACTTCGAATGGTCGCGCACCGGCCACCTGCCGTCCGTGAAGGCCGTGTTCGAAACGCCGGCGTTCAAGGCCCTGCCGTACCGCGACACCGTGGCGCCGATTGCCACGCTCGGCACGGCCCTGCCGTCGACCGTCCAGCGCCAGTTCGCGATCCAGGACATCATCGGTCAGGAAATGAACGCCGCGATGACCGGCCAGAAAGAGGTCGATGCCGCGCTGTCCGACATGGAGAACCGTATCAACGATCTTCTGGCCAACCTGTAGAGCCGGCTGAATCTCGGCTCATCTCCCTCGACCTCGGGGCGCTACTCCCTGCCTTCGAGGTCAAGGCCCGCCGTTTTCCCTGAAGCGGCGGGTCGTTCGTATCGCGGTGTTACGTACTCTAAAAAACGGGCATAAAGCTGCAGACATCCACTGGACGATGAACACACCATGTTTGAAGCAACGCGCAGCGACGAACGGCATACCGGCCTGCGCATCGGGCTCTCTCTGTTCTACGCGGCCGCCGGCATCCTGCATCTCGCCTGGCCATCGCCTTTTCTGACGATCACACCCGGTTGGGTGCCCTATCCGACAACGGTCATCGCGCTGACGGGGGTTTGCGAGCTTCTGGGCGCGATCGGTCTCTGGTTCCGCGCCGTCGAGCGGCCAGCGGCGCTGGGCCTCGCGCTATATGCGGTCTGCGTCTACCCCGCCAACATCAAACATGCCATCGACGGCCTGACGGCGATCGATGCGGGCGTTCTGCCCTGGCTCTATCACGTCCCGCGTCTGGCGCTTCAGCCGGTGCTCGTCTCGCTGCCGCTCTACGCCACTGGCATCCTGCGCTGGCCGCTTCGCAGACGATAGACGCGGCGGGCCCAAGCTGCTGACAACCGAGAAGCGGATCCGGATCACGCCTTCAGCGACGGGCTGAAGGCGAGCAGGCTCAGGATCTCGAACAGCATCTGGGCGCCGGCCTGGGCGGTGTTGGTCGTGCTGTCATATTGCGGTGCGACCTCGACGACGTCTCCACCGACGAAATTGAGACCCTTCAGCCCGCGGAGCAGTTCCAGCGCCTCGCGCGTGGTCAGACCGCCGATCTCCGGCGTTCCCGTGCCGGGCGCAAAGGCCGGATCGAGACTGTCGATGTCGAAGGAAAGGTAGGTCGGCCCGTCTCCGACGATCGTGCGCGCCTTCTCGATGATCGCCGGAATGCCCATTCCGGTCACCTCTTCTGCGTGGATGACCGTCATTCCGGCATCGTAGGAGAACTCCCAGAGATATTCGGACGAGCCGCGAATGCCGATCTGGATCACCCGTGTCGGATCGAGAGCGCCATCGAGAACCGCGTTGCGGAACGGGCCGCCATGGTGGAACTTGGTGAGATCATACGCGCCGCCCGTGTCGCAATGCGCATCGATATGGATCATGCCGACAGGCCGCTCCTGCCCGACCGAGCGCAGGATGGGATGCGTCACGGAATGGTCGCCGCCGACCGACAGCGGCAGGATGCCCTTTGCGACGATCCTGTCCACATGCTGCTCGATGTCCTCGTGGCTCATCTCCAGCCGATACCGGCTGCGAAAGGGAACGTCGCCGATATCCGCCACGCGCAACTCGTGCACCGGCGCGACCTCCAGCACATGGTTGTAGGGCCCGATCCGCTCGATCGTCCGCAGCGCCCGCGGGCCGAAACGGGATCCGGTGCGGTTCGTCACGCCAAGATCCATGGGAATTCCGAGCAGCGCGACCTGCAGCGCGTCGAACGCTTCGCTATCGCTCAGTTCGACCAGGGGCGCGGACAGGAGCGTTGGTATGCCGGAATAGGGTGCAGCCCGCGTGCCCCTCTCGGAGAAGATATGCGCAGCCACGCGGCGAAAGCCGGGATCGCTGATCTCGCCCCCGTGCCCACTCGCATATTTTTCCCGTAGTTCCAGCAGTCTCTGGTCGGTCAACGTCATCGGATGCTCCCGTGATATCAGAGCCTGACGCTATCGCGGTCTCCCCGCAATTCAACCGAAATCGGCAAGAGCGTGCCTAAAGCACCGATCAGGCAGCCCGCGCGTGCCGAACATCGTCCTCCTCCAGCAGGCGGAAGCGGCCGACGAGGCCTGCGAGCATGTCGATATCCTCGGCAAGCTGCAGGGTCGCGGCATTGGTCTCTTCCACCATCGCGGCGTTCTGCTGGGTCATGTGGTCGATCTGGTTGACGGAACCGTTGACGGATTCGAGCGAGGTCGACTGGTCGCGGCTGGAGATTGCGAGATGATCGACATGGCCAGCGATATCCACGATCTGGTGTGCGATCTCCATCAGGGCACTGCCGGTCTGCTCGACATATTGCGAACCCGTTGCAACCTCCGCCGACGATTTTGCGATCAGGCCGCCGATCTCCTTGGCCGCCTGCGCCGAACGCTGCGCGAGGTCGCGCACCTCCTGCGCCACGACCGCAAAGCCCTTCCCGGCCTCGCCCGCACGGGCCGCTTCGACGCCGGCGTTGAGCGCAAGAAGGTTGGTCTGGAAGGCGATCGCGTCGATGGCGCCGACGATCTGCCCGATCTTGTCGGAGGCCTCGCGAATCCGCAGCATGGCCGAGATTGCGTTCTGTACGATGCCGGAGGAATTGTCGGCATTGCGCTTGGCGCGCTGGACGATGCCCTGCACGTCGTTGGCGCGACCGGCCGCCGTGCGCACCGTGGAGGAAACTTCGTCAACCGCAGCCGAGGTTTCCTCAAGCGCTGCCGCCTGCTGTTCCGTCCGCTTGGCAAGGTCGCCAACGGCATCGGCCATCTGCTGGCCGTTATGGTGGATGGCGCTGGAGATATTGCGGATTTCCGAAAGCGTCTCGCGCAGGCCACCGACCGAGGCGTTGAAGTCGCTGCGCAGACGATCGAGATGCGCGGCAAAGGGCGTTTCGATAGTGAAGCTCATGTCACCCCGTGCGAGGCGCGACAGACCCTGCGCCAGGGTGTCCACGGCGAACTGAACCTGCTGTGCTGCCTCCTGGCGGTCCGCATCGTTGCGCAGTCGCTGGGTCTCCGTCTCGCGGCGGGTCGCCTCCGCCTGCTCTTCCATCGAGACCTTGGTGAGAGCATTGCCTTTGAAGACGGAAAGCGCGCGCGCCATGTCGCCGATTTCGTCGGAACGGTTTTCGCCGGTGATCGACGTATCCAGCGCACCGTCGGCAAGGCGACGCATGGCGGCGGTGATCTGCCCGATCGGGCCCTTTAGCGTCATGACAAGCGCGGTTCCGGCGAGAAGGGCAATGAGGATGCCGGCGAGCGTCGCGCCGAGCGAAATGGTGTTGGCCTGCTCGCGCTCCGTACCCGCACTCTGCTTCTGGCTTTCCGCGAATTCCGTCAGCAGCGTCCACGTCCCGTCGATCTGGGCCGCCGCGGCGTCGAACTCCGAACGCTGTTTCTCTGACAAGGCGACGAGCGCAAGGGCGTTCGCCTCCAGGGACGCCATCGCCGGCTTTGCCTTTGCCGGCAGCGCGGCCAGAACCGTATCGCCGGGAACGGCGGTCGCGAGGCCCTCCATCTCCTTGCCATAGGCATACAGCGCCTGCTGCACCGTCTTCACGCCGCCCTCATCTGGAACGGCCGCGAGTTCGGCGAAGACGACGCGGATCTGGTTGGCATTGCCGACGATGGCGCGCAGCTTGTTGCCGACGCGATCGGCCTTGGCGATTTCGCCTTCGGCGGCGGCGAGCGCGGATACGGCATTGCGCAGGGCGTCGTCGGACGCGGTCTTGATCGCCGCCGCTGCGCGGTCGAGCGAAGCGAGTAGGGTGACGAGATTGCCGGCGGCGAACGGGTCGGTGCCGGCCTTGACAGCAGCATCGCTAACGGCCGCCATCTGAGGCTTCAGCGCATCGACGGCAGGAAGAGAGACCTTGCCGAGTGCCTTGATCGTCGCGTCGAGCGCGGTGGACACGGCAGGCAGGCCCGTTTTGATTGCCTTGATCCGGTCCGCATCGCTTGCCGCTGCGGTCGCCTGTGATGCGAGCGTCTGCGCGACGGTACCGAGCGCACCGACTTGCAGCGCCGTCTTCAGGTCGGATTTTGCGGATTTCTCGAGAGTCTTGGCAGAGGCGAGGAGGACGAAGGCCTGTTTTCCCGCTGCGGCCTGCACGGCGAGAAGCTCCTCGGTGCTCGCGCCGACCGCGGTGGCGATCCGCTCGCGGTCGGTCTGCAGCGCCCAGAGCGTCTCGATGTTCGCAGCGATGCTGGCGGATTGGGCCAGTGCCTCGTCCAGGCTTGTGACATCCGTCTCCGCACGCAGGCCATCGGCCATCGTCTTCAGGTTGGCAATCTCGTCGCTCAGTTCCCTGCGCGCGGCATCATGCGTCTCGGTCGACGGCTGCATCAGGAAGCGCGACATGGCGGAGAAGACCTCCTTGAAGCCGCTCAGCGACTGGAGAACGCTGTTGGAGATTTCCATGCGGCCCTGAAGCAGGCCGGATGTGTAGAGACCGGTGATGCCGACGGCCGTGATGCTGAGCACGAACGGCGTGACGAGAACCAGCACCTTGGTCTGGATCCGTATCCGAGACATCAAACGATCGATCATGAAAAGGCTCCCCCGCCCGCTTAAGGTCGCACCGGAGTGATCCGGCACAGCGCGTGCGGCATTCTGTCAAATGCGGATTAAAATAGAATAAAATACTTACAGTCCTTATGACCCCGGCATCGGCAACTGCTCCGTCCGGTGCGAGAGAATTTGACATTGCGGCGCAGGCCGGTTCCTGCCATTGCGGCGCTGTCGATGGCGTGTCCTCGTTCGTGGTTCGAGCTGGGGGTGCGCGGCTGGAGGGCCACATGGTTTTGGAGATCAAGGACAAGGGCCCGCTGACGGGTATCGCGCTGGCTTCGGCGGGCTATGCCTGCTTTGCCCTGCAGGATGCGATCGTCAAATGGCTGGTGACGGATTACGCGGTGCCGCAGATCCTGTTCTTCCGCAGCCTCGTGATCGTCGCCATCACCGGCGTGCTCGTCCGCGTTCGCAAGCACCCTTCTGCCTGGCAGAGCCCCTACCGGAAGACGCTGGTGCTGCGCGCCGCGCTGATGCTGGTCGCCTGGCTGCTGTTCTACAATGCGGCCCGCACGCTGGGCCTTGCGGAACTAACGACGCTCTATTTCTCGGCGCCGATCATGGTCATGTTCCTGTCGATCCTGATATTGAAGGAAACGATCGGCATAGGACGCTGGATCGCCTGTATCGGTGGTTTCATCGGCGTGGTCGTGGCCGCAAACCCCACCCACTCGCCGAACCTGCTGCCGGCGGCCATGTGCGTCGTTGCGGGTTTCTGCTGGGCCTGGAGCACCATTCTCGTGCGCCTCGTGAGCCGCAGCGAATCCACGCTGACGCAGATGTATGCGACGAGCCTCCTCTTCGGCCTTGCCTGCGCCCTGTCGCTGCCCTGGGTCTGGACCACGCCGGATGCGACGGGCTGGGGCTTGCTGCTGGCGCTCGGCCTCATCTCCACGATCGGGCAATACCTGCTCTATGACGGCTTCCGCTACGCCCCGGCCTCGGCCATCGCACCGATCGAATATACCGGCCTGATGTGGGCTTTCCTCTACGGATACCTGATCTGGACAGAGGTGCCGGCCGTGAACGTCTTCATCGGCGCCCTGCTGATCGTTGCGTCCAGCATCGTGCTCGTCTTCTGGGAGCGACGGGGACAAGGCCCCCGCCGCAAAGGCTCGCCGGCCTAACCCTTCTTGGCCAGCTGCATCAGCGCGACCTGCTGCTGCAGACGGCGCTGGGCCTGGTCGACCACCACGGCGACGATGATGACGATGCCCTTGATGACCATCTGCCAGAAGGAGGAGACGCCCATCATCACGAGCCCGTCCGACAGGATGCCGATGACGAAGGCGCCGATGATGGTACCCCCGATCGTGCCCCGCCCGCCGGACATGGAGGTGCCGCCGAGAACCGCTGCCGCGATGGCGTTCAGTTCGAACGAGTTGCCGGTGGCCGGATGCGCGGCCATGAGTTCGGAGGAGATGACGATGCCGACGATGGCGGCGCAGAAGCCGGAGAACATATAAACGAACATCTTTACCCGGTTGACCCGGATGCCCGACATGCGCGCCGCCCGCTCGTTGCCGCCGACGGCGAAGATCTGGCGGCCGAGCGGTACGTTCCGCGCGAAATATGCAGCGGCGAGCGCAACGACGATCAGGATCCAGATCGACACCGGCAGGCCGATGATACGGCCCGAGCCCAGGAAGCCGAAGCCCGTGGTGGCCAGTTCCGGCTTGCCGACGAGATTCGGGAAGGTCTGCCCGTCCGACGACAGCAGCGCGAGGCCGCGGGCGACATAGAGCGTGCCGAGCGTGGCGATGAAGGGCGCGACGTTCAGCCGGGTGATCAGCAATCCGTTGACCGCGCCGATCAGGATGCCGACAGCGAGCGTGATCAGGCAGACCTCGACGATGTTGAAATAGATCGTGTAGCCGATCTGCAGATCGATGCCGTTGAGGATCAGCCCGCCGGCCACCATGCCGCAGAGCCCGACGATGGAGCCGACCGACAGGTCGATGCCGCCGGTGATGATGACGAAGGTCATGCCCATGGCGAGAAACGCGTTCAGCGCCACATGCTTCGACATCAGGATGATGTTGGCCGTCGAGAGGAAGTTCGGCGCGAAGGCCGAGAAGAAGGCGATGACGGCGAAAAGTGCGATGAACGTCCGCAGCTTCATCAGCGTCAGCAGAAGCGATCCGCCGTCCGTCGCGGCTGCCGATGTGGTCGTGGTGGCCGTCGTCATGGCGCGATATCCCCGCTGGTCTGTGTCGATTTGTGCCCGATCGATGCCGCCCGCACGATCGCTTCCTCGCTCGCCTCCGCCCGGTCGAGAATGGTGGTGATGCGGCCATTGCTCATCACGGCGATCCGGTCGGACAGCGCCATCACCTCTTCGAGATCGGAGGTGGAGAACAGGATGGCGAGCCCCTCCCCCGCCAGCCGGCGCATGGTGCGGAAGACGTCGGCCTTCGCGCCGACGTCGATGCCGCGGCTCGGCTCGTCCATCAGCAGAACCTTCGGTTTTGTCATCAGCGCCTTGCCGATCACCACCTTCTGCTGGTTGCCGCCCGACATGGACGTCACATCGAAATCCGGGTTCGGCGCCTTGATGGCGAGATCCTTGATGGCCGTGGCAACGGCGGAGCGCTCGCGCTCGCCGGCGATGTGGAACTTGAAGCGCACGAACCGGTCGAGGCTGGCCAGCGTCAGGTTCGCGGCGATCGACAGCACCTGCACCAAGCCTTCGCGCTGCCGGTCCTCCGGGATCAACGCCAGCCCGCGCTTGATGCGCGTCGGGGTGTCGCGCGCGACGATCTCCTCGCCATCAATGAAGATGCGGCCGGTCGCGTGAGGGTGCTGCCCCATGACGCATTCGAAGAATTCACTGCGCCCAGCGCCCATCAGGCCATAGATGCCGAGCACCTCGCCGGCCCGCACCGAAATGGAGAGATGATCGACCGCAAGGCCTCCGGTTCGCCGCGCGAGCGAGATATCCTCGGCACGAAACGCTTCGCGACCCAGTTTGTGATCGACGGACTTTGCAAAATCCTTGGCATCCGAGCCGATCATCGAGCGGACGATCCAGCGGGTGTCGATGTCCTTGACCAGCGCCTGGCCGGTAATCTGCCCGTCCCGCAGCACGGTGATGTGGTCGCCGATGCGCATCAGCTCTTCCAGCCGGTGCGAGATATAGACGATGGCCACGCCCTGCGCTTTCAGTTCGGCGATCACCTTGAACAGAATGTCGACTTCGGCGGCCGACAGGGCCGAGGTCGGTTCGTCGAGGATGAGAATACGCGTGTCGAGCGAAAGCGCCTTGGCGATCTCGACCAGCTGCTGCTGGCCGATCGGCAGGTCCTCCACCATCGTCTCGGCATTGATGCCCGCATCCAGCCGGTCGAGGAAGATGTTGGCCTTCTCGACGTGCGCCTTGTGATCGATGCCGGTGAAACCGCGGAGGATTTCGCGGGTGGCGAAGATGTTCTCGGCGACGGACAGGTTTCCGAAGAGATTGAGTTCCTGAAACACCATGCCGATGCCGTGTTTCTGGGCGTCGGCCGGCGAGTGGAACTCGACCGGCTTGCCGTCGAGGAGAATACGCCCGAGGGACGGACGCTCGACGCCGGCGATCATCCGCATCAACGTCGATTTTCCCGCACCGTTCTCGCCGACGAGCACGTTCACCGCACCGCGGCGCAGCGACAGGTTGGCATTTCTGACCGCAACGATGCCGGAATAGACCTTCGTTACGTCCTCGAGCTGAAGGATGATGTCGTCTTCGTCTGCCATGATCAGCCGCCGATTGCCACATTGACGGGAGTCAACAAGGGCAGCTGCCCCTTCGCAGGCAGCGGATAGGCGCCGACAGCCTCGATCGTCTTCCCCTCCAGCCCCTCGCGCGGCAGAGCCTGCAATACCTGAGAATTCAGGTCAGCGTTGAAGGCCTTGCCGAATTCGGCCCACTGGATCTGGTTTTTGAACTGATTGAAGCTGACGAAATCGAGGCTGTCACGGATCGCGGTGCCCTTGATGACCGGCCCGATCTGGACCCGCACATCAGCCTTGCCGTCGCCGTCTATATCCGTGTCGAGATAGCCGGCGCGCGACGTGGTCTCGGCCTTGATCACGGTGCCCGAAATATTGGCAGCATAGGTCCAGGGAGCGTTGCCCTCCTTTTCCTTGTGGCCGTATTTGGCAGCCGCCGCATCGGGATCGGACGCGATCAGCGCGGCGACCTCGGCATAGGGGCCGGCTTTCGAGGTGAGATAGGGCACCACCTTCGGCGTCCAGAGCTCGGTCGCCTGCCGTTCGGGGTTGAAGCCGTCGCTTGCGGCCTCCGCGGCTTCTTCGGCCGTCGGCGTCTTGATGATCTTGCAGCCGGCCAGGACCATAAGCGTGGCCGAGGCGAGGCAAAGCGCGGCAGCGGCGGTGAAACGCGGCATTCCGTCAACTCCGGATGGGAAAAGGCGCGGGCGGCGCGTGTGAACGAGCCGCCCGCCTCAGGAGAGTGCGATCAATCCTTAAGCGCGAAGGTCTCGAGCTTGTCGGCATTGTCGGCGTTGATCAGCACGCAGTCCATCAGCTGCTTTTCTTCCGCCGGCGCCTTGCCTGTCTTGATGTAGGCGTCCGCCTGCTCGACGGCCATCTGGGCCTGCGCATAGGCCGGCTGCATCACGGTCGCCTTGATACCGCCCGCCTTGATGCTGTCGCGGACATCGTTGGAGCCGTCGAAGCCGACGACGATAACGTCCTTGCGGCCGGCAGCCTGAAGCGCTGCGATCGCTCCCATCGCCATCGTGTCGTTGCCGGCGATCACGCCCTTGATGTCCGGATTGGCCTGCAGGATGGTCTCCATCTTGGAGTAGCCTTCCGTCTGGCTCCAGTTCGCCGACTGCTGTGCCACCATCTTCAGGTCGGGATATTCGTCGATGATATCGTGGTAGCCCTTGGAGCGGATGCCGGCGTTCAGGTCGGCCTCGCGACCGAGCAGCTCGACATAATTGCCCTTCTCGCCCATCAGCTTGACGAACTCTTCGGCGCCGAGCTGGGCACCCTGGTAGTTGTTGGAGACGATCTGGGAGACGGCGACGCCCGTCGCGTTGATTTCGCGGTCGATCAGGAAGGACGGGATCTTAGCGTCCTTCGCTTTCTGCACGGCGGCGATCGAGGCTTCCGAACCGGCATTGTCGAGAATGATGGCCTTGGCGCCGCGGCCGATGGCCGTGTCGATCAGCTGCGACTGCTTGTTGGCGTCGTCGTCGTGCACGAGAACCAGCGTTTCGTAGCCGAGTTCCTTGGCCTTGGCTTCCGCCCCGACAGCTTCCGCCTTGAAGAACGGATTGTCATGGCTCGGCGTGATGATCGCGATGAGATCGGCCGCGTAGGACGGCATGGCCGTGCCGAGGGCGAGAACGCCGGCAAAGGCGGCAAGGGTCAGTCTGCGTGCGAGTTTCATATAGTTCCTCCCAGGTGTGTGTTCAACAAACCCGCCTCCCTGCGGGTCCGTGTTCCTCGTCGGACGGGCCCGCCTTGAAGCAGAACCGTCGTGATCTCGTGATCAGGTGATCCGGCGAATGCTCTCGGCGATTTCCTGCGGTTCAAAGACATTCTTCCAGTCGTCGCGCATCAGCGCGGGAATGCCGAACTCGATCGCCTTGTTGCAGGCATCCGAGAACACGCCGTCGACTTCCTTGAAGATGACGGCGCCCAGCACGTTCATGTGGCCGAGCAGGAAGTCGCGCGCCGCCTGTTCCGGCACGCCGCGCTTCACGCATTCGTCCAGCGCCTGGCTCATAACGACGAGCAGCGAGGCGCAGACCGTTTCCGACAGGCCGGGCTCAAGGATCGCCATCTGCTCGACCGTCACGCGGTGCGAGCGCATCACCGGCGCCCAGATGGTCTTCGCCACCTCTTCGCCCAGCGCATAATGCTCTTCCGGCCCCTGCATCAGCGCCGAGACGATGTGCTGCTTGGCGGCGATGCCGCCGAAATGGTCCTTCTTCGCGGCCATCTCGGTCTCGTCGTTGAAGATCGGGGGGTGGCAGGGATGGGTCACGAAATAGGTGATGTCGGCGCGCTCCGGCAGATGGCCCGCAAAGGGTGCCGCGGCATCGAGCACGACGACCATGGTGCCCGGCGCGAGCTTATCGATGATACCGGAGGCGACCTTGCCGATGGCCGTATCCGGCACGGCGAGAACCACGACTTCGGCGCCGTCGAGCGCCTCCTCCACGGGCAAACAGGTCAGGCCGAGATCTGCCAGCAGCCGCGCGCGTCCGGCGTCGCTGACCTCCACAGGGCGAATGTCGAAGCGCGAGCCGATGAGGTTGCGCGCGAGCCGCGTGCCCATTTTTCCGCCAGCGCCGAAAAGTGCGATCGATGTCATGTGTCTTGATCCCGTTTTATCAGACCATCTAAAGGAAACTGGTATAATGAGTCAATGATCATTTCACATGATGTCGAAGAACGGTGTTCGACGGAATGTGCATTCCCTTGTCCTTTACGCAGGCGGTCCGATCCGGCTAGATCGTAACAGGCCGGCAGATGCCTTGAAGAGACCGGATGTTGCGGTGATCAGCGTCTCGCGTTTCGTGCCGCACATCATTCTGGACGAATGCCATGCTTGTGTTTCTCGATTTCGAAGCGTCCTCCCTCGGCAAGAAGAGCTATCCGGTCGAGGTTGCCTGGGTCTTCGAGGACGGAACGTCGCGCGCTCACCTGATCCGCCCGACGCCCGATTGGACGGACTGGTCGATGAAGGCCGAGCGCATTCACGGCCTCTCCCGCCGTCGTCTCCACCTGGAGGGCACGCCTGTCGCGGACGTCGCGCGCGATATGCTGGAAACGCTGGAGGGGCATGCACTCTACGCCAGCGCCCCTTCCTGGGATGGGAAATGGCTGAGCGTGCTGCTGCGCGCAGGGGGCCTGCCGCGCCATGCGCTGAGGCTCGGAAAATCCGACGATGTCTTTCTAGAGCATGCGAGGGAGATCATGGATGGCACGTTCACCCGCCGCGAGATCGCCGATTTCGTGAAGGGCATGATCGAGAGCACCGAGCCGACCCAACCCGCGCACAGGGCGCTGGCGGATGCGACGCTGGAGCACACGCGATGGCTTGCCATCCGGAAGGCGGCCGCAGAGGCCGTTAGCGAGCGCGGGAACGCTTCAGGCTAGGCATCGTGATCAGGCGACCGCACGTGCCGCCGCCGCGCGTAGCTCAGCCGGCCTTTCGCCCTCGGTAAAGACGCGATTTCTGCCGGCCGTCTTTGCGGCATAAAGCGCGCGATCCGCACGGGCCATGACGTCATAGATGCCGAGATCACCGCCGCGCGACGCCGCAACGCCGAAGCTTGCGGTCACGGCGCCGACGCCAATCCGCGACCAGTCGGCCGATCCGATCCGCGCATGCATCGCATGGGCCACCGGAAGAGCGGTATGGAGTGCGATGCCGGGCAGGAAGAGCACGAATTCCTCGCCACCGAACCGGGCGAGCACGGCACCTTGCGCCTGCTCCAGAGCGAGAATGCGCGCAAGCTCGGCGATGACCGCATCGCCGGCGGCATGACCGTACCGGTCGTTGACCCGCTTGAAGTGGTCGATGTCGCAGACGATCACGGCGCCCGCGATCGTCTTCTGGCCGGACAGCCTGTCGAAGCCGCGGCGGTTGAGGAGCCCCGTCAGCGGATCGCGCTCGGCCACGTCCTTGTAGCGATCGATGACCTCCAGCGTCACGCAGCCGAGCGCCGCAAGCGCCAGCAAAATCCCGATCACGGTGCTCGTCGTCTGCATCAGGAATGCATAGGGCGACAGCAGGAAGGTCTCGAAGTCGCTCGGATTGCGGTTGAGCACGGTCATCACGATGTTGCGGACGAGCGAATCCGCGACGAGCAGAAAGACGATGGCGACCAGCAGACGCTCCGCCGCACCCCGCGCATGCCGCATGACGGCAAAGGCAGGCACGACGAAACAAAGCGAGGTCACGAGATCGTTGGCCGCCAGCGCCAGCGTCGGGTTTTCAAGGATGAATGTCGACACGACGGAAGCGAGCATGCCGGTAACGACGAGCAAGGCCCTTGGCCAGACAGGCAAGTGCCGGCGGAACTGGGCTAGAAGGCCCTGCCCGTAGAAGCTCAGCGCCAGCAGGAACAGCGTATCCGCCACCACGGAGCGAAACAGGCCGGGAATGGTCTCCGGCAGGATCGGCATGATGAAGCCGAGAGCGGCAGAGAGGTAGCCGACGCCCCACCAGGGCGCGGAGCGGGGCTCGTGGCGCCCGACGAACAGGAACGTCAGTCCAAACGCGCACAGAATGACCGGCAGAAGAAATGCAAAATGATCCATGCCAGCCCCGTTGCTGATGCTTCTCAGGCGCCGGATTGCCTTGCACGCCGCGTGACCCGCTCGCCTCGCGGCAGGGCACCCACCCAC
>NZ_JAANCM010000039.1 GCF_011603255.1 Ferranicluibacter rubi | reverse complement strand
CTGGGCGTTCATGTCGTCGAGATTGCGGAACGAACGAGCGAGGAAGAAGTCTTCGCGGATATACCGAAACGGCCGCTCGACCTTGCCTTTTGTCTTGGCTCGGTAGGCCTTGCACGCCTTAGGATGGTATCCATAATGGCGGGCCAGGTCGATGAGAGCACGGTTGTAGATGATACCCTCCGTCTGACCTTCGCCGATAACGGCAGTCTTCATCCGGTCGTAGAGCACCTCCCGCGGCGCACCACCAATCGCCTCGAAAGCGGCGATGTGGCAACGCAGGACGGTCGGAAGGTTCTGATGCATGACGAAGCGTGCCCAGATGAGGCGGCTGTGACCCAACACCATCGAGAACAACCAGACGATCCTTGGCGTCATTGGCTCGTCGGTGAAAACGACATGGAACTGGGCGAAAACGA
>NZ_JAANCM010000038.1 GCF_011603255.1 Ferranicluibacter rubi | reverse complement strand
CCCCGAAGCCATGTCCGAATGCCGGCGCCTGTACGGCTACCGCGACGACCTAGTGCTCTGCGCCACCCGCGACGACACCCTGCAGGACGCCGACGCGCTGGTCATCTGCACCGAGTGGAAGGCCTTCCGGGTGGTCGACTTCGAGCTGCTCGCGCACAAGCTGCGCGACCGCCTGGTCATCGACGGGCGCAACCTCTACAACCCCCAGCAGCTGGCTGCCGCCGGCCTGCGCTACCTGGGCATCGGCCTGCCGCAGGTCGCCCCCCAGGCAGGCCCGCAATGAAGGTCCTGGTCACCGGCGCGGCCGGCTTCATCGGCGCCCACTGCGTGCGCCGGCTGCTGCTCGACGGCCATGAGGTCATCGGCCTGGACAACTTCAACGACTACTACGCCCCGGCCCTGAAGGAGGACCGGGTGCGCTGGGTATGCC
>NZ_JAANCM010000037.1 GCF_011603255.1 Ferranicluibacter rubi | reverse complement strand
GGAAGGAGGATTACAACAGAAACAGACCGCACTCGTCGCTGGGCAACATCACCCCCAACGAGTTCGCAATGAAAATAGCTATGGAAAAACAGGCCGCATGAGGCCAGATTAAAAACCCAAGACTCTCCCGAAAACTGGAGGGAAAGTGGGTCTCAGGTCACCTGCCTGGCGTTTGCCTCTGGCAAGAGGGGTCTCGCCTTCCTCAACAATCGAGCAATTCTGGAGGATAATACTGGCCGAGCCCGGACGCTTGACGGCCCCAAACGCAAGAAAGCCCTCCGGTGAGGGAGGGCTTCATTGTTTAAGCGTGTGCGATGATTTGGTTGCGGGGGCAGGATTTGAACCTGCGGCCTTCAGGTTATGAGCCTGACGAGCTACCGGGCTGCTCCACCCCGCGGAAGGGATTGGGACTGAGGATGTGTGAGAAGATGGA
>NZ_JAANCM010000036.1 GCF_011603255.1 Ferranicluibacter rubi | reverse complement strand
GCACATGAGTATCAGAAATACGCTGCCGTACTCGACCAGATGTTTCGCCTGCGCAAGAAGGTCTTCGCCGATACGCTCGGCTGGGACGTTCCCGTCATCGGCCCTTACGAACGCGACAGCTACGATTCGCTCGCCCCAGCTTACCTCGTCTGGTGCAACGATAGCCGCACCCGCCTCTATGGCGGCATGCGCCTGATGCCGACAACCGGCCCGACCCTTCTCTACGACGTCTTCCGCGAGACGTTTCCCGATGCCGCCAATCTGATTGCCCCCGGCATCTGGGAAGGCACGCGCATGTGCATCGACGAAGAGGCGATCGCCGAGGATTTCTCCAATGTCGATGCCAGCCGCGCCTTCTCCATGATGCTGCTTGCGCTTTGCGAATGCGCGCTCGATCACGGCATCCATACGATGATTTCCAATTACGAGCCCTACCT
>NZ_JAANCM010000035.1 GCF_011603255.1 Ferranicluibacter rubi | reverse complement strand
GCGTTGGGTGGCTGTCGTTACCTGGCTTACCCTAACGACGAAACCGCCGTGGCCGATGCCGCGCGCCTGGCGCAAGGCATGAGCTACAAAGCCGCGCTGGCCGGGCTGTCGGTGGGCGGCGGCACGGCGGTGATCATCCGCCCCGTGCACGTGGAAAGCCGTGCGGCGCTGTTCGAGGCGTTTGGCCGTTGTGTGGAAAAACTCGACGGCCGCTTCATCACCTCGATCGACCGCGGTACCTCCGTCGCCGACATGGACTGCATCGCCCAGAACACCCGCTTTGTCACCAGCACCACCGCCGCCGGCGACCCTGCGCCCCATGCCGCCATGGGGGTGTTCGCCGGTATCCGCACCACCGCCATGGCGCGCCTGGGCAGCGACAACCTCGAGGGCCTGCGCGTGGCGGTGCAGGGCCTTGGCAACGTCGGTTATGCCCTGGCCGAACAACTACACGC
>NZ_JAANCM010000034.1 GCF_011603255.1 Ferranicluibacter rubi | reverse complement strand
CATCAGTAGCGATCCCGAATTGATTTTCTGGATCGGCTCGGGCTGCGCCCTGGTGCTGGCCCTGCTGCTCTGGAGAGTCCAGCCGGGTTCGACCGTTGCCCAGACCGATGACCTGCAGGAAAAATCGGCGCCCATTTCCTATGCGACGGTCAAAAATCTGGTGTCCGATCGACGCTTCTGGTCCCTGGTGCTGTATGTCGTGGGCGTCGCCTGTCTCTACGACGTGTTCGACCAGCAATTCGCCAACTTCTTCCGCGGCTTCTTCGCCTCCCCGCAGCAGGGCACCCAGGTGTTCGGCTTCGTGACCACGCTGACCGAAGGCGGGGTCGCCCTCATGATGTTCTTCATTCCCTGGGTGTTGACCCGTATCGGCGGAAAGAATGCCTTGATCGTTGCCGGAGTCGTGATGGCGATGCGCATCATCGGTTCCGCCTTCGCGTCGAGTCCTGCCGAAG
>NZ_JAANCM010000033.1 GCF_011603255.1 Ferranicluibacter rubi | reverse complement strand
TACTTTGCCTTATATTTGTAGAAGGTTGCGTCCGAGATGCCGTGCTTGCGGCAGACATCGACTGTCTTCGCGCCCGCCTCCTGCTCCTTCAATATCCCGATGATCTGTTCTTCCGTGAACCGTGAACGCTTCATTCGTCCGTCTCCTCATTGTGACGGACTCTACCAAAATCTGGAGGAAGTTCAGGGGCTCAGGTCACGTGGATGCGCCAGGTTGTCATCTCTCGCCCTACCAGCTCAGTTTGATAACAACTTCCAACGCCCCAAACGCACAAAACCCCCGCACGCGAGAGCGTCGGGGGTTTTGTGCGTTTGTGACTGTGTTATTTGATTTGGTTGCGGGGGCAGGATTTGAACCTGCGGCCTTCAGGTTATGAGCCTGACGAGCTACCGGGCTGCTCCACCCCGCGGAAGGGATTGGGACTGAGGTTGTTGGAGAAGATGGAATGTTTGCCTTTAGCAGACCTGGCAGCGACCGACTCTCCCGCGTCTTAAGACGAAGTACCATAGGCGCTGGGGCGTTTCACGGCCGTGTTCGGAATGGGAACGGGTGCGGCCACCC
>NZ_JAANCM010000032.1 GCF_011603255.1 Ferranicluibacter rubi | reverse complement strand
CATGCGGCCTGTTTTTCCATAGCTATTTTCATTGCGAACTCGTTGGGGGTGATGTTGCCCAGCGACGAGTGCGGTCTGTTTCTGTTGTAATCCTCCTTCCATGCAGTGATTGCGGCGCGGGCCTGAGCGAGCGACGAGAACAGCGTCTCGTTCAGGCACTCATCGCGGAAGCTGCCGTTGAAGCTTTCGACGAAGCCGTTTTGCATCGGCTTGCCGGGGGCGATGTAATGCCATTCCACCTTGGTCTCCTGGCACCATTTGAGGATGGCCATGCTGGTCATATCCCCCCGTTGTCCGAGACAATCGTCCTCGGTTTTCCGCGTCTGGCGATGAGACTGTCCAGTTCGCGGGCAAGCCTTGCGCCTGACAGGGATGTATCGGCAACCAGGCATAGGGATTCTCGGGTGAAGTCGTCGACGACGGCCAGGACCCGAAAGCGGCGACCGTCGGTGAAGGCATCGCTGACGAAGTCCAGGCTCCAGCGCCCGCCCGGACGCAACGGCAAAGCCAGAGGACGTCTCGTGCCCAAGGCCCGCTTTCGGCCGCCACGCTTGCGCACCGTCAGCTTCTCCTCCCGGTAGAGACGCCGAAGCTTCTTCAGGTTCATGACGATCCCCTGCCGGTC
>NZ_JAANCM010000031.1 GCF_011603255.1 Ferranicluibacter rubi | reverse complement strand
TACACGCCGGGGGTCTTCGGCAGCGTCAGATTTGTATAAGAGACAGGCCCCGCCCTGCCCCAATGTCTCCGGCTGCAAAGGTCGAAGAGATCGGCGACGATGTCGTCCCGCGTGATGAGCCCGCGCTGAACCGGCTCGGCAATGTCGCCCGAGCCCTCACAGCCGACGCGGGTATCGACGAAAACTTTGCCGGCGCGGCGTGCGACATCGTCATCGGCCTCGCGCATGGTCGGCAAATAAGCGCCGATCAGATCGACGTGGGCGCCGGGTTTCAAATGTAAACCACGGACGAGCGGCTCCGTAGCCATTGTGACGCAGGAAACGACATCGGCCTGTGCGACAGCGGCATCGAGATCCGTTACACCAGAGATAGCGGGATCATCGAGGCGAGCCGCCAAAGCCTGTGCTTTCTCAGGATTGCGGTTCCAGATCATCACCTTGCGGATCGAGGGACGCACGCACCGATGAGCTGCGATCACGTGCGGTGCAAGACCGCCAGCACCGACCACCAGCAGGACCTCCGCGTCAGCGCGTGCCAGGAGATCGACGGCGAGCGCCGAGTCTGCTGCCGTCTTTCGAAAGGTCAGCGCAGCGCCGTCGCACGTCATCAGCGGCGCCCCGGTTCGCCCGTCGATCAGCGTAACCAGACCTTGTACAGAAGGTTGCGGAACGGGCAGCGACGGGTTGTCGGGGAAGACGCCAACGAGCTTGACCGCGATCATGTCGCCACTCGCCCAGGCGATGAGTGAGACAAACACGTTGTCGGAGTTGCCGCTGTCCGTCATCACGTCGACACGGGTCTGGGGCATCGTACCATCGCTATGGGCCTTGCGAAGGGCAGCGACGAGGCCGCGGTAATCAAGCAGATCGTGGACGGTCTCGGCATTCAAATGCAGCATGAAAACTCCGGGCGTCAGAGGACGCGGGCGAGAAAGGACTTCGTGCGCGCGTGCTGGGGGTTCGAAAGGACCTCGCGGGGCGGGCCGCCTTCGACGATGACGCCGCCATCCATGAAGATGAGGTGATCGGCGACATCGCGGGCGAAAGCCATCTCATGCGTGACCACAACCATGGTCATGCCCTCTTCCGCCAGTTGCCTCATGACGGCTAGGACCTCGCCGACAAGCTCCGGGTCGAGTGCGGACGTCGGCTCGTCGAAGAGCATGACGGCAGGGCGCATGGCGAGCGAGCGCGCGATGGCCACACGCTGCTGCTGGCCGCCAGAAAGTTGCTTCGGATAGTAGTGCGCCCGCTCTCGCAGGCCCACCTTGTCGAGCAGCACCATCGCCTCCTCGATCGCCTCGCTTCTCTTGTGCCGCTGCACGACGATAGGGGCCTCGATGATGTTTTCGAGGGCCGTTTTGTGAGGGAAAAGGTTGAAGCTCTGGAACACCATGCCCATCCGCTGGCGCTGGGCGGCAAGCTCGTTGAAACTCATGCGGTGGAGGGTCTGTCCACGCCAGCGAACGCCGATGGGCGCGCCGTCTAGGAAGACGACGCCGGAATCGGGCACCTCGAGATGGTTGAGGCAGCGCAGCAACGTGCTTTTGCCCGAACCAGACGGACCGACAATGCATGTAACGTCACCGGCCCTGACGCTCATATCGATACATGTGAGCACGCGGTGCGTTCCGAAACTTTTGGTCAGGCGCTCGACGTTGAGAAGAGGCATGCCGACATTCATGGCGAGACCTCCGCCCGGCGGGCTCCCCAGAACCCGGTGCGAAACAGCGAGGCAAGGATCAGGGTGACCTGCAGCGGACGGCCGTCGTTCATGCGATGTTCGATGTAGTGCTCGACAAGCGTCAGAATGGTTGAGAGCACGAGGTACCAGATGGTGGCGACGATCAGCAGCGGGATGGTCTCGTAGGTGCGCGAATAGATCATCTGCGCCGAATAGAGCAGATCGGGAAGCGCGAGAACGCTGACCAGCGACGTGAATTTCAGCATGGAGATCGTGTCGTTGCCGATCGGCGGCACGACGATCTTCAAGGCCTGTGGCAGCACGATCCGGCGCAGCGTCTGCGCCTTGCTCATGCCGAGCGTTGCGGCGGCTTCCGTCTGCCCGGTACTGACCGCCTGGATGCCGGCGCGGATCATTTCCGCCGCATAGGCGCTTTCCGTCAGCGCCAAACCAAGGACGGCGGCGCTGAACGGCGTGATCAGCGCATTCATGCTGGCGGACCAGAGCTGCGGACCGAAGGGAATGCCGAGCGACACCGTGGGAATGAGAAGTGCCAAGTTATACCAGAAGATCAGCTGAACCAACGGCGGCACGCCGCGGAAGAACCAGATCCATACCCAGCTTGCCATCTGGAACACCGGATTTTGCGAGAGCCGCATGATGGCGAGAACGACGCCGATCGCCAGACCGAGCACCATGGCGATGAAGGTCAGAAGCAAGGTCCGCCCGAGACCCGCAAGGATCTCCGGGCTGAACATATACCGCGAGACGACATCCCAGTGTAGGTTCTCGTTCGTCACGAGCAGGCGCACGAACAGGAACACGATCACGAGAAGCACGACGCCGCCGATCCACCGCGAGGGATGGCGTTCGGGGACCGGCTGGATCGTGTGGATATCCGGACGTTCGGGAAGAGTTTTCAGATTTTGCGCCATTCGAACCTCTGGCAGATGAGAAGAGGCAGGCAGCGGGGCATGCGTCTTCTTATGGATGAGAGGAGCCGCAATCGCGGCTCCTCGTCGTCGGCATGATGTCTATTTCGTGGCGGGATGCGCGGCGTTGACGAGGATAGCCGCGTCCAGCATCCCCGATCCATCGACGCCCCACTTGGCCATCAGGGCCTTGTAGGAGCCATCGTCGATCATCGCCTGCAAGGCATCCCGCAGCACCGGCCCGAGAGGGTCGCCGCGTCTGACTCCGATGCCGTTGAAGACGGCATTGCTCGTCAGCTTCGAAACGCCGAAGCGTCCGGTCTGCTTTGCCAGATACTGGAGCTTTGCCGAGCCGGCAGCCACCATTTCGATCCGGGCGGAGGAGACCGCGAGTTCTGCCGCGTTCTGCGTCGTGAACTGCTGGAGGTCGATCGGCTCCGCGCCGCTCTTCACGCAGATGTCGGCGCTTACGGTCTGCAGGTACTGAAAGTCCCAGGCGCCCGTCATCACGGCAATCGAGTGGCCGCAGAGATCCTTTTCGGCCTGAATGTCGAAGTTCTTCTCCTTCAGGAATGCATAGGCCGTTCCCTCCTTGCGCTGCGGCACGAAATCCAGCACCTGCAGCCGCTCTTCGGTTACGCCGAACGAGGAGAAACCGGCATCGAAGCGCTTGGATGCGAGACCCGGAATGATCGCGTCGAAACTGGTGGGCGTGAAGGTGAAGGTGACGCCGAGCTTCGCGGACATGGCCTTGGCCATATCGATGCTCCAGCCGTTCAGCTCGCCGTTCTCGATGAACTCGTCCGGCGGCCAGTCGTTGAAGGCCGCGACATTGACCCCATTCGCCCTGTACTGCTCCGGCACGGCATCATGCAGCTTCTGATCGATGCCGGCAGCCGACGCAGTGCCTAGAGCCAAACCCGTCAAGACGGGTACGAGCGCCAGTGTGAAGGCCAAGCCCTTCAGGTAGGCCGATGGTTCTGATCTCATCTTCTTCCCCTTTCTTCTTGTCATTTTTCCTCCAGGTCCGGACACGCCGGGCGACCTCATGGGGTCCGTGGGATTGATCCCCCTCCGTCATTGTGCGAACGTTCTCATAGGAAGCCTTTGTTTTGCGGTTCCGTCAAGTCACAAAGTGTCGGGAAGGGTCATTCCGATCATACATGGACATGAAATGCCTGTCCTTCCAAGGCCAGGCAAGGTACGCCAGAACGTGAGCAGGCTCTCATGTGAGCAGCCGTTCAATTGCAGCTTGGAGAAGGAAATGGCAGAAAAGCGTTCCGACAAGACGACGATCACCGATGTGGCGCGCCATGCCGGCGTCAGCACCGCAACGGCTGGACGCGTTCTCGGGGGCTATGGCTATACCAGCGCCGAAAACAAGGAAAAGGTCCGCCTCGCCGCCCAAGCGCTGGGCTACCGCGCAAATCAGTTGGCACGCAGCCTGATCACCGGCAAGACGCGCACGATCGGTGTCGTCGCTGGCGATATCCAGAGCCCGTTCTATGCCAGTGTTCTGCGCGGCATCGCGGATGTCGCGCGCGCACAAGGCTTTGGCGTGCTTCTGACAAACAGCGACGAACGGCTGGAACGCGAAATCGAGGCCGTTCAGCTGCTCCTCGAAAAGCAAATCGACGGGTTGATCGTCGCTCCCTGCGACACGTCGGGTGCACGGCACTTGCATGACGCTGCGGCCTCCGGATGCCCCATCGTCCAGATCGACCGCCGGGTCGCCGGGCTTGCCGCCGATTCGGTAACGCTCGACAACCGGCACGCGGCTCGCGATAGCATCGGCCGGCTGATAGCTGCGGGGCACCGTCGGATCGGCATGATCGCGGAACTGGAGCGTTTCGAGTTCGGTGACATGGAGGCGTTCGTCGATGGCGTTGTCGCCGGTTCCATTGACCCGGAAACGCTGTTTCCCAGCTGGCAGCGACTGTTCGGCTATATCGAAGCGCACATCGTGCACGGGATCAGCATCGATCGCAGCCTGATCGGACGGGCCGGAACCTACTCTGGTTCGGCCGCACGTGCGGCCACGATGAAGCTGCTGCAGCGCGCCGACCGGCCGACCGCACTGTTCACGGCCGATGGGCTGATGTCGGCCGTTGCGATGGACGCCATCACATCACTCGACCTCAGCCTTCCTGATGCTCTTTCCCTGATCTGCTTCGACGATCTCGACTGGATGCGATTTCTCAAGCCCGGCATCACCGCCATCGCCCAGCCACTGACGGAGATGGGCGAAGCCGCTGCGCGCCTGATCCTGTCGCGCATCGGCGGGGAGGGTAGCGCAGAACAGCATCACGTGCTGACGCACACGCTGGCGCTTCGCGGATCCGTGTCCGCACCTCAGGCCATCGACGCCTGACGTGCCGGCCGAAGTTCGGGAACATCGCCCGTCAGCGCGATAGGCGCCCCATGGCCAACGGCGCCGACGTATCGGCAGGTATCAGCGGCGGCATCGGCGGCCGCCTTCAGCAAGACGTCCGGCGCTTCTCCGGCCACAAGCCCGTAGAGTGTCCGGGCAATGAAGGTATCGCCCGCCCCCAGCGTATCGACCAATTCGGCCGGCGACGCCGCGACCTCGAAGAGACCTGCAGGCCCCAGAAGCAGCGCACCGGCGCCGCCCCGCGTGACCAGCACCCACGTCGCTCCTGGTCCCCGCACCTCCCCGGCCC
>NZ_JAANCM010000030.1 GCF_011603255.1 Ferranicluibacter rubi | reverse complement strand
CGACTGACCCTTCGCCCCGCGGCACAGTCCGCGGAACCTTTGTGCCCCTTAAGCGTTTTCGCCGCACTCAACCGTCGCGTTAAGGAGAGACCATGACCGTCAAGACGATTTCCCAGAGCCTTTTCGAACGCTTCGAAAACGAATGGCGCCAAATCCGCACCACAACCACCGCCCCCGCCAAGCCCGTTCCGGCCAGCGCGAAGTAGGCGATCGAGGTTGGTTCGGGAGTGACGAGAGGCGCACATGGGGTGCGCCTTTTTTCGTTTGTGGGACGGGTTTGGGGGGCAAAAAGAAAGGCCCTCTCTGCCCTGCCGGGCATCTCCCCCACAAGGGGGGAGAGGACTCGCGGGACGCCCTCAGCTTCAATCTCGAACGTTCCTTTTGAAGCAAGCGGCGAGCCCCAGGTCCTCTCCCCCCTTGTGGGGGAGATGCCCGGCAGGGCAGAGAGGGCCTTCCTTCCTTCCTCAGACCCCAAAACCACCACCGTCAGCCCCTCATCCGCCTGCCGGCACCTTCTCCCCGCAAGCGGGGCGAAGGGACACGCGGCATGGCTCCCGCCCCTATTGTCAGCCTTCGAGACAAAAGCGAGCGCTTGCGGCATATCCCTTCGCCCCGCTTGGCGGGGAGAAGGTGGCGGCAGCCGGATGAGGGGCCGCCCCGCCCGCAAACACCCAACACCATCACACCATCCGCAACCGCGGCTCGCCCCCGCCCTCCAGCATCAGCGCCGTCAGCGCCCAGACCAGCGCATCCAGCCGGTCCGGCGAGCGTCCCGAGGAGAGCCCGTCCGCACCGAAGTCGCACATCTGGTCCTCCAGCGCCGGAAACGCTCCCGCATGCACCACACGACCCTGCTCGTACAGAGCCGCCACCGGCTCGGCACGCAGCCACTTGCCGCGGCTCGCCCGAACGTTGGTGATCGGCAGGCGGGCGTCGATGCCGCGCAGGACCGCCGCCACCATGTCTCCACCCTGGTTGATCTCGGCAACAACACGGTCGGCGTCGAAGCGGCGGAAGGCCCGCACCACGGCCGCCGCCCAGCCGGCGGGGCTTGCGCCTTCCACCGAGCAATCCGCCAGCACCACCGCCCGTCCCCGCCCGTCGAGGCCCGCCACCACGATGCCGCAGCAGCTGTCGGCACCGGAGCCCGCCAGCGGATCGACCGCCACGACGATGCGGCCGAGCGGCCCCGTATCACGCAACGTCAGCGCCTCGATCGCCGCCCGGTTCCACAGCGCATCCTCCCGGTCGGCGATCATCTCGCCGTCGAGTTCCTGCCGCCCGAGCCGCGTGCCGCCATAGCGGCCGTCCATCGCCTTCAGGAAACCCGGCGCCAGATTGCCGGCATTGTCCTGCGTGCGGATGCGGCACGTCACCGTGCCGGGGTCGGCCATCAGCTTTTTCAAAAGCGGCACCGGCCGTGGCGTCGTCGTCACCATCATGCGTGGCCAGTCTCCCAGCCGCAGCGCGAATTGCAGCATGTCGAAGGTTTCCTGCGCGTGTTTCCATTTGCCCACCTCGTCCGCCCAGGCAAAATCGAACTGCGGCCCGCGCAGGCTTTCCGGATCCTCCGAGGAAAAGATCTGCGCCACCGTGCCGTTCGGCCAGACCAGCCTTCGCCGCGATACCTCGAAATCCGGGCGGTTGCGCCGGGCGATCCGGCAGATGCCCGACACGCCGTCGATCATGACCTCGCGGGCATCCCCCAGCGTCTCGGCCACCAGCGCAATGCGCAGGCCCGCCCTGGCGCCGGGGGCCGTCGCCAGCGCTTGCACCCATTCGGCCCCCGCCCGCGTCTTTCCCGATCCACGGCCGCCCATCAGCAGCCAGACCAGCCAGTCGCTGTCGGGCGGCTGCTGCTCCGGCCGGCCGGCAAAGGCCCAGTCATGGTAAAGCTGTAGAATGGCTGCCTGTGCCACCGGCACGTTCATCACCCGGTAAATCTGTTGCACGCCCTCAGCCGTCATTGCCTGCCCGTCGGCTTCGTTGGTTTTTCCGGTCTCGGCGGCGTCCGGCGCCATCGCTCCTTGCGCCACAGATCGGGTGGCAATGCCATCCGCCAGGCGGTCCAGCGGTAGGATCACCTTGGTCATTCGCTGTGTCGCCACGCCGCTGATGTCCCGCGTCGCGGCCTCCAGCAGCGCCGCAGCCCGCCCTCTCAACTTCTCGAGGCGGCGCTTTTCATGGCGGCTTTGGATCGGCATCGTCAATGCCGGCTGCGCCGCCCGCAGGGTCGACACGGCTGTCACCGGCGTCGCGCTGCCACTGCCCGAAGAGTTGTCGGGCCCGGGCCTCGGCACGCTCTTCGATCCGCTCCCGCAAGGCTTCGACCATCGTGTCATAATCGGATGTCTCCAGCTTGGCCTCGGCGTCCCTGCGTCGGTCGTCGGCGATCGTGCGTTGCAGCGTGTCGATCTTTTCCAGCGTCCGCACGATGACCGACATCGCCTCGATGCTCGCCTTGGCGTCGGCCTGCACCTGCTTGCGGTCGATCTCACCGTTGCCGGCCGCCTCCTGAGAAAGCGCCATATCGCGCAGCACCTGAAACCGCTGCATCTGCTCGCGCAACTCGCGCGTCATGATGTTCAGCATCTCCTGCAGCTCGTCGCGCGGCGCTGTCGCCGTCGCCTTGGTGTCCAGCACCACGATCCGGGTCGTGTCGCGCAAAGCCTGCCGTGCCTGCCGCTCCGGTCCGCCCGCCGCGTCATACGCGGGGGCGATTTCCCACGCGCCAAACAGCGCCAGATCGACATCCGGTTGCGAAATCATCATCATATCCTTGAGCTGAAGCAATCGGGAGCGTGCAGGCAAAAGCTGAAACAGGGATGCCTCATCCCGTTCCGCCTACTTCTCCGACCATACGCAAAACCTATCAAACGACCGTCACGCCGTCAAGGCTTATTTTCCTATTTCTAGAAATTAAAGAGCTGCCCCATTCGCACAGGCATCGTCCGGCGGCGCTTCGATGGACGACGCCGGGAAATTGCGTTAGCAATTATTCGAACGCGTTACGAGAGATCCCATATGGACAACAAAACAGGTCGGGTAAGGCTGTCCGGCTTTCTACGCTGCTCGTCGATGTCGGATGTGCAGATCGTCAAGCACCATCTTCCGGAGCACCTTCGTCTGACCAGCGCGGAACCGGGTTGCCTTTCCTTTGACGTTTCGCAGACAGATGATCCGCTGGTGTGGCGTGTCGAAGAACGTTTCGTGGACCGGACCGCCTTCGATTTTCATCAGCAACGCACGCGCGCGTCGGGGTGGTTCACCGCTACGTCCGCCATCGCGCGTGACTACACCATCTCGGGACTTGAACAGAATGAGCAGGAATAAGCGCAGGGGCCCTCTCCGGTCTCTGAACTGACTTCCGTCGAATAGGAATATATTCTATAAATCCCTTTGGAAGATCGAAAGTACCAACAGGATACGTTCTATAAATGATCTACCGTTCGCCGCACTCGCCCACCGTCGTCGGCCAGTCCGCCAGATAGTCCTCGAAGTCGTCGATATCGACGTCATCCTCGCTGACCGTGCGTCCGCGCGCGGAAATGCCGGCGGCGTGCACCGTTTCCGGGTCGCCGGACACCAGCGGATGCCACCAGTAGAGGTCCTCGCCGTCACGCACGAGGCGGTAACCGCAGGTGGGCGGCAGCCAGGGGAGTTCGCGCACCTCTTGGGGCGTCAGCTGGATACAGTCCGGCACGGTCGCCTGCCGGTTCGGATAGTCGCGACAGCGACAGGTGTCGCCGTCCAGCAGCGTGCAGCGGATCGAGGTCCAGGCGATCTCGCCCGTATCCCAGTCTTCCAGCTTGTTCAGACAACAGAGGCCGCAGCCGTCGCAGAGGCTTTCCCACTCCGCGCCGTTCATCGTCTCCAGTGTCTTGGTCTTCCAGAAAGGCATGTCGCCCATGGATCCGTCCTGCCATCCGTACCGGCTTCATCTATACCGAGACGCCGTCCCGCGCTAGGTAAGTCTGCATTTCCAGAATTTTAAGGCTGTTGCGACATATCCTCGTGGAAGGGAAAGCCGCTGCGTGGCAGTATAGCGCCATCCCGCGCGAAAAAAGCCTGCTTTCGCCAGCAGCCTGTGCGACATCGAAACACCGTGCGAGATTGAGGACGGTCCGAAGCGTTGACAAGCCCGAGCGACGACATTCCCGACACGACACCGCGCCCGGCACCACCGGAGGGCGCGGCGTCCGTGAGACCGGCTGAGCTTCCGAAGAAGCGCCACATCCTCCTGCGCGTCGACGCCTTCATCGATTCAACCGTCTGGCACACCGGTTTTCGCCTCGCCGAATGGTGGGAAGACATCACCATCTTCTTCCGCCGTTTTCGCGTGCGCGGCTGGAAGCGCGTCGTGTTCGAACTGCTCGGCGAAGGCATGACCTGGGGCACCGTCGGGGCCGTGGCTCTGCTCGCGCTGGCGCTGCCCGCCTTCCAGGAGACCAAGGGCAACTGGCTGGCGCAGAGCGATTTCGCCGTCACGTTCCTCGATCGCTACGGCAACGAGATCGGTCATCGCGGCATCATCCACGAGGACAGCGTTCCCGTGGACGAGCTGCCGGATACGCTGGTCAAAGCGGTGCTCGCCACCGAAGACCGCCGCTTCTTCGACCATTGGGGCATCGACTTCCTCGGCCTCACCCGCGCCATGACCGTCAATGCCCGCGCCGGCGGCGTCGTGCAGGGCGGTTCCACGCTGACGCAACAGCTCGCCAAAAACCTCTTTCTCTCCAACGAGCGCACCTTCGAGCGCAAGATCAAGGAAGCCTTCCTGTCCGTCTGGCTGGAGTGCAACCTCTCGAAAAAAGAGATCCTGCGCCTCTATCTCGACCGCGCCTATATGGGCGGCGGCACGTTTGGCGCAGCGGCGGCGTCGCAGTTCTATTTCGGCAAGGCCATCACCGATATCAACCTCGCCGAGAGCGCCATGCTCGCCGGCCTGTTCAAGGCCCCGGCCCGCTACGCCCCCCACGTCAACCTGCCGGCCGCCCGCGCCCGCGCCAACGAGGTGTTGACCAATCTCGTCCAGGGCGGGCTGATGACCGAGGGACAGGTGGTCGCGGCAAGGCTTCATCCGGCCAGCGTGGTCGATCGGGCCGAGGTCACCGCGCCCGATTTCTTCCTCGACTGGGCCTTCGACGAGGTCCAGCGCATCGCCGCCCCTTTCGCCCAGCATTCCCTCGTGGTGCGCACCACCATCGATATGGGCCTGCAGCAGGCGGCCGAAGACGCGATCGAATCCAGCCTGCGCCAGTATGGCGAAAGCTACCGCGTCAAACAGGGCGCGCTGGTGATGATCGAGAACGGTGGCGCCGTGCGCGCCATGGTCGGCGGGCGCGATTACGGCGAGAGCCAGTTCAACCGCGCCACAAAGGCCCTCCGCCAGCCGGGCTCCTCCTTCAAGGCCTATACCTATGCCGCCGCGATGGAAAAGGGCATGACGCCGGAGACGACGATCAGCGATGCGCCGATCACCTGGGGCCGCTGGTCGCCGCAGAATTACGGCCGCAGCTTCTCCGGCAAGGTTACGCTGCTCAGCGCCATCGCCCGCTCCATCAACACGGTGCCGGTGCGGCTTGCCAAGGATACGCTCGGCATTCCCCGCATCGTCGAGCTCGCCAAGGCTTTCGGCGTGGAAACGCCGATCCGCCCGGACAAGACCATTCCGCTCGGCACCTCCGAGCTCACCGTCATGGATCAGGCGACGGGTTACGCCGTCTTCCCCGCCGGCGGCCTGCAGTCGCGCCGCCACGGCCTCAGCCAGATCCTCAATTACGACGGCGATGTGCTCTACGATTTCAACCGCGATGCGCCCCCGGCCCAGCGGGTGCTCAGCGAAAAGGCCACGGCCTCGATGAACTACATGCTGACGCAGATCCCGATCATCGGCACGGCCCGCAAGGCTGCGCTGGACAACGGCGTCGTCGCCGGCGGCAAGACCGGCACCACGCAGTCCTACCGCGATGCCTGGTTCGTCGGCTTCACCGGCGATTATACGGCCGCCGTCTGGTTCGGAAACGACGACTACACCTCGACCAACAACATGACCGGCGGCTCCCTGCCCGCCATCGCCTTCAAGCGCCTGATGGATTACGCCGAGACCGGGATCGACCACCGCCCCATCCCCGGCAT
>NZ_JAANCM010000002.1 GCF_011603255.1 Ferranicluibacter rubi | reverse complement strand
ATTTTGTGTAAGTCCGATGTTTGCCGAAAGGTTGTGCGATGCGTTCAGCTGAAACATGGCGCGATGAAAAGTCGCCCGCAGAGCGTTTGTCCAAGGACAATATTTCTCGTTTTATTAAAGGCTTGCCGGCGAAAGCTCAGATGGTGCTTCGCGGCCTTGTCAATATGGAGGCAGGCTGCCTGCAACTGACGCTGCCCGACGGCCGGACCTTCGTTATCAAGGGCCGATCGCAGGGCCCCGAGGCAGCCGTGACGTTGCACAATTGGAACCTGCCCCAGCGTGCGCTGACCAACGGAACCATCGGTGTGGCCGAAAGCTACATGGATAGCGACTGGGACAGCCCTGATGTCGGGGCATTCCTCGAGCTCTTCCTCGTCAATGCGGAGATGGGCCGCCACTTCCCGAACGGCGCCCGCGGCATTTTGCGCTTCGTCGAGAAAATGCGTCACTGGATGAACGCCAACACGAAGGCGGGCTCCAAGCGCAACATCTCCGCCCATTACGACCTGGGCAACGCGTTCTATGCGCAATGGCTCGATCCGTCGATGACCTACTCCTCGGCGCTCTACGCGACGGGCGCGAACGACCTCCAGTCTGCCCAGCGGGCGAAGTACAAGGCGTTGGCCGATGCCGCGGGTATCGGGCCGGGCGACCATGTGCTTGAAATCGGCTGCGGCTGGGGTGGCTTCGCAGAATATGCGGCCGGTGAAATCGGCTGCCGTGTAACGGGCCTGACGATCAGCCGCGAGCAGCTCGATTTCGCCCGCGCCCGGATGGAGAAGGCCGGTCTTTCCGACAAGGTCGACATCAAGTTTCAGGACTATCGCGACGAAGCGGGAACCTATGACAAGGTCGTCTCCATCGAGATGTTCGAGGCCGTCGGCGAAAAATACTGGCCGACCTATTTCTCGCAGGTCCGTCGCTGCCTGAAGCCGGGCGGTCGTGCCGGTCTGCAGATCATCACCATCAAGCCAGAATCCTATCGCGAATATCGCGCCAATCCCGATTTCATCCAGAAATATGTCTTCCCCGGCGGCATGCTGCCGACGCGCGAGCATCTGGTTTCGCTCGGCTCCAAGGTCAGACTGAATATGGTCGGAGATCTCGGCTTCGGCCTCGACTATGCCCGAACGCTTGCAGAATGGCGGGAGCGCTTCTGGTCGGTTTGGCCGAAGATCGAGCCGCTGGGCTTCGATATCCGCTTCAAGCGGCTCTGGGAGTTCTACCTGTTTTATTGCGAAGCCGGGTTCCGCGCGAAGAATATCGACGTCCGACAGGTCGTCTATGAGTGATCTTCCGGACGGGCGGGGCACATCCGCCCGTCTTTCGGACGCAAAGCTCCCGCTGCGCGTCCTCCTCGCCTACGCCCTCCCCGCCGCACCGCTCGCAGCGCTCGGGCTTCCTCTCTACTCGCTCGTGCCGACCTACTACACCGAGACGCTTGGCGTTCCGATCGCGACGGCTGGTTGGGTGATCCTGTTGATCCGCCTCTTCGACGCGATCTCGGACCCGCTGGTGGGTTACGCTGCCGACCGCATGGACCCCGCCTTCGGCCGCCGCCGGCTGCTGTTCCTGATGTCGCTTCCGGTCGCGGCCCTTGCCGCCGTCATGCTCTACTGGCCGGCAGAGACGGCGGGTGCCGGATGGCTCGGGTTCTGGGGATGCGTCGTGTCGCTCGGCTTCACCATGGCCATGGTGCCCTACTCCGCCTGGGGCGCGGAGCTCGTCGGCGACTATCATGGGCGCACCCGGCTCTCCGCCTTCCGCGAGACCTTTACGCTGATCGGCACGCTGATCGCCATCGTCTTGCCTTTTGCCATCGGCTTCGAGCAGAAGGGGCTTTCCGGTCTGGCGGTGCTTGGCATCGTCGTCGGCCTCGGCTTGCTCATCCTCGGCGGCCTGACCGTCCGTATGGTGCCGGAGCCCGAGAACCGCACGCAGGAGCGGCTGTCACTGCCGGATGCACTGCGCTTTCTCGCGAGCAACAAACCGTTTCTGCGGCTGGTCCTTGCCTATTTCCTCAACGGCCTGGCAAACGGCATTCCGGCGACGCTGTTTCTCTACTTCGTCTCCGCGCGGCTTGGCTTGCCGGAGATGCGCGGGCCGCTGTTGTTTCTCTACTTCCTCTGCGCCATCGGCGGTGTGCCGCTTGCCAGTGTCTGTGCCGCCCGCTTCGGCAAGCACCGCGCCTGGTCCGTCGCCATGCTCGTCGCCTGTGCCGTCTTCCTTCTGGCGCCGCTCCTGCCGCCGGGTAGCCTCTACGGCTTTGGCGCTATCTGCGTCGTCACGGGCATTCTCCTCGGGTTCGATCTGGCACTTCCGCCATCCATCCAGGCCGATGTCATCGATGCGGATACGGCCGTCTCCGGCGAACAGCGGGGCGGCTTCTACTTCGCGGCTTGGGGGCTGGCGACGAAGCTGTCGCTGGCGATCGGCGCCGGGCTGGTCTTTCCCATCCTGTCTGCGGCCGGGTTCGACCCCGCGGCAGGTGCGGATAACAGCCCCGATGCGCTGTTCGCGCTCGCAGCGCTTTATGCCTGGGTGCCGGTCGCGTTGAAACTCTGCGCCATCGCGCTGATGTGGACATTTCCGCTGGACGAACGCATGCAGCGTCAGCTACGCGAAGCGATCGCACCGACCGCCTGAGAGATCATGACACACGAACCGTCCCTGCCCGCCGGCCTGCGCGGCGCTCGCCGGCTTGCCTGGCTCTACCTTGCGCTCGCCATCGTCATTGAGGTGATCGGCCTCACCGTCATGAAAGCCGCCAGCGTTTCCGGTGGAATGGGCGGCTACATCGTCATGTATGTGGCGATTGCGCTTTCCTATGTCTGTCTGGCGAAGGCCGTGCGAACCCTGCCGGTCGGCGTGGCCTATGCCATCTGGGAAGGGTCAGGCATTGCGCTGATCACACTCGTGTCGGTGTTCTTCTTCCACCACGACCTCAGCCTCCGGGAGTTCATCGGGCTGGCCATGGCCGTTCTCGGCATCATCCTCGTCAATGCGGGCGAGGACCATGGAACCGCACCTGCGGAGGCCACCGATGAGCCTGCCTGAGCTGCCCTTCATCCTCGCCGTCCTCGCGGGCCTGTTCGATGTTGCCGCAAACCTCGCCTCCAGCAAATCCGAAGGCTTCTCCCGCAAGGGCTGGGGGTTTCTGTCGATCCTGCTGGTGCTCGTGGCTTTCGCGCTTCTGGCGGAAGCCGTGCGCGGCATGGACCTCGCCGTCGCCTACGGTATTCTCGGCGCGACCGGAATTTTCGGAACCGCTATCAGCGCGCGGTTGCTGTTCAAGCAGCAATTGAAGCCGATCGGCTGGGTCGGGCTTGCGCTCGTGTTCGGCGCCGTGCTCGTGCTTCACACGGCCTGAGGCTCTTCCGGCTTACCGCCCGGCAGCCGCGCCTTGACGGACGGGCGCTTCTTCCAGCCCGTTGCAGCATTGACGAGCGGGAAATACAGCCAATAGGGCAGGATGTTGATGAACTTGAGGACATAGGTGAAGCGCTTAGGAAAGGTGATCTCGAAACCCGAGCCCTGAAGTCCCGCAACGATCGCGCCTGCAGCCTCTTCCGGCGAGACCAATGCCGGCATGGGGAAGGCGTTTTCCTTGGTTGCCGGCGTATCTACGAAGCCAGGATTGACCACCTGAATGCGTATGCCCTGCTTGTCGAGATCGAACTTGAGACTTTCCGCCATATTGATCAGGGCGGCTTTCGTCGCACCATAAGCGCCGCTTGTCGGCAGGCCGCCATAGCCGGTGACGGAGGAGACGATGGCGATCTGTCCCTGTCCGCGCACCTTCATGTGGCGGATCGCGGGCAGCAGGCAATTCACCACGCCGTTCAGATTGACCGAGAAGGTCTCCTGAAAGTCTTCGAGATGCAGATCCTCGCCATGAACGGGCTTGAAGACGCCGGCATTGAGCGCCACCAGCGCCAACGTGCCGTGATCATATTCGATCGAGGCGATTACCCGTTCCATATCTTCAGGATCGGTCACGTCGCCGTCGAGCACGATGATGCGGCCGGGAGCCGTCGCCTCGCGCTGCAGGGCCACCAGCTTGTCATGGCTGCGCGCGGTGACCACCACGCCGAAGCCTTCGGCCACCAGCTTCAGGGCCAGCGCCCGACCGATGCCCGAGCTGGCGCCCGTGACCCAGGCAAGACCATGTTCCGGGCGTGCGATGAAAGACGACATGTTCCGTTTCTCCCAGGCGCGCGATATGCCTGTTTCCATTGATCTGGTGATGAAGTAGAGCGGCGGCGATATCCGGAAAGACGCGTTCCGTGCGGCGTTTTAGCCGATCAGGTCGCCAAGGCGGCGGCTGAGGGAGCCACGCAATTTGACCGGTGCATCGGTCACCGCGAAAACGATACAGTGTTCGCCGCTCTCGGCGATCGGACGATGATCCAGACTGTCGTCGGCAACAGAGATATCGCCCCGACCAAAACGGCCTCTGACATCGCTGAAAGCGCCATGCAACACCAGCGACAGCTCGAAACCCTCATGCGTATGCTCTGGAATGGCCCGGCCCGGCCGGATGCGATAAAACGAGACATCGCAGCCGTCGATTTTGCCCAGCGCATATTCTTTCAACCCGGGAAGCTTCCAGCGCCAAGGCATATCGTGCCTGTCGAAGCCGGCAAACGCGCGCAACACCGCTGGCCATTCCTCGTTATCAGGATGGTGGGGGCTCGGCGCTGTGGAGAGCGATAGAGGAAGACTTGAAAGGATAGCAGCGATGCTGCTTTCGGGATCGGACAGCGGTGACGGTTCGAGCGTCTCAACGAGATCTCCGGCCACTGCCTCGAATGCCGCGACCGTTTGCCGATTGGCAGACTGCAGTTCGAGATGCGCTGCAACGAGAACGCGAGCAGGCTCTGGCAGAATACCAGCCGCATAATGCGCCATCAGCGCATCTACCGTATCGAGTTCACTCGTCGTCATCACACTCTGTCCACCGCCCCCTCGCGAGGGCCTCCCTTAGACGATAATGATTTCTTACGATCCTGTCTTCGCCATGGATCACCGAATTGTGCTTTGTGCGCTTCGAGACAAATATTGCGCCGGAGCGCCGCCTTGCAAAACCGTTTTCCTTGCAGCCTGCTCTTTGCAACGGCAAAAGAAGCCAACACCATCCGCGGAATTCCGCCGCGTTTCTCTGCCGACCTTGCCGCCGCCTCGCGTCCGGCTATGTTGCGCTGAAGCCCGCCAACGCTTCCATTGCGATTCTCCTTCAAGAGGTCCCACACATGCCCGCACTGAATTCCGTTCTCGACGCCATCGGCAACACGCCTCTCATCCGCTTGAAGGCGGCATCGGATGCGACCGGCTGCACGATTCTCGGAAAGGCTGAGTTTCTCAATCCCGGACAGTCGGTGAAGGACCGCGCGGCGCTCTTCATCATTCGCGAAGCGGAACGTCAGGGCACGTTGCGCCCGGGCGGCGTCATCGTCGAGGGAACGGCCGGCAATACCGGGATCGGTCTTGCGCTCGTGGCGCAGGCGCTCGGCTATCGTACTGTCATCGTCATCCCGGAAACGCAGAGCCAGGAAAAGAAGGACGCGCTGAAGCTGCTGGGGGCGGAGCTTGTCGAGGTTCCCGCCGTTCCCTACCGTAATCCGAACAATTACGTAAAACTCTCCGGCCGCCTCGCCGAGCAGCTGGCGCGGACCGAGCCGAACGGCGCGATTTGGGCCAACCAGTTCGACAACACGGCCAACCGGGCGGCACATGTCGAGACGACGGCACCCGAAATCTGGCGCGACACCGACGGCAAGGTCGATGGCTTCATCTGCGCGGTCGGCTCTGGCGGAACGCTTGCCGGTGTCGCAGAGGGCCTGCGCGGGTTCAATCCGGATATCAAGATCGGACTGGCAGACCCGGAAGGGGCCGCCCTTTTCAGCTACTATACCGAGGGCGAGTTTTCGGCACCGGGCAGTTCGATCACCGAAGGCATTGGTCAAGGCCGTATCACGGCAAACCTAGAAGGGTTCACACCGGACTATTCCTACCGCATCCCCGACGCCGAAGCGGTTCCGCTGGTGTTTGACCTGATCGAGAAGGAAGGCCTTTGCCTCGGTGGTTCCTCCGGCATCAACATCGCCGGCGCGATCCGGATGGCGCGGGATCTTGGGCCGGGACATACGATCGTGACGATCCTCTGCGACTATGGCAATCGCTACCAGTCGAAGCTGTTCAATCCGGATTTCCTGAAATCCAAGGGCCTGCCGGTTCCAGACTTCCTGACCCGGCACAGCAAGATCGATGTCCCCTACGAAGCGGCAAGTGCCTGACGTCATGACAGTGTCCACCACGCAAAAAACCGAAGCCCTGTTTCGCGACGACTTCTATCTCTCGACCTGCGAGGGACGGGTGATCGACGTTCTCGAAGACGGTGGGATCGTGCTCGATCGCACCTGCTTCTATGCGACATCCGGCGGACAGCCCGGCGATTTGGGTTTTCTGGAACGTTCCGACGGCAGCCGGATCGAGATCGCCATCACACGGACGGGTGCGACCAAGGACGTGATCGTGCATGTGCCCAGCGAGGAGCAGGCGCGGCTGGAGGTCGGCGAAGACATCGTGGCGCATATCGACTGGCCGCGCCGCTACAAGCTGATGCGGATGCATACGGCCTGCCATCTCCTCTCGGTCGTCTGCCCCTACCCGATCACGGGTGCCGCGGTGGGCGAGGACGAGAGCCGGGTCGATTTTGATATGAGCGAGACGATCGACAAGGACGCGGTGACCGCGAAGATGATGGCGCTCGTTCGCGAAAATCATCCGATCACGCTGCGATGGATTACGGATGACGAGCTTCTTGCCAATCCCGACATCGTCAAGTCGAAGAATGTCCGCCCGCCTGTCGGTCTCGGCCGCGTAAGCCTCGTCTGCATCGGCGAGGACGCCGCCATCGACAGCCAGCCCTGCGGTGGTACGCATGTGTCCGAGACGCAGGAGGTGGGCGACATCCACATCGCGAAGATCGAGAAGAAGGGCAAGGAGAACCGGCGCTTCCGCATCCGTTTCGGCCCTCCAGAGACCGCCGCCTGACCCCTTCCATCCCTGAACCGAGAACGGATTTGCCAGTATGCGTGAAGACAAAAGCCCCTTCGTCGTCAGCGGCGACTGGCTGCAGGAGCGTCTCGGCGGCGCCACCCTGCGGATCGTCGATGCCTCCTGGTACCTGCCGGCGCACAAGCGCGATCCGAAAGCGGAATACGCAGCCGGTCATATTCCAGGGGCGATCTTCTTCGACCACGATGCACTGTCAGATGCGACGAGCGGACTGCCGCACACCCTGCCGGCACCGGAGTCTTTTGCCGCATCCGCCGGGACCTTGGGCATCGCTGATACGGATACGATCGTCGTCTATGATGGCCCCGGATTCTTCTCCGCACCTCGCGCCTGGTGGATGTTCCGCGTGATGGGCGCAAAAGACGTGTACGTGCTCGACGGCGGGCTCGACGGCTGGAAAAGCGAAGGCCGGCCGGTGACGACCGACACATCGCTCGTCTCTCCGGCCGTGTTCAACCCGACCTTCGACGAGCGCGCGGTGACGTCCTTTACCGACATGACGCAGATCGTCGGTGAGGGTCGCCGACAGGTCGCGGATGCCCGCAGCTTCGGTCGCTTCACGGGCGAGGAAGCCGAGCCCCGCGCCGGCATGCGCTCTGGCCATATGCCAGGCGCCCGCAGTCTGCCGGCCGGTGGTTTTGCAGCCAATGGCCGCTTCAAGTCCCTGCCGGAGTTGCAGAAACTCGTTGCTGACGCCGGAATTGATCTCGACAAGCCCGTGGTGACCAGCTGCGGCTCCGGCATCACGGCGGCGATCATCACGCTGGCGCTGCAATCCCTTGGACATACCGATAATACGCTCTACGATGGTTCCTGGTCGGAATGGGGGAGTCGCGCTGATACCGCGATTGCAACCGGTAACCCTTAGACGGGAAGAGTGGAACACGCATGGAATTGGTAGACGCAGTCGCAGCAAATGGGACGGAAACCAACGCACCGGTGGATGCCGGGATTACGCTCGTGCCGGGACAGCCGGCCACGATTCACATCACCGAACTGGAGATGACGGCAGCGCCGAAGCAGAGCCTGCCGTTTCCGGTCAATATCCAGACGGCGCTGATGCGCGTGGTCGATATCCCGCCCGCCTATTACCGGTTCCTCTATCTGCAGGTCGGCCGCCGCTGGCATTGGGTCGATCGCCTGCGTCTCGACGACGAGGCGCTGGCTGCGGTTCTGCACGACAAACGCAACTGCGTGACCGTGCTCTATGTCAACGGCGCCCCCGCCGGCTTCTTCGAAGTCCTGCATGTGGATGACGACACTGTCGAGTTGACGCATTTCGGTCTCTTCGAGCGTGCCCTCGGCCTCGGTCTTGGCAAGTGGTTCCTGTTACAGGCGCTCTATGGCTGTTGGAGCTATGGCCCGAAGGTGGTCAAGGTCCAGACGAACAATCTCGACCACCCTCGCGCCATTCAGCTCTACCAGCGATTCGGCTTCTCCCCGGTCGCGACGCGAGAAGGCGAGCTCGTGCCGCTGACCGAAGACGAAATGCTCGACCTCGTTAGGAAGCTCTGACGGCAAACCGTCCGGAAACGGGTGTCGGCAGCGCGTCTGTCTCGTCATGATCCTTGCAATCAGCAAGGAGACCATCATGACGAAGATCCGCTTTACCGCCATGCCGACCGACGATGCGATGCATATCTGGAACGGTGGTGCCGACGCTTACGGCATCACGCCGGAACGCTTCGTATCGGATGGCGACGGCAACCCGTGCCGGCATTGTCTTGAACATATCGCAGGCGACGAGCCTGCCCTGCTCTTTGCTTACCGCGCGTTTCCAACGCCGCAGGCCTTTGCAGAGACAGGGCCGATCTTGCTGCATGCCACGCCGTGCGCGCGCTATGTCGCGGAGGAATGCCTGCCGCCGATCTTAAGTAGTCCGGATTACATCGTCAGGGGCTATGACCACGCCGATCGGATCGTCTACGGGTCAGGCGCAGTCACGCCGACGGCCGATATCATCGACCGAGCGTCGCACATTCTGGAGCGTCCAGACATTGCCTATGTGCATGTGCGCTCGTCGCGCAACAATTGCTATCACTGCCGGATAGACCGCGCAGCCTGACGGATCAGACCTGCCGGGCGGCAGCGCCGTCCGAGAACAGCGAGGGGCCGTTTTCGTCGATAATCTGATGCGCTTTGCGCAGGGCCGCAGACGAGGCTTCGTCCGTTGACGAGAACATGTCGGCACGGATGAAGCTGCGCGACAGTTTCTGACCGCCCACCTCTTTCTCGATGACGCCGGATAGCCTGTACTGGCTGCCCTCCTTCATCGGCGTCGCCCGGATCAGGCAATCGCCATAGGCTTCGGTCGAGCCGGAGGCGGCTTCAGGAGCGGTGTCGGACGAGGAGCGGCCGAAAAGACGGGAGAAAAACGATGCCATGGAAAAGATTTAGCCTCCTCTCCCGTCGTTGTCAAAGTCCGTAAACGATCAGATAACGAGGTTCGACAGGATATCGTTGTCGGTGATGTCCTGATATTTCAAGCCTGCGGCATCGAAGGCCGTCATCAGCTTGGGGAAGTTTTCAGGTCGCTTGGTTTCGATGCCGATGAGGATCGAGCCGAAGTTGCGCGCGGACTTCTTCAAATATTCGAAGCGGGCGATATCGTCTTCCTCACCGAGCAGGCCGAGAAAATCTTTCAGCGCGCCGGGCCGCTGCGCCATGCGCAGGATGTAGTACTTCTTCAGCCCGAGATGCCGCATCGCGCGTTCCTTGACGTCGGGCAGGCGCTCGAAGTCGAAATTGCCGCCGGAGACGACGGCCACGATGGTCTTTCCGGCAAGCTGCGCCGCGTCCAGTTCAGCAAGCGCGGTGATAGCGAGGGCGCCTGCCGGCTCCAGCACGACACCCTCGAGGTTGAGCATCTCGGTGATGGTTACGCAGATCGCGTTTTCGGGCAGAAGAAGCGTTTGGCTTGCCGAAAAGTGCTTCAGGCGCTCGAAGTTCAGGTCGCCGATGCGGCCGACGGCGGCGCCGTCCACAAAGTTATCGACCTGCTCCAGCGTCACCACGGCGCCCGTTTCCAGGCTGCGCTTGAGGCTCGGCGCGCCTTCCGGCTCGCAGAAGACGAAGCCGTTCGGATCGACCTTGCCGGCGAAATAGCCGGTCATGCCGGCGGAGAGGCCGCCGCCGCCGACCGGCATGATCACCATGTCGGGCACGACGCCTTCGGGCAATTGAGTCGCGACTTCCGCAGCGACGGTCGCCTGCCCCTCGATGATATCGGCATGGTCGAAGGGCGGCACCATCATGCCGCCGGTCGCTTCCACATGATCTCGCGCCGCCTTGTAGCACTGGTCGAAAATGTCGCCGACGAGCTTGATGGTGATGAACGGACCGCCGAACATGCGCGTCTTGTCGATCTTCTGCTGCGGCGTCGTCACCGGCATGAACACGATGCCTTCGACCCCGAAATGGCGGCAGACGAACGCGAAGCCCTGGGCGTGATTGCCGGCGGATGCGCAGACGAAGATCCGGTCCCGCACACCGGCCGCAATGGCCTTGCGGAAGAAGTTGAACGCGCCACGGATCTTGTAGGAGCGAACGGGCGAGAGATCCTCGCGCTTGAGGTAGATCTTCGCGCCGTATCGGGCGCTCAGGTGATCGTTGAACTGCAAGGGCGTTTCGGGAAAGAGATCGCGCAGCGCCAGCGCTGCCGTGTCCACATCCTGCGTGAAGCTCATCGTTCTGTCCTTGCTGTTCCCGGCGCATTCGCGATGGAATCCCGCCCGACGACACCCGTCTCTGTGCAGGATGCTATGCCACAGACCGCTCGCGGATGCCATGCGGCGGAAAGGTCGCTCGACGAGGCTTGACTCGTTCCCGCAAATTGCGAAACTTCGTGCGAGGTCAGGCAGTTATGCCGGGTGGCGTCGGTTGGATGATGCCGCTGAAGCTTTGGGAGAGTGGGGGAAATGCAGTCGATTTTCAAAACGGCGCGAGCGTTCGGTCTTGCGACACTGGTTCTGGGCATCCTGCCTGTCGGCGGCGCTCTCGCCGGCCCGTTGGTGGATGCCGCCACCCGTGCCGAGCAGATGGCCGCCGCCGGCGATGTTGCGGGTGCCCGCGCGGCCATCCGGAATGCCGTCAGCGACTTCTCGGCCGGCCTGCCTTTCGCCGTGGGCACGGCAACCTTCGTGGCGAGCGACCCATCCGGCTTCGGCATGTTCGAGCCGCGCCCCAACAGCATCTTCAAGCCGGGCGAAAAGATCGTAGCCTATTTAGAACCCATGGGGCTGACCTGGAAGCCGGCGCAAGTGCCTGACAAGATGGAGACACGATTCACGGTCGATTTCGACCTGCTGGATGCCGGCGGCACCGTTCTCGGCAGCCAGAAGGCCTTCGGAAACTTCACCTTCACCGGCGTCAGCAAGAATGCGGAAATCTTCGCGACCCTGACGCTGGATGTCAGCGAAGCGCCCGTCGGCAGCTACGTGCTGCGCTATCACCTCGATGATACGAATTCCGGAAGGACGGCGGCGGTCGATCTGCCCTTCTCGATCGCGGCCGCGCCTTGACGATCGTGGCAAGCTCGTCGCTGTCGGATACCGGCGCGCTGCTGGTCGGGTTCGATGCGGACGATACTCTGTGGCAGAACGAGCAGTTCTACCGACTGACCGAGGAGGCTTTCGTCGCGCTGCTTGCGGATCACTGCGAAGCCGCCGTTCTTTCGGAACGCCTGCTGGCGGCAGAGCGGCGCAATCTCGCGCTCTACGGCTTCGGCATCAAGGGCTTCACCCTGTCGATGATCGAGACGGCGCTGGAACTGACAGACGGCGAACTGCCCGGACATGTCGTCGGCCGCATTCTGGAGATCGGCCGCGAGATGCTGCGCCACCCGGTGGACCTGCTGCCATCGGCGCGCGAGACGCTGGATGCGCTCTCCGGCCGGTACAGGCTGGTCCTGATCACGAAGGGCGACCTGTTTGATCAGGAACGCAAGCTGGCTGCATCCGGCCTCGGGCCGTTCTTCGACGGCATAGAAATCGTCAGCCACAAGACGGAAGGCATCTACAGAGGCATCTTCGCCCGGCACGGCATGGAGCCGGGCCGCTGCGTCATGATCGGAAACTCGCTGAAATCCGATATCCTGCCGGTTCTCGGCGCGGGCGCATCCGCCATCTTCATTCCGCACGACCTAACATGGATCCACGAACATGCAGAGACGCCGGAAGGCGATTCGCGATTCTTCCAGGCAGCGGATCTCTCCGCCGTGCCCGGAATTCTCGCGACGATGGGCTAGGCATTTCCAGGCGAAGCGTCCTCGCTTCGCCGTCGGGACAATACTGTCGTAAAGGAAAGCTCTACGTCCGCCGGCTCGCGGCGATGCCGTCCAGCATGGCCCTCACATCGGCTTCCGCTGCGACCAGAATAGCCGCGTCTCGGGCGCGGATGACGAGTTCCGTCGAGAAGGACGTTCCGTCGAACTTCGGATAGGAGCCGATACTCGTTTCCGGATGCGCCTTCTGGACCTCGCCGAGCGGACCGCCGATATCGCCCTCGCCGAACGGCGACTGGACGGAGCGGGAGAGCACTGTGGCACCCGTCTTCAGGGTTGGCAGGACGGCTTCGAGCATCGCCTGGAACACCTGCGGCACCCCAGCCATGACATGGACATTGCCGATGACGAAGCCCGGAGCCGTGGAGACGGCATTCGGGATGTGGGTTGAGCCGTTCGGCATCCGCGCCATGCGACGGCGCGCTTCGGTGAACTCCATGTTGCGGCGAGCATACATGTCGCCGAGCAACGTCATAGCTTCGGGATCGTGGATGCACTCGACGCCGAAGGCGCGAGACACGGCATCGGCCGTGATATCGTCGTGGGTCGGGCCGATGCCGCCGGATGTGAAGACGTAATCGTAATGGCCGCGAAGGCCGTTCAGCGCGGCAACGATCGCCTCCTCGTCATCGGCGACGATTCGCACCTCCTTCAGGTCTATGCCGGAGATTGTCAGAAGGTCGGCGAGATGGCCGATGTTCTTGTCCTTGGTCCGGCCGGAAAGAAGCTCGTCGCCGATGGCCAGCATGGCGGCCGTTACGATCGTGTCCGTGGTCATCGTGCATGTCCTTGTCAAAACGCGCATCGTTCATCCCGAACGATGCATTGTCAATATTAGTGAACAGTCTGTTATCCCAAGCATTTCTGACAGCGCCCGCTCGACGTGGTAAAGCGGCGCTAAGCAATGACGCCCATCCTTGAGGAGATCACGATGGCAAAAGTTCTGGTTCTCTACTACTCGGCCTATGGTCACATCGAAGCCATGGCCTATGCGGTCGCGGAAGGCGCGAAGGCAGAAGGCGCCGACGTCGTCGTAAAGCGCGTGCCGGAGCTCGTTCCCGATGATGTCGCCAAGGCATCGCACTACAAGATGGATCAGGCCGCACCGATTGCAACGGCGGCGGAACTGGCCGATTACGACGCGATCATCTTCGGATGCGGCACCCGCTACGGCGGCTTCGCCTCGCAGATGCGCAACTTCATCGATCAGACCGGCAGCCTGTGGTTCTCCGGCGCACTGGTCGGCAAGATCGGCTCGGCCTTCACCTCCTCCGCCACCCAGCATGGCGGCCAGGAATCGACGCTTCTCTCCTTCATCCCCACCCTTCTGCATCATGGCATGGTCGTCGTCGGCCTGCCCTATGCCTTCCAAGGCCAGATGGGCCTTGAGGAAATCAAGGGCGGCACGCCTTACGGCGCGTCCACGATCACCGGCGGCGACGGCTCGCGCATGCCCTCCGAGGTCGAACTCGAAGGTGCGCGCTTCCAAGGCGCTCACGTCGCCAAGATCGCGGCCAAGCTGACCTCCTGATCGAAAACAGCCTCCCAAGGCCATGCGAAGGCCGTCCGCAGTGTCCTGCGGACGGCCTTTTGTGTTTTCGTCCGAAACCGGAATAGCGATGATCGGGCTTGCGCGACTCTGAGGGATCGCAGACGTATGGCGCATCCGCATCGCCTTTCCGGGACCGTCATGACCTCCACCGCGCCCATCGACAATCCGCGTCCTCTCGTCTTCCTTGCCGCCTTTGCGACCGGCGGATTGTTGACGTTGATGGTGCATTTCAACGGCGAACTCGCCCGCTACGGCAACCCGCTCTTTTCCTCTTGGACGGCGCACGGCACCGGCACGGTCGCCGCCCTCGTCTTTCTCGGCCTTCTCTACCGGCGCGACCGCGTGAAACCGGTGGGGCAGCCTCCAGCGCCGCTCTGGGCCTATCTCGGCGGCATCTCCGGTGCTGCAACGGTCATGCTGACCTCCACCGCCGTGAACTCGCCGCTGGCCCTTGCCGGTACGCTGGCGCTCGGCCTGTCGGGACAGGCGATCTTCAGCCTCGCGGCGGATCACTGGGGTCTGTTCGGGATGGCGAAGCGGCGGTTGACGATCCGCAATCTTGGCGCCCTCGCGCTTATTCTGGCCGGAAGCGCGCTCATCATCCTCCAAGGACGGAGTGCCGCATGATCGTCGCGATCCTTCTTGCCTGCTCGGCCGGCGTCCTCATCGGCATCAGCCGCCAGATCAACGGGCGGCTGAGCCTGTCGACCTCTCCGCTGATCGCTTCCTTTTGGAACCACATCGTCGGCTTCGCCTTCCTGACGGTTCTCGGCCTCATCCTCGGCGACCTGCTGCCGGCCGGTGCCGCACAGGTGCCGTGGTACGACTATCTCGGCGGGCCGATCGGCGTTGTCTTCGTCGCTGCGGGAAGCTGGGTCATCGCCCGGATCGGCGCTGTCAACACGGCGCTGATGATGATCGGCGGGCAGATGGTGTCGGGCGTCGTCCTCGACCTCGCTCTGTCGGTCCCGACGGCTCTCGGGCCGACGGCGCTCGGCGTCGTCCTGGTGCTGGCCGGTATCGCGCTGTCGCAGGGCAAGCGACGGGCGTGAGAGGTGCGCCTGCTACTTATCCGCAAGGCTTTTCGAGAAGGCGGTCGTGAACGTTACCCCGCCCTGATCGTCTGAAGCTTCCCCGAGGACCACGTCCATGGCCGTATCGGTCACTCGGACGACTGCGAAGCCGCCCTTGAAGGCTGCTTTCGGCTTGAAAACGTCGATGCCGCCAGCCTTGTAGGCCATCGGCGTATCGTGCTCGTGCCCGTGGAAGATGCCGATGACGTTGTATCCCTTGAGCGTTTCCAGAAGTACGGCACGTTCGGCCTCGCTCCACCAGTGCGGGTCGCCCGTTCCCTGATCGTCGAAGGTCTCGTGACCGGCATCCCAGCGCTCGATGGAAAACGTGTCCCATCCGTAATGCTGGAACAGCACCACGGGGCGGCCGTCCGCCGCGGCTGTCGCCAGATCCTTCTTCAGCCAGTCCAGCCCGCTGACGGCCCCCTTCCGGTCGTCGCCGCCGAAGCGCTGGAGCTGCACGAGATGCAACCGGCCCCAGTTCCAAGAGTAGTTGTCCGAATCCACATCGTAGTTGTCGGCGGGAATGGACGGCGTGAAGAAGACGCTCGGGCGATGGTTGACCTCGACGTAGTCGCGAAGCTCCCGCCGGTACCAGTCCGGATGGCTCGGCGGGCCATCCTGATCGAGATCGTGATTTCCGAGCCCCACATAGACCGGCATATGCACATGCTGCGCGTCCGTACCCTGCGCATAGCGCTGGCTGAACTGGCGCAGCTGCCACCCCTCGCCCGGCACCGCGACCTGCCCGCCGCCATCGTCGGTAATGTCGCCGCCCATGACGAGACCGGCGGGTTCGCCGAGCAGCCGGCCAGCGCCGACAAGCCCGCTCGACGTTCCCGCGACCGTCGCAGGCCAGACCTGCATGGGAAGAGCGTTCAACGCCCGGATATGCCGCAGCAGAGCCGCATCCGTCTTGCCCTCTTGCTCGCAATCCGGCGACAGGCCTTCCGCCATGCGGCAAGCATGGACATCGGTGGCGAAGACGAAGGTCACATCCGTGGGTGCCTGCTGCGCCAGCGCCGGAGAGGAAACCAGCAGGATCATCACCAAGGTGATACAAGGCAAACTGACTTGTCCGCCAAAACCATCTCCGCCGGAATACCGCATCGTCATCTCCTCCCCTGCCTTTCGCCACGCGTTGTGGAGCCACTGCTAGCACGAACCTTTGCCGGCGCAAAAGCTGGAGGTCTCGCCTCACGGGAACGATCGCCGCCCGTTGCCCGTTACCCCGGCAGGCAAGAACCGCCTCAACAGCAAGTTAGGGAGACAAGCATGGTTAAGGTCGTTTACGAGATCGTCGAGCACGACGGCGGATGGGCCTACAAGGTCGGAGACGTCTTCTCGGAAAGTTTTCCGACGCATGAGCATGCCTTGCGCGCTGCAAAGGCTGCGGCTGCCGAGCAGCAGGTCGGCGGATCGGATGAAGAGATCAGCTTTCAGGACGCCTCTGGCCAGTGGCATGATGAACATGCCAGCGGAGGAGATCGCCCGGAAGCCGTCGTCGAGGACAAAGGATAAAGGTCGAAAGGAATGGCGCCTCTCTCTTTGAGGGAGAGAGGCTAAAGGACTGGGTCATGAAAATCGTCGATATGCGGATCGACAGTCTCTCTATCGCCCCCGGGTTGCGTTCTTGCAACGAGAAGCTGTTATTAAGCTTTACGGGAACGGTTAATCCCGGTCCGCTCCGGCTTGACGAACTCTTCCGGTTATCGGAAAGACTGTAGCCATTGCGGACGTGGCGAAATTGGTAGACGCAAGAGACTTAAAATCTCTCGAGGAGACTTGTACGGGTTCGACCCCCGTCGTCCGCACCAGTCTTTGCCGTGGGTGAACGTTATCCCCTTCTTGAAAATGTCCGGGCTTTGCCGCAAAACCACTTTTTGCGTCAGATACGCCCAGACACGCTCGGAGCCCGCCATGTCCCTTCCTGAAAAAGCCTTTCCCGTTTCCTGGGACCAGTTCCACCGCGATGCGCGTGCGCTTGCCTGGCGTCTGGCGGATCAGGGGGTGGAATGGAAGGCGATCGTCTGCATCACGCGCGGCGGACTGGTGCCGGCAGCGATCATTTCGCGGGAACTGAACATCCGGATGATCGAGACGGTCTGCGTCGCGTCCTATCATGACTATTCGTCTCAGGGTCAGATGGAGGTCATCAAGGCGATCTCCGAGGAGATCCGTGCCGATGGCGGCGAGCGCGTGCTGATCGTCGACGATCTCACGGACACCGGCAAGACCGCCGCGATCGTGCGGGCCATGCTGCCGAAGGCGCATTTTGCAGCCGTCTATGCCAAGCCGAAGGGTCGTCCGCAGGTCGATACGTTCGTGACCGAGGTCAGCCAGGATACATGGATCTATTTTCCTTGGGACATGGGCTTTTCCTATCAGGAGCCGATCGCCAAGGGATCGCGCGGGTAAACCGACGCCGGTAACAGGCTGTGAAGCTTGCGCGTATCGACGGGGCTCGGGGGCGGTGCGTCCACCCTCGACGCCCCGTTCTTCGTAAACGCTGCGCCCGGCAATGCGTGGCTTTTATGACACCACGTTGACCGAGACGGATGATCTCAACAAGTTTTTGTCCACAAGTTTTCATGGAACGAACGGCCCAATCGGTAAGTGCCGACCACAAGTGACTGATTTCCTTAGGTCACTCAGTTTCTTCCTATTTCCACAAGATATAGTCGGCAGTGGACGACAAAACGCAAGCCCTTGACGGTGCCACCGGACTCGCGGTTAATCATAATCGAGACTGGCATGAGGCCAGACGACGGCCCAGGCGGCGGCTTGCCCCGGACTGCGCCATCATCCTGAACTTGTTGGAGATCCTGCCTTCACGGCGGGAACGCGTGTTGAAAAATGAGCTGTCAGAATAAAATCACGCTTGCGGGACCAGCAAACAGCTCGATAATTTTATCTACATCTGGTAGATTGAGAGCTTAGAGAACACCATATATCGGATTCCATGATTGGCATCCATCGAAACGCACCACCGACCGGCAATGTCGCGGCTCGGAAGGACTTTTTGCGTGCCTGAGAAGCGCATGCCACGGACAGAATAAGGATCGGGACAGATGCAGATCGAACGTCGCTTTACCAAGGCGGGCCAATCGGCCTATGCAGACATCGCATTCCGCAAGGCGGTGAGCGAGATCAAGAACCCGGACGGTTCCATCGTCTTCCGGCTTGCCGATATCGACGTGCCCACCCAGTTCAGCCAGGTCGCAGCCGACATTCTGGCTCAGAAGTATTTCCGCAAGGCCGGCGTTCCCGCGCGCCTGAAGAAGGTCGAGGAGAACTCGGTTCCCTCGTGGCTGTGGCGTTCGGTCGCCGACGAGGCTGCCCTGAAGGACCTCCCGAAGGACGAGCAATACGGCTCTGAAACCGATGCCCGGCAGGTCTTCGATCGCCTTGCCGGAACCTGGACCTATTGGGGCTGGAAGGGCAACTACTTCGCCTCCGAAGACGCTGCCCTCGCCTTCCGCGACGAGCTTGCCTACATGCTGGCGACCCAGCGCGTGGCACCGAACTCGCCACAGTGGTTCAACACCGGCCTGCATTGGGCCTATGGCATCGACGGCCCCGGCCAGGGTCATTTCTACGTCGATCCCTTCACGGGCAAGCTCGTCAAGTCGAAGTCGTCCTACGAGCATCCGCAGCCGCATGCCTGCTTCATCCAGTCGGTCGGTGACGATCTCGTCAACGAAGGCGGCATCATGGACCTGTGGGTGCGCGAAGCGCGCCTCTTCAAGTACGGTTCCGGCACCGGCTCCAACTTCTCCTACCTGCGCGGCGAAGGCGAAAAGCTTTCGGGCGGCGGCAAGTCCTCCGGCCTGATGAGCTTCCTCAAGATCGGTGACCGCGCGGCCGGCGCCATCAAGTCGGGCGGCACCACGCGCCGCGCCGCCAAGATGGTCGTCGTCGACATCGACCATCCCGATATCGAAGACTACATCAACTGGAAGGTGAAGGAGGAGCAGAAGGTCGCGGCGCTCGTCACCGGCTCCAAGATCGTCGCTCAGCACCTCAAGGCCATCATGAAGGCCTGCGTGAATTGCGAAGGTCCGGATGGCGCCTGCTACGACCCGAACGAGAACCCTGCCCTGAAGCGCGAGATCAAGGCTGCCAAGAAGAACCAGGTTCCCGAAAACTACATCCAGCGCGTCATCCAGTTCGCCCGTCAGGGCTATAAGGATATCGACTTCAAGACCTATGACACGGACTGGGATTCGGAAGCCTACCTCACGGTCTCCGGCCAGAACTCCAACAACTCCGTTTCGCTGCGCGACGACTTCCTCAAGGCCGTCGAGGCCGACGGCGACTGGAACCTGACCGCCCGCAAGGACGGCCGCGTCATGAAGACGTTGAAGGCGCGCGACCTGTGGGAAAGCATCTCCTACGCCGCCTGGGCATCGGCCGATCCGGGCCTGCACTTCAACACGACCATGAACGACTGGCACACCTGCCCGGCCGCCGGCTCCATCCGTGCATCCAACCCGTGCTCGGAATACATGTTCCTGGACGATACGGCCTGCAACCTTGCCTCGCTGAACCTGTTGCAGTTCAAGGACCAGACCACAAAGAACATCGATATCGCCGATTACGAACATGCCGTCCGCCTCTGGACGGTCGTGCTCGAAATCTCGGTGATGATGGCGCAGTTCCCGTCGAAGGAAATTGCAGAGCGCTCCTACGAATACCGCACGCTCGGGCTCGGCTATGCCAATATCGGCGGCCTGCTGATGTCGTCCGGCATTCCCTATGACAGCAAGGAAGGCCGTGCGATCGCCGGTGCCCTGACCGCCGTCATGACGGGCGTTTCCTATGCGACCTCGGCCGAAATCGCCGCCAAGCTCGGTCCGTTCCCCGGCTTCAAGCCGAACCGCGACAACATGCTGCGCGTCATCCGCAACCATGCCCGCGCCGCCCGTGGCGAAGCGAACGGCTATGAAGGCCTCTCGGTCGCGCCCGTGCCGCTCGTCCATTCCGAGTGCCCGGACCAGACGCTGATCACGCATGCCGTTGCCGCATGGGAGAAGGCTCTGTCGCTCGGCGAGCAGCATGGCTACCGCAATGCCCAGGTTTCCGTCATCGCCCCGACCGGCACGATCGGTCTCGTTATGGATTGCGACACAACCGGTATCGAGCCCGACTTCGCGCTGGTGAAGTTCAAGAAGCTCGCCGGCGGCGGCTACTTCAAGATCATCAACCGTGCCGTTCCCGAGGCCCTGCGCACGCTCGGCTATTCGGAAAGCCAGATCGCCGAGATCGAGGCCTATGCCGTCGGTCATGGCAACATCAACCAGGCGCCGGCCGTCAACCCCGGCTCGCTGCGGGCCAAGGGCTTCACGGACGACAAGATCGAGGCAATCAACGGCGCGACGAAGGCAGCCTTCGACATCAAGTTCGTCTTCAACCAGTGGACGCTCGGCGTCGATTTCCTGAAGAACACGCTGAAGGTCAGCGACGAGCAGCTCGCCGACATCAGCTTCAACCTGCTGGAGCACATCGGCTTCTCCCGCAAGGAGATCGAAGCGGCCAACGTGCATGTCTGCGGCGCGATGACGCTGGAAGGCGCGCCGTTCCTGAAGGACGAGCACCTGCCGGTGTTCGACTGCGCCAACCCCTGCGGCAAGATCGGCAAGCGCTACCTCTCGGTCGATAGCCACATCCGCATGATGGCGGCCGCCCAGCCGTTCATCTCCGGTGCAATCTCCAAGACGATCAACATGCCGAACGAGGCGACCGTCGAGGACTGCAAGAACGCCTACATGCTGTCCTGGAAGCTCGCGCTGAAGGCCAACGCTCTCTATCGCGACGGCTCCAAGCTCTCGCAGCCGCTGAACGCCTCGCTGATCGAGGACGAAGAGGACGAGGATGCTCTGGAAACGCTGATCCAGCAGCCGGTGGCCGCTCAGGCCGTGACGGTCACGGAAAAGATCGTCGAGCGTGTGATCGAGCGGATCACCCGCGAGCGCGAAAAGCTGCCGAACCGCCGTCAGGGTTATACCCAGAAGGCGATTGTCGGCGGACACAAGGTCTATCTGCGCACCGGCGAATTCGGCGATGGCCGGATCGGCGAGATCTTCATCGACATGCACAAGGAAGGTGCGGCCTTCCGTGCGATGATGAACAACTTCGCCATCTCCATCTCGTTGGGTCTCCAGTACGGTGTGCCGCTCGAAGAGTTCGTGGAGGCCTTCACCTTCACGAAGTTCGAGCCGGCCGGCATGGTGCAGGGCAACGACGCGATCAAGAACGCGACGTCGATCCTCGACTACGTGTTCCGCGAACTTGCCGTCTCCTATCTCGGCCGTCACGACCTTGCGCATGTCGATACGTCCGACTTCGGCAACACGGCACTCGGCAAGGGCATTCAGGAAGGCAAGACCAACCTGCTCTCGACCGGCTGGACCCGCGGCCACAAGCCGACGCTCGTCTCCGGTACGACGACCGGTGCCGGCATCGACCGGGCAAACAGCGAGCCCAAGGGATCGGCAACGACGGCCCCTGCCCGCAGCGCGTCGCCAAGTGGCACAGTGACCCCGTTTGCAGGCTCCGCTGCCCGCAAGCTGGAGCCGGCAACGTCGATCTCCACGTCGGAAGTCGTCGCCTTCAAGCGCGACTACGAGGAACGGATCGCCGAAATCGTCGAGCAGGTCACAACCGAAGTTGCCGAGCCACCACGCGACGTCACCGCTCTCTTCTCCGACAAGGCCGCTGCGGAAGCTGCCGCTGCAAAGTCGGATGCCAAGAAGCGCGAAACCGAACGCCGCATGCGCTCGATCGCACAGGGCTACACCGGCAACATGTGCTCGGAATGCCAGAACTTCACGATGGTCCGCAACGGCACCTGCGAGAAGTGCGACACCTGCGGCGCAACCAGCGGCTGCAGCTGAGCAGACCGGGGCCGTTAGACGGCCCGGTCCGGTGAACACCGCGAAACAGGTAACCCGCCGATGGCAGCATCGGCGGGTTTTTTCGTTGCTGCGGTTGGCTGTTTCCAAGCGACCGTCACGGGAACAGGCGAGGCCGGAGAGGGTTTCATCATGACCGAACGACGGAGCGACCCTTGGCCACTTCCTATCCTCATACGCCGGATGGTCGATACCTCGTGGTCCGGGGCCGTCTGTGGCGGACGAGCAATCCCGATCTTGCCGAGGACGATCGCGCCAAGTTGGTGTCGGAGCTCATGTCCGCGCGAAGGGCGGTTCGCGATGCGGGCGAGGATCGCGCAAGAATTGCTGAGGCGCGGCGTCGGGTCGAGGCGGCGAAGGTGGCGCTGGGTGAACGGGGGCCCGCTTGGTAGACGGATGGCGCGCCTGACTATAATCGCCATCTCGTCAAAAACACGCCTTACGCCGACTGGTTCTCTGACTTGAAATAAAAGCGAAGTACACCCTTAGGCAGCACTATCGGACGGTTCTGGGGCGCCGCCTGTTTCCAGCGGAAAGCCCTAGGGTGCAATCGCGCAAGAAACCCTAGAATTGGTGTTTTTACCTCTGAACGTTCACGAAGTTTTAGAGCGCGCGGCTCATCACTGATCCAAAGCATGGATCGCGGCGGCTGGCGTCTGCGCATGCGCAGTCGTGGAGCCCACATGTCGAGCCTGACAATTTCTCGCTTGCTGGTAGTGTTCGGAGTCGTCGTCACGGGCGGTCTCGTTGCCTCTATCGGATTGCAGACGATGACCCTGCAGGAACTCAAGGTCGGTGGACCCGTCTATACCGGGATCGCCAATGGCAAGGATCTCGTGGCCGACATTCTCCCGCCGCCGCTCTACGCTCTGGAAGCCTACATGCTGGCGAACGAGACCATGGCGCATCCTGAACGCGCCGGTTCCAACCTCGAAAAGATGAAGGCGCTCCGCGCTGATTTCGACGCGCGCAAGGCCTTCTGGGTGTCGGCGGACCTCGACAAGACGCTTCGGGCCGGCCTAGCCGATCAGGTCGTTGCCAGTGGCGAGGCGTTCTGGGCGATGGCCACAGTTTTCGAAGAGGCCAAAGTCCGCGGGGAAGCGGCGGACCTTCAACCCGTCATGGACGCCTTCTATGTTCATGACGCAAAGGTTCGTGACCTGGCAAAGATGGCGACCGCGACGCTGGAGACGGCCGTGGCGAAGGCCGACAGTGCCGGAACCGAATATACGATGATCGGCGCGCTCAGCAGTGCTGCATCCGTTCTTCTCTTTCTCGCCGGCCTCTGGTTCGTCCGGCGTCGGGCCATCACGCCGCTCGTCGAGATCGGCAGCGCGATGAGTGTGCTTTCCGGCGGCGACTACACGGCAGAGGTTCCGTTTGCCAAGCGCACGGACGAGATCGGCGCCATGGCGCGCGCCCTCACCGTCTTCCGTGCGGGCGCGATCGAGCGCCAGCAAATGCGTGCGGCCGCCGAACAGGATCGGTCCCTGTCGGAAGCCCAGCGTCTCGAACAGCAGCGCCATCGCGAGCGGGAAGCCGAAGAACTGCGCACCGTCGTGGAAACGCTGGGTGCCGGTCTCGGACGGCTTGCCGATTGCAATATTCGCAGCCCGCTCGACCAGCCTTTCGCTGACCGCTTCGAGCCGCTTCGCCTTGATTTCAATCAGTCGCTCGCAACCTTCCAGCTGACGCTCGAGCAGGTTCTCGGCAAGACATCCGAGCTCTCCGGCAATGCGAGCGAGATGTACCAGGCGGCAGACGAGCTTTCCAAGCGTACCGAGCAGCAGGCGGCAGCGCTGGAACAGACATCCGCGGCCCTCGACGAAGTCACCGCCACCGTCAAATCCTCGGCCGACCGTGCTGCGGAAACGCGCAGCCTCGTCGGCGCGGCCAACCAAAGCGCAACATCCTCGGGCCAGATCGTGCGGGATGCGGTCGAGGCGATGCGGCGCATCGATGCGTCGTCGAACCAGATCGGACAGATCATTCATGTGATCGACGAGATCGCTTTCCAAACCAACTTGCTTGCCCTTAACGCAGGGGTCGAGGCGGCGCGTGCGGGGGATGCCGGTCGCGGATTTGCCGTCGTCGCACAGGAGGTTCGCGAACTCGCACAACGTTCGGCCGCTGCCGCCAAGGATATCAATGCGCTGATCCGAACATCCTCGGGCGATGTGTCCGACGGCGTGCGGCTAGTCGACCAGACGGGTCGCGCGCTCGCAGAGATCGCACAATATGTGATGGAGATCGACTCCAAGGTCGAAGCGATCACGACAGGCTCGAAAGAGCAGTCCGTGGGACTGCTGGAGATCAGCACAGCCGTGAACGCGATCGACCAGATGACCCAGAAGAACGCGGCCATGGTGGAGGAGACCACGGCCATCAGCAGCAACCTCGCCTCGGATGCGACGGCGCTGTCGGCGATCGTCAACCGGTTCCAGCTCAATCCCGGCAGGCAGGGCACTGCACCGGCGGTCGCCACGCGGCATAGGGCCGCGTAGGGCGCCTTCAGCGCCCGAAGCGACGGGCGCCGACGACACAGAGGATAACGCAGACGGTGATGCCGAGCATGCCCGCCGTTACCGGCTCGTGCAGAAGGGTCGCGGCCAGTGCCAGCGCGAAAAAGGGTTGCAGCAATTGCAACTGGCCGACGGCGGCGATGCCGCCTTGGGACAGCCCTCGATACCAGAAGATGAACCCGATCAGCATGCTGAACAGCGAGACATAGGCAAGCCCGAAAATGGCCGGCGGCTCGATGCCGGCGAAGCTTGCGGGCATGGTGAACAAGGCCAGGCAGAGCATCGGCGGGAGCGAGAGAACGAGTGCCCAGGAAATGACCTGCCAGCCGCCAAGCGTTTGCGACAACTTTCCCCCTTCGGCATAGCCGAGGCCGCAGACGATGACCGCCACAAGCATCAGGAGGTCGCCGAGCGGGGACGCGCTCAGCCCCTGCGCCAGTGCATAGCCGGCAACAAGCGTGCTTCCCAGGAGAGAGAAGATCCAGAAGGCAGGCTTCGGCCGTTCGCCACCGCGGATGACGCCGAAAATAGCGGTCGCCAGCGGCAGCAACCCGATGAAGACGATCGAGTGCGCGGATGTGACGTGCTGTAGCGCCAGCGCGGTCAAGAGGGGGAAGCCGACGACGACGCCCAGCGCGACGATCACCAGGGAGGCGATTTCACGCGGTGTCGGCCATTTCTGGCGCAGCAGCAGAAGAAGCCCGAGCGCCAGCAGGCCCGCGATTGCCGCACGGGCGACCGTGAGGAAGACGGGATCGAACTGCATCACGGCGAGGCGTGTGGCGGGCAGCGATCCGCTGAAGATCAACACGCCGATCATTCCATTCAGCCAGCCGGCCGTTCCCCGATCCATCACGCACTCCTTCGACAAGCCTGTCCTGTTCGACACACCCGTCCCGTTCGAAAAGACGATCGTTGTTGACCGGCTTGCCCGGCAGTGCCAGAAACGGTTCCGTACAGTTCGTCAAAACTGTTATGGTGAAAGAGCATTACAGATGGATCACATTGCACCTTCTCCGAGCCGCACGACGATGGTGATGGAGACGATCCGTCTGCGGATCGCCAGCCGTGCGCTGTTGCCGGGCGCGAAGCTGCCGTCAATCCGCAAGCTTGCGGCAGCGCTGAAGGTCTCCACATCCACCGTGGTGGAGGCCTATGAGCGACTGGTCGGTGATGGCACGATCCAGTCGCGACCGGGCTCAGGCTTCTATGTGACGCATCATGCGGGCGCGACCACGATTCCTTTTTCGGTTGCCGATGCCGGGCCGAAGCGTGATCGGGCCATCGATCCCTTCTGGGTGTCCCGCCAATCGCTAGAGGCCAATGCGGAGGATGCAAAGCCCGGATGCGGCTGGCTGCCGCCGAGCTGGTTGCCGGAGGACGGGGTGCGGCGCGCGCTGCGCACCTTGTCGCGCGCCAAAAGCCCTGTGCTTTCCGAGTACGGCTCTCCCCTTGGCCTCGCCCCCCTTCGTCAGCTGATCGGCCGGCGCATGGGCGAACGCGGCATCGAGGCCTCCCCGGACCAGATCCTGCTGGCGGAATCCGGCACGCAGGCGATCGACCTTCTCTGCCGCCTGCTGCTGGAGCCCGGGGATACCGTGCTGGTGGACGATCCCTGCTACTTCAATTTTCACGCCTTGCTGCGCGCGCATCGCGCACAGATCGTCGGCGTTCCCTACACACCGACCGGCCCGGATATCGACGCCTTCACGAAAGCGGTCGCGGACCACCGGCCCCGACTCTACATCACCAACTCCGCCATCCACAATCCGACCGGCGCGATCCTTTCGCCGGTTACCGCACATCGGGTCCTGAAGATCGCCGAGCAAGGCAATGTCGTCGTCATAGAGGATGACATCTTCGCCGATTTCGAGCGCAGCCCCGCCCCGCGGCTGGCAGCCTTCGACGGGCTTGATCGTGTCATTCACATCGGCAGCTTTTCGAAGACGCTGTCCGCCTCGGGACGCTGCGGCTTCATCGCCGCAAAGCCCGAATGGATCGACAGCCTGACCGATTTGAAGATCGCGACGACCTTCGGTGGCGGTCGCATGACGGCCGAGCTTGTCTACGGCGTCCTCAGCGACGGCAGCTACCGCAAGCACCTGGAGACGCTGCGCCAGCGGCTGGCAACCGCGATGCAGACCGTCTCGACCCGGCTTCAAAACCTCGGTGTCACTCCGTGGCTCGAGCCGCAGGCGGGCATGTTCCTCTGGTGCCGGCTTCCGGAGGACAGGGACGCCGCCGACGTCGCGCGCAGCGCCTTGCAGCGCGGTCTCGTCCTTGCACCCGGCAACGCCTTCAGCCTTTCGCAGAGCGCGACGACCTTCATGCGCTTCAACGTTTCGCAAATGCAGGCGCCGCAGGTCTTCGACGTCCTGCGAGATGTTCTGAAAGCGCCGCAAGGCCGGAGTAATCGCCTCTGAGCCATCATCTCCGGGGTGTCGCGCCCGGAATCACTTCCAGCTCGTGTAATCGCCGGCCGTGCATCCGAACGGTGCGCGCTGATCGCCAAAGCGCTTCTTTAGCTGGTCGCAGCCCCATTCGTTGATCGGTGCCGGCATCATATTGTTGATGTCCATGCCCGGCGACTGGAACTGCGTGTCAGAGGCAAGGACGTACCAGAGCCAGAAACCGACGACGCCGACCACGATGAGAAGCAGTACGCCGAAGACCATCTGCAGCCGCTTCCAGATCGACACCGTCTTTCGCGGCGCTTCCACGAGTAGCGGCCGACCGTCGTGCTCGTCGGCCGCTCTCTCGAATGGCAAAAGGGCCTCTGCGCGCTCCGCATCGGTCAGCTCGATCCGCATCAGGCGCTCGTCGAGCAGCACGGGGAGAGCCGTGTTTCCGCGCCGGACGGCGAGAGCGACCGGCTTGGTCCCGTTCGCTCCCACGATCAGCGGCTCCTCGCCGTTCCGCATCCGCGTATAGGCCGAGCGCTTGGTCTTGTCGTCCGCGATCGTGTCGTTATAGGTGATCGAGAGGATGTTGCGCTTGCGATCGAACGCGGCGATTTCCACCGGCACCGGAACCAGCATGGCGGGATGCCGCAACTGCCCGCGGACGCGCCAGATCCGCAGGCTGAGGAAGATCATCCCGAGCCCGAGCCCTCCGAGGAAGAGAACGAAGAGCGTCAGCGTGATGATGCGGTTCCAGAGCTTGTCGAGGCCGAGACTCATCGTCGCCAGTTCCGGATGATCGCCCGAAATGACGAGGCCCGTCTCGTAGTCCCCGACATGAAAATCGACGAACATGATCTCGACGTCCGACGCGTAGTCCTTGCCGCCATAGCTGTAGACGAGGCGGGCTTCGCAATCGGTGAAGATGGCCTTGCGGGTCGTGCAGCGCCCGTTTTGGACGTCGCCATCCTCGATGAGCACCGGATTCTGGCTGATGGTGAAATCCCGCAGCACGCCCGGCCCTTCCCAGACAAGCAGAAAGACGCAAAGCGCCAGAATGATCGGCGTCGACCAGTAATAGGCTCGCGGTGTGGAAATGACATCAGGCGCCAGTCTCAACGGACGGCGGGGAAGCGAGAGTTCGGGCAAATCGAGACCTTTCCTTGTGCGTCGCTTTCAGCGTCCATGGCACAGACGAACCGTGCGGGAAAGCCGTCGTTTTTCACTTACGCACACCTGTGTCGCTCTTTGCCGACATTGGTATCCCCTGAGGGATGGATAGATGAGACTGGAAGATTTACCGCCACGGCGCTACATCGCCGAGGATATCGTGCACTTGCTAATGCCGGCGCCTGCTGAATGAAGGACTCTCGATGTTTCCTGCCAATCCCGACTGCGGGAACCTGTTCGATGAGATGGACTGGTCAAAGACACCGCTCGGGGCACGGGAGGACTGGAGCGTTGAGTTGAAAACGTTGACCAATGTCATGCTCGGCTCGCTTCAACCGATGCTGATCGTCTGGGGGCCACAGCAAATCACGCTTTACAATGACGGCTATGCCGCGATGTGCGGGCACCGGCATCCCGCTGCCTTCGGACGGTCGTTCCGCGCGCTGTGGCACGACATCTGGGACGCTGTCGAACCCATCATCACCGCTGCCTATGAAGGGCGTGGCACGTCGATGGACGACATCGAGTTCACCATGCACCGGAACGGCTATCCGGAAGAGACGCACTTCGCCTTTTCCTACACGCCGGTGCGCGACCCCTGGGGCACGGTGCTCGGCATGTTCTGTGCCTGCACGGAAATCACCGCTCAGGTCATGGTGCGCCGTGCGGAGCGGACGCAGCGGGAGCGTTTCCGGCAGGTGTTCGAACTCAGCCCCGGCGGCATCGCGATGCTCGTCGGCCCGAACCATGTCTTCGATTATGCGAACGAGGACTATTACACGATGATCGGCGTCGGCCGGGATATCATCGGAAAGACCGTGGCGGAAGCCGTGACCGAGGTCGTGCGTCAGGGGTTCATCGACATTCTCGACAACGTCTACCGAACCGGCGAAAGCTTTATCGCGCGCGACCTGCCGATCCAGCTCAATCGGGGGCCCGATGGCGAGATGCAGCGCCGGCTGATCGACCTTGTCTACCAGCCGATGCGGCAGGAAGACGGCGCGATCAACGGCATCCTCGTGCAGGCCCGCGACGTGACGGACCTCCGGGCGGAGGAGGCCAGCCGGGAGCTTCTTTCCCACGAACTCGGGCATAGGCTCAAGAACCAGCTCGCCATGGTCCAGGCGATCGCCTCGCAGACCCTTCGCAATGCGCCCGACATCGCCTCGGCACGCCAGCGGCTCTCCGAGCGGCTTGCCGTGCTCAGCGCCGCGCATGATACGATTCTCGAAGGCGGGCGCGGGACATCGACGGTGCGCCAGCTCGTCCAGCAGATGACGGATCTGCACGACGACCCCGCCGCGCCGCGCTTTGCGACGTCGGGCCCCAACCTCAAGATCGGCTCCCGCCCTTCGCTCTCTCTGTCGCTCATCCTGCATGAACTCGCGACAAATGCCGTGAAGCATGGTGCGCTCTCGGTACCGACAGGCAGCGTCGATCTGCGCTGGCGCGTGGTGCTGCCGGAGGCCGACCGCTTCGAGATGATCTGGACGGAACGGGGCGGCCCGACCGTCGCGGAGCCGCTTGTCAAAGGCTCCGGCTCCCGACTGATTTCAGCGGGCTTGAACGGCACATCCGATGGGCATGTGGACATGATCTACGCACCGGACGGCCTGCGCTGCATCGTGACCGCCGACCTCGAGAGCTTCCAGAAAGAACATTGATGCCCGATCATCCGCGCTCCTCTCCCGTCCTTGTCGTCGAAGACGACGGCCTGATCCGGATGGATCTTGCCGATCTCCTCTCCGACATGGGTTTGGCCGTCATCGAGGCCGGAAATGCGGATCAGGCGCTGAAGGTCATGGACACCCTGCCCGCGATCTCCGCGCTGCTCACCGACATCGACATGCCCGGCTCCATGAACGGCATCGAGCTGGCGCATCTCACCGCAACCCGCCACCCCACCTGTCCCCTCGTCATCATCTCCGGCCGCTACAACCCGGCCGACGGCACCCTGCCCGATGGCGCAGTCTTCCTGTCGAAGCCGATTTCGGAGCAGATGCTGAAGCGCACGCTGACGGCGATGAAGCTGATGACGGGGGATTCAGAGTAATCTCACGCCGCTTCAACCTGGTCGCGACAGCGTCACTTTTCCTGCAATACCGTATCGCTGGCAGCGAAGCGCGCCATCGTCGTGATAATTCGCAGGCAGTCCGCCTTTCGCCCTTGCGGCCCTGCCATCGAGCGTGTATTGCCCACCCATCGGCACGGAGTGTAGCGCAGCCTGGTAGCGCATCTGGTTTGGGACCAGAGGGTCGGGAGTTCGAATCTCTCCACTCCGACCATTTTCCCCCTTCTAAAATTTCATCGCCTCGAATGTGAGGACCTCTTCGTCCACAGCACAGCTGCGAGCCGATTTGGATCTCTTTACGAACGGAAAATTCGGTCGAGCTTGCATCAAGGTCATTCCGTTTTCAGCATTTGTGCGTTATGCCACAGGAAAGCCGGCTGAGCCGGCAATTGCCATGCTTGGAGTTTGAGGAATGTCCGCCAAGATTTATCGTCCCGCCAAGACCGCGATGCAGTCGGGCAAGGCCAAGACCAATCTTTGGGTGCTCGAATTCGATCAGGAGACGCCCCGCACGATCGATCCGATGATGGGCTATACCAGCTCGGCCGATACCCGCCAGCAGGTCAAGCTCACCTTCGAAAGCGCAGAGGCCGCCGTTGCCTATGCCGAGCGCAACGGCATCGAATATCGCGTCATCGCGCCAAAGGACCCGACGCGGAAGAATGTCTCCTACAGCGACAACTTCCGCTACAGCCGCATGCAGCCCTGGACGCACTGATACTACCCGCGCCGCTTACAGCAGCGCCAACGGCCCCTTAGCTCAGCTGGATAGAGCACCTGCCTTCTAAGCAGGTTGTCGCAGGTTCGAGCCCTGCAGGGGTCGCCATATTTCCAAAGAAAATTTTAAGATCTGATAGGTCACGCATTCTCATATGCTGAGAAAGCACGCGTTACCTGATGAGGTGGGCGCAAGGTCGATCATCAAGCAACGTGGATCGATATCTCTCCGCGTGCCGAGATACCCTTCAGAATCTTACCCGAGTCAATCCGGCTTGGCCGCCGGAAGCTGCGACGGCAGCGCTACGTGGGCACCGGGGGTGATCGATAAGGTCTTTGCCACGCCTGCGTTCAGTTCGACGACATAGGCGACGGGGACGCGGGAGTCGATGATGGATTCGGAGTGCGGGACGGCGTTTTCGTGGATGGTCTCCACCTTGCCGTCTTTCGAAACGAACAGCATGTCCAGTGGAAGGAACGTGTTCTTCATCCACATCATCACCTGACGCGTCTGGCCGAAGTCGAAGAACATGCCGTGATCGGCGGGCATGTCGCGGCGGAACATCAGGCCCTGGGCGCGCTGGTTGCTGTCGAGCGCGAGTTCCACGGTGAAGGCATGCGTCTTGCCGTCGGTTGTGGCGATCGTCAGCTGCGCCTTCTCGAACGTTACGTCCGCGGCATATGAGGGTGCCGCCGCCAGCAGCATACCGGCCATGAGAATGGTGCGGCGTGCGGCCTGGCGCAGGCTTAGCATGTCACGTCTCTCAATGTGCGCGGCCGGCGGGTGCGGGCACGTCGGGATGGATTTCCGCAGCCATCAGACCCTTGTCGCCATCGCCGAAACGCACAAGCACGGTCTGACCGGGGCGCAACTCCGTGAGGCCGAAACGGCGCAGGGTTTCCATGTGGATGAAGATGTCTTCCGTGCCGTCGCCACGCGTCAAGAAGCCGAAGCCTTTGGTGCGGTTGAACCACTTCACGAGCACGCGCTCGAGGCCGCTGGTGGGCGTTACCTGAACGTGGGTCTTGACAGGCGGCAGTTGCGACGGGTGGATCGCGGTCGATTGATCCATCGAAAGAATGCGGAAGGCTTGATATCCCCGGTCGCGCTTCTGGATCAGCGCGACGATGCGCGCACCTTCCAGAACCGTCTGGTAGCCATCGCGGCGCAGGCAGGTCACATGCAGAAGAACGTCCTGCATACCGTTGTCCGGAATGATGAATCCGAAGCCCTTGGCGACGTCGAACCACTTGATGACACCGGTGATCTCGATCAGATCGAGCGCGTCACCGCCGAAATCTTCATCTGGTGCGACATCTTTCGCCGAAATCCTGTCCACCATTATATGCCAGCCCCTCGAATACGCATCACGATTGCTGCGGTTAACTGATTCTTGAGCATCAGAATAACATCGTCCCGCCGCTTATGGGCAAGCCCTAAGGACGAAATTTGCCGCTTTCGGTAAGCTATGACTCCAGCCTTGTGTCTGGCTGGCGCAGCGCTAGATAGGACAGGCAACAACAGGAGAGAGGGCTTTCATGCGCTATCTGCACACCATGGTTCGGGTTAAGGACCTTGATCAGGCACTGCATTTTTACGGCACACTGTTCGGACTGCAAGAGGTGCGCCGCACGGAAAATGAAAAAGGGCGCTTTACGCTGGTCTTCCTGGCCGCGCCCGGCGACGTGGATCACGCGGAGTCACGGCTGTCCCCGTGCCTTGAGCTGACCTACAACTGGGACACGGAGGATTATACGGGCGGTCGAAATTTCGGCCATCTCGCCTACGAGGTCGACGATATCTATGCCATTTGCCAGAAACTGATGGATGCCGGCGTGGCCATCAACCGTCCACCCCGCGACGGCAACATGGCCTTCGTCCGCTCCCCGGATGGCATCTCCATCGAGATTCTGCAGAAGGGCGAGCCGCTCGCGCCGCAGGAGCCGTGGTCATCCATGGAAAACACCGGCGCGTGGTGATCGCTTCCGCGTAACCGCTGCATGTTGAAGCCACCCTGCGACGAGGGTCCCTCGCCGCAGGGTCATGGCGCAAGCTCCACGCAACGGGGCTGGCGCATAGCTCTCCCTCGAGATCTGCCCGGACATATGGTTTTCGGGCATCGGCCATGATGGCGCGGCCCTGCCCCTTGCGATGGATCGGGGTCGTCGCTCGGGAGATGCAGCGTTGCGATACGGCCCTTCGTCCAAACCCTTTCTCGCAAGCATCGGCTGTGCGGTCTTCGCTGCAGTACTGTTGACGGGCTGCGTAACGGGCAAGCCGGTTACGGATCAACTGGTCGAAGGCGTCGTTGCACCCGACGTCGGCGAAACGGATGTGCCGGTCGTCGCGTCCGGCCCGGCCTCCGCAACGTCTCCGGCAGCGCAAGCCTCAAGCCGTCCAGCCGCTGCGCAGCAGAGTTCACAGCCACAGGTGCCCACACAGCCGGGTGCCATCGTCATGCAGGGAACAGGACTGCAAGCGACGTCGAGCAGCATCTTCTCCGTCGGCGGCACGGCGGGTGCCTCGCCCGTCTCCGGCGGCGGGTCGTCGCCGGCGAGCCTTTTCCGCGCTGCCCCACAAAGTCAGGCAATGTCACCCTTATCCCCGCAACCGTTGCCGCTTCAGTCCACGGATGCCGGCTATCAGGTTCAGGGCGCAGCAACGCCTGCATCGACAAACGACATGCCGGCCGAAACTGCGCTGGGGAGCCTGAGGCCCGCAGCGGTGCCGCAGGCGGTTGACGCAACGCGGGCATCGTCATCCCTGATCGGGCTGTTCGGCAAGTCCCAAGGTGGCGCCGACATGAGCGCGCCCGGTAAGCCGGCTAACAACAAGGTGCTCCCCGGCATGGCACCGCAGCAGGTGGCGGCGCTCAGCTATACCACCCTGCCCGGCATCCGCGCGCGTTCGATGTTTGCGACAGTGGACGATACGGCCGAGAATCACGACGACAACAGCCCCAAGGTCCAGATGGCCTCGCTCTCCGGTCTCGCCCGGCTGGCACCCAGCGGCCTTCTCCTGCAGACGGAGACGGTGGAAACGGGCTGCTTCAAACCGCAGCTGTTGAACATCCTGAAGTCGGTGGAGCGGCATTTCGGCAAGAAGGTGCTCGTCACGTCCGGCCGGCGAAGCCTCAGCCACAACATCAAGGTGGGCGGTCGGCCGCAGTCGCGGCACCTGACCTGCGAGGCAGCCGATATCCAAGTGGCGGGCGTCAGCAAGTGGGATGTCGCGACCTTCCTGCGCGCGTCCGAAGGGCGCGGCGGCGTGGGCACGTATTGCCACACCCAGTCCGTCCATATCGACATCGGACCACGGCGCGACTGGAACTGGGCCTGCGGCCCGCGGGATGCATAAGCGGCTGATTTGACGCTCTTTTTTGGAACGTTTGCCGTCATCGTCCACAGCCATGATATTTTTACGACAAAATGACATTTGCGGCTTGCGGTCCCCAAAACCGCTGACTATAAGACGCCCACCGCAAAGCGACTGCGCCCTTCGTCTATCGGTTAGGACACCAGATTTTCATTCTGGGAAGAGGGGTTCGACTCCCCTAGGGCGTACCATTTTGCGGTTAAACCCACTCCCTTTTCTTTCTGATATCAAGCTTTAGCTCTACCGGGCATCGCGTTGGTATTGCGTATGAAACACGCTTGAATGCATCATGAGAAATTCGTGGCTTGCTGCGTTTTTCCTCTTGCCTCCGGATGATCCTCAGCCTATAAGCCGGCCACCAGCGAATGCGCCCTTCGTCTATCGGTTAGGACACCAGATTTTCATTCTGGGAAGAGGGGTTCGACTCCCCTAGGGCGTACCACCTGGCTTTCCCCTATTTGTTACGATCCATGCAATGACGGTGCGACGGACGTGTAGAATCCGTTTTCCTGGCATGTCGTCATGCGATATCGCGGCTTCCCGAGAGGCTGGATCGACCACTCCACCTCGACCGTCACCGAGTTCGTCCCAATGTCTATGGTCCGCCTACAAGGCGCGTGCAGCATCGAGAATGCGCAGCTGGACCCGGCGCGTACCCTGCCAGATATCGGCCGAGAGGCTACCGGCGAGATGGATGGTCATTCCCCGTGAGGCGAGAAGAAAGTCGCCGAGAGGCGTCTGGAAGGCGCGGAAGGCGATGGCATCGAGTCGCGCGCCATCCTGCCCCTCCAGGGTCACCTTCACATGGTCCGTTCCGATCTGCCGCACATCCCGCACCCTGTGTGCGGGAATGGCGAAGATCGGCTGCGGATGGCCGGAGCCGTAGGGACCCGCCTGCTCCAGCCGGTCGATCAGCTCGATGGTCGCGCCGGAGGCTGCAAGTGCCCCATCGATCTTCACGGTTTCCGCGGCCACGAGATCGTGAACCGTGCGGGCTGCACGTTCCTCGAGGAAATGGCGCAGGCGCCCAAGATTGGCGCGCTCGACGGTCAGGCCGGCTGCCATGGCGTGGCCGCCACCCTTGACGAGAAGCCCCTCCTCGACGGCTGCACGAACGACCTTGCCGATATCGAAACCGGCAATCGAGCGGCCGGAGCCTGTTCCACGGCCATTGAGGTCGAAGGAAATAGCGAAGGCGGGGCGGCGGAAGCTTTCCTTGAGGCGGGCCGCGAGCAGGCCGACGATGCCGGGATGCCAGTTTTCCCGCGCCGTCACGATCACGGAGGCACCGTCGCCATTGCCGTATTCCGCCAGCGCCTCGGCCTGGGCTTCCATCAGCATTACCTGCTCGATCGCCTGGCGTTCGCGGTTCAGTTCGTCAAGGCGGGCGGCAATGGCGTCAGCCTCGTTGCTGTCATCGAGCGTCAGGAGACGGCTGCCAAGAGCCGCATCGCCAATGCGACCGCCGGCATTGATGCGCGGTCCCACGAGAAACCCGAAATGATACGGCGTGACGGGGCCACTGAGGCCGGCTTTGCGGAAGAGCGCGGCAAGACCGGGGTTCTTCATGTGGCGCGCGGCGATCAGTCCCTTGACGACATAGGCCCGGTTCAGGCCCTTCAGAGGCACCACGTCGCAGACGGTCGCGAGTGCGACGATATCGAGGTGGGACAGGAGATCGAAACTGCCGGCGCGGAGGTCGCCCCGCTCGCGCAGGACACGCAGCAGGTTGACGAGCACCAGCATGACAACGCCGGCCGCGCAGAGATGCCCCTGCCCCGACAGGTCGTCTTCCCGGTTGGGGTTCACCAGCGCGACGGTCGGCGGGAGTTCGCCGGAGACCTGGTGGTGGTCGATGACGACGACATCGATGCCGCGCGTCCGCGCGCGTTGCAGCGATTCGTGGCTGGTCGAGCCGCAATCGACGGTGACGATCAGGACGGCACCGTTGTCGATCAGCTTGTCGATGGCGCCCGGGTTCGGGCCGTAGCCTTCGAAGATCCGGTCCGGAATGTAGATTTCCGCCGTCACGCCGAAATGGGTAAGCAGGCGATAGAGAATGGCGGATGACGCCGCGCCGTCGACATCGTAGTCGCCGAAGATGGCGACCCGTTCTTGCCGGGCGATTGCGTCGGCGATGCGGACCGCCGCCTTCCGGCAATCCGTCAGCTTGTCGGGGTCCGGCATCAGGCTGCGGATGGTGGGATCGAGGAAAGCGATCGCGTCTTCCTGCTGGACGCCACGACCGGCAAGGACGCGCGAAATCAAATCGGGAAGCCCGTGGACCTGGCTGATGGCCAAAGCCCGGTTCTGGCCCGCCTGATCCAGCCGCGACACCCACCTCTGACCCGTGACGGAGGTCTCGACGCCGAGAAAGGCCCGCGGAACCGGGTCGGGAGGCTCGCTCATGCGCGTCCGTCCCCGTCTGAGAAGGGCCGCGCGGCCGACAGTTCGGACGAGGCAGCGCCGATCTCAGTAATCCTTCGGACGCTCGATGCGAATGACCTGCGGTTCGCCGACGAGATAGCCCTCGCCCTTGATCGCCGCAACGGCATCGCGAACCGAATGCTCGGCCGTCGCGTGCGTGACAAGAATGATCGTCTGCGGCTTGCCGGTTTCCTGCGTGTGCTTGGAATGCTGCATGATCGATTCGAGCGAGATACCGTTCTCCGCCATACGGGATGCGACACTGGCAAAGACACCGGCGCGGTCGATGACCTTCAGCCGAATGAAGTAGCCGCCCTCATGGCTCTGGATCTGCGCGCGCGTGTAGGGGATGAGCGCCGCGACCGGGCGACCAAAGGCCGGAACATGCTGGGCGCCGGGGCGGCTCTTGGCGATATCGGCGATATCGCCGAGCACGGCAGAAGCCGTCGCATTGCCGCCGGCACCGGGGCCGACCATCAAAAGCTCGCCGAGGATGTCCGACTCGATCGCCACCGCATTGGTGACGCCATCGACCTGGGCGATGACGGAGTCGAACGGCACCATGGTCGGATGCACCCGCTGCTCGATGCCGCCGCTGTCGGTGCGCTGGGCGACGCCGAGAAGCTTGATCCGGTAACCGAGATCGGACGCCGCCTGGATGTCCTCGATCGAGATATTGGTGATGCCTTCGAGGTAGATATCGTCAGCCGCGATGGCGGTGCCGAAGGCAAGGCTGGTGAGAATCGCCAGCTTATGCGCCGTGTCGTTGCCCTCGATATCGAAGGCCGGGTCGGCTTCGGCGTAGCCGAGGCGCTGCGCTTCCTTGAGGCACGCCTCGAAGCTCAGGCCTTCCTTCTCCATCTTCGTCAGGATGTAATTGCAGGTGCCGTTCATGATGCCGTAGACGCGGGCGATCGTGTTGCCGGTCATCGACTCGCGCAGCGCTTTGATGACTGGGATGCCGCCAGCGACGGCAGCCTCGTAGTTCAGAAGCGCGCCATGCTTTTCGGCAATGCCGGCAAGCTCGATGCCGTGGCTCGCGAGCAGTGCTTTGTTGGCGGTCACGACATGGATGCCGCGGGCGAGCGCGGTCTTGACGGCAGAGTAGGCCGGATCGCCCGCGCCGCCCATGAGCTCGACGAACACGTCCATCTCAGCGTCTGCAGCGAGCGCTCCCGCGTCTGCGAACCAGATATCATCGGCAAGCGCAATGCCGCGGTCCTTGGCACGATCACGTGCCGTGACGGCGACGACCTCGATCGGGCGGCCGCAGGTCGTGGCAAGCGAGTCACGACGTTCGGTGAGAATGCGGACCAGAGAGGCGCCCACGGTGCCCAAGCCCGCAATGCCGATTCTCAGCGCGTCTGCCATACTCATCATCCCTACTGTCTGAAAAATGTCCCGCCGACACTGCGGCGGGAAGATGTGTCTTCGATTGTCGGTCTCGACGCGAACGCCTAGCGGCGGGCGTTGAGCGAAATCACGTTGTGCAGCGTGTCGTCGGCCGTGGACAGGAACTTCTTCAGGTTCCGGGCCGCCTGGCGGATGCGGTGCTCGTTTTCAACCAGCGCGATGCGGACGTAGTCGTCGCCCATTTCACCGAAGCCGATACCGGGGGCGACCGCGATGTCGGCCTTCTCGACGAGCAGCTTGGAGAATTCGAGCGAGCCGAGATGCCGGAATTTTTCCGGAATCTTGGCCCAGGCAAACATCGTCGCTTCCGGCGGCGGAACTTCGAAGCCGGCCTTGCCGAAGCTCTCGACCAGCACGTCGCGGCGGCGCTTGTAGACGGCGCGGACCTCGGAGATATCGGAGCCGTCACCGTTCAACGCGTGCGTGGCCGCCACCTGGATCGGCGTGAAGGCGCCATAGTCGAGATAGGACTTCACACGCGTCAGCGCCGAGATCAGACGCTCGTTGCCGACGGCAAAGCCGATGCGCCAGCCGGGCATCGAGAAGGTCTTCGACATGGAGGTAAACTCGACGGTGCAATCCATCGCGCCGGGAACTTCCAGAACGGACGGCGGCGGCGTGTCGCCGAAGTAGATCTCGGAATAGGCGAGGTCCGACAAGATGACGATGTCGTTGCGCTTGGCGAAGGCGACGACTTCCTTGTAAAAGTCGAGCGTTGCCACATGCGCCGTCGGGTTCGACGGATAGTTGATGATTAGCGCGATGGGCTTGGGGATCGAATGCTTGATCGCCCGTTCCAGCGGCGGGAAGAACGTATCGTCGGGCTCGACCGAGATGGAGCGAATGACGCCGCCGGTCATCAGGAAGCCGAAGGCGTGGATCGGGTAGGTCGGGTTCGGGCAAAGCACGACGTCGCCGGGCGCCGTGATGGCCTGCGCCATATTGGCGAAGCCCTCCTTGGAACCGAGCGTGGCCACAACCTGGGTATCGGGATTGAGCTTCACGCCGAAACGACGTGCGTAATAGGCGGCCTGTGCCCGGCGAAGACCGGGAATGCCCTTGGACGAGGAATAGCGATGGGTGCGCGGATCGCGCACGACCTCGCAGAGCTTGTCGACGATGGCCTGGGGTGTCGGAAGGTCGGGGTTGCCCATACCGAGGTCGATAATGTCGGCGCCGCCCGCTCGCGCGCTAGCCTTCAGGCGATTGACCTGTTCGAAGACGTAGGGCGGCAGACGCCGGACTTTATGAAACTCTTCCATCTCTCTGACCTTGTCCAGAACGCCTGCATCCGGCCGGACGCGCGTGAGGGCGTTCTCTTTGATATAATGTGAACAGCGCATCGGCGAAATGATGACGCGTTCTTCTGCAGTATGTCCGTCGCACCCTTTCCGAAGCTGGCGTTTTTGACCGCACACCGGAAACACTGCGACAGGGGGAGATCTGCAACATGGCAGGACGTGCTCTACGGCCTGCAACGCTGCAACACGACGGGAAACGCCTCATGAAAAGGCCTGATCCACCCCTCGGTCGACGTTCTGGCTTTGCGTCCAAACGGCTCGAAAGGCAAGCCTTAATTGCGAATCTCGTTGAGCGTGTCGGCACCGTGGTGTTCCGCAAGCGCGTTCAGTTCGGCGAGCCGGCGACGGTATTCCGCCTCGGAGATGGCGCCGGATGCGCGGCGGGCCGAGAGTGCACTCAGCCGCGTCGAAACACTCGTGGCCTCCTCGTTCGTCATCTGCGGCGCGGCAGCGGAAAGTTTGCCCTCGATGCGCGGATAGACGTTGGTCGGCACCGGGCGCGCCATCGTGGAGGTGTAGGCCGGCGTACGATCGGCCTGAGGGGTCGTGCAGCCGACGGCAGTGGCGCAGAGCGCGCTGATCGCCGCAGTGCGCAGCATCGAATGTCCCGACAGCAATTTCATGATAGCCCTCTAAAACCCAGATCGTCCGGTGGTCGCCGATGTGCGTGGCGCTTCCCTGCCCCGCATAGCAACATCCGCTGGCACTTGTAGTGATATTCCGGCAGAATGTAAAAAGCCAAAACGAAGAGATATGGCGGGAGGATCTGGTGGGAGACGACAAGACGACCGGCAACGGCGGACGCGCTTTTCCGGGCTTCGATCCGAAAGCCGTCGAAGCTTATCTGATCAAGGATCCCGAGGCCCTGACCGTCAACCTGGCCCGCTCGCTGGAGCATGTCGGCAAGGCGGCTTCAGCCTGGCTTGCGCCGCGCGAAAGCGGCGAGAAGGTCGATACGATCGCCGATCCGATGACGGATCTCGTGAAGACCCTCTCCAAGGTTTCCGAATACTGGATGTCGGATCCGCGCCGGTCGTTCGAGGCGCAGACGCATCTGATGACCAGCATGATGGGCATGTGGACGCGCAGCCTGCAGAAAGTCAGCGGCCTGGATACGCCGCCGAGTGCGACGCCGGCAGCAGAGCCATCACGGGACAAACGCTTCGCCGACCCGGACTGGGTCGCCAACCCCTTCTTCGACATGCTGCGGCAGGCCTATCTCGTCCTCTCCGACTGGGCGGAGAAGATGGTGATGCAGACGGAGGGACTGGACGAGCACACACGCCACAAGGCCGCCTTCTATGTGCGGCAGGTCACGGAGGCCCTCTCCCCGTCCAACTTCATCGCGACCAATCCGCAGCTCTACCGCGAGACGGTCGCCGCCAATGGTGCCAATCTCGTCAACGGCATGCGGATGCTGGCCGAGGACATTCTCTCCGGCAAAGGCGAACTGCGTCTGCGCCAGAGCGACACGAGCAAGTTTGCGATCGGTGAGAACATCGCGCTGACGCCGGGCAAGGTGCTGGCACAAAGCGACGTCTGTCAGGTCATCCAGTACGATGCGACAACGGAAACGGTGCTGAAGCGCCCTCTCCTCATCTGCCCACCCTGGATCAACAAGTTCTACGTTCTCGACCTCAACCCGCAGAAGTCCTTCATCAAATGGGCGGTGGACCAGGGCCACACGGTCTTCGTCATCTCCTGGGTGAACCCCGACGAGCGTCACGCCGACAAGGACTGGGAGTCCTATGCGCGCGAAGGTATTGGCTTCGCGCTCGACACGGTGAAGCAGGCGACGGGGGAAGACGAGGTCAACGCGGTGGGCTATTGCGTTGGTGGTACGCTGCTCGCGGCAACGCTCGCGCTGCATGCGCAGGAAGGCGACCGGCGCATCCGGTCCGCAACCCTCTTCACGACGCAGGTCGATTTCACCCATGCCGGCGATCTCAAGGTGTTCGTCGACGAGGACCAGATCTCGCAGATCGAAAAGCGCATGAGCGAGAAAGGTTATCTCGAAGGGTCGAGCATGGCGCTTGCCTTCAACATGCTGCGCGCTTCCGAACTGATCTGGCCCTATTTCGTCAACAACTACCTGAAGGGCGTCGAGCCCTCGGCCTTCGACCTTCTCTATTGGAACGCCGATTCGACCCGCATGCCGGCGGCGAACCACTCGTTCTATCTGCGCAATTGCTACCTCGAGAACAAGCTCAGCCGCGGCGAGATGGTGCTGGCAGGCAGGACGCTGTCGCTGAAGGACGTGACGATTCCCGTCTACAACCTCGCGACACGGGAAGATCATATCGCGCCGGCGAAATCCGTCTTTCTCGGCAGCAGCTCCTTCGGCGGCGAGGTCACCTATGTCCTGTCCGGCTCCGGCCACATCGCCGGCGTGGTCAATCCGCCGGACAAGCGGAAGTACCAGTTCTGGACGGGCGGCCCGCCGGTCGGCGAGTTGGAAGACTGGATTGCGAGCGCCAAGGAAACGTCGGGCTCTTGGTGGCCGAACTGGTATGACTGGGTGGCCTCGCTCGATGGAGAGCGGGTTCCTGCCCGACGCACGGGCGGCTCGATGAACTCGATCGAGGAAGCTCCGGGCTCCTATGTCCGGGTTCGCGCCTGAGCGAACGGCCGGTGCCTGGAGGCGGGTCAAATATTTCCAGAACTTCGACGGTTTGGGCTGTGGTTTTGCGATCGCCTTCATTGCCGACATCCGTCCTTGCCTCTAGCATAGGCTTGAGGTCGGCCTGACATCCCCCAAGCGGGATCTCCAGAACCGCAGAAGACGCAAGACAGGCAAGCAGGAAGAGTCGGGCTATGGTCAACTACATCGAAGCGGCGGCCGCGCCCACGCGAAACACCGGCGTCATCCGCCTGCACACGGCAGAGGATTTCGAAGGCATGCGACGGGCCTGCCTCATCACCGCGCGCTGTCTCGATGCGCTGGTCGATATCGTCAAGCCGGGCGTCACCACGGATGCGATCGACCGGTTCGTGTTCGACTTCGGCATGGAGAACGGCGTTCTCCCCGCGACGCTGAACTATCGCGGCTACACCAAATCCTCCTGCACCTCGATCAACCATGTCGTCTGCCACGGCATTCCCAACGACAAGCCGCTGCGCGAAGGCGACGTCGTCAATATCGACGTGACCTACGTGGTGGACGGCTGGCATGGCGATTCGAGCCGGATGTATCCGGTCGGCGAGATCAAGCGCGCGGCACAGCGGCTGCTGGAGGTGACGCATGAGTGCCTGATGCGCGGCATCGCCGCGGTGAAGCCCGGCGCCCGCATCGGTGCGATCGGCGAGGCCATACAGACCTTTGCCGAAGCCGAACGCTGCTCCGTGGTGCGGGATTTTTGCGGCCACGGCGTCGGGCGGCTGTTCCATGATGCGCCAAACATTCTGCATTACGGCCGGGCCAGTGATGGGCCGGAGATGCGTGAAGGCATGATCTTCACCATCGAGCCGATGATCAATCTCGGCCGCCCGCATGTGAAGGTGCTGGCGGACGGCTGGACGGCGGTCACGCGCGACCGGTCGTTGTCGGCCCAGTACGAACATGCCGTCGGTGTGACGGCCGATGGCTGCGAGATCTTCACGCTCTCGCCCGCCGGTCTCGACCGCCCCGGCCTGCCGGCGGCGTGATGGGCACAAAACCTCCCTTCGATCTCGACGGCGACGCGCCGGAGCCTGCGGACGAGCGCGGCTTCTTCGCCGACCAGCCGGCGCGCCCCGCGTCACCGTCGAGACAGGGACGGTTTGCGCCGAAGCCGCCTGTGAAAGATGCCGACGAAGCGCATTATCACGGACATCGCGACCGCTTGAGAAGCCGTTACCGCGACAATGGCGACACGGCGCTTGCTGACTACGAACTCCTCGAACTTCTGCTGTTCCGCCTCATCCCGCGCCGCGATACCAAGCCGATCGCCAAGGCGCTTCTCGACCGGTTCGGCACTCTCTCGGGGGTCCTTGGTGCACCGCCAGCGCTGCTGCAGGAGGTGAAGGGCATCGGCGAGGCCGTCGCCCTCGACCTGAAGCTCGTCTCGACCATTGCCCACCGCATGCTGAAGAGCGAGTTGCGGGGCAAGAAGGTGCTCTCATCCTGGTCGCAGGTGATCGAATATTGCCATGCCGCCATGGCCAACGAGACGCGCGAGCAGTTCCGAATCCTGTTCCTGGACAAGCGCAATGCCCTGATTGCCGACGAGGTCCAGCAGACTGGCACCATCGACCATACGCCCGTCTATCCGCGCGAGGTCGTCAAGCGGGCACTGGAGCTTTCGGCGACCGCCGTCATCCTCGTGCACAACCACCCCTCGGGCGATCCGACGCCATCGCGTGCGGATATCGACATGACGAAGACCATCATCGATACGGCAAAGCCGCTCGGCGTCGCGGTCCACGACCACATCATCATCGGCCGCGACGGTCATGCGAGCCTCCGGGGACTGCGCCTTATCTAGGAGCTTTCCTCCGCGCGGCCCCTCAGGCTCGCGCAGGGCTTGCCACCCTGTCGGTTTCTCGCCATTTTGCGTCGTTCATACAGTCTCCATGATTGACCTATAGGGCATTGACGCGCGACATTTGCCGCAACGCACAACGATTCATCCTCCTATCGGAAACATTCCATGATGCAGTATGACCTCATCGTCGTCGGCAGCGGCCCCGCTGGCCGTCGCGCCGCCATCCAGGCCGCCAAGCTCGGCAAGAAAGTGGTGGTGATCGAGCAGGGCAAACGCGTCGGCGGCGTTTCCGTGCACACCGGCACCATTCCCTCGAAGACGATGCGCGAGACCGCGCTGAACCTCTCTGGCTGGCGCGAACGCGGCTTCTACGGGCGCGCCTATCGCGTCAAGGAACAGATCAGCGCCGAGGACCTGCGCCGCCGCCTGATCATCACCCTCGACCACGAGGTCGAGGTTCTGGAGCACCAGTTCGCCCGCAACCGCGTGCAGCATATCCGCGGACGCGCGAGCTTCGTCGACGTCAATACCATGCAGATCGTCAAGGAAGACGGCGAGGTGGTGCAGATCACCGGCACGAGCATCCTGCTTGCCGTCGGCACGAAGCCCTTCCGCCCCGACTACATTCCCTTCGACGGCAAGACCGTGCTGGACAGCGACGAGCTGCTCGACATCGAGGAACTGCCGCGCTCCATGGCCGTCATCGGCGCCGGCGTCATCGGCATCGAATATGCGACGATCTTTAGTGCGCTCGATACGGCCGTTACGATCATCGACCCGAAATCGACCATGCTCGACTTCATCGACAAGGAAATCGTCGAGGATTTCACCTATCAGCTGCGCGACCGAAACATGAAGCTGCATCTCGGCCAGAAGGCCGACAAGGTGGAGCGGCTGCCGGATGGAAAATGCCAGATCACCCTCGACAGCGGGCGTGTGATCATCTGCGAGATGGTGCTGTTTGCAGCCGGGCGCATGGGTGCAACCGAATCGCTCAACCTTGCGGCTGCCGGCCTGCAGGCCGATACGCGCGGACGGCTCAGCGTCAACCCCGAGACATTCCAGACCTCCGTGCCTAACATCTACGCGGCGGGCGACGTCATCGGTTTCCCGAGCCTTGCCTCGACCTCCATGGAACAGGGCCGGATCGCGGCACGCGTGGCCGTCGGCGCCATCGCCAAGGAGCCGCCAAAATTCTTCCCCTACGGCATCTACGCCGTTCCCGAGATCTCGACCTGCGGCCTGACCGAAGAAGAGGTAAAGACGCGCGGCATCCCTTACGAATGCGGCATCGCGCGGTTCCGCGAAACCTCGCGCGGGCACATCATGGGCCTTGATTCGGGCCTCCTGAAACTGATCTTCTCGCTCAAGACCCGCCGCCTTCTCGGCATCCATATCGTCGGCGAAGGTGCGACCGAACTCGTCCATATCGGCCAGGCCGTCCTCAACCTGAAGGGCACGGTCGAATACTTCGTCGAGAACACCTTCAACTACCCGACACTCGCCGAAGCCTACAAGATCGCCGGTCTCGACGCCTGGAACCGCATGGGCGACCTGAAGAGTACGGCGCATTGAGACTGTGTTGAAGCGCTGACCACAGACGAAGAGCCCCTCATCCCGCTGCCGCGACCTTCTCCCCGCGCGCGGGGAGAAGGGACCTCAATGTTAGCATTCGTCGCCTGTAGCTGCCTGCGTTATCTCAGAGAGAAACCGAAAGCCCGACCGCGTCTCCTCGCCCCGCTTGGCGGGGAGAGGGCCAGGGTCAGGGGCAGTTGTACATGAGATGGCCGAATTCAGCGTCGCAAGCCAACGCGTACCCCCACAAACGAAAAACCCCGCCGGCGAAACCGACGGGGTTTTCAATATCCGGACTGCGCGCCGATTACTCGGCGGCGCTGTCGTCCGTGGCCTTCTTCTTGGAAGCGGCCTTCTTCTTCGGTGCAGCGGCTTCGGCGGTTTCCTCGCCTTCGGCAGCATCGGCCTTGGCAGCCGACTTCTTCTTGGCAGACGTCTTGGCCGGCTTGTCGTTGCCGTCCTCGTCATCTGCCATCAGTTCCTCCTTGCTGACCGTCTTGTCGGTCACGCTGACTTCGGAAAGAAGATGATCGACGACCTTTTCTTCGAACAGCGGGGCGCGCAGCGAAGCGGCAGCACCCGGGGTCTTCTGGAAGTAGTCGATGATCTGCTTTTCCTGGCCGGGGAACTGGCGCAGCTGGTCGAACAGCGAACGCTGCATTTCTTCGTCCGTCACGGTGACGCCGGCCTTCTCGCCGATTTCCGAGAGAACGAGGCCGAGACGAACGCGGCGTTCCGCAAGCTTGCGGTATTCGACGCGGGCTTCTTCTTCCGTCGTTTCTTCATCAGCAAATGTCTTGCCGGCCTGTTCCAGATCGGTGTTGATCTGGCGCCAGATGTTTTCGAACTCGGCATCGACGAGGCGCTGCGGGGTATCGAACTGGTACATTTCGTCCAGCTGGTCGAGCATCTGACGCTTGACCTTCTGGCGTGTCATCGAACCGTACTGGCTCTCGATCTGGCCGCGGACGATTTCCTTCAGCTTTTCAGCCGATTCGACGCCAAGCTTGGTGGCCAGTTCGTCGTTGATCTCGACAGCGCCGGGCGCGGCAACCGACTTGACCTTGATGTCGAAGGTGGCGTCCTTGCCGGCGAGGTTCGCAGCCGGATATTCTGCCGGGAACGTGACGTTGATCGTCTTCTCGTCGCCGGTGGAGGCGCCGACCAGCTGCTCTTCGAAGCCGGGGATGAAGCGGTTGGAGCCGAGAACCAGCTCCGCGTCTTCGTCCTTGCCACCGTCGAAGGCTTCGCCATCGACCTTGCCGAGGTAGTCGATCGTGACACGATCGCCATTTTCGGCTGCACCGGTCTTGTCTTCGAAGGTGCGCGCGCTTTCGGCGATGCGCATGATCTGCTCGGTAACTTCGTCTTCGGCGATATCGACCACTTCGCGCGTGATCTTGATGCCGCTGACGTCCTTCAGCTCGATGGCCGGGATGACTTCATAGGCGAGCGTGAATTCGAAATCGGCTTCGGCGCTGAGGATCTTTTCGGCTTCCGCCTCGTCCTCGGTCATCGCCACTTCCGGCTGGGTCGCAGACTTTTCGCCGCGCTCCGACAGGATCTCGGTGGGCTTGTCGCGGACCAGCTCGTTGACGAGCTCAGCCATGATCGACTTGCCGTACATCTTCTTGAGATGTGCAACCGGTACCTTGCCCGGACGGAAGCCGTTGATCTTGACCTTGTCCTTGGCATCGGCGAGGCGCTCGTTCATGCGCGCCTGCATGTCCTTTGCCGGGATGACGACCTTGAGTTCGCGCTTCAGCCCATCCGCGAGCGTTTCGATAACCTGCATGTTCCAACCTTCATTTCACGTTGACAGGGCTCTGCCATTGAATGCTTCAGGCGAGCCGATCCGGGTGCCGGGAGTGGCTTTACGCAAATCGAACGCCATTTTGCAAGCAAAACAGCGCTGCCGCCGGATCTATACCGACCCATTCGTCTATCTGGTGCGGGTAGAGAGACTTGAACTCCCACGCCTTACGGCACCAGAACCTAAATCTGGCGTGTCTACCAATTTCACCATACCCGCGTTCAGAAGCGGCTGCCTGGTCTCTACGGATGGGCGGGAGATATACTATTCCTGCCGCAACCGGGTCCAGGCCTTCCCGAGCGCGGCGTCTCTATAACACCCGTTCCCTAGGGATCAAAGGGAAAATGCGGTTTTTCCGGCGATCGCACGCAGGGATATCACCTTCTCCTTCCGGAGCCCTCGTCGCCACCTCCCGCTCCTTCCCCTTGGCGAGGTTTGCGCGGGCCGCATGGGTGCGATGCAGCAAACACCCTGCCTCTAATCGATTTGATTGGCTATATCAGCGTCATGACAACGCGCCGGTGCGATATGCCGGCATTTCCAAAAGGAAACCGGATATGAACATCACCCGCTCTTTCTCCACATGGCGCAAGTATCGTCAGACCGTTTCGGAACTCGGCCGCATGAGCGATCGCGAACTGAGCGACCTCGGCATCGGCCGCAGCGAGATTCTCAGCGTCGCTCGCAAGGCTGTTCGCTAAGCGACATAAGCCGCAAGGCTTCGAAAATTCAAGCGCCCTTCGGTCCTGCCGGAGGGCGCTTTCGTTTGTGAGATCCAGCGTTTCGACATCGCCTCTCCGCCCTGTTCTGCGTTCCGTCAGTGATCCGCTACAAAATTGGTCAGACCGATTGGATGCGCGCTAAATGTGCAGGCATCTGCACAAATGCATGGCAGATGCATAGTCTTTGCACTCCACCTTCCCAAACCATGGGCGTATAACCAGCGTCAACGAGATGGCTGAAATGCATGCCGCTCACCATGATACCGAAGGATAAGACCATGAACCCCATTCGCATCGCCAAGAGCTGGATCAACTACCGCCGCACCGTTGCCGAACTCGGCAACCTGTCGAACCACGCCCTGTCCGACATCGGCATCACGCGTTTCGACATTCGCAACATCGCATCGCGCTCCTACCGTTAATCGGCGGATTTTCGAGACTGTATGCCAGCGGCGCTCTTCGGGGCGCCGCTTTCGTTTGTGAGGGGCGCGCGCAGAGATGCGGCACCGCGACGTGCCCACCCTTCCGGGCCGATCCGTTTTGCTCTATGAACGCGCCATGACGAAGCACAGCTCCTACTCCCCCATTCATGTCATCGGCGGCGGCCTGGCCGGCAGCGAAGCCGCGTGGCAGATCGCCCAGTCGGGTATTCCCGTCATCCTGCACGAGATGCGCGGCGTGCGCGAAACCGAGGCGCACAAGACGGATCATCTTGCCGAGCTGGTCTGCTCCAACTCCTTCCGCTCCGACGACGCCACCAGCAACGCCGTCGGCGTGCTGCATGCCGAGATGCGGCTGGCGGGCTCGCTGATCATGGCGTGCGCCGACCGCAATCAGGTGCCGGCTGGCGGCGCGCTTGCGGTCGATCGCGAAGGTTTCTCGGCGGCCGTCACGCAGGCGATCAGCGACCATCCGCTGATCGAGCTGACCCGCGAGGAAGTCTCCGCACTTCCGCACGAGGCCTGGGATCTCGCCATCATCGCCACGGGGCCCCTGACCGCACCAGCCCTCGCGGAAGCGATCCAGGCGCAGACGGGTGCGGACGCGCTTGCCTTCTTCGACGCCATTGCGCCGATCATCCATACCGAGACGATCGACATGGATGTCTGCTGGTTCCAGTCACGCTACGACAAGGTCGGCCCCGGCGGCACGGGCAAGGACTACATCAACTGCCCCATGGACGAGGCGCAATACAATGCGTTCGTCGATGCGCTGATCGCCGGCGACCGGATCGGCTTCAAGGAATGGGAGGGAACGCCCTATTTCGACGGCTGCCTACCGATCGAGGTGATGGCGGAGCGCGGACGCGAAACGCTTCGCCACGGCCCGATGAAGCCGATGGGCCTTACCAATGCGCACAATCCGACGGTCAAGGCCTATGCCGTCGTGCAGCTGCGGCAGGACAATGCGCTCGGCACGCTCTACAACATGGTCGGTTTCCAGACGAAGCTGAAATACGGCGCGCAGGCCGATATCATCCGTATGATTCCTGGCTTGGAGCGGGCGGAGTTCGCGCGCCTCGGCGGCCTGCATCGCAACACCTATCTGAACTCGCCCATTCTGCTCGATCACTCCCTGACACTGAAATCGCGTCCCGGCTTGCGTTTTGCCGGTCAGATCACCGGCTGCGAAGGCTATGTGGAGAGCGCCAGCATCGGGCTTCTCGCCGGTCGGTTCGCGGCAGCCGAGCGCAAGGGAGAGGCTCTGCATCTTCCGCCGCCGACCACGGCCTTCGGCGCACTTCTCGGTCACATCACGGGTGGGCATATCGTCTCGGACGAAGAGCCGGGCAAGCGCTCCTTCCAGCCGATGAACGTCAATTTCGGCCTGTTTCCGCCGCTCGATCCCGGCGCCATCGTCAAGCCGGAGGGCGTGAAGCGCTTTCGCGGCAAGGACAAGGCGATCGTCAAGAAGGGCCTCGTCGCGAACAGAGCCCTTGCGGACTGCGCCGCCTGGCTCGGGCAGGAGAAAGGACTGCTTAAGTCCGCCTGAGTCTGGCCTGTCCGTCTGGTTCAGGAACTGAAGCTGCCGAGGATCCAGAGAGAGACCTCGGCGGCTGTTTCGGCATTGGGAAACTCGTAGGTTCCGTCGAAGGTCGCCGTGTCGTTGAACGACAAAGCGAGGCCACGGCCGCTTTGGGCGTGGGTGATCCTTACCTTGCCCGGAACGATCAGGTGGCAGAGATAGTGCCGCCCCTGCGACAGCACGATGCCCGCCTTGCCGTCATGCAGTCTCACGAAGAAAGCATGGCCGTCGGCCGTGGGATGAATGGCCCGGATCGCCTCATCCGGGAAGGCGCGGCCGAAATCGAGAATAGCCTGTCCCTCGTCCGGTTCCGACAGATCCTCGGCTTCCTGCCGCTTCATGCGCTGGTAGATGTAGGCCGCTGCAAACAGCGATGCGACGATGGCAAACCAGGATATCATCGCATCTTTCCATTCTCCGGCCGGGCGTATCACGGACCGGCTTCATCCCGATGTTATCGTTTGCCGCAAATCAGAGGCGATTTCCTGCAATCTGATGGAGGATTCCTGTAGCGCGCGTGGCTTGCGCGAATGTGCCAAGACCTACCAGCGACCACTTTGAGCTGCGCGCCACATCCACCATTGCCTCCGCCATTGCGGTGGAACGATGGAATGGTCGAAAATATCGGCGCCCGTCTTCTCTGCACGCGCGAAAACCTTTTCGGCAAGGGCTACGGTCGCGAAGGCGGGCCGATTCTGCCGCGAGATGGATGGCGATGCCGCCCGCGCCTTGCCCAGGTGCTCCCGCCCGAGCCCGGCCAAAGCGTGCACCGCCCGTGTGACGGCCGCACGATCCGCACCATTCAGGAAAGATGTCCGGTCGAGCCCGGTGGCTGTCAGAAGGTCGGCGGGGAAATAGACTTGGCCGCGCTGTCGGTGAATGGGGCCGAGCATCAGGAGCCCGGCAATCGTCTGGGCGACGCCCGCATGGCCGGCGGCATCGGCCGAGCCGCGCGCGGTTTCCGGATCGAGGATGAGGCAGGCGAGCTGGATTAGGGCCGAGGCGGTTTCGCCGGCATAGCCTTCCAGTGCGCTCCGGCTTTCCATCGGGTCGTCATAAAGATCGAATACGCGAGCGTCGATCATGTCGAGCAGCACGCCGATCGGCAGATGCGCGTCGCGGATGGCGTGCAGCAGCGCTTCGGCGAGCGGATTGCCATCGGCCTTGGAACCGGTCGTATCCTCCAACGCATCGCGCCACCATTGCAGGCGGATTTCGCCGGGAAGCGGCTCACGCACGACATCGCGGACGCGGGCGATCTCGGCATGGAACGCGTAGAGTGCAGCCAAAGGCCCCCGTTTTTCCGAGGGCGCCAACAAACAGGCAAGATAGCGGTCGCGGTCGCTTTCGCGGAGTGCTGCGAGGCTCGCTGAAAAATCGGGCATGCCGGGTGCAGTGTCAGGCGTTGATGTATCGGACATGGGAATCGTTCACGTCACACGGCGATGAGAGCGGCGGCAACGTTGCGCTCTTCGGCCAGCATGATGTTGTAGGTCCGAACTGCGGCACCCGTGCTCATCGGATCCGATGAGATGGATCGACTGCGGAAGGCCGTTTTCACGTCGCCCGCAAGCGGCCGGATGTTGGCGCCGGTTCCGACAAGGATGACTTCGATGTCGCCGGCCTCGGCGATCACGCGATCGAAATCGGCAGCGGTCAGTGGCTCTCCTTCTTGCCTCTCCCAGCCATAGATTCCCGAGGGAAGCAGCAGGAGCGAGCCGCGATGCGACATGCCGGCAAAGCGGAAACCGCCATTGCCGTAGGCGTCGATGGGCGCGCGGCCGGGAAAATGGGCATTGCGAACTTCGATCGGTCGGCGCATCACGCTGCTCCCTGCATGTCGCGCGCCCGGGCGCGGGCACGCTTCAGCCGGAAGAGGATGAGCACCGGCCCAGCGACATAGATGGAGGAGAAGGTCGCCACGGCCACCCCGAACATCAGGACGACGGCAAACGGCCGGATCGTGTCGCTGCCGAAGAGGCTGAGCGCCGCCAGAGCCAGCAGCGTCGTCGCGCCCGTCAGCACGGTGCGCGACAGCGTCTGGTTGATGGCGGTATCGATCAGGATCGGCAGGGGCATGCGCGGGAAGCGATTGAGATTCTCGCGGATGCGATCATAGACGATGACCGTGTCGTTCAGCGAATAGCCGACGATGGTCAGCAGCGCCGCGACGCTGGTGAGGTTGAACTCCATACCGGTGACGACGAAAAGTCCCATCGTCAGGATGACATCGTGCAGCGTTGCAACGATGGCGCCGGCCGCGAACTGCCACTCATATCGCGCCCAGATGTAGAGAAGGATACCGAGCAGGGAGATTGCGACGCCGATGGTGGCGGAGCGGGTCAGGGTTTCTGACACCGTCGGACCGACGACCTCGACACGGCGAAGCTCGTAGGCGCTGTCCAGCTCATCGCGGATCAGGATGACCGCAGTCTGCTCGGCATTCTCCCCGCCATCGCGCGACTGGACGCGAATGACGGCATCGCGGGGCGAACCATAAGGCTCGACCGAGATGTCGCCGAGATTGAGCTGGTCGAGCCGTGCGCGGATATCCCCAATATTGGCGTTGCCCTCGCGGGCCTGGACCTCGATGACCGAACCGCCGGAGAAATCGATACCGAGATTGATACCGAACAGGCCGAACAGCACGACGGTGAGAATAGACAGCGCGGCCGTGACGGAGAAGACGTAGCGGCGCGCTGCCATGAAGCGGAACGAGAGGTGATCGAACATCGCGGTCTTGATGCCCCGCGGCAGGCGCTTGCGCGGGCGCCGACGCTGCCACGCCTCCAGCATCACGCGGGTGAGCGTAAAGGCTGTGAAGAGCGTCGTGACGATACCGATGGCGAGCGTGACGGCGAAGCCGCGAATGGAGCCGCTGCCGAGATAGAGAAGAATGATCGCGGCGATCAGCGTGGTGATATTCGCATCCACGATGGCGCCGAAGGCGCGGGCGAAGCCGAGCTGGATCGCCTGACGGAAATCGCGGCCGGCGGCCGCCTCTTCGCGAAACCGCTCGAAGATCAGCACGTTGGAATCCACTGCCATGCCGATCGTCAGCACGATGCCGGCGAGCCCCGGAAGCGTCAGCGGCAGGCCGGTTGCGGTGAGGACGGCGACGATCATCACGACGTTGAGGACGACGGCAATGCTGGCGACGACGCCGAAGCGTCCGTAGAAGCCGACCATGAAGGCGATGATGATGACCGTGCCGATGGCGCCGGCGATCAGCATGGACTCGATGCTATCGGAACCGCGGCCGGCGCCGATGGTGCGCTCCTCGGCAACGGAGATAGAGGCCGGCAGGGCGCCGGCGCGCAGGACCAGCGCCAGATCCTGAGCGCCCTCCGGCGTCATGTCGGCAACGACCCGCATGCGGCCGTCGGTCACGGCTTCGCGAATGAGAGGGGTGGCAATGACCGAGCCGTCGAGAACGACGGCCATGGTGGTACCGGCAACCGCTTTGGTCGCCTCGGTGAATCGCCGTGCACCGTCTTCGGTAAAGACCAGATCGACCACCGGAGCGCCGTTCTGCGTGTCCGTCGTGGCCGTGGCATCCGCGATATCGGCTGTCGTTACCGCCGGCTGGCGCCGTACGAGCGTGGCAACCGGTGGATCTTCCGCCGAATAGAGAACCTCAGAGCCTGCCGGCGGCGAACCGGTCACGGCCTGCTCGACGGTCGTGGACATATCGACGATGCGGAACGAGAATGCGCCGCCCTGCCCCAGAACGGTCTTCAGCTGCTCGGAATCATAGAGACCGGGAACCTGCACCACGATCCGGTCGGCACCCTGGCGCCCCAACCGCGGCGCAACGACGCCGAGCTCGACGAGGCGTCGCTCGAGAACGCCGATGCTGTCGGCAACCGCGTCGGCGAGACGCGCATCGACGCCTTCCGGCGTCAGGACCAGTTGCGATTGGCCATCGGTGGTGCCGACGAAACGCAACTCGCTGACGGCCTTGCCGCCGCGACCGCGATCGACCACGCCGGTCAACGGCGCCAGGACCTGCGGCAGCGTCGCTGCCTGGGCGGCATCCTGAAGGGAGAAGGTGACCTCCTCGCCGGTGCCCGAAAGATCGGTATAGGCGAGATTGGCATTGCGCAATTGCGCCGCGACGGCGTCCGTCGCGGCCTGCAGCCGGGTCCTGGCCACATCGTCGCGCTCGACCTTGAGCACGATGCGCGAGCCGCCGGAAAGATCGAGCCCGAGCGCAACCTGGCGGGCTGGAACCCAGTCCGGCAGGCTATCGAGAAGCGAACGTGGCAGCACGTTCGGCAGGGCCACGACGAGACTCGCGAGAACGACGAGCCAGACGAGGACAGTTCCCCAGCGTGAGGTTTGCGGCATGACGCTCCCGGCGCTTCGCAGTGGATCGATCGGATCGTCGTCTTTGCCGCAGCGGCCCGTTATTCCTTTACGGGTTCGCCCTTGACGCGGACTTCGGTCACACCACTGCGTACCACACGAATCTTGATGCCGTCAGCAATTTCCACTTCGAGCTCACCGTCGTCGATGACCTTCGTGACCTTGCCGACAATGCCACCGCCGGTGACGACCTGATCGCCGCGGCGGATGTTCTTCAGCAGTTCCTCGCGACGCTTCAGCGCCGTGCGCTGCGGACGGATGATCAGGAAGTACATCACGACGAAGATCAGCAGGAACGGCAGGATGGACATGAGAATGTCCGCGCTGCCGGCGCCGGTTGCACCTGGCGTCTGCGCGAAAGCTTCCGTAATGAACATCGATCACTCCTCAAATAACAACAATTGCGGCCGGATGGGCGGAACGCCCTTTCGCGGAATGGCCGCACTATAAGAATGGCCGCTGCGATTGCAACGCGCCGAACCCTGCCTCTCGCATAGTTTATCCCGGCGCAGAAGGACTTTTCGGCCGCCAAGTGACCTTTCCCCAGATCAAGACGCGTGTTAGCGCAGCCGGATCAGGTGCAAGCGCACCTCAAGGCACAGCGGACCGGAGGAGACCGACATGAGCGAAGCGACACTCGAACGGCTGATGGACGAGGTTCGCCGACTGTCTGCAGCGGTGGAGCGTATTGCGGGCCCTGCCCCTGCGGTCAACGATCTCGACGCCGCGGAATGCTTCGTCTGGGCGCCGGCGCGGGCCCATCTGCAGCCCGTCGCGCGGCCGAACCGGATCGATCTCTCCCTCATCCAGAGCGTCGATCATGTGCGCGATATCCTTCTCGACAACACGCTGCGCTTTGCAGAAGGTTTTCCGGCAAACAACGTGCTTCTCTGGGGTGCGCGCGGCATGGGCAAGTCGTCGCTCGTGAAGTCCGTGCACGCCGCCGTCCTCCAGCGGACGGGCGTTCCGCTCAAGCTGGTCGAGGTGCACCGCGAGGATATCGCTACCCTGCCGCAGCTCATGGAGATCCTAAAGGCGGCATCCGTTCCCTTCATCGTCTTTTGCGACGACCTGTCGTTCGATCATGACGACACCTCGTACAAATCGCTGAAAGCCGTGCTGGACGGCGGCATCGAAGGGCGTCCGGGCAATGTGCTCCTCTACGCAACCTCGAACCGCCGCCACCTCCTGCCCCGCGACATGATGGAAAACGAGCGCTCGACGGCGATCAACCCTTCGGAGGCGGTGGAGGAGAAAGTCTCCCTGTCGGATCGATTCGGTCTGTGGCTCGGCTTCTACAAGTGCAGCCAGGAGGATTATCTCGCGATGATCGACGCCTATGCCCGGCATTTCGCCATCGCGATCTACCGGGAAGAGCTGCATGCGCAGTCACTCGAATGGAGCACGACGCGCGGCGGGCGGTCCGGTCGTGTGGCCTGGCAGTTCATTCAGGATCTCGCGGGCCGGACGCGCACGCGGATTGCGGATACCGACAATGGCAAGCCAGCGCAATAAGCGACACAAATCCTGATATGCAAAATCCCCGGCAAGCCGGGGATTTTTTGTTTTCAGTCCGTGGAAAGAAACGCCCTATTCGAGATAGGTCGCTGGGTTCACAGCCGTCGCGTTCTTGCGGACTTCGAAGTGCACCTGCGGCTGGGTCGCGGTGCCGCTCATGCCGGATGCTGCAAGTGTCTGGCCGCGCTGGATCTTCTGGCCGCGCTGCACCTTCAGCTCGGAAGCGTTGCCATAGACGGTGACCGTGCCGTCGTCGTGACGCACGAGAACTGCGTTCCCGAGTTCCTTCAGGCTGCTGCCGGAGTAGATGACCACGCCGTTTTCGGCTGCCTTGATCGGGGTCCCCTCGGGCACCGAGATGTTGATGCCGTCATTGCGGTTGCCCTCGACATTGGCGCCGTAGCCAGCAACGACCGCACCGCGCACCGGCCAGCGATACTTGCTGATGCCGGTTGCCTTCGGCGCATCGGAACCATCATCCTTGGCGGCGACCTCATTGACCGACTGCTTGGCAACGGCCGGGGTATACTCCGTCGGCTTGGACGCATCGGCTTTGGCCTGTTCGACCTTTGCCGTCTTCGGCTCAACCTTCGGGGCCGCAGCCTTCGGAGCGACGGATGCCGTGGTGACGTCGTCGGTACCGGGCTGGGCCGTATTGCGGGCAACCGAGGTCGTCTTCGGCAGCTTCAGAGCCTGGCCGACACGGATCGCGCCATTCGTCAGGCCGTTTTCAGCGCGCAGCTGATCGACGGAGACACCATTGGCCTTGGCGATGCGATTCAGCGAATCGCCTGCCTTCACCGTGTAGGTCCCTGCCTTGTCGCCTTCGCCGGCCACCGGCTGCTTGCCGGCCGTGGTGCCGTTCGCGGTCGAGCCCTTTTCGCGGCTCTGCGTCTGGGTCGGCAGGATGGCGACGTCGCGGTTTTCCGGCAGGACCGGCTTGTTCTTCTGCTTATCGACATCAAGGGCCGTCGCAGCCTGGGACGCCGATGCCTTGGCAGCGCTGCCGGCCGCACCGTAGGTGGGGATTAGAATGCGCTGACCCGGCTCGGCGTCGGAGCCGCGCTTCAGGCCGTTGGCCTTCAGGATTTCCTTTTCCGGCACGCCGAAGCGGGTTGCCAAAGATGCCGTCGTATCGCCCTGACGCATCAGCACAGCCGGAGCATTAACGGTGGACCAGCCGCTGGACGAACGAACGGTCGCGGTATTCACCGGATCGGGTGTCGCCAGTGCCGGCGCGCCGCGCTGTGCGGAAGACGCTTCAGACGGGAAAGGTTGAGCGCTCGGACGACGGGTCGGCTCAGCAAGGGTCGTCCGCTGAACATTCATTGGCGTCGAGGCAACGCGTGTGCGGGACACCGGCGTCGCATTGACCGGATCCGGGAAAGACTGACTGACCGCCGCCTGGCGGGTGTTCGACATGGGCGGCATGTTGCCGCTGCCGTCGACGTCTCCACGCGGAACCGGCACGGAAGCGCTGGGAATGGAATTTGTCGTCAGGTCGGACGAGCGGGAAAACAACCCTCCGAACCGGGACGAGTCCGAACTGCAGCCACTCGCCGCGCTCGCCAGGAGAACGGCCACTCCCAGACGGATGACCGATTTATGAACAGATGACGATACACTCAAACGCATGACGCTTACCTACTTGGAACACAGCCCCGATGTAGGTTTATTAAAACGTATTAGAGTTACCGGCGGGTTAAGACCCAGTCATCCTTTGTGGTTTTAACCGTGTGCGTGATGATCGCGATCGTCGGAATCCACAGAAAGATCAAAAGCTTTCTCGGTAGAAGCGCTCGATCTCGGAATGTTCGGCGCGGCTTTCGGTGACGTCCTCGTAGGAGACCGAGCCACTGTCCCAACCGAACATGTCGCCCGTGATCATCACGCCCGGCGCATCGCCGGCTTGATCCGATGGCGTGGGCTTCTCTCCGTCCAAAAGCACATCGACCAGCGTCTGGAAACCACCTGCCGCATCGAGGCCCGACTCATCCTCGTACTCCATGGAGCGCAGCCCTGCGACAGCGGCGTCGCGGGTGCCGAAATAGCGAAGGCTGTGCTGATCGTCTGGACGCAGGTTGTCGTAATAGTCGATGAAGCCGCGGTAATAGGCCTTGTAGTCGCCGGTTTCCCCATACTTGCCGAAGGCCTGGTACTCGCGGGCGGCAAGCTGCGGCGAGAGCTTGTTGTTCCATTCGTCGCGCGTCAGCGGCGGATATTTTTCCTGGGCCCGCCGCGTTCGAGAAAGGAAGAGCAAGGTTTCAGCGGAAAGGGAGACGCGGGAGGACGGGTCGTAATTGCCGCCGATGACGACCGCGGGAACCGGGGCGTCACGGCTGTCCACATCCGGCCGAACCTGGACCTGCGGACGCACATTGCGCTGGCCGGTATCATTGGTCGCGGTGATGGTCTTGCCTGCAATCTGCATGGATACGCTCCTTGCGCCTCAACGCCTTGGGAGCCTGCACCTCTGCAAAGCTCTGTGAGGTCTCCCTCTGGGGTAGATCCCAAGGCTTGCGCGAGGCTGGATCAGGTTAATGCTGCGTTAACCCATTGAATTGCCAAAAGACTGTTGAAGACGTTGCGAATGAATGCGGATGACCCGGCCCGTCGTGCAACGGGGAAGCGTCGTGATTCTAGAGAAATGCCGCCATTTTGGGGACGATCGGGAGGTATGGCGCCTCGAACAGATCCTCGCGATCGAAGCGGCTTCCGGTCCGGGTAAGGCGCACCATGCGGCATTCGGTTTCGCTGACCATGATGGGCACGAGCAGGACGCCGCCGGAGACGAGATGGTCGGAGAACACGCGTGGCAGGCTGTCGAAAGCGGTGGTCACAAGGATGCGGTCGAAGGTCCCCTCGCCCACCAAGCCGGCACTGCCATCGGCCTGCCGGACGATGACGTTACGGATGCTGGCCTTGTCGAGGCTCGCCTGTGCATTGATCACCAGCGTCTTGTAGCGCTCATAGCTCAGGACGCGCTCGGCGATCCGCCCCATGACGGCCGCCGTGAAGCCGCTGCCGGTGCCAATCTCGAGAATACGCTGCCCGGGCTTTACGCCAAGGGCATGCAAGGTACGCACAGCAAAGTCGAAGCCTTCCATGAAGGATCCGCAGTCGAGCGGGACGATGCGGGAGGAGAGCGCCTCCTTCTGGTAGGGGGCAGGCGCAAACAGGGTGCGTGGCGTTTCCTCGACGGCGTTCAGCAGGCCTTTGTTGGTAATGCTTTCGGCACGCAGACGCAGGACCAGAGCCGCAAACCCCTCCTGCTCCAGCAATCGTGTCGCCATGCGCCCGTCCTCCCCCTTCATCGGCAACGCGGCGCCCGGTCGGTGGCCGCGTTGCCACGCATCAACGCGCCGCTTCGATCCGGGTCAGCCCGCCCATATAGGGCTGGAGAACGTCGGGCACGGTGACCGAACCATCCTCGTTCAGGTAGTTTTCCATAACGGCGATCAGCGCGCGGCCGACGGCGGTGCCCGAACCATTCAGCGTGTGGACGAACTTCAGCGCCTTTTCGTCCTTCGAGCGGTAGCGCGCATTCATGCGCCGGCCCTGGAAATCGCCGCAGACGGAGCAGGAGGAGACCTCGCGGAAGGTATTCTGGCCAGGCAGCCAGACTTCGAGATCGTAGGTCTTGCGGGCGCCAAAGCCCATGTCGCCGGTGCAGAGCGTGAGGACGCGGTAATGCAGGCCGAGACGCTTCAACACCTCTTCCGCACAAGCGGTCATACGCTCATGCTCATCGATCGACGTCTCGGCGTCCGTGATCGACACGAGCTCGCATTTCCAGAACTGGTGTTGGCGCAGCATACCGCGGGTATCCCGACCGGCGGAACCGGCTTCCGAGCGGAAAGACGGCGTCAGCGCCGTATAGCGCAGCGGCAGTTTTTCGGCCTCGACGATCTCCTCGCGCACCAGGTTGGTCAGCGTCACCTCGGCCGTCGGGATCAGCCAGCGGCCATCGGTCGTGCGAAAGAGCTCCTCCGAGAATTTCGGAAGCTGACCGGTGCCGAACATGGCATCGTCACGCACCATCAGCGGCGAGGACACCTCGGTGTAGCCATGCTCGCCGGTGTGGAGATCGATCATGAACTGGCCGAGCGCGCGTTCCATGCGCGCCAGCGGGCCGGTCAGCACCGTGAAGCGAGAGCCGGACAGCTTGGCCGCACGTTCGAAATCCATGTAGCCGAGCGCTTCGCCGATTTCGAAATGCTCCAGCGCCTTGTGGTTCCAGCCGGGACGCGCACCGATGGTGCGGGTAACGATGTTCGCGTGCTCGTCAGCGCCGACGGGTACATCTTCCAGAGGGATATTGGGGAGGCGGGAGAGGACGTCGAGAAGTTCGGCATCGACCGTGCGCGTCTGGTCCTCAAGCGCCGGCATCGCGGTCTTGAGCTCGGCCACCTCGGCCTTCAGGCGATCGGCAAGCTCGGCGTTCTTCTGCGCCATCGCCGCGCCGATTTCCTTCGATGCGGAATTGCGACGGGACTGCATGTCCTGCAGAGCCTGCACGAGGCCGCGCCGCTTCTCATCCAGCGCTATCAGGCTTGCTGCCTGCGCAGGAGCGCTGCGTTTTGCCAGTGCTGCGTCGAGCGCTTCGGGATTGTCCCGCACCCATTTGATATCGAGCATCGATCAGTCTCCGGACGTGAGAGACCCGACATTCCGCAAAGGACGCGGACGAAGACGCCGAGGACCTTCCGAGCCGCGTGAAGACCACCGGATCTCCTGATAGAGAATCAATCCGTCTTCTCGTCGGCTTCCGCAAGCTCCCGCGACGCCGCATCTTTGGCGCGCTGGCGCTCGATGAGTCGGGCCGTATAGATGGAAATCTCGTAGAGAAGGATCGCGGGGATCGCAAGGCCGATCTGGGAGACGGGATCCGGCGGCGTCAGGATGGCCGCGGCGATGAACGAGATCACGATCGCGTATTTGCGCTTGGCCGCCAGCGTATCGGCCGTGACGAACCCCACACGCGCTAGAAGCGTGGTGATGACCGGCAGCTGAAAGACGAGGCCGAAGGCGAAGATCAGCGACATGATCAGGCTCAGATATTCCGAGACCTTCGGCAGGAGCTGAATCGAGACTTCGCCCTGCCCGCCTTCCTGCTGCATGTTCAGGAAGAACCACATCACCATCGGCGTGAAGAAGAAGTAGACGAGCGCCGCACCGAGCAGGAACAGCAGCGGCGATGCGATCAGGAACGGCAGGAACGCGGCGCGCTCGTTCTTGTAGAGGCCGGGCGCGACGAACTTGTAGAGCTGCGTCGCAATCATCGGGAAAGCGATGACCAAAGCGCCGAACATCGCCACCTTGATCTGCGTGAAGAAGAACTCCTGCGGCGCCGTGTAGATCAGGCCGGCCGCGCGGTGATCCAGCCCTGCCCAGGACACGGCCCATTTGTAGGGCTGCACAAGAATGTTGAAGATCTGTTTGGCGAAGAAGAAGCACACCAGGAAGGCTACGAAGAAGGCGCCGACGGCCCAGATCAGGCGGGTGCGCAGCTCGATGAGGTGATCGAGAAGCGGCTGAGGCTTGTCTTCGATATCGGCGCTCATGCATCGTCTCCGCTCTTCGGCGTCATCGGTGTATTAAGCGGGACGTCGGCTTTCACCGTCTTCTTCCGCTTGGCTAACTTCGCGCCGATCTCCGCAACATCGGCATCGCCGATCGGCGCAGAGGCGCGCTTGCGGGGCTTGGCCGTCGTGGTGTCACCCGGGGCCTTTGCCGACTTCTTCCGCGGCAATGCCACCGCGACGCCATTGACAGCACCGGCTTCCGCGTTCCCAGCTTCTGCCTTTACGGAGCGCTTGCGGGGCTTGGTCTCAACGCGTGTGTCGGTGGCAAGGGGGGAGGACGTAACGGGAGTAACCGGGGCGGAGGCGACGGTATCCGTTGCGCCTGCGGCCGGAGTGACGCCGTTTGTGACAACCGCGGGCTGTTCGGCTGGTATCGCAACCGATGCCGCCATCTCCGGGGCCGGCGGAATGTCCGAAGCGACGGCGGCCGGCTTTTCATCCGGGCGGGTCGCCTTCTGCAGGTCAGCCTTGATGTCGTTGCCCATCTGGCGAAGCGGGTTCATCGCCTCGCGCAGGCTGTTTGCCGGGTTGAGTTTCTGCGCGTCGCTCAGCGTCTTGCGCACATCGTCGAGATCCGCCTCACGCAGAGCCTCGTCGAACTGATGGCGGAAATCGGTGGCCATGCCACGCATCTTCGACATCATCTTGCCGAAGGTCCGGAGCATCGGCGGCAGGTCCTTCGGGCCAACGACGATGATCAGGACGATGGCAATGACAACAAGCTCGGTCCAGCCGACGTCAAGCATACTCAGGAACTCCGCACATCATGATGGGACGCGCGGCGTGTGCTGCGCGTCCAGACTGGCTGATCAGCGGACTTCGTCGGATTTATGTTCGACGGTCCGCGGGTCGATAGGGGCGCCCTTGTCATAAGGGGCCTTGTCGTAGCCGGGCTTGTCGTAACCCGGCTTGTCGGCGGCATCCGTCTCGTCGTCGGTCATGCCCTTCTTGAAGCTCTTGATGCCTTTGGCGACATCGCCCATCAATTCCGGGATCTTGCCGCGACCGAAGAGCAGCAGGACGACGACGAGCACGATGAGCCAGTGCCAGATGCTGAATGAACCCATTCTCTTAAAACTCCCTGCAAATCCGACAAACCCATCCGGGATGGCCTGCCTGCCCTATTCCACTTTATCAAGCTTTCAAGCCAGCATCACCGCCCTGCTCTCAGCCCTCGTCTTTGTCGGCCGATGCGATTCTCCCTGAGGAAACGCAATCCTGCTTTTCGGGCAAAGATCTAAAGGAAACGGTGATGTCACGCAATGCTCACGCTGTTCAATCCCGCGAGAGCATCACACTGCCGATCACGGTGAATATCAGGCAGGCTCGTCGCCGCTCGGCGGGAGAAGGCCGAGCTCCTCCAGATCGAGGGCGGTAATCGGATCTTCGTCATCCGACAGGTCGTCGTTGCCGGATGGCAAGGGGACATGGAAGTTGGGCGGGATGCGGCCGGCAAGCAAGCCTGCGCCCTTCAGCTCCTCCAGTCCGGGCAGGTCGCGCAGTTCCTCAAGACCGAAATGGTCGAGAAAATCGCGTGTCGTCGCAAAGGTTACCGGTCGGCCGGGCGTCCGGCGGCGCCCACGAAATCGCACCCATCCGGCTTCCATCAATACGTCGAGCGTACCCTTGGAGGTCTGCACGCCGCGGATGTCTTCGATTTCGGCGCGCGTAACGGGCTGATGGTAGGCGATGACGGAGAGTATTTCGAGCGCAGCGCGCGAGAGTTTGCGCACCTCCTGCGCATCCGACGACAGGGCGAAGGAGAGATCGGCCGCGGTGCGGAACGCCCAGTGATCCTCGACCTGCAGGAGGTTGACGCCACGCGTCGCGTAGAAGGCCTTCAAGCGCAGCATGATGCTGCGAACATCCGTGCCGCTCGGCAAGCGCTGGGCGAGATAAGTTTCCGAGACGGGCTGGGCTGCGGCGAAAACCAGAGCCTCGGCGATCCGCTCCAGTTCGTCGGCCCGATGCGCGTCGTCTCTCTCGCGAACAAGGGCGTCGTCCCCGTGGACCTCAGCCATTGCGCGCTTCCAGTTCTGCGATCTCGTCCTCGGTCATCGGGTTTTCCCCGAGCCGGACGTAGATGGGCGCGAAGGCTTCGTCCTGCCGGATCTCCAGCCGACCCTCGCGAACCATTTCCAGCGAGGCGGCAAAGGCGCTGGCGATGGCGCTCACGCGCTGGCGGGGATCGCCGACATAGCGCAGGAGATAATCATCGAGCACCGTCCAGTCCGACAGGCCACCCATCAGCCGCGCGAGAATGAGGCGCGCATCGGCGAGCGACCAGACCTGCCGGCGCTCGATCGTCACCTGCATCACCGCCTCACGCTGGCGCAGGCTCGCATAGGCCTGCAGGAGATCGTAAAGCGACGCCTCGAAAGCGGAGGTTCGCTCGACCGGGATGTGCTCCGGTGCGCCGCGCGCAAAGACATCGCGACCCAGCCGGTTGCGGTTGACGAGCCGGGTTGCGGCATCCCGCATGGCCTCCAGCCGTTTAAGCCGGAAGGCCAGTGCTGAGGCCATTTCCTCACCCGACGGCCCATCGTCCTTGTGCGGCTGCGGAATGAGAAGGCGGGACTTCAGGAAGGCGAGCCAGGCGGCCATGACGAGATAATCGGCGGCCAGCTCCAGCCGGATCGAGCGGGCACTCTCGATGAAGGCGATGTACTGCTCGGCGAGCGCCAGCACGGAAATGCGGGACAGATCGACCTTCTGGTTTCGTGCGAGGTGCAGCAAGAGATCGAGCGGACCTTCGAAGCCGGCGATATCCACCACGAGTTCCGCCTCATGCACGGCCCGCTCGTCTGCCTGCCAGTGCGCATCCATCGGCACGTCGCCGCGCGCGCGCTCGCGACCATCGGCCGGGCTCATCCGGCGACATCCAGAACGGTTGCGGCTGACAGGGACGCTTCAGACACTCGGGATCATCTCCAGGAACTCGGCACGCAGCGTCGCCTCGTCGGCATCGTCCGGCTCGCGGAAGCTTGAAGCAGCGATGTCTGCGCGGCGGAGGGAATCGCCCGAGAGGACAGGCACGACACGCGATACGGCCTGCATCTCCTCCATGATCCCGTGGCAGTGGAGGACGAGATCCAGCCCGGCCTCGACGATGCCCCTCGCCCGCGTTTCCATGTCGCCGGCAAGTGCATTCATCGACACGTCGTCCGACATCAGCAGTCCGTCGAAGCCGATATGCCCGCGGATGACCTCGTCCACGACCTTCCGCGATGTCGTCGCAGGGCGATCGGGATCGATCGCCGTGAAGACGATATGGGCGGACATCGCCATGACTTCGGATTTCATGGCGACGAACGGCACGAAGTCGCTGACGGCCAACTCCTCGAAAGTGCGGTCGACAACCGGCAGCTTGTGATGCGAATCGACCAGCGCCCGGCCATGGCCGGGCATGTGCTTCATGATGGGCAACATGCCGCCGGCTTTCAGGCCTTCCGCCGCCGCGGCGCCGAGGGCGGCCACGGCCTGGGGATCGGAGGAATAAGCCCTGTTGCCGATCGCCTCGCTCATGCCGTCAGCCGCCACATCAAGCACCGGCAGGCAGTCGACGTTGATACCGTAGCGCATCAGGTCAAAGGCATGGAGACGCGACATGAGCCACGCCGCCCGCAACCCCTTTTCGGGGTCGGCGTGGAACAGGGCGCCGATGGCGGCCGCATTCGGATAGGCGCCGGCAAGCGGCGAGCGAATGCGCTGCACGCGGCCGCCCTCCTGATCGATCAGCACGGGTGCTTGGCTGTTGCCGATGCTGTCGCGAAGGCTGGCGACGAGATCCGAGATCTGCGCGGCGTCCCCAATGTTGCGGGCGAACAGGATGAAGCCCCAGGGGCGCTCGTCGGCGAAGAAGGCCTTCTCGTCGGCGGTCAGCGAGAGGCCCTTGCAGCCGGAGATGAATGCTTTCGATCCGCTCATGGCGTCACCCTCATGCCTTTTGTTTTCGTTCGTCGCGTTCGGTTTAAGGACGGATCGCGCTGGAGAGCAAGAGGCTTGCGATTCGGCCTTGCTCGTCGCCGCCCCCCAAACGCGCAAGGGCGCAGCCGAAGCCGCGCCCTTTTCTTAAAGCGTGGTGTAACCCTTAACGGGTGACCAGGCAGCTGCCGCCGGCACTTTTCAGGCGCGAGCAGAGAGCGTTCGCTTCATCGCGGCTGCCGGCCGGGATGCGGACGCGGTAGTAGGTGCCCTTGCCGGCGATGTCGGCCTTCTTGATATCGACGCCACGGCCGGCGATGACGCTGCCATACTTGCCGGAGAGGCTCTTGTAGGACTTCTGCGCCTCGGCTTCGGACGGCAGGGATGCGACCTGCACGACATAGCTGCCGGGGGCGATCGACGCCGTCTGGACGGGCGAAGCGTCCGTCGGCACGGCGGTTGTCGCTGTTGCAGGCGTCGCGAAGGTGTCGACCGGCTTGCGTGTCGCCCTCGCCGTCTCGACCGGCTTTGCTTCCGGAAGCGGTTGGGTTTTAGCGATTTCGGCAGACGGCACGGCTGCATTGGCAGCGGCCGCCAGCGCACCGACATCATCCTGCGCAGCGGTGGCGAGCGCTGGGGTGTTCGGCTTCAGTGCGGTGGTCTTGACCGTCTTGATCGCCGGCTCCGCAGCGGCAACGACCGCTGCCTCTTCCGGGGCAAGATCCTCACGGGCAACGAGCGTTCCGTCCGGCCGGACGATCATGGTGCGGACCTTGCGCGGCGCGACGGCGGGTGCTGCATCCTCGTTCGCGGCACTTGCCTGCGTATCTCCATCGTCAGGCATCAGGCGGTCTGCGCCCTCGTCATCGGCCGGCGACATGCCGTCGAGTCCGTTCATCCCTTCGAGGGGCAGGCTTTCCGGCGTCAGCGTGCGCTGGACGACGTCGATCGGCTCTTCGGTGGAGGAAACCAGCGTGCCCTGCTGCGGCGCATCTTCCTGCGCGCCGGCAACACGGTCGTAGACGGCCTTGTCCTGGTTCGGCACGGTTTTTCCGCCCTTTTCGACAGGCACCATCTTGGTCGGCGTCTTGTCGGCGAGAATGATCTGCGGTTCGCCGCTGGTAAAGGACGATCCGACGCCGCCCATCAGGGTATAGGCACCCACGCCGCCGGCGATCAGCACGATGGCAGCCGCACTGGCGAGAAGGAGCAGCTTGCCGCGCGGGCGGGCTTCGTTGTCGTTGCCATAGGTCGGCTCGGCATAGCGGTCGCCCTGCCCGATGACTTCCTGGCGCTGGCTGATCGAGCGGCGGAAGTCCTCTTCCATCGCCCGCTCGAAATCGGCGAACTCTTCGTGCGACGCACGGGCCGGGGCTGCAGCACCAGCGATGCCGGCAGCCGTTGCGGCCTGGACGCTACCATTGCCACGCTCCGACGCCTGACGACCTGCACTGAAGATCTGTGCCATCTCGGCGTCGATATCGAGATCGTAGTCGCCGGGATCGAGCGGATGGTTCTGCTCCTCGATGACGGGCAGCTGCGGTACATCGATCTCGCCGGTCGCAACGACGCCATAATCGGCTTCGGCAATCAGCGAGGGATCGAAGGGAAGTTCCGCTTCCATGAAGGGCTCGACCGGCTCTTCGATCGCGGCAACCTCTTCCGTCGCCATATCCAGTTCAAGTTCGATGTCGGAGAGGTCGATCTCGAAATCGTCGAGGTCGAAGTCCGGCTCGGCTTCTGCGGCTGCAATCGGAGCCGGCTGCGGCACAGGTGGCGCGACCGGCACCGGGGCAACGAATGCCTGGGGAGCGGGAGCCTGCATGACGGGTGCAGCAGCAACGGGCGTCGGCACGACCGCGGCAACAGGCGCCAGCGGCGTTGCGAAGGTGCGCGGAGCACCGCCGTTCAGCGCGACAGGCGTCGCACGGCTGAAATTCGGCGTGAAAGGAAAATTGTTCTTCCGCGCGGCTTCCGCGGAAACGGCAGGGCGAACCGGCGTGCTCGGCACGGCGAAATGCTCGACCGTATCCAGCAACGGATCGGCCCGAGGACGCACAGGCTGCTGAACGGGCGCAACGGCTGCAACCGACACGGGGCGAATAGGCTCGACCGGCATCTGCTGCACGTGAACCGGCTCCGGCGCGGAGCCGAGCGACATTTCGAGTTCATGACCGAGGTCAAGCGACGGATCCGGCTGCGCGTGGAAAACGGGTTCCGGACGCGGATCGAAGGTCGGCTCAACCGGGCGCGGCGCCTGCTGAACGGGTGGCTGCGCCTGAACCGGCTGATGGTGCTGCTGCACGGGAGCAGCGACGACGGGCTCTACAACGGGCTGAGGCTGCGAGACAGGCTCAGGGGCCGCCGGCGTATCGAACGCCTCGAACTCCCGCATCAGCTCTTCTTCCAGATCGACGATCGGATCGTAGCGAACCGCTTCCCGATGACGCTCCAGCTCCTGGAGCTGTTGCAGGGCGGGACGATTGTCGTAGCCGACGATGCGGGCCAGCTCGCTCAACGGATCTTCATCCGGGAACAAGTTCGGGTCCACATCCGTGCTTCGTGCCAACTGTTTGTCTGCCATTCGCTCCACTCACATATACCGGGCCGGTCGTGCCAGTCCAATATGGGGAAATGGTGACATGCTACCGCATCTCGTTCGGGGCGTCCGTCCCTGTGATACCAAGGCCGGACCTCAAAACGGAGGCAACCGCATGCACCAGTCCTAGTCTGGCAAGGCTCAATTCTCTACTTTTATCGTTAATAAAGCGTAAGCCCGGAAAATCTTTGCCCTTGTTCCAATGCCCATGGAACGCGCTGGCCAGATCATAGAGGTAAAATGCGATGCGATGCGGCTCTTGCGCCAGCGCTGCCGACTCGATCACCCGCGGATATTCTGCCAGCTTCGCGACCAACTGCAACTCGCTAGGATCCGCGATATGCGTCCCCAGGGCCTGTGTATAGTCGACGGCATCAAGGTCGAGATCCGGAAACGCTTCCGCAGCCTGCCGGAAGATCGAACGGCAACGCGCGTGGGCATATTGAACGTAGAAGACCGGGTTGTCCTTCGACTGCTCGGTGACCTTGGCGAAATCGAAATCGAGCGGCTCGGAATTCTTCCGGTAGATCATCATGAAGCGCACGGAATCCCGGCCGACCTCGTCCACGACATCGCGCAGCGTAACGAAATCGCCGGACCGCTTCGACATCTTCACCGGCTCGCCATTACGGTACAGCTTGACGAGTTGGCAGAGGAGCACGGTCAGTTTGACCGAGCCGCCGGAGACGGCGCGCGCGAGCGCCTCCAGCCGCTTGACGTAGCCGCCATGGTCCGCGCCCAGCACGTAGATCATCTCCTCGAAGTTACGGTCGAACTTGTCCTTGAAATAGGCGACGTCGGCTGCGAAATAGGTGTAGGAGCCGTCGGACTTGATCAGCGGGCGATCAATATCGTCGCCGACATCCGTCGAGCGGAACAGCGTCTGCTCGCGGTCTTCCCAATCTTCCGGCACCTGCCCCTTCGGCGGCGGCAGGCTTCCCTTGTAGACATGGCCTTTGAACGTCAGGTCGTTGATGGCGGAGCGGATACGCTGGGCGCCGTCGGCATGCAGCGTGCGCTCTGAAAAGAAGACGTCGTGATGGACGTTGAGCGCGGCCAGATCCTCGCGGATCATCGCCATCATCGCCGCGATGGTGCGCTCCTTGACGAGCGGCATCCACCCGTCTTCAGGCATGCCAAGCAGGCTCGAACCGAACTCGTCCGCGAGCGCCTGCCCGACCGGCACGAGATAATCGCCGGGATAGAGACCTGCCGGGATCTCCCCGATCGTTTCGCCCAGAGCTTCGCGATACCGCAGCATGGCGGACTTGGCGAGGACGTCGATCTGCGAGCCCGCATCGTTGATGTAGTATTCCTTGGTCACATCCCAGCCGGCGAAGCCGAGCAGGTTGGCCAGCGTGTCGCCCACCACCGCGCCCCGGCAGTGGCCGACATGCATGGGGCCGGTCGGGTTGGCGGAGACGTACTCGACATTGATCCTGCGTCCGGCGCCGACCTGGCTCCGGCCATAGGTGTCGCCGGCGGTGACGATCGCCGCCAGAAGCTTCTGCCAGTAGCCGACCGACAGGCGGATGTTGATGAAGCCCGGGCCGGCGACGGAGACCTCGGCGATATCGGCATCTTCCCGGAGCGCTGCGGCAATGGTTTCGGCGAGCGAACGGGGATTGGTACCCAGCGGCTTTGCCAGCACCATGGCGGCGTTGGTGGCGACGTCACCATGGCTCGGGTCGCGCGGAGTCTCGACCGCAACACGCTGGAAATCGACCTCTGAGCGCTTTTCCTTTACCAGATCAATGGCTTCAAGGACGTTCTTCACTCTGGCTTCGAGGTCGGTGTAAATGTTCATGATATCCATCGTCCGGGAGGGCGCGCCTCATCAGGCCGCGGTCCGCATCAAGGTGGCCCGGCTCTGACAGACCAAGATCTGCGACCGGGCGGGTGGCTGGCGCTCTAGCGCAAATCCGGGGTGTGGTCAAACAAACGCCGGTGCGTGGAAATCGCGTAGGTATCGGTCATTCCGGCGATATAATCGGCGACATGACGGGCCTTTGCGGGCTCCGCGAGCCCGGCAATCTGATCGATCCAGTAGTGCGTCTGCATCTCGCGCGGCTCGGCCATGAAGGCATGGTAGAGATCGACGACGATCCTAGCGGCGTTCTCGCGCACCCGCATGACGTCGGCGTGGCGATAGATGCGGGTCATCAGCATGCGCTTGATCTGCCGGTCGGTCTCCGCCATTTCGGGAGAAAAGGTGGCAATGACACGTCCGGCCATGCGGATGTCGGTGGCACTTTCCGGGCGGATGTCGCGCAGGTTGCCTTGCGCGACGCCGATGACGTCCTCGACCATGGCGGTGATCTGCCTGCGCATGATCTCATGGGTGAAGCGGGCCGCCTCCAGACCCGGATATTTCGCCCGGACTTCCTGCATGAGGCTGGCGAGAAACGGGATCTCTTCCAGCATGTCGAAGGTCAGGTAACCCGAGCGCAGGCCATCATCGATGTCATGCGTGTTGTAGGCGATATCGTCGGCGATGGCCGCCACCTGTGCCTCAAGGCTGGCGAACGTGCCAAGCTCCAGATCGTGCAAAGCGCAATAATCGAGGATCGGTTGCGGCACGACGGGATGGAGCGGATCGGCCGCCGGCCCCGTTAGAGGTCCGTTGTGCTTGACCAGCCCCTCTAGGCTCTCCCATGTGAGGTTCAGCCCGTCGAACTCGGCGTAGCGTCGCTCCAGCTTGGTGACGATACGCAGCGACTGCGCGTTGTGATCGAATCCACCGTGGGCGGAGAGCACGTCCTGAAGGGCATCCTCGCCCGTGTGACCGAAGGGGGTGTGGCCGAAATCGTGGACGAGCGCGACACCCTCCGCCAGATCCTCATCGAGACGCATCGCGCGTGCAAGCGCCCGCGCGATCTGCGCCACCTCGATCGTGTGGGTCAGCCGGGTGCGGTAGTGATCACCATCGGCGGCGATGAAGACCTGTGTTTTATGCTTCAGCCGGCGGAAGGCCGTGGTATGGACGATACGGTCGCGGTCGCGCTGGAAATCGGAACGCGTCGTGCTGGTGCCCTCGGGGTGAAGGCGCCCCCTGTTCGTCCAGGGATCGGACGCGAAAATCGCCCGTTGTCCGGTGCCGAAACCCAGTGCATCCTTGTCCAAAGCCATTTGCATGCAGCATCCCATTGACGCGGTTTTAAAGCCTTCATACCTATAGTGTTGGCCGCATGAAAGCATGGACTGTTACTCTACGGCATGATCCGTTCAGAATCATGACGTTGGCGGCCGCAGCGCAGACCATGGATACAGATTTCGCCGTAAGCGGCGACAAACTCTCCGGATCTTGACCCCGGCAGGAGACACCAGAATGACCGAGACCACCGTTACTCTCTCCGATTCCGCCGCAAAGCGCATCGGCACGATTCTCAAAGGCGATGCGGAGAAGCACGCGATGCGTGTTTCCGTCGAAGGCGGCGGCTGCTCCGGCTTCTCCTATAAGTTCGATCTCGTCGACGATGGATCGGACGACGATCTCGTTCTGGAGAAGGGCGAAGCGAAAGTGCTGATCGACAGCCTGTCGCTCGTCTATATGGAGGGGTCCGAGATCGACTTCGTCGACAATCTTCTCGGCCAGTCCTTCCAGATCCGCAATCCGAACGCGGTTGCGAGCTGTGGCTGCGGGACCAGCTTCTCGATCTAACAGATCAGAAAACATGTATAACTTGCTGTAAGGTATACATTAAAGATATGGCGACCCAAGCCAGAAGACCCGGTAGAGAAGTCGCGTCAAGAACGGCCGGGCACGGAGCCCGGCCAGAGTCACCTCAGTCGACGCGCCGCGCACGGCTTCGAAACGGCGCTCAAGATCAGCGGCGAACGTCGTATCGAGCACCTCGAGGTCGATCTCGAAATTGAGCCGCAGCGATCTCGGATCGATGTTCGAGGAACCGATATAGGACCAGCGTCCATCGATGGTCAGCAGCTTGGAATGGTTGAAGGTGCCCTGTGCCCGCCAGACCCGGCAACCGCCTTTCAGAACTTGGTCAAACTGCGCGGTCATGGCCCGATCGACGAGCGTCAGATTGTTGACGGCGGGCACGATGATGTCGACGTCGACGCCACGCAGTGCCGCTGTCACCAAGGCACTCACCAGTTCCCGATCCGGCAGGAAGTAGGGCGACATGATCCGGATACTTTTGCGAGCGACCGAGATCGCCCCCATCAGCATCTTGTGATTGGCCTCGTTGGCGCGGTCTGGCCCGGTGGGTATGGCGCGCAGGATCATCGGCGACTTGCGCTCGCTGTCCGGCGGCGGATCGACGCCCCAGATGTCGCCTTCCAGCACCTCGCCAACGGCGAACTGCCAGTCCTCGCAGGCGACATGCAGCAGATCGGCGACCACGGGACCCCGCACCTCGAAATGCGTGTCGTGCGCTTCCTCGCCCGCTGCGAATTCCGATGTGAAGCCGGCGCGGATGTTCATACCGCCGGTATAGGCGACACTGCCATCGACCACGAGGATCTTCCGGTGTGTGCGGAGGTTCGCATAGGGCAAACGCAACCCCATGACGATATTGCCGTTGAAGGTCCGTGTGGTCACGCCACCCTTGCGCAGATGGCCGACAATGCTCGGCACGGAATAGCGCGCACCGACCGCGTCGATCAGCACCCGTACCTCAACGCCACGCTCGGCGGCCGCAATCAATGCATCGGCAAAGCGCAGGCCGATCGGGTCCCGGTCGAAGATGTAGGTCTCCAGCAGGATGGAGCGCGTGGCACCGGCAATCGCCTCCAGCATGCGGGCATAGGCGATGTCACCGCCTTCCAGCATAACGATTCTGTTGCCGGCCGACATGTGGTGACGGCTGACCTTGTCGCCGAGAACCTTCATCGAGCAGAAGCGCTGACCGAAGTGTTCGGCGACGAGGGCATCGTTGACATCGAAGCGCCGCAGCGCGTCGGCCGTCCGGTCCTTGAGCAGCGAACGCTGCAGGCCGATGGAGCTGCGCCGGATGCGGTTGATACCGGCGACGGCATAGATGATGGCGCCGAGGACCGGAGAGAGAACGATGACGCCGACCCAGCCGAGCGCCGCCCGCACCTCATCCTTGGTCATGGTGGCATGGATGGCAGCGGGAACGCCTATGAGCACCGAGAGAACGGCGAGAATGTGCGGCCAGTAGGTGGCAAGCGTCTGGATCATGCTCCCCGGTCTATCCCTTCTCATCAACAGTGGCGTGACGTGTCTGTGACGTCATCTGCTGACTTAGCGCATCGGAAGGTAAACGTGTATCTCAGGCCGGAGATTATTGGCGTTCTCCTATCTTCTCACCCTCACGGGCATCGGATACCGGGAACAACGATTTTCCCGCCGACGCGTTTGTCAAAGCGTGCGGTGCGCTTTAAGACGAGGCGGCAGCCACGGGAGACAGAGACCATGAAGATCGCGACCTGGAACATCAACGGCGTCAGGGCCCGCATCGACGCTCTCCTTGCCTGGCTGCAGGAGTCCCGACCCGACATCGCCTGCCTGCAGGAGATCAAGACGGTCGATGAGGGCTTTCCCCGCGCCGAGATCGAGGCGCTCGGCTACCATGTCTTCACCCATGGCCAGAAGGGCTTCAACGGCGTCGCGCTTCTGACGCGCATCAAGCCGGACGAGATCACCAACGGCCTTGCCGGCGATGACGAGGACGTACAGTCACGCTTCATCGAAGGTGTGTTTTCCGTCGAAGGCGGGGTCATCCGGGTGTGCTCGCTCTATCTCCCGAACGGCAACCCGCCGGAAACGGAGAAATACACCTACAAGCTTAGCTGGATGGAGCGTCTTCAGGCCTTCGCGGCATCACGGCTGACGCTGGAAGAGCCGCTGATCCTTGCCGGCGACTACAATGTGATCGCGGAGCCGCATGACTGCTGGGACCCGCGCGTCTGGGAGAACGACGCCCTCTTCCTGCCGCGCACGCGGGCAGCCTTTCGCCGACTGGAACAGTTGGGCCTCACCGACGCCGTTCGCGCCACGACCGACGCCGCCTCGCACTATTCCTTCTGGGATTATCAGGCCGGCGCTTGGCCCAAGAACCATGGCATTCGTATCGACCATCTGATGCTGTCGCCCGAGGCGACCGACAAGCTCATCTCCACCGATATCGAGAAGCATGTCCGCGCTTGGGAAAAGCCGTCCGACCACGTGCCCGTCATCGCACATTTCGACTTCACGCCAATCGACGTCGTTGCTGCCTGAAACGTCTAGCGTCGAACGGTTATGATCGGAGGTCACGGAGGTGACGCCGTATCGGCGCTCAACAGCATTTTTCAGAATCGGTTGAGCGGCGACGGAGTGCTCAGTCCGCTTCGCCCGGACGGATGGCGTGGGACATGTTGATCGCGACGCGGCGATCGGACTCGGTGGCAAGCGAGAAGGCCTGCTCCTGCATCGGCTGCAGCCACTGACGGTCCTTCGGCGAGCACTGGTCGAGCGCTGCCGTCATGTAGGCGAGGCCGCGAACGGTCTGGCCTTCCTGGAAGATGACGTTGCCGAAGACGCCCATGGCGCCAGCATGGCCCTTCTTGCGGGCGCGGTTCAGCCACTTCTTGGCCTGCTGGACATTGACGCTGCCGCCATCACCGGACAGCAGCATCTTGGCCAGCTGGAACTGGGCTTCCGCGACACCGAAGGTCGAGGCAGCCTGGAAGTAGAGCTGACGCGCCTGGCTGAGGTCGGCGGAAACGGGTGTATCGGGAATGCCGCGGCGGTAATAGCCGGCGAGAGAGATCAGCGCGTTGACGAAATAGCCCGTATCCTGCGAGCCTGGCTCAACACCATTCTCGGCGATCTCGCTATAGATCTTGAAGGCTTCGAGGTCGTTTTCGGTGACACCGTCACCATCGGCATACATGTTGGCCAGAGCCCAGCGAGACGCCGTATGGCCCTTTTCGGCGGCATAGCGATAAGCCTCGATGGCCTCATCCTTGCGGCCGTTCTTGTAGGCGGAGAAGCCGAATTTGAAGAGTGCGAACGGACCGGATTCCTTCGTGACGCCGGCATTGGGGTCAAAGGCGCGAACCGCACCGCAAGACGCCCCAAGCGCTGCCGCCAAACTCAATACCACCAACGTCAACGACCTGCATTCGCGTAGCATATTCGTCAAAATCTTCCGTTCAACCCGGCTCGCCTCATGTTCGATCCGGCGCTTCCCCACTCGGTCCATGCCTGCCGAAATGCCGCAGCGACCCCTCGCCCGCATTCCCCTGTCGCAACCGCTGCCGGCTGCCGTCTCCTTGAGTGTCAAAGCCAGGCTAGCGCCGATTTTCGGCGACACTGCGGCCCTGTCTCGATCCTCTGCAGATCCGGGGTTCCCCATACCGGTTCCACCCGTCGATGTTCTCGAAGTTCGCCATGTAACATCATGAAACATCACTACTTCGTTTCACCTGCCGAAAATTGTTCCCCTTGGAGCACTCTTGGTTCGCTCGGGGTTCATCTTCCTGCGGCAGGAGATCGATGCTCTCTGTTTGTGGCGGGAAATAGACTGAAACAAGGGCCTGCGGGGGCCACCAAACCATTCAAACCGCGTGTTGCGGAATCGTCACAAAATGCGTGTGTCAGGAGGCGATTTCCCGTCGCACTCTTCTCTTTCAGGTTCAGCCACCACCTGCAGATCGCGCCTGACTGCGAGACGGCAGTTGACCGTCTATGGATGTCGCGAACTGCGAGCCCTGACGATCGACACGGTACGCGGTCGGCGGCGCTGCGTCATCGTCACCCACAGCGCATCGTAGAGGTCGACCCGCCGTATCCACCGCTCTACCCGAATACGGGCTCGCCTCACGCACCTGCGTCTCCAAACGCAAAAGCGCCCGGCTTTGAACCGGGCGCTCTTTGACTTTGCATCTGGTCGCGATGGATCAGAAGCGAACTTTCAGCGACGTCGAGACGGCGGTGACGACGTCGTTGCCGTAATCATAGCTGACGTTGCTGCCGAACGGCACGCCATTGATGGTGGTCGAGCGGGACGAACCGCTGGTCAGGATGCCCACTGCACCAGCCAGACGGAACTCGACGTTTTCGACCGGCTTGTAGGCAACGCCCGTGCCGAGCGTCCAGGTGTCGCTCTGCGCATTGATGACCGTGCTAGTACCGCGATCCCAGGTCAGGCTGACGGCGCCGCTCCACTGATCGTTGAACTTGTGACCGACACCTGCCGTGACGGTCAGGCCGTCGCGGTAGAGCAGGTCGAGGCTGGTGCAGGGTGTCAGAGGACTTGCTGTCGCCGGGCAGAAGGCGACCGACTGCAACACGCTCCAGTCGGTCCACTTGATCGATCCGAAGGCCAGCCAGTCGGGTGCGATACCGCTCTGGATCTTGTACTCCAGCGACTGCGGTACGGATGCCTCACCGCTTATGTCATACTTACCGAACTGGATCGGGCGGGTCGGTCCCAGCGGACCGGGTACGCGCACTTCGCTAAGGTCGATCGTGCCTTCGATATCGTCGAACTTGACTTCGCTGTTGTAAACAAGGCTCGTCAGGAAGGCATATTCCGGAATTTCATACGCAAGACCAACGCGACCGCCCCATCCGTTGGCCTCAAGATCCAAGCGACCGATGCCGTTGCCTGTACCGTAGAAGTTCGGCGCGACCAGACGCTCCTTGAAGCCGTTGACCTCCTGGTAGAAGCCGCCACCGATGACCCGGATCTTACCCGGACCCATGGCCCACTTATAGGAACAGGTCACCGCGTAGTTGTCGGTTTCGATCTTGGTCTTGGTATTGTCGTTGGCACCGATCCAGTTGCGGCCCGGATTGGTGTAGGCACCGAACGGCTGCGAATAGTCGGCCATGCAGTCGATGCCGCTATCGCCGAGAGCTGCCTTGATGCCGACACGCGGTACCCAGTAGCTTTCCGTGTCACGCGTCGATGTCGAACCACCGCCGCGACCATCGGCGCCAAGGCCGTTCGCCGGATTGGTGTCGCGGCCGTTCTTCAGGTCGCGCTGCGGGTTCACGTATGTCGTCGTGGCCTCAAGAGCATAGGCAGAGGGATCGAACAGAAGGTCGATGTTGTAGCCGCCGCGCTCCAGACCACCTGCGTGAGCCGATGTTGCTGTCATCGCGGCGAGAACTGCCATGGCGACGACGGACCGTGTATGTTTGAAATTCATGTAACCTCCCACTCAACGTGACGACACGCCCTCGGATGCCGCCTTATTGAACATGAGGATATGCGAATACAAACCGAATGCAATTCCCATAAATTGATGGTCACATCTGGTTGCATGCAGAAATTGACGTAAGAATTTCGTCTGCATGCCGAATTTTGGGTGATTTGGAAATTTTTTTCTAGTGAACTGGGGTTTTCCGATCGAGAGGGTATGAATTTGCTCTGCTCCCTGCACTGTCACCCACATGCCACAACCTGCCCTTTTTCAGACATGTTTCGCTCCCGGTCGTGCCCCGGACGGAACTTTCCTCGTGTGACACTATCTCTTTCTCAGCGACGTCCTCGCATCGCTGAGTCGCTGGATCCACGAACTCGGACATGAGAAGGGGCCGCGACGATGTCGCGGCCCCTTCGATGCTCACATCATCCTACATGCGATAGCCCGGTCGCGAACCTCAGCTCGCGTCCGCGATGCGTCCTAGGGCGACATCGAGCGCGGTCTTCTGGCCGTCGAGTTCGACCAGTCGCTCACGCTCGGCCTCCACGACCTCCGGCTTGGCGTTGGCCACGAACTTCTCGTTCGACAGCTTGCCGAGGATACGCTGACGTTCGATTTCGATCTTGTCGATCGCCTTGCCGAGGCGTGCCTTTTCGGCGACCAGATCAATCAAAGCACCGAGCGGCAGGCAGAACGTCGCCTCGCCGACCACGATCTGCGCGCTGCCCTTGGGCGCCATCGTCGCGATGTCGATCGCATCGACGCGAGCGAGCCGGCGGATGGCGGCGGCGTGACGTTCCAGCCGCTCGCGTGTGGGAATGCCGGCATCGACCACCACCAGCGGCGCAATCGCCGACGGGGGCACGTTCATTTCCGAGCGAACCGAGCGGATGCCAGAGACGAGATCGATGAGCCAGTTGATCTCCGCCGCTGCGTGCTCATTGGCAAAGCCGGCAGCGGGCCACGCCGCGTGGCACAGCAGGCCGTCCCGCTGGGCGCCCTCGTCTGCGGTCGCCGTCCACAGCTCCTCCGTCATGAAGGGCATGAACGGATGCAGAAGCTTGTAGGCCGCTTCGAGAACATAGGCGACGCAGGCCTGGGACTCGGCCTTCGCGGCTTCGTCCTCACCGGCAAAGACCGGCTTCAGCAGTTCCAGATACCAGTCGCAGACCTGGTTCCAGACGAAACGATACAGGCTACCGGCGGCCTCATTGAAGCGGTAGGTTTCGATGGAGGCCGTGACATCGCGAACCGTGCGCGACAGTTCGGTCAGGATCCACTGGTTGACCGGGAGGACGCAGGCCTCCGGCAGGAAGGACGGATCGGCCTTCACACCATTCATCTCGGCAAAGCGCGTCGCATTCCAGAGCTTGGTGCCGAAATTGCGGTAACCGGCGATACGCGCGGGATCGAGCTTCACGTCGCGCCCCTGCGCCGCCATGATGGCCAGCGTGAAGCGCAGAGCGTCGGCCCCGTACTCATCGATCAGGTCGAGCGGATCGATGACGTTGCCCTTCGACTTCGACATCTTCTGCCCGTTCTTGTCGCGAACGAGAGCGTGAACATAGACAGTGTGGAACGGCTCGACCGGGTTGCCGCTCTCGTCCTTCATGAAGTGAAGGCCCATCATCATCATCCGGGCAACCCAGAAGAAGATGATGTCGAAACCCGTGACCAGAACGTCCGTCTGGTAGTACTTCGCCAGTTCCTTGGTCTGATCGGGCCAGCCGAGCGTGGAGAACGGCCAGAGCGCGGAGGAAAACCACGTGTCAAGAACGTCTTCATCCCGCGTCAGGATCTCGCCGACGGCAAAATTCTCGATCCGATCCTGAACGAAAGCCTTCATCGGGCCTTCATGTGACAGGTAATGCTGGATGGCGGCGTGCAGCGCCTCTTCCTCGGACTTCTCGACGAAGACCTGGCCATCCGGTCCGTACCATGCCGGAATCTGGTGTCCCCACCAGAGCTGACGGGAAACGCACCACGGCTGGATGTTTTCCATCCACTCGTAATAGGTTTTTTCCCAGTTCTTCGGGACGAAGTTGGTCCGGCCCTCGCGAACGGACGCGATGGCAGGCTTGGCGAGTGTCGCCGCATCGACGTACCATTGCTCCGTCAGGCGCGGCTCGATCGGCACGCCACCGCGGTCGCCATGGGGAACCATGTGCTTGTGCGGCTCGATCTTGTCGAGCAGGCCGCGTTCTTCGAACAAAGAAACGATGATCTTGCGGGCCGCGAAACGCTCGACGTTTTCGAGAATTTCGATCAGCGCATCGAGTTCGCCGGTCGCCGGCAGGCCTTCGAGGAAGTCCTCGTTGTCCTTCAGCGTGACATGGCCATCGATCGTCAGAATGTTGATCTTGCGCAGATCATGACGGCGCGCGACCTCGAAGTCGTTGAAATCGTGGGCCGGCGTCATCTTGACGGCGCCGGTGCCGGCGGTCGGATCGGCGTAATCGTCGGCAACGATCGGAATGCGGCGGCCAACCAGCGGCAGCACGACGTGCTTGCCGACGATCGCGCGATAGCGCTCGTCTTCCGGATTGACCGCGATGCCGGTGTCGCCAAGCATGGTCTCTGGCCGCGTCGTCGCAACGACCAGATAGTCGCGCGTCTCGAACGCGGTGGGTTCGCCCTCTTCGTTGAAAGCAACGGGGTGCTGGTAGGTAACGCCGGGCTCCAGCGGATAACGCAGATGCCAGAGATTGCCGGCAACCTCGATCTGCTCGACCTCGAGATCCGAAATCGCAGTCAGGAGCTTCGGATCCCAGTTGACGAGCCGGTTGTCCTTATAGATCAGGCCCTGCTTGTAGAGCGTGACGAAGACCTCGAGGACAGCCTTCGAGAGCCCCTCGTCCATGGTAAAGCGCTCGCGCGACCAGTCGCAGGAGGCGCCGAGGCGCTTCAGCTGGTTAAAGATCAGACCGCCCGATTCGTCCTTCCAATCCCAGATCCGGTCGATGAAGGCATCGCGGCCCATATCGCGCCGGCCGGGAAGCTGGCGTTCCATCAGCTGGCGCTCCACGACCATCTGCGTCGCGATGCCGGCATGGTCCATGCCCGGCTGCCACAGCACGTCCTTGCCGCGCATCCGCTCGAAGCGGATCATGATGTCCTGCAACGTGTTGTTGAGCGCATGGCCCATGTGCAGAGAGCCGGTCACGTTCGGCGGGGGAATGACGATGCAGAAGGGCTCGGCGCCGGGCTTGGCGCCCGCACCAGCGCGAAAGACGTCGGCATCGTCCCAAAGCTTGGCGATACGCGGTTCGACCGCAGCGGAATCATAGGTTTTGTCAAGCATTTCGGAGCCAAACGTGCTGGTGGATGTGGGAGGCTTGTAAACCGGAACCGCGCAAGCACGCAACATTCCGCCCCGCGAATATGGGAGGTGTTGACCGAGAATGCTATGCCTGCGGGTATCAGGAGACGAACAGAAGACTGCCCGCAGTGCCTGAACGCCCTGCGGTTGATGATCAGGCGTCGGCGTGCCGAACGCGCAAGAATGCGCTCCTGCCGGACGCTGCTATCGAAGGGGGTTAGCGGCGCGGGCCGCGCGCAACGCGTTCGATTTCTTCGCGCACGAGGCGCTCCACCAGCGTCGGAAGATTGTCGTCGAGCCATTCATGAAGCATCGGGCGGAGCATTTCTTCCGCGATCTCATCGAAGGAACGGCGCGGGCTGCTGTCGATTGCCAGCGCCAGTTCGCCGAACGAGCGGGACACCTGCTCGCTGACCGCATCCGAAAGGATGGCGGTGACGTCTTTTTCCCGGGACTGCGACGATGCGTCGGACGACGCAATCGGCGCTGCAGCTGGCGTTTCCGGCTGTGTCGTCACGGTCGTTCCAGCATTGGCGGTCTCGGGGGCGGCAACCTCGTTTGTCACGAGGTGCGGCGTGACAACGTCGCGCGCCATGGCGCGAATGGATGCCTCCACCTCGGCCTGATGAGCAAGATCATGCTCGCTCTGTGTCTCCACGACAACCGGTTCGCGGTAGGCTGCCACACGAGTCGGTTCCGGCTCGGAAGCCGCTGCGACGTTTGCCTGAGGCAGAGGTTGCTGCATGTCCTGGCGCGGTGCGGTGGTCTGGGGTGCCCTCGCCTGCTGATCGCGGGGTGTGGCAACGGCTTCGCGCGGCATCGTCTGGCGTTCGGACGCAGCCCGAACGCGGGCGGCAACATCTGCCAGCGACAGCGGGGCGGAGGGCACTGTGCGGGGTGGCTCTTCCATGGCGTAGGACGGGGACGGCACCTGACGATGACCGGTATCGGCCTCGGATGCATCGAACTCGGGGAAGACGGTGTCGTCGATCGTCAGCTGGATGTCTTCGGCCTGCTCCTCGTCGAGGTAGGCTCGGTCGCTGGCGTAATAGCTGTCCGACATCGGACCGTGATCATTGGCGGGAAGACCAGGGCCCGTCGCCTCGTTGCTCTCGATGATCTTGCGGATCGAAGCGAGAATTTCGTCCATCGACGGTTCGCGCGCCAGGTTCGATTGTGCCATTGCAGATCCTCGTTTCATTCAACGCGCGCCGCCGCTTCGCGCAGAGCCTGATGACCCTTAAGCGACTTGTCCGTTAGGCGGAATGCCGCGAATCATCCTCCCGCGATGATGCACAGATTTGTTTCTCCCGTCATCCGGTCCTTGCAGGCAAACGAGACTTCGGCGGTCAACGCCCCTCAACAGGGCTCAAGCCGAACCATTTGTTCTTCACCGCCTCGTAGTGTTCTTCCGGACGATATTCCGCAACGTTCAGGTTCTGACCTCGTACGGTGAGCGCGCCCATGCTGGCGAGCAGAGAATAGCTGGCGACGACGGCGTTGCGCTGTGATGCCGCGAGGCTTTCGCGCGCGATCAGCACCGATTGCTGGGCGTCGAGCACGTCGAGCGTCGTGCGTTGCCCCACCTTGCGCTCCTCGATGACACCAGCCAGCGCCTGGTTCGCAGCCCGGATCTGCTCCTTATTGGCGGTAATGGAAGCGCGGGCGGCATCCAGTTGGGCGTGGGCGCTGACGACCGTCTTCTCAACGTCGAGCCGGACACTGTCGACGACGATACGTTGCTGGCCTGCCCGCTCCTTGGCCTGCCGCACCTGGCCGTATTCGGCACCACCCTGGTAGATGGGCACCTGAAGGCGCGCGGTGATCGACCCCGAGGTGCTGTCGATCCCGCCATTGTTGACAGAATCGCCGGTGTTGCGGCTGACCGAGCCCTGGATCGTCACGCCGGGCAGCATGGTGCCCTCCGCCTGCTTCACCCGGTAGCCGGCGGCATCGACGGCATATTCCGCGGCAATGATCTGCGGATTGTCCCGAAGGCCTGCGGCGACGGCCTGGTCGAGCGTGCGCGGCATGCCGATCTTGGCGGGTGACGCTGCCTTGATATCGCGAGGCGCGCCACCGACGATCTGGACATAGACCGCCTCACTCTGCTTCAGCTGCGATACCGCCGTGGCAAGCAGCGCCTTGGCACTTGCAAGCTCCGCCTCGGCTTGGCTGACATCCGTACGCGTGCCCTCGCCCACCGTCAGCCGGGCATTTGCGGCCTTCAGCTGCTCCTTGAGGAAGGCAAGGTTCTGGCGGCGAATGCCGACGACCTGCTGGTCGCGGACGATATTGGCATAGGCTTCCGCAGCCGAGAGCAAGATGGAGATCTCGTTGGCCTTCAGGCTTTCCCGATTGGAAAGGACGGTGGATTCGGAGGCGCGGACCTCGTTCAGGGTCTGGAAACCGTCGAAGATCTGCTGGGTGATCGTCAGTCCGGCGGAACCTTGGTGGAAATCGCGCGGCCGCCTCTGCAACTCGCTATCGAAGCGCGTCTGCGTGCCGCTCGCCACCGCCGAAACCTGGGGCCGGTAACCGGACTTCGCGATCGTGACAGATTCGTCCACAGCCCGAAGACCGGCGCGCGCCGCGTTCAGGTCCGGGTTGTTGGCATAGGCCTTCGCCATGGCTTCCGCGATCGTCTCGGCAGAGGCAGGGGAAACGAGAGCCAGCCCGAGTATAGCAGCGGTGTGCAGCATTTTCATGCGATGCCTCCAGTATGACAGGACCCAGCAATTCGGCACCCGCACATCGACGTCAGTGTTTCCGCGGCAACAGCCATACCGACGGTGGGACAGCTACGACCGCAGGACTATTCGATGCCAGCCCTGCAGCAATGTGCGCAAGACGGAAACGGCTCTGCGTAACCTTACAGTGGCGTAGCGTTGCTGTCGCGCATCAGGTCGCTCTAAAGCCGGACCGGTATTCAAGCTAGACCTAATTGGCCAGCATGGCGCCGGGCTGACCATAGCACGTTCGGGCGAGCCGCGGCGGTTCGCGGGCATGAAAAAGCCGGGACGCTTTCTCGGCGGCCCGGCTTCTCGTATCCATCGAAGATTGGCGATCAGACGATCAGAACACGAATTCCTTGGCGATGCGGAAGCCCGGCAGCGGCTTGACGGCCGTGTTGAAAGCTTTGCGCTCGGATGCCTTGCCACCCTCGCGCATGAAAACCTTGGCCCGCGAAGCATTGCCGAAGCCGACGACGGCGATCAGGCGACCACCATCCCTCAGCTGGGATGTCAGAGCTGCGGGAACCGTTTCGATCGCGCCATTGACGAAGATGACATCATACGGCGCTTTGCTGGGGTAACCGGCTTCAAGGGGACCCGTCACGACATTGACGTTCGCGTAGCCGAGGCTGGACAGGTTGGCTTTCGCCTGGGCGGCCAGATCGGCGTCGCTTTCCAGCGCGATCACATCCTTGCCCAGCAGAGACAGGAGGGCCGAGGTGTATCCAGTCGTGCAGCCGATCTCGAGAATGGCGTCAGTCACGGTGATCTCGCCAAGCTGCAGCAGCTTCGCCAACGGCGACGGCTCCATGACATAGCGGCCGCCATCGGCCTGGGACACAGCGATATCCGTGTCGATATAGGCGAGTTGCTTGCGGTTTTCCGGAACGAACGCTTCGCGGGGAACCGCGAGGAAAGCGGAAAGGACCGTATGAGAGGTGACATCCGTGGTGCGAACCTGGTTGTCGACCATCTTGATACGTGCTGCTTCGAAATCCATCGCGCGTGCCTCTTCGATCCGCTTTGAACGCCGCCCTTATGGACCATTGTCCGGACGGCCTGCGTCCGCCGCATTGGCGGGCTGCCTTGCAAAGCTCATAAATCGCCGCTTCGTGCGTTTCAAGCGGCGAATGCAGGGATCGGAAAATCGCTCTTCGTCCCGTGCGCCTGAAGCACTCATCGTGCGGCCGGTGCACCCTCGAGGCCGACCAGTGCGATCTTGCTGTAACCTGCCTGCTGGATTCTGTTCATCAGGTCCATCAACGCGCCGTAATCGACCGTCTTGTCAGCCCGCAGGAGGATGCGCGTCTGTTTGTTGCCTTCGGTCATACCATCGAGATCCGCAGCAAAACGCGTTTCGTCCGTCGTCTCGTTGCCGAGCGCAAGCGTCAGGTCGGACTTCAGGGTGATGAACACAGGCTTGTCGTCACTGCGCGGGGTCGGCTTTGCCGCCGATTGCGGAAGATCCACCTTCATATCGACGGTGGCCAGCGGCGCGGCGACCATGAAGATGATCAGAAGCACCAGCATGACATCGATGAAGGGTGTGACGTTGATCTCTGCATTTTCCTCGAGATCGCCGCCACCGCTGTCGCCAAGTCGCGTTGCCATGGTCTACCTCGCCCGTGCGACGGGCGTTTCGCCCTGCTTGATGGTGTCGGCCAGCCGTGGCGCGGTGCGGCGGGCCAGGCGGAAATCGAGGTCGCGGCTGACGAGACGATCGACGGCTGCGGCCGTGTCCGCGAGAATCAGGCGGTAGCCGGCGATGGAGCGAGCGAAGTAATTGTAGATGACCACAGCCGGGATCGCCGCGACAAGACCGATCGCCGTCGCCAGAAGCGCCTCGGCGATGCCGGGTGCGACGATGGCAAGGTTCGTGGTCTGGGCCTGGCTGATGCCGATGAAGGAATTCATGATGCCCCAGACGGTGCCGAACAGGCCGACGAAGGGCGAGATGGAGCCGACGGTGGCAAGCACGCCCGTGCCGGACGCGATCTTCTTGCCCGCACCGGCTTCGATGCGCTGAAGGCGCGAGGCGACGCGCTCCTTGACGCCTTCACCCGGCACGAGATCAAGGACTGGCTCGGATTTGGTCAGTTCCTGACCTGCCGCCGTCAGCATCGCCACTGCCGGTCCGCTGCGAACTGCACCGTTTTCGGACGCGTCACGCAGGCCTGTCGCATCGGTGAGATGGGCGAGCGCACGGCGCAGGCGCGCCTTGGCTGCCGAGAGTTCGAAGACCTTGAAGACGAGAATCGACCAAGTGGCGACCGAGGCGAGCGCCAGCGCGATCATCACGCCCTTCACCACATAGTCAGCCGCCAGGAACATGCCGACCGGCGACAGATCATGCGGCAGCGCCGGGTTGGCGCCGTCTTCAGCGGTGAGCTCCTGAAGTTCCGTCGGGGGCTCGTCGGGCGCAGGCGTGGCCGGAGCCGTTTCGGATGCCGCCGGTGTCGTCGTCTGTGGCGCTGGTACCGATGCGGCGGGATCGGTGGGCGTCAGCTGGGCCGAAGGCGCCGGCTCCGTGGCGGGTGCCGGAGGGGCAGCCGTCTGGGCGTAGCCCGGCAAGGACATCGCGAGGGCCCCCATCAGGGCGGCGGCGAAAAAGGGCGTGGAAAACTTGCGGTTCGACATGATCCGTCCATCTCAAGCGATCCATCCGTGCCAAGTGGCGGAGGATGATCTCGGGCGCCGGCCGCAGCCGGTTTCGTCACCTCTGTGACGTCGTTCGCGCTCTCATATGACAGAGACGGTGTGGAAGGCAAGATTTGTAGAGTGTTTTGATCATGATTATTCACCGACGGCAGACTCGAGGGCTTCGCCGCTGGCGGGCGCATCGTCTAGAAACGAATCGAGCCGCCAGTCATAGGCGCGGTGGCGCTGCCACGGACGGCTGAGCCCATCCATCGCCGGGACGATCCGTCTGCCGTCCGGCGCGCTTGAGTCAGCGTAGATTTCGAGCGCGCCCGTTTTCCGGAGCATGCGGGCGCCGGCGAGGAATGCTCCGGACCGGCAGGTGGGAAAGGCAAGGCTCGCGGATGTCACGACGAGATCGGCGAGATCGCAGGCCGCACCCACGAGCCTTCGATCCTCCACCGTCACGACGACCCAACCCTGACGCGACGTCGTGGCACACCATTGTTCGGGGACGCAGGTGAAACGGCCCTTTTCGCCTTCGCCAATCAGCCGGCTGAGAACAGCGCGGGCTGCGGAGGGTTCGAAGGCAGGCCGGTTCCGCCTGTCGGTGGTCGGCGATGGCGGCTCGGGCAGAGCGAGATCGATCCGGGCAGTCGGTGCATCGTGTCTGTCCAGACGGAGCGCCCGCGTCCACTGGCCATAAATGAAGGCGGGTGGCCGGGTTCGATTGCTGGCGCCGGCCGTACCGTCGATGATCGCGGCAAGCCGTCCGTCCTCGGCGATCACCACAGCCGGACGTTCGGACGGAGCAGCGATGGCAATACAGAGGCCAAGGATGGCGAGCCCGAGACCAGCGAGCGCGAGTCGCGTTCGCAATAGGCAGAGAACAACACCTCCGATGGCGATCAGCGCGAAGGCCGCGTGCGGCAGGCGCCCGGTCATGATCTGGCCACCCAGCGACGAGACGAAGCGGGCGACCGCCAGCATAACCTCCAGCCCGTATCCCATCACGATCAGCGGCAGGGTATCGAGCCCGAGCGGCATCAGCAGCATCGCGATAAGCCCGGCCGGCATCACCACGATGCCGATGACAGGCATGGCCAGCATATTGCCAAGCAGGCCATAGGCCGGCAGCTGGTTGAAGTGGGCTGCGGAATAGATCATCGTCGAGACACCACCGATCAGCGAGCTGAGAAACAGGCCCGCGAGGAAACCGCGAATGCCGGCAAGCATTTCGTTTCCCTCGCGCCGGCCGGTGGGCACCTCGCGCTCCCGCCAGCGCGCATAGCCGGCGACGAGCGCCAGCGTTGCGGCAAAGGACATCTGGAACCCGGGACCGGACACGGCGGACGGGTCCACCGAGAGGATCACGAGCGCTGCGATGGCGACATTGCGGAGGCTGATCGAAGGGCGATCGAAGAAGACGGCGACGAGCATGATGACGATCATGATCCACGACCGGACCGCGGAAACGGCACCTCCGGAAATCAGGATGTAGAAGCACACCATCAGCAGAGCCCCGGCCGCTGCGATTTTCTTGATCGGTGCGCGGTGCGCGAGGCCGGGCACAAGGCTGAGACCCGTTCGCAAGCCGACCAGCAGCGTGCCCGCGGCCAGCACCATATTGAGCCCCGAGATCGCCAGCACATGGCCGAGACCGGAATTTCGCAAGGCGGTAATGCTGTCGCGGCTGATCGCTCGCTCCTCCGCCGTGACCAGAGCCGCCGCAATGGCGCCCGCATCCCCGGGGATCGTCGTACGGATCCGGATACCGATCGCTTCGCGCCAAACAGCCAGGCCGGCCCAGCCCCTATCGATCAAGGACACATTGCCCGTCTCTCGGCCGCCGGCATCAGCAACGACCTGCGGTTTTCCATAGGCATAGCCCACGGCACCAATGCCTTTGAAGAAGCTGTCGAAGCCGAAATCGTTGAGGCCAGCGAGTGCGGGACCGGAGGGAGGCGAAAGACGCGCCCTGCCCTTGATGACATCGCCGACCTTCGCCGCGCCACCGTTGCGAACGACGAGCGTCAGGGTCGTCGGCGGCCGCCGCAGCGTCGGCGCCTCGGTGCGCTGAAGGGCGACGATGTATCGATAGGCATTTCTTCCGGCGATCTCCCGGCTCAGGATTCGCCCTGTCATCGTCGTCGTTACCGGCGAGTCCAGCATGACGGTGGCCGTCCGGGCGGTCTCGAAGGCCGCCGATGTCGCGCCCAGCAGCAGGCCCGTTGCCATGAGCACGACCAGACGCACCCATCCGGGCCGCGACAGGAGCACGCCACTCGCCATGCAAAAAACACATGCCAGCACTGCAACATTGACGAGACCGGGTGGATCGCGTGCGGAAAACCAGAGAAGAGCCCCCAAGGCAATCAGCAGCGGCAGGAAGAGAAACGGATGCCCGAAAGCCGCCTCCTCTTCCCAAGCCGCGCGGCAACGATCCGGCCAGGTGGAAGGGCGCAGCCGCAGGGCGGCGATCCGGCGACCTTGTGCGCGCATCGAAAGCTGCGGAAATCGCGGGAAACTCCGGTTGGCCGGGGACGAGACGACCAGCGGGCGTTCCTCAGAACGCGGCTCATGAAGAGCGCGATCGGCCCAAGGCGGGCGGACGTCCGTCATCGTTTCGGGCACCTTACGCATCACATGCATGCCCCCTCTCACCACCGTCGGAAAATGTTGCAGAAAACAGACCGATTTACAATTTCGAGTTACTGCCTAATTCTTCATCATGTCGCCGATCAAGCGCGGAAAGCCGCGACTTTCCTATGCAGCTGCGATTGGAACTGCCGACAATCCATGCAACTATCGCGCCGCAAGATGTTTATGCTGCATCGCAAAACGTAAGCCCCCGAGCGCTTGGCAGGGGGTATCAAATGCGGTAGCACTGAGGCAACAACGATGAATTGCGGCACGCTTTCGTGCCGTTTCGGTGCAAATGGAGGATCGCTATATGGCAGGCAAAAGCGCAACGGTGACGGTCAACGATAAATCGGTCGAGCTGCCGGTGCGGTCCGGGTCCATCGGCCCAGAGGTCGTCGATATCGGCACGCTCTACAAGCAGACGGGCCAGTTCACCTACGATCCGGGCTTCACGTCGACCGCGTCCTGCGAGTCCAAGATTACCTATATCGACGGTGACGAAGGCATTCTTCTCCACCGCGGCTTTCCCATCGAGCAGCTCGCCGAACAGGGCGATTTCCTCGAGGTCTGCTACCTTCTTCTCTACGGCGAACTGCCGACCAAGACGCAGAAGATCGACTTCGATCACCGCGTCACGCACCACACCATGGTGCACGAGCAGATGTCGCGATTCTTCACCGGCTTCCGCCGCGATGCCCACCCGATGGCTGTCATGTGCGGCTGTGTCGGCGCGCTTTCGGCTTTCTATCACGACTCGACGGATATCACCGATCCGCACCAGCGTATGGTTGCAAGCCTGCGCATGATCGCAAAGATGCCGACGCTCGCCGCTATGGCCTACAAGTACCATATCGGCCAGCCCTTCGTTTACCCGAAGAACGACCTCGATTACGCATCGAACTTCCTGCACATGTGCTTTGCGGTTCCGTGTGAAGACTACAAGGTCAACCCGGTGCTCGCACGCGCCATGGACCGAATCTTCATCCTCCATGCCGACCACGAGCAGAACGCATCGACCTCGACGGTTCGTCTCGCCGGCTCGTCGGGCGCAAACCCCTTCGCCTGTATCGCGGCCGGCATTGCCTGCCTCTGGGGCCCGGCTCACGGCGGCGCCAACGAAGCGGCTCTCAACATGCTGGCGGAAATCGGCACGGTCGATCGTATTCCGGAATATGTCGCCAAGGCCAAGGACAAGAACGATCCGTTCCGTCTGATGGGCTTCGGTCACCGCGTCTACAAGAACTACGATCCGCGCGCCAAGATCATGCAGAAGACCACGCATGAAGTGCTGGCCGAACTCGGCCACAAGGACGATCCGCTGCTGCAGGTCGCCATGGAACTCGAGCGCATCGCGCTGACCGATCCCTACTTCATCGAGAAGAAGCTCTACCCGAACATCGACTTCTACTCGGGCATCACGCTGAAGGCGCTCGGCTTCCCCACGACCATGTTCACCGTGTTGTTCGCGCTGGCTCGCACCGTCGGCTGGATCGCGCAGTGGAACGAAATGATCGAGGATCCGGAACAGCGCATCGGCCGTCCGCGCCAGCTCTATGTCGGCGAACCGAAGCGCGACTACATCCCGGTTTCCAAGCGCTGACATTCAACATTTCGTTGAAAGACAAGCCGCGGGTTCACAGCCCGCGGCTTTTTCGTATCCGCCTTCGGATGAAGACTCACGCACACGAAAAAGCCGGCCCGTTCAACGGGCCGGCTCGGATAAGACTTTGCAGAGGGGCTGGCGCGATGCGAAGGCTCAGCCTTCGATGCGGCGGACCTGGCGTGTCGCGTCGAACGCGCGGTTCATGTACATGTCGCGATCGTAGACATCGTCGAAATAGGCGATGCGCCCATCCTTGTCCGGCCACGCCGTGAAGTAGGCGACGTAAACGGGGATGCGGCCGGGAACCGAGACGCCCTTGTTGCGGCCGCCGGCGATCTGCTTGGCGACATCGTCCACTGTCGTGCCGAGCACGGCAGCGGCCATGCGGCGGGGATCGGCGAGCCGGACGCAGCCATGGCTGAGCGCCCGCATGTCCTTCTTGAAGAAGCTCTTGGACGGCGTGTCGTGCATGTAGATCGCATGCGCGTTGGGGAACAGGATCTTCAGTTCGCCAAGCGCGTTGTCATCAGACGGCGGCTGGCGCACGGAGACACCCTTGGTGGAGCCGTACCAGTCGACGTCGTAGGACGACACGGCGCGGCCGGCGACTTCCACCTGATAGCCCAGACGATCGAGATAGCCCGGATCGCTGCGCAGCTTCGGCAGCATTTCGTTGATGATGATCGACTGCGGCACGCCCCAATAGGGGTTGAACTCGACGGTCTGGATCTGGTCTTCGAAGAAATACGTCTGGTTCGTCTTCGAACCGACGACGACGCGCATGTTGAACTGCTCAACGCCCGCGTCATGATAGGACGCCGTGAAGGCCGGCTGGTTGATGAAGACGTAGCGGCTGCCGAGGTCGGCGGGAAGCCAGCGAGCCTGCTCCATGGCGATGCGGAGCTTGGCGATCTTGTCGGCATTGCTATCGCCGCCGCTCAGGATACGGATCGAGGCGCGTCCGACGATGCCATCCGGCTTCAGGCCGTTTTCCTTCTGGAATCCCTCGACCAGCGCCACGAGATCGGGCGTATAGTCCTCGCTGCCCTGATAGGCGGCGAGTGTCGCGGCATGGTCCGTTTTCAGCGCATCGGACCCCTTTACCTTGATGGCAGCGACGACAGCCGGCATGCCGGGATCGGCGATACCCGGCTTCAGGAGCGTACCTTCCGGGATCTCGATGCGCGGCTGGCCGTCGGCAGTTGCCTCCAGCCGCTTCAGCTCGTCGCGAAGGGCGGTGAATTCAGGGTTGGACGGCGTCTGCGTCGCCAGGAAGGCAGCGACATCGTGGCTGGCGGCGATGACGCGCAGTTTGCCAGCGAGGTTGACGTCCTTGCGCTTGAAATCGTGGTAGCCGGAGATCGCATTCGGATCGATACGACCGCGAACCGTATCCTGCACATAGGTCATTACGGCCGCGCTCAGGCGGATCTCGAAGGAGACAAGGGATTTTTCACGGGCGGCCATATCGGTCGCATCAGGCGTTTCCGAGGGAAGCGTGACGGCGTAATCCTGGGGATCGAGCCCGATGCTGGCGGCATCCGCCAGTACGGCCATGGCGGCACGCGCGCGGTCGTTCACGCCGGCGGCGTCGATCCAGATCAGCGCATCCGTCCCGGCGTAATAGGCCTCGATCGTCTTGGCGACATCGGGAGCCGCATAAGCGGTGACGGACGGCATGTAAGGCCTGATATCGCTGAGCGGCGTCGTGTTGCCGGTCGATACCAGATCGGGGCGGAGCGAGCCGGTGACGACCGGATCGACGAGGCGATCGGTCTCGATGCGGCGTGGGGCTTCAGCCTTGTAGGTGTAATATTTGGGGCCGACGACACGGGGTGCCGGCGATGACGAGGCGCTCCGCCTGGCCGGTGCGGACTGCTCCTGAGCGGGAGCCGGAGCAACCTCAGGCAGGGTCTGAAGGGTCTCTGGCGCGCGGTTGCGACGGAACAGGTCCATCAGCGTCATGGCGTCGGCATGACCGACGTGGAGCGTGGTCAGGGCGCACCCCGACATGAGGGTGACGATCGCTGCTGTCTTCTTCAATGTCATAGCCGAACTTTCCGTATCGCAGTGCCGCCTCATGGCGGGTGGCGCCCGATGCCGTTCATGTCACCAAGCATCCGACTTATAAGAAATGTTGGTGAATGAAAAGGAAACGCGCTTGGCGGAATCAGGCGGGTACTTACGGAAAAAACCCGTCTCGACGAAGAGTGGAGCAGGTCAAGAAACTGATAGTTCTTGCTTTTCGCCTTGATGGATTTACAGCGCCGGCCGTGATTATTTTCGGCATGCGGCCAAGGGTTTTCGAGAGACATTCAGCCTGTGTTACAAAAGGCACAGAAAGCGCCTCCGAGCCGCTGTCACCGGGACGTGTCGAGTTCCTTCACCGCCCGGGATCTTTCAAACGATTGTACGGCCGGCAGCCCTCTCCTGCCTCTTTACAACCGGGCGGCTCCTGGGCCACAGAAGACGCCAGCCCGGCCGGGCCTTGTCGCGGCCGGCTCCGGGGATCTTGCAGCGCTCGACGGTGCCGCATCAGACGAAGCAGGGAAGAGACGATGACAGCCACCCGCACGGAAACAGATACATTCGGCCCGATCGAGGTCCAGAACGACCGCTATTGGGGCGCACAGGCCCAGCGTTCCCTCGGCAATTTCAAGATCGGCTGGGAAAAGCAGCCGCTATCCATCGTGCGGGCCCTCGGCATCGTCAAGCAGGCGGCGGCCAAGGCCAACATGGCACTGGGACGCCTTGACCCCGCCGTCGGCGAACCGATCATCCGCGCTTCTCAGGAAGTGATCGACGGCAAGCTCGACGATCATTTTCCGCTCGTCGTCTGGCAGACCGGTTCCGGCACGCAGTCGAACATGAACGCAAACGAGGTCATCTCGAACCGGGCGATCGAACTGCTCGGCGGCGTCATGGGCTCCAAGAAGCCGGTTCACCCGAACGACCACGTCAATATGAGCCAGTCGTCCAACGACACGTTCCCGACCGCCATGCACATCGCCTGCGCGGAACGCGTGGTGCACGACCTGCTGCCGGCACTGAAACATCTGCATGTGGCGCTTGAGGCCAAGGTGAAGGCCTTCGACCACATCATCAAGATCGGCCGCACGCATACGCAGGACGCAACCCCGCTGACGCTCGGCCAGGAGTTCTCCGGCTATGCAGCGCAGGTGGCCTCCTCCATCAAGCGCATCGAGATGACTCTTCCCGGCCTGCAGGAACTCGCCCAGGGTGGCACCGCGGTCGGCACCGGGCTCAATGCCCCGATCGGCTTTGCCGAAAAGGTCGCCGAAGAGATCGCAGCGATCACCGGCATCGCCTTCACCTCGGCGCCGAACAAGTTCGAGGCGCTGGCCGCTCACGATTCCATGGTGTTCAGCCATGGCGCCATCAATTCGACGGCAGCCGCTCTTTTCAAGATCGCCAACGATATCCGGCTTCTCGGCTCCGGTCCGCGCTCGGGCCTCGGCGAGCTGTCGCTGCCGGAAAACGAGCCGGGCTCCTCGATCATGCCGGGCAAGGTCAATCCGACGCAGTGCGAAGCGCTGACCCAGGTCTGCGTTCAGGTCTTCGGCAACAACGCCTCGCTGACCTTCGCCGGCAGCCAGGGCCATTTCGAGCTGAACGTCTACAATCCGCTGATGGCCTACAACTTCCTGCAGTCCGTCCAGCTGCTAGCGGACGCCGCCGTATCCTTCACCGACAACTGCGTCATCGGCATCGAGGCGCGCGAAGACAACATCAAGGCGGCCCTCGACCGTTCGCTGATGCTCGTCACGGCGCTGGCGCCGAAGATCGGCTACGACAACGCCGCCAAGATTGCCAAGACCGCTCATAAGAACGGGACGACGCTCCGCGAAGAAGCCGTCGGCGGCGGCTATGTGACGAACGAGGAGTTCGATGCTGTGGTTCGCCCGGAAACGATGATCAGCCCTTCGTGATGGCGATCATAGCCTGATCCACTGAAACGAAGCATGCGGCCGCTTGCGGACGAGCGGCTGAAACGATTGCCTCAAAAACCTTGCTGGTCTCCAGCAAGGTTTTTTTGTGCGCACGCGAAGCTCCGGTCTTGATGGGTTAAAGAATGTTTTGAACAATTGTTAAACTTTCTCTCATCTTTTCCTCCCTAGAATACGCCATTGCAGAACGCCTCCTCCGATCGATCGAGAGGCACACCTGCAGCCAAGTGCGTTCGCGGAGCGACAATGACGTCGTTCCCGATGCCAAGGTCAGGAAAACAGGAGGGCGTTCGTGCAGCCTGCGACATCACCCAAGGGGCAAGCTCCGGATATTGCGGCGCAGGTTACCTTTGCGATGCGGATCATGGGCATTGCCCCGATCCCGCGCAATTACGAGCTCTATTACGAAGCCTATATCGGCTCGAACCCGCGCCTGACGAAAGAGCTCGCTGCTCTCGGCAGCAAGGCCACGCAGGAAGAACTGGACGAGATCGGCGCCCGCTACTTCGCCCATATCCATCACGCTGCCGGCGTCGAGCGCGCGCATAGCCGTCTTGCCGCGCAGTTGAACGACCTCCTGGCCCTGATGCGCGACGAGCAGTTCGCGCTCGAGAGCTACAATCGGGTCCTCGGGGAAGCCGCCGACAACATCAACAACAAGAGCGCTGCGAGCGTCGAGATCCTTCGCAGTGCGGTGACGCTGCTCTCCCGCGCCACCGAAGACACGATGAGCCAGGGCAAGGAACTGGCCGAGAACGTCTCCCTGAAATCGGTGGAGATGGATGTCATCCGGCAGGAACTGGACGAGTACAAGCGGATCGCCAACACCGATTCTCTCACCCGCCTTGCCAACCGACGAGCCTTCGACGAAAAGCTGTCGTCGGTCTACAATTCGGATCAGATCAAGACCTATACCGGGCTTCTGATCGCCGATATCGATCACTTCAAGAAGGTCAACGACACGTTCGGCCATCCGGTCGGCGACAAGATCCTCGCGACGGTCGGCACGGTCATCCGCTCGAACCTGCGCCGGGAAGCCTTTGTCGCGCGCACCGGCGGCGAAGAGTTCGCGATCATCCTCAACGACCAGACCGTCGAGGAATGCGTGCAGGTCGCCGACCGCATCCGCACGGCGCTGGCCAACACGCCGTTCAAGAATTCGAAGACGGGCGTGAACTACGGCCCGATCACGCTATCCATCGGTGTCTGCCAGGCCTCCCTCGCGGAAGACCCGGTCGATCTCTACAACAAGGCCGACGTGGCGCTCTACTGCGCCAAGAACGCCGGGCGCAACCGGACCATGCTGTTCGAGGACGGCATGAAGAAGGACACCGGCCGCAACTGGCTTCTCTATCGCCGTTAGAGCGCCACGCGTCATTTATGACGCGCTAAGATCGCTCTAAGACATGAAATTTGCTACATAATTTTATCCTCAAGCCGATTCCGGCTTAAGGAATTATGCAGTGAGATCGATCGAGGACGACGGTCAGGCCGTCGTGCCCTGCTGCTCGGCGAGCAGGCGAAGGCATTCCTCGAAGGCAGCAAGATCCGTGTAGAGAGCATCGGCCGCCGCATTCCCCACCACCAGCGCGCCACCGCGCGCGGCAATGCCGCCGTCCAGCATCAGATTGTCCGCCATGTCGAAGTTCTCTATGGAGATACCGTCGGGCCCGCGATGCCGGCCATCGGTCGTCTCACGAATCTCGCCGCCATAATAGGCCGAGCAGCGGTCATAGTGAGATCGGGCAATGTTCGTATAGGCATAGACCAGCTTGCCCTGCGCGCACATGAAACCGACCTCGAAAGCCGTGCCGACATCGGCGGCGACGCCGCGGAACGGGGTGAGGTTGGCGATGACGGCATCGGCCGCACGCATCATCCCTTCATTGACCTGGCTGATCGCAAGACCCATGCCGAACTTCGTCTCGGCCGGAGGGATCGCAAGATCGCCTGGGCTCAGCGGCTCGAAGCCTGCAGCCCTCGCGCGCTCCGCCTTGAGATCCAAGATCTCCCGCGCGTTGGGCAGGAAGACTTCGGGGCCGGCGAGGTAGACTTTCAGGGGCATTGTTCTTCCAGTTCCAGATGGGTTTGATGCGGGTTCAACGCACGGATTTGAGCGTCAGGTATTCCCAGACGGCGACGATGACGAGAATGATGAAGGAGATGATCAGGAGGACGTGCGGCTCGACCACGAAGGCGAGCGGTGCCGCGAGCACCAGCAATCCTATGCCCGCGAGATGCGAGACCGACAGGCCCGGTGCGACCGAACTCTTGATCCAGACATTGCCAGCGAGAAAGACGATGGGGCCACCGATGATGGCGCTGGCCGTCTTCAGGTCGATCGCGCCATGCGGATGGGCGAGCACGAATTCGTCGGCGACGGCGCAGAGTATGATGCCTGCGACCACGGGGATATGGGCGTAGGTGAAGATGGTGCGCGCGACTTCGCCGGGCGACTCGTCGCTCTCGATCTGCGCAGCCGCTCGTTCCTGCCCGAACCGGAAATAGATCCACCACATCGTGACGGTCGACCCGAAGCTGCTGACGGCGAGAACGAAGACGAGCGGCGTCACCTCCATTTCGGCAAGCGTGCGGCCCGTTACGAGAATCGTTTCGCCGAGACAGATCAGGACGAAGAGAGCGCATCGCTCGGCCATGTGTGCACCAAGCACGTCCCAATCGTCGAACTCGGAACGGCCCAATCCGGGCACCCGGAAGCCGACGGCAGGCGAGACATATTCGATGGTGAGCGCAGCGATCCAGATGAAGAGCTGCGCTTCGCCGCCGATCAGGGCGCCTGCGATCCAGAACACGCCGGAGAGGATCAGCCAGCAGGTGATGCGCAGGAAATCGCGCGCGTTGTCGGGGCTGTGCCCGTGCATCGCATAGACGGTGAACAGCGACCGGCCGACCTGCATGGCGACGTAGGAGATAGCGAACAACAGCGCCTTATCGCCGAAGGCGTCGTTGATCGCGGTCGATAGCAGGAGGGCGCCGAACATCAGGGCGAACAGCATGGCGCGAACCGGCATCCGGTCCGGATCGAGCCAGTTCGTGACCCAGGTGGTGAAGATCCAGACCCACCAGACGGCGAGAATCATCAATAGCGCTTCGAGCGCACCCATAAGGGAGTAATGACCGGCAAGCGTGTGCGACAACTGGATCAACGAGAAGACGAAGACCAGATCGAAGAACAGCTCGGGAAACGCGACCTTGTCGTCCTCTCCCTCACGACGCTCCCGCATCCAGCCGGCCCGATCCCGCAGCGACTGGAAAAGCGTGCTCATCGCGCCGCGTCCTCATTCGTAGCCTGCCCGCTGCGAACGGGGCCGCGGTCGAGGCCTTTGGCGCTCAATTCCTGTTCGTAGGCCGCGAAGGGCGTGGCACCGTCGATGCTGAGGTCCCGCAGGTAGGTCCAGGTGAAGATGCCGGTGTCGTGACCATCATCGAAGGCGATCCGCACGGCGTAGTTTCCCGTCGGCGTCATCGCGGCGATGGCGACGTTGCGCTTGCCGGGCACGGTGACCTTCTGGCCCGGACCATGGCCCTGGACTTCCGCAGATGGCGAAAGCACGCGCAGCATTTCGGCGGGAAGGACGCCGGCGACACCGTCATTGAAGGTCACGGTCAGCGTCCTCCGGTCCTTGGAGACACGCAATTCCTTAGGCCAGATCTCGCTCGTCATGTCCGTCCCTCCGCGCCCGTTACGCCCGTGCGCCAGCCACCGCTTGATTTTTCAGAGACCTAGCGCAGTTTCCCCCTCAAGGAAACTGACACGCCCATCATTGCAGGCCGCGAACCACAGCCGGCCTTGACGCATCTCGTCCCAGGCACGATGTTTGTGGGCAGGACGACGGAGACGCTTGTGAACACCATCATCATCGACAGACGCCCGATCGACAAGCGCGGAGCCGTGGCGCTCGTAAACTCCACCGCGCCGATGATCGATCCGTTCGGCCGGGCGGTCACTTACCTGCGCGTCTCCGTCACCGACCGCTGCGATTTCCGCTGCACCTACTGCATGGCGGAGAACATGAATTTCCTGCCGAAGAAGGATCTCCTGACGCTGGAAGAACTGGAGCGCATCTGTTCCGCCTTTATCGAAAAGGGCGTGCGCAAGCTGCGGCTGACCGGTGGCGAACCGCTGGTGCGCAAGAACATCATGCATCTCGTGCGGGCGCTGGGCAAAAAGATCGAAGAGGGAACGCTGGACGAGCTGACCCTGACCACCAACGGCTCGCAGCTCGCGCGCTACGCGCAGGAACTGGCAGACGCCGGCGTGAAGCGCATCAACGTGTCGATGGATACGCTCGACCCGGTGAAGTTCCGGGAGATCACCCGCTGGGGGGATCTGTCGAAAGTGCTGGAGGGCATCGATGCCGCGCAGGCGGCGGGCATCCACGTGAAGATCAACGCCGTCGCCCTCAAGGGCTTCAACGATCTCGAAATTCCCGACATGATTCGCTGGGCGCACGGTCGGGGCATGGATCTGACGCTGATCGAGACCATGCCGATGGGAGAGGTCGAGGAGGACCGGACGGATCGCTACATGCCGCTGTCCGAGATGCGCGACCGGTTGGCGAAGATCTTCACTCTGACCGACAATGCCTATGCGACCGGTGGCCCGGCGCGTTACATGACGGTCGCGGAAACCGGCGGACGGCTCGGCCTCATCACGCCGATGACGCATAATTTCTGTGAAAGCTGCAATCGGGTGCGGCTGACCTGCACGGGCACGCTGTACATGTGCCTCGGACAGAACGATGCCGCGGATCTGCGTGCCGCCGTCCGCGCATCTTCGGAAGACGCGCTTCTATCCCAGGTGATCGACGAGGCCATCGGCCGTAAACCGAAGGGCCACGATTTCATCATCGACCGCACGCAGAACCGCCCGGCCGTTGCGCGGCATATGAGCGTAACAGGCGGCTGACGTGACTGCAGATGTACCGCGAGCCATCCTCGGCGTCGTGCTCGCCGGCGGCCTGTCGAGCCGAATGGGGCGTGACAAGGCCGCCCTGCCCCTTGGTGGAACACCGCTCGCCATACGCGCCCTCGAGCGGCTGCGGCCGCAAGTGACCACCCTCGCCTTCAACGGCGCTCCCGTCTTCCCAGGACTGGCCCCGGATATCGAAACCATCCCCGATGCGGTGCCGGGGGCGTTCGGTCCGCTTGCGGGCGTTCTCGCCGGGCTGCGTCTGGGGCAATCCCGCGACATCCCGCTTGTCGCCAGCGTTCCCGTGGATGCTCCATTTTTCCCGCATGCATTCGTACGCCGGCTTCTCGAAGCCCTCGAAGAGACGAACAGCGTGATCGCCGTGGCGGCATCCAGGGACACCCTGCATCCCGTCTTCGCACTTTGGTCCTCTTCGCTTGCCGACGATCTGGAGCGCTTCATCGCAACCGATGCCAAGCGACGGGTCCGCGGCTTCATCGAGCAGCATGCGCATGTCGTCGTCGATTTCACGGCGACGGGAGATGCCTACGGGGATATCGATCCCTTCACGAACATGAACAGGCCGGGAGATGTCGAGATGATCGAGCGGATGCTTTCCCGCGCGGAGACCGCAGAGCAATGACCGCACCGAAGATATTCGGCATTGCCGGCTGGAAGAACTCCGGAAAGACCGGGCTTGCCGTGAGGCTGGTGACGGAACTTACGGCGCGGGGTTACACGGTTTCCACTGTGAAGCACGCTCACCACGATTTCGACATCGACAAGATCGGCGCCGACAGCTGGCGGCATCGCGAGGCAGGTGCGCATGAAGTGACGATCGTCTCGGGCACCCGCTTTGCGATTATGCATGAGCTTCGTGGCGAACCGGAGCCGTCTTTCCAGGCCATTCTCGCGCGTCTCGCGCCGTGCGATCTCGTTCTCATCGAAGGTTACAAGCGCGAACCGATCCCGAAAATCGAGGCGCGACGGCTGGAGGCGAAGAACCGCGAGCCGTTGGCGCCCGGCGACCCGCACATTCTCGCCATCGCGGCCGATCACGCCGTTCCCGACGCAGGCCTTCCGGTGTTCGATCTCGATGATACCGGCGTCATTGCGGATTTCGTGGAGGCGACCTGCGGGCTCAAGCGTCGGTGAGACGACGCGTCAGTTGACGGTCGCGTTGCTGCCTTCCTCATGGACGGCGTCGAGCCGCACGAACTCGTATCCTTTTGCCTTCAAGGCGAGGATACCCGCCGCAACGCCTTCGCCGGCTGCATGTGTCGGCTGGTTGATATGCGAGATGATGACGTCGCCATCATGGGCGTTGGCGATCCGCCGCGTGGCCATCCTGGCGCCCAGAAGCGATCCGTCGTCGCCGTTCAGCGAGTAGCCCGCAACATCGAACCCGAGGGCCCGGATCTGCGCGATCGAGGATGCCGTGTACTTCGCGGTGGCGCCGCGAAACCAGTGGGGCTGTGGTGCGCCGCTGGCGACCAGCGCATTCGCTCCGCCCATGACTTCGGCCTCGACAGCCTGCGCAGAGCCGGCCGAGGCAATGCCGTAGACCGGGACCGGACGATCGATGGCCGGCACGTGCATCGCACCGTGGTTTTCCAGCTCGAACAGATCGGCATGAGCCCGGAAGATCGCGAACGTCTCCGCGTTCCGCTTCAGCCAGCGCTCCGTGATGAAAATCGTCGCCGGGATGCGGTTTTCGATGAGGACGGAGATGATGCGCTGGTCGGCCAGCCCCATGCAGGCGTCGAAGGTCAGTGCCACGCGCGGTGTCTTGCTGCCTGCCGCGATATGCAGCTTCGGTTCCAGCAGACCGTCGTGGGCCAAAGCCGGGGCAGCCAAGCCGAGGGCGGCGAGGAGCGGCAGGAGGAGAATCGTTTTCATAAGACGTCCAGACGAAAAGAACCCGGCGCGACAAGCACCGGGTTCTTCATCTTCAGGGCCTTGAACATGGCAAATTCTGGGCAGGCGGCCATGTCTGGCTACCTGCCCCTCACCTCAAAACCTTACTTCTGTGCGACAGGCCGGACGAGCGGGGTGACGCGGCGAATGGTGACGCGGCGGTTTTCCTGCTCGGCTTCCGACGTGCGGACCTTGAGGAATCGCTCGCCGTAACCCTGTGTGACCAAGTTTTCCGGCGGGATCTCGTAGATGTCGGTCAGAAGTGCGGCGACCGATTCGGCCCGTTCGTCGGAGAGAACGAGGTTCGACTGGTCGGAGCCAACCGCATCCGTATGACCTTCGATCAGGAAGGTCTCGCCGGGATCCTTGTCGATCACCTCGATCATCGCGTCCGCGACCTTGCGCAGGGTCTTTGCCTGCGACGTCGGGACCTCGGCGCTACCCGTGGCGAAGGTGATCGTATCGAGATCGATACGGCGCACCTTGTCGCGGATGCGGGCGGAGTTCCGGACTTCATCCAGCGAATAGGTCCGCTCGACCCGTTCGACCGGCGGCTCGGCCAGGAAGTCGTAGTAGTCGCGATCCGGATCCGTCGAGGTATCGATGATGTAGTCGCGCACCGGCACCGTCAGGCGCATGGGCGGCAAATCCTCGCCGACATCGTAACGCGGCGGGCGCTTTTCTTCGTCGACTTCCGGCGCATAGACCATCAGGTACTCTTCGCCATCGCTATTGATGCGCGTGCGCTGGATGACGTCGCCGTAGCGATTGTAGATCGTCACGACACGCATGCCGTTCGGACGCTCGATGACCTCGCGGGTTCTGCCACGCGGCAGTTCCTCGTAATAGGTCTCGCGGGCATCGCGGCGCAGGCGCGGACGATCGTCGCTCCGCACGACGATCTCGTCGCCGAAATCGAGCACGGTGCGGTTGTTGCGCTGCTCCTCGATCCGCGGACGTTGACCCGTCAGCGCATCGATCAGATCGCCGGCATCGAATTCCGGCGCCCGGTCGATGCGGCGGCCGCGCTCGTTGTTGGCAGCGTTCAGCTCTTCGCGATCCGGCCGGCGTTCGCGGTGCTCCGACTGGGCGTCGGCATCGGTGCGCGGCGGCGGCTGGTTGTCGCGTTCCTGGCGAACCTGTTCACGCTCGCGACGGCGGCGGTCCCGGGTGTCTTCGTTGCCGCGATTGTCGGCATCCTTGTCGCTGTCGAGCACGGCGGCACCGTTCTCGACCGGCAGGACGACCGTTTCATCGCTCTTCGACGGGTCGCGCGCCAGCTTCTCGCGTTCTTCACGCGAACGCTTGTCCACGACGTCCCGCGCGGGACGATCCCGGTTGGCACCGTTGTCGCCCGCCTGCGCAGGATCCGTGGCGTTCGGCTCGCTGCCCGGGCGTGCCGGATCCTCTGCCTGCTGACCTTCGGCCTCGCGCTGCTTGCGGCGCTCGGCGCGGATGCGAGCCCGCTCTTCGTCGGTCATGTCGCCGGCAGCTGGCTGCTGGTCGCCAGTAGCGGGCTGCTCGGCATTGTCGCCCGGCTGGGCCTGCTGGTCGCCATTCTGTTGTCCGTTGAGGCGTTCCGCCTCACGCTTGCGGATGCGCTCTTCACGCTGCTGCTTGCGTTCGGCGGCATCCGGTGCGTCGGCGTCCTGCCCCGTCTGGCGCGGCCGGGTCGCATCGAGATCGGATGGCTTAATCTGCTCTTGCGTGTCGGCGCCGTCCTGCTTCTTTTGCTGTTCGGCCTCGCGCTGCTTGCGACGCTCTTCGCGGCTCTGGCGTGGCGCCTGACCATCGAGATCCGGCATCGGCTGGCCCTCGGGCTGTGCCTGCTCGCCGTTCTGCTTCTGCTGCTCGGCCTCACGCTGCTTGCGGCGTTCCTCGCGGCTCGGTCGCGGTGTCTCCTCGCCCGAAGGCTGGGCCTGCGGCTGTTCGCCGTTCTGCTGCTGCTCGGCTTCTCGCTGCTTGCGGCGCTCTTCACGGCTCGGGCGCGGCGTATCCTCGCCGGCAGGCTGGGCCTCGGGTGCCGCCTGCTCGTTGTTCTGCTGCTGTTCGGCCTCGCGCTGTTTGCGACGCTCCTCGCGGCTCGGGCGGGGCGTGTCGTCGCCCGAAGGCTGTGCCTGCGGCTGCTCTTCACCCGATTGCTGCTCGGCGTCGCGCTGCTTGCGGCGCTCTTCGCGGCTTGGGCGGCCTTCGCCACTCTCAGACGGTTCCGCCTGCTGTTGCGGCGCCGCATCCTGCTGCCCTTCGGCAGGCCTGCGCTTCCGGGGCAACTCTTCTTCCGGATCGGCCTGCGCCACCTGGAACGGCTTCATCTGCGCGTCGGCCAAGGCCGGCTGCAAGCCTATGGTCATCGTGAGCAACGGCATTGCTACCGTTGCGAAAAGCTTGGATCGAATGGTCATGGTGTCTCCTCCTGAGAGAGATCCCGTTCTTGTTCTTGTCAACCGGCACCGATGATCCGGGCCGGTATGTGTTTGAACGCCGCGTAACGGACGGTCGCAACTGTGGCTGCGATCCATGGCCAGAGCGGTAGCAACAAGCGCATGAATTGGCGATGAATGCCGCGTTCACCCGGCGGACATAGGCTTTCCTCCTCTTCCCGCCAGAGCCTGTTCACGCTTTTCTCCCCGCGCGCTTTTCCTGTTGCATTTGCGAACGGGTGACGGAATATCGCAACCGAAGCGACCGTTCACCGTCGCTTGCGAATGGCCCCGGGACACAAAGAACAAGCCGGGCCTGCGCCAACAGAGAGGATCGACATGCCTATCGCCAAACGTTTCACCATGGCTGCCGCCGCGGCCGTTTTCGCCCTGACCGCGAGTACCGCGCTTGCCGCCGGCGAAAAGATCACCATCGGCACCGAAGGCGCCTACCCGCCCTTCAACGTTCTGGAAGCCGACGGCTCGCTGACCGGCTTCGACATCGACATCGCCAAGGCACTCTGCGTCGAGATGAAGGCCGAATGCACCTTCGTCACCCAGGATTGGGATGGCGCCATTCCCGCCCTGATCGCCAAGAAGTACGATGCCTTCATCGCCTCCATGTCGATCACGGCCGAGCGCAAGCAGCAGGTGGACTTCTCGGAAAAGTACTACAACACCCCGCCGGCAATCGCCGTGCCCAAAGATAGCCCGATCACCGAGGCGACCGAAGCCGGTCTCGACGGCAAGACGCTCGGCGCCCAGTCCTCCACGACGCATTCCAACTATGCCGAAGCGCATATGAAGAAGGCCGAGTTGAAACTCTACCCGACCTCCGACGAGTACAAGCTCGACATCGCCAACGGCCGTATCGACGCAGTCATCGACGATGTCGTCGTTCTCTCGGAATGGCTGAAGACCACCGATGGCGACTGCTGCAAGCTGCTCGGCACGCTGCCGATCGACCCCGTCATCAATGGCGAAGGCGCTGGCATCGCGCTGCGCAAGGGCGACAACGATCTGCGCGAAAAGTTCAACACGGCGATCAAGGCCATCCGCGCCAACGGCAAGTACAAGGAAATCAACGACAAGTACTTCTCCTTCGACGTCTACGGCGGCTAATTCCCCGGCTTGTCCGAAATCCTGCGGCGGGAGCTTGCCCTCCCGCCGTTTTTGTTTGACAAACGATGCCGTAAGCAAGAGGCGCCCAACAAGAAGCGCCTCAAGGGGACAGACCAGACGATGAGCGGAATCATGGCCGCGCTTTCTTCCGCCGTGTCGTGGCTCGGCGCCACGCTCGATCCGTGGTGCGGACCGATCGGCATTTTCCGCCTTCTCGCCGGCAACACGCTGCTCGCCTGCGGCGATGCCGGCTGGGGCGACGAGATCGGCTACGGCTTTCTCATCACCGCATCGCTGGCGATATCAACGCTGCCGGTCGGCTTGGCGCTCGGCTTCTGTGTCGCACTGGGCAAGCAGTCGAGCGAGAAGTCGCTCCGCCTGTCCTCCGATATCTACACCACCATCTTCCGCGGCCTGCCGGAACTGCTGACGCTGTTCATCGTCTATTACGGGCTGCAGATCGTGGTGCAGCAGGTTCTCGCAGGCGTCGGCTACTCCGGCCCTGTGGAGATCAACGCGTTCTTCGCCGGTATCGTCGCACTCGGCGTCGTCTTCTCGGCCTATTGCTCCGAGGTCCTGCAATCCGCCTTCAAGGCCATTCCCAGAGGGCAATACGAGGCGGGCGACGCGCTCGGCTTCAGCCGGGGAAAGACCATGCGGCTGATCGTGCTGCCACAGCTTTTCCGCATCGCCCTGCCGGGCCTCGGCAATCTCTGGATGGCGCTTTTGAAGGATACCGCCCTCGTCTCCGTCATCGGCCTACCCGATATCCTGCGCCAGACCGGTGTTGCCGCGCGTGTGACCAAACAGGCCTTCGAATTCTTCGGGCTCGCCTGCATCCTGTTCCTGCTGCTCGCCGCAGCATCCTCCGTCGTCTTCTCCGCGCTGGAGCGCTGGGCGCGCCGTTCGGAGGTGGCCCGATGAGCGCGACACCACCTCTTCCGCCCGTCGGCGCGCCGCCAGCGCTCGATACGGATATGCCGGGTCCAGGCGTCCGCTCGGTGCAGGCCTTCGTCTCGACGGACCTGCTTCCGCCGCAGCCTGCGCCCCGCGAAGCGGCGCGTCCCTACACCTTGTCTCGCCTGTTCGGGCGCGTCCTTCTCGGCGTCTGGCTGGCGGTCTTCGTCGGCCTCGGCATGCTCATCGTCGGCGGGTTCGATCCGGAAAAGTTCCAGCGCTACGGACCCGGCTACATCTCCGGCCTCGGCGTCACGCTCGGTCTCGTCTCGACCTCCATCGTGCTCGGCGCGCTTCTCTCGCTGCCGGTCGCGCTCGGGCGCATGTCGAAGAACAAGGTCGCGAACTGGATCGCGTACGTCTACGTCTATTTCTTCCGCGGCACGCCGGTCATCATGCAGCTCTTCCTCATATATTACGGCCTCGGGAGCTTCCGGCCGCAATTGACCGAGATCGGGCTCTGGTGGTTCTTCCGCGAGGCTTGGTACTGCGCGCTGCTGACCTTCGTGCTCAACACGGCGGCCTATCAGGCGGAAATCCTGCGCGGCGCGATCGAGAGCGTGCCGCGTGGCCAGCGCGAAGGTGCGGCCTCGCTCGGCCTGTCTGAGCGCATCGCCTTCTTCAAGATCATCCTGCCGCAGGCGATGATCGTGGCGCTTCGACCCTACGGCAACGAGATCATTCTCATGATCAAGGCGTCGGCCATCGTCGCCATCGTCACCGTCTTCGACCTCATGGGCGAAACCCGCCGCGCCTTCTCCCGCACCTTCGACTACCAGACCTATCTCTGGGCCGCGATCTTCTATCTCATCATGGTGGAAGCGCTGCGCAATCTGTGGGTCTGGCTGGAAAACCGGCTGACCCGGCACCTGAAGCGCTAGCGGCGGAAGAGTTGGCAGCACTCTCGACCTATCGCTGCCAAGCCTCTGGTAAAACACGATTTTTTCGTCACATGACCGTCATTAAGACTTGCTTAACCATTCCGGCGCTTCATTCTAGAGACCGTCATTCAGCAAAGATGAGGTTTCGCATGGCATCTGACATGGAACTGCAGCTGAAAGGATACGGCCTCACCACGGCCGAGATCCTCTACCGAATGCCGGATCGCCAAGCGATCCTGCAGAGCTACCTCTGGCAGCATTACGACCTGGCGCCGCATTTCCCCGAAATGAAACGCTTCCTGAAATTCTGGCAGGAAACGCTCGATGGGCCGCTCCACTCGGTACGCTACGTCCATCGCAAGCTGATATCGGCGGGCGACTGGCGTGCGTTGCGGGGGGAATTCATCATCAACTGATGTCTCCTTGACGATCCTTTACATTGGTTTCCGGTCGGCGGATCGGGATTGCCATTCGGCGACACCCATCCTACAAAGCCGCCATGCAAAAGAAGATCGACGAAGAAGCTTTGGCCGAGGCCTATAACCGCGCTCTCGCGCTTGAAAAATCCGGCGATGTGGAGGCGGCGGTTGCCGCTTACAGGCAAGTCCTGGTGCTTGATCCGGAAGATCATGGCGGCGCTGCCGTGCGCATCGCCTCCATGGGCCGCGGCGAGACGCCCGACAAGGCGTCGGACGCCTATGTCACGACCCTGTTCGACCAGCATGCCGACGTGTTCGAGGACGTGCTCGTGGAACAGCTCGGCTACTCCGTGCCGATGATGGTGCGCCAGCGGCTGCAGGCGCTTGGGCTCGGTCCCTTCAAGAGCCTGCTCGACCTCGGCTGCGGCACGGGCCTCACCGGCGGCGCGTTGCGCGACATGGCCGAAAATCTGACCGGCGTAGATCTGTCGGAAAACATGGTCGAGATTGCCCATGAGAAGGATCTCTACGACGCGCTCTATGTCGGCGAAGCGGTGGATTTTCTCGAGGATAACGACGACGGACCGTTCGATCTCGTAACTGCGACGGATGTCCTGCCCTATCTCGGCGGTCTCGAAGCGCTGTTCTTTGCGGCAGCGGAGACCATGGAGCCGGGCGGGCTGTTCATCTTCTCCAGCGAAACACTCCCGGACGATGTCTTTGCCGGTCGCCGCTTCATGGTCGGTCCGCATCAGCGTTTCGCCCATGCGCGCGACTACGTGCTCGAGCGGCTGGAGGCCACGGGGTTCGAGCTGGTCGATCTCACGGATATCACCGTGCGCATGGAAGACGGCGCACCGATTGCCGGTCATCTGGTCGTGGCGCGGCTGCGCAATCCATCCTGAGCCGACGTCTGATTCCATAGCCTTAAGGAGCATCCCATGGCCAAAGTCGCCTTCATCGGTCTCGGTGTCATGGGGTATCCCATGGCCCGCCATCTCGCCGTCAAAGGCGGCCATGACCTGACCGTCTATAACCGCACATCGGCAAAAGCCGAAACGTGGGTGTCGGAAAACGGCGGCACGTCTTCGGCGACCCCGGCCGAAGCTGCGCGCGATGCGGATTTCGTGTTCTGCTGCGTCGGCAACGATGATGACCTGCGGTCGGTCACCACGGGCAAGGACGGCGCGTTCGAGACGCTGCGGGCCGGTGCGATCTTCATCGACAACACCACCGCTTCCGCCGAAGTCGCCCGCGAACTGGACGCGGCAGCGCAGGCGCGTGGCGCGCATTTCATCGATGCCCCGGTCTCCGGTGGGCAGGCGGGTGCTGAGAACGGCGTTCTCACCGTCATGTGCGGTGGCAATCCCGACGTCTTCGAACAAGCACGACCTGTCATCGACGCCTATGCACGCATGGTTGGGCTGATGGGGCCGGCCGGCAGCGGTCAGCTCACCAAGATGGTGAACCAGATCTGCATTGCGGGCCTCGTCCAGGGACTGGCGGAAGCGATGCATTTCGGCAAGAGCGCCGGGCTCGATATGGAGGCCGTCGTGGACGTGATCTCCAAGGGAGCGGCCGGTTCCTGGCAGATGGAAAACCGTCACAAGACGATGATTGCCGACACGTACGACTTCGGCTTCGCTGTGGACTGGATGCGCAAGGATCTGGACATCGTGCTGACGGAAGCCCGCCGCAACGGCGCGAAGCTTCCGGTCACCGCTCTGGTCGATCAGTTCTACGGCGACGTGCAGGCGATGGGCGGCAAGCGCTGGGATACCTCGTCGCTGCTGGCGCGGCTGGAAAAGAAGTAGACGCGCCCCCGCGCCTGCTTCCCGTTCCATTTCCCAGAGGACCTCAGTCCTCCTGGGACTTCGCCTGCTCCAAGATCATGTAATCGAGCGGCATCTGCGTCGTGTACTTGATCTGCTCCATGGCGAAAGCCGAGGATACGTCGCGGATCTCGATCTTGGCGATCAGGCGCTTGTAGAAGGCGTCATAGGCCGCGATATCCGGCACGACGACGCGTAGCAGATAATCGACATCGCCGCTCATGCGGTAGAGTTCGACCACTTCGGGAAATTCTCCGACGACCTCCGAGAACCGCCGCAGCCACTCGATCGAGTGGGCATTGGTGCGGATCGACACGAAGACCGTGACCTTGGTGTTGATCTTCGCCGGATCGAGCAAGGCGACGCGGCCACGGATGACGCCCTCTTCTTCCATCTTCTGGATACGGCGCCAGCACGGCGTGGTCGACAGGCCAACCTTCTTGGCCAGGTCGGCAACGGCGAGTGTCGAATCTTCCTGCAGAAGTCGCAGGATCTTGCGATCGAGACGATCCATTTCAGTAGCCCCCTTCGAATATTATTTCTTCTATAGCGTCAAAAGGGGCCAATGCCAGAGTGAATTCTTACGATATCCGCAATGCAATTTCAGCGCGGAGCACGGGCAGCAGTTCGGCTTCGAACCAGGGGTTCCGCTTCAGCCATGGCGTGTTGCGCCAGCTGGGGTGCGGCAGAGGCAGCAGCTTGGGTCCTTCCGCCCGCTCGAACGTCCGCCGCCAGTCCGCCACCGTCGCCGTCATCGAGGCCTGCCGTTTCGTGCCGAGATGATAGGCCTGAGCATAGGCGCCGATGACGAGGATGAGCGAGGCGTTCGGCACGGCGGCGAGCGCCGTCTCCCGCCAAACGGGCGCGCATTCGCGTCGTGGCGGGATGTCGCCGCCATGTTTGTCGTAGCCGGGGAAGCAGAACCCCATGGGAACGATGGCGAAATTGTCGGGATCGTAGAAGGTCGGTCGGTCCACGCCGAGCCAGTCGCGCAGCCGGTTGCCGGAGGGATCGTCGAAGGGGACGCCGCTGACATGCGCGCGCATGCCGGGGGCCTGGCTCGCGATCAGGATGCGCGCCTTCGCCGAGAGCACGAAGATGGGCCTGGGCTCATGCGGCAGGGGTGCACCGAAGACCGGCGCGTCGCGACAGATGCGGCAGGCGGAGATCGTTGTGGAGAGTTGATCGATGTCGTCTCTGGTCGGTGTCAGCGGGATGTCCATGCGGTCTCGATGCGGCGCAGCAGCGCCTTGATCCAATCCATGTCGATATGGGGCGCCTCAGCCATTCCGCCATGGCGGGCGCGCCAGTCTCTTGGGCGATCGAAGGTGCCCGCCCAGAGCCCTGCCCGGCGTGCACGCGCATCGGCTTCCTCCGCCTCATAGTCGCCGAAGGCAATCGCAAATCCGTCCTCGACCATGCGTGCGTTCAGCTCTTCACGCCCAGCCGCGCACACGGCAAGCCGCCGGCCGTAGCGGTCGTCCGCACGGCCCTCGCATGCGACGGCGGCCTTGCCGATCAGCCGCGCCAGATGCCGTCGGGCCTCCTGCCCGCAATCCCAGTCCCTGCCGTCGCGCTCGCAGGTCTGCGCGCTCTCGGGCGCATCGATGCCGATAAGGCGAATGCGATCTCGCCCGATAGCGAGCGTGTCGCCATCCACCACGCGCGGCTGGCCGATCACCGTCACGCCGCCACCAGCAAGACGATGGGCGGCAAGCCAGACGAGCCCGAGGAAGAGGATCGTCAACAGACCGTCCCGGACAAGCGACCGTCGCCGGCCTACCATGGAAAACACCGAAGAATTCGGCTGTCGTAGGGCGGGGCGAACGGGTGCAGGAAGCAAGTTCTTAACAATTCTTACCTAGAATCTGTTGGGTATCCGTCAGACTTTCCGGACAAGATGAATCAGGGCGTCAGCACATCGACCGACAAGATCATTGTCGACAAATCGCGCAGCCATCGCAACAAGGCTGTGTCGAAAACCGTGCGCGCGAATCGCGAACGCCTGCAATCCGGCCCGTCGAACGGTGCCGGCTTCGACAAGGAAATGCTGGCTCTCTACGTCGCTTCCGTCCTGCAGGGCGCAGCAGCGATGCCGATTCTCCTGATGATGATCGCGGCCGGCGGGCTCTATCTGACGGAGAACGTGCAGATCGTCGGTTGGCTGATCGTAGCCCTCGTCATCCACGCCCTCGGCCTCCTTGCAGCACAGCGGGCCCGACGAAAGGATCTGACGCCGGAGGCCGTCGTCTACTGGCGTCGGCGGTTCCTTGCCGTACAGGGTCTGATGGGCATTGTGTGGGCGCTGTTCCTGCTGCAGGATTGCCAATCCTGCGTGCCGCGCGATTTCGGGCTGTACAAGGGCGTGGCCCTTCTCGTGGCCCTTGCCGCCACGGCCATCGCCACCATTCTGCTCCGCTATGCGCTGATCGTCACGTTCGCACCCTGCGTCGCCCTTCTCACCGGCACCGCCATCATGGCCGGGCGTGGGGATCTCGTCGCGCTCGCCATCGTGCTTTCGACGTCGCTTGCCTTTCTCGTCTACATGACGACGCGGATGCGACGCGCCAATATCCAGATCCTCTCCGTTCAAGCCGAGAAGGACGATCTGATCGCGGAACTGGAAGTCGCGAAATCCATGTCGGACGAGGCACGCCGGCGGGCGGAAGAGGCGAACCTTGCCAAATCCCGCTTTCTCGCCTCCATGTCGCATGAGTTGCGCACGCCGCTGAACGCCATTCTCGGATTTTCCGAAGTCATGTTTACCGAGGTCATGGGGCCGCTGAACAACCCGACCTACAAGGAGTATACCGGCGATATCCACCGCTCCGGCAAGCACCTGCTCGACCTGATCAACGAAATTCTCGACCTCTCCCGCATCGAGGCGGGCCGCTACGACCTCAACGAGGAAGCGATTCTGCTTGCAGAGATTACCGAGGACTGTATCGGCATGGTGCAATTGCGCGCCCGTACGAAGAGCATCACGATCACCGAACAGTTCGAGCAGGGCATGCCGGCCGTCTGGGTGGACGAGAAGGCCATGCGGCAGGTAACGCTGAACCTGCTGTCGAACGCCGTGAAGTTCACCCCACAGGGCGGACAGATCTCGGTCAAGGTCGGGTGGACGGCGGGCGGCGGACAGTATCTGTCCATCAAGGATGACGGTCCGGGCATCCCGGAAGAGGAAATCCCCGTCGTGCTCTCGGCCTTCGGCCAAGGGTCGATCGCCATCAAGAGCGCGGAACAGGGAACAGGTCTCGGCTTGCCGATCGTGCAGGCGATCCTTGCAAAACACGATGGCGAGTTCATCCTGCGCTCGAAGCTGCGCGAAGGGACGGAGGTCATCGCCATCCTGCCGGCGCGCCGCGTGCTTCAGACGGTCCCGGCCGTGCAGGAAACCGCCGCCGTGGCACGTCGTCGGAAGAGCTTCGCCTGATCAAGACTTTTTGATAGCGTCAGGCGGGCAGGACGTGTGCCTGCCCCACCACCTCGATGGCCACCGTCTCACCCGGTGCGGCGACATCGAAGCCCGAGACGCGCAGATCGAGAACGGTGCGGGCCGGGCCCTCGCCCACCTCCACCGTCAACCGGCAAAGGCCGCCGCCGAACTCGCTGTCGAGCACGCGTGCCTGCACACCCTTCATCAGATCAGCCTCGCCAAGACCGAGCCAGCGAATGCGCAACTGCTCCGGCCGGAGCATCACGAGCGACCGCGATGCTGTGTCGGAAGAGGCTTTGTCGGTCGGTCCGACAGGAATAGGACCGAGAACGGTTTCCGCCTGTCCTGCGATCACCGTCGCGTCCAGCAGCACCGCATCACCAAGAAAAAGCGCCGTCTGCCGATCGGCGGGGCAGCGGTAGAGCGATTGCGGGCTACCGGCTTGAACCAGTCGTCCCTCCCGAAACACCGCGACATGATCGGCGAAGGACAGTGCCTCGCCCTGATCATGCGTCACGAGAATGGACGTCGTTCCTGAAGCCGAGAGGATGCGCGAGACGGTGCGGCGCATGGTGTCGCGCAGGCCGGTATCGAGGGCGGAGAACGGCTCGTCGAGCAGCATCAGCCGGGGTTCGAGCGCCAGGGCGCGGGCGAGCGCCACGCGTTGCTGCTGGCCGCCGGAGAGCTGGTGCGGACGCCGCGAGAGCATGTCCGCGTCGAGTTCCACCGTCGCCATCAGCGCAGCAATACGCTTGTCGCGGCCTTCCTGCCGTTTCGGCAGGCCGAAACCGATATTCTCGCCGACGGTCAGATGCGGAAACAGTGCGCCGTCCTGCGAGACGATGCCGATGCCACGCTTATGGGCGGGCACATGAACGCCCTCGCCAGCCAATAAAGCGCCTTCCAGCGTGATGCGGCCGGCATCGGGTCGCTCGAAGCCGGCGATCAACTTCAGAAGCGTCGTCTTGCCGGAGCCGGAGGGACCGACGATCGCGGTTCGCGCACCGGCGGGAACGATGAGGGAAACGTCGATCAGGGCGCGCGCATCGCGGCCGTAGGTCTTGCTGACGGATTGGATGGACAGCAGGCTCATGCGGCGCTCCCGCTTGCGCGACTGGATTGGCGGTGGAGAACCAGCGTCAGTGGCAGGGACAAAAGCACCATCATCAGCGCGTAAGGTGCCGCAGCGACATAATCGATCTCGCTCGTCAGCGACCAGAACTTGGTGGCAAGCGTTTCGACGCCGGTTGGCGATAGCATGAGGGTGGCGGTGAGTTCGTTGGTGATGCCGAGTGCAACGAGGGCGGTGCTGGCAGCGGCACCGGGCGCGGCAAGGCGCATCGTCGTGACGCGGACGGCCTGCAAGGGTGCCCGCCCAAGCGCCATCGCGGCACGCTCGAGCTCGACCGGCGCCTGTGCGATACTGGCCCGCAGCGCTACCAGCGCGCGCGGCAGGAACAGAAGGCCATAGGCCAAGAGAAGGGTTGCGAATGTCTGGTAGAGCGGCAGAACCAGCCGAACGGTGATGGTGACCAGCGCCAGCGCCACGACGACGCCCGGTAGGGAGCCGACATAATAGTGGCAGGCTTCCAGCACCCGTTGCAGGCGGCCGGGTGCGCGCACCGAGAGCCAGGCCATGGGCGCGGCGGCAACCGTGGTCAGCATGCCGCCCATGACGGCGAGGAGAACGGTCTGCAACACGGCATTGCCCACCGTCTGCAACGGCCAGATCTCCAGCCCGCCGATGGCCAGCCACCGCGTCAGTGTCGTGAACGGCACGCCGATGGCGAGCGCGGCCGTGAGGAGATTCAGACCCAGCGCCGGCCACAGCCATACACCGAGCGCGTGGCGCGTCACCATGCGCGGCGCGCCAGAACCGACGCGGGCATAGCGCTCGCCGCCCCGCGCCAGCGCTTCCGTACCCAGAAGCGCCAGGCAGCAGAGGACGAGGACGCTGGAGAGCATGTTGGCGGCGGGGCCGTTGAAGGCCGACTGGAACTGATCGACGATCGCCGTCGAAAACGTATCGAACCGGATCATGACGAAAAGGCCGTATTCGGCCAGGAGATGCAGGCCGACGAGCAGGCTGCCGCCGCAGATCGCGACCCGCAATTGCGGCAGGACCGCTCGGAAGAAGACCCGCCACGGGCTGAGACCGAGCGACGCCGCGGCATCCTCGATGGCCGGATCCAGCCTCCGCAGCTGCGCGGCCACCGGCAGATAGAGGAATGGAAAGTAGGCGAGCACCGAGACGAGGACGCCGCCGCTGAGGCCTTTCAGGCCCGGAACGAGGCTGATCCAGGCGTAGGAATGCACGAAGGCGGGAACCGCGAGCGGCACAACGGCGAACCAGGCCCAGAGCCTTGCGAACGGCAGGTCCGTGCGCTCCGTCAGCCAGGCCAGCGCGACGGCGAGCACGATGGTCAGCGGCACCGTCGCCGCTTCGAGAAGAACGGTGTTGATGAGGAGATCGCCGACACGGCCGCGAAAAACGAGCGCGACCACCTGATCCCACCCCGTCTGCACCGTCACGATCGCGACGAAACCGAGCGGAATGAGACTGACCAGAGCCACGAGCAGGGCCGGCAGCGTGACCAGAGGGTAGGCAAGCCGCGCGCGCCGTCGCTGCCCGAGCGTCAGACGGCCCGGTGTCGCGCCGGGGGAGACAGCGAAGGACTTGGCATCGGCATGCGGCACGGGTGGCGCCTCTAGACGGAACGGAAAGATGCGCGCCTCCTAAAAGGAAGCGCGCACGGGTCGCGATGACCTATTGCGGCGATTGTGGATGAAATCAATCCAGAATCGTCACGCAGACGTGATGTTGCGTCGGGATGACGCCGGGCCAGCGATTAGAGAATGCCGGCTGCCGTCATCAGATCGGTGACCGACTTGCTGTTCAGCGACTGCGGATCGACCTTCGGGTAGTCCAGCGTGGAGAGTGCCGGAAGCGCCGCATTGGATTCCGCATCCTTGGAAACGGCATATTCGAACGAGGTGCCGTCACGGAGGACGGCCTGTCCGCCCTTGCCCGTCAGCCACTTCAGGAAGGTTTGTGCCTCGGTCTTGTGCTGGCTGGACGCGAGGATGCCGCCGCCGGAGATGCTGACGAAGGCGCCCGGGTCCTGATTCTTGAAGAAATGCAGTGCGACGTTCTTGCTGTTCTCGCCGGTCTTCGCCTGATCGCCGAAGTAGTAGTAGTGGTAAATCACCGCGCCTTCGACTTCACCGGCGTTCACGGCCTTCATGGCCGTCGAATTGCCCTTGTAGGCGGTGAAGTTCGTCTTCATCGCGGCGAGCCATTCCTTGGTGGCAGCTTCGCCCTTCAGCGCCAGAAGCGCGCTGACGATCGCCTGGAAGTCGGCGCCGGCCGGCGATGCGGCCCAACGGCCCTTCCATGCGGGATCGGCGAGGTCGAGCAGCGACTTCGGCAGCTTGTCCTCGGTCAGCTTGGTCTTGTCATAGGCAAAGACGGTGGAACGGGCGGCAACGCCGACCCAATGGCCGTTCGACGGCTGGAAGGTCTCGGGAACCTGCGCGAGCGTGTCTTTTGCGACCGGTTCGAACAGGCCGGTCTGATCGACCAGCGACATGGCCGGCGAATTCTCGGTGAGGAAGACGTCAGCGGGGGATGCGGCACCCTCCTGAACGATCTGGTTGGCAAACTCCATGTCGCTGCCCTTGCGCAGCGTCACCTTGATGCCGGTTTCCTTGGTGAAGGCTTCCGCCCAGGCAACGCCGAGGCTCTCGTGCTGCGCATTGTAGACGACGATGCCGGCGGATTCGGACTGGGCGAGCGCGGGGTTCATCCCAGCCAGAAGAGCAGCTGCGGCAACGAAGCCTGCGGCGCGAACGGAAATTTTCATAACGACCTCCTGAGAGTGCCCGGGCGACGCGCCCGGCAGAGGCGGTATAAATAAGCTGAACCTGAAGGTCAACTTTTAGAAGCGCTTGCTTTCATGCACAGTTTCGCAGGAAGCGCGCGGTGGTCACCTTTGCGGCATTACAGCCCGGTCAACGGCATGTCGGTCACGACATGCGAGAGGAAGACGACATAGAACGCATAGCCGGCATTGGCGAGGATCAGGCAGAGGCACGCGAGCGAGCCCAGATCCTTGGCATTGCGGCCCATTTCCGAAATTTCGGGAGACACCCGATCGACGATTTCCTCGATCGCCGTGTTCAGCGCCTCGAACGCGATCATCAGCAGGAAGAGCAGCATCATCGCGACGTACTGGAACAGTGTTGCACCGCTGATGGCGAAGGCCAGCATCGCCAGGGCAAAGCCGATAAGCTCCTGCCGGAAGGCGGCTTCGCCGAGAAGACGCCGGGCGCCCCCCACAGAGTAGGTCGCGGCGGCGAAGAAGTGCTGGAAGCCTGTGAGCTTTCGCGGCAGCTTCTGGGTCGGCTCTCGCTCCTGCATGCGCAGCGTATTCCTGTTCATCTCAGCTTCTTGCCACGCAGGGCGCGAAAGCGTCCAGTTCGCGATTATAGACATCCGTCTGGATGTTCATCATGCCGAGCACCGTGTGAAACAGGTTATCGTGCGACATGGCCGCATCCGAATAGGCGAGAAGGCACTTCGTATCAAGCCCCATGGTCCGGGCATAGGACGGCGAGAACCAGGAGATAAAGGGAACATGGGTCTGCTCCTTCGGCGCGATCGCGTAAGGCGCGCCATGGAGGTAGATGCCGTTTTCCCCGAGCGATTCGCCGTGGTCGGACATATAGATCATGGCGCCGGATATCGTGTTTTCGTGCTTTGCCAGCAGTTTGGCGACACTGGCGAGGATGTGGTCGGTGTAGAGGATCGTGTTGTCGTAGGCATTGACGATCTCGTCATGCGAGCAATTCATCAGCTCGTCCGTGCGGCAGTCGGGCGTGAAGCGGCGGTACGCCTCGGGATATCGGCCGAAATAGCCGGGACCATGGCTGCCCAGCTGGTGCAGCACGATCACCGAATCGTGTTTGATCGTGGCGAGTTTGCTGTCGAGGCCATCGAGGAAGATGCCGTCGAGGCATTCGCCTTCATGACAGAGCGGGCTGTTCTGGCGACCGTTGATCGCGGCATAGTCAATCAGCTTGGCGATACCCTTGCTGCCGGTATTGTTGTCCCACCAGGAGACGTTCACGCCGGCATGGGTGAGGACATCGACGAGGTTCTGGCGGGTGTGCGCCTTGCTCTCGCTGTATTCCGTCCGCCGGTAGCCGGAGAACATGCAGGGCAAGGATACGGCGGTTGCCGTGCCGCAGCTGCTCGTGTTGGCGAAGTTGACCACGCCGAGCGCCTTGAGCTCGGGATTGGTTTCGCGGGCATAGCCATCCAGAGAGAAGCTGGCGGCGCGTGCGGTTTCCCCCGCAACGACCACGACGACGACCGGCTTCTTCTCAGCAGCGAGCCGATCTCCCGCCCGGGCGTCCGTGCCGAAGGGGGCGACCACGGCATCGACCTCCTTATAGGCGGAGAGCGCGAACCGGACGGCCGACGACAGCGGCGCTGCAGGGTTGAAGACGTTGAGCACTTCCTTCCGCTCACGGGCGACAAAAGCGATGGCCGCATAGTTATAGCCGATGAGAACGAGCGCCACGGCGAAGGCCGGAAGGATCAGGGCGAGGTTTCGCAGGGCTTTTTGCAGGAACGGACGGTGGCGGACGCGCACGAGGCCGATCAGGATAGCCGGCAGGACGGCGAAGACGAGGACGTGAAGCACGAAATGCGGCGTCAGGATGTGCCCGGCCTCCGCCCCCGTCGTCACGAAGGCGCTCTCCACCATCTCCTTGTCCACGACGACGCCGTAGGTGTCGGTGAAGTAGGACGCGAAGCCAGCGACGAGAACGCAGAGGATCAGGACAGGCTTGACGACGTAGCGGACCGAGAGGGTCACGAGCGCGCAGATCGTCAGCAGCGATATCGCGACCGAGAAGGCTAGAAGGCTCGTTTTGTTGGAGGAGAACGCTGCGGCGGTGCGGCTCCAGAAGGTGATGTTGGTGACGACGAGCAGATAGGCCGACACGATGAGGGTCAGCGGGATACTGCCGATCTCAGGTCGAGAAAACGTGGGGATTTTCAAGGGGTCACTCCCGTCAGAACGCCGGCGGGAACCCGTCAGGCTATGCTGAGGGTGTGGTAGAGCCGAAATCCTGTCGGGAAACTGTCAGGTCGCAATGCCCTGATATTAAGGGCTAGAACAGGTAAGGCGCCACGTGGCGTGGCGCCTCTTTTGCTATTCCCAGTCTTCCGCGGCTGGTTTCTGTCCCTGGCCGAGACGACGGTCGAGTTCCCCCGCCTCCGTTTCCGTCAGGCGCAGATCGAGCCGGATGGAGCCATCCTCGAGATCTTCGCGATGATCGACGATCGCATGCTCGTAAAGCCAGGGCAGAAGCTGCAGGCGGTCGACGGGCAGCGTGACCGTCGTCTCCATCATGACGCCGGATAGACGACGATTGATCTCCTGCATAAGGGCATCGACCCCCTCGCCTGTCACGGCTGAAACGGTGATCGTATTGGGCGTATGCACCGCTTTTTCGAGCATCGCCGCATGCGGCTCTTCCTCGAGCCGGTCGATCTTGTTCCAGACCTCCAGCAGGCGCTCGGTGCGCGCCTTCTCGTCGATGCCGAGATCTTCGAGAATGCGCTCGACGTCTTCGGACTGTGCCGCGTGATCTGGATCCGACACGTCGCGGACGTGCAGGATCAGGTCGGCTTCCAGCACCTCTTCGAGCGTCGCCCGGAATGCCGCCACAAGATGCGTTGGCAGGTCCGAGATGAAGCCGACAGTGTCTGAGAGGATGACGGTGCGGCCTTGCGGCAGCTTCATCCGGCGCAGCGTCGGATCGAGGGTCGCAAACAGCATGTCCTCGGCCAGCACGCCCGCGCCGGTGATCCGGTTGAACAGCGTCGATTTGCCGGCATTGGTATAGCCGACGAGAGCGACGATGGGATGCGGCACCTTGCGGCGCTTGGAGCGGTGCAGCTGGCGCGTCCGACGCACCTGCTCCAGCTCCTTTTCCAGCTTGATGATTTTGTCCTGAAGCTGGCGGCGGTCGGCCTCGATCTGGGTTTCACCCGGACCACCCATGAAGCCCGCGCCGCCGCGCTGACGTTCAAGGTGGGTCCAGCTGCGGACCAGACGGCCCTTCTGGTAGTTCAGATGCGCCAGATCTACCTGCAACGTGCCTTCCTTTGTGGAAGCGCGACGGCCGAAGATCTCAAGAATGAGGCCCGTGCGGTCGATGACCTTGGCGTTCCATTCCTTCTCGAGATTGCGCTGCTGCACCGGTGTCAGCGGGTGATCCACGATGACGAGGCCGGCATCCTGCGTGTCCAGCAGATGGCCGATCTCTTCGATCTTGCCGCTGCCGAGCAGCGTTCCCGGCTTCGGCTGGGCGATAGGCACGACCAGACCCTGGACGACGGACAAATCGATGGCACGTGCCAGACCGATCGTTTCCTCGAGACGAGCCTCGTCCGAGCGGATCGAATGCGGTTGCTCGGCGTGCTGCCGCCCGGTTTTTTTGACGACCGGGACGATGACCAGCGCCCGCATGTCGTCGCGGTGCTTTTCGGTCTCGGGGATGATGCTGTCTGGGGTATCGTTGTGTTTTGTGATGGCTTCAGTCCGGTGTTCAGGAGGCGGATTCTTCGCTCTCGAACATCTGCATGGGCTGGCCCGGCATGATGGTCGAGATGGCGTGCTTGTAAACGAGCTGGGAATGCCCGTCGCGCCGCAGCAGCACGCAGAAATTATCGAACGAGGTAACGACGCCCGTCAGCTTGACGCCGTTGATGAGGAAGATGGTGAGAGAGATCTTCTGCTTGCGAACCGTATTGAGAAAAAGGTCCTGCAGGTTCTGAGAACGTTCCGCCATAGCGCCGCTTCTTTCTTTATTGCCGGTTCGAAATCAACCGGTTGATACGTCTGTAAATCGAGAGTTGCCCCGCGCGCCTGCCCCTCAGACGCTGCGGAATCTGGTATCGCATCAAGGTCTCTTTCGCAATGTCGAAAAAGCCTGCGCGACGTTTCCGTGACACCGTAGGGTCCGCAGCGTTCCCTAGCTCTTACACACCGAGCGACTTCAGCTTGCGATGCAGGGCGGAACGCTCCATGCCCACGAACTCCGCCGTGCGCGAGATGTTTCCGCCGAAACGGTTGATCTGCGCGATCAGATAGTCCCGCTCGAACATTTCGCGCGCCTCGCGCAGCGGCAGCGTCATGATGTGCTGGTCCCCCTGGGCGGAGATCTTCGGCAGGCTGTCGCCCACTTCCGTCGGCAGCATGTCGGCCGAGATGACCGTGTCCGGGCCGTCCGAACGCGCGAGGATCATCAGGCGCTCGATATTGTTGCGAAGCTGGCGGATATTGCCCGGCCAGCCATGTGCCTGCAGGACGGCCAGCGCATCGTCGCCGATCTTGCGCGAGCGGATGCCCGCCTGTTCGCTGATCTGGCGCATGAACATATCGACTAGGAACGGAATGTCTTCCCGGCGATCGGCAAGTGCCGGCACACGGACGGGAATGACCGCCAGACGGTGATAGAGATCCTCGCGGAAGGCGCCCTCCGCAATCAGGCTCTCCAGATTGTAGGCGGTCGAGGAGATGATGCGGACATCGACCTTGACCCGCTTCGAACCGCCGACGCGCTCGAACTGCTGGTCCACAAGCACGCGCAGGATCTTGTTCTGCGTCTCGCGCGGCATCTCGCCGATCTCATCCAGATAGAGCATGCCGCCATGGGCTTCCTCCAGCGCGCCGGTCTTGCGCGGCTGGCCCGGCGTTCCCTCCGTGCCGAACAAGGCGATTTCCATGCGGTCGGGCGTGATCGCCGCAGCGTTCAGCGCCACGAAGGGGCCGGCGGCGCGGGCGGACTTCTTGTGGATCATCCGCGCCACGAGTTCCTTGCCGGAGCCGGAGGGCCCGTGGATCATGATGCGGCTGTTGGTCGGCGCGACCTTTTCGATGGTCTGGCGCAGCTGCGAGACGGCGACGGAGGTGCCGATCAGCTCCACCGGATCACCGGAGCGCTTCTTGAGCTCCGTCACTTCGCGCTTCAGCTTGGAGTTTTCCAGCGCCCGTTCCGCGATCAGAATAAGGCGGTCCGCTTTGAAGGGCTTCTCGATGAAATCATAGGCACCCCGACGGATCGCCGAGACGGCGGTCTCGATGTTGCCATGACCGGAGATCATGACGACCGGCAGGTCCGGATGCCGGCTCTTGATCTCGTCCAGTAGGGACAGACCGTCGAGGCGACTGCCCTGCATCCAGATATCGAGGAAGACGAGGCGCGGCACGCGATCGGAAATGGCGGCCAGCGCGCTGTCGCTGTCGAACGCCATGCGCGTCTCGTAGCCTTCGTCTGACAGGATGCCGGAGACGATCTCGCGAATGTCCTGTTCGTCGTCTACAACCAGAATATCAGCGGCCATCGGTCAGTTCCTTGCTTTGTCTGTCGTCGTCTTTGTGTTCCGCATCGGCGGAGCCCGTTCGTTTCGCATCAGGGCCCAATAACTCTATGGGCGGACCAGCGATAACCGGGCGGTTTCGCTCCGCCTCTGCGATGATCGCCGGAGGCAGGATGATGCGGATCATCGCGCCATGGCCCTGGTCGAAATCGGCCGGTGCGTCGTGCAGTTCGAGATGCCCGCCGTGGTCTTCGATGATCTTCTTGACGATGGCGAGCCCGAGGCCGGTGCCTTTCTCGCGCATTGTCATGTAGGGCTCGAGGATCCGGTGACGGTTCTCGGTTGGCAGGCCTTTGCCGTTGTCGATGATATCGACCACGTAGGTGCCGCTCTTCTCGTTGAGACGGGAGCGGATCATGATCTTCGGCTCGTCGCGTTCCGCATCGGCGGGCAGCGACTCGATCGATTCGACCGCATTCTTGATGATGTTCCCGAAGGCCTGCCCCAGCATGCGGCCATCGAACGAGCCATCCAGAGCATCATCGCCGAAATCGCGGATGAACTGGATGTCGCTCGTGCCCATTTCCCGCAGGAAAACGGCATCCTTCAGGATCGCGCGGAGGTCGGAGCGCTCCTTCGTCGGCTTCGGCATGCGGGCAAAGGATGAGAATTCATCGACCATGCGGCCGATATCCTCGACCTGACGAACGATCGTGTCGGTGCACTGGTCGAAAACGGCCCGGTCGTCCGGGTTGATCTGCTTGCCGTAGCGGCGCTTCAGGCGCTCGGCGGAGAGCTGGATCGGGGTCAGCGGGTTCTTGATCTCGTGCGCGATGCGGCGGGCGACGTCGGCCCAGGCAGTCGAGCGCTGGGCAATGACGAGATCGGTGATGTCGTCGAGCGTAATGACATAGGATTCGGCCGTATCGGTCGCCTCCTCGCGGGTCACCTGAACGTTCAGCGTGCGCTCCTTGCCGTTGCGCATGATGTTGATCTGCTTGCGGAAGTCGTTTCGCGGCCTGGAGATCGCTTCGGTCAGCACATCATCGATCTCGGGGGCCACATCCGCCAGCCGCTCACCGACGATGTCGAGGGTCGGACGAGAGAGGAAGACCTCCGTCGAGGGGTTGGCGATGGTGATGCGGCGATCGTCCTCGACGCCGATAACGGCCGCCGTCACGCCCGACAGTACGGCCTCGATGAAGCGACGGCGGTTGTCCATCTCGTCCTTCGCCTCGAGCAGCTGATGCTGTTGGGTGCGAATCTCTACGATCATCTTGTTGAAGGTGCGCGAGAGACTGCCGACATCGCCATCGACCGCGTGAACGGGTACGACGACGTTGAGGTTGCCCGAGGCAACGCTGTCGGCAGCGCCGATCAGCAGGCGGATGGGGCGGACGATCCGGTCCGCGACCGCAATCGCCGCCCAGATCGCCGCCAGCAGAACGATGAGCGCGAAGCCGAGATAGAGGACCCCGAAGGCCACCTGAAGCGAGGTGCGGCCGGCGGCGAGGTTGCGGTATTCCGCAACGTTCTCCTCCATCAGCCGCATCGAGTTCATCACCTTGGGATCGACGGTGCGAACAGTGTAGAGATAGGCCCCGGCGATATTGTCGAGTGGAATGATGGCGCCGACGAGATTGGTTATGCCGGGCGGGATGAGCGTTGGCTGGCCCGAGACGGTGCTTGCCAGAGCATCGACCGGGATGGCCGGCAAGGGCCGGTCGGTCGGGATGTTGGCCTGGAGGATCGCCGAGCCATCCGCCCGCACAAGAAAAGCACCGAGCATGCCGCGGGCCCGCGCCTGCCGGGTCATCAGATCCACGAAACCGGTGCGGTCGAGACTGTAGAGCTGGCGATTGCGCTCAAGGTCGGTCGCCATCGACGCCGTTTGCCCCTGCAGATAGCTCGCGTTCTCCAGCACATAGGCCTGCGCGACATCGATGGAGGACCGCACGATCGCCTGCGTCCGCAACGAGAACCAGCGATCGAGCCCGACATCGAGCGTGATCGAGGCAAAGATGGCAACGAGAATGGCGGGCGTAATGGCGACGATGGAAAACAGCGCGACGATGCGGACATGCAGCCGTGCCGCAGCCCTGCCCTTGCTGCGGGCTCGCAGCAGCCGCATGATCTCGCGGCCGATCAGGTAGATCAGGCCGATGACGAACAGCGCGTTGATCGCCGCGGAGGCTATGACGATATTGGTTTCGGGCTTGATCGGCGTCAGGCCGAGCAGCACCAGCAAGGAAATCATCGCGCAGGCCAGCGCACCGGAGGCCAGCACGAGACCCGGGAGAGCGAAGGCGGCGCGGCGATCCGTGCCGTTGCCCGCCTCGTCCTTTGCCAATGGCAGTATCAGCCCTTCGGCCATGCGTATTCCACCCATTGACGGCATCCGGCAAGAACCGGTCCCGCTCGTCCAGGGATCTCAGCGACCCCGGACCTCGCCCGATGACCATGAGGCCCGAACTCTCCTTGCGGACGAGTCGGTTCCCATGTGTCATCCAAGCAACACAATGTGGCGTAAATGCAACGGTCGGTAAAGGGTGTCAAGCGTTCCGCGAGCTGCGATAGACGGAGACGCCCAGTTCCCGGATCTTCTTGCGCAGCGTATTGCGGTTGAGGCCGAGGAGATCGGCAGCCTTGATCTGGTTGCCGCGGGTCGCCGTAAGGGCTGCGAGGATCAGCGGATATTCCATTTCCGCCAGCACGCGGTCGTAGAGACCGGAGGGCGGCAGGCCGTCGCCGAAACCTGCGAAATACTGGCGCATGTTCTCCTCGACTGCCTGCGAGATCGACATCGGACCGGATCGTCCGCTTGCCTTTTCGATCGGGCTGTCGGGAATGTCGGAGCGCAGCTCGCTCTCGATGATCTCCCGGCTGATGACCTCCTGCGGATAGAGCGCCGTCAGACGTCGGACGACGTTTTCCAACTCGCGCACATTGCCCGGCCAGGGGTGGGACTTCATCAGTTCCAGCGCTTCCTGTTCGAAGCGTTTGACATCGAGGCCTTCCTTCTCCGCCATCTGGACGAAGTGGCGAACGAGATCGGGAATATCCTCCGCCCGGTCGCGTAGCGGCGGTAGGCGCAGGGGCACGACGTTGAGGCGGTAGTAGAGGTCCTCACGGAAGAGCCCCTGGTTGATCGATTGTTTCAGGTCCTTGTTGGTCGCCGCGACGATACGAACGTCGGAACGGATCGGCGTGCGTCCGCCAACCGTCGTATATTCGCCCTGCTGCAGAACGCGCAGAAGCCGGGTCTGGGCATCCATCGGCATATCGCCGATTTCATCGAGAAACAGCGTCCCGCCCTCGGCCTGCTCGAAGCGGCCGGTGGACCGGTTCTGCGCGCCGGTGAAGGCACCCTTCTCGTGGCCGAAGAGCTCCGACTCGATCAGGTCACGCGGAATGGCGGCCATGTTGATCGCGACGAAGGGGCCGTTGCGGCGTTTGCCGTAGTCATGCAGCGCCCGCGCCACCAGCTCCTTGCCGGTGCCCGATTCGCCGGTGATCATCAGCGTCAGGTCCGTCTGCATGAGACGGGCGAGCACGCGGTAGATTTCCTGCATGGCGGCGGAGCGGCCGACCAGGGGCATGCCGTCCTGCGTGTCGTCGTCCATCTTCGCCGGCTTGCGCTTGGGTTCCGCCAGAGCGCGGCCGATGATGGCGACGAGTTCGGTCAGGTCGAAGGGCTTTGGCAGGTAGTCGTAGGCGCCTTTTTCCGACGCCTTGATGGCGGTCATGAAGGTGTTCTGCGCGCTCATGACGAGCACCGGCAGCTCCGGCCGGGCTTTCTTGATGCGCGGCAGCAGGTCGAACGCGTTTTCATCCGGCATGACGACATCGGTCAGCACCAGATCGCCATCGCCCGCCGAAATCCAGCGCCAGAGGGTCGCGGCATTTGAAGTGATGCGGACGTCGTACCCGGCGCGGCTGAGCGCCTGATTCAGCACGGTGCGGATGGCTGCGTCGTCGTCGGCAACGAGAATCGTGGCGCCAGTCATCGGGTCTTCCCTTTTACAGCAATGGGTTCGGGGTCCTCGGCGGTCGGTCCCTTCGACGCAGGCATGAGGACGCGGAATGTCGTACGGTTGGTCTGGCTGTCACATTCGACGATGCCTCCGTGACCGCCGATGATCTTTGCCACCAGCGCAAGGCCAAGGCCTGAGCCGTTGGTCTTGGTGGTGATGAAGGGGTCGAACAGGTGCGGCACGAGATCGGACGGCACGCCCGGACCGTTGTCATGCACGCAGAATTCGAGCGGCAGCGAGATCTTCTCGCGTGTGCCGGCGACCGACAGGCGGATGCCGGGGCGATAGGCTGTGGTCAGCATGATCTCGCCATCTGGCTTGTCGCCGATCGACTCTGCAGCGTTCTTCACGAGATTGAGGAACACCTGCACCAGCTGGTCGCGATTGGCATAGACCGGCGGCAGTGAGGGGTCGTAATTCTCGGTGATGCGGATGCGACGGGCAAAGCCCGCCCGCGCCACGGCCTTCACATGGTCGAGGATGGAGTGGATGTTAACCGGATGCCGGTCCACGGGGCGCTCGTCGGAGAACACCTCCATGCGATCGACCAGCGAGACGATGCGATCGGTCTCGTCGCAGATCAGCCGCGTCAGCGCCCGGTCCTCGTCATTGACGGAGCTTTCCAGCAACTGGGCGGCGCCGCGAATGCCTGACAGCGGGTTCTTGATCTCATGCGCCAGCATGGAGGCAAGTCCCGTCACCGACCGGGCGGCGGCGCGGTGCGTCAACTGCCGGTCGATCTTGTCTGCCATCGAGCGTTCCTGGAAGACGATGACAACGCAGCCGGGTTCAGACAGCACGGGCGCGACGTAGAGATCCACCAGCTTGTCGGCCCCCAGTCTCGGCGACGACAGGTCGACCCGGTACTCGTTGACCGCTGCCTTGCGCTCTCGCACCTGCTCGATCAGCGTCAGCAGCGGGCTGCCGAAGGGAATGAAGGTGCTGATATCGTGGCGGGCCAGATAGTTGGCGCTGGCACCGAAGAAGGCCTCGGCCTCCCAATTGGCGAAGGTTACCAGCCCGCTCTCGTTGACGAGGACCACCGGGTTCTGGATCGCGTTCAGCACCGCCATCGGCAACACGCTCTTTGTGTCGTCGGTTATTTTGCCGCTCATGCCGCCATCGTCCTTTCAACCGCTGTCTCGCCATCCCGAAGAAGTTCGAGAAGACCCGACAGCGCCGCCTTGTGATCCGTCGCCGTCAACACGGACGCCTTTCGATGCCCGGGGGCATCGGGCGCGAACCGGTCGATATACCAGCCGAGATGTTTTCGCGCATGTCGAACACCCGTCTCCATGCCGTAGAAGGCGAGCATCATCTCGTAATGTTCTGAAATGACATCAAGACGCGCCTGCCCTTCCGGCGCGGCGCAGGCACCGGCGAGAACGCCCGCATGCCATGGCCGCCCCTGGCATGCCCGTCCGGTCATGACCGCGTCGGCGCCCGAGCGCTTCAGAATTTCGGTCGCATCGTCGAGCGTCGTAACGTCGCCATTGGCAACCAGCGGCAGGGACACCGCATCGCGCACGGCTCGGATCGCATCCCAGTCTGCCTGCCCTTTGTAGAATTGCATGCGCGTGCGCCCGTGGATCGTCACCATGCGGATGCCGGCCGCCTCGGCGCGACGGGCGATCTCGGGTGCGTTCATCGTCGTCTCGTCCCAGCCGAGTCGCATCTTCAACGTCACGGGAATATCGACGGCGCGGACCGTCGCCTCGATCAGCGACAGCGCATGGTCCGGATCGCGCATCAGCGCCGAACCGGAATAGCCGCCGGTGACCTTCTTTGCAGGGCATCCCATATTGATGTCGATAACATCGGCACCATTCCCGGCCGCGATCTTGGCAGCTTCCGCCATCCAGTGCGCCTCGCGTCCGGCCAGCTGCACCATATGCGGCGTGATGCCTGTATTTTTCAGCCGCGCCCAGCTCTCGCCCGCATTGCAAGCCAGCTCGCGGCTTGCTACCATTTCGGTCACGACGAGGCCTGCGCCATAGCGCCATGCCAGCTGACGGAACGGCAAATCGGTCACGCCCGACATGGGCGCAAGCACCACGCGGTTTCGAAACGACATCCCTTCGATCGCGAAGGGCGATGACAATGTCGGAAGATGCAAGTGATTATCTTTCAGGCACATGAATTTTCTGCACTATTTTTAGACATAGATATCGCCATTGCCAAGCGCTTTCACGCGACATCCGTAAATTTCCTCATTCGCCTGCCAGCTTCGCTGGCAAAGCCCATCGGCGCGGGTTAAACGCGCTCACACGGACCGCGCGGCACCCTCTCGCCGAACGGCAGTTCAGGGCAGGCAGGGAGGCGTCTTACAGCAGATGCAAAGAGAACGCGAACTTTCATGCGGTGTCGTCATCGTCGCAGCGGGACGCGGCGAGCGGGCCGGTGCCTCGACCGAAGGTCCGAAGCAGTATCGCCGGATCGGCGGACGCCCTGTTATCGCCTGGACCATCGATGCCGTCTCGGACTGGGGCAAGGCCGGCCCCGTCGTTGTCGTGATCCATCCCGATGACGTAACCCTCCTCGATTCCGCGCTCGCGGCCTGCCGCCTTCGACCCGACATCACCATCGTCCATGGTGGCTCGACGCGGCAGGCTTCGGTGCTTGCGGGTCTGAGAGCCCTCGCCGATCTCGGGGCTGCCTATGCCCTTATTCAGGATGGCGTGCGGCCTTTCATTGATCCCGACCTGCTCAACCGGTGCCTCGACAAACTTGCCGCCGGCTTCAATGCCGTGCTTCCGGCGATCCCGGTCACCGACACGCTCAAGCGCGCCTATGCCTCCGGCGACGTGTTGGAAACCGTATCGCGCGATCGGCTGTTCGCCGCACAGACCCCGCAATGCTTTGCCCTTCCCGATATTCTGAAAGCCCACGAAGCGGCGGCCATTTCCGGACGCTCAGACTTTACCGATGACGCCTCGATCGCCGAATGGGCCGGGTTGCCGGTTGCCCTCGTCGAGGGTTCGGCGGACAATGTGAAACTGACGACCCGACAGGACCTTGCAATGGCGGACAAGAAACTGAACGGACGCACGATCGATGTGCGAACCGGCAATGGCTACGATGTGCACCAGCTGGTGCCCGGCGATGGCGTCACGCTCTGCGGCATCTTCCTGCCCCACGACCAATCGCTGCTCGGCCATTCCGATGCCGACGTCGCGCTGCATGCGCTGACGGATGCTCTGCTCGCTACCTGCGGCGCCGGCGATATCGGCGATCACTTCCCGCCCTCCGACAACAGGTGGAAGGGCGCGGCGTCTCGGATCTTCCTCGAACACGCAGCAGGCATCGTGCGGCAGCATGGCGGCGTCGTCATGAATGCGGATATTTCGCTCATCGCCGAAGCGCCGAAGATCGGTCCGCATCGCGAAGCCATGCGACACGCGCTGTCCGACATGCTCGGAATTTCGCTCGACCGCTGTTCGGTCAAGGCGACCACCAATGAGAAAATCGGCTTCGTCGGTCGGCGCGAAGGGATCGCAGCGATCGCCACGGCGACGGTCAGCTTCCCTGGAGGTTTCCAATGAGCCTCTGGCCCGACGACATCCGGCAGTCTGCCGAAAACCTGCTCGAAAGCTTCGTTGCGAGAGGATGGCTGGTGGCGACCGCCGAGTCCTGTACCGGCGGAATGATCGCCGGCGCGCTCACGGAAATTCCGGGCTCGTCCCGTGTGGTCGATCGCGGTTTCGTCACCTATTCGAACGCGGCAAAGATAGACATGCTCGGCGTCAGCCCGGCCACGCTCAACCAGTTCGGCGCCGTCTCGCGGGAAACAGCGCTGGAGATGGTCCGAGGCGCCCTGATGCAATCGAAAGCGGAAGCAGCCGTAGCTGTGACCGGCGTTGCCGGACCGGGCGGCGGCTCGGCGGAAAAGCCCGTCGGCCTCGTGCACATCGTCGCCGCCACACGCCGTGGCGTCATCCTGCACCGCGCCATGCAATATGGAGAGATCGGCCGCGAAGAGGTGCGGCTTGCGACCGTCAGGACATCGCTCGACATGCTTCAGGCGCTTGCCGATCAGGCCGTAGCGCCGGCATAGACCGTGTCGGCGCGCTTCTCGAAGGCTTCGGCAAAAAGCCGGAAGGCCCGGTCAAACATCGAGCCCATCAGCGCGCCGAGAATGCGGTTCTTGAATTCGTAGTCGATGTAGAAATGGACCGAGCAGCCGCCGTCCGGCGCCGGCTCGAACGTCCATCGATTGTCGAGATAGCGGAAGGGGCCGTCGATATACTTGACCTCGATCTTATGCTCCGCCTGGTTCAGAAGCACCTGCGTCGTGAAGGTCTCGCGGATCGCCTTGTAGCCGACAGTCATGTCGGCCAGAAGCAGCTCCTTGCCATCACGCTCCTTGCGTGTCCGCACAGTCAGCGCTTCGCAGAGCGGCAGGAATTTTGGGTAGGACTCGACGTCGGCAACAAGGTCGAACATCTGGTCGGGGGAGTGCTTCACCAAGCGTCTGGTTTCGAACTTCGGCATGAGACGCAGTTAGTCGGCGGCGGAGACAAGATCAAGAAGGCGGGCAACGTCGCGGCGTGTTTTCAGCGTGAAAATCGCCACATGCGGCCCGTGTAACGCGATCTCGCGCTCGATCAGCGGAACGACGTTTCGCTCGAACCTCCAGATATAGGTGAGGAATTCGCTGTCCGGGAACTGCTCCGGGCAGCCCGGTGCCATATCCGGGCGAACGCGGCCGAAGCTCGTCATCACCCGGCGAAAGACGCTGAGCAGGCAGAGCCAACGCGGCAGGCGCAACCAGAGCACGACCTCGGTGCGAGGCATGCGTAGGTGAAAGGTCGACGGCCCCGTGCCGTCCATGATCCAGCGTTCGGCCGCCACGGCCTCCAAAATGAGGGCACGTTCCTCGGCCTTGTCGCGTTTCTTCCAGCCCGGAAGCCAGAAGAAGGCCTTGTCCATCGAGATATGGGGCAGATCGAGCCGCTGGCCGAGAGCCCTCGCGAGCGTCGTCTTGCCGCCGCCCGAGCAGCCGATGACGGAGATGCGGTTTGCGCGGGAGACGGCGGCGGCGGCCTCCGCAACGGTCTTGAGGGCATGCGGCATTTCCTGTCTCCCGGCCCTGTCTCCCGCAACGTGACGGGTGTCAGTTGCCGGGCGGCCTCTCCCGGGCCTTGACGGCACCGACAGGCCGCCAGATCAGCCGCTGAAGCTTCAGCTTAACCAGCCAGTCCTCGAAATACCAGGAGATGACCTCTTTGCGACCGCTGACATAGGGGAGCTTTGCGCTGTCGAGGCCGATGAAGGGCAGGAAGGGATTGGGTCGCTGCGAGGCATAGAGTTCGACGCGAATGGAACGGCGTGCGGAATGGCCGCGTGCGTGGAAGCCAAAGGTATCGCCCACCACCAGCGTATTGGCAGGCACCGCAAAACGCGTCGGCTGCGGCAGACGGAGCAGCTTCAGGGCAGCGAGGGGAATGCGGAACGCCCCACCTCCCCGCCGCTCCGCCGCCAGCACGCTCTGTCGCTTGTGCCACGCGAGACGACGCGGCGTCAGCTTGTGCGAGCCGGCGACATAGGTGAAAGGCCCCTCGTCTTCCGGCACGTCGTATAGAAAGTACCAGGCCTTGGCCGTCGAGTGGAACGTGTCCATGTGAAGGTCGGTCTGCGGATCCTTGCCGCTCTTGGAGACGGAGGGTTCGCCGAAGATCGTCTGGATGCTGAGAACGGGCTCGACGTCGAAACCGCCGACATAGCGAATGGGCCCGGTCCAGCGTTCGTCCTTGAGAAAGGCGGCAAGGGTGGGCGCGTGCTCGAGAACGTCGGGCGTCAGGGGAATGCGCCGCGTTATCGCGCCGCCTTCTCGCATCTCGCGCGCGGGTGCCTGCAAGGCCTCGACCTCCGCCACGAGGGTCCGGAACTGGCTGTCATCCAGCAGATTGCGGCGCTCTATGTAGCCGTTCTCCGCGAAGAAATCCCGCTCCACCGGCGTCACGAGGTGTGCCAGCCGCTTACGCCGCCATTCCGTTACCCGCGCCGCGGCCTTTACCCGCCAGACATGCAAGCCTTTGCGGTTCAGTCGTTCGCTGCCGAGGACGTCATTCTTGAAGTCCTTGCGACCGGTGACGATCTGAAGTGTGTGGAGCGGCGCCAGTGCCATACGGCCCAGGCGCTGGCCAAGACCTCGCATTCGGCCGGTTCCCGGCTTTCCCTTAACCGACATGTCCATCTGACCGACTCCGTGCCTCAAACGCTTATAGCGTAAGTCTACACGAACAGTGTCAGCAGGGAAATGGACGAATGAGAGCTCATGCCAAACGGCTTCGATGGCCTAACCGACAGCTTCCGCACACGGTCACGGCTTTCCAGCCCGTCACGGCATCGCTGCGGACGCGACCTTTACTCCGCGGCGAGCAGGACCTTCTTTTCGCGTGCGGCCCGCAGGCGGGCGAAATCGTCACCCGCGTGGTGCGAGGAGCGGGTCAGCGGGCTTGAGGCCACCATGAGGAAGCCCTTGGTATAGGCGACGGTCTCGTAGGACTTGAACTCCTCTGGCGTGACGAAGGCTTCGACCTTGTGATGCTTGCGGGTCGGTTGCAGGTACTGGCCGATGGTCAGGAAGTCGACATCCGCCGTGCGCAGGTCGTCCATCAACTGCAGCACTTCGTTCCGCTCTTCGCCGAGGCCGACCATGATGCCGGACTTGGTGAACATGGTGGGGTCCAGCTCCTTCACGCGCTGCAACAGACGGACGGAGTGGAAGTAACGGGCGCCCGGGCGGACGGTGAGGTAATTGCCCGGCACGGTTTCCATGTTGTGGTTGAAAACATCGGGCTTGGCCGCAACGACACGCTCCAGCGCGCCGGGCTTCTTCAGGAAGTCCGGCGTCAGGATCTCGATGGTCGTTTCCGGCGAAGCCGCACGGATCGCCCAGATGACCTTCTCGAAATGCTCGGCGCCGCCATCCGGCAGATCGTCGCGGTCGACCGAGGTGATGACCACATGCGACAGGCCCATCTGCCGGACCGCCTTGGCGACGTTTTCCGGCTCGGCCATGTCGAGCGCATTCGGCTTGCCTGTGGCGACGTTGCAGAAGGCACAGGCGCGGGTACAGATCTCGCCCATGATCATGAAGGTCGCGTGCTTCTTTTCCCAGCACTCGCCGATATTCGGGCAGCCCGCCTCTTCGCAGACCGTTACCAGCTTATGCGAGCGCACGAGATCGCGCGTCTCGTGATAGCCCTTCGAGGTCGGGGCTTTCACGCGAATCCATTCCGGCTTGCGCAGCATCTCCGTATCGGGCTTGTGGGCCTTTTCGGGATGGCGCACGCGCGGCGCTTCATTCGCGTTCTGGGTCCGGTCGAGAATGGTGACCATAGGTCCGATCTTTCTTCCCGCTTCCGCCCGTCCGTGGGGCCGGACAAGCCATCAGCTTCTCGTGCTCGTCTTCCCGTCCACAAGCTTTCCGCCTGCCCGCAAAGACGTTCGAGCCGGCGACACCGCCCGCTCCTGCTGTCTGCCGGTCCGCCAAAAGCGGACCGATCCACGCGTCTAACCTCAGATGCGACCGCGCGCATCCGACGTCAAGTCACGATCAGGCATTGAGGGCCCGACCATAGGCGTCGAGCACGCTTTCCTTCATCGTTTCCGAAATGGTCGGATGCGGGAAGATGGTGTGCATCAGGTCTTCCTCGGTCGTCTCGAGGTTCATGGCGACGACGAAGCCCTGGATGAGCTCCGTCACTTCCGCGCCGACCAAGTGGGCACCGATCAGCTCGCCGGTCTTCTTGTCGAAGATGGTCTTGACCATGCCCTGGTCTTCGCCGAGCGCGATCGCCTTGCCGTTGGCGACGAAGGGGAAGCGGCCGACGCGGATCTCGCGGCCTTCCGCCTTGGCCTTGGCTTCCGTCAGGCCGACGGAGGCGACCTGCGGGTTGCAATAGGTGCAGCCGGGGATCTTCAGCTTGTCCATCGGGTGGACATTCGGCAGGCCGGCGATCTTCTCGATGCAGATGACCGCTTCATGCTCGGCCTTGTGCGCAAGCATCGGCGGACCGGCAACGTCGCCGATCGCATAGAGCCCGGGTACGTTGGTCTTGCCGTAGCCGTCGATGACGATGCAGCCGCGGTCGGTCTTCACGCCCAGCGCTTCGAGGCCGAGGTTCTCGATGTTGCCGACGACGCCGACGGCCGAGATCATGCGGTCGGCCGTGATCTTCTCGATCGTGCCATCCTTCTTCTCGACATGCGCGGTGATGCTGTCGGCGCCCTTCTCGACCTTGGAAACCTTGGCTTCCAGAAGGATCTTCATGCCCTGCTTGTCGAACTGCTTCTTGGCAAAAGCCGAAATTTCGGCATCCTCGACCGGCATGACCTGGCCGAGAACTTCGACGACCGTCACATCGACGCCCATCGTGCGGTAGAAGGAGGCGAATTCGATACCGATGGCGCCAGAGCCCATGACCAGCAGCGACTTCGGCATCTGCTCGGGCTTCATCGCCTCGAAATAGGTCCAGATCAACTTGCCGTCCGGCTCGATGCCGGGCAGTGCGCGGGGACGGGCACCGGTGGCGACGATGATGTGCTTGGCGGTATAGGTGCCCTCGCCCAGCGTGTTCTTCGGGATGGGGCCCTGCGGCTGGACAATCGGCTTGGTGATCGGGCCGACGACGATCTCGCCGGGCTTCGTCAGCTTTGCCTCGCCCCAGATAATATCGACCTTGTTCTTCTTGAACAGGAAGCCGACACCGCCATTCATGCGCTCGGCGATGCCGCGCGAGCGGGCGACGATGGCCTTGAGGTCCGGCGAGATCGTGCCTTCGAGCTTCAAGCCGTAATTCGCCGCATGCTGGGCACTGTGGAGCACGTCGGCGGAACGCAGAAGCGCCTTAGTGGGGATGCAGCCCCAGTTGGAGCAGATGCCGGCCAGATGCTCGCGCTCGACGACGGCCACCTTCATGCCCAGCTGCGCCGCGCGGATCGCCGCGATATAGCCACCCGGGCCGGAGCCGATGATGATGACGTCGTAGTTCTGAGCCATGCCTTGCGTTTCCTGTTTTCGCGGCGCGCTTGAGCGCTGCCGTTCTGTATCTTTGTTACGACCGCATTGTCCCGCGGCGAAGCAAGGAAGCTTCGCCTGGACATGCTTTAGAGGCCGAGCATCACACGGACGATCGGCTCGAGGCCGCGTCCGATCGCTCTTGTATTCTCCGCATCGAGATGGATGCCGTCGATGGGTGTGGTCTTCGCCACAGATCCCGCATCGAAAAATCCGCAGCCCGTTTCGTCGGCAAGATCTGCATAAAGCGAGGCGAGCATGGCCGACTGTTCGCGCGCACCGGCAAACATTGCCGCAAACGCCGCATTTGCCGTTTCGCAAGCCGCGGGCGGTGCGACGATCAGGATTTCCGGCGCCTCGGCGTCGAAGGACCATGCGTGGTGCCGGACGAGTTCGATCAGCCGTTCCACGCCCTGTACCGCGCCGAAGGCCGTGCCGTGCACGACGGGCTTCATGTCATTGGTGCCGAGCAGGATGATCACGAGATCGATCGGATCATGGCTGTGCAGCACGGTCGGCAGGATGCGTGCACCATTGCGATCTGCATCCGCCAGATGATCGTCATAGGCCGTCGTCCGTCCGTTCAACCCTTCGGCAATGACATGAACGCCCTCGCGCAGCGCATTGCCGAGCACCGTCGGCCAGCGATCCGCAAGCGCATGCCGCCCGGGCGCGGCCGCATCGTAACCCCAGGTGAGGCTGTCGCCGTAGCAGAGGACTGTTCTGGTGTTACTCATCGTCCGTCATTCCTGCGCCGCCAGATGGCCTGTCGAGCCTGAGCGGCAGATATGCCCGCCGCGGCTCCCTATTGGCCGTTTGTCAGTTTCTCGACCTTGCGTTCCAGCTCGAAAATCCGTTCCTCGAAATCCCCCGTCACGAATTTCGACATCATCGTATCCGCGGTCAAAGCCTGCCGAATGGTTTTCTGGCCACTCTCCAGCTTGTCCAGACGCTGTCGCACCTCTAAAAATTCCACCCGCATCTCTGCGAATTGTTTCTGAATTTCGCCGTGCATCTCACGCAGCAGAGGTATGATCATGCCTTCCGGTTCATTCGCCATCGACGATCTCCTTCACACCCATCCATTGTACCAGCATGCTCTGATATGGCGAGGCCATAGCCAAATGTCACGGGGATGCACGACGAAACAGGTGAGAAGGTCCTCCCCGTGAAGGGAGGACCAGACGTGTGGGTTACACCAGCATGCCCATCGGGTTCTCGATGTAGCGCTTGAAGGCGCCCAGCAGTTCGGCACCCAGCGCTCCGTCCACCGCGCGGTGGTCGGTCGAGAGGGTGACCGTCATGACGGTGGCGATCTTCATTTCGCCCTTCTTCGCGACGACCCGCTCCTCGCCTGCACCGATCGCAAGGATCGTGGCATGCGGCGGGTTGACGACGGCGGCGAAGTTCTTGACGCCCATCATGCCCATATTGGAGACGGCGGTGGTGCCGCCCTGATATTCCTCGGGCTTCAGCTTGCGGCCCTTGGCGCGGGCACCCAGGTCTTTCATCTCGTTGGAGATGGCCGACAGGCTCTTCAACTCGGCAGAGCGGACGATGGGGGTAATGAGACCGCCCGGGATCGACACAGCAACGCCGACATCGGCATGCTTGTGCTTGACCATGTTGGTCTCGGTCCAGGAGACGTTCGCGTCCGGAACATCGCGCAGTGCCAGCGCGAGCGCCTTGATGACCATGTCGTTGACCGACAGCTTGTAGGCCGGCTTGCCATCCTTTTCGGGAGAAGCGGCGTTCAGCTGCGCGCGCAGCGAGAGGAGGGCATCCAGCTCGCAATCCACGGAGACGTAGAAATGCGGGATGGTCTGCTTGGATTCCTGCAGGCGCTTGGCAATCGTCTTGCGCATGCCGTCATGCGGCACGAGGTCGTAGGAACCCTCGGCGAAGTTCTTCAGAACCTGCTCGTCGGACAGGCCCTTCGGTGCCGCAGCCGGAGCAGCCGCCGTCGCTGGTGCTGCGGACGGCGCGGGAGCCGCCTTGCCGGTGCCGCCGGCAACAGCCTTTTCGACGTCGCTCTTGATGACGCGGCCCTTCGGCCCCGTGCCGGTGACGGCGGAGAGGTCCAGGCCGGCTTCCTTGGCAAGGCGACGGGCGAGCGGCGAGGAGAAGACGCGCTTGTCGCCGTCCGTCTTCGAAGCCGCCGGGGCCTGTGCCTGGGGTGCGGATGCCGTCTTCTCGGCGGCAGGCGCTTCCGCCTTTGCCGGCTCGGCATCGACCTTGGCAGGCTGAGCCTCGGCCTTCGGCGCGGACGCACCGCCACCCGAAGCAGCAGCGCCGACATCCTCGCCATCGACGGCGAGGATCGCGATCAGGGCGTTGACCTTGACGCCTTCGGTGCCGGCGGGAACGACGAGCTTGGCAACGACGCCTTCATCGACGGCCTCGACTTCCATCGTCGCCTTGTCGGTTTCGATCTCGGCAATGACGTCGCCGGACTTGACGGTGTCGCCTTCTTTTACGAGCCATTTGGCAAGGTTGCCTTCCTCCATGGTCGGAGAAAGCGCGGGCATGGTGATGTTGATCGGCATGATCCCGCTTCCCTTACTTGTAGCAGACGGTCTTCACCGCCTCGATGACTTCACCGACATTCGGCAGAGCCAGCTTTTCGAGGTTTGCCGCGTAGGGCATCGGAACGTCCTTGCCGGCAATCGTCAGGATCGGCGCGTCGAGATAATCGAAGGCCTGCTGCATGACGCGGGTGGCAATCTCGGTGCCGACGGAGGACTGCGGATAGCCTTCCTCGACGGTGACGAGACGGCCGGTCTTCTTGACCGATTCGATGATCGTCGGCAGGTCCATCGGGCGGATCGTGCGCAGGTCGATCAGTTCGACATCGATGCCATCCTTCTCGAGTTCGGCGATCGCCTTTAGCGAGTAGGTCATGCCGATGCCGAACGACACGATGGTGACATCCTTGCCGGTCTTGTGAATGCGGGCCTTGCCGATCGGCAGAACGAAATCATCCATCTTCGGCACGTCGAAGGACTGGCCGTAGAGAATTTCGTTTTCGAGGAAGATGATCGGGTTCGGATCGCGGATCGCGGCCTTCAGAAGACCCTTGGCATCGGCAGCGGAGTACGGCGCGATGACCTTGAGGCCCGGGATGTGGCTGTACCAGGCTGCGTAATCCTGGCTGTGCTGTGCGCCGACGCGGGCTGCTGCACCGTTCGGGCCGCGGAAGACGATCGGGGCACCCATCTGGCCGCCGGACATGTAGAGCGTCTTGGCAGCCGAGTTGATGATCTGGTCGATCGCCTGCATGGCGAAGTTGAAGGTCATGAACTCGACGATCGGCTTCAGGCCGGCCATGGCGGCACCGACGCCGACGCCGGCAAAGCCATGCTCGGTGATCGGCGTATCGACCACGCGACGCGCGCCGAATTCCTGCAACAACCCTTGCGTAATCTTGTAGGCGCCCTGATATTCGGCAACTTCCTCACCCATGATGAAGACGTCGCCATCGCGGCGCATTTCCTCGGCCATGGCATCACGCAGCGCTTCGCGCACCGTCGTGGAGACCATTTCCGTGCCGGCCGGGATGTCCGGATCGGCGGCGACATCGACCTTGGGTGCTGCCGGCACCTTGCTGTCGGCCTTCGACGTCGGCTCGTCGCTCGATTCGCGGGCCTTACCGCCGGCATCGTTCGACGTTGCGGTCGGCGTGTCGGCATCGGCCTTCGGTGCCGCCGGCTTGGCGTCGGCAGCCGAATCGGCGCTTTCGCCTTCCTGCAGCAGGATAGCGATGGCCGTGTTGACCTTGACGTTTTCGGTGCCGGCTTCGATCAGAATCTTGCCGATCGTACCTTCATCGACGGCTTCCACTTCCATGGTCGCCTTGTCGGTCTCGATTTCAGCGATCACGTCGCCGGAAGCGACGGTGTCGCCTTCCTTCTTCAACCATTTGGAGAGCGTGCCTTCTTCCATGGTCGGGGAAAGGGCGGGCATCAGAATTTCAATAGGCATGGATCAATCCCTCGTCCCGGATCACAGAAGAATGTCGGTGTAGAGCTCGGATACATCCGGCTCCGGATCGTTCTGGGCGAAATCGGCGCTGTCGGCGACGATGTCGCGGACGTCCTTGTCGATCGCCTTCAGCTCGTCCTCGGTGGCCCATCCCTTCTCCAGCAGGCGAACCTTCACCTGCTCGATCGGGTCGTGCTCGGACCGCATCTTCTGAACTTCGTCCTTGGAGCGATACTTCGCCGGGTCGGACATGGAGTGGCCGCGGTAGCGGTAGGTCTGCATTTCCAGGATCACCGGACCCTTGCCCTCGCGGCAATGGGCAACAGCTTCCTCACCGGCGGCCTTGACCGCACGAACGTCCATGCCGTCAACCTGATAGCCAGGGATGCCGATGGCGGCGCCGCGCTGGGAGAAATCGACGCCGGCGGATGCGCGGGCGACGGATGTGCCCATGGCGTAGCGGTTGTTCTCGATGATGTAGATGCAGGGCAGCTTCCAGAGGGCCGCCATGTTGAAGCTCTCATAGACCTGGCCCTGGTTGGCCGCGCCGTCGCCAAAATAGGCGAGAGAGACGTTGTCGTTGCCGCGATAGCTGTTGGCGAAGGCAAGGCCCGTGCCGAGCGAGACCTGTGCACCGACGATGCCGTGGCCGCCGTAGAAATTCTTCTCCTTGGAGAACATGTGCATGGAGCCGCCCTTGCCCCGGGAGTAGCCGCCCTGGCGCCCCGTGAGCTCGGCCATGACGCCGCGCGCGCTCATGCCCGTTGCGAGCATGTGGCCGTGGTCGCGGTAACCGGTGATGACCTGGTCACCCTGCTTCAGCGCCATCTGCATACCGACGACGACAGCTTCCTGACCGATGTAGAGATGACAGAAGCCGCCGATGAAGCCCATACCATAAAGCTGGCCGGCCTTTTCCTCGAAACGGCGAATGAGGAGCATTTCGCGATAGGCCTTCAGGTCCTGTTCGCGGTCGAATTCTACGATCGTGCCGTTGGCGAAATCCTTGCCTGCAGATTTACCGGCTGACTTGCCGCGGCTGGATACGGACGCGTTCTGACGCGGAGCCATGCGATCCTCCCTATGGTTTGCGTTTTGCGGCTACCATAGGGAAAGACTGTGACAACAGCAATGCTATATTTGCATGGCTTATATTCGGCACAAGCAACTGAAAAAACTGTATAAATTTTGATTAACGTCTTTTCGGTTAACTGATGGACTCAGTGGAAGATGACGATCTCGTCGGCGCGGGACATATTCAGTCCGAAACGCGCCTTTTCGTCCAGCATATCGCGCTCCATGGAGCCATCGCTGAGCAAAGCGACTTCCTTTTCAAGGATTTGACGCTTCTCCGTCAGCTCTTTCAACGTCGCCTGCCGCTCCACGCGCTGGCGGTCGAAGACCTCCGTTGCCCGCAGGCCGAAGTCACCGTGAATCGAGTGGTAGGAGAAATAGGAAAGGAAGGCGACAGTGATGAGCGGCATGGCAAACCGCCCGAGTTTCCGCTTCCGATGATGCTTGGTCCACATACGCTGACGCCCTGCTACGCTACTGGCCTTCAAGCTAGCAGGCATGTGTTAATCGAGCGTTGACCATAACGAACATTGGGAGGACGCCGCGCGGAAACGAAAAAAGCCCGTGCCTCCTTGCGGAAGCCCGGGCTTTGCGAATAGCCGCGCTTGAAAGATCAGCCGCGCAGGATGGAGCGCCCCATGTACTGCGCCTGGGGGCCGAGCTGCTCTTCGATGCGGATCAGCTGGTTGTACTTCGCGGTCCGGTCGGAGCGGGCCAGCGAGCCGGTCTTGATCTGGCCGCAGTTGGTGGCAACGGCGAGGTCCGAGATCGTGCTGTCTTCCGTTTCGCCCGAGCGGTGCGACATGACGGCGGCGTAGCCAGCCTTGTGGGCGGTTTCCACGGCGTCGAGCGTTTCCGACAGCGAGCCGATCTGGTTGACCTTGACGAGGATCGAGTTGGCGACACCCATCTTGATACCGTCGCGCAGGCGCTTGGAGTTGGTGACGAAGAGATCGTCGCCGACGAGCTGGACCTTCGAGCCGATCTTGTCGGTCAGGTACTTCCAGCCGTTCCAGTCGTCTTCGCCCATGCCGTCCTCGATCGAGAAGATCGGGTACTTGGCAGCGAGTTCCGCAAGGTAGTCTGCCATGGCTTCCGGCTCGAGCACGCGACCTTCGCCTTCTAGGTGGTACTTGCCGTCCTTGAAGAACTCGGTCGAGGCGCAATCGAGCGCGATGAACATGTCTTCGCCGGGCTTGTAGCCGGCCTTTTCGATCGAGCTCATGATGAAGTCGAGCGCTGCCGGTGCGGATGCGAGGCCCGGCGCGAAGCCGCCTTCATCGCCGACATTGGTGTTGTGGCCGTCGGCCGACAACTGCTTCTTCAGCGTGTGGAAGACTTCCGAGCCCATGCGCACGGCATCGCGGATCGAGTCGGCGCCGACGGGAACGATCATGAACTCCTGGAAGTCGATCGGGTTGTCGGCATGCGCGCCGCCGTTGATGATGTTCATCATCGGCACCGGCAGGTAATGGGCGTTCGGGCCGCCGATGTAGCGGTAAAGCGGCAGGCCGGCCGATTCGGCGGCAGCCTTGGCAACGGCGAGCGAGACGCCGAGTATGGCGTTGGCGCCGAGGCGCGACTTATTCTCGGTGCCGTCGAGTTCGATCATGACCTGGTCGATCTGGATCTGGTTCTCGGCATCGAGACCGCCGATGGCTTCGTAGATTTCGCCGTTGACGAATTCGACGGCGCGCTCGACGCCCTTGCCGAGGTAGCGCGAGCCACCATCGCGCAGTTCGACCGCCTCATGCGCACCCGTGGACGCGCCGGAGGGAACGGCCGCACGGCCGAAGCTTCCGTCTTCGAGATGCACGTCGACTTCGACCGTCGGATTGCCTCGGCTGTCCAGAATCTCGCGGCCGATGATGTCGATGATGGTTGTCATGGTCTCTTCCCTGTCCTTGGGTTTTGGGCGGATGGCCTGTCTTAATCGACGGCTATGAAATTACAATGGCAGTGGGCGCCGCCCGTCAGCGCTTCGCGATCGCGTCGAAGGCGAGCAGGGTTTCGAGCAGACGGGGCATGTCGTCGATAGCGACCATGTTCGGACCGTCCGACGGTGCATTGTCGGGATCCTCATGCGTCTCGATGAACACACCAGCGACACCGACCGCAACGGCGGCGCGTGCCAGCGTCTCGACGAATTCGCGCTGGCCTCCGGAAGACGTGCCCTGCCCGCCCGGCTGCTGGACCGAATGTGTCGCATCGAACACCACGGGCGCGCCGAGACCCGCCATGATTGGCAGCGAGCGCATGTCGGAGACAAGCGTGTTGTAGCCGAAGGAGGCACCGCGCTCGCAGAGCAGCACGTTCGGATTGCCACTCTCGGTAAACTTCGACAGCACGTTCTTCATGTCCCAGGGCGCAAGGAACTGGCCCTTCTTCACGTTGATCGTGCGGCCGGTCTTGGCAGCGGCGACGAGCAGGTCCGTCTGGCGGCAGAGGAAGGCTGGGATCTGCAGGATATCGACTGTGGGTGCGACGAGCGCGCAGTGCTCCTCAGTGTGGATGTCGGTGAGAACGGGAAAGCCGTATTCCGTCTTGAGATCGGCAAAGATCTCCATCGCCTTCTCGATACCGATGCCGCGCTTGCCGGACAGCGATGTGCGGTTGGCCTTGTCGAAGGACGACTTGTAGACGAGGCCGAGGCCGAGCTTGTCGCAGAGTTCCACCATGCGGCCGGCGATCATGAAGGCATGGTCGCGGCTCTCCATCTGGCAGGGGCCGGCGATGAGCGACAGCTTCGATCCTTGCGAGAAGGTCACAGCGCGCGCACCCTCGCCGACGACGACGGAATCATTGGTTTTCATGGTCATTCTCCAAATACGAAGATGGCGCCCTGTCCGGGTGCCGCAGTGACGATCAGGCGGCTGTCCCGTTTGACATGCTCGATGGCGTTGGCGGCCAGCATGGCTTCGGTGGCGGCGATGTTCCCGACCGTGAAGACGATCGCACGGGCCCGGAGGCCGCGCTCTGTCAGCGGCTCGTCGACACCGAGGAAACCCCGCATACCGGCCTCGTTCAGGACGGAGATGTGGGCATTGGCGGCGGGAATGTCCATGCCGAACGAATGCGCCTCCGTTTCACGCTCATCCACGACCTCCTGAAGGAAATACTGGAAGTCGGTCGGATTGGGCTCGGACAGGATCACCTGACGGATGCCGGTCACCCCGTTTGCATGTGTTTCGAGGGCGGTGCGATCGGCGGGGAGCGGCTGCACGCGCTGACAGGTGAAGCAGAGCAGATCCGGCGCGCGCAGGTCGCTGGCGAAGGCCAGTCGGAACTGCCCGATCGCTTCCTTTCCATCCGGACGTTTCATCGGCCTTGAGAATTCGAGGATGTCGCCGCCGGACAGGCCATGGTCTTGAAACCGGGCATGGTCGGCGACGGCGTCGTCCGTGGAAAAGACGAGTGCGGAGAAGCCATCCTGGCCGCGGCGAAAGCGATAGGCGAGATCTCGCGCAACGAAGGCATTGCCTTGCAAGGCGGCAGCTTCGCAGTCCTCGCGCTGGGCAACGGCAAGCGGCTCCAGATAGGTCTTGTCGGCGAGGAAGACGCAGGCATTTTCGGTGCCGAACGGATGCAGGGCATCGCCGGCGACGGTAAAGCCGAGGCGCGACAAGCGCTGGCGTGCCGTGGCAAGCGCCGCGACGGGCAGGACGAGATGATCGAGATGGCGGCGGACATGGCCCGCGATTGCCGGTCGGTCGTCTCTCATCGTCCGCTTCTCCTCGTCACGCCGGCAGGAACCGAGCGTTCACCGGTGCTTGGCATCTTCGGGCCGACAATTCAAGGCTGGAATTGGTGCGGCAGGACTGACCTGATGTTTCCGGCCTAGTCGCAGTTTCGCAACTGGCTGGCATAGGACGACGCGAGGGCGGCCGAACGCCGGGCTGTCGCCTGCAGGCCGGCATTGCCGCGCCAGGAGCCACGCGCATAGCCCGCATCGCCCGAGTAATAGGCGAGATAGAGATTGTAGGCATCGTTGAGGCCGATGCCGTTCTTGCGGTGGTTGCGGGCGTGATACCAGCCGACGAAGTGGATGGCGTCGGAGAAGTTCGACCGCTTGGCCATCCAGCGTCCCGTCGAGGCGCGGTACTCGTCCCACGTGCCGTCGAGCGCCTGGGAATAGCCGTAGGCGCTGGAGACGCGCTTCCACGGGATGAAGCCCAGAAGCTTCGTGCGCGGCGGCTTGGCATGCGGGCGAAAATTCGACTCGGTCTGGATCGTCGCCATCAGGATAGGCACGGGCACGCCATACTGCTTCTCGGCATGCCGCGCAGCACGCTGCCAATTGTTGAACAACCCATCGCGCTGCTCGAAGATCGCGCAGGCATTCCGGGTGTTCTTGGGCGCCGTTGCACAACCGGCAAGCGCCATCAGGGCGACGAAAATCAATACACGCATCGCTCTCGATCCAAGGTTCGAAAGAGATGAATGACAGGTAAATGTTAAAAGAAGGTTTTGATCGATTATCAGCCGGCAACGAGCGGGAACTTGCCCCTTACGAGGCGTTTCATCTCATCATAGGGATGCTCTCGCTACTGGCAGAGATTACGGGGATAAAACATGTCGACATCATCATTGAAGCAGTTTGAACAAGACCTACGCAACGTTATCGGCGGAGCGACAAAAGTGCGCCCTTTTGTCTGTTCCGGCTCTCCCTTCGAAGCATCCATTTTTCTTGTGGGCTACAACCCAGCTACAGAAATGGGCAAGGATTTCTGGTCATTCTGGAGTGAAACACGAGGTTTCGACAAGGAAGCATGGATTGAGGAATACATACGGGAACGTCAGACAAAACCCCTCAAGCCAGGCAAGTCATTTCGGCCGACAATTTCACCCACTCGCCGAAACATTGAGGGTTTCATCAAAGCAGCGTTTCCCGCCGCTGTTCTAGAGACGAACATATTTGCGGTCGCGTCTGAGACGAAGCCGGAACTGGCACTGACAAATCGCGATACGACACCCTTTCGGTATCTCGTCCGCACTATCCGTCCGAAAGTCATCGTGGCGCATGGGAAAGACGCTTGCGAGGTTGTCTCCCAGTTGGAGACCGGTGCGCATGTGATCGCGGTCAAGCATTTGTCCCGCGGCTGGTCGAAAGAAGCGATTGCCAGACTCGGGGTTGAAGCTTCCGCCGCATGGATGGCCTGAGCAATCTTGTCTCAAAGAAAGATCGCCATCCTGTTCAACAGGAGGCGATCTATACATGTGCAAAGCGGTTAAGCCGGATCTGAGACGATCTATGGATCGCTCTTATACTAGCCGCGTCTGCTCCACCGCAGCTTCGATGAAGCTGGCGAAGAGCGGATGGGGATCGAGCGGGCGGGACTTCAGTTCAGGATGGTACTGGACGCCGATGAACCACGGATGATCCGCATATTCGATCGTTTCCGGCAGCACGCCATCCGGCGACATGCCGGAGAAGACGAGGCCGCAATTTTCGAGGCGGTCCTTGTAGTCGATGTTCACCTCGTAGCGGTGACGATGGCGCTCGGAGATATCGGCGGAGCCGTAAATATCCGCGATCTTCGTGCCCTTCTTCAGCGACGCCTTGTAGGCGCCGAGGCGCATCGTTCCACCGAGGTCGCCGGAGGCCGTCCGCTTCTGAAGCTCGTTGCCCTTGATCCACTCGGTCATCAGGCCGACCACGGGCTCGGCCGTGGGGCCGAACTCGGTCGAAGACGCTTCCTCGATGCCGGCGAGGTTGCGCGCCGCTTCGACGACGGCCATCTGCATGCCGAAGCAGATGCCGAAATAGGGCACCTTGCGTTCGCGGGCGAAACGGGCCGCAAGAATCTTGCCTTCCGAACCACGCTCGCCGAAGCCGCCGGGCACGAGAATGCCGTTGACCTTTTCGAGGTAGGGCGCCGGATCTTCCTTTTCGAAGACTTCCGACTCGATCCATTCGAGCTTGACCTTCACCCGGTTGGCGATGCCACCATGGTAGAGGGCCTCGATCAAGGATTTGTAGGCGTCTTTGAGGCCGGTATATTTGCCGACGATGGCAATCGTGACCTCGCCTTCCGGCGTGCGGATCCGGTCGTAGACGTTTTCCCAGCTGTCGAGGCGCGGCTTCGGCGCGGGCTCGATGCCGAAGGCGGCGAGGACTTCCGAATCGAGGCCTTCCTTGTGGTAGGCGATCGGCACGTCGTAGATGCTCGCCACATCGAGCGCCTGGATGACGGCGGACGGACGGACGTTGCAGAACAACGAGAGCTTGCGGCGCTCGGCTTCCGGGATCTCGCGATCGGCGCGCACCAGCAGAATGTCCGGGTGGATGCCCAGCGCCTGCAGTTCCTTGACGGAATGCTGCGTCGGCTTGGTCTTCAGCTCGCCTGCGGCCGAAATATAGGGCATCAGCGTCAGGTGGACGTAGATGGCGGCCCCGCGCGGCAGGTCGTTCTTCAGCTGGCGGATCGCCTCCATGAACGGCATGGCCTCGATGTCGCCGACCGTGCCGCCGATCTCACAGATGACGAAATCATATTCCTCGTTGCCCTCGGTGACGAAATTCTTGATCTCGTTCGTCACGTGCGGGATCACCTGCACGGTCGCGCCGAGGTAGTCGCCGCGGCGTTCCTTGTCGATGATGTTCTTGTAGATGCGACCCGTGGTGATGTTGTCGGTCTTGGTGGCCGAGCGGCCAGTGAAGCGCTCGTAATGGCCAAGGTCGAGGTCGGTCTCCGCGCCGTCGTCGGTGACAAACACCTCGCCGTGCTGGGTCGGGCTCATGGTGCCCGGATCGACGTTCAGATAGGGGTCGAGTTTACGAAGCCGCACCCGATAACCACGGGCCTGCAGCAACGCGCCGAGAGCGGCTGCGGCAATCCCTTTTCCAAGGGACGAAACCACGCCGCCGGTGATGAATACATATCGCGCCATGGGCTTGACCGGATACCTTTTCGAGATCGATTCCGCCATCGAAAAATGCCGCACTCCCCAGATTTCGAGGCGCTGACATCGATGACGCACAAAAGAAAACCGGCGGAAAACAGGTTCCGCCGGTCGGATTTGGCTGCGCTCGGCTTACTGAGCGGTGGGTGCGCCCGTGCCAGTCGCTGCAGGCGGCGTGGCCGCAGGAGTTTCCGTCGCAGGTGCCGGTGCGGCAGGCGCCATCGTGTTGGCAGGCGCCATGGTATTGTTGGCGGGCGCCATCGTGTTCGACGGAGCCGGTGCTGCCGGCGTCGTTGCCGCAGGAGCGGGCGTCGCGGGTGCCGTGGCTGCCGGGGCCGTGCTGGCCGGAGCATCGCCACCGGTGGGAACGCCGTTGCCGGGAGCGGCTGGTGCCGGGGTCGCGGGTGTCGCAGGCGCCGTGGTGGTGCCACCGAGCGAATCGAGGACGCCGTTGCCGTTGTTGGTCGTTCCGGGGATACGGTCGAGGACGTCGGTCGCGTTCGGCTGGTAGCGAGCATAGATGCTCATGGCCAGAGCGAGGACGAAGAAGAGCGTGGCAAGGATCGCCGTCGTACGCGTCAGCGCGTTCGCCGTACCGCGAGCGGACATGAAGCCCGAGCCGCCGCCGACGCCGAGACCGCCGCCTTCCGAGCGCTGGATCAGCACGACGCCAATCAGCGCCAGCACGACCATGAGATAGATGACAAGCAATACTTCCTGCATTTCGTCCAGTCCTGGCTTGAAGCGCGCCGGACCCCGGCCGTGTCGCCGTTCGTCACCCGCACTTGACGTCTTTGTTGCCGCAAATCTTCACGAAAAGCCAGGCACGGCACGGCCGCGTGTTCCCGGCCGCGTCCTCGCAGCGAATTTCGGTTTCGCGGGCTCAATATACCAAGCAGCCCGCTATTCCAAGCCCCGATGATCAGCCGAGCAGTTGCTCGTATGCGCCGTAGATGGCGAGGAAGTCCTGCGCCTTCAAGCTTGCGCCGCCGATCAGTGCGCCGTCGACGTTCGCAATACCCATCAGTTCGACGGCATTGCCCGGCTTGACCGAGCCGCCATAGAGGATGCGCATGGCCGCGCCTTCGTCGCCGAACCGCGCCGTCAGTTCCTTGCGCATGAAAGCGTGAGCCTCCTCGATGTCGGTCACGGTCGGTGTCAGCCCTGTGCCGATCGCCCAGACGGGCTCATAAGCGATGACGGTGTTATCAGCCGTGATGCCATCCGGCAGCGAGCCATCGAGCTGGCACTTGAGAACATCCAGCGTCTGGCCTGCCTTGCGCTCGTCACCGGTTTCACCGATGCAGACGATGGCGGCGAGATCGGCGGCCAGAACAGCTTCCGTCTTCGCGCGCACGATCGCATCCGTCTCTGCGTGATCGGTGCGGCGCTCGGAATGGCCGACGATGACATAGGTGCCGAAGCAGTCGGCGATCATTTCGGCGGAGATATCGCCCGTATGCGCACCGGACACGGCGATGTGGCAATCCTGCGCGCCGATGGCGAGCGGGCTGTCGGTGCAGAGGGCCGTGGCAACGTAAAGAAGCGTTGCTGGCGGGCAGATGAGCGCCTCGACCTTTTCGGACAGCGGGCCCGTGACCCCCTCGGCCATCGCCTTGATCTGGTCGAGAGAGGCGCGCAGCCCGTTCATCTTCCAGTTCCCCGCAACAAGCGGACGCACATCAGGTGTCATTCGGCTTCTCTCCCGTTTTCCGACGATGGATCGGCCGTAGCAAATCCACCCGGTCGTGGAAAGCGTTGATCGCGCGTGGAACATCGGAATCAGAAACGCGGGCCGTTCCCCCGCCCGCGTCCCATGTTCGTCGTCTCGACTCAGCCCATCTGGCTGCCGACGAAATCCTTGACGATCCGAATGATGCCGCGGCCGAGGAGATCGTCGAGCGCATCGACGAACTGGTCTACATGGGCGCGTTCGCAGATCAGCGGCGGCTCCAGCCGGATGACGTTGCGGTTGTATTCGGTGAAGGCGACGAGTGTGTCGTAGTCCCGCAGCAGCAGCGCGCCGATGAAGCCGGAGAGCGAGCCCTTGAGCTTGTCGTCGAGCATGCCGATGACCGGGCGCAGCACCAGCGGCATCGTCTGGCTGAAGTCCTGGAACTCGAGCCCCACCATGAGCCCCTGCCCGCGAACCTCCTTGATGATCTTCGGGTACTTCTCGCGCAGCGCATCGAGGCGGGCGAGCAGGTAGGCGCCCTGCTCTGCCGCGTTATCGATCAAGCCGTCGTCATACATGATGTTCAGCGCCTCGATGGCGGTGACGCAGGCCTCGCCCATGCCGCCGAACGTCGCCATCGCGTGGATCATCGCCGTCTTCGGCGTGCCATAAGCCTTCATGTAGATCTCGCGCCGGGCGATCATGGCGCCCACGGCCGCCTTGCCGCCGCCGAGCGACTTGGCAAGCGCCGTGATGTCGGGCACCACATTCTCATGCTCGAAGGCGAAGAAGCGGCCCGAGCGGCCGTAACCGCACTGGACCTCGTCCGCGACCCAGACGACGCCGTAGCGGTCGCAAAGGGCGCGGAGCTCCTTCCAGAAGCCATCGGGTGCGCGGATGATACCGCCGCCGCCCTGGATGGTTTCCAGAACGATCGCCCCGATCTGCGGATCGGCCCGGAAGGCGTTCTCGATCGCCTGGATGTTGCCGAAGGGAACGCGGACGGTGTTTCCCGAGACCGCGAAATCAGCCCGGTAGAGAGCGCCGTCGGTGATGTTCAGCACGCCCTTCGTCTTGCCGTGGAAAGAATTCTCGGCATAGACGACCTTCGGCCGCTTCGGGCCCGCAGCGCGCTCGGCAAGCTTGACGGCGGCTTCCATGACCTCGGAGCCGGACGAGCCGAGGAACACCATGTCGAGGTCACCGGGCGAAATGGTCGCGAGATTCTTCGCGAAGGCTGCCGCATATTGCGACATGAAGGCGATGGCGATCTCGTGGCGGTTCTCGTCCTGAAAGCGCTTGCGGGCTTCGAGCAGACGCGGGTGGTTGTGGCCAAAGGCGAGCGAACCGAAACCGCCGAAGAAATCGAGGATCTTCCGGCCGTTCTGGTCGGTGTAGTACATCCCCTCGGCGCTCTCGATCTTCACCTTGTGGAAGCCGAGCAGCTTCATGAAGTGGAGCTGGCCGGGATTGACGTGATCCTTGAACAGGGTCGTCATTTCCGGAACGGTCAGGGCCTTGGCGTCCTCGACCGTGAGGAGGTCGGGCTTGGCAACCGCTTTGCGGACGGGCTGCGGGCCTTCGACGACTGTGGAGTCAACGAGGATACGGGCGGGCGTATCGAGCATCTTGTCGTTCCCTCTTATTCGGCCGGCAGGGCGGCGGGCGTGCCGACGGTGCCTTTGGATTTCTTCGCGCGGTATTCGTCGTAGGCGGCGATCAGCATGGCGCCGTCGTTGAACTGGGCCTTCCAGCCGAGCTCCTGCTTCAGCTTGCCGGTTTCGCGAACGCACATCTCGTCGGCGATCAGGTACTGTTCCGGGTCCATGATCGGCAGGTTGATCGCATCGAAGGCGGCCAGCGTCGCCTTGACGGCAAAACCCGGCGTGGGGATCAGGATGGATTTGGAACCGGCATGCTTGATCAGCCCGCCCAGAAGCTGGCGCACGGAGGGCGGATTGTCGGAACCGAGGTTATAGGCTTCGTTCGGCACACCGCCCTTCCAGGCGAGACGCGCGGCTTCGGCGCAATCGAACACGGAGATGAACTGGTAAGGCGCCTTGCCCGAGCCGATCATCGGCACCGGCAGGTTGGCGTCGATCAGCTTGAACAGCTTTTCTAGGATGCCGAGGCGGCCCGGGCCGATGATGAGGCGCGGACGGAAGATCGAGATCCGCATGCCCTTCTCGCGATAGGCATGGCAGAGCTGCTCCGTCGCCCATTTCGACTTGCCGTATTCGCCGAGCGGCTTGACCGGATGATCTTCCGCCTGCGGCGATTGCACCGTGTGGCCGTAGATCATGTCGGTCGTGAACTGGACGAGGCGATTGGCGCCCGAAGCCGCCGTCGCCTTCATGATGTTCTCGGCACCGTAATAGTTGACCGGCCAGAAGAATTTCCAGCGTTTGGCGCGGACCTGCAGCGGCGACAGCATCTTTGCCGCCATATTGTAGACCATGTCCTCGGGGCCGATATCGACCTTCATGACCTGGTCGAGATCCGTCACGTCGCAGTGTACGAAGCCGACGCGGCCATGGCCGTAATGCGGCAGGTCGGTCTTGACGATGTCGGCGATCAGAACCTGTTCGCCTTCGTTGACGAGGCGCTCGGCGAGGTGGCGACCGACGAAGCCGTCGCCTCCGAAAATGACGTGTTTCATGTCGGGCTCCCAATATGAATGGATTTTGCGGCCGGGGTTTCGATCGTCGCAGTTTCCGCAGGCGTCGAGCGGCCGGACTGGGCAATGAGGACGGTTCCCACGCAGATGAAGCCGATGCCAGCGATGCGCCAGGCGTTCAGGTCCTCGCGGAAGATGAAGTAGGCGAAGATGGCCACGGCGACATAGGCGAGGCTGAGGAAGGGATAGGCAAAGGAAAGCTCGACCTTCGACAGCACGTAGAGATGCGACACCATCGAGATGGCGAAGGTGGCAAGACCTGCAAAGACCCAGGGGTTGAACAGGATCTGAAAGAAGCGGGCGATCGCGGTATCGGACGAGAATGTCAGAGGACCGAGGCTCAGCATGCCCTGCTTCAGCATCAGCTGTGCCGCCGCATTGGTCAGCACGGTAAACAATATGAAAGCCAAATATTTCATGTCGTATTCCCTTTTCGGGCTCGTTCTCGCTTGGGACCCACCTTACGGCAGAGAGCCCACTATTCGGTGAAACTTGCTGATTTCTTTTATTAAAATTGATTCTATCTCGTCGTTCACAGTGCCATGGCGGTTCGCCGCCAGAAGTCCGACATCATTGCGGGATCCCGCATCGCCTCGAGCTTCCGCCATTCCGGGAAGGACGCGTCGAAAGTCTGGGGGCTCATCCGTGCATCCTTGTAGGGATTGACCGCACCGCCAGCAGACACGACGATCCGGTCGAGCGTATCGAGGAGCTTTAACGTGCCCTCGCCCTGGTTGGCGAAATCGAGGGTGAGCGTGAAGCCGGGGCGCGGGAAGGAAAACAGGCCGCGCGAACGGTGTTCGCCAAAGCGTTTCAGAACCGTCAGGAAGGAGCCATGTCCGGCGTCTCGGGCCGCTTCCATCAGCCGCGCGGTGATAGCAGGTGCGACGTCGACGGGATAAACGCTCTGGTGCTGATAGAGGCCCTTGCGCCCGTAGAGCCGGTTCCAGTTCCTGATCGCATCGAGGGGATAGAAATAGCCGGACCATTTCACCGTCTCGACCGTCTCGCCGGCTTTCGCCTTGCGGATATAGGCGGCGTTGAAGGCCTTCAGCGTCAGGCGGTTGAGAAGGCTGAACGGCGGCGTCGCGGGAATGCCAAGCGTGCGTCCGCGCGGCAGGTCGGGCAATTCGCAGGAGGCGTCGGCATGGTCGCCGGCCAGGAGTATGCCCCTGCCCGCCTTGCGGCCCGTGGCCAGCTGATCGATCCAGGCGACGGAATATTCATGTTCGGCATCGACGCGGTCGATCATGCCGAAATAGTCGTCCAGGCTGTCGAAGCGGATGGCGTGCTGCTGGATGTGCGCCGAGGGCACCTTCATCATCTGCAGATCGACATCGAGGATAAGGCCGGTCAGTCCCATGCCGCCGATCGTGGCGCTGAACATCTCCGGGTTCTCGGTTTCCGAGCATGTGAGAACTACGCCGTCGGAGCGCAGCAGTGTCAGGCGCCGGATATGGTTTCCGAAGGTTCCGCGGGCGTGGTGGTTCTTACCATGCACATCGTTGGCGATCGCGCCGCCGAGCGTGACATGGGCCGTGCCGGGGGTAACCGGCAGAAAGAAGCGATGCGGCACGGCGCGCGCGAGAATGGCCGACAGAGTGACGCCGGCTTCGGCGGAGAGAATGCCGGTACCCGTATCGAAGGCGTGGATGCGGCCGCGCTTGCGGTTGTCGATCAAGAGGCCCGGATCATTATGGCAGCTGTCGCCGTAGGAGCGGCCGTTGCCGAAGGGGAGATATCCGCCCGGTGCGGCCGTATGGATATCGTCCTCGAAGGCATCCGGGCTGATGGCATGGCGCGTGCGCGTGTCGAGACGGCCCCAGCTGTCGAAATTCGCGACCATCGGTGTTTTCGTCGCGCCCGTCATTGAATGCCGACCGCGCCGATCATCACCAGCACGCCGCCTGCGGCCATGGTAGCGATGCTGCGCCAGTCGCGCATGATGAAAACGACCGGATCCTCATGCAACGCGCCACGTCGGGCGAGCATCCAGATGCGCAGCAGCATGTAGAGGACCATGGGGCAGAGCGGCCAGAGCGCGGCCGGCATGCTGTACATCTGCTGCATCTCGACGCTGTGGATGTAGAGCGCGAGAACGAGCGCGGAGGCGAAAGCCGAGGAGACGCCGGCCTGGCCGACCATCTCGAAATCGACCTGCATATAGCCGCGCCCCGGAACCTGCGCACCGGCTTCGCCGCCATGCTCGTCCAGCTCGACATAGCGTTTCACCAGCGCAAGGCTGAGGAAGAAGAAGATCGAGAAGGCGAGAAGCCAGAAGGAAAGCTCCGTTCCGGTTGCCGTCGCGCCTGCGACGATGCGGATTGTGTAGAGGCCCGCCAGCGTGAAGACATCGACCAAAAGCTTCCGCTTGAGGAAAAATGTATAAGCCGTCGTGATTGCAAGGTAAATGCCAAGTGTCAGGATGAAATCGCGCGGCATTGTGAGCGTCAACGCGCCGGACGCGATGAGGAGGCTTGCGGCGAGTGCCAAGCCGGTCGGAACGGACATGCGCCCGCTCGCTAGCGGCCGGAACCGCTTCTTCGGATGGCGGCGGTCATTCGTCAGGTCCGAGATATCGTTGATGACGTAGACGGCAGAGGCGAGGAAGCTGAAGGCGAAGAAGGCAACGATCGTGTTGATCAGCGCCTCTTGCTGGAGGATGTCGTGGTCGAGCGCCATCGGCACGGCGATCAGGATGTTCTTCGCCCATTGGTGGACGCGGATGGATTTCAGCGTGTCCTTGATGCCGATCGTGCCGGTCTCGAGACGCTCGGCACCATGGCGACGGCGCCATGTTTCCGCTGCGCGATCCGGTGCGACGACGATGGCCGTGCGGGCGGCATCGAAAACGGCCACGTCATCCCGGCTGTTGCCCATGTAGTCGAACCCGGCCTCGCCATAGCGCGCGATCAGCTCCGCGCGCTTGCGATGGCTCGTGAGGTTGTGGGTGGGCGAGGAATGCAGTACGCCGGTGAAGATGCCGGCATGGGCTGCGACATCCAGCGCCACCCGTTCGGCGGCGCCGGTGACGAGGACGATATCGCGGCCGGTCGCCCGCTCCCGCTGCAGCCGCTCCATGACCTCGGGGCGATAGGGCCAGTCGCCACCCGTGCGTCCGGACCGGGCCGCCACCTCATGCTTCAGATGCGCTTTGCCCCGCAACGCCCAGAGGACGAGCGCGAACAGCATCAGCGGATTGCGGAACAGGACGACGGCGACGCCTTCCCACAGCGTATCGGCTGCGACAAGCGTACCATCCAAATCGACGCAAAGCGGAACAAGCCGTGTGTCGGTTCGCGCATCCATGATTGCACCCCGGTTTTTTCAATTGCCGGGAGACTGTCATGCCGTGCTTTCCGAAAGACAAACACGACCCGCAAAAGGGTTGGGACTTCAATCGGTGGTTAACGAACGGAAAATCGCTCAGGTTGCATCTAAATTAGCGCGAAAGGATCCAGTTGATGGCATCCCGCCAGTCGGTCATTCTCACCGGCGTTCCATGTGTGCCTGTCTGGAACAGGACGAAGCGGGTGGGATAGCCGCCCTTCCTCAGACGCCCGTAAAGTGCAGCCTGATCCTCCGCCTTGTAAGTGCCGTCCGCGCTCCCATGGCTGAAAAAGATGGGCAACTTGCTAGCGAAGGCCGCGCTCTTGCCGAAGTCCGGATCGGTTGCGCCGCCCATGATCATCATCCCCGAGAGCTGCTTGACCGCCGCCGCATTGCGCGTGACGCCCCAGCAGAGGAAGCTGCCCATCGACGCGCAGGACAGGATGATGGGGCGACCGGGAGAACGGCGCGCCAGCGCATCGATCAGCCCCGCAATATCCGCAGCGCCGTCCGTATCGAAGGAGCGGGCACTTGGCGCGTAATAGGCGCCGCCGTTGTCCACGGCGAGGTTCTTCAGGCGATTGAAGTTGCCGCCAAAGGAGTAGTCGTTTGCGCCCAGCCGCCGGTCGCCGCCGCGACCGTGGATGAAGATCACCGTGAAGGCGGCATTCTGCGGTGCGCCCACCCGGAACACATCGAGCCCGCGCCCGCCGATATCGACGGTCTCGTTCGCCTGCGCACGCTTGATTCCCAGCGAGACGTAGGGCCGCTTGACGCGTCGCTCCGGGATCTCGTCCCGGTCATTGATGTCACGCATCTCGTTGTAGTCTACCGTCAGCCAGTTTCCGTCGTCGCGTGATTCCAGAATGCGGCCGTAGCCGAAAAGATCGTCCTTGAACGGCTTCAACGTCGCAGCGCCGGCCCCGGTGAGGCCGATGGCAAGGCCGAAAACGAGGGCAAGAGCGCTCGAAGCGGCGATGCGTCTCAAAGAAAGTGTGGACCGGGCCATGTCTTGTTCCCTTTTTGATCTCTTTGGCACGCTTGGCTCTTTCGCCGGACGGCCGGCCCTTGTATGAAGAGGCGGGCAGACGACGGACAGGCGATGCCCGACCTACAGGATCAGCCGACACATCGAAAGACGTTTGACGCACCAGATGACGGACAGCAACGACCTTTTCGCGAACACACCGCCCGCTCCCCGGAAGCCCTCCGAGCCGAAGACGCTCGACCCGACGTCGTCTGCCGGCAAGGCAGCGGATGCCAAACCAGGCGCCCCGACGAAGGCAGAGGAACCGAAAGCGGCCACGCGTGCTCCGGGAACCCCCGCTTCTCAGCTGAAGGCCGACACGGGCGATTACAACGCGTCTGCGATCGAAGTTCTCGAAGGCCTCGAGCCGGTCCGCCGTCGCCCCGGCATGTATATCGGCGGCACGGACGAGAAGGCGCTGCACCATCTGTTTGCCGAAGTCATCGACAACTCGATGGACGAAGCCGTGGCCGGCCACGCCAATTTCATCGACGTCCATCTCGACGCAGAAGGGTGCCTCGCGGTGACCGATAACGGTCGCGGCATCCCGGTCGAGAACCATCCGAAATTTCCGGGCAAGTCGACGCTCGAAGTGATCATGACCGTGCTCCACGCCGGCGGCAAATTCGACAGCAAGGTCTACGAGACGTCTGGTGGTCTCCACGGCGTCGGTGTGTCCGTCGTCAACGCACTGTCCGACGTGCTGGAAGTGGAAGTCGCGCGCAACCGGCGCCTCTATCGCCAGCGTTTTTCCCGCGGCATCCCGCAGGGCGGCCTTGAGGAACTGGGCGATGTGCAGAACCGGCGCGGCACCCGCGTGCGTTTCCATCCGGACCCGGAGATCTTCGGCCCTCACGCCAAATTCGAGCCGGCACGCCTTTTCCGCATGGCCCGCTCCAAGGCCTATCTTTTCGGTGGCGTCGAAATCCGCTGGTCGTGCGATCCGGTGCTGGTCGAGGGTACGGACACGCCGGACAAGGCCGTGTTCCATTTCCCCGGCGGCTTGAAGGATTACCTCAAGGCGACGATGGGCTCCGAGTTCACGGTGACGCGTGAGATCTTTTCCGGCAAGACGGAGAAGACCGGCGGCCACGGCGCGCTCGAATGGGCCGTCACTTGGTACGGCGGCGATTCGATCGTTCATTCCTATTGCAACACCATTCCGACGCCCGAGGGCGGCACGCATGAAGCGGGCCTGCGCATTGCACTGACCAAGGGCCTGAAGGCCTATGCGGACCTGACGCAGAACAAGCGCGCGGCGATCGTCACCACGGACGACGTGATGATTTCCGCTGCCGGCATGCTGTCCGTGTTCATCCGCGAGCCGGAATTCGTCGGCCAGACCAAGGACAAGCTCGCCACCGTCGAAGCACAGCGCATCGTCGAAAACGCGATCCGCGATCCCTTCGATCATTTCCTCGCCGGCAATCCGCAGGAAGCGGCAAAGCTTCTGGAGTGGGTGATCGAGCGCGCAGACGAGCGCGTCCGTCGCCGCAAGGAGAAGGAAGTCACCCGCAAAAGCGCGGTGCGCAAGCTGCGCCTGCCGGGCAAGCTCGCCGACTGCTCACAGAACTCGGCGCTCGGTGCCGAACTCTTCATCGTCGAAGGCGATTCGGCCGGTGGCTCGGCCAAGCAGGCGCGCAACCGTTCCAACCAGGCGATCCTGCCGCTGCGGGGCAAGATCCTCAACGTCGCCAGCGCGGGCCGCGAAAAGCTGGGCGCAAACCAGCAGATCTCGGATCTCGTGCAGGCGCTCGGTTGCGGCACACGGTCGAAATATCGTCAGGAAGATCTCCGCTACGACCGCGTCATCGTCATGACAGATGCCGACGTGGACGGTGCGCATATCGCCTCGCTGCTGATCACCTTCTTCTACCAGGAAATGCCGGAACTGATTCGCGGCGGTCATCTCTATCTCGCGGTGCCCCCGCTCTACCGCATGACGCAGGGGACGAGGACGCTTTATGCGCGTGACGACATCCACCGAGTCGAGCTGATGGAGAAGGAATTCACCGGGCGCGGCAAGGTCGAGATCGGACGCTTCAAGGGCCTTGGCGAGATGATGCCGGCGCAGTTGAAGGAAACGACGATGGATCCGGCAAAGCGCACGCTCCTCAAGGTCTCCATCGATGATGTGGACTTCGAGGGCACACGCGACGCGGTGGACAATCTGATGGGCACCAAGCCGGAAGCCCGTTTCCGCTTCATTCAGGAACGGGCTGTCTTCGCCGAGAACCTCGACATCTGATCGGCAGCGCTGCGCCCGTCCCTATTGGTCAGGCGACGATCTTTTCCATGAAGAGGCTGAGCGGATCGGGCTTGTAGCTTCCGAACGGCTCGATGTCGCGGTAGCCCGCCTTGCGGTAGAGGCTGATGGCTTCTGGCTGATAGATCCCGGTTTCGAGCCGAACCGTCGTCAGTCCGGTGTCCCGCGCCGTCTGCTCGATGGCGTCGAGGAGAGACCGTCCTGCGCGCATGCCGCGCGCCTTCGGATCGACGAACATCCGCTTGATCTCGCCGCTGCCATCACCGGCCGCCACCAGCGCACAGCAGCCGATGATGGCGCCGTCATGCCGCGCAACGAAGAACGAGACTTCCGGCTTTTCCAGCGTCTCGAGATCGACCAGATGGTTGCTCTCCGCCGGATAGAGCGACTGGGCGTAGATGTCCGACTGGTTGAGGAGATCGATGACGTCAGGTTGGCGTGGGGTTTCTTTTCGAATGTCCAGAGTCACTTGGCTTAGGTTCCTGAGAAAGAGAAGCTGCAAGGTGAAGAGCCGCAAAAGCTGCTTTAGCCGGTTCTATACTGATTCTGGCAGTGATCCAGAGTGTGCGGTCACGGCTTGCAAATGCTGCGGCAAAGCCGAAGCGAAATCGATAACAGCTTGAATGTTCGCGCCATAATTCCGAGCTACGATTTGTTTACCATCGTCTTCGAAACAGGAGACAGGACAGATCATGGTGACTGCAGCACTCGTCGTAATGACGATTCTCGGATGTGACGACAGCGTCAGCCAGTGCCATTATGTCGATACGGTGAAGGGCTCATGGGAGACGGTGGCGGCCTGCGACGACCAATCCCAGCGAAAGCTCCCCGCCTATTCGAATGCCAGTTATCCCGTGATCGTCGCCATGTGCGAGAAGACGGTGGATGCATCAATCGCAACGGCAGCGGAGAGCAGCACTGTCACCCCTACCGCACCCCCGCTCGCCTCCACTCCCGCGCCGGCCTCCCCCACGACAGCGACGTCTACGAACGCACCACCCGCTTCACATCCGGCCGATGTCGCCTCTGGAGAGCGTCAGCCCCTCCCCCAGCGGGCTTATGCGATGATCCGCGGCGTGTTGCCGGACACGCAGAAGATCCGCCACGCAATATCCGTTCCCGTTCACTATCTGGGTGACGGCTATTCCTGGGTTGCAACGCGAATCGCCCGCTGACGTCCGACGAACGGCCCTCTCGACGTGCCTGCAGTCAAACGATCAAGCCGACCGCGATCAGGCTCGCGGCAGTTGCCGCGATGGTGTCGCGCTCCGGGCGGGTTGTCCAGCCGAGCAGGCGTCGTGCCTTCTCACTGTTCACGCGGTTGTCGCGTCCAAGCTCTTTCACGATCATGGCAAGGCCGGGATGCATGGAGGCTGCGGCCTTGGCCGTCCAGTTCGGAACGGTCATGCCGGGCAACTTGCCCGCTCTCTCCGGAACGACCTCGCGGAGAATGGCGACGATCTCCGCGATGCTCAGCGACTGCCCGGCGATGATGAACCGCTCGCCGATCGCGGCCTCCGTCTGGAGCGCCAAGACATGCGCCGTCGCGACATCTCGGACATCGACGACGGGCACGGAAAACTTGGGCATGGCGGGATAGCGGCCGTTCAGCAGATTGCGCACGATCCCGACCGAGGTCGCAGCAGTCTTTCCGATCATCGGACCGAGGATCATACCCGGGCAGAGCACCGTGAGGTCGAGACCCAGCGCTTCGGCCTCGGCCCAGGCGGCGCGCTCGGCAAGCGTCTTCGACGCGTAGTAGACGGTGGCGAACTTGCCGTCCGCGTCCGTCCAGTTCCCCTCGTCATAGGGGGCCACGCCATCGCCATACATGACGGCGGCAATCGATGAGGTCAGCACGACGCGTCGAATACCGGCGTCGGCCGCTGCCCGTAACACGCGCCGGGTGCCCTCGACAGCCGGCCGAATCACGTCCTGTGGATCGTCCGGCGTCTTTGCCGGAAAGGGCGAGGCCGTGTGGAACAGAGCATCGGCGCCCTTCAGCGCCGCCGACCAACCGTCATCGGATTCCAGATCCGCGAGGGCGATGGTGAGATTGTCGGTGGGCTGCCCGTGCATCTCTTCGAGAGCCATCTTCGCCTGTTTGCCACGAACGGCCGAGCGGAAGGTTCCGCAGACAGCATAGCCCCGCTGCAGAAGGGACAGCGTCAGATGGCGGCCGAGAAACCCACCCGCACCGGTGACGACGACGCTCCGATTCGTTTCGGACATGAGGTTCTCCTTGGCATGCGATGACCTTCGCCATTTCCGGCGTGCCTCATGCCTTACAGTATCCCGTCAGCAATCGGAATTCTTCGCCGGACAAAAGCCCTTCGACATGGGGTATGCTCAAGCCGATGGGATGAGCCCGCTTGTGTCAGGCCGCCTGTCGTGCAGCCAGTTGGGCGTAATCGCGGGCGAAGCGCCGCTGCTCGGCGATGGCGAGCTTTTCCACACATTCCGATAGGCCGGAGCTATCCGGCGTCTGGCGGAGGCGATGGACGAGGACCGCGGCGATGGACGCTGCGGGGAGATGGCTGCCCTGCCGTCGCTCTCTCCGCCAGATCAGGATGGCCTCCGCGAAGAGCGCGCCGATCTCGCGACCGAGACCGCCCGATTCGAACAGAGCCTGGAGCGCTTGCGTGCGCCCGTCGGAGAGAATGGAGCGCACCCGCTTTTCCCCAACATCGGTCAGGTCTACGATGGCGGCGGCGAAGAAGTCGATGCGGCCATGGCAGAGCGCGTTGACCAGCAAAGCGGGCGTCAGGCGTCCGGTAACGCGGAGTTCCGCGATCAAGGCCTTGATATCCACGTCCGCGACCTCGCCTGCCATGTCGATGGCGGCGGTTTCGCAGGCCTGTCGGGCCACGCGTTGCAGGCGTTCGGTGCCGACCACGGCTTGAAGGAAGGCCGTGCCGTTGAGCGCGGTACCGACATGCTCGACCAGAACCTGCCGCGCATCGGCCGGCAGATCCTCGCGCTCCAGAAGCATGTTGCGCACGGTGCAAACATCTCCATGACGGTCCGCGAGACGCTTCAGGGTTCGGCGCGACAGGTCGGCCGAGGAATTTTCGAGGAGGATCACGACCTCCGGCACGCCGCCGATCTCGCCGATGGCAGCCGCCACCGTGCGAGACACCGTTCTGCGGGAGGCGATGAAGGCGCGCAGCTCGGGCGTTCCGCGCGCCGCGAGATCGATCAGGTCGTCATCGGAGAGAACGGGGGAGCGGGTGGCGACGGCGAAGGCGATCTCCGGCTGGTCTTCGGCCAACGACAGAATGATCGGACGTGGGGCGTCCCTCGCCGACGCCAGCGCTTCGGCAAGGGCCAGACGCACCTTCGGCGAGGGATCGTCCAGAAGAAAGGTCATCGCCATATCGGCGGCATGCCGGTCGATCCGGTCGCCATCCTTCGCACAATAGGCGCGCGCCAGGGCGCTGGCGGCGCGAGCGCGGTCCGTTGCCTTGGCGGTTTCGACCCAGCGAAGAAATGCTTGTATGATCACCGACGCCCCACTACGCAAAACGAACAGATGCTGATGTCGTCACGTTAGATGCGAAACGTTTAAGATTGGTTCACCATGTCGATTAACGCCAGCGAAACCGGTCCGATCGTGCGACTGGCCCCGGGCGACACGCCACCGGAGGCAGCCTTCGCCGTCGTGATCGGGTTGGAGGACCCTGTTCCCACACCGCGCCCGCAGCGTCTGCTCCTTGAGGCCAGCCTCGATGCGCTCGAGCGAGACGATGCCACAGCCGTTTTCGAAACCCTCCGCCCGGATGGGATTTTGCTGCCAGACTGTCGGGGACGCGCCGATCTGCAGGCGGCAGACGTTGCGCTCGGGGTGATCGAGGCGGAAGCCGGACTTGCGGCCGGCAGTCTTTCGATCGTTGCCGTCTTCGGCACGTCGCCGGCGAGTTTCCTCGGTACAGAACACCTGTCCGGCGCGTCAGTTCGTCTGATCGCGCTGGTGCTGGACGAGGACGCACTTGCCGATGCCCTCGGCCTGCCGGCGAAGGCTGCTCGGTCCACATTCCCGGCTGTCATCATGGCGCGTGGCTACATGATCCTGCAGGCTGCGAGCGCCGGCGTACCCTGCTTTTGGTCTCTTCCCTCGGGCGAAATCGATGGGGATGCGCTGGAGCGCCTGCGCGATGCCGCGCTGGATTATGGGTTCCGGAACGTGCTCGTGCGGACGGCGGCGCAATGGATGGCGCTGGGGCAAGACGGCCGCCCGGACTGACGCTTCTAAGTAGGGCGTCCGACTATACAGCTCAGCGCTTCGGGCGAACCAGTTCGAAGACATCGCCGGCGTCGGCATAGTCCATGTAGCCGAGCCGGCCGACCGGACGCGCCTTCGCCATGTCGAAGCGACCGTCTCGCAGGGCTTCCTCGCGGATGTGGATACCGACCACCTGCCCGATGACCACATGGTTTTCGGCGGGCTCGCCCGACAAGGTCTTAGGCCGGAACATCTCCGTCATCCGGCATTCGAGCGCAGCATAGGCCTCGCCGACGAACGGTGCCTCGACGAGGTTTCCATCGACCGGCGTCAGACCGGCGGCGGCGAACTCGCTTTCCCCATGCGGCAACGGGGCCGACGAGCGGTTCATCGGGTCGATAAGGTCTCGGCTGACGAAGCTGGCGGTGAAGACACCGGTCTCCTCAATGTTGCGGACCGTGTCCTTCCACCCCGAAGACGAGAACATCACCATCTTCGGCACATCGCAGATGGCATTGAAGAAGGAATAGGGCGCGAGATTGAAGCTGCCGTCCTTTGCCCGCGTACCGATCCAGCCGATCGGTCGCGGCGAGACGATGGCCTTGAACGGATCGTGCGGCAGGCCGTGAGCGTTGGTGTCGGTCGGATAGAACATCACAGAGCCTTTACGAGTCGCTGCCGACCCAGGTGACGATATCGGAAAGCGCCGGACGCGGACGCTCCGTCGGCGGCACCTGCGGCGAGCCGATATGGATGAAGCCGGCGACCTTCTCATTGTCCCGAATGCCGAGAACCGGAAAGGCGCGCTGATCGAACGCGAACCACTCGCTCAGCCAGTTCGAGCAATAGCCGAGCGCATTGGCGGCCATCAGCAGGTTGAGGCAGACGGCACCGGCCGACATGATCTGCTCCCACTCCGGCACCTTGGCATGCGGCGCGGCCGTGCTGACGACGGCGACGACGACCGGCGCGCGGGTCAGCCGCGTGTTCTCGACCTTGATCATCTCCTCGGAGAGATCCGGCTTCGCTTCCAGCGCCAGGCGGGCAAGGTCCGCGCTGATACGGCCACGTTCTTCGCCGCGATAGACGATGAAGCGCCACGGCGCGAGCTTGCCGTGATCGGGAACGCGCGAGGCAAGCGTCAGCATCTCCTCGATCTCCGCCTGCCCGGGTCCGGGTTCGCACATCTGAAAGGCGGGGATGGAGCGGCGCGTTGCGAGGTAGTCCTTGAGGCCGGGAGCCGTCGTCATGTCGGTCACTTTCACGGAAGCGGTCCTGCGACGGAGGCCGTCGCATGCCGGAATGTCGTCTGCTGCCGACGTCATCCGCCGGCCGGAATGCCTTGGCACGAAGGCCCGAGCGTGGCGCCGCATACCGATATGCACAACGGAGATGCTTTAACCTTGCGCAACCCTGTACCGGTCCTGCACATTATGCAGTAGGTTGCCGCAGGTGAGGTCCATTGCCGGTAGCCACGAATTCGCCATACCGGCGTCTCAAGTGGAGCCACCTCGTCAGGAAGTCAACCGTATCATGCGTTACCCGGCTCTTCTTCGCTGCCTGCCCCCGGCCCCTCGCCCGGGCCTTGCCCTTGCTGCCCTGATTGCTTTCGGCGCAGCTGGCGGCACGGCTGGCAGCACATGGGCGCAGGACGTTCAGGACGATCCTTTCAAGAGCTTTCCGTCGATCTCCGCACCGACGAAGATGCCCAAGCTGAACAGTTTCAGCCCGGTCATCCCGAGCGAAGCCGCGCACGGACCGACCACCCGCGACGTGCGGCTGGAGGCACTTCTCAAGGACAAGGGCGGTGCCGTGGAGCAGGGCCTGACGTGGCGCGTGTTCAGCCCCATCCCCGGCTCCGACGGCAAACTGCCGCTGGTCGCGACGTCGCAGGGCGGTTCGGCCGCGTTTCAGCTGGTGCCGGGCGAATATTTCGTCAACGTCGCCTTCGGGCGTGCCGGCGCCACACGCAAGATCCGCGTTGCGGAAACCGGCAGCTTTGAACGGCAGGTACTGGTGCTCGACGCAGGCGGCGTCACGCTCAACGCCGTCTCGGGCGCGGATGTTCGTATCCCGCAGGGCGAGCTTTCCTTCTCGATCTTCTCTTCCGATGTGAAGGGAGACGGCGAGCGGGCGCTGGTGGTAGCGGATGTGAAGCCCAGCACCGTCGTGCGGCTGAACACCGGCACCTATCACGTCGTTTCGAATTACGGGTCCGTGAACGCGGTTATCCGTGCCGATATCCAGGTGGAAGCGGGCAAACTGACCGAAGCGACGATTCAGCACCGGGCCGCCAAACTGACCTTGAAACTGGTCGCGGAGCCCGGCGGCGAGGCGATCGCCGATACAGCCTGGTCGATCCTGACCGCATCCGGCGACGTGGTCAGCGAAAGCGTCGGCGCCTTTCCCACGCTTGTGCTGGCCGAAGGCGACTATAGCGCCGTCGCCCGCAACAACGAGAAGATCTACCAGCGCGACTTCACCGTGACGGCGGGCGTGAATGCCGATGTCGAGGTGCTGCTGTCGAACACGGCGGCACAACCGGGCGCCCAGTCCGCAGCCGTCGCGCCTGCCAGCGCTCAGGATTGAGCTGGCAACACGCACCTGGTGAAATGACAAAAAGCCGGACCCTGAGGCCCGGCTTTTTGCTTATTGTCCGTCGAGACGATCAGACCGCAGCGGCGGCAGCGCGTGCCTTCTTGGCCTCTGCCTTACGGCGAAGGTCTGGCGGTGTCGCCTCGTCCACCAGGCTTGTGATGGCGTCATCGAGCGTCATCGGCGTCTGGGCTTGGCTGCCGAGACGGCGGATGTTGACGGTGCGCTCTTCCGCTTCCCGCTTACCGCAGACGATGATGACCGGCACCTTGGTGACCGAGTGTTCGCGGACCTTGTAGTTGATCTTCTCATTGCGGAAGTCGGTCTCGACCGTAAGGCCAGCCTCGCGCAGGAGTTCGGCCACTTCCTCGCCATAGGCATCGGCCTCGGAGGTGATGGTGGCGACGACGATCTGCAGCGGCGAGACCCACAGCGGCATGTGACCGGCGAAGTTCTCGATGAGAATGCCGAGGAACCGCTCCATCGAACCACAGATGGCGCGGTGGATCATGACGGGCTTCGTCTTTTCCGAGTTGCTGTCGATGTAGAAGGCACCGAAGCGTTCCGGCAGGTTGAAGTCGACCTGCGTCGTGCCGCACTGCCACTCACGGCCGATGGCGTCCTTCAGCGTATATTCGAACTTCGGACCGTAGAAGGCGCCCTCGCCCGGCAGAATGCCGGTCTTGATGCGGCCTTCCGACTGCGCCTCGATGGTCTTCAGCACATCCGTCATCACGCTTTCGGCGCGATCCCAGAGTTCGTCGGAACCGACGCGCTTTTCCGGGCGCGTGGAGAGCTTGACCACAACCTCGTCGAAACCGAAATCCTCATAGACCGAGAGGATCAGGTCGTTGATGCGTAGGCATTCGGCGGCCATCTGCTCGTCAGTGCAGAAGACATGCGCATCGTCCTGCGTGAAGCCACGCACGCGCATCAGCCCGTGCAGCGCGCCCGAGGGTTCGTAGCGGTGGACGTTGCCGAATTCCGCAAGCCTGATGGGCAGTTCGCGGTAGGACTTCAGGCCATGCTTGAAGATCTGCACGTGGCCCGGGCAGTTCATCGGCTTGAGCGCGAAGACGCGATCGTCATCCGTATCGTCGCCAGCGACCGTCACCTTGAACATGTTGTCGCGGTACCAGCCCCAGTGGCCGGACGTTTCCCACAGCGACTTGTCCAGAACCTGCGGTGCGTTGACCTCCTGATAGGTGCCGGCGAGACGGCGACGCATATAGGCGACGAGGGTCTGGAAGATGCGCCAGCCCTTGCCGTGCCAGAAGACAACGCCCGGTCCCTCTTCCTGGAAATGGAACAGGTCCATTTCGCGGCCGAGCTTGCGGTGGTCGCGCTTCTCGGCTTCGGCGAGAACGTTCAGATAGTGGTCGAGGTCTTCCTGGCTGTGCCAGGCCGTGCCGTAGATGCGGGTCAGCATCGGATTGTTGCTGTCGCCGCGCCAGTAAGCGCCGGCCACCTTCATCAGCTTGAAGGCCGTACCGATCTGACCCGTGGATGCCATATGCGGCCCGCGGCAGAGGTCGAACCAGTCGCCCTGGTAGTAGATCTTCAGGTCCTGCCCTTCGGCGATCGCATCGACCAGTTCGACCTTGTAGGCCTCGCCCTTGTCGGCAAATACCTGACGGGCCTTGTCGCGTGGCCAGACTTCCTTGGTGAAAGGCTTGTTGCGCTGGATGATCTCCTTCATCCGTTTTTCGATCTTCGGCAGATCGTCGGGCGTGAAGGGCTCGGCCTTCGCGAAGTCATAATAGAAGCCGTTCTCGATGACCGGTCCGATCGTCACCTGCGTACCGGGCCAGAGCTCCTGCACGGCCTCCGCCATGACGTGGGCGGCATCGTGGCGGATCAGTTCCAGCGCGCGCGGGTCTTCGCGGGTGACGATTTCAAGGCGGCCGTTCTCGACCGGATCGGACAGGTCGCGCAGCTTGCCGTCGAGCGCGATGGCGACGGCCTTCTTGGCCAGCGACTTGGAAATCGACTCGGCGACCTCGCGGCCGGTCGTGCCGGGCGCGTATTCGCGAATGGAGCCATCGGGGAATGTGAGGGCAACGGACATGCTGTTTCTCCTATCCAGTCCCGCCAACGAATGCGGGTGGGGAATGCGATGAATGAGACCGGGGGCGGCCGGGGCGCGGGCGCAAACGGTCTTGTGTATGAACGCGCGCGGTATAAAGGCATTTTCGGCACGTGGAAAGAGGTGAGGATCGCGACCCGACCTTAGGAAGAGCGGCGCCAGGGCGCCAGCCAACGCAATCTACCGCCAAGGTGGGGCGGCACCGGATCGAGCCCACCCTTGCCGCCCGGGCCGCAACGGGCGATCCGGTAGAGCGTCATCCAGCCGCCGGGCCAGAGGCCATGGCGGGCGATCGCCTCATAGCCATATTCCGAGCATGTCGGGATATGACGGCAGCCATGACCGATGAAGCTCGATAGCGTGAGTTGATAAAGCCGGATCAGCGCCATGCCGGCAAGGCGTCCCGGCGTCCGTGGGAATGGCCCCCGCCAGTTGCGGCCGCGATACGGGCCGGGTTGCCTGGCCTCGTGTCGGCATTCGGCCTTGCCATCGCACATGGTCAGACGCTCGCCTTTTGCCGTTCCGACGTTGCCGACCGGGCCGCTTCGACCTGTCCGATCGCATCCACGACCGCATCGAAGGTCAGCATGGTCGAGGCGTGGCGGGCCTTGTAATCCTTGACCGGCCGCAGGATGCGCATGTCGGCGAACCGGCCGTCCGGTCCCTCGCCGTCAGCCTTCAGCATGGCGAGCATCGCCTCGCGTGCGGCCCGCACCTCTTCCACACTCGCGCCGACGATGTTGCGCGCCATGATCGAGGAGGAGGCCTGCCCCAGTGCACAGGCTTTGACGTCATGGGCGAAATCCGTGATGTGGCCGTCGGCCAAGCGGATGGTCACCTTGACCTTGGATCCGCAAAGCTTGGAATGCGCGGAGGCCTCGGCGTCCGCCGGATCGAGACGCCCGCTGCGGGGAATGTTTCCGGCGAATTCGAGAATGCGGCTGTTGTAGATGTCATCCATGATACGGCCATCCCGCTGGCAGGTCCGTCCGCAGGTCGAACGGGCAATCGATATGATTTCGCGTGGATATAAGAAGCAGGCGGAGGATTTTCTCCACCATAGCGGAAAAAAGAACCAGGGCGTCGCGTCGGGCTCTTTTACACACCTTGGCATATATTATATGGTAGCGACGGAAAAGGCGACAGGGCAGAGCCGCTGCTGTCGCCTGTTGTTTGGGGAACCGTGCCGAACGGGAGAGAGCCTTGACCTCTCTTTCCGCAAAGCCCCGGAGCCCGCCAACGGCAGCCGAAGCCTGACGACATGCACAGGCGACCGGTGAGTGGCGAGTTGTCCGTAAAGATCAACGTCAAGCTACGCGCCACGCAGCAGAGGCCATCATGGATGCCATCGTGAAGAATTTTCCGTCGCAAACGGACGTCGACGGTCGGCCGTCGCAGAAGGAAGCCGAGGACGCCGTTCGTGTTCTCCTGCGTTGGGCCGGCGACGATCCGCAGCGCGAAGGCCTGATCGATACGCCGAAGCGCGTGGTGAAAGCCTATAAGGAACTCTTCTCCGGCTACGATCTCGCTGCAGAGGACGTGCTGGGCCGCACCTTCGAGGAAGTCGCCGGTTTCGACGATATCGTGCTGGTAAAGGACATCCCCTTCCATTCGCATTGCGAGCATCACATGCTGCCGGTCGTCGGCCACGCGCATGTCGCGTACCTGCCGGAAGGCCGCGTTCTCGGCCTTTCCAAGATCGCCCGCGTCGTCGATATCTTCGGTCGCCGGCTGCAAACGCAGGAAACCATGACAGCGCAGATCGCCGGTGCGATCAACGAAACGCTGCGCCCGCGTGGCGTGGCCGTGATGATCGAGGCCGAGCATATGTGCATGGCCATGCGCGGCGTGCTGAAACAGGGTTCGACCACCCTGACCACGACGTTTACCGGGGCGTTCAAGACGGATGCGGCCGAGCAGGCACGCTTCCTGTCGATGGTGCGCGGGTTTCGCTGATACCTCATTGACGCGGAACGAAGACAGGGCTGGCCGCGCAACGCGGGCCGGCCCTCTTCATGTTTGGCCCCGTCTTCGTCGGGTGCCATTGTCGCGCTCGCTGGCAGGCTGTAAAATCTATGAATGACGCGTATCCACGGAGCGCGCGTGTTCGATTCAGCCGGAGTTCCTTTCATGTCTCTCGTTTTTGCCCAGCCATCGTCCGATCATACCAAGGTCGAAGAAGGGCTCGCTTTCACGCCCCGGTTCGATTCGCATGGGCTGGTGACGGCTGTCGTGACGGATGCGGAAGACGGGATGCTGCTGATGGTGGCGCACATGAACGCAGAGGCGCTGGCGCTCACCGTCGAAACCGGCATCGCGCATTACTATAGTCGCTCCCGCAAGGCGCTCTGGAAAAAGGGCGAAACGTCGGGCAATCTTCAAACGGTGGTCGAACTGCGGACGGACTGCGATCAGGATGCCGTGTGGCTGAGGGTCAAGGTCGCAGGCCACGATGCGACGTGCCACACGGGACGGCGCTCGTGCTTCTACCGCTCCGTGGACATAGCGGATGGTGCAGTGACGCTCACCGTCCGCGACGATATCAGGCACTTCGATCCCGATACGATCTACGACAAGAAATGAGCATCTGCTTTTATTTGAGACAGTTCTTGCGGCGTTAAACGAAGTTTCAACGCAGTTGGCGCTGTAATGAATCAGGATAGGCCAATGTCTTCGGTTAGGCTGGGCCGTTTTGGTGGACAGGTGCCCCATGCTGAACTGGACATTCTCTCGACATGGAACGGGTGCGGAAAATCCGGCACCGCATGACGGTATGGGCAGCGCGCCTGTCCGCCACAAGCAGGAAGGAACCGGCCAGACCTTGACCGTCGCTCCGGAAAAAACACGGATCGCGCTTGCGCTGGGCGGCGGCGCTGCCCGCGGGTGGGCGCATATCGGCGTGCTGCGCGCGCTGGACGAGGAAGGCATTCCCGTTGGGATGATCGCGGGCACCTCCATCGGTGCCCTCGTCGGCGGCTGCTATCTCGCGGGCAAGCTGGACGAACTGGAGGCCTTCGCCCGATCTCTGACGATGCGGCGCATTGCCGGACTGCTGGATCTCGCCATCGGCGGCGGCGGGCTCTTCGGCGGTCTGCGGCTGACCAAGCGCATGCAGGAACATCTCGACGATGTGCTGATCGAAAATCTCGGTCGCCCCTTCGTCGCCATCGCCACCGACATCAAGTCCGGGCATGAGGTCTGGCTTACGGAAGGGTCGCTGATCACGGCCTTGCGGGCATCCTACGCCCTGCCCGGCATCTTCGAGCCGATCCGCTGCAACGGCCGCATGCTGGTCGATGGCGCACTGGTCAACCCGGTTCCGGTGTCGGTGTGCCGCGCCTACGAGCAGCCGCTCGTGGTGGCCGTCAATCTGCAGTACGATCTCTATGGTCGTTCGGCCGTCATCAAGCTGCGGGCCGGCGATCCCGTCGCCCATCCCGAACCCCAGCAGACGGCGACGCCCGTCGCGCGCCTCGGGATGACCAGCGTCATGGTTCAGGCCTTCAACGTCATCCAGGACCGCATCTCCCGCGCAAAGCTCGCCGGCGATCCGCCGGATCTGTCGCTGCATCCAAAGCTCAGTGATATCGGCCTGTCGGAATTCCACCGTGCCGGCGAGGCGATCGATCGCGGCTATGTCGAAACCAAGAACCGCCTGACCGAACTCAAGCGCCTGCAGGAGACCGTGCTGCGCTGATCGCGTGCGACGGCCTCCCGTTCACGGAGTCAGCCGGCAATATAGGCCTTGATCTCGCGGGTCTCATGCTCGATCGCGCGGATATGGCTGCGTACCGCATCGCCGATCGAGACGATGCCGACGAGGCGGCCATTGCGGGCGACAGGCAGGTGACGGGCGCGGCGACTGTTCATAATTTCCATCACAGCCTCGATCTCCATCTCCTCTTCGCAGGTGTGGACATCCCGGCACATGACCTCTGCCACGGTTCGGTCGAGGCATTCGGCGCCATACCGCGCGACGGCGGCGACCACGTCGCGCTCTGCCAGCAGACCGGTAATCGCTTGCGCCTCATCGAGTACCACGATAGCCCCGATCCGGTTTTCGGCAAGAAGCGCGACGGCGTCCCGCACCGCCATGTCCGGTGCGATGGTCACGACCTTGCGGCCCTTCTCGTCCAGTATCCTCTTCACCGTCATTCGAAACCTCCCGTTTCCGATGCGCCTGAGACAGTTTGACGCAGGCGGAGAATACTCCATCCGTCGCGAAAACGGAAATGCAGGAGACCGAAATTTCAGGTCGGGCCTTCAGTCCTGCTGCACGCGCTCGTCATATCCGGTCGGTGGGTCGATCAGGCCGAAGAACAGGAAGCCGAAGAGGAAGCCACCGATATGCGCTTCCCAGGCGATGCCGGCACCACCATCCAGCGTGAACAGGCCGAGGCCGATGAGAAGGTTCGTGGCAAACCAGACGCCGGCAAAGAAGAGGACCGATCGATTGGACAGCGCCTCCCTTATGCTGAGGCGCGGGTTGCGATGGGCGAACTGGCGGCTGATGCGGCCGCTTGGCGAGAAGACGAACCGAGCGGCCGCCCCCATCAGGCCGGCGACGACGCCGGAAGCACCGATGACAACGGTCATGTCGCCCCAGTGAAGCGCGAGGTGCAGCCCGACAGCCGCGATGGCGGAAAGACACCAGAAGACTGCCAGTCTGCCGGCGCCAATCCGGCGAACGACCGGCGCGCCGAAAGCGAGCATCCAGAAGGCATTGAAGATGAGATGTTCCCAGGACCCGTGCAGGAAGGAATAGGTGACCGGCGTCCAGAGCCATGCGAGGCCCTGCTCCGAGAGCGCATGATCGTAGCGGGCGGGCAGGAAGGCGAAATTGAAGATCAGCTCGTCATCGATCTCGACCGAGAGGAGATACATGCGCACGGCATGGATGACGACAAGAACCGTCAGGATCCAGACGAGGCTCGATGGTAGGTTGAAGGCCGGCTCGCGAGCGGCTGTTTCAAGCGCGGGTGGCACCGGATCATATCCGGCTTCGCTCGGACGGTCCGTAGCCTGCCCGTCCGTATCGCTGGCACCTTGCAGGTTCGGCTGCGCCGTATCCCCTCCCGCGGTGGCGCGTCCGTCACTCGTGTGAACTCCGGAATGTCGCGGCGTGCCGGGCGGCGGCACGTTGTCTTGGTCGGTCATGGCAATATGCTTTCGATCGTCGGATGCGAGCGGCGGTTATCCCCTGCCCGACTGCAGCTGGCAAGCACTGCTCTCTCGCTTGGACAAGTCCGTACGGAAGGGGACGTATCGTTCACCATTGGCCCTTCTCTCCGTCCCCCAACCTCCCCATGATCGAAACGCTTCATTATCCTTAACATCCTCTGTGGCACGGGAATTGCGAGGCTATCCCTGCAAAGCGCCAATACGTCCCCCGTCGCTCCGATGCGGGACGCTTGTGCACCAAAGCGGGACGATCCACATGAAGACGCGCACATCCGCCGACATTTTCCGGTACTGGCAGAGCCTTCGCAGCAACGGCCGCATTCCGTGCCGCGATCAGCTGGATCCCGGCGCGATCCGTCACGCCCTGCCGGATGTCTTCATCCTCGAGGACGCCGAGGCAACGCATGGCCGCGTGGAGTCTCCCCGATTCCGCTTGGCGGGTACGCGCCTCTGCTCCCTGTTCGTGCGCGAACTGCGCGGCGCACGGCTCGACAGCCTCTGGTCTGCCTCCGACATGGAAGAGCTGTCCGCGGTCACGCGCCGGGTCATGCTCGCAGGTGAACCCGCCGTAATCACCGCATCCGGCACGACGGCGCAGGGCGAGCAACTGGATATGGAACTTGTCCTTCTGCCGCTCCGGTCACGCGATGGCCGGACCGACCGGATCTTCGGCTCGCTGACACCCCTCTCGCGACCAGTCTGGATCGGCGCTCGCCCTTTGCCCTTTCTCTCGCTCGATCACATCAACTATCCGGATCGGAACGCGCCCATGGCCGAGGTCGCGGCGCGTGCAACGGTCGCGCGCAGCTTCGCGTCACAGACGCGCGATTCGGCGCTTCGGCAGGTGATCGCCCGGGTCATGCACCTCTCGGTCATGGACGGCGGCAAGGGTCGATAAGGTTGCATTCGAAGACTCTATTAACCCGTGTCTAGTATTCGTGATGACGCAAGGTCCATGGGCGCGTCGCAATGTTCAATTTCAATCAATCTCAAGCCGCGACGTCGAAGCCGCATGATGAAGGCGCGTTTCAGCGCGTCACCGTGAACCTCAGTGGCCGCCTGATGCTGGCCAGTCATGACGAATATGATTGTGTTGCGACGGAAATGTCGCCCGGCGACGTTTTCCTCGCAACGACCGCGCGTCCGCGGATCGGCGAACGTGTGATTGCCTATGTCGATCACGTCGGCCGCATCGAAGGCCTGGTATCGCGGCTGGCCGACGGCTCCTTCACGGTCCGCATCAACGCGACCGAGCGCAAGCGCGACAAGCTTGCGGCCCAGCTGACCTGGATTGCCAACAAGCACGAGCTCGGCCTGCCGGAAGACCGACGCCACGACCGACTGGCGCCGCGCAAGACCCATACGGATATCACGCTGGAAGACGGTACGCGTTACGCCTGCCGCATCATCGACCTTTCGCTCTCCGGCGCCGCCGTCGATACGGAATTCCGTTTCGAACTCGGCACGCCCATGCTGCTCGGCAACATGCGCGGACGCATCGTGCGTCACTTCCAGGAAGGCGTCGCCATCGAGTTCCTGGGCGTCCAGTCCCGCGATACGCTGCGCGAATTTCTCTAAAACTCTCTCTCATCGACATCCGATGGATGTCGTCCGTCTTCGTATCGCGCGCGTTCGAACCACGCGCTCTGCGATCGTGCGCCGCCTGTCGACCGATAGGGATTCGACGCGCCGTTGCGGGTATCTCTCATCGCTGCGGATGATGTGCCCATGAAAAGACGGAAAATGGTCTTTCCAGTTTATCCTAACCAGATCATGAACAAAAATACGGCCTGTTTCCCGTTACTGGACGTGAGCTTTCTCTAGAAAGTACGCGCTTCCGCCGCATGGTCTCGAACGACCGGCGGACATAGGCCTATCGGCATTTACCATTTTCCCTCATCCGATCAGCAGCTTACTTAAATGCTGCCGGCTCCCGCTTACCTGGATGGCTCAAATTTTCAACAAAATTGCCTCAAACACCGCTCAAATACAAATCTAATTTTCTGCGTCTTTTATATTGAATTGATCCGTATTTGTACTTTGTTTTACTTCGCATTTTTGGCTGAGGTCAAAAGGTCCGTGTCATTCTGTGCCTGTAACGGGGACACGGACAATGACAAAAACAAAAAGCTTCAAGGCAGGCATCTTCGGCGCACTCGGCTTTCTCGCCCTGGCGACCTCCGCATTCGCATTCCCAGCCAACATGGAAACCGAGGGCCCGACCAACCCGCCTGTCGGCCACTATGAATTCTGCCGCACGGCACCGGACGAATGCCGCGCCAACCCGACCAAGGCCGCACCGCTGACGCTGACGCGCGAGACCTGGAAGACCATTCTCGAGGTCAATTACGACGTGAACGAACAGATCACGCCGATGACGGACAAGGAAATCTACGGTGTCGAAGAGCACTGGGCCTACCCGGATACGGTCGGCGACTGCGAGGATTACGTTCTCCTGAAGCGTCGCGAACTGATGCAGGCCGGCATCGCGCCGGGCAACCTCCTGATCACCGTCGTGCTCCAGCCGAATGGCGATGGCCATGCCGTGCTGACCGTGCGCACGGACCGTGGCGACTTCATTCTCGACAACATGCGCAGCAAGGTGCTGATCTGGTCGGATACGGAATACACCTACCTGAAGCGCCAGGCGGTGGACAATGCCGGCCGGTGGGTCAAGCTTCAGGACGGCCGCGCTGTGGCGGTCGGCAGCGTCCGGACCCAGTAGGCACAACGCAGCGACGACGCTTACTCTTTACGACCCTGAGTTTGGGTCTGCATGGTGATCCCCGTCACCGGCGGCCCTCTCGGCCGGCTCCGCTGTCCCCGGAGCCGGCCTTTTTCATGCCCGGTTCGCGGTACATGGGATTTACGTAAAATTAACCTTCTTGCCCCAGCCTGAGCCCGTATCGATTTGCGGTTCGTTCATCCGTGCCCATCGATCCTGTGTCGACACGACACAGGCGCGCGCCGCGCCGGGAGGGATGCTGGGACGATCGGATGACCACTTCATCAGAGCTCGCTGCACCATCCGGAGCATCCGGCCCTGCCCTCGGGCATCCGGGCTCGCGCCTTCTCCTGCGCGCCGGCCTGATGCTCGGACTGCTCGCCGGCCTGACGGTCGCGATCTGCGTCGGTGGTGAGCGCATAGGAACGACGCTTGCGCTTGGCGGCAACACCACCAGCACGGACGACAACAATATCGTGATCGGCACGGATCACCTGCGCCTGCCTTCCAACCACATCCGCTTTGCCGAGCAACGCCAGACGGGCGCTGCCGAGCGTGTCGACATCTATGCGACATGGCCGGAGATGCAGGGCTATAGCGACGAGACGCGGAACCGTTTCAACGATGTCACACGCACGGACGGCTTGCTCTTCCTGCAGATCTCCCAGAGCACCATGTCACGGGATATGTCGGGCCGGATCGGCCCGATCTACAGGCATCTGTTCGAAGGAAACCCGTCTGTAGGGCCTGCGGGGCTGACGGCGCACCGCATGAAGGCCGGATCCGGCTACGGCGCGGAAATCTTCTTTACCGGACCTTCCGGCACCGCAGGGACCGCTGGAGATTACGGCGTTCGCTGCATCCTGCCGGAACGTGCGGAGCTTGCGACCAGTGCGGACTGCCAGCGCGATGTTCACGCGGGCCAGGACCTTGTCGTGCTTTACCGGTTCTCCAGCCAATTGCTGCCACAATGGCGCGCCATCGACGAGGCTGTTCTCCGTTTCGTCGAGGCGAAGCTGGTTCGCTGACGATGATCAGCACGGCATCTGTGCCGATTTCGAAACCAATCCTTCATCATAAACCGATTGGTAACGCTGTGAGGATAAAGTCCGGAGAACGGTCGTCCGTAGGGGGGCGATGCCCGGACGACAATTTTTGATCTGAGAATGAAGAGAAGCGTAGTGTCCATGCCAACATTGAACGGTTCCACCGAGCGTCAGCCGACCCCATTCTTCAAAGCGGCTTCACGTATGATCGTTGCCTCCGTCGTGGCGGTCTGTGTTTTCGCAGCACCTGCCCTGGCAGCCAATTACGCCGGCATCGTCGTCGATGCGAAGACAGGCAAGGTGCTCTACAGCGAAGATGCCGATAGCCTGCGCTATCCCGCTTCGCTGACGAAGATGATGACCCTCTACCTCACCTTCGAAGCGCTGGAAGCCGGCAAGGTCCGCAAGGATACACCCGTTCCCTTCTCCAAGAAGGCCTCTGCCGAACCACCATCCAAGCTCGGCGTGCGCGCCGGCCAGACGATCACCGTCGAGCAGGCCATCCAGGCGCTCGTTACGCGCTCCGCCAACGACGCTGCAACGGCACTGGGCGAGCTTCTCGGCGGCTCGGAAGACCGCTTCGCCCGGATCATGACCAGCAAGGCCCGTGCACTCGGCATGACGCGCACCACCTATGGCAATGCCAACGGCCTGCCCAACGACCGGCAGATGACGACGGCCCGCGATCAGGCACGCCTCGGCATGGCACTCCGCCAGCATTTTCCGCAGTATTATAGCTATTTCTCGACCCGCAGCTTCCGCTTCGGCAAACAGGTCATCGGCAACCACAACCGGCTTCTCGGCAATGTCCGCGGCGTCGACGGCATCAAGACGGGCTATACCCGTGCAGCCGGCTTCAACCTCGTGACCTCGGCCCAGGCCGATGGCCGCAGCATCGTCGGTGTCGTGCTCGGCGGCAAGTCGGGCGGCGCCCGCGACGCCCAGATGCGGGCTCTCGTTGCCAAGTACATGCCGGCAGCCTCGCGCAGCGGCAGCGGCAATCTGGTTGCGGAAACGCAGGATGCGCCGACCCTTTCGGAAACCGAACAGCGCCCCGTCTCGACGGCAGCCGTCACCGGCGGCAGCTTCAACCTGCCCAATAGCGGTCCTCTGCCTGGCGCACGCTATAGCGAAGAAACGACCCGCAGCGTCGAAGTCGCCTACGCCGCCGAACCCAAGGTCAGCGCCAACCCGGTTCTCGCCGCCAAGCCCAACACGCTGGAAGCCCAGAGCCAGAAGCTCGCCTCCCTCGGCACCAACGCCACGATCGACCGTCAGGTTACCAATTCCGTTGCCAAGAAGGTCTCCGAGCCTGTTACCGAAGACGAGGTCGTTGCACCGTCTTCCGGCTGGATCATCCAGATCGGCGCAACGCCGGACAAGGGCCAGGCCATGACCCTTCTCGGCAATGCCAAGGAAAAGGGCGGCAAGGCACTGTCTGCCGCAAAGCCCTTCACCGTCGCCGTCTCCAGCGGCAGCAGCCAGCTTTACCGCGCCCGCTTCGGCGGCTTCTCCAGCCAGGACAAGGCCATCAATGCCTGCTCCGCCCTGAAGAAGAAGGGCTTCGCCTGCTGGGCTGCCGCTCAGTAAACGATCGCTTAAGGGCAGGCCGGCGTTGACGCCGACCTTCCCCGTCTTTCGAGCACCGGCACGTCCCAGTTTTGCCGGTCTCCTCCTCGGATTTGTTTTGCGTAAACGGGGTCAGTCATGTCGATGAATGAGAATGGCTCGGGAGCACCTCTGCTTCCCGACAACAAGGTCCGCCGCGCCCCGCGCCGGGGACTTCATCCGCTCCACGAGGCGGCCATGCGGATTGCAGAACTCGGGGCCAAGCCCCGATCGAAAACCAAGGATCTGGTGGGAATGCTTCTCACCCATGGCGCCCGGGCCTGGCGCTCGACGCAGCCGGATGTTTCGATCCACCTCCACGTCACGGCGCCCTCCTCGCGCCGCCCGGTACGACTTCGGATCAAGTAGCACAGGCTCAGAAGCCAACAAGAAACGCCCGCCGCGTGGTTTCCACCGGCGGGCGTTTCCGTTCAGGCGATGTTGTTCAGAGAAGGCCGAGTTCGGTCAGTTCGCGGCGCAGCTCGCTCGGCATGTCGGCCGTCTCGGAGGCGAGGTCGCGCGGTGCGTCGGCTTCGGTCAGGTACCGCCAGCCCTGGAAGGGGCGCCTTGGCTGGAAATCCGTATCGATGACCTCGGGCCCGAGGATGAGATTGCAGCGCCCGATGCCTTCGCCGTCCGTGAAGGTGGTGATGTCGAGCAGGCGCTGGCGGGCCTGCACCTGCCCCTTGATGACCCAGTAGAGAGAGCCGCCGTCCAGCAGTTCCTCCATCCGCTTCGGCACCATGCGGGTGGTGTGGAAGGAGTGGGGCGCGTGGCCGGCGGACATCGCGTTCAGCGCCCGTTGGGCGACCCAATCGCGCAGATCGTCGATCGAAGTTGCGCCGACGCAAAGCTTGAGAAGATGCAAGGCCATGATGGCGCGTTCAACACCGTTGCTGCAGCGCCGTCAAGAGGCGTGCTCTCTCAACACTCGACGACGTTGACCGCGAGACCGCCCGTCGAGGTCTCCTTGTACTTGTCATGCATATCGAAACCGGTCTGGCGCATGGTTTCGATGCAGGCATCCAGCGGCACGAAATGGCTGCCGTCACCCTTCAGGGCCAGCGACGCGGCCGTCACCGCCTTGACGGCACCGAGTGCGTTGCGCTCGATGCAGGGCACCTGCACCAGCCCTCCGACCGGATCGCAGGTCATTCCCAGATGATGCTCCAGCGCGATTTCGGCCGCGTTCTCGATCTGCTCCGGTGTCGCCCCCATGACGGCGGCGAGGCCGGCGGCAGCCATGGCCGAGGCGGAGCCTACCTCCCCCTGACAGCCCACTTCGGCACCCGAGATCGAGGCATTGAACTTGATGATGCCACCGATCGCGGCGGCGGTCAGGAGATAGTCGCGAATGCCATTGTCATCCGCATCCTCGTGAAAATGCAGGTAGTAGCGAATGGTCGCCGGTACGACGCCGGCCGCGCCGTTGGTGGGCGAGGTCACGACCCGGCCGCCGGCCGCATTCTCCTCGTTAACGGCCATGGCGTAGACGCTCAGCCAATCGTTCGCCAGCAGCGGATTGACCTTGTTGGAACGCCACTCCTGTTCCAGCTTGTCATGGATCATCCCGGCGCGACGGCGAACCTTCAGCCCGCCCGGCAAAATGCCTTCCTGTGCCAGACCACGGTCGATACAGCTTTTCATCGCGGCCCAGATCCTGTCGAGGCCGTCATCCAGATCCTCGCGCGACATGGAACATTCCTCGTTCGCGCGCTTCATCTGCGCGATCGAGAGACCCGACCGCGCCGCCATCTCCAGCATCTGCTTCGCATTGGCGAAGGGATAGAGCACCTTGACGCCGCCCGGCTTGGTCTTGGAAGCGCGCATGGCTTCGAGTTCCGTGTCCGTCACGACGAAGCCGCCGCCAATGGAATAATATATCCGCTTCAGCAGCAGGCGACCGTCCTTGTCGAAAGCGGAAAAGGACATGCCGTTGGCATGCCCGGGTAGCGGCACCTTCTTGTCGAAGACCAGATCGATCTTCGGCTGGAACCGGTATGTCGGATGACCCGGCGGCGTGATCTCTCCGGTCCGCTCGACGGCCTCGATGATCCCGTCCATGCGGTCGGGATCCACCCTGTCGGGGCGCTCGCCCATCAAACCCAGGACGACCGCCCTGCCCGAGCCGTGGCCGATACCGGTATAGGCGAGCGAGCCGTGAAGGCTTGCGGTGATGGAGGTCACAGCTGCACCAGCCGGACGTGGCCAATCCGGGGACGGGATCAGCTCGAGAAAGCGGTTGGCCGCCGACATCGGCCCCATGGTGTGGGAGCTCGACGGGCCGATGCCGATCTTGAAGACGTCGAAAACCGAAAGAAACATCGAAACCCCGATCTGCGCCGGATCTGCGCATTCCTCATGGCCGACCATAGGCCATTGCCGGCCTCGTCGGGCGGTGACCGACCGACATCCGGTGGGGTGCGCGCGACATGCAGATCCGCCCTGCTTTGCAGCATATTGCTTTTTCGGGCGAGCATGCCACAAGAGCCGCATGGTTCTGGTCGATTATATCGCACTTCTCGTGTTCGCGGCTCTATGGGGCGGCTATGTCTGGGTGACGGACCGACGCACCGTCTTCGGCCGGACGAGCCTGTCGCGGCTGATGATCGAGCGCCGGCGCCGCTGGATCCTCAATTCGCTCAATCGTGACCTGAAGATGATCGACACCCAGATCATCGCCGGCCTGCAGGCCGGCACCGCCTTCTTCGCATCCACCTGCATCTTCGCGCTCGGCGGCTGCTTTGCCCTGCTCGGCCGGGCGATGGAGGCGCAGGCGATCTTCAACGACCTTCCCTATGTCTTCCAGGGTGGCCGCACGGCCTTCGAGCTCAAGGTCGGTGGCCTCACCTGCATCTTCGGCTATGCCTTCTTCAAATTCGGTTGGTCCTACCGTCTGTTCAACTATTGCTCGATCCTGATCGGCGGCATTCCCATGCTGTCGGAAACAAGGGTGGACCGGGCCTCAGCGGAACGGGCAGCCGAGCGGGCGATCCGGATGAATGTCGTTGCCGCCAAGCACTTCAATGCGGGCCTGCGCAGCATCTTCCTGTCGATCGGTTATCTTGGCTGGTTTGTCAGCCCCTATATCCTTATGGGCGCCACCTGCGTCGTCATCGTCGTCCTCTTCCGCCGCCAGTTCTTCTCCGAAGCGCGGGATGCGCTGCTGGAGCCATGATTTCAGAGGCTGAAATCCATAAATCTTTCATCCTGCCGATCCTGCATGCTCCGGTTCGCTACCGGCTCCACCGTCCGCCGAGCATGTTTTAGGGGAATTTCCCATGTCGCGTACCGAACTGATGTCACAGTCGTTTTCCGAATCCTCGCCGTCGCCACCGACAGAGACGCGTCCCGCGCGCCGCCGCCTCGGCTGGCTGGACGTCGTTCGCGGAATCGCCATCCTCGCCATGGCGAGCTATCATTTCTCCTGGGATCTGGAATATTTCGGCTATCTCGCGCCGGGAACCGTCGGCACCGGGCTGTTCAAGTATTATGCGCGGGGTATCGCCAGCAGCTTCCTGCTGCTCGCCGGCTTCAGCCTCGTGCTCGGCCACTTCCCCCGCTTTCGGGGTGGCCCGTTCCTGATCCGCTTCGGAAAGATCGCCGCTGCCGCTGCCGTGATCAGCATCGCCACATGGTTCGCCTTTCCCTCGGGCTTCATCTTCTTCGGCATTCTCCATTCGATCGCGGCGGCAAGCCTGATCGGGCTCCTGTTCCTCCGCCTGCCGGTCGCGGTGACGCTCGTTGCGGCCGTCGCGGCCTTCGTCGCGCCGCTCTACCTCCGGTCGGCTTTCTTCGATACGCCGGCGCTTTGGTGGGTCGGGCTATCGGAAACGCTGCCACGGTCGAACGACTACGTCCCGCTCCTCCCCTGGCTTGCCCCGTTCCTGACCGGAATCGCACTCGGTCGCATCGCGCTCGGCTCGAAATGGCTCGACCGGGCCGCGCCGTCAGAAGGTCAGTCCACCAGACTCGCGCGCGGTCTTGCCTTCGCCGGCCGACACAGCCTGCCGATCTACCTCATCCATCAGCCCCTGCTGTTCTCGCTGGTCGCCCTCTTCGCCATGGTCTATCCGGCACCCCGGCCCGATCCGCGACCGGCCTTCCAGTCCAGCTGCATGGCAACCTGCACCGGCGACCAGACGCAGGCCTTCTGCACGCGCTTCTGCGGCTGCACGCTCGACAGGCTGGTGGAACAGAAGCTGCTCGACCCACTGGACCGGGGCCTAATCGATGGGCGCACGGATGCGCGGGTCGCCGACATTGCGGGGCAATGCACGATGAAGGCGCAGGAGTAACACCGCAAAAGAAAACGCCGCGACAGACGTCTGTCGCGGCGAAAATCATGTAACGATATTGGGCGGAATCAGGTGCCGACGCCGATTTCTGCCAGCCGTGTCAGGCAGGCTTCCTCGACATTGCTCATTTCTTCGAGCGTTTCCTCGATGTCGCGGCGCTTCTGGATGAGTTCCGTGCGCTTGTCCTCAAGCCGCTTCATCATCAGGCGGAGTTGCCCGGCCTCGCCCGGCGGCTCCTTGTAGATCTGTATGATTTCCCGGATCTCAGCAATACTGAAGCCGATCCGCCGTCCGCGCAGGATCTCCTTGATCAGATGCCGGTCCGTCGAGCGGAAGAAGCGCGTGCGACCGCGCCGCTCGGGATGGATCAGCCCTTCGTCCTCATAAAAACGAAGCGTGCGTGTCGAGACACCGAATTCCCGTGTCAGTTCTGTGATGGTATAATACTTGTCCAAACCGTGCCTCATCTGCAAGACGGAAATCCTGAGCGACATTTACGTAAAAGTCAATGCGCACGAACAGATCGACGGGTATCTGCGATGACGGCGCCGTTTTCCGCGCCTCGACGCCGTCACGCCTCAGTCTAGTGAATGCCGAACCACCATGAGGCGAGGCCGAGAAACGCGAAGAAGCCGGTGACGTCCGTCACGGTCGTCACGAAGACAGCCGAGGACACGGCAGGGTCCGCGCCGAACTTGTCGAGCAGCAGAGGAATGAAGATCCCGGCCAGTGCCGCGGCGATCATATTGATCAGCATGGCAGTTGCGATGATGCCGCCGATATCCGCGCTCTGGAACCACGTGCCGGCAGCAAGACCGATGAGCAGGCCGAACAGAGCGCCGTTGATGAGGCCCACGCCCGCCTCGCGCCGGATGACGCGGAAGGCGTTGTGGATGTCGAGATCGCGTGTTGCAAGCGCGCGCACCGTCACCGTCATCGTCTGCGAACCCGCATTGCCACCCATGCCGGCGACGATGGGCATGAGAACGGCGAGCGCGACGATGTGCTCGATCGCCTTGTCGAAGAGACCGATGACGGAGGCGGCCAGCATGGCCGTGAACAGGTTGACCATCAGCCAGACGACGCGGGAGCGCGACGTATCCAGGACCGTGTCGGACAGTTCTTCGTCGCCGACGCCGCCGAGGCGCATGATGTCCTCCTCGGCCTCCTCCTGGATGACGTCGACGACGTCGTCGATGGTCAGCACGCCGACGAGGCGCTGATTCTCGTCCACGACGGCGGCCGAAAGCAGGTTGTACTGCTCGAAAACCTGCGCGGCCTCTTCCTGGTCCATCTCGGCCGGCACCGGATGGTTGGTTTCGCGCATGATCGATTCGATCTTCACCGAGCGCTTGGTGCGCAGGATGCGGTCGAGATCGATGGTGCCGAGCAAGCGGAAGGTCGGGTCGATCACGAAGATCTGGGTGAAGCTTTCGGGAAGCTCCGTGTCCTCGCGCATGTAGTCGATCGTCTGGCCAACCGTCCAGAACGGCGGCACCGCGACGAACTCCGTCTGCATGCGCCGGCCGGCGGTCGATTCGGGATAATCGAGCGAGCGGCGCAGGCGCACGCGTTCCGTAAAGGGCAGCTTGGCGAGGATCGCTTCCTGATCCTCCTGGTCCATATCCTCGAGAATGTAGACGGCATCGTCCGAATCCATCTCGCCGAGCGCCGCGGCGATCTGTTCGTTCGGCAGGTGCTCGACGATGTCCATACGGATCGCCTCGTCCACCTCCGTCAGGGCCGAGAGATCGAAATCGTCGCCCAGCAGCGAGACCATCGCGCGGCGCTGCTCAGGGTTGATGGCTTCGAGAAGGTCGCCCATTTCGGACGCGTGCAGACGCGCCACGTGCTGGCGAAGATACAGCACATCCCGGTCGGCGATCGCGGCGCCGACATGCATCAGGTAATCGGAGCGAACCGATCCATCCTCGGCATAGATGTCGGCCCCATCATAGGCATCGTCCGCCTCAAGAACGCGCGTTTCCATGTCGTCGCCGGTGTTGCTCATCTGCCCGCCTCGCGATCGTTCAGCCGTTCCGGGCGCCGGAGCGATGCCCGGGGCTTGAGGGAAGGCTCTGCCAGTGTGTCGATGGTTACAGACCGGAAACCAGGGCCGGCCGCACTTCCTGCTAGACCATGGAAACGCGTGGGTCTACCGAAGATGACGCGCATGCGCGCCATATCGGGCAGATTTGTTCAACCTGTTGCAAGACCTCACAAATCACCTCCGAATTCGCCTTCGCGTCGTCACAGGGCGAGGATACCGATACGCACCGGGTACCCCGGTGATATAGGGGCGAGAGGAAGCCGGCACACGTGCCCTATCCTCACGACTCCGGAGCCTTCGCATGACAATCAGACCGATCATCCCCTACCCCGACACCCGACTGAAGACGCCGGCAGAGCCGGTCACCACATTCGACAGTGACCTCGCCGCGCTCGCCGCCGATCTGCTCGACACCATGCGCGCGGCGCCTGGTATCGGCATCACCGGCCCGCATATCGGCCTCCTCAAGGCGGTCACGGTCATCGAGACAGACGAGAAGACGGGTCCACGGATCTTCATCAATCCGGAGATCGCCAGCGCCTCCACGGAAACGACGCGCCACATGGAAGGCAGCGTCTCCATGCCGGGCTTCACCGATGAGGTGGAGCGGCCCGCAACCGTGACCGTCCGATACCAGATGCTCGACGGCATCTGGCGCGAGGAGGAAGCGCAAGGCCTGCTCTCCGTCTGCCTGCAGCACGAAATCGACCAGATCAACGGCATCTTCTGGCTGCAGCGCCTGTCGCGGCTGAAGCGGGAGCGGCTGGTGAAGCGCTATGAGAAGGCGCTGAAGACCGGATGATGAAGGTGCCAGCCAATGGCATCATTGGGTCTAACCCAATGGACAAGGCACAAAAAAACCGGCGTAAGCCGGTTTCTTTTGGTGCGCTCGAGAAGATCCTTGGATCGAATTTACAGCAATTAAAGCACATACTTATAGTCCCGCTGGGGATCAGATGTAGTGCATTTTGTCTCGCAAACACAGGCAGCTCTACAGAACTTCCTGATTCTAGAATAAAACGTTTGGTAGTTAATAGGCTACGCTTGGTTGAATCCAGCGAAGAGGCTATCAGTTAGTCTATCGGCGATCCGCATTCTCAGTTTCGCTAATGAACTCGGGATGGAACTGATGGCTAACGCTACACACATGAGGTGGGTGAAACAGGGGAGCGAAGCATGGAATGCTCGGCGGGAGGAACGGTACTTTGTGCCGAGCCTCAAGAACGCGGATCTTCGCGGTCTTGATTTAGCGTACATGAACCTTCGGGGAGCGCTTCTAACCGGCGCCAATCTCGAAGGAGCGGATTTAACACACTCAATCCTCATGGGCGCTCAAATGGTTGGTACCAAGCTTACTGACGCTGATATGAGTTTTGCAAAAGCTTCGACCGCAACCATGGCAAACTCAGATATGAAGGGAACAAATCTACACCACGCATCGCTTGACCAGTGCGACCTAAGAAAGTCTGACCTTCGAGGCGTAGATCTATCGAATGTATACTTAGTTGGTGCGAATTTATCAAAAGCACGATTAGCTGGTGCAAAGATCTCTTCCGAAAGGTACCATGACGTTACTGCTTTTGCTGACGGTCTGAATCAACGACAAATTAACGAGATGATTGGAGACACCGGGATTGTTTTACCAAACGGCCTTGAGTATCCGAGCCACTGGGCAATCGTAGAGGAACCATCCGAGAGCTTTGCAGAAGATGAGAAAAACCCTGCTATGGAGCAGGCTGCACCAAATATGCAGCATAGTGTCTTTATTTCTTACGCCCACCAAGATCTAGAAACTGCAAAACTCATTAAAGCAATTTTGCTGGATGAGGGCATTTCGGCGTGGTGGGATCAGGACATTGCGATTGGAGACAACTGGCGGGAGGCAATTGACAACAAAATCACTGAGACTAAAGTTGTTTTAACATTATGGACAGTTTTCAGTGTACAATCGGCTGCAGTCACTGAAGAAGCCTCTCGTGCGCAAGCAGAGAAAAAACTAATCCACGTTCGTCTAGACAATTCCAAGCTGCCTTATGGATTCATGGAGACTCAATACGCTGACTTGCGTAAATGGAACGGGCTTCGCAGTGACCCTGAACTTATAAAACTCCTTCAATCATTAAAAGACAAACTCTCTCCTCCCGATAATGACGAAGTTAAACGCCGAATCATTGCAGCCACTCCGATGGCTGCAGTTGTTGAAGACGGCATGATCACTGCGAAAGACAGCCCTCCTAGCGCGTCACCACCATTCCCTGATGAATTTGACTTGAATAGACGACTTGAAGCACAAGAGACACTCGCGAAGAAGTTGTTGGATGCTTTTCATTCGCTTCCGAACAACCTAGGTGCCGCGATCAGATTTGATCTATCACATTTCATCGACCAGGTTTCTGCAAGACCTGCTTCTTGGTATATCTTGTCAGATAGCATAGATGACATTCGCTCATACCTCGATATGGATGAAGACGTAAGCTGGCCTGGCAGTACCCGTAACGGATTGCACAAGCTGTGCACAAACCATGAGGCACTCAGGCCTCGACTTCAGCCGGCCCAACCAGCGCCTCTCGACGCACAAGCTCCCCTACCGGCACCGCTGCCTGACCCTGACAAGATGTCCGAAGCGGCAATTCAAGAAATTGCGGATGTAGCATCGAAAGCCTTTAGAAGTAGTGACGCCGAGAACGTGTTAACAGAACCTGCTGTCAGAACAGGCGAATACTTGGCAGTTGAACTAAACGAGGCGAGAGCAATCCAAGTCGTCTCAGCCAAATCAGGCGAGGTGAAGCGAAAGAAAACGACGAAAGGTCTCCTAGCATTGGCAGGCTTCGTCGGCAGCGCGATCACGTCAATAGGCTATGGCGTCAGCACTAATATTCTGACTTCTCCGGAGGCAGCCAGCCGTTTACGCCAGATACTTGAGAAACTATTTAACTTGATGTCTGAACTATTCTAGAAGGAGCATTGACTATTGTTTTTCTATATCCCGGTGATCGCCGAATCGATGTCGCACGCATTGCCGGGCGTGCTGCGTGTTCCTTGGAGTGATCTCCCCCTTGACTCCTCCGCCCAGTGAGAACATTTGCAGAACGAAAGCGCCCATCAACGCTTCCGGACACACAAACATCGGATCTCATTCGTCATGCTCCAGCACCCGACGCTGTCGCCGATTGCGCTCGATTACGTGCGCTCTGTCGTCAAGGTTTCCAGCCTCAGGGTGCCGGCCGGCTTTCCCTCGCCGCCCGCCGATGATCTGGAGGACGTGGTCGATCCGATTGCGTGGATCGTGCGGCACGAGCCCTCCACCTTCTGGTGGCGCGTCTCCGGCCACAGCCTCACGCGTGAGGGGATCTGCGACGGGGACATGATCGCGGTGGATCGCGCCGGCAAGATGCGGTTCGGCCGCGCATCACTAAATAGTATTTAACGCAATATTACCGCCACTTTTAGTAAGTCCGAACGATTTCCATACCTGCGAAGGGAGCGATGAATGCTGGCTCTCAATGCAGCGAATATAAAGAGAGAGTTTGTGTCGCCGTACAGGGTCTGGAAATCGGACTCCCAGCGACCGGCCGAATGACAAGGCACAAAAAAACCGGCATAAGCCGGTTTCTTTTGGTGCGGTCGAGAAGACTCGAACTTCCACGGGTTGCCCCACAGCGACCTCAACGCTGCGCGTCTACCAATTCCGCCACGACCGCATCGTGGTAGAGCCGAATTGCTCCGGCAGGGGTGCGTTTAGCAAAAGGATTTGGGGGGCACAAGGGCGTAATGCGGAAAAGTTGGCGGTGGTGAAAACTATTTCGGAGGTCTGTGGACAGAGCCCGGAAATCCGCCTTTAACCCTTGGTGAACACGCCCCATCTACAGGGCTGATCGGTTAGCCGGATCGCTTTTCGCAAGAGCCGTCGCTGATTTTTACTCCAATGAGCCTGCACGGCATGAGATCGCTTCGCGCCGACCGCAGCATATTCAGGACAGACCATGCAGCGCGACGCTCTCGACAGTCGTTTTTTTGCCGGGGACGACTGTCCTCCGGTTCGGTGGCGGATCGCGGAGGGCCTCGTGCCCTATGAGGCGGCCGTGGAGACCATGGAGCGCGAGGTGGCGGCCATTGCCGCCGGTGAAGCCGACGAACTCGTCTGGCTGGTCGAGCATCCGCCGCTCTATACCGCCGGCACGAGTGCCGATGCGGCCGATCTCGTGATGCCCGACCGCTTCCCGGTCTACGCGACAGGGCGCGGCGGCGAGTATACCTATCATGGGCCGGGGCAGCGCGTGGTCTATGTCATGCTCGACCTCAAGCGCCGGCGGCAGGACGTTCGTGCCTTCGTGGCAGCGCTCGAGGATCTCGTCATCCGCACGCTCTCCAGCATGAACGTCACCGGCGAGCGGCGCGAGGATCGCGTCGGCGTCTGGGTGCGCCGGCCGGAAAAGGCGCCGCTGCACGATGGCACGCCGGCGGAAGACAAGATCGCCGCGATCGGCATCCGGCTGCGCCGCTGGGTGAGCTTTCATGGGCTTTCACTGAATGTGGATCCCGACCTCGACCATTTCGGCGGCATCGTGCCTTGCGGCATTCGCGGGCATGGCGTCACCAGCCTCGTCGATCTCGGCCTGCCGGTGATGATGGAGGATGCCGATATGCGGCTTCGGGATGCGTTCGAGGCCGTCTTCGGGCCGACGGTGACAGACACGACCGTCAGTGCGCCGGCTGGCGACGCTCCCGCCAGATCATGAACAGGCCGGACCCGACGATGATGGCGACGCCGAGCCACTTGGAAGCCGTCGGGAACTCGCCGAAGACGAGATAGCCGAGCGCGGTTGCCGCGATGATCTCGAAATAATGCAGCGGCGCCAGCACCGAGGCGGGCGCGGCCCGGAACGCTTTCACCACCATGAGGTGCCCGTAGCCGGAGATCGTGCCGAGCGCGATGACGAGCACCCAGCCGAGCGGCGTATGCGGCAGCGATGGCACGAAATCGGCAGCGCCCATGCCATGGCCGATGCCAATCGTCGCTATCATGAACAATGTGCCGCCGACACCGGCGAAGGTCTGCATGGCGAGCGGGCTGTCGGCAGCGCCGGAGGCGCGGTTCATCAGGAGATAGCAGGCGAAGAGAAAGGCGCAGGCCACCGGCATCAGCGCGGTGAGGCCGAACACCTGAAAGCTCGGCTGGATGACGATCATCGCGCCGAAGAAGCCGATCCCGATCGCCACCCACCGCCGCCAGCCGACCTTCTCGCCGAGGATGAGGGCCGACAGGCAGGTGAGGATGAACGGCTCGACGAAATAGATCGCGAACACGTCGGCGAGCGGCATGTATTTGACCGACACGAAGAAGAACAGCGATGCCGCCGCGAGCAGAATGCCGCGCAGCATGTTGTACCACGGCCTCTGCGGCACGAGGGCCTTTTGGCCACCGAGCCGCAGCAGCATGGGCAGCGTCGCGACGAGCTGGAAGAAGAACCGGTAGAACGTCACCTGCGCCGGCGACATGCCGAGTTCGACGGCCATATATTTGGCGATGGCATCCATGCAGGGCAGGATCATCATGGCGGCGAGCAGCAGCAGGACTCCCTGCATGACCGTGGCCGGCAGGACCGTTGCGGGTGGAGCGGACGAAGATAGACGTGTCATGCGAATCAGGCTCCAGGTCCGGTGTCGGACGTGCTTATGGCAATGCCCTCGCACGGTTTTCCGCAAGGCGTGTCTCGACAGATAATTGACGCTGCAGGCTCTTTTCTTTCCCGGTCGCGACTGTAGGCTCAGGCATATGGAAGGCTCCGGGCATGTGCGTTCAGGAACGGGTTTCGACGTGGTGGTCAACGCGTCATTACAACGGATACGGAGCGGCACCGGAGCGCGATCAGGGAGAACGCCATGCGCGTATCGACGGAAGCCATGATGGCAATGCTGCGGCAGCCGCGCGACACGGATACGCCCGGTGGGCGGCTCTTCCGCGCTCGGGGCGCGCTCAACCTCAGCCTTGCGGATCTCGCGGAACGTCTTGCCATTTCGCCCGACATGGTTTCGGACTGGGAACGCGACCGGAGCGAGCCGGAGGGCGAAAAGCTGGCGCTGCTCGCCGACCTGCTGGGCGTGACGCCGAAATGGCTCAGTGCCGGCATCGCGGAACCCTCCGGCGTCATGCTTTCACCATCGGCCGTTCAGTCCCTGCTCGATGAGCTGGCCACCGCCAAGGCGTTGCATGCGCAGACCGGCAAGGCGATAGACGTGCTTGAGACCTCGCTTCGCCGCGTCCTAAAGGGTATCTGAAACGCAAGCCCCGAATCGGGGACTTTGGTCCGCGTGACGCCACGACCAACCAAGACCTTCAAATCCAGGAGACATTTCATGGACGTTCGCGCTGCTGTCGCCGTTCAGGCCGGCAAACCCCTCGAGATCATGACCGTACAACTGGAAGGCCCACGGGCCGGCGAGGTACTGGTCGAGGTCAAGGCCACCGGCATCTGCCATACGGACGAGTTCACCCTGTCGGGTGCCGATCCGGAAGGCCTGTTTCCCGCCATCCTCGGCCATGAGGGTGCCGGCATCGTGGTCGATGTCGGCCCGGGCGTGACATCGCTGAAGAAGGGCGACCACGTCATTCCGCTCTACACGCCGGAATGCCGCGAATGCTATTCGTGCCTGTCGCGCAAGACGAACCTCTGCACCTCCATCCGCGCAACGCAGGGCCAGGGCCTGATGCCGGACGGCACGTCGCGGTTCTCGATCGGCAAGGACAAAATCTTTCACTACATGGGCTGCTCCACCTTCGCGAACTTCACGGTCCTGCCGGAAATCGCGCTCGCCAAGGTCAACCCGGACGCGCCCTTCGACAAGATCTGCTACATCGGCTGCGGCGTGACGACCGGCATCGGCGCCGTGATCAACACGGCTAAGGTCGAGATCGGCTCGACCGCCATCGTCTTCGGCCTCGGCGGCATCGGCCTCAACGTGCTGCAGGGCCTGCGTCTTGCCGGCGCGGACATGATCATCGGCGTCGACATCAACAATGATCGCAAGGCCTGGGGCGAAAAGTTCGGCATGACGCATTTCGTCAATCCGAAGGAAGTCGGCGACGACATCGTGCCCTATCTGGTCAACCTGACGAAGCGCAACGGCGACACGATCGGCGGCGCAGACTACACCTTCGACTGCACCGGCAACACGAAGGTCATGCGCCAGGCGCTCGAATCGTCGCATCGCGGCTGGGGCAAGTCCATCATCATCGGCGTTGCCGGCGCGGGCCAGGAAATCTCCACCCGCCCCTTCCAGCTGGTCACCGGCCGCAACTGGATGGGCACCGCCTTCGGTGGCGCGCGCGGCCGCACGGACGTGCCGAAGATTGTCGAATGGTACATGGAGGGCAAGATCCAGATCGACCCGATGATCACCCACACGATGCCGCTCGAGGACATCAACAAGGGCTTCGACCTGATGCATTCGGGCGAAAGCATCCGCGGCGTCGTGGTCTACTGATGTCGTCAACCGCCTATAAGGTCGACCTGCGGACGATGGACGCCCTGTCCGCAGCCGACCTGTATGCGCTGTTGAAAATGCGGGTCGATGTGTTCGTGGTGGAGCAGACATGCCCCTACCCGGAACTCGACGGCAAGGATTCGGCCGCATTGCACCTGCGGCTGATCGAGGGCGATGCGCTCGTCGCGTCCGCCCGACTGATCGAACCGCAGCAGTCGGGCGACCCGGTCCGCATCGGCCGCGTCGTCGTTTCACCGGATCATCGTGGCAGACGGCTCGGAGACGCCCTGATGCGCGAGGCGGTCTCTGCCTGCGACACGACATTTCCGAGCGTACCGATCGCGCTTTCGGCGCAGAGCCATCTGCGCGCATTCTACACCGGTTTCGGCTTCGTCGTGACATCCGACGAGTATCTCGAAGACGGCATTCTGCATGTCGACATGCTGCGGCCCGCCTCACCCCGATCCACGGACATCTCATGATCTACGTCGATGCCGATGCCTGCCCCGTCAAGCCCGAGATTCTCAAGGTCGCCGAGCGGCACAATATGCCGGTGACGCTGGTTGCCAATTCCGGGCTTCGTCCGTCGCGCGATCCGATGGTCACCAATGTCATCGTGTCGGCCGGGTTCGACGCGGCGGACGACTGGATTGCGGAACGCGCGGGCCCGGGTGATGTCGTCATCACGGCCGACGTACCTCTGGCCGGGCGCTGCGTTGCCAAGGGCGCGCTGGTGACCGGGCCAACGGGCCGCGTCTTCGATGTCGCGAATATCGGCATGGCAACCGCCATGCGGGATCTCGGCGCGCATCTTCGCGAGACCGGCGAAAGCCGCGGCTTCAATGCTGCCTTCACGGCCCGCGACCGTTCGGCCTTTCTCGAAACGCTCGACCGGCTCTGCCGTCGGGCGAAGCAGGCCTGAGGCGATGGCCCGCGCGAGCAGCGGGCTGATCCCCCGGCGCCACCTGCCCTTTACGTTGGGTGCCGCCGTTGCTGCGCTGTCGCTGCCGATCGGCTTCATCGAAAGCGAGCGCTTCGCGATCGAACTTGCCGCCGTTCTCTTCTTCCTCGTCTACCTCGTGATGATCGCGATCCGTATTCCGAAGCTCAGCGGCGCCTATCTCAAGGAGAACGCTGCCGGTACGGACGAGCCGGAGATCGTCATCCTCGGCGTCACACTCGCCGCCGTCGTCATCTGCCTCGTCTCCCTGTTTCAGGCGTTGAACGAAAAAGACGGCGCACCGCCCGCCGACCAGATCCTCGCCTTCGCCTCCGTGGCGCTCGGCTGGCTGACGGTGCATACGATGGCGGCCATCCATTATGCGCACCGTTACTGGAGCCCGGAGCTTTCCGATATCAGTGCGGGAGAGAACGGCGATCGCCGCGGGCTGGACTTTCCGGGCACTGATATGCCGGGGATTTTCGATTTCCTCTATTTCTCCTTCGTCATCGGCATGACGGCGCAGACATCGGATGTCGCGATCAACACGACGGCGATGCGCAAGATCAACCTGCTGCACGCCATCATCTCCTACTTCTTCAACACCGTGCTCATCGCCGTGGCGGTCAATGCTGCGGTCGCCCTGCTTTAACGCATCGTCCGGTTTGCCCTAAGGGAGTCTCCCATGAAAGTCCTGTCCCAAAACGTCGCCTTCGGTGGCATGCAAGGCGTCTATTCGCATCGCTCGGAAGCCTGCGACTGCGATATGACCTTTGCCGTTTTCGTGCCGCCGCAGGCCGTCAGCCAGCCCTGCCCGGTCGTCTGGTACCTCTCAGGTCTGACCTGCAGCCACGCCAACGTGATGGATAAAGGCGAGTACCGCCGGCTTGCGGCCGAACTCGGCCTCATCATCGTTTGCCCGGATACCAGCCCGCGAGGCGACGACGTTGCCGACGAAGCGGCGAACTGGCAGATGGGCAAGGGTGCCGGCTTTTATCTCGATGCGACACAGGAACCCTGGGCGCGCCACTACCGCATGGAGACCTACATCACGCAGGAACTGCCGGCGCTGATCGCCTCGCAATTCCGCACGGACATGAACCGTCAGGGCATCTTCGGCCACTCCATGGGCGGACACGGCGCGATGACGATCGCCTTGAAGAACCCGGAGCGTTTCCGCAGCTGCTCGGCCTTCGCCCCCATCGTCCAGCCCTCGACGGCCGATTGGTCTATGGGCGCCTTCGAGAAATATCTCGGGGCGGACAAGGCCGCCTGGCGCGCTTATGATGCCTGCGCGCTGGTCGAAGACGGCGCGCGCTTCCCGGAATTCCTGATCGACCAGGGTACGGCCGACGGGTTCCTCGAAAGCGGCCTGCGCCCGTGGCTGTTCGAGGAGGCGATCAAAGGCACCGGCATCGCCCTGACGCTGCGCATGCAGGAGCGCTACGATCACTCCTATTATTTCATCTCGACCTTCATGGACGATCACCTGCGGTGGCATGCGGAGCGGCTGGCCTGATGCCGGACACGGCAGTCCTCTCTCCCGCGTCGGTCCATCAGCCCGGAAGATCCGGGCGATGCTGAACGTTCTCCTCGTCGCACTGGGCGGAGCGCTCGGCTCCGTCCTCCGTTATCTCTGCGGCATCGCCAGCGTCCGGCTGTTGGGTGCCGGCTTTCCCTGGGGCACGCTGTTCGTCAACGTCACCGGCTCGTTCCTCATCGGCGTGCTCTCCGAGGTCGTCGTTCGGCGGTTCGGGGCTTCGCCCGAGCTGCGCCTCTTCCTTGTCACCGGCATTCTCGGCGGCTACACCACCTTCTCGGCCTTCTCGCTCGATGCCGCGATGCTGGCCGAACAGGGGCAATTCGGCTCGGCGGCGCTCTATGTGGCCCTCAGTCTCGTGCTTTCCGGCCTCGGCGTCTTTGCAGGTCTGGCCCTGATGCGCGCAATCGTCTAAAGCGGGCGCTTGAAGACGATGATGGATGGCAGGCCTTTGGCCGCCGAGGACGAAAGACCACTGACATGGCGGGTATCGAGCACAAGACGGTGGAAGCCGACGAAAACGGCATGCGCCTCGATCGCTGGTTCAAGGTGCATTATCCCGGACTTGGATTCGGGCCGCTGCAGAAGCTGCTCCGATCCGGTCAGGTCCGCGTGAACGGTGGCCGCGTGAAATCCGACTTTCGGGTGGAAGCCGGCCAGATGATCCGTATTCCGCCGATGGATGTCGATGAAAACCGCAAGACGGGGCCGATCCCGAACCATGACCTGAAGCACTCGTCCGACCACGAGCTGCTGTCGCGCATGCTGCTGCACGAAGATGCCAAGGTGATCGTGCTGAACAAGCCGCCGGGCATCGCCGTGCAGGGCGGCTCCGGCCTCAACCGGCACATCGACCAGATGCTGGAGGCCTGGACCAGCCCGCGGGGCGAGAAGCCGCGGCTCGTTCACCGGCTCGATCGCGACACGTCCGGCGTGCTGGTCGTGGCGCGCACCCGCGGTGCTGCCCAGAAGCTGACGGCCGCGTTTCGCGAACGTGACACGAAGAAGACCTACTGGTCGCTGGTCAAGGGCGTTCCGCGCAAGCGCGAGGACAAGGTGTCCAGCTGGCTCGTCAAGGAACAGACGCCCGATGGCGACCGGATGCGCATCGCCCGTCATGGCGACGATGGCGCCGACCACGCGATTTCCTACTACCGGGTTCTGGAGCAGGCGGGCCAGAACTTTGCCTGGCTGGAGATGGAGCCTTACACCGGCAGAACCCACCAGTTGCGCGTCCACGCCCTCCATATCGGCAATCCCATTATTGGCGACCCCAAGTACTTCGACGACGCCCCCGGCTGGAATTTTCCCAGCGGCGTCCAGAACCGCCTTCACCTCCATGCGCGCAAGATCGACATTCCTCATCCGGATGGCGGACGTCTGACGATCACGGCGCCGATGCCCCAGCATATGGTCCAGACCTGGAACCTCTTCGGTTTCGACATGGCCAATGCCGGAGAGGAATGATGCGGCTTGTCCTGTTCGATTGCGACGGCACGCTGGTCGATAGCGCCGGCGTGATCCACGCGACGATGGCGCGTACATTCGAGGCCTTCGGCCTCACGCCGCCGGCGCTTGAGGACACGAAATCGATCATCGGCCTGACGCTCGACATCGCGATCGCCCGGCTGACCGGCGAACCGCATGTCAACGACCAGGCGCTGGCGATGACCGCGCATTACAAGGAAATCTATACTGACGTCCGCGCCGCCGGCATGTCCGAGCAGCCCTTTCCGGGCATCGCCGCCATGATGGAAACGCTCTCGCAACGCGACGATCTGGTGATCGGTGCCGTCACGGGAAAATCCCGGCGCGGATTGGACATGATCCGCACGTCGCACGGCTTCGACTTCGCGGTCTCGCGCACCGCGGACGACTGCCCGTCCAAACCGCATCCCGCCATGGTAGCCGAATGCTGTGCGGAAGCCGGTTTTGAGCCGAGCGATACGCTTGTCATCGGCGACGCGATTTACGATATGCAGATGGCAAAGAGTGCGGGCGCCAAGGCCATCGGCGTTTCCTGGGGCTATGCGCCCACAAGCGCCCTGCTTGCCGCCGGCGCCGACCATATCGTCCAGACGCCGGACGATATTCTTGCCTTGCTGGAGACTGCGCATGTCTGATATCCGCGACGAATTCACGAACACCTTCAGCGATCCGGATCCGGTTCGCCGTGCGCAAATCCAGATGCTGAAGCCATTGCCGAAGCGTTTCTACAAAGAGGTCTCGATCGGCCGCAGCGAGGGCGACAGCTTCGCGATTCTGCTCGACGGACGCCCGGTGAAGACGCCGGCCAAGCAGGTGCTGGCCGTGCCGACCGAGGAACTGGCCGAACTTCTGGCGGCGGAATGGGATGCACAGGTCGAAAACATCGATCCCGGTATCATGCCGGTCACGCGTCTGGTCAACAGCGCGCTGGACGGCGTGGCGAAGGACATTCGCGGCGTGTTCGAGGACATTTTAAACTTTGCCGGAACCGACATGCTCTGCTACCGCGCCGACCAGCCGGAAGGGCTCGTCGGCCGCCAGCAAGCGCAATGGGATCCCATCCTTGCCTGGATGTCGGAAACGTTCGGCGCTCGTTTCATCCTTGCAGAAGGCGTCATCCACCAGCGCCAGCCACAGGCGGCCATCTCGGCCTTTGCCGAGGCGTTGCGGGCCTACGCGACGCCGCTTGGGCTCTCCGCCATCCACGCCATGACCACCCTCACCGGCTCGGCCATCCTGCCGCTCGCCATTGCCGAGCGTCGCCTGAGCGTGGACGAGGCCTGGGCGTTCGCCCATCTCGACGAAGACTGGCAGATCGAGCATTGGGGTACGGACGACGAAGCCTTCCAGCGCCGCGAACTTCGCTGGCGCGACATGCAGGCAGCCAATGCCGTGCTTGATTCGCTGCGAACAGCCTGAGCCTCAGGCCGTCAGCTTCAGACCGGCGATACCCGCGACGATGAGGCCGATACAGCCGAGCCGAAGTGCCGTTGCGGGCTCTGCAAACAGCACGATACCGAGAATGACGGTTCCGACCGTGCCGATGCCGGTCCAGATCGCATAGGCCGTTCCGAGCGGCAGGGTGCGCAACGCCATACCGAGGAGCGCGATGCTCGCCACCATGGCGGCAATGGTCAGGATGGTGGGAAGCGGCTTCGAGAAGCCCTCGGTATATTTGAGGCCGATGGCCCAACCGATTTCGAACAGTCCGGCGAGAAAAAGCAGAAACCAAGACATGGAGATCACTCCCGTGAGGAGCGAGGCCGTCCCCGCATTGGTGTTAATTCGCGGTCGTCCGCTGCGCGCTTTATGCCATATCCGGCGACATTGCGCAATCTTCAGCGGTCGCCGCCCCGCTCCTTGCGCAGCTTGTCCCACCATTCCAACCGCTTGCGGATGTCGCGCTCGAAGCCGCGCTCGGGCGGATCGTAAAATTTCTGGCGACCCATCTTCTCCGGGAAATAATCCTGACCGGAGAACGCGTCGGGCTCGTCATGATCATAGCGGTAGCCATCCCCGTAGCCCTCGCCCTTCATGAGCTTGGTCGGAGCGTTGAGAATGTGCTTCGGTGGCAGCAGCGAGCCATTCTGCTTGGCCGCCCGCATCGCCGCCTTGTAGGCCATGTAGACGGCGTTCGATTTCGGCGCGGTCGCGAGATAGACGCAGGCCTGCGCCAGCGCCAGTTCCCCCTCGGGCGAGCCGAGATAGTCATAGGCATCCTTGGCGGCATTGCAGACCACGAGCGCCTGCGGATCGGCCAGCCCGATATCCTCGACAGCCATGCGCACCAGACGCCGACCGAGATAGAGCGGGTCCTCCCCGGCATCGAACATGCGGCAGAGATAGTAGAGCGCCGCATCCGGATCCGAGCCACGCACGGCCTTGTGGAGCGCCGAGATCAGATTGTAGTGCCCATCCTGCCCTTTGTCATAGACCGGCGCCCGGCGCTGGACCACGTCCTGCAGCCCGGCAACGTCGAAGGTTTCGCCCTTGCGCGCCGCCCGCCAGACTTCCTCAGCCAGCGTCAGTGCCGCACGCCCGTCGCCGTCCGCCATGCGCACGAGGCTCGCCCGCGCGTCCTCATCGAGCGGCAGCGGCTTGCCCTCGGTCGCCTCTGCGCGGCCCAGAAGTTCCCGCAGGCTCTCTTCGTCGTGGGAGCGGAAGGTGAGCACGCGCGCGCGGGACAGGAGAGCCGCGTTGAGCTCGAAGGACGGGTTTTCCGTGGTGGCACCGACGAGGATGATCGTCCCGTCTTCCATGACCGGCAGGAAGCTATCCTGCTGCGCACGATTGAACCGATGGATCTCGTCTACGAAGAGCAGGGTCTGGCGGCCGGACATGCGGCGTGTGCGTGCCGTCTCGAAGACCTTCTTCAGATCGGCCACGCCGGAGAAGATCGCCGAAATCTGCTCGAAAGCCAGTCCCGTTTCGCCGGAAAGAAGCCGCGCAACAGTCGTCTTCCCCGTGCCGGGCGGGCCCCAGAAGATCATCGAGCCGAGCGAACCCGAATCGATCATGCGCCGCAGCGCGCCGTCTTCCCCTGTCAGATGGGCTTGGCCCGTGACGTCGGCCAAAGTCTGTGGCCGTAGCCGGTCCGCCAGCGGCCGCTTCGCCTGCATTCCCTCCGGCTCGTGCGGCGCGAACAGATCGCTCATCGGAAGAACTGGCGGATCCGCTGCCCATCGCGCAGGATCTCGACACGCCAGAATGCCGGATCATCCGCCGTCGCCTTGACCAGCGTCTCGGTCTTGTCGATCGGAACGCCGTTGACGGCCAGGATGATGTCCTTCGGCGCAAAGCCGACGCGAGCGGCAGGCGAACCTCGGTTGATCGCCGTGATCACGACGCCTTCCGACGTCGCCGGCATGCGGAGCTCATCGGCAAGGCGCGGCGAGAGGTTTCCGACGACGGCGCCGGCAAACGGCGTACGACCCTCGATCAGCCTCTCATCGCGCGGTGCCGTCTCCGGCGCCCGCTCGAGCCGCAGCATGACATCGCGCACTTTGCCGTTATCGGCGACGCTCAGCCGCGCATCCTTGCCGATGCCAACGGTGGTCAGGCGATAGCCGAGCGCATCGGGATGTTCGACCGGAATGCCATTCACGGCAGTAACCACCTCGCCGGGGCGGATGCCGGCCTTCTCGGCAGGGCCGCCTTCAATGACGGAACTGACGAGAGCGCCGCGCGCGCGATCGAGACCAAGGGCGTCGGCGACTTCCGAGGTCACGGGCTCGAAGCTCGCGCCGATGAAGGGCCGTACGAAGCTCCCGGTTCCGCCCTTTGCCGATTCGATGAAAACCTTGACCAGATTGGCAGGAATGGCGAAGCCGACGCCATTCGATCCACCGCCGCGCGAGAAGATGGCGGTGTTGATGCCGATGAGTTCGCCCTTCATGTCGATCAGGCCACCTCCGGAGTTCCCCGGATTGATCGCTGCGTCCGTCTGGATGAAGAAGCCGAAGTCACTGCCCGGCGTCACTTGGTTGCGCGCAAGTGCCGACACGATGCCGCTCGTCACCGTCTGCCCGACGCCAAAGGGGTTACCGATCGCGAGCACGAGATCGCCCACCTCCACACTGTCCGAATCACCAAGCGGAATTGTCTCGAACGGTGCAGTTCCCTCGATCTTGAGGACGGCGAGATCCAGCCGGTCATCCTTCAGCACGACCTTCGATTCGAACTCGCGGCCATCGGCCAGCGCAACCTTGATGTCATCAGCGCCCTCGATGACGTGGTTGTTCGTCACCACGATGCCATCTGCCCCGACGATCACGCCGGACCCAAGCGAGGACTGCTTCTCGGAGCGGTTCGGCATGCGCTGGCCGAAGAACTGCTGCAGGAAGGGATCGTCGGCCAGTGGAGAGCGGCTCTCGACGAGCTTCTCGGCATAGACGTTCACCACAGCATTCGCCGTCTGCTTGACGAGAGGCGAGAACGACATCTGCATGTCCGCCCGGCTTTCGGGGACCGCCTTCGTCGTCCCGTCCGTTGCCGTGCTCGTGGCAGCTACCGGCGTCGTGACCGCACTGGTCTGCACCTGGTCCACCGTTGGATAGGAAACGCTGAGATCGGTCGGCGCCACGAAATGCGCAAGGAACATGATGATGACGAGGCCGGCGATACCGGACAGGACGAGCGACAATGGCGAGCGACGCATGGAGAACCCTTGGTGAAACGAGGACTGGCCGGAGCGATTCGGATGAACATGTGTCCACCCGAAAACTCCGGGTCGTTGTTCTATGGCATTGTCCGACGGCGAAACGAACGCGCTCCGCCCAGAAATGCTCTCGGGATGAGAAATAGGATGAAGCGCCCGGAAAGCAAAGACATCGTCCGCGGCAAAAACAAGACGCGCATCGTTGTGCCGGCCATCACCCGCAAGCAAATGCCCAAACGAAAACAGCCGGACTTTCGCCCGGCTGTTTTCAAACGCAAAGACCTGAATAAATCAGGCTGCTTCAGCAGCATCCGCTTCTGCAACAACGCGGGCCTTGTCGGCCGCGCCCTTGGCATCGACGTCGCGATCGACGAACTCGATGACGGCGATCGGTGCGTTGTCGCCCTGACGGTAGCCGGCCTTCATGATGCGAAGGTAGCCGCCATTGCGGGTGGCGTAGCGCGTTGCAATGGCATCGAACAGCTTGGCGACGACAGTGACGTCACGGATCTGCGAGATGGCCTGACGACGGGCGTGCAAGTCACCGCGCTTGCCGAGCGTGACGAGCTTTTCGACGATCGGACGGATTTCCTTGGCCTTCGGCAGGGTCGTGATGATCTGCTCGTGCAGGATCAGCGAAGCCGCCATGTTGGCGAACATCGCCTTCCGGTGGCTGGCGGTACGGTTCAGCTTGCGGCCGGCTTTCTTGTGGCGCATGGCTATTCTCCTTTATGCAGGTGTCGCTCTCTCTGGAGGACCTGCCGTTTCCTGGCACATACAGGCACCAAACCGTATCCGGCCGGGCCTGCTGTTTGACGGGGAAAGGCAGAGTTTGGACCTGCCTTGTCTATTGTTCAAATCGCGGAATGCGAGCGGAAAACCGCTTCACACGTTTCATCATCCCGCGATCAATACTGGTCTTCGTAGCGCTTCGCGAGATCTTCGATGTTCTCGGGCGGCCATGCGGGCACTTCCATGCCGAGGTGCAGGCCCATGGAAGCGAGAACTTCCTTGATTTCGTTCAGCGACTTGCGGCCGAAGTTCGGAGTCCGGAGCATTTCGGCTTCCGTCTTCTGAATGAGGTCGCCGATATAGACGATGTTGTCGTTCTTCAGGCAGTTTGCCGAACGGACCGACAGCTCGAGCTCGTCGACCTTCTTCAGCAGCGCCGGGTTGAACGCCAGTTCGGTAACGGCTTCTTCTTCGGCTTCCTTCTGCGGTTCGTCGAAGTTGACGAAGACGCCGAGCTGGTCCTGAAGGATACGCGCCGCGAAAGCGACGGCATCTTCGCCCGTTACCGAGCCATCGGTTTCGATCTGCATGGACAGCTTGTCGTAGTCGAGAACCTGGCCTTCACGGGTGTTTTCCACCTTGTAGGACACTTTCTTGACCGGCGAGTAGAGGCTGTCGACCGGGATGAGGCCGATCGGTGCATCTTCCGAACGGTTGCGATCCGCCGGAACATAGCCCTTGCCGTTGTTGACCGTGAACTCCATGCGGATCTCCGCGCCCTCGTCGAGCGTGCAGATGACATGGTTCGGGTTCAGGATCTCGATGTCGCCGACCGTCTGGATATCGCCAGCCGTGACCACACCCGGGCCCTGCTTGCGGACGACCATGCGCTTGGCATCGTCGCCGTCCATCTTGATGGCGATCTCCTTGATGTTCAGGACGATGTCGGTGACATCTTCGCGAACACCCGGGATCGATGAGAACTCATGCAGAACGCCGTCGATCTGCACGGCCGTGACGGCGGCGCCACGGAGCGACGAGAGAAGAACGCGGCGCAGCGCGTTGCCGAGGGTCAGACCGAAGCCACGTTCCAGCGGTTCCGCGACCAAGCTAACCTTGGTGCGACCGGAAGACGCGAACTCGACCTTGTTCGGCTTGATCAGTTCCTGCCAGTTTTTCTGAATCATATGTTTTGCCTTCCGTTCATTGCCACCATCCAGTCGTGGCAACGGAGCCCTGAAGCGCCGGCGAGAGCGATCTCCCGCCGGACCTGATGACGAGTGCGTATCAGACGCGGCGCTTCTTGCGCGGACGGCAACCATTGTGCGGGATCGGCGTCACGTCACGGATGGACGTGATCATGAAGCCGGCAGCCTGCAGAGCGCGCAGAGCCGACTCGCGGCCGGAACCCGGGCCGGTGACTTCGACTTCGAGCGTCTTCATGCCGTGTTCCTGCGCCTTCTTGGCAGCATCTTCAGCGGCGATCTGCGCTGCGAACGGGGTCGACTTGCGCGAGCCCTTGAAGCCCTTCGAGCCGGCCGACGACCATGCAATGGCATTGCCCTGCGCATCGGTGATGGTGATCATCGTGTTGTTGAACGACGAGTTCACGTGGGCGACGCCCGTCGAGATATTCTTGCGTTCGCGACGACGTACGCGTGTGGCTTCCTTGGCCATGTTTACCCTTTCACGGATCTCTGCACCGCCGTAATTCCAGCGGCTACACCGGGGAGCCGTGCTCCCCACTTTCATCAGCAATGCCGGAACCCTTCAGGGGCTCCCCGGCATCGCGGCGATATCAACGCTGCCGTATTTCCAGCAGCTCCACCGAACGATGGCCAAGCCATCCTCGACATACCAAAAAGAGGCCGGTGCTTCGCACCAGCCCCCTCACCCCCGTTTCCGGGAGATTATTTCTTCTTACCAGCAATCGCCTTTGCCGGGCCCTTGCGGGTGCGGGCATTGGTGTGCGTGCGCTGGCCGCGAACGGGCAGCGAGCGACGATGACGCAGGCCGCGGTAGCAGCCGAGGTCCATCAGACGCTTGATGTTCATCGACGTCTCGCGACGCAGGTCACCTTCGACCTGGTATTCGCGGTCGATGGCTTCGCGGATCTGAAGAACTTCAGCATCCGTGAGCTGATGCACGCGGCGTTCAGCCGGAATACCGACCTTTGCGACGATTTCCTGTGCGAATTTCGGTCCAATCCCGTGAATATAGGTCAGCGCGATAACAACGCGCTTTGCCGTCGGGATGTTGACGCCAGCGATACGAGCCACGTCTGTTCTCCTTGCTTCCAGTTGCCATCCGGCAATAGGTGCTTCTATGCAGCCTTGAATAGCCGTCAGTTTCAATTTTCGTTCGGAACACGGGACAAATGCCGAGCCCGGACTTCACTTGTGAAATCCGCGCCATTCCCCTGCATGTTGCGAGTTAGCGCGGTCTTTAGACGGAATCGGCCGGAAAAGTCAACTCCCGGCCAGTCCTTTTCTTGTCCAACAAGGCTTTGCGCCCGGTATCGTCAGGCTTCGGCCGCAGCCGAAGCAAGAATCTCGTTGATCTGTCGCGTGACCGTTTCCACAGGCGCCATACCATCAAGCGTTTTCAGCTCGCCGGTCTCTGCGTAATGCTGCGAAAGCGGTGCTGTCTTCTCGCGATATTCGACAAGACGCTTCTTAACCGATTCTGGATTGTCGTCCGAGCGAACTTTGCCGCCGGCTGCCAAAGTTTCCGCGACTCGATTCTCGATCCGGCGCAGAAGGGCTGCTTCATCGACCTTGAGCTCGATAACGGCATCCAACTTCAGCCCCTTGCCCTCAAGCATCTGCCCGAGGGCGACCGCCTGCGGAACCGTCCGCGGGTAGCCGTCAAGAATGAAGCCATTCGCACAGTCGGGGGCGTCGATGCGGTCCGAGACGATCTCGTTGACGATCTCGTCCGACACGAGCTGCCCCGCGTCCATGACCGCCTTCGCCCGCTTGCCGACGTCGCTCTCCTCCGCGACGGCGGCCCGCAGCATGTCACCGGTCGACAACTGGGGAATGCCGAAGCGTTCCGTCAGAAGCTTGGCCTGCGTCCCCTTGCCGGCCCCGGGCGGTCCTAAAAATATCAGTCTCATCGGCCCCTCTTCCCTCCACGCAACTTCGACTTCTTGATCAGCCCCTCATACTGCTGAGCGATCAGATGACCCTGGATCTGTGCTACAGTATCAAGCGTCACGCTGACAACAATCAAAAGCGATGTACCACCAAGGTAGAAGGGCACGCCCGTCTGCGCGATGACGAATTCCGGCAGGATGCAGACGAAGATCAGGTAGATCGCGCCAACGACGGTAATCCGCGTCAGGACGTAGTCGATGTATTCGGCCGTGCGTTCACCCGGACGGATACCGAGGATGAAGCCGCCGTGCTTTTTCAGGTTATCGGCCGTGTCCTTCGGATTGAACACGATCGCCGTGTAGAAGAAGGCGAAGAAGGCGATCATGGCGGCGTAGAGCACCATGTAGAGCGGCTGTCCGTGGGCAAGCGAGCCGACGATGGTGGTTGCCCAGCCCGGAAGCGTTGCGCTGTCTGCGAAGCCTGCAAGCGTTGCCGGAAGCAGAAGCAGCGACGAGGCGAAGATCGCAGGGATGACGCCGGCCGTGTTCAGCTTCAGCGGCAGGTGCGACGTGTCGCCCTGGAACATCCGGTTGCCGACCTGGCGCTTCGGATACTGGATCAGCAGGCGACGCTGCGCACGCTCGACGAAGACGATGAGCGCGATGACGCCGACGACCATGATGATGATGCCGAGAATCAGTGGCGTGGACAGAGCGCCCGTACGGCCCAGCTCGAGCGTACCGGCAAGGGCCGTCGGCAGGTGCGCGACGATGCCGGCGAAGATGATCAGCGAGATGCCATTGCCGATACCGCGCGAGGTGATCTGTTCGCCGAGCCACATCAGGAACATCGTGCCGCCGAGCAGCGAGATGACGGTGGAGATGCGGAAGAACCAGCCCGGATCGTTCACGAGACCGTTGCCGCTCTCAAGGCCGACGGCAATGCCGTATGCCTGCAGCAGGCCGAGCAGCACCGTGCCGTAGCGCGTGTACTGGTTGATGATCTTGCGGCCCTGCTCGCCTTCCTTCTTCAGCTGTTCCAGCGAGGGAACGACCGAGGTCATGAGCTGGACGATGATCGAAGCGGAGATATAGGGCATGATCCCGAGAGCGAAGATCGCCATGCGCGAGACCGCGCCGCCGGAAAACATGTTGAAAAGGCCGAGGATGCCGCCGCTCTGCCCCTGGAATGCCTGGGCGAACGCATCGGGATTGAGACCCGGAAGCGGGATATAGGTGCCGAGCCGGTAGACCAGCAGCGCGCCGAGCGTAAACCAGAGGCGCTTCTTGAGGTCCTCCGCCTTCGCGAACGTTCTGAAATTGAGATTGGAGGCGAGCTGTTCCGCTGCAGAAGCCATGCGATTCTCCGCGTAGCCAGTTCCGAACCCGCGGCGTCAGACCCGGCCGACTCCGGAAAAGCTTGAATTACGTTTCTGCACGACGTCTTAGAACCAAATCGATTGAAAGAGCAATCATGCGCTTGTCGATATCTCCAGGCATATCGTCACATCCGCCAAGGGAATGTCGTCCGGTCGCCTTTGGAGATCCGGCCCGGAGATGCTGGCCAACCGACCGACCTCCCCTGCCCTCTACGCCTCGCCCGCGCTTCTCGCGCGTCCTCCAGACGCAATAAACCGCCCGGTGTGTAACACCCCGGGCGGTCCGTCTTCAAGATTATTCGCTGGCAGCGACCGGCTTGGCAGACAGCAGCTTGATGGAGCCGCCGGCCTTTTCGATCTTCTCGACAGCGGACTGCGAGGCACCGGCCACTTCGATCGTGACCTTGCCCGTGAGTTCGCCGTCCGAGAGAACGCGAACGCCGTCGCGCGCGCGGCGAATGATGCCGGCAGCCTTCAGGGCAGCAGCATCGATCGTGGCGGTTGCGTCGAGCTTCTTGGCGTCGATTGCGGTCTGGATACGGCCGAGCGACACGACAACAAAGTCCGAACGGAAGATGTTGTTGAAGCCGCGCTTCGGCAGACGACGGTAGATGGGCATCTGACCGCCTTCAAAGCCGTTGATCGCGACGCCGGAACGGGCCTTCTGACCCTTGACACCGCGGCCGGCCGTCTTGCCGGAGCCGGAGCCGATACCACGACCCAGACGCTTGCGCGAATGGGTGGCACCTTCGTTGTCTCTGATTTCATTCAGCTTCATGATGGTATCTCCCTCACTTCTCGTCGATAACGCGGACGAGGTGCTGGACGGACCGGATCATGCCGCGAACGGAAGGCGTGTCTTCCAGCGTGCGCACCCGGTGCATCTTGTTGAGACCCAGGCCTATCAGCGTTGCACGCTGGCTGGCGGGGCGGCGGATGGGGCTGCCGATCTGCTCGACAGTAACCGTCTTACCGGTGGTTTCAGTGGCCATCGTACGGACTCCCTTATTCTTCCGACGTGACGCCAGCCGCTTCGCGACGGGCCTGCAGCGTGGCGAACTTGAGGCCGCGCTGAGCCGCGATATCCTTCGGGTGCATCTGGTTCTTCAGAGCATCGAAGGTGGCGCGGATCATGTTGTAGGGGTTGGACGAACCGGTCGACTTGGCAACGACGTCGTGCATGCCGAGCGTTTCGAAAACAGCGCGCATCGGGCCGCCGGCGATGATGCCGGTACCAGCCTTGGCCGAACGCAGCAGAACCTTGCCGGCGCCGTGGCGGCCGTGAACGTCATGATGCAGGGTACGGCCGGAGCGCAGCGGAACGAAGATCAGCTCGCGCTTGGCAGCTTCTGTCGCCTTGCGGATAGCTTCCGGCACTTCACGTGCCTTGCCATGACCGAAGCCGACGCGGCCCTTCTGGTCGCCGACGACGACGAGAGCAGCGAAGCCGAAACGACGGCCGCCCTTCACCACCTTGGCGACGCGGTTGATAGCAACGAGCTTGTCAACGAATTCGCTGTCGCGCTCTTCACGGTTCTGGCGGTCGTCGCGAGAACCTCTTCTTTCTTGTGCCATTGTCCTTTTCCTTTTTCTTTTCCGGGTGCAATCGGCAGATTGATCGGTGCCGCCCCTCGCGAGTTGCGAGAGTACGGCGAATTCCCAACATGGCTTCGGCCCGGATGTACCGGGCCGGCCCGTCGTGGAAATGGGAGCCTTACTTGTCTTCGTCAGATTCGGAAAGCCGGTTCTCGGCTTTCCTCATCAAACTTAGAAGTTGAGGCCACCTTCGCGGGCGGCTTCAGCCAGGGCCTTGATACGGCCATGATAGATGAAGGCGCCACGATCGAAGACGACGTCCTTGACGCCGGCTTCGGATGCACGCTCCGCAAGGAGCTTGCCGACGGCAGCTGCTGCTGCCGTGTCGGCGCCCGTCTTCAGAGACGTGCGCAGACCGGTGTCGAGCGTCGAAGCGGACGCCAGCGTCGTGCCAGCGACATCGTCGATGACCTGTGCGTAGATGTTCTTCGACGAGCGATGAACCGACAGGCGCGGACGGCCGTTGGCGACCGCCTTGATTTGACGACGAACGCGCGAAGCGCGACGTACAAGATTATCTTTCCTGCTAGCCATTTCGCGTGATCCTTACTTCTTCTTGCCTTCTTTGCGGATGATCCGCTCGCCCGCATACTTGACGCCCTTGCCCTTGTAGGGCTCGGGGCCGCGGTATTCGCGAATCTCTGCTGCCACCTGGCCGACCTGCTGCTTGTTGATACCCGTGACGACGATTTCCGTCGGCTTGGGAACAGCGATCGTGATGCCTTCCGGCGTCTGGTAGACGACGTCATGGCTGAAGCCGAGTGCCAGCTGCAGGTTCTTGCCCTGCAGAGCCGCGCGGTAACCAACGCCGTTGATTTCGAGCTTGCGCTCGAAGCCGTCCTTGACACCCTTCAGGATGTTCTCGACCATCGTGCGGGACATGCCCCACTTGGAACGAGCATCCTTGGACTGGCTGACCGGCTCAACGACAACGGCGTTGTCTTCCAGCTTTACAGTGACTTCGTCGTTCGCGACGAAGAACAGTTCGCCCTTCGGGCCCTTTGCCGTCACCTTCTGTCCATCGACAGTCGCGGTGACACCAGCGGGAACCTGAACGGGCTTCTTACCGATACGAGACATGTTTCAATCCTGTCTGTTCGTTCTGGAGATCCCTGGTCCGTATTAGAATACGGAGCAGAGAACCTCGCCGCCAACGTTCTGTTCACGAGCCTGGTGATCAGCCATCACACCCTTCGGAGTCGAAAGGATGGTGATGCCGAGACCGTTCGCGACCTGCGGAATGGACTTGACCGAGACATAGACCCGGCGGCCCGGCTTGGACACGCGGCCGATCTCACGGATCACCGACGCGCCTTCGTAGTACTTCAGCTCAATGTTGAGCTCGGACTTGCCGTTGTCGAAATCGACTTCGGAGTAGCCGCGGATGTAGCCTTCCGACTGCAGCACGTCGAGAACGCGGGCGCGCAGCTTGGAAGCCGGCGTCGTTACGTTCGTCTTGCGGCGTGCAGCGCCGTTACGGATACGGGTGAGCATATCGCCCAAGGGATCAGTCATTGTCATTTGCCCGTCTCCTTACCAGCTCGACTTCACGATACCCGGGATCTTGCCGAAATTGCCCAGTTCGCGCAGGGCGATACGGGACATTCCCAGCTTCCGGTAGTAGGCGCGCGGACGGCCGGTGACTTCGCAACGGTTGCGAACGCGGGTCTTCGACCCATCACGCGGCAGGCTTGCCAGTTTCAGAGTTGCCTTGAACCGCTCTTCGATCGGAAGAGACTGGTTCATGATGGTCGCCTTCAGCTCGGCCCGCTTGGAGGCCTGCTGGGTGACCAGCTTGCGGCGGCGCTTGTTCTTTTCAACTGCGCTCGTTTTCGCCATGAAACGTAATCCTTCTGCTTGTCGTTACGGCTTACTGGCGGAACGGGAAGTTGAACTCTGTGAGCAGAGCCCGCGCTTCGTCGTCCGTCGTGGCCGTCGTGCAAACGATGATGTCCATGCCCCACATCTGATCGACCTTGTCGTAGTTGATCTCAGGGAACACAATGTGTTCCTTCACGCCCATGGCGAAGTTGCCACGGCCGTCGAAGGATTTCGGGTTCAGTCCGCGGAAGTCGCGAACGCGCGGAAGCGCGATGTTGATCAGGCGGTCCAGAAATTCGTACATGCGTGCGCCGCGCAGGGTAACCTTTGCGCCGATCGGCATGTCTTCGCGCAGCTTGAAGCCGGCGATGGAGGTGCGAGCCTTGGTGACGACCGGCTTCTGGCCGGCGATCGCTGCAAGGTCGGCTGCCGCGATCGTAGGCTTCTTCGAGTCTGCCGTCGCTTCGCCCACGCCCATGTTGATGACGATCTTGTCGAGCTTCGGGATCATCATTTCGTTGGCGTAGGAGAACTTCTCCCGCAGTGCCGGACGAATGCGAGCGTTGTACTCGCTCTTGAGCCGCGGCTCATAGGTCTTGGTGTCAGCCATCAGATAACATCTCCCGAACGCTTGGCCACGCGAACCTTCTTGTCGCCATCGATGCGGAAACCGACGCGGGTGGCCTTGCCGTCCGTGTCAGCGATCGCGATGTTCGACAGGTGGATCGGGGCTTCCTTGTTGATGATGCCGGCTTCCTGGCTCTGGGTCTGGCGCTGGTGACGCTTCACCATGTTGACGCCACGCACGACAGCCTTGTCGTCCTTCGGCATGACCTGGATAACTTCGCCGGTCCGGCCCTTGTCCTTGCCGGCGAGTACGACGACCTTGTCGCCCTTACGAATCTTGTTCATCTCTAATCGCCCCTTACAGTACTTCTGGAGCCAGCGAGATGATCTTCATGTGGTTCTTGGCGCGAAGCTCGCGCGGAACCGGTCCGAAGATACGGGTGCCGATCGGCTCTTTCTTGTTGTCGATAAGAACGGCTGCGTTGTTATCGAAGCGGATGACGCTGCCGTCCGGACGACGAATGTCCTTGGCGGTGCGTACGACGACCGCCTTCATCACATCGCCCTTCTTGACGCGGCCGCGCGGGATGGCTTCCTTGATGGAAACGACGATGACGTCGCCCACGGAAGCATACTTGCGCTTGGAGCCGCCCAGCACCTTGATGCACATGACACGACGTGCGCCGGAATTATCCGCCACGTCGAGGTTTGTTTGCATCTGAATCATGTCAGGTCGCCTTCTTGTTGTGACCGAACCGGTTGGGATCTCCTCATCGTGAAAGAGAGCCCCCTGTTCCGGCTTATGAAAATTTGCATGCGGCGCGCTGCACCCTCTTGCGAAGGGCGGCACGCCACAATGCTTTCAATGGCATTCCCAGTCCCTCGCCTCTCGGGAGAAGCAGGCGGGACATGATGCGACAGCGCGGGATCGGTCTTGCCAGGGTGGTTTCCTGAAGACAGGACCTTCCGTGCGCTCAAAGCAAAAGAACGCTCGTAACCCCGAGCGTTCCGTGGCTGCTTCTTACAGAGATTCTCGCCGATTACAAGGGGCGACGTCCCAAACCCAAGCCGAATTGGCCAGAAGCAGGACGACCCTCGATCTTACGAAGACGCCGCGCTTCCGTGTCTTGCGACACTGCGCGGCGCCATCGGCGTGACGTCTGGTAGAATTAGGCCTGGGCGGAAATGACCGTCCAGGTCTTGTCCTTGGAGATCGGCGCGCATTCCTGAATGGAAACAAGGTCGCCGACCTTGAACTGGTTCTTCTCGTCGTGCGCCTTGTACTTCTTGGAGCGACGGACGGTCTTCTGAAGGATCGGATGCGCAAAGCGGCGCTCGACCCGTACGACGACGGTCTTCTCGTTCTTGTCGGAGACGACGGTGCCCTGCAGAATGCGTTTCGGCATTTTTCTTGGTCCTTAAGCCTTGGCTTCTGCCGCCTTCTGGCGGGCAATTGTTTTGATGCGCGCGATGTCCTTGCGGACCTCGTTGATGCGCGACGACTTTTCAAGCTGGCCGGTCGCCTTCTGGAAGCGCAGGTTGAACTGCTCCTTCTTCAGCTTGGCAAGCTCGTCGTTGAGCTGGTCGGCGCTGAGCGCCCGAACGTCATTGGTTTTCATGGGGCTTCTCCTTACTCCGCAATGCGCTGAACGAAGCGCGTCTTGACGGAGAGTTTCGCAGCACCAAGACGAAGGGCTTCGCGTGCGAGCTCCTCGTTGACGCCATCGATCTCGAACATCATACGACCAGGCTTGACCTTGCACGCCCAGTATTCGACGGAGCCCTTACCCTTACCCATGCGGACTTCGGTTGGCTTCGCGGTAACCGGAACGTCCGGGAATACACGGATCCAAACGCGGCCGGCACGCTTCATGTGACGCGTGATCGCGCGGCGGGCCGCTTCGATCTCGCGCGCATTGACGCGGTTCGGTTCCAAGGACTTCAAGCCGAATTCGCCGAAAGCAAGATCAGATCCGCCCTTGGCTACGCCCTTGATGCGGCCCTTGAATTGCTTGCGATACTTCGTACGCTTTGGCTGCAACATTTTTTTAATTCTCCGATATTGGCTGCCAAACGCGACTGTTACGCGTTTTCACGACGGCGATCACGATCGCGATCGCGATCACGTCCACCACTACCCTGACTGTCACTCTCGCTCGCGCGGCGCTCGGAGGCCATCGGATCGTGTTCAAGGATTTCGCCCTTGAAGATCCAGACCTTGATGCCGCAGATGCCGAATGCCGTCACAGCTTCGGCAACACCGTAGTCGATGTCGGCGCGCAGCGTGTGAAGCGGAACGCGACCTTCGCGATACCACTCGGTACGGGCGATTTCGGCGCCACCCAGGCGGCCGGCGCAGGTGATCTTGATGCCTTCGGCACCCAGACGCATGGCCGACTGAACCGAACGCTTCATCGCACGGCGGAAAGCCACGCGGCGCTCGAGCTGCTGAGCGATCGACTGAGCAACGAGCGTCGCGTCGACTTCCGGCTTGCGCACTTCAACGATGTTGAGGTGCGTTTCCGAGTTCGTCATTTCCGACAGCTTGCGACGCAGCTTTTCGATGTCTGCGCCCTTCTTGCCGATGATCAGACCCGGGCGAGCCGAGTGGATCGTGACGCGGCACTTCTTGTGCGGACGCTCGATGACGACCTTCGAGATGCCGGCCTGCTTCAGTTCGTCCATCAGATACTTGCGGATCTTCAGGTCTTCGTGCAGCAGCTTGCCGTATTCGGCATTGTCAGCGAACCAACGGCTATCCCAGGTCCGGTTGATGCCGAGACGGAAACCGATTGGATTAATTTTCTGGCCCATTATGCGGCCTCCCCTTTGGCTTCCACTTCACGAACAATGATCGTCAAGTGTGCAAACGGCTTTTCGATCCGCGATGCACGGCCGCGACCACGAGCGTGGAAGCGCTTCATCACCATCGACTTGCCAACAAAAGCTTCCGCAACGACGAGCGAGTCGACGTCGAGGTCGTGGTTGTTCTCGGCGTTTGCGATGGCCGATTCCAGGGTCTTCTTGACCGTGCCGGCGATACGCTTGCGGGAGAATTCAAGTTCGGCCAGAGCACGGTCGACCTTCTTGCCGCGGATCATCGCGGCAACGAGGTTGAGCTTCTGGGGGCTGACGCGGATCGTGCGCGCAACAGCCTGCGCTTCATTATCCGCCAGCCGACGTTCGGCTTTTGCCTTACCCATCGTTACTTCCTCTTTGCCTTCTTGTCCGCACCGTGACCGTAGTAGGTCCGGGTCGGAGAGAATTCACCGAACTTGTGACCGACCATGTCTTCATTGACATTGACGGGAACATGCTTGGAACCGTTGTAGACGCCAAAGGTCAGACCGACGAACTGCGGCAAGATGGTGGAGCGACGGCTCCACATCTTGATGACCTCATTGCGCCCGCCTTCGCGAACCTTCTCAGCCTTCTTGAGAAGATAGCCGTCGACGAACGGACCTTTCCATACTGAACGAGCCATTTGTGACTACCTCTTCTTACTTCTTGCGCTGATGGCGCGAACGCATGATGAACTTGTCGGTCGACTTGTTCGAACGCGTGCGCTTGCCCTTGGTCGGCTTGCCCCACGGTGAAACCGGGTGGCGGCCGCCCGAGGTGCGGCCTTCGCCGCCGCCGTGCGGGTGGTCGACCGGGTTCATGACGACACCGCGGTTATGCGGGGTCTTGCCGCGCCAGCGCGTACGACCGGCCTTGCCGTCGTTGATGTTGCCGTGATCCGGGTTGGACACGGCGCCGATCGATGCGAGGCAGCTCGCATGAACCAGGCGCTGTTCGCCGGAGTTGAGGCGCAGGATCGCCATGCCCTGGTCGCGACCGACAAGCTGCACGTAGGTGCCTGCCGAGCGCGCCATCTGGCCACCCTTGCCGGGCTTCATTTCCACGTTGTGGATGATGGAGCCGACCGGGATGAACTGCAGCGGCATGGTGTTGCCGGGCTTTACGTCGACAGCCTTCTCGGAGGCGATGACCTTGTCACCGACGGCGAGGCGCTGCGGCGCAATGATGTAGGCCTGCGTGCCGTCTTCGTACTTGATCAGCGCGATGAACGCCGTACGGTTCGGGTCGTACTCCAGACGCTCGACCGTGCCATCAACGTCGAACTTGCGACGCTTGAAGTCGATCAGACGGTAGGTCCGCTTGTGACCGCCGCCGATGAAGCGAGCCGTGATACGGCCGAGGTTGTTACGACCACCGCTCTTGGTGAGACCCTGTGTCAGCGACTTGACCGGCTTGCCCTTGTAGAGCGAAGAACGGTCGACGATGACCAGCTGACGCTGGCTTGGGGTCGTCGGATTGAAACTTTTCAATGCCATTTTCTTGTTCCCTTTTGGGTCTTTACCCGGGGGTTATGAAACCGCTCTGGGTTTAACCTTTAGAGTCCGGTGGAGACGTCGATGGACTGACCGTCAGCAAGTGTGACGATCGCCTTCTTGACATCCCGCTGCCGGCCAGCGAAGCCACGGAAGCGCTTGAGCTTGCCCTTGCGGAGAAGCGTGTTCACTGCCGTAACCTTGACGCCGAACAGAGCTTCGATCGCAGCCTTGATTTCCGGCTTCGATGCGTCCTTGGCGACGTTGAAGATGATCTGGTTCTGTTCAGAAACCAGCGTGGATTTTTCAGTGATCGACGGAGAGAGGATCACATCGTAATGGCGAAGATCCGTCACTTGAACCGCTCCTCCAGAGCCTCGATCGCATCCTTGGAAAGCACGAGCTTGCCGCGGCGCAGAATGTCGTAAACGTTGATGCCCTGGATCGGGAGAACGTCCACGTTCGGGATGTTCTTGGCAGCGAGCTTGAAGTTGTTATCGAGCTCGGCGCCGCCGATGAACAGTGCGTTGGTCAGGCCCAGCGATGCGAATGCACCGGTCAGGGACTTCGTCTTGGCTTCCGTCGCAACCAGGCTGTCGATGATGATCAGTTCATCGGCCTTCAGCTTGGCAGAAAGGGCGTGACGCAGGCCGAGCGCGCGAACCTTCTTGGGAAGGTCATGCTCGTGGCTGCGCGTGACCGGGCCGTGAGCCTTGCCACCGCCGCGGAACTGCGGAGCGCGTGCGGAATGGTGACGAGCGCGGCCCGTACCCTTCTGCTTGTACATCTTGGCGCCGGTGCGGGAAACTTCGCCGCGCGTCAGAGTCTTGTGCGTGCCCTGCTGCTTCTTGGCGAGCTGCCAGCGGATGACGCGGGCGATCAGGTCCTTGCGGACATCAAGGCCGAAGATGGCGTCGGACAGGGAAACCGTGCCTGCGTCCTTACCATCCAGTGTGGTGACGGTGAGATCCATTATTCGGCTCCCTCATGTGCTGCTGCGCGGACGCCGGCCGGACGCGGAGCGTTTTCCGGGATGCCGGCCTTGATGGCGTCGCGGACGACGATCCAGGAGCCCTTGGAGCCGGGTACGGCACCCTTGACGAGGATCAGACCGCGGTCTTCATCGGTGGATACGACTTCGAGGTTCTGGGTGGTGATACGCGTCTGGCCCATGTGACCAGCCATGCGCTTGCCCTTCCAGACGCGGCCCGGATCCTGGTTGGAACCGGTCGAACCATGCGAACGGTGCGAGACCGAAACGCCGTGCGTTGCACGCAGACCGCCGAAGTTGTGGCGCTTCATGGCGCCAGCAAAGCCCTTACCGATCGAGGTGCCCGTAACGTCAACCAGCTGGCCGGTTACGAAGTGGCTTGCCGTCAGCTCGGAGCCGACGTCGATCAGGTTTTCCGAGGTTACCCGGAACTCGACGAGCTTCGCCTTCGGCTCGACGTTTGCAGCGGCGAAGTGGCCGCGCATCGCCTTCGGCGTGTTCTTGACCTTGGCCTGGCCTGCGCCGAGCTGCACGGCGACGTAGCCGTTCTTTTCTTCCGTGCGCTGGCCTACCACCTGGCAGTTTTCCATCCGCAACACGGTCACTGGAATGTGCTCGCCGGCGTCGTTGTAGACCCGGGTCATTCCCACTTTCTGTGCAATCACACCTGAACGCATCGGTTCATTCCTCTTCAGAGTCCCTGTCGGGGAAAACCCCTTCAGCCTCTTTGTTCAAGGCTTCCATCCGGCATTCGCGCCATTGGTCACCCGTTTCTGGAAGTCGTTGGACGGAATGTCCACGTACCTTCCTTGTTATATCCACCCGGTCCGAAGCGTTCCGGGAGGGGCCTTTAGAGCTTGATCTCGACGTCGACGCCGGCGGCCAGATCGAGCTTCATCAGGGCGTCGACCGTCTGGGGGGTCGGATCGACGATATCGAGAAGACGCTTGTGCGTGCGCATCTCGAACTGTTCGCGGCTCTTCTTGTCGACGTGGGGCGACCGGTTGACCGTGAACTTTTCGATACGCGTGGGCAGCGGCACGGGACCACGGACACTTGCGCCCGTACGCTTGGCCGTCGACACGATTTCACGCGTGGAGGCATCGAGGATCCGGTGATCAAACGCCTTCAGGCGGATGCGGATATTCTGGCCGTTCATTCGACTAGTCCTTTTTTTCGTATGGGCAACTGGCCATACGCCAAATCTTCAATTGTTACGGTCGGCCGCGTCTTGTCAAAAAGCGCAGGAACCGGGTTGTTAGCGCCCGGTTCCTGCTAGGTCAACGGCCTAGCCGCTGATTACTCGACGATCGAAGCCACGATGCCGGCGCCGACGGTACGGCCGCCTTCGCGGATCGCGAAGCGCAGCTTTTCTTCCATCGCGATCGGAACGATCAGCTCGACGGCAACGGTGACGTTGTCGCCCGGCATGACCATTTCCGTGCCTTCCGGAAGCGTCACGATGCCCGTCACGTCCGTCGTGCGGAAGTAGAACTGCGGACGGTAGTTCGTGAAGAACGGCGTATGACGACCGCCTTCTTCCTTCGTCAGGATGTAGGCTTCAGCCATGAACTTCTTGTGCGGCTTGACAGAGCCCGGCTTGCACAGGATCTGGCCACGCTCGACGCCGTCACGGGTGACGCCGCGGACGAGAGCACCGATGTTGTCGCCGGCCTGGCCCTGATCGAGCAGCTTGCGGAACATTTCGACGCCGGTGACGGTGGTCTTCGACGTCGCACGGATGCCAACGATCTCGACTTCTTCACCGACCTTGACGATTCCGCGCTCGACGCGACCGGTCACGACCGTACCACGACCCGAGATCGAGAACACGTCTTCGATCGGCATCAGGAACGGCATGTTGATCGGACGCTCAGGCGTCGGGATGTACGCGTCGACAGCTGCCATCAGCTCGCGGATCGCGTCTTCGCCGATCTTCTTGTCCGAATCTTCCAGAGCGGCCAAAGCCGAGCCCTTGACGATCGGAATGTCGTCGCCGGGGAAGTCGTATGACGACAGGAGTTCGCGAACTTCCAGCTCGACGAGCTCGAGAAGTTCGGCGTCGTCAACCTGGTCGACCTTGTTGAGGAACACGACGATCGCGGGAACGCCGACCTGACGGGCGAGCAGGATGTGCTCGCGGGTCTGGGGCATCGGGCCGTCGGCTGCCGAGCAGACGAGGATCGCGCCGTCCATCTGGGCCGCACCGGTGATCATGTTCTTGACGTAGTCGGCGTGGCCGGGGCAGTCGACGTGCGCGTAGTGGCGAGCCGGCGTCTCATATTCGACGTGTGCCGTCGAAATGGTGATGCCGCGGGCCTTTTCTTCCGGAGCGGCGTCGATCTGGTCGTACGCCTTGTATTCACCGAAGTACTTCGTGATCGCTGCCGTCAGCGACGTCTTGCCATGGTCGACGTGACCGATCGTTCCGATGTTCACGTGCGGCTTGTTGCGTTCAAACTTGCTCTTTGCCATTTTCGGCTCTCCATCTGTGGCCCCTTGCGGGGTTCAATTCTGTTTTAACGGGCGTCGGTCAAGCTCCGGTCACTTCTGACCGGAGTACTTCGCCTGGATTTCGGTAGCGACGTTCGACGGAACCGGTGCGTAGTGATCGAAGACCATCGAGTACTGCGCGCGGCCCTGGCTCATGGAGCGCAGGTTGTCGACGTACTTGAACATGTTGGCCAGCGGTACGTTGGCAGCGATCACCACGGCGATACCGCGGCTTTCCTGGCCCTGGATCTGACCACGACGGGAGTTCAGGTCGCCGATGACGTCGCCGACGTAATCTTCCGGGGTAACGACTTCGACCTTCATCATCGGCTCGAGCAGCTGAGCGCCGGCCTTGCGCGATGCTTCACGGAAGCAGGCACGCGATGCGATTTCGAAGGCGAGGACCGAGGAGTCGACGTCGTGGAAGGCACCGTCGATGAGCGTCGCCTTGACGCCGAGCATCGGGAAGCCAGCCAGCGGGCCGGAAGACAGAACGCTTTCGATGCCCTTCTGAACGCCGGGGATGTATTCCTTCGGAATGGAACCACCAACGATCTTGGACTCGAACTTGAACTCGTCGCCATCCGGGTTGGGTTCGAAGACGATCTTGACGCGCGCGAACTGGCCGGTACCACCGGACTGCTTCTTGTGCGTGTAGTCTTCCTCGTGCTTCTTCGTGATGGTTTCACGATAAGCAACCTGCGGCGCACCGACGTTGGCTTCGACCTTGAACTCGCGACGCATGCGGTCAACGAGAATGTCGAGGTGAAGTTCGCCCATGCCTGCGATAATCGTCTGGCCGGACTCTTCATCCGTCTTGACGCGGAACGACGGGTCTTCGGCTGCCAGACGGTTGAGCGCGAGGCCCATCTTTTCCTGGTCGCCCTTGGACTTCGGCTCGATGGCGATCTGGATGACCGGCTCGGGGAATTCCATACGCTCAAGGATGACCTGCTTCAGGGGATCGCAGAGCGTGTCACCCGTCGTGGTTTCCTTGAGGCCTGCGAGAGCGACGATGTCGCCAGCAAAGGCTTCTTCGATGTCTTCACGCGAGTTGGAATGCATCTGAAGCATACGGCCGACGCGCTCGCGCTTTTCCTTGACCGTGTTCATGACCGACGTGCCCTTTTCGAGCTTGCCGGAATAGATGCGGGCGAAGGTGAGCGAACCGACGAAGGGGTCGTTCATGATCTTGAACGCGAGCATGGACAAAGGCTCTTCGTCCGTTGCATGACGCTCGATTTCGGCTTCCGTCTTGACGTCGATACCCTTGATGGCAGGGATGTCGGCCGGCGACGGCAGGTAGTCGCAGACGGCGTCGAGCAGGGGCTGAACGCCCTTGTTCTTGAAGGCCGTGCCACAGAACATCGGGTGGAACTTGACGTCGATGGTGCCGCGACGAACGAGCGCACGGATCTGATCGTTGTCGGGCATGACACCGTTCAGGTAGTTTTCCATGGCTTCTTCGTCGATATCGACAACCGTCTCGATCAGGAGCTCACGATATTCCTGAGCCTTGTCCTTCATATCGTCCGGGATTTCGACGACGTCCCACTGGGCGCCGAGCGATTCGTCGCGCCAGACGAGAGCGTTCATCTCGATCAGGTCGATGACGCCCTTGAATTCGGTTTCCGCACCGATCGGGAGCTGCATGACGACCGGGATCGCGCCGAGACGCGACTTGATCATGGACACCGAGCGATAGAAGTCGGCGCCCGTCTTGTCCATCTTGTTGCAGAAGATCATGCGCGGAACGTTGTACTTCTCAGCCTGGCGCCAGACGGTTTCTGTCTGCGGCTCTACGCCGGCGTTGGCGTCGAGAAGAGCAATCGCACCGTCGAGAACGCGCAGCGAACGCTCGACTTCAATGGTGAAGTCGACGTGGCCGGGGGTGTCGATGATGTTGAAGCGACGCATGATGCCGTCGCGACCCTTCCAGTAGGTCGTGGTCGCAGCGGACGTGATGGTGATGCCGCGTTCCTGCTCCTGCTCCATCCAGTCCATGGTGGCAGCGCCGTCGTGCACTTCGCCGATCTTGTGCGACTTGCCTGTGTAGTAAAGAATCCGCTCGGTGGTCGTGGTCTTGCCGGCGTCGATGTGCGCCATGATCCCAAAATTGCGGTAGTCTTCGATTTTATATTCGCGAGCCATGATGGACTGCCTTTCGAAAATGTACGTCGATTACCAGCGATAGTGCGAGAAAGCGCGGTTGGCGTCGGCCATCTTGTGCGTGTCTTCGCGCTTCTTCACTGCGCTACCGCGATTGTTCGCGGCGTCCATGAGTTCGCCGCAGAGGCGATCGATCATGGTCGTTTCATTGCGCTTGCGAGCTGCGGCGATGAGCCAGCGGATAGCGAGAGCCTGACGGCGCTCCGGACGAACATCGACCGGAACCTGGTACGTCGCACCACCAACGCGGCGCGAACGGACTTCTACGTGCGGAGCGATGTTGTCGAGAGCCGAATGGAACACGGCGACCGGCTCCTGCTTCAGCTTGCCCTGGACGGCATCGAAAGCACCGTAAACGATGTTTTCAGCAACCGACTTCTTCCCATGAAGCATGATGGCGTTCATGAACTTGGTGACAACGAGATCGCCGAACTTGGGGTCCGGATTGATCTCACGCTTTTCTGCACTATGGCGACGGGACATATGTTTCGTCTCTCAACTTTATCTTTGTTTACCCAGCGAAATGGCGCTGGTGATCGATTACTTCGGACGCTTTGCGCCGTACTTCGAACGACGCTGCTTACGGTTCTTGACACCCTGGGTATCGAGAACACCACGGATGATGTGGTAGCGAACGCCGGGCAAGTCCTTGACGCGGCCGCCGCGGATCATCACGACGGAGTGTTCCTGCAGGTTGTGGCCTTCACCCGGGATGTAGCCGATGACTTCGAAGCCATTGGTCAGACGGATCTTGGCAACCTTACGAAGTGCCGAGTTCGGCTTCTTCGGGGTCGTCGTGTAGACGCGTGTGCAGACGCCGCGCTTCTGCGGATTTTCCTGAAGCGCCGGTACCTTGTTGCGCTTGACCTGTGCCTGACGCGGCTTGCGGATCAGCTGGTTTACGGTAGGCATATAACCATCCCTTGCAAAATCTTCGTTACCCTTTCGGGCGGATCAACGCCGTCTCCGGCTTTTGCGTACGCGTGAAAATGCGCGAACAAGGGCCGATCCGCGTTTCAGCAGATGCCCCATGAAAAGCAGAGGACGCCGTTTCGGGCGTCTTGCGTGCAGCATTCTTGGTCTTCAGCGTGCGTTTGAACCTTGTTTGAGGCGAACTCCAGAACGTGTCGTTCCGAACCAGCCAGCCTCACATGGGCTCCGATGAGGCGGGGTGTACTGTTTTACCCCCCCTGCGTCAAGGGCAAATCCTAAAGATTCTCCCCTGCTTTGGTCCCGAAAGCCTGCAAATGCGGGGTTTCCGACGCTTCTCGATTGGCTGCCCGGCAGAGTCCCGAGCCGCAAACGGACGCCCATCATGAGAATCGGCAACAGCTTGCAGAAAGAATCGCTTCCGCTCAAAGATGCTGCGGGAACGAATTGTCGGGACTGCCGCTTTTGATATAGATCACTTCATCGGCGCTCAGTGCCGCATTTTCAAAGACCCGACAAGAGGAGTCTCCATGACGGTCCTGCCCGACAACGACAACAATTCCGACGATCCCATGGTCTTCATCATCATCGGCAAGGCCTTCGAAGAGGACGGCGGCGGCGAGGGTGTCGATATCCACGTCGTGCTCCGCGCCGCTGACGACGACTCCGCTGTCCGCGAAGCTCTGAACGCCCTGGCCGAGGAAGGCTTCCTTGAGGCGGACCTCGACCAGATCGGCATGCTCGAAGGCGTGCCGGAGGACGAGCCGCATGCGTCCGCTTACAAGGGTGCGCTGGAAGGCGAAGTGGCGATCATCCGGTTCAACTGACCGCGCCCAGAAGCTGAACCGCCCTCACCTTCTGAGACTTCTAAACGTCAAAAGCCGCCCGGATCGCTCCGGGCGGCTTTTTCATGTGGTCGCGTCTGCCGATTATTCGGCGGCCGCGTTCTCCGAAGCCATGTCGGCGAGCATCGGCGTTGCCGTGTCCGCGCCGGTCGACTTGCGGCGTTCCTCGAGGATCATCTCGTCGCGCGCCGTGGCGATGCGGCGGATCTGCGTCATGGTGCCACCGGTACCGGCCGGGATGAGACGGCCGACGATCACGTTTTCCTTCAGGCCCTGAAGACCGTCGGTCTTGCCGGCGATCGCAGCTTCCGTCAGCACCTTGGTCGTTTCCTGGAAGGACGCGGCCGAGATGAAGGACGGGGTCTGCAGCGACGCCTTGGTGATGCCGAGCAGGACAGGGTCGCCGTAAGCCGGCTTCTTGCCCTGTTCGATCAGCTGGTCGTTGACGTCTTCCAGTTCGATCCGGTCCACGCTGTCGCCGACGATGTAGGTGCTGTCCCCGGCGTCGGTGACTTCGACCTTCTGCAGCATCTGGCGAACGATCACCTCGATGTGCTTGTCGTTGATGACAACGCCCTGCAGGCGATAGACTTCCTGGATCTCGTTCACGAGGTAGGAAGCGAGTGCTTCCACGCCCTTGATCGCCAGAATGTCATGCGGCGCCGGGTTACCGTCGAGGATGTAGTCACCCTTTTCGATATAGTCGCCGTCCTGAAGATGGAAGGGCTTGCCCTTCGGGATCAGGTATTCGACCGGCTCGACACCGTCTTCCGCCGGCTCGATCAGCACGCGACGCTTGTTCTTGTAGTCGCGACCGAAACGGATCGTGCCGTCGATCTCAGCGATGATCGCGTGGTCCTTCGGACGACGCGCTTCGAAGAGTTCGGCAACACGCGGCAGACCACCGGTGATGTCCTTGGTCTTGGCGCTTTCCAGCGGCGAACGTGCGAGCACGTCACCCTGGGAAACCTTCGTACCAGGCTCTACCGACAGGATCGCATCGACCGAGAGAAGGAACCGGGCTTCGCCGCCACGCGACAGCTTGGCAACAACGCCGTTCTTGTCCTTGATGACGATCGCCGGCTTCAGGTCGATACCTCTTGGCGTCGAACGCCAGTCGATAACCTGACGCTTGGTGATGCCGGTCGCTTCGTCGGTCGCTTCGAGAACCGAGATACCGTCGACGATATCCTCGAAGTGAACCGTTCCTTCGACTTCCGTCATCATCGGACGCGTGTAGGGGTCCCACTCTGCGAAACGCTGACCGCGACGAACCTTATCGGCGTCGTCCACGAAGATCTTCGAACCGTAGGCGACACGCTGCGACGACCGTTCCACGCCGCGTTCGTCAAGGATCTGGATCGCCATGTTACGACCCATAGCAATGAGGATGCCATCGGAGTTGCGCAGCATGTTGCGGTTCTTGATCTGAATCGTACCTTCGTACGACGCTTCCAGGAACGACTGGTCGACCACGTTTGCCGTACCACCAAGGTGGAACGTACGCATGGTCAGCTGCGTGCCCGGCTCGCCGATCGACTGGGCCGCGATAACGCCGACCGCTTCACCCATGTTGACAGGGGTACCGCGGGCAAGGTCGCGACCGTAGCAGACGCCGCAGACGCCGGTCTGGATTTCGCAGGTCAGAGCCGAACGAATTCGGATCGACTGGATACCGGCCTTTTCGATTTCGACGACGTCGGCTTCCAGGATCATGCGGCCAGCATCGACGATGCGTTCACCCGTGACCGGATGATCGATGTTGTCGAGAGCCGTACGACCGAGAACGCGAACGCCGATGGAGGCAACGACCTGACCGGCATCGACGATGGCGGTCATGGTGAGGCCGTTTTCGGTACCGCAATCGACCGAGTTGACGATGCAATCCTGCGCAACGTCGACGAGACGACGCGTCAGGTAACCGGAGTTGGCCGTCTTCAGGGCCGTGTCTGCGAGACCCTTACGGGCACCGTGGGTCGAGTTGAAGTACTCGTTAACGGTCAGACCTTCCTTGAAGTTCGAGATGATCGGGGTCTCGATGATTTCGCCCGATGGCTTGGCCATCAGACCACGCATCCCGCCCAGCTGACGCATTTGGTTCGGAGAACCACGGGCGCCGGAGTGCGACATCATGTAAATCGCGTTCATCGGCTTCTGACGGCCGTTGTCGTCGAACTCGACAGCCTTAATGCGGGCCATCATGTCTTCGGCAACCTTTTCGGTGGCCTTGCCCCAGGCGTCTACGACCTTGTTGTACTTTTCGCCCTGAGTGATCAGGCCGTCATTGTACTGCTGTTCGTATTCCTTCACCAGCGACTCGGTGTCGCCGACGATCTTCGCCTTGGTTTCCGGAATGACCATGTCGTCCTTACCGAACGAAATGCCGGCGCGGCAGGCATGTGCGAAGCCGAGCTGCATGATCCGGTCGCAGAAGATGACCGTGTCCTTCTGTCCGCAGTGACGGTAGACCGTGTCGATCATCTTGGAGATGTTCTTCTTGGTCAGTTCCTGATTGCAGACATCGAACGGCACGTTGACGTTCTTCGGCAGGAGTTCGCCGATGAGCATGCGGCCGGGGGTCGTTTCGAAGATCTTGGAGACCGGCTTGCCGTTCTCATCGACCGACTTGAAGCGACCGCGGATCTTGGCATGCAGCGTGACCGACTTGTTGTCGAGCGCGTGATGCAGTTCCCCGATGTCGGAGAAGGCCATGCCTTCGCCCGGCTCGTTCTGGTTCATGATCGACAGGTAGTAGAGCCCGAGAACCATGTCCTGCGAGGGAACGATGATCGGTGCGCCGTTGGCCGGGTGCAGGATGTTGTTGGTCGACATCATCAGCACGCGGGCTTCAAGCTGGGCTTCCAGCGACAGCGGTACGTGAACAGCCATCTGGTCGCCGTCGAAGTCGGCGTTGAAGGCCGTGCAGACGAGCGGATGCAGCTGGATAGCCTTGCCTTCGACCAGCGTGGGTTCGAAGGCCTGGATGCCCAGGCGGTGCAGTGTCGGCGCGCGGTTCAGAAGAACCGGATGCTCGCGGATGACCTCGTCGAGGATATCCCAGACTTCCGGCTTTTCCTTCTCGACCAGCTTCTTGGCCTGCTTGACGGTGGACGAGAAGCCCTTGGCGTCGAGACGGGCGTAGATGAACGGCTTGAAGAGTTCGAGCGCCATCTTCTTCGGCAGGCCGCACTGATGCAGCTTCAATTCCGGACCGGTTACGATGACCGAACGGCCGGAATAGTCGACGCGCTTGCCGAGCAGGTTCTGACGGAAGCGGCCCTGCTTGCCCTTCAGCATGTCGGACAGCGACTTCAGCGGACGCTTGTTGGCACCCGTGATGACGCGACCGCGACGGCCGTTGTCAAACAGCGCATCGACGGATTCCTGCAGCATGCGCTTTTCGTTGCGGATGATGATGCCCGGCGCACGCAGTTCGATCAGCCGCTTCAGGCGGTTGTTACGGTTGATGACGCGGCGGTAGAGGTCGTTCAGGTCGGAGGTCGCGAAACGGCCACCATCCAGGGGAACGAGCGGACGCAGATCCGGCGGGATGACCGGAACGACCTTCATGATCATCCATTCCGGACGATTGCCGGATTCCATGAAGTTCTCGACGATCTTCAGGCGCTTCATCAGCTTCTTCTGCTTTAGCTCGGACGTGGTGTCAGCCATGTCCTGGCGCAGATCGCCGGCGATCTTCTCGAGGTTCATCGAGGCGAGCATCTCGTAGATGGCTTCAGCACCGATCATCGCCGTGAACTGATCTTCGCCGAACTCGTCGACGGCGATCATGTACTCTTCTTCCGAGAGAAGCTGGTTCTCTTTCAGAGAGGTCAGGCCCGGCTCGGTGACGATGTAGTTTTCGAAGTAGAGAACGCGTTCGATATCCTTCAGCGTCATGTCGAGCAGCGTCGAGATGCGGCTCGGCAGGGACTTCAGGAACCAGATGTGGGCGACAGGCGCAGCAAGCTCGATGTGGCCCATGCGCTCGCGGCGAACGCGCGAAAGCGTGACTTCCACGCCGCATTTTTCGCAGATGATGCCCTTGTACTTCATGCGCTTGTACTTGCCGCACAGGCACTCATAGTCCTTGATGGGCCCGAAGATGCGCGCGCAGAAAAGGCCGTCGCGTTCCGGCTTGAACGTACGGTAGTTGATGGTTTCCGGCTTCTTGATCTCGCCGAACGACCAGGAGAGAATCTTCTCCGGGGACGCGATCGAGATGCGGATCGAATCGAAGGTCTGTGCAGGCATCTGCGGATTGAAAAGGTTCATGACCTCTTGGTTCATGCCTATCTCCTTTGGGGCAAGGCCCCTTATCATGAGCGCGGTGGCCGGCATTTCCCGGGGCGCCGGCCCCTTTGCTCGTCAAACGGATAAAACCGCATCGGGTGCGGCTCAGCGCCCTGCCCGTCATCTTCTCTAGGAAAACGACCGGCAGGACCTGCGCGCGCCTGGTCGAGGCGCGCGCGTCAATCGCGTTTTATTCAGCGGCGTCCGGCAGCTGCGTCGGCTGGAGCTCTTCAAGCTTCGAGTTCTCGAGCTCGACGGACAGGCCGAGGGAGCGCATTTCCTTGACGAGAACGTTGAAGCTCTCCGGAATGCCCGCCTCGAACGTGTCGTCGCCGCGCACGATCGCCTCGTAGACCTTGGTACGCCCGGCCACGTCGTCCGACTTCACCGTCAGCATTTCCTGCAGGGTGTAGGCGGCGCCGTAGGCTTCCAGCGCCCAGACTTCCATTTCCCCGAAGCGCTGACCGCCGAACTGGGCCTTGCCGCCGAGCGGCTGCTGGGTGACCAGCGAGTAAGGACCGATCGAACGCGCGTGGATCTTGTCGTCCACAAGGTGGTTCAGCTTCAGCATGTAGATGTAGCCGACGGTCACCTGACGGTCGAACTGGTCGCCCGTGCGGCCATCGTACAGCGTGGACTGACCGGAAACGTTCAGGCCTGCCTGCTCCAGCATTTCGTTGACGTCGGCTTCCACCGCGCCGTCGAAGACCGGCGTTGCGATCGACACACCGCGGCGTGTCTGCTCGGCCAGACGAACGATGCTGTCGTCGTCGTAGTCCTTGATCGGCTCGCCCTTGGGACCGGAGCCGATGACGCTGTCGATGACATCGCGCAGCGGCTGGATTTCAGCCCCTGCCTTATAGGCATCGAGCATCGCGCCGATCTTGCGACCCATGCCGGCGCAAGCCCAGCCGAGGTGCGTCTCGAGGATCTGGCCGACGTTCATGCGCGACGGCACGCCCAGCGGGTTCAGAACCACGTCCACATGCGTACCGTCTTCCAGGAACGGCATGTCTTCGATCGGAACGATGCGCGACACGACACCCTTGTTGCCGTGACGGCCGGCCATCTTGTCGCCCGGCTGGATCTTGCGCTTCACAGCGACGAAGACCTTGACCATCTTCATGACGCCCGGAGGCATTTCGTCGCCGCGCTGGACCTTTTCGACCTTGTCCATGAAGCGATGCTCGAGCAGCGACTTCGACTCGTCGTACTGGCCCCGCAGAGCTTCGATCTCGCCCTGAGCCTTTTCGTCCTCGACGGCGAACATCCACCACTGCGAGCGGGGATATTCGGAGACGATCGCGTTGGTCAGCTCCGTGCCCTTCTTGAAGCTCTTCGGACCTGCAACGGCGGCGTGGCCGCGCAGCATGTCGATCAGGCGGGCATAGACGTTGCGGTCGAGAATCGCCTGCTCGTCGTCGCGGTCCTTTGCGAGACGTTCGATTTCCTCGCGCTCGATCGCCATCGCACGCTCGTCCTTCTCAACGCCGTGGCGGTTGAAAACGCGAACTTCAACGATGGTCCCGAACGTGCCCGGGGGCATGCGCATGGACGTGTCACGGACGTCGGAAGCCTTTTCGCCGAAGATGGCGCGCAGAAGCTTCTCTTCCGGCGTCATCGGGCTTTCACCCTTCGGCGTGATCTTGCCGACGAGGATATCGCCCGGCTGCACTTCCGCACCGATATAGACGATGCCGGCTTCGTCGAGGTTCTTCAGCGCTTCTTCCGAAACGTTCGGAATGTCGCGCGTGATTTCTTCCGGACCCAGCTTCGTGTCGCGCGCCATCACTTCGAATTCTTCGATGTGGATGGAGGTGAACACGTCGTCGCGCACGATGCGCTCGGACAGCAGGATCGAATCCTCGTAGTTGTAGCCGTTCCAGGGCATGAACGCGACGAGCGCGTTGCGGCCAAGTGCGAGATCGCCGAGGTCGGTCGAAGGACCGTCCGCGATAATGTCGCCCTTGTTCAGGATGTCACCGACGGTGACCAGCGGGCGCTGGTTGACGCAGGTGTTCTGGTTGGAGCGCTGGAACTTCTGCAGGCGATAGATATCGACGCCGGACTTGCCGGACTCGAGATCTTCCGTGGCGCGGATAACGATACGCGTCGCATCGACTTGGTCGACGACGCCGCTACGGCGAGCCGCGATGGCGGCGCCCGAGTCACGGGCCACGACGGGCTCCATGCCGGTGCCCACGAAAGGCGCTTCGGCGCGCAGCAGAGGCACGGCCTGACGCTGCATGTTCGAGCCCATGAGCGCGCGGTTCGCATCGTCGTTCTCAAGGAACGGGATGAGAGCGGCGGCAACGGACACGAGCTGCTTCGGCGAGACGTCCATCAGGTTGATCTGGTCGCGCGGCGTCAGCATGACTTCGCCCGAGTGACGGCAGACGACGAATTCTTCTTCGAATTCGTTCTCGGCGTTCAGCACGGAGTTCGCCTGTGCGACGTGGTACTTGGCCTCTTCCATGGCGGAGAGGTAGACCACTTCGCGTGTCACCTTGCCGTCCACGATCTTGCGGTACGGGCTTTCGATGAAGCCGTACTTGTTGACGCGGGCAAAGGTTGCAAGCGAGTTGATCAGACCGATGTTCGGGCCTTCCGGCGTCTCGATCGGGCAAATACGGCCATAGTGGGTCGGGTGAACGTCGCGGACTTCGAAGCCTGCGCGCTCACGGGTCAGACCGCCCGGTCCAAGAGCCGAAAGACGGCGCTTGTGGGTGATTTCCGAGAGCGGGTTCACCTGGTCCATGAACTGCGACAGCTGCGAGGAACCAAAGAACTCGCGCACGGCGGCAGCCGCCGGCTTGGCGTTGATCAGGTCCTGCGGCATGACGGTGTCGATCTCGATCGACGACATGCGCTCCTTGATGGCGCGCTCCATGCGGAGCAGGCCGAGACGATACTGATTTTCCATCAGTTCGCCAACGGACCGAACGCGGCGGTTGCCGAGGTTGTCGATGTCGTCGATTTCGCCCTTGCCGTCACGCAGATCGACCAGCATCCGGACCACGGCAAGGATGTCTTCCTTGCGCAGAACGCGGACCGTATCGGCAGCGTCGACGTCGAGACGCATGTTCATCTTCACGCGGCCGACGGCGGAGAGATCGTAACGCTCCGAATCGAAGAACAGCGTGTTGAACATGGCTTCGGCCGAATCCATGGTCGGCGGCTCGCCCGGGCGCATGACGCGGTAGATATCGAACAGAGCGTCCTGACGGTTCTCGTTCTTATCGACAGCGATCGTGTTGCGGATGTAGGCGCCGACATTGATGTGGTCGATGTCGAGAACGGGGATCTCATCGAAGCCTGCAGCGAGGATGACGCCGAGGGTCTTCTCGTCGATCTCGTCGCCGGCTTCCAGGAAGATTTCACCGGTTTCCGTATTGACGAGGTCTTCGGCAAGGTAGTTGCCGTAGAGATCGTCGTCGGACGCCTTAATGGCCTTCAGGCCCTTCTCGGTCAGCGAACGGAGCAGCCGCGGGGTCAGCTTCTTGCCGCTTTCCACGACGACTTCGCCGGTGTCGGCGTCGACCATCTCGGTGATAGCCTTCTGGCCCTTCAGGACCTCCGGCTGGAACGGAATCCGCCAGCCCTTGCCGTCACGCTTGTAGAAGGACTTGGTGTAGAATGTCTCGAGGATCTCCTCGCCGTCCATGCCGAGTGCCATCAGCAGGGAGGAGACGGGGATCTTGCGGCGACGGTCGATACGTGCGTGCACGATGTCCTTGGCGTCGAATTCGATATCGAGCCAGGAACCGCGATACGGAATGACGCGTGCAGCGAACAGCAGCTTGCCCGACGAGTGGCTCTTGCCCTTGTCGTGGTCGAAGAACACGCCCGGCGAACGGTGCATCTGCGAAACGATGACGCGCTCGGTGCCGTTGACGATGAACGTACCGTTGTTCGTCATGAGCGGCATGTCGCCCATGTAAACGTTCTGTTCCTTGATGTCCTTGACGGACTTCGCGCCCGTATCTTCATCGATATCGAACACGATGAGGCGCAGCGTCACCTTGAGCGGCGCTGCGTAGGTCAGGTCGCGCTGACGGCATTCGTCGACGTCGAACTTCGGGGGCTCGAACTCATAGGAGACGAACTCCAGCATGGAGGCGCCGGAAAAATCGCTGATCGGGAAGACGGACTTGAAAACCGACTGCAGCCCTTCGTCAGGACGGCCGCCGGCCGGCTCCTTGACCATCAGGAACTGGTCGTAGGACGCCTTCTGAACCTCGATGAGGTTCGGCATTTCTGCGACTTCGGGAATTTTGCCGAAAAACTTGCGTACGCGCCTGCGACCGTTAAACGTAAGGGTCTGAGCCATCGTCGCTCCTTCAATATGTGCATCCGGGCCTGCAACGGACGGGGACCGATGGCCAGTCGACCCCGTCTAAGATGGATTGCTCAATCTCGTCTCGCGGCCCAGGACACAAAGCGCGGAATGCCGTGTCGTCCAGGTACCGGGACCATCCTCTTGAAGAACCCATTACCAAAAAGCCGATTATGTGGGGGCTTTTGGGTAATACGTTCGAAAAACGGTCAAAGAGAGGCAGCCCTTTCGGGCCGCCTCTCTCTGTCATAAAGCCAGATTACTTGACGTCAACCTTGGCGCCAGCATCTTCGAGCTTCTTCTTGAGGTCAGCAGCTTCAGCCTTCGTGACGCCTTCCTTGACGGCCTTCGGAGCAGCTTCGACCAGGTCCTTGGCTTCCTTGAGGCCGAGGCCGGTGATCGCGCGGACTTCCTTGATGACGTTGATCTTGTTAGCGCCGGCTTCAGCCAGGATAACGTCGAACTCGGTCTTTTCTTCTTCGACGGGAGCAGCAGCGCCAGCGCCGCCGGCAGCAGCAACGGCTACCGGTGCAGCAGCGGAAACGCCCCACTTTTCTTCGAGAAGCTTCGACAGTTCTGCGGCTTCCAGAACGGTCAGCGAGGAGAGGTCTTCAACGATCTTAGAGAGATCAGCCATAGTCATAGTTCCTTTTGTTCAATTCGAACCGATGTTGATATAAACAGCGAAAAACCGCCTTATGCGGCTTCTTCGTCCTTCTTGGCGTAGGCCGCGAACACGCGGGCAAGCTGGCTTGCCGGTGCTGCAACAACGCTTGCGATCCGGGTAGCCGGCGTCTGGATCATGCCCAGCAGCCTTCCACGCAGTTCGTCCAGCGAAGGCAGGGTCGCAAGCGACTTGACGCCTTCCGCATTCAGCGTTGTGGTGCCCATGGAACCACCGAGAACAACGACCTTGTCGTTGGTCTTGGCGAAATCCACGACGACCTTGGGAGCCACGATCGGATCGACGCTGTATGCAATCAGCGTCTGACCCTTGAAGAGATCGATGATCCCTTCGGACTCCGTACCCTGAAGGGCAATCTTGGCCAGGCGGTTCTTCGCGACTTTGACGGTGCCGCCAGCTGCGCGCATCTTCGAACGAAAATCGTTCATTTGCGCAACGGTGACGCCGGCATAGTGGGCCACAACAACCGAACCGGAAGCCTTGAAGACTTCGTTCAGCTCCGTGACGAATTCGCGTTTTTCCGCTCTTTCCACTGCCTATCTCCAGTTGGCAGACCGCAATCCTGCAGGCCTGCCGGGTTTGCCTTTGCCGCGCGGGATACAAACGATCCCGTGCGACGCTCGAGGATCCTGTCCCCTGCGAAGCGCCGCGAAGCGCTCACAAGGCAAGCCGAGGTTCGAACCGATGTTTCCCTTGGCCGAGGCTTAAGGACAAATTCGGGTCTCACCCGTCTCATGCAGGCATCAGTGATTAAGGGATAACCACCTGCAATCTCGGACAGGAGTTCCGGGCGGAAGCCCGGAGATCCGGTCCCGAAGGACCGGAATTCGTGTTCGGCAGGGCTTTCACCCCGCCGACAAATCAGGCGACGCTGAGCGTCGACAGATCGATCTTGACGCCCGGACCCATGGTCGAGGAAATCGCGATGCGCTTGACGTAGTTGCCCTTGGCACCTGCCGGCTTCGCCTTGATGACCGCATCCGCGAAAGCACGGATGTTTTCTTCCAGAGCGCTAGGCTCGAACGAGGCCTTGCCGATGCCGGCGTGGATGATACCAGCCTTCTCGACGCGGAACTCGACAGCGCCACCCTTGGAAGCCTTGACGGCGCCGGTGACGTCCATGGTCACGGTGCCGACCTTCGGGTTCGGCATCATACCGCGGGGGCCGAGAACCTTGCCGAGGCGGCCGACGAGCGGCATCATGTCCGGGGTCGCGATGCAACGATCGAAGTCGATCTTGCCGCCCTGAACGATCTCGACGAGATCTTCGGCGCCAACGACGTCTGCGCCAGCAGCACGGGCTTCGTCAGCCTTGGCGCCACGCGCGAAAACGGCGACGCGAACGTCGCGGCCGGTGCCGTTCGGCAGGTTGACGACGCCGCGGACCATCTGGTCGGCGTGACGCGGGTCAACGCCGAGGTTCATGGCCACTTCGATGGTTTCGTCGAACTTGGCGATCGCCCGTTCCTTGACCATGCCGATAGCGTCCGACAGGCTGTAGATCTTGGTGGGATCGACGCCTTCGCGGGTCTTCTGTACGCGCTTTGCAAGCTTTGTCATCTTACGCCACCACTTCCAGACCCATGGCGCGGGCGGAGCCCTCGATCATGGTCATCGCGCCTTCGATATCGGCTGCATTGAGGTCCTTCATCTTGGCTTCAGCGATCGAACGGATCTGAGCCTTGGTGAGGGTTGCGGCAGCGCCGCCCTTGCCCGGGGTCTTGGAGCCCGAGGTGATCTTTGCTTCCTTCTTGAGGAAGTAGCTGACCGGCGGCTTCTTCATCATGAAGGTGAAGGACTTGTCCTGGAAGTAGGTGATGACGACCGGGATCGGCATGCCCTTTTCCATTTCCTGCGTGGCGGCATTGAACGCCTTGCAGAATTCCATGATGTTGATGCCGCGCTGACCAAGTGCAGGACCGATCGGCGGGGACGGATTGGCCGACCCTGCCTTCACCTGCAGCTTGAGGTGGCCCATAACTTTCTTAGCCATTACTCTCTGCCTTTTCTCTGTCCGACCCTCGGACACACCGTGAAGGCGCATCGTGGACCGGGCGTTCGACCGGTTTCCCGGTCACGGATGCCGTATCTCGATGAAATGCGGCGGCTGCGGTTGCGTGGTGCGGTTTCCGGGTCCGGCTAAGAGCCCTTCCCCTTCCACGCGGTAGCGGCGATATCGCCGCCTGAAGATCCACCCTTGGGCGGATCGTCATTACGTCGGCTCAGACCTTCTCGACCTGAGCGAATTCGAGATCGACCGGCGTTGCGCGACCAAAGATCGAAACTTCGACCTTGAGACGGGCCCGCTCTTCGTCGACATCCTGAACGATGCCGTTGAACGAGGCGAAGGGACCGTCCGAAACGCGGACCTGCTCGCCGACCTCGAACGAGATCGAAGGCTTCGGCCGGTCCACGCCGTCCTGAACCTGCCCGAGAATGCGCTCGGCTTCATGGTCCGGGATCGGAACGGGCTTATTGTCGGAGCCAAGGAACCCGGTGACCTTCGGTGTGTTCTTGATGAGATGATAGGCCTCATCCGTCAGGTTGGCGCGAACCATAACGTAACCCGGAAAGAACTTGCGCTCGGCATCGACCTTGCGGCCGCGACGGACTTCGACAACCTTTTCCGTCGGAACCAGGATCTTTTCAAACAGATGGCTCAAGCCCTTCTGCTTGGCCTTCTCTTCGATCGACTCGGCAACCTTCTTTTCGAAGTTCGAATAGGCGTGAACGATATACCAACGCGGAGCCATGTTCATTCCCACTCGATTAGATGCCGACATTGAGGACGAGGCCGATGAGCCAGCCCATCAATTGATCCGCAGCAAAGAAGAAAGCCGCAGAAATGATGACCATGATAAACACCATCAGCGTGGAGATCACGGTTTCCCGGCGGGAGGGCCATGTCACTTTTGCCGTCTCGGAGCGGACCTGCTTCAGAAACGTTACGGGATTAGTCTTCGCTGCCATTGAATGCTCACGCCTTGACGGCCCGTAAAGCTGAATGCTCAGCCCCACGCGCCGCGTGTCTGTTGAACCCTACATAAAGACCGATTCTGAAAATCACAAGGACTTTCCGATCTTTTAAGCGAATTATGCCGCCCACCACCGAAAGCGCCAAGCCGTCGTTCCAATATATAAAACGTCTTTGCTTCGACAGTTACGACGAGATGTGCCGCTATGGAATGACGCTATCACATATGAAAATGGCAGGGGCAGCCGGGCTTGAACCGACGACCTGCGGTTTTGGAGACCGCCGCTCTACCAACTGAGCTATACCCCTTCACGGCGCAGACGGAACAACTCCAGGGAGCGTATCGTCGTCGTGTCGACCGTGCGCTCCTTTAAGACGGGCGGGCCGGATTGGCAAGAGCCCTTTTCATCTTTTCGGCCGGGACCGTCCCCTCTTGCACGAATTGAACACGCAGCCCTACCAGTTGAAGGCGTAGGACAGGCTGAGGCTCGCCTGTCGATCATTCTTGAACGGCGCGGCAAGCGCCGCCGTCACATTCATCTTCCGCGTGACCTTCTGTTCGACGCGAACGACATTGGAGAAGTCGAGCGTTGCGGACGAGTAGTTCCCTTCCGCGACGAGCGCTGTTCCGGTTGCCACGGCCGACAAACGGGCCGACTGGCTGAGAACGACATTGTCACAGCGCTTGAGATGTGCGTTGCAGGAGACGTTGACGCTGCGGCCACGCTCCAGATCGAAACTTTCGGTCAGGATTCGCTTTCGATCCATGCCGACATCCAGATTGCCGTTCCCCGTCCGTGGGTCGAACACACCGTCAATGGTTCGGCTGGTGACCACGGCCGTGCTCGTGCCGCGGCGAACGGCGACGCGCGCCCAGACATCGACCGGCGTGTCCTCGACGCGGCCGGAGCGGCTGGCGGCCACCGCCACGTCGGCGCCTGCGCTCGCCTCTCCTTCCACCGGAAGCTTGATACCCATCCGCAGATGCATGCCATTTTCGCCCGACTTCGTCGGCTGCCAGATTAAGCGATCCTCTGCCTGTGCAGCATGAGGGAGACTGAAGGCTACGAGCGCATAGCAAGCGGCGGCAAGAGCCGTTCGGGACATCGTGATCATGTATGCGTTCCACCGTTCGGAGCTGCCTATCGATTTCCATCGACGGACACGCCCTGTCGAAAATCCATCACCTGGAACGCGGACCGCACAGGAGACGTTGATACCGCTCGCTTCGGATGTGCCGGCGGCAGACGCTTCGGGACGCAATCGTGCGTCAAAGCTTTCCTAGGATAGTCTCCGCATCTCCATTGCGAAACCCCAAAAACTTGGGGGTCATTCGCGGGATTGCGTGGCGCGACCGAACCGCGCCAAGCGATCGTTAAAGTGATGGCATCAGCCGGAGACCGGCACGTATTTCCGCCAGTCATGCTCCTGGCTGAAACCAAGGACATCCCGGATCTTCTGGTTCGACAAGAGGCTCTCATAGGTTCCGAGTTCACGCGATACCGGCACATTCGGGAAGAAATCTCGAAGAAGATCCGCCGTCGGCGTGTTGGCGGACGTTGTATCGTTGGCAGCGTTGAACACCTGGAAACCAAGCCCGTCTTTCTCGATGCCGAGCTTGCAGATCTGGCCGAGATCGCGGGCGTCGATATAGCTCCAGGCGATGCGTTTACGGATGGTCGGATCGGCAAACCACGTCGGGAACATCCCATATTCATGGGGCTCAATGACGTTGCCGATGCGGATCGCGTAGATATCGATGCCGAAGCGCTCGGCAAAGGCCCGTGCCGTCTTTTCGTTCAGCACCTTGGACAGGCCGTAGCTGTCCATGGGGCTGACATCATCGTCCTCCTCCAGCGGGAACTTGCTAACGTCGCGATGCCCCTCGGCAAAGCAGATGCCGTAGGTCGTTTCGCTGGAGGCGACGAGGATCTTGCGGACGCCGAATTTCGCGGCGGCTTCGATGACGTTGTAGCTGCCGATCGTGTTGATGCGAAAGGTTTCGTTGTCCGGCTTGATCAGGATGCGCGGAATGGCCGCGAAATGCACCACGGCATCGTAGGGCTGCATGCCCCTGCCCTTACCGATCGGCGCGCGATCGAGATCGGGAATGTCGGCGTGCATGGACAATGCGTTGAAGACCTGCCCGCTATCCGTGATGTCGACGATGAGATTGGTGACGCCGGGGTGGTCGAGCGGCACGAGGTCGAGATTGTGAACCTCGTAGCCGGCGTCCAGCAGATACGGCACGACATGCCGGCCGGCCTTGCCGGCGCCGCCGGTAAACAGAATGCGTTTCTTCACGATTTATCCTCCAGAATGGCAAGGCGGATCTAACGCATTGACGGCGAAGAGCAAGCAGGAGGAGACAGACGCGTTCGAACATCTGCGCTTCCCGCTCTGAAACGAGAAAAGCGCCACCCGAAGGCGGCGCTTTCCATAACATCATCCGTTGAACGACGGCGCGGCTTAGAAATGCCGCGCCGTCGTCGTTCAGGATTACTCGACGATCGAAGCCACGATTCCGGCGCCGACGGTACGGCCGCCTTCGCGGATCGCGAAGCGCAGCTTTTCTTCCATCGCGATCGGAACGATCAGCTCGACGGCAACGGTGACGTTGTCGCCCGGCATGACCATTTCCGTGCCTTCCGGAAGCGTCACGATGCCCGTCACGTCCGTCGTGCGGAAGTAGAACTGCGGACGGTAGTTCGTGAAGAACGGCGTATGACGGCCGCCTTCTTCCTTCGTCAGGATGTAGGCTTCGGCCATGAACTTCTTGTGCGGCTTGACAGAGCCCGGCTTGCACAGGATCTGACCACGCTCGACGCCGTCACGGGTGACGCCGCGGACGAGAGCACCGATATTGTCGCCGGCCTGGCCCTGATCGAGCAGCTTGCGGAACATTTCGACGCCGGTGACGGTGGTCTTCGACGTCGCACGGATGCCGACGATCTCGACTTCTTCACCGACCTTGACGATGCCGCGCTCGACGCGACCGGTCACGACCGTACCACGACCCGAGATCGAGAACACGTCTTCGATCGGCATCAGGAACGGCATGTTGATCGGACGCTCAGGCGTCGGGATGTACGCATCGACAGCGGCCATCAGTTCGCGGATCGCGTCTTCGCCGATCTTCTTGTCCGAATCTTCCAGAGCGGCCAGAGCCGAGCCCTTGACGATCGGAATGTCGTCGCCGGGGAAGTCGTAGGACGACAGCAGTTCGCGAACTTCCAGCTCGACGAGCTCGAGAAGTTCGGCGTCATCGACCTGGTCGACCTTGTTGAGGAACACGACGATCGCGGGAACGCCGACCTGACGGGCCAGCAGGATGTGCTCGCGGGTCTGGGGCATCGGGCCATCGGCTGCCGAGCAGACGAGGATCGCGCCGTCCATCTGGGCCGCACCGGTGATCATGTTCTTGACGTAGTCGGCGTGGCCGGGGCAGTCGACGTGCGCGTAGTGGCGAGCCGGCGTCTCATATTCGACGTGTGCCGTCGAGATGGTGATGCCGCGGGCCTTTTCTTCCGGAGCGGCGTCGATCTGGTCGTACGCCTTGTATTCACCGAAATACTTCGTGATCGCTGCCGTCAGCGACGTCTTGCCATGGTCGACGTGACCGATCGTTCCGATGTTCACGTGCGGCTTGTTGCGTTCAAACTTGCTCTTTGCCATGGGTATGTTTTCCTGTGATCAATGAGATACGGCCCGGCAGGCCAGTATGCCGCCGGCCGGTTTGGGGAGGCGTTTAAGGGTTTCGAAAGAATTGCGCAAGGCCTATTTGCGCCTATGGAAATGGCCGGAAGATCCCCCATCGGGAACCGCCAACCGTCAGTCCCGCATGTGGGATGTGCACCGGTCGAATACAATGGAGGGGAGCCGCGCGGGAGGGCGCGATATCGCGCGCGCGCGCAAGGAAAAATAATGGACTTATTGGAGCGGGTAGCGGGAATCGAACCCGCGTATTCAGCTTGGAAGGCTGCTGCTCTACCATTGAGCTATACCCGCGGGGGTCTTGATCCGTGCGACAGAATGGTGGAGGGAGTTGGATTTGAACCAACGTAGGCTGAGCCAACGGATTTACAGTCCGTCCCCTTTAACCACTCGGGCATCCCTCCAGTATTCCGTCGGGATCAAGCGACCAGTGCGATCTTCGGAAGCGGCTGTTTGTGCCGCCCCTTGATCTGCGCCGGGTATATGACCGCCTCGTTTCCTCCTGTCAACACGACGTCACCAGTTTTTTCAAAAGTTGGAAATCTTCCACAGCCGATACCCGAAGCGTGCTGCCGATAGGTCGGGTGAGCTGCGGGAAAATGGTTTCCCTGCCAGCCCTTGCCCGATATACATTCGGCATGAGCAAAGATCCTTCCGGCGACAAGAGCGCCAAAGACACCCATTATGCAACGCTGCGCCGGGCGCATCGCGATCAGAAGCGCGAGCGCGGAGAAATTCCGACGCCGCCCGAAGATCGCCGGGGAAAAGGCGGCAAGGGAGAGTGGCAGGCGCCACCGCTTGCGCCGGATCAGGTCCAGCTTTATGGTATCCATACCGTCAGGGCAGCGCTGGCCAATCCCGAACGCAAGATCGTCAGCCTCTCGGCGACCCTGAACGCGCTCGTGCGCCTGGAGATCAAGAATACCGAGTCCCTGCCCTTCCCGGTGGAAATCGTCTCGCCGCAGGATCTCGACAAGATCCTCGGCCCCGACGCCATCCACCAGGGCGTCATGCTAGAAACAAAGCCCCTGCCCGTGCGCCGGCTTTCCGCACTGAAGGACAGCCCGCTGATCCTCGTCCTCGATCAGATCACCGATCCGCACAATGTCGGCGCCGTGCTGCGGTCGGCCGTGGCGTTCGATGCAGGTGCCGTCATCACCACCATGCGCCACAGCCCGACCGAATCGGGCGTCATGGCAAAATCCGCCTCCGGCGCCATGGAGCTGATCCCCTACATCCAGATCACCAATCTTGCGGAGGCACTCGAAGAGCTACACGGTATCGGCTTCCACTCGATCGGTCTTGATTCGGAAGGTCCCGCGCCGCTGGAAAGCACCTTCGTCGGCGACCGCGTCGCGCTCGTTCTCGGCGCCGAAGGAAAAGGGTTGCGCCAGAAGACACGTGACACCGTCTCGGCCCTCGCCCGCCTCGACATGCCAGGCGCCATCAAATCCCTCAACGTCTCCAACGCCGCCGCCATCGCCCTCTACGCCGCGCGCGCCCACCTGAAACGGTAGGCAAGCACGGCACCAGCAAACATTTCCCACTTTACACGCCGGAGGAATCTGCTAATTCCTCCGCAGCTGCCCTTATAGCTCAGTTGGTAGAGCACCTGATTTGTAATCAGGGGGTCCCGGGTTCGAGTCCTGGTGGGGGCACCAAAATTTCAGCCATCAGTATATTTTCTTACCCTGGCAGCCATCTGAAAACACGAGCGCCAAATTGCGAACGACTTTCCTTGATGTCTAGGCGCTCCCTACCGCACTCGACAGGTCCGCGCGATACTAGCGCGGCTAGTGAGATACATTTTTCATGAATGTTTTTAGAGGTGACCTGCGCAAGGTACAGGATCTCGACGCACGGGTCATTGATGTTGTTCGGCGGCGCACTCCGGCGGCGCAGAATGTGACGGTCACACAAGTGCAGGAAAGTTTCTCGATGGCCTACTGTACACGGTCGATTTTCAAATAACGGCCGGGGACGATACACGTGGCTTCACCAACCGAGTTTACGTAACTAAAAACACGATTGAGGCCTATGGGCACGACGAATTTCTGTTCCAAATTGTAGGAGCGCGTCACTCCAACAAATTTTATGACGTATTTGCCAACAGCGATGTGGTGTCGGGAGTTATCGCAGTCATCGTAACGGTCTTCGTCGTAGGCACCCTAGCTATCTCCTACTTTAAGGAGTCTGTAGGAGTAGTGCCGGACTGGATTACCAGCGGTTGGCTTTTGATCCTCGGCTTTTACTTCGGCAAGGCGTCGGGCAAGTCAGACAACTGATCTAGATAGCTGATTCGTAATTCTTCATAGCCTCTGCTACTGGCGTGCTTCCATCGAACTTCGCTACTAGACGAAACCGAAAGACAAAATCTATCCGCCACACGAAATAGCACTTGGTCTATAGCGGAGCGGATGGGGCAAAGTATTTTCGACCGGCAGACGGCTCACGATCCCGAAATATCCGGTCGCTGATCCCGTTCATGATAGCGCATCTTCCAGTGGATGATGTCGCTGTTTTGATGCAGGACGACGAGAAACCATGAGATGGAGACCGCACCGACGGTGACGGAAATCACTGTGGCGGCGATGTCATTGAACTCCTTTACCAGGCACTTGGCGTCGGCCTCGTAGTCCACTCCGCCATCCACCTCATATGCGAAGAACGTATCGTCCGGCGTTGCAACACCGAGCAAGGCGCGGCTGAGCTGATCCGCCACGACGAGCCGGGTCGATCTTGTCTCGGACTGGCCGTAAGCCTGAACCTGCTGGAAGCTCCAGCCGTAGGTGTCGATCGCGCCGCCGGCCTTCGGGTCCTTTCGCGAATAGGTGCGAAGCGTGACGGATGCCGTTCCTTTCGCGATATCGCCGACCATGGCAACGGCTTTCGGCCAATCCACTGTGCGCAGGAACATGCCTTCTCCATCTTTCAGCGTGTGCCGCAGGAAACCTCGCGGCATGGATGTTCAAGGTAACGCACTCCCTGCAAAATCATAGATGCTCTCACTCGACCCGCCGTCATACCCACGTGCCTGCGCCTACACACAAGCTTCGCTTCAGCATGGACAGGTAAGGCTCTGCCGACAATGGGAGAGACCTGTGGCTTCAGACGATATCTGGCGGATGGCGTGGACCATCGTTGCCGAGCACATGACGCGGGGCGAGACGGACCCGACGAAGATGGTCGCCGATGGCATTCAGCGGGAACGCGACAGCTGGCATCGCGCCAGACAAAATACGGTCTCAATTTGCGGCGAGGAAGCACGGCATGAAGAATGCCTCGTTGATCGCCACCGCCTTAGTGGCAACCGCAGCAATTAGTTATGTCGTCTTTCGGTTCGCGTTGGCGCTGGCATAGTCTCGCTTTGAGGGACAGCAGCGTAGCGCTTGCCCGACGTGTCGTGCCTCACGTCGGCAGGTCACATTGCCTGGAACGTTGTGGGGATGTTCTCGTTAGCGTCGGAACGCTTAAAGGAGACACCCATGTCCGACGCCAGAAGACCGACGCCGCCTCATCCCGAACAGCAGCAGGCCCCTCCCGGGCTGACGCGACTGATGGATCCTTTGCCGGATCACGGGGAGAAGACCTACAAAGGCAATCATCTCCTCGAGGGCAAAGTGGCCCTGATCACCGGTGGTGATTCGGGCATCGGGCGGGCCGTGGCCATCGCCTATGCCCGGGAAGGTGCCGATATCGTCATTTCGTATCTGAACGAGGATGAGGATGCGGAGGAAACGGCAAAGTGGGTCCGTGAAGCCGGCCGCAAATGCGTCGTGGTGCGCGGCGACATCCAGTCGGAAGATCACTGCATCTCGCTGGTCGAGAAAACCGTTGGGGAACTGGGCCGCATCGATATCCTCGTGAACAACGCCGCCTTCCAGCGGACCTATGCGGATATCGCTGACATTACCGCGCAGGAATGGGACACCACCTTCCGGACCAATATCTACGCGTCGTTCTTCCTTTCGAAGGCCGCCGCACCGCACATGAAGCCGGGAAGCGCGATCGTCAATACGACGTCGATCCAGTCGAGGCAGCCTTCGCCGCAGCTTCTAGCCTATGCGTCCACCAAGGGCGCGATCTCCAATTTCACGGCGGGCCTCGCCGAGATGCTGGCAGAAAAGGGCATTCGTGTGAATGCCGTTGCGCCCGGGCCGATCTGGACGCCCCTCATTCCATCAACCATGCCGGCGGAGAAGGCGGCAGAGTTCGGCAAGCAGACGCTGCTCGGCCGCGCGGGACAGCCAGCCGAACTCGCGGGCGCTTATGTGTTGCTCGCATCGGATCTCGGCAGCTACATGACCGGTGCCGTGGTGCCGGTGACCGGCGGCGAGATCATGATATAAGCGGTCCCGTCACGCCCGGTTTCCCTGACGATGCGACCGGGTTCGTCGCATTGTCTTCGGACCCTCGCGTCAACACCGTACGCTCCGAAAGCGTGCGGTGTCTTTGTTTCTGCGCATGGGTGGAGACTGAAGCGGTCCGTAAGCTCCTTCCGAATCCCTTCCCATATGACGTCCTTTCTTTTCGCTATCCCTTTCATACTGTGGGATTTTATGCATGATGGCCCTCGGCCGGCGTCGGCCCCGGTCGCCCTTGGCGGCTTGTCCAGGCAATGGCAAGGCACATCATGCTCCGCACCTTCGAGACGATCGCCTTTGCTCCATCCCAGACGGAAGAAGCGCAGAAAGCGGCGGCTGAACTGACGGCCATCTACGGCAATGCCGATCCGGAAGCGGCCGACGTCATCGTCGCCCTTGGTGGTGACGGGTTCATGCTGCAGACGCTTCATAAGACGATGAACTCCGGCAAGCTGGTCTACGGTATGAACCGCGGCTCGGTGGGTTTCCTGATGAATCGCTACAGCACCGAGAACCTGCGCGAACGGCTGGAAAATGCCGTGGAGAACGCCTTCCGGCCACTGGAGATGCAGACGCGCGACAGCGAGGGGCAGACCTTCAGTGCGCTCGCGATCAACGAGGTCTACCTCTTCCGGCAGTCCTATCAGGCCGCCAAACTGAAGATCACGGTCGATGGGCGCGTGCGGCTGGAAGAGTTGATCTGCGACGGCATCCTCCTCTCCACACCCGCCGGATCGACCGCCTACAATCTGTCCGCCCACGGCCCGATCCTGCCGCTCGAAGCACCGCTTCTCGCCCTGACGCCGGTCAGTCCCTTTCGGCCTCGCCGATGGCGTGGCGCCCTGTTGCCTAACAAGGTCACGGTGGAAATCGAGATCCTTGAGACGGACAAGCGGCCGGTCAACGCGGTGGCCGATCATGTCGAAGTGAAATCCGTCGTCTCCGTGCGCATTGCCGAATCCGAGGAGATGACGGCGCGAATCCTGTCGGACCCGGATTATTCGTGGTCCGATCGCATCCTCGCGGAGCAATTTTCCAACTGATTCGATTTGAGATGAATTTTATGGCAGGCTTACGCAACCGAGTGGAATCGCCTGCGGGACGAGGTCGTCTGATGATGCGTATAGTTTGGATTGCCATGCTCGCCGGGACGGTGGCCTTCTGTCCGGTGGCCGTTCAGGCGGATGACGTGCTGCCCGCGAACGTCACCTTCGTGACAAGCTCCGGGTTCTGGGAGGACAGCGGCGATCCATCCGCCGTTCTCGATCCGCAGGGCAAGGCATCGACCACGCTCGCACCTGCAAGCACTGCGCAGAAGGGCTATTACAAGCTGATCGCCCTCCGCCAGCCCGACGGTACAGCCCATATCGTGCTGCAACAGATCGCGCTCGAACCGGCCGGACCGAAGATCGTGTCGTCGGCCGAACTGGACGAGTTTTCGAAAATGAAGGCGTTCGTGACCGACATCCGGCCGGAAACATCCGACGGCGTGACGCAGCAGCCGGGACTGTTTGCCACCGTCTATCTGCGCACGAACCCCGCGGCGAGCGATATCGAGACCTGGACGGTGCTGATCGATGAACTCGGCGACATCCGCATCGAGCGCGAATCGAACTAGTCCACAGCAAAGCAGACAGCGTGTCGCAGTCCGCCAAGAAAAGAGCGGCCGCGCTTTCACGCGGCCGCCGGTATCAGTTCAGATCGTCGACTGCCGCGTCGGCGCCGCCGTTCACGCGGTGTGCGAGCGCTGCTTCCATGAAGTCGTTCAGCTCGCCATCGAGCACGTCCGAGGGGGCCGTGCTTTCGACGCCGGTCCGAAGGTCCTTCACAAGCTGGTAGGGCTGAAGGACGTAGGAGCGGATCTGGTGGCCCCAGCCGATCTCCGTCTTGGACGCCGCTTCCGCATTAGCAGCCTCTTCACGCTTCTTCAGTTCCGACTCGTACAGACGGGCGCGCAGCATGTCCCAGGCCTTGGCCTTGTTCTTGTGCTGCGAGCGCTCCTGCTGGCACTGAACCACGATGCCCGAGGGCATGTGGGTGATGCGCACAGCCGAGTCGGTCGTGTTGACGTGCTGTCCACCGGCGCCGGACGACCGGTACGTGTCGATGCGGCAGTCGCTCTCGTTGATATCGATCTGGATCGAATCATCCACCACCGGGTAGACCCAGACGGAGGAGAACGAGGTGTGACGGCGGGCATTGCTGTCATAGGGCGAGATGCGCACGAGGCGGTGAACGCCCGATTCGGTCTTCATCCAGCCATAGGCGTTGTGACCCTTGACGAGAAGCGTTGCGGACTTGATGCCGGCTTCTTCCCCGTCATGGATTTCCATGAGTTCGACCTTGTAGCCCTGACGCTCCGCCCAGCGCGTGTACATGCGCAGAAGCATGTTCGCCCAGTCCTGGCTTTCGGTGCCACCGGCGCCGGAGTGGACTTCGAGATAGGTGTCGTTGCTGTCGGCCTCGCCGGACAGCATGGCCTCCACCTGACGGCGGGCCGCTTCGGTCCGCAGGCCTTTCAGCGTGTCCTCGGCATCGCGGATGATGTCGGCATCACCCTCTTCCTCGCCGAGTTCGATGAGTTCGATGCAGTCCTTCAGTTGCTGCTCGAAGGCGCGCACACTGTTGATGCCCTCGTCCAGGCCCTGGCGCTCGCGCATCAGCTTCTGTGCTTCCGCAGCATCGTTCCACAGGGTCGGATCTTCCGCCTTGTTGTTCAACCAGTCCAGTCGTCTTACCGCCTGATCCCAGTCAAAGATGCCTCCTCAGCAGGCTTACGGCCTGCTTGATCTCGTCGACGATATTCTCGATTTCGTTGCGCATTGTCTCTTTTTCTTGATCGTGCCGGATAACGTGCCCGTGAAATAGCGACGCCCGCCGCCGATGTAAAGGCAGCGGGCGCATCGCGATCCGGTGTTGGCTAGAACAGGCCGTTGGAGCCTGAGGTGACCGCCTGGTTGGCCTGCGGCGAGGTGCGCAGGATCTCTTCCGGCGGCACGTAGGCATCGGCGCCGCCGATGACCGAGAAGGTGGCCGCAGGGCCGGTGCCCGGCTTGAATGCCTCGATGATCGTATCCGGATCGCCTTCGGCTGCCGCCATGCCGGTCTTCCGGTTGACGGGCACCAGGCTCATGCCCTCGGGCGGGATGAACTTGGTGGGGCGGGTTCCGGCCAGGGCTGCCTGCATGAACTCGTTGAAGACCGGGGCCGCAAGGCTGCCGCCGGTGCCGCCGCGCCCGAGCGGGGCCGGATTGTCGAAGCCGAGATAGAGGCCGGCCACGAGATCCGGGGTATAGCCGACAAACCAGGCGTCCTTCTCGTCGTTGGTCGTGCCGGTCTTGCCGGCCACTGGACGATCGAGCGTGACCTTGCCGGCCGCGGTTCCCCGCTGAATGACGCCTTCCATCATGGATGTGATCTGATAGGCCGTCATCGGATCGAGTACCTGCTCGCGATTGTCGGTCAATGTCGGTTCGTCCTGCTCCTGCCAATCGGGGGCGTTGCAGGTTTCGCATGTCCGCTCTTCGTGGCGGAAAATGGTCTTGCCGTAGCGGTCCTGAATGCGGTCGATGAGAGACGGCTTGATCTGCTTGCCGCCATTGGCGAGGACCGAATAGGCCGAGACCATACGCATGACGGTGGTTTCACCGGAGCCGAGCGACATGGCGAGGACGGGGAGCATCTTGTCGTAGATGCCGAAGCGCTCGGCATATTCGGCAACGATCGGCATGCCGAGGTCGTTGGCAAGACGCACCGTCATCAGGTTGCGCGACTTTTCGATGCCGAGACGCAAGGTGGACGGGCCCGCCGAGCCGCCGCCATAGTTTTCGGGACGCCAGACCTGGCCGTTCTGGGCCAGTTCGAACGGAGCATCGAGAATGACGGATGCCGGCGTATAACCGGTGTCGAGCGCGGCCGCATAGACGAAGGGCTTGAAGGACGAACCCGGCTGGCGCATGGCCTGCGTCGCGCGGTTGAACTCGGATTGGCCATAGGAGAAGCCGCCGACCATGGCGAGCACGCGGCCGGTCTGCGGGTCCATGGCAACCAGGCCGCCCTGAACCTTCGGCGGCTGACGCAGGCGATATTCGCCATCCGTCTCCAGTGCCTCGACATAGACGACGTCGCCCGGGCCGACCACGCCTTCCGGCGAGCGCGCCGTGCGGCGATTGCCCTCGGACGAGCGATACGCCCACTGCATGTTCTTTGCCGAGATATGACCGGTGACGCGGTCGGGACCGACCTTGCCCGCGCCATCCTTGGAAGGCTGGATGCCGATCTCGGCACCCTTTTCATCGACCGCAAGCACGACGGCCAGCTTCCACTCGGGCACGTCGGAGAGCGCGTCGAGCTTGCCGAGGGCAACACCCCAATCGCCGCCGATCTCGATGCTCTTCAGCGGACCATGGAAACCCCGGCGCTCGTCATAGTTGACGAGACCGTCCTGCAGGGCCTTGCGGGCCTCCACCTGGATCTTCGGATCGAGCGAGGTGCGAACCGAGAGACCGCCTTCATACAGCGCATTGTCTCCATAGCGCTGGATGATCTGGCGACGGACTTCCTCGGCGAAATAGTCGGACGCAAAGAGGTGCGAGCCACCACGGCGCACGGAGACGCCAAGCGGCTGGGTCTTTGCCTCGTCGCCGTCCGCCCGCGTGACGTAACCGTTCTCGACCATCCGGTCGATGACCCAGTTGCGGCGCTCGAGCGCTGCGGCTTCATGACGGAAGGGATGGTAGTTCGACGGACCCTTCGGAAGGGCTGCGAGATAGGCCGTTTCGGCAATGGTCAGTTCGGTCACCGACTTGTCGAAATAGGTCAGAGCCGCGCCGGCGATGCCATAGGAGTTCAGGCCGAAAAAGATCTCGTTGAGGTACAGTTCGAGAATGCGGTCCTTCGAATAGGCCTGCTCGATGCGGAAAGAGAGGATCGCTTCCTTGATCTTGCGGTCAATCGTCTGGTCGGCGGAGAGAAGGAAGTTCTTGGCGACCTGTTGCGTGATGGTCGAGGCACCCACGGGGCGGCGGCCGGAGCCCATGTTCTGGACGTTGACGAGGATCGCACGGCCGAGACCCATGAGGTCGACGCCGGGATGTTGGTAGAAGTTCTTGTCTTCCGCCGAGATGAAGGCCGCTTTCACGCGGTCGGGGATGGCCTGGATCGGCAGGTAAAGGCGGCGCTCGCGGGCGTACTCGGCCATGAGCTCGCCATTGCCGGCGTGGACGCGTGTGGTGACAGGGGGCGCATAGCTGGCCAGCACCTCGTAGTCCGGCAGGTCCTTGTTGAGGTTGCCGAGATAGAGTGCCGCTGCCGCCGCTGCGATGAGGACGAGAAAGGCGCCGGCGCCGAAGAAGTATCCAATCAGTCTGATCATCGGTTGGCTACCGGTCCCTTCGTCGTCGCTATCAAATGAAAGGCAGCGATCCCGCCGCATCTTTCCGCATGTCGTCACCCGCAGCGTCGCGCCCTATGGGCTGCGATGTCGTCGCCGCAGAACTCAAGCTCGCCCCGCATCCCTGCGGACAAAAGGCAGCTGAACACCCAATCCGGATCGACATCGTGTCGATGCCGCCCGTTCCGGTCTATCGGCATCCGCCATTCGAGCAATTGATACCCGTCTGGCGATTCCCGGACCGTCGATTTCGGCTTGAGGGATAGCGACGGGAATGTGAGGAAAATAGGGCTCTTGATCCAGTTTAGCCCGTTCGGCGTGCGGATGCCACCGCGCCTGTGGCCCGGGCGACACGAAATAATGTAAGTCATCCTTAATTTTAAGGCCACTTCCGGTAGAGCATCCGCGTCCGGACGGCGGCGGCTGTCGTCAGCGATCAACCACCGTCGGCCATGGCACCGCCCCGGTAGCGTCGGACGGCGGCAGCGATGCGCTCGGAGACCTTCTTGCGCCAGGCCGGATCGACCAGCAGCTTCTCGTCGTCCGTGTTGGACATGAAGCCGAGTTCGAGCAGGATGGAAGGCACGTCCGCCGCCCGCAGCACCTGAAAGCCTGCGAAGCGATGCGGATTGTTGATCAGGTTGATCTGCCCTTCGAAGGACGTGATGATGGAGCGGGCCAGATTGACCGAGAAGGCCTGCGTCTCACGCCGCGTCAGGTCGATCAGGATGTCGGCAACCTCGGCCGGCTCATCGGCCAGCGGCACTCCGGCAAGCTGATCCGACAGGTTTTCGCGTTCCGCAAGGCTTGCCGCCAGATGGTCGGAGGCCTTGTCCGAGATCGTGTAGACGGTGGCACCCCGGATATCGTGCTGCTTCAGCGTGTCGGCATGCAGCGAGATGAACAGCTTCGCCTGCTTCTGCCGGGCGATGAGCACACGCTCGGAGAGTGACAGGAATTCGTCGTCGTCGCGCGTCAGCACGGCCTTGATTCCGGGCTCGCGGTTCAGCGTCTCCGCCAATTCCTTGGCGAAAGCCAGTGTGACGGCCTTTTCTTCCATCTTGGTATCAACGCCGATCGCGCCGGTATCGATGCCGCCATGGCCAGCATCGACCGCGATGACGAAGTCGCTGGAGGCGGGCGCCGGCTCATCGACCCGCGGCGCCTTGGTCAGCGCGACGCTGCCCGTCCAGGTCTGCTCGATCAGAAGTTCGGCAAAGCGTTTCTTCTCGACGCGCTCGGCATCCAGCACGAGGCGGAAGCTCTTGCCGCCATCGTCGGTCTTAACGTCGGCCACGGTGATTTCGACAGGCTTCGTCGCCGTGAGGACGATGCGAGCGCTGCTTGCGCCCATGGCGCCGAAGCGGATGTCCTTGAAGAGCCCCCTCGCCTGCGCGTCTTCCGGCTTCACGCCGAAGGAGGTCTCGGGCAGATCGACGATGACGCGAGGTGGATTATCGACATAGTGGACGAAGATGTCGGGCTTCCGGTCGAAATCGACGACGACGCGCGTGCGGGCATCGTCACCGGCGATGCGCATGCCGTAGGCCAGAAGCGGGCCCTGCCCGGTCACAGGTTCCGCCTGAAGAGCACCGGCCGTTCCCAACGCGATGACGACGCTTGCAAGAAGCGCCGCAAGCGAGGACGACAAGCGCGAACGAGGTTCGTGACCCGATGAGGCTCGCCCTGCCTTCGGCTGTCCGCTCGTTTCCCGCCCCGTCTTCCGCTGCAAAACGCTCTCCTCGCGAACACCTTGTCCAAGCCTGCCGGGTCCAACCCTTTTGGCCGGCACACGCCGTCCGACGCGCAGCCTTGCCACCCGTCCGATCCGCATCCTTGCCGCATCGAGGTTAATCAAGTCTTACCGAAGGGTTTCGGCCGGCTCGGCGTGCACCGACGAGCGCAACGCCACTGCGTCAAAACGAGACAAGCAATTCCATCAATATTAAGGCGCAAGGGCTTTTCTCTTGCCATTGTGACATGAAAACCATAAACGTAGCAGAGGTAAAAAGTGTTGACGGGATAGATTCCACGACCGGGCAGCCAAGGGGCAAAACCCTGGCGCCAGAGCATGATCGGGAAGCGGACTACGCGCTTCCGGCCGTCATGTCCTCGCAGCAAGCGTGTTTCATCCGCCGTCGCTTCACTTTTCATCGCATTCCGAATCGAGAACAATCCGGCGGTGGCCGGAAGATACGGTGTCTGACACCACGCCCTGCAAAGGGCACACTCATCGGGCCACAAGGCCTATGACTTTGGCATTCCTTGTTTGGTATCTCATGTTGACGCAGCAGGATCGGTCAGAAGCGGAAAGCACCGGAAACGGAACGCTTGCCTCTGCCGTCCGGCTGTTTGCCCATGACCGGTATCCTTCGGGAATTTATCTATCCGGCGAACGCCGTGACCTGCGTGGGGAACCGCCTCCGGGACGTCCTTTTCCTGCCCTGTCACGCTCACGCCGAGGAGCACAACCTACATGGCAGAGAAAATGCTTATCGACGCGTCTCACGCTGAGGAGACGCGCGTCGTTGTCGTACGTGGCAACCGCATAGAAGAATTCGACTTCGAGTCGGAACACAAGAAGCAGATCCGCGGCAACATCTACCTGGCGAAGGTAACGCGCGTCGAACCTTCGCTTCAGGCCGCGTTCGTCGATTACGGCGGCAACCGCCACGGCTTCCTGGCCTTCGCCGAAATCCACCCCGACTACTATCAGATCCCGCTGGCCGACCGTCAGGCACTGCTGCGCGCCGAAGCTGAAGACGCCCGTCGCGACGACGATATCGAGCATGTCGAGACCGGCACGGACCTCGACTCCGATGACGATGCTTCGGAAGACGAGGCAGCAGACGACGCCGAAGAGGTTTCGCCCGCTGCTGCCGTCGAGGCATCGCCTGCCGAAGCCGAAGCACAGGACGAAGTAGAAGCACCGGCTGAAACGGCCGCTTCCGACTTTGCCGTTTCCGATATTGCCGATGGCGCTGCTGCCGATGCCGTCGAAGGTGTCGTTGAGAGCGAAGCCCCGGCCGAAACGATCGCTGCCGAGCCGGCCGCCGTCGAAGAGGCGCCCAAGGCCAAGCCGAAGCGCGCTCGCCGCTCCAAGAAGGCCATCGCCGCTGAAGCCGCCGAGGCGGAAGCCGCTGCCGAAAGCGTTTCGACGGCCGACGGCCCAAATGCCGACAATGTGGATGCCGACGAGACCGACGAAGGCCGTGGCCCGAACGGCGAAATGGCCGCCATGGTCGATGCCGACACGATTTCCGAAGCGCCGAGCCGCCGTCGCGGCCACGACGATGATGATGACGATGGTCATCACGAGGAAAAGGAAGTCATCGAATCGGTTGGCGCCGAAGATGCGATGGAAGAAGTGCCGGACCGGAAGGAACGCCGCCCGCGCAAGCAGTACCGCATCCAGGAAGTCATCAAGCGTCGCCAGATCCTGCTCGTTCAGGTCGCCAAGGAAGAACGCGGCAACAAGGGCGCAGCGCTCACCACCTATCTGTCGCTTGCCGGCCGCTATTCGGTTCTGATGCCGAACACGGCGCGTGGCGGCGGGATCTCCCGCAAGATCACCAACCTGCCGGACCGCAAGCGCCTGAAGGAAATCGCCCGCGCGCTCGACGTTCCCCAGGGCATGGGCGTCATCCTGCGCACGGCCGGTGCCAACCGCACCAAGGTCGAGGTCAAGCGCGACTTCGAATATCTGATGCGTCTTTGGGAAAACGTTCGCACGCTGACGCTGGCGTCCACCGCTCCGTGCCTCGTCTATGAAGAGGGATCGCTGATCAAGCGCTCGATCCGCGACCTCTACAACAAGGATATCAGCGAGATCGTCGTGTCTGGCGAAGAGGGCTATCGCGAAGCGAAGGCCTTCATGAAGATGCTGATGCCGAGCCACGCCAAGGTGGTTCAGCCGTATCGCGACGTGCATCCGATCTTCTCGCGCTCCGGCATCGAGGCGCAGCTCGACCGCATGCTGCAGCCGCAGGTGACGCTGAAGTCCGGTGGCTACATCATCATCAACCAGACCGAAGCGCTGGTCGCCATCGACGTCAACTCGGGCCGCTCGACCCGCGAACACTCGATCGAAGACACAGCGCTTCAGACGAACCTGGAAGCCGCCGAAGAGGTCGCCCGCCAGCTTCGCCTGCGCGACCTTGCCGGTCTCGTCGTCGTCGACTTCATCGACATGGAAGAGAAGCGCAACAACCGTTCGGTGGAAAAGCGCCTCAAGGACCACCTGAAGAACGATCGCGCCCGCATTCAGGTCGGCCGCATCTCGCATTTCGGTCTTCTGGAAATGTCGCGCCAGCGCATCCGGGCCTCGGTTCTCGAATCGACGACGCAGGTCTGCGCACATTGCGCCGGTACCGGTGTCGTGCGGTCGCAGTCCTCCGTTGCCTTGCATGTCCTGCGCGGCGTCGAGGAATATCTCCTCAAGAACACGACGCATGACATCACCGTGCGTGCGACGCCGGAGATCGCGCTCTACCTGCTCAACTACAAGCGATCCACGATCACCGATTTCGAGGCCCGCTTTGGCGTTGCCATCGTCGTCGAGGCGGATGCGCATGTCGGCGCGCTGCACTTTGCGATCGATCGCGGCGAAGCCGTCGAGAACCCGGTCAAGATCGAGCAGATCCTCCAGTTCGAAGCCCCTGTCGAAGACGAGGACGACGATATCGTCATCGAAGACGAGATCGAGGACGATGAGGAACTGCTGGTCGAGGCAAAGCCCGAAAAGGCCGAGCGTGCGGACCGCACGGAGCGCGAGACTGGCGACGATCAGAACGGTCGCAAGCGCAAGCGCCGTCGTCGCCGTCGTGGTGGCCGTGATGGCGAAGCCGAGACGTCTGCCGACGCAGCGGGCTCAGACGTTGCTTCGGATGAAGACGCCGACGAGGGTGACGACGAGGACGAGGCAGATGATGCCGTGTCCGCGGATCAGGCCGATGGTGTCAGCAGCGAAGACCGCCAGAAGCGCAAGCGCCGTCGTCGCGGCAAGCGTGGTGGTCGCCGCAACAAGGATGGCGAGATCGAAGCCGGTTCGGACGAAGCAGCAACGGCGGATGCCGGTGACGCTGGCGCCAGCACCGACGCCCTGTCGCTTGCCGATGCCGTCGATGATGCGGGACACTCGGAAGAGGATGCCGTTGAGGATCAGGCGATTGCTGCGGAAGCAGACGGTCTGGCCGACGATGCGGTTGCCGAAACCGACGATCGCGGTGAAGCACCCGTTGCGCGCAAGCGGAGCCGCCGCCGTCGTTCGCCGCAGGATCTGGTAACGGATGTCGTTGCCCAGCCGGTGGCAGACACTGGCGAAGTTTCGACGGACGAAGCGGCTCAGGCTGCCGTCGAAGCCACACCGGACGCGGTTGCAAGCGAAACGGCACCGTCCTCCGAGGAGGCCCGCACCGAAGAGGCTTCGGCTTCTCTCGGCGAAAGCGACGAAGCCCATGTGGCGGTCGAGACGGCGGACGAAAGCCCTGCCGAAGCCTCGGACGACAAGCCGGCACGCAACAACCGCAACATCGAGACGATCGCCAGCGAACCGCTGGTCCGCTCCTCGGCAGCATCCACCGATGAAGCGACCGAAGAGACGAAGCCCAAGAAGGGCGGCTGGTGGCAGAAGCGCGGTTTCCTATAGGCGCTGATGTTTGCTGAATGAACACAAAGGCCAGCCGGAGCGATCCGGCTGGCCTTTTTCGTTCTGCACTCTATCGAGCAGGGCGGTCCCGGACGCCTGCCGCAAACCTCAGGTTCTGAATCAAGTGGCTCCCGATCTGATTCCGCCGGTCCGCCGAAACCTTTGACCTCATTAGGCTTTCAACCAACCCGCCATGCGCTCGATCGCGGTTTCGATATCCGCCGGCGCGCCCGCGTAGGAGAACCGCATGGCGCGATGGCCTTCGACCGGATCGAAGTCGCGGCCGGGTGTGGCCGCCACGTTGATTTCGGCGAGCATGCGATGGGCGAAGGCCATGCTGTCATTGGTGAAGCGGCTGGCATCGACATAGGCGTAGAATGCGCCGTCCATCGGTGAGGCGATGGTGAAGCCGAGCTCCGGCAGGCGCTTGAGAAGAAGCGCGCGGTTGACGGCGTAGCTTTCCTTGTAGACCTCAAGCTCGGCCGATGCGCCCAGCGCAGCCTCGGCGGCGATCTGCGACAGTTCGGGCGGCGAGATATAGAGGCTCTGCGCGATCCGCTCGAAGCCCCGCACCTTGTCTTCAGGCAGCACCATCCAGCCGATCCGCCATCCGGTCATGCAGTAGTATTTGGAGAAGGAATTGATGACCACGGCGGCATCCGTCACGGCCAGCGCCGTCGTCTCCTCGCCGACGAAGGTCAGGCCGTGATAGATCTCGTCGGAGATGAAGGTGATATCCTTGGCGGCACAGTATTCGGCGAGCGCCTGCAGTTGCGCCCGTCCTGTCACGGTTCCGGTCGGGTTCGCGGGACTTGCCAGCAGCACACCGCGGATCGGCCCACCCTCGCGCAGCTCGGCGTCCGCCAATCCTTCCGGCGTCAGCGTAAAACCGTTCGAGGCATCGGCATCGACCTCCACGACCTTCAGCCCCAGAGCGGCGAGGATGTTGCGATAGGCGGGATAGCCCGGCCGCGCGATCGCGACCCGGTCGCCCGGATCGAACAGCGCGAGAAAGGCGAGATTGAAACCCGCCGACGAGCCGGTCGTCACGGCGATGCGTCTGGGATCGACCGCGATGCCGTAATGCCGATGGTAATGATCCGATATCGCCGTGCGCAGCGAAAGCGTGCCGAGCGCATCGGTGTATCCGAGCCGCCCGTGTTCCAGCGCCGCGCGGGCCGCCTCAAGCGCTGCCTTCGGCGCGGGATGGCTCGGCTGCCCCACCGCCATGGAGATGACCGGGAAGCCGGCATCGCGCCGCCGTGTCGCCTCCGCCAGCACGTCCATGGCATGGAAGGGTTCCACGGCGCTGCGGTGGGAAAGCGTGGTCATGGCGGCATCCTCGTTTCGCTCAGTGGATCAGGATGTCGATGACATCCAGATCCCGGCAGATCGCCATGGATTGCCCCAAGCGCACGGGCTTCACAAGAGCAGCTTGTGACAAGGCGCCTGCTCTCGACGTTTTGTTGTCCCCGTGCGTTTGCATGTGCTATCGGACGGAGACCGTACGCTGGCGTTCTCTCCGCGTCGGCAGCGCCATCTCAGCGAGGACCGCATGACCTTCCCCGTACGCCGACTGATCGCCGCATCGCTCCTGCTCGTCTCCACCACCTGCGCATTCATCACCCCCGCACTGGCGCTGGATGACAAACAGAAAGCCGAGTTCGGCGCCTTCATCCGCGAATATCTGATCGCCAACCCGGAGGTCATGCTTGAGGTGCAGGAGGCGCTGAAGGCAAAGCAGGCGCTAGCGCAGCAGCAAGTCGCCGAATCGGCGATCAGCGCGAACAAGGACACGATCTTCAACTCGAAATACGACGTGTCGCTCGGAAATCCCAAAGGCGACGTGACCGTCGTGGAGTTCTACGACTACAATTGCGGCTATTGCAAACGTGCGCTTCCCGACATGGAAGCCATTCTCGAAGCCGACAAGAACGTTCGCTTCGTGCTGAAGGAGCTGCCGATTCTCGGACAGGAATCGCTCGACGCCCATCGCGTCAGTTCAGCCTTCCGGAAGCTCGCTCCCGAAAAATATGGCGATTTCCACCGGGCGCTTCTGGGTGGCGAAGACCGCGCGACGGAGGAAACGGCGATTGCCGTTGCGACACGTCTCGGCGTGAAGGAAGCGGATATCCGTGCCAAGATGGTCGATCCGAGCCATGACGACGAGGTTCGCGAATCCTACACGCTCGCCAATGCGCTTGGCGTTACCGGCACGCCGTCCTACATCATCGGCAACGAGGCTGTCTTCGGCGCCGTCGGTGCCGACGATCTGGCGGCAAAGATCGCCAACATGCGCACCTGCGGCAAGACAGCCTGCTGACCTCGAGGCGACATGCCTTGTGGACAAGGCCTTAGCGAGGCGCTCGCAGCCATACGGCGGGTCCAAAAGGCTTTTTTTCAACGGACCAACCGTCTATAGCTGACGGCACGACGATAGGATGCTCACGAAATGCCAACGATTTTCGTCCTGAACGGCCCCAACCTCAACATGCTGGGCAAGCGCGAGCCCGGCATCTATGGCGGCCAGACCCTTGCCGACATCGAGGCGATGTGCGTTGCGGAGGGCGAGAAGCTCGGCCTGACGATCGACTTCCGCCAGACCAACCACGAAGGTGTGCTGGTCGACTGGTTTCACGAAGCCAGCGACACCGCTGTCGGCATTGCCGTCAACGCCGGTGCCTATACCCACACATCGGTCGCCCTGCACGACGCGACGCGCGCCATCGGTATCCCGGTGGTCGAGCTTCATCTGTCGAACGTTCACGCGCGCGAGGAATTTCGCCACAAATCCATGCTTGCCCCAGCGGCGAAAGGCGTCATCTGCGGCTTCGGCGCGCAGAGTTACATTCTGGCGCTCAATGCGCTAAACACTCTCCTTCAAACACCGAAATAAAAAAAACAAGAGGCTCTCATGGCTGACAAGAAGACCGGCATCGATCAGGCACTGATCCGCGATCTCGCCAATATCCTGAACGAGACCGACCTGACCGAGATCGAGATCGAACAGGAAGACCTGCGTATCCGCGTCTCGCGCGCCGGCACGCCGCAATATGTCTCCGCACCGGTTCCGGTCGCAGCACCTGCAGCTGTCGCGGCTGCTGCCGCACCTGATGCCGCTGCCCGTATTTCCAAGAACGCGCTGACGGCGCCGATGGTCGGCACGGCGTATCTCTCACCCGCCCCGGGCTCGCGTCCCTTCATCGAAGTCGGCGCCACGGTGAAGGAAGGCCAGACCGTCCTCATCATCGAAGCCATGAAGACGATGAACCAGATCCCGGCGCCGCGCTCCGGCAAGGTCGTCGAGATCCTCGTGGAAGACGGCGCACCGGTCGAGTACGGCGAAGCGCTCGTGGTCATCGAGTAAGCCCATGCCCATCATCTCCAAGGTTCTCATCGCCAATCGCGGCGAAATCGCGCTCCGTGTCCTTCGCGCCTGTAAGGAACTCGGCATCGCAACCGTTGCCGTGCACTCCACGGCCGACGCCGACGCCATGCATGTGCGCCTGGCGGATGAAAGCGTCTGCATCGGCCCGCCGCCCTCCCGCGACAGCTACCTGAACATCCACCAGATCGTCGCAGCCTGCGAGATCACCGGCGCGGACGCGGTGCATCCCGGCTATGGCTTCCTGTCGGAGAATGCGAAGTTCGCGGATATTCTCGACGCGCATGGCATCACCTTCATCGGACCGACCGCCGACCATATCCGCATCATGGGCGACAAGATCACCGCCAAGGAAACGGCCAAGGCGCTCGGAATTCCCGTCGTGCCCGGTTCGGCCGGTGAAGTGCTACCCGAAAACGCCTTACAGATCGCCCGCGAGATCGGCTTCCCCGTGCTGATCAAGGCCACGGCCGGCGGCGGTGGTCGCGGCATGAAGGTTGCGCGCAACGAGGAGGAGGTCGAGGAAGCCGTTTCCACAGCCCGCTCCGAAGCTGCCGCCGCTTTCGGCAACGATGCCGTCTACATGGAAAAATACCTCGGCAAGCCACGCCATATCGAGATTCAGGTCGTCGGCGATGGCGAGGGCAATGCCATCCATCTCGGCGAGCGCGACTGCTCGCTACAGCGGCGCCACCAGAAGGTCTGGGAAGAGGCCAACTCTCCGGCTCTCAACGTCGAGCAGCGGATGAAGATCGGCGAAATCTGCGCCGATGCCATGCGCAAGCTGAAATATCGCGGCGCCGGCACGGTCGAGTTTCTCTACGAGAACGGTGAGTTCTACTTCATCGAGATGAACACGCGCCTGCAGGTGGAGCATCCGATCACCGAGGCGATCACCGGTATCGACCTCGTGCACGAGCAGATCCGCGTCGCTTCCGGCGCCGGCCTCTCCGTCACGCAGGATGAGATCGTCTTCCAGGGCCACGCCATCGAGTGCCGCATCAACGCCGAGGATCCGCGGACCTTCGTGCCCTCGCCCGGCACGATCACGCATTTCCACGCTCCGGGCGGTCTCGGCGTTCGCGTCGATTCGGGTGCCTATCAGGGCTACAAGATCCCCCCTTATTACGACAGCCTGATCGGCAAGCTGATCGTGCATGGGCGCACCCGGGTCGAATGCATGATGCGTCTGCGCCGGGTTCTCGACGAATTCGTCATCGACGGGATCAAGACGACGCTGCCGCTGTTCCAGGACCTGATCAACAATCAGGACATCGCGAATGGCGACTACGACATTCACTGGCTGGAAAACTATCTCGCCCAGCCCGCGGAATAAAACGTCGCCGGAGCGCTCCCTCACCCGTCTCGGGTGGTGGCGCTCCGGCTTCCCAAACGCGCTTGCCCGATCCCCCAGCCTTTGACAGGCACTGGCCTTGGGTGAGCAAACAGAGGCCCAGCATGAGAGGCAGCCGCCGCAAGCAACCGGACATCACTCCCGACCTGCTGGTGCGTGCCTATTCGATCGGTCTCTTCCCCATGGCCGATTCGGCCGATGACCCCGAGATCTTCTGGGTCGAGCCCGAGATGCGCGGCGTCATCCCCCTCCACGATTTCCACATCCCCCGCAGCCTTGCCAAGACGATCCGGCACTCGCCCTTCGTCATTCGGCGCAACACCGCCTTCGAAGCCGTCATGGATGGCTGTGCCGCGCCAGCGCCAGATCGGCCCACCACCTGGATCAACAGCACGATCCGAGGGCTCTACACGGCCCTGCACATGATGGGCCATGCGCACTCGGTCGAGGCTTGGGACGGCGACGAACTCGTCGGTGGGCTCTACGGCGTCTCGCTCGGTGCTGCCTTCTTCGGCGAGAGCATGTTTTCCCGCCGCACCGATGCCTCCAAGATGTGTCTCGTCCACCTTGTCGAACACCTCCGCGACCGCGGCTTCATTCTGCTGGATACGCAGTTCACCACGGATCACCTGAAGACGTTCGGCGCGATCGACGTGCCAAAGGCCGAATATGCCGGCATGCTCGCCGAAGCCATTGCCCAGCCGAACGCGCGGTTCTGACGCACGCCCGACGATGTCCAGTGATGTGAATGGGGTTCAGCGACAAACGCTGGTGAGATGTCAGGCGTTCGATGAACGAATCGGGATTGCATTGACACACCGCGACCAAGCGATGCGCTGTCCGCAGTCGAGGGTCGAGTGCGGCGTTACCCGTTACTGGCTGTTCGCGGCACTATCCGGGGGCGGAAGGTCGGACTTGCCTTTGCAGCTCTGGAGCCAGACGTCGTAGACGGGGTGCTCGACCGCGTTGAGCCCAGGGCTGTCGGCGAACATCCAGCCGGTGAAGATGCGGCGGATCTTGCGGTCGAGGGTGATTTCCTCGACTTCCACGAACGAGGTGGTCTTCTGGGCTTCCGTGTCGTCGCGGCTATAGCACACGCGGGGCGTGACCTGAAGCGCACCGAACTGGACGGTTTCGCCGATATAGACGTCGAAGGTCGTGATGCGGCCGGTGATCTTGTCGATGCCCGAGAAGACGGCGACGGGATTGGCCAGACGCGCGGCCTGCGTCGGAAGGGTGGTCATCGCAAAAGCGGCGGCTGCGGTGGAGAGCGACAGGACAATGCGGCCGACGGACCTGCGGCAGATCGCGACTTTGCGGTTTATCGACACGTTCCGGGTTTTCCTGTTCACTGCCATTTCAGTCCCTCGCCAACGTCGGCGTCCGGATATGGTCGCTACATCCCGACAAACCAGTGCAAGCCCGGTCAACATGCCCGGTCGTTCCGGCCTGCTTTGGAGATCGAATCCACAGCTACCGTACACCGCGCTCGGAGACGGTCCGGTCACATGGAAAAGACTCGGTGAGCCCGCGTATGAAGCCGTCTCACGACCGGATTTAGATGCCAATCATGGCCGCGAGATGATGGCTCCGGCACATCGGCCGGAAACCGACAATGCTTACGAGCGCGGTGTCCAGGCGTCGTAGTCGCCGGTGACGCGCGGGCGTTCGCCCGGCTTGGCGAGCGAGCCCGGCGGGCGGTAGGCTTGTGCCGTGCCGGTCATGTTGAGGCGGTGCGGTTTCTGCCATTCGCGGGCGGCATAGGTCTCGTCGGCCGGCGAAACATCCGTGCGGTGATGCATCCAGCCGTGCCAGCCCGGCGGGATCGCCGATGCCTCGGCATAGCCGTTATACATAACCCAGCGGCGCGTCCGGCCTTCGGAGTCCTTGCCACCTTCGTAATAGGTGTTGCCGAGCTCGTCCTGCCCGACCTTCTTGCCGAAGCGCCAGGTGTGGAACCGCGTCCCGATCGTCGAGCCGTTCCACCAGGTGAAAATCTGCAGAAAAGTCTTCATCGAACCGTCCTTGGACCGGCGCACGAAAGCCGCGCGCGGATGCCTTATGATTGCTTCTGCTTATGGCCTGCCGGACCGGTCTTGTCCAGCCTGCCGCGTTTCTCGCAGCGTGTTTGCACCGGCTTGGAGAGCGCTCTCAGCGGGCGTCGTCCAGAACCTTCTCCATCTCCACCGTCGGCATGCCCCAGGCTTCCGAGCCCGGACCGACCTCAGTGAAACCATGTGCCGCGTAGAACGCAATGGCGGGCGCGTTGTCGGTGACGACCTCTACCCGCATGTGTCCGGCATAAGGAAAGCAGGTTTCGAGTTCCGCGAAGAGATCGCGGGCAATCCCCTGCCGCTGGAACGCCGGAAGCACGTAGAGCTGGTGGAGGACGGCCGTCTCGTGCAGGGTCGGCGACATCGACGCATAAGCCATGCCGCCGATGCGCTTGCCGTCGTCGGCCACCACGAACTCGCTGCCCTTGCGCTGCAGGTTCGCTTTGAGCGCCGCCACAGAGTGCCACTTGGCCGTCATCTCCGCGACCTTGTCGGCACCATAAGTGGCGTCATAGGTCGCGTGCGCGGTCTCGCCCAGAAGGGCACTGATCGCGCCCAGATCACGTTCCGTCGCCGTGCGGACGAAGAACATCGGCCTAATCCTCGAGCCCGAGCTTCGCCTTGACAAGCGCCTGCACCGCCTGCGGGTTTGCCTTGCCGCCGGTGGACTTCATCACCTGCCCGACGAACCAACCGGCGAGCGAGGGCTTCGCCTTGACCTTCTCGACCTGATCCGGGTTGGCGGCGATGATCTCGTCCACGGCCTTTTCGATGGCGCCGGTGTCCGTCACCTGCTTCATGCCGCGGGCCTCGACGATCTCGGCCGGGTCGCCGCCCTCGTTGAAAACGATCTCGAACAGCTCCTTGGCCAGCTTGCCGGAGATGACCTCCGACTTGATGAGGTCAAGGATGCCGCCGAGCTGGGCCGGGGAAACCGGAGTCTCTTCAATGCCTTTGCCGGCTTTGTTCAAGGCGCCCAGTAGGTCGTTGATAACCCAGTTGGCGGCCGCCTTGCCGTCGCGGCCGGCAGAGACGACCTCGAAATAATCGGCGATCGCCTTTTCCGACACCAGCACGGAGGCGTCATAGATGGACAGGCCGAGGTCGCGCACGAAGCGCTCCTTCTTGTCATCAGGCAGTTCCGGCAGATCGACCCTCAGCGCCTCGACGAAGGCCTCGTCGAATTCGAGCGGCAGGAGGTCCGGATCCGGGAAGTAGCGATAGTCATGCGCATCTTCCTTGGAGCGCATGGAGCGCGTCTCGCCCTTATGCGGATCGAACAGGCGCGTTTCCTGATCGATTTTGCCACCGTCTTCCAGAATCGCGATCTGGCGACGGGCCTCGTATTCGATGGCCTGGCCGATGAAGCGGATCGAGTTGACGTTCTTGATCTCGCAACGTGTGCCGAACTCTGCGCCGGGGCGGCGCACGGAGACGTTGACGTCCGCGCGCATGGAGCCTTCGTCCATGTTGCCGTCGCAGGTGCCGAGGTAGCGCACGATGGAGCGCAGCTTCGTCATATAGGCCTTGGCCTCGTCGGAGGAGCGCATGTCGGGCTTCGACACGATCTCCATCAGGGCGACGCCCGAGCGGTTGAGATCGACATAGGACATGGTGGGATGCTGGTCATGCATCGACTTACCGGCGTCCTGCTCCAGATGCAGGCGCTCGATGCCGATTTCGATATCCTCGAAATGGCCCTGACGATCGGGTCCGAGCGAGATGACGATCGTGCCCTCGCCGACGATCGGATCCTTGAACTGCGAGATCTGGTAGCCCTGCGGCAGGTCGGGATAGAAATAGTTCTTCCGGTCGAAGATCGAACGATGGTTGATCTGCGCCTTGAGCCCGAGGCCGGTGCGCACGGCTTGGCGAACGCACTCCTCGTTGATGACGGGCAGCATGCCCGGCATGGCCGCATCGACCAGCGAGACGTTGGCGTTGGCGGCATTGCCGAAGGTCGTGGAGGCCCCGGAGAAGAGTTTCGAATGGCTCGTGACCTGCGCGTGCACCTCCAGGCCGACGATCACTTCCCAGTCGCCGGTGGCGCCGGGGATGAAGCGTTTCGGATCGGGCGTGCGAACGTCGACAAGGGTCATGGAAGGCTTTTCCTGCAGGCTTCTTTTGGGTAGGTCCGGGTTAGAACAAATGCTTGAGGGGTGCAAGACGCGCGAGAATGTCCGGCACCGGTTTCCGGCGGGTCAGGCGGTCGGCAGCGTCATATGTCCCCCACACTTTTGTCCACGACGCTTTCGACCTCGCGGAGCGTCCGGGCGAGACCAACCTGCTCGACATCCCGATCCAGACGGGCGAGGTAGGCGGTGGAAAACCAGGCGATCCGAAAGCCGTGATGGCGAAAGAAGGCAATGGCCGGCGCGTTGCCCGCATGTGTCCGGGCCGTCATTTCCGGCAGCCCGGTTCCCTCCATATCGCCGCGCAGTGCCTCGATCAACGCACTGCCCAGCCCCTGGCGCTGGTGCTCCGGCATGATCCAGAGGTCGCTGACTTCGACATCGTCGTTCTCCCGCGCCGCCCAGCCAACGCTCGCGCCGCCCGTCTCCACCACGAGGGTGCGCGGCCAGCTTTCGCGCAGGAACGAGCCGAAGGAGTATTCGGCCGTGGTGCGCATCTTGGTCACATCGGCAAAGCCGACCACCGCCTGCTCCCAGGCGGCAAGGCCGATCTTCACCAGCCGAGGCACTTCATCCTCGCGTGCACCGCGTACCAGAACCATACCGTGTCCAAGCCCCCACCGGTGCGACGATCGCGCAGCCTACCACCACTTGGGCGGCGTGAAGCGTCCAGCGGCCTGCTCGATGACATGGGCGGTCTTGAACAGGGTTTCCTCCTCGAACGGCTTGCCGATCAGCTGAAGGCCGAGCGGAAGACCCTTGGCGTCGAGGCCGGCGGGAACGGCGATGCCCGGCAGGCCGGCCATGTTCACCGTCACCGTGAAGATGTCGTTGAGGTACATCTTCACCGGATCGGCCGCGAGCTCCTGATCGGCGATGCCGAAGGCGGACGACGGTGTGGCAGGCGTCAGGATCGCATCGACGCCGGCATGGAAGGCCGTCTCGAAGTCGCGCTTGATGAGTGTGCGGACCTTCTGGGCGCGCAGATAATAAGCGTCGTAGTAGCCGGCGGACAGCACATAGGTGCCGATCATGATGCGGCGCTTGACCTCCTGGCCGAAGCCGGCGGCGCGCGTCTGCTCGTACATGTCGGCAATGTCCTTGCCATCCACACGCAGGCCATAGCGCACGCCGTCATAGCGCGCGAGGTTCGAGGACGCCTCGGCCGGCGCAACGATGTAGTAGGCCGGCAGGGCGTATTTCGTGTGCGGCAGGGAGATATCGACGATCTCGGCACCGGCGTCCTTCAGCCAGGCGATGCCCTGGCGCCAGAGCGCCTCGATCTCTTCCGGCATACCTTCGACGCGATATTCCGCGGGAATACCGATTTTCATGCCTTTCAGCGACTGCCCGATGGCCTTCTCGTAATCCGGCACCGGAAGATTGACGGAGGTCGTGTCCTTCGCATCGACGCTTGCCATCGACTTCAGCAGGATCGCAGCATCGCGAACGTCGCGGGCGATTGGTCCGGCCTGATCGAGCGAGGAGGCAAAGGCGACGATGCCCCAGCGCGAGCAGCGGCCATAGGTCGGCTTGATGCCGACCGTGCCCGTGAAGGCCGCGGGCTGGCGGATGGAGCCGCCCGTGTCGGTGGCTGTGGCGCCGGCGCACAGAAAGGCTGCGACGGCCGCCGCCGATCCGCCCGAGGAGCCGCCGGGCACGCGGTCGGCATCGGAGCCGGTGGCGCGCCAGGGGTTCTTCACGGGGCCATAGTACGAGCTCTCGTTGGAGGAGCCCATGGCGAACTCGTCCATGTTCAGCTTGCCGAGCATCACGGCACCGTCGTTCCACAGGTTCTGCGTCACGGTCGATTCGTAACGCGGCGCGAACCCATCGAGAATGTGGCTGCAGGCCTGCGTGTGCACGCCTTCGGTGCCGAACAGGTCCTTGATCCCGAGCGGAATGCCCTCCAGCGCGCCGGCCTTGCCGGCTGCGAGGCGCTCGTCGGAAGCCTTGGCCATCGCACGCGCCTTCTCCGGCGTCACGGTGACATAGGCGTTCAAGGCGCCGTTCGCCGCGTCGATGGCGGAGAGATAGGCGTCAGTCAGTTCAACGGCCGTAATGTCGCGGGCGGTCAGCCGGTCGCGGGCTTCGGCGATGGTGAGGTGGGTGAGTTCGGTCATGGCGAACGGGACTTTCGTAAACGGCAGGCGGGCGAAACGGTCTTCGGTACGGGTCGGCCGGTCTATTCGACGACCTTCGGCACGAGAAAGAAGTTCCGGTCAGAATTCGGCGCATTGGCAACGATATCGTCGGCCTTGCTACCATCCGTCACGATGTCCTCACGCTTCTTCATCGCCATCGGCGTGACCGATGTCATCGGCTCGACGCCGGTGACATCGACTTCGCCGAGTTGTTCGACGAAGCCAAGGATCGCATTCAGCTCGCCGGTCATGCGGTTGGCGTCGTCTTCGCTGACGGCTATGCGGGCGAGATGCGCGACGCGCTTGACGGTGGCGAGATCGACGGACATGGCGGACTCCGGGCCTGACGGGAAATGATCCCCCGCTATACTGACCACGACGGGAGCGCGCAACGGGGGATTAAGGCGAAGACCGCGTTCGCTAGGTGATCAGACCGTCACGACAGCGCCCACGGCGGGGACTTCGACCTTGGTGCTCGCCGGTTCCATGGCGGCGAGGAAGAGGTCGGGTGTCTGGTCCACGATCGGGAAGGAGCCGTAGTGGCAGGGCAGCACGGTGCCGAACTTGAAGTAGCGCTGGCAGGCGAGCGCGGCCACGGCACCGCCCATCGTGAAGCGATCGCCGATCGGAACGAGGCCGATATCGGGCTGGTGAAGTTCCTGGATCAGCGCCATGTCCGAGAAGATGTCGGTGTCGCCCATGTGGTAGAGCGTCGGCGCATCGTCGAAATGGAGGACGAGGCCGTTGGCACTGCCGAGCGAGTGCGAAACGCCATCCTCGGTGATCTGCGCGGAGGAATGCAGCGCGTTGACGAAGGTCGTGGAAAAGCCCTTGAGGTGGATCGTGCCGCCCGTATTGCCCATTTCGAGCGCGGAGACGCCCCGTGAACCGAGCCATGCCGCGAGATCGGCATTGGCGACGACGGTCGCGCCGGTTTCCTTGGCCAGCGCGATGGTGTCGCCGACATGGTCGCCATGACCGTGTGTGAGCAGGATATAGTCGAGGCCGGCGGCCGCGTCCTTGCGGGTCGATTCGTCGAAGGACGGATTGCCCGAGAAGAACGGATCGATCAGGATCTTCGCTTTGGTTGTCTCGATGTGGAAGGCGGAATGGCCGAGCCATTGGATCTTCATGACATATCTCCTGTCATCTGTAGCGGGCGCGCCCTAAACCCCAGCGGAAAAAGCACGCTGGTGAAATCGGTGCCCGCGGAGCATATGGAACATCGACAGGCAAAGACAAAGGCCGACGGAAAGGTTTAGCATGAGCGTGATGACTATCGAGGAGCTTGCGAGCGCACTGCTGCCGCGTCAGGCGGTTGCCGGGCTTGACTTGGGCACCAAGACGATCGGCCTCTCGGTATCCGATCTCGGCCGCGGGCTGGCGACGCCGCGAACGGTGATCAAGCGGACGAAGTTCACGGCCGATGCGCAGGCGCTGCTGGCCTTTGCGGAGAAGGAAAAGATCGCTGCCTTCCTGATCGGGCTGCCGGTGAACATGGATGGGTCGCATGGGCCGCGGGCGCAGGCGACACGGGCCTTCGTGCGCAACATGGAACAGAAAACCACCCTGCCCTTCGTCTACTGGGACGAGCGGCTATCGACGGTGGCGGCTGAGCGGACGCTGATCGAGATGGACGTGTCCCGCGCCAAGCGGGCGGAGCGCATCGATTCGGCCGCCGCGTCCTTCATTCTTCAGGGCGCGCTGGACAGGCTGACATCGCTTGCACGCGCTGTGGCATCCACCGACGACTGATCGTTCCGGCGACGGTACCAGGCAAGAATCGCCTTGCGCTTGCGTAGCGCGATGAGGCCGAAGACGATGAAGCTGTCGAAGATCATCGCGCGCGCGACGAGCAGCGGGATCGTCTTGGGGTCGATGCCAAGCACGTTGCCGTACATCTGGAACACGAGGTCGTTCGCCTCCCGCGACAGCATGAAGATGCCGAAGCTGATGTCGTTGTAGGAGAGCGTGTACCAGCTCGTCAGGAACAGGACCGGCCCGCCCCAGAGGATCAGAAGCCACTTCATGTCCGGTCTCCTCTCATGTTCGCCACGCCGCGGGCTCCCCAGACACCGACCGATGCCACCGCGCTGGTGGCAATGACGCAGACGAGAAGAACGAGCGCCGGCACCGCCACGTCCAGCGCGACGGCTGCGAAGATCGACATGGGAATGAATGTCAGGACTGCGCGCATCATGCGGGCTCCGTGCGGTTGCGATCCACCACACATGGAACGTTAACCTTGACGAGGCAACGTCAACCTTTTGTTAAGGTTAACAGGCGCGAGGCCGGCGCGAGCTTTGCGGGGGCGTCCTGACCATCTGGCAAGAGCCCCTGCCCAACGCGTTCATGACAGCGCTCAGCTGGAAGCGGGATAAAGGAGATCGACGATCATCGCGCTGTCGAAGCGCGAGTCGAGCATGCCGTAGGTCGAGCGCCAGCCGGCGGCGAGCCGCGATTCCATGAAGGCGTCGGCGATGCGTCCGGCACCGAGCCGGTAGAGTTCGGCAGCAGCAGCAGCGAGCGCAAGCTGCTCGACCAGCAGGCGGGCCGCCCCCTCGTCGCGCTCGCAGAGCGAAATGGCGGCACGCAGCACGTCGATGGTCTTCCGCGCGGCCGGGCCAAGGTCGCGGCCAATGATTTCGAACAGGGCCTCGAACAGTTCGCGGCCGCGCTTCAGCACGCGCAGCACGTCGAGCGCCATCACATTGCCGGAGCCTTCCCAGATCGCATTCACCGGCGCCTCGCGGTAGTGCCGGGCGATCGGTCGCTCCTCGACATAACCGTTCCCACCCAGGCACTCCATCGCCTCGGCGATGAGCGTGGGCGCCGTCTTGCAGACCCAGTATTTGACGACCGGCGTCATGATGCGGGCATAGGCCGCCTCCTCCGCGCTGTCGCGGGCGCGGTCGAAAGCATCGGCGAGTCGCAAGGAAAGTGCGCTCGCGGCGGCCACGTCCAGCGCCATATCGGCAAGCACACGCGTCATCATCGGCTGCGCGACCAGCGGGCGGCCGAGGACGGCGCGTCCGCGGGTGTAGTGCACGGCTTCGGCAAGGCTCGCACGCATCATGCCGGCCGACGACAGGGCGCAGTCGAGCCGCGTCAGCGTGACCATGTCGAGAATCGTGGTGATGCCGGCATCCGGCGCGCCGAGGATGAAGCCGAAGGTTTCGGAAAACTCGACTTCGGACGACGCGTTCGAGCGGTTGCCGAGCTTGTCCTTCAGCCGCTGGAACCGCAGGCCGTTTGCAGATCCGTCCTCCAGCAGACGGGGAACGAGGAAGCAGCCGAGCCCCTCGCGCGTCTGCGCCAGCATGACGAAGGCGTCGCTCATCGGCGCGGACATGAACCATTTGTGGCCGGAGAGGCGGTAGATGCCCTCGCCCACCCGCTCGGCGGTAGAGACGTTCGCGCGAACATCCGTGCCGCCCTGCTTCTCCGTCATACCCATGCCGATGGTGACGGCGGATTTCTGCATGAAGGGGCGGTTCGAGGCGTCGTATTTCCGCGACAGGACCTTCGGTGCCCATTCCTTCTGCACCATCGGCGTCGCAGCCATGGCGGCCAGCGAGGCGCTGGTCATCGTCAGCGGGCAGAGATGGCCGCTTTCGAGCTGCGCGGTGAGATAGAACCGTATGGCGCGGCTCTTATGGGCATGGCCGCGCTCGTCGGGCACGTTTTCCCAGACCGAAGAATGCAGGCCCGCCGTCATGGAGCGGCGCATCAGCGCATGCCAGGCGGGATGGAAATCGATCACATCGAGCCGCTCGCCGCGCGGCCCGTGCGTGCGTAGCTGCGGCACGCCCTGATTGGCCATGCGCGCGAGATCCTGCGCTTCCGGGGAGGTCACATAGCGACCGAGCCCGTCGAAATCGTCGCGCAACACCTTGGGCAGCCCGCTTGCGACGTCGGTCAGCAGGGGATCGGAACGATAGGCGTTGATGCCCGACCAGGGTTTCGGCTGGTTGAGGTCGTCAAGGGTCTGGTCGGGTCGAGTCACGGTCATGATCCGGTTCTAGCCGAAGTCCCGAACGTTAGGAACAGCACTGGCTGCGCCCTCCCGCAAAATCGATACGGCCATCGGCCAAGCCTCTGCGGCCCCGATGCGTCAGCGCCTGCGGGCTTTGTCCTCACCTGTTCTCACGCACTGCCTTGCCGCTCACCCACACAGGCTCTATAGAGCGCGCAACGCGACCATTTGAGGCGGGCTTCCCATGGATTTCTTTCCGCATCGCCATCTTCTCGGCATCAAGGGCCTGAACGAGCGCGATATCACCGGACTTCTCGATCTTGCCGACGAGGCGGTCAAAATTTCCCGTCAGCGCGAGAAGAAAACCTCGACGCTCCGGGGCCTCACCCAGATCAACCTCTTCTTCGAAGCCTCCACCCGGACGCAGTCGTCCTTCGAGCTTGCCGGAAAACGGCTCGGGGCCGACGTCATGAACATGTCGGTCGGCAATTCCTCGGTGAAGAAGGGCGAAACGCTCATCGACACCGCGATGACGCTGAACGCCATGCATCCCGACGTGCTGGTCGTGCGCCACTCATCGGCCGGTGCCGCCGCCCTCCTGGCGCAGAAGGTCTCCTGCTCGGTTATCAATGCCGGCGACGGGCAGCACGAGCACCCGACACAGGCACTTCTCGACGCGCTGACCATAAGGCGGGCCAAGGGCAAGCTGTCGCGCATCATCGTGGCGATCTGCGGCGATGTGCTGCACTCACGCGTGGCTCGCTCCAACATCCTGCTTCTCAACCAGATGGGCGCCCGTGTGCGCGTCGTCGCCCCTGCAACGCTACTGCCGTCCGGCATCGCCGAGATGGGCGCGGAGGTCTACCACTCGATGGAAGAGGGCCTGAAGGATGCGGATGTCGTGATGATGCTGCGGCTGCAGCGCGAGCGCATGGCCGGTGCCTTCGTACCATCGGTGCGCGAATACTTCCGCTATTACGGCCTCGACGCGGAGAAGCTGAAAGCCGCCAAGGAGGATGCGCTCGTGATGCATCCAGGCCCGATGAACCGTGGCGTCGAAATCGCCTCCGAGATTGCCGACGGACCACAGAGCGTCATCGAGCAGCAGGTCGAAATGGGCGTTGCCGTTCGTATGGCCGTGATGGAAGCGCTGCTCGTCTCACAACATCAGGGCGGCCTCAACAACCAGGGTTACGGCGCATGACCGATCTTGTTCTCACCAACCTGCGCATCATCGACCCGTCGCGCAACCTTGACGAAACGGGCACGATCCTCATTCGCGACGGCGTGATCCTCGCTGCCGGCAGCGATGCGGCGAACCAGGGCATTCCCGAAGGCGCGACCACAGAGGATTGCCGCGGCTTGATCGCCGTTCCCGGCCTCGTCGATGCCCGTGTGTTCGTCGGCGAACCCGGTGCCGAGCACCGCGAGACGATCGCGTCTGCGGCTCAGGCTGCCGCCGTCGGCGGTATCACGTCGTTCATCGCCATGCCGGATACCGATCCCGTCATCGACGACATCGCGCTCGTCGAGTTCGTCATGAAGACGGCGCGCGACAAGGCGGTCGTCAACGTCTATCCGGCCGCCGCGCTGACCAAGCGGCTGCATGGCACCGAGATGACCGAGTTCGGCCTTCTCAGCGAAGCCGGCGCCGTCTGCTTCACCAATGGGCGCGAGGCCCTGCATGATACGCTCGTGCTCCGCCGCGCAATGACCTATGCCCGTGAGTTCGGCATGGTGATCGCGCTGGAATCACGCGACAAGTATCTGGGCGCCGGTGGCGTCATGAACGAGGGGCTGCTCGCGAGCTGGCTGGGCTTGTCCGGCGTGCCGCGCGAGGCGGAGATCATTCCGCTGGAGCGCGACCTGCGCGTCGCCGGCCTCACCCACGCCGCCTACCACGCCGCCAAGATCTCGCTGCCGGAATCGGTCGATGCCATCGCTTTGGCGAAGTCGCGCGGCGTCAATGTGACCTCGGGCATCTCGATCAATCATCTGTCGCTGAACGAGAACGACATTGGCGAATACCGGACTTTCTTCAAGCTGACGCCGCCGCTGCGCGGCGAGGACGACCGCAGGGCCATGGTGCAGGCGCTGGCCGAGGGCCGGATCGACATCATCGTTTCCTCGCACGACCCGCAGGACGTCGACACCAAACGCCTGCCGTTCGCCGACGCCGCCGATGGCGCGATCGGTCTGGAGACGATGCTGGCCGCAGCGCTCCGGCTGCATCACAGCGGCGAAGTCTCGCTGATGCGCCTGATCGACGCGCTTTCCACCCGGCCGGCGCAGATCTTCGGGCTCAATGCCGGAACGCTGAAGCCCGGTGCGAAGGCGGATATCACGCTGATCGATCTCGACGAGCCATGGATCGTCTCCAAGGACGCCATCGTCTCGCGCTCGAAAAACACGCCGTTCGAAAATGCCCGCTTTACGGGCCGCGCCGTTCGCACCTATGTTGCGGGAAAGTGCGTGCACAGCCTGTAGGAGGCTGACGCGAGGGGGCATTCATGGACGTGTTCACGTGGCCGCTGCCGGCTCTGCCGACGCTCGGCTTCCTTCTATTGGGCTATCTGCTCGGCTCGATCCCGTTCGGCCTGATCCTGACGCGGGCGGCAGGGCTCGGCGATGTGCGCAATATCGGCTCCGGCAATATCGGCGCCACCAACGTGCTGCGCACCGGCAACAAGAAGCTGGCGGCCGCGACCCTGCTGCTGGACGCGCTGAAGGGCACGCTGGCCGCCGCCGTCGGTTATCATTTTCTCGGCCCGGAGGCCGGTATTGCCGCAGGTTTCGGCGCCTTTCTCGGGCATCTCTTTCCGGTCTGGCTCGGCTTCAAGGGCGGCAAGGGCATCGCGACCTATATCGGCGTGCTGCTCGGCCTCGCGCCGCTCGTCGTCCTCGTCTTCGCCGCCTGCTGGCTGATCGTCGCCAAGGTCACGCGCTATTCCTCGCTGGCAGCGCTCGTCGCTACCGTCGTGGTGCCGGTCGTGCTGCTGGTCGCCGGCTATGGGCGCATCGGCCTTCTCTTTGTGGTCTTGAGCGTCATCACCTGGATCAAACACCGCGCCAATATCGAGCGCTTGATCGCCGGGACCGAAAGCCGCATCGGCCAGAAGGGATAAGCTTAGATGAGCGACAGCGCGAAGAGCCAGGAAAGCAAGGGCATCGCGCTGACGGATCGTCAAAGAATAGCCTGGCTGCGCCTTATCCGCTCCGACAATGTCGGCCCCGTCACCTTCCGCGACCTCATCAACCATGTCGGATCGGCCGAGACGGCGCTGGAGATGCTGCCGGAACTCTCCCGCCGAGGCGGTTCCACGCGCGCGATCCGCATCGCCACGGTCGCGGAAGCCGAACGGGAATTGGCGATCGCCGCCCGTTGCGGCGCGCGATTCGTCGGTATCGGCGAACCGGACTATCCGGCAGCCCTTCGCCAGATCGACGGCGCGCCGCCGCTTCTCGCCGTCAAGGGACGTGCGTCCACCGGCACCGCGCCTGCGCTCGGCATCGTCGGCGCCCGCAACGCCTCCATCAGCGGCGCCAAGTTCGCCGCCATGATCGCCCGCGATGTCGGCAGGGCAGGTTATACGATCATCTCCGGGCTTGCCCGCGGCATCGACACGGCCGCCCATCGCGCGAGCCTCGACACCGGCACGATCGCCGTCCTCGCCGGCGGCATCGACAAGCCTTACCCGCCCGAGAACGTGCCGCTGCTCGACGAGATCACCGGGGGACAAGGCCTTGCCATCACCGAGATGCCCTTCGGATGGGAGCCGCGGGCGCGCGACTTCCCGCGCCGCAACCGGTTGATTGCCGGCGTGGCGCTGGGGCTTGCCGTCGTGGAGGCTGCAAGTCGCTCCGGATCGCTGATCACGGCGCGCTACGCCGCCGATTTCGGGCGTCTCGTCTTTGCCGTGCCGGGGTCGCCGCTCGATCCCCGGTGCCACGGCACCAATGGTCTCCTGAAGGACGGCGCCGTGGTGACGACGGAAGCGCGCGACATTCTGGAGGCGCTGGCGCCGCTCAGCCGCATCGACCTGTTCGACCAGCCTCAGGCGCGCGAAGCGGAGAACGACGTGGACATCGGCACCGAAAGGCGGCCCGCAGCTGCGCTACCCGGCGACCGGGAGCGCGAGGCGATCATCGATGCGCTCGGGCCGACGCCGGTCGAGACCGACGACATCATCCGCCATACGGGCTTTGCCGCCTCGGCGGTCTATCTCGTGCTGCTAGAGCTTGATCTTGCCGGCCGGCTTCACCGCCACCCCGGCGGCCTCGTTTCTCTTGAGCCCCTTGGCTGACAGGGCGCGGCGGCCGGAAATGAGGTCGCCCGCCTCGACATAGGCCATCTCCAGGAGGTAGCAGAGCATGTCGGCACCCTTTTCGTCCGCGACACCACGCAGCTCTGCGAGCATCTGACGAATATAGGCGAGGCTCTCGTCGTCAGGTGTCGCGGGAACAGCAGCGTCTTTGTGTACGGGCACCATGAATACGTCCTGTTGGGCTTGGCCTCGATCCCGAGCGGGCAGCCGACAGCACACGCGGCAACAACCTGTGCGGCCATCACCACTGCCTGTCCGTCGGTGCACTCTCTTCTCTTCCGCCGACGATAACGCAAATATTCCTAATTGCAATAATAACATTATCCCTCAAAGGTTGTGGCGCGTTGTATTCCGGGCTGGCGAGCCTTCGGGCGCGACACCTTGTCGAAAGATCGTCAAACGCCTGAAAATGAACAGGTTGCGGGTCTGTCGATCGTCTATGCAAACTGGCTAATTTCATGGTCGCCACTTGACCGCGACGAAATCCCCCTCCATGTCGGGGCTTCAAAAGTTCCCGGCGTGACGGCTGAGGGAAGTCCGTCACCCCTCTCTATGGTTGCTGAATCCTATGACCATGAATGTCGTCGTCGTTGAATCGCCGGCTAAAGCAAAGACCATCAACAAATATCTCGGCCCCGGCTACACGGTTCTGGCCTCGTTCGGTCACGTTCGCGACCTTCCGGCCAAGGACGGCTCGGTCAAGCCCGACGAAGACTTCGCCATGATCTGGGAGGTGGACAGCGCGTCCGCCAAGCGAATGAACGACATCGGCGCTGCCTTGAAGAACGCCGATGGCCTCATTCTCGCAACCGACCCGGATCGCGAAGGCGAAGCGATTTCCTGGCATGTGCTCGATCTGCTGCGCAAGAAGAAGCTGATCGGCGACAAGCCCGTCAGCCGAGTCGTCTTCAACGCCATCACCAAGAAGGCCGTGCTCGACGCGATGGCCAATCCGCGCGACATCGACGTTCCCTTGGTGGATGCCTATCTCGCACGCCGCGCGCTCGACTATCTCGTCGGCTTCAACCTGTCGCCGGTCCTGTGGCGCAAGCTGCCCGGTGCCCGTTCGGCCGGCCGCGTGCAGTCCGTCGCGCTGCGCCTCGTCTGCGACCGAGAGTCGGAGATCGAGCGGTTCGTCTCGGAAGAATACTGGAACCTCTCCGCCATCCTGAAGACGCCGCGCGGCGACGATTTCGAAGCCCGCCTCGTGGCCGCAGACGGCAAGCGCCTGCAGGCGCGCTCGGTCGGCAATGGCGAACAGGCAACCGACCTGAAGGCCCTGCTCGAAGGCGCCTCCTACGTCGTGGATACCGTCGAGGCGAAGCCCGTCAAGCGCAACCCCTCGCCGCCCTTCACCACCTCGACGCTGCAGCAGGCGGCATCCTCGAAGCTCGGCTTCTCCGCATCGCGCACCATGCAGGTCGCCCAGCGGCTTTATGAAGGTCTCGACCTCGGCGGCGAGACCGTCGGTCTCATCACCTATATGCGAACCGACGGCGTGCAGATGGCCGGCGAAGCGATCGATGCTGCCCGCAGCGCCATCGGCGACCAATTCGGCGCGCGCTACGTGCCTGAAAAGGCCCGAATCTATTCGACCAAGGCGAAGAATGCGCAGGAAGCCCACGAGGCGATCCGCCCGACAGACTTCACCCGCACGCCGGACCAGCTGCGCCGCTTTCTCGATACCGACCAGCTGCGCCTCTACGACCTGATCTGGAAGCGCGGTATCGCCAGCCAGATGGCGTCGGCCGAGATCGAGCGGACAACCGTCGAGATCCTCGCAGAAAACGGCGACCGCAAGGCCGGCCTGCGCGCCGTCGGCTCCGTCATCCGCTTCGACGGCTTCATCGCCGCCTATACAGACCAGAAGGAAGACGGCGAGCAGAGCGATGATGGCGAGGACGAAGGCCGTCTGCCGGAGATCCGCGCAAGCGAGACCGTCGCCAAGCAGAAGATCAATGCGAGCCAACATTTCACCGAGCCGCCGCCGCGCTACTCGGAAGCAAGCCTCATCAAGCGCATGGAAGAGCTCGGCATCGGCCGTCCCTCGACCTATGCTTCGACGCTCGCCACCCTGCGGGACCGCGAATACGTCGTCATCGACAAGCGCAAGCTGATCCCGGAAGCCAAGGGCCGCCTCGTCACGGCGTTCCTCGAAAGCTTCTTCCACCGCTATGTCGAGTACGACTTCACGGCATCGCTCGAAGAGAAGCTCGACCGGATTTCCGCTGGCGAGCTAAATTGGAAGGATGTGCTTCGCGACTTCTGGAAAGACTTTTTCGCGCAGATCGAAGACACCAAGGAGCTGCGGGTCACCAACGTCCTTGATGCGCTCAACGAGGAACTCGCACCGCTCGTCTTCCCCAAGCGCGAGGATGGCAGCGATCCCCGGATCTGTCAGGTCTGCGGCACCGGCAAGCTGTCGCTGAAGCTCGGCAAGTATGGCGCGTTCGTCGGCTGCTCGAACTATCCCGATTGCAATTTCACCCGCCAGCTGTCCTCGGATGGCGATGCGGAAGCGCAGGCGTCGAACGAGCCGCAGGCACTGGGCAAGGACCCGCACACGGACGAGGAGATCACGCTGCGCAACGGCCGGTTCGGCCCTTACGTCCAGCGCGGCGAAGGCAAGGAGGCCAAGCGCTCCAGCCTGCCCAAGGGCTGGACGCCGGCGAGCATCGACCATGAGAAGGCCCTGGCCCTCCTGTCGCTGCCGCGCGACATCGGCCAGCATCCGGAATCCGGCAAGATGATCTCGTCCGGCCTCGGCCGCTACGGGCCGTTTATCCTGCATGACGGGAAATATGCGAATGTCGAGACCATCGAGGACGTGTTCTCGATCGGCCTCAACCGCGCCGTCTCGGTGCTGGCGGACAAGGCATCCAAGGGCCCAGCCGGTCGCGGTGCGGCCGTGGCCGCTCTGAAGGATCTCGGTGAACATCCCGATGGCGGTGCGATTACCGTTCGCGATGGGCGTTATGGACCCTATGTCAACTGGGGCAAGGTGAACGCGACCCTGCCCAAGGGCAAGGATCCGACATCGGTGACGCTCGAAGAAGCACTGCCGCTTCTTGCAGAGCGTGCAGGCAAGGCGAAACCCGTGAAGGCCAAGGCCGTCAAGGCGAAGGCTGCAAAGCCTGCCAAGGCCAAAGCTGCAGCGGACGGCGACGAAAAGGTTGCCAAGCCGCGCGCCGCCGCCAAGGCCAAGCCTGCGGCGAAGACGACGACAAAGACGAAGGCTGCTGCAAAACCCAAGACTGCGGCCGCCGCCAAGGCACAGAAGGGATAGACCGTGAGCAAATCGCCCCGCATCGGCATGAGACGGACCGCAAAACCTTCGGTCCGGCTGGCCCGTGCGGGCACGGCCCTGCCGCCTGCCGATGACACACCGATCATCCATGGCGCCGTGCCACCGCGCGACGTGCTCATGCGTTTCATCGCGGAAAATCCGGACAAGGCCTCCAAGCGTGAAATCTCCCGAGCTTTCGGCCTCAAGGGCGAAGCGCGCATCGAGCTGAAGGCAGCATTGCGGGATCTCGAAGACGACGGTCTCGTGGAGAAGAAGCGCAACGCGCTCGTCCGTCCAGGCGCCCTGCCCCCGGTCACCGTTCTCGACATCACCACGCGCGACAAGGACGGCGAGCTCGTCGCCCGTCCGGCCGAATGGCCCGACGATGCTGGTGTCGCACCGGCTGTTCTCATCCGCCAGTCGAGCGTTGCCAAGGCCAAGGGCAAGATGCCCGTCGGCGGCATCGGCGACCGGGTGCTGGCCAAGATCTTCCCCTCCAAGGAGCCGACGGGCCCGGCCTATACGGCGCGCATCATCAAGGTGCTCGACCGTCGCCGCAGCGCCAATGCGGCCCTCGGCGTCTTCCGCGAAATGCCGGCGGGCACCGGCCGCATCATGCCCATCGACAAGCGCGGCGAGGAAATGGACGTCGAGGCGAGCGGCGTCGGCGAGGCCAAGGACGGGGATCTGGTCGAGGTCGAAATCGTCCGCTCCGGCCGGTTCGGGCTTGCCAGGGCCGAAGTGAAGTCGATCATCGGTTCGGTCTCCTCAGAAAAGGCGATCTCCATGATCGCCATTCACGCGCACGGCATTCCCTATATCTTCCCCGACAGCGTCACGCGCGAGGCGGAGGCTGCCGGCCCCGCCACCATGTCGCATCGGGAGGACTGGCGCTCCCTGCCGCTGATCACCATCGACCCCGCAGACGCCAAGGACCATGACGACGCGGTTCATGCGGAACCCGACACATCGCCGGAGAACGAGGGCGGCGTCATCGTCACCGTCGCAATCGCTGACGTCTCCTGGTATGTGCGGCCGAAATCCGCGCTCGACAATGAAGCGCTGAAGCGCGGCAACTCGGTCTACTTCCCGGACCGGGTCGTGCCCATGCTGCCGGAGCGCATTTCCAACGAACTGTGCTCGCTGAAGGAAACCGTGGACCGGCCGGCGCTTGCCGTGCGCATGCGCTTCACGAGCGAAGGCCGGAAGATCGGACACACCTTTCATCGCATCATGATGAAGAGCGCGGCCAAGCTCTCCTACAACCAAGCCCAGGCAGCGATCGACGGTGCGCCTGATGATAAGACCGGCCCTCTGCTGGAGCCCATCCTCAAGCCGCTCTGGGACGCCTATCGCATCCTCACCGTGGGGCGGAACCGGCGGCAGCCGCTCGAACTTAACATGCCCGAGCGCAAGATCCTCCTGAAGCCGGATGGCACGGTCGATCGCGTCTTCGTGCCGGACAGGCTCGATGCGCACAAGCTGATCGAGGAGATGATGATCCAGGCGAACGTGGCGGCAGCCGAGACGCTGGAGATCAAGCGCCAGCCGCTCGTTTACCGCGTCCACGATGCACCCTCGCTCGCCAAGCAGGAGACGCTACGCGAGTTTCTGGCGACGCTCGACCTGACGCTGGTCAAGGGCGACAACATGCGCGCCAACCATTTCAACGGCATTCTCGCGAAAGCCGAAGAGCAGCCCTACGAGACCATCGTCAACCAGATGGTGCTTCGCTCGCAGAGCCAGGCGGTCTACAGCCCAGAGAATATCGGCCATTTCGGCCTGAACTTGATGAAGTACGCTCACTTCACCTCGCCGATCCGGCGCTACGCCGATCTGATCGTGCATCGCGCGCTGGTCGGCTCGCTCGGGCTCGGCGAAGGCGCCATCACGCCGGCAGAAGAAGGTGCGCTGGAGGATATCGCCGCGGAGATCTCGACCTTCGAGCGGCGCGCGATGGCGGCCGAGCGCGACACGATCGACCGGCTGATCGCCCACCATCTGAGCGGTCGCGTCAACGAGGAGTTCGACGGTCGCGTGTCCGGCGTCACCAAGTCGGGCCTGTTCATTTCGCTTCCGCAGTACGGCGCCGACGGCTTCGTGCCAATCTCGACGCTTGGACGTGACTATTTCATCTTCGACGAAGCGCACATGGCGCTGGTCGGCGACAAGACCGGTCTCGGCTATCGCCTCGGCGACGAGGTGCGGGTGAAGCTGGTCGATGCCGTGCCGCTGGCCGGCGCCTTGCGCTTCGAGATGCTGGACGAGGGCCGCAAGATGCCGACGGCGACGCGCTCCTTCCACAAGGCGGGACGCCGGGACAAGGCCGGTGCTCGCAAAGCGCCCGGCACCCGTCCACCGCGTGGGCGGCGCTGACTCCGATGAATGGTGACGGCATGAGAAAGAGCGACGTAGGGCCGGGGGCAGAAACGCTGCACCTAGGTGATGCGCAGATCAACGACCGCCCAGTCGGGCGCTCGATCCGGCGCGGGCTTGTCAACCGGTGCCCCAACTGCGGCCAGGGGCGTATGTTCGGCCGGTTCCTCAAGGTCAACGATACCTGCTCCGTCTGTGGAGAAGCGCTGCATCATCATCGTGCCGACGATTTTCCGCCGTATATCGTCGTCACGATTGTCGGCCATCTGGTGCTCGGAGGCTTCATGATGACGGAAATGCTGGTGGCGCTGTCGAACTGGCAGCACCTTGCCATCTGGGTGCCAATCACGATTGCCGGCTCGATCGCGCTCATGCAGCCGGTCAAGGGCGGCGTCGTCGGCCTGCAATGGGCGTTGCGCATGCACGGCTTCGGTGGGCACGAGGATCGGCCGGAAGACGAATTGCCATCGCAGGACCGCACCTGATGCGCATCGATGATGCCGCGACCGGCGGCACATCCGATACGGCGACCACACCGGCAGGGGCTCTGCGCCCACGCCTCGCGGCCTCCATTCTCCTTCTCGACCGCAGCGACGGCGTCGTGCGCGTTCTGGTCGGCCGACGCAGCAAGCAACATGTGTTCATGCCGGACGTTCACGTCTTCCCCGGCGGACGACGGGATCCAGGCGATCACAGAATCGCCTTTGCGAGCGATCTCCCGGCACCGCTCATCGACCGCCTTGTCGGCATCTATCGCGGACGCCTCTCCGTTTCCGCCGTGCGCGCGCTCGCGCTTGCCGCCCTGCGGGAGCTGCATGAGGAGACGAGCCTTGCCGTGGGGCCGTCCTGTAGGCCGTCCTGTTCTGGCAGCCTTCCCTTCCGCCCCGAACTCGAGCGCCTGCGCTACGTCGCCCGCGCACTGACGCCGCCCGGCCATGTGCGGCGATTCGACACCCATTTCTTCGCCCTCTTCACCGACGAGGTCGAACTCGATCTCGACGGACTGCAGGACAGCCGGGAGCTGGAAGACCTGCGCTGGGTTCCCGTCGGCAATCCTTCCGCGGTTTCCATCCCGGATATCACCGCGCGTATTCTCGAAGCCTTGCACACGAGGCTTGACGCCGACCCTCTGCTCGGCTTTGACGGCACCGTGCCGTATTTCCACGTCCGGAATGGACGACCCATCCGCGATCTTCTGTGAGGACACCGAATGTCTCAGACGACCCCTGGCTCGTCTCGGCCGGTTGAGGATATCCATTGGCTGTCGCTGATCGCGGCCCTTGCTGCCGTCACCACGGTCGGCATCGCCATTGGCCTCGGCGTGCCTCTCCTCAGCTTCATCATGGAACGGCGCGGCGTCTCCTCGACGTTGATCGGCCTCAACTCCACCGTGGCGGGCCTTGCCTCCATGGTCGCCGCCTCCTTCACGACACGGCTGGCACACAAGTTCGGCGTGGCGCAGGTCATGGTGGCTGCCGTGGTGCTGGCCGCCGCGCCCGCGCTCGGCTTCTATTTCGTCGAGAATTTCTGGCTGTGGTTCCCGCTGCGAATCGTCTTCCAGAGCGGCATCACCATTCTCTTCGTCCTCTCGGAGTTCTGGATCAACGCCACGGCGCCCTCGCACCGTCGTGGGCTCGTGTTCGGCATCTACGGCACCGTTCTTTCGCTCGGGTTCGCCGCGGGGCCCCTGCTCTTCTCCCTGCTCGGCAGCGAGGGCATCCTGCCCTTCGCGGTCGGTGCCGGCATCATCCTGCTCGGCGCGATCCCGATCATCATCGCCCGGAATGAAAGTCCCGATATCGACGAGATGCCGGAGATGCATTTCCTGCGCTACGTTTACATGGTGCCAATGGCCACGGCCGCCGTCTTCGTGTTCGGCGCCGTAGAGTATGGGGGCCTCTCGCTCTTTCCGGTCTACGGCACGCGCGTCGGCTTCTCCGAATCGCAGGCGGCTCTCTTGCTCACCATCATGGGTGTGGGAAACCTCATCTTCCAGATCCCGCTCGGCCTCTTGTCGGACCGCATGAAGGACCGCCGCAAGCTGCTCGTGGCGCTGACCGTGATCGGCTTTGCCGGCGCACTCTGCCTGCCAGCCCTGTCGACCAACTGGTACGCCTTGGCGGCCATCCTGCTGCTCTGGGGTGGCATCATCTCTGGGCTCTATACGATCGGGCTCAGCCATCTCGGTTCGCGGCTGCATGGGCCGGAGCTGGCCGCCGCCAATGCCGCATTCGTGTTCTGCTATGCGCTGGGCACCGTGGCCGGGCCGCAGGTCATCGGCGCCTCGATGGATGTCTTCGGCAATCATGGCTTTGCGTGGTCGATCGCCGGATTCTTCGGCCTTTACATCGTGCTTTCCCTGGTTCGCCTGGTTTATAAACCGAAACAGGGTTGACTTTTTGGGCGCGATTTGTAGTTTCGCGCCAAGCTCGCCGGGACCTTTTTTACGAAGTCCGGCTTTGTTATTTCAGAAGGCAGGACGACCATGGCGAAAGCTGCAAAAATCAAGATCAAGCTGCTGTCGACGGCCGACACGGGTTTCTTCTACGTGACCTCGAAGAACAGCCGCACCAAGACAGACAAGTTCAGCATGACGAAGTACGACCCGGTCGTACGCAAGCATGTCGAATTCAAGGAAACCAAGATCAAGTAAGATCTGGTTTCTCCATTTGAAAAAGGGCGCCGACGGCTTCGTCAGGCGCCTTTTTTGCGTCTGCAGACTTTGCGGCAGGAAGACGCTCGTCCTGTGCAGCAGCCGACATCGACATACGCAAACGAAAAACGCCGCTTCTGAAACAGAAGCGGCGTTGAATGGATGCCGGCCGGCACGCAGAGCGGCACGAGGAACCGCTGATACGTACCGGCCGACGACCCCACGACCCAGGAGATGCGGCGGACCTGACATCATGGGGTAACTGATCGGCTTGGGAGCGTAAGACCTCCCCTGCATAAGAACATCGGCGAGATGCAGAAGAAAATCAATGAAATCTTAAAGCTTGGTTCGCTTTGATACAGTCATGGTTAACAAGATCCATGAAGTGCAGCCCGATTCGGGAGAAATTGCGGCGCTTTTCTGCCGTAAGTTGCCAGATATCGCTGCAGGATCGCACAAGCGCGTGATGACGTGCCGTAGCACTGTGACACGCCTTGATGTCAATTCCGCGACGGCCCACGTCCCCTATCTGCGATTCGCCGGCAAATGGACTCAGGCCGCGGCACCCACCACCTGGTTTCGCCCGTTGCGCTTGGCCTGGTAGAGCGCCGTATCCGCACGTTTGAGGAAGCTGTCGGCTGTTTCGCCGGCCGGGTCGAGCATCGCAATCCCCATGGACGCGGTAATCGTCAGCTCCTTGCTGCGATCCTGCAACAGGAAGGGCGTCGTCTCGATGCTCGCGCGAAGGCGCTCGGCAATGGTGCTTGCGGTGGCTGCATCCGTGTCCGGCATGACCAGCACGAACTCCTCGCCGCCGAATCGGCATGCGAGATCGGCGCCGCGGACGGTGCTGCGAAGACGTCGGGCAAATTCGCGCAGCACCTCGTCTCCCGCATCATGGCCATGCGTGTCGTTGACGATCTTGAAGCGGTCGATATCGGTGACGCAGATCGACAGGCTGCGGCCGCGCTTCATGGCGCGTTCGATCAGAAGCTTGAGGTGATTGTCGAGGTAGCGGCGGTTGTGAAGCCCCGTGAGGCCATCGGTGATGGCCAGTTCGATGGTCTGGTGGACGCTGAGGCGCAGGCGATCATTGCACTGCTTGCGGCGGATCTGCGTGAGCGAGCGCGCGATCAATTCGTTCGGATCGATCGGCCGCATGATGTAGTCGGTCACGCCGAGATCGAGCGCGCGCACCACGAGATCTTCGGCCCCCTGCTCGGCCACCAGAAGAATCGGGATATAGCGCGTCCGTTCCAGCGAGCGCAGCTGCGAGCAGAGCCGCAGCGGGTCGTAGTCGTCGAAATTCGCATTGACGATGACGAGGTCGAAGGGCTGCTCCGCCGCTTCGAACAGGGCTGCCTGCGGGTCGCTCATGATCGTCAGGCCGGCCACGGGCTTAAGGGCGCGGGCGATACGGTCCTGCGAGCTGGCACGCGCATCTACGAGCAGGATGTTGCCCGGCTCGTCGGGGCGTTCGGCGTTCGAAAGATCCTCGAAGCCGACGCTCTTTGCCGTTTCGGCGCGCAGGCGCAGTTCGTCGCTGACGTTCTTCAGGCGGACGAGGCTTTTGACCCGCGACATCAGCTGCAGATCGTTGACGGGCTTGGTCAGGAAATCGTCTGCGCCGGCCTTCAGGCCGCGCACCCGGTCGGAAGGCTGGTCGAGCGCGGTGACCATGACGACCGGAATATGCGCCGTCTTCGGGTTTGCCTTTAACCGCTCGCAGACCTCGAAGCCATCGATGCCGGGCATCATGATGTCGAGGAGGATGATATCGACCGGGCGGCTGTCGCAGATGGCAAGCGCCTGATAGCCATCGGAGGCCGTGAGGACGTCGAAATATTCCGCCACGAGCCTCGCCTCCAGCAGTTTGACGTTTGCCGGTATGTCGTCGACGACGAGAATGCGTGCGGTCATGCGGTCCGTCCTGTCCTATCGCCCTTCGCCCTGCTGGGCCCGAATCGCCCGGTGCGAGGGGTTACATGATCACTCGAGCGCACCATCATGGCGGCTGCGTCGCGGCAATCGCAAATGTCGGTCAACCATCGCCAAGATAGGTCTTGATGGTCTCGATGAATTTCGGCACGGAAATCGGCTTGGAGACATAGGCCTCGCAGCCACCCTGCCGGATCCGCTCTTCGTCGCCCTTCATGGCGAAGGCCGTGACGGCGATGACGGGGATGACGTGGAGTTCGTCGTCTTCCTTCAGCCATTTGGTCACCTCGAGGCCGGAGACCTCCGGCAGCTGGATGTCCATGAGGATCAGGTCGGGCCGGTGCTTGCGCGCAAGATCCAGTGCCTCCAGTCCGTTTCGGGTCTGGATGGTCGTGTAGCCCGATGCCTCGATCAGGTCGCGGAAGAGCTTCATGTTCAGCTCGTTGTCCTCGACGATCATTACCTGTTTCGGCATATCAGAACCTTCCCGCGTGTACGGCCGTGGCCGGGGGTCATTCCGCCAGCTGCAAGACGAGCATTCGCGCATGACTGGTGAAGAGTTAGGCCTATTTGGTTGAAAAAAAGGTAATCATAGGCCAGAAAAGCCGACGTGTTGCGGAATAGGGTGAAAACAGTGACGACAGCGGATGAGACCGCCATTGCCGTGCTCGGCTGGCTTGCGAGCGAGCCCGAGCTTCTCGGCCGCTTTCTGGCGCTGACGGGCACCGATCCGACCGGTCTGCGCGGCGCCGTCGGCGATCCGGGCTTCATGGCCGGGCTGCTCGATTTCGTCATGGATCACGAGCCGACGCTGATGCAGTTCTGCGAAGCCACGGGAACCAAGCCGGAAACGGTGGCGCGCGCGCATGCGGCCCTCTCCGGCTTTCGCGGCGATACGGGCAGCGCATGACCAGTAAGACCATCGATCCGCAGACCCCTCTCTGCTTCGACCACATAGAGCTGACCGACCGGCCGCTGATCGTCTGCGATATCGACGAGGTGGTCCTCGAATTCGTGACACCGTTTCAGAATTTTCTGAAATCCGGCGGACGGGAGCTTTTGCCCCGGTCGTTCCGCCTGCACGGCAACATCGTGCAGCTGGAGACCGGCGAACCCGTGCCGGACGCGATGGTGCCGACGTTGCTGGAGGACTTCTTCCTGACGCAGGATGTGTGGCAAACGCCCGCTTCGCAGGTGGCGGAGACGCTCGCCGATCTCTCGAGCGACGCCGACATCGTCTTCCTCACGGCCATGCCGCCCCGCCACACGGAGGTGCGCCGGCGGCTGCTCGACCGGCATGGGCTCTCGGCCTATCCGCTGCTGGCGACCGAGGCGCCCAAGGGTCCCGTCGTCAAGCAGCTTCATGACGCGCGCGATGTCCCCGTGGCCTTCATCGACGACATTCTGCGCAATCTGGAATCCGTGCGCGAGCACGCGCCGGATTGCCTGTTGATCCGGCTGATGGCCAATGCGGAATTTCTGGCGATGGCACCCGCACCGACCCAAGGTATCGAGAGCGCCGAGAACTGGGACGACGCCGCGCGGATCATCCGACAACATTTCCTACGCTGAGGGCATCGCGCGGCTGAAACAGCACTCCCTTTGCCTTCGGACGTTTTCCACAGGGTTCACGTTTTGGTGATCGGAATACCGGTTTCGATGTTTCATTCCGCACCAGCCGGCAAAGCTTCCTTAAATCTCTTTTCGTAGCCTTCACCCTGTTCGAATGATCCGGATGGTGTCGATGGTTTTGCGTTCTACTCTCGGACTCGGGCTTCTGTTGCTCGCTCTCGCCAGCACGACGGCGGTCGCCGCCGATGGAACCTCGCCGCTACAGATCGTGGTGTCCAAGGACAAACAGTCTCTGGTCGTCTATGATGGCGACACGGTGGTCGCCACCTCGAAGGTCTCCTCCGGCAAGCGCGGCCATGAGACGCCGACGGGTATCTTCTCCATTCTCGAAAAGCGCCGCTATCACGAATCGAATATCTATTCGAACGCACCCATGCCGTTCATGCAGCGGCTGACATGGTCCGGCATCGCGCTTCATGCCTCCAACAGCGTGCCCTCCTACCCCGCGTCCCATGGCTGCGTGCGGCTGCCGAATGCCTTTGCAAAGTCGCTCTACAAGATGACGGAGCGCGGATTGCACGTCGTGATTTCCGATCGCCAGATCGCGCCACAGCCGGTGTCGCACAGCTTTCTCTTCCAGCCTTCCGAGCCGGAACCGCAACTGCTCTCGGATGCGACGCTGCGTCCCGCCATGTCGCAGATCCCGAGCGGCAACGTGGAAGTGGCGATGAGCGAACCCGCCGTCACAACCCCAACGGCATCCGTCGCCCGCGCCGAAGACGATCGTGAGCCGATTCGCATCCTGATCACCCGCCGCGGTGCGCGCGAGCTCAACCTCGATGTGCAGGCGGCACTCAACGGTCTCGGCTACGATGCCGGCGTGCCGGATGGCGCGCTGGGCAGCCGATCCATCGCCGCCATCCGCGCATTCGAACTGGCAGAAGGCCGCGAGCCCAAGGGGCGGGTAACGCCGGAGCTGGTGGACGCGCTCTTCAAGAAAGCCAATCTGCCCCCACCTGCCAACGGGCAACTTCTGGTTCGCCGCGAATTTACGCCGCTCTTCGAAGCGCCGGTGACGATCACGGAGCCGGAGATCGCGCTCGGCGCCCATTTCTACCAGTTCCAGGATGTCGATGCGACGACGGGAAAGGGCAACTGGTTCTCGCTGTCTCTCGACAACGTCATCCCCAAATCCATGAAGACCCGGCTCGGGATTACCTTGGACGATGACGCGCTCGCCTATAACGCGGCGACGCGCGTGCTCGATCGCATCCAGATGACGGTGGAACTGCGCGAGCAGGTCGAGGACGTCCTTGCGCCCGGCTCATCCCTCACCGTCTCCGACATGGGCCTCGGCCCGGAAACCGGCCGCGGCACGGACTTCGTGACGATCACGCATCCCGCGAAGGGGTGAAGCGAACGTCCCTTCCCGATACCCGACACGGTGTAGAGGCAGGCCTGCTTCCCCGAGCGAACTCGTCGTCAGGTCGATAAGACCCTACGAGATCAGCTCGACATCGATCACCCCGGGGGCCGTCTTCAAGGCCGCCGCGATCTCGGCTGAGATGCGGTACTTATCGCCCAGTTCCACTTCGATCTCGCGCTGGCCATTGTCCTTGACGATGATGAAGGACACCTGCCCGTCACCCTTCGTGTTCAGATGCGTGGCGACGGAGCGCAAGGGGCCGCTGTCGCGGACATAGACGCGCAACGCCTTCTGCATCTGGAACGAGCGCTCCTCCAACGATTGCAGCGTCTGGATCCGCAAGCCGATCCCTTCCGGGCGCTCCTCCGCCTGCACGGTCAGCACCAGAGACTTTCCGGGCTCCAGCAGATCGCGATATTGCTGCAGCATTTCCGAGAACAGCACGGCTTCGAACTGGCCGGACGAATCGGAGAAGGTGACGATGCCCATCTTGTTGCCGGTGCGCGTCTTGCGCTCCTGCTTGGACGTGACGGTGCCGGCGAGACGTCCGGCGGTATTGCCCTTCTTCACCGACAGAGCGAAGTCGGCGAAGGTCTGGCACCGGATCTTCGCCAGCAGGTCGTTATAGGTGTCGAGCGGATGGGCCGAGAGGTAGAAGCCGAGCACCTGGAACTCGCGCTGCAGCTTCTCCGACGCCAGCCATGGCGTGAAATCCGGCAGGCCGATCTTTTCCGGACCCGTCGCGGCACCCGCGCCGAACATGTCGTGCTGCCCCTTGAGCCTGTTCTCGTTGGCGAACTGGGCAAACCCCAGGATCCGGTCCAGACCCGCGACCAGCGCGGCCCGGTCATAGCCGAAACCATCGAAGGCGCCGGCGCAGATCAGGCTCTCGAACACGCGGCGGTTCAATAGCTTCGGATCGATGCGCAGGCAGAAATCCTCGAGGCTCGCAAAGGGCGTGTCGCCCCGCACCGCCACGATATGCTCGACGGCCGCCTCGCCGACACCTTTCAGCGCCGAGAGCGAATAAAAGATACGATTGTCGCCCGTCTCGAAGCGGCGGAACGAGGTCTGCACCGAGGGGGGAACCACGGTGATGCCGAGCCGGCCGGCATCCTGGCGGAAATCGACCAGCTTCTCGGTATTCGCCATGTCGAGCGTCATGGAAGCTGCCAGGAACTCGACCGGATAATGCGCCTTCAGATAGGCCGTCTGGTAGGAGACGATGGCATAGGCCGCCGCATGGCTCTTGTTGAAGCCGTAATTGGCGAACTTGGCCAGCAGGTCGAAGATCATGTCGGCCTGCGGCTTCGACACGCCGTTCTTGACGGCGCCGTCCACGAAGCGCGCGCGCTGCATGTCCATCTCCGCCTTGATCTTCTTGCCCATGGCGCGGCGCAGAAGATCGGCCTCGCCGAGCGAGTAGCCGGAGAGGACCTGGGCGATCTGCATCACCTGTTCCTGGTAGACGATGACGCCCTGCGTTTCCTTCAGCAGGTAGTCGATGGTCGGATGGATCGATTCGATCTCCTCCTCGCCATGCTTTCGCGCATTGTAGACGGGGATGTTCTCCATCGGGCCCGGGCGATAGAGCGCGACGAGCGCGATGATGTCCTCGATGCAGTCGGGCCGCATGCCGATCAGCGCCTTGCGCATGCCGGCACTTTCCACCTGGAATACGCCGACCGTGTCGCCCTTGGAGAGCATCTCATAGGTCTTGGCGTCGTCGAGCGGCAGCGCTTCCAGCGCCACATGGATGTCGCGCTTGGCGATGAAGTCCACGGCCGTCTTCAGGACGGTGAGCGTCTTCAGGCCGAGAAAGTCGAACTTGACGAGGCCGGCCTGCTCGACCCATTTCATGTTGAACTGCGTCACCGGCATGTCGGAGCGTGGATCGCGATACATCGGCACCAGCTTCGACAGCGGTCGGTCCCCGATGACGATGCCGGCGGCATGGGTCGATGCGTGGCGGTAAAGCCCCTCGATCTTCTGGGCGATGTCGAGCAGGCGGCCGATCACCGGTTCCTTGTCGACCTCTTCCTGAAAGCGTGGCTCGTCCTCGATCGCCTTGGCGAGCGTCACCGGGTTGGCCGGGTTGTTCGGCACCATCTTGCAGATCTTGTCGACCTGACCGTAGGGCATTTCCAGCACGCGGCCGACGTCGCGAAGCGCGGCGCGTGCCTGCAGCGATCCGAAAGTGATGATCTGCGCCACCTGCTCGCGGCCGTACTTGGCCTGCACGTAGCGGATGACCTCTTCGCGACGGTCCTGGCAGAAGTCGATATCGAAGTCGGGCATCGACACGCGTTCCGGGTTGAGGAAGCGTTCGAACAGCAACGAGAAGCGCAGGGGATCGACGTCGGTGATCGTCAGCGCATAGGCGACGAGCGAGCCCGCGCCCGAACCGCGGCCGGGACCGACCGGGATGTCCTGCAGCTTCGCCCATTTAATGAAGTCGGCAACGATGAGGAAGTAGCCTGGGAACTTCATGCGCTCGATGACGCCGAGTTCGAAATCCAGCCGCTCGCGATAGTCCGTCTCGCTATAGCCGGGGGACAGGCCGAGCTTATGCATCCGCTCGTCCAGACCTTCGATGGCCTGACGGCGCAGTTCGAGCGATTCCGCCCGTTCTGCCTCCGCCGGATCGTCGGAGGCGCCGGTGAAACGCGGCAGGATCGGAGCACGCGTCTTCAGCACGAAGGTGCAGCGCCGCGCGACTTCGATCGTGTTGTCGAGCGCCTCCGGCAGATCGGCGAAAAGCTTCGCCATTTCCTGCCGGCTCTTGAGGTAATGGTCCGGAGTCAGGCGGAAGCGGGTATCGTCCGACACCATGGCATTGTGCGCCACCGCCATCAGGGCGTCATGCGCATCATAGTCGCCCGGCGTCGGGAAGAAGGGTTCGTTGGTCGCGACCAGCGGCAGTTCCAGCCGGTAGGCGAGATCGATCATCCGGTTCTCGTGCCGCTTGTCGTAGCGCCCGTGGCGCTGCAGTTCGACATAGAGCCGATCACCGAAAAGCTCCATCAGGCAACGCGCCCGGGCCTCGCCAAGCGCCATTTGACCCGAGCGGATCGCGATGTCGATCGGCCCACCGGATGCCCCCGTCAGAGCGATTAGGCCGTCGGTCCCGATTTCCTTCAGCCAGGACAGGCAGATGCGAACGCTCTGGTTAGCCTCCCCGCCGAGATAGGCGCGACTGACGAGATCGACGAGATTGACATAGCCCGCATCCGTCGCGGCGATTAGCACGATGGCGGGAAGCTTGGCGAGGTGCTGGGCATGCCCCCGCTTCTCGCCCTCGACCTCATCCTCCATGTCGAGCGACAGCTGGCAGCCGATCAGCGGCTGGATGCCGTCGTCCATGCATTTTAGAGAGAATTCCAGCGCCGCGAACAGATTGTTCGTGTCGGCGATGCCAATGGCAGGTTGGGCGTCGGACACGGCCTTGCCGATGATCTTCTTGATCGGCAGGGCGCCTTCGAGAAGCGAGAATGCCGAATGGGTTCTCAGATGGACGAACTGCGGCGCCGGCTTGTCGCCATTGCCTGTCCCGCCCGCAAAGCTTGCGCCCGCATCCGCCATAGCTCACTCCGACTCTCGCATGAGATGAAAGCATACGCTCTTCACGCTGGCGAAGCGACAACGGCGTCGCGTTTCTCCCCCGGAACTTGCCGAGAGAGACCCGAGCCGTCTCAGAGACCGAGAAGAAGAATAGAGAAGCTGGCAATGAACATGGCAATGGAGGTCAGTGCGGCGAGATCACGAAGGAAGTCGGACATGGCATGCTCCTTTTGGTTCTGTTCATTTTATGTTCTATTTTCGTTCCTGTTTCAAGCTCTGAATCTGATGGATGGTTAACAATTTTCGATGGGAGAGTTGGAACATCCGGGCACTGCCGCTGCGCGACACCTGCCCTGGATGATTGCATGGTGATGCGACGAAGGTTCCCGCGACGCGCCCAAGCAAGTCGCGCCGGGGCCGTACGCGCCAGTCGTTGAGGACGAGGATCAGAGGCGATGACCCCAGGCGTCAGGCGAGTTCGACGACCTTGCCGTCCTGGAGCGTGATGCGGCGGTCCATCTTGGACGCCAGATCGTAATTGTGCGTGGCGATCATCGCGGCAAGGCCGGATTGCTTGACCAGGGCCTTCAGCGCTTCGAAGACATAGCCGGCCGTCTCGGGGTCGAGATTGCCGGTGGGCTCGTCCGCCAGTAGCACGAAGGGCGCGTTCGCCACGGCGCGGGCAATGGCCACACGCTGCTGCTCGCCGCCCGACAGTTCGGATGGCCGGTGTTCGGCACGGTGGCCGATGCGCATGTAGTCGAGCAAAGCGGAGGCGCGTTCGCGCGCTTCCTTCTTGGAGAGGCCGGCGATCAGCTGCGGCATCATGATGTTCTCGACGGCCGTGAATTCCGGCAGTAGGTGATGGAACTGGTAGACGAAGCCGATCTCGTTGCGGCGGATAGCCGTGCGCTCCGGATCGCTCAGCGAGCCGCAGGCCCGGCCATTGATCGAGACCTCGCCGGCATCGGGCCGCTCCAGAAGGCCGGCCAGATGCAGCAGCGTCGATTTACCAGTGCCAGACGGCGCGACCAGCGCCACCGTCTGCCCACCGAGCAGCCGGAAGTCCGCACCCTTCAGGATCGAGAGCGCCTGTTCGCCCTGGCTGTAATGGCGCTCGACGCCGGAAAGCTCTAGTGCCACGCGAGGGGCCATCATATCGTTCCTGTCACTCGTAACGCAGCGCCTGGACGGGATCCAGTCGCGAGGCCCGCCAGGCGGGGAAGATGGTTGCCAGGAACGACAGTCCGATGGCCATGCCGACAACCGCGACGGTTTCGCCGAGGTTCATGTCGGCCGGTAGCTGGCTGAGGAAGTAGAGTTCCGGATTGAAGATCGTCGTGCCCGAGATCCAGGAGAAGAACTGGCGGATCGATTCGATATTGAGACACACGACGACGCCGAGCGCGACGCCGGCCAGCGTGCCGACGATGCCGATGGCCGCGCCCGTCATGAAGAAGATGCGCATGACGGCGCCGGACGAGGCCCCCATGGTGCGCAGGATGGCGATGTCGCTGCCCTTGTCCTTCACCAGCATGATCAGGCCGGACACGATATTGAGCGCCGCCACCAGCACGATCAGGGTGAGGATCATGAACATGACATTGCGCTCGACCTGAAGCGCGGAGAAGAAGGTCTTGTTGCGGTCGCGCCAGTCGCTGATCAGCACCTGCCTCTGGGCCGCGTCTTCCACCGGCTGGCGCAGGCTGTCGACGAGATCGGGATTCTCCACGAACAGTTCGATGGACTGGGCGATGCCTTCGGCGTTGAAGTAGAGCTGGGCTTCCTCGAGCGGCATAAAGATGATCGACGCGTCATATTCCGACATGCCGATCTCAAAGATGGCCGAAACGGTATAGGACTTCACGCGTGGATTGACGCCCATCGGCGTTACATCGCCTTCGGGTGCGACGAGCGTGATCGTGCTGCCGGCCTGCAGGCCGAGCTGGTCGGCCATGCGCGAGCCGATCGCCACGCCGCCGCCGGCCGCATAGCCGGTGAGGTCGCCGGATTTCAGATGATCGGAGACCGACTTCATCTTCAGGAGATCGTCGGCCCGCACGCCGCGCACCAGCGCGCCCGTGCCCGCCCCGCCGGGACCGGAAGCCAGCGTCTGACCCTCGATCATCGGGATTGCCATGGTGACGCCCTTGATACCGGAGAAGCGCGTGGCGAGATCGGCGTAGTTGTCGAGCGGGCCATCCAGCGGCTGCACGATCATGTGACCGTTGATGCCGAGAATGCGGGAGATGAGCTCCGTACGAAACCCGTTCATCACCGCCATGACGATGATGAGCGTGGCAACGCCGAGCATGATGCCGATGAAGGAGAAGCCGGCGATGACGGAGATGAAGGCTTCCTTGCGGCGCGAGCGCAGATAGCGCCAGGCGACCAGCCGCTCGAAGGTCGAGAACGGGCGGCTGGATGCGGATTTCGCCGACTTGTCGCCCGACGGCGTTTCCTTCGGCGGCGCGCCCTTCGAGGCTGTCTTCAGTCCGGCCTTGGGCGGCGTTGCCGATGCCTTTGCCGGTTTCGGGTCCGTGGAAGCGGCGCTCATGCCTGGTCCTTATTTCGCAGCGGTCAGCTTGTTGATCGCAGCTTCGATGGTCATGGTCTCGCGCGCACCGGTCTTGCGGTCCTTCAGCTCGACCTCGCCCGCCGCAACCGCCCGGGGTCCGGCGATGATCTGCGTGGGCACGCCGATGAGATCGGCGGTTGCGAACTTGGTGCCCGCGCGGTCGTCGGTGTCGTCGTACAGTGTGTCGATGCCGGCCTTGGAAAGGGCCGCGTAGATCCTCTCGCAGGCCGCGTCGCAGGCGGCATCGCCAGCCTTCATGTTGATGATGACGGCATCGAACGGCGCGACGGAAGCCGGCCAGATGATGCCGTTCTCGTCATGCGACGCCTCGATAATCGCCGGCACGAGGCGCGTCGGCCCGATGCCGTAAGAGCCCATATGGACCAGGTGTTCCTTGCCATCGGGACCCTGAACCTTGGCGCCCATGGGCTCGGAATATTTGGTGCCGAAATAGAAGATGTGGCCAACCTCGATGCCGCGGGCCGAAAGGCGCTCGCCTTCGGGAAGGGCATCGAAGGCTGCTTCGTCGTGCATCTCGGACGTTGCGGCATAGACCGACGTCCACTGGTCGAACACGGCCTGCAGGGCCGCGACATCATCGAAATCCGTCGTTTCCGCGGGGATATCGAAGTTCACGAAATCGCGGTGGCTGAACACTTCGGACTCGCCGGTGTCGGCCAGAATGATGAACTCATGGCTGAGGTCGCCGCCGATCGGGCCGGTATCGGCCCGCATCGGAATGGCGCGCAGGCCGAGCCGCGAGAAGGTCCGGAGGTAGGCGGTGAACATCTTGCGATAGGAATGCTCGGCGTCTTCCTTCGTCAGGTCGAAGGAGTAGGCGTCCTTCATAACGAATTCGCGCGAGCGCATGGTGCCGAAGCGCGGGCGGATCTCGTCGCGAAACTTCAGCTGGATGTGGTAGAGGTTCAGCGGCAGGTTCTTGTAGGACTTGACCGACGAGCGGAAGATGTCGGTGATCATCTCCTCGTTGGTCGGGCCGTAGAGCATCGGACGCTCCTGGCGGTCCTTGATGCGCAGCATCTCCTTGCCGTAATCGTCGTAGCGCCCGCTTTCCTGCCAGAGCTCCGCCGACTGAAGGGTCGGCATGGAGAGCTCGATGGCGCCAGCGCGGTTCTGTTCCTGGCGGATGATGCCGTTGACCTTGTCGAGCACGCGCTTGCCGAGCGGCAGCCAGGAATAGATGCCCTGGCTCTGCTGGCGGATCATGCCGGCGCGCAGCATCAGGCGATGCGAGACGATCTCCGCTTCCTTGGGGTTTTCCTTCAGGATCGGCATGAAATAGCGGGACAGACGCATGAACGGGTTCCGGAGTGGCGCCTTCCGTTTAAGCACGGATTCGGGCGAAATGAGGTTTGCTTACGGCCTGTGCCTTGTGCGGGGCCGTATGGACGAACGGCGGACGATGCGATCCGATCTTTCGAATCCCGCAACATCCACGCTGGAGGTCTTAAACGCTTCGCGGCGGGATGAAAACCCGTGTGGGGCCGAGTGGCGCGCAGAGCCTGTGGCATAGGCAACCTGCCCGCTTTCTGCGACAGATCGAAGCAGGAAAAGGGAGCGCGAGTAACGGCAAATGACCTCTTCGTGTCAATGAATATTTTTTGCTGGACTGTAGCATAAATGCAAAAAAACCTGATGACACCTGCGCTGTTTTGGGTTAGTTTCAGCACACAAAACAGGCAGGAAGATTAAATTCTTGTCGACGTCGCGGAAAAAGTCTTGGGAGGATCAGATCTTAGGCGCGGTCATACGCAGCCACCGGTAACGGTTACGGGTCACGCGATTGCTTAGAAAACAAGGCTTTTAGCCTTGTTTTTTTTTGGCTTTTGGACATGGGTTCCGGATAAGGATGGGCAACGAGCATCATCTTCCTGCCGATACAGGGGCCCTACCCTTGTGTTCGCCCGAGCATCTGCCAAACTATTGAGCAAATGCTTATCGACTAAAACTATAGTTTAACCTGCATAAGGTTACTCCGCCCTCATCCGTCGTCCGCGTCCTCAATAGAACTTCGGTGCGAATTGCGGGATGGCGTCGATCCCGTATCCGTAGCGAACGGAGAGGACATACCAGACGACATGGATCACGGCCGCGAGGATCGTCGTCAGTCCGAAGATGCGCAATGCCCGAAACCGGGCTGGGGCGCTTTCCACGCTTCCCGGCACCACATCGCTCTCCTCCGCCTGGGTGCGCAGACCGATCGGCAGAACGATGAAGAGCGTCATCCACCAGATGATGAAGTAGATGGCGAAGACGGAAAAGATCGGCATGGCAACATCCCGGTTGAGGAGCTGACCGCTCTTATACGCCGGGCCGGGCCGGGCCGGAAGCCGGACGCACATGAAAAGGCCTCCGGCGCGACAGCGACGGAGGCCTTTTCTCTTTGCTGAAAAAAGCGTGACGTCAGGACATGCGGTTGATGAAGACGGTGACGACCGGCTTCTTGCCCCAGACATCGTTGGCCGTGCCGCGAATGGCGCGACGCACGGCTTCCTGAACCATGGCGAGATCCTTGCGACGTGCGCGCGGAATGCTCTCGACCGCGCCGAGAACCGCGTCGTAGAGCGTGTCGTTCATGTCCTCGCCCTCGTCGTCAAACTCGGGCAGCCCGATCGGCACGACGATCGGGTCGGAGGCGAAATCGTAGCGCGCATCGAGCACGACATTCACAGAGACGTGGCCGGCAAAAGACAGCTTGCGGCGATCGCCGATACCCATCTCCTGGAAGTCGCCGATCAGCCCACCATCCTTGAAGATGCGGCCGTGCGGGGCTTCGCCGATGACCTGCGCCATGCCGGGCGCGAGCCGCAGGATATCGCCGTTACGGACACGCGGCACATTCGGGATGCCGGACTGGAGTGCCAGCTCCATCTGCCCGACGAGGTGTGCAGCTTCGCCATGGACCGGCACCAGCAGCTTCGGGCGGATCCACTGGTACATCTGCTTCAGCTCGTTGCGGCGGGGGTGGCCCGACACGTGCACGAGTGCATCGCTATCCGTGACGATCAGGATGCCCTGTTCGATCAGGCCGTTCTTGATCTCGTTGATGGCCTTCTCGTTGCCGGGAATGGCGCGCGAGGAGAACACGACGGTGTCGCCGGCGGTGAAGGCCACATTGCGCATCTCGTCGCGGGCGATCTTGGCCAGCGCGGCGCGGGGCTCGCCCTGGCTGCCGGTGAGGATGACCACGACCCGGTCGCGCGGGATGAAGCCGAATTCGTCTTCGCTGATGAACGGCGGAATGCCTTCCATCAGCCCGACGTCGCGGGCGACCTGCACCACGCGCTTCATGGACGAGCCCATAAGCAGAACTTCGCGCCCGGCGCCTGCTGCGGCCTTGGCAATCGAACGGATGCGACCGACATTCGACGAGAAGGTCGTGATGGCAACGCGGCCCTCCGCAGCGCGGATGACCTTTTCAAGGCTTACGGACACTTCCTCCTCGGAGGGCGAGACGCCATCGCGCAGCGCATTGGTCGAATCGCACATCAGGGCCAGCACGCCCTCGTCGCCGACGGCGGTGAACCGGTCGCCATCCGTCAAAGGTCCGAGCGAAGGCGCGTGGTCGATCTTCCAGTCACCCGTGTGGACCAGATTGCCGAGCGGGGTGCGGATGACGAGCGCCATCGGCTCGGGGATCGAGTGATTGACGCCGACGGCCTCGACCTCGAACGGGCCGATCTGCACGCGGTCGCCCTGCTTGAAGATGGTGATCGGCACCTCGTTGCGGCTGCGCTCGTACTGGCGCTTGGCCTCCAGCATGCCTGCCGTGAAGGGCGAGGCATAGACGGGAACGTTCAGGCCCGGCCAGAGGTCGGACAGCGCGCCGTAGTGATCCTCATGCGCATGCGTGATCACGATGCCCTTGAGGCTCTTGAGCTTGTCGGCAAGGAAGCGGATGTCGGGGAGGACGAGGTCCACACCCGGAAGGTCCGGCCCCGGGAAGGTCACGCCGCAATCGACCATGATCCACTCGCGGTTGGCCGCAGGGCCGTAACCATAGAGTGCGAGGTTCATGCCGATTTCGCCTACGCCGCCGAGCGGCAGGAAAACCAGTTCGTTTTTCTCAGTCATCAGAGAATTATGCCTTGTTTCATCCGAAAAAGACATCGCCGGCGGCTATGTGCCGGCGCATGCCATTTTCATCCGTGAGAATTAATTGGCCGGAGCCGTCGATGTCGTCAAAACGTCCATGGATGGACCGATCCGGAAGGTTGACCGTGATGGGGCGACCGATGCCCACGGCATGCTGCCGCCAGCGCGCGATGATGTCGCCGATCCCGAGACCGCCATTCCAGATGCCGAGCGTTTCGGCCATGGTCATGAAAAGATGTGCGAAGAGTTCCTCCGGTGACGCGGAAGACCCTTCGCTGCGCAGATGGGTCAGCGGATAAAGACCGTGGTCCGGCGCGCTGACGACGTTGATGCCGCAGCCGATTACCAGAGCATATCGCCCATCCGTGAGACGCTCGCCTTCGAGCAGAATGCCGCAGGTCTTCTGCCCGCCGATCAGGATGTCGTTCGGCCACTTGATCTCCGCAGCCCGTGCGCCCGCGGGCAGGACGGCCTGCATGGCGTCGCGAACCGCAAGGGCGACCGCAAGCGGCAGCGACTGGATCATCTCCAGCGGCGCGGGGTCGATCAGGAGCAGCGAGGAATAGAGATTGCCGGGTTCCGAACTCCAGGCACGACCACGCCGGCCGCGACCATCGGTCTGCCGGCCGGCTGTGATCCAGAGGTTCCCCGGATCGCCCGCACGCGCACGCGCAAGGCACTCGGTGTTGGTGGAGCCCACCTCGTCCAGGGCGACGTGGCGGAAGTCGTCAACGGACATGCGGGTGAGCCGGCTCTGGCCGCTCAAAAGAATGTCCGGGCAGCGGCCTCGGCCGCCGCACCGATGGGGCCGCCGACGATGACGTAGCCGACGATGAAGAGCCCGGAGAGGCCGTAGACCAGCTTCAGCGAACCGGACGGGCGGGCGAACTCGCCAGCCGGCTCATCGAACCACATCAGCTTGATGACGCGCAGGTAGTAGTAGGCACCGACGACGGAGGCGAGAACGCCGATGACAGCAAGCGCATAGAGCTTGGCCTCGATCGCCGCCATGAACACGAAATATTTGGCAAAGAAACCGGCCAGCGGTGGGATGCCGGCGAGCGAGAACATCAGGATCGTGAGAACGACCGCCATGAAGGGGTTCGTCTGCGACAGGCCAGCGAGATCGTCCACCTGCTCGACGTGATGGCCTTCCTTGCGGCGCATCGCGAGGATGCAGGCGAAGGTGCCAAGCGTCATGACCATGTAGATCAGCATATAAAGAACGACGCCGCGCACGCCGGCCATGGAACCGGCGGAAAGGCCGACCAGCGCATAGCCCATGTGACCAATGGAGGAATAAGCCATCAGGCGCTTCAGGTTCTTCTGGCCGATGGCGGCAAACGAGCCGAGCACCATGGAGGCGATCGAGATGAAGACGATGATCTGCTGCCAGTCGAGCTGGATCGGCTCGAAGGCGGTGATGACAACGCGGACCAGCATGGCGATGGCGGCGATCTTCGGGGCGCCGGCAAAGAAGGCGGTAACCGGGGTCGGCGCACCTTCATAAACGTCCGGCGTCCACATGTGGAACGGCACGGCCGAGATCTTGAAGGCGACACCGGCGAGGACGAAGACCAGACCGAAGACCAGCCCGAGCGAGCGACCGTCGGCGGTGAGTGCCGCTGCGATTTCCACGAAGCCGGTATGGCCAGTGAAGCCGTAGACCAGCGACATGCCGTAGAGCAGCATGCCGGAGGAGAGCGCGCCGAGGACGAAGTATTTCAGGCCGGCTTCGGTCGAACGCAGATCGTCCCGGTTCATGGCGGCGACGACATAGGCTGCGAGCGACTGCAGTTCCAGCGCCATGTAGAGAGACATCATGTCGTTGGCCGAGATCATCAACAGCATGCCGAGGGTCGCGAGAACCACGAGGACAGGATATTCGAACCGGTCAAGACCGAAGATCTTCGCCTGCCCTGCCGACAGGAAGAGCGCGACGATGGATGCAAACAGCGTCAGCATCTTCATGAAGCGGGCGAAGGGGTCGGCGACGAAGGCCCCGTTATACGCGACGCCGTCGCCGGTGTTCGCCAGCAGAACGCCCGCAACCACCAAGAGCGCAATCGCCAGCCAGGTGACGAGACCGGAGGACCGTTCGCCCGTGAAGACACCGATCATCAGGAGCGCGAGCGCACCGATGGCGAGCGTCACTTCGGGAAGCGACAGATGGAGACTAGCGACCAGAATATCAGCGTTCATGTTTCTCTCGCCCCGTCGTCAGTTTGCCGAGAGCGCAAGGGACTGCGCTGCCTGAACGGCGGTCGTGTAATTATTGATCAGCACATCGACGGAAGCCGCCGTGGCATCGAAGACCGGCGCCGGATAGACGCCGAAGAAGATGGTGAGCACCGCGAGCGGGTAGAGGATCACCTTTTCGCGCGGCGACAGGTCGAGCAGAGCCTTCAGCTTCTCCTTCTCCAGCGCACCGAACATCACGCGGCGATAGAGCCACAGCGCGTAGCAGGCCGAGAGGATGACGCCCGTCGTGGCGAAGAAGGCGACCCAGGTGTTCGCCTGGAAGGCGCCGAGCAGGGTCGTTATTTCCCCGACGAAGCCGGAGGTGCCGGGAAGTCCGACATTCGCCATGGTGAAAATCATGAAGATCACGGCGTATTTCGGCATGTTGTTGACAAGGCCACCATAGGCCGAGATCTCGCGGGTGTGCAGCCGATCATAGACCACGCCGACGCAGAGGAAGAGCGCCGAGGACACGATGCCGTGCGACAACATCTGGAAGATGGCCCCCTGCACGCCCTGCACGTTGGCGGCGAAGATGCCCATGGTCACGTAGCCCATATGGGCGACGGAGGAGTAGGCGATCAGCTTCTTGATGTCCTGCTGCATCATCGCGACCAGCGAGGTGTAGATGATGGCGACGACGGACAGCGTGAAGACAAGCGGCGCGAACTGCTCGGATGCAAGCGGGAACATGCCGAGCGAGATGCGGACCATGCCATAGCCGCCGAGCTTCAGCATGACGCCGGCAAGGATGACAGAACCGGCCGTCGGTGCCTGAACGTGCGCATCCGGCAGCCAGGTGTGGACGGGCCACATTGGCATCTTCACGGCGAAGGCCGCAAAGCAGGCGAGCCAGAGCCAGGTCTGCATGCTTGCGGGGAAGCCGGCCTTCAGGAGTTCAACCATATCGGTCGTGCCTGTCTGCCAGTACATCGCCATGATGGCGAGCATCATCAGGACCGAGCCGAACAGCGTGTAGAGGAAGAACTTGTAGCTGGCGTAGACGCGCTCCTTGCCACCCCAGACGCCGATGATGACGAACATCGGGATCAGGGTCGCTTCGAAGAACACGTAGAAGAGCACGATATCGAGCGAGACGAACACGCCCGTCATGACGACCTGCAGCAGCAGGAAGGCGATCATGTAGGACTTGATGCGCTTTTCGATCGAGTGCCAGCTCGCCAGCACGCAGAAAGGCATCAGGAACGTCGTGAGGATGACGAACAGCATCGAAATGCCATCGACGCCCAGATGATAGGAGATACCGGTGCCAAGCCAAGCATGACGCTCGACCATCTGGAAACCCGGGTTCGCATTGTCGAACCCGGCCCAGATGAACAGTGACAGCAGGAAGGTGACGACCGTCGTTGCGAGCGAGATGTTGAGCACGTTGCGGCGACCGGCGGCGCTGTCGTCGCGCATCAGAAGCAGGAGCACAACGCCGACCAGCGGCAGGAAGGTGACCGCCGAGAGAATGGGCCAATCGGTCATCAGAAGGAGCTCCCGAGCATCATCCAGGTAACGAGTGCGGCGACGCCGATCAGCATCACGAACGCATAGTGATAGAGGTAACCGGTCTGCAGGCGCACGACGCCGCGCGTGACGTCCATGACCCGGGCGGCGACGCCGTTCGGACCGAAGCCGTCGATGACGCGACCGTCACCCTCCTTCCACAGGAAGGTGCCAAGGCGTTTGGCGGGACGCACGAACAGGAAGTCGTAAAGCTCGTCGAAGTACCATTTGTTCAAAAGGAACTGGTAGAGGCCGCGATGCTGGCGGGCCAGCGCCTTCGGCGTTTCCGGCGACTTGATGTAGAAGTACCAGGCCGTGACAAAGCCGAGCACCATGGCGATGAACGGGCTGAGCGCAACCAGAGCCGGAACATGGTGGAATTCTTCCAGCAGTTCGTTTTCGGCCGAGGTGAACAGCGCACCCTGCCAGAACTCCGCATATTCGTGGCCGTAGAAGTAGCCTTCACCGAGGAAGCCGGCGACGATGGCGCCGAAACCGAGGATGAAGAGCGGAACGAGCATGACCATCGGGGATTCGTGCACGTGATGCATGACCTCATGGCTCGCGCGCGGCTTGCCGAAGAAGGTCAGGAACATCAGGCGCCACGAGTAGAAGCTCGTGAACAGAGCGGCGATGACCAGAAGCGTGAAGGCGAAGCCCGAGAGCGGCGAGTGCGAAGCGTACGTTGCCTCGATGATCACGTCCTTGGAGAAGAAGCCGGCAAAGCCGACCGGCGTGAAGGGAATGCCGACGCCGGTGATGGCGAGCGTTCCGATCAGCATCATTGCGAAGGTGATCTTGATGTGCGGACGCAGACCGCCCATGTGGCGCATGTCCTGCTCACCATCGACGGCATGGATGACCGAGCCGGCGCAGAGGAACAGAAGCGCCTTGAAGAAGGCGTGCGTGAAGAGGTGGAACACGGCGGCACCATAGGCGCCGACGCCCAGCGCCACGAACATATAGCCGAGCTGAGAACAGGTCGAATAGGCGATGACGCGCTTGATGTCGTTCTGCACGAGACCGACGGTGGCTGCGAAGAAGGCGGTGATAGCGCCGATCAGAGTCACAACGGTCAGGGCCGTCGGCGACAGCTCGAACACCGGCGACATGCGGGCGACGAGGAAGACGCCCGCGGTGACCATGGTCGCGGCATGAATGAGCGCCGAGACCGGAGTCGGGCCTTCCATCGCGTCCGGCAGCCAGGTGTGCAGGAGGAACTGCGCCGATTTACCCATGGCGCCCATGAAGAGCAGCAATGCGACGCCGGTGACGGCGTCGGCGCGATCGAGATGCATGCCGAACAGCGTGATGACCGTGTCCGTGGCGTTGGCCGCACCTTCGGCCGGCAGGTAGGTCGCAGCCGTCGCGAAGATCGTTTCGAACGAGATCGAGCCGAAGAGGACGAAGACACCGAAGATGCCGAGCGCGAAGCCGAAGTCGCCGACGCGGTTGACGATGAATGCCTTCATGGCCGCAGCACTCGCCGAAGGCTTCTTGTACCAGAAGCCGATGAGCAGGTAGGACGCGAGACCCACGCCTTCCCAGCCGAAGAACATCTGCAGCAGGTTGTCGGAGGTCACCAGCATCAGCATGGCGAAGGTGAAGAGCGAGAGATAGGCGAAGAACCGCGGGCGATGCGGATCGTGGTGCATGTAGCCGATGGAGTACAGGTGCACCAGGAACGACACGGTGTTGACGACCACGAACATGACGGCCGTCAGCGTATCGACGCGGAAGGCCCATTCGGTGTCGAAACTGCCGGTCTGGATCCAGCGCATGACGAAGACCTTGATCATCTCCGTCTCGCCGAGACCGACGTGGAAGAAGACGACCCAGGACAGGACGGCAACGACGGCCATGAGACCGGTGGTCACGTATTCCGAAGCCTTCGCGCCGATCTTCGAGCCGAACAGGCCCGCGATCAGGAAGCCGATGAGCGGCAGGAAGACGACCGCTTTGATGATGGTATCCATGGCCGATCAGCCCTTCATCATGTTGACGTCTTCGACCGCGATAGAGCCGCGGTTACGATAGAAGACGACGAGAATTGCAAGACCGATGGCGGCTTCCGCCGCGGCAACTGTCAGAATGAACAGCGCGAACACCTGGCCGGTGATGTCGTTGAGGAACGACGAGAAGGCGACCATGTTGATGTTCACCGCGAGCAGGATGAGCTCCACCGACATCAGGATGACGATGATGTTCTTGCGGTTGAGGAAGATGCCGAAGACGCCCAGCGTGAACAGGATGGCGCTGACGGTCAGATAGTGGGAAATACCGATTTCCATGATGTCTTGTCCTTGACCTTCAGTACCGGCTCAGAGCCCCTGCCCCGGCTTGACCTTCACCACCTCGACGGCGGTGGCGGGAACGCGGGCGACCTGCTGGGAAATGTTCTGGCGCTTGATGTTGGGGCGATGGCGCAGCGTGAGCACGATCGCGCCGATCATGGCGACGAACAGCACGAGGCCGGCAATCTGGAAGTAGTAGATGTAGTGGGTGTAGATGACGTCGCCGAGGGCGGCGGTGTTGGTGCGGTCGGTCACGGCCGGGATCGGCATCGACACGGTCTTGGCGATCTCCGGTGAGAAGGTGCTGCCAGCAACGACGATGATCAGCTCGGCCGCGAGGATCAAGCCGACAAGTGCACCCACCGGTGCGTAGTCGAGCACGCCCGAGCGCAGTTGGTTAAAGTCGATATCGAGCATCATCACGACGAAGAGGAAGAGAACCGCGACGGCGCCGATATAGACGACCAGCAGGATCATCGCGAGGAACTCGGCCCCCGTCAGCAGGAACAGGCCCGCCGAGTTGAAGAAGCACAGGATGAGGAACAGGACCGAATAGACCGGGTTCCTGGCCGAAATCACCATGAACGCCGATGCGACGGCGATGAAGGCGAAGAGATAGAAGAATAGAGTCTGCAGACCCATGACCGGTGCCTTTTTCGTCTTCCCCGGAGCGATCTGCCTTCGCGCAAACCGTTCCTGGCCGACCGGAGAGGTCCGGTCGACACCCAAATTTCCAGTGTATCGCCGCCCGGGCGGGCGGCGCTGCGCCGAGATGGCGCCGTCGTCTTAACGGTACGGCGAGTCGATGCCGATGTTGCGGGCGATTTCGCGCTCCCAACGGTCGCCGTTCGAAAGAAGGCGATCCTTGTCGTAGTACAGCTCTTCGCGCGTCTCGGTGGCGAATTCGAAATTCGGCCCTTCAACGATCGCGTCGACCGGGCAGGCTTCCTGGCAGAAGCCGCAATAGATGCACTTCACCATGTCGATGTCGTAGCGCACCGTGCGGCGGGTGCCGTCATTGCGGCGCGGGCCGGCTTCGATGGTGATAGCCTGGGCGGGACAGATCGCCTCGCACAGCTTGCAGGCGATGCAGCGCTCTTCGCCGTTCGGATAGCGACGCAACGCATGCTCCCCGCGGAAACGCGGGCTGATCGGACCTTTTTCGAACGGATAGTTCAGCGTCGCCTTCGGCGCGAAGAAATACCGCATTGACAGGAAGAACGCGCCGACGAACTCCTTGAGGAACAGCGATCTGACGGCTTGCGAAATAGCGGCCATCATTTACCTCCGAATGAGCTGGCCTGGGAGACGCCAGCGACTGTCGCGAAGCTGCGGACGGGCATCAGGCCCATCCACCGAGCTTCAGCGTGATTGCAACGATAAAGACCATGACGAGCGACAGGGGAAGGAACACCTTCCAGCCGAGACGCATCAACTGGTCGTAGCGGTAGCGCGGCACGAACGCCTTGACCATCGCGAACATGAAGAACACTAGCGAGGCCTTCAGCACGAACCAGATGATGCCGGGAACCCAGTTGAGGAACCAGACGTCCACCGGAGGCAGCCAGCCACCGAGGAAGAGGATCGTGGTGAGCGCGCACATCAGGCAGATGGCAGCGTACTCGCCGAGCATGAACATCATGTAGGGGGTGGAGCCGTATTCGACCATGAAGCCGGCGACGAGTTCGGACTCCGCTTCCACCAGATCGAAGGGCGGCCGGTTCGTCTCGGCCAGCGCCGAAATGAAGAACACGATGAACATCGGGAACAGCGGCAGCCAGTACCAGTCGAGGAAGGAGCCCGGCAGGCCCATCATCGTGCCCAGACCGTCGCGCTGCGAATTGACGATGTCCGTCAGGTTCAGCGAGCCGACGCAAAGCAGCACGGTGACGATGACGAAACCGATCGAGACTTCGTAGGACACCATCTGCGCTGCAGACCGAAGAGCCGACAGGAAAGGGTACTTGGAGTTCGACGCCCAGCCGCCCATGATGACGCCGTAGACTTCGAGCGACGAGATGGCGAGAACGTAGAGGATGCCGACATTGATGTTCGCCATCACCCAGTTGTCGTTCAAGGGAACGACGGCCCAAGCGGCGAGCGCCAGCGTCACCGATACCAGCGGCGCCAGCAGGAAGAGGACCTTGTTGGCACCAGCGGGAATCACCGGCTCCTTGACGACGAACTTCAAAAGATCGGCGAAGGACTGGAAAAGACCGAAGGGACCCACCACGTTGGGTCCACGGCGCAGCTGCACCGCTGCCCAGATCTTGCGGTCGGCCAACAGGATATAGGCGATGAAGATCAGGAGAGCGACCAGCAGCAGAAGCGACTGGCCGATCATGATGGCCGCCGGCCAGACGTAGGTCGAAAGAAAACCGTCCATGGTGCCTTATTCTCCCGCGCTCATTCCGCTGCCGCTTTGAAATTATTGCGAGCCAGCGCCGAACATTCGGCCATGACCGCGGAAGCGCGCGCTATCGGGTTCGTCAAATAGAAGTCTTTCACCGGAGACGCAAACGCGGATTTGGTCATCTCACCGGCTTTTTGTGCAAGTGCGGCAATTTCGCCGTCAACGGGCTCGGCGATCGTATCGACCTCGCCGAAATGCGGGAATTCCGCGACCAGTTTTCGACGCAGCTCGGTGAGCGAATCGAAGGGTAGCTTCTTGCCCAGCACGTCGGACAGAGCCCGCAGGATCGCCCAGTCTTCACGTGCCTCGCCCGGTGCGAAGCCGGCGCGATTGCCCATCTGGACGCGGCCTTCGGTGTTGACCCAGATGCCGGATTTCTCGGTATAGGTCGCACCGGGAAGGATGACGTCCGCGCCATGGGCACCGTTGTCGCCATGCGAGCCGATATAGACCGTGAAGCCGCTCTTGCGGGCGTCGAGATCGATCTCGTCGGCGCCGAGAAGGAAGAGCACGTCCGTGCCCGTCACCATCTCCTGCGCCTTCTTGCCGTTCGCGCCCGGTACGAAGCCGAGATCGAGACCGCCGACGCGGGCTGCCGCCGTGTGAAGCACAGCAAAGCCGTTCCAGCCTTCGGAGATCGCGCCGATCGCACCGGCAAACTTTGCAGCAGATGCCAGAACCGACGCGCCGCTGTCACCGATCAGTGCGCCCTGCCCGATGATGATCATCGGACGCTCGGCCTTCGTCAGCACCTCATAGAAGCTACCGCGGCCGGCGAGCAATTCGCTCAGCGTATCCGTACCGGCGCCAAGGTAATCATAGGTGTAGCGCAGTTCGGCGGCTTCACCGATGACGCCGATCGGGAACTTGCTCATCCGGAAGCGCTTGCGGATCCGAGCGTTCAACACCGATGCTTCGAAGCGAGGGTTGGCGCCGATGATCAGGAGGGCGTCAGCGTTTTCAATGCCCTGGATGGTGGGATTGAAGAGATAGCTTGAACGGCCGAGGGACGGATCGAGCGCTGCACCGTCCTGGCGGCAGTCGATACTCGTGGAGCCGAGCGCCGTCATCAGTCCCTTCAGGGCGTACATTTCCTCGACGGATGCAAGGTCGCCGGCAATCGCGCCGATGCGGTCGCCGCTGGTCTTGGCCACGGCGCCCTTGATGGCGGCGAAGGCTTCGCCCCAGCTTGCGGGCTGCAGACGACCGTCCTTCTTCACATAGGGACGATCCAGACGCTGCGTCTTCAGGCCATCCCAGATGAAGCGGGTCTTGTCGGAGATCCACTCTTCGTTGATCTCTTCATTGATGCGGGGCATGACACGCATGACTTCGCGGCCGCGCGTATCGACGCGGATGGCAGAGCCCACCGCGTCCATGACGTCGATCGATTCGGTCTTGCCGAGTTCCCACGGACGCGCGTTGAACGCATAGGGCTTCGAGGTCAGTGCGCCGACCGGGCAGAGATCGACCACGTTGCCCTGAAGCTCCGATGTCATCGCCTGCTCGAGATAGGTCGTGATCTCAGCATCTTCGCCACGGCCGATAAGGCCGAGTTCGGCGATACCGGCGACTTCGGTGGTGAAGCGGACGCAGCGCGTGCAGTGAATGCAGCGGTTCATGACCGTCTTCACCAGCGGGCCGATATACTTGTCTTCGACGGCGCGCTTGTTCTCGTTGTACCGCGTCGAGTCGACGCCGAAGGCCATCGCCTGGTCCTGCAGGTCGCACTCGCCGCCCTGGTCGCAGATCGGGCAGTCCAGTGGATGGTTGATCAGCAGGAATTCCATCACGCCTTCGCGGGCCTTCTTGACCATCGGCGTGGTCGTGAAGACTTCCGGCGTCTCGCCGTTTGGCCCCGGGCGCAGGTCGCGCACGCCCATGGCGCAGGAGGCCGCCGGCTTCGGCGGGCCACCCTTCACTTCGATCAGACACATGCGACAATTGCCGGCAACCGACAGCCGCTCGTGGAAACAGAAGCGCGGAACCTCGGCGCCGGCTTCCTCGCATGCCTGAAGCAGCGTGAAATGATCCGGGACTTCGATCTCTTTTCCGTCGACTTTCAGCTTTGCCATCTTCGCACTCAATCCTGTCCTCTTCCGCCGGTCTTCAAGCGACGGATCGATCGTCAAAGGGCCTTAGCGGCCCAATCTGTCCCGAGGCCATTGGCCTCGATCATCCCTGCGGGCCACGGCCCCGTAAGCTTTGGCAGCCTTAGCCGAAGCATATCGGTTCGGCGTCGGCTCTCAGCTCTTTGCGAGCACCTTGGCCTGTTCGACCCAGCGATCCTTCACGATGCGACCGCTGGCGCTGAGCTCCCGGTCGAACCGGGCAATATCGTTCTCGTCCCAAGCCGCAATTTCGCTGAACTGCGTGACCTCGAGGCTTTTCAGGACCTGCTCCAGCTTCGGGCCGATGCCGGAAATCTTCTTCAGGTCGTCTGCAGCCTTGCCGCGGCGGGCGCGCGCAGGCTTTGCAGCCGGGCTTGCCCCCTTCGCGGCCCGCGGCGAAGTCTTGGCAACGGCGGCAGAGGCTCGTGCGACCGCGGCAGCCGTTGCTTCCGCAGCGACGGCCACGAGATCGGCGATCGGCTTTTCTGCAGCTTCGGCATCCGCCTTCGGCGCACCGACCTTGGCCGCTTCATCGGCGCTGGCAGGTTCCGTCGCCTCGGTTGCAGCAGATGCTGCCCCCTGCCCTGCCTGACGCTCTGCTTCGGCCGTAGCGGCCGCCTTCTGTGCCGCCTCCATGAACCCCTGCATCGCACCGAGCATGAAACCGGCGAAGTGGCTTGCCATTCCGAAGCCGATCGCCGCTGCCGCCGCGACCGAAGCCGTGGGATGCTGCATCAGCGGCGGCAAGGGCGGCCCGCCCTCTTTCGTCCAGCCGGTAAAACCCGCGGGATCGCCCTTTGACGACGACGAAGAGCCCTGCGCGTCTGCGGGACCGGCCTGCTCATCGTCATACGGCGACGTTGTCATTCTGTTACTCCGCGGCTTGCAGAACAGCGCCATGCGAGGAGGCGTTGCGGGTGTATTCATCGATCCGCGCTTCCATCTCGGGACGGAAGTTGCGGATCAGGCCCTGGATCGGCCAGGCGGCGGCGTCGCCGAGCGCGCAGATCGTATGACCTTCGACCTGTTTCGTCACGTCGAACAGCATGTCGATCTCGCGCTTCTGCGCGCGGCCCTGAACCATGCGCTCCATGACGCGCATCATCCAGCCCGTGCCTTCACGGCATGGCGTGCACTGGCCGCAGCTTTCATGCTTGTAGAAGGCTGCCAGACGCCAGATGGCCTTGATGATGTCGGTGGAGCGATCCATCACGATGATGGCCGCGGTACCGAATGACGACTTGACGTCACGCATGCCGTCGAAATCCATCGGTGCATCGATGATATGTTCGGCTTTCACCACCGGACAGGACGAACCACCGGGAATAACCGCCAGAAGATTGTCCCAGCCGCCGCGAACGCCGCCGCAATGGCGCTCGATCATCTCGCGGAACGGCGTTCCCATCGCGTCTTCGAAGGTGCACGGCTTGTTGACATGGCCGGAGACCATGAACAGCTTCGTGCCGACATTGTTCGGACGGCCAATAGACGAGAACCAGCCGGCGCCGCGACGAAGGATCGTCGGTGCGACCGCGATCGACTCGACGTTGTTGACCGTCGTGGGGCAACCGTAGAGGCCCATGTTGGCCGGGAATGGCGGCTTCAGGCGCGGCTGGCCCTTCTTGCCTTCCAGGCTTTCGAGCAACGCGGTTTCCTCGCCGCAGATATAGGCGCCGGCGCCATGGTGGACGAAGATCTCCATGTCCCAGCCGAGCTTGTTGTTGGCGCCGAGAAGACCCGCATCGTAGCACTCGTCGATCGCGGCCTGCAGCGCTTCGCGTTCGCGCATATATTCGCCGCGCACATAGATGTAGGCGGCATGCGCGCCCATGGCGAAGCTGGCGATGACGCAGCCTTCGATCAGCGTGTGCGGATCGTGACGCATGATGTCACGGTCCTTGCAGGTGCCGGGCTCCGATTCGTCGGCGTTGACGACGAGGTAGTGCGGGCGTCCGTCGCTTTCCTTCGGCATGAAGGACCATTTGAGGCCTGTCGGGAAGCCAGCGCCGCCGCGGCCGCGCAGACCGGAGGCCTTCATCTCGTTGATGATCCAGTCGCGACCTTTTTCCAGGATCTGCTTGGTGCCGTCCCAGTGGCCGCGCGACATCGCGCCCTTCAGCGACTTGTCGTGAAGGCCGTAGAGATTGGTGAAGATGCGATCTTTATCGTCAAGCATGGCTCAGTCCGCCGATTCTTCGAGAATGTGGATCCGCCGTCAAAGCGGGTCAGTCCTTGCGTCCATTCGTCGGGCTGCCGTCGTCCGCCTCTTGGCACCGGTCGTCGGCGGCTGCCGATCCTTCCGGTGTACAAGGCTTCGCAGCCCGTGGCCAGAGCCACCGTGCGCCGAACCCGGCGCGACGGTGCCCCGCCGTTATATCATTTTGCCTCAGGCGCTGGTTTGCCGGCACCTGCCGTGAGGTCGGTCTTTTCGCCGCCCTCGGGCGTGTCCACGGATGCAGCATCCTTGGTCTCGCCGCCTTCCTTCTTGGCATTGGCGGCCGACTCGCTCTTCGCGGTGGCCGGCGTCTTCATCGTCGGGTTTGTTTCGGCATCCGTGCTCTTCGGGCGGCCGGCTTCCGACGGGGGAACCGAGGCTCCCTCCTGCGGCGCCGCCGGTGCCGGGGGCTCCGTGACCTGATTGCGCTGCGGCGTCGGCTCTTCGGTCAGCGTCGTCAGGCCGTCGATCGGTGCGGAGAAGATGCGGTCGATCTGCGGGCCCGGAACGATCTCTGCACCGCGTCCGGCCTCGAAAGTATCGATGATCTCTTCCAGGCGCTCGACCGTCAGGTCTTCATAGCTGTCCTTGAAAATCATCACCATCGGCGCATTGACGCAGGCGCCCTGACACTCGACCTCTTCCCACGACAGCGTGCCGCTCTCGTTCTGGGTCAGCGGCTGGCCATGAATCTTACGCTTGCAAAGCGCGATCAGCTCTTCCGAGCCGCGCAGCATGCAGGGCGTCGTGCCGCACACCTGGATATGCGCCCGGGTGCCGATCGGCTTCAGCTGGAACTGGGTGTAGAAGGTCGCGACTTCGAGAACGCGGATGTAGGGCATGTCGAGCATGTCGGCGATGCTCTCGATTGCGGCCTTGGTCACCCAGCCGTCCTGCTCCTGCGCCCGCATCAGAAGCGGGATGACAGCGGACTGCTGGCGGCCTTCCGGATACTTCCGGATGGTGGTCTGCGCCCACGCAGCATTCGAATCGCTGAATGCGAACTGCTGCGGCTGGACGGCTACATCGGCTAGTCGACGAACGGACATTGTTACCGCACCCTATTTCAGTTTCTCGATCCGGCGAACATGCTGTTGAACAGCGGCTCGGGTCCGGAGGAATTTTGTTCGCGGCGATCGGCCGCAGCGGAAGATTGCCCGTTCGTGGCCGACTGGGCCAGAAGACGGTCGAGCGTCTGGATGACGAAGCGGCGGGCGGCGACGGAGCGGTCCAGCATCAGCGATCGACCTCCCCGAACACGATATCCAGCGAGCCGAGAATGGCCGAAACGTCGGCAAGCTGGTGGCCACGACAGATATAGTCCATCGCCTGCAGGTGCGCGTAACCGGGAGCCCGGATCTTGCAGCGATACGGCTTGTTGGTGCCGTCCGACACGAGATAGACGCCGAACTCGCCCTTCGGCGCTTCGACCGAAGCGTAAACTTCGCCGGCCGGCACGTGATAGCCTTCGGTATAGAGCTTGAAGTGGTGGATCAGCGCTTCCATCGACCGCTTCATCTCGCCGCGCTTCGGCGGAACGACCTTGCCGTCGAGTGAGGAGACCGGGCCGACCTTCGCGTCGCCGAGCAGGCGATCCACGCACTGGCGCATGATCTTGGCCGACTCGCGCATCTCGATCATGCGGATGAGGTAGCGATCGTAACAGTCGCCGTTCTTGCCGATCGGAATGTCGAAATCCATGTCGGCATAGCACTCGTAGGGCTGCGACTTGCGCAGGTCCCAGGCAGCGCCCGAACCACGGACCATGACGCCCGAGAAACCCCAGGCCCAGCAGTCCTCAAGGCTGACGACGCCGATATCGACGTTGCGCTGCTTGAAGATGCGGTTTCCGGTCAGAAGCTCATCGATATCGTCGACGGTCTTCAGGAACGGATCGATCCACTTGCCGATATCCTCGACCAGCTCGTGCGGCAGGTCCTGATGCACGCCGCCCGGACGGATGTAGGCTGCATGCATGCGCGAGCCGGAGGCGCGCTCGTAGAACACCATCAGCTTTTCGCGCTCTTCGAAGCCCCAGAGCGGCGGCGTCAACGCGCCGACGTCCATGGCCTGCGTGGTCACGTTGAGGAGATGCGACAGGATGCGGCCGATTTCCGAATAGAGCACGCGGATCAGCTGCCCGCGGATTGGCACCTCTGTGCCGGTCAGCTTCTCCACGGCGAGCGAGAACCCGTGCTCCTGGTTCATCGGAGCAACGTAGTCGAGACGGTCGAAATACGGCAGAGCCTGAAGATAGGTCTTCGCCTCGATCAGCTTCTCGGTGCCACGGTGCAGCAGACCGATATGCGGATCGACCCGCTCAACGATTTCCCCGTCAAGCTCCAGCACTAAGCGCAAAACGCCATGCGCCGCCGGGTGCTGCGGCCCGAAGTTGATGTTGAAGTTGCGGATGTTGTGTTCGTTCATGTGCGTGCTCCGAAGCGGAAGCGAATAGCGAATAGCGAATAGTTTTCGAGGCGCGCGGGCTTATCCGTCTTCATCGTGAGGATCCTTGCAGACTCCTGATCAGAGCCCGTACCATTTTTCCAATGTCATTGCATCGTCCATCCAGAAGTTCGGCCTCACCAACCGGCAAGAGCCCAACGCGTCGAGCAATCAACAAATGCGTTTCCAGTTCCTTCAGAGAGCCTTGGGAAATCCGCAGGAACTGAATGAAGCTTCCTGCACTCTCTCGACCATGACCTTCCGCGATGTTCGCCGCAATCGATGTCGCCGAACGTCTTATCTGACCCGTGAGACCAAACAACTCCTGTTTGGGAAAACCTGATGTGCATTCATAGCAGTTTACGGCCAACTCGACCGCCTGCTGCCAGACTTTCAGGTCTTTGTAGGAGTCTATCGATCCCCTCCCCGTCTCTCGTTATTCGAAAAGCTATTCGCTACTCACTATTCGCTGATCACTTCGCCTTCTCATCCCCCGGCAACACATAATCCGTCCCCTCCCAGGGAGACAGAAAATCGAAATTGCGGAATTCCTGCTTGAGTTCGACCGGCTCGTAGACCACGCGCTTGGCTTCGTCGTTGTAGCGCACTTCGACATAGCCCGTCAGCGGGAAATCCTTGCGCAGCGGATAGCCCTCGAAACCGTAGTCGGTGAGGATGCGGCGGAGGTCCGGGTGGCCGGTGAAGAGGATGCCGTACATGTCGTAGGCTTCGCGCTCGAACCAGTCGGCGCCGGGGAAGACGCTGCAGATCGAGGGAACGGGCTCTTCTTCCGACGTTGCGACCTTGACGCGGATGCGCAGGTTCTGCTTCGGCGACAGGAAGTGGTAGACCACGTCGAAACGCTGCGCGCGCGCGGGGTAATCCACGCCGCAGACGTCGATGATGTTGATGAAGCCGCAACGGGCATCGTCGCGCAGGAAGGTCAGGAGTTCGACGATGTTCTCGCCGGTCGTCGTCAGCGTCAGGTCGCCGAAAGCGATCGTCGCTTCGGCGAACAGGGCGCCCTTGGTTTCCCGAAGGTAGGTCGCGAGGCTGTTCAGAGCTTCACTCATTGCGTGTCCTTATCCGGATGACCATCGGGCCCAGGCCGCATGCGGCAACGAACCCTTTGATCGAAGACCTCGAGGGCCTAGCGTTCGATCGTGCCCGTGCGGCGGATCTTCTTCTGCAGCAGGAGCACGCCGTAAAGCAGTGCTTCTGCCGTGGGAGGACAGCCCGGCACGTAGATATCGACAGGCACGACGCGATCGCATCCGCGCACCACCGAGTAGGAATAATGATAGTAGCCGCCGCCATTGGCGCAGGAGCCCATCGAGATGACGTAACGCGGCTCCGGCATCTGGTCATAGACCTTGCGAAGTGCCGGCGCCATCTTGTTGGTCAGCGTGCCCGCGACGATCATCACGTCGGACTGGCGCGGCGAGGCGCGCGGCGCAAAGCCGAAGCGCTCGGCGTCGTAGCGCGGCATCGACATCTGCATCATTTCGACGGCGCAACAGGCCAGGCCGAACGTCATCCACATCAGCGAACCGGTACGGGCCCAGTTGATCAACTCGTCGGTCGAGGTGACGAGAAAACCCTTGTCGGCGAGCTCATTGTTGATTTCGCCGAAAAATGGATCGTTCGCGCCGACCGGCTTGCCGGTCGAGGGATCGATAATGCCCTTGGGGGCCTCAGCCACCATGGTGTTCGTGGTTGCTACTCCCATTCGAGTGCTCCCTTCTTCCATTCATAGATGAAGCCGATGGTTAGCACGCCGAGGAAGGCCATCATGGACCAGAAACCGAACCAGCCCATACCCTTGAACGCGACGGCCCAGGGGAACAGGAAGGCGACTTCCAGGTCGAAGATGATGAACAGGATCGACACGAGATAGAAGCGAATGTCGAACTTCATGCGCGCATCGTCGAACGCATTGAAGCCGCACTCGTAGGCCGAAAGCTTTTCGTCGTCCGGCGCCTTGAAGGCGACCGCGAACGGCGCAGCAAGAAGCGCCAGGCCAATGACCAGCGAGATGCCGATGAAGATGGCGATCGGGATATAAGAGCCGAGAAGGTCTGTCATTGTTTTGTCCCTGCCCGCGGCCGCGCCGGTGAGGCGCGATTGGCGTCTGCCTGCAGGCCGAAAAATGTTGCAACGCCAAAGTCGTTAGCGCAGCCCGCGCCATGGCGCAAGCCTCGCATCTTGTTTTCATCCGCTCGTTCAAGCGAATGAAGAGTCTGCATATTCTGCGGTTCCAACCCAGCCGTACGGATCACATCCGAAGCAATACCAAGTTGGAACGTACATAGCCGTTTCAGCGGAAATTACCAGTCTTGGAGAACCCTCGAAGGGTGGAAGGGCAAAATGTCGCGGTCCTCTTTCGAGGACCGCTGATCGACATTTTCATTTTACTGTGAAAGTAAAATGGCGCGAGTGACGGGGCTCGAACCCGCGACCTCCGGCGTGACAGGCCGGCACTCTAACCAACTGAGCTACACCCGCGCATTGTTTGGAAAACCGTTCTTTTCAGTCCGTCTTCCGTGACCGTTCAGCGTTGCGCCGTTCGATGAGCGGCTGTTTACGGGGGGTTTCGGGGAGTGTCAAGCGCGTTCAAATACAAAATCATGACAAACTTGAATTTATTGTCGGCAGCCGTCCGGTGTCCGCTCGTCTTCCCCTTCCCAACCCCCTGCAAATCAGGGCTTGGCGGCGAAAAACCTCTCGTTTTCCGAGTCTTAGAAAAAGATGCGGCTTTTCCACAAGGTGGGTCTGTCTCCGTAAAGACCGGTAGAGAGACGCGAAAACCGGCGCTTCAACATGATGAAAACCCTCAGAATCCCTGAAAATAAAGGCATCGTGACCAAGCCGGCAAAAAAGTTCGAAAAACCGCACCTGCGGCCTTGCGGTTTCCAGCAGTTCCGAATACATCACGCCCACCAACACGGCGGGCGATTAGCTCAGTTGGTAGAGCGCCTCGTTTACACCGAGGATGTCGGCGGTTCGAGTCCGTCATCGCCCACCATTCTCTCTCCGCCTGGATTTTACCGCACCTAGTAGTATCGTCGTGTGCGCCGCATCGGTGCACGGCTCGCGAACGCGAGCATACGGCATATCCCCTCTTCTATGTGGTTCCCGTCAAGGGAAAGACCGACGCGCGTGTGCGCGCCGGTCTTCTCGCGTCACACCGCCGTATAGGCAGCGCTGAGCAGGGTTTGCGTATAGGCCTGTCGAGGCGCCGCGAACAACGTTTCCGTCTCCCCCTCCTCCACGATCTCTCCGTCCTTCATCACGATGACGTAGTCGGCCATGGCCTTGATGACGGCGAGGTCGTGGCTGATGAAGACGTAGGAAAGCCCATGGGCATCCTGAAGGCTCCGCAGGAGGTCGATGACCTGTCCCTGCACCGAGCGGTCGAGCGCCGAGGTCGGCTCGTCGAGGATGACGAGGCGAGGTTTGAGAATCATCGCCCGCGCGATGGCGATCCGCTGTCGCTGGCCGCCGGAGAACTCGTGCGGATAGCGGTTGCGCGCCTGGGGATCGAGACCGACCTCCTTCAGCGCTTCGATGGCGCGCTTGTCGCGATCGGCACGACTTAATTCCGGCTCGTGGACGTAGAGACCTTCTGTGATGATCTCTCCGACCGTCTGGCGCGGCGAGAGCGAGCCGAACGGGTCCTGGAACACCAGCTGCATCTCGCGCCGGAGCGGGCGCATCGCTCTCCGGTCGAAGCCGGAAATATCCTGCCCATCGAAGTGGATGACGCCGGAGGCGGGAACGAGCTGCAGCAGCGCCCGCCCGAGCGTCGACTTCCCCGAACCCGACTCGCCGACGACGCCGATGGTCTGCCCCTCCTGCAGGCGAATGCTGACCTTGTCCACCGCGCGGAACGTGCCGGAGCGTTTGGAGAAGAGGCCACCGCCGGTCGCGTAATCGACGGAGACGCGCTGTCCGTCGAGAAGGATGGGTGCAGAGGTCGGAACCGGCGGCTTCTCGCCACGCGGCTCGGCGTCCAGCAGCATCTTCGTGTAGTCGGCCTGCGGGCGTTCGAAGATATCCGTCGTCAGCCCCTGCTCCACCACCTCGCCCCGCCGCATCACGACGACCCGATCGGCGACATGGCGCACCACGCCGAGATCATGGGTGATGAGAACCACCGCCATACCGAATCGCGTCTGCAGCGACCGGAGGAGATCGAGAATCTGCGCCTGGATCGTCACATCGAGGGCGGTCGTCGGCTCGTCGGCAATCAGGATGTCGGGATCGTTGGCGAGCGCCATGGCGATCATGGCGCGCTGGCGCTGGCCGCCGGAGAGTTCGTGCGGGTAGCTGTCGATGCGCCGCCGCGGGTCGGGAATGCCGACGAGTTCGAGCAGTTCGAGAACGCGGGTCCGCGCCTGCCGGAAGCTGCCGCCGCGATGGTGGACGATCGGTTCGGAAATCTGGCGGCCGATGGTGTAGAGCGGATCGAGCGAACTCATCGGCTCCTGAAAGATCATGGTGATCTTCGCGCCGCGCACCGCGTTCAGCGCCTTTACCGGCAGGCCGATCAGGTCCTGCCCGCGATAGGCCGCCCTGCCCGTCACGCGGCCGTTTGCTGCCAGCAGCCCCATGATGCCCATCATCGTCTGGCTCTTGCCGGAGCCGCTCTCGCCGACGACGGCGAGCGTTTCGCCGGCGCGCACGTGGAGATCGATGCCCTTGACCGCCTCGACCGACCCGTCCGGCGTATCGAACGTCACCTTGAGATCGCGAACGTCGAGAATGATGTCTTTTGGTTCCGGCATGTCAGCGGTCCCTCGGATCGAGTGCGTCGCGCAGCCCATCGCCCACGAAGTTCAGCGAGAACAGCGTGAGGACGAAGAAGATGGCGGGGAAGATGAGCAGCCAGGGCGCCGACTGGATGTTGTTCGCCCCTTCCGAGATTAGCGCACCCCAGCTCGTCAGCGGTGCCTGCACACCAAGGCCGAGGAAGGAGAGGAAGCTTTCGAGCAGGATCACCTTGGGCACGACGACGGTAACGAAGACGACGACCGGGCCGATGGTGTTGGGCACCACGTGTCGGCGGATGATCTGCCAGTCGGTGAGCCCCAATGCCTGAGCGGCCGCCACGAACTCACGGCGCTTCAGCGCCAGCGTCTGGCCGCGCACGATTCGCGCCATATCCAGCCACTCCACCGCCCCGATGACGAGGAAGATGAGAATGAAGGAGCGACCGAAGAAAACCACGAGCACGACGACGAGAAACACGAAGGGCAACGAATAGAGAATCTCGACGAACCGCATCATGATGTTGTCGACCCGGCCGCCGAGATAACCCGAGGTCGCGCCGTATAGGACGCCGATGCCGAGCGAGACGAGGCTGGCGAGCAGGCCGACGGCAAGCGAGATCTGGCCGCCCAGCATGACGCGCGCGACAAGGTCGCGGCCGTTCGAATCGGTGCCGAACAGGAAATATTCGCGTGACACGCGGCCCTCGACCACGATCGTCCGGCCGTCATCGCGCGTTTCCGTCACCTTGGTGTCGTCGAACTCGTTGGCGCGGTCGATATAGCGGGTTGTGCGGGGATCGATGGTCGCGTCGGAGGTGAAGGTAGCCGTGAACGTCTGCCCCTCGACCTTGAAGGCCTGAAGCGTGACGCGCGCCCGCGTCGCTGCTGATGAGATCGCGCCCTGCAGGCTGTCGGCACCGGGCCGCGGTTCGAGGCTCGGCGGCACGGAGACGTAGGAGGGAAACACCTGATCGTAGCTGTGGCTGATGAACAGCGGCCCTAGGAACGAGAACAGCGCGACCAGTACCAGCACGACGCTGCCGGCCATGGCCGCACGGTTGCGCCGGAAGCGCATTGCGGCAAGCTGGAACAGGCTGCGGCTGGCCGCTTCCGGCAGAACCGCCGGCATTTGGGCAAGATCACTCATGACGAACCCTCGGATCGAGCAGGCCGTAGAGAATATCGACCACAAGGTTGAAGACGATGACGAAGACCGCGATCAGCACGACCGTGCCCATGACCAGCGTGTAATCGCGGTTGATGGCGCCAAGCACGAAGAAGCGGCCGACACCGGGAATGGTGAACAGCGTTTCGATGACGGCCGATCCGGTGAGAAGGGCTGCGGCGCAGGGCGCGAGGTAGGAGACGACCGGCAGCATGGCGGCCCGCATTGCATGCGTCACCACCACCGTTCGCGCCGGCAGGCCGTAGGCGCGTGCGGTGCGGATATGATCGGTGTGGAGCGCCTCGATCATCGCGCCGCGCGTCAGACGTGCGAACACGGCCAACTGCGGCAGAGCGAGCGCGATCATCGGCAGGATGAGAAACCGCAGCGAGCCATCGCCCCAGCCGCCGGCCGGCAGCCAGGACAGGGTGACGGCGAAGACCAGTGTCAGCACGGGGCCGACGACGAAGTTCGGCACCGTGACACCCACCGTTGACAGCGTCATGATGGCGACGTCAATAAAGCTATTCTGCCGCAGGGCCGCGAATGTGCCAGCGGCAATACCGCCCACCAGCGCCACGCCCAGCGCCCAGAGGCCGAGCTCGATCGAATAGGGCAGCCCCATGCCGATCAGCTGATCGACCGTGTTGTCGCGGTAGATATAGCTCGGGCCGAAATCGCCGCGCACGACGTTACCGAGATAGCGCAGATATTGCTGCCACAGCGGCAGATCCAGCCCATAGGCCTTGTTGAGATTGGCCATGGTCTGCGGCGAGAGCGGGCGTTCGAGATTGAACGGGCCGCCTGGGGCAAACCGCATAAGGAAGAACGAGATCGTGACGACGATGAAAAGGGTCGGCACGGCGCTCGCAAGGCGGCGAAAAACGAAGGATAACATGGCCTTCTCCGATGGGAGGCGGTGTTGTGATGGGTGGCGAACACGCGACGGGCCACCTCTAGTGAAGCTCTCCGCTGAGCCACACCCTCTCTGCCCTGCCGGGCATCTCCCCCACAAGGGGGGAGAAGATCCTGGGCTGAACTCCCTTTCCCTCAAGAGAAGTTCCATCGTGAAGAGGTGGGCGTACCACGAGTCTTCTCCCCCCTTGTGGGGGAGATGGCCGGCAGGCCAGAGAGGGTCTTTTCTTCCGGCCTGCCGCGCAATTACTCAGCAATGCTGAGGAAGCGGCTCGGGTGCTCGTTATTGGCGTTGTCGACCCAGCCCTTGACCTTCTTGGAGACGAGCCACAGCTCGTTCTGGTAGAGGAGCGGCGCCACGGGCTGCTCCTTCATGAGGATCGTCTCGGCTTCGTGCAGCAGCTTGGCGCGGGCTGCCGGATCCTTCTCGTCGTTGGACTTCGCCATCAGCGCGTCGTAGTCGGCATTGCTCCACTTGGCATAGTTGAAGGTGACGTTGCTCGTCGTGTTCATGGCAAGGAAGTTTTCCGGATCGCCGTAATCTGCCGTCCAGCCGGCACGGGCGACGGAGAACTTACCGCCTTCCTGCAGGTAGGCGTAGTGCGAGGAGACGTCGAGATTGACCATCGTCACCTTGGCATTGAAGGCCGTCTTCCACATGTCGGCGACGGCGGTCGCCACGCGCTCGTGGTTGGGGTTGGTGTTGTAGCGGATCTCGATGTCGAGCGGCTTGCCGCCCTCGCCGTAACCGGCCTCCTTCAGGAGCGCCAAGGCGTCATCCTCGCGGTCGAGCTGGCTTTTCGTGGCGAAGTCGGCAACCGACGGCGCACCATAATCCGGCAGACCCGGGGGAACGAAACCATAGGCCGGCTGCTGCGAGCCGCTGTAGATTTCCTTGGCGAGGAAGTCGCGATCGATGGCCATGGAGAGCGCGCGGCGCACGCGGACGTCGTCCATCGGCGCGGTGCGTGTGTCGAACACATAGTAATAGGTGGCGAGCGCCGGCGAGATATGCACCTCGTCGCCGACCAGGGTCTTCAGCCGCTCGATCTGATCGGCGGAGAAATTGTAGTTCACATGCAGTTCACCGGCCTCGTAGCGACGCACGGCAGCGGCCTGGTCCTCGAGCGGGTAGAAAACGACTTTGTCGAGTTTGATGTTGGCGGCGTCCCAGTGTTGCTCGTTCTTGGTCAGTGTCAGGTGGTCGTTGGCGACGTGCTCTGTCAGCTTGAAGCCGCCGTTCGACACCATGATCCCCGGCTTGACGAAGTCCGTGCCGTTCTTCTCGAAGCTTGCCTTGGAGACCGGCAGCGCCGTCTGGTGGGCGAGGAGCTCCAGGAAATAAGGCGTCGCGCGTTCGAGCGTGATCTCCAGCGTTTTCGCGTCGATGGCTTTCACGCCCAACTGGTCGAGCGCCAGGCCGCTCTTGTTGATCTTCTCGGCATTCTTGATCGGGTAGAGGATATTGGCATAGCCGGCCGCTGTCTTCGGATCCTCGATGCGCGACAGCGAGAAGACGAAGTCTTCCGCCGTCACCGGCGATCCGTCCGACCATTTGCCGTTCTCACGCAGCTTGAAGGTATAAACCGTCCCGTCGTCCGAAACCGTCCAGCTTTCGGCCGCACCCGGCACGATCTCGCCCTTGGCATCATGTGTCGTCAGGCCCTCGTAGAGGTCCTTGAGAATGAACGCCTCGATGTTGATCGACGTATGGGCCTGGTCGAGCGTCTGCGGTTCGCCGGCATTGCCACGGTTCAGCACAGCCTCGGCAAGCGCAGGGCTTGCGCCGAGCAGCAGCGAGCCGATCAGGGCAGCGCGTCGGAGGTGTCGTGTCACGGCAGTCAGGGGTGCGGTCATCGGTGATCTCCTTGCCCGTTTGCGCCATCAGGCTGGCGCCAAAGCGACAACAAAGGCGAAAAAATGCATAAAGGCAACCCTCTTCCGGCGCGCGATCCCCATGGACGAGGGAAGCGAAATCTGCGGGTTACAGTCCGAGCGGTTGCAGGATCGTCTTCATGAAAGATACCCTCATCGTCTCCATGCCCTGCGCGTAGAGCCGCACGAAGGCACGCTGCACCTTACGTCAAAGGCAATCTCTGACCTAGCACGTGATAAGACGAACGGATCTCGCTTCGTGCAAAGACAGAAATGCGACAGCTGGTGGTTACTGCCGCATTTCTTCTGGTCTTCCATCATCCTTGAAAGGTCGTGCTGAAGACGTTGTGGGCAAACGCCGTCCGACGATGCTCACACCGATAGCGGCGGTGCGTCGTTTTCATCGGGATTGGGATTCGGCGTTTCGTCGGGCAGCCGGTCCGGTTCCGGTTCGGTAATCGGCGGCGTAGGTGTAGGGATAGGCGGATTACCGGGGTTTGGCGTCGAGATGGGGTCGGGCACGTTGGACATGATGTCTCCTGTCAAAAACGGGTTTCACAGCCGGTTGGACTGGCTATCGGTGGATTTCGGCCTGCCGCATCGGCATGCTGTCGATTTCGGCGAAAAGTACATCGGGATCGACCACATCATCGAAGTGGCTTTTCACATGGCCGTCTTTACCGACCAGCACGACGGCAAAGGTGCCGGGCGCGCAGCCCAGTTCCTTGCGCAATGTGTGAGCCTGCGGCACGACGTCCGAGCCGAACTCGGGACGAACGTCGTTGCCATCCACCGTGAAGACCGCCAGATCGCGCTGGCGAAGCGCATCCTTGTCCCCCATTAGGCCATGAAGCTGACTGTCCGACTTCGTGCCGGCAGGGTCGGAGAAGATCACGAGCACGCGCTTTTCCCACTGCAGATCATGCAGATTGCCGGACGTCTCCTCTGGATGGGGGCCGACGCCGAAGATCTCGGTCATCAGGGATTTCAGCATGGTCGTCTCCTTTGCGTTCGCGTTTCAGTCGAAAGAAGCCCCGCGAGCGCCGAGCAGTTCGCGCGCCAGCTGACGGATCGCTTCCTCCGCAACGTCGCGGTGCCAGCCTGATGCCTCAGCTTGTTTAATCAGTTCCTGAAGTTCGCTCGGGATTTCAGCACCAGCGGCCGAACCCATGCTTACTTCGCCGCTCGTCGTCACCGCTTGGAAGGCATCGCCAAGTGTTGCCTTGCAAGCCTCGACGTCCCTGTTGCCCTCCATCGTTCCGTGCCCGAATGTCCTCGGTTCCACATTGCTGCTCATGACGTTCGTCCTCCCGCGCGCATGGGCGCACCTCGCGCGCCTGCGTTACGTAAGCAACACGCGGATCGACACGATTGTTCCGGATGGCACCCGGATGGCGCCAAGAGTTGTCACGACAGCATCTTGCCAGATGACGCCGGATTGCTATTTCGTCATACCAATGAGACGAGCGCCGGTGCCGCCGCCGTCTCACCGAAAGACGGACGGACAAACGGTGGTGGGAATGGCCGAGAACAATCGGGCCGAAGGGGCTGGGGCCATAAGCGCTGCAGACGCGTCACAAGACGCATTCGCCTTCCTGGGAAAAGGCGGTGAAATCCGGCAGTTGATCCGCAACTTCGACTGGAGTGCCACGCCGCTCGGACGCGTTGAAACGTGGCCCGGCAGTCTTCGCACCGCGACCGCCCTCCTTCTCCAGTCCCCGGTGCCGATCGTCATGCTCTGGGGCGAGCATGGCATCATGATCTATAACGATGCCTATTCCGGCTTTGCCGGCAAGCGCCACCCGCAGCTTCTGGGCTCCCGGGTTCGGGAAGGCTGGGCTGAGATCGCCGACTTCAACGACAATGTGATGAAGGTCGGGCTTTCAGGGGGGACGCTTGCCTATCGCGATCAGGAACTGACGCTGCATCGCCGGGGCGTGCCGGAACAGGTCTGGATGAACCTCGATTATTCCCCCGTACTCGACGAGACGGGCACGCCTGCGGGCGTCGTCGCCATCGTGGTGGAAACGACGCGGGAGGTTCTGGCGCGCCAGCGGATCGCCCGCGAGCACGAGCGGCTGCTCCAGCTCTTCGCCCAGGCGCCGACCTTCATGGCCATGCTGCGGGGCGAGAACCACGTGTTCGAGTTGGTCAACCCGAACTACCAGGCGCTGATCGGCAACCGGGACGTGATCGGCAAGCCGGTCAGCGAAGCGCTGCCGGAGCTTGCCGATCAGGGTTTTGGCGATCTCCTCGATGAGGCCTATCGCTCAGGCGAGCCTGTCAGTCGCTGGTCCGAGCGTCTCATTCTCGTCCGCTCACTGGCAACGGGACCGGAGGAGCGCTTCGTGGATTTCGTCTATCAACCCATCACGGCCGATAGCGGCGAGGTTACGCATATCTTCGTGCAGGGATCCGACGTGACCGAGCGGGTGATTGCCGAGCATCGGCAGCGTCTGCTGGTCAACGAACTCAACCACCGTGTGAAGAACACGCTCGCCTCGGTGCAGGCGATAACGTCGCAGACGCTTCGCGGCGCCATGTCGCTGAAGGAGGCGTCCGATTCGATCAATGGCCGCATTCTCGCGCTCTCGCGCGCCCACAACATGCTGACCGCGCAGAACTGGACCGGTGCCGATCTCAACGAGGTGCTGGAGACAGCGCTTTCGACCCATGACGATCCGGACCGTCCCCAGCTCGACGTAACCTCCCCACCCTTGCGGCTAGAGCCGCATGCAGCGCTTTCCCTGGCGCTGGCGCTCCACGAGCTCGCCATCAACGCGGCGAAGTTCGGCGCCCTATCCCGCACGGAGGGTCGCGTAGAGATCATTTGCGAGACGGTCGTGGTGGACGACCGGGACGTCTTTCGGATGACCTGGCGCGAGATCGGCGGACCGCCGGTGCACGCGCCGCAGCGGCGAGGTTTCGGATCCCATCTCCTCGAGCGCGCCCTGCCTGCAGAGCTTTCCGGACAGGTGCGCATCCACCATAGGCCGGATGGCCTCGTCTTCGAACTGGCCGCTCCGCTCTCCGCCATCCGCGAAGGCGTCGGCCTTGGATAAGCTTGCCGGAAAACGCGTGCTGATCGTGGAGGACGAGATGCTGGTCGCGCTCCTCATCGAGGACTTCATTCTCCAGCTTGGCTGCGAGATCGTGGGAATGGCCATGCGGCTGGAACCGGCCCTCGACCTTGCCCGCACGATCGATATCGATGTGGCCATCCTCGACATCAACCTTGCGGGAAAACCGTCCTTCCCCGTCGCCGAAATATTGCAAGCGCGCGGCATACCGTTCGTCTTTGCGAGCGGCTATGGCGCGGCAGGCCTTGATGGCTCCGGCATTTCGGCGCCGGTCCTGCAAAAACCGTTCGATGTCGGCGATGTCAGGCGTCTGCTGACGGCGGCACTCTGACGCCCTTCCTGCGGTACGCTCCCGGCGCACTTGCAATGTCACGAAACGGTCATTTCCGCGTCATCGCCGTCACGTAGTATCTTTCAGAACGCTTCGGAAAATTCATCGGCTCTATGATGATTGATAGGCCAGTTCTGGGAATCGCCAAGGACGATCTGTCCTGTACAATCGCATGCCAGTCAAACCCGTGGAGATCATCATGCCCACAAGGGATTTCGGTCTTGGTGCCGACAGACACCCGGACGCTCGGCATGCCCTTCGCGGCGGGCATGCGCTGGAGCGCGTCTTCGAGGACCATTGCACGGCCGGCGCCGAAACGGGTGACGTCGCGGCGGCGCGCAGAATTCACGTCTTCCAGTGCGGCATGATCAGCGAAGCCGCGCTGCAGGATCTCCTGCAGGATAGCGACCGCCGCAAACAGCAGCGATGAAATGACATGCGGCCCGACGATAGGCGCGGGCCGCGTGCTCCTCAGGTATCGACCTTTTCCTTTTCCCGCTTCGGCGCAGCGCGCTTCGGCTCTTCGGGAGCCGGCGGCGAATACGGCGTTTCGCCCTTCGGAGTCGGAGCCAGCAGGTTCTTCAGCGACGACAGGCGATCCTTCAGCAGCGGGCGGAACCGTGTTGCGCGATAGGGCATGTCGGCAGCGCCGTAGCCTTCCGGGCCGTCGTCATTGCCACGGTTGATTTCTTCCAGCTTCACGCCAATGAACTCGCCGTCGATGTAATGGCTATACGGGCCGACCCAGCGGATCGTGTAGATCTCGCCCTTGCGGATCAGCTGGTCGATCGAGACGTTCTTGAACTTGTCGTCGATACAGACGACCTTCTGGCCGACATGGAAATTGTTCATCGCTGCCTCCGGCCCGAATGGCCACTCGAATGAGAAAAGCCCGCCACGCAAGCGTGCTCCGGTTTCCCCTTTGCCGTCTCCGCCTCGTCGCCAATGCCGTGAGCGATAGCGTCGAAGCGGGACTATCGTCCACGGCAGCCATGGAGATGAATGCCGGCACGGTGCATCCCTATAGTGCCTGATGCCATCCGCCCGCAAGTCCGGCGCGGGACGTGACCGGCCGCCGGCGTCTGCATGTTCTCAAAGCCGGTGCAACACCACATCCGGGCAGGCCTTGCGGGCGATCTCGCAGAGGTGTTCGTGATGGGTCAGGTAGATGACCTGGCCGACACCCGCCATATCCGCCATCAGACGGAAGGCGTGGAAGGCGCGGGCGTCGTCGAAGGTCTCCATGATATCGTCGGCGATGAAGGGCAAGGCCTCGCGCTGGGCGCTGATCTCGTGGAAGCCGGCCATGCGCAGTGCAAGATAGAGCTGAAAGCGCGTGCCTTTCGACAGGTCCTTCGCAAGCTTCGTCGCGCCGGTGGCAGAGCGAACCAGGAGGAACTCCGCCCCCTTCTCCATCTCGGTCGAAAGGCCCTCATATTCCCCGCCGCTGATGGTGGCGAAGGCCGTGGAGGCCCGCTGCATCATCGCGCTGCGATGCCGCTCCCGGTAGAGGCGCAGCGCCATGTCGGCGGCGAGCAGGCCAGAGCGCAGCCGGAGATAGGCGAGCGCCTGTTCCTCGATATCGGCAAGCACCGTGCGCCGGCGCTCCTCGATATGGGCGGCCGCGTCGTCGCCTGCGGCCTTCTCAAGCCCGCGTTCGGCGTCGCGCAGTTCGGCGTGGCGATCCTGCACCATCCGGTCGGCCTCATCGTGGCGCGCGGCGAGTTCGGCAGCCTCTTGGCGAAGTCCATCCTCGTCCAGCGCGACGAGAACCATCTCGGCCTCCTCCGCTGTGCCGACGCGCAGGCGTGCGGCAAGGTCGGCCTCGGTTTCCGCGATGCGTTCGCGCAGCCGCGTCCGGGTCTTTGCCGTTTCCAGGTGGGCTGCGACATCGCCGAGTTCCGTGCAGCCGAAGAAGGCGAGCATATCGCGCTTGCCGGCCTCGTGCCGCTCTCCGGCCTCGGCCAGTACCTGCGCCTCGCGTTCGCGCTCCTCCAGCTCCTGCGACAGACGGTCGAACAACGTCTCCACATGTTCGGCGCTCGCGACCCGCTGTTGCAGGGCTGTGAAGATCGCCAGCGGATCGTCGCCCATTGTCAGATCCAGCTGCGCGCAGCAGCTGGCGATGACGGTTGCGAACGCGGTCTGATCGCGGCCCATAGCTTGGATACGGTGGTCGAAATCGCTGCGGCGCTGCACGAGACGATCGATCTCGGCAAGCACCGCCAGCGTCGGCATCACTTCGGCCGGGCCCGGCACTGCGCCGTCAGGCGCAAGCCAGAGGCCAGCGAGGCACTCCCTCCAACTGTCCGCCCATGCCGCCATCGCGGCATCGGCCGCATCCGCATCGACACGCCGCGATGCGAGCGCCGCTTCCATCCGCTTCAGGTTTTCCAGAAGCGTGCGCCCCTCGGCCGCCTCGGCCTGTGCTGCCGTCAACACGCGCTCGCCAAAGGCCAGCGCTGTCTCGAAATCGTGCGGCAGCGAGGTCCCATCCCCGAACGCTGTGGCCAGCCGGCTCATGGCACGCACCTCGTCGGCATCCGCCTGGGCGAGTTTCTGGCGCATAGCACGCAAGGCGGCGCGCGTTTCCAGCACCTTCAGCCGGCGTTGCAGCCAGTCCTCCAGCCGCGCCAGCGACAGGTCTGCCGGGAGATTGCAGGCCGCCGCCGCTGCGGCAATGGCGGCATCGAGCGTGCTGCGCTCCGCGAGCAGTTCCGCGCGTTGCTGGTCGTACGCCGTTTGTCGCGCGTTCAGGTCGGCGATCGTCACCGCCAGAGCGCGGCTGCGGGCGATGTGTTCGGTCTGGGTCAGCCGCAGGGCGCTCGCCTGGTCGTCCTTGTCGAGCGCGCTTGCGAAGTGGTCGGCCGTGTCCGGCGTCAGCGTATCCCGATGCGCTCGCCAGGCTGCATCGCGCGCAAGGCGCAGCGCCCCAACCCGCGCATCATCGGCAAACTCCGCCTGCACCAGCAGCGTATCGCGCTCGGCTTGCGCGGTGGCCATTTGCAGCGCGATCTCCCCGCGGCGCTCGTCGAGCCGGCGCAGGCGCTCGCTCGACGTCTCGGTCTTGAACGACCAGTCGGCCAGATCGCCCTCCACCGGGACAGGCGCGAGCGCGAGGCTCTCGGCATCGTGTCGACCCGGCAGAGCTGCAAGCTGGTCGGCCAGAAGGTCCTCCAGCCGCGCCAGCTCCTCGCGCGCCGCCTTCTGCCGCAGCGGAAAGTCCTCGCGCCGCAGAGCGCGCAGCAGGTCGGACAGCGCCTGCGGATCGCTCGTCGTCGGCATCGTGGGCGCCTGCCCTGCCGTCTTGTCGCCAAGCGTCTCGGCACGCTCCAGCGCCTCGCGATGGGCGACCTCGGTCGATGCGCGCTCCCGACGGGCCGCCTCCTGCCGCTCGGTCAGGCGTGCATGCGTCTCGGCGAGCGCTCGCAGCTTGCCGATGGTCGCTGCCGGAATGAGCAGCGCCGCGGGGTCCTCGTCTGTCGTCCGGCCGAGTTGCAGCAGCCGCGCGGCGAGATCGGCGGAAACCGCCGCCCTCTCCTGCGTGCGGGAGGGCATGTCCTGCGCTGCCGTGCGGTAGCGGGCTTCCAGCCCCGAGCTTTCCAGATGGTGCAGGTCGGCGCGCAGCGCAAGCACGGCCTCGTCGCGCGCGAGCAGGTCGCGCTCCTGCGTGCGGCGGGCGATGTCCGCCGCGATCTGCGTCAGACGCGTGCCGATCTCGGTTTCCGCCCGCATCAACTCGGGCAACATCTGGTGCCAGACAGAAGGCGGGTCCGGCAGGTCGCTCAGCGTCGCCAGCTCGCTGCGCAGCGCCCGCAGCCGCAGAAGGAGCGGCAGGCCGTCTAGCTTTGCCTTCGCCCCGTCCCACTGGACGCGCAGCCCGGCGCGGGCGGCAAGCGCCGCTGCGTGCCGCTCCGTCGCCAGATCCCGCGTCTTGCGCAGCGCCGTGTATTCGCGCTGGCTGACATCGATGGCAGCGCGCTCGTCCTTCAGCGCGTCCAGCTCGGCCTTCAACTCCGCCAGCCGGTGCTTGCGCGCCTGCGGACGATAGAAGGCATCCGTGCGGCCCTTGAGGTCGGCCATGACGCCGGTCAGGTCCGGCAGCCCCGAACTGGCGGAGAACAGCAGAGACCCAAGCTCGCCTTCGCTCCGGAGGATGCTCTCGCCGCCCTTTTCGATGCTAATGTCGTCGAGCGAAAACATCACTTGGTATGTAGCCCGATCAACGGTCCCGAAAGCCTGTGCGAAAAGCGTTTCGGATAGCGGCTGATCATGACTGTCGATAAGCGAGTTCTTTAGCCGCTTAACCCTGTTCAACGCGTATTCGCGCCCTCCAAGCTCAACCGTAGCTCCAATACGCATTGCCGGATAGGGATGCAAAAATCCGTATGGGCTCGTTGCTGGGATACCGAAGAACAGGTCGAGCACGGCAGAAAACAGCGTCGATTTTCCCGCTTCGTTCGGGCCGTAGACCAGATGCAGATCCGGCTTGCCCGGTCGGGCCTTGCCGAAATCGAGCTGCTTTCCGGTGAATTTGCCGTAGCGGACGAGATCGAGTGCGGAAAGACGCATCAGTGACCTCCCTCGCCGGCCCGCACATGCGCCAGCACCTCGTCGCTGCCGTCGCGGGCGATATCGGCCAGAAGCGCTGCAACGGTCGCCTCGTCCGTTCCGAAGGTTTCCCGCAACTCGCGCGGCAGCTGGCCCAGAAGCTCAGCCATGAGATCGGCCGCCTGCTGGCGGAACCCGTGCGAGGCGAGCACATCGCTATGGATCAGCGCCGAGAGTTCGGCTGCAGGGTCGAGACCGGGATCCGCCTCACCAACCATCTCCGGCGCATGGCAGTCGATCTCGATCTTCTCCACCCAGCAGCCCGGCAAGGCGTTGGCAAGGCCCGTCACCTCATCCATCAGAAAGGCCGGATCGCGCTTCAGGCGGAAGGCAAGCGGCGTGGCGCCTGTCAGGTGCAGCCGCAGGATCAGCTGTTCGGCACCGGCCGCTGCCACGCGGCGCGCGAGATCGTCGCTGATGCGGGCCAGAAGCTCGCGCCATTCCGTGATGCCTGTGAGGTCGATCGTCGCCCGCTCGAACACGGCGCCGCCGATCCGGCGCTCGGCATGGTGGATCTCCCCGGCGGCCTCGATGGTCACCAGCGTTACGCTCTTCGCGCCCGCTTCGTTGATATCCCTGCCCTGCGGCATGCCGGGCATGACGATCAGCGGCGCTTCGCTGTGCACGAGGCGATGATGGACATGGCCAAGCGCCCAGTAATCGAAGCCATGTGCGGCAAGCTCCGCGACGCTACAGGGCGCGTAGAGATCGTGCCCCGGCGCGCCGGCAAGGCTCGTATGCAGCATGCCGATATTGATGCTGTCTGCCTGCGGACCCGGGAAGGACGGCAGGAGACTGTCCGGCGCGTGCGGCTGGTCGAAGCCGATCCCGTGAATGTAGACGGCGCGGCCATCCGGTAGCGTCGCCGCCTTTACCGATTTCGTGCGGTTGGAGAACACATGCACGTTGTCCGGAAAGGTCAGCTCGCGGCGGATGGCGGACTGGTTGTCGTGATTGCCGCGAATGACGAAGACGCGCACCCCGGCGACCTCCAGCCGGCGCATCTCGCTCATCAGGAACAGCGCTGTGTTCATCGAGGTCTGCGACCCGTCATAGAGATCGCCCGCGATCAGAAGCGCATCGACCGCCTCCGCGATACAAAGATCGACGATGGCCGTCAGCGCCGCACGGGTCGCGCCGCGGACATGCTCGGCAAGTTCGCCGTTGCGAAGCGCCAGACTGCGGAGGGGAGAATCAAGGTGAAGGTCTGCGGTGTGAACGAAGCGGAAAGCCATGCCCGACCATGGGCCCGCCGATGCATCAACGTCAATCGTTTCGGCCTGAGCGGCCCCGTCTTTCCACGGCGTCGTGCAGCTGTGGCAAGATCAACGCGGAACTGACCAAGCGAGCCCCGTCCCAATGTCTGTGGCGCTTCCGACACCGCCGCCGGGTTTCGCGCGACCTGCCTTGACATCCCCGTGATGGGATTTGACATGGGCCCTCAGAACGTCCATCTCCAATCTATGAAAACGACCTTCGACGTCTCCGACAAGCTGTTCGAGCTCTATCACCGCGTTCATCGGCTCATCAACCAGTCGATGACGGAAGAAGGCGTGTCGCTGGCCCGCAGCAAATTCCTATTCTTCCTGAACAAGCTCGGCCCCTGCCGCTCGACGGATATCGCCTGTGCACTCAATTTCGCACCGCGCACCGTCACCGAGGCGATCGACGGGCTGGAGCGCGACAAGCTGGTGGCGCGTCAGCCGGACCCCGAGGATCGCCGTGCGAAGATAGTTTCGATCACCGATGTCGGGCGCATCGCGCTGGAGGCTGCCGAGCACCCGCGCAAGCAGCTGATCGAGGAAATCTTCTCGGCGCTCGATGACGAACAGCTCGACCAGTTGCATGAGATCGTCAGCAAGCTCGTCCGCCGCACCGACGAGATCCGCGAGCGGCGCGAGCAGGAAGAGGCCGTCAGGCCGGCAGCGGCCGCAGAAGCCTGAGGGCCGCACACTGACACCCTATAACATCGACCTTCGGATGTCGGACCTGCTGCACGCAGGCCCGACGTCGTAGACCCCGGCGTTACCGGGACGCTTCTCGTTACATCGCGTCGATCTTGCCGATGCTCCAGAACATCGTCTCGCCCGAGCTGTCGTCCACGCCGTCATTGTCGGTGACGACGAAGCCCGTGCCGGTTTCATCAACCGCGAAGCCCTCGACCTTGTCGAGAACATAGCCGTTCAGCGTCTTCAGGTCCGGAAGCAGATCGCGGAACTCTTCCTTGGCGACGACCGGCAGCGCGCCGCCGAGCTTGGCGGGCTTCAGCTCGGTCAGCGCCACGCGATAGATCTTCTTCAGCTTTGCCGCCTGGCCGACGAGGTTGTCGCGCTCGATGACATAGGCATAGTCGCCGTGAACGGTGATCTCGGAGAGGCCGACCCAGCCCTCACCCTTCTTTTCCAGCGGATAGCGCACGGCGCCCCATTCCTCGGACTTGGGCTTGTAGGAGACGAGCTTGACGAAGCCCTTCTCGTCGTCCTTCCATTCGCGCTGCACGGCCATCCACAGCGTCGTGTCGTCGCCCTTACCCGTCACCGTGATGCCTTCGAAGCCGAATCGGGTCTCGCCCGCGCGCAGAACTTCCGGCAGGGCGATCTCCTTCTTGATTTGGCCCTTGGCATTCACCTGATAAAGCGCGTGCGGCACCAGCTTGTCGGAATTGCCTTCGGAGGCGAGCCAGAAGCCATCGCCTGTCGCGACGATGCCCTCGATATCGAGCTTCTGCGCCGGGGCGCCATCGCGGGTGACTGTCAGGGCGTCGGTGATCTCGGCCGGGCTCTTGGTGGTGTCGATGGTGAAGATGCGCGGTTCGGCGCCATAGACCGAGTCGCTGACCGCATAGAGCTTGCCGGGCTGGCCTGGAACAACCGATAGGCCCGACAGGGCGCCGAAGCCGATCGGTACGCCGTCCTTCTCCACGGAGCGGATCTGCGGATAGGCCGGCTTGCCCTCTTTGCGCTCGTAGATCATCACATGCGAGCGCGCCGCACCGTCCTCGACCAGATCGGCCTCGTTAGCGGTCACCAGCAGATTGCGGCCGGGAATGGCGACGCCGCCTTCCGGCGAGATGCCCGAGGGCAGAAGCTGCAGCAGTTGCGGCTCGGCACCCGTATCCTTGTAGACGCCGACGAGCGAGGCGCGCTCGGCCAGCACGAAGAACAGCCGGTCTTGCCCGAACGTCGCAGCTTCCAGACCCTCCGGCTCGATGCCCTTGGCAGCAGAGCGCTTCTCGGGATAGTGCCCGATGGCGGCGGCGGCATGTTCGAAGCTTGCACCGGCCTCGTAGAGCACCTTGCCGCTGGTGTCGAAGATGGTGAAGCTGCGCGAACCGCCCTTCCAGTCGCCCTCGTTCGCCACGACCAGTCGCTCGTCATCCAGCCACTTCACGGCGTCCGGTTCCCGGGGCACGCCCTTCAGCGATCCGGTGAAGGAGAGCTTGCCGTCGCGCTTGGTGTCGACCTTGTCGAGATCCACCGTTCCGGCCGAGAAATGCGAGACGATTGCGCCCGAGCGGCCGTCGAGAATGACGATATGGTTGTTCTCCTGCAGGGTCAGCGCGATCTGATCCTTGCCGTTGAATGAGACGAATTCCGGCTCCGGATCGTCTCCCCCGACAGCAGCGAGACCCGTCAGCGAGACGTGGCGGATCGTGGCGCAGTCCGGCACGCCGTCGTTGAGCTTGACGATGACGAGGTCGCCGGCCGGCATCTGCGGCAGCGCTCCATCGTTCACCTTCTCGTCGCGCTCGTTCTCGATGGCGATGACTGCGAGCGTCCGGTCCTTGTTGACCGCGACCGAATCGGGCTGGCCGCCGAGTTCGCAGCTCGACGTGACCGTACGGCCCGCAATATCGACGGCGGCGAGCATGCCCGACGGGTTGGCGCGGTCGGGGCTCGTGTTGACGGCGACGAGCGCCTTGGTGCCGGCCACCGTGACCGATGTCGGCTCACCGTCGAAGGAAACGATGCCGCCGGCCTTGGGCGCCGCGGCATCCGTGATGTCGATGAAGCCGATCGCCTTCAGCGGGCTGTCGGAATAGATCAGCGTGTTGCCGTCCTCCGTCGCGGTGACGATCTCCGCCGAGGTTACGGTCTTGCGGTCGATGGCTGCCGGCAGATTGTCCGCGACGGCGAAGGACGAGATGCGGTTGAAGACGGGCTCGGCATAAGCACTGCCGGCGACAGAAGTCGCAAGCAGGGCCGCGAGTGCGGCGGTGACGGATACGGTTTTCATGAGACATCCCCTCGGCGTTCACACGGCGGTTCGAGCCGCGTGGCCGCTTGCATCGACGCGCGCGGCACAATCCCGGAGTTTGTGAAGCGCCCGCATGACAGAGGAATGACAGAGACGAAAAAGGCCCGGGAAAACCCGGGCCTGAAGGTGAGGAGCGCGGCGTGAGCCGTCCCCTCTTGCGCCGCAGCGCTTTATGGTGATCGAGCAGCCAGACGGCATCCCCAAAAGGGATGCGCGGCGCTCGGCTGTGACCATGGCAAGGCGAAGCGAGCCGCTTCGTCCAGATATGCCTTAGGAGTTCACAGCGTCCTTGAGGCCCTTGCCGGCCGCAAACTTCGGAACGTTGCGAGCAGGGATATCGACTTCCGCGCCGGTGGAGGGGTTGCGGCCCTTGGAGGCTTCGCGGCGGCTCACGGTGAAGTTGCCGAAGCCGACGAGGCGAACGTCGCCGCCGTTCTTCAGTTCACCTTGGATCACGTCGAACAATGCTTCGACAGACGTAGCTGCCTCTTTGTTCGTGATGCCGGCCTTTTCGGCAACAGCCGATACGAGCTCATTCTTGTTCATGTTTCCACCCTTTCAACTTGGTCCGAAACGACTTGTTTTCGGGCGGCCGCGCCATCGTCGCAGCGGTCGCCTTGGCAACCCAATCGCGCCGAATGCCCGGAAATGCAAGGCTTTGCGGTGCATTTTACGAAAAAAGACCGGCTCAAGGGCCGGTCTTCCACTGTTTAAGCGATGAACAACGGTGCGAAGACACCCTCATCAGGCCTGAGAATCAGTCCCGCCGCCTGTTGACGCGTCTCCGGGAAAGCGGTGTTACCGCCCTCCCGGAAGGCGTTATCAATGGGCGAAGCCCGTCGTCGTTTCATCCGTATCGGCCGCGACTTTCACCGGCGTAACGTTCTTTGACGGATCCCATTCGATGGCTTCCGGCATGCGGACCAGAGCGTGCTTCAGGACGTCACCGACCATCGACACCGGGATGATCTCCATGTTGTTCTTCACATTGTCCGGAATCTCCGCCAGATCCTTGGCGTTTTCTTCCGGAATAAGCACCTTCTTGATCCCGCCGCGAAGCGCCGCGAGCAGTTTTTCCTTCAGACCGCCGATGGGCAGAACCCGGCCGCGCAGGGTGATTTCACCCGTCATGGCCACATTCTTGTCGACCGGAATGCCCGTCATGATCGAGACGATGGCCGTTGCCATCGCCACGCCGGCCGACGGACCGTCCTTCGGGGTCGCCCCTTCGGGAACATGGACGTGGATGTCGCTCGTGTCGAAACGCGGCGGCTCGATGCCGAAGTCGATGGCGCGCGAGCGGACATAAGAGGCCGCCGCCGAAATCGATTCCTTCATCACGTCCTTCAGGTTGCCCGTCACCGTCATGCGGCCCTTGCCGGGCATCATCACGCCTTCGATCGTCAGCAGTTCACCGCCGACCTCGGTCCAGGCCAGACCCGTGACCACGCCCACCTGGTCGGTGCGCTCGGCTTCGCCATGGCGGAAGCGCGGAACGCCCAGATAGTCGTTGATGTTCTCGGCCGTCACCTGGATGCTGGTGGCCTTGCCCTTGAGGATTTCGGTGACCGCCTTTCGGGCGAGCTTCATCAGTTCGCGCTCAAAGGAGCGGACGCCTGCCTCACGGGTGTAGGTCTGGATCACCGCCATCAGCGCACCGTCCGTCACCGAGAATTCGGCGGGCTTCAGGGCGTGGTCGGCGATGGCCTTCGGCAGGAGGTGCCGCTTGGCAATTTCCAGCTTCTCCTCTTCCGTGTAGCCGGCAATACGAATGACTTCCATGCGGTCCATCAGGGGTGCCGGAATGTTCAGCGTGTTCGCCGTCGTGATGAACATCACGTTCGAGAGGTCGTATTCGACCTCCAGATAGTGGTCCATGAACGTTGCGTTCTGTTCCGGATCGAGCACCTCGAGCAGGGCCGACGACGGATCGCCACGGAAGTCCTGGCCCATCTTGTCGATTTCATCGAGCAGGAAGAGCGGGTTGGACTTCTTCGCCTTCTTCATCGACTGGATGACCTTGCCGGGCATCGAACCGATATAGGTGCGGCGGTGGCCGCGGATCTCGGCCTCGTCACGAACGCCGCCCAGTGCCATGCGGATGTATTCGCGGCCGGTTGCCTTGGCGATCGAGCGGGCGAGCGAGGTCTTGCCGACGCCCGGAGGACCGACGAGGCAAAGGATCGGACCCTTGATCTTCTGCGAACGCGCCTGCACGGCCAGATACTCGACGATGCGCTCCTTGACCTTGTCGAGACCGAAGTGATCGAGCTCAAGCACCTTCTCGGCGGCATTGAGATCGGTCTTGACCTTCGACTTCTTGTTCCACGGAATGCCCGTCAGCCAGTCCAGATAGTTGCGCACGACGGTGGCTTCCGCCGACATCGGGCTCATCTGGCGCAGCTTCTTCATCTCGGCGTCGGCTTTTTCCCGCGCTTCCTTGGAGAGCTTGGCCTTGTTGATCTTGTCTTCCAGTTCGGCCATCTCGTCGCGGCCTTCCTCGCCGTCGCCGAGCTCCTTCTGGATCGCCTTCATCTGTTCGTTCAGATAGTATTCGCGCTGGGTCTTCTCCATCTGGCGCTTGACGCGCGAGCGGATGCGCTTCTCGACCTGGAGAACCGAGATCTCGCCTTCCATGAAGCCGAGCGCCTTTTCCAGACGCCCCTTCACGCTCGTCGTTTCCAGCATTTCCTGCTTTTCGACGATCTTGATGGAGAGGTGCGACGCAACCGTATCGGCCAGCTTCGAGTAGTCCTCGATCTGGCTGGCGGCACCGACGACCTCGGGCGAAATCTTCTTGTTGAGCTTCACATAGCTCTCGAACTCGGAAACGACCGAACGCGACAGCGCCTCGATCTCGACCGGGTCCTCGGCAGGCTCCGCCAGCGGATGCGCCATCGCCTCGTAGAATTCCTCACGGCGCGTATAGCCGTCGATTTCCGCGCGCGAGCGGCCTTCGACCAGCACCTTTACAGTGCCGTCGGGCAGCTTCAGCAATTGCAGGACGTTGGCGATGGTGCCGATCTGGTAGATCGCAGAGGGCTCCGGATCGTCGTCGCCGGCGTTGATCTGGGTCGCAAGCATGATCTGCTTATCGGTACCCATGACCTCTTCCAGGGCACGGATCGACTTTTCGCGACCCACGAAGAGGGGCACGATCATATGGGGGAACACCACGATGTCACGCAGGGGAAGGACTGGGAAGGTCCCGCTCTCGGCTGCCGGAGACGTTTTGTTCGTCATGTCATTTCCTTTCCGTCCCGTTTCCGGGAGCGTTACCCGAAGCACGTCAAGGGTGCTTCCGGTCATCACTTTTTCCACTGTCAGAAGTGGAGGTTGCGAGACCCGTTTTCAACCCTTCGACGGCCTGACCCAACGGCAATCGAAGCGTATCGCACAGTAGAGGCTACGTGACTGTCGCGGACCTTGCCGCGCGACCTCAAGCCTCATGATTCGAACCACCGGCCCAAGACACGAAACCGTCATATCATCGCGCTGCCGGGGTGATTTAGCAATGGCGGAATGAGGGAGTGGACATGCTCAACGATTTCGACAGGTTGCCGGCCTGTTGCCAATGCCAGCAGTTGAGATGGGGCTTGAACGTCATCTTGCCCGCCGTAGCCGCAAGTCCCAGCCCATATCTCTCCACCCAACGAAAAAGGGCCCGCATCGCTGCGGGCCCCCTTCCTTCATTCTTCAAATCACATCAGGCCGAAACGTTGGCCTTCTCGTCCGTGCGCTCCGAGTAGATGTAGAGCGGGCGGGCTGAGCCTTTGACGACTTCGTCGGAGATGACGACTTCGCGGACGCCTTCGAGCGTCGGCAGTTCGAACATCGTGTCGAGCAGGATTTTCTCCATGATCGAGCGAAGCCCGCGGGCGCCGGTCTTGCGGATGATGGCGCGCTTGGCGATTTCGCGCAGCGCGTCCTCGTGGAAGGTCAGTTCCACGTCTTCCATTTCGAACAGGCGCTGATACTGCTTGATCAGGGCGTTCTTCGGCTCCGACAGGATCTGGATCAGCGCGTATTCGTCGAGATCCTCGAGCGTCGCCAGCACAGGCAGACGGCCGATGAATTCGGGGATGAGGCCGAACTTCACCAAGTCTTCCGGCTCCAACTCGCGCAGGACTTCGCCGACACGGCGGTCTTCGGGAGACTTGACCGACGCACCAAAGCCGATCGACGTCTTCTCGCCACGGGCGGAGATGATCTTGTCGAGGCCGGCGAAGGCGCCGCCGCAGATGAACAGGATGTTGGTCGTGTCCACCTGCAGGAATTCCTGCTGCGGATGCTTGCGTCCACCCTGCGGAGGAACGGAGGCGACCGTGCCTTCCATGATCTTCAGAAGCGCCTGCTGCACGCCTTCGCCCGAGACGTCCCTGGTGATCGAGGGGTTGTCGGACTTGCGCGAGATCTTGTCGACTTCGTCGATATAGACGATGCCGCGCTGGGCGCGCTCGACATTGTAGTCGGCCGACTGAAGCAGCTTCAGGATGATGTTTTCGACATCCTCGCCGACATAACCGGCTTCGGTCAACGTCGTCGCATCGGCCATGGTGAAGGGCACGTCGATGATGCGGGCCAGCGTCTGGGCGAGATAGGTCTTGCCGCAGCCGGTGGGGCCGACGAGCATGATGTTCGACTTGGCCAGCTCGATGTCGCTGCCCTTGGCCGAATGCGCCAGGCGCTTGTAATGGTTGTGGACGGCGACCGACAGAATGCGCTTGGCCTGCTGCTGGCCGATCACGTATTCGTCGAGAACCTTGATGATTTCCTGCGGCGTGGGAACGCCATCGCGGGATTTCACCATCGAGGTCTTGTTCTCCTCGCGGATGATATCCATGCACAGTTCGACGCATTCATCGCAGATGAAAACGGTCGGTCCGGCAATCAGCTTCCGGACTTCGTGCTGGCTCTTGCCGCAGAAGGAACAATAAAGGGTATTCTTGGAGTCACCGCCGCTGCTGCCGCTGACTTTGCTCATTTCACTTTCCTTCCAGCACGCCGCGCGTCCCCTGCGGGACGCAACGAACCACTCAAACCGCTCCGCAGACTGTCGCGCCGTTCGGCGTCAATGTGCTTTGCTTCCGGGAGTACGAACCGGCGGCGCTTTCGCGCGCACCGGCGGCAACTTATCTCCCACCGAAAAACCGGATGCTAGATTGCGAGAACTCAACATAGCATTAACGGTCGATAGTAACGGCTTTGGTCTCGGGATAAAGACCCTTGAAAGTTACAATTGTGTCACAAATGCATCATTTGCGACACAAAAGCCATGATCAACTTTCGACGGCTGCTTCCATCGCCTCGCGAGAGGTGATGACCTTGTCGATCACGCCCCAAGCGAGGGCCTCATCAGAGGTCATAAAGTGGTCACGATCAAGCGTCTGTTCAACCTCCTCATAGGTCCGTCCGCAATGCTTGACGTACACCTCGTTCAGGCGGCGCTTCATCTTCAGGATGTCGCGGGCATGACGCTCGATGTCGGAGGCCTGACCCTGGAACCCGCCGGAGGGCTGGTGCACCATGATACGGGCGTTCGGCGTGGAGAAGCGCATGTCCTTGTGGCCAGCGGCCAGAAGCAGCGAGCCCATGGACGCCGCCTGACCGACGCAGAGCGTCGATACGGCCGGCTTGATGAACTGCATCGTATCGTAGATGGCCATGCCGGCCGTCACCACGCCGCCCGGCGAGTTGATGTAGATCGCGATTTCCTTCTTCGGGTTTTCAGCCTCGAGGAAGAGAAGCTGGGCGCAGACCAGCGTTGCCATATGATCTTCCACAGGGCCGGTGAGGAAGATGATGCGCTCCTTCAGGAGGCGCGAAAAAATGTCGTAGGAGCGTTCGCCACGGTTGGTCTGCTCGACGACCATCGGCACGAGCGCCATAGCGGTATCAACGGGATTTGTCATGTCAGCCCTTCGTCTCATGAATGCGCGAACACTTCGCGTATCGGAATCATTCGAATATCTCTGCCCCTTTACATAGAGTGTCAGAGGTAGGCACTTCAAGTCGGCTGCCATCTATAACGTTAACGAGAGCCGCTTGCCCGAAAGTGGCGTCAGAGCTGGGATTCGATGGGAAGGTAGCCGATGATCGCGGCCGTCACCCGGCGCCAGAAACCGGCATCCGGCTCACGTTCCAGCATACGCGAGCAGTGTTGCGCCTCGTCGTTCCAGCAGAGCTTGCCCTTCTCGAGCGAAAGCCGGAAACTCGTGCCCGGATGGGTTTCGAGCGCGAAGATCGCATCGACGTCGGCCACCAGAGACGGGCACGTGAAGAGCACGCCCATCTCGGTGTTGAGTGAGGCCGAGCGCGGATCGAAATTCATGGAGCCGACGAAGGCACCCTTGCCGTCGATGGTGAAGGCCTTGGTATGGAGGCTCGCGCCGCGCGATCCGAAAAGCGAGATGCGCTGCGTTTCCGTCGCCTCCTGCACCGCCTTCAGCTCATAGAGCGTCACGCCGGCCGCCACGAGCTTGCGACGGTAGTTGGCGTAGGCACCGTGCACGGCGGCAACGTCGGTCGCGGCGAGTGAGTTGGTAAGGATCGCCACATCGACGCCCTTCGCCACCAGTCCGCACAGCTCCTTCACGCCATCGGCGCCGGGGATGAAATAGGGCGAGATGATCTTGACGCTTTGCCCGGCCGCCGTGATATGCGGCAGCAGTTCCTGCATGAGCCAGTTCTGGCGGCGCTCCAGATGCGCCTTTTCCGGCGGATCGGCCTTGATGGTGATATCGCCGGTGAACCTGAGCTCGCCGCTGCCGTGAAAGAGCCCGGACTCGGCTTCTGCCTGCTCCACATGGCCGAGATAGTGCCGGCCACCCTTGCCGCGCGCGAGCTTGGCGAGCTTGCGGCGCAAACGCGGCAGGTAGTGGCGATGCGGAGTGCGCAGCGAACCGATCGGCAGCACCATGGAGCTGTTCCAGTAGTCGTCGAAGACGCTGGCCGCCTCGTGAGCGATCGGTCCAAGCATCCACATGTCCAGATCGCGGAAATTCGCCTGCTCGGCCGCATCGAAATACGCGTCGCCGATATTGCGTCCGCCGGCGATGACGACGCGGCCGTCGGCAATCCAGGTCTTGTTGTGCATGCGCCGCGTCGCGCGCAGTGGCCGCAGCATCATTTCCAGCCCCCGGCGGAAGCGGTCGTTGCGCGCGCGGCTGGGGTTGAACAGCCGCACCTGAATGTTCTCATGCGCGTCCAGCGCCAGGCAGAAGCGGTCGTGCAGCCCGGCATTGATGTCGTCCAGCAGCAGGCGCACCTTCACGCCGCGATCGGCCGCGGCCAGCACCTCTCCGGCCAGGAGCCGCCCGGTGAGGTCGCGCCGCCAGTAGTAATATTGCAGATCGAGGCTGCGCCCTGCCCTGCGGGCCGAGATGGCGCGAACGGAAAATGCATCCAGGTTGTCGGATACGAGCGTGACAGCGCTCTGCCCGTCTTTCCCTGCGAGCAGTGGCACGCTCTCCCGGTCGATTTCCGTCTGCCCCTCCACGGGCTCGATCGCCTTTGCCGGCTGGCCATAGAGATGCCGGCCGAAGCGGCCATAGACGTAGATGGTGCCGAGCGCTGCCAGCACCGCCAGGATCGCAAGGGAGATGATCAGCCATTTCATGGAGCGGACGCGGGCCTCTGGGTGGGTCTGGCAGTCGGGATCGTCACGGGTGCCTATCGGGCCTGCAACGTCGTGTCCGTCGAAATCGTCTCGGTCTGGGGTGCGGCCCCCTCAGCGAGGTCCTTCCGGGTCGAAAGCGCCGCCTGCAGATCGATATGCGCCTTCAGCGGCAGATGGTCGGATGCGACGCGCGAGAGAGTCGAGTTGTGCACCTCCACATGCGTCACCAGCGTATGCGGGCTGCCCATCACCCGGTCAAGCGCCAGCAGCGGGTAGCGCGAGGGGAAGCTGGGGACGGCCGAAATCGAATGGTCGAAGATGGGGCTGAGCAGCGATAGCGCCGAGCGCTTGCCGATCCGCCATTCGTTGAGGTCACCGATCAGCAGCGTCGGACGCTCCTCGGCCTCCTCGATGGCCGCGAGAATGGCGCGCGCCTGCTGGCCACGGGAATGCCGCAACAGACCGAAATGGGCGGCGATGATGCGCAGCGGACCATGCTTCAGGTCGAGATCCACCACCAGCGCACCGCGCGGTTCGACGCCCGGCAGCTTCAGCTGGCTGACCTTGGCGACGGCCCCTTCGCGCACCAGCAGCAGGTTTCCGTGCCAGCCATGGCCCTTCGGCGAGAAAGCCGCAATCGGCACCGACAGGAGGTGGCAATCGCGATGCAGCCGCTCGAGATCGAGAAGCCCTGCCCGCTCGCCGAAGCGCTGGTCGGCCTCCTGCAGCGCGATGATATCAGCGTCGATTTCGCAGATCACATCCATGATCCGGCCGGGGTCGAAGCGCTTGTCGGTGCCGACGCATTTGTGAATGTTGTAGGAGGCGACCACCGTATCGCCCCGCGCTCCATCATCGCGCGCATTGGCTGAAGCCTCCCGGCCAAGCAGCGGCACACGCCGGGCCCGCAGGGCTGCAAGCAACCCACCGGCCGTCTTACCGGCTTTCAGGAATCGGGTGGGCTTGGCTGGCTTTTGCGACATGGCGGGGCTCACCTTGGCTCTTGGATGCTTCGGGTCGGGGTGGTCGTGTCCGTGCCTCTGGAGATAGCGAGGACGTGGCGCAAGACAAGGCGGCGGCCGTGCGCGGAGAGCAGCATTCCGAACGTCACCGACCGCCGACAGATGCACCCGCACGACAAAACCAGTGACGCAGCGGGCCGCCCAAAGTTGGGCAGGACCGTGCGGGCGGAAAGGCTGATCTTGACAAGCAAGCAATACGGACCGTCTTCTGTCGCACGACCAACATTCCGGGAGGTTTGGCGCGCGCAGGCTCGACGACGCATCCTTATCTCCCGATCGAGGTCTCCTCTACCGCATCCGACCGCAAACATTCCCGCGGTCCTCGCCCATACTGGACATGCCATGCCGACTGCCACGCTCTCCGCCCCGTCCCCCGCCATCATCGATGCCGCCACGCGGCGCGTGCGGCTCGATATCCGCGATCCCGCCTTCTACCGCGATCCGCTGCCGACCTATGCCGCACTGCACGCCGCCTGCCCCGCCTTCTACTGGGAAGAGCCCGGACAATGGTTCTTCACGGGCTACGACCAGGTGAATGCACTGTTGCGCGACCGCCGCTTCGGCCGCCAGATCCTGCATGTGGCGACGCGCGAGGAGCTGGGCCTCCCCGATCCGAAGCCGCATCTCGCCGATTTCGACCGGCTGGAGCATCATTCGCTGCTGGAGCTGGAGCCGCCGGCGCACACCCGTCTGCGCACGCTCGTCAACCGTGCCTTCATTTCACGGCATGTCGAAGCCCTGCGGCCGGAGATCGCTGCGCTCTGTCACCGCCTGATCGACGGTTTCGAGAGAGATGGGCGTGTCGAACTCCTGAAAACCTATGCCGAGATCGTGCCCGTCACGGTGATCGCGCGCATGCTCGGCGTGCCGCTCGACATGACGCCGAGCCTGCTCGACTGGTCGCACCGCATGGTGAAGATGTACGTGTTCAACCCCTCGGAGGAAACGGAACACGACGCCAACCGTGCGTCGGCCGAGTTCGACGCCTATCTCCGCGGCATCATCGCCTGGAAGCGCGACAATCCCGCCGACGACCTCCTGACCCACATGATCACATCCGAAAAGGACGGCGAGCGGCTGACGGACGACGAGCTGGTCTCGACCGCCGTTCTCCTGCTGAATGCCGGCCATGAGGCGACCGTGCACCAGCTTGGCAATGCCGTCGCGACCATCCTGCAGACAGGTGCCGACCCGGCCGCACTGTTCGCCGACGACACCGCCACGGAGCGGACGGTGGAGGAGTGCATGCGATACGCCGCCCCTCTCCACATCTTCCAGCGCCATGCTCTGTCCGATATCGAGCTCGAAGATGGCATCACCCTGAAGAAGGGCGACCGGATCGGCCTCATGCTGGCTGGCGCCAATGTCGATCCGCGCCGGTTCAGCGATCCCTCGACCTTTCGCCCGGACCGCAACGAAGGCCCCCACCTCTCCTTCGGCGCCGGCATCCATTTCTGCATCGGCGCGCCGCTCGCCCGGCTGGAACTCAAGCTGTCCCTGCCGATCCTCTTCGAACGCTTGCCAGCGCTGCGGCTTGCCGAGACGCCTGTTTTCAAGGACAGCTATCACTTCCACGGGCTGGAGCGACTGGATCTGGCGTGGGGGTGAAGCTCCGCCGCGCCGACGCCCATTAAACCCGGATCACGTAATCCTTGCGAGTCGTTTCAAGCACTTCCCAGGTTCCCTTGAAGCCGGGCCTGAGGATGAGGCTGTCGCCGGTCTTCAGGTCGAAGGTCTGGCCGTCGTCGCCGGTGACGATGGAGTGACCGGAGAGGATGTGGAAGTATTCCCACTCCTCATAGACGATCCGCCACTTGCCGGGCGTCGCTTCCCAGATGCCGGCGTAGAGACCGCCCGGGGCTTCCTCGATGTTCCATGTGCGGAATTCCGGGTCGCCGGAGATCAGGCGATCCTCCGCCGGAGCGCCGATATCCGGCTGGATGCCGGTGATGTCGAACGTGAGTGAAACAGCCATCGGCGTCAGACCTTTGCCAGCGATTGTTCGAGATCGGCGACGATATCCGCGGCATCCTCGATGCCGATCGACAGTCGGACGACCTCGGGCCCCGCACCGGCCGACACCAGCTGCTCGTCGTTGAGCTGGCTGTGCGTGGTGGAGGCGGGGTGGATGACGAGCGAGCGGGTGTCGCCGATATTGGCGAGATGCGAGAGCATCGAGACGCCTTCCACAAAGGCCTTGCCCGCGGCATAGCCGCCCTTCAGACCGAAAGTGAAAACAGCTCCTGCCCCGCGCGGTGCATAGCGCTGCTGTAGCGCATGGTTCGGGTCGCTCTCGAGGCCGGCATAATTAACCCAGGCCACCTTGTCGTGCCCGGCGAGATAGCGCGCGACGACGAGCGCATTGTCGCAGTGGCGCTGCATGCGCAGCGGCAGCGTCTCGATGCCGGTCAGCAGCATGAAGGCGTTGAAGGGGGAGATCGCGGGGCCGAGATCGCGCAGGCCGAGCACGCGGGCTGCGATCGCGAAGGCGATGTTGCCGAAGGTGGTGTGCAGCACCATGCCGTTATAGTCCGGCCGCGGATCCGACAGTGCCGGATATTTGCCAGACGCCGACCAGTCGAAGGTGCCGCCATCCACCAGAATGCCGCCCATGGAATTGCCATGGCCGCCCATGAATTTCGTCAGCGAATGCACGACGATATCGGCGCCGTGCTCGATCGGCCGCACGAGATACGGCGTCGCCATCGTGTTGTCGACGATCAGCGGCAGGCCATTGCGATGGGCGATCTCGGCAATGGCTTCGATATCGACGAAGGTGCCGCCGGGATTGGCCAGGCTCTCGATGAAGATCGCCTTCGTCCGCCCGTCGATTTCCGCCTCGAAGCTTTCGGGCGCCGCCGTATCGGCCCACCGCACCTGCCAGTCGAAGGATTTGAAGGCCTGTCCGAACTGGTTGATGGAACCGCCGTAAAGCCTGCGCGCAGCAATGAAATTGTCGCCCGGCGACATCAGCGTATGAAACGCGATCAGCTGCGCGGCGTGGCCCGACGCCACCGCAAGCGCCGCCATCCCACCCTCCAGCGCCGCGACGCGTTCCTCCAGTACGGCCTGTGTCGGGTTCGTGATGCGCGTATAGATGTTGCCGAAGGACTGGAGCCCGAACAGCGACGCGGCATGGTCGGCATCGTCGAAGACGAAGCTGGTCGTCTGGTAGATCGGCGTGGCGCGCGCGCCCGTCGTCGGATCGGGCTGCGCACCGGCGTGTACGGCCAGCGTGTTGAACCCCGGTGCGTTCGTCATCTCTCGTCCTCCCTGTGGCGAGCGCGCCGTGGCAGCGCCCGATGGTGCGTCGTGGCAGCGGGGTCGCGACCTATGTCTTGTTCCCCGGCCTCGACGTTTCTCGTTCGGCACACTATCCCAGACCGGACGTCGGACCGGAAGAGGCGAACGGCGTGTTCTTTCATCGGCGCGGCTGCGGCGGGCGACGTTTCATGTCACGGTCGGCGGGGTCAGGATGCGGTCCTACGCGGAGATTGGCGCCGCATTATCCAACCTTTGCAGCGAATGGTTGCGCCGACCGGCGGCTACAGAGCCGAGACCCGGTTGCGACCCGCTCGTTTCGATAGATACAACCCCTCGTCAGCGCGTCTGAGGATGTCGCTGGAAAAGCGATCCGGCCCATTGAACTCGCTGACGCCGCCGCTGATCGTCGCATCGCAGCGCAAATTCTCCCTGAGAACAATCGGAACATGCACGCGCAATCGCTCGGAAATTTCCAGCGCATCGCAACGATGCGTACCGGGCATGACAATCACGAATTCGTCGCCACCAAAACGGGCAATCACATCGCTCTGACGCAGATGCTGTCGGCATAGGCGGGCAATCTCGACCAAGGCGGCATCGCCTGCCTGATGTCCCATCTCGTCATTCAGCCGTTTGAAATTGTCGAGATCGAAAACGAGTACCGACGTTTGCGATTTTTCCCGTTTGAAGATCGCAAGGCGTTGATCCAGGGTCTCGATAAGCTTTCGCCGATTGTAGAGCCCTGTAAGGGCGTCCGTCTCGCTGAGTTGGCGCAGCTCTTGTTGAACCTCGTTCTTGTCCGTGATGTTGCTTGCCACCCAGACGACAGCAGCCTCGCCTTCCACCTGAAAATCGAGCGCCTGAACACGTCCTTCAAACCAGATGGAATGGCTAGGGCCGTCGCCGGCTCCGTTGACGTCGTTGCCGCTGAGTTCATATTCGACGATATGGAGTACGCCACTCTCCAATGCCTTTTCGATTTCGCCAGCAAACCACTGTGCCTTATCCTCTTTCAGCACATCAAAAATGCTGCGTCCGACAAGACCGCTGCCGTCATGATAATGCCGGAGATCCTTTCCCCCGAATATAGCTGCATACCTGCCGCTACGCGTCAGGATGAAGGCGGGGTCCGGAAGGGAGGAAAGAATGGACATCAGTTGCTGCTGCATAAACACGGAGTCACTTTCCACATTGGCCGACGAAACGACTCTGCTGAAAAAATACCCGTATGTACAAACGGCATGTATTTTATCTGCAGACCGGCCTTCCACTTCCTCCAGATTGCCACAACGGCATTTCATTTTTCTAAATGCAGCAACACGAGTTAACCTGGTGAAGGCCTTTCCGGCGGACAGATTGACGTCCCCTCATCGTTGACCGTCCGGTGTTCGAATCGATACCGATCGGGCCGTTCACCGCCCATGAAAGGCAGCCTGATCAGCCAACGAGCCGCGGATACTCCATCGCCGGGCAGCGGTCCATCACCACCTTGATACCGCGCGCCTCGGCCTTCGCAGCCGCCGCGTCGTCGCGAACGGAGAGTTGGCCCCACATGACCTTCGGCAGGGGATCGAGCGCAAGGATCTCGTCCACCAGTGCCGGCAGGGCGTCGGCGGCGCGGAAGATGTCGATCATGTCGATCGGCTCTTCGATCTCGGCCAGACGACCATAGACGGTGCGGCCCTGAAGCTGGCTGCCGGCGAGGCCCGGATTGACCGGGTGAACGATGTAGCCCTTGCGCAGCAGGAAGCCCATCACCCGGTAGCTCGGGCGCTCCGGATTGACCGAGGCGCCCACGAGCGCGATCGTCCGCGTCGAGCGCAGAATGTCCTTGATGTAGATGTCCGGGTACTGATCGTGATTCATGGTGCCTCCTGCCTCTCTTTCTGGCGCGCATTTTCCATCTTTCCAACGGAAAAGATGGGAGCGATCTGCGCTGTTCCCGGGAAAATATCTCTTTCCGTCGAAAAGACCCTTCCGGATCTGCCTAAAACGGCATCTCTGTCATAAAACTGTCGTGCTGGCACCTGGCGGTGCTTGCGGTCTCGCCCCGGCCTTGCCACAACGGAGGCGCGCTTCCGCCACCCTCCCCCTCCGGTGTCCCGTGCCGCTCGACGTCCTCCTCTTCGTTCTTTTCGGCGCCCTGCTGCATGCAGGGTGGAATGCGATGGTGAAGGCCGGGACGGACAAGTCGCTGGATGCGGCGATGATTGCGCTGGGTGCTGCCGTCATCGCCCTGCCGTTCCTGCCCTTCATACCGTTGCCGGATGCGCGGGCGGTGCCGTTTCTGCTCGCCTCCGCCGTGCTGCAGTTCGGCTATTTCCATCTCGTGGCCGCCGCCTACACCGCCGGCGATATCGGGCTCGTCTATCCGCTGATGCGCGGCGGCGCACCGCTGCTCATTGCCGCGACCAGCAGCATGATCGTCGGGGAAAAGCTGACCCAGGGCGCCTCCCTCGGCATCCTCGCCATTTCCGCCGGCATCTTCACGCTCGCCTTCGAGGCGCGCCGCAGCGGCACACGGGCCATCGTGCTCGCGCTCGTCAACGCGCTCTTCATTGCCGCCTATACCTATGTCGATGGCATCGGCGCGCGCATTTCCGGCAATGCCATTTCCTACACGCTGTGGATGGCGCTGCTGCCGCCCGTGCTGCTGTTCGGCTGGGCGATCTCGCGACGGGGTGCCGCACCCGTGCTGCGTCACATCCGGCACAACGGGTGGCGCGGCCTTGTTGGCGGCGCAGGCTCCATCGGCTCCTACGGCATCGCGCTCTGGGCGATGACCAAGGCGCCGGTCGCAACCGTTGCCGCCCTGCGCGAAACCTCGATCCTCTTTGCGATCGTGATCTCCGTCACCGTGCTGAAGGAGCGCATCAGCCCCTTCCGCATCGCAGCCGCCTGCCTTATCGCACTCGGCGCCCTACTCCTGAAGCTCGCCTGACGGGTGCTAGGAGCCGGGCCAGACAGGCGTACGGTTCGCCAGAAACGCCCCCGCTCCCTCGACAGCATCCGGCGTCAGCGCGCTTTCGGCTTCCGCGCTTGCGGCCTCGGCATAGGCCGCCTCGCGCGACATCGACGCCTGCCGGTCGAAGGCGGCCTTCACCCCACGCTGCGCATCCTGCGACTTCGAGGCGATGACGGCGGCGTATTTGTCCACCACCTGCCGCAGATATTGCTTCGGCACGATGCGGTTCACGAGGCCGAAATCCTTGGCCGTGGAGGCATCGATCGTCTCGCCCGTCAGCAGCATTTCCATCGCCTGCTTGCGGCTGGCCGCACGGGCCAGCGCCACGACCGCGCCCATCGGCGCGACGCCGATATTGACGCCCGGCGTGCAGAACGTCGCCGTATCCGTGCAGATGGCGAGATCGCACGCCGCCACCAATTCGCAGCCCGCCGCCGTTGCCAGCCCGTCGATCTCGGCGATGACAGGCTGCGGAAGCGCCGAGATCGTCGTCATCAGCCGCGCCGAAAGCGCAAAGGCCGCCGCGAACGCATCATGGCCGGCATCCTCGTCTGCCCGCCGCCGGGTCATCTCATCCAGATCGAGGCCCGCCGAGAACACCGCTCCGGTCGCCGCGAGAATGATGACGCGCAGCGAGGTGTCCGCAGCCGCTGCGTCGAGTTCCGCCAGTAGCGCTTCGATGACTGCCGTCGAAAGCACATTGAGCGGCGGATGGTTCAGCGTCAGGCGCAGCACGCTACCCTCGCGTTCCCGCAGCACGAGGTCGCGGGGCTCCTGCCGGTGCAGGGAAACGATATCGGCCATGTCGGCTCCTTCTAAAGGGGGCGGAATTCGATCTTCAGCTACGCCGCCGGGCTCATGCTTTCAAGTCGAACGGCACCGGATGCGCTTTGAAGACGGCTCCACGTAACCAGAATCGATGAAATTTCTTGTGGTATTATAAAACCACATATATAACCCATTGATTTTGCTCACCGCATCTTGCAGGCCTATCATCCCCACCTCTTGACGGGCAAAGCGGCCTGACCTTATAAGCCACCCTGTTCGGGGACGGTCACGTCCGCGTTCTCTTTGCGGGTCTTCCCTTCGGGTTTGCTACCGCAAATCAAGCAACAAAAAACGCCCGGCGGCAACGTATCGGGTCCCAAACGAAAGAGTTTCATCATGTCAACCTTCGTTCAGAAGCCTGCAGAGGTGGAGAAGAAGTGGATCCTCATCGACGCCGAAGGCCTCGTTGTGGGTCGCGTCGCGACCATCATCGCCAACATCCTGCGCGGCAAGCATAAGGTCACCTACACTCCGCATGTCGACGACGGCGACAACGTCATCGTCATCAATGCCGAGAAGGCCGTGCTTACTGGCAAGAAGTACACCGACAAGAAGTACTACTGGCACACCGGCTATCCCGGCGGCATCAAGGAGCGCACCGCGCGCCAGATCATCGAAGGCCGCTTCCCGGAGCGCGTTCTCGAGAAGGCTGTCGAGCGCATGGTTCCCCGCGGCCCCCTCGGCCGTCGCCAGATGAAGAACCTTCGCGTCTACGCAGGCACGAACCATCCGCATGAAGCGCAGCAGCCGACCGTCCTCGACGTCGCCAAGCTGAACACGAAGAACGTAAGGAGCGCCTGATCGTGGCCGACCTCTCCTCTCTGAAAGAACTTGGCACGGTCGTGGAAGCCAGCAACGCTGCTCCCGTTCATGTCAAGAAGATCGACGCCCAGGGCCGCTCCTACGCGACCGGCAAGCGCAAGAACGCCGTCGCCCGCGTCTGGATCAAGCCGGGCTCCGGCAAGATCACCATCAACGGCAAGGCTTATCCCGAGTATTTCGCGCGTCCGGTTCTGCAGATGATTCTGCGCCAGCCGATCTTCGCAGCTGCTCGTGACGGCCAGTTCGACATCGACGCCACGGTTGCCGGCGGCGGTCTGTCCGGCCAGGCCGGTGCTGTTCGTCATGGCATCTCCAAGGCCCTCACCTACTACGAGCCGGGCCTGCGTCCGGTCCTCAAGAAGGGTGGCTTCCTGACCCGCGACAGCCGCGTCGTCGAGCGTAAGAAGTACGGCAAGGCGAAGGCCCGTCGTTCGTTCCAGTTCTCCAAGCGTTAATCGCTTCGATTTCAGGACTGCGTCAAAGGCGGGGCTTCGGCTCCGCCTTTTTCGTTTGTTCATCCGGCGTTTGCAGCGGCTAGCGAGACGACCCTACCGGCCGCGAGCCCCGACATTTCAGGGAGGTCGAGCCTGCGCCCCCAACCTCAGAACGCCTGGTTGCCGGCGGCAACGAGCGTTAACTTTTCTGTCGGTCTGATAGCTGGTCGATGATCGCCCCGACCACGCGCTTGGCGCCCGTCGTGGTAAAGTGTCGGATATCGGCCAGGTAAGGCAATCCATCCGACACGAGCGCACAACCGCCACCCGATGAAACGTTGCAGAAGATGTCTTCCGGGAACACCTTCAGTGTTTTACGGCTGGCTGCCGCATCGAGCACTGAACGGCTGAGGGCGCTGCGACGTATAAAGTTGGCGTAGGGAATGATCACTTCCGGCTGAATCACCCCTCTCAGCATCTGCTGTACGACCATATCCATGAGGCTCGTGTCAGGTTGCGGATGGGGATAGACCAGTACGACGAGACGCCCGGAAGCTTCGATTGTCGCGATCGTGTCCTTGAGCCGCTGGGTGACCGCACGTTTATCCTCGTCCCGGAGAGGATCGATTGTTCCGTCGATCTCGTAACCGGGGTAGCCGAAAAACTTCATCCAGGAGGCTGCAAGCACCACCGTCTTGATATCGGGCGAAGCAAGGATCTGTTCGAGCACGCTCGAATTAAATGCGCTGCAATGTGCGCTCGGTTCGACGGACGGAACGGAGACACCGGGAAGCGGAGCGCAAAAACCGTGTGTAAATTGCTGAAGGGTAACGCCGCGTGAATCGAGTTCGCTCGCCAGCACGCCTGACAGCGACGACGAAATCGAATCTCCCCAGATCGCATAGGCCTCAGAATGCCCCGGATTATGAAGGCATTCGATCAGAGGAAATACGGGAAGGTCGGACTTCTCATCGAAAAGACAGGCCGTATTCCATTCGCTTTCGCGTAACATCGCGATAACCTGGGACGGCATTCGCCAAGGCAGACCCTTGGTTATCTGACCCGCAGCGCTCACGGTTACGATCAGAATGCCGGCAGCGGCGATAAACATCCGAAAAGGCTTCCAGCCTATCCGAAAAGGCCCGCTGTGCTTGCGGAACGGTTGCTCGATAAAACGCCAAGTGACAACGGAGACCACGAGCGCTGCAAGAGCAAGGCCGAGCATAACCGCAAGAGGTGGCTCAGCCGCACTGCGGATCCGGGCAAAGGCAAAGAACGGCTGGTGCCAGAGGTAGAAGCTGTAGCTGACGAGACCAAGGCCCACGAGCGGCCGCAGAGACAAGACACGCGCCGTGAATGTTCCCTGCACTCCGAACACGAGAAGGAGGCCTGCCCCGAGAACGGGGGCAAGCGTCAGAGCCGAGGGCCAAGCCTGTTGAACCGTTGGCAGCAGGAAGGAAACGAGGATCAGCGCAAGGCCGACAAGCGATGCCACCTCATTGACACGACGTGACCGGGAAGACGCCACGAAAGAAAAAAGGGCCCCGCCCAGAAGCTCCCATGCCCGGCTGGTGAGGAAGTAGAAATTTATCGTCGGGAATGAACGAACCCCAACAAGACAAAAGAGAAAACTGAGAGTGAAAATCCCGACCATCGCGGGCACAAGGACATTCCTCCTCGTTCTCGTTAGAAATACGACGAGGATCGGAAAGAGTAGATAGAACTGCTCCTCAACAGCCAGACTCCAGGTATGCAACAGGGGTGCCCGATCCATGTCAGGCGCGAAATAGCCGTCCTTCGTTGCAAAATGAATGTTCGAATAGGAGAACAGGCTCGACAGCAGAGACTGCGCGTACGCCTTGAAGTCTACTGGAATCATCCACATCCATGCGAACGGTATGGTGGCTGTCAGCATCACCAGAAGCGCAGGGAGAATACGTCTGACACGCCTGTCGTAAAATGCCGTCAGCGAGAACGTCCCGGACTGAAGCTCTCGGACGATGATGGCCGTGATCAGATATCCACTGATAACGAAAAAGATATCGACCCCCAGGAACCCTCCGGGGAGAAACGGCACGCCGGCGTGATGAAGGACGACAGCGGTCACGGCAGTGGCACGAAGACCATCAATTTCGCGTCTATAAAGCATTCCGTTCCATCGGGAGCATGTCACACATGAAGAGAATTCATTATATTAGGAATATACATATTGCAAGTTCGCCTGCTGGCGTCTGCCACCTCTAGATGTAGTGCCAACAGCCGTTAGACCGACCAACACCGGAAAAACGTCTCTTGCCAGAGATGCAGAATTCCCCCACTTTTGGCTCAACGTCCTTCGGAGTTTCCATGGCCGGCAAATCGATCGATCACGCCATCACAGCCGACTCGCTGCTGAGCGCTGCCAGCGACCCGACCCATGCCGGTATTCTGTCCTTCATGCGCCGCCGCTACAGCAAGACATTCACCGGCGTCGATGCCGTCGTGTGGGGCATTCCGTTCGATGCGGCGACGTCCAACAGGCCGGGTGCCCGCTTCGGGCCGCAGGCCATCCGGCGGGCGTCGGCTATCTTCGACAACGATCCGCAATATCCGTTCCAGCGCGACCTCTTTGCCGAGATGGCGGTGGTCGACGCCGGCGATTGCCTGCTCGACTACGGGTATCACGAGAAAACGCCGGCCACGATCGCGCAGGAGGCGGAGCGGATCATTGCGTCCGTGCCCTATCTGCTGACGCTCGGCGGCGACCACTTCATCACGCTGCCGCTTCTCAGGGCACACGCCGCCAAGCACGGGCCGCTCGCCCTTGTCCAGTTCGATGCGCATCAGGATACATGGCCTGACGCCGAAGGCCGGATCGATCACGGCTCCTTCGTCGGTCGCGCCGTTCGCGAGGGTCTCATCGATCCCGCGCGCTCGATCCAGGTCGGCATCCGGACGCATGCGCCGGAAGATTTCGGCATTCGCATTCTCTACGGCGATGCGGTGGAGGAAATGAGCGCGTCCGCTATCGCCGCCGAGATCCTCGCACAGACCAAAGGTGCTGCGGCCTATCTCACGGTCGATATCGATTGCCTCGATCCGGCCTTTGCGCCGGGCACGGGTACGCCGGTCTCGGGCGGGTTTTCAAGCGCGAAGCTCCTGTCGGTCATGCGGAAGCTCGCGCCTCTCGACATTCGCGGGTCCGACGTGGTCGAGGTGGCGCCGGCCTACGACCATGCCGATATCACCGCCATTGCCGCATCCACCGTCGCAATGTATATGCTCGGCCTGCGCGCGGAGCGGCTTGCGGCCAGCCGGTAACGTTTGCTGGCTACTGTTATCAAACTGAATCAAGAGCATGACAGACTGAGTCCGGCGCGACGCGCAACCTCTTGAACCGACGGGACAAAGACATGACGGCGAAGATCTTCATCGATGGCGAACATGGCACCACGGGGCTGCAGATCCGCGCCCGCATGGCCGACCGCAAGGATGTCGAGCTCCTGTCGATCCCCGCGGCAGAGCGGCGCAATGCGGCCTTGCGCGAAGACCTTCTGAACAGCGCCGACATCGCCATTCTCTGCCTTCCGGACGACGCCTCCAAAGAGGCCGTCGGCATGCTCGCCGGCAACAACAGCGTCCGCATCATCGATACATCGACTGCCTATCGCGTGGCGTCCGACTGGGCCTATGGCTTTGCGGAAATGGATGCCGCCCAGGCCGACAAGATCCGCGCCTCGCGCCTCGTCGCCAATCCCGGCTGCTATCCGACCGGCGCCATCGGCCTCGTGCGGCCGCTGCGGCAGGCGGGCATTCTGCCGGAAAGCTATCCGGTCAGCGTCAACGCGATCTCCGGCTATACCGGCGGCGGCAAGCAGATGATCGCCCAGATCGAAGACCCTGAAAACCCCGATCCCATCACCTCCCCCGGCTTCCTCTACGGCCTGCCGCTGAAGCACAAGCATGTGGCCGAGATGAAGACACATGGCATGCTGGCACGCACACCCTTGTTCTCGCCCTCCGTCGGCAAGTTCCCGCAGGGCATGATCGTGCAGGTTCCGCTGTTCCTCGAAGAGGTCGGCAACGGTGCGACGCTGGAGAGCATTCACGGCGCGCTCTTTGCGCATTATGCGGGCCAGTCGATCGTCGAGGTCGTGCCGCTGGAAACCAGCGCCACCCTGCCGCGCGTGGACGCCGTGGAACTCGCGGGCACCGACCGCATGAAGCTGTTCGTCTTCGGCACGCCGGGTGGCGAGCATGTCAACCTCGTGGCGCTGCTCGACAATCTCGGCAAGGGCGCCTCGGGTGCCGCCGTTCAGAACATGGACCTGATGCTGTCAGCCTGAGCGGCGGCCTCCGCTATTATCCGATCCTCGCCGCCTCGGTGCCTCTTGTACCGGGGCTATTTTTCTTGCGCGCAGATATTGCGAAGAGAGACTAGCCCCGCACCACCCGCGTCTCCGCCGGATATTCCCCGACGAAGCCTCGCCAGTGGGCGATGGCAAAGCCGAGGACGACGAGTGCACCCGCCTGGTGGGCGACGCCCCAGACGATCGGTACCTGCAGGATCAGCGTCATGATGCCGATCGACGCCTGCACCACGACCAGACAGGCGAGCACGACAGCACGGCGGGCGTGGGTGGAGCGCGGCGCGAGGCGCAGATTGGCAATCATGTGGATCATCACCAGCGCCAGAAGGACATAGGCGCCGCAGCGGTGCACGAACTGCACGGTCTTCGGGTTTTCGAAGAGATTGCGCCAGCCGGGGCTCTGGATGAAAAGGTCGCCGGGGATGAGCGCGCCATCCATCAGCGGCCATGTATTGTAGGTCAGGCCCGCGTCCAGACCGGCGACGAGAGCGCCGAGATAGATCTGGAACAGGGCCATCAACGCGATGCCGGCGGCGACCAGAATGGAATAACGGGTCGGCGGCGCGTCGCTGCGATGCGGCGAGAGGCCCCGCAGGATCCACAGACAGGCCGAAAAGATCAGACAGGCAATGATCAGGTGGGTCGCCAGCCGGTACTGGCTGACATCCGTGCGGTTGACGAGACCGGACGAGACCATCCACCAGCCGATGAAGCCCTGGAAGCCACCGAGCGCGAGGATGCCGAGAAGCGGCAGCTTCAGCCGCCGCTCGATGCGGCCGGTGAGCCAGAAGACGGCGAGCGGAAGGGCGAAGATCACGCCGATGGAGCGGGCCAGCGCCCGGTGCGCCCATTCCCACCAGAAGATGGTCTTGAACCCTTCGACCGTCATGTCGCTGTTCATCTGCGAATATTGCGGGATCTGCTTGTAGAGCGTGAACTCCTCCTCCCACTCCGCATCCGACAGCGGCGGGATGACGCCGTGGATAGGTTTCCATTCGGTGATGGAGAGACCCGATTCGGTGAGCCGCGTCGCGCCGCCGACGAGGACCAGCGCAAACAGCGCGAAGACGACGACGCCGAGCCAGATGCGGATCTGGCGACGGTTGCGCCGGGCGGTGTCGATCTCCCGCGTCAGCCGTTCTTCTCTCATGATGGGGTTGGCACTGGTCATCGCGCTGCTCCGTTCGCCTTGCTGGCGGTCGCCGGGGACGGAAAGAGGGTGTCGTCCGGTACAGCGTTGATTTGCATCAGTCCGGCAGGCATGACAAGGAGTGGCTTTGCGGCATGCCGTCGCGGCCCATACCCGTGCTCGTCATCGTGATCGTGTACAGGGCAGAACGAACGCTTCTGGAGGAGATTGAGACAATGCCGGTGCGCCTTCGCAAGCTGATCGGGACGATTCTCATCATCGTGCTCGTCATTTCCTACGCGCTCATCGCCACCACCTTCGCCGAACTGCTGCTTGGCGCATCGCCGTGGTGGGTGCATCTTCTCTACTTCTTCTTCACCGGCCTTCTCTGGGTGCTGCCGGCCATGCTCATCATCAAGTGGATGGAAAAGCCCGCCAAGCCACGTTCGTGAGGTTGCACACATGAAGATCGCCGTCATCGCAGATATCCACGGCAATGCCCCGGCGCTCGAAGCCGTGCTTGCCGACATCGACAGCCAGGGCATCCGCGAGATCGTCAATCTTGGCGATCATCTCAGCGGCCCCATCGACCCGGCCCGCACAGCCGATCTCCTGATGGCGCGCGATATCGTCTCGATCCGCGGCAATCACGACCGCGCGCTGCTGACGCTAGAACCCGAAGCCATGATCTCGATCGACCGCTTCGCGCGTCAAGCGCTGGACGAAGGCCACCTCTCCTGGCTGCGAGCCCTGCCCCCGACGCGTCACATGGACGAGCACGGGCTCTTCCTCTGCCACGGCACGCCGCAGGACGATCTCGTCTACTGGCTCGAGGACCTGACGCCGGAGGGCATCGTGCACCGTTCGGATGCGGCGCGCATCGAGCGCCTTGCGGCCGGCGTCGAAGCGCCTGTACTCCTCTGCGCACACACGCATATTCCCCGCCTCGTCACGCTGTCCGACGGACGGCTCGTGCTCAATCCCGGCAGCGTCGGCTGCCCGGCCTATGAGGACGATGAGCCCGTCGTCCACAAGGTGGAGACCGGAACCCCGCGCGCATCCTATGCCGTCATCGACAGGCGCGCTGACGGCAGCACCGAGGTCGCCTTCCGGCTGATCGCCTACGATCATGCCTCAGCTGCTCGTCTTGCGACGGAAAACGGGCACCCGGACTGGGCCCGCGTGCTGTCCACCGGCTGGGTGTAACGAAGCGGCACGCCTTAACTCTGCGATAACCCCGTCTTCGGATATCGCCGCGAAGCCGCGCGAATGCGCGCAGGCTTAAGCAAACGTCAGAGGCTTTCCGGGCTAGATGCCGCCAACGCGTTTCAGACGGAGGGCTCTTTCGTGATGAATGCCCATATCAGTGCTTTTTCGATCGACACTCCGCTCGCGGGCCTACGCAGCGAAGCCAATAACAACGTGTCCACCGGCATGCCTTCGGATCTCACCGTGTCGGTGCATGTTCTGATGTCCGCGCTGGAAGCGGATTGGCGTGCGCTAGAGGCCTCCAATACCGTTTCGCTGCACCAGAGCTTCGACTGGTGCGCAAGCTGGGTGGCGACGCATGTCGATCGGCCGCTTCTCTTGCGCGGCCGGCTTGGCGATCGCACCATCTTCATCCTGCCGCTCGAGCTAGTGCGCAACGGGCTGTTCCGCACGGCCCGCTTCATCGGCGCGCCGCACAGTAATATCAACACCGGAATCTTCGCCGAGGATCTGGGCGGCCTGTCACGCGAGACACTGGCTGAATGTATCCTTCAGGAACTCGTCAACAAGCTTGCCCATGTCGCCGACATCGTCACGCTGGAGAAGATTCCGCTCGAATGGCGGGGCCAGCCCCATACGCTCGCTTCCCTGCCCTCCATCCGCAACCAGAATGCCTCCTACCAGCTGCCGCTGCTGCCGGATTTCGCAGCCACGCTCGCGCAGCTCAACGCCAAGCGCCGGCGCAAGAAGTTCCGTGTGTCCGAGCGGCGCATGGAGACCTATGGCGGCTATGACTACATCATTGCCGAAAGCCTCGACGAGCGCCGTGCGATTCTCGACGTCTTCCTCGCCCAGAAGGCGGCACGGTTCGAAGCGCTGGAATTGCCGAACGTCTTCCGGGACGCGCCGACGCAGGCTTTCCTGCGCGCGGCGATTGCCCATGACGGAACGTCCGAAAGCCGCCCGCTGGCGCTGCACGCGCTGCGCCTTCGCAGCGAAGCCGATAGCCGCATCGTGGCCATTGCCGGCGTCTCGCGCAAGGGCGACCACATGATCTGCCAATTCGGGTCGATCGACGAGACGCTGGCCGCGGATGCGAGCCCAGGCGAGCTCCTGTTCCACAGGATCATAGAGCGGGCCTGCGGCGAAGGCGTCAGCCTGTTCGATTTCGGGATCGGCGACCAGCCCTACAAGCGCTCCTGGTGCACGGTCGAAACGATGCAATACGACATCGTCCTTCCCCTCACCCTTCGCGGCCGCGTCGCGGCCGGCGTCCACCGGCTGATCGTGCGCACTAAGCGTGCCATCAAGGCGAACCGCCAGATCTATTGCGCCGTCCAGCGGTTCCGTCAGAGGCAGCAGGGCAAGACGGCGCCGGTATCGGCGGACACCGACGGAGACTGAAAGCGCCTTACGCGGCGCGGCGGTCCGGCTCCGGTTGGTCGGCAAGCCGCGCATCCATGATGTGGATGTGGTCGTAGCCGGCTTCCGCAAATTCCGTGATGATCTCAACGATGTCCTCGGCCGAAACCTCGGGCACCGAGAAGATGATCTCGACATCATGGGCGCGCGCGAGGCGCGACACCGCTTCTGCATCCGCATCCGCACATTCGACCAGCACGAGGTCGTAGGCATCCGTCAGCGCTTCGATGATGATCTGGAGACGATCGATCGCCTGCATGGCGACCGCCGGGTCGGCATTGCCGCGCGGAACGACATGCGCGTCCGAGCCGCGATCCGCATGGAGCGCATCCGCAAAGGCAATCTCGTCGGCGAGCAGATTGGTGATCCCGGGCAGGTTTGCGGACATCACCATCAGCGCCGTCGGGCAGCCGGACGCGGTGAGATCGACCAGCACGACGCGCCGCCCCTCCTGCGAGACCATCCGCGCCAGCGCCACCGTTTGCGTGGAACCGGCGTCGCCTGTTGGGGATACGATGAAGGCGAGCGGTACGCGATCGACGATCAATGCGGCCGCCACGTTCTCCACGAAGAAGCCGTCGAGCGGCACATCGGCCGCCAGTTCCTGCTCCCTGACATCTGAGAAAGATGCGTTGGAGGAGGAGGCGACAGTGGCAACGTCGCGGCCGACAGTCGGCTGTACCGTCCCGCGCGGACTCTCGGCGGTCGCGGCATCCCGCCGAAAGCTCCAGCCGCGTTTCGTCCGCGGATCCGGCGTGTTCGGCGGCACCGGCGGCATGGGTTGCGCGGAGACCGCGGCCGGCACCGGAACAGGCCCGCCGACCGGGCGCAGGGCGCGGCCGCTGAAAAGCTCCTGCAGCATGATGACGACGCAGCTCAGGAGAAACGCCGCCATTGCCGCGACGATGGTGATCGGCAGGATCTTCGGGAAGCTTGCTTCCGTCGGTTCGACGGCGTTGGAGATCACGCGCGCATCGGCCGGTGCGGCGCTGGCGCCGGTGCGGGAGCTCGCCTCGCGGTAGCGCGACAGGTATGTTTCCAGAAGCTGGCGCTGGGCCGCGGCCTCGCGCTCCAGCGCGCGCAGGCCGACCTCGTCTTCGCCGGCCTTGGCGGAAGAGGCCTTCAGCGTGTTCATCTGCTGGGTTAGCTGGCGCTCGCGCAGTTCGCCGACCTTCGCCTCGTTTTCAAGGCTTGCCAGGATCTTCTGCGTCTCCTCGCGGATCTGCGCGCGGATGCCCGTCAGCTGCGATCGCAGGGCCTTGATACGGGGATGGCCGTCGAGCAGCGTGGTCGACAGGTCGGCCGTCTGGTTCTGGATCTGCGATTCGGACTCCTTCAGCCGCTGGATCATCGCGGAGCCCACGACCTCGTTCAGCGTCTCGGCGCCGCGACCGCTGGACAATGCAGCGCGCACGTTCTCCGCCCGCGCCTCGGCCGTCGCCCGGTCACCGCGCACGCGGGCGAGTTCCGTCGAGATATCGGTCAGCTCGCGCGTAGCAAATGTGCCACTGTCACTGGCAGGCAGCAGGTCGGAACTGGAGCGGTATTCGGCGATCTTCACTTCCGCCGCACGTACCTTTTCCCGCAAGTTCGCGATCTCCGGCTCCAGCCAGCGGCTGGCCTCCGTGTTGGAATCGAGCTTCGCACCGGCCTTCAGCGACAGGTAGATCTTCGCCATCTCGTTGGGAATGGCGGCGGCAAGCGCACGATCCTTCGAGGTGAACTGGATGCCGATGACGCGCGATTTCTCGACCTGGTAGACCTGCAGCTTTTCCTGAAACTCCTTCAGCACCCGTTCCTCAGGCGGCATGTCGAGCGGATTCCGCTTCAGGCCGAGCATGACGAGAATATCGGAGATGGCGGACGGGTCGGCCGTCGGGTCGAACTCCTTCAACTCGTGCAGCCGCATGTTGCGCGCAACCTGCTTGATCAGATCGACCGAGCGCAGCAACTGCACCTCGCTCGAGATACCCGGCTCGTCGAAGGAGGTGGCGCTGGCGGCGGAGGGTTGCAGGGTCATCGAGCTGAATTCCGGCTCGCGCGGCTCGATCAGCAGTCGCGCCTCGCTGTCGTAGCGGGGCGAGATCATGTGCGCTGCGGTGAAGGCGAGTGCGGCCACGGCCACGGTGGTCAGGAGTACCCGCGCCCGGCGACGCCAGATCGCACGGAACAGACCTCCGAGGTCGATATCCACGTCCTGTTGACTGCCGCTAAAGCCTGACATCCACGCACCTGCACACGAGCATTGTTGGCGCACAGGGTAAAGAAAGATGGTAACCCGAGCGTTAACGCGTGGGTGGCATAGCGTTCCCAGATACTATTTTAGCGATCTCCGATTCGCACCGACTCACAGGTTCCTTTACCGGCTGTTAACCCTAACAGATCGATAACAGCATCACATTCGTCCTTGAAACGCGAGAATCGCATGACCTTCGCACGATTGAAGTCAGGTCTGGCCTTGGGTATCGCCCTGCTGTCGATCACGATGGCGGGGTGCAGCAGCTACGAGCCCGCACCCCGAGCCTTCAGCGAAGCCACCATTCAGCCCTACCGGCTGGATAGCGGCGATCGTCTGCGCATCAGCGTCTTCGAACAGGCAGGCCTTACCGGTTCCTACACCGTCGATCAGGCCGGCTACGTCGCCTTCCCACTCATCGGCTCGGTCCCATCGCGCGGCCACACGCTGAGCGAGATGGAGACCATGATCGCGCAGAAGCTGCGCGCCGGCTATCTGCGCGATCCCGACGTGACGATCGAGGTCGATCGCTATCGCTCTGTCTTCATCATGGGCGAAGTCGGCCAGTCGGGCCAGTATTCCTACGTGCCCGGCATGACGGTTCAGAACGCCATCGCGGTGGCCGGCGGCTTCTCGCCGCGCGCCAACCAGCGGACGGTGGATGTGACCCGCAAGATCAATGGCCGCATCATCACCGGCCGCGTCTCGATTTCCGATCCGATCATGGCGGGCGACACCGTCTACGTTCGTGAGCGGCTGTTCTGAGCCCATGCCGTCAGTGACAAAGCCCATCGAGCCCCTATTGCAAGGAAGACCCCTTCGGATCATCCACTGCTTCCGCTCGCCGGTCGGCGGCATCTTCCGGCATGTGCGCGATCTCGCGGCGGCTCACGCAGCCGAGGGCCATCATGTCGGCATTCTCTGCGACAGTTCCACGGGTGGCGCGCACGAGGAACGCCTTTTCGAGGAGATCCGGCCCCACTTGGCTCTCGGACTCGTGCGTCTGCCGATTCGGCGCTCCATCGGCCCTTCGGATGCCATGGCGCTCTGGACGAGCTACAAGGAACTGCGCCAGCTCCGGCCCGACATCCTTCACGGCCATGGTGCCAAGGGCGGTGCCCTCGCCCGCATGATCGGCACCGTGTTGCGCATCAACGGGTCCTGCGTCGCGCGTCTCTACTCGCCCCATGGCGGCAGCCTGCACTACGATTGCAAGACCCTGAGGGGAAAGGGCATTCTCGCGCTCGAGCGCTTTCAGGAGCACGCGACGGACGCGCTCGTCTTCGTCTGCGACTTCGAGCGGCGCACCTACGAGGCAAAAGTCGGCCAGCCTCGCCCGCCGGCCGTGACGATCTACAACGGCGTCGAGGATGCCGAGTTCGTTCCGGTCGAACCGGGACCGGATGCCGTCGATTTCCTCTATATCGGCATGCTGCGCGACATGAAGGGTCCCGACATCTTCATCGACGCGCTGGGACGCACGGAGCGGCTCGCGGGCCGGCCCTTGAGCGCCATGATGATCGGCGACGGGCCGCAGCAGGAAGACTACCTGCGCATGAAACTCCATCGCGGGCTCGGACAGCGGATCGGCATGGCGCCTGCGATGCCGGCACGGGATGCCTTCGCCCGTGCGCGGTTCGTGGTGGTGCCCTCGCGAGCGGAGTCGATGCCCTATATCGTGCTCGAGGCCGTTGCGGCCGGCCGGCCCGTCATCGCCGCGCGTGTCGGGGGAATGCCGGAGATCCTCGGGGCCGACAGCGCAGCCCTGGCCGAACCCAACGACGCGCAGTCGCTGGCCGACATCATGCACCGCGCCCTGACGGAAGACGGCTGGGCCGAGCGCACCATGCCGGATCCGGAAGCCTTCAGGGCGACCTTCTCCTCGGCGACGATGGCTGCATCGATGATGCAGCTCTACCGGCGACTTGTGAACGACGCCGACGGCTGAGCCCGCACGTATGCCCGACCGTTCTCGAATTGCTGTTGACCGCGTCTCGCAAGTCCCGTCCCGGCACCTCCTTGAACAGACACGGTTATTTCCCTTAACCCATTTCAGAACGGGTTGTATTGCACGCCCTGCCGTAAACGTTTCTTAGGTCCTCCCTGCTAAGTCTGTCCGAGCCAACGGCAGGATGGGCAGCATCATGAACCATATCGAAAAGCCGGAAACCTTCGACCCGGAGGCTTTGCGACGGCAGATCTCCGAAATCCGGACGATCTCGCGCGACGAGGTGCGCCCGGTCGAGCCGCGCAAGGACCTGAACCCGCTGGCACGCCGGATCGCGGCGCAGTTCCGCACCGACACCTATTCGCCCACCATGGTGCTCGGCTGTCTGCGCCTCTTCGAATTCGCAGCTCTGTTCATCATCGGCTACATCATCAACAGCCTCTATGTGGCGCCGGAGTTCGGTCGCTGGGTCGAATATTGCGTCATGCTCGCCGCCAGTTCGGCGCTGACGGTCGTTTTCCTGCAGTTTTCGGACGGCTACCAGATCCCCATCCTGCGCTCCGTGGCGCGTGCCCTGCCGCGCCTGCTGGGCGCATGGACGCTCGGCTTCGGCGTCATCACCATCGTCATGTTCTTCCTGAAGACCGGCGACGCCTATTCCCGGCTGTCCTTCGGCATCTGGTTCCTCACCGGCACGACCTTCCTCCTGATAGAGCGGGCCATCATCGCCTTCTCCATCCGGCGCTGGGCGCGCAACGGCATGATGGAGCGCCGCGTCGTCATCGTCGGCGGCGGCCAGCCGGCCAAGGACCTTATCCGCGTCCTCGAGCAGCAGACCGACAACGACATCCGCATCTGCGGCATCTTCGACGACCGCGACGAGCGCCGCTCGCCCAACATCATCGCCGGATATCCCAAGCTCGGCACCTTTGCCGAACTCATCGATTTTGCCCGCCTCGCCCGCATCGACATGCTGATCATCGCGCTGCCGCTGTCGGCCGAACGCCGTATTCTCGATCTTTTGAAGAAGCTCTGGATCCTGCCCGTGGACATCCGGCTGGCCGCCCATGCCGCCAACCTCCGCTTCCGCCCGCGCAGCTACTCCCATGTCGGCCAGGTGCCGATGCTCGACATCTTCGACAAGCCGATCGCCGACTGGGACTCGGTTGCCAAGCGCATTTTCGACGTCGTCTTCAGCATCGTCGCGCTCGTGCTCCTCTGGCCGGTCTTCATCGGCGCAGCACTGGCCGTCAAGCTGAGCTCCCCCGGCCCGATCATCTTCAAGCAGATGCGCCACGGCTTCAACAACGAGCAGATCGAGGTCTACAAGTTCCGCTCCATGTACACCGATATGAGCGACCCCAGCGCCCGCAACGCCGTGACCAAGGGCGATCCGCGTGTCACACCCGTCGGCCGCTTCCTGCGCAAGTCCTCCATCGACGAGCTTCCGCAGATCTTCAATGTGCTGCGCGGACAGCTGTCGCTCGTCGGCCCCCGCCCCCATGCCGTCGCCGCGCAGACGGCCGACCGGAACTACAGCGATGTCGTCGAGGGCTACTTCGCCCGCCACCGCGTGAAGCCCGGCGTCACCGGCTGGGCTCAGATCAACGGCTGGCGCGGTGAGATCGACAATGACGAGAAGATCCGCTTCCGCACCGCCTTCGACCTGCACTACATCGAGAACTGGTCGCTCTGGTTCGATCTGAAAATCCTGGTCCTCACGCCCATCCGCCTTCTCAACACGGAAAACGCATATTGAGCACGATCGTCGCCCCTGCCGGCGTGTTCCGGCCGCAGCTGGCCGCGTTCGGGCTCATCGGCTCGGCGGCGGTCGCCTTCGGCGTGTTTCTCCAGGGCTTCGTCATTGTGGAGCCCGCGCCGCACGAACTCTTCGTCGCCGGCCTCATCGGGGTCTGGGCGTTCTGCGGCCTACGCATTTCGCGCTCCACGGCGCCGCTCTTCACGCTTCTGGTGCTCTTCATGACGGGCGGCCTGATGTCGCTGACGGTCATGGACGACCTCGACGTCGCACCGATGTACATGGCGATCTCGGGCTTCCTCGCGATCACCTCGATCTTCTACGCCGCCATCATCGAGGCTCGCCACGAGAGGCTGAAGCTGATGTTCCGGGCCTGGGTCGGCGCGGGCGTCGGCACGGCGACGCTCGGCATCCTCGGTTATTTCGGCGCTATCCCCGGCGGCGAGGCCTTCACCCGCTACGACCGCGCCATGGGCGCCTTTCAGGACCCGAACGTCTTCGGTCCCTTCCTCGTCGCCCCGTCGCTCTTCCTCATCCACGGGGTGCTGAAGGGTCGGCTGATCGACCTGCCGCTGCGTGCGGTCGGCATTCTCATTATGGCGTTCGGCCTGTTTCTGTCCTTCTCGCGCGCCGCCTGGGCGCTTTATCTCTTCTCCGCCTGCATGCTCGTCTTTATCATGCTGCTGAAGGAGCGGACCGGTGCCTTCCGCCTGAAGATCTTCGTCATCGCGCTCGGCGGCGTGATCCTCATGGTGACGTCGCTGGTGGTGGCGCTGCAGATCCCCCAGGTCGCCGACCTGTTTTCCAACCGCACGCAGCTCGTCCAGGATTATGATGGCGGCCATCTCGGTCGCTTCGAGCGCCACCGCATCGGCTTCCTGATGTCCATGGAAAAGCCGCTCGGCATCGGACCCATGATGTTCTCCAAAATCTTTCCGGAGGACGAGCACAATATCTGGCTGAAGACCCTGACCTCCTACGGCTGGCTCGGCTTCGTCTCCTATGTGACACTGATCGTCTGGACGCTCTCCATCGGTTTCCGCTTCATGCTGCTGGAACGGCCGTGGCAACCCTATATGATGATTGCCTGGATCGTGCTGCTCGGGCATGTCGGTATTGGAAATGTGATCGATACGGATCACTGGCGCCATTTCTTCCTGCTTCTCGGCATCATCTGGGGTTGCGGCGCGCTCGAATACCGCTACAGCAGACGGTCGCAGGCACAGGGCCTGCACAAGACGACTTCAGAAGGCGCAGCGGCCTGACACGCCACCGCGATCGAACCTCATGACCACCCCGACCTCGACGACGGAAACGAAGGCGACCGACATGCAGGCGACCGACAGGCCAGAGGGATCGGCGACGCCGGCAACCGGTCCTGCCGGACATCCGGAGACCGACGCGGATCGCGCCTCGCTGTCGATCCTGCAGGTGCTGGAGCCGTCCGGCGGCGGCTCTGGTCGCCACTTCCTCGATCTCTGCCACGGGCTGTCGCGGCGCGGGCACCGCGTCGAAGCCGTATTCTCCCCGCTTCGCGCCGAGGAAAGCTTCGTGCGCGAGCTGAAGTCTCTCGGCCTTCCCGCCATTCACAAGGTCGAGATGACGCGCTCGCCGGGTCGCGCCGATATCGCCTCGTGGAAAAAGCTCAATCGCATCATCTCCCGCGGCAGCTTCGATATCATCCATGGCCACAGCTCCAAGGCCGGGGCGCTCGCGCGCCTGCGCCTGCCCGGCCGGCACGTGCCGCGCATCTACACGCCGCATGCCTTCCGCACGATGGATCCGACGCTCGGCTCCAGCGGCCGCAAGCTGTTCGGCTCGGTCGAGACCTTTCTCGGCCGGTTCCTCACCGATCATCTCATCTGCGTCTCGGAGGACGAGTACCGCCATGCCGTCACGCTCGGCATTCCGGAGAACCGGATGTCGGTGATCGTCAACGGCGTTTCGCAGCCGGTAAAAGACATGGCGATGACGGTGCGGGCGAGCTTCGGCATTACGCCGGAAACCTTCGTCTTCGGTTTCGTCGGCCGGCTTTCACACCAGAAGGCGCCCGAGCGCCTGATCGAGGCCTTCCGTCACGCGGCGGCAAAGCTGCCGGAAGCCCATCTCATCATGATCGGCTTCGGCGAACAGGACGCGCCTGTGCGCGCCGCCATCGCCGCAAGCGGCCTGCAAAGCCGCATCCACCTCACCTCCGCCTTCTCAGGCCCGCAGGCCATCCCCGCCTTCGATTGCCTCGTCATGCCGAGCCGCTACGAGGCCATGTCCTATGTCATGCTCGAGGCCGCCGCTGCCGGCCGACCGATCATCTCCACCGCCGTGGGCGGTGCGACGACGGCGGTGGAGGAAGGTGCGACCGGCATCATCGTTCCCAATGACGGCGACTCCACAAAGCTCGCCAGCGCCATGATCACGCTCGCCGAGCCCGCCAAGTACCAGGCCTTCCGCGCTGCCGCCGACCACGCCCGCGCCCGCTTCGCGCTCGATGTCATGATCGACAAGACCGAAGCCGTCTACAAGATGCTCGGCACCCGCCGCTGACGGCTGCAGGAGGCCGAATGGGCCGCCCCTCCGGCTACACGCCGCCGACTTCTTGCCTCATAGAAACGCAAAACGCCTGCCGCACATGCGGCAGGCGTTTGCTTTTTTGTCGAATGGCTCGCTCTGGCTGCCTATCAGCCTTAATAGGGCGAGTTGCACAGACGGCGCGGGCCGTTATAGGGCTGGTAGCTATTGTCATAGGCGCGATACGACCGATAGCGTGCCTGGCACCATGCAACGTGCGAGTTGCCGCCATAGGCTCGCGTATAGCCGGGACGGACGTAGCGCGGCTGGGAATTGAGCGCACCGCCGATGATAGCGCCGGCAGCAAGGCCGCCCAGTGCGAGACCGACGCCACGATCCCGATAGTAACCGTCGCGATAGTAGCGGTCGCGGTACCGGCGATCATAGCGATAGCCGCGGTTGCCGCGCCAATCGCGGTGGCCGTTTAGCGTGCGAAACGCACGATCGCCCCGCCAATCGCCCCGGTTGCCCCGCCAATGGCCACGGTCACGGTTCCAGTTACCACGCCCGTTGTGGCGGCGGATAATGACCCTGTCGCGGACCTGCTGAACGTCCGTTCTCGTCTGGACGGGCTCGATTTTCGCCAAAGGCATGGCGCTGACGGGCCCGATGCCGGAAAACGCGGTGACGAGCGACACGAATGCAATGATGAGTTTCTTCATGGATGTCTCCTTCCGTAGGAAGGAAGTTAGAACGCGAAGGAAGCGATACAATATGTCGGTCGCCACCAAGACCATCACAATAGCGCGACTGGCCCCCTCTTACCCCTCCCCACCTCGTTAGCGGAGCCGGCATCCCCGCACTGCTGAGCCCCAATCCACCATTTTCTCAAGCCCAGCCCATTTTCCCCTTGCACCTGCCAGCCTGAGAATATAGGCCTTCCCTCGGAACGGAATGTAGCGCAGCCCGGTAGCGCACTTGACTGGGGGTCAAGGGGTCGTCGGTTCGAATCCGGCCATTCCGACCATCAAAACAAAGACTTAGCCCCCAGCTAAGCAGTTGGCTAAAAATTTTGTAGCCACATTGTAGCCAACTCCTTTAAAAGAGCTCGTTTAGTGGAGCCGGGATCATGGACCAGCTCCACTCACTTCTGGCCTCTCTGGTGTCCGGCACGCTGTTAGTAGCGATTGCTCGCCCCGTTCTCGCCTCGTTTATAAGGCACCTTGGATATGCGTTTGCTCCTACGGTGTTTCGTATACGGGTTTGCTCATTCTTTCTGGGTTTGACCTGGCTACCCCAGACACTCCGCGGGAGTTGCGAGCTTTCGTGGAGCGCTTCAAGCAGTTCCTTTCAGAGTGAGAACAAGACTAGCGCACATATTTGGCGAGGGTTTAGTTCAGTTGCAATTATCGCAGCTGGATATCGCGACGGCATTAAGGTGTCTGACTATATCTTCGCTGGCAAGCTCGTAGGCAGCACCGTCACCGGCATTTGGTACGATAAGAACGATCGGAAGCTAGGCTACCACGGAGCGTTCCAGTTTGTGCTGCACCCTACTCGGACATCCGGCGCGGGAAAATGGATAGGATACTCTTCAACTCAACATGGCGTGAAGCACGGCGAGCTAATTGTTGAGATGAATCCTCAGTCGCAATAGCCGCTGTCGTCACAGGTGAGGATACACACTTTGTGGCCTGGAGCCCCTGGCCAGATTCGAACTGGCGTCATCCTCTACGGCTGTCGGGTTAGAAGTCCCGCGCCGATACAGGGGCGAACTTCTATTCGCTCGGAGTCCCGGACTCTGCCAGCCGGCGATATCCGGAACGCTCTTCGCTGTTGCAACGAAACTCCGCAAGATCCCGGATCGCAGAAGTCAAAAGTGGAAGCTCAATAAACAGCATGCCCTCCTCGCGCCCGATCAGACGGGCCAAAAAGGCGAACTTTGCGGCGATGTCTTGGTGTGTCGTTGCGCTGGTGGTGACGACTTTGTCCTCGATGTCGCCCTGCGCGCGGGTGATTGAATCCATCACTTTGTCCATCACGCTATCTTCCGTGAAGGCAGGAGCGCTCGCTGCGACCTCAAGCTTTTCATGCAGCCCGATTGCGCCTTGGATCTCGGAGACACCTGTCGTGGTCATAGCCCCGCCTCCTTGAGCATCGTAAGAAGCTGAAAGACGCCTTCGGTCATCGCGGCCCGCTCGTGGTCGTCCTGCAGAGCCTTCGCGCCGAGGTAGAGGAGTTCGGCAAGTCCGGCGGCGGCGTTGAGGGCGTCTGGTGCGGCCGGCGTGACGACGCTGGCGTCGGACGCAGGTTCCACCTTGCCGAAAGCTGCGGCGTCGTTCTGCGCGAAAGCCGCGTAATACACGTCACGCGCTTCCAGAGCCGCTGTCTCTGCGGTCTCAAGCACGGAGCAAGCCGCCGTAATGCGGTGTTCTGAGAGCGAGCCAAGCCCCTTATTCTCCCGCAGGAGATTCCAGACGAACTCATTTGCGAGCACCGCATGATTCGCCGCGGCGCACAGCGGATCCTCAACGTCTGCGAATATTACCTTGTTGTTTACCATGTCATCAACTCCTCGTTGCAGGCTACCTATTTTCGATATAGATATCGATAAACGATAGCTTTACATGTGGCAAGCGAAAATCGCTAGCCCTATCTATTTTCTCTTAACCATGGTACCTGTTGCTCATGCTCACACCCTCACAATGCCGCGCAGCCAGAGCGCTATTAGACTGGTCACAACAACAGCTTGCCGATCAAGCCAGAATTGGCAACGCGACTATCCGGAACTTCGAAAGCGGGAAGTCTGCGCCCCAGCATGCAACGCTAGACGTTCTTCGCAGATGCTTTGAAACAGCCGGAATCATATTTATCGACGAGAATGGAGAAGGACCTGGATTGAGGTTGCGGAAGCACGTTTGACAAATTTGTAAAACAATACAACATCTTACGGTATATATTTCTTCGAACACTCGTTGCCCAGGTCGCCAATGTTGGCTATGCTAGCCTTATCGACCAGGAGAGGCATATGTTCAGACGGCGCGACGACAACGACCTAGCGGTTCTAGTTTCATTGAACCAAGCGGCTATCATGACGAGCATGTCCAGAACGATGGTCAATGCCTACCGCACATCGGGGCGCTTTCCTGCGGCCGTCGATCTTGGCGATCGACGGGTTGCCTTCGTGAAGAGCGAGGTGATGGACTGGATCCAGAAGAAGATTGAGGCGAGAATTGCGGAGCAGGTCCGCAAGCAGCGGTGAGCCTCGACTACGACATCCGGCTTTATGAGTTGCTCCCCGACGGCAAGCTGGAAGCCCTTGGTGGCGGCTCCCTTCAACACTTTGCAGGATCGTGCCCGAACGTCGGTGATGCGATCGCTCGCTACAATGTCTTGGAGGGGACTTTTAAGTTCTACAATGTGCAGCGGCGAATGTTCATCGACAGCGCTGATGGTGATGAAGGGTGGGCCATCGTCATCCGCCGGACAGATGCATCACCGCTGACGGCAGATGTCGCAGATGAGTGGCTCGACGAGACGAAGTTCTGGCGCGACGTTGACGAGCAAGAGCGGCGCGAAGAACAGGAACTCGCGGAGCGTACACCTGGCACCGCAGAGTGGTTAAAAAAACAGAGGGAAGAGCGCAATAAGTTTCGCCCTCGCCTCGGGCTTAACGGATCCGAGCGAGGCGTCTTGTATTACATGCTGCGCAACAGAACCCGGAAGACAATCGACCGTATTGTCGGCGCGGGTGAGAAGCGGATGAAAAAGCTCGCCGGTCTAGGACTTGTCGAACCCGGCGCCACCAACGCTCGTGGCGAGCTCGAATGGCGCGTTACGAAAGCGGGCAAGGCCGAGCTGAAGAGGCACGAAACCTTCAGGGACTGGAAGCAAGAGTAAGTAAACACTTGTTATCTAATTTTCTAAATTGAGACTTTAGAGAGGCCGATGCATTGTGACGCCGTGCGGCCCGGACAGCCTGCTGTAAAACTCGATTGCATACCGATCGGTCATGCCTGAGATAAAATCACATATTGTCCGTTTTTTTCCGAGGTGATCGCTGCTACTGTAGATTGCTCTAAAATCTTCTGGCATCAGACGCTCACCTTTGCTCTCGCTGAGGGCTTTAAAGATATTTTTTATGATATCTTTCCCTCTATATTCAACTACCTGTAGCATCGATGACCGGATAACGGCTTCGAATGTAATGTTTTTAAGCGTCTCGACAACAACAAATGTCTTAAAGTTAAGTCTGGCCTGATGTAATTGAGGATGATCGCTGTGTGGTAGAACCTCAACGCCGTTAAGAAAGAGCTGAACTAAATGAGATGTAAATCTTGTCCGATCGTAGCCATTCTGAGCATATAACGATGAAGACTTTTTGGCAGTCATTGAAGAATACATCTTGCGTCGCCCAAGATCTATTTTTTTGTTGAGCAGAAACTCTTTCTCCTCCGTTCCGACTGCAAATATATCTTTGAATTGCGTATACAATATATCTTTTACGTCAGCCACCGTTACGCGACTGCTAATATCCTTGTACTGCTTTTTTAACCTTTTGTTTATCGTAGCTACGACTGCCTCGTAAATTGACTCATCAAATGTAAATATGTCTAGAGGGCTATACATTCCGCTCTTGAAGACATCTTCCAAGTCATATGTGGAGTAGGCAATGTCGTCGGCGATGTCCATTATTGAACATTCGATGGTCTTAAACTCGGGGAGTTCGGCGTTACCGATTACGTGCCTTTTAATGTCCCTCACCAACCCCTCTTCGGATTTGTAGAAACCTTTCTGAGGCTCGCCTTTCTTGTCTTCAGGTCGCTCTTCCACTCCGATTGGTATGACCGTGTCATACTTCAAAATAGAAGCCAAACTTCGGTAGGTCAGGTTAAGGCCTAGCCTTAGATCTTTTGCACTACGCTCAGGAGGGAGAGACTCCGGAAGTATTGCCTTCTTCTCAAGCGTGGATAAAATACGCAGTGTTTGCGCGTTACCTTCAAATCCGCCATGGTCGCGCATACACTCATCGAGAGCTTCTTCTCCGTTATGTCCGAAGGGAGGGTGCCCGAGATCATGCGCGAGGCCCGCGAATTCGACGATGTCTAAGTTGAGCGGGCTTGATTGGAATAAAGTATTGGTGTCATTCAGTCGGATGGCGATCGATTTCGCTATCTGAGCAACTTCTAACGAGTGTGTAAGCCTATTCCGATAGAAGTCACCTTCATGGCCTGGAAATACCTGCGTTTTTCCTTGCAGCCGACGGAAACTGGCACTGTGAATAAGGCGCGCGTAGTCGCGCCTAGGTTCTTTGCGAAATGCTTCTGAGTTTCCTTGCTCTAAAGGCCGTTTGAAGTCATCATCACCGTACAACTCAGACATTTCATTCCTGCATTACTTCGCCTTTTCGGAGAGCGTATGCGTGCCTTTTTCCTCAGTCAAGCTCCACTTACCGGAAGACTGCTCAATGCTCATGCGTAACGTCTTCAGATCATGCACCGCGGCCCGATAAACCGGGTCGCGGTCTGTTTCAGACGTCTTTACAGATCTAGATGCTGCTGCCGCTGCGGAATGTGACATTGGAACCTTCCCTCCTTGGAACGGGTAATCGCGCGGGTACTAGCCCGCGTTAAACTATCGTCAGTCGACTTTGCCGTGGTTGCCGTCTCGTAGTAAACGAACGCTGTTGAAGCCGGTGAGTTCCCTAGCAGCCGAGCTTTCGAAACTGTCGTCTACGGGACTAGGGTATGTCACGAATGATTCTCGTGCAAGTCACGAGTTAGTAGCCGATGGTTAGCGGTTTCGACACTATTTTGTTGCATCGTAATTTGGTCGTTTCGGCGTAGCCGTCGTGCCATGATATCGAGGTAAGTACGGCTCCTTGCGGGTCCATCACCCTGCCGAACCCGCCACCCGCTCTGCACGCTCAGCATTTGCCGCACCAATCGCCGCAATCGCGTCCTTCTCCTCCACTGCCTGCATCCTCGACCCCACCGCCGACAGTTCGCAAAGCCCGCCGATCGGATAAGATTGGATGGTATCGGCATAGACCTCCGTCACAATCCCCCACCCGCCCACGAAGACGTGCTGCGCTGCCTGGGCTGCCATGAGGCCAGGGATGCCGGCCTTGAACTCTCCGGACGCCAACTGCCGCTGAGCATCGCGATCGACCATCGGCGAAATATGCGCCTGAGAGATTCCCTGCACCTTGCGATCAAGTTGGTACGACGAGACCCAGAACCCTGCAGGGCCGTTATCCGACCAGCCGACGACGTAGAGGTCGAGGTCATTCCGCATGGCGTGCGCTTCGGCCGGATCATCGTATTCGGCGGACAGGATCTTGTCGAAATTCTGGGCGATGAAGCTGATGGCGCCGGCATAGTTGACAGCATTCATCGAAATCATACGTTCGAATACACCAAGGGCCGCATGGTAGCCGCGGACGGAGATGGCGAGCTTCGCCCAGGGGAGCGTTCGCACTTTCGGGGCGTTCCATTGGATACCGCCCTGGGTGGTCGCTTTGGTGTCCGTGAGGAGGACTGCTGCGTGCGGCCAAATGATGATGTTAGCTGCGGACATGATCGAACTCCAGGTAGCCGCCGCCGGCCGATACTGCCGAGGCGATTGAGACAGCGGAAATGGACGTGCCAAGAATGCCGGCGGTGGAAAACCCGAGCGACACAAAAAGCGGCGTGAAGATCGGGTCATTCTCGAACGTGGCGTAGGCGTTCCCGCAATGCTCCAGCATGCTGGGAAGGGAGAACTGGCTGTTCATTCGCTTCCTCCCGCGGGCACGGCTTCGCCGTCCGGCGTGGTATCGGTTTGGGTCATTGTGGATCCTGAAGATTTCGGTGGAACGGAGCGCGTAAAGCCTATTCAATCGAAGGCTGGCTACTCGCTGAAAGTCAGCAGCGATTAGAGGAGAGCATGATATTGGACACACTTATGGCGATTTTCGCTCAAAGGGGGCCCGCACCATTCCTCGCCATCGCATATGGAATCTGGATGTACGGCGTGCCGTTGTACGAGCGCCGACCCATCACGGTAGAGTCGACTTGGGGTGTCCAGTTCCTGTCGGTAGCGATCACAACGACAGCTGTTCAACAGCAATACACTCAGGCTAGGATGCTGGCGGCGATCAACATTGCAGTATTTCTGACGATCTCGTTATGTCTACTGCTTGCTTGGATACAACGCATTCGAAGCGGCGACGAGGACAGACGCCTATTCAGATGGCGAACACATCTCAGTTCAGATGCAGCAATTTTGGTAGGGGTGTTGGCAATCCTTGCCTGTCAGCTAATCCCGCTCTTCATGCACGCCGACGGTACAATGATTGACGGCAGAGGAACCGGCACAGTCAAGCTGGCTTTCGGAAACGTTTACTTCGGGCTGGTTTTTGCAAGCACGCTTTTTATCAGCGGATGGCTTATGGTGTTGCCGGCCGCCTTTCGCGATCGTCTCGATTGAACCGCTAACGTCTCCGCCGCACCCGCGGATCGCCAAACCGTTCCAGCGCCCACGGTACACCTTGCTCGACATGCCGAGACGAGCGCCAGCGATCGAGCAATTCGTCCGCGTAGGCCAGCCATGCGGCGCGAGCGATATCGTCAGATGGTCGCTCGCCTTTCGGCGCAATGCCTGCGTCAGCAAGATCGTCGAAATAGTCCGTGCCGCACTCGAGGTACAATTCCCAGGTTTCCAAGCTGGCCGTCGCCATGCGCTTGGACTTTCGGCGTTTGACGGGCATCGCTACCTCCTGTTCGATCGCAAGGCGGGCGGACGAACGGTCTCCGGACCTGCAATATCAAGGTCCAATTCACGCAAAAGGCGCGCAAAACCGGTGCGAGAATCGCGCTCGATGGCGACTTCTGGCCTCGCGCGGGGCGTTCCGAAGCGGTCGTTGAACGTCAGGCCGTATGCTGCGATCGCCTCGCGGGCCTCGTCTCCGCGGTCCCAGGCCTCAGCAGCGCGCGTCAGAAGGCGGACGTGATGATCTTCAAGCGCGAAGTCGCGCAGAACGGCTGCGAACCACCGCCTGGTGGCCGGCCGGAGGTGGTCGGGTGGTTTCACTGGCTCTCCAGAAATCTTGATTCATCGGGGGCATGCGCGTTGCGTACGAATCAGGGCCGCCGGTAGTCGGTCGAGGCCGATCGGCGACTTTTTCGGAGCCCGTCTCGAAGGGGTGCCGCCTGCCGGGGCTCGGCAGACGGCGTGCTCTTGGCATGTGAAGGGATAGGGAGTGGCGGGCCTTCACACGCCTACGACCGAGCTGGCCGTCTCATCACCCCGCCGGATTCAGCTAGAACTGACCGGCGACCAGAGCCTCCGGACGATACACCGCAAGTGCCAGTCGTTCCTCAATACGGGCAGTCGCCATATTGAGCTCGAAGTCGTTCGAATTTTCCGTGGAAATTTCGAAGGTGACCTGCTGCCTGTCGAAGAGCTGAGCGGCAGTGGAGAATGCACCAATCAAGAAGGTGCCGGTCGGCATCGCGGTCGTTTCGGCGATAGGCAGACGCCATACCCGCGCGGTCTGTTCTCCGGCGGGGTTGCCGAGAATGTAGCGGCCCTCGTTGTCTTTGGTCAGCTCCAGCGCGGCTAGGTCATCTGGATGCATCATGATGCCATCCGCACGATACTCAGCCTTACGCACCTGTAGCGCTGCGAGCCTAAGCCGGTCGATCGCCGTGGCATCCTGGGGTACGAAGGCTGGCGAGAAGATGGATGCCTGGCCCATGAGGCCCAGCAGGTTCTGGCCTGTGCCGTCACCAAAGAGGATCTGGTTCTCTTCCTTGAGCTTGAGACCGGTCGTGCCGCGGAGGTCCAGATAGCTGATAAGGCCCTCGGCGTCCTGTAGCATCTGGATTGAGATCTTGAACAGATGAGCCAGCGTCCGAACCGGCGCGGTTTTCATATTGAAGGTGATGTCGGAGTAAGGCTTCTGGGTCGTTTCTGCGACCATGGCGGCATTGTTCGTGAAGCCTGTCTCCTGCACAAACTCAATAGAGCCTGCCGTGGTCTTGCCTGGGGCAATCAGATCTCGAACCGTTAGCGCCCGATCCGGCTGAGTGACGATACCCGCAATCCGCTGCGCCGGGACAAGCGAGGTAGAAGCAGAACGACCAGTACCAACGGTCGGATTGGCGCTTGTGATGGCAGCCATCTCGACCTGGGCACGACCACGATTCACGCCGCCGTTGAGCTGCTTAAAAGTGTCGGAGGCGACCAGCGAGGCGGCAAGTGAGTTGCCGGCGTCGAAGTTGTCGTTATCGTACTCGCGCTCACGGGCGGCCCGCTTCTCGAGTTCGCCGAGGCGGGTGCCGAGGTCTTCAGCTTTCGCGTTGAAGTTATTGCCAAGGTCGCGGATCATTGTTGCAAGTTCAGACATTTAGTTTTCCTTAAAATATTGGGGGTTCTCGGCACGAATGCGGGCGCGTCGAGCGCTGCTGTCGGTCAGCTCTTCGGAAAGGGCGCGTTCTGTTGCCGCTACAGCGGCCTGGAACTCAGGCGCCGACGCCGCGAGCCGTTCGTCGAGGAGCGCGCGCTCTGCGGATGACGCATAATGCTGATCCCACACGAACTGCCGCGCTGACGCTGCGTGTTTGACGACGGCGAGAAGATCACCGTTTGGTTGCGTTTTGCTGGCGACTGATTCGGCCCGCTCCAATAGTGTTTTGATGTCCGTCACGCGGATTTCCTTATATTCTGGATTGCTGCCAAGGCGTCCGCCGTGGCGGGGCTCTCACCGCGAAGCTCGGCCGCGATGGCGCTAAGCGCCTCGCCGGGGACCGTGCGTGCCGGTGAGGCGGTGGTGGCCGATGCGGGCTGCCCAAAGAGAATGTGCTGGCCTGCGGCGACAACGGAAACGCCAGGAGGCGATTGCCTTGCGAAAAGATGCCGGATTGCGAAGGGCGGGCCGAACAGGATTTCGGAGAGGAACGCGTCAAAACGTGTGCCGTCGGTGGCGGTGAGCGCGCCGAACGTTCGGACGGCATCAGGCCCGCTTGCGATCCCGCTCTCGGCGAGTAGCGCGACGAGCAGTGAGACGATTTCTGGCTCGGCCAGATCGTCAGGCGCCTTCTTGGCAAGACCAGAACCGGAGATGACGCCGGCCTCTTGCAACTTGCTGAGGATAGCTTGGGCGCGTCCGACCTTGAGGTTTAAGCGACGCGCCAGAATATGCACAATCTCGTACCGGCGCATTCGACGCCTCCATAATTTTGGGAATTAATAAAATTGGGCGAAAACCGAAGGCGGCGCCGATGGACTAGGACCATCAGACGCCGCCTGGATCGACCAGGGCCGCCCCTGGGATTTCGCTGCGCCGGTACATCCGCGGTCACAGGGAGAAAAGGCCTGCTACTGGGACTGCGATGTAGCAGGCAAAACGAAAGAGAGCGCCTGAAGCGCTCCCTATGCCGTATACTTTTCGAGATGCAAAAAGGGGACCGAACTAGGCCGCGAGAGCAGCGTCTAGCTCTTCGCACGCCGCAATAAGGGCGGCCTTGCCTTGTCGCTCAGCGGTCTTGCCCCCGTGACCAAGGGCCTCGCCAACCTCGCGGAAGTTAGCAGCCGTCAATGCGAAGTCGAGGATCCGAGCGGTTTCCGGACGGACAGATTCGCGGACCCTGACGGCTTCCTGTGCGTCCTCGACGGGATCACTGAATTCGAACCTGCCGGCGTTGCTGTTGGTGCTCAAGCCCACCGTCAACTCGGCGGCATTGTCGTTGTCCGCCCCCTTCGGACTGGTGAAGCGATCGCGCGGGCGGTACTTACCGACAAAGGTGACGCCGCCCAGCGGGATCCGAACACTGCCCCGCACGATATTGCCAACCGCGTCTCGCACGAGAGCTGCTTCTTCCTTCGCCCCGTTTGAAAACTTTACGGCGCCGAGGCGAGATATGCATTCCGGCTCCCGGCCGCGGCGCTTGGATCCTGTCCAGACCTTGGCACGCTCCATGTCGCCACCGACAGGAACGAGAGTCAGCTCACCACCGCTCCCAAGCTTGGCATGCCGACGCTCTTCAAATTCGACGTCCTTGATCGCCAGCATAGTTTCGGCCTCTGACGGGCGGATCTCGCTGTGACTGTCGAGCAGTTGCGGCTCCCCGGCTGGCCTATTGTCGTTCGCGGCTACGGCTGTCCAGTCGCAAGGGCTGGCAGCAGCGCGCCACTTGAGCAGGCCCTTGAGTTTGTCTGAGAGGGCAGAATGGCGGGGTGTAGCTGTCGTGGCTGCCTTACGCGGCAGGATGTCAGAGTCCTTGGCCTCCGCATTGTGCTGCCAGGCGGACAGGGCAACGCGATATCGAGAGGGAGTCCAAGTTGGATCAGTTATGAATGGCATGAGCAGTCCCCAAGGTTGAAGCTGGACTGGTCGCTTGCCGCGACTCTTGAATGAAGCCGCAATATTCCTGCGGCTATCATTGATAGGTTCATTTTACTTTTTTGTCAATAGTGTATTGACTTATTTTCGAAAGTATGAACCACGCGTCGCTTCGTGCCAAATTATCCAATGTTTTCTCGCGCGCGCGCTGCGCGTACGCGCGAGGCGAAAATCTGTGTTAGCGCTGATGCGAATGGGGGCCGGCGGTAGAGGCTTTGGGGAAGTCGAGACTTTGAATGGGTGCCGCCTTTGCACCCGACTTGAAAACTTGCGGCTTCACGCGTTCTTGCCCGACGCCGGTTCCCGGCGCCGACCGATCGTCGACTTTTTTATGACCCGTCTCTATCCAAAAACTTTTTTTATACAGGTTTAGCGACAGAAACCCCCGACGCCGATACCCGGCGGGCTGATGTCTGGACTTCCAGGGCAGCCGTCGGCTTCCTGGGTCTCGCCACGGGCCATTCTCCGGATTTCGAATTTTGCGGATGTAAGAAATTGCTTGGGCCGACGGTAGAAAGGGCGTCGATCGGGGACTTTTGAGGCGCCCGCCGTCTGGAACCATCCAGCTCCAGCCCTGTTGGCCCTGACACCAACAGGAGAGCACGACATGGTCGACAAACCCAAAGGCAAGCCACCCACGGCAAGTGACGACGCTCGCGCCAGTGATGGTAATGAAGCAGATAAGCGCCGCGACGAGGCCGTAAAAGCGGCAGACGAGCGGGTGGAAGTGCAGAAGGAGACGGCGAAGTAGCATTTGCCGGCATGATCGGCGTCATGGGAACCCGACGTATCGAATGCAAGACCCCGGATAGTATCGTCCACTGTCATTTTTCTAGAAATTAACCATTTTACTCGTCGGTACGTTGACTCGCGTGCGGTGGGACGTATAACACGGGATAAACCTGCGCCCTGATAAATTGGGCTTGCTTCCAAACATACATTCAGCAATAAAAAAGGCACGTTGATCGCTCAACGTGCCTTGTGTTTTTGCCGCGGCTGCCCGGCTTGCCGTGAGGCGAAACGTGCGTTGCTGCGGTAGTCCTAGCAGATCCAAAGTAGCGCCCAAGGCCCCTTTATTCAAGCTGGATTAAGGAGGCCGATATGGCCAAAAGTAGCAAGACGTTCCCGATCGGCAGAAATGCCACAACCGGTCGCCTGGAGTCCGTGAAGAAAGCTGAGTCTCATCCGACGAAAGCTGTAGTCGAGCGGATGCCGAAAAAAGGCCACGGCGATTCAAAGTAAGCGAGACAGCGGCGGGGGAAACCCCGCCGTTTCATATTCGAGGGAACATGATGAGCAATAATGACAGACCTAGAGTGTTCGTGGGCGACTCATTATCGACGCCGCACCTGACGAAAATGATAGGCGTCCCAGTCGATAAAGGGCTGACGACGCAACACCTCACTCAGCAACTTAAAGTACCAGTTGCGCCGGCGGAGGCACCGACGCAGCAACAGCAGTCTGCAAGTGAAGCAAAAAAGCCTTGAACTGGCTCGAAGTCGTTGGAACGCTAGCCAACGCCGCAACAATTAGCGGCGTTGGATTCGTTGTTTGGCAAATGAGGCGCGACAGATCGTATGCCTCTGCGTCAATCGTTCTTACGATTTGCTCGAATATCAGAAGTAGCATTGAAGAGGTCGGCCGATCGGCAAGTGCTGATATGCCGTCTCACAAAACGTGGGAACACAGCTTTCGCAACCTCCTCAATGAACTTGAACTGGCTTCCGCTATCGTTCTAGACAAAGCTGCATCGGGAAGGAGCGGCAAGATTGCGGAGCGCTTCCTCATCGACATTCTAAAACACATCAATGGTGATCTTGGAATGAAGTCGAAGGTTTCGGCTGCCATTCATCAGGAAACGACGTTCGTGAATTTGCGTGATTTTCTCCGGAAGCACCGAGCGGACTTGCAATGATCTTAGAGATTATCGCCGCCAGATCGTTGCGTTTGAACCTTCACCCGCTCTCCCCGCTCTTCCGCCGGTAAACACTCCGGCAGGCTAGCGGGAAGATTTCGCCGCCTTCCTCCTCTACGATGACGATGAACTTCAGGAATTCCGGGTCATCGACAATACCGATCACCCGAACAGGCTCATCGTCCTCGTCGAACGCATCAAACGGTGAGATTGCCACCATCTGCGGCGCGGGCTTGCGGTCCTCGAGAGCGTCGGTGAAGCCTTCGCGAACGGCTCGGTAAAGTTCTGCGGTATCCATTAGGCCGCCTTCCGATAAGAGATTGCGAGCTTGTTGTTGACGATGCACTGCACAGCTTTTCCAACCAGCTGGTTGGTGTCTGTGATTTCCTCGCCAATACATTCGCCAAGGATAGCAATGAAGTCCCTCCCCCGCTGCTGGATTTTTGGATCAGGGTGGACGTAGTAGAGCGTATGCTGAGCGTCCCAACCGGGCGCCCCCCATGACAGGTCGAGCACGACTTTCTGAGTTTGCGGACCTACTTCCTCAACGCGTGCATCCTCTATTGTCGCGTGGAACGTACCGAATGGGGTGAACGGGCCAACGTCCATCACCAACGGGCCTGGGGTGTTATCGTTCTCAAACACAGGCTCCGGCTTTGCTTTCGGCTTCGCATTAGCCTTTGACTTCGCGATCGCTGCACCTTTCGCGTCGTCATGGATGAGAGGTAGGTCTTCTAGCCATCGCTCTCCGGCAAGCCAGTTGGCAGGCTCAGGAATCCACTTCTTGTCTGTGCCGTGTTTCTCATAATGTCGAGCCCAGTCTCCAGCCACCTCAATTACAATGTCGACGTCGCTGAGTATCTTCTTCCATTCTGCCCGGGCTTTTTTGATGCCGTGTTTCCGCGGCCAAGCTTTCCAGAATTCATCAAATCCATCTCCCGAAGCCGGTCCCGCTACGGCGGCCGACAGGCCAGCCGTGGGCGGCGCCACCGGCGCGGCTTCGAATATATCTTCCACTACATGTCCCCGGGTCTTGTGACCGGGTCCAGTAGGTGGGTCTTCGTTCGGTGTTTTCTGAACGCTATCGGCCGTAGCGTTCGGAGTTTCCCGAACGCTTGTGTTCTGGTTTTCCCGAACGCTAGGCTCATCCTCTGCAGCGTTCGGAATTTTGCGAACACTACAGGCTTTTTCCCAGATCGGCACGTATCGGCTGGCCCGGCGGCCTTTGCCTAGCTCTTGGCTAAGATATCCCCAAGCAACCAAATCTGTGAGGGCGGCATGCACGTCACCGAGGTAAAGACCGACGCCCGCCGGATCTCGCTCTTTCAACGTGTCAGCAACGTGCCGGACGCTGGCCAGGGCGTCGCCATACTTGCTGTGAAACCAGTCAAGGATGAAGCCGTAGACGGCCAGATGCTTGCGCTTCATACGCTTATCGAGCGGCGCGAGCGTGAGCAGACGGAACTTGGCCTCGAGGCTCTCTGGCTTTGGGATCTTAGGCTCGCTCATGGGCAGCCACCTGATAGGCCTCAAGCGCCATCGCGGTAAGCCGCTCGGCCATCCGGTTGGCTAAAGGTGGAGGTGCGCCTGTGACCCGCCTGCGGGGCGCAGATGACGTGGTTGCCGTCGGGCTGGCGAATGAGGCGTAATCCGTAAAGGCGGATATGCTCGTTGAGCTCGACATCGACGAAGGCGACACAGGTGCGATCGCCTTTCTCCTTCGTAGGATGAGCGTAGAGAATCTTCATGTTATCTCCATGTTGGCGCACGACGGCGCGCCCGCCGGCATGGGCCGGCAGGGTGGTTGAGGGTTGAATGGGGGTAATTGTTGCCTGCTAAGCGGGCGGTGCGTCGAACCGCTTAGCAAGCGCGGCCGTTAGTACTTCACCGGTCAGATCAGGCCCGGCTGTAAATCCCTCGAGACGAAACCGCTGGCCGTCGTGACTTAGCTTCACGTGGCGAAATGCATTGCCGTCATTAAGCTCTACGTCGAAATCGGCATGCACAAAGTCGGGAGCCACAGCCAGCAAGATTGTGAAATGTCGGATCGCCCAAGGCTTCTTGCTCATGCGCTCACCTTCACGGTCGGACGGTTATCGTTCGCGGCGATTACGCGACGCTCTGCAACCCATGAGTCGAGATCAGCCGTGGAGTAGATCACGCTCGACCCAAGCTTTGCGAAAACGGGACCGCCGCCGTAGCACCTGGCTTTGTCCAGAAATGATTTCGACAGGCCCAGATATTCCGCCGCCTGCTGTACCCTTAGATTCTTTGTCATTCGCGCCCTCCGTGTTGGATGATGGTATATGCGCTTGGACGCCCGAAGAATCAGCCGCACGATGTTTGAACTTCGTTCGGTTACTCCTCTTCCTCGCGGTAAGCCGACGCCCTTCTCCATTCGGCGACACACCTTTGCACATGGCGATTGCTACATCCGAAGTGGGCGGCGGTCTTTGCCTCGGCCTCTGCATATGTGCGTCCCGCACCCTGCAGTTCACCGAACATTTGCGAGATATCCAGCCAGTCTTCCGGCAGTTCCGGATTGCCATTGCGCAGGCGTTTCTGCGCACCTGGCGGCAATCCGATGCGCTCGATCCAGTTGGCCGCGGCATGCCTCACGGCTCGGTCGTCCGGCTTTTGCCTGAGAGCGTGAATAAGCTTCTGCAGGGCCTCCTCTGCCCTACCCTCCCATATCGCGTTCTCGATCGCGTTTGCCGCTTGGCTGTACGGAAACGGAAGCGCCGCCATCACTTCACCCCCATGGCCGTTGAAATCTGAGAGGCGATAGCGTCTGCAGCGCGTCGGGACGAATCTGCGTCCAGATGCGCGTATCTCTGAGTCGTCTTCGCATCAGAATGGCCGAGCAACTTGCCGATGACGGGAAGCCCGAGACCGGACCAGGCACCTACCGAAGCGAACGAATGTCTCAAGTCATGTATCCGCAGCCCATCAAGACCGGCTCGCTTGGTAATGGCCGTCCACGGGCGCTTTAGATCCGCACGCGGCTTTTCGTCAGGCAGTCCAGCACTGTCTCCCGCGACGACATAGATACCGATCTTTGGCAGGCCGGCTAGAACCTCGACCGCTGCCGCCGAGAGAACGATCGTGCGGCGGCCAGTCTTGCTGTCGGGCAGAAAGAGCAGGCCGCGTTGAACATCAACTTCATCCCAGCGCAAATGCAGGACTTCGCGCAGGCGCATGCCTGTCAACATTAGCAACCGAATTGCGCCAGTCACTGATGGATGCATGACGCTGCGCTGGCCTTTCGGCGCGTGTTTTGCCTTTGACACAACGGCCTCGAACCCTACCGTCTCTGCCTCGCGCATCGCTTCACCCAAACGTGCCATTTCTGTTTCTGACAAGAACCGCTCGCGGCCCTGTTCCTTGTTCAAATCGACGCCTGAGGCTGGATTGAACCCCTCTTGCACATATCCGTGTTTCGCGCCCCATCCGTACGCAGCGGACAGCAGTTTCATCGCGCGGTTCGCCGATACCCTTGCCTCCTTCGACATCGCACTATGCGCGCGCTGGACGTCAACGCGGGTAACACCAACAGCCTTCATCGATCCGAGCCGCGGCTCGACATGCTTCTTGGCAATCGTGCGATAGAACTCGACCGATGACGCCTTGCGGTTGGTCGCGACAAACTCATCGATGTAGGTGTCAACGAGTGCCTTCACGCTTACGCTCGCACGATGGTCAGTCCGCTCCTTGGCCAAGTCCTTGCCAAGGCCAGCGTGCGCGACAGCCTTGCGAGCAGCCTCCCTGGCCTCGGCCGGCTTCAACGTCCCTACCCTACCCAACTTCACCCGCCGCTTCGTGCCACCTGCGACAGGCCTGTATTCCACGAAATACGTGCCAGTGCCGGCGGCCGTTCTATAGAAGCCAAACCCTGCTAGATCCTCGTCGAAGAAGAATGTCGTCGTCGCTGGTAGCGCGCTCCCCATGACCTCTGAAACGCTCGCTGCCGTGATCTTCAGTTTTCCCATGCCCAACCTTTTATAGCCACATTGTAGCCAGCATATTGGCAGGTAGCCCGTATCAGTCAAGGGGACATCGGTTGGATTACGTTGCAATTACAACAGATAAAGCTATGCGATCCAATGCTAGGAATGGCTATAAAAGAGGTTCTTTTAGACTGGGGGTCAAGGGGTCGTCGGTTCGAATCCGGCCATTCCGACCATTTAGATCAACCATTTGAGTGGTTGAATAGAGCTCCCCCAGGGCTCCTCGGGACAGCAAGGCTGTTGCTGATAGCGATTGCACCTCACCCCACGAAATTTTTGAGCTGATGTCTATCGAGCCGATTCGGCGTGTGCTCAGGAACGAGTGGAGCACGTTAAGCACGCGCGCCCAAACCTCCCGGTAAAGGTGTATTCCGCTTGCAATACGTAAGCGTGCAGTTATTCTTTTCCCCGTAAAGTATGGGGGAATTTTGTGAAAAACATCGTAATTGCAGCACTTTGCGCTGCCACGCTATCGGCTTGCCAAACGAATTATATGTACGTTCCGATTGTGCCCAACCCGCCGAATATGGAAATGGTGGAGGCTCAATGCCAAATGATGTCCTCAAGTACGCAGACGGGTTACATTGCGTACGGAAGCCAATCCTATGTTACGGGTGCCGCTATTGGCAACGCGCTTGGAAACGCTATTGCCGCAGATCAATTCGTCCGCCAATGCATGACGATGAATGGATGGCGACGGGTGCCGCGTCCAGCGCCGACCCAAGTCAAAGCCCAGAGACCACCAAAGTACGCAAACGCGACAGTGCGCGCTCATGAGGCAAAAGGAGCTTTCCCGTCCCGGCCGAAGCCGTTGCCGAGATAGGATGACGCCACTTGCCAGCCGGCACCGTTGTTTGCTGGCCTCGCGATAGGCAAGCTCTGCACCGTACTCACTTGTCATCGTTGGACGCAGGCGAATCCTCAACCCCGTCATTTCAGATCAAGTCCGGGATGACGGACGAGAGGTTCGCAACCGACGAAATATATGCAAACAGCAAAACGGGACGACGTGTGGAATGTTGATGCTCACTGTCGTGTGCTATGCAAGCACCTATTCACGCGCTGGCTTCAACGAACCTGATCCAACAGCCGCTTGCACTCCAACAAATCATACAGTGCCTCCTGCAGCAGAGCCCGGTCTTCCTTGTTAACGGAGGTCTTCCCGACGGAGACTTCGGGCATGTCGTCGGTGCCGTTGCCGAAGGAGAAGAAGCGACGGCTGGTGGGGAGTTTGGCGCGGCCGACGATCTGGTCGTCGTCGGGCATGCCGACCTTAGGCTGCTGCTGCGACGGCGCTTCGTCGTTGCTGGCTGCGGCCAGCGCCTCGACGGTGGCAAGGTCGCCGCTGGCGATCGCCGCCACGAACTTGTTGCCGTTCATCTTCAAAAGCTTCTGCACGCCCTTGATGGTGTAGCCATGGTCGTAAAGCAGGTGGCGGATGCCCTTCAGCAGGTCCACATCCTCGGGCCGGTAATAGCGTCTGCCCCCGCCCCGCTTCATCGGCTTGATCTGGATGAACCGCGTCTCCCAAAAGCGCAGCACGTGCTGCGGCAGGTCGAGATCGTCGGCGACTTCGCTGATCGTGCGAAACGCATCCGGGCTCTTGTCCATATCGTCCTCAATCACGCCAGGTGCGCCACGAGCCTTGAAAGCCGTGGCCGGGTGCCGCCATGTCCCGATTCGGGACGACGATCCGCTCTGTGGGGCATGATCGCACAATCGGGCCGTCTTTCAACGGCTTAGGCGAAGGTTTTCAACCGGAAAAAACAGATGCGTCCGTTCGGTGCCGCGAAACTCGCCGGCACGGTGCGCCCTCAAGGTGCCGGTGCGACCGGCTTCTGCTTGGCCTTGCGGGCCAGATGCGCCTTGAGCACGCGCTGCTTGAGCACATTGGAGGCCTTGAAGGTCATCACGCGGCGCGGCGAGATCGGCACTTCCTCGCCCGTCTTCGGGTTGCGGCCGATGCGCTCGTTCTTGTCGCGCACCTGGAATGTCGCGAACGAGGAGAGCTTGACGCTTTCCCCGCGAACGATGGCGTTGCAGATCTCGTCAATGACCGTCTCGACCAGTTCGGCGGATTCGGTGCGCGACAGGCCGACCTTGCGAAAAACAGCCTCTGCGAGGTCTGCTCTCGTTACCGTTTTACCGCTCATGATCCCCCACCGATGTTCTGGAATATCGATTGCAGAGAAGAGTATTGCCGTTGACCACGTGGGTCAAGGCCTTCATTCCCAACGCTTTTCATCTACCAGCGCCCGCTCGCTTTTCCTCTACCAGCGAATGAGGACGGAGCCCCAGGTGAAACCGCCGCCCATGGCTTCGAGCAGAACAAGGTCGCCCTGCTTGATGCGCCCGTCCGACGCGGCCTGGTTCAACGCCAGGGGAATGGAGGCGGCCGAGGTGTTACCATGGAGATCGACGGTGATGACGACCTTTTCCGGGGGAATGCCGAGCTTCTTTGCCGATCCGTCGATGATGCGGCGGTTGGCCTGGTGGGGCACCAGCCAGTCGATGTCGTCGGCCGTGGTGCCCGTGGCCTCGAAGGCCTGCTCGATCACGTCGGTGATCATGCCGACGGCATGCTTGAAGACCTCGCGGCCTTCCATGCGCAGGTGGCCGACCGTTCCGGTGGAGGACGGGCCGCCATCGACATAGAGCTTTTCGCGGTGGGCACCGTCGGAGCGCAAGTGAGCGGTCAGGATGCCGCGATCCGCGATCGTGCCGTCGCCCTCCCCGGCCTCCAGAACCACGGCGCCGGCACCGTCGCCGAAGAGCACGCAGGTGGTGCGATCGTTCCAGTCGATGATTCGGGAGAAGGTCTCCGCGCCGATGACGAGGATGCGGCGCGCAAGTCCGCCGCGGATATAGGCGTCGGCCGTGGCCATGGCATAGACGAAGCCGGAACACACCGCCTGTATGTCGAAGGCGGCACCGTGATGCATGCCGAGTCGCGCCTGGATATTGACGGCGCTGGCCGGGAACGTGTTGTCCGGCGTCGAGGTCGCGAGAATGATGACGTCGATGTCGGCCGGCGTCAGGCCCGCGCGGTCGAGGGCTGCGCGTGCGGCGGCTTCGCCGAGCGATGCCGTCGTCTCGCCTTCGCCGGCGATGTAGCGCTGACGGATGCCGGTTCGCTGCACGATCCACTCGTCGGTCGTGTCGACTCTCGCCTCCAGGTCACGATTGGTCACCACTTGTTTCGGAAGCGCTGCCCCGAACCCGCGAACCACAGAACGGATCATGTCTTTGTCAAACCTCACCACCGGCACCCGTCGGCGTCCCTTCGGGGGCCCGGGTCGCGCGGTATTTGTCCAAGTCGGTCTCGATCTTGGCTTTCAAACCATTTCGGACCATGTCGTAACCGACATCGATCGCTGCTGCAAAACCTTCGGCATCCGCGCCGCCATGGCTCTTGATCACCACGCCGTTGAGGCCGAGAAACACGCCGCCATTGACCTTGCGCGGATCCATCTTCTCGCGCAGGCGGTCGAAGGCGCCTTTCGCCAGTATATAGCCGATCTTGGCCAAAAGAGTACGGGACATGGCCGCGCGCAGATATTCCGCGATCTGGCGGGCGGTGCCCTCGGCGGCCTTCAGAGCGATATTGCCGGAGAAGCCCTCGGTGACCACGACATCTACCGTGCCGCGACCAATATCGTCGCCTTCCACGAAGCCGAAATAGTCGATTCCATCGAGATTGGCCTCGCGGATCAGCCGGCCGGCTTCCTTCACGTCCTCCTGGCCCTTCATCTCCTCGACGCCGACATTCAGGAGGCCAATGGTGGGACGCTCCATCTCGAACAGCGCCCGCGCCATCGCGCCGCCCATCAGGGCGAAATCCATCAGCTGCTGGGCGTCGGCGCCGATCGTCGCGCCGACATCGAGAACGATGCTCTCGCCCTTGAGCGTTGGCCAGATCGCCGCGATCGCCGGACGCTGGATGCCGGCCATGGTGCGCAGGCAGAAGACGGACATGGCCATCAGCGCGCCGGTATTGCCGGCGGAGACGACGACGTCGGCCTCATTGCGGTTGATCGCATCGATCGCCTGCCACATGGAAGCCTTGCCGCGGCCGCGGCGCAGCGCCTGGCTCGGCTTCTCGTCCATGGCGATGGCGATCTCGCAGGCATGGAACGTGCTTGCCGCCTTGACCTTCGGGTACTTCTCCAGGATCGGCAGGCACTCCGCCTCCAGACCATAGAGCACGAATCGGATGTCCGGATGCCGCTCGAGCGCCTTGGCGGCGCCGGGGATGATGACCTGCGGACCATGATCGCCGCCCATCAGATCGAGGGAAATTCTGACCACGTGTTTCCTATCCTGCTGTCCGTTTCGTGCCCGCCTGCCCGCCCGCGCCGGATCGCGCTGGCGATCGCGCATGGCGACACGAAGTGGTCCTTAACCGTTCACGCCGGGGAATGCGAGCCGATCCCGCGGTTCGGGCGGCCGGTTTTCCGCCAAAATGCCTGTTTTTCCATAAGTCATACCTGAAAAACCTATGAACAGGCGCAATTCGCTCTCGCTTTTAGTCTTTCTTCCAGTCCTTGAGGGCGGCAAACGGGTTCGGGCGCTTGTCGTCCTTCTCGGTGCTTTCGATGTGTCCCGGAAAGGCGGCACCCGCCTTTTTCGGATAGGGGTCGATCGCCATGGCCGCATGCTCGGCCACCGTCTGGCCGATATCGATCGTATCTCCGACGAAGATGTCGGGCGCATCCGGACCGTCGGGGTCCACCACCATCTCGGCAGTCTCGACGGTCAGCGCGCGGGCGAGCTTCGATCCGTCCGGCACGTAGGTCGCTTCCACCGGTTCGTCTATGTGGCTTTCCACCGGCTCCAGCGTCACCACGCATTCCTGCACCAGATCAGCCATCACCCGGCCCTTCACCCGCACTCCGTCCTTCTTCCAGCGGGCGATCTGTAGGTCGGCCTTGAGGCTGCGGACCTCCGTCACGTTCCACTGGCGCGCCAGCGCTTCCAGCGCCTGCGCGTCGGCCTCAAGACGCAGGTTCGTCAGGCTGGCAGAAAGGGTGCTGACCTTGACCGGATGGGAATAGGCGGAGATTTCATCGGGCTTCACAGGTCATTCCTTTGTCTAGCGTCGTCTGCAGTCAAGGTTTCCGGCATCGGCAGAGCCTCAGGCGCAGGGATCGCCAGCGCTCCCGTCTCGACCTGATCCTCGCCGGTTGCGGTCAGCGCGGCCTCAGCCGACATCATATAGGCGGCAAGGGCTGCCATCGAGGGTGCAGGCCCCTCGGCCTTGGGGTGAAAATTGCGCCGGAGCGCCGCCTCCAGCGCCGGCCGGTCGCCCTGGTCGAGCGCTGCGGAATAGCTCTCCAGCCGACCATAGAACATGGAGGCCAGCTTCTTCATGCGCTTGGGCACGCTGACATCGCCGACGCCGAGTTCGCGGATCGAGTGATCGACATCCTCGAAGAAGGCATCCACGATCTCCTGCGCGATCTCCTGCCCTGCCCGGGCGGAGGCCCGTGTGCGGCGAAAGTAGAGAATCAGCACGGCCGAGACCATTTCGAACCGTCCCATAACGGTATCGGGCACATCCATGCTTTCATAGAGCACAGGCTGGCGCGCTGCGGCCGTCAGGAGGTCGTACTGACGGGCGACGATGGCGGCATTGCCGTTTTTTTTGCCGAACAGCCCGAAAAACATCATTAAGCCCAACTTTCCCCGCTTCAAACACTCTGAAACACCGGGGGTACGCGCATCGTCTTGTTGCATGATCGCGGAAGCTGGTTTACCGAAGCAGGCACGAAAAGCAATGGCGCATCTGCCGGCGTATCTTCAAGGGAGATGTCGTTGACGAGACGTTTTTTCAAGTCCGACATGCAGTTTCTGAACCGGACGGGCCTCGCCGTCACGCTCTGCGCGGGCCTCCTGGCCGGCTGCCAGAGCTCGGGCGACCTGTTCACCGTGTCGCAGACCTATAACCAGGGATACGTGGTAGATCAGGAGACGCTGGCGCTCGTGCCCGTCGGCTCCAGCCGCGAGCAGGTGCTGCTGTCGCTCGGCACGCCCTCGACCACCGCGACCTTCGACAACGAGGTGTTCTACTACATCTCGCAGAAGCGCCGCCGCCCGGTCGCCTTCATGAAGCCGAAGCTGATCGACCAGAGCATTCTCGCCGTCTACTTCGACAAGGACGGCACCGTGTCCCAGCTCGCGCACTACACGCAGCAGGACGGCAAGGTTTTCGACATGATCTCCCGCACCACGCCGACAGGCGGCAAGGAACTCACCTTCCTCAGCCAGCTTCTGACCGGCAACGGCATCGGCAAGGGCATGGCGCGTTCTGTTCTCTCGGGAAGCGGCAACAGCGGCGGCCTCTGACGCTCATCTCGTTTCCCGTCGACAGACCGAGGGGACAACACGACAAAACCCGCAGCGCCGAGGGCGCTGCGGGTTTCTTTTGCCTTTACGCCGCTCATAGGGTTTCCGGTCTGATCGACCGGAAACCGTCTCAGGCGAGAACGGCCAACAGCAGCAGCGCCACGATGTTGGTGATCTTGATCGCCGGGTTCACGGCCGGGCCAGCAGTGTCCTTGTAGGGATCGCCCACCGTATCGCCGGTGACGGAGGCTTTGTGGGCGTCCGAGCCCTTCAGGTGGCGTTGCCCGTCCTTGTCGACGAAGCCGTCCTCGAAGCTCTTCTTGGCATTGTCCCAGGCGCCGCCGCCCGATGTCATGGAGATCGCGACGAAGAGCCCGTTGACGATGACGCCCAGCAGCGACGCGCCGAGGGCGGCAAAGGCCGAGGCCTTGGAGCCCGAGATGGCGAGCACGCCGAAATAGACGACGACGGGCGCGAGGACCGGCAGCAGAGACGGCACGATCATCTCGCGAATCGCCGCTTTGGTCAGCATATCCACCGCCCGGCCGTAGTCGGGCTTGTCCGTGCCGGCCATGATGCCCGGCTTTTCGCGAAACTGCCGGCGCACCTCCTCCACCACCGAGCCTGCCGCCCGGCCGACCGCCGTCATGGCAATGCCGCCGAAGAGATAGGGGATCATGCCGCCGAAGATCAGCCCGGCAACGACGTAGGGGTTGGAGAGATCGAAGGAGATCACGCCGACATCAGCGTAATAGGGATATTTGTCGCCGTTGGCGGCGAAGTATTTCAGGTCGTTGGCATAGGCTGCAAACAGCACCAGCGCGCCGAGCCCGGCCGAGCCGATGGCATAGCCCTTGGTCACCGCCTTGGTCGTATTGCCCACGGCATCCAGTGCATCGGTGGACTTGCGGACTTCCGGCGGCAGATGCGCCATCTCGGCGATGCCGCCGGCATTGTCAGTGACGGGACCGAAGGCATCGAGCGCCACGATCATGCCGGCGATGCCGAGCATGGCGGTCACGGCGATGCCGGTGCCGAAAAGACCCGCGAGCTGGTAGGTGGTGATGATGCCGCCGACGATGACGATGGCGGGCAGCGCCGTCGATTCGAGCGAGACGGCCAGCCCCTGGATGACATTCGTCCCATGGCCGCTGACGGAGGCCTGGGCGATGGAATTGACCGGGCGCTTGTTGGTGCCGGTGTAGTATTCGGTGATGACGACGATCAGCGCGGTCACCACGAGACCGAGGATGCCGCAGCCAAACAGGCTCGCCCCGGTGATCTCCTTGCCATCGACGGTGCCGATGACGCCCCAGCCGACGGTGACCGTCGTCGCCAGAGCGAGCCCGAAGATCGACAGGAGGCCGGTCACGATCAGGCCGCGATAGAGCGCGCCCATGATCGAGCCGTTGGAGCCGAGTTTGACGAAGAAGGTGCCGATGATCGAGGTGATGATGCAGGTGCCGCAGATGGCGAGCGGATAGACCATGGTGGTGGCCAGCGCCGCACTGCCGGCAAAGAAGATCGCCGCCAGCACCATGGTCGCGACGATCGAGACGGCATAGGTCTCGAACAGGTCGGCCGCCATGCCGGCGCAGTCGCCGACGTTATCGCCGACATTGTCGGCAATGGTGGCGGGATTGCGCGGATCGTCCTCGGGAATACCGGCCTCGACCTTGCCGACGAGATCGCCGCCGACATCCGCGCCCTTGGTGAAGATGCCGCCGCCGAGCCGGGCGAAGATCGAGATCAGCGACGCGCCGAAGCCGAGCGAAACGAGCGCATCGATCACCTCGCGGTCGCCGGGGGCATGGCCGAGCCCGGCGGTGAGGATGAGGTAGTAAAGGGAGACGCCGAGCAGCGCGAGACCCGCGACCAGCATGCCGGTGATGGCCCCGGACTTGAAGGCGATATCGAGGCCGGCCGAAAGGCTGACGGACGCCGCTTGCGCCGTGCGCACGTTTGCCCGCACGGAGACATGCATGCCGATGAAGCCGGCCGCGCCCGAGAGAACGGCACCGATCAGGAAGCCGATGGCGGCCGTGCCCGAGAGAAGCAGCCAGGCCGCGACGAAGACGATGGCGCCGACGATGGCGATGGTGAGATATTGCCGTGCGAGATAGGCCTGCGCGCCCTCGCGAATATAGCCTGCAATTTCCTGCATGCGGGCATTGCCCTGATCGGCAGCCAGCACGGACCGCGTTGCCCAGATGGCATAGGCCACCGAAACCAGTCCGCAAAGAATTACGCCCAGTAGAACAATCATGTCGTCTGTTTCCTCCTTTGGAGACCGCGCCGCACACTGCTCCGCCGATCCCGTCCCCTCCCTGCACCGCCTCCTCGCGCCGCCGGGCAGAGCTGAAGAGTGCGGCGGAGAATCGGCAAGGTCAAGCGGGGATCGCGGGCCAATGCTGGCTATGAAATCGGAACCGGTCGCGGAAAACCCGGAACATCTCCGGATGACGCAAGACTCTGTCTTTCGGCTCCCGGGACAACCCCGCCTTTGACAACCGAAGATCTCATGATAGGTAGTTGTACGGTACAACTAACTTGGAGATCATCATGCTATCGACAGGCTCCGACGAGATGATCCGCTCCATCCGCAATGCATCGCGTGGTCTCGTGCGGGAACTCGGCTTCCTCGAGCCGACGCTTGCCGGCACGGATCTGGCACCATCCGCTGTTCACGCCCTTATTGAGATCGAGGCACATCCGGCGATAACGGCCGGCATGCTCTGCACGTTGCTCAGCCTGGAAAAATCAAGCGTCAGCCGCCTTGTCCGCAAACTTGTCGATGCGGGCGAGGTCAAGGAGGAAAGCAGCAACGGCGACGGCCGCACGAAGTGCCTGAGCCTGACGGCGAAGGGACAGGGCACTGTTGCCGCCATTCATGCCTTTGCCACATCGCAGGTTGCCGCCGCCCTCTCCCGGCTGCAGGTTACGGACCGCGAAGCGGTGCTGGCTGGCCTTCGCACCTACACCAACGCGCTTCATGCCGGCAGGACCGATACTGGGCGGATCGATCGCCCGGCCGTCACGATCGAAAGCGGATATCGATCCGGCATGATCGGCAGATCGACCGAGATGCATGCAGCCTTCTATCGTCGCGTCGGCTTCGGCGCCTACTTCGAAGCCCAGGTTGCGGCGGGATTGGCCGCGTTCGTCCAAAGGCTGGACAAGCCGGTCAACGGGCTCTGGTCGGCTGTGGAAAGCGGGAGAATCGTCGGCAGCGTGGCGATCGATGGCGAGGATCTGGGCGCAGGCCTTGCCCATTTGCGCTGGTTCATCGTCGATGAAGGGCAACGCGGAGGCGGCACCGGCCGCCGCCTGCTCAGCGAAGCCCTGTCCTTCTGCGACCGCACGGGCTTTACCGAAACGCACCTCTGGACGTTCAAAGGGCTGGACGCGGCACGGCACCTCTACGAGGCCAATGGCTTTGCGTTGGTGGACGAACAGCCCGGCCGGCAATGGGGCGAAGAGGTCACCGAACAGCGCTTCGTCCGCAAGGCGGCCTAGCCCGTGTCCTAGTGAGGCCGCGCGACCTGTCAAACAGTCTGTCTTAAACCCTGGACGGGTGAGTCTTCAGTGTTCCGGCAGACTGTTGAAAAAACGATCTACTTCCGCACATCCGTCCTGAATTGCCGCGCGATGCGGTCGAGGACGGCGTTGACGAGCTTCGGCTCGTCTTCTTCGAAGAAGGCGCGGGCGATCTCGACATATTCGGTGACGATGACGGCCACGGGCACGTCCTTGCGCTCGGTCAGCTCGAAGGTGCCGGCGCGCAGGATGGCGCGCACGGTCGAATCGAGACGGGACAGCGCCCAGTCGTCCTGCAGCGCCGCGCCGATCAGCGGATCGAGCTTGCGCTGGTCGCGCACGACGCCGGAGACGATCGAGCGGAACCAGGAGGCATCGGCCTTCAGGTAGGTATCGCCGTCGATCTCCTGGCCGAGGCGATGCGTCTCGTATTCCGCGACGATCTCCAGCACGCCGGTGCCGCCGATATCCATCTGGTAGAGCGCCTGCACGGCGGCGAGACGCGCGGCACCGCGCTGGTTCGCCTGCTTGACGGGCGGCGTCTGTTCGTTCGGAGTGCTCACTGTTCGCCTCCGAGCTTGGCTTTCAGCGCAATCATCGTCAAGGCTGCACGCGCGGCAAAGCCGCCCTTGTCGCCTTCCGACTTGCGAGCGCGAACCCAGGCCTGCTCGTCGTTCTCGACCGTTAGGATGCCGTTGCCGATGGCAAGGCTTTCGCTCACGGTCAGGTCCATGAGCGCGCGGCAAGACTCGTTAGCGACGATATCGAAGTGGTAGGTCTCGCCACGGATGACCATGCCGAGCGCGACGAAGCCGTCATATTCAGTGGCGCCATTGTCGATGCCGTCGAGGGCCATGGCGATCGCGCCGGGGATTTCGAGTGCGCCGGGCACGGTCACGACGTCATAGGTCGCGCCGGCGTCCTTTAGCGCGGATGTAGCGCCGTCGAGCAGCGCATCTGCCATGTCGTCGTAGAAACGGGCCTCGACGATGAGGATATGGGGCTTGACGCTCTCGGCCATCGGTTCACCTGTCTGGAAATGGAGGCAGAATGGAATGTGGAAATAGCCGGTCGCTTTGCCGGCAGAGGCACGGGTAAAACCACGGCGAAGCCGGAATGGCAAGCCTTTTCCCGTTCCCGGCGCGCAGGGCAGCTTTGCGGTACGCGCGATTCGCGTTTAAGAAGGCGTTCATGCACACCGTTCCGACCCTTGAGACACAACGTCTCATCCTCCGCCCCTATCGCCGCGACGACTTCCCAGCCTATGCCAGCCTCTTTGCCGATGCGCAGGTCGTGCGCTTCATCGGCGGCGTGCCGTTCTCGCGGGAGCAGGCCTGGACGCGGTTTCTGCGGCAGGTCGGTATGTGGCATTATTTCGGCTTCGTGTTCTTCGCCTTGCAGGACAAGGAGAGCGGCGCCTTCATCGGCGAGGCCGGCTTCCACGATCTGCACCGCGTCATCCAGCCCTCGCTCGAAGGCACGATGGAGACCGGATGGGCGCTTTCGCCCGCGGCCCATGGCCGGGGCTATGCCACCGAGGCGGTGTCCGCCGCCCTGAAGTGGGGCGAGCGAACCTATCCCAAGGCCCGCCGCACCTGCCTTATCGATCTCGGCAACATCGCGTCGCTGCGCGTTGCCTCAAAGCTCGGCTTCCGCGAGACGGCCCGCACCGTCTATCACGGTGCGCAGGTCGTTCTCTGCGAGAGATAGTCATGTTGTACGAAGGCGTCAGACGCCCTCTGCCGGGAAGTCGGCCAGCCGCGCGGCGTAACGCGCCATCGTGTCCACCTCGAAGTTGACGCGGTCGCCGGCCTTCCGGTCGCCCCAGGTGGTAACCTCCAGCGAATGGCGGATCAGGAGCACGTCGAATTCCGTACCGTTGACGGCGTTGACCGTGAGCGACGTCCCGTCGAGCGCGACGGAGCCCTTGGGCGCGACGAAGCGGGCAAGATGCTCGGGCGCATTGAGACGGAACCGCGTCGCCTCGCCTTCCGCCTCCACCGACAGGATCTCGGCCGTGCCGTCGATATGGCCGGACACGATATGACCGCCCAGTTCGTCGCCGATCTTCAGCGCCCGCTCCAGGTTTATGCGCGCGCCGGACGTCCAGTCGGCGATCGTCGTCAGCCTTAGCGCCTCTTCCCAGGCTTCCACCTCGAACCAGCGGTCGTTGGCGCCTGCCTCCGGCAGTGCCGTCACGGTGAGGCAGACGCCGGAGTGGGAGATGGAGGCGCCGATGTCGATGGTGGCGGGGTCATAGGCCGTTGCGATTCGCAGCCGAACGCCCTCATCGAGTGGCGTCACGCTCTCGACCTTGCCGATATCCGTCACGATGCCAGTGAACATCACGGTGTCCTCTCGTAAATATCCAGGTGGTCGGGCCCAAAGGCCTCGCCAGACGTATGCATGAATGGCGCGGGTACAAGACCGGAGCGAACGGGCGATGCAATCCCTTGTGCGCCGATGGTTGGCGATCCGGTGAAAAGCAGCAGGCGATCGACCATGCCCGCATCGAGGAAGGAGGTCGCCGTGCGCGCGCCCCCTTCCACCAGCAGCGAGGACAGGCCGCGGCTGGCCAGCGCCGGCAGCAGCAGGTCGAGCCGGCGCGGATCCCATTCGAGCACTTCGACGCCGAGCGCCGACAGGGCATCCGCCCGGGCCTGCCGCCCGTGCGGATCCACATCTCCATCATCCGGCGACAGCACGCCAGCCACCGCTATAACAGGAACTCGGGCGGCCGTGCGGGCGAGCTTGCTGTCGGGTGAAAGCCGCAGGTTTCCATCGAGCACGATGCGCACCGGCGAGCGATCCTCGAGCCCCGGCAACCGCACGGTCAGTTCCGGATCGTCGGCGACAACAGTGCCGATGCCGACGAGGATGGCATCCGATCGGACGCGCAGATGCTGCACATGATCCCAGCTTTCCGGCCCGGTGATCGCGACCTGTCCCTGACCGACGGCAAGTGCGCGGGAGCCGATCATGCCATCGCGCGACAGAGCGAGCTTCAGCGTCACATGCGGACGGCCGAGGCGCTTGCGTGTGAGATACGCTTCGAGCGCACGCTCGCCTCTCGCTTCCAGCACGCCTGTTTCCACGGAAATGCCGGCCTCGCGCAGCATGGCGATGCCGCGGCCGGAGACGCGCGTGTCGGGATCCACCACCGAGATGACGACGCGGGCGATGCCGGCGCGGATCAGCGCCTCTGCGCAGGGCGCTGTGTGGCCGTGGTGGGAACAGGGTTCGAGCGTGACATAGGCGGTCGCGCCGCGGGCCGCCTCGCCGGCTTGCGCCAGCGCCTGCGTTTCCGCATGCGGCCGCCCGCCGGGGGCAGTGACGGCTGCGGCGATGATGCGCGGCCCCGCCCCGTCGTCACGCACGATCAGGCAGCCGACCGAGGGATTGCTGGCGGTGAGACCGAGATGGCCGGCCCCGACCGCGATCGCTTCCGCCATCAGCCGGGCATCCGCCTCCGCACCGCTAGCCAAGCCGGTTTCCACACCGCTTGAGCCTCTCGCATGGGCGGCGGCGGGGTCGGCATGTGTGTCGTCGGAAGGGGTCATGTCTGAGGCTCCGCTCAGGCGCCGGGGTCGCGGGCGATCTTGGCCGAAAGTTCCGCCATCACCTTCTCGAAATCCTCCGCATGGGAGAAATCGCGATAGACGGAGGCGTAGCGCACGAAGGCGACGTCATCGAGACCCTTCAGCGCTTCCAGCACCTGCAGGCCGATTTCCTCCGAGGCGATCTCGCTCTCGCCCGAGCTTTCCAGCCGCCGGACGATGCCGGAGACGGCACGCTCGATCCGCTCGCGTTCCACCGGCCGCTTGCGCAGCGCGATCTCGAACGAGCGCATCAGCTTTTCCCGGTCGAAAGGCGCCTTCCGACCGGTCTTCTTCAGCACCATGAGCTCGCGCAGTTGCACGCGCTCGAACGTCGTGAAACGCCCACCGCAATCCGGACAGATGCGGCGGCGGCGAATGGCCGCGCCGTCTTCCGCAGGTCTCGAGTCCTTGACCTGGCTGTCTTCCGATCCGCAAAAAGGGCAGCGCATGCCGTGCCAGCCTTACAAGTAGCCGTACATCGGGAAGCGGCCCGTCAGCGCGACGACCTTTTCGCGTACGCCGGCTTCCACGACCGCATTACCCTCGTCGGAATTGGCGACCTTCAGGCCATCGAGCGTCTCAACGATCAGGTTGCCGATCTCGCGGAACTCGGCTTCCTTGAAGCCGCGCGTCGTGCCGGCCGGTGTGCCGAGGCGCACGCCGGAGGTGACGAAGGGCTTTTCCGGATCGAAGGGAATGCCGTTCTTGTTGCAGGTGATGTAGGCGCGGCCGAGCGCGGCTTCCGCCCGCTTGCCCGTCGCGTTCTTCTTGCGAAGATCGACCAGCATCAGGTGGTTGTCGGTGCCGCCGGAGACGATGTCGAGACCGCCATCGACCAGCGTCTGCGAGAGCGCCTTGGCGTTCTTGACGATCTGCGCTGCGTAATCTTTGAACTCAGGCTTCAGCGCTTCGCCGAAGGCGACCGCCTTCGCCGCGATGACGTGCATCAGCGGACCGCCCTGAAGACCGGGGAAGACGGCCGAATTGAACTTCTTCGCCAGATCCTCGTCGTTCGTCAGGATCATCCCGCCGCGGGGCCCGCGCAGCGACTTGTGCGTCGTCGTGGTGGCGACGTGGCAATGCGGGAACGGCGACGGGTGCTGGCCACCGGCGACCAGACCGGCGATATGCGCCATATCGACCATCAGCCACGCGCCGACCTCGTCGGCGATCTCGCGGAAGCGCTTCCAGTCCCAGATGCGGGAATAGGCCGTGCCGCCAGCGATGATCAGCTTCGGCTTGTGCTTGCGCGCGCTTTCGGCGACCGCATCCATGTCGAGCAGGTGGTCTTCCTCGCGCACGCCGTAGGAAACGACGTTGAACCACTTGCCGGACATGTTGACCGGCGAACCGTGCGTCAGGTGTCCCCCGGAGTTCAGATCGAGACCCATGAAGGTGTCGCCCGGCTGCAACAGCGCCAGGAACACGGCCTGATTCATCTGCGAACCGGAATTGGGCTGAACGTTGGCAAAGTTGACGCCGAACAGCTGCTTGGCGCGGTCGATCGCGAGTTCCTCGGCGATATCGACGAACTGGCAGCCGCCGTAATAGCGCTTGCCCGGATAGCCCTCGGCATATTTGTTGGTCATGATCGAGCCCTGCGCTTCGAGCACGGCGCGCGAGACGATGTTTTCGGAGGCGATCAGCTCGATCTCGTGGCGCTGGCGACCCAGCTCCTTCTCGATCGCACCGAAAATATCCGGATCGCTATCGGCGAGAGACCGGTTGAAGAAGACGTCGTTGGCGGCTGCATCGCTCATGATCAGGCTCCTGTAGGGCGGTGGCACGGTGTTTATCTCCCTCGCATGCCAAGGGCAACCCGCGCCCCGCGTTTTGCGCCATTTGCCGCGGCGTCTGCGCTGTGGTGGGGAGGTCGTGCGATATCCGTGTCAGAACGCCTTTGGCAGGCCCGCCTGTTTCAACGTCTCGTTGGCCGTGTGACGGGATTTGACGCCGTGATCGACGGTGAAATAGCGCTTTGTGATTGGGCTGAACCAGATTTCATGATCGCCCTTTCCGGCACGGTGAAAGTGACAACCGGCGGCCGCCAGCATTGCCTTGAGATCCCGGAGATAGCCGCCCATCAGTAGAACGGGTTCGGTATCTTCGCGACATGCTCCGCCATGATATGCACCGGTATCTCCGGCAGCTCGGAGGGCGAGCCGTTGAGTTCGACCAAGTCGGCAACAGCACTCAGGACTTTAACTTCAAGCTCTTCGACCGAACCCGCCTCGACGACAAGGCCATCGATATCGCTGCTCGTGGCAACCCAGACAGATGCCTCATCGTCCCACAATGCCCGAACCAGGATCGACATCGCCTTCATCCGCGTTCTCCTTGATGTGCTTTCGCAAGTATGCATGAAGCGGCGACGGTTCAACAGCGCCGCCCAAAAACAAAAACGGCCGCGCTCCCAGGAAGCGCGGCCGTCGAAATTCATTCCACCATCAAACCCTACTGCGCGATGCCGCCGTCCAGGCCACCGGTGACCGGCTCGATGCCGGCGGTCGTCTGGAGCGCGAGTTCCTGTTCGCCATCCATCTGGTAGATGTCGTCGCGGAACTGGACGACACCGTCTTTAGCGGCCCAGGCGGTGATGTACTTGAAGTAGACGGGCACTTCGACCGCGAGCTTGATCGGGTTGTTCTGACCCGAACGGATGGTCGCCTCGATCTGCTGGCGGGTCCAGCCGGAAGTGTCACGCAGGAGCCAGGTCGTGAGGTCGCGCACGTTCTGCACGCGCACGCAGCCGGAGCTTTCGAAGCGGGCGAGCTTGTTGAACAGACCCTGCGACGGCGTGTCGTGCATGTATTCGTTGTTCGGGTTGTGGAAGTTGATCTTGGTCGACGCCATCGCGTTGATCTTGCCCGGGTCCTGGCGGAACGTCAGGTTCGGCGCCTTCTCGGCGTTCCAGTCGATCGTTTCCGGCGAGACCTCGTTGCCCTGCCCGTCGATGAGGCGAATGGCGTTCTTCTTGAGATATTCCGGGTCCTTGCGCATCAAGGGCACGATGTCCTTCTCGACGATCGAGCGCGGCGCGGTCCAGTACGGGTTGAGGATGACCTCGTAGATCTTCGAATTGATAATGTGCGTCGGGCGCGACAGGCGGCCGACGATGGCCGTGTGGCGCTGCACGACGCGGCCGTTCTCCACCGCCTCGATATAGGCCGCAGGAATATTGACCACGACGTGGCGCATGCCGAGATCGCCCGACATGGACTGCAGGCGCACAAGATTGGTGTTCAGCTGCTGCAGGCGCACATTGGCCGAGATGTTCAGAGCCTTCAGCGAGTATTCGCCGAGAACGCCATCCGGCGGCAGGCCGTGGCGGGCTTGGAAGCGCTTGACCGCGCCATCGACATAGCTGTCGAAGCTGTCGGACATGCCGGACGACTGATCGAGATCGCCGGCGGCGATCAGGTGCTGGCGCAGTGCCCGCACCGACGGGTCGGAAACGCCGAGTTCCAGACGCTGCGACGGATTGACCTCGGGCCAGCCGCCGGCCGATACGATCCGCTGATACTGGCCGATCGCCGTCTGCGTGTTGTAGATGGTCTCCATGCTGAAGATCGGATTGTTCGACGAGACAGCCAGCGCGGTGCGCGAAGCCTGTGCGTCGAACTGATCGTCCCACACGCCGCGGCGCGGCGCGTTGATGATGTCCACAAGCGCGTCCTGCGCGAACGCACCACCGGCCCAGGCTGCCGCGCCAAGCGTGGCGGCAGAGCGCAGGAAAGCGCGGCGGCTATGAGCATCGATTCCGTTTTTCTTCGACATGATCCCTACCATCAGATGCTGCGAGGCAAATTTCGCCTTCAGCGCTATCACGATTACGGTTAACAAAGGCAGACCTGCCCGGAACGGGAGTGGCGCCTCGGCGGACGAAGGGGCCTCGAAGACCCCGCGACTGCGGGCGCGCCAGCGCCGAAAACCGCTTGACCGAACCCCTATTCCGGGCCGGTTTTTCAGCATTTTACGTCCCATACCAATATGGCCAAACGGTGTCACACAACCAGTAGGAAAGCGCGCAGACGTACCGGGAGACAAGGCACTGCGTCCTTCCTGCAACAGCCTTGCCGGCCTTGATTTCCGGGGCGGATCAGCCCTTGTCGAGGCTTTGACAGGCGACATCCTCAAGTCCGGATCACGACCGTTGACAACATCGTGACGGTGCACGTTGCAGCTGCGATCTCCAGCTGTCGTTCCCGGAGGACATGCGAAAGGCCGGACGCCATCCCGCGCCCGGCCTTTTCAAAGAGGATCGTACCCCGCCAATCTTACATGCGGTAGGCGATCGAGTCGTTCCAGAAGCGGTCGAGGCGCTGGAGCAGCTTGTTCATCTGGCCGAATTCGTCCGTGCCGATCCCGCCGACCTTGTGGATCGAGCCGATGTGGCGCTCATAGAGCTTGGCGACCGTCTCGGCGATGCCCTGGCCGTCTTCCGTCAGGCTGATGCGGACCGAGCGACGGTCGATGCGCGAGCGCTGGTGGTTGATGAAGCCGAGGTCGACGAGCTTCTTGACGTTGTAGGAGACGTTGGAGCCGAGGTAGTAGCCCCGCGAGCGCAGTTCGCCAGCCGTCAGTTCCGAGTTGCCGATGTTGAAGAGGAGAAGCGCCTGAACGGCGTTGACGTCGCTGCGGCCCTGCCGGTCGAATTCGTCCTTGATCACGTCGAGCAGGCGACGGTGCAGGCGCTCGACGAGGTGGAGCGATTCCATGTACAGCGAGCGGATCGCATCTTCCTGCGGGTCTTTGTGAGCAACGGTGTTGGCGGGAGCCTGTGCCTTGAGCTTGGTGTTCATGATGACGGTCTCTCTCTGTTTTGGTGGCGGTGGTTATGTTTTCCCGCCTTGAGGGAGACACTATCGAATACGTATAAAATTCTACTTAAACCGCAGCCTTAACATGAGCTTACGATTCACGTGACCTGTGTCAGGGTGAATCAAATCTTGCGACACGCCCCTGGCGCATGCGCTGGTAGAGGATGACACCGCGGAAAGCGACGAAGATCAGAGCCGCCCCGCCATGCAGCACAAGGATCAGCGGCTTGGTGCCGAAGAGGTCGGGATAGAAGCCGAACATGACGATTTCGGTCGCCGCCGCCACGACCCAGATGACCGGTCCCCAGGACACCAGAAGCCACAAGCCCAGCGCCGCGACGGGATAGGCAACCGCCAGCGTCGCCGCCGCCACGCGCCATGGCACGGTCAAAAGATCGAACCGGCCGGACCCGTTGAAGGAATAGCCGATCAGCAGCGCCCAGTAGTTTAGGCCGAACCAGAAGCACGAAATCGCCACCAGCCGCAGGAAGACGCCGAACAGCGTCTCCGTCAGCGAGACCTTGGGGACATGGACAGAATCATGGGACATGGCGGCGACCATAAGGGTGGATGGTGACAACCGCTAGGCTGGGATGGGAGCCCGTGGCAACATGATCGATCATCAGGTCTGGCCAGGCATGGCGGCAGGATCGCGGGAACCATGCCGCACGGCATGAATGACGATCTCGGCCTCGGTGATCTCGTAGAAAATCAGGTAGGGATAAGGCAACGCGATCAAACGACGAATCGTGGGATCTTGCGTACGGGCGCCGGCGAAAGGCTGATCCTGAAGCTGCTCGATCAAGGTCTTGATACGCTGCATAACCCGACGCGCACCTTGCGGTGAATGCGCACCGATATACGCGGCAACGTTCTCAAGGTCGATCATCGCCGGTCTGGTGTAGCGAAGCCTCACAGACCGTGGGCAGCCCAGATAAGGCGCATGTCCTCGTCGGTTGCAAACTCGCCGCGGGCGGCTGCGCTCTTGGAAACGGCAATCGCTGCAAGCTCCCCCGCGCTCAATGGAACCGGCTCCGACTCCTCGCGGGCGAGGATCAGCATCGTGCGAGCGATCTCGTCCTGGACGACGGCAGGAAGAGCGCGGGTGGCCTCAACGGCTTTTTCTAGGAGCTCGGTCATGCCCCATTATGCAGGAAACACCGGCGCGGAAAAGCCGACTCTCTCGAAATTGCTGCACCGTGCCCCCTCGGTCGGACGCGCCAACACGCGCTCTATACGCAGAACCGGGACGAGACGCCGCACCTGGGATGTTTTGCCTCCCTGCCCCATCGTGATAAATGTTCCCCAACTGCTTCATGGCGCGCGCTCGCGCAATTTCCGAAAGACGCCCTTCATGACCGACAAGACCGACATCGTGGACCTCATCACCGGACATCGCCGGATGCGCCGCAATCGAAAGGCGGACTGGACACGGCGGATGGTGCGCGAGAACCAGCTGACGGTGGACGACCTGATCTGGCCGATCTTCCTCGTTCCCGGCACGAACGTGGTCGAGCCGATCGCCGCCATGCCCGGCGTGATGCGCCTCAGCGTCGACAAGGCGGTGGAAGCCGCGCGCGAGGCGGCCGATCTCGGCATTCCCGCGCTGGCCACCTTCCCGAACGTCGATCTGTCGCTGCGCGACGACACCGGCTCACACAGTCTCGATGCCGACAACCTGATCAACCAGGCGACGCGCGCCATCAAGAAGGCGGTGCCCGGCATCGGCGTCATCACCGACGTCGCGCTCGACCCCTTCACCAGCCACGGGCATGACGGCATCCTGCGCGATGGCGAAATCGTCAATGACGAGACCGTTTCCCAGATCGCCCGCGCCGCCATCGCGCAGGCCGATGCCGGCGCCGATATCATCGCACCCTCCGATATGATGGACGGCCGCATCGGCGTCATCCGTCAGGCGCTGGATGCGGCCGGCCACCAGAATGTCGGTATCATGGCCTATGCCACCAAGTTCGCCTCGGCCTTCTACGGCCCCTATCGCGAAGCCATCGGCACCAGCGGGCTGCTGAAGGGCGACAAGAAGACCTATTATATCGACCCCGCCAATGGCACCGAAGCCCTGCGGGACGCCGCCCTCGACGTGGAGGAAGGCGCCGACATGATGATGGTGAAGCCCGGCCTGCCCTATCTCGACATTTGCTGGCGCATGAAGGACGCCTTCGGCCTGCCCGTCTTCGCCTATCAGGTCTCCGGCGAATATTCGATGATCAAGGCCGCCGGCGCGCAAGGCTGGATCGACGAGGAACGCGTCATGATGGAAACTCTGCTGGCCTTCAAACGCGCCGGCTGCGACGGCATCCTCAGCTATTTCGCACTGGATGTGGCGCGGCTTCTGGCCCGGAAAGGATGATGACGAGGAGAAGCGGCCGCTTGAATCCGTCCCGCTTCATTCCAATATAAGTGATGACGATTGGAGACCCAGATGACTATCAGCCAGGATGACGTTCGCTTTCCCAGTACCGATTGGCGCGCCTATCGCGGCGTTCTCAGCCGTCGGGTCATTGCGTTCTGCGTCGATTATCTCTTCGTCGCGCTTCTATGGATTCCCGCGGCCGTTGTCGTGTTCTTCCTCGGCATCCTGACGCTCGGTTTCGGTTTCCTGCTCTATCCCGCACTCTTTGCCATCGTCGCGATGCTCTACTTCGGCGTCACGGTCGGCGGTCGTTCGCAGGCGTCGCCCGGCATGGCCATGATGGGGCTGGCGATCGCGCGGACCGACGGGCGGCCGATGGATTTTATGACGGCGGTCGTGCATCTCGTGATCTTCTGGATTGCGAATGCTTTCCTCACGCCGTTCATCGTGCTCATCGGCCTGTTCACGGATCGCGGCCGTCTGCTGCACGATTTTCTCATCGGCACGGTGACGGTGCGACGCGATAGCTACCCGCTGAGCGCGTAGCGCCTGCACGGACACACTGCCTCATCAATCCGACGTGTTTTCGACCGGTCGTGTTAACGGCCGGTTGACCTTTTTCATTCTTGAGCCATGCTACTGCATAACCCCTCAAATCGGAGTCGATTTCAGGATGATATTATGCACCAGGTATAAAAGTGCTACAGCGAACCTGAGTGCGTCATACATGATGCACAGCGCTGCAGTGTGATCGTATGGTCATGAAGTGTGATCGCCGCCCCAGATGAACATGAACACCCACACCGCCCCGTCTCCGCAGTTCTACCTCACGGCACCGGCGGCTTGCCCCTACCTGCCGCATGAGATGGAGCGGAAGGTGTTCACCCATATGGTGGGTGAGCGGGCGCCTGAGCTCAACGACCTCCTGACCCAGGGCGGCTTCCGCCGGTCGCAGAACATCGCCTACCGCCCTGCCTGCGAAAGCTGCCGGGCCTGCGTTTCCGTGCGGATCGTCGCCGGCGAATTCAAGCCGACGCGCTCGATGAAGCGGGTGCTCGCCGAAAACAGCGATGTGGTGTCCACCGAATACCCGGCCGAACCGTCGAGCGAGCAATATGCCCTCTTCCGCCGCTACCTCGACAACCGCCACCAGAAGGGCGGCATGTCCGATATGTCGGTGCTCGATTATGCGATGATGGTCGAGGATACGCATGTGAACACCAAGATCATCGAATACCGCCTGCGCATCGAAGGCGACGGCATTGCCGGCCGGGCCAACGGCCCGCTGATCGGCGCCGCGCTGACCGACAAAATGGGCGACGGCCTCTCGATGGTCTATTCCTATTTCGACCCCGCCTTTTCCGACCGCTCCCTCGGCACCTTCATGATCCTCGATCACATCCGCAAGGCGCAGGACCGCGGCCTGCCGCACGTCTATCTCGGCTATTGGGTCAAGGGCTCGCGCAAGATGGACTACAAGACGAAGTTCCTGCCGCAGGAGCACCTAATGGCTCGTGGCTGGGAGCGGTATGCCGGGCCTGCAGGCGAGGATGCGGCGGGCTGATCCCGTCTGTCGAACGGCTGACAAACCATCGCCTCGGGGTTCTTGTATGAGAACGCCCTTTTTGTTATAACGTCGGTTATAACAAGGAGAGCCACTATGAACGTCACCGTCCGTAAGATTGGAAATTCCGAAGGCGTCATCCTGCCGAAAGATGTTCTGGATCGCATGGGTGTGAAGGCGGGGGACACGCTGACAGTGCGCATGACGGATAACAAACTGGAACTCATTCCAGAAACGGCATCCTTTTCGGAGCAGTTGAAGGCTGCCCGGATCGGCATGGAGAAGTACAAGAATGCGCTGAGAGAACTGGCAAAGTGACAGGGTATACTTGGCTCTCGCGCGAGGGTATCGTGGCCATTCACGACGAGCAACTCGCGGAACACGGCGGGCTGCCCGGTTTGAAGGACGAGAACGCACTGGAAGCTGCGCTGGCGCGTCCGTTGCACAAGCATGCCTACGGCGAGGATGACGTTTTCGTCCTCGCTGCAGCCTACCTCTACGGGATCACGCGAAACCATCCCTTTTCGGACGGCAACAAGAGAACCGGCTTCCTGGCCGCCTTTACATTCCTGCTCATCAACGGATGGTTGCTGGACACCGAAGAAGCGATGGCCGTCGAGTTCGTCCTTGGCGTTGCTTCAGGCGACATCGCGGAAGGCGGGATCGCAAATTTCCTACAGGATTATTGCGAGCGCCTAACCGTCTGACACATCACCGGACGGAACTCCCGGACCCCTCACCCCCCGAACTTCCCGCTCCGCGGAAAGCCCTTGGGCACGACGCGGCCGGCAGTACCGCGGTCGGCGATCCATTCGGTGAGTTCGGCGGCGGTCTTGGTAAAGCTGCGGCCGGCGCTGTCGCTCCAGGTCAGGCCGTCGGCCAGCGTGAAGCAGCGGATGTCGGAGACGCCGCCGTCCTTGTAGCGCTGGAGGCGCACGCCCTTGCCGCGGGTCATTTCCGGGATCTGCGCCAGCGGGAAGACGAGGAGCTTGCGGTTTTCGCCGATGATGGCGACCTGATCGCCCTTGACGGTCACGACCATCTTGGCCTCGTCCGGCATGGCGACGTTCATGATCTGCTTGCCCTTGCGGGTGTTGGCCACCATCTCGCTTTCGGAAATCACGAAGCCGTTGCCGGCGGCGGACGCGATCAGCACCTTGCGGGCGGGATTATGCACGAAGGCGGTCAGCACGTCCTGGTCGTTCTCCATATCGACCATGATGCGCAGCGGCTCGCCGTGGCCGCGCCCGCCGGGCAGCTTGTCGCCGCCAAGCGTATAGACCTTGCCGCCGGTGGTGACGATCAGGATGCGATCGGTAGTGGACGCCGGGAAGGCAAACTTCAGCGCATCGCCTTCCTTGAACTGGAGCGTCGCCGTATCGGAGATGTGCCCCTTCAGCGCGCGGATCCAGCCCTTTTGAGAGAGGACGACGGTAATCGGCTCCTTCTCGATCATCGCCTGGTGGATCGCCGCGTCGTCCGTGTCCGGCGCGTCGGCAAACACCGTGCGGCGGCGGCCGAGTTCGGTCGCCTTGGCGAATTTTTTCTTCACCTCTCCGATTTCGGAGGCAACCGTGTCCCATTGCTTTTCGTCGGAGGCGAGCAGCGCGTCGATCTCGGCCTTCTCAGCTGTCAGACCGTTGAACTCGGTGCGGATCTCGAACTCCTCCAGCTTGCGCAGCGAGCGCAGGCGCATGTTGAGGATCGATTCGGCCTGAAGGTCGGTCAGCGTGAACCGCTTGATCAGAGACGGCTTCGGCTCGTCCTCCTCGCGGATGATGCGGATGACCTCGTCGAGGTTGAGATAGGCGATCAGATAGCCGCCAAGGATCTCCAGCCGGCGCTCGATGGCAGCCAGACGAAAGCGCGACCGGCGCTGCAGAACCTCGCGGCGATGCTGCAGCCACTCCGTCAGGATATCAAAGATCGACATGACGCGGGGCACGCGGCCCATCGACAGCACGTTCATGTTCAGCGGAAAGCGGTTTTCGAGGTCCGTCAGCCGAAACAGCGATTCCATCATGATGGTGGGATCGACGCTGCGGCTCTTGGGCACCAGCACGACACGCACGTCTTCGGCCGACTCGTCGCGCACATCCTCGAGAAGCGGCAGCTTGCGGGCGATCAGCAGTTCGGCGATCTTTTCGATCAGCCGCGATTTCTGCACCTGATAGGGAATTTCCGTGATGATGATCTGCCAGACACCGCGGCCAAGGTCTTCCACGACCCATTTCGCCCGCACGCGGAAACCGCCGCGCCCCGTCCGGTAGGCCTCGGTGATGCTGGCCTTGTTGTCGATGATGATGCCGCCGGTCGGAAAATCCGGACCGGGCACGAGTTCGACCAGTTCCTCGATCGTCGCATCCGGCTTGCGGATCAAGAGCAGCGCCGCGTCGCAAAGCTCGTGTGCATTGTGCGGCGGGATCGACGTCGCCATGCCCACCGCGATGCCGGATGAGCCATTGGCCAGCAGATTGGGGAACGCGCCCGGCATAACGACAGGCTCTTCGTCCTCCTCGTTATAGGTGGCGCGGAAATCGACGGCATCCTGGTCGATGCCTTCCAGAAGCAGCGCTGCGACCTCGGTCATGCGCGCTTCGGTGTACCGGTAGGCCGCGGCATTATCGCCGTCGATATTGCCGAAATTGCCCTGTCCATCGACCAGCGGATAGCGCTGGGAGAAATCCTGGGCGAGCCGCACCAAAGCGTCGTAGACCGACTGGTCGCCATGCGGGTGGAACTTACCGATGACGTCGCCGACGATGCGGGCGCATTTCTTGAAGGCCGTGTTGGGACGGATGCCCATCTCGCTCATCGCGTGGATGATGCGGCGATGCACCGGTTTCAGGCCGTCACGAACGTCCGGCAGCGCACGATGCATGATCGTGGAAAGCGCATAGGCAAGATAGCGCTCTTCCAGTGCCGCCTTGAGATCGACGGGCTCAATATGATCGTCTCCGCCCGACGGCGGCAAAAGGCTCTGTCCCATGGGTCGTAGCTACCTCAACAAACCGTGAACATCAAGTTGTCTCGCCGGCGCTATCCCCAGCAAACCGCCGCCCATGAAAGCCCTCGTCAAATAAAGCACGACGCTTACCTGACATTTCTCCACCAGCCGCATATATTTCCGCCCAAATCGCCTTGGAGACATCGACCCCGATATCACAGGCTTTGCAAGGACCAAATGATGATGCAGTTTCCAAGACTTCGCTTCCTGCTGGCAGGCGTCGCCTTCGCCGGCCTCGCCTCGCCCGCCTTCGCGCTCGATGGCGCCGACTTCGTTACCAAGCTGAACGCGGCCTATGCCACCAACGGTGCGACGCTCGCCTACGAGGCGGTCGATGTCAACGATGACAGCGTGGTCCTCAAGGGCGCCAGCGTGCGGAGCACGGTGAAGACGGCGGACGAGCTCAAGATCGGCGACCTCACCTTCGACGGCGTCGAGGAGCTTACGGACGGAGGCTACACCGTGGAGACGGTGGACTTCCCGGATATCGACCGGACGGCAGACGGCGCCCGCCTGACCGCCAAGGACATTGCGATCTCGGGCCTGCGCATTCCCGCCAAGACCGGGACCGGCAGCATCGACGACCTGCTCTACTACCAGTCGGCCGGAACCGGGCCGATCACCGTGGAGATTGGCGGCAAGACCGTGTTCGCCATCGACAAGTCGGAAAGCAACCTGACCCGCCAGGACGGCGACAAGGGCATCGATTTCGACGGCATCGTCAGTGGTGTGAAAGCCGACCTTTCTGACGTCAAGGACGCCAAGACCAAGATGGCGATCGACAAGCTCGGCCTTCAGAATCCGACCGGCGAGTTCACCGTGGAAGGCAGCTGGGACCTCGCCTCGGGCGTTTTCGCCGTTCGCGACAACTCTGTGAACGTCGACAATGTCGGCCGCCTGTCGGTCGGCTTCAACGTTTCGGGCTACACGCTCCAGCTCCTGAATTCGCTGCAGGAAGCCTTCAAGGCGGCCGAAGCCAACCCCAACAAGGAGGCCGCCAACCAGGCGCTCGGCCTGTCGGCGATGGGCCTCATCCAGCAGCTGAACTTCAACTCCGCCTCGATCCGCTTCGAGGATGCCTCGATCACCAAGCGCCTGCTCGATTACTTCGGTGCGGAACAGGGCGTGACGGGCGAACAGATGGCGCAGTCGATCAAGGGTCTCGCGCCGATCATGATCGCGCAGCTCAACCTTCCCGACCTACAAAACCAGCTGACCGCGGCCATCACCGCCTATCTGGATGCGCCGAAGAACCTGACGATCACGGCGGAGCCGGCCAAGCCCGTCCCCTTCCCGATGATCGTGGGCGCCGGCATGGGCGCGCCGAACACGCTGCCGAGCGTGCTGGGCGTCAAGGTGACCGCGAACGACTGACGCGGCCTTGACTATGTGAAACGACGAAGCCCGCCGGTCTCCTCAAACAGGAGGCCGGCGGGCTTTTTCGTATCTCAGTGCGAGGCCTGCGGCAGGGCCGGCGCATCCGGCTTGTCGTGCACGGCAAAGCGGTCGAGCATCGTCGCACTGGCCTCGTTGAGGCCGATGACCTCGATGGGAACACCGGACCGGCGGAACTTCAGCACCACCTTGTCGAGTGCGCCGACGGCCGTAATATCCCAAAAATGCGCGGCGGAGACGTCGATCGTCACGCTGGCGGCACTCTCGGTGAAGTCGAAGGCCGCGATGAAGGCGTCGGCCGAGGCGAAGAACACCTGGCCTTCCACGCGGTAGGTCCGGGCAACGGCATCGCCGAGCGATACCACGCGGAAGAGCTTCGCCACCTTGCCCGCGAAGAACACGCCCGAGAGCAGCACGCCGACGATGACGCCCTTGGCAAGGTCGTGCGTCGCGACGACGGTGACGACGGTTGCGAGCATGACGACGGAGGATGGCAACGGGTTGGTGCGCAGGTCGAGGATCGACCGCCAGGAGAAAGTGCCGATCGACACCATGATCATGACCGCGACGAGAGCGGCCATCGGGATGATGCGCACGATATCGTCGAGAACAAGGATCAGGAACAGCAGGAAGGCACCGGCAACGAAGGTGGAAAGCCGCCCGCGGCCGCCGGAGGAGACGTTGATGACCGACTGGCCGATCATGGCGCAACCGCCCATGCCGCCGATCAGCGCCGAGGCGATGTTGCCTGCCCCCTGACCCACACATTCTTGGCTCTTGTTGCTCGGCGTATCCGTCATGTCATCGACGATCTGCGCCGTCAGCAGCGATTCGAGCAGGCCGACGGCTGCAAGCGTCACGGAATAGGGGAAGATGATCCGCAGCGTTTCCCAGGTCAGCGGCACGTCCGGCAGGCCGAAGACCGGCAGGCTTGAGGGCAACTCGCCGAGGTCGCCGACGGTGCGCAGATCGAAGCCCCCGAAGACCGCAACGGCCGTCAACACCGCGATGGCCACCAGCGGCGACGGGATGGCCTTCGTCACATAGGGGAAGAGGTAGATGATGCCGAGGCCGATGGCGATCATCACATAGGTCAGCGCGGGAACGCCGATCAGCTCCGGCAGCTGCGCCATGAAGATCAGGATCGCCAGTGCGTTGACGAAGCCGGTGATGACCGAGCGCGAGACGAAGCGCATGAGCCGCCCGAGCTTCAGGAAGCCGCCCGCGATCTGCAAAAGCCCCATGAGGATGGTGGCGGCGAAGAGATATTGCAGGCCATGGTCGCGCACGAGGCTGACCATGACGACGGCCGTGGCTGCCGTAGCAGCCGAAATCATACCGGGCCGGCCGCCGGTAAAGGCGGCGACGCAGGCGATGGCGAAGGAGGCAAACAGCCCCACCTTCGGATCGACCCCCGCAATGACCGAAAACCCGATCGCCTCGGGAATGAGCGCCAGCGCCACGACGACGCCGGAGAGGATGTCGCCGCGAATGTTGGAAAACCATTCGTGGCGGTAGGTGGACAGTGAGATCATGGATTGAACGTTTCGCAAACAGGAACGCACCAGCCGGGACGAGGTCCGAAGCGGTTATAAGGGCTGATGCTGTGCGTTGTCCGGCGGATCGGCGGCCGGAAGAGCCACCCGGGGATCGCACCCGGGTCCGTTGTGATGGCTTTCCATAAACCGGACACGCCCGTGACGCAACGCTAAAGTCCGCAGCGCCTTGGGAAGGCGCCGATGGAGAAACGGAAAAGGGCGACCCATGGCCGCCCTCCTATCCGTCGTGTGTCGATCCGCCCGTTGCGGATCAATCCTTCTTCGGCTGCGGCACGACCCTCAAGGCCAGTTCGCGCAATTGCGTCGGGGCGGCTTCGCTGGGGGCGTTCATCAGCAGGTCCTGGGCCTGCTGGTTCATCGGGAACAGCGAGATTTCACGCAGGTTCTTGGCGCCGACCAGCAGCATGACCACGCGGTCGATGCCGAAGGCGCAGCCGCCGTGCGGGGGGGCGCCGTACTGGAAGGCGCGGTACATGCCGCCGAAGCGGTCTTCCACGTCCTGCTTGGACAGGCCGACCAGTTCAAACGCCTTGACCATCAGTTCCGGCGACTGGTTCCGGATGGAGCCGGACGCGATCTCGAAGCCGTTGCAGACGGCATCGTACTGGTAGGCCTTGATCGTCAGTGGATCCTGCGTTTCCAGCGCCTCAAGCCCGCCCTGCGGCATGGAGAAGGGGTTGTGTGCGAAATCGACCTTCTTCTCTTCCTCGCTCCATTCGTAGAAGGGGAAGTCCACGATCCAGCACAGCTCGAACCGGTCGCGGTCGACGAGGTTCAGCTCTTCGCCGGCGCGCGTGCGGGCTTCGCCTGCGAACTTGTAGAACTTGGCGGGATCACCGGCGACGAAGAAGCATGCGTCGCCGGCTTCCAGGCCGAGCTGGACGCGCAGCGCCTCGGTGCGCTCAGGGCCGATGTTCTTGGCGAGTGGGCCGGAACCTTCGACGGTCTCGCCCTCGGCGCGCCAAAAGATGTAACCGAGCCCCGGCTGGCCGGTGGACTGCGCCCAGGCGTTCATCCGGTCGCAGAAGGCGCGGGAGCCGCCGGTCTTGGCCGGAATCGCCCAGACTTCGACCTTCGGGTTGGAGGCGATCATGTTGGCGAAGACCTTGAAGCCGGAGCCGGCGAAGTGCTCGGTCACGGCCTGCATCTCGATCGGGTTGCGCAGGTCCGGCTTGTCGGAGCCGTACTTGCGGATCGCGACGTCGTAGGGAATGCGCGGCCAGTCCTTGGTGACGGGCTTGCCGTCCGCGAATTTTTCGAACACGCCTGTGATGACGGGCGCCATCGTGTTCCAGACGTCTTCCTGCTCAACGAAGCTCATTTCCATGTCGAGCTGGTAAAATTCGCCCGGCAGGCGGTCGGCGCGCGGGTCTTCATCGCGGAAGCAGGGTGCGATCTGGAAGTAACGGTCGAAGCCCGCGACCATCAGCAGCTGCTTGTACTGCTGCGGCGCCTGCGGCAGCGCGAAGAACGTGCCGGGATGGATGCGCGACGGGACGAGGAAGTCGCGCGCGCCTTCCGGCGAAGATGCGGTGAGAATCGGCGTCGTATATTCGGCAAAGCCTTCCGCGTTCATGCGGTTGCGCATGTCGGCGACGATCTGGGTGCGCTTGACGATGTTGCGGTGAAGCGTCTCGCGGCGCAGGTCGAGGAAGCGGTACTTGAGGCGCACGTCCTCCGGATAATCCGGCTCGCCGAAGATCGGCAGCGGCAGTTCCTTGGCGGCGGAGAGGACTTCGATTTCCTGAGCGTAGAGCTCGATCTCGCCCGTCGGCATCGTCTTGTTGACCGTCTCGGCCGTGCGCGCCTTCACGCGTCCGTCGATGCGGATCACCCATTCGCCGCGCACGGCTTCGGCCGCCTTGAAGGCCGGGCTGTCGGGATCGACCACGACCTGGGTGAGGCCGTAGTGATCGCGCAGGTCGATGAACAGGACGCCGCCATGGTCGCGAACACGATGCACCCAGCCGGAGAGACGGACGTTCGCGCCGACATCGGTCTGGCGAAGGGCGGCGCAAGTGTGACTGCGGTAACGGTGCATGTGCGTTTCCTGGAACTGGCAAAATGCCGCACACGGGAAAACCATCGCTGTCCCGGCGGCGTCGAAATCGCGCGGAAAAGCGCATGGCAGGTCCGATTTGTCAAGGCGGAGCTCGGCCTGATGGACCGATCTTACGCCTCTACGCGCCCTGCGACAACGCGGCAGGCGGGAAAGATCGCTGTCACAATTGCTGAACAGGGCGATCAAGTTTAAGGAGAAGCCACGTCGATACACCCGGACCGGATCATGCCCGCCCTCACCCGCCGAACGCTTCTCAAAGCCAGTGCCGCAACGGCTGCATCTTTCGCGCTGGGCGCAGGCCTTGCCGCGCGTCCGGGCACGGCCGCGCCTCTAACGCTGAAGGCGCAGTTCGGTGCTGCGAAGATTGCCGAAGGCGGCGCGGAAACGCAGGTGATGACCTGGGGACTTGGCGACGAGCCTGCGATATCGGGCGTGCCACCGGTGTTGCGGATGCGGCAGGGCCAGCCCTTCGCAGCCCGGCTGGTCAACGGGCTCGACGAGCCGACCACCGTGCACTGGCACGGGCTGCGCATTCCCAACGCCATGGACGGCGTGCCGGAGATGACGCAACCTTACGTCTACCCGGGCGATGGCTTCGACTATGCCTTTACCCCGCCCGATGCCGGCACGTTCTGGTATCACCCCCATTGCAATACGCTGACCCAGATGGGCCACGGCATGACCGGCGTAATCGTCGTGGAGAACCCTGCCGACCCCGTCTTCGACGCCGAAATCGTCCTGAACCTGCGCGATTGGCGGCTGGGGGCAGACGGTGCCTTCATCGCCCCGTTCAAGCCCCGGGATGCGGCGCGCGGCGGCACCTATGGCACGGTGCGCACCGCCAACTGGCAGCGCGCGCCGCAGTTCGAGGCACCCGCCGGCGGGCTGGTGCGGCTGCGCATTGCGGCAACCGACGTCACGCGCATCTATACACTCGGCATCGATGCGCCAGCCTCGATCCTGGCGCTCGATTCGAATGCGCTTGCTCTGCCCTTGGCAATCGATACGCTCGATCTCGGGCCGGGACAGCGCGCCGACCTCGTGGTGCGGATGCCGGATGGCGAGGGGCAGACCGTGACGCTCGGCAACCTGCGCGGCTCCTCGCCCTGGACCATCGCGACGCTGGTCGCGCGCGGCTCCTCGCTCAGGCGCGACTTGGGGGACACCAGCGCGCTGGCACCCAACCCGATCGCCCGTCCCGACATCGCCGGTGCCGAGCGCATTCCCCTCGATTTCACGGCGACGGCCGAGCACAAGGCGGTGGAGAGTATCTGCGGCTCGCTCGGCTATACGTTCTGGGCGATCAACAAGGTGCCGTGGCCGGGCGATACGCCGGACCCGGTCGCGCCGCTGGCGGAGCTGAAGCTCGGCCGGAGCTACGTCTTTGAAATCGCCAACCGCACGCCGCATGCCCACCCGATCCACCTGCACGGGCTGACCTTTCACGTCCTCTCCTCCAACAAGCGCACCGTGCTGCCGCCGCCGACGGATACGATCCTGCTGCAGCCGGACGAACAGGCCGAGCTGGCGCTGGTCGCCGACAATCCGGGCGACTGGATGCTTCACTGCCACATCATCGAGCACCAGAAGACGGGTATGTCGTCCTATCTCAGGATCGTCTGATAGACCGCCTGCGGCGTGCCGAATCGCGGCTTTTTCATGTCGGTTGGTTGACATCCCCGCATCAAAAGAGAAGAGAGAGAAAACCCGCCTCCACATCCCGGAGATCCGATGGATATTATCGATACGACTGCGGCGCTGCAGGCAGCCTGCGACACGCTGGCCACTGCGCCTTATCTGACGATCGACACAGAGTTTCTGCGTGAGACGACGTTCTGGCCGCAGCTCTGCCTGGTCCAGATGGCCGGTCCCGACATCGCCGTGATCGTCGATCCGCTTGCCAAGGGCCTCGACCTCGCTCCCTTCTTCGCGTTGATGGCCAATCCCGACATCATCAAGGTCTTCCATGCCGCGCGGCAGGACATCGAAATCATCTTCCATCTCGGCGGGCTCATCCCGCACCCGATCTTCGATACGCAGGTCGCGGCCATGGTCTGCGGCTTCGGCGACAGCGTCTCCTACGACCAGCTCGTCAGCCGTATCAAGGGCGAGCATATCGACAAGTCCTCGCGCTTCACCGACTGGAGCCGCCGGCCGCTGACCGACAAGCAGCTCGATTACGCGCTCGCCGACGTCACCCATCTGCGCGACGTCTACCACCACCTGAAGGCCGAGCTGGAGCGCGAAGGCCGCTCGCTGTGGCTGACGGAGGAGATGGCGGTTCTCGAATCGCGCGAGACCTACGACATGCATCCGGACGATGCCTGGCAGCGGCTGAAGATGCGCCTGAAGAAGCCGATCGAGCTGGCCGTCCTGCAGCGCATCGCCGCCTGGCGCGAGCGCGAGGCCCGGTCCCGCAACGTACCGCGCGGCCGCGTGCTGAAGGACGATGCGCTCTACGAGATCGCCCAGCAGCAGCCGAAAGACGCCGAGGCCATGTCGCGGCTGCGCACGGTGCCGAAGGGCTGGGAGCGCTCCAGCGCTGGCACGGCCATCATCGAAGCCGTCAACGAGGCGCTCGCTTTGCCCAAAGCCGACATGCCCCGCCTGCCCCGCCAGAACCAGACGAGCGAAGGGGCGGCCGCTGCCATCGAGCTGCTCAAGGTTCTCCTGAAGCTCGTCGCCGAAAAGCAGGGCGTCGCGGCCAAGATCATCGCCAACAGCGAAGACATCGAGCGCATCGCATCGGAAGGCGAGAAGGCCGATGTCGGCGCGCTGAAAGGCTGGCGCCGCGATCTGTTCGGCGAGATCGCGCTGAAGCTGATCAATGGCGACGTGGCGCTGCGCTTCGTGGACCGGAAGATCGAGACGGTGGAATTGCCCGGTGCTCCGGCCTGAGGCCGGGTCACCGCTCCGGTTGGAAGCCGTACTTGCCTCTCGGCCCCAGACCCTTGTCGAAGGTCCCGAGCTTCGTGACGCAGACGGGTTCCACCTCAGGCGTCGTGAAGGGTTTCGTCGTACCGTCGGGATCTATGAGATAGTTGAAGATCCTGTCTGAGAGCAGGATTCGTCCCTCCCCCGTCTTGCACACCGCGATGCGTTGCATGCCGCCGGTGTCCTGATCCATTTCGAACACGACCGGCGCGCGTCCTTTTGCCGTGACGGTGAGCGTCCGCCGGAATTCCGCGAGGAAAAGATGGTCTAGGTATCGTTCGAGCCGGAGATGAAGGCCATCGATGTCTGCCTCGGTGACATCGAGCGGGCCGCTCTCACCGCGGATCATCTTCCGCCGTTCGTTGATCTCCAAACCGACGGATATGACGATAAGTGCCACACCAACGACAAAAGCGAGAAGCAGCAGAAACAGGACGCGGCGCCAGCGAGAGCTTTTTTCTGTCACGCGAACCGCCCCCTCCTCGTAACGGCCCTTACGCGAACCGGAACGCGATTCGCTTACCCGTCAGTTTCGCCAGTTGCTGCAAGCGTCCATCCAGTCGCTCCCCCGCGAACTCGCTGTAATCGGCGGGCACCACGAAATCGAGGTCGGTGTTTGCAGCGGAAGACGGGCGGAGGGCGAGGTTGCGGACGATGCCCGGCATGGAGGCTGAAAAGAGGTAGGCGACGCGCAGGAGAGCACCGAGGATCTTCGCCTGTTCCAGCATGCGTGCCGGCGTGATGGTGGAGAGCGGGCTGGTGGCGCCGTTGTCGTTCAGGCCATCGTGCCGGTAGTAATTGGCGAGCGCGATATAGGCACGGCCGGCATGGGTGATGCCGGAAAAGGTGGAGTGGGCGATGATGTTGAGCGCCTGCAGGCCCCGGTAATCGGGATGGGCGCGCCAGGAGATGTCGGCAAGCAGGCAGGCGGCCCGCCGGTAGCGGGCTTCCTCATCGGTTTCGGTGATGCCGAGGGCCGGCAATACCCTGCCCGTCCAGTCCGCCAGTTCGCGGGCGTGCTCGGGAGACCGGGCCCGCAGGATCGCCAGTTCGGAGGCGGCGGTCAGCAACGGATCGGCATTGCGCGCCTGCTCCGACAGCAGCGAGAACAGGTAACCCTCGCGCACGCCCAACGCGGAAAATGAGATCCGCGCCGGCTTCAGGAGCGAGATCGTCTCCTGCAGGGCGATGGCGCCGTAGGGCAGAAGATTGCGGCGGCTGCGGGAGATCGCGGCGAAGGCGGGGATCTTCAGGTCCTTGGGCTCGATCACCTCCGGCAGGAAGCTCATCGCCTCCTCGAAGCTCATCTCGTAGCCCTGCATCATATGCAGCGGATAATCGCGCAGTTCCATGTGCAGCTTGGCGATGGAACGCCATGTGCCGCCGACAGCGTAGAAGGTGCGTCCGGCACCGCGTTTCAGCACATCGACGTTTTTCACCGTCTTGCGGACATAGGCACGCGCCCGCTCCAGCGAGCCGCCGGCATGTTCCGACAGGCGAATGCCGCCGAGCGGCAGCGTTATGCCGGTGCCGATCGTGCGGCCGACGACGTCCACCAGTTCCAGCGAGCCGCCACCGAGATCGCCGACGACGCCATCGGGATCGTGATAGCCGCTGACGATGCCAAGCGCGGAGAAGTAGGCCTCCTCCTCGCCGGAGAGGACACGGATCTTCTGGCCGAGAATATGCTCGGCGCGGCGGATGAAATCGGGGCCGTTGGAGGCGTCGCGGGCTGCCGCCGTCGCCAGCACGAAGCCGGTCGAGGCGCGCGCCTGGGTCGCGAGGGCCTTGAAGCGGTGCAGCGCCTTCAGTGCACGCTCGACGCTCTCGGCATCCATCTGCCCGGTGGCATCGATGCCCTTGCCGAGCCCGCACATGACCTTTTCGTTGAACAGCACCGCAGGCGAGCGATTCAGTCCCTCATAGATCACGAGCCGGATCGAGTTGGAGCCGATATCGACGACGGAAACAGGAGCGATGCCAGGCAAGCGCCCCTGAGCTTCGGATTCTACCATACGGGTCCAGCTTTACTTTCTGCGGTCGCTGTCCCAGCCGGCGATAACCTTGGGCGCACTCGATTTCAGGGCCTCGCCCCGGCCGGACAGGCTGGGGTTGGTCATGAAATAGACTTGTGCGTTGAACGGTTCGCTGTCCTTGGACACCGAGATCCGCCGTGAGGTGCCGTCCTCGAGAATTTCGTAGCTCTGCTGGTTATCGATGAGATTTGCCAGCATGATCTGCGACAGGACCTGTTCGTGCACGGTCCGGTTGACGAGAGGTACGAGAGTCTCCACGCGCCGGTCCAGGTTGCGCGGCATCATATCCGCCGAGCCGATATACACAAGCGCATGCTCGGAGGGAAGAGCATGGCCGTTGCCGAAACAGAAGATCCGGCTGTGCTCGAGGAAGCGGCCGACGATCGACTTGACGCGGATGTTCTCCGACAGGCCCGGAACCTGCGGACGCAGGCAGCAGATGCCGCGAACGATGAGCTCGACCTCGACGCCGGCGCGGCTGGCGCGGTAGAGCGCGTCGATGATCTCGGGATCGACCAGCGAGTTCATCTTCATCCAGATCGACGCCGGGCGACCGGCACCGGCATGCACGATCTCCTCCTCGATATGCTTGAGGATGCGCGGGCGCAGCGTGTGGGGCGAGATCGCCAACTTCATGCCGGCTTCCGGCTCGCCATAGCCGGTGATGAAGTTGAAGATGTTCGCCATGTCGTGGCCGACGACCGGCGAGCAGGTGAAGAAGGACAGGTCGGTATAGATCTTGGCGGTGACGGGGTGATAATTGCCGGTGCCGAGGTGGCAGTAAGTGCGCAGCTTACCCTCCTCGCGCCGCACGACCATGGACATCTTGGCATGGGTCTTCAGCTCGATGAAGCCGAAGACGACCTGCACGCCGGCGCGCTCCAGGTCACGCGCCCAGCGGATGTTGGCTTCCTCGTCGAAGCGGGCCTTGAGCTCGACCAGCGCCGTCACCGACTTGCCGGCGTCGGCGGCATCGATCAGCGCGCGCACGATGGGGCTGTCGTTGGAGGTGCGGTAGAGCGTCTGCTTTATCGCAAGGACGTCAGGATCGCGCGCAGCCTGATGGAGGAACTGGACAACGACGTCGAAGCTCTCATAGGGGTGGTGAACCACCATGTCTTTTTCGCGGATGGCGGCGAAGCAGTCTCCCATGTGCTCTCGGACTCGCTCGGGAAATCGCGCATTATACGGCGCGAAACGCAGATCCTCCCGCGGTGCCTTGGTGATTTCCGACAGCGTGTTCAGCGCCAGCAGGCCCGGCAGCACGGCCACGCGGTTTTCCGGCACGGCAAGCTCCGAGATGACGAAGCGACGCAGTTCCAGCGGCATTTCAGAGTCGATCTCGATGCGGATGACCGAGCCGCGGCGGCGGCGCTTCAGCGCGGTCTCGAAGAAACGGACGAGATCTTCCGCCTCTTCCTCGACCTCGATATCGCTGTCGCGGATGATGCGGAAGGTACCGGCGCCCTTGACGTCGTAGCCCGGGAACAGGCGGCTGATGAACATGCCCACCACATCTTCCAGCGTGATGTAGCGGATGGTGGAGCGCACGTCCGGCAGGCGCACGAAGCGATCGAGCGCGACCGGCAGGCGCAGGAGCGCCGTCATCGGATCGCGGCCGGAGCGGCTGACGAGCTGCAGCCCCATGGTGAAGCCGAGATTGGGGATGAAGGGGAACGGATGCGCCGGATCGATCGACAGCGGGGTCAGAACCGGGAACATCGACTGGTCGAACGTCGTCTCCAGCCAGGTCCGATCGTCGGCCGACAGCGAGACCGGGCGGACGATCAGGATGTCTTCCTTGGCGAGATACTGCTGAAGCACGGCGAGCGACGCCTGCTGCTCCATCTGCAGCGTGTTGATCTCTTTCAGGATGTCGCCCAACTGCTCGGCCGGCGTCTTGCCATCGGGGCTGCGCACGACGACGCTCTGGCGCACCTGCGCCTCAAGGCCGGCGACGCGGACCATGAAGAACTCATCGAGGTTGGCCGCAGAAATGGACAGGAAGCGGACACGCTCCAGGAGCGGATGGGCAGTGTTGAGCGTTTCCTCTAGGACCCGGCGATTGAACTGCAGCCAAGAGAACTCGCGGTTGATGAACCGTTCCGGGCTGTTCAGCAGGTCAATGCCCTTATCGACCGCACCCTTGTCGACCGGGTTGGCCGGGGAGGTCGTCTTTGCCGCAGCTGTCGTCGTGTCCATGTCCCGTTCCCTCATACGCTTTGCGAAAAGCTGCTAGACGAGTTTGACGACGGAACTGTGACAGTCAATCGTCTTGATCAGGGATTTCTTGAATGTCCCCTGCATTACCAATTTTTTCAAGCACTTCGGCCGCAAGCGACCGGCTGATCCGCGTGTGGCGGGCGAGCGCCAGACGGTCCATCTCCTCCACGACCCGATGGGCGGTTTCGAGCGATCGCTCCATGCGGGCGACGAGGTAGGCGATCAGTCGTTCATCGGGAAAAAGCTGGCGATCGGCAAATAGCTTCATCAGCACCTGGCCGAGAAGATCGTCGTCCGGCTCGCTCGTCTCCACGACGGTGACCGCCTTCAGGCGCGAGGCAAGATCCGGCAGTGCCACGCCCCAGGCGGCAGGCCGGCTGCGGGCGGTGACGAGAAGGTAGGTTCCGTTTTCGCGCACGCTGTTGATGACGTGAAACAGCGTAGTCTCGTCGAAGCCGCGACGGTCTGCGTCCTCGAACAGGACAGGGCCCCGAGCCGCGATGTCAGGCGCCTCGCTGCCCGCGTGAAGATCGATGGCGGTCGCGCCGCTCGTTCCCGCCCAGATGGCGGCCAGATGCGACTTGCCCGAGCCCGCCGGGCCGACGAGCACCACCACCGGCGACGGCCATTGCGGCCAGCCATCGACGATCGCCACCGCGCCCTCCAGAGAAGGCGAGACGAGAAGGTCGTCCCGGCTGATCTGCGGCGCGTGCCCCAGAGGCAGCGGCAACTGGTCGTCGCGGCGGGTCATGTGAGGCTATGCGGTACGTTCGGCTGGGCTTCGATGGTCGTGTGGGTCGGGGGGCTGTGGTAGACATCGCTTTCGAGGTAGCGCGCCAGCACGAAGCGCACGAGAACGCCGAGGGCTGCGGCGGCCGGGACCGCAACCAGAAGCCCGACGAAGCCGAACAGCGAGCCGAAGGCCAGAAGCGCGAACATCAGCCAAACCGGATGCAGGCCGACGCTGCTGCCCACCAGCTTGGGCTGAAGGATGTTGCCTTCGAGGAACTGGCCGGAGAAGAAGATGCAGGCGACCACGATGACCCAGAAGTAATCCGGCCAGAACTGCACCAGCGCAACGCCGACCGCCAGCACCAGACCGACCATGGAGCCGACATAGGGAATGAAGCTGATGATGCCGGCGAAGAAGCCGATGAGCAGGCCGAAATTCAGCCCGGCGACGGTGAGGAAAATGCCGTAGTAAAGGCCGAGGATGATGCAGAGCGAGCCCTGCCCGCGCACGAACCCGGCAATGGAGCTGTCCATGTCGGTCGCGATCTGGCGGACGGTGGAGAGCTGGCCACGCGGGATCCAGCTATCGACCTTGGCGACCATGCGGTCCCAGTCGAGCAGCAGATAGAAGGCGACGACCGGCGTGACGACGAAGAGCGAGATGATATCGAGCAGCGCGACGCCGGAGTTCCACAACTGCTGCACCAGCGTGCCGAGAAAGCTTGCGCCCTGCGCCATGAGGCGGGACGAATTCTCGCGGATCGCGGGCAGCTGGCTCTGCAGCCAGTCCGGCAGGATATCGGCCTGGGGGCTTGCGAGGAAATTCTGGAAGCTGGCTACGTAGTCCGGGATCTTGGTGATGAAATCCGACGCCTGCGTGAAGATGATCGGGATGATCAGCACCAGCGACAGGGCGAAGACGACGATGAAGCCGACGAGAATGACGATCGTCGCCATCATCCGGCTCAAGCCCCATTTTTCCAGCCGGTCGGCGATGGGATCGAGGAAGTAGGCGAGCGCCATGCCGGCAAGGAACGGCAGGAGGATGGAGGAGAAGACCATCAGGAAGGCGATGAAGAGGACGAAGAAGACAAGCCAGAAGATCGCCTGGCGGCGAAGTCCCTTCCCGCTGAACATGGTGGCCATCTGAGGCTCCGATCGTGTTGACATCGCGGCGGCCCGTGGCGCGCTTCCAATGAGATAGGCGCGAGATAGGACGGTGCAAGGCGGCGGGTCAAGCGCCCGTGATTCGCTATCCCCGAGGGATGACTCTCGGATGACTGTGGGATCACGCCAAGATCCATGCGGGAAAAAGCCCCGCGAGAGCGCCTGCACGCTTGCACTTGCCCGCACCACATGCCAATCGCAGGGCTTGAACGGGTGCGTGGAGAGCCAAACATGAGCCAGTCGGGTAAGAACGGTCTGACCTACAGCGATGCGGGCGTCGATATCGATGCCGGAAACCTGATGGTCGAGAAGATCAAGCCGCATGTCCGCTCCACCCGCCGGCCCGGTGCCGATGGCGAGATCGGCGGCTTCGGCGGCCTGTTCGACCTGAAGGCCGCAGGCTTCACCGATCCGGTGCTGGTCGCGGCGAACGACGGCGTCGGCACCAAGCTGAAGATCGCCATCGACGCAGACAAGCACGACACCGTGGGCATCGATCTCGTGGCCATGTGCGTCAACGACCTCGTGGTGCAGGGCGCCGAGCCGCTGTTCTTCCTCGACTATTTCGCGACCGGCAAGCTCGACCCCGACCAGGGCGCGGCCATCGTCGCCGGCATTGCGGCCGGCTGCCGGGATGCGGGATGCGCGCTGATCGGCGGCGAGACAGCGGAAATGCCGGGCATGTATTCGGGCGGCGACTATGATCTCGCAGGCTTTGCCGTCGGTGCGGCCGAACGCGGCCGCCTGCTGCCGGCCGGCGATATCGCCGAGGGCGACGTGATCCTCGGCCTCGCATCTTCCGGCGTCCACTCCAACGGCTACTCGCTGGTGCGCAAGATCGTCGGGCTCTCGGGCCTTGCCTGGGATGCACCGGCCCCCTTCGATGCCGGCACCGAAGGCGCGACGCTAGCCGACGTGCTGATGACGCCGACGCGCATCTATGTGAAGCCGCTTCTGAAGGTCATCCGCGAGACCGGCGGCATCAAGGCGCTTGCCCACATCACCGGCGGTGGCTTTCCCGAGAACATTCCGCGCGTGCTCCCCAAGCACCTCGCAGCCGAAATCGACCTTGCCGCCGTCAAGGCGCCACCTGTGTTTTCCTGGCTTGCCCGCACCGGCGGCGTGGCAGCGACCGAGATGCTGCGCACCTTCAACTGCGGCGTCGGCATGATCGCCGTCGTACCGGCAGAGCTTGCCGACAGCGTGACAGCAGCGCTTGCCACCGAGGGCGAGACGGTCTTCCGCCTCGGCCGGATGATCGCCCGCGATGAGGGCGCGCCGGGCGTGGTCTATGAGGGAACGCTGGCGCTGTGAACGAGACGATCTTGAGTGAGATGGGCATGAGCGAAACGGCGTCGCGCAAGCGCGTCGTCGTCTTCATCTCCGGCGGCGGCTCCAACATGCTGGCGCTCGCGGATGCCTGTGCGGCTGAAGACTATCCGGCCGAGATCGTCGGCGTGATCTCTGACCGCGCGACCGCCGGCGGGCTGGAAAAAGCCGCCGCGCGCGGCATCCCGACCGCCGCCTTCGAGCGGCGCGACTATGCCGACAAGGCGGCGCACGAGGCTGCCATCCTCGACCATGTCGAGACGCTGCGCCCCGATCTCCTCTGCCTTGCCGGTTATATGCGGCTCCTCACGGGTGCCTTCATCAGTCGTTACGAAGGCCGTATCCTCAACATCCACCCGTCCCTCCTGCCCGAATTTCCCGGCCTGCATACGCACCAGCGCGCGCTGGATGCGGGCCGCACAGAGGCCGGATGCACGGTCCATTTCGTCACCGAAGGCATGGACGAAGGCCCGGTTATCCTGCAAACGCGGGTGCCGGTGCTTGAAGGCGATACGGCGGAAACCCTAGCGGCGCGCGTGCTGACGGTGGAGCACAAGACCTACGCGGAGGCCCTGCGGATGGTGGCGAGCGGCGACGTGCGGATGGGCGGCTGAGGTCAGCGGCAGCGCAGGGCGTTCAAGGCGCCACGGACGCCCCGGCCTTCAGGCTGTCCCGATTCATCACCGCCCATTGCAGCAGCATGATCGTCTTGCCGTCGCAGATCTCACCGGACGCGATCATAGCCATAGCGTCATCGAGACCGAGTTCCACGACTTCGATGTCCTCGTCTTCCGATGCGAGGCCACCGCCTTCCTCCACGCGGTCCTCGATATCGATGACGGCGGCGAAGCAGTGGACGATTTCGGTGACGGCGCCGGGGGACATATAGGCCTTGAAGAGCGAGCGGACGGGGCCGACGCGGTAGCCGGTTTCTTCCATCGCCTCGCGGCGGATCGCATCCTCGGGCGCATCGCCATCGAGCAGGCCGGCCGGCGTTTCGAGCATCCAGCCGGTGCCGCCATTGACGTAGGTCGGCACGCGGAACTGGCGCACGAGCACCACGACATCGCGGCGGGGATCGTAGAGCAGGATCGTTGCGCCGTTGCCGCGATCATAGGTCTCGCGCTTCAGCACTTTCGTGCGACCTTCTGCATCCGTGTAGCGGAAGGTGATGTTGCGCAGGTGGTACCAATTTTTCGAGAGCGTCTCGTCCTTGAGGATCTCGATGGTCACGGTCTCGGACTTGCTCATGCGGGTTCTGCCATTCGAAGGGCCTCGTCGCGTTTCAGCCAGATGTGGTTGTCGTGGAAAGCGGCGCCGCCATAGGGCGCGACGCTGTCGGCACCGGTCAGGACGTTGATGCCTTCGCCGTCGAGATGGGCGCCGTTCGGCCACAGGCCCTCGGCAATCACCACCCCCGGCCGCGTGCCGCCGCCGAGGCGGGCGTGGAGGCGGATCTCGCCCCTGACATTGCCGAGCCTGACGATGTCGCCATCCGCGATACCGAGGTTTGCCGCATCCGCCGCATGGATCATCACCTCCGGGCGGCCTTCCTTCTGCACCGAGCCCGGCGTTTCCGCAAAGCTCGAATTGAGGAAGGAGCGCGCCGGCGATGTCGCCAGACGGAACGGATGATCGGCGTCAGCCGACTCGATCAGATCCGCATGGTCGGGATAGACCGGAAGGCCTTCGACCGGGCCGAGCATGCCTAAGGCCGCCGGCGGTCGGTTGGGCGCGGGCGTGCCGGTCCAGTCGGCGCGGAAACGGAAGCGGCCGTCGGCATGGGCAAAGCCCTCAATGAAATGGGCCGTGGCGAAGTCCGGCTGGACATCCAGCCATTTCGCCGCCTTCAGGTGCTCGTAGCCGCTGTCGTAGTTGACGAGGATGCGGTCGATATGCTCGCGCTCGCTACGGCCGAAGCCGGGACGGTCGGCGATACCAAGGCGATTTGCGAGTTCCTCGATGACGAAGAGATTGGTGCGCACCGTTGACGGCGGCTCCACGAGCTTCGGCCCGAGCAGGATGTGCTGGTGGCCGCCGCCGCGGTAGAGGTCGTCATGCTCCAGAAACATGGTGGCCGGCAGCACGATATCGGCAAGCTTTGCCGTGTCGGTCAGGAACTGCTCGTGCACCGCGACGAAGAGGTCGTCGCGCAGGAAGCCACGCTTCACCAGACGTTGTTCGGGGGCGACGTTGACGGGATTGGTGTTCTGGATGAGGAGCGCCGTCACGGGCCCGCGATGGCGCAGCGCCTCGGCATCGCCGGTCAGCACGCGGCCGATCTGCGACTGGTCGAGCATGCGGATGTCGGGGTCCACCATGGCGGTGCCCATCAGCTCGCGCTTGTCGAAGCGGAAGATATCGTTGTTGGAATGGAACGCGCCGCCGCCCTCGTGCTTCCACGAACCGAGCACCGTCGCGATACTGGAGGCCGCGTGGATCGCCACCGCGCCGTTGCGCTGCCGGGTGAAGCCGTAGCCAAGCCGGAAATAGGTCTTCGGCGTCGTGCCGACGAGTTTCGCGAAGGCTTCGATCTCCTCGACCGACAGACCCGTGATATCAGACGCCCAGGCGGGGTCGCGGCTTTGCAGATGCGCTTCCAGTCCCTCGGGATCATCCGAATGGGTGGCGAGGTAGGCGCGGTCGGCGTACCCATCGCGAAAGGCAATGTGCATGACGGCGCAGGCGAGGGCCGCGTCCGTACCGGGGCGCACAGTCAGCGCCATATCGGCCTGCTTCATGGTGGGATTGTCGTAGATGTCGATGACGACGATCTTAGCCTTGCGCTCCTTGCGGGCGCGGATGGCGTGGGTCATCACGTTGACCTGGGTGGAGACCGCATTGGTGCCCCAGATGACGACGCAGTCCGACAGGGCCATTTCGCGCGGATCGGGACCGCGCAGCGCGCCCGTGCCCATTGTGAAGCCGGTCCAGGCGGGATTGGTGCAGATCGAATCGAAGAAGCCGGAATAGCGCTTCGCATGGCGCAGCCGCTCGATGCTGTCGCGCTGTACCTGCCCCATCGTGCCAGCATAGAAATAGGGCCAGACGGCTTCCGAGCCGTGCCGCGCTTCCGCCTTCAGGAAGGCCTCGGCGATCTCATCGAGGGCTGCGTCCCAGGAGATTTCCCGGAAATCGCCCTCGCCCTTGGCGCCGATACGGCGCTGCGGCACGAGCAGACGGCCGGGATGGTAGATGCGCTCGGAATAGCGCGCCACCTTGGCGCAGATGACGCCGGCGGTGTAGCTGTTGGCCGAGGCGCCGCGCAGCCGGCCGATCCGGCCGTCCGGGGTCAGGTCCACCTCCAGCGCGCAGGCCGAGGGACAGTCGTGCGGACAGACGGAGTGTCCGACAGCGTTTCCCGTTTTGATGGGGTTTTCCGCTTTGATAGGGGTCGCAAGGTTCATGTCTTTTCTATAGGACATCGCAAAAGCGGCTTAAAGCGCTTTGCCCTTTGCATCTCAACATTTCATCAAGGCGATCACCAGAGATCATGAATTATCGGCACATCTACCATGCGGGCAATTTCGCCGACGTGCTGAAGCATGCGGTGCTCGCCCGTCTCGTCACCTATTTGAAGCAGAAGGACAAGGCCTTTCGCGTGCTGGACACCCATGCCGGCATCGGGCTCTACGACCTTTCCAGCGAGGAAGCGCAGAAGACCGGGGAATGGCGCGACGGCATCGGCCGGCTGCTGGCAGACCCATTGCCGTCCGCGGTCGCGCCGATTCTTGCGCCCTATCTGGAGGCCATCGCGGCGCTGAACCCCGAAGGCGGGATGACGCACTATCCGGGCTCGCCGAAGCTGACGCGCCTGCTGATGCGGCCGCAGGACCGGCTGTCGGCCATGGAGCTGCACCCCGACGACTACGAGACCCTGCACCGGCTGTTCGACGGCGACTACCAGAGCCGCATCACCGAACTCGACGGCTGGCTGGCGCTCGGCGCGCATCTGCCGCCGAAGGAGAAGCGCGGGCTGGTGCTGGTCGATCCGCCTTTCGAAGAGCCCGGCGAATACGAGCGGCTGGAAAAGGGTCTCGCCAAGGCCTATCGCCGCTTTCCCGGCGGCACGTTCTGCCTCTGGTATCCGCTGAAGCAGGGGGCGCCGATCGCCGAATTCCACGAGAGTCTGACGGCGCTGAACATTCCCAAGATGCTCTGCTGCGAGCTGACGGTGAAAAGCGATCGCGGCACCACCGGCCTGACCGGCACGGGCCTTGTCATCGTCAACCCGCCCTTCACGCTGAAGGGTGAGCTGGACGTGCTGCTGCCCTTCCTCAAGGATCGCCTGAAGCAGGACCGCTTCGCCTCCGCCCGCGCGATCTGGCTGCGGGGCGAGGCGCGCGATCTTCCAGACGACGAGGACGAGGCCTGATCGGGCAACGACTTCGCCTCGCCCGGCTTGACGCGATGCACCCGGCCGACGCAATCTCGCGCAGCGCAACGAAGCGCTAAGGGACAGAACGGGAGACGACGATGACGAAGGATCTCCCCATCCCGGCCAGTGCCCCCTTGTGCCGGCCCACGCATAGGGTCTCGGCGTGATCCACCTGCCTCTTTTCTCCCCAGCGCGGGTCACGGCAGCGCTCTTCGCAAGCCTTCTCTTGTCGGCCTGTGGCGACGAGCCACCGCAGAAGCAAGCCACGGCCACGCCACCTATCCTTCAGCAGGTGCCAAAACCACCAGCAGAGTCATCGTCGCCGTCGCCCAAAAAGACACCGCCGGCCGCGTCTCGAAACGTACCGATGGGCAGCGGGTTCGATTTCTACGTTCTTTCCCTCTCCTGGTCGCCGACCTGGTGTGCGGAGAACGACCGCGCGGGCAAGACCGCGCAGTGCAATGGCGACCGGACATACGGCTTCATCGTCCACGGCCTGTGGCCACAGAACGAGCGGGGCTTTCCGTCCTTCTGCCCGTCGCGCGACAGCGACCGGGTGCCCGACGCGCTCGGCCGCGGTCTGTTCGACATCATCCCCTCCATGGGCCTGATCGGGCATCAGTGGCGCAAGCACGGCACGTGTTCGGGGCTGGACCAGCGCGCCTATTTCTCCGTGCTGCGGGCGGCGCGTGACCGTGTTCGCATTCCCGCAAGCATCGAGAATGCCGATGCGCGGCGCCGGATGAGCCCGGCCACCATCGAGACGGCGCTTGCCGAGGCCAATCCCGGACTGACGCCACAGGGCGTCGCCGTGACCTGCGGCGACGACAAGCTCGACGAGATCCGCATCTGCTTCACTCGCGACCTTGCCTTCCGTGCCTGCAGCGAGGTCGATCGTGGCGGCTGCCGGGCGCGGGACCTGACCATCCCCGCTGCGACCAGACCATGACGGGCGCGACAGCCATCACATCCCGAACCCTATACCGAAGACGAATGGTGCTCCCATGAAGATCCTCTATTCCCCCGCTTCCCCCTACTCCACCAAGGTGCGCATGGCGGCGCATTATGCCGGCCTGCCGGCCGAGAGCGTACTGACGGACACGAATTCCAACCCGCCGGACCTGATCGCCAGCAACCCGCTCGGCAAGATCCCGACGCTGGTGCTCGACAGCGGTCAGGCCATCTTCGACAGCAGCGTCATCATGCATTTCATCGATCGCGAGACGAAGGGCGTGCTCTATCCGCGCAACCCGGAAAAACGGGTGCAGGCCGAGGTGCTGGAGGCACTATGCGACGGCATCTGCGACAGCCTGCTCGCCATCGTCTATGAGAAGCGCTTCCATCCGCCGGAAAAGGTGCATGAGCCGTGGATCGAACGCCAATGGCAGAAGGTCGAGCGGGCGCTCGACTATCTCGACGCCAACATGCCGAAGACCGGGACGAAGCTCCACGCCGGCCATTTCGCGCTCGCCGCCACACTGCGCTACATCGAACTGCGCTTTGCCGGCGAATGGCAGAAAGGTCGTTCTAAGCTGAAGAACTGGCCGGAAAAGTTCGAAAAGCATTTTCCGGATTACAAGCTGTTCAAGGCTTGATGCGGGTGTCGAGAAAGGCGTCGCCGCTGCCGGCGACACCTTTCTCATTCAGGTCAAGAGACCTGATCAGCTTTCTTCCTGGAACACTGCTTCGCGCTTGGCCTTGATGCTCGGCAGGAAGACCACGACGAGGACGGCGGCGGCCAGCAGGAGGAGGCCGGCGCTGATGGGGCGGGTGACGAAGGTGGACGGGTCGCCGCGCGAGAGGATCATGGCGCGGCGCAGGTTTTCCTCCAGCAGCGGGCCGAGCACGAAGCCGAGCAGCAGAGGTGCCGGCTCGCAGCGCAGCTTGACGAGGAGATAGCCGGCGATGCCGAAGAAGGCGACGGCATAGAGGTCGTAGACGTTGGCGTTGACGCTGTAGACCCCGATGGCACAGAAGGCCATGATGATGGGGAACAGCACGTAGTAGGGCACTGTCAGGAGCTTTACCCAGAGGCCGATGAGCGGCAGGTTGAGTACGACCAGCATCAGGTTGCCGATCCACATGGAGGCAATGATGCCCCAGAACAGAGCCGGCTGTTCGACGGCGACGTTCGGGCCGGGAACGATGCCCTGGATGATCATCGCGCCGACCATGAGCGCCATGACCGGGTTTGCCGGAATGCCGAGCGTGAGCAGCGGGATGAATGAGGTCTGGGCACCGGCATTGTTGGCCGATTCCGGACCGGCGACGCCGGCGATGGCACCCTTGCCGAACTCTTCCGGGTGCTTGGAAATGCGCTTTTCGACCGTGTAGGAGGCGAAGGCCGCAAGGATGGCGCCGCCGCCGGGCAGGATGCCGAGTGCGGAGCCGATGCCGGTGCCGCGCAGGACCGGGCCGACCATCTGGCGGAAATCGTCTCGCGTCGGCATGAGCCCGGTGACCTTGCTGATCAGCACGGTGCGCGTCATCTCGTTTTCGAGATTGCGCAGGATTTCGGCGACACCGAAGACGCCGACGGCCACGGCGACGAAGTTCAGCCCGTCGGCATATTCGCGGATGCCGAGCGTGAAGCGCGGCGTGCCGGTGTAGATATCCGTGCCGACGAGGCCAAGCAGCAGACCGAGCGAGACCATGGCCAGCGCCTTGACGATGGAGCCATGGGCCAGCGCGATCGAGGACACGAGGCCGACGACCATCAGCGAGAAATATTCCGCGGCACCGAACTTCAGGGCGACGGCGGTCAGCGGCGGGGCGAAGATGGCGACGAGGAAGGTGGAGACGGTGCCGGCAAAGAAGGAGCCGAGGGCCGCGATGGCGAGCGCCGCGCCCGCCCTGCCCTTGCGCGCCATCTGGTAGCCATCGATGGCCGTGACGGCCGAGGAGGATTCACCCGGCATGTTGATGAGGATGGCGGTGGTGGAGCCGCCATATTGCGCGCCGTAATAGATGCCGGCGAGCATGATCAGCGAGGAGACCGGCTCCAGCTGGAAGGTGATCGGCAGGAGCATGGCGATGGTGGCCGTCGCACCGATGCCGGGGAGGACGCCGATGAGCGTACCGAGGAGCACGCCGATGAGGCAGAAGAGAAGGTTTTCCGGCGTGCCGGCCGTCGCGAAACCCAGCGCGAGATTGCTGAAGAGATCCATGGTCGAAGATCCTTAAAACCGCAGCCAGGGGCCGAAGCGTTCGAACGGAAGGCCCAGCGCATAGCTGAAGACGGCGACGGAGAAGAGCGTGATGGCGATCGACAGAATGATCGCGCCCACCAGCTTCATGCGCTGCGAGGCGAAGGACGCGATGAAGGCGGCGATGAACAGCGACGGCACGAAACCGAGGCCCCGGACCGTGAGGCCAAAGACGATGGGTGCGGCAAGGATGAAGAGCATGCCGCGCCAGGCTAAAGGCTCGATCGGCTCGCTCTGCGTGCGGGTCGCCTGAAAGAGGATAACGAGGCCGAGGCCGGTCAGGAACAGCGCGAGGACCAGCGGGAAATAGCCCGGGCCCATGCGAAACGTCGTGCCCAGTTCGAGCGACAGCGACTGCGCCACGAAGAAGAGGCCGAGGGCGATGAACAGGATGCCGCAGAGGGCATTCGTCCGGTCGAGACTAAGTGGTTTCATGGTCGTTCCCCAATGAGTCGAAGCGCAATCGGCCTTTCGGCTTCATGCGGTCGTTGATGCTTGTGTCGGCCGGTCGGCGCGCGCGATCAGGCGTTTCCCCCGTTATCTCCCCGGTTGCGGCAGCCCCTCACCCTAGCCCTCTCCCCGCCTGCAGGGAGAGGGGACCTGCCTCGCTCGACGCTTGACCAAGAGGCTGCCGCGCATGCCCTTCGCCCCGCTTGCGGGGAGAAGGTGCCGGCAGGCGGATGAGGGGCAGCCTGCAAACCGCAGCCTGCATCCCGGTCCGTCGATCTGGCCTCAATCAGTCGGCGTACTGGCCGGCCTTTTCGATGATCGGCTTCCAGCGGGCGATCTCGCCTTCGAGCTTGGCCTTGAGGGCAGCGGGCGTCGCATCGGCGTCCGACGAGGGCTTGGTGCCGAGTTCGGCGAAGCGGGCGGCGACGTTCTCGTCTTTCAGGGCCTTCTGAAGCGCGCCTTCCAGCTTGGCGATGGCTTCCGGCGGCGTGCCCTTGGGCGTGTAGACGCCGTGCCAGATGCCGACCTCGAAGCCCGGCAGACCACCTTCGACGGCCGTCGGCAGGTCGGGGAAGATGTCGAGGCGGGCCGGCGACGTCACGGCGAAGGCCTTGATCGTGCCGCCCTGGATCTGCTTCGTCGTGTTGGTGGTCTGGTCGCACATGATATCGACCTGGCCGCCGAGAAGATCGGTCATTGCCGGGCCGGTGCCCTTGTAGGGCACGGTGACGAGCGATGTTTCGATGGCGCTCATGAACAGCATGCCGCAGAGGTGGGAGGCCGCCCCAATGCCGGCATTGGCAACCGTCACGGTATCCTTGTTGCCCTTGGCGTATTCGACGAGGCTCTTGAGGTCGGTCGGCTCCAGATCCTTGCGCGCGACGATGGTCATCGGCACTTCGGTGACGAGGCCGACATAATCGAAGGCGTTCAGCGTGTCATAGGCGAGCTTGCGGTAGAGCGTGGCGCTGGTGGCCATGCCGATGTGGTGCAGGAGCACGGTGTAGCCATCGGCCTCGGCGCTCGCGACACGGCCGGCACCGAGCGTGCCGCCGGCACCGCCGACATTTTCCACGATGACCTGCTGGCCGAGATCCTTCGACATGGATTCGGCAACGAGGCGCGCGACCGTATCCGTCGGCCCGCCAGCGGCGAAGGGCACGACCATGGTGATGGTCCGCTCCGGATAGTCCGCCTGCGCGGCGCCTGCGAAAACGGTTGCGGCAAGCGCTGTGGCTGCCAGAAGCGACGAGAAACGCGTCATGATGTCCTCCCGAGACGTGATCAGCATGCCGGCAGGGCTCCTCCTCTGCCGGTCATGGAATGGACGCGAGTGTCCCGTTCAGGCGGAGGTGTGCAACCGGTTATTGGAGGCGTCGCGCTGCGGGACGACGCTTTTGCGGCGCACCATGGGTGGAAACGGCCCCCTTACCATTTGCGATGGGTGGAAACCGACACATGAGCCCCTCATTCCGGTCCTTCATCGAAGGTGGCGCGCTTGTCGAGGCCGTACTTCTGCATCTTTTCGTAAAGCGTCTTGCGGGAGATTCCGAGCTCCTCATAGACCGGGCGGAGGGCGCCACTGTGCACGGCAAGTGTCCGGGCGATCAGCCCCCGCTCGAAGGCGGCGACGCGGGGTGCGAGCTTGCTCTCTTCCTCCCGATCGTCCGTCGCAGGCTCGAGGCCGCGGGCGTCGAGGCCGAGCACGAGGCGATCGGCGGCGTTGCGCAGCTCGCGGACATTGCCCGGCCAGCGCCGGTGGGCGACCTCAGAGACGATGGCGGGCGGCACATCCATATCCTCGCGGCCGTAGCGGGCGGAGGCCTCGCGCACGAGCTGGAGGAAGAGCAGCGGAATATCGGCGGCGCGCTGGGCGAGCGACGGCACATGCAGCGTGACGACGTTGAGGCGATAGAACAGATCGGCGCGGAAGCGGCCGGCCGCCACTTCCGCCTCCAGATCGACCTTGCTGGTGGCGACGAAGCGGACATCGAGCGGCACGGTCTCGTTGGAGCCGAGACGCGTGATCGTACGCTCCTGCAGGACCCGCAGAAACTTCGCCTGAAGCTCGATCGGCATGGAGCCGATCTCGTCCAGCAGGATGGTGCCGCCGCGGGCATGCTCGAACTTGCCGTAGCGGGCGCGAATCGCACCCGGAAAGGCGCCGGCCTCGTGGCCGAAGAGTTCGCTTTCGATCAGCGTTTCCGGCAAGGCGGCGCAGTTTATGGCGATGAAGGGGCGGTTGGCGCGGGCGCTGATATCGTGCAGCGCGCGGGCGGCGACCTCCTTGCCAGCACCGGTCTCCCCGATGATCAGCGTATCCGCATCGGTGGCACCGATGGCGCGCAGGCGGTAGCGCAAATCGACCATGACGGGCGTCCGTCCGGGCATGCGCGCCTCAATGTCGTCGCGCTTGCCGGCGACCGCGCGGAGGCGGCGGTTTTCGAGCACGAGGCCGCGCCGGTCGCGGGCGCGGCGGATGATGCCGGCGAGCGCCTGTACGCCGAAGGGCTTCTCCATGAAATCATAGGCCCCTTCCCGCATCGCCTTGACGGCCAGTTGCACGTCGCCATGGCCGGTGACGAGGATGACGGGGATTTCGTGGTCTATCTCGCGGATGCGCTGCAGCAGCGTCATGCCGTCCATGCCGCGCATGCGGATATCGCTGACGACGACGCCGGCAAAGCCGTAGCCGACGCGGGCGAGCACGTCTTCGGCGGCGGCGAAGGTCTCGACGGTCAGGTCCTGAAGCTCGAGCGCCTGCGCCGTCGAGCGACGCAGCTCCTCTTCGTCATCGACCAGAAGAACGGTTGCCGCTTCGCTCGTCATTCGGCTGCCTCGCGTCTGCTGTCCATGCGGTCGAGTTCGATGCGGAACATCGCGCCGCCCTCGGGGTGATTTTCCACGGAAAGGCGGCCGCCGAAATCCTTGACGATATTGTAGGAAATGGAGAGGCCGAGGCCGAGCCCCTTGCCGACGCCCTTGGTGGTGAAGAACGGATCGAAGATGCGCTCGGCGATCGCCTTGGGAATGCCCGCCCCGGCGTCGCGGATGGTGATCGCCACGCGGTCGCCTGTCGTCGTCGCGGTGACGGTGATGCGCCTGTCCTCAAGGCCCTCCACCGCATCCGCCGCATTGGAGATGATGTTGACCAGCACCTGCTGCAGGCGCACGGAACCGGCGCGCACAAGCGGCGCGGGCTCGCCGAGCGCCACGACCAGCTCGGCATCGGCCGAGGCAAGGCGGGCCGAGACGATCTCCAGCGTGTCGCGCAGCACGTCGTCCAGTGCCACCGGCCCCAGCTTCTCGTTGGGCTTGCGGGCGAAATTGCGCAGGTGGCGGCTGATGGAGGCCATGCGGTCGATGAGGTTGGAAATGCGCCGCAGATTGTCCTTGGCCTCGTCGATCCGGTTGCGCTCGATCAGCAGCGAGGCGCTGTCGGCATAGGTCTTGGCGGCGGCGAGCGGCTGGTTGAACTCGTGCGAGAGGGCCGCCGACATCTGTCCGAGGCCGGCGAGCTTGCCGGCCTGCACCAGATCGGCCTGGGTGCTGCGCAGTTGGGCGTTGAGGTCGGCAAGGTCGGCCGTGCGTTCCTCGACGCGCCGTTCGAGTTCAGCCTTCGCCTCGACCTGCATCTGCATGCGCTCGTTGCGGCGCGCGTGCCGCTGGAGGAGGACGGCGAGGCTGAGGCCGGCAAGGCAGAGGAACAGAAACACGGCGGCAACCGCGACATGGGTCTGCGAGCGCACCCAGCTCATGTCCATCAGCACCCGAACGGTCCAGTCGGCATCGCTGACATATTCGGAGAGCACGAGATAATCTCGCGTGGCGCCGCGTGTGGGAATCGACATCAACGTGTGGTCGCCGATGCGCGATCTGACGACGCCGAGGTCCTTGAGGTCGGCCTCGGCATAGCGCCGCGAGGCTTCGGTGCGGCGGAGGCGTTCGGGCGTCAGGGCCAAGATGCTGGCGTAGAGCCATTCCGGATTGCTGGTCATGAAGATCACGCCTTCCGGATCGGACACGAAGATCTCATATTCGCCGCCCCGCCAGGACGCCTCGATCATGTCGATATCGACCTTGAAGACGATGACGCCGGCGACCCTGCCGTCGATGTCGATGGGTGCCGCGAAGAAATAGCCGCGCTTGAACGACGTCGTGCCGCGGGCATAGAAGCGCGAGCGCTTGCCCTCCGCCGCCTGGCGGAAATAGGGGCGATAGCTGAAGTTCTCCCCGACGAAGCTCGTCGCCCGGTCGTAATTGCTGGCGGCGATGGTCTCGCCGTCCCGGGTCATGACGTAGATGTCGGAGGAGCGCAGGAGACCGTTGATTTCCTTTAGATAGTGATTGGCGCTGTCGCGCAGGGTCTGATCCCCGGGGTTGGAGATGAGCCGGCGGATATCGTCGTGATCGGCAATCAGCGCCGGCAAGGCTTCATAACGGCGGAGATGGCCCGACAAGGCAGCGACCGCGAGGCGCAGAGCCGTTCCCGCCTGCAGCGAGGCCTCAGCCATGAAGCGGCGACTGGCATAGGCGTTGCCCCAGACGGCAAGGCCTGTGGCGGCGATGACGACCAGCACCACCGGCACGACCAGACTGTGGCGCAGGCTCCTCAGCATCTCCTCGCATTCCTCCCCAACGCATCCCCCTCGCCCGTGCTTGCAGTCCGGTCCCGGCGCTCTCCCCGCCGAGCCATAGACGTGCAGAGACAGCCTATAGAGAAGGGACTTGCTTTCCAAGGTCTTGCGGATCGGCCGGTGCCACGCGCACCGCGCGAAAGCCGTCGGCTGCGATTCCGTCGCAGAGGCCCGACCATTCGCAGCCGGTACAGGCCGCCCGGATGCCGCCGGCGGCAAAGTGGGTCCGCAGGAGGGCAATCTCGGCCGCATCGAGGACGAGACGCACGCCGGCATGGATGTCGCAGCCAAGAAGTGCAGATACGTCCGCTGCGGCTCGACGGTCGCGGGCGATCACGCTGTCGTTGAAACAATGCGGGTTCGGCGTCTCCAGCAGCGGGCGACAGATATCGTCGGGTCCATCCACCACGTCGAGCGCTTCGCCGGCACTGATCCGCGCCGCGATGGCATCGTAGTTGTGAACGAAGGCGGGGCTATAGCCCTTGCCGATATAGGTCAGCATGCAGAGGAGATGATGCGGGCGCAGGCGAATGGTCATCGGACAGTTTTCCATAAGCAAGGTCTGGCATCGCATCGCCTGGAAACGAGCGAATGAACGCATACGAAAAAACCGCCTGCAGCGGAAGCTGCAAGCGGTTTCTTGCGTTCGAATTCGACCTCTCGGTCTTATCCGTCGATCAGAACTTCACGCCCATACCAACCTTGACGCTGTGTTCGTCATAGCCGGAGGAGAAGTTGCGGCCGGGAACGCTGAAGCTTTCCTTGCCGTAGTCGGTGTAACGGTATTCGACGCGGGCCGTGACGTTGTCGGTGACGAAGGCTTCGGCACCGGCACCAGCCGTCCAGCCGATCGCCGTGTTCTTGTCAGAACCGCCGAGCTGGCGGGCCTTCAGGCTCGAAGCAGCCACACCGGCCGTGCCGTAGAGCAGAACCGGGTTGACGTCGTAACCGACGCGACCGCGGAGCGAGCCGTTGACGCCCTGTTCCATGCTGCGGCCCGGACGGCTTGCATCGTTGTCGCCGTAGTTGATGTCGGCTTCAGCACCGTAAACGATCTGGCCTTCCTGCATGTTGTAGCCGCCGTACAGGCCGCCGCCGAAGCCGGCTGCGCTGTTGTCGCCGGTGCCCTTGAACTTGCCATGGCCCCAGTTGGCGGTACCACCGACGTAAGCGCCGGCCCAGTTCTTGACGGCCGGAGCCGTATAGTCGGCAGCCGGTGCTGCGGGAACTTCGTCGATGGCGTCCGCTGCGTTGACAGCCGAGAAAGCGACGAGAGAGAAGGCCGAAGCCATGAGAGTGGTGACGAGAGTACGCATACTAGATCTCCTTATCAGACCGGCGCTGGACCGATTTCCTTATCATCCGATGCGGCGCCGGTAATTTCGTTCAACCCCGCTCGGTTGAGATGAAATTGATGTCCAAATGCGGATTTCCAAGAGCCGAATTGTGAAATGATTGAGGCAGAGACGTGGCTGAAAAACGATGTTGTTTCAATGCAACAGGCATTTGGTTAACCATGCTCGCACTATACTGTCATCTCACCTTTGTTCCTTGAATTTTCATCAATTCCGCGCCGTTTCGTTCACTTTGCATTAACGAATGATCCGGTGGTTTTGCCGTGCGTACGCTGTTCTTTTATGATCTGGCTTCGGCTGCGATCAGAATCGTGAAGGACGAACGCGCGTGAGACATCTTCTGAAAACGGCATTGGTGACGGGCGGGGCAAAGCGGATCGGCCGCGCGATCGTCGAGGATCTGGCACGTCACGGTTTTGCCGTTGCCATCCATGCCAATGGTTCGCTGGACGAGGCACAGGCGCTTTGTGCTAGCCTTCAGGCGGAAGGCGCCACGGCTGCCGTCGTGCAGGCGGACCTCTCCCATGCCGCGGATCTCGGCCGGCTGGTGCGGGACGCGTCGGACGCCATCGGGCCGCTCGGCCTGCTCGTCAACAATGCCTCCGTCTTTGCCAAGGACAGCCTCGACGCGTTCGACGAAACCGTGTGGGACCGGCACTTCGCCCTGCACGTCAAGGCGCCCTCCGTTCTCGCCGGCCATTTCGCCGCACAGATGCCGGCGGATGCGACAGGGCTGATCGTCAACATGATCGACCAGCGCGTCTGGTCTCCAAACCCGCGATTTTATTCCTATATGTTATCGAAGTCGGCGCTGCTGACGGCAACGGTGACGATGGCACAATCTCTGGCGCCGGCGATCCGGGTGAACGGCATCGGACCGGGCCCGACCCTGCCGAACGATCGGCAGAACCAGGCCGACTTCGAGGCTCAGGTAGAATCGCTGATCCTGAAGGTCGGCCCGGGACTTGGGGATTTCGGGCGCACCATTCGCTATATGTTCGACACGCCGTCGATGACCGGGCAAATGATTGCGCTGGACGGCGGCCAGCATCTGGCGTGGCAGACGCCGGATCAAATGGAGATCGTGGAATGAACGGACGGGCGCCGCAGGATGGCGGCATCTTGTACGACGAGACGTTGAGCGACGACGACGAGGATGCGATCGAGACGGTCGAGGCCCCGTCGCCGGTGGCCGATATCGACTGGGCGGAAACCTCTGCCGTTCCCGACGGCTTACGCGGTGCGGAGCTGATCCAGGCCTTCGTCAAGCTTTTGCCCAACAGCCCCGGCGTCTACCGCATGTTCAACGAGGCGGGCGACGTTCTCTATGTCGGCAAGGCGCGCAGCCTGAAGAAGCGCGTCAGCAATTATGCGCAGGGGCGCGGCCATTCCAACCGCATCTCCCAGATGATCCGCCAGACGGCGAACATGGAGTTCGTGACGACGCGCACCGAGATCGAGGCGCTGCTGCTCGAGGCGAACCTGATCAAGCGGCTGCGGCCGCGCTACAACGTGCTTCTGCGCGACGACAAGTCGTTTCCCTATATTCTCGTCACCGGCGACTCGAGAGCGCCCGCGCTCTACAAGCATCGCGGCGCGCGCAGCCGCAAGGGCCAGTTTTTCGGCCCCTTCGCCTCGGCCGGCGCGGTGGGACGCACCATCAATTCTCTGCAGCGCGCCTTTTTGCTGCGCACCTGCACGGACAGCGTCTTCGAAAGCCGGACGCGTCCCTGCCTGCTGCACCAGATCAAGCGCTGTTCCGGGCCCTGCACGCGCGAGATCAGCGACGACGACTATGCGGAGCTGGTCACGGAGGCCAAGGATTTCCTGTCGGGCAAGAGCCAGGCCGTCAAGGCGACAATCGCGTCTGCCATGAGCGAGGCGTCCGACAATCTCGACTTCGAGCGCGCCGCCCTCTACCGCGACCGGCTGGCGGCGCTGTCGCATGTACAGAGCCATCAGGGCATCAACCCATCGGGCGTCGAGGAAGCGGACGTTTTCGCAATCCACCATGAAGGCGGCGTGTCCTGCATCCAGGTGTTCTTCTTCCGCACCGGGCAGAACTGGGGCAACCGCGCCTACTTCCCCAAAGCGGACCCTTCGCTCGCGCCGGCCGAAGTGCTGGCGGCGTTCCTCGCGCAGTTCTATGACGACAAGCCCTGCCCGAAGCAGATCCTGCTGTGCGAGACGGTGCTGGAGCAGGATCTTCTCGGCCAGGCGCTTTCGGAGAAATCCGGGTTCAAGGTGGCGATTCTCGCGCCGCAGCGCGGCGAGAAGAAGGATCTCGTCGATCACGCCATGACCAATGCGCGCGAGGCCCATGGCCGGAAGCTGGCGGAAACCGCTTCACAGGGCCGCCTGCTGGAGGGCTTCATGCAGACCTTCAAGCTGGACCGCGTGCCGCGGCGCATCGAAATTTACGACAACTCCCACATCATGGGCACCAATGCCGTCGGCGGCATGGTGGTGGCGGGGCCGGAAGGTTTCGTGAAGGGGCAGTATCGCAAGTTCAACATCAAATCGACCGACATCACGCCGGGCGACGACTTCGGCATGATGCGCGAGGTGATGACGCGGCGTTTCTCGCGCCTCCTGAAGGAGGAAGGCAAGCCCGACCGGAGCGTCGAGCCCGGCGAGGACGCCGGCTTCCCTGCATGGCCGGACGTGATCCTGATCGACGGCGGACAGGGGCAGATGACCGCGGTTCGGACCATCCTGAAAGAGCTCGACATCGAGGACTGCGTGATCGCGATCGGCGTCGCCAAGGGCGTGGACCGGGAAGCAGGCCGCGAGCGGTTCTTCCCGCCGGTCGCCACGGCTGGCGGTCTGACGGTCGGGCGGGATGGCTTTACCCTGGCCCCGCGCGATCCGGTGCTCTATTTCATCCAACGGCTGCGGGACGAGGCACACCGGTTTGCGATCGGCAGCCACCGGGCGCGGCGCAAGCGCGAGATGGTGAAAAATCCGCTCGACGAGATCGCCGGCATCGGCCCGACGCGCAAGCGCGCTTTGCTCCACCATTTCGGCACCGCGAAAGCCGTGTCGCGCGCTGGCATGAACGACCTCGTCGCCGTCGACGGCATATCGGAGGCCGTGGCAAAGCTGGTCTACGACCACTTCCACGAGGACGGCACGGCGGTGTCGCGGAACTGACGTTTAGCCCGCGCCATTTTCGCTGCCGGTGGGACAGTTATCGTCGCTGGCGGCGTGGCCGCGATCTTCGCTCGCGGCGTGAAAACGGGCCTCGAACTCGCGGCGCAGGGTGCGGCGAATGTCGGCTGCCTTTTGCCGGCGGCGGGCCATGTCCGTCTTCGGCACCACGGCGGGAATGACGGTCGGGCGGCCCTCGTCATCCACTGCAACCATAGTGAAATAACAGGAATTGGTATGACGGCGGACGCCGGAGCGGATGTCTTCGGCCTCGACGCGAATGCCGACTTCCATCGACGTACGGCCGGTCTGGTTGACGGAGGCGCGGAACGTCACGAGTTCGCCGACGAGAATCGGCTGACGAAACACGACCTGATCGACCGACAAGGTCACCGCATAGCGCTTGGAATAGCGCGAGGCGCAGGAAAAGGCGACGCGGTCGAGAAGGTTGAGCAGCGCGCCGCCGTGGACCTTGCCGGAAAAATTGGCCATGTCGGGCGTCATCAGCACGACCATTTCCAACTCTCCCGCTTCATGCGTCGCGTTCGCCTCGTCCATCCCGTTTCCTTCCACGGTTGCGTTGATTGACAGACACTACAGCGCCCGCCGGCTTTCGCAACGCGTCGTGCGCGTATAAGGTCGGCGTCATCCGCGCATCGCCTTTTCCGGGGAAGGTCGCAGATCAGGGCGGGCGTGTCGCGGTGGTTCACGGCCTGTTCAGATGAATTCCGCCACAATTGCCGCTCATTCATCAAAAACCGGTTGACCTCCGGGTCACGACGTCTTTCATCCCGCCTGTACGAAATGCGTACCAAGTCCAGAGACCGAGTTGACATGCGAACCGTGCCCGTCGCCTACAATATTCCCAATCTCCTCACCTACGCGCGCATTCTCGCGGTTCCGCTGATCGTTCTGTGCTTCTTTATCGAGGGCAAGCTGCAAAGCTCCGACTTTGCCCGCTGGACCGCGCTCGGCCTGTTCGCGGTGGCCTCGATCACGGACTTCTTCGACGGCTACCTCGCGCGGATCTGGAAGCAGACCTCCAATATCGGCCGCATGCTCGACCCGATCGCCGACAAGCTGCTGGTCGCCTCCGTGCTGTTGCTGGTGGCCGCCGACGGCACCATTGCCGGCTGGTCGATCTGGGCCGCGATCATCATTCTCTGCCGCGAAATCCTCGTTTCGGGCCTGCGCGAATATCTGGCGGCGCTGAAGGTCAGCGTACCCGTGACGCGGATCGCCAAGTGGAAGACGACGATCCAGATGGTGGCCATCGCCCTCCTGCTGGCGGGCCCTGCCGGCGACAAGGTTCTGCCCTACACGACCGAGACCGGCATCATCATGCTGTGGCTCGCCGCCGCCATTACGCTCTACACCGGCTATGATTATTTCCGCGCCGGCCTGAAGCATCTGGTGGCCGAATGAGAGAGGTCCGGCTCGTCTATTTCGCCTGGGTGCGCGAGCGCATCGGCGTGGGTGACGAGATCGTCTCGCTGCCCGACACCGTCGTCACCGCCAGGGATCTCATCGCGTTCCTGAAAACCCGCGGCGAGGACTACGAAGCGGCGCTGGAGCACGAGAACGTCATTCGCGTGGCCATCGACCAGGAGCATGTGGAGCATGACGAACCGCTCGGCTCGGCCCGCGAGATCGCGCTCTTCCCGCCGATGACGGGCGGCTGAGGAGATGACATTGGCTGCTCCGTCCCTGTCCCCGCCTGCGTCCGTCACCGTTCGGGTGCAGGCCGAGGATTTCGACACGGCGGCCGAGATCGAGGCACTGTCGACCGGCCGCACCGACATCGGCGCGGTCGTTACCTTCTCCGGCCTCTGCCGGGAGGAAAAAGGCCAGCTGGCCGCGCTTGAGCTGGAGCATTATCCCGGCATGGCGGAAGCCGAGATCCGGCGGATTTGTGAAGAGGCCGTTACGCGCTTCGACCTTCAGGGCGCAACCGCCATCCACCGCTTCGGCCGCATCGACCCCGGCGCGCGCATCGTCCTCGTCATTGCGGCCTCCACCCATCGCCAGGCAGCCTTCGACGGCGCGTCCTTCATCATGGACTACCTGAAGACCGCGGCGCCCTTCTGGAAGAAGGAGCACCTGAAGGACGGAACAGCTCGCGGCTGGGTCTCTGCGAAGGATGCTGACGATACGGCGCGGGACCGGTGGACGCGAGGCTGATATCGCCGCCAAGACGGCCGTAAATCGGGCCGATGCATTTTCCATGCGATACGTGACCGGACACCACCCCTCACCCTTTCCGCGTGTATTTCAGGTTGGTAGGCAACCAGAAATGTCTGTGCTTATATCAGCGCATGGCCAAGATCGAAGCTCTCCTCGCCGTTCTTCTATTCCTGCCAAGCGCTGAGCTTTACGCCCAGGATGCGCCTCCAGATATGGGCGCAATCATTCTGGAGCGACGCTACAGCGCGCCTGTCTTCCAACCGCCTCCGAACCTCGGCTTCGGCGGCAACACCTTCGATCAGATCACTGTCCCGCGAACGGACGGCCCCACGAGATCGCTGGATACAACGCTTCCCGTGCCACGCTTACCCGCATGCCACGCCGTCCCGGACTGGTGTTCTGCCGTGTCCGACCCGCTGAAATATGCCTCCTGCCTCTGCGGACAATGATCATGCGCTGTCTCGCCCTGCTCATCGTCGTGATCGCCGGTCTCCTGCTCAACACCCTGCCCGGTCGCGCCCAGTCGCCACAACCGCAAGGGGACCTTGCCGCGCTGCAGACGCTGTCGGAGGAAAAAGATCAGGTCATTGCCGATCTCTCCCAGCAACTCCGCACGCTGCGCAGCCTCTCGGATACCGACAGGTCCACGATCAACGACGCAAGCACACGGGCGCTGGCGAGCTACTACGAGGGCCTGATCTCGGTCAACGACAACGGCAACAAGCTGCGGCTGCACCAGCAGGCCGTTTTCGCCTGGCAGCTCCTCGCTGCCAACGTTTTGCTGGGTGTGGTCGTTCTCGTCTCGGTATCCGGCGTCTTGTTTGCAGGTTATGAAATGATCGTCTCGCGCCGGCTGATTGCAGGGAATGCTGCCGCTGCTACCGGCACGGTCACGCAGGGTGTCGTTGCCCCAGAGGCTGCCGATCCCCCTGCACAGGCTCCCGACCCAGGCGCGGCCTCGCCATTGGGTGTGACGACGATCGTCCTTGAGCCGACCAAGATCCACATCACCTCCGCCGTCATCGGCATTGTCATTCTCACGCTTTCGCTTGCCTTCCTCTACCTGTTCCTCAGGGAAGTCTACGCGATCAATGTCATCGACATTACCGACCGTGGCGTCCCCCACGTGATCTCGACGAAGAACCCCGGAACGGCACCCGAGGCAACGCCGCCGCCCACCCCCTGATTAATCGGCACCGTCGCGCGCCGCCGATAGCCACAACGCGAAAGGCCGGAGCATTGCTGCCCCGGCCTTTCGTCATTCCAGATCTTTCGACCGATATCAGCCGACGATTTCGGTGGCCGAGAACCAGTATGCGATTTCTTCGGCAGCGGTTTCCGGGGCGTCGGAGCCGTGGACGGAGTTTTCGCCGATCGACAGAGCATGCGTCTTGCGGATCGTGCCTTCGTCGGCGTTGGCAGGGTTGGTCGCACCCATGATTTCGCGGTTCTTCAGGATGGCGTTCTCGCCTTCCAGAACCTGAACGATCGTCGGGCCGGACGTCATGCCTTCGACCAGTTCGCCGAAGAAGGGGCGTTCCTTGTGAACGGCGTAGAAGCCTTCGGCTTCGCGCTGGCTCATCCAGACGCGCTTGGAGGCGATGACGCGCAGGCCGGCGTCTTCGATCATCTTGGTGATCGCGCCGGTCAGGTTGCGCTTCGTTGCGTCCGGCTTGATCATCGAAAAGGTGCGTTCAATCGCCATGGTGTCAAATCCCTAGGAGTTGCGTTCGTTTGGACGGTTCCTTAGCGAGCCGCCGCGTGCAAGACAAGGGGAATGGCGCTGCGCGGCCTTATTTCGAAAACGGCGCGGCGAAGATCGAGCCCTGTTTTCAGGCGGCTTCTGCGATACTGGCCGGCGATATGCCGCGGCCAAGACCGTCGTGGAGATCGAGGCAACGCTCGAACCATTCGGAGACGGCATCGCCTGGCTCGAGCAGCGTTTGCGGCGACATGATGCGGGCCCATTGCAGCGCGCCGAAGACGATGTAGTCCGCAAACAGCGGCGTCTCGCCGCCGATGAACGGCTGCTTCTTCAGCATGTAGCGCAGCGGCAAGAGCTTCTCCGCAAAGGCCGCCCGCTCCGCGGGTGCTGCGGAGACGACCTCTTCCAGCGTCTTTCCGAACGCGGCCTCGCGGCTCTTGCGGAAATAGGCGCGATCCTCGGGCGCGAGGCGATCGTGGATATCGACGAGAATGATGCGGACGATGGCCGGATGCAGCACCGTTTGCGAGAAAGCCTCCACGAACCGTGCTGTCGCCTGGCCCCCTTCCCCGGCAAAGAGCGTTGGCCGGTTCGGATAGGTCGCGTCCAGATGCCGGGCGATGGCGAAGCTGTCGACGACGGCCTGTTCGCCATCGATGAGATACGGCACCATCTTCGTCGCGCCGGCTTCGACCTTTGGAATTTCGGTAAAGCCCAGCGGCACGAAGCGGCAGTCGAGCCCTTTGTGGGCAAGCGCCATCACGACCTTCCAGACATGCGGTGAAAAGGGCCTCTCCCGATCTTCGCCACACAGGCCGTAAAGCGTTCTCGTCATCGCAGGTCTCCGCAAGGTTTCATCTCCGAGCCATGTGAGCGCGGACGGCGGACGAAAGCAAATCAGCAAATTTCATGAATGGCATCATGCCTGTTGAACCCTTGGCAAGGTAGGGTTGGGTTTTCCGACGCGCCGGAGCCGCCATGATCGACCATTTCCGTATGTTCGCCGCCTATAACAGCTGGGCCAACGACCGCATCTATGCCGCAGCCGAGGTGCTCGGTGAGGAGGGACGCCGCAGGCAGACCGGCGCCGCCTTCGGCTCCCTGCACGGAACGCTCAACCACCTGCTCGCCACCGACCGGATCTGGATGAAGCGGTTTATGGGCAAGGGCGACGCGCCGACCACGCTCGATGCGGTCCTCTTCGAAGACTTTGAGCCGCTGAGGGCCGCGCGGGTGGTGGAGGACCGGCGGCTTGCGACGTGGATCGACAGCCTCGGCACGGACGACCTTGCCGGCGTCTTCACCTACACGCCGATCAGCATTCCCGAGCCGATCACCCAGGCGCTCAGCCCCTGCCTCGCCCATCTCTTCAACCACCAGACCCATCATCGCGGACAGTGCCATATGATCCTAACCACTCTTGGACAGCCAAGCGTGGTGCTGGATCTGGTGTATTTCCTGCGAAGTCGCGCCGCCTGAGGCGTCAGAGCGTGTAGATGTGCAACTGGGTGCGGCGGCCGTCGTCGACATCGAGGATGCGGTCGGCGGCGCGGCCGGGGACGGTGAAACTGTTGCTGACGAAGAGCGTGCCCGGGCGCATTTCATGCCGCGCCTTTTCGAAGAGACGGGCCATGGGCACCGGCGAGAGGAAGCAGTAGACCACGTCGTAATTGCCGAGTTCCGCCTCCCACAGGCTGCGATAGACAATGCGGGCATTGGGAAGGCGGCTGAGGGCGATGCGGAGCTTGGACGCGGCCACGACCAAAGGCGCCGTTTCCAACCCACTGACCTCGACGCCGGGCTGGGCGCGGGCGAGGAAGGTGACGACGCCCCCCATGCCGCTGCCGAGATCGACAACGCTCTTTGCCCCGGAAGCGGCCACGAGATCGGCGAGCGCCTGCCAGGTTCGTCGGTTGGTGAGGTAGAGCGGCACCTGCTCGGAGGCGCTGTTCCAGTAGACCAGCGCGCAGAGCACGAAGGCCACGAGATAGGCCCAGGCGGGCACGGCATCGCCATAGACCACCGCGACCGGCAGCAGGAACTGCACGACGAGCCAGATGCGCGGCATGCGCAGGAGGAACCCAAGGCCCGCGGCCGCTGCGCCCTGCCCGAGCAGGACGGGAAGCGTGCCCGGCGTGATCCAGCGCGACAGAAAGAGGACAGCGACGAGGACGAGCGCCTGGCAGGCAAGGACCTTGATCCAGGGAAGAAGCTGGTTGCGCAGGACGCTCATGACTGACGTTCCGTTTCCTGTGGTTCGACGCTCGTCTCATCCGAGCGCCAACGTTGCCGCAACCGATTCGCATCCAGGCGGCGGGTTGCGAAGCTATCGCAGGTTTTCCGGTTTTCACGAGATAGAAAAGGCGGGTTTATTTTTGCCGGCAGGCCCCCAAAAGGTCATGTCGGGAAAACCTCCTCTGCTCACTTCGACGTCAGGAGGGCGAGAAGAGTGCTGACAGAGGAGGCCTTGAAGTTTACGTAAGCTTATCGGGATATAGTGCCGGAAACGACCGGCGAATGCGGTGCGCAGGAATGGGTAGACACGTGGCAACGAGAGAACAGATCAGCCGAAGCGGCACGGCCGTCAGAATCGACAGGCATGTCGCGGAGCAGACCAACGGCGTGGTGCAGCGTGTGGCGCAGGCCATGGCGCATCTCGGCGTGCAGCCATTGCCGCGCAATTACGAGCTGTTCTACGAGGCGTTCTCCAGCGGACCCTCGGGCCTTAGCCGCGATCTCGCAGCGCTCGGGGCCGCCCCTTCGCAAAAGGCGCTCGACGCGATCGGCCTCCGGCGCAAGCTGCCGGGGCATATGGGACAGGCGCTTGGGCAGGCCCAGCAGGCGGCCATGGAAGCGATCCAGACCATGACGACGGCGATCTCGGAGGAAAGCCGGCCCAAGGCCGAGGCCTTCGACACGCTCGATGCCTTCCTGCAGAGGCTCGATGCGGACCCCGTCATGTCGATGTCGGACTTTGCCGAGGAGGCTCGCGCCCTGCGCCAGACGCTGACCCAACTGCGCAAGCGTGAGAAGCGGCTGGCGGAGACGCTGGAAACCACGGTTGCAGCGCTCGGTGATGCGCAAGGGCGGATCGCGGCGGACCAGCGGGCGGTGCTGCGCGACGCCCTGACGGGGCTTCCGAACGGCACGGCCCTTTCGCTGAAGATCGCGGGCCTGTTCGACGAGGCCGACGTGACGACGAAGCCGGCTGCGCTGGTTCTGGTGATCGTGGAACGGCTGAAGATGCTCACCGAGCAGCATGGGCCGGAGACCGGCGAGAAGGCCGTGAAGAAATGTGCCGCGATCTTCCGCAAGTCGGTGAAGAAGAGCGATGTCGTGGCACGCATCGGCTACGACGCCTTCGCCTTCCTGCTGAACGATGTCAGCGAGCAGAATGCCCAAGCCATCGCGACCCGCATCCGCGATGCCGTGCAGTCTCTCCAGATCCGCCTCGCCAGCCGCGAATTCACCACCGAGGCTCTGTCGCTCTCCGCCGGCATCGCGACGACGGCCACCGTCAACGGGCCGCAGGACCTGATGCATCATGCGGAAATGGCGCTGACCGTGGTGCGGGCAGACGGGCGGCAGGGCATCCTACGCTGCACGCCGATGATGTGCGCGCAGATCGCCGGGCTGCAACGGGCGTAAAGGCCTCACGGGAGTCCTGCGGCTTCTCTTGCCTTCCGGCCCTACATCGGCCAAAACGCCGGCATGATTACGATATCCAATCTCTCGGCCCGCATCGCCGGACGCCTCCTGATCGACCACGCCAACATTTCGCTTCCCGAGGGCACGAAGGCCGGCCTCGTTGGGCGCAACGGCGCAGGCAAATCGACGCTCTTTCGCATCCTGACGGGACAGATGGAGAGCGAGAGCGGTTTCGTCTCCATCCCCAAGAATTCGCGAATGGGCCAGGTGGCGCAGGAAGCGCCGGGCACGGAAGAGCCGCTGATCGAAATCGTGCTGAAGGCCGACAAGGAGCGCGAGGCGCTTCTGTCGGAAGCCGAGACCGCCACTGACCCGAACCGGATCGCCGATATCCAGATGCGGCTTGCCGACATCCAGGCCCATTCGGCCGAAGCGCGCGCGGCCTCGATCCTCGCCGGCCTCGGCTTCGACCACGACGCGCAGCTGCGCCCGGCCTCGTCCTTTTCCGGCGGGTGGCGGATGCGCGTGGCGCTGGCCGCCGTGCTCTTCTCGGAGCCGGACCTGCTGCTGCTTGACGAGCCGACCAACTATCTCGACCTTGAGGGCACGCTGTGGCTGGAGGATTACATCCGCCGCTACCCGCACACCGTCATCATCATCAGCCACGACCGCGACCTGCTGAACACCGCCGTCAACGCCATCATCCACCTCGACCAGCAGAAGCTGACCTTCTACCGCGGTTCATACGACCAGTTCGAGCGCCAGCGCGCCGAGGCGATGGAATTGCAGACGAAGGCCAAGGTAAAGAACGACGCGGCGCGCAAGCACCTGCAAACCTTCATCGACCGCTTCAAGGCCAAGGCCTCGAAGGCCCGGCAGGCACAGAGCCGCGTCAAGGCGCTGGAGCGCATGGGCACCGTCGCCTCGGTCATCGAGGACCATGTGCAGCCGATCACCTTCCCGGTTCCCGAGAAGCAGCCGGCCTCGCCGATCATCCAGCTGCAGAATGCCTCCGTCGGCTACACCCCGGGCCAGCCGATCCTGAAGAACATCACGCTGCGGATCGACAATGACGACCGCATCGCGCTGCTCGGCTCGAACGGCAACGGCAAGTCCACCTTCGCGAAGTTCGTCTCCGGGCGGCTGGATGCAGATGGCGGCGAGATCAAGCTGGCGCCGAACCTGAAGATCGGCTTCTTCGCGCAGCACCAGATGGACGACCTCGTGCCGGCCGATTCGCCGGTGGAGCATGTCCGCCGCCTGATGCCGGGCGTTCCCGAAGCCAAGGTGCGCGCCCGCGTGGCGCAGATGGGGCTTGCGACCGAGAAGATGTCGACGGCGGCCAAGGATCTCTCCGGCGGCGAGAAGGCGCGCCTGCTGATGGGTCTTGCGGCCTTTCACCACCCCAACCTCCTGATCCTCGATGAACCCACCAACCATCTCGACATCGACAGCCGACGCGCGCTGATCGAGGCGCTCAACGACTACGACGGCGCCGTGATCCTGATCTCGCATGATCGTCACCTGATCGAGGCGACGGTGGATCGCCTGTGGCTGGTCAACAACGGCACGGTTTCGAACTTCGACGGCGATATGGAAGAGTATCGCAGCCTGATCGTCTCCTCGGGTAAAAAAAAAGACGAAAAGCCTGAGATAATCGAGGACGCGACGTCGAAGGCGGAGCAACGCAAGGCGAACGCGGAAAAGCGCGCCGTCCTTGCGCCGTTGCGCAAGAAGATCAACGATATCGAATCCTTGACGGCAAAGCTTGAGAAGCAGATTCAGGCGCTTGATGCAGAACTTGCAGATCCCGTGCTCTACGAGAAATTCCCCGCGAAGGCCGCCGAGAAGGTGAAGCAGCGCGGCGAGACGGCGGCAAAGCTGAGCACCGCCGAAGAGCAGTGGCTGGACCTGTCCGCGCAATACGAGGAGGCGATGGCCGGCTGACGGTCCGCCTTTTCTCTCTTTACGGTTTCCGGCTGATCGCGTTCCGCGAACCGGAGACAAGAATCATCGAAAATCTCTGGCCGGACGGCCAGATTTTCAATGGACGGAATACAGCTTCCGGTCTGATCAACCGGAAACCGTATTATCCCTCGACCGGCTTCAACGGAAAGGCAGACACCCCATGCACCTTTACCTCGAGACCGACGACGATGCCCGCACGGTCGACTTCGTGGCACGTGAGAATGTGCTTTCGGACACCGCGCTCAAGACGGACGCCTTTGATGCGGACGCAGCGGCCTTCAAGGCGATGATGGAGCGCGACGACCGGCTGATCCATTTTTCCCGGCGCGGCGACTGGCTGAACACCTTCCGCAAGACCGCTGGAAACCCGATGGGCGTGTGGCAGAGGCTGCCGGCAACCCAGGCACCGGTGCCGGAGGCGGCGTGGGAGACGGTGTTCGATCTCGACGCCTATAACGCCGCCGAGGGACGGACGTGGATCTGGCGCGGTGCCGTCACCTGTCCATGGGATCCGTCGCGTGTTCTGTTGTCGCTGTCGGACGGCGGATCGGACCTACGCATCTTCCGGGAGTTCGACTGCGAGAGCCTCGCCTTCGTGGAAGGCGGCTTCTCGACACCGCTCGCGCGTTCGCACGCCACGTGGGAAAGCCTCGACCACATCCTGTATTTCGGCTCGATCGACCGGGAATCGGCCACGCAATCCAGCTGGCCCCGGGTCGGACGACGCGTAGCGCGCGGGCAGGACGTTGCAGAGGCAGCAACCGTCTTTGCCGCCGAAGACAGCGACGTGACCGGCTACGGGACGGTTTACGGCCCCGAAATGGCCCGTCTTTCCCAAGGCGATCACCTTTCCGGCAACGAAAGGCTGTCGATCTTCACGGCGGTCCACACGATCGGGACGGCCAGCCATGTCGTATCGAAGAACGGCGGGACGCCCGTGCCGCTCGATATCCCCAGGGAGAGTGACGCGGGCACCAATCATCGCTTCTGCCTGTGGCGGGCCAAGACGGACGAGCGTGTGCCAAGCGGTTCGCTCGTGCTGCAGGAGCTTCCCGTCCGGCTCGGCAGCGACCAGCCGCCGGCCCCGGCCCGCGTGCTGTTCACGCCCACCGGTCGCCGGTTCTGCACGGACTTCATGCTGCTGCGGGACTGGTGCGTCTTCACCATAGCCGACACCATGACGCCGCGTCTGTTTCTCCTCGATCTCCGCGTCGAGGACGCCGAGCCGTTCGAGCTAACCCTGCCCGACGGGGTGGAGACCCTGTCCTACCACCCACTCTATTCCGACCTGCATCTCGGCGATGACACACTGATCGTTTCCGGACAGGGCTTCCTTCAGCCGCCGACCCTCTACCGGCTGGATCTCTCCGACCGCGCCAAGCCGCTGGCGCTACAGCCCGTCGCCGCCTCGCCCGCCTATTTCGACGCAAGCGGCATGTCGAGCCTGCTGCTCGAAGCGACGTCGGAGGACGGGACGGCGGTGCCCTATCGGCTGGTGCTGCCTGCGACCTTCGACATGGGTACCCTGCCCGTGCTCCTCTACGGCTATGGCGGCTTCGAAGTGCCGTTGCAGCCCTATTATTCCGGCGTCACCGGGCGCTGGCTGGAACAGGGCGGCGCCTATGTGCAGGCCTATATCCGCGGCGGCGGCGAGTTCGGTGCCGCGTGGCACAAAGCGGCGAAGCGCGAGGGGCGGCACCGGGCCTTTGCCGATTTCGCCGCGATCGCCCGCGATCTCGTCGCTCGTGGCTACACGAAGCCGCAGCACATTGCCTGCAATGGCGGCAGCAATGGCGGGCTTCTGACCGGGGTAATGCTGACGCGCTATCCAGACCTTTTCGGCGCCGTCTGGTGCCAGGTGCCGGTGCTCGACATGCTGCGCTTCCACACTTTCCCCGCCGGGCGGGCGTGGATGGACGAGTACGGCGATCCCGACAATGCGCAGGACCGGGAGACGATGCTGGCCTATTCGCCGCTGCAGGCTGTGCGTCCCGCAACGGAGGTCACCTACCCGCCGATCTACATCGAAAGCTCCAGCAATGACGACCGGGTGCATCCCTCGCATGCCCGCCGCTTTGCCGCGCAACTGCGGGAGTTGGGGCACGATCCGCTGTTCCACGAATTCACATCCGGTGGCCATGGCGGCGAAGGCGACACGGCGGCCTCCGCTGCCCGAATCGCCACGGGCTACAGCTTCCTGCGGCAGACGATCATGAAGCCTGCCGCAACGGAATGATGCGGGCCTATCCCGGCTCGCCTAACCCAATTCGAAAGTGGTGATCCCGAAGATGCGGGAAAGCGGCAGGTCGGGAACATCGCCGCGATACATGCGGGCGGTCTCGAACACCGGTTTCAGATTGTAGCGGTCGCAGAGCGCCTTGGCGGCGCCGTTCGGTTCGGGGATATCGAGGAAAATCTGTCCGTCGCCGCCCATCTCAAGGCCGGTCGCGACCAGCTTGCGGAAGAGAAGGTCGGCACCGGTTTCCGTATCGGCGAACAGCGGCCCGATCTTCTGGCCCTCGCGGCAGGTGCGAATCGTGCCGTAGCCCTGCACCTCTGTGCCGCGCAGGAGCGCGATGCTCTGCCGGGTCGGTTGGGTCTTCAGCCATTGCCCGAGGAAGGCATCGCGTCGCGCTGGCGAAAAGCGAGCGTCGTAGTCGATGAGCAGCGGCAGATGAACGGGGGCGACCTCGACGAGATCGGTGCCGGGCGGCGGCGTCACCTGCGGCATGCCACCGTAACGCATGTTCGCGTGCGCATAGGCGAAGCCGGAACGCTGGTAGCTCGCCTGCTGGGCGACGACGCCGTCGAGACCAATGATGCGCGTGCCTTGCGCGGCCAGCGCCGCCTGCCACAGGGCATAGCCGAGGCCTTGGCCGCGAAAATCCGGATGCGCCATGTAGAAGCCGAGAAAGGCGTAATCCGGCCCGAAGCGGACGACGGAAATCGCCGCCGCAAGCGCGCCGCCCTCCTCCGCCACCCAGAAGCCTTGGCTGTCGGCAGCGTAGAAGGCGCTCGCATCGTCGAGACCGGGATTCCAGCCCTCGCGTGCGGCCCATTCGATGATCTCTTCGATTTCCGCGCGGGTGGCGTTGCGTATCGTCGGGGACATGCAATTTCCTTGGTTCGTTCTTTCGGGCCGTCATCATTGCAAGGCCGGACCGCCTTGCCCGCTCCGGCCTTTCTGGTACAAAGCCGGACATAAGTCATACAATCTGGCGGAACACCATGAACCCCATCTCTATTGCTGTCGTCGGCGTTGGCAAGATCGCGCGCGATCAGCATCTGCCATCCATTCACAACAATCCCGGATACCGGCTGGTCGCGGCCGCAAGCCGGCACGGCAGCGTCGATGGCGTCGAGAACTTCACCGCCATCGAGGACATGCTGGCCGCCATGCCGGAGATCGAGGCGGTCTCGCTCTGCATGCCGCCACGCGTTCGGTTCGATGCTGCCTACAAGGCGCTGGAAGCCGGCAAGCACGTCTTCCTCGAAAAGCCGCCGGGCGCGACGCTGAGTGAGGTCGCCATCCTCGAGGCGCTGGCTCAGCAGAAGAACGTCACGCTGTTCACCAGCTGGCATTCGCGATTCGGACCCGCGGTCGAGCCCGCACGGGCGTTTCTTGCCGACAAAACCATTCGCCGCGTCGATATCATCTGGAACGAGGACGTGCGGCGCTGGCATCCGAACCAGGACTGGATCTGGGAAGCAGGCGGCCTCGGCGTGTTCGATCCCGGCATCAACGCCCTGTCGATCATGACGCATATCCTGCCCATGCCGGTCTTCGTCACCCGCTCGACGCTCGAAATTCCCGAGAATCGCGATGCGCCGATTGCCGCCCAGATCGACTTCCAGAGCGCGTCCGGCATTCCGGTAACCGCCGACATGGACTGGCGCCGCCAGTCGAGCGACGACCGCTGGGACATCATCGTGGAAACCGATGCCGGCACGATGATTCTCGGCAATGGCGGCGCCCGGCTCTCCGTCGATGGCGTGATGCGCGCCGACGAGCAGGAGACGGAATATCCTACGCTCTATGCCCGCTTCCACGATCTCGTTCGCGCCGGTCGCTCCGAGGTTGACGTCGCCCCGCTGCGCCATATCGCCGACATCTTCATGCTCGGCAGCCGGAAGACAGTCGAGGCGTTTTACGACTGAGGGTGTGAGGTGCCGGAAGTCGGACGTTCGGCCGGCCGGACCGACGGCTTCCCGTTCGTTAGTCCGCATATGATACCGAAGAGTGAGACCTGAGGTCCGCTAGGTCAGAGACCAGCCATCTCAATGTTCTGGGATGGCTTGCACATATACGCCTGCTCGCAGACAGCAAGAAGCTGATCCCGCAGGGTATCGGGACAGTTTGGACGCAAGCGACAATGTGAATTGTTCGGGTTGCGATGCCGAACATCGCGCAGAGGCTGACATCAGTCGCGATCGGTCTTTAAAGGCTAAAACTCCAAAGCACCTCTACCGGCACGGCAAATCCCTCGAATGACCCTGTCAGAAGAGGACGGACGCCGAAGCGTCCGTCGGTTGTTTCGCGAGCGATCAGCCGGCGAGCGGTGCGCCCCAGCCGCCCCAAATGTAGATGGAGAAGAAAAGGAACAGCCAGACGACGTCGACGAAATGCCAGTACCAGGCGGCGGCTTCGAAGCCGAAGTGCTGCTGGGGGGTGAAATCGCCCTTCAGCGCCCGGATGAGGCAGATGGCGAGGAAGATGGTACCGACGAGAACATGGAAGCCGTGGAAGCCGGTCGCCATGAAGAAAGTGGCGCCGTAGATCGAATCCTTGAAGGCGAAGGGGGCGTGGGCATACTCGAACCCCTGCACGAAGGAGAAGAGGACGCCGAGGACGACGGTGAGCGCGAGGCCGTTGATGAGGCCCTTGCGGTCGCCGTGGAGCAGCGCGTGGTGCGCCCAGGTGACGGTGGTGCCCGAGAGCAGCAGGATGACGGTGTTGTAGAGCGGCAGGTGCCAGGGGTCGAGAACCTCGATGCCCTTCGGCGGCCACTGGCCGCCTGTAAAGGCTGTGCGGGTGGCCTGGATGGCCTCGCCGGGGAACAGGCTGGCATCGAAGTAAGCCCAGAACCAGGCGACGAAGAACATCACTTCCGACGCGATGAACATGATCATGCCGTAGCGCAGGTGCAGCGAGACGACGCGGGTGTGGTGGCCCTCATGGGCCTCCTTCACCGTATCCGCCCACCAAGCGTACATGGTGTAGAGCACGATCGCGAGGCCGATGAAGAGGATCCACGGATTGGCCCATTCCAGCCCGAACATCTTGAACGAACCGCCCGAGAGATAGCGCATATAGGCGACGCCGCCGAAGGCCATGACGAAGGCGCCGATAGAGGCGAGCAGCGGCCAGGGGCTGGGATCGATGATGTGATAGTCGTGGTTCTTCTGATGCGTGTCGGCCATGTCGTTCTCCCCGTCGTCCCCTCGCCTGAAGCGGTCCGGTCTTGCCGTCCCACTCTTCCCGAACACCCGCGAGATTACAAGCGTGCGATCGGTCTCCTGATGTCGTTCACGCCTAGCCGGCCCTGCCGGTGCGGCGCGTTAAAGTTTTTTGTCCGGCACGGTGCCATCCCTGGGCTTCAGTGCGGCGACCGGCTTCGATGGCTGGCGCGCATAGAAGGTATAGGACAGAGTAAGCGTGCCGATGTCTTTCGTTTCCGCCGCCTTGACGATCTCCGGATCGACGAAGAAGACGACCGGCATCTCCAATTCCTCACCCGGCTGCAGCGTCGTCTCCGTAAAGCAGAAGCACTGGACCTTGTTGAAATAGGCGCCACCCTGCATGGGCGTGACGTTGAAGACGGCCTGTCCGGTGGTCGGAACATCCGCCATGTTCTTCGCCTTGAATTCGACCTGCACCGTCTCGCCGATCTTTGGCGAGATCTCGCGCACGACCGGCGTGAAGTGCCAGGGCAGATCGCCAGAGGTGTTGGCATCGAAGGTGACGCGAATGGTCTTGTCGAGGATCGTGTCGGAAGCCTGCTCGACGCGCTTCGTCGTGCCGTTGTATCCGGTGACCTTGCAGAACATGTCGTAGAGCGGCACGGCGGCATAGGCCATGCCGACCATGCCCACGACGAAGGCGACGCAGGCGCCGACGATCACGCCGTTGCGGCGTTCAGCCTGTGAGGTTGGTCGTGCCGGATGCGATGCCATGGCCGTCCGTCTCCTAGTGCGTGAGGCCGTTGGAAAATTTGACGAGCGTGACGACGTAGAACAGGGCCACCAGGCCGAAGAGCACGAGGCCGAGCGCGATATTGCGGCCGCGGCGGGCGCGCTTCTGGGCCGGCGTGAGCGTGATGAGATCCATCAGAAGCCCTTTCCGAAGGCGGAGAGCAGCGCCAGCACCGCGCGATCGGCCAGCAGCGCCGAAAAGATCGCGAAGAGGTAGACCAGCGAGAAAGCGAAGAGCTTCTTGGCGGGCAGCATCTTCTCGTCCGTCTCGGACATGGACTGCACCTTGATGGAATACCAGACGAAGCCGAGGCCGAGCGCCAGCGCGACGATGCCGTAGCCGACACTCGCAAAGCCGAGCAGCGTCGGACAGATGCCGGCAACCGCCGTCAGTACGGCGTAGACGAGGATCTGCACCTTGGTCGTTGGGATGCCCTTGACGTTCGGCAGCATGGGCACGCCGACCGCGCCGTATTCGCCCATCTTGAACAGCGCCAGCGCCCAGAAGTGGGCCGGGGTCCAGAGGAAGATGATGAGGAAGAGAACGACGCTTTCGATGGAGACGCCGCCGGTGACGCAGGCCCAGCCGATCATGGGCGGAAAGGCGCCGGCCGCACCGCCGATGACGATGTTCTGCGGCGTCGCCCGCTTCAGCCACATCGTATAGACGACGGCGTAGAAGAAGATCGTGAAGGCGAGGAAGCCGGCGGCGAACCAGCCGACCACGAGGCCGAGGATGCAAACCGAGAAGGCCGAGAGCGTGAGACCGAAGCCGAGAGCTTCCTGGCCGGTGATGCGGCCGGCAGGGATAGGCCGCGTCGCCGTGCGCTTCATCACCGCATCGATATCAGCATCGTACCACATGTTCAGCGCGCCGGACGCGCCGGCACCCACTGCAATGCAGAGGATGGCGACAAAGCCGATGAAAGGGTTGATCTCGCCGGGCGCCAGCACCATGCCGGCAAAGGCCGTGAACACCACGAGCGACATGACGCGGGGCTTCAGGAGCGCCCAGTAATCGCGCGCCGAGGCCTCCGACAGGCGGATATCGCCGTCGTTGAGGTTTCCGGTGGTGTCGATGACGGTCATTCCGGTTGTCTTTCTTCAAGCGGTTTCGGGTGGGGCTGTTGGCCCTGCCCCAAGCAAGGCTGCGGGTTGTGGCTGCCCCTCACCCTAGCCCTCTCCCCGCCTGCGGGGAGAGGGGACGTGCCCCAAGATTTGGGATGCGTCCCGATTGGTCGATATAGCACGAGCGGTGCCACATGTCCCTTCTCCCCGCATGCGGGGAGAAGGTGCCGGCAGGCGGATGAGAGGCTGGCCGGAAACTCGACCCGTCCCCCAACACCTTACCGAATGCGGGGCAGCTGCTCCCACTGGTGGAACGGCGGCGGCGACGAGAGCTGCCATTCGAGGGTGTTGGCGCCCTCGCCCCACGGATTGTCGCCGGCAACGCGCTTCTTGGAGAAAGCTTCCCAGACGCCGAAGAGGAAGATCAGCACGCCGACAGCCGAGATGTAAGAGCCGATCGAGGAAACGAAGTTCCAGCCGGCGAAGGCATCGGGATAGTCGATATAGCGGCGCGGCATGCCGGCGAGGCCGAGGAAATGCTGCGGGAAGAACACCAGATTGACGCCGATAAACATGACCCAGAAGTGAAGCTTGCCGATGAACTCGTTGTACATGTAGCCGCTCATCTTCGGGAACCAGTAGTACCAGCCGGCGAAGATCGCGAAAACGGCGCCCAGCGACAGGACGTAATGGAAGTGGGCGACGACGTAGTAGGTGTCGTGCAGGGCACGGTCGAGACCGGCATTGGCAAGCTGGACGCCTGTGACGCCGCCGACCGTGAACAGGAAGATGAAGCCGATCGCCCAGACCATGGGCGTCGCGAAGCGGATGGAACCGCCCCACATCGTCGCGATCCAGGAGAAGATCTTCACGCCTGTGGGAATGGCGATGACCATAGTGGCGAACACGAAGTAGCGCTGCGTGTCGAGCGACATGCCGACCGTGTACATGTGGTGCGCCCAGACGATGAAGCCGACGGCGCCGATCGCCACCATCGCATAGGCCATGCCGAGATAGCCGAAGATCGGCTTGCGCGAGAAGGTCGAGACGATGTGGCTGATGATGCCGAAGCCGGGCAGGATCAGGATGTACACTTCCGGGTGGCCGAAGAACCAGAACAGGTGCTGGAACAGGATCGGGTCGCCGCCGCCTTCCGGCGCGAAGAAGGACGTGCCGAAGTTGCGGTCCGTCAGCAGCATGGTGATGCCGCCGGCGAGAACCGGCAGAGACAGGAGCAGAAGGAAGGCGGTGATCAGCACCGACCAGGCAAACAGCGGCATCTTGTGCAGCGTCATGCCGGGTGCGCGCATGTTGAGAATAGTGGTGATGAAGTTGATCGCGCCGAGGATCGAGGACGCACCGGCGATGTGCAGGCCGAGAATCACGAGATCCATCGCCGGCCCCGGTTGTCCGGATGTCGAGAACGGCGGATAAATCGTCCAGCCCCCGCCCGCGCCATAGCCGCCGGCCGGACCTTCCACGAACATGGAGAGGAGCACGAGCAGGAAGGCCGGGATGATCAGCCAGAAGGAGATGTTGTTCATGCGCGGGAAGGCCATGTCCGGTGCACCGATCATGATCGGCACCATCCAGTTGGCGAACCCGCCGATCATCGCCGGCATGACCATGAAGAAGATCATGATCAGCGCATGCGCGGTCGTGAACACGTTGTACATATGCTTGCCGCCGTCGATGGCGGCATCGCCCTCGAAGCCGTAGACCATGGACGCCAGGCCGTGGAAGATCTGGATGCCCGGCTCCTGCAGCTCGGCGCGCATGAAGACCGATAGCGTGCCGCCGATGATGCCCGCGAAGATCGCGAAGATCAGGTAGAGCGTGCCGATATCCTTGTGGTTGGTGGACAGGAACCAGCGCTGGAAGAAGGTCAGCGGCTTGTGGGCGTGATCGTCATGCGCGTGGTCGCGCGAATGATCGTGCCCGTTGGAATGATCGTGAAGGTGATCGGTGTGCGCGGTTGTTCCGGCCATTGTTCTCAAGCTCCCCGAATTACTGTGCTGCGGCGGTGGCGACGTCGGTCGTCTTCACCGCATCGACGGAGGCCATGAGGGCCTTGTTGGCATCGCCGACATTGGCGGCAGCGGCGGTCAGCCAGGTGTCGTACTGCTGCTGGCTGACGACGCGGATGGCGATCGGCATATAGGCATGATCCTTGCCGCAGAGCTCGGAACACTGGCCGTAATAGAGACCTTCGCGGTCGGCCTTGAACCAGGTCTCGTTGAGACGGCCGGGCACGGCATCGATCTTGACGCCGAAGGCCGGCATGGCGAAGGCGTGGATGACGTCGGCAGCGGTCACGAGCACGCGCACCGTCTTGCCGACGGGCACGACGACTTCGTTGTCGACGGCCAGCAGGCGCGGATAGGCATTCTTGTCTTCCTTGCCGAGCGATGCCCGGTCTTCTTCCTTCATCAGCAGGCTGTCGAAGGAGAGCGGGCTTTCGCCGACTTCATATTCGTAGGACCAGTACCACTGGTTGCCCGTAGCCTTGAGGGTAAGGTCCGGATTGGCGGGCGGGGTCAGCTGCGCGGTCAGAAGCTGGAACGAGGGAATGGCCAGGAACAGAAGGATCACGACGGGACCGACGGTCCAGGCGATCTCGATGGCCGTGTTGTGGCTGGTGCGCGAGGGAACCGGGTTCACCTTTTCGCGGAACTTGACGACCACGACGACCAGCAGCGCCAGCACGAACAGCGTGATCGGAATGATGAACCACAGCGTGTAATGCTCGAACCAGGTGACCTCTTCCATGATGCCGGTTGCGGCCGCCTGGAAATTGGTCTGCCAGTTGACGGGCTTGTCCGCGAGCGCAGTGCCCGCGGAAAGCAGACAGCTTGCCGCCGTCACACATGCCGCGAGACCCGCAAAAGCCTTGTTTCTCACCATTCGTAATTCCCCTCTCCATCCCGCTTTCGCCGGATCGAACAATCTCCGCCCTCTACAGCGCTTCAAACCACAGTTTGACCAGTGCCGCAACATCTGTCCATGCGTCCCGGCAAACGGCCTGCTCCTCGCTTACAGAATGCCACAGAACGACGGTTGCCGCCACCATGGCGCACACCGTCTCCATGCGGCATTTCGCGCCAGCGTCGGGCAGCATTTCGCGCGGAGGTGGACAGGGTGCATGTCCGCGGGATAGATGATGCCGCAGACGTGATGTGAGCGGAGAAAGGCCGGAAATCCGGGTCGTATTTCCGCCACACCACCCTTCGATAGAACGTCGCCTGCCTTTGACATGTGTCTTTGGTCTTCGATGGAACGGGTTCGGCCTTCGACGGGATACCGGAGAAGACGGACGGCACGAGACGTCACGCGCCCCTCCAGGGGTTTTCATTTCCGGGCCGGCTCTTCAAGAATAGCCGGACTGATTCGGTATTTTGAGGTTTTCATGGGCCTGTCCCTGTTTCTACGCCCGTCGATCATCGGAGCCGCTCTCGCTCTGGCGCTTTTGCCCGTCGCGGCTGTCGCACAGCAGCAGACGCCTGCGGCCCCCGGCACTGTGAAGTCCAATCATGGCGCATGGTCCATCGTCTGCGACCAGCCGGCCGGCGCTTCGGCCGAACAATGCGCACTGATGCAGAACGTGATCGCCGAGGACCGGCCGGAAGTCGGCCTGTCGGTGGTGGTGCTGAAGACCGCGGACCGCAAGGCAAAGATCCTGCGCGTTCTCGCGCCGCTCGGCGTGCTGCTGCCGAACGGCCTCGGGCTGAACGTCGACGGCAAGGATATCGGCCGGGCTTACTTCGTGCGCTGCTTCTCCGACGGCTGCTATGCCGAAGTGGTGCTAGAGGAGGAGCTTCTGAAGACCTTCCGCTCGGGCGCGACGGCAACCTTCATCGTGTTTCAGTCGCCGGAAGAGGGCATTGGCATTCCCGTCGATCTCAAGGGATTTGGCGAGGGGTATGACGCGCTGCCGTGAGGATTTCGTAGGTTTGTGAAGACGTAAGAGAGAAAGGCCCTCTCTGCCCTGCCGGGCATCTCCCCCACAAAGGGGGAGAGGACTCGCGGATCGCGCGCAGCGTCTCCCTCAAACGTCTCTTAAAGAGGCGAGCGGCCAGCCCCTAGTCTTCTCCCCCCTTGTGGGGGAGATGGCCGGCAGGCCAGAGAGGGTTTTCCTCTTTGACCAAATGCGCGCACCCCAAAGATGCCTTGCCCCTCCCCCGGCGCGTGCCTACATAGCGGCTTCACCTTTCTGACGGAGTGCCAGACATGAACACCGACCTCATCACCCTGTTCGACGGCGACGAGGCGGCGGTGCGGCGCATTCTTGCCGAGACGCTGCAGGGCGCCGACGACGGCGAGTTGTTCATGGAACACATTCAGTCGGAATCGCTGTCCTTCGACAATGGCCGCCTGAAGGGCGGCAGCTTCAATACGGACCAGGGTTTTGGCCTGCGGGCCGTGGCGGGTGAAGCGGTCGGTTACGCCCATTCCGGCGATCTGTCGCTCGCGGCGCTGAAGCGCGCGTCGGATGCGGTTTCCGCCGTGACGCGCGGCTATGCCGGCACCTATGCGGCGGCCCCCCAGAAGACCAACCGCAAGCTTTATGGCGACGAAAATCCGATCGGCGAGCCGAGCTTCGAGGCGAAGGTGGCATTGCTGTCGGAGATCGACGCCTATGTCAGGGCGAAGGATCCGAAGGTCCGGCAGGTCACGGCGTCCATTGCCGCCAGCTGGCAGGTGGTCGATATCCTGCGCGCCGATGGCGAGCATGTGCAGGACATCCGGCCAATGACGCGGGTCAATGTTTCCGTCGTCGTCGGCGACGGCGACAAACAGGAGAGCGGCTCCTACGGCTTTGGCGGGCGGCGCGGCTTCGGGGATCTGATCACGGGCGAGACCTGGCGCCACGGGGCCGACGAGGCGCTGCGGCAGGCGCTCGTCAATCTCGAGGCGATCGACACGCCGGCCGGCACCATGGATGTGGTGCTGTCGTCGGGATGGCCGGGCGTGATGCTGCACGAGGCCGTCGGCCATGGGCTCGAGGGCGACTTCAATCGCAAGAAGACCTCCGCCTTCGCCGGCCTGATCGGCGAGCAGGTGGCGGCCAAGGGTGTGACGGTGGTGGATGATGGGACGATCGAATCCCGCCGGGGATCGCTGACCGTGGACGACGAAGGCACGCCGTCGGCCTACAACGTGCTGATCGACGACGGAAAGCTGGTCGGCTACATGCAGGACCGGCAGAATGCCCGCCTGATGGGCATGAAGGCCACCGGCAACGGGCGGCGCGAATCCTACTCCCACGTGCCGATGCCGCGCATGACCAACACCTATATGCTGGCCGGCGACAAGACGCCGGAAGAAATCATCGCATCGGTCAAACGAGGCATCTATGCCGTGTCGTTCGGCGGCGGCCAGGTGGACATCACCTCCGGCAAGTTCGTGTTCGGCTGCACCGAGGCCTATCTCATCGAGAACGGCAAGGTCGGCGCACCGGTGAAGGGCGCCATGCTGATCGGCAACGGCCCGGACGCCATGAAGCGCATCACCATGATCGGCAATGATATGCAGCTCGACACCGGCATGGGCAATTGCGGCAAGGGCGGACAGTGGGTGCCCGTGGGCGTCGGCCAGCCGCACCTGCGCATGAACGACATGACCGTCGGCGGCACGCAGGCCTGATTCGGCCGCACCTTTCTCATCCGGCTAAAAAAGCGTTTCATTTCAGGCGGAAGGCTCAGCCTTCTCGCCTAATCTCGCGGAACTTTTCTCTCTTCGCCTCGTTGACGGTGGTCAAAGCCGGACACTGCGTCCGGACATAGAAGGAGAGACATCATGGGACGCGGAATTCTACTCTGGCTGCTGGGGATTCCGATCCCGATCATCATCCTCATCATGCTGTTCGTGCGCTAGGAGACCCGGATGGCAAAGCCCCTCTCCGCCGCCATTCCCGCGGCGGCGGCCTCCGTATCCTCGGCCGAATCCGCAAAATCCGCCGTCAGCTGGGGCGCCATCTTCGCGGGCGCCGTGGCTGCATCGGCGCTCACCCTGCTTCTCACCCTTCTCGGCTCCGGTCTCGGCCTTAGCCTTGCATCACCCTTCGGCAGCGATGGCCCGTCGGTCACGACGTTTGCAGTCTCGGCTGCCGTTTGGCTCGTCATCGTGCAGTGGCTGTCCTCGGCCTTCGGTGGCTACATGACCGGTCGCCTGCGGACGAAGTGGAGCGGCGTTCACAATGACGAAGCGTTCTTCCGCGACACCGCGCACGGCATTCTTGCCTGGGCAATCGCAACGCTGGTCGCTGCAGGCCTGCTCGGCTCCGTCGTATCCTCGACCATCGGCACCGGCGTGCAGGCTGCGGCTTCGCTGACCGGGACGGCTGTGGCCACCACGGCAGGCGCTGCGGCCACCTCCGACAGCGCCGGCAATGCGACGTCCTACTTCGTCGATACGCTGCTGCGCCCGGCCGATCCGCGCACCGCGCAGTCAGGCCCGAACGGCACGGATGCGACCTCCGAGGTCTCGCGCATCCTGATGAACGGCGCGACGACCGGCACCATCCCGGAAGGTGATCGGACGTATCTGTCGCAGCTGATCGCAGCCCGCACCGGCCTGTCGGAAGCGGACGCCAACAGCCGTGTCGATAGCGTGCTGAAGAGCATCGAAGACGCGAAGACCGCAGCGACCGACGCCGCAGAGACGGCCCGCAAGGCCAGCGCCACCACCGCCCTCATCGGCGCCATGTCGCTCCTCATCGGCGCCATCTGCGCCGGCATCGGAGCAGCGCTCGGCGGTCGCCAGCGCGACGACGACAACCTTTATATCCGTAGCTGAGTTTCGCGCGGAGATGACGATGGAGCGGGCCGCGAAAGCGGCCCGTTTTCGTGTGGGTGATGGGGAGATGCGGATAAGTCCACGCGGAAGACGCCGGAAGTCCGGATTAAGCCTTGCCGCTCAGTCCGCGACCCGAATGTCGAACAGAGCATCACCTTTCAGGGTATTGCTGACGGTGCAGATCTCTTCCGCCGCCTCCGCCAGATGCCGGCGCGTGTCTACATCCAGATCGCCCGTGAACGTGAACACGATGTCGAATCGGATGATTCTGCTCGGTTCGTCCTTGGTTTTCTCGCCCGTGACATCTGCCTGAATGTCGGTAATCCCGGCGAGGATGCCCATGCGGCTGGCGGCGATGCGGGCGCTGAGCACGAGGCAGGCGGAGAGCGAGGCGTAGAGGAGATCGATGGGGTTGAAGCCGGGTTGCGAAGCGCCGGTGACGATGTCGAGCGTGCCGCCCGTGACGCTGGTCAGATGTGGGAAACCTGTGCGCCCGACGGTTGCGGTCACGCCCGTCGGGCGGGTGCGGACCTTCAGTGGCGGCGCACCACCGCCCGTCATGCCTTCTTCTCCCATCGCCCCTCGCTGCTCTGCTGCCAGTAGGTCAGCGCGTGGCCCTCCCCCTTCAGCCGCTTCCACTGGGCGCGTGCACCTTCGAGCTGTGGCTGGTCGTAGCCATCGAACATGAAGACGACGCGGTCGTAAGATGCGAGATCGGGGGGAACGGCACCGTCCACGAGAAAACGGACGGTCGCGTTGTTGGCGTTGCCGGCGCCCGTGGTCAGCAGTACCGGCTGATTTTCCGGCAAGACGGCCGCATGTGGGCCGTCATCGGTCGCGTGCGGGAGAAAACTGTCCTCCCGCCAGGTCCAGAGGTGATCGTCCAGCCTGTCGCGCCGTTCCTCGTCGGCCGTCTGGACGACGACCCGCCAGCCGCGCTCGACACTCTTGTCGACCAGCGGCGGCAGGGCATCCTCCAGCTTCGATTCGGTCAGGTGATAGAACAGGATGTCCGTCACGTCGGGCTCATGCCTTTCAAAAATCGCCTCAGCTCTCGTAGCGGGCGCGCACGAGCTCGTTCAGCAGGCGGACGCCGTAGCCGGACGCCCAGGACTGGTTGATCTCGTCGTTCGGCGAGCCCATGGCCGTGCCGGCGATGTCGAGATGTGCCCAGGGCGTATCCTTGACGAAGCGCTTGAGGAACTGCGCCGCGGTGATCGAGCCGGCGTGCCGGCCGCCGGTGTTCTTCATATCGGCGAACTTGCTGTCTATCATCTTGTCGTATTCCGGACCGAGCGGCATGCGCCAGACGCGCTCCTGCGTCACGAGACCCGCCTGCGTGATCTCGCCGGCGAGCGTGTCGTCGTTGCAGAACAGGCCGGCCTGGTGGCCGCCGAGCGCCACGAGGATCGCGCCGGTCAGCGTGGCGAGGTTGATCATGAAGCGCGGCTGGAAACGCTCGTTGCAGTACCAGAGCGCATCGCAGAGCACGAGGCGGCCTTCGGCATCGGTGTTGATGATCTCGATCGTCTGCCCCGACATGGAGGTGACGATATCGCCCGGACGATAGGCATTGCCATCCGGCATGTTTTCCACGAGGCCGATGATGCCGACGACGTTGGCCTTGGCCTTGCGCGCCGCGAGCACGTGCATGAGACCGGTCACGGCAGCGGCTCCGCCCATGTCGCCCTTCATGTCCTCCATGCCGGCACCGGGCTTGATCGAGATGCCACCCGAATCGAACACGACGCCCTTGCCGATAAAGGCGACGGGCTTGTCCTTTTTCGCGCCGCCGTTCCAGCGCATCACCACAAGGCGTGGCGGACGGGCGGAGCCTTGCGCGACGCTCAAAAGCGCGCCCATGCCCAGGTCCTTCATTTCGCTCTCGCCGAGGATCTCGACCTCGACGCCGAGGTCCTCGAGCGCCTTGGCCTTGGCGGCGAACTCGATCGGACCGAGCACGTTCGGCGGCTCGTTGACGAGGTCGCGGGCGATGAACACGCCTTCGGAGACGGCTTCCGACAGCGCCAGTCCCTTCTTGGCCTCGTCGGCGATCGCGGTGATGATCGTCACCTTCGTGCGCTGCGGCGTCGGCTCCTCATCCGGCTTCTTCTTGGTCTTGTAGCTGTCGAAGCGGTAGGCGTTCAGCTCCATGCCGAGCGCGAAATCGGCGGCCGCGCGCGGCGTGATCTCGACGCCGGGCGCGTCCAGGAACACGGTGGCGTCGCCTGCGCCGCGCAGCTTCGCCGCGGCCGTGCCGCCGGCCTTCAGCCAGTCATGCGCCGTCTGCGCCTTGGGATCGCCGAGGCCGAGGAGGAAGATGCGGTCAGCAGGCGAGCCTTCCGGCGCGAGAATGTCGAGCGTCGAGAGGGCGCGCGCCTTGAATTTTCCGGCCTTGGCCGCGCGGGCGATGACGCCTGAGGGATCGACCGTCGCCGCCCCTGCCGCCTCGTGCTCGGCAGCCACCAGGCACAGGACCGTGCCTTCCGTCTTCTTGCGCTGCGCCTTGAAGACAATCTCGAACATTCCGGCCATTTTCGCTCCGATCCTTCCGCCGCCCGGACGCTTGGCCGGGCACCGTCTTTAAAGCATGTTTTTCCACAGGCACGACGTCGTCAACCGTTCATCGCGTCTTCGTTACCGACGTAGCGTGACGGGACGCAAACGCCAAGCAAAACCCGCGGGCCATTCGCTCCTCTCCTCGTCCCGGGCCGGAAAATGACCATTCGACCTCGGTCGTGCCATCGGATCGATGCGTCACCAAAAAGACACCAAATGGGAAAATCTAGGCGTCGATGACAGCCTGAGCGTTGCGGGCCCTCAGTAACTTGGCTACTGCGATACCGATGATGATCAAAGCCCAACAGCGCTCGTGCGCCAGAGCAGCCCGCCGGACGGTTCCGTCCGCGCCCGCATGCGCCCGGAACAGGCTGAGATGACCATTCTCCAAAGCTATATTCTCCGACGTGTCGTCCAGATGTTCCTGTCGGCACTGCTGCCGGTTCTCGGCATCATCTGGACGACGCAGGCGTTGCAGCGCATCAATCTGGTGACCGATACCGGTCAGTCGATCGGTGCCTTCGTGCAGCTTGCGACGCTCATTCTGCCGACCGTCATCCCGCTCGTCCTGCCCTTCGCGCTCGCCATCGGCATCACGCAGGCCTTGGCGACGATGAACAACGATTCGGAACTGACGGTGATCGAATCGGCGGGTGGCAGCCGCGGGATCATCCTGCGGCCGATTCTCGGCCTGGCCCTTGCCGTCAGTGCGGTGTCCTTCACCGTGGACAATTTTCTGGAGCCGGTGGTGCGCCAGGAAGTGCGCCAGATGATCGCGAGCGCCAATGCCGACCTTCTCTCTTCGGTCGTGCAGGAGAACACCTTCCGCAAAATCGCCGACGGCCTCTACATCCAGATCGGCGGCCGGCGCGGCGGCGGCGTTCTCACCGGCATCTTCGTCGGCGATTCGCGCGATCCGAACGTCGAGTTCGTCTATTATGCCCGCGAGGGTGCTGTGGATGAGAAGAGCTCGGCCCTGGTGATGAAGGATGGCGAAGTCCACCGGAAGCTGCCGGACGGCGGTGTCTCCATCATCAAGTTCGACAGCTACGCCTTCGACCTGACCGAGATGACCCGCAAGGTGGGTGCTGCAACCCTGCGCGCCCAGGACCAGGATCTCTTCACCCTCCTCCACCCGGACCCCGAAGACAGCAACTACCAGCGCCGTCCCCAGACCTACGTCGCCGAGCTGCATCGCCGGCTGACGGAGTGGACGTTCCCGATCATCTTCGCGCTCATCGGCCTCGTCGTCAGCAGCGACGCACGCTCGCACCGCGAAGCCCGCCTGCACCCGACGGCAACCGCCCTGCTTTTGATGCTGCTCTTCCGCTGGATGACCTTCTATGCGGCGAACGGGGCGGAGGAAGAACAGTTCTTCGTGCCGCTGATGTACGTCATTCCCGCCATCACGACGTTCCTGTGCATTCGCCAGCTCGCGAGCAACAAGCGGCTTGTCATTCCCCGGACCCTCCAGGAGAAGTTCGCCGACCTGACCGGCCGGATTCGCCTGCTGCGTTTCGGCAATTCCGACCGGGAGGCGCGCTGATCCGATGAGCACGCTCAAGATCTACTTCTTTCGCCGGTTCATGGTGACGATCGGCTGGTTCCTTATCGGTGTGTTCTCGCTCGTCTTCATCATCGATTTCAGCGAACTCTCCAACCGCATGTCGAACCTGCCGGGCTACTCTCTCGGCGGTGCGCTGCTGATGACCGCCATGCGCATTCCCATGATCATGCAGCAGACCGTGCCCTTCATCGCGCTGTTTGCCGGCATGGTGACGCTGATCGCGCTCAATCGCCGCTACGAGCTGGTGGTGACGCGGGCGGCGGGCATTTCGGCCTGGCAGTTTCTGCAGCCCTTCGTGCTCGGCGCCCTGCTGTTCGGCGCGCTTGCGGTCGCCATTCTCAACCCGATCGCCGCCTGGGGTTCGCGCAGTGCCGAGCTTCTGGAGACCAACTGGGGCAGCTCGTCGTCGCGCGGCTCCAAGACCATTCCGTGGCTGCGCCAGATCTATGGTGACGACGACAGCATCATCGGCGCGCGCGCCGTGCAGGACGATGGCCGGACGCTCGTCACCGTCACCGTGATCCACCTCGACAAGCAGGGCCGCATCGTCTTCCGGCAGGATGCGCAGAACGCAAAACTCGAAGATGGTTACTGGTTGCTGAACGGGGTGACCGAGACCCGCAACGGCGTGCTGCCGAAGCGTTTCGAAACGGCACGGTTGCCGACCAATCTCCGTGCGGAATTCGTTCAGGAATCGCTCGACAAAGCTGAATCCATTCCGTTTTTCGAGCTTCCCCATAAAATTTCGATCGCGAAATCCTTCGGGTTTCCGACCTACGGCATGCAGACCCAGCTTCATTCGCTGTTGTCCCTGCCGCTTCTTCTCGTCGCCATGACGCTGATTGCCGCAAGCGTGTCGCTGAAATTCAGCCGCTTCCACCAATCGCGCTCGGTAATTCTCGGTGGAATCCTGGCAGGCTTCGTGCTTTATGTCGTGACCGTGCTGGTCAGAGCATTCGGGAGCAGCGGCATCTTGCCTCCGTTCGTTGCAGCCTGGTTGCCGGTTGTTGTCGCGATGGCGCTGGGGTCCACGATTTTGTTGCATCAGGAGGATGGCTAGTGGCGGGCTGTGACCGCAATCATACAAGGCTACTGGCGGCCATACTGCTTTCCAGCGTTGCATGCCTTTCCGTATCCCCCGGCACGTCCGGTTCGGCCTTCGCTCAGTCGGCGCCGACGACGCTTGCGCCGAAACTGCCCGACGACGCCAAGATGGTGCTTTCGGCCAACGAGCTCGTGTACAATCGCGACGCCGAACGCGTCATCGTGCGCGGCGCCGTGCAGATCAATTATGGCGGCTACCAGATGGTCGCCCAGCAGGTTGAATACAGCCAGAAGACCGGCCGAATCGTTGCGACCGGCCAGATCGAACTGATCGAGCCGACCGGCAACAAGATCTATGCCGAGAAGATGGACGTCACCGACAATTTCGCCGATGGCTTCATCGAGACGATGCGTGTCGAGACGACCGACCTGACCAAGCTTGCCGCCGTCAACGGCGAGCGGCGCAATGGCGACGAGATCATTCTGAACCAGGCGGTCTACACGGCCTGCACGCCGTGCGCGACCAATCCGGACTACCGCTCGCTCTGGCACATCAAGGCGCAGCGCATCATCCAGAACGGCAAGACGCACACCGTGCGGCTGGAGAACGCCCGCTTCGAATTGTTCGGCAAGCCGATCCTGTACCTGCCGGTGCTGGAGGTTCCCGACGGCACGGTGAAGCGCAAGAGCGGCTTCCTGTTCCCGCGGTTCCGCTACACGCAGAAGCTGGGTGCGGGCGTCAGCGTTCCCTATTACTGGGCGATCTCGCCCACCATGGACGCGACCGTGACGGCGACCGGGCTGACGCGCCAGGGCTTCCTGCTGGAAGGCGAATTCCGCCAGCGCTTCGAGACCGGGCAGCACGTCCTGCGCATGGCGGGCATCAGCCAGATGGACCGCAGCTCGTTTACGGACGGCACCGTGGACGCGAAGGAAACGGAACGCGGCCTCATCGGTTCACGCGCCGACTTCAAGATCAATCCGCGCTGGTCGTTCGGCTGGGATGTCCTCGTCCAGAGCGACAACAACTTCGCCAAGACGTATGAGCTCTCGACGTTCGACGGCACGACGCATACGAACCAGGCCTATCTGACGGGTCTCGGCAAGCGCAATTATTTCGACCTGCGCGCCTTCTACTTCGATATTCAGGATGCCGATCCGGACAGCGTGGCCGAAAACAAGCAGGCCTATGCGCAGGTCCTCGACTATGACTATACGGCGCCGCAGGCGGTTGCCGGTGGCGAGCTTTCTGCGACCGTCAACCTGACCAACGTCAACCGCAACCGCGAGGACTCCGTCGACGTGTTCGGCGTCGACCGGTTCCGTGGTCTCGAAGGCACGGCGCATCGCCTGACGGCGGAAGCCGAGTGGAAGAAGACCTTCATCGTGCCCGGCGGCCTGTCGCTGACACCGCTTCTGGCAGCACGCGGCGATATTCTCGGGCTGACGATGGACAATCCCGGTCCGACCTATACCGGTGACTATAACGGCGACGACACCTCGACGCGCGGCATGGCGACGGCCGGGCTCGAGGCGCGCTATCCGATCCTGATGGCGACCGCCAACAGCAGTCACATCTTCGAGCCGATCGCGCAGGTCTATGTTCGTCCGGACGAGAGCAATCCGGGTAGCCTGCCGAACGAGGACGCACAGAGCTTCGTGTTCGATGCGACCAACCTGTTCGAGCGTGACAAGTTTTCGGGCTTCGACCGCATCGAGGGCGGCTCGCGCGCCAATCTCGGCATGCGCTACACGGGCACGCTCGGCAATGGCTACGGTGTTCGCAGCATCGTCGGCCAGTCCTTCCATCTCGGCGGCGTCAATTCCTTCGCAACCGACGATCTCGTGAAGGTGGGCGCCGATTCGGGCCTTGAAAGCGACCGGTCGGACTATGTCGGCATGTTCGGCATCGATGCGCCCTCCGGGCTGACGGCCAGCCTCAGCGGCCGGCTGGACGAAGAGGATTTCGACCTGCGCCGGACGGACTTCTCGGTCGGCTACGAAGGCATCGCCTGGCAGACGGCCATCACCTATACCAGCATCAAGGCGCAGCCGACCTACGGTTCGCCCTACGATCAGGACGAAATCCAGACGGCGGCCGCCTGGCGGTTCCGCGAGTACTGGTCGGTGTTCGGCTCTGTCACCTACGACATCAACAACAGTCTCGTCACCCGCAACGGCCTCGGCGTCACCTATGACGATCAGGACACGCTGTTCTCGCTCGTCTACAAGAACGAGCGCGACCCGGACCAGTCTCTGGCCAATGACTGGTCGATCGGTGCGCGGATCTCCTTCCGCACATTGGGTGACATCAATGTCGGCGACAGCTCGTTCAACGCGCTGGACTGACCGCGGTCGTCGTGACGGAAAACAGGCTTGTGTGCGCGGTCTCGCGCCCACGCTCAGTGATATCGAGGGCTTGTCATCATTCGGCCGCATGGTTTATGCATCCAGCGGGAAACAGGCGCAGCCGCAGGCTTGGCGCTTCATGGAGCGTTGCGAGCCCGTTGAAATGTGCGGCTTGCTCTGAAGGGGATGTCTGATGGGCAACGGAACCGTGCAAAAGCGATCTTCACTGCGAGTGGCGGCAGGTATTCTGCGTGCGGGCCTCTTGGCCGGCGCGCTCTGCTTGCCGACCACGCTGCCCGCTGCCGCAGCGGGTGCGGGCACCGCAGTCGCCGTCGTCGTCAACGGCACGCCGATCACGACCGGTGACATCGCCAAGCGTGCGGCCTTCCTCAAGCTGCAGCGGCAGAGCTCGGCCGGCGCACGCGAGCAGATGATCGATGAAGTGCTGAAGCGCGCCGAAGTGCTGCGCCTCCAGCAGTCCGTCAGCACCGAAGATGTGGATGCGGCCGTTGCGCGATTTGCCGCCGGAAACAAGCTGTCCGTGGCGCAGCTCACCCAGGTTCTGGCCCAGGCCGGCGTCGGCATCGACCATTTCAAATCCTATGTCGCGATTTCCATGAGCTGGCCGCGGGCCGTGCGCCTGCGCTTCGGCAGCGGCGGCGGGCGTCTCTCCAACGAAGAGTTGGTGCGCCGCATGCAGGAGAATGGCGGCAACAAGCCGGTCACGACCGAGTACTTCCTTCAGCAGGTTATCTTCGTCGTTCCCGGCGCCAAGCGTAACGCCATCATGGGCAAGCGCCAGGCCGAAGCCAATGCCTCGCGCTCGGCCTATCCGGGCTGCGACGACGCCAAGACCTTTGCCGCAACCATGCGCGACGTTTCCATCCGCAATCTCGGCCGCATGATGGTACAGGAAATCCCCGAGGACTGGCGTCCGCTGGTTGAAAAGGCCGGCGACGGCAACACGACCGCGACCCGCGTAACCGAAAGGGGCGTCGAATATCTCGGCATCTGCAAGAAGCGGCAGGTTTCCGACGATCTGGCGGCCGAAGTCGTCTTCCGCGCCGAGGATCTCGGCAAGCAGAAGGGCGGCGAGGACCCGAACAGCGTGAAGTACATGGAAGAACTGCGCAAGCGCGCGCAGATCCTGGGGAAGTAACCGGACCATCATGACAGACGAGACCCGGGCGCCGCTTGCCCTGACCATGGGCGACCCGGCCGGTATCGGGCTCGACGTCACGCTGGACGCTTGGACGCACCGAGACGCGCTGGGGCTTGCTCCCTTTCTCTTCATCGGGGATCCCACGGTTCTTGCCGAACGGGCACGCCTGCTCGGCCTTGACGTGTCCATTGCCGAGGCAGACCACCGCTCGGCCGCAGGTATCTTTGCCACGAGCCTTCCCGTGCTCCCCATCGCCTGCCCGGCGCCCGTGATCGCGGGCCGTGCCGACAGCGCCAATGCGCCGGCGGTCATCGGGGCAATCCAGACGGCCGTACAGATGACGCTGGCCTCCCAGACGGCCGCTGTCGTCACCAACCCCATCGCCAAATCCGTGCTCTATGCAGCGGGCTTTCGTTTTCCCGGACATACCGAGTTCCTGGCAGAACTTGGCAGCGTCGCGCGCAACAAGCCGCTGCTGCCGATCATGATGCTCGCAGGCCCGAAACTTCGGGCCGTACCGGTAACGATCCATATTCCCCTCAAGGACGTGCCGGGTCTGCTGACAGCGGACCTCATCTACCGGACGGCCGTCATCACCGCAGCCGATCTCAAGGCCCGCTTCGGCATCGCCGCACCACGCCTTGCGATCGCCGGGCTCAACCCGCATGCCGGCGAGAGCGGCGCGCTGGGGCTTGAGGACGACGCCATCATCCGCCCCGTGGTCGAACGCCTTCAGGCCGAGGGGATCGACGCCGTCGGCCCCCTGCCCGCCGACACGATGTTCCACGACCGGGCGCGCGCCACCTACGACGTCGCGCTCTGCATGTATCACGATCAGGCGCTGATCCCCGCCAAGGCGCTGGGCTTCGACGACAGCGTCAACGTCACGCTCGGCCTGCCCTTCATCCGCACCTCGCCCGACCATGGCACTGCATTCGGCATCGCCGGGCAGCGGCTGGACGGACGCACGATCGCGCGTGTGGACAGCCTCGTTGCGGCGCTGCGCATGGCGCGCGAGCTTGCCGATACCGAGCGCGCCGACATCGAAAACGCCGGCATCGAGAGCGCCTCCTGATGGCCGCCATCGACGGACTGCCGCCGCTGCGCGACGTGATCCAGCGCCACGGGCTGGACGCCAAGAAGGCGCTCGGCCAGAACTTCCTCCTCGACCTCAACCTCACCCAGAAGATCGCGCGAACGGCGGGTCCGCTCGAAGATGCGACCGTCATCGAAGTGGGTCCCGGTCCCGGCGGGCTGACGCGCGCGATTCTGTCGCTCGGCGTCCGCAAGCTGATCGCCATCGAGCGCGACAGCCGCTGCCTGCCGGCGCTTGCCGAGATTTCCGATCATTATCCCGGTCGGCTGGAGGTCATCGAGGGGGATGCGCTGAAGGTCGATTTCGCGGAACTGGCGCGTGAGGCCAGCGCTAGAGGCCCGATCCGCATCATCGCCAACCTGCCTTACAACATCGGCACGCAGCTGCTCGTGAACTGGCTGACATCCGACGTCTGGCCGCCCTTCTACGCCTCGATGACGCTGATGTTCCAGCGCGAGGTGGGCCTGCGGATCGTGGCGGACGAGACGAACGACCACTACGGTCGGCTGGGCGTGCTCGCCGGCTGGCGCACCGAGGCACGCATGGCCTTCGACGTCCCCCCGCAAGCCTTCACGCCGCCACCCAAGGTCACCTCGACCGTCGTGCACCTGGAGCCGCGCGAAAACCCGATCCCTTGCCGGATCGAAGCACTGGAACGCGTGACGCAGGCCGCCTTCGGCCAGAGGCGCAAGATGCTGCGCCAGAGCGTCAAATCGCTTGGCGGGGAAACGCTGCTCGCCAAGGCGGAAATCGACCCGCAGCGGCGGGCCGAGACATTGTCGGTCGAGGAATTCTGCCGGTTGGCGAACTGTCTTTAAGCGCATTCGAGAAGCGCAATTCCCACGCCTCCGGTAGAGCGTTTAGACGAGCTTCGGCGTTTCCGTCAGCAAGCCCTGCACATACTCGAACAGGCCGGGGCGGCGGTCGCGGCGGAGGCGTTCGGCTTCGACGATGGCGCGGACGGCGGCGAAGGCTGTGTCAAGATCCTCGTTGACGACGATGTAGTCGTATTCCAGCCAGTGCTCGATTTCGGCGCGGGAATTGGCGAGGCGCGTGGCGATGACCTCGTCCGTATCCTCGGCGCGGCGGTGCAGGCGAGACTGAAGCTCTGCCATGGTTGGCGGCAGAATGAAGATCGAGACGACGTCGCCGGACATCTTGTCCTGAAGCTGCTGGGCGCCCTGCCAATCGATGTCGAACAGCATGTCGCGGCCTTCCGACATCGCCTCCTCCACCGCATCGCGCGGCGTGCCGTAGAAGTTGCCGTGAACCTCGGCCCATTCCAGCAGGGCTTCCGTCTGGCGCAGGCCCTCGAACTCGCGGATCGACTTGAAGTGATAGTGACGACCGTCGATCTCGCTCGGGCGGCGCTTGCGCGTGGTGACGCTGACGGAGATGCTCATCTCCGGATCGGCCTCCAGCAGGTTGCGGGCGATGGTGGACTTACCGGCGCCGGACGGCGAGGAGATGACAAGCATCAGGCCTCGGCGCGCAATCGTTGAAGCCTTCGTGGGTGTTTCGGCGGGTCTCATCATTACTCCAGATTCTGGACCTGTTCGCGGAACTGGTCGATGACGACCTTGAGGTCGACGCCTGCGGCCGTGACGGCGGCGGAGGTGGACTTCGAACAGATCGTATTGGTTTCCCGGTTAAATTCCTGGCAAAGAAAGTCGAGTTTGCGTCCGATGGGGCCGCCTTTCGACAGAAGCGCGCGAGCGGCCATAATATGCGCCCGCAGCCGATCGAGCTCCTCGCGGACATCGGCCTTGGCCGCCAGCAGCGCCGTTTCCGCATACAGGCGGTCGCGGTCGAGCGTGGCGGCATGGCTCGTCAGCCAGTCGATCTGCTGGACGAGCCTTGCGGTGATGGCCGAGGGGGTCCGCGACGGATCGGCCTCGATCGCGCTCAGCAGCGTCTCCATCTCGCCGATCTCCAGCAGGAGCACCTGTTCGAGCGCCGTGCCTTCGCTTTCGCGCATTGCGGCGAGATCGGCGAGTGCGAGGTCGAGCCCCGCGAGGACGGCCGTTTCCCGCGCCGTCTTGTCGGCCTCGCTCTCTTCCGGCTCCTTGAAGTCGATGACGCCGCGGATGGCAAGCAGCGTGTCGAGCTTCAGCGGCGCGGGGTCGATCACATCGCGCAATTGCTCGCGCAGCGACAGGACGGAGGCGAGCGCCGTCTGGTTGATGGTCGTCTGGATTTGCGTTTCCCCGGCATTGAGGCTGAGGCCGACCTGCATGTTGCCGCGCGAGAAGCGAGCGGCGATCCGTCGCCGGATATCGGCATCGAGCGCTTCGAGCCCACCGGGTAGGCGCAGCTTCAGGTCGAGACCCTTGCCGTTGACCGAGCGCAATTCCCAGGCCCAGCGGCTGCGGCCGGACGTACCCTCGCGGCGGGCAAATCCCGTCATGGACTGCAAGGGCATGGGGGGGGGGACTCCTTGGGGATAAGCGAGCGTTCTGTTTAAGGCTGCAACGACTGCGCCCGCAAGGCCTATTGCGAAAGCGGGCCCGGCCCCGACGCGTCATCCACAAGGTGACGTTCCGGGGCCGGGTTAAAGGTAAGGCTTGGAAGGCCTGGGGGAGACTCAGTTCTGGACAGGCGCCTCTGCGGCGTCTGCCGGTGGAGCTGCCGCGCCGGCCGCCTTGGCGGCGCTGGCCTTCTCCGCTTCCAGCTTGCGCCAGCGGCGGACATTGGCGTTGTGATCGTCGAGCGTGGTCGCAAAGACGTGGCCGCCCGTGCCATCCGCTACGAAGTAGAGATCGGCGGTGCGCGAGGGATTGGCGACAGCCTCCAGCGCGGCCCTGCCGGGATTGGCGATCGGCGTCGGGGGCAGACCCTTGATGACATAGGTGTTGTAAGGCGTCTTCTTTTCGAGATCGGAGCGCAGGATCGGGCGATCCGCCGGTTTCCCCTCGCCGCCAAAGATGCCGTAGATGATCGTCGGGTCGGACTGCAGCCGCATGCCCTTGTCGAGGCGGTTGAGGAAGACCGAGGCGACGCGCGAGCGCTCGTCGGCGATGCCGGTTTCCTTCTCCACGATCGAGGCGAGCGTGACGAACTCCTCCCGCGTCTTGATCGGCAGCTTCTCGTCGCGCTTCGCCCAGATCTGGTCAACGATGGTCTTCTGTGCGGCCGTCGCCTGGGCGACGATCTCGGCGCGCTTGGTGCCGCGCGAAAACTTGTAGGTATCCGGCCTCAACGTGCCCTCGGCCGGAAGGTTTGCCGGCAGGTCGCCTTCGAGGATCGGATCGTCCTGCAGCTTGCGGAACATCTGCTTAACGGTGAGCCCTTCGGGAAGGGACGCCGAATAGAGGATCGACTTGCCCGACTTCAGAAGCTCCATGATCTCCTGCATCGAGGCGCCCGCCTTGATCTCGTACTCGCCCGCCTTCAGGGTCTCGTCATCCAGATAGGCTTCCGACATGAAGCGGAAGACACGGCCGTCGGAGACGATCTGGTTGCGCTCCAGGCTCGAGGCAATCTCGGCAATACCGGCGCCGTTGCGCACGATGAAATTGCTGTTGGCGACAAGCGGTCCCCGTGCCTCGTAGGAGGTCATGGCGTAATAGGCCGTGCCTGCTGCCACCAGCGTCAGCACGACGATGACCGTCATCAGGAAGTTGAGGAAGATGACCACCTGGCTGCGCGCCTTGCGCGAGCGCTTGGGGGGCTGCGGAACCTTTTCCGGTCGCAGAGCCTCGATCGGCGATTTCGGAATGATCGGCCCCTTGGTGCCGCCCTCGTTCCGGCCGCTCGGAGCCGTGCTGTTTTCTTGTCCGTCGTTCACGCCTGTCCTGCATCCGGAGTTCGCAATCCTGCACGCCCCGCTTCCCGATGCGAACTCCGGAAGAGGTTCGGGACAGCGAAAAAACGATCGAGACAGGCCGCCAGCCTGACGGGGCCGCCGTGCGCGAGCGTGGCCACCCCTAGCATGTCTCTCGCCAAAAGACGACACCGACCTGCGGTGCTCTATTCTGGTGACCTGCCGCATTCGACCGAGCCCTTGAAGACGGCCGGTCGCGGTGGATCAGGGAGCTGTTTTGAGACGAGCAATGCGGCGAAAAACAGGACCGGATCGTTGGCACCGGACAATATCGTCCGGTGCCAACGATCGGTTTGCGATCACGTCTGCGCGAGGAGCCTCAGGCGTAACGCTGGATGACCAGCGTGGCATTGGTGCCGCCGAAGCCGAAGGAGTTCGACAGCGCGACATCGATTGTCTTCTTGCGCGCCGTATGCGGCACGAGATCGATGGCCGTCTCGACAGAAGGGTTGTCGAGATTGAGCGTCGGCGGCGCGATATTGTCGCGAATGGCGAGCGCGCAGAAGATCGCCTCGACAGAGCCGGCAGCCCCCAGCAGGTGCCCGATCGCCGACTTGGTCGAGGACATGGCGATGCCGGATGCACTGTCGCCAACGACCCGTTCGACGGCGCCAAGCTCGATCGTGTCGGCCATGGTCGAGGTGCCGTGGGCGTTGATGTAGTCGATATCGGAGGGCTGCAGGCCCGCGCGCTTCAGCGCCATCTTCATGCAGCGATAGGCCCCGTCGCCGTCCTCGGACGGCGCGGTGATGTGGAAGGCGTCGCCCGAGAGACCGTAGCCGACGATCTCGGCATAGATCTTCGCGCCGCGCGCTTTGGCGTGCTCGAGTTCTTCCAGAACGACGATGCCGGCCCCCTCGCCCATGACGAAGCCGTCACGGTCCTTGTCATAGGGGCGCGAGGCCTTGGTCGGATCGTCGTTGTGCTGGGTCGAGAGCGCCTTGCAGGCGGCGAAGCCGGCAAGCGCGATGCGGGAGATGGGAGATTCCGTGCCGCCAGCCACCATGACGTCGGCATCGCCGAGCGCAATCAGCCGGGAGGCATCGCCGATGGCGTGCGCGCCGGTCGAACAGGCGGTGACGACGGAGTGATTGGGGCCGCGCAGCTTGTGGCGGATCGAGACCTGGCCCGAGGCGAGGTTGATCAGGCGGCCGGGAATGAAGAAGGGGGAAACGCGGCGGGGGCCCTTGTCGCGCAGCGTGTAGCCGCCCTCGACGATGCCCTCGAGACCGCCGATGCCGGACCCGATCATCACGCCCGTGGCGATCTGGTCGTCGTCGGTCTTGGGGTGCCAGCCCGCGTCGTCCAGAGCCATATCGGCCGCAGCCATGGCATAGATGATGAAGGGATCGACCTTGCGCTGTTCCTTCGGTTCCATCCAGTCATCGGCATTGAACGTGCCGTTGGAACCATCGCCGAAGGGAATGCGGCAGGCGATCTTGGCGGGGAGATCCGAAACGTCGAACTCGGTGACGGTACGGGCGGCGTTGTCGCCGGCGATCAGTCTCGCCCAGCTGGCTTCCGTTCCGCAACCCAGCGGCGATACCATGCCGGTACCGGTGATAACGACACGTCTCATGAACCGCGATCCATCCTCGTAAGGTCTCGATATGCTCCGGCGCGAATGATCGCTGCCGGCCGACGGAGCCGGTCCCGCGGCGGGACCTCGTCGCGTCTGCCCCGATGGCTGCAGCCACATCCGGGCTGCCCGAGGGCTCTTCCAGGTCCGGATGAACAGACCGGCCTCCTGGCAGGACCAGAACCGGCGTCACCGGGATGAGCGGGCGGGCTGCTTTCGCGCCCGCCGCACCCGTTCGTTCAGACTAGGCGATTAAGCCTGGGCCTTCTCGATGAACTTGACGGCGTCGCCGACGGTCAGGATCGAATCGGCAGCGTCGTCCGGAATTTCAACGCCGAATTCTTCTTCGAAGGCCATGACCAGTTCGACCGTGTCGAGCGAGTCCGCGCCGAGATCGTCGATGAAGCTTGCGCCTTCAGTTACCTTTTCGGCATCGACGCCAAGATGATCAATGACAATTTTCTTTACGCGTTCTGCGATGTCGCTCATGTCGGATTCCTCGACCTTCGTTTTCTCTTTATCAGGGGCGCCCGAAAGCGTTCCCTTGCCAAAGCCTGTTAAACCACTGCGGTTCAACCGGCAATCTTTCAAACCGGGAGAGCCCGGACGGGCTCCAGCGAGCCGGCATCCGCGTCTTCTCCGTGATCCGTTCGGACCGTGCGGCAAAGGGCGAAAGCCCCGCGCCGTCCAGACCACTACGGCCCGATTAACACGGTTTAACGGCCGCGCAAAGTCCGAATTTGGGACGCCAATCCTTGCTCAACAAGCATTTACGGGCAATTTCGCTACCCGCGATCGGTCCTTCCCGCACCCGACTCAGATCATCGCCATGCCACCATTGACGTGGATCGTCTGGCCGGTGACGTAAGCGGCCTCGTTGGACGCGAGATAGGCGACGGCGCTTGCCACCTCGGCACCGGTGCCCATGCGCTTCATCGGGATGGCCCCCATGATGGCGTCCTTCTGCTTGTCGTTCAGCTTGCCGGTCATCGCGCTTTCGATGAAGCCCGGGGCGACACAGTTGACCGTCACGTTGCGGGTCGCGATTTCCTGGGCCAGCGACTTGGAAAAGCCGATCATGCCGGCCTTGGCGGCGCAATAGTTCGCCTGCCCCGGATTTCCGGTGACGCCGACGATGGAAGTGATGTTGATGATGCGGCCATGGCGGCGGCGCATCATCGGGTGGGTCAGCTCGCGGGTCAGACGGAACACGGCGGTCAGGTTGACCTCCAGTACGGCATCCCAGTCGGCATCGCTCATGCGGACGAACAGGCCGTCCTTGGTGATGCCTGCATTGTTGACGAGAATGTCGACGCCGCCGAGTTCGCTCTCGGCCTTTTCGCCCAGCGCCTTCACGGCGTCCCGATCCGACAGGTTGGCCGGGAACAGGTGCACGCGCTCGCCGAGCGCATTGCCGAGTTCTTCCAGCTTTTCGACGCGGGTACCGTGCAGACCGACGGTCGCGCCCTGCGCATGCAGGATACGGGCAATTTCTTCGCCGATGCCGCCGGAGGCGCCGGTCACCAAGGCTTTACGGCCTGTCAGGTCGAGCATGATCATCTTCCTTTATCTTCGATTCCCTAAGGCGGCGTCTCAGCCGACGTCGGGATCACCTGCCCGCAACCGCGAGCGTTCAGAGCACAGCCGCGAGAACGGCCTCGATATCGGCCGGCGAATTGACCGCAAGCCCCGTGACGGATTTGTCGATGCGGCGTGCGAGCCCGGTCAGGACCTTGCCGGAACCGACCTCGTAGAGGGTCGTCACACGATTTGCGCCGAACCATTCCACGGTTTCGCGCCAGCGCACCTGTCCCGTCACCTGCTCGACCAGGAGATCGACGATCTCGTCGGCCGAGGTGACCGGAGCGGCACGCACGTTGGCGATGAGCGGCACCACGGGATCGCGGCGCTCGACCTTGGCCAGCGCCTCGCGCATGGCATCGGCTGCCGGCGCCATCAGAGCCGAATGGAACGGAGCGGACACAGGCAGGATGATGGCGCGCTTCGCACCGTTCTCGCTTGCCTGCTTGGCGGCCTTTTCCACGGCTTGCCTGTCGCCGGAAATCACGATCTGCCCGCCGCCATTGTCGTTGGCGATCTGGCAGGGGCCGATCTCCGACATTTCGGCACAGAGCGCCTGGACGGCGTCATGATCGAGCCCGATGATCGCCGCCATCGCGCCCTTGCCCACGGGCACGGCCGCCTGCATGGCATTGCCGCGAATCCGCAGGAGGCGGGCGGTATCGCCCAGCGAGAAGGTGCCGGCGGCGCAGAGGGCCGAATATTCGCCGAGCGAGTGGCCGGCGACGAAATCGACATGCTTTGCGAGATCGAGCCCGCGCGCTTCCAGAACCCGGATCGCCGCGACCGAGACGGCCATCAGTGCCGGCTGTGCATTCGCCGTCAGCGTCAGCTGATCCTCCGGCCCGTTCCACATCACATCGGACAGCTTCTCGCCCAGCGCATCGTCAACCTCGGCAAAAACCGCGGACGCTTCGGGAAAAGCCTCCGCCAGATCCCGCCCCATGCCAACCGCCTGACTGCCCTGCCCCGGAAACGTAAACGCGATCGCCATGAGGAACCTCCTGAATTTTTGGCTTCTCCATTCACATTAAGGCTCTGGAAGTCAAGCAGCGAGGGGAAACGGCATTGCGGAAGCACGACCTCGTGAAGGAATCGCGAGACTTCGACGGGGTCTTCCGAAGCGCTTGACCTTGCCTCCATGCCGATTATGTTGCGTCGCAGCAGGGGCGCCAGCCTCTTTCGTGGATCACAAGGGGCCGGGTCTCCGGTCGCGTTCGACAAGGTCATTCCTTCATGCAGTACAAACAACTCGGCCGCACCGGCATCGAGGTCTCCACCATTTGCCTGGGGACCATGACGTGGGGATCGCAGAACACGCAGGACGAGGCTTTCGCCCAGCTCGACGCCTCGGTCGAGGCCGGGGTGAACTTCATTGACACGGCGGAGCTTTATCCGACGACGCCACTGTCGGAAGAGACCTATGGCGGGACCGAGCGGATCATCGGAAACTGGATGGCGGAGCGCGGCAACCGCGACCGGATCGTGCTCGCGACGAAGATCGCCGGGTCGGGTCGCAACTACATTCGCGGCGGCGGGCCGATGACGGCGGACAGCATCGCGACGGCGCTCGACGCCAGCCTGCAGCGGCTGCAGACGGATCATGTCGATCTCTACCAGCTGCACTGGCCGAACCGCGGACATTATCACTTCCGCAATTCTTGGAGCTACGATCCGAGCAAGCAGGACACCGACAAGGTGGTCGAGGATCTCGGCGCGCTGCTGCATGCGCTGGATGCACAGGTGAAGGCGGGCAAGATCCGGGCGATCGGCGTCTCCAACGATACGGTCTGGGGCACGCAGAAGCTGCTCGATCTCGCCGAGCGCCACGGGCTGACACGCGTCGCCTCCGCGCAGAACGAGTACAATCTTCTGTATCGCCCGCATGATCTCGACTTTGCCGAGCTGTCGCATCACGAATCGGTCGGGCTTCTTGCCTACTCTCCGCTTGCTGCCGGCCTTCTGTCGGGCAAATATATCGGTGGATCGCGGCCGGATGGCAGCCGCCTGTCGATCAATGGCGATCTCGGCGGTCGCTTCACACCGCATCAGGAGCCGGCCGTCGAGGCCTATGTGGCGCTCGCCCGCGACCACGGCATCGACCCATCGCAGCTGGCGCTCGCCTTCGTGCTCGCGCGCCCCTTCACGACCTCCGCCATCATCGGCGCGACGTCGATGGAGCAGTTGGAGATCAATCTCGGCGCCGCCGATCTCGTGCTGACACCGGAACTGGTCAACGGCATTCGCCGGATCCACCGCCTCTACCCGATGCCGATCTGATCGGCATCCTGCGCCCACGTTAACAGCGCGCTCTCGATACGTGGATCTCCGGTCTTGCAATTCCGGAGAATCCGCGTATAAGCCGCCGTGTTCGAAACACCCGGTTATCTGGCTGGTGGCTGAACGGAGGGCCGGCGCTCTTGTAGTGCCTGTCGGGATCCTGAAGGGATCCAGCCTCCCGTGTCTCCGCTCTCGACCGTCTCGAAACAACACTTTCTTGCCGGCGCTCGCGCGTCTTTAAGAACAGTCGTTGAGGCTTAGCGCCGTTGCCGGGTGACGTTAAACGCAAGAAAGGTAAGCCAATCATGGCTCTCTATGAACATGTGTTCCTGGCCCGCCAGGACGTGTCCGCACAGCAGGTCGAAGCCCTCGTCGAACAGTACAAGGGTGTGATCGAAGCCAATGGCGGCAAGGTCGGCCGGGTGGAAAACTGGGGCCTCAAGTCCCTCACCTACCGTATCGCCAAGAACCGCAAGGCTCACTACGTCCTCATGGACATCGATGCTCCGGCACCGGCCGTCCACGAAGTCGAGCGCCAGATGCGCATTAACGAAGACGTTCTTCGCTACATGACCATCGCTGTCGAAAAGCATGAAGACGGCCCGTCCGCCATGATGCAGAAGCGCGACCGCGACGACCGTCCGCGCCGTGACGGCGACCGTCCGGACCGTGGCTTCGGCGACCGTCCGCGCCGCGATGGCGACCGTGAAGACCGTCCGCGCCGTCCGCGCGAAGACCGCGTTTAAGATCGAAGGGATTATAGACAATGGCTGACATCTCCTCCGCTCCGGCACGCCGCCCCTTCCATCGCCGCCGCAAGACCTGCCCCTTCTCGGGCGCAAACGCTCCGCGGATCGACTACAAGGACGTACGCCTCCTGCAGCGCTACATTTCCGAGCGCGGCAAGATCGTACCTTCGCGCATCACCGCCGTTTCCCAGAAGAAGCAGCGCGAACTGGCCCAGGCCATCAAGCGCGCCCGTTTCCTCGGCCTCCTGCCCTACGTTCTTTCGTAAGTCAGGCTTTTATTGACGAAAGCGGCCGATCCCGGATCGGCCGCTTTCTCCCTTCCGCGATGGGCGCGGATCGGACCTGAGCGCTTCGAGCGCCAAAACCCATGTTGGGGACGTCAAGTCCTCTAACTGCCGAAGAGCAGGACAGCGACACGTGACAGCCATCAACAGGACATCGTTGCTCACCGGCATTCTGGCCGGCGTTACCGCCGCGTTCCTGTCGTTCGGCGCAACCACGCCCTCCTCGCTCGCCATCGTTCTCTATGCCGCCTCTGCGCTGCCGATCCTGATCGCCGGGCTCGGCTGGGGCAATGCGGCTGCCATCGTCGCCGTCGTCGTTGCGGGTTTTCTTGCGGCCATTGCCGTCTCTCCTTATTTCGCGCTGCTTATTCTCGTCGTCACGCTCATCCCCGCCGCTTGGCTGTCGCATCTGGCAAACCTTGCGCGGCCGGCAAGCGAGATCGGCGGCCCCGACGACGCCATGGCGTGGTATCCGCTCTCCGATATCCTCACCCATCTTTCCGGGCTCGTTGCCGGGGGCATGCTGATCATCGGCGTCGTGCTTGGCTACAGCACGGAAACCGCGGCCGGCATGGTCGATATGGTTATCGAAGCGCTGAAGAGCCAGGAACCGACCTACAATCCGGATCCCGCCGCTCTCGCGCAGATCAAGGCCGTCTTCAGCGTCGCGCTGCCGATGGTTCAGGGTGCGCTCTGGGTATTGATGTTGTTTGCGGCCTATTACACGGCAACGCGCATCGTACAGATGTCCGGTCGCAGCCTGCGTCCCCGCGAGGATATTCCCTCGACGTTGCGGATGCATCGCTTCGCCATCTTCGCCTTTCTCGGCGGGCTTGTGCTGACCTTTGCCGGTGGTGCGGCGGGTGCCGTGGGTGCTCTCGTCTGCGGCACGTTCGGCGCCGGCTTCCTGCTCTCCGGCTTCGCCGTCTTCCACTTCCGCACCCGCGGCAAGTCCTGGCGGCTACCGGTGCTGTGGCTCGGCTACCTCTCCGTGCTGCTCTTCACCATTCCCGCCTTCTTCTTCCTCCTGTCGGGCCTCATGGACACACGCCGAGCGATCGCGCTGTCTCCGGGAAAGCCGACGGGAAAGACGCCTGAATAAACTCAAGAAACCTGATACCTGAAAGGACAAAACCATGGATGTCATTCTTCTCGAACGCGTAGCAAAGCTCGGCCAGATGGGCGAAACGGTCAAGGTCAAGGACGGCTTTGCCCGTAACTACCTGCTGCCGCTCGGCAAGGCGCTGCGCGCCAATGCCGGCAACAAGGCCCGTTTCGAAAGCGAGCGCGCAACGCTCGAAGCCCGCAACCTCGAGCGCAAGTCGGAAGCCCAGGCGGTTGCCGAACAGCTCGACGGCAAGAGCTTTAACGTCGTTCGCTCCGCCGGCGAAACCGGCCAGCTCTACGGTTCGGTCGCGGCTCGCGACGTTGCCGAAGTGGTTGCTGCCGAAGGCTTCAACGTCGGCCGTAACCAGGTCGACCTGAACAACCCGATCAAGTCGATCGGCCTGCACCCGGTCAAGATCCACCTGCATGCCGAAGTCGAGATCACGGTCACGATGAACGTTGCCCGTTCGGCCGACGAAGCCGAGCGCCAGGCCAAGGGTGAAAACCTCAACTCCGCCGATGCCATCTACGGCGTCGACGAAGATGCCCTGCGTCCGGAAGACTTCTTCAACCCGGAAGCCGAATTCGACAACGACGAAGAATAAGCCTTCGCGAATCGATCATGACAAAGGCCCCGGAGCGTTCGCCGCTCCGGGGCCTTTGTCGTTTCAGCCATGCCTTATTATGACGCCGTCACTCGGCGTCTGCGATCTTCGCATCGGGATCGAGCGACTTGTCGATGCGCACGACGACCGACAGGCCGGGGGCGAGCCGTTCGGCCGCCGCCTGGCCCGGGTCGATGGAGATGCGGACACCGACGCGCTGGGCGATCTTGGTGAAGTTGCCCGTAGCGTTGTCGGGACGGATGACGCTGAACTCGGAGCCGGCGGCCGGCGAGAAGCGCTGCACATGACCGGTCAGCCTCTGGTGCTCCAGCGCATCGACCGAGAAGGTGACAGGCTGGCCGACCTTCATGCCGTCAAGCTGGGTTTCCTTGTAGTTGGCAACCACCCAAAGCTCGCTCGGCACCACCGACATCAGCTGGGTTCCGGCCGTCACATATTGTCCGAGACGAACGCCGACTTCGCCGAGATGCCCGTCGCGGGGCGCACGGATAGCGGTATTTGCAAGGTCGATCTCCGCAAGCTCGACGGACGCTTCAGCGCCCGCCACGGCGGCCTGCAGGGAACCGCGGTTGACGATGATGGTGGCGAGCGCCTGGCGGTTGACCTCGACCGCGGCCTCGGCCTGCGCTTCCGCCGCTTTTGCCTGCTCGAATGTCGCCTGCGCCGACTCGACCTCGCTGGTGGAGGCAACGCTGCGCGCCGCCAGCTGGTTCACGCGTTCGGAGGCCAGCTCCGCCCTGCGCAAGGCGGCTTTCGCCCCGAGAACCTGCGCATCGCTGGAGGCGATGCTGGCCTTGGCGGAGGCTTCCTGCTGGCGCGAATTGTCGAGCGCCGCCTTCTGTCCGGCAAGCGTCGCGCGAGCTTGCGCCACCTTCTGCTGGTAGATGCGATCGTCGATGCGGGCGAGCACGTCGCCTTCCTTCACCGCCTGATAATCGCGAACGGGAACCTCCACCACATAGCCCGCGACCTGCGGGCTCATGATGGTGACGTAGCCTTTGACATAGGCGTTGTCCGTGGTTTCCACCGAGGTCACGAAGGGCGGCAACCGCCAGGCATAGAGCACCAGCAGGACGCCGATGACGCCGGCGAGGAGGACGAGGATGGTAACGGGAGAGCGGGTGAACTTGGACATGGTGGACTCTGTTTGAAGGCGGCTTCAATGAAAGGATGTTGAAATCAGGCCAGGACGGCTGCCGGGTCGGAAGAGGCGACCAGACGGCGCCAGATCAGGTGACTGACGAGAATGGCGAGCGAAATCGCACAGCCGATAAAGATGACGAAGAACGCATCGTTATAGGCGAGCACATAGGCCTCGCGACTGACCTGTTGTGTCAGAAGCTGCAGTCCCTCGGCATTCAGAAGCGTCTTGTCGGTGATGACTTTGCCGTAAGAGCCGGCCAGCTGCGTCACGCGGTTGGCGACCAGCGGGTCCGACAGCATGATCTGCTCGGCCAGAAGGTTGGAGTGGAATTTCTCGCGAATGGTGACGAAGGTGCCGAGCGCGGCCGAGGCCATCAAGCTGCCGAGGCTCTGGGTGAACAGGAAGATAACGATGAAATTGACGACGTAGATGGGTCCCTTGGCGAGTGCTGCGCCGAAACCCGTCGTCATCACCGGTGGCAGGAACATCGCGGCGCCCGCCGCCACCAGAGCTTGACTCAGATACATCTGCTCCGGCCGGGTCAGGTTGGTCGACTGGCTGTCGAGCCAGGCACCGGCGCCGATGAGAAGCAGCGCGATGACATGGGCGAGATCGAGCTGTTTCTTCACCATGAGGAAGGTGCAGAACAGCCCCGCTGCGACCGAGGCCGCGAGCACGATCGCATAGAGCAGCATCGTCTGGTCGTTTAGCAGGCCGATCTGCTGATAGAAGCCCGAGACCGTCGTCGTCTGCTCGGAGGAGACGGTGCGAAACAGGATCAGGACACCGGCCATGTGGATGTTCGGCCAGGAGAAGATCCAGCGCAGGTCGAGCATCGGCTGTGACCGGTTGATCTCGATGGCGACGAAGACCGAGAGCAGGCCGATGGCGCAGGCCAGAAGCACGCCGAGCCAAGGCGCCTCGAACCACCAGTAGAAGCGCCCGAGCGACAGGAGGATGGCGAGACAGCCGAAGCCGCCCGCGAGGATGAGATAGCTGAAGATATCGAGCGTTTGGATGACTTTCGCACGGGGCGGGGCTGTGACCGGCAACAGGTAGATGAAGGGCAGCGCGATCAGCGCCAGCGCCACCTCGAACGTATAGAGCGCACGCCAGCCGCCATATTCCATCAGCGCCGGCGAGATGATGCGCGCGAGGGGCGCCGACAGCAGCGTGTTCATGACCGCGAGGCTGAGGCCCATGGAAAGTTTCTTCGCCGGCGGAAACGCCTCCAGCATGTAGAGAATGCCGATGGTGGAGAGCGGCGCGGCCGCGACGCCGTTGACGAAGCGGATGATCAACGCGGAATGCAGGTCGGACACGAAGAGATTGGCGAAAGCCGCAAAGACGAAGCAGAGGATGCCGAGTTCGGCAAAACGGCGCAGGCCGTATTGCGTGCGGATCTTGAAGAGCGCGACCGATAGGCTGGCATAGGGCGCCATATAGGCCGCCGACAGCCAGGCGAGTTCGTTGACGGTCGCCGAGAAGGCGCCCTGAAGCTGGTAGAGATTGGCGTTCAAAAGGTTCATGCCGAGGCCCTGCGTCAGGAACATCAGCACGGATGTGAACATGTAGAGCGAGGCGCGCCCGCGCGAGATGTGCACGGCTGGCTGCGGTATGGTTGCCGGCTGTGTGGGGGCTGGCATCTCGGGCTCGGAAGCCGGCCGGTTCTCTATCGAGGACGTGATGGTGCTGGTCACGAGACGCTCTCCCGCCCGATCAGGATCATGTTGTCCGCCATCGCCGTCATAACCGCGAGCGCGGTCTCCTTGTCCTGAAGACTGACGCCGGAGAGGAGGTCTGCGCGGATGCCGCAGGCGATGACCTCGATCTCCTCAGCCAGCGCCCGCCCCATCGGCGTCATGTGGATCTGCTTGGCGCGCCGGTCGGACTTTTCCACCCGGCGCTCGATGAAGCCCTGCGCCTCCATGCCGTCCAGAAGCCGCACGATCGTGGGCGTCTCGATCGCCAGCTCTTCGGCAAGCTCGCGCTGGTTCAGTCCGTCACGACGCGACAGCGCGAACAGCGCGCGGGCCCGCGACAGGGTCAGCCCGCGCTCCTTGACCTTGGCATCGAAGACGGCGCGCAGCTTCCGGTTCACGGATTGCAGGGCATCGAACAAAGCGCGATTTGCGAGATCGGTCAACTGCTACTCTTTCCATAATAGTAGTGTACTAACTATGTGTGGTCGAAGTAATACAGAGCGTCGGCCATTTCAAGCCGTCATCGGGCTGTCCACCGCATTTCATGCGGCGGTCGTTTGGCGTATCCTGCCGAAACGATTCGCTGCCGTGGCATATCCGGTGGCCGGTCAAGCAGAGATGGCGCAGACGGGACCGATTTCCACCGTACCCTCCCTGCGGCTGTGGAGAGCGGTAACAGGCGGCCCCATCGCTTGACACCGTGTCCCGATCAGCCAATCACAGGCCCTCAAGCGGTACAGACGAGAGATGACGATGAATGAAGCAGCGCGCAGAGTGGCGGCGATGAGCCAACAGCCCATGGAACCCCAGTACCGGGAAGCTCCGAGCAATATCGAGGCGGAACAGGCCCTGCTCGGCGCGATCCTCGTTAACAACGACGCCTTCTACCGCGTCTCGGACTTCCTGAAGCCGGTGCACCTGCACGAGCCGCTGCACCGCAAGATCTACGAGGTCGCAGGCGACATCATTCGCATGGGCAAAACCGCCCATCCCGTGACCGTGAAGACGTTCCTTGCCCCCGACCAGAAGGTCGGCGACATGACGATTTCGCAGTATCTGGCACAGCTCGCCGCAAATGCCGTGACGATCATCAATGCCGAGGATTACGGCCGGGCGATCTACGATCTGGCGCTGCGCCGCTCGCTGATCACCATCGGCGAGGACATGGTCAACATCGCCTTCGACGCGCCCTTGGACATGCCGCCGCAGGGGCAGATCGAGGATGCCGAACGACGCCTGTTCGAGCTGGCCGAAACCGGCCGCTACGACGGCGGCTTCCAGGCGTTCAACGACGCCGTGGCGCTGGCGATCGACATGGCCGGCCAGGCCTTCGAGCGCGACGGCCACCTGTCGGGCATCTCCACCGGCATCCACTCGCTCGACGGCAAGATGGGCGGCCTGCAGCGCTCCGACTTGATCGTGCTCGCCGGACGTCCCGGCATGGGCAAGACCTCGCTCGCCACCAACATCGCCTACAATATCGCGGCCTCCTACGAGCCCGAGATCCAGGCGGACGGCTCGTACAAGGCGAAGAATGGCGGCGTCGTCGGGTTCTATTCGCTCGAAATGTCGTCCGAACAGCTGGCGACGCGTATCATCTCCGAGCAGACGGAAGTCTCCTCCTCCAAGATCCGCCGCGGCGAAATCACCGAGCACGACTTCGAAAAGCTGGTCGCCTGCGCCCAGATGATGCAGAAGGTGCCGCTCTATATCGACCAGACCGGTGGTATCTCGATCGCCCAGCTTTCCGCGCGTGCACGCCGCCTCAAGCGCCAGCGGGGGCTCGATTGCCTCGTGGTGGACTATATCCAGCTGATGACGGGTGCCGGCAAATCCGGAGAGAACCGCGTGCAGGAAATCACCCAGATCACGACGGGCCTGAAAGCGCTCGGCAAGGAGCTGAACGTTCCGATCATCGCGCTGTCCCAGCTGTCGCGTGCGGTGGAAAGCCGCGAAGACAAGCGCCCGCAACTCTCCGACCTTCGCGAATCGGGCTCGATCGAGCAGGACGCCGACGTCGTGCTCTTCGTGTTCCGCGAGGAATACTATGTGAAGAACATGGAGCCGCGCGACGAGTTCGACCCGAAATACGAGGAATGGAAGCAGACCTTCGAGAAGGTGAAGGGCACCGCCGACGTCATCATCGCCAAGCAGCGCCACGGACCGACCGGCACGGTAAAACTCGCCTTCCAGTCCGAATTCACCCGCTTCACCGACCTCGCCGACCCCTCGTTCACGCAGTACGAGGAGCATTGATCGGGATGGGGGATGGCGCTATCTCGCTGAGGTGAGCGAGGCCTGAGAGTGTGTCCGCATTCAATGGGCTCGCTCCCCGCAAACTTCCGAGGGTATCATGGACGACGTCTTTTCCGCTGCGGCGAACCGCCTGACCATCGACCTGCAGGCGCTGGCCGATAACTGGCGCCAGATGAAGGCGCGGTCGGGACGTGCGCGGGCGGCGGCCGTGCTGAAGGCCGATGCCTATGGGATCGGGATCGAGGCGGCGGCGGAGACGCTTTACAGGGCCGGGGCGCGGGATTTCTTCGTAGCGAATGCCGAAGAGGGTGTCGACCTCCGCCCGCTGGTGCCCGAGGGCCGCATCTATGTGCTCGCCGGCCTCTGGCCCGGCATCGAGCCGCTGTTCTTCGAAAACGGGCTGGTGCCCGTCATCAATTCCGAGGAGCAGCTCGCCTTCTTCATGGCCGCCCTTTCCGAGCATGGCGATCACCCTTGCGTGCTGCATGTGGACACCGGCATGAACCGGCTCGGCCTTTCCATGGAAGAAGCGATGGCGCTCGCCTCCGACCCGGCGCGCCCGGCAAGCTTCTCGCCGATGCTGGTCATGAGCCACCTCGCCTGCGCCGACGACCCCGCGCACCCGCTTAACGCGCGGCAGCTCGCGGCCTTCCGCGAGGTCAGCACGGCCTTCGAGGGCGTCGAGGCGAGCCTTGCCAATTCCGCGGGCGTTCATCTCGGGCCGGACTATCATTTCGACCTCACCCGCCCGGGCATCGCCACCTATGGCGGCGAGGCAGTCAACGGAATGGCCAACCCGATGACGCCGGTCGTGACCGCGGAGGCGCGGATCATCCAGGTGCGGTCGGTTGCGGAGGGCGGTTCGGCGAGCTACGGCGCCACCGCCGCCTTTGCCCGCGACAGCCGCATCGCCATCGCTTCGGTCGGCTATGCCGATGGCTACCACCGCTCGGTTTCCGGCAGCGGCGTCGCCCTGCGGCAGGCGGCACCCTCCGGCGCTTATGGCTTCCTGCATGGCCGCAGGATTCCCCATGTCGGCCGCGTCACCATGGATCTCAGCCTGTTCGACGTGACGGACCTGCCGGAAAATGCCGTGCGTGCAGGCGATTACATCGAACTCTTCGGACGCAACATCGCGCTCGACGACGTCGCGCGGGCTGGTGGAACCATCGGCTACGAACTGCTGACAAGCCTCGGCCACCGCTACGATCGCGCCTATCGCGAGGCCGACGAGGAAGTTTGACGCGGCATCTTGGAATGCCGTTTGAGATACGCTAGAAGAGAACAAAGGGAGATCAGAATGACTGACATCCATTTGAGCGACGAAGATTGCGCCTTCATCGAAGGGCAGCTGCAGATGGGTGCCTATCGCACCGCCGACGATGTGATCCGTGCCGGACTTCAGGTTCTGCGGGAAGAGGACGAGGAACTGCGGCGCCTCATCAAGATCGGCGAGGACGGTATCGAGGCAGGGCGGTACGTCACGTTCGAGAAGGTTGGCGACCTGAAGAAACATATCCTCGCACTCGCACGGAAACGACAAGATGCTCGCTCGGCGCCTGAACATGAGCCGTCGCGCACTGAAAGACCTGGCGGACGCCTTTGAGTACATTGCAGAAGAGAACCCGGTCGCAGCCGACGCTTTCATAACCGACCTGACGGATCACATCGAAAGGATGGCAGGCCTCGGCCTCATCGGCACCAGCCGCGACATCGTTCTCGGTCTGCGGTATTTCGTCTATCGCGAGCGCCGCATCTATTTTTTCGTCACTGAAACAGACCTCAACGTCCTGCGCGTCCTTCACGGACGCCGGACCATCTTCGCCTCAACTTTTACCGAAAGCGATACCGACTGAATGGCCAAGGCCAGAACGAATTTCATCTGCCAGAATTGCGGCACCGTCACCTCCCGCTGGGTGGGAAAGTGCGAGGGCTGCGGACAGTGGAACACCATCGTCGAGGAGGACCCGCTGGGCGGCATCGGCGGCGGGCCGGGCAAGACGCCGAAGAAGGGGCGTCCCGTGGCGCTCACCACCCTTTCCGGCGAGACGGAGGATGCGCCGCGCATCACGACCGGTATCTCGGAGTTCGACCGGGCGCTCGGCGGCGGCTTCGTGCGCGGGTCGGCGGTGCTGATCGGCGGCGATCCGGGCATCGGCAAATCCACGGTTCTCATGCAGGCGGCGGCAGCTCTTTCGCGCAACGGCCATCGTATCATCTATGTCTCGGGCGAAGAAGCCGTGGCGCAGGTGCGGCTGCGGGCCCAGCGGCTCGGCGCTGCGGATACCGACGTGCTGCTGGCCGCCGAGACCAATGTCGAGGACATCCTCGCGACGGTGTCGGAGGGCAAGCGACCGGATCTCTTCATCGTCGATTCCATTCAGACGCTGTGGAGCGACGTCGTCGATTCGGCGCCGGGCACGGTGACGCAGGTTCGCACCGGCGTGCAGGCGATGATCCGCTTCGCCAAGCAGACCGGCGCCACCGTCGTGCTCGTCGGCCACGTCACCAAGGAAGGCCAGATCGCCGGTCCGCGTGTGGTTGAGCACATGGTCGATGCCGTCCTCTATTTCGAGGGCGACCGTGGGCATCATTACCGCATTCTGCGCACGGTAAAGAACCGCTTCGGGCCGACGGACGAGATCGGCGTGTTCGAGATGTCGGACAAGGGCCTGCGCGAGGTCACCAATCCCTCAGAGCTTTTCCTCGGCGAGCGCAATGCGAAATCGCCGGGTGCTGCCGTGTTCGCCGGCATGGAAGGCACGCGGCCGGTGCTGGTGGAAGTGCAGGCACTGGTGGCGCCGACCTCGCTCGGAACGCCACGCCGCGCTGTGGTGGGTTGGGATTCAGCGCGGCTGTCGATGATTCTCGCGGTGCTGGAAGCCCATTGTGGCGTGCGGCTCGGGCAGCACGACGTCTACCTCAACGTGGCCGGCGGATACCGTATCGCGGAGCCCGCGGCGGACCTTGCCGTGGCTTCCGCACTGGTTTCCTCGCTTGCCGGTCTTGCCCTTCCCACCGATTGCGTTTATTTCGGCGAAATCAGCCTGTCCGGGGCCATCCGGCCGGTTGCGCATACGGCCCAGCGCCTGAAGGAATCCGAGAAACTCGGCTTCTCGCAAGCTGTCCTGCCTTCCGCCTCCCCCGATCTGCCCAAGGGCTCGGGGATGGTGTGGAGCGAGATGGAGAGCCTGCCGGATCTGGTCGCGCGCATCGCCGGTGCCAAGGGTGCTCTGCGCCAGACGGATGAGGACGACTGACCGGACGGCGGGACACCGCAAGACGGTCGCTCGGCCACGGCCCGATAATCTCGGGCCAAAGCATATCGGGACACGGCCGCCGTTTCGGTATAGATGCTGCGTCCGGTTCCGCGAGAGATCGGAGCCGGGTTCACGTGCGATGACTGCAGATGCCCCGGTGCGGACCCCGCCTGGCGCTTGTTCGGAGTAGGACGACCATGCCCATAACCATTCTCGACGGGATCGTGATCGGTGTCGCGCTGTTCTCGGCCGTCCTTGCGATGGTCCGCGGCTTCTCGCGCGAGGTGCTTTCGGTCGCCAGCTGGCTCGGCGCCGCAGCGTCCGCCTATTTCCTTTATCCCTACCTGAAGCCCTATGCCGCGCAGTACACGACGAGCGATGCCATCGCCACGGCCGGTTCGGCCGGCGTCATCTTCCTCGTCGCCCTGATCATCATCTCCTTCATCACCATGCGGATCGCGGACTTCATCATCGACAGCCGCATCGGCGCGCTCGATCGCACGCTCGGCTTCCTGTTCGGCGCGGCGCGCGGCGTTCTTCTGATCGTCGTCGCCATGCTGTTCTTCAACTGGATCGTGAAGCCCGAGCAGCAGCCAACCTGGGTCATCCAGGCGAAATCGAAGCCGCTGCTCGACAATCTCGGCACGAAGCTCGTAGCGCTGCTTCCGGAAGATGTCGGCACGACCGTGGTGAACCGCCTGACCGGCAAGCCGACGCCCGAAGGCGAGCTGGACGGGACGACGCCGCCGAACGAGCCGGTGCCATCCGACGATGCGCCGGCCCTTGCGCCCGCTGCGCCGACGACCAACAACTGACGCGCCTGCGCCAGAGATGCCAGCCCGCTTTGCGGGCTGTTGTCGTTTCATCGCTCTTTTCGCCGGTATTACTGGTTGAAGGCGCGATGACGCGCTACGATATGCCAACCGCACCCGCCGAGAAAAAGGTGATACCGCGATGACCCTGCCCCAGTCCCCCACTGCCGCCGCCAAAAACCTGCGTGCGACCGAGATCCATGACGAGATGGACGGCGATACGCTGCACGAAGAGTGCGGCGTTTTCGGTATCCTCGGGCATGAGGACGCCGCCACGCTGACGGCGCTCGGCCTGCACGCGCTGCAGCATCGCGGACAGGAAGCGGCCGGCATCGTCACCTTCGACGGGCGGCAGTTCTACACAGAAAAGCGGATGGGCCTCGTCGGCGACCACTACACGGATCCCGCCACGCTCGCCAAACTGCCGGGCTTCATCGGCATTGGCCATACGCGCTACTCGACGACCGGCGAAGTGGCGCTGCGCAACGTGCAGCCGCTGTTTGCCGAGCTCGAGGTCGGCGGTATCGCGATCGCGCATAACGGCAACCTGACCAACGGCCTGACGCTGCGCCGCCAGCTGATCGCCGATGGCGCCATCTGTCAATCGACCTCGGATACCGAAGTCGTGCTGCACCTCATCGCCCGCTCCAAGCATGCCGGCTCCGGCGAGCGTTTCGTCGATGCGATTCGCCAGGTCGAGGGCGGCTACTCGATGCTCGCCGTGACCCGCACCAAGCTGATGGCGGCGCGCGATCCCTACGGCATCCGCCCGCTCGTGATGGGCGAACTCGACGGCAAGCCGATCTTTGCTTCCGAGACCTGCGCGCTCGACATCATCGGCGCGAAGTTCGTGCGTGATGTCGAGAATGGCGAGGTCGTGATCTGCGAGATCCAGCCGGATGGTTCGATCAGCATCGAATCGCGCAAGGCGGAAGCGCCGATGCCGGAGCGGCTCTGCCTGTTCGAATATGTCTATTTCGCCCGGCCCGATTCGGTCGTCGGCGGCCGTAACGTCTATGTCGCCCGCAAGAACATGGGCATCAACCTCGCCAAGGAAGCCCCGGTCGAGGCGGATGTCGTCGTACCCGTTCCCGATGGCGGCACCCCGGCGGCGATCGGCTTTGCACAGGCGAGCGGCATTCCGTTCGAACTCGGCATCATCCGCAACCATTATGTCGGGCGTACCTTCATCGAACCGACCCAGTCGATCCGCGCCTTCGGCGTGAAGCTGAAGCACTCCGCCAACCGCGCGATGATCGAGGGCAAGCGGGTCGTTCTGATCGACGATTCGATCGTGCGCGGCACGACCTCGCTGAAGATCGTCCAGATGATCCGCGAGGCGGGTGCGCTGGAAGTGCATATCCGCGTCGCAAGCCCGATGATCTACCATCCGGATTTCTACGGGATCGATACGCCGGACGCCGAGAAGCTGCTGGCCAACCAGCATGCGGACCTAGCCTCCATGTGCGCCTTCATCGGCGCGGATTCGCTGGAGTTCCTGTCGATCGACGGTCTCTACCGGGCTGTCGGCGGCGAGCCGCGCAACCCGAAGGCGCCGCAGTTCACCGACCATTACTTCACGGGCGATTATCCGACGCGCCTTCTCGATCGCGAGGGGACCAGCAACGTCCGCAAGCTGTCCGTCATGGCGAGCAACGGCTGACGCATGAACCCGATCGACCTGAAGGGGCGCATTGCCCTCGTTACCGGCGCCTCGCGCGGCATCGGCTATTTCACGGCGCTTGAGTTGGCACGTGCCGGCGCACAGGTGATCGCCTGCGCGCGGACCGTCGGCGGCCTCGAAGAGCTGGACGATGCGGTCAAGGCCGAGGGCGGCCTTCCGCTCACGCTGGTGCCGTTCGATCTTGCCGATATGGAGGCGATCGACCGGCTGGGTGCGGCGATCCACGAGCGCTGGGGCCGGCTCGACATTCTCGTCGCCAATGCCGGCGTGCTCGGCACGATCTCGCCGATCGGCCATGTCGAGGCGAAGGTGTTCGAAAAGGTGATGACGATCAATGTCACCGCGACGTGGCGACTGATCCGCACGGTGGAGCCGCTGATGATCCAGTCGGATGCCGGGCGTGCGCTCATCCTCTCCTCGTCGGCCGCGCACAAGTGCAAACCGTTCTGGGGCCCCTACTCCGCCTCCAAAGCGGCCGTCGAGGCGCTGGCGCGGACATGGGCCGGGGAAACCCAACGCCTGCCGTTGCGCATCCTCTCGGTCGATCCGGGTGGTACGCGCACGGCCATGCGGGCGCAGGCCATGCCGGGCGAGGATCCGGAAACCGTCCCGCACCCGTCCGAGATCGCCCGCGCACTGCTGCCGCTCGTCGGGCCGGACCAGACCGAGACCGGCAAGCTGTTCGTGGTTCGCGAGAAGCGGATCGTGGATTATCGCCTGCCGGAATAGCCGCTACAATCCCATCACAAGCCTCAGCGCGATCGCGAACATCACGATGCCGATAATCGCCTCCAGGATGCGCCATGCCGCCGGCTTCTCGAAGAGCGGCCGCAGGCGGCGAGCACCGTAGCCGAGCGAGAAGAAGAACAGGAACGATGCGGACATCGCGCCGGCTGCAAACGCGCCCTGCGCACCGGGAAACCGCGTCGAAATGGTGCCGAGCAGGACGACGGTGTCCAGATAGACGTGCGGGTTGAGCCAGGTAAGGGCTAGACAGGTGGCCAGCGTGACGCCAAGGCCGCGGCCCGTCTGCCCTGAAATATCGAGAGCACCCGAAGCGCGAATGGCCGACAGGAGGCTGCGTGCACCGTAGACGAACAGGAACGCGGCGCCACCATAGCGCATGAACGGGTCGATCCCCGGCAGGATCTGCGCGATCTGGCGGAAGCTCGTGACACCCAGGGCGATCAGGGCAGCATCGGACACGGCACAGGCGAGGCAGACCGCGAAGATGTGCTCGTTGCGCAAACCCTGCCGCAGCACGAAAGCGTTCTGTGCGCCGATGGCGACGATGAGGGTGAGGCCCATGACGAGACCGGTCGTGAAAGCGCTCAGGGTCATGTCGTCGAGCAGTGAGGCAGGCGGCATTGATCTCTCCCGAGTGGTGTGAGCTTCGATAGCGCTGAGTCTCAAATTAGGATAGTTAAAGATCCTAATCTTGATGAAGGACACCTAATGGCGCTCGACTATATCTCCCTTCGTGCGGTGTCTGCCGTCGTACAGACGGGAAGCTTTGAAAAGGCGGCGCGGTTGTTGAACGTCACGCCGTCCGCCATCTCGCAGCGCGTGAAAGCATTGGAAGAGCGCCTGGGGACGGCGCTCATCATCCGCGGTTCGCCCTGCGCCGCGACCGAGAAGGGGGCGTGGCTCTGCCGGCACATGGAGACGGTGGGCATGCTGGAAAGCGAGCTCTTCAGCCACTTGCCAGCACTTGCCGATCCGCTTTCGCCCAGCGCCCGCGTCACCCTTCACATCGCCACCAATGCCGACAGCCTTGCCACATGGTTCCTGACGGCGGCCTCGGTCTTTTCACGCGAGGCGCCGCATCTCCTCAACATTGCGGTTGATGATCAGGACCATACGGCCGAGTGGCTGCAACAGGGGCGCGTGCTGGCGGCCGTCACGTCGCTGGAAGCACCGATTTCCGGCTGTCGCCGCACGCCGCTCGGCGCGTTGCGGTATCGGGCGACGGCGAGCGCGGATTTCGTGGAACGGTATTTCGACGGCGGCATGACGCCATCCGCCTTCGCCCAGGCGCCGGCGCTGACCTTCAACCACAAGGACCGGCTTCAGAGCCGATGGCTCCGGCAGGCGCTCGGCGAGGACCCGGTGTGCCCCACCCACTGGCTGCCTTCGACGCAGAGTTTCGTGGAGGCAAGCCTGTCCGGAATGGGGTGGGGCATGAATCCCGAGATCCTCGTCGCAGAACACCTCGCCAGCGGCCGTCTGGTCGAGCTTATCCCAGACACGCCGCTGGATGTTCCGTTGTTCTGGCAGATCAATCGGCTTGCGGCAGACCAGTTGACCACGCTGACGCGGGCGGTGGTCGATACGGCGCGTGGGGTGCTTCACGCACCATCTTGAGCGTCATCGCCGACTGATTATCCGGAGACTGGGGTGCACAGCTCCACCAGCAAACCATCGGGACACCTGACATAGGAAACGAACTGACCCCAGGGCTGCTTCGTCGGCGAACTGATCTCCTGCGCACCGCATGTCAATGCTCGGGCATGGGCCACGGCCACATCGTCGGTGACGAGAGCGATCTCCATCCCGAGAGGATGCTTCGAGGCGTGCGCGAGGACATAGCCCTCGGGAAAATGGGCAGAGGCGAGATGGGTCGAGGCGAAGGCCAGCGTCGTCTCACCCGTCTCCAGTTCGCCGTAGTCCCCGCCCTCATGCAGGAACTTGACGGGGAAGCCGAACGCCTTCTCAAAAAAGTCGAGAGAGGCTGCGACGTCGGGGACGTAGGTAATCGTGTAGCCGAACTTCATGGGCCAAATTCCCTCTTGCTGCCTCACCTCGGCCTGCTCATTTATTGCCCCGGCAGGCCGTCGTCCCTGACGCCTTCCGGGTGCTCCGGCCACTTGCTGCCGTACTTCTTTTTCCAGGCGCGGGCACCGAAGGGGAGTGTGGCGAGATAGGCGATGGCGGTGATCACCATGGTTTCCCAGGTGAAGCTCATCAGGGTCGCGACGTAGATCACCACGGCCAGGATGACCGGGAGAACGAGATCGCGGCGGACGCGGTTTTCCGATTTGCCGGACCAGACGGGTAAGCGGCTGACAAGCAGGAAGGCGATGAGCAGCGTATAGGCCGAAAAGATGAGGCCCATGGTGCGGTTGGGCTCGACGCCGATGAGGCCGAGATAGACCGGCAGAAGCACGAGCATGGCGCCGGCCGGTGCGGGAACGCCGACGAAATATTCGGACTGCCACTTCGCCTTGATATCGCGTTCGGCCATCACGTTGAAACGGGCTAGCCGCAGGCCGGCGGCGATGACGTAGATCAGGGCGGCGATCCAGCCGATCGACTTGGCTTCGTCCAGCACATAGGCAAACAGCACCAGTGCCGGGGCGACGCCGAAATTGACGATATCGGCGAGCGAATCCATCTGTACGCCGAATTTCGACGTGGCCTTCAGGAGGCGGGCGATGCGGCCATCGACGCCGTCGAGAAAGGCCGCCACCAGCACCATGGCCACCGCCAGCTCGAACCGGCCTTCGAAGGCAAGCCGCACGCCGGTAAGGCCGGCGCAGATGGCCAGCACCGTGATCAGGTTGGGAATGAGCAGACGCAGCGGGATCTCCCGCAGGCGCGGGCCGCGGGCCTCGTCGTCTTTCGGCCCGTTCGGCTCGAAGGGGGGAAACGGCGTCGTATCCATGGCGCTTGGGTCCTCGGGAGCACGGCGGGACGGATGGTCCCTGCGGAAGAATTGCAGTTCAACATAGCGCGGCGGCGGAAGCGTTCCAGCGCGGTCTCACGTCATACCCGATCAAAGCGGCTTGATCGGGCATCACCTTGATGTCAGTCGCGGCGACCGAGCGTCGGGCCCTTTTCGGAGCCGAACTCGGCCAGCACGGTCTCGCCGGCGATGGCGAGCTGTCCGAGGCTGACGCGCGGCTCGGCGCCGGCCGGCAGGAAGACGTCGAGGCGCGAACCGAAGCGGATGAGGCCGAATCGCTGGCCTGCCTGCAGCTGCTCGCCCTGCGACGACCAGCAGATGATGCGCCGGGCAACGAGGCCGGCGATCTGCACCGTGCCGATGGCGCCATGGGCGGTCTCGATGACGAGGCCGTTGCGCTCGTTGTCGCTGCTGGCCTTGTCGAGTTCGGCATTGACGAACTGTCCGGCGCGGTAGGCGATGCGCGTGATGGTGCCGCGCATGGGGGCGCGGTTCACGTGACAATTGAAGACGTTCATGAAGACGGAGATGCGCAGCATCGGCTCGAAACCGAGGCCCAGCTCTTCAGGCGGAACGATATGGGCGATGGACGAGACGCGGCCATCGGCGGGGCTGATGACGAGATCGTCATCGACGGGGGTCACGCGCTCGGGGTCGCGGAAGAAGTAAGCGCACCAGGCGGTGAGGATGAAGCCGATCCACAGCAGCGGTTCCCACAGGAAACCGAGAAGAAGGGAGACGACGAAGAACCCGGCAATGAACGGGTAGCCGGCCTTGTTGATCGGCACCAGCGTGTTGCGAACGGACGTAATCAGGCTCATGAGGGCAGCGTCTCCATTAAACTCCGTTCCTGCACCTATAGGGAAACGTGCCCTGCGGCAACAATCGCGGTGATCAAGGGGATATGGGGCATGACTGCGAAAACGGTAGCGTTTCCTCGTGCGAAAGGCCCTACGCCTCAACAGTCTATGCGAACCGTTGACCTCATATTAAGGCTCATTATAACAGACCTATCTTATCTAAAGAGAAGACGGACATGCTGGCATGTTGCATCGACCGGGATTATGCCGAGCTTGCCGCCGTGATGCTGCGTTCGGCGCACCTCAACGGTAACATTCCCGACGTGGAATTCTGCGTTCTCGGCGACGGGCTGCGGCCGTCCGACAAGGAAAAAATCCAGCGCTCCGTCGGGCGGCCTGTCACGTTCATCGATATCGATGACGAAATGCTGGGCAGGATCAAAAACCTGAGAACGACGAGCGGATGGAGCCGCGCGACCTATGCGCGATTGCTTCTGCCGGACCAGATGGGCGCTGCCTATCCTCGCATTGTCTATCTGGACGCCGATACGCTGATCCTCGGCGACATCTCGTATCTCTTCACCCTGCCGCTCGGCGATCATCTCGTTGCAGGCGTCGCAGCCCGTGGCAGCACGAGTCCGGCCGAACTGAACATGGCGCTGGGGCGAAGCGACGATGCGTTCTATTTCAATGCCGGCGTTCTCGTCATCGACGCGACCAAATGGCGAAGCGAGAAGGCGAGCGAGACATGCTTCGCGCTCCTCCATTCGAGGCAATTCCCGTTTCTCGATCAGGATGTCCTCAACCTGCTCGCCAGCGGCCGGGCGCTGCAGCTCGGCTGGCAGTGGAACGCGCAGATGGCGGACGACTATACCGATGCGGTCGTCGTGCACTTCACCCATGCGAAGCCGAACTCCTTAGAATGCCGGCATCCACAGCAGGGCGCATACCTCGCGGTTCGCGCAACGACGGCCTGGGCGGACGCACCTCTGCGAACGAAGCGGCAGAGGCAATGGAAGCGTTATCGCCACTCCATCCGTAAAAGATGGCTGGCCGTGCTCCGCCGCCTTTCACCCCGGCGCGCGATGCCCTGAGCGACGCAGAACTGCCGACCGATAGGCGTCTCAAACCGCCGGCGGGCGGCGGGTGACGATACCGAGGTCGTCTTCGTCCTGCACCTTCTTCAGCTGCTCGGCCGCCTGGGTCGCCTCGCGCTGGCGGCTCCACATGGAGGCGTAGAGGCCGTCCCGGTCGATCAGTTCGCCATGGGTGCCGCGTTCAGCAATCACGCCGTCCTTCAGCACGATGATCTCGTCGGCTTGGATGACGGTCGAAAGGCGGTGGGCGATGACGAGCGTCGTGCGGTTGCGCGAGACGATGTCGAGGGCTGCCTGGATCTCCTGCTCGGTGCGCGTGTCGAGCGCTGAGGTCGCCTCGTCGAGGATGAGGATCGGCGGGCTTTTCAGCACGGTGCGGGCGATGGCCACGCGCTGCTTCTCGCCGCCGGACAGTTTCAGACCGCGCTCGCCGACCATGGCGTCGTAGCCCTCCGGCAGCGTCTCGATGAAGGTGCCGATCTGCGCGATGTCGGCGGCAGCCTCGACCTCGGCCTGCGAGGCCGACGTGCGGCCGTAACGGATATTGTAGGCGATGGTGTCGTTGAAGAGCACCGTATCCTGCGGGACCATGCCGATCGCCGCACGCAGGCTCTTCTGCGTCAGGCTGCGGACGTCCTGCCCGTCGATGGTGATCGACCCTTGCTGCACGTCGTAGAACCTGTAGAGCAGGCGCGACAGCGTGGACTTGCCGGCGCCCGAGGGACCGACCACGGCAACGGTCTTGCCGGCGGGAACTTCGAAGCTGATTCCCTTCAGGATCGGGCGTGCCGGATCATAGGCGAAATGCACGTCCTTGAAGACGATGGCACCCTTGTCGATCGCGAGTTCCCTCGCGCCGGGACAGTCGACCACCTCGGCCTGCACCTCGAGCAGATCGAACATCTGCTCGATATCCGTCAGGCCCTGGCGGATTTCGCGATAGACGAAGCCGATGAAATTGAGCGGGATCGACAGCTGCATCAGCATGGCATTGATGAAGACGAAATCGCCGATGGTCTGCTCGCCGCGCTGCACGGCCAGCGCCGACATGATCATCATGATGGCGGTGCCGAGGCCAAAGATTACCGCCTGACCGAAGTTCAGCCAGCCGAGCGAGGTCCAGACCTGCGTTGCTGCCTTCTCGTAGCGCGCCATCGACTGGTCGAAGCGCGTCGCTTCCATCTGCTCGTTGCCGAAATATTTGACGGTCTCGAAATTGAGCAGCGAATCGATCGCCTTGGTGTTGGCATCCGTGTCGCTGTCGTTCATCGAGCGGCGGATGGAGATGCGCCAGTCGCTCGCCTTGACCGTGAACCAGATATAGACCGCGACCGTGACGGCGGTGACCAGCAGGTAGGAGAAGCCGTAGCCCCACCAGAAGATCGCCGCGGTCAGCAGGAACTCGATCAGCGTCGGCACGGTGTTGAGAATGGTGAACCGGACGATCGTCTCGATGCCCTTGGTACCGCGCTCGATGATGCGCGACAGGCCGCCGGTGCGGCGCTCCAGATGGAAGCGCAGCGACAGCTGGTGCATGTGCACAAAGGTGCGATAGGCGAGCTGGCGCACCGCATGTTGGCCGACGCTGGCAAAGAGCGCATCGCGCAGCTGGTTGAGACCGGCTTGCAGGAGACGCGCCAGATTGTAGGCGACGACCAGCATCAGGGCGCCGGTCATCACCGTGGGGAGGACGCCGCTCATATCGGCGCGGCCGTTCAGCGCGTCGGTCGCCCATTTGAAGAAATAGGGCACGAGCAGCAGCACGACCTTGGCGATCAGAAGGATCACCGTCGCCCAGACCACGCGCATCTTCAGGTCGGCCCGGTCGCTCGGCCACATATAGGGCCACAGGTGGAGGATGGTCCGGAGCGGATTGCCGGCATCGGCCGACACGGTCTTCTTCTGGTCCGTCATATCTCTTCGATTTCACGCCGGCAGGGCTATGCGGCCGACAACGGAGTGCCGGTCAAACGTGCGAACGGCGCCCCCTTGAGGAAGGCGCCGTTCGCGTCGAGCATCACATAGGCTTACCCGGCTGCCGCGGCAATGGCCTTGCGGCCGTGCCTTTGCGCGTTACCGTCTCACGCGCTGCCGTCAGGGTGCGTGCTGCATATGCCGGCGGTGGATTTCCTGCGATTGCGCATCGGGCAGCGCCGTCTCGGGAACGCCGAAGACCTGACCCGGCAGGATGCGGTCGGGATCGAGGATCTGGTCCTCGTTGGCCACGTAGATCGTGGTGTAGCGCACCCCTGCCCCGTAGACCCGGCGCGAGATCTGCCAAAGCGTATCGCCACGGCGGATGATCACCGAGCTCTTGCTCTGCTGCAACGGTGCCTGCTGCACCGTCTCCGGCTCGCCGCTGGCCGTCTGCGAAGACGGGGCGACGGTGGGTTGCGATGGGACTGCGCCCGGCGCGGTCGAAGGCGTAGCGGCGTCCGTGTTGGCAGCTGGCTGGCCCGCTGTGGACTGGCTGGTGGTGGGCTGGCCCACAGGTGCAGGCGATGTTGCAACGGCCGGAGCCGTCTCCAGCACGCGGGCCATCGCGGTGTCGAGGCGGCCGATGACCGCACCGACGGCTGCAGCATCGCGCGGCAGCGGCTTCAGGATCGCAAGTGCCTCGCCAGCTGCCTTCGTGGTGGCATTGACGCGGTCGGTCACACCCGCCTGCATGCCGGTGACCGGCTTGACACCGGCCAGCGACGTCAGGGCGATTTCCGTGGCGGACCGTGCGGCTGCGAGCTGGTCGAGACCGGGCAGCTTGCCGCCGGCATAGAGACCCTTCAGCAGCGCGAAAGCCTTGGCCGCTTCCATGCGCGAGGCATCGAAGATGGCGCCGTCGAAGGCCGGATCGGAGCCGCTGGCCGGTGTCTGGGCGACGGCGGAGATCTGGTCGCCTTCCGGACGTTCGAAGGGAACGGCGGCGCGCATCTGCACCTTGCCGTCGGCGCCGACCATGTCGACCCGGATGACATGCTGGCCGACGGACAGGCTGAGTTCGCCATCGATGACGAAGCGGCCCTGCGCGTCCGCCTTGCCTTCGCCGACCAGCTGGTCGTCGGCATAGATGCGCACGGTCGAGCCCGGACGAGCCGTGCCGGCGACGAACAGCTTGCGGCCCTCGATTTCGACGGCGGATACGGCAACCGGCGAGGCCGGTATGCCCGGAGCCGAGGTACCCGGAGATGGCGTGCCATTGGCAGGAACGGGAACGGATGTCGTCGGTGCGGGTGTCTGAAGGGCGGCCTGGTCGCCGGCAGCAGGTGCTGCGCCCGACAGTGCAGCCGGGGCTGTCTCTGCTGGTGCAGAAAGCTCGCTCGGCGCGGTCAGGATCCGGCTTGCCTGTCCCGGCTTCGTCACCATGGCGAGAAGCTGGCCGTTGTCGACCTTGGGAATGGAAACGGTTGCCACTTCATCGGACGCGGTGACGGCACCGGATGGCGTCGTGCTGCGCAGCGTCAGCTGATAGTCGCCGGGCGGAAGCGGCTTGTCGAAGACGGCCGCGAAATCGCCGGTACCGCCGACATCGGCCGTGCCGACGACGGCATTGCCGTTGACGATCTCCAGTTTGCTGTTGGGCTCGGCACGCCCGGCAATGACGGTCGAGCCATCGGGCTCGACGCGCAGCACGTCGAAGCTCGGCGTATCGGTACCATCAGCCATCTCAGTTGGCGCAGCGGGTGTCGCGGTCGAAGACGGCGCGGCAGCCTCGCCGGACGGAGCCGGCTGGGCGGTGTTTGCCTGATCGGTATCGGCCTGGCTCGTGGGGTTTGCAGCATCGCCGGCACTGGGGCGGTTGCCCTTGGCATCGGCCGTGGTGGTATCGCCGCTGCCCGGGAGCGCGCCGGGCGCATCGTCCGCAGGTGTCGAGGGGCTTTTCGCACCCGTGCCTTCGGCAACCGTCGGCACTGCCTCGTCACCGACATTGGGCAACACGACGAAGATCATCAAAAGCGTGGCGATTGCCAGCACGACGAGCGCGACCAGACCTGCCGTATTCTTCCTCATGCACCTCTCCACCACGGACGTTTCGGCTGACCGTGTTCGCCAAAAACGTTTGCCGTGTTCTGCAGCCCCAACCGGGAGCCAAATCGTCTTGCGCGCAGGCGGCTTTGCTCAACGCACATCTCTTGAAATTGCTAGCGATATCCGGCCTTCTCCACAAGCAGCGATGCATGTTCTGAAGGCTTCGTGCGTGCCTTTTTACACGTTTTGCCTCTTCCGTACCTTGACGCGGTGCAGGACCGGATGTCTGCTTCCCCTATGAGTGATCAAACTGTTCCGATTCGATCCATCTGCGTCTATTGCGGTTCCCAGCCCGGACGTGAGCCCGAATTCATGGATGCGGGCCGCAGGCTCGGCAAATCCATCGCAGAGCATCATATGCATCTCGTCTATGGCGGCGGCACCAAGGGCATCATGGGCGCCGTCGCGAGCGGCGTCCTGTCCAATGGCGGCCGCGTGACCGGCATTATACCACAGTTCCTGATCGATATGGAGGCCACCCGGCACTCGCTCGGTCAGTTGAGCGAACTGGTCGTGACGGCCGACATGCATGAGCGCAAGCACAAGATGTTCGAGCGGGCCGACGCCTTCGTGACGCTGCCGGGCGGCATCGGCACGCTGGAGGAGATCGTCGAGATCATGACATGGGCGCAGCTCGGGCGGCACCGCAAGCCGATCGTTCTCGTCAACATCAACGGCTTCTGGAACCCGCTGATGAAGCTGATCCACCACATGGCCGATAGCGGCTTCATCCACACCGCGCATCTCGTGCAGCCGCTGGTCATCGACGATCCGGATGAAGTGGTGCCCGCGCTGAAAGCCCACTGGGCCGGTACGGTCGATCGCGGCGGCGAGAGCGATATCATCGACAAGCTGTAACGTGCAGCCGCTTTAAACAGGCGGCTCACATTGCGGCCAACCGTTGCCGGATCAGGCCTTCAGAGCAGCTGCCGCCTGTCGGGCGTTCCGGCTTTCCACGAGCATCGAGCCCGTATAGATCACCAGCGCCATCCAGATCAGCCCGAACGCCATCAGCTTCACCATGCCGAACGGCTCGTGGAAGACGAAGACCGCGATGAGGAACACCATGCTGGGCGCGATATACTGCATGATGCCGATGGTGGAGAGGCGCAGCAGCTTGGCGCCGTTGGCATAAAACAGCAACGGCACGGCAGTGACGACGCCGGACGAGATGAGCCACACCACATCCGCGATGCCCGTATCTGTGAAATGCCCCTGCCCCGAGCTTTCCAGATAGAAGATATAGGCGAGCGACGGCACGGAGAGCAGCATGACCTCCAGGAAGAAGCCCTGGTTCGGCCCGACCGGCAAGGTCTTGCGGAAAAAGGCGTAGAACCCCCAGGACACGCAGAGCCCGAGCGACACCCAGGGCAGCCCGCCGGCATCCACGGCGATGATCGCGACGGCGGCGACCGCAAAGCCGATGGCGACCAGTTGCGCCCGGTTCAACTTTTCCTTCAGCAGCACGGCGCCGAGGAAGATCGAGAAGAGCGGATTGATATAGTAGCCGAGCGCCGCCTCCAGCGTTCGCCCGACGCTGATGGCCCAGACATAGATGCCCCAATTGAAGGTAACGAGCGTCGCCGTCAGCGCCGCCATGGCCAGCATGCGCGGCGAGCGCAGCGCGACTTTCAGATCCGCGGTCCGGCCGAGCCACAGGATGAACGCGCCGACGAGCGGCACGGACCAGACGATGCGATGCGCGACCACCTCGGCGGCCGGAATATGGCCGATGCCCTTCATGAACAGCGGCAGGAAGCCCCAGCAGGCATAGGCGATGGCGGCGAGCAGGAAACCGCGCGGGCTGTCGCCGTTGCCGGGAACAACGGCCGTCGGCACGGCGCCGGTCGTCGCCAGCGGCTCGCTTGTCCTATCAGCCATGTCGCGGCCCTCCTCCGGCCTCTGCGCCCCTGCCTGCACGCTTCCCGTCGCGCGGAAGGTAAAGCCCGCGTGACGCATGTCGCTTCAAGGCGCGGCTTACGCGAAAAGGCGATGCCGCTCCAATTCATTTCCCTGAACCATCGACGAATTCTGGTGACACACGACCGTCGCTTTTGCCTGCGAGATTTCCGATGGCGGTTCGCTTGTCCACGATGAGCCGATGCCGTCCGTCCGAAGGTCGCCAAGCCCGTCTTTTGGTATATGGTCGCTGCGAAGTGATCCGGCACGAAAGGAACGTCATGTCCTCCCCCTCAGCGCCTTTCCTCCCCACCTCCCGTCCCGCAGCCATGGCGGTAACACGCCGCGCCTTCCTCGGCGGTCTTGCGTCGGCCTCCGGGCTCGTCATGCTGCATCCGTTCGCCGCGCATGGCAGCGCCAACCATGCGCATCTGCGCCTCATGGAAACGACCGACATCCACGTCCACGTCTATCCTTACGACTATTACGGCGACAAGCCGAACGAGACGCTGGGTCTCTCGCGCACCGCCTCGATCATCGACGCCATCCGCGCCGAGGCGGGCAACACCCTGCTGGTCGACAATGGCGACTTCCTGCAGGGCAACCCGATGGGCGACTTCATGGCCTACCAGAAGGGCCTGAAAGAGGGCGACGTCCACCCCGTCATCAAGGCCATGAACCTGCTCGGCTACGAGGCGGGCACGCTCGGCAATCACGAGTTCAACTACGGGCTCGACTTCATGGCGAAGGCGCTTTCCGGCGCGAACTTCCCCTATGTCTGCGCCAACCTGACGAAGGGGACGCTGGCCGATGACCCGACCAAGGACGTGCTGTTCTTCAAGCCCTATACGATCGTTGAGAAGACCGTGACGGACGGCAGTGGCGCAACGAGCCTGCTGAAGATCGGGCTGATCGGCTTTGTGCCGCCGCAGATCATGCTCTGGGACGTGAAGAACCTCGAAGGCAAGGCGCAGACGCGTGACATCGTGGAAGCCGCGCGCGCCTGGGTGCCGGTGATGAAGGAGGACGGCGCCGACATCATCGTGGCACTGTCGCATTCCGGCATCGACGGAAGCGGGCAGACCGAGCGCATGGAAAACGCGTCCCTCTATCTCGCCGGCGTGGAAGGCATCGATGCCGTGCTGACCGGGCACCAGCATCTGGTGTTCCCCGGACCGAAGAGCTTCGATGGCATTGCGGGCGTGGACCCGGTGAAAGGCACGCTGCAGGGCAAGCCGGCCGTCATGGCGGGCTTCTGGGGCTCGCATCTCGGGCTGATCGATCTGCTGCTAGAGAAGGACGGAAAGAGCTGGAAGGTCGTCGATTTCACTACCGAGGCCCGGCCGATCTACCACCGCGAGGACAAGAAGGTCGTGGCCGACGTCAACGACCGCGCCGATGTGCTGACCGCCGCCAAGGCCGAACATGAGGCGACGCTCGCCTATGTCCGCACCCCCGTCGGCAAGACCTCGGCGCCGCTTTACTCCTACTTCGCGCTGGTGGCCGACGACCCGTCGGTGCAGATCGTTTCCCAAGCGCAGACCTGGTACATCAAGGACATGCTGAAGGAGACGGCGTGGAAGGACCTGCCCGTGCTCTCGGCCGCAGCCCCCTTCAAGGCCGGCGGACGCGGCGGTGCCGACTACTATACCGACGTTCCCGCGGGCGACATCGCCATCAAGAACGTCGCCGATCTCTATCTCTATCCCAACACCGTGCAGGCCGTCGTCATCACCGGCGCGCAGGTGAAGAACTGGCTCGAAATGTCGGCCGGCATGTTCAATCGCCTGACGCCCGGCCAAAAGGACCAGCCGCTGCTGAGCGTCGGCTTCCCGTCCTATAATTTCGATGTCATCGACGGCGTGACTTACGAGATCGACCTGTCGCAGCCGGCGCGTTTCGATACGGACGGCAAGCTTGCCGATGAGGCTGCACACCGGATCACGGACCTCAAATTCGACGGCCAACCCATCGATCCCGCACAGACATTCGTGGTCGCCACCAACAATTACCGCGCCGGTGGCGGCGGCAAGTTCCCGGACATCGCCAGCGACAAGGTCGTCTTCGCCGCCCCCGACACCAACCGCGACGTCATCGTCCGCTACATTCACGACCAGGGCACGATCAACCCGACGGCCGACGCCAACTGGCGCTTCAAGCCCCTGCCCGGCACGACGGCCCTGTTCGAGACAGGCCCGAAAGCGCGGCTGCTGCTGGGCCAAGTCAAGGCGGCAAAGATCGAGGATGCTGGGGATGGTGCGGACGGGTTTGCGCGGTTCCGGCTGGTGTTGTGAGACTTGATCCACAAGACCTACGATCTGCCGTACCCCGTTTTTTCGCCGCTACGCGACCGTCTGCAAAACCAATTTCCGTTTCAGACGTCATGCGATAGAATATTTGCAGAACCTCAAAGGAGCCGAGGACATGCAGGCATTTCGCATCACTCTTCCGGACGACATGGCAATGCTTGTGAAGGAGAAGGTCGCCTCTGGCGAATATGCGACAGAGAGCGATGTGTTCCGCGAAGGCCTCATGACGATCGCCATACAGGACGCGGCATTCGAAACCTGGCTGCATGACGAGGTTCTGCCGACCGTTGATGCGCTTGCACGGGAGCCGGGTCGCGTGATGAGTGCGGATGCCTCCTGGGCGGCGATCAAAGACCATATCGACAGGTCCAATTTCAACGACAAGCCGTGAGCGATCTGCCTGTCCAGTTCACGCCGGAAGCCAACGCCGATCTGACGGAACTCTTCGACTACCTTGCACCCCGAGCCGGATATGCCGTTGCCTTCAAGTATGTGAGTGACATTCATCGCCATTGCCTAGGCTTTGCACTGTTTCCACAGCGTGGTTTCTCAAGAGAAGACCTTAGACCTGGACTCCGTGTCGTCGGTTTTCGCCGCCGGGCAAGCATCGTCTTTCAGGTGAAGGACGAGCAAGTGACCATCATTCGCATATTTCATCGCGGCCGCGATCTTCGCGTTTCCGCAGACTGATCTACTCCGCCGCAGCCGCCACCGCGCCGTCGCGGTTCTTCAGCAGCTTGAACACGATGCTGTCCATCAAAGCCTGAAACGAAGCGTCTATGATGTTGTCGGAGACGCCGACGGTCCACCAGCGGGCGCCGGTGGCGTCGGTGGATTCGATGAGGACGCGGGTGATGGCCTCCGTGCCGCCGTTGAGGATGCGGACCTTGTAGTCCGCGAGTTCGAGATCGGCGATTTCGTGCTGATACTTGCCGAGATCCTTGCGTAGGGCGAGATCGAGCGCGTTGACCGGGCCGTGACCTTCAGCGACGGAGAGGGTTTCCTCGCCGTCGATCAGAACGCGGACGACGGCTTCCGACACGGTCTTCAGCTGGCCGTTGGCGTCGAAGCGGCGCTCGACCATGACCCGGAAACTTTCGACATGAAAGAAATCGGGGACGTAGGCAAGGATGCGGCGGGCGAGGATGGCGAAGCTCGCATCGGCGCCTTCATAGGCATAGCCCGTCGCCTCGCGTTCCTTGACGATGGTGATCAGTCTGTCGAGGCGCGGATCGTCCTTGCCGACCACGATGCCGCGACGCTTCAAGGCATTGATGAAATTGGCCTTGCCGCCCTGGTCCGACACCATGACCTTGCGCAGATTGCCGACGCTCTCCGGCGTTACATGCTCATAGGTGCGCGGGTCCTTGAGCAGTGCGGAGGCATGGATACCCGCTTTGGTGGCGAAGGCGGAGGCGCCGACATAGGGCATCTGGTGGTCGGGCGAGCGGTTCAGCAGCTCGTCGAAGGCGTGGGAGAGCTTCGTCAGTTCCTGCAGCCTGTCGGTGTCGATGGCCGTTTCGAAGCGGCTGGCATAGACATCCTTCAGCGCAAGCGTCGGGATGAGGGTGACGAGGTTGGCATTGCCGCAGCGTTCGCCGATGCCGTTCAGCGTGCCCTGGATCTGGCGAACGCCGGCCTCGACCGCGGCCAGCGAATTGGCCACCGCTTGGCCCGTGTCGTTGTGCGCGTGGATGCCGAGACGGTCGCCGGGGATGCCGGCGGCGATGACGGAGGCGACGATCGTGCGAATTTCCTCCGGCTGCGTGCCGCCATTGGTGTCGCAGAGCACGACCCAGCGTGCGCCGGCATCAGAAGCGGCCTTGGCGCAGGCGAGCGCGTAGTCGGGGTTGGCCTTGTAGCCGTCGAAGAAGTGCTCGCAATCGACCATGGCCTCGCGGCCGCTCATCACGACGGCTTCCACGGAAGCCGCGATGTTTTCGAGGTTTTCCTCGTTGGTGCAGCCGAGCGCGACCGCGACGTGATAATCCCAACTCTTCGCCACGAGACAGATCGTGTCGCTGGCCGACTGCAGCAGACCCGCAAGGCCCGGATCGTTGGCGGCGGACACGCCGGTGCGCTTGGTCATGCCGAAGGCAACGAAGCGGGCGTTGCGGGTGCGGCGTTTGGCGAAGAAGGCGGTATCGGTCGGGTTTGCCCCGGGATAGCCGCCCTCGACATAGTCGATGCCGAAATCGTCGAGCATAGAGGCGATCGCGATCTTGTCCTCGACGGAAAAATCGACGCCGGGCGTCTGCTGGCCGTCGCGCAGCGTGGTGTCGAAGAGAAAGATGCGCTCGCGTCTCATGGGTCAGGCTTCCTTGCCGGCGAAGGTGTCGGTGGCGCGGATCAGCCGGTCGAGGATGCCGGGCTCGCCCATCGCGTGGCCGGCGCCTTCGACCAGATGGAATTCCGCCTGCGGCCAGGCCTTGTGCAGCGCCCAGGCGTATTTCGCCGGGCACGGCATGTCGTAGCGGCCCTGGATGATGACGCCAGGGATGCCGTGGAGACGGTGGGCATCGCGCACGAGCTGGCCCTCGTCCATCCAGCCGGCATGCACGAAGTAGTGCGTTTCCAGCCGGGCGAAGGCATCGGCGAAGTCGTCTTCGGCGAACTTGCTGCTGGTGTCGGGCTGCGGCAGGAGCGTGATCGTCTCGCCCTCCCAGGTGCTCCAGACCTTCGCCACGTCGCGACGCAGCGCCATGTCGTCGCCCGTCAGGCGGCGGTAATAGGCCTGCATCATCTCGTGGCGCTCTTCCGGCGGGATCGGCGCGACGAAGCGTTCGTACTTGTCGGGGAACATCTCGGACACGCCGAACTGGTAGTACCAGTCGAGTTCGGCCTTGGTCAGTGTATAGATGCCGCGCAGCACGAGTTCGGAGACGTGCTCCGGGTGGGTTTCGGCATAGGCGAGCGCCAGCGTCGAGCCCCAGGAGCCGCCGTTGACGAGCCATGTGTCGACACCGACCATCTTGCGCAGGCGCTCGATGTCGGCCACCAGATGCCAGGTCGTGTTCGCCTCGAGGCCCGCATGCGGCGTGGACTTGCCGCAGCCGCGCTGGTCGAAGAGGAGCACGTCGTAGAGCGTGGGATCGAACAGGCGGCGGTGGTTGGGGCCGCTGGTGCCGCCGGGGCCGCCATGCAGGAACACGGCGGGCTTGGCGCCCGGCGTGCCGGAGCGTTCCCAGTAGATCGAATGCCCGTCGCCGACATCGAGATGGCCGGAGGCATAGGCTTCGATGGGCGGATAGAGGCCGCGCAGGCTGTCGGTGTCGTGTTCGGAGGTCATAGGCTCAATCCGTGAGTCGGCCAGTCGGCCGTATCGTGATCGGGATGCTGGAAGGAAATGACGGCTTCCTGCTGCGCGTAATAGTCGGGATCGCCATGCACCGGCTGGTCGAAGATGGTGGTGACCCAAGGGATGCGAGCCTCGACATTGACCTGAATCTGCGGCGCGAGATCGGTGCGGTCGTCGAAGGCGCCGATGGCGATTTCGAGCCCACCGGGATGGCGATAGGCCAGCGGCGTGCCGCAGGATGCGCAGAAGCCGCGGGAAATGTTGATGGACGACTGGAACCAGGCGGGCTCGCCGCGGCTCCAGCTCAGGCCGTTTTCGGGGGTGGTGACTAGTGGCCCGAAGAAGCCGCCGAAGGCTTTCTGGCACATGCGGCAATGGCAGATCGACGGGCGGCCGAGCGTGCCCTTGATACGGAAGCGCACGGCGCCGCACTGGCAGCCGCCTGTTCTTTCGCCGACTGTTCTGGCATCGTCGTTCATTGCGGTCTCTCCTCTAGCGGCCATTGGTCCGTCTCGTGGTCGGGGTGCTGGTAGGAAACGAGACCATCTAGGAACGGCGCATCGTCGAGGTCCTCTTCCGTAGGGTGACCCGGCAGCTCATGTAAATGATCAACAAATGCGATCTTCGCCTCGGTGCCGAACTGTGTGCTGGGGACAAAGGCGGAGGGATCATCGAAGGCTCCAGCCGCGATTGCCATACCGTCTGGCGCCTCGTACGTCAGAGGTGTACCGCAATCGCCGCAGAAGCCACGCGACACGACATTGCTGGAGCGGAAAGATTTCCGCTCGCCGCGCGTCCATCGAAAATCCAGTCCGCGCACGGAGACGAGTGGCGCGTAATACGCACCAAATGCCTTCTGACACATGCGGCAATGGCAGACGGAGGCGTCGTCGAGCGTGCCTTCCACCCGGAAGCGCACGGCACCGCACTGGCAGCCGCCGAAGTGTACATCCATCGTCATGATGCGGTCCTCTTCTGGTATGGAATGCTGGAAAGACCTGATGCGTCAAAGGTGTAACGCCGGTCGCTCACACTCTGAGTCTTCGTGCGCATGTATCGCATGAACGGACAGATCATCGCATTCTCCTCCCGCAACTCAACGTCCATTGTCGCGTCTCGCCGGCCGATCCGGCGATTCCACCCATTCCGCATTCCATGCCGATCGAGCGCTCAACGCAAGGCTGCTCCCGCAGCCTCTAGCGCTTGACCTCCCAAGTCGTCACCCGCTCGCCGGTCTGCGGGTCCTTGCCGTCCTTCAGCTGGATGCCTTCAGTAAGAAGTTCATCCCGGATGCGGTCGGCGTCAGTGAAGTTCCGGGCCTTCAGGAGCGCCAGCCGTTCCTCGATCCGTTGCGTCACGCCGGCCCATTTGTCCTCGTCGGCAAGGCTGAGGTCCAGATCCGTCGCCTGCTGGCTGAGATGCTCGATCGCCTCGAAACCCATCAGATCCAGTAGCCCGAGGAAAGCGGCAGCAGCAGCCGGATCGCCCTTCACCGCGTCGGTCGCGAGCTGGTTCATGCCGGTGATGACGGGATAGAGGTTGAGATCGTCGAGGATCGGGCTGTCCTGCGGCAGGATCCAAGCGGGCACTTCCGAGCTTTCAGCCAGAAGAGCGGCGACCCGAACCTTGGCGTCGGCCCAGCGGCGCACGATGCCTTGTGCCTCCTCCAGCCGTTTGAGACTGAAATCGATCGGTTGGCGATACTGCGTCATCAGCATGGCGAGGCGCAGGACCTCGCCCGGCCACTTCCGGCCACCGAAGTTTTCTGTGTGCAGCAGGTCGTGGATGGTGACGAAGTTGCCGTCCGACTTCGACATCTTGCGGCCTTCGATCTGCACGAAGCCATTGTGCATCCAGACGTTGGCCATATTTTTCGTGCCGTGAGCGCAGCGCGACTGGGCGATCTCGTTCTCGTGGTGCGGGAAGATGAGGTCGAGGCCGCCGCCGTGGATGTCGAAGGTTTCGCCGAGATAGCGGTGGCTCATGGCGGAGCATTCGATGTGCCAGCCCGGACGGCCGCGGCCCCAGGGGCTGTCCCAACCGGGTTCGTTGTCGGAGGACAGCTTCCACAACACGAAATCGCCAGGGCTCTTCTTGTGCGCATCGACGGCGATGCGGGCGCCGGCCTGCTGCTCGTCGAGATTGCGATGCGAGAGCGCGCCGTAATCGGCCATCGAGGTCGTGTCGAACAGCACCTCGCCAGCCGCGACATAGGCGTGCCCGCGCGCGATCAGGGCCTCGATGATCGTGATCATCTCGGCGATGTTCTCCGTGGCGCGGGGCTGGACGGTCGGCTCCAGCGAACCGAGCGCGCGCGCATCGTCCCGGAACTGCGTCTCGGTCTTCTCCGTGACGGCGCGGATCGCCTCGTTCAACGGCAGATCCGGGAAGTCGCGCAGCGCGCGCGCGTTGATCTTGTCGTCCACGTCGGTAATGTTGCGGACATAGGTGACGTTCGGCGCGCCATAGAGATGGCGCAGCAGGCGGAAGAGGACGTCGAACACGATGACCGGGCGCGCATTGCCGATATGCGCGAAGTCGTAGACGGTCGGGCCGCAGACATAGAGGCGGACATTGGCAGCATCGATCGGCGCGAAATCGGCCTTTTCGCGCGTCAGCGTATTGTAGAGCCTCAGTGCCGGCACGTCCGTCATGCGTATCGTCTCCCTTGTCGTTTGTCCCGAACGGTCGATCCAGCGAATGGCCGCCGCAAATCACGCGCGCCGGCCTGCCGGCCTTCGCGTTGTCATCTTGGTCTTGGGTAAGGAGACGAAACGGAAAGGGCCAGCGGCAAGCGCTAGCGAATAATCGAGCCGCAGAAAATGCAGGTGTCCGTTTTCATGGCGGCTTTATCGCTGTTCCCACCCCTTGGGTCAAGGGGGGTCGCGCCTGGGGTCAAGGGGCCCACCCCTTGGGTCAAGGGGGTCCGCCCGTTGGGCCGAGGGGTCATATCAAACCGACAAACTCGCCGCATCGCAGCATCCATCCGGTTGCATTGCAGCATGTTTTTGCTCGCAAAAAGCTCGCAGGATGGACATGAATTTGTCATGATTGAAACGTTTGAAAGCCGCAGAATTTCGGGAGATTCGAGCTTGCGGGGACAACGCGAAAAGCTCGGTTCTCCGGGAACGAACGAGGTACTGCAGGTTGTGATCGTTAAGCGACGGTTTCATCCAAGCAGGACCCGACCCGGGACGGAATCATTATCAGGAGAGAGTGACATGACGGAACGCAAGACGGACACGACTGAAGCCGCTGCCAAGAACGAAACGCTGATCGACCGCTACCGCCCGCTGGGCCTGAAGGCCGTAGCTGCCGCAGCGCTGCACCAGAAGCCCAAGGCAGCGGCGCAGCCGGCAAAGGTTGCCGATCGCATTCGCGACTGGCGCGAGCACTGATCGCTCGGCACGGCAGGGCTCGCCCGCGACCGCGTGATCAGAACAGCGAGAGCTGAGGGCCGTCGCCATCGTCTGGCGGCCCTGCGGGTGCAGGCTTGTTCCTGCCTGGTTTGGTCGACGCATGCGCTGACTCGGTAACACTGACAGGCGTCTGGATATCCGGCGTCGTATTGGCGACCTTGTTGACCGCGTCGGAGACCGGCACGAAATCGAACAGGTCGTCATCGGCCGGCACCATCAGATCGGCGACGTCTCGCGGCTCCTGCGTCTTGCAATCGAGCCAACGGGAGAAGTCTTCGGGCCGGATGATCACCGGCATGCGATCGTGGATGAAGGCCATCGCCGCATTGGCGCGGGTCGTGAGAATCGCGCCCGTGTCCATCTCGGAGCCATCGGCAGAGGCCCAGGTTTCCATCAGGCCGCCGAAGGCGACGATGCCGCCGGATTTCGGCCTTATCCAGTAGGCTTGCGATGGAAGGCCGCTTTCCTTGGGATGGCGCCGCCACTCGTAGAAACCCGATGCGGGCACGAGCACGCGACGGTGACGCATGGCTGCGCGGAACGAGGCCTTCTCGATGGCCGTCTCGGCGCGCGCGTTCAGGAGCAGCGGGAAATCGTTCGGGTCCTTGACCCAGCCCGGCAGGAAGCCCCAGCGCACGAGCGCGGTCCGGCGCGGCGGGGTGTTGCTGCGCGGATCGGTGCGGTCGGCGGCGGTGACGACGATGATCGGCTGCGTCGGCGCGATATTGTAGCGCGGCGGGAAATCACCGGCGTCGATGACGGCCAGCGCCTCCTCCAGTCCCTCGGGCTTGACCGTCAGAGCATAGCGTCCGCACATGATGTCGATCCCCTGTCCTCGCCGAACTCTCGGGGCGTCACGGCCTGCATTCGATCGCGCTCGCCCCTCGGCCTGATGTAGGATCGATTCGTCCGCAACGCCATAACGGAACCGCCATGACTGCCTCTCCGCCGCCTGCCCTCGCCTCTTCCGCCATCGTGGTGCGCAACGGTCGCTACCTGCTCGTGCGCCGTTCCAAGCCGCCGTCTGCCGACATGTTCGCCTTTCCCGGCGGGCGGGCGGAGCCGGGCGAGACGCCGGCGGAAACGGCGGTGCGGGAATTGTTCGAGGAGACCGGCATCACGGGCTCAGTGCCGGTGCTCTTCGCAAACTACGACCTGCCGGTGGACACAGCGGATGGCGCAGGCGGGCGGCATTTCTTCCTCTCGGTGTTCCGCGTCGAGGCGGATATCGAGGCCGAAGCGGTCGCCGGAGACGATGCCGCAAGCCTTGGCTGGTACACCGCCGCCGAAATCGCCGACCTGCCAGCCCCGCCGAGCGTGCGCGATTGCATCGCCCGGCTGGAAACCACGAGGGCATGATGGGGAAGCCGGGACTTGCGAAATCGACGGAAACGGGCATTTTCGCCGGCATGACCTTCAAGATTCCCCTGCGCCCTGCCCTTGCCGGCCTTCTCCTTGTGCTCGGCCTGCCGCTGTCCTCAGCCCAAGCGCAGCCGGTTACGGAACGCCCGCCTGCAGCCAGTGCCGATGCGCATGCGGCAAAGCCCGCACCTTATGACGCAAGGCTTCTGCGGATGGCGGAGATCGTGGGGTCCGTCACCTATCTGCGGACGCTCTGCGCGGACGCGAAGGCCGGGGAATGGCGCGCCGACATGCAGGCGCTGATCGACCGGGAGGCCGGCGCGGAGCCGGATCGCAAGGCGCGGCTGACCGCCGCCTTCAACAGGGGCTATCGCAGTTTCGCCTCGGTCTATACAAGCTGTACGCCGAGCGCCGTGCTGGCCGACCAGCGTTACCGTGACGAAGGGGCAACACTGGCCGCCGAAATCGTCTCGCGGTTCGGAAATTAGGGCTCCGTTAACCTTTTTTCGAACGGGCCGTGTCGTTTCGGTAAAAGACTGCTAGTCTTGTTAAGACCATGGTAACAAGTGCCGCCGCGATTCCGATGCGGCGTGATGTGAAAGCGTATAATTGCATGGAACGGTCGATGGAACAGAGCCTCAACGAGATAGACGACATGATCGTCCACGAGAAGATGCAGGCGGCGCTGGAACATCAGAACGAAGCTTGGGCAGATGGCATGGCCGATGGAATCGAGCCGGAGATCATCGCCGATGCCGCCATCGCGCTCGCCATGCGCGAGACGATCCGCCTGCATGGCGAGGACAGTGCCGAGGCCATGCTGAATTCGCTTCGCGAGCGCATGCTTGCCGGCGAGTTTTCCCCGCAGCGTTCGCTTCAATAGCGGCTGCCCGATCCGGACCCCGTCCCCTTGCGGACGCTCCACCAGTAACGAGAGTGCCATGACACGTTCGTCGAATAGCCGGACTCCATCCGCTCTTCTTGGTGCGCTTGCGTTCACCGCCCTTCTTGCCTCGACATGCCTCGTGCCCGCAGCACCGGCCTTCGCTCTGAGCCAGCTACGCACGATTCCGAGTGATGCGGCAGCGGAAGAGCCGGATGCACCCGTCGAGCCAAGCAAGGACGACTCTGTTTCTCCGAGCGCGCCCGGTGCCATCCCCATGCCCGACCCGCTGGTGAACAAGCCGACGGCGCAGCCGCGGCAGGGCAAGACCGACGATCAGACGCCAGGGCAGCATCCAGGCAAGACGCCGGCCGCAGAGGCGGACGACGGGCCCGTCGAAGTGCTGACCGATATTTCGAAGATCCCGAAGCCCGTCGCCCGGATGCGCGAGCTGATCGTCGAGGCTGCCGCCTCCGGCGATATCGAGCGCCTGCGCCCGCTGCTCGGCAAGGGCGAGACGGCAACCGCCATCGGCGACAGCGAGGAGGAAACCGATCCCGTCGCCGCCGTGAAGGGTCTTTCGGGCGATGCAGACGGGCTCGAAATTCTCGCCATCATGCTCGACGTGCTCTCCACCGGCTTTACCGTGATCGACAAGGGGACGCCGGACGAAATGTATGTCTGGCCCTATTTCGCCGCCAAGTCTCTCGACAGCCTGACGCCGCCGGAAAAGGTGGACCTGATGCGCCTCGTCACGGCCGGCGACGTCGCGTCCATGCAGGAATTCGGCAGCTACAACTTCTATCGCATCGGCATCACGCCCGATGGGCAATGGAAGTTCTTCATCGGCGGCGACTGACGCCGGATGGCGTGTGAGGACCGGCAAACGCTTGCAGGGCGCCGGGCGAGAGCCTACCTTTTAGCGATCCGTCGTGTATCTCCTGCCATTCCAATTTCTAGGATTGTGTGAGAGTGCGCAGATCAGCGTTCGCAGCGGGGACGCGTCTCATTTTGCATTTGCCGGGCGTGTCAGCCCTTTCAGGATCGATCATGTCTCTCTTCGCTGTCCCCGATCGCGCCCTCGTCACCGTTTCCGGAGAGACGGCGGTCGAATTTCTGCAGGCGCTGATCACCACCGATGTCATCCAGCTGACCGCGGACGAGGTGCGCCCCGGCGCGCTGCTGACGCCACAAGGCAAGATCCTGTTCGATTTTCTGGTGAGCCGGACGGAAACAGGCCTGCGGCTGGAGACCGGCGCCGAGCAAGCGCCTGCCCTCCTGAAGCGGCTGACGCTCTACAAGCTCCGCGCGCCCATCACGCTCGCTCTGGACACCGAGATCAATGTCGCCGTGTCGTTCGATGCGGTCGAGGGCGCGCTGCTCGACGTGCGCTTTGCAACGTCGGGCGCTCCAGCCTACCGGGTCTATGGCACCAAGGGTATCGCGGACACCGAGGGACGTGTGGATGACGCGCGGATCGCGGGCGGCATTGCGGTGTCCGGCGCCGACTATGCGTTGCAGGATGCCTTTCCCCACGACATCCTTCTCGACAGGAATGGCGGGCTGTCGTTCCGCAAGGGCTGCTATGTCGGGCAGGAAGTCGTCTCCCGCATGCAGCACCGCGGCACGGCGCGGCGGCGGGTCGTGACGGTCGAGGGCATGTCCGACCTGCCGGCGTCCGGTACGGCGATCACGGCTGGCGGCAAGCCGATCGGCACGCTCGGCAGCGTGGCCGGGCGCTCGGGACTTGCGATCGTGCGGATCGACAAGGCGGGCGACGCGCTGGCAAGCCAGACGGACATCCTGGCGGGCGACGTCAAGGTGGCGCTGGCGTTGCCCGCCTGGACCGGGCTCGCCTTTCCCGTGCCCTCCCCCAACACCGAAACGTCCGAGGCTGGCGCCTGATGTCGCCACGGGCTTGGCAGCGCATGCTTTCCGGCCGGCGGCTGGATTTGCTCGACCCCTCGCCGCTCGATGTCGAGCTTTCCGACATCGCGCACGGGCTTGCGCGCGTGGCGCGGTGGAACGGGCAGACCGACGGGCCGCATGCTTTTTCCGTCGCCCAGCACTCTCTCGTTGTCGAGGAGATCTTTCGCCGCAATGGCAAGGCAACTGCATCGGAGTGCCAGATGGCGCTGCTGCACGATGCGCCGGAATATGTGATCGGCGACATGATCTCCCCGTTCAAAGCCGTCGTCGGCGGTGGTTACAAGGCGGTCGAGAAGCGGCTGGAAGGCGCGATCCACCTGCGGTTCGGCCTGCCGCCGATAACGCCCGAGGCGGTGAAGGAGCGGATCAAGAAGGCCGACCAGATCGCCGCTTTTTTCGAAGCGACCGTGCTGGCCGGCTTCACGCTGGAGGAAGCGCGCCGTATCTTCGGTCAACCGCGCGGCATCACCTGCGAGATGTTGACGATGGAGCCCCTGCCCGCGCTGGAGGCGCAGCGGTTGTTCATCGCGCGGTTCGAGGCGATCGAAGCGGAGCGCGCGGGCATTCGCGTTTCGGAAAGAGCGGAATCATGAGCGTCATCATCGTCTCGCCGCTGGCTCGGATCGGCGAAATGGCCGTCCGGCACGGCTGTCTCGACATGCTGAGCCTGATGGCGGTCGGGCACACGTTTCACCGGCCGGGCGTGATCGCCGCCGGACGGCACCTGACGCTGGGGCTGAACGACATCACCTTTACCGGCAATGAAAAGCTGATCGCGCCCGCCGAAGAGCATGTCGACGGCATCGTCGCCTTTGCGCGCGGTTGGCAGCGCGAGACGCCGCTGCTCGTCCATTGCTGGATGGGCGTTTCCCGCTCGCCCGCCGCCGCCGCCATCGCCGCGCTTGCCATCGCACCCGACCAGGACGACGACGCGCTGGCCGACCGGCTGCGCGCCGCATCGCCCTTCGCCACGCCCAATGCCCGGCTGATCGCCATCGGCGATGCCATGCTCGGTCGCAATGGCCGGTTGATCACCGCCATGAAACGCATCGGTCGCGGCAGGGACGCCGATGGCAACACGCCGTTCGTGTTCGATCCCTTTCCGGAACCTGTAGTGCCGTCTGCTATCGTGGTGCCTGCCGATGCCGGGTGAGCCGATGCCGGGCGGCATGACCGTCGAGATCGGGCTCAACGCGGCCATCGTCGCGATGGTCGAGCGGACACCACGCATTCTCGTCGTCAGCGAGGGCGGCGATGGCGGGCGGGATGCCCTTCCCTTCGGCCCTTTCGACCCCGCCATGCACCGAACCTTCGAGACCAGCCTGCGCGCACGCGTCGAGGAACAGACGGCGCTCGATCTCGGCTATATCGAGCAGCTCTACACTTTCGGCGACCGCGGCCGGCAGCGGCTGGCGAACGAAGATCGCCTGCACATGGTCTCCGTCGGCTATCTCGCGCTGACCCGCAGCGATGCGGAGACGACACTGCGCCTGTCGCAGGCCGGAGCCGACTGGCGGGAATGGTATGTCTACCTGCCCTGGGAGGACTGGCGGCACGGGCGCCCCCCGGTGCTCGATCGCGTCATCCTGCCGGCGCTCGCCACCTGGGAGCGTGCGGACCCTGCCAACCGGCGCAGCCGCATCCGGCTCGCCTTCGGGCTAGACGATTTTCCTTTCGACGAGGAGCGCGTGCTGGAGCGCTACGAGCTGCTCTACGAGGCGGGGCTGGTGGCGGAGGCGGCCAGCGACGCGCAGGGGCACGACGCCACCGAGGCAGGTCAGCATTCCGAACCCGTCGGTCAGGCCATGCGCCACGACCATCGCCGGATCGTCGCCACCGCCGTGGCACGGCTGCGGGGGAAGATCAAATACCGGCCGGTCATCTTCGAACTCATGCCGCCGGACTTTACGCTGACGGACTTGCAGAGCGCGGTGGAGGCGATCTCCGGGCGGCATCTGCACAAGCAGAACTTTCGGCGGCTGGTGGAGGGCGCATCGCTCGTGGAGCCGACCGGCATGACGACCAGCGCGACGGGCGGACGCCCGGCCGCGCTCTTCCGGTTTCGCCGGCAGATCCTCGACGAGCGACCGGCACCGGGCCTGAAGCTCGGCAATCGCTGAGGCGTATGAAGGTCGATCCAACCGGTTGACCCTCAAGGCTTCCGCCCCATGTCCCCTCCTTCAAACGAAGAGGGCCTTTCATGGAACCACAACAGCCAGACGTCATCCTTGCCACCCGTACGGCGCTCAGCCAGGCGTCCGCCTTGGCCGTGCAATATTCCTTCTCGATCGTGGGCGCACTGGTGCTGCTCTGTGCCGGCTGGCTCATCGCTCGGCTGCTGCACAACTGGGCCTATGCCGGCCTGAAGCGCGTGCATGGCATCGACGAGACGCTGGCCCGGTTCTTCTCCAACATCATCCGCTATGCCCTGCTGGTGCTGGTCTTCGTGACGGTGCTGGGGCAGTTCGGGGTGCAGACGGCCTCGATCATCGCCGCACTCGGCGCCGCCGGTCTCGCCATCGGTCTCGCGCTGCAGGGTACGCTGCAGAACATCGCGGCCGGCATCATGCTGCTCGTTCTCCGGCCGTTCCGGGTGGGCGAATCCATCGAGACCTCCAGCGTCACCGGCACGATCCGTGAGATCGGGATCTTCGCGACGGAGCTGGTGGATTCCGACGGCGTCTACAGGCTGGCGCCCAATTCGACGCTGTGGAACACGCCGGTGCGCAATTTCAGCCGCTTGCCGACGCGCAAGCACGACCTGGCGATCTCCGTCGGGGCGGATCAGGACATCGACGATGCGATGCAGCGGCTGCTGGACATCGCCCGTGGCAACGACAACGTGCTGAAGAACCCTGCACCGGCAGTGTTTATCTCCGAGCTTGCAGGCGACGGCGCAACGGTGACCTTGCGCTACTGGGTTTCCACGCCGAACTGGTGGGCGACGACGCGCAGCATGCTGAAGCGGGTGAAGGACGAGTTTGCCGTGAAGCCGGAGGCCGAACTCCAGACAAACGAAGACCGGGGCGATGACCCCAGTCCTCTCGATCCCTAATCCGAAGCTCGGCCGATTTACTTGATAACGGCGCAGGCGAGACGATCGCCCGCGTCGCCTGAGGGCTGGCTGCGGTTGTCGTCGGGCTTGGCGTGGATCATCAGTGCACGCCCACGGATGCCGTTGGTCTTGTCGTCGAGCGTGACCATGCTGTTGAAGACCTGGGCGCGGAGCGTGCCGTCGGCGCTGACATACTGGTTCGGCATATCCCCGGCATGTGGGCCGTTGGCGGCGAGGAAGCCGTGTTCCGTCTTGTCGGGATTGAAGTGCGCGCCGGCCGAGGCGTGAGCATGCGCCGGATCGCATTTTCCCGTCTCATGGACGTGGAAGGCGACCCACGTGCCGGCGGGCAGGCCCGTCACTTCGACTTCCATGAGCACACCGTGTTTTCCGGCAGTCAGGAGTGCGCGTCCGGTCTCCTTATCGTCCTTGCCGACGAAGCTCGCGCTGGCGGTCTGGGACTGCATTTGCGCGGCAGCGGGCACGGCTGCGGCGACAGTGGCTGTAAGGGTGGCTGCAGCGAGCGTGATAAGCGTGGAGGTCATGGTGGTCCTTCCCTGGTGTTCCCGGCCTTGGGCTTCCAAGACTCCGGGTTGCATTCATGACGTATTTGGAGAATGGCACGAACCCAACGTTTCGGGCTGCGCGAGGTTCCCGCACAAGCGCGTGACGGCAGACGGAACGTGCTGGAGGTCAAAAGAAGCGGACGACGGACGTGGCGATGATGATGAGGGAGACCGCAACCATCAGCGGACGGACCGGCAGATGCTTGACGATGTAGGCGCCGATGGGCGCCGCGAGGACGCCGCCGATGATGAGGCCGACCGCCGCGTCGAGCTGCGACCAGCCGAGCGTGATGATGAAGGTGGCGGAGATCGTCAGCGTTACGGCGAATTCGGTGAGGCTGGTGGAGCCGATGACCTTCTTCGGGTCGTGCCCACGGCCGATGAGCGAGGTCGTGACGATCGGCCCCCAGCCGCCACCGCCGGCCGCATCGAGACCACCGCCTGCAAAACCGACCAGCGGGACCGTCCAGTCGTGCACGTCACGCTGGAACATCGGCCGGAACGCCTTGATGAGGATATAGATGCCGATGAGGATGAGATAGACGGAGATGAAGGGCTCGATGACCTTGCCGTCGATGTTGGACAGGACATAGGCGCCGAGAACACCGCCGATCATGCCGGCCGGTGCAAGCCGCATCACGAGCTTCCAGTCGACATTGCGCTGCCAGACATGGGACGCGCCGGAGGCTGCCGTGGTGAAGACCTCCGTGATGTGCGTCATGGCGCTTGCCACCGCCGGCGGCATGCCGAAGGCGAGCAGAGCGGTGGTACAGAGGACACCGAAGGCCATGCCGAGCGCGCCATCGACCAGTTGCGCGAAAAAGCCGATGAGGATGAACATCCAGATATCGCTCAAATGCCGTCTCCGTTGTCATTTATCCTGCGCAAACCTGTGTCGTATCCGACAGGGTTTGCACCGTCAGGGGTTGCCGATCCCGATGTCGAGACCGATGTCGAGCGTCGGCGCCGCCATGGTGATCTTCGACGTGGAGATATAGTCCACGCCCGTCTCGGCAATGGCGGCGATGGTGGTGAGATCGACGTTTCCAGACGCTTCGAGGCGCGTGCGCCGACGGTCGGTCGCGTAGACATCGGCAGAGAGTTGCCAATGCGTCGCATTCAGCGCCACGGCCTCGCGCAGGAGATCGGGTCCCATATTGTCGAGGAGGATGGCATCGGGCGTGGCCGACAGCGCTTGCCCCATCTGCTCCAGCCCGTCGACCTCGACCTCCACCCTGACCAGATGGCCGGCATAGGCCTGGGCGGCGCGGATGGCGGGGGCGACGCCGCCGGACACCGCGATATGATTGTCCTTGATCAGGATCGCATCATCGAGACCATAGCGGTGATTGGACCCGCCGCCGAGCCGGACGGCGTATTTCTCAACCGTGCGAAGGCCCGGCAGCGTCTTGCGCGTGCAGCAGACCTTGGCCGTCGTGTGGGCGATGGCGTCGGCATAGCGGGCGGTGGTGGTGGCGACGCCGCTCAGATGCATGAGGAAGTTCAGCGCCACCCGCTCCGCCGAGAGGAGACCGCGCGCCGGGCCTGAGATGCGGGCGATGGCGGTGCCGGCGGCGACACGATCGCCATCGTTCGCCAGAGCCTCGAAGGCGAGCGACGGATCCACGAGGCGGAAGGCGGCGCGGGCGAGATCGAGCCCGACGACGACGCCGGCTTCACGGACGTTCATCGTCGCCGTCGCCGTGAGATGCGGGGCGATGGTGGCGGCCGTGGTGATATCGCCGGCGCGGCCGAGATCTTCGAGGAGGGCGGCACGAACGATATCCTCGACCATGAGCGTGGGGAGGTAGGGTGGAAGAGCGGTCATCGGGGGTCTCTCGAAAGGGTTCGGCGTGGTCACGACGTCGCGGTTTCCGTGGCGTCGGCGACGATGCGATCGGCCTCGGCAAGCGTCATGAAGGTGCGGTGCTGCCATTGCGCGCTGGGCTCGGGGAAGTCGGAGCGGAAATGACCGCCGCGGCTTTCCTCGCGGATCAGGGCACCGGCGACGATCAGCTTGGCGGTCGTGACGATATTGGCAAAGCGCAGGCGCGGCGTGTCGCGCTCCAGCGCGGCGATGGTGCGGGCGGCGGTCAACAGGCCCGCCCGGTCGCGAATGACGCCGGCATGGGCAGACATGGTGCGGCGGAGTTCGCGCAATTGCGGGCTGTCCTCGACCGTCACGAGGTCGTCGCTCTCCCCGGCATTGCCGGCCCAGTTGCCCTGGCGCGGTGCCGGCAGCATGCCCTGGATGTTCTCGGCGATACGGGCGGCGAAGACGACGGCTTCGAGCAGCGAGTTGGACGCGAGGCGGTTCGCGCCATGGACGCCGGTCGAGGTGACCTCGCCGGCCGCCCAGAGGCCGTCGATCGAGGTGCGGCCCTCGGCGTCGGTGAGGATGCCGCCCATGTGGTAGTGGACGGCGGGCACCACCGGGATCGGCTGCGTCACCGGATCGATGCCCGCTGCCATGCAGGAAGCATAGACGGTGGGGAAGGCCTGCGGGAAATGGTCGCCCACCGCCTTGCGGCAATCGAGGAAGGCGCCGCGGCCGGCAGTCACCTCGGCGAAGACGCCGCGCGAGACGATGTCGCGGGGAGCAAGCTCGCCGTCCGGGTGGATGTCGAGCATGAAGCGGTGGCCATCCCCGTTGATGAGCTGGGCGCCGTCGCCGCGAAGGGCCTCGGTTGCAAGCGGCGCGGGGTCGCGGCCGATATCGATGGCGGTCGGGTGGAACTGGACGAATTCGGGATCGGCGATGATGGCGCCGGCGCGCGCTGCCATACCGACGCCCTGCCCGCTCGCCTCGCGCGGATTGGTGGTGACCGAAAAGAGGTGGCCGACGCCGCCCGAGCAAAGCACGACGGCGCGCGCCGGAAACGAGATGCGCTTTCGCGACTGTCCGGCATCCGGCCGGGCGACGACGCCCGCGATGAAGCGGCCTTCGCGGATCAGCTCTTCGACGACATAGCCTTCCATCACCCGGATGGACGGCGTGGCGCGAACCGTGGCGATCAGCGCCTCCATGATGGCGCGCCCGGCCATGTCGCCCTTCACGCGCACGATGCGGCGCTCGGAATGGGCGGCCTCGCGCGAGAGCAGCAGGTGCCCTTCCAGATCGCGATCGAACGGCACGCCGTAGGCGAGCAGATCGTGGATACGGGCCGGGCCTTCCGACACCATCCGGCGCGCCATCTTCTCATCCACGATGCCGGCGCCGGCCGCCAGCGTGTCAGCGACGTGGGAATCGATCGAATCGCCGGGGCTCATCGCCGCCGCGATGCCGCCCTGCGCCCAGGCGGAGGATGCGCCTTGGCCGATGGGCGCGGCCGCCAGTACCGTGACCGGGCGGGGGCTGAGCTTCAACGCGCAGAACAGGCCGGCGAGCCCGCCGCCGACGATGACGATGTCGTCGATGCCGTTGAAGGATTGGGGACGAAAATGATCGGTCAGCATGGCAGTCTCCTCCGCCGGCTTTTCAAGCTGCTACTGCTTGAGGTTGATCATCCGCTCGACGGCCAGCCGCGCGCGGTCGGCAATCTCGGGGTCGATCAGCACCTCGTCCGTCATGGTCAGCAGGCTGTCGAGGATCTTCGGCAACGTGATGCGCTTCATGTGCGGACAGAGGTTGCACGGCTTGATGAACTCGACGCCCTCGACCTCCGCCTGGATGTTGGAGGCCATGGAGCATTCGGTGACCAGCAGCACTTTGGGCGGGCGCTTGTCCTTGACGTAGTTGATCATGCCAGCGGTCGAACCCGCGAAATCGCAGACCGCGATCACATCCGGATGGCATTCGGGATGGCCGATGATCTCGATGCCGGGATGGGCGGCCTTGTAGGCGAGCAGTTCACCGGCCGTGAAGCGCTCGTGCACCTCGCAGTGGCCCTTCCAGGTGAGGATCTTCTTATTGGTCTGCTTGGCGACGTTCATCGCCAGATATTCGTCGGGAATGCAGAGCACCGTGTCGCTCTCCAGGCTCTCGACGATGGCGAGCACGTTGGACGAGGTGCAGCAGATGTCGGTCTCGGCCTTCACATCGGCGGAAGTGTTGACGTAGGTGACGACCGGCACGCCGGGATAGCGCTGCTTCAGCAGGCGGACATCGGCGCCGGTGATCGATTCCGATAGCGAGCAGCCGGCCCGTGAATCCGGGATGAGCACCGTCTTCTGCGGGTTCAAGAGCTTCGACGTTTCGGCCATGAAGTGCACGCCGCACTGCACGATGATCTCCGCATCCACCCGCGTCGCATCGCGGGCAAGCTGCAGGGAATCCCCGACGATATCGGCCACGCAGTGGAAGATCTCCGGGGTCTGGTAGTTGTGGGCGAGGATGACGGCGTTGCGCTCGCGCTTCAGCCGGTTGATGGCCGCGACGTAAGGTGCGTAGACCGGCCACTCGAAAGCGGGGATGAAATCGCGAACCTTCTGGTAGAGGTGTTCGGTCTCGCGCGCGATCTCGGGCGTGAAGGTGAGGTCCGGCATGGGCAAGACGCCGAAGCGCTCGGCGGCGGTCTGCGGACGCGCCAGCGTTGCGTCATCCGTCGACAGGCCTTCCATCGCTAGAAATGCATCGGTCATGCCATCCTCGCTTTCCGCCGCTCCACCACGACAGCAAATATGCTCATTACGAGCATAAAGGGATTAAAACAAAACCGGCTTTGCCGGTCTTGCTGAATTAGAAAGTTTTGTGACAGATATCAAGCCGTCCGCGATCCCTTTTTATCATATCGAGCATAAGCCCTGGCTGCGACGGCGACGGCCCGGTCTCACCGACCATGTGCATTGCAACATAGACCCTCGGGTTCTATGACAGTTCGATGACACTCCGCTCCCTGTTCCGCGCTGCCGCCTGGGCCGCCCTCCTCGTGCTCGCTCTTGTGACGATCTCGCCCCTCGGCTGGCGGCCGCATACGGTGACGATGGTCGGTCTCGACCGGGCTGCGGCCTTTGCGCTGGCAGGCGCGATCTTCGCCATCGCCTATCCGCGACGGTGGATTTCGCTCGCGCTGTTTCTCATCGCCGCCGCCTTCTTCATCGAGATGCTGCAATGGATCTCGCCGACCCGGCACGCGCGGTTTTCCGATGCGCTGGTGAAGTCGCTCGGCAGCGTCATCGGCCTTGCCCTCGGCAAGCTGGCACTGGTCGCCCGCAGGCGGTGGTTCGCCTACAGGCAAAGTCCGGACATCCGGTCAGGCGCGATGCTTCATCGGCCAGCGCTCGGTGCGGGTCGAGACGATGCGGACGGGATCGCCGAGCGCGATGCGCCCGGTGCCGCGCGGTACCGCATTCCAGCCGAATAGGACACCGGGAACCCTGCGGTCGGCCGACATGCGCTCCACCCGCAGCGCCTCGATCGGGTTTCCACCGATGCGTTCGCCGGTCATCTGGTCCTGCGTAGTCATGATGCAGCGGGCACAGGGTTTGACGAGGTCGAACCGGATGCCGCCGATCTCGACCGCTTCCCACAGATCCTCCTCCCAGGCCGTGTCGTGATCGAGGAGAATATTGGTGCGGAAACGGTCCATGCCGACGATGGGCTGGCCCTTCGACGCGAGCGTCCGGTTGAGCGCGTCTAGCGAACCGATGGTCGTGATGAGGATCGGGAAGCCATCCGCAAACCCGACGGGTGCCGGCTCGCCTGCCCACTCCGCGCCAACCGTGCGTTCGGCCTTGTCATCCATGTGCACCAACCGGACCGGGCGGCCGAGCCAGCCGGACAGGGTTTCGTTTGCGGCGTCGTCCGCGCAGGCGGCATCGACGCTGCTCGACCAGACACGCACCGTCATGCGCCGGTCGCCCGTAAACCGAACGGACAGATGGGCGCCGCCCATTTCCAGATCGAGCCCGCCGTCTCGCGGCACGGCAGAGATCTGCGCCAGAGGTTGACACTCGCGCTGGGTGATGAACGTACCTTCGGGATCCACAAGCATGAAGCGGCGGTCGCCGGCAAAGCCATCCAGCCGAACCTCGGCGTGATCGACGGGGATCGCCCGGCCGCTCTTCAGCGGGTGGATATTGAGTGCGACGACCTTGGGGTTCACGGGCATTCGGGTAGTCCTTCAGCGGCAACGGGAAAGCTCCGTTGTAGCCGCCAACGGGTCACGCCGTCGATGCGATTCTTCCGCGCGGTTCGCTCTGCGCGACGACGGCGCTCCGCGCCCGATGCCGCTTCCAACGCTCCACCAGCCTGCGGCGTACCGGGTCCTCGATGAGGTGGTACGAGTAAGTCGCGAAGACGACGGCGAGACAGACCGAGAGGACGACCGCAGCGGGACCGGGGAGAAAGAGGCCGAGCGTCTTCATCGACAGGAACATGACCGGCACATGAAAGAGGTACAGCGAAAAGCTGATCTTGCCAAGGAACCGCAAGGGCGGACTTGCGAGAAGCGCCCGCGACAGGGACTGCTCCTGCGCCGTCAGGAAGACGATCACCCCCGCCGTCACCGCCATGACAAGCCCCCAGCCATCCTGCTGGTCGCGCCACAACAGGATCTTCGACAGGAAGACGAAACCCAAAAGCCCCAGCGTCGCGACGCCGACCACCCAACCTTTGGGGCGGAGACGTCCGGACGCGTAGAGAAGACCGGCGGCGACGCCTGCCATGAAGAAATGGATCTTCGACGGCAGCATAATGCCCGGGCCGGGGAAGTCGAAAACGGCATCGACAGCCACGCAGGCTGCCAGGAACAGCGCTAGAAAACGGTACCTGCGGGGATTGGATAGGCACAGCCAGACCAGCAGGAAGAAGAAATAGAACTGGATTTCCGGCGGCACCGACCAGAAGACGCCGGACGAGCCGAGAAGGATGACATGCCTGACGATCTCGACCGGACCGTGGATCGGGTGAATGTAATCGAGGCCCGGCACCAGCGACAGAATCACGACGAACAGCACGGCCACGAGATAGACGGGGTAGATGCGGGCGAAGCGGTGCACCAGATAATCGGTTGCCGCCACCCGGTCGAGCGGCCGCGCTGCGTAGAGGCTGGCCATGAGGAAACCGCTGAGCGCGAAGAAGATCTCGACCGCCTCGGCACCGATGTTCAGCGAGAACCAGCCCGGCAGGTGCGGATAAAGAAGGGCGACATGCGACATCACCACGAGGAAGGCGGCGATCCCCCTCAGGCCATCGAGGCTGGCAATGTGTCTGGTGGCGCGCATGGACATCCCGCTGGCGGCCGTTTCCGGTCACGTCTCGAAGGTGAAAGACGCGAGCAGAACACCATTGCAACCGGGCAGAGTCAAATTTCCATGGTGAATTTTCGGTTACGAGGTTAATGCCGGGACCACTCGCCGACGCGGCCGAGCGGATCGGCCGCTCTTCTTATTCAGGCGACCTCCTGCATCAGCATGTCAACGACGGTGCGCAGCCGATCCTGCCGTTCGCCCGCCATACGTCGTCCGCTCTCCGTCTGGAAGTTTGCGGCGAGCTTGAAGAGCTTCACTTCGAAGTGGTCGAGCGCGAAGGCCTTGTCATCCAGCGGCCGGCGCTGCGCCAGGGGGTCGAGCGGATCGTAGAGACCGCTGCCGAGGCGGCCGGCGATATAGAAGCAGCGTGCGGCGCCGATCATGCCGATCGCGTCGAGCCTGTCGGCATCCTGCAGGATCTTGGCCTCGATCGTCTCCGGCGGAATGCCGGCCGAGAAGCTGTGGGTGAGGATGGCGTGGGCGACGGCATCGATATCCGCCGCGTTCCAGCCGAGACGTGCGAGAAGTCCCCGAGCCTTGTCCGCCGCAAGCCGGGAAGCGCTCGCCCGGTTCGGCGCGTTCTTTTCGACCGCTACCCCGTCATGCAGCAGCACGGCGGCGCAGAGGCGGCGCAGGTCGCCGCCCTCCTCCGCCTGAAGGCGGCAAACATTGCGCCAGACCCGGACGAGGTGGGCCGCATCGTGCGACCCGTCGTCTCCCGTCGTGCCCTCGGCAAGGAGCGCTTCCGCGAGATCCGCGAACGGAGCGAAGGCGGCCGCCAAGGCCGATGCCGCCTGCGTCACGCGCCTGATCCGGGCAGGACATCGGCGGCGGGTTTCGGCCGCGCGGTCAGAACCTTCTGGTAGAACAGGCCGATGCCGATCAACACGATGCCGAGGCCCATGAAGGACAGCGCGCGCAGCAGGCCTTCCAGATTGGCCATGTCGAACAGAAAGACCTTGAGCACCGTGACGAAGACGAGCACGCCGGAGACGATGCGCATGCTGCGGCTATGGAAGCGAAGGCTGGCGACGAGCAGGAGCACCCCGAGAGCGAGCCAGACGACCGAATAGGTGTAAGTCTCGCCGGCGAGGAAGCCCTTCCAGTCGGCAATGCTCGGACCTTGCCAGGCGCGGCGCACCGACAAGGTAGCCCAGGTGAAGACCAGCACGGCCGCAGCCGTTGCAAGCGCCGCGACGAAAGCGGGCGGACGCCGGCCGATGGCCATGCGTGCCAGCGCGGCGTAGGCGAGGCCCGGCAGCAGGTAGCCGATCAGCAGCAGGTCGAACAGCGGATAGGGCCCGAGAAGTTCGCCGGTGAAATAGGGATTGAGGCCGACGAGGTGGGCGGAAAGCATCATCAGCAGAGAGATCGCGCCGAGACCGATGCTGCCATAGCGGAAGAACGAGCCGGGGCGGCTGAGATCGAGGCGCATGAGGATGGCAGAGGCGCCGATGACCAGCAGCGTATAGATCGACTGTTCCGACAGTGACGGCGCGCCGCCCTGCAGCTGCCCACCGTTCATGGCGTGCCGCACCAGAATGGCAAGCGTCAGCAGGCCGAACAGGCTGGCGATGGCCTGCAGCGTGTTCCGCAGACGGTCTGACGGCCAGTCCCGCAGCGTATAGGCCGACCAGAGGGCGAAGAGCGCGGGAATGCCATAGCCCGGCAGCAGCGCGTTCAGCACCGGTGTCCGGCCGAGCGCGAGCGGCCCGACGATGGTCGGTTCCCAGCCGATGCGCGCGAGGACGAACACGAAGCCGAGCGCTCCGACCCAGGGCAGCGCCGCCCAGTTCCGCACCCGCGTGGCTGCGATAAAGGCGACCGCGAAGACGGCCATGGCGAGCACCGTCCACAGTCCATCCGACAGCGCATGTGCGGCAACGACCAGCTGACCGAGCGCGCCAGCCAGCAGCAGGCCCTGGGCGACACTCGGGAAGGACGCATCCCGGCGGGCGAAGATCTCCGCAAGCGTAACGAAGGCGATGGCGGCAGCCGTCGCGGCGAGGCCGTGCAGAGGATCGAACGAATAGGTGCCGAGGATAAGGAAGGAGAGCCCAATGCAGGCGACCGAGGTAACGGCGGCAAGGCCCGACCAGAGGATGGCGAACCGGTGCCTGTCGCGATGACGATGCAGGGCGAAGGCGCAGAGCACGATGAAGATGGCCGCGAGGCTCAAGGCCGCGACCGGCGATGTCGCGAACGACCTTTCGGCCACGACGCCGATGCTGGAGAGCTCCAGCAGCAGCGGAAGTGTCGCCAGCGTCGAGACGCCGAGGATGGCCATGAGACCGGCCGTCAGGGCTGCGGTGACAGCGCGTGCGCGCAATGCGCCAAGGAAGCAGAGAGCCGCGGTGACCGCCAGGAATTCGAAGGTCGGATTGCCGTCGGTCTCCGTCAGCGGGCCGATGAGCGAAAGCCCCGTCATCAGCACGGCAAAGGCGCCGGTGAGGATGATGGGGGCATGACGCGGCAGCAGCAGGCGGCGCCAGTGCGCAGCGCGGCGCTGTGCCGGTACCGGTGTTGCCGAGGCGTCCCCTGCCCCCGTCGTCGTGTCTTCGGCAACCGGAAGCGTCTCCGCTGCATCCTCGATTGCCTCCGGTTCCGCGTCGTCGGCACCGGCCGGCCAGACATAGGCGTGGCCGGCGATCAGGACGAGCAGCGAGAGGGAGACCGGCAGGGTGACGGCCGGGTCTTCCGCAATCAGGTAGACGGTGCCCCAGAGGGCAAGGCCGATATTGGCGAAGGCCGGCACGATCCGCCAGCGGCCGATCCGCGCCGTCGCCATCGCGGCCAGCCAGACGAGCGACAGGAAGGCGAACAGGCTCCATGGCGAGGGATCTTCGGCATCGATCAGAAGCGGCGTGACGAGCGACGCGGCAAGGCCGAGGCCGGCCAGCGCCTGTCCGTGACGCAGAGACAGGCCGAGAACGAGGAACGACACCAGCCCCATGAGGACGAAAGCCGTGGTCGGGCCAATGAAATCGTAGACCGCATGGGCCGCGAAGATCGCACCGAGCAGCGTCACCGCACCGGCCGCGGTCAGGATGCCGGGAATCATGGCATTGGCGAAGCGCTGTCCGCCATCTGCGGGACCGCGCCGGCGGATCATCTCGCCACCGACCATGAGTGCCGCGCCGAACAGCGCCGCCAGCACCAGCCGTACGGCGGGGCTGAGCAGCCCCGCATCGATCGACACCTTGACCAGAAAGATACCGCCAAGCGCCAGCGCGATGCCGCCGACCCAGACGGCCCAACGGGCACCGAGCCAGCTTTCGAGGGATTCGCGCGGCTTTTGCGGCTCTGTTTCCTCCGGTGGTACGGAGGCAGGCTCAGCCTCGATCGTTTCCGGCTCGATGGTGGCCGCTGATCGCTCACCCTCCTCCACCTCGGGAGCTTGCGTTTCCACCACCGCGACATCCGTCGCCGGACCTGCCACAAGCGTCCCGGGAAGGTGGGCCGCGGAAAGGCGGGCGATCTCCGACTGGAGGAAGGCGATGTCGCGCGTGAACCGCTCGTTTGCCTGCCGGGTGCGGGCAAAGGCCAGAAACGAGAAGATGAAGGCAGCGAGGACAAGAAGGTCGGTCATGGGCACCCGTCATGCAGACCCCTGCGGCCACGGCCGACAGAGGCGATAAGGAAAGACGGCAACTTATCGTCATTGCAGCGGAAACCAAGACAGAAACCGTGTGATTCTCCTCACGGGAGCAGGATGTCGATCGGCTTTTCCCCGGTCGAGGACGCCTCGGGCATGGTTCGGGCAGCGCCGAGCGCCTTCATCGCCGCCTGGACGAAGCCGTTTCGTGCAGCGGAGATTTCGATGCCGCGTGGCTCATAGACGTGGCGATGCAGGAAATAGCCTGTCATGCGCAGCGCGTCTTCAAGGCTTTGCCTGTCGGCAGCCCTGCCCTCAAGCGCGAGGAAAGGCGGCAGCGCGAACATGCGATCAGCATAGGGCAGACCCGCCGTCCGGCTGACGGCGCGGCCGGATTTCGGAGAGATGAAAGCCAGATCCTCCCTTGCGCCCGTGGCGGCGCAGCGCGCGAGATCGAGGCCGAAGCCAAGATCCTCAAGCACCGCGATCTCGAACCGCACGAAGAGTTCGCCGGCATCCTTCGGGTCGTGCAGATGGTCGAGGATAACGGACAGCGACGTATAGAGATGCGGATGCGGATCGCGCTCGGGCAGCAGCCGCAGGAGCGCCGCCATGGCCTGGACGCCGTAGACCGCCGTCGCCGTCTCCATCAGGCGTGCGGCGCGCAGTTCCACCGGCTCCATGCGGAATTCGCCGAGATGCTCGTCCAGCCGCGCCCGCCATGTGACCTCGACCGCATTGCCCGGCTGCAGCACGGGCTGGAGCGCCCGCGACCGGCCGCCACGCACGAGGCCGAGATGGCGCCCCCGCGCGCGCGTCATCACTTCGGCAACGACGGAGGTTTCCCCATGTCGCCGAATGCCGAGAATGATCGCCTCATCGGTCCATTGCATGGGAAAACGGTCCAGAAAGCAGGAGGGGTGGCTCGTGTAAGCTGACGCGGCAGACGCAAGGCCACGCGTCGTTGACACGAGTGGTGATGTAAGACGCGACCGGCGCTTTGGGAAGAGGTTCCGCCATATCGAGTCCACCGAGGGCGCTCCGGCGGGCGAGGTTAACGATGTCTGAAGATATGACCGAAACGTCTAATGTAAACTCTTCAAAATAAGGATAGCCTGATGGGAATTCGATCCTGCTTTCCCGGAGTTTCCATGCATCCGACCATCAAACGCGTCGCCAAGCCGATCTTTCGCGCCGTCCGGCCGATCATCCCTGCGCCTCTCCTTCTGTGGTTCAAGGGATATTCGGAAATGCGTTTCTGGAAGGGCCTCTACGGTGAAGAGCGCAAGCTCGACAATGATCACTACGAATATTTTTATACCGAGTTCTTCTCGCTCGATAAGGGCTGGTACAAGGGCAAGACACTGCTCGATGTCGGCTGCGGCCCTGCAGGCAGCCTCGAATGGGCCGACATGGCGGGCACGCGCACGGGTCTCGATCCACTCGTCGATCAGTACCGCACGCTCGGCATCGACAAGCACAAGATGGACTATGTCTGCGCACCGGTCGAAAAAATCCCGTTCGCCAGCGGATCGCGGGATGTCGTCTGCTCCTTCAATTCGCTCGACCATGTCGATCACCTCGACACCGCGATCGACGAGATCTTCCGCGTGCTCAAGGTCGGCGGTTCGTTCCTCATCATCGTCGAGGTGAACCACAAGGCGCGGCCGACGGAGCCGATCGAGATCTGGGAAGGTGCTCTGCGCCAGACGCTGGCGCGGCATGGCACGATCGCCTCCTGGCGCGCCTTCCCCATCCGCTACGACCACGATATCTATCGCAGCCTGCGTGAGGGATCGCCGATCGAGCGGATGCCGGACGGCAAGGAGGGCCTGATCGCCGCCCGGGTGATCAAGGGCGTCTGATCGACGTCCGGGATGGGGTCGGGCTTGGCTGCCATCTATCGCCCGGCCTGGGTATCCTGAAGACCTCGCCAGTGGAGATATCGTCATGTCCAAGATCGGTTCCTACCAGTCCATCCAGTGCCTGCGTGCCGTCGCAGTGCTGATGGTGGCGCTCGTGCACCTCTCTCCGCAGCAGGTGGCGATCGGGGCTGCGGGGGTCGATATCTTCTTCGTCATCTCCGGTTTCATCATGGCAACCATCGGCGCGCGGGAAACGCCTTCGACCTTCGCCATGCGCCGCGTGGCGCGGATCGTGCCGCTCTACTGGGCGGTGACGCTTTTCATGTGCGCGCTGGCGCTGAAGCCCGGCTTCTTCTCCAACTTCACCTTCGACATGCCTCGCCTCGTGATGTCGCTGTTCTTCATTCCGTACCGCGATGTCGACGGCATCATCTGGCCGCTGGTGCAGGTCGGATGGACGCTCAACCTCGAAATCTTCTTCTATGCGGTCTTCATGCTCTGCCTGCTGACGGCACGGCCGGTTCCGGCCGCCATCGGCGCCATTCTTCTGCTCATCGTCGTCGGTCTATTGCTCGACCCGCAGCAGGCCGCGCCGATCATCTGGACCTCCCCGCTGCTGGCGGAGTTTCTCTTCGGCATGCTGATCGCGATCCTGCCGCGACCGCGGAACCGGGCTCTCGCATTTGCAGTCGCCGCCGGGGGCGTATTATGGTTTGCCATCGCCGCCGCATCGCAGGTGACGCCCGATAACGAGGGCTGGCGGTTCGTCGTCTGGGGCGGGGGCGCCGCCCTCCTCGTGCTCGGCTGCCTCGGCCTGGAGGAAGCCGGCGCCTGGCCCCGAGCCGCCCGTCCGCTCGCCCTTCTCGGCGACGCGTCCTATTCCTTCTACCTCCTGCACGGGCTGGTCATCGCGCTCGTCGTCAAACTGCTCGGTCACGGCCTTGCGGCCGGCATCGTCGTCCTCACCGTCTCGACGGTCGCGTCCTTCCTGTCTCTCCATCTCTTCGAGCGCCCCGCCGCCCGCCTCGTCCGCAGCGCGCTGTCCCGCGGTCGCCGCTGACGGCGTCTATCCGGGTTCAGCTTTCCATAACCAAGATCGCCAGCGACTTCACACCCGCGCCGCCAAATCCGCGGATGCGTAAAACTTGAATGATCGGAAACGGCTTATCTTCATTTGGGACAATTAGGTTTTGCTGCATCACCTGCTGGCAATCGACTGCCGCGCAGGCCTTCTTCCTCGGATTTTGGAGATGACAATGGCAAAATCGATCAAGAATGCTGCTGGCAAGACTTTGTATTACAGCAATGACTCCAATGCGTGGTCCTCCGTCACGGATAGCAACACGTTTCTCACCAAGAACGGTACGATGTTCTCCGGTACCGTGAAGGACGACTCGATCTGGGGAAAAGCGGGCCTGAAGGTGACCCTGATGGGCGGCGCCGGCGATGACATCTACTATCTCGGCTCAGCGGACAATCTGGTCTACGAAGCGGCGGGACAGGGGACGGATACGGTCTCCACATGGTTCAGCTACCAGCTGTTCAATCCGAACGTCGAAAACCTGATCGTCAATGGGGACGATACCTTCGCGTTCGGTAGCAGCCTCGACAACATCATCACGGGCGGCAACGGCAAGCAAACCCTTTGGGGCGCGCTGGGCAATGACATTCTGACAGGCGGTGCGGGCGACGATACGTTCATCATCACCGGTGGCAACGGCGGCCATGACACGATCACCGATTTCGGCGCCGGCGACACCATCCGCATTACCCAGTATACGTTCACCAGCTTCGCAGACGTCCTGAAGAACGCCAGGCAGGTCGGCAGCGACACCGTCATCAAGATCACCGACAGCGCGTCGGTGACGCTCTCCAATACCAAGGTGGGCAGCCTGAAGGCCGACCAGTTCGACCTGAACATCTCCAAGGCCGGGATGAAGCTGACCTTCAGCGATGAGTTCAACAAGCTTAGCCTCAACACCGGCAAGGACGGCGGCACCTGGGACACGAAGTTCTGGTATGCCAGCGACAAGGGCTCATCTCTCGGTGACGGCGAACAGCAGTGGTATATCAACCCCTCCTACGCCCCGACCTCGAGCGTCAACCCGTTCTCGATCAAGGACGGCGTGCTGACGATCACGGCTGCGGAAACGCCGCCGGATCTGCTGAAGACCATCGGCTACGACTATACCTCCGGCGTGCTGACCACGCATTCGAGCTTCGCTCAGACATACGGCTACTTCGAGATCCGCGCCGACCTACCGGACGACGTGGGCGCATGGCCTGCCTTCTGGCTGCTGCCGAAGGATGGCACCTGGCCGCCTGAACTCGACGTCTTCGAGGCAATCGGTGGTACGAAAAGCTATTTCGCCAGCGCGCATACCCAGGAAACGGGCAGCCATACGAAGGTGGCAACCCAGGTCCAAACGACAGGCACCGAAGGCTTTCATAATTACGGCCTCCTATGGACGAAGGACACGCTGACCTGGACTTTCGACGGTACCGTCGTCGCCACGGCGAAGACACCGGATGACATGCATTCCGACATGTACCTGCTGGTCAACCAGTCGGTCGGTGGCTGGGCTGGCACACCGTCGGACAAGGACTTCGCGGATGGCTCGCAGTTCAACATCGACTATATCAAGGTCTACTCGCTGCCGGCCGACGGCTCGATCATGTAAAGAGACGCCAAGCGTCGTGACGGCACACACAAAGGCCGCGCATGCGAAATGCGCGGCCTGTGGCGTCTTTATTTCCTGCGGGGCTCCCGGCGTTAACGACGGGTCACGGCCGTATCATCATCACTCTCGCAGGCGATGCCTCCCTCCGTCTTCAGCCGCTCCACCTCGCTGCGCAGCCGGAGAACCTCGCGCTTCAGCGCATCCAGTTCGATTCCGAGCACGTCGATCACGATCATCAACCCCTGTCCCTGCATCATCGTCTCCTTCACGCCAGCGCAACTTCGCCGGAAACCAGAACGCCGGCGGCGTTCTTGGCGGTAATCTTGAACTTCGCATTGGCCTTGTCGTACCAGAAGGTCAGCTCCGCGTTGACCACATCGACCGCGGCGGGTGCCGAGGTCTTTCTTGTCATGACGTAACCGCCATAGTTGACGCGGCTAACGACCTGGTCCGCGAAATTCAGCATCTGGATGAAATCGCCGGTACCGGATGAGGTCTCCTGGCTGAACTGCGCCACAGGCAGCGTCGCAGCATAGCCTGCAAGCTGCATGACCGGCTGATCGGTTTTGCCGGCATTGGAGAAGAAGCTGGAATAGGCCGCCGTGATACGACCGCTCGACTGGACGCGGAAGAGTTGTGCATCGGCGCTGTTGAGGATGTTGAGCACATCCGCCGTCTGACCCGCAGCGCCCTTTGCTGTCAACGCCACGATACTGGTCGCGTTGTTCGTGACCTTCACCGGCGTGCGCCAGTCGAAGAGCCCGTACAGGATCGCGCCGCGCAAGGTCGTGCCGTCGGCATCGAAGAGGCTCAGCACCGGCTGGCTCGCCGGCACGGCGCGGCCGCCGACGCGGAAGCGGATACCGGTGCCGGATGCGGTGGCGGCCTGCGAGAGCGTGACCGTCTGGCCGTCCACGACGGCGCTGATGGTGGTGCTGGCGGGAATGCTGCCGATGGGGCTCGATGCCCCGACAGATGTCAGCTGCGCGATCGTTTGCCCGACATCGCCCGCTGTGAACGTGGCACTAGCCGAGGTGAAGGTGGTGGAACCGGCGTTCGTCACACCGTCCTTGAAGCCGGCACCGATCTTCGGTTGCAGCTTGATGCCGCCGGCACCGGCATAGAGGTCCATCTGCAGAGCGGGATTGGCTGTATATCCGGTGATGTAGGCGCCGAGGCCGGCACCGGGATTGTTGACGATGTTCAGGCCCCAGCTCGCATTCTTGTGGCTGATGAGCAGGCCGCCACCCAAGCCCTCATCCGTGCCGATGCCGATCGCCCCTGCCAGACCGCCGGATTTGGGACCGGCGCGCAGATGGAAAATGTAACCTGTGGTGTCGTCGTACTTGGTGTCCATGATGCCGCCGCGGCCATTGCCGAGGGGCTTGAGCGTGAAAGGCGCATCGCCGAAGACGCTAAGGCGGAGCGCAACCTCCACCTCCGTCTTCTCGGTCGAGGAGGCCGTGCCGAGATAGGTTGCGAAGTAGGTCATCAGGCCTCCGTGCCGGTAAGGCCGATTTGGGCCGTCGTGGTAAGGACGATGCCTGCGGCGGATGCCCAGGCGGCTCGGCCCGTCAGCGTGTCGCCGGCTGAATCCGTAAGGACGGATCCGTTCTTCGCCGTCAGGGCCATCATCCCTGCGAAAGCGGATGCACCGCCCCGGTCGAGGCTTAGGCCAAGGGAAATCTGATGCATGATCTGTCTCCTTTATGTGTCCAGATGCGCCGCCCTGACGGGATGGCGATCGGACGGTGTGAAGAAGTGTCAAGAGTATCTGCCGGGGAAGCGGGTTCGCTTCTCCGTCGTAAAAATCTGCAATGACGTGAGGTGGACCTGTACGCCGAAACTGGATTTGGCGGCCTGACTCTAGCCCGGTCGCGCCGAGAGGCGGGCGATCCGCCGCTTCCCGGCATCGGGCGGCAGCATGTACGACCCGCGAATGCCGAAGACCTCCTGCGTGCTCGCATCCTCGTAGGTCAGCGCAATGCTGTGGAGGCTTGGGGGAAGCGTGATGACGACCTCATCCGCCTCCCGCACGGCCGCCTGTCCGGCTGTAGGTATGATGGAAGACGGCGCAGACCCTTTTTCAAGCTGCGGCAAGCCGATCCGGAAGGCGAAGCGGTTCGCTTGGCCGACTAAGCAGGGAATGAAGAGATACGGGCGCAGATTTGTCGTGCCCGGTGCGGACACGACGGCCGTGCAGGACTGTCGCAAGAGACTGCGTCCCGCCGCAACCTCGGTCGAATGACGCGCAAGCGGTTCGCCGGACGACGCCAGCTCGGTCAGTCCCAGCATCGGCCGCGGTGCATTTCCGCCGCCGATTCGCGCAAGGAAACAGGAGAGTGTCCAGCCATCGTCCGCGGCATCCTGCGTCACCGCGATCTCGCTTTCCTCCTCGAAAAACAGCATCACGGCATCCGTCTCGGGCACGCCGTCCCATGCAAGGTCGAGGAAGGAAATGCCGGCTTCCGTGCCGGTGCGCAAGACGGACAGCGTCAGCCCATCGCCGCCAAGGGTGCTCCAATGCCGGGGCAGACCTCCGCTGGCCTCCGAGATATCGGTTATGCCGCTATTGCGGATCAGGTTACGTGCAGCAGGCTCGACCAGCAGCCCACCACCGTCGGCACGCCTCGGGTGATGGGCGGCAACGGCCTGCCAGCCGGTACTGCCCTCTGCAAAGCCCGGCGTTTTCCGTTGGCAGGAAAGAAGGCTCGCGAGTGCTACGCGCGCGCCGTCGATGCGCGCGATATCGTTGACGAAATCGATCTCGATGCCGCGCCGGCCGGACGATACCATCGCATCTGCCGCCATGCGCTGGAAAGCCGGCGATGCGGCCGCGGCCATCGCAACGTGCCCTGCCGCCTGCGGGTGGATGCCATCTGCCGAAAGCGTTGCGCGAACCGGCGTGCCGGCGTCATGGGCAGCGCCGGGTCCGCCGTTCAGGACCGCGGTGACGGGATGTGTTGCCGAGACCGTCGTCACATGCGGCCAGTTGAGCTCCGCGCCCTCGCTTGCACCGTCAGGCGCGACCGGCAGGAAAACGAGATGATCGCCCGGCAGAGGCGCATCGCGCAGCACGAGCGCACCTCCCCAGGCCGGAACCGGGGCAGAAAGCACGGTTTCGAAAAGGGGCACATGCCATCTGTGGTTCGTCTGCACGGCTCCGACGATATCGATGATGTCATCCGGGCCTTCGTGCCCTGCATCTTCGCCGGGGGCACGCGCCCCGGCAGCGGTCCCGATGGCGTCGTTGACCGCCGAGACGACGCTGGCTGCACCGAAGCCAAGCTGGCTTTCCTGGCCTTCGATGGTCGTGTTGGCGTCCGGAGAGATCGTTTCAGAGAGGATGGTCGCCTGTGCGATGTGGCGAACGCCCGCTTGACGCAGGACACTCCAGATCGTCTTCAGGTCGCTCAACAGCTGATCGGCCGTGCGACCGTCACGAATGTCGTTGGTACCAAGCGCCACGATGGCGGCCGTGGCGCCCGCCCGCCGGACGAGGGCCAGCGATTTTCGAGACCTGCCGCTTACGAACTGCGCCTTGTCGCCGGTGCGCGTCACCGAGAGATAGGGCAGCCCGGCAGCGAAAGCGGCCCGCCGCCCCCAGCCGCCGCCCGTCTCGCCATCGCCGGCCATGTCCACCGCCCCATCGAGGATGCTGTCCCCGATGCCGGCGACGGAGGTGACGGCCTGCGCCGGTGTTCCGGCCAACATGACCGGGCACGGCGCCGGTACCCAGAGATCGGCGCCTTCCGGAATCTGCCAGCCGGTTCCATCGATATCGTCGCCGCCCTGCCGTGGATCGAACAGCAGCTGGCTTTCGCCGGGGAGATACGTAGCATTGCCCTGCACGGCGATGAGACCTTCGGTCTCGAGATCGACCAGCATGCGGATATGCACAACCGTTCCGGGCACAAACATTTTAAGACCGAACGCGTCGGCCGGCACCGCTTCCGGCAGCACCTCGACAGCGCCCGGCTCGACCAGCCTGGACCGTTGCCCGTCGAAGAAGAACGGCACCGTTCGCCCTGCCGCGGATGCCGAGACCTTGACGAGCGTATAGGCCGCTTCGCCGTCGATCTCGCGCTCCGCTGCGTTGACGATACTGAAATTGGAAAAGACGGGTGCGATCGACAGGGCGCCGCCAGCGCCTACGATGAACCGGGTCGCGATCTTCATGCGGGTCTTCGCGCCTTTGGCGCCGCCCATAGCGTTCGGCACCTGTCCCCGGTTGGCGATGTTCGAAAGGGGGATGGCGGGCGAACCCCACCCCGCACGGGGTCCGACCGCGCTGGCTGTTGCCACAAGGCCGGCAGCTGCGAGAAACTGTCGTCTGCCGATGGTCCGCATGCTGCCGTTTCCTTTTCAAGCGTCAACGTCGCGTTGATCATCCCTGCGGCTGGCTCTCGTCCGTCACCTTCGACGGCCGGTGCGCGGGCCCGGTCTTCGGACACTATCGATGCGTTCGGTCGGACGGGGAGAGGATAAGGCCAGCACCTACGCCAGAACCTTTGTTTTCGCTTGAAAAATTTGCACCTATTTTCGAGAAGGGTCCCCGTCCGGAGAGGATTTTCCCCGGACGAAACTCATCTTGCTTGCCACGCCTGGGCACCCGGAATCGCGCCTGTACCGATAATGCTCTCGGCAAGGAACTTCGATCCTTCCGCCGTCAGATGCCCGTAGTCCCACTGAAGGGGAACGCCATCGACGGTCGTCGTGCAGGCTGCACCTGAATCGGGGCAGAGCAGCCGATAGGGCGAGACGTAGATGGCCCCCGCGGCCTCGACCAGCGCCTGCAGGTCGCGGTCCCTCCGCGCCACGGCGGTCACCCGGCTTTCGGTCAGCAGATTATCGCTACGCCCAGCCGCAACCTGCGCAAGAACGCGGGACAGCGGCCGCTGGTACTCGACGATCGGACCGGAGACGACGACAATCCTCGCCTTGTCCTTCACTTGCCGGATCGTCTCGGCGATCAACGGGAGGTCGTAGTCGGCCCAACGGGCAGAGAGGATTACGACGTCGGGCTTGGTCTCCGGAAGAAACTGCTCGAACATGCGCCGCATGAGGCTGAGGCATTCCCGCTCGCCCGGCGTGCCGACAAGCGGCTTGCATCCGCTCGATGTCGCCTGCATAACATGGGCCTGCGGAAGCGAAGTATTGAAACCGCTCCAGAGATGGGCTGCATGGCTGTCCCCCATAACAAGGACGTTCGGCTTCACCGACGAAGGAGAGAGGCAGGTGTCGGACGCGTAATCCGCCGCCGTTTGCTTGTAGCTGATGAGGAAGCAGGTTTCACGCCGGTAGGTCACCCGATCATCATAGGTGATATAACTGGCAAGGCGATCGCTTTCCGTCTGCGGCGCGGCGGTTGTAAAAAGCCAGATCCCGAGACCGAGAACGCAGACCACGCACCACGCCGCTCCGGCCTGCATCCACAATGACCGTGCCGTCCGCCCGAGCCGGCGCTGACGAAAGGGCTGTTCAACGAAGCGCCACGATAGGTAGGCGGCGACGAAGCTGGCGAGAACGAGACCGGCAGCTTCCATCATTGTCGGCGCCCTCGCGGTCGTCAGCGCGACGGTGACAAAGATCGGCCAATGCCAGAGGTAGAGCGAGTACGAGATTTTCCCGATGCCGACAAAAGGCGGCAAGGAGAGGAACCGATTGACATAGGAGCCGCCTGCGCCACCCATCGCGATCAGGGCAACGGCACCGGCAACTGGCGCGATCGCGACGAAACCTGGAAATGCCATCGGGTACGACATGCCGCCATGAAACCGGTACGCGCTGCCGGCGATCAGCAGAATCGCAAGAGTCGCAAGGACATCGCGCAGGCGCGCCGGCAGCCGCGGCAGCGGCGTGAAGACAAGAAGGGCTCCTGCTATCAGTTCCCAGGCGCGCACGAGGGGAATGTAATAGGCGAGATCTCGATTGGCGATCGTCAGCCAGACTCCAAATAGGAAGCTTGCCAATGCGATCGCGGCGACAACGAGCCCAGCATGGTGGCGCTTGAAGCCTGCCACCGCGAAAAGGATAAGCGGAAAAACGAGGTAGAACTGCTCCTCCACGCCGAGCGACCAAGTGTGAACCAGAGGCTGACTATAGACATCGGCGGCAAAATAGCCGGTTTTTCCGAGCGTCTCTACCGCGAGATAGAGGTTGGATACCGAGGTCAGGGCAGAGAGCCCCGTCCAGACTGCTGTCGTGCGCTCGCTTGGAAACAGCAATAGCGGTGCGCAGAGAAGGGTCAGCGCAACGGTCACGACCAGTGCCGGGAAAATACGGCGGGTGCGGCGCTCGTAGAAGGTCAGCAGCGAGAATGTCCCCTGCTGCAGTTCCTGCCAGACGACCTTGGTGATCAAGTAGCCCGATATCACAAAGAAGACGTCGACCCCGACGAAGCCGCCTCTCAGCGGACTGATTCCGGTGTGAAACAGAAGAACGATCAGAACGGCGACGGCGCGAAGTCCGTCGATGTCCGCGCGGTAGGCTACTGGCTCGTGGGGTATTTTGCCATGTTCCTGGCGTCGTAAAGTTCCCGTCGAAACGGTGTGTTCCAAGAGCATAGGCAGTCTCCAGAGCAAAGGAAGTCGCAGCAGCGTTTGTTTGCCGCTTGCCTCCCTCAGTGTATCGTGTCACTCAATTAGTTACAGATGAAATTTGCTTTGTCGACGGAATTTGCGCTCGGACATGGAAGACGTTTGCGTGACATTTGGTAGAAACGCATGAGCACAGCGGTTCTCGTTGCCATACCGACCTACAGGCGTCCCGTCGAACTCGAGCGCCTGCTGTCGAGGATCGACCAGCTGGACATCGCCGTGCCCGTCACGGTGCTGGTGGCCGATAACGATCCCGAGAGACGGCAGGGCGAAGAGGTCGTTGCGGCGCTGGCAGCCCACTCCTATCGCTTCCCCCTGGAAGCAATCACGGTTTCAGCCAAGGGATTGGCGAACGTCCGCAATACGCTGTTTACGCATGCACTTTCGCATCACACCTTCACGCATATCGCGATGATCGATGACGACGAGTGGCCGGACGCACCCTGGCTCGGCGAACTCCTGCGCGTCCAGAAGACGACCGGAGCGGATATCGTCGGCGCGCCCGTCGCCTCCATCTTCGAAGGCACCGGCGGGAGTTGGGTGCGTCGAGCGCGCCTGTTTCAACCGGAAGCCCGGCCCGAGGGGCCATGCCAGATCATCTGGGCGAGCAACAACGTGCTTCTCACGCGCGACTGCATCGAGACAGCCGGACCGCCCTGGTTCGATCTCGCCTTCAACATCACCGGTGGCGAGGATGTCGAGCTCTTCACGCGGCTGAAGGCGCAGGGCAAGCGTTTCGCCTGGGCGCCGGGCGCCCTGATCTTCGAGAGCGTGCCCCGGGAGCGCACGCAGGCGCGATGGCTTCTTCGGCGCGGGTTGCGCATCGGTTCGACGGACGCCCGCATCCAGTTGCGCCACGGCACCGGCCGTCTTCATCGCGTGCGCACGGTAAGCAAGGCCGTTCTCGGTCTCATCGCCAGCCTGTCGCTTCTGCCGTTGCGAGCGCTAAGCGGCAAGCGCCGCGCCGACGGATTGTTCTCGGCCGCGCGTGCGGCCGGAAAATTCTATGGTTTCTACGGAGGCAGGGTCCATGAGTATCAGTAACGTCCCGGCCTACACGACGCCGGCATTTGCGGGCGCAGTTCCGTCCAGAGAACCTGTCTGGCTGCGCCGCTTCCTCGAACTCATGCTGTGCGCCTTTCTGGCCTACGTCTTCACGGACGGCACCCTGATTGTGGTTCGGACGGGCGTCAGCGACATGACGAGCATCGTGCTGGACAGCGGCGAAGGCGATACCGGTCGACAGCTCTTCTATATCGGCATCGCGATCCTGCTTTTTCTCATCGCCGCGCGACATGGGCTGATCAATGTCGTCTCCCCCTTTCCAACCTCGGTCTTCTTCGTCGTCTTTTGGTGCTTTTGCAGTGTCTCCTGGGCCATCGTTCCGGATATTTCGCTGCGGCGTATTATTCTCGCGACTATCATCATCTTTGCAACCATCACCATCGTATCCACTCTCGGGCCACTCCGGGTCACGCAGTTGCTTTACCGGATCATCGCCTTTTTCGTCGTTGCGAACATGTTGTCCGTCATTCTCGTACCCAGCTATGCCATTCATTCCGATCAGGAACTGGATTCGGCCCTGATCGGCGCATGGCACGGGCTGATGCCGCACAAGAATGTCGCCTCGGCGGTCACCGCCCTGTCGGCTATCATGTTCGGCTATCACGCTTTCCTCACCCGCAGCTGGAAGTCGGCGATCCTGCTCATCCTGTCCATCATCTTTCTCCTGGGAACCCGAGGCAAAACCTCCCTCGGCATCGTCGTGCCCTGCCTGTTTGCCGGCATCATGTACAACCACGCTTTCCGAACAGAGCGGCAGAAGTTCCTTTTGTTCGCAAGCACCTTCCTATTCGTGGCAGGGATTGCCGTATTTGCCATGGTCTTTACGCCTCTGCTCTCGCAGGTTTTCGATGACCCGACCTCGTTCACTGGCCGGGTGGGCATCTGGAACATCGTGCTGCGCTATGTCGAGGAGTATCCGATGACCGGCGCCGGCTTCGGCTCGTTCTGGCTGATCGGGCAGGACTCGCCGGTTCTGCGCATCGGCGGCGACATGCCCTGGCTTTTCGGCATTGCGCATTCGCACAACGGCTACCTCGAAATGCTGGTGACCACCGGTGTCCCTGGGCTCGTGCTGACGGTCCTCATGTTCGTCATCGTGCCGTTCTATTCCTTCGTCATGGCCGACCCCGTCTGGCGGAAGATCAATGGACTCTACTTCGGCATCTGGCTCTTCGCGGTCATCTACAATCTCCTGGAAACGCACATCATGAACCGCGACCGACAGGTCTGGGTCATCATGCTCATCGCCATCCAGGTCGCGTTCCTCCACCGCAAGCGAGAGCCCGGCACCGGCCCGCGCATCGTTCTGGGCACCTAGGCCAATGCGCGCGAGCACGGATCCGCAGGTCAGCGTTGTGATCCCGCTCTTTAACAGGGCGCACCTTATCGTCGCGACACTGCAATCGGTGCTGACACAGTCGTTTCAGGACTTCGAAGTGATCGTGGTCGATGACGGGTCCGGGGACGATCCTCGTGCTGCCATCGCTACCGTGGATGATGCCCGCATCCGGCTCGTCCGACAGGAAAACCAGGGTGCATCGGTCGCACGCAATCGAGGCGTACAGGAGGCCCGTGGGGCATTCGTCGCCTTCCTCGATTCTGACGATCGTTTCCTTCCGCACCACCTCGCCACCATGGTCGAGCTGCTCACCGGACGACCGGACGCGGCAGCTTATGCGCAGGTTATCGCCGATCGCGGGGAGAACCGGACTTTCGTGAAGCCGTCTCGTGGCATCCGGGACGACGAGACGATGGCCGACTATCTCGTCTGCCGGGGCGGCTTCGTGCAGACCAGCACGCTGGTCGTTCCCCGATCCTGGGCCCTGACAGTGCCTTATCGCCCGGATGTCGGCTTCGGCGACGACACCGACATCGCCATCCGGCTTTCGCTGGCAGGATGCAGGTTCATCATGGCCCCGACGCCGGGCGCCATCTGGTCGGACGAGCGGGGGACCGATCGCTTGTCCTCATCATCCGCGGCGAGCCAAGCGCGCTTTACCTGGCTCGACGATCTGCGCGGACAGATCCCACACAGGGCCTATGCCGGCTATCGCGGGTGGCACGTGGCCAAGACGCTCGTCCGGGCGGAACCGCGCAAGGCCTGGGGGCTCTACGGAAAGGCGCTTCTCAGCGGCGCCTATCCTCCAAAGCTTGCCCTGCGTGTCGCCCTACAACTGCTTTTGAATGGCGATGGCTACCGGCGGCTGGCCGACCGACTGGTGGCGCGCAGACGAAGGATACCCTCGTGACCGGATTTCTCAGACGGCAGTTTCTCGCTGGCGCGGGCCTCAGCATCGGGGCGGGCGTTTCCGGGAGGTTCGCAGGCGTTTCGCCTGTGGGCGCCGCACGGGCGAACAGTATCGCGCCCTCCTCCGCGACCGGAGGCAAAGACAGTCTCCGCGACCTCGCCGCTCACCGCGGGCTCTTCTACGGCTGTGCCATGAAGAGCGGTCAGATCACCGAAGACCCTGCCTTCACCGCAGCGGTCGTCGCGGATTGCAGCGCCATCGTTCCGGAATACGAGCTGAAACGCGTTATCACCGAGCCGTCGCCCGGCCGCTTCGACTTCAGCGGTGCCGACCGGCTGTCACGCTTTGCGCAGGAGCACAACATGCTGATGCGCGGACATACGCTGGTCTGGCATCTGGCCAACCCTGCATGGCTTGAGGCGGCTCTCACGGAAGCGCCCTCCATGAAGACGCATATGTTCGACTATATCGACACGGCGATGCGACGCTATGGAAACCGCGTTCCCGTCTGGGACGTCGTGAACGAGGCCGTCGCGCCCGAGGAGGGCGATTTTCTCGGCCGCAGAATCGGCTCGCCCTGGTTCAAGGCTTTCGGCGACAGCTACATCGACGACGCCTTCCACCAAGCCCGCGCCGCCGCACCCGATGCCGTTCTCGCCTATAATGATTATGGCGTTGAGATGTCGGGAAGCTGGTACGGTGCCCGCCGCAGGGCCATGCTGCTTCTGCTCGAAGGTCTCCTGGCCCGCAACGTTCCCATCGACATGGTCGGCATCCAGGGACATCTCATCGCCTTCGACAAGGCGTTCGATGAAGATGTCTTTGCCGGCTTCCTTGCCGACATCGCCGGGATGGGGTTGAAGATCACGATCACCGAATTCGACATTACCGACCGGAAGGGACCGGCCGATCCCGCCACACGCGATGCCGAAGTGGCGGCGCTCGGGCGCCGGTTTCTGGATGTCGCTCTGGACTGCAAGGCACTTGTCGGTGTTCTCAGCTGGGGTCTCAGCGACCGGTACTTCTGGGTTCCGGAAGATCCCGAGCAACAGCCGCCCAAGGGCCAGACGCTTCGCCCGCTGCCGCTCGATGAGAACCTTGCGAAGAAGCCGCTCTGGGACGCGATCGCCGGTGCGCTTCGAGAGTCCTGATGGAGACGCGGCGCGATCGATGTCAGGTCGAGGGCGTCTCGTTCAGCGGTACTTCGTTCAGGCGGCTCTTCAACAGCTTTGCCGGCACGCCGCCGATGACCGAATAGGGCGGAAAGGTGCCGCGCACCACGGCGCCGGCAGCAACCACGCTGTGCGCGCCAACATGGGCGCCATCCAGAAACGTCACTTTCGAGCCGACCCAGACATCGTCATCGATGCGAATGCCGAGATCGGTCGAGGCCTGCATGCGGATCGGGACATCCGTGCGGTCGAAAACATGGCTTGCGGCATGGAACGAGACATACTGTCCCATGATGACGTTGCTGCCGATCTCGATGCCGCCGAGCGCGCCGAAATAAGAATACTGCCCGACGCCGCTGTCAGAGCCGATGCGCAGCCCCTTGCCGAGCCGGCTTGGATGATTCGTGATGCCGATGATCGTGTAGTCACCGATATTGACCCGCTCCCCGAGCACGAGCCCATCCCGACCGTAGCCGTCAAGCTGGCAATGTGCGCCGACAGTTGAGAATCGCCCGATACGGATGCGGCCGGCGCCACGCATCTTCACGCCCGGCCCGATGAAAATCTTGTATCGCCCCCGGAGAAGTGCTCGCAGAAACCAGACCAGACGGCGCATGAGCATGTGGACCAGAAAGCCTGCGGGCAGTTCGGGCGACATGACATAGGTCTTCCCGACCAACCGCAGAAGCGCTGCGAAAATGCGGTGCAAGAATGCATCCACTGTGTTTTTCCTTTTTAGCGGGCGTGGAGCAGTCGGCTCACGATCCGTGGATCGTCTTGTACTCATTGTATCGGCGGCCGGCGAACGCGTACAGCATGCCGAGGCCGCGCGCCGCGCGTAAGAAGGCTCTGACCCGGCGCACTTTGCCGAAGGGCAGCGCGAGTAGGGAAAGGACAACGCCCCCGCCGACACGCGCGAGGCCCGACAGGAACAGGGACGCCTGTCGCTTGGAGGAACTCCCCGCCAGTTTCTCGGAAAGCACGTAGGTGTTGCCCTCTCGAAACTTGCGCGAGATCAGCCATTTGGATGACACGCGGGAAGACGGTACGATCTCATACACCCGTGCCTTGCTGGCCCAGATCATCCGGCCACCCTTTTTATGGATCTGCATGCCGAGAAGCGTGTCCTCTCCCCCGGTGTACCGCAGACGCGGATCGAACTGCAGGCCGAACGTGTTGAACACCTTGAGGTCGATCAAAATATTGGCGGTGTTGGCAAAGGGCACCTCGGCACCATCCGTGAAGTGCCGTTTGGCGAAGAAGCCACCCTGCGAGACCCAGTCGGGCGGTGTTGTTTCGAACTCCGAGATGACGGGGCCAAGGATGGCTTCGGCACCGGTGGCACGGTATCTCTCCAGCAACTGGTCCGCCCAGTCCGGCTCTGGATACTCGTCGTCATCGATATAGAGGACCACGCCATCCGCACCCTTCGTCTCTGCAATGACACGGTTGCGGGCAAAGGGGATGCCAGGCTCCGGATGAACGGCGTAGATGATGGGAAAGGGAAACGACGGGCGCATCTCCTCGATCAGCCCGACCATCGGGCCATCACGATCATTGTCGACGACGATCACCGTCACCGGCGGCGGTGCGGTCTTAAAGGTCTGCGCGGCAATGCCCTCCAGCGCCCGGCGAAGCCCTTTTGGACGACGGAAGGTAATCACGCCGATAAAGAGATTGTCGATGGTCATCGGGGCGCCCCGCTTGCTGGTCTGTCGAGCCCGAATGCCGCGACCATTTTCCGGCCATAAGCGTCCTCGGAAAAGAGCGCTTCATAGCGCGCAAAACTACGGTCGCCCATCGCCTTGCAGAGCTTACGGTCAAGGACGAACGTGGTCAGCGCCTCGGCCAGCGACGTCTCGCTTCCCGGCGCCACCAGAAACCCTGTTTCGCCGTTTTCCACGATCTCCGGGAGGCCGCCGTGGCCTGCGGCGATGACGGGGCGACGATAGCTCATACCCTCGATCGCGACCCGGCCGAAGGGCTCGGGAAGCGTCGAGGGAACCGCTACGACATCGCTCCAGAGAAAATGCTCGGACGGATCGTCCGCGAACGGGTGGATCGTGACCGTGCGCTCCAAGCCGGATGACACGATCAGCGCCCTGACATCGTCAACGAAATGGTCTTGTCCGCCATAGACCCCGCCGACCAAGCGGACCTCTATGCGGTCCCGGATCTCCGACGGCAGAGACGCGATGGCCTTGACCAGAACCTGCTGGCCCTTCCAGGCGTTGAAGCGGCCGATCAGCAGAACCTTGAGCGGTCCTGATGCCGATGTCTCGGACTGGACGGAGGGCGGTGCGACCCCATTGTAGATCACCGACCGCCCCGTCCCGGCCGCAACGGTGAAGGCGTCGCTTGTGGCTTTGGAATTGAAGATGACCCGGCTGCGGCTGAAGGCGAGGACGCGTGAGAAGATGGCCATAGCCTTGCCCGTTGGAATCTCCCGTACATGGCAGATCGTCGGCCCTTTGAAAAACCGGGCAGCGACCAGATAGTCGAACGGCACGAGCGTGCTGATATAGAGAAGATCGCATCCCGATTCGCGGATCACTTTGCGGGCTCGCAGCACGGCAAGGGGGAAACTGATGGGTGCCGTCAGGACGATCCGTTTCAGGTCCGCCTTTCGCAGGACCCACATGGGTCCGTAGAGAATGCGGGTCGAGGCGCGCTCGACATGCGGTGTGATCGGCCCCTCGCCCACGAGACGTACATCGACAGATCCGTCGGGATCGGCGGCCCTCACGGCCTCGAGGACCTGGAGGAAGCTCCTGTCCGAACCATAAAGTTCGATGTTTGGATGTACGCAGAGAATTTTCAAGCGTGGCTCCCCGGCCTGTCTTCGGTCATGATCGACGCCGTCACGGTCACAGGCACGTCAGAAGCAGCGCCTCGTAGGCAGCATTCACCTTCAGCCAGGTGAATTCCGCCTGATGACGTGCGGCGGCCGCAACCCCTGCCTGTTTGAGGTCGAGGCCGGAGCCGATCTGGTCGATGAGCGCTTCGAGCGCCGTCTGGCTGTCGAAATAGAATTGCTGATCGCCGGCAACCCAGCGATTGAAGCGGTTGTCGTGAGCGATGATCGGGTTGCCGGCACCGAGCGCTTCGACGAGCGAGGGGTTCGTGCCGCCGACCTGATGGCCGTGGAGGTAGGCCAGAGCATGGTAACGCAGGGCCGAGACGACCTCCGGTTCGTAGATGCCGCCGGGGAAGACGACGTCGTCCGACGCTGCGGCCTGAACCTTGCGGTGATAGGCATTATCCGGCGAAAAGTTGCCGAGCACCATGAGCTTGATGTCGCGCTTCTTGCTGGAAAAGGCGCTGACGATTTCCAGAATCGAGTTTTCCGGCTCGGCACGGGCGATGGAGATGAGATACTGGCCGCTCTTGAGGCCGTAGCGCTCGATCAGATCCTCCGGTGCGGCCTCGATTCGGTCGGCGCCGTAAGGGATCATCACGGCATTGCTGCAACCGTGGCGGCGCAGATGGCGCGCGATCTCGGGGTGATCGGCGATCGCGACATTGCTGATATTGGCCCCGATGAACTCATTGGCATAGAGCCAGATCTTCACGGGAAACGACCACTTGTCCCGGCGCCACTCCACGCCGTCCATGTTCATGAGAACCTTACGCCCTCTGAGCCTCTGGAGCGTGTTGAAGACGGCGGTGTTGTAGCCGAGAACGAGATCGATCCCCGGCCGCTTGCAAACATCGGCGACGCACTTCCTGTCGAAAACCACACTCCCCTTCGAGCCAGTGGCATCGCTGGAAATGTGGATGCGATGAATGCCGTTCCAATCGTCCTCGTAATCGGCTTTGCCGCTTTCCTGACAGTAGACGTTCACCGTCCAGCCATGCTCGACCAGATAGGGAGCGAGGCGACCCGCAAAGGTCTCGAATCCACCATGGGCCGCAGGAATACCGCGAATACCAAGAATGTTCACCACCTTGCGGCTCGTATCGACAGTCTTCGACTGTTCGATCATGCGATTGCTCCCTGTCACACTTCGGACCCAGACAGATATGTTCGTCATGACGTCGGGAGCGGCGCGATGAGCACTTGCCACGACCTCAGGACGGGCCTGTAAAGACCATCATCGACCGGACAGGCTCAATCCGTATGCCTGTATCCGAATATTCTAATCTCATTTAGTAGGAAGCTATCGCATAGTTTCGCTGCAATGCAAAAAAAATTTGCCTGCAAAGCGCATTTTCCAGCGATTTCAATAGGTAATACCTGGCTTACGCTCTGCGCTTCGGCGCATTCACATTCCGCGTCTGCCGCAATGCAATATAAAGAGCGACCGGATTCGTCGTGAGGTAACGCCAGAAAAGCTGTCGGGGGCGCAGCACCATGCGGTGCAGCCATTCGAGGCCGATCTTCTGCAGGAACAGCGGCGCACGCTGGTAATGGCCCGCAGCAAAATCGAAACAGCCACCGCATGTAATGATCCAGCGACCTTCGAAATGGTCACGGATCTCCAGCGAGGTGAGCTGCTCTTTCGGCTTGCCGAGACCGACCCACAGGACGTCGGCTTTCGTGGCATTGATGTCCGCGACGACGCCCGGCAAGGCGGCCTCATCGAAATAGCCGTTGCGATAACCGGCGATGATCAGCTGGGGATAGAGGAACGTCATGCGGGCGACGCATTCCTCGATGACAGCGTCGGTCGCGCCGAGAAAATAGCAGGAAATGCCGTTTGCCTGGAAACCTTCGGCAAAATCATAGAAGAGGTCGGTGGTCGCGCTGCGTCCTCGCACCGGCGTCGTCGTGAGCACGCGCGACACCATGACCAGCGGCTCACTGTCGACGTGCACGACGTCCGCCTTCACCAAGCTCTCCGCATAGCGCGGATCGGATCGGCAGAGGCCGACCGCATGGCCGTTGAGATCGAACAGAAGGCGCGGTGCATGGGCTGTTGCGTCGAGCGTCGTCTGCACGACATGGTCGGTCAGTTCGGCACGGCTCTTCCGCGTAACCTTGACCCCGGCAACGATCACCGAATCTTCGTTTTCTGCTTGTTTCGGCACGATGCGTTCTTTGGTCGGAGCTAGAAGGGTACTCACGCTTTCCGGCATCCCGCAACATTCGTTTCGTCGGCGCGCGAATAGAGAGAGAGAACCGTCAGCGGGGCAAATCGGGCGATGTTAACCCTTTGACGGATCGACCCTGACAAGCATGCGTTCAGACAGTGCATTCTAAGGCCCCCTTCCTCTCATGCGCCACGATACCTAGTCTAAGTTAAGCATCACTAAAAGATATTTTATGAATGGAAATTTCAATATCCGTCGTGGTGAACGCAATGGGCGTACACACCGATGTTTATGACTGAAAACACATCCGGCGAGCGCGTTTTCGTAGCACCACTCAACCATCGATGCGCGACGGCAATCATCAGACGGGGTGGTCGAACAGTTGCTTCTGGCGCGTCAGGCGAAAGACGAGCGCCGTCATCACCACTTCACCTGCAATGATGCCGACGATCGAGGCGATCGGGCTTACCGTGTAGATGATGACGGCCGCGATCATCATGGTGACGGGTGCGGCAATGAGGCTGGTCTGTGCGAGAGGTTTGAACTGCCGCGCCGCCTGGATGAGGCTGCTTGCGGGAATGCGCATCGACTGGATGAGGACCACGATGAACCAGAGGCCGCAAGCGACATAGAGCGTGCTCGCCTCGTAGGGCAGGCTCGCGACCTTGTCATGAAAGATGAGGGCGATGGCGACCGCCAGGACGACATTGCCGGCAAGAATCGTCAGGACGATGCGGAGGAACGATCTGGCTGTGCCGCGAGCCCCCTCGACATCGCCCTTGGCGAGTTGCCGCGCCATGATCGGCCGCTCGATGAGCATCAGCGAGGGCAGAACGACCGTCAGCGGGCGCCAGAACAGTGCGGCAACGGCGATCGGTGCAAAGGCCTGCGGCCCTGCCATGAGCGTGACGAGATAGGCATGGCCGTTGGAGGTCATTTCCGTGGTGACGACGCCGAGAAGCGCCCATCGGGACTGGCCTTTCCAGACGCCGGCATAGTGCGAAAGCCGGCTCCTGCCATCGACGTTCTCCAGCGACAGCCAGAGATAGATCGCCGAGAGGCTGGCGGCCGTCGCCACCGTGATGCTGGCCACCAGAAGCGTCTCGCCCAAGTGTCCAAAAAACATGACGACGCAACCGATGACGACGACGGAAGCATAGATCAAGTCGGAAATACCGGTCGATTTCACCCTGTGACGCGCAAACTCCGCACAGCGAAAACCCCAGCGGAGCGCCGCGGCAAAGGTGAACAAACCCATGAAGAGCGTCACTGGCGGCGGCATGTCGAACAGGAAGCCGGACCCGATGGCAACCAGGCCGGCGAGCACGGAGAGAATCGCATCCACCTTCATGATGGCCAGATACTCCGGTTGCCAGTCCGGGGTGCCCCTGTTGAGGGTGATAGAGAGCGGCGTTCCGCCCATGGCATTCACGATGCTATAGCTGAAGGCCGTGAGCACCTGCCCGAAGATGAAGAAGCCGTAGTCGGCCGGCACGAGCAGCGGGATCAGCACCAGCGACAGAAGAAAGTTCGACCCGGCGATCGCCAGCGTTCCCGCCATCGACAGGCTGACACGGCTGGCTTTGGCCGCGACCGACCGCAACAGTAAGACGGGCTTCGTCATGAAATCCTCAAGATCCGGAGATGGTTTGGAGCGGCAAGGTCGCCGGCTTCAGCTTCAGGGGTTGTTCAAACCGAGCGAGACGAGCATGTCCGCGTCCTGTTCGCCGCTGGCCTCGTCGAACAGGCCGAAATAACTGCCGTAACACCAATAGGACCAGGGAATACCGTTCGCCTCGGCCTCTCTGCGCACCGCAGACAGCCAGGCAAGCCGATCGGCATTGTAATCGGACAGAAGACCCGATTTGGGCCTCGGCGCGCCGAACTCGCCGAGATACAGGCGCTCCCTCGGTATGTCGTAGCGCTCCGCCCAGGCAAGCGCGCGCTCGAAGTCCTGCCTGATATCACCGGCATCGTAGCCGCGGGCATAGTAGACGACGAGCTTCCAGAACCGAGAGCCGATATACCCCCAGGACGACGGCGTACTCCAGAGATCGGCGACGCTATAACCGAATGCGAGGACCGATTCGCTTGCCCCCTCCGCAGTGGCCGGCCATCGAAACAAAGGCGGATACCGGGCGGCGAGATCTTGCGTCACCGGCGCATAGCCCTGGAAGATGAACTCGGGCGGCGAGTAGTAATGCACGGAATAGAGAAGATTCGGATCGTCAAAGCTCGAGGGGTCGAGCCGAAGCAGACCGAAGAGGCCTCCGCCACAGGCACCGGTGACCACGAGCGTATGATCCGGCGCAATGCGACGCGCGACGGACACCAGCGTTTTCAGGTACCCTTCCCAAAGCCCGACCGTCTGGCATTCGACCTGCGGTTCGTTGAAGAGCTCCAACGCCACCCAATCCGTGGGACGGCTGGCCGTCCTCTCGGCAAACGCGGCAACAACGCGCGTCAGAGCATCGAACATCCCCGGCCCCTCGACCAAGGACTGGGCGTCGTAGGGGGAGTTGCGGCCCTTGTCCGGCGTGTGAATATCGACGAGAACCTTGAGGCCGAGCGCGGAAATGGCATCCACCTGGGCAAAGACGTAGTCGGCGCGCGCCTCCAGTTCATCCGCACTGGCAAGCACCAAGGGGCCGACATTGACCGGGAGACGGACATGGTCGAAGCCCATGGCCTTGATGCCCGAAAAGTTCGAGAGCGGGAAATAGGACCCGACGGGAACGTAGCCTGCGCCAGGGAACCGGCCATTCTTCAGTGCCGTCGGCTTCCAGAGAAAGGGAAAGACATTCACGCCCTTCTTCACGCGAAAGGCGGGTTGCACGTCATCGGCTTTAGCAATGGGCGTCGTGAGCGGGGAGACGGCAACGACGAGGGCAAGAACGGCTGCAAGAAGACTGCGCCAGAAATCGCGACGTGCGGTGAGAAACTGGGGAACGTGCGGTCTGCCGATCACGGAGTCTGCACCAAAAGACCGCAACCATCCGCGTGGCGGGAATGCCCAAAGACGATTCGGATGGCTGGATCGTCCAAACTGCACTCCTTCGGAACCTTTTTTGGAGAGGTCATCGCCGTCGCATCCGCACCAATTGGCAGGCTGGTTGCATGAACCGGCCGGACATCAACTTTGCGAAATCTACATTAGATATTTTTCATCTTCAAGCTGTGTCCTGCCTTGTCCCATGTCGACAGGTCGCCTTGTGCGGGTTAAAGGCCCATGGCGTGGCATATGATCGGATCTTTCCGATCGGGCGACGGTCTCTTCGCAAGCCTTGATTGGATGAGCATGCGCTATTTTATTACCGGAACCGCCGGCTTCATCGGCTTCCACCTCGCTCACCGCCTCGTCGGTGAGGGCCATACGGTCGTCGGATTCGACGCTATGACGCCCTACTACGATGTGGAACTGAAGCGGAAGCGGCACGCCCTGCTCGAGCGGTTCGAAGGCTTTACCGGCGTGATCGGCCGGCTGGAGGATCGCGTTGCGCTGGCGGCGGCCGTAGAGACGGCAAAGCCCGATGTCATCCTTCATCTCGCAGCTCAGGCGGGCGTTCGCTACAGCCTGAAGGAGCCGCGCTCCTACATCGATTCCAACCTTGTCGGCTCGTTCAACGTCATCGACATCGCGCGGGACATCCAGCCGCAGCACCTGCTCATCGCCTCGACGTCTTCGGTCTACGGTTCCAATGAAAAGGTACCGTTTGAGGAGGATGACCGCGCAGACGAGCCGATGTCCCTCTACGCGGCCACCAAGAAATCCATGGAGCTGATGGCGCACAGCTATGCCCATCTCTTTGCCGTGCCGACGACGGCCTTCCGCTTTTTCACGGTCTATGGCCCGTGGGGACGGCCCGACATGGCCTTGTTCAAGTTCGTGGAAGCCATTCGTCAGGGACGCCCCATCGACGTCTATGGCGAAGGGCGCATGAGCCGCGACTTCACCTACATCGATGATCTCGTGGACGGCATTCTTCGGCTGTCGCAGGCCGTTCCCTCGGAAGCCTCCCGTCTGCGCGAAGGCGCGGTGGCCGACAGCCTGTCGCACCATGCACCGTTCCGCACCGTCAACATCGGCGGCGGTCAACCGATCGAACTCCTGACCTTCATCGAAACGATCGAGCAGCGGCTCGGCCTCAAGGCCATCAAGAACATGCTACCGATGCAGCCCGGCGATATGCAGCGCACCTACGCGTCGCCCGATCTGCTCAAGGCGCTCACCAGCTTTCAGCCGAAGGTGACGCTCGCCGACGGCGTCGGCCGGTTCGTCGATTGGTATGACGAACATTATCCCCAGGCCTAAGGCAGCATCATTCCTCAAACAGGACGCGATGTGGATCGCCGACCATAAAGGTCGAGACGGCCAGGCCAGCGAGTTGTGAGACTTTCATGTCCACTGTCGTGTCGGTGGCTTCAGAGATGAAGCCGGCGCTCTACCCGCGCTTGAAACCTTTAGCACCTGAACCGGCGCTCCTTGAGAAGCGCCGGCCCGACATTGGCTATTTGGTTTCCAGATAATAATCGCCATAGCGACTGTTGTGGTAGAAGTTCTCGTCCTGGTGAAGGTAGAGCTTGACCTTGCTCAGATCGACCTTGTTCAGGATGACGCCTGCGCATTTGCGCATGATGGAGGGGTGCGTCTGGACGGCCGTGCGAACGATCCGGCGTGCGGTCGCACCCCATTCGATGATCATCAGGAAGCTGTCGATCTTACTGGAGATGGCGCGCGCATCGACCACGGGGCCGAGCGGCGGGAGATCGAGCACGATGTAATCGAAGGTCTTGGAAAACGAGGCCAGGAGGTCGTTCATCGCGCCTGACGAAAGCAGCTCGGCGGAGAACAGGATGCGCTGCTTGATGATGGTCGGCAGGAAGACGAGGCCGGTTTCCACATCGGTCAACAGAACGTCTTCCACCGACTGGCTTTCACTGAGCACCTCGTAGAGGCCGCTGCGGGCATTGGCACCGATGGCGCGCGTGGCGCCGGGATTGCGCAAGTCGGCGTCGATCAGCAGTGTCCGGGAACCTTGCTTGGCCAGATGCTGGGCGAAGTTCACGGCGACCGTGGACTTGCCCTCCCGTGGCAGGACCGAGACCATTCCGATGACCCGGCCGGACTTATGCCCCGCCTTGAAGTCTGCCGCGATCTTGGCGCTGCGGATCGTTTCCGCAAAGGACGAGAGCGGATGATCGATGATGTAGCGATCGAGATTCGATTTGCTCAGCACGCCGCGAGGGCCGACGCGAGACGCATCCAGCTTTGAGCCGCCTGCCTCGTGCTTTTCCAGCGGGATCTGGCCGATGAACTCCATGGAGAGTTCCTTCTGGACCTGCTCACCCGTGCGGAAAAACCGTTCCCCGAACTCGCGATAGGCACCGATCGCCGCACCGACGCCGCAGCCCATGACGAGAGCGAGGGCGAGGATCAGCGGCTTCTTCGGGTAGCTGGCATCCTGCGGAGGCTCTGCCCGTGTAACCACGCGCGCAGCGGTCACGGGGAAGCTTTCCCGCTGGCTCGCTTCCTGGAAGCGCTGGAGATAGGTCTCGTACAGCGTCTTGTAGGTTTCCGCCGCGCGCTCGTGTTCGCGCAGCTGGACGAGATCGTCGTTTGCGACGGCGGAGGTGCTCGTTGCCGCAGCGACCTGGCCTTCCAAGGCCTTCTGGCTCGCCGACGCAACCTCGTATTCCTGCCGGTAGGTACCGGCGATACGGCGAAGCTCCTTGAACATGACCTCGTCATATTCCTGAAGCTTGGAGCGTAGGAGAACTGCCTGATAATGATCCCGGCCGAAGCGCTTGGAGATCTCGGCCTCGCGCCGGGACACGTCGAGTGCCTCCTGCTGAAGCTTGTTGATTACGGGGCTTTCGAGCGAACCGACGACGGCCGAACGGATATCGCCGCTCGCGACGACGGCCTGAACGCTGTCGTACTTGGACTTGGCATCGGCTGCCGCGCTCTGTGCCTTGACGAGATTGGTGTTGATCTGCGTCAGCTGCTGCTCGCTGACGAGTTCGCCGCCGGTCGCGATCAGGCCTTTTTCCGCCCGGAACTTCTGCACGAGCAGGTCACTGTCGAGCGACTTCTGACGAAGCGCCTCGATCCGCGTCTGCAGCCAATCGCTGGCGCGCCGCGTCGCATCGAACTTCGAATTGTACTGGTCTTCCAGATAGGCATCGACAATGGCATTGGCGATTTTCGCCGCGGTTTCGGGCGATCGGGAGACGTAATCGACCTCCAGAATATAGGTCCGGCCGACGCGCGATGCGGAGGTGTTCCGCATCAGGGCTTCCTTGACGTCCTGCTTGAGAGCCTCGACATCCTCCGTTTTCGGCGGCGTGTCCGAAGCGACCAGCGATTTCAGTGTCGTGACCACCGTGGACACGAGCGATGGCGCCCGCTTCTGGAATTCGGGGTCGTTCACAAGGTCGAGCCGTTCGACCACCAGGGTCGCAACGCGCTCGGAACGCAAAATCTCGACCTCGCTCAGCACCGTCGCGTCATCGTCCCGCGTCGGGTAGCCGGAGTTCCGGTTACCGTCGGAGAGAAGCTGATCGGCGATCTGCTTATTGTCGCCATCGATGAAGAGCGTTGAGGACGCCGTGTATTTCGGCGTCGCCGTGAAGGCAAACGCGGCACCGAGAAACAGCATCAGGATGCCGCACAGCGCCACGATCCTCCACTGCCGTTTGATGGTGGAGACGATCTCGTTGAGATCGATCCCACTCTCGTTCTGAGAAGGAAGGAACTCGCTTGTCTGGGCCTTATCCAATGTCTGTACGCCTTAATGATGCAACGCCGGAACGACTGTTTCGCATCATCATGGCAGAGATCGACAATGTAAAACCAGATGTTTTTTTGCAACGCAGCAAGTTAATACTTAGTAGGTAAAGACTTACACTGAATCAAACGACAGGATACCGCCGCCGCGCGCACTGACGTCTTGCGACTTGGTCTTGCATTCTGCCGTTCACCCTCGCCCCGCCATAGATCAGAGCTTGAAATCGTCTCTCCGTCGTGGACAGGCGTCCGGTCTCTTCCGGACGCCCTTCGACATGCTGCTGCTACAGATCCTTCACGGCATCGCGCGTTTTCACGACGTCCGTCGAAACGCCGGATGCCGTCGAGGACACCGAGTTCACCACGTCGAGGAACTTGATCAGCTCCGTCGCCTTCGAATTGGTGATGTAGACGATGTCCTTGTCCTGCATCGGGAACTTCTGGATCATGAACATCGCGGAGGGGTCGCGCAGGTTGGCGCGGAACACCACGGGGATCTGATCGCTCGGGTAGCGGCTGACATCGACGTGCAGCTGCTTCAGGAAGTTGCGATCGACGACGCGGTAGAGAAGCACCTGCTCGGGATCGGCACGATTGTCGAGAAGGCCGCCGGCCTTGCCGAGCGCCTCTCCGAGCGTCAGGTCCGCATCCTCGAAGTCGATGCGCCCGTTCTGGCCGGATGCGCCGAAGGCGAGGAAGGTGCGACGCTCACGGTTGACGATCACGGTATCGCCGGGGACCATGAAGATGTTCTCGGCCGGCGTGTTGATCAGATAGTCGTAGAGGACCGTGGCCGTACGCGGGCCGCGCTGCAGCGTGACATAGGTCTCGAGGCGGGGAGTGCTGAGACCGCCTGCCTGGGAAATGACGTCGAGAATACGGTCGCCGGCTTCCGTCAGCTCGACCTTTGCCGGACTGTTGACGTCACCGAGAACCGCGACCTGGGCCGAGCGGCTGGCAACCTTGGAGATGACCACCTGCGGCTCGATGGCGCGATTGGCCAGAAGCTGCTGGAGCTCGTCCTGCACGGAACTCGTCGTCCGCCCGGCAACGCGGATGCGACCGGCATAGGGAATGGAGATTCGCCCACTCTGGTCGATCGTCTGGTTGGGCATGGTGACGAAATTGCCGGAGCGCGAGCCGGCATCGGCCGGAATGAACAGACCGCCCGACTGGGACTCGAACACCGTGACGCTGATGATGTCGCCGATCCCCAAGGGAAGGTTCGGCACGCCGCCGCGACGGTTGCCGAAACTGCCCTGCAAGGTCGGTGTCGTCGCCTGCGCGACATTGGCAAGGACCGCCGCACTGATATCGACGAGCGCGTAATCGACACCAGGACGCTTCCGCGACGCGGACCGTGTGTTCACCACTTTGAGGGCGGCCTGTTGTTCGACCTGTTCCGAGGCGGGACCCGAGCTCGGCAGGGAGGTGCAGCCGGCAACGAAGGTCGTCGCGGATAGGGCGATAGCGCTGATGCACAGACGGTATGACAAGAAACTCTCCTGCAATAGGTCGTGCAGACCAGCGACCTTCAATAGATTACGATGAGCGACTGCCGGGTGCGGCGACTTGAGACCACCCAGCCATGCCCAAGGGCATTTCGAGAATCACACACTCCACAAGCGTCTTCTAACGCAAGAATGAAGAGACGCGGTTAAGCAATCATTAAATTAACGTCAACGACTTTAGATCTTGAGATTTTAGTCATTTAACGCCCTGGCTACACGACTATCTTGACAGGCGCACGATGTACAGTGATGCCTTAAATAATGTGGACGCCTTGGAAACAGAATTCACAGCGTAGAGAGAGGCCAGCCGCCTCTCGACAGCGACTGGACCTTCGACAGTGGGATATGGGTGGCAGCATCTATGTCGTCCCCGACATTCACGGCTGCCTGCATGCCCTTCACGAAGCCGAACGGCGAATTGCGGCGGATCGTGATGACACGGAGGGAACGGCGATCATCGTCTACCTCGGAGACTACGTCGACCGCGGACCGGACTCGGCGGGCGTGATCGAGCACCTGATCGAGGGCTCCATCGAGAAGGCGCACCGGATCATGCTGTGCGGCAATCACGACCAGATCTTCCACGCCGTCCTCAGCACGCAGGCGGACCCGCGCGGCTGGCTGTCGCTGGGCGGACGCGAGACGTTGCGCTCCTACGGCATGTATGATGCGGACATCAATCGGCTCTGCGCCTCCCCCCGTAAGCTGGCTGAGGCCGTGCGGTCGCATGTTCCCGACTCGCACAAGCTGTTTCTGAAACTGCTGCCGGTCGCAGCCAGCATCGGCCCCCGGCATATCTTCGTTCATGCCGGGCTCTACCCCGGACGGCCGCTCGACCTCCAGACCGACAAACACCTGATGTGGATCCGTGAGCCCTTCCTCACCGACGGCCCGCAGATGCCGGTCGTCGTCGTCCACGGGCACACGATCGTTCGGGAGCCCGAGTTTCGTGAGGATCGTATTGCTCTCGACACGGGGGCTTTTCGGAGCGGTCGATTGACCGTCCTCAAGATCGCCAACGGCGTTACCAGCCTCATCTGATCGGCTTTGTGGCGTCGTCGCCCCGGACGACGCCAAACGGGCACACCTGCAGCAGAGCCATTGTAGCGGGCCTTCGCCTGCAACGGCAAAAACGAAAAAGGGCGCCCGACCGGCGCCCGTTACAAACATCATCTTATGGAAATATGGGAGCGTGTCACCAGGCGGCGCATCTCTGCGGCCGCGTGGAAAGGGCCCCGCCAGCGCATCTGCATCTTAGAACCCGCTACCGCCGCGCAGCTCGGACATGACCGTCCGGCCGATGATGCTCATGTCCATCCAGAACGAATAGTTGTGCATGTAGTAGATGTCGCAGGCGATACGGGCGCGGGCCTTGGCAGCGTCCGTCGTCGGGCCGCGCAGGCCCCGGACCTGGGCGAGGCCCGTGAGGCCCGGCTTGATGCGGTGACGATCGTGATAATGCGGCACGAGGTCTTCGTAGAGACGGTCAGCCGCCAGCATGCCGACGGCGTGGCAGCGCGGGCCGACCAGCGACATATGTCCGAGAAGCACGTTCACAAGCTGCGGAAGCTCATCGATGCTGGTCTTACGAAGGATCGCCCCGAGACGCGTGATCCGCGGATCGTTCTTCGTCGTCTGCGCGATGCCGCTCGCGTCGCAGAGATCCGTCCGCATGCTCCGGAATTTGTAGATGCGGATGCGCGTGCAGTTCACGCCCCAGCGGACCTGGCTGAAGATCGGCGAGCCCTTGCTTTCCAGCCGGATCGCGATGCAGACGAGAACGAAGAACGGCAGCAGGATCGCCAGAGCCGTGAAGGAAACGGCAATATCCAGCGCGCGCTTCGCCGCCAGATGCGCCGTGCGGCTTCCGGAATGCCCGACGGTCGTCAGCGGACCGCGATAGGCGGCTGGCGAGGTCGGAACCGCGGTCACATATGTCATCGCACCAAACTCCTTCATGCCAACCTCCGAGCGAACGCATCTTCATGCTGCATCGCAATATGCCTCACTCTAAATCAGGAGTCACTAAGCAATATACACTTGATTAACTATGGACGGCTGCTATGCACCACACGCATGGCTGGCACATCGCATTTCCCTACGCGGCCAGGGAAAGCATGTGGATACCGCACGCCTCCAGTTGGAACGCACGAAAATGAACCGTTTTTTAGCTGTGTCTTCTGGAAGTCTCGGGTTTGGAGGCCATTTGGGCCGGATTTAACGGCGTCATAAGATGCGTGCGCCTAGGGTTCCAGAAACGACCTGGAGAGCCCGATGTCCCTTCGCCTCAAGAGCCTATCCGCTGCCTTCGGCTTGTCGATCGCAACCTGGAGCCTCATCCTGCATGGCGTCAGTTCGCTGTGATGGACGACCCTCATGCGGTAAACGCAAAGAGCGCACGCCGTTTCCGACATGCGCCCTTTTATCCCACGTTTACCCTGCAGCGGACCTGATCCGGTTCAGTCGGAGCCGAACAGATCCCGCGTGTAGACCTTTGCCGCCACGTCCTTCAATTCCGGCGTGTAACGATTGGCGACGATGACGTCGCAGGTTTCCTTAAAGACCTCGAGATCGCGGATCAGGGGGGATTTGAAGAAATCCTCGCCTTGCAGCGCCGGCTCGAAGACCACGACCTCGATACCCTTCGCCTTCAGCCGCTTCATAATGCCCTGAATGGACGAATCCCGGAAGTTGTCCGAACCCGCCTTCATGACCAGGCGATAAATGCCCACCCGCTTCGGGTTGCGGCGCAGAATGCTCTCCGCGACGAAGTCCTTGCGCGTCGTGTTGGCGGTGACGATGGCGCTGATCAGCGCCTGGGGCACTTCGCTGTAGTTTGCCAGCAACTGCTTGGTGTCCTTGGGTAGGCAATAGCCGCCATAGCCGAAGGACGGGTTGTTGTAGTGCGTGCCGATCCGTGGATCGAGGCCGACGCCGTTGATGATCTGGCGTGCGTTGAGGCCGTGAAGCTCCGCATAGGTATCGAGCTCGTTGAAATAGGCGACGCGCATGGCGAGATAGGTGTTGGAGAAGAGCTTGATGGCCTCGGCCTCGCTCGAATCCGTCAGGAGGATCTGCACGTCCTTCTTGATGGCGCCGCCGAGCAGCATGTCCGCGAAGGTCTGCGCCCGCTCCGATTGCTCGCCGACCACGATGCGCGACGGGTGAAGGTTGTCGTAGAGCGCCTTACCCTCGCGCAGGAACTCCGGCGAAAAGATGATATTGTCACGTCCGAGGCTCGCGCGGAGGCGCTGCGTGTAGCCGACCGGGATCGTGGACTTGATGACGATGACAGCCGTCGGATTGACCGCGAACACGTCTGCGATCGCCGCTTCGACGGATCGCGTATCGAAGTGGTTGGTCACCGTGTCATAGTTCGTCGGCGTCGCCACGATGACGTAGTCGGCCCCGGCATAGGCATCGGCCGTGTCGCCGGTTGCACGGAAGTTCAGGGAGCGGCCGAGATAATCCGAGACCTCGGGATCGACGATCGGCGACTGTCCCGCATTCAGCATGTTCACCTTGTCGATGTTGGTATCGTAGGCGACCACCTCGTTGTGCTGTGCCAGCAGCATCGCATTCGAAATGCCGACATAGCCCAGACCTGCAACTGCAACTTTCATCATCACTCACTTCCTAAAAAAGACGGACCTCCAACGACATATCCTAATATTCCGGGTGATGGACACCTTAAATATCTTCAGCGGCAGCTTACCGTTTTACGTCCTGCATGTTGCAGACACGACGAGACCTCTCGCAGCACGGAAAAATGCTGCGGACACCAATGCGGAGGCAGGAGAATGTCGAGACGCGAGCAGCTTTACTAGTCGGTCGCGTTCCGGCGCGAGAGGCGGTCTTCCCAATCCAAAGCGTGGCGAACGATCACGTCGAGATCGTCATATTCCGGCACCCAGCCGAGTTCCTTCATGGCAAGCGCCGGGTTCGCGACGATCATCGCCGGGTCGCCTGCGCGGCGGGGAGCAAAATCGACAGTGAGATCCGCGCCGTTGACGCGCTTGACCGTGTCGAGAACCTCGAGCACCGAGAAGCCGTGGCCATAGCCGCAATTGGCAACGAGGGAGCCTCCCCCGGCGCGCATGCGCTGCAAGGCCTTGAGATGCGCCTGCACCAGATCCCAGACATGGATGTAGTCACGTACGCAGGTGCCGTCCGGCGTCGGGTAATCCGTGCCGAAGACGCTCATGGAGGGGCGCTTGCCGAGCGCCACGGCGCAGGCGATCTTGATGAGGTGGGTCGATGTCTTCGACGACTGGCCGGAGCGGCCCTTCGGGTCGGCACCCGCCACATTGAAGTAGCGCAGCACCGTATAGGTCAGGTCGTGCGCGGCGGCGGCGTCGCGCAACATGATTTCGGTCATCAGCTTCGAGGAGCCGTAGGGCGATTCCGGGCGAAGCTGGACGGTTTCAGAAACGGGCTCCAGCACCTCCGGCGTGCCGTAGACGGCAGCGGTGGAGGAGAACACGAAATGCGGGATGCCGGCCTCGACGACGCTGGCGATGAGCGCGCGCGACTTGACCGTGTTGTTCTCGTAATAGCCGAGCGGATCGCTGACGCTGTCGGGCACGACGATCGATCCGGCAAAGTGAATGACGGCGTCGATGGCGTTCTCGGCGAAGATCCGCGACAGCAGTGCCGCATCCGCGATATCGCCCTCGTACATCCGCGCTTCCGGCGCGATCGCCCAGCGGAAACCGGTGGAGAGCCGATCGATGACCACGACCTCCTCCCCCGCTTCCAGAAGCGCCCATACCATATGGCTGCCGATATAGCCGCCACCGCCCGTCACGAGTACTGCCATGCGTCCCTCACGTCTGTTCCTGCATCAGGTATGAAACGCCTGCCGGGAAATGACAAGCGTCACGCGTTACTTCCGCTTGGTCGCCCGCAACAGCGCCTCGCCCAGCGCCCCGGTGGCGGCCGGTGCCGGCTTCTCCTGCTTGATCGGTCGATGGTCGCGCCGGGGCTCGGGCGGAGATGCAGGCCGCCCACCCGCCTCGCCGCCATCCTTGCGCATGGTCAGGCCGATGCGCTTGCGCGGCACGTCCACCTCGGTCACGCGCACCTTCACCACGTCGCCGGCCTTTACCACCTCGTGCGGATCTTTCACGAACCGGTCGGCGAGTTGCGACACATGCACGAGTCCGTCCTGATGAACGCCGATATCGACAAAGGCGCCGAAGGCGGCGACATTGGTGACGGTGCCCTCCAGCAGCATGCCCGGTTTCAGGTCCTTGATGTCGTCGATGCCGTCGGCAAAGGTCGCTGTCTTGAAGCTCGGGCGCGGGTCGCGGCCGGGTTTTTCGAGTTCCGACAGGATGTCGCGAATGGTCGGCAGGCCGAAGCGGTCGTCCACGAAGACCTTTGGGTCGAGAGACTTCAGGAGCTGGGAATCGCCCATCACGGTGCGGACATCGCGGCCGCAGGCGGAAATGATCTTCTTGGCGACGCCATAGGCTTCCGGGTGGACCGAGGAGGCATCGAGCGGCTCCTTGCCGCCGGGAATGCGCAGGAAGCCTGCGCACTGTTCGAAGGTGCGTGCGCCGAGGCGCGGCACCGTCTTCAGTTCCGTGCGGGTCTTGAACGGGCCGATCGCATCGCGGTGCGCGACGATCGCCTCTGCCGTCGAGCGGCTGAGGCCGGACACGCGCGCGAGAAGCGGCGCGGATGCAGTGTTCAGATCGACGCCGACGGCGTTCACCGCATCTTCCACCACGGCATCGAGCGAGCGGCTCAAGCGGCCCTGATCGACATCGTGCTGGTACTGCCCGACGCCGATCGACTTCGGCTCGATCTTCACGAGTTCAGCCAAGGGATCCTGCAGCCTGCGGGCGATGGAGACGGCGCCGCGCAGGGAGACGTCGAGTGTGGGGAACTCATCGGCGGCCGCCTGCGAGGCCGAGTAGATCGACGCGCCCGCTTCTGAGACGATGACCTTGGTGGGCTTCGTGCCCGGCAATGTGGCCAGCATGTCGGCAACCAGTCGCTCGGTCTCGCGGCTGCCGGTGCCGTTGCCGATGGAGATCAGTTCCACCTTGTGGCGGGCGACGAGCTTGGCGATCTCGGCCTGCGCGCCGCGCACGTCGTTCTTCGGCGGAAAGGGATAGACCGTCGTGGTTTCCAAGAGCTTGCCGGTTCCATCGATGATGGCTACCTTCACGCCGGTACGAATACCCGGGTCGAGACCCATCGTGGCGCGGGAGCCGGCGGGGGCTGCAAGCAACAGATCCTTGAGGTTTCGCGCGAAGACGTGGATCGCCTCCTCCTCGGCCCGCTCACGCAGTTCGCGCATCAGGTCGAGCGACAGCGACATGGAGAGCTTGACGCGCCATGTCCAGCGGATGACCTCCATCAGCCATTGATCGCCGGGCAGACTGCCAAGCTGATAGGCGGCAGCGATGATGCTTTCGACCGGTTTGACGGGCGACGGATCGGCTTCGTCCACGATGATATCGACCGAGAGGATTTCCTCGTTCCAGCCGCGCAGCATGGCCAGCGCCCGGTGGCCGGGGGCTGTCGCCCAGCGTTCGGAATGGTCGAAATAATCGGAGAATTTCGCGCCGGCCGCTTCCTTACCGGCCACGACCTTCGCACGGAGAAAGGCGCCGCCGCGCATATGGCCGCGCAACCGGCCGAGTAGGTCGGCATTCTCCACGATGCCTTCGGCAACGATGTCGCGCGCGCCTTCGAGCGCCGCCTTCACGTCCGGCACTTCGGCGGAAAGGAACGAAGCGGCGCGGTCCGCGGGCGGAATGCGGCGATCGAGAAGAATGGCTTCGGCCAGCGGTCCGAGGCCCCTCTCGCGCGCGATCTCGGCTTTCGTGCGCCGCTTCGGCTTGTAGGGGAGATAGATGTCCTCAAGCTCCGCCTTTGTCGCAACGGCGGCGATCTTGCGCTCAAGATCGTCGGTCAGCTTGCCCTGACCGCGGATCGAGTCGACGATGGAGTTCCGCCGGGCTTCCAGCTCTCGCAGGTAGACCAGTCGTTCGGCGAGCGTGCGCAGCTGCGTGTCATCGAGGCCGCCGGTGACTTCCTTGCGGTAGCGGGCGATGAACGGCACCGTGGCACCGCCATCCAGCAGTTCGACGGCGGAGACGACCTGCGCCTGCGTCGCCTTGATCTCCTGCGCGATCAGAAGTGCAATCGGCGGAACCGTCCGCGGGGACGTCTGTGCTGGCTGCGACATGAGGCGCGATCTCCTGTTTCCGAATCGGGCGGACCATAGAGAGATCGGGCGGGAACGCCAAGCGCGCGCGGATGCTCAGACGCGCTGGACGATCCCCTCGCCCGCAAGTCCATCCCGGCCATGCGGGCTGGTGACATCAAGATCGGGGCCGAGCGGCACGATGCCCGTCGGGTTGATGTGGGCGATGGAGTAATAGCCGCGCTTGATATGGTCGATCCGAACCGTCTCCGCGATGCCGGGCCACTGATAGATATCGCGGAGATAGGCCTGAAGATGCGGATAGTCGGCAATGCGGCGCAGATTGCACTTGAAGGCGCCGTGATAGGCCGCATCGAAGCGCACCAATGTCACGAACAGGCGGATATCGGCTTCCGTCAGGTGACGACCGGCAACATAGCGGTTCCGTGACAGATGCTCCTCGAGCGTATCGAGAGTCGCGAAAACACCCGTAACGGCGTCTTCATAGGCGGCCTGCGTGCGGGCGAAGCCCGAGCGATAGACGCCGTTGTTGAGCGTGTCGTAGATCAGCGCGTTCCAGCGGTCGATGTCGGGGCGAAGGGGTTCGGGATAGAGATCGCCACGGTTCCCGGTCAACTCATCGAAGCCGCCGTTGAGGATGCGCAGGATGTCGGCCGACTCGTTGTTGACGATCCGGCCTTCCCGAATGTCCCAGAGCACGGGCACGGAGACCTTGCCGGTATAATGCGGGTCGGACGCCGTGTAGAGTTCGTGCTGGTAGCGGATCCGGCCGACGCGCGGCCCGGCATCGGCGGGTGGATCGTAGGTCCAGCCGTTTTCGCCGAGTTCGGGCTCGGAAATGGCGACGGGTATGATGTCGGTCAGGCCCTTGATGCTGCGCATCATCAGCGTGCGGGAGGCCCACGGGCAGATATAGGCGACGAACAGCTGGAAACGCCCGGCCTCTGCCTTGAGCGCGGGCTGGCCCTCCGGTCCCGGGCTGCCGTCCGGGGTGATCCAGCTGCGAAAACTGGTCGGCTCGCGGTGGAAGGCGCCGGCCTTCATTTCGCCGGCGGCGACATCGCCCTTTTCCCAAACCCCATTCACGAGCTGTGGCATCGGCCGTCTCCTTGCACCTGATATGGATCATCAGGTGGCATGGCGGATCGGGGCGCACAAGACGGGCGGGACTGGACGGAGCGTTCACCGAATCATGGCGTCGCTCCGCCCTTTTACATCAGCGCGGGAATTCCAGCCCCATCTCGCGGAAGCGCTCGGGGTCGTCGCCCCAGTTTTCCCGCACTTTCACGAAGAGGAAGAGGTGGACGGGCTGCTCCAGAATTTCGGCGATTTCCTTGCGTGCGGCCATGGAGATCGCCTTGATGGCGTCGCCATTCTTGCCGAGTGCGATCTTCTTCTGGCTGTCGCGCTCGACATAGATCACCTGCTCGATCCGCACCGAGCCGTCCTTCTTTTCCTCCCAGCCCTCGGTTTCCACATGCGAGGAATAGGGAAGCTCCTGATGGAGACGCAGGAACAGCTTTTCGCGGGTGATCTCGGCGGCCAGCTGGCGCATGGGCAGGTCGGAGATCTGGTCTTCCGGGTAGTACCAGGGACCTTCCGGCAGGGCTGCCGCCAGATAGTCCATGACGTCCTCGCAGCCGGAGCCGGTCAGCGCCGAGATCATGAAGGTGCGCTCGAAGGGAACGACCTCATTGGCGGCGGAGGCCAGTTGCAGCAGGACGTCGCGGGAGACCTGATCGATCTTGTTGAGCACGAGGATCTTCGGCTGGTGGACCTCCTTCAGGCCTTCCAGAATCATCTGCGCATCGCCCTTCAGCCCGCGCTCGCTGTCGACCAGCAGCATGATGAAATCGGCATCCTTGGCGCCGCCCCAGGCGGTGGTGACCATGGCGCGGTCGAGCCTGCGACGCGGCTTGAAGATGCCGGGCGTGTCCATGAACACGATCTGCGCGCGATCGTGAATGGCGATACCGCGCACGATAGCGCGCGTCGTCTGCACCTTGTGGCTGACGATCGACACCTTGGCGCCAACCAGCCGGTTGACGAGCGTCGACTTGCCGGCATTCGTCGCACCGATCATGGCGACGAAGCCGGAATGTGTCGGCCCGACATTCTCGGCGATATCCGTTGCGCCTTCGGTTTCGACTGCTGCGTCCTGTCCGGTCTCGGCAGGATCCGTGTGATCTTCGGTCATCATATCCGTCAATTCGTTGAGGGCCGGCGTGTCTGCCGGCGTGAGTATGAACCGCAATCGCTTCCGCGACCAGAGGTTTGAAACAGGTTCGTTGCGCGCCGGATCAGGCGCCCATGATCAGGGTCCGGAAGCGGCCCAGACCCCTTCCCGCTCCAGAATGCGGGTTGCGGCGGTCTGCTCGGCGGCCCGCTTGGAACGGTCCACGCCCGTCTCGGGCGCAACGCCGGGAATGATCACCGTCACCGTGAAGCGCGGATCATGGTCGGGACCGGAGCGGTCGTCCACGCGATAGTGCGGGGCGACGCCGAACTTCGCATGCGACCATTCCTGCAATTCCGTCTTGGCATCCCGGCGGGCGCCGTCGGCGCGCGTCGCGCGGGCCTTCCAGTGCTTGAGCACGAAGCCACGCGCAGCCTCCAGACCGCCATCGAGATAGATCGCGGCGATCAGCGCTTCCACCACGTCGGCACGGATGTTCAACACATGCTTGCCGGAGAGCTTCTTGACGTCGGCACCGGCGCGGATGAAGCGGTGAAGCTCGATCTCGTCGGAAATCGCAGCGCAGCTTTCGGCGCTGACCAGCTGGTTCAGCCGCACCGACAACTCGCCCTCGTTCGCCGTTTTGAACGTCTGGAACAGAAGCTCGGCGACACAGAGACCGAGCACACGGTCGCCGAGGAATTCCAGCCGCTCATAGTCAGAGCCGCCGGAATTGCGGGCGCTCGAATGCGTCAGCGCACGGTCGAGCCTGACCTTGTCGGTGAAGACGTAGCCGAGCGTTTCTTCCAGGCGCTCGCGCTCCTGCGGCCCCAGATCGCGCGGCTTCATTACTTCAGAACCTTGAACAGGCGGTCGTAGCGCAGGTTTGCCGGCCACTTCCAGATTTCCAGGAAGGAGGTGTCGTGCCCGAGCGAGAAGAAGATGAGGCTGGCGCGACCGACGAGATTTTCGGCCGGGACGTAACCGACATCGAAACGGCTGTCGGCAGAATTGTCGCGGTTGTCGCCCATCATGAAGTAGTGACCTTCGGGCACCACGAACTCGCGGGTGTTATCGCCGCGCGAATCCGGAAACTGGTCCAGCGTGTCGAAGCTGACGCCGTTGTCGAGCGTTTCGCGGAAGACCGGCACGTCGGCGCCGGTGTCGTACTGGTCGTCGGCCCGGAAGACGCCGTCGGGCGCGCGGGCGACTTCCTTGTCGTTGACGTAGAGAATGGAATTGCGCACCTGTACCCGGTCGCCCGGCAGGCCGATGACGCGCTTGATATAGTCGATTTCGGGATTGGGCGGGAAGCGGAAGACGGCGATGTCGCCGCGCTTCGGCTCACTGCCGAAAATGCGGCCGCTGAAGAGGTCGGGCGAACGCGGCAGCGAGTATTTCGAATAGCCGTAGGCGAACTTGTTGACGAAGATGTAATCGCCCACGAGCAGCGTCGGCATCATCGAGCCGGACGGAATCGTGAACGGCTGGAAGAGTACGGTGCGGATCACCAGGGCCAGAAGCAAGGCCTGGATGATGACCTTCACATTCTCCCAAAGGCCGCTGTCCTTCTTTGCGATTTTTTCTGCCACGCCCGTCTATCCTTGTTTGCCGCTGACCGGCGCTTGTTATCGTCTGAATGCCGTTGGTCTGCAGGGGTCCATGGCGCTCGCACGCGCTTGGGTCCATCGGGCTCAAGCGCCCTTGCGAACACGCGCACCGTCAGGCGCAGCGGACCTCGACTTGGCCATCCTCTAGCCGCTAACGTCTTCCGGAGCAACGGGCAGCGCCTCTATTATGACGAAGGCCTGCGCCAAAGGATCGTCGTCGGTGATCGTCAGGTGCACGACGGCGCGGTGGCCGTGCGGCAGCATGCTCGCCAGGCGCACGGCGGCACCGCCGGTCAGCACCATGGTCGGCTTGCCGCCGGGCAGGTTGACGACACCCATGTCCTTCCAGAGGACCCCCTGCCCGATCCCGGTTCCCAGAGCCTTGGAACAGGCCTCCTTCGCCGCGAAACGCTTGGCATAGGATGCCGACCGGTTCTTGCGGCCCTCCGATTTCGCGATCTCCACCTCGGTGAAGCAGCGCTGGATGAAACGCTCGCCGAAACGGTTCAGCGAGTTGTCGATGCGGCGGATGTCGATAAGGTCGCTGCCAAGGCCGATGATCATGAAAACCTGAGGGATCCGAAAGGTTAAGGGTTTAGGCCGCTTGCGAGGCCTTGAGCTTCTCCGCAAGACGCGACACGCGCCGCGACTGAAACAGCCGGGCCGCATAATAGGAGCCGATATAGAAGACAACCGCGCTACCCGCCGCCAGCGGCAGGCTGCCGAGCAGCAATGGCTTCAGCACAGGGCCCCAAAGCTCGGTCAGTTGCAGGTGCGTCAGCTTCTGCAGCATATCTTCGCCATCCAGCGGCGCGTGGGCGCCCGAGCCGAGGATCGCCGTGCCGATCTCGTAGCTGCTCGCGAGAATGACCGGAATCGTCAACGGGTTGGCGAGCGTCGTCGCAATGCCGGCGGCGATCAGGTTGCCGGAGAAGAGATAAGCGGCCGCAAGTGCCAGGAGAATATGGAAGCCCACGAAGGGCGTGGCGGAGGACGCGGCCCCGGCTGCAACGCCCATGGCGATGGAATGGGGCGACGACGACAGGCGCAGTATGCGCAGGGCCAGATAACGCAGGCCGCGGGTAAACCCCTTGCGCGGCCAGACCAGCTCGCGGAGCCGGACTGAGAACGATGCGGGCTGACGACGTTTGAATACCATAGTGCCGTGATAGACGATGCCCGTGTGGCCGTACAATGGCTAATTGGGGCAATGCGAGGCAATCTCGACGCAGGTGCAGCATTTCAGCAGCACATTTTCTCGACCGTGGCGTGGGGAGGCAGGCCGCGACGGACGGGATCATTTGCGATGCGGACCGCTATCGATCCATGACGTGCATCGCGTTCATAGGACGCGTCGATGATACGAAGATCGCCGCGGACGCGGGCCCCGTAAAGGGCACACCGCACGACGATCCCCGACCGCTCATCGATATCGGCCCATCATGAACCGCCATCTCTCGAGCCTTTCCCGGTCGAGCCGCCATCATGGCCGCATCCTGCCGGGAAAATTTTGGGACTGCTGGTATGACCAAGCCCCAGATGAGCTTGCGCATGTCAGCCTTGCACGAGGTGCAAGGCTCATATCTCAATTTGGTTCGAATGACCCTGGCTCAGAAGCCGCTGCGGAACAGACCGCGGTCGATCTGGCGCTGGCGGTATTCGAGGTCGATGCGATCGGACGAGCCGTTGAGGTAGCTCAGTTCGCGTTCGGCTGCCGACAAGGGGCGCAGGGCGCCGGTGAGCTTCTTGATCTGCTTGAACATTGGTAAACCTTTCTTCGTTTACCTCCCGAGCCAGAACATAAGCGTATCGTTGCCTTTGCACCAGCGCCGGGTTTGGCGGGCAGCCATGCTGTCGGCGCATACCGCCTTCAGCGGCAGCCTATCTTGCAGGCAGACATCTCAAAGGAAGACCCGCTTGACCGTGGAGATGACGGGCAAGTCCTTCAGCTGCGTCAGCATATGGTTCAGCTGGCGCAGGTCCCAGACCTCGAGATCGAGCATCAGCTCGCTGAAATCGGCGGCGATCGGCCCCATGGTGATGGCGCGGATGTTGATGTCGCCGGTGGCCAGCGACTGCGCGATATCGGCCAGCGTCCCCGGCTCGTTCAGCGCGTTGACCTGCACGCGCACCATGAAGCGGGTGTTGTTGGCCTGGTCGAGATCCCAGCGCACATCGATCCACCGCTCCGACTCGTCATCGAACTGCTGCAGGCTCGGTGACTGGATCGGGTAGATGGTGATCCCCTTGTCCTTCTCCATGATGCCGACGATGCGGTCGCCGGGCACGGCGCCGGATGCGCTGAAGTGGACGAAGGCATTGCCCGAGAGGCCACGGATCGGCAGGTCTTCCGGCCCACCCGCATCGATGGCGGTAGCGCTTTCCTTGGAATGGCCCGGGATCTTGAACGCCATGCCGGCGGCCGAGCGCATCGCGAACCAGCCATCGTCCGTCGAGGGTTTTGGCGTGACGCGCTCGTCCTGGTGATCGGGGTGCATGGCGCGCAGCACGTCGAGGGAGGAAAGCTCCCCACGGCCAACGGCGGCGATGGCGTCCTCGACCTCTTTCTGGCCCAGCCGGTGCAGGATCGGTTTCATCGCCTCGCGCGTGAACGGCTTGCCGGCGCGCTCGAACGTGCGTTCGAGGATGCGGAAGCCGAGGCCCGAATACTGCTTGCGGATGGCCGCCTTGGTCGCGCGGCGGATGGCGGCGCGGGCCTTGCCGGTGACGACGATCTCTTCCCAGGCCGCCGGTGGCACCTGTATGCCCGAACGGACGATCTCGACCTCGTCGCCATTGGCGAGCCGGGTCACGAGCGGCATGATCCGGCCGTTGATCTTCGCGCCGACGCAGGTATCGCCGATATTGGTGTGCACCGCATAGGCGAAATCGATCGGCGTCGCGCCACGCGGCAAGGCGATCAGCTGGCCCTTGGGCGTGAAACAGAAGACCTGATCCTGGAACAGTTCGAGCTTGGTATGCTCCAGAAACTCTTCCGGATTGTCGCCTTCCGCCAGCGCCTCGATGGTGCGACGCAGCCAGGAATAAGCGTTGGAGGTCGGCGACAGCTTGACGTCGCCCTGCGCCTCGGCGCCGTCCTTGTAGAGCGTATGCGCGGCAATGCCGTATTCGGCGATTTCGTGCATGCGGCGCGTGCGGATCTGCAGTTCGATACGCTGGCGCGACGGGCCGACGATGGTCGTGTGGATCGACTGATAGTCGTTCTGCTTGGGCGTCGAGATGTAATCCTTGAACTTGCCCGGCACGACGCGCCAGCGGGTGTGGACGATGCCGAGCGCGCGATAGCACGCCGGGATATCCTCGACGATCACCCGGAAGCCCCAGACATCGGACAGCTGCTCGAAGGACAGGGACTTGGACTGCATCTTGCGAAAGACGGAATAGGGCTTCTTCTGCCGCCCCTTGACGGCGATGCCGGTGAGGCCCTTGGCGGCGAGCAACTCGCCCAGCTCATCCTCGATCTTCTTGATGAGCCCCTCGTTGCGGGCGGAAAGCTCGTCCAGCCGCTGCGTCACGGTTTCGAAGGCATCGGGATTGATGTGACGGAAGGAGAGGTTTTCCAGCTCCTCGCGCATGTCGTGCATGCCCATGCGGCCGGCCAGCGGCGCATAGATCTCCATCGTCTCCTCGGAGATCCGGGCGCGCTTCTCCGCCGACATATGATCGAGCGTGCGCATGTTGTGCAGGCGGTCGGCAAGTTTGACGAGGAGGACACGCACGTCGTCGGAGATGGCCAGCAGCAGCTTGCGCAGGTTTTCCGCCTGCTTGGCCTTGCGGCTGACGAGATCGAGCTTCTTGATCTTGGTCAGGCCCTCGACGAGCGCCCCGATGTCCTCGCCGAAGAGATCGTCGATCTCCGCCCGCGTTGCCGTCGTGTCCTCGATGGTGTCGTGCAGCAGCGCCACCGCGATCGTCGCCTCGTCGAGGTGCATTTCCGTCAGGATAGCCGCGACTTCCAGCGGATGCGAAATATAGGGGTCGCCGCTGGCGCGCTTCTGCTGGCCATGCTTCTGCATGGCATAGACATAGGCCTTGTTGAGCAATGCCTCGTTGACGTCGGGCTTGTATTTCTGAACCCGTTCGACGAGTTCATATTGGCGCATCATGCGTGTGCGGCTCCGCGGGGGCTGTGTATCTGCAACATCACTCCTTTAATGGAAATCCATTTAAATCATGACGCAGCAGCAACGGAAAGCGCGTCCGTTGCAATCGGGCGCGATTCTTCCGGTATATCATGGCGCTACCGGCGATTTCCCACCATCGGAATCATAGATGCGCAAATTTTCCGCGCTTTATCGCCGCAGCGAAGCTCCGGCTTTACGATGCAAGGGATGCAGGAGTGAAGGGCGGCCAAAACGACAAAGCGCCGGACGATGCCGGCGCTTCGAAGATTGAATGCTGATAGGGACGATCAGTAGTCGTCGCTCTTTTCCGGGGGAACGAGGCCCTCGATGCCGGCCAGCAGTTCTTCTTCCGTCATGCGGTCGAAGGTCACGGCTTCGGGCTGATCGTCGTCCTCGGAAGCATCAGAGAAGTTTGCCGAGCTGCCCGTGATGGAGGCGGGATCTGCTTCCGGCTCGTCGACCTCGACGTGCTTCTGCAGCGAATGGATCAGATCTTCCTTGAGGTCGCCGGGAGACAAAGTCTCGTCGGCGATCTCGCGCAGGGCCACGACGGGGTTCTTGTCGTTGTCGCGATCGATGGTGATCGCCGCGCCCTGGGAGATCAGGCGCGCACGGTGGCTGGCGAGGAGCACGAGCTCAAAGCGGTTGTCGACCTTGTCGATGCAATCTTCGACCGTAACGCGGGCCATTGCGTATCCTTCGATGGTTTCAAGCGCCGGACGCGGCCAGAGGCTGCCTGCCTGCGCAGATATTGATGACGAGAGCGACCGAGGCTGGCGCGGCATTCCGGCTCTCAGGAACGGATTGGTTGCCGGATACAGCCATTGGCCTGAAAATTCAAGTTTTTCATGAGAGGGCGGGCGATAAAGGGTAAGCGTTGCCGATAGTATTGTTTTTGGACCCTATCGTGGAAATTGCAAAAGTCAGGTTTCAACATTAGATTTGTATGAAAAGCGGACAGCTTACCACATATTTAGGGGTTCGTTTGTCATGTTGATGTGTGCGTTGCCGATCGAGACTAGTGAGCCGGGAAAATTTGTGCTCGAACGACGTTTGTCTTCTATCGAACTTTTCTCTCGATCACTGGTGCGATAAGGACAGTCATCATGATACCCCCGGTCTGCACTTGTTTCGCGTCCGATAATGGACAGGAAAAATTGCGCTCCTCGCCGGACTGAAGGAATGCCGATGTTCGATCCCCGCGAAAAAATAGCTCTCTTTATCGATGGTGCGAACCTGTACGCCGCGTCGAAAAGCCTCGGCTTCGACATCGATTATCGTAAGCTTTTGAAAGCTTTTCAGAAGCGGGGCTATCTGCTGCGCGCCTATTATTACACGGCGCTGATCGAGGATCAGGAGTATTCCTCGATCCGCCCTCTGATCGACTGGCTGGACTACAACGGCTACAAGGTCGTGACGAAGCCTGCCAAGGAATTCACTGATTCGCTCGGCCGGCGGAAGATCAAGGGCAATATGGACATCGAGCTTGCCATCGATGCCATGGAGCAATCGGAAACCGTCGATCATCTCGTGATCTTTTCGGGCGACGGTGATTTCACCACGCTGGTGGAGGCACTGCAGCGCAAGGGCCGGAAGGTGTCCGTGGTCTCCACCATGTCGACCCAGCCACCGATGATCGCCGACGACCTGCGGCGCCAAGCGGATCACTTCATCGATCTTATCGGTCTGAAGGCTGAAATCGGGCGCGACCCGTCCGAGCGGCAGTCCCGCACAGTCGAGCCGGCGCATCAGGACGATCTGAACTGACGTCATAACCTCGGATCGGCGCCCTGGCGCCGACCGCGATATCGTCTGCGCGCTTCAGCCGTCCTTCAAAAGACGGCTTTTCTGGCGGTTCCAGTCGCGCTCTTTTTCGCTTTCCCGCTTGTCGTGCAGCTTCTTACCCTTGCCGAGTGCCAGCTCGAGCTTGGCGCGTCCCTGATCGTTGAAATAGATCTTCAACGGGATCAGCGACATGCCCTCGCGGTTCACTGCACCCTGCAGCCGGTTCACCTCACGCTTGGACAGCAGAAGCTTGCGGCGGCGGCGCGGCTCGTGATTGAAGCGGTTGGCCTGCAGATATTCCGGCAGATAGGAATTGATCAGCCATATCTCACCGGCCTCGTCGGTTGCGTAGGACTCGGCGATATTGGCCTTGCCCTCGCGCAGCGACTTCACCTCGGTGCCGGTCAGCACAAGACCTGCCTCGTAGGTGTCGAGGATCTCGTAATTGTAGCGCGCCTTGCGGTTTTCAGCGACGATCTTGCGAACGGTGCGCTCGCTGCCCTTCGGGGCCATCAGTTCAGCAGCCCTGCATGAATGAGCGCCGCCTCGATCGCGCTTTCGGTTGCGGGCTCGAGCGAGGGCATCAGCGGCGAGCGGACGTGTCGGCTCATGCCGCGCAGCCGGTTCAGCGCGAACTTCGAGCCGCAGACGCCGGGTTCCATGAAGATGGCCTTGTGCAGCGGCATCAACTGGTCCTGATAGACGAGTGCCTTGGCGAAATCGCCGGCCAGCGTCGCTTCCTGGAACTCGGCGCACAAACGCGGCGCGACATTGGCCGTGACGGAAATACAGCCGACGCCGCCATGGGCGTTGAAACCGAGCGCCGTCGCGTCTTCGCCCGAAAGCTGGACGAAATCCGCACCACAGGTAATGCGCTGTTCGGATACGCGCTCGATCTTGCCGGTCGCGTCCTTCACACCCAGGATCGATGGATAGGCCTTGCGCAGGGTACCCATGGTTTCCGGCGACATGTCGATGACCGAGCGGCCGGGAATATTGTAGATGACGATCGGAAGCTTGACGGCCTCGGCGATCGCCGAAAAGTGGGCATAAAGCCCCTTCTGCGTCGGCTTGTTATAATAAGGTGTCACGACGAGGATACCGTCGGCGCCAGCCTTCTCCGCGTGCTGGGCAAGCTCGATGGCCTCGCGGGTGTTGTTGGACCCGGCACCGGCGATGACGGGAACGCGACCGCCGGCGGCCTCGATGCAGAGTTCGACGACGCGCTTGTGCTCGGCATGCGACAAGGTGGGGGATTCGCCCGTCGTTCCCACCGGAACGACACCGTGACTACCCTCGGAGATCACCCACTGGACGTGATCGACGAATGCGTCCTCATCCACGGCGCCGGCCGGTGTGAACGGGGTGATGAGAGCGGGAATGGATCCCTTGAACATGCACGACTCCTGACGGCGCGCGGGCACTGGAGACCCATGCTTCGGCCGTATTTCACGGTTAGAAAATTGCCGGCACCTTAATCGTCCCGATCTCCGGCGGCAAGCATTGACTGGCAGCGTCGACGCAGAGCGGAACGGACGAGGCAGCCTGAGGGTTCAGGCGGTTCACGCTTATTTTTGAACACGAGACGATCACGGTTCAAGGCAATCTCAGGATCCGGGACCGGCTTAACCTTTCATTAGCGTCTCGCTTGCCAAATGCGGTAGGCCAAATGCGGTAGGATTGCAAAACGGCGGGTTGATCATGGGCGGGAAAGTTTTCATGCGTGGTGCCATCCATCGAACACTGATCGCCGCCTTGGGTGTTTCCACGCTCGGGCTCGGCGCGCTCTTCGTCCCGAGTATCGCCGCACAGGCCGAACCGGCCGGCGTCCCCCTCCCC
>NZ_JAANCM010000029.1:0-2500 GCF_011603255.1 Ferranicluibacter rubi | reverse complement strand
GGTAACACCAACTGGAGGACCGAACCCGCATCTGTTGCAATAGATTGGGATGACTTGTGGCTAGGGGTGAAAGGCCAATCAAACTCGGAGATAGCTGGTTCTCCGCGAAAACTATTTAGGTAGTGCGTCGAGCGAATACCTCAGGGGGTAGAGCACTGAATGGGCTATGGGGACTCACCGTCTTACTGATCCTAATCAAACTCCGAATACCTGAGAGTACTACTCGGCAGACACACGGCGGGTGCTAACGTCCGTCGTGAAGAGGGCAACAACCCTGACCTCCATCTAAGGTCCCCAAGTCATGGCTAAGTGGGAAAGGATGTGAGACTCCCAAAACAACCAGGATGTTGGCTTAGAAGCAGCCATCATTTAAAGAAAGCGTAACAGCTCACTGGTCTAATTAAGGGGTTTTGCGCCGAAAATGTAACGGGGCTAAAGCCATGCACCGAAGCTGAGGATGTGATCCCTTTTGGGATTACGTGGTAGCGGAGCGTTCCGTAAGTCTGTGAAGGAGGACCCGTGAGGGCCTCTGGAGATATCGGAAGTGCGAATGTTGACATGAGTAACGATAAAGAGGGTGAGAGACCCTCTCGCCGAAAGACCAAGGGTTCCTGCTTAAAGTTAATCTGAGCAGGGTTAGCCGGCCCCTAAGGCGAGGCGGAAACGCGTAGTCGATGGGAACCACGTTAATATTCGTGGGCCTGGTGGGAAGTGACGGATTGCGTAACTTGTTCTGACTTATTGGATTGTCAGGGCGGGGAAGCGGTTCCAGGAAATAGCCCCACCGTATAGACCGTACCCGAAACCGACACAGGTGGTCAGGTAGAGCATACCAAGGCGCTTGAGAGAACTATGCTGAAGGAACTCGGCAAATTGCACGCGTAACTTCGGAAGAAGCGTGACCCTTTTGTACGCAAGTATGATGGGGTGGCACAGACCAGGGGGTAGCGACTGTTTATCAAAAACACAGGGCTCTGCGAAGTCTTTAAGACGACGTATAGGGCCTGACGCCTGCCCGGTGCTGGAAGGTTAAAGGGAGAGGTGCAAGCTTTGAACTGAAGCCCCAGTAAACGGCGGCCGTAACTATAACGGTCCTAAGGTAGCGAAATTCCTTGTCGGGTAAGTTCCGACCTGCACGAATGGCGTAACGACTTCCCCGCTGTCTCCAGCATAGACTCAGTGAAATTGAATTCCCCGTGAAGATGCGGGGTTCCTGCGGTCAGACGGAAAGACCCCGTGCACCTTTACTATAGCTTTACACTGGCATTCGTGTCGGCATGTGTAGGATAGGTGGTAGGCTTTGAAGCTTGGACGCCAGTTCAGGTGGAGCCATCCTTGAAATACCACCCTTATCGTCATGGATGTCTAACCGCGGTCCGTTATCCGGATCCGGGACAGTGTATGGTGGGTAGTTTGACTGGGGCGGTCGCCTCCGAAAGAGTAACGGAGGCGCGCGATGGTGGGCTCAGAACGGTCGGAAATCGTTCGTCGAGTGCAATGGCATAAGCCCGCCTGACTGCGAGACTGACAAGTCGAGCAGAGACGAAAGTCGGTCATAGTGATCCGGTGGTCCCGCGTGGAAGGGCCATCGCTCAACGGATAAAAGGTACGCCGGGGATAACAGGCTGATGACCCCCAAGAGTCCATATCGACGGGGTTGTTTGGCACCTCGATGTCGGCTCATCGCATCCTGGGGCTGGAGCAGGTCCCAAGGGTTTGGCTGTTCGCCAATTAAAGCGGTACGTGAGCTGGGTTCAGAACGTCGTGAGACAGTTCGGTCCCTATCTGCCGTGGGTGTTGGAATATTGACAGGATCTGTCCCTAGTACGAGAGGACCGGGATGGACATATCTCTGGTGGACCTGTTGTCCTGCCAAGGGCATAGCAGGGTAGCTATATATGGACGGGATAACCGCTGAAGGCATCTAAGCGGGAAACCCCCCTGAAAACGAGTATTCCCTTGAGAACCGTGGAAGACGACCACGTTGATAGGCCGGGTGTGGACGTGCAGTAATGCATGAAGCTTACCGGTACTAATCGTTCGATCGAACTTGATCGTTCCCATTGCCCATGCTCATCTCGCCGCGAAGGCAAAGCCTTCGTCGGCTCGATGATCATGTTCTGTGCTGACGCTGTCGCGGCTCTGCCGCTTCGCTCCGCACGGGCCGCGCCATAAGGCGCGACGCGCTCTGCGCTTGCCAAGCCTTGCGGCTTGGATCACAGCGAGACGCAAACTCCAAAGACGTGTTCAAATCCAGCGAAAACAGAGCCAAACCGAATGGAAACCCTATTCGCTATTGGCTACTCCCACTTCGCTCCTAAAAAATCCAGCTTCTCGTTTCGTTTGCCCTTAGCCGACCTGGTGGTTCTGGCGGGGTGGCCGCACCCGTTCCCATTCCGAACACGGCCGTGAAACGCCCCAGCGCCTATGGTACTTCGTCTTAAGACGCGGGAGAGTCGGTCGCTGCCAGGTCTGCTAAAGGCAAACATTCCATCTTCTC
>NZ_JAANCM010000028.1 GCF_011603255.1 Ferranicluibacter rubi | reverse complement strand
CCCCGGGCCTCGGACGGACGCGCGCCCGTGCGTCGAGGCGAACATTAAATTCCGCGCTTTAACAGGGGGTAAACATATTCCCCTGTCCCCAGATTCCGCGACATGAGCCTCGTACTTCTAAACGAGCATGTCGCGGACGAGGCGGCGGAGCCAGGCGTTGAAGGTCGAGTGATGCGCCCGCTCGTGCCAGAACAGGAAGACGGGCATGGCGCCGAATTCCTCGGGCGCATCCACCACGGCGATATCCGACAGCGCGGCAAAATGATCCGCGAACGGCTTTGACGTCGTGAAGACGAGATCGCTGCCGGCGAGCACCATGGGTACCAGCGCATATTCCGAGAGGCTGGCGCGGATGCGACGCTGCAGGCCAAGTTCGGCAAGGTGTCCGTCGATGGGGCTGACGGACGCGCCGTGCGGTGGGTTCGGCGACAGGTGCTCGAGATCGAGGTAATCGTCCATGGATATCGCAGACGCACCGGCGAGCGGATGACGTCGGTCGAGCATGCAGACGGTCCGGCACTCGGTGATGGTCTCTCCGCGCAGGTTGCGCGAGGCGGGCTGGCGATGGGCGAGCACCAGATCGACCTCGCCGGCCTCCAGCAGTTGCTGAAGCGCCGCCATGCTCGGCATGGGCAGCATTTCCAGCATCATATGCGGCGCGACCTGCCGCAGATGCCGGATAAGCCGGGGAACGAGGAAGGGGCCGAAACTCGTCGCCGCGACGATCCGCACCCGCCTCTGCGACGTCGCCGGATCGAAATCCGCCTCGCGTCCGGCAAGATGGTCGATGTCGTCGAGGATCCGATCGACCAGCGTGACGAGGTCCTGCGCCCGCGGCGTTGGCGCAAGGCCGGTGCCACTGCGCACCAGAAGCGGATCGCCGGTCATGGCCCGAAACCGGCGCAAGGTCAGGCTGACGGCCGGCTGGCTCAAACCATGGATCGCCGCCGTGCGCGAAACGCTGCTTTCCGACAGCAGGGTCTTCAGCACGCGAAGCTGACGGATGTCGAGTTCGCCGCGGGTGCGCTCGCCGACCTCCAGCGCGTCGGTCGCCGTTTTGATGCCGCCTGCCAAGCTGTCTCCTCCTCCGGCACGTCCTGCCTCGAAAAATCTAGAACGATGCCATCGCCTTTGCCACCTTCGCCTTGAAAGCTTCAAGTTCGGCCGGACCGTTGCCGTTCATATTATAGAGCGCGAGATAGCGCACCGGCCTTTTCGGGCGGAAGATCGCCCACAACACGCGGCGGGCAATTTTGCGCGGCGGATCGCCGACGAGCATGGCGCGAAAGCGCGGGCCGCCATAGGTGGTGATGACGGCGACCGATTTGACGTTGTGGAGGATGCGGACGAGCTTGCCCTTGTCGCCGGCCGACATGGTGAACGCCACGCCGGGAACGAACACGCGGTCGAAGAAGCCTTTCAGGATCGCCGGCAGGCCGAAATTCCACACCGGGTGCACGAGCACCACGGCATCCGCCGCCCGGATGCGCGCCACATAGGGCGCGATGTCAGTGGTGATGTTGACGGCTTCGTCATGGTAGTTCAGCCGCTCCTCGCGTGAGAGAACCGCGTCGAAGCCGTCATCATAGAGCGAGAGCAGATCGACCTCGTGCCCCCGCGCCTCCAGCGCCTGCCGGGCGACATCCCGCAATTGCGCGCTGTAGCTGGTTTCGACCGGATGGGCGTGGATGAGAAGGACGCGCGCCATGGCTCAGGCCGCATCCACGCTTTGCAGCCCGGCAAAGACCCAACTGCGCTTCTGGTTGAAGTCGTAATCCGGGTTTTCCCAGGCGACCATCTTGCCTGGGTTCAGCAATCCCTTCGGATCGGCCTCGCCCTTGAAGGCGAGCTGGCCAGCGTCGGTCTGCTTCATGCCGCCCTCCTCCAGCGTGTAGCGATGCGGATTGAAGACGAGGCAGCCATTGTTCTCGTGAATGGCGATGATCTCCTCCAGCCGCTCTTCGCTGGTGAAGCGGACGATCGGCAGGCCGGAAAAGACGATGCGCCCGTCGAAGCGGATCATTTCCAGATGTAGCGGCATCTCGTCGCCAAGCAACTCGTGGATGCGGCGGACATGCTCGAAATCCGGATACTGCGTCTGCAGATAGGTGATCGACGGATCGACCTTCAGGCCCCGCATCGTCGTATGGTTCCAGCAAAGCTCGTAGACCGGCGGAAACTGGCGTTTTTCCTCGGGCGGCACCGTATCCGACCGGAAGACAAGGTCGCCCTTGTGGTGCGCGGTGAGCAGCGCCAATGCGTCCATGGCGTGGGGTGCGGCGATAACGACGACGAGCGAAGTATCGCGTTCAAAGAAGCGGCGGTAGTGCGGGAAGTAATCGTGCGCCACGGGTGAGGCGACCACCGCGATCTCCTTGGAGAGAATGCCGTCCTGACGCGCCAGCGCCTCGGCAAACCGGGTGGCGGCCATCACGTCGGGGAAGCCGACGAGGCTGTCGATCCAGTCATAGGCGGCCGTCAGCGGCAGGGTGACATCGGTGATGATGCCGTTGGTGCCGTAGGCATGCGCGACCTTGAGGATGTCGGCGCCCTCGATCTTCAGCACGCGCGGCACTGCCTCGCAGGTGACGACCGTCAGGCCGAGAATGTTGCCAAGCGCCCGCAGACCGCCCCAGCGGATGGACCCGACACCGCCGGACCCGCCGGCAACGAAGCCGCCAACGGTGGCGGTGCGGTAGGTGGAGGGAAAGAACCGGATCTCGCTGCCATGCGCCACGCGCGTCTGCTGGTCGATCTTCTCGAGGATGACCCCGGTTTCCGCTTTCACATGGACGGGGCTCGTCTCGATGATGCGGTTCATCTCGGCAAGGTTGAGCACGACGCCGCCGGCCAACGGCATGGCCTGTCCGTAATTTCCGGTGCCCGCGCCGCGCGGGGTGATGGCGATGCCGTGGCGGTGGGCTGCGGCGAGAACCTCGACGACCTCGCCTTCGGATTTCGGGCTGACGATGAGATCGGCCGTGACGTGATCGAGCTGGCGCTTGAGGACCGGCGAATACCAGTAGAAATCGCGGCTCTTCTTCTGCACCAGCTTCGGATTGTCTTCGACCGCGATGGAGCCGATGTCGTTGCGGAAAGCGTCGAGCGTCATGATGTCACTCCGAGAAGGGTGTCGAGGTCGCGATAGTCGGGAAGTTTGGCCGAAATGACCTTGCCAGCGCGGATGACCGTGCGGTCGGACTGGGGCCGCGAGAAGAGTTCGCCGGGCGTGCGGGCCCGCACCACGACGAGGTCGGCCGGCGCGCCCGCCTCCAGCGTCGCGCCATAGGCAAAGCCGCCGGTTGCCGCCGGGACAGCGGCGACCGCGGAGAACCAGTCGGCAAGCTTCTCCTCCGGGTGGTCCAGATGGCCGATGCGCACGCTTTCGCGCAGCACTTCCAGCATGTCGAGGTCGCCATAAGCGTAGAATGGATCGCGCGTATTGTCGGAGGCGAGCGACACCGCGACGCCGGCCGCCTTCAGTTCGCGCAGCAGCGTCACCCCGCGCCAGCGCGGCGTCTCCTCCGGTCGACGGTCCTGAAGGTAGAGATTGCACATGGGCAGCGATACCACCGCGATGCCGGCCTCCGCCACGCGGTCGATGGTCGCCTTTGCATCCTCGTGGGCGAGGATCGCAAGCGAGCAGCAATGTCCCGCCAGCACGCGGCCGGAGAAACCGGTCTCGATCACGCGATCAGCCAGCAGCGACAGGCTGCGCGAAGCGGTATCGCCGCTTTCGTCGATATGGAGGTCGAGGTCGAGACCATGGCGGCCGGCAGCGTCCACGAGGTTGGCGATCGCTTCCCCGGCCCGGTCGAAGACGGAAATCGCACCGCCTAGAGATCCGCCAGTTGTCTTGACCGTGCGGGCCAGCTCTTCGACCAACGCCTTGTCGAGCGCATGATCCGGCCCGCAGAGCGCGGTTGCCTGGAGCTCGATGCGTCCGGCCCACTCCTCCCGCTTCCGCGCGAAGACCGGCCAGGAAATCCCGTTTTGCGGCGGCGCGGAATCGAGATGCGTCCGGATAGCCGCGGTGCCGTGCGCATAGGCGCAGCGCAGGGCGAACTCCATGCGCGCCTCGACGTCGCCAGCGTTCCAGTTCGCCACGCGATCGGCTGATACCGCGTTGAGCGCGCCCATGAAGGAACCGTCCGGATTGGGCCTGCGCGGCGTGATGTGGCCCTTGTCGAGATGGGTATGCAGATCGACGAAGGCGGGAAGGACGATGCCGTCGTCGGCCTCCAGCACTGTCTCGCCGTCCGCAGGCACGAGCGTGCCGGATGGGGCGATGGTGTCGATCACGCCATCCAAGAGGCGAATATCGACGGCAGAAAATCCGGTTTTTCCGGGCACGCGGCCCTTCCGGATCAGATGTTTGGTGGAAGCTGTGTCATCCGTCATGTTCGTCAATTCTCCCGCGCGAGCGCGCTTTCGTGCCAGCGGCGCAGCGACAGCCAGGCGACGACCGATGTCAGGGCGAAGATGGCGACGCCGGTTGCCGAGAGGAGGACCAGCGCCGCGAACAGTCGGGGAATATTGAGGCGGTACTGCGCTTCCAGCAGCCGGAAGGCGAGGCCCGAACCGGCCCCGGCAGAGCCCGCCGCGAACTCCGCGACGACAGCCGCGATCAGCGACAGGCCACCGCCGATCTTCAGCCCGGTCATGAAATACGGCAGGGCGGCCGGCAGTTTCAGGAGGCGCAGTTGCTGCCAGCGGCTAGCGCCGTAGAGATCGTAAAGATTGAGAAGGTTGTGATCGACGCTCTTCAGGCCCTGCACCATATTGGACAGGATCGGGAAGAAGGCGACGAGGAAGGCGCAGATCATGATCGCCGCCTGCGTCGAGGAGACATAGACCAGTATCAGCGGCGCGATGGCGACGATCGGCGTGACCTGCAGGATGACGGCATAGGGGTAAAGCGCGAGCTCAACCCATTTCGACTGGACGAGCAGAACGGCCAGCACCGTGCCGCCGATGAGTGCGAGGATCAGCGCGGAAAATGTGATGCGCAGCGTGACGAGCAGGGCCGGATAGAGCGTGCCCCAGTCCTTGACCAGCGTCTGCGCGACGAGGCTTGGCGCTGGCAGAATGTAAGGCGGCACAGCGTTGACGCGGACATAGACCTCCCAGGCGAGCAGGGTCAGTCCCAGCATGATGGCGGGGACCGCCACCTTAAGCAGCCGGCTTCGGCCGAGGCCGGGTGTTTCATCGGAAGATGCGGAATCCAGAACCGCTTCCATATCAGGCTCCCTCGCCGGCTGGCGCATACATCGCGCTGACCAGCGCCTGCGACACCGATCGGCAGAGATCGCCATAGGTTTCGGACACGCGAAAACCCTCGTCCTTCTCGCGACCTTCCGGGCGCGGCAGCATCATATCCGCAACGACACGCCCGGGCCGCGCGCCCATGACGGCGATGCGGCTGGAGAGATAGGCGGCTTCGAAAACGGAATGCGTGACGAACACCACGGTCAGATCCTTCTCGCTCCAGAGACGCAGCACATCATCGTTCAGTTTCTGCCGGGTGATCTCGTCGAGCGCGCCGAAGGGCTCGTCCATCAGGAGGAGCTTCGGATCCGTCACGAGGGCCCGGGCGATCGACACCCGCATGCGCATGCCGCCGGAGAGTTCCCTTGGGTAAGCCTTGGCGAAATCCTTGAGGCCCACGGTTTCGAGCGCCGCCATCACCCGGTCGCGGGCCTCGCCCTTGCCCATGCCCTTGAGGCGAAGGGGCAGAAACGCATTGTCGAACACAGGCTTCCACGGCATCAGCGTCGGCTCCTGGAAGACGAAGCCGATATCGGCATCCGGCCGCCCGTCCCGCCCGATCCGCGAGGCCGGCCAGTCGACCATGCCCTGCGACGGGCGTCCGAGACCCGCGATGATCCGCAGCGCGGTCGACTTGCCGCAGCCGGACGGTCCGAGAAGACTGACGAACTCGCCCTTGCGGATGTCCATCGTCATGCGCGAAAGCGCGAGTGTGCCGTTGGAGAAGCGCTTGGTGACGTCGCGAAGCGACACCACGCTGCGGGGCGATGCGGCGACCGGTGCCGGTTCGGCGCCGTCCGGATTGCCGGAGGAAACGGCCTGCTTCATCGGATCAGGACTTCTTGAGGTCCATGCCCACCTTCTTGCATGTGAACTGCAGCGTGTAGGATTTCTTGATGTCGAGATCCTTCTTCACGACGTCGATCGCCGCCATCTTGTCGTAGAAGTCCTTGTAGTGCGCATCCGTCATACAGCCGATCCCGCCCTCCTTGGCGTCGCCGGATTCCAGAACGTCGAATTCCTTCATCTTGGCGAGCGAGAAGGCCAGTTGCTCGTCGGTCATCTCGGGATTGTCGGTCTTGATCAGGGCGTTTGCGGCCTTGTTGTCGGCATGCATGTAGTTATACCAGCCGATGGCCGTGGCATCGACGAAACGCTGTACGAGGTCCGGGTTCTTTTCCACCAGCGCCGTCTGGGTCTCGATCGTCGTGGAATAGGGATCGTAGCCGGCATCTGCGAGCAGGAAGACCTTCGGCTTGAAGCCGGCCTGACGCTCGATCTCGAAGGGTTCCGACGTGATGTAGCCCTGCTGGGCTGAGGCTTTGTCGGCGAGGAACGGGCCGGGGTTGAACTGGTAGGGCTTGAACTGCTCGTCCGAGAAACCCTTGAAGTTGGCCTTCATCCACGTGAAGTAGGTGGTGAAGCCCTCCTTGCCCATGAAGATCGTCTTGGCCTTGGCCAGATCCTCGAAGGTCTCGATACCGGCATCGGGGTGCGCGAGGATGCCCTGCGGATCCTTCTGGAAGATGGCGGCGACCGTCACGAGCGGAATGCCCTGCGCCACGGCATCGAACGACCCGAGCGTGCCGCCCATGTAGAAATCGATCTGGCCGGCGATCAGCAGATTGCGATTGGCCGCCTGCGGTCCGCCCTGCCGGATGGACACATCCAACCCGTATTTCGCATAAGTACCGTCGGCGATGGCTTGATAGTAGCCGCCGTGCTCGGCCTGGGCGAGCCAGTTCGTGCCGAATGTCACCTTATCGGCCGCGAGCGCCGGCGCGGCGGCGGAAAGGGCCAGGGAAAGAAGGAATGCAGAGACGGGCAAGTTCGGCATGGCGACAGGGTCCTTCTTGGGCCGGGAGCGGCGGAATAAGTTGAGCTGATGAAAGGTGTGGTAATCGGCTTTCTAGTGTGTACTGTATCAGCGGAATGCGATGATACTAAAAGAGGCATGCACAATTGCAAGGCATTTTTTCGGAAATCTCCACATCTTCATCCGCGCTGAAACCAGCGCATCGTCCCATCTCCGTCTCGGGCATCGCGCCGCCTTTGGCGGCCTACAGCCATGGGGTCGACGTCACTCCCGGCGCCCGGCTCGTCTTCTGCTCCGGGCAGTTGGGTCTTGGGGCCGACGACATCGTACCGCCGGACTGCGAAGGGCAGGCGGAGATCTGCTTTGCCAATATAAAGGCGATCCTGGCAGGTGCCGGCATGAGCCTTGCCCATGTCGTGCGGATCAACGCCTATGTGACCGGCCGCGAACACCTGGCGCCCTACATGCGCGTGCGCGACCGGCTGTTTGCAGAGCATCCCCCCGCCTCGACCCTGATGATCGTCAGCGGCTTCACACGTCCGGAATTCGTGGTGGAGATCGAGGTCGTTGCCGCTGCGGTCGAGACCCCATTGGCAGAAGAGGAACCGAGACCATGAGCGGGCAGCGCAAGGTATGGTGGGGCGATTTCGCGACCATGGATTTTCAGGATATCGACCCGATGGAGACGATAGCGCTCCTGCCGATCGCGGCAACGGAGCAGCACGGGCCCCATCTCGGCTGCGGTACGGATGCAACGATCGCGCGCGGCATGTTGAAGACGCTGATCCCTCTCCTGCCCGGAGATCTCGACCTGCGCATTCTGCCGATCCAGTCGGTTGGAAAATCGAACGAACATCTGCATGCGCCGGGCACGCTGACCATCCCGGCGACGGTGCTGATCGATCATTGGCTTGCCCTCGGGCAGTCGGTTGCCCGTGCGGGCATCCGCAAGCTAGTCATCGTCAATTCCCATGGCGGCAACGAGGAGGTCATGGGCATCGTCGCGCGCGAGCTCCGCGTGACCGCAAACATGCTGGTCGCAAAGACCTCCTGGTCGCGCTTCGGCAAGCCGGACGGTCTGTTCTCGGATGTAGAAAATCGCTTCGGCATTCATGGCGGCGATGCCGAGACGTCCCTGATCCTGCACTTCCGGCCGGAAGCCGTCGATATGGAAAAGGCCGAGGATTTTCCCTCGGTCGTCGCCGAGGACGAGGAGAATTTCGCGCTGCTGCGCGCCACCGGCACGCATGCTTATGCCTGGATCGCCAGCGACCTCAACCCCACTGGCGCGGTCGGCGAGGCGGCACAGGCGACGAAGGAGAAGGGTGAGGCTCTGGCCGCGCATCAGGCTCAAGGTCTGGTCACGCTTCTGAAGGATGTGCGGAAGGCGCCTTTGCCGGGCTCGCGATAATCTTGATGACGCCGGCCGTGGACGAACGTCCCTCTCTCCGAACGTAGAAACACCGGCGGGGATTGCTCCCAGCCGGTGTCGGTCTTCGTGTCAGGTCGATATTTTAACGCAGCAATTAGTTGCGTGCGATTCCGAGCTTGTCGATGGTCGACATCAAGAGATCAGCGCAGGCCTTTGCGGGCTCATCGTCGGCGCATTTCAGATCGATCTTTACGTCGTCCGTCTCGACGCGGTAATGCGCAGCCTTCGACGGCGGTGGCGGCGGGCGATGACCCTCGGGGCCGCGCGGCCCCTTATCGCCCTTCCTGGCCTCTTCCGGGCCACCCGGCGGGGGCGGCGGCGGGGTCATGGCG
>NZ_JAANCM010000027.1 GCF_011603255.1 Ferranicluibacter rubi | reverse complement strand
GTCGTGGGGGGCGGCGGGTGCGGGTTGTGGGGGTGACGGGTTTCTGGACGATGCGGACGCGGTCGATGGCGGGGAAGCCGAAGAAGCCGTTGATGCGCTGGACGAGTTCGCCCTCCGTATGAGCGAGGAACAGCGCGCGGGCGCCGTCGCAGGCGATGGTGAGGACGCCCGGCTGGTGGCGGCTTTCGCCCGCCATTTCGGAGGCGCGGCGCGGCCAGGCGATCTTTTCCGGGCGGGTGCAATCGGCGAAGGCTTCGCCGGCGATCTCGTCCCAGGAGCCGAGCAGCAGCGTGCTGATGCCGGCGCGCTTGGCCAGAACCGGATCGAGCAGGCCATTGGCGACCTCGCTGATCTGACGGACGCCCCTCGGGGTATAAGGCTTGGAAGGCGCCATGCGGTTGCTCCCGTTGGTGGTGAGTGGGTGGTGAATAGTGTAGCGGCTCTACCCCGCCGCGGCCGTTTCAGCTATGACGCACGAGACGATACCGGCTTCAGCAAGGCTGCCTGCAACGATCTATAAGGGAAGTCGGGCCCGAGGACCATGATGCAACGTTCCACGTCCACGGCGGAGGCTCTGCCCCTGCCAGATTCTCTCTCGACGCAATCTCCCGCAGCCCTGCTGCTCGACTGGTACGACCGCAGCCACCGCGTGCTGCCGTGGCGCATCACGCCGCCGATGGCGAAAGCCGGCAAGCGGCCCGACCCCTACCATATCTGGCTGTCGGAAGTGATGCTGCAGCAGACGACGGTGCAGGCGGTGAAAGCCTATTTCGCCAAGTTCCTGACGCTGTGGCCGACGGTCGGCGATCTCGCGGCCGCCGATACCGAAGAGGTGATGAAGGCCTGGGCCGGGCTCGGCTATTACGCCCGCGCCCGGAACCTGAAGAAATGCGCAGAAGCGGTGGCGAGCCAGCATGGCGGGTGCTTTCCCGATACCGAGGAGGGCCTGAAGGCGCTGCCGGGCATTGGCGACTATACCGCCGCCGCCATCGCCGCCATCGCCTTCAACCGGCAGAGTGCCGTGCTCGACGGCAATGTCGAGCGGGTGATTTCACGGCTCTACCGGGTGGAGACGCCGGTGCCGGCGGCGCGGCCCGAGATGCGCCGGCTGGTCGCCGCGATGACGCCTGCCGATCGACCAGGCGATTTCGCGCAAGCCATGATGGATCTCGGCTCGACCATCTGCACGCCGCGCCGGCCGGTCTGCGCGCTCTGTCCGATCAATGCCGACTGCCGCGCCTTCGCGGCCGGCGACCCGGAGCGCTTTCCGGTGAAGCTGGCGAAGAAGGCAAAGCCGGTGCGATACGGCACCGCCTATGTCGCGACCGATGCTGCGGGTGCGGTCTATCTCTGCAAACGGGGCGACAAGGGGCTGCTCGGCGGCATGACGGAGGTGCCGGGCACCGACTGGACGACCGATCCCGGCCAGAACCAGACGCCACCCTTTGCCGGGAAGACCACGCCCCTCTGGCGCGACTGCGGCGGCATCGTGCATGTGTTCACCCATTTCGAGCTGCGCCTCGCTGTGCGCCATGCCGAGGTCGAACGCGACGCTATCGTCGCGAACGGCTGGTGGGAGCCGCGCGAGACGCTCGCCGCGCAGGCGTTGCCCACCGTGATGAAGAAGGCGATCGAGAAGGCGCTGCCCGGCTGTTTCGCAAAAACGTCATAAATCTCGTGACGTCATGCGATAGGAACCGTCCGGAGACGATCAATGCCCGGATCGATCATAAGAGGAGAGAGCCCCATGACCGACGCGACGACACCCATCCGCCATATCGTTTTCGACATCGGCAAGGTGCTGATCCATTACGATCCGAATATCCCGTTCAGCCGGCTCATTCCCGACGAGGCCGAGCGCAACGCCTTCTTCGCGACCGTTTGCACCCATGAATGGAACCTGGAGCAGGACCGCGGCCGCAGCTGGGCGGAAGCGGAAGACCTGCTCATCGCGCAGTATCCCGAACAGGAGGCGAACATCCGCGCCTTCCGCACCCATTGGGGCGAGATGGTGCCGCATGCCTATGAGGAGAGCGTCGTCCTTCTCGAAGGTCTCGTGGCGAAGGGCTACGACGTGACGATGCTGACCAATTTCGCGCAGGACACCTTTGCCGAGGCGCGGGCGCGCTTTGCCTTCCTCAACCTGCCGCGCGGCGTGACCGTGTCCGGCGAGAAGCGGCAGATCAAGCCGGACCTCGACATCTACGAGACGCATCAGGCGGCGTTCGACCTTGAACCCGCAGCCACGCTGTTCATCGACGACAGCCTTGCCAATGTCGAGGGCGCGCGGGCGGCCGGCTGGCAGGCGGTGCAGTTCATCGACGGCCCGACGCTGAAGGCGGATCTGATAAAGCTCGGGCTGTCTGTCTGAGGGCGGGCTGTCTGAGGGCGGGCTGTCTGAAGCCGCCCTCTTTGCGCCTGATTTTCATATCACTGAAAAGCCACATTCGGTTCAGCCGGCATTCACACCGCTCCTCGCATGATGGGCGTGTCATCTTGACCGATCATTCTGCGAGGACGCATTCATGGCGAATTATTACGGCACCAACAGGAACGACATCCTGACCCAGAACAAGCTGTCCGAGGTGTCGATCTACGGTTACGGCGGCAACGATACGATCAACCTCAACCGCACCGACAGCCTCGGCGGCTTCAATTATGTGGATGCGGGTTCGGGCAACGACCGGGTGGTGAACTATTACGAGGGTGGCAACGACATCTTCCTCGGCACCGGCAACGACCTCTACATCGCCGACATCCGCGCCGACGACGGCAAGGCCTATGACGTCGTCTCCGGCGGCGACGGCAATGATATCTTCCAGGTCAATTCGGAAGCCAGCGTCTACAAGGGCGACAGCGGCAACGACACCTTCCGCTCCGTCGGCTACAACAACAGCTTCAACGGCGGCACGGGTGTGGACACCATCAGCTACGAGCTGCAGGACGCCTATTCCTCGCAGCGCGGCAAGGGCGTCGACATCGACCTCGACAAGGGCACCGCTACCATCGACAGCGACCAGATCGAGGTTCTCGTCAACATCGAAAACGCCACGGGCACGAATTCCGCCGACGACATCACCGGCTCTGCCGATCGCAACGTGCTGAAGGGCTTCGGCGGCGCCGACAATCTCTACGGCCTCGAAGGCAATGACGGGCTCTATGGCGGCGCCGGAAACGACGTTCTCTATGGCGGCTCGGGCGCCGACGACCTTACCGGTGGCATCGGCAGGGACTATCTGAACGGCGGCACGGGTGCTGACATCTTCTACTTCGATACGCTCATCGACAGCCGGGTCGGCAGCGGCCGCGACGTGATCGCCGACTTCACAGCCAGTGAAGGCGACCTTATCGACCTCTCCGGCATCGACGCGAACACGCGCTCCGGAGGCAACCAAGAGTTCGACTATATCGGCAATGACGGTTTCAGCCGCCATGCCGGCGAACTGCGTTTCTCGAACGGCATCCTCTCCGGCGACGTCAATGGCGACGGCCGCGCCGATTTCGAAGTGAGCGTGTCCGGCGTCACCAAGATGTATGCGGACGATTTCATTCTCTGACGGTCTTTTACAGATCCTGCAAAACAGCAACGCCCGGCCGCTTTTTCAAGCGGCCGGGCGTTTCAGATTCCTCCGGGACTGAAGGTACGAAACCGGAGGAAAGACGACTGTCGGCGGGCTTTCCCGTCGATAGATCGCAGTCCCGCTTCGTCTTGAGGCACAAGCTCCGGCAACACCCGGAACCCCCGCCCGCATCGCGGTCTGCCGGTGGTTGATCACGCGGCGGTATCGCAGGCATGAGACTAGCGGCGGAGAGGTTAAATTCTCTTAAACATTGCGGGGGGATTTTTGGCGGGTAGGCGCGCTGGGTGAGGACTGTGCTTCCGGGAGTGAAGGAAGGAAGGAAGGAAGACCCTCTCTGCCCTGCCGGGCATCTCCCCCACAAGGGGGGAGAGGACTCGTGGCACGCCCTCAGTACGAATCTTCAAGATTTGCGGAAAGAGCGAGCGGCCCGCCCCAGGTTTTCTCCCCCCTTGTGGGGGAGATGCCCGGCAGGGCAGAGAGGACCTTTCTCCTTAACGTCGCAAACCTGCCCTCACCCCATCCGCGCCATATCCGCCCGAATAACGGTGCGCAGGTCGTCGATCGGCCGCAGCACGCCGCCGTCGTCATAGTGCCAGAAGGTCCAGCCGTTGCAGGCGTCGAGGCCCTGCACCTTGGCGCCCAGGCGGTGGATGGAGCCGGCCTCTCCGCCTGAAGCCAGCGTGCCGTCGGCGCGCACGATGGCGCTGTGGCGGCGGCGGGCATCGGTGAGGATGGCGCCGGGCTTGATGAGGCCGCTTTCCACCAGCACGTTGAAGGCGACGCGGGGCTCGGCGCGCTTGCCGGTCATGACCGACAATGTGGCACCGCCCAGCGGCTCGACCGCCTCGATGCGGGCACGGGCCGCGTCGATATAGGTCTGCTCGCGCTCGACGCCCACATAATGGCGGCCGAGGCGCTTGGCGACGGCGCCCGTGGTGCCCGAGCCGAAGAACGGGTCGAGCACGACATCGCCCGGCCGGGTGGAGGCCATCATGATGCGGGCGAGCAGCGCTTCCGGCTTCTGGGTCGGGTGGACCTTGTCGCCGTTCTCGTCCTTCAGGCGCTCGCCGCCGGAGCAGATCGGGAACACCCAGTCGGAGCGCATCTGCACGTCGTCGTTCGCCGCCTTCAGGGCGTCGTAGTTAAAGGTGTAACCCTTGCCCTTGGCGCTCGGGCTCGCCCAGATCAGCGTCTCATGCGCGTTCTGGAACCGGCGCCCTTTGAAGTTCGGCATCGGGTTGGTCTTGCGCCAGACGATGTCGTTGAGGATCCAGAAGTTCAGATCCTGCAGGATCGCGCCGACGCGGAAGATGTTGTGGTAGGAGCCGATGACCCACAGCGTGCCGTTGGGCTTCAGCACGCGGCGGCATGCCAGCAGCCAGGCGCGGGTGAAGGCATCGTAAGCCTCGAAGGAGGCGAACTGGTCCCACGCGTCATCGACGGCATCGACCAGCGACTGATCCGGGCGATGCAGCGCACCGCCGAGCTGCAGGTTGTAGGGTGGATCGGCGAAGACGACATCCACCGAATTGTCGGGCAGCTTTTCAAGGGCGGAAACGCAATCGCCCTTGATGATGGTGTCGAGCCACCTACCCGAAGCGGCGGGGGAGATTTCAGCAGACAAAACGACGGAAGACTTCAGGGACACCATGACTACTCGCTGATACGCTGACTCTGGGACACAAATTCTGCTGCTATGGTTACCGAGTTTGGTTACCAAAGGCTGAAGAGGCGGAAAACTTGCGCGAAAAACCGACGGATGGAGGCAATGAAAGTTTCGCGACGGGGTCGAATATGCCCCGGCCGCCACTTGCTCGGGCTGATGTCATGGACCGTTTGCTTGCGCTTGCGGAAGAGATGCGCAGTCGCGGTGCGACGGGGCTTTTCGTTTACGGTTCGGTTGCGCGCGACGAAGCCCGGGCATCAAGCGATATCGATCTGTTTATCGACTATGATCCGGCAAGCCGCTTCAATGCCTTCAACCTGATCGGCATTCAGCATTTCCTGCACGAGCACCTGCCGTTCACCATCGACATCACCACCCGGGACGGCCTTCATCCGACACTGCGGCTGAGTATCGAGGCGTCGGCCGTGAAGGTTTTCTGACGCCTTTTCCATGCCCGAGACATGGCGCGCGGACACAAATCTTAGCTGCCGCATTGTCCCCCGCCGCCCCCTCGTGTAAAGCGCGGGCATTCCCATGCATCAGAGATTTTCCCCATGTCCGGTATCGACCTCATCATTTTCGATTGCGACGGCGTGCTCGTCGATTCAGAGATCATCGCATCCGAAGTCGAGGCGGCGCTGCTGACGGAAGCGGGGTATCCGATTTCGACGGAGGAGATGGCAGAGCGCTATGCTGGGATGACGTGGCAGAACACGCTCCTGGCCGTCGAGCGCGAGGCGACGATCCCGCTGTCGGCGAGCCTCATCTCACGCCATACCGAGATCCTCGAACAGCGGCTGAAGGACGACGTCGAGATCATCGAGGGCGTCAAGGCGGCGCTGTCACAGATCCGGCTGAAAAAGTGCGTCTGCTCGAACTCCACCTCCGAGCGGCTGGCGATGATGCTCGGCAAGGTCGGCCTGAAGGACCTTTTCGGCCGCAACGTCTTTTCCGCCCGCGACCTCGGCGACGACCGGGTGAAGCCAAAGCCGGATATTTTTCTGCATGGCGCAGCCCAGATGGGCATCGACCCGTCGCGGGTGATCGTGGTGGAAGATTCGGTACATGGCGTCCACGGCGCCCGCTCGGCCGGCATGCGCGTCATCGGCTTCACCGGCGCCTCGCACAGCTACGCCTCACATGCAGACGCGCTGACCGAAGCCGGCGCCGAAACCGTCATCTCCCGCATGACCGCCCTGCCCGCCACGATCGAGGCGCTGGCGGAATGGTCGGAGGAGCTTGGGGACTGATCGGGATCGTCTGCCGGAGGCTTCCCAAAGCGAGCAACCTTGCGCGAGGACTGGCTAGATCAGTTTGTATTTACCCGCCGAGGCAAGAAAATCGTCCTCTGCGCGATAATCGAATGGGTCGGAATCGTACTGGCCGAATACTGGAAGCTTCTCTTTCCATCGCCCGTCCGCAGTGAACGCGATGAGCCAGTCGCAGACATGTGCGATGGTGTCTTCATAAGATAAGGGCTTAAAACCAAGCTGACGCGCAGCTGAACTGTCGATCATGAATGGAGATGGAACCGACCATGGCGTTGCGCCGATGGCGGGGGGATAACGATCATCGTCCACGAGAGCGAAATGTCCCGGAAATTGTAGCCGTCGGCGGATGAGATCGCCGATTTCGCTGACCGATAGACAGCGCTCGTCACCGATATTGAGGATTCGATGAGCAGGCTTTTCCGAGACAATCGCCGTCAAGCCGGCGATATTGGCAACGGATGTCGTGTGAAAACGGCTCTCGCCGCGATAGGCAAGCGGAATGACGGTTCTGCCGTCGATCATCCTTTTGACGAACCACCACTCCCTGGGATGGATCGAGTTCGCACCATGGATCGCGCAGGGACGCAGAACGGTAATCGGGGCCACGCTTCGGTCGAGCAACCGCCGTTCAAGAGCGACCTTCTTCGTGGAATAGTTCTGATCCCCAGGCGGCAGGGTCTGCTGCTGCTCCGTCATGGGATCCGGCAAATCGGGGAAACCGTTGACCTTGCCTTCATCGAGCGACCGACCCTGGTCGTCGCAGTAGACACTGCTGGAGGAAATTACGACAAACGAACCGACATCGTTTTCGATTTCAAGCAGCTCGTCTGCATGCGAAGCGTCATATGCAATCGTATCGATCACCACGTCTGCGCCTGACCGTATCAAGCGTCGAAGACGTTCGCTGTGTCCACGATCGTAGACGATTGCTGTAACGCCGCTTTCCGTCAATTCACGCGGGAGCGGCCGGTTGCCTCTGTGCGTGACGGCCACCGTCCATCCCTTATCGATCAGCTCTTGCGCAACAGCCCGCCCGATCTGCCCCGTACCACCGATGATAACTGCTGCTCTGCCTGCCATCCCATTCTCCATTATGAAGATTTCAGTGGCGTAGCGGTAGCGGGCGCTTCTTACTTCCGCTTCTTCGGCGCAGCCGGGGCCGTGTCGAAGCCGACATAGACCTTGGCGAAGTCGCCGGCGCCACCGTTGATGGGGGCGGATTTGGTGAAGATGAACTGCTGGGCGCCGGTGCCGGCCTGGACGGTGACGGGCAGCTGGGTCACTTCGGAGAACAGCGTGTTGTTCTCGTCGCTCGCGGTGACGCGGATGGGCAGGTTGATCGTGCCGGGGCCGCCGGCCGGACCCGAGGTGACGCGGCCCTGCACCACGACGTTGACCGTCAGGGTCGTATCGCTCTGCACGCACTGGCGCGTCGAGTCGGCGAGCGAGGCCTGGTAGATGATCTGCGACGGGTCGTCCTTCGCGCCCTTGGCGTAGGTGCGGTAGACCGACGTCGCATCGCGCATGACGATCTGCGGGCACTTCGCCTGGATGACGGCCGGCGTGGCGGATGCCGCGCTGGCGCCCGCGTCGATCGCGCCGCCCGTGTCCGGCGTATTGCAGCCGGCAAGCGCCATGAGACCCGCAAATGCCGCGATGCGGCTGACTGTATGACCCACCATTCGATCCGACCCCCTGTCGCTCTTCCCGCGCTCTCGCGGCGCGTGTCCGTCGCTGCCTGTATAGCCGGTTTCGACCGGCGCATACGGCATAATTTCCACCGCCCGACTGCGAGCGGCCGTTGCGCAGACCCGGCGGCACTTGCCGAAAGGCAAGGCTTTCCAGTGCTGCGGCGATGGTCTATAGCAGCGGCGCGCCGGAAAATCGATTGGACTCGCGCGTGTTCCGATCTTTTTTGTAAGCCCCGCCCGAACTTGAGCGTCACGTGCCGCGCTCACCTTCAGGCCCGAACACCGTCGCCGCGCGGCACGAAACGAGGATGACGAACGTGAAGTATGTTTCGACCCGGGGCGAGGCCCCTGCGCTCGGTTTCAGCGATGCCCTGATGGCGGGCCTTGCGCGCGATGGCGGGCTCTATGTGCCGGAGACGTGGCCGACCCTGTCGAAGCGCGAGATCCGGGACCTGCGCGGCCTCTCCTACCAGGAGGTTGCGTTTCGGATTCTCCAGCTGTTCGTCGATGGCGAGATCGAGGATGCGACGCTGCGCGGCATGATCGACGAGGCCTATGCGACCTTCCGGCATCCGGCCGTCGTGCCGATCGTGCAGACCGGGCCGAATGCCTTCGTGATGGAGCTGTTCCACGGCTCGACGCTCGCCTTCAAGGATGTGGCGATGCAGCTGCTGGCGCGGCTGATGGACCATGTGCTGGCCACCCGCAACACCCGCGCCACCATCGTCGGCGCGACCTCGGGCGACACCGGGGGTGCTGCGATCGACGCCTTTGCCGGGCGCGACCGCACCGATATCTTCATCCTGTTTCCGCATGGCAAGGTCTCGCCGGTGCAGCAGCACCAGATGACGACGTCCAAGGCGTCGAACGTGCATGCGATCGCCATTCGCGGGAATTTCGACGATTGCCAGACGCTGGTCAAAGACATGTTCAACGACGGGCCTTTCCGCGACCGCGTACATCTCTCGGGCGTGAATTCGATCAACTGGGCGCGCATCATGTCCCAGATCGTCTATTATTTCACGACGGCGGTGGCGCTCGGCGGGCCGGACCGGAAGGTGGCCTTCACGGTTCCCACCGGCAATTTCGGCGATATCTTCGCGGGCTACGTCGCCATGAAGATGGGGCTGCCGATCGCGCGGCTCGTGGTCGCGACCAACGAGAACGACATTCTCGCCCGCACGCTGAAGACCGGGCGCTACGAGATGCGCGACGTGCGCGCCACGACCTCGCCGTCGATGGACATCCAGATCTCCTCCAACTTCGAACGCCTGCTGTTCGAGGCCTTCGACCGGGATGCGGGCAAGGTGCGCGCGGCCATGGGCGGGCTGAAGCAGTCGGGCGCTTTCGAGATCGAGGAAAAGGCGATGAAGATGATCCGCGGCCTCTTCCGCGCCGGGCGCGCGACGGAAAAGCAAGTGGCGGAAACCATCCGCACCACGCTCGCGGAAACCGGCTATCTCTTCGATCCGCACAGCGCCATCGGCGCCTTCGTTGCCGCCAAGCATATGAAACCCAACGCACCTATGGTGACGCTGGCCACCGCGCACCCCGCGAAATTTCCCGCCGCAGTAAAATCGGCGAGCGGTATTGACCCGGCGCTTCCGACGTGGCTTGCTGACCTGATGGACAGGGAGGAGCGCTTCGACATTCTGGATCCCGAGCTGAAAGCCGTCGAGGCCTATATCGGCGAGCACGCCCGTATCCGGAACTAGTGCGCAGAAAGACCGATGATGAAAGTTGAGTGCACCCGGCTCGCCTCCGGGCTGACGGTCGTTACCGAAACCATGCCGCATCTGGAAAGCGTCGCGCTCGGCACGTGGATCAAGTCCGGCTCCCGCGACGAGACCACGGACGAGCACGGTATCGCGCATCTGCTGGAGCACATGGCCTTCAAGGGAACGGCCTCGCGGTCGGCCCGCGATATCGCCGAGCAGATCGAGAATGTCGGCGGCGAGGTCAACGCCGCGACATCCACCGAGACGACCTCCTATTACGCCCGCGTGCTGAAGGACGACACGGCGCTGGCCATCGACATCCTCGCCGACATCCTGACGGAATCGTCCTTCGACGAGGAAGAGCTGGAGCGCGAGAAGAACGTCATCCTGCAGGAAATCGGCGCGGCGAACGATATGCCCGACGATGTGGTGTTCGACCGCTTCGCCGAAACCGCCTTTGCCGACCAGATCGTCGGCCGGCCGATCCTCGGCACGCCGGAAACGGTCATGTCGTTTTCCGCCGACCAGATCCGCACCTATCTCGGGCGCAACTACACCACCGACCGCATGTTCGTCGTGGGCGCCGGTGCGGTCGATCACGATGCCTTCGTGGCGCAGGTCGAGGAACGCTTCGCCAGCCTGCCGCAGCAGCCGGCGGAAGCGCCGCTGATCGAAAAGGCCCGCTACACCGGCGGCGACACGCGCGAGAACCGCGACCTGATGGATGCGCAGGTCCTGCTCGGCTTCGAGGGCAAGGCCTATCATGGCCGCGACTTCTACTGCTCGCAGATCCTCGCCAATATTCTCGGCGGCGGCATGTCCTCGCGGCTCTTCCAGGAAGTGCGCGAGCATCGCGGCCTCTGCTATTCGGTCTATGCGTTCCACTGGGGCTTTTCCGATACCGGCATTTTCGGCGTTCACGCCGCGACCGGCGGCGAGAACCTGCCGGAACTGATGCCCGTCATCATCGAGGAGCTGCGCAAGTCGGCCGATCATATCGATCAACAGGAAATCGACCGTGCCCGCGCGCAGATCCGCGCGCAGCTGCTGATGGGGCAGGAAAGCCCCGCCGCACGCGCCGGCCAGATCGCCCGGCAGATGATGCTCTACGGCCGCCCCATTCCCAACGAGGAACTGATGGACCGGCTGTCCGGCATCACCGTGGAGCGGCTGACCGATCTTGCCGGTCGCCTGTTCTTCGAAACCGTGCCGACGCTCTCGGCCATCGGCCCCGTCGACAAGCTGGCGCCCATGGCGGATATTCTCGGCGGCCTGACCCGCGACACGGCCCTGCCGCGGGCGGCGAACGGCTGAACCCCGGTCCGGCGTCTTCTCGCCGGCACCGTCCCTATTTACGATCCCGGCGGAGGCTTTCATGACACGATCGGTGTTTCGGTTTCTGTCACGGCAGCCGGACCCGGTCAGGATCGAGAGCGACACGCATCTGCTGCGCCTGCCACGCGGCGCCGACTATCGGCAGTGGTTCGCGCTGCGCCGGGAAAGCCGGCCGTTTCTTGAGCCCTGGGAGCCGACCTGGCGGGCGGAGGAGATGACCGAGAGCGCGTTTCGCGCGCGCGCCATCCGTAGCGAGCAGGAATTCCACTCCGGTCAGGCCATTCCCCTGTTCGTCTTCGCGCGCGACACCGAGACGCTGCTGGGCGGCCTTACCATCGGCTATATCCGGCGCGGAGCGGCGCAATGCTGCATGATCGGCTACTGGATGGGCGAGCGCTTCGCCGGCCAGGGGCACATGTCGGCGGCGGTCAGGCTCTCCATCCCCTACATCTTTTCGACCCTTCAGTTGCACCGTATCGAGGCAGCCTGTATTCCGGAAAACGACAGGAGCATCAGGCTCCTTGAAAAGGTCGGCTTTCATCGTGAAGGCTATCTGCGTGAGTATCTCAAGATCAATGGGCAGTGGCGCGACCACCTGATCTTCTCCCTTCTTTCGCGTGACATCGCGCCCAACAGGACTGCTAGCGAGTGACACATCCCTTCCGTCCGACGCTTTTGCCGTCGATCCGCAGGCTGCCCGGGCTGATGCTGGCGCTGGTGCTTGCGATGATGTGGCTCGGCGCGGGTCTGGCCCATGCCATCGAGCCCGTGAAGATCTCGCGCGAGGACACCGCGCTCGACCTCACCGCGACGACCGAGATCTATACCGGCCGGGGCGAGGCCTTTCAGGTTTCCACCGCGCCCGGCACGGACGGCATCGTGCGGCGCATCGAGGTGCGCTCCAGTGCCGACAACCATCAGGGCGACTGGGCGGTCTTCGCGCTCGCCAATGTTTCGGAAGAGCAGCTGGAGCGCGTGATCGTCGCGCCGCATTTCCGGCTGGTGAATTCCAAGATCTTCTGGCCCGACCTCGGTTCGCAGCGCATCCTTTCCATCACCCCGTCGGAAGGCTTTGCACTCGACCGGCAGCCGAGCGAGGAGGCCGACGTCTTCCGCATCACGCTCAACCCCGGCTCGGTCATCACCTTCGTCGCGGAGCTGGCAACGCCCGACCTGCCGCAAATGTATCTCTGGGAGCCGGACGCCTACAAGGACACGGTCAATGCCTTCACGCTCTATCGCGGCATCGTGCTCGGCATTGCCGGCCTGCTGGCGGTGTTCCTGACCATCCTGTTCGTCGTCAAGGGCACCTCCATGCTGCCGGCGACGGCCGCGCTCGCCTGGGCGGTTCTTGCCTATATCTGCGTCGATTTCGGCTTCCTGTCGAAGCTGATCGCGATCACCGCCGGCGACGAGCGAATATGGCGGGCGGGAACGGAGGTGTTCCTGGCGGCCGGCCTCGTGATCTTCCTCTTCACCTATCTGAACCTCAACCGCTGGCACCAGCACCTGTCCTATGCGACGCTCGCCTGGATTCTCGGCCTCGGCCTGCTCTTCGGCGTGGCGATCTACGATCCCGCCATTGCGGCCGGCATCGCGCGCATTTCGTTTGCGCTGACGGGCACGGCCGGCATCATCCTCATCGCCTATCTCGGTCTCAACCGCTACGACCGCGCCATCCTGCTCGTGCCCGCCTGGCTGCTGACGCTCGTCTGGCTGTTCGGCGCCTGGCTGACGGTGACGGGGCGGCTTTCCAACGACATCGTCCAGCCGGCGCTCGGCGGCGGGCTCGTGCTGATCGTGCTGCTCATCGGCTTCACCGTGATGCAGCATGCCTTTGCCGGCGGCGCCTATAGCCAGGGGCTCTTCTCCGACCTCGAACGCCAGTCGCTGGCGCTGACCGGCTCGGGCGATACCGTATGGGACTGGGACGTGGCGCGCGACCGGGTAGTGACCATTCCCGACGTGTCGCAGCAGCTGGGCCTCACGCCCGGCGCCATGCACGGGCCCGCCCGCAACTGGCTGCCGCGCCTTCACCCCGACGACCGCGACCGTTTTCGCGCGACGCTCGACATCCTGCTCGAACACCGCCGCGGCCGGCTCAACCATGATTTCCGCATTCGCGCCGAGGACGGGCATTATCACTGGCTGTCGATCCGCGCGCGGCCGGTGCTGGGCTCGAACGGTGAGATCATCCGCTGCGTCGGCACGCTGGTGGATATCACCGAGCAGCGCAATTCGCTCGACCGGCTGCTGCACGATGCGCTCCACGACAACCTGACCGGCCTGCCGAACCGCCAGATCTTTCTCGACCGGCTGCAATCGATCCTGGCGCTGGCGCCGGGTTCGAACGGCGTGCGCCCGACCGTGATCGCGATCGACATCGACCGCTACAAACAGAACGTCAATGACGTGCTGGGGATCGCGGCCGGCGACAACATCCTGATCGCGCTGACGCGGCGACTGCGGCGGCTCCTGAAGCCGCAGGATACGCTGGCGCGGCTCGGGGGCGACCAGTTCGGCCTGATCCTCATTTCGGAACGTGACCCCGCCAAGGTCGCGGATTTCGCCGAGGCCGTCAGCCGCGCGATCATGGTGCCGATCAGCTTCGGCAATCGCGAGATCAGCCTCACCGCCTCCGTCGGCCTCGTCTCCTGGGTGGACCAGGGCCAGAGCGCGGCCGGCCTGCTGGACGATGCGGAACTCGCCATGTTCCGCGCCAAGAAGGCGGGCGGCAACCGCGTCGAACCCTATCGCCCGGCCTTCCGCACCTCCGGCACGGACCGTCTGCAGCTCGAAACCGACCTCCGCCGCGCCATCGAGCGCAACGAGCTCAGCCTCGTCTACCAGCCGATCGTGCGGCTGAACGATGCGGAAATCGCCGGCTTCGAAGCCTTGATGCGCTGGGACCACCCGAAGCGCGGCAGCATTCCGCCCTCCGAGTTCATCCCCATTGCCGAGAGTTCCGAGGTCATCAACCAGCTCGGCCTCTTCGCCTTCGAGCGGGCGACCAGCGATCTCGGGGAATGGCAGATCCAGACCGGTCAGCTACCGATCTTCGTCTCGGTCAACCTGTCGAGCGGCCAGCTGCTCAACAACGACCTCCACGACGACATCCGCGCCATCCTCCACAAGAACCGCTGCAACCCGTCGCAGGTGATGGTGGAACTGACCGAGTCGCTGATGATGGAGAACCCGGAGCAGGCGCGTCTGGTGCTGCAGAAGCTGCGCGACAGCGGGCTGAAGCTGGCGCTGGACGACTTCGGCACCGGCCACTCCTCGCTCGCCTACCTCACGCGCTTCCCGTTCGACACGATCAAGATGGACAAGGCGCTGGTGAAGGACGAGAGCGACAAACGCACCATCCTGCTCCGCTCCGTCATCGGCATGGCGCGTGAACTCGAGATGCAGGTGGTAGCGGAGGGTATCGAGTCCGAAGAAGACGCGATCCAGCTCGGCCAGATGGGTTGCCATTACGGCCAGAGCTTCCTGTTCGGACCGCCGATTTCGTCGGATTTGATCCAGCGGTTGTTGAAGGAGCGGTTTCCGTTGATGAAGCGGGCTTGAGAGCCGTCGAAGAAGTTTAGATTTAGGGAAGAAAAACCCTCTCTGCCCTGCCGGGCATCTCCCCCACAAGGGGGGAGAAGACTCGCGGTCCTCGCTCGCTTTGCCTTTACGTACGCGCCTGAAGAACCGTTTCAAAACGCTCTAGTTTTTCGACGAGAACGAGCGGGTGCCCCCCGTCCTCTCCCCCCTTGTGGGGGAGATGGCCGGCAGGCCAGAGAGGGTCTTTCTTCAAAATTCCGCCCACAAACCCGCACCCCAAAACAAAAAAACGCTCCTCCTTTTCCAAGGAAGAGCGCTCCGTAGTTCAAACCTGAAACCCTCAGGCCGCCGCCGGCGTCTGCATCGGCGGCTGAGACATGGTCAGCAGCCCCTGCCCGGCCTTGTGGATCAGCCGGTTGAGGAATTCCAGCTTCTGGACCACGGGGATCGACAGCACGAAGGGGTAGCTGTCGGTCTGGCCCATGGAGCGCTGGATGCTGTTCAGCGCGACGCTGAGCGGCACCCAGGCATCGACCAAGGTCTGTGAATCCTGAGCATTGTAGGGATCGAAATCGACTTCGGCGGCCATCTCCTGGTGGCGGCGGGGGTCGGTGGAGAGGCCGAAGGCGCGGGCGGTTTCGAGCGTGTCGACGATGTGGAAGAAGTGCGCCCAGCATTCGGCGAAGTCTTCAGACGGATGGCAGCTGGCATAAGTCGAGATGAAGCGGTTCTGCCAGTCGGCCGGCGGGCCCTGCTCATAGTTGCGCTGCAAAGCTGCGGCATAGTCCTCGCGCTCGTCGCCGAAGAGGGCGCGGGCTTCGGCCAGCGTTTCCTCGTCGCGGCAGAGCTGGGCGAAGTAGAAATGGCCGATCTCATGGCGGAAATGGCCGAGCAGCGTGCGGTAGGGTTCGCCCATGGAGACGCGGATGCTTTCGCGCGTCGCATCGTCAGCTTCGGCGGCGCGCAGGCTGATCAGACCGTCTTCGTGGCCGGTCATCGCGGCCTGGATGACGTTGCCGTTGGCATCGACCTCGTCGGCGAGGAAATCGAACACCAGACCGCCCTGCGGATCGGCATCGCGGCCCGGGCGCGGCAGGTTCCAGCGCAGGATCGAATAGAACAGGTGACGCTGCGCCTGGCTGATCTTCTGCCAGCGCTGAACGCCTTCCGGATTGTCGGTGACGGGCACGATGTGATTGTAGCTGCAGGCAACGCAGTAGGTGTTATGGCTACCGGCGGGGACGAGCCAGTTGCAGATATCGTTCATCGCATTGGCGCAGAAGCGCACGGCGGTATCGTTCTTGCCGATCACGGTCCATTGATCGCCGCCGGCCGGGGCCAGCGCCTTCATGCTCAGGGACTCCGTCTCGAAACCGAGGCGCGATCCGCAATTCACGCAGGTTCGATTGTCGAAATGCACGGAATTTCCGCAATTGCTGCACGTAAAGAGCTTCATGGTCGTTTCGTCCCTGGGGCCATCCCTGCGGATGGCATCTGATTGTTGTGGCTCCGCAGCGCCGGCGTCTTTCAGAACATCCTGTTTTCGCTGCCCTACATATTATGTTGCCTGAAGCGATGGCCATCCGCTTTTGACGGACGTTGCCGCCTATTGCGCGATTCCGACTGGCAGACGAGGAAATGCCCGCCGGCACGAGGCACAGCGGGCATTCGGCGCACGTCGCCATCCAGTTGAACCCGTCAGGACGGCAACGGTTGCGCACCTGATCGCTACGGACAAAGCCATAGCAAAACTTTGTTACAGGCGATCGACGGCACCCTTGACGGTGTCCTTGGCCTTGCCGGATGCCTGCTGGACTTCGCCCTTGACTTCCTGTGCCTTGCCTTCGGCCTGCAGACGCTCGTTGTCGGTCATCTTGCCGACGCCCTGCTTGACGTTGCCTGCTGCTTCGTTAGCGAGACCGGAAACCTTATCGGAAATGCTACCCATGTGCGTAACTCCCTGTCACTGAGGCGGCTGCTTTATTGCTGTGCCGCTTGCCTTCAAAACGGGGTGTCGGACAAAATGTTCCGCGATTTGTTCATCAGGAATCGAGAAAGCAACGCCTTGATCAGGGTAGATAGCGGACATGCCGTTACGCGTGACCAGCCGTCATCGACAGCATGGCGGGGGCGACGCCCATCGCGGCAAGGGTGCGATCGTACTTGTCGCCAAGGTCGCGATCGAAGATCAGGTCCTCGTTGGCCGCGCAGGTCAGCCAGCCATTATTGGCGATCTCGGCCTCCAGCTGGCCGGCGCCCCAGCCGGCATAGCCGAGCATCATCATGGCGCGGGACGGGCCCGCACCGCGCGAGATGGCGCGCACGATATCGAGCGTCGCCGTCAGGCAGATGTCGTCGCTGACGGGAATACTCGATTCGCTCAGGTAATCGTCGGAGTGAAGCACGAAGCCGCGACCGGTCTCGACGGGACCACCGGTCTGGATCTGGAACTCCCGCGTCCGCTCCGGCAGCCGGATCGCCTGAAGGCGATCGACGATCTCCAGGTGCAGGAGCACATCCGGAAAGGTGAGCTGCTGCGGCCGGTTCAGAATGAAACCCATCGCGCCGTCGTCGGAATGCGCGCAGACGAAAATGACCGTACGGGCGAAGTTGCTATCGACCATGCCGGGCATGGCAATCAGGAACTGCCCGTCCAACATGCCCCGTTCACGGTTTTTCTGGAATGTCGCCATCATGGTGCCTTGCCCTTGTTCCGGTTGAGGTCTGTCCCGCCTTTTCGATGCCTGCCGTTTTCTGGTTTTCCGAATGCCGGCGCTGCGGGTGCCCTTGGGGATGACAGCTCGGCCGTCACACCTGTCGAAGCCGATGTCCCGCCGATCGTTCCATCGACCCGGGTCGATTATTGCATCGCGCATTCAAGAAAAGTTGCACGACATTCCGAGCCGCCGCATCATGCCGATCTTCTCCGACCCTGCCAAAACCGCTATGGCTTTGCCCATGATCGAACGCCTCACACCGCAGAGTTTGACGTTTTCGGCACGCGTGGCAACCCTGGCCACCGTGTTTTTTTTCGCGATCGCAGCATCGGGCGGCATGGCCTTTGCCGCGCGCAGCGCCTGGGTGGAGACCGTCGGTGGCGGCATCCGGCTGGTCACCGGCGCGCAGCAAGCGGACGGAACGCTGCCGGCCATGTTGGAAATCCGGCTGGAACCGGGCTGGCGAACCTACTGGACGGACCCGGGCTCGAGCGGCATTCCGCCGGAGGTGACCATTACCGGGAAAGGCCCGGGCGCGGGCAGCCTCGTCTATTCCGGCCTGCGGCTGCCGGCGCCCAAACGGTTTGCCGAGGGCGATCTCGAATATACCGGCTACGACCGGCCCGCCTCGTTCCCGCTTCTGCTCAAAAGCGATGCCGGCAAGGATCTGACGCTGGAAGCGTCCGTGTTCCTCGGCATCTGCAAGAGCATCTGCATTCCCGTGCAGGCGGAGCTGGACCTTGCGCTTGCCGCCGATGCTGCCGACAATCCGCTGGACACCGCGCGCGTGCGCGCCGCCTTCGCCGCCCTGCCGGCAGCCCCCTCACCGGATTTCGACGTGGTGCATGCCGCCTTCGATGCGCGGACGCATGAAATCGCACTCACCATGAGGCTGCCGGAGGGTGCGACGCTCTTAGACGTGTTCCTCGCGGCACCCTCCGGCTATGTCTTCCATCCGGTGGGCAGCCGGCCCATGGACAGCCGGAGGGGGGCGGATGGCCTGACGCATGTGCGGATCGCCGCGAAACTGCCACTGACAAGCGCGGGCGGGCCAGCGGACGGCGCGATCCGGGCGACGATCAGCGTGCGGATGGGGTCCGAGAACAGGGCCATCGAAACGCCGCTTGTCTTCAAGCCCTGAAAATCTATATCTTTCCTTTGCGCCTGTCCGGCGCACGGATGTTCCACGGGGCACGCTGCTTGCGCTTCGCGCCGTCATCAGAGCCCATTCCCTGAAGCCCCATTCCCTGAGCGAGGATATTCCCTTTGACCATTTCGATCGGCGACAAGATTCCATCTGCGACCTTCAAGGAAAAGACCGTTGACGGCCCTGTGGAAGTGACCACGGACGCCCTCTTCTCCGGCAAGCGCGTCGTGATCTTCGGCGTCCCCGGCGCCTTCACGCCCACCTGCTCGCTCAACCACCTGCCCGGCTATCTCGAGAACCGCGACGCGATCCTCGCCAGGGGGATCGACGACATCGCCGTCGTCGCCGTCAACGACATCCACGTCATGGGCGCCTGGGCAACGGCCTCCGGCGGCATGGACAAGATCCACTTCCTCTCCGACTGGGATGCAGGCTTCACCAAGGCGCTGGGGCTGGATATCGACCTCTCGGCGGGCACGCTCGGCGTGCGGTCGAAGCGGTATTCGATGCTGGTGGACGATGGCGTGGTGAAGACTATCAACATCGAGGAAAGCCCGGGACAGGCGACGGTGTCGTCTGCAGCGACGATGCTGGAGCAGATCTGAGGGGTGTGGAGGGGGTTTAAAAAAGACCCTCTCTGGCCTGCCGGCCATCTCCCCACAAGGGGGGAGAGGACTTGGGACGGCCTCCCTTTCCCTCGGCAGGTGTTTCATTGTGGCGTGGTGTGCGGACCACGAGTCTTCTCCCCCCTTGTGGGGGAGATGCCCGGCAGGGCAGAGAGGGTCTTTCTTCCTTCTATTTCATCAACATAGCGCCGCGCCAGCCCCTCATCCGGCTGCCGCCACCTTCTCCCCGCGCGCGGGGAGAAGAGACCTGGAGCGCCGCTTGAGACCCGACCATTGACCTTCGGGAGGAAGGCGAGCGCGCTCGGCATGTCCCTTAGCCCCGCCTGCGGGGAGAAGGTGCCGGCAGGCGGATGAGGGGCTTACCGCACATTCGGCGGTGACGCGTCACCTCACCCCAGCTTCACCGCCCGCTTCCCCTTGAACGGCTCCATGCCCTTGCGGGCCAGTTCATCCGCGCGCTCATTCTCCGGGTGGCCGGCGTGGCCCTTGACCCAGTGCCAGGTGACCTTGTGGGTGCTGTTGGCGGCGTCGAGGGCCTGCCAGAGTTCGCCGTTCTTCACCGGCTTGCGGTCGGCCGTCTTCCAGCCGTTCTTCTTCCAGCCGTGGATCCATTTCATGATCCCGTCCATGACGTATTTGCTGTCGGTGTGGAGATCGACCTCGCAGGGCTCCTTCAGGGAGGTGAGCGCGGTGATGGCGGCGAGCAGTTCCATGCGGTTGTTGGTGGTTTCGGCCTCGCCACCGCAGAGGTCCTTTTCGGTCTCGCCGTAGCGCAGCACCGCGCCCCAGCCGCCGGGGCCCGGATTGCCCGAGCAGGCGCCGTCGGTGAAGATGTCGATGTGTTTCATGCGTCGGGTTCCGAAATCGTCAGGCCATATTCGAGCGCCGTGTTCACCGAGCGGTGGAACTGGAGCTTGCGGAGATATTCGAGCGGATCCTTCTTGACCACCAAGGCGCCTGCCGGCGTCGTCAGCCAGTCGTAGAGCCGCGTCAGGAAGAAGCGCAGCGCCGAGCCGCGGGCGAGAAGCGGCAGGGCCGCGATTTCGCCAGCTGTCAGCGGGCGCACCGACTGGTAGCCTGCCAGAAGCGCCATGCCCTTGGTCATGTTGAAAGCGCCGTCCTTCTCGAAGCACCAGGCATTGAGGCAGATCGAGACGTCGTAAGCCAAAAGATCGTTGCAGGCGAAGTAAAAGTCGATCACGCCGGAGAGGTTTTCGCCGAGGAAGAAGACATTGTCGGGGAAGAGATCGGCATGGATGACGCCTGCGGGTAGATCGGACGGCCAGTTGGCTTCGAGATGGTCGAGTTCGGCGGCGATCTCCGCGGCCACGCCCGGCTGCACCTCGTCGGCGCGGTCCTTCGCCTTGTCCCAGAGCGGACGCCAGCCGGAGACGGACAAAGCGTTTTCCCGCGTCAGAGCAAACCCCTCGCCCGCAACATGCATTTCGGCGAGCGCCCGGCCGACCTCGCGGCAATGGGCAGCCTCCGGCTTGCGCAGCCACATACCTTCGAGAAAGGTGATCATGGCGGCCGGGCGGCCCGACAGCGTGCCGAGCAGAGCGCCGTCCGTGCGGGCGAGCGGCAGCGGGCAGTTGAGACCGCGATCGGCCAGATGCTGCATCAGGCCGAGGAAGAACGGGAGATCGCCGGGATCGACGCGCTTTTCGTAGAGCGTGAGGATGAAGGCGCCCGTGGTGGTGTGGAGCAGGAAATTGCTGTTCTCGACGCCTTCGGCGATGCCTTTGTAGGAGGTGAGCTCCCCTACGTCATAGGCGCTCAGGAATGTCTTGAGGTCGTCCTCGGAGATATCGGTATAGACGGCCATGTGAGCCCTGTGGGGTGGTTGGTTGAAGGAAAGCCCTCTCTGCCCTGCCGGGCATCTCCCCCACAAGGGGGGAGAGGACGTCTGGTGACGTGCACCACCTTAGACGGCAGATGCAGAGGTCGGGGGCCGCTCTTGGTCAGTCGCCGTTGACGAAGGCCATGTCGGCCTGGGTCAGGGGGACGTGGCGCAGTTCGCGGTTGACGAGGAAGTTTTCGGTTTCCTCCACCGTATCCGCCAGCTCGACCACCGCATCATAGCGCACGCGAAAAGCCTCGATGATCTCGTTGACGATCACCTCGGGTGCCGAAGCGCCGGCCGACAGGCCGACGGTGCGGATCTCGCCGAGCGTGTCCCATTCGATATCGCTGGCGCGCTGGACGAGGATCGACTGGCGGGCGCCGGAGCGGAACGCGACTTCGACGAGGCGTTTGGAATTGGAGGAATTGGGCGCGCCGACGATGAGGAACAGATCGCAGCCGGGGGCCGCCTGCTTCACGGCTTCCTGCCGGTTGGTGGTGGCATAACAGATGCTGTCGGCGGCGGGCGCCGTGAGATTGGGGAAGCGCTCGTGCAGGCGCTTGATGACGCCGGCGGTATCGTCCACCGACAGCGTCGTCTGGGTGACGAAGCCGAGGTTGTCGGGATCGGGCGGCGTGTAGGTATCGACGTCATCGATGGTTTCGACCAGCGAGACGCTGCCCTCGGGAAGCTGTCCCATGGTGCCGATGACTTCGGGGTGGCCGGCATGGCCGATGAGCACGACGTGGCGGCCCATGCGGTTGTGGCGCATGGCCTGCTTGTGGACCTTGGAGACCAGTGGGCAGGTCGCATCGAGATAGAAGAGATTGCGCTGGTCGGCGTCCGCAGGCACGGATTTCGGCACGCCATGGGCGGAGAAGACGACCGGCTGCTTGCGGTGCTCCGGCGGGATCTCGTCGAGTTCCTCCACGAAGATCGCGCCCTTGGCCTCCAGCCCTTCCACGACATAGCGATTGTGCACGATCTCGTGGCGGACATAGACCGGCGCGCCGAATTCCTTCAGCGCGAGCACCACGATCTGGATGGCGCGATCGACCCCGGCGCAGAAGCCGCGCGGGCCGCAGAGTCTAATCGTGAGCGCCGATTTCTGCGAAACGGGCTTTTCAGCGGAACGAAATTCCATGGGATCAGAACGCCAAGACTGTGAACAGGAGTGCGAGCATCGCCGGGCCGCCCTGCACCAGAAGAATGCGCGCACTGACCGACCACGCGCCATATATAGCGGCGATGACAACGCACACAAGAAAGAACAGCTGCAGCTGCACGGCAAAGGCAGGCGGAGACGCCAGAAGCGACCAGCCGAGACCGGCGGCGAGAAAGCCGTTGTAGAGGCCCTGATTGGCCGCAAGCACCCGCGTTGCCTCGGCCTGCTCTTGCGTCATGCGGAAGATGCGGCGGCCCTGCGGCTTCGTCCAGAGGACCATTTCCAGCGCGAGGAAGCCGACGTGGAGAAGCGCGGTGAGGCCTGTGAAGATCTGGGCGAGCAGTGTCATTCCGGCGTCTCCTGTTGCGCGTGCGCGTGGCCGGCGCGCGCTTCGGCGCGCCTACGGAACATGAACAGACCACTGACCGCAACAAGCGCAGCGGCCAGCCCGTACCAGGTGAGCGCATATTGAAGGTGATTGTTCGGCAGGTCGAACTGGGTGACGCCGCCGACCGGCAAACTGCCTGAAATGGGGCCGCCGGGATTGGGTGTCGCATCGGCATCGATGAAGAAGGGCAGCGTGCGCGCTGGCGACAGGCCGGATGCCGCCGTCATCGCGGTCCAGTCCTTCCAGTAGAAGATGTTCTTGGCGATGTCGTTCTCCGGCACCACCCAGGAGGGTTTGGCATCGAGCCGGGCGCGGGCAAGGCCCGATATGGTGACGGGGCCTTCACGCTGGCTCTCCGGCCGGGTCGCCGGTTCCTTGCGCTCGTAAGGCACGAAGCCGCGATTGATCAGGACAGTGCGGCCGTCCGCCAGTGTCAGCGGGGTATAGACGTAGAAGCCGGTCTGGCCGTTATAGGTCGCGAACAAATGCCGCTCGCCCGCGTTTTGAAACGTACCCGAGACGCGGACGGTGCGGTATTCGATATCGCCGCCGCCCGCCAACATTGCGGCGATGGCATCGATATCCACGGGCGGCGCTTTGCGGCGCTCGGCGATGGCCGCGAGCAGGCTCTCTTTCCAGTGCAGCCGCTGCATCTGCCAGGTGCCGAGCGCGACGAGGGCCGCGAAAAGGGCGAGCAGGAGGATGCCGGAAAGGAGGCGGGCGACGGGTCCGCTCCGGCGGGGTGTCGTGCCGGCCGGTCGGACAGACTCAGCCACGGTCGATTTCGCCGGGCCTGGCATTGTTGCGATATTGCAGGTCGATCAGCACGCCCTTGAGCATGCGGGTGAGCGCGAGCGACAGGACGATGGCGAGCGGGATCCAAAGCAGGAAATGCAGCCAGAGCGGCGGGCTGTAATTGACCTCGGCCCAGAGCGCCGCACCCACTGTGATGAAGCCGATGATGAGGATGACGAAGACCACGGGCCCATCGCCCGCATCGGCGAAATCATAGTCCAGCCCGCAGGCGGCGCAGCGGGGGCGCATGGCAAGGTAGCCCTGAAACAGCTTGCCCTCGCCGCAGCGCGGGCAACGGCCGCGCAGGCCTGCCTTGATGGGATCGACCGGCGGATAATGCGCGCTGTCTTCGGTCATGATGGTCTCTCGATCCCCCGTATTCGGCGGCACGAGCATGGTCCTCTCGTCCCTGCCGGACGTTGTATCGGCAATGCGGGGCTTCGTCCAATCGAACATCTGCGACAAAGGCGACAGGCGGATGGGATGCCGCTCTACGGTCATCTATTTCCGTCGTTCAGGGAGCCTTTACCCCATGCACCCTACAGTCACGTCATCCATCCAGCAGGAGTATCGGCAGGTCGTGAAGCGGTTGATCAAGAGGGGCGTCATTGCCGGCGGGCTGGCGGTTGCGCGGGGGCTTTCCGCGGCGGGGCTGATGCGGGGCGCGCG
>NZ_JAANCM010000026.1 GCF_011603255.1 Ferranicluibacter rubi | reverse complement strand
CGCGTCCCCCGTACCGCCCGTCCCCGGTGGTCCGGTCGGCCGAACACCCTCGCGAGCACCCGGCCCGGCGGCCCCCGCACACGCCCATCCCGCACCGCGCAGGCCCGTCAAGGCCGGCATTCCCGGCGTCGGCGCCATCATCGCGGTCGCCTCGGGCAAGGGTGGCGTCGGCAAGTCCACCACCTCGGCAAACCTCGCGCTCGCGCTGCACGCAAACGGTTTGAAGGTCGGCATCCTCGACGCGGATATCTACGGCCCCTCCATGCCGCGGCTCCTGAAGATCTCCGGCCGGCCGGAGCAGATCGGCGGCAAGATGATCAAGCCGATGGAGAATTACGGCCTCAAGGTCATGTCGATGGGCTTTCTGGTGGACGAGGAGGTCGCGATGATCTGGCGCGGCCCGATGATCCAGTCGGCGCTGCTGCAGATGCTGCGCGAGGTCGCCTGGGGCGAACTCGACGTGCTCGTGGTCGACATGCCGCCCGGCACCGGCGATGCGCAGCTGACGATGGCGCAGCAGGTGCCGCTCGCCGGCGCCGTCATCGTCTCGACGCCGCAGGACCTCGCGCTGATCGACGCGCGCAAGGGGCTGGCCATGTTTCGCAAGGTCGAGGTGCCCGTGCTCGGCATCGTCGAGAACATGAGCTATTTCATCGCGCCCGATACCGGTGCCCGCTACGACATCTTCGGCCATGGCGGCGCCCGCAACGAGGCGGAGCGCATCGGCGTGCCCTTCCTCGGCGAAGTCCCCCTGACCATCGCCATCCGCGAAACGTCCGACGCGGGAACGCCGCTGGTCGCACTGGAGCCGGACGGCCCGGTCGCCGCCGTCTACCGCGACATCGCCACCAAGGTCTGGGAGCAGGTCGCGGCCGCCAAGGCGGATACCTCCCGCGAGATGCCGTCGATCGTCTTCGACTAGGCGAAGCCCCCCCCCCTCGAACCAGCGCCCGACGTCTTCGGACAGGAGAGCGGCCGGTCCCGCACCGATGCCGATTGACTTTCTTTCAGCCACGGCTGTTAAGTCCTGTGGCTAAAGGATGGCGCGGGGACCGGATGACGGTTGATTTTGGAAGGGCCTTGCGTCATATGCCTGTCCGCACGTCGGTCGGTCGCGACCCCCTTGCGGTTGGCCCGTCCTCGAGACGCAGGTTTCAGCCGCAATTCCGGGGTCTCGTGTCCGGCCATCGCAGGTCCGCTCGTCAGGGTTTACAGTTCAGCCGTTCCTTTCGCCGTTCACTCCCAGGGATAGATCCGCATGCTCCCGTGACCCTGCGTCACCACGGCCCGCGGCACGAGGTTCACACCATGATCACTGTCTATGACGCCCGAGGCGAGGCGATGGTCATCGATGCCGCCGCGCCGGCGGCCGCCATGCCCGAGGATATCGTCTGGATCGACATGCTGCGCCCGGATCGTGCCGAGGACCACCTGATCGAGCGCTTTCTCCAGATCGAGATTCCCACCCGCGACGACCTCAAGGACATCGAGCCGTCGAGCCGCATGTACACGACGCCGGATGCCGTGTTCATGACGGCCTCGCTCGTCTGTCGCGCCGATAGCGGCCATCCCGACATCACCGACGTCGCCTTCGTGCTGGCGCGCGGCAAGCTCATCACCGTGCGCTACGACGAGCCGAAAGCGTTCGATCTCTTCCGCGCCGGCCTGCCGCGCATCGTCGGCGGCTGCTCCAACGGGGCGATGATGCTCGCCCGCCTGTTCGAGACCATCTCCGACCGCACGGCCGAGATCCTGGAGCACGCCGTCGCCAGCCTCGACAATCTGTCCCAGCAGGTCTTCGGCGATCGCACCCAGAACAAGCGTCGCCCGCCGCATTATCTGGAAGCCCGGCTGCTCGATGTCGCCTCGCATCACCGGCTGGTGGCCAAGACGCGTGACAGCCTCGCCTCGCTCTCCCGCGTGCTGACATTCCTCTATACGGTGCCAGCCTTGCAGGAGACGCGCGAAGCCAAGGAGCTTTGCCGCACCGTCAGCCGCGACGTGCAGTCGCTGACGGAGCACGCCTCCTTCATCTTCGGCAACATCACCTTCCTTCTCGATGCCTCGCTCGGCCTCATCAGCGTCGAGCAGAACGCGATCATCAAGATCTTCTCCATCGCTTCGGTGGTCTTCCTGCCGCCGACGCTGGTCGCCTCGCTCTACGGCATGAACTTCGAGATCATGCCGGAACTTCACTGGACCTACGGCTATCCGATGGCGCTCATCGCAATGGTGGTCTCGGCCATCGTCCCGTTCTATATCTTCCGCTGGAAAGGCTGGCTCTGACGAGCCGGATCATCTCTCATGGCGCACAAGGATATCAAGGCTCCCGAGAGCTTGGGACCGGCGGCCGGCAGCGGCCAGGCGTCCGGGCAATTCCATGGCCAAGGTCATGGCCAAGGCCACGGGCATGGTCACGATCAGGCGCATGGCGGCAAGAAGGGCTATCTCGGCCTCGCCATCGGCTCGATCGGCGTCGTCTACGGCGATATCGGCACGAGCCCGCTCTATGCCTTTCGCGAGGCCCTGCGCCCGGTGGCCGTGGATGGCGTGACGCGTGGGGAGATCATCGGCCTGGTCTCGCTGATGATCTGGACGCTGACGATCATCGTCACGCTGAAATACGTCATCTTCCTGCTGCGCGCCGACAATAACGGGGAGGGCGGCACGCTGTCCCTGCTGGCGCTTCTCATGAAGTTCACGCGCGGGCAATCCGCCTACCTCTTCTTCATGGGCATCGCCGGTGCCGCGCTCTTCATGGGCGATGCGATCATCGCCCCGGCGCTCTCCGTGCTCTCGGCCGTCGAAGGCCTCAAGCTCGTCGCGCCGTCCTTCAGCGATTATGTCGTGCCGATCTCGGTGGTCATCCTGCTGGCGCTCTTTGCCGTCCAGTCGCGCGGCACGGAAGCCGTCTCGAAGTTCTTCGGGCCGATCATGCTGGTCTGGTTCGTCGTCCTCGCGGTCATCGGCTTCAGCCATATCCACGACGATTACGGCATCCTCGCTGCGTTCAATCCCTACCACGCCGTGCGCTTCCTCATCCATGCGGGCTTCGTCGGCATCGTCGTGCTCGGCGCCGTCTTCCTCACCGTCACCGGGGCCGAGGCGCTTTACGCCGATCTCGGCCATTTCGGCCGCCGACCCATCCAGGGCGCGTGGATGTGCCTCGTCTTCCCGGCGCTGGCGCTGAACTATCTGGGGCAGGGCGCCATGGTGCTGAAGCACCCGGAGGCGATGTCCGATCCCTTCTATCTGATGTTCCCGGAATGGGCGCTGCTGCCGATCGTCATCCTTGCGACCGCCGCCACCATCATCGCCGCCCAGGCCGTCATCACCGGCGCCTTCTCGCTCACCCGGCAGGCCATCAACCTCGGCTTCCTGCCGCGCATGGCGATCCTCCACACGTCGGAAACCAATACCGGGCAGATCTACGTACCCAACGTCAACATCATCCTGATGTTCGGCGTCATGGCACTGGTCTTCATCTTCGGCTCGTCGGAATCGCTCGCCACCGCCTATGGCATCTCGGTCACCGGCGCGATGGTTGTGGATACGCTGCTCGCCTTCCAGTTCGTCCGCATGCGCTGGCGCTGGCCGCTCGCGCTCGCCATCGGCCTCCTGATGCCGCTTCTGGCGCTCGAATCGGTCTTTCTCGGTGCGAACCTGTTGAAGATCCACGATGGCGGCTACGTCCCCGTCATGATCGCCGCCAGCTTCGTGCTGGTCATGTGGACCTGGCGGCGCGGCACCAAGATCCTGCAGGACAAGACGCACCACACCAACATTCCGCTTGCCGCCTTCATCAAGTCGATCGAGCGCAAGAGCGAGCATGCGCCCGTGGAGGTGCCGGGCACCGCGATCTTCCTGACGAGCGACCCGGAATCCGCCCCGGCCGCCCTCCTGCACAACATCAAGCACAACCACGTCCTGCACGCCCAGAACTTCATTCTGACCATCCGCACGACGAACACGCCCGTCGTCTCCAAGGAGCACCGCGTCAGCGCGACGAAGCTCTCGGATCGTTTCACCCTGCTCGAAATGCGCTTCGGCTTCATGGAAACGCAAAACGTCTCCCAGACCCTCGGCCTCTTCCGCAAGAGCGGCCTGAAGTTCGACATCATGTCGACCTCCTTCTACCTCGGCCGTCGCAAGCTCGTGCCCGACGCCCAGTCCGGCATGCCCGAATGGCAGGACCGCCTCTTCATCGCCATGGCCAACGCCGCCATCGACCCCTCGGATTACTTCCGCCTGCCGACGAACCGGGTGGTGGAACTGGGGTCGCATGTGATTATTTGAGGGTGGTGGGGGAGGGAAGAAAGCAAGACCCTCTCTGGCCTGCCGGCCATCTCCCCCACAAGGGGGGAGAGGACTTGCGGCAACCGCTCGCTCCGTACGCAAACCTTGAAGACTTGAGCTGAGGGCGTTCCCCAAGTCTTCTCCCCCCTTGTGGGGGAGATGCCCGGCAGGGCAGAGAGGGTTTTCCTTCCTCTTTCTTTTTCCTTCCTCCGCTACCCCCTCACACGCCCCATCCGTCACTCTGCATTTACCCCGCATTAAGGTTAATGCTTCATTGTCATCCCTAGAGCAGGCACGCGGCAACGCTTCGGATGAATCGCGCCAAACCTGCAATTTCGTTGGATGTTCGCGGAAAAAACGCGTTCCGGCTGATCCGCTCGGCCGGGCAGGCGGTCTTGCGCGTGTGCGTTGCCAGAGTGGGCGTGGAGTTGCCGGTGCGTCAGAGAGTTCGTTCCAAGGGCCGGTCCCCGGTATTTGCTTCCCCAGCATCCGCTTCGCCAAGCCCTTCCCGGCGCTGGTCCACGCCGCTCCTCATCGCCCTCGGCCTCTTCGTCGGCTTCCCCAGCGTCTCGGCCCATGCCGATCTCGCGACGTTCATCTCCGGCATCAACCGGGGCGGCGAGCGGTGGCGGATGCATATGACGGCGTCGCCGGCGGGATCGATCCACGAGGCGGAGATGGTCTTCAACGATCCGATCACCACCGCGGCGCTGGGTGATGGCGCCGGAATGACGCTGCCGGATGGGGGCAAAGTTTCGCTCGCCTCCGCCGACAAGCAGTCCGATCCGCGCACCGACGAGGAGCGCGTCAACCGCAAGGACAAGAAGGGCCGCATCGTTACCGTCGCGCCGGTCACGCCGCCGAAGGATTTCTCGGCCGGCTCCATCCTGCAGCGCACCAGCGCGCTGACGCAGCCGCTGTTCGACACGCAGGAGCGCATGGTTTTCGCCCGGCCGAAGATCCGCGGCCAGGAAATCGAGATCGCCATGGCTTTCTACAAAAAGGCGCCGCCGAAGCGCGACGACACCATGTCGCCGATGATCGCGAGCCTCGTCACCAACAACCGCGCCGATATTCTGGCCACCGCCTATGCACCGGCCGCTCCGGATTACGCCCGCGAATCGCCCTTCGACTCGATCCTGAAGGACGACACGGCCAGCGGACGCTTCATCCCCGATATCTCGCCTGAGGATCACGCCTGGGCCGCCAATCCGCTGCCGGCCGACGCCTTCAGCGAGGCCGAGCAGAAATGCCTGACGGCCGGCATCTATTTCGAATCGCGGGGAGAATCGGTGAAAGGCCAAGCCGCCGTCGCGCAGGTCATCCTCAACCGCGTCCGCAACCCGTCCTATCCCGGCTCCATCTGCGGCGTCGTCTACCAGAACAAGGCGCTCTACAATCGCTGCCAGTTCTCGTTTGCCTGCGACCGCATTCCCGACATCGTCTGGTCGCCGGCCCATTGGCAGACGGCCAAGGAAATCGCGCTGGCCGTCACCGCCGGCAAGATCTGGCTGCCCGAAGTCGGCTCCGCCACGCATTACCACGCGACCTATGTCCGCCCCGACTGGGGTCCGACGATGAAGCGGGTGACCCAGATCGGCAAGCACATCTTCTACCGCACCTATGGCGGCGGCTGGAGCTGACCGCGCGCAGGGCCTGAGAATCGCCCACCACGCCGCATCGCCCGGACTCGGGCTTGAGAACGGCGCGTTTGCCCCGGCGGTCTCCTGACGGCCCGTCGGCAGACGGCCATTCCCCGCAACAGCTGGGGACAGATTCCGCCAGGCGCGGAATTTTCGATCACAACTCGTTGATTTGTCAGTCGAATATTGTCGTCCACCAAGGCGTGTCTTCGCCTTGACTATGCGCGGCGCCAAAACTATGGTGCGGCCGACTTCAAACGGGCCAGAGTGGCTTCAAATCGGGCCTTTGTGTGGCCGCTCCCATGGTTTATCACGGGCGGCGGAGATGCGGGGGAGGGGCCACATGACGGACGACCGGAACGAAGGTCTGGAGGAACGGCGCAAACGCCTCGATGCTCAACTGTCGGAACGGCGCGGCAACGACAGCCGCGACGCGGCGGATGAGGCGAGGGCTGCCAGCAACCGCAAGGGCTACCAAGTCGCGATAAAGCTTTCGAGCGAATTCGTGGCGGCCGTCATTGTCGGGGCGCTTCTGGGCTATCTTCTGGATACTTTTGCGGGTACAGCGCCCTGGGGGATGATCGTGCTTCTCCTCCTCGGCTTCTGTGCCGGCGTGCTGAACGTCATGCGATCTGCAGGCATGGTGGCTTCGCCCCATCCGGCCGATCGCACTGCCCCCGGAGGTTTGGGTCGGGGACAGGGCGGCGTCGGCGACGACAACAAGGATGGCGGCGCCTGACAGGTGCGGCAACGGGAAACAACCGCTTCAAGCGGCTGAGAGCGAAAGAGAACGACAGTGGCAGGCGATAAGGTAGATCCGACCCACCAGTTTATGATCAACGAGATCGTGCCGATCCATATCGGCGGCCTGAATCTCTCCTTCACCAACGCATCCCTGTTCATGGTCGCGACGCTGGTCGTGGCGATCGGCTTCCTCTATTTCACCACAACGCCGCGCTCGGTCGTTCCTGGCCGCATGCAGTCGGTGTCGGAACTGTCCTACGAATTCATCGCCTCGATGCTGCGCGAAGGCGCCGGCAGCCACGGCATGCACTTCTTCCCGATGGTCTTCTCGCTGTTCATGTTCATCCTGACGGCAAACCTGCTCGGCATGGTGCCTTACTTCTTCACCATCACCAGCCAGATCATCGTCACCTTCGCGCTGGCGCTCTTCGTCATCGGCACGGTCCTGGTCTACGGTTTCTACAAGCATGGCTTCGGCTTCCTGAAGGTCTTCGTGCCCTCCGGCGTTCCTGGCATCCTGTTGCCGCTGGTCGTCGCCATCGAAATCATCTCGTTCCTGTCGCGCCCCATCAGCCTGTCGGTCCGTCTCTTCGCCAACATGCTGGCCGGACACATCACGCTGAAGGTCTTTGCAGGCTTCGTCGCATCGCTCGGCACCATGGGTGCGCTCGGCATCGGCGGCGCCATCCTGCCTCTCATCATGACCGTGGCGCTCACGGGTCTCGAATTCCTCGTCGCCTTCCTTCAGGCCTACGTCTTCGCGGTACTCACCTGCATGTACCTGAACGACGCGGTCCATCCGGGCGGTCACTGAGGAATAAGTCACGCAGGCCGGCAAACCACCGTCGCGCCTGCCAAGAAAAGCCGCAACAACCCTTCTCAAGGAGATCAACATGGAAGCGGAAGCAGCAAAGTACATCGGCGCGGGTCTGGCATGCCTCGGCATGGCCGGCACGGCTCTCGGCCTCGGCAACATCTTCGGCAGCTACCTTTCGGGCGCACTTCGCAACCCGTCGGCAGCCGACAGCCAGTTCGGCCGCCTCGTATTCGGCTTCGCCGTTACGGAAGCTCTGGGCATCTTCTCGCTGCTCGTAGCTCTGCTCCTCCTGTTCGCCGTCTAAGACGGTCGAGCTCGCCGGGCCGCGATCAAGTCGCGGCCCGTCATCCTTTTACAGTGCCGCCATTCTTTCTCGCGTATCGAGGGGGATATGAGCGTGGCCTTTTGAGTTGCCCCTGGAGATGAGCATGTTCGTGACCGCGGCCTATGCCCAGTCAACCACACCTCCCGAGGGCGAGACACCCCATGCCGCGCCTGGCGACGTGCACACCGAGACCGGTGTCGCATCAGAAGGCGCCCACGGCTCCGGCGTGTTTCCGCCTTTCGACCAATCGACATTCGCATCGCAGCTCGTGTGGCTGGCGATTACGTTCGGCCTGTTCTATCTGCTGATGCAGAAGGTGATCATGCCGCGGATCGCCGCTATCCTCGGCGAGCGCCATGATGCCATCGCCAGCGATCTCGACGCCGCCTCGCGCTCCAAGGCCGACGCCGACGCCGCCATCGCGTCCTACGAGCAGGAGCTGGCCGCTGCCCGCGCCAAGGGCAACGCCATCGCCGCCAGCGCCCGTGAGGCCGCCAAGGTGAAGGCTGCTGCCGACCGCGCTGCCATCGAGGCCGCCCTGAACGACAAGATCGTTGCTGCCGAAAGCCGCATCGCGGACATCAAGGCCAGCGCGCTGGCCGATGTCGGCGCGATCGCCGAGGAAACCGCGTCCGCCATCGTCGAGCAGCTGCTCGGCCGCGATGTGCCGCGCACCGAAATCGCATCCGCCGTCAAGGCTGCGGCAGAGTAAGGGAGAAGACAGATGGATTTGACCTCTCTGGCGACATTCTGGGCCACCGTCGGCCTCGTTCTTTTCCTCGCTCTCATCGTGTACCTCAAGGTACCCGGCATGATGGGCAAGCAGCTCGACGAGCGCGCGACGCGCATTCGCAACGAGCTGGCCGAAGCCAAGCGCCTGCGGGAAGAAGCCCAGGCTTTGCTGGTGGAATACCAGCAGAAGCGTAAGGAAGCCGAAGCGGAAGCCGCCCACATCGTGGCCGCCGCCGAGCGCGAAGCCGAAGCCCTGACCGCCGATGCCAAGCTGAAGACGGAAGAATTCGTCGCCCGCCGCACCACGCTGTCCGAGCAGAAGATCCGCCAGGCCGAAACCGACGCTATCAACGCCGTCCGCGCCACAGCGGTCGATATCGCCATCGCCGCCGCCGAACGCGTCATTACCGCCAAGGCCGACGCCTCGACCCAGCAGGCCCTCTTCGCCAGCTCGGTCAACGAGGTCAAGACGCGCCTCAACTAGGGCGTTCCCGGCACCGGAGCCCCTTCACCCGAGGGTTTTGGGTGCCCGAATGCCGGATAACGCTGCAAGGCGAGCGGATATCCGGGAAAGTGCATTGAAACGATCAAAAGGCTGGCCATCGTGCCGGCCTTTTTCGTTTGGGGCGCGACGGAGATGAGAATGAGGACAATGTATCCGACCGGTTCTCTCCGCGTTCTCGCGTAGATCGTCTGCCCGGCCGGCAAGGCCTCGCATCGAGGCTGCCCCTCACCCTAACCCTCTCGCCGCCTGCGGGGAGAGGGGACGTGCCCTGCTCGACGCTTTCGAGAGAGTAGCCCGGCGCCACGAGTCCCTTCGCCCGCGCGCGGGGAGAAGGTGGCAGCCGGATGAGGGGCGAGCCGCACATGCTGATGCCTTCATCCGTACCCCACACCACAATCCGCAACCCTCACCGTGTCGCGACAATCCCCACGGCAGTGCCGATCATCAACCCGCCGGCGGCGCGGTTGATGCGGCGGATGGCCTTGGTGGTGCGCAGCAGGCGGCGAGCGCGCACCGCGAGCAGCACATGCCCGCCGATCACGACGGCCTCAACCGCGAGAATGATGGCTGCGAGTTCGAGAAGCGTCGTGATCGTAAACGTCGTGCCGACGACGTTCGGCAGAAGCGCGATGGTGAAGAGCGGCATTTTCGGGTTGCCGAGGTTAAGCGCGATGCCGGTGCAGAAGACGCCGAGGAGGCTGCCGCGTTCGGAAATCGACTGCATTTCGGGAAGCACAGGCGGCGCCGTCCAGAGCCGGATGCCCATCCAGACGAGATAGGCGGCACCCGCAAACCGCAGCACCGTCATCAGCGTCCCCATCTCCGTGGCAAGTACGGAAAGACCGAAGCCGGCGAGCGACAGGAAGACGAGAATGCCGAAGACCGTACCGGCACCATAGGCGAGGCCAGAGGCGGGGCCATGCGAGATCGTGCGCAACACGATCGTCATATTGTCCGGCCCGGGGCTCGCGGCGAAGACGAAGAAGGTCAGAGCGAAAGCAAGAAGCGTCACGGCATCCATGTCGATCTCCTCCGGCGGGCAAGGGGCCGCCATTGGAGCCGAGCGTAATCTCTCTTTTGCCGCGATGCCAGTGGCAGGTTTATCCGCTCTGCTAAGAGCGTCCTGAGGGGGCGGCTGACGCGATGCGCGACGAGGATGGCCTTTGCCCTATGCAGGGGTTGCACCTCCGTGGCTCTTCAGGGGGAAAGGCTACGGGACTGAAAGAAGTGGTAGCGAAACGCAGAGCCCCGCGGGCCCTAACGGACACGCGAGGCTCCTGTTCAATGAAATAGTCTTGATCAGACTCAGGCGGCGCGGCGGCGGGCCTGCTGCGGACGGTGTTGCACGGCCGGTGCGCCGAGGTCGAAGGCGTCGACCAACTGGGCGAGTTCGCGGACGCGGTCGCGCAGGCCTTCGGTCGCAGCGCTCGATTCCTCCACCATGGCGGCGTTCTGCTGGATCACCTTGTCCATCTGCCCGACGGCGGAGGTGACTTCGCCGAGCGCCGCGGACTGCTCGCCGGCGGAGGCCGAGATGCCCGTGATCAGGCTGTCGATGTCGGACACCTTCGCCACGATGGCCTTGAGAACCTCGCCGGTGCTGTTGACGAGGCCGACACCCTTTGTCACCTGCTCGGCACTGGCGCCGATCAGGCTGCGGATCTGCTTGGATGCGTCGGACGAGCGCTGGGCCAGCGCCCGCACTTCGGAGGCGACGACGGCAAAGCCCTTGCCGGCTTCGCCAGCGCGTGCCGCCTCGACGCCCGCGTTGAGCGCCAGAAGGTTGGTCTGAAAGGCGATCTCATCGATCACCGAGACGATCTGGTTGATCTCGCCCGAACTATGGGCGATCGCCGCCATGGCGCTTTCCGCCTGGCTCATGATCTCGCCGGATCGTGCGGCATCGGCCCGTGCCTCGGATGCGACCTGCTTTGCCCGCACCGCGCCCTCGGCGGTGCGCCGGACGGTCTGGTTGATCTCGGCGAGTGCTGCGGAGGTTTCCTCCACGGCGGCGGCCTGCTGCTCGGTGCGCTGGGAGAGGCTGTTCGTCGCAGAGGCGATCTCTTCCATCGTGTGGCCGACCGTGTTGGAAAGGTCGCGGATCATCGACATGGCCGTCGCCAGCCGCTCCGTTGCCTCGTTGAAATTGCTCTTCATCTGCTGCGCCTTCTGCGGCAGCTCGGCGTCGATCCGGTAATCGAGCCTACAGTTTTCCAGCGCCCGCAGGGCCTTGCCGATCTCGTTGACGATCTCCTCGTCATGACGCGCTTCGGCTTCGCGTGCCGCGTTGAAGGCCGCGCGTTCGCCGTCGGCCTTTTCGTTCATTTCGTTGAAGAAGTGGAAAAGCGCCACGGTGACATCGTTGAAGATGGACCGCAGCAGCAGACCGACCTCCTCGTCGCGTTTTGCGCGGCTCCAGCTGCTTTCCTTCAGCAGGCCATTGACGAGACCCGCTGCATAATCCGCATAGCCGAGCAGATATTGGGGATAGGTGTACACCTGAGCGATGTTCCGCGCGATGACCGCTTGTTCGGCGAAATAGTCCGGCGTGAAGTTACCGGTGGCGATGGCACGGAATTTACGGCGTTCGCGATTGAGGACGTCAGGCGGGAGGGCGGTCAGGTTCGCATCCATACCCCTGTAGACGTTCAGGAGAACCGCATCCAGATGCTTGGATACACGGGCATGGATAGCCTCGCCGCGTGCCTGGTCCTGGCTCGGCCATGTCTGGATATAGTCCTCGATGCGCATGATGATCCCCCCATGGATATGACGAGGGCGCCCTGGCCCTCAATTTCATGAGGCGAATTATGGTATAAAAGCATTTACTAAAAATGAAGATACAGTCTGTAAGTCCGCCGAACCGCCGTGCATCGGTGAACCTCGGCATCGAACGCAGATCCAGACGCACCGCGCCGGCAGGCTTCAGCGCGACGAGGGTATTTCGGCCGGCAGGGCATCCATGTCGGTGTCGTCGACCCGAAGCGGTCGAAACGTCATGCGGTGCAGCCGGCAGGGCCCGTGGAGAATGATGGCGCTGCGGTGATGCGCGGTGGCGTAGCCGGCATGCATGGCAAAGCCGTAGCCGGGAAAGACGCCGTCCGCCCGGGTCATCATCCGGTCGCGCGCGACCTTGGCGACGATGGAGGCCGCGGCGATGGAGAGGGAGCGGGCATCGCCCTTGACGACCGCCCGGCCTTCGCAGGCAAGCCCCGGCGGCACGTCCCGTCCGTCCGCAAGCACGAGAGCCGGCCGCCGATGAAGGCCGCAGACCGCGCGCCGCATCGCGTCGAGGCTCGCCTTGCGGATATCCGTGCCATCGATGCGCCCCGCGCCGGAGGATGCGATGGAAACGGTGGCGTTCGCGAGGATTTCGGTAAACAGCACCTCCCGCCGCTGCGCCGTCAGCTGCTTGCTGTCGTTCAGGCCATCGGGAATGCGCTGCGGGTCGAGGATGACGGCGGCGGCGACCACAGGGCCGGCCAGCGGACCGCGACCGGCCTCGTCCGTGCCGGCGACCGGCCACAGACCCTCGCGCTGTGCCGCCTCTTCCAGACTGAAATCGGGGCTCAGGCGGATGTCGAAGAGGAGCGGGGAATCGGTCGTGGTGCGGCGTGCCATGGCGGCAAACTCGCACGGGAGACCGATTCCCCGCAAGACCCCCAGGCGGATGCGGCGGCGCCGGGGGCAGAGAGCAGGTGGCTTTGCGGAAGACACCTGCCGCGAGCGATCGCATGGTACGAGGGACATGCGATCCCATTTGCTGTCCGGCACGTGCCGAACGAAGATGACAGCCTCAGAGCAGCGAAAGCTGCACGCCTGTCCCGAGCGGGGGAACGAAGATATCGCAGTTCAACGCCCGCCGGTTGGTGTTCAGCTCCAGCCGCTTGGCGGCAAGGTCGAAGCGGCGGCCGATCTGCCAGGCATAGGGTCCCGCACCCTTCATCCGCTTGGTGAAATCGGCATCGTAGTCCTTGCCATCGCGCATCGAGCGCACGAGCGACATGACGTGGCGATAGCGATCCGGATAATGTTGCAGCAGCCAGTCGCGGAAGAGGGGGCTGACCTCCAGCGGCAGGCGCAAAAGGACATAGCTTGCCTCGGTCGCACCGGCCGCCTTGGCGGAATCCAGCACGCGCTCGATCTCGTGGTCGTTCAACGCGGGGATCACGGGCGCCATCAGCACGCTGGTGGGAATGCCGGCCTCCGACAGCTTGCGGATCGCATCAAGCCGCTTCTCCGGCGTCGAGGCGCGCGGTTCCATCAGCCGCGCCAGCTTGCGGTCGAGCGTCGTCACCGAAAGGCCGACCCGGGCAAGGCCCTTCTCCGCCATCGGCGCGAGGATGTCGATGTCGCGCAGGACCATCGCCGATTTGGTGACGATCATGACCGGGTGATCCGCCGCCTTCAGCACCTCCAGGATCTGGCGCATGATCCGCCATTCCTTCTCGATCGGCTGGTAGGGGTCCGTATTCGTGCCGATGGCGATCGGCTTCACCTTATAGCCGGGCTTGGCCAGTTCGCGCTCCAGAAGCTTGGCCGCATCGGGCTTGGCAAACAGCCGCGCCTCGAAATCAAGCCCTGCGGACAGGCCCATATAGGCATGGGTCGGCCGGGCGAAGCAGTAGATGCAGCCATGCTCGCAGCCGCGATAGGGATTGACCGAGCGGTCGAACGGAATGTCGGGCGAATCGTTGCGGGCGATGATCGTGCGCGGCTTCTCCACCTGCACCTCGGTCTTGAACGGCGGTAGGTCCTCCAGCGAGTTCCAGCCGTCGTCCTCCGTGCTGCGCGTCACAGGCTCGAACCTTCCCGAGGTGTTGATCCCGGCGCCACGGCCGCGACGGCGGTCCACCTCGATGCGAAGGCCGCTTTCGACCATCAGTGCGTCGGCCACATCGGCCCGATTGCCGGGCGCAAATGCACCCTGCCTCACATGGGACAGATCGTTCATGGGACACTCCGGGGAACATGGACGGTGCGGTTTTCGCCGGACCGTCATGTCGTTCTCTCTTCCGTTCGTCGTAACCATAAAAAGAGAACAATGCAAGAACAAATGCACTGGCAATGTCACTGCGGCGTTCCCGACGCCTCCGGATTCATCATGAATGACGGGATACTGTTCCGTTCCGCACAGGTTTTATGGCATTCCCGCGTGCAATGCGGTACGACCGGCCATGCTGACGATCCTGATGGAAACCCGCGATAGCGAGACGAGGCTGGCGCAATCGCTGGCCGCGCTGGTGGCCGGCGCTGTGGAAGGTCTCGTCAGCGACGTGATCATCCTCGATCACGGCTCGCAGGATGCCTCCGGCCGCGTGGCCGATGCCGCGGGCGCGCGGTTCCTCACCAGTTGGGAGATGGCCGACGTCATCCGCTCGGCACGCGGCGAATGGCTGCTTCTGATCGAGCCGGGTGCCCGGCCGCTCGGGCGCTGGGTGGATGAGATCGCCGAGCACATGGCCATCGGCCGCGGCCCCGCCTGCTTCTCGGCCTCCCGCCGGCACCGCCGTTCCCTTCTGGCACGTCTCGCATTGCGCAGCCCGGTTCTGGAACAGGGGTTTCTGATCAAGCGCACGCAGGCCGCCGGTATGACGCGGACGGGTATGACGCTCGCCGATTTCGTGTCCCGCCGCGGCGTGCACCGCCTGTCGAGCGAACTTATGCCGGCTTGGGCTTCGGGTCGTTGAGGGTTTGAAGAAGGAAGGCCCTCTCTGCCCTGCCGGGCATCTCCCCCAAAAGGGGGGAGAGGACTCGTGGCCCGCCCTCAGGGTATCTCTGACGTCTTTTAATGGAATTGCGCCGTCAGCCCAGGATCTTCTCCCCCCTTGTGGGGGAGATGCCCGGCAGGGCAGAGAGGGTCTTTCTTTCCAAATCCACCCACGCACTCACCGTTTCAGATGCTCGTCCAGCCGCGGCATGATCTCCACGAAGTTGCAGGGCCGGTGACGCAAATCGAGCTGTTGGCTAAGGATACCATCCCAGGCATCGCGGCAGGCTCCGGGCGAGCCGGGCAGCACGAAGACGAAGGTGGTGTTGAGCACGCCGCCGGTCGCGCGCGACTGGATGGTCGAGGTGCCGATCTTCTCATACGAAATGCGGTGGAAGATGGCGGAGAATCCGTCCATTTTCTTCTCGAACAACGGCTCCAGCGCCTCCGGCGTGACGTCGCGCCCGGTAAAGCCTGTGCCGCCGGTGGTGATGATGACGTCGATCTCGGGGTCGAGGCTCCAGGCCGTCACCTGACCGGCGATGGCGGCGCGGTCGTCGGGCACGATGCCGCGAGCGGCCAGCCCATGGCCGGCCTCCGTCAGTAGCGCCACCAGCGTGTCGCCGGATTTGTCCGTTTCCGGCGTACGGGTGTCGGAAACGGTGAGCACCGCGATGGAAACGGGCACGAAGGTGCGTGTCGTGTCGATCGTCATAGCCGTTCGTCCTTAGCTTCCCAGGGTGTTGCAGGGCAGAAGATACCAGTCGGGATGAGCCTCGCGGATGCGCGCCGCCGCCCGGTCTCGCGCCGCGACGTCGAGGAAGAGCCCGAAGCACGTCGCGCCGGAGCCCGACATGCGGGCAAGCGCCGCGCCGGCCTCGGCGAGCGCCGCCCGCGCCGCGCCGATGACGGGCGCGATGGAAAGAGCCGGCGGCTCCAGATCGTTGCGCGCCGAGGCGATCGCAGCGATCCAGTCTTCCGGTGAGGCAAGCCGTTCGGGAAGGGTCAGTTGCGGGTTGGTCTTGTCGCGCAGCGCGTGAAACACGGCGGGCGTGGAAACGGCAGCACGGGGATTGACCAGCAGGGCTGGAAAGGCCGGCAGGCTGATGACCGGCGTGATCGCCTCGCCGATGCCGCGCGCAACCAGCGGCCGGCCGGTCAGGCACATTGGCAGGTCGGCGCCGAGCGAGAGGCCGAGCGCGGCGAGGTCGATTTCCACATCGTTGTCCCGCGAAGGTGCCCAGAGGCGCAGAAGCCCGCTCAGGGTCGCGGCGGCATCCGCCGAGCCGCCGCCGATGCCGGAGGCGACGGGCAGGTTCTTGGTCAGATGCAGGGCGACTGGCCCGCAGGGCAGACCGAGCATGGTCAGCCGCGTGCGCAGCAGGTCTCGCGCCTTCAGCACGAGATTGGCATGCCCGCCATCGGCACCCACCGGCACGCCGCCGGCAAACGGGCCGGAGACGGTGAAGCTGTCGGTCTCGGAGAGAGCCAGCGACAACAGGTCGCCTTCATCCGCAAAGGTCACGAGGCTTTCGAGCAGATGATGGCCGTCGGCACGCTGGCCGACGACATGCAGCGCGAGATTGATCTTCGCAGGTGCCAAGAGCACCAACGGCACGTCAGCACCCTGATCCACCGGAGCAGGTGCGCTCAAGATCTCCGGCATGACAAGGGTGTCAGGCACGGGCCGGCATCAGGACTTCTTGCCGGGCACAGCCAATTCCGGTGGCTTCGGCTTGCCCTCGGCGTCGGCCGCGGCGGGAACCTTCGTCTCCAGAGTCGGCAGACCGTTCTCGATCTTCGCCTTGATCTTCGGGATCTCGTCTGCCTCGGGCTTCAGCTCCAGCGTCTGGTTCCACTGGAACACGGCCTCGAGCTTGCGGCCAACGCGCCAGTAGGCATCGCCCAGATGGTCGTTGATCGTGGGATCGCCGGCCATCAGCTCGGCGGCGCGTTCGAGTTCGGCCACAGCCTCGTCGAACTGTCCCAGCCGGAAATAGGCCCAGCCGAGCGAATCGACGATATAGCCGTCATCCGGCTTCAGCTCGACGGCGCGGCGGATCATATTCAGCCCCTCGTCGAGGTTGATGTTCTTGTCCACCCAGGAATAGCCGAGATAGTTCAGCACCTGCGGCTGGTCGGGGTTCAGCTCCAGCGCCTTCTTGAAGCTCGGCTCGGCCTTTTCCCATTCCTTCAGGCGCTCATAGGCGATGCCGCGCTGGAAGTAGATCGACCAGTCGGTGCGCTTCGGCACGGGGCCGAGAACCTCGATGGCCTTGTCGTAGGTGACGGCCATCTCCTTGTAGTCCTTGGCATCAGAAAGCACGCTGCCATAGGCGACATAGCTGCGGATGTCCTTCGGATCGAGGTCGATCAGCTCGCGCAGGTGGTTCTTCGCATCATCCACCTTGCCGACTTCGGCCAGCGCCAGTCCCAGCTGCATTTCCGACAGGCGGCGCATGGGCGAACCCTGCGGCACCTGTTGGTAGAGCGCGATGGCGCGCTCCGGCTTCTTCAGAGTCTCGGCAATGCCGCCGAGCATCACGAGGATGTCGGCGCTGTCGGGATCGAGCGCGCGCGCCGTCTGCAGGTAGAGTGAGACGATATCTTCCGCGCCCTCGCGATTGAGGGCGGCACCCACGGAGAACAGCACGGCGGCCGCCCCCTGGCTCGCATTGCGAACCTGCTGTTCCTGCGGCTTGCCATCCTCGATGCTCTTGCGAAGGGCGTCCAGCGGCGCGTAGTTGTTGACGAAGCTCTGCCCGAGCGAAATCGTGTCGAGCGCCTTCTGCTTGTTGCCGTCCGTCGCCTCCAGCCGCGCCAGTGCGATCACCGAGCGGATGAACGTATCGGGAGCAGCACCGCCGCCATTGCGGTCGGTCACGGCCTCGTTGAACTTGGTGCGCGCGGTCTGCTTGTCGCCGGCCGCCAGAGCGATGGCGCCCTGCTGGTAGTTCTTGAAGATGGCGAACCACTCCGGTCCCTTCATCTCCTGGATCATGGCGATGGCGTCCTTGGGCTTGCCCTGTCCGGCCTTCGCCCAGGCCAGCAGCAGGCCGTTCATCATCCGATCCAGATCGTTCGGCCCGGAATATTTCAGGATCTTTTCCGCGTTGCGGAATTCCTTTTTGCGGATCGCATCGACGCCGCGCACGACGGTGGTGATCCGCTCGACGGAATCATCGTCCTTCAGCTGCGTCGCGATCTTCACGCCCTCGGGGAAGTCGCCGTTCATCAGCGAGGTGATCATCAGCCGCTGCTTGACCTCGACATTGTCGGGCTCGAATTCCAGCGCCGTGCGGTAGAGCTTGGTCGCGGTGTCGAGATCGTGATCGACGTCCGCGGTGCGCGCCGCAAGGAACGAGCCGGAGAAGCTGTTGACGGAATTGACGTCGAAGGGCTTTGCGGTTTCCGCTTCGGCCTTGGCGACCGGAGCCTTGGCCTCCTGCGCGAAGGCCGGGCCCGAAACGATGCCGGCAAGCGTCAGAAACGCCACGCTGGTGAGCATCCGAAGAATATGTTTTTGCCGCATGACAAGCCTTTCGTTTCGGATGCGCCGCGCAAGCGCCTAACCGGAATCAGTTCTGTAGTGATAACGCAGTCCGCGCAGAACCGGAATTGCGTCCAGCCGAGTTTGCCCTCGGTAAACCCGGGTTTGCCGAGTCTCGAAAAGCATCACCCTTGGTTGCGGCAGGCTTGGCAAGACAGAATGGCTTTTTTGGCGCAAAGCCTCACAAAATTGCCTTTGCCATCCAGATCCCTACGGTCTGCAGCCGGCGTCAGTTCACCCGGTCGATGCAGAAGTCGATGACCTCCAGCAGCGCATCCTTCCACGGCGAGGCGGGCAGGGGCGCCAGCGCATCGCGTGCGATCATGCCGTAATGCCGGGCGCGGGCGATCGTGTCGGTCAGGCCGCCGTAGCGCGTGATGAGCCCCATGGCGTGTTCCAGGTTCTCGTCCGTAGCATTGCCGCCCTCGATCGCGTCCTTCCAGAACTCACGCTCCTCCGCCGTTCCCCGGCGATAGGACAGGATGACCGGCAGGGTGATCTTGCCCTCGCGAAAGTCGTCGCCGACATTCTTGCCGAGATCGGCCGATTTGCCGCCATAGTCGAGAACGTCGTCGACCAGCTGGAAGGCGAGGCCGAGATTCATGCCGTAGGACTTCAGCGCATTGCGGGCCGAGCGATCGGTCTTGGCGACGATCGGGCCGACTTCGGCCGCCGCCGCAAACAGCGCCGCCGTCTTCGCGCGGATGACGGAGAGATAGTCATCCTCCGTCGTTTCCATGTTCTTGGCGACGGAGAGCTGCAGCACCTCGCCCTCGGCGATGACCGATGCAGCAGTGGAGAGAACGTCCAGCGCATCGAGCGAGCCGACCTCGACCATCATCCGGAAGGCCTGGCCGAGCAGGAAGTCGCCGACGAGCACGCTCGCCTGGTTGCCCCAGATCATCCGTGCCGTGGACTTGCCGCGCCGCAGGTCGCTCTCGTCCACCACATCGTCGTGCAGCAGCGTTGCCGTGTGCATGAACTCGACGCTGGTCGCCAGCTTCACATGCGCATCGCCCTTGAAATCGAACATGGCGGCCGAGGCGAGCGTCAGCATGGGCCGGAGCCGCTTGCCGCCTGACGAGATCAAATGGTTGGCGACCTCGGGGATCATTTCGACATCCGACCCGGCCTTTGCCAGGATCAGCTGGTTCACCCGCTCCATGTCGGCTTTGGTCAGATCGACCAGCGGCTGCACCGAGGCCTGTTTGTTCTTGCCGTCTTCCAGCGGTATCACGACGCCCAAGGCGAAGCACTCCTGTTCAAGCTACTCCTCTGAGAATAGAAAGGGGTGGCTTTCGCGGCAAGTGGCGATTTGTCCCAAGCCACTGACGAATGGGGAAAAAGCGAGACAGATGAAAGAATTGATCCGTACCAACGATGCCGTCGTGCTCTCTTTCGCCGAAAGTCTGATGCGCGACGCCGGCATTATCTGCTTCATTGCCGATCAGGGCATGAGCATTCTCGACGGTTCGCTCGGCCTGCTGCCGCGCCGCCTGATGGTGCAGGGCGAGCGCGCCGACGAGGCGAGGGGCATCCTGTCGGATGCGGGCCTTGCGGCGGAACTGCGGGATCCATGAGCGGCGGGGGCACGCATGACGCCTGAGACGACCATGGATCGGGATGCCGCCGGCGAGACCGTCGACAGTTTCCACCGCGGACGATTCCACCTCGTCCAGCCGCTCGGCCGCGGCCATCGCGCCGGCATGGACGCCATGCTGCTTGCCGCTTTGGTGCCCGACACGCGCCGGGGGGGCGTGAAAGTTGCCGATCTCGGTGCCGGCGCCGGTGCGGCCGGCATGGCGGTGGCCGTCCGCGTGCCCTCCGCGCAGGTCCTGCTCGTGGAGCGCGCGCCGGAAATGGCGACATTCGCCCGCCGCAGCATTGCCCTGCCGCAAAACGCCGCTTTTGCGGATCGTCTCGACGTCCTGGAGGCCGATGTCGCGCTGACCGGTCGCGCCCGAATCGCGGCCGGCCTGCCGAGCGACGTCTTCGACCATGTCGTCATGAACCCGCCCTTCAACAACGGCGCCGACCGCCGGACGCCGGATGCGCTGAAGGCGCAAGCGCATGCCATGAGCGACGGGCTCTTCGACGCCTGGATCCGCACGGCCGGCGCGATCCTGCGACCCGGGGGCCAGCTGTCGCTGATTGCGCGACCGGAATCGATCGGCGAGATCATGGCGGCCTGCGGGCGCCGGTTCGGCGGTCTGGAGATCACGCCACTCCTGCCGCGGGCCGGCGAAAATGCGGTGCGCATTCTCCTGACGGGCATCAAGCAGTCGCGCGCGCGCCTCACCCTGCGCGCGCCGCTCGTCATGCACGGGGAGGGCTCTCACGCCTTTCTGAAAGAGGTCGACGACCTCAACAACGGCCGCACCTTCCACGCCCGGCGCTGAATTTACCGTGATGCCCCCCGCATGCCATTGTGTCTCCAGCGGCAATTCCTACATCCGGCAGAGATGTTCACGATAAGGAGACGGACTTGGCCGGTTTTATGAAGAGGTTGCTGCCGAAGCGCTTTCGCAAGCAGGGTGTGACGATCCCCGTCGTTCGCCTGCACGGCGCCATCATGGCGGGCGGCAGCGCGTTCCGGCCGATGCTCAACATTTCCGCCGTCGGCTCGCTTCTCGAGCGGGCTTTTGCCGACAAGGAAGCGCCGGCGGTCGCCATCGCCATCAATTCGCCGGGCGGCTCGCCCGTCCAGTCGCGGCTGATCTACCAGCGCATCCGCGATCTCGCGGTGGAAAAGAACAAGCGCGTCCTCGTCTTCGTGGAAGATGTGGCGGCGTCCGGCGGTTATATGATCGCGCTCGCCGGTGATGAAATCATCGCCGATCCCACCTCCATCGTCGGCTCCATCGGCGTCGTCTCCGGCGGCTTCGGCTTCACGGAACTTCTGGAAAAGGTCGGCATCGAGCGCCGCATCTACACGGCCGGTGAAAACAAGGTGATGCTTGATCCGTTCCAGCCCGAGAAGGAGAAGGACGTCGCCTATCTGAAAAGCCTGCAGCAGGAAATCCACGGCGTCTTCACCGGCATGGTGAAAGCCCGGCGCGGGCATCTGCTCACCGATGACGCCGAAATCTTTTCCGGCCTGTTCTGGACCGGCGAGCGCGCCCGCGCCCTCGGCCTTGTCGATGGCCTTGGCGACATGCGCGGCGAACTGAAGCGCCGCTACGGCGAAAAGACGGAGCTGCGTCTGGTCAGCGCATCGCGCGGCCTGCTCGGCCGCCGCCAGCCCGGCGTGGGCCTTGCAGCAGGCATCGGCAGCGGCCTCGCCCTTTCCGCCGTCGCAGGTCTTGCCGAAGCGGCAGAAGAAAAGGCATTATGGGGCCGGTTCGGCCTTTGAAAGCAACAAGGTCGCGCCTCATCTCCCGCTGGAACCCAAGATGCCGCAACTCATCCTCTTCCTGATCGTCGCCGCCATCGCCTGGTTCGGCTACCGCAAGTTCGTGCTCGACGCCGAACGCCTCGCCCGCCAGCGCGAACGCGTCCGCAAGCAGCAGCAGACTGGCTCGCAGGGCACGCTGGTAAAGGATCCGGCGACGGGGGAATATCGGCTCAAGCAGGATTGATGCAATTGAGCGTGATGACGTTGTGAAGGCTATACGCAGGCATGTAGTCTTCGCCCACCAGCTATAAAGCGTCTCCAGCCGGAGCGGAATCGCTTCGGCATTGGACAATTCGGCAAACATTAGCCCGGAGCCTTTCCGGTGAACCTGTGTCTACTAGAAAGGCTCTAACCGGTCTCTGGCCTTCGACATCCAGTCCGATCCCGCATAGCTGATGGCGACGATCTGGACGGTCCGTTCTTCCTCGTCCACAATAAAGCAGATGACGGCTTTCTGTCCGGCGGGAATGGTGCGTAACCCGGAGGGGAAGCCGTCACGGATCGGAGCCTTGTAGGGCATCTCCGCAAGGCTCTTCGTGACCGCCTCGATGTCGGCGAGCTTTTGTCCTGCGATATCGATTCCGACATAAGCTGCAATCATGTCATGGATATCGACGAGTTCCCGCACGGCTTCCGGCAGGTAGAGGATGCTATACTGGCCCGTCATCCTCGCGAACGGGCAGCAAGGCGTTCGCGCACGCGATCGAAGAGATCATCTTCATCCATTGCTATCCACTGGTCCCGCGGCAACGCCATCCGGCGGTGCAGTTCGTCGGCCATGCCGGTCAACGGATCGTTCTCATGGCTTTGCATCATGTCTTCAAGGCTTGCCGCCAGTACGCTGTCGATCGAGGGGTAACGCCCTTCCTCCACCAGCCGCTCGGCATAGTGCAGCACATGGTCCGGCAAGGTGACGGTCATCTTGACATTCATCGGCGTCTCCATCGCAAATCCCGCAACCAACATACCTTAAACATTGACCCCTGTCGCCGCCCGTGGCACTCGTCCGGTCTCCATAATATATCACCAGCGATTGATCTGTCATGACCGACCTGCCTGACCACATGAACCCGAAGCGCTCGTTCCAGGCCCTGATCCTGACCCTGCACGCCTATTGGGCCGACAAGGGTTGCGCGGTGCTGCAGCCCTACGACATGGAAGTGGGCGCGGGCACGTTCCATCCGGCGACGACGCTGCGGGCGCTGGGGCCGAAACCCTGGCGGGCCGCCTATGTGCAGCCCTCGCGCCGCCCGACGGATGGGCGCTACGGCGAAAACCCCAACCGGTTGCAGCATTATTACCAGTATCAGGTCATCCTGAAGCCGAACCCGTCGAACCTGCAGGAGCTCTATCTCGGCTCGCTCGCCGCCATCGGCCTCGATCCGCTGCTGCACGATATCCGCTTCGTCGAGGACGACTGGGAAAGCCCGACGCTCGGCGCCTGGGGTCTCGGCTGGGAGTGCTGGTGCGACGGCATGGAGGTCTCGCAGTTCACCTATTTCCAGCAGGTCTGCGGCATCGAATGCTCGCCCGTGTCCGGCGAACTCACCTACGGCCTCGAGCGGCTGGCCATGTATGTTCAGGGCGTCGACAATGTCTACGACCTCAATTTCAACGGCCGCGAGGGTGCGGAGAAGATCAGCTATGGCGACGTCTTCCTGCAGGCCGAGCAGGAATATTCACGTCACAATTTCGAATATGCCAACACCACGATGCTGCACCAGCATTTCATCGATGCGGAAGCCGAGTGCCTGGCCTTGCTGAAGGCCGGCGCACCCGGGGATAGCGCACCGGGGGACAACGCCAACCTCGCTCTGCACAAGTGCGTGTTCCCGGCCTACGACCAGTGCATCAAGGCCAGCCATGTCTTCAACTTGCTGGATGCCCGCGGCGTCATCTCGGTGACGGAGCGCCAGAGCTATATTCTGCGGGTGCGCACGCTGGCCAAGGCCTGCGGTGAAGCCTTCCTGATGACCGATGCCGGCGGCGTCAACCTTGCGGCAGCGTCGGCCGCTGCCTGAACGTTCAGTCCTGCCAGGAACGGATGGGGCGGTGAATATTGAGCGGCGCGCTGTCGAGCAGGCGCGGCGTGAAGCGGTTCCGCTCGCCGCGCAGCGCGACGAGATGGCTGATGCCGGTGAGCATCACGGCGGACAGGGCGATGATGGCGAGAAGCGTCATGGTCACGGTCTCCTTGTCTTGAGGAAGCCATAGCTTCCGAATGAGGTTTGTCAGGCCGTCATTGCCGACAGGTCGGTGCCGATGCATCGCGACAGCGAGACATCCATGACACCCGGCAGCGCGAAGGCGCTGCAACGTCGGACGGGTGCCGAAACGAGCGGTCTCCTCGATCGAGGTATCCGCCAAGGTCCGGCGTTGGAAATCGGAAGATGCCGCGCGCCATCGATCGGCAGTGCGTCGTCATCGTGACATCCATCATGGCAGGTTAAGCCGGATCGAGGCTGACGCCAATCCTGACAAATCGCCCATCATTTCCGGTGAAAGGACGGCTCCAGAGCCTTGTCCCGGCCTGTAAGGCAGTGGGCAGCGGGGTAAAAGCACGCTATGGAGATGCGGGCCGGCAGGGCTAAAGGTCCGGTTCGGCCCGCGTGTTCCGTGTATTTCGTCGCGCACATCGAGATGCGTGGCATCTGGGGAGAGAGAAAATGATCGCAGGTCTCGTCATTCTGGCTGTCGTCGCCGGCTATCTCGTCCTGGTCTATAACGGGCTGGTCAAGGCGCGGAACGTCAAGGAAGAGGCCTGGTCGGGCATCGACGTGCAGCTGAAGCGCCGCGCCGACCTGATCCCCAACCTGCTTGAAACCGTCAAGGGCTATGCGGCGCATGAGCGCGGCACGCTCGAAGAGATCGTCAACCTGCGCAACCGCGCCCAGGCGGTCCCGGCCGGCGATGTCGCGGGGCGCGCGCAGGCGGAAGGCATGCTCGGCCAGGCGCTCGGCAAGCTGTTCGCCCTGGCGGAGGCCTATCCCGACCTCAAGGCCAACCAGAATTTCTCCGAACTGCAGGCGTCGATCGAGGGCACCGAAGACGAAATCCAGATGTCGCGCCGCTATTACAATGGTGCCGCACGCGACCTGAACGTCAAGGTCGAGAGTTTTCCGTCGAACCTCGTCGCCGGTCCGCTCGGCTTCTCCAAGGCACCCTATTTCGAGATCACCAGCGAAGCCGACCGCGCGGTTCCCGCGATCAAGTTCTGAGCCGCGCCGAAAAGATCACAAGAGACAGTCGCATGATCCATGCCCAGAAGACCTCGACCCAGAAATCCGTGACCATCACGCCGCCGTCGCACCCGCTTGAGGGTGCCGTCAGCCCGCCCGGCTCGAAGTCGATCACCAATCGCGCGCTGCTGCTCGCGGGCCTTGCCAATGGCACCAGCCGGTTGACGGGCGCGCTGCGCAGCGACGATACGCGCTATATGGCCGAGGCCCTGCGCGCCATGGGCGTCGAGGTGCGCGAGCCCGACCCGACAACCTTCGTCGTCACCGGCACGGGCCGGCTGACGGCCCCCTCCGAACCGCTCTTCCTCGGCAATGCCGGCACGGCCACCCGCTTCCTCACGGCCGCCGCCGCCCTCGTCGATGGCACCGTGGTTGTCGATGGCGACCAGCACATGCGCAAGCGGCCGATTGCGCCACTGGTCGAGGCGCTGCGCTCTCTCGGCGTCGTGCTCTCTGCCGAAACCGGCTGCCCGCCGGTCACCGTCACGGGCACGGGCCGCATTCCCGGTCGCCGGGTCGAGATCGATGCCGGCCTCTCCAGCCAGTATGTCTCCGCATTGCTGATGGCCGCGGCCGGTGCTGCGCCATCCGATGACATCGTCGAGCCGCTCGAAATCGTGCTGGCTGGCGACGAGATCGGTGCGCGCGGCTATATCGACCTGACGCTTGCCGCCATGCGCGCGTTCGGCGCCCGCGTCGAGCAGGCCTCGTCCTCCGTCTGGCGGGTCTGGCCGACGGGCTACACCGCGACCGACTTCCGCATCGAGCCCGACGCGTCGGCCGCCACCTATCTCTGGGCGATGGAAAAGCTGACCGGCGGCCGCATCGATCTGGGCGTCCCCACGGCGGATTTCTCGCAGCCGGATGCCCGCGCCTACGATGTCATCGCGCAATTCCCGCATCTCCCCGCCGTCATCGACGGGTCGCAGATGCAGGATGCCGTGCCGACGCTCGCCGTTCTCGCCGCCTTCAACGAAACGCCGGTCCGCTTCACCGGCATCGCCAACCTGCGCGTCAAGGAATGCGATCGCGTGCGCGCGCTCTCGCTCGGCCTGACGAACATCCGCGCCGGGCTTGCCTCTGAGGAGGGCGACGATCTGCTGGTCGCCTCGGATCCCGGCCTTGCCGGGCAGACCCTGCCGGCCGAGATCGACACCTTCGCCGATCACCGCATCGCCATGAGCTTTGCGCTGGTAGGCCTGAAGATCGGCGGCATCGCCATTCTCGATCCGGATTGCGTCGGCAAGACCTATCCGGATTACTGGGATGCGCTCGCTTCGCTGGGCGTCGATATGACCGTCCGGTCGGCGTGATCCGATGAAGCGCGCGGGAACCACGATCTGGCAGGGCTCGCTGGCGCAGAAGGCGCAGAGGGAAGGTGCATCGCGGCTGATCGCGGTTCTCACCGCCCTCTTTCTCCTCGCCGGCATCACAGCCGGTTTCGTGAGAGCCGAAGAGCGCATTCTCTCCTATGATTCGCAGATCGACGTCGCCCGGGACGGCACCCTGACGGTCACCGAGACGATCCGCGCGATCGCCGAAGGCGACCTGATCAAGCGCGGCATCTATCGCGATTTTCCGCTGACCTTCACCGACGACGATGGCCGCACGCACCGCGTCGGCTTCCAGCTGATCTCGGTCGAGCGCGACGGTGAATCGGAGCCGTCGCGCACCGAAAACATCGATGGCGGCATCCGTATCTATACTGGTGACAAGGATGTCTTCCTGCCGAACGGCGTCCACACCTTTGCGCTGACCTACACGACCGACCGCCAGATCCGCTATTTCGAAGACCATGACGAGCTTTACTGGAACGTCACGGGCACCGGCTGGGCCTTTCCGATCGACGAGGCGAGCGCCACCGTGCTCCTGCCGGGCGGCGCGCGGCCGCAGGCGCTGAATGTCTTTACCGGTGCCTATGGCTCCACGGATAAGTTCGCGCGCGGCGCCACGGCTGGCAACGGCGCGACGTTCCACACCACGCGACCGCTCGGGCCCCAGGAAGGCCTGACCATCGTCATGAGCCTGAAGAAGGGCGTGATCGCACCGCCGAGCGAGGCGCAGTTGCGGGCGGCCTGGTGGCAGGAGAACATGGCCGCGATCCTCGCCGGCGTCGGCCTCCTCGTTGTCGCCGCCTATTACGGCTGGATCTGGCGGCGCGCCGGGCGCGATCCGGATGGCGGCGTCGTCGTGCCGCGATGGGACCCGCCCGAAAACGCCTCGCCGGCGCTGGTCAACTACATTGACAATCGCGGCTTTGCCGATGGCGGCTGGACCGCGATTTCGGCGGCCGCGCTCAACCTCGCCGTCACCGGCCGCGTCGTGCTGGAAGACCTCGAAAAGGCGCTGGTCATCGCCGCCACCGGCAAGAAGGCCGCGACCGACAAGCTGCCGACAGGCGAAGCCGCCCTGCTGCGCGCCGTCGAGGATGCCGACGGTCGACTGGTCATCGATCGCGAAAACGGCCCCGCCGTCCAGAAGGCGGGCGAAGCCTTCCGCAAGGCGATGGAAAGCGAGCATCGCGGCAAATATTACAAGGCGAATATCGGCGCGATCATCGCCGGCATCGCGCTGTCCGTCGCCTTCATCCTGGCGATCCTCGTGCTCGGAACGCTCGACGATGCCGGTGCGGCCATCGTCCTCGTGCCCGTCGTCATCGCCGTGTTCGTCGCCATCTTCATTGCCGTCTTCGGCCGCTCCGTCCGACGCAAGTCGAGCCTTGCCGGGCGCATCGCCGGCATCGTCGCTGTGTCGGTCTTCGGCTTCATCGGCGTTACCGTCTTCGGCGGCCTCATCGCCTCCATCGCGTTCGAGGCCGTGGAAACGCACCAGCTGCCGCTGCTCGCCGGCATCGGCGGCATCGTGCTCGTCAACCTCGTCTTCCTGTTCCTCATGGGCGCGCCCACCCCGGTCGGCGCGAAGATGTCGGCGCATATCGCGGGTCTGCGGCAGTACCTCACTCTGGCCGAGCAGGAGCGCATGAACATGGCCGGCGCGCCGACCATGTCGCCGAGACATTATGAAACCCTGCTGCCCTATGCGGTGGCGCTGGGTGTGGAAAAGCCCTGGTCGAAGACCTTCGACGCGTGGCTCGCCACCGCGGCCGCCGGGGCTGCTGCCTATGCGCCGGGCTGGTATGCGGGCGCCGGTGGCTATGGTGGGTTCGGCGATCGCATGGGCGGCTTTGCCGGCTCCATGGCGGGCGCCATGCAGTCGTCGCTTCCGCCACCGCCCAAGAGCTCCAGTTCCGGCT
>NZ_JAANCM010000025.1 GCF_011603255.1 Ferranicluibacter rubi | reverse complement strand
TTCTGCCTAAGACCGCCAAGTCGCTACAAAGTCAAGAAACTTCAGAGCGAGTTCGTTGGTCGCCAGCAGCGCCGCCGCCCTCGTTGGTGTGCGGTTTATAGATCTCTGAACCGCAGTTCGTCAACAGGGTTTTTGAAAAAAATGACAGTTTTCTGACAAAGCCTTGCGCCATAGGGGCTGGAGCCCCCTCCCCTTCTCGCGTCATGAAGGAAACCTGCCGCAGGGCACCCGCCGCCCTCAGTTTTACACAATCGCAGTGTCTCAGGGAGCACCGCGCACTGTGTCGGATTTGACTCGACAGCGCGAAAGATGCACATCTTCGCACAATATACGCAGCCTATAAGAAGAACCGGCGCGTTCAACAGGGACCCGATCAGCTGGCATGATCACGGACAAATCCATGATACGGTCGCTGGGCAACGAACCGCCCATATTGGCCGATGGCCGCCGGGCGCCCGATCGCCGCGAGATTTCGCTCCGCTGGCTCTCCGGCACATTCCTTACCGGCATCACATCCAGTCTCCTTATGGGCGTTGCGCTCTTTGCCGCACTCGATGGTCGCCAGCAGCTTGCGATCCCCGCGGAAGCCTATGCCGCAGTGGACCCTGCCTTGCGCGGCGGCCAGCCGGCAGCGACCGCCAAGCGCGGCGGTCGCATCGTCTCTCCCGTGATCGTCGCCAAGCCATCCGACCGGACGATCCTCGAAGTCTCCACGATGATACACGATGGCGAAAAGGAAGTGGTTCGTCGCCAGCCGTTCGCGCATGTGAAGATGACACTGGCGGCCAACCACCAGGCATCGGAATCCTACCCGTCCTTCGATCCTCTCGCGATCTTCTCCAATGACGACGCCGCCTCTGCCCCTCCCCCGGTGCGCACCGGCACCATCTACGGCTCCGATGTCGAATCCGAAGTCGCGCTGAAGACGGTCGATTTTCCCCTCAAGGGCTCGACGCTGAAATTCGGGCCCTCGATGTCGCTCGACGAGGTGGAAGAGAACGTCCGCTCCAACGGCGCGGCCCTGACGGAAGGCAATACGCAGCTCGCCTCGCTCTTCTATGTCGATCCGCGACGCTTTGCCTCCGACGCCTCCGAGCTCGACCTGATCCAGGGCATCACGGCGCGGGTGGTCGAGGAGAATATGACGGTCACGCCGTTCGAAACGATCAACGACAGCAGCGCGGAATTTGCAGACGACGTCATTCCGGTCCGGCGTGACACGGAAATGGCGACCGTTCTGAGTGGCGCCGGCTATTCCAAGGCACAGGCGGCCGATATCGCGGCCATCTTCAAGACGGCGCTGAATTCGGATATCTTCCGTGAAGGCGATGTCGTGCGTATCGGCATCATCCAGAGGGGCGAGAACGAAGAAGCGCGGGTGATGCGGGCGAGCGTCTACGCCAAGGGTGGTGCGCATGTGCTGACCATGGCGCTGGACGACCATGGCACATTCGTGCGTGGCGAGGAGCCGCCGCAGCTTTCCGCCGTCTACACCGCCTTCGACGATAACGGCACACCGACCATCTCGGCCGGCCGCGATCTGCCGCGGGTCTATGACGGGGTCTATCGGGCCGCACTTTCCTACGGCATGAACCAGGGCATGGTCGCGCAGCTGATCAAGCTGCTCGCGAGCAATGTCGATTTTCAGGCACAGTTGAAGCCGACCGACAGCCTCGAGGCCTTCTTCTCCGTTGCGGATGAAAGCGGTCGCGCGACGGATACGTCGGAACTGCTCTACGTCAATGCGAAGTTCGGCGACGCGCAGACCCGGTTCTATCGTTTCCAGGACCCGGACGACAATTCCGTCGACTACTACAACGAGATGGGCAAGAGCATTCGTCAGTTCCTGCTGCGCAACCCGGTTCCCAACGGCACGTTCCGCTCGGGCTTCGGCATGCGCCGTCATCCGATCCTCGGCTTTTCACGCATGCATACCGGCGTGGACTGGGCCGCACCGCGCGGCACGCCGATCATCGCGGCGGGCAATGGCGTCGTGGAGAAGGCCGGCTGGGATAGCGGCGGGTATGGCAACCAGACGCTCATTCGTCATGCGAACGGTTACGTCTCGTCCTACAATCACCAGAGCGCGATCGCAAAGAACGTCAAGCCCGGCGCGCGCGTTGCGCAGGGCCAAGTCATCGGCTGGATCGGGACGACGGGCCTGTCGACGGGCCCGCACCTGCACTACGAATTGATCGTCAACGGCAACCGCGTCGATCCGCTGCGCATCCGGCTTCCCGGCGGCAAGTCGCTGGATGGTGCGGCGCTCGCCCAGTTCGAGGAAGAGCGGCAGCGCATCGACGAGCTGCTGGCCAAGGATAATGGCAGCGAAGTCGCCGCCACGCAGTAACAGCGCGTGGCGATGATGGCGCGCCCGATGCTCCTGCGAAAGCGGGATCAGTGCGGCCGCTTCGCCGCCGTTTCCGCAAGGCTCTCCTGATCCTGCATCTCGCCCCCGCGCGCCGCATCGAGACGTTCGGCAACACCGGCGTCCGCGGGACCCTGTTCGCGGCGCCATGGTCTGCGGCCCTTCAGAACGCCGGATTCATGGACGATCTCGGCCACATATTCCTCCTGCCGATAGGCCATCACGTGAATGCCGGAGACACCTTTGATCTCCTTCACCTCGTTGATGATATCGATGCAGATCTGCTTGCCTTCTTTCTTCTGGTCGGCCGCGCCCTCCAGCCGGGCGATGATGGCATCGGGGATATGGACGCCCGGCACGTTGGAGCGGATCCAGCGCGCGGTGCGGGCGGATGCCATCGGCCCGACGCCGACGAGGATATGGCAGTGCTCGTGCAGACCGAGATCGCGCACTTTTTCCATGTAGGCGCGGAACATCGGCACATCGAAGCAATACTGGCTCTGCACGAACTGGGCACCGGCCTCGATTTTCTTGGCAAGCCGGTACGGACGGAAATCATACGGCGGCGCGAACGGATTGATGGCGGCACCGAGAAAGACGCGCGGCGGCGCGGTCAGCTTGCGCCCGGAGAGAAACTTGGCGTGATCCCGCATGATCCGCACCGTTTCCAAAAGCGACATGCAGTCGAGATCGAACACCGGCTTTGCCCCCGGCTGGTCGCCGGCCTGCACACCGTCACCGGTAAGGCAGAGAATGTTCGCCACGCCCATGGCGGCCGCACCCAGCACATCGCCCTGAATGGCGATCCGGTTTCGGTCGCGGCAGGAGATCTGCATGATCGGAGCGTAACCCATGCGGGTCAGAAGTGCGCAGATGCCGACCGAGGACATATGGCAATTGGCGCCCGACGCATCGACCGCGTTGATGCCGTCCACCCAACCCTCGAACACCGCGGCCCGAGCATAGACCTCTTCCGGATCGGCGCTGTCGGGCGGGTTCAGCTCTGCCGTCACCGCGAACTCGCCGCGCCGAAGCACCTGCTCCAGCCGCCCGCGCGAGGAATGGCCGGGCAAGAGATCGCCAGAAGCGTTTGGGAAACCACTCATGTCGGGCGTCCCGAGGTTGTCGTCTGATTATCCCGCGCCTGTGCCTCGGCTGCCGTCACCCGTAGCCAGGACGACGTTTCGCGCAACGACTGGTTCACCGGCGGCTGTACGGCCAGGATCGCATCGCCGTTCGCCATCTGGCGTGAACCTTCCCAGGCTTTGACCCAGACGCAGGGCATGTCGGGCTCCACTTCGCAGTTTCCATTGGCACGCACGCCGCCGCAGGGTCCGTTGCGCAATTGCTTGGGGCAGTTCATCGGGCAGGACATGCCGGTGGACGACAGGATGCATTGGCCGCACATGCGACAGTCGAAGAGCAGGCCCTTCACCCCGCGCTCGACCACAGTCACCGGTGCCTCGGCTCTGGCGTAGCCGATCGCCCGCCAGAGCGGATGCAATGCCAGAAATACCGACGCGAACCGGTGATAGACCCATTCCAGCAGCCGGGAATGGCGCACCGACCAGAGGCGGATCGCAAAGCTGCGCTGCCCGCGCCGGTTGGGCGAGACGCTGGCGGGCGTATAGGCGCCGGTTGCCGCCTTGCGGCCGGCCTGCGCATTGCCCTTGTCGGGCCTGGGCGCAGGAGCGAGATCGGAGGGCGAAGGTTTCGTCATATGTATCCGCCTTGTATCGGTCCCGTCGGCCCATTGCCGTGCGCATTGGCGTGGCCGTCATCCGGCAAATGCTTGCGCGTCTTTTCGACCCGCCGCGCATCTTTGCACGACACGACACGCCGCGACAGTGAAAGCGACGTGCGCCGATACGTCTTACCAGATGCCACGCGACAGCCCGTTCCAGATCCATGTCCAGACGGGCGGGTGATACCATTGCCGGGATGGACCCGCGACGGTCATCGGCCGAAGCGTCCCGGCCAGCGCATCCTCGACCGCTCGGATGGCAATTCCGGTCGAAGCGGCCGTCTGCAGCAGCGGATAGGTGTGCATCGTATCGCCTTTACCGGGCGTCATGCGCGTCTGGTAGAGAATATCGCCCGTATCGACGCCCGCATCGACCAGATGCACCGTCGCACCGAAATTCTCCTCGTCGCGGTTCACCCGCGCCCAGTATCCGCCCATCAGGCCGCGATATCGGGGGTTGATGCCGGCGTGAAAATTGATGACGGGGCAGGATATCGCCGATAGCGTTGCGGCAGCCAGCATGCGGCACGAGACGAGGAAGACGACATCGGGTGAAAACTTGGTCAGCCTATCCAGTGCTTCCGGCGTGTTGATCGACGGAATCGGCACCGTTCTGACATCCGCATTCGGCACATCCGAAACGCCATAGGTCTCCAGAATCTCCCGCGCACGGCCTTCGGTAAAGCGCTTGCCGAATTTGGAGGCGACCATCGTCGCGAGCTGACCGAGAGCCACCGGCCATCCGAGCTTGCGCGCGCGCCGCCTAACGAAGACGGACTTCGATTCCGCCGGCTCCAAGAGAACGACAACCTCGGAAAAGCGACGGGCGAGCGCGTTGATCAGGATCTGCGGATTGCGCCCGCCGGCCGTGACCACGACCACAAGCCCGGCTCGCTTCATCTCTGTCATGTTCCCGTCCCTGTTCGTCAGGCCCATTTGTCGCCGATCGGGATTACCGTGGGATTAAGGTCCTCAAACGCAAAAGGCCTCCCCGGTTTCCCGGGAAGGCCAAATATCTCGGATCAGGCAGGTCGATCAGGCAGCAACGCGGTCTTCGCCCGTGCCGAGCAGCTTGAAGTTCAGCCGATCGGACCCTTCCAGCACCTTGATCACGGAGCCATCCGGGATGTCGCCGGACAGGATCTTTTCGGCGAGCGGATCCTGCACATAGCGCTGGATCGTCCGCTTCAGCGGGCGTGCGCCATAGACGGGATCGTAGCCGCGTTCCGCCAGCCAGTGCCGGGCGTCGCCGTCCAGTTCCAGCGTGATCTTGCGATCCGCCAGCAAGGTCTTCAGCCGCTCGAGCTGAATATCGACGATCGCCCCCATCTCGCCGCGCTTCAGACGGTGGAACAGAATGATCTCATCGACGCGGTTGAGGAACTCCGGCCGGAAGGCCGAGCGCACCACACCCATCACCTGCTCGCGCACGCTGTCGGTATCCTCGCCTTCGGCAAGCCCGGTCAGATATTCCGCGCCGAGATTCGATGTCATGATGATCATCGTATTGCGGAAATCCACCGTCCGGCCCTGCCCGTCCGTCAGCCGGCCATCGTCCAGCACCTGCAGCAGCACGTTGAAGACGTCGGGATGGGCCTTCTCGATCTCGTCGAACAGCACGACCTGATAAGGCTTGCGCCGCACGGCTTCCGTCAGCGAACCGCCTTCCTCATAGCCGACATAGCCCGGAGGTGCACCGATCAGCCGGGAAACGGAGTGTTTCTCCATATATTCCGACATATCCATGCGCACGAGTGCCGTGTCGTCATCGAAGAGGAAGCGCGCAAGCGCCTTGGTCAGCTCCGTCTTGCCGACGCCGGTCGGCCCGAGGAAGATGAAGGAGCCGATCGGCCGGTTCGGGTCCTGCAGCCCGGCGCGCGAGCGACGGACGGCGCGGGACACGGCCTGCACCGCATCCCCCTGCCCCACGACCCACTTGGCCAGTTCGTCTTCCATCCGGAGCAGCTTGTCGCGCTCGCCTTCCAGCATCTTGTCGACCGGAATACCGGTCCAGCGGGAAACGATGTGCGCGATATTGTCCGGCGTCACCACTTCCTGCACCATGGATGCGGCCGAACCGTCCTGCGCTTCGGACTCCTGCAGCTCCTTTTCGAGCTTCGGGATCTCGCCATAGGCAAGCTCGCCCGCCCGCTGGAACTCACCCTTGCGCTGGGCAGTGGCCAGTTCGTTGCGCGCTTCGTCGAGCTGTCGCTTCAGATCGGCGGCAAGCCCAAGCTTCGACTTTTCCGACTGCCAGCGCGCGGTCAGCGCATCGGCCTGCTCTTCGAGCCCGGTCAAATCAAGCTCCAGCTTTTCCAGCCGGTCCTTCGAGGCGCGGTCGGTCTCCTTCTTCAGGGCCTCGCGCTCGATCTTCAGCTGCATGATGCGGCGGTCGAGTTCGTCCAGTTCTTCCGGCTTGCTATCCACCTGCATCCGCAGCCGCGATGCAGCCTCGTCCATCAGGTCGATGGCCTTGTCGGGCAGGAAACGGTCGGTGATGTAGCGGTTCGACAGAGTTGCAGCCGCGACAAGCGCCGCGTCCGAAATCCGCACCTTGTGGTGCTGCTCGTACTTCTCCTTCAACCCGCGCAGGATCGAGATCGTGTCCTCGACATCCGGCTCGTTGACCATGACCGGCTGGAACCGGCGGGCAAGCGCCGCATCCTTTTCCACATGCTTGCGGTACTCGTCGAGCGTGGTCGCGCCGACGCAGTGCAGCTCGCCGCGCGCCAGCGCCGGCTTCAAGAGGTTCGAGGCGTCCATCGCCCCATCGGCCTTGCCGGCACCCACCAGCGTGTGCATCTCGTCGATGAACAGGATGATCTCGCCGGCATCCGCCTGCACTTCCGAGAGAATGGCCTTCAGCCGCTCCTCGAACTCGCCGCGGAACTTCGCCCCGGCAATCAGCGCGCCCATGTCGAGCGCCATCAGCCGCTTGTCCTTCAGGCTTTCCGGCACGTCGCCATTGACGATGCGCAAGGCGAGGCCTTCGGCGATGGCCGTCTTGCCCACGCCGGGTTCGCCGATCAGCACCGGATTGTTCTTCGTACGGCGCGAAAGCACCTGGATCGTGCGGCGGATCTCGTCGTCGCGACCGATCACCGGATCGAGCTTGCCGTCACGTGCATCCGCGGTCAGGTCGCGCGCATATTTCTTCAGCGCGTCGAAACCGGCCTCTGCATTGGCGCCGTCGGCGGTGCGGCCCTTGCGGATCTCGTTGATCGCCTGGTTCAGCCGTGCGGCGGTCACCCCAGCTTTGGAAAGCGTCTGCGCAGTCGAAGCCGATGTTTCGACAGTCAGCGCCAGCAACAGGCGCTCGACGGTGACGAAACTGTCGCCCGCCTTTTTGGCGGCCTCTTCGGCCGTCGTGAAAACCTTGGCCAGCGGCTGCGACAGGGCGATGCCGCCATTCCCGCCGGACACCTTCGGCAGCTTGGCAAGGGCTGCGTCATTGGCAAGCTTGGCGTCCTTCGCCCGGCCGCCGGCGCGCTCGATCAGCGAGGCTGCCATGCCTTGATCGTCGTCGAGCAGCACTTTCAGCACATGCTCGGGCGTGAACTGGGGGTGGCCTGCCGAAAGTGCATAGGTCTGCGCCGATTGCAGGAAACCACGCACGCGTTCGGAATATTTCTCGATATCCATCGTCTACCTCCTTGGAACCGGAACGCCCATGCGGCACGCTCCGGCGGTTGGGATCAGGCTCCCGAAATCGGCAAGCCCGGCATCGCGAAGAGAACCCTGCGGATCGCAGCATCTTCCCGCTTCGACATGAGATATGGGAGGCGTTTTTGCCGAATTAAAGAGCAGAAATCATGTCATTTCGCTTTGCGGCGAGATTGTTCCACCCTGATCGGACACTTGCAAAAGGACCGGATCGACGATCCAGCCTTCGAGCGGATCGGCATGCGGCGGAATGCCAAAACCGGCCTCTCTTTGCCCATACGCCCAGCCCGCCTGAACCGCGCAAAGGAGCGCATCCAGCGCATCCCCGCTCGGATCGTCGGCCAGCGATCGCGGTGCCTCGATCCGCAGGCCGGACAGGGAATGATCAGACGCGGGATCGCAAAGGATATCGAACAGATCGAGGCGGGCCGACAGATGCTCCGCCGTCTGCAGACTGCGCGTATCGTTCTTGTAGGATCGCCGCCCGATCAACCGCCGCGCCATCACGCCGGGATAGGCCTCCACCACGACACGGCTCGGGTCGCCTGCCCGCAGAAGCGGCAGATGCACATCGGATTCGAGCAGCCGGTGCGCGCCCTCGTAAAACATCAGACCGACCGGCACCCCATGCAGCTTCTGCGGACTGATCCCGCCTGTGCTTTTATCGATGAACCGCTGGTGCTCCTTGTCGCCGGGCGGGCGCGGTAACCTGTACTGTGTCAGCGTCTCGTAGAACTGCGCACGCGTCAGTCCGGCGACGTGGCCGACATAACCTTCCCACGACAGAGGCCAGCCGATCGTCTCGATGAATCTGCGCGACTGCCCGAAGGGAAAGTCGAGCCCGGCAATCCATGGGCCCGACGATGCGAGAAACCCGGTGAAACCATCGAAATTCGTCCAGCGATGCATCTCTACGAACCGCAACGTCCCCCCATCCAGCCGGCACTCGACGCAGGTGATCGGCTTTTGCCGTGAGGGAGCGGAGGTGAAATCCACACCAAAAACCCTCATCCCATCGCCGCCCCTCTGGGTCTCCCGGTCTCCAAGCCTTGCAGGTTGGGAAAGCGGCGGCATGGGCGATCCATCGGAGCGAGAAGCCGCATCCCGTTCCCCTACCGGCTTCAACACAGGCAGCACGGTCATCGCCTGAAGGATCGCGGCAACGTGCATCGACTGACCAATCAGTCCGGTGCCCAAACCAGCAAGCACCGTTTCGATCGGCAGGAGCTCGACCGTCAGCCCATTCTCTTCCGGATCGAGCTGTTGCTCGCTCACGCGGACGACGTCGCGAGCGAGAAACGCATGCACGCGGTTCGTTTGCATCGAGGGATTGGGATAGAGCGAACTCAACCATTCCATCTGCTCGCAGCGATAGCCGGTCTCCTCCAAAAGCTCCCGCCGCGCCGCGGCCTCTGGATCGACATCGCTCGCCTCCATGCTGCCGGCTGGCGCTTCCAACAAAACCTTGCCCGCAGCATGCCGATACTGGCGGACCAGCACCATCTGCCTGTCGGGTGTGACCGCGACGACGACGACCCAGTCGGGATAGGTCAGCACATAATAAGGATCGACGCGCAACCCGGACGGGGTCTCGCAGGCATCCGCACGGACATCGATATGCCGATCGCGGATCAAAGACCGCGAATGCAGGATCTTCCAGGTCTCGTCATTCCCAGCCATGGCCGGTCCCCTCCCCTCACGATGAAGCGTGACCATATCCCCATTCGCGTCGCTGTGACGACGTTTCACACAGCTTGCATCCTATTTGTAAGAATTGACAAACGTTTCGGAATACCCAAGGTCGAAGAGAGCCTGACCCAATGCAACCCGACGGTCCCGGAACCCTTATCCATGCTACCCGCGCACCTGCCAGCCTCGTTTCGGACCATGCTTTCGGCCTTTGCCTCGGCCCTCGTGCTTTTCAGCCTCGTCGCGGGCCACGCATTCGCGGCCGGAAACACGCCGTGCAGTGGCAGGAAAGGCGGCGTCGATCACTGTCAGGGAGAGCGCTTCATCTGCCGCGACGGCTCGATCAGCGCCAGCAAGAAATCCTGCTCGGCAACCCATCAACCGCTCGGGCTCCTCGGGACATCATCCCGGTCAGCACCGGCAACAAGCACGACGACCTGCGACTGCCGCAGCGGCATGTTCTGCACCGGCCCCCGCGGCGGCCGGTTCTGCCTCTCCGACAGCGGCAAAAAGAGCTACTTGCGGAAATAGAAACGCCCACGAAAAAGGGCGCCGTTGCCGCCGCCCCTTCCAGTCATGTTGGTCTTGCGACCGATTATTCGGAGTCGGCCAAAGCCGGCGCTTCCGGCTGTTCGCCGGCGGCACCCTCTTCCGCGGCACCTTCGGTGCGGCGCGGGCGACGGGGGCGCGGGGCAGCCCGACGGCGCGGCGCGCGGCCTGCGGCCTCCTCTTCGATGGCGACTTCGGCGGGCGTGCCTTCGATGTCCGGCTGCGGACCGGTGCCGTCGATGACGGTTTCCGGCGTTGCGGCAACGGGGTGCTCGACAGCGACAGGACGCTCGGCCCGGGGCTGACGCTCGGCACGAGGTGCACGTTCGGCACGCTCCGGACGTTCAGCGCGTTCGGGCCGTTCAGCACGCTCAGGCCGTTCAGTACGCTCGGCGCGCTGCTCCGTCCGCTCGGGCCGTTCCGTCTGCTCGCTGCGGTCCGCGCGTTCCGTTCGCTCGGGGCGATCCGCCTGAACCGGACGCTCGTTGCGCTCGGCGCGTTCCTGACGGTCCGGCCGTTCGTTGCGCTCCGTCCGCTGCTGCGGCTGTGGCTGCTGCTGGCGGGGCTGTTCGCGGCGGGGTGTCGGCTGCTGCATCATGGCGGGCTGGTCGTCGTAGCCCTGGTCCTGATCGTCGTCCATCATGCCGTCACGGTCGTTACCGTCCATGTCGTTGCCCTCATAAGACGGGCGATCGTCACGCTGGAAACGTTCCTGCATCTGCGCCTGTGCGGCTGCGATGATGCGGTTGTAGTGCTCGGCATGCTGAAGATAGTTTTCGGCGATGACCCGGTCGCCGGAGCTCTGCGCATCCCGCGCGAGCGTCGTGTACTTCTCGGCGATATGCTGCGCGGTGCCGCGGATCTTCACGTCGGGGCCGGAGCTGTCATAGGTCCGGGTGAGCGGGTTCTGCCCCTTCCGGTTATGATTGTTGTTACCGCCGCCGCCGCCGCCATTGTTATTGTTGTTATTATTATTGTTGTTACGCCCACGGCCGCGCTTGTTCTGCTGTCCTGGCCTCATCCTATCGTCACCCGAAATCTCTTGATCATGATGGTTCATATGGCGTCCGGCCTCATGGCTCCGGCCATCGTGGTAAACACCTCCTCGCAGCTCCCGACATAAGGGGAGTCGGAACGAGAAGGCACGCCGCGACCCAGCAGCCTGAAAAGGCATCTCGCTGGTTGGCGTCAAATTAACAGGTACCCGCACTAGGCACTGTCGACCCAAGCTCTTGTGTCAAAAGAGCATTCCCTGCGGAGAGGTCTGACCGGAACGAATCCTGACATCTTTGACCGTCTGCTCAGTGCGTGGCGGCAACCTATCCGGCTTCCCCGCCAATTCCAAGCCTTTTCTTTGCGTCTGCGAAAAGAACATCGCATTGCCAAGGCAGTAAACGGCCTGTTTTCAACAGGCTGGAAGGCCTACAGCGTATGGCTTGCCAGCATAGCACGGCGAAAGACAAGCACGCGGTCGTTTCCACCGAGATCGCGCAGGAAAGCCGTTCTCTCGAAACCTTCTGCGTCAAAGATCTGCGTCACGCTGTCCTTCTGGTCGAAGCCGATTTCCAGCCCGACCATGCCCTCATCTTCGAGAAAGGCGGCCGCGTGCGCGGCGATCATACGGTAAGCATCCAGCCCGTCCGTCCCGCCATCGAGCGCGAGCATGGGATCGAAAAGCCGGACCTCCGGGTCCAGCCCGTCGATGATATCCGAGCGGATGTAAGGCGGGTTCGAGACGATGAGATGATAACGCCCGTCGATCGTCCCGAACCAGTCGCTCCGCATGGTCCGGAAACGATCGGAGAGACCGTGAGCCCGCGCATTGGCGGCGGCGGTCGCAAGTGCATCCTCGGAAAGGTCGACGCCGACGCCCATGGCCTCGGAAACCTCGCTCAAAAGTGCCAGGCAGATCGCCCCCGTGCCCGTGCCGAGGTCGAGGATTCGACACTGCCCGACCCGCGCGACCGTTGCCCGCACGTGCGGCAGCATGGCTTCGACAAGCGTTTCCGTGTCCGGCCGTGGCTCCAGCGTTTCCGGCGAGAGCGACAGGGTCAGCCCGTAGAAATCCCGCGCGCCGAGAATGCGGTGCAGCGGCTCGCGGGCCAGCCGCCGCGCGATCCCGGCCCGGATCAAGGCCGCCTTGTCCGCCGCCACGGCCTCCCCGCCGCGGCTCATCAGCCCTGTCGGCGTCAGGCCGAGCAGACCGCCGACGAGAATGCGTGCTTCCTGCGCCGGATCGTCGAAATCCGCCTGCCGGAGCGCCGCGCGCACCTCGGCGAGCAGGCTGTCGATCGTGTCGCTCACGGTCAGCCCTGCTGTTCGCCGAGACGGGCGAGCTGATCAGCCTGATAATCGGCCAAAAGCGCGTCCACCACCTCGTCGATCTCGCCCATCATCATCCGGTCGATCTTGTAGAGCGTCAGGTTGATGCGGTGATCGGTTACTCGCCCTTGCGGAAAATTATAGGTGCGGATGCGCTCGGACCGGTCGCCGGAACCGACCTGGCTCTTGCGGGAGGCTGACCGCTCGCTATCGGCCTTCTGCCGCTCCATGTCGTAGAGGCGCGAGCGCAGAACCTGCATGGCTTTCGCCTTGTTCTGGTGCTGCGATTTTTCCGAACTCGTGACCACGATGCCGGACGGCATATGCGTGATGCGCACCGCGCTGTCCGTGGTGTTGACGTGCTGGCCACCCGCACCCGACGAGCGCATCGTGTCGATCCGGATGTCCTCGGCGCGGATCTCGATGTCGATATCCTCGGCCTCCGGCAGCACGGCGACGGTGGCGGCGGAGGTGTGGATGCGCCCCTGCGTTTCCGTATCCGGCACGCGCTGCACGCGATGCACGCCCGATTCGAACTTCAGCTTGGAGAAAACGCCGCGCCCGGTCACCGTCGCGATGATTTCCTTGAACCCGCCGGCATCGCCATCGCTGGCGCTGAGCACCTCGACCTTCCAGCCCTTGTCAGCGGCGTAACGCTCATACATGCGGAAGAGATCGCCGGCAAAAAGTGCGGCTTCCGAACCGCCGGTTCCCGCGCGGATTTCGAGGATGGCGCTCTTCTCGTCGGCGGCATCCTTCGGCAAAAGCAGGATCTGCATCTCGCTTCCGAGCGTTTCCAGCCGTTCCTCGATCTCCGGCTTTTCCATCTCGGCAAGGTCGCGCATCTCGCGATCGGTCGCCTTGTCGGACAGCAGCGCCTCGATATCGGCAAGCTCCGCGCCGGCCTTCTCGTACTGGCGGATCTTGGCGACGACGGGCTGCAGCTCGGAATATTCCGATGCGAGCTTCACATAGACATCGGCCGCTGGCCCCGCCGACATCCGCGCCTCGATTTCCCCGAACCGCCGCTCCAGCTCCCGCATCTTTTCTATGGGTAGTGTGGCCAATGCTTACTCCAGGCCGCTGCGCGGCAAATGATCGAATGTCAGAAAGGAAAAAACCCTCTCTGCCCTGCCGGGCATCTCCCCCACAAGGGGGAGAAGACTTGGGGCTACCCCTCGCCCAGCTTCAGCCGTTTATACTTGAGGTCCGCTTCCCGTGAAAAGGCGGGAGCACGAGCGGGTGCTCCGAGTCTTCTCCCCCCTTGTGGGGGAGATGCCCGGCAGGGCAGAGAGGGTCTTCCTTAGCCACCCCAAAGCCCCAGCCCTACAACGGAATCTCGTTCTCCGCCGCAAACGCCTTCAACAGTTCCCGCGGCGTGCGCGTTCCCTTCGTATCGTCCAGTAGCGCGTTCAGCTCCGGCGAAAGCCTTGCCAGATCCGTCGCCAGCAGCATCGCCTTGACCGGCCCGACGGCCGTCGGCGACATCGACAGGGAGCGGAAGCCGATAGCGAGCAGCGCCAAGGCCGAGAGCGGCTTCGATGCCATCTCGCCGCAGAGCGTGACGGACGTGGTGTTGCGCTCGCCGGCGCGCACGATATCGCGCAGCATCCGCAGGAACGGCCGGCTGAGCACATCGAAGCGGTCCGACACGCGCGAATTGCCGCGATCCACTGCCATAGTGAACTGGAACAGGTCGTTGGAACCGACCGAGACGAAGTCGACCTCGCTCATTAGCTCGTCCAGCTGATAGAGCAGTGCGGGAACTTCGAGCATGGCGCCGAACTGCAGCTTGCGCGGCAGCTGTTCGCCGACCTTCGATTGCCGCTGGATTTCCTTCTGCAGCAGTTCGCGCACCGCCTTCAGCTCGAAAACCTCCGTTACCATCGGCAACATGATGCGCAGTTCCTGGCCCGCGGACGCCCGCAGCATGGCGCGCAATTGCGTGCGCAAGAGGCCTGGCCGGTCGAGCGACAGGCGGATCGCCCGCCAGCCGAGCGCCGGGTTTTCCTCTTCCGCAGCGCGGAAATAAGGCACCACCTTGTCGCCGCCGATATCAAGCGTGCGGAAGGTCACCGGCTTGCCGGCCGCCTGCTTCAGGACGTTGCGGTAGAAGGCCTCCTGCTCCTCCATGCGCGGCATGGTCGAAGCGATCATGAACTGCAGCTCGGTGCGGAACAGGCCGATGCCCTCGGCACCCGATTCGTCCAGCTGCGGCAGATCCACCATCAGGCCGGCATTCATCTGCAACTTGATGCGGCTGCCATCCCTGGTGATCGGCTCGACGCCGCGCAGCGCCCGGAACTGCTCCTGCCGCCGCGCGCGCAGACGCACCTTCTCTTCATAAGCCCGTTGCAGATCGGCCATCGGCCGCAGATGCACCTTGGCATCGTCCCCGTCGATGATCATCGCATCGCCGTTTTCGGCCAGCGCCACGGCACCCGCCGCCTGGCCGACGACCGGAATGCCCATGGCACGCGCGACGATGACGACGTGGCTCGTCACCGCGCCGTCTTCCAGCACGAGGCCACGAATATTCTCGCGGGGATAGTCGAGCAGCTCGGCCGCCCCCATAGCCCGCGCGACGACCACGGCATCGACCGGGAAATCCTTGTCCGAGACGCGCGCACCATAGCCCGTCAACTGCCGCAGCAGCCGGTTCGCCAGATCGTCGAAATCGTGCATGCGCTCGCGCAGATACGGGTCCGTCAGGCGCATCATCCGCGCCTTGGTCTCGCTCTGCACACGCTCGACGGCCGCCTCCGCCGTCAGACCGTTGCGAATGGCCTCCTCCAGCTTGCGCACCCAGCCGCGGTCATGCGCAAACATCCGGTAGGCCTCGAGCACCGCGCGGTGCTCGCCCTCCATGGACACATCGCGCCGCGACAGCATGTCGTCGATGGAGATGCGCAGCGAGCCCAGGCTTTCACCGAGCCGCGAAAGCTCCTTGTCCGTATCGTCGTTCAGCAGATTGGTGACGACGATGCGCGGTTCGTGGAGCACGACATAGCCAAGGCCCACGCCCTCGTTGAACCCGGAGCCCTCGATGGTGACCGGACGCGACAGATCGAGTTCGAGACCGGGCCGCGTGATCTTCTTGAGTTCGCCGGTCGCGACCATTTCGGCCAGCACCATGGCGGTGGTCTCGAGCGCTTCCACCTCGTCGTCGCGATAGGTGCGGCTTGCCTTGTTCTGCACGACGAGAACGCCGAGCGACCGCCCGGTGCGCAGGATCGGCACGCCGAGGAAGGAGTGATAGACCTCCTCGCCCGTTTCCGGCAGGTAGGTGAAGGCGGGGTGCGACTGGGCGTCGGAGAGATTGAGCGGACGCGCGCTGGCGGCGATCGTGCCGACGAGGCCCTGCCCCATCTGCAACTGGGCTAGGTGCACAGCGTCCTTGTTCAGGCCTTCGGTGGCGTAGAGTTCGAGCACGCCATCGGAGCGCAGCACATAGACCGAGCAGACTTCCGCGACCATGTTCTGCGCGATCTGGCGCACGATCCGGTCAAGCCGCTCCTGCGGCTCCAGCGGCTCCGCCATCAGTTCGCGCAGCCGCTTGAGAAGAACGCGTGGACCGGACAGGTCTCTCATCGCGCAACGTCTCCCCGATCAAAGAGTGGGGGTGCAGGCACCCCGGGCCGGCAGCACTTCGGCCGCTTCGCTTAAGTCTTATCCAGCCCGTAGACGGAATGCAAAGTCCGAACGGCCAATTCGGCATATGCACCGTCGATCAGGATGGAAATCTTGATTTCCGAGGTCGTGATCGCCTTGATGTTGATGCCCTTTTCAGCGAGCGCCCGAAAAGCCGACGCCGCAACGCCTGCATGGCTGCGCATGCCGATGCCGATGACCGACACCTTGGCGAGACCCGATTCGTTCTGGATGACGTCGAACCCGATCTTGCTCTTCTCCGCGTCGAGCACGCGCAACGCCTTGTCCACATCGCCGGCCGGCACGGTGAAGGTCATGTCGGTCTTCGATCCGTCCTCGGAAATGTTCTGGACGATCATGTCGACATTGATGTGCGCTTCGGCGAGAGGGCCGAAGATCGCGGCGGAGACACCCGGGCGATCGGCCAGACGCCGCAGCGAAATTTGCGCCTCATCCTTGGCATAGGCGATGCCGGTTACGACTTCCTGTTCCACGATCTCTTCCTCATCACAAATCAGCGTTCCCGGCGGGTTCAAAAGATCGCCCATGCCGGGCGCGTCCGGGTCTTCGAAACTGGAGCGCACGAAGGTGCGGACCTTGTGCACCATGGCAAGCTCGACCGAGCGCACCTGCAGCACCTTGGCGCCGAGCGATGCCATTTCGAGCATTTCCTCGAACGCGATCTTCTTCAGGCGGCGCGCCTTCGGCACGATGCGCGGGTCCGTCGTGTAGACGCCGTCCACATCGGTGTAGATGTCGCAACGATCCGCCTTGACGGCAGCCGCGATGGCGACCGCGCTCGTGTCCGAGCCGCCGCGACCGAGCGTCGCGATCCGGTTATCCGGACCGATACCCTGGAAACCGGCGATAACGGCGACCTGGCCCTCGCCGAAGCGGCGGATGAGGTCTGAACCATCGATATCCATGATTCGCGCGGCACCATGCGCATTATCGGTGCGGATCGGGATCTGCCAGCCCTGCCAGGAACGCGCGTTGATGCCGATGTGCTGCAACGCGATCGCGAGCAGCCCCGACGTCACCTGCTCACCGGACGCGACGACCGCGTCATATTCGCGGGCATCGTGCATGGGCGAGGCATCGCGCGTCCAGCCGACGAGCTCGTTCGTCTTGCCCGACATGGCGGAAACGACGACGGCCACCTCGTGCCCGGCATCCACCTCGCGTTTCACATGGCGGGCGACGACCCGGATGCGATCCATGTCCGCGACGGAGGTTCCGCCGAATTTCATCACGATGCGTGCCATCTGCCTCTACCGGTACCAGAGATTGCGCGCGCCGCGCGCCTGCCGAAGTTGGCGGTTCCATAGCGAAGTTGCCGGAAACGTGCAATGGCATAGGGGTGGCATTGACGGCACGCCATCGACGGAGGAAGGGTCTTCATCTCGCAGCCCTTGACAAGAGCCAGGTGCCGGACGACTTCACGGATGACGCCTGAGTTTTCCGGAGACGACATCATGACAGACGCGGCCCGCACGACCATCGACCAGTCCGAAGTCGATCGCTTCTCGGCGCTGGCCGCGGAGTGGTGGAACCCGCATGGCAAGTTCAAGCCGCTGCACAAGTTCAATCCCGTCCGCCTCGGCTATATCCGCGATCGCGCCGCCGAAACCTTTGGGCGCGACCCCAAGGCGCCGCGTCCGCTGGAGGGCCTGCGCCTCCTCGATATCGGTTGCGGCGGCGGTCTGCTCTCCGAGCCGATGGCGCGCATGGGCGCGGACGTCGTCGGCGCCGATGCCTCCGAGAAGAACATCCGCATTGCGCAGACGCATGCGGCCGGCAGCGGCGTCTCCGTCGATTACCGCGCGGTCACCGCCGAAGCGCTGGCAGAGGCCGGCGAGACGTTCGATATCGTGCTCAACATGGAAGTCGTGGAGCATGTTTCCGATGTCGAATTTTTCCTGTCCACCTGCGCCTCGATGGTCCGCCCTGGCGGCATGATGGTCGTTGCCACGATCAACCGCACAATGAAGGCCGCAGCGCTCGCCATCTTCGCCGCCGAAAACGTCCTGCGCTGGCTGCCGCGCGGCACGCATCAGTATGAAAAACTGGTCCGGCCGGAAGAGATCGAAAAGCCACTCTCGGCATCGGGGCTCACGATCACGGAGCGCACCGGCGTCTTCTTCAGCCCGTTCACGAACCAGTGGAACCTGTCGCAGGATATGGACGTCAACTACATGATGATCGCCAAGCGCCCACGCGACTGATCAAACGGCCAGACGACGGCGCCGTCAGTTGACCTCGTCGGGCAGGATGGGCAGCGGCGCGACGTCGATGCCCTCCTCGATCAGCGCCCGCGCCTCTTCCACCGTCGCGCGGCCGATCAAACCGCGGGCCTCGACTTCCCCATAGTGGATCTTGCGGGCTTCCTCGGGAAACTTCTCGCCGACATCATCGGCATTGGCGCGAATGGTGGACACCATCTCACGAATCTTGGAGATCGCCACCTGCTGCGCCTGATCCATCATCAGGCCGCGCTGCTTGTCCTTGCGCCGCCCGGTCGAGAGCGCCGGCGCCATCAGCGCCCGGTTGACCGATGCCGTGCCGCAGATCGGACAGGTCACCAGTCCGCTTTCCGATTGCGCCTCGAAATCGGCACTCGACCCGAACCAGCCCTCGAAGCCGTGGCCCTTGTCGCAGGTCAGCGCATAACGGATCACGCGGCGACGCCCCCGGTCGTAGGAGCACTGTCACCTGCGGACGCCACCGAAAAGTCGCGGGCGTTCTTCAGGTTCGGAATCTTGCCACGTGCAGCGGCAACGGCGGCGATATCGATATCGGCCGTGATGACGGCTGCGCCGCTCGGGCCGGCTTCGGCGAGGATACGACCCCAGGGATCCACGATCATCGAATGCCCGAAGGTCTCGCGCCCGTCCTCATGCACACCGCCCTGCGCCGCCGCGACGAGGAAGAAGCCGTTCTCGATGGCACGCGCGCGCAAAAGGATCTCCCAGTGCGCTTCTCCGGTCTGACGCGTGAAGGCAGCGGGAACGGTCATGATCTGCGCACCCACTACGGCCTGCCGGCGGAAAAGCTCGGGGAAGCGCACATCGTAGCAGATCGAAAAACCGAGCTGACCAAATGGAAGATCGACAACCTGCGCCGTCTCACCCGGCGTGTAGGCGGCGCTTTCGCGCCAGCTCTCGCCATTGTCGAGATCGACGTCGAACATGTGGATCTTGTCGTAATGGCAGATCTTCGCACCATCCGGACCGAACAGAAAACCGCGATTGGCGATCTTCCCGTCGGCAAGGCCGATGGCGGTCGAGCCGATATGCAGGTGAATGCCGAGTTCGGCAGCAAGCGCGCGCGCCGTGCGCACGATCACATCGTCGTCTTCGCCGCGCAGCGCGGCACGCAGGGCCGCGCGGTCGCGCTGCAGCGCACCGGTCATTTCCGGCGTCTGCACATAGGTGGCGCCCTTGCTCGCCGCATCGCGAACAAGTTCGGCCATGGTTGCAGCATTTCGTTCAGGCGCGGTGCCGGAGCACATCTGGATGGCGGCGACGCGGAGGGTCATGGCGCTGATGTCCTCAGGCTGCCAGCATGGGGTCGAGCTTGCCGGCCTTGTCGAGCGCATGCAGATCGTCGCAGCCACCGACATGAGTGCCGTTGATGAAGATCTGCGGGAACGTCGAGCCACCATTCGCCTTTTCGATCATCTCCTTGCGGAGATCCGGCGAATAGGTCGCATCATGCTCCTCGAACGAGACGCCCTTGTTGGAAAGAAGCGTCTTGGCGGCGGCGCAATAGCCGCAGGCCTGACGGGTATAGAGTACGACGGAAGCCATCTACGACACCTGTTTTCGGACCGGCAGAGCGCCGGTGCGCTGCGATATCCGACACGTCCAGCAGGAAACCGTCATGGCCCTGCCGCCTGTCGTCCTTCGGTCATATAAGCACGGTCACGGCTCTTGCAAAGGTCAAAACCGTCACCTCGCGCGCCCCGGCCCTCTTCAGCGCCCGCGTCGCCGCGGCAACCGTGGCACCCGTGGTATAGACGTCGTCGACGAGCACGATATGCCGGCCGAAGACGAGCGACCGGCCCGCCTCCGTCACCATGAAGGCGCCGCGCACATTGTCCTGCCGCTGCGTTGCGCCCAGCCCTACCTGCCGCATCGTGCGCCGCTGCCGCACCAGCGCGGTCGCCAGCATCGGCCGGCCGGAGAGACGGGCGAGCGCCCGGGCCAGTTCCGCCGACTGGTTGAACCGCCGCGACCAGAGCCGGTATTTGTGCAGCGGTACCGGAACGATCGCATCCGCCGCCTCCACCGCCCCTTCGCCGGCCCGCAGCATCCACGCCGCCATCATCGGCGCAAGGTCGGTCCGGTCGGTATATTTCAGCGCATGCACGAGATCGCGGGCGATGCCCGTGTGGATCGCCACCGAGCGCAGGCGCGTAAACGGCGGCGGGTTGGCGATGGCGTCGGCCGAGAGGATGCCGCGCCCGAGATCGTGAGAGAAGGGCACGCCGAGCACCTCGCAGAACGGCCGCTCGATCAGGCGAAGGCTCGCCCAGCAGGCCGGGCACACGGCAGCATGCCGCTGCACGAAGCGGCCGCAGCCGCGACAGACCGGCGGATAGAGAAGATCGGCCGCCCCCCGGCCAGCGGCAAGAAGGCGCGCGACGAACCGTTCCCAAAAGGACGTGCCCCGGCCCGGCAGCGGATCGGCCGGATCGGGATCAACACCACCGGGCGTCCCCCGGCTAGCGATGGAGCTGGCGACCGTCCGGTTGGTCGTTTCCAGAATTCGCCACTCACCATCCATAGCCCCGATGCGTCCTTCCGCCCTCTCGACCGTTAGAAGATGGCGCTCGCTCTTGCGCAGCCGCGCGCCGGCGATGATATAGGCCGAGAGTTAGGAGACTATCGTGGATATCGTATTTGACCAGCCTCTTGTGGAAGCCCGGCGCCTGCGTGCGCTGAAGGCCGGCGATGAGAAGGCGCAGTTCCTGCTCGACATCGTGGCGGAGGATCTCGCCGAACGGCTCGCGGTGGTGGAGCGCCGGTTCGAGACGGCAGTGGAGCTTCATGGCTATACCGGCGTCACCGCCCGCGCCCTGATGGCGACCGGCAAGATCGGCACGCTGACACGTATCGAGACGGACAACGCCTTCGGCGGAACGGAAGGCGTGACCGTAGCGCCGCTGGAAACCGTGCCGGTTGCTCCGGCCAGCGCCAATCTCGTCGTGTCACCGCTGTCCCTGCATCTGACGAACGACACGCCCGGCGTGTTCATCCAGGTCCGGCGGGCGCTGGCGCCGGACGGCCTGTTCCTCGCGGCCATTCCCGGCAACGGCACATTGCAGGAACTGCGGGAGGTGCTGCTGGCCGCCGAAAGCGAGATCACCGGCGGTGCCAGCCCGCGCGTCATTCCCTTCGCCGACGTCCGCGACATCGGCGCCCTTCTGCAGCGCGCAGGCTTCGCCCTGCCCGTCACAGATACGGAAACCTATACGGTACGCTATGCCTCGCTGTTTGCCTTGATGAAGGATCTGCGTGCCATGGGCATGACCAACACGCTGATTGCCCGCAGCCGCAAGCCCCTGTCCCGTGCGGTCTTCCTGCGCGCCGCGGAGCTTTATGCCGAGCGCTTTGCAGACCCGGACGGCCGCATCCGCGCGACGTTCTCGGTCATATATCTCTCGGGCTGGGCGCCGCATGAAAGCCAGCAGAAGCCGCTGGCGCCGGGTTCGGCGAAGATGCGTCTGGCGGATGCCTTGAAGGTGGAGGGGACATCCGGCAGCGGCGCAAAGGGCAACGACGGAAGTCCTTGACGCCTCATGGTTTCGCGAGGGCATCCGTGGCGGTGTTGAAGACATTCGTCAGTTGCTGCGTCATCGCCCCGAAACCGGCGATGATGGCGACGGCGAGAATGCCGCCGATCAGACCATATTCGATGGCGGTCGCACCACTGCGGTCGGAGAGGAATCGCTGAAACAGGTGCATCGCGGACGCTCTCTCCAGACCGGTTTTCATCAGCATCCGCTCTTGCCGCCATCGCCATTGACGATGCAGACGGCGCCCGGCATCTCCTGCAGGACGCTGCGGCGTACGGTATAGCGCTTGGTCGCCTTGTCGTCGGGAATGGAGCCAGTCGAGATGGTGTCGTAGTCGATCGGCGCGTTTGCGAGAACCTTGGTGGTATTCTTGCTGGCCATCATCGGGGTGAGGATCAGCGTCAGCGCGATGACGGCCGTCCCGAACAGCAGCGCGAGATTGAGCACGCCGGTGCGCCGGTACTCACCCTTCGTCAGGTCTTTGTCCTGAACCGTTCTCCAGAAATCATCGTCCACCATGGCCTGCCTCTTGCCTTTCCGACGCGGCGGAATGCTCGGTTCCGTCCTCGATCGCCGCGCACCGGTCCCATCCTCCCGAAGGGCGGCGCGACTCGGCATCACGTGCTGGCCATTGTGCCGGTTGGAGATAAACGTTCCATTAACGCACAGACAGGACTGCCCCGAAAATGCCTTTCCTTCTCCGCATTTAGGAAGAAGTTGGAAAGGTTTTTTGGATAGGGCGACCTTACGCGCAAACGGCAGGCAGCTACAGAAGATCCATGAGATAGGGAATGAGCGGTTCGTCGGCCGGCGGCATCGGATAGTCGCGCAGCGCCTTCGCCCGCACCCATTTCAGCGCCTGCCCCTCCCGCCCCTGCGGCACGCCCTCATAGCGGCGGCAGACATAGAGCGGCATCAGCAGATGGAAGTCCTCATAGGCATGGCTGGCGAAGGTCAGCGGCGCGAGGCAGGCCACCTTGGTGCGAATGCCCAGCTCCTCCTCCAGTTCCCGGATCAGCGTCTCCTCGGGCGTCTCGCCCGTCTCGACCTTGCCGCCGGGAAACTCCCAGAGACCCGCCATGGATTTGCCCTCCGGCCGCTGCGCAAGCAGAATGCGGCCGTCACCATCGATGAGGGCGCAGGCGGCAACGAGCAGCAGCCGACGAGGCTGAGCGTTATCCATAGTCATTCTCCCGCAGGCGTTCGATAGAGATAACGGTAGGCCTCGGTGAAGCCGAGCCCACGATAGAGCGCCAGCGCCGGGGCATTCTCGGCCTCGACGGCCAGCCACGCCTTGCGCGCACCTTTCAGCCGCGCCCAGCGCAGGCTGGCGCCGACGATGTCGCGGCCGATGCCTTCGCCGCGACGCTCGGGCCGAACGGCGACCAGCAATAGCCCCGCAAGGTCGTAATCCTGCACCGCCAGCGCGACCGCCGTCGGCCCTTGGCCGACATCCTCAAACAGAAACAGCCCGCATTCCGCCCGGATCGCCTCGATAACGGAGGTCAGCGCCACCTTGGTTTCCGGCGGGTCGCCGGCGATCGCCATCCGCGCCTCCACGAATCGGGCGACATCGCGCAACGGCACATGACCAAGCTCGTCGCTCGCCGGATTCGGCGGGATATCGACGGTCATGACGATCGTTTCGGAAAAGCGCGTCCAGCCCATCGCATCGAGATGGGCGACGAGGCCGGGCGGCGTCAGCGGCGTCTGCCGCACGGTCGGCACGAGGCCAGCGTCGCGAAACTGACGCGCGGCCCGCTCCAACCGGCCCGCCATGTCGCTGCCGTCATGCGGGTCGAGCGGATTGATCGAATTCAGCCGGCGCGAACCGTGTCCGGGCGTCATCCGCACCAGCCAGCTGCCGTCATACTGCGCGGTTGCAGCCGGCCAGGCCCGAAAGCCGATCGCCTCAAGCCGCCGCACCAGTGGCAGCCTCAATCGTGTCGTCTCATCCAGCATCGGCATGTCCGGTCGGCAATCCTTCAAGCCCGATCTCGCGATCAGCTCCGGTAATCGCCGTTGATTTCGATATATTCCTTGGTCAGGTCGCAGGTATAGACCGTCGCTGTGCCCGCGCCGAGCCCGATCTCCACCTTGATGGCGATGTCCTGCTCCTTCATGACGGCGGACGCGGCCGCTTCGGAATAGGCCGGGTCGCGCTCGCCGTTGACGGCGACCCTGATATCGCCGAACCAGATGGCGAGCAGGTCGCGGTCGGCCTTCTCGCCGGCCTTGCCGACGGCCATGACCACGCGGCCCCAATTGGCGTCCTCACCCGCCACCGCCGTCTTGACGAGCGGCGAGTTGGCGATCGACAGGCCGATGCGCTTGGCAGCGGCGTCGCTTTCCGCGCCTTCCACCGTAATGGCCACCATTTTGCGCGCACCCTCGCCGTCCCGCACGACCTGCAAAGCAAGGTCGAACAGCACGGCATTCAGCGCCTCGCGGAAGTCACCGAGTGCCGCATCCGAAGCATCCTCGATGCGCGCCTGCCCGTCGGCAGCGGCAGCCCCCGTCGCAAACAGCATCAGCGTGTCCGACGTCGAGGTGTCGCTATCCACGGTCACCGAATTGAAGGAAGGACCGACACCTTCCGAGAGAAGAGCCTGCAGGGCCTGTGGCCCGATGTCGGCATCGGTGACGACGAAGGACAGCATCGTCGCCATGTCGGGCGCGATCATGCCGGCACCCTTGGCGATGCCGTTGATGGTCACGGTGACGCCGCCGATGGTCGCCGAGCGGGTCGCAACCTTCGGATAGGTGTCCGTGGTCATGATCGCCTTGGCGGCCTCGAACCAGAAATCTTCCGTGCCCCGGTCCTTCATATCGCCGAGCACGCCGGCAAACTTGGTGGCATCCAGCGGCTCACCGATCACGCCTGTGGAGGCGAGAAACACCTCGCCCGTCGAGCAACCCACCGCCTCGGCCGCAGATTGGCCGGTCAGCTCCGTCGCGGCACGGCCCTTGGCGCCGGTGAACGCATTGGCGTTGCCGGAATTGACAACAACGGCACGGGCAACGCCACCGGACAGGTTCTGCCGGCAGAAATCGACGGCGGCCGACGGGCAAAGCGAGCGGGTGAACACCCCGGCGACCGAGGCCGGCGCGTCGAACACCATCATCAGCACGTCCGTCCGGTTCTTGTACTTGATGCCGGCTTCGGCCGTCGCCATGCGCACGCCGCGCACCGGCGGCATCTCGGCGAAGGTTTTCGGGGCAAGCGGGGAAACGGAACCGGACATGAAAGGACCTTCGCTGAGAGGGCTGACGGGATGAGGAGACGGTACAGGGCAGGTTCGGCAAACGAAAATCCCGAAGGATCGCCTTCGGGATTTTCACTCATGATGGACGGTTGTCACAGCAGCGTGACAGACCGGTGCACAGGAAGCGTGAGGGGGCAAAGCGGCCCCGATCCTCACTGGGAGGACCGGACCGCCCCAAGCCTCGGCTCCAGCTTAGTTGGCGCCTTCGACGGCGTCGCCTTCGGTCGCGCCGGCGTCCTCGGCCTTGTTGGCTTCGTCATAGGCCTTCTTGAGCGCGGGATCGCTGATCTCGACGCCGGCATCCTTCTTGGCATCGGCCAGAAGTGCCAGATACTTGTCGCGCATGACGAGCTGCTTGACCTGCGGCTCGACCTGATCGAGCGGCGGCGGCGGCTGCAGACGCTTGTCCTCGAGCAGGATCACGTGAAAGCCGAACTGCGACTTGACCGGGGTCTTCGTGTAGGCGCCCTTCTCCAGCGCGAAGGCGGCTTCGGAGAATTCCGGCACCATGCGCTCCTTGGTGAAGTAGCCGAGATCGCCGCCATCGTCCTTGTTCGGATCGGTGGACTTTTCCTTGGCAAGCGTCGCAAAGTCCTTGCCTGCGTCGAGTTCCTTGATGACGGCCTTGGCTTCTTCCTCGGTCTTCACGAGGATGTGGCGGGCTTTCACCTCTTCCTGCGGCTTGATCGCGCCGATTTCCTTTTCGTAGCGCGCCTTGACCTCGTCGGCCGTAACGGCATCGACGACGTGCTTCTTGAAGTAGGCGTTGTGCAATTCGCGATCGGTCAGGTAGGCGAGACGCTTCTTGAAGTCCTCGCTGTTCTGCACGCCTTCGGCTTCGGCGTCCTTGGCCAGCAGCTTCACGTCCACGAGGCCCGAAAGCGCGGCAGCACGCTTCTGTTCGTCGGGAAGCTGGGCCAGCTGCGGATCGAGGGACGCGAGCGCCAGATCGAGCTCGGACTGGTGGATCTCGGCAGTGCCGACCTTGGCGACGACCGGATCGGCGGCATCCTGGGCGAACACCGGCCCATGGATCGCGATCACGGCGCCAAGCGCCACGGCAGCGAGCAATCTGGATTTGAACATTCCGTAAACCTTTCCCGATGGGGTACCGGATCCGCCCTTCGCGGCCGGCTTGCCGACCTCACAAACACCAGAATGTGGCCGTTGTGTAGCCTTGCAAAACCGGCATTTTCAGCGAAACGTCGGTCAGCAACTCCCGTTGACATCATTCGACCCCCCTCTTATCTGTCACGCAACCTCGCGTCCAGAACAAGATCCGGGCGTTTTGGCGCAGTTGACGGGAATTCAGACCCACGCGCGGAACGCCGACGTCACATGAAAGGACCATCTTCAATGGTCAGTCTCGGCGGCCTAGCCCGCAAACTCTTCGGGTCCTCCAACGATCGCCGCGTCAAGGGCTACAACACCCGTGTTGCCGCGATCACCGCGCTCGAACCTGAAATGGCGGCGCTGAGCGACGAAGCCCTGGCGGCCAAGACCGTCGAGTTCCGAGAGCAGATTGCCGCCGGCAAGACGCTGGACGACCTGCTGGTGCCGGCCTTTGCGGTTGCCCGCGAGGCGGCCCGCCGCGTGCTCGGCCTGCGCCCGTTCGACGTGCAGCTGATCGGCGGCATGATCCTGCATGAAAAATCCATCGCCGAAATGAAGACCGGTGAAGGCAAGACGCTCGTTGCGACGCTGCCCGTCTATCTCAACGCGCTTGCCGGCAAGGGTGTGCACGTCGTCACCGTCAACGACTACCTGGCCAGCCGCGACTCGGCGACCATGGCCCGCATCTACGGCTTCCTCGGCCTCTCCACGGGCGTCATCGTCCATGGCCTGACCGACGACCAGCGCAAGGCGGCTTATGCCTGCGACATCACCTACGCGACCAACAACGAACTCGGCTTCGACTATCTGCGCGACAACATGAAGTACGAGCGGGTCCAGATGGTCCAGCGCGGCCATTTCTTCGCCATCGTCGACGAAGTGGACTCGATCCTCGTCGACGAAGCCCGCACGCCGCTGATCATTTCCGGCCCGCTTGACGACCGCTCGGAACTTTACACCACCATCGACGCCTTCATTCCGATGCTGGACGAAGCCGACTACGAGATCGACGAGAAGCAGCGTTCGGCCAGCTTCTCCGAAGACGGCACCGAGAAGCTTGAAAACCTGCTGCGCGATGCCGGGCTGCTCAAGGGCGAGACACTCTACGACGTCGAGAACGTCGCGATCGTCCACCACGTCAACAACGCGCTGAAGGCGCACAAGCTGTTCCAGCGCGACAAGGACTACATCGTCCGCGGCGACGAGATCGTCATCATCGACGAGTTCACCGGCCGCATGATGCCGGGCCGCCGCTATTCCGAAGGCCAGCACCAGGCACTGGAAGCCAAGGAAAAGGTGACGATCCAGCCCGAGAACCAGACCCTCGCCTCGATCACCTTCCAGAACTACTTCCGCATGTACGAGAAGCTCGGCGGCATGACCGGCACGGCTTCGACGGAAGCGGAAGAATTCGGCAACATCTACGGCCTCGAAGTCGTGGAAGTGCCGACCAACCTGCCGATCCAGCGTATCGACGACCATGACGAGGTCTACCGGACGACGGAAGAGAAGTTCAAAGCGATCGTCGAGGAAATCCGCCAGGCGAAGGAACGCAACCAGCCGGTGCTCGTCGGCACGACCTCGATCGAAAAGTCCGAGCTTCTGGCCGCCCTTCTCAAGCGCGAAGGCTTTACCGGGTTTCAGGTCCTGAACGCCCGCTATCACGAGCAGGAAGCCTATATCGTCTCGCAGGCCGGCGTCCCCGGCGCGGTGACGATCGCCACCAACATGGCGGGCCGCGGTACCGACATTCAGCTCGGCGGCAATCTCGACATGCGCATCGAAGCCGAATTGCATGACGTGGAGCCGGGCCCCGAGCGCGACCAGCGCGAAACCGCCATCAAGGCCGAGGTGCAGGTGCTGAAGCAGAAGGCGCTTGCCGCCGGCGGTCTTTACGTTCTTGCGACCGAGCGCCACGAAAGCCGCCGCATCGACAACCAGCTGCGCGGCCGTTCCGGCCGTCAGGGCGACCCCGGCCGCTCGAAATTCTACCTGTCGCTGCAGGACGACCTAATGCGCATCTTCGGCTCCGAGCGCATGGACAGCATGCTGCAGAAGCTCGGCCTGAAGGAAGGCGAGGCCATCGTCCATCCCTGGATCAACAAGGCTCTGGAGCGCGCGCAGAAAAAGGTCGAAGCCCGCAACTTCGACACGCGCAAGAACCTCCTGAAATATGACGACGTGCTGAACGACCAGCGCAAGGTCATCTTCGAGCAGCGCATCGAGATGATGGACAGCGAGGACGTCTCGGAAACCGTCGCCGACATGCGCCACGAGGTCATCGAAGACATCGTCGCCAAGCGCATCCCGGAAAAAGCCTATGCCGAACAGTGGGATGTCGAGGGCCTGAACAACGACGTCCGCGAAACCCTCAACCTCGACCTGCCCATCGCCGCATGGGCCGCCGAGGAAGGCATCGACGAGAACGACATCCGCGAACGGGTCCTAGCTGCGGCCGATCAGGCCAATTCGGAGCGCGCCGAACGCTTCGGCCCGGAGATCATGCGCTATGTCGAGCGTTCCGTCGTGCTGCAAACGCTCGACCATCTCTGGCGCGAGCATATCGTCAATCTCGACCACCTGCGCTCCGTCATCGGCTTCCGCGGCTATGCCCAGCGCGATCCGCTGCAGGAGTACAAGGGCGAGGCTTTCGAACTGTTCCAGGCGCTCCTGACCAACCTGCGTCAGGGCGTCACCGCACAACTGATGCGCGTGGAACTCGTACGCGACGCGGCACAGGCACCGCAACCCGAGCCGCCGGAAATGTTCGGCCATCACATCGATGCGCAGACGGGCGAGGACGAATTCGCCGATGACCGCAACGTCGCCGTGGTCGCGCCGGAAAATCGCGACCCGACCAACCCCGCCACCTGGGGCCGCGTTTCCCGCAACGAGGCCTGCCCCTGCGGCTCCGGCAAGAAGTACAAGCACTGCCACGGCGCCTTCGAGGCCACAGAGGCCTGAGAAAAAAGAACAGATGCAGGGGTTCGCAGCATGAAGGATGAAGCCCTGCAGATCGGCCGTTACGAAATCTTCGTCTTCAACGACGGTCTCTTCGAGGCGAAGGCCGAGTACCTCCATCACCTCGACGGCCCCGAGGCCTCTGCTTCGGCCGTCGTGCGATGGGGCAAGACATCCACGATGCTGGACGTCAACTGCTTTGCGCTACGTAGCCCGGACGGCGACATGCTGATCGACACGGGAGCCGGTACGGCTTGGGGACCGGGCTTCGGCCATGCCCGCCCTGCGATGGAGGCCAAGGGGTTTACGCCCGAGAGCATCACCTGCGTCCTGCTGACGCACATTCATGGCGACCATGCCTACGGTCTCTTGAATGACGACGGCACCGCTTACTTTCCGAACGCCGATATTCTCGTGCCGCACGCCGATCTCGCCTTTTTCGGCGATCCGGCTCTGCGCGAAACCGTATCGGAGGCGCGCCGGGGCGGCTTTACCGTAGCTGACAAAATGCAACGGGCCTATGGCGCACGAATCCGCAGCCTGTCCACCGGTCCGATCTTCGAGGGCATCGAGGCCGTACCCCTCCCCGGCCACACGCCGGGCCAGATGGGCTACCGCCTGCAGGGCAGCGAAGACGACCTCCTGATCCTCGCGGATGCGCTTCACATCGCCGAGTTGCAGCTTGCCGATCCGAAGCTCGGCCTCGTCTTCGATCTCGACCCGGTACAGAGCGCAGCCACCCGCCTTGCAACGCTGGAACAGGCCGCACAACACGGATGGATCGTCGGCGGCGGCCATCTCCACGGCTTCGGCCGGATCGAACGCGCGCAGACTGGCTTTCGGATGATCGGTCTCTAGACCGGGCACACGTGGTTCCGTTCGGCCAAACGACGCAACCACCTTGCTGCACGTCTCCGCCTGCGTCATGATCGTGTTCTTCAAGGGGGCGTATCATGACATCTCTGGATCTCTTTCTTCCGTTCCTCATCACCGCAGGCCTGTTTGCCTTTCTGCCGGGCCCAGCCATGCTCTATGTCGCCGCCCGCACCGTCGCGGCCAGCCGGCGGGCAGGCCTCATGGCGACGCTGGGGATCCATCTCGGCTGCTATGTCCACGTGATCGCCGCAGCGGCTGGCCTGTCCATGCTCTTCCAGGCCGTCCCGACGGCCTATCTGGTCGTCAAACTCGCCGGCGCCGCCTATCTCGTCTATCTCGGCATTGTCCTGTTCCGCACGCCGGCCCGCAGCGAAGGCGACGGGAGTGCCGTGCAGGGCCTTGCGCCGAAATCGGCCCGCCGCGCCTTCGTGGAGAGCATGATGGTCGAGGTGTTGAACCCGAAGACGGCCATCTTCTTCCTCGCCTTCCTGCCGCAGTTCGTCGATCCCTCGGCCGCCATCCCGGTCTGGGTCCAGTTCGCCGTGCTCGGCACCATCGTCAACATGATGTTTTCGCTAGCGGATATCGTCTGCGTCCTGCTTGCCGAAGCGGTTCTCGCGCGGCTGCGCACCTCGGGTCGGGCCGAGCGCCTGATGCAGAAGATCGGCGGCACGATCCTCGTCGGGCTCGGCCTCAACGTGGCGTTGAGCCGGGCGTAATCCCTGCCATTCGAGCGTCCATCCCAACGGAATATTAACGCCAATACCGCATCATCCCGCCTTGTCGTACTGCGTACAGGTCGGGTAGCGTTTCGTGTTCATGGCAGCGTGTCAAACGGCAGAACGAATTCTGCCGCCGGGTCTGAAAGACCGGCTCCTGCCGCACATGCGCCGGCTGGAGCCGCTGCTCACCAGCGATGACCCGAAGCATCTTGCCCAGCGCATGGCGCTCGTCGCCTTCGCCATCCGCGTGGTCAGCGCCGGCATCGCCTTCGTTTCGCAGATCATCATGGCGCGCATGATGGGCGAGTTCGAATACGGCATCTTCGTTTTCGTCTGGGTTCTGGTCGTGTTGTTCGGCAACCTCTCCTGCCTCGGCTTCCACACCGCCATCATTCGCTTCGTGCCGCAATATCACGCCGTCAACGCGTTGGATGAAATCCGCGGCATGACAGCGACGGTGCGCATCTTCGCCCTCCTGTCGGCCACCGTGCTCGCGGTCGTCGGCATCGGCGGGCTGATCGTCTTCGGAGATCTCGTCAACGGCTATTATCTCGTGCCGCTATATCTCGGCATCTTCGCCCTGCCGATGATCGCGCTCGGCGACGTGATGGACGGCACCTCGCGGGCACATAGCTGGGCGGTCTCAGCCCTCAGCCCCACCTACATCGTCCGGCCCGTCCTCATCCTCGCCTTCATGGTCGGCGCCGTCTGGGCCGGCGAGCCGTCCACCGCACGGACCGCGATGATCGCCGCCATGGTGGCCACCTATGTCACGAGCGTCGGGCAGTTCTTCATTCTCACCTGGCGCCTGCGCAAGCGCTATCTCGCCGGCCCGCTGCGCCTCGAATTCCGCACCTGGCTGCGCGTCGCCCTGCCGATCTTTCTCATCGAGGGCTTCGGCTTCATGCTGACGAACTCGGATGTCGTGCTCGTCGGCATCGCGCTCGATCCGGAAAGCGTCGCGATCTACTTTGCCGCCGCCAAGACGATGGCACTCGTCCATTTCGTGATGTTCGCCGTCAAGGCTGCCGCCGCGCCGCGTTTCTCCGCGGCAATGGGGAAATCGGGCATGGGCAAGCCCGATCGGCAGCAACTGTCTGCCATCGCCATCGAAAGCGCCAGATGGTGCTTCTGGCCGTCGCTCTTCGTCGGGGGCTGCGTCCTGGCATCCGGCAGCTTCCTTCTCTCCCTCTTCGGGCCCGCCTTCCTCTCCGGCTACCCGCTGATGGCCATCCTCTTTGCCGGCATCATGGCCAAGGCGCTCATCGGCCCGGCGGAGGCGCTGCTCACCATGGGCGGCCAGCAGGCGCTCTGCGTCAAACTCTACGCCGCAGCCCTTGCCGCCAATCTCGCGCTCAACGTCACCCTCATCCCCGTCTTCGGGCTGACGGGGGCTGCCCTGGCAACGGCGGGCGCCATGATGGTCGAGGCGACATTGCTGCACCTTGCCGTGCGCCACACCTTCGGCATCCGGCTCTTCGCCTTTGCCGCTCCCCAGTCCGGACCGGTCGATATCACCCTTCCTGATAGGGGCCTTCTCGATGTGGACCAGACGACGACAAGACCGATGGATGCAGAGGCCAGCCGACCATGAGCGTCACGCCCCAGTTCCCGACAGACGCCAACAGCCGTCCCTCGCAGCTGCCCCGCCGCGGGCAACTGGGCAACGACCACATCCCGGCCGACACGCTGATGCGGACCGGGCGTCCGGGACGCGAATTCTGTGTCTACCCTGCCCGTGCCGGCTACGACCTGCAGGAAGAACTCGATTTCCTGTCCAACCGCGCCATCGAGCCGAACGTCTTCTTTTCCGGCCGCTTCCTGGCACCGGCCATGCCCCGGCTCGAGGATCGTGTGGTCCGGCTCGCCGTCATCCGCGACCGTAGCGAGACGCGTAGCCGCCTGCGTTTCCTAATGCCGTTTTCCGTGGAAAGGCCTGGCTTTGCCATCGGCTCGCCGATCATCCGCGCCTGGTCCAACCCCTTCGGTCCGCTCGGCACGCCGCTCTTGGATACGGAAGAAGCCGCGGAAACGCTCGACAACCTCTTCGATGCGCTGGCCAATCCCGAAGCGGGCCTGCCGCCGATCCTGGTCCTGCCCGATATCCGCCTGAAGGGGCCGCTGGCCCGTCTCGTCCGCGCCGTCGCCATCAGCCGCAACCTGCCGCTCACCGTCACCGACACGTTCAGCCGGCCCGTCCTCGACAGCCTGCTCGATGGCGAAACCTATCTGCGCCGCGCGATCAGCCCCGCCCATCTGCGCGAGCTGCGCCGCCAGTGGACCCTGCTCTCGCGCCTCGGCACCGTCACCCATTCCGTCGCGCGCCAGCCGGAAGACGTCCGTCTGCGCATGGAAGAGTTCCTCGCACTGGAAGCCTCCGGCTGGAAGGGCCGCCAGCGCACCGCGATCGTCATGGACCGCTACCGCGCGGCTTTTGCCCGGGAAGCGATCACCAATCTTGCCGAAGCCGATGCCGTGCGCATCCACACGATCGACCTCGATGGCGTGGCCATCGCCTCGATGGTGGTCTTCATGATGGGCGGCGAAGCCTATACCTGGAAAACCGGCTACGACGAGACCTACGCCCGCTACTCTCCCGGCAAGCTGCTGCTGCGCGAACTGACGGAGTGGCATCTGGACGATGCAAACATCCTCAAGTCCGACAGCTGTGCGGTGCCCGATCACCCGATCATGAGCCGGTTCTGGAAAGAGCGCGAGGAGATGGGAACCCTGGTCATCGGCTTGCGCGCCAATCGCGACCGCGACGTCCGCCAGGTCGCGACCCAGCTCCACCTCTACCGCAACACCCGCAACATGGCCCGCCTGCTGCGCGAGAAGATGCGCGCGCTGACGCCGAAGAGCTTCCGGTAAGACGAGGGTAGCGCTTGCTACGCCGCGCCCTCATCCCGAGCCGCTAGATCCCGGACATCAGCGTCCCTGAGCAGCCGCCGAATGATCTTGCCCGACGTCGTCAGCGGCAGCGCATCCACAAACGCCACCTCGCGCGGATATTCATGCATCGACAGCCGCGTCTTCACCCAGTCGGAAAGGGCCGCCGCCAGCACGTCCGAGGCGGTATAACCCTCGGCTAGCACCACATAGGCTTTCACGATTTCGGTGCGAACCGGATCCGGCTTGCCGATGACGGCGGCCATGCTGACGGCGGGATGGCCGACCAGGCAATCCTCGACCTCGCTCGGCCCGATCCGAAATCCGGACGAGGTGATGACATCGTCGTCCCGCCCGAAGAAGCTGATATAGCCATCCTCGTCCATCACGGCCTGATCCCCGGTCGTCATCCAGTCGCCGATGAACTTCGCCTGCGTTGCCGCCGCGTTTCCCCAGTAGCCGAGGAACATCACCGGATCGGGCCGCCGCACGGCAACCTGCCCCACCTCGCCCCGCGGCAGAACCTGCCCGTCATCGTCGATGATCTCCACCACATGGCCCGGCGCCGCCTTGCCCATCGATCCCGACTTCAGCACGCCATAGGCGGCACTGGAGGAAATGACGATGTTGCATTCCGTCTGCCCGTAGAACTCGGCGATCTCGACGCCAAGCGCCTTGGACGCCTGCTCGAAGGTCTCGCGCCCCAGCGCCTCTCCCGCCGCTCCCACCGTGCGCAGGTCGAAGACGTACTGCGCTTTAGGGTTCTCTACCGCCTTCATCAACCGCAGGGCCGTCGGCGGAATGAAGGCATTGCGCACCTTCATCTCCGACAGGATGCGAAACGCCATATGCGGATCGAACTTCTGCGCAGGCGAGGACACGACAGGAACGCCGAGCATCAACGACGGCAGAAGCGCATTGAGG
>NZ_JAANCM010000024.1 GCF_011603255.1 Ferranicluibacter rubi | reverse complement strand
CCCGTCCCCGCGAAAGTCTGATCGCAAAGAAATTGCTGAACCCATCGCAAACCTCCTGTTTGCGCTACCGATTCAGATTCGTCGGCTTTTGGGAACCCCGAGAGTCAGCATCAATGGAGGTTGGTATGACATAGATTTTGCAGGTATCACTTAGACTACCGAACTCGGTTACCCCGCCGCAAGCAAATGAAGCTCGCGGCGAGATATGCTTACGCCTTACATCGGCGGCTGAACTCCGTTGGTGCCAACCACGACGCGGCTGCTTGAGATCGAGCCGTCGGCGGCCTTCTCGGACGGCACGAATACCGTGGCGCCGCTCTTCAGATCTGCTTCAACAGCCTGTGCGAATGTCACGACCGGCGTGCCCGCGGGGATGGATATCTTCTTTTCCTTGCCCTTGTAGGTCACCGTCACTGTCTGGCCATCGACGGATTTGACGGCGTTGGCAACGGTCGCGTTCGTCATCGAGCTGTTCGGCTTCAGGTCCCAGGCATAGCTCCCTTCGCCCGTGCCCTTCATGGCTGCGGGGAAAATCAGCACTTCGAGCGCACCATCGCCGCCTTCGGCCGTCGGCAACGATGCAATGCCGACAAAGTCGCCGGTCTTGATGTCGTCGATGGAGGCCTTGGCGACGCTGGAGACCTTCCAACCGTCGGTCAGCATGATCTTCGCATCGGTACCCTCGCGGGTTTTTACCGACAGCATATTGCCTTCGAGGCTTTCCACGACGCCGCGCACCCGGATCTGGTCGGCCGCCTGAACGGCTGTGCTGAGCGTTGCGCCCATCAAGACACCCGTCAGCGCCGCGATGCTGGTTTTTGAGAGATAGGACATGTGTCATTCCTTGTTTATCCCCTGTCGTCACGTCCGGCGAATGCGGGGTGTTATTCGCCGGTTTCGCAAGGCTGGTCGGTTTCGACCGCCTGCAGAACCTCAGATCCCGGCGTACCATTCGTAGCCGCGATCCTCCCAGAAGCCGCCATTGCCGCCATAGAGGTTCTTGAGATCGGCAACGGCCTCGATGCGCATGACATATTTCGCCTGCTTATAGCCGAGCTGCCGCTCGACCCTTAGCCGCAAAGGTGCGCCGTGCGGCACCTCCAGGTCGCGGCCGTTCATGGCATAGGCAAGGATGGTCTGGGGGTGGAAGGCATCGACGAGGTCGATGCTCTCATAATACCAGCCGCTGCCGTCGAGGGTCTTTTCGTATTCGTCGGCACAGTGGAATGCGATGTAGCGAGCGTCCTTCTTCAGGCCTGCGGCGCGCAGCACGTCACCAAGAGGCACACCCGTCCACTGGCCGATCGCACTCCAACCTTCGACGCAGTCGTGCCGGGTGATCTGCGTGCGCGCCGGCATCGCCTTCAATGCGGCGAGCGAGATGCTTGCCGGGCGCTCGACGAGCCCTCCGACGTGCAGTTGCCACTGCGCGAAGTGGCTTGCGAGAAGCGACTGGTATTCTGCGCCGTCCGGCATGGAGGTTCCGTTGGCACGAAACGTCGGCGAGATCTCGCTCACGCTGAACTCACGTGCCAGCGCCGTGTCGCCAATCAAAAACCGCTGCGTCCGCATGGTCAGGCTTTCCGCCATCTTGATTACAGATTGGACATTACCGTTTTCGACCAGCGCGTCGCAGCCGGCGAGACCGAGCGTCGAGGCGGTCAACGTGGAGCCGATGAGAAACCGGCGGCGAGTGAGAAAATTGTTCATGGCGCGGTCTTTGATGCCTTGAGGGATGGTTCCGTACGGATCGCGTAGCGGCCCGTGATCATGGAGCGCATGTTGTTGAAGACGCCGGATGCCAGCACCATGGCGATATGGACGACGACGAAGGCAACGAGCGATGTCGCGAAGATGAAGTGGAGCGTGCGGGCGGACTGCCGACCACCGAAGAGATCGAGCAGGAAGGGCGCGAACGCGTTGAAGCCCGGCGACATGGTGAGGCCGGTCAGGATCATGCCCGGAAGCATTAGGAAGATGACGACGAGATACGTTATCTTCTGGAGGGCGTTGTAGTGGCGCGCCTCCTCACCCTTGGGAAACCGCAGCCGGGAATGGTCGGCGATCTCATGGCCGAGATGGGCGAGCGTCAGCTCGGCTTTCGTCGGCACGAGATCGCGCCGGAAATGCCGCGATACAAAGCCATAGGCGAGATAGACAAGACCGTTGATGACGAAGGCCCAGGCGAAAAAGAAGTGCCAGCGACGCCCCGTGGCGAGATCCTGATAGCTGGGAAGCGTGATCCAGGCTGGGAAGCCACGCGCCGTGGGTTCGCCATCGACCTCGGACACACCGAGCACGCCCGTGGTGTCGAGCGAGAGAGGGCCGACGCGCGTGACGCCCTTCAAACCGCCATCGTTCTCGAAGGCTTGCAGAGACAGGACAGACGGATCGTCATCGGCGCCATACTGACCCCAGTATAGGCTCGGATGCGCATTGAAGATCTGCAATCCGCTAGCGAGAAGGACTGTCATTGCAAGCACGTTCAGCCAGTGCGACAGCCGCACGGTCAGGCTGTGACGGCGGATCAGCGTTTGCTGACCGGATGTCGTGGAAGATGAGCCGAACATGACGTTCCCTCCGAGGTCGGTGATATCGTGACAGTGACCAAGACCTACCTTGCGTGTCCGAAGGCTGATCCGGAAACGTCGTTCCCCGGCTCTTGCAGAACGTTCTACGAACCGGGAAACGACGAAGATCACTGCAGCGGGAGTACTTACATGGCGTCGCAGCCCTTCATCATGTCGGCTTTCTTCATGCTGTCCTTTTCCATGTCGGCCTTGTTGGTGCAGTCGGCCTTGGTGCCTTTCATGGCGTCGTGTTTCATGGCATCAGGCTTCATGGCCTCGGTCTTCATCGCGTCCGGCTTCTTCATGGCGTCCGTGCTGGTCTGGGCCTGTGTCGCACCGAACGAGAGGGTGAGGCCCAGAATGATAGCGGCGGTGGCGGTCATGAGGCGATAGGTCATGATGGATCTCCTGGTGATGTGCAGGACGCGGACTGCGTCGACGGTCACGGGAAACTCATTCGGACCAGACGCTGATCCGGTTACAGGCATCACGCCGATGTGATCGTACCGGGAATTCGCTCGCTTTTTTCAAGATGCACTGTAACCGTTTCTGCACTGCACCGTATGAGCCTCCCAGAGACATGACAGATGTAACCGAGTCCGAGCTGAAGGTGCTGATGCTCTTGTCCCTTGATGGGGACGAGAAGGCCTATCGGTGCCTACTTGATGTGCTCCGGCACCTGCTGGAACACTACTACGGGCGACGCCTTGCCCGGGCGGACAAAACGGATGTGGACGACCTAGTGCAGGAGACGCTGCTCGCGCTGCACCAGCGGCGGATAACGTATGATCGGGAGCGACCTTTCACGGCATGGTTTTTTACTATCGCCCGGCACAAGCTAGTGGATCATCACCGCAGGACGGGTGGACGTGGTCACGTCGGGCTGGATGCTGTGGAAGCCATCCCGGACGGCTACCGCGAGGATGCGGTGGCCGCACAGATAGACATTCAAAGGCTGCTGGCCGTCCTTCCCGCGTGGCAGGCGGAGGCGATCCGACAGGTACGGCTCGACGGTCGGTCCATCGCCGAGGCCGCCCTGCATTCGGGACGGTCGGAGGCGACGGTCAAGGTCAGCATCCACAGAGGTATCAAGGCACTGGCAGCAAGATTGAGAGGCGATCATGGCAAAGGTGAATGAGCTGATCGACGATCTCGTGCGGGATCTCCGGCCGGTGCGCAAGGATGCGCTCGGGAGGCTTCTCGTCGGAGCGCTGATGCCGGGCATGCTGCTCTCGGCAGCGCTGATCCTTCTCGGCCACGGGCTGCGCCCGGATCTTAGCGCCGCCTTGTCCCTACCCGCCTTCTGGATAAAATCCGCCTATCCGCTGCTGCTCGCCATCATCGGGCTCAGCACCCTGATGGCTGTCGCGCGCCCCGGCGGACGGCCAATCGGAGCAGCCGTTCCCCTCTCGATTGTCTACGCGCTTCTGGTCGTCATGGCAGTGGTGCAGATACGCCAGTCATCCTCTCCAGAAGAAAGCCGGAGGCTCGTCATGGGCATCTCCGCCTGGTTCTGCCCACTGATCATCCTTGCGACAGGAGCACCAATGATGGCCGCGGTATTCTGGTTCCTGCGCAAAAGCGCCCCGACATCGCCGACCTTCGGTGGAACCATTGCAGGCATGACCGCCGGCGCGCTTGGGGCGTGGGTCTACAGCTGGGGCTGCATCGAGAACGGCTTGGCCTTCGTTGCCCTTTGGTACACGCTCGGCATCGTGCTGTGCGCAGCAATCGGCGGCTTGATGGGACGGCTTTGGCTACGGTGGTGAGGTTTGAGAAAAAACGTCAAAGTCATCCCCGCAGCAGCATATCACGGCGCACCTTTTTAGTGCTGGGACCAGCGCTTTTTATTGGCTCTTACCACGGATCACAGCCCCCAGACGTCAGGTGCCGGCAATCGGTTCCCAGTTGCCGTCGTGGCCGGGTGAAAACTGGGGAATGTGTGCAAGGCTACGGACGAGGGGTTCGTCGGCACCCAGTATCTGCTTCCAGTCGGTCGCCTCCGTCAGAATAACGCCAATGCCGACCACCTCGGCGCCTGCCTTGCGCACGAGATCCAGCGAGCCTTTCATGCTGGAGCCGGATGCGACGACGTCGTCGACGACGACGACGCGCTTGCCCTTCAACAGCGGAACCGCCGCACGGTCGAGGAGAAGGCGCTGCTCGCCCTTGGAGGTGATCGATGAAATCCGCTGTTCCAGCGCGTTTGCGAGATGGAGTTTCGGCGATTTCTGCAGAATGACATAGGCGTCGAGGCCGAGGGCACGGGTGACGTCGATGGCAACCGGAATCCCGAGCGTCGCCGCGCCGACGATGATGTCGGGCTCGAGCGGCTTGAGTTTGGCCGCCAGTGCCTGTCCGATATGCTCGCCGAATTTGACACCGAGATCAATCACCATCATCAGCGAAATGGCAAAGTCCGGCTTGATCGCCACGATTGGCAGATCGATGGGCCAGCCGGCGACGTCCACCCGCCAGCTTTGTCCGGTTGCCGGGTCCGTTTTTGCGTCTGCGGGGTCAGTTGTCATCGGCTTTGTCCTTCATGTTCATGCGAGGCTCGACCATCGGGCCGACAATGCGCCATGTGGTTCGCTTTTGTTTGAGGTCGAACCCGTAAATGGAAAGAGAAAAGGAAATGGCGTGCGCCATGCGAATGGCCTGGACGAGAAGCGGAATGCCGCGCGCAAGCGCAAACCGCAGTTTCGTCGGCAGGCTCACGTCGTCGATCTCCATGCCGCGTGCGCGCTGGGCATCGGCGATGCGCTCGAAATCGTCGCGCAGCATGGGGATGATGCCGAAGGTCAGCGACAGGACAAGCGTAACGACCGGCGGCAGCCGCGCAGCGCTTGACGCTGCAAGGATCGAGCCGGGCGTGCTGGTTTCCATGACGAAGAAGAAGGCGGCCGTGGTCGTCACGAGGCGCGCAGCCATGCCGGCGGCAATCGGCAGGGCTTCAGCTGTCGTTGCGCCCTGCAGCCAGAGGTTCACCAACCAACTGACAACGACCATGCCCGACAGCAGCAGCGCGCCCTTGATGTAGCCGCGCAGGCCAGGCACGCCGGCAAGCCACAGGAAGGCGACGGTGAGAACGGCAAACGGCAGGCCAAAGCGCCAGCCAGGCACCAGCCAGGCGACCAGCATCACCGAAAAGGCAAAGGCCAGCTTGAAGAAGAAATTGATCTCGTGCAGCCGGTTCATCCGATCTCTCCGGCCATCTGGCGATAGGGCGGCGGCCAACCGAGCTGGCGGAAGGTTGCGCTCTCCCAGCCTTCGTTGAGCGTGCCATCAAACGCGATCGCGCCGTCGTCGAGGATCATCATGCGGGTCGCCACATCGTCCACCAGTTCGAGATCGTGCGAGATCAGCATGACGGATCGACCACTTTCCTGCAGGGTGGCAATGAAGAGATCGAGCATGCGCCGCCCCTTGAGGTCGCGGGCCAGCAGGGGTTCGTCGACGATGGTGATCAGCGCGCCGGCCGCATCCGCGCAGGCGAGGCCGAGCAGCGCCTGCTGGCGGGCCGACAGAACGAACGGGTTGGCCTCGGCAAAGCCCGACAGGCCGTAACGATCGAGCGCCGCTGCGGCCCGCGCGAGAATGTTGGGATCCGTCGAGGTGGCGCTTGCGGCGGTGATGGCGAAGATCACCTCGCCGGTCACCGTCATGTTGAACAGGATGTGCCGCATGTTCTGCGGTATATAGGCAATCTTGCGCGCCCTGGCGGCGACCGTCCACGAGTTGGCGGCCTCCCTGTCGAGGACGAGCGCACCGGATGCGATCTTCTCAAGGCCGAGGATTGCCTTGAAGAGCGTCGTCTTGCCCGCGCCGTTGCGCCCGATCAGGGCCAGAACCTCGCTGGCGCGGATCTCGACATCCACCCCCTTGAGAACCGGCTGGCCGTCAGGACGTGCCAGCCGCGTGGTGAGGCCGCGTACCTCCAGCAGAGGCCGCCCGAGGATAGCGGGTGGACGCTCGGAGCGTTGCCGTAGCGGCGGCAACAGGCCCGCGTTGCGCCAGGGGTTATCGAGCGGCACGATGTTGGCAGGGGGAACGGGCTGCGAAAGGTGGCGATCGGACAGGAGCGCAATCCGGTCGATCACCGACAGGAGTGCCAGCGGATCCTGCTCGGCCACCAGGAGGGCCGAGACGGAACTCGCCACCGTTTGCAGAAGTGCTGCAAGCCGCGCCCGGGCCGCCGGGTCGAGGCCGGTTGTGGGCTCGTCCATTACTAGGATCAAGGGGCTTGCCGCAAGGGCCGCGGCGATCGCCACCATGCGCCGCTCGCCGCCGGACAGCGTCAGCACCCGGCGCCCGCATAGGGCTTCGATCCCGAAGGCCGCGATCAGTGTGCGCAACCGCTCGCGGATCACCTGTTTCTCGACGCCCCGGTTTTCGAGGGGAAAGGCAATGACATCCTCCACGCAGAGGTCCCAGAGCTGATCGTCGATGTTCTGAGAGACGAAGGCTATGGTGGAAAAGAGCTCGGTCTTGTCGAAGGTCGCGATCGGGCGGCCCATCAGGGTGACGTCGCCCGCATGGTCGGGGATCGGTAGGAGGCGCGGAATGAGGCCGGCAGCAGCGGCAAGAAACGTCGTCTTACCACTGCCGGCCTCGCCACAGATCAGGAGCCGCTGGCTCTCTTCGAGATGACAGTCCGTCTCGGCGATCACGGGATCGGGACCGCCGAAACCGAGACGAAGGCTGGTAATCTTGAGCACTTGATCTGTCCGGTTGGTCTCAGAAGCGCTTGAAGCCCGCCGGGTGGGCGCTTTTCAGGATCTTCATGGCCGGGACAATCAGCAGCGGCGTACCGATGACCATGGGCACAATGTCGGACAGGCCGATGTAACCGAAGGCCCACCAGAACGGGAAGATGCCAAGATATGCAAGGCTTGCGGACACGGCGGCGACCATGACGATGCCAACGGCAAGGCAGGCAAGCGCGATCTTGACGAGGACCGTGCGGTCGAAAGTGGTCTTTGCCGGATCAAACAGGAGGCCCGGAGCAAGGCCCGTCAGGCCGACCATGATGCCGTCGACGATCAGTGAATGGGCGGGAATGAACGTGCCGGCGAGAAGCGACCAGACGATCGTGCCGAGGTAGCCGCAGATGAAGCCGCTACGCCAGCCGAGCAGAATGCCAATCAGCGGCGGAAGGAAGGCGAAAATCCGCCACTGGATGACGCCAGGCACGAGCTGGATCGGATTGGCATAGGCCCAGAGCACACCGGTGGCAGCGGCCGCGACAATGGACAGCACGAGCGGAAAGAGCGTGTTGCCGTCACTGTGTGAGAGAGTTGTCTGTTGCATTTTCATAGTTCCCCTTGCGTTAAGATAGACAGGTCTTCGGGCATGGCGCGCGCCCCTTGAGACCTCCCTTATGGTCTGTCGAAGGCGGTTGGGCTGATGAGCCGTCCGCTTGCTTTTCTGTTGTCCGCTGGTCCGTCCGGTCAGTTTTGGTCTGCCCTGAAAGACCCTCGCTTTTTGTTTCTGTCTCTCGTTTCAGGAACGCTGGTGCCCCTTTATCCCCTGACGAACTCTAGCCTGCAGACCATCTCCCGACGTTCCGATTATCCTGACCGAACGCATGGCTTGCGCCTGTTCGCGCCGTATATTCCGTTGCTGCATCTGGTATGGCTATGCCGTCGACGATATCGAACTGCGGGATGTGGCCGAGCGTGGTCACGAGGTCGGCATCCCGGCCCAGCGCGTGGCGCCAGGCGTGTCCCTCTGCAAGGATCGCACCGGCACCCACAACCTCGGCGCCGGCGCGGCGCACCAGACGGATCGCCGCAGCCATGCTGGAGCCCGTCGCGACTACATCGTCGATGACCAGCACGCGCTTGCCCTGCAGGAGCGCAATGGAGCGCCTGTCGAGCAGAAGCCGCTGGGAGCCGCCGGTGGTGATAGACCTGACGTCCTCGACCAGCGCTTCTGCGAGGTGGAATTTGGGCGATTTTTGCAGGATGACATACTGGTCAAGCCCGAAACGGCGTGACACCTCGATTGCCGCGGGGATGCCGAGTGTCGCGCTGCCCACCACAATATCCGGCTTCAGCGCGGCAAACCGCGCCACCATCGCATCGCCGACAAGATCGCCGAAGCGCACGCCCATCTCGATGACCATGAGCAGCGCAATGGCGCGCCGATCGCTGAGGGCGATGATCGGAAGGTCGAACGTCTCGCCGGCAATATCCACACCAAAGGTCTCGGGAATGATCGGGTTCATGTGGGTCCTTCATCGGCAAGCCTCTATAGACAATCGATGGCGTGCCTTTTACAAACATCAAGATCCGTCCGGTGCGTTTCCTTTTTCTCAACACAGGGCCATCGATCTGCCATGAGCAGGCTGCTGTTCTCCCGTTTTGCCCAATATCTAGAGGCCATCGCCCGTCTCGGGTCCATCCGGAAGGCGGCGGCGGAACTGAACGTATCCGCTTCCGCCATCGACAAGCAGTTGATCCGCGCCGAGGAGGAGATGGGCGTGGCGCTGTTCGAACGGTTGCCGCGTGGCATGCGCCTGACTGCGGCAGGCGAGATCCTCATTCACGGCGTCAAGGGATGGCGCAAGGATTACGCCCGCATCACGTTCGAGATCGAACAGCTGAAAGGCCTGCGCCGCGGTGAGGTCAAAATCGCGGTTTCGCAGGAAACCGTATTCGATTTCCTTCCCGGCGCGATGGCCCGCTTCATGCGCGATCATCCCCGTATTCGCAACAATGTCCTCGTTGTCGACTCCGATCAGGTTCGTAAACTTGTCCTGGACGGGTTTGCCGATTTCGGGCTGACGTTCAGCCCGCGGCCCTTGCCCGGCGTTACCGTCACCCGCTCCGCCCCTTTTCATCTGCACGCCGTCGTGCCGGCCGCCCGGCTACCCGAACCGGAGGCGACCCTCTCGCTTGAGGCGTTCTTTCAAAATCCAACAATCATTCCGGATGCCAGCACCCATCTTCGCGATGCCGTCGATGTCGCCGCCGCCCGGACGGGAACGCGGCTTCGGCCCGTGCTTACGACCAATAGTCTCGACCTCATGCGGTCGATGGTTCGAGAAGGTGCGGGATTCGGCCTGATCGCATTGTCGCAGGGCGCACAGGTCCAGCGGGACGACGGTCTCGCCTATCTACGCTTCAGCGACCGCGGTTTGCCACCCCTCACGCTCTCTCTCATCATCGATCCGCAGCGCAGCCCATCAATTACGTCGATTCTGATGCGCCAGTATTTTGAGGCATACTTCGACGATCTGGAAAAAAGGCAGAAATGACATTAGGCGTTAAGCAAAGTGCGGTGATCGAAGATCAGCTTAGGAACGCCCTACCTCATCCTTCCGCAGCGGCAATTGACGATGTCAACGGCCATAGCCGAAACATGGCGTAAGCTGCTACGCCAGCAGCAGGGCCTTGAAGAGATGAAAATCGACGACCCTGACACCAGATTGCCCATGGGCATGAAATTTGTTTCGTCCAGGCGTTAACTTAGGCTTGGCAGCATAATAGATTCGGGCCGCCAGATGTCTGACCGCCTTTCGATTGGGATTGACAACAAGCGGCCATCGCGGCGGGATAGGTGTATGAGACGTACCAATTTACCAGCCTTCCCGCGCTCTCACAGCATCCGCCCGCAAGCAGTAGAGTGACCGATTTGGCCGCGAGTATCTCGGTGTTTCAATCGATGCGCGCTCACTGGAAAGTTAAGGTGGAGATCAATTTTCGAGTTTTGAGGAGCGGCATCGCGTAAGGACAGACGCCGCTCTCATCCCGGAAGCCCTCCTTTGTTGGTAAAGGGCACGTCACGGCCGCTGAGACGAAGTTGGCAGAGCTAAGGCTTTTCTCTGTAAAAAATCATACCGCCGTGCTGCAGCGTGTCCTGGTCAACAAACGTGCCGTCGGCAGTGAAGCCCATGTCGTCCCAGTAGTCGATGTGATTGCTGGTTACAACGTAACAGCCCTGATAGGCACTTTGACGATTGCCGCGGGCCTCGTTGTAGCGGCCCGTTGGCAGCAGTTCCTGTCGGATGTGGCCGTCGTCGGTGACCCACATGCCAAGATAGACATGGTTCTGCGGCTGAGCCTGGGTTCTGGATTGGATGGACATTGTGTTCTCTGCCTTTGCGATATGAGCCAATGCGCCGAGAGACGCGGCGGTGGCGATGATCAGGATGAGATCACTCATGGCCGAGCCTCCTCCCGTGTCGGCGTCGCGGTGCTTGGTTCGGCGGGTCCGCCGCTGTCGGCTTGACGTCGGTCTTCACAGAGCTGCGCCAAGACCTGGGAGGCGGCGATTGCTTTGGGTAAGCCCGCCGGTACGGTCACCATGTAGATGACTTCTTTGAGCTCTTCCTCCGACACACCGATATTGAGCGCATAGCCGGCATGAACCCTCATGAAAGCCGTCTCGCAGATGGCGGCGAAGGCCGCTACCGCAGCGAGCTGGCGGGTCCGATTGTCGAGACCCGGGCGTGACCAGACGTCGCCCCGCGCATAGGCTTCTGTCGCCTCGGCCAGGAACAGGAATTCCCGTCGCATGCCTTCCAGCGTTGGCTGCGTCGTATTGTTGTTCAAGCTGCGGACCACCGCCGCCCCGCGCTCCCGCCTTTCGTCCGTCGTCTGGGCGAGAGCGGCGTCGGGAAAGAGGCCGAGAAGGGAGGCGGCGCCCGCCGCCACGACATGGGACCTGATCTGCTGAAACATGATAATCTCGTGTTTCTCGTTGGCTCCTGAGCGGCCGGTTAAGATGCGGCCCTCGTTGGGCGCACGACGATCTCGTTGACGTCGACATCTTCAGGCTGCTCGATGGCGAAACGGACGGCGCGACCGATGGCATCGGGCGTGAGCGCGATGGCGCGGTAGGTCTTCATGCCTTCGATCGCGGTCGGATCGGTGATCGTGCTGGCCAGTTCGCTTTCCACGACGCCCGGATGGATGCAGGTGACGCGCAGCTTGTCGTTTTCCTGGCGAAGGCCATCGGAAATGGCCCGGACAGCATATTTGGTGGCGCAATAGACAGCCGCCGTCGGCGACACCGTGAGGGCACCGATCGAGGCGATGTTGATGATATGGCCAGAACCGCGCTCGGTCATTTCCTGCAGGACGGCGGCGATGCCGTAGAGGACGCCCTTGATATTGACATCGACCATCCTGTCCCACTCCTCGACCTTCAACGAAGCCATCAGCGAAAGCGGCATAACGCCGGCATTGTTGACGATAACGTCAACGCGGCCGAACTCCCGGCGGGCGGCCTTGGCGAAAGCTGCCACGTCGGTACGGTCAGTTACATCGACTTTGCGGGTCATGACCTCGCCGCCGGCCGCACGAATTTCCTCGGCGACAGCCTCCAAACGGTCGGTACGGCGGGCACCGAGCACGACGGTCGCGCCGGCCTTTGCCAGTTCGTGGGCAATACCGACACCGATGCCGCTGGAGGCGCCCGTGATGAGAACAACTTTGTCCATGACTTTCTCCTCTTTCGTCCGCTTCGTTGCGGTTGTCAGCAAGATAAGCTTGGGGCATTGTCGTGATAAGGCGCTTATTTATTCATTGAGAGGTAAGGACCACTAACCAATGCTGCCGGACTTTAACGCGCTTTCTGTGTTCGCTCTTGTTGCTGAGGAAAAAAGTTTTCGCGCTGCTGCCGACCGGATGGGCGTCACGCGCTCTGCCGTTAGCCAGACGATCCGCAAACTCGAAGAGACGGTAGGTATCGCGCTTGTTAGCCGTACGACCCGTAGCGTCGGGCTGACGGAGGCCGGCGAGCGGCTCTATGCCGAGGCGGCTCCGGCACTTTTCGATATGAGGGGCGCCATAGAGGCGGCCGCGAACCTTCGCGGGCAGCCGCGTGGGCGGCTGACGCTTGCGGTTTCATCAATTGCCGAGAGCTTTCTGTCTGGGCCGCTGCTGGCATCCTTTCTGGCGGAAAACCCGGAGGTCACAATGCATGTGACCGTTACCGACGAAGAGTTCGATATCGTCGCGGAAGGATATGATGCGGGAGTGAGGCTCGGGGAAGTGATTGCCCAGGATATGGTCGCCGTGCCGGTGTCGGGTCAGCAGCGCCAACTAGCCGTGGCGTCGCCGGACTATCTCGAACAGTTTGGGACGCCATGCCACCCCAGCGAACTTGCAAGCCGCCGTTGCATCGGCTGGCGTCGGGCGGCGAGCCTCGCCCCGTACCGCTGGGAGTTCGAAGAGGACGGCCGGGAGTTCTCGGTGGCGGTGGCGGATACGATCACGACCTCAGATATGGCGCTGATGATCCAGCTCGCGGCAGCAGGCGCGGGGATTACCTTCGGTATGGAGGACAGTTTTCGGCCGGCGATCGCACGCGGTGAACTCGTGTCGATCCTGGAAGAATTCTGCCCACGCTTTCCCGGCTTTTTTCTTTACTATCCGAACCGCCGCAACATGGCGCCAAAACTGAAAGCGCTGGTGGAACATGTACGGGGCTTGCGCTCAGCGGCAGGATGAATGCGGTTATGGCATCACAGGTTGTAGAAAAGGCAGTGCACGCGAATTTTTCGAGAGCTTGGCAAGTGCAATCTCGCCATGGCCTTAGCTACCACGATTTTGAATACACGGACAGCGAAACACATACGCCTTGAAAGGATCTGGACTCACGACAACCGGCGAAATGAAGATATTATCCAGCGACATCAACTTATTGGAGCAACCATTAATCCATCGAAAGAATGACTGTGCAATTGGCCAGTTTCCTTCGAAAAGATCCTGCGATCGCTATCCGCCTATAAAGCATTTGGATGGGGTAATCGGTGGCGACAAGCGGATGCAGACAGTAATAACATTTGTCGTGATTGATGGATCGCGGTCAATATCCGACCTGCACACCTTTCCAGAAAGCCACCCGGTCTTTGATCTCATTGGCGGCCGGTTTGGGTTCGGCATAGAACCAGGCTGCGTCCGCATTTTTCTGGCCGTCGACCTCCAGCGTATAGTAGCTGGCTTGCCCTTTCCACGGACAGCTCGACTTGTTCTGGCTCGACCTCAAATATTCATTTTTGACAGAACCAATCGGAAAATAGTGGTTGCCCTCAACGATGACCGTATCGTCGCTCTCAGCAATTATCGCCCCGTTCCATGTCGCTTTCATAACCGAAATCTCCTCATTGTGGGTCCAAATATAGGAACTTACCAAGATCGTAGCCGCCTCCGACAGTCAAGGCGCCAGAGTTTGTATTGATCTAACTGCGATCAGCAGAAAACGATTGGCGTTCGATCTCGCCGCACTGACCTTCGTCCGTATCATCCGGCCCGCCATCAACCGGAATGACGGGAAAATGGGGAACTGCTTCGTCTTCCAATGCGAGACATCGGCACAGGTACAGCGCTCGATGTGTCGGCCAGGTGATCATTGATTGCATCAGATGCTGCGCGCGGAGTGAACTTGGGGGCGGAGTTTCGTGCCGCCACAACCAAGGCGCTGCCAACGGGCCCGATACAGGGCTTTGAGGATTCCAATTTTTGTCAATTCCTGATTGACAAAAACAAAACGTTTTAAAGTGAACTTGATATTAACTTTGAACTTGTACAGTAATGTCCATTATGAATGAACAGGCGACGCCAAAGCTAAAGTACCTTATACAATCGGTTCCGCCGGGCTTCATCGTCGATGCGGCCTGGACGGCACGCCATGCGATCTCACGGCAATCCATATCGGCGTATATCAAACAGGGTTGGCTCGAGCGGATCGCGACAGGCGTCTACCGACGCCCATTTTCGGCAAGAGAAACGACGCAGGCCGTCACGGGCTGGAAAATCCCCCTGTTATCCGCGCAATGGATCATGGGACATGCATTCCACGTTGGAGGTCTGACCGCGCTCGGATTGCGTGGCCATACCCACTACCTGCAGCTCGGCGGCGATACGCGCGTCTACCTCTACGGCTCCGATATCCCTGACTGGCTCATGACATTGACAACCGATGCCAGGTTCGTCCGACGAGGTCATGGACTGTTCCCCGACAAGAACAACGGCGTAGAGAACAGCGAATTCAGCCTGTCTGATGATCCAGATGAGGAACTGGCCATGAGCCCGTGGCGATGGCCTATCAAAATGTCATCGGCAGAGCGGGCAATACTTGAGGTTCTCGATGAACTTCCGAAGAACGAGAGCTTTCACAACATCGACATGGTGTTTGAGGGAATGGTCAATCTGCGCCCGAAATTGCTGACTGCGCTGTTGACCCAGTGCCGCAGCGTAAAGGTGAAACGCCTGTTCTTCGTCTATGCCGACAAGCACGCGCATGCGTGGCTCAAGCATATCGACAGATCGCAGATCGATATGGGACGGGGCGATCGAGCACTCGTTCCAGGCGGAAGGCTCCACCCGATTTATCGCGTAACGGTCCCTGCCGACCTGCTGCCAAAGGAGAATGTCGATGGCGCGTGATCGCTATATGCGGCAGGTCGAACTGCTCGTCCGGACGTTGCCCTATATCGCGCGGCAGGATGTCTTCGCTCTCAAGGGGGGAACGGCCATCAACCTATTCTACAGGGATATGCCTCGCTTGTCGGTCGATATCGATCTCACCTACCTTCCCATCGAGGATCGGGAAACAACGCTCAGCGGTATCGACGCCGCGCTTGACCGCATTCGCGACGACCTGCTGAAAAACCTGCGCGGCGTCGATGTCCAGCGTATCGCTGGAGGTGGCAACAACGACACGCGCGTGCTCGTCCGGCAGGGTACGACCGAAATCAAGATCGAGACCTCGCCGGTCGCGCGTGGAACGGTGCATCCTCCGGAACTGCGGGCGATCACGGATGGCGTGGCCGAGGCGTTCGGCTTTGCCGAAATGCAGGTCGTGTCCTTCGAGGATCTGTTTGGTGGCAAGCTTCATGCCGCCGTGGACCGCCAGCACCCGCGCGATCTCTTCGACGTGAAGCTGCTCTACGACAATGAAGGGCTCACTGACGCGTTGTTTCGGACCTTCCTCATCTATGTCGCAAGCTCCGGCCGCCCGCCGCATGAGCTGATCAATCCGTCATTGTCCGAACTCGAAGAAGCCTTCGTGAAAGAATTCGAAGGCATGACCATCGAGCCTGTCAGCCTGATTGAGCTCAAAGACGCAAGAACTCGGCTGACAGATGACCTTCGAACCCGCCTCGATGATAAAGCGATGCGGTTCCTGCTCTCTCTCCATGACACGGAGCCGGATTTCGACGCCATCGGGTTGCCGCAGGCAGCGGCACTACCGGCAGTTCGGTGGAAGTTGCTCAATCTTACAAAGCTGAAGCAGCAGAACCCCGATAAACACGCCATGCAGCGAGGGGAGATTGAGAATATGTTTGCTTGAGCCCACTGCATTCTCAAGCTCGGCGGGCCGCAGGCTTCTTACTCAGGTGTTGACCCAACGCAGCTGACACTTTGTGAAACGACGGAACGCTCGCTGGTAAGTCATGCGATACGCACCACTTGCAGGCGCGCGCAAAGCCTGGAGCAAAACATAGAAGAGCATCGGAGCTTTCAGCATCGCGCCGGCCGAACAGGTCGGGAAAGCGGGAATTCTCGACACGGTTCGCCCGGAAAACGGGAAGCCGCAGGAGCCTTAGCATCGCGCCGCAAAGCGGAAGGCGGGACCGACTACCCCCGGAAGAACCGTTCCATTTCAGTCTGTCGCGAAGGCGGAGCCAACGTCCGAGTTTCACGACACAGTCCGTGACAACGATCTACTCTTTCCTATCGATTAGATGTTTAGTCCCGGCATTTGATGGATTGGATGAATCGTGAATCTTTCCGGCTCTGTTGTCCAGATTTTGCAGATGAATTCATATGGTGTGAGACCTCGCAGCGTCTTCAGCCGGCGGCCGAAATTGTATGCATCGATAAAGTCAGCCATGCGCTGTCGTAGTTGATCGTGGTCGTCGTAGTGGAAGCGTTTTACCGTCGCATCCTTGAGTGTGCAATTCATCCTCTCGACCTGGCCATTGGTCCGTGGGTGGCGGGGCTTGGTCAGCCGGTGCTCTATATCAAGATCAGAGCAAGCCATCTCGAAAGAATGGCAGCGAAAGGGCACGTTATCCCTGCGCATGGCTTTGATGTCTTCAGGTGTCCAACCATCGCCAGTAGGGTCGGTGAAATGGGTTCCATTGTCAGTAAGCACGGTGTGGATCTTGTACGGTACAGCTACGGCCAGAGCACGTAGGAAGTTCCCGGCGACGCGTCGGGTTGCCTTCTCGACCAAATGAACAACGGCAAATTTGGACGTTCTATCAATGGCTACGAAGAGATAGAGCCTGCCTTGTACCGTATGCACCTCGGCAATGTCGACGTGGAAATAGCCGATAGGGTAGCTCTTGAACTTCTTCTTCGGACGCTTGTCGCCTTCGACATTGGGGAGCCGAGAAATACCATGGCGCTGAAGGCATCGATGCAACGATGAGCGTGTCAGGTGCGGGATCGTCGGCTGGAGGGCGTAGAGGCAATCATCGAGAGGGAGCAACGTGTGCCTGCGGAAAGCGACAATGACCGCTTCCTGCTCCATCGAGAGAACTGTCGAGTGCGGCTCTTTCGGCCCTGTCGGCAGATCAGCCAGGGACGCTCTCTTCTTCCATTTGGCGACAGTCTTCTGATTGATCCCGTACCGTCTGGAAAGCGACCTCAGGCTCTCTTGACTACTTTGTATTGCTCGACGGACTGCCTCGGTCGTCGTGGCGCTCCCATGCAAAACCTGGCCCATAGTGCCTCCCTCCATTCCGTGGACAAGATTGCACCATCAAAGTCCGGGATCAAACATCTAATAGTGGGTTATCATGCGTATCGGCATCGCGACCCCCCGCCGGTTCACACTAATTGAAATAGAAAGCGTAGGCCGCGAAATTCCCCTCAAAGATATTGGTAATCTGGTTCCACTCGCCGCTACTCATGGCTTTGCCATCCTGCAGGTAGGGTAACGCAGCCGGTCCCGTTACCCAGAGCACAAGGTCGAAAGGCTTAGGCTCTGTGAAAATTCTTGCAAGGTTGATGCCCTTGTCGAAGCGCCAGTGCGGGACAAGGATCTTGCCATTGAGGGCGGCTTCAAACTGCGAGAGGACTGCGAGCCATGCTTGAATGCGTTCAGGCGTGACGTTAAAGGACGGCAGAACCCCGCTCTTTTGTTTTGGCCCCGGCAACCATTCATGATCGTCATCGGTTTCCTTGTCGATGAGTGCCCAGGTATCCCGGTTGAGTACAATGACCTTCTTCAGGTGATCGCGCACTTCGCCCCACATTGCCGTGTCGGTAACCGGCCAGCGGATCGTATGAATAAGCGTGACGAAGTCGGCGATGTCATCAGCTTGCGCCTTATTGACGCCGAACGTCGTCATGTCATCCGCGCCTTTGCCATTGGCCACCGACAATGTCGAGACGGCCCGTGGGAAGATGACACCGAAACTCCCGTTCCAGCTTTCGGAAAAATCATGGGACAGCCACGCCTTGGCAGCAGCCATCAGCAAATTGTCGTAGCCTTGCAGCCATTTGGCGTCGGCAGTGTCAAAACCGACGACGAAAGGCAGCGCCCCACCTTTCTCGTCCAGATTGGAAAAGGCCCGCCCAATGTGATCTTCCGGCCCGACCCTGCCGTCGCCATTCCAGTCAAAGCGCGCGACGGAGAGGTCGACTTTCAATTTTGCCGGCTTTTCACCGACGGCTGCAAGAGCCTTGTCGGCGGCATCCAGATCTTCAATGAAGGCAGCAAGAATGCCGCGAAACTGGTCGTATGTGATTGCCTCGGGATTTTCGTTTCGGGCAATTTCGCCGGAGCCCCGGCCTAGAAACATCTCATAACCGTCGGACTTGGAGCCAAAGCCATAGCGGTACAGCGACTGAGATAGTTTTTCGAATGCACGGGCCGATCGCACCAGACCGAGCCCCAACTGTGCGTCAGCGTTGTTAGGAGCCGCGGCAGCTGTGGACAACATCTGCTCGTCTGCCTCACTAAGGCGTCCATTGGCCAGATATTTTTGAAACAGCTCAGTTACGGCACCGTCTGCGCGCGCTGGAGAAGATTGGTATAAACACGCGAAGCTCGCCACGATTACGATAGAAATAAGTTTTTTCACGACGATTTTCCGCTGTTATGACCTCTGAGGGCCTTGTTGTGTCAGATCGGACATTTGTTGAATTCTGCCGCCGGACGCAAACCTTCCCTAATACCTGCGAGGCCGGTATCGCGGACTTTCCGATCGTCTGCGGCAGGGCGTGCCGCCAGTAACCGGCGCTCCGCGATTGTCACCGAATGAAATTCAGGGCTTGGTCTGTTCGGAAGGCGCTGTCTCAACCAAGGGAGCCGCCTCGTCCGAAGGCGCTGCCTCGTCAGTGGCCGGTGCGTCCGGCCCCTTGATTTGTTGGCCGTTGACGCTGACCGAGCCGTCGCCGGCGACCGCTACGTCCCAACGCTGCGCGCCATCGGGGTCGGCCTTGGCAAAACCCTTGATCATCATCAATCCGAAGGAGGCATTGTTCAGATCCGGATTGCTCTTTGCCAGTTCCTGCACAGCCGCGATCGTCTTGTCGTAGTCGCGCGCCACGATCGATGCGTTCACCCTGTAGTCTTTTTGCGTGTCGACGCGGCCTTCCATCTCCCCGGATACCTCGATGTTATAGACGCTAGACTCCGCGCTGACCTTCGGAAAATCAACCTTCAGGATGCCGCCCGGAAAAAGCTTCGCGGCGGCCTGTTGTCCCGCCTTCCTGCTGTCGCCCGTTGACGTGGTGAAATCCGTCTTCATGAACTCGTCGCCAAGGGCTGCGAAATCCATGCCCGGGACGCCGAACTGAATATCGAGTGCTTGAGGCAGGAAGGCGGTGTAACCCTCAGGAACCAGCACGCTGTCTAGCGTCAAGTCGCCAGCATCCATCGCCACGCCAACCCGCGTCGCGTTGCTCGGCCCATCGACCGTGAAGTGATAGCCAAAGGACTTGGCGCCGCCGCTTCCGACGGCGCTGGTGACGGCGAGGTTGTTGAGTCTGATGGTTTCCTCAAGCGAGCTCAGCAGCGGAAAGGCTTTGCCGAGCATGTCCTTGAACTTGGTCTCGCTCTCCTTGGTGAGATGCTTCTGCTCGACGTGATCGAGCACGAACAGGACCATTTCCTTCAAGTCCTTGGCTGCAACGCCTTTGACCTTGGCATCGAAATCCAGGCTGTCTGCCGAGATCTGGATCGGCGGCATTTCCTTGCCGCTGACCTGCTCCACAAAGGTGCTGAGCTTGCCGTTGGCAGCAAAATCCAGGCGACCGGCAGTGGCGCTTTCGGCAGAGGTCAACTTGTAGATCATGTCGCCGAAGCTGGCCTTGACCACCTCGGTATCGGTGGATGAGATAAATTTCAGTTCCTTGGCACTGAAATCACCGGAGCGGAAGTAGCTGATTGCCGGGTCGAAGACCGAGTTAAACACCATGTTGGCAACCGAATAGGTGAAGTCCGAGCGCTTCTTGTCAGGCCCGATGAAATGCCCCGTGACATTGAGGTTGTTGTTGCCTTCCAGATCCCAGAGCCCGTTGTCCTGCGGTGTGGCGAACATTTTGAAGGGTTTTAGGCCCTTGATGTCGAAATCCGTTTTCTTGATCTGCGCCAGGAGTTTGGAGAAGTCATAGCCGATCTCGTAGCGCGATCCGGCCGGCGTGACCGTAACGGGCGCACGCTTGGCGATGTCCTTGGGCAGCAGGTGATTGAGAGTGTCACGGATGTTGTTGGCCCCGTCCTGGCTAATATCTGCCGCGGACGCCCCCGTGGCAAAAGCCATAATAATCGCGGTCGTCGCCGTGATAAGCCTATGACGCATCTCGATAAATCTCCCTTGGCCGCATAAAGGCGGGCATGTGTGATTGCCGTAGCTCCGATGTCAAGCCTGCAAGCCGCCTTAAACCAATTCGAACCGGCGGCACCATGCAGGCCCAGAAGTCAAGATCTTGGGTTCGTGAACCAATCAGCGTCTTATTAGGAACAATCATATCCCTGGCGAACCGCGGCTGTGGGCGTTAAAGATGAACGATCACAACCGGATGTGGATCAGACATGCGCCTTCCTCTTGCTTTGATTGTCTTTTCCTTCGGAACCGGTGTTGCGCATTCGGCTGAGGCGGTTACCTACGTCGGCTCCATCGGGTCTCTGCCAGTCATCCTTGAATTGGCGTCGCCGGGTGCCGATGGTTTGCGGGCCGGACGCTATGCCTATCTTGCCAAAGGCGGTGACATCCCTTTGCATGGCATGAAGGTCAAGGATCCTGACGCCATGCTACTTTCCGAAGAAAAGCCTTGTACCGAAAAGCTCTGCAAAACCGCCGATGGTGACGTCATCGATGTTGCGCCTATCGCCGCTGAATGGAACTTGAAAACTGAAGGCAGCGGCGAACGACTTTTGGGGACATGGCGGGACAAAGAGAGTGGCAAGACGCTGCAGGTCAAGCTCGTCAAGAAGGGCAAGCGGACGATATCCGATAGCGAACCAGACCTGCTCGCTGCTCTCGACCCAAGCTACGCGCTCACCGGGACCGACCAGCCGATGGTGCTGAGCAAAGACAGCTTGCCCTACGACTTCCTGAAGATGGATCGCCCTTTCAAACAAGGCGTCACGACCAATCTTGGCGACAGAAGCTACCGCATGGATGAAGACAGCCGAACCGGACTTTCTTATCCGGTTGTCCTTTCGATTGGAAAAGTCGATCCGGCACCGATCAACCGCTACCTGGCGCAACAGCGCCTGCAGCTTGCCTTGTCCGCCTTTTCCTGCATGGCAAGAGCCTATCTTGGCTTCGGCTGGTCGGGACAGGATGCGGAAGGTACCAGCGGATATGACGGCGGTGGATCTGTAACGGTTGAACATCTGACTTCGCGCCTAGTCGGTATTGCAGAGGGTGGCAGCTATTGGTGCGGTGGCGCTCATCCCAGTAATTTCGGGGATCATCGTCTCGCCGATGCGCGAACGGGCAAGGCACTCGTGCCGGAAACCCTGCTGCGCGGCTGGACCGCAACCAACGGAGACGGAACTGTGGTCGATCCTTCTACGGTCGCGGACCCCTCCTTGCTAAGCTTTGGCCCGAGCGAGAGCCTGATCCAGTTCATTCTTAAAAACCGCGAGAAATTCGATGACGAGACGGAGAAAGGGTGTGGGTATGAAGACCTCATCCGGAGCAGTCTCGCAGTCTACTTCACCACCAGTGACCTCGTTTTCACCCTGCAGGGCCTGCCACACGTCATATTCGCCTGCACCGACGATCTCCTGACGGTTCCCCTCAAAGATGCTCGTCCGCTCCTTACAGAGGAGGGTGCCGGATATTTCGAGGTTCTGGATCTCTGAAGTTATGTCATCTGGGGCGGCCGGATCATGTTGAGAGACAACAATATTCGGACACTGTGTGCAGAAACAAGACCTGGAAATTGCTTGGCTTTGATCTGAACCTGACGGTCTTGAAGGGAATTGAACTGTCGACCCTGTGCCGGGAACGGCCAGCACTTCCCGGCAATGCATCAAGGGAAAGAGACCGTGCTCAGCCTGAGGTCGTTGATGACAGCGGCGAGCCCTGGTGCGCCGATCAACGGCACTACGCGGGCCGGTGCCAGCTTGGGGACTGCACGCCTAAAGACAGCGATATTTGTGTGGCCGTTCAGGCGAGATGGATAAATGATGCCATCAGGAAGTGACGGGTGCTCGTGGAATGCCAGCGACCAGGAGCGCGCAAGGCTCTGAAGCGAGGATTTTGCCACGTCAGTTGGAACCCCCATCCTGATCGCGTGGTCGTCGCGCAGGTCGACAAGGCTGAGGTCTGCGGTCGTCTCGACCTCAGCGTCGCGTCGCGCGTAGATCTCCTTTTCATCGATCGGAAGATCGCCGACAAGACCATCGCAGCGATCACGCAGAACCGCCTCAAGGAAGCAGACATTGAGTGTTTCGCCCAGATAAAGAACGCCGAAGCGCTTTGTTGCATCACGTCGGCGCGGGTCGCTGAAACGGCTTGGCGTTTTTCCAAATCCCAACGGGTCCGGAAAAACGCTTGCGTAAATTCGGCCAAAGCGACGCCCTGAAGGAATCGTTTCAATATCGAGCGGCTGACGCTCGAAACCGGCAGGCGGTTTGATACCAGCCATTTAGCGGAAGTCACCGTGGGCAATGCCCTCGGCTGCGGCGATCACGTCGCCATCCTGGCCCGCTTCAGGGCGTCGAGCCCGGTGCGACCGTCAAGCGCACTGTGGGGCGAAACAAGGAAGCGGTAAACGGCCCAGGCACCCGCCAGGATCTCGTGCAATTTTGGAAGCGCTGCAGAGGCTCGGCCATCCCGGTCAATCTGCCAGGCCGGGAAACGGAACCCTCGCTTGGCGCCACCCAGGCCGAGCACCTGGCCGTTTTGACGCTTTGTATTGACCGTGACACGGGAAACGCCAAGAAGATCTGAAAAGGCGTCGGCGCTGAGCATATCGTCTTCGATGAGGATCTCTGTAACACGGCGATGGCCGCGCTCTCGTGCGGAGGACAAGGCTGCCGTCAATTCGTCGTCCGGTTCCCCAGCCTCTTCGACCGGAAACGCACTGTCGCCAACCAGCGGGTCTTCCTCAACGATCGAAATTGTCTGCGCTCCCGCGCGCGGATGCACGACGACGCGGAAACTCACCTGATGGCCAGCCTTCTGGCTCAGTTGCACTGCCTTGGTATAGTGATTGAGCAACGCTTTTTCGAAATCGGCTTTGCGGGGCAGCTTCATCGATAGCGCGATATTTGGAGTTTCGCTTGCTGAAGTTTTCGTGGCGGGCATGACAATCCACCTTTTGAAGGCAAAATAGCCAGTCGCTGTCAACTCGCCAAGCTCGTTAAGTTCGTAAAGACAATCTCCCGAGTTATCCAACCCTGTGTGTTTCACACAGAGCCTACACGCCTTGAAGGGATACAAATCAGCGACCCTCCGTACGAGGCGATTTCAACAAGAAAGCCACGCTCTCATATTCGGCGCATCTTTAGTGCTTCTGTAATGGGCCTTTGTTCGTCAATTCCCTCTGAATGATTATCCCGTCGCCGGGATCATGCTTCTGTCCGTGGTCAGCACGAAGACCGCCACACCATGCCATCAGATCCAGAACCTGCAGATCAATCTAGGAAGCGTGGTTTGCCGAAGCATTCACAGCACTACACACGATCTTGCCAAGCAACCATCTCCGAGGCGGCGGATCACAGGGGAACATGTTCACCTACAGCGAGTTGTCCGGCATTCACGAATTCGTGAATCGCAGGAGAACCCGGCATGACGACACCTATTTCCACAAACCTAACTCATGACACTCTACAACGCGTCGATCCTGATGTGACGGCGGGCTTTCATAAGGTCTCGTGGGGATCGATCTTCGCAGGCGTGGTCATCGCCTTGGCTGTTCAATTCCTGCTGAACCTTCTCGGTATGGGGATCGGGGCCGCGGTTCTCGATCTAGCGACGTCCGACAATCCGGCCCCCGGCACTTTTTCGATCGCTGGCGGCATCTGGTTTGTCGTCGCGGGCATCGTCTCCGCCTTTATCGGCGGTTACGTCGCCAGCCGCCTGTCTGGCCGTCCCAGCAACTCGACAGGAGGTTATCATGGTCTGACGTCCTGGGCTGTGACGACTCTTGTCGTGCTGTATCTGCTGACGACGTCTGTTGGCGCGATCATCGGCGGCGCTTTCAGCGGCCTGACGAGCGTCATCGGAGGTGTTGGCCAAACAGCTGCAACGGCCGCAGGTGTTGCAGCACCGTCAATCGCAAACTCCGCCAACCCTATGGCAGGCATCGAGCAGCAGGTTCGCAGTTCGACCGGCAACGACCCGCAGGCCCTTCAGGACGCGGCTGTTTCAGCCGTACAAGCGGTGATGACGGGCGATGAGGCGACGGCGGAAGACGCCCGGGTTCGTGCGGCAGAAGCGGTTGCCCGCGCACAGAATATCCCCGTCGAGCAGGCCCGAACAGAGGTCGATCGGTATGAAAAATCCTACCGTGAGATTGTGGCGGCAGCCAAGCAGCAGGCCATTGACGCGGCACAGGCTGCCACGGCTGCCGTATCCGTTGGCGCTATTCTAGCATTCGTAGCGCTGGTTCTTGGCGCAATCGCTTCCTGGTTCGGCGGCATAACAGGTACGAAACGTAGGGGCTTCGTAGAAACGCAACCCACGCGCCGAACCATCTAACATCAGACCGGAATTGTCCGCGTCGATAATTATCTAATGGAGATTTCCAACATGGCTTCTACCAAAACACTCGACGAGCTCTTCCACGACACTCTCAAGGACGTCTACTTCGCCGAGCGTAAAATCGTAGAGACGCTTCCGAAGATGCACGAGGCCGCCACGAACGGTCAGCTGAAGGCAGCATTCGAGAAACACTTGTCTGAGACGCAGGTCCATGTCGAACGCCTGGAACAGGTATTCAAGATCATCGGCAAGGCTCCAGAACCCAAAACCTGCGACGCCATCCTCGGCATTACAAAGGAAGGCGCCGAGATCATGGAGGAATATGAGGGTTCGCCTGCTCTTGACGCTGGACTGCTTGCAGCCGCACAAGCCGTCGAACATTACGAGATGTCGCGCTATGGCACCCTTCGCACCTGGGCACTGGAGCTCGGGCTCAACGACGCCGCCGGGCTTCTTCAGACGACGCTCGATGAAGAACAGGCCACCGACCTGACCCTTACGTCCATTGCTACCTCCGTCGTCAACCAGAACGCTGAACGCTAAACGTCGGCAGGCGAAATTGAAAAGGGCCGCCCACAGCGGCCCTTTTCCCATTTACTGTCAGATGAGAAACCACCTTGGCCGACTTGAAGACGCCAAGCCCGAAGCTGGAGAATGACTATCTTTTGCCCGTTGGAAAGAGGCTGTCTTAGCTCGATGACAACATCGTAAGCAACACGGCATGGGATGACGAGCCGGCTGAAGCCGCTGGTTTTTTTTAGGAAGAACGTGCCAAGATGCTCATCAATCACGAACGTACGGAGGTGGAGACCCTCGTCAAGGATGTCATCGGCACGGTTTTCTAAATGCTCGACGACGCTTTTCGGATTGGAGAGGACATCCAGGCGAAGGACTACATGGGCACCGTCGAAGGCTTCAGCCTCCGATCGGTGAAGCTCTTTGGCTATCGGTGACCCGTCTATACACTTCCGTTCGGAGAACTCAGGGCTGTCCAGAACATGAGCCGCGACTGGGTCATCGACAAGTTCCGGACCACCGTCGGCGTCGACACCAATCTGGAGTAGGCCCGCAAGATTACCAAGCGGATCGGGGCGGAGCTGCAAGACGACCCGGAGCTGGGAAGCCAGTTCATCCAGCCGCTGAGAATAAAGGGTATCGAGGCGTTCGGGGACTACGGCATCGTGCTGATTTTCCCGATGACGACCGTTCCCGGACCGAAGAACTTCATGCGCAGGAAGAGGTACGCGATGATAAGCGAGGTGTTCCGGACCGAGGGGATCGCGTTCGCGCAACCAACGGTCCAGGTCGGGGATGACGGCCGGCATTCGGGAGCTGTCGCGGCGGCTGCAAGGCACCCCTCGTCCATCCTGATGGGACGCGACGGTTCCGTTATGCATCAACAGTCCGGGGTTGAGGACGACCTCGCGGTGGGAGCGCGGATCGCTATGGCGCTATCCGTCAGGATGCCCGGTCCTGCTTCTCGGTCGACTGTGCAGGATGACGGCGGATGTGCCGCCGGCCTTTGCGAAGTCCTGCGGGAGCGACACTCAAACCACCATCGTAGAAGTGGCTGGCGCTTGAGACAGCAGGTCACCAAGGATAGCCAAGCTCCGCTTCAGTTCCTCGACGGAACCCGCAGCACCTAGACCGATCCTGACCGCCTCGGGAGCGCTCGATATCGCGAAGGCATCGCTGGCAACAACGCCAACCCCGACTGAACGCAGCCTCGACACCAATTCCCCTCGTGTCCAAGGTTTCTGTACGGGAAGCCATGCGTGGAAACCTCCAGTAGACGCGGCGGCATTGTGAGGCAGTGTCGCCCGCAACACCTGCAGCCTTGTTGCACACTCTCTCATTATCTCGTCTCGCACTTCATCAGCCATTCCTGTCTCGATCCACCGCGAAGCGATCGCGCTGGTGAGTGGCGAGACGAGGGATGCCGAGGCCCTGATAGCGTTGGCGACCCTGAGGGACCGACCTTCCGGCACAGCGACGTAGGCGACGCGCAGCGCCGGCGACAGGCATTTCGACAGACTGGCGACATGAAAGACAGTCTCCGGTGCTATCGCTGCAAGGGGTGTGGGCGCATCGGGAACCAGTGCGCCGTAAGCATCGTCCTCGATTACTGGAATATCATACGCGCGCGCTACGTTAATCAGTTCACGGCGACGGTGGAGGGGCATGGTCCTTGTCGTTGGGTTGTGAAGCGTCGGCATACAGTAAAGCGCCTTTGGCCGTGCGGCTTTACAGGCCTCTTCGAACGCTGTCGGGAGCAGGCCGTGATTGTCCATCTCCAAGGGCGCGAGCTTTAGACGCAGATGCGACGCGACGGATCGGAAACCTGGATAGGTCAGTTGCTCCACGCACACCGTATCGCCAGGCTCGGTAAGTACGCCAAGCACCGCATGAAGCGCCCCTTGAGCGCCGGCGGCTACGAGGACGCGTTCCGATGTGACACCCGGAAGCCTCCGAGACAGCCAACCCGTCGCAACGACGCGATCGCTCATGATGCCTCCCGGCTCCTGATAGCGCATCAGCAGATCGAGGCCCTGATCCTCCAGATCTCTCGCCGCCTCCCACATTCTGCGTGTGAGAGAGCTGTTCTGAAAACGCGGCGGCAAGTTCATGCTCATATCGACCAAGCCAGAAGGCTGTACAACGCGCGAGAGCGTGCTTCGCCGTGCCTTCACATACGTCCCCTGACCGACCTTCCCTTCAATCAAGCCGCGGCTCTGAGCTTCCGCATAACCGCGGCTCACCGTTGTGAAATCGATATCCAGGTCTTCCGCCAGTCTTCGCTGCGTTGGAAGGCGCGTACCTTCGGCAAGTTGTCCGCTGGCGATATCGGCGGCCAGTGCGTCGGCAATCGCTAGATAGATCGGGCCATCCTTTGTGCTCAGCTTCGGTGACCATGTTTTCGCAGTCATAAACGCCCCCTACATCCAATCAATAGAAAACTATATGGATATTATATGCTCGCCGCAACGGCCGTTATGAATAACGATATAGCCCTGACAAAGTTGGAAAGTGTTTTAGCGGCCGGCCAACAGAAGCATAGGGGGTCATTTTAACACATGTATAGCGTCGTGCTGGCTCATTTAATCCCCTGCAGTACCAAAGAGCGGGCGCGCGGATCGAGTGCGACAATTCGCGCGTCGCCATATTGATAGGATTATTGTATGTAGATTCAATACATATAATCTCCGACATTGAAAGGCTTGAGAGATGACAACCCAGCCGCAGCCACTCTCACCAATGAAGACGGGTGTCCGGGGACTTTGCCCCCGATGTGGTCAGGGACACCTCTTTGAGGGGTTTATGAAGCTGAAGCTGAAATGTGAGGCCTGTGGTCTGGACAACGGATTTGCTGATCCTGCCACTGGCACGGCATTCTTCGTGAACTGCTTCACGTTCATTCTGGTCGCCGTTGTCGTCTCCGCCTGGATCGAGATCGCCATGAGCCCTTCATTGTGGGTGCACATCCTTGTTTCTCTACCCATCGTTCTGATGGCTTGCGTACTGCCGTTGCGTCCGTTGAAGGGGTGGCTCGTAAACAGCCAGTTCTTCTACAAAACCAGGAGAGGCAAGATTCCGTCGGGATATGCAGCGCCTGAGACGGCAACTCCAGGCGCGGACAAGGTTTGAACGGACATGGTTTGCCGTATCCATCCGGTCGATCACTAGATGCAGAAAGGATTGATCGATGACCAGCCAATGGCCTCCACTTCGTCCCCTCAAGACAGGTATCCGAGGGCTTTGCCCCCGGTGCGGGCGGGGACACCTCTTCGAAGGCTTCCTGACATTGAAACCGGCATGCGAAGTCTGCGGTCTCGACTACAGTTTCGCTGATCCGGCTGACGGGCCAGCGTTCTTCGTCATCTGCTTTACATGTGTGCCAGCGGTCGCAGTCGCCTGCTGGATCGAGGTCACTTTCAATCCTTCACCCTTGTTGCATCTCTTCACCTCATTGCCCCTAACACTTCTTGCCTGCCTTCTGCCGCTCCGCCCGCTGAAGGGATGGCTCGTCAACAGCCAGTTCTTCTACAAGGCCGAGGAAGGAAAGATTGATAGGGACTACGTCAGGCCGAAGACCGTGCCCCCAGACGCTGATCGGGAGTGAGGCATCCTGACTTTGAACATCGGAGAGATGTAGCGGTATGAGTGGACGGGACGACGCGCTGCTCCCTCCGGCCGCCTTGGAAGAACGCTTCAGCATGATCGAAGTGCCCTGAGATCGTCAGATACCCTGGGCCTCGCAACAGACACCTGCTAACGACCGCTTGGAAAAAAAATGTGGGATTGGGTCCCGATAGTTTTCGTCACGTTCAAGGTCCTCGCACTAGGCTTGGCCATGTTCTTCGCCATCAAGTGGCACTACGACCAGAGCAAGAAAGGGGAGAGGCGCGCGGCTCTACGCACCGGAGCGATAATGGCCGCGGCCTTCCTGCTGGCGCTCGTAGCCGTGATGCTCTTAGCTATCGGCCTCAGCCGGACGCTGGGTTTGGACCTGAGCCTTCCGTGACGAACGACACGCTTCGCATGTGGATGTCCTAAACCTTCGACGGAGTGGTCCCTACTTCAGCGATCAACCAAGCGACCAGAGCGGCGATCGCAGGGCTTTTCCGGTAACTCTGCCATACGAGGTAGAAATTGGCAGGCCCCTGCAACGAGCCGTCAAGAACACGGTCCAACCTTCCCTCATCGAGGTCCCTCTCGACGAATTCCCTGTTGGTCAGGGCTATGCCCCGCCCCGCAATGGCAGCTTCGATCGCGTGCGAGGTCTGCGAAAAGCTGATCCCTTCGAACGTAGTATCCGTCGAACCACCCAGACGTTCGATGAACTCGGGGCAAAATTATGATCGTGTCCCATGGAGTGGTGTAGCTGGATTTCATAGCCATCGGTGATTTCCGGTAGGGTCGGGTTGCTTAGAACCAACCTGAAGGACTCCACCGATGACCGACGACATGATGAACCTGCGCTCACTCGTTGAGAAGAGCGCCGACGCCGATTTGCTGCGCGAGATGATCGGCTTTGCTGCCGAGAAACTGATGGCGCTGGAGGTTGGCACGAAGACTGGTGCGGGCTATGGCGAGAAGAATGGCTTTCGACTTGCCCAGCGCAACGGCTACCGCGACCGGGACTGGGAGACACGGGCGGGCACCGTCGAGCTGCGCATTCCCAAGCTTCGCACCGGCAGCTATTTCCCGAGCTTTCTTGAACCACGCCGGATGGCGGAGAAGGCTCTGACGGCGGTTATTCAGGAAGCCTATATCCAGGGCGTTTCGACCCGCTCGGTTGATGACCTCGTCAAGGCGATGGGCATGTCGGGCATTTCCAAGAGCCAGGTCTCCCGGCTGTGCGAGGAGATCGACGAGAAGGTGAAGGCCTTTCTCGACCGGCCCATCGAGGGCGAATGGCCCTATCTCTGGATTGACGCGACCTACCTGAAGGTCCGGCGCGGCGGTCGCATCGTCTCTGTTGCAGTCATCATCGCCGTCGGCGTCAACACCGACGGTCGACGCGAAGTGCTCGGCATGGAAGTCGGCACGTCCGAAGCCGAGGCGATCTGGACGGAATTCCTGCGCAAGCTGACCAGGCGGGGTCTGCGTGGCGTGAAGCTCGTCGTCTCAGATGCGCATGAGGGCATCAAGGCCGCAGTATCGAAGGTGCTTTCCGCCACCTGGCAGCGCTGCAGGGTGCACTTCATGCGCAATGCATTGGCTCATGCGGGAAAGAGCGGCCGGCGCGTCGTCTCCGCCTTCATCGCCACGGCCTTCGCCCAGGACACAGCGGAGGCGGCAAGCGCCCAGTGGCGCAACGTCGCCGACCAGATCAGGCCGAAGGTGCCGAAGCTCGCCACCCTTATGGACAGCGCCGAGCAGGACGTGCTCGCCTACATGACCTTTCCCAAACAGCATTGGGCCAAGCTTCATTCGACCAACCCGATCGAGCGATTGAACGGTGAGATCAAGCGGCGGACAGAGGTCGTCGGCATCTTCCCCAACGACGACGCCATCGTCAGGCTCGTCGGCGCGCTGCTGCTCGAACAGAACGATGAATGGGCCGTCCAGCGATCTCGCTATATGACCCTTGAGACAATCGCTACGATGAGCGATGATCCACTCATCAGCCTGCCAGCAGCAAGCTGACACTCATCCGGCCCTCCGGGATGAGCCGTGGCCGTCTAAGCTACACCACTCCATGGGACACGATCAAAATTATGGGCGTCGTGGAGTAGCGTGTGTTCGGCGAGTTCTTCGGCGGACCGAAGCGGCATCCGCTTTGTCAGCAGCGCACATGCCCCTGCCCATAACGATAGCCGCGTGTGAAACGGCGCATTGCCGCCTCCCTTGCAAGAGCATGACTCGCTCCGACCACTTTGCGCAGCGCATCGAGGACCGTCCTTGCGTCGTTCGACGCTGCGAACTGGGCAAGACGGGGACTCATCGGTCTAAGCTCACTTTCGGAATAGGCGCGCGATGCTCAACGGATGGCGGTCATGCCGTAATGTAGCACGATTGCCCTCTGCACCGGTGGTCACGCCAGCCACGTGGCATAGTCGGAAACCAGCAGCCGGAACGGCTGTTCGTCCTCCTCAATGCCGGAAAACCGCGTCACCCGCGGGTCTTCGAAGATATTGTCGGTCGCATCATCGTTGACGGTGGACACTTCGGCGACGAAGACATCGCTCTCTTCCGCCCAGAACGCGTGCCAGTCGCCGGGAGACAACGTCACGCTTTCTCCTGGCTGCAGCCGCAGTCTGGCACCCGGCGGCAAGACGGCCTCGATGCCGTCACATCGCACCGAAGTGCCCTCAGAACGATCACACGATCCATTCCTGCCACCGAACAGTTCGACCACCAGTGTCCCGCCGCCGCGATTGATGATGTCTTCGGTTTTCAGGATATGCGTGTGGCTCGGCGTCACCTGGTCAAGACGCGAGATCATCGCCTTTTCAGCATAGAGCATTCCGCCGCCGCGCTTCAGGTCGGCCAAACAACCGTTGCGGGTCGTGAACAGCAGCAAACCTGTCTTCGCGAAGTCTCCCATGCCGAAATCGGTGATGTCCCAACCGAGTCCAGATCGGGTGATATTGGTGATCTCATCCTTACGGGCTTGCATTTCGGCAGGCGTCCAGTTCGAAAAAGGCGGCAGAATATAGCCGAAGGAAGCCATGAAGGCCTGCGCCTCTCGCAGAATACGATTGATGTCGCTTCTCAGCAATTCGTTGGTCATGATAAAGGTCCTTCTGCCTTGTCTCAGCGCACGCCAATGCCGGCCGTCAGGCCGCCGTCGATCCGGTGATCCGTTCCGGTGATGAAGCCGGCCTTGTCGGAGGCAAGAAATGCGACCAGATCGGCAATTTCCCCTGGCTCACCGATGCGGCCGAGGGGGTGGGCGGTGCCAAAGCGCTGGAACACGGCCTCGATATCCGCATCCGGACCTTCGAAGGTGCGCGCCGCCAGTTCGAGGATCGGCGTGCGCACGGAACCCGGGCTGACGGAGACCACCCGGATCTGATCGGCCGCAAAGTCCAGCGCCATGGCGCGGGTCATCGAATGGATCGCGCCTTTTGAGGCGACATAGGCCGAAACGCCGCTCTGGCAGGCGTGTCCCTGGACGCTCGACATGTTGACGATCACGCCGCTGCCGCGCTTGCGCATCTCCGGAACGCCGAATTGTGCCGTTAGATGGATCGAACCGACATTGACGGCCATGCAGCGCATGAAGATGTCGAACGGTGTCTCCGTTGCGTTGCCATAGGGGTGCACTGCCGCCGAATTGACGATCACATCAATGCCTCCGCCCAATGCGGCGACCTTTTCGAAAGCGACACGCACGGCTTCAGGATCGGACACATCCGTGTCCAGCACCAGAACGTCGAGCCTCTCGGCAGCCGCAAGCCCGGACAGGTCCTTGTTGGCTGCAACGTCGATCCCGAGCGCAAAGACGCGTGCGCCGCTGCGCGCTAGATTAAGTGCCACGGCGCGGCCGATGCCGGTCGTGCCGGTTACGACAGCAATCTTGTCAGTAAATTCACCCACAATCTCGGCCCCCTTATTTTCTCTTCGGATCTCGTGACACGACGGCGTTCGGAATGAATACCAGACCTGCACTCAAATGCCGGTCCATATGGTAGGAAAAGCCGATCCGATCCTTGTTGCGCAGAGCCTCGATGATTGCCTGATGCTCACCGAACACGCTCTTCAGGGTCGAGCGCCTCGACTTGCCTGCCATCATCAACCTCTGGATCACCGGCTTGAGCATGCCATAGGTTTCTGTCAGCGTCCGATTTCCGGCAGCCGTCACCAGCAGCATGTGGAACTTGAAATCGATTTCGGAGGCAGCCTCGGCATTGCTGGCCGTCAGGATCGCAGAATTGACCGTCTCGATCTCGCCCAGCTTCTCAGCTGTCAGATGCACGGCCAGAAGATCGAAAAGGTTCAATTCCGTCAGCCGACGGTATCCTTGAATATCCTGAAATGCGTCGGTCGACACATCCATTGCGAAGGCGAAGAGGTCGCGCATCGCATTGTGATGCTGGTCGGTCAGGACTGCCCCGAGCTTCTGGCGTGACTCGGCGATGCCGTAAGCCTTCAGCGTACGAAAGGCTTCACGCACGGTGTTGCGACTGGAGGCGAACATCTCCGCAAGCTCGACCTCGCTCGGCAGAACATCGCCCACACCCAAGCCGCGCTCGCGGATCAAGCCCCTGATCTGACCGACGACCTCATCGACGGCTGACGCCTTGCTGTCCTGATCCGGCATTTTCACCACACTCCTCGTCCAATTTCAAAGGCATAATATGTTGGCCTTATTTTTGCAAATCCATTTATATCTTGCCAGTTTCGAAGCAGAATGCATTTATTGTCCAACATTAAGGATGGAGACGTTGATGCTAGAGAGCTGGCGGTGGTTCGGAAACAGCGATCCGGTCACTTTGTCACATGCGCGCCAAGCGGGTGCCCACGGCGTCGTGACCGCGCTGCACCATATCTATGACGGCCGCGCGTGGAGCGTCGATGACATCCTCGACCACAAGGCAACGATCGAACGCGCCGGCATGGCCTGGTCCGTCTGCGAATCCATTCCGGTGAACTCGGCGATCAAACTGCGCAACGAGAAGTGGCGGCAGTATGTCGATAGCTGGAAGGACAGCTTGGCCAATCTCGGTCATGCCGGTATTCCTGTCGTCTGCTATAACTTCATGCCGGTGGTCGACTGGACGCGCACGAACCTGCGCTACCCAACAGCGGCCGGCGGTCTTGCGCTGCGCTTCGACATGGCCGATTTTGCCGCCTATGACCTTTTCGTGCTGAAACGCCGCGCCGCCGAAGAGAACTACCAGCCCGCGTTGATCGAAACGGCGCGCCAGCGGTTCGAGGCCATGTCGGATGAGAAGATCCAGACACTCGAGACCAACATCATCGCCGGGCTTCCCGGCAAGGAAGGCACCCATACGCGCGAAGGCATCCGCGCACAGATCGCCAGCTTCGATGATCTGTCATCGGACGATATGCGCGCCAATCTCCTTGAGTTCCTCACGGAAATCGTTCCGGTAGCGGCGGAGTACGGCGTCCGTCTCGGCATTCACCCCGACGACCCGCCTTTCTCGCTGTTCGGCCTGCCGCGCATCGTCTCAGATGCGGATGATATCGCGACCATCCTCGGTGCTGTCAATCATGACGCCAACGGCATCACGCTCTGCGCCGGCTCTTACGGGTCGCGCGCCGGCAATGATCTGACGGAGATGGCGACGCGGTTCGCCAGCCGGGTCCATTTTGCCCATCTTCGCAACGTCAGGAAGGAAGCCGACGGCTCCTTCATCGAATCCGACCATCTCGATGGCGACGTCAACATGGTGTCGCTGGTCGCGGCACTTCGCCACGAAGAAAGGCGTCGTGAGGCGGAAGGGCGCGCAGACAGCGTCATTCCATTCCGGCCAGATCACGGACACCTCCTGATCGACGACCAGAACCGGACAGTGAATCCGGGCTATTCCTGCATTGGCCGACTGAAGGGTCTGGCTGAACTTCGCGGCGTTATCGCCGCCGTCGATCAACTCGAACACGGAATTGGCGCCTGAAGCGGCGCTAAACGGCGGAGATAACTAGGGTCCGGACTCACAACCACCAGATGACGGTAGCTGCGAGTGCGATTGCGCCCATGAAGTTTCTGATGTTGCGGTCGAAGCGAGTTGCGATGCGACGCCAGTCCTTAAGGCGACAGAACATACG
>NZ_JAANCM010000023.1 GCF_011603255.1 Ferranicluibacter rubi | reverse complement strand
TCATATATGGAACCTGAAACACCCCCCGCGAATGCGGGAAAAGCCCGCTCGGCGCGGCGGCTGGCCGCGATCCGAACGGCGGTCGCGCTCGTCCAAAGGCTCGGGAATACGTCGGCGGCATCGTTCGACTTCTCGGGAATGAAACCCGCAAGGCGCATGAGGTCGTGGCGGTCGGGAACAACCTCGTTCCACGTCGCGAACCTGTCGGCCTCGATCGGCAATGGAACGTTCGTCAAAACGATGATCTGGCAAGGGTTGTCTGCGCCTCGGTGGATCGGCCGCACTCGGGCGAGGGCTTGCATAAGTTCCGCCTCGCGGACCTGACGCAACACGCGATCCGCCCGCCTGTCTGGATGATACGACACGGCGACGGTGGCCGACTGACCGCTCTTGGCCGTCGTCCAGTGTTGACATTTCGGAAGCATAAAACGGCCCTCGGCGTTCGGCTCCATAAAGGTCAAGGCTTCCTCGGAACCGAACCAAATTGAGCGGGCCATTGCCTCAAGGGCTTGCGGGCTTGGCTCGATCCGTCCAGCTACCACGATCCCCGCCGTCTGCTTCCACTGGTCCTTGCCTCGGGTATTCCCGAACCAAGCCGTATCGAACGGCGCACGGTCGAGGTCGCCAGCTTCGCTATAAGCTTGGATCACGGCTTTCTGTGAGACGAGTAGAGGGCGGCGGGCTGGATCGTTCCCGATGACGGACGCGAGGCGGTCGGCCATGTCCAGCGCGGTATTATATACGTCGTCGCGGCGGCGTTCGCCCTTGAGCGATTGCGCGGAACCTGTCTTGTCCGTCACCTGAACGATTTCGACGTTCTGCCACTCGGCCGCGATCTGAACCGTCTCGGCGGTCGGGTAGAAACGCCCGATGATTTCGGGGTCTGCGTCTGCGTCGATGATAAGGGTAGGGACTTCCTTAAAGCGCGGATCGCGGGACCAATGCGCGTGAATGAAGTTCGCGGGCTTGTTCGTCTTGGGGTCCAAAACTCCCCATTCGATGACAAGGCCGTGGCTCTCGCCCTGTCGGCCCGATCTCAACTCGGCCGCTAGGATTTTCCAAATCCGGACGAAACCATATGCCTCCTGAACGTGGGCCTTTTCCAACAGACTGCGTTGCATGTCCTCGTCCATGCCCGCCGTGATTTCGGGCGTGGTGATACGGCTATATTCGAGGGTCGCGAGGTCGTCGCATTCCTCGGCCGTGAAACCCTCGGCCGCGAAGTCGGCAAGGGTGGGCTGGCGGTCGGCGCGGGCGGCATCGTCTACGACGTTGGCAAAGCGGGCGACGGCATCAATCATCTTCTCGGTCGCGGCGGCGGTGCGCTGGTCGAACTCGGGGCGGCTCTCGCCTTTCCGTCCTCGGAAGCTGTCGCCAACGCCGCGATAGGTCGTGAACCGTCCAAGGTCCACAAGCTTTTGAGCGCAAAGAACCTGCCAAAAGCTTTCGTCAATGATGAGCCAGTCCACGTCCTTGAGGGCTTCCATCCGAACCGAAAGATACTGGTGCGAGGCGATCACAAGCCCGCCAGCCTTGGCGGCTTGAAGCTGGGCGATGTAGGGGCAAGTTGCATAGAAGGGGCATTCGGAAACGTTGCCCTGATCGTCCTCGGATCGGCAAAGCGTCGTGGTGACGGAAACGTTTTGAGTGGCCAATGCCTCGGCAATGTCCGACTTGGCGCACATGGTCGCCGTGCTGTTCGGCTGTCTCTGGCTTCGGCCGCGCATCACTCGCGCCTCAATCCCGAAATCAGCTAGTGCCTTGGTCGCCAGTTCGTCGGCTAGGTCGAGCGACGGAACCATATAAAGGAAGCGTAGGGCGGGATTATCGCGCAACTGCTTCCTGATCTCGGCAAGCACTGCGGTTGATTTTCCTAGTCCAGCCTCGGCCTTGATAACCCTGACTGGCGGCTGTCCTTCGCGATCCGTCGCGAGGAAATCGGTCGCTACCTGGCCGAACGTCAAGACGGCTTTATGTAGACTTGTCGTTGCCTCCATTCGGGGCATACGCGGGGGGAGTGCGGGCGCAATCGGGGCGCTATTCGTGTTCATCTATCGTCCGTTCTGAAGCGGACGGCAAACCCATGTTACGCTTGTGGATCGCTAAAAAAATAGCGGTCCTATCGCGGCTCCCTCTTGCTCTCACACATGGGAAACGCTATATTCAAGACATGCGAGGGCTTCGAGGCAGGTTAGCTAATTCCCTGTCCCTAATGCTCTCAAAACTTGGGCCTACCGAAAGTTTCGCAAAAACATCGTTTCGGTTTGCTCGGGCCTTCGCAATCGCTTTTGAAGGGCTTCCTCTTTCCTCGCCAAAGGAATCAGGAAGCCCTTTTAGTTTGCGCGTGGGACATGAGTCGCGCAATAGCCGACGAAAAGAAAAATCCCTAAATTTTCCAAGCGTTTGTTATCAAAGCGAATTTTGAGGCGCGAGGCGGTCTATGCTTCGGTAAATCGTTTTCGGATGAACGTTAAATCCGGCCGCAACCTCTTTAACGTGCGTCCCTGATTCGATTAATTTTCTGGCAAGGACGGCCTGTTCGGGGGTCATCTTCTCTTTCGGCCCCATCTTCACGCCCTCGGCCATACGGGCTTGCATCCCCGCCTTTACGCGCTCCTTTATAAGGCTCCGCTCGTATTGCGCGAATGCTCCCGATATGTGGAAAAACAACTCTCCAATAGCCGTTCGCGTGTCGATCTGCTCTGCCAGCGACACGAAATGAATGCCTCGCGCTCTCAAGTCCTCAATGATCTTGATGAGGTCGGCAAGGCTTCGGCCTAGCCTGTCGAGGCGGGCAACAACAATGGTGTCGCCGTCCTTCGTGGTGTCGAGTAGCGATTGAAGGGATTGCCTAGTGCGCTCGGCTCCGCTGATCTTCTCTTGATACAGGTTCGTCTTGGCAACGCCCGCCTTGGTGAGCGCGTCTATCTGGCTGACGAGATTTTGGCCCTTCGTGCTAACTCGGGCATATCCGTAAAGGGTCATCTGTGCGCCCCTCCTTCTGATCTCTGAAAGCACGAATCGGGCTGGTTCGTTCCTCCAACTTATGTCCACACCTTATGTCCACAAGAGGGTTTGTTTTAGTTCGACGTTTTAAAGGGGTGAGAACGTGGACACAAAGAACACTTTATGTCCACGCTGGCCCGCTCACTCAAAGCCGTTGCGGTGCATTGCGAGGTGTTCGCCTAGCCCGCCGTCAAGGACGGACGCGAAAACCCGATAGCAAAGTGCTGGCTCGGTGGACCTGTCGGCGGTGTCGCCGCCGTTGAAGGTGTTAAGGGCGAAGACAACGAAAGCGTCGGTGCGCCTGTCGGCGGCGGCTTGCTCTCCGTCCAGCATGACGTAAGCCTGAACCTCGTTGAGGCTGGCGGTCACGGCCTCGGCCCATTCGTGGCCGTAAGCGTCGCCATGGGTCGCCACGGTTTCCAGTTCCCGCCAAATGAGTGCCAGGACGGCGCGGATCGCCTCGGGCTTCTTGAGTGTCGTGGAAATCACAAGGTTGGTGATCCTGTGGCTTAGGCCGCTCCCCTCGATCTGCTCGATGCTGTCGGCAATGAAGCTTTTCGGGCTGTGGACCTGTCCCAAGCGGTCTAGCGTCTTGAGGGTCGGACCTTGGACGCAACGCGCCCATGGAACCATCCGCTGCACCATGTCCCAAACGTCTGCAACGTAGTCGTAGGCGTTGAGGTCTTCGGGGCCGTCCTTCACAATGAAGGTCGGACGGCGAAACTCGGATTCCTCGATCCGCTCCGCGATGTAGTTGCTCACTTCGGTAACGGCTTCCTTCTTGCCGCCGACGATCCGCGAACCGACGATGTGGCGGGGTAGGGGCAACTCGGGCCTCATCCATGCGGGGCTGTTTACGTAGATATCGGACATTGCTAATTCTCCTGCTCTCTGGTTTCCGCCGTTCGCATTGGCGGGGGTGCTTCCCAATATCCCGCCGCTCGATGACGGCGGGATAGAATGAAGCATCAGGTTCAAGCCTCGATCGGCGCGGCGGTCATGGCCTTGGCGGCTATGTCGTCGTAGTCGTGAAGGTTGTTGCCTCGGATCACGAGGGCGAACCTCTGGCAGTCCTCGGACAGCGACTGAAATTCCGGCGTGTCCATTTCGAACGCGCATGAAAGCGTGTCGCAAAGGTCGCTCATCCGTTCGACGGCGGCTTTATAGGCTTCAAAGGCGGGTCCGATCTGGCGGGCGGCTTTCTGGATTTCGGTGTTCATGGTGCTAATTCCTGCTCTCGTTGATCTGTCGGTTCGGGTCGTCGGGAAGGTGAGGGGCGGCAAAGCCGCCCGCTCGATCTCGGGTTAGGCGGCTAGGTAGCCCGCATAAGTCGCGTCATAGGACGGCTCGGAAGCGGCCTGAATGCGCTTGAGGGTCTTGCCTACCGTGGCCCTGACGACGGCGTGGCGCATGTCTTCGCTGTCCACGTCTCCGAACTCGAAAGCGTCTTCCTCGTCGCTCGAATCCTCGTCCATCTGGAGCCAAAATTCGATTTCGGTCCTCTCGCCCCTGACGGCCTCGCTGATCGCGTCGGCTAGGTAGCCCTCGGGCGCGTGGGCCTGGAACGTGAGGTAGGCGGCGGCGGCTTTTTCGGTGATCTCGTTCATCTGCATTTTCCTTGTTGGCTCTGGTTTCGCCGTTTCGCTTGGGCGGCTAAGTCGTTCTGCCGACTTAGTAATTATAGATTGACACCGATATTTGCGGGCCGCAACAACTAAAAAATTGACACTTCAAAAACGGAAGTAGTCACGCCGGGAATATCTACGGTAGTCAACTAATTTAGTTTTATACTGACATTCTGTTGACAAGAAAAAGCCCGCACGGTCGGCGGGCTTCTGTCATCGGTCGGCGGTTCGCCCCCGCTCTATTTTCTAAGAAACCCGGGCGCGGCGGCCGTCAGGCTCAAGTCTGCAAGCCACGCTTGGGCGATGGTATCGCTCAAGGCATCGGAATCCACCGCCCGCTTGAATTGCCATATGGCGCGGCGCACGTTTTCCAGCGCGTCAAGCTTCGCCATCGTCTCGTCGGGGAAATCGGCCACTTGGTCGGCTGTCGTTTCGACACTGGCGATAACACCTTGAAGGGCGGCATAGACTTCTGCGAGGTCGCGGGCGATCCTCACGCGCCGATCTTCGATCCCTTCCATCTGTCGGCATAGAGGGCCGATCATCTGGCGGGCTTTTTCCAGTTCGTCGGTGAAGGGTGACACCTTCCATTCGTCGGCGGGGAAGCCGTCTCGGTCGTCCTCGAAATCAAAGTCCGTCATGCCCGCCTCGTCTACGATAATAGGCGTGTCGGCCTCGATCCGCTCGGGGTCGAACTCAAGGCTGGCAAGGGCCGTCATGACTGCCCTGTTATTGGCGATCTCTGCGGCCAGCGCCGCCAAATCTGGTTCGTGCGAACCTCGGTTATTATAGTGGTCGTCCATGTGCTAATTCTCGTGCTCTCTGGTTTCCGCCGCTTCGCTGGGCGGGGGTGGCTGGGTCTATGGGGTGCCGCCCAATATCCCGCCGCTCGATGACGGCGGGATAGAATGCGGCATCAACGGCGGATCATCTGCCGACGTAGGGCATTACCGAATGTTGCATCATGCGGGGTTCGTCGCTGGTCTGGCGGCGGGAGATGGCGACGACATCCAAGGTAGATTCCGCGACGTAGTGGGCGGGCATCGCGGCCTTGATTGCCTTGGCGATCCTGACGGCCTCGGGGCTAGGCGTTACCCTCATCTGCGGGTGATACTTGGTTGCTCGGCTCCCGCTCTCTGCAGTCTTGTAAAGGCTCACGGCGGTAGCCAGTCGGCGGGCCTTCTCGGCCGAAATCTCAATATCGCAACCTACCGTCTTGGCCTTGGTTGCGGTTCGGGCCTCGGGCTTGATGTGAGCGGATATGTCGAGGTGGTCATGAACCGCGCCCCTGAGACGGTCGGCCGTCTTCTGGATAGTGGTTTTCGCGGCGGTCGTCTTCGTGGATTTCTTGGCTCGGGCCATGCTGGTTAACTCCTGCTCTCTCGGTGGGTCGGGAGTGTTTCGCGGCTCCCGCTAAGTCGCCATCGACTTAGTAATTATAGGATGCGGGCCGTTCTGATCGGCCGCAACAACTAGAAAATTGACACGACAAGACCGGAAGGAATGGCCCGCCCTGGCTCTCGATAGGTCAACGAATTTTTGCAGTTCCGCGGCCTCGATCGTCGGCGGGAAGACAAAGAAAAACCCCGCTGTGGGGGCGGGGTTCTCTATCGGTCGGCCATTGGCGGGAGGCCATGCGGCCGACGATCTGGATTCAGAGAGTAGAGCGGGGCGGGCTTAGAACTTCATCCCTGACGACGGCTTGCGGTCGGCGGGCTGGGTGCTGAAACGTCCGCTCGGGGTCGGCATGGGTCGGCTATCCTTCTTTGCCGTCACGGCCTGTTGCTTCTGAGCGTTGATGGCGGATCGCGCCACCTTGTCCACGATCTCCTTGACGCTACCAGTCGTCCAGGCAACGCCCTTATTGGTCAACGCTGGATCGACGGACAGGATTTTGCCGTTCTCGTCGGCGTGGAAACCGAGAACACGACAAGCGGGCCGCTCGTTCTTCGTCATCAATTCGGGTTTCACTCCGTCGTAGCGCAAGCCGCTAGGTGTCACGACGGCATGGCCCTTATTGAAGTTCGTAACCTTCACGACGATAAGGCCATGGGAGCCGTCGGGGTTGACGATCTTGATACGGCAAGCCTCGGTTTCCTTCAGGTGCGGGGCCTTCTCGAACGGCGTTGAAACGGTCGGATCGCCCTTCCTTACCTCGAAATTATAGGGCCTCAATCCTTGCGCTATGGCCGTGCCGCAAGCGTCGGCATTCTTGCGAAGTATCTGCGAGGTAATATCGGAAACCTCGGAAACTGGAACACGGATCGGCGCGACGGTCGGAATGTCTGCCAGTGTCGGACGGTTGCCGTTCGGACCTTCTGCGAGGAAACGGCTGGCCGTCCTCTTGGCCTCGAACTCGGCCTGTAGTCTGGCCTCAAGGTCACGGTCTAGCTGTGGCGCGTCGAAATAGCGGACGGCATCTGTCATTTTCGGCTTGTTCTGCATCATCGGTTTTTCCCCTCTCCATAGGTTGCAATCCGATTCTGCTATCAAAGGACGCAAGGCACAAAACGCCGATTGCCTGAAAATCAAAGGCCGTCAAAGACTTGCGGGAAATCCTTGCTCCAACGCTGACGACGGTAACGAATTTTCCATGCCGCCCGGCCTCTAATCTCTGGTCAACAAAAAGCCCGCCGGCGGCGGGCTGATCGTCCTCGTCGATCGCTGAATTTCAGGCTGGCGAGACGTAGTAGTGACGGCCTGCATGGTAGATAAAACCGCGCTTGACGGCCTCGGCCCTGCCTTGCTCCTGCCATTCGTAGGACAGAAGGGAGCGGGTCGCGAGGGCGGTTAGGACTAGGCCGACGAAAGCTTTGTCGTCGGTGTCCCTCGTCGTGTGAAGGACGATCTTGGGGATGAAGTCGGCCAACTCGTCGGCTATCATCGGAAGCAAGCGGCAAGCCCGCGCTGTGTGATCCTCAAGCATCGGCCCGTTCTCCTGTTGCCCTATAAAGGGTCGTCGCGGCCATGGCTTCCATCTGCTCGAAAGTAAGCAATAGTTCGACATTCGAACGGTCGCGGGCGAACCTATTCACGGTCTGCGCCTTGATGAGCCGCCAGCCATTCGGCCCGCGAATTAGGGTCGCCCTCGTCCCTGCGACGGCTTGGGTGTAGGTCGGCGCGGTCGGCCCTGCAGTGACGAACTCCGCGACGGCTCCGACGTAGTGGGCGGGGTCCATCGGCTTTCTTCTAAGCTGGTCCTCGGCCCTCTTGGCGGCGGCGGTTATGTCCTCGGCCTTGGCCGTCCATCTGACGGCCTTGCCGTGGACTTCCTTGAGATACACGCCGACTTTCCATGTGTTCTTCACTGGAATGCCCTCGGGTGGCATGGTCGGCGGGTGAAAGGCGGGGTTAAGCGGTGTCTTGGTCTTCGTCGGCATTGGTCTAATTCCTGTGGCTCTCGGTGGGTGGTCGCCGTTCGCAATCGGCGGTGGGATGCTTCCCAATATCGGCCGTGGGGTCACGGCCGATAGAATGAGGCATCAACGGCGGGTGGAAAATCCAGCGTTCAAACGCTTTTCGAAGCTGTCCAGCTTGCGGGCAAGGGGGAGGTTGTTCGCGCAACCGATGGATTTTGCGAAAGCCAGTATTCGGGCGGCTTCCTCTGCCTCGCGCTCCTGCTCAAGGCGGATTCGGTATTCTCGCAATTCGTTGCGGTGGAACTCGAAACCCTCGGTGTCTTCAAGGTCGTAATCCCAAGAGTCCGCCGCCCATTGAGCCATGAGGTCGAGAACTTCCATTCTCGGTTTCTGGGTCATTCCCTCGGCCGTCTTCTCGGCCTTTTCAACGGCAACAACAGAAGCCAAAACATCCTCGTCGCAAAGGTACTTGAAGATGTTTTCCGCGACCTGTTCGTCTTCCTTCGCAATGCGGTAAAGGCCCGCCCTGATTACGTCTGCGAGAACTTGGCCGTTGTCGAAATATTGCATAAAGCGATCCCCTGCGGGCCTGCCCTCGCGGATGACGCGGGCGGTGTAAGCAAGGCCGTTTGCCTTGGTTCTGCCGTCGATAAGGGCGATGGTTTCGTGTGTGGTGGACATGCTGGCTAACTCCTGCTCTCTCTGGTTTCCGCCGTTTCGCTCGGGCGGGGCGGGGAGGCTCCCCAATATCGGCCGTTCACCTGTCGGCCGATGCTATGAAGCCTCGGGCGGGAAGGGCGCTCGGTGGCCCTTCCCTTGGCCGCTTAGGCGGCGGCGGTGTCGAGGTGTTCGCTGGCCTCGGTGGCTTCGCCCTCGATGGTTTCGAGAACCGACATGGCTTCTTCCATCGCGGCAATCGCGTTGTCGGCGGCTTCGCCCTTCTCGCCGTCTGCGAAGCTCTCGGGCATGTTGTCCCGATATTCCTGTTCTTCGTCGCGGGCGGCTTCGATCAGTTCGCGGATTTCGCTGGCGAGTGCGGCCAGTTCTTCAAGGCGGGTCTGAACCTTGGAGAGGGTGTTTCTGCGGGCTTTGTTCATGGTGCAATTCCTTTTTCTGCTCTGGTGTCCGCCGTTTCGCTTGGGCGGCTAAGTCGTTCTGCCGACTTAGTAATTATAGTATGCTGGCCGTTCCGATTGGCCGCAATAACTAAAAAATTGACACTGCAAGAGTGGAAATAAGAGCGTCCGGACTGGCGCCATTTGGTAACGAATTTTTCCTCTATAAAGGGCTTGGCGGGCCTCGATCGTCGGCCGATCCGCCGTCAAAAAACGTGTGCTACCGTCAAAAAACGCGCGCTATCGGCCGATGCGGTCAAAAAACGCGAGCAACGAAAAACCCCGCTGTGGGGGCGGGGTTCGATGCACCAGGCTAACACCAGGTCAATGACTATTGGCCGTCTCGGGTTCGATCTCGTCGCGGATCGCATAGGCCATTTCGCGACGGCGGCTCAAGTCGATCAAGGCTCCGCGCTCGGGCCTCGTTAGCGTCCTGATCTTCACGCCGTCGCGCTCGATGTAGATTTCCGAATAGTGGCGCACTGCCAGCTTGCAAGCTTCGCAAAGGTTCGGGGCGGTCAGGGGGAAGGTGCCGACAACTCGGTTTGTGTCTGTCCAGCGAACGCCGATTATAGCGGTGGTCATGGGGGTGTCTCCTGCGGGAAAGGTGGGGAAGGGTTGCGCCCTTCCCCTGTTGGCTTAGGCGGCGACTTCTTCGACGGCGGGGGCGGCAACTGGTCCTGCCACTTCGCGGAGTGCGGCGCGGATGCAATCGAGCGCGTGGGCCGTCTTGCCGATTTCCTCGGCGGTCATCTCGGGCTTGAAAAGGGGAACCGCTTTCAACTCGCGGCGATCAATGACTAGGTAGCCCTGTCGGCCGTTCCTGTGGTCTACGCCCGAAAATTCGAGGGTGGCTTTGTCGAAATCGCTTTCCACCTCGTAGACGTTTCCGTTGAAAAGGAAGACGACGGTAGCAACCCCGCGCTTGAACCTACCCTTGCCAACCATTTTCGTTGTGCCACTGATCTTGAGGAAGTCGGAAACGATGCGCTCGGCCTTTTCGGCGGCTTCGGCGTTTGCTTCGCGGGCCATTGCCACGGCCTGACGTGCGGCCATTTCGGCTTCGCGAATACGGTCCTCTTCTGCGCGGGCATACTGCTCTTCGCGATCCGCGATCTTTTGTGTGATTGCTTCAATCGCGCCTGAAGACCTAAAACGAGGATGAACGATCTTTTCGCGAACACCCTGCACACCGTCAAGGATGGCCTTTGCAAGCCAGAAATCGCCGCTAACCATGCAGAAGGGGCGATCTGTTCCCCGCTCATGGTTGTGATAGGCGGTGTCAGTCGCTTCCGCGATTTCGAGGGAGACCTTTTCAAGGTCGGCTAGGCCGTCATGAACGGCCGTCAGCTTGGCGATTACCTCGGCGGCGAGGGCTACGAGGTCGATCTTGGCGGTGTTGTTGATTGCGTTTTCCATGGTGTAATTCCTTGTTCTGCTCTGGTTTCCGCCGTTTCGCTTGGGCGGCTGGATCGCCCTTGCGATCCAGTAACTATATAGTCTCATTCAATATAAACGGCGTCCAGCACTAAAAAATTGACAAAAATGGAAAGCAACGCACACGCTAGATTTGGTAACAAAGTTTTTTTATTGCCGGAATGGTTCTGTTTGCTTTCTGTAGGCAAAGAAAAACCCCGCTTTGTTGGCGGGGTTAGTCAGTGTCAACGTTTTGGCTTGGGGCTGGTCGGCGGGTCATCGGCCGATCTGGTCGGCCTCGATCCGCTCGGGGTCGGCATGGGTCGGGGTTCGTGGAAATCGCGGGCGGCGGTCTCGATTGCGATTTCCTTAGCCGTCTTGGGCCGCTGTCCAGTCCGTCGCACGTCGTCTAGGAAGTCGCGGGCCTGTTGGCGGTCTGGCTCTGGTAGGTCGTCAATGGTGGTTGGCTTCCTCGGTATGTCGTCGCCAGTTATAAAGACCTCGGGCCGCTTCTTCGCTGGCTCTAAGCCCTCAAGGATTTTGCGGGCCTCGGGGCCGTAGTCCTGGCGGTCGAACTGGTGCTTCTTGTCTTTGGTCATCGGTTCGCCCTCTCTCACATTCCATAGGCCAGCGCGGGAGCCTTAACGGCGATCCTCTGGCGCGATCCGCTCGGGGTCGGCATTGGTCGGCGGTCTGGCTTCCGTGTCTCCTGCGGCTTCTTCTCGGCCGTCCAGTCGGCGGATGCCTCGGCGGGCTTGTGCGGGTTTCGGGCGTTCTCTTTGACGGTATAGCCCTCACGCTGGAAAGCGTCGATAAGGCGGGCCTGTTCGTCGCCCTGTAGCGGGCGCGTCGTCGTGAAACGCTGGCTGGCCTTGATGCGGCAAAAGCCTCCGAAACGCCGCGCTGTGGCGTTTACGTCGGCCGCGAATTTCAGCCCCTCGGCGGTCGCGTTGTGGTCGGCCCAACGCTTGCCCTGATAGACGACATCAAACGAAATCTGGTGGCCCTGATGGTGCCAAATAACCTCTAGTTCCATGGTATTCCCCCTTTTCTAAGCGTCCGATTGGCTCGGAACTGCTTATATAATGGGTGTCCAACGGCCACCTTGTCAATAGCCGATGGAACGATAAGTTACGGAAAAGATTGAATAATTCGTCAACTTATTTGGCTCGATCCTAACGCCCCGCCCGCCGCTCTACTCTCTCGCGCCGCGAGCGTCAGAGAAAACGGACAAGCAAAAACCCATGCCCTCGATCAAAAGGGACATGGGTTTAAGGGGGGTGGATACAGGCGGTCATGTCCTGCAGTCGGACATGACGATTCAAGTCTGCTTGTCGGCCGAAAGGCGGTCAAGCTCAATAAGGAACGTCGCCCTTCCCGCCCCTGCTCTTGGGTCGCGGTGGCATGGTTTCGGCCCACTCGGGAAGCAAGCCGCCAAGGGTGATCTTCATGCCGTAGTCGCCAAGGCAATAAAGAAACTCGATACCCTCGGCCGCGCTCACGTCGGCCCGCACGAAAGCGTCAAGGTCGCTATCGTAGCGGAAACCGTGCGCGGCGATCTCTCGCCTGATCTGGTCGCGCTGGCTGGCGGGTATGTTCTGGAATACGGTCCTGAACCCGAAAGCCGCGCCCTCTGGCAAGACGCATTCAATATAAAGCTCTTGCGGACCTGTCGCGTCGTCGCCGTCGCGCTCTAGGGTGGACATGATGCCAAGATATGCCCCGCCGTATTCGTGGACGACGTAGCCCCGCCAGCCTTTATAAGGCTTCAACGGCTGATCGCCCTCGAACCGTGCGATAGCGGCGATAATGTCGGCGCGGGCAAAGCTGGCCGTCTCTAGTTTGGAAACGGGAAGGTCTGCACCTGTTCGACAAATTGTGACAAACGGCATTTAGCAACCCCTCAAATCAGGGGTAGGCGTTCGAGGTCGGCCAAAACCTTGGCCTCGATCGCTGGCGGCAAAGTCTCCAAATCCATCTGAACGGCGTAACCGTAGCGGCCGATTTCCTCCCAAGCCTCCAAGGGGGCGGTCGGGTCTTCGGGGGCTGTCCAGCGGTCGTTGCCCTGCGAAACAAAGCCGTGGACATGGAGAATACGCTCGACTTCCTCGCGCTCGAACTCCTGCATGTCCTCATGCCAGCCGACGACAAGCGTATATTCGCCGCCGTCTTCGATCCACGAAATTTCAACGGTGTTCAACATTGGCGGTCCTTTCTTCGACGGCATAGCCAAGGGCTTTCAAGCCAGCCGTGAGGCGTTCGCGGGTAGCGGCGGATGATGGAGCGGTGCGGCGATCCCCGCCCGACTGGTCGGGGGTAAACCCGAGTTCGTCAAAGACGGACGCGAACGCCTCCCATTCCTGCGGGTCCATGGGGAACGGCTCGGGGAAGTGAGCAAAGGCGGTCTGGCCGTCAAAGTGCCATTCGATAACGATTGTCTTCATGCCACGCCCTCAAGGCTCGGCGGCAAGGTCCGCATGTCCATTGTCAGGCTGTAGCCTGTCGCGCTCAAAGCCCCCCACATTTTCAGGGGTGCCTTTGGATCGTCTGCGGGAGCCGTCCAGCGGTCGGCCGACAACGGCTTGAAGCCGTGCCGCTCGATCAAGTCCGCGATCTCGCCGCGCTCGAACTGCAACAAAGGAACCGTAGAACTGACGGCAAGGGTAAAAATACCCTCGGCCTCGGTCCACGACAATTCGAGTAGGCGCAAAGCCATGGGCTTAGTCTCCAATGGTCATGTAGTGGCCGTTTAGGACGGTCTTACATGCCGCGAACGGTACGCCCGAAACATAAAGGCCGTCGCTCGTCCGTCCGATTCCGACGACAAAAGTCTTATCATCGGAAATCAAAACGTCGCCCTGCGCCGACACTGGAACCGTCAGTCCACAAACCACGTCGGCGGCAACATCGCGGGTCTGCACCAAGAAGACGGCAACCGTCTTTCCAAGGTCGCCACGCTCGTAAATCCGCAAGCTGCACTGGTGCGCGGCACTCGGGCAATTCGTCGTAAATCGGCCGTCAAAGCTCCGCTCTGTCTCGCTGGCGATAGCCAGTGAAGGGAGAAGCGACGCAAGGACGGCAAGGGCAAGGCGGCGGGTCATCTGGGCTATTCCGTGTCGAGGTTGTCGGTAGGAAAGGAACGGCGTTCGCCGTCCTCGGCTGTCATGATTAGGCGGTCGCCCTCGGCGGTGATCTTAAAACCGCGAACGTTGATAAAGGCTCCCTCGCCGTCCTCCTGCAGTTCTTCAAGGATGCCAACGAAAATGTTCGGCTTGGTGATCTCGCCACGCTCGAACGTGTCCACGATCTCCTGTTCTACGGCCTCCTGAATCCGCAACTCGGCAACCTTGGCAAAGGCCATCGTCGCGGCCGTCCAGCCGTCCGCATTGAGAAAGTGAGCCTCGCCCGCCTCTGGCGAGTAGGTCATAAGCTGGCGGGCCGTCGTCTCGATTGCCTCCGCATAGATAGCGGCGAAATCGGCGCGTCCGTCTGCAAGGGCAAAAGCCTGTTCGGCTTCAAGCTGTGCGACATCGGCGGCGCGGGCTTCAAAAAAGGTCATCGGGGAAGTCTCCTGTCCTCTATAAGGGGGATTGCGACGGCCTAAGCCGCCGCCTCGTTCGCGTTCGCGGCCCTCGGGGTCGGCGTGTCGTAAAGCTGGCGCATAAGCCCCTGCGCGATCTGGTCGGCGTTCTCGGCATGGGAAAGCGCGGCCAACAATTCCAGGCGCACAAGGTCGGGAACCTGCGCGGCCTGTGCTTGGGACATAAGCCCGCAAGCGGCGGAAATCAGGTCGTTCAAGGCTCCCCGCATCTGGCGAAGGTCGGAAATCTGGTCTGCGATCTGGCGGCGGCAAAGTGTCGGCTTGGTCATGTCGGCGTGTCCTGTATGCGATACGATTTCAGGGTTTAGAGAGTAGAGCGGGCGGCGGGCTGGTGAGGTGGGAAATCGGAACCCTCCCGCCGCTTGCGGCGCGGCTGGAAATCGGGGTTAGGAAGCGGCCTAAGCCGCCTCCCTCATGTCTTCGGCTTCGGCGCTGGTTGCGCTCCCTGCCCTTTCGCGGATGAAGTCGAGAACCTTTTGAGCCTCGGAAGCGGCGCGGAAAAACGCCTGTTCGTGGTTCTCAAGAAGCTTGATCCAATGGCCGATATATTCGGCGTGCTGTAGCTTCGCCTCGATACCGTATTCCATGGCGAGGAAAGCGGCGCTCAACTCGGCAACCAATTCCTCGGCGGCATATGCCTTGTCTCCGAAACGCTTTCCAAACTCGCGCTTCAAGCGGCTGTCTGCGCCTGTCCAGTGGCCGATTTCGTGAAACAAGGTCGCCTTGTAGTGGTCGAGGGAAACGAAAGCTTCGGGCTTCGGCATTGCGATAAAGTCGCCCTTTGGGGAGTAAAAAGCTTGGTCGCCACCATGGCGAAGGTCGAGGGCGATAGCGTCCACGAGTTCGGCCGTGTCCTCGGGAAGGTTCGACGCGATAGCCAGTTCTTCCGCCTTGATCTCGATGTTCTCGCACTGGTCGAGGTTGAAAACGGAATAGCCCTTGAGAACCCAAAACTCGGCCATGCCGTTTTCGTTGATCTTCTCGCCCTCGGCACCTGTCGGGGTCTTCTCGATCTTGCTCATGAAAAACACGCGCTCGGCCTTGCTCCCCTTCTTAACCGTGCCACCCATGGCGGCGATCTGCTTGAACGTGGCCCATGCGTTGCGGGTAAAACCGTTTGCCTGTGCTGCTCCAAGAAGAAGCCAAATGTTCGCGCCGCGATACTGCTTGCGGGTCGCAAAGTTCATTGGGAAACCGCTCGTAACAGCTACCTTCTGGCCCTTGCCGTCCACCTTCCACGGCCTCGCCCACGACGCTACGCCAGCCTTGAGGTCTGCGAGGATCGCGTCTGTGATCTGCTTATAAGGGGAAACGAAAGTGTTGTTTTTAATTGCCTTGGTCATCTGCTAATCTCCGCTCTCGGTTAGAATTTCCGTTCCGTTTCGCTTGGGAACACCTATATAATAGTGGCCAATGGCCACCTTTGTCAAGATAAATTATGGGATTTTGCGAATTATTTTGCGTCAACGAATTTTGGACTGGACATAACCGCCCCCCCCCGCTCTACTTTCTCGCGAAGCGCAACCTTCCTTGGTCATCCGACCAGGTGCATTGAGAGAACGGAGTTTCGAGCATGGCTTTCACGACAAAATGGTATGCGGCCGACTTCCATTTCGGACATGCCGCGGCCCTGTCGTGGGGTCTGCCGTCGCGGTCTTTCGCGTCGGTCGAGGACATGGACAAGGCGATGATCGAGGCCGTCAACGAACGGCTGGCCGTGTCCGATCTGCTCTATATCGTCGGTGATTTCGCCGTGTCGGCCGATCCCGACTATGTGGCGCACGTCTTCCACGCCCTGAAAGGGCGCAAGGTGTTGTTGCTCGGCAATCATGACGTGGACAACAAAGGGCAAGTGAAAGCGTCTCTGGCGGCTCTCCCTTGGGACGTGCCGCCCGCTCACGCGCTCGAAACAAAGGACGGCGGCAAGCGGCTATGGCTGTCGCACTACGCGCATAGGGTCTGGCCCGCCAGCCACTACGGCGCGTTCCATTTCTACGGCCACAGCCACGGCAATCTTGGCCCTGTCGGGCTATCTCGTGACGTGGGGGTTGATCTGCCTGACATGGGCTTTGGCCCTCGGCGTTTCTCGGAAATCACGGCGGGAATGGAAAGCCCGCCGTCCTTGGCTCAACCGCCCTCGGGCGAGGGCCAAGGCTAACATTGGAGCATATCGGAGAAATCAGCATAGCGCCGCCTTTTGGGGCGGGATTTCGGGAATTCGCGTCACGCTTTAGAGCGGAAAAAGAGTGCCGCAGGAGACTTAGCGTAGCGGCGCAAAGCGCAAGTCGGGACCGACCCTCGCCGCTCGGGCGTTCCGTATTCTTGCCTACCTTTTTCGTGAAGGGACAACATGGGACTGACTTTTGAGAACGTGGCGGGCATTGCCCCGAACGCCGAATTTGAATGCCGCTCGGGCTGGCGCGATCTGATCGAGAAAGCGGCGGGTGAAATGGCCGACTATCCCGACGACTGGCGCGTGGTGATCGCTGGCGGCAAGGAGAAGATGGGTGGGCTTGTCCTGTCCGTCTCCTACGTCGGCCGCTGGCCTGTCGAGCCTGTCGAATACTTCATTGAAGACTGGCGCAAGGCATCCCTTGCCGTATGTGAGGAATGCGGATCGGCGGGCCGTCTACGGCTCGGTGTCGTCGCCGCGACACGGTGCGAGGATCACGCCGATTTCGTCGCGCCCTTCCGTGACGAGGACGGCGAAATCCTCGATCTGCCGCCGACTGGCGGGCCTGTCTGGAAAGACGGTCGCAAAGCCTCCTATTCGCCATGCGGATAGAGCCTGTGCAAATCGGGTGGTCCGATCCGCTTAATACGGTTGACGAGCTTGCGGCTTACCTGACGACGAAATGGCCCGCCTCGGCTGGTGAGGCATACCTTACGGCCTTGATGGTCTGTGAGGCGGTCTTGCGCGGTAGCGAAGACGATACGGCCGAAGACGCGAGGGCGGCTTTCATTGCCGCCGCTCAAGAGGCGGGGTTTTCCGTCTTGAGCGACGACGACGGCCCCGATTTTTGAGGGCCGCATGGGCGGGCTTCTAGCCCCTCGATCGTTCGTTTTCTAGGTTCCAATAATGAAGGTTATCGGTAGTCAGACATTGCCGAAACCCATATCCGACTTTTGTACCTAAAGCCGCCCAGGTTCACTAAGGCGCGGTCGCGGGAGCGAAAAGCCCCTGTCGTCGGGCATTTTCAGGCGAGTTCGGCCGCTTGCGGTCGAGGCGTAGCCGCCCGCTCCAGGACGACGGGCCTAACGCCCTGCAGTCCGTCGCGATCCGTTCGACGGCGTGACGAGAAGCACGGAAATCTTGCGGTTGCCACATCGAGGGCAACGCAATCTGTCGGCTAGATTCATGACAGGGAAATCACGGCCTCGGGTGGCAACTAGGGTTGTCATGTCGAGCGCATATTTCCAGTCGCACTTACGCGACGACATGCCAGTGTCCATCGTGCCGCCTCGGCAACTGGCCGACATTTCCCATCCTGAATTCAGGGCTTCGCCCAATGTCTCTATCGCGCTCATGTCAGATACCTAGCGCGGACCTTGAAAAGGAACAATGAGTGAACAAATTTGGTTGTGGATTACAGGCGGGCACAATCCAGCGCACCGCGCTTCTATAGTATATATGGCCGAGTTAGAGACATTGATTCAGCAAGAGGGCGGAAGCCATTCCAAAGGTTTCACATTTCATAAATCGCAAGCCAGCCGCGAACTTGCTTCATGCAGTAAACGTCGCGGAAATAGTCGGGCGATCTTTGAATTGCCTTGTAACGCTGAATCTCGCTCATACGGATTGCCCGCCTGACGAGGTGAGCGAACGGTTCGAGCGGCTACGAGACAACCATTTCGGGCCGTGGCTCCGTAGAAACGCGCCGAATGGTCGCAAGGAAGGCCCGCCGACGTTTATATGGGCAATCGAGAACTCGGGCGGCTGTCTTCATGTCCATTGGCTTGTCCATCTGCCAGCGGGCCGAATAGAGGATTTCAAAGAACGGCTCCCGCTCTGGCTGGCAAAGGTGGCTGGCGCGGTTCACGACGCGAAAGGCGCTATCCATGTCCGCAAGGCTCCGACGCCTCGGGGCGCGGTCAAATATCTTATTAAGGGGATCGACCCGTTCTATGCGCCGCTCTATGGCATTCGCCAAAGCGATCAAGGCGAGGTCATCGGAAACCGCTCGAACTTCTCCCGATCCCTCGGGCCGTCAATGAAAAAGACCCTCCAAGCCGAAGGGCGGATGAAGCCGACGCGACGTATAGGAATGCCGCGAAACGGCGTTCTGGCCGCTCCTGCGGGGCCGTGAATTAGCTTCGGATTCCGCTCCTGCGGGTGGACTGCTTTAGCCGTGCCTCGAAATAGGTTCGAAAGACGACGTTCTCTGGATAGGCGGCGGGGTCGCACCATATCGCGCCGAAACGGCCGACAAGGCCAGCGATCCAATCGGCCGCTTGCATGGTCTGATAGCGGTGGCTTTCCAACTGGAAAGGCGGCTCGATCAAAGCCCGCATGGGTAGCTTGTTGGCATACATCGAGCGCGACGAGGCGGTGATAAGGTTGTCCCGCTGGTCATGCTCATCAAGTGCCAAAATGAAGTTGCTAGGCGGGTTACAATCCACCTCGCAAAACGAATTTACGCGTTTGATCGCCTCCAATAAGACCCGCACATAAAGGTTGTTCGGGTTATGCCTGTCGGGTGTCTGCGTCTTCTTGATGCCGACGTAAAAGACAAAGCCGCCAACGGTTTGAATCTTGTTGAAAAACCGATTGGTGAATTTCCGAAGTTCGGCATATTCGGCCACGTTATGAGCGGTGTAGAGGCTTGCGCCCTTCTTCTCCCACGTCGCGGGGTGAGCGCCCGCCCGCTTGATCTCCCAATCAAGCAATTCGCATTTCCGCTGGTAAAACCACGTTCCAAAGCCGCGCACCTGATCTGCTGGCAAAACCAAGCCAGCAAGGCCGAATACAGGGCTTTCTTTGAATTTGGGGTCAGTGCGGGCGACATATGGTCCGATGTGGCCGAACTCGTCGAGGTAAGCTACATAAGTCAGTTGAGTATGCCCCAGATACACGAAAACCCACGCTGTTAACGTGGGCCTCGGAAAGAGGGCAACAACTCATTGCGCCTCGGTCATATAAATAGCTGTTGACATCATGCACGTCAAGGGCAGTGAACGGCGGTAGTAAGAGCCGCCTAGTAGAAGCGGGTAGTAGGAAGCTCCTACTACGAGCATAGAACACGGGGTAGACGGCATTTTAAGGGTTTCATGGTGGCATGTCTGGATGACAAAGCCGCCGAAAACCCCGCGCACTAAGCCGTTGCTACGCGACGACGGCGGGGCTTTGCAGTCTCGGCCGATACAGAGACGCAATCCAGCGCAACCCCGATTGCCGTTCGATCCCATGCCCCCAAGGGTCGAACCCGCCCTTGCCACCCTCGCCCAAAAGCCGCCCGCCGGCGGCGCGTCGTGGGGCTGGGAAATCAAGTGGGACGGCTATCGAATCCACGTTCATATCGAGGCGGGCCGTGTCCGTGTCCTGACGCGAGGCGGCTATGACTGGTCGAACCGTTTCCCCGCGATAGTCGAGGCGGCTCGATCGCTCGGCCCTGCCAGCATGATACTTGATGGCGAGGCCGTCATGCTCGATGAACAAGGGCGATCTGATTTCAACCTCCTGCAGTCGTCGCTTGGCGCGAACGGCCGAAAGAGCGGAAACCTGATCTCGCCCGCCGTCATGATGGCGTTCGACTTGCTCTATCTCGATGGTCACGACCTGCGAGGGATGGAATACAAGTCGCGGCGGCAACTGCTTGAAGACGTATTAGACGACGTGGACGGCGGCGCAATCCGGACTTCGGACGAAATCGAGGCCGATCCCGCCGAATTACTCGAACACGCCTGTAGGCTCGGCCTTGAGGGTATCGTTGGGAAGAACCACGACGCGCCCTATAGAAGCGGCCGAACTGGTGACTGGCTCAAGCTAAAGTGCGTCCAGTCAGAAGGGTTTTTCGTGGTCGGCTATGAGCCGTCCACAAGCGGGCCGTTCTCGTCTCTCCTGCTGGCCGCATATGACGGTGACAACCTCCGCTATGTCGGCTCGGTCGGAACTGGCTTCAAGACAGTAGAGGCGGGGCGGCTTCGGGCAATGATGGATAAGCTGACGTGGAAACGAAAGGCTCCCCCTGTGCCATACGACGGCAAGCGGCGGGTGGTCTGGGTCGCGCCGACGCTGATAGCCGAAATCGAATTTCGGGCGTGGACTGCGAACGGCCAGCTACGGCATTCCGCTTATAAAGGGCTACGGGAACGGCAAGACAACGCCGACGTTTACCGCTTGGACGAATAACGGCGGCATGAAGTCCAGCCGCAAGGGGAACGCCATGGAAATCACATCGCCAAAGATTGCGGCGGATCATCCCGACTATCAGATTTCGTGCGAGGAAGCCTTAGACCTTCCCGCCCGCGATCTGGTCGATAAAGCGATTCAAGCGGGCTGGTCGCCTCGGGTGATCTATAAGGCTCTCCAAGAGGTCGCCCGAAACCAAGCCCTCGCATACGAGGAAGACCCTGATCCCGAAGACGATCCCGCCTAACTTGCGGACTTGAGGCGTTCGATCTGGTCGGCTGGCATCCCGATCTGTTCCAGGTGCGCCAGGCTGACGATCTCAATAGCGTCGGCCGTGGGGTCATACCACGCGAAACCCTCGCTGGTGAGCCGTCCTATCGTCCACGCTGGCCGTGGCGGCTGTGCGCGTTCCTCGTCGGTGGAATGGTCATCACAACGGCAACGCTTCCAGCCGTCCAGTGTCCGCATGTGGCCCGCCTTGCCGCATTCCTCGCATGTAACCCTCGAACGGAACTCTGCCAGCATGAGAGGGCGCATGTCCTCGTCCGCTCGGTCGGCCTCGATCCGCAAGGCTCCCATCTTTTGAGAGACGGCCTGAATGCGGAAACCGTCGCTGGCCTCGTCCAGTAGTCGGCCGACGATCTGCGCCCATCCCTGCCCGCACTCGGGCTTAAAGGATGGCACGAACTGGTCGGGGCGGCGGGCGGTCACGTCGTCAAAGGTCATCATGTCGGCCGATCCCCTCAATAGCCAAGATAGCCGATAATGTCGGCTCCCTCGTAAACGTCGGGTTCAATCGGCGTGGCGATCCGCTCCCCTGTCTCGTTGTCGATGATAGTTCCGTCGTCCGCGACGGTCACGGTGATACCGTGACGGCGCAACTCGGCCTTGGCATCGTCAAGGGAGAAAGACGAAATAACGGCATCAAGATATCTCATTACGGCGATCCTCTCGGGTTCGGCTGATCTTATGAAAAAGCCCGCTCGGGGCGGGCTTCTGGTCGGCTACATGCGATCAAGGTATTCCTCGCACCATCCCATCTGCCAATGCCCGTATGTCGTCCACCGCTCCCACTTCGTCGCCTCCTTATAGGTGGCGCATGAAGTCGGGTAGACTTGAGCGCGGACGGCATCGCGGCCTTTGTTCTGGAAACTCTGGCCCGCCACAATGCCACCGACAACGCCTAGCGTGAGCGGATTGAAGACGAGTAGGCCAAGGAAAACCAAGGCCAGAACGGAACGGATAAATGCCATGTCTCGCGGTCCTTTGAGTCCGAATTTCAGAGGTCGATATCAAGCTTCGGCTTAGTCTTCTCGGCGGGCTTCGCCTCGGCGGTCGGCTCAACTGCGGCTGTCTTCGCCGTCTGATCGACCACGACGACAGGCGGGATTTCCGCGACGGCCTCGGGCTTCTTCGCTTCGACAATCGGGGCGGGCTTGTTCGCACCATTGCCTGAAAGAAGGTCCGCGAACGCCTTAGCTTCGGCCTCGTCCCTCTGCTTCTTCGCATAGGCTTCCGCCGTCATGCGGGCGGCGGCTTCGGCATCGGCGCGGTCTTTATCAAGCTTCGCCTGACGCTCGGCCTTTTCCTGTGTCCGCTTCGCTTCCTGCTGTCCCTTATAAGGGCGGCATTCCGTGTATGCGACTGCCATGCGCAAAGGCTCAAGGCAAAGCGCAAGGGTCTTCGCTTCTTCCTCGATCTTGGCTGTTTCCGCCTTTGCGGTTTCTTTCGCTTTGTCGTCGGGGTTTTTCAAACCCGACAATACGGCAAACGCCTCGGACGGCTTCATGCCAAGGTCAACCGCTTTCCATACCTTATCCGCCACGGCATCGGGAACGTTCCCCCAAAGCCTACCTTGCTCATCGATAAGGTCGATACCTTCGGCCTCGGCCGTCGTCGTGGCCGTGATCGGACCCTTGAGGCCGATAGCACGGTAAGCGTCGGCAAGGGTCATTCCCAAACTCGCGAACTTCATAGCCTTGGCATGTTGCTCGGCCGAAACCTTCCCCCAACTCTTGCCGTCGTTGTCGACCAATTCGACGGTCGCGGCTTCGGTCGTTGTGGCGGCTGTCGTCGTCTGGTCAAGGGCGGGCTGAACGCCGCGCATTTCCGCATCGGCCGCAATTTCGATTTCCGCCTGTTCGCGGTTCGGTGCATCGGCCAGCCATACGGCCATTTCCTCGGCCGTAGGCTTCGCCTCGGGCGTGGGAATGACTTCGGGAAGGGCAAGGGTCGCAACGGCGGCGGCGGTCGCTGGTGCGGCCTCCCTGCCCTTGGTGTTGCGGGTCTGGCGTTCGCGGGTCTGCTGGCGGTCGCCTACGCGCCCTTCCAGCTTGTCGCCTCGGCGGGGCTGGCGATCTTTGCCGCCCTTCATGGCCTCGCCCAAAATCGTGGCTCCGATTCCGATCCCGAGACGCAACAGGTCGCCGTCTGCCCTTGCGGGCGAGGAAAGGGCCGTCATCGCAAACATGGCGGCGGTGATGGAAATCGCGGTCTTCTTCATCGTGCTAATTCCTGCTCTCAAATTCAGAAAATAGAGGCGGGCGGGCTTTGTTTTACCTGCCACGCCTCATTGCATCGGGTTACTTGGCCCGCTCTTTTTCCTGCTCGGCAACCTTCGCGCTGTTAAGGGCGGTCTGGTTCTTGTGCGACTGTTCGGCATCGACGGGTTCCCCCTTCGCCTTGCCGTTTTTGTCCTCGCAATGAAGCTTCTTGCCGTCCTCGGAAAGGCGGTAAACGTCGCCGTTATGCGGGTTCTTGACGGTCGCCCCCTGCCCCTGATCGGCTTCCTTTTCGCGAAGACGGCCAACAACGGTCTTCTGTCCGTTGAAAGCCTTTGCGTCTTCGTGGGCCTCGATCTTGGCCTTGAAACGCTCGGTTTCCTTGTTGAGGTCGGTGGAGCGGGCTACCTTCTCGCCGCGCAATTCGCCCTGCTGGTCGAGCGTCCACTTGGTCGGGTTGCGCTCCTTGTCGTAAGTGACAACCTCGGCCTTTTCCCCACGGCCCGAACGCTTTTCGAGCGTGTCCTTGATCTCGGCACGTTCCTTGTTGTCGGCCTTGAGGTCGCGGTGAGCCTGCTTCTGTGTCGCGGCGGCTTGCTCCTGACGGTGGCGCATGTTTTCCTCGAACTTGGCGAGGGGCATGGTGGCCGTGTTGCCGTCAAGATCGGTGCGGACAACTTTGTCCTTCGTGACGCTGAACGTGTATTCGCCCTGACGGAATGAAAGCTTAGGATCGGCTTTCATGCCCTCAAGGGCGTTGGCTGTGTTGCGGGTCACGTCGGCCTGACGGTCGGCCTGATGGGCGCGGCTTTCGGCAACCGTCATCGTCTTTTCGTAGCCGTTCGGCTGTGTGTGAACGACGCGATCCTTTTCCAGCCGATAGCTGTTGTGCAAGGCTTCGCCGTCCGCCGTGTAGGTGGTCACGGTCGCCCTGTCGCCCTGCTTCGAAAGCGTGTCGGTCGGCAAGGTCATCGGCTCGTTGCTGGCAACGTTCTGGATGTTGGTATCCTTGGCCCAACGTTCCTCGATAACGGCCTTGTGGATGGTCGCCTGTCCACGCTCCCATGCGCGATATTCGCTTTCGCGATCTGCATTAACGTCCATGAACTTCACGCCCTCGGGGGCGCGGTGGTAGTCCTGCAGTGCTTCAAGCTGGCCCTGATGGAAAGCCATGTCGTCGCGCTTCTTCTGGTCGAGGTCGTCGGCGGTCGCCTTGGACTTGTCGGCCGTCTGGCCCTTGTCGAGGGCGGCGCGATCCTGCGCCAGCTTTTCCAGTCCATCCGTCTGTTCGCGGGTCGGACCCTGCACGGTCTGCGGGAAATGCTTGTTGACGTAAAGCTGTGCCTTTTCCAGCGAGATTTCGTCGGACTTCGGCTTGCTCCCCTTCTCGCCCATAGGCGTGAAAGCGGGAACCGAGGAAGGGTCAATCTTGAACTGTTGCTGTTTGGTCTGCTCGTTGGTCGGATCGTTCCCAAAGGTGAAGCGTGGCGGCATGTCGAATTTCTCCTGTTTTACTCTTAACTACTTGGCAGGACTGAATATTAGGCGAACGCAAAGGGTAAACTAAACCTTTGCGTTAGCGGGTGGCTCTGAATGCACGGTCGGGGTCATACTTGCCGTCGCCGTGGCAAGCGAAAGTGACACCGTGTTTCGTCCAGCAGTCTTGAAGATTCATTTGCGCCACAATGCCCGCAACGATGGGGGCCGCGAGGAACAAAGCAAAGAACGCGAGGTAGCCGACACAAACCAGTCGGATTAACCCAAAGATCATTTTAGCCTCCATAATCACTTCGCATTTCAAAGTTTATTATAGTGGCCGTTGTCAACTTTTTCAAGAAAAAATCGTTGAAATCACTAGGTTTTTCTTCGCGTAACAAGTAAAGAAACAGGTTATTACTTAGGTTGCTTTTTAGCGATTATATTAACCGCCTGGCTACGGCTCCCATCGGATCGCCCCGCCTCTATTCCCTGAAAACAGAAAGGGGGCCGTGAAGCCCCCTAACCTGCTCGATCTGATCGCCTGACGGTCTATGCGGCCTCGGCATAGTCCTCGTTGATGAGGTCGATAACGTCCATTCGAGCCACGCCCGCCCGCATGACGACGGCGAACGCCAAGCCGCTCCCCATGCGAAGGTCTGCGAGGTCAAGGGACGGCTGTTTAGTCACGCCCTCCACAAGAGCGGCGCGGTTGCGGTCCTCGTTCCGCAACGAGAGTTGAAGCCCTGTTCCCTCGCCGCCTCCCTTCATGAACTTTAGCAAGTGCGCGATGGAATAAGGCTCGGCCTGTTCGGTCGGCGCGGTGAACCACGTCGGCACGATGCCGCCAAGCCAGCCAAGAGAAATCGTATCGTCGCCCTCGTCGCCCATTGCCAACTTGCGGGCGGCATAGGTCGGATAGATGTTGTCGGCGGAAAGCCCCTGCCATGTGTTGCCCGCGATGGTCTGGCAATACTGCATTGTCGAGACTTCTTCGCTGGCAAAGAACACCTTGGAACGCATGCAGTCCATGAGGTTCTTCGTGGCCGTCTCCCCGATGATCTGTTCGATTGCCGCCCACGATTGGGTCGCCGCCCAAAGCAGAAGGCCCGACGATCTGGCTCGATTCCAGAAATCGGAATCCGAGTCATGGCCTTGGGTAACGAGCGATTGGAACTCGTCGGCAATCATCAGGCAAGTCGAGGTCTTGCACTGCTCGGGGTCAACCTCGTAGCGGCGCAACGCCATGATGTAGAGGCGGGACTTGAGCCAGCACGTTACCAGCTTGGAGCCGATGGAGTTTTGCGGTCCCATGGCAACCATGACGATCCCGCCCTTGAGGGCATAGTCCACGTCGATCAAGTCGGCGTAGGTGCCAGCACCGAACCGACGCAAAAGTTCCCGCTCTCCGCGCAGTGAGCCAAGGACAGACGTAAGCGTCTGGATGATCCCCGAACGGGTCTCCTTCGCGTTGCTATCTGCCCAAAAGGTTCCGATGAACCAAGCCGCGCTATCATAAGCCGCCTTGTATTCAACCTTTTCAGCCTCCGAAAGCTTGCCGTTAAGATGCGGCGCGTTCTCTTTCAGTTTTTCGACGGCCTTTTCAATGACGGCCTGTTCGGTCGCCAAAGCCATGATCCCCAAGAGCGAATAGGGATGCGAGGCGAACTCGTCGACCCACTCGGCAACCGTTTCCTCGTCGTAGGCAAGAGCCTGTGCGACGGTCGCGGCGTGGACGATCAAATCGGCACTGGATCGCGTCCAGAAGTCCGCTTTGCTGTCTCCCGAAACCTGCCCCAAAACGCCCTGATAGACTGCGCCGACTTCATGCGGTGCCATGCCAGCCAGAAGGTCAACGCCATACTGGCCGTCGCCCAAACCGATAATCTTCACGTCGTTGCGGTGGCTGACGAACTCCATCATTTCGCGCCACAAGCCGCCCTTGCCGTCCATGACGAACGCACCGATCTTGTGGCCCACGCCCCAAGAAGCATGAAGGATCGCCCTAGCGACTGGCAAGATGCCAAGGGTGGTTTTCTGCGCCCCTGTCGGCCCGACGAAAATTCCGTGCTGACGCAAGCTGTGGCCGTCAAGGGACATGGCCTGATTGCGCAAAGGTGCGCGACGGTCGCCACGAGTTTCCAGAAGCCCTGTCGCCGTTCCAAGCTGAACAAGCGGCTCGTGCTTGAGCGCGGTGGTGGCATAAAGCACCTGACGGCGATAAGCCTTATAGTCGTTCAAGCGGGATGCCATTTCGGTTTTCCAGAGAAGCTTTGCGTCTCGGGTAGCCACGCGCAACGGCCCTGACATGCTCGCCCAAAGGCGGTTCATGCCCCTGACAAAGCCAAACCACCAGAACACGAAAAACAGTGCCAGAAGCGGCGGGCCGAACGAAAGCACGGTGGCCGCGACGGACCAAACCCGCTCGATGACGGCGAGGGCATACCAAGACAGGACAGGCAACCAAAGGCCCGCCTGATCGGCCCACGACGGATAGGGGGTCATTTGCCCGCCGCTGGTCATGCCGAACGCACGGAAACCGAATTGTGACAGGCTGGAAACCGCCAGCAAGAAAACAGGCAGAGCAACCGCGATGATCGCCGCACGACGGCCCGCCTTGCGGACGGTAGCCCAAACGTGATCGTCGGTAAGCTGGCCCTTCGCCAGTTCCGCCACGTCCTTGCCGTTCAAAAGCCTACCGTCCCAAACAAGCCCCTTTTTCACGTCGGCGGGGATGGTCTTCCAAGCCGTCTCGTATTCGGCGCGGGGATATTCCTGCTCGGCATATGCAACGAGGTCGCCACGCAAAAGCGGGCTGGCCGAACGTGCGAAATAACCGTTGGCGATGTCGCGGACTTTGCCGCTGGCACGGCTCAAAAATGCGAACATGGGTTATTCCTTTCCTGCTGGCTTAAAGCTGTTGATGATCGCCAGTGTCGGTTCGTTGAACCCGCGCTGGCTGGTCGCGTCTTCGCAACCTTTGGCAATCGGGCCGATGACGGTAGCGCAACGGCCACGGCCGATAGCCGTGATGGCCCAACGCCCGCCGACATAGGCGGCAACCGAAACCTTACCGCCGTCCTTGTCCACCACGGCCACGCCATCCTTGAGACGGCCCGAAAATTCAGACAGTAGACGGGGCGGGCTTGTGATCTTCGCGGGGGTCTTCAAGCCTCCGAGCTCGGTCCAGTTCTCGGGGGAAAGGCCATAGGCGGACACGTCTTTGACGACGGCGGCCGTCAGAGCGTCATAGTCGGCCTGTGAGAGGCTTTCGGGGGTCGGCGCATAGTCCGCCAGCCAAGCCAGCTCGGGCGGGCCTTTAAGACCGCCGCCAAGGTCGAAATACGTATTGCGGTCGTAGGTGAACGCCTCCGCGATCCACTCGGGCGGGGTTGCGAACGAGGGAACGACTGCGCTCCGAAGAACCGTGTATCCCGACACCAAACCAAGGGCGAGGGCGGGGAGAAACAGAAGCTTGGAAAGCCTCTGAATGCGGGCCGTCAAAACATGGCCTCGGGTCGCGATTTTGGAAACGTCCCAAGTCGGATCAAGTGCCTTTGGGCTTGCCGTCAAAGTGGCCTCGATCGGCGGGCTGTCAGCTACAAAAGCCCTCTCGTGTCTGGTCATGGATTACCCCCTGATTTCCGCCTCTAAGGCGGCTGTGCTGTCTTCAATCAATTTGCGGATCACGTCGGAAACAGAAGCCGTCGCGGACTTCCCCCGCATCATGCGGGTAGCGGCAACCCGCTTTAAAAGCGTGTGCTGTTCCTCGGTAATCACTAGGCTGGTGGTCATTTTCGCCATCCGTCATTACCTCATTACTTCATTACCATAGGTGACATTTGGCCACCTTCATAGGGCTGGCCGACAGTCTCACGCGGGCGTGGTAAACATGGGGTTTTCGTCCAGGTGGCACGTTGATTCAAAGTGAAGCAAACATGAAAAAGCCCGCTCGGCGGCGGGCTTCCTCGATCTCTATAGGGTAGGGCGGTTTACATGCTCGGCCCCTTGGAAACGCTTGCTTCGCGTTCCTCTTTCCTGCGGCGGCGTTCGGCCTCGGCCTCGGCCCTCGCCAGTGCGGCGGCTCCCTGATCGGGCGTAGGTTCGACAACCTCGCCGCGCTTCACGGCACCCTTGAGACGGTCGGCCTCGCGCTCGGCCTCCCACTGGTCGTTGACTTGCTTTTCTTCCTTGCTCCAAACCTTGTTCTGGATCGCGTCGTTCCAATCCTTGAACTGCGGTGCGGGCGCACGGTCGAACGTAAGCTTGTTGTCCACGCCTCGGGCCATAATGGCGATCTCTTCCACTCGCGCCGCGAATTTCTTCCCTGCGCTGTCGTTGTCCATGGCCGTATGAATTTCGGCTTTCGGGAATTTCTTGAACAACTCGTAGAGGTCGCGGTAGCCCTCATCTGATCCCTCGCCAAAGGTCGAGGCGATCAACGGCCCCTTGGGTCGGCCGTCATGCTGATAGACGGAAAGCCCATCGACAAGAACCTCTGTCGTGTAAATGCGCGTCGGGTTCTCCATGTCGCCCAAGAGGCCAAGGCGTTTCGTTCCCTTGCACATTTTGGAGAACGACCGCTTTTGGCCCGCTTGCTTCTCGCCCTTCCGCTCGTAGTTCCAGATATTGCCGTCAAGGTCTTTGTGAGCGAACGTCGCCCCGCCCGCATTGTCGCGGCTCCACGGCATTTCAGTTCCGATCTGTCCTCGGAACTGTCGCTGTGTCTCGGCATCGATTCCACGACGCAACAGATAGCTATTCACCCATCCGTTATCGCGGGTCTGCGCCACCTGATCGCGGAAACGCTTCTGAATGCTCTTCAAGCCATCCGCTACGGCTTCATAAGTGGAGTGTGCGCCGTTCGCGATCCTCTCGGCAATCGTGCGCTTGGTGCGAACTTCCTCCGAATGGCTATGGAACTCCTGCCCCTCGTCAAATTTAGAGAGTAGAGCGGGCGGGCGGCTCAAGCTGTCTTTTTCCCCAAGCTTCAAATTGTCATACATGGCGCGGATTGCATCGCCCTTCTTGCCGCCATACCGCCAATTTTCAAAGGCGAACGAACCACCGCTTGCACCGCCATCGCGCAACGTCCACTCCCATCCGCCGTGATTTTTACCACCGCTAAGAGACTGACGAACTGACACTGTTCCGATGGTCGGGTGGCTAAGGAAATGCCCTTCGAACGTTGGCGTGGTCGTGCCGTCATCGCGCTTCTTGCCGCCGCCCTGATAGGCTTCGACATAGGAAAAGCCGTGATGTTCGCAAAGGTAGCTATAGAGGGGATATTGAGCGATATAGTCGATATGGCGCTGGTCGATGTTAACCCATGTCTTCTTCGGCTTCTGATCCTGCTTCTGCTTCTCGGCCTCTGCTCTGGCCTGTTCGCCAACGCTCAACGTCTTCACGGCCTCGAACTGGTCAACGCCCTCTGGTGTCGCCCCCGCTCTAGTCTCTTCGGGCTTCTGTCCGATCTGGCCCACGCCGCGAGGCATTGGGCGGCTCGTCGTGAATGGCGACGGCTTCGCATTGTCAAGGAATGTCGGGCCTTTGCTCGGCTCGGCGGCTTTCGCTTCTTTCTTCGGTTTGTTATGCATAACTTCCACTTCCTCCCGCTCGGCTTCCTTCGCGATCTTCTCGCCAAGGAATGCTGAAACGCTATCATGAAAGTCACAAGCGTTGAGTTTGGCCGACGACTTTTGATTTTCGGCAAGGAACTTCTCGATTACCTGTTCAAGTGTAATCTCTTCCTCGGCGGTCGTATGGTTCTCGTCTGCCCCGCCTGTCTTCGGGTTAAGGCTCATGGTCTTGCCTGCACTCGCCGCCAACTCGTCTTCAATGCGGTTCTTGTCGACAAAGACCTGACAATCAAGTTTGTGGCGCGTCATCATGACATACGCCAACTCTGCGTTGCCAGCCTCGCCCGCATAGACAAACATGCGGTCGAACGTCGATCCCTGCAAGCTATAAACCGTCTGTGCATACGCATAGTCAATTTTCGGGATATGCTTCGTGTTCGATCCTTCTTCGCGATAACCCACCATTTCGGACGGCTTCGCTTTGAAGGTTCGGCCGTCATCCGTTTTGATTGTGAATGTCGGTTCGCCCTCGTCTGCTAGGTCAATACGGAGAATAGTCGCGGTGGTGTTATTGCTGATTTCGAGGTCGCGTAGCTTGAAGCTTTCGCCGAAGATAATCCGCTCCCCTGTGCAGAACTCGCGGTCAACTACGCGCTGGTTCATGCCTCGCGTATATGCTTCGCCTGTCCAGCCTACAGAGGCGATCAATCCGCTCTCTTTGAAGATTTCGCGGGTGGATAGGTTAAGCTTCATCGCATGGGCGTTTCTATATACGCCCATCATGCGGGTAGAGAACGGGTTCTCGTCAATGTCCTTGAGGTAGGCGTTGCGAGTGTCGTCCAGCGCGGTATCGGTGAACTTCACGCGGTCGGTATCGAGGTAAGTCTTGAAGCCCTCGGTAATCCGTCCTTCCGACATGAGGATTGAAGCCTCACGCTGTCGCATGTCCTTCTGGCGCACGATCTCGCCAAGGACCACATGCCCGCACACCTCGGGCTTGGACAAGAGGGCCATGGGTGCGCCCTTCGTGATCGGCTGTAGCTGGCGAGTATCGCCCGACACAATAAGCCGTGCGCCTGTCGTCTTGGCGATCTCGATAAGCTTTTCCATGTCGTCCAGGCCAACCATGCCACCTTCATCAAGGATAAGCGTGGTGTTGCTGTCGATGGTGATTTTGCCCTTCTCGTAGGCGTTGATGAAGCCAGCGACGGCTCGGGCCTTGTCCTGCGCGATCTGTGCATCATTCGCGACGACTTCCTTAGCCTTATGGCTCGGGGCAATCGCGTGAACGTCTCGGCCCATGGCGCGGTGAATGTCGGCCACGCCCGCCAGCATGAACGACTTGCCCGATCCCGCACGGCCTTGGACAAACGAAATCTGATCGGGGCCACAAGCCCAACGGATCGCCCGCTTCTGCTCGTCCTTATAGAAGCCACGTTCGCCGTTTTCGAGAACTCGGCCACCACGAATAAACCGCTCTACGGTTTCAGGGTCGATAGGCTCAAGGTTGCCCCTCATGGAAAGGGCGTTGCGGATCATCAGGCGTTCTTTCGCGATGATCTCGGCCGTCGAGAAATAGAGGTCGTCGCCCTTCTTATTAAGGGCAACTAGGTCGCCCGATGCGATAAGCTGTTCGACCGCCTTAATGGCTGTCTCGGGGTCCGTGTAGACCTGCAGTTCCTCGAACACCTCTTTGAGGATTCGGCGTTCTTCGAAAACCGAGTTTGTGGAAATCAAAGCCGAATATGCGCGGGCCTTGATCTCGTCCATGTCGAAAGCGGGTCGCTCTGCGGGTAGGGGTTCGCCCCCTTCCATGTTCGCGGCAACCTGCTTCTCTACCCATTCCTTCGCCTCATTGCGGTTCTTCTTGTCGGCGGCTTCCTGCACGGCTTCGACAATGGTTTCAAACCGCCATCCAAGCGCCGACGCTTCCATGTTCCAACGGCCATAAAGTTCCGTTAGGGCTGGCTGTTCGGACTTGTCCTTGCGGGTGTTGAGGTTGGCATACTTCGCCATTTCGCGGTGCATCGCGGTATCGGTAACGCCGAACTGCGAAAGGTAGTCATCCATTTGTCCGCTTCTTTTAGAGAATGCGGCAACAAGCTTTTCGTCCACGCCGTCGATTTCAAAATTACGGTCGGCTTTAGAAGCTCTTACGCCTAGCGTCTGGCGCATGTGGTTAGCGGCTCCCATGCGGTATAGGGCGGCAATCGCTCCCGCATGGCGTTTGATTTCCTTGTTGTCTAGGGTGCCTGTCGTGCCATCGGCTCGGATACAGACATTGAATAGCATGTTGTGAGTGTGAACCTGCGGATCGCCCTCGCGGCTCGTCTTGTGTTCATACTGGCCCAACATGACATGCCCCGCGCCCTCGTGGCCGAACTTGTCGCCACTACGGCGGGCGATGATAAGGCCGTTCGCGTGTGCATACTGTAGAGCAATCCTCACGCCGACGCGCTGTGCTTCCTCGATCTCGGCCTTGTATCGTGCGCCCTCTGCGCTTCCTCTATAGGACGCATCCGCCGCCAATCCCCAAAGCAAACTTGCCGACTTCGGCAACGCGAACTGTAGGTCATAGCCCACGGTTCGAGCGGCCTTGGTGTGCTTGATGAGTGCCTTGCCTGTTTCCGCATGGTAGCCTTTGCCGAATGCCAAGGCTTCCTCGAACGTGAGAACGTCGCCAGTCTTCCCGAATGCGGGAACGTCCTCGGGCGGGGTCTTACCCTTCCGCTTCCCTGCGGCCCACTTCTCAAGGTCAACAACTGGTGCCTCTCCAAGGATCAGTTTGCGGCCTTGGCTCTCCTTCTCATGAATGCCGTTGTCCTGCACAAGGCCAGCCTTGCCGCCAAGATATTCCGCATAGACGGCGGCTCCCCTTGTCGCCTCAAGGACGGATCGAACACCCACGTTCGCATCCAAGCCAGCGGCGGAAAGCCCCTTGTTCTCATTCGCGGCGTAAGCCTCAAGGCTATGCAAGTAGGCCACGCCCTCAATGCCGCTGATCCGTTCACAAGTCATCATGGCGGCTATTCCTTATTCTGCGCTGTCGAAAGAATGAGAGTAGAGGGCGGCGGCATTGAGCATTTGATTCTCGGCTTTCAACTCTTCCACCTCGGCAAGGGCGGCAAAACCGCGCTCGACCTGATCGCTCAAGTTTGCCTCAAGCTTGCCGATCCTATTGATAAGGTCGGCCACGTTTCCGACTTGCTCAAGCCTCGGGACAATATCAAAATGCGCCCGCAAGGCTTCGGCCACGATCTCGGCTGGCGTGATTTTCTTGCCAGCGAGGACAGAGCGGACCTTTGCCAAGTCGTCCAGGCCATCGACCAGGCGGGCATCAATCTGAACTCTAAGGGGCTTCGTGTTTAGCGCGGCCATCGGGGCTTTCTTCCTATTTTTGACGACGAAAAACCCTTGTTTCGTCGGCATTGTGCTTGTTCCTTGACCACACTTAGGCATCGCTAGATGAGTAGTGTGTTAAAGAAAATAACTCCGTGACCTAATCCCGTAGTCTGACAGCATGATGACGTTAGGCCATTCTGCAGTCAAGGGGATAGTCTACGAGTTAGCAAAGATGGAAAGGCCGATAAGTGCCTAATGTGTTCTCATATCATTGCCGTATGATAGCCGTAAACGATCACGATTGCGTAGCGACAAAGTCGCGAAGCAAGCGCAACGGCAAACTTTATTCCATAAATCCTGAAAACGATACTTGACGCGAAGGTGGCCAAATGTCACCTTGTATTCAGTGCTAACTGATTTGGAGGCCAAAGGGATGCCAGCCGATAACACGAAAGATAAGGGGGTTATCTCGCTAGACGTGATGGCGACGACGCCAAACGTAAAGCGGAATACCCTGAAAGAGATGATTGCCGAGTCGGCTACCTATGATCTCATTAGGAAAGCCGAAAAGAACAAATACACTCATGCGGAAATCGCGGTTGCCCTGAAAGACAAGGGTATCGAGATCAAGCCCGAAACCCTCGGTCTATACCTTCGCGAAATCGCAAGGGAGAAGGGCGAAGACAATGCGAAGCAGAGTGCGAAGCCCAAGGCGAACAAGCAAAAGCCCGCGACGGCAAGCCCGCAAGGATCGCCTAGCGATACTAAGCGGACAGAAGGAAAGTCGCTCGGTAAGCCGCTCACGACACCCGCCGCATTCAACGATGAAGTCTGATCAGAGTATCAGCGTAAAGGAGACTGAAATCATGGCCGCACCCAAGGCTACCTCTACCCCGAAGAAAATCCTCGCCCTCATCACGAACAACAAGGGCGGCGTTGGCAAGTCCGTGATTGCTCGTGTCATGGCCGACGTATTCCGTGGCGCGAACAAGTCCGCGCAGTTCTACGACACTGACGGCGGCACTGGCTCCCTTCTGTTGTCCTACGGCTCCCGCGATAGCAACGGAAGCTTGCTCAAGGATCAAGACCCCGCAAACGGCGGTATCGGCTGGTTCGACATTCGTTCGGACAAGGACCGTGCGAAGCTTCTGGATAACCTGTCTTCGAACGCCCCTGTTATCGTGTGCGATATGGCGGGCGGCTCTCTGGCTGAAATCTCGCGGATCGTGGATGACGGCGACGGCTTTGACGGCTTCATTGATGCGGTCGAGGCGCAAGGCTATGGCCTCGTAATCATCAACGTTGTTTCGAACGTGCAAGGCGCGACGACTTCGGTTCGCGATTACATGGGTGCCTTTGGCGGTCGCGCTCAACAGATCGTCGTAGTCAACAAGGCTTGGGGCAAAGACGAAAGCGACTTCCCTTTCTGGTATGGCTTCACCAACTCGGAAGGCCAGCAGAAGGGCGGCAAGACACGCGCCGACTTCCTCGCGGCTGGCGGTGTCGAGGTTCACTTTCCCGCCCTGCAGTCTGGAACGTTCGCAAAGGTGGATGCCCTGCAAGTTCCGTTCTCGGCGGCGGCTGACAACCCCGATCTCTCCATCACCGAACGCGCTCACCTTTCCAAGTTCATGAAAGCGGCTCGTGAGGCATTTCTGGAAATCAAGGACAAGATCGGCCTCTAAGGGGGCCGACTTCTAAGCGTAGGGAGTTGGGGTAATGGGAAGCATGGATAGCAAGCCGTCGTTCTATAAGAGGGCTGTCGAGACGTTCGACATTCCAAACGAGCGGGCCGAAAAGATCGTTGCTCAAATGGTCGCCCTCGGGGTGGATCGCGACAACGAATATATGCTCCTGTTCCTCGCGACTGGTCGCATTGAACACTTGGTCGAGGCGTTGCCCGCCTCGATCCGCAAGGAAGGTGGCAAGCTGATCGAAGCAATGGGCCTCACTGTCTCAAAGGCTCTCGATGAAAAGCTACAGGTCGTCCCTCAACAGGTCCGCAAGGACTTGTCGGCCGTCATGGAAAAGTCCCTTGGCGATCTGGTCAAGAACGTAAACGTGGCCGTCTCGAAAGAGACGGACCAACGGTTTGCGGACGCTGATCGCAACTATAGCCTCAAAAAATCGGCTGTCCTGACTGGCGGTGTCCTCGCCGTCGTGATCGCTCTCGGCCTCGGCTATCTGGTCGGCCGTGATGCCGTCTCGGCTGATGCGGCTCGGTGGTCCAGTGTTGTCACTTTGGAAGACGGCGCGAAGTGGCTGAACCTCGCCCGCTGGAATGACTATGACGGCATGATGGCGCAAGGATGCGGACCTAATGACGGCGTGGTGATCTCGGGCCGCAAGATTTGCTCTGTCCCTGTCGCCACTGGTCCAGCCGTCGCCACGTCTAAGGGCGTGGACTACGTGCGCTTGTCCCTTGCAGAGTATGCCAACAAGCTAGGATGGCTCGGCTATGGTCTAGCGGCCCTCGGCGGTCTGGCAATCGGCTGGCTTGTTCGTCGTCCTCGGTAAAAAATCAAAAGCGGCCCTTCGGGCCGATCCGTTAGAGAGTAGAGCGGCGGGCGGGTCTGGCCCTTGGAAGGAAAATTCGATGAGTAACAATCCAGCTTCTTCCGCCGCAATGCAGTTGGGCGGCATCTTTACGGCTTTGGTGGGGTCTATGCCCCTCGAAAGCACTCTGGCGGCTCCCGCTCGGCACGGCTACAGCCAAGGCGACATGAACGCCGTTGTAAACGAGGCGAACAAGCGAATTAGGGTTCTCAATGATCGGGTGCGACGGCTCAAGGCCGATGGCACGAAAGCCGTTCGAGCCTTGAACGATACCGTCATGGCTCAAGCCGAACTTATCATCGAACTGGAAACGAGATTGCGCCTGACGCAAGAGACGATGGAAGAAATGGAACGGTCTGCACTGCCGCGACCGTCTCCCCGATTTGAGATTGAAGCCGTCGCGATGGCTCCTGTAGTCCGTCGTTAATCGTCCGAACCTTCTACCTCAATCATGGCCTCGGTCCCTATGGGTTCGAGGTCATTTTCTATTGCGGCCATGATCAACCCCATGTAGGGCGGGATTTTTCGACTGCCTCCCTCCCAACGCTTCACGGTGAAAAGGTTGACGTGTATTCGCTCGGATAGGGTGACTTGGGTAAAGCCCTGACGCTTGCGCCAAGCTACGAAAAAGGCGGGGTCCATAGTCAGCATGTCGGCGGTTCTCGATTCGTGAAAAAGGGCGGATATACCGCCCTCTAACTTATCCCTGAAATGGTGGCCGTTGTCCATCACGCGCCTTGCGCACTTGCAAACATCGACGGCGGGGGTGTCGGTAGCTTCGGCTGGTAAGTGAAGGTTGCCGACGTGCCACGCTTGAAGTCGCCTGACGGCGTAGGCATCGGCCTCTTGCCGAAAGTCTTCCCTGCGGCGTTGGTCGCAACGCGATCCAGTTCCTTCGCTCCGAAAACAAGGTCGGTCGGCTGGCCGTCGTTCTTGAGGTCGTTGATCATCTGGCGGGCCGTGTCGGGCCTGTGGTTGCCGAACATGAGCGGGGCTTTCGGTAGTCCCTGAATGTGACGCTCTCCCGCCATGTGACGTTCGATTGCCTTTTCATGAGCCGTCGCGAGGATCGACCTTTGCGGGCCGTCCAGTTCGTTCGCCCAGGTGAGCGTCTTACTGGTGAGGTTCTGCCCCAACTTCTGACGTTCCTCGTAGGTCTGGCCGAGTGCAAAGCTCTTGATGTCCTGCGGCTCAAGCCCCTTCGCCTTGCGATCGAGGGCGTTCTTTTCCCGAAGCTGTTCGGCATCCATGCCCGCCGTGTCGTCGTCCTGCTCTGGCTCGTCGGCCTCGTCGGGCGTTTCCATGGCAACCGCACCGCCGCCATTGCCGCCACCAAATAGGGCGCGATAGGTTGCGCTCCCCATCTTCTTCATCATCGCCCAAGCCCGCTTGAGCGCCCTTGCTATTGCTTTCGCCATTGGTCGGCCTCCCTGCCATTAAATCCCAACTAGGATTCTGACTGTCGGCCAAGCATGGGGCAACGAAAAAACCCTATATAATAAGGGGTTATCAGGAACCGGATGGAATAGGCGGGGCCAAACCTCGACTTGTCAGCGAATTTTTGCGGCCCTGAAAATGGCTCATCGGCTGGTAGCGGGGCAAGGCATCGGCCGAAATTTGCGCCCTTGTGATGGTGTCGCGCCCGACGTAGCGGAAACCTGTCCTGTCGTCGCGGGTCTGGCGGCGATCTGCGCCGTCTGCGCGGCCCTGTGGCGCGTTTTCTGGCACGATAGCGTCAAAGTCCCACGCATCTGGAAGAACCTCACCCACGCGCTTGGAAACGGCCTCTAGGGTGTCCCCAATTTCCAGCCTAACCCACATCGCCCCCGCTCTACTACCTACCTTTGCGGGACGTTCGTAGGACACTCGGACCCATGATGAGGGGAGTGTTTCACTCCCCATATTAGATTCATATATGGAACCTGAAACACCCCCCGCGAATGCGGGAAAAGCCCGCTCGGCGCGGCGGCTGGCCGCGATCCGAACGGCGGTCGCGCTCGTCCAAAGGCTCGGGAATACGTCGGCGGCATCGTTCG
>NZ_JAANCM010000022.1 GCF_011603255.1 Ferranicluibacter rubi | reverse complement strand
TCAAAACACCGAAAGGCCGAAACCCAACAGCGCCGAGAGCGCTTGTACTTCCATTCCAAAAACGTGACCGTCGAAGTCTATTCCATGAACCATCAAAAGCCCGAAAGCTCTCTCAGATCCGCGCAACGTCCGCCGCCCACGTTTCTCTTTCTCATCTTCAATTGTCAAAAAACAGACAAACCTTACCGGTCCATCACATCGCTGAATGATCAAAGCTTGAAGCCACAATCACCGCAAAATCGTCCAAACAAGAGCCTCAAGCCGTTCTGCCTAAGACCGCCAAGTCGCTACAAAGTCAAGAAACTTCAGAGCGAGTTCGTTGGTCGCCAGCAGCGCCGCCGCCCTCGTTGGTGTGCGGTTTATAGATCCGAGACAGATGGTTCGTCAACAGCACCCGTCCGAAAAACTTCATAAAAGTGACAAGTACCTGTAATATCTATGGAATTCCAACCGGATGCCATTCCAGCCCGTTTCCACAAACAAAAACGACGCCCGCAGCACAGGCTCGGGCGTCGGTCATGGGCGTTGCGCGGGGTAGCGCCTAAAAGCGAAATCGGCGCGGCTGCGATCGTGTCGCGGCCGCGCCGATGGAGGAGCCTTGCTGGTATCAGGCCGCCTGTTTGGTGGCGTCCAGCGGGATCTCGACGTCGATCTCCAGGATCGACATGTGTTCGTCCCGGTCCATCTTCACATGGACCTTGTCGCTGTCGATCTGCACATGCTTGGCGATGACAGCGAGGATTTCCTCGCGCAGGATGGCGACGAGGTCGGAGCCAGCGGCACCGCGTTCATGCGCAAGCAGAACCTGCAGCCGCTCGCGCGCCATCGGCGCGGACCTCTGTTTGGTGAAAAGGCGGAAAATGCTCATGCAGCCCTCCGTGCGAAGATCTTGCCGAACAGGCTGCGCTTTTCACCGGGGATCGTGACCGGCAGGGTTTCGCCTGCAAGACGACGGGCGGCGTCGAAATAGGCCATCGCGGGCGGGCAACGCACGTCTGCGAGTGTGACCGGTGCGCCGATGTTGGAAGCGCGAAGCACATCCATGCTTTCCGGGATGATGCCGAGCAGCGGGATGGACAGGATTTCGAGCACGTCCTCCACCTTCAGCATGTCACCACGCTCGGCGCGGATCGGATCGTAGCGGGTGAGGAGCAGGTGCTTTTCCATACGCTCGCCGTTTTCGGCCTTCAGCGTCTTGGAATCGAGCAGGCCGATAATGCGATCGCTGTCACGGACGGACGAGACTTCCGGATTGGTGACGACGACGGCGACATCCGCATGGCGCATGGCCAGCGTTGCGCCGCGCTCGATACCGGCGGGGCTGTCGCAGATAATCCAGTCGAAGTGCTGCTTCAGTTCGCCGATGACACGCTCGACACCCTCTTCGGTGAGGTTGTCCTTGTCGCGCGTCTGCGACGCGGGCAACAGGAACAGCGTTTCCAGCCGCTTGTCGCGGATCAGCGCTTGCGGCAACTTGGCATCGCCCTGAATGACGTTGATCAGATCGTAGACGACGCGGCGTTCCGCACCCATCACCAGATCGAGATTGCGCAGCCCGACATCGAAATCGACCACGACGACCTTTTCATTCCTCTGAGCCAGGGCGGCACCGAGGGCGGCCGTGGACGTGGTCTTGCCGACCCCACCCTTGCCTGACGTAACGACGATGACTTTCCCCATCTTGCTCTCCTGTTTTGGCCGTATCCGGCTCACTTGAGTTTCTCTGCCATGATCGCATCGTCCTCCAGCCACAGCTGGACGGGTTGTCCGCGGAGACCAGGGGCCATGTCTTCGGCCATTTTGTAGACGCCATCGATCGCGACCAGTTCGGCCTCGAGCTTCCGGCAGAAGATTCGTGCGCTGGCGTTGCCGACGGCGCCCGCCATGGCGCGGCCGCGCAGTGCGCCGTAAATATGGATCGACCCACCCGCGATGATCTCGGCACCCGAGGCCACGGAACCGACGACGGTGACGTCGCCTTCCGTAAAGACGACGGATTGCCCGGACCTGACCGGTTCGCGGATGACGAGCGACTGGAGCGCCGGGCGGGGTTCTTCCGCACGGACCTCACCGGCCTCACTCGCCATATCGTCCGTCGTCCCGGCTTCGGCCGGATCGCTGGTCGTGACCTCGAAGTCGGACGCCGGACGCCCACCCTTCAGCGCCGGGGGCATTCCGGGCGCGATCGCGGAGGGACGCGCGCCTTCGATGCCCATGATGCTGACATTGCGGCGGGTCAGTTCATCGACCAGTTCCTTCAGCTGGGTCCGGTCGAGCTTCAGGTCGGCGACGTCCAGAACGGCTGGGCGGCCGAAGAAGAAGCCGGCGGAGCGCGCAGCGAGGTCGTCCAGCCGAATCAGCCACGCATCAAGCGGCAGGTCCGGAGAGAGAACGACCGCGAGAAAGGAGCGGCCCTTGATACGGATCGAGCGGGCGTCTGTTGGCACTTTGTTCATCTAGGTTAAGGATTCGTTTACAATATGTATCGCTATGACGGTTAACGAAAGGTTAACAGGAACGGCCTTGCCCAAGGCTTGCGAAACGGTCGAAAGCGGCTGTTTCCATCCCATTTCAGGGGTTTCGTTGATGCGGGCGGAGCCTAGCGGGAACATCCGCGGCAGCGATACGTTGCGACCGCACCTGCAAATGAAGGGATCGATGATTGATGGCTACGTCAAAGACTGCGACACAGGATCAGGCCACCGGCCCCCTGACAAATGGAGCCCTCGACTTACCAGCCCTCATCATCGACGATTACAACATCGAGATTCGCGACAAGGACGGCTTCATCGGCGACAAGGCGACGAAGGGCGAGTTCCGTGAGAAGCTGCATCGCTGGCGAAAGGTGATGCGGGAGGTCGGCATCGACCCGATCGGCAAGGTTGCCACAGCCGATCTTCCCAAGCGCGATATCGATGCGCTGCTCAAGGGCAAGGACGCGCAGGCGGCCGCGCTGGTGTGGAGTGCGATCGAGGACTTTTCACAGGAATTCGCCAATGTGGTCACGCGCTTCCTGAAGCAGAAGCATTGGGCCGGCACCGAGCGGATCGTGGTCGGGGGCGGCTTTCGTCAGAGCCGCTCCGGCGAACTTGCCATTGCCCGTACGGAGATGCTGCTTGCCGAGCGCGACGTGCACGTCCATCTGGTCCCGGTCGTTCACCACCCTGATGATGCCGGGCTGATCGGTTCGGTACACCTGATGCCGGCATGGATGCTGAAGGGGCACAAGGCGATCTTCGCCGTCGATATCGGCGGCACGAACATTCGCGCCGGTGTCGTCGACCTCGGCAAGGCAAAGAGCGACGACAAGCATTATCTGGAAGAGGCGGCTGTCTGGCAGTCGGAGATCTGGCGGCATTCGGATGATCGTCCGAGCCGCAGTGTGGCCGTCGAGCGTCTGATCGCGATGCTGAAAGATCTGATCGCACGCGCCGAGAAGGAGAAGCTGGCGCCAGCGCCGCTGATCGGTATCGGTTGCCCGGGCATCATTCAGGCGGACGGCTCGATCGAGCGCGGCGGGCAGAATTTGCCAGGCGGCAATTGGGAAAGTGACATCTTCAATCTGCCGGCAGCGATCAAGAAGGCCATTCCCGAGATCGGCGGGCATGAGACCTTCGTGATGATGCACAATGATGCCGTCGTTCAGGGGCTGTCGCAGATCCCCTTCATGCACGACGTATCCAAATGGGCCGTGCTGACCATCGGCACCGGCCTTGGCAACGCCCATTTCGTCAACAAGGCGAAGACCCAAGCTTAAGTGCTAAACCCGTCGTTGCCGAACTTGTGAAGCGACGTTCTTCCCGTTCCGCTCTACCTTTGGCGGCAACAGGATGAGAGGGAGACTTTTCCATGACGCGTCTGACGGCCAAGGATTTCGATCCGGAACTGCTGGAACTCTACGATTATTATGCGCATGGAAAGATCTCCAAGCGTGAGTTTCTCGACAGGGCGGGCAAGTTTGCAATCGGCGGACTGACGGCTGCGGCCATCCTCTCCTCTATGAGCCCGGACTACGCACTGGCGCAGCAGGTTGCCTTTACCGATCCCGAAATCGTTGCAGAGTATATTACCTACCCCTCCCCCAAGGGGCATGGAGAGGTTCGCGGCTATCTCGTGCGGCCGGTCAAAGCGCAGGGCGAGGTTCCGGCCGTCGTGGTCGTGCATGAAAACCGCGGCCTCAACCCTTACATCGAAGACGTCGCCCGCCGTGTGGCGAAGGCCGGCTTCATCGCCTTGGCACCCGATGGTCTCAGCTCCGTCGGCGGCTATCCGGGTAATGACGAGAAAGGGCGCGAACTGCAGAAGAGCGTCGATCCGACGAAGCTGATGAACGATTTCTTTGCCGCCGTCGAGTTCATGATGGCGCACGACGCTGCGACCGGGAAAGTCGGCATAACCGGTTTCTGCTATGGCGGTGGTGTTTCCAATGCGACAGCCGTTGCCTATCCGGAACTGGCCGCCGCCGTGCCCTTCTATGGCCGCCAGCCGAAGGCCGAGGACGTACCGCGCATCAAGGCGCCGTTGCTCCTGCACTATGGCGAGCTGGACAAAGGGGTCAATGAGGGCTGGCCGGCCTACGAGGCTGCCCTGAAAGCGGCAGGCACGACCTATGAGGCCCACATCTATCCCGGCGCCAACCACGGCTTCCACAACGACTCGACGCCGCGCTATGACGAGGCTGCGGCCAAGCTTGCCTGGGACCGGACGATCGCCTGGTTTAATCGGTATCTGGCGTAGGACGAGGCTGACGACTGATTACGATGCTGATTCTCAGGCGCCCTCGGCAGACGGCGCCTGAAGACGGCGGTAGCGACTGTCGGGCATCGCAAGCAGGTCGGCATGCGTGCCCTGTTCGGCAATCCGTCCATCCTCCACCACCATGATCCGGTCGGCATTGGCGATCGTCGCCAGCCGATGAGCGATCACGAGGGTCGTGCGCCCTTCCGCAAGCTCGCTGAGGGACTGCTGGATGGCGCGCTCGGTTTCCGTATCAAGCGCCGACGTCGCTTCGTCGAGAATGAGGATCGGCGGGTTCTTGAGGAAGATGCGCGCGATCGCGAGCCGCTGCTTCTGCCCGCCGGACAACTTGACACCGCGTTCGCCGATGACCGTATCCAACCCCTCCGGCAACGCCGCGATGACCGCGTCGAGACGCGCGCGCCGGGCGGCCGCGAGGATGTCCGTCTCGGAGGCCCAGAGGCGCCCATAGGCGATATTCTCACGGATCGTTCCGGCAAAGAGGAAGACGTCCTGCTGGACGATACCTATGTTGGAGCGCAGCGATCGCAGCGTCATGTCGCGAATGTCGATGCCGTCGATGGTGATCGTCCCCTCGGTGACGTCGTAGAACCGCGGAAGCAGCGAGCAGATGGTGGTTTTGCCCGCGCCTGACGGCCCGACGAAGGCCACGGTCTCGCCTGCGCGCACCGAGAGGTCGAGATCGCGCAGGATCGGACGGCCCCCCTGGTAGCCGAAGCCGGCACCGCGATAGACGATATCGCCCCTCAGACGATCGACCGGCACCGCATCGGCGCGATCGGCGATGTCAGGTTCGGTCTGCAGGAACTGCTGGTAGCGCTGGAAGCCGGCAATGCCCTTCGGATAGGTCTCTATGACGGAGTTGATCTTGTCGATCGGCCGGAAGAACACGCCGACGAGGAGCAGGAAGCCGACGAAGCCGCCGGCCGTGAGTTCACCGCGCACGACGAACCAGGCGCCAGCCAGCATCACCGCCACCTGCACGAGGCGCATCGAGAGATAGGAGAGCGAGGTCGATGCGGCCATGAACTTGTAGGCTTCGAGCTTGGTGCGCTGGTAACCGGCATTGTTCTGCGCGAACAGCGCGCGCTCATGATCCTCGTTGGCGAAGGCCTGGACGACGCGGATGCCGCCGACATTCTCCTCGATGCGCGCGTTGAATTCGGCAACCTTGCCGTAGAGCGCATGCGAGTTGACCGTCATCCGCGTTCCATAGCGCGTGGTGACGAAAGCGGCGAGCGGCACGATGAGCGCGGTGATCAAAGCAAGCGGCACATGCACGAACATCATCAGGATGAAGGCGCCGACGAGCGTCATGACCGCGATGAAGACGTCCTCGGGGCCGTGATGCGCGACCTCGCCGATCTCATCGAGATCCTTCGTCAGCCGCGCGACGAGATGGCCGGTCTTCTGGTTGTCGAAATAGCCGAAGGACAGCTTCTGCAGATGGTCGAACGCCTTGCGCCGCATCTCCGTCTCGATGCGAATGCCGAGCATATGCCCCCAATAGGTCACCACGACCTGAAGGCCGGCATTGACGACATAGATGATGAGCAAGCCGAGGCCGGCGAGACCGATCAGGCCGAACTGGTTGGTCGGCAGCAGCCGGTCGATGAAGAGTTTGACGGCAAGGGGAAAGACCAGTTCGAGCAGGCCGGCCGTGATCGCGCAGGAGAAATCCAGCAGGAACAGGCGGCGGTGCGGGCGGTAGTAGGCGGCAAACCGCCTGAGAAGATCATTCATGCCGTGGCTCTTGATATGCGTGTGGCTGCATCGGCAGAACGCCGATGCAGCCTTCTACCGCATGTCGCCCGAAAGTCTGCAGCGGTTTTACGAGACCGTCATGCATGGCGCCAGAGGTCTAAAGCAAGTACGTCACAGGCTGAAAGCGACATGCGGGCAAGCTGGTGGGCTTGTCCGCATGTCCCTCTCCCTTGTGTCATCGCAGGCACGCCGGAGAGAATGTAAGCGAACCTTAGGCTCAGAACTTCTGCGTTAAGGAAATCTTGAAGTAGCGCCCGGCTTCCGTATAGAGCTCGGAGGCGTTGACGATATTCTTGACCTCGAGAGCGTCGAAATAGGTCTTGTCGAACAGATTGTAGATGCCGCCCTGGATGCGCAGGCCCTTGGTCTGTTCCGGCTCCCACCAGCCTGTGAGGTTGACGATGCCGTAGCCGCCGGGGCGGGTCGAGGCGATGGAATCGTCGTCCACGGCAGCCGCGGTGACGAGGCTGAGATCCGTTCCCCAGAACTCGGTGTTGTAGCCGACGCCGACGATCGCCTTTAGCGGTGCAACGGATGCGAGCAGTTCATCCGTGTCGAGATCGGTGCCACGGGCATAGGCCAGCGAGCCATGGAGGTCGATACCGGACGAGAAGGTCTTCTGCGCGCGGGCCTCGATGCCGGAAATCCGGACGCGGTCGCGGTTAAAGTATTCGATGCTCCCGACGCGATAGCCTGCCTCGGGCGTCGTTTCGAAATCGATGAAATTCTTGTAGCGCGTGGTATAGGCCGCAATCCGCCCGCCGAAATCCTCGTCGCCGAAGTTTGCACCCGCTTCGAAGCCGTAGCTCGTTTCAGGGTCGAGATCCGGATTGCCGATCTGCCGGTAAAGCGGCGCATTGTCATAGTTGCTGTAGAGTTGCGAGACGTTCGGCGCCTTGAAACCGGTGGTGACCTGCGCGAACAGTTCGACATCCGAATGGACCTGCCAGGCGGCTCGGAGCTTCGGAGAGAGCCGGAAATCGCTCTGGCCCTCGGGAAGATCCGGGCTGTTGCCGATGCTGGTGTAGGTCGAGGTTTCCTGAGGATCGTGGCGGTACCAGTCGAGGCGCAGGCCGGGGGTCAGGGAGACGCCGCTATTGCCGAGCCCGATCTTGTCTTCCGCAAAGAGGCCGACCATCAGGCTGTCGGTATCCGGCATGTCGGAGCGGTTGTTGTGGTAGTTGACGCAGGTCGGCACGAACAGGACGTCGCAACTGTCGTCACCCTTCTGATACTGGCTCGTCTGGGTGAAGTCGATATTGCCGCCGAAGGTGACCTGATGATTGAGCAGGCCGGTATCGAAGCTGGAATTGGCATAGCCGCTTGCGCCATAGGAGCGTGCTTCGTTATCGCTGGAACGCATGTAGTAGCCCCGCGGCGGGGTCAGGCGGATGCCATGCGTGCCTTCGACGCGCTCCGCCCTCTGGAAATAGACGGTCGCAAAGGCGCTGTCGATCCAGCTGTCGCCGCTCGTCGCGTCGAAGAAATAATCGAGCGACAGGCGATCGCGCTTCTTGTCGGAATCCCGGTCGTAGTCATCGGCCTGGTATGTCGAACCCTGCGTCGCGCGCAGGTCCGTGGTCGTGTTCTGGCCGTAATGCTCGGCGGTCATGCCGATCGTGTGTCCACCTTCGAGCGACTGGCGCACCTTGAAGAGGATATTGCGACGGTTGAGATCCATCGGCTCGGCTTCCGTGCGCGTTGCACCGTAACCACCGACATCCCCGCCCGTCTCGTCTTCATGTCCGTATTTGTAGGAGCTCTGGAAGAGCACGGAGGTGTTGTCGAAGCGCTTGGCGACCGCTGCGGCCCCAGTCAGCGAGCGGTCTGAGCCGTCATAGCCGAGCTTGGCGACGCCACCGACCGTCGCACCGTCCGCAATCAGGTCTTCCGGCTCCAGCGTGCGCAGGATAACGGCACCGCCGAGAGCGCCCGAACCCGCACGGCTGGAATCCGCGCCCCGCAGAATATCGACCGTGCCGAGCGATGCGAAATCATAGGTGTCGACGCCGCCCTGGGAGCCGCGCACGCCGTCCGACAGATAAGGCACCGGAATGCCGTCGATCGTCGTCAGGACGCGGTCGGCTTCCAGGCCGCGGATGTTGACGCTCTTCGTGGCGGAGACGAAGCTGACGCCCGGCTCGGTCGTATCGCCAAGATCGTCAAGATCGTCGATGTCTTTCTCGGCGATCTGTTCTGCGGTGGTACGGGTGGCGAGCGGCGTATCCTCCGGAGCCCCCTGCCGCACGCGCTTGCCCTTGACGATGATCGTCGGCAGCGCCGTCTGCTCCTGGGTCGATGCGGTGCCCTGCGCCGGCGGCGTATCCTGCGCGAAGGCAGGCAACGTCATGGGTGCAAACGCCCCGACGACCATAAGGGATGAGCAGGCAAGGAGTACGGACCGCGAGCCCCGGGATACCATGTTGTTTCCTTTCAGCGGACACACGAAAGCCTTTCGCCGCAGGGGTCCCGCGGAGATGACATGACGTGGCCGACACAATGAACTGACAGACGAATGCCTGCCCCCGGACGACAGCTATTAAACATGAGTATTTGTGTCAATATTAAAAATCAGTGTCTGCGAGGATCGCCGTCGAGGCACGGCACCTGCGAAAACCGGTGGCGACATGGACAAGATTGCGGCCGCTTCTAGTTGGTACGGGATACGCATCCGCGAAAGCCGGAGAACGCCAGACATGACGACGAGGGAGGACTGATCGTGGAAAAGACCGTGATCTCGAAAATCACCTGGAGACTGATGCCGTTTCTCGGCATCCTGTACCTGATCGCCTATATCGACCGTCAGAACGTCAGCTATGCCAAGCTCGACATGGTCGGCGCGCTCGGCATGAGCGAATATGCCTACGGCCTCGGCGCCTCCCTGTTCTTCATCGGCTACTTCCTGTTCGAGGTCCCGAGCAACCTGTTCCTAGAGCGATTCGGCGCGCGAAAGTGGTTCACCCGCATCCTCGTCACCTGGGGCATGGTCACGGTGGCGCTCGCCTACACGTCCAGCCCAACGATGTTCTACATCCTGCGGTTTCTGCTCGGCGTCTGCGAGGCCGGCTTCTTCCCGGGCGTGCTCTACCTGTTGACGCTCTGGTTTCCGTCGTCCTACCGCGCCCGCATGGTCGGCCTGTTCATGATCTTCAGCGCCATCGCCAATGCCATCGGCGCGCCGCTCGGCGGCATCCTGCTCGATCTCGACGGCATGCTTGGCTATGCCGGCTGGGAATGGGTCTTCATCGCGACCGGCATCCCCGCCATCATCGCCGGCATCGTCACGCTGTTCTACCTCGTCGACCGCCCGGAGAAGGCGAACTTCCTTTCTGTCGAGGAAAAGGCGTGGCTGCGCGATACGCTGGCGGCAGAGAATGCCGGGATCGACGACCACGCCGGTAACGGCTTTAAGGCGCTGATCAATCCTCAGGTGCTGCTGATGGCGCTCTGCTACATCGGTTTTCCGCTCGCAGCCTACGGCCTCAGCTACTGGCTGCCGACCATCGTGCGGGAGTTCGGCGTCAGCAACACGGTCAACGGCTTCATCAACATCATCCCATGGCTGCTCGTCGCCATCTCGCTCTGGGCGGTGCCGGCAATGGCCGACAAGGCCTCTTCCAAGACGCCCTACATCGTCATTCCCGCCTTCGTCGGCGCGGCCTGCCTCGTCCTCTCCGCCGTCGTTCCCAATCACACGCTGCAGTTTACTTTCCTCTGCATCGCCGCCGCCGGCATCTTCTCCGGCCAGCCGGTCTTCTGGAGCCTGCCGTCCCGCTTCCTGAAGGGTGCTGGCGCTGCCGCAGGGCTTGCTGCGATCAATTCGGTCGGCAACCTTGGCGGGTTCATCGCGCAGAACGTCGTCCCGTGGATCAAGGACGCGACCGGCAGCACCATCGCGCCGATGTTCTTCCTCGCGGCATGCCTGACCGCCGCCGGACTGCTCGTTATCATGACCGCGCGGATCACGGCCCGGCGGACCGCCAGAGACAGAACGAGCCTCGCATGAACAGAACCGTGCCAAGCCCCTTGATCGGACATTCATGCTCGTCGTCCTAGAAGATGTGTCGAAGAGCTACCGGACGGCGGAAGGACCGCTTACCGTCTTGCAGGGCATCGACCTCTCGCTCGATTCCGGTCAGAGCGTGGCGCTGACCGGTGAATCCGGCAGCGGCAAAAGCACGCTCCTCCATCTGGTCGCCGGGCTCGATCATCCCGACCATGGCCGAATCATCGTCGATGGGCAGGAGATCGGCGGGCTCGACGACAAAGGGCGTGCTGCCCTCCGCCGATCGACGGTGGGGATGGTCTTTCAGCAGTTCAACCTTATTCCCTCGCTGACCGTTGCAGCGAACCTGGCCTTTCACGCGCGCCTCGCCGGGCGTTTCGATGCGGCTTGGCAGCAGGCGTTGACCGCAAGGCTCGGGCTTGAACAACTGTTGGCCCGGTATCCCGAGCAACTGTCCGGCGGCCAGCAGCAGCGCGTCGCCATCGGGCGGACGCTGGCCGCGCGGCCGAAACTGGTGCTGGCGGACGAGCCGACCGGAAATCTGGACGAAGCCACGGGGGACGCTGTGATGGCGCTGATGCTGTCGCTCGTCGCGGAAACCGGATCGTCGCTGCTGATGGTCACACACTCCCATCGCCTCGCAGGACAACTCGATCGTCGCATCCATCTGCGCTCAGGCCGCATCGACCAGTCAGTGGAACGGCCCGCATGATGCGCCGCACGGCGATGAGCGCGCTCCTGTCGCACTGGCGCCGACGGCCCCTTCAGCTGGTCATGCTGCTCCTCGGCCTGTCGCTGGCGACCGCCCTCTGGTCCGGCGTGCAAGCCATCAACGCGGAAGCGCGCGCAAGCTATGATCGCGCCGCCGCAACGCTCGGGCAGGACCGTCTTGACCGGATCGTCAGCGGCACCGGGGCGCCCATCGCGCAATCCGAGTTCATCGCACTTCGCCGCGCCGGCTGGCTTGTCTCCCCTGTGATCGAGGGAACACTCCGTCTCGGGCCGACACGCCTGCACCTCATCGGCATCGATCCTTTGACCATGCCGGCCGAGGGGATGGCGGGAGATATCGGTGCAACAAACGATCTCCTCGCCTTCCTCACGCCACCCGGCCTTCTCTATGTTTCCGCGGAAACGGCGGAGAGACTTTCCGGACAATCCCTGCCACCGCTCAAGGTCTCCGCGTCGCTCCTTGCCGGCATCGGCATGACCGATATCGGCACCGCGCAGCAGCTTCTCGGCAAGCCGGGTGAGATCAGCCAGCTGATCGTAGCGCGCGGACAGCGGCAGGGCCTGCCCCCGGTCGAGCAGATCGCTCCGGGCCTGGTCGCCAAGGCGCCGGACGCGCAGGGCGATCTTGCGCGCCTGACCGACAGCTTTCACCTCAACCTCACCGCCTTCGGATTCCTCGCCTTCGCCGTCGGCCTCTTTATCGTCTATTCCGCCATCGGCCTCGCCTTCGAGCAGCGTCGTGCGACCTTTCGCACGCTCCGCTCGCTCGGCCTGCCGGCAACGACGCTGACCGGCCTGCTTCTTGCAGAACTGGTCGGGTTCTCGATCATCGCCGGTATCGCAGGCGTTCTGCTCGGCTATCTCGTGGGGTCGGTCCTTCTGCCCGGTGTCGCCGCAACCTTGCAAGGGCTCTACGGCGCCAGCGTTCCCGGCACCCTTACGCTGCGGCCGCAATGGTGGGCGTCCGGGCTCGCGATCGCACTTTTCGGAACGCTGGCTGCGGCAGCACAGAGCCTCTGGCGGGTCTGGCGCATGCCGCTTCTGGCACCGGCTCAGCCGCGGGCCTGGGCTCGCGCCTCGGAGTCCGGGCTTCGCCTGCAGGCGGCAGCGGCCATTGGGCTGTTTGTGGCGACAATCGCTCTTGCAGTTTTCGGCTCCGGGCTCGTCGTCGGCTTCTCGGTACTCGGCGGCTTGCTTCTCGGTGCCGCACTGCTGCTGCCGGTGCTCCTTGCCCTGTTCCTCGCCCTCATGCAGCGCCTGACCAGGCGGCCGATTGCCGAATGGTTCTGGGCAGATACGCGCCAGCAACTTCCGGGCCTGTCGCTCGCCCTGATGGCGCTGCTCCTCGCGCTCTCCGCCAATATCGGCGTGGGAACCATGGTTTCGAGCTTCCGGCTGACTTTTACCGGCTGGCTCGACCAGAGGCTGGCCGCAGAACTCTACGTGACCGCGCGCGACGAGGCCCAGGCAGCGGATCTGCGCACTTGGCTCACCGGCCGGGTGGATGCGGCCCTGCCGATCTGGAGCGTTTCCGGCGAGGTGCGCGGCGCGCCTGCAGAGATCTTCGGCGTTGCCGACGATCCGACCTACCGCGGCAACTGGCCCCTTCTCGCACGCGCACCGGACACGTGGGATCGCGTGGCGACGGGGACGGGTGCGCTGATCAACGAGCAATTGTCGCGCCGCGATGGCTTGGTGATCGGCGACAGCCTGATGCTTCCCGGCGGCTGGACGACGACGGTTACCGGCGTCTACTCTGACTATGGCAACCCCCTCCCCCAGGTGATGATCGGTATCGATGCGCTGACGACGCACTACCCGGATGTTGCGCGCCTGCGCTACGGTCTGCGCCTGCCGTCCGACAATGTCGGGGCGCTTTCTGAGGCGCTGCGCGAGCGGTTCGACCTACCGCCGGAAAACCTCGTCGATCAGGCGAGCCTCAAACGGCGCTCGCTCGACATCTTCGAACAGACCTTTTCGGTCACCGCCGCGCTCAACATCCTCACCCTCGGCGTCGCCGGCCTCGCCATGTTTGCGAGCCTCATGACGCTCTCGACCATGCGCCTGCCGCAGCTCGCGCCAATCTGGGCCATGGGTCTGACGCGCCGGCAGCTCATCCTTCTGGAGCTTGCCCGGACCCTTGTCCTCGCCGCGATCACGCTTCTGGCGGCCCTTCCCGTCGGGCTCGGGCTGGCCTGGGTGCTGCTGTCCGTCGTCAACGTCGAGGCTTTCGGCTGGCAGCTTCCGATGCACATCTTTCCCGCCGACTGGGTGCGTCTCGCAGCACTCGCGCTCGCCGCAAGCCTGCTTTCGGCCTTCATCCCCCTGCGCCAGCTTGCAGCGATCTCGCCTTCGGACCTTCTGAAAGTCTTTGCCAATGAACGGTAGGCCCATGACCGCTCGAACCGTCATTTCGTTCCTGATGGCTCTTCTGCTCGGCCTTTGCCCGCCGATCGCCGCAGTGGCTCAGGGATTCGCAGGGCTCGGCACGACGGCGGAAGGCTTTGCCGTGCCACAGCCCGGCAAAGCCTTCGCCTTCCCAAGCGACCATGGCGCACATCCCGACTTCCGCATCGAGTGGTGGTACATCACCGCCAATCTGACCGGCGCCGACGGCAAGGCCTATGGCGTGCAGTGGACCCTCTTCCGCTCGGCCCTGCAGCCGGGTGAGCGCGAGGGCTGGAGCAGCCCGCAGATCTGGATGGGACATGCGGCGGTGACGACGCCGGAGCGGCATTTCGTGTCCGAGCGCCTTGCCCGCGGTGGCATCGGGCAGGCCGGCGTGACGGCGGAACCATTCGATGCCTGGATCGACGACTGGCGGATGCAGGCGGCGGCTCCGGTGGCCGGACGCGATGCAGTGGCGGATGTGACGCTGAAGGCTGCGGGACAGGATTTCAGCTACGCGCTCAACCTCACGGCGGAGGGCCCGATCGTCCGTCAGGGGCAGGAGGGCTACTCGGTCAAGTCGGCGGCCGGGCAGGCGAGCTATTATTACTCCCAACCGTTTTATGACGTGCGTGGCACGCTCTCCCTCCCCGGCGGCGATGTCGCAGTCACCGGACAGGCCTGGCTCGATCGCGAATGGTCCTCGCAGCCACTCGCTGCCGACCAGACCGGCTGGGACTGGTTTTCCCTGCATCTCGACAGCGGCGAGAAGCTGATGGGCTTTCGCCTGCGCGACAGCGGAGCCGGCTACACCTCGGCCACCTGGATTGCGGCCGACGGCACCCCCTCCCCGCTTCCGCCCGGCGCTCTCTCCGTATCGCCGGTGAGTACAGCAGAGGTCGCCGGACGAACGGTGCCCGTCGGCTGGCACCTGACCCTTCCCGCCCGCGGTCTCGACATCACCACGACGGCCATCAACCCGCATGCGTGGATGGCGACCCGCACCCCCTATTGGGAGGGTCCGATCACCTTTGGCGGAAGCCATGCCGGACGTGGATATCTCGAAATGACGGGATATTGATGCGCTGATGAAGTGATGGCGACAACAGAGCATCGTCCGGAGCGGTATTAACGCTGAATTGACCGCATCGTCCCACGAATAGGATTAGACGTTTCAAAACGTAAGAGATAAATTTGCAGACAACGAACGCAGCGATTTCAGTCGAAAACAGAGCAGAGCCGGATTTTCGTTCTCAGGGCGCCGCAGATAAAATAGACGTCGGTGCGTGCGCCGTCGAGGGATGGAAAAGACGATGACCATAGACTTGGGTTCGATGGCCCTGATCGGCGTGAAAGGCCTCGACGACGTGCTTGCCGGTGGATTGTCCCGCCGCCACGTCTTTCTGCTGGAAGGGTCCCCCGGCACCGGCAAAACGACCATATCCTTGCAATTTCTGCTGGAGGGTGCAGCGCATGGCGAACGTTGCCTCTACATCACCCTTTCCGAAACGGAAGACGAACTGCGCAACAGCGCCGCGTCGCACGGAATGGAGCTCGGCGAGGACATCACCATCTTCGAGCTGGTGCCGCCGGAAAGTCTGCTGGATTCCGATCAGCAGCAGAGCCTGCTCTATTCGTCCGACCTTGAACTGGGCGAAACCACCAAGCTGATCTTCGAGGCATTCGAGCGCGTGCGCCCGAGCCGCGTCGTCATCGACAGCCTGTCGGAAATCCGCCTGCTCGCGCAGAGTTCGCTGCGCTATAGGCGTCAGATCCTTGCGCTGAAGCACTATTTCTCGAAATCCGGCGCGACCGTTCTTCTCCTTGACGATCTGACCGCCGACACGCTCGACAAGACCGTCCATAGCGTCGTCCACGGTGTCATCCATCTTGAGGAACTTGCTCCGAACTACGGTGCAGAGCGCCGCCGCATGCGCGTCATCAAGTATCGCGGCAAGGCCTATCGCGGCGGGTATCACGACTACATCATCGAGACAGGGGGCGTCGTGGTCTTTCCACGCCTGCGCGCCACCGAGCATCGCACGGACTTCGAACGGACGGTGCTGAGCAGCGGTATTCCCGCGCTCGATGGCCTTCTCGGGGGCGGCATCTCGCGCGGATCGAGTACGCTCCTGATCGGACCCGCCGGCACGGGAAAAAGCTTGTTCGGGATTCAGTTCGTCGATGCTGCCATCAAGCGGGGCGAAACTGCCGCCATCTTCGTTTTCGACGAGGAACTGGGCCTCCTCTTCTCCCGTACCCGCAGCATGGGACTGGACTTGGAAGCCATGCGCGACGCCGGGAGCCTGTATATCGAGCAACTGGATGCGGCCGAACTGTCTCCCGGGGAGTTCGCACAGCGTGTCCGCGAGAGTGTCACCCGCTTCAACGCGAAGACGGTTCTGATCGATAGCATAAACGGCTACCAGGCCGCCATGCCTGAGGAAAACGCGCTGATCCTCCATATCCACGAGCTGCTGCAATACATCAACCGCCAGGGTGCCAACACCTTCCTGACAGTTGCCCAGCACGGGCTGGTCGGCGATATGAAGTCACCCGTCGATGTCACCTATCTCGCCGACACGGTCATTCTGCTGCGCTATTTCGAGGCGGTGGGAACCGTGCGACGAGCCGTCTCCGTCATCAAGAAACGAACCGGGCAGCATGAGGATACGATCCGCGAATACCGCATCGGCTCCGACGGCCTCCGCCTCGGCGAGCCGCTTTCCGGCTTCCAGGGCGTGCTTCGCGGCGTACCGGTGCTGACCAGCGGCGGCCAGACGATGATGCCGCTTGCCGATGGGAGTGGCGACAATTTCTGATCGCGCTGCGACCGTTCTCGTTCTGGCGCCGGCCGGGCGCGATGCTCAGATTGCCGCATCCCTGCTTGCCGAAGCCGGGATGGCATCCAAGCCTGCGGAGACCATGGGCCAATTCGTTGAGGGGCTAAGCGACGACGTGGCTTTCGGCGTCATCACCGAAGAGACACTCCGCTCCGCCGATCTGAAACCGCTCTCTGGCTGGATTTCGGCGCAGCCGAGCTGGTCGGACCTGCCGTTCATCGTGCTGACACAACGCGGCGGCGGACCTGAGCGCAATCCTGCGGCGGCTCGACTGTCTGAGGTGCTTGGAAACGTCAGTTTCATCGAGCGGCCCTTCCATGCAACGACCTTCATCAGCGTCGCGCGCACGGCGATGCGCGGACGACGCCGCCAGTTCGAGGCGCGGCTGCGCATGCAGGCGCTGGACGATGGCGAAAGGCGGCTGGCAACGGCGCTCGAGGCGGGACGGCTGGGCGCATGGGAGCTCGACCTTGCAACGCAAACGCTCACAACCTCGGTCATGTGCCGATCCACGTTCGGGCGGAGTGCCTCGGAAACGCTGAGCTATGAGGAGCTGATCGCCAGCATCCACCCGGAGGACCGGGAGCGGATGATTGCGGCCGTCGGCAAGACCGTCGAGACGGGGCAGGACTATTCGATCGAGTACAAGGTCATCTGGCCGGATGGCTCGCTGCACTGGGCCGAGATCCGGGCGCAGGTTTATAGGGACCGGAGCGGACGCCCCGCAAAGCTCGTCGGCGTTTCCGCCAATATCACCGAGCGCCGACGAGTGGAGGATCAGCAGCGGCAGATCAACGAAACGCTGGAAGAGCGTGTGACGAAGCGGACGGCGGAGCTTGAGGAAGCCCACGCCGTCGTCATGAGCGAGGTGGCCCAACGCGAGAAAGCGGAGGAGCAGCTGCGCCAGGCCCTGAAAATGGAAGCCATTGGGCAGCTGACGGGCGGTGTCGCGCATGATTTCAACAACCTGCTGATGGCCGTGCTCGGTAATCTTGAGCTCCTCCGCAAACATGTCGATGGCGATGCCAAGGCGGTGCGGCTGATCGACGGCGCCGTTCAGGGCGCGCGCCGCGGCGCCTCGCTGACCCAGCGCCTGCTTGCCTTTGCCCGCCGGCAGGATCTCCAGGTCGGACCTGTCGATCTGCGTAAGCTGGTGAGCGAAATGGAAGACCTGCTGCGCCGCTCGGTCGGCTCCGCCATCACCCTGCAGAGCGAGATCGCGGAGGATCTGCCGCCGGCCGAAGCGGACGGCAACCAGCTGGAACTTGCCCTCCTCAACCTCGTCGTCAACGCGCGCGACGCGATGCCGGACGGCGGAACGATCACCATTCGCCTCGATGTGGAGGATCGCCCGACAGCCACGGACGTTCTTTCGGCGGGTCGTTATCTTACGCTGTCCGTTACCGATACGGGCGTGGGGATGAACCCGGACACACTCCGGAAGGCGATCGACCCCTTCTTTTCGACCAAGGAGCTGGGCAAGGGCACCGGTCTTGGACTGTCCATGATCCACGGGCTTGCCATTCAGCTGAAAGGGGCGCTGCAGCTATCGAGCCGCCCCGGAGAAGGGACAACGGCCGTGCTGCGCCTGCCGGTCGCGCGCGCAAGCGATCCTAGCGAAAAGGCGCTGCCGCAGGAGGTTCCACCGGTGGAAAAGTCAGAGAGATCGGAAGCCCTTCGTATTCTCATGGTCGATGACGACGCTCTGATCGCGATGAGCACGGTGGATATGCTGGAAGATCTCGGTCACAGCGTCGTGGAGGCCAATTCCGGACGCCAAGCCTTGGGCGTTTTGGAAAGCGGGGATGCCTTCGATCTGATGATCACGGACTTCTCGATGCCGGGCATGAACGGTGCAGAACTTGCCCGCCAGGCACTTGCCATGCGGCCCGAGCTGAAGATCCTGATCGCAACCGGCTATGCCGAGCTGCCGGCCGGTACCGAGCTGAACATTCCGAGGCTCGGCAAGCCATATTCGCAGGATCAACTCGCAACCGAGATCGCAAGGATCGTCTGCCAGCCTTAAACTCGATGCTTCAGCCCTTGATCCTGAGGATCGTCTCGATCTCGACCGTCATGCCATTGGGAAGCGAGCCCATGCCGATGGCCGACCGCGCATGGCGACCGTCTTCGCCCATGACCTCGATCAGCAGGTCCGAAAAGCCGTTGATGACGAAGGGGTGCTCGGTGAACTCCGGCACGGCATTGACCATGCCGAAAACCTTGACGACCTCGACCACGTCGAGATCGCCAACCGCGTGCTGCACGGTCGACAAAACCTGCAACGCAACGATGCGGGCATGGGCGCGGGCCTCCTCGATCGAAACATCGCGACCGACCTTGCCGGTGTGCCATCCACCCTCGGCACGCGCCGCCCCCTGCCCTGCCAGATAGAGCATGTCACCGGCTCTCTTAGCCGGCACATAATTACCGCCGGGTGCCAGCGGCACAGGCAAGACCAACCCTAGTTCCTCAAGCCGCCGATAGACGCTCATCGCCTCCCCTCCCCTTCTCATACACTGCTTAAAAGCAGGCTCGTCTCGCTGTTCGACACGCCTTCGATCATCCGCACCTCGCGCAGCACTCGGTCGAAATCCGACAAGGTAGCGGACCGCATATTGGCGACGAGATCCCAATTGCCGTTGGTCGTGTGGAGCGCATAGATCTCCGGAATGTCGCGCAAACGACGAATGACCTGCGTTGTCGATTTTCCAACAACCTCGATCATCATGACCGCATGGATGGTCTGCGCATCGAAATCTTCGCGCACGCGCACGGTAAAGCCAAGCAGTGTTCCCGTCTCCAGAAGGCGATCCAGCCGGTTCTGAACGGTGCCGCGGGCAACACCCAACGCGTCCGAAAGCTTCGACAGCGACGCCCGACCATCGACCCTGAGATGGGCGATGATACGCCTGTCGAGGTCATCAGGGACATAGGTCGCGGATGCGGCATTTCGGGTATATTTCACAGCGTGGCATTCCGTTTGTCCAATCCTCTGACGGATTGAACACTGCTTCTTGCGGCTTGTCATCCCAACTGGCGAATTCCGAATGCAAAATGCCGCCGAACCTTAAGCTCGGCGGCATGTCGTCTCTGACGTTTCTCTGATCCGCTACTCAGCCGGAACCAGATGCGTGTCGTGCGCGTCCGTCGAGGTCTTCAGCGGACGGTTTCCGGCGAGCTTGCGAACCAACACGTAGAAGACCGGTGTCATGAAGATGCCGAAGAAGGTCACGCCGATCATGCCGGAGAAGACGGCGATACCCATGGCGGCGCGCATCTCGGCCCCTGCCCCGGTCGAGATCACCAGAGGCACAACACCCATGATGAATGCCATCGAGGTCATCAGGATCGGCCGCAACCGCAGCCGGCTCGCCTCGACAGCCGCCTGAACCGGCGTTCGTCCTTCGAACTCGAGTTCGCGGGCGAATTCCACGATCAGGATCGCGTTCTTCGCCGACAATCCCACAAGGACCACGAGCCCGATCTGGGTAAAAATGTTGTTGTCTCCCCCCGTCAACCAGACCCCGGTCAGCGCTGCAAGCACGCCCATCGGGACGATCATGATGATGGCGACCGGTAGCGTCAGGCTCTCATACTGTGCCGCGAGCACCAGATAGACCAGCAGCAAAGCGAGCGGGAAGACGAGGAAGCCGGAGCTTCCCGCCAGGATCTGCTGATAGGTCAGATCCGTCCACTCGAAGTCGATACCCGACGGCAACGTTTCCCGGGCGATCTGCTCGACGGCCGCCTGGGCCTGACCGGACGAGAAGCCCGGTGCCGGTGCGCCATTCACATCGGCCGCAAGGAAGCCGTTGTAGCGTGTCGTACGCTCGGGCCCGGTGGTCGCATCCACCTTCAGGAGCGCCGAAAGCGGGATCATCTGACCCGTCTGCGAGCGAACCTTCAGCTGTCCGATATCCTCAGGCTTTGCGCGATACTTCGCATCCGCCTGGACCCGGACGCTGTAGGTGCGGCCGAACGCGTTGAAATCGTTCACATAGAGCGAGCCTAGGTAGATCTGCAATGCATCGAAGACATCGGTGACAGACACGCCAAGCTGTTCGGCTTTCGTCCGGTCTAGGTCCGCGAAAAGCTGCGGTACGTTGATCTGGAAGCTCGAGAAGATACCTGCGAGTTCCGGTGTCTGGTAGGCTTTGGCGATGAACGCCTTCGTCGCTTCGTCCAGAGCCTGATAGCCGAAGCCGGCGCGATCCTCGATCTGCAGCTTGAAGCCACCCGTGGACCCGAGACCGTTGACCGGCGGCGGCGGGAACATGGCGATGAAGGCATCCTGGATGCCAGCATATTTCTGGTTCAGTTGCATGGCGATGGCGCCGCCCGAAAGCTCCGGCGTCGTGCGCTTCTCGAAGTCGTCGAGGATGGCGAAGACGATGCCGGCATTCGAGCCGATCGTGAAGCCATTGATCGACAGTCCGGGGAAGGCAATTGCGTTCTTCACGCCCGGCTGCTGCAGGGCGATATCGCTCATCTTCTTGATGACGCTCTCTGTTCTATCGAGCGTTGCCCCATCGGGGAGCTGTGCGAAACCAATGAGATACTGTTTATCCTGCGCCGGCACGAAGCCCCCCGGCACCGCATTGAACATACCGTAGGTGGCGCCGGCAAGCGCGAGATAGATGACCATGACCACGCTCTTGCGTGACAGGAGCCCGCCGACGCTGCGGCCGTAACCGTTGGATGCGGCGCCGAAGGCACGGTTGAACCCGCGGAAGAACCAGCCGAACGCCTTGTCCATGACGATCGTCAGCTTGTCCTTCTTGGCGTCGTGGCCCTTCAAAAGGAGGGCTGCGAGCGCCGGCGACAGGGTGAGCGAGTTGATGGCGGAAATGACGGTGGAAATCGCGATGGTCAGGGCGAACTGTCGGTAGAACTGCCCGGAAAGCCCCGTAATGAATGCCAACGGCACGAAAACCGCCACCAGAACCAGGGCGATCGCGATGATCGGCCCGGAGACTTCCTGCATCGCGCGATAGGTCGCCTCGCGTGGCGCAAGCCCGTTCTCGATGTTGCGTTCGACATTCTCCACCACAACGATCGCGTCGTCGACGACGATACCGATGGCGAGCACGAGACCGAACAGCGTCAGCGCGTTCACCGAGAAGCCGAAGACATACATGACTGCGAAGGTACCGATGATCGAGACGGGAACCGCGATCAAGGGAATGATCGACGCCCGCCATGTCTGGAGAAACACGATGACCACGACCACGACGAGCGCAATCGCTTCAAGCAACGTATCGATGACCTTCTCGATCGACGCACGAACGAATTCCGTGGTGTCATAGACGATCTCGAACGTGACGCCTTCCGGCATGGCTTTCGACAGCTCCGCCATCGTTGCGCGGACATCGTCGGATATGGCGATGGCATTGGAGCCCGGTGCCTGGAACACGGGCACGGCCACGGCCGGCTCGCCATCCAGCAAGGAGCGGAGCGTGTAATCGGCAGCGCCCATCTCGATACGGGCAACGTCGCGTAGCCGGGTTATTTCGCCGTTGGCGCCGCTTTTGACGATGATGTTACCGAACTGTTCCGGCGTCTGCAGGCGGCCTTGTGCATTGACTGAGAGCTGCAGATCGACGCCGGGCAGTGTGGGCGATGCCCCGATGATGCCGGCGGCCGCCTGAACGTTTTGCTGGCGAATGGCTGTGGTGATATCGCTCGCAGCAAGGGAGTATTCGGCGGCCTTCTGCGGATCGATCCAGACGCGCATGGAGTAATCCCCCGCGCCGAAGACCTGCACCTGGCCAACACCTTCGATGCGGGCAAGCCGGTCCTTGATGTTCAGAACGGCGTAGTTACGCAGATAGGTGAGATCGTAGCGCCCGCCGGCGGAAACGAGGTTGACGACCATCATCAGGTCGGGCGAACTTTTGACCGTGGTAACCCCGAGCGCCCGCACCTCTGCCGGGAGACGCGGTTCTGCCTGCGATACGCGGTTCTGAACGAGCTGTTGGGCCTTGTCGGGATCCGTCCCCAGCTTGAAGGTCACCGTCAGCGTGAGGACACCGTCGGCCGTGGCCTGGCTCGACATGTAGAGCATGTCCTCGACGCCGTTGATGGACTCTTCGAGCGGCGTGGCCACCGTTTCCGCGATGACTTTCGGGTTGGCACCCGGGTAGGTGCCGCGCACGACGATGGATGGCGGAACGACATCCGGATACTCGGAAATCGGCAGTGCGCGCATGCCAATCAGGCCCGCGACGACGATAAGGACCGACAGAACACCGGCAAAGACCGGCCTGTCGATGAAGAATCGGGAAATATTCATGTCATAGCCCCTCTCCGGGAATGATCAGAAGACGAAAGGCCCCGGCTCGCGGCGTTGCGACCGCGAGTTTGGGCAGATGGATGGATGGCATGGCGGCGCAGGTCCCGGGTCGGACCGGCGCTCTGATGGTTTTGAGCAAACTCACCGGGTGCCTCACTCTCTTGAGGCACCCTTAGCTGAAGGCTATTCCGGTCTGACGCCTACTGTTGCGCGACCTTGGCCTCCGTCTGCGGATCGACCAGCGCGCCGGGACGAATGCGCTGCAATCCATTGACCACGATGCGATCGCCGGCGTTCAAGCCCTTCTCGACGATCCTCTGACCATCGACGGCACTGCCGAGTTCGATTTGCCGGTAGGCAACCGTGTTTTGGGGATCGACGACGAAGACGAACTTCTTGTCCTGATCGGTCCCGACGGCCTTTTCGCTGATCATCAGGTGATTTTCAGGCGTGGGGTCGCCCATGCGGATGCGCACGAACTGGCCCGGCAGCAATTGACCGCCCGGATTGTCGAAGATGGCGCGAACCCGCACCGTACCGCTCTGCGCGTTGACTTCGTTGTCGATCAACTGCAGCTTTCCGCGGATGGCCGTCCCCTCCCCTGCTCCGGTGGCCAGTTCCACGGGTATGAGGGCGAGATCCGGTGTTTCCGTGCTGCCTCGGCCAAGTTGCGCGAGCGTGCGGCCGATGAGATCCTCATTGACGTCGAAGCTGGCATAGATCGGATCGACCGACACCAGGGTCGTCAAAACAGGCGATCCGGATCCGGCAGCCACGAGATTTCCCTCGGTGATCTCCCGGCGACCCACCCGTCCCGAAATCGGTGCACGAACTTCGGTATAGCCGAGTTCCAATCCGGCAACGCGCAGGGCAGCTTTGGCGGATTGCACGGCAGCGACAGCTTCGGCTTTGGCGCTGCGACGCTGTGCGAGATCGCTGTCGGAGAGCACGTTCTTCGACGTCAGCCGCTCGCCGCGCTCAAGCTCGGTGGTGGCGTAATCCAGCCGCGCTTCGGCCGATGCGACCTGCCCTTCTGCCTGCGCCACGGCTGCCTTGTAGGGTTCGGGATCGATCGTGACGAGAAGACCCCCGGCCTTGACCAGTGCGCCCTCACGAAATTCAATCGACTGGATCGCTCCGGCCACGCGCGGACGGATCTGGACCCGGCCGACGGCTTCAAGACGACCGGAAAACTCCTGCCAGGTCGCGACGTTTCGCGTCTCGACGGCTGCAACGGTCACAGGAATGGCCTGTGGCGCTGCCGCGGCGGCCGGTTCCGCGGCCACGGCCCCTTCCGTCCTTTCGAAGTAGAACGCTGCCCCCGCAACGGACGCAGCAATGGTCAGGCCGGCGCCCATCAGGGCCCAGCGGTTGTTCTTTGCTGTCATGGTCAACTCCTTGGCTCTCAGCGAGCCGCTCTAAACTCTTGCCCGATCTGCTGATCGGAGTTCATCGACAAAGGCCGAGAATCCGGCGCCTACCGCCTCGATCCACGGCCCCATGTGTTCTCTGTAAATCCCGGTCCACCCGAAGCTCGCGGGCAAAACCTGCTCCCGGACACGAACGCCCGCCCCCCTCAGCCGTTCTGCATAGGACTTGGTTTCGTCTCGAAGGGGATCGTCCTCCGACGTCACCAGAAGAGCCGGGGCTACGCCGGTGAGGCGCGAACATTCGCAAGGGGCAGCATAGGGATGCTGCCCGCCGCAGACGGCCCGCATATAGTGCCGCCAACCATCCGCCCATCGCTCGCGCAGACCGATGTCTGCCTCGCGCATCGAGATCGACGTCATCCGCGGATCGATCAGCGGTGACAGAAGCATCTGTCCAGCCAGACGCCCGGGAAACCGATCTCGGGCCTTGAGTGCGACGCCAGCCGCAATATTGCCCCCAGCCTCGTTCCCCACCACGAAAATAGGTGACTTCGTCGTTCCGCCCAGTTGTTTGCGCTGTTCGTCCACGAAGCGAAGTGCCGAACAGGCATGATCCAAAACCTGAGGAAAGCAGAAATCCGACGCTTCGCCGTATTCGGCCTCCACCACGACCGCACCGGTGTTGGCGATCGCCCTTGGAATGGGCCGCTCCGTCTCTGGGCGCTCCTGACCGAGGAAAGCTCCGCCATGAAAATAGAGAACGAGCGGAAGAGGCTTCTGCGAGTGCTTGCCTTTGTAGACGCGTGCACCCAAGGTTGGACCAACCTCTGCCGAGATATCGATTGTCTGCCAGGGCGCATTCATGTCGATCGTTCCATGTGCGAGCATCTTGCTCTTCGTTGGTCATATCTAGTATTGTTCGTGTCAGCTTCACAAGCTGCCGTTATTCGGTATCAATGTTCCGGAAATTCGAACAATCTAAGCGTAGAGACAGGACACGTTCAAAATGGATCAACTTTCCGCCATGCGTGTTTTTGTACGTGTCGTCGAGACGGGCAACTTCACCCGTGCTGCATCAACGTTGGGCATGCCGAAGACGACAGTCACGAATTTGGTCCAGAGCCTCGAAGCGCGGCTGAAAACCACGCTTTTGAATCGAACGACGCGACGTGTGATTGTGACCACGGATGGTGCCCTTTACTATGAGCGCGCAATCCAGATTCTGTCCGAGCTGGATGAGTTGGACAACAGTCTAAGCAACTCCCAAGCCCAGCCCAGTGGCCGGTTGCGTGTGGAGATGGCGGGTGCCTTTGCCGATCTCGTCGTCATCCCTGCCCTCTGCGACTTCTACCAACGTTACCCGCAGATCAAGCTCGATATCGGTGTTGGCGACAGGCTTGTGGATTACGTTGCCGAGAATGTTGACTGCGCCCTTCGCGGGGGAACGCCGACCGATCAATCTCTCATCGCCCGCAAGGTTGGTGAGATGTCTATGAAGGCTTGTGCTGCTCCGTTCTACCTCCAGAAGTTTGGTACGCCGAGCGAGCCCGAGGATCTTTCCCGTGATCACGTCGCTGTCGGTTACCTGATGGCACAGTCTGGTCGCGTTCTCGATCTTGAATTTGTCAGTGACGAGCGCACCATTGAGATCATCCCGAACTACATTCTCTCCGTGAATGATGCGCGTTCTTATGTGAATGCTGCAATCGGTGGTCTCGGAATTGCCGTCGCACCCGGGTTCATGATCAACAGCGCCATCGAAAGTGGCGCGCTGGTCGAGGTTCTCCCGGGGTGGTCTATCGAACCGGTTCCGCTCTACATCGTCTATCCGCAACGACGGCATCTGAGCAACAAGGTGCGTGTGTTCGTCGATTGGCTCGCCAAGCTCATGCAAACCTTGCCAGCTGACAGGGTTTGAGAAGCATATAGTTGAATTGCCATAGCGGTTGATACGGCGCATCTCAATTCCGTATTAGCTCAGCTATCGCCTGCTCTCTCGTTTTCATCAGTCCCATCAGCATCTGTGCAGCCGAGAATGATCCTGCTTCAGATTGTCGTGTCAGATGTCTCAGATAGCCTCCTGGCGACTGGATATGCTCACTGCGCTCAAGAATGCAGCTAACTGCAACGGCCGTTGAAATTGCGCCCATTGTCGAACATGCCGCCTGATAGGCCGACGGACTGATCCCGAACATGCGGCCGACGACGTTGGCAGCTGCCGACAAGTCTCGCCAATCTCGGATATCCCCGCATGGAGCATAGTCCGCAATCGCTGGACATGCCGAAAGAACCAGTGAAAGCGGAATTGTTCCGTTTGGCGTTCTCGATGATGAACTGTCGCTCCGAACATTCTCGGCAATTTCCGTCACAGTTTCTGGTTCAGAATCAAGAGAAGATTCGGATTCTGATATCTGTATGTGCCGCTCATTCTGAGAGGGATTGCCGCCCAGAATTCTCGAATCTTTCCATGTATCCAATGTGTTGATAATCAGGACCCGAAGAGCGCGAAGTTTTTGAAGCGCTGTCGTGATGAGATCGATATCAGCATTGCGCGGGATGCTGTCGATGATGTCACGGAATGTCTGGTAATGCGCAGGCCATTCCCCCGGCGCATTCTCTATTTCCGCCATAGCGATGAGCTTGGCGATGTCTCGGCGGCAGATGGTGATGCTTTCACGAACGTTCTGAAGGCGCAGGCGATCGGCAATCACGTCTTGAGCCATCGCTTCGATCTCGGATGACCGGGCGAGAAGTGGTGCCAGAGAGAAGCCAAATGCTTCGCGGATCTCGCCATCACGGTGACGACGACTGTAGCGTTTGCCATTCGCGCTGTCTTTGCGCGCAATCAGCCCGGCGTTCACGAGAAGCGCCAGGTGTCGTCGGATGGTCTGTTCGGCCATGCCATTTGCACGCAGAGACAGTTGCTGGTTGGAGGGAAAAACAACGAGCCCCGTCTCGGAGGAGATCTCCGTCTTGGGATAGAAAGAGAGAAGGGCGTTGAGCAACGCCAATGTTCGATCGGATATACCAAGACGCCCGCGTGCCTCGCACAGAGCGCGGTAGAGCTTCCATTTATCGACGGAATGCGCGGGGTTGACGTCGCGTGCCTTGCTCTGTCCTGTGAGCATGGCACGCGTCATCGCCCGCCGCCCAAAGGGCGTCGTCACAAAGTTCGTGTCCATTTTCGTTGCCTCCAAGCGTAGGGCAAACGATTCCAGTCACCAAAGCGGCGTTCTCACATTGACAAGTGATTCGAAGGGAGCTAATCGTTTCTCTGCTAGAAGATAACAAAGGCTCTCAGGTGGTTCGCCGCTTGGGGGCCTTTCGTTTAACCGATACTGCATCCTTTCCTGTTCGTTGTTTCGATAGCCCTTAAAAAGGGGAAACCCTGTCACGTGACAGGGTTTTTAATCGTCCTCGTCGTCCCGACGCTCGAACTTCTCCACCAATCGTGGCATTTCAGCCTGCAGGAAAGCGGAAAAGGCAGCGCCTTTCGGTCCGAGATGGACAATGCGTAATTCTTTCGAAGAAACCTTTACCCGAGCGATATCCTGCCCGTCCGGATCCCGTAACGCGAGAACATCATCCTCCGCGTCTTCAGATCGTGATTTAGGAGCCTTCAGGGCAGCGAGCGCCACTCGGAAACGCTCGTCCGAGCTTGCCACAGGCTTTCCATCGGCCTGCAGGGTCTTCCCCAGAAGGGCCGAGGCATCCTCCGTCGCGGAAAAAAGCTTTGCGAAATCGCCCCACCGCGGTCGCCCGACCTTCGGCGCGCGTCCGATCGCTTCGATGACATCCAGCGGCACCGCGCGGTAGACACCGCGCATGCGCGCGAGTTCGGCGTCATCGATGGCGAGCGCTGCCTTGATGTCCCTTGGCTTGATTTGGGCCTCGTCCATGCGGGCGGCAAAGAGCGCGCGTTCGATCCAGGTGAGGTCCTGGCGCGCCGCATTCTCAATCCCTTGCGAGACGACAAGGTCGCGGTCCGACATCTCGACCACCAGCGCACGCACCGGCAGCTTCAACTCTTTAGCCGCCTTAAGACGACGATGACCATAGATGACCTGATACCGCCCGACATGCTCGGGATGGGGCCGAACCTGTATCGGAATCTTCTGGCCCTCAGCTTCAAAAGTCGCTTTGAAGGCCGCGAAGTCCGCATCATTGTCGTCGGCTAGGCGATCGGGAAACGGCGAGGGGTCGATGAGAGACGCATCGAGCTCAAGACTCGCGCCTGAGCCCGATTCAACAAGCGCCTTCAGACGGTCACGCTCGTCCCGCAGTTCGCCGATCGAGCGTTGCGCGGCACCGATGACGCCGGCACCGACACGCGGCAGCGCAGGCATTGCCTGTGGACTTGCGCCGGCCGGTTGTTCGATCGTCTGCGGGTCTGCTTCGACGGCAGCGGACAAGAGGCCGAAACTGGCAATGATGGATTTCTTGGTCTTGCTCATGTTCTGCCCCAGCTATCGCGGACGAGGTCCAGAATGCTTTCATTGACGGCATCCATCGCCTCGCGTGCGCGCCGATGCGTGTCACGCCCCACCTGCCCGATTTCTAGCTCGTAGAGACTGCGCTTTGCGAGCCCCGCCGCCTCCACGGCCGTGCTCTCGACGGCTGTTGCCAGAAGAACATCCGAACCGAACAAATGCCGAAGCATTGCAACGACTTGCGACTGCGGCTGATCGTTCGGGTCATGCCGCGTGATCAGGTACCGGAAGAAATCCTGGCTCAACTCGGCACCGTTCTCGTTCAGAACCTGAATCAAGTCGCCCATCATCAGGAGAAACTGGCTCATCGACGCGACATCCAGCATGGCCGGATGTACCGTGACGATCATCCCGGTCGCTGCATATATCGCGCCGAGCGTGAGGAAGCCGAGGGAAGGGGGCGTATCGAGAACGACGACGTCATAGTCGGCCTCGACTTCGAGAAGCGCCATTTTCAGCCGCTCGAAGAAAATCCCGCCGCTACCGCCGCCGCCGCGCTGGGCAAGCACACGCGGCGTGTCGTGTTCGTACTCCATGACTTCGAGATTGCCGGGTATCAGGTCGATCCCGTCGAAATAGGTCTTACGAATGATGTCGCGGATTGGACGGCGCTGTTCGTCGTACCGGAGCGCCGCATAGATCGTCTCATTCGGGCCGACATCGACCTCGGGCTGCGCGCCGAACATGGCGGAGAGCGACGCCTGTGGATCGAGGTCGATCGCAAGAACGCGGTATCCGTGGAGGGCAAGGAAGTGCGCGAGATGCACGCTGGTCGTTGTCTTCGCACTTCCGCCTTTGAAGTTCGATATCGCGAGAACCTGAAGATGCTCTCCGCCACGGCGATGCGGCAGGAAACGCTGCGCCTCCGCCGGCTTTTGCTCCGCGAAGAAATTCCGTAACTCGTTGATCTGGTTTAATGTGTAAGCGCGGTGGTTGTTCTCGAGACGGCTCGGCACCGGCCCGCGACCTTCGATCGACAGCAGCTTCAGCGTCGAATCGGGAATGGATGTCAGCTTCGAGACTTCGTTGGTCAGAAAGAAGCGCAGGTTCTTTTCGGCTTTTGGCGGATACATACGGGCGCGCAATTGCTGGAGCTGGTTGGACAGCATTCCAGCATGCCGCATGATCTTTGCGGCGGCATCTTCTTGCCCGGCGGTGTCCCGCCGCAGGTCATCTCTTAGCGCCATTTATCCCTCTTGTCGGCCTATGTGCGTTTTAGCGGCCATTCATCGCTAAGCTACGCCACGATTCTCGCGCGGCGTCCAGCAAAATAGCGAAATCGGCAGCACGCCGGCTAAGGAAGATTTACGACGCTATCCGAGAAATCTTATAGTTAACAGTGTGTTGATACGTATTGGGTCGAAATGTGGCTCTGCCCTCGTTCCGCCGCTATTGAGAGGCGAGAGCGCGGTTGCGCCACCCGTAAACTCTTCGCGAGATGTTTCGATATGAGAATCGCCTTCCCGTTTTGCTCGATTCTTAGACGCGAGAATCCTGCCGTTACCCGTATCCATTTCGCTGTAGCTAACATAAAACGACACTGCGTTGACCTGAACGCCTCGCTCTCCGAGCTTCCTACATAATGGACATGATATCGATGAGCCCTGCGACTGTTTCTTCTGCCGTCTTCCGCATGAATGGTGAACTTGCGGCCGCGGACCCGGCACTCGTTGGAAATGCAGATCTTCTAGCCGCTGTGTTCTCAGGCTCCGGAGACTGCATCAAGATCCTCGATCTGGACGGAAATCTCCAGTTTATGAGCGATGGCGGGAAGCAGGTCATGGGGGTGGACGATTTCAGCGGGATCAAGGGTTGCCCTTGGCCAGATTTCTGGACCGGGGAGGGGAATGATGTTGCGAAGGCCGCCATAGCGTCTGCAAGGGAGGGTATTCCCGCGCGGTTTTCGGGATCGGCTGTCACCGTCAAAGGCAATCCACGCTATTGGGATGTGCAGGTCCTGCCGGTTCCCGGCGCTGATGGGAAACCAACTCATCTTTTGTCGATCTCCAGAGATATCACGGAGACGAAACTCGCCCGGGAAGAGGCGAGACAGCTCACCGTCGATCTTCAAAATGCGGCCTTGCGAGAGGCCGATAGCATGCGCCGCCTTTTTGAGAGTGCTCCAAGTTTCCTTTGTACGCTGGAAGGGCCGCATCACGTCGTCAAGATCGTCAACGGCGCGTTTTCGCGCCTGATTGGCCCCCGCGCGATGGTTGGTCGTCCCTTTCGGTCTGTTCTGCCGGAACTGGAGCGCCAGCAGGTCATCACGCTTCTCGACCGTGTCTACGCCACGGGTGAGGCCATGACAGGTCGGGGCGAGTTGATCCGCTTAATGCGCGTCGAGGGGGGAGGGGAGGAGGATATCTTCCTCAACTTCGTCATCCAGCCCATTCGCGATCTTCAAGGCCAAGTAACCGGCCTCTTCATCGAAGGGCATGATGTGACCGACCTGAAACGCGCTGAGATTGCGTTACGACGGAGAGAACTCCAGCTGCAACTGGCACTTGATTCCGCGGAAATGGGTGTCTGGGAGGCCGTTCTCGTCAATGGACGTATCGTTTCGACGACAGAGGATGCGAGGGCGTCGTTTCTGCTGGGCCAGCCGGCCGATCAGCAGCCATCCTTCGAGACTTTTGTCAGCCGCGTACATCCCGACGACAGACCGGCCCTCAGTCGATCTGTCGAGCAGGCCATGGATCCTCTCGGGGAAGGGCATCTTGATGTCGAATACCGGGTGCTGTCCGGCGAGAACAGGCCGGAGCGCTGGATTCACGCCAGAGCACGGGTTGTTGACGGCAAGGATGCAACGCGGCTCGTCGGCACCGTCCGCGATATCACGGCCATCAAGGATGCCGAAAGCCAATATGCCCTGTTGAATGGCGAACTTCAGCACCGGATCAAGAACACGCTGGCCATGGTCAGCGCCATCGCGTCGCAGACGCTGAAGGGCGACGCGATTCTGGAGCAGCGCGACACCTTCAACGCTCGCCTGCACACTCTGGCTCACGCGCACGACCTCCTGATGGGGGAAGCGCAGGAGAAGGGCAGTATCCGCGAGGTCATCGAAACGGCACTGGCACCGCATCGGGCCGGTGCCGCTCAGTTCGACATTGCCGGTCCCGACCTCCCGCTTTCCCCGAAACAAACGCTTTCGCTCGCCCTCGCCATGCATGAACTGGCCACCAATGCCGCGAAATACGGCGCGCTCTCGTCGCCGAACGGAAAGATTGTGATCAGCTGGGATCAAAACGCGAATGGTTCCGACGCTCAGGCCTTTGCGCTGCGGTGGGAAGAGAAGAACGGCCCACCTGTCGTGCCCCCGACCCGGTCGGGATTTGGCTCCCGGCTGATAACCCGGGTTCTCGCTGCGGACTTCAAGGGCCAGGTCAAGCTCGACTACGTCCCGGGTGGTCTCGTCTGCACGCTCGTTTCGCGCTTTCCCGTCGAATTCATCGCTTAGCAGACACGACAAAGCCGCCGGTCTTGCGACCGGCGGCTTTATGTTTCGGATATCGTTAGCCGGATTTATACGGCGCGGACGTCGTCCAGATCGCGCTTGGTTCCAGCAACGCCGCCGAACCAGGCTGCAATGGCGCCGAGGACGAGAGCGATGAAGCCGAGAATGGCGCCTGTCGATACGGCAGCCGTTGCAGTCTGAGCGGCGTCGATAGCCTGCTGCTTGGCAGCTTCCATGTTCTGGCGATAGGTCTGCTCATACTGCTGAACCTGGGTGCGAGCCTGATCGACCGGGATGTTCTGAGCGCGGGCCAGAGCTTCGGCAGCACGGGTGCGGGCTTCTTCGGCGCTAGCTTCGTCGCCGGTGACGACAGCCTGGATGGCGGATACGGCTGCGTTCTGCAGGGCCTGCGGGTCATTGCCCGTCGTATTGCGGATCTGCTGCTCGATGCCGGCCATCGGGTTGGTAACGTCGGAAAGTGCCGGTGCCGCAGTTGTTGCAGCTGTGGCAGCCGTACGGCTAACACCACCGACGACGCTGGAAATGCCGTTAAAGGCACCGCCGACGATCGCGCCGACCGACGTGGTCAGCAGGTAGAGAACGACGAGAGCAGTCACAGCCCAGGCGGTAACACCATGGTAGCCACCGGTCGACTTGCTGGCGCGACCCGAAAGACGGCTTGCGACATAGCCACCGACAAACGAAGCGATGATGCCAGAGACCACAAACCACGCGCCGCCGGCGATGGAGAAGGTGCTTGCCTGAGGATTATCGTACTGTGCAGGATCGATCACGGCAGCGCCGATGCCGACGCCAAGCAGATTGAGGAGAAACTGAACGGCAAGTGCCAGTGCGACACCGGCGAAGATGGAACCCCAGGATACTTTGTGCAAAGACGCAGTTACTGAAGGCACACCACCGTAGACGGTTTCGGTCGGACGATAGGGAGAAGCTGGGATTGTCATGATCATCGGGTCCTTTAGATCGTATCGCAGACGTGCGAGCGGTCGAAGAACGCAAGATTTCGCAACAAGTTCCAGACATTAGAAAAACATGAACATATGGAGCGTTTTTCGTCGGGATCGGAGGCGGGTATTCTCGAAATCTCCATTGTTCATTAATGGTTACGGCGGTTTGCGACCTCGGCCTTCGATCATCGAGAAAGCGTGTCGCGTTCAACACCATCATGCGATCTGGAGTGACAGCATGCGCGCTTTTCCACCCGCCACCATTCTGCTGTCTGCAATGTGCCTGATCGCGGCACCGGTTGCACATGCGGAAGACATCGATCACGGCCGTCGGATCTTCCAGACCTGCGCCTCCTGTCACGTGCCGGATGCCGAGACGAACAAGTACGGCCCCCATCTGAAGGGCATCTTCGGGCGGAAGGCGGGCGCGGTGCCGGATTTCCGATATTCACAGGCGATGACGGACGCGGGCGCCGCAGGTCTCGTCTGGGACGACGAGGCGCTCGCCGCTTTTCTCTACAGCCCGAAGAAGAAAGTGCCGGGCACGAGCATGCGTTTCTGGGGCCTGTGGAGCGAGGCGGAGATCCGCGACGTCATCGCGTATCTCAAGACGTTCCCGTGACGAACGCGGCTGCCAAAGGCAGCCACATTTATCGTGTCACTCCGCCGCAAGAGCCGGCATTTCCTTGAGATCGTCCGGGCGGCCTTCTGTCTCCTGCTCGGGCGCCGGCTTTGCCTGCTTCGGATCGCGGCCGAAGAACAGGGCGTAGGCTGCCGGCAGCACGAAGATGGTCAGGACCGTCGCCACGAGGATCCCGCCCATCATGGCGTAGGCGAGGGGGCCCCAGAAGACGCCGCGTGAGATCGGGATCAGCGCGAGAACCGCCGTCAGCGCCGTCAGCATGATCGGGCGGAAACGTAGAACGGCACCGCCGATGATCGCATCCATCCGGTTCATGCCAGCCGCGATGTCCTGATCGATCTGGTCGATGAGGATGATCGAGTTTCGGATGATGATGCCGAGCAGCGCGATGACGCCGAGAATGGCGACGAAGCCGAAGGGAGCGCCGCTGATCAGCAGCGCCGCGCTGGCGCCGATGATGCCGAGCGGACCCGTGGCGAGCACCAGCATGGCCTTGCCGAAGTGCTGCAGCTGGATCATCAGCAGGATGACGATGATCATCAGCATGATCGGCGCCTTGGCCGCAATCGAGGCTTGGCTTTCCGCCGCATCTTCGGCACCGCCCTGGATTTCCACCTTATAGCCGGGCGCCAGGCCGTCGCGCAGATCCTGCATGCCGGCATACATCTGGCTCACCACATCGTTCGGCTGCACGCCGTCGGGCAGGGTACCGCGCACGGTGATGGTGGGCAGCCGGTCGCGCCGCCAGACGACGCCCTGTTCGAGCACCGGAACGACCTTGGCGATCTGCGAGAGCGGGATGAATCCGCCGAAATCGGTCGGGATATAGACGGAATTCACGGCCGACAGCAGCTTCCGGTTTTCGTCCGGTTCGCGCGCGACGATCGAAATGGTTTCCTCGCCATCGCGGAAATCGCCGAGCGGTGCGCCATTCGTTGTGGTCTGCAGCATCTGGCGGATGCGCTGGGAGGTCACGCCGAGCGCGCGGGCGCGGTCCTGATCGACGATCAGGCGCATGGCGGGCACGGGCTCCAGCCAATCGTCATGGACGGCACCGAGCATCGGATTGTTTTGGAACCGCTTCTTCACCTCGTCTGCAATGCGGCGCACTTCAGCCCTATCCGAGCCGCTGACGCGCATCTGCACGGGCCATCCGGTCGGCGGGCCGAGGAAGAGGCGATCGACCTTGGACCGGATCGCGGGAAAGTCGCTGGCAAGAATGTCGCGCAGCTTCAGGATCAGGCGTTCGCGCGCCGGTTCGTCGTTGGCCATGACGAGGAGCTGGGCGAAGTTCGGATTGCGAAGCTGCTGGTCGAGCGGCAGGAAGAAGCGGGGTGCGCCTTCGCCGATATAGCTTGCGACGAACCGCTTATCTGGATCCTCCATAATACGGGCTTCCATTGCCTTGGTCTGGGCCTCGACGTCCTTGATGCTCGTACCCTCTGGCAGCCAGAGATCGACCATGATTTCCGGACGGGAGGATTGGGGGAAGAAGTTCTGCGGGATGAACTGGAAGGCCCACAGGCTGGTGACGAACGTGCCAAGCGTCAGCGCGATGACGATCAGGCGATGGCGCACGCTCCAGCTGACGGTGGCACGCAGGCGCCGGTAGAACCGCGTATCGAAGACGTCATGGTGCCCGCCGGCGTGGCTACGCTGCTTCAGGATCATGTAGCCGAGCCAGGGCGTGAAATAGACCGCCACGAACCAGGAAACCACCAGCGCGATGCCGACGACGTAAAAGAGCGAACGGACGTATTCGCCGGCAGTCGAGGCAGCAAACCCGACCGGGATGAAGCCTGCCGTGGTGATCAGCGTGCCGGTGAGCATGGGAAAGGCGGTCGAGGAGTAGGCAAAGCTCGCCGCCTCGATCTTGACGAGCCCCTCGTCCAGTTTGCGTTCCATCAGTTCGACGACGATCATGGCATCATCGACCAGAAGCCCGAGAGCAATGATGAGGGCGCCGAGCGAGATGCGTTGGAGATCGATGCCGATCTCGTACATGATGGCGAAGGTGGCGGCGAGGACGAGCGGAATGGCGATGGCGATGACCAGACCCGAGCGCCAGCCGATCGAGAGGAACGACACGACGAGGACGATGATCAGGGCTTCCGCCAGTGCCTTCATGAACTCTCCGACGGCCTCGTTCACCACCTCCGGCTGGTTGGAAATCTGCTCGATCTCGACACCGTAGGGCAGCGATGCCTCGAAACGCGCATAGGTCGCCTCCACGGCCTTGCCCACGTCGATGACGTTGAAGCCCTTGGCCATGACCACGCCGAGCTGAACGCTGTCCTGCCCGTTGACCCGGTACTTGCGGGCAAAGGGATCCTCCAGGCCCGACGTCACCGCTGCGATATCGCCGAGGCGCGTGACCTGGTCGCCTGACCGCAGGCGCAGGTTCTGGATGTCCTCGACCTTGCGAACGTCGCCCTCGACGGAGATGCGCACGGAGCGGTCCCCTGTATCGACATTTCCGGCCGGATCGATCGCGTTCTGTCCCGCCAGCGTATCCCGAAGATCGTTCAGCGTTAGTCCGCGTTCGGCGAGCGCCTTGGAGGAGACGTCTATGAAGATTTTTTCCGGCTGGTCGCCGATGATGAGGGCCTTCTCCACGCCGGGCGTCGAGAGGAGCATATCGCGCGCCTTGATGGCGTAGCTCTTGAGCTCGGGAAAACTGTAGCCGTTGCCCATCAGGGCGTGAAGCGTAATGAACGTATCGCCGAATTCATCGTTGAAGAAGGGGCCGACGATGCCGGACGGCAACTCGGAGCGGATGTCGCCGACCTTCTTGCGCACTTGATAGAAGGCGTCGGCGACCTGCTGGGCATTTGTATCGCCTTTCACCTGCAGCGTGATGATGGTGCTTCCCGCACGGCTGTACGAGCGCACGAAGTCGAGATGCGGGGTTTCCTGCAGTTTGCGCTCGATCTTGTTCACCACCTGGTCCTGCATGTCCTCGATCGAGGCGCCGGGCCAGAGCGCCTGGATGACCATGACGCGGAATGTGAAGTCGGGATCTTCCTTCTGGCCCATATTCATGAGGCCGAACACGCCGGAGAGAATGATCAGCCCGAACAGGAAGCGCGCGATGCTCGGATGGCCGATGGCCCAGCGCGAGAGATTGAACCGCTGACGACCGCTTGCGCCGGACGATAGCCGGTCGTCGGAAACGCTCGGGGAGCCGTTCTTCGGGCCGGAAAAGGGACCTGTGGACATCATGACGTCGTTCCGTTGTCGGTTGCCAGCGCGTGGTAAGAGGCGGGGCCAGGCGTTTCGGCTGGGGTTCGTTATGCTCGATGCAGTCTTGCGAAAGCGATCAGCGGGTGGCTGCGGCCGATCCCTCCGCGCTGGCCTGATGGGCCAGTGCCTCGTTCGGCAGTTTCACCTTCAGGTCTTCGCGCATGAACTGCGTGCCGGCCGTTACGACGATGTCGCCCGGCTTCAGGCCATCGGCGATGCGGACGGAGACGCCGGTGAAATCGGCGACCGAGACGGGCCGTGCATGCACGGTTTCCGTCTCCGCATCGACCATCCAGACAAGCGTCTTGTCGCCGTCCTTGGCGAGCGCACTCAACGGCACGGAGACGAGGGCAGGGCCGTTCTCCTGCGCAGCCGTGACCGATGCCGTCATGCCAAGGCGAACGCGCTCGTTTTCCGGCAGGCTGATACGGACCGCAAACGTGCGCGAACGGGCATCGGCGCTGCCGGCGACCTCGCGGACCTTGCCCGGCAGCGTCAGGCCGGCGCTCGACCAGAGCGTGACATCGACCGTCTTGCCCGGCGTAAAGGCGAAGATATCCGTCTCGGGCACGCCGACGAGAACTTCCTTCTCGCCATCGGCCGCAACGGTGAGGACCGGCGTTCCCGCCGCAACCACCTGTCCGACCTCAGCATCGACAGCGGTGACGATCCCGTCACGATCGGCCGGTAGCGCGCCGTAGGAAACCTGGTTTTGCGCCTGCTCAAGCGCGGAGCGGGCGGAATCGCGGGTGGAGACCGCCTGATTATAGGTCAGTTGCGTCTGTTCTAGCTGAGACTTGGGAGAGACCTGAGCCGCAAACAGATCCTCGGCGCGCTTGCGGGAGAGTTCCGCCGTCTCGACCTGTCGTTCGGCGGCAGAAAGATTGGCCTCTGCCGAGCGCACGGACAGGGCGTAATCCGTGGTGTCGATGCGGGCAAGGATCTCTCCCTTCTGCACATGATCTCCGACATCCACGAGACGCTCCGTCACCTTGCCGGCCACACGGAAGCCTAGGGCGGTTTCCGTGCGCGCCCGGACGGAGCCAGAATAGTCCAGCGTGCGGCTGGTCTGGTTTTGCGCCACGGTCATCACCCGCACCGGGCGTACCACCTCCGCCTTCACCTCTGCCTTCTCCTCGGAGCATCCTGCAAGAAGCAAACCCGTTGCTGCGACCAGAGCGATCATGGCCGCGTGGCGGGTCGCTGGGGCGAATGGTTTCGACATGGTCGTATTCCTGTTGCGTGTGGGGCGTGCGGTCCGGTGTTCCGCGTCGGCGTGGTCGTGAAGGTCGGTCATGGCTTCAGCGCTCGGACCGCGAAATCGACGAGATCTTCCGGCTGGGCGCGATTTTCCTTCGCAACACACTGAGCCGCCATCTGCGGATGACAGAGCGTCACGGTGGCTGCGCCGAAACACTTGGCCGCGATATGCGGGTCTTGATCCAGAAACTCTCCGGCAGCGATGCCTTCGGCGATAACGCTTGCGACCAAGTCGTTGAGGCGATCGATGTGTCGTTCGATGACATGCCAGTCGCGCTCTATGGCGACGATGACCATCTCATGGACTTTTTCCTCGTCCATCATGGTTTCCATGGTCTGGCGGTGCTGATCGAGCGCATATCGGCGCAGCCGTTCACTCGCGCTCAAGGGCAAGGCAGCGCTGCGCAGCGCCAGATCATAGCTGGCCCCCAGCATGCGGCTGCAGAGCGCCTGATGGATCTCGACCTTCGAGGCGAAGAAACGATAGATATTGGCTGTTGACATGCTGAGTTCGCGCGCAATGTCGGCGACGTTGGTCTTGCTGTATCCGTAATGCCGGAACAGCGTCTCGGCGGCATCGAGAATGCGCATGACGGTATCCTGCCGCGCGCTATCGATCTCGATCGTTTCCATGCTCATGTTGCCAAGACCTTACGACTAACGAATTTTGTATTTCGTCAGTCGTAAGCCGGAATGTGGCATTCGTCAATGCTACGGCAGTGTGCTTGATAAGATGCTGGGCGAAGGGGTGTTTTTAGAGTGGGAAAATAGGGGCTGCGACAGAAAATATCGCTCAGGCGCACTTTGCTTATGATGGCGTTAAAGGTTGTGCCGTTGACCTCGCGCAGTAAGAACCCGCGCGAGTTTTCACTGAATTCTCGCTTATTGCGAACGAGTTTCGGTCAATTGATCGAGCCGATGGCCGTGCCCGCGTTCAGATACGTCCCCTGTTCGGCCGTGATACGCAGACGCCCTGTGCGATGAGCGGTGACCTGGGTTTCCATCTTCATGGCCTCGAGAACGACGATGAGATCGCCCTCCTGAACCTCCGCGCCGTCCGCAGCCTTCCACACCTGTAGCGTTCCCGAGATCGGTGCGGCGACGATTGCGGGGTCGGTTTCGGACGGTGCCGTTGCTGGCGTTGCGCCGTTCGAGCCGTTGCCCGAGCCGAAGCCCGCCAGCAGCATCGCCGGCAGGCCGACGGCGTGGAGGCGCCCGTCGATTTCGATGTGGGTTCGGACGATTCCGGAGGGGGCAGGTTGGAGGGG
>NZ_JAANCM010000021.1 GCF_011603255.1 Ferranicluibacter rubi | reverse complement strand
GCTGCGGGGCGCGCGGGGGCGCGGGGCGATCTTTACGCTGCATCATGTGCGGCCGTTTGTAGCCGCGATGTTTTCGCCGAATGCGCATCTGGAGATCACGCCGCAGTCTCTCGATGCGGCCATCGTCCGGCTGAAGCGGGATGGTTACCGGTTCATCGCGCTTGCCGACCTGCCCGCGCATCTCGCCGGCGACGACCGGCGCCCGGTTGCCGTCTTCACGCTCGACGATGCCTATCGCGACAATCTCGACCATGCCGCTCCGGTCTTTGCCCATCATGGCGTACCGTTCACCGTATTTGCGACGGAAGGCTTCGTTAAGCGCGCACGGAGCCTCTGGTGGGAGACGCTGGCGGAGCTGCTGCAGGCGAAGCCCCGGCTGACCTTCGACTTCGGAGCCGGGCCGGAGCGCCTGCACCTCCAGACACCGCAGCAGATGCAGGCGGCGTTCGCGCGCTTTGCCGATTTCGTGCATGCCGGGGACGAGGCGACGGCGATTGCCGATATCGACCGGCTGGCCCGCGCGGAAGGGCTCGATCCGCTGTCGCTCACCGATCGGCTGACACTGGATGCGGCGGGGCTTGGCGTGCTGTCCCGCCTGCCGGGGGCGGCGATCGGGGCGCATACTTTGACCCACAGGGCGCTGGCGCGGCTGTCGGATGCGGACGCCGAAGACGAGATCGTACGGTCCGTCGATGCCGTGGCCGCCATCACGGGCGTTCGTCCGACGACGTTTGCCTACCCCTATGGCGATGGGCGAGCGGTCTCCTCGCGCGACATGCGGCTTGCCGGCAGCCACGGTCTTGTCGCCGTGACGACGCGGCCGGGCACGCTTGCAAGCGATGCCGACCTGACCGCCCTGCCCCGGATCTCGCTCAACGGGCATTTCCAGACGCCGGGCCATGTCTCGGCACTGGCTTCGGGCATTCCCTTCCGCCTGATGAAGGGTCGCTAAAGCTTCAAGGGTACATGCGCACCTTGGACCAGTCGCCGGCGGTCTCGGGTCGGCGGAACTCGATACGGTCGTGGAGGCGGAAGGCGCCGTCCTTCCAGAACTCGATCGACACCGGACGGATGCGGAAGCCGGACCAGTAAGGCGGGCGCTTGATCTCGCCGATCGGGTGGCGGGCGGTGAACTCGGCGACCGCTTTTTCCAGTGCGAAGCGGCTTTCGAGCGGACGGGACTGTTTCGAGGCCCAGGCGCCGATGCGGCTACCGCGGGCGCGCGACTGGTAATAGGCGTCGGCCTCCGCGTCGCTGACGATCTCGACCGTTCCGCGCAGTCGCACCTGCCGGCGCAGGCTCTTCCAGTGGAAGCACATCGCCGCCTTGCGCGTCGCCAGAATCTCGCGGCCCTTCTGGCTTTCGAAATTGGTGTAGAACACGAAACCGTCGGCGTCGAAGTCCTTCAGCAGCACCATGCGGACATTGGGCAGGCCATCCGGATCGACCGTAGCGAGCGCCACGGCGTTGGGGTCGTTGATCTCGGTTTCCTGCGCCTCCTTCAGCCAGGTGCCGAACAGCGTAAAGGGTTCGTTTTCCTCGGTGAAGTCACCAGTTGTTAACCGGGTTTCCGTCATATTCCGTTTCCAATGCAGGCTGCCGATGCTGACCTCACATGTAGGCCGCGGACATGCCGTTTCGAGCGACACCGTAGCCATTTCCAGTCCGACAGGGTGACCGTGAAAGACATAGCAAAACGCGTCTGCGACACCAAGCTCTTCTCGCGCCTTGCGGGAGCGATGACGCTTTGGCTCTGCGTGGCCGGGCTCTCCGGCTGCATGGGCAACGGGATCGGCCTCGGCGACGCCGCCGGCGTCGACAGCGTCCGCACCGGCTCCATCCCGGCTCCGCCGAGCCCCGCGATGATCGATGCGGCCGCCGTGCAGACCGCGGTTTCCACCGCCGATGTGCGCGAGGTCGCCGGCAACCCCATTCCCTGGGCCAATGCGCAATCCGGCAGCGCCGGCGTCATCTCCAGCATTGAGGAGCAGACCGTCGGAGGCGTGGTGTGCCGCCGTTTCACGACGACGCGCCATTCCTATCAGGGCATCGCCAAGTTCGACGGCAATACCTGCCGGACGGGCGACGGCGACTGGACGCTGACCAGCTTTGCGCGGCGCAGCTGACCCTTTCGCAAACGCTTTCTTAACCCTCTGCGCACATATGCGCCCGGGTTCTGCCGCAATAAACCTGTCCTTAAGGCGCTTCTTTTCATCATCCCCGCCGGCAATGGCGACCCGGCCAATGCTGGACGAGGATGAACGATGAAGATGTCGATGCAGGACCCCTATGCCGTCCTCGGTGTGCGCCGCAATGCCGACCCCGACGAGATCAAGGCCGCATGGCGCGCCGTGGCGAAGGCCGTGCATCCCGACCAGAACCGTGAAGATCCGAATGCCACCGCCCGCTTTGCCGAGGCCGGCCGCGCCTATGAGGTCCTGAAGGACCCGCAGATGCGCAACCGCTACGACCAGGCCCGCCGCAATGCGGACCTGCGCCGCATGGAGGAAATGAAGCGCCGCGCCAACCCCTCGGCACCCGAACAGGCCGTCGGCCCGGAAACGGCCGAGGAGGCGGTATCGCGCATCTTCGGGACGGACAGCGGCAAGCCCGAGGCGGCGAAAGCCGCTGCCCCGAAGCCTGCGGCGGCACGCCCTGCCCCGCCTCCGAGAAACGAGGCACCGGCCGAGGCGAAGGTTGCGGAGGAGGCTGCGGCCGAGACCGCCACTGACGCTCCGGCGAGCCATGTGCCCTTCGGCCCGGGCATCCTTGCCCGCGCTGCGGCACCGGCGGCCGAGATCGTCTCCAGCCTCTTCCGCCGGATCTTGCCGGCATCCTCGCTCGAGGGCGGCGAAAAGGCGCATGAAAAGACCGGCGAAAAGCCTGCTGCCGACCGCGTTCCGGATCTCGTCTGCGAGGCCGTGGCGACGGTGGAGGACCTGTTCCGCAGGCGGCGCGTGACGGCGACGCTGCCCGATGGACAGGTGCTGAAGGTGGCGCTGCCGGCCGGCACGACCGACGGGAGCCTCATTCGCCTGCGGGAACAGGGTTACCGGCAGGGCACCGCGCGCGGCGATGCGCTCGTCAGCATCCGTGTCGCGCGGCATGAGCAGTTCCGCGTCGACGGCACGGACGTGCACACCACCCTGTCCCTATCGCTGCACGACGCCGTGCTCGGCTGCACCACGACGGTCGCGACCGTCACCGGACAGGCATCGCTCGTCGTGCCCCCGTGGTCGGGCCCGGACAGGCCGCTGCGCATCCCGGACCAGGGCCTGCCGACGGCCGACGGCCGACGTGGCGCCCTGATCGTCGAACTCAGCCTGACCCTGAGCGCGCGTCCCGACCAGAAGCTGATGGACCTCATGCGCAGCCAGCGCGACGGACTGGTGCTCTGACGCCTCTTTACCGCGCCCTTCACACAGCTTGCGCGTGAAAATCGCCCCCCTTCGTGACGAACATGCGACATTCACGGTGGACACTGACCGTTTGTTACCGGTCCTAACAGTTCCTGATCCTCCCCAAGCTTGAACGCCTTGTGAGCCTATGCCATAGCGAGGCCTCGCGAACCGGACCGCCCCTCGCTGACGAGCGGGTGCGGACGCGTTCCGGGCAGTCAATTTTCAGAGACGATTTCGGCTGGCGCCTGGCCGGTCCGATCCAAAAGGCATTCGGGGACAGACACGATGGCGCAGACATCCGGTTTGATGAGTGGAAAGCGCGGCGTGATCATGGGCGTCGCCAATAACAGGTCGATCGCCTGGGGCATCGCCAAGGCGATCCATGCGCAGGGTGCCGAGATCGCCTTCACCTACCAGGGCGATGCCCTGAAGAAGCGCGTCGAGCCGCTCGCGGCCGAACTCGGCGGCATTCTCGCCGGCCATTGCGACGTGTCCGACGAAGCCAGCATCGACGCCGTCTTCGACCATATCGAGAAGACCTGGGGCAAGATCGACTTCGTCGTCCACGCCATCGGCTTTTCCGACAAGGACGAACTGACCGGCCGCTATGTCGATACCTCGCCCGACAACTTCGCCAAGACCATGCAGATCTCGGTCTACTCCTTCACCTCGGTCGCGCGCCGCGCGGAAAAGCTGATGACGGATGGCGGATCGCTGCTGACCATGACCTATTACGGCGCCGAAAAGGTGATGCCGAACTACAACGTCATGGGCGTTGCGAAGGCGGCGCTGGAAGCCAGCGTGAAGTATCTCGCGGTCGATCTCGGCCCCAAGAACATCCGCGTCAACGCCATTTCCGCCGGCCCGATCAAGACGCTGGCCGCCTCCGGCATCGGCGACTTCCGCTATATCCTGAAGTGGAACGAGTACAATGCACCGCTGCGCCGCACTGTAACGATCGACGAGGTTGGCGATGTCGGTCTCTACATGCTGTCGGATCTCTCGCGGTCGGTGACCGGCGAAGTGCACCATGCCGATAGCGGCTACCATGTCGTCGGCATGAAGGCGGTCGACGCGCCGGATATCGCCGTCGTCAAGGACTGACGTCCGCTCTTCGATCGCGCATCGCCACGCGGCCGGCCTGTGATCCGGCCTTTCCGTGGGATGCGCGTCGCGCCCTCCCCCACAGTCAGGCAATTCTCCATGTTGATCTATATGATCCGTCACGGCCAGACCGATTGGAACGCGGAAATTCGCCTCCAGGGCCAGAAGGACATTCCGCTCAACGATACGGGGCGTAACCAAGCGCGCGGCAATGGCCGGGCGCTGGCCGACATCCTCGGCACGCAAGCCACCGCGTTCGACTATGTGGCAAGCCCGCTCGGGCGGACGCGCGAGACGATGGAGCTGCTGCGCGGCGCCATGGGGCTCGCGCCCGAGGCCTACCGGACCGACGACCGTCTGAAGGAGGTTTCCTTCGGCGACTGGGAAGGGTTCACGCTGGAAGAGCTGGAGGCGAGCGTGCCGGAGCGGGTCGCCGAGCGCGAGGCCTCCAAGTGGGACTTCATTCCCCCCGGCGACGACGCGGAAAGCTACGAGATCCTCTCCTGGCGCATCGCATCCTGGATGAAGGACGTCACGGTTCCCACCGTCTGCGTCAGCCATGGCGGCGTCATTCGCAGCGTCTTCAAGCTTCTGGGCGCCATGGCGGCCGAGGAGGCCTCGATGGGCGCCATTCCGCAGGACCGGATATTGAAGATCGAGAACGGGACAGTCGGCTGGGTCTGAAAGACCCTCCTACTGAACGACTTCGAGATCGTTGATGACGCGCTTGCCGTCGACTTCGGTGTAGAACACGACGACCTTGACGCCGGCCTTCAGGCCTTCGAAATTGAACTCTTCCGGCGCCTGATAGCTCTTGCCGTCATCCAGCGAGAGGCTGAGCCGCTCGGTGTCGATGCCCGTGATCGTGGCTTCGATATCGGCGCTATCGGCAAAGGCCGCGAGCGGCGAGAAGAAACTGGCGGTCGCCATCAATGTCGCAACGACGAAACGCATCCCAAGTCTCCCTCTTGACCGTTTGATTCACTGTTCGAATATGATGCAGTTTTTGGGCGCCGATTGTGGCAAAAATTCACCAAGCTTGTGACAATCCGATGAGCATGTGACGGCGAACCAGGTTAGCGCGAACATGGTTAGCAAAGTCTTGACGTCGCTGCAGGATGCTTTGCAACACGCCGGTCACCCCCGAGCATAAGAGGATCTTAATCTTCGGGCACTACCTTCGGGCGAGTTCACACGGTGGACGAGTGCACAGGGAACCGGTCACATGGCGGGAATTGGGGACGCTGTTCGCGCCAGAGCGTCGATCTTCGTGCGTTTCACCCGTTCCTCCATCATCCCGTCGCTCCTAGCGACGCTGATCCTGTTTGCCGTCGGGCATTTCTACCAGGCACAGAACAGCACGAACTTCCGCGAAGCGCTGAGAAGCGACGTCCAGAGCACGCTGCGCCTTGCCGAGGCGCAGATCCAGGCGAATATCGACAGCAATACCGTCGCCCTTTCCGGCCTTGCGAACGATATCGCCCTCGATGGCGACATATCCTCCGCCCGGTTCGCCGCGCTCGCCACGAAAATCATGGAGCGCAATCCCGGCATCCGCCGGATCAGCCTTGCGCCCGACGGTGTCATTTCCCGAGTCATGCCATCCATGGAGCAAGCCCGGATGGCGGGCATGCGGCTCGACAGGTTCTACTCCCAACGCACCGCAGCGCAGCGTGCGCAAGCCCATGGGCGCGCCGCCATCGGCAGCCTGCTCGTGCTTCCCGACGGCTCCACCGGTTTCGACGTCTACACGCCGGTCTTCCACAGCCCCGACGGCGTGCCCGCTTTCTGGGGCTTCGTCGAGGCGGTGATCGACGAAAGCGCCGTCTATCTCGGCGCCAATCTGACGACCGGGGCCGGACGCGGCGCGGTGGCCGCCGGCAGGAGCACGCCGGTGATGCTCGGCATTCGCGACATTTCCGATTCCGCCAACATTGGCGATGCCTTCTTCGGTACGAATGCGACGTTTCATGCCGAGGCGGTGCTGCAGAATGTCGTTCTGCCCGGGGGCACGTGGCAGCTCGCCGGTGCGCCCGTCGGCGGCTTCGACCAGCGGCCCGACAACCAGCAACAGATCGCGCTGACGATCATGGCATTCGCCATGATCGTGATCGTGCCGATCGTGCTGACATTCGGGCTGATGGGCGAACGCCGGCGCGCCATCACCGCGCTCGACCGTCGCAACCGGGAATTCCTGGCCATGTCGCAGCGGCTCAATCTGGCGCTCGAATGTTCCAGCTTCGGGGTGTGGGAGATCGACCTGGAGACGCGGCTGCGCACCTGGGACGACCGGATGTACAGCCTCCACGGCCTTCCCTCGCGCAACGGCGCACCCGGACCGATCTGCTGGAAAGCGAACATTCATCCCGACGACCTGCCGCACGCGGAAGAGGTGCTGAACAATACGGTGATGTTCTTCGAGCGGTACCAGACGGACTATCGCGTCGTCCTGCCGACGGGCACGCGCCATATCCGCCACATCGGCTCGGTCAACATGGGGGCCGACCGCCGCAAGACGGTGACCGGCCTCAGCTGGGACATTACCGAGGACGTGCGCCTGACGAACGCGATGATGGAAGCCAAGGCCTTTGCCGAGGCGCAGTCGGCGGAACTGGCCGCGGCCAAGGACCGGATCGAGCACAATGCGCTTCACGACCCGCTGACCGGGCTCGGCAACCGGCGCATGCTCGACGCCGCGCTCGCCGCCCTTCTGGAGCGGGATGCCGAGCGCGCCACCGACGTGGCCCTGCTGCATCTCGACCTCGACCGCTTCAAGCAGATCAACGACACGCTCGGCCATGCCGCAGGCGACGCCATGCTGGTGCACGCCTCGCAGGTGCTGAAGACGGAGGCCGGGCCGGGCGATCTGGTTGCGCGGATCGGCGGCGATGAATTCGTCGTTCTCGTGCCGAACCCAGTTTTGGGACAGCTGGAAGCGCTCTCCGACAGGATCATCACCCGGATGCGCCAGCCCGTCGATTACGAGGGCTTTTCCTGTCGTTTCGGCGTCAGTGTCGGCATTGCCGTCGGCCGCGGTGCGGACGCCGATCTCGGCCGACTGCTGGTCAACGCCGATATCGCGCTCTACCGCGCGAAGGAGAAGGGCCGCAATCGCTACGAATTCTTCAGCGAGGCGCTCCAGTCCGAGATCTTCAACAGCAAGCGCATCGGCGACGAAATCCTTGAGGGCATCGAGCGCGGCGAATTCACGGCCTGGTATCAGCCGCAGTTCGACGCGGAAACGCTGGAGCTTTGCGGGGTCGAGGCGCTGATCCGCTGGAACCACCCGCGCGACGGCGTGCTGACGCCCGACCGATTCCTGTCGATCGCCGAGGACCTGAACGTCGTGGCCACACTCGACCAGATCGTGATGGAGCGCGCGCTGATCGACCTCATGCACTGGACGGCCGCCGGCATCTCCATCCCCAGAATCTCCGTCAACGTCTCGGCGCGGCGGCTGCGGGACGAGGCGCTGCTCGACACGCTCTCCAACCTCGCATTCGCGCCGGGACAGCTCTGTTTCGAACTCGTGGAAGCGATTTTTCTGGATGGCGACGACGAGATCATCACCGCCAACATCGCCGGCATCGTCGCGCTCGGCATCGATATCGAGCTCGACGACTTTGGCACCGGCCACACCTCGATCGTCAGCCTCTTGAAGATCAAGCCGAAGCGGCTGAAGATCGACCGGCAGCTGGTCTCCCCCATCACCCATGCGCCCCGCGAGCAGGCGCTGGTGCGGGCGATCATCGAGATCGGCCGGTCGCTGGGCATCGGGACGGTGGCCGAAGGCGTGGAGACGCTTGCGCATGCCGAAATGCTCGCCGTCCTCGGCTGCGACATTCTGCAGGGCTATGCCTTCTCCAAGCCGCTGCCGGCCGACCGGCTCGCGGATCTCGCGGCGGCGAAGTGGCAGCTCGCCTCGTAACGGATCTCTCGCCGGCATCCCCTGTTTTTCTGCGCAAAGCGTTTCCGCCTTGCGACTTATGCAGTAAGAGTGTCCGCCAGAGAACGGGCGCTGCCAGTGGAGGCCGCCCGCAGCAGACAATGGTTGCCGCAGCATGTCGCATAATACGTTCGGTCATCTCTTCCGCGTCACCACATGGGGCGAAAGCCACGGTACGGCGCTCGGTTGTGTCGTGGATGGCTGCCCTCCGGGCATTCGCTTCACTTTGGCCGAGCTGCAGGCCTGGATGGACAAGCGCAAGCCGGGCCAGTCGCGCTTCGTCACCCAGCGGCGCGAGGACGATCTGGTGCGCGTGCTCTCTGGCGTGATGCCGGATGCGGACGGCGAGACGCTGATCACCACGGGCACGCCGATCTCCATGCTGATCGAGAACACCGACCAGCGCTCCAAGGACTATGGCGAGATCGCCCGGCGCTACCGCCCGGGCCATGCCGACTACACCTACGACCTGAAATACGGCATTCGCGACTATCGTGGCGGCGGGCGCTCCTCCGCCCGCGAGACGGCAGCAAGGGTTGCCGCCGGCGGGCTGGCGCGGCGCGTGGTGCCGGGCCTCACCGTGCGGGCCGCGCTGGTGCAGATCGGCCAGCACAAAATCGACCGGGCGAACTGGGACTGGTCGGAGGTGGGCAACAATCCGTTCTTCGCGCCGGACCCTGCCATCGTCCCCGTCTGGGAAGACTACCTCGACGGCATCCGCAAGGCCGGCTCCTCCGTCGGCGCCATCATCGAGGTTGTGGCGGAGGGCGTGCCGGCCGGCATCGGCGCGCCGATCTACGCCAAGCTCGACCAGGATATCGCCTCGAACCTGATGTCGATCAATGCGGTCAAGGGCGTGGAGATCGGCAACGGTTTCGAGGCTGCCGGCATTACCGGCGAGGAAAACGCCGACGAAATGCGGATCGGCCCGGATGGCAAGCCGGTGTTTCTCTCCAATCACGCTGGCGGCATTCTCGGCGGCATTGCCACCGGAGAGCCCGTCGTCGCGCGTTTCGCCATCAAGCCGACCTCCTCGATCCTTTCCGAGCGCCGCTCCATCGACGCGGACGGCCAGGAGGTGGACGTGCGCACCAAGGGCCGCCACGACCCCTGCGTCGGCATCCGCGCCGTGCCGATCGGCGAAGCCATGGTCGCCTGCGCGATCGCCGACCACTACCTGCGCGACCGCGGCCAGACCGGCCGTCTCGATTAGTCAAACGGTCGGGCCAGCCGACAAGACCCTGCGGCCCGAGCGGCCATGCGAAACGAGAGGATTCCATCCATGTCCTTCGACCAGAAGCGCGTCGTCGATGCCATCCGGGCCTTCGAGGCCGGCGAAATCGTCGTCGTTACCGATGATGACGGCCGGGAGAACGAGGGCGACCTGATCGTCGCCGCCGTCCACTGCACGGCCGAGAAGATGGCCTTCATCGTGCGCCACACCTCCGGCATCGTCTGCGCGCCCATGCCCAAGGAAGAGGCAAAGCGGCTGAACCTCAACGCCATGGTGGCCGACAACGACAGCGCCCACACCACCGCCTTCACCGTCAGCGTCGACTTCAAGCACGGCACGACGACCGGCATCTCGGCCGACGACCGGACGCTGACCGTGCGCAATCTTGCCAATCCCAATGCCGGTGCCGCCGATTTCGTCCGGCCGGGCCACATCTTTCCGCTGGTGTCGCGCGAAGGCGGCGTGCTGATGCGCTCCGGCCATACGGAAGCGGCCGTCGATCTCTGTAAGCTTGCCAGCCTGCCGCTGATCGGCGTGATTTCCGAACTCGTCAACGACAACGGCACGGTCATGCGCGGGCCTGAGGTCGCGGCCTTTGCGGAAGCGCATGGCCTGAAGCAACTCTCCGTCGCCGACCTCATCGCCTATCGCCAGCGCAAGGAAACGCTGATCGACCGCGGCGACGTCTTCGATATCGAGACGCCGTTCGGCATGGCCAAGGGCCACGCCTTCTCCCTGCCCTGGGACCCGATGCAGCACCTGGCCGTCGTCTTCGGCGACATCCGCGACGGCGTCGATATTCCGGTGCGGCTGCATCTGGAAAACGTCGGCGCCGATGTCTTCGGCAAGCAGGGCCAGCTCGACCACATCCTCCAGCGCATCTCCGACTACGGCCGCGGCGTCGTCGTCTATCTCCGCGAAGGCTCCGTCGGAGTCGGCGCCTCGCAGACCGCGCGCAAGGGCATGCAGGACCGCGAAGGCCACAGCGAAGCCCAGGCCCGCGACAGCGAATGGCTCGAAATCGGCCTCGGCGCCCAGATCCTGAAAGACCTCGGCATCTCCTCGATCAAGCTTCTCTCGACCCGGGAGCGGCATTACGTCGGGCTGGAAGGGTTCGGGATCGAGATTTCGGAGACGGTGATTTTGTGAGGTCTTGCGGACTGTATCGAATTTGATACAGTTAGGGCGTGAAGCCCGTTTCATTTCTTGGAGATAGCCGGGATGTGCTGCGGCATTTCCCGGAATCGGTTCGCTACCGTGCCGGCGTTGCGCTTCGAACGCTGCAACACGGCCTCGACCCTGCGGACTGGAAACCGATGAAGGCGATCGGTTCCGGTGTACGGGAAATCCGAATCCGAGACGAAACGGGGGCCTTTCGGATCATCTACCTCGCGACGCTTGCGGATCGTGTTCTCGTGCTGCACGCGTTCCAGAAGAAGACACAGGCAACGTCGCAGCGCGATCTCGATTTGGCAGCGACACGTCTCAGAAACTGGCAGGCATCTCATGGATGAAACGTTCGACAATGTCTTCGACGCGCTTTCGGACAATGCAGCGGAAGCTGCCAATCTGACGGCCCGCGCCGACCTGATGATCGGCATCCGGCAGAAGGTGACAAGCTGGGACATTCCGCAGGAACAGGCCGCCGTGCGGCTCGGCCTGACACGGCCGCGTCTGAACGACCTGATGCGCGGCAAGGTCGATAAGTTCTCACTCGACGCCCTCGTCAATATCGCGACGGCTGCCGGCTTCAAGCTGCGCATCGCGCTCGACGAGCCGCACGCGGCCTGACAGGCGTGCGGCCCAGACCTGAAAGACCTCGGCATCTCCTCGATCAAGCTCCTCTCTACCTACGAGCGGCATTATGTCGGGCTGTAAGGATTCGGGATTTCGGAGACGGTGATTTTGTGAGGTTTGGCTTCGGCTGATCGTCAGACGGTGCCTTCTTCACTCTTGGCGGCCTTAAGAAGAGCTGGCAGGGCTTCGATCAGCGTCGGCATGCTTTGGTCGAGCGTGGCCCAGATGATGGCCAGATTGAGCGTGGCATGCGCGTGAGCAATGCGGTTGCGCATGCCCTTCATGTTTCGCCAGGGGATCTCGGGAAAGCGGCTGGTGAACGATGGATCGCTCTTGAGAATACGCGCTGAGGATTCGCCGACGATCATCAGGTTGAACAGCACGGCCTGATGCGTTTTCTTGTCGGCAAGGAATTCGGCATGGTCGATGCCGACACAGTATTCCAGAGCCTGTTGACCCGCCTCCTGCAACGTCAGGAGATGATTGAGGACACTGAATGCCCTCATACCGGACGGGCTTCGTTCAGGACTTTCGTTCTCAGATATTCGGGAACATCGCCCGGCGTCAGCACATAGACCTGCGTGCCGAAAAGCTCTTCCAACTCGACCTGAAGTCCGCCGAGATCGAGGAGCGTGGTGCCGGGGCGATCGTCGACGAGGAATTCGAGTTCGTCGCCTTCCGCCTCGCCGTTCTCTCCTGCAGCACCGACGATCCGGGGGTTGGACAGGTGAAAGCGGCGGACCAGCGCGTGGACGGCTTCGCGGTGTTTCTCAACGGCGGCGGACGGCTTCATCTTCGATCCTCTGGGTGGCTCTTATCATGCGCTCGCCTCGGCATCGTACAACAGATGCCGCTGAAATAAAACAGCCCTACCCCCTCGCCCCCTCCAGCCATACCACTTGCTCGACACCGGCAAAGCGGGCGATGCGGGCAAGTTCGGCGTCGAGCCGCGCGGCGCGTCCTGCCGATGGGCGGAGGCCGGCCTCCCACCAGAGGCGCTTGACCTCCAGGAGGCCCGCCTTGCGGTTGGCCTTCATGTCGATGCGGCCGATGAGACGGTCGCCTTCGAGGAGCGGGAAGACGTAGTAGCCATATTGGCGCTTCGGCTCGGGCACGAAGATCTCGATGCGATAGGTAAAACCGAACAGGCGCTCGGTGCGGGCGCGATCCCGCAGGAGCGGATCGAACGGGCTGAGGACGCGAAGGCGGGCCGGCGGGTCTTCGAGGTCGCCGAGGGTATCGGGGAAGCCGGCGAGCGCATGGGCGGCGCGCGGACGGCTGCCGTCGGCGGGCTCGATGACCACGGATTGCAGCTCGTGCGCATGCGACAGCACCCATTGCCGCGCGTCTTCCGGCGAGATCAGCGCGAAGAAGGCGGCGAGTTCGCCGTGGGTGGCAAAGCCGAGACGCTCGAGCGCCGCCCTGCAGCACCAGTCGATGAAGGCCTCGCGGTCCACCTCGCCTAATCGATAGGTCTCGGGGATCACGCGTTCGGTCAGATCGTAGATCTTCTGGAAGCTGTCGCGGCCGGCAATCGCCAGTCTGCCGGTGCGCCAGAGATATTCGAGCGCGGTCTTGGAAGGGTGCCAGTTCCACCAGCCGCCGGAGGTGCGGTCCTCGTATTTGAAATCGCGCGCGAGCACGCGGCCGGTCTCGGTGATCTGCTTCAGCGTGTCGTCGAACACATCCTCAAACCCCGCCTCCCGCCATTTCCGCCAGCGCTCCACCAGCGTCTCGCTTTCGCTCGCGAATCGGTGCTTCCAGTAGACGAAGAAGGCGCTGGGGATGATCGAGGCGTCATGCGTCCAGTGCTCGAACAGCGCGCCGTCCTTCTCCAGAAGGGCTGTCAGATGCTCCGGCTTATAGGTCTGGCTGCGGGCGTGGAGAATCATATGGTGGGCGCGCTCCACCGTGGAGATGCTGTCCACCTGCACGAAGCCGATCTTCGTGACGAGGTCGAGCAGGCCGGCCTTCGTCAGCGCCCGGTTGGGCGGCGATGCCAGCCCTTGGCGGTTGAGGAAGATGCGGCGGGCATCGCGGTTGGATACGAGAATCGTCATGTTTTTGATCATGCTTTGTTCTAGAATAGAATCAACTGCCGCTTCGCAAAATTCAATCCTTCCGCAACAAGACAGGGACGGGGACGGGGACGGGGACGGCTTCATGATTGGCTAGAAAGGAGGAAATATGGTTACCTCTTGGTCCGCACAGCTGATTCAGTCCACGACGAAGCCGCTGAAAGGTCTGGGCCGTTCGTTGATATAAATAATTTGATCATGTATTTCTAATTCAATTATTGATTGTATGTCTCATGAGAATTTATCGTGTCGTCATTCTGGCCCTCAGCCTTCCGATAGCAGCAGCCTTCGCAGCTCCGCCAGAGAACGATTTTGGTGAGCTTCAAAGCAAAACAGAGGCCTTGTTCGCGCCAACCCGCGATCTGCTCGACGTGAAGCTGTCCGTCGACCAGATGGTCGATCCCGCCACCAATGCGCATGCTGCGACATCCCTGATCGACAACATGGCCGATAATGTGAAAGCCATGGCCGGACAGAATGCAAAGAGCGCCGAAACGCTCACGGCTCTGAAGCGGTATCTTTACGAGAGCGGCGCTTGGAACGACGACAGGCCTTTTCAATACGATCTCGATGATCCGCTCGGCGAAAAACCGGCAAACCGCCTGCTGCAACGGTACCTGACGACCCGGCGCGGCAACTGCATTACCATGCCCATGCTAATGCTCTTCGTTGGCCAACGGCTGGGGCTAAAACTGACGCTGGCCGAAGCGCCGTTGCATGTCTTCGTCAAATACACCGACGACGACGGCGTAATCTGGAATCTGGAGGCCACTAGCGGCGGCGGTTTCACCCGCGATGCCTGGTACCGGCAGAAGCTGCCGATGTCGGACAAAGCGGTCACGAACGGAGTCTATCTCCGGCCTCTTTCCCATGAGCAATCGGCAGCGCTGATCGCCTCCTTTCTGATCGAGCATCAGATCGACGCCGGCGCCTTCGAACACGCGATTGCCATCTCCGACGTCCTTCTGCAGCATTATCCTACCTTCGCCTATGGGCTGGTGAAGAAGGGCAGCGCCTATAGCGGCCTGCTGCGGCGGGAGTTGGCGGGAAAATACTTGCGAATGGAAGACATCCCGGCTGACCTGAAGGTAAAAGCCGACCGGTGGTACGAGGAAAATATGCAGGCTTTCGCCAAGGCGGAAGCCATGGGGTGGCGGCCACAGGACGGCCAGGCGCAATAACGATCTCAACCAAGCGGGGGCTTTGAAATGCTTTTCCAGCGGGTTTCTGGCCCGCATTCTGAGCCTGCTGCTCATCTGCAGCATGCTGTCAGTGTCGTTCGGGTCGGCGGCCAACGCTCGGTTCATGTCACCGGATACGATGGACCCAACACTGCAGGGTGTCGGCACCAACCGCTATGCCTATGCAGGCAATGATCCGGTCAACAAGAGCGATCTGAATGGGCATATAGCGGGTACAGCCACTGGTGGATTTTGGGGTGGACTGGCTGAAGCTATAGGCGGTGCACTATCTAGATTAGGTGCAGCGCTTGGATTAGGTGGCGGAGCCACGCGGCCACGATGGGTACCGGTGCTGTCGCCGTCGGTGCCGTAGTCTTTTGGGGCATCACCTGCAGGGACCCCGAACGATATGTGTCCTGGTGGATGTAATTCCAACATGGCAAGAAATGGGGATGGTCAAGATAATTCGGGCTTTTCGAAAAAAGATGATGCCTCGGCTGAAGGCCCAACTCCTGACCCAGATGATGACGATAATGATCCGAATGGTAAAAAGAAAAACGCTGACGCATACACCGTTCATGGAAGGCAACGGGCTGAAGAAGCAAAAAACGATCCGCATAGATCCGTGGTTGAAAAGGTAGAGTTATTCGCGAAGGGCGCTCATTCAGAGACACAGAAACAGGAAATACTGTAACCGTTAAGGGTGATAGGGTGGTTGTTACGAATAATCAGGGCCAATATGTAACGCAATTTAGAAATACAAGACAAAATACGATACAGCGAATTCGATCTGGCCGATGGGAGCCATTGGAGTAAAAATGTACGAAAAGATTGAAGTATGGGAAAAATCTAAATATGGCAATCATATCTACGTATTTATATGCTTCCGTCATTTGGAAAATAATATGTACTAAGTACAAATCGTAGATTCCCAAAGAAAGAAGCAAAATGAATCTAAAGTAGCAAATATCAGAGAAAATTCTATATAGTTGTTTTTAGATACACCTGTATACGAAAGATAAAATGGGTATGAGTCGTTGAAAACAGCAGTAGATTCCGCAAAAAAATGGGCTATATTATATTAATATTTTACTTTATTTTAGAATATATCACCTTTCATGCTCGCCTCTCTCATGTCTTCCTACGTGTTTTGAAGCACGTGTCCTTCCGAGCAGCCTGTCGCGCTGCTCGTGTGTGAACTCTGACTGTTCGGCTTACCTCTGTTCCTGCCCGCCCTGACGAGTTTCGCCTTCTCGCTCCTCCGGCCGCACCATCGCCCTTTCGAGCCTCTGCCAAAAGCCCGTCCAATCCCGTTTGCTGGGCGGCAATCCACCTGCTGAACCGATTCAGATTGCGGTGATCGACGCGAACGCATCGCTCTGCGAACCTCTCCTCGCCGAAATCCCGACACCGTTCAAGCCGTTGCCCTGTCAGTTTGAGGACGTCTTTGCATCGTCGTGCCCAACAGACCCGCTTTGCCTTTTGCCCGCGTTCGCCTATGAACCGGCGATCCACTGCGACATCCGAGGAGACGGGATTGGAGATCCGCTTTGCCGATTGCAGCATTCGTTATGGCGAGACCGTCGCGCTGCATCCGCTCGACCTCGCGCTCACCGAGCGGCGGATCGGGGTGATCGGGCTTAACGGGTCTGGCAAGACGACCTTTGCGCGGGCCATCAACGGCCTCGTCAAGCCAAGCCAGGGCCACGTGACGGTGAACGGGCTCGATACGGTCGCGGATGGCCCGGCCGTTCTCGGCACGGTCGGCTTCATCTTCCAGAATCCGCAAAACCAGCTGATCCTGCCGATCGTCGCCGACGATATCGCGCTTGGGCTGAAGAGCCGGGGCGTTGGGAAAGCGGAGGTCGCGGCGCGGGTCGAGGGCATTCTCATGCGGTTCGGCATCGAGCATCTGGCGCGGCGGCGGGTGCATGCGCTGTCGGGCGGGGAGACGCAGCTGGTGGCCATGGCAAGCGTGCTGGTGACCGAACCCGACATCCTCATTCTCGACGAGCCGACCAACCAGCTGGACCTCAAGAACCGGAAGCGGGTGATCGACACGCTGGCGAGCCTCGACGAGGCGGCCATCGTCGTCAGTCACGACCTGTCGCTGATCGAGAGCTTCGAGCGCGTGCTTCTGTTCCACGAAGGCCGCCTGATCGCCGACGGCATACCGGGGGATGTCGTAAAGGCTTATGAGGCGGTGGCGCTGTGCTGAAGAGCCTGCATGTCGAGGGCGCGACGCTGCTGCACCGGCTGTCCGTGCGCACCAAGCTCGCGGTCCTGTTCGTCGCCAGCCTTGCGGTCTTTCTCACGGTCGATCCGTTCGTTCTCGGCGGGGCGGTTCTGCTCTCGGCGCTCGTCTTCGCCACTGTGGGCGTGTCGTTTTCTGAAGGCCTGTCGCGGCTTGCCTGGCCGCTCGTCTCCATCGGGCTTGTGGCGGGGGCGACGGCTTTCTTCGAGACGCCGGTTCACGGTCTCGTCGTCCTCTTCCGGTTCGCCACGCTTATTCTCCTTGCCGCCACCGTCACGGCCTCGACGGAGGTGGGCGACTTCATGGAGGAGATCACCCGGCTGATGATGCCGTTCGAGCGGCTGGGGCTTGTCAATGCCGCCGATATCGGGCTGGCGCTGGGGCTGGTGCTGCGCTTCGTTCCGGAGATCTCGACGCGTTACGAGAGCCTGCGGGAAGCGCATGCGGCGCGGGGCCTGCCCGTGCGCCCGCTGAAAATGCTGGCGCCGTTGATCATCCTCACGCTGAAAGATGCCGACATGATTGCGATGGCCATTGACGCACGGGGCCTGCGGCGTCACTAATCGGGCTCCATCAGCAACTCGTGAAAGGAGAGGCGAATGTCGACGCGCGACCTGGTTCTGACCGCCCTGTTTACTGCCATCATCATCGTCCTCGGCATCATCCCGCCGATCACGCTGGCCTTCGTGCCGGTGCCGATCACCGCGCAGTCGATGGGCGTCATGCTGGCCGGCTGCATCATCGGTGCCAAGCGCGGTGCGCTCGCCTATCTCCTCCTCATCCTCATGGTGGCCGTCGGCCTGCCGGTCCTTTCGGGCGGCCGCGGCGGGCTCGCCGTCCTTGCCGGCCCGACCGGCGGTTACATCGCGGGCTGGGTCGTCGGCACCTTCGTCACCGGCCTCGTCGCCGAACGGATCGTTCGCGAAACTCAGGGCGGCGCACGCCAGATCGCCGGCTTCTTCCTCGCCTCCATCATCGGCGGCATCGGCGTCGTCTACCTCATGGGCACGATCTGGCTGGCCATCAACACCGGCATGGGCTTCGTGGCCGCTCTCTCGGCAAATGCCGTCTTCCTGCCGGGCGACATCCTCAAGGCCGGCATCGCAGCACTTGCCGCCCGCGCCGTCCTCGTCGGCTATCCGCTGCTACCGCAGCGGAGCTGACGGGAACCTAGCTTGAAGAGCGAACGGGCGGGGAAAAGCCGGCAAGGTGCTGGACCCTGCCCCTTTAGCGCTCTAGCTTGGCGCCCATGACAACCATCCTCTACGAAAACCCCATCTTCCTCGAGCATCAGGTGCCCGAGGGCCACCCGGAACGGCCGGATCGGCTGCGGGCGCTCAATCTGGCGCTGGAGCACGAGCGGTTTTCCGATCTCGTCCGCAAACAAGCACCGCAGGGCAACGAGGATCTCGTGCTGCTCGCCCATCCGGAAGAGCACCTGCGGGCCGTGATGTCGGTGATCCCCGAAGAGGGCATCAACAGTTTCGAGGCCGATACGCATGCGAGCCCCGCGAGCCTGCAGGCGGCGCTGACCGGCATCGGCGGCGCGGTGGCTGCGGTGGACGCGGTTTTCACCGGCAAGGCCGACAACGTCTTCGTCGCCTCCCGCCCGCCCGGGCACCATGCCGAGAAGATGAAGGCCATGGGCTTCTGCTTCTTCAACAATGCCGCCATCGCCGCGCGGCATGCTCAGCGCGTGCACGGGGCCGAGCGCGTGGCGATCGTCGATTGGGACGTGCACCACGGTAACGGCACGCAGGACATCTTCTATGACGATGCCTCCGTCCTCTTCTGTTCGACGCACCAGATGCCGCTTTATCCCGGCACCGGCGCGAAGGACGAGACCGGCACGCACAACACCATCGTCAACGCGCCGCTTTCCCCCGATACCGGCAGCGAGCATTTTCGCGAGGCGTTCAAGTCGCGCGTGCTGCCGGCGCTCGAGCGTTTCCAGCCGGATCTCATCATCATCTCGGCCGGGTTCGATGCCCATCACCGCGATCCGCTGGCGCAGATCAACCTCGTCGGCGACGATTTCGACTGGGCGACCGGCCGGTTGCTCGATGTTGCGGGCAAGCATGCCAGCAACCGGATCGTCAGCCTGCTCGAAGGCGGCTATGACCTCGTGGGGCTCGCCGAATCGGCGGGTCTTCATATCCAGCGCCTGATGAGGGGATGACCGCCATGGCAAACGAAACACGCACACAATCGCCAGCCGCTGGCCCAGCGGAGCCTTCCAGCCCGGCCGATGTCGCCTCGCTGTCCTTCGAGCGGGCCGTCGAGGAACTGGAATCGATCGTTTCGGCGCTGGAGCGCGGCGATGTCGCCCTCGACCGCTCGATCGAGTTCTACGAGCGCGGGGAAGCGCTGAAGAAGCATTGCGAAGCGCTGCTCAACGCGGCCGAAAACCGCATCGAGAAGATTCGCCTCGACCGCGCCGGCAAGCCGCAGGGTGTGGAGCCGCTGGACGGCAACTGATCAGGCGGCCGCGCTTTTCGCGGGCGCGGATGTTTCCGATGTCGATATGGGTATGAGCCGCAGATGCATGTCCATCACGGCGGCAAGCTTTCGGGCCTTTCTGGCGACGATCATGCTGAGATGGTTCCCCGACGCCGAGACCCATCTCGCCTCCGGCAGGTAAGCCTTCCAGATGCGCCTGGCGTTGCAATCGATCGGCGAGCCGGATGTCGAGGCAAAGAAGACGAGCGGTCCATCATAGACGCTCGGCCTGTAGAGGCCCTTCATCTGCAGCAATTGACGGGCGCAGGCATCGTAAGCGGGGGTATAGCCGCCTGCCCATTGCGGCGCGTAGAGCGGGTAATCCGGGTGACGCGGATTGCGAAAGCGGAAAAAAAGCTGGTGGCCCCGGCGGGGCGGGCTGTGATGCGCGGCGGAGGCGTCGAGACCCGGACGCGGGGCTTCGGCACCGGCATCGCCTTGACGCTCCGCCGACGGCTTGCCGCGGCGCAGGGCGCGGCCTGCCAGTTTCCCGAGCACCGACTTCACCTGCCGCGTGATCGTCCGGCGCATCAGCCCGGCCCAGAGCAGGAGCGGCCAGCTATGATCGTTCTGCGGCGGATCGAGTAGCATCAGCGCCTCGATCACGTCGCCATCCACCCGCGCCCGGCGGGCAAGCTCCAGTGCCAGCACGCCGCCGAAGGAGTAACCCGCGAGACGATAAGGCCCCTCCGGCTGGATTGTCTTCATGGCGCGATAGGCGCATTCGACCTCGTCGGCGACCTCAGGCGGAGAGCCGGCCGGCCGGCCGAAATCCGTCAGCGTGATGCCGTAGATCGCGCCCTCGAAGGTCAAGGCATCGACAAGGTCCTGCGTCTCCAGAAAGCAGTTCACGCCCCCGGCAAAGAGGAAGAGCGGGCGCGTGCCGTCGCCCTCGCGCAAAAGCAAAATCTTGTCGGTCGGCTGCACGCAACCCTGCCCAATCGCCTCGACGATCGCGCGGGGCGTGCGGTTGAGGTAGAACACGTTGACGTCGAGTTCGATCCCGGTCTGCATCCAGAACTGCTTGATAAGCGCGAGCGCCTTGTTGGCGTTCAGGCCTTTGGCCACCAGATCGTCATCGGCGGCAATGGCGGTGCGCATCGTTTGCTGGCACAGGCCTGTCAGTGTCGCGAGCATCCCGTTCATCCCATGTTCGAATGCCGGAGGTCCGACCACCCGTTCGCGCCTATCGCCGCGTCATGACCTGGATATAGACGCTTCGAATTACCAAAGCGTTGAATAGGACATGCTCCGTGCGTGTCCTTTCAACATCATACGCCCCGCGTGCCACCCGGAAATATGCAACCCTGAGGCGATTTCGAATTTCCTCATGGTCTTACCGGATGCATCTTTCCTTCGCGGCCGGCAGAGCTATGTCATTGCGAACAACATCCATGGGAGAAGGGGTTTCCGATGACGGGGCAGGAGAAACAGACGACGCAACCCGAATTGAAGCGCGTGATGGGGCCGGGGCTCCTGCTGCTCTTCATCATCGGCGATATTCTCGGCACCGGCATCTATGCGCTGACCGGACAGGTCGCGGCCAAGGTCGGCGGCATCGTCTGGCTGCCCTTCCTCATCGCCTTCGCCGTCGCGCTGCTCACCGCCTTCAGCTATCTCGAACTCGTGACGAAATATCCGAAAGCTGCGGGCGCCGCGCTCTACACGCACAAGGCCTTCGGCGTGCATTTCCTCACCTTCATTGTCGCCTTCGCGGTGATGTCGTCGGGCATCACCTCGGCCTCCACGGCGGCGCGGGCGTTTTCCGCCAACTTCACGGCGGCGCTTGGGCTCGATGTGGGCGATGGCATGGTGGTGCTGATCGCGGTCCTGTTTCTCGTACTCGTCGCCGCCATCAACTTTCGCGGCGTCGGGGAGAGCGTGAAGCTGAATGTCGGGCTGACGATGATCGAGCTGACGGGCCTGCTGATCATCATCGGCATCGGCTTCTGGGCGATCTTTCACGGCCAGGGCGACGTGTCGCGCGTGACGACCTTTACGCCCGCTGGGGATAGCGGCGTGTTCTGGTCGGTCATCGCCGCCACCACGCTCGCTTTTTTCGCCATGGTGGGCTTCGAGGATTCCGTCAATATGGCCGAGGAGTGCAAGGATCCGAGCCGGATCTTTCCGAAGGTTCTGCTGACCGGCCTGCTCATCACCGGCGTCATCTATGTGCTCGTTTCCATCGCCGCCATCACGCTCGTGCCGGCCGGCGAACTCAGCGAGGGCGAGACGCCGCTCTTGAAGGTCGTGCAGGCCGGCGCGCCCGGCTTTCCCATCAGCATCTTCGGCGTCATCACCATGCTCGCGGTCGCCAACTCCGCGCTGATCAATATGATGATGGCAAGCCGGCTGCTCTATGGCATGGCGCGCGAAGACGTCATTCCCGCCATTCTCGGCCGCGTGCATCATGGACGCCAGACGCCCTACATCGCCATCGGCTTTACCACGCTGCTGGCCATCGGCCTGCTGATCTTTGCCGGCGGCGTTCCCCAACTTGGAGGAACGACGGCGCTGCTGCTGCTCTGCGTCTTCGCCATCGTCAACATCGCCGTGCTGGTGCTGCGCAAGGACACGGTGGAGCACAAGCACTTCCGCATTCCCACGGTCTTCCCGGTGCTGGGCGCGCTGACCTGCACCTTCCTCGCCGGCCCGTGGACCGGGCGCGATCCCGTCCAGTACCTCATCGCCGGCGCGCTTCTCGGCATCGGCGTGGTGCTCTGGCTTGCCACCGTCACCATTATGCGCCGGACGAATGCCGCGCGGGCCTGATGCGCCAGGCCCCGAACATTCAAGGCTGAACTTTGTTGTAGGATCGAGACGGGGGTTCCGGTATCCTGACCGGCGCCCCTTGACGCAGATTCGGGAGCGGATCGTCCTTACCGACCAATCCGCCGCATGGCCTTTTTCGGACACTGCACCATCGTGCGGATGTTGCGGCGACGGGCTTTTGCAATTCCGGCGAATTGCGATTAAGACGCCTTTTTGCGAATGATTTCTATCGCGGCCTACCAACGACCGCGGGTATGAGGACAGCGTGACCCAACCGAACTCCCCGCCGTCGACGCCGCTTCTGGACAAGGTCAACCTGCCCCGGGATCTGAAAGCGATCGACGACAAGGACCTGACGCAGCTTGCCGGAGAACTGCGCGCCGAGATGATCGACGCCGTATCGCGGACCGGCGGCCATCTGGGCGCCGGCCTCGGCGTGGTCGAGCTGACCATCGCCATCCACAAGGTGTTCGACACGCCGCACGACCGGCTGATCTTCGATGTCGGCCACCAGTGCTATCCGCACAAGATCCTGACCGGCCGCCGCGACCGCATCCGCACCCTGCGCCAGGAAAACGGCCTCTCCGGTTTCACCCGCCGGGCCGAAAGCGAATACGATCCCTTCGGTGCCGCGCACTCCTCCACGTCGATCTCGGCCGGCCTCGGCATGGCTGTGGCGTCCGAGCTGCAGGGCGTGAAGCGCAACGTCATCTCCGTCATCGGCGACGGGGCGATGTCGGCCGGCATGGCCTATGAGGCGCTGAACAATGCCGGCGCGCTCGATGCCCGGCTGATCGTGATCCTCAACGACAACGATATGTCGATCGCGCCGCCGACCGGCGCCATGAGCGCCTATCTGGCGCGGCTTGCCTCCGGGCGGACCTATATGGGCTTCCGCGAGCTCGGCAAGAAGCTGACGGCCTATCTCGGCAAGTCGATCGACCGCGCGATTACCCGCGCGGTGGAGCATGCCCGCGGCTATGTGACCGGCGGCACGCTGTTCGAGGAGCTGGGTTTCTACCATATAGGGCCGATCGACGGGCACTCCTTCGAGCACCTGCTGCCGGTGCTGCGCAATGTGCGCGACAATGCGCATGGCCCCGTGCTGATCCATGTCGTGACGCAGAAGGGCAAGGGCTACGCGCCGGCCGAGGCCGCCGCCGACAAATATCATGGCGTCAACACCTTCGACGTCATCACCGGGGCCCAGGCCAAGGCCAAGCCGAATGCGCCGTCCTATACCGCCGTCTTCGCCGAGACGCTGGTGCAGGAGGCCAACGAGGACGAGCGGATCGTCGCCGTGACCGCCGCCATGCCGAACGGCACCGGGCTCGACAAGTTCGCGCTGGCGCATCCGACCCGCATCTTCGACGTCGGCATCGCCGAGCAGCATGCCGTGACCTTTGCGGCGGGGCTTGCGACGGAGGGGCTGAAGCCTTTCGCGGCGCTCTACTCCACCTTCCTGCAGCGCGGCTACGATCAGGTCGTCCATGACGTTGCGATCCAGGGGCTGCCGGTGCGCTTTCCCATCGACCGCGCCGGTTTCGTTGGTGCGGATGGCCCGACGCATGCCGGCTCGTTCGACACGACCTATCTTGCCGCCCTGCCCGGCTTCGTGGTGATGGCCGCGGCCGACGAGGCCGAGCTGAAGCACATGGTGCGCACGGCCGCTGCCTATGACGAGGGTCCGATCTCCTTCCGCTACCCGCGCGGCGAAGGCGTCGGCATCGACATGCCGGTTCGTGGTGAGATCCTCGAGATCGGCCGCGGCCGCATCGTCAAGGAAGGCACCAAAGTCGCCCTCCTCTCCTTCGGCACGCGGCTCGCCGATTGTCTGCTGGCGGCGGAAGACCTCGATGCTTCGGGGCTTTCCACGACGGTTGCCGATGCGCGCTTTGCAAAGCCGCTCGATCACGACCTCATCCGCCGCCTTGCCCGCGAGCACGAGGTGCTGATCACCATCGAGGAAGGCTCGGTCGGCGGTTTCGGCAGCCATGTGCTGCAGTTTCTGGCGCTGGAAGGCCTGATGGATTCGGGCCTGAAGGTGCGCCCGATGGTGCTGCCGGACATCTGGATGGAACAGAGCAAGCAGGACGCCATGTATGCCCAGGCCGGCCTCGACCGCGCCGGCATCGTCTCCACCGTCTTCCGCGCGCTCGGGCAAAAGCGCGTCGGCCGCGACGCCGCGGGCTAACCTCGGACGCTTGTGATGGCGCGCTACGCCGCCGAGATCCGTGCGATATGACGCAAAAGGCTTGTCACCCGGGCCCTGACACGCCATGACAGGCCCCATGTCAAACGAACCGAAAACCACCGTCCGCCTCGACCAGCTCGTTCTCAACCTCGGGCTCGTCGCCAGCCGGTCTCGCGCACGCGATGCCGTGCAGCGCGGAACCGTGCGGGTGAACGGTCGCGTCGTCACCAAGCCGAGCTCCACCTTTCCCGACGATGTGACGATCGAGATCGACGATCCGGTCCAGGCCTATGTCTCGCGCGCGGCGCTGAAGCTGAAAGCCGGGCTCGATCATTTCGCGCTGTCGCCGGAAGGGCTCGACTGCCTCGATATCGGCGCCTCCACTGGCGGCTTCACCGAGGTGCTGCTGCATGCGGGTGCCGCCCACGTCATTTCCATCGATGTCGGCCACGGGCAGTTCCATCCGCGCCTCGAAGCCGATCCGCGCGTCACCAATATCGAGGGCCTGAACGCGCGTGTGCTCGACGAAGAGCATCTGGAAGACCGCGAGATCGGCATGGTGGTCTCCGACGTTTCCTTCATCTCGCTGAAGCTCGCTCTGCCGCCGGCGCTCGACCTCGCCGTGCCCGGCGCGCTTTGCATTCTTCTCGTGAAGCCGCAATTCGAGGCCGGCCGCGATTTCGTCAGCAAGGCGGGACTGCTGAAAGACCCCTCGACGGCGCCAGAGGTGGCGGCGGAGCTGGAGCGCTGGCTCGTGGAAGAGATGGGCTGGGAAAGCCTCGGCCTCATCCCCTCCCCCATTACGGGCGGTGACGGCAACGAGGAGTTTCTTCTCGCCGGCCGCAAACCCCTTAACGACGGTGATGATGCCGATCTCGACACAGAGACCGACGAGGACGCGGCATGAGCGCGGAAACCGCGACGATCGAACGGCTCGGCCTGCAGGGAGACGGCATCGTCTCCTCCCCGTCCGGCCCCGTCTTCGTGCCATTCACGCTTCCCGGCGAACGGGTGACGATGGCCGTCAACAAGCAGCAGGGCACCGTGATGTCCCTGCTTGCGCCCTCGCCCGACCGTGTCGCGCCCGCCTGCCGGCATTTCGGGCCGGAAGGCGAGAACGGCACATGCGGCGGCTGCACGCTGCAGCATGCCGGCGACGATCTCTATCACGCGTTCAAGCGGCAGATCGTCATCGACGCCCTGCGGTCGCGCGGCATCGAGACGGAGGTGGCGCCGCTTATCATTGCCCGCCCGGGCGAGCGCCGGCGCACGGTCTTTACCGCGCGGCGCACCGAGAAGGAGCTGCTGCTTGGGTATAACCAGGCGGAAAGCCATCACATCGTCTCCATAACGGAGTGTCCCATCGCGAGCCCCGGCATCGTGTCGCGGCTCGCAGCCATCCGCATCATCGCAGCGGCGCTCGCCGCCAGTGCCGAGCCGTTCCGCATCACCGTGCTGGAGACGACGACCGGGCTCGATCTGGCTGCCGAGGGCATCAAGGCCCTGTCGGACCGGCACCGCCAGCAGGCGATCGAGGCCGTGCTGAAACTGCGCGGTATCGCGCGGCTGGCCGTCAATGGCGAGACGATCGTCGAGCCGCTGAAGCCTCTCATCACCTTCGACGGCATCGCGGTCTCGCCGCCGCCCGGCGGCTTTGCGCAGGCAAGCGCCGTTGCGGAAACCGCGATGGCGGAGCTCGTCATGACGCATCTCGGCAAGGCCAAGCGGATCGCCGACCTCTTCGCCGGCACTGGCACCTTCGCCCTGCGCATGGCCCGCAAGGGCCGCGTGCATGCCGTGGAAAGCGAGGAAAAGGCGCTGAAAGCGCTCGATCTCGCCGCCCGCAACACGCAAGGCCTGAAGCCCGTCAGCATCGAAAAGCGCGACCTGTTCCGCCGGCCGATGATGACCTCCGAGCTGAAGGTCTACGACGCCGTCGTCTTCGATCCGCCCCGTGCCGGCGCCGAGGCGCAGTGTCGCGAACTGGCGTGCTCGACGGTGAAGACCATCGTCGCCATATCCTGCAACCCGCAGACGCTGGCACGTGATCTCTCGATCCTCATCGAGGGCGGCTACCGCGTCACCAAGGTCACCCCGGTCGATCAATTCCTCTGGTCATCCCACGTCGAAGCGGTGGCGACGCTGACGCGCTGATGTTCCATCATTTTTTTCTAATATTCTGAAAAAGCCCGTGCTACGCTTCGGTCGTTCGCAGCTGAAGCAGAAAGCGCTGCGCCAGCCAGCGCGTCGGGGACGATAAGCCTCCCCGACCTTGGCATAGGCTTTGCTGTCGAACAGGAGTGAAGCAAATGGGGTATCTACCCGTTGGTATCACGCTTGAGATAAGGAAAACCCGCACCGGCTGGCAAGTCCAGGTGCGAGTCATATTCCTAGTCTGAGCGAAAGGCAGTCGGAGTTCGCGCTTCGGCTGCCACTCCGCTAATATACAGCCTTGTCTGCCGGGTGCAAGACACGTCGAGCCACCTCGTCGGCTGCTCCGACGATATAGAAGAAATATCTTATATAAAGAATTTCGTTCTGCTACGCTTGGCCGTTCGCAGCCGAAGTAGAAAGCGCTGTGCCAGCCAGCGCGTCGGGGACGATGAGCCTCCCCGACCTCGGCATAGGCTTTGCTGTCGAACAGGAGTGAGGCAAATGGGGTATCTACCCGTAAGCATCACGCTTGAGATATGGAAAACCCGCACGGGCTGGCGAATGCGCGTGCGGGTTCTATTCCAAGTCTGAGCGAAAGGCAGCCGGAGTTCGAGCTCCGGCTGCCACTCCGCTAATATACATCCTGATGCTTCCTGCTGCAAGACACCGCAGGCCCTTCCGGGCTCCGTCAGCGCTTGGAGAGGAAGGCCATGAAGGCGGCTTGGGCCTCTGTGCTTTTGAGGCGGGCGGCGAAATGGTCCGCTTCGAGGTCGATGCGGGCCAGGGTTTCCGTGGTGTCGCCGCGCAGGAGCTGCCGGGCGATGCGCAGCGCCTGTGGCGGCTTGGCGGCGAGCATGGTGGCGGCGGCGAGCGTTTCCTCTTCCAGCGCCTCGGGTGCGACCGCTTTCCAGACGAGCCCGACGGCGACGGCGTCTTCGGCAGCGATCGGCAGACCGGCGGCGAGCAGCGCGAAGGCGCGCTGATGGCCGATGACGCGGGGGACGATGAGGCTGGAGGCGGCCTCCGGCACCAGCGCGAGATCCACGAACGGGGTTCGCAGCTGGGTGCGGGTGGAGATGACGGTGAGATCGCAATGCAGGTTCAGCGTCGTGCCGATACCGATCGCCAAGCCATCGACCCCGGAGACGAGCGGCTTGGTGGCCGTCGCGAGCACATGCAGAAAGCCGAGGACCTCCGTTCCCAGCGTTTCGCTCATCGCCATCTGGGCGAAGTCGGCCATGTCGTTGCCGGCGGAAAAGCAGCCGGGCGTGCCGAGGAAGACGATGACGCGAACGTCGTCTTCTGCCTCGGCCGCAGCGAGCGCTTCCGTCATCGCCACATACATGGCGCGGGTAATGGCGTTCTTCTTTTCCGGGCGGTTCAGCCGGATGACGCGGATCGCGGCGTCCGGCTTTTCGATGAGGATCGTCTCGTCGGTCATATCAGGGTCTCAGTTCAGCGCGATGCGCGCAGCCTCGAGGCTGTTGGCGCCGTGGAGGATGGCGTCGGCAAGGGCTGCCGTTTCGCCGAGCAGGTTCTCGGCGAAGAAGCGCGCAAGAGCGATGCGCTGCGGCTGACGGCCATCCTCCACCACGACCGCCGCACCCTTGGCGAGAAGCACGCCGGAGAGGACGAGGCCGAAGAGGCGTTGGTAGGCCGTGGCACCGGCAAGGGCTGCCGCCAGGCGTCCGGCGGCGAGTTCGGACTGGAGCCAGTCGGTCGCCGTGATCAGTTCGCCGATCGCCTTGTCGAGACGCGCGGCGGTTTCGCCCCATGCGCCCTTGTCTCCCTCGACTGAGGTCACGGCTTTCGCGATCGCTGAGAGTTCGGCAATCAGGCCGCGCACATGGGCGCCATCGCCGAGGGGCAGCTTGCGGGTGACGAGATCGATGGCCTGGATGCCGTTCGTGCCTTCATAGATCGGCGCGATGCGCGCATCCCGCAGCAGGCGGGCGGCGCCCGTTTCCTCCACGAAGCCCATGCCGCCATGAACCTGGATGCCGAGCGAGGCAACCTCGACGCCGACATCCGTCGGGAAGGATTTTGCGATCGGGGTCAGGAGCGCTGCACGATCCTGCCAATGACGCTTCTCGTCGCCTTCAGCCTCGTGGGCGCGATCGACCGCCTCCGCACAGAGATAGGTGATGGCGCGCGACCCCTGCGTCAGCGCCTTCATGGTCAGAAGCGTGCGGGCGATATCGGGATGATCGATGATCGGGCTGGCCGTGGCAGCGCCGGGGGCCTTGCCCTGACGGCGCTCCCGCGCATAGGCGAGCGCACCCTGCGTGGCGGCTTCCGCCATGGCGACGCCCTGGGCGCCGACCGCGAGGCGGGCATTGTTCATCATGGTGAACATACAGGCAAGCCCGCGATTTTCCTCGCCGATCAGATAACCGACGGCGCCCGGCTCCTCGCCGAAGCGGCCGTCGCCGTAGATCATGGTGCAGGTGGGCGAGGCATGAATGCCCAGCTTCTCCTCGATCGAGTGACAAAAGAGATCATTGCGCGCGCCAAGCGTCTCATCTTCATTGACGATGAACTTCGGCACGAGGAACAAAGAGATGCCGCGCGTCCCCTCGGGCGCATCGGCCAGGCGGGCGAGAACAAGATGGACGATATTGTCCGTAAAGTCGTGTTCGCCCCAGGTAATGTAGATCTTCTGGCCGAAAATCCGGTAGGTGCCGTCGTCGCGGCGTTCCGCACGGGTGCGCAGCGTACCCAGATCCGAACCGGCATGGGGTTCGGTCAGGTTCATCGTGCCTGTCCACTCGCCGGAGACCATCTTCGGCAGGAAGCGGGCCTTGAGCGCATCGGAACCGTGCGCGGCGAGCGCTTCTGCAGCACCGGCGGTCAGCATCGGCGCCAGCGCGAACGCCATCGAGCCGCCGTTCCAGATTTCCATCGCGGCGATCTGCAGGCGGTGCGGCAGGCCCTGCCCGCCCGCCTCCATCGGCGCGGCGAGGCCATTCCAGCCGGCGGCAGCCCAGGCACGATAGATCTCCGGCCAACCGGTCGGCGAGCGGACCTCGCCATTGGCAAGCTTTGAGCCCTCCTTGTCCCCGCGCGCGGCGGCCGGCGCGATCGTCGCGTCACAGAAGCGGCCCGCCTCCCAGATCACGGCCTCCACGATATCCGCATCGACGGACGCGTCGCCATCGAGACCTGCGATATGATTGAGCGTGAACAGAATGTCGTCCACAGGGGATGTGTACATAAGGTTCTCCTGCCTTTGCCGGCGCCCACCCGTCTTCTCCTGCGCCGCGGGTCAAATTATTGATTTTTACGTAAACGTCAACTGGGAGATGCGCGATTGATCGCTAATGTTCCCGATCTCCCGGCCCGGTTCGCGAGGCTTCATTTTGCCTTGCAACGAAACTGTCATAGAACGTCGATACAGCACGACTCCGACTGCCGGAAATTCTGTCATGAACCTCGTTTCTCCCGAAATTCCCGGCCTCGTCTGGGCCTATCGCTTCCGCCCGGGACAGGGCCGCGGCGAGCGCATTTCCGCGGATGCGCCATTGGAGACGTTGACGGAGGGCGAAGGCTGGCTCTGGCTGCATCTGGCGCTGAGCGACGCGCGCACGCCGGCGCTGATCCAGAAGATCTGCGACCTGCCGCCGGACGCGCTGGCCACCCTGTCGAGCCATGATACGCAAGCCGCGATCACGACCGACGAAGCCATGGTGCACGGCACGCTGGTCGATTTCGAGCGCACCTTCGACCAGATGACGAAGACCATCGGCTGGCTGCATTTCGTCGTGACGGACAAGGTCATCGTGACGACGCGGCTGCATCCGCTGCGCAGCATCGACCGGGTGAAGGCGGCGATCGAGAAGAACCCGCGCTGCCTGCGGCCGATCGACCTTTTCGAGATGATGGTGATCGAGTTCCAGCGCACCCTGATCGGTCTCGTGCTGGAACTGACGGAGGAGCTCAACGTCATCGAGGACGAGGTCTATGGCGAGGCGGGGCACAACGACCAGCCGCGGCTGGCGCCGCTCCGCCGCACCGCCGTCCGCCTGCACCGGCATCTGCGGACGCTGCTCGCTCTTCTCAGACGCGCCGCGGCATCGGACGAAGACGAGGTTCCCACGGGCTTCATCGACGTCGCCGAACGCCTGACCGACCGGCTGGAGACGGTCGACCGCGACGTCTTCGCGCTGCAGGAACGGGCGCGGCTGCTGCACGAGGAAATCGACAGCAAGCTCTCCTCCGAGACCAACCGCCACCTCTACATCCTCTCGCTGATGACGGCCTTCCTGCTGCCGCCGACGTTGGTCACTGGCTTCTTCGGCATGAACACCAGCGACCTCCCGCTGGCCGGCGGTATCCACGGCACCCTCATCGCCGGCGTTTTTATCGTCATGTCCATGGCCTTTGCCTGGACCATCCTGAAACGGATCGGGATTCTTTGACACAGAGGTCATAACGCGCAAAAGGCACCGGGGAACCGATGCCTTTTCCGTATTCAAGCCTGCAGGTTCAGCCGATCAATACGGCGAGTTGCACTGGCGACGGGGACCGTTGTTGGGCTGGTAGGTGTTGTCGTAGGCGCGGTAGGAGCGATAACGATCCTGGCACCAGGCGACATGGCTGCCACCGACGCGGGCCGGGCGGTCGTTGTTGATGGCGCCGCCAATGATCGCGCCGGTCGCGAAAGCTGCGAGCGGGAACCAGACCCCATTGTGTTCACGGTAGCCGCGGCGGCGTTCGCGATAGCCGCGATGACCATTGTAGTAGTAGGCATCGCCACGGCGATGCATGCCGCGACGGCGCCAGTCATCTCGGTAGCGATCTCTGTACTGCACGGGCTCGACGGCGTTTGCCGTCTGAACAGGCTTCTGGACCGGAATCGGAACCATGGCCTGGACGGGGACGAATGATGTGACGAAAAGCGCGGCCGAGAGGCCTGCGGCCGAAAGGAGCTTTGCGTTGAAGAGACCCATTGTTTCCTCCGTGGATTTTTATCGAACGACGGCGAGGCGCACGACATTCACTGGTCTGACAACGGCCGGAATCGTCGTTAGTTCCCTCTGTGACGGACGCATGACGGCCCTAGGCGGCCAAAATTAACGGCGCGTTAACCATGTGGGCGCAGCATTGTGCGCATGCGAAACATCGCCCGAACCATTGCCGGCGCGTTCACTCCCTCCCCTCTCGGGCGATGGCCAGTCGTGGCGCTGAGCCTCCTCGTGGCGCTGGGCGCCGTGTTCTCGCCGCAGCCTGGCCTTGCCGTCGATCTGGAGCCCTGGAAGACGCCGGAGCCGGCGCTGGTCATCGATGCCTACGAACTCAACATCGTCGACTGGCAGGAGATGCTGAAGGACAAACGGATCGCGGGTTTCGTCTCGAAAGCCTCCGACGGTCTGCCGGAGAGCTTTTCCTGCACCGGCGACCACGAGGGCGATACGTTCGCGCACTGCAAGACGATGTGGCGGAAATATGCGGTCAGCCGCGAGCTTTACCAGACGCGGCGCATGGTGGCGCGGGCAAGCGGATTGCTCTGGGGTGCCTATCACCTGGCGCGGCCCGGCAACCCGATCGAACAGGCGAACCACTTCCTCGACTATGCCGAACCCGCGGCCGACGAGCTGATGGTGCTCGACATCGAGGGTATCGACCCTGACAATTTCATGTCGCTCGAGGATGGCGAAATCTTCGCGCAGCATATCAAGACGCGCACGGGCCGGTATCCGATGCTCTACACCAACCACTCGACCGCCCGCCACATCGCCGACAACCGCGCGCTCTATCCGATCCTCTCGCGTCTGCCGCTCTGGTACGCCCGCTACAAGCCGGGCATCCGCAACGTCTTCCCGATGGGCAACTGGGACAGCTACGCCCTCTGGCAGTTTTCCTCCGGCGCCAACTGCAACAAGCGCCGCTGTCCCTACCGCGTCAGTGGAACCCTGCCCGATATCGACGTCAACGTGGCGCCGATGGATGCCGCGCGGCTGAAGGTGGAATGGGCGAAGGGCGAGCTGCTGCCGGAAAAACCGCTGCCTCCGGAGCCCGCACCAACCCTCGGCCCGCCGGTCATCATGCTCGTCTCGGCCAACGGCACCCGCCCTGCCTGCATCGGCACGCAAGCGACCGGCGTGGACGCGATGACGACCTCCTCCATCGGCGGTCGGGGCGCGCGGATCGCCTTGCGCTAGAATACCGACAAGCTGCGGCACGTTGTCTGAAGGCGCAGTTTCCCCACCCTCGGTCATCGTATCAGGCCGTCTCGCCGCTCAAGCCTCGATCTGCACGTCCGTCAGCGGGCGGGAGCAGCAGGCGAGGATGTAGCCTTCTTCGATGTCCTCGTCGAGGATGCCGCCATTGTGTTTCATCTCGACCTCGCCCGAGATCTTCATGACGCGACAGGTGCCGCAGAGGCCGCTTTCACAGGCGGCGCCGATGCGCACGCCGGCGGCGCGGGCGGTCTGGAGGACGGTCTGGCCGGGGATGCATTTCGCGTCCTTGCCGGCCATGGTGAAGGTGATGGTGGGGGCGACGATCGGCTGGTCGGTATCGGCCTCGCCGGCAGCATCGCCAGGACCGGCGCGGACGGCGAGTTCATCGACGTTAGGGGCTGCCGCCGGCTGGAAGCTTTCCTCGTGGTAGCGGGCCATGTCGAAGCCGGATGCCTGCAGCAGTTCGCGCACGCCGCGCATGAACGGTTCGGGACCGCAGCAGAACACCGTTCGGGACATGAAATCGGGCGTCAGCAGCGCCACCTTGGCGGCATCGATGCGGCCGCGCAGGCCGTGCCAGCCGTGGCGGGGCTCGTGGCCTTCCACGACGAAGCCGAGCGACAGGTTCGGCATGCCGGGGCTAAGTGTTTCCAGCTCGGCCCGGAACAGCAGATCGTCGGGTCGGCGGGCGCAGGAGACGAAGGCGACATCGGTCTGCGGCGCGCAATCGGAAAACCAGCGCGTCATCGACATCATCGGCGTGATGCCGGAGCCGGCAGAGACGAACAGGTATTTCTCGCCGGGATAGCGCACGAATGAGAAGTCGCCGAGCGGGCCGAAGGCCTTCAGCGTCATACCGGGACGCAGGTTGTCGAACATCCAGCGGGTGCCGATCGACGTCGCCTGCGCCTTCACCGTGACGGCGATGGAGAACGGGCGCGAGGGTGTCGAGGACAGCGTGTAGGTCCGCATCACCGGATTGTCGGCCGTCACCGGAATTTCGAGCGTGACGAACTGGCCCGGCAGGTAGCGGAACCAGCCGTCGCGATCCGACTTGAACACGAAGGTCATGACGTCGGGCGCCTCGAGCGTCACCGCGATGCATTCGAGCAGGTGCTGGCGATCGTTCCAGGGCTGGAGTTCGTCGAAGTGACGGAACGGCGACACGATACCGGTTCCCTGAACCATGCCTTGGCCCACGCCCATACCTTGGCCCATGCTTGTCTGGCTCATGTCAGGCCACGCGCACGAGCGGCGCGCGGACGCCCGTCAGGCGCTCCTGCATGAAGTTCGTGTACCACTCGACGAACTGCATGACGCCGCCTTCGTGCTCGGGCGAGTAAGGGCCGGGCTCATAGGCCGGCGAGCGGATGCCGAAGGCGTTTTCCTCGACGATCTGGCGGTCCTGATCGTTGGTCTCGGTCCAGACGTGGGTCAGTTCCTCGAGATTGTAATCGACACCCTCGACGGCATCCTTGTGGACCAGCCACTTGGTGGTGACCTGCGTCAGTTCGGGCCCGAGCGGCAGCACGCGGAAGGTGATGGCGTGGTCGGCCAGCACATGGTTCCAGGTGCTTGGGTAATGGAACATCAGCAGCGTGCCGATATGGCTCTGGGGCACGGCGTCGGACAGGCGGCGCTTGACGGCGCGGGCGCCGGACATGGTGTAGCTTTCGGCATCCTGAATAAGCGGCATGCGGGCGACGCGGAACTGGCCCGTCGCATCGATGCGGAATTCGCTTGGCAGACCGGAGGCTTCGCAGCGGCTCCAATGCTCGGAGATGACGGGATCGTCCTTGGCACCCTGCACGCCGGTTGCCGACGGCGCCTCGGGATAGGTGCGGCAGAGCTCCGGGTGGTTGCTGGCGCAGTGGTAGCACTCGCGGTTGTTTTCCCAGACAAGCTTCCAGTTGCCCTTCTCGACAATGGTGCTTTCGAACGCGACCTTCGTGTCCTTGAGATTGTGCGGCGCGAGGTAGGACGTGACCATGTCGCGCACGGGCGCAAAATCCAGCGGCTCGGCGGCCAGGCTGATGAAGATGTAGCCGGCAATGGTCTCGCAGGCGACGGGCTTGAGGCCGTGGGCGGATTTGTCGAAGTCCTCGCCCATCTGGCGGGCGAACATCAGCTTGCCGTCCAGCTCGTAGGTCCAGTTGTGATAGGGACAGACGAGCCGCGCCGAGGCGCCTTTGGCCTGCGTGCAGACGCGCGAACCGCGGTGGCGACAGGCATTGTGCAGGGCATGGATGGCACCCTGGCGGTCGCGGGTGATGACGACGGGATAATCGCCGATCTGGACCGTGAAATAGTTGCCGGCCTTGGGGATCTCGCAGTCATGGCCGATGAAGAGCCAGTCCTTGTACCAGATCTCCTGCAGGTCGAGCTTGTAGAGATCGGGATCCGTGTAGAATGCCTGCTCGAGGCTGTGGGTCTCGCGCCGGTTCCGGAGCGTGCGGAGCACTTCGCTGCGAAAATCCATGTTCCCGTTCCTTTATCCCACGGACCTCGCCAAGAGGTCGCAATCCCAAGGCCCGCTACAGGCCAACTTCAGGGCTGGTATGGCCGGGAAAGCCCTTCGAAGCTCACACCCGGCAACCCGCCGCACCCAGACATTCACATCAAAGTCCGTAACATTGGCACATCAAAGTCCGTCACATCGCCCCAAGACAGGTGTCCGGGCTCAGGGGCATCTCGCCATGCCGACCCTGGGGATGCTTAACCCCTGACAAGGATCTGCCGGCTTCATGCTCCACCACCGTTGCGGGCGCAGCGCCGGGTTTCGACCGGCTTCCCAATGTCTCCGGATCCCTTTGAAACCGGTGCCTTGAGCCTCTCACTCTAACGCCGCGCCGGCCGATTTCAGAGGCCAAGAAGCGACACGCGATTTGAGAAAGACGACACGCGCATTTGCGGACCATTTTTGCGGCTTCGTGCGTCGATCCTTCAAGATAAACAACGAGATGTACGAAATTTCGGCAGATGTCGCTTTTCCGGTCAGGCCGATGCGTCGCTGCCGGGTGCGCATTTGCGACATCGAGGAGCGCGCCCCTGCCGCCATCCCCGGCGGCGAATGGCCGGATGACGCAAGCCTCGCGCCATGGCGGGCCCGTAAGACCATGCAAAAGGAAGATCATCCATGCTGGACCAGACCATGGCCAACCTGCGCTACTTCGATGATGCCAAGGCTCCCAAGGAACCACGCGGGGGCGTGTACACGGATTACCTCCGCACCGGCCGGATCAACCGCCAGACGTCCGAGGCGCGCGCCGCAAAGCGCTACCTGACGCACAAGGAAGTGGCCGAGCGCACGGGCCGCAAGCTGGAGGCCGCCGGCACGCTCGCCTACGACCGCATCAACGGCTTCCACGCGTCGATCCGCTTTCCCAAGATGATCTTCCACCGCACGCTCGATGGCAGCCCGCATCTCGGCTACTGTCATGTGACGGCAGCGCGCACCAAATTCGCGGACTACGACGATGTCCGCTGGTCGTTCTACATGGCCAACTTCTTCTGCGAGATCGGCAAGGACGAACACTTCTTCGACGATGTCCGCCGCGGATATTCGCGCATGTATTTCGCCGTCGCGATGGACCTCGACCGCGAGCAGGGCAAGCTCGTGATCAACCGGACCGTCCGCGACGGCGGCCTCCTTTTCCGCACGCAGGACCCGAAGACGGCCCTGAAGAACGTGCTGATGCTGGGCGCCCGCAACGACGCCCTGCGCACGATCATCCGCGCGCTCTGAGACGCTTTGCAGCCGTTATCGTTTTGCACTAAGACTGCCACCTCAATGGGCGGAAGCGCGAGACGGCATGGCAGAGATCATCGAAACGAGCCTCGACCGGGTGCGGGCGCTGGAGCGCGCCGTGGATGTGCTCGGCCAAGGCCGGCCGATCGCGCTGCCGACGGAGACCGTTTACGGGCTTGCGGCCGACGCGACGCGAGCCGATGCGATTGCCTCGATCTATGAGGTGAAGGGCCGGCCGCGTTTCAACCCGCTGATTTCGCATGTGTCCGACATGGAAATGGCCGAAAGCCATGGCGTGTTCGATCCCGTTTCGCGTCGGCTGGCGGAGGCCTTCTGGCCGGGGCCGCTGACGCTGGTGGTCGCGCGGGCGCCCGGCAGCGCCGTGCATGCGCTGGCGACGGCCGGGCTCGATACGCTCGGGCTTCGGATGCCGGCCGGTTTTGCGCGCGAGGTCATTTCCGCCTTCGGCAAGCCGCTGGCAGCGCCCAGCGCCAACACGTCGGGGCGGATTAGCCCGACGACGGCAGCGCATGTGGCCGACGATCTCGGATCGGCCATCGACCTCATTCTGGACGCCGGACCGGCGGGCATCGGGCTCGAATCGACCATCGTCAAGGTGGAGAACGGCCAGCTTCGCCTGCTGCGTCCCGGCGGACTGGAGGCGGCCGACATCGAGACTGTGGCCGGGCAGCGGCTTTTGCGGCAGGATTCAGCGGGTGCCACTTTGGAGGCGCCGGGCATGCTCGCCTCGCATTATGCGCCGGGTGCCGCCGTGCGTCTGGATGCGACGGATGTGCGGCCGGGCGAGGCCCTGATCCGCTTCGGGGGCATGGCCCTTCCCGGCGAGGCGGCGGCGGTGATCGTGCTCGATCTGAGCCCATCCGGCAATCTGCGGGAAGCCGCCGCCAATCTCTTTTCCTATATGAAGCAGGCGGACGCCACGGGCGCCCGGACGATCGCCTTTTCCGCCATTCCGAGCCAAGGCCTCGGCGAGGCCATTCGCGACCGGCTGGAGCGCGCGGCGGCCCCGCGCTGATCCTGCCATCTTGAGAGCACCGTCATGACCAACACCGTCCCCTCTCCCGATCTCGTCCAGCGTTTCGTCGATCTCGTCGGCGGCCATGCGGAGGTGGGGGCCGATGTCGAGGATCGCTATCTCGTGGAAACCCGCGGGCTCTATCGCGGCACGACGCCGGCGGTGCTGAAGCCTGCCAACGTCGCGGAGGTCTCGGCGATCCTGAAGCTTGCCAGCGAAACCGGCGTCGCCATCGTGCCGCAGGCGGGCAATACCGGCCATGTGGCCGGGCAGATCCCCCGCACGGGGGCGGCCGACATTCTCCTGTCGCTGGAGCGGATGAACCGCATTCGCGACGTCGATCCGGTCGGCAATGTCATCGTGGCGGATGCCGGCTGCATTCTCGCCGACATCCAGACGGCGGCCGACCGGGTGGACCGGCTGTTTCCGCTGTCGCTCGGCTCGGAGGGCTCCTGCCGGATCGGCGGCAACCTCTCGACCAATGCCGGGGGAACGGCGGTGCTCGCCTATGGCAATATGCGCCAGCTGTGCCTGGGCCTCGAAGTGGTGCTGCCGACCGGCGAGATCTGGGACGGGCTGCGCCGCCTGAAGAAGGACAATACGGGATACGATCTGCGCGACCTCTTCATCGGCGCGGAAGGAACGCTCGGCGTTATCACCGGTGCGGTGCTGCGGCTGTTTCCAAAGCCGCTCGGCCATGAGGTCGCCCTTGCCGGCCTGCGCACCGTCGAGGATGCGCTGGCGCTATTCGAGCGGGCGTCCACGCTTTGCGGGCAGACCTTGACAGGGTTCGAGCTGATGCCGCGCATCGGCATCGACTTTTCGGTGCGCAACATTCCCGGCGTCACGGACCCGATGGCGACGGTGCATCCCTGGTACGTGCTGATCGACATCTCCAGTTCGGACAGTGCGGAAAGTGCCGGGCGCACGATGGAGGCGCTGCTCTCCGGCGCCATCGAGAACGGGCTCGCGGACGATGCGATCGTCGCCTCCAGCGAGGCGCAGCGAAAGGCGCTGTGGCACATGCGCGAAAGCCTGTCGCTGGCGCAGCGGCCGGAAGGCGGATCGATCAAGCATGATGTGTCGGTGCCGATCGCCAGCATCCCCGCCTTCATGGCGCAGGCCGATGCGGCCGTGATGGCGGCGATCCCCGGCGCGCGGATCTGCTCCTTCGGCCATATGGGCGACGGCAACATCCACTACAACATTTCCCAGCCGGTCGGTGCCGACAAGCAGGCGTTTCTGGAGCGCTGGCGGGAGATGAACGCGATCGTGCACGGCCTCGTGCTGGCCCATGGCGGCTCGATTTCCGCCGAGCATGGCATCGGCCAGCTGAAGCGCGACGAGCTGGCGGAGGTGCGCCATGGCATAGAGATCGACCTGATGCAGCGGATCAAGCATGCCTTCGACCCGGCCGGGATCATGAACCCGGACAAGGTGTTGCAGATCAAGCCATAAAGCCGCGGCGGCCGTCGTCCTCAGCCACCCATGCGCAATTGCGAGATGGCGAGCAGCGATTCGCTGCTGATGCCGCCGCTTCCGGCCGTCGAGTTGAAGATCGCAAGCGCCGGAGACGTGTCCGTGTTGTTCTGGACGTCATAAAGTGCGGTAAACCGCTTCATCAGTTTTTCGAGCTTTTCCGGATCGCGCAGATCCTTAACGTCCAGAACCCGCTTGATGTATTCCGACTGTACATCGACGTTGGCACTGCTCATCTCTTCGGGAATGCTGTAGGCCGTCCGCACCACCTGCATCAGGGCAGTGTCGGCGAGAATGTCGAAGGTGGAGCCGATACCGGGCGCCATGCGGCGGAAGTAGAGCGCGAGACGGACGCCGGCATTGTCCTCGCCCTTCTGCTCTTCGAGCGTCTGATTGTAATAGAGGTCCTGCGTTTCCAGAAGACCACGGCGGGTCTGGATCTGGTTTTCCTGCGGACGAACCGTCTTGCCGGTCGCATCGAAGTTGAAGGAGGCGACGAGCGCGTGGTAGCGCGGGTCGGCCTCCGTGTTGATGAAGCTCTTGGGGTCGGAAACGTCCGATGTGAAGACCTTCTTCAGCTCGTCCTTCTTCACCGTCTTCGGATCGATGCCGGTTGCGACCAGGATGAAGTTCGTCATGCGCGGATCTTTCAGGAGATCGTCGAGCGTTTTGACCTTCTCCATCTGCGCGGCGTAGTATTTGGCCTCGTTCGTCGCGTCGGTCTTGTCCTTCTCCGTGCCGAACTGGCCTTTGGCCACCACATAGGCCTTGGAGATCTGCAGGATTTCGGACTCCGACTGCGCAAGCTTCGGCGCACCGACCTTGCCGTCGGCCTTGAAGTTGAAGGCGTTGGTCAGCTGGACGTAGCGGTCGTCCTTCAGCGTGTTGACGTAGCTCTTCGGGTCGTTGACGTCGCTGGTCAGAATCCTGCGCAGCTCGCGCGCGCTCTTGCCTTCGTTCTCCAGGCCGAAAGCCGAGAGCGCGACCTGCACGCCCTTCGGGTTGTTCAGCAGGGCATCGACGGTGGTGACCGTGCCGATCAGCTTTTTGTAGGCGGAGATCAGGGACTCATCCGTCGCATCCGCCGCATCGTTGTAGCGGTTCATGTAGTTTGCCGAGGCCGCACTTTTCTGCGCCGCCGTCTGGGGTACGTCGCCGGCCGCCAGGGTTCCGTCCGGCTTGAAGTTGAAGCCGGCGGCCAGCACCTTGTAGGCGGCGTTGTTTTCCGCGCCCGTCGTATTGGCATAGCTGGCGGGATCGTTGAGGTCGCTGGTGATGATGGCGTTGAGCACGCTCGATCCCGTTCCGCGCGGAATGCCGTAGGCCGTGATGATGAAGGAGCGCATGCGGCTGTCGGCCAGCAGGTCCGTCGCGGTCGTGAAATCGTTGACGTGCGCCTCGAAGTAATCCTTGTTGATCAGCGCGCCGGTGCCCGTGAGGCGCGGTGCGGAGGCGAAGTACAGCTCGCGCATCGAGGCCTTGTCGGCATCGCCCACGAGCGGGGTCGCGGACGGCGCGGTGCCGTCGCCATTGAATTTGAAGGCCGTCGCCATGGCCTTCAAATTGATGGCGAGGGTGCCCGCATAGTCCAGCTGCGCATATTCCGACGAGAGCGCCGCGACGTTGGCCGCCGTCTGGGAAAAGGGCGGCAGCTCGGCGTTGCGGGCATCGTAGATCGCCTGCTGTTCATTGATCTTCGCCTGGATGGCCGGTTGGTCGGCACCAGGCTGCGACAGGCTTGCGGTCAGCGACGCGATCTGCGCGGACGCGCTGGAGCGCTCGTCGTATTTGACGACCGTCGCCCGGATCTCCGCTCCGCGACCCGACAGCGCGTCGGCAGCGGTCTGTTGCAGCGTGTTGATGTAGCTTGCGGGGTCGTTGATGTCGCTCGTCAGGGCCTGGCGCACCTGCGTAAAATCGAAACTGTCGGGCTTCAGCCCGAAAAGCGGGAAGGCGTATTCGCGCAGACGCTCGTTCTGCAGGAACTGATCGACGGTCTTGATATTGCCGCCGACGGTCATTGCGTTGAAATAGTTCACTTCCGTGTTCATCGCGCTGTCGGCATTGGCGATATTGGCATTGTAGAGACCGATCAGCGCATCTTCCTGCGCGCCGGTCTGTGCCACGGTGGTCGACTTGTCGAAGCTGAAGGCCATCGCGAAATTGCGATAGCGATCGTCGCTCAGCTTGTTGGCATAGCTGGCATCGTCGTTGAGGTCGCTTTCCAGCACCTTGCGCATGAACGCCTTGGCGTAGGTCATGTCCTCGAGGCCGTGGGCCTTCATGGCGTAGGAATAGAGCCGGTAGTCGTCGAGGAAGGCATCGACGGTCGTGACCTTGCCGATGTTCTCCTTGTAATACTGGGTATCGCGCTCGACCATCTTCTGCTGGGAGATGCGATTGATGCTCTCCTTCATGTCTCGAACGACGAGATTATAGTCGAGATAGGTCGATGCCATTTGCCGCCCTGCCGCTTGCCGCCGCCGCGCGCTGGACACGCGCCGAAGGGCACGCGCCGGCAAGCCGCAGTCATGTCGCTTCACCATGACGGCTGCTGCTTGCGCGAGGCTTTTTGCGGAGAATGCGCGGTCGCGCGTTGACGTCTTCTAAACCGTAAAGCGTCGAGCTTTGCTAACCATCGGGGAATGCAAAGTTTTTTAACCGCGAATTTTAAGCGGTCTCAAACAGGCGCCGCCTATGTTGACCTCCATAGAAGACGAAAACGTCTCGATGAGAAAAGACCGGAAACCGGCTCTCAAAGGTAAAACAAGGGCGAAATGACATGCTGAAAACCGTTTCTCAACCTGCATGGGTCGATACCGAACTGCGGCTCGATCCGAAGCGTTTCCCGCAACATGCCAGCTTTGCGCTGCCGGGCAACCGGAGCAATGTGACGATCAGCCTCGACGAACGTGGCGCCGTGATGCGCAAGGTTCTGCCGTCGAGCGGCCTGCCGCTGTCCATCGCGCTGCCGGCGCGGGCCTTCAAGGGCGTTGCCGCCCGTGCCATCGACCATGGCGACGGCGAGGTGACGGTGACGCTGGAACTGCACCACGACGATCCGGACCTGTGCGTGCCACTTCTCGTCGCCCACGACCTCTCCGACATCGCCGCCGACTGGCGCGCCTGGTCGGAAGCCTACCGCATTCCGATGCTGATGGTGGAAGCCGACGGGGTCGCCCGGCCGCTCGACAACCATCTCGGCGACGTGAAGACCCATGCGATCGTCCCCCGCCGCCGCCATTCGCTTCACGCCCAGCGCCGCCCGCGCTTCCTGATGCGCCGCGCCACCGGCAGCCTCGGCGTGGCGATGAAGATCGACGGCTCCGAGATCATCGCGCGTCGCTGATATCTCCTATCTCTCCTCCAGTGCAAAAAGTCGGCCGTCCCTGCGGCCGGCTTTTTGTTTGTGGAGGGAGCTTGTTTCGTGGGGTTTGCAGAGGAACAATCATGGCGCCGTTCCTGTTGATTTGGTGAAACCACCAAGGAGGATGCCATGACAGCGGACAAGACAACGGACGATGCCGCCTCGACAACCCCGAAGACGGAGGCCGAGCGCGAACGGTTGCTGAAAGACGCGGACCAGAACAAGGTCGATAGCGACGATGGTGAGGACGAGGTCGTGCCCGATCCCGCCAACGACTGGCCGGCTGCCTGAACGGGTATGTTTTTTTGCGTGTGTGGGTGCGGGTCCGGCGGTGGTTTGGGCTAGGAAAAAAGACCCTCTCTGGCCTGCCGGCCATCTCCCCCACAAGGGGGGAGAGGATTCGGGGGACGCCCTGAGCTCTCATCTTGAACGTTTCTTATGAAGCGAGCGGCCCGCTCCGAGTCTTCTCCCCCCTTGTGGGGGAGATGGCCGGCAGGCCAGAGAGGGTCTTCCTTTTTAGACCAAGCAAACCCACACCACTTCTGCGAAAAAAGCCCCCTAAACCAGCCGAACCAGAAACGCCGCTGCCAGTCCTGCAAACACGATCAACCCGACCATGCCGTTGAAGCGGAAGAGTGTCAGGCATTGTCCGGCATCGTGGATGTCGAGGACGAGGATCTGGTAGAAGAGCATGATGGCGGCGGCGGCGAGCGCGAGGTAGGCGAGTGGACCCGCACCGGCCAGCGCGAAGGCGAGGCACAGCAGGACGATGGTGAGGCCGTAGAGTGCGACCAGCCAGGGTTTGGGGCGCTCTCCGAAGCGCCGCGCGGTGGACCGTACGCCGACGAGTTCGTCGTCCTCGCGGTCCTGATAGGCATAGATCGTGTCGTAACCGACCGTCCAGGCGATGGCGGCGAGGTAGAGCACCACGGGTGCGGCCGCGAGGCTGCCGAACTCCGCTGCCCAGCCCATGACCGCGCCCCATGAAAAGGCCATGCCGAGAAAGAACTGTGGCCAGTCGGTGAAGCGCTTGGCAAACGGGTAGATGGCGACGAAGCCGAGCGAGAGGATGCCGAGCACGATCGAGAAGCCGTTGAACTGCAGCAGCACCACGAGGCCCACCAGTGCCTGCAAACCCATGAACAGCTTGGCGTTGCGGCGCGACACCCGGCCGGACGGCAGGGGGCGCGAGCGCGTGCGGGCGACGGCCATGTCGATCGTCTCGTCGACGATGTCATTATAGGTGCAGCCGGCACCGCGCATCGCGATCGACCCGATGAGAAACAAAGCGAGATGCAGGACGAGGCGCCCGACCGAGGCCGTGCCATCCAACGCGGCCGTATTGGCCGCCAGTGCTGCCGACCAGAAGCACGGCCACATCAGGAGCTGCCAGCCGATCGGCCTATCCCACCTAGCAAGCTGCGCATAGGGCCAGAGCGGCCGCGGCAGGATGCGGTAGACCCAGTTGGTCGAAGGCGCATCGAAGACGCGCCCGCTATCGGAAGGCATGGTGTTCATGCCCTCCTGTTTGCCGTCTCGTCCCCGGCCGGTCAAGCCGCTTGATCGGACCGATCAAACTGGCTTGAACGCGCCGATCAAGCCGGCTTAATCGGGAGATCAGAAGGGCTTGATAACGACGAGAAGCACGATGATCAGCATGGTCACGAGCACGATGGTGCCGGCATGGCGGGCAAAGGCCGGCGGCAGGCGGCTTGGGTCGGCGGCGGTGCGGCGCAGCGCGCCGGAGAGCATGCCGTGCAGCGCCGAGAGAAGGACGACCAGCAGCAGCTTTGCGTGCAGCCACGGCGCCGTGAACCAGGCGCCCTGCCAGGCCGCGATGAGGCCGAACAGCCAGGTCAGACCCATGGCCGGCGAGGTCACGCGCCCGTCCCAGCGCCGGACGGCTGTGATGACCGCGGTCTCGCGGTCGGTGCGCGGACACTGCGTCCGCGCCAGCCAGAGATGGATCGCCGACAGGAGAACCATGCCGCCCATCCAGGCAACCATGGTGGCGACGTGGAGAGATTTGATCAGAAGATAACTCAAGGCGACGTCTCCTATGCGCCATCCTCGACCCGGATCGGTCGGATGGCCCTGTGCAATGTCTCGATACGGCGCGTCGGCCGTTGCCGCGAACACCCGATATCGCCCCTACCGTGCCCTGTGATGGACGTCTTCCGCAAGGTCTTTTCGTAAGGGCGGCGAGACCTTTCTCAAGGCTTTACCGCGCCCGTTCTCCCGGTAAAGCGCCGTAAAGTTTCAGCAAGTTTTACAGTCTATTCTGCCCCACGACGATCGAAGGGAAGCCGGATGCGACAGGGACTTGCGGCGACAGCGCTTTTGCTGGGGCTTTTCAGCTGCACGACACTGGCGCGGGCGGAAACACTGAACCTTCTGATCTGGGAGGCCTATATCGACCAGGCCATTCTCGATGCCTGGACGGCCTCGACCGGCATTGAGGTGCGACAGATCTATTTCGATAGCGGCGACGCCCGCGACGAGATCCTCGCCGACCCCAACAGCAATATCGACCTGACCGTCGTCGGCGAGAACGGCAGCGCCCTTTTCGGCAAGCGCGGCGTCCTTGCGCCTCTCACGACGGAGGACGTGCCGTCGCTGACGGACTATGCGACGCAGTGGACGTCGCGCTGCGGCGGGTATGGTGCGCCATACCTCTGGGGAACCATGGGGATCGTTTACCGTTCCGACAAGGTAACAACCACGCCGACCTCCTGGAAGGATCTCATGCAACCGGCACCTGCGCTGAAAAAGCACATCGCCATGTATGACGACCACAACGAGGCCTTCATCGCGCCGCTGATCCTGCTCGGCAAATCGATCAATGCCAATGACAGCGACACGCTGAAGCAGGCCTTCGAGCTGATGAAGGGACAGGCGCCGTCCGTGCTGACCTACACCTACGTCATCACCGCCATCGACAATCCGGACTACGGGCGCGACATCTACATGGCGCTGGCCTATAGCGGCGACCAGAAGGTGCTGAACGAGAAGGCGGGCACACCCGGCGTCTGGCGCTATGCCGTCCCGCAGGAGGGCACGCTGTCCTGGCTCGACTGCCTGGCCGTCACGGCGGCCTCGCCGCGCAAGGCGCAGGCGATGAAGCTGGTCGACCATATCCTCTCCGCCAAGAGCGCTGCCCTGAATGCGCAGACGCTCGGCATGCCCACGGCCAGCACCGCGGCGCTCGCGCTCCTTCCCGAGGCGATGAAGAACGATCCCGCCATCTATACGCCCGCCGACATCATGGAGAGGAGCCAGTACCAGACGGAGCTTTCGGTTTCCTCGATCCAGACGCGACGACGGATCATCAGCGCGATGGCGAATTTCCAGTGACCCTTGGCAAGCGCGCAGTCTTCCTGATCTTTCCCATCGTGCTTGCCGGATATCTTCTGGCGGCCTGCCTCGTCTATGTCGTGGAAAGCAAGGCCCTGCTGTCGCTCGAACGGGCGCGGATCTTCCAGCAGCTCGACCATGCCGAGGCGCTGTTTCGCACGGACGCGAACCAGAGCCGCAGCTTCCTCTACTCCCTGCTGGAGGGCAACGCCGTCCGCCTGTTCGCATCCGAGCCGGATGCCAGCTACCGCAACACTGCTCTGTCGCTGCGCATCCAGGAATCCATCCGCTCGCTGTCGGACGACATGCGGGCCTATATCTCGTTCTCGATCATCCAGCCGGACCTCTCGATCGGCTATTATTTCGAGAATAGCGACGACCCCTTTGCCGACATCAGCCCGGCGCAAACGGCGCTTGCAAAGACGCTGTCGGCAAGCGAGGCCCTGCGCAACTGGACCTTTCTCAACGACGGCACGAGCCGGCCGCTCGTCGTCTATTCCGAATTCATCGACCCCACGACCTTCAGCCGCGCGCTGCCGAGCAACAAGAACCGGGCGCTCCTGGTTCAAGTCGCCATCCAGCCAGACCAGTTCCTGGCAATGCTGAGATCGCTGAAGACCGAATATGGCACCGAGCCTCTGTTCATGCCCGAAGCACCGAAGACGGCGGCACCGGGCGAACTCTCGGCCTCCGTCGAACTGATCCCGGCGCTGCATCTGACGCTGCGCGTTCCCCAGGCGTATGCGTCGGAGGCGCTCTGGCAGCTGACACTGGTGCTGGGCGTCGGCACCATCGGCATGAGCCTCATTTCCATCGGTCTGATGATCACCCTCATCCGCCGCTTCATCACCGATCCCATCGCCGCACTCGACCAGCAGGTGACCGCCGTCATGGACGAGCGGAGCGAACAGATCGTCGCGGCTGGCGGCGATGGCGAGATCGGGCGGCTGACCGGCAACATCAAGAAACTGCACGACCAATCGTCGAGCGCGCTCCGCCGCGTGCAGGAAGCCTCCTGGACCGACGCGCTGACCGGCATGCAGAACCGCAGCCGGTTCAACGTGCTGGCCGGGCGGATCGTGCAGGATGCCGTCGCCGGCCGTGGCAGCGCCGCCCTTCTCTTCATCGACATCGACCACTTCAAGTTCGTCAACGACAAGCATGGGCACGAGGTCGGCGACGAACTGCTGTGCGTCTTTGCAACGCGGGTGCACGATGCCGTGGCACCCATCATGCAGCAGCGCGCTTTGCCGGAACCCATGCTCGCGCGCCTGTCGGGCGACGAGTTCGCCGTGCTCATCCAGGCGGAACCGGGCACCGGCGCGATCCGCGAGGCGTGCGACGCGATCCTCGCGCTGTTCACGAACGGTTTCGAGGTTCAGGGCAAGATCTATCCCGTGACCGCCAGCATCGGCGTCGCCCTCTGCCCGCGCGATGCGGAAAGCGTCGCCGCGCTGATTTCCAATGCCGATGCGGCGATGTACCAGGCCAAGACCAGCGGCAAGAACCAGTCCTCGCGCTTTTCGCGCAATCTGCAGGACAAGCGCGACCGGGTTCGCCAGATCCAGGAAGAACTGCGCGTGCTCGATCCGGACGAGCAGTTCCACCTCGTCTACATGCCGATCGTGGATCAGGCAGGCGCCGTCACCGGCTGCGAGGCGCTTCTGCGCTGGACCTCGCCGACGCTCGGCCGGGTGACGCCGGACGAGTTCGTGCCGATTGCGGAAAGCTCCGGCCAGTTCACCAAGATCGACTGGTGGGTGGTTTCCCGTGCCATGGCCGACTACGGCAAGATCTGCGACATGTTCGGGCCGCAGGCGGTGCTGGCCATCAACATTTCCTCGGCCGAGCTGCACTCCCGCAGCATCGGCGACCATTTCTCGCGGGAAGCTGCCCGTTACGGCATCGCGCCGGACCGGATCGAGATCGAGCTGACCGAGACCTATGCCGTAAAGCTCGGCGACCAGCTGCATCGCAACATCGAGGCGCTGCGCAGCCGCGGCTTCCGCATTTCCATCGACGATTTCGGAGCGGGCTATACCTCCGTGCAGCAGATCATCGAATATACAGCCGACACGATCAAGCTCGACCGGGCGATCGTCGAGACCATGGCGACGCCGGATCTCTCGCCCGCCCTGACGGCGCTGATCGCGCTCTGCCACGCACGCGGCATGGCGGTCATCGGCGAGGGCGTCGACAATGAGCGGAAAGTCGCGTTCCTCACCCGTGCCGGCTGCGACTTCTTCCAGGGCTACCTCATCTCCAAGCCGCTGGCGCTGGACGAACTCGGCATCTGGGCGCTGCACCGGCTGGGCGGGACGGCACTGGGACCGCATGACGAGCATGGGGCGATGATCGGCCCGCGCAAGCAGGGCACGCTGCGGCTCCTGTAAAGACGGCAGACATTCCCGCGTGACATGCCCCGGCAGCCGTGGCGGCACGGGATAGCGGGCGTTTTTCCTTGACCCGGGGGGAGCGCCGCCTTAACCGCAACAGCACGGTTGCTTCCCCGGTTGCTTCCCCCATTGTTTCAAGGACGAGACACGATGAAGGTATTGCTGATCGGTTCGGGCGGGCGCGAACATGCCCTGGCTTGGAAACTGGCCCAGTCGCCTCGCCTCACCCAGCTTTTTGCCGCGCCCGGCAATCCCGGTATCGCGGACGTGGCAACGCTGATCGAGATCGACGTCGAGAACCACGAGGCGGTCCTGTCCTTCTGCCTCAGCGCCGGCATTGAGTTCGTCGTCGTCGGCCCCGAGGCGCCGCTGGTCGCGGGCCTTGCCGACATGCTGCGCGCGGAAAACATCCTCGTCTTCGGCCCTTCCCAGGCGGCGGCCCAGCTCGAGGGCTCCAAGGGTTTCACCAAGGATATCTGCGCCCGCTACGGCATTCCGACCGGCGCCTATCGCCGGTTCACGGACGCCGCCGCGGCGATCGCCTATATCCACGCGCAGGGCGCGCCGATCGTCATCAAGGCGGACGGGCTTGCGGCCGGCAAGGGTGTCACCGTCGCCATGACCGTCGAGGAGGCCGTTGCCGCCGTGGAGGACTGCTTCTCCGGCGCGTTCGGGGCGGCCGGTGCCGAAGTCGTGGTCGAGGCCTTTCTCGATGGCGAGGAAGCGAGCTTCTTCTGCCTTTGCGACGGGACCAACGCTCTGCCGCTCGGCTCGGCGCAGGACCACAAGCGCGTCGGCGACGGCGATACCGGGCCGAATACCGGCGGCATGGGCGCCTACTCCCCCGCGCCCGTGATGAGCGCCGAAATGGTCGAGCGCACGATGCGCGAGATCATCGAGCCGACGCTCGCCGGCATGGCCGAGAGCGGGCACCCCTTCGAAGGCGTTCTCTTTGCGGGGCTGATGATCACCGAAAAGGGCCCGGAACTGATCGAATACAATGTGCGGTTCGGCGATCCGGAATGCCAGGTGCTGATGATGCGGCTGAAGAGCGACCTGCTGCCGCTGCTGCTGGCGTCGGCCACCGGCGAGCTGGCCGGGCTCGAGGCCGAGTGGCGCGATGACACGGCGCTGACCGTGGTGATGGCCTCCAAGGGATATCCAGCGGCCTACGACAAGGGCACGCCCATCGCCGCGCTGCCGGCGGAAGAGGCTGCGATGAAGGTGTTTCACGCGGGCACCGCGCTGAAGAACGGCGCGCTGGTTGCGACCGGCGGGCGCGTGCTCAACGTGACGGCCATTGGCGACACCGTGGAGGCTGCGCGCGATGCGGCTTACGCGGCCGTGGACAAGGTTTCGTGGGAGAACGGCTTCTGCCGGCGCGACATCGGCTGGCGCGCGATCGGCCGCAACGTCTGACACGCGCTTTCGCGCGGTTCATTCAAACTTTACCAATTCTCCTGACGGGTCCGTAACGGCCGGCCGGTAGTGTGCTCCCGAACCTGTGGGAGAAGACTATGCGCGGATTTCTGCTGGCGGGCCTCGCTTTTGCCTCGGCCATCCCGGCCCTGACGCCGTCGTCGGTGCTCGCCTCTTCGATCGAGTATCTCGGCACACCGCCGGCATCGGCGCCGAGCGTGACGGTGCTGCACTGCACGGATTGCCCGGCCCTCAAGCCCGATGCGCGCGCAGTGACCTATGTCGTGCCCGATCTTGCGCCCGGCACGGACCGCACCGAAGTCAAGGATATCAACGGCGAAATGAAGCTCGTCCGGGCGGAAGCCTGGCTGGGTGGCTCGCCGGTGACGTTCGTCAGCAAGGCGTCCGACGAGCAGATCCGGATCGCGCGCGGGGAACCGGCCATGCCGCCCCTCACCATTCTCGCAACGGCGGCAGGCGATGCCGGAGGCGGCGCAGCCGCGGCGACCAGCATGAACGTGGCGGTGGATGCGGCGATGACGACGGCCTCGCTGAGCCCCGCGACCGCGGTCTCGATCGCCTCGGCCTCGGTGGCCTCTTCGCCGTTGGCCGATCAGGCTCCCGCCGAAGCCGAATCATCTTCACACGATTTTGATGGGCAAAGCCTTCAGCTTCGGCTAAACTGATCCTGACTTCCAGTCCCTGCCCTCTCCGGCCTCCAGGCCTGACGGGCAAGCGCCTTACATCAAGGCGGAAAATTGCGTCCCTGAGAGAAGCAGGGGCGCAATTTTTTTGAGGGCTACCCTCCCCTAAAATCAGGAGCCGTCGATCTCTGCGGCCAGCGCCTCGATTTCGTGATCGGCGAAGACGCGGATGCCGTTGCGGCGCAGGAGTGCGGCGGCAACGCCCTCCCCTTCGTGTTTGCGCCCGGAAAACCCGCCATCATAGATCATACGCGAGCCGCAGGACGGGCTGCCGTCGATGAGCAGGGCGTGGGTGCAGCCGGTTTCGAGCGCCAGCTTCAATGCATTTTCCGCCGCCTGCCGGAAACCTTCGGTGATATCGCCGCCGGTCGCCTCGACGACGCGGGCCTCGCCCGAGAGGACGTCGCCGCCGCTCCGGCCGCCAGCGATTTCGGCGGGGGGACGCGGCACCGGCATGCCAGCCGACATTTCCGGACAGATCGTCACCAACCGGCCTTCCGCCTGCCAGCGGTCGAGGCTGGCATGGCGCAGCGGCTTGGCCTTGCCGTCGTAGCGGACGGCATGGCCCATGAGGCAGGCGCTGACGAGAATTTTACCCCGCGCAGCCACCGCCCGCTCAGCCGGCGATGCGCGAGAAATCGGCGACGGTGCCGGTGGCGGCGCGGATGCGGCCGAGAAGTGCCAGGCGGTTTGCCCGGATCGCCGGGTTCTCGTCATTGACGAGGACATCGGCGAAGAACCGGTCGATGGGGGCGCGCAGCGTCGAGAGCGCTTCCATGGCGGAGCGGAAATCCTCGCGCGCGACGGCTTCGGCAGCGTCCGATGTCGCGGTGCTGACGGCCGCGTAAAGCTCGCCTTCGGCCGGAAGGGCAAACAAAGCCGGATCGACAGCGTCGGTGATAACAGCACCCTTCTTTTCCTCGGCCGCCAGAAGCTGCGTCGCACGCTTGGTGCCGGCCAGCAGGTTCAATCCCTCCTGCGACGTCACGAACGCCGTCAGCGCCTCGACGCGGCGAGCGACCATCAGGAGGTCGTCGTTGGTGGCGGCGGCGTGCCCCTCATCCGACCCTTCGGGCCACCTTCTCCCCGCCTGCGGGGAGAAGGACGCGGCACCCTCAGCGCTCTCCTCTCCTTCTCCCCGCCTGCGGGGGGAAGGTGCCCGGAGGGCGGATGAGGGGCCGGCCGCAAGCACGGCATCGATCAGGTCGTGACGGGCGCCGAGATCGCGGAGATAGACCTTGAGGCGGTCGTGGAAGAAGGTGAGGAGGTCGGATGACTCTTCAGAGTCAAATTTGAAGGAATGAAGCGTCAAGTGAACGCCCTCCTTCGCTTTTTCGATCACCTGAGCTTCCCAATATGGCCTCAATTTCCTCAGAGGACCACGAACCCCTATGCCGCCTTTGCTTTGATCCTGAATGGTCGCAAGCGAATCTTGCAGAACGCGGGCCCCATGAGAAGCAAAGACCTGCAAAAGGCTCACACGGATCTTCCGCTCGAACATGATTCTCAGCACACCCAAAGCGTGGCGGCGCAGCTGATAGGGGTCTTTGGATCCCGTTGGCTTCTCCTCAATAGCCCAGAAGCCAATAAGAGTGTCGAGTTTGTCGGCTAGGGCTAGAGTCGATGCAATTGCATCAGCCGGTACAGTATCGGTCGGCCCCTGGGGCTTGCGGTGTTCGGCGATCGCCGTCGCCACCGCGTCGTCTTCGCCCTGCAACAGAGCATATTTGCGGCCCATGATGCCCTGAAGCTCGGGGAACTCGCCGACGGCTTCGGTGCGCAGGTCGGCTTTGGCGAGCACCACGGCGCGATCGACCAGCTTCGGGTCCGCGCCGGTGACGGCGCAGAGGTCGGCGGCGAGGGCGCGGATGCGCTGCACGCGTTCGCCCTCGGTGCCGAGCTTGGCATGGAACGTCACGTTCAGCGCGTCGAGCTTCGCCATGCGCTGGTCGAGCGGCTTTGCGAGGTCGAGATCGAATTTTTCGGCGGAGGCGCGGAGCGTCTCCAAGTCGGGCAAGTCGCGCTGGTCGCGCGTCCAGAAATGGCGGGCGTCGGAGAGGCGGGCGCGGACGACCTTGCCGTTACCGTGCACGATTTCCTTGCCGCCGTCCTTCGCCTCGATGTTGGAGACGAGGATGAAGTGGTTGGAAAGGGTATCCTCGCCCGGGCGGCGGGTGACGAAGCACTTCTGGTTGGTCTTGATGGTCAGGCGGATGATTTCGGAGGGAATCGAGAGGTCGCCTTCATCGAAGGTGCCCATGAGCACGACCGGCCATTCGACGAGGCCCGCGACCTCCTCGAGCAGCGCGGGGTCCTCGACCAGTTCCAGCCCGCTGGCAAAGGCGAGATTGCCGGCGTCGGCGGCGATGATCTCTTTGCGCCGCTCGGCATCCAGCACGACCTTGGCCCGTTCGAGTTTCTCGATATAGTCGGCAAAGCGGCGGACCGTGATCGCGTCCGGCGCGTGGAAGCGGTGGCCATAGGTGACGTTGCCGGCGACCAGACCGTCGACCTCGAAGGCGATGACCTGGGTCTCCTCGTTTTCAGGGCCGAAGGTGCAGACGATCGATTGCAGCGGGCGCACCCAGCGCAGCGCGCCGGGGCGGGTGGAGGCGACGCCCGAGCGCATGGAGCGGGGCCAGGGGAAATTGCGGATGATGCCGGGCATCACGTCGGCGACGATCTCCTCGGCGGCGCGGCCGGGCTTCACCAGATGCGCGACGTAGAAATCGCCCTTCTTCGGGTCGGAATGGACATGCGCATCGCTGATGGAGGCGAGGCCTGCGGCGCGCAAAAAGCCTTCGATGGCCTTTTCGTTCGCATCGGTGCGCGGCCCCTTCTTTTCCTCGCGCACATCGGCGGAGCGGGCGGTGACGCCGCGAATGTCGAGCGTCAGGCGGCGCGGCGTCCAGTACTCGCGGGCGCCCTCATAGGTCAGGCCCGCCTCGACCATGGCGTCCGTCAACAGCTTCTTGAGGTCGCCGGCAGCCTTGCGCTGCATGCCGGCAGGGATTTCCTCGGAGCGGAGTTCAAGCAGAAGATCGGGCATGGCACTCAGACTTTTCGGTAAAGCGAACGGATGCCCGTCGCCTTAGCAATCCCGCTGCGAAAAGTCACCATGATAGGCGCGGTTT
>NZ_JAANCM010000020.1 GCF_011603255.1 Ferranicluibacter rubi | reverse complement strand
CCCGACAGCCGTCGCATCCGCAGCGGAAGCTTTCGTACCCGTTCCCAAGGCGCCGGCCGCCTTCAGCGGCATGACGGATGGTGGCATGACCGGTGCCATTCCGCGCAGCACCATCCCGGCCTCCGTTGCTGCTCTCAAAGACGGTTTGGACGCCCTGACGAATCGCGATCCCGTGCGCGCCATCGCCGTGCGCAACGCCATGGGCGACGATACGCTCGACCGGCACATCCTCACCTGGGCCATCGCACAATCGACGCAAAAGGGTATTCCGTCCTACGAAATCGCGCGCGCCCAGCAGGAACTCAAAGGCTGGCCCGGCCTCAGTGGGCTGCGCGCCAGCTCGGAACGCGCGCTCTACCGGGAGAACCCGGCGCCGAAGGATGTGCTCGCGGCCTTCGGCAGCACCACGCCCGAGACGTCGGAGGGCACGCTGATCCTCGCGCGGGCGCTGGTTGCGAAAGGCGACACGCGTCAGGCGGCAACAAGGCTTCGCACGCTCTGGGCGACGAAAGCGCTGGACGCCGCGACGGAAACGAACGTGCTTGCGGAATTTCCAAGCCTGCTGACGACGGCAGACCATAAGCGCCGCATGGAAATGCTGCTCTATCGCGGCCGTTTCGAGCAGGCGACGCGCTTCAGCGATCTCGGCAAGGCGCAGTCGCTCTATCGCGCATGGATCGCCATGTCGAAAAAGGCCGCGAATGCAGATGCGCTGATCGCCGCCGTCGATCCGTCCTGGCGCAGCGATCCGGCCTTTCTGTTCGTGCGGATCGAGCAGTTGCGCAAGCAGGAGAAGTACGACGCCGCCGCAAAGCTCCTGTCGCAACTCCCGAAAGACCCCGAACGCCTGATTGACACGGGAGAATGGTGGGTCGAGCAACGGATCATCAGCCGCGGGCTCGCCGATGCTGGAGATTTCCGCGGTGCCTACCGGGTTGCCGCTGCGCATGTGGCCACGGATGCCGCCGATGTGGTGGATGCGGAATTCCATGCCGGCTGGTATGCGCTGCGCGGTCTTCAGGACGGGCAAACGGCTGCCGCGCATTTCGAGCGCATTCTCAAGGCATCCAACCGGCCGATCTCGGTGTCGCGCGCCTATTACTGGCTCGGCCGCGCTGCCGAGAAGGGTGGCCCCGGACAGGCCAAGACCTATTATGCCAAGGCAGCCGCGCTTTCGGGCACGTTCTATGGGCAGCTGGCCAGCGCAAAGCTCGGCCGCAAGACGCTGAACGTCACCTATCCCAGCCCCACGGCCGAGGACCGCACGCGGTTCGAGAGCCGGGAAGCCGTTCGCGCGATCGGCCGGCTTGAAGCGGCCGGACATGGCTGGCGGGCGGACGGGCTGTATCTGGCGCTGGCCGACAACCTGACCAGTCCGGGTGAGCTCGCGATTCTCTCTGCCCGCTCGGAAAAGACACGGACGCATAGCCTCGCGCTTCAGGTCGGCAAGCTGGCCTTCGGCCGCGGAATCGATGTAGCGGCCCTCGCCTTTCCCTTGGGCGTCATCCCGGGCACGGCGAACATTTCGGGTTCCGGCAAGGCGCTCGCCTATGCCATCGCGCGGCAGGAAAGTGCCTTCAACCCGGCTGCGGTATCGCCGGCGAATGCGCGCGGCCTGCTGCAAATCCTGCCGACAACGGCAAAGCTCGTCGCGAGCCGCCATGGCATCCCCTATTCCAAGGAACGCCTGACGACGGATGCCGGGTATAATGCGACGCTCGGTGCTCATTATCTCGGCGAGCAGATCAATGATTTCGGCGGCTCCTACATCCTGACCTTCATCGCCTACAATGCGGGCCCTCGCCGCGTGCCGGAATGGATCGGCCGCTATGGCGATCCGCGCGGAAAATCGATCGACGAGGTGGTGGACTGGATCGAGCGCATTCCTTTCGCCGAGACGCGTAACTACGTGCAGCGGGTCATGGAGAACTACCAGGTCTATAAATCGCGACTCGGACAAAGCGCCGATATCGTCGAGGATCTGCGGATGGGACGGCAGTCGTCCTGATCAGGCCGGTTCCTCCTTTCTTCCTTTCGCCTTCGTCCCCTTTATAAAGAAGAGAGAACCGAGACGGCGGAGCGACACGAACCTCCGCGAAGGGAGGGGATATGGACAGGAACGATATCGTCGAGCATTTCATCCGGGTTCGCGACGGCCTGACGCTGTTTGCGGCGGAGTATCCTGCCGCTCACCGTCAAGCGGATGGCAACAATCCGCTGCCCGTTGTCTGCCTCCCCGGCCTCAGCCGCAACTCCCGCGACTTTCATGGTTTTGCAAAGGCCATCTCGAGCGATCGGGAAAAGCCGCGGCGGGTGATCGCGGTCGATTATCGAGGTCGTGGACGATCCGACTGGGACCCGGATCCGAGCCGCTACCAGCTCTCTGTCGAGGCGGGCGATGTTCTGGAGATCTGCGGCGCGCTCGACATCGATGCTGCCATCTTCGTGGGAACATCGCGCGGCGGCTTGATCCTCCACCTTCTCCCCGGCATGGCGCCCGGACTTTCACGCGCCAACATCCTTAATGATATCGGTCCCGTGATCGAGATCGGCGGGCTGCTGGCCATCGCCCGCTATCTGAATGACGAAGGCCGCTACGCATCTTGGCGTGCTGCGGCCATGGCGTTGAAGATGCTGCACGGGCCGGCCTTTCCCGCCCTTCAAGCCTCGGATTGGGACGATATGGCACAAAGCCTCTATCGCGAGGCCGAGGGCATCATCATACCGGACTTCGACCCTGCCCTCGTCGCACCGCTCCTCGAACTCTCGGCGGAAACGCCTCTGGCCGACCTTTGGCCCCTCTTCGATCGCCTCCGGGACCAGCCCCTCATGGTGATCCGCGGCGAGACATCGTCTCTTCTCTCGCAGAAGACGGTTTCGGACATGGCCCAGCACCACCCCGGACTGCATGCGTTGACGGTGCCCGGCCAGGGTCACGCTCCCCTCCTCCACCTCCCCGGCGTCATCGAGCCGATCGCGGACTTTCTCGCGACACTGGCTTAAGCAACGCGGCATATTCTGCGCCGACATCAGCTTCCGTCGTGCATCGTCTCGTCCGAAAACGAAAAAACCCGGCATTGCTGCCGGGTTTTCCATCAATGACCGTGAGGTCAAGTGATATTAGAAGTCGCGCTGAAGGCGAACGAAGCCAGTCCACTGGTCGTCGGATACGAGCGCGTCAGCTGCGTCGCCGTCGAACTTCGTGTAGTTGACGGTTGCCAGCGTGCGCAGGCCTTCCGTAACCTGGTAGCCAGCCGTCAGGCCAACCTTCCAAGCGTCGAGGTCGTTGTTGAACTGGCTGCCCGTACGGACGTTGCCGAAGTACTGAGCGGCCGGGGTGATCGTCAGCTTGTCGGTTGCCTTTACAGCGTATTCAGCTGCAACGGTCCATTCAGCGCGGTCGTAGTAGTAGTTCGGGTTCGTGGCGTACTGGCCAGCGATGCCGAACGTGCCCGGGCCGATTTCAGCCGTAGCAAGCAGGCGGAAAGCAGCTTCTTCGACGTCGACGTCGTAGGAAGCGAGACCGTAGACGTTGAAGCCGCCGATCGTTGCACCGAGCTTACCGGTTACGCCAACGTCGTTGTTGCTGTCGCGGTCGGTGAAGTAGGTGTTCTCGATTTCTTCAACCGATACGCTGGCGACGAAAGAGCCGGCGTCATAGGTGTAGCGAGCCGAGTTCTGCAGAGCGCCGAACGAAGAGTCGAGCGAGTCGGTTTCGCCAGAGAGACCATCGTCCCAGTAGCTGTAGAAGTAACCGACGTCGAAACCAGCGATGTTGATCCATGCGCCGTCAAGGAATACGTCGCTTTCGGTATCAGCCTGAAGGTTGATGTAGGACGACAGCGTGCCGTATTCCGTGTCGTTCTTGGCAGCGAACGTCAGGTAGCCACGCGAGTAGCCATCATAGTCGCCACGGCCGTTTGCGCCGTAGGTATTTTCGTTGAAGCGAACTTCCGTACGAACGTAGCCGCCGATCTTGAGGCAGGTTTCCGTGCCCGGGATGTAGAAGTAGCCGGTGCCGAAAGCGTCGCAAACGCGAACGTATTCCATTGCTTCCGGTTCAGCAGCGACGATGGCGTCGGCAGCGTGTGCGCCGGATACTGCTGCGAGAGCGGCAGCGGAGCCGAGAAGAAGGCTCTTAATGTTCATTTCTGACCTCCAGTCAAAAGTTTAAAACGGGTCTGGGTATTTTGCTGAAGGACAGCGTTCCCTGCCCCATCCCCAACACTTCAGAAGTTGGCGATCAACCGCCCTTGCTTCTGGATTTGAAAATACCTGACCCGGCCGATGGCGCAATCACCAACTTGCTATCCCGCCTCCTTTCGCCCGCCCTTCCGCATGTCCTGTTGCTGAAACGACACAAAATGGCCATCCGGGCTCCGAAGTCTTAATGAGAGCTTAAGAAAATCGTTTGTTGCGAAGTGCTTAGCGGTGCGGAGGCTTGCGCGAAACTGATGTTTAAGGTGTCAAAACGGGGGCTACGCCGGTCGCAAGGCCTCCCCGCCGTCACCATCCGCCGCCTGGGTGCCCTGGCACCGTGCCATTCGACCGGACCTGAGAATCGGTTGCCGCGCATGATTCCCTCCAGAGAATCGATGTCGGGAGGTTCGGACACCCGATATTGCGAGAGCAAGGCGTCCGGACTGTCGACCCGCGCTGATGGTGCCGCAGGACCGCACGAGGCGCCGACTGCCTCAAAGCCCTGCTGGCCAGACGTTTGGTAAGTTTTGACTCATTTTTGACTGGAGGTCAGAAATGAACATTAAGAGCCTTCTTCTCGGCTCCGCTGCCGCTCTCGCAGCAGTATCCGGCGCACACGCTGCCGACGCTATCGTCGCTGCTGAACCGGAAGCACTGGAATACGTTCGCGTCTGCGACGCCTTCGGCACCGGCTACTTCTACATCCCGGGCACGGAAACCTGCCTCAAGATCGGCGGCTACGTTCGTACGCAGTTCAAGTACGACGAAGACGCCTTCGGTATTGATCCTGTTGGCCCGCGCGGCAAGACGGGCGACTGGGACGCTCAGACAAAGGGCTACCTGACCATCGAAGCCAAGAGCGACACCGAATTCGGCGCGCTGACCGGCTACATCAACCTGGAAGCCAACGACACCAAGGACACGCTGCTCGACGGCGCTTGGATCAACATCGCTGGCTTTGACGTCGGTTACTTCTACGACTGGTGGGATGACGGTATTGCCGGCGAAACCGACGAAATCGGCTCTGAAGAAACCCTTCAGAACTCGGTTCGTTACACCTACGAAGGTGGCCCGGTCGTTCTCGGCGTTGCCGTCGAAGAACTCGCAACGACCAACCTGAAGTCCAACGACGACGTCGGCGTCTCCGGCAAGCTCGGCTACACACTGGGCGGCGTCTCGGCAAACCTCATCGGTTCCTACGACTTCAACGTTGAAGAATCCGCTTTCCGCGCCATCGTTACCGCTGATATCGGCCCCGGCTCGCTTGCTGTCGCTGGCGTCTACGCCACGGACCCGAACTACTACTGGTCCAAGTCCGAATGGGCTGTTGCAGCTTCCTACGCCCTCAAGGCATCGGACAAGCTGACGATCACGCCCGGCGCGCAGTATTTCGGCGACGTCAAGTTCAACAGCAACATCGATGCCTGGAAGGTCGGCGTAACCGCTCAGTACCAGATCACGACCGGCCTGAAGACCTTGGCAACCGTCAACTACTACGACGAGAACAACGATGCTGGCCCGGATTCCGAAAAGTGGACCGGCTTCCTCCGTCTGCAGCGCGACTTCTAAGTCACGCACCCGCAACGTCGTCAGACCTTCTGATGTGAAGGTCTGACATCCAAAAAAATAAAGCCTGCAGTTCTCACGAACTGCGGGCCTTGTGGTTTTGGAATTTTGAAAATAAGTATGCACTGTATAAGGCATATTCACTATGCTTGATCGTGTGCCTTCTGCGCCGATCGGGCTCCCGAAACATCCGAAGCGATCCCGCTTCCCTCGTTCGCAAGGTCTGCATCGCACCCCGATGCCGTCACTGCCGGACTGCGTCCATCATGCTGCAGAGCCCTTCCACGGCCGAGCAGAGAGTACCTGCATAGGCGCCCTCTCAGGGTGCATCATTGGAGACGGCATTCATGGATATGAACGGCAAACCCTTCGTAGCGGAGTCGTATGGCGCCGGCTCGTTTTCCGGGCTCTCCTACACGCTGCGCGCGGGGGGCGACTTCGAACCGCCGGCCACGCATACGCTCGTCACGCTTCTCGATCGTTATGGCGACACGCTCTGGGAGGGCGGCAAGCACAAGGCCAATGTCGTCGCCTTCATCTACGATCTCTACGACATGATGCCCGAAAAGGAATTCAGCGGCTTCTCCCAGGACATGCTCGACCGTCTGGTGAACGCGCTGCGCAAGCGTGGCAACAGCAATGCCACGATCAACCGCAAAATGTCGGCGCTGAGCAAGCTTCTGCGCAAGGCGCACAAGATCGGCGACATCAATGTCCTACCGGATTTCACCCGTCAGAAGGAACGCGCGGGGCGCGTGCGCTTTCTGGAGCATGATGAAGAGGTGAGGCTTTTCGCGGCGATCGGTGCGCGCAACGAGCTTTATCAGCGCCTCTGCATCTTCCTGGTCGATAGCGGGGCCCGTCTTGGCGAGGCGCTCGGTCTCCGCTGGAACGACCTGCAGGGCTCCATGGCCACCTTCTGGATCACCAAATCCGGGCGCAGCCGCTCCGTACCCCTGACGACGCGGGCGCGCAAAGCCATTGGCCATGCCACGGCGCGCGGTCTCGGGCCGTTCTCGAGCATCGACCAGCAGCAGTTCCGCACGGTGTGGAAGGCGGCGAAGCAGGATGCCGGTTTTCTCGACGATCCGGATCTCGTGCCGCATGTGCTGCGCCACACCTGTGCCTCACGGCTCGTGCGCGGCGGCATCGATATCCGCCGCGTCCAGATGTGGCTCGGCCACCAGACGCTACAGATGACGATGCGTTACGCCCACCTCGCCTCTCACGACCTCGATCTTTGCGTACCCGTCTTGGAGCGTGCCAGTCAGAAAGCCTCCATGTCCGCAAGGACAAACCGGATTCCGCAACAGACGCAGTCGGAACAGGCATGCTAAATCAGTGCCGACTTTTCCGACAGCAAGCGAGCGTAGTGCGTAGAGAAGAGGCTTCTCCACGACTGTCCACTTGCCCCTCGGCCGAGGAACGCACGTCCCTCGGCCTGCCTACGCCACCATAGACGGCAGAAGGTTTTCGCAAGCCCTATGAGGCCGAATCATGCGGAATTTCATCCGTTACCACGTCAAAGCGCACGAGCGCGGCGGGTCCGAAGGCTGTGGAGAGCGCAACGTCCGTCGCATCGCGTCCGGTTGCCATAAGGATGCGGCCGATGCGAGGCTTGTTGTGGCGGGCGTCGGCCGTGTGCCAGTGCCCGCCAAGATAGACCTCGAACCAGGCGCTGAAATCCATGGGATTGACGTCCACCGGCACACCGATGTCGCCGAGATAACCCGTGCAGTAGCGAGCCGGGATATTCATGGCGCGGCAGAGGGTAATGGCGAGATGCGCGAAGTCTCGGCAAACGCCGGTCTGATCGGTGAACCCGCCAAATGCCGAGCGCGTCGCATCTGCCCGCTGATAATCGAACCGGATGCGGTTGTGGGTGAATTCCATGATCGCCGCCACGCGGGGCCAGCCCGGAGGGACATGGGAAAAGGTCTGCCAGGCAAAGGTCGCGAGGCGATCGGTGTCGCAATAGCGGCTGCCGAGCAGGAAGACGAGCACGTCGTCGGGCAGATCCTTGATCGAATGCTGCACGGCATCATACGGGATGATATCGGGCTGGCCGCTGTCGTAGATCTCGAACGTGGTCGAGAGCGTCGTGATGCCGGCCGGCGCGACGATCCGGCTGCAGCTGTTTCCGAAGCCATCCACATATTCCCAGGCCTCGATCGGCCGGTCGAACTGCAAAACCTGTTCCGTCAGCAGATCCACGCGCCTGGAAGGATGAATGTTGAGCACCAGCAACATGGCGGTGTCCTGTTGGCATTCATAGCTGATGTGGAAACCGGCTTTGATCTTCAAATGCTCTATCCTTCGTTGGGAGGTGACGGGAGGGTCATGCTGGACAGGAAATGGTTTAGGATGCCGATTGTTTCGAGCGCGCGCGTTCCGGCGTCTCGATCTCTGCGTTTTGCGGAATGCCGGCTTGCGCGTGGGGCTCGCTGGCGGATGTGTCGCCGGCCGTCGTCGGCGCCTCGCTGACCACATTGACCTGTACGGTCATGCTGTCGAAGTCGCCTTTCTTGCCGTCATAACTTCCCGAGAGCGGCACCGCCTGCCGGGGCGTGCGGGCCACGCCGACGCGGATCAGATCGCGGTTGCCGACGATGCCGTTGGTCGGGTCGAATTCCACCCACCCTGCCCCCGGCAGGTAGACCTGACACCACGCATGGGTCGATCCGCCGCCCAGCGTGCGCTGTCCATCCCGGCTCGGCACGTAGATATAGCCGGTGACGAACCGTGCCGCGAGGCCGAGCGAGCGGGCGGCTTCCATCATCAGCAGGGCAAAATCGCGACAGGTCCCCTTGCGCAGGCGCAGTGTTTCCAGAGGCTGCTGGGTGCCGTGCTCCTGCCGCCGAGCGTAAACGAAACCCTCGCGAATCGCATAGCAGAGGGTCATCAACAAATGTCCGGTCTCCGTCGGCCGACCGACCCGCACGAACTGGCGCGCCCATTTGCCGACCTGGTCCTCGGGATCGGGACAATGCCGCTTCATCGTCCGTTCGAGGTCGAAGGCCTCTTCCGGATCGTAGGAGAACGGATAGGTTCGCGCTGCCTCGTCGATCACGAAATCGATCGGCACATGCGGCGTGTGTTCGAGCCGGATCAGCGTCTCGAACGTCAGTTCCCGCGCTGGCTTTTCAAAGCCGACCAAGGCCACGCAGTTGCCGAACACATCATGGATCCAGCGAACATAGCTCGGCTCCGGAGACACATGCAGGGACGCTTCCAGAAGCGTCTGATCGAAACTGTCGCGCGGTCGAAACATCAGCCGGTGCTCGCCGAAGGCAACCGGCCGCTTGTATCGATAGGACGTCTTGTGGTGAACCGAGAAGAGAACCATTAGCCGACGTTAGCACCTCGCCTGCCGTTCGTCGCCAGTAAAGCTTGCAAAAATCGGGATTTTGCAGGCTCCCCGAGCCATTCGCTCAGCCTCGCAGCGTCCGTATGAACCAAGCAAAAGAACGCTCCGATCGCGATTGTTGATCGAAGAACCGCATCCAGGGGTTGTCCAGCGTCTTCAGCCTGTCGCCCAGTGCAGAGACTTTGCGACGGATCACGACCTCGTATTCGCCTGCCGGCATTCCATCATAAACAACGTCGGGAACGATGATGGTGACGCTGCCATATTTCCGGCTTTTGCGATGCCGCGTCGCGACGCGATCGACAAGCTCTATCGCACCGGCCTCGATGGCATCCGGGAGAAGACGGGGCTGTTTCATCACGATCATCCTTTCGCCCCATATGTGGCGCCAGCCGGGCAAACGATCAAGGGGTGGCATTCGGCTCGCCGCTGTCAGAACCAGACGTCGACGGTTGGCGAATGCGGGAAAATCGAGAGGCCGAAGAGCAATGCGCCATGCTGGACGTATCGGCACTGGCCGCATAACGTGAACCCATCCGCCTCAAACAAGAGACCTTGATATCGACATGCTTCGGAATGATCTCAACAGCTTCATCGACACCGTTTCCCGCGATCGAGAGGCACAGCTTGTCGCCATCCGTCGCGATCTGCACATGCATCCCGAAGTCGGCTTCAATGTCGAGAGAACGGCAGCCGTTGTGGCGCGGGAACTGTCGGGGCTTGGGATCGAGCATGTGACGGGCGTCGGGCGAACCGGCGTAGTCGGTTCCATCAAGGGGGGAGCGCCCGGCCCGACCCTCCTGATTCGCGCCGACATGGACGCCCTGCCGATCCGGGAGCAAACCGGGCTGCCCTTTGCCAGCGCTGTCGATGGGCGGATGCATGCCTGCGGACATGATCTTCACACCGCGACCCTGATCGGGATCGGCGCCGTCCTCAAGGAAATCGCGCCGCAGCTTCGCGGCAATATCAAGCTGATGTTCCAGCCTGCCGAGGAAACACAGGAGAGCGGCGCGGCGGCGATGATCGCCGATGGCGTTCTCGACGATGTCGATTTCGCGCTCGGCTTTCACAATCATCCCGATGAGCCGGTCGGGACCTTCAGCTTCGTCGAAGGCATCGCGAACGGTTCGTCCGACGAGTTCGAAATCACCCTTCACGCAGCCTCTGGCCACGCCGCGCGGCCACATCTGGCCATCGACCCCGTCGTTGCCACCGCGCAACTGATCACGCAGCTCCAGACGATCATCTCGCGCGAAGTCGATCCCATGCAGCCGGCCGTGCTCACCATCGGCTCCATCCACGGCGGCGATACCCACAACATCATTCCCGACAGCGTGGCCATCATGGGAACCGTGCGTTGCCAGGATCCGGCATCCCGCGATGTCATCGAGGCTGCGATCCGGCGTGTCTGTGCGGGTCTGGAAGCGTCGATGCGGGTGCGTTGCGCAATCAATTTCGTGCGCGGCGTTCCGTCTCTCGTCTCCGACGACCGTCTCTTGAAGCTGACGATGTCGGCCATTCGCGATCATTTCGGCGATGTCGTCCATCCCCGTGCTTCAAACCTCGGCGCGGAAGATTTCGCACTGGTCGGAGCGCGGGTGCCCGCGTTCCAGCTGGGCGTGGGTGCCGGACAGGACGGGCGAAACGATCAGCTTCACAATTCGGATTACCAGCCCGACGAAGGCTGCATCGTCAACGGGGTCGTCGCGCTCTCGCTTGCAGCTGCCCGGCTGCTGTCGTGAGGCAGGAGTTCACGGTGTCGGACAGGGGCCGATCTGCATTTTCTTCTCTTTCAGAGAGCAAGTTTAGAACGATATTGCGGGATTGTGGCATTCGATACAGCTAAGTAGCTCTGAACGCCGTGGGCTCCCGCTTTCGGCCATGAAACGCATTTTGCCAGAACGGATTACCGATGCCGGACCACACACCTTCGAGCTTCCTGCAGCCCACGCGTCGCCGGCTCCTGCAAAATGCGGGGCTGTTGTCCGCAACGCTCTCGGCCGGCGGCTTGCTCCTTCCCGGTGCAGCGCGCGCGCAACAGGCGGCACCGGTCAAGGGCGGGCATCTCGTTCTCGGTCTCGATACGGCTTCGAGCTCCGACAGGCTCGACCCGGCCTTTTATACCGAAGCCTATATGTACACGGTCGGCTTCCAGCTCTTCAACACGGTGCTGGAGCTTGGGCCGGATGGAAAGCTGATCGGCGCTCTGGCCGAAAGCTGGGAAGCGGCGACGCCGGATGCCAGCACCTGGGTGTTCAAGCTGAAGAAGGGCATCCAGTTCCACAATGGCAAGGAACTCGTGGCACAGGACGTCGTCTACTCGCTGAACCATCATCGTGGCGAAAAGAGCAATTCCGGCGGCAAGGGCCAGCTTCTGGCCGTGACCGACATCAAGGCGACCGACGCGCATGAGGTGACGGTGACGCTGAGCGCCGGCAATGCGGATTTCCCGGCAGCGCTGGTGGATTATCACATGGGCATCGGCCCGGATGGCGGCGATTTCGACAAGGGCGTCGGCACCGGCGCTTTCGTTCTCGAAGACTTCCAGCCCGGCGTTCGCGCGCTGACCAAGCGCAACCCGAACTATTGGGCATCGGACCGCGCCTTTGTCGATTCCGTCGAGACGATCGCCATGAGCGACGCGACGGCGCGCATGGCCGCACTGCTCAGCGGGCAGGTGCACATCATCAACCGCGTCGAGCCGCGTGCCTTGAGCCGCCTGAGCGCGCGCCCCGGCGTGCAGATCCTGCGCTCGCAGGAAAACACGATGTTCTGCTTCCCCATGCGGGTGGACGCGGCGCCTTACGACAATGTCGATCTGCGGCTCGCGCTGAAATATGCGATCGATCGCGAAGAGCTGCAAAAGAGCCTTCTGGTCGGCACCGGTGCCATCGGCAACGACAACCCGATCGCGTCCTGGAATCCCTATTTCGCCAAGGACATTCCCCAGCGTCCCTACGATGCCGACAAGGCCGCCTTCCACTTCAAGAAGGCCGGTTCGCCCGGTGGCATTCAGCTCAGCGTGTCCGACAACGGCTTTCCGGGGTCGGTCGATGCAGCCCAGCTGTTTCAGGCGTCTGCCGCGAAGTCCGGCATCACCATCGATGTCGAGCGCGTGCCCTCCGACGGCTATTGGGACGAGGTCTGGCTCAAGAAGCCCTTCGTCGCCTCCAACTGGTCCGTTCGGCCGACAGCCGATGCCATGCTGTCGCTGATCTTGCAGTCCGACGCGCCGTGGAACGAGACGGCCTGGAAGGACGAAGCCTTCGACAAGCTGCTGGCGGCCGCCCGCGTCGAACTGGACGAGACGAAGCGCAAGCAGATCTACCACGACCTGCAGGTGAAACTGGTCGACGAAGGCGGCGAACTGATCCCCCTCTTCGTTGACAACATCGCCGCAGCTTCCGACAAGATCGGCGGTTACGTGCCGGTTCCCGGCGGCGGCGATCTCAGCGGCTATCGCATCACGGAGCGCGTCTGGCTCAACGCCTGAGCGGAAAGCGCATCTGATACGGTTTCCGGTTGATCAGACCGGAAACCGTATGACAACCCCCACCCGGAGCAAGTCCGGGTGGCTTTACGGTCGAAACGTGCATCTCTCGTTGCATCGCGCGCGGGATCGCGTTAGCGCCAGTGCTTCAACTCTTGCAACACAGGCGTCTTCTCCTTGGCTGATGGAATCGAAGCAGACATCAAGGTCATGTCCGTGCTCGCAGCACCGAAGGCCAGGGGTCTCAGCCTGTGGGCGATGCTCGGCAGGCGGCTTGCGCTCGGTCTGGTGCTGCTCTGGGCGGTGTCGCTCGTCATCTTTGCCGGCACGCAGATCCTGCCGGGCGATGTCGCAACCGCCATGCTCGGCCAGCAGGCGACGCCGGAGGCGGTTGCGAGTATTCGGCAGGAACTGGGTCTTGAGCAGCCGGCGGCCGTTCGCTACGTCAAGTGGCTGGGCGGCGCCGTCACCGGCGATTTCGGCCGCAGTTACAGCAACCGGCAGGACATCGCCAAAAGCATCGCCCCACGCCTCAAGAATACGCTGTTGCTGGCGGCGATGGCCGCCGTGATCGCCGTGCCTCTGTCCATCGGTCTTGGCATTCTGTCCGCCCTTCACGCGGGAAGCTGGATCGATCGCACCATAGGCCTCGTGACGCTCAGCGCCGTTTCGCTTCCGGAATTCTTCGCGGGCTACCTGTTGATCGCCTACTTCTCGGTGACGCATTTCTGGCTGCCGAGCAGCGCCACCGTTTCGGATAGCATGTCCCTCGGGCAGCGGCTCGTCGTGACGCTCCTCCCGTGCCTCACACTGGTTCTGGCCGTGGTCGGCCACATGATGCGGATGACGCGCGTGGCGCTCCTCAACGTCATGGCCTCACCCTATATCGAAACGGCGCTTCTCAAAGGGCTGCCATGGTCGCGCATCGTGTGGAAGCACGCGCTGCCCAATGCCGTGTCGCCCATCGTCAACGTCGTCGCGCTCAATCTCGCCTACCTCGTCGTCGGCGTCGTCGTGGTCGAGGTGATCTTCGTCTATCCCGGCATGGGACAGTACCTCGTCGATCACGTGGCAAAGCGCGACGTGCCCGTGGTGCAGGCCGCCGGCCTCGTCTTCGCGGCGATCTACATTCTTCTCAACATCGTCGCGGATATGATCTCCGTCATCGCCAATCCGCGCCTGAGGCATCCGCGATGAGCCGGCTGCCTCCCCTGACGCCCATGGCGGTCATCGGCCTTCTCGGCACTGCCGCCTTCGTTCTGCTCGCAGCCTTCGCGCCGTGGCTCGCGCCGCATCCCGTGTCCGCCGTGGTAGGCGGCGTCTGGGACCCGCCGTCGGCAAATGCGCTGCTCGGCACGGACAATATCGGTCGCGATCTCTTCTCCCGCCTCGTCTGGGGCGCGCGGGTCACCTTCGTCATCGCCGCTCTCTCGACCGCCATCGCATTTCTTCTTGGGGTTCTTCTCGGCTTCTACGCCGCCGTTCGCGGCGGGTGGATCGATCAGGTGCTTTCGCGCCTCAACGATCTGATGATGGCCATACCGACGCTGATCTTCGCCCTCGTCGTGCTTGCGGTGCTGCCGAAGACCATGGTGGTGCTGGTTCTCGTCATGGCGACGCTCGAAGCCACGCGCGTCTTCCGCGTCAGCCGCGCCATCGCAGCGGATCTCGTCGTTCTGGATTACGTCGAGGTCGCACGGTTGCGCGGCGAGAGCTGGCGCTGGGTGATCCTGCGCGAAATCCTGCCGAATGCGCTTTCGCCGCTGCTCGCCGAACTCGGCCTTCGCTTCGCCTTCGCGATCCTGTTTCTGTCGACGCTGTCGTTCCTCGGTCTCGGCGTGCAGCCGCCTATTGCCGACTGGGGCAGCCTCGTGAAGGAAAACAAGGACGGGCTGCTGTTCGGCGTCTTCGCCGCGCTCATTCCGGGCGCCGCCATCGCAATTCTGGTGATCTGCATCAACCTCGTCGTCGACTGGATGCTCCAGAAGACGACCAGCCTGAAGGGGTCCCGCCGCAATGGCTGAGCTCCTGCTGAACGTCACCGACCTCGAAATCAAGGCCGGTGCGACTGTCATCGTCGACAAGGTGTCGTTCACGCTCGAAAAGGGTCGCGTGCTCGGCCTGATCGGCGAGTCCGGCGCCGGCAAGTCCACCATCGGGCTCGCCTCCCTCGGCCATGCGCGGCAGGGCCTGCGGATCACCGGCGGCCTCGCCGAACTGAACGGCCGCGACATTCTGAAGCCAGCACGACGGGATGCCCGGCTTCTGCGGGGTGCCTCCGTCACCTATGTCGCACAATCCGCAGCAGCGGCCTTCAACCCGGCGCACCGGCTGATCGACCAGGTGATCGAAGCGACGCTCTGGCACCGATTGATGCCGCGCGCGGAGGCAACGGAACGCGCCAAAGCGCTCTTTGCGCTGCTCGGATTGCCGGACCCGGCACATTTCGGCGACCGCTATCCGCATCAGGCCTCCGGCGGGCAGCTGCAGCGGGCCATGACCGCCATGGCGCTTTGCCCGAACCCGGAACTGATCGTCTTCGACGAGCCGACGACGGCGCTGGACGTGACAACGCAGATCGACGTCCTCGCGGCCATCAAGCATGCGATCTCGAAAACCGGCACCGCCGCCCTCTACATCTCGCACGATCTGGCCGTCGTCGCCCAGGTCGCCGACGAGATCCTCGTGCTGCGTAACGGCCGGATGGTCGAGCGCGGTCCTGTCGAGCGGATCTTTCAGGCACCTCATGAAGACTACACCAAGCGCCTTGTTTCGCTGCGCCGGGCAGAAAAGCCGTCTCAGGCTCGCGGCGGCGATGTCCTCCTGCGGGTCTCCGGCATAAAGGCCGGCTATGCCAAGGGCGTCTCCATCCTCGACGATGTCAGCCTCGACCTCATGCGTGGCGAAACGCTGGCCGTGGTCGGCGAGTCCGGATCGGGGAAATCGACGCTCGCGCGCGTGATCACGGGGCTTCTTCCCGCATGGTCGGGACAGTTGCAGTTCGACGGCGCGGTACTGGCGCCGGCGCTTGCCGCACGGAATGCCGAGACCCACCGCAACATCCAGATCGTCAACCAGATCCCTGACCTCGCGCTCAATCCGCGCCAGACGGTCGAGGCGATCCTGTCGCGGCCCCTTGCCTTCTATTTCGGGCTGAAGGGGCCGGCTTTAAGACAGCGCGTCGCAACGCTGCTCGACCAGATCGAGCTGCCGTCCACCCTCCGCGACCGGTATCCCGCCGAGCTTTCCGGCGGTCAGAAGCAGCGCGTCTGTATCGCCCGCGCGCTGGCGGCCGACCCGAAGCTCATCATCTGCGACGAGCCGACATCGGCGCTCGATCCGCTGGTGGCAGACGGCATTCTCGACCTGCTGATGCGCTTGCAAAGGGAGGCCGGAACATCCTATCTGTTCATAACGCATGATCTTGCGATCGTGCGGTCTATCGCCGACAGCGTCGTTGTGATGCTCGGCGGCAAGGTGGTACGCAGCGGTGGGAAAGCCGACGTGCTCGCACCGCCATTCGATCCCTATACGGAAAGGCTGATCGCATCGGTCCCCGAAATGCGCCCCGGCTGGCTCGATGATGCCATCGCGGGACGCAACCGATCCGAAATGCCCAAACCGTGACGCGGGACGTGAAGCAAAGGAATGATCGCATGACGAAGCACGGGCTGATTCTGGACGGTGGTACGGGCCGCGAACTCGAGCGCATCGGCGCGCCCTTCCGGCAGCCGGAATGGTCCGCGCTCGCGCTGATGGAAGCGCCGGACACTGTGCGGACGGTGCACGACAACTACATTGCGGCCGGTGCCGACGTCATCACCACCAACAGCTATGCCGTGGTCCCCTTCCATATCGGCGACGCGCGTTTCGAAGCGGATGGTGCCATGCTGGCCGCCCGTGCCGGCCGCCTCGCGCGCGACGCGGCGGACGCCAGCCGCGATCGCAAGATCCTCGTTGCCGGTTCCCTTCCGCCCGTTTTCGGCTCCTACCAGCCGGACCTTTTCAACCCCGCCCTTGCCGGCCGCTACCTCGACGTGCTCGTGGAGGGCATGGCGCCGTCGGTCGATCTGTGGCTCGCCGAAACGCAGAGCAGCCTTGCCGAAGCCCGCGCCGCGCATCAGGCGACGAAGGAGACAGGCAAGCCGCTCTGGCTGTCGTTCACGCTCCGTGACGATCTTCCGGTCTCGCAGATGCCCGAGCCGCTTCTCCGCTCCAACGAGACGGTCAAGGCCGCAGCCGAACTGGCAGCGTCCGTCGGTGCGGAGGCGATGCTGTTCAATTGCAGCATGCCAGAGGTCATGGAGGCCGCCATCGCAGCGGCCCGCTCGACGTTCGAAGGCCTGGGCGTCGATATCCAGGTCGGCGTCTACGCCAACGCGTTCCCCTCCCAGCAGGACGACGCGGAGGCTAACGCCACGCTGACCGAGGTTCGCGAGGATCTCGGGCCCGCCGCTTACGGCGAATGGGCAAAGCGGTGGGCGGCATCCGGTGCCAGCATCATCGGTGGCTGCTGCGGAATCGGAGCGGACCATATCCACAGACTGTCGACGGATTACCGCTGCTTTTAATGTCCTTCAGGCTCCGTAGCAGGAGCGAATGCGTTCGTTCCTGCTGACATTTTTCCGACACAGCCAACGCCCGGAAAGCGATCCAAGACCAATGGCCCGTAAGAAGAGAGATGACTTATCTGCATGGGACATTGAGGCCTTGCCGCCCGTGCTGTGTCCGATCTGTGAGCGAATCATCCCGGATGATCAAACGGTCGCGCATCATCTCGTCCCGAAGAGCAAAGGCGGCAAGAAAACCGTCGTCTTGCACCGGATCTGCCACGATCAGATACACGCGACCTTCGCGGATTCCCAACTCGCAAAGACATTCTCAACGATCGACGCCATCCTCGGAGATCCTGCCATGCAGAAATTCGTCGCATGGATCAAAGGTAAGCACCCGGGTTTTTCCGATACGGCCAAGCCATCCCGGCAAGCAGCCGGTTCCGGTCGAGGGCGCAAATCGTAACAACGTGGGCCTCAGAAGAGCCCGCGAACGGCCGAATCGGTCGGCTGGTTCTAGGACGGGAATGCAGGCCGACCAGCAGATCGGCTATGACGGTCGGGCTGTGCGGCAGCGAGCACGTGCGCCAAGCTCTGGACGCCGAAGAACCGATACGCGTTGATCGGCTTGCCACTTAAAAGATTGACCGAGAACCGGCTTGAGGCTTTTCGGGATTCGATACTGGAGCCGACTCTTCAAAAAACACAATGAAATGAATGAAAATAGTGGCGGAGAAGATGGGATTCGAACCCACGATACCCTTCCGGGTATACTCCCTTAGCAGGGGAGCGCCTTCGACCACTCGGCCACCTCTCCGTCGAGGCCCCTGATAGGATCAATCCTCGTGGGGATCAAGGGCTATTTGGTCTTTCCTACAATGATATCGCTGATCGGCGGTAAAGATGAGATGGTTTGAGGACGAGTGAGAGACGCGCGGGCGCGCAGCTCTCGTCATTGCGGCCTGTGCCGGTTACGCCTCTCCTCGGAGCGGCGCAAAATGCCTGTCAGGGCTCGAGCCGGCGACCTTCGGCGTATCCGCTTTCCTTGAAGTGCGCCTTGGCGCGTGCCTCCGGAGAGGGATCTTCGCGAAAATGCGCGAGGTCGGCATTGGCCTTGACGTAATCGTCCCACTTGAAGCCGTTGAAGCCGGGAAAGCGGCGTTCCATGTTGCCTCGTTCCTGGAAATGCGAAAATCCTGAAGGGAAGTCGCCTCTCTGGACGGCCTGGCGGACGTCGGGATTGGCGCGGATATAGTCGGCCTCGTTAAAAAGGAGAAAGCCGTTCAGCAAATTCTGCAGGTCGCCCGTCGAAAGCTTGTCGCCCGAGGTCACTTCGTTCTTAAAGAGAAATTTTTTCATCGGTCCTACCTGAAGGACAGCGCCGGAAAGCACCGTGCCCCTGTTGAAAACATCTCCTCCTGCGAATTTTTCTAACGGAGAAACCCGAATAATGGAACCTCCAACTTACATATCAGTATCTCATTGAAGACGGAACGAAGCGGCCCTGACGGAATCGCTGGGGCAAATGACCGCTTCGAAAGCGCGCGTTCCCGCAACCAAAAAGCAAGCTCGAAACAAGCTTCATGGCCTAAGGCTTGGCGGAACCAGCGACCGAGCGACCCCTTTTCCGGAGCAATCCCATGTCCATGATCATGCACAGGGCGGAGGCCCGTCCGGGGCAGACGAGTGCAACCTACAAGCACTTTTTCGTCGAACGGCCGTGCCGCATCCTCGTCGTCGGCCAGCATCTGAAGCCAAAGACGAAATATAACGGCCTGCTGCGCCATATCTCGATTGGCGGCGCGATGATCGACTTCAATCCCGCCGTATCCTTGCCCCAGCATTTCTTCGTGGAGATCGTCGGCTTTCCCGAAGAGATCGGCAGCACCGTCGTTCACCGGGCAGGCTCGGAACTCGGCGTTCGCTTCAACATGCAGCTGTCGCAAGACGTCATTCGGCAGCTCATCCGCATGGATTTCGCGCAGAACAGCATCGCCAACCGCTAAAACACGACTCACCGGCCACATTCCCACCTTGGTGCCCCATCAATGACGCAGCATTCGGTAATCCGGTGCTGCCCGGCCTTCGTAGACGTGCGAAACAGGAGCGCGACGATGAAGACCTATCTGATTGCCTATGCCGGTACCCTTCTCTCCTTCCTCGTCGTCGATGCCGTGTGGCTGGGTCTGGTGGCGCGAACATTCTATCGCGACCAGCTCGGCGACTTGATGTCGCCGCAGCCGAATCTGACCGTCGCTGCCGTTTTCTACCTGTTCTTCGCCGCCGCCATCGTCATTCTCGCCGTTCTCCCGGGCCTGCGCGCGGGATCGATGATGACCACCATCGGCTATGGCGCCGTGCTGGGTCTCGCAGCCTATGGCACTTACGATATCACCAACCTCTCGACCTTGAGAAACTGGCCCGCGATGCTGAGCGTGGTGGACATGATCTGGGGCACCTTCCTCACCGCGCTCGGCGCTGCGTGTGGTCTTATGGCTGTGCGTTGGCTGGGTGATGCTGCCGCTTGATCCTGGTCCGATTGCGGATAAGGAGATGCGTGATTAGCGGTTGATCACGGCGGCGGACCGTTTCCGGCGCTGTGGTTTCTGCTAGGGTGGCTGATCTTCATGATCATCGGACCCATCATGTCAGCCTTTGCCCGTTTTACGCCCCTTGCTCGTTCCCTTCCCGCGACCGTGCCCTTCGTCGGGCCGGAAGCCATCGAGCGCCAGCGGCATGCGCGATTGACGGCGCGGATCGGGGCGAATGAAAGCGGCTTCGGGCCGGCGCCGAGCGTGATCGAGGCCATGACGGCGGCCCTCACCAGTGTCTGGAAATATAACGATCCCGAAAATTTCGATCTGAAGCAGGCGCTTGCCGATCATCTCGGTGTGCGGCCGGACAATCTGGCGATCGGCGAAGGGATCGATGGGCTGCTCGGCCAGATCGTGCGGCTGGTCATCGAGCCCGGCATGCCAGTGGTGACGTCGCTCGGCGGTTATCCCACGTTCAATTTCCACGTTGCAGGCCACGGGGGCCGGCTGGTGACCATGCCCTACGATGGCAACGACCGGGAAAATCTCGAAGGCCTGCTGGAAGCCGTCCGGCGCGAGGATGCGCCGCTCGTCTACCTCGCCAATCCCGATAATCCCATGGGCAGCTGGTGGGATGCCGGGAGCATCGTGCAGTTTGCACTGGCTTTGCCGGAAACGACGTTGCTGGTGCTGGACGAGGCCTATGGCGAAACGGCGCCGGCGGGCACGCTGCCGGACCTCGCCGCCCTCATTGATCGGCCGAACATTATCCGGACGCGGACCTTCTCGAAGGCGTACGGCCTTGCCGGGGCGCGGGTCGGCTATGCAATCTCCACGCCGGGAACGGCGGCCGCCTTCGACAAGATCCGCAACCATTTCGGGATGAACCGGATCGGCACGGCAGCGGCTGAAGCAGCGTTGAACGATCAGGCCTATCTGCAGACCGTCATCGCGCGCATTGCCGCCTCCCGCGCAACGATCGCGGACATTGCCAGCCGAGCGGGCCTGAAGGCTCTGCCGTCGGCCACGAATTTCGTGACCATCGACTGCGGTCGGGATGCAGCCTTCGCGCGTGCCATTGTGGATGGGCTGATGGATGAGGCCGGTGTGTTCATCCGTATGCCGGGTGCGGCACCCCTCAACCGCTGCATCCGGGTGAGTGCCGGACCCGAGGCGGAAATGGACGCTTTTGCGGGCGCTCTGCCGCGTGTCCTCGACCGGCTTTCCAAGGCCTGAGGCGACACATCATTGGTCACCGGAAACGAAAAGAGCGCGCGGCCTGAGGCCACGCGCTCTTTTCTATTCGACGTTGTCGGTAATCAGTTGACCGAGGTCAGCGTCATCGATGTGCCTGCGGCTGCGATGTTCAGGCCGACCTGACCCTGAAGGCTCAGGAGCTGCAGATGGATCGAGCCCGACGTACCGCCAGCGAGGACGTTGGCACCGACGCCAAGGCCGACCGTAGCTTCAGCCGATGCGCCCTGGTAAAGGCCGGCCAGCGAACCATGGTGGTAACCGGCTGTCGGCGCGAGAACGGCCCAGATCAGGCGACCTTCCGTGGTGAAGCCGAGATCGACGCCCAGCTTGCGCATGGCACCGGAGTAGTCGTCGACAGGCTCGCCGTCGATGGTCGACTTGAAGGCGCAATTGACCTCCTTGGACGAGCCGAGAATGTAACCGGCACCACCGGCGATGGTGCAATCGAGGTAACCGATCTTCACGCCGTTGCGGGCGCCGGAATCGGAATAGGATTGTGCAGGGGCGAGGTCGGCGGCCACGACCGGCAGGGTGCCGGAAGCGATGGCTGCAGCGCAGACGATGCTGGCGAGGGATTTGTTCATGATTTTCTCCTGTCAGAACGAGATACGGACATCGACCCGAGTTAGGGCGGAAATGCGTTTGGCCGTTCATAACGCGCGAGAGGCTGAAACGATCCGCTCCCGCCTGTGACCGGGATGTCACAAAGAATGACACGCCGTCACGTTTCGCCAAGGCATGCCGCGATGACAACGCCCGGTGGCGCGTGTTTACCGGCTGTTAACCATAAACTCCGCATTTTGGTCTCCACAGAATCACCACAATCGAGGCCAGTCCATGTCCATCTCCCGCCGCGGCCTGCTGCTCGGCTTTTCCGCTCTTCTCGCCGGCTGTGCCGATACCGGGTCCCTCGCCCGGCTGAACTATGCGGCCCTACCAGACGAGCGATTCCCCCTGCCCGCCGTGCCGCTGGACCAGATCGAGCCGGAACTGCGCCGGCAGGAGGTCGCTTATGTCTCGGCCACCGCACCGGGCACCATCGTGGTCGATACGCCGGCGCGGCGACTCTACTACGTTCTCGATAACGGCCGTGCCATGCGCTACGGCATTGGCGTCGGCCGCGAAGGCTATGCGCTGGCTGGCAATGCCTATATCGGCCGCAAGGCGGAATGGCCGAGCTGGACGCCGACGCCCAACATGATCCGGCGCGATCCGGGCCGGAACCTGAAATATGCCGGCGGCTTGCCGGGCGGCCCCAACAATCCGCTCGGGGCCCGCGCGATCTATCTCTATCGCAACGGCAACGACACGATGTTCCGCATTCACGGCACGAACCAGCCGCGGTCGATCGGCCACGCGATGTCGAGCGGGTGCGTGCGCATGCTCAATCACGATGTGGTCGATCTTTACGGGCGTGTGAAGGCTGGCGGCCAGGTCGTGGTGCTGCAGGCCTCGGCCTGAGCATTCGGCCTTTATGCGCGGATGCGAAATAAGCAGGGCTCGTCCGCCTGCCATCATCTTGAACCCGGTGACGGACGCCGCATATACGATCCGGCAAGAGGGACAGGCCGGGGTTTTCCCGGTTTCGCCCAGCCTTGTGCTCAGACAAAGCCGGGATCCGCATGAAGCTCAAAGCCATACTGAATAGCGACGGCGGCACCTTTCGCACCACCGACATGGGCCTTTACACCAAGGCGATGGACGAGGCGTTCCGGTCGGCCGGCCACGAGATCGAGATCGCCGTGGTGTCGGGCAGCGATATGGAAGCCGAACTGAAAAGGGCGGCGAACCGGGACGATCTGGATGCGATGATCGCCGGGGGCGGCGACGGGACGATTTCGGCTGCGGCCGGCGTTGCGTGGAAAAGCGGGCTGCCGCTCGGCGTCGTGCCCGCGGGAACCATGAACCTGTTTGCGCGCTCGCTGAAGCTGCCGCTCGATATCTGGAAGGTTCTCGACGTGCTGGCCAATGGCGAGGTGATCGACGGCGACATCGGCAGTGCCAATGGCCGCGCCTTCGTGCACCAGTTCTCCATGGGCCTGCATGCGCGCATGGTGCGCTACAGAGAATCCTACAGCTTCGCCTCACGCCTCGGCAAGATTTCCGCCAGCACCCGCGCAGCGATCGGCGTGGTCTTCAACCCGCCGCAGTTCAAGATCGAGTTTCGCGCGGATGGCGTGACGGAGCGTCGGAAGGTCTCGGCCCTGTCCGTCTCCAACAATCATTTCGGCGCCAATTCGCTGATGTATGCGGACGACCTGACCGGCGGTCACCTTGGCTTCTATACCGCCCCGCCCCTCACCCCGCCGGGCGTTGGACGCCTCGTGTTCGACATCCTGCGCGGCAAGTTTCGCGAGAGCACGCTGATCACCGAGATGAGCGTCAAGCAGGTCGAGCTCTATTTTCCGGATGCCCGCAAGCACAAGATCAATTGCGTCATCGACGGCGAACTGCTGCGGCTTCGCGGCGATGTGGAGATCAAGATCCACGCCGGCGAGCTGAAGCTGCTGGTCGGCAGTCCGGTGGCGCCTCAGGCCGCCGCCGTGGCGCCGGCACCCGGCATGACGGCCTAGCGAGGGGTACACCCAACGCCGACCGGCACAGCCTTACCGCGCTACTGGAAGGCCGTTTCGAAGAAGCTGCGCAGCTTGCGGGAATGCAACTTTTCCGGCGGCATGGCCGCCAGCTTCTCCAGCGCGCGAATACCGATCTGCAGGTGCTGGCTAACCTGATTCTTGTAGAACGCTGTGGCCATGCCCGGCAGTTTGAGCTCGCCGTGCAGTGGCTTGTCGGAGACGCAGAGCAGCGTTCCATAGGGCACGCGGAAGCGGAAGCCGTTGGCGGCGATGGTGGCGGATTCCATGTCGAGCGCGATGGCGCGGGATTGCGAGAGCCGCTTGACCGGGCCGCGCTGGTCGCGAAGCTCCCAGTTGCGGTTGTCGATGGTGGCGACCGTGCCGGTGCGCATGATGCGCTTCAGGTCGTAGCCCTCATACCCCGTGGTTTCCGCAACGGCCTCCTGCAGCGCCATTTGCACTTCGGCGAGTGCCGGGATCGGCACCCAGACCGGCAGATCGTCATCCAGCACGTGGTCCTCGCGGACATATGCATGCGCCAGGACATAATCGCCCAGCGCCTGGCTGTTGCGCAGGCCGGCGCAGTGGCCGAGCATCAGCCAGGCATGCGGACGCAGCACGGCGATGTGGTCGGTGATCGTCTTCGCATTGGAGGGACCGACGCCAATATTGACGACGGTGATGCCGCCATGGCCCTTCTTCTTCAGGTGATAGGCCGGCATCTGCGGCAGGCGGGCGAGCGTCAGGTCGCTATCCGGCTCATCGGAGCCGGCTTGCGTCACGATGTTTCCCGGCTCGACGAAAGCCGTATAGCCATTGCCGCCTTCCGCCATCTGCTTGCGCGCCCAGACGCAGAACTCGTCGATATAGAACTGGTAATTGGTGAAGAGCACGAAATTCTGGAAATGCGCCGCACTGGTCGCGGTGTAGTGGCTGAGGCGCGCGAGCGAGTAATCGATGCGCTGCGCCGTGAACGGGGCCAGCGGAAACGGCTCGCCGGGGCCGGGCTCGTAGGCGCCGTTGGCGATCTCGTCGTCGGTGGTCGAAAGGTCGGGCGTGTCGAACAGGTCGCGCAGGGGCACATCGATGTTTTCGGCCAGCGATGCCTCGACATGCGCGCCTTCGCCGAAGGCGAAATGCAGCGGAATGGGCGTCGAGGATTCCGACACGGTGATGCCGGTGCCGTGGTTGCGGATCAACAGGCCGAGCTGTTCCTTCAGATAGTGGCGAAAGAGTTTCGGGCGCGTGACCGTGGTCGTGTAGACGCCCGGCGCCGTGACATGGCCGTATGACAGGCGCGAATCGACATGGCCGAAGCTGGAGGTTTCCATGCTGACCTGCGGATAGCAGGCGCGAAACCGGCTCGCGGCAACACCCTTACCGAGCGCCGTGAAGCCATCCACGAGGAAATTCGTGTTGCGCTCGTAGAGCGCCGTCAGCGCATCGACGGCCTTGACCGGATCATCGAATGTCTGCGGCTCGAAGGCCTCCGGCATTGCGGTGGGAAGGGCTTGGATGGAAGAGATTCGTGCGCTCATGCGGCATTATAGGACGCCGCAATTGACAAGCAAACGACAAGTTGAAGACGAACTAGAGCATTTCCGGTGAACACGGGTTCACCGGAAATGCTCTATTCTCCTGTTTTTGCCGCATTGTCCGACGCCGAAGCGATTTCGCTTCGGCTGGAAATGCTCTGGCGCAATTGATTGGCCCATATGCAGCTATCCGCGCGCAGGCGCGATGATGACGAGCGTACCGGCAAGCGCTAGCAGCACGCCCGCGAGATCGAAGCGATCCGGGCGAACGCCTTCCGCCAGCCACATCCACAGGACCGACGCCGCGATATAGATACCGCCATAGGCCGCAAAACTGCGCCCCGCCGCCGGCTGCGGGCTGAACGTCAGAAGCCAGGCAAAGGCGACCAGACTGGCAATGCCGGGAATGAGCCAGAGCGCAGACCGCCCGAGACGCATCCACGCCCAGAGGCTGAAACAGCCTGCGATCTCGAACAGAGCCGCAAGCGCATAGAGGAGGATGGTGGAGAAAGGGAGCGCGAACATTCCGCTAGATGACCGGAATGCGGGAGCGGACACAAGCCGATTTGCGCATGAAGGCACCCGTCTGGACGGTGCGTCTACCGTGTAACCCGCCAACCTGTGGCGGGTCCCGTCTCATCGTCGCGCCGGATCGAGCGCTCTCACATCAACAAGCCTCAGAGCTTGGCCTGGCAGAACTGGGCGGTGTGGGCGGTGCAGTCCGCGAGGGTCGTGGTGTAATCGTGCTGACGGCGGCGCTCGGTGTCGGCGCTGACGGCTGCGGCCAGGCTCATGGCGAAGACGACCATGAGAGCGCTGATGATGGTGAGGCGGCGGGCAAGAATATCCATGACAGTCGATCCGTTCGAAGCAATTGGGTTGGTGTTGGTTCGATGACCGTCTTTTCGCACAGGCAAACTGAATTCTAGCTGAGAGGTCGGTTCATGTGCCGTTCAGGTTGAATGCTGCATCGCAGCGATTCCGCTTCTCGGACGTCTCCAGCACCCCTCATTCCGCATCACCTCTCCGGCACGATCGGGACCGATCATCGCGCACGAACGGTTTCGGTTCGCAGGTTTCTGCGCTAGGTTAGCGCCGAACCCGATGCATGCAAGAGACCGGAGACCATGATGTCCGCACCCATAGACCTCTACTACTGGCCGACCCCCAACGGCTGGAAGATCACCATCATGCTGGAAGAACTCGGCCTTCCCTATGCGGTCAAATATATCAACATCTCCAAGGGCGAGCAGTTCGCGCCGGACTTCCTGAAGATCGCCCCGAACAACCGCATGCCGGCCATCGTCGATCCCGATGGTCCGGGTGGCTCGCCGATCTCCGTGTTCGAGTCCGGTGCCATCCTGCAATATCTCGGCCGCAAGACCGGCAAATTCTATCCGAGCGACGAACGTGCGCGTGTGGATGTCGATCAGTGGCTGTTCTGGCAGATGGGCGGGCTGGGGCCGATGGCCGGACAGGCCAACCACTTCCGCCACTACGCCCCGGAAAAGATCGCCTATGGCATCGATCGCTATACGAATGAGGTCAATCGCCTCTACGGCGTCATGAACCGGCGCCTTGCGGATCGCGAGTTTCTGGCTACCGAGTATTCGATCGCCGACATGGCCTGCTTGGGCTGGGTGCGCCAGTATGAAAGCGGCGGACAGGACCTCAACGACTTCCCGCACCTACAGCGCTGGTTCGAGACCCTTTCGGCCCGCCCCGCCGTCATCGCCGGCTTCGATGTCGGTCGTGAAGAGCGCGAGCGGCAGAAGCATCTGTCGGAAGACAAGGATGCGCAGAAGATCCTGTTTGGCCAGCGCGCGCAGTAGGGTGGATCGAGAGGGTAACTCTCTCTTCGTCTAGATCCCAGCTTTCCCGGTAAACCGGGAAAGCTTCATTCCTTTATCGTTGCCGCATTGTGCGGCGGCGACGCTAACCGCCGTCGCCTCGCGTAGGCCTACAGACGGCTCCAGGTCTGGCTCTTGCAGAGGACCTTCAGCACGCAGCCCTTCAGCTTCAGCTGGCTGCCGACGACGGCGGCCGAGCCGCTATAGGTCTTGTCGTTGTCGGGGTCCGTCACTTCGCCGGAATAGTCCTCGCCCGCGCCCGACAGGGTGCCGATCTTCTTTCCGGCATGCTTGCCGGTCTTCACCGTGATGCAGAAGCTGCCGCCGCAGGTGGCGATTGCGGCTGTTTCGCCGCTCGCCGTCTTCCAGTTGCCGACGATCGGCTCCGCCGCCAGAACGGGCAGTGCGAGAAGAGCCGAACCGAGGATAGCGGCCGACATGATCCGTGTGATCTTCATGAAATCTCCCTCCATAGGACGCCTCCCGAGCGTCTCCCTGCTAAATTACGTGAACGTAAAAGGAATGTCAAAAGGCAGATTCGAAAAGATCGCGCCGCTCGATATTTTTCGGTCGCGAAGGGTGCTCAGCGTTTCGTGGTGAACGAAGCGTTGAAATCGAGATGTAAAAGATACGTAAAATTTAAGACGAAAGCCCGGCAATGCAGGGGGCCGGATGTTTAACAAAAACCCAAGTTTACCAATCGTTTGAACTTCGTTTGCTGCAGGTTAAGCATGCATTTTAAGCGGGAATTGAAGGCCGTGCCGCATACTCCAACCCATAAGACGAGCGGAGACGAACACTCCGCCGACAGCCTCCGGAAGATCAAGAGCCACGCAGATGGCCGGGCTTTCAGGGGTCGAAACAGGGACTGCACGAAGAAACGCTTTAACGAAACAGGGACAACGACAATGGCACGCTTCGACCTCCAGAATTTCACCTACGCAACGATCGCCGGCGAAAACCGCGCGGAAGCCTTCTGCAACATGGGCCTGATGTACGCCACAGGCCGCGGCTGCGACATCGACGTCGTTGCCGCCCACAAGTGGCTGAACATCGCCGCCATCAAGGGCTCCGAGCGGGCAGCCGAGCTGCGCGCCGAACTCGCCGCCACGATGTCGAAGGCCGATCTCGCCATCGCGCTGCGCTCGGCCCGCGAATGGATGACCGTGCATTGATCGATCCTCACAAAGAAAAACCCTCCCTTCCCGCTGGCCCGACGTTTCGTCAGGCTGGCCGGGAAGGGAGGGTTTTCGTTTTCTAAAGACGCCGCAACTGCGTCTTCCCGGCTCGCATAAGCCTAAAATGTTCGGATATACTTACATATTGGGATAGACCGGCCCCTCGCCGCCCTGCGGCGGAACCCAGGTGATGTTGCTGTTCGGATCCTTGATGTCGCAGGTCTTGCAGTGCACGCAGTTCTGCGCATTGATCACGAAGACCTCCTCGCCATCCTTCTCCACCCATTCATAGACGCCGGCCGGGCAATAGCGTGTGGACGGCCCGGCATAGATGTCGTGCTCGGAGCGCTTCTGCAGCTCCATGTCCTTCACCTTCAGGTGGACCGGCTGGTCCTCCTCGTGGTTGGTGTTGGAGAGAAACACCGAGGACAGCCGATCGAATGTCAGCACGCCATCCGGCTTCGGATAGGCAATCTTCTTGTGCTTTGCCGCCGGCTCCAGGCTTTGCGCATCCGTTTTGCCGTGCTTCAGCGTGCCGAAGAACGAGAAGCCGAAAAGCTGGTTGGTCCACATGTCGAGACCGCCCAGCGCGACGCCGGCCACCGTGCCGAGCTTCGACCAGAGCGGCTTGACGTTGCGCACGCGCTTGAGGTCCTGCCCGATCGGGCCGGCCCGCCATTCATTTTCGATCTCGACGACCTCGTCATTCGCCCGACCGGCCGCAATCGCCGCGGCGATCTTCTCGGCCGCCATCTTGCCCGAGAGGACAGCATTGTGACTGCCCTTGATGCGGGGGACGTTGACGAGGCCGGCGGAACAGCCGATCAGCGCGCCGCCGGGGAAGGTCAGCTTCGGCACCGACTGATAGCCGCCCTCGGTGATGGCGCGTGCGCCGTAGGACAGGCGCTTGCCGCCTTCGAAGGTACCGCGGATCGCCGGATGCGTCTTGAAGCGCTGGAATTCCTCGAACGGATAGAGATAGGGGTTCTTGTAGTTGAGGTGCACCACGAAGCCGACGGCGACCGTGTTGTCCTCGAGGTGATAGAGGAACGAGCCGCCACCTGTGCTCAGGCCCAGCGGCCAGCCGAAGGAGTGCTGCACGAGGCCCTGTTTGTGGTTCTCCGGCTTCACCTGCCAGAGTTCCTTGATTCCCAGACCGTATTTCTGCGGTTCGCGGTCCTTCTGCAGGTCGTAGCGGGCGATCAGCTGCTTGGCGAGCGAACCGCGTACGCCTTCGCCGATCAGCACGTACTTGCCGCGAAGCTCCATGCCGCGGGCGAAGCTCGGGCCGGGCTCGCCATTCTTCTCGATGCCCATGTCGCCCGTGGCGACGCCGACGACCGCGCCTTCCTCGTTATAAAGCACTTCGGTCGCGGCAAAGCCGGGATAAATCTCAACGCCGAGCTCTTCCGCCTTGCCGGCCAGCCACCGACAGACGTTGCCGAGCGAGACGATATAGTTGCCGTGATTGCTCATGAGCGGTGGCATGGCGAAATTCGGCAGACGCAGTGAGCCGGCCGGGCCGAGCAGCAGGAACTGGTCCTCCGTCACCTCCGTCTTGAAGGGATGGTCCGCCTCCTCGCGCCAGCCGGGCAGAAGGGCATCCATGCCGCAGGGATCGACCACGGCGCCCGAGAGGATATGGGCGCCGACTTCGCCGCCTTTTTCGAGAACGACGACGGTCAGTTCCGGATCGATCTGCTTCAAACGGATCGCGGCGGAGAGGCCTGCCGGGCCGGCTCCCACCACGACCACGTCGAAATCCATGCTCTCCCGCTCCGGCATTTCCTGTATTTCGCTCATGACCAGCCTCCGCTCCAACGGCCTATGCCGCGCCCGTCTCCATGGGTCGTCATGTCAAATAAGAGCAAGCTTGTCGAGCCGATGTGCGTCACGAAGCGGCGCGATGCCACCTCTGCCTCCTGTTTTCGAAGGCGGGCGCTCTTGTTTTTGAGGGCGGGCCATGCGAGGGAGCGGCATCCCCACAGCCGATACCGGCGACCATTTCCATTCCCGCAGGCCCCCGCGAAGGGCCGGCCCATGCTCGCGATCGACAGCCGTTGCGGCGACCGGAACCCCCGGCGCTCGACCTGCCGCAGCACGGCGATCCCCATGAGGAGAGACACCATGACCCAGTCGCTCGGCTTTGATTTCGGCACCACGAACTCCGTTCTGGCCGCCGTCGAACACGGAAAAACACGCGCAATCGACTTCGACAGTCCTGCCGGACGGTACGATACGATGCGGACGGCCCTGTCGTTCATGAAGCATCCGAACCTCGGCGCGCAGGCTCTGCAGATCGAGGCCGGACAGGCCGCCATCCGCACCTTCATCGACAATCCGGGCGACGCGCGCTTCCTGCAGTCGATCAAGACCTTTGCCGCGAGCCCGCTGTTCCAGGGAACGCTGATCTTTGCACGGCGAAATGGATTCGAAGACTTGATGCGCGCTTTCGTCGCACGTCTCAAGGACTATGCCGGTGACGCCTGGCCCGTCGAGGGCACCCGCATCGTCGTCGGCCGGCCGGTGCGCTATGCGGGGGCAAACCCGGACGACAACCTGGCGCTGGAGCGCTACCAGACAGCGCTCGGCAGTTTCGGCTTTTCGGATATCCGCTATGTCTACGAGCCGGTGGCCGCCGCCTTCTACTTCGCCCAGACATTGAAACAGGATGCGACGGTGCTGGTCGCGGACTTCGGCGGCGGCACCACCGACTATTCGCTCATTCGCTTCGAAACCCATGCCGGCGTGCTGTCGGCAATGCCGATCGGCCATTCCGGCGTCGGGATCGCGGGCGATCATTTCGACTTCCGCATCATCGACAACCTCGTGTCGCCGCTGATCGGCAAGGGCACGCAGTTCCGCTCGTTCGACAAGGTGCTGGATGTGCCCTCCGGCTACTACGCGAATTTCGGGCGATGGAACCAGCTGTCGATCTTCAAGACGCTCAAGGACTTCGCCGATCTGAAGCAGCTCGTGCGCTCGTCGCTGGAGCCGGAAAAGCTGGAAGCCTTTATCGACCTCATCGAGCATGACGAGGGCTATCCGCTGTATCAGGCCGTTTCCGCGGCCAAGATGCGCCTTTCGGCCGAGGAAGAGACCGAGTTCTTCTTCGCGCCGCTCGGCGAGCGCAGCCGCAAGATCGTGCGCCGCTCGGACTTCGAACAGTGGATCGCGCCGGAACTCGGACGAATCGAGAGTGCGCTGGACGAGGTGCTGGAAAAGACGAACACGGCTGCCGGCACGGTGGACAAGGTGTTTCTCACCGGCGGCACGTCCTTCGTGCCAGCCGTGCGGCGCATGTTCGAGCGGCGGTTCGATGCCGGACGCATCGAGAGCGGTGGCGAACTCCTCTCCATCGCTCACGGTCTCGCGCTCATCGGCGCACGGGACGACATCGACCTGTGGACAGCGGAGGCGAACTGACGCTTGGTGCCTGCAGCGAGCCCGTTCGCACCATTTGCCGCTTTCATGCGCGGCGGCGCTTCTGTAAACCTTCTGCCATGAGCTCCCCCGACGAGACACGGTTTTCCGACGGACCGACCCTGGATGCGATGACGCCGCACGAGTTGGCGGCGCTTTTGCATTTCCATGCGGATTCGGGGGTGGAGTGGCTGCTGGAAGACGATCCGATCGACAGGATCGCCGCCTTTGCCGCCAGCCAGACGGCGCGCGGCGAAGCCGGGTCGGGCTCTGGTCATGGGAGCCCTGCAGGAGCCTTGCAGACCGCGCAAAGCTACAGGGCGCCAGCGCCCAAAAATGAAGCGGATGGCCGCGCTCAACCCCCCGCTGCGGAAAAGCCGCAGACGAGAGGGAAGTCCGAGCCCGCACCACGCCCGGTCTCTACCCGCGTCGCCATACCCGATGAGCAGGCCGTGGCCGAGGCGCGGATCGCTGCCGGTTCGGCCCAGACGCTTGCCGACCTCAAGGTCGCGCTCGACGGCTTTACCGGCTGCAATCTGCGTAACAGTGCCCGCAATCTGGTATTTGCCGAGGGCGATCCGGCCGCCGGGCTGATGATCGTCGGGCCGGGACCGAACGGCGACGACGACCGCGAGGGGCGCCCCTTCGCCGGCCGGCAGGGCGACCTTCTGGACAAGATGCTGGCGGCCATCGGGCTCGACCGGGCGGGTGTCTTGATCACCAACGTCATTCCCTGGCGTCCGCCCGGCAACCGCATGCCGTCCGCGCGGGAGATGGAGATCTGCCGACCGTTCCTCGACAGGCAGTTCGCGCTCGCCAAGCCGCAGCGCGTGCTGGTTCTCGGCAATTTCGCGGCACGATTCTTCTTCGGCGGCACCGATACGATCCACGAAATGCGCGGCGACTGGCGGACGATCACGACCGGCGGAGAAACCTTCCGGGCGCTGGCGACATTGCATCCGCAGGACCTGATGTCGGCGCCGATCTGCAAGCGCCTTGCCTGGCAGGATTTGCAGATGTTTGCCGCCGGCAACGATTCCTGACGCTCGTACGTCACGCGCCTTTTTCCAATTGCGAAGAAACTATGAATGGCAAAGGAAAAAAGCCATGCAAGTTGCGCATGGCAGCAACCCGACATCGCGGCTTGTGAAAAAGATGGTGCAGCGCAATATATGATCACGGGGGGAATGGAATTTAAGGAACTGACAATGAACACCCGTCCGCGCCCTCTGCATTGCGGCTTCGAAACGCTCCGTCGCAGTGGCTCTGCCCTCCGCACGCCGTTCAGCGGCTTCGGCTCGGCAGCAAACGAACAGATGACGGCTGCCGGCTACGCCCGCGCCGCACGTCCTGCCAACATCTATGCCGAATTCATCCAGCGCTGATCGCTGGCTCGCTCGCGAGCGTCAAGCGCTGACGCCGGCATGATCGCCGGCAGACACGATCTCGAAACCGTCCATCCGGGCAAACGTTCCGGAAAAGATGGAAAGGACCACCCCATGGCCATCCGCGCTTTGAACGCTCTTGTTTCGGACATCCGAATCGCCGTGCGTGCATCCCAGACCTTTTCAGACCTCAGCCGCGATGCCCGCGCATCGTCGGATGCGAACCGCGGTTCGTTCGGCCTGCTGCCGCGCTGAGGTTTTCGGCATCTCGCTCTCCTTACCGCATGGATCGGTGGGGATAATGACGTTGCCGACAGGACTTCGGGTGACGGCTCTTCCGTGCCATCAGGTCGGATGATCGCAAGCGTCTACGACGCCTAATTTGACAATGGCGCTGGCCTGATGTGCCGTCCCATCGAGGCTGACCTCGAACACCTCCCCTACCACCGTTCCTTCCCTCGCCCGCTCCACGTCACCCCTGCGGCGTCACGTGCTTGCGGGCAGCCCTTCGCTCCAGGCCCAGCCGGTGTTCGCGCAGGATGATGAAGATGCCGGCGCTGATGACGATGGCGGTGCCGATCAGCATGGTAACCGTGGGTACATCGTCGAAGAGCCAGTAGCCGATCACCAGTCCGAGAACGATCGAGGTATATTCGAACGGTGCGATGGTCGACATATCGGCATAGCGATAGCTCTGCGTGAGCAGCAATTGCGCGACACCCCCGCAAAAACCCGCCGCCATCAGAAAGAGGAAGGCGCGCCAGGTCAGCGGCTCCCATCCGAAGGGCAGCGTCAGCAGCGAGAACAGGGAGGCGGACAGGGAGAAATAGAGGACGATCGTGTGCGTCCGCTCGTTCATCACCAGTTTGCGCACCAGCACCATGGCCGTTGCACCCAGCGCCGCCGACAGCAGCACCGCCAGGGCGCCATAGGCTGCCCCTGCCTCCCCACCACCGCCGGCAAACAGCGTCAGGCGCGGATAGGTGATGATCATCACGCCGACGAGGCCGACGATGACGGCCGACCAGCGATAGATGCGCACGACCTCTTTCAGGAACACGGCGGCAAAGACGACGGCCAGAAGCGGCATGGCGTAGCCGATGGCGATCGCCTCCGGCAGCGGCAGATGCGTCAGGCCGTAGAAGCCGCAGCTCATGGCGAGAATGCCGATGAAACCGCGAATGAGGTGACCGAACGGATCACGCGTCTTGAAGGCGGTGGCAAGATCGCCCTTGACCGCGAGGTAGCAGAGGATCGGCACCATTGCGAAAGCCGAGCGGTAGAAGGTGATCTGGCCCGTCGCGATACCGTCGCCGGCCGACTTGATGAAGGTCGACATCGCCACGAAAACGAGAACGGAAGAAACTTTGAGAGCAATGCCCAGAAGCGGGTTGGGCTCGTCGCGATCCATAAGATCGGTCCTGCATGCACGAGGAGGAAAAGGCAGCTTGAGGCGGCGCGGAGAATCGCAAGCCTACTGCATAAATCCCCAAACCGGAATCAGCCGAGGCGGAAATATGCGAATATCCGCCGAACCAACGGTTCCTGTGTCCACGTTGCTCGTGACTTACGCATTCTCCGTGACGGACGACAGGTTGCGCCGCACAGTTTGATCATCGTTACTCGAAAAGAATGAAGTCTGTCCCAAAATGGCTTATTGCTTAAAATCTTGTTAGGCCGAACCGCGTAATTGTTCAGGTCTTTTATCGGCACTGGCCTTCGCATCGTCGCGACCGGCTTTTCAGGGTGCCCCGGGGAGCAAAACGACACATGCGGACGGACACGGGCGAGATCATCCACCTCGAAGACTATCAGCCGACAGATTTTGTGCTTGAACGCGTCGATCTGACCTTCGAACTGGATCCGCTGGAAACCAAGGTCGAAGCCCGTCTGATCTTCCATCGCCGCGAAGGCGTGGCGGCCGACCGGCCGCTGGTGCTGGATGGCGACGAGCTGAAGATGACCGGCCTGCTGCTCGACCAGGAGCCGATCGCCGCCGAAGACTACACCGAGACCGGGGAGACGCTGACCATTCGCGGCCTGCCGGACAGCGCGCCCTTCGAGATCACCGTCACGACCGAGCTTTCGCCGCAGACCAACACCAAGCTGATGGGCCTCTACCGGACGAACGACGTCTACTGCACCCAGTGCGAGGCCGAAGGCTTCCGCCGCATCACCTTCTTCCCCGACAGGCCGGATGTTCTCGCCGTCTACACGGTCAACATCATCGCGGACAAGGCGACCGTTCCGCTGCTGCTCTCCAACGGCAACTTCCTCGGCGGCGCCGGCATGGGCGACGGCCGGCACTTCGCCGCCTGGTTCGATCCACATCCGAAGCCCAGCTACCTCTTTGCGCTGGTGGCCGGCGATCTCGGCGTGGTCGAGGACAGCTTCACCACCCTGTCCGGCCGCGAGGTCGTGCTAAAGATCTACGTCGAGCACGGCAAGGAGCCGCGCGCGGCCTATGCCATGGACGCGCTGAAGCGCTCGATGCGCTGGGACGAGGAAGTCTTCGGGCGCGAATACGATCTCGATATCTTCATGATCGTCGCCGTCTCCGACTTCAACATGGGCGCCATGGAGAACAAGGGGCTCAACGTCTTCAACGACAAATACGTGCTGGCCGACCCGGAAACCGCGACCGATCAGGACTACGCGAATATCGAGGCGATCATCGCGCACGAGTATTTTCACAACTGGACCGGCAACCGCATCACCTGCCGCGACTGGTTCCAGCTCTGCCTCAAGGAAGGCCTCACGGTCTATCGCGACCACCAGTTCTCCGCCGACCAGCGCTCGCGCGCCGTCAAGCGCATCGCCGAGGTTCGCCACCTCAAGGCCGAGCAGTTTCCCGAAGACGGCGGGCCGCTCGCTCATCCCGTCCGCCCGACCCGCTACCGCGAGATCAACAACTTCTACACGACGACCGTCTACGAGAAGGGCTCGGAAGTCACCGGCATGATCGCCACCCTGCTCGGCCCCGATCTCTTCAAGGCCGGCATGGATCTTTATTTCGATCGCCATGACGGACAGGCCGTCACCATCGAGGACTTCATCCGCTGCTTCGAGGAGGCGAGCGGCCGGGATCTCACGCAGTTTTCGCTCTGGTACCACCAGGCCGGCACGCCACTCGTCAGCGCATCGGGCACCTATGACGCAAGCCGGCAGACCTTCACGCTTCAGCTCGAACAGACCGTGCCGCCGACGCCGGGCCAGAGCACCAAGCAGCCGGTGCACATCCCGCTTCGCTTCGCGCTCATCTCCGAAGACGGCACGATCACGGAAGCCTCAAGCGTCTCCGGCGCGGAGGTGACCGGCGACGTGCTGCATCTCGTCGAGCGCAGCCAGAGCGTGACGTTCGAGGGCATCGCCTCTCGTCCCGTTGTGTCGCTCAACCGCGGCTTCTCCGCCCCCATCAACCTGCATTTCGAAAAGTCCTCAGCCGACCGCGCCCAGATCGCCCGTTTCGAGACAGATCTCTTCGCGCGCTGGCAGGCGCTGAACGACATGGCGCTCGATGCGCTGGTCGCAGCCACGGCAAGCGTCCGCGCCGGTACGCCGGTCGTCTGCGACCAGGCTCTCATCGACGCGCTGATGGCGACCGTCTCCGACGACGCCCTGGAACCGGCCTTCCGGGCTCAGGCGCTGGCCTTGCCAAGCGAGTCGGACATCGCGCGGGAAATCGGACGGGATAACGACCCGGACGCCATCTTCGCCGCCCGTCGCGAGATCATGACGGCGATCGCCACGGCCGGCCGCGAAACGTTTGCCGGTTTGTTCGAAACCATGCGCTCGACGGAAGCGTTTTCCCCGGATGCCGCGAGCGCCGGCCGTCGCGCCTTGCGCAACAGCGCGCTTGCCTACCTCGTGCTCGCCGAAAACGCGCCGACACGCGCCGTCGAGGCTTTCTCGGCCGCCGACAACATGACCGACCTCAGCCAGGCGCTCACCATTCTCGTCCACCGCTTCCCGGACACGCCGGAGGCCACGGCGGCGCTCGAAAGCTTCCAGACGCGGTTTGCGGACAACGCGCTTGTTCTCGACAAATGGTTCACTGTCCAGGCGACCATTCCGGGTGCTGCGACGCTGGAGCGCGTCGAGACCTTGATGGCGCATCCACTCTTCAACGGCCTCAACCCGAACCGCGTCCGCGCGCTCGTCGGCACCTTTGCCTTCTCCAACCCGACCGGCTTCAACCGGGCGGACGGCAAGGGCTACCGGTTCCTCGCGCGCCAGATTCTCGATATCGACCCGCGCAACCCGCAGCTTGCCGCCCGCATCCTGACCTCGATGCGGTCCTGGCGTTCGCTGGAATCCGGACGGGCCGAGCATGCCCGCGCGGCTCTGAGCGAGATCGCAGCTGGTGCGAAGCTTTCTCCTGACGTCAGCGACATCGTGGAGCGCACGCTCAAGGGCTGATCCGCGTCATCGGAACCTCTAAAATATTGATTCCTTTCAGTGTCTTACGCTGAAAATCGGGTTCGCGGCGCGGCAAGCTGCGAATTCGCACCAGTGAGAACTGGTTAACGTCCCGTTACCCTTTTTGCTGGACAAGAAGAATCCGAATTGATTCATTGAGCCAGATTCGGGCGAGCGGCGCGTCGAATCAAGCGAGGTTCAAAGATTTGACGAAGATGGCGGAAGCGCAGCAGATGCGCGCGGCCGGGGATCGGCTGCGTCCACGATTCCCGGGCCTTGCGGGCCTTGAGCAGGGCTTCCTGCGGCATGTGCGCAGCCTTGCCGCACCGGCGTCGATACGGCTGAACCAGGCGGAGCCGCTTCTGAAGCGCTCCATTCCGGTGCTGATCACGGCGTTCCTGATCGTGGTCGCCATCTCCCGCATCAGCGGCATCGTCAACGAATATGCCCGCATGGAAAACAGCGCCCGCCAGACGACGGTGATGGCGGCAACGGCAGCCGAAGCCACGCTCGCGCCGCAGGCGCATCTCCTCTTCGATCAGGCCGAACGCGCGCCCGTCGAGCAGACACTGAACGACCTTCTCACCCCCGACATGCTGGAGCCCGGCGCCTTCGCGCTCGCGGTGCGCAATGACGGGCGTATCTTTGCCTCCTCGTCGGAGGGTAAGCCCTTCACGGGCCGAGCCCTGTCGGCGATCTCGCCCGAAGTCGCGGCCTTCCAGTATTTCGGCGAGCGTTCCACCGTCATGAACGCCTTCATCGGCGGCGACGAGTACCTCGTCGCGTTGATGCAGGTGGGTGACAAGGCGGGCACGCTGATGGTCGCGACGCCGCTCGCGCACATGGACCGGCTCTGGCGCGACGAGGTCTCGCTGAACGTCACGCTGTTTGCCGGCATTTCCGCGATCCTGCTCGTCGTGCTCTATGCCTATTACATCCAGGCCAAGCGCGCCCGCGACGCCGACCAGATCTTTGCCGAGTCGAACCTCCGCGTCGAAACCGCGCTGTCGCGCGGCCGATGCGGGCTGTGGGATTTCGACATGCCGAACCGGCGGCTGTTCTGGTCGCGCTCCATGTATGAAATGCTGGGCATGACACCGCAGGGCAGCGTTCTCTCCTTCGGCGATGCCGCCCGGCTGATGCATCCCGACGATACCGGCCTCTACAAGGTCGCCCGTTCCATTGCCCGCGGTGACATCCGCCACATCGACCATGTGTTCCGCATGCGCCATGCCGATGGCCATTATGTCTGGCTGCGCGCCCGTGCGCAGGTCATCCGCACCAGCGGCGACCGGGTACACCTCATCGGCATCGCCATGGACGTGACCGAGCAGCACCGTCTCGCCCAGCGCTATGCCGAAGCCGACCAGCGGCTGGCGGATGCGATCGAGTGTACGTCGGAAGCCTTCGTGCTCTGGGACAAGAACGACCGGCTGGTGATGTGCAACACGCACTATCAGCAGGCCTACCAGCTTCCCGACAGCGTGCTCGTGCCCGGCACCGAACGCTCGGCCGTCAATGCCGCCTCCGCCCGCCCGATCATCGAGCGGCGCATCGCCGATCCGGATCGCGCCAATCATTCCTCGACGTCGGAAGTCCAGTTGGCCGACCAGCGCTGGCTGCAGATCAACGACCGCCGCACGCGCGATGGCGGCCTCGTCTCCGTCGGCACCGACATCACCCTCCTCAAGCGCCATCAGGTGCGCCTGCGCGAATCTGAGCGCCGGCTGATGGCAACCATCGGCGATCTCTCCACGTCCCGCATGACGCTGGAGCACCAGAAATCGGAACTGTCGATCGCCAACGCGAACTATCTGGCGGAAAAGCAGCGCGCCGAAGCCGCCAACCGGGCGAAGTCCGAGTTCCTCGCCAATATGAGCCACGAGCTGCGCACGCCGCTCAACGCGATCCTCGGCTTCTCGGAAATCCTGAAGCACCGCATGTTCGGTCCGCTCGGCTCCGACAAATACGGCGAATACGCCCTCGACATCCACGACAGCGGCAAGCATCTCCTCAACGTCATCAACGATATTCTCGACATGTCGAAGATCGAGGCCGGGCAGATGCGGATCGACCGCGAGCGGATCGACCTTGCGCCGTTGATCGAGGAAACGCTGCGCCTCACCACCATCCCCGCCACGCAGAAGAACATCAGCGTCATCCACCAGGTTTCCTCGGGCCTGACGATGGTCGCGGACCGCCGGGCGATGAAGCAGGTGCTGCTCAATCTGCTCTCGAATGCCGTGAAGTTCACCAATGAAGGCGGCCGCATCTCGCTCAGGGCGCGCAAGGTCTCCGGCGCGGTCATGCTGACGATCGCCGATACCGGCATCGGCATTCCCCGCTCCGCCATGCGCAAGATCGGCCTTCCCTTTGAGCAGGTTCAGAGCCAATACGCCAAGAGCAAGGGCGGCTCGGGGCTCGGGCTTGCCATCTCCCGCTCGCTGACCACGCTGCATGGCGGCCGGATGAAGATCCACTCGGCCGAAAATGTCGGCACGATCATTTCCGTGCGCATCCCCGACTCGGTCTGAGCCGTCAGTCGGAAACGAGTGCGAGGAATATGCGGCGCACGGCCTTTGTCAGCCGCCGCAGTTCGGCTTCCAGCACCTTGATATCGGGCGCATCGCCTGCCCGGCAGAGCCGCTCGATCAGGCCGGCCGGAGCTTGCTTCGGATCGAACGGGCTGTCGATGCAGAGGCGAATGATCTGCGAGAGATCGGTCATCAAGGCCAGCGCCCGCGTCATCAGCGTGAGGTCCGCATCCGACAGGAAGCGCGGGCCCAGATCCTCCAGCACACCCGCCGTCGGCAGGCCGCAGGCCGGCAGGGTCTTCCCCTCCGCAGAGGCCAGCAGAAACATCAGCTGCGCCGAGAACTCGATATCCACGAGGCCGCCCGGGATCAGCTTGAAATCCCAACCATTTTCCGGCGGCTTTTCCGCCTCCACCAGCGCGCGCATCTCGCGCACGTCTTTCCGCAGCACCGTCGCATCACCCGGCTCCGCGATGATCGCCTGGATCGCATCCGCCGTCGCCTGCATCATGTCCCCGTCACCCGCGATCGGGCGGGCGCGGGTCAGGGCCATGTGCTCCCAGGTCCAGGCCTCCTCGCGCTGATACTTGACGAAGGCCGGCAACCGCGTGGCCACGGGCCCCTTGTTGCCCGAAGGGCGCAGCCGCATGTCGACCTCGTAAAGCACGCCCTCGGCCGTCGGCGCGGACAAAGCGGCGATCAGCCTTTGCGTCAGGCGGGCATGGTAGCGGGCGGCGTCGAGCGGGCGAGGACCGTCGGAATCCGCCGCGTCGCCATCATGATCGTAGATGAGAATCAGGTCGATGTCGGAGCCTGCCGTCAGCTCCCGGCTGCCGGCCTTTCCCATCGCAACCAGCGTCGCGCTGCTGCCGGCGATCTGCCCATGCGCCTCGGCAATCTCCAGGCGCACGGCCTTGAAGGTCGCGGCAACCAGTATCTCGGCGAGATCGGTCAGCGCGCGGCCGGTCGCCGGGCCATCGATGACACCGGTCAGGAGCCGGATGCCGATGAGGAAGCGCTGCTCGGACGCAAAGATCCGCAGGCGGTCGAGCCGGTCCTCGTAGTGGCGGGCCGTCGAGAGGAAGTCATCCAGCCGGTGCGCAAGGTCCGCCCGCTCCGGCATCTCGTCGAGTACGCGCCGGTCCAGCATGCCGTCGAAGACATGCGGCTTGCCCGCGATGATATCGGCAAGCCGGGGGGCGGCCGACATGATGGTGACGATCAGGGAGAGAAGGGCCGGATTGTTGCCGAGCAGCGAGAAGAGCTGGATGCCGGCCGGCAGCTTGGACAAAAAGGCATCGAACCGCAGCAGCGCCTCGTCCGCCCGCCGGCTCTCGCCGAACACCTTCAACAGCCGCGGCGTCAGCTCCGTCAGCCGCTCGCGCGCCTCGACGGACTGGGTCGCCCGGTAGCGGCCATTGTGCCAGGTGCGCATCACGCGGGCGATGTCCTGCGGCCGCTCGAAGCCGAGGCCGTGAATGGTCTCCAGCGTGTCGGGATCGTCCTTCTGGCCGGTGAAGACGAGGTTGCCCAGCTCCGAGGAAAGCTCGGCCTCGCGCTCGAACAGCTGCACATAGCGCCGCTCCACCGTGCGCATGACGCGCGAAAGCGCCTCGGCGAAAGTCTTGGTGTCGGAAAATCCCGCCATCAGCGCGATGCGCTTCAGTTCCGCTTCCGTGGTCGGCAGCGTGTGGCTCTGCTCGTCGCGCACCATCTGAATCCGGTGCTCGATATCGCGCAGGAACCAGTAGGCCTCCGTCAGCTCGTCTCGCGTCCCCGCGTCGATCCAGCCGGCCTCTGCCAGCGCGGCCAGCATCGCCTCCGTCTCGCGTCCGCGCAAGGCCGCGGCACGGCCGCCTGCGATCAGCTGCTGGGTCTGCACGAAGAACTCGATCTCGCGAATGCCGCCGCGGCCGAGCTTGACGTTGTGCCCCTTCACCGCGATCTCGCCATGCCCCTTATGCGCGTGGATCTGCCGTTTGATCGAGTGGATGTCCGCAATTGCCGCATAATCGAGATATTTCCGGAAGACGAAGGGACGAAGCGCCTTCAGAAACCGCTCGCCGGCCTCCAGATCGCCCGCAACGGGGCGCGCCTTGATATAGGCCGCCCGCTCCCAGTTCTGCCCGCGTCCCTCGTAGTAGATCAATGCCGCCTCGACCGGAATGGCAAGCGGCGTCGCGCCGGGATCGGGCCGCAGGCGCAGGTCCGTGCGGAAGACATAGCCGTCGCCCGTGCGCTCCTGCAGGATCCGCACGAGCCGGCGCAGCAGCCGCGCGAAGATGTCGGAGGCGTCGAGGATATCGGCGAAACCAAGCGCCTCCGGTTCGTAGAAGACCACGAGGTCGATATCGGAGGAGTAGTTCAGCTCGTCGGCACCGAGCTTGCCCATGCCGAGAACGATGACGCCCGAGCCTGCACTTGGCCGGTCTTCATCGCCAAGCCGGATCTTGACCTGCCGATGCGCGCCGAGAAGCAGATGGTCGATCGTGGCGGAGGTGGCAGCCGCCGCAAACAGGCTGAGCAGCCGGGCACTGTCACGCGCCTCCGTCAGCCGCGCCAGATCGTGCAGCGCAAGCGCGAACGCCGCTGTTCGCTTGGCCTGGCGCAGACGCTCCATGAGCACGCCGTCTGTCACGTCGAGCCCCCGCCAGCTTTCACGCGCCTGCCCGATGGTTTCGTCGAGAAGAGAACCGAGAGGCTCTGTCACCACTCTCAGGAGCAGCGCCGGGTGGGCAACCGCGATATCGCGCAGATAGGGAGACAGAGAGAAAGCCGCAACGAGGAAGTCGCGCAGCGCAGGCGCCCCCTCCAGCAGCGGTTGAAGCAATGGTTCGGCCTTCGCCATCGCCTTCAGATCGGCATTGACGCTCCGCGCCTCGCTCTGGCTCAACGGCTTCAGCGCGCATGTCGCCAGCGCCGCCAGCCGCGTCGGCTGCTCCTGCCCGGTCATGAAACCTCCCGATCACGACGTTTTCCAACGTCTCTTACAGCATGTCGCCGGGATGTGTGTAACGGTTTCGGGAGACCAACATGCGTCAGGGAAAGTGTCAGCTCTGACCTTGCGGGAAAACCATCTCCGTCGTCAAACCCTTCGCGCCGTCCGCCTCGGGCAAGGTGCTGCCGAGTGAAAGGCTGCCATGATGCAGCTCCATGACGGCTTCCACCAGCGACAGGCCGAGCCCCGTCCCCGGCTTCGACCGGCTCTGGTCGAGCCGCACGAACCGCTGCACCACCACCTCCCGCTTGTCGTCGGGAACGCCGGGGCCGAAATCCGCAACCGACACGACGGCCGCGCCATCGCGCCGAACCAACCGGACGAGAATGCGCGGGTCAGCGGCACCCTCGGAATATTTGATGGCATTGTCGATGAGATTGCCGAGCGCCTGCCCGATCAGCTCGCGGTTGCCGGTGATCGAGATGCCCGGTTCGACCTCGGCTTCCAGCGCCAGCGCGTGCTCGTCCGCCAGCGGCTCGTAGAGCTCGACGCAATCGGCCACGCTTTGCGACAGATCGACGTCGCTCATCTCGGCAGCCGACGAGCCGGCCTCGACGCGCGAGATCATCAGCAGCGCGTTGAACGTGCGGATCAACTGGTCGGACTCGTTGATGATCTCGTCCATCGAGCCGCGATAGCCGTCGATGGAGGTATTATGAGACAGAGCCGCTTCCGCCTTGTTCCGCAGACGCGTCAGCGGCGTCTTCAGGTCGTGGGCGATGTTGTCGGAGACCTGCCGCAGGCCCTCGTTCAGCTTCTCGATACGGCCGAGCATCGCATTCAGAGATTCCGACAGCCGGTCGAACTCGTCGCCGGAGCCGCTCATCGGCAGGCGCTGCGAAAGGTCCCCGGCCATGATGCGCGTGCTGGCATCCGACATGCGGTCGATGCGCTTCAGCGCATTACGGCCGATGGCAAACCAGATGATCAGCGCGCCGATGCCCATGACGCCGAGCGCGACCATCAGCGCCTGGCGGACGAGAACGCGAAATTTCTCCGGCTCCTGCAGGTCGCGGCCAACCAGCACGCGCAGGCCGTTGTCTAGAAAGAGGACATGGGCCAGCGCCACATGGCGGTCCTTGCCGTTTTCGTCGGTATAGCGCTGATAGGCAAAGGCCTCGTCGGTCCAGCCCTCCTTGGCGAGCAGGCCCGGCTGCAGGGAGGCGACGTTGCCCGCGAAGATCTCGCCGGTCGGTCCGGCAATCACGTAGAGCGCGGCACCCGGCTGGCGCGCGCGGCGCTCCAGCGTCCGCAGCAGCCCGTTGATGCCGGCCCGCCCGTAGATCGCCTCGATCTGCGAGACCTCGACGCTCACCGCATCCTTGGTCTGCTGGTCGAGCAGCCGCTGCGACATTCCGGTGACGTAGAAGACGAGGAAGGCGGCGCAGAGCGAGAACAGCACGAGATACAGCGCCGACAGCCGCACGGCCGTCGTGCGCATCAGAATGCCGACGCGGCTCATGCCTCGGCGCGCCCCTCGACCTTGGGTTCATCCTTGATCATGTAGCCGGCACCGCGAACAGTACGCAGCAGCGGCTGGTCGAAGTCCTTCTCGATCTTGGCGCGCAGCCGTGACACATGCACGTCGATGACGTTGGTCTGCGGATCGAAATGATAGTCCCACACGTTTTCGAGCAGCATGGTGCGCGTCACCACCTGCCCCGCATTCTTCATCAGATATTCGAGCAGCCGGAATTCGCGCGGCTGCAACAGCAGCTCCCGCCCCTGCCGCTTGACGGTGTGCGACAGCCGGTCGAGCTCGAGATCGCCGACCCGGTAGACCATGTCCTGTTCCGGCGCGCCCTTGCGCCGGCCGAGGACCTCGATGCGAGCCAGAAGCTCGTTGAAGGCATAGGGCTTCGGCAGATAGTCGTCGCCGCCCGCCCGCAGGCCCGTTACCCGGTCGTCCACCTGGCCGAGCGCGGAGAGAATGAGAACCGGCGTGTGAATGCCGCGGGCGCGCAGTTCGGTGATGACGGAGAGGCCGTCGCGGCGCGGCAGCATGCGGTCGATCACCAGAGCGTCGTAGCTGTTCTCGCTCGCCATGAACAAGCCGCTCTCGCCGTCGCTGGCGTGATCGCTGACGATGCCCGCCTCGCGGAACGCCTTGGAGAGATAGGCTGCGGCCTCGAGGTCGTCCTCGACAATCAATATCTTCATGTGGCTGACCATACTGCCGGTCCCGTCACTTTCACAGTGTTTCCTTGAAAACATCCCGTCTCCAGAGCCGCATTATCCCGCGGCAAAGCGATCCCGCTTCGCCTGGAAATGCTCCAGAAACGGCAACGCCGCGAAACCTCGTCGATTTCGCGGCGCGCCATTCTATCGAGGCAGGATCAACCCTGGTCGATCGGCAGCGCGATGAAGCGGCTGGCATTGTCGGCTTGGATCTGGAAAAGCGCCTTGGTGCGGCCGTCCTTCTTGGCCTGGCTGATCACTTTCAGGATGTCGTCGGCAGACTTCACTTCCTGATTGTTGACCGAGACGATTTTCTCGCCCTGCTTCAGGCCGCGATCGCTCGCATCGCTGTCCGGATCGACCTGCGAGATCGTCACGCCCTGTCCATCCTCGGAAGGTGCCACCGTCACGCCGAGATCCGCCAATGCCTTTTCGCTTGCGGGCTGCGCAGGCTCGTCCGGCTGGGTCGTTTCAGCCGCCGCTTCCTGTTTGTCGTCCGGCAGGGTGCCGATGACCAGCTTGACGCTCTGCGACTTGCCGTCACGCCACAGCGAGACATCGACCGAGCTCCCCGGCTTCATCGCACCGATCTTGCGGGCCAGCTCGCGCGGTCCCTTGATCGGCTCGCCATCGACCGCGGTCACGACATCGCCCTTCTTGATGCCGGCTTTTTCGCCCGGGGAACCCGGCTGCGGCTCGACCACCAGCGCACCGCTGGCCTCCGCAAGGCCGAGACTGTCGGCGATGTCCTTGTTGACGGGCTGGATCTGCACGCCGAGCCAGCCGCGCGAAACGCTGCCGTCCTTCATCAGGTCCTCGACCACATCTTTCGCCACCGAGGCGGGAATGGCGAAGGCAATGCCGACATTGCCGCCCGAGGGCGAGAAGATCGCGGTGTTGATGCCGACGACCTGGCCTTCGAGGTTGAAGGTCGGACCACCCGAGTTGCCCCGGTTCACCGCCGCATCCACCTGCAGATAGTCGTCATAAGGGCCGGAGCCGATGTCGCGACCGCGGGCCGAAACGATGCCGGAGGTCACCGTGCCGCCAAGGCCGAACGGATTGCCGACCGCCACGACCCAGTCGCCGACACGCACCTTGCTGTCGTCGGCAAAGCCCACATAGGTGAACTTGCGCTTGTCATCGACCTTCAGCACGGCGAGGTCGGTGCGGCTGTCCTTGCCGACCAGCTTGGCATCCAGCTCGGTGCCATCGTTCAGCACGACCGTGAAGGCCGAGCCGTCGCTGACGACGTGATTGTTGGTGACGAGATAGCCGTCTTCGGTGATGAAGAAGCCGGAGCCCTGCGAGGTCGGACGAAGACGACCTTCGCCGCCCTTGCCGTGCGGGCCGCGTTCGGCGCGCGGGCCGTTCGGCCCATGCTGCGGACCGCCGTTCGGGCCGCCGAATTCGCGGAACAGACGCTTCAGCGGGTGATCCTCGGGAAGATCGTCGAAACCGCGACCGCCGAAATCGAACGAGAAGCCGTTCGAGGCATCCTCGGAAACGGGATTGGCGCGGCTCTGCACGCGAACGGACACGACGGCCGGGGAGACGGCATCGACCACATTGGCAAAGCTCGGAACCTGCTGCGGCGCCGTGATACGGACGGGCTCTGCAAAGGAACTGGTGATAGCGGCCGGGATGCCCGTCGAGAGCATGACGGCGGCCAGACCCGCGACGCCGGACGTCTTCAGGACGGTCTTGAGGGAGGGACGGAAAGAACGTGTCGTTGTCATCCTGATGTGCCTTTTCTTCTCTGCTCTGGCTGTGACTGGAGGGAAACAACCGATGACGACAGAGATAGGCTCCCCCACCTTACGAGGGAATGTCTGGGGCATGAACATTTGGTAATGTTGAGAAAAACGCACTCAGTCGTCGAGCACGGACCGCAGCCGCGCCTCTTCCTCCGTAGACAGCGGCACCCCCACCACCCGCGACGGCCGGCGGCCACGGGCGGCGAGCAGCATCGCCGCGCCACCGGCAACCAGCAGTAGGACCGGCGTTCCCCAGAGGATCAGGGTCTTGCCCTCGAAGCGCGGCTTCAGCAGCACGAATTCGCCGTAGCGCGAGACGACATAGTCGATCACGGCGGTGTCGGTGTCTCCGCGTGCGAGCCGCTCGCGCACGATCAGCCGCAGGTCCTTGGCGAGCTCCGCATTGCTGTCGTCGATCGACTGGTTCTGGCAGACCATGCAGCGCAGCTCGGCCGAAAGGGCGCGCGCCCGCGCCTCCAGCGCCGGATCGGGCAGCACCTCGTCCGGGTTGACCGCGCGTGCCGGCCCGAGCGTTAGAAGCCCGAGCATCAGGGCGACGAGCATCGTCGCCGCCATCTGCAGGCCCTTGCGCGCCCGTCGAGCCATCGTCATTCCGCGGCCTCGGGCAGTCCGCGGACCGGCTTTCGCGCCCGCGAAGGCGCGCCGATGCGCAGGCGACGGTCGCTGAGCGACACCGCACCGCCGAGCATCATCAGGATGGTGCCGCCCCAGATGCAGAGGATCAGCGGCTTCCACCAGATGCGCACCACGACGCCGCCGTTCGGCTGGTCGTCGCCGAGGGAAACGTAGAGCTGGCTCATCCCGAAGGTGAGGATGCCGGCCTCCGTCGTCGGCATGCGCCGCGCGGTGTACAGGCGGCGGGCCGACCAGACGTCGGCGACGACGATGCCGGCGCGGCTGATGGTGAAGTGCCCGCGTTCCTCGGTATAGTTGGGTCCCTGGGCCGCCTTCACGCCGTCGAAGCGCAGTGCGTATCCCCCCGCCTCCGTCGACTGCCCCGGCGTCATCGCCAGGATATGCTCGCTCTGGAACGCCGTCACGGCGACGATGCCGATGACCGTCACGCCGACGCCTGCATGGGCGAGTGCCGTGCCGAAGCTCGAGCGCGGAAGGCCGGAGAGCCGCCGCCAAGCGGTGCCGAGCGGCACCTTGCCGAGGCCTGAGCGGAGCACGAGATCCGTCACCGCGCCGCCGATCATATAGGCGCCGAGCGCGATGCCGAGCAGCGCCAGAACCGGACCACCGTCCTGCGCATAAGCGACGCCGGCGCCGACCAAGAGACCGAAGGCGACGGCCGCAAACAGCCGCTGGCCGGCCGCCAGTACATCGCCCCGCTTCCAGGCGAGCAACGGGCCGAAGGGCACGGCAAACAGTAGCGGCAGCATCAGAAGGCCGAAGGTCATGTTGAAGAAGGGCGGGCCGACCGAGATCTTGTCGCCGGTCAGGGCCTCCAGCGCCAGCGGATAGAGCGTGCCGGTCAGCACGGTCGCGGCCGCCGTCGTCAGGATGAGATTGTTGAAGACCAGCGCGCCCTCGCGCGAGATCGGCGCGAACAGCCCGCCCGCCTTCAGCCGCGCGGCACGGATCGCAAACAGCGTCAGCGCGCCGCCGATGAAGAGAATGAGGATGACGAGAATGAAGATGCCGCGCCGCGGATCGGTCGCAAAGGCATGCACCGAGGTCAGCACGCCGGAGCGGACGAGAAAGGTGCCGAGCAGCGACAGCGAGAAGGTCATCAGCGCCAGCAGCACCGTCCAGATCTTCAGCGCCTCGCGCTTTTCCATCACCAGCGCGGAGTGCAGCAGCGCCGTCCCGGCAAGCCAGGGCATGAAGGAGGCATTCTCGACCGGATCCCAGAACCACCAGCCGCCCCAGCCGAGTTCGTAATAGGCCCAGTAGGAACCCATGGCGATGCCGGCCGTCAGGAAGCTCCAGGCGGCCAGCGTCCAGGGCCGCACCCAGCGCGCCCAGGCCGCGTCCAGCCGTCCCTCGATCAGCGCGGCCACGGCGAAGGAGAAGCAGACGGAGAAGCCGACATAGCCGAGATAGAGCAGCGGCGGATGGATCGCGAGCCCGATATCCTGAAGCACAGGGTTCAGGTCCTGCCCCTCGCCGGGCGCCGGCACCAGCCGCGCGAACGGGTTGGAGGTCAAAAGCACGAAGAGCGCGAAGGCGGTGGCGATCAGCGCCTGAATGGAGAGGACATGCGCCTTGAGGGTGTCGGGAAGATTGCCGCCGAAGAAGGCGACGAGCGCGGAGAAGAAGGTGAGGATCAGCATCCACAGGAGCATCGAGCCCTCGTGATTACCCCAGACGCCCGAAAATTTATAGATCAGCGGGATCGCCGAATGCGAATTGGCCCAGACGTTCTCGACCGAGAAATCGGATGTTACATGCGCATGCGTCAGCGCCGCGAACGACAGCGCGACGAGAATGAAGGTCGCATAGGCGGCCGAGGTTCCGCTGGCCATCAGGCCGACGTCGCGCCGAAACGCGCCGATCGACGGCAGCGCGGCCTGCAGCAGGCTGGTCGCCAGCGCCAGCACCAGCGCGTAATGTCCGAGTTCCACCATCATCGGATCGTCTCCTGCCCGCCGAGCGAGACACCCTGCGCCTTCAGCCGGTCGGCCACGTCCTTCGGCATATAGGTCTCGTCGTGCTTGGCCAGCACCGTATCGGCCACGAACACGCCGGCCTCGTTCATCGCGCCTTCCGCCACCACGCCCTGCCCCTCGCGAAACAGGTCGGGCAGCATGCCGGTATAGGTCACCGGCACCTTGGCCAGCGTATCCGTCACGGTAAAGGTCACCGTCGTGCCCGCGCTCCGCTCCACGGAGCCCGCCGCAACCAGCCCGCCCAGCCGGATGCGCGTGCCCGGCGCAACATGCGCCTTTTCCAGATCGCCGGGAACATAGAAATAGGCCACCGCCTGACTGAAGGCGAAGAGCACGAGCAGCACGGCCATGGTCAGGAATCCGACGCCGCCGGCAATCAGCGTCAGCCGCTTCTGCTTACGCGTCATGGCGCTCTCCCCGTGTCGATGCCGAGTTCCGCCGCCAGCGCCAGCAACTGCCGGCCGCCGTCTCCCGAGCGCGGAAAGGCCGCAAGCCCCTCGCGCAGCGCGCCTTCGGCCTTGACGGTCTCGCCCAGCACCGCATAGGAGCGGATGATCCGCTGCCAGCCCTCGAGGTTGGCGGGGTCGTCCTTCAGCTTGGCGGCAAGGCTCGACACCATGCCCTCGATCATCTGTCGTCGGTCGTCCGTGCTCATGGCTTCGGCATTGGCGATCGCCGCTGCGTCCGGCCCGCCGAGCTTGGCCTCGCCGGCTGCGGGTGCGGCATCGGCCGGCGCCAGCGCCGCGATATGCTCGTTGACGAGCGGCAGCCAGGGCGCGCCGGCCGGCGATGTCTTGACGATCTCGCGAAACGCCGTCAGCGCCTCCACAGCCTTGCCGTCCTGCTCCAGCCCCAGCGCGAGGTAGAAACGCGCGCGTGGATCGCGCGGCTGCAGCGCCAGCGATTGCTCCAGCGCCTTGCGCGCCTCAGCTGCCACCAGGCCACCGGACCGCGCGATCAGGCTTTCGGCATAGCCGCCGAGCCGCTGCGGCGATGGGCCGTTGAGGCGGATCGCATTGGAGAACGCGGAGATGGCATCGTCGAAGCGGCCGCTGCGATAGTAGATCGGCGCCAGCACGTCGTATCCGGCACCGTCTTCCGGATTGGCGGCCAGTTGCTTCTCAGCCTGCGCGATGAGGAGTTCGATGTCGTCGCCGGGGTCGGCGAGACGCGCGGCCAGCGGCGCATCTGGCAGCTCCGGGCTGCCGGTCGTCAAGTAAAGACAGAGCCCGACCACAGGCAGCACGACGATGACAGCCGCCTGCGCCAGCCGGTTGGCCCTGCCGGCCGAAGACGCCCCGTTCGGCACCCTGTGCTTATCCGCCGTGGCGCTGGCGGCGAGCAGCCGCCGGGCGATCTCGGCGCGGGCAAGCTCGGCCTCTTCGGGCGCAATCAGCCCGTTCCGCGCATCCAGTTTCAGTTCTTCCAATTGGTCGCGATAGACTTCGGCGTCATGCTGTCCGGCGACAGTGCTTGGCCCACCTGCCCGCAACAGCGGCAGAAGCAGCAGCGCCGAGACGGTGGCCGTCATCACGGCAACGATGATCCAGAACAGCATGTCCAGTCTTTCAAGCCCTCACAGCGCGCCCGACAGGACGCTCCATCATCGAGCCCTTCCTGATGCCACGGCGGCAGACGGATCAGACCCACCTCGCAGCCATACTATGCGGACAGTCGTGTTCCAATCGGCAAAGCGGGCATGACGGAAAATTGAGGCATCGGCTGGACGACGATGCCGACCGCTGTCTTGCCGGCCACGAAAGCCGACGTCAGGTCAGCGGCGTCCAGGTGCCGTTGGCGTTGCGGCAGGCGACGCCGCGCGCGACATTGTCGGCGGTGCCAGCGGTCACCGTATGGCTGTACTGCCGGCAGTTCTGCGAGCCCACCTGATAGGGCGCCGCCGCGACGACCGAGCCGCGCATGCCACTGCCCTGCCAGACGACCGGCTGGCCGCCCGGTGCGGCCTCGAGAGCGCGATATTCCGCTTCCAGCGCCCGCTGACGATCCGCACCCGAAAGCTTCACATTGGCGTTCTGCCCGATGATGCCGTTACCCAGCGCCGCGATAAAGGAGGACGATGCACCACCCCGCGTCGCCACGCCGCCGAGTGCCGCCGTCGTCGGCCCGGCAGACTTGGAGGCACAGCCGCTCGCAACGCCCAGCGCGACGAGAAGTCCCGTGGTTGCGAGCCTGATCATGCGGGGAAAACGGTGTCTGTCTGTCATGCGCGAAGCGGATCCGGGTTTCATCAGGAAGCGTTGATGGGCTTATTTTGCATTGCCGCAAAATGCGGGCAACAGCTCATCGCGAAATAAGCAACGACATCCGTTCATTTCCCGCCGACCCGTGTCGAAAAAGCACGCCGCAGCGCGTGCCGCCCGTCACGAAGCGGCCGGCAGCACCAGCGTCGCTCTCAGGCCGCCGATCTCGGCGCGGTCCATGGCCAACGTGCCGTGATACTCGCCGGCGATCTCCCGCACGATCGAAAGGCCGAGGCCGGTGCCCGGCTTGCTCTCGTCCAGCCGCCGCCCGCGCTTCATCGCCATGGCGATCTGTGCGGGCTCGATGCCCGGCCCGTCGTCCTCCACATCCACCGTGATCCAGGCGCGCCGTCCGGGGTCGAGCCCCTGCACGCCTTCGCCCGAGAGATGCGCCGTAATCCGGACTTCGCCGAGCGCATAGCGCGCGGCATTGTCGAGCAGGTTGCCGACGGTCTCCTCCACGTCCTGCTGCTCCATCGCCAGCACGAGGTTGGGCGGCGAGATCGTCAGGAGAAACGTCTTTTCCGAATGCAGACGGCGCATCACGCGCACCAGCCGCTCCAGGGCCTGCTCCACCTCGGTGCGCGCCAGCACGGATTCGCGCTGCGCAGCGATGCGCGCCCGGTTGAGGTAGGATTGCACCTGCACCTGCATGGCGTCGGCCTGGCTGCGCACGAGCTCGCCATGCGGCGCCTCCAGCACGCGCGCCTCGTTGATCAGCACGGCCAGCGGCGTCTTCAGCGAATGCGCGAGGTTGCCCACCTGCATGCGCGCCCGCTCGATGATGCGCCGGTTGCTGTCGATCAGCGCATTGACCTCGCTCGCTAAGGGCTGGATCTCGCGCGGAAACACCCCGTCCAGCCGCTCGCTCTCGCCGGCCCGGATCTTTTCAAGCGACCGCCGCGCCTGATCCAGCGGGCGCAGGCCGAAGAGGATGGCGAGCGCGTTCATGCCCAGCCCGCCGAAGCCGAAGATCGCCAACGCCAGATAGAGATTGCGGTTGAAATCGTTGATATCGGCTTCGAGCACGTCGCGGTTGCCGGCAATGCGGAACCTTGCGGTGCGGCCCTGAATGTCGAGCACCACTTCGGTCTCGGCCACCTCCACCTCGTTGCCGAAGCTGTCGAGCGTCGTATAGAAACGCTCGTAGCGAATGTCGAACGGCACGTCGTCGACACTAACGATCGGTAGCTTGCCGGAGCCGAGCGAGGTCGAGACCAGCGGCGGCGTGTTGAATTCGCCGATCGGCTCGACGATCCAGTACCAGCCCGTCTGCGGCTGCGAAAACCGCAGGTCGCCCAGCTGCGGGCTGCCCGCCAGCACGCCCTTGTCGTTGACGACAATCGAGTTGATGACGTTGTAGAGCTGCGCCCGCAGAAGATCCTGAAAGCCGCGCTCCGACCCCTGCCGGTAGAGCGTCGAGATGACGACGCCGATCACCACGAGGGCCGCCGCCGCCCAGATGGTGGAGACGAGGAGAACGCGGGCCGTGAGCGATTGCAGCCGCAGCATCAGCCGCGCCGGCTTTCCACGGGCCGCCTCAAGACTTTTCCGCCATGCCATTTTCCGCGACACCCGGCGCCTGCATCCGGTAGCCGAGCCCGCGCACGGTCTCGATCAGGTCGTTGCCGATCTTCTTGCGCAGCCGCCCGACGAACACCTCGATCGTGTTGCTGTCCCGGTCGAAATCCTGGTCGTACATATGCTCGACCAGTTCGGTGCGCGACACCACCTGCCCCATATGGTGCATCAGATAGGAGAGCAGCCGGAATTCGTGCGAGGTCAACTTCAGCGCGATGCCGTTGACCGTCGCCTTAGAGCCCTTGGTGTCCAAGCGCACCGGGCCGCAGACGATTTCGGACGTCGCATGGCCCGCCGCGCGGCGGATGAGCGCGCGGATACGGGCGAGCACTTCCTCGACATGGAACGGCTTCGTCACATAGTCGTCGGCGCCGGCGTCGATGCCGGCGACCTTGTCGCTCCAGCGGTCGCGGGCGGTGAGGATCAGCACCGGCATGCGCCGGCCGGCTCCACGCCATTTCTCCAGCACGGTAATGCCGTCCATTTCGGGCAGGCCGATGTCGAGGATGATGGCGTCGTAGGGCTCGCCCTCGCCGAGATAGTGCCCCTCCTCGCCGTCGAAGGCCTGGTCGACGACATAGCCGGCTTCCTTCAGCGTGTCGGTCAGCTGCCGGTTGAGGTTCACGTCGTCTTCGACCACCAGAATGCGCATCAGATACCACTCTCCGTCTGTCCGTCGTCACGGACCTTACCGGGCAAGCCCGGCAGCATTGCGTTCAGTGCCCGCCCCGCCATCCGATGGAAGGGGCACGTCCGTTTCAGGTCCGATCTACATCGGCACCCGCATCGTCACCTTCTTCGGCCGTCCGCCATTGCCGGGAATGAGCACCGTCACCACACATTGTCCGTCCGAGGTCATCTGCACCGACAGCAGGTCGCCGCCAGTTTCCTCGACGACTTGCGAGGCCGCCGAGCTGCAATCGCCGGAAACGGGCGCTGCCTCCAGGGCTTCGACCTCGCCCACGGCGGGGCTGGCCCCGAAAGGCGCTGCGGCCGTCGGCAGCGGAAGCAGCGTCAGGCTTCCGGCCAGGCTTCCGGCGAGCATCGCGATGATCAGCGGTGACGGCATGAACGCACTTTCGCATTTCCGAGGTGTTGCGTGTGTATTAGGTGTCCCTGCCTGAATGGCGAATGAATGCGCGACTTACGCCACTTTCTCCGCTCCGGATCAAGCCCTGATCCGCCGTCCGGTGGCCGCTTCCGGCGTGTCTTCCTGCAATTCACAGCTGCGATCGGCCCCACCTGTCTCACACGGCCAGCAGCGCCTCACCCGGAAGCCCGAGCGCCACGACCTGCCCCCGCTGCCGCACCCGCACCGACACCTGGCTCTGCCGCGCCCCGAAATCCGCGATCTCCTGCGCCAGCGGATAGGCGAAAGCGTTCGTGGTCGTGTCGCTTGCGCGCACCACCTGCGTGCCCGAGAGGATCTCGACACGGTAGGCCTCGACAGGTTCGTCGAGCGGCGTTTCCCCGTCGAGCCAGGCGTCGGCGGAGGCACGCGCGCAGCGGATCCACCGGAGCGTCAGGTTACCCCCGGCATCCCGCTGCGCGCTCAGATGCACCGGCGCGAGCGGCGTTTCCGCGCGCAGACCGCCGGCAAAGCTGTAGGTCTCCGCCGCACCGGCCGGCATGCCCTGCGCCTCGACGATCCAGTTGAGCACTTGGCCCGCTTCCGCACCGGTCAGGCCCAGCGGCTGCACGGCCGCGTCGAGGATCACGATCGCGGCACCGCCCTGCGCACCCGCCCCCTGCGCATCGGTCGATCCGGCAAGCCCGCGCAGCAGCCGGGACAACCGCCAGCGTCCGGGCGCGATCTCCTCGGCCAGACCGAAGCCGAGAATTTCCCAGGCGCCGTTGCGCGACAGCACGGCCATCCGGTTTTCACCCTGAAACAGCGCGAGATCGCTGATCGACGTCAGCTCCCCCGCATGCAGGTCGAGCGTTACGGCATTCGCATGGTCGAACCGCCCGGAAACGCCGACGCCAAGCGCCGCGACGAGCGTCCCCGTCCGCGCCGGGCGATCCAACGACAGCCGCGCCGCATAGCCCTCGCGCGTCGGCGAGGCCGACAGCGTCACCGACGTCCAGGGCCGCGCAAACACCGCCGCCCGCGCAAAACTGGCCGCGTCCCCGTCCGTGTAGCGCGGCAGGTCCATCAGGTGCACCAGCGGCGCGAAGGCGGCAGAGGCGCTGTGGCCGTTCGCGGCCACCCGCGCCTGCGGCACGAAACGGCTGGCACCGCCCAGGACGATGCCGCGTGCCTCCACCCGCCGCACCTCGCCATCGTCGATCCGCTCGATGACGAACGTCCCGGACGGCCCTGCAGGCACGGTAACGATATCCCCCGGCATCGGCCCGAGCGCATTCGGCGGCAGCGCGAAGCGCAATTGCCGGCGCCCGGCCTGATGGTCGCGCAGCGCCGCGTCCACGGCATCGGTCGCCGCCGCCTCGTGCAGCGTCCCCGCACCAAACCCCCGGCATTTTCAAACCGAACGGCATCTTCATGGTAAGGAAATCCTTCTGATGGAGGGCAGTCCCGCAGCGCTCAGCGCCGCATGATAGGCCCGGGCTTGCGCTGCGATATCGACGGCGCGGTCCCGCCCGTTGATGATCCGTCGCGCGCCCACCCAGTCGGTCCGGCCGGCGCTGAAAACATCCGCCAGCGACACCCCGGTAAAGGCACCCGTTTCCATGCCGATAAAGAGGATCTCGACGGCCGTCGCGCCGTCCATCGCGCGGGCGGGATCAGCAACAAGGTCGATCCCGACAAGGCCCGACACTCTCTCGTAATTGCGCCGGTGCGTCAGTTGCACCAGGCCGCGGCCGAGCCACGACTTGCCCTCGGCATCGCGCCGCCAATAGGGCGTGCGCACCGTCGGCAGCTGTCCGGCCGCAAAAGCCTTGTCCAGCCGGGCGATCGCCTGCGCATCGCTCGCCGCCATCGTCTCCCGCACAGGCTGCATCTTTCGCCCGGTTTCGTGATGCACGGTCGCGAGCATATAGGCGAGCCACCGCCTGTCATAGAACCCGGCGAGGCCACCCGGCCCGGCCCGCGCCCGCTCGAGAATGGCGCTCATCCCCACCACCTGCCCGCTCGTCAGCCGCCCGCCAAAAAGCGTCCGGCGAACGTTGCCGAAGAATACAGCCCTGTCCATCCGCTGATCCCCTGTCCACCGGCGTCCGCAGACGCCCGGTTGTCACAAAAAATGCGCAATACAATCGATTTAAGAAAACTAAATCGTTTAAACCTCTTAAGGCACTGATTTACTTTTTGTTTAGGCTCTGCCAGCGTGAAACCAGCAGGCGGGACCAGCCACTCAGGGTCGAACTTAAAAAAATCAAAAGGGAGAGACAGCATGACC
>NZ_JAANCM010000001.1 GCF_011603255.1 Ferranicluibacter rubi | reverse complement strand
GGGCATCCGACACGTCCATGCCGCCATACTTTGCCTTATATTTGTAGAAGGTTGCGTCCGAGATGCCGTGCTTGCGGCAGACATCGACTGTCTTCGCGCCCGCCTCCTGCTCCTTCAATATCCCGATGATCTGTTCTTCCGTGAACCGTGAACCGTGAACGCTTCACTCGTCCGTCTCCTCATTGTGACGGACTCTACCAAAATCTGGAGGAAGTTTAGGGGCTCAGGTCACAGGGCGCAGCCGCAACGCCAGGCTCGATTCGGTTTGGGCGTTATACAGGTCGCCATTCTGGGTGAGGCGGATAGATGCATGGCTGTCACAAACGCATCAATGTGATGGAGAGCCGCTCGCTCATCTATCGCCAGCCCAGTTGCCACGGCTCATCCCAACGGCCTTCAATTATTTCCCGAATGCATCCCGATCCCAAGCGAGCACCTGATACGGCGTCGTAGAATCAGCACCTGCGGACAACACGGCGGTGAAGCCGAGCTCCGGGCGGTTTCCTTGCAACAGGAGTTCAACGACGACACGGTAGGTTCGCGGTAGTTTCGCATCGATCTGTGATGCCGCGACGAGCACAAGGTTTGCTATGGCCTGCTCGGTTTCTGCCGTCTTCTTCCCCCGAAGCGCGACGATATCCCGAGACGTGGTTTTGCCGATACCGGGAATGGCTGCCATGAGAGGTTCCGGAGCGAAAAAGGCCGACAAACGGCCTGTAGGGTTGAAGACTGTGAGAAGTGGGCGAAGCCGGGCGATGTCGTCTCGTGCCACGCCGGGGACGAAGGCAATGTCATCGAGGGTGCGAAACGGGGCGTTGCGCGCGCGCTGACCGGGCGGGCGGTCGTAAGCTGTGTCGGCGCTGCCCGGTTGCGGCATGTCCCCGGGCTCTCGCCAGTCGATGACTCTCGACGCGAAGACCTCCGGGCGCATGGCGGTTAATCCTGAGGCCCGGTAGGCCGCGGCCAGCAGGTCCTTGCCGGAGCCGTTCAGGTCCACCTTCCCGGCATCCGAGCTGACCCGCAATGTGATGACGCCCGCATCGAGCCGCAACTGCTGACCGTCGATACTGTCGAGCGGGCGTTTCAGGATGAAAAGTTGATATCCGGCGAGCGCCACGGCCGACTGGAGGAGCGTTTCCTGCCGGAGATCGCGACTGGCGAGATGCGCGGTATCCGTTGCAGCGCGTCCGAGCAGAAGAAGTGCGGCGACCAAGCCCGAAAGCAGGGCAACGATGGCGAGCACTGAGATGAGGATATAGCCGGAATTTCCTTGAAGGCGCGATGGAGGTCTCATGGTCGAACGTAGCGCTCCCAGCCCCGGCCGTCATCGGGATCGATCGGCGCTGCACCTGCCGGTGATGTAGTCTCCGGCGTGGACGGATCGTCAGGAACGAGGCTGCAGATCCCTTGTCCGGGTGCAGCGCATCCGGGTTCCGCATCGACGCGGATGGGCACGCGCACGCTGCCGTGGAGCTTCCCGCGCGAGTCCGCCAAGGCGATGCGGATGGCAACCGGCATGGCACGGCGGCCGGACCAGCGGTCTGTCAGCGCTTCTTTTCCGTTGGGAAGGCGCGAGAAATAGGCAAAGCGCACGGTATAGCCCTGTTGGAGAAGCGTGCTGGTTGCTGGCTCGCGGTCCATAACGGCTTTTATATCGGTCGCATCCGGCGGAAGCGAACGTTCCTCCTCCCGCAAATTCGGGCCATCGCTGGTCAGGATGACGAGGCGGCTGCCCGTGCCCGCTTCGGACGCCTTCGGGAAGCGGGCGAAGACCAGAGCCGTTTCCGTTCCCTCGAACACAAAGCCGGCTCCGGCACCTGCCCAGCGTTGGGGCGTCATGGTTTCGATCCTGTCGATCAGGGTGGAGAAGATGCGGCTTGTTTCCTCGATCTGTTGTGACGTCGAGGCGGTTCTGTCCGAGGCGCGCAGAACAAGGGAGACCAGCGATCCCAAAGCCACGAGCAGGAGCGCGCCGATGGCCATCGCCGTCAGGGCTTCCACAAGCAGGAAGCCCGAGGTCGGTAAGCCCCGTCGCGGCGGTCTCGAAGACGAGGCGCGCGTCACGGGGAACGCTCTTCCGGGCGCGCAATTTCGGCGGTCGAAACCCGAATGAGCCGGATGGTCTCGATGCTCACCACCGCATCGCGACGGGCACTGAGCGACCAGCGGCTGCGCGGCGGAAGGGGCACGGTCACCATCATCCGGCGCGGTGTCCAGTCCACCGGCTTACCCTCTGCGTCCGCCGCCGTCGTAAAGGGAAGGCGAAGAGGTTCGTATCGGATCGACCATGAGAGGCCATCCATGACACCGGTCTGGACGCCATCGCCGGGATCGCCGCTGATGGGCGCCGTCATTAGCGATCGCACCACCCGTTCCGCGCGCAGACGATCCTCGGCGCGACGCGTGCCCTCGACGGAGGCCATCACAGCCTGCTGGATCGCCAGTGTGCCAAAGGCGAGCACGAGAAACGCCACCAGCACTTCGATCAGGGTGAAGCCACCCTGTGCGCCGCCTTTGCGCATCGGAGAAGCTGCCCTAGCGCGCCGCAACGGATGCCCCCACAATGCGGATCATGGCGGTCGGTCCGGAAATGGCGATGCGAATGCTATCGCGTCCGGAGCTCAGCGCCAGCTCGCTAGCGGTCGCCCGTCCGTCTGGAAAAAACCGAATGTCGGCCGACCGAGCGGGCGAAAGGTTGAGCGCCATCGTCGCGGGCAGGGCGATCTCGCTTGTCGTGCGCGCGGATCGGATGCGTCCCGCCTGCACGTCGATAAGGACGGTCGCGGGACGCCCCGACGTCATCGCCGCATTGCGCTCCATGCGCAGCAGCGCGACGATTTCGAACGCTTTGGAGCGTAGCGCCGTCGCGCCGGTTTGCGTGCGGACGAGCGGCAATCCCAGCGAAGCGAGGAGGCCGAGCACGACGAGAGCCAGCACGACCTCCAGCATCGCGAATCCGCCCCGTCTGTCGCGCGGGACCGGACGAAGCGCACCCGGAAAGCTGCGCCTATTGGCTGACGATGTCGGCATCGGCGCCGCTCCCTCCGGCCACGCCGTCGGCACCATAGGATAGGATCCGGTAGGGCGCCTTGTCGCCCGGAACGGTATATTGATAGGCGTTGCCCCAGGGGTCGTACGGCACGGCCTGCTGCTGCAGGTAGGGGCCGTTCCACCCTTGAGCCGAGCCCGGTCGCACGACGAGCGCGGACAGGCCTTCGCTCCTGGAGGGATAGCGGCCCATGTCGAGATAGAAGAGGTCGAGCGACGACTTGAACGAACTCAGCTGCAGGGCTGCCGCGCGCGTGCGCGAACTGGTGAGGTAATTGAGGACGCGCGGACCGACGAGACCCATGACGAGGCCGAGGATGACGAGGACGACGAGGAGCTCCACCAGCGTGAACCCCCCGGACCGGTCCCGGCGCGCAGGGCGCCTGTGTTGAAAGCGTATGGGTATCATGGGAACGTCCGATGTGAGAGTGGCCGGGTCTTTAAACGAGAAGAGTCTTTTACACGAGAAGGTCGTTGATGCTCATGAGCGCGCTCATGATGGACAGAATAAGCCAGCCGATCAGCATGCTGACGCCCATCATCAGCAACGGACCGGCCACAGCTGTGAGACGTGCGAGCGAGGCGTCGAGTTTCGTCTCGTAGAACCCGGCGATCCGCCCGGCACTGTCGGAGAGATGGCCGGATTCCTCGCCGACGCGCAGCATCTGCACGACATGGCTTGGCAGCAGGTTCTGCGTGGCAAGCGCCTGCGTCAGCCGCTTGCCACTGCGCACGTCGGCAATCACGCCATCGACCTTTGCGACCGTGCTCGGCAGCGGATGGATGCCGCGGATCAGCCGCAGCGCGGTGGAGATATCGACACCGTTTTCCAGCAGGATCTCGAGCGTCCGGCAGAAGGTCAGCGTCAGGTGATAGGTGACGATGCGCGAAGTCAGGGGCAGAAAGGCCAGGATTTCGAGGAACAGCGACCGCCGCTGCCCCAGCCGCTTGATGAGCATGAAGCCGAGGAGAAGAGCGGCCATCGCGATCAGCACGACATCCACATTCCCGCGGAACCACTCCGACAGGCGAAAAACGAAGAGCGCCGAGGGCGAGATACGGTCGCGAAAGCCGGCGATCGCGCCTTCGAACTGCGGAATGATGTAGAGAAGCACGAAGGCCAAGACGCCAAGCGCCGCGACGGTCAGAAAGGCGGGATAGGCGAGCGCTGCGATCAGTCGTTTGCGCAGGCGCTCGGAGCGTTGCCGCTCGGCGGCAATGCTCGTCAGGGCCTGTTCCAACCGGCCGGAAACTTCGGCAACCTCGATCATCTTCACATAGAGCGGCGGGAAGAGCCGGGGATGCTGCGCCAGAACCTTGGAGAAGCTCTTGCCGCCGGACAGTTCCACATGCAGGCGCTCGATCAGTTTCACGAGCCAGCGTCGCGTTTCCATCTGCGTCAGGATGAGAAGGGCTTCGTTCAGCGTCACGCCGCCCTTCAGGAGCATGGCCAGATCGACGGTGAAGCCGGTAATATCCTCGCCGGCGGGCTCGATCGTCAGGCGATCGCGCCAGCTGCGGTTCTCTTGCCCTGTCGCTTCCTCGATCGTGATCGGCGTGGCATTGGCGCGGTCGAGCTGTTCGATGACATCCGCACGTGTGGACGCCTCCATCGTGCCGGCGATCATCTTTCCGCTGGCGCCCAGCGCCTGGTAGGAAAACACGGTCATCGACGACGGCCCTTCACACCAAGAAAAATTGCATCATGACGGCTTCACATACCCTGCATCGGATCCTCGTTTCGACTCGTGTCACTCTTCGAAACGAGACCTCGCTGTAGCACGCGCTCATGTCAGCGACGAGAGGACCCAGACGAGGCCGCAGGCCGGCGCAAGCAGAGCGCCGAACGGCAGCCGGTCGATAGCCACCGCACCCGACCGCAAGGACAGCGCCAGTACGACTGCGATGCCGAACGCGCTTGCGGCGAGAAGCGCATGCGCAAAGCCGGTGACGCCCACCAGAACGCCACAGGCCGCCGCCAGCTTGACGTCGCCGAAGCCAAGGCCGTCCACACCCTTCCAGCGGTAGTAGCCCTCGCGAATGGCGAGAAGCGCGCCGCCGCAGAGAACCACGTCGATCGCGATGACCAAAGCCTCTTGAGGCAGGTCGAAAGCCTGGGAAAGGCGAAGCGCGGCGCCTGTCAGCGCAAGGGCGACGAGAGGTCCATCGGGAAGCGTGAACGTGCGAAGGTCCTGCCAGGCGATCCAGCCGATCATGGCTGCGATCACGAAAGCGGCCGCGGCCTGTGCCGTAACGCCGGGCATAGGCACCGCTGTCACAACAGCCGCAACGACGATACCGACCGTCAGCGCAAGGAGATCCGCACGGCCCATGACGCGGCTCATTTCATGCGCCCGCCACCGCGCCCGCCGATGACGGACATCTGCGCGCGAAGGCTTTCCGCCACATTGGCGGCGTCCTGCGCATCGCGGATGATGACGGGGCGAATGAGGACGATCAGTTCGGTGCGGTTGGCGCTCTTCTGGGTCTGGCCGAAAAGCCCGCCGATGCCGGGCATGCGGTTGGCGCCGGGAATGCCGCTCTTGCCATTGTTCGTGCCAGTGCTGATCAGGCCGCCGAGCAGTACGGTCTGCTGGTCGTTGACGGAAATCTGGCTCTCGATGCGCCGCTTGGAAATCGTCGGCGTCAGTGTGTTGGCGCCGCTCGAAACGTTCGAGATTTCCTGCTCGATCTGCATCGTCACCGCATCGTTCTGGCTGATGCGCGGCGTAACGTTGAGGATGATGCCGGTGTTCTTGAACTCGACCTGATTGATCACGGGCGCGACCGCGTTTTCGAGGCTCTGCGACTGGCGCGTGGTGATGGGCACTTCGTCGCCGACCTGCAGCGTCGCCGTCTGGTTTTCCAGCACCACAAGCGAGGGCGACGACAGCACCTCGACGTCGCCGATGACATCGAGCGCCGAGATGATGACATCGGGATCGGCATTGGCGCCGATCACGAAATTGAGGCCCGGGATCTGCCGCTTCAGGACGCCGCTCGCTTGATCGACGAGGCTGACGGAGCCGTTATTGGTGCCGAGACCGAGGTTCTTGCTGTTGATGAAATACTGGACGCCGTATTTCAGCTCCTTCGTCAGCCGCACCTCGGCGATCGTCACGTTGATGGCGACCTGCACCGGGGTTGCGTCGAGGCGCTTCAATGTCTGGATGATCTGGTCGGCCCGCTCGGAATCGCCATAGATGACGACCGAATTGTTGGACGGATCGGCACTGATGCGGATCGGCGACTGTGTTTCCTGGGCGCCCGAGGTGAGATCGACGACATTGGGCACACCGCTCATCGCCGAGCCGGTGTTCTCGTCCGATGTCGTGGCGAAGGCCGAGGCGATGCGGGCATTGGCCTGGGTTGCCAGGCCCGATCCCTCGGTTTCCGACATGGCCGGATTGCCGGATCCAAGCGGCTCTTCCGCCGGCTGCGTCGGCATGGGCTGCTGGGTCGGGGACGAAACGGCGCCGCTCGATCCGCCGAAGAGATTGTTCATGACGGCTGCAAGTTCGGCGGCCTTACGATAGCGCGCCTTGTAGACGACGACGTTCTGGCCGGATTGCCCATCCTGCTGGTCGAGCCGCCGGACCCAGCTTTCCGCGCGTTTCAAGAGCCCGGCATTGCGCGAGATCGCCATAACGCCCTTCAGCCGGTTGACCGCGCGAAACTGGATGGCGCCGCTCTGTCCCTGGCTGTTGAAGATGCGCTCCAGTTCCGGAACGATCTGCTCCGGCCGCGCTTCGGCCAGGCGGAAGATCGACACGGACTGGTTCTGCATGAAATCGGAGTCGAACGAGATCACGGCTTCAGCAACCTCTGCGCGCTGCGGGCCCGAGCCGCGCACGATGATGCTGTTGCCGGCAGCGTTGACCCGCAACCCGTCGGCCTCAGCGACGAAGCCTGAGAGAAGCTCCATCATCGTGGAGGCAGACACGAAGCTGAGCGGAATGACCGAAACGCCGAAGCCCGCCCGCGTGCGATTGCCGAAATCCACCGTGCCGCCGGACAGTCCGCTGGCGGCAATGCGGTAGTCGCTGCCCGAGCGGATGAGCGAGAAGCCGAAGGAGGAGAGCGACGTTTCGAGCGTTGCCAGAAGCTGCTCACGCGTTACGGGGCGGGCAGACGACAGCGTGACCGGGCCGGACAGTTCGCCGCTGATCGAGTAGTTGAGATGCAGTGCGTCGTTGAGGATTGCGCGGGCCACATCCTTGATGTCGGTCCGGTCGAAATTCAACGTATATTGTCCGGCAGAGCCCGCATCCGACGAGCCGACGGGCGTCAGCCCCCGGTCCGGTCCGAAGGTCTGCGTGCTGCCGGTGCGCCGTGCGGGAGATGTCGAGGTCGGGTCGGGATGCTCGCGCGTATTGCGCGCCTGGAGATCGCTGAAGACGCCGCCCGCAAATGCGGATTCGCCATCGCCGTCGCTGGTCTGACATCCGGTGAGAAAACCCCCGACGAGACCAACAAGGACGCAACACAGAACAGTGCGGCCAAATTGCATGAATGCCGGCACGCTCTCAACACCCCCAAGAGAAAAACGAGCCCCGCTCGCCATCATGTCACCTCAAACGAAAACATCCGCCTGTGCAAGCACCAAACCGGCCCGGCGCAGGTACACCACAGATCTTTCGTTAGAGCCGCCTGTCTTACGCAGGCTCGTCGTTTGCCCTGATCAAGAGACGAAGGATCGGGACGCTAAGTTTCAAATCGGCGCAATGCGTCGCATGGTTCTAAAACGCAAAATCCCGGCCGTGAAACTTCTTGCGCTCCGGCTTCGTCGTGTGTGTGCCGGTGATCATGTGCCGGTGCGCGCTTTCGAGCGAATGGGGAAGGGACGAGCAGATGACACAGATGCAAGACGAGGGCCTTGTGCCCACACGGACGATCGATCTTCAGGCAGGCCGCAGGGCCTTCCTGCGCTCCGCAGGCCTTATGGCCGCAGGAGCTGCAACCATCGGCCTCACCGGCCTGCCGGAACAGGCGGAAGCCCAGGAACTGGACGACGCGACCATCCTGAACTTCGCTCTGAACCTCGAATATCTCGAAGCGGAATTCTACCTCATCGCCGCCTTCGGCCGCCGGCTTCTGGATGGCGATACGACCGGAAACGGGCGTCTGGGCGGCGTTCTCGGTGGCCGCAAGGTCCCGTTCAAGTCGGCGCTCGTCCGCAGCTATGCAGAGGAGATCGCCCGCGACGAGCAGGCCCATGTCCGCTTCCTCCGCAAGGCGCTCGGCGATGCCAAGGTCGCTCGGCCGGGCATCAACCTTGCCACCAGCTTCACGGCCGCGGCGCGTGCCGCCGGCCTTGTCGGTGCGAAGGAGACGTTCGATGCCTTTGCAAACGAGAACAACTTCCTGCTCGCGGCCTTCATCTTCGAAGATGTCGGCGTAACCGCCTATAAGGGTGCTGCCCGCTTCATCCAGAACAAGGACTTCCTGGAAGCAGCTGCCGGGCTTCTCGCCGTCGAGGCCTATCACGCCGGCGAAATCCGCACGCTGCTGGCGTCCCGCGGCCTCTTTGCGCAGGCAAACGCGATCTCCGACGCGCGTGACTCGCTCGACGGCACCACCGATCTCGACATGGGCATCGGCAGCGAGAAGAGCGTCAACGTCGTGCCGACCGACGCCAATGGTCTGGCCTTCAGCCGCACGCCGCAACAGGTCCTCAACATCGTCTATCTCGGCTCCGGCGCCAGCGAGGCGAGCTTCTTCCCGCGTAAGCTCAACGGCAACATCGCCTGATCCAAAGCGATCCCTCGGGACGAAACAGACAGCCCGTCCTCGTACGGGCTGTTCCTTTTTCGGCATGCAGGCATTTGGCGGTATTGTTCTCCGGATGAACCCTGCCGCCTGCAATCGGTTCTTGAACCGAACCCTGTGCAGTGCTCAAAAGAACGACGAGCCGGCGCGAATGCGTCGTGGCACCATATCCAGATGCGAGGATGCGGATGTGAAGAGGAGGACGTGCCATGCAGCCGCAAACTGACGCCTCTTCCCTGATCGCGCTCGCCTCGCAGTCTGCCAATGACTTCCAGGCCTTCATGGCGGAGCGCGCGAGCGGGCTCCGGGCCGCTCTCCCGCAAACGTCGAAACCCCTGTCGGCCGAGGAGATGTGGCGCGGTGGCCTTGCGACGGCGACCGAGATTGCGGATGCGCTCGCCGCATTCTATGCCGTGCCGCGCGGGCGGTTCGAGGCGATTGCCTCTCGGCCGCATCTGATGAGCGATCTGTCGCGGCGATATCTGCGCGAGTCGCATCTCTTTCCCTACGACGAGGGCGGTGTGCCCATGCTGGCGCTGGCCGACCCTGCCCGCGGCGATGCCGTGCGGGCCGTGCAGCTGGCGCTCGGCGCGCAGCCGGCCCTCCGCGTCGTCTCGTTCGAAGACATCGCGCTCCTGTTCGAGCGGGCGTCGGAGGAGGCGAGCCCTGACACCGGCCCTGACACTGGCGTTGCCGCCATCGAGATACCGGAGGAGACCGGCGACAGCCTTCAGGCGATCCAGGACCTGGCGCGCGGCGCCCCCGTCGTCCGGTTGATCGACGAAATTCTGGAGCGTGCCGTCGGCGCCGGTGCGACGGATATTCACGTGGAAACCGAGCGCGATCACCTGCGGGTGCGGTTTCGGGTCGATGGCTTCCTGCGCCGTGACCAGCGGCTGCCGCTCGGCCTCGCGCCCGCCGTCATCTCGCGCATCAAGATCCTTGCCGGACTCGATATCGCGGATCGCCGTCTGCCGCAGGACGGACGCGCCAATATCCGCATCGGCAATGCCGAGGCCGATCTGCGCGTCGCGGTCATGCCGACGCTGCATGGGGAAACCGCGGTGCTGCGCATTCTCTTGCGCGACAGCAGGCTGCTCGATCTCGGCCGCATCGGCATGAGCACGTCCGACCAGCGCAGGTTCGAGACCCTGCTGGCCGAGCCGCACGGCGTGGTCGTCGTCACCGGCCCGACCGGCAGCGGCAAGACGACGACGCTGGCAACGGCCATTTCCATGTTGAACGATCCCGGGCGCAAGATCGTCACGGTGGAAGATCCCGTCGAATACCAGATCCCCGGCATCCACCAGACGCAGATCAAGCCGTCCATCGGGCTGACCTTCGCCTCCGCTCTCCGCTCGTTCCTCCGCCACGATCCCGACGTCATCATGATCGGCGAAATGCGCGACCGCGAAACCGCCGGCATCGGCATCCAGGCGGCGCTGACCGGGCATCTCGTGCTGACGACGCTGCACACCAATTCCGCCTCCGACGCCGTGGTCCGCCTGATCGACATGGGCGTCGAGCCTTATCTGCTGGGCGCGAGCCTGCGCGGCGTCCTCGGGCAACGCCTCGTGCGCCGGCTCTGCGAGCGCTGCAAGGCACCGGATGACAGCGCGCGGGAAGGCGCCGTCACGCTCGCCGCCCGGCGCGGCATTCGCTTGCCTGCCACGCTGAATTTTCACCGGGCAGTGGGATGCGAGGCCTGCGGCCAGAGCGGCTATCGCGGCCGGATCGGTATTTTCGAGGTGCTGCCGGTCGATGACGATATCCGGGCGGCCATCCGGAGAGATCCGGACCCGGCCGTAATCGGCCGCCAGGCGGAGGAGCGGGGCATGACCTCGATGCTGGAGGATGGGCTGGCCAAATGCGCCGAGGGCATGACCACCATCGACGAAGTGATCAGGGCGACCGGATGAGGCGCAGGGTCTTGTCTCACCCGAAGGCGGCGCGCTCATGAGCGGTATCCTTTCCCGCCTCGTCCGGCCTGCAAGGCCGCTGCTCTCGGCCTTTGTGGATGCTGTCGAGCCCGTCTTCGTGGCGCTTGCGCCGGGCGCGCGGTGGATCGTCGTGGAGGTCTCGGGCGATCGTCGCGATCCGCCGATAGCCGCAGAGGCGGCGGGGATGCCGCCCTCGTCCGGCGACCTGGCGTTTTACCGGGTTTCGCGGCGCGGCGCGGTCTTCCTCGGCCATGGCAGCAGCCTTCCCGAACCTGTCCGTCGGGCGTTCCGCAGCCGAGGGAATGCGGAGACAGAATTGCGCCTGCAGGCCGATCGCGTCGTCACGACCCAGATCAAGGTGCCGGTGGAAGCATCCGGCTTTGCTGCGCAGATCGTTGCCAGTCGCCTCGACAGGCTGACGCCCTGGCGACCGGAAAAGCTGCTGCACGGTTTTCATGTCGCCTCGAAACCGGGCGGCGATGGTCAGCTCACCGTCGACGTCGTCGCGACCTCGCGCGAGATCGTGGCGGCCGGCATCTCCCGGCTCGCAGCCTTCGGCCTCGTGCCCTCGCGCGTCGGATCGGCGGGTGAGCCGGTCGAGGAGCGCCTGCGCATCGATCTTCTCAAAGGTGAGAACGATACGCTGCGCAAAACCCGTCGCAGACGCATCGCGGCGGGCACGCTTGCCGTCCTCGTCCTGACCCTCGCAGGCTTTATCGCGTCGATCGCAGCACTCTCGATGAGCACAAGCGAGGTCGCGAACGCACAGGCGGCGCTGGATGCGACCCGACGAAAGATGGTGGGGGCTTCCGGCAGCGGCGGCATTCGCGAGCGCGAGGCAGCGATGCTGGAGGCAAAGACCCCGGAGCAGGCGAGCTTTGTGCTGATCGACCGTCTCGCGACCATTCTTCCCGAGACGACCACGCTCGACGAACTCGACATCCTGCCGCAGAGCCTGCGGCTCGCCGGCACATCCACCGAGGCCTCGTCCCTCGTCGCGATCATCGAGGCGGAACCCGCCCTGTCGCAGGCGAGCTTTGCAGCACCGGTGACGCGGCAGGAGGATGGGCGCGATCGCTTCGACATCTCCGTCATCCGCGCGGGCAAGGACGGAGCGCCTGCACCATGACCGTCTCGCCGCCGCGTATGCAGGCCCTTCGCCTCTCGGCCATCCTCGTCTTCATTGGTCTGCCGGCGCTGTTCATGACGCTGAGTGTGCTGAATTATCTCCAGATCGCCGAGGATCGCCTTACGGTGGAGGAGGCAACCCGTCAGGCCGCCACGCTGGAGCGCCGACTTGCGAGCATCCCGGCTTCGACCGGCGACACGACACCAAGCTTCACCATCGAAGGCCCCTCGCGCACGGCCGCCATCGCACGGCTGCAACAGACGGTCCTCGATGCCATCGCGGCCGCTCCCGGCCGGATCATCGAGACGGCAGCAAGCGAAGGCACCTTGGCCGAGGGCGAGGGAAGCGACGAGATTGCCGTCACCACGACCTTCGATATCGACAATGACGGCCTTCTCCGCCTGCTCTACCAGCTGGAAAGCGGTCTGCCCCTGATGACCGTCGAAAGCCTCTCGATCCGCCGTCTTCCCGATGCAGAAGGGGAAAGCCCGGGTGACAACGCGCAGATCCGGCTGCGGGTGGATATGGCGATCGGCGCGCGGTGGGCGCCGGAGACAGGGTCCGAAGCGGGCGCGGAGACCGGTTCGTGATGTGGAAGCTTCGACCGGCACCATCGCGACAAAGCCGCCTTCGCCTGCACGGCGTCCCGCTGCTTCTGGCGGCAGGTCTCTGCACGGGGATCGTCGCCGCAGGCGGCGGGGCCGCAGCTCAGACGCAGAACCCCAATCCGAATCCGCTGTCGGGGATCGATCCCGCATCCCTGACCGGGTTCCGCGACCGGCCCTTGTTCTCCCCCAGCCGCACCCGCCCGCCCGATCCGGTGACCGAACCAATCCCCGAGGTGGCGGAGCCGCCGACCGAACAGCCACCGGAACCGGTCACCCTGCAACTCCTCGGTGTCATCGGCACGCCGGAGGGCGTGAGCGCGCTCGTGCGCGACGAAAGCGACGACACGCGGCATGTGCTGCGAACGGGAGACCTCTTTCGAGGCTGGGCGGTCGTCTCGGTCGATGGTCGCGAGATGGTGCTCGACAAAGACGGCGAGACGATGCGCCTCCCGACCTTCAAGCCGTCCGAAGAGGCGACAGGTGAGGAGACGCCGAACGGCGAGACGCAGCTGATGCCGGATCTCGAAGGTTCAGGTGCGGCGCCTTGAACGGATCGCGCCTGAACCGGTCGATGGCTGTCAGATGCCCGGATGACCGACCGACACAGGCTGCCGCCGGTTCGTGAGGCGCAGAATGGTGTAGCCGAGCAGGCCCGCAATCAGCGAGCCGATCAGGATGCCCACCTTGACGCGGTCCTGCATGTCGGGGTCGGAAAAGGCGAGGAGCCCGATGAAGAGGCTCATGGTGAAGCCGATGCCGCAGACGAGCGAGACGCCGAAGGTCTGGCCCCAGCTCGCTCTTGCCGGCAGGTCCGCAAGCCCCGTCTTGACGAGGATCAGCACGGTGCCGAACACCCCGATGCACTTGCCGAGCACCAGCCCCGCGGCGACGCCGAGCGTCACCGGCTCCACGAGCGCGGCCAGGCTGATATGGGCGAACGAAACGCCGGCATTGGCAAAGCCGAAGATGGGCACGATCACGAAGGCGACCGGCTTGTGGAGCGCATGCTCCAGCCGGTGCAGCGGCGAGGTATCGGGCGTGGCTTCCGGTGTACCGGGCGTGCGGCGGATCGGGATGGTGAGCGCCAGAATGACCCCGGCAAGCGTGGCATGCACGCCGGAGGCGAAGACGAGCACCCAGAGCACCGCGCCGAGCGCCAGATAGGGCAGCAGGCGCTGCACGCCTGTGCGATTGAGGGCCACCAGCCCGCCGATCACCACAGCCGCGCCACCCAGCGCCATCAGGTTCATGTCGGACGTATAGAAAACGGCAATGATCACGACGGCGCCGAGATCGTCGATGATGGCGAGCGCGGCGAGAAAGATCTTCAGCGAGGCTGGAACGCGCGGCCCGAGCAGCGAGAGGACGCCGAGCGCAAAGGCGATGTCCGTTGCAGACGGCACGGCCCAGCCGTGCACCGCGACCGGATCGCGATAGTTGAAGGCGATGTAGATCAGCGCCGGAACGGCCATGCCGCCGGCTGCCGCCGCGCCCGGTAGAATGCGCCGGCTCCAGGTGGAGAGCTGACCGTCGAGGAGTTCACGCTTGATTTCGAGCCCCACGACCAGAAAGAAGGCGGCCATCAGCAGATCGTTGATCCAGTGCTGCAGGCTCAGAGGCCCGATATAGATGTGCAGCGCGCCGAAATAGGCCTCGGCCAGAGGAGAGTTCGCGGTGAGAATGGCAAGCAGCGCGACGCCCATCAGCAGGAGGCCGCTCGATGTTTCATTGTCCAGAAATGCGCGGACAGTCGATGGGATACGGCCCTTGGAAACAGGCGGTGATGCGGGGCGTTCGGTCATGCGTTCGGCACCTCGAAAAACGTTGGACGCAGTCTCCGTAGGGGCAATCCGAGGCGCACGCAGCACACGCTCCCTGTCTTATACCGGCCGCCGGTCCGCAGGACCAGCACTTTCGGGTCGTCGTGCTGGCTGCGGACCTTCTGCAATGCAGGGCGGAGATGCGTTTGATCGGCGACGGCGGTCAGGCCGATGCTCCTGCCTCTACCAGAGCTTGGTGTGACGATTGACGTCCTTGTAGAGCAGGTAGCGGAAGCGGCCGGGGCCGCCGGCATAGCAGGCCTGCGGGCAGAAGGCGCGCAGCCACATATAGTCGCCGGCCTCCACCTCCACCCAGTCCTCGTTCAGCCGGTAGACCGCACGGCCTTCGAGCACGTAGAGCCCGTGCTCCATCACATGCGTCTCGAGGAACGGAATGACGGCACCCGGCTCGAAGGTGACGATGTTGAGGTGCATGTCGTAGCGCACGTCGTTCGGATCGAGAAACCGCGTCGTCGCCCAGCGCCCGTCCGTGTCGGGCATGGCGCTGATCTCGCAATCGTCTTCATGGGTGAAGACGGCGGGCGGGGCCTTGAGCCCTTCGACCACCTCGAAGGCCTTGCGCACCCAGTGGAATTTCGCCGGCACGTCGCCCGTATTCTTCAGCGTCCAGCGCCGTCCGGCGGGCAGGTAGGCGAAGGACCCGGTCCGCAGGGCCTTCTCCTCACCCTCGAAGGTGACGATCATCTCGCCATCGACCACGAAGATGGCAGCGGAGGCGCGTGCATCGGGTTCCGGCTTGTCGCTGCCGCCGCCCGGTGCCACTTCCATGATGTATTGCGAGAAGGTCTCGGAAAAGCCGGTCAGCGGGCGCGAGATGATCCAGGCGCGTGTACCGGCCCAGTGCGGCAGCACGCTCGTGACGATGTCGCGCATGACGCTGCCGGGAATAACCGCATAGGCCGTTGTGAACACCGCTTTGCTCGAAAGCAGTTCGCTCTGGCCCGGCAGGCCGCCCATATTGGAAAAAAGACGCGTATTCTTCATCGGCTCGCTGGTATCCGTCCTGATTGTGACGGCGACACCTTAAAACGGTCCGGCAGGGAATGAGAGGGTTTTCTTCGCGAAAACGCGCTTTGGCTGTCAGGCCACGCCCCGGGTCAGCTCCGAATCCAGGCTGAGAATGAATTTCCAGAGCAGCTGCGTGTCGAAATGGTCGCCATGCTGCAGCATCCAGGACAGAGCGGTCGCAGACGACCACGGCTTCTTGTAGGGGCGCACCGAGGTCACCGCCTCGTAGACGTCGCAGATCGCGCTCATGCGCACATAGATCGAGAGTTCGCCGGCGGGGATGCCGTCCGGATATCCCTTGCCGTTCATGCGCTCATGGTGATGGCGACAGATGTCGAGCACGACACCCGGCAGGTTGCCTTGCCGCTTGAGAATATCATGGCCGATGGCCGGATGCTGCATGACGATCTTGCGTTCCTCTGCGGTCAGGACACTGGCTTTATTGAGGATTGCGGTGGGAATTGCCAGCTTGCCGATGTCGTGCACCAGCCCCGCGAAACCGAGCACACGCACCAGCGGCTCCTCGAAATGGAGATGGCGGGCGAAATGCACGAGCAGGGCTGATACAGCGACGGAGTGGACGAAGGTAACCTTGTCCTTCGATTTCAGCCGGGTGATGTCGAGCAGAATGGCCGGGCTGCTGCCGATCTGGGTCGAGATGTCGCCGACGATCTCGGACACGCTCTCGATGTTGATCGGTTCGCCGCTTCGGCTCTCTTTGAACGCGGTTTCGAGCCGCTTGACCGAGGCCTGGACGATCTTGACCGTTGCGCGGCGTTCGTCCAGCAAGGCCTTTCGGGGAGGTGGGCTACGCGGTGGCGAACTGTTGGCGAAGCTGCGGCTTGACCCATCGACGTCAACGCCTTTGGCAAGGTTGATATAGATACCGGTGATCCGGCTGTTCTTGATCAGGTCGACCTCTGTCTCCGAACGCAACAGAAAACGGCGTTGGCCGAAGGGGTTGTCCTGCCAGGCACCCTCGAGCGACTCGATGAACATGCCAACGCGGGCCTCGTGCCTCTCGATACGCTTCACCATGATGTCGCCCCTCGATGCCTCCTTGTCTCTCCCGACACGCGTACGCATGTCAGCGAGCGCTTGTCTTACCCCGCCAGCAGCGAGGAACCGTATGACTTTATAGTCTCAGGTTTTTAAGACATCACTAAGCCGGGTAGAAAAATCTGGGGGTTCTACTTTTCCGACAGTGTAGAAAGGCAACGCGACGGAGAAAGTAGCAAAGGCGAGCAACACTCTTGAAGGTTGTTTTGCATCTGCGAGAAGCCTTTAACTTGCTGGAGGTCACAGAAAGAGGCCAGAGATTGTCAGGGCTTACCTAAAGGCACCGGCTTCCGCGACGCTCTAGGCCGGCGACATTTCCGGTTTGCCTTCCACCGCGACACGTTCGGCAAGGTGGCCGAGCGCGGGAAGTGCCCGATGACGCCACTCAGAGAGGCGCGTTCTGCAAGGGCGGTCGCACCGACGGGCGGATACGGGGGTAGCCGAACTCGGGGTCGCGCGCGGACAATGCCTTGTGCAGATGCACCATCAGCCCGGCCGCAAAGAGCGGGGTCAAAAGGTTGACGATCGGGACCGCCAGAAACGCGGCAAGCAGCAGGCCCGCCATGAAGATCGTTGCGCGATGCTTGGAGCGGAAAGCCCGGGCCTCTTCCGGCGACCGGAACCGCATGGCGGCGAATTCGAAGAATTCCCGGCCGAGCAGGTAACCGTTGACGAGGAAGAAGGCGATAAGATTGATGCCAGGCACCAGCAGCAGGAACAGTGCGATCAGGTTGCCGACAAGCACGATGCCGAGGAACTTCAGCGTGCCGCGGATCGCCTCGCCCAGGGGCAATGCGCGTCCGGCCGGCTCGTCCGGATAATCCCGCTTCTCGATGACCTCGGCGACGTCGTCGAGGAAAAGCCCGGCGATCAGCGCCGTGACGGGTGCCAGCAGCAGGGCAAGGCCGAGCGCAAGCCCGATACTGGCGAGGATGATGAGGATGAAGGTGAACCACCCCGCCCATTCCGGCGTGCCCGGCAGCATCTCGGTGACGAGAGGGGCGACGAAGTAGACGAAGCTTTCGCGCAAGGCCAGCCAGAGCAGCACGAGCGCAAGGATCGTCAGGCCGAGCGTCTTCCAGAACGCAGCGCGCGTCTCCGGCGCGAAGAGGTTGGCAAACGACAGGCGGGCGGCGTGAAAGATCATCCGGCGGCTCCAGGGCATGTGCGTGTTGCAGTGCGAAAGATCATGTAGAGCGCCTGCCCGATCCCCGCAAGAAGGCGTTGGCAAAGCGACGCGATCGCCCGTTTCCGCAGTGCAGAAATAGCCGGGGCCGATTTTGGTTTGTGCGAGAATGCAGTAGGAGAGAACGGCAACCTCGCCGGAGCGCATCATGAACGATATCAGGACGGACCTTTCCGTCGCCAGCCTCGCCGTCCTTCTCCAGAATGGTGCTCTCGACCCGGTCGATTTAGTGGAAACGGTGCTTGCCAAAATCAAGGCCGCCGACCCGGCGATCTTCACGGAGGTTCTGGAAAAGCGTGCCTTGCAGGAAGCGGCGGCTGCCGGTGCGCGCCTGAAGACCGGCCGGTCGCTCGGCCTTCTCGATGGCATTCCCGTTGCCTGGAAGGACCTATTCAACAGCCGAGGTGCGGTGACGCGGGCAGGCTCGGTCGTTCTCGATGAGGGCCCGGCGGAAAAAGACGCGACCGTCGTCGCAGCGCTCGCAGCCGCCGGCATGGTGGCGGTCGGCCGGACGAATATGAGTGAGTTCGCGTTTTCCGGCCTCGGTATCAATCCGCATTATGGCACGCCGGCCAATGCAGCCTCCACCGACGTGCAGCGCATTCCCGGCGGCTCCTCGTCCGGCTCGGCCGTTGCCGTGGCGGCGGGCCTCGTGCCGGTCGCGATCGGCACCGACACGGGCGGTTCCATTCGCATCCCCGCTGCCGTAAACGGCATCGTCGGCTACAAGGCGACGCGTGGTCGTTATGCCATGGATGGCGTCTTTCCCCTGGCCACGAGCCTCGATTCGCTCGGCCCCCTCTGCCGGACGGTGCAGGATGCCGTCTGGGTGGATGCCGCGATGCGGGGCGTCGGCATCCCCGAGGCTGGTCGCGGAGAGATCGACGGGCTGACGCTCGTCGTGCCGCAGACCGTGATGTTCGATGGGGCAGAACCTGCCGTCGTTGCGGCCTTCGAGGCGGCGCTCGCGCGCCTTGCCAATGCCGGTGCCCGTATCGAGCGCCGCGCGGTGCCGCTCTTTGCCGAGGTCTTCGACCTGTTCGCCCGCCATGGCGCGCTCGTGACCGCTGAGGCCTTCGCGCTCCATCGCGAGCGACTTGCGGGTCCCGATGCAGAAAGAATGGACCCGCGCGTCGTGGTCCGCACGCGGATGGGCGAGAAGATCGCCATGGCCGACTATATCGCGCTGGCCGCCGCCCGCAGCAGGATGATCGCCGCCTTTTCCGCCATGCTCGGCCCGCGCGAACTGCTGGCCCATCCGACGCTCCCCCATGTCGCGCCACCGATCGCACCGCTTCTGACCGATGACGCGTTGTTCGTGGACACCAACTTCCGCACGCTGCGCAACACGCTGGTCGGCAATTTCCTCGACGGCTGCGGCATCTCCATTCCCTGCGGAACGGGCGACGCCGGCATGCCGGTCGGTTTCCTTCTCTCGGCGCCGCAGGGCGAAGATCGCCGGCTGCTATCGGCCGCGCTGGCTGCCGAACATATCATCCGGGGTGAGGCATGATCGTCTGTTTCGATATCGGCGGCTCCGCCATCAAGGGTGCCGTCGCCACCTCGCCTGAGGATATTCGCCCGCTGACACGCCGGCCGACGCCGCTCAATGACTTCGATGCCTTCGTCGCGACGCTGGAGGCCGCCTTCGAGGAGGCCGGCATCCGGCCCGAGCGGATCGCCCTGTCGATTGCCGGCGTGGTCGATCCCGACACGCAAGCCATTACCGTCGCCAACATTCCTTGCCTGCACCAACGCCCGCTCGCCCGCGATCTCGGTGACCGCCTGCAGATGCCGGTGCTCATCGCCAATGATGCGGACTGCTTCGCGCTCGCCGAAGCGGGTCTCGGTGCCGGACGCGGACACCGCATCGTTTTCGGCGTCATCCTCGGCACGGGTGTGGGTGGTGGGCTGGTTGCCAACGGGCGACTGATCAACGGCGACGGCGGCTTTGCCGGCGAGTGGGGGCATGGTCCCGCCGTCGCCGCCACGGCCGGAAATCCGCCCGTCGCCATTCCCGCCTTTCCTTGCGGCTGCGGCCAGAGCGGCTGCGTCGATACGATCGGTGCCGCGCGGGGCATGGAGCGCCTTCACCAGCTGCTGCATACGGAGACGCTGACGAGCCAAGAGATTACCGCGCGCTGGCAGGCAGGCGATGCCGGTGCCGCCCGCACCATCGAGGTTCTGGTCGATCTCGTATCATCGCCTCTGGCGCTCGCGATCAACATCACCGGCGCCACTATCGTGCCCGTCGGTGGCGGCCTGTCGGGCGTCACGCCGCTGATTGCGGCCATCGATCAGGCGGTCCGCGCCCGCATTCTGCGCAAATTCGATCGGCCGCTGATCGTGCCCGGGGAATGCCGCATCGAGCCCGGCCTGATCGGTGCCGCCCTTCTCGCTCTCACGGGAGATGACCAATGAGCCCTGTCCTGCTTGAAGTCTGCGTCGATGATGCAGCCGGCCTTCTGGCCGCGGTCGAGGGAGGCGCCGATCGGATCGAGCTTTGCTCCGCTCTGTCGCTCGGCGGCCTGACGCCGACCGCGGGTCTCATGCAGCTTGCCGGCCGCATGTCCGTGCCGGTCTATGCGATGATCCGACCGCGCGCCGGCGATTTCGTCTTCGAGGAGACCGAGATCGCCATGATGGAGACGGAAATCGACGCGGCGCGTCAGGCGGGTCTCGCCGGCGTCGTGCTCGGCGCAAGCCTCGCCGATCGCAGTCTCGATGCGGCGTGTCTTGCCCGTCTCGTGCATCGCGCAAGTGACATGGGCCGGACGCTCCACCGCGCCTTCGACCTCGTGCCGGATCAGGCGGCAGCGCTCGAAACCGCCATTGATCTCGGCTTCGAGCGGATCCTGACTTCGGGCGGCGAGAGGAAGGCCGCTCAAGGTATCGCTGCCATCACGGATCTCGTGCGCAGGGCTGGCAGCCGCCTCACGATCATGCCGGGTTCCGGCGTGACACTCGAAACCGTGAGGCCGCTGCTCGCCATCGGCGTCTCGGAGGTTCACGCGTCCTGCTCGGCCTCGGTTCCCACCGCCGATAACCGTCTCGTCGAGCTGGGTTTTGCGCCGGAGACGGCACGACGCACCGACGCCGGTATCGTCAGGGCGCTGAAGGCAGCGCTCTGATCGAGATCGGCGGTCGCGCCTGCTTTTAGGCCGAAAACACGGCATGGCCGCCGATATAGGTCGCGACCATGTCGAGATCTTCCGTCAGGAGAACGAAATCCGCATCCAGCCCCGGCAGCAGCCGGCCCTTGGTGGCCGACAGGCCGATGGCGTCGGCCGGATAGGCCGATGCCATCCGGATCGCCTCGCCGAGCGGCAGATCGAGCGTCTGGTGGACGAAGCGCACGGACGACAGCATGTCGATATCGGCGCCGGCCAGCGTTCCGTCGGCGAGCGTCAGCCGGCCGTCGCGGCGGAAGATCTCGCGCCCGTTGAGGAGAAACCCCGTCTGGTCCGAGCCGATGGTCGACATGGCGTCGGTGACGAGAAAGATCCGGCCGGGTCCGACTTTTGCGCGCAGCGCAATGCTCATGGACACCGGATCCACGTGAAACCCGTCGGCGATGATGCCGGCGTGCAGCGTGCCGAGATCGAGGGCCGCGCCGACGCAGCCGGGCTCGCGATGCCCGAGCGGGCTCATGGCGTTGAAAAGATGGGTGACGGTGCGGGCGCCGGCCAGCGCATAGGTCGCCACCGTCTCGTAGTCGGCCGCGGTATGGCCGAGGCTGACGGTAATGCCGGCCTTGCTCATCGCCGCCACCTGCTCCAGCGTCGCATTCTCCGGCGCGACCGTGACCATGACCGCATCGAACAGCGAGGCGCAGGCGAGGATCACGTCGAGATCGTCGGCCTCCATCGGCCGGATCAGATCGGGATCATGGACGCCCTTGCGCGCCACCGACAGATGCGGGCCTTCCAGATGCAGGCCGATGAAGCCGGGAATGCCCTCTGCCCGCGCTTCCCGCGCCGCGGTGATCGCGAGGGTGCGGACATCCGGCGTGTCGGTGATGAGCGTCGGCAGGAGGGCGGTCGTGCCGAAGCGCGCATGTGCCGCGCAGATCGTGCGGATCGCCTCCGCGCTCGGCGCATCGTTCAGCAGCGCGCCGCCGCCGCCATTGACCTGCAGGTCGATGAAACCGGGCACGAGCAGGTGTCCGTCGGCAGACACCGTCTCGATCCCCTCAGGCAGAGCCTCCAGCGCGACGATGCCGGTGACGACGCCGCTGCCGACCAGAAGTGCCTGTCCGGCGTGCCAGTCCTGCCCGTCGAAGATCCGGGCACCGATGACGGCGAAAGCCGTGTCGTCGCGCTGTGCGTTCATCGCGTTTCCGTCACTTTCTTCAGCGCTGCCGGCTGATCCGGGTTGAAGCCCTTGGCGCGCGACCATGCCTCCACGAAGCCGTAGAAGGGCAGGATCAGGCAGAGCGCGTCGGTCAGCGGATGGCCGGTCGCGACAAAGGGCAGCGGTGCTGCGCGTCCATGGGCGTCTGCCGTCAGGAATGCACGGGCGCCCTTGCCTGCGAGGTCGTCGAGAATGCCGGTGACGGACGCTTCGGCCGCATCGCGCGCGGCAAGGCCGAGAACGGGAAAACGCTTTTCGACCAGCGCCACCGGCCCATGCAGCACCTCGGCTGCGGAATAGGCCTCGGCGTGCAGGCCGGATGTCTCCTTGAACTTCAGCGCCGCTTCGCTGGCAATGGCGAGCGCCGGGCCGCGACCGAGCACGTAGAGCGAGTCGGATGTTCCGATGCCGTCGAACAGCGCGCTCCAGTCGAGCGTCACAGCGCGGGCGAGATGCATGGGCAGGTCGCGCACCGCGCGCTCGAGCGCCGCGTCCTGCGTCCAGGCCGCGAGCACGGCGAGGCCGGCGATGATCGAGTTCACGTAGGATTTCGTCGCGGCAACGGCGATTTCCGGGCCAGCCATGATGTGCACCGGATGCGTGCTTGCCTCGGCGATCGGCGATGGCAGCGTGTTGGTCAGCGCGATGGTGACGGCGCCGGCCTTGGTCGCGGCCTCCGCCATGGCAACGATATCCGGGCTCTTGCCGGACTGCGAGATGGCGATGGAGCCAGCCCCCGCCAGCGCCATCTTCGCGCCGTAGATCGAGGCGAGCGACGGACCGAGCGAGGCGACAGGGCGACCGGTGGTCAGCTCGATTGCATATTTGAGGAACAAAGCCGCGTGGTCGGAGGAGCCACGGGCGATGGTCACGAGAAAGGCGGGGTCGTGTGCCGCAAGCGCGGCCCCTGCGGCATCGAGCGCTGTGCGAGAACCTTCGAGAAGCCGGGCGGCAGCTTCCGGGATCTCGTTGATCTCGCGGCGCATATGAGTCTGTTCGGTCGTCATGTCGTGCGTGTCCTTCAAGGCCGTCTCTTGCGTGTCGGGCCGTCTTCAGGTGTCGGAAAGGCTGAGTTCAGCCACGAAATCATAGGCATCGCCGCGATAGAGCGAGCGGGTGAACTCCACCACGCGACCGGATGCGAGATAGGAGATGCGCTCGATCGACAGGCTCGCCGCTCCACTGCGGACGCCCAGCATGGTGGCGTCCGTATCCTTCAGTTCGCAGGCCGAGATCCGCTGCACCGCGCGCACAGGGCGCGCGCGCGTCTTGTCGAGTTCTGCGTAAAGCGACGTCGTGACCCGCATCGGATCCGGCAGGAATTCGGCCGAGATGCTGGCCCGCTCGATGGCCAGCGGCATGTCGTCGGCGATCCGCAGGCGACCGAGGCGGGCAACGAGCGCGTCGGCCGGCAGGCCGAGCGTCATCATCTCGTCCGGCGAGGCGGCAAAGAGGCCCCGCTCGATCCACTGGGCCCGCGTGGTCAGCCCGCGGCGCGCCATGTCCTCGGTAAAGGAGGTGAGGCGGGAGAGGGATTGCTGCACGCGCGCCAGGGGCTTCACGACGAAGGTGCCCGAGCCGTGACGGCGCACGAGGAGCCCGTCGCGCACGAGATCGTCCACCGCCTTGCGCACGGTCACCCGGCTGATATTGGCATATTCGGCAAGGTCGCGCTCCGGCGGCAGCGCATCGCCATGGTTGAGCCGGCCCGACTGGATCGCCTCTTCCAGCGACTGGCGCAGCTTGAGGTACAAGGGCCCGGCCCCCGCACCCTGCAGGCCTTCGAGCGGCAGCAGATGCGCCAGATGATCGCTCATTGCGCTGCCTCCATTTGTGCCGGAGACGGATCGGATGCGAAGCGCTGGACCGCGAGCGCAACGGCTCCGGTGAGCGCATCGGCCGTCGGGTCGAGAATCTCGATGCCCGGCCGCTCAGTGAGCCACGGCCTGTAGAGTGGCGCGAGGCCGCCGACGAGGCAGAGGGTCCGCACATCGCGGGCGACGATGGCGTCGAGCGTCTGGTCGATGTGTCGTGCGGCCGTGCGGACGAGGTCGACCGCGACCGGATCGCCGACGGCTGCGGCCGAAAAGACGCTCGGTGCGTAGCGGCCATAATCGGCGGGATGCGCGGTATGGGCAAAGGCGATGATGGCCGCGGGCGCGTGGCCGAACTCTGCAAGCACCGTCTCTGTCAGCGGAGAGGCAGGCCGAATGCCGTCATGGGCAAGCAGCGCCTCCTGAAGAAGGCCTTGCCCAAGCCTCGCACCGCTGCCAAGATCACCCACCTTGAAGCCGTGACCACCGAGCATGGAGACCGTGCCCTGTTGCCGAATGCTGTAGACGGTGCCCGTCCCGAGGCTTGCCACCGCGCCATCGCGGTCGCCCAGCGCGCCCTGAAGCGCGATCAGCACGTCGGATACGATCTCGGCCTTGGCAAAGGGCAGGCGTGCGGCAATGAAGGAGACGGCATCCGCCACATTGTTGCCGGCGAGACCGAGAACGGCGGTGGCCGAGGAGAGCCCGGACACGGGAAGTCCCGCCTCTTGAAAGGCAGCCTCCGTCGCCAGCCGGATATGGACGAGCGCGGTTTCCGGATCGGTCAGGATGTTGGCAGCGCCGCTGATGCCACGGCCGAGAATACGGCCTTCCGCACCGGCCACCGCCGCCCGGCACCGCGTACCCCCACCATCGATTCCGACACGAAAATGATCCATGGATAACCTCCGGTGTGATAATACCAAAAAAGGACCATTTACCAAGGTGAAAATCAACAAAATTTAGAAAATTGATTTTACGATGAAATTACAGGACCGTAAGTCCAGGCCATCCCCGTATTTGTAACGGATCTCTCGGCGCCGTCTTGATTTTCTCCGTTCTATTGGTATTCATTTGGACTTGTTTTCAAGGAGGTTCGCGTGGCGGACATGACGGAAGAGCGCCATGCAGAGGCACAGGACATCGACGTCAGGGATGCGGTCTCGGTCTTGAAGCTTCTGGCGGAAAGCCAACAGGCGGCGGCGCGGGCGGTCGATGGCGCGCTGGAGCCACTCGCGGCTGCGGCCGGTCTCGCCACGCAGGCGCTGCAAAGCGGTGGCCGGCTGATCTATGCCGGCGCCGGCAGTTCGGGGCTGATGGCGATGGTCGATGCGCTCGAACTGCCCGGCACCTATGGTTTGGCGCCCCATGCGGTCGTCTTTCTTCTCGCCGGCGGCGCGGCGAGCCTTGCCGACCTCGCGGGCGGCTACGAGGACGATCACGATCTCGGTGTCCGCGATGTCGAGCAGGCAGGCGTCGGAGCCGGGGATTGTCTGGTCATCGTCTCCGCCAGCGGTTCCACGCCGTATGCGCTCGGCTGTGCGGCTGCAGCGCGGGCCACAGGCGCCAGCGTGGTGGCGATCGCCAACAATGCCGGCGCGCGGCTGTTTGAGGCGGCGGATGTCGCCGTTCTCCTGGAAACCCCGCCCGAGGTGATCTCCGGATCGACCCGCATGGGCGCGGGAACGGCGCAGAAGATCGCGCTCAACATGCTCTCCACCATGGTCGGCATCGGGCTCGGCCATGTCCATGACGGGCACATGGTCAATCTGCGGCCCGACAACAGGAAGCTGCGCCAGCGCGCCGCCGGCATGGTTGCCGATATCGCCGGAATCGACAGGGCCACGGCGGAGCGGCATCTCGAAGCGGCTGACGGCTCGGTCAAGATCGCCGTTCTCCTGGCATCGGGCGTCCGCCGCGATGTCGCGCAGCAGCGGCTGGATGCGGCAGGACAGAGCCTGCGGCGTGCCCTTGCCCTTGGCGACGGACGGGGCTAGCGTCCGAGCGTCCCGGAGTATCTTCGGGGCCTTTCTCGATCCGTCTTTTTTGAAGGTTTTCAACCGTGACCCTCGCCAGTCTCCTTGCCTATGCCGCCGCCCTTTTCGTCGCTGCCGCCATTCCCGGTCCGGGAATGACCGCCATCGTCGCGCGCGCCCTCGGCTCCGGTTTTCGCGATACGTTCCTGATGGGTCTCGGCCTCGTGCTGGGAGATCTCGTCTACCTCACGGGCGTCGTCCTTGGGCTCGCCTATGTCGCCCAAACCTTCACCACGGCCTTTCTCGTCATCAAGATCCTCGGCGCGCTCTATCTCGGCTTCATCGCCTGGAAGCTTTGGACATCGGGCCTGATGGCGCAGGACGTCGAGGAGAACAAGGTTCGCACCTCGCCCGGTCTTGCGTTTCTCTCAGGGCTTCTGGTCACGCTTGGCAATCCGAAGACGATGCTGTTCTACGTCGCGCTCGTGCCCACGCTGATCGATCTCGGTGCCATCGGCCCGCGCGATTACGTGTTTCTGGTGCTGACCACATTCACAGTCCTGCTCTCGGTGCTCATCCCCTACATCATGCTCGCATCGCGGGCGCGCCAGTTCCTGCGCCGGCCGAAGGCACTGAGAGTCCTCAACCGTGCGGCGGCGAGCATGCTGGGCGCAACGGCTGCCTATATCGCGCTCCGCACCGCATGATCCTTCTCCGAAAGGCGCGTTTCGCGCAGATCTTTGCTCTCGGAAACAGGAACGGCTGAAAGGCGGTTCTCGTGGAGATCGCCGCTGCATTGTAAAGTCCGCCGGCCTTCTGCAACAGCGAAGGACCGAGAAAACAGGATTTGCGGAGATACGCATGGCAGGTGAGCATAGGCCCGGGCGCGGGCGCATCTACGGTTCGATCACCGAGACCATCGGCGACACGCCCATCGTCCGCCTCGACAGGCTGGCGAAAGCTCACGGCATCGAGGTGCATCTCCTGGCCAAGCTCGAATTCTTCAACCCGATCAGCTCGGTGAAGGACCGCATCGGCGTCGCGATGGTCGAGGCGCTGGAGGCGGAGGGCCGGATCTCGCCCGAGCGCAGCACGCTGATCGAGCCGACATCCGGCAATACCGGTATTGCGCTCGCCTTCGTCGCCGCCGCCAAGGGTTATCGGCTGATCCTGACGATGCCGGAGACCATGTCCGTCGAGCGGCGCAAGATGCTGACGCTTCTGGGGGCGGAACTGGTGCTGACCGAGGGTGGCCAAGGCATGCGCGGGGCCATCGCCCGGGCGCGCGAGCTTCTGGAGACCATCCCCGGCGCCGTCATGCCGCAGCAGTTCGAGAACGCCGCCAACCCGGACATTCACCGCCGCACGACGGCCGAAGAGATCTGGAACGATACGGAAGGCGCCATCGACATTCTGGTTGCCGGCATCGGCACCGGTGGAACCATCACCGGTGCGGGGCAGGTGCTGAAGGAAAGAAAGCCGACACTGCGGATCGTGGCGGTCGAGCCGGAGGAGTCGCCGGTGCTCTCGGGCGGTGCGCCCGGCTCCCACAAGATCCAGGGCATCGGCGCGGGGTTCGCCCCCGCCATCCTCGATACCGGCATCTATGACGAGGTCATCACGGTCTCCTCAGGCAAGGCGGTCGAGCGCTCGCGGGAGGTCGCGCGGCTGGAGGGCGTGCCGGTCGGCATCTCCTCGGGTGCCGCCCTCGAAGCCGCCATTCAGGTCGGCCAGCGCGCCGAAAATGCCGGCAAGACCATCGTCGTCATCATCCCGTCCTTTGCCGAGCGATATCTCTCGACCGTGCTCTTCGAAGGCCTCGGCTAACAGCGGGCGGCGATCCGTTCTAGCCAGAGCCTCTGATAGGTCTCGATCTCGGCCGGCGTGCCGAGCGGCGTCACGACCGCGGGGTCTTCAGATGCCTTCGGAGCGGTACCGCCGGCCAGCAACGCGGCACCGAGGCTCGTTCCCGTCGAGCCCTCCAGCGCAAGCACGCTCCGGCCGGAAAAGGCGGACAGTGCCGAGAGATAAAGCCCGTTCTTCGCAAACGGTCCTTCGACCAATATGGGACCCCCGGCGTTCAGGAGCCGGAGGCTCTCCCGCGTCATCAACGCGAGATAGAGGCAGATCGCCGCATGACGCTCGGCGCCTGAAGCGCCGTCTGCCGAAACCCACGCGGCCGTCATGCCGGGGAAGGGCCCACAGCCGGGGACGACCGATGGCAGGAGCATCATGCCGCGCGCGATGACGGCCTGGATGAGCGCTGCATCGCTGGCCTTGGCCTGCACAGGCTCCATATCGGATGTCAGCATCTCATATTCCCGCCCGCCCATGAAGCGGGCAGAGGGAACCGCACGGCCATAGGCGTCGACATTGGCGAGGGTATCCCGCGCGGGATCGAGCCGTCCGAGATCACCGCCGACGCCGAAGGAAACGACCCAGGTGCCGGTGGAAACCACCGAAAACGGAGATTCGCGCCCGATCAGATGGGGCAGCAGCGATGCATTGCTGTCATGTATACCGCAATGGACCGGGATCTCTTGGTCCGCATCCAGCCCGATCTCTTTGGCGAGCGGCGCAAGCAGTGGCCCCAGCGCCTCGAACGCAGAGTGCACCGGCGCCATCAGCCCGGAAAGATCAAGCGCTTCGACCAGCGTGGAAAACCGCCCAAGCGCCGGATTCCAGAGATCCGTATGGCAGCCGAGCGACGTCACCTCCGTCGCAAAGCGCGCACTGAGCCGGCCCGACCAGTATTGCGCATAGGTAACGATGGTGCGCACCCGGGCGAATTCGTTGGGAAACGCCGTCTTCTGATAATGAAGCTGGGCCCCGAGATTGAGCCCCATCGACAGCCTCGGGGAAAAGGTCTCGGCGAAGTCCGGGCGGATGCGATCGTAGTCGGCCTGGATCTCCTGCGGATAGTCATGCTCATAGTCGAGCACCGGCAGCGCCAGCTCCCCCTGCTCATCGAGAAGGGCTGCCGCTGCCCCATGGGTGGTGACCGAGATCGCATCAAACCCCGGCGTTTCCGCCACGGCTTTGAGCGAGGCGATGAGGAAGGCCCAGAGCGCATCCGTGTCGTAATGCGGATAGGGACCATGGCTCACCACGCGGTTGGTCATCCTGTGGGAGACGAGTTCCCGGCCGCTGGCGGTATCGTAGACCACGAGCTTCGCATTGGTCTTGCCGACGTCGAAGACGGCGACTTTGCCAGCGCCTTGCGTCATGGCTGCGCCGGCAGATGGAACACGGGGATCAGATCGCGCGACACCGGTGCGTTGTCGGGATGGGTCTCCATGATATCGGCCATATGCGCCCACCAGCGTTTCATGACGGGATGCTCCGGTAGGGCTGCCATGCCGTGATCGCGCGGGCGCGACAGTACGCCGAACAGCGTCAGCGTCTCCGGATCGAGAAAGATCGAGTAGTCGTGGACGCCGGCCTTTACCAACAGCGCGCTCAGCTCCGGCCAGATCGCGTCGTGACGGCGGCGATACTCGTCTTCTTGCCCGGCATGCAGCTTCATGACGAAGGCGTGGCGTTCGAGCGTCCTGTCGGAGGTCATCAGGATCTCGCCTTGATGCGGCGCGCCAGGATCGGCAGCGCGATGGTGATGATGAGGAGCAGGCCGATGAAGATCGACATGACGATGCCGGGAACGTTCAGAAGTCCAAGCCCGAAGGTGACGAGGCCCATGACGAAGGCCGCGATGACGACGCCGCCGATCGTGCCGGAGCCGCCGAGAATGGAGACCCCGCCGAGCACCACCATGGTCACGACCTCCAGCTCCCAGCCTTGCGCGATCGAGGGCCGGGTGGAACCAAGACGCGAGGTGAGGCAGACGGCGGCGATGCCGCTCATCAGCCCCGTCAGCAGAAACAGGATGAATTTGATCCGCTCGACCGGAATGCCGGAAAAGCGTGCGGCAAACTCGTTATTGCCGATCACCTGAACCTGACGCCCGAAATTCGTCGCATGCAGCAGGAGTGCGAAAAGCCCGGCCAGCACGAGAAACAGCACGAATTCGAACGAGAACACCCAGACGACATAGCCCTGCCCGAAGAAGGCGAAGTCGGCGGGATAGCCGCCATAGGCCTTGTCGCCGAGCACGATATAGGAGAGGCCGCGAAACAGGCTCATCGTGCCGATGGTGACGACGATGGAGGGTAGCTTCATGCCCGAGACGAGCACGCCATTGACGGTGCCGCAGGCCAGACCGACGCAGAGGCCGATGCCCACCAGCCCGGCCGCACCCACGCCCGCCTGGGCTGCCGCACCCATGGCGGTGGAGGCCAGCGCGATGATGGCAGCAACCGACAGGTCGATCTCGCCGGCGATCACCAGCAGCGCCATGGCAAAGGCGATCATCGCCTTTTCGGTGAAGTTGAAGGTGGCGTCGGAGAGGTTCCAGGCATCGAGGAAATAGGGCGAGGCCAGCGAATTGAACACGAAGATGGCCACCGCGACACCGAGCAGCAGCACCTCCCAGCTGGCGAGCAGCCGGCGAAGCGGCGTGCCGAGCCGGTCGGGAATGGCGCGGCGCGTGGGCTGCGACGGTTCGGGCTTAGGAGATGTCGAGAGGATCGCGCTCATGCCAGGGCCTCCTTGCCGATCTTGTCCGTCTTATCAGCGCCGCCGTCTTCGGCCGCCCGGTTGCGCAGGATGATCCGCCCGCGATTGCGCTCGCGCCGCGCATTGAACACGACGGCGAGAATGATCACCGAGCCGGAGATCGCCATCTGCGTGAAGGGCGAGATGCCGATGACGGGCAGCGCGTTCTTGATGACGCCGAGGAACAGCGCGCCGAGCACGGTGCCGATGACGGTGCCGACACCGCCGGCAATCGAGATGCCGCCGATGACGCAGGCCGCGACGCTGTCGAGTTCGAAGCCGATGGCGATATCGACATAGGCCACCGCATAGCGCGACACCCAGAGATAGCCGCTGAGACCGGCAAGCGCGCCGGAGAGCGTGAAGGCGAGAAAGCGCGTATAGCCGACATCGATGCCGGCATAGACGGCGGCAACGGGATTGCCGCCCGCCGCATAGGCCGAGCGGCCAAAAGGCGTATAGCGTGCCATGAGAGCGACGAGCACGACGACGAGCACCGCGACCCAGGAGAGAACCGGGAGCCCGGCGATGCCAAGCCGGGGCACGTTAAGGAACTCCGGCGTCATCTGGTGCGCGTTGACCCAGGCGCCGCCCGAGAGAACGAAGGCCATGCCGCGATAGATGGTGAGCGTGCCCAGCGTCACCACGATCGGCGGCATTTCGAGCCGCCAGACGAGAAACCCGTTGATGGCGCCCAGCGCTGCCCCGATGCCGATGGCAAGCAGGATGAGGAGGACGAGCGGCAGGCCCGGAACGGCCGCGTTCAGCATCGCCACCGCCATGCCGCTGAAGGCGAGGTTGGCGGCGACCGAGAGATCGATCGACTTCGTCAGGATGACCGTCATCTGCGCCAGCGCCAGGATGATCAGAATCGCCGTATCGTTGAAGATGACGGCGAGGTTGCGCGGGTTCCCGAAGCCGGTCGCGCGTGTCGAGAACGCGACGACCATCAGGGCGATGATGAGGAAGAGCAGGGTTTCGCGCTTTTTCAGAAAGGTCATGGGCTACTCCTCACGCGTTGCCGGTGGCGGCGCGCACCAGCATTTCCGGCGTCAGCCCGGCGCGCGGGTGGATGCCCGCCGACAGGCCTTCCTTCATCACCATCACCCGGTCCGACATGCCGAGAATCTCCGGCAGTTCCGACGAGATCATCACGATCGACAGGCCCTCGGCGGCAAGCTCGCTGATGAAGGCGTGGACGGCGGCCTTGGAGCCGATGTCGATCCCCTTGGTCGGCTCGTCGAGAAGGATCACCTTCGGCTGCGTCGCGAGCCATTTGCCGATGACCACCTTCTGCTGGTTGCCGCCCGACAGCGTGCCGACGGGCACGGAAAGGGCGGCGGCGCGCAGGTCCAGCCGCTCGGCATATTTGCGGGCCAGCGCGAACTCGTCGGCAAGCCGCAGGAAACCCGCGCGCGACGTCCGCCGGAGCGATGGCAGCGTCATGTTCTGGAAGATCGGCATCGGCAGGGCCAGCCCATGGCGGCCGCGCTCCTCCGGCACATAGACGATACCGGCGCGGATCGCATCGCGCGGCGAGCGGATCGTCACCGGCCGGCCCTCGACCTGCACGGTGCCGCTGGCTGGCACCGTGATGCCGAACAGCGACTGGCAAAGCTCGGAGCGCCCGGCGCCGATCAGGCCGTAGATGCCGAGGATTTCGCCGCGCCGCAGCGTAAACGAGATATCGTGGAATTCGGTCGGGTGGCTGTAGCCGGAAACCTCGAGCACCGGCGCACCCGGCGTCACCGCGATCTTCGGGAAGGCGTCGGCCACCGTGCGCCCGACCATCAGGCGGACGATATCGTCCTGCGGGGTGGCCGCCAGCGCGCCGTGCCCGACGGCCTTGCCGTCGCGGAAGACCACGTAGTTCTCGGCGATCTCGTAGACCTCGTCGAACTTGTGGCTGATGAAGAGGATGGCTTTGCCCTGGCGCTTGAGGTCGCGCACGATGCGGAAGAGATCGTCGATCTCTTTCCGGGAGAGCGCCGCCGTCGGCTCGTCCATGATGACGATGCGTGCCTCGATGGAAAGCGCTCGCGAGATGGCGACCAGATGGCGCTGCGCGATCGACAGGTCCTTCAGGCGGATGGTCGGATCGATCGTGCTTTCGAGCGAGCGCAAGAGGTCGCCGGCGCGCCGGTTCATGGTCGCCCAGTCGATGGTGCGAAAGCGCGTACGCGGTGCATGACCGAGAAAGATGTTTTCGGCGACCGTCAGCTCGTCGAACAGCACGGTTTCCTGGTGGATGGCGGTCACGCCGGCATCGATGGCCGCCTGTGCATCGGCAAAGACGATCGGCGAGCCGTCGATCCGGATCTCGCCCTCGCTCGGGCGATAGATGCCGGTGAGGATCTTCACGAGCGTCGATTTGCCGGCACCGTTCTCGCCGATCAGCGCGGTCACCGTCCCTGGATAGAGCGCGATATCGACGCCGTCGAGCGCCTTGACGCCCGGAAAGATCTGCGAAATGCCGCGCATTTCCAGAATGGCGGGCGCGGGCGTACGATCCTCGGCGACGGGGTGTTGAAGGGCCATCATGTCCATGTCCGGTCGGAAAGAGAGGACCGGCGGCGCGGGTGGGCGCCGCCGGATCATCTTAAAAAATCAGAAGACCTTGGAGAACTGGTCGATGTTTTCGGCATTGTAGACGAAGGGATCGGCCATGGCGGCTTCGCCGTTGCCCCCGACCTTGATCTTGCCCATGCGGCCGGCTTCGATTTCCGAGCCCGGCGCACCGTCCGTGTCGCCCTTGACGAGGCGGTAGGCGATCTGGGCGGCGGAGTAGCCGAGATCGATCGGGTTCCAGATCGCGAATTCCTTCGTCGCGCCCGACTTGATCGCGCCGGCCATCTCGGAGGGAAGGCCGAGACCGGTCACGTAGACCTGGCCGATCTTGCCGGCATCCTTGACGGCCTGCGACGCCGCAAGCACGCCGACCGTGGTCGGGGCGACGATGACCTTGACGTTCGGGTTGGAGGTCATGAGGCCCTGGGCTTCGCGGTAGCTCTTGTCCGAAAGGTCGTCGCCATAGACGGTCGTGACGAGGTTGAGACCGGGGAAGTCCTTCAGCTGCTTCTTCATTTCCTCGATCCAGATGTTCTGGTTCGTTGAGGTCGTCGTGGCCGAGAGGATGGCAAAATCGCCTTTGCCGCCGTCGAGGTGATCCTTGACGAGCTGAAGGCACATCTTGCCGATAAGATCGTTCGAAGACGGGTTGAGCTGCAGGATGCGGCCTTCGGGTGCGACGCCCGAATCCCACGAGATAACCTTGATGCCGCGCTGTGCGGCCCTCTTCAGCGCAGGCACCACGGCGTCGGGATCGTTTGCCGAGATGGCGATGGCGTTGACGCCCTGGGCGATCAGCGCGTTGATCACCTCAATCTGGCCTTCGGCCGTCGTCGAGGTCGGGCCGGTATAGATGATCTCGACATCGCCGAGTTCCTTGGCCGCTTCCTGCGCGCCCTTGTTGGCGGCCTCGAAGAAGCCGTTGCCGAGCGATTTCACGACGAGGCCGATCTTGACCTCGGCGGCATGTGCGGCCGAGCCGAATGCGGCCATGGCGAACACCACCCCGATGGCAAGCTTTTGTGCGAGTTTCATGCTGTCTTCCTCCCAGTTGACGATAAGTGCCCGGCCGCTCATGCGACCGATGCGGTATGATCCTTCGTATCCGACGCCGACACGGGAACCGTGACCAGCTTGACCCCCGCGGCCTCCACCATGCGCACGGCCTCCTCAGACACGGCGCTGTCGGTAATGATGGTGGAAACGTTTTCGAGCGGGCAGAGAATGAGGCTCGATCGCCGGGCGAACTTGCCCGAATCGATCATGACGACGAGTTCGTCGGCCTGGCGCATCAGGCGCTGCTCGCTCTGGATCACCAGAGCGTCGGACTCCATGATGCCGAGCGCGCTGGCCCCTTGCGCGCCGACGAACATGCGGCGGGCGGAAAAATTGCGGATGGCGTCGTTTTCGAACGGCGACAGGATCAGGCTCTGGTCGCGATAGATCGTGCCGCCGGGCACCGTCACCGTGCATTTGGAATGCTTGACGAGATGCTCGGCGATCGCAAACGAATTGGTCATGACCTGCAGTCGTCGGGCCGCCATGAAGTGCACCATCTGGAAGGTCGTCGTTCCCCCATTGATGATGACGGCGTCGCCTTCCTCGCAGAGATCGACGGCCATGCGGGCGATTGCGCGCTTTTTATCGGAGTTGATCGATTCGGAAACCCGGAAGGGGCGTGCGGCCAGATTGCCGATTTGCGGCGGATGCACGGCTTCGGCCCCGCCTCGAACCCTGCGAAGCTTCCCCTGAACATGCAGAGAGGCGATGTCACGGCGGATCGTCGCCTCCGACGCATCCGTCAGTTCCGCGATATCCTGCACCGTCACCACAGGCTTTTCCTGGACGGCGCTCAAGATGATGCGGTGGCGTTCGCGTTCGTGCATGGGTGTCTCCTCGACAGCGAGTTATGCGAATTAAGCGGGGACTGTCAATCAATAACGATCATAAATTTCTATATTGCGCTGCAACATGAACATTTATGATCGAATATGATTGACATGAGCGGTTGGACTGCGCGATATCGTCGGCAATACGGGGCCGACCTGCGTTCGACGCAGGGGTTCCGATACCATGGGAGGATGACATGTCGGAACAGAGCCACCGTCTCGAAAGCCGTTGGGATGATGCGATCGCGAACGCTCTCGATGAGCCGGGCAAGCTTCTTTACCGCTCGAACCTTTTGGGCGCCGACAAGCGCATCACCAATTACGGCGGCGGCAACACGTCGGCCAAGGTGACAGAGACCGATCCGCTGACCGGCGCGCCCGTGCGCGTCCTCTGGGTCAAGGGCTCCGGCGGCGATGTCGGCACCATCAAGCTCGACGGTTTCGCCACGCTCTATCTCGACAAGCTGGAAGCGCTGAAGGGTCTCTACAAGGGTGTCGAGGACGAGGACCGCATGGTCGGCTTCCTGCCGCATTGCACCTTCGCGCTCAACCCGCGCGCCGCCTCCATCGACACGCCGCTGCACGGCTTCGTGCCGTTCACCCATGTCGATCATATGCATCCCGATGCGATCATCGCCATCGCCGCGTCGAAGAACTCGCGCGAACTGACCAAAGAGGTCTTCGGCGACGAGATCGGCTGGCTCCCCTGGCGCCGTCCCGGCTTCCAGCTCGGTCTCGATCTCGGGGCCTTCGTCGCGGCCAACCCGAATGCCAAGGGCGTCGTGCTCGAAAGCCACGGTCTCTTCACCTGGGCGGATGACGCCAAGGCCTGCTACGAGCTGACGCTCGACATCATCAACCGTGCGATCGACTGGTTTGCAACGAAGACAGAAGGCAAAACCGTCTTCGGCGGTGCCGTCGCGACCAGCCTGGAGGAGGCGCAACGCCGTGCGATCGCCGCAAGGCTGATGCCGGAAATCCGCGGCCGCATCGGCCGGGAGGAACGCAAGCTCGGTCATTTCGACGATCAGACCGCCGTGCTGGAATTCGTCAATTCCGCCGACCTCCAGCGCCTTGGCGCGCTCGGCACCTCCTGCCCGGATCATTTCCTGCGCACCAAGATCCGCCCGCTGATCCTCGATTTCGACCCTACGGCGGATGGCAGCATCGATTCGGTCGTCGCCGGTCTCGATGCGGCGCTCGACGCCTACCGTGCCGATTACGCCCGCTATTACGAGACCTGCCGCCACGACAATTCGCCCGCCATGCGCGATCCCAATCCGGTGATCTTCCTCATTCCCGGCGTCGGCATGCTCTCCTTTGCCCGCGACAAGGCGACGGCCCGCATTGCCGGTGAGTTCTACGTCAACGCCATCAACGTCATGCGCGGCGCCTCCACCGTGTCGGACTATCAGGGACTGCCCGAACAGGAGGCCTTCGATATCGAATACTGGCTGCTCGAGGAGGCCAAGCTCCAGCGCATGCCGAAGCCGAAGAGCCTTGCCGGTCGTGTCGCCCTCGTCACCGGCGGTGCCGGCGGCATCGGCCGCGCCACGGCAACCCGCCTGATCGCCGAAGGCGCCTGCGTCGTGCTCGCCGATATCGACCAGACCGCGCTCGACGGCGCGCAGGCCGATTTCGCCAAGCGCTACGGTGCGGACGCCGTGCGCAGCGTCAAGCTCGACGTCACCGATGAGAAGCAGGTGGCCGAGGCCTTCACGCAGGGTCTGGTCGAGTTCGGCGGCATCGATATCCTCGTCTCCAATGCCGGCATCGCATCCTCCGCACCGGTCGAGGAGACGGACCTCGCCATGTGGAACCGCAACATCGAGATCCTCGCAACCGGCTACTTCCTCGTCTCACGCGAGGCCTTCCGCCTGTTTCGTCGCCAGAAGCTCGGCGGCAACGTCGTCTTCGTCGCGTCAAAGAACGGTCTTGCCTCGTCCCCGAACGCATCCGCTTATTGCACCGCCAAGGCGGCCGAGATTCATCTCGCCCGATGCCTGGCGCTCGAGGGCGCGGAAGGCGGCATTCGCGTCAACACGGTCAATCCCGATGCGGTGCTGCGCGGATCGAAGATATGGGATGGCGAGTGGCGCGAGCAGCGCGCGGCCTCCTCCAAGATCGAGGTCAGCGATCTGGAAGAACACTACCGCAAGCGCTCCATGCTGAAGGTGAACATCCTGCCCGAGGACGTCGCCGAAGCCATCTACTTCCTCGCCTCCGACCTGTCGGCCAAGTCCACCGGCAACATCATCAATGTCGATGGCGGCAACGCGCAGAGCTTTCCGCGCTAGGCTGTGTAAGAGGGAGGAGACCATCATGACCGATCACCGCATCGCGCCCGATCTTATCGCCGCGCACAACCAAAGCCGGGCCGCGTCGCAGGCGGCGGATTATCACGCCCTCGGCGAGCACCTGTCACGCCGGGGCATCGACATCGAAACCGTGACGCGGAAGGTGTCTGCCTTCCACGTCGCCGTTCCCTCCTGGGGGGTCGGCACGGGCGGCACGCGCTTTGCCCGGTTTCCGGGCATCGGCGAGCCGCGCCGCATCTTCGACAAGCTGGCCGACTGCGCCGTCATCAATGAGCTGACGCGCGCCACGCCAGGTGTTTCCCTGCACATCCCCTGGGACAAGGCCGACCCGGCCGAACTGCTCGCGGCGGCGAAAGCTTACGGCCTGCATTTCGACGCCATGAACTCCAACACCTTCTCGGACGCGGAGGGGCAGTCGCTCTCCTACAAATTCGGCTCGCTCAGCCATGCGGATGCGGGAACGCGGGCGCAGGCGGTGGAGCATAATCTCGAATGCATCGAGATCGGTCGCGCCATCGGCTCGAAGGCGCTGACGGTCTGGGTCGGCGACGGCTCGAATTTCCCCGGCCAGAGCCACTTCACCCGCAGCTTCGAGCGCTACCTCGCCTCGATGGGCGATATCTACGCAGCCCTGCCGGATGACTGGCGCCTGTTCTCCGAACACAAGATGTACGAGCCGGCCTTCTATTCCACGGTGGTGCAGGATTGGGGGACGAGCTACCTGATCGCCTCGACGCTCGGCCCCAAGGCCCAGTGCCTCGTCGATCTCGGCCACCACGCGCCCAACGTCAACATCGAGATGATCGTTGCCCGGCTCACCCAGTTCGGCAAGCTCGGCGGCTTCCACTTCAACGATTCGAAATATGGCGACGACGATCTCGATGCGGGCTCGGTCGATCCCTACCGGCTCTTCCTCGTCTTCAACGAACTGGTGGATGCCGAGCATCACGGCATCACGGGCTTCGACCCGGCCCACATGATCGACCAGTCGCACAATGTGACCGATCCGATCGAAAGCCTGATCTCCAGCGCCAACGAGATCCGCCGCGCCTACGCGCAGGCGCTGCTCGTCGATCGCGATGCTCTGGACGGGTATCAGGATGAAAACGATGCGCTGATGGCGTCCGACACGCTGAAGCGCGCGTTCCGCACCGATGTCGAAGCGATCCTTGCCGAAGCCCGTCGTCGCGAGGGTGGCGCCATCGATCCGATCGCCGCCTATCGCAAGAGCGGCTATCGCACCAAGGTGGGCACTGAGCGCCCGGCAGCCCGCGCCGGTGGTGGCGGCATCGTCTGAGGGATCAGTCGCGTTACGGCGTCTGCTGCCCAGTCTCAGTCCCGGGCCCAGCCGGCGGCTGGTCGCGCACCTCGCCCGGGCTGGATACGAACAGATAGACGCCGGCGAGCACCGCGCCGGCGAGCAGAAGTGTGATGACGAAGGTGGCCATCCTCTTGAAGGCCGGTGCCTGCCGCTCTGCCATGGTCTCGTCTTCTCCTGTGTGTCGGAGGCCAAACCCGCGGAGGGCGGACGGAGTTCCCCGGGTACGGCATGTTTCCACGGCAAAGCTGGGTCTGTAAACGGACCGATCGACGAATATGCGCCCTTTGCGGGTACATCTTAAGGTCGCGTTCACCCGGGTAGCGTCTTATCCAACTTACATAGAGTTGGAGAAGATCAATGCCAGAAGCCTGCCAGGGATGTCGCGACGGTGCCGACTTCCACATCCCGTTTTCCATGGCGTTCCAGCCGATCGTCGATGTCGTCTCGAAGACCACATTTGCGCACGAGGCGCTGGTCCGCGGTATCGCGGGCGAGGGCGCCGGCTCGGTCCTCTCGGCCGTCGATGCGCAGAACCGCTATGCCTTCGATCAGCAATGCCGGGTCAAGGCCATCGAGCTTGCCTCGCGGCTGTATGGTGCGCAGAGCGATGTCGGCCTGTCGATCAACTTCCTGCCGAATGCCGTCTACGAGCCCCGCGCCTGCATCCGTCTGACGCTGGCGGCCGCCGCCCGCACCAAATTCTCGCCGAAGAACATCATCTTCGAATTCACCGAAGGCGAGATCCTCGACACGGCGCATCTTCTCAACATTCTCAAGACCTATCGCGAAATGGGCTTCCGCACGGCGATCGACGATTTCGGCGCCGGCCATGCGGGACTAGCACTGCTGGCGAAGTTCCAGCCCGATATCGCCAAGCTCGACATGGATCTCATTCGCAATATCGATACGGACAAGGTGCGCCAAACGATCGTCCGCCACACCGTCTCCATGCTGCACGATCTGGGCGTCATCCCGCTGTGCGAAGGCATCGAGACCGCAGGCGAGGCGCGGGCCTTGGAAGATCTCGGCGTTCGCCTGATGCAGGGCTATTTCTTCGCGCGCCCGAGCTTCGAGGCTCTGGCCCATCCGGCGCTCGGACAGATGGCCGCCACGCACTGAACGTCGAAAGGCCCGTCGTTACCCGATAATGCGCTTGTATTCGGCCGCGGCTGTTTCGGCTGGTTCAATCGTCTTTGCCGGATCAGGTTCCCGTGCGTTACGGCAGGATATCTTCCATCGCCTCGTCATATGTCACGGATGCGATGGTCTCCCCGGCCTCGTTCCGGATCTGGATCGAGGTCAGTTCGAGCCTGCTTTCGGTCTGCAGATGTTCGGCTGCGATCTCCCGGATCGCCCGCTCGGCTTCTCGCCTTGCATCCTGGAGCGACGCGAGTTCGGCGCCATCCAGATCGTCCAGGACCGCATTCCGCTCGACGATCTGAAAATAATACCTTGGCATGCCAACGCGGGCTCCCGACGTCTCATCGGCCTGTCGCCGATACGCCCGCAACCGGGGATGCCGCCGAAAGTTCCCGGCGAAAACCGTGTCGGCCCGCTGAAACGATCGATTCAGGCGAGACAGCTGCGCCCTGTCCGTTGTCGCCGCTTTCCCTCGACATCGCTGTCCGTTCTCGTCGGATCGCGGCGCGCGCTTGATCTTTTGTTCACGAGCGCCTTGTACTGACCATCATCTCCCTTTGGTGAGGATCGGAAGCCTTGGTCGATAAAGAAGCACTGCTGCATCTGGCGCAGCTCATGGAAGGCACCGATGTCATGGTTGCCGTCTACGATCAGGACGACCGGTTGCGCTTTGCCAATGGCGCCTTTCGTTCAGCCTGGCATATCGAGGACGGCGAGCGTCCCCTTTGGTCCGACCTGATGCGCCGGAATTTCGCAGCACGGCGCGGCACGGTCATCTCGGCCGACGATTTCGAAACATGGCTGCGCTCGGTGCTCGGGCGTCGGGGAAAGACCGGCTTTCGGGCCTTCGAAACGGATCTTCACGACGGCCGGTGGCTCTGGATGACGGAGACCATGCAGGCCGATGGCTGGATGCTGTGCGTGGCATCCGACATCACGTCGCTGCGGCCGGACGAACGCGAACTGCGCCAGGCCCGCGACATGGCGATCAAGGCGTCGGAGACCGACGACCTCACCGGCATCGCCAGCCGGCGCTTCGTCATGTCGAAGCTCGAGGCGCTCGTGAAGACGGTGCCGGCCGATCTTCCGATATCAGCCGGGCAAACCACGGCGGTCGGATGCGTCGCCGTTCTCGACATCGACAATTTCAAATATATCAACGACCGGTTCGGCCACAGCGTCGGCGATGCCGTGCTCATGGATTTCGCCGCGACGATCCAGCGTCTCGTGCGCAAGACGGACGTTCTCGGGCGCGTCGGCGGCGAAGAGTTCGTTCTCGTTCTGCCGAACACGACGACGTGGGAAGCGGAAGCGATCATCGGCCGCATGCTGGCGGAGGTACGTCAGTCCCGCCCGGTGCGCGAGCAGGTGAGCTTCCGCTATACGTTCTCGGCTGGTCTTGCCAGCGCTCGGGCGGGTGACGACCCGGCCGATCTCTATCGGCGCGCCGACCTCGCCCTCTATGCCGCCAAGATGCGCGGCCGCGACCAGATCGGCATCGATGTCGATGGCCCTCGGGCCAATGGATCGGCCGGCGGCTGACGCCCATTGACGGAAACAGTGCTGCGGTTTCCGATGAAAATGCCTCAGGACGAGGTTCAGTCCGACGGGTTCGCATTGACAGGTTTCTCCGCCACGATTGCATAGCGATGCTGGAGACCCCGTACGAGCGCCTTGAGCCGGCCGAGATGTGCTGCTTGCGCCCTGTGAATCCGGCGAAGATCGCGGTCGATCGAGATCACCGAAAATCCTGAATCCGCCAGAAGGTGCCCGACGGCATCGGCCCGGGCGCCGTTCGAAAAGTGCACCCGCGACAGGATGCTCCGGTGCGTGTCCGCAAGGCCTGCCGGCGCATGGGCCGGCTGCGGCGAAATCCAGCCGGCCTTCTGCGAGAGCGTATCGATGCGCTTGATCACCCGCTCCCAAAAGCCCGTATGGACGAAATCGCCGTCGATGACGAGCAGCCGGCCGCCGGGTTTCAGGACCCGGTGCCACTCCCTGAAGCAGGCTTGCGGATCGACCAGCGTCCAGACGAGATGCCGCGTCACGACGACATCGTAACTTTCGTCGGGTGCGAGCGTCCGTTCGGCGTCGCCGAGAAGAAAGCGGATGCTGCGTCCGCGCGCCGTCGCCTTGGCACGGGCGAGGGCCAGCATGTCGTCGGACCAGTCGATGCCGGTCACGCGGTAGCCGAGATCGTCCATCAGATGCGAGACCACGCCGGTTCCGCTGGCAAGGTCGAGGGCTGCGCGCCCGTACCCACGCCCGAGATGCTTCTCGATCAGCTCATGCCACGCCTGCCGCTCGTCCTCAGAGAAGATCTCGTGCCCCGGCGACTGGTCGAAGGTCGCAGCGCGGGCGGACCAGTAGTCCCGGATCTCGTCTCTCAACGTGTAATTCACGGCCTGCGCCGCCGGATCGTTCCGCATGCTCACATCCTGCTTCAAACGTAAAACGTTTCTAAAAGATAAAACTTGACGAAGAAAGTCCACAAATCATATGTGCCCGGCAGGTTCCACTGGAGTTTCCTCTCATGCGTCTTTCCGGCAGGTCGGCTATCGCAGCCCTCGGCCTCTTCATGGCGTCCGTTCTTCCCGCCCTTGCCGTCGAGGTGACGGACGTGACGGGCCGCAAGGTCGATGTCAACGTGCCCGCGCGTCACGTCATTCTCGGCGAAGGCCGCCAGATCTATTTCCTCGCCGCGCTCGACAAGGAAAACCCGTTCCAGCACGTCGTCGGCTGGCGCGATGACCTGCCGAAGGCCGATCCGGAATCCTATGCCGCCTATCTCGAAAAATATCCCGAGATCGCCAAGCTCGCCACCTTCGGCGGCATGAAGGACGGCACCTTTGATATCGAGCAGGCCGTGGCGCTCAAGCCCGACGTCATCGTCATGAACCTCGATGCGAAGACCGCGACGGAAGAGGCGGGCTATATCGAAAAGCTCGCCAAGCTCGGCATTCCCCTCGTCTATGTCGATTTCCGCGAGAAACCGATGGAGAACACCGAGCCGAGCATGCGCATCATGGGCACGCTGATGGGCAAGGAAAAGGTCGCGGAAGACTTCATCGCGTTTCGCGCCGAAGCGATCCGGAAGGTGACCGATACGCTCGAGAAGAACGCTCCGAAAAAGCCGCTGGTCTTCGTCGAGCGCGCCGGCGGATACTCGGACGATTGCTGCATGTCCTTCGGAAACGAGAATTTCGGCCGCATGGTTGAGATTGCTGGCGGTACCAATATGGCGAGGGACATTATCCCCGGAACGTTCGGCTCTGTTAACCCCGAGCAGATCATCGCCTCCAATCCGGATCAGGTGATCATCACCGGCGGCATGTGGGAAGCCTATGTGCCCGGCGGCAACTGGGTGGGCGTCGGATACGGTGCCGACCTCCAGGAAGCGCATCGCAAGCTCGAGAACCTGACGAAGCGCCCCGCCTTCACCGGTATCAAGGCGGTGAACGACGGCGAGATCCACGCGATCTGGCACCAGTTCTACAACAATCCCTACCAGTTCGTCGCCATCCAGCAGATTGCCAAATGGCTGCATCCGGATCTCTTCAAGGATCTCGATCCCGAGGCGACCTTCAAGCAACTGCACGAGCGCTTCCTGCCGCTCGCCTACAAGCCGGGATACTTCGTCTCGCTCAAGGACGAATAGGCGATGACCGCTGCGGCAACCACGGACACGGCAGCGCGGCGTGAGAGAGATCGTGCAGGCCCGGTTGCCGAGCGCTCGGGGCGTGATCAATATCGCGCCCTTGCCTTCCGGCGCATCCTCATCCTGGCGGCTCTCACGATTGCCCTTGCCGCCAGCGTGGCCATCGACATGGCGCTGGGGCCGGCGAACTATACTCTGTCGCAGGTTCTCTCGGCCCTGTTTTCCCCGGAAACGGCCAGCAACCAGCTGCGCGTCGTCATCTGGGACATCCGCATGCCAATCGCGCTGATGGCGGTGACGGTCGGGGCGTCGCTCTCCGTCGCGGGCGCGCAGATGCAGACGATCCTGTCGAACCCGCTCGCAAGCCCCTTCACGCTCGGCATTTCCGCGGCCGCCAGCTTTGGTGCGGCCCTCGGCCTCGTCGGCGGCGTCGCCCTCTTTCCGGGGGCGACCCAGTACATGGTGCCGATCAACGCCTTCGTCATGGCGGTCGTTGCGGCCCTGTTCATCCATTTCGCCTCGACGATGCGCGGCGTGACGGTCGAGACCATCGTGCTGCTCGGCATCGCGCTGGTCTTCACGTTTAATGCGGCCCTGTCGCTGCTCGAATATCTCGGCTCCGAACAGGCGCTGGCAGCCGTCGTGTTCTGGACGATGGGCAGCCTCACCAAGGCGACCTGGGACAAGGTGGGGGTGACGGCCGCCATCCTCGTCGTGACGCTGCCGCTCTTCATGCGCCAGGCCTGGGCGCTGACCGCCCTGCGGCTCGGCGACGACAAGGCGGCGAGCATGGGCATCAACGTGCGCCGCCTGCGGCTTCACACCATGCTGATCGTCAGCCTGCTGGCGGCCGTGCCCGTGTCCTTCGTCGGTACCATCGGCTTCGTCGGTCTCGTCGGCCCGCACATCGCCCGCATGGTGGTGGGCGAGGATCAGCGCTTCTTCCTGCCCGGCGCCGTCATCTGCGGCGCGCTGCTCCTGTCGGCCACCTCGGTGGTCAGCAAGGTGCTGATCCCCGGCGCGATCCTGCCCATCGGCGTGATCACTGCGCTCGTGGGCGTGCCCTTCTTCTTCGTCCTGATTTTCTCGAACAGGAGGCGGGCATGGTAAGCCTTTCCCTGAGGGATGTCGGTGCCAGCTATGGCCGCACCACGGTCCTCTCCAAGGTCGGCATCGATCCTCTCAGCCCCGGCTCCGTCACGGCCGTCATCGGCCCGAATGCCGCGGGAAAATCGACCCTGTTCAAGCGGATCGCCGGCCTGCTCGCCGGTCCGGGAACCGTGGAGTTATCGAATAAGACCCGTGGCGACCGCGCGATCTGCTACATGCCGCAGGACACCGGCTCGAATGTCGTTCTCACGGTCTACGAGTCGCTTCTGCTGTCCGCCAAGCAGGGTGGCGGCTGGCGGGTGCATGACGACGAACTGTTCGAGATCGATTCGATCCTCGCCTCCCTGCGCATCGAGAACCTCGCCTTCCGCGGCCTTGACGCCCTGTCGGGCGGGCAGCGGCAGCTCGTCTCGCTCGGCCAGGCTCTGGTGCGCAAGCCCGACGTCCTGCTGATGGACGAGCCGACCTCCGCCCTCGACCTTCACCGCCAGATCGACGTTCTCGACTTCGTTGGAAACCTTGCAACCCGCACCGGCATGATCGTCCTCATCGCGCTGCACGATCTCAACCACGCCCTGCGTTACTGCAGCAACACGATCGTCATCGCCAACGGCGAAATGGTCGCAAGCGGCACCACCGCCAGCGTCATCACCACCGCCATGCTGCGCGACATCTACCGTATCGACGCCCGCATAGAGCCCTGCTCCCGCGGCCGCCCCATGGTCATCGTCGACGGCGCACTCTGAGGGATAAGGCGCGGCAGAGGGCGCGATCGTGATCGCGCCGGAAGCTTCGCCTCCCGTCAGGCCGAGAAGCTGACCCGCACGCCGCGCTGCCGGAAGTAGGCCTGCATCATCTTGCGGCCCGAGCGGTTGTTCTGCGCGAGCTTGGCGGGATCGAACACGGCTTCTGCCGCACCCTCCCGGGCAAGCGCCGCCTTGAGGCTCGCAATATGGTCGTCGATGTCGGCATTGTCCGACTGGAGCGATGCGTAGATCTTCTCGGTTACCTCGGCCACGGTCTGTTCGCTCACTGTGTCTGTCCCTTCTTTTACGAAACCGGTCGGATATCACGATTTGGAGAATCGCCAAACTGCAGACTGCGGATGCAATCCGCAGGCCCCGGACGGCATAAAGGCCGACATTCGGAAGAAGATCCCCCGCAGGACGGAACGGAGAAGCACGCGCTCAGTTGCGGAGGTGTCATTCCCAATGAAAGGTGACCGAGATGTTCATGCGCGTCGATCAACTACAGGCGGAACTGCCTGCGCCCAAGCGGGCGGATCCGAATGCCGCGGCCGCCCTGCAGGAGTTGCTGGGTGGGAAATACGGCGAGATGTCGACGCTCGGGAACTATATGTTCCAGAGCTTCAACTTCCGTTCCAAGGAAAAGCTGCGCCCCTTCTACAGCCTCGTCGCCAGCATCACGGCCGAAGAGCTCGGCCATGTCGAGCTCGTCAGCAACGGCGTCGCCATGCTCGCCAACGGTCCGGACAAGAAGGATGGTGACACGGGCGATGGCGGCGATATTTCCGGCGCGCCATGGGAGGACATGAAGGATATCCGGCTCGCGGCCGCCTTCCTGTCGGGCGGCGGCGGAGCCATGCCGGTCAACAGCAATGGCGCTTCGTGGAACAACGACTTCATCACGACCACCGGCAACGTGGTGGTCGATCTCCTCCACAATTTCCATCTGGAATGCGGCGCGCGTCTCCACAAGCTGCGTGTTTATGAAACCCTGACCGATCCGACCGGCCGCGAAGTCTGCGGCTATCTTCTCGTGCGCGGTTCCGTCCACGCGCATGCCTATGCCCTGGCGCTGGAAAAGATCACCGGCGTGAAGATTAAGGACTTCCTGCCGACACCGAACATTCCGCTCAGCAAGATCCCGGAATGCCAGAAATACCTGGACGAAGGCTCCCACCGCCGCCTCTACACGTTCAGCCCGAAGGACTACAAGGAAATGGCGGGCATCTGGGGCAATGGCGAAATGGCCCTTCCGGCCGACCCGCCAGGCGAACTCGAAGTCGTCGACGGCATGCCGGAAGGCGGCAAGATCCACCAGCTCGTCGGCGTACCCTCGGCCTTCACCCCGGACTACGCCCCGGAAGAAATGTTCGAAATCGCCCAGAAACTCTACAAGAAGTCGCGCTAGGCCCTTATTGCCTTACGTTTGAAGCTGCAGGCTGCGGTCCTCTTGGGGGTCGCGGCCTGTTTGAGTTTGCTACGGCGTGCTGTTTGCGCGCGTTGGGGCAGAAACAGGATGAAATGAAGGGAATGGCGGACAGGGCGGGATTCGAACCCGCGGTACGCTCTCACGCACACACACTTTCCAGGCGTGCGCCTTAAACCACTCGGCCACCTGTCCTTGATATCGTCACCGCTGGTTTGGGCGGCGAGATTGTTGCGCGGACGGCGAAGGATCGCGACCGGGTGCAACGGTTCGCCAAAAATCCTATGATCGGAAAATCCTGCGAACGGCGCGATATATACCGATGATCTCAAAACGATCAACCGAAATCTGACAGATTTTTGAACGGGCGACAGGCATTTTCCCGCAGGCAGATGGTGCTTGGGTCAGGGTACCATTGCGGTTGGGCGGCGAGAACCTATCTTATGATGGAAGCAAGAGGCAAAGTGTGATGAGGAAACCGGTCCCGGCCGGTCAGGTCGGGCTGCCGGCAGCAACGGTTGCCGGCTTGCAGCGCTCTTGGCATTCGCAGAGCAATATGGGTAGCCGCAGGCAGGGGAGACGAATGATGGCAATTCTCTTCAGGCTCGCGAGCGTTCTCGCCCTCATTGCTGCGCTTCTTGCGGGAACCGTGGATGCCGTGCGCTCGGTGTCCGAAACGGCTGTGGTCATGACGCCGCTCGGGATTGCGGTGGCGTCGATCAGCACGTCCGGGCTTGAGATGATCGAGGCCCTGGAGCGGCCGGGCGGCAGCTTTGCCGCGATGCAGCCGATCGTTCGCTGGTTTCTGCAGCAACCGGCTTTCGCGGTCTTTCTGATCGTGGCGCTGTTGTTCTGGATGGCCGGGTATCGCCCAGCGCGCAGGCGTCAGCTGGCCTGATGCCGTTCTGAAGGCCGGCAGAGTAGAGCAAGACCCGCGTGGAGATTCGCCGCTTTTGCTCCAACGATATAAATTTCGACGATACGAACAACCCATTCTGAAATGGAGACGGATCTTATGTTTCTGACCGAGCTTTTCAGCAAGAAAACCACCATGCCCGAGCCGCAAAATGCGCTTCCCGGGCGCGACGCACCCCTGCCCACGTCGGCACATCACGCCGTCAACCGGCAGCCGCTGAAGGGGCCATATCCCGATGGCATGAAGACCGTGCTGCTCGGCATGGGCTGCTTCTGGGGCGCCGAGCGCCTGATGTGGCAGCTGCCGGGCGTCTATGTCACGGCGGTCGGCTATGCCGGCGGCTACACGAAAAACCCGACCTACCAGGAAACGACGACGGGACTGACCGGCCATACCGAGGTCGTTCTCGTGGTCTATGACCCGAAGGTCGTCGGGTTCGGCGAGATCCTCAAGGTTTTCTTCGAGGAGCATGATCCGACGCAGGGCATGCGCCAGGGCAACGATGTCGGCACGACCTACAGATCCGCCATCTATGTCGGAGACGAGGCGCAGCTTGCCGAAGCGAAGACCGCGCGCGATGCCTATCAGGCCCAGCTGAAGAAGGCGGGCCACCGTGAGCCGATCACCACCGAGATCGCGATGGCCGGCACGTTCTACTTCGCAGAAGCAGAGCATCAGCAGTATCTGGCCAAGAACCCCAATGGCTATTGCAGCCTGCGGGGAACGGGCGTGAGCTGCCCCGTGCCTGCCCTCTGATCCGGCAGTCCGAGGCTCGCGTCTCAAGACCCTGCTGCAAAGGGATGGCAGCACATGCCTGCCATCCCCCGGCATTGCTTCCGTGACCGTTTCGGATTAATACATGACACTCTCTTTCATGTTTTAACCGCCGGGACGCCGCGACAGCGCCGATGACCTTCCAGCCCAGGATGAACAACAGGATTTCCGGTTTCGACGTGATCGGAACCTGGAACCGACGTGTCTATAACGGCGTGGTCGCCGACCTCTGGGATGTGCAATGCGCCCGGTTGGCCGGCGGCGTCTATGTGGCCGACGCGCCCCGGCTTTTCGTGGTGCTCGAAACGCTCGGCGATCCCGCGCGGCGTCTCTCCATGGCGTCGATATCGACGGGCACGTCTTCCGCACGGGAACACGGCCTGCCCGGTTCGCCCTGCCGGCGCCTGTCCTACATTCCCGCCGGCATGGAGCTTCGCGCCGAGCTTCAGGGCATCAGCGCGATCCGCCATCTCGATCTGCATTTCGACGCGGCCGCGCTCGGCCAGCGCGTGGGCGGCGAGCTCGATCCCCTTGTTCTCGAACAGCCGCGGCTGATGTTTGCCGATCCGCGCCTCATCGCCGTGGCCGATCTTCTGGCGGCAGAATGCGCAGATCCCGATCCGCTGCACGATCTCTATGGCGACGGCCTTGCGCTCGGTCTCTTCATCGCCCTGATGCGCGTTCCCCCACCCAGTCGGCGTTTGCGCGGCGCGCTGGCGCCCTGGCAGCTGCGACGGGCCACCGAGTTCATCGAGGCTCATTGCCTGCGCGGTATCCGGCTGGAGGAGCTGGCCGGGCTCACCGGCCTTTCCCAGTCGCATTTCAGCCACGCCTTCAAGGCCTCGACCGGCATGCCGCCGCACCAGTGGCAGATGAAGACGCGCATCGAGCATGCGAAATCCCTGCTGGCAGCCGGCAAGGCGAGCCTCAGCGAGGTCGCAGCCGTCACAGGTTTTGCCGATCAGGCACATTTCACCCGGGCGTTCCGCAAGATGTCGGGCACCACGCCGGGCCGGTGGCTGCGCAGCCGCTGAAGGACTGGATATCCGAGCACGCGTGGCGAATTTGCCGCAGTCTCACTGTAGATGCTGCGCCTGAGAACATCGCCTCGGAATCGTTCAAAATCCGCAGGACGGATCAATCCGATCCCGCTTACTTGAGCTATGCGAAACATGAGAAATTGCCTCATCTTCATGGGGCGACAATGCCGGATAAGGAACAGGTGTCGGGGCCGTTCTGCCGGGTGGCCGAGATGGGGTGACGACATGACGGGGACAATCAACAAAAGCCGCAAGGCGGTCTGGCTCGCGGGAGCCGCAGCCATCGCCTGTGTGGCCGGCACATCCGCGGCACTGGCTCAGGAGCCGCAGGCTCAAACCCCGCAGGTACAGGGCCAGCAGCCGACGCAACTGGAAGCCATCGTCGTGCGCGGCGGGCAGGCGGCAGAGGGATCGGCAACCGGCCCGGTCGAGGGTTACGTCGCCCGCGACACGACGGCGGGGTCGAAATCGGCGCTGCCGGTGACAGCCGTTCCGCAGTCGGTCTCCGTCATCGGCCGCAAGGAGCTGGATGACCGCGGCGTCGTCACCAAGATCGACGAAGCGCTGCGCTACACCGCCGGCGTCACCACCGAGCCCTTCGGCTCCGATCCGGATACGGACTGGTTCTACATCCGCGGCTTCGACGCGACGCAGACCGGCGTCTTTCTCGATGGTCTCAATCTCTATTCCTTCGGCTTCGGCGGCTTCCAGACGGATGCTTACATGCTGGAGCGTGTCGATGTGCTGAAGGGCCCGGCATCGGTGCTCTATGGCGGCGCGACCCCCGGCGGCATCGTCGATCTCATCCGCAAGCGCCCGCAGGACGAAGCCGTTCGCGAGGTCGAGGTCGGCATCAACAATTTCGGCAATGCCTTCCTCGGCTTCGACGTCAATCAGAAGGTCAGCGATGCCGTGACCTACCGCGTCACCGGCAAGGTGGCCGGCGGCGAGCAGGAGAGCGACTACGCCAACGATCTGCGCGGCTTCCTCATGCCGCAGATCCGCTACCAGCCGGACGATGCGACCAGCCTGACCGTCTATGCGACGCTCTCCGGCCTCAACCAGCGCCACACCGGCAATGGCTTCCTGCCCTACGAAGGCACTGTGGTGAATGCGCCCTTCGGCAAGATCGACCGCGACGCGTTCTTCTCGGAGCCCGATCTCGACACCGGCCGCTACGACCAGCAGATGATCGGCTACGAGGCCGAGCACACGTTCGACAACGGGCTGAAGCTCTCGCAGAACCTGCGCTACAGCCACCTCGACAAGCACGAAGTGCTGTTCTACCCGTTCGGCTACGTCAACACGACGGACCCGGCGGCGCCGAACTATTACGATCTCTACCGCGTCGGCTTCGAGCACACGAGCAAGGTGGACAGCTTTGCCGTCGACAACCGCGCCGAGATCAAGCTCGACACCGGCCCGGTCGAGCACAACCTGCTCGCTGGCATCGATTACAAGCACTACCGTCTCGATCAGGTCCAGGCCGTTCCCGCATGGCCGGCGGCGGCCACGCCGATCGATCCCGTCGATCCGATCTACGGCCTGCCGCAGCCGGGCCTGAGCGGCGTCTATCTCGATCAGGTGCTGACCCTGCAGCAGGTCGGCCTCTATGCGCAGGACCAGATGCGCTTCGGCGACGGCTTCCTCGTCACGCTCAACGGCCGCTACGACTATGTGGATACGCAGTCCGACGCGCGGATCGGCACGAGCTACCGCAACAATGACAGCGCGCTCAGCGGTCGCGCCGGCCTCGCCTACGAATTCGACAACGGCATGACGCCCTATGCCAGTGCCGCCACCTTCTTCAACCCGCTGATCGGCACCTCCTATCTCGGCGGCGCTCTCAAGCCGGAGGAAGGTCACCAGTTCGAAGCCGGGCTGAAATACGTGCCCACCGCCATCGACGGCCTCTTCACGGTGTCGGTGTTCCAGATCGTCAAGGAAAACGTGGCGCTGACCCGGCCGGACTTCCTGCAGGAACAGCTGGGCGAGGTGACCTCCACCGGCATCGAGCTGGAGGCCAAGGTCAATCTCGACGCGCACTGGTCGCTGCTTGGCTCTTATTCCTATACGGATCTCGAGATCACCGAGGATCTCAATCCGGCCCTCGTCGGTAACCGTCCATACCTCGTGCCGAAGAGCCAGGCGGCCGTCTGGGTGGATTATGCGCTGACCGAAGGCGCGCTGGAAGGCATGAGCATCGGCGGAGGCCTGCGCTATCAGGGCACGTCGTTTGCGGACAACGAGAACACCCGCGAAGTGCCGGATGCGCTGCTCGCCGACGCCGCCATTCGCTATGAGAAGGAAGGCTGGGGTGCAGCCCTCAACGTCGCCAACCTCTTCGACAAGGACTACGTGAAGAGCTGCCAGGGCGTTTCCACCTGCGGCTATGGCGCCGGGCGCACGATCACGCTGAAGCTCAGCAAGTCGTTCTGATCCTCGCCTGCGAAGGCTCGCATCACCCGTGAACAAGGCGAACCGCGGCGGATCCAGACAGGGATCGCCGCGGTTCTTGTCGTTTGCGGATAGGAGGATGAAAGTTTTACCAGTTGAAAAATTTCGGGTGTATTTTCCTAATGCCCGTGCAAGGATACACCTCAATCAGGCCCGCCACAAAGCGCGGCCGGTTCCGCAGACATGCTTCCGACACAAGAAGAAGCGTGCGGGAGGACCCAGAAAACACATGGTAACAAACAGGGCTGCACAATGAAGAAAACCCTCCTCGGTCTCCTTGCCTTCTCGATGATGTCAGCCACGGCGCTGGCCGCCGACATCAAGCCCGCGGTCATTTACGACCTCGGCGGTAAGTTCGACAAATCCTTCAACGAATCCGCCTTCAACGGCGCCGAGAAGTTCAAGGCCGAAACCGGCATCGCCTATCGCGAGTTCGAAATCGCCAATGACGCGCAGCGCGAGCAGGCACTTCGCCGCTTTGCCGGCGACGGAAACAGCCCCATCGTCATGGCCGGCTTCTCCTGGGCCGCCGCGCTCGAAAAGGTCGCCGCCGAATATCCCGACACCAAGTTCTCCGTCATCGACATGGTCGTGGACAAGCCGAACGTGAAGTCCGTGGTCTTCAAGGAGCAGGAAGGGTCCTATCTCGTCGGCATTCTCGCCGGCCTCGCTTCCAAGTCGAAGACCGTCTCCTTCGTCGGCGGCATGGATATTCCGCTGATCCACAAGTTCGCCTGCGGCTACATCGGCGGTGCCAAGTCCACCGGCGCTGACGTCAAGGTTCTCGAAGCCTATACCGGGACGACGCCGGAAGCCTGGAACGATCCGGTCAAGGGCGGCGAAATCGCAAAGTCGCAGTTCGACCAGGGCTCTGACGTCGTCTACCACGCCGCTGGCGGCACCGGTGTCGGCGTTCTCCAGGCGGCAGCGGATGCCGGCAAGCTCGGCATCGGCGTCGACTCGAACCAGAACGCCATGCAGCCCGGCAAGATCCTGACCTCCATGATCAAGCGCGTCGATGTCGCCGTGTATGACAGCTTCATGAGCGTCAAGAACGACACGTTCAAGGCCGGCATCTCCAATCTCGGCCTGAAGGAAGACGGCGTCGGCTATGCCGTCGACGACAACAACAAGGCGCTGATCACGCCCGAGATGCAGGCCGCCGTCGACAAGGCGAAGGCCGACATCATCGCCGGCACGCTTCAGGTCCATGATTATATGACGGACGAAACCTGCGCCTACTGAGGCGATCCGCGATACGGGAAAGCGTTGTCGGCCCATGTGGCCGGCGACGCATGCCCCTCGACGGCGTGTCAGTAATGCGGCGGCCGCGTATTGGCCGGGGCCTCCAGCGAGGTCTCTTCCAGCGTCAGGAACCGTTCGGTCAGCCGGTCCAGTTTCGTGCGAACCTGGTCCACGATCTTCCACTGTTCGGCAAGCTGCTGCGACAGGTCCTCGATCACGCGGGCCTGATGCGCGATCGTTTCCTCGATGGCCGTCATCCGTGTCTCGTCGCTCGTCATGATCGTCATTCTCTCTTTGTCGCTGGCGGATCGTCTTCTCTCGTTATAGAGGGTTCGCCCGGCGGCAGGTCAAACGCGAAACAGCCGATCCGCTGATTTAGCGCTTCCGATCGCCGTGATCGATGTTAGCCTTAGGCTTCCCGCTTTCCTTAAAGCGGGCGGTCGGACAATCAAGCAAGCACCCGGCGGCACGGCCTGCCGACAACGGGTGCCGGGAACGGGATGCGGCTGCCATGAGCGATATCGCGATTGAGCTTCGGGGCATCGACAAGAGCTTCGGCCCTGTCCACGCCAACAAAAATATCAACCTCGTCGTCAAAAAGGGAACGATCCACGGGATCATCGGCGAAAACGGCGCCGGGAAATCGACCCTGATGTCGATCCTCTATGGCTTCTACCAGGCCGATCGCGGCGATATCCTCGTCGATGGCAAGGTGCTGACGATCAAGGACCCGAATGCGGCGATCGCAAGCGGCATCGGCATGGTGCACCAGCATTTCATGCTGGTCGAAAACTTCACCGTGCTCGAAAACGTCATGCTCGGTGCCGAGGACAGCCCGGTGCTGAATGCCTCGATCTCCAAGGCCCGTATCGAGCTGAAGCGGCTGGAGAAGGAATATGCGCTGGAGGTCAATCCCGATGCCATCATCGAGGAACTGCCGGTCGGCCTGCAGCAGCGCGTGGAAATCCTCAAAGCCCTCTACCGCAAGGCCGATATTCTCATTCTCGACGAGCCCACGGGCGTTCTGACGCCGCCGGAAGCCGATCACCTGTTTCGCATTCTCGAGCAGCTGAAGAACGAGGGCAAGACGATCATCCTGATCACCCACAAGCTGCGCGAGATCATGGCCGTCACAGACGAGGTCTCCGTCATGCGCCGCGGCGAGATGGTCGCCACGCGCGAGACGGACAGGACCTCGGTCGAGGAACTGGCCGAGCTCATGGTCGGACGGCGCGTTCTGCTGCGGGTGGAAAAGGGCGAGGCCCGCCCCGGCGACGTCAAGCTTTCGGTGCGCAACCTCACGGTTCGCGACGGCCGCGGCGTCACCATGGTCGATGACGTCTCCTTCGACATCCGGGCCGGCGAGATCGTCGGCATTGCCGGCGTCGCGGGCAATGGCCAGTCCGAGCTTCTCGAAGCCATCGCCGGCATCCGCCGCGCGACCGGCGGAACGGTCGAGCTTAACGGCTCCACGGTCGATGTCACCGGCCTTGCCGACCCGGCGGAGCTGCGCACGCGCGGCCTCGCCCACGTTCCGGAAGACCGCCATCATGTCGGCCTCGTGCTGAAGTTCGAGGAGAGCGAAAACGCCATCCTCGGCTATCACCGCGATCCCGCCTACAAGAAAGGTGCCCTGCTCGATATCGCCGCCATGCGGGCGGATGCGGAAGCGAATATCGCCAGATACGATATCCGACCGCCGAACCCGCGCCTGAAGACGGCGAATTTTTCCGGCGGCAACCAGCAGAAGATCGTGCTGGCGCGCGAGATGGAGCGCAATCCCGATGTGCTGATCATCGGCCAGCCCACCCGCGGCGTCGATGTCGGCGCCATCGAATTCATTCACAAGCGGATCATCGAGATGCGCGATCAGGGAAAGGCCGTCCTTCTGGTCTCGGTCGAGCTCGACGAGATCCGCGCTCTGTCGGACCGGATCCTCGTGATGTTCGCCGGGCGCGTCGTCGGCGAGCGGACCTCCGACGCTGACGAGGGCGACCTCGGTCTGTTGATGGCCGGTGTCGAAAACCGCGTCGAAAACCGCATGGAGGCCGCCCGGTGAGCAATCCTTACGCCAAACTGCCCGGCTGGGCCGAATACGGTCTCATCCCGCTCGTCAATCTCGTCGTCGCCTTCCTCGTGGCCGGCCTCGTGGTGCTGCTCGTCGGCGAGAGCCCGCTGGAGGCCGCCTACCACCTGATCAACGGCGCCTTCGGCCGCGGCGAATATATCGGCTTCACGCTCTATTACGCCACGACCTTCATCTTCACCGGCCTTGCGGTCGCGGTCGCCTCGCATGCCGGCCTCTTCAACATCGGCGGCGAGGGGCAGGCCTATGTCGGCGGCATCGGCGTCGCGCTCGTCTGCCTCTGGCTCGACCGCGTCATGCCCTGGTACGTCGTCTTCCCCTTGGCGATCCTCGGCTCGGCGGCCTTCGGCGCGCTGTGGGCGTTCCTGCCCGGCTGGCTGCAGGCCAAGCGCGGCAGCCACATCGTCATCACCACCATCATGTTCAACTTCATCGCCTCGAGCCTGATGGTCTACCTGCTGACGCGCGTCCTCAAGCCGCTCGGCTCCATGGCGCCGCAGACGCGGACCTTCGAGGCGGGCGGGCAGCTGCCGAAGCTCGACTGGCTGCTTGGCATCTTCGGGCTCGATATCGGCAATGCGCCGTTCAACATTTCCTTCCTGCTGGCGCTGCTCGCGGCCTTCGGCTGCTGGCTTCTGATCTGGCGCACGCGGCTCGGCTACGAGATGCGCGTCATGGGCCACAGCCCGTCGGCCGCCCGCTATGCCGGCATCAAGGATGCGCGCATCACCGTCATCGCCATGATGATCTCGGGCGGGCTCTGCGGCATGATGGCGCTGAACCCGATCATGGGCGAGCAGTTCCGCATGCAGCTCGATTTCGTCCAAGGCGCCGGCTTCGTCGGTATCGCGGTCGCCCTCATGGGCCGCTCGCACCCGGCCGGCATCATTCCCGCCGCCATCCTTTTCGGCATGCTCTACCAGGGCGGTGCCGAGATCGCCTTCGAGATGCCCACCATCTCGCGCGACATGATCGTCATCATCCAGGGCCTCGTCATCCTCTTTGCCGGCGCGCTCGAAAACATGTTCCGCCCGGCGATCGGGCGCATCTTCGCCTCTGTCGCAAGCAGCAGATCGGCATCGTCAGCCGCCAAGGGAGCCTGATCCATGGATGTCTTTCACATGCTGGTGACGGTGCTGGAATCGACCATCCGCGTCTCCGTGCCCCTCATCTTCGCAGCCCTCGGCGGTCTCTTCACCGAACGCGCCGGCGTCTTCGACATAGGGCTCGAGGGCAAGATGCTGGGTGCCGCCTTTGCCGCCGGTGCGGTCGCCGCGGTGACCGGCAATGTCTGGGCCGGTCTCCTCGCCGCCATCCTCATCTCGGTCCTCCTGTCGTTGGTTCACGGCTATGCCTCCATCACCCAGCGCGGCAGCCAGATCGTCTCGGGCGTGGCGATCAACTTCATCGTCTTCGGCTCCACCGTCATTCTGGGCGAAGCCTGGTTCCGCCAGGGCGGCCGTACGCCGGCGCTTGCCGGAGACGCCCGGTTCTCGACCATCACCTTCCCCTTCGCCGAGGAGATCCGCTCGGTTCCCGTCATCGGGCCGATCTATGCGGATCTCATCTCCGGCCACTTCTTCCTCACCTACCTCGCCTTCGCCATGGTGCCGATCACCTGGTGGATCCTTTACCGCACCCGCTTCGGCCTGCGCCTGCGGGCCGTCGGCGAGAATCCGGGCGCGGTGGATACGGCCGGCATTTCTGTCGTCTGGATGCGCTACCGCGCCGTCATCTGCTGCGGTATTCTCGCCGGTCTCGGCGGCGCCTACCTGTCGCTCGCCATGACCGCCGGCTTCGTCAAGGGTATGACGGCCGGCAAGGGCTATATCGCGCTCGCAGCGCTGATCTTTGCCAAATGGAAGCCACTCAACGTCATGCTGGCCTGCCTGCTGTTCGGCTTCCTCGATGCGCTGGCCATTCGCCTGCAGGGCAATCCGCTGCCGCTGATCGGACAGATCCCGGTGCAGCTCATGCAGGCGCTGCCCTATATTCTCACCGTCATCCTTCTCGCCGGCTTCATCGGCAAGGCCGTGCCGCCCAAGGCCGGTGGGGTGCCCTATGTCAAGGAGCGCTGATCCCATGGCGACCGATCTCTTCGAAGCCGCCCGCAAGGCTATGGCGCTTGCGCATGCACCCTATTCCAAGTTCCCCGTCGGCGCGGCCATCCGCGCCGAGGACGGCACGATCTATGCCGGCGCCAATATCGAGAACCTCTCCTTTCCCGAGGGCTGGTGTGCCGAAACCACGGCGATCAGCCACATGATCATGGGCGGCGCCCGGAAGATCCTGGAAGTCGCCGTCATCGCCGAAAAGCTGCCGCTCTGCCCGCCCTGCGGCGGCTGCCGCCAGCGACTGTCGGAGTTTGCCGAAGCCGGCACGCCGATCTATCTCTGCGACGAGACCGGGGTGCGGGAGACGGTGACCCTTTCGGACCTCCTGCCGCATTCCTTCGCCACAGACACGATCGGCTGATCGTGCTCTCCCAAGGCCACGAATGACCGCGATTGGCTTTGCCAAACGGCGCCAAAACCTCTACCGCATCAGGACCGAACCCGCCCAAGGGAGGCACCTATGACACTGGAAGCCAGCAACCGGCAGCTCGCCTCTCTCGCGCTGTCCCTGCTCGACCTGACCGATCTGAGCGACGACTGCACGCCTGAGGCCATCGAGGCGCTTTGCGCACGGGCGCGCACGCCGCATGGGCCCGTTGCCGCCATCTGCATCTGGCCGCGCTTCGTGCGCCAAGCCCGCGGCATTCTCGGGGCGTCGAGCCCGGTGCGCATCGCAACCGTCGTCAATTTTCCCTCGGGCGAGCTGACAGTGGATGACGTCGTCGCCGAAACCACCACCGCGATTGCCGATGGCGCCGACGAGATCGACCTCGTCATTCCCTATCGCGCTTTGATGGCAGGCGACGAGCAGGCGGTGCGCGAGATGATCCGCGCCGTGCGCACGGCCTGCGGGGAAACCGTGGTTCTCAAGACCATTCTGGAAACCGGCGAGCTGAAGGAGCGCGGGCTGATCCGTAACGCCTCCCACCTCGCCATCCAGGAAGGCGCTGACTTCATCAAGACCTCCACCGGCAAGGTCGCCGTCAATGCGACGCTGGAAGCGGCCGACATCATGCTGACCGCCATCCGCGAAAGCGGTCGCCGCGTTGGCTTCAAGCCGGCCGGCGGCGTCAAGACCGTGGCCGACGCGCGGCTCTACCTGACGCTCGCCGCCACCATTCACGGTCCCGACTGGCTGATGCCCTCGACCTTCCGCTTCGGTGCTTCGGGCCTGCTCGGCGATATCCTCTCGATCATCGAGGGGCGCGAGTCCCTTGCCGCACCAGCGGCGTATTAAGGCGATGATCCCGCAGGAAATCATCCGCCGCAAGCGTGATCGCGTCGCTCTTGAGCCGAGCGAGATCGCGGACTTCGTCGCCGGCATGGCCGACGGCTCCATTGGCGACGCCCAGGTGGCGGCCTTCGCCATGGCGACATGGTTTTCCGGTATGACCAGCGCCGAGACGGTGGCGCTGACCGTCGCCATGCGCGACAGCGGCACGGTGCTCGACTATCACGCGCTCGGGCGGCCGGTGGCCGACAAGCACTCGACCGGCGGTGTGGGGGACAATGTCTCGCTCATGCTCGCGCCGATCCTGGCCGCCTGCGGCCTCGTCGTTCCCATGATTTCCGGCCGCGGCCTTGGGCATACCGGCGGCACGCTCGACAAGCTCGAATCCATTCCCGGCTATCATATCGCGCCATCCGCGGAGACCCTGGGTCGTGTCGTGGAAAGCGTCGGTTGCGCCATCATCGGGCAAACGGCGGATCTCGCACCTGCCGACCGCCGGCTTTATGCAATCCGCGACATCACCGCGACCGTGGATTCTGTGCCGCTGATCACGGCCTCCATCCTGTCGAAGAAGCTCGCGGCCGGCCTCGGCTCCCTCGTGCTCGACGTCAAGGTCGGCAGCGGCGCCTTCATGGCCTCCCTGTCGGAAGCCGAGATCCTCGCCCGCTCGCTGGTGGACGTCGCCAACGGGGCAGGGCTGCGCACCACGGCTCTCATCACCGACATGAGCGAACCGCTGGCCGATGCCGTGGGCAACGCGCTGGAAATCCTCAATTGCCTCGCCTTCCTGCGCGGCGAAAAGCAGGGCACGCGGCTGGAGCAGGTCGTCATGGCGCTGGCGTCCGAAATGCTGCTCGTTGCCGGCGTCACCTCGGGCCCGGTCGAAAGCCAGGATGCGGCGCGACGGGCATTGGAAAGCGGGACGGCCCTCGACATCTTCGGCCGTATGGTCTCGGCACTGGGCGGACCTGTAGATTTCGTGGAGCGCCCGGAAGCCTATCTGACAGCGGCGCCGGTTATCCGGCCGATCACCGCCGATCGCGCGGGCGTTCTGAGCACCTGCGATGCCCGTGCCATAGGGCTGGCGGTCATCGCGCTCGGCGGTGGACGCACCCGCGCCGACCAGTCGATCGATCACAGCGCCGGCTTCTCCGACATCCTGCCGCTCGGCACCCGTGTGGAGGCCGGACAGGCCCTTGCCCGCGTTCACGCTGCCGATGATGCGGCCGCCGAAGACGCCGCGTCGGCGTTCATGGCAGCCTATTCCATCGAGGACGGCGCTCCCGCATCCCGTCCGATCATCCTGTCGCGTCTGACGGCCTGAGCTTAGCGCTTCAGCCTCAAGGCCCCGTCCTCCACGGCAAACGACGAGAGCCGATTGAGGAAGCTCATGCCGACCAGCGTGTCGGACAGGGCTGCATCCGGCAGCACCATGGCCTGCACATTGTCGACGGCGATGCTGCCGACCTTGATCCGCTTCAAGGTCACCGATGCCGCCTTCGCCAGGCCGTTCGCTGTGGAAACGGAAATGGAATAGTCGAGCGTCGAAAGCGAAAGGCCGATCCGCCGCGCGGTGCTTTCGTTGAGCGCGACCACGGTCGCGCCCGTATCGATCAAGCCGCGAACGCTGCGGCCGTTCACTTCGAGGTTCGCGCTGAAATGTCCACCCGGTCCGGCCGGCAGCACCACCTCGCGCGCGCCGACGGCAGCCGGCACCGCCGGGGCGGCGGCGGCGGGCTTGGCCGGCAAGGTTGCCACGGGCGTGGGCGTCCGGTCGAGATACCGGCCGGTCAGGTTCGGAAGGGTGTAGGCGCAGAGACCGGCAAGGCCTGCAATCATCAGCACGCGGCTCATCATGCCCGCAACTCCGCAGCGAAAGGACGTTCGTCCTACTGCATAATTCGTTAAACCGAAATCGGTTTAACGATAAATTATGCAGCAACTTAAAAGTGTTAGAACACCGCGTGTCATGAATGACGCGCGGTGTTCTAACTATCGTGCAGGGTCTTTAAGAAGACGCAAAGACGGCGCGGCCTGCCCCGTCCCTTGCGCTTAAGGGTTAACGAACCTTACTTCGTCCCGTACATCCGGTCGCCGGCATCCCCAAGACCGGGCATGATATAGCCCTTCTCGTTGAGGTGGCTGTCGATCGATGCGGTGAAGATCGGCACGTCCGGGTGTACGGCGTGGAAATTGGCGATGCCTTCGGGGGCTGCGAGAAGGCAGAGGAACCGCAGGTTGACGGCGCCGCGCTCCTTCAGCTTGTCGATGGCGGCGATCGAGGAATTGCCGGTCGCGAGCATCGGATCGACGACGATCACCAGTCGCTCCGCCATATTCTCGGGCGCCTTGAAATAATACTCGACCGCTTCCAGCGTTTCATGGTCGCGGTAGACGCCGACATGCGAGACGCGCGCGGAGGGCACCAGTTCCAGCATGCCTTCGAGAAGGCCGTTGCCGGCCCGCAGGATCGAGGCGAACACCAGCTTCTTGCCTTCGAGCACCGGCGCCTGGATCTGCTGCATCGGCGTCTCGATGGTTTCCATCGTCAGCTCCAGATCGCGCGTCACTTCGTAACAGAGCAGCGTCGAAATCTCGCGCAGCAGCCGGCGGAAGCCCGCGGTAGAGGTTTCCTTCTTGCGCATGATCGTCAGCTTGTGCTGGACGAGCGGGTGGTCGATGACGGTAACGCTGGTCATGCTGTAAGCCTCTTGCCGCGACGGATGGAACCCATCCCTTTTCCACGGAAAGACCCGCCGCCGCAAGTCCGCCGCCGCGCCGTCCCCAACCCATCACACGATGTCGCGCAGCAGGTCAGAGGCGCGAGAGCAGCGTCGCGCGCGTGTCCTCGTCCACGAAGGCCGCCTCGATGGCGGTGCGGGTCATGGCATTGATCTCGGCATCGGCGAACCCCATGACCTCGGAGGCCATATCGTATTCCTGGGAAAGCGATGTGTGGAAGAACGGCGGATCGTCCGCATTCAGCGTGACGCGGCATCCGGCATCGCGCAGCGCCCGGAGGGGATGGGCATGAAAGCCGGTGAAGACGCCGAGCGCGATGTTGGATCCGGGGCAGGTCTCCAGCACGACGCCTTCCGCCGCGATCCGACGGACGAGATCGGCATCCTCGATAGCGCGCACGCCATGGCTGATGCGCGACGGCCTGACGATATCGAGCGCATCCCGCACGCTGTCGGCGCCCGCCATCTCCCCGGCATGGATGGTGAGGCCGAGCCCGGCATCCCGGGCGATGTCGTAGGCGCGTGCAAAGTCGGCAACCCGGTACATCCGCTCCTCGCCGGCTAGATTGAAGCCGGTGACGAGCGGATGGTCCCGCCGGGCAGCGTAGAGCGCGGTGCGCTCGGCGGCCTCACGCCCAAGATGGCGGATGATGGTAATGATCATCCGGCCCTCGATGCCGGTTTTCGCACGGGCCGCCGCAATACCGGCGGCGAGCCCGCGCAGATAGGCATCGGCGCCGATGCCGATCGTGTTGCCGTGGTCCGGCGATACGATGATCTCGCTGTAGATCGTGCCGGCGGCGCTCAGCTCCGTCAGATAGGTTTCCGCGAGCACGGCATAATCTTCCTCCGTGCGAAACAGCGATGCGACGCGGTCGTAGCAGACGATGAATTCGCTGAAGTCGGTCCAGACATAGGACCCGTCCTCGATGAGGCCGGAGACATCGACGCCATACTTTTCCGCTTGCGTAAGCGCAAGCGACGGCGGCGCTGCCCCTTCGATATGGCAGTGCAGTTCCGCTTTCTTGAGGTGCAGCGTCACAGAAAACTCCTTCCATGGGGGCCGGGCTCGATACCGAGATGCTGTGCCACCGTCTCGCCGATCCCGGCAAACCCGGGGATGATCCCGATCGGCCGGCTGGCAATGCCGGGGCCGAAGAGCAGCACGGGCACCCGCTCGCGCGTATGGTCGGTGCCCCGCCAGGTCGGGTCGCAGCCATGATCGCCCGTCAGGATGACGATATCGCCCGGCTGGAGCATAGCGTCGAGTTCGGGCAGCCTGCGGTCGAAGGCTTCCAGCGCCGCCGCGTAGCCCGCGACATCCCGGCGATGGCCGTAGAGCATGTCGAAATCGACGAAATTGGTGAAGACGAGGTCGCCATCCCCGGCCTCCTGGATCGCCTTCAGGCTGGCATCGAACAGCGCTTCGTTACCATTGGCCTTGATGGTGCGGCCGATGCCCTGATGGGCGAAGATATCGGCGATCTTGCCGATGGCGTGCACCGTGCGGCCCGCCTCGGTCAACCGGTCGAGCAGCGTCGGCTCTGGCGGTAGCACCGAATAGTCGCGCCGGTTTCCGGTCCGCACGAAGTCCTGCGCCGTCCGCCCGATGAAGGGACGGGCGATGACCCGCCCGATATTATAATCGTCGAGCAGGCGGCGAACGGTCTGACAGAGGTCCAGCAGGCGCTCGAGGCCAAAACGCTCCTCATGTGCGGCGATCTGGAAGACGGAATCCGAGGAGGTGTAACAGATTGGCTTTCCCGTCCGCAGATGCTCCTCGCCGAGCCGCGCGATGATGTCGGTGCCGGAGGCGTGGCAATTGCCGAGGATACCGGGAACACCGCCCTCTTCGCAGATCCGGGCGACCAGCGCCTCCGGAAAGGCGTCGCCGGTATCGGGAAAGTACCCCCAGTCGAACCGCACCGGCGTTCCCGCGATCTCCCAGTGCCCGGACGGCGTATCCTTGCCGCGCGACACCTCTTCGGCCGCGCCATAGACGCCGTCGATGGTCTCGGGAAGGGTGACGCCGGCAGGCAGGCTGCCGCTCGAAAGCCGGGCAGCTTGGAAGAGCCCCCGCGCGGCCATGTTCGGAAGCGCCAGCGGCCCGGCGCGAAGACCCTGCCGGTCGGCCGCACCGGCTGCACAGAACTCGGCGATGTGGCCGAGCGTGTCGGCACCCTCGTCGCCGAAGGCGGCGGCATCCGGCGCACCGCCGATGCCGAGGGAGTCCAGAACGAAGAGAAAAGCCCGCACGTTCCGCAATCTCCTGAAAGATATCCCCAAACCGGGTCCGATCGTTTGCGGCAAGAGATACGCTTCGCCTCCCGTTTTTGCAAACCGGGCGCGCAGCATACGGGGCGGCGGCGCTTACCTGCAGAGCGAGCAGCTGATCCCGAGGCCGACGCGCTGGCGATAATAGTAGTTTTCCGAAAGGTTCATGATCGACAGCGAATTGTCCTTGATGCCCGGCGGCGTGAACAGCATGAGTTCATAGGGAACGGTGAATTCCGAGCGGACGACGAAGGTATTGAGGACGGTGAGGTCCGAGGGAACGGAAACGGTTGCGTTGACGGCATAGGGCGTACCGCCCTTTTCGTCGCGCGACCACGCGACGACCCCGACTCCCGGCGCGGTGACGCGAATGCCAGAGACCTTCAGCGTGTATTTGCTGATGGAGAACGGCGCCATGATGCTCAGCGCCACGTTCTTCATGCCGTCGAGTTCCGTGGGCGTGACCTCCGTCTTCTGACTGAGGATGTCGGCCACGGTGCCGGTTGCCTGAGAGACTTTCTGCGACATGTTGAAGCCGACGGACAGCTCGAACGCGCCGAGATAGATCATCAGGAGGATCGGTGCGATGAGAGCGAACTCGATGCCGCTCGTTCCCTGCCGATCGCGCGCCAGGTGGCGAAACAGCAAAACGAGAGGTGAACGCGGGCTGGTGTTGCGATCGGCACCGGTCATCTCAGAATTTCTCGTTCATGAAGGCGGCCGTCGTCGCCATCAGGTAATCGTTCGGCATTGAACTGCCGGCCGGGCGCAGATTGGTGATGTAGGGGCGCACGAGATCCGTGACGACGGTCCAGCGGTAATAGGCGCGGATCAGGTTGATCGATCCGGGACCTCCGGGCGCATATTTGAAGCCCGTGACGTCAAGATCGGTGCCCTTGCGCGGAATGGCGATCGGAATATCGCTGAAGCTCGTATAGCTGCGAACGTCGATCAGCAGCTTGGCAGGCGTTCCCACTTCGCTGGCAGAGCAGCTCAGCATGGCCGTCAGCTCATTGCAGAAGGCTGTCCGGAACTCGCTCTGGTTCATCGTCGCCGGCAGCAGGCCGGTGCGGATCTTGCGGGCCATGGTCTGGGTGGCATTGGCGAGGATCTGTTCGCCGGTAAACGCGACGAAGGTTTCGATCGAAGCGAAGATGACCATGAGAAAGGGAATGACGAGAATGGCGAATTCGATCGCGGCAGCGCCCTTGCGATCGCGCGCAAAGCGGCCGGCAAGCGTCTGGCGTGCCGGTGCCTTCACGCCATCCTGTCCGTCGTCTCGTCTCGTGAGCGCCATCGTACCTGCCATGTTCCCGGGAATGGCAGCTTATCGAGAAAGCGTTTCGACTTCGTAACGTCGCGATGGCGACGAGCGACTACTTCTTCGTATGCTCTTCGCAGCTTGGCGTGCAGGTGAGGACCGCGCGGGCCGTCGAGCGATAGACCCGCAGGGTGTTGCCTTCGTCCGTCGAGACGAGGATGCGCTGATCGACGATCGGATTGTCGTTCTCATCGAGAATGACGATGTTGGTCGTGCCCACGGCCTTGCCGGTGAGAACGATGGTCTGCGCGTCGGCAACGGTGGCATCGGCGATCTCGGCGCTGCCGATGATCACCCGGCTGACGCTGCGGTCGAGTTTGAGAACCCGGGCATGGTTGAGATAGACGTTCATCAGCGCGGCATCCTGCGCGATCGCAAAACTCGGCATCATGGCACCCGCAGCGAGGCACAGGGTCGCACCGAGCATCGTTCCGATGTGCCTATGTGCAAAGGAAGAGACGTGGGAAAGCGAGGGAAAGGCCATGACGTTGCAGGATCCGGTGATGCCGATGAGGCAGCATCCGTGGTTTTGGTAAATGAAGGATTAAGGCCAAAGACGGAAGGTCCCTGGATGGGCGGCATCCCCGTCATTTGTCCAAATTCGTTCATTTTTTGGTAACGCTCTTCCTTAAGTCGATCGAAATGCGTGCTGGGTAAGTTCATTGCAACCGGCCGGCAGAGACATGTCGGAGGCAGTGCTGAACACGAAACATTGAAGCAGGAGAAATGACATGACCGCAGTTTTCGCGCGTTTTCTCAAGGACGAGTCCGGCGCTACCGCCATCGAATACGGCCTGATCGCATCGCTGATCGCTCTGGCGATCGTTGCCGGTGCAACGACCCTCGGTACGCAGATCGGCAACACGTTTACCAACATTGCAGGCCGTCTGAAGACGAGCGGTGGCGGCTGATTTATCTCGCGATCTGCATCAGCTTCCTTCAAAAGACCGCTCTTCTACAGAAGAGCGGTCTTCGGTCTCAAGTACACTGACATCCTTGCATTAAATAGAAATTCGCGCCTCTGAACGGGCTATTACGCCTTTCGTTAACGCCCGTCCGCTACTAATCGCCATCTTGAGGAGTCTTTTGATGGTTCAGGCTGCGATTTTCGTTGTTTTCCCCTTGTGCCTGGCTTTTGCCGCCTGTTCCGACTTTCTCTCGATGACGATTCCCAATCGGGTCTCCGCAATCCTCCTCGGTGCCTTCGTCGTGATCGCGCCGCTAGCCGATCTCGACATGACGCAGATCGGTCTCCATCTTGCTGCTGGCCTTGCCGTCTTCACGGTCTGCTTCACGCTCTTTGCCCTCAACGTCATGGGCGGTGGGGATGCGAAGCTGCTGACCGCCAGCGCCGTCTGGTTCGGCTGGAACATGAGCCTTCTCACCTTCCTCGTGGCTGTTTCCTTCCTCGGTGGCGTGCTTGTTCTCGCAATCCTCGTGTTGCGGACCCAGGAGAACTTTATCCTCGCCCACCGCATTCCGGTCCCCGCACAACTCTTTCATGGCTCAAAGGTGCCCTACGGCGTCGCCATCGGCTGCGGTGCCTTCCTGACCTTTCAGGAATCCCCCCTGATGCAGCTCGCTCTGGCGCACATGCGCTGAAGCGCACTCGAGATCGCAGCTTAACCTCCTGTTAAGCATAGTCGGTTCGTTTTCGTTAACCTTAATTATACCTTTACGCCGTAGCCTTTTCCCAAGTGATCCCAGCGTGATCAAGGAAGGGTTCGGTCCATCAGATGAAGCCGGCGCGCGTTTTTATTTTGGCGGTTGCGGTCGTCTCGGCCGGCCTTGCCGGCCTGTTGGCGATGAGCATCACCGGTCCGACCGTCGTCGAGACGGCAGAGCCGGTCATCGAGCGCGAGCCGACCGTCAACGTCCTCGTCATGGCCAAGAGCCTGCCGGTCGGCGCGCGCCTCAGTGCCGATGCCATCCGGTGGATGGCCTGGCCGAAGGCCGGGATCGTCGATGGCTTCATCACGGATGAGGCCCGCCCGGATGCGGCCACGCAGCTGCAGGGCTCCGTCGTCCGCCTGCCGCTTCTCAATGGCGAGCCGGTTCGTGCCGAAAAGATTGCCGACGCTTCCGGCCAGATCCTTTCCTCCATTCTTCCGGCCGGCAAACGCGCGGTGTCGACCGAAATCACCGTCGCCACCGGTGCCGGCGGTTTCATCCTGCCGAACGACCGCGTCGATGTGATCATGGTCCGCAAGGGCGAGGGCAAGACGTTCAACACGGAAACCGTGCTCAGCAATGTCCGTATCCTCGCGGTCGATCAGCAGATCGAGGAGAAGGACGATGGCTCCAAGACCGTTCTCGCGACCACCGCGACGCTCGAACTGACGCCCGACCAGGCCAAGGTCCTCGCCGTCGCCCAGCAGATGGCCGATCGCCTGTCTCTCGCTCTCCGCTCGATTGCCGACGCGCAGGAACCCGACACGATCGCTGCCGATTACCTCCTCTCCGGCGGCAGCCGTCCGGCCGTCCAGCTGATCAAATCCGGCTCCATCGTCTCCTCCGACGGCGAGACCAAGACGGGAGCGATGCAATGATCGCGAGCCGAGGAAAGATCCCCATGACGTTGGGCAAAACGCTGCGCGCGCCGCTGGCCGGCGCTCTTGCCGTGGCGCTGGCTGTCACGGCCGTCCCGGTCCTACCGGGCTTTACGGGTGTCGCACAGGCCGCCGACAGCGCGCTCGTGCGCATCGTCGACAGCGGTCCCGGCGTCAAGAAGACCATCAAGCTCGGCCTCAACAAGGCCGTCGTCATCGACCTGCCGACCGATGCCCATGACATCCTCGTCGCCGATCCTTCGCTTGCCGATGCCGTCACGCGCACATCCCGCCGCATCTATCTCTTCGGTAAGTCCGTCGGTCAGACCAACATCTTCATCTTCGGCGCCGGTGGCGAGGAAATCGTCAGCCTCGATCTCGAAATCGAGCGCGACGTCTCGACCCTCCAGTCCAATCTTCGCCGCTACCTGCCGGACTCCGATATCAACGTCGAGATCGTCTCGGACAACATCGTGCTCACCGGCTCGGTCCGCACGCCGCTTGACTCCACGCGCGTCGTGGAACTGGCGCAGGCCTTCCTTCAGGGCGGCGAGGCGACGACCCGCAACATCACCGCGCAGGGCACGAACGGCGATGCCGACATCTACGCCGAAGACCGTCAGAAGTCGAAGATCGTCAATCTCCTGACCATCGACGGCGAAGACCAGGTGATGTTGAAGGTCACGGTTGCCGAGGTGTCGCGCCAGATCCTCAAGCAGCTTGGCTTCTCGGGATCGGTCAGCGGCAGAAACGCTGCGATCACGTTCCAGAACCCGGCCAATCTGGGCAATGCGCTCAATCCCGGATCCTCCCTGATCACCGGCAGCATTGCCAACGGCGCCATCGGGCTTGCCAGTTACATCAACGCGATGGAGCAGGCCGGCGTCATGCGAACGCTGGCTGAACCGAGCCTGACGGCCATCTCCGGAAAGAGCGCCAAGTTCTTCGTCGGTGGAGATTACCGTCTTCCGGCAGGTCAGGAAGTGACTGAGGAAGAGGACAAGACGACGGGAGAGAAGAAACCCGTGCTAGAACGAAAGGTCGAAACCGTTGAATACGGCGTCGAGCTGAATTTCAAGCCCGTCGTACTCGGTCCCGGGCGAATTGCGCTCGACATCGAAACCAATGTATCGGAGCCGACCTTCGAAGGCAGTGTCGTCAGTGGCACCTATCAGGGAATTCCCGGCCAGAACTACATGTCGATCCGCAAGCGCAAGGCTTCGACCAGTGTCGAACTCCCCTCCGGCGGCTCGATCGTGATCGGCGGCCTTGTTCAGGACAACATTCGCCAGGCCATTTCCGGTGTCCCCGGCTTTGCCAAGATCCCCGTTTTCGGAACGCTGTTCCGGTCCCGCGATTTCCAGCGCAGTGAAACCGAACTGGTCATCATCGCGACGCCCTACCTCGTGCGTCCCGTCGCCCGCAACCAAATCTCCCGGCCGGACGACAACTTCAACCCGTCCGCCGATCTTCCCGGCTTCTTCCTCGGCGAAGTCAATCGCATCTACGGCAACCGTGGCGCCCAGCCGGTCGGGCAGTATCACGGCAATGTCGGCTTCATTTACAAATAGGCGGGGACGGACATGACATCAGTGAGTGCTCTCCCCCAGCTCGAAAGGCGTTCGGCCATGCCGTTTCCATCCCGCATCGGCCCATCCCGCATCGGCCCATCCCGCATTGCCCGCATCGCTCTCCTCAGCCTCGGCATTGCGGCGAGCCTTGCGGCCTGCGCCAAGCGCGACGACCTGTCGACGGGGGGCATTCCCGACGATTATCGCACCCGGCATCCGATCATCGTCGGCGAAAGCGAGCGGGCGATCGACATCCCCATCGCCTCCAGCGACCGCCGGCTTCCCGTCGGCACACGCGAGGTCATCAAGGGCTTTGCCCAGACCTATCGTGGCTCGGCCAACGGCGTCGTCCAGATCATGCTGCCGAGTGGCTCCCGCAATGGCGCGGCGGTCGAGGCGGTGCGCCGCGATATTCGCGCGATCCTGGTCCAGACCGGCGTGCCGGCAAACCGGCTTCTCGAAACGCGCTATGATGCGGCCGGCAGCGGCGATGCGGCGCCTGTGCGCCTGAGCTTCACCGCGATCACGGCCTCGACCGGCCCTTGCGGCTCCTGGCCGGAGGATCTCGTCAGCAACACGACGGAGAACCGCAACTGGAGCAATTTCGGCTGCGCCAGCCAGTCGAACCTTGCAGCCCAGATCGCCAATCCCACGGATCTGCTGGGGCCCCAGGCCCAATCGCCGATCGATGCGGCGCGACGCGGCCAGGTCATCGACGACTACAGGGGGCTCAGTTCGGCTCCGCCGGACACCACGATTTCCATCACGAACAACTGACGCAGCTGACGCGTCGCGGGGCACCACATGAGCGCCATTGATTACAAGATCGAGAGCCTGAGCGGCGAGGCGCCGGTACAGGCCGACGTCGTCCTGCCGCAGGACATCGAGCACCTGCGTCCGCTGCCCCGCATCTCCATCCACGCCTTCTGCGAGACCGAGGCCGTGCAGCGCAGTCTGGAGCGCTGCGGGCAGGACCGGCGCATGGCGAAGGTCGGCTTCCGCATCAACAGCGGCAATGTGGCGACGGCCGCAAACATGTTTGCCACCATGCCGACACCGAACCTTATCATTCTCGAAACGTCCTCCGAGCCCGGCGTCCTCATGCAGGAACTCGCCCCGCTCGCGCAGGTCTGTGATCCCACCACCAAGGTCATCCTCATCGGCCGCTACAACGATATCGGCCTTTATCGCGAGCTGATCCGCAACGGCATCTCCGAATATATGGTGGCGCCCGTCGCCATGTCCGACCTGATGGGCGCGATCTCCTCGATCTTCGTCGATCCCGAGGCCGAGCCGCTCGGTCGCAACATCGCCTTCATCGGTGCCAAGGGCGGCGTGGGCTCCTCCACGCTGGCGCACAATTGCGCCTGGGGCATTTCCCATCTCTTTGCGACCGAGACGGTGCTTGCCGATCTCGATCTGCCCTATGGCACCGCCAACATCAATTTCGACCAGGACCCGCCCCAGGGCGTGGCCGAGGCCGTCTTCTCGCCGGAACGCCTCGACGAGGTCTTCCTCGACCGGCTTCTGACGAAGTGCTCCGAGCATCTCTCGCTGCTGGCCGCCCCCTCCATGCTCGACCGCGCTTATGATTTCGACGGAAACGCCTTTCAGGCGCTGGCCGAAATCCTCCAGCGCAATGCGCCCGTCTCCGTGCTCGACGTGCCGCATACGTGGAACGAGTGGACGCGCAACATCGTCGGCGAGGCGGACGAGCTCGTCATCACCGCCGTTCCCGACCTTGCCAATCTTCGCAACGCCAAAAACCTGTTCGACAGCATCCGCAAGCTGCGCCCGAACGACAAGGCGCCGCATCTCGTTCTCAACCAGGTCGGCATGCCGAAGCGGCCCGAGATTTCCGTCGCCGATTTCTGCGAGTCGCTGGAAATCGAGGCGGCGGCGATCATTCCCTTCGATGCGGCACTGTTCGGCACGGCGGCAAACAGCGGGCGCATGATCGGCGAGACCGACAAGAAGGCCCCGACAGCCGAAATCTTTTCCCAGCTGGCGCATCTGCTGACGGGCCGGGTCACGGCCAAGAAGCCTAAGAAAGCAGGTCTCGGCATGGTGCTCGGCCTTCTCGGCCGCAGTTGAGCCGGGGAGGGAACGCGACGATGAGACGGGATCAGGTGAACAGCCATGTTTGGTAAACGCGGAAACGACAGCACCGGCCGGATAGCCAGTCCGCCGCCTGTCATGGCCTCGCCGGCCGTGGCCGTGATGGAGCGGCCCACGGCTCCTCTGATTGCGGAAAGCGCCCGTGATGCAGCCGCCCTCGTTCGCCAGCCGGCACCACCGGCAGCGCGCAAGCGCGCGCCCCGTACGGAAGACTATTACGACACCAAGGCACAGGTCTTCTCGGCGCTGATCGATACGATCGACCTGTCGCAGCTCGCCAAGCTCGATGGGGAAAGCGCGCGCGAAGAGATCCGCGATATCGTCAACGATATCATCACGATCAAGAACTTCGCCATGTCGATCTCCGAGCAGGAGGAACTGCTCGAGGATATCTGCAACGACGTTCTCGGCTACGGGCCGCTGGAGCCGCTCTTGGCCCGCGACGATATCGCCGACATCATGGTCAACGGCGCCGGGCAGACCTTCATCGAAGTCGATGGCAAGACGATCGAGAGCGACGTCCGCTTCCGCGACAATGCCCAGCTCCTGTCGATCTGCCAGCGCATCGTGTCCCAGGTCGGCCGGCGCGTCGATGAAAGCTCGCCCATCTGCGACGCGCGCCTGCCGGACGGCTCGCGCGTCAACGTCATCGCGCCGCCGCTCGCCATCGATGGCGCGGCGCTGACGATCCGCAAGTTCAAGAAGGACAAGCTGAAGCTCGACCAGCTCGTGCGCTTCGGGGCGATCACGCCGGAAGGCGCCGTCCTGCTCCAGATCATCGGCCGGGTCCGCTGCAACGTCGTCATCTCCGGCGGCACGGGCTCGGGCAAGACGACGCTCCTCAATTGCCTGACCGCCTATATCGATGCCAACGAACGCGTCATCACCTGCGAAGACACCGCCGAACTCCAGCTGCAGCAGCCCCACGTCGTGCGTCTCGAAACCCGTCCGCCCAATATCGAGGGCGAGGGCGAGATCACCATGCGCGATCTCATCAAGAACTGCCTGCGCATGCGGCCCGAACGCATCATCGTCGGCGAAGTCCGCGGCGCGGAAGTGTTCGACCTCCTGCAGGCCATGAACACCGGCCATGACGGTTCCATGGGCACGATCCACGCCAACACGCCGCGCGAATGCCTCGCCCGCATGGAATCGATGATCGCCATGGGCGGCTACACGCTGCCTGCCAAGACCGTGCGCGAGATCATCTCAGGCTCGATCGACATCATCATTCAGGCCGCCCGCCTGCGCGACGGCTCGCGCCGCATCACCCACATCACCGAAGTGGTCGGCATGGAAGGCGACGTCATCATCACGCAGGACCTGATGCGCTACGACATCGAGGGCGAGGACGCCGTCGGCAAGATCGTCGGCCGTCACAAGGGTTCGGGCATCGGCCGCCCGCATTTCTGGGATCGCGCCCGCTATTTCAACGAGGACAAGCGTCTCGCTGCCACGCTCGACACCATGAACAAGGAGTAGGGCGATGTTCGGTCTCGATCCCTTGATCATCGCCATCGCCGTTCTCGCCGCCATCTCGACGGCGGGCCTCGGCTACGGCTTCCTGTTCTCGCGCATTCAGGACGAAAAGAATGCGAATGCCCGCTTTCGCAAGATCAAGGCCGCCGAGACGGACCGGGTCAACATCAAGGCCGCCCGCGACCGCATGAACGAGCTTTCCAAGCGCCGGAAATCGGTTCAGGACTCGCTGAAAGACCTGCAGAAGAAGCAGAAGGAAAAATCGGCGCGCGCCAAGCCACCCATCAAGGTGCGCCTGACCCAGGCAGGCCTGTCGATCTCGATCACGCAGTTCTACGTCTTCAGCGGCATTCTCGGCTTCGTCGCGTTTCTCGTGGCGCTGATCGTCGGTGGGTCGTTCCTGATCGCCTTGGGCATCATGATCTTCGCCTCGCTCGGTCTGCCCCGTTGGATCGTCGGCTTCCTGGTCAACCGGCGCTGCAAGAAATTCATCGAGGAGTTTCCCAATTCGCTCGAGGTTATGGTGCGCTCCATCAAGTCGGGCCTGCCGCTCAGCGACGCGATTCGCCTTATCGCCAGCGACGGGCAGGAGCCGGTAAAAACCGAGTTCCGCCGGGTCATCGATGCGCAGGGCGTTGGCATGACCGTGCCGGAGGCCTGCACGCGGATGATCCAGACGGTGCCGCTGCAGGAGGTCAACTTCTTCTCGGTCGTCATCACCATCCAGGGGCAGGCGGGCGGCAATCTGTCGGAAGCCTTGAGCAACCTTGCCAAGGTGCTGCGCGAGCGCCGCAAGATGAAGGCGAAGGTCCAGGCCCTGTCGATGGAAGCCAAGGCATCGGCCTGCATCATCGGGGCGCTGCCCTTCATCGTCACGCTGCTCGTCTACCTCAGTTCGCCCGACTACATCATGGTGCTGTTCACCGATCCGCGCGGTCACCTGATCATGGGGATTTCCGCCATCTGGATGAGCATGGGCATCTTCGTCATGCGGCAGATGATCAACTTCGATATGTAGGGATTTGGCGTCATGCTGGACTTGTTAACCCCGGCGACCATCGTGGCGGTCCTCGTCTCCATCGCCGTCATGGCCACGATCTACACGCTGGCAGCCCCCTTCCTCGAAGGCGACAATCTGCAGAAGCGCATGAAGTCCGTCGCGTCCGAGCGCGAGCAGATCCGCGCGCGCGAACGGGCGCGGCTGAACAACGAGATCATCGGACGCGCGTCGCTGCGGGCGAAGAACAACACCTCCGTGCTGCAGGTCGTCGAGCGGTTGAACCTGCGCAAGGCGCTGGTGGACGACAAGACCGTCAACCGGCTGAAGATGGCCGGCTACCGGTCGCAGAACGCGCTCAACATCTTCCTCTTCGCGCGCTTCGTCCTGCCGTTCATCTTCCTCGGTCTGGCTGCCATCTATGTCTTCGGCATCGGCGCCTTTGCCGACAGGCCGTTTACGATGCGCCTTTTCGGCGTCATCGTGGCGGCTTATGTCGGCTTCTACCTGCCCAACATCATCATCAGCAATGCGATCGGCAAGCGGCAGTCCTCCATCCGCCGCGCCTGGCCCGATGCGCTGGACCTTCTGCTCATCTGCGTGGAATCCGGTATCTCCATGGAACTCGGCATGCGCCGCGTCGCCGACGAGATCGCCGGGCAGTCGCCGGCCCTTGCCGAGGAGATGGTGCTGACGACGGCCGAACTGTCCTTCCTGCCCGATCGCCGCATCGCGCTCGAAAATCTCGGCCTGCGAACCGGCATCGAAGATGTGAAGGCGGTGACGCAGGCGCTGATCCAGGCGGATCGCTACGGAACGCCGATCGCCCAGGCGCTGCGTGTTCTGGCGCAGGAAAGCCGCGACCAGCGCATGAACCAGGCGGAGAAGAAGGCTGCCGCCCTGCCGCCGAAGCTGACCGTTCCGATGATCCTGTTCTTCCTGCCGGTCCTGATCGCCGTCATCCTCGGCCCCGCCGGTATTCAGGTGGCCGATCGCATGTAGACGGGGGTTTCCCCGGCCGATGCTCCAAACGAGAAATGCCCCGCATCCAGCCAGGATGCGGGGCATTTGCGTTGAAAAGGCTCAGTTCGTTCCGGTATCCGTCGCCTTGGCCGGCTTGCCGTCTTTCGCAAGCTTCTGCCAGGCGTTCTGCTGCGACAGGATCGAGCGGAGATAGGCGACGTTCGCCTCGGCCTGCTGGGGCGACAGCTCCTGGCGGGCGATGGCCTCGGCTTCGGCAAAGCGGCCCTGCAGGCCGATAGCGAGCGCCAGGTTCTGGCGGACGCCGCTGTCGGCGCCCGGCTGTTCGCTCGCCTTGCGCAGATAGGTCTCCGCTGTCTTCAGGTCCTTCGACAGGAGATAGGACATGCCGAGATTGGACAGGACGGACGGCTCGTTCGGCTGGATGTCCAGAGCCTCGCGGTAGCGCTGGCGGGCTTCCGGCGAGCGGCCGAGCTGGTCGAGAATGGCACCTTCCGCCGATTTCAGTTTCCAGTCCGGTCGGTCCGGTGTCTGCGCGCGGCCGACGGTCACGAGCGCCTGGTCGAGCTGGCCCGCCGCCGCCTGCGACTTGCCGTAGGCGGCCAGCACCTCCCGGTCTGCAGGATACTGGATCGCTACCTGCTGCATGACGGCAAGGGCCTGATCGTTGCGCCCGGTCATGCGCAGCACATTGGCGTAGTTCAGGCCGACCGTGCGATCCTTAGGGTTCTTCTCATAGGCTTTCCCGAGGCTCTGCGCGGCGGCGTTCAGCTGCCCGGCATTCATGGAGGCTGCATTCAGGGAAGCCGAACCGGCCGAGGCGGTCGTCGGGATCGAGCCGGTGGTGAGTTCCTTGCGCGGGGAGGCGCAGCCGGCGAGAAGGCCTGAAATGATGATAGCGGACAGGGACAGATGGACGGATGCGCGGAACGCGCGCCGCGGATGAGGCTGGTAACGTGGTGCCACCATGGCAAAGCTCCCGGACAGAAGGGGGAAGCACCGGCACGCATCAACTTTCACGGCGCAAATCGTGCGATCATCAATAATCTGTTAACCCTAACAGAGTGTTAATCACGTCATCCGGCCGACCCGCCCCCATCGGCGCAAGATGGCCGGAAGCCGCTGCCGTTCCTTGCCTTCAGGAGATCCCATGCCGCCCTTTTCCCTTGATCACCGTCCGTCACCCTTCACGCCGGGGGAGGGGCCGACGTCCTCGGGATCGTCCTTGCCGGTCTATGCTCTGACGCCCGGCGATCTCCTGAACGAGACGCTCGATCCCTTCCTGCGGAACTGGGCGCGGCAGGCCGGCTTTACCACCGAAAGCGGCGCGCTCCTTCTCGTGCCGTCCAGCCCCGGCGGCGCCGGTGCGGCAGATGGGCTCGGCGGCGCCCTCTTCGGTCTCGGCACCCAGCCGCTCGATGCACCGTTTGCCACCGGCAAGCTCGCCCGCTCCCTGCCGCCTGGTCGCTGGCGGATCGTCTCCGAGAGCCTGCCCGCCGAACAGGCGGCCCTAGGCTTTGCGCTCGGCGCCTATCGGTTCGACCGCTACAAGCCGAAAACGGGCGAACGTCCGCTGCTCCATCTCGACGATGGCATCGACCGCGCCGCGCTCGAGCGCACCGTGGCAGGCATCACGCTCGTCCGCGACCTCATCAACACACCCACCAACGATCTCGGGCCGGACGCGCTGGAAGCGGCCTTCCAGGCGCTCGGCAGGCATTACGGCGCGACGGTGACGACGATCCTCGGCGAGGACCTGCTCAAGCAGAATTTCCCGCTGATCCACACGGTCGGCCGGGCGGCCGAGCAGGCGCCGCGCCTTCTGGAGATGCGCTGGGGCTCGGGCGCCAAACGGATCACCCTCGTCGGCAAGGGCGTCTGCTTCGACACCGGCGGCCTCGATATCAAGCCGGCCGCCTCCATGCTGCTGATGAAGAAGGATATGGGCGGTGCCGCCAACGTCATGGGTCTCGCCTTGATGATCATGGATGCCGGTCTCGACGTCTCGCTGCGCGTGCTGGTTCCGGTCGTCGAGAACTCCATAGCCGGCAATGCTTTCCGCCCGGGTGATATCTACCGGTCCCGCAAGGGTCTGACCGTGCAGATCGACAATACGGATGCGGAAGGGCGGCTGATCCTCGCCGATGCGCTCGCCTATGCCAGCGAAAGCAAGAGCGATTTGCTGATCGACATGGCGACGCTCACCGGCGCTGCACGTGTCGCGCTCGGTCCCGATCTGCCGCCGTTCTTCACCGATGACGAGGCGCTCGCCGCAGACCTGTCTCGCGCCAGCGTCTCCACCCATGATCCGCTCTGGCGGCTGCCGCTGTTCAAGGGATACGAAAAAGATGTGACGACCCGCATCGCCGACCTCACCAACGCCCCCTCCGGCGGCATGGCCGGCGCGATCACCGCCGCTTTGTTTCTCAAGCGTTTCGTGGCCGACACGAGCGGCTGGGTCCATCTCGACGTCTATGGCTGGAACCCGACTGAGCGTCCGCATGCCCCGGTCGGCGGCGAGGCGCAGGGCATCCGCGCGCTCTACGACATCATCGCGCGGGATCTCTGAAAAGCCTCTCCGGACAACGAGAAAAGGCGCCGGATCGCTCCGGCGCCTTGAAGTGCTGCCGCGAAAGGCGGCCTATTCGTTGATCAGGCGCTTCAGAAGCTCGATCTCGTGGCTGAGCTTGGTATCGCCCGAAATCAGGTCCTCGATCTTGCGCACCGCATGCAGCACCGTCGTGTGATCGCGTCCGCCAAAACGGCGGCCGATTTCCGGGAAGGAGCGGGGCGTCAGCGTCTTGGCCAGATACATGGCGATCTGGCGCGGCTTGACGATGACGCGGGTGCGCCGGTTGGAGACCAGTTCCTGGCGCGAGACGTTGTAATGCTTGGCGACGACGCGCTGGATGTCCTCGATCCGCACGCGGCGCGGCTCGCCGGCATTGACGAGGTGGCCGAGCAGTTCGTCGACGCGCTCGATCGAGAGCTGCGGCTCGAAGGACATGCGGAACAGGAGCTGGTTGAACGCGCCTTCCAGCTCACGGCCGCTGGCGGTGATGCTGCGGGCGACGTGGCTCAGAATATCGGCGGGAATGTTGAGCGACGGGTCTTCCTCGCGCGCCACATCCAGGCGGCGCTTCAGGATTTCCAGACGCATCTCGTAATCCGGGCCGTCCATCTCGATGGCGACGCCGCCCTGCAGGCGCGAGCGGACGCGCGGATCGAGCGATTCCAGCTCCCACGGCGCACGGTCGGCCGCGACGACGACCTGCTTGGCGCTGTCGAGCAGCATGTTGAGCAGATGGCAGAACTCGTGCTGGATCGACTTGCCCTGCAGGAACTGCATGTCGTCGATGACGAGCAGGTCGATATTGCGCAGCGTCTCCTTCAGCGACAGGGCGTCGTTGTCGCGGATGGCGGTGGCAAAGCGCCACATGAAATATTCGGCCGTGAGATAGACGACGCGCGAGGCGCGCGGGCTCTGGATCGCAGCGATGGCGATGGCCTGCAGAAGGTGCGTCTTGCCGAGGCCGACGGACGAGTGGATGAAGAGCGGATTGAACCGCACGGCACCCGCACCGGCTTCCGCGATCGTCTTGGCGGCCGCGAGTGCGACGCGGTTGGAAGAGCCCTCGACGAAGCTTGCAAAGCTGTAGCGCGGATCGAGCGGCGAACCGAAGAGCGGCGTGGCGACGGGAAGCTTTGCGGCAGCCGGCAGGGCTGCCGTCGCATGGTGTCCAAGGCTCTGTGCAGCGTTTCTGCGAGCGGTGGCGGCGGCCGGCGCGGATGTCGCGGCATCGCCGACGGTGATGTCGGCTTCGATCGGCGCACGGGTGCCGCGCATGGCGCTGCGCACCACGATCTCGACCTTGAGGATCTCGGCGTCTTCCTGCTGAAAGAGCGTGGTGATCTGGTCGAGGTAACGGTTGTTGATCCAGGATTTGAGAAAGGTGGTGGGCACGGAGAGGCGCACGACGCTCTTGGACATCGAGTGCAGCTTCAGCCGGCCGAACCAGCTTGCAAAGACGTCAGGCCCGACCTGGGCCTTGAGAAGAGCGCTGACCCGATCGAAAAGTGCGCTCTGGGTCATAATGGCCTGCTCTCCTGTCGTCTGTTCGATCTGCCCGCTCTTGATCGGCCGAGCATGTTCGCCGCCAGCGAATGTGCGCCCCGAGGTCACCGAATTTCCAAGCATGTGCCGCCTTCCAATGTCTGTCCCGATGCCGGCTATCGTCGCCGGCAGTCTGTTGTCGGATGTGCCGCGGAAACGCGGCATCACCATGGTCTCGTTCGAACGGCCGGGACCCTCGTTTCCCGCTCGCTCAGGTCCCCCGTCAAACCCGTCCGGCATCGGCCTGTTCGACCTTCCGCCATCCAGGTCCCCGCTTGCCGTGGGACCGTTCCAGCGCGCCGCATGTCGTTTCCGCCATGCCAGACATCGCTGCCGTCTCGACTGCTGCAATCTTTTCTCGAAACCTGTGAAGGTTCGAGGCGTCCTGCATCAGCACTTTCCTCCGGCGCATCCGCCGGGCGTGATCTCCCACCACGGCTGTCGCAGCCGGCCAACGGCCTGGAAGGGCCGTCCGAGGTTCAATATCGCCCTCAACCTTAAGATGCAGTTTCTCGTTCCCGTACGGCGAACCGGACAGGGTGAGGCAAGCTTTAAGCTGATGGAAAATTGTGATGTCCACCCCAGTTCAAGAGTTGCGGAGGCTTAACGGGCCCTTGTCAGGGTCTGCTGCCGACATCGAAAACTCGCTGTCCCACGTCTCTTGCTGAAAGCATTTAGGCAGGATCATGACCCAAGATCAATCGCCATTTTTACGGGTCGCGAGGCCTTGCCCGTTGACTCTCAGGCAGCGTTTTGCAACTGCCCGAAGCCGCCTTTTGAGAATCGCAGTCGAATCAAAGGCTTTGTTTTTGAAGGCTCCAAGGCCGCCCCAAAAAGCAAGAAAAATAAAAAATCGCTTGACTCAGATTCCCTGCAAAGGCGGCGGCCAATATGAGGCCGGCCTGTCACAAACCTTCGCAAGCTGTTGTTAATGTGGGGAATATTTGTTCATACGCATGACATGAAGTCGTCATGGGGCACGATCGGCCGAAAAAGCCGGCGTACGAATCGAAAGGGCCCGGTCGATGACCGGGCCGCTCTCTCAATAGATGAAATGATGAAGCTTCAAGCCGACAGTGCGTTGACGCGGCTGGCCAGGCGCGAAACCTTGCGCGATGCCGTGTTGGCATGCACGACGCCCTTGCTGGCAGCGCGCATCAGCTCGGGCTGTGCAACGCGCAGGGCTTCCTGGGCAACGGTCTGGTCGCCCGAAGCGATGGCTTCTTCGACCTTGCGGAGGAAGTTGCGAACGCGCGAGCGGCGCGACTTGTTGATCTCGGTGCGACGGGCGATCTTGCGGGTCGCTTTTTTCGCCGAAGTTGTATTGGCCATGGGTTTCTCTCTTCAGATTCTGACAAGCACCTCCGCCTCGCCGTGTCGGGTCACTGCGACCTGTCATCCAAGCTCTTCGGAGGCAATAGCGAGAAACCTGCAACGTGGCTTCCCAAACTGTGGGCGCCGTATAGACGCAAACGCCCATTTCGTCAACGCGCTATTTCAAGCGGCATCGACAGCGGATATGCGAGGTTGCCGCTACACCTGACACGAAGCGCAGTGGAATGTCGAGCGTCCCGCCTGCGTGATCCGGGCAATGGTGCCGTCGCAGCCCGGTCGTGCACAGGGTTTGCCCTCCCGGTCGTAGACGGCGAAGGTGTGCTGGAAGTAGCCGAGCGAGCCGTCGGTCTGGATATGGTCGCGCAACGACGACCCGCCGGCTGCGATCGCGTCGGCAATGACGGCGCGGATCGCCTCCGTCAGCACGACCAGCGGCGCGCGGGGCCGCCCTTTGGCGTCCACCAGCTTTCCCGAGGCCTTCAGCGGCGACAGTCGCGCCCGCCAGAGCGCCTCGCAGACATAGATATTGCCGAGCCCGGCAATGACCCGCTGGTCGAGCAGCGTCGATTTCAACGGCTGCGCCTTGTCGGCAAAGCGGCCGGCGAGATAGGCGGCATCGAGCCGGTTGCCTGTCGGCTCCTCGCCGAGCTGCCGGAAGAAGGCATGGGACGCCAGCGTCTCGCGCGGTCCGATGTCCATGAAGCCGAACCGGCGCGGATCGTTGTAGATCACCTGCACGGGCCCGCGGTCCGAGAGAAGATGAAGGACGACATGGTCGTGCCGCTCGTCCTTGCCCCGGGGATGATGAAAGTCACCCGGCGTCTCGGCATCCGTGGACGCCGCCTCGACCACGCGGAACGAACCGGACATGCCGAGATGCGCGATGACGACGTCGTCATTGTCGAGTTCGATGAGCAGATATTTCGCCCGGCGCGACAGAGCGAGAATCCGCCGGTTCTCGATGCGGTGGGCGAAATCGGGCGGAAACGGAAAACGCAGGTCCGCCCGGCGCACCTCCGCACGGGTGATCAGCGCGCCCTCCATCACGGGCGCAAGGCCGCGACGGACCGTTTCGACCTCGGGCAGTTCGGGCATGGACAGTCCTTTTCTCAAGGCAGGCGCGTCGGCGGGCGTCCCGCAAGAGATAGCGTCGCCGGATCGGATTCGCTATGGTCTTGCTATGTCGGTGGCTGGCAGGACGGACGCAAACGTCCTATGTGCCGGTTGACGGAAAAATACGACGGCCCAGCATGACGGCGTTTGGTCGTTGCCGAGGTCCGGCTCTCGGCTTTGGAATGGACAAGGGATTGACGGTATGACGGACGAACGGGTTTCCGCCGAGGGCGGCATGGAGACGTCCTACGGCTTCCGCCGCGTGAACGAAGGCGAGAAGCAGGGCCTCGTCAACGATGTGTTTCATAAGGTCGCCAAGCGCTACGACATCATGAACGACGTGATGTCGATGGGCCTGCACCGTGCCTGGAAGGATGCGATGGTGGCAGCACTCCATCCCCGTCGCAGCGCGGATTACAAGGTCCTCGACGTCGCCGGCGGCACGGGCGACATCGCCTTCCGCATCGTCGAGGCGTCGGACCGGCTGGCACAGGCGACCGTGCTCGACATCAACGGCTCCATGCTCGGCGTCGGTGCCGAGCGCGCTCGCAAGAAGGGCCTGTCCGGCAATCTCGAATTCGTCGAGGCCAATGCCGAAAGCCTGCCTTTCGAGGATGGTCGTTTCGATGCCTATACGATCGCCTTCGGCATCCGCAACGTGCCGCGCATCGATGTCGCGCTGTCGGAAGCCTATCGCGTCCTGAAGCGCGGCGGCCGGCTGCTGGTGCTCGAATTCTCCGACGTCGAGATGCCGCTTCTCGACAAGGTCTATGACGCCTGGTCGTTCAACGCCATTCCGCGCTTCGGCAAGATGATCACCGGCGAGGCCGAACCCTACCAGTATCTGGTCGAATCCATTCGGAAGTTTCCGGACCAGAAGGATTTCGCCCGCATGATCGAGAAGGCCGGCTTCTCGCGCGTCACCTACACCAATTATACCGGCGGCATCGCGGCGCTGCATTCCGGATGGAAGATCTGAAACGCATGATCAGCCTCCTGTTCCCGCCGTGCCTCCAGGGGAGCGCCCGGCACCGATGAGCACGCCCGCCACCTATCTCCGCATCGTCAGGATCGGCTGGGTCCTCGTCCGCGAGGGCGTCGTCACGGCCATACCGCCGGAGAACCTGCCGCCCTTCGCCCGGTTCGCCCAGAAACTCGCAGGCCTTCTGGAGCGGCGCCGCGCCCAGTTCGAGGAGCGCAGCGACCGCCTGGCGCGGGCCATCGGCCGGCTCGGGCCGTCCTATGTCAAGATCGGGCAGTTCCTCGCCACCCGTCCGGATGTGGTGGGCGCGGAATTTGCCGCCGACCTCGCCTTCCTGCAGGATCGCATGTCGACCTTCCCGGTCAGCGAGGCCTATGCCGCCGTCGAGGGGTCTCTCGGCCGGTCGGTCGCCGATCTCTATAGCCGTATCGACGATCCGATCGCCGCCGCCTCCATCGCGCAGGTCCATCCGGGCTGGGTGATGCGCGACGGGCGGGAGGAGAAGGTGGCGATCAAGGTGATCCGGCCGGGCATCCGTCAGCGCTTCGCCCATGATCTCGAGGCCATGTATCTCGTCGCCCGCCTGCAGGAGCGCTTCCTGCCCCACACGCGCCGCCTGCGCCCGGTGGAGGTGACGAAGACGCTGGAGCAGACGACCAAGGTCGAGATGGACCTGCGGCTCGAAGCCGCAGCCCTCTCCGAAATCGCCGAGAACACCGCCAACGACGAGGGTTTCCGCGTGCCCCGCGTCGATTGGGAGCGGACGGGACGCGACGTCGTCACCATGGAGTGGATCGATGGCACCCGCATGGCCGATGTGGACGCGCTGCGCGCCGCCGGCCACGACCTCAACAAGCTGGCGGAAACGCTGATCCAGTCCTTCCTCCGCCACACGCTGCGCGATGGCTTCTTCCATGCCGACATGCACCAGGGCAATCTTCTGGTGGATCCCGCGGGCATGATCGTCGCCGTCGATTTCGGCATCGTCGGGCGCCTCGGCAAGAAGGAGCGCCGGTTTCTGGCCGAAATCCTCTTCGGCTTCATCACCCGCGATTATCGCCGCGTGGCGGACGTCCATTTCGAGGCAGGCTATGTGCCCTCGCATCACGATGTCGCGAGTTTCGCCCAGGCCATCCGCGCCATCGGCGAGCCGATCCACGGCCAGCCGGCCGAGACCATCTCCATGGCAAAGCTCCTGACCCTCCTGTTCGAGGTCACCGAGCTCTTCGACATGGAAACGCGCCCCGAGCTGGTGATGCTACAAAAGACGATGGTCGTGGTCGAAGGCGTGTCCCGCTCGCTCAACCCGCGCTTCAACATGTGGAAGGCCTCCGAACCCGTGGTCGGCGCTTGGATTCGCGACAATCTGGGCCCGAAACGCGTGGTGACCGACCTCAAGGACGGCCTGCACGCCGCTTTGCGCCTTGCGGAAGCCGCCCCGGAGATCGTCGCCAAGACCGAACGCTTCTCGCGCGACCTGACCGAAATGGCCGAGCACGGCCTGAAATTCGATGCGCAGACGGCGGAAGCCATCGGTCGTGCCGAAGCCCGCCACACCCGCTCCGGCCGCGTGGCGCTTTGGGTGATCGCCGCGCTGCTCGCAATCATCGTCATCAAGATCCTCTGACGAGACCCTGTTTCCGGATATCCCCGCGATGCAGGGGTATGTCCGGAAACGCGGAATTCGCCGACATGACAGAGATGTAATCCGGCACGACTTCAATTCACCGCAGTCACGGCTTAACTGGGAGTGAAGACATGTTCCGGAGACCGGCCTGAATGGCGGAAGCCTATCCCAAGATCGTCGAGCCCCGCTCGCCCGAAAGCCTGCCACAGGGCCAGCCGGAGAAGACACCGCCGCACGCTCCGACAGCGAAGGCAAAGCCGCGTCGTCGCAAGGGCCGCGTGTTCCTGCTCGCAGGGCTTCTGGCGATCCTCGGCATCGGTGGCTGGTACGGGTGGAAGACCTATAACGCGGCCGGCGTCACGCAGGCCGTGGTGACCGAAGCCGTCGCGCGCGGCGATATCGAAAACAGCGTCACCGCCTCCGGGCTCCTCAGCCCCATCCGCGACGTGGATGTCGGCGCGCAGGTGTCGGGCCAGCTGAAGAGCCTCAAGGTCGATGTCGGCGACATGGTGACGCAGGGCCAGCTGATCGCCGAGATCGACAGCGCCTCTATCGAGACGCAGATCGAGATCGCCGACGCAGAGCTTGCAAATCTCGATGCCCAGATGACCGACAAGAAGGCGCAGGTGGTGCTGGCCGCGGCCAATCTCACCCGCCAGCGCAGCCTCGTTGCCGGCAACAGCGCCGCCCAGTCCGCCCTCGACGAGGCGGTCGCAGCCCTTGCCACGGCCGAGGCCAATGTCGCCGCCCTCGAAGCGCAGGTCCGCAAGCAGCAGGCGACGCTCAAGGATGCCCGCATCAGCCTCGGCTATACCAAGATCTACGCGCCGCTCGCCGGCACCATCGTCGAGGTCGTCGCCAAGGAAGGCCAGACGCTGAATGCCAACCAGTCGGCCCCTACCATCGTCACGGTGGCGGACCTCGACACGATGACGGTCGAGGCCGAGGTCTCCGAGGCCGATATCGGCAAGCTCTCCATCGGCATGGAGGCCTATTTCACGCTTCTCGGCCAGCCGGGCGAGCGCTATGCCGGCACGCTCCGGCAGATCAAGCCGACCCCCTCGACCGAAAACAACGTCGTCCTCTATTACGCCCTCTTCGACGTGCCCAATCCCGATCGCCACCTGATGATGAACATGACGGCGCAGGTCTTCTTCGTGCAGTCCCGGGCAACCGAGGTGCTGACCATCCCGGTCGCAGCGCTGCGCCTGCGCGAGGGCGGCAAGCGGTCGGAAGTTGCCGTCGTGTCGGGCGATGGCGGCCAAGAGGTGCGCACGGTCGAGTCCGGCATCCGCAACCGGGTCCGCGTGGAGATCCGCAGCGGCCTGTCCGAAGGCGACAAGGTCGTGGTCGGCTCCGGCACGGACGGCCGCGCCTCAAATGCCCAGCGCGCCACAACCCGGACACGCGGCGGACCGCCGCCGATGTTCTGAGGGGGATCGCGATGACCCCCCTGATCTCGCTGAAGGATATCCGCAAGACCTTCATGACCGGCGATGTGCCGGTGGATGCCCTGCGCGGCGTCTCGCTTGACATCGAGCCGGGCGAATTCGTCGCGATCGTCGGCCAGTCCGGGTCCGGCAAGTCGACGCTGATGAACATTCTCGGCTGCCTCGACCAGCCGACGGGCGGCGCCTACCATCTGGATGGGGAGGACGTCGCGGGTTTTGATGCCGACCAGCTGGCCGAGCGCCGCCGCCAGATGTTCGGCTTCGTGTTCCAGAGCTACAATCTCGTGGCGACGTCGACGGCGCGCGAAAACGTCGAGATCCCCGCGATCTATGCCGGCGTCTCCGCAAAATTGCGCGAGGCGCGCTCGCGCGAGCTTCTGGAGACGCTACGGCTCGGCGACCGCATGGACCACCTGCCGAGCCAGCTTTCCGGCGGCCAGCAGCAGCGCGTCTCCATCGCCCGCGCCCTCATGAACGGCGGCCAGATCATTCTCGCCGACGAGCCGACCGGTGCGCTCGACAGCCAGAGCGGCAAGGACGTGATGGCAACGCTGCGGCGCATGAACGAGGACGGCCATACCGTCATCATCATCACCCATGCGCCGGATCTCGCCGAATCGGCCGACCGCGTCATCGAGATCCGCGATGGCCTGATCGTCGCCGATCGCCTGCCGCGCCGCATCACGCGGCCTGTTCGCCCCGCGTCCCGCGTCTTTGCGACCCAGGCCGGCAACGCCGCCCTGTTTTCCGACGTGGCGGAAGCCGTGCGCATGTCGTTCCGGGCGCTCCGGGCAAACTTCTTCCGCACGGTGCTGACGCTTCTCGGCATTGTTATCGGCGTCAGCTCCGTCGTCGCCATGCTGGCCATCGGCACCGGCGCGCAGGATCAGGTGCTGAGCCGCATCGCCGCCATGGGCTCGGACCTGCTCGTCGTCAGGCCCAATATGGCGAACTTCCGCGGCGGGGAGGGCGGCAGCATCGTCTCGCTCGTGCCGGCCGATGCGGATGCGATCCTCGAGCTGCCGAACATCTCGTTTGCCGTGCCGGAAATGTCGAGTTCGCTGACCGTGCGCGCCGGAAACCTCGACACGCAGACGACGGTCAACGGCACGGTGCCGCAGTTTCCCGAGGCAAAGACCTGGGCGCTTGCCGAAGGTGCCTTCATTGCGCCGGCCGATATGCAGAGCTATGCCGCCGTCGCCGTGCTGGGCAAGACCGTGGCCGATACGCTGTTTGCCGATGGCGCAGATCCGCTCGGGCAGTACATCCTCATCAAGAACATCCCTTTTCAGGTCATCGGCATCATGGCGGCCAAGGGTGCGACCGCCGGCGGCAACGATCAGGACGATACGGTGCTGGTGCCGCTCTCGACCGGCAATCTCCGCCTCTTCGGCGCCCGCAACGTCCGCTCCATCACGGTGCAGGTGAAGGACGACAGCGCCATCAACATCACGCAGGACCAGATCCAGGCGCTGCTCGACGAACGCCACCAGCGCCAGGATACCCAGATCGCCAACCTCGCCGCCATCCGCGAGACCTTCACCGAGACCTCCAATATCCTGAAAGTGTTCCTGGGCTCGATCGCTGCGATCTCGCTGCTGGTCGGCGGCATCGGCGTCATGAACATCATGCTGGTCAGCGTGACCGAGCGCACGCGCGAGATCGGCATCCGCATGGCGACCGGCGCGCGCGGCCGCGATATCCTGACCCAGTTCATCGTCGAGGCGCTGGTGGTCTCGGCGTTGGGCGGCCTCATCGGCGTCGGTCTCGGCCTGTCGATCGGGGCGATCGCGCAGGCCTTCGGCGTGCCCGTCAGTTTCTCCGCCGGGCCGGTTCTTCTGGCCTTTGCCAGTGCCTTCGTCACCGGTCTTGTGTTTGGCTATCTCCCGGCGCATAACGCGTCGCGCCTTCAGCCGGCCGTTGCCCTCTCGGCGCCTTAAGGCAGGGCTTCTGCAAGAAAATCTCGTTCGGGATGGAACCGAACGCCCTTCCGATACTTTCACCCTGTCTGATCTTTTTATTGAACTTCCGGAATTCCTCTATGCCCGACCGGTCGCGCCGAGTCTTTCTCCGCGAGAGCACTGCTGATGCCCACGCGGCGCTCGATGACATGATCGGCGCTTTCGACAGTCTGTCCTCCTACAAGACCTATCTGCGCGGCATGAGCGCCTTCCGCATTCCCGTCGAGGCGATGCTCGCCGGCCGGACTTGGCCGGACGATCTCTCCCTCTGGTCGGAGCAGGCCTTCGGCGCTCTCATCCAAGCCGATCTTGCCGATCTCGACGTCCACCCCGACGAGGCGGTGCCTGTGCCGCCGATCGGTGGCGCGCGGGAGGACATGCTCGGCATGCTCTATGTGCTCGAGGGTTCGGCGCTGGGCGCCCGGCTCCTCTACCGCCGCGCCCAGGCACTGGGGCTGCGGGCAGACTTCGGTGCTCGCCATCTTGCGGCACAGGCGGAAAAGAGCGACCGTTGGTCGCGCTTCCTGCATCTCCTGGAATCGGACGACGCCATCGAGATCGATCGCGTCGCAAGCGCCTCCAGAGCCACGTTCACGGTCGCGGAAACGGCCTTCCGGAGAGCTTTCCATGCTGCCGAATGATCTGACGACTGTCCAGAACACGCCGGCGGTCGGCCGCATGGTGAAGCCGGGCGAGCCGATCGACCTGACCAATTGCGACCGCGAGCCGATCCATATCCCCGGCAGCATCCAGTCGCATGGCTGCCTGCTCGCCTGCGACGCGCGTGCCGGCATGGTGCTGCGCCATTCCGCCAATGCGCCGGATGTTCTGGGTCTGGAGGGCGAGGTCAACGGCCAGCCGCTGGAAGCGCTGATCGGCTACGAGGCGACGCATACCCTGCGCAATGCCGTGGCGGCCCTGCGCGACGGTAGCCGACCGGCGCTGCTGTCGGCCCTGACGCTTGCGAACGGCGCTTACGACGTTTCCATCCATCTCAACAAGGCCACCGTCATCATCGAGTTCGAGCCGGGGACGGACGGGCAGCCGTTGCAGCTGGCGCGCACGCTGATCGGCCGCATCACCGATATCGACGACGTCGATCAGCTCCTGCGCCAGTCGGCCCGCCTCATCCGCGGCATGCTCGGCTACGACCGTGTGATGATCTACGCGTTCGAGCAGGACGGTGCCGGCAAGGTGGTGACCGAAGCCAAGCGCGGCGATCTTGAAAGCTTCCTTGGGCAGTATTTCCCGGCAAGCGATATTCCGCAGCAGGCGCGCACGCTTTACCTGCAGAACACCATCCGCATCATCGGCGACGCCAGCGGCACCCGTATTCCGCTGGTTCCGGAAATCGACGTCTCCGGCGAAGCGCTCGACATGTCGCTCGCCCATCTGCGCAGCGTCTCGCCCATCCATTGCGAATATCTGCGCAACATGGGCGTCGCCGCCTCTATGTCGATCTCCATCATCGTCGATGGCAAGCTCTGGGGCCTCGTCGCCTGCCATCACTACCAGCCGCGAATCCTGCCCATGGCGCAGCGCGTGGCGGCCGAAATGTTCGGCGAGTTCTTCTCCCTCCATCTGCATGCGCTGAAGCAGAAGCAGAAGCTCGTCACCGCCAACCGCGCCCGCGCCTCGCTCGATCGCTTCCTGCGCATGGCCTCGCATCACGCCGACATGGGCGAGCTGCTGCGCGATCATCTCTCGCACTTCACCTCGCTCATGGCCTGTGACGGCATCGGGCTCTGGATGAACGGGACATGGACGACCTTCGGGTCGGCGCCGCCGGCCAGCGCCGTGCCGGCGATCCTTCGGCTCATGGGGTCCGTCGTTGCGGGCCAGGTCTGGGCGACGCATGCCATGGCGCAGCGCCTGCCGGAGGCCGAGACCTTCCGCGAGCAGGCCGCGGGCGTGCTGGCCGTGCCGCTGACCCAGCTGCATCGCGACTATCTGTTCTTCTTCCGCAAGGAATTCGTGCAGACGCTGAACTGGGGCGGCGACCCCAACAAGTCCTATGAGAGCGGCCCCTTGGGCGAGCGCCTGACCCCGCGCAAGAGCTTTGCGATCTGGAAGGAAACCGTGCAGCTCCAGGCCCAGCCCTGGACGGAAGGCGATCGCGAGATCGCCGAGGTGACACGCGCAGCCCTCGTGGAGATCGGCCTGCGGCACAGCGAGTTGATGGCCGAGGAGCGCAGCCGCGCCGACGTGCGCCAGCGCATGCTGAACGAGGAGTTGAACCACCGGGTCAAGAACATCCTCGCCTTGATCAAGTCGCTTGTCAGCCAGCCGGTCGGCGACGGTCGCAGCCTCACCGAATACGTGACCTCCCTGAAGGGCCGCATTCAGGCGCTTTCCTTCGCCCATGATCAGGTCGTGCGCGGCGATGGCGGCGGCATGCTGTCGGATCTGCTCGATGCGGAGCTGAGCCCCTATCGCAATACGGCCAATGCCATCGACCTCACGGGACCGCCCGTGCTGCTCAATTCGCGCGCCTTCTCCGTCATGGCGCTGGTGCTGCACGAGCTGTCGACCAATGCGGCCAAGTACGGCGCCCTGTCCCGGCCGGGTGGTGCGCTGTCGGTCAGCTGGCGCCTGACGCAGGCCGGCGATTGCGAGATCGCCTGGCGAGAAAGCGGCGGCCCGGCCGTCCTTCCACCCACACGCACCGGCTTCGGCAGCGCGCTGATCGACCGCAGCGTTCCCTTCGATCTCGACGGCCGCAGCACCGTGACCTACGCTCCCGGCGGGGTGGAGGCGGATTTCATGCTGCCGGCCAAGCACGTTTCCCTGTCGGATCAGGGCGAGGACCGCAGCATTGCGGCCGGACCCGAAACGTCGGCTGCGGGTGCCGATCTCGATCCGGAGCTCCGCGTGCTGCTCGTGGAAGACCAGATGCTGATCGCCATGGATGTCGAAGGCATGCTGTCTGATCACGGCATCCAGAAGGTTCTCACAGCGGCCTCGGCCGACGAGGCGCTGGCCAAGCTTGCCACCTTCAAGCCGGATGTGGCGATCCTCGACGTCAACCTCGGCACCGGCACCTCCATCGAAGTCGCAGCCGAGCTGACGCGCCGGGATATCCCCTTCCTGTTTGCCACCGGCTACGGCAACATGTCGCCCATCCCCAGCGGCTTTGCCGATGTGCCGGTGGTGCGTAAGCCCTATGAGCGCGAGGCGCTGGTGCACACGATGAGCACCTTGCTGAAGTCGTAAACCGCCGTGCCGCGTCGATCGGGAATTCGCCACCGCCGCATTCCGGTTCCGCGTTGCATAGGCTAGGGTCGTGCATCGATCATGCCGCAGCGGTGGTTTCATGCCTGTATCCCAGTCCCAGCCCGAGAAATTGCCCGACAGCCTGTCCGGCAAGCGCATTCTCCTCATCATCTCCGGCGGCATCGCGGCTTATAAGAGCCTCGACCTGATCCGCCGGCTCAGGGAACGTGGCGCAAGCGTCCGCCCGGTCATGACGGCAGGTGCGCAGGCCTTCATCACCCCGCTTGCCGTTGGTGCGCTGGCGGCCGACAAGGTCTTTACCGAGCTTTTCTCCCGCGAGGACGAGCAGGATGTCGGGCATATCCGCTTGGCGCGGGAATGCGATCTCGTTCTGGTCGCGCCGGCGACCGCCAACATCATGGCGAAGATGGCGCAGGGCCTGACCGACGATCTCGCCTCCACCATTCTGCTTGCCACCGACAGGCCGGTGCTTCTGGCACCCGCCATGAACCCGAAGATGTGGTCGCATCCCGCCACCCGCCGCAATCGCCAAACCCTTGCCGGCGACGGCATCGGCTTCATTGGTCCCGGCCTCGGCGAGATGGCGGAAAGCGGCGAGCGGGGCGAGGGGCGCATGGCCGAGCCGCTCGAGATCGTTGCCGCCGTGGAAGCACGGCTTTTCGCGTTCAAGCCCACCGGCCCGCTCTCCGGACGCCGCGCCATCGTCACCTCGGGCCCGACCCACGAGCCGATCGACCCGGTTCGCTACATCGCCAACCGCTCCTCCGGCCGGCAGGGCCATGCCATCGCGGCGGCGCTTTCGCGTCTCGGGGCGGAGGTCACGCTCGTCTCCGGGCCGGTGACGCTGGCCGATCCCAAGGGCGTCACGGTCGTTCGCGTGCAGACGGCGGTGGAAATGCGGGATGCGGTACTGGCAGCCTTGCCCGCCGATATCGCCGTCATGGTCGCCGCGGTGGCCGACTGGCGGGTCGCCGATGTCTCCGGGGCCAAGATCAAGAAGGCGCCGGGCGAGGGCCCGCCGCCGCTGCAGCTGACGGAGAATCCCGATATCCTCAAGACCGTCGGCCATCACGCGCAGCGCCCGCGCCTCGTCGTCGGCTTTGCGGCGGAGACGGATGACACGGTTGATAACGGTCGCTTGAAGCTCGCCCGCAAGGGCGCCGATTTCATCGTTGCGAACGATGTTTCCGCCGGTAGCGGCGTCGAGGGCGGCGTCATGGGGGGCACGCGCAACCGCGTGACCGTCATCGGACGCGACAGCGAGGAAAGCTGGCCGGAACTCGACAAGGACATGGTCGCTGAAAAGCTCGCGGGCCTGATCGCCTCGAGATTGGACTAGCGGAGCGCCCGCTTCGCCTCGATCTCCGGATCGAGGTGGAAGATCCGCATGTCGATGCCGTTCTCGCCAAGCACGACGGCCGTTCCCTCGGGGATCTCCACCCAGGCATCGTCGTCGTCGTTGAGCGGTTCGGAGACGAGGCAGTATCCGCCTTGCGGCCCCATAGGCGCGGCATAGAGCGTGGGCGCGAACCGGTCGGACGCATAGCGCACGGCATAGAGATCGATTCCGTCGGAAAAGGCAGCGGTGAACCGCACCAGAACCTCGTGCTTCATATGTGCTGCCAACCGCTCGACGAAGGACAGTGTCTCCGCCATCGCGCCCAAGGGATCGCGGTCGAGGCCGAACTGCAAGGCCATGAGGAACAGCAACTCGCTGTCGGTCGTGCCGGTGCGCGCCGTATAGAGCGCATCGTCCAGCATGGCCTCCATCGGCCGGCGCAGATGCTCGAAGCCGCCGATCTGGCCGTTGTGCATGAACGACCAGCGGCCATGGACGAAGGGGTGGCAATTGTCGCGGCGCGTGCCGCCGCCGGTCGCGGCCCGGACATGGGCGAGAAACAGGGGCGAGCGGATCTGGCGGGCGATGCTCTTCAGGTTGCAGTCCGACCAGGCCGGCAGGATGTCGCGGTAGCGGCCGGGCTCGGGATGGTCGCCGTACCAGGCGATGCCGAAGCCGTCGCCATTCGTGGCGGTCTTTGCCCGCGTGGCGCAGTGCGACTGCTCGATCAGCGAATGCGCCGGCGAGGACACGAGGTCCTCCAGATAGATCGGCTCTCCGCGATAGGCTGCCCATCGGCACATGCTGCTGAAACTCCTTGCCAGATGTATGTGCCGGGCCAGATGTCTGTGCCGGATCGATCGGCGGTCGCGAATCGGATGCTTGGACGTCGTTAACCATAAGCCTTGGCGATCTTCCGGCGGAAGATGGTAAAAATGCGTTAACATTCGTCTGTGCTCTTTGGGCGACAGTCGGCATTTGGAACGGGTGTTCTATCATTCTCGTCTCCGAGGCGTTACGATCCCGATGCGTTACGATGGGAGCGCGGGACACGAGGATGACTGCATGATGCCGGATGCCGAGAGCGCGCGGGATGTCGAAGGTGAGGAGGATGCAGCCGCGACGCTCGTCGCCGTGCCGCAGGATTTCGATGCGCTGAAGGCGGTCATTCTGGAGCGCAAGGCGCAACTGCCCAAGCGCCTGCGCCAGGTGGCGGCCTATGCGCTCGATCAGCCCGACGAGATCGCCTTCGGTACGGCCGCAAGCATCGCAGCCGCTGCCGACGTGCAGCCTTCGACGCTCGTTCGCTTCGCCCAGCATTTCGGCTTCGAGGGTTTTTCGAGCCTGCAGCAGATCTTTCGGGCCCGCCTGCGCGAGCGCAATCCGGGCTATGAGGAGCGCCTGCGCGCGCTGGGCGACAATGGTCACAGCCGGCTGGAAAGCGGCGCGATCTTCAACGGTTTCGTCGCCGCCGCCCACCGGTCGCTCGACAATATCGCCGGCTCGGTCGATCCCGTAGCCTTCGAGCAGGCGGTTGATATCCTGGCCAAGGCCGACACCATCTTCCTCATCGCCAAGCGCCGCTCCTATCCGATCTCCGGCTACATGGCCTATGCCTTCGGCAAGCTGAAGATCCGCTACCAGATGGTCGGCACGGCCGCCGGCATCGATGACGATATTCTGGCGCTTGCCGGGCGGCGGGATGCAGCCTTCGCCGTCAGCTTCTCGCCCTACACGTCCGAAAGCATCCATCAGGCCCGCCTTCTGGCAAACCGCAAGGTGCCGGTGGTGTCGCTGACCGACAGCGCGTTTTCGCCGCTGGTCGAATCCTCCAAGGTCTGGTTCGAGATCGTCGAGGCCGATCATGCGGGCTTTCGCTCGCTGTCGGCCAGCATGGCCTTCGCCATGGCGCTGACGGTCGCCGTCGCCGAAAAGCGACGTCGTGGCCCCCTTGCTTCGAATATGGCTGTTACAGATATGGAATGAAAATTCTATATTGACGGAGCGGCGGAATTTATGTTTCATGGGGCTCCATTCGAAAACGAAAAAGACCACACGCCGCACGTCGGGAGGATAGGAACGTTGACCGGGATCAGCCAGAGGGATGCGGCACGGCCGCTCGACATCATCACCATCGGTCGCGCCTCGGTCGATCTCTACGGCCAGCAGATCGGAACCCGGCTGGAGGACGTGGCAAGCTTTGCCAAGTCCGTCGGCGGCTGCCCGACCAATATCGCGGTCGGCACCGCCCGCCTCGGGCTGAAATCGGCGCTGCTCACCCGCGTCGGCAAGGAGCAGATGGGCCGCTTCATCGTGGAGCAGCTGACGCGCGAAGGCGTGGAAACGAAGGGCATTGTGACGGACCCCGAGCGTCTGACCGCCCTTGCGATCCTCGCCGTCGAAAACGATCACTCGTTTCCGCTGCTGTTCTACCGCGACAACTGTGCCGACAACGCGCTCTGCGAAGACGATATCGACGAGGCGTTCATCCGGTCTTCCCGCGCGATCCTCGTCTCGGGTACGCATTTCTCCCGTCCGAATACCGATGCCGCGCAGCGCAAGGCGATCCGCATCGCAAAGGCTGCCGGCGTCAAGATCGCCTTCGACATCGACTACCGCCCGAACCTCTGGGGCTTGGCCGGCCATGACGCCGGCGACAACCGCTACATTGCCTCCGCCCATGTCTCGGCGCATCTGAAGACGGTTCTTGCCGATTGCGACCTGATCGTCGGCACGGAAGAGGAAGTGCTGATCGCGTCGGGCGAAAGCGACCTTCTCGCCGCCCTGAAGACCATTCGCGCGCAGTCCACCGCCACGATCGTGCTCAAGCGCGGCCCGATGGGCTGCATCGTTTATGACGGCGAGATTTCGGACGATCTGGAGGACGGCATCATCGGGAAGGGCTTCCCGATCGAGGTCTACAATGTTCTCGGTGCCGGCGACGCCTTCATGTCCGGCTTTCTGCGCGGCTGGCTGGCCGCCGAGCCGCATGCGACGTCTGCGACCTGGGCCAATGCCTGCGGCGCTTTCGCCGTCTCGCGGCTGCTCTGTGCGCCGGAAATTCCAACCTGGACGGAGCTCCAGTTCTTTCTGGAGAACGGCAGCAAGGAACATGCGCTGCGCAAGGACGAGGCGATCAACCATGTGCACTGGGCGACCACCCGCCGGCGCGAGATCCCGAGCCTGATGGCGCTTGCCATCGATCACCGCAGCCAGCTGGAGGATATGGCCGGCGACGACACGGAGAAGCTCGCCCGCATCCCCGCCTTCAAGGTTCTCGCCGTCAAGGCCGCCGCCAAGATCGCCGATGGCCGGCCGGGCTTCGGCATGCTGATCGACGATAAATACGGTCGCGACGCGCTGTACGCGGCCGGCGCGCTCAAGGATTTCTGGGTGGCAAAGCCGATCGAGCTGCCGGGTTCGCGCCCGCTGCAGTTCGAGTTCAGCCAGGATCTCGGCAGCCGTCTCATCGACTGGCCGGTTGACCATTGCATCAAGGTGCTGAGCTTCTACCACCCGGACGATCCGGCCGAGATGAAGGCGACGCAGATCGCCAAGCTGCGCAGCGCCTTCGAGGCGGCCCGCAAGGTCGGCCGCGAAATCCTGATCGAGATCATCGCCGGCAAGCACGGCACGCTGGACGACCAGACCATTCCGCGGGCGCTGAACGAACTCTACGATGCCGGCCTGAAGCCCGACTGGTGGAAGCTGGAGCCGCAGGCGAGCCGCAGCGCTTGGAGCGCCATCGACGATGTCATCGAGACGCGCGATCCGCTTTGCCGCGGTGTGGTTCTGCTCGGTCTCGAAGCATCCTACGAGGCGCTGAAGGACGGCTTTGCCGCCGCCCGCACCTCGCGCCAGGTCCGTGGTTTTGCCGTGGGACGAACGATCTTCGTGGATGCCGCGCGCCGCTGGTTGGCGGGCGAGATCGACGATACCACGGCGATCGACGACATGGCGCGGCGCTTCAAGCAGCTGGTCGATCTCTGGGTCGGCCTCGCCGATACCAAGGCGGCCTGAGCGGTTGCGGCCGCTCTGGCCGATGACGATAAAGACAAGCACCGCCCGGACGGGCGGCAAGGACAGGCAGGCGCAAAACCTGCGGCGTGAGGAGACCTTGAGATCATGAACCAGCAAGCCCCCATCGCATCGGACAACGCCGGGAAAGCCGGAACCGTGCGGCTGACCATGGCGCAGGCCGTGGCGCGCTTTCTGACGCGGCAGATGACGGTGATCGACGGCGAGACCGTGCCGATCTTCGGCGGCGTTTTCGCGATCTTCGGCCACGGCAATGTCGCCGGCATGGGCGAGGCGCTGCACGGCATCAAGGACACGCTGCCGACCTACCGCGCCCAGAACGAGCAGGGCATGGCCAATGCGGCGATTGCCTTTGCCAAGGCGAGCTTCCGCCGCCGCTTCATGGCCTGCACCACCTCCATCGGCCCCGGCGCGCTGAACATGGTGACGTCGGCAGCACTCGCCCATGTCAACCGGCTGCCGGTGCTGCTCCTGCCCGGCGACGTCTTCGCCAATCGCCGGCCGGACCCGGTGCTGCAGCAGATCGAAGATTTCGGCGACGGCAGCATGACCGTCAACGACTGCTTCCGCCCGGTCTCGCGTTATTTCGACCGCATCACGCGGCCCGAACAGATCATCCCGGCGCTGCGCCGCGCCATGCAGGTGCTGACCGACCCGGCCGATTGCGGCCCGGTGACGCTGGCGCTCTGCCAGGACGTGCAGGCCGAGGCCTATGATTATCCCGAGAGCTTCTTTGCCGAGAAGATCTGGCTGCCGCGGAAAGCCCGACCCGATACGCAGGAGCGCCTGGCCGCCTCCACGGCAATAGCCGCGGCGAAGAAGCCGATCATCATCGCCGGCGGCGGCGTGCTCTATAGCGAGGCGAGTGCGGCGCTGGCCGCCTTTGCCGAGAAGCACGGCATCCCCGTGGTCGAGACGCAGGCCGGCAAGTCCTCGCTGCCCGACAGCCACCCGCTCAACATGGGCTCGGTCGGCGTCACCGGCACATCGGCGGCCAATACGCTGGCCGAAGAGGCGGATCTCGTGCTCGCCGTGGGAACGCGCCTGCAGGATTTCACCACCGGCTCCTGGGCGCTGTTCAAGAACGACGGCCTGAAGATCGTCGGCCTCAACGTGCAGTCCTTCGACGCTGCCAAGCATGAATCCCTGCCTCTCGTCTGCGATGCCGCAACCGGGCTTGCCGAACTGTCGGCAGACCTCGGAGCCTATCACGCGGGCAGCGCCTGGGGAGACAAGGCCGCGACCCTCAAGACCGAATGGCAGGCGGCAGCCGGCACAGCGCTGGCCGCCACCAACGTAACGCTTCCCTCCGATGCGCAGGTCATCGGCGCGGTCATGCGGGTTCGCAAGGGCGATACCACGCTGGTCTGCGCGGCGGGCGGTCTTCCCGGCGAACTGCACAAGCTCTGGCGGGCGGAAAAGCCCGGCAGCTACCACATGGAATACGGCTTCTCGACCATGGGCTACGAGATTGCCGGTGGCCTTGGCGTGAAGCTGGCAAAGCCTGACAGCGACGTCATCGTGATGGTCGGCGACGGCAGCTACATGATGCTGAACGCCGAGATCGCCTCCTCCATCATGCTCGGCGCCAAGATCACCATCGTCCTTCTCGACAATGCCGGCTATGGCTGCATCAACCGGCTGCAGATGGCGACCGGCGGGGCGAACTTCAACAATCTCCTGCGCGACACACACCATGTCGAGCTGCCCACGATCGATTTCGCGGCCCACGCCGCCGCCATGGGTGCGGTGACGCGCAAGGTCGCTTCGCTCGCCGAGCTGGAGACGGCACTCGTCGAAACGGCCGGGGAAATCCGCACGACCGTCATCGTCATCGACACCGATCCGCTGATCACCACCGACGCCGGTGGCCACTGGTGGGATGTCGCGGTGCCCGAGGTCTCCGAGCGCGATGCCGTCGGAGAGGCGCGCCGGGCCTATGAGCGGGCGCTCGCCGCCCAGCGCGTCGGCTGATCCATTCTCATCGTTCCACCCCTCACAGAGACAAGACCATGATCCGCTACGGAACCAACCCGATCGCCTGGAGCAATGACGACGATCAGACGATCGGCGCCCATCTCTCGCTCGAAGACTGCCTGTCCGATTGCCAGAAGATCGGCTTCGACGGCATCGAGAAGGGGCACAAGATGCCGACAGACCCGGAGGCGCTGAAGGCGAAGCTTGCCGAATACGACCTCGTCTTCGTCTCCGGCTGGCACTCGACCAATCTTCTGACCCATGACGTCGAGGCCGAGAAACGCGCGATCCAGCCGCATCTCGATCTTCTGAAAGCCAATGGCTGCAAGGTCTGCATCGTCTGCGAGACGTCGAACGCCATCCACGGCAATGATGCGACCTCGCTGGTGGCCGACAAGCCGGTGCTGCCCGACGACCAGTGGGAAACATTCGGCGCCGACATCGAGGCGATCGCGCAATATTGCGCCGATCAGGGCATTGATCTCGTCTACCACCACCACATGGGCACGATCGTCCAGACCGGGCCCGAGATCGACCGGCTGATGGAGACGACGGGGCCGGCGACCAAGCTGCTGCTCGACACCGGCCACGCCTGGTTCGGTGGCTCGGACCCGGCGGAGCTGGCCAAAAAATACATGCACCGCGTCCGCCACATCCACGCCAAGAACGTCCGCCGCGAAGTCCGGAAGGATGTGGAGGAGAACGGCCTCTCCTTCCTCGAAGGCGTGCGCCGCGGCGTCTTCACCGTGCCGGGCGACGAGGAGGGCGGCGTCGATTTCGTGCCCGTCCTGAAGATTGCCGCCGAGCATGGCTATGATGGCTGGCTGGTGATCGAGGCGGAGCAGGACAGCGCCATCCGCATTCCCTTCGAATACCAGTCGCTCGGGTTCACATCGCTCAAGGCCTTTGCGAAAGAGGCGGGGCTGGATCGGCGCTGATCTGACGTTGGCGATGGCCCCTCATCCGCCTGCCGGCACCTTCTCCCCGCTTGGGCGGGGCGAAGGTTAGGGTGAGGGGCTGAGCCGGTCTCCACACGCATCACGATCCTCCTGCAATTATTAGGACATCACCATGCCGAACCTTCTCGTCAAGCCGCAGGGCAATAACGGTTTCGTCCATGACATCACGCCGGAGAGCGCCGGCTGGACCTATGTCGGCTTTGCGCTGCACCGGCTGGCTGCCGGGGAAGCGACGTCCGGTGACACGGGCGAGCGGGAGGTCTGCCTCGTCCTCGTCGCCGGCAAGGCGCGGGTGACGGTGCGTGGTGAGGATTTCGGCGAGCTGGGCGAGCGGATGACGCCGTTCGAAGGTGGGCCTTTCTCGGTCTACGTGCCGAGGGGCGCCACTTATAAGGTGACGGCGACGACGGATCTCGAACTCGGCGTCTGCTCGGCGCCGGGGGGCAAGGGGTTCGAGGCGCAGGTCATCCGGCCGGACCGGCACAAGCAGATGACGCGTGGCAAGGGCACCAACACCCGCTACGTCACCAATATCATGCCGGAGGATGACGGGGCGGCGCAGTCGCTGCTGGTGGTCGAGGTCATCACGCCGGGCGGCCACACCTCGTCCTATCCGCCGCACAAGCATGACGAGGACAACCTGCCGGCCGAAAGCTTCCTCGAGGAAACCTATTATCACCGCCTCAACCCCTCGCAGGGCTTCGCCATGCAGCGCGTCTATACCGACGACCGCTCGCTGGACGAAACCATGGCGGTCGAGAATGGCGATGTCGTGCTGGTGCCGAAAGGCTACCACCCGGTCGCTGCCATTCACGGCTACGATCTCTACTATCTCAACGTCATGGCCGGGCCATCGCGGGCATGGAAGTTCAACAATGCCAAGGAGCATGCCTGGCTTTTCACCGGCGTGTGAAGACGACCCCGTGCGTGAAAACGCCGGAGGCTTGACGATGAGGTATCGGACGGGGCACCGAAAGTTGCCGCGTAAGTTAGTTTTAGTATGACACCTTCCGGTGCCCCGTTCGGCGGTTTATGCCCGCAACTCCGGTCTCTCTGACCCCGGTTTGCCCTCGCGCGGTCGAAACCGTGAAAGACGGAACCGAAGCTGTGTGCCGCACAGGCACGTCCGGGCCCATCCGATCCGGCGCAAAGATGCGCCGGAACCGCCGTCCCGGAGGGAGACCATTTTCTGCGGACCCCGAGCGGCAGGGCGTGCGTCGATCCCTTGCCTCCCGGAGCCGGCCCCGCCTCGCCGGAACGCCTTCCGGTGTATCCGCGACGGAACGGCATGATGATGGCATGGACGCAGACAGGCGGGGATGGATGAGGCCGAAAATTCTGGCAAGGCATTGATACTACAGCTGTGCCATTGTGTCGGTATCCCCGCTCGCGGCAACGTACATTTTTATGCTGAAACCGGTTCCGATTTGGGGAATGATGCTCTAACCCCAAAGGACAAGAGGCCGACATGAAGATCGATGGTGCATGCCACTGCGGACAGATCGCCTTCGAGGCGGAGATCGATCCCGATGCCGTCTCGGTCTGCCATTGCACCGATTGCCAGACATTGACGGGGACGGCCTACCGGGTCACCGTCTCCGTCCCGCGCGACCGCTTCGCGCTGACGAAGGGCGCGCCGAAGACCTATGTGAAAACGGCCGATAACGGGCACCGCCGTTTCCAGATGTTCTGTCCCGATTGCGGCTCCCCGATCTTCACGACGGGGGAAGGAGACGAGGCCGGGGAGATCGGCATCCGCTGGGGCAACATCCGTCAGCGCGGCGATCTCGCCCCGAAACGCCAGATCTGGTGCGCTTCCGCTATGCCATGGCTGGACACGGTCACGGAGCTGCCGGGAAAGCCGGGAGATTGAGACGGTTCAGCGCGGTAATAGGGCTGCGCCTTGCTGTCGAAAGCCGGTGAGAGGGTGCTCGCGTACGGCGATTCGAACCCTTCGGGCGTTCGCCGTTTGCATTCTGTCCGCGATATCCTTAAGCCGAGGAGACCTTGCAAAGCGGCCCGCCACGCCCGGCATCATCGGGCCGCGTCCTATCCGAGACCGAAAGGAATGCCTGCCTTGTCTTCTCCCACGTCCGCTTCGCCTGTTCCCGCTTCGTCGACCGAGACCACCTCTTCGCATCCCACGCTCGGCAAGCCCTTCTCCGCCTTCCTGTTCGACATGGACGGCACGCTTCTCAATTCCATCGCGGCGGCCGAGCGCGTCTGGGGTAAATGGGCCCTGGCGCACGGGCTGGACCTTGCGACCTTCCTGCCCTTCATGCATGGCAAGCGCGGCATCGACACGATCACGCAGCTGAACCTGCCTGGCGTCGATCCGGCGAAGGAAGCAGCCTATATCACGCAGGCCGAGATCGACGATGTCGAAGGCGTCAAGCCGATCCCCGGTGCGCTCGAATTCCTGAAGACGCTGCCGAGCGATCGCTGGGCGATCGTCACCTCTTCGCCGCTGCCGCTGGCAAGAGCCCGCCTTGCCAAGGCCGGCATCACCGCGCCGAAATTTCTGGTGACGGCGGAAGACGTGACGCAGGGCAAGCCGGCACCGGATTGCTACCGGCTCGGTGCCGAGCGCGTCGGCTTCGATGCTGCCGACTGCCTCGTGTTCGAGGACGTTCCCGCCGGCGTCAAGGCCGGGGAAGCTGCGGGCGCCGATGTCGCAGTGGTCACCACGACGCATGAACACCCGATGGAAACGACGCATCTCAAGATCTCGGACTATGAGGGACTTGCGGTTGAGATCGCGGCCGACGGACGTCTCATGCTGGTTGAAAAGTCCGGCGCTTAAGCGGACACGACCGTCTCCAAGGGTTGTCGCGGGCACGCGGCGACCTAACTAGACCCCCATGCCAAACGACAGCCACACCCTTCTCATACCCGATCCGGACGTCACGATCAGCGCGCAAGAGCCGCTGCCAGACGTGTACCCCGACGTGTTCAGGCACATTGCCGCAGCGCCCGACGACTGGGCGCTGTTCCTCGATATCGACGGCACGCTGGTCGATCTCGCGGAGACGCCGGACGCGATCGTCGTCCCCCCGGACCTGCCCGCCACGCTCATGTCGCTCTCCCACCGTCTCGGCGGTGCACTCGCGCTCGTCACGGGCCGAGCGCTGCATTATGCCGATGTGCTGTTCGATCCCGCGACCTTCCCGATCGCCGGTCTGCACGGAGCCGAACTGCGCGACCAGACGGGCGCGATCACACGGCCGGAGATCACGCCCGGCTTCGTGACGCTGAAGAACGACCTCGCAAAGACGGTGAAGGACTGGGACGGCGTGCTGTTCGAGGACAAGGGGGCGGCCGTGGCGCTGCACTATCGGCAGGCGCCGGAACGCTGCGCCGATGTCGAGCACATCATGCGGCGCGCTTCGGTCGCCATCGGCGGCGACTGGGGCCTGCAATTCGGCAAGATGGTCGTGGAACTCCGCCCTTCCACGGCGAGCAAGGGGGGGGCGGTCATGACCTTCCTGTCGCAACCGCCCTTCGAAGGGCGCAAGCCGCTGGCCATCGGCGACGACGTGACCGACGAGGCCATGTTCAAGGTGGCGAACGCCGCCGGCGGCATGTCGCTGCGGGTCGGGCAGCCCGGTTCCGAGACGCAGGCGCAGGCCACGATCGGCTCGGCGGAAGCGGTGCGCAGCGCCCTGACGGCGCTGGCCCGCGCGGGCAAGGCGTGATCGGCGACATGCCCGCGGGCATGCCGACCGACTTGCCCACGGACTGGGCGGTTTGCCCGCTGGTCTGCTGCCAGACATTCGAAAGGAAGAAATCTTGAGTCGTCTCATCGTCGTGTCCAACCGGGTGCCGGTGCCGGAAAAATCGGGCGATGCCCCGGCCGGCGGTCTTGCCGTCGCTTTGCAGGCCGCGCTCGAGGAGCATGGCGGCATCTGGATGGGCTGGTCCGGTAAATCCAGCGGGACGCGGGAGCCGGAGGCGCTCGACCTCAAGGACCGGGGCAAGATCACCTATGCCCTGACCGACCTGACCGACAAGGATGTCGAGGAATACTACTTCGGTTTTGCCAATCGCGTGCTCTGGCCGATCTGCCATTACCGGCTGGATCTCGCCGAATATGGCCGCAAGGAAATGGCCGGCTATTTCCGCGTGAACCGTTTCTTCGCGCATCGCCTGGCGCCGATGCTGCAGCCGGACGACGTCATCTGGATACACGACTATCATCTCATTCCGCTGGCCGCCGAACTGCGCCAGATGGGCGTGAAGAACCGCATCGGCTTCTTCCTGCACATCCCCTGGCCGCCGGCCGACGTGCTCTTCGCCATGCCGGTGCATGAGGAGATCATGCGCGGTCTGTCGCATTACGACCTCATCGGCTTTCAAACGGATCATGACCTCGAGAACTTTGCAGGCGGGCTCCGCCGCGAGGGCATCGGCAACGAGATCAAGCCGGGCCGCTACAGCGCCCACGGCCGCATCTTCAAGGGCGGCACCTATGGCATCGGCATCGAGACCGCGGCGTTTGCGAATTTTGCCCGAAAGAGCGCGTCGCATGTGATGGTGCGCAAGGCCGCCGCCAGCATCGAGGGGCGCGATCTGATCATCGGTGTGGACCGGCTGGACTATTCCAAAGGCATCACCCAGCGCATCGACGCCTTCGAGCGCTTCATCGAGGGCAATCCCGGCCAGCAGGGCAAGGTGACCTACTTGCAGGTCACGCCCAAATCCCGCTCAGAGGTGCCGGAATACGAGGCGATGCAGCGGACGGTCGCCGAACAGGCGGGGCGCGTCAATGGCGCGCTCGGCACGGTCGACTGGGTGCCGATCCGCTATATCAACCGCTCGATTTCACGGCCGATCCTTGCCGGTCTCTACCGGATGGCGAAGGTGGGTCTGGTGACGCCGCTGCGTGACGGCATGAACCTCGTCGCCAAGGAATATGTCGCCGCGCAGGACCCGGAAAATCCGGGCGTGCTGGTGCTGTCGCGCTTTGCGGGGGCGGCCCGCGAGCTGGATAGCGCGCTGCTGGTCAACCCCTACGACATCGAGGGTACGGCGAACGCCATTGCCCGGGCGCTTTCCATGCCGCTGCCCGAGCGGCAGGAGCGGTGGGGCAAGATGATGGATTATCTGAACGAGCACGACGTGGTGCGCTGGTGCGACGATTTCCTCAAGGACTTGGTGGCGTGAGGGAAGGCTCGACGTCGTCATGCTCGGGCTTGTGCCAAGGACCTGCTGTCGTCTCCGCAAACACCATGGTCCTTCAGATCGCGGGCAGGGCCGCAGATCCTCGGCACAAGGCCGAGGAGGACGTTGCGGGGAGAGGGATCACGCCGCCTTGGCGACGTGATATTCCTTGATCGCGACCATCTTGATCGCCTTCCAGCGATCGGCCTCGTAGTTGAGCGAAAAGCCGTCCTGCGCCAGGAACACCGGGTCGCCGTCGAGGTCGCGGGCGATGTCGCCGCGGCGGGCTGTGATGAAACGGTCGAGTTCGGCGGGGTCGTCGGCGGAGACCCAGCGGCAGATCGAGAAGCGGGCCATTTCGAACGAGACGGGCAGGCCGTATTCGCCTTGGAGCCGCTCCTTCAACACGTCGAGCTGTAGCGCGCCGACGACGCCGACGATGGCCGGTGAGCCGTCTTCGGGCGAAAACAGCTGCACGACGCCTTCCTCGGCCATCTGTTGCAGCGCTTCCTTCAGCTTCTTCGCCTTCATGGCATCCTCCAGCCGCACGCGGCGCAGGATTTCCGGCGAGAAGTTCGGGACCCCCTGGAAGACGAGCTGTTCGCCTTCGGTCAGCGTATCGCCGATGCGCAGCGTCCCGTGGTTGGGAATGCCGACCACATCGCCGGCATAGGCCGTATCGGCCAGCTGGCGCTGCGAGGCAAAGAAGAACTGCGGTGCGGTAAGGCCGAGCTGCTTGCCGGTGCGGGCGAGCCGCGCCTTCATGCCGCGTTCCAGCTTGCCCGAGCAGATGCGGGCAAAGGCGATGCGGTCGCGGTGGTTCGGGTCCATATTGGCCTGGATCTTGAAGACGAAGGCCGTCATCTTGTCCTCGCTCGCATGGACCGTGCGGATGTCGGCCACCTGGTCGCGCGGCGGCGGTGCGACGGCGCCCAGCGCATCGATCAGGTCGCGCACGCCGTAATTGCGCAGCGCCGAGCCGAAGAAGACGGGCGTCATGTGGCCTTCGAGAAAGGCCTGCCTGTCGAACGGCCGGCAGGCCTCGATGGCAAGCTCCGTTTCCTCGATGAAGGCGGCACGCTCGTTTTCCGGCAGCCGGTCGGCGACCGCCTGCGGGCCGTTGACCTTCAACGCCTCGACCTGCGTATCGGCGCCGCGCACCGTGTTTTCAGCGAGATAATAGGAGCCGCAGAAGGTCTTCGACCGGCCGATGGGCCAGGTGATCGGCGCCGTGTCGAGCGCCAGCTTCTCCTCGACCTCGTCGAGAATCTCGAACGGATCGCGGCTTTCCCGGTCCATCTTGTTGATGAAGGTGATGATCGGGATGTCGCGCATGCGGCAGACCTCGAACAGCTTCAGCGTCCGCGGCTCGATGCCCTTGGCGGCGTCGATCACCATCACGGCGGCGTCCACCGCCGTCAGCGTGCGATAGGTATCGTCGGCGAAATCTTCGTGGCCGGGCGTATCGAGAATGTTGAAGACGTTGCCGCCATATTCGAACGTCATCACCGAGGTGACGACCGAGATGCCGCGCTCCCGCTCGATCTTCATCCAGTCGGACCGCGTCTGGATGCGGTCCTTCTTCGCCTTGACCTCGCCGGCCAGCTGGATCGCGCCGCCGAACAGCAGCAGCTTTTCGGTCAACGTGGTCTTGCCCGCGTCGGGGTGCGCGATGATCGCAAAGGTTCGGCGGCGGGAGACCGCATCGGCAAGCGTTTCAGCCATCGGGAATGTCCTGTTTTCTGGGGCTTATCTAGCGATATGACGGCCGATATGCAATTGACGCCGTTTAAACCTCTCTCGTGAAGGCGCCGCGCATGACGGACACCCCCGGTTCCATCGAAATTCCCGTCCTCGCCCTCGTCCGCCTTCCCCACGGGGAGGGCCTGGCGCTGCCGGCCTATGAGACGCGTGGCGCCGCGGGCATGGACCTGCGGGCCGCCGTGGCCGCGGACGAACCGCTGGTCCTGGCGCCGGGCGCGCGTGCGCTGGTGCCGACCGGCTTCGTCTTCGAGATCCCTGACGGGTTCGAGGGGCAGGTTCGCCCACGCTCGGGGCTCGCCTTCAAGAACGGCGTCACCTGCCTCAACACGCCGGGGACGATCGACAGCGATTATCGCGGCGAGGTGAAGGTGCTGCTGATCAACCACGGTGCCGAGCCCTTCACCATCACCCGCGACATGCGCATCGCCCAGATGGTCATCGCGCCGGTGACGCAGGTCCGCGTGACCGAGGCAACCGCTTTTTCGGAAACGGTGCGTGGCGCCGGCGGCTTCGGTTCGACCGGGGTCTAACGTCAGGGCAAGGCGTCGATTTGGTAAGTCATCACAAAATTGTGCGCTGCATCATTGGCAGGATCTGCTTGACTCGAAAACATACACTCGTGTTTGTATAGCGCACGACCTGCCCTTGAATCCGTCTTCGGGCAACTGTCTGATTTTCGTTTCCTCCGGCCGACGCCATGAGATCTCATGCGCGCGCCGGTCTTTTTCGTGGGACCTATCTATGCGGACCAATCGTCTGACGCTCGCCGCTGTCGTCATCAGTGCGGCTTTTCTGAGTGCCTGCCAGCAGGAGGAGAGCCAGGCGCAAGGTCAGCCTGCGCCCCCGCCGTCCGAAGTCGCCGTCGTCACGACGAAGACCGAGGAGCTGCCGATCACCAACGAGCTTCCGGGCCGAATCGCTGCGACCCGCACCGCGGAAGTCCGCCCGCGCGTGTCCGGCATCGTGGTCGAGCGCGTGTTCGAGCAGGGAACCACGGTGCAGCAGGGCGACGTACTCTACCGCATCGATCCGAAGCCCTTCCAGGTGCAGGTCGATAGCGCCGAGGCGACGCTCGCCCGGGCGCGTGCCGCCCAGACGCAGGCCCGCAACACGTCGGATCGGCAGGAGCAGCTGCGCCGCTCGAACGTCGCGACCCAGCAGAACTTCGACGATGCCGTCGCGCTGCTGGCGCAGGCCGATGCGGATGTGGCGATCGCCGAAGCCGGCGTCGCTTCCGCCCGTCTGAACCTCGAATATACCAACGTGACCGCGCCGATCAGCGGCCGGATCGGCCGCGCGCTGATCACCGAAGGCGCCCTGGTCAGCCAGAGCGGCACGGAAAACCTCGCCACCATCCAGCAGCTCGACCCTGTCTATGCCGACTTCACCCAGACGGCGACCGACGTCATCCGCCTGCGCAAGGCGCTGCAGGATGGACAGCTTATGACCGATGCCAACGAGGCGGCCGCCCAGCTGGTGCTGGACGACGGCACGCCCTATCCGGAAAAGGGCCGTCTGCTCTTCTCGGAAGCGGCCGTCGATGAAACCACCGGCCAGATCACGCTGCGCGGCGAGTTCGCCAATCCGAACGGCGATCTCCTGCCCGGCATGTATGTCCGCGGCCAGATCCAGCAGGGCATCGAGCGCAATGCGATCGCCGTGCCGCAGCAGGCCATCCAGCGCGACACCGCCGGCAAGGCGCTGGTCTACGTCGTCAACGGCGAGAGCAAGGTCGAGATCCGCCCCGTCATGACGAGCCGCGTCGTCGGCGATCGCTGGGTCATCTCGAGCGGCCTCAAGGCGGATGAGAAGATCATCGTCGAGGGCTTCCAGAAGGTCGGCCCCGGCGCGCCGGTAAAGGCCGTCGACTGGAACCCCGAGCCGCCCAAGCCCGAAGGCGAAGCGGCGCCTGCTGCGACGACGAAACCGGAAGGCGAGCCCGCCGGCAATGATCCGGCCGGCCAGCCCGCTGGCGACGCCAAGCCTGCACAAGCGAATTAAGGACGGTCCATGCCCAGTTTCTTTATCGACCGGCCCATTTTCGCCTGGGTCGTCGCCCTCTTCATCATGATCGCCGGGATCATCGCGATCCCCTTCCTGCCGATCGCGCAATACCCAAGCGTCGCGCCGCCGCAGATCAGCATCTCCGCCAATTATCCCGGTGCGTCTTCCACCGAGACGTATCAGGGCGTGACGCAGCTGATCGAGAACGAGCTGAACGGCATCGACGGTCTCCAGTATTTCGAGTCCACGTCGAACGCCGCCGGCTCCGTCTCCATCAACGTCACCTTCGCACCGGGCACCGATCCGGGCGATGCGGCCGTGGACGTGCAGAACCGCGTTCGCCGCGTCGAGCCGCGGCTTCCGGATGCGGTTACCCAGCAGGGCATCCAGGTCGATGAAGCCGGCTCGGGCTTCCTCCTGATCATCTCGCTGACCTCGACCGACGGTTCGATGGACGCCATCGGTCTGGGCGACTATCTCAGCCGCAACGTGCTGAACGAAGTCCAGCGCATCGAGGGCGTCGGACAGGCGCAGCTGTTCTCCTCCGAGCGCTCCATGCGCGTCTGGATCGATCCCGACAAGATGGTCGGCCTGAACCTGACGGCCGGCGACGTGACCAGCGCCATCCAGGCGCAGAACGCCCAGATCGCCGCCGGCTCCATCGGCGCCCAGCCGAACCCGATCACCCAGCAGGTCTCGGCCCCCGTTCTCGTCAAGGGCCAGCTGTCCTCGCCGGAAGAGTTCGGCGCGATCGTGCTGCGCGCCAATCCCGACGGGTCGGCCGTGCGCCTGCGCGACGTCGCGCGGCTCGAGGTCGGTGGCCAGAGCTACGACACCTCGACCCGCCTCAACGGCAAGCCTTCGGCCGCCATCGCCGTGCAGCTGACCCCGACCGGCAACGCGCTCAACACCGCGACGCTGATCGAGGCGCGGATGGAAGAGCTGAAAGGGTACTTCCCCGCAGGCGTCGAATATTCCATTCCCTACAACACCGCGCCCTTCGTCGAGGTCTCGATCGAAAAGGTGCTGCACACGCTGCTCGAAGCCGTCGCGCTCGTCTTCCTCGTGATGTTCCTGTTCCTGCAGAACATCCGCTACACGCTCATCCCGACCATCGTCGTGCCGGTCGCACTGCTCGGCACCTGCGCCATCATCTATGCCGCGGGCTTCTCCATCAACGTGCTGACCATGTTCGCCATGGTGCTGGCGATCGGCATTCTCGTCGACGACGCCATCATCGTGGTCGAGAACGTCGAGCGCATCATGACGGAAGAGGGGCTGACGCCGAAGGAGGCGACGCGCAAGGCGATGGGCCAGATCACCGGTGCCGTCATCGGCATCACGCTGGTTCTCTCCGCCGTGTTCATTCCCATGGCCTTCTTCCCGGGCTCGGTCGGCGTCATCTACCAGCAGTTCTCGCTGACCATGGTGACCTCGATCCTGTTCTCCGCCTTCCTGGCGCTGTCGCTCACCCCCGCGCTCGCCGGCAGCTTCCTGAAGCAGATCCCGAAGGGCCAGCACCAGAAGAAGCGCGGCTTCTTCGGCATGTTCAACCGCGGCTTCGACAAGACCTCGCACGGCTATAGCGGCTGGGTCGCGTGGATGATCAAGCGGTCGGGCCGCTTCATGCTCGTCTACCTCGTGATCGTCGCCGCCATGGGCTACCTGTTCATGCGTCTTCCCTCGGCCTTCCTGCCGAACGAAGACCAGGGCTACATCATCGTCTCCATGCAGCTTCCCTCGGAAGCCACCGCCAACCGGACGACCGAGGTCATCCAGCAGGTGGAAGGCTTCTTCGGCAAGGAAGGCGCCGTCGATCGCATCATCGCCGTCAACGGCTTCTCCTTCTCGGGCTCCGGCCAGAACGCGGCCCTCGCCTTCATCACGCTCAAGGACTGGGCGGATCGCGGTGCCGACGATTCGGCAGCCTCGATCGCCATGCGCGCCTCCATCGCCTTCAGCCAGATCCGCGACGCGATCGCCTTTGCGCTGTCGCCGCCGCCCATCCAGGGGCTCGGCACCAGCAACGGCTTCGAGTTCCGCCTTCAGGACCGTGCGGGTCAGGGGGATACGGCGCTCGCCGCCGCCCGCGACCAGCTGCTCGGCCTTGCCGGGCAGAGCCCGATCCTTGCCGGCGTCCGCGTGGACGGCCTGCCGGACGTCGCCCAGCTGAACCTGATCGTGGACCGCGAGAAGGCCAACACCTTCGGCGTTGCCTTTGCCGATATCAACGCCACGATCTCGACCAATCTCGGCTCCACCTACGTCAACGACTTCCCGAATTCGGGCCGTCTGCAGCGCGTGACCGTGCAGGCCGACGTGACCAAGCGCACCAAGCCGTCCGACCTGCTCACGCTCAACGTGCGCAACACCAATGGCGGCATGGTGCCTCTGTCTGCCTTCTCCTCCATCGAGTGGCAGATGGGCCCGGCCCAGACCGTCGGCTATAACGGCTACCCCTCCATCCGCATTTCGGGCCAGGCGACGCCGGGCCATTCCTCGGGCGAGGCGATTGCGGAAATGGAACGGCTGATGGGCGAACTGCCCGCGGGCTTTGCCTATGAGTGGTCCGGCCAGTCGCGCGAGGAAATCCAGTCGGGATCCCAGGCTCCGCTTCTCATCGGACTCTCCTGCCTGCTGATCTTCCTGTGCCTCGCCGCGCTTTACGAAAGCTGGTCGATCCCGATCTCGGTCATGCTTGTCGTTCCCCTTGGCATCATCGGCGCGGTCATCGCCATCACGCTGCGCGACCTCTCCAACGACGTCTACTTCAAGGTGGGCCTGATCACGATCATGGGCCTGTCGGCCAAGAACGCGATCCTGATCATCGAGTTCGCCAAGGAGCAGATGGAGGCAGGCAAGTCGCTGATGGATGCGACGATCGAGGCGGCACACCTGCGTTTCCGGCCGATCCTCATGACCTCGCTCGCCTTCACGCTCGGCGTCGTGCCGCTCGCCATTGCCAGTGGTGCTTCGGCCGCCAGCCAGAACGCGATCGGCACGGGGGTTCTCGGCGGCATGATCTCGGCGACCATCCTCGCGGTCTTCTTCGTGCCGGTCTTCTTCGTCTTCGTCATGAAGATCTTCCAGCGCGGCAAGAAGAACGAGCAGACTACCACCGCACCGGCCGCTGGCCACGGTACTGGCCACGACGCCGGCCACACCGCTGGCACCACACCGGCCGAGTGATCGCGGTTCCGGCCCGCCGTCAGGTGGGCCGACCCCTGTGGGAGGTTCACGAGACCATGCGGCGGACGAAGGCGAAAGCGGAGGAAACGCGCAACCGCATCCTGAATGCGGCGGAGCACGTGTTCTTCGAGAAGGGCGTTTCCAACGCGACGCTCGAGGATGTCGCCTCGGCAGCGGGTGTGACCCGCGGCGCCATCTACTGGCACTTCCAGAACAAGGCCGATATCTTTCTGGAACTCTACAAGGCGGTCCCGCTGCCCGACGAGGACCTGCTGCGGGACGAAATCGAAAATGTCGGGATCGATATCCTCGCCCATATCGAAGCGGTCGCCGGCGACTGGCTGGACGTCATGGCGTCCGACGAGCAGCGCCAGCGCATCCTCACCATCCTCCTGCGCTGCGACTACACAAGCGACCTCGCCCCGGTGCTCGGACGCCAGCAGGAAATCGACGACGAGCACACCCGGTTTCTCGAAGACGCTTTCGGCAAGGCCGCATCGCGCGGCGCCCTCAGCGGCGCCTGGACGCCCTCCAGCGCTGCCCGGGCGATGCGCTGGATGATCAAGGGCCTCTGCAGCGAATGGCTCCTCTTCGGCCGCCGCTTCGACCTCGCCAACGAAGGCCGCCAAGGCCTATCCCGCCTCTTCGGCTGCTTCCGCTGTGAGGACGCGCTGGTGGGGTGAGCAATTGCAGGGACGTACGGGGGCGGGCTCGGGTCGGTCGAAAAAACTCGGGTGTCGATGGTCATGGCTTCATTCGTCGGGGAACAGAATGGCCTCGTAGTCCATCGCCCCGTTCAGGACATGCAGGACCTCCACGGTGTTCTTTTTCACCCAGTAGAAGATGAGGTAATTGCCGTGGACGCGGCGGCGGATGCCCTCTTTTTCGCGACCGACGATCAGCGGGAACGCGTTCGGCATCGTGCCGATGCGCTGGCACTTGTTTTCCAGCTCGGCAACGAACGTCGCGGCCCGTAACGGATTATCCGCGTTGATGTAACGGCCAATCGCAATCAGGTCTGCGATGGCCTCATCGGTAAGAACGACCTTCACGCATGACGGCTTTCATCTTCAGGGATACCGACCGCGGCGCGAATTTTTTCGAAAGCCTCGCTCAGCGATGTGACACGACCGGCGGCGGAATCCGCCATGCCGCGCTCCAAGGCCGCATTCAGCGTTTTCATCTTCTCGTCCCTGTCCTGCTTCTTGCGGTAACGCTCTCGGACAAGGTCGCGGATATATTCGCTGTTGGAAGCAAAAGTACCTTCGTTCACCTCGCGACGCACGAACTGTTCCAGCTCGTCCGTCAAGGTGATTGTCATTTGGCCAGCTGGCTTCATGATTTTCTACTCCTTTCGTTTCCTTAAAGATCATAGTGCAAAATAGTGTCAAACACTAGAAAGCTCTTTCGAGGAACCAAAAAGCGTCGGCGCTTCATCAATCAGGATTTATGACCGTTGTCCTTCCCCTCCAAAAGCAATGGGTTGCGATTCTCATAAATGATGTCCCCAAACGCCTTGCCGGACGCGCCCGCGTCAGAAGCGTGGGCCGAAATCTTGAGGCCTAGCCGGGCCAGCTGAGCGCGGCAAGGTGCGAGGTGATGTCTCGGGAGAAGGCCACCCTGTCTACGGCAACCGGACCGAGTGAGAGCGAAGCGCTAATGCGCCTCATCCCAATTGTGGGCGGCGCGGGCATCGACTTTTAGCGGCACGCGCATGTTAAGGGCGGGCAGGGTGGCGTTTTCCATGACGGAGACGATCAGGGGGATGGCCTTGTCGATCTCGGCGTCTTCCACCTCGAAGATCAGTTCGTCATGCACCTGCAGGAGCATGCGGCAGCGGTCGGAAAGCTTTGCGGCTTCGAGCGCGGGCTCCATCTGCACCATGGCGCGGCGGATGACGTCGGCTGCCGAGCCCTGGATCGGGGCGTTGATCGCGGCGCGCTCGTTGAAGGCGCGCACGGATGGGTTGGAGGAGCGGATGTCGGGGTAATGCGCCCGCCGGCCGAAGATGGTTTCGACGTAACCGTTCTCGCGGGCAAACGCCTTTGTCGCGTCCATATAGTCGCGGATGCCGGGGAAGCGTTCGAAATAGCGCTTGATGTAGTCGCCGGCCTCGGAGCGCTCGATGGAAAGCTGGTTGGCGAGGCCGAAGGCGGAGATGCCGTAGATGATGCCGAAATTGATGGCTTTCGCCCGCCGGCGGATCTCGCTCGGCATGCCCTCGACCGGCACGCCGAACATTTCGGACGCCGTCATCGCGTGAATGTCGATCCCGTCGGCAAAGGCCTGCCGGAGCTGGGGGATGTCGGCGACATGGGCGAGCACCCGCAGCTCGATCTGGCTGTAGTCGGCCGAGATCAGCTTGTGGCCCGGCGTCGAGATGAAGGCCGTGCGGATCTTGCGGCCTTCGGTCGTGCGGATCGGGATGTTCTGCAGGTTGGGTTCCGACGAGGAGAGGCGTCCCGTGGTGGTGGCGGCCAGCGCATAGGAGGTGTGGACGCGCCGCGTCTCCGGATGCACGAAGCCGGGCAGGGCGTCGGTGTAGGTGGACTTCAGCTTGGTCAGCTGGCGCCAGTCGACGATGCGCCGCGGCAGGTCGTGGCCGGAGAGCGCGAGGTCTTCGAGCACCTGCGCCGAGGTGGACCATTGCCCGGTCTTTGTCTTCGACGCGCCGGGCAGGCCCATCTTGCCGAACAGGATGTCGCCCAACTGCTTCGGCGAGCCGATGTTGAAGCTTTCGCCCGCCAGCTCGTGGATCTCGGCCTCTAGCCGCGCCGCACCCTGTGCAAGCTCGCCGGAGAGCCGCGACAGGATCTGCCGGTCGATGGAGATGCCGCGTTCCTCCATGCGCGCGAGCACCGGCACCAGCGGCCGCTCCAGCCGCTCGTAGACGCGCACGAGCTTCTTGGCGGCAAGCCGGGGTTTGAGCACATGCCAGAGCCGCAGTGTCACGTCGGCATCCTCGGCCGCATAGGTGGTGGCCCTGTTGATATCGACGTAATCGAACGTCACCATCGACTTGCCGCTGCCAGCCACGTCCTTGAACGGGATCGGCTGGTGACCCAGCCAGCGCTCCGACAGCGCGTCCATGCCATGGGTGTTGGCGCCGGCATCCGACACGTAGGACATCAGCATCGTATCGTCGAAGCGGGCGATTTCCACGCCCTGCCGCTTCATGACGAGATAATCGTATTTCATGTTCTGGGCGACGACGAGAACGGCGGGGTCTTCCAGCAGCGTCTTCAGAAGAGCGATCGCCTGTCCGTCCGGGATCTGGTTTTCCACCAGCCCGCCGCCGAGGAGATCGCCGACGCCGCTTTTGTGAAGCAGCGGGACATAGGCCGCCCGGATGGAGGTGCCGGAGGCGTCGCGGCTGTTGTCGGCGATGGCGAGCGAGAAGCCGACGAGATCGGCCTGCATCGCATCGAGCGAATTGGTTTCCGTGTCGAAGGCGACGAGGCCGGCCTCGCGGGCGGCCGCGATCCAGCTTTCGAGCGTCGCGATGTCACGGATCGTGACATAGGTCGAGCGGTCGATGGGTGCGGTGGCAAACGCCTCGGCGCGGGACTGTGCGAGGCCCTGCGGCGTCGCACCGGTCTCCACGGCGAGCACCGGCGCCTGGCTCAGGACCTTTGCCGCCTCTTCCGCGGTTTCGAGAGAGCCTTGTGCGGCCGGTTTTGCGGCCTCGCTAGAAGCGTCGCCCTTGTCGAGATCCGGCCCATGCGCCTGCGCGCCGCCTTCGACCGGGATATGCGCGGCGTCCACCGCATCGGCATCCGTATCGGTGGCGGCGGCCACGCGGCGGGTGAGGGAGGTGAATTCCATCGCCTTGAGGAAGGCCACGAGCTTCGGCCCGTCCTGCGGATGCAGGTCGAGCGCGTCGAGCGGGGTCTCCACCGGCACGTCGATCTTCAGCGTCACGAGTTCGCGCGACAGGCGGGCGAGATCGGCATGGGCGAGGATGTTCTCGCGGCGCTTGACCTGTTTGATCTCGCCGGCCCGCGCGAGCAGCGTGTCGAGATCGCCGAACTCTTCCAGAAGCTGGGCGGCCGTCTTCGGGCCGATGCCGGGAATGCCCGGCACGTTGTCGGTCGAATCGCCGGTCAGCGCTTGCAGGTCGATCATCTTTGCCGGCGGCACGCCCCATTTCTCGATGACCTCGGGAATGCCGATCTGCTTGTCCTTCATGCTGTCATACATGGAGACACAAGGGGTGAGCAGCTGCATCAGGTCCTTGTCGGACGACACGATGGTCACGTCGGCGCCGGCTTCCTCCGCCATGCGGGCATAGGTGGCGATCAGGTCGTCGGCCTCGAAACCCTCCATCTCGATGCAGGGCAGGTTGAAGGCGCGCGTCGCATGGCGGATCAGGCCGAATTGCGGGATCAGGTCTTCCGGCGGGGCCGTGCGGTTGGCCTTGTACTTGTCGTAGAGATCGTTGCGGAACGTCTTCGAGGAATAGTCGAAGATGACGGCGAAATGCGTCGGCGTGACGCCCAGCGACGTATCGCGCGCGTCGGTCAGAAGCTTCCACAGCATGTTGCAGAAGCCCGAGACCGCATTGACGGGCAGGCCGTCGGATTTGCGGTTCAGCGGGGGAATGGCGTGGAAGGCCCGGAAGATGAAGCCGGAGCCGTCCACGAGGAAGAGATGATCGCCTTTTTTCATGGAGACACGGATAGCGCGACAGGCGCGAAAGGTCCATTCTACGAGGGTAAGGTCTACAATCTTTCCATGGTGATCTATGAGCAGGATAGCGATCGTTCAAGCCTATGTACTTCCCGGGGCCCTTATGGTTCTCACGGGTCCCCTTGCCTGGTCGATGGGAGACGGGCCCGTCGATATCGCCCGAAAGATGTGTCTCGCGCCGATGTTCCTGTTGGCCATGCGGGGGCTGCGGACATTTTTTCCGGAGGCCAAGGATAGAACCAGGAGCCTGCCGACGCATCTCGAGTTCCAGTTCCTTGTCTCCGGTCTCACGGCGATTAACATCGTGCTGCTGGCAACGCCTGCGAACGACGAAGTGTTCTGGCAGATGGTCCGGATCGTGGTATTGACGACGGTCGTCATGACGGCCGTCAACATGGCGCTCTTCTGGCATGAACGCCGCACGCATCCCAAACAGGATGACGCGGGTCCAAACCTTACCAATTTGTAATCAGGCTTCTCCCGCACTTCCCTTGAAAAGCCACATTCGGACCCACAAATCTTAAACAACGGCAGCGACAAGCGCCGTCATCTGGTCAAGGCCTGTCCCCCGCCGAACCCAGATGCAAGGACAAAGGCCTAACCCCCCTCTCCGGGCCTTTGTCCATTATCAAAAACCGTCATGGCCCGCCTCCGCCATGGCGGTTTTTTCGTTTCGGCAATGGCGGTTTTTCTATTTCCGGTGTTCGCCATCATCTTGTCACCGCCCTGTCCCGGGCGTACCCATTGCTATGGCCTACGACCGCATGGAGTCCGCCACCTATCTCGCCAGCCTGCTGGCTCGAGGCTTCTCCCGCCAGCTGCAGGAGAGGGGCCGGAAGCTCGGCTTTGCGCCGGGGCAGTTTCCGGTGCTGGCCGAATTGTGGAACGAGGACGGGCTGACGCAGCGCCAGCTGCTCGACCGGCTGGATGCCGAGCAGGCGACGATTGCCAACACATTGGCGCGCATGGAGCGGGATGCGCTGATCACGCGCCGCCCCCACCCGACGGATCGAAGGGCCCAGCAGGTCTTCCTCACCGATCGCGGCCGTGCCCTGAAGGGTGACGCCATGCTCGCTGCCCGGGCGGCTGACGATGCGCTGTTTGCCGGCTTCCGCCGCTTCGAGCGCGAGCTGATGCTCGAATATATGCGCATGGCCATCGCCAATGCCGCGCCCCTGGCTTCGCAGCCTCCAGCCGACGCCTCGGTGCGACCGGGGCCGTATGCGGAGACTGCGCCGGAATGCCCGCCAGAAAGCCCACGTGAGACCTGAGATGATGTCCGGGTCTTCCCAAGCTGAAATTTTTGAGTAGGGTCGCGCCGACATCAAGGAGCATTGCAATGACCGATATCACCGGCGTTCTCGCCAAGGCGGACACCAATCTCGATGCAAGCCTCGAACGGCTCTTCGACCTCGTGCGCATCCCCTCCATTTCCACGGATCCGGCCTATAAGGATGCCTGCCGCAAGGCTGCGGAATGGCTGGTCGCGGACCTTCTGGGCCTGGGCTTCACGGCCTCCGTGCGCGATACGCCCGGTCATCCCATGGTCGTCGCGCATCATGAGGGGGCCACCACCGAAGCGCCGCACGTGCTGTTCTACGGCCATTACGACGTCCAGCCGGTCGATCCGCTGTCGCTCTGGGAGACGGACCCCTTCACGCCATCCGTGCGCGAGCTGTCGCCTGGCCGCAAGGTCATCACCGGCCGCGGCACGTCCGACGACAAGGGCCAGCTGATGACCTTCGTTGAAGCCTGCCGCGCCCATAAGGAAACTCATGGCAGCCTGCCGTGCCGCGTCACGGTGCTGTTCGAGGGCGAGGAAGAATCCGGCTCGCCGTCGCTGAAACCCTTCCTGACCGCCAATGCCAAGGAGCTCAAGGCCGACTACGCGCTGGTCTGCGACACCGGCATGTGGGACAGCGAGACGCCGGCCATCTCGGCCGGCCTGCGCGGCCTCGTAGGCGAGGAGGTCGTGGTGACCGCCGCCGACCGCGACCTGCATTCCGGCATGTTCGGCGGGGCTGCCGCCAATCCGATCCACATCCTGTCGCGCATTCTCGCCGGCCTTCATGACGAGACCGGCCGCGTGACGCTCGACGGCTTCTATGATGGCGTCGAGGAGACGCCGACGCAGATCAAGGCCGCATGGGAAACGCTCGGCCAGACGGCGGAGAAGATGCTGGGCGAGATCGGCCTTGCCATCCCCTCGGGCGAAGAGGGCCGCTCGGTCCTCGAACTTATCTGGGCGCGCCCGACGGCGGAGGTCAACGGCATCACCGGCGGCTATACGGGCGAGGGCTTCAAGACCGTGATCGCCTCCAAGGCGTCGGCAAAGATCTCCTTCCGCCTCGTCGGCCAGCAGGACCCCGATGCCATCCGCACGGCCTTCCGCGATTACGTCCGCGCGCACATCCCGGCCGATTGCTCGGTGGAGTTCCACGAGCATGGCGGCTCGCCGGCCATCCAGCTGCCGTATGATTCGTCGCTGCTCAACACGGCGAAATCGGCGCTGTCGGACGAATGGCCGAAGGCGGCCGTCATCATCGGCATGGGCGGCTCCATTCCGATCGTCGGCGATTTCCAGAAGATGCTCGGCATGGAATCGCTGTTGGTCGGCTTCGGCCTGTCCGACGACCGCATCCACTCGCCCAACGAGAAATATGACCTCCAGTCCTTCCACAAGGGCATCCGCTCCTGGGTGCGCATCCTCGACGCTCTGGCCGGCGCCCGCTAAACGCGGTGCTGACACGTTGAAATCTCAAGATATTGTGAAGGCGCCGCCGGCCGGGACGCCCTTGACCCGGCCGGGTGGCGATGGTCTCATGACCCGTATGACGTCGAGACTGCCTCCGCCGGACCGAAAAAGACCTGCATGAAGACGATCCGCGCCCTGATCTGGCCGGCCGTCGGGCTGGCGGCCATCCTGTTTTCGCTTTACGGGCTTTATCATGAGCTGCGCGGGCTTTCGCTCGACGAGTTCCTGGCGAGCTTCGAGGCCGTGCCGCTGAAGAGCTGGCTGCTGGCGGCCGGCGCCACATTGGTGGCCTATGCGGCGCTTGCAGCCTACGACCATCTGGCGCTCGAACATCTCGGCCGGCGGCTGTCGCTGACCTTCATCACCGTCTGCTCGTTCACCGCCTATGCGCTGTCGCACACCATCGGGGCCTCCGTGTTCTCGGGCGCCGTCGTGCGCTACCGGGCCTACGGGTCGAGGGGGTTGAGCGTCAGCGAAACCGGCGTTCTCGTCGCCTTCTGCTCGCTGACCTTCGTGCTGGGCACGCTGACGCTGTCGGCGATCGTGCTTCTGATCGAGCCGGAGATCGTCGATCGCTTCTCCGCCGTCATTCCGCTCGGAGCCTCGATTTCCACGGCGATCGCCATTCTCGTGCTGATCGGCCTTTATCTTCTGGGAAGTCTCATCCGCTTCAGGCCCATCCACACGCGGTGGTTCCATCTGGAATATCCGCGGCCGACGCTGGCGGTACGGCAATTGCTGATCGCCCCGGTGGAGCTGATCGGGGCTGCCGCCATCATCTATTTCGCGCTGCCGGAGGCCGGAAATCCCGGCTACATGGTCGTGCTCGGGGTGTTCCTCGCCTCGTTCTCGGCCGCCCTCCTGTCACACGCGCCGGGCGGCATCGGCGTGCTTGAGCTGATCTTCATCGCGGCTTTGCCGGAAATCGATGCGGCCTCGGTGCTGGCCGCCCTCGTCATCTTCCGGCTGTTCTACCTCGTCATCCCGTTCCTGATGGCGCTCGTCGTCGTCGTGCTGTTCGAGCGCCGTCAGTTTCTGGAACGCCGCCGCGCGGGGCCCTGATCCGGTAAGGTCTGGTCTCTTTTCACGCAACTCCGGACGCAAAACCGCTTCGCACTTTTGCTGGATTTGCTCTTACGACGGTGAATGGCAGACCTTCGGGACCGCTTCGGCAAAGGGTGTCTTCACCTCGCCGAGTTCCGCGCTCTCGATATGCAGCGGCGTGAACGGCGGCTCCTGAATGGCGGCGTTGACGATGCGCGTCACGTAGCATCCGGCAAAGACGCGCTCCTTCCCATCCTTGTCCACCGAGCGGACGGCAACGGGCACCGGTGCGTAGAGGCTGCCGGCCGCACCCTCCTGCGTCACGACGCCGGTCTTTACCTCGACATCGACCGTGTTCTTGTAGCCGAGGACGAAGCTCGCATAGTCGCCGGCCGGCGGCTTGTCGCCGAAATAGGCATAGGCGCGCGCATATTCCTTGCGCGCGATCGCATTGTAGAGCGACTGGACGAGCTTTGCCCCGTCCGAACGATCGTCGACATAGGGCGCGTCCTGCGCGCGTGCTGCGTTTGGAACGGCGAAGCTTCCGGCGAGCAGGGCGGCGGAGACGGCGAGGGAGGCGAAGGCGCGGTGATGCATGGAGGGTCCTCGTGATGATGCCGCATCTTCTCTTGATGATGCCGAATCTTCAAATAATGATGCCGCATCTTTAGGCCATCGACATGCGGCAAATTGACGACGGTTGGTCGTCGGATGGTGGCAATGTCTGCAATCGCTCAAATGCGAGCAATCCCTTCAATGCTGTCTTTGTGCCTCCTGGCTAATGTCCCTTTCAGGACAGGATCGATGCCCGAGGGGATGACATGGCGCTGAAGATGCTTTTTGCGGAATTGATGGCGGTTGCGGTGCGGGTGACACCGCTTTCGCCGAGGCTCGGCATATCGAAACAGCAGGGGAAACAGGCGGCCCGCAGGCACGCGATGATCGCGTCGCCCGCGATGGACCTGCCCATGCTGCCGGCCCCGATCAATCCGGACTGGATCGTCGCAGGTACGCCGGTCGCCCGTCTGGCCGAGCATTCGCGCAGCCACGACGATGCCGCCGTCACCGCCATGTGGGATTGCACGGCCGGCGAGTTCAACTGGTATTTCGGCTGGGACGAGACGGTCGTGATCCTCGAAGGCGAGGTGCATGTGACGGCCGAGGACGGCACCGAGACGACGCTGCGCGCCGGCGATATCGGCTTCTTCAACGGCGGCACCTGGGCCAACTGGCGCATCGAGACCTATGTCCGCAAGATCGCCTTCTGCCGCAAGAAATTCCCCGAACCCGTCGTCATGGCCTATCGCCTGCGCGACCTTCTGCGCGGCGAAGCCCCCAAGGCGGCGCTTGCCGCCTGAGGGACCCGGCGACTTTCGCCCGTTTGCGCGGCGTTCCGCCGTTGCGTTCGGGCTCTTCCCGTCCTACGTCATGAGGCCCGCCTGCGATGAAGGCGGGTCGTTGACCGAGGGAAGACAATGGCAGCCACCAGGACGGCACTCCGGAATGTCGCGGTTCAGATGGACCACGTCTCCACCATCAATATCGCGGGCGATTCGACCTTTGCGATGAGTCTCGAGGCGCAGAACCGCGGCTACAGGCTGTTTCACTACACGCCGGACCGGCTGTCGCTGCGCGACGGGCAGGTCTACGCCACGGCGCAGCAGATGACCCTGCGCGACGTGAAGGGCGATCATTTCACGCTCGGTGAACCCGAGCGGCTGGATCTCTCCACCATGGACGTGGTGCTCCTGCGCCAGGATCCGCCCTTCGACATGGCCTATATCACCTCGACCCATTTGCTGGAGCGCATTCACCCGAAGACGCTGGTGGTGAACGACCCCGCCTGGGTGCGCAATTCGCCGGAAAAGATTTTCGTCACCGAATTTCCCGACCTGATGCCGAAGACGCTGATCACCCGCGATCCGGCCGAAATCGCCAAATTCCGCGAGGAAATGGGCGATATCATCCTGAAGCCGCTCTACGGCAATGGCGGCGCCGGCGTGTTCCACTCCACCCGCGACGACCGCAACATGTCCTCGCTGCTCGAAATGTTCGGACAAATGTTCCGCGAGCCCTTCATCGCGCAGGAATACCTGCCGGCCGTGCGCAAGGGCGACAAGCGCATCATCCTCGTCGATGGCGAGCCTGTCGGTGCCATCAACCGCGTGCCGGCCGAGCACGATGCCCGTTCCAACATGCATGCAGGCGGCAAGCCCGAGCCGACCGAACTGACGGCACGCGAGAGGGAGATCTGCGCCCGCATCGGCCCGGCTCTGCGCGAACGCGGCTTCCTGCTGGTCGGCATCGACGTCATCGGCGACGTCATGACCGAGATCAACGTGACGTCTCCGACCGGCATCCGCGAGGTCAAGAACTTCGGCGGCGCCGATATCGCCAGCCTGCTTTGGGATGCGATCGAGCGCAAGCGCGCCTGATAAAACCGGCCGGGTTGTGATGTTTGCAACCCTGCCGACATGGTCGATTGTAATCGTTCCGCCAATGTTCTTGTTTTATTCCAGTTGACGTGTAATGTGAGGAAAGTCTCATAAGCGCATCGGTTGGAGTAGCGGGAATATGGTGGCACGGGTCAGCACGGTGGCGTTCCAGGGCATCGAGGGCGTTCCGGTCGATGTGCAGGTCATGGTCGCGCCCGGCAAGGTCGGTGTGCAGATCGTCGGCCTGCCGGACAAGGCAGTGGCCGAAAGCCGGGAACGGGTGCACGCCGCCCTCCACGCCTCCGGCCTGTCCCTGCCGCCCAAACGCGTGACCATCAATCTCGCCCCCGCCGACCTGCCGAAGGAAGGCAGCCATTTCGACCTTGCAATCGCGCTCGGGCTGATGGCGGCGCTCGGCGCCATTCCGTCGGATGCGCTCGCAGACTACGTCGTTATCGGCGAACTGAACCTCGACGGCACGATCGCCGCCGTTGCCGGCGCGCTGCCCGCCGCCATCGGTGCGAACGCCATCGGCAAGGGCCTCATCTGCCCGGCCGACAGCGGGCCGGAGGCCGCCTGGGCCGGTGCCGAGATCGACATTCTCGCACCCCGCAGCCTCATCGCGCTTGCCAACCATTTTCGCGGCACGCAGGTGCTCACCCGGCCGGAGCCGGCCATCCGCGCGACGGCCGCCAACTTGGCCGATCTCGCCGATATCAAGGGGCAGGAAAGCGCCAAGCGCGAGCTGGAAGTGGCGGCGGCCGGAAACCACAATCTGTTGATGGTCGGCCCGCCCGGCTCTGGCAAATCGATGCTCGCCGCGCGCCTTCCCTCCATTCTGCCGCCGCTGTCGCCGGGCGAACTGCTGGAGGTCTCGATGATCCACTCGATCGCGGGGCAGCTGCCGGGCGGCAAGCTCTCGGATCGCCGGCCCTTCCGCACGCCGCATCACTCCGCCACCATGGCGGCCCTCGTCGGCGGCGGTCTTCGCGCCCGGCCGGGCGAGGCCTCGCTCGCCCATAACGGCGTGCTGTTCCTCGACGAATTCCCGGAGTTCACGCCGCAGGCGCTGGACGCGCTGCGTCAGCCGCTCGAAACCGGCGAATGCATCATCGCGCGGGCCAATCATCGCGTCAGCTATCCCGCCGCCATCCAGCTGGTCGCCGCCATGAACCCGTGCCGCTGCGGCATGGCGGGCGAACCGGGGCACAGCTGCGCACGGGGCCCGCGCTGCGCCGGCGACTATCAGGCGCGCATCTCCGGCCCGCTGATGGACCGGATCGACATCCGCATCCACGTTCCCGCGGTGTCTGCGGCCGACCTCATCCGCCCGGCGACCGCCGAAACCAGTGCTGTCGTCGCGGCCCGCGTGGCCCATGCACGGGCGCTCCAGATCGACCGCTTCATCGCCTTCGGCATGCCGAAGATCACCTCCAACGCGCGCTGCACCACATCGATGATCGAGACGCTTGCCGAACCCGATGCCGGCGGCCTCCAGCTTCTGCGCGAGGCGGCCGAACGGATGACGTTTTCCGCGCGCGCCTACCACCGCGTCCTCAAGGTCGCCCGGACGCTGGCCGACCTCGACGCCCGCCCGACGGTCGGCCGCATCCACATCGCCGAAGCCATATCCTACCGTATCGCCGGAGACCGCATGACCAGTGCCGCGTGAGGAGAACGGCGGTCGCAGCGGGATCGTCTGGCGACCGGAATGCCATTCTGAAAAAAGCGCAAGCCTTTAAAAACATCGGCCGTGCGAACTTTATCCCCGCGGAAAAATGCGGCAGTGTACGCTTGTCGAGGACGGCGCAGTTGCGCCACGTCCAATGCCGGTCGCAGCCCCACCCGGTCAAAACAAGGGAACGCTCTCCATGAAAACGCTCGTCGTCTGCTCCGGCGGACTGGACTCCGTCACGCTCGCCCATCACGTGGCGCGCGACCATCATCTCGCCGGCCTCCTGTCCTTCGACTACGGGCAGCGCCATCGCCGGGAGCTGGACTTTGCGGCCGAGGCGGCGCGGAGGCTTGATGTGCCCCATCATCTCATCGACATCGGGCCGATCGGCGCGCATCTGACCGGCTCGGCGCTGACGGACGATATCGCGGTGCCGGACGGGCATTATGCGCAGGAGACGATGAAGGCGACGGTGGTGCCGAACCGCAATGCCATCATGCTCACGATCGCCTTCGGGCTTGCGGCCGCGCAGACGCTGGATGCCGTCGCCGTCGCCGTTCATGGCGGCGATCACTTCATCTACCCCGATTGCCGGCCCGATTTCATCCGGTCGTTCCAGACCATGCAGAACCACGCGCTGGACGGCTATGCCGCGGTGACGCTCTACGCACCCTATGTCGAACGCTCGAAAGCCGACATCGTCACGGACGGTGCCGGCAACGGCACGCCTTTCGCGCGGACATGGTCCTGCTACAAGGGTGGGGAGGTGCATTGCGGACGGTGCGGCACCTGCGTGGAGCGACGCGAAGCCTTCCATCTGGCCGGCGTCGCGGACCCAACGCTCTACGAGGATGCCGATTTCTGGCGGGAGGCCTGCGGGGTCGGGCGGTTCGTGGCGGAAGAGGTTCGTTGAGATCTGGAGCATTTCCAGCCGAAGCGGGATCGCTTCGGCGTCGGACAATGCGGCAAAAATAACTGACCAGTGCATTTCCGGTGAACCGGTCTTCACCGGAAATGCACTGGTCAAAACGGGAACCGCAGCGACGCCGTTCCCGTTCCGTCAGTGTCCCATGTGCAGGCCTACTGAAGCGTCGGCGGCTCTTCGTCTCCGAAGAAGGAGCGGATGCCTTCGCGGGCAACGGTTGCGAGAAACTCGTCGAAGGCTTCGCGGTCGGTCGGGAACGGGTCTTCCCACTCGGTCACGTCTTCTTCCTGCGTCAGCACCAGCATCTGCCAGTCGAGATTCGTGCCGGCCGGTCGCGAGATATCGACCAGAACGGTCACGCCGTCTTCGGTGAACTCGCCGGACAGCTCCGAATACTCCATTTCCGGTTCATTATCGTTCGACATCGGTCCTCGCCATTCTCAATTTCTGCCCAGTCTACACCGCAACGCCGGGAAAAGCATATCCTGCAACGCACGTCCTTCAAGACAGGCGCATGTCACATTCCGCTCGGTATCCGGGCGACCGAGGCATCCGCAACGGCTGCCAGCATCTCGAGATCGCGCGCGCGGATCTCCGGCGTGACGTCGCTCTGCCGGATCGTGAACCAGGCTTTCAAGGCGTCGATGGCCATGCCGTGGGGCTGCGGATAGGAGGGAAGGCCGAGCACCCAGCCCCGCAGGATGTCGCGATCCATGCGGCCCCTCTCATATTGCTGCTGCATGCGCTGGACGGCGATCGCCAGATCTTCCTGCGTTTTCATGGGTGTCGGCTGCACGAAGGGCCGATGAGGGGAAATGTCGTCGCTGTCACTCTGGTCTACCGCGGTCCATGCCGCATCAGGCGGCTCTGGTGCGAAACCCTACTGCATAATTCCTGAAATCGGAATCGATTTAAGGAATTATGCATCAGATATAAAGCTCTACAGCGAACCCGAGTGCGTCATGTATGACGCACGGCGCTGTAGGGCAAAACCCCTGTCACGGAAACCGGACTTCGGAAGAAATCGTTTGCGATGCGCCGGCTTCGACCGGATGCGCATGAACGTCAAAAAGCCCCGACGAGCGGGGCTTTCAGGCTTTCAGGCGGGTCGATACCGGCTCAGCGCAGTCCGAAGAACGATAGGACGGCGAGAACGACGACGACCAGTCCGACGATATAGATGATATTGTTCATGACGGGTTCCCTTGTTTGACATGTAACGAACGCGTGATTCCGGGTTTCGTTCCATTTTGCACGCTCCGGCGGCAGGATGCGGGCCGCATCCCCGCTCGTTGCCGCAACGAACGCATTCGTTGCTGCAACGAACGCTTTCGTGGCGGCAACGATGCATCCGGGTGCCGGAGCATGTCGTTAACGCCCCCTTAAATCGCCGCATTTACAGTTCACCGCACCCTGCGACGGCTTGGGCGGCTTGCCGGCCGCCTTTCCTTCAGCGCACACACGGAGCGGTCACATCCCGGTATGGCAGGCAAATCGCGTTCACGTCCCCGCATCGATCCGTCCTTTTCGAGCGGTGACGACGAGGGATTCCGTGTCGATGCGAGTGACCGCGTGAGCGGACGACCAACGGCTTCCAAATCCTCCGGCTCCAAACCCGCCAAGGCAAAGAGCAGCGGCAAGCCCGCGCGCCGGTCCCTGAAAGGGCGTGGCGGCAGGCGGGGCGGCAGCAGTGGCGGCCTGTTCGGCTTCATCAGGGCCTTCGTGTACTGGTGCATCGTTGCCGGCATCTGGGGCGGCATGGGGGTCGGCGGTCTCGTGCTCTATTACGGCTCGCGCATGCCGAACGCGACCAGCTGGACCATTCCGGAGCGTCCGCCGAACGTGAAGATCCTGGCGGTCAACGGCGACACGCTGGCCAATCGCGGGGCGACCGGCGGCGAGGCGATCGCGCTCGAGGATATGTCGCCCTTCATTCCCCAGGCGGTCCTCGCCATCGAGGATCGGCGCTTCTATTCGCATTTCGGCGTCGATCCGCTGGGTCTGGCGCGCGCCATGATCACCAACGTCACCACGGGCCGCATGGTGCAGGGCGGCTCCACACTGACGCAGCAGCTGGCCAAGAACCTGTTTTTGTCGCCGGAGCGCACGCTGGAGCGCAAGGTGCAGGAAGTGCTGCTCGCCTTCTGGCTGGAGCAGAAATATTCCAAGGACCAGATCCTTGCGATGTATCTCAACCGCGTCTTCTTCGGCTCGAATGCCTATGGCGTCGAGGCCGCCTCGCAGCGCTATTTCAACAAGTCGGCGCGTGACGTGAACCTCGGTGAGGCCGCCCTTCTCGCAGGCCTCCTCAAGGCGCCCTCGCGCCTGTCGCCGGCGCGCGATCCGAAGGCGGCCGAGGAGCGGGCGCAGGTGGTGCTGGGCGCCATGCGCGAAGAGGGGCTGATCACCGACGACGAGGTGAAGACCGCGATGTTGCAGCCGCCGACCAAGGCGAAGAGCTTCTGGTCCGGCGCGCAATATTATGCGGCCGATCTGGTCATGGACCAGCTTCCCGGTCTCGTCGGTGCCGTCAAGCAGGATCTGGTCGTGGAAACCACGCTCGATCTCGATCTCGAAGCCAAGGCCGAAAAGACCCTCTCCGACATGCTGAAGGAGAGCGGCGCGAAATCCCGCGCCTCGCAGGCGGCACTCGTGTCCGTGGATGCGACGGGCGCCATCCGGGCGCTGGTCGGCGGGCGCGACTATGCCGAAAGCCAGTTCGACCGTGCGGTGAAGGCCAAGCGCCAGCCGGGTTCGGCCTTCAAGCCCTTTGTCTATGCCGCCGCCATGGAGATCGGCCGAACGCCCATGTCGATCCGCAACGATGCGCCGGTGCGCATCGGCAAGTGGACGCCGGAGAACTACGACCAGAAATATCGCGGCGAGGTGTCGCTCGCCGATGCACTTGCCAATTCGCTCAATACCATCGCGGCCCAGCTCGTCATGGAGGTCGGTCCGGCGCAGGTGGCAAAGCTCGCCCATCGCCTCGGCATCGAATCGGAGCTACAGGCGAATGCCTCCATCGCGCTCGGGACCTCAGAGGTCAGCCTGCTGGAGCTCACGTCCGCCTATGCTCCTTTCATGAACGGCGGCTTCAAGGCGACGCCGCACATCGTCAAGCGGGTGATGACGGCGGAGGGCAAGGTTCTTTACGAGAACACCTACGACAACCCGCCGCGCGTGCTCGATCCCGAGATCGTCTCGGAGATGAACCAGATGATGGTGGGCGTGGTGGAGCGCGGCACGGGCAAGAACGCCAAGCTCAAGGGCTGGCAGGCCGCCGGCAAGTCCGGCACCACTCAGTCCTTCCGCGACGCACTGTTCGTCGGCTTCACCAACAACCTGACGACCGGCGTCTGGTTCGGCAACGACGACGGCACCTCGATGAAGAAGGTGACGGGCGGAGGTTTGCCGGCGAAGGCCTGGCATACCTATATGACCGAAGCGCACGAAGGCCTGACGCCCTCGCCGATCTTCGGCACCAAGGGCATACAGCCATCCTTCGACGATCCCGGCATCCAGCGCACCATCGGCGACGTCATTTCCGGTGCTTTCGGCGAGAAGCCGACGGACGTCTACCCGGATGCGCCGGTGGCGGATGCCGAAATGCCGCCGTCCGACATACCCCGGGGGCAGGGCGGCTCGGTGGATGCCGCGGAGGGTGGCCTGGTGCCGCCGGCCGATGTCGGGCAGACCACCAGCGGGACGCCGCAGACGCGCCGCACGACCCTGTTCGATATCCTGACCGGGGGTTGACGGCGTCGCGGATGCATGCGGTTCGGAAAAGCGGTCTAAACTCTTTCGTCTCCGCATTTCTTTTCACCGTCTTCAGGGCTTGCGACGCCTTGCACAGCAAAAAACCCGTCCTTATATACGCCGCACGTCCAAGGCTTCCGGGCCTCGGCACCAAACGATGAAGAGCATCCCTAGGGGCTGTCGCACGAATGCCTGACCGGGTTCAGACAGTCCGCTGCAAGGAGAGAACGACATGGCAAAAGTAATCGGTATCGATCTGGGAACGACCAACTCCTGCGTCGCCGTCATGGACGGCAAGGACGCGAAGGTCATCGAAAATGCGGAAGGCGCGCGCACGACGCCGTCCATGGTCGCCTTCTCGGATGATGGCGAACGCCTCGTCGGCCAGCCGGCCAAGCGTCAGGCCGTCACCAATCCGGAAAACACCCTCTTCGCCGTGAAGCGCCTCATCGGCCGCCGCTACGAAGACCCGACCGTGACCAAGGACAAGGCTCTCGTGCCGTTCGAGATCGTCAAGGGCGACAACGGCGATGCCTGGGTCAAGGCCGGTGGCAAGAACCAGTCCCCGTCGCAGGTCTCGGCCATGATCCTTCAGAAGATGAAGGAAACCGCTGAATCCTACCTCGGCGAGAAGGTCACGCAGGCCGTCATCACCGTTCCCGCCTACTTCAACGACGCTCAGCGTCAGGCCACCAAGGATGCAGGCCGCATCGCCGGTCTCGACGTGCTGCGCATCATCAACGAGCCGACGGCAGCAGCGCTCGCCTACGGCCTCGACAAGACCGAAGGCAAGACGATCGCCGTCTACGACCTTGGCGGCGGCACGTTCGACGTCTCGGTTCTGGAAATCGGCGACGGCGTCTTCGAAGTGAAGTCGACCAATGGCGACACCTTCCTCGGCGGTGAAGACTTCGACATGCGTCTCGTCGAATATCTCGCCGGCGAATTCAAGAAGGACCAGGGCATCGACCTGAAGAACGACAAGCTCGCTCTGCAGCGCCTGAAGGAAGCGGCCGAAAAGGCCAAGATCGAACTGTCCTCGTCGCAGCAGACGGAAATCAACCTGCCGTTCATCACGGCAGATGCCTCCGGCCCGAAGCACCTGACGCTGAAGCTGACCCGTGCGAAGTTCGAAGCGCTGGTGGACGATCTCGTCCAGCGCACGATCGCGCCCTGCAAGGCAGCGCTCAAGGATGCCGGCGTATCGGCGTCCGAGATCGACGAAGTCGTGCTCGTCGGCGGCATGAGCCGCATGCCGAAGGTGCAGGAAGTCGTCAAGCAGCTGTTCGGCAAGGAGCCGCACAAGGGCGTAAACCCGGATGAAGTCGTCGCTCTCGGCGCCGCCATCCAGGCCGGCGTTCTCCAGGGCGACGTTAAGGATGTCCTGCTTCTCGACGTGACCCCGCTGTCGCTCGGCATCGAAACGCTCGGTGGCGTCTTCACCCGTCTGATCGAACGCAACACGACGATCCCGACGAAGAAGTCGCAGACCTTCTCGACGGCGGAAGACAGCCAGTCGGCCGTGACCATCCGCGTCAGCCAGGGCGAGCGCGAAATGGCCCAGGACAACAAGCTGCTCGGCCAGTTCGACCTCGTCGGCATTCCCCCGGCACCGCGCGGCATCCCGCAGATCGAAGTCACCTTCGACATCGATGCCAACGGGATCGTCAACGTCTCGGCCAAGGACAAGGGCACCGGCAAGGAGCACCAGATCCGCATCCAGGCATCGGGTGGTCTGTCCGACGCCGACATCGAGAAGATGGTCAAGGATGCCGAGGCCAATGCCGAGAACGACAAGAAGCGTCGTGACGGCGTCGAGGCGAAGAACCAGGCCGAAAGCCTGATCCACTCGTCCGAGAAGTCGCTGAAGGAATATGGCGACAAGGTCACCGAAGCCGACCGCACCGCCATCTCCGACGCGATTGCCGCGCTGAAGACGTCGGTCGAGGCCTCCGAGCCGGACGCCGAGGACATCAAGGCGAAGACGCAGACGCTTCTGGAAGCCTCCATGAAGCTCGGTCAGGCGATGTATGAGTCGCAGCAGACGGATGCGGCCCATTCGGATGCCGCAGCGGACGCTGCTCGCGACAACGTCGTCGATGCCGACTACGAAGACGTCAGCGACGAAGACGACCGCAAGAAGTCCGCGTAAGGCATCAAGGCCTCATGCCACGAGACCTCACTCCATAAGACAGGGCCCGGAGCGAACGTTCCGGGCCTTTTTCGTAAGAGTCTAAAGTCTACGCAGGCATGGATCTTGCCTTCATTTCGTCGAAAAAGCCGGAACCGGCGCAGATTCGCTATGGTATCGGACGACAGGATTTCCTAAATCCTTGTCAAGGGCATTCGGCGATACGAAATCTGGCTCAATGAAATCTGGCGACGACCGACGGCCGGTCCTGTCGCCGCGGTTCAACGGGATACGCGCGACCACATGAAACGTGATCTTTACGAAACACTCGGTGTTGCAAAGACGGCCGACGAGAAGGAGCTGAAAAGCGCTTTCCGCAAGCTGGCGATGAAATACCACCCGGACAAGAACCCGGGCGATGCGGAATCCGAAAAGACCTTCAAGGAAATCAACCAGGCCTATGAGACGCTGAAGGACCCGCAGAAGCGGGCAGCCTACGACCGTTACGGCCACGCCGCCTTCGAGCAGGGCGGCATGGGCGGCGGTGGCGGTGCCGGCATGGGCGGTGGTGCTGCGGGCTTCTCGGATATCTTCGAGGACATTTTCGGCGAGATGATGGGCGGCGGACGCCAGCGCCAGCGCTCGTCCGGTGGCCGCGAACGCGGCGCCGATCTCCGCTACAACATGGAGATCACGCTGGAGGAGGCCTATGCCGGCAAGACCGCGCAGATCCGCGTCCCCACCTCGATCACCTGCGACGTCTGTTCCGGCTCGGGCGCCAAGCCCGGAACGAAGCCGACGACCTGCGGCACCTGCCAGGGCTCCGGCCGCGTGCGCGCCGCGCAAGGCTTCTTCTCGATCGAGCGGACCTGCCCGACCTGCCAGGGCCGCGGCACCATCATTCCCGATCCCTGCACCAAGTGCCACGGCCAGGGCCGCGTCACCGAAGAGCGTTCGCTGTCGGTCAACATCCCCGCCGGCATCGAGGACGGCACCCGCATCCGCCTGTCGGGCGAGGGCGAGGCCGGTCTTCGCGGTGGTCCCTCGGGCGATCTCTACATCTTCCTCTCGGTCAAGCCGCATGAATTCTACCAGCGCGATGGCGCGGACCTCTATTGCAGCGTGCCGATCTCGATGACGACGGCGACGCTCGGTGGCAAGTTCGACGTGCAGACGCTCGACGGCACCAAATCGCGCGTCACCGTTCCCGAGGGCACGCAGGCCGGCAAGCAGTTCCGCCTGAAGGGCAAGGGCATGCCGGTGCTCCGCTCGACGCAGGTGGGCGACCTCTACATCCAGATCGGCATCGAAACGCCGCAGAAGCTGACCAAGCGCCAGCGCGAGCTGCTCGAGGAATTCGCCGAGATCTCGTCGAAGGACAACAACCCCGAATCCGCCGGCTTCTTCGCCCGGATGAAGGAGTTCTTCGAGGGGTGATTCGGACGGACACGCATCGACGAGGCCGGAAGTAGGAATGTTTCCGGCCTTTTTCATGAGGACGGATGTCATTGCCATGGCCACGATCCGCCCCATCTCTTGAACCTCGACACGATGATCGATGCGTTAGACGAGAGGATGCCTGCCATGACCTATGCGCTCTATTACTGGGACGGCCTTCCCGGTCGCGGCGAGTTCGTGCGGTTGGCGCTGGAGCAGGCGGGGGCCGACTATATCGACGTTGCCCGCCGGCAAGACGGCACCGACAGCATGCTGGAGATCATGGAGGACGATCGCGCGGACGCGCCGTTTGCGCCGCCGTTCCTGAAAGACGGCGACCTGATCGTCTCGCAGACGGCCAATATTCTCTTCTATCTCGGACCTCGCCTCCGCCTTGCGCCGGAAAGCGAGGGCGAGCGTCACCGGCTCAACGGGCTGCAGATGACGATCGCCGATATGGTGGCCGAGGCGCACGACACGCATCACCCGGTGGCAACCGGCCTCTATTACGAGGACCAGAAGCCGGAGGCGAGGCGCCGTGCCGCCGATTTCCGCAAGGCGCGTATCCCGAAGTTCCTTGGCTACTTCGAGCGCATGCTGTCCGCCAATCCGGCAGGGCCGCAGCATGTCATCGGCAATGCGCTCTCCTATGGCGACCTGTCGCTGCATCATCTGCTGGAAGGCCTGCACTATGCCTTCCCGAAAGCCATGACGGCCTATGGCGCGCGCTGGCCGCATCTCGATGCGCTGCGCGCCCATGTGGCAAGCCTGCCGAACATCGCCGCCTACCGCGCCTCCGACCGTCGTATCCCTTTCAACGAATCCTGCATCTTCCGCCACTATCCCGAGCTCGACGGCATCGAGACCGGTGACGAGGAATGAGCAAACCGATGGTGCCAGCCACGGTGCCAGCCACGGTGCCAGTCACGGTGTCAGCCACGATGCTTGTCAGACATCGCAAGAGGGCTTAGAGCCGGTCGGCATGCCGCAAAAAGTCTCCCTGTCCCGTCTGAAGCTCGGCGATTTCCGCAATTACGCGGTACTTTCGCTCGATCTCGACGCACGCCATGTCGTGCTGACGGGCGAGAACGGCGCGGGCAAGACCAATCTCATGGAAGCCGTCTCCTTCCTGTCGCCGGGGCGGGGCCTGCGCCGCGCGGCCTATGCCGACGTGCCGCGGGTGGGCGCGGATGCGGGCTTCTCGATCTTTGCCGCCATCGAGGGCATGCAGGGGGATGTCGAGATCGGTACGGGGACGTTCGGGACCGAGGAGGGGCAGGCGCGCCGCCTGCGCCTCAACGGCACCAATGCCAAGGCGATCGACGAGCTTCTCGACCATCTGCGCGTCCTCTGGCTGACGCCCGCCATGGACGGGCTGTTCACCGGGGCTTCGGGAGACCGACGGCGCTTCCTCGACCGGCTCGTCCTCTCGCTCGATCCGGACCACGGACGACGGGCGACCGATTTCGAGCGCGCCATGCGCAGCCGCAACAAGCTTTTGTCGGAGCACGGGGCCGATCCGGTTTGGCTAACCGGGCTGGAGCGCCAACTGGCCGAACTGGGCATCGCCATGGCGCTCGCCCGCAACGAAATGCTCGGCCTGCTGGCAGCCCTCATCGACCGCAGCCCGGACGACGGGACGTTTCCGAAGGCGGATCTCGCTCTATCCGGCTTCCTCGACGGCGAGTGGCACCGCCCGGCCTTCGATCTGGAGGAAGACTATCTGGAGCGCCTGCGCACCGGCCGCTGGCGCGACGGAGCCGCAGGGCGCACGCTCGAAGGCCCGCACCGGAGCGATCTTCTCATTCGCCATCGGGCCAAGAACATCGAGGCCGAGCGCTGCTCGACGGGCGAGCAGAAGGCGTTGCTCGTCGGCCTCGTGCTCGCGCATGCGAGGCTCGTGTCCGACCTCACCGGGCACGCACCGGTGCTGCTGCTGGATGAAATCGCCGCGCATCTCGATGCCGGCCGCCGCGCGGCGCTGTTCGATATCGTCGACGATCTCGGCGGGCAGGCCTTCATGACCGGTACCGATCGCGCCATGTTTTCAGCGCTGGGAGATCGCGCGCAGTTTCTGACGGTTGCCAACGGGCAGGTTTTCGAGTGAGTGTCGGGGCATGGCCGAAGCACTAACACCGCAAGAAATTGATCGATATTCCCGCCACATCCTGCTGCCGGAAATCGGCGGGCAGGGGCAGCAGGCGCTGAAGGCGGCCCGTGTGCTGGTGGTCGGCGCGGGCGGCCTCGGCGCGCCGGTCATCCTCTATCTCGCGGCTGCCGGCATCGGCACGCTCGGCATCGTCGATGACGATGTGGTGTCGCTTTCCAATCTCCAGCGGCAGGTGGTCCACCAGACTTCAGCCATCGGCACGAGCAAGGTGGACAGCGCGCGGGACACGGTGGCCCGGCTGAACCCGCACGTGACCGTTCGCCCGCTACCGTTCCGGCTGACGCCCGACACCGTTTCCGAAACGCTCGCCGGCTACGACATCGTGGTCGATGGCTCCGACAATTTCGGCACGCGCTATCTCCTAGCCGAGGCGACCGAGACCCTGCGCATCCCCCTCGTCACCGGCGCGGTCGGCCGTTTCGACGGGTCGCTGACGGTGCTCATGCCGTGGACATCAGACGCGGCGGGCAGGCCCGCGCCGCGCTACCGCGACCTCTTTCCCGAGCCGCCACCACCCGGCACGGTGCCGTCCTGCGCGGAAGCCGGCATCGTCGGCGCACTGACCGGCGTCATCGGCACGCTGCAGGCCATGGAGGTGGTCAAGCTGGTGACGGGCGCCGGAGACCCCCTGGTCGGTCGCCTGCTGCTCTACGACGCGCTGGCAGCCCGTTTCGAGACCATCCTTTACAGGCGCCGCCGGGCGGATCTTTGAGCGCCTGCTTTCCTTGAACGGCCGTCAATTGCGCCCCGGCAACACCCGGTCCGGCGGGCGGTGGCCGTCGAAGAAGGTGCGGATGTTGATGATGACCTTTTCGCCCATGTCGACACGGCTTTCGAGCGTCGCCGAGCCCATGTGCGGCAGCAGCACGACCTTGCCTTCGGAGGCGAGCTTTACGAGTTTCGGGTTGATGGCCGGCTCGTTCTCGTAGACGTCGAGCCCGGCACCGGCGATCCGGCCCTCGCGCAGGCACTTGATGAGCGCGGTCTCGTCGACGATGCCGCCACGGGCGGTGTTGACGAGGTAGCTCGTCGGCTGCATGAGCTGCAGACGGCGGGCGGAGAGAAGGTGATAGGTCGCGGGCGTCGAGGGGCAGTTGACCGACACGAAATCGACGCGTGCAAGCATCTGGTCGAGGCTGTCCCAGTAGGTCGCCTCCAGCGATGCCTCGGTCTCCGCGCTGACGCGGTGGCGGTTGTGATAGTGGATGGAGAGACCGAAGGCCTTGGCGCGGCGCGCGACGGCGGTGCCGATGCGGCCCATGCCGACGATGCCGATGCGCTTGCCGGAAATCCGCCGTCCGAGCATCCAGTTGGGCGACCAGCCGGCCCAGTCGTGGCGGCGGTCGGCGAGAATGGCAGCCCCTTCCACGAGCCGCCGGGGCACGGCGAGAATGAGCGCCAGCGTCATGTCGGCCGTGTCCTCGGTGAGCACGGCAGGCGTGTTCGTCACCGTGATGCCGCGGCGCGCGGCGGCGTCCACGTCGATATTGTCGACGCCGTTGGAAAAGCTCGCGATCAGCTTGAGCCGTGGCCCCGCCTGCTCGATCAGGCCAGCGTCGATCCGGTCGGTGACGGTGGGCACCAGCACGTCGGCATGGGCCATGGCGGCAGCCAGCTCGTCATGGCTGCGCGGGGTGTCGTCGATGTTGAGTTCCGCATCGAAGAGCTCGCGCATGCGGGTCTCGACGATGTCGGGCAGCTTGCGGGTGATGTAGACCGTCGGCTTCTGTCTCTGCGTCATCGTCAAATCTCTCCCCCGATCCGCGCCAGGCGGACCATCGCGTTGACGGCTTCTTAACCAAGATGATGGATCGTATCCCAGAGCGTTATCTAGCAGAGACGCACGGGAAGACCAACACAGCCTGCCTTCGAAGCGACCGGGATGACCGGAGGTTCTCGATACCGTGCAGGCTTGACGTCTCGGAGCGACCTTCGCGCGTCCTTACCGACGCGCGGCGCTCCGGCCTCCGGGCGCTCCGCTGACGATGCGCACCTTGTTCGACCGGTTCGGAAAACGGATTTCGCCATGCGCCAGTTCCATCTCAGTGTGATCGCGCAGTTCAGTGTGAATGCGAGGCGTGGCCTCATGGCCGCGCTCCTTGCGGCCTTCACCATATCCGGTATCGCCGACCCGGCATGGGCGCAGGCGGCCAAGGGGGCGAGCGGCCTTCCGCTGCCGCGTTTCGTCAGCCTGAAATCGAAGAGCGTCAACCTGCGCGTCGGCCCGAGCGTCGATTATGCCGTCTCGTGGCGCTACCTGAAAACCGGCGTGCCGGTCGAGATCATTCAGGAATACGACAACTGGCGGCGCGTGCGCGATGCCGACGGCACGGAAGGCTGGGTCAATCAGGCGCTTCTTTCCGGCGCCCGCACGGCGCTTGCCGCCCCGTGGATGCGCGGCAAGGGGCAGGGCGTGCTGGTCAACATGCGCCGCGAGCCGCAATCGAACGCCAGCATCGTCGCCCGCATCGAGCCGGGCGTGATGCTGCACATCGGCCAGTGCACCGGCGAATGGTGCAAGGCCGAAGCGCAAGGGGCGGAAGGCTGGATCGTCCAGACCGAGATCTGGGGCGCCTACCCCGGCGAGGCGTTCAAGTAGCCGCCGTGCCGAGGTGAAACGCTAAAGAAGGCCCGCTTTTGCGGCCGCATCCTTCAGCGACAGCATCGGGCGGGGACCGACCTGCTCGATCACGATGCCGGCGGCAAGGCTCCCGAGCTTGCCGCAGATGTCGAGCGGCTTGCCCGCGGTGTAGCCGAACAGGAAGCCCGCGGCATAGAGATCGCCGGCACCCGTCGTATCCACGACGCGCGAAACCTTGGTCGCCTCGATCTTGATCCGCTCCTCGCCCCGCACGATGATCGAGCCTTCCTCGCTCATCGTCACCGCCGCCAGGCGGCAGTCCCGCGAGAGCCGGCTCAGCGCGTCGGAGAAATCCTCCGTCTCGTAGAGCGCCAGCGCCTCGGCCCGGTTGGCGAACACGATATCCACCGTGCCGCTCGTCATCAGCTCCAGGAATTCGGCCCGGTAACGGTTGACGCAAAAACTGTCGGACAGGGTCATGGAGACCTCCCGGCCGTTCGCATGCGCAATGCGCGCCGCGTCGCGGATGGCTTCCTTGGCGCGCGGCGGATCCCAGAGATAGCCCTCGAAATAGGTGACGGCGGCATTGGCGACGACATCCGGTTCGACGTCTTCCGGGCCGAGCTCGACGCAGGCGCCGAGATAGGTGTTCATGGAGCGCTCGCCATCCTCGGTCACGAAGATCATCGAGCGTGCCGTCGGCGGAAAGGTGTCGAGCGGCTGCGTGCGGAAATGCACGCCCTGCGCCTGGATGTCGTGGGTGAAGATCTCGCCCAGCTGGTCGTTGGCGATCTTGCCGAAATAGGCAGCCTTGCCGCCAAGGCTCGCAATGCCGGCCGCCGTATTGCCGGCGCTGCCGCCGGAGGCTTCGAGCGCCGGGCCCATGCGCGAATAGAGAAGCTCGGCGCGCTCGGCGTCGATGAGGTTCATCGCGCTCTTGATGATGCCGTTGTCGGTGAGAAACCGCTCTTCGCAGCGTGCGATAATATCGACGATGGCATTGCCGATCGTCAGGACGTCGAATGTGGTCATGAACCCCGCCTGGAAAAACTCTGTGGCCGGGGTTCGGTCTTACGCGAATTCTCGCGCTTGGGAAGATCTTATCGGCCTTCGACCTCTCACGCCCGGCGCTTTCCGCGTGCAAATGCCGCGTTGCGGACGGCAGGGCAGGCGTGGCATATCGATCGCTTGTCTCCCGCGGGATGCCACCTTTGGGTCGCGGGAGCAGGCTCTCGGGAGAAGGGCCTTTTCAAAATGCGGCTTGGGAATGGAGCCTGGGAAAACGGAGAGCGTTCATGACGGCCACGATATCGGAGCCAGACGTGACGGGAGAACCGGAGGCGACCGGACTTTCGGCGCGCCTGAACCTCGTTCTCGCGGCGGCCTGCGGCCTCATCGTCGCGAACCTCTATTACGCCCAGCCGCTCGTCGGGCCGATCGGTGCCTCGCTCGGCCTGTCGCCGGACGCGGCAGGGCTGATCGTCATGCTGACGCAGCTCGGCTACGGCCTCGGGCTGTTGCTGATCGTGCCGCTGGGCGATCTCTTCGAAAACCGCAAGCTGATCCTTATGATGCTCGGCCTGTCGATCCTCGCCGTGCTGTCGGCCGGCCTGTTGACGCAGGCGGCGGCCTTTCTGGCGTCGGCCTTCGCCATCGGGCTCTGCTGCGTGGCCGTGCAGATCATCGTTCCCTATGCGGCGCAGATGGTGCCGGCGGCAGAGCGCGGACGCGCGGTCGGCAACGTCATGAGCGGCCTGATGGTCGGCATCATGCTCGCCCGCCCCGTCTCGAGCTTCATTGCGGCCTTCCTGCCGTGGCACATGGTCTTCGTGCTCTCGGCGCTTGCCATGACCGGCCTCGTACTCTTTCTTGCCCGCGTCCTGCCGCGCCGCATGCCGGCGTCCCGGCTTGGCTACGGCGCGCTGATCGGCTCGCTGCCGCGGCTGTTTGCGACGCAACCCGTGCTGCGCCGTCGTGCGGCCTATCAGGGCTGCATGTTCGCGGCCTTCAGCGTCTTCTGGACGGTGACGCCGCTTCTGCTGGCAAGCCCGGCCTTCGGCCTGTCGCAGGTCGGCATCGCGCTCTTCGCGCTTGCGGGTGCGGCCGGCGCGCTGGCAGCCCCCATTGCCGGGCGCCTCGCCGACAGGGGCTTGAGCTTTGCGGCGACCCGCATCGCGCTGGTCGGCGGTGCCTGTGCCTTTCTCGTCACGCATCTCGCCCCGCAAGGCTCGACGGTCGCGCTCGTCGTGCTGACGCTTGCTGCCTTCGGTCTCGATTTCGCGGTGTCCACGACCCTCGTGCTCGGGCAGCGGGCGATCTACGTGCTTGGCGACGCGCATCGCAGCCGGCTGAACGGCCTCTATATGGCGACGTCGTTCCTCGGCGGCGCGGTGGGCTCGGCAGCCGGTGCCTGGCTCTACGCGCATTACGGCTGGTGGGGCGCCTCGCTCCTCGGCTTCGCCCTGCCGGCCGCAGCCCTGCTCTACAGCCTCACCGAGCGGCGCTAAGCGTCAGAACACCTGCGGCGGCAGCGCGACCAGCGGCGCCGGGATGGTGTTCGTCTTCTCCGCCGCCTTGCAGAGATCCGCGATGATACAGTGCTCGCATTCGGGACGGCGCGCCTTGCAGGTGTAGCGCCCGTGCAGGATCAGCCAGTGATGCGCGTGGTAGAGGTAATGGTTGGGGATGACCCGGACGAGGTGATCCTCGACCTGATCCGGCGTCTTGCCCGGGGCAAGGCCGATGCGGTTGGCGATGCGGAAGATGTGCGTATCCACCGCGATCGTCGCCTGACCGAAGGCCATGGAGAGCACGACATTGGCGGTCTTGCGCCCGACGCCGGGCAGCTTCACCAGTTCGTCCCGGTCGCGCGGCACCTCCCCGTCGAAATCCTCGACCAGCATACGGCTGAGCGCGATGACGTTCTTCGCCTTGTTGCGATAGAGCCCGATGGTGCGGATATGCTCGCGCACCGCATCCTCCCCGAGCGCCAGCATCTTTTCCGGCGTATCCGCGATGGCAAAGAGCGCCTTTGTCGCCTTGTTGACCCCCACATCCGTCGCCTGTGCCGACAGCGCCACCGCGACGACCAGCGTGAACGGGTTGACGTAGTTCAGCTCGCCCTTCGGCTCCGGCCGCTGCACGGAGAAGCGGCGGAAGATTTCCTCGACCTCCTCGGTGGAATAGGCACTCTTCGGCTTGCGCGGTTTTGCCGTCGCTTTGGACATGCGCGGCTTTGACGCTGGCTGGAGGGCCGCAAGCTTCACGGATTTCGGTTTCGGCTCTTTCATGTCTTCTCTATACTGGCGTGCCATGAACGATGGCAACGCCGACATGCGCACTGCTGACAAGCCGGTTTTCGCCGCCGAGCTGACACCCTATCGCTCGCTCGGCACCAAGGGCTTGCGCGTCGTCTTCCTCATCGCCGCGCTGATGAGCCTCGTCCATGTCTTCGTGTTCCTCGTCATCGGTGCGTGGCCCGTCGTGTTCTTCTTCGGGCTGGATTTTGTGGGCCTCTTCGGTGCCTTCTGGCTCAACAACCGCTCGGCCCGAATGCGCGAGGAGGTCAGCATTTCCAGGGACGATGTCGCGGTGCGCAAGTTCACCGCCAGCGGCCGCATGACCGAACACCGGTTCAACCCGTTCTGGACCCGCTTCGATGTCGCCCGCCATGACGAGATCGGCATCGTCTCCATGCATGTCCGCGATCGGGTGCGCGCGACCGATATCGGCTCCTTCCTCAATCGCGACGACCGTGAGACCTTCGCCACCGCCTTTTCCGGCGCACTGGCGACGGTGAAGCGGCGGGGATGAGATCGGAAATCGGGTGGCGGCAGCGGCCTGGATGTGATGATCTCGGCCAAGCGCTTTCGTGCGCGCCGCCGATCAAAGGGCGAAGAAGGAGACGAGGATGACGATCATGCCGCGCCTGACGACGGAGATCACGCCCGAGGGCACCGACTATGAAACCGTTTGCCGCGTGGTGGAGCTGCTGACCGACGATTACCGCGATCAGCCGGGTCTCGACGACATCGCCGCGCGGCTCGGACAATCGCCGACGCATCTCCAGCGAACCTTCACCCGCTGGGCGGGCCTCTCGCCGAAAGCCTTCCTGCAGGCCGTGACGCTCGACCACGCCAAGCGCCTGCTGGGCCAGGAAGGCCTGCCGCTTCTGGAGGCAAGCTTTGAACTCGGACTGTCCGGCCCGGGGCGCCTGCACGACCTGTTCGTGACGCATGAGGCGATGTCGCCGGGCGAATGGAAGCTGCGGGGCGGGGGCCTGACCATCCGCTACGGCTTCCACCCGTCGCCCTTCGGCACAGCGCTGATCATGGTCACGGAGCGCGGTCTTGCCGGTCTCGCCTTCAACGATGCGGGGCAGGAGCGGGAGAGTTTTGGCGATATGGCCGGGCGCTGGCCGAACGCGACCTATGTCGAGGACATCGCGGCCACCACACCCTATGCCGCGCGGATTTTTGAGGCCGAGCGCTGGGAGGCCGAGCAGCCGCTGCGGGTCGTGCTGATCGGCTCGGATTTTCAGGTGCGGGTCTGGCAGGCACTGCTCGACATTCCCATGGGACGGGCCGAGACCTATTCGGCCATCGCCGGCCGCATCGGCCAGCCCAAGGCATCACGCGCCGTGGGCGCCGCCATCGGCCGCAACCCCATCTCCTTCGTCGTCCCCTGCCACCGGGCTCTCGGCAAGAGCGGCGCGCTCACCGGCTACCACTGGGGCCTGACGCGCAAGCGCGCCATGCTCGGCTGGGAAGCGGGGAAGGTATGATCCATCCCCGCCGGCATTTTCAGGCGGGCGTCAGTGCGCGCCGGACATGTCGCCCAGGACCTCTTTCGACGCGACGGTCGAATCGGCGTTGAGCGTGTAGACCATGGGGACGCCGGTTGCGAGGTTGAGCTTCAGGATCTCTTCCTTGGTCAGGCGGTCGAGCACCATGACCAGTGCGCGCAGCGAATTGCCGTGGGCGGCGACGAGGACCGTCTGGCCCTTGAGCACGCGCGGCAGGATTTCGGTGAGGTAGTAGGGCCAGACGCGGGCGCCGGTGTCGCGCAGGCTTTCGCCGCCCGGAGGGGGCACGTCGTAGGAGCGGCGCCAGATATGCACCTGCTCCTCGCCCCACTTGGCGCGTGCGTCGTCCTTGTTGAGGCCGGAGAGGTCGCCATAGTCGCGCTCGTTGAGCGCCTGGTCGCGGATCGTCTCGAGCTCGGGCTGGCCGACGGCGTCGAGAATGATCTTCAGCGTCTTCTGCGCGCGCGTCAGGTCGGAGGTGAAGGCGATGTCGTATTTGAGGCCGGTGGCCGCGAGCGCCTTGCCGCCTGTTTCGGCTTCCTCGATCCCGAGCGGGGTCAGGTCGGGGTCCTTCCAGCCAGTGAAGAGGTTCTTCAGGTTCCATTCGCTCTGGCCGTGACGCACCAGGACAAGAGTGCCGCTCATGATCGTTCATTCCTCATTGTGTGTTTCAGTCGGGCAAAAGGGCAGACGAAGGGAGGCGAAAGGCTCAGGCCGTCAGCCCCAGCACGTCCAGCATGGAATAGTAACCGGGCTTCTGCGACCGCGCCCAGAGGGCTGCCGTCACGGCGCCGCGTGCGAAGATCGAGCGGTCGGTCGCGGAATGGGACAGCGTCACGGTCTCGCCTTCGCCGGCGAGGATGACGGAGTGTTCGCCGATGACCGAGCCGCCGCGCAGTGTCGCAAAGCCGATCGTGCCCTCGGGCCGCGGCCCGGTATGGCCGTCGCGCACGCGCACGGACTGGGTTTGAAGGTCGATGCCGCGGCCGCGCGCGGCCGCTTCGCCCAGAAGCAGCGCCGTGCCGGACGGCGCGTCCACCTTGTGCTTGTGGTGCATTTCGAGAATCTCGAGATCCCATCCGGCGGCGGGCAGGGCACGGGCGGCCTGCTGCACGAGAACGCCGAGCAGATTGACGCCGAGGCTCATATTGCCGGACTTGACCACGCGCGCGTGCCGGGCAGCCGCCGCGAACCGCGCTTCGTCGGCGGGCGAGCATCCGGTCGTGCCGATGACGTGGACGATACGGGCCTGTGCGGCCAGTCCGGAGAATTCGACGCTGGCAGCCGGTGCCGTGAAATCGAGGACGCCTTCGGCCTCGACGAAGGCGCGCAGCGGATCGTCCGTGACGAGGATACCGGTCGGTCCGAGGCCCGCGATCTCGCCGGCATCCCGCCCGATGAAAGCCGAGCCGGAGCGCTCGACGGCGGCCGACAGGGTGACGCCCGGCATGGCGTGGATCGTGCGGATCAGCGTCTGGCCCATGCGGCCCGCCGCGCCCACGACGACGAGTTTCATATCCGGATTGCTCATGCGGTGGGGCTCATATCGTAAGGCTCATGGCGTCTTTTCCGTGCTGTCGACCAGATCTTCGCCCGCGACCAGATCTTCGATGGTGGCGGCCGGCTGGCTGCCCTGGAGATTGTGAAGGCGAGCGTAAAGCCCGTCCTTGCGATCCGCAAGCTCCGTATGCGAGCCTTCCTCGACCACCAGGCCATCGCGCATGACGATGATCTTGTCGGCATTGACGATGGTGGAGAGCCGGTGCGCGATCACCACGACGGTCCGGCCGTCCATGGCATGGTCGAGCGCCTTCTGCACCGCGGATTCCGATTCGGTGTCGAGCGAGGACGTCGCCTCGTCCAGCAGCAGGATGGGCGCGCGCCGGACGAGCGCGCGGGCGATCGAGAGGCGCTGGCGCTGGCCGCCGGACAGGGTGACGCCGTTTTCACCGACCGGCGTATCGTAGCCCTGCGGCTGGGCGAGAATGAAGTCGTGCGCATAGGCAAGCCGGGCCGCCTCGTAGACCTCTTCGTCGGTCGCCTCCGGCCGGCCGTAGCGGATGTTGTCGCCGATCGAGCCTTCGAAGAGATAAGGCTGCTGCGAGACATAGGCGAGGCCGTTGCGCAGCGACAGCTTGGTGATGTGGGCGATGTCCTGCCCGTCGATCAGGATCTCGCCGACAGAGGGGTCGTAGAAGCGCGGAATGAGGCTGATGACCGTCGACTTGCCGGCACCGGACGGGCCGACCAGCGCCGTGGTCTTGCCGCCTTCAGCCACGAAGCTGACGCCCTTCAGGATCGCGTCGCCATTGCCATAGGCGAAATGGACATTGTTGAAGGTGATCGTCGCCGAGGACACCTCCAGCGCCTTCGCATCCGGCTGGTCGCGCTGGTGCGGCACCGTGTCGAGCACCTCGTAGATCATCCGCGCATTGACCGCAGCACGCTCCAGCGACACCTGCAAGCGCGCGAGGCGCCGGGCCGGATCGTAGGCCATCAGGAGGGCGGTGACGAAGGAGAAGAAGGCGCCGGGCGGCACATTGTCGTAGATCGAGCGGAAGGCGGCATAGCCGAGAACGCTGGCGATCGCGAAGCCTGCAAAGGTCTCGGTCATCGGCGCGGTGCGCTCGGAGAGGCGGGCGATGCGGTTCGCGCGGTTTTCCGCTCGCTGGATGATCGCCTCGACCTTGCCCTTCAGCTGCTCCTCCATGGTGAAGGCCTTGACGATCGTGATCCCCTGGATCGTCTCCTGCATGGCGCCGAGCACGTGGCTGTTGATCTCGACCGATTCGCGCGTCGCATTGCGCAGCCGGCGCGACACGTAGCGAAGGCCGATCAGCAGCGGCGGCGCGATGAGGAAGACGATGATCGTCAGCACCCAGTCCTTGCCGAGCATGACGCCGATCAGCGCGATCAGCGTCAGCAGATCGCGCGCGATCGAGGTGACCGTCATGTTGAGCACGTCGCGGATGCCCGACACGTTCTGGCTGATCTTGGCGGAAATGCGGGCCGAGCGGGCATCGGTGAAATAGCCGACGCTGAGCGCCATCAGGTGCGAATACAGCCGGCGCTGATAGCTGGCGACGATATTGTTGCCGATCTTCGACAAGGCGACCGCCTGCCCGTAGGTGGCGAAGCCGCGCACGACGAAGGCGACGAAGATGGCGGCGCAGATGATGAGCACCATGTCGGCGCGCTTGTTGGCGAAGGCCTCGTTGACCACGGCTTCCATGATCCAGGCCGTGAACGCCGTGGAGGCTGCGACCAGCGCGAGGCAGGCGATGGCGAACAGATAGCCCTTGATATGTGCCCGCCCGTTCTCCCGCGCGACCCGCTTGAGCACGCTGGTGATCGTCTCGGCGTCCACTGGCGTGTGCTTCTTCTTCTGATCTTTCAAAAGCTCTTTCCCTGACCGGGCGGTCCTTATCGGATGCTTGCGCCGCGCTCTATAGTGCCTCCGGAGCCGTTTGGCGAGTCTCGGCCCTTTTCGGTTCCGGTCAGGCCTTCCAGTGGCGCCCGGTGGTGGCCACGCCGAAGCGGGCCGGGGTCTGCGCAAAGGCCGCAAGGCCGGCAAGGGCTGCGAAAGGATGGGTGACCACATAGGTCGGGATCGAGCGCATCAGCGCCGAATGCGGCGCCTTGTCCTCGAAGGCGGCGCGGAATTCCGGCTGCTGCAACGCCGGCAGGATCTTCTGCGAAATGCCGCCGGCGAGATAGACGCCGCCGCGCGCCATGAAGATCAGCGCCATGTCGCCCGCCACCCGGCCGAGATAGCCGGCAAAGAGCGACAGCGTCTCAATGCAGGCCGCGTCGGTGCCGGCAAGGGCCGCCGACGTCACATCGGCCGGGTCGGTGTGTTCGGGCATCAGCCCGTCGGTGTGGCAGATCGCCTGGTATATATTGACGATGCCGCGGCCGCAGAGCAGCTGCTCGGCCGAAATCCGGCCCTCGATCGTCTCCAGATGCGGCCAGATGGCGGTATCGCGCGGCGTGCGCGGGCCGATATCCACATGGCCGCCCTCGCCGGGCACCGGGAAGTAAGTGGCGTGCGTGTGCAGAAGACCGGCCACGCCGAGGCCCGTGCCGGGGCCAAGAACGGCGCAGGAGGCGCTTTCCAGCGGCTCGCCGGTGCCGATCTGCGCGCAGTCGGTCTTGGCGATGGCGGCCACCGCGAGCGCCTGCGCCTCGAAATCGTTGAGAACGATGACGTCCGACAGGCCGAGCGTCGCGATCATGTCGGCCGGCGTGATGACCCAGCCGGCATTGGTCAGCGGGATCTCGTCGCCCTTGACCGGGGCTGCAACCGCGATGATGGCCGAGCGCGGACGAACGGTTGCTTGCGGGAGAATGCTGGTTTCGAGGGCTGCCTGAATGCTCGGATAGCCCCCGGTCGGCACCACGGGAAACACCACCGGTTCCGAGGTCTCGTCGTTCAGCAGCGCGAAACGGGCATTGGTGCCGCCGATATCGCCGATCAGGATGGGAAAGGCGAGACCGGGAACCGTTTCTGCAGACGCGGACATGAAACCTCCTGAGGGATCGGGCTAATGGGATCGGGCGACCGGGATCAGCGGGCGGAAAGCGCTTCGCATGTTTTGCCGAACCGCTCCAGTGCAAAAGTCGAGACGAGAGTCTGTCAGGTTCATTCTGAACCAGCCAGACTCTCGATTCCTTTGTCGTCGTTTGTCTCTTCGGGATAACCGGATTCCACTTACCCCTGACAAACTGTAACGGCGCCCGGTGCTGAGAGCGGCCGGAAATCCACCAGGCGCTCGGCCGTCGCGCGGTTGAGCGCCATGGGGATGTCGTAGACGGTTGCCAGCCGCGTCAGGGCCTTAACATCGACATCGTGCGGCAGCGCCGTCAGCGGATCGATGAAGAAGATGAGGAGATCGACATCGCCGGTGGCGATCAGCGCACCGATCTGCTGGTCGCCGCCGAGCGGCCCGCTTTTCAGCCGCGTCACGTCGAGGCCAGGGCAGGCCTCCTGCACGCGACCGCCCGTGGTGCCGGTGGCGACGATCCACCAGTCCGCCAGCACGCTCTCGTGGGCCTTGGCGAATTCCGCCATGTCCTGTTTCTTCAGGTCATGCGCGATCAGCGCCATGCATTTGCGAGCCGTCATTGCGTCCTCCGCATCATCCTCTTCGCTCATATTTCCCGGAACCTAAATCGATTCAAGAGGAAAGTGCGGACGCGTCACTGTACCCCGCCGGCAACCGGACGGCGCGTGGGCACGGGAACGGAGGGATCGTCAATCGTGGCGGGTGGCATGATGGCGTCGGGCGCGGCGGGGACGAAGGCCGAGGCCGGCGCCGGCGCAGAGACCGGAACTGCGCCACCGAAGGTCGATGCGGCTTCCGACGAGGATGGCGCGGCCAGCACGCCGCTGCAGGCCTGCGGCAGATCGGACAGCATGACGAAGCGCGGCTTGACCGGCTTTGCATCCGGGTTGGGCTTGGGCTTGGCCCAGGGCTCCTGGGTGAACCACCAGGCGAGCGACTTGTCGCAGCCGTCGCCGGGCGCCACGGCCGCCTGCGGCTTGCAGCCGGGCGAATCGGCCGGGCACTTGATGCGGATATGGAAATGCTCGTCGTGGCCGTAGATCGGCCGGATCTTGCCCATCGCCGTCCGGTCGCCGGTCCAGGTCTCGCACAGCTTCTTCTTGATCGCCGGGTTGACGAACACCCGATCGACCTCCGGTTCGCTCGCGGCCCGCATCAGCAGCCGCGCATGGGTCGGCGTCCAGCGCTCCGGGTTGACGGTGAGGAACTTGGTCTTGTCGAGCATGGACACGAACGGCTTCCGTTCGCGTTCCGCCACGCTCATCGCCCGCGCGGGCTTGGGCTGGAACCAGATGTCCGCATCGAGCCCGATCTGGTGGGAGGCATGGCCCGTCAGCATCGGCCCGCCGCGGGGCTGGGAGATATCGCCGAGCAGGATGCCCGATCCCCAGCCGATCTCGGCCGCATCGCGCGAGAAGCGCTCGAGAAACATGATCATGTGTGGATTACCCCAGCGCCGGTTGCGCGAGAGCCGCATGGCCTGCCAGGTCGGCCCGTCGGCCGGCAGCGCGACCGCGCCGGACAGGCACCCCTTGGCGTAGGAGCCGAAGGAGGCGGGCGCCGTCCTGCTGGGAAGCGTCATGCCGCCGAACAGCTGCTTGGCCGGCTGCGGCTCTGCCGAAAGGGCGGGCTGGAGGCCGAGCGGCAGGATGAGAGCGGCCGCGATGAACGCTCTGGTCGCCCATCCGGTCGAGACTCTGGCGCCGGCTGAAAATCCTGCGCCGGCGGAAAATCTTGTGAGAGACGATGTCATGCGGGTGTGTCCGGTGCTGTCGTGGTCGGGCGTGGGCGTGATCGTGCGTGGGTCGTAGAGAGGGATCTTTCTCACACGGTCTTTGTGTCAGACTTGCGGTCAAGCCGATGTGAAGGCGGATTTCAGGCCCTGCCCGGAGCCGCGCCTGTCAATCGGCCGCATTTCGCCTATTGTGTGCTTCGAACGCGACCATGGAGACGAACCGCATGCGGCAGACGACGAGCAGGACGACACCGGCACTGACCTTTGGCACCCTAGGCCTCATCGCCGCCGCCTTCCTCGCACCCTCCGTCTTTTCAAGTCCCGTGCAGGCGCAGGACCCGCAATGGCGCCACGGCATGTCGACCGTCGGCGAACTGAAATATCCGCAAGGGTTCAAGCAGTTCGACTATGTGAACGCGCAGGCGCCGAAGGGGGGCGAGGTCCGGCTGGCCACCATGGGCACGTTCGACACGTTCAACCCGGTGCTGGCCAAAGGCGAGATGGCCGCAGGCGTGGTCGGTCCCGTTTCCAGCGCTTCCGGCATGTCCGTCGGGCTGGTGTTCGAAACGCTGATGAAGCCCTCCATGGACGAAGTTCTCACGGATTACGGCCTGCTGGCCGAGGCGGTCGCCTTTCCCGATGATTTTGCCTGGGCGAAATTCCGTCTCCGGCCGGAAGCGACATGGGCGGACGGCACGCCGGTGACGCCGGAGGACGTGATCTTCAGTTTCGACAAGGCCAAGGAGCTCGATCCCAAGGCAGCATCCTATTACGGTCATATCACCAAGGTGGAGAAGACGGGCGAACGGGAGGTGACCTTCTCCTTCGACGAGGTTGGAAACCGGGAATTGCCGAAGGTGGCCGGCAGCCTTCTCATCGTGCCCAAACACTGGTGGGAAGGAAAGGACGCGGAAGGGCAGCCACGGGATATCGCACGCACGACGCTCGAAATGCCCATGGGCTCCGGCCCCTACAAGATGACGTCCATGAAAGCCGGTTCGACCGTCCGCTACGAACGGCGGGACGACTACTGGGGCAGGAACCTGAACGTCAATGTGGGGCAGAACAACTTCGGAACGATCAGTTTCACGTATTTTGCAGATCTCGACGTCGCGTTCGAGGCTTTTCGGTCGGGCAATGCGAACTACCGGTGGGAGAATTCGGCCAGACGCTGGGCGACATCCTATGATTTTCCCGCCGTCAAGGACGGCCGGATCAAGCTCGAGCGGCTGGAGAACGACAGCCGGGACAGCGGCGTCATGGTGGGCTTCATTCTCAACCTGCGGCGCGATCCGTTCAAGGACGTCAGGGTGCGGGAGGCGCTCAACTACGCCTTCGATTTCGAGGAGTTGAAGCGGACGATCTTCTACAACGAGTATGATCGCATCGACAGCTTCTTCTTCCCGACCGAACTGGCGTCCTCGGGACTTCCGGAGGGGCGTGAGCTGGACATCCTGACGGAGCTGAAGGACAAGGTTCCGCCGACCGTTTTCACCAAGCCCTACACAAATCCCGTTGGTGGAGATCCGGCAAAGCTGCGGGACAATCTGCGCAAGGCCATCGGACTTCTGAAGGAAGCGGGCTATGAGCTGAAGAGCAACCGGATGATCGAGACGAAGACGGGTAAGCCGCTGACATTCGAGATCCTGCTCGACGGCACGACGATCGAACGGGTCGCCTTGCCCTTCAGCCAGAACCTGCGAAAGATTGGGATCGAGGCACGGGTTCGCACCGTCGATAGCTCCCAGTACACCAATCGTTGGCGGTCGAAGGATTTCGACGCGATCTACCTCGGCTGGGCGCAGTCTCTCAACCCGGGCAACGAGCAGACGGAATTCTGGGGCACGACGGCCGCCACGCGCGAAGGATCGCAGAATTTCTCCGGTCTTGCCGATCCGGGTGTCGATGCCCTGATCCGCAAGGTGATCTTCGCAAAAGATCGCGACGACCTGGTGGCTGCGACGAAAGCGCTCGACCGGGTGCTGCTGGCCAAGCAGATCGTCATTCCGACCTACGCCTCGCGCGACATGCGGATCGCCTACGCACGAGACCTCACGCATCCTGAAAACCTGCCGGAATACAGTGTCGGCTTTCCCGCGATCTGGTGGTCGGCCGCCGCGAAAGCTCCATGAAAGCCTTGCACGTCAGACTGGCCTGCTTTTCATAAGGCAGACCGCGAATCAGGAACGGGAACGTCAGCGCATTGATCGGACATTGGAAAATCGGGTTGAACGACAAGAGGGGCCATAGCGGCGTCATCATGACCAGAGGCTGGGCCAGAGTCCGGGCCGGAGTACGGGTCTGATGGGCGGCTATATTCTGCGCCGTCTGTTCCTGATGATCCCGACGATCATCGGCATCATGGCCATCTCCTTTGCCGTCGTCCAGTTCGCGCCCGGCGGTCCGGTCGAGCAGGTCATCGCCGACCTCACCGGGCCGAACCAGGGCGGCGACCGCCTGTCGGGTGGCGGTGGCGATCTTGCGAGTGCCTCCGGCGGCGACCAGAGCGGCGGCAGCTATCGCGGCGCGCAGGGGCTCGATCCCGACTTCGTCGCCAAGCTCGAAAAACAGTTCGGCTTCGACAAGCCGCCGCTGGAGCGCTTCCTGACGATGATGTGGAACTATGCGCGCTTCGATTTCGGCGAGAGCTTCTTCCGCAACACGTCCGTGATCGACCTCATCCTCGACAAGATGCCGGTGTCGATCTCGCTCGGCCTGTGGATCCTCGTCCTCTCCTACGCGATCTCCATTCCGCTCGGCATCAAGAAGGCGGTGTCGGACGGCTCGCGCTTCGACGTCTGGACCTCCGGCATCGTCATCGTCGGCTATGCCGTTCCGGGCTTCCTGTTCGGCATCCTGCTGATCGTGCTTTTTGCCGGCGGCTCCTTCCTCGACTGGTTCCCGCTGCGCGGCCTCGTCTCGGACAATTTCAGCCAGCTGAGCTGGTGGCAGAAGATCCTCGACTATCTCTGGCACATGACGCTGCCGCTGATCACGCTGCTGCTATCGGCCTTCGCCACCACGACGCTGCTGACCAAGAATTCCTTCATCGACGAGATCCGCAAGCAATATGTCGTTACCGCCCGCGCCAAGGGGCTGGCGGAGCGGCAGGTGCTCTATCGCCATGTCTTCCGCAACGCCATGCTGATCATCATCGCCGGCTTCCCCGCGGCCTTCATCTCCGCCTTCTTCACGGGCTCGCTCTTGACCGAATACATCTTCTCGCTCGATGGCCTCGGCCGTCTCGGCTACGACGCCGTCGTCAAGCGGGACTATCCGATCGTCTTCGGCACGCTGTTCATCTTCTCGCTGATGGGGCTTGTCGTCAGCCTGCTGTCGGACCTCATCTACACCTGGGTCGATCCACGCATCGACTTCGAGCAGAGGGACGTCTGATGACGGACATCACCGCGAACCCTGATATCGTGACCGTTGCCAGACCCGGACGATTGTCGCCCGTCGCAAAGCGCCGCTGGGAGAATTTCAAGGCCAACCGGCGCGGCTACTGGTCGTTCTGGATCTTTCTCGCGCTCTTCGGCTTCAGCCTCTGCGCCGAGTTCATCGCCAACGACCGCCCGATCCTCGTCTCCTATAAGGGCGAACTGATGGTGCCTGTGCTGGTCAACTATCCCGAAGACAGGTTCGGCGGCTTTCTGGCCGAGACCGATTACGCCTCCGACTTCATCCGCGAGGAGATCGAGGCGAATGGCTGGATGGTCTGGCCGCCGATCCGCTATTCCTACCGCAGCGCCAATTCCAACATCCCGCATTCCGCACCCACGGCCCCCTTCTGGACGATGAACGCGGCGGAACGCTGCTCCGGCTACGCGCAAGGCGAGGCCGATCGCGGCTGCACGCTCGGCAATTTCAACTGGCTCGGCACCGACGACCAGGCGCGCGACGTCGCGGCCCGCACGATCTACGGCTTCCGCATTTCGGTGCTCTTCGGCCTGGCGCTGACCATCGCGTCGGCCGTGGTCGGCGTCACCGCCGGTGCGATCCAGGGCTATTTCGGCGGGTGGACCGACCTGTTGATGCAGCGTTTCATCGAGATCTGGTCGTCCATGCCGGTACTCTACATCCTGCTGATCATCGCGGCGATCCTGCCGCCCGGCTTCTTCGTGCTGCTCGGTATCATGCTGCTCTTCTCCTGGGTCGGCTTCGTCGGCGTGGTCCGGGCCGAGTTCCTGCGGGCGCGCAACTTCGAATATGTCCGCGCCGCCCGGGCGCTCGGCGTCGGCAATGCCACGATCATGTGGCGGCATCTCCTGCCGAACGCGATGGTCGCCACGCTCACCTTCCTGCCCTTCATCCTCTCGGGCTCCATCACCACGCTGACCTCGCTCGACTTCCTCGGCTTTGGCATGCCCCCCGGCTCGCCTTCGCTCGGCGAGCTGATCGCGCAGGGCAAGTCCAACCTCCAGGCCCCCTGGCTCGGCCTCACCGCCTTCCTGGTGATGTCGGTCATGCTGTCGCTCCTGATCTTCATCGGCGAGGCCGCGCGCGACGCGTTCGATCCGCGAAAGACGTTTGGGTGACCTCGTCAGATGAAGGTATTGGCGGTATGATTGTTGCACGGCAATACAAAGGAAGGACGAGAGATGAACAAGATCGTGCGCGCTCATTACCCCGCATCGAAACTTCCTGATGACCTCAGGAGTGGCTTCGACTCCGACGCAACGGTTCGAATCGTCATCGAACAACAGGACATATCGCCCTATGTGCCTGAACGCGGCGTAGCGGAGAAGACTCCGCTCTTCCTTCCGACCTATCGCGAGCCGGGTGCACCGATCGAACTTGCGGATCTGTTGAAAGATATTCGAGCTTACAAGGAAAAGCGCGGATCGACGACAGATACCGAGGAAGCTGTTCGCCGGATACGGGAGCTGCGGGACGAATGGGATGATGAATGAGGAAGGCGCCAAGGATCTATTTCGACACGAACGCCTTCATTTTCGTCGCAGAAGAGAAATCGGAACGTTCAGCCTTATTGATCGAAGTGATTTCGATCTCCGAGGCAGCCGATTCACCCATTATTTTGACCAGTGAACTCACGCTGGCCGAGGTTCTTACCAAACCCTATAAAAATCACGATGACGAACTCATCTCTCGTTATGATAATATGGTGCGGCAGTGTGCTTGGCTGGATGTCGAACCCGTTTCCCGGCAGGTGCTCTGGTATGCCGCCGTGCTTCGGTCGCAAACACGGTTGAAACTGCCTGACGCCATTCACCTTTCAACAGCTTTTGGATGTGAATGCTCGCTCTTCCTCACCGATGATCGTGATCTGCGGAAGGTCGATGAAATCTACAACCTCCGCTATGGCGTGCGGAAGGCCGCTTCGATCAAAATGGCCGCCCCTGACATCCCCACACTCACCACCCTCCTGGAATCCCTGTCCCCATGACCGAACCGCTCCTGTCCGTGCGCGATCTCTCCGTGGCTTTCCACCAGGGCGGCAAGACGTCTCTGGCGGTCGATCGGGTGTCGTTCGATATCGCGAAGGGCGAGGTCGTCGCACTCGTCGGCGAATCCGGGTCCGGCAAGTCGGTCTCGGCCAATTCGATCCTGAAGCTTCTGCCCTATCCCGCCGCCAGCCATCCGGGGGGTGAGATCCTGTTCAACGGGCGCGACCTCCTGAAGATCGGCGATGCCGAGCTGAGGGAGGTGCGCGGCAATGACATCACGATGATCTTCCAGGAGCCGATGACGTCGCTCAATCCGCTCCATTCGATCGAGCGGCAGATCGCCGAGATCCTCGATCTTCACCAGGGTATCAAGCCGGCGCAGGCGCGGCCGCGCGTGCTGGAGCTCCTGCGGCAGGTCGGTATCCGCGAGCCGGAGAAACGCCTGAAGGCCTATCCGCACGAGCTTTCCGGCGGACAGCGCCAGCGCGTGATGATCGCCATGGCGCTCGCCAACCGGCCGGAACTGCTGATCGCCGACGAGCCGACCACGGCGCTCGACGTGACAGTGCAGGCGCAGATCCTCGAGCTTCTGAAGCAGTTGAAGGATGAGCATGGCATGTCCATGCTGTTCATCACCCATGATCTCGGCATCGTCCGCAAGATCGCCGACCGCGTCTGCGTGATGACGAAGGGCAGGATCGTCGAAACGGGGCCGACGGCCGAGATCTTCAACAATCCGCAGCACGCCTATACCCGCCATCTGCTCGCTTCCGAGCCGCGCGGCAAGCCGCCGGCATCCGACGAGACGAAGCCGATCGTCATCGAGGCGAAGGATATGAAGGTCTGGTTTCCGATCAAGGCCGGCTTCCTGCGCAAGACCGTGGATCACGTGAAGGCCGTCGATGGCATCGACCTGACGCTGCGCGCCGGGCAGACGCTCGGCGTCGTCGGCGAATCCGGGTCCGGCAAGACCACGCTCGGCCTTGCGTTGACCCGGCTCATCGGGTCGCAGGGGCGCATCGGCTTCGAGGGCCAGAATATCGAAAGCTATTCCTTCAGCCAGATGCGGCCGCTGCGCCGGCGCATGCAGATCGTCTTTCAGGACCCCTTCGGCTCGCTCAGCCCGCGCATGGCCGTCTCCGACATCATCGGCGAAGGGTTGCAGGTGCACGAGCCGTCCCTGTCGGCACGGGAGCGCGATGCGCGCGTGGCCGCGGCGCTGGAAGAAGTGGGCCTCGACGCGGCCACGCGCTGGCGCTACCCGCACGAGTTCTCCGGCGGCCAGCGCCAGCGTATCGCCATCGCCCGCGCCATGGTGCTAAAGCCGCAATTCGTGATGCTGGACGAGCCGACCTCGGCGCTCGACATGAGCGTGCAGGCGCAGGTGGTCGATCTCCTGCGCGACCTGCAGGCCCGCCACGGCCTCGCCTATCTGTTCATCAGCCATGACCTCAAGGTCGTGCGGGCGCTGGCCAACGATATGATCGTCATGCGGCTCGGCAAGGTCGTGGAGAAGGGGCCGGCCGAGGCTATCTTCACGGCGCCGCGCGAAGACTATACCAAGGCCCTCATGGCCGCCGCCTTCGACCTTGAGGCCGTGCCCGTCCCCGCCGTCCGCCAGTAGACGGCCGCCGTCAGATCAGATCCTCCGGAAACCATCATGCCCTCGACCGCCGCTCCCATCGTCATCGACCTGAAGTTCAACGCGGACGAGGTTCAGTCAGCCCTCGTCCGTGCCTTTCCCGGACGCGACGTCATCAACCGCGCCGATCCCGCCCATGCGGGGCGCGATCTGTCGCAGGCCCGCTATGCCGTGGTCTGGAAGTCGCAGCCCGACCTCTTCGACCGTGCGCCGAACCTTGAAGCCGTCTTCTCCGGCGGTGCCGGCGTCGATCATGTGCTGACGCTGCCGGGATTGCCGGATGTACCGCTGATACGCTTCGTCGATCCGACGCTGACCACCCGCATGAGCGAGTGGGTGGTGCTGCAGTGCCTGCTGCATCTACGCCAGCATGTTGCCTATGAAAAGCAGGCAAAGCAGGGCCTCTGGGCCGAACGTCCCCAGCCGGAGGCGCGCGAAATGACCGTCGGCGTTATGGGCCTCGGCGTGCTGGGCCAAGATGCGGCGCGCAAGCTGAAGACGATGGGGTTCACCGTCATCGGCTGGTCGCGGCGGCCGAAGACGATCGAGGGGATCGAGACCTATGACGGGAGCGGTCTCGACGCCTTCCTCGCGCGCACCGATCTCCTCGTCGGACTCCTGCCGCTGACGGCGGAGACGCGCGGCCTGTTCGATGCGGCGTTGTTCGCAAAACTGAGCCGTAAGGGACCGTTCGGTGCGCCCGGTTTCATCAATGCCGGGCGGGGCGGCAGCCAGGTCGAGGCCGATATCGTCGCGGCGATCCGCTCGGGCGTGCTGCACGGCGCCTCGCTCGATGTCTTCTCCACCGAACCGCTGGACGCCGATAGCCCGCTATGGACGTTGCCGAACGTCATCGTGACGCCGCATGCCGCCGCGGCGTCGGATGTCCGCGCGCTCTTCCGTCACGTGGAAACGCAGATCGAGCGCCACGAAGCGGGCCTGCCTTTTGAGCATTTGGTGGATCGCACAGCCGGCTATTGATCGTCTTGCGTCAGAGGCTTTCCACAGGCCGGCGGAAGGCGGTCGGCTGTTCGTAGAGCCAGCCGATCCGCTCGATGGCCTCGTCCAGCCCCTCGCGCGCCACCGTCATCGTGTTGCCGTTAGCGTGGATCAGGGTCGCCTGGTCTTCCATGATGGCGACATGACCCTTCCAGAAGACGAGGTCGCCGCGGCGCAGATCCTCTCGGGCGATCTCGTGGCCGAGCGATGCGGCCTGCATGTCGGTGTCGCGCGGTGCGGCGACGCCGGTCATCATCAGCGACAGTTGCACGAGGCCCGAGCAATCGATGCCGAAGCCGGAACGGCCGCCCCAGAGGTAGGGCGTCTCGATGAACCGTGCGGCGATGGAGACATAGTCGCCCTGCGGCGCTTCGCCGACCGGCGCGCAGTGACCGGCAACGACGGCCTGGCCGTTCTCCAGCAGGAAATAGCGCGTGCCACGGGTGCCGCGCTCGTCGATGGCGGTGATGCGGCTGCCCATCGACAGCGCCTGCACGGTGGGAAAGCGCAGGTCCGCACCGGAATAGACGAAGGTCCGCGGCGCGGTGATGATGTGCGTCGGGCTCTTCTGGATGCTGACCACGGCAAAATCCGGGACATAGCCGACATAGCTGTCCGCGTCCGCCTTGACCCAAGCCCAGCCATGCGAGGTGTCGAGCACGCGCACGGTCTCGCCGATCAGCAGTTCCGTATCGGCGCCGCAGCCAAGATCCGGCTCGGCCCGCAGCGGCATCACCGGCACGCAGCAGACGGCGGAGGAGCCGGCGGTATAGGCAAGAGCGTCCACATGACCGCGCAGGCTCTCCTCCGCAAGATCCGGGCGAAAGGCATGAAGCCTGCGGTCGAAGGAATGGGTCATTACGCTCACATGCAAGGAGGTTTGGGAAAGAGGATCAGAGCGACAGTCTACGGCCACGATCAATGATCAGATCGCCAAGCTTTTCAAGATAGAGTGCGCCGGTGACGGTGCGTTTGATGACGACGTTGCGCCGGTCGCGGTCGTCGCGCACCCGCTCCACCAACCCGCGCTCGCCCATCGTGTCCAGCGCCCGCGTAATCACCGGCTTGGTCACACCCAGCGTCGCGGCAAGGCCGCGCACCGTATGCGGCGGCGGCACGAGGTAGATATGGAGCAGAATGGCCATCTGCCGCAGCGTCAGGTCGCCGCTCTCCACGCGCACCTGATCGAGCGAGACCGTGTGCCAGAGCGTCAGCGCCTGCGTTGCGGACAGTTCGACCGGCATGATCCCTCGGGGTTTCTCGGATAACAGGATCCAAGTTGTCCCGGAAAATCGTTACGGAAGCGTTCTCGCATTTACATTCACGATCGCGTTCAGGGGCCCGATTCGGTGCAGGCGCCGCGCGATGCGGTCGAGATGGGCGCGGCGCCGGGCGTCCGTCGCCCGGTCCATGTCGTGCAGCGACAGCATCTGGAAGTCCACGCCCTTGGCACAGAAGGGCGCGATGCCGCGCCGCAGCAGGCGGCGGACCGGATCGCCCATGACGAGGCGTGCGATCCACCACGGCGAGCCGGTGGTCGTATAGGCATGGAGCAGCCGGATATTGGTCAGCTTTCGGATGATCCGCCCGCCCGCCGCGTCATGGGTGAAGGCGATGCCCGGCGCGAAGACACGGTCGAAGAAGCCCTTGAGAATGGCCGGGAAATTGAACCACCATTGCGGAAAGACGAGTATCAGCCCGTCGGCCGCAGACAGTCTGTCCACGATCGCACCGACGCCGGTGGCGTCATAGGGATCGTCGAAATAGCCGCTTCGCTCCGTCCGGCTGAGGCGCGGGTCGAAGTCCTCCGCATAGAGGTCGAGACGATCGACGCTGTGGCCATTGGCCTCCAGCGCCCGTGTCGCGGTGTCGGCCACGGCGCAAGCGAAGCTCTCCGGCAGCGGATGGGCGAGCACGAGAAGGAAATGCATCGAATACCCCTGTGCTGTTCGTCGTCGCATCCGCTTGCGGGAACTCAGGCCCATACCCGCGTCCCGACTTAAAAAAGACTGCCCTGCTTGGCCGGTTCCGCGCTGCCGCGTTTGCGGGTCTTCGCCGGCGTTCCCTCGGTGGTGATCGCACCGACCGTGCCGTCGGCAAATTGCAGCGCCACGTTCTGACCGGTGGAGAGGGCGGCGGCGGCCTTGACCGGTGCACCGTCCGCATCTCGGACGATCGCGTAGCCGCGGGCGAGCACGTTCTGGTAGGACAGCGACTGCAGCACGCGGTCCTGCGCCGTAACGGCGCTGCGGGCGCGGCGCAGCTCGGCGATGACGGCGGCATCCGCGCGGCCCGACAGGCCGTGCAGGCGGTCGGCCGAGCGATGGATCTGCGAGAGCAGCCGCACGGGCAGGCTGCGCAGTGCCGCATCCGCAGATGTCACGCGCGTACCGGCGCGGGCGATCAGCCGCTCGACATTGCGCTCCGCGCGCACCATGCGTTCAAGAAGCCGCTGGCGGCGGTCGTTGATCCGGGCGGCGAGCATATCGGGGCGAAGATGCGCGCCGACGCGCTCGAAGCTGCGGCGCTTGTCGGCGGTGTTGGACACCAGCCCGCGAACGAGCCCGGAGGCCGCCTCGTCGAAGCGGCGGCGGGGCAGAGCGAGCACCTGATCGAGCGAGGGCAGCGCGCGCGCAAGCGCCCTTAGGGAATGACGGCGATTGTCCATGTGCCGGCCAGCAGCACCGCGCAGCCGTGCGGTCAGCGCGGAGAGCGTGGCTTCGAGATCGGCGCGCACCGGCACAGCCATTTCCGCGGCACCCGTTGGCGTGGGTGCGCGCCGGTCGGCCGCGTGGTCGATCAGCGTCCAGTCCGTCTCGTGCCCGACGGCCGAGATCAGCGGGATATCGGAGGCGGCCGCGGCCCGCACCACAGCCTCGTCGTTGAAGCCCCAGAGGTCTTCGAGACTGCCGCCGCCGCGCGCGACGATCAGCACGTCCGGCTTCGCAATCGGCCCGCCTGCCTCCAGCGCATTGAAGCCGCGAATGGCGGCCGCCACCTCGTCGCCCGAGCCTTCGCCCTGAACCTTGACGGGCCAGACGACGACATGCACGGGGAAACGATCGGCGATGCGGTGCAGAATATCGCGGATGACGGCGCCGGTGGGCGAGGTGACGACGCCGATGACGCGCGGCATGAACGGCAGGAGCTGCTTGCGGCTTTCCTCGAACAGGCCTTCGGCCGCAAGCTTGCGCCGGCGCTCTTCCAGAAGCGCCATCAGCGCGCCGGCACCTGCCGGCTCCAGCGTCTCGATCATGATCTGGTATTTGGACGAGCCCGGGAAGGTGGTGATCTTGCCGACCGCGATCACCTCCATGCCCTCTTCGGGCTTGAAGCGCAGCTTGCCCATCGTGCCCTTCCAGACCACGGCATCGATGCGGGCGCGTTCGTCCTTCAGCCCGAAATAGGCGTGGCCCGAGGAGTGCGGGCCGCGATAGCCGCAGATTTCGCCGCGCACGCGCACCTGATCGAAGGTCTGCTCCATCGTCCGCTTGATCGAGCCGGACAGCTCGGAAACGGAATATTCCCACAGGTTTGACGGCGAATCGGCATCGAAGGAAGAGCTCATGCCGCCATTGTGACGCGCGCCCGCACGGAAGACCAGATGCACCGATGACCGGACGCGGCGTTCAGGCGGAAAATATCGTCTTCGTTTTCCCCGCCGTCTCGTCCTGCGGCACTCTGTCGGCGAAACACCAACGTGAACCCGAGAGAAGGACGACAGAACCATGACCGACCGTTTCGCCCACACGGCAGGCTCCCTTTCGAGCCCCGCTACGCATGCTTTCGCCATCACGCCCACCGATGGCACCGACCTGCCCGAGACGACACGGGCGATCTACGTGGGCGCCGGTGGCGCGCTCGCGCTGCGCATGCAGTCCGGCGCTCTGGTCACGCTGGCCGGCGTCCCCCAGGGCACGCTGCTGCCGCTACGGGCCGACCGCATCCTTGCGACCGGCACCACGGCATCAAGCCTCGTCGGGCTCGTCTAGCCTCTTGTTCTTGCCGCATTGTCCGACGCCGAAGCGATCCCGCTTCGGCGTCGGACAATGCTCCTCAGACGGCTTCCCAGCCGTCCTTGTCGCTGGCGCGGTAGATCGCGTCGATGAAGGCCTGGTTGGCGCGCGAGTTTTCGAGCGTCACCACGTCATCCTTGCCGCCCGTGGCCGCGCGCGAAAAGGCTTCGGCCTGAAGCTTGTACTGGCGCGTGTCCTGGAAGCGGAAAAGCTGCGACTGGCTGTGGTTCTGGTTGGTCAGAACTACTTCCTGGCGCCCATAGCGCTCGGCATTGAAAGGCGAAGTCAGTTCGATCACGCCCTCGTCGCCGTGGAACACCATGACCTGGCGGGCCGCAAGCTGGGTCGAGATGTAGAAGGACAGCTCGAACGTGCCGAAATCGGCCCGAACGCTCGAATAGATGTCGGTGCCGAAGGTCGCATCGCGTTCCGTCGTCGCCTGCACCCGCTGCGGCTCGATGCCGGTCGAGAACCGCGTCGCCATGGTTGGGTAGACGCCGATATCGGGAAGGCCGCCGCCGCCGAGTTCCGGAATGTTGCGCATGTTCGCCGGGTCGCGATTGAAATAGGTGAATGCGCCCTGCACATGCCGCAGCCGACCGATCGCGCCTTCGGCGAGCAGCGCCCGGACCTTGTGCCAGACGGGGCTGTAGGTGATCATATAGGCTTCCGAGATCAGCACGCCGGTGCGGTCGCGCGCCTCGATCAGCCGGTCGATCTCCTGCGCTTTCAAGGCGATCGGCTTTTCGCAGAGCACATGCTTCCCGGCTTCCGCCGCGCGGATCGACCACTCCACATGCTGGGCGGTCGGCAGAGGGATGTAGACGGCGTCGATCACGTCGGAGGCCAGCATCTCCTCGTAGCTTGCAAAGGCGTGCGGCACGGAAAACCGGTCGGCCATGGCGCGGGCGCGGGCGCCGTCGCGGCTGGCAATGGCGGTGACGACGCAGTTTTCTGCGTCTTGGATGGCGGGAACGACCGCATCGCGACCGATCTTGGCGGTCGACAGAATTCCGAATCTCAACATGCAATGCTTCTCCCTGATGTTGCGCGGGACTATGCCACGAGAGCGGCGGACTGTCTGTCTCGCCACTTCCGGATCGCCGCGCTTCCCCCATGTTTTTGGTTCCGTTTTCCGATGGCCCATCGTACCTTTTGCCGTGCCGACCCTGTCAGTCGGCGTCGGGCGTCCCTATGTCGAAGGCTGGGCTACGGCCGAACCCTCGTAATGCGAGACCAAACCGGAGAGTTTTCATGGAAAAGAGAAATCTGGGCCGTACGGGGCTGTCGATCGCGCCGCTGGTGTTCGGGGGCAATGTCTTCGGCTGGACCGCCGACGAGACGACGTCATTCCGCCTGCTCGACGCCTTCTTCGATGCCGGCTTCAACGCCATCGACACGGCCGACGTCTATTCCGCCTGGGTGCCGGGCAATCAAGGCGGCGAGTCCGAGACGATCATCGGCAAATGGCTGCGCCAGACGAAGCGCCCGCGCGACGAGATCGTCATCATCACCAAGGTCGGCTCCGACATGGGCGAGGGGCAGAAGGGGCTTTCGGAAAAGTGGATCCGCAAGGCCGTCGACGATTCGCTGCTGCGCCTGAACACCGACCATATCGATCTCTACCTCTCGCACTGGCCGGATGCCGAGACGCCCTATGAGGAAACGCTGGGCGCATATGATGCGCTCGTGAAGCAGGGCAAGATCCGCGCGATCGGCGCATCCAACCTCGATGCGGGCCAGCTGCGCCAGTCGCTCGACGTCGCCGCGGAAAATGACCTGCCGCGCTACGACGTGCTCCAACCGGAATACAATCTCTACGACCGTTCGAGCTTCGACGGCGCGCTTCGCAATCTCTGCATCGCGGAGGAGATCGGCGTCATCACTTACTTCAGCCTCGCCTCCGGCTTCCTCTCGGGCAAGTACCGCTCGCACAAGGACCTCGAAGGCAAGGCGCGCGGCAAGGGTGTCGAGAAATATCTCGATGGCCGCGGCATGCGCATTCTCGGTGCGCTGGACGAGATCGCGGCGGAGAAGCAGGCGACGCAGGCCGAAATCGCGCTGGCCTGGATCATGGCCCGCCGCGGTGTCACGGCGCCGATCGCGAGCGCGACGAGCCTCGAACAGCTGCAGAGCCTGACGAAATCCGCCGATATCGATCTCTCCGAGGAGGATTGCCAGCGGCTCAACGAAGCGAGTGAATAGAAAGCGTTGACGCGCAGGCGTGCCTGTCTAAGCTGACGTTTTCGACGCGCTTCGGATAAGGAACGGCAATGGCAAAAGAGATCTTCGTTTCCTACGGCATCGATGTGGATGCCGTTGCAGGCTGGCTCGGCTCCTATGGCGGCGAGGACAGCCCCTGCGACATCTCGCGTGGTGTCTTTGCAGGCAAGGTCGGCAGCGTCCGCCTGCTGAAGATGTTCGAGAAATGGGGCATCAAGACCACCTGGTTCATTCCCGGCCACTCCATCGAGACCTTCTGGGACGAGATGAAGGCGGTTGCCGATGCCGGCCACGAAATCGGCATGCATGGCTACAGCCATGAAAACCCGATCGCCATGACACCGGAGCAGGAAGAGGCGATCTTCGACAAATGCGTCGATCTGATCACGCAGCTTTCCGGCAGGCCGCCGCGCGGCTATGTTGCGCCGTGGTGGGAGTTCGGCTCCAAGACCAACGCTCTGCTGAAGGAGAAGGGCATCCTCTACGACCACTCCCTGATGCACAACGACCACTTCCCCTATTACGTCACCGTTGGCGACGAATGGACGAAGATCGACTATTCGCAGCATCCCTCGACCTGGATGAAGCCCTATGTCGCCGGTCCGGAGACGGACCTGATCGAGATCCCCGCATCCTGGAACCTCGACGATCTCCCGCCGATGATGTTCATCAAGGCGGCGCCCAACAGCCATGGCTTCGTCAGCCCGCGCGATCTGGAACAGCAATGGCTCGACCAGTTCGAGTGGGTCTACGAGAATTACGACTACGCCGTCTTCCCGATCACCATCCACCCCGACGTCTCCGGCCGGCCGCATGTGCTGAAGATGCACGAGCGCCTGTTCGAGACGCTGAAAGGCTATGAGGGGGTGAAATTCGTGACGATGGAGGAGATCGCGCAGGATTTCGCCACCCGCTTCCCACAGTCGGGCACGGAGCGGCCGAAGCCCTGATATGTGCGGCCTCTGTGGTGCCTTCGCCAATGCCGACCACTGGAGCCAGGGCGGCGACGTGGCGCTCGTCATGCCGGCTGCGGAGCGCATGCGACAAGCGGCGGCCGCCAACCGGGTGCTTGGCGCCCGTGGCCTGAAGCTGTCGGTCTGGGCCGATCGTTTCGTGCTGCGCGGGCCGACGGGGAAGAGCGTCGTGGTCGATCACCTCGGCGCCTTGTGGCCGGCGGCCGACAGCCTCGGCGGCCGCTTCGATCCGCTCGACCTTGGCGTGATGGTACGGTTGGAAGGCGCGGGATGACGCGGGACCTGATCACCGCCAATGTGCTGACCGGCTTTCTCGGCGCGGGCAAGACGACGCTGCTCAACCGGCTGCTGTCGGGGCCGGACCTTGGCGACACCGCCGTGATCATCAACGAGTTCGGCGATATCGGCCTCGATCATTTCTTGGTGGAGAAGGTCGATGGCGATATCGTGCTTTTAAAAAGCGGCTGCGTCTGCTGCACCGTCCGCGGCGATCTGAAGGACGCCGTGCTCGCGCTGTTCGAACGTCGCGCCCGTGGCGACATCCCGCCCTTCCGCCGCCTCGTCATCGAAACGACGGGTCTTGCCGACCCCGCGCCGATCATCGCGACGCTCGCCGCCGACATGATGCTCAAATATCATTTCGCCATCGGCAATGTCGTCACCGTTATCGACGTGCCGAACGGCCTGCACAATCTTGAGACCTTCGAGGAGGCGGCCCGACAGGTGGCGCTCGCCGACCGCATAATCCTCACCAAGACCGATCTTGGGTCTGCCGAGGATAGCCATGCGCTGCGCGCGGCCGTGGCGGCGATCAACCCTGCCGCCGTCGTGACATCGGGTGACGACAGCGGCACGGTCGCCGCTCTGCTGACGCAGGATATCCACGACCTCGCCTCACGGCCGGCGGAAGCGCGGCGATGGGTGGCCTCCGCCCGGCATGCCGATCACCGCCACGGGAGCGAGGACCGCAACCGCCACGGCGAGATCCGCGCTTTGTCGCTGACGATGGATCGCCCCATCGCCTGGGCCCGCTTTTCACTGTGGCTGTCCCTACTGGTCCATCGCCACGGCACGCGTATCCTGCGGCTGAAGGGGATTCTCGACGTGGAGGGCGCTGCGTCCCCCGTCGTGGTGCACGGCGTCCAGCATCTGATCCACCCGCCCTTTCATCTAGCCGAATGGCCGTGCGAGAAGGCGAGCCTGCTGGTGCTCATCACCGATGGTGATCTGGGCGATCTCCAGCGCTCCTTTGCCGCCTTCGTGGGTACGCAAGCCGAAGTCCGCACCGCCATTCCGGCAAGCCTGTGACATGAAAAAGCCTTCGGCGAACCGGGTTCGCCGAAGGCTTGAGGTGGTGGCGTCAGCGCTCTGGCACTGTGCTTATCCGCGCAGTACGCCGCCGGTGGTCTTCGTGACGTTGGCGACGATCTTGGCAGTCAGGGCCTCGAAATCCTCGTCCGTCAGCGTCCGGTCGGCCGGCTGGATGACAACCTCGACGGCGACCGACTTCTTGGCCTCGCCGAGCGCGGCACCTTCGAAGACGTCGAAGACGGTGACGCCTGCGACCAGCTTGCGATCGGCGCCCGAGGCTGCCTTGACGATGGCGGCCGCTTCGACCGCGCGATCCACCACGAAGGCGAAGTCGCGCTTCACGGCCTGGAACGGCGAGAGCTCGAGCGCCGGCTTGGTGCGGGTCGCCTTCTTCTTCGGCTCGGGCAGGGCATCCACGAACACTTCGAAGCCGGCGAGCGCGCCCGATACGTCGAGTGCCTCCAGCGTCTTCGGGTGGAACTCGCCGAAATAACCGAGCGTGATCTTCGGGCCGTACTTGATGGTGCCCGAGCGGCCCGGGTGGAACCAGCCGGGTGCGCCGGCCTCGATCTGCACATTGCCCATGGGCACGCCGCAAGCTTCCAGCACCGCCAGCGCATCGGCCTTGGCGTCGTAGACATCCACCGGCTTGCCGCCGCCGCGGCTGGCATTCGACCAGGCACGACCGGCGCCGGCAAGGCTCGCCGTGCCGCGACGGATGCCGCCTGCCACGCGGCGCTGCCCCTCGGGCCGGTCGTTTTCATAGGTGCCGGACACCTCGAAGATCGCGACGTCGCCATAGCCCTTGTCGGCATTGCGCTGGGCCGCCGTCAGCAGGCCGGGCAGCAGCGAGGGCCGCATGTCCGACATATCGGCTGCGATCGGGTTCGACAGGGCCAGCGCCGGAGCGCCGCCGCCAAAAAGAGTCGCCTGCGCCTTGGGAATGAAGGACCAGGTGACGGCCTCCAGCATGCCGCGGGCGGCAAGTGCGCGCTTGGCCAGCCGCGTGCGGATCTGCAGCGTCGTGAGGATGCGCGTGTTGACCGAGACATCGCGCTCAAGCGGGACCGGCCGGATATGATCGACCCCGTGGATGCGCATGACCTCCTCGACCAGATCCGCCTTGCCATCCACATCGGGACGCCAGGAAGGAACCGTGACAGTGAACCGCTCGGCTTCCGCACCATCCTTAACAGGAAAGCCGAGGCCGCGCAGGATCGCGACGCTTTCGTCAGTGCTGACCTCCAGCCCGGTCAGGCGCTTGACCTCGGACACCGGGAAATCGACGGTCTTCGGAGCGGTTTTCGGCCCCTCGACAATGTTGGCCTCGGCCGGCGTGCCGCCGCACAGTTCCAGCACGAGTTCCGTCGTGCGGTCGAGGCCCGGCACCATATAGGCCGGATCGACGCCGCGCTCGAAACGATAGCGCGCATCGGTGATGATCCCCAAGCTGCGGCCGGTGCGGGCGATGTTCATCGGGTCCCACAGGGCCGACTCGATCAGCACGTCCGTGGTGGTCTCGTCACAGCCGGAATGCTCGCCGCCCATCACGCCGCCGATCGATTCCAGACCGTTTTCGTCGGCGATGACGACCGTGTTCGGCGTCAGCGTATAGGTCCGCTGGTCGAGCGCAAGAATGGTCTCGCCTTCCACGGCGCGACGCACGGTGAGATCGCCCTTCACCTTGGCGGCATCGAAGACATGCATCGGCCGGCCCATGTCGAAGGTCATGTAATTGGTGATATCGACCAGCGCGTTGATGCGGCGGAGGCCAATGGCCAGCAGCCGCTTCTGCATCCAGGCCGGGCTCGGCCCGTTCTTCACGCCGCGCACGAGACGCAGCGAGAAGCCGGGGCAGAGATGCGTATCGGTGCCGAGGTCGAGGCTGACCTTGACCGGTGTTTCGCCCTGAACCGAAAACGCGGGTGCCGGCCGCACTTTCAGCGTGCCGAGGCCGGAGGCGGCGAGATCGCGGGCGATGCCGTGAATGCTCGTGCAATCCGGCCGGTTGGGCGTCAGGTTGATCTCGATGATCGGATCGTCGAGACCGGCATAGGCGGCGAAGCTCGTGCCGACCGGCGCATCCGCCGGCAGGTCGATGATGCCGTCATGGCTGTCGGACATCTGCAACTCGCGCTCCGAGCACATCATGCCCCGGCTTTCCACGCCGCGGATATTGCCGACGGAGAGCGTTACGTCGATCCCCGGCACATAGGCGCCCGGTGCGGCAAACGCCCCGATGAGCCCCTCGCGCGCATTCGGCGCGCCGCAGACGACCTGCACAGGCTGCCCGGCACCGATGTCCACCATCAGCACCTTGAGCTTGTCGGCCTGCGGATGCTTTTCGGCAGACAGGACCTTGGCGATGACGAAGGGTTTGAACGCCGCCTTGTCGTCGATATCCTCGACCTCAAGCCCGATCGCCGTCAGGCGCGTGCAGATCTCGTCGAGCGAGGCGTCGGTATCAAGGTGGTCCTTGAGCCAGGAGAGGGTGAATTTCATGCCATGTTTCCTTCGCGGCCGGTCCCGGCCCGGATATCAAGAATTCTTATTTGCCTTCACATGCGCCGCCAGCACGGCATTGATCCGGCTCTGCCAGCCTGGTCCGGTTCGGCGAAAATGCTCTACCACAGCGTGATCGAGCCGCAGACCAACGCGCTCCTTCACCGGTTCCTTCTGTGGTCCTCTATGGCCACGGGATCGTTCCAAGGCTTCGAGAATGTCAGGTACGGCGTCCTTCATAGGGCGGAAATGCAGCAGGTCTTCGGCCGTGATCTCGCGAACCTCGCCGTCCTCGTCAGTGAGAGGGGGAAGGTGATCCGGAAGCGTCGAAATAGGCTTTCTGTTCACGCTCATTGGCTTTCCTTAAAGATATAACCCGCATCCTGCCGTCTCTCGGAGTCCAGCAGAGAACATGAAGGCGCGCCTCAATGAACCCGAAGACGATGAAGCGCGTCTCGCCGTAATCGGAGCGGCTGTCGATGACAGTCAGGACCGATGACGGATCCATCGAAGCCGCGGAGGCGAAATCGATTCCCCGCTCCCGCAGGTTCTTCTGTCGCTTTTCCTCGTCCCACTCCAGTTCCATGATCTACCACACATCTCAATTTGTGGCCACGAAAAAATCAGCCGCTTAAGCCCCCGAACAGCGTCGGCATGTCGAGCGGGCGGAAGCCGTAGTGGGACATCCAGCGGACGTCGGCGTCGAAGAAGTTGCGCAGGTCCGGCATGCCGTATTTCAGCATGGCGATGCGGTCGAGGCCCATGCCCCAGGCGAAACCCTGGTAGACATCGGGATCCAGACCGCCGGCGCGCAGCACGTTCGGGTGCACCATGCCGCAGCCGAGGATCTCCATCCAGTCGGTACCCTCGCCGAACTTGACGATCGGGCCCGACGAGCGGTCGCACTGGATATCGACTTCGAAGCTCGGTTCGGTGAAGGGGAAGAACGAGGGACGGAAGCGCATGGTGACGCTGTCGACCTCGAAGAAGGCCTTGCAGAACTCTTCCAGAACCCAGCGCAGGTTGGCGACGTTCGCCTTGGTGTCGACCACAAGGCCTTCGACCTGGTGGAACATCGGCGAATGGGTCGCGTCGGAATCCTGCCGGTAGGTCTTGCCGGGAATGATAATCCGGATCGGCGGCTTCTGGGCTTCCATGGTGCGCACCTGCACGGGCGAGGTATGCGTGCGCAGCACCTTGCGCGCACCGCTTTCGTCCGGCGGGAAGAAGAACGTGTCGTGCATTTCGCGGGCAGGGTGGCCTTCCGGGAAATTCAGTGCGGTGAAATTGTAATAGTCCGTCTCGATGTCCGGACCTTCCGCAATCGAGAAACCCATGTCGGCGAAGATCGCGGTGATCTCGTCGGTGATCTGGCTGATCGGGTGAATGCGGCCACGCTCGGCGGGGGAGGCGCGCACCGGCAGGGTCACGTCGACGGTTTCGCGCGCAAGACGCTCGGCGATGGCGGCATCCTTGAGGTCCGCCTTGCGGGCCGAAATGGCCTCGCCAATCACGCCCTTCAGCGCGTTGATGGCCGCGCCGCGGGTCTGGCGTTCTTCCGGCGTCATCGTGCCCAGCGTCTTCAGCAGCTCGGAAACCGAACCCTTCTTGCCGAGTGCGGAAAGGCGCACCGCCTCGATCGCGGCCTCGCTGTCGGCAGAGGCGATCTCGCCGAGAAGAGTGCTTTGCAAAGTGTCGAGGTCGCTCATTCGTCTTCTGCCTTGTCGATGGGGCGGTTCAAAAACGGAAAAACCCGCGCTAGCCTGCCAGCGCGGGTTTCCCAAAGTCTTCAGTCGTCAGGGAAGCGCTGGCTTACTTGACCGCGCTTTCAAACTCGTTCTTCGTGCCGGCGTCCTTGAGGTAGGACAGGGCGTTCTTCGAGGCTTCGATGAGCGCGCCGAAGGCAGCGGCTTCATGGATGGCCATGTCCGACAGAACCTTGCGGTCGACTTCGATGCCGGCCTTGTTCAGGCCATCGATGAAGCGGCCATAGGTCAGGCCATGCTCGCGGACGGCAGCGTTGATACGCTGGATCCAGAGCGCGCGGAAATTGCGCTTGTTGACCTTGCGGTCGCGGTAAGCGAACTGCTTGGAACGATCGACAGCAGCTTTGGCTGCACGGATCGTGTTCTTGCGGCGGCCGTAGAAACCCTTGGCTGCCTTGAGAACTTTTTTATGCTTTGCGTGAGCGGCTACGCCGCGCTTTACACGTGCCATGGTATGATCTCCTTAAAATCCAATAGTGCCAGACGTCTCAGAGACCGTTGGGCAGGTAGTTCTTGATGACCTTCTTGCCATCGGGCTCGGCCAGAACCATCGTGCCGCGGGCGTCGCGAATGAACTTGTTGGACCGCTTGATCATGCCGTGGCGCTTGCCGGCGGCAGCTGCTACGACCTTGCCGGTCGCGGTGATCTTGAACCGCTTCTTGGCAGAGGACTTCGTCTTCATCTTGGGCATTTTGCTACTCCATTCTGATTATGTGAGGTGACTGACGAGGTCGCCTCGAGCGTAAAAGAACGGCCACGGCATGCCCTGCCGGACCGTTCGGACGGCGGCTTATAACCGCAGGACGGGCAAAGAGCAACAGTCCGGCCATGGGATTCTCATCCGCGGGGGCGTCCGCCCGCCAGAAACGGCAGGATCAGCGAGAGCCCGGTGCCGACGAGGGCGGAGACGACGATCAGCAGATGCGTGTTGACGCTAGCGCTGGCGAGCGTCTCCAGCGCGTCCGGCGCCCGGGATGCACCGAGCGCTGCGGCGCCGGCCGCAATGCCGGCCGGGTAGGTTCCCACCCCTGCGGGTGCGTGGACGGGCAAAACGGAGGAGATCTCGCCGCCCAGCGCACCCCCGACGCTTGCCGAAAGCGGCCAGACGCCCATCAGCGCGAGAACCCAGGCGAGCACGGCCACCTTGATGCCCCAGTTGACGACGGTGAGGAACCAGGCGCGGCCGAAAGCGCCGAGATCGGCGGGGATGCCGGCATCGATCTCGTCGATCACCCGTATCAGTTTTGCCGGCACCCGTGCAAGTTTTGCCGGAAGATGCCGTTTCGCAAGCCTGACGAGGCCTTTGCGCAAGGGAAACAGGAGAAGGGGCAGCACGAGAAAGAGCGCCCATAGCGTCCCCGCGACGACGGGTCGCTCGGCCGTCGCGACCAGTCCCATGCCGCCGGCGGCAAGGAGGGCATGGAGATCGAGCAGGCGCAGGACGAAGAGCGCCGAGGCACCGCGCGCCAGCGGCACGCCGAATTCCGAGCGCATCAACAGGGGAAAGCTGGTCTCGCCGGTGCGCAGCGGCATCATGATGTTGAGGAGATTGTGGATCTGCGTCACCCGGAAAAGTGCGAGAAAGCGGCCGTGGGTCTCGTGGCGAAAATAGTCCTGCATGCGGTGGGTGCGAATGAAATAGGTCGCGACGAGCAGCGCCAGCGCCATGGTGCCTGTTCCAGGCCCCACCGTTCGCCACCGCGAGAGGATCTCGCCCCATCCCAGAAACCACTGGAGGAAGGCGGCATAGAGACCGACGACGCCAAGGGTAATCACCAGCATTCGGTTGTATTTTCCTGACGTTTGCACGCTCTCGTCCCCCAAGGCCGTTCTTGCGGCAACATGCCGCCGCGCGCTGTGGATTGCTCCCTGCGGGCGCCTGCTATAACGGAAGCGCGGGGAAAACCAGATATATCCGGAGCGCCACGTGCGGGAATCCACGTCAGTAACACAGAGCGGTGCCGAGACCGCAGGCGAGGTCGAGCTTTCGATCCTCATTCCGGTCTGCAACGAAGAGGAGAGCATTCCGCCGCTTTTCGACAAGATCTGCGATGCGATGCGGGATTTTGGCAAGCCCTGGGAGCTGATTATCGTCGATGACGGCTCGACAGACGGGACGCTGGTCAATCTGCACAAGGAATTCGCCCGGCCCGGGCTCGATCTCAGGATCGTCGAGTTCCAGCGCAATTTCGGCAAGGCGGCGGGCCTGCAAGCGGGCATCGACGTGGCGCGGGGGCGCCTGCTCGTCACGCTCGACGGCGATCTTCAGAACGACCCTTACGATATCCCGCACATGGTCACTGTTCTGGAAGAGCGCGGTCTCGATCTTCTCTGTGGCTGGCGCAAAGCGCGGCAGGATGGGCTCGTCCTGCGGCTGATCCCGTCCTGGTTTGCAAACCGGCTCATCCGCAAGATCACCGGCGTGCACATCCATGATTACGGCTGCGGCCTGAAGCTCTATCGCACGGACATTCTCCGGCAGATCCGCATTCTCGGCGGCATGCATCGCTTCATTCCCGCCTGGATCGCGACCGTCGTGCCGACATCGCGCATCGGCGAGATGGTGGTGAACCACTATCCCCGCCAGTTCGGCGAATCCAAATACGGGATCTCGCGCACCTTCCGCGTCTTTCTCGATCTCCTGTCGGTGCTGTTCTTCATGCGCTTTCGCCAGCGCCCGGCCCAGTTCTTCGGCTCCATCGGCCTCGTTTTCGGCGCCGTCTGCAGCCTGATGTTCGTCTATCTCGCATGGACGAAGTTCGTGCTGGGGCAGGATATCGGCACACGACCGATGTTCATCATTGCCGTCATGCTCTTCATCGCGGCGGTGCAGATGATCACCACCGGCATCGTGGCGGAGATGCTGGCGCGCATGCAGGTCGGGGAAACCAACTATATCGTGCGCCGTGTTCACGGCCGGGACGACTGACGTGATCGAAGCACTGTCGCGTCGTCGCGGGTGGCTCACCGGACTGCTGGCCCTCTATTTTCTCGTCAACATCGCGCTCCGTCTCGCTCTGCCATCTTCGCTGGAGCTCGACGAGGGCCAGCAGCTGTTTCTCGCGCAGTGGCTGGCCGTCGGCTATGACAGCCAGCCGCCGTTCTACAACTGGCTGCAATACGGCGTCGTCCAGATGCTGGGCGATACCGTGCTGGCGCTGTCGCTTCTCAAGAATGCGATGCTGTTTGCCTGCTACGGGCTGGTGGGCATGACGGCGGCGCGGATCATCCGCAATCCCGTTCTCGTCGTCATCGCCGTGCTTGGGCTCCTGACCGTGCCGCAGATCGTCTTCGAGGCGCAGCGCGACCTGACGCATACGGTGGCCGTGCTCTTTGCCGCCTGTCTCTTCGTCTACGCGCTGGTCGCCACCCTGCAGCAGCCGACGGCCGGCCATTATGCGCTGACGGGGCTCGCGATCGGGCTCGGCGTCATCGCCAAGTACAATTTCGTCCTGCTTCCCGTCGCGGCTCTCGTCGCCGTCCTGCTCGATCCCGTCTTCCGGCGGCGCCTTTTCGACATGCGGCTGGTTCTGACGGCCGTTATCGCCGTCGCGATCGTGACGCCGCACGGCTTGTGGTTCATCGAGCATCTCCGGACGGCGACGGATCGGACGCTCGGCAAGTTGATGCAGGACGGTGATGACGGCCGCCTGGACCAAATCGGCGATGGCCTGATCTCGCTCGCGCAGGCCCTGATCGCCTTTTCGGTCGTCACGATCGGTGTGTTTGCCGCCGTGTTCGGCCGGCAGTTGCGCGCCGCGTGGCGCACCCAAAGCTCCTGGTCGCGGTTGATCGGCCGCATGCTTCTGATTCTCGTGGCAGCGCTCGTGCTGCTCGTCCTGATCGGCGGCGCCTCCCACATCAAGGATCGGTGGCTGACGCCGTTCTTCTTCCTGCTGCCGGTCTATCTCGCGCTGAAGATCGACCTTCTGGATCAGCCGCTCGGCTCGGCGCCGAAGCACTTCGGCCGGATCGCCCTTCTCCTCATGATCGTCGTTCCCCTGGTGCTCTTCGCGCGCGTGCCCGCGGCACGGCTGACCGGCGACTACAAGAAGATCAACGTTCCCTACCAGCCGGCGATCGAGGCGATTCTGGCGACCGGTCGCCACCGCCCGACGCTGATTGCAACCACCGAACTGCAGATGGCCGGCAACCTTCGCCTCAACGCGCCGGGTATTCCGGTGATGATCCCCGGCTACGAGGCCTTCCAGCCGCCGGTGACCTTCGATGCCGAGCATCCCTTATTGATGGTGTGGCGCGACAAGGGGCAAGCGGATGCGCCGCTGGAGCCGCTGTTGCAGGGCTGGCACGACGCCTATATCCGCGCCGCCACCGGTGCCTCCGCCGATCCGATCGAGGCACACGACATCGCGCTGCCCTATCACTACGGCCGGCCGGGGGATCTCTATCATGTCCGCTATGCGTGGGTGTATCCGCCGGCACGGTGAAGGCACCCCGGAAAACCCCATGAAAAAGCCGTCCGGGACAGCGTCGCGGACGGCTTTTGAATGCTGGTCGGGCGTTTCCCGGCAGCGCGTCCCGCCCGGAGTTTATCTCGGGGCGAGCACCATCATCATCTGGCGGCCTTCGAGCTTGGGCTCGGCTTCCACCTTGGCGATGGTCGTGGTGTCTTCCTTGACCTGAAGCAGAAGCTTCATGCCGAGTTCCTGGTGCGCCATTTCACGGCCGCGGAACTTCAGCGTCACCTTGACCTTGTCGCCTTCCTCGAAGAAGCGGTTCATCGCGCGCATCTTCACCTCGTAGTCGTGGGTGTCGATGTTCGGACGCATCTTGATCTCCTTGATCTCGATGATCTTCTGCTTCTTGCGGGCTTCGGCGGCTTTCTTCTGGGTCGCGTACTTCATCTTGCCAAGATCGAGGATCTTGCACACCGGCGGTTCGGCGTTCGGCGAGATCTCGACGAGATCGAGGCCGGATTCCTCTGCCATGCGGAGTGCCTGGTCGGTCGGCACGATGCCCTGGTTGCCGCCCTCGGCATCAATCAGCTGGATCCGGGGAACGCGGATCTCCTTGTTGGAACGGGGGCCGTCCTTGACCGGGGCATCATTTTTGAAAGGTCTGCGAATGGTCGTACTCTCCTCGAGTTGTTGACGACGTTTTGATGTTAGACGAGGCAGGATCCGAAGGCGGCGCTGGCCGCGGGATTGTCTGGATCGTTTGAGGCGACGTCTCTACCACAGGTCGGAAAGAAAATCACCACCTGTCATGCGCCCGCAAAATCTGTTTTAGAAGAATTTCGGCCGCCTCTTCGCCCGAATACGTCGCCTTGGCCCGAATACGTCGTCTTGGAAGGAACGGATATGTCGCTTACCCCCCAGCTTGTCCAGCCGGAGACCCTCGATGTCGGAAGGGACGGCGCTGAACGGCGCATCGCCTACATCCTCCAACCCGCCACGGAAGAGACGAAGCCGACCCTCGTCTGGCTCGGCGGTTACCGCTCCGACATGAGCGGCACCAAGGCGGTGGAGATCGAGCGTCATGCACGCGAAACCGGCTGTGCCTGCCTGCGGCTGGATTACTCCGGCCACGGCGCGTCCGGCGGCGCATTCCGCGAAGGCACCATCTCGCGCTGGCTGGAGGAGAGCCTCGCCGTGATCGACCACGCCGTCCGCGGCCCGATGATCCTCATCGGCTCGTCCATGGGCGCCTGGATCGCGCTACGGGCCGTCCAGACCCTGCGGGCCCGGGGCGATGGGCAGCGCATCCAGGGCCTCGTGCTGATCGCACCGGCCCCGGATTTCACGGTGGACCTGATCGAGCCGAACCTGACGGACGCCGAGCGGGCCTCGCTTGCCGAGCGCGGCTATTTCGAGGAGCCGACGCCCTACGGCCCCGACGCCAACGTCTTCACTTCGGCCCTCATCGAGGATGGGCGTGCGAACGTGGTTCTCTCCGGCATGATCGAGACGGGATGCCCGATCCATATTCTTCAGGGCATGGCGGACCCGGATGTGCCCTTTGCCCATGCCCTGAAGCTGATGGAACATCTGCCGGCCGACGACGTCGTCATGACGCTCATCGGCGACGGCGATCACCGCCTGTCTCGACCCGAGGACATCGAGCGGATCCTCGCGGCGATCGACGGGCTGACGACGGCTTGACGGCGGGCTAGGCCCGCCCCGACATTCAGGCCCTCAGGGCTTCGCGTGCCGTGGCCGCTGCGCGGTCGTTGACGAGCGTCGCAAGCGTGCGGGCCTTCTGCAGGCAGGCCGGCTGCTGGTCGAGGAAGCGGCCGGAGTCGATTTCCATGATCAGCGTCGTGTCGGGCAGGAAGGTCAGCTCGGAGAAGATCTCCTCCCAGGCGATATCGCCCCAGCCGATCGGCAGATGCAGGTCGCCGATGCCGAGCGCGGTGGCTTCCGCCGGATGGTAGAAGGTCTTCTTCGTCGAGGGCAGGCCGAAGCTGTCATGGACGTGCAGATGTCCGGTGACCGGCGCCATGGCGCGCAGCTCGTCGCGGAAATCGAGCCCCTTGAAGGTCGATTCGATATAGGCATGCGAGAAGTCGATCAGCGCCACGACATTGTCGGAGCCGATCGCCCGCACCGTCTCGGCCACCTGGCTCGGCGTCTGGCGGTATTGTCCGCTTTCCGTGGTGAAGATGTTTTCCAGCACGATGCGCACGCCGTAGCCGCGGGCGATCTCGCCCATTTCGGCCAGTGCATCGCGCTCCATCCGGTCGAGATCCGCGCCGTTCTCATCCGGCCCGAGAAGGGCGGCACCGGAATGATGCACGAGAATGCCGGCGCCGAGCCGGTCGCAGAGCTCAAGCATCGCCCGAACCACCTTTTTCTGCAGGTGCAGATGCTGGCGGTCCATGAAGTTGGAGATGATCTGCCCGTGCAAAGAGAGTTTCTGGAAGCCGTAGGGCCGCACGATATCGACGACCCGCCGGGTACGATCCTCGATGATCCGGCCGCCGGCGATGATCTCCTCGCCATAGATGCCGATCTCGCAGGCATTGGCGCCGGTCTCGGCGATCTCGCGCAGCGAGGCGTCGAGCACCGACAGGTCGCCCTTGCCGGTGCGGTTGCAGAAGCCAACGGCGGAAATGATGTCGCTCATGGATCAATCGTCCTCATCGTCTGTTGAAATCGGTCTGCCATCGCGACGACACCCGCCGCGATGATGTGTATCGGTCAAACGGCTTCCGCAGCCTGGCGGACAGGCTCGTATCGCCCTATCGAATGCGTCACGTCGAGGCGACGTCCGGTTTCCCGGTCGAAGACGTGCAGCTGGGCGGGCGGCAGGGCCAGTCCGATCAGGTCGCCGGACGCAACACGGATATCAAGCGGGATGGCGGCTGCAAAGATGCGGCTGCCGAAGGCGGCATGGACGATCCGTCCCGAGCCGAGCTCTTCGACGAAATCGACCCGCGCCGGTAGGCCCTCGCCCGCCGGCACCACGCGGCATTCTTCCGGGCGGATGCCGAGCGTCACGTCGCGACCGGCAAGGGCCGCGGCCATGGCGGAGGAGATCGGGATCGCCAGATGCTCATGGCGGGCGACCGTGGCGGATGCGTCGATGCGGGCGTCCATGAGGTTCATCGGCGGCGCGCCGATGAACGAGGCGACGAAGGTGCTGGCCGGGCGGTGATAGATGTCGAGCGGCTGGCCGACCTGCTCCACATGCCCCTTGTTCATGACGACGAGCTTGTCGGCCAGCGTCATCGCCTCCACCTGGTCGTGCGTGACGAAGACGGAGGTGGCCGACAGGCGCTGATGCAGCTTGCGGATTTCGGCCCGCATGGTGACGCGCAGGGTGGCGTCGAGGTTCGACAGCGGCTCGTCGAACAGGAAGACCCCGGGTTCGCGGATGATCGCGCGGGCCATGGCGACGCGCTGGCGCTGGCCGCCCGAAAGGGCCGCCGGCTTGCGCTCCAGATAGTCGCCGAGCCCGACGATCTTGGCGGTCTCGGCAATGCGCGCGCGGCGTTCGGCCTTGGGCACGCCCGCCACTTTCAGCGCATAGCCGATATTGTCGGCCACCGTCATGTGCGGATAGAGCGCGTAGTTCTGGAACACCATGGCGCAGCCGCGCTCGCGGGGTTCGAGCTTGTTGACGACCCGGCCGTTGATCTCGATCTCGCCGCCGGTGATGTCCTCCAGCCCCGCGATCATGCGCAGCAGCGTGGACTTGCCGCAGCCGGAGGGGCCGAGGATGACGACGAATTCGCCGGAGGCAAAGGCAAGATCGATGCCGTGCAGCGTTGCGGTCTTGCCGTAGGATTTGCGGACGGCCCGGATGGTGATGTCAGCCATGGGTGAAGCCTTTCTGTTTGGAGTGGCTGCTTTTCAGCGCCGAAATGTCATTTTTCGCTGGAGACGAGGCCGCGCACGAACCAGCGCTGAAGGACCGCGACGACGAGGAGCGGCGGCAGCATGATGATGAGCGAGCCGGCCAGCGTGACGTTCCAGTCCGGCGTGCCGTTCTCGGCCGGCAGCAACGCGACGAGCGACATCATGGTGGTCTTGTAGGCGGGATCGGTGATCATCAGCAGCGGCCAGAGATACTGGTTCCAGCCGTAGACGAACATGATGGTGGTCAGCGCCAGCATGTTGGTGCGCGAGAGGGGGATGAGCATGTCGATGAAGAAGCGAACCGGCCCCGACCCGTCCATGCGGGCAGCCTCGGCAAGTTCGTCGGGCAGGGTCATGAAGAACTGGCGGTAGAGGAAGGTGCCGGTGGCTGTTGCGACCAGCGGCAGCGTCAGCCCGGCATAGGAGTTCAGCAGGTTCCATTCGATCGACACCGTGATGCCGGTGACCCAGGCGATCAGAAGACGGATCGGCTCGAACAGGTCCGCGGCGACCGCATAGGTCGGGACCACGCGCACTTCGAGGGGAAGCATCAGCGTGATGAACACGATCCAGAAGAAGAAGTGCTTGAGCGGGGTGCGGAAGAACACGATCGAGAACGCGGTGAGCGCCGACAGCGCGACTTTGCCGAACGTGACGATGCTTGCCATGATGAAGCTGTTCAGCATGGCCGTGCCGAGATCCGCCCGCTGCCAGGCTGCCGTAATATTCACGATCAGCTGGTTCTGCGGCAGGAAGTTGAAGGGAACGGCATTGACCTGCTGCACGGTCTGGCTGGCGCCGGCGACGATGACGGCGAAGGGACCGAGGAGAAGGAGAAAGCCAAGCGCCATCAGCACGTAGGTGAAGGCGTCGGCATAGGGTGTGCGCTGGATCACGGTCGTCTCACTTGTAATGCACGCGCCGCTCGACGAAGCGGAACTGGATGAAGGTGAAGATCATGATGAGGCCGATGAGCACGATGCTCTGGGCCGAGGCGCCGGAATAGTTGAGGCCGCGGAAGGCTTCCTCGACGATGCGGTAGACCATGACGTCGGTGCCGTGGTTGGGGCCGCCATCCGTCGTGCGGGCAACGATGCCGTAGGTGTCGGCACCGACGAAGCCTTCGGTCATCATGATGACGGTGAGGAAGAACAGGGTGGGCGCCAGCATCGGGATCTGGATGTCGATCGCCCGGCGGACCGGCCCGGAGCCATCCATCGCGGCCGCTTCGGTCAGCGACTTCGGCACGGACTGCAGGCCGGCGAGCAGGAAGATGAAGGTGTAGCCGGCCCATTTCCAGGCGAACACGACGATAACGAGGATCAGCGCGTGGCTCCCGTATTTCGCGGGATTCCAGAAATCGGGAAAGGCGGAATTCACCGAGGCCATCAGCCCGCGTTCGGGCGACAGGATGAAGCGGAAGGCCATGCCCGCGGCCGGACCGGCAATCGCGTAAGGCAGGATGTAGAGAAAGCGCACCGCGCCCGAGCCAGGCAGCTGCCGGTCCACGGCCAGCGCCAGCACGAGGCCGATGAAGATGGTGCTGAGCGTGCCGGCCAGCGCGAAGGTGAGGCTGACGACGACCGAGTTCCAATAGAGCGGATCGGCGAACACGTCGCGGAAATTGGCAAGGCCGACGAATTCGGCAGACCCGCCGAAGGGCGGCTCCAGCGTGAAGGCCCAGCGGACGACGGCGACGGCGGGCCAATAGAAGAACAGCGCGATCAGCGCGAGCTGCGGCAGGGCGAAGGCGGTCGGAAGCCACCAGCTTCGAAAGACGGCGCGTTTGTCCATGATGGGGAACCTGAAAGTAAGCAGACGGCAGGAAAGCCTGCCGCAGGACGCGGCAGGCTCGATGACGGTGGGGAGCGCTTAGTTCAGCGTCTGGCCGGCATAGGTCTTTTCGAAGCGGCGCAGGATGGTGTTGCTGCGCTCGGCAGCCTGGTCGAGCGAGGTCTGCACATCGGCGTTCTGCATGAAGATCGCTTCGAGCGCGGTCCCGACTTCCTTGCGGATCTGCGTGAAGCCGCCGAGGCGGATGCCGCGGGTGTTCTCCGAGGTCGGTGTGTAGGTGAGGCTGGCGATCGACAGTTCACGACCCTTGTAGGGCGCCTTGTCGTAGAAGCCGTTGGCCTTCATGGCGTCGAAGCCGGTCTTGGTGACGGGGATGTAGCCGGTGACCGTCGACCACCACTGCGCCATCTCCGGCGTGCCGAGATAGTTGAGGAACGCTGCGGCACCCTTGTACTGGGCATCCGGAAGGCCGGCCATGACCCAGAGCGAAGCGCCGCCGACGAGCGAGTTCTGCCGCTCGGTGCCCTTCCAGACCGGAAGCATGGCGACGTCCCACTTGACGCCTTCCGGCAGGGTCTTGCCGATCGTGCCGTGGTCGGCGATCGACGTCTGGATCATCTGGCAGGTCTGCGAGGTGAAGGCGGGGACGACGTCCATGCCGAGCTGCTTGGTCTTGATCACCACCAGCTTCTCGTCGGCCAGCTTCTTCAGGAACTTCACCTGATCGACGAACTTGGTCTTGTTGAAGACGACTTCGGCATCGAGACCCTTGTAGCCATTGGCCTGCGTCGCGATCGGCAGGTTGTGGATAGCCGAGAACTGCTCCATCGTCGCCCAGGTGTCGAAGCTCATGCCCATCGGGCATTCGTAGCCGGCAGCCTTCAGCTTGCGCGCGGCCTCTTCGACCTGCTCCCAGGTGTCCGGCTTGAAATCGATGCCGGCTTTGGCGAAGGCGTCGGCATTATAATAGAACATTGCGGTGGAGGAGTTGAACGGGAAGGAGTTCAGCTCGCCGGCAGCGGTCGCGTAATAATTGGCGATGCCGCCGAAATAGTTGTTCCAGTCGATCGTGTAGCCGTTGTCGGCCATCAGCGTCTTGGCCGGAATGAAGGCCTTGGACAGCATCAGGTCCAGCGTGCCGGCATCGTAGATCTGGGTGATGGCCGGCTGCTTCTTGGCGCGGTAGGCCGCGATCGTGTTCTGCAGCGTGGTATCGTAGCCGTTCTGCGAGGTGCAGACGATCTCGAAGTCGCCCTGCGACTGGTTGAACTTCGAGCAGGCTTCTTGCACGCGCTCGCCGAGATCGCCCGACAGGCCGTACCAGAATTCGAACTTGGTCTTTTCCGCGTGGGCCGGGGTGGTCGTGGCGGTGAGGGTGGTGGCGGCCAGAAGGCCCGCCAGGACGGATGTCAGAACGGAAATTTTCATTTTGTGCCTCTTGCAGGGACGTGAAGGCCTATCCGGGCTCAAGGCCTCGGATAAATCCTCGCCGCTGCTAGCAGCCGGGCATGACAGTCAGGCGTCGGTTTGTTTACGGAATCATGACGGTCGAAAATGACGCAGTGCAGCGCACTCGAAACCGGCAAATGCCCGAAAAACCGCGGGAAGGCAGTGTTAACCTTTCCCAATGGGAACTTAATCCCTCAAAAAGAGGCGTCATTTCAACGGCATGGAGGAGGTGATGCCGAATTGCCTCCAATTTTAACCATATGAATCGATCCCCAAATCTTCAGATTGACGCAGGGGGAAGGAGGCTGTTAACTTTCTGTTAACGATTAGAGCGGTGCGCGCAGCCTTCAAGACGCGAAACCGGCGTTGTTGTCATTTTTCGAGCGGGGACCGGACGTCGCATGCTTTGCGGCGAAGGCATCCCTGCGCCACAGGGGATGTGCATGGCACAGATGACGGGGCTCAAGGGAATGGTCTTCGCGCTCGCGAGCTTTCTCGTATCGGCAGGTGCCGCCGTACCGGCGCTCTCGGCGACCGCACTGTCCATGCAGACAGGCGCCATCACGTCCCAGCCCATCGGCCACTACGAATTCTGCAAGACGCACGCCGCCGAATGCGACATCCGCACCCGCTCGACGCCCGCACCCCGCGTGACCGCCTATGGCTGGTCCGTCATCCGCGCCGTCAACGCCGATACCAACCACGAGATCACGCCGATGACCGATCTCGAGCTTTACGGCCGGGACGAGGTCTGGGCCTATCCGGAAACCGCCGGCGACTGCGAGGATTACGTTCTTCTCAAGCGCAAGCGTCTCATGGAAAAGGGCTTCTCGCCGGCGGACGTGCTGATCACCGTCGTGCGCAAGCCGGACGGCGAAGGCCACGCGGTCCTGACCGTGCGCACCGCCCAGGGCGACTTCGTCCTTGACAATCTCGACGACGACGTGAAGCTCTGGACCAAGACCCCCTACCGCTTCCTCAAGCGCCAGGCCTCGTTCAACACGGGCCGCTGGGTCACCATCGAAAACGGTGCCGAAATCGTCGTGGGTTCGGTCGGGCGGTAACGCGCGACAATAGCCGGGAAGGAACAGTTGAGGCGCCTGATGGCGCCTCAACTGTTCCCGATCAGAATACCCGCTCCCAGAACCAGCCCGCCGCCCAGCACGACCTGGAAAGCCGCGCGTAAAAACGGCGTTTCCATGAAGCGGTTCTGGATGAAGGCGATGGCCCAGAGTTCGATGAAGACGACGGCGACGGCCAGTGTGGTTGCGGTCCAGAAATCCGGGATCAGGTAGGGCAGAGCGTGGCCGAGGCCGCCGACGGCGGTCATGATGCCGCAGGCGAGACCGCGCTTCAGCGGCGAACCGCGCCCGGAAATCTTGCCGTCGTCATGCGCCGCTTCCGTGAAGCCCATGGAAATGCCTGCGCCGACGGAGGCCGAAAGGCCGACGAGGAAGGTCTGCCAGGTATCCTGCGTCGCAAAGGCGGCGGCGAAGATCGGGGCCAGTGTCGAGACGGACCCGTCCATCAGGCCCGCGAGCCCCGGCTGGACATAGGTGAGCACGAACTGCCGCCGTGCCGTGTCGTCCTCCGAGGCCTTGACGTCTTTGGGTGCGTGCCGCGCGCCGAGCATGCGGGCGATGTCCTCGTGACCCTCTTCGGCCAGTGCGAGGTCGCCGAGCAGTTTTCGCGTCTCGGCATCGACGACGCGCTTGGCCGCCTCATGATAGAAGTTCTGCGCCTGCCGTTCCATCGCCTCGGCTTCGCGCCGCATCTGGTCGAGCGTCAGGCTGCGCTGCAGCCAATCGGGCTTCTGTCGGATGAAGCCGCTGACATGCTCGCGGCGAATGAGCGGGATCCGCTCCCCGAACCGCCGGCGGTGCATGTCGATCAGCATGTTGCGGTGCGTATGCTCGACCGTCGCCATGTCCTCGAACACCTTGGCGGAAGCAGGATAGGCGGCGCGCAGGTGATCGGCATAGGCAAGATAGATCCGCGCATCGTCCTCTTCGGAAGAGATCGCAAGCGCCAGGATTTCCTGCTCGCTCAAACTGTCGAAGGCGCGGCGGGAACGGGAAAAGAAGCTCGTCAGCATGGTCGGTCCTGAATTTAGAATAATTCTAAACTAGACCGTTTGCCGACAAGATCAAGCGCGAATGTGCAAACGCGTTCCAAGAGATTGCGCAGAACCAAAGCTTACGGGGCGGGACTTGGCAGGGAACAAAACCGCACGCATCACGTTCACTTGGGCAATTCGAAATCATTGAACCCACGGAGAATAACAATGGACGTAAACGGCGTAGGCTGGCTCGCAGCCATCATCATCGGCGGTTTTGCCGGCTGGCTCGCAGAACAGTTCATGAAGTCCAATATGGGCGTGTTCATGAACATCATCCTCGGCATCATCGGTGCCGTCGTGCTTAACGCGATCCTGGCCGCTATCGGCGTATCGCTCGGTGCGGGCTGGATCGCATACCTGATCACCGGCTTCATCGGTGCCTGCATTCTCATCGCCATCGGGCGCATGGTGCGTCGCTAAGCGGCGTAACAGGGCGGCAGGCGTAACGAACCGCGACCTTTTCTAGGAGATCAACATGCTGACATTCGCTGCCGAAGGCAACGGTCAGGGCAAGCTGGAAATCAACGGGCAGACGGCGCCCGTGACGTACGAACTTGTCGTCGCCCGGGAAGAGGACGAATCGCGTCAAGTGCGCATCCGCCTCAACGCACCGCGCGACTGGCTGCTAAACCAGGGCTTCAAGGGCGAGGCGACCCTCGTGCGCGCCAATGGCGACCGCATTCCCGTCCGCCGCGAAGGCGGGTTGGATGTGGACGATGCCGTCTCGGTGACGCTCGAAGGCTATGACGATACGCGAAGCGACGCATCTGATGTGGATGCGGCCTATCCCGAGCTGAAGCACTGATTTCAGCCGCATGGCCGAGTTTAGAAAAGGGCGCCGTTCATCACGGCGCCCTTTTTGTATGTGTCGTTTGCGGGACGATCAGTCCTTCGCGCGCTCGACATAGGAGTTGTCTTCGGTCGCGATGACGACGCGGGTGTTCGCGACGATATGCGGGGGAACGAGCGTGCGGACGCCGTTCGACAGGATCGCGGGCTTGTAGGACGACGACGCCGTCTGGCCCTTGGTGACCGGCTCGGTCTCGACGATCTCCAGCGTCACGTGGCGCGGCAGCTGGATCGCGATGGCGAGGCCTTCGTGGATCGACAGCGTCACGGTCATGCCGTCCTGCAGGAAGACCTTCTGGTCGCCGATGTCGTCGGACGTCATCACCAGCTGATCGTAGTTTGCCGGGTTCATGAAGTGGAAGCCTTCGCCGTCTTCATAGAGGAAGGTGTGGTCGCTATCCTCGACATAGGCGCGCTCGACCTGCTCGGTCGTGCGGTAGCGCTCGGAAACCTTCACGCCGTCGGAGATGCGGCGCATGTCCACCTGCGTCACCGGCGTGCCCTTGCCGGGATGGAAGTTGGAGGCTGTGAGAACGACATAGAGCTTGCCGTCGACGTCGAGCACATTGCCCTTGCGAACGGAGGAGGCGATCACCTTGACCATAAGTCTTCCTTGTAACTGATAAAGATGCATCGTAGAGCGTTGAAAACCTGCCCATCTGCGATGCGGGTAAAACCGGATTTGGGCCGCACCTAGCGCATATCAGGGCAAATAGCCAGTGCGGGCCGCGTGGGCGACGCCAAGAATGCCTGAACACGAAGGGCTGCTTTCCCGCTCGAGCGATGCCCGACCCCAAACATCGAACTAGGGACCGACCCTGCCATGACGCCAGCCGCAGCCTCCCCCTGGTGGACCCCGCATGTTCACGCCGACCGCCGTCCCTTTCTGCTGGCCCGAAACCGGATCAAGGCGGCGCTGCGCGATTATCTCGCGCGCGAGGATTTCATCGAGGTGGAGACGTCCGCTCTTCAGGTCTCGCCCGGCAACGAAGCCCATCTCCATGCCTTCGAGACGGCCGCGATCGATCCTGACGGCACGCGGACGCCGCTCTATCTCCACACCTCGCCGGAGTTCGCCTGCAAGAAGCTGCTGGCGGCGGGCGAACAGCGCATCGCCTGCTTCGCGCCGGTCTACCGCAATCGCGAGCGAGGGCCACTGCATCATCCAGAATTCACCATGCTCGAATGGTACCGCACCGGCGAGACCTACCAGTCGCTGATGACGGATTGCCACGAGATTTTGATGCGCGCGACGGAGGCTGCGGGAACGCGGATGCTCGGGCATCGCGGCCGGTTCTGCAATCCCGCGCTTGAGCCCGAGCGCCTGACGCTGGCGGACGCCTTTACCCGATATGCGGGCATCGATCTCCTCGCGACGGTCGGCCCGACCGGCGAGACCGACCGCGATGCCCTGGCTGCGGCCGTCGGCAGCGCCGGGATCCGGATGGCGGGAGATGACAGCTGGTCCGACCTTTTCAGCCGGGTTCTGGTCGAGAAGATCGAGCCGCATCTCGGCCTCGGTCGGGCGACCATCCTTATGGAGTACCCGGTGGCCGAGGCCGCGCTCGCCCGCCCGTCGCCTGGAGATGCGCGCGTCGCGGAGCGGTTCGAGCTCTATGCCTGCGGCGTCGAGCTGGCCAATGCCTTTGGCGAACTGACGGATGCCGGCGAGCAGCGGCGGCGGTTCGAGCTGGAGATGGCGGAGAAGAGCCGCATCTATGGCGAGCGCTATCCGCTGGACGAGGATTTTCTCGCAGCCCTTGCAATCATGCCGGAAGCGAGCGGCAGTGCGCTCGGTTTCGACCGTCTCGTGATGCTGGCGACGGACGCATCCCGGATCGAGCAGGTGCTTTGGGCGCCGGTGGCAGGCACGGAAGCGGGACGATGAGCGGTCCGAGGGCAGGCCTGGGGAGCAGTGTGGTGCTGAAAAGCATCTCTCAACTGCGCGATGCCGGGCTCCTGGACGAGCAGGCCGGCGATGTCGAGGCGGTCGCGCGCCGCTATGCCGTCGCCGTCACCCCTGCGATGGCGGCGCTGATCGATCCCGATGATCCCCGCGATCCGATCGCACTCCAGTTCATTCCCGATATCGCCGAACTCGACCACAGGCCGGAAGAGCGCGCCGATCCGATCGGCGATGCCGCCCATAGTCCTGTCGAAGGCATCGTCCATCGTTATCCGGATCGCGTGCTGCTGAAGGCCGTGCATGTCTGCCCGGTCTATTGCCGCTTCTGCTTCCGCCGCGAGATGGTCGGCCCGGACGGGCTGGGGACGCTGACGGCGGACGCGCTGGATGCGGCGATCGCCTATATCGCAGACCATGCCGAGATCTGGGAGGTCATTCTGACCGGTGGCGATCCGCTGGTGCTCTCGCCCAGAAGGCTCGCCGACATCATGGGGCGGCTCGCTGCCATCGACCATGTCAAGATCGTCCGTCTGCACAGCCGCGTTCCCGCCGTCGATCCCTTGCGGATCGATGCGGCGCTGATCGCCGCCCTCAAGGCGAGCCGCAAGACGGTCTATGTCGCGCTGCATGCCAACCATCCGCGCGAGCTGACGCCGGAGGCACGCGACGCCTGCGCCCGGCTGGTGGATGCCGGCATCGTCATGATCAGCCAGACGGTGCTGCTGAAGGGCGTGAACGACGATGTCGCTACGCTGTCGGCGCTGATGCGGGCGTTCGTGGAGACGCGCATCAAGCCCTATTACCTGCACCACCCCGACCTTGCGCCGGGAACCGCGCATTTTCGCCTGTCGGTGGAGGAGGGACAGGCGCTGGTCGCCGCCCTGCGTGGCACGATCTCCGGCCTCTGCCAGCCGACCTACGTGCTCGACATCCCCGGGGGGCATGGCAAAGCGGTCATTGCAGCCCCCAGTATCGAGCGGACCGATCAGGGCCACAGGGTCGAGGATTTCCGCGGCGGCATTCACGATTATCCACCCCGCTGAACGAGAAAAGCCGGCGCCTTTCGGCACCGGCTCTCGTCGTTCCCGAGGGAAAAGGACGCTTACTGTTCCTTGATCGGCGCGATGGAGATTTCCACGCGACGGTTCTGGGCGCGGCCGGCTTCGCTCGAATTGGATGCGACCGGGCGTTCGGCGCCATAGCCCATGGCCGACATGCGGCGCTGGTCCACGCCTTGGCTGCCGAGATAATTGGCAACCGAGGCGGCGCGGCGTTCCGACAAAGCCTGATTGTGGCCGGCGCTGCCGGTCGAGTCCGTGTGGCCATCGACATCGACGAGCGTCTTGTTGAACTTGCGCAGCACGATCGCCACCGAATTCAGCGTCGAGTAGAAGCCGGGCATGACCTGATCCTGGTCGGTCGCGAACGTGATGTTCGACGGCATGTTCAGGATGATGCGGTCGCCCTGGCGGGTGACGGAGACGCCGGTGCCCTGAAGCTGCGCGCGCAACTCGTTTTCCTGGCTGTCCATGTAGTTGCCGATGAGGCCGCCGCCGAGCGCGCCGATGCCGGCACCGACCAGCGCGGAATCACGCCGTCCACGGGCGCTGCCGCCGACGAGAAGGCCGGTTGCGGCACCGAGGCCGGCACCGATCAGTGCGCCGCCTGCCGTGTTCGACATCTTCTGTTCGCCCGTATACGGGTCGGTCGTCGTGCAGCCGGAAAGGTAGATGGCCGAGACGGCCACGATGGCGAGTTTCTTCATCATCGAATCAAGGGTCCCCAAAATTGCTCCCTGTTCCTCATAGCATTGATTGCGGCCTTATGATGGAAATCGGGTTTCGGCCGGATGCGCTCAGGTGTCGGATGGGGTGAGCGACTTGTAGAAGAACGTCGAGCCGCAGAAGCTCCCATCCGGAAAAAGCGCATAATCCGGAATGACACCGGCACGGCTCCAGCCGAGCCGCGCATAGATCGCCTCGGCCGGACTGCCGGTTGCCGTATCCAGCACGAGAAGATGCCGCCCGAGCGCCAGCGACTGGCTCTCCGCTGCCGTCATCAGCAGGCGCGCAAGTCCCCGGCCGCGATCGCGCCGGTGAACGAGGAGCTTCTTCAGGTCGGCCCGGTGCGGCTGGTTCGGCGGCAATCCGATGCCGAGCTGCACGGTTCCCAAGATCTCGCCATCGGCTTCCGCCACCAGCAGCACGGTGTGTCCTGATGTCACGGCATCCGCGACGCCGGTCCAGTAGGTCGCCGCATCCTCATCGCCGAACGGCGAGAGAAAGCCGACCGATGCGCCGCCGTCAATGCAGTCGATCAGGATCGCCGAAAGTGCGGGTATTGCTGCGCGGGCTTCTTCGCCGGTCAGGCGGCGAATCGCCGGCAATGTGGTGTTCATGGCCATCGTCATGAGCGTCCTTTGCTGGTTTGCGGGTGACCGCGATGGAGGATGATGGCGTAGCGGGCCATGTCTGCATGCGGGTTGGAAAACACGATCATCTCGCTCAGCCGCATGAACAGGCAGTCGCCGGGGGCGAGATGGTAGGTCTCGTCGCCCGCCGTCATCGTCATGCGGCCCTCGAGCAGCCAGAGATGCTGCGTCGTACCGCTGTCGAACGCCTGCGGCTCGAACACGACCCGCCCGCCCGGGGGGAAGCTGACATCGACGATATCGACCGGCGACCCGGTGGCTTCCGGCGACACGGCCCGCCGGATATAGCCGGTCTCCGGATCCCGCCAGACATGCTGGTCCTCCGCCCGCCGCAAAGGGCTTGTCCGTGGCGCATCGTCGGCGAAAAACCGCGACAGGGTCGTGCCGAGCGCGTGGCAGAGGCGCGCCAGAAGCTGCGCGGTCGGATTGGCCTCGCCGCGCTCGATCCGCGAGATCATGGCGCGGCTGACGCCGGCGCGCTGTGCCAGCACATCGAGCGTGGTCGCGTGGTTTTGGCGCAGCGATCGGAGTCTTTCGCCGATATCCGCGTCGGACGGGTGCATGTCTAATTCCATTAAAAGAGAATTGCAATCTTCTATAGTGGAGTCAAGCGATCCCGTTGACGGTGGGAATTATGGTATCCGAAAGCTGAACGCCCTGCATTTCCCGCTTTGCGGGCGTCGGGAGCGCTGCTATATGCGGGCGCATGAGCACACCATCCTCCAAGACGCCGCTGGATCATATCCGCAACTTCTCCATCGTCGCCCATATCGACCATGGCAAGTCGACGCTTGCCGACCGGTTGATCCAGTCGACGGGCGGCCTTGCCGAGCGCGACATGTCCGAGCAGGTGCTGGACTCGATGGATATCGAGCGCGAGCGCGGCATCACCATCAAGGCCCAGACGGTGCGTCTGCACTACAAGGCCAACAATGGCGAAACCTATATCCTGAACCTGATCGACACCCCCGGCCACGTCGACTTCGCCTATGAAGTCTCCCGCTCGCTGTCGGCCTGCGAAGGCTCGCTGCTGGTAGTGGATGCCAGCCAGGGCGTCGAGGCGCAGACGCTGGCCAACGTCTATCAGGCGATCGACAACAATCACGAGATCGTCACGGTCCTCAACAAGATCGACCTTCCGGCGGCCGAACCCGACCGCATCCGCGAGCAGATCGAAGAGGTCATCGGCATCGATGCGAGCCAGGCGGTGCTGATTTCGGCCAAGACCGGCCTTGGGATTCCCGACGTTCTCGAAGCCATCGTCCACCAGCTGCCCGCGCCGAAAAGCCCGGGCGGCGAAAAGGCGCCGCTGAAGGCGCTGCTGGTCGATAGCTGGTACGACACCTATCTCGGCGTCATGGTGCTCGTGCGCGTCATCGACGGCGTGCTTTCCAAGGGCCAGACGATCCGCATGATGGGCACGGACGCGAAGTACCAGGTGGAGCGCGTCGGCGTTCTCACGCCGAAGATGCTGGCCGTCGATAGCCTCGGCCCGGGCGAGATCGGCTTCTTCACCGGCTCCATCAAGGAAGTGGCCGACACCCGTGTCGGCGATACGATCACCGAGGACAAGAAGCCGACGGCGCAGGCGCTGCCGGGCTTCAAACCGGCCCAGCCGGTCGTGTTCTGCGGCCTCTTCCCGGTCGATGCTGCCGATTTCGAGGATCTGCGCTCGGCCATGGGCAAGCTGCGCCTCAACGATGCGTCCTTCTCCTTCGAAATGGAAAGCTCGGCCGCGCTCGGTTTCGGTTTCCGCTGCGGCTTCCTCGGCCTGCTGCACCTCGAAATCATTCAGGAACGCCTCGAGCGCGAGTTCGACCTCGACCTGATCGCAACGGCACCCTCGGTGGTCTACAAGCTGACCATGACGGATGGCTCCGAGAAGGAGCTGCACAACCCGGCCGACATGCCGGATCCGGTGCGGATTTCCGAGATCCATGAGCCTTGGATCAAGGCGACGATCCTCACCCCCGACGATTATCTCGGCGGCATTCTGAAGCTCTGCCAGGACCGGCGTGGCGTGCAGACGGAACTCACATATGTCGGCAAGCGCGCCATGCTCACCTATGAGCTGCCGCTCAACGAAGTCGTGTTCGACTTCTACGACCGGCTGAAGTCGATCTCCAAGGGCTACGCCTCGTTCGACTACCATCTCGACGGCTACAAGGAGGGCAACCTCGTGAAGATGTCGATCATGGTCAATGGCGAGCCGGTCGATGCGCTCTCGATGCTCGTGCACCGCTCGGCCGCCGAAAAGCGCGGACGCGACATGTGCGAGAAGCTGAAGGATCTGATCCCGCGGCATATGTTCAAGATCCCGATCCAGGCGGCCATCGGCGGCAACGTCATCGCCCGCGAGACGATCTCGGCCATGCGCAAGGACGTGACGGCCAAGTGCTACGGCGGCGACGCCAGCCGCAAGCGCAAGCTGCTCGACAAGCAGAAGGCCGGCAAGAAGCGCATGCGCCAGTTCGGCAAGGTCGACATCCCGCAGGAAGCCTTCATCGCCGCCCTGAAGATGAGCGACGAATAGAGACTCGAGACGTCGTCCAATGCGTTGCCGGCGTATCAGCGGCGCATCGGACGATGTCGTTTTTCTCATCGGCATTTCGGAAAAGTGAATTTTGTTGTAGATCTCGCTGACGGCTGACGGTGCCCGGCCGTGACCGAAGGGAGGACATGACATGCATAAGTTCAAGATCCTGAAAGCAGCCAGCGGCCAGTTCCGCGTTCAGTTCCTCTACAATGCGGAGGTCATGGTCTGGTCTGAGAACTACGCTTCCAAAGCCAGCGCCAAGAACTGCATCGACTCCATCAAGACGAATGCCCCGGGCGCGTCAACGGTCGATCTGACCAAGGATGAAACCGGCTCCGGGTATCGTTTCGAAATCGTCGAGAACAAGGGTGGCGAACACTTCGTTCGCTTCAAGGCGGCAAACGGCGAGCCCATGGTCCAGTCCGAGGCCTACGCCTCGAAGGCGAGCGCCAAGAACTGCATCGACTCCGTCAAGAAAAACGCGCCCGGCGCATCGGTCGAGGACGAGACGGTCACAGTTTGAATCGCAGGTCATCCAGCCTCGTTGGTCCTGCGGCAACGCCAGCCGCAAGCTGCTCGACAGGCTCAAGGCTGGCAAGGTTGATATCCCGCAGGAGGCCTTCATCGCCGCCCTGATGATGAGCGATGAATAGCCGAGCCTCTTTTCTTCTGGGCGGGATGGTTTATCCTGATCGCTACCGCCCGGAAGCGGCCTGCAGCTTTGCAAAACGATCGGCAGGACGCGTCGGGGTTTCCCATCGAGGATACTCGCATGTCGCAAACAGCCCGGATACGGCCCGACGTCTCGCTCGACGACAAACTCGTCGCCGACGCGCTGGAGCTGAACATCGATATATCGAGCGCGGCAGCCGACGGCGTCGCCAAGGCGGTCAAGGCGGAGCGGGAGCGTCTTTGGTTGATTGAGAACGCCGAGGCTTTCCGAGCCGAGAGAGCGTATATCGAAACGCACGGTCTGCCGTTGGCGAAGTATCGCCAATTCTGATGGCACGCTTCCGTGTCTATGAACTAAAGTCTTCTGAGATTTTCGCGCTGGATCTGCAGGCGGATCTCGTGGAGCTTTTGCCGACACGGGTCATGGCGCCGCTCTATCCACTGACAACGATGACCTGGGCGTTCAGTCGCTTGAACCCTCGCTTTGTGATCGACGGGCAAACCTATTCCATGGCAACGCAAAGGATGTCGGCTGTGGATCAGCGAGACATCGGGCGTGAGGTTGCGAACCTATCCTCCCGTTCCGACGAGATCACAGCCGCTCTCGACTTCCTCTTCCAGGGCTTCTGATCGTCACGCTGCGGCATGATAGGCAGAGATCAGCCCGGCGAAATCCTCCATCGGCGGGAAACGCTCGTAGCTGTGGGCGGCACCCGTTTCGGCGAAGCCAAGTTTCTCGCAGGTATAGGTCTCGATGAACGGGCGATACCAAGCGATATCGTCCAGCATGGTCGCGCGGACATTCACCATATCCGGCATGCCCTCGATCCGCGTGAACATCCAGCTCATGCAATGCGGGCAGCAGACGTGATGCAGCATCTCGCCATGAAGACCGCCGATCACCGGCTCTCCCTGCGTGACGAAAAAGCCTGTCGCCGGAACGGCCACGCTGAGGGAATAAGGCCCTGATGTCATTTTCTGGCAGCCGGTACAATGGCACGCCATGGTCAGGATCGGCTCGGCCGTGATGCGCAGGCGGACTTTGCCACAACGGCAGGCGCCCGTCAGAGGCAGGGATGGTGAAACCGCCATTCCAATTTCCTCAATCGTGCTTGCAAGGCCAATTCGGCGGCGGCGTCAGGCCGGGCGGAAGCTTGGTCTTCCCGTCGCCGCAGGCGAGTGCGATCTGCTCCTGTTTCAGACCGGTCGCCGCCGATAGGTCCAGCCCCTCTACGCGCGTGAGGAACAGAAATGCCTCGTCGAATGCGATCGGGCCCTTGAATGTCGCACCGGTCAGCTTGGCGCGGGCAAGGTTCGCCAGCGAGAAGCGCGTGCCGGTGATGGTCGATTTCGAGAAGTTGACCCTGGAAAGCTCGGCCTTACTGAAATCTGCCCCGGTCAAGTCCGCTTCCGTCAGGTTGGTGCGCTGCAATTCGGCACCGGCGAAGGACGCCCCGGCCGCCTTGATGCCGGAAAAATTGGAGCGATAGGCTTCGATCCGCGAGAAATTCGCCTTCTCGGCCGTGGCGCCGCTCAGCGACGCGCGGATCAGCGTGGCCTTTTCAAGGTTCGCCTCGGTCAGATCCGAGCTGCCGAGATCGGTTGCCGACAGGTTGGCGCCTGAGAGAACTGCCTTGGTCAGGGTGCTGGAGGGCAGCATCAGGTTGGCCTTGCTGCAGCCGCTCCAATCGATCCCGGCATTAGGCGTCGCCTCGCAATCCGCGGCCGCCACCGGGCCGGATGCGCCATAGAGGCTGGCGAGGATCATGCCGGCGAACAGGCCTGCGAGCGGCAAGCCGGCATGTCGGGCGGCCTTGACGCGGGCGGTAACCCGGTCACGATAGGAAGGGGTCTGGGCCCGGCCGGTGTGGTTCGTCATCATTGCATTGCACGCCGGAAACCGGCGTGTCCTCCACCTGTTCATGATGACGAACATAGGTGGAAGAAACCTAGGCTGCAATGGTGAAGCCGGGTTTCGTCACCGCTGACAAACGCTCGATGACCGGGCGCCTCAGGCCGCATCCACCCGTGCCGCCGCCCCGTCCTGCGCCACAACGATCCTGTGGACCCAGGCGCGTGCGAGCGCCAGGCCCGCCGTGTCCGATGCGGTGCCGTGTTGCGCTTCGAGATCTGCAGAGCGGGACAGCCAGTCGGGATCGATCCGGTCGATCTGGTCCTTGTAGATCTCCTTCCATCTGGCGATGACCGCCGTTCCCGCCTCGAAGTGGAACTGCATTCCGTAGCTCGCCCGGCCGATGCGGAAGGCCTGCAGCGGAACCGCGTCGTTGCCCGCCAGAACCTCCGCCGCCGGGGGCAGGGTAAAGGTGTCGGAATGCCACTGGAAGGCCGGAAAGCGTGCGCCGGCCGCAGACAGAACCGGGTCCGCCTGTCCCGCCGCCGTCAGCCCGATCTCCCGCCAGCCGAACTCGTGTGCCACGCCGAGACGATTGTCGCCGCCATGCGCCCGGGCGAGAAGCTGGCTGCCAAGGCAGATGCCGAGCACCGCCCGATCCATTTCCGTGAAACGGCGCATCAGATGGCAAAGCGTCGGCAGATAGGGATGAAGCGCATCGTCGCGCGCGCTCTGCTCCCCGCCCAGCACCACCAGGGCATCGTAAGGCTCCGGCTCTGCCGGCAGCGCATCGCCGGCATAGGCCTTGCGGATATCGAGACGCGCGCCCGCTTCCGCGAGCGCGATACCGACGAGACCGAGATCCGAATGAGGCATGTTTTCGACGACGAGGACGTGCATGGCAGCTCCGCAGGCTTGGGGTTGCCGGATAGAGATCATGCGCGGCGGATACGTTCAAGAGGGTGGTGCAAGCCCGCATTTGCGGGACTTTTGCGCGCCGAGCCTTGACCTTCAGCCTCGAAAGAGGCATTGCACCGCCTCAATCGCGCCGAGATCGGCGCTCGATATTGGATACACCATGGCCAAATCCACCTCTTCGGGCCGCACCCAGCGCATGCTGCGGGTCGGCGAACAAGTCCGCGCAGCCCTGGTTCAGGTTCTGCAGCGGGGAGAGGTGCGCGATGCGCTGATCGAAAGCACGGTGATCTCGATCTCGGAAGTCCGCATGTCGACCGACCTCAAGGTGGCCACGGCCTACGTGACGCCGCTCGGCGTCGCCGATCACGCCGGCATCGTCGAAGCGCTGAACCGGCATGCCAAATTCCTGCGGGGCCGCCTGTCGCCGCATCTGCGGCAGATGAAGTACATGCCGGAAGTGCGCTTCGAGGACGATACGAGCTTCGACAACTACAAGAAGATCGACGATCTCCTGCGTTCGCCCGATGTCGCCCGCGACCTTGGCCCGAGCGACGACGAGGCCGAAGACCGCTAGGGCGGCAGGACGAGCCTGCACAGTGAAGCGAACCCCCTAAGGTTCGACGAAACCGACACGAACATTGGAACGACAAGACGATGGGTAAACCGCGCAAACCAAAAGGGCGGCCGGTCTCCGGCTGGCTGATCCTCGACAAGCCGCTGGATTTCGGATCGACGGAAGCCGTCTCCAAGATCAAGTGGCTCTTCAAGGCCCAGAAGGCCGGCCATGCCGGCACGCTCGATCCGCTGGCCTCCGGCATGCTGCCGATCGCGCTGGGCGATGCCACGAAGACCGTTCCTTACGTGATGGACGGGCGCAAGATCTACGAATTCACCGTCGCCTGGGGCGAGGAGCGCACGACCGACGACCTGGAAGGCGCTGTTGTCCAGTCCTCCGACGAGCGCCCGAGCGAGGAGGACGTCCGCGCCCTCCTGCCGAACTATACCGGCGTCATCGAGCAGGTCCCCCCGCAATTCTCCGCCATCAAGATCGCCGGCGAACGCGCCTACGATCTGGCGCGTGGCGGCGAGGTGCTCGACATTCCCCCGCGCGAGGTCGAGATCTTCCGCCTGTCGCTGCTCGGCTGCACGCCCCATCTGGCACATTTCGAGATCGAATGCGGCAAGGGCACCTATGTCCGCTCGCTCGCCCGCGATTTCGGTCGCGATCTCGGCTGCTTCGGCCATATCGCCTCGCTGCGCCGCTCCTTCGTCGCGCCCTTTGCCGAAGACAAGATGGTGCCGCTGTCGCAACTGACGGCGCTCGAATCTATCGAGAGCGACGAGGACCGGCTGGCGGCGCTCGATGCGTTCCTGATCGATACGGGCGAGGCCCTGTCGAACCTGCCGCATATCGCCATCACCGAGGATCAGGCGCACCGCATCCGCATGGGCAACCCGATCATCCTGCGCGGTCGCGATGCGCCGCTGGCCGAAGACGAGGCCTATGCCACCGTTCGCGGCCGGCTGGTTGCCATCGGCGAGATCGGCGAAGGCGAATTCCGCCCGAAGCGCGTCTTCAACACGGACTGATCTAGCCTCGCCGACTGGGCCCCGCTGACTGGGCAAGCCGTTCACTTGCGCGCACACGAACCCGTGTCCTTTCAAACAGGGTCCGGGCGTGGTCTATTGCCGTGATTCGGGGCGTCGGCCTTTTCGGCCGGACGAAATCTGTTCCGGTCGAGGGAGCGAGCCGGCGTTGATCGTCCGGGACGGGGTCGAAAGGCAGCGCCTCCAGCGTGTCCAGACGGACGCGCGGCGCTGCGGGGGCGAGGGATCTTGGGTGTTGGGCTGAACAGAGGCTTGCGCCAACGAATGATCAGCAGGCTTTCCGGCCTGCGCAAACGCCTGCGCCGGCCTCTGGCGTTCTACCTTGCCGCCTTGCTGCTGGTGGCGATCATTCCGTCCTTCCTCTTTTCCATGGTGGTGCTGAAACGTAGCATGGACGATCAGGAGCGTGTGGTCACAGCGCTTCTGAAAGCCTCGACCGGCTCGGTGACGCGGGCCGTGGAGCGCGAGGTGGACGGCATGCTCACGACGCTGCGCGTGCTCGCCTCGTCACGGACGCTGGAAAACGAAGATCTCGGCGTCTTCTACCAGCGCGCCTCCTCGGCACTTGCCGGCACGGGCATGAACCTTCTGATCATCGACCGCAGTTACCAGCAGCTGGTCAATACGCGCATTCCCCTGGGCCAGCCGCTCGGCCGGGCGTCGGATCCGGTCTCCGTCGATCAGGCATTTCGAAGCGGCGCACCTCTGGTCTCCACGGTGTTCTTCGGGCGCACGGCGCAGACGTGGGTGTTCAACGTCTACCTCCCCGTCTTGTCGGCCAACCGGCATGGGGACTATCTGATGACCCTGACGCGCGATGCGGTGTCGCTGGAGCGCTCGATCGGTCGTGATGTGCTGTCGCCGGGCTGGAACGCCGCGATCATCGACGGTGCCGGCGATGTCGTGGCCGCATCGGACCCGAAGGTCGAACCCGGCAAGCCGTTCTTCATGTCCATCGTGCCTTCCTTGCGTGTCGGCGTGGGCGAAGCGGACGAGGGTGGCACCCGCTACCGCACCGTCACGGAGTTCTCCGTGCTCAGCGGCTGGAAGATCGTCGCCTGGGCCAAAGCCTCCGATGTCGAAGCGGCCGCGCGTCGCTCCTATGCGTGGCTGGCGGGCGGTGCGCTGGTGTTCGCCGCCATCGCTCTTGGCATTTCGCTCGCCATCGCGCGCATGATGAGCCGGGGCGTGCGCCTGCTGGCGGACGATGCCCGCCGGCTCGGGCAGGGCAAGCCGGTTGTCTTGCGCCCTCATATGGTGGAGGAGGTGGCCATCGTCTCGACTGCCCTTTCGGAAGCCGCGGAAGAGCGGGTGCGGGCCGAGGCGGAAATCCGCTTCCTGATGCGCGAGGTGGCGCACCGTTCCAAGAACCAGCTGAGCGTCATCCAGTCCATGCTCAGCCAGTCCATGCCCAGCCAGTCCGGCGCATCGCCGGAAAGCCGGCAGGATTTCGTCGAAAGCTTCCGCCGCCGGGTCGCCGGCCTTGCACGTTCCACGGACCTGATGATCGCGAATGCGGCGCAGGGCATCGACATGGACGAGCTGGCGCATAACCAGCTGCAGCCCTTCATCCCCGATGATGGCGATCGCTTCCACATCTCCGGCCCGCCGGTGCGGCTCGATACGCAGGTGTCGCAGACGCTGGGCATGGCGCTGCACGAGCTCGCCACCAACGCCACCAAATACGGCGCACTCGCCAATGCGAACGGCCGGGTCGATCTCTCCTGGACCCTCGACGAGGGGACGTTCCGCCTCGTCTGGCGCGAGAGCCGCGCCGACCTGACGCCGGAGATGCGGGCGCCCGGCCGCAAGGGCTTCGGCACGCTCGTGCTGGAGCGCATGCTCGGCATGTCGCTCGACGCGCGGCTGCAGCGGCTGATGCACGAGGACGGTATCGAGTGGCAGGTGGAGATCGACAGCGCCCGGCTGAACACGCCCGCACCCGACGGCGGGACGGGCGCGGCGGCAGGGTAGGGCAGGGGCACGCCCTGCCCGGCTCGCCTTGGGCCGGCTGTCCTCGGGAATGCGGCTCTTTCCTTTCTGTCACGAATGCTTTATAGGCACCGCCAGCATAAGGATGGGCTTTAACGTGCCTGTCTCCTTCTGCCTTCAAGGCCGCAGCTAGACGACATCCCGGCTGCCGGCGACCCGCAATCCTTAAAATCGAAAGGATCACACGATGTCGATCACTGCAGAACGCAAGACCCAGCTGATCAAGGAATACGCAACCGTCGAAGGCGACACCGGTTCTCCGGAAGTCCAGGTGGCCATCCTGACCGAGCGGATCAACAACCTGACCGAACACTTCAAGGGCCACAAGAAGGACAACCACTCGCGTCGTGGCCTTCTTGCCATGGTTTCGAGCCGTCGTTCGCTTCTTGACTACCTCAAGAAGAAGGAAGAGGCCCGCTACACCAAGCTGATCACTTCCCTCGGCATCCGCCGTTAAGATCGTTCCCGGCGGGCGGCGTCTTCAGACGCTCGCCCGCCGGCCTCTTTTTACGGATGCGGTTTCCGCATCTCGACTGAAAGTCCACGAGCAGGCCGGACGTGCCGGACTGCAGAGCAACAGATGACCTGTCATGGGGCAGGATTGCAGGATGCTTCGGAGCCTCTTCAGGCTTCGTGAACCCGGAAGCCTCCCGTTGTCTTGCCCGTGATGCGTCGACCATGCAGGGCCGCCCGCGCCGTTCTTTACAAAGGCCTGCGGCGCGGCCTTGCCGCACAAATGTTAGGACAAGATATGTTCGATACCCATAGCGTCGAAATCGAATGGGCAGGCCGCCCGCTGAAGCTTGAAACGGGCAAGATCGCCCGCCAGGCTGACGGCGCCGTTCTCGCCACCTACGGCGAAACCGTCGTTCTCGCCACCGTCGTTTCGGCCAAGTCGCCCAAGCCCGGCCAGGACTTCTTCCCGCTGACCGTCAACTACCAGGAAAAGACCTATGCCGCCGGCAAGATCCCGGGTGGCTACTTCAAGCGCGAAGGTCGCCCAAGCGAAAAGGAAACGCTGGTTTCCCGCCTGATCGACCGTCCGATCCGCCCGCTCTTCCCGGAAGGCTACAAGAACGACACCCAGGTCGTCGTCACCGTCGTCCAGCACGACCTTGAGAACGATCCGGACGTGCTGTCGATGGTTGCAGCCTCGGCTGCGCTGACGCTCTCCGGCATCCCCTTCATGGGCCCGGTCGGCGGCGCGCGCGTCGGCTACATCAACGGCGAATACGTCCTGAACCCGCATCTCGACGAGATGGACGAATCGGTTCTCGACCTCGTCGTTGCCGGCACGCAGGACGCCGTCCTGATGGTCGAGTCCGAAGCCAAGGAACTGAACGAAGAGATCATGCTCGGCGCCGTCATGTTCGGCCACAAGGGCTTCCAGCCGGTCATCGACGCGATCATCAAGCTCGCCGAAGTGGCTGCCAAGGAACCGCGCGATTTCACGCCGGAAGATCATTCCGCCCTCGAGGCCGAAATGCTTCAGCATTTCGAAGCCGAGCTGCGCACCGCCTACAAGAACACCCAGAAGGCAGAGCGCTATGCAGCTGTCGACGCCGCCAAGGCCAAGGTGAAGGCACACTTCTTCCCGGAAGGCGCTGAGCCCAAGTACACGAGCGAAGTCATCGGTGCCGTCTTCAAGCACCTGCAGGCCAAGATCGTTCGCTGGAACATCCTCGACACCAAGAGCCGTATCGACGGCCGCGATCTCGACACGGTCCGCAAGATCGTCTCGGAAGTCGGCATCCTGCCGCGCACCCACGGCTCGGCCCTCTTCACCCGCGGCGAAACGCAGGCGATCGTCGTCGCCACGCTCGGCACCGGCGAAGACGAACAGTACGTCGACAGCCTGACGGGCATGTACAAGGAGCGCTTCCTGCTCCATTACAACTTCCCGCCCTACTCGGTCGGCGAAACGGGCCGCATGGGCTCCCCGGGCCGCCGCGAAATCGGCCACGGCAAGCTCGCATGGCGCGCCATCCGTCCGATGCTCCCGAGCCCGGACCAGTTCCCCTACACGCTGCGTGTCGTTTCCGAGATCACCGAGTCGAATGGCTCGTCCTCGATGGCAACCGTCTGCGGCACCTCGCTGGCACTGATGGATGCAGGCGTTCCCCTGGCCAAGCCGGTTGCCGGCATCGCCATGGGCCTGATCCTCGAAGGCGACCGCTTCGCGGTTCTCTCCGACATCCTGGGTGACGAAGACCACCTCGGCGACATGGACTTCAAGGTTGCAGGCACGGACGCCGGCATCACCTCGCTGCAGATGGACATCAAGATCGCCGGTATCACCGAAGAGATCATGAAGGTCGCGCTCAGCCAGGCACAGGGTGGCCGCAAGCACATCCTGCAGGAAATGGCCAACGCCATCACCGAAGGCCGCAGCCAGCTCGGCGAATTCGCACCGCGCATCGAAGTCATGCAGATCCCGGTCGACAAGATCCGGGAAGTCATCGGCTCCGGCGGCAAGGTCATCCGCGAAATCGTCGAGAAGACCGGCGCCAAGGTCAACATCGAGGACGACGGCACGATCAAGATCGCGTCGTCTTCCGGCAAGGAAATCGAAGCGGCCCGCAAGTGGATCCACTCGATCGTTGCAGAACCGGAAGTCGGCCAGATCTACGAAGGCACCGTTGTGAAGACCGCCGATTTCGGCGCCTTCGTCAACTTCTTCGGCCCGCGTGACGGCCTCGTGCACATCTCGCAGCTGGCGTCTGACCGCGTTGCCAAGACCTCCGACGTCGTCAAGGAAGGCGACAAGGTCTGGGTCAAGCTGATGGGCTTCGACGAGCGCGGCAAGGTCCGCCTGTCCATGAAGGTCGTCGATCAGGCCACCGGCAAGGAAGTCAGCGAAAAGGGTGGCGAAGCCGCCGAGTAAGGCGAACCGCCGAACTTAGACAGGAAGGGCGCGGGGCGTTGATCGCTCCGCGCCCTTCTTGCATGATCAGGCACGCTGCCACGAGGCAGCGTCGGGACGAACACCGCCGGTTTCGCAAGGGATACGGCATGACGGGCAGCCGCAAGAGGCCGCCGAAGAGGCAAGACGCAATGACGAGCGACAAGGTCAAGACCCTGTTTCATCCCTTCGACAGCGGCGTGCTGTCGCCGCCGGGCGAAGGCGAACGCGTCCTCTTCCTGGCCGCCGAAACCGGCTACAGGCTGCCGGAAGGCTTCGATGCGGAGCTCGTCTGCGTCCAGCCAAACCGCCCGGCCTACCGCGCGCTCGTATCCGCCGGCGCCACCGTGACGCCCTTCGTCGAGGGCGACGATTATGCTGCGACGCTGATCCTCTGCGGCAAGCACCGCGGCGAGAATGAGAACCGCATTGCCGAGGCGCTGAAGCGCACCCGCATTGGCGGCGTCATCGTCGTTGCCGGCACCAAGGAAGACGGCATCCAGTCGCTGCGCAAGCGCATCGGTGCGCTGGAGTGGGGCGGCGACAGCATGCCGAAATATCACGGCGTCGCCTTCTGGTTCGCGCGTCCCGAGGACCCGGCAGCCGAAATCGAACGCTTCGCATCCAGCCCGGTTCGCGTCGAAGGCCGCTTCGATGCAGCCCCCGGCATGTTCTCGCATGACCGGATCGACGGCGGCTCGGAACTGCTGGCCTCGCGCCTGCCGACGGACTTTTCCGGCCACGCCGCCGATTTCGGCGCCGGCTGGGGCTACCTCTCGGTGATGCTCGCCGAACGCGCGCCCGGCGTCAAAGGCATCGACCTGTTCGAGGCCGACTACCACGCGCTGGAGGCCGCCCGCGGCAACCTGAAGGCCAATGCACCGAAGGTGCCCACGCGTTTCCACTGGCAGGACCTGACGCAGGAAGCACCGCGCGATCACTACGACCTCGTCGTCATGAACCCGCCCTTCCACGAAACCCAGGCCGCCGATCCTGCCTTGGGAGCCGCCATGATCGCCATGGCCGCCAAATCGCTGAAAGCCGGCGGCCGCCTCATGCTCGTCGCCAACCGCGGCCTCCCCTACGAGCCGACGATGAATGCGACCTTCAAGGAATGGGGCGAAACCTGCCGGAATGCGCGGTTCAAGATTCTGTGGGGCCGGAAGTAATCCTGCCTCGGACGATAAACGTCCATCATGCAAAAGGCGCCGCGAGATGATCGCGGCGCCTTTTGTGCATTCAGGGAAAAGATTGGATCAGAGGAGACGGTTGCGAAGCAACCTTACTCCCCGTCCGCGTTCCGCAAGGTCTCCAGCACCGGCATCGACGTGATGTTGTAGCCGGAATCCACGTAGTGGATTTCGCCGGTGACGCCGGAGGCGAGGTCGGAAAGAAGGTAGAGAGTGGAGTTGCCGACGTCGTCGATGGTGACGGTGCGGCGCAGCGGGGCGTTCTTCTGGTTCCAGGAGAGCATGGCGCGCGCGTCGGAGATGCCGGCGCCGGCGAGCGTGCGGATGGGGCCGGCGGAGATCGCGTTGACGCGGATGCCGCGCGGGCCGTAATCGGCGGCGAGATAGCGCACGGAGGCTTCAAGCGCCGCCTTGGCGACGCCCATGACGTTGTAGTTCGGCATGACGCGCACGGAGCCGCCATAGGTCAGGGTCAGCATCGAGCCGCCGTCCGTCATCATCTCGGCCGCGCGGCGCGCGATCTCGGTGAAGGAGAAGCAGGAGATGACCATGGTCCGGCTGAAATTGTCGCGGCTCGTATCGGCGTAGAGGCCCTTCAGCTCGTTCTTGTCCGAAAAGCCAATGGCGTGGACGATGAAATCCAGGCTGCCCCAGCGTTCCCTCAAGGTCTCGATGACGGTATCGACGGAGGCGAGGTCCTCGACGTCGCAGGGCAGCAGCAGGTCCGAATTCAGCTGTGCCGCCAGCGGCTTCACGCGCTTGCCGAGTGCTTCGCCCTGATAGGTGAAGGCAAGCTCGGCCCCTTCGCGCGAAAGCGCCTGGGAAATGCCCCAGGCGATCGAGTGGCTGTTGGCGACGCCCATGATGAGCCCGCGCTTACCCGACATGAGACCGGTCATGGCGACTTACCCGTTATGACGCTGGAAAACGAGCGTGGCATTGGTGCCACCGAAGCCGAACGAGTTCGAGAGCACGGTGTCGATCTTCGCATCGTCGATGCGCTTGCGAACGATCGGCACGCCATCGAATTCCGGGTCCATCTCGGTGATATGCGCGCTTTCGCCGATGAAGCGTTCCTGCATCATGAGCAGCGCGTAGATCGATTCCTGTACGCCGGCGGCACCGAGCGAATGGCCCGTCAGCGACTTGGTCGACTGGACCGGTGGGATCTTGTCGCCGAAGACCTCGCGGATCGCGCCGATCTCCTTGCTGTCGCCGACCGGCGTCGAGGTGCCGTGCGTGTTGATGTAATCGATTTCCGTCTTCACGGTCGCCAGCGCCTGCCGCATGCAGCGGATGGCGCCTTCGCCGGAGGGAGCGACCATGTCGTAGCCGTCCGAGGTCGCGCCGTAGCCGGTCAGTTCGGCGTAGATCTTGGCGCCGCGAGCCTTGGCATGTTCCAGCTCTTCGAGCACCAGCACGCCGGCGCCGCCGGCGATGACGAAGCCGTCGCGGGAAACGTCATAGGCGCGCGAGGCCGTGGAGGGCGTGTCGTTGAACTTCGAGGACATGGCGCCCATCGCGTCAAACAGGTTCGACATGGTCCAGTCGAGATCCTCGTGGCCGCCGGCGAACATGATGTCCTGCTTGCCCCACTGGATCATTTCCGCGGCATTGCCGATGCAATGCGCCGACGTCGAACAGGCCGACGAGATCGAATAGTTGACGCCGTGGATCTTGAACCAGGTGGCGAGCGTCGCCGAGGCGGTCGAGGACATGGCCTTGGGAACCGCAAACGGGCCGATGCGCTTCGGGCTGTTGTTCTTGCGGGTGATGTCGGCGGCTTCGATCAGCGTCTTGGTGGACGGTCCGCCCGAACCCATGATGATGCCGGTGCGCTCGTTGCCGGAGATGTCGCTGTCTTCCAGGCCGGAATCGGCGATCGCCTGCTTCATCGCCACGTGGTTCCAGGCGCCGCCCTGCGACAGGAAGCGCGCCGCGCGGCGATCGACGAGGTCCGTCGTATCCAGATCGGGCGAGCCCCAGACCTGGCAGCGGAATCCGTGTTCAGCGAAATCGTTGGAAAAGCTGATACCGGAGCGCGCATCGCGCAGCGATGCCGTGACTGCTTCGGCGTCGTTCCCGATGGAGGAAACGATACCAAGACCCGTGACAACAACCCGTCTCATCTCGATGACCTTTTCTTGAAGTGAACTGGAGACAGCGCCTTTGACCCCGTCAGGGATCAGGCGGCCTTCTCCTTCGACAGACCGACGCGAAGGTCCGTTGCCTGGTAGATGGTTTCGCCATCGGCCTTCAGCCAGCCGTCCGCAATGCCGAGCACCAGCCGGCCGCGCATCACGCGCTTGAAGTCGATGCCGTATTCGAGCAGCTTGGTATCGGGAAGAACCATGCCCTTGAACTTCACCTCGCCGGTGGACAGCGCCATGCCGCGGCCGGGCTCGCCGAGCCAGCCGAGGAAGAAGCCCGTGAGCTGCCACATGCCGTCAAGGCCGAGGCAGCCGGGCATGATGGGATTGCCGGGGAAGTGGCAGGGAAAATACCAGTCGTCCGGCTTCACGTCATATGCGGCCCGGATATAGCCCTTGTCGAAGGTGCCGCCGGTTTCGGAAATGTCCGTTATGCGATGGACCATCAGCATCGGCGGAAGCGGCAACTGCGCATTGCCGGGGCCGAACAGTTCGCCCCGCGCGCAACGCAGGATGTCGTCGTAGCCGTAGCTGGATTGTCTGGTCGTCATGAACGTCTGGTGTCTCCGCCAAGGTGTCTCGTGAGCCCGATCGCGCACCGGGTCTTGTCTTTGCCGAGCCGTTCCGCCCGTCGTTCGATGCCGTCCGGGAGGTGCCGGCTCTGGCCCATATCCGCAGTCGCATAGCGCATGATACCGGAAACAACCAGTAGCAATTGCCATATCTGCAACTTTTCGGGCCGTTTTATCCCGATGGACCGGTCCGGCACCGTTATGTGTATTGAAAGCCAAGCTCACCAAAGTTATATCGACACGATGACTCCACTTAACAAGAGCCGCCTGGACAAGTCTGCATGACGATGGAAACAGAGATGAGGCCCGACGACCGTTTGCGCCGCTTCGGCCTCAGGCCGACGCGTCAGCGCATGGCGCTGGCCGATCTCCTGTTTGCAAAGGGCGACCGTCACCTGACGGTGGAGGAGCTGCACGAGGAAGCCGTGACCGTTGGCGTGCCCGTGTCGCTGGCGACCGTTTACAACACGCTTCACCAGTTTACCGAGGCCGGCATGATCCGCGTTCTCTCGGTTGAGGGCGCACGGACCTATTTCGACACCAACGTCTCCGATCACCACCACTTCTTCGTGGAAGGTGCAAACGAGGTGCTCGACATCCCTGTTAACAACATCACCATCGGCAATCTTCCCGAGCCGCCCGAAGGCATGGAGATTTCCCATGTCGACGTGGTGATCCGGCTGAAGCCGAAGCAGCGCTGATGTATCGTCTCATCGTCAGAGAACGTCGTCCGGGTTCCGGCCCGGGCCAGCCTTGCCCGTGGGCAGCGTCCAGCCGAATTTGAGCGCCCCGCCCCGCACGATGAAGGCGCAGACGATGCCGAGTGCGGATGCGGCGATCAGCGGCAGGCCCGCAAGTGTCGCGAGCGTGAAGACGGCCGAGCCGGTCAGCGCCGCCGTCACATAGATTTCCGGACGCAGGAGCACCGAAGGTTCCCCCGCGAGAAGATCGCGCAGGATGCCGCCGAAGGTGGCCGTCAGCATGCCCGTGACCAGGGCGACGACGGGCGAACCCGTGGCCGAAAGGCCCTTGGCGGCCCCCATGACGCAATAGGCGGACAGCCCGATCGCATCGAGCCAGACGAGCGCACGATAGCGCGAATCGAGCCGGTGCGAGGAGAGGAACAGGATGACGCCGACGCTCGCGCAGATGACGAGGTAGAGCGGGTTCTTGACCCAAAAGACCGGCGTCGCCCCCAGAATGACATCCCGCAGCGTGCCCCCGCCGATGCCGGTGATGGAGGCGAGGAAGATGTAGCCGATGATATCGAGCTGTTTGCGCGAGGCCGACAGCGCGCCGGTGGCGGCGAAGACGGCGACGCCGGCATAATCGAGAAGATCGAGAACGCTCATGGGCTTTCCACCGAGGGGAAGAGGGCGGAGGTGCGACCCGAGAAGGAATAGGCGGCAAGGCCGATCCACTCGCGCACCGCCGTCGTCGTCAGCTGCGCGTTCAGCGCCGGCTGGCTGAAGTCGAAGCCGGGGCGCGCCTTGCCGGTCGTCCGGTAATCCGTCGGCCAGGGCGTGACGGCGATCCCGAGCTTGCGGAAAAGCCCGATGGCGCGCGGCATGTGGAAGGCCGAGGTGATCAGCAGGCAGTTCGACAATCCGTTCTGTGACAGGATCGCCTGCGTGTTCGCGGCGTTCTCGAAGGTCGTGCGTGAGGCGTCCTCGCGGATCAGGCGCTCGACGGGCACGCCGAAGAGGGGAAAGAACCGCTCGGCGGCATCGGCATCGCCCTCATAGGTGCCGCTGAGCGAGCCGTCGCCGCCCGACACGAGGATGCGCGCCGTGGGCACGAGGCGAGCGATGCGCAGCGCCTCGACGAAACGGTCGGCCGCCTGGTTGAACTCGATCCCGCCGCGCGATGCCATCACCTCGTTCTCGAAAGCGCCGCCGAGGATGATCATGCAGGAGAGATCGGCGGGGAGGGCTGGCGGACGCGGAAACCGGTCTTCCAGCCGCTGAAGGAGCACGCTGCCCGTCGTTGTGAACAGGGCCACGAAGAGGAGGAGTGCTGCGAAGCCCGACAGAAGGAGCCCGAGCCGCTGATAGCCGGCGACGACGGAGATGAAGCCGGAGAGCACGAGCGCGAAGGCAAGCGACAAGGGCTGGGCAAGCAGCCAGAAGATCTTGGAGACGAGAAACATGGATGTGGGGCACGCGCGGTTCGGATATCGATGGGCGACCATAGACGTCAGGCTTGGCCGGAAGCAACCGGCTGCGGCGTGAGAGGTGCGTTTGTGACCGCGGCGTGATCACCCTCTTGCACCCTCGTCTTGCACACACGTAGCCTTTGCCGCATGAAACGAACCATGACGACAGCGGACACCATAGCAAAGACGATCGTGATCATCGGCGGCGGACCGGCGGGACTGGCGGCTGCCGAAGTCCTGTCGGAAACGCATCATCGCGTCACGGTCTATGACGCCATGCCGACGATCGGCCGGAAGTTCCTGCTTGCCGGCAAGTCGGGCCTCAACCTGACGCATGCCGAGCCCTATGACAGTTTCGCGAACCGCTTCGGCGCAGCCAATGCCAGCCTGCGGCCAGCCCTCGATGCCTTCGCCCCGGATGACGTGCGGCGCTGGGCAGAGGGTTTGGGCGTTGAGACCTTCGTCGGCTCGTCCGGACGCGTGTTTCCCAAAGCCATGAAGGCATCGCCCCTGCTGCGCGCATGGCGCCAGCGACTGGAGACGCGCGGTGTCGCCATCCAGACCCGCTGGCGCTGGATCGGCTTCGGCGAGGGTGGTGATAACGAGCAGCTCGTGTTCGAAACGCCGGAGGGTATCCGGACCATCGCCAGCGATGCGACCGTGCTGGCTCTGGGCGGAGCAAGCTGGCCGCGGCTCGGGTCCGACGCGCGGTGGGTGCCGATGCTGGAGGCGAGGGGGATTGCCGTTGCGCCGTTCCGTCCAGCCAATTGCGGCTTCGATGTTGCCTGGAGCGAGGATTTTGCGACGCGGTTTGCAGGGGCCCCGGTGAAGTCGGTCGTGGCGACGTCGGAGGGTGGCCGCACACAAGGCGAGTTCGTCATCACGCGTCACGGGATCGAGGGAAGCCTCGTCTATACCCAGTCGGCAGCGCTGCGGGACAGGCTGGAGGCGGAGGGGCAGGCAGACTTCGGTCTCGATCTTCTGCCGGGCCGCTCGCTGGAGGCTTTGACATCGGCGCTAGAGGCAGCACCCCGCAAGGCGAGCTTCAGCAATCGTCTGCGCAAGGCCGCAAGAATCGACGGCGTGAAGCTGGCATTGCTGCGGGAAATCGTTCGCGATGCAGATCGGTTGCCAGCAAATGATCTCGCTTCAGCCTTGAAAATGCTGCGTATTCCCCTGGATCGCCAAAGGCCGATCGCGGAGGCGATCTCGTCTGCCGGCGGCATCCCGCTGGCCGCGATCGACGCTGCTGGAATGATCCGGCAGATGCCCGGCGTTTTCGTCGCGGGCGAAATGGTGGATTGGGAAGCGCCAACCGGCGGATATCTGCTGACAGCCTGTCTCGCAACAGGCCGGTTTGCGGCGTCAGGTCTGTTGGATTGGCTTGCCGGCAGGGGCAGCGTCTAACGGAAAACCGGCGCCCGTGTGGCGTTCGTCAGCAATTCCTGCTCCGTCGCGAACTGCCCGAAGAGCCGCGTCAGGCGAATCTTTTCGTCATCGCCAAGCCGATATCGCCGACAGAAATCGTCCACACTGCGCACCCGGCGCAATGGGCTGTTTTCCACTTTGGCAACATCGATATGCTCGCTCACGATCTGTCCCCTTCGACTGGCGAATAGCAAACAATCCGCGACGGAAATGGTTCCATCGCGGATGCGTTTTTGTCGCTTAGATCGGGGGAGATCGGGCGCCGGTCTTACTTCTTCAGGATAACCCAGATGGCGTGGATAATGCCGGGGATGTACCCGAAGATCGTGAGCAGGATGTTCAGCCAGAAGTGCAGGCCGATACCGACCTGAAGAAACACGCCGACGGGCGGCACGAGAATGGCGAGCAGAATGCGAACGACGTCCATGAAGGTCTCTTTCTTGGAAAACTGTGGTCATCAAACGAACTGCCGGCCAGAAGGTTCAATTTCCAGCCGACCCGGCGTCAGCGCCAAGGTTTAGAGAACGGCGCTACCTGCCATGAAGGCGAGGACCACGAAGATCAGGAAGACGACGACGGCGATGGCAAACAGCACGCGCGCGATCGTTGCTGTCGCAGCGGAAACGCCCGAGAAGCCCAGAAAGCCGGTGATGAGGGAAACGACGAAGAAGATCAGGGCCCATTTGAGCATGGTGGTTCCTTTACGAACGGGTTCGCCTGCAAACGCGTTCGTCCGATATTTGTTCCTGATGGAGGCCTGTCCTCAAGCTACACGCGTATTTGCGCCTGCGCCTTCAAGCGGATGAAAATTGTCTAATTCCATGAGGTGGAGCCCGCATTAAAATAGTTGAATGACGCGACGCGTATCGAGGGGGAAAACGCTCGTCTTGATAAAGACGGAGACCCTCTATGATCGAAGAGAAGAAGAAGCGTCGTCCGAAAGCGGGGCCGGCGCTCGGGAATATCGATGAAACCAAGGTGGTGGCCCAGGCCATCATCGACACGCAGCTGAAGGATGCCCGTGAGAAAACGGAACGCTTGAAACGGCTTCGTCAGCAGCGGGAAGCCCAGCAGGACGAGGCTGCTCGTTGAGCGGCCTCCCCGGACCGAAACACGCCGCTTTTCCGCGGTAGCGTCGTCGCATGTTGCGGTGAGGCGATCGCTGGCCGGATGGGTGGGAAGCTCGTCTGCCGTTTCGTTGGCCATAGGAAGAAAGCGGAAAAATCCCTATGTTCTTCATCCCCATCGCGTCCGCCTGACACGGCCTGCGATCTGCTTGAGGAAGTATGTGACCCATGCTTGGTTCCGGCCGACGGACGATTTTTCAATAGACGGCAGCATCATGATTCCGCCCATGAGGGACCCAAAGCGGTTTGCATCCCTCAGCCTGTTCTTCTTGTTTTACACACCCCGTTCATGCTTCATGTGCAGGACTGCGCATGGACGTCTCTGAATAATCTGCAAGGAGCTCACGGTGATGAATGATCTGGAACCTGCAGACCCCGTCGTCACAAACCCACGCCGCCGTGTCGTCATCATCGGAGCCGGCTTCGGCGGTCTTGCCTGTGCCGGCGCGCTTGGAGACACGGATGTCGACGTGATCGTCATCGACCGCCGCAACCACAATCTGTTCCAGCCGCTGCTCTATCAGGTCGCAACCGCGGCGCTGTCTCCAGCCGATATCGCAGAGCCGATCCGCCGGACGCTCGGGCGCTACCGCAACGTCCACATCATGCTGGCCGAGGCCGGTGGCATCGACGTCGAGACGAAGCAGGTGAAGCTCAAGGATGGCGGCACGGTCTTTTACGACCAGTTGGTGATCGCCACCGGCTCGGACTATAATTACTTCGGCCATGACGAATGGCAGCACTTCGCGCCCGGCCTGAAGACCCTTCACGAAGCTCGTCGCATCCGTCACCGCCTGCTTCTGTCGTTCGAAAAGGCCGAGCGGACGAAGGATCCGGCGGAGCGGAAGGCTCTGCTCACCAGCATCGTCGTCGGAGGCGGGCCGACCGGCGTCGAGATGGCGGGTGCCATTTCCGAACTCGGCCGCTCCATGGCGCACCGCGACTTCCGTTCCATTCCGGCAAGCGATCTCAGGGTCATCCTGGTGGAGGCCGGCCCGCGCATCCTCGCCGCTTTTCCGGAACACCTGCAGGCCTATGCCGTCCGCCATCTCGAAAAGATGGGCGTCGAGGTGCGTCTGGGCGCGCAGGTGTCGGATATCACCGCGGAAGGTGCTGTCATTGCCGGACATATGGTTCCCGCCGGCAGCGTTGTCTGGGGGGCGGGCGTCAAGGCATCGCCGGCCTTCCGTTGGCTCGGCATCGAGGGCAAGGCGAGTGGCCGCATCCCGGTCGATGCCAAGCTTCGTGTCGAAGGCTTCAAGGATATCTTTTCGCTGGGCGATACCTCGTTCCAGCCGGACAAGAACGGTGCGCCGCTGCCGGCCCTGGCCCAGGTGGCAAAACAGCAGGGCCGTTATCTCGGCAAGCTTCTGGCCAAGCCCGGTGCGATCGAGACGGCCAAGCCGTTTCACTTCGCCAACCGCGGCAACACGGCGGTCATCGGCCGCAATGCCGCGATCTTCGATTTCGGCCGCTGGACGCTGAAGGGCTATTTCGCCTGGATCCTCTGGGCGATCGTCCACGTCTATCTTCTCGTCAACTTCGAAAAACGGATGCTGGTGACCGTCCAGTGGATCTGGCGATACCTGACCCGCCAGCGTGGGGCGCGGCTGATCGATGAGAACGATAAGGAAGACGTGGCACCCGCGATCATCCGTTGATATCGGCGGTGCCGGCATACGGCGCATGACATGCGCGGGCTTTCGCGTCTCCGATTGCGGAACCTTTGGCGTCCCGACTGGTTCGATCCCCGACAGTCGATGCGCGGGACACCCTGCCATCCTTTCATCCGGCCTCGTGCCGGCATGCCTGTCGCGGCCGCGCCGGCTCCCCCTGTCGCCGGTTCTGCCGCGACAGGCGCATTAAAGGCGCGCCCGGCGCGCCGAGCGTGAGGTCGATATGCCTGAGAATTTGACATCCCTGATCGTCATGGCGGTCGTGCTCGTGATCGTCTGCGGGGCCGTGGGCGTCTGGACGCTGCGCAGCCGGCGGCGCAATGCCGCGATGGCCTCGTCCGGTCGTCGGGATCGCCGCGAGACGACGCTCGAACGGGGGAGAGCGTCTTGACCGGGGATCGAAGTCGCGAACCCTATATCGCCCCCTCGGCCGACTCGCCGGAACAGACAGCGCGCAAGGCGAAAGCCGGCAAAGGCATCGTCATCTTCATCGCAGCTTTCGCCATTGGCGCCTTCCTGCTGTATCTGGGCATTCTGATCTATGCGAGCACCGTGCGGGTCTGACGCCCGAGGCGAATTGCAACGCACTGCCATTCCGCCTAGGGTCCGGCCCGCAAGCAAGGGCGGATGATGGTGACGCTGGTAAAGACGATGTGGGGTTTCACGGCAGCGATCATGACGCTTGCCATGCCGTTGTCGGCGACCGCCGAGGTGAAGGCGACGGAGACGGTCGAGACCTATGCGATCTCGGGCAAGACGGGTGCGGAACTCTACGCATCGATCGGCGAGCGCGGGCCGCTCCTCGGCGCAAACCGCGTCGTTGCCCATACGCGTTTCAAGCTGACCTGGCGGCGGGATTATCAGAGGCAGGGCAATGACTGCCTTCTCGCAACGGCGATCCCACGGCTGACCATTATCACCACCCTGCCGAAGCCGATGGGCAAGCTGTCGGCGCCCGTCCGCGCCAGCTGGACGACCTTCATCGACGGCGTTCGCCGGCACGAGGCTGTGCATGGACACTATGTCCGCGACCTCGTGACAAAGATCGAGACGGCGACCATTGGGCTCCGGCAGGCTGACGATCCCGGCTGCACGAAGATCAAGACGGAAATGAACCGCCGCCTCGGTGCGATCTCGGATGAACGGCGCGATCTCGACCGCGCCTTCGATCAAGCGGAGTTCACCGAGGGCGGTGCGGTCCACACGCTTATTCTGGCGCTGGTCAACGGCCCTTGAGAGCCGGCCGCCCTGCAATGGACCGCGGGTCGTCCGTCAAGGCATTGCATTCGTTTTTCCGGCGGTCCGTGGAGAAAAATTGATGGCCGGCTCTATGGCGCGCCGACCGGCGCAGCCTTGAACCGGAGCCGCGATGATGCCACTTTCCGGCAAGCTGAAAAGAGGACCGATCCATGAGCCTGCGCATCAACGATATCGCCCCGGATTTTACCGCGGAAACCAGCCAGGGAACGATCTCGTTCCATGACTGGATCGGCAGCGGCTGGGGCGTCCTGTTCTCGCATCCGAAGAATTTCACGCCCGTCTGCACGACGGAACTCGGCGCCATGGCCGGCCTTCAGGACGAGTTCGCCAAGCGCGGCGTTAAGGTCATCGGCATCTCTGTCGATCCGGTTGAGAGCCATGAGCGCTGGAAGAACGACATCCGCACGGCCACCGGCTTCGAGGTCGAATACCCGCTGATCGGCGACAAGGACCTCGCCGTCGCCAAGCTCTACGACATGCTGCCGGCCGGTGCCGGCGAAAGCTCGGAAGGCCGCACGCCCGCCGACAACGCCACGGTTCGCTCGGTCTTCGTGGTTGGGCCGGACAAGAAGATCAAGCTGATCCTCACCTATCCCATGACGACCGGTCGCAACTTCGACGAAATCTTGCGCGCGATCGACTCGATCCAGCTGACCGCCAAGCATCAGGTGGCAACGCCCGCCAACTGGAAGCAGGGCGAGGACGTCATCATCACCGCTGCCGTTTCCAACGAGGACGCGATCGCCCGCTTCGGCAGCTTCGACACGGTGCTGCCCTACCTGCGCAAGACGAAGCAGCCGGCCGCCTGAGGTCTAAAGCTGGCGGGGCGTCAGGCGACGCGTTCGCCGGCCCGCCAGACGCCGGCCACCAGAGGAGGCGCCCCGGCTTCGGCCCGCACGCGAACAAGATCGGCCCGAAGGCCGATCTCGATCCGGCCGCGATCGGCAAGGCCTGCGGCCCGCGCCGGATTGGCGGTGATCATGCGCACCGCATGCGGCAGATCCGTCTGCCCGCGCTCGGCCAGCGAGAATGCGGCCTGCAGCAGGCTGAACGGGACATAATCCGACGAGAGAATGTCGAGCGCATCGCGCTCCAGAAGATCAAGCGCCGAGACGTTGCCGGAATGCGACCCGCCCCGGACGACGTTCGGCGCACCCATCAGCACCTGCAGGTCTGACGCCTTGGAAAGTGTCGCAGCCTCGATCGTGGTCGGGAATTCGGCGAGCGCAATGCCGAGATCGACGCTCTCGCGCACATGGGCGGCTGTCGCATCGTCATGCGAGGCCATGGGAATGCCGGCCTCGCGGCAGCGTTTTGCAAGGGCCAGGCGGTTGCGGTCGGCATTCTCCACCGACTGGGCGATGCGCCGGGCGCTGAACGCCTCGAAATCCGCATCCGAAATCTTCTTCTTGCCCTGATAATAGATCCGGTAGGCCTCGAGGCTCACGAACTGGCGCTGCCCAGGCGCATGGTCCATCAGGGATGCCAGCCGCACCCGATCGTTGCGCTTCATCGCATCGAACTGCTCGACCACATCGGGCATGGAGACTTCGCAGCGCAGGTGGATGAAGTGCTCGGCCCGCAGGCGGTTCGCCGCCGTCGCAGCGGAGATGGTTGCCGCCATGTCGGCCATATCCCCGGTCCCGAGATCCGTATCGCCATCCAGCCCGACCCGAAGCGCGTCGAACACGGTTGTGATGCCGGCGGTGGCGATCTGTCCGTCATGCGCCTGAAGCGCCGCGGCAAGGTTCCAGCGGACCTTCGGCCGCGGCTGGATGTGGGTTTCCAGATGGTCGGTGTGCAGCTCGACGCAGCCCGGCATCAGGTAATCGCCTTGCATGTCCGTGCCCTGTGCTGTCGTCCCCGGGGAGATGTCGGCGATCACGCCGTCGCGCACGACGACGGTGCCCGTCACGATCTCGGTGGGGAGGATGATGGCGCAGTGGGTGAGGATCTGTTCGCGGGTCATGGTCTGCCGTTCCGCAGCGCGGGGCTGCGGCTTTTCAGGTGAGAGGTGAAAATGGGCGGGAGGGCCGCCTTATATGACGAGCTTGCGCAGTTGCTGGGAGAGGATGTCCATCAATGTCACGGTTGCGACGATGATGAGGAGGATAGCGGAGGCCTGCGGATAGTAGAAGCCTCGAATGCTCTCGAACAGGATCTGCCCGATGCCGCCCGCACCGATGAGTCCGAGCACGGTGGCGGAGCGGATGTTGGATTCGAGGCGATAGAGCGAGAAGGAGATCCAGAGCGGCAGGACCTGCGGGATGACGCCGAAGATGACCTGCTGCAGCCGGGAGGCGCCGGTGGTGCGGATCGCCTCGACCGGCCGCGGATCGATCGCCTCGACGGCCTCGGAGAAAAGTTTGGCCAGAATACCCGTCGTGTGCACGAACAGCGCCATGACGCCGGCGAATGGCCCAAGGCCGACGGCCACCACGAACAGCACGGCAAAGACGATCTCGTGGATCGCCCGGAACAGGTCCATCAGCCGACGAACGGGGTGCAGCACCCACCAGGGCGCCATGTTGTGGGCGGAGAGAATGCCGAAGGGAATGGAGAGAAGCACGGCGAGGAAGGTGCCCCAGAGCGCGATCTGGATCGTGACGATCATCTCGCGGAGATAGGAAGCCCACTCCTTGAAATCGGGCTTCAGGAAATCCTGGGCATAGGTCGCCATGTTGCCGGCGTCCGAAAAGAGATAGGTCCAACGCCCGATTTCGGCCGGTCCCCAGCTGGCGGCAAGCGCGCCCACCAAGACGAGCGCGACAAGCCAGCTGCGCATGCCGCTCCGCGCAGGCTTTACGACAGCGGGGCTGGTCATCGGGCGGGCATGGGTTGCGCCTGTAGAGGCGATGACGTCGGTCATGGGCGTCGTCCTTGATGGATCGGGCAGATCGGGCAGTGAGAAACGATAAGGAACCCGGAGCGGGCGATGCCGCCCGCTCCGGCTCTCTGCATCAGCCGTTGGATGCCGTGCCGAGTTCGGCTTCGAACTTCGCCTTCTGCTCGGTCAGCGGCTTGACCTTTTCGGCCTTGGCGTCAGCCGACAGCGAGGCGTCGGCTTCGATCTTGGCGATCGACTTCGACAGTTCCATCACACGGATCGGCAGGAGCTGCTTGTCGGTCGAGGCCTTGAACGGCGCCCATTTCAGGCCGGCGAGAACCTCCTTCTCATGTGCGACGTCGCCCGTGGAGTTGGCGGTGCCGTAGGCGAGGAAGAAGTCGCGCAGCTTGGTCTTGGCCTCTTCCGGCAGGTCCTTGCGCCAGACGATCGGGTCGGACGGGATCAGCGGCGAGCGCCAGATTTCGCGGATATTGGCAAAGGCATCCGGCTTGTTTTGCTGGATCAGCGCCATGTTCTCGGTGTTGTTGGCCGCCGCATCGACCTGTTTCATGGCAACCGCCATGGCATTGGTCTCGTGGTTGGCGTTGGTCACCGTCTTGAAGCAATCCTTCGGGTCGATGCCGCGGGCGCCGAACACGAAGGTCATGGGCACGAGATAGCCGGAGGTGGAGTTCGGATCGCCAAGGCCGAAGCTCTTGGACTTGTCGCAGGTCAGCAGCTCGTCGATCGTCTGGATCGGGCTGTCTTTGGGAACGATGACGACCGACCAGTAGCCCGGATCGCCGTTCTTGGCGACGCTCTGCACGAAGACTTCGCCATCGGCGCGGTCGACGGCTTCCATGGCCGACTTGTTGCCGTACCAGGCAACCTGCACCTTGTTGAAGCGCATGCCTTCGATGATGCCGGCATAGTCCGAGGCGAAGAAGGGCTTCACATCGAGACCGGTCTTGGTCTTGAGGTCGGCCAGAAGCGGCTCCCAGGCCGTCTTCAGGTTCTGCTGGGACTCGGTCGAGATGATGCCGAAGTTGATGGTCTCAGCGGCCAGCGCCTGCTGGCTCAGGGAGGCGGCGAGCGAAAGCGCCGCAATGCTCTTGAAGATCGCGTTCATGGTGGTCTCCGGTTGGCAGTTATCGTGCGATCAGACGGTGGCAAGCGCCGTCTGACGTGTGTGAAGCTCGACGCCGGATGGCGCCATGGGGTCGGCCGGGCCGCTCGGGGCAGCATCCGGCAGGACGAGTTCTTCCGATGCCGCTCCGTAGAGTTCGGCGAGGAAATCGTTGGAAAGGGCGGTGGACGGGCCGTCATAGACGATGGCGCCGTCGCGCATGGCGATGGTGCGGCGGCAATAGCGCCGCGCATATTCGACCTGATGGAGCGATACGAGCACGGTGATGGCGTCTTCGCGGGAGATGGCGGCCAGCACGTCCATCACCCGGCGGGCGGCCGACGGATCGAGCGCCGAGATCGGCTCGTCGGCAATCAGGATGCGCGCTTCCTGCACGAGCGTGCGGGCGATGGCTGCCCGCTGCTGCTGGCCGCCCGAAAGCGTCGAGGCGCGCTGTGCGGCCACTTGCGGAATGCCGACACGGGCGAGCGCCGCCTGCGCCTTGTCCTTCTCGTGTCGGTTGAACAGGCCGAGCGTGCCCCGCCAGCGCGGTATGCGGCCGAGATGGCCGATCAGCACATTGGTCAGCACGGAAAGCCGCCCGACGAGGTTGAACTGCTGGAAGATCACGGCGACGCGGCCGCGCGCCGCTTCCCGGTTCATCCGGCCGCCGGCCTGCGACACCGCGCCGAGGATCTCCACGCGCCCGCTATCGCCATCGCCGATCTCGAGGCCGGCAATGTGGCGGATGAGCGTGCTCTTGCCGGAACCGGACGCGCCGATCAGCGCCACCATCTCGCCCTGCTCCAGCATCAGGCTGACACCGTTCAGCGCCCGCGTTTCGCCATAGCGTTTGGAAAGGTTGGTCACGGACAGCGCGATGGGGGTAATCTCGGTCATGATGGTATCCCGGACAGCGGCGCGAAAGCCGACCTCATGCCGGCTGCACGTCCAAGGACTGTGAGCGGCAAGCGATGATGGTTGCGTGACGGTTGCATGAAACTTTTGCGTCAACCGCTGACATTAGGCGCCGTAGCGCTCGACGAACGCTTCGCCCGTCAACGTGCGGAAATCCTCGAGCGCCGCGAACAGTCTGTCATGCGGCCAGTCCCACCAGGCGAGCCGCTCCATAGCCTCGGCCGTTGCGCTCGAAAAGCGGTCGCGGATCAGCCGGGCCGGCACGCCGCCGACGATCGTGTAGGGCGCCACATCGTGCGACACCACGGCGCCCGCGCCGACGACGGCGCCATTGCCCACCGTCACGCCCGGCAGAACCGTCGCGCCGTGGCCGATCCAGACATCGTGGCCGATGGTGACGCGCCGGGCCCGCCGCGCGGCAAAGAAGTCAGCCTCGTCCCCGGCCCCGTCGAAATAGTCGCCGGCCCTGTAGGTGAAATGATGCAGGCTGGCGCGGTCCATCGGGTGGTTGGTGGCGTTGAGCCGCACCATCGAAGCGATATTGACGAACTTGCCGACGGTCGCGCACCAGAGCGCGCAATCCTCCATGACATAGGAGTAGTCGTCGAGTTCGACCTCGCCGAGGCGCGATCTCTCGGCGATCTCGACATAGCGGCCAAGGCGGCAGTCGGTCACCCTCGCCGTCTCGTGGATGGTGGGATTAAATTCGGAAAGCTTGGCCATCACGCAGCCTTTCGGGCGGAAAACGCGGAAACGTCGATGGTGCGGGTCGCCACGGCTTCGCGCACCGGCTGGTCGTGGAAGATGCCGAGAATGGCGGTGCCGCGTGCAAGCTTCTCGCCGATCATCGCGGTTACCACGTCCCGGTTCTCCGCATCGAGCGAGGCGGTCGGCTCATCGAGGAGGAGGACGGGATGATCGGTGATGAAGCCGCGGGCGATGTTGACGCGCTGCTTCTCGCCGCCCGAGAAGGTGGCGGGGGGAAGCCCGTGCAGAGTTTCCGGCAGGTTGAGCCGGGAGAGCATGTCCCGGGCGCGCGCGGTTGCCTCCGTGCGGTCGATACCGCGTGAAACGAGGGGTTCGGCGACGATCTCGACCGCGGAGACGCGCGGCACGGCGCGCAGGAACTGGCTGACATAGCCGATGCCGTTATGCCGAATGGCCAGAACAAGCCGCGGATCGCCTGCACCGAGATCGCGAACCTCGCCGCTTTCAGGGGCCCGCACCAGAACGGAGCCCTCATCGATGGCGTAGTTGCCATAGACCATCCGCAGGATGGACGACTTGCCGACGCCCGAGGGGCCGCCGAGAACGACGCATTCGCCGGGGAAGAGATCGAAGCGGACATTGGCGACCACAGGCAGCACGACGCCATCGCGCAGGTGCATGACGAAGGATTTGGCGACATCGCGCACGCTGAGCAGCGCGCCTTCCGACATGGCTTTGTGGGTCGGCGGGATGGAAGAGAGGGTCATCGGCGGACTCCGGCTCAGGATTTTGGGGCTCAGGATTCGGGAATGGAGGCGACGAGAAGCTGGGTATAGGCATGGCGCGGATCGTCCAGCACCCGATCCGTCAGCCCGGCCTCGACGATATGCCCGCCCTTCATGACGATCATGCGCTGCGAGAGAAGCCGCGCGACGGCCAGATCGTGGGTGACGATGACGACGGCGAGCGACAGATCGGTGACGAGCCCGCGCAGAAGATCGAGCACACGCGCCTGCACGGAGACGTCGAGGCCCCCGGTCGGCTCGTCCATGAAGATCAGCCGGGGATGGGTGACGAGGTTGCGGGCGATCTGCAGGCGCTGGCGCATGCCGCCGGAGAAGGCGATCGGCTGGTCGTCGATCCGCTCGGCGGCGATCTCCACGCGCGACAGCCAGTCGCCGGCCGTGCGGCGGATGTCGCCATAATGGCGCTCGCCGACGGCCATCAGCCGCTCGCCGACATTGGCGCCGGCCGAAACGCGCATGCGCAACCCGTCAGCCGGGTTCTGGTGCACGAAGCCCCAGTCGGTGCGCATCAGGAAGCGGCGTTCGGCTTCCGAGAGATGGCCAAGATCGGGAAAACGCCCGTCGCGCATTCTGTAGCGGATCTCGCCGGCCGAGCGCTCCAGCCGGCCGGAGATGCAGTTGAGCAGCGTCGTCTTGCCGGAGCCGGACTCGCCGACGATGGCGACGACCTCGCCCGGCCAGACGTCGAAGGAGACGTCGGTGCAGCCGATAAAGGCGCCGTAGCGCTTTTCGAGCCCGCGGACGGAGAGGATGGGATCGGTCATCGCGTGGTCTCCTGCTCGCTCGATGCGTGTTCCCCGAGCTGCGGCAGGCCCGGACCCGTGTGGCCGTCCGCTTGCCGCGTCTCGCAATGGTCGGTGTCGGAGCAGACGAACATCCGCCCGCCCCGGTCGTCGGTCACCACCTCGTCCATGTAGACGCCCGTCGCGTTACAGAGCGCGCAGGGGCGGCTGAAGGTCTGCACCGTGAAGGGATGATCCTCGAAATCGAGGCTCGTGACCTGTGTGAACGGCGGCAGCGCATAGATGCGCTTCTCGCGGCCGGCGCCGAAGAGCTGCAAGGCGGGGGAGCGATCGAGCTTCGGATTGTCGAATTTCGGAATGGGCGAGGGATCCATGACATAGCGACCCTCGACCTTCACCGGATAGGCATAGGTGGTGGCGATGTGGCCGTGCTGGGCGATGTCCTCGTAGAGCTTCACATGCACGAGACCGTATTCCTCCAGCCCGTGCATCACCCGCGTCTCGGTTTCGCGCGGCTCGAGAAAGCGCAGCGGCTCGGGGATCGGCACCTGGAAGACGATCGTCTGGTGCGCCTGCAGCCGTTCTTCCGGAATGCGGTGGCGGGTCTGGATGATCGTCGCCTCCGCCGTCTTCGTGGTCGTCGCCACATTGGCGGTCTTGGCGAAGAAGGCGCGGATCGAGACGGCGTTGGTCGTGTCGTCGGCCCCCTGGTCGATCACCTTCAGAACGTCGTCGGGCCCGAGAATGGCGGCCGTCACCTGCACGCCGCCCGTGCCCCAGCCATAGGGCATCGGCATCTCGCGGGAGGCGAACGGCACCTGATAGCCGGGAATGGCAATGCCCTTGAGGATCGCGCGGCGGATCATGCACTTGGTCTGTTCGTCCAGATAGGCGAAGTTGTAAGCGGGCAAGCTCATTCCGCGGCCTCCTGTCGGTCCGTCTCGGCGGTCTTTTCCGCCGCGTGCTCCCGCCGCAGCATGCGCAGCAGGTCGAGTTCGGCCTGGAAGTCCACGTAATGCGGCAGTTTCAGATGCTCGACAAAGCCGGTGGCCTCGACATTGTCGCAGTGGGAGAGGACGAACTCCTCGTCCTGCGCCGGTGCCGCGCGGTTCTCGTCGAACTCGTCCGCGCGTAGCGCCCGATCGACAAGGCTCATCGACATGGCCTTGCGTTCCGACTGGCCGAAGACGAGACCGTAGCCGCGGGTGAAGCGCGGACCATCCTGCCCGCCGCCCTTGAACTGCGACACCATCTGGCATTCGGTGACGCGAATCGCGCCGATATTGACGGCAAAGCCGAGTTCCGGCAGGTCGATCTCCAGATCGACGAGACCGATGCGCACTTCGCCGACGAACGGGTGTGTGCGCCCGTAGCCGCGCTGGGTCGAATAGCCGAGCGACAGAAGGAAACCTTCGTCGCCGCGTGCCAGCGCCTGCAGCCGGAGGTCGCGGCCTGCGGGAAAGCCGGTCGGGTCGCGGGTGAGGTCGCCGGGCTCGGCGTCGGAGGCGATATCCGGCTCGATCAGGCCTTCGCCGTTAAGGATGTCCGTCACGCGGGGGTAGGCCGCGTCTTCGGCAACCGCCCGCCGCGCGCCGGGCTCGACGGGATGATCGCCGGCCATAGCGGGGTCGATCAGGCGGTGGGTGTAGTCGAAGGTCGACCCGAGCAGCTGTCCGCCGGGAATGTCCTTGTAGGTGGCAGACACACGCCGTTCGATCCGCATTGCCGCCGTCTCCACCGGCCGCGTCGCGCCGAAGCGCGGCAGCGTCGTGCGATAGGCGCGGATGAGGAAGATCGCCTCGATCATGTCGCCGCGCGACTGGCGCACGGCCATGGCGGCAAGCTCGGGATCGTAGAGCGATCCCTCGGCCATGACCCGGTCCACCGCGAGCGAGAGCTGGCCGGCGATCTGTTCGAGCGATAGAGCGGGAACGGAGCGGTCGCCGCGGCGGCGGTCGGCGAGCAGCCGGTGCGCCTTCTCGATGGCGGCTTCCCCGCCTTTGACGGCTACATACATGGCTCAGGCCTCCTGAATGCGTGTGGTGCGGGGCAGGGCCAGCGCCTCGTCGCCCGAGACGAGGACGAGATCGAAGCCGAGCGGAAAGCCCGCACGGTTGGCGGCCATGAAATCGGCAAAGCACGCCGGCAGACCCTGCGGCCCAATATCGGTCGTGGTCTCGATGCCCGGTCCGCTGAGAGTGAGGTGTTGACCTCCACGAAGGTCTGCGACCGGCAGGAGCAGCGTGGCCGAGCGATCCGGATATTCCGCCGTGCCCACCGCAAAGCGGCTCCAGCCGGTGCAATCGCTGTTATCGGCAAGGTGGACGAAGCGGGCGGATGGCGCATCGGTGGTTGCCGTCGCACCGGTGTGGAAGCCGACCCAAGCCTTCGCGTCTAGCATGTCCGTTTCGAAGAAGACGGGCGTGTCCGCATCGGCAAGCGACAGAAGGATCGCGCCCGCAGCAGGCGACATCGGTGCCGGGGGCACGGCAAGGTCCGAGAGATCGGCAACGCTGCCCGGTCGCGCGAAGGCATCCATCAGGGCGCGAAAAGCGCGCTGCGATCCGAAGACGGGTTCGGCAAAACCGCCATCGACGGTTGTGAGGCTCATCGGTCTTCTCCCCGGACCAGCGTGAAGAAGTCGACACGCGTCGCTTCCGTTTCTTCCGCGCGCTGCCGGCGCGCCTCGGCGTCGAGCGCCAGCGCCGGCGCCACGACATCCGTCTCGATCACGGCCTGCCAAGCGGTGATCTGCCCCAGCGCATCGAGATGCGCGACCATGCGGGCCTTTTCGGTGTCGCGGCCGAGAATGATCGAATGGCCGACCTCGCCGCTGCCGAGCTTCACGGTCGCCCGCGTCACGCTCGTCTCGCCGAGGTTGAACGGAGCCCCGCCGCCGCCGATCCGCCCGCGCACCATCACGGCGCCGATCTCGGGCCCGCGCACGGGGATGGCCTGCGGTGCCGTCTTCGCGATCGCGCCGTAGCGTTCGCCAAGCAGATCGGCCGGCATGGACGCCATGGCGTCGAGGGCGCGCTTGCGGCCCGATGTCTCATGTTCTCTGGTCATTTCGGATCCTATTTGTCTATTTGTGTAGACAACTAATCTTAATCCGATTTATAACCTGGAAATCATGACGTCGCTATGACACGGCGGTGCGATACGCTGAGAAGGAGCTGACATTGGACGGACAGGATGACGGCATCTCACGCTGGCGGCGCGTCGCCGATGGCATCCGCGCCTCGATCATGGAAGCTGGCGTCACCGATCGGCTGCCTCCGGAAACCGATCTTGCGGCCGACTACGGCGTCAACCGCCATACGGTGCGCCGCGCCATTGCGGCTCTCGCGGCGGAGGGGATCGTCAGGGCGGAGCGGGGGCGCGGCACCTTCGTCAATCCGCTCGAGCCGCGAATCTCCTATCCGATCGGCACGCGGGCGCGCTTTTCCGAGAATATGATGCGCCAGTCGCTGGAGCCCTCGGGCCGTCTCGTCGGATCGCAGAAGGTATCGGCCGACATGGGCATGGCGCGGCTGCTCGGTCTTGCGCTCGGAGCCCCGCTTCACCGGCTGGACCATATGGCCGTGGTGGACGGTGTGCCTTTGTCCCGCTCCACCTCGCATTTCTCAGCCGAACGCTTCCCCGGCATCATCGCGGCCTATGCGCAGGAAGGCTCGATCACCCAGGCGCTCCGCCGTTGCGGCCTTGCCGATTATCGCAGGCGCGAAACGCGGCTGACGGCGGAACGCGTTTCGCCGGGCGATGCCGATGCGCTCTCCTGCGCCGGGGATGCGATCGTGCTGGTCACCAATGCCGTGGATGTGGATCTCGAGGACCGGCCGGTGCAGGCGATCCGCACCCGCTTCCTCGCCGACCGCATGGAACTGGTCTTCGTCAATCCGGAAGGCGCCTGAGCCGAAAAGAGCCTGAGCGGACGGCCCTATCGTCCGGTCTTCGGGCGGTCCACTGGCGCGACCATCAGATTGATGCCCTTGGAGCGCATGCGCTCCAGATGCTCCGGCGCGATATTGTCGTCCACGATAACGAGGTCGAATTCGGTGAGCGCGGCGAAGGAATAGAGCGCCCGGCGCTCGAATTTCGTGTGGTCGGCGAGAAGAATGCGCATTGCGGCGCTGTCGAACATCGCCCGCTTGGTCTCCACCATCTCCGGCGACTGGTGGAAGGCGACATCGTCCAGAATGGCCGACATCGACATGAAGACGGTATCGGCCCTCAGCTTCTCGATCTCGCGGATGGTCATGCGCCCCATGAAGGCGTTGCACCAGTTGTAGAACTGCCCGCCGAGCCCGAGCAGCGTCACATCCGGCACCGCCTTGAGATCGTTCATGAGGTTGAGCGAATTGGTGATGACCGTCAACGGCACTTTTTCGGGCAGGTGACGGGCCATTTGCAGCACGGTCGTGCTGTCGTCGAAGAAGATCGCCTGTCCCGGCTCGATGAAGGTCATCGCCGCCTGGGCGATCGCGGCCTTCTCCCGTGCCTGACGGCTCGAGCGGTAGACGTCGCTGGATTCGATAAGGCTCGTCGGGGCGGCGGTCACGATGCCGCGGGTCTTGCGGAAGAGGCCGCGGCTGACGAGTTCGTCGACGTCGCGGTGCGCCGTCATCAGGCTGATGCCGAAACGGTCGGTCAGGTCCTCGATCCGCATCGAACCCTCGGCCATCACGGCTTCGGCAATCAACTGGCGGCGCACGATCTGGCGGGCGTGGCGGCTGTCGCTGGGAAGCTCGGACATGAACTGACCGACGGTTGTCTTGTTCGTCATCCCTTGGCCTCCTCTGTTCGCCTCGCAGTGCCGTGCTGCTCTGCATGCGTCCTAGCGCATAAAACCTCTAACGGAAATCCGTTCACGAGAATGCGACCTTAAGACGTGGCGCAGGGAGGGACTGTCAAGAAAAAGAGGGCGCCGCGGGCGGCACCCTCCCTGGTGGCGAAGGCTTACTTGTCGAGAACGAAGGGTGCCGAATACTTGTCGACATTGTCCTTGGTGATGAGCAAGCAATCGAACAGCTGCTTTTCGGACTTGGCACCGGTCGCGCCCGTCTTGATGAAGCTGTCGGCCTGCTTCACGGCTTCTTCCGAGAAGACGGCAACGGGCTGAAGCACGGTGTACTGCAGTTCGCCGGCCTTGATGGCGGCGACCGCATCCGGCGAGCCGTCGAAGCCGCCGACCTTGACGTTGGCGATCTTGCCGGCTTCCTTGAGCGCGGCGATGGCGCCGAGCGCCATTTCGTCATTGCCCGAGATCACGCCGTTGATATCCGGATTGGCCTGCAGCATGGACTGCATCTTGTCGTGGCCCTTGGTACGGTCCCAGTCGGCCACTTCGGAAGCGGCCTTTTCGAGGTCCGGATACTGCGTCAGCACCGTCTCGTAGCCGTTGGAGCGGGTCGCGGCATTGTTGTCGGAGGGCGCGCCGAAGAGCTCGACATACTTGCCCTTGTCGCCGACGGCTTCCACCCACTGGGTGGCACCGAGGGCGGCACCCTGCGCATTGTTGGAAACGAGCTGTGCCTTGGCAAGGCCTTCCTGGTTGATCTCGGCATTGACGAGAATGACCGGGATGCCGGCGGCAACGGCCTTCTTCACCGCACCGACGGAGCCGTCGGCATTGGCCGGATCGAGAATGATCGCGACCGACTTGTTGGTGATCGCGGTGTCGATCAGGTTGCTTTCGGTGTTGGTGTCGCCCTTGTGCGCGCCGACGGTCGCGGTGTAGCCGAGCTTTTCGGCAGTGGCCTTGGCGACATTGCCTTCGGTCAGCCAGTAGGGGTTGGACGGATCGTTGACGATCACCGTCATCAGGCCCTCGGCATAGGCGGTGCTGGCAAACATGGTCGCGGCAGCGGCGGCCGCCATCAGCAGGCGGGTTGCGTTTTTCATCATGGTCTCTCTCCCGGTTTTGAAAATGCGGTTCGGTTATGCCGGTCACCCGGCGGTGCTTGTCCGTGCCCGGCGCTGCCTTTCCTCGAAAGACAGGGGCCGGTGATGCGGAGAAGGTCGTGTGTCGGTCGCCCCCTTACTTCGGGCGGCGGCCGTACTGGATGCTGTTGAGCAGAACGGCGAGCACGATGACTGCGCCGGTAAAGACGGTCTGCCAGTAGGAGGACACGCCGATGATGACGAGGCCGTCCGACAGGAAGCCGATGACGAAGGCGCCGAGCATGGTGCCGCCGATCGTGCCGCGTCCGCCGGTCAGTGCCGCACCGCCGATGACGACGGCCGCAATTGCCGTCAGCTCGTAGGTCGTGCCGGCCGTGGGGCCGGCGGAGGTCAGCTGCGACGAGAGGACGAGGCCGGCAATGGCCGCGCAGACGCCCGAAAGCACGTAGACGATGATCTTGACCCGCTTGACCGGCACGCCGGAAAGCTCGGCCGCACGCTCATTGCCGCCCGACGCATAGAGCCAGCGGCCGAAGGCCGAACGGCTGAGCATGACGAAGCAGAGGATGGCGAGCAGGGCGAGCACGAGAACGCCGATCGGCACGCCGAACAGCCGGTTGAAGCCCAGCCAGTCGAAGCCGGTATTGCCCAGTTCGGGCCGTCCGCCGAGATTGTTGAAGGTCAGGCCATTGGTCATCAGCAGCGCCACGCCCCGCGCGACATAGAGCACGCCGAGTGTCGCCACGAAGGCGGGAACGCGGAAATAGGCGATGAGCACACCATTGACGGCGCCGACGAAGGCGCCGAGCGCGCAGGTGAGGATGACCACGACCCAGACAGGCGGGTAGAGCACCACGCCGAACTGGGTGAGCGTAACCCCTTGCATGAGGTAGCCGGCGACAACGCCCGACAGGCCGAGCGTCGAGCCGACGGACAGGTCGATGCCGCCATTGAGGATGACGAGCAGCATGCCGATGGCGAGCAGCCCGAAGATCGCCACATGCGACGCCATGATCAGGAAGTTGGCGACCGAGAAATAATAGGGCGACAACAGCGAGAACACGACGATGATCGCGATCAATGCGAAGAAGGCGCGGCCCTCGAGCAGGAGCTGACCGATATTCATCGTCTTCTTCTGCGGGGTCGGGCGCGCGGATGAGTTGGTTGCCGACATGATCACTGCGTCCTCGTTTCGGGCTCGTGCCCATCTGATCCATGGCCGCCGGCCTTTTCGCCGGATGCCGCCATGATGCGTTCCTTGGTGACGTCGGAGCCGAATTCGGCGGAGATCCGGCCGCGGCGCATGACGACGATGCGGTGCGCGATGCTGAGGCATTCGCCCACTTCCGATGTGGAATAGATGACGGCGAGGCCCTGGCGAGCCCGCTCGGCGAGCAGCTTGAACACCTCTGACTTCGCGCCGATATCGATGCCGCGGCTGGGCTCGTCGAGCAGCATGACCTCAGGGTTGGTCGCCAGCATCTTGCCGATGACGACCTTCTGCTGGTTGCCGCCCGACAGCGAGCCGATCGGTGCCGCGCCGCCATTCGTCTTGATGTGAACCTTGGAGATCGCATCGGTGACGAGGCCGGCTTCGCTCCGCCGCGAGGTGAAGATGCCCTTGGTAAAGGCGCCGATGCTGGCGAGCGACAGGTTGCTGCCGACCGTCATCGTCTGCACCAGCCCGTCGCGCTGCCGGTCTTCCGGCACGAGGACGAGACCGTTGTCGATGCGCTGGGCGATGGAGAGCCTGGACACGTCCTGCCCGTGCAGCATGACGCGGCCGGCAGACGGCTGCAGCCGGCCGGCGACGCATTCCAGAAGCTCGGTGCGCCCGGCCCCCATCAGCCCGTAGATGCAGACGACCTCGCCGGCGTGAACGTCGAGCGAGAGGTTGTCGACCACGGAATAGCCGGCACCCGAAGCATCCGGCACCGACAGGTTCTCGATCGACAGGGCGACCGGCCCGAAGGCATAGCCCGTCGGCGGCGCACCAAGATCGAAGTTCTCGCCGACCATGTTGCGCACGATCCATTCGAGATCGATATCGCCACGTGCCGCATAGGCCGTCATCGTGCCGTCGCGCAGCACCACGGCGTGGTGGGTGATCTGCAGCGCTTCCTCGAGATGATGCGAGATATAGACGATCGAGACGCCGCGCGCCGTGAGGTCGCGGATGACCTTGAACAGCACCTCGACCTCGGAGGCACTCAGCGCCGATGTCGGCTCGTCCATGATGAGGATGCGGGAGTTGACCGACAGCGCGCGGGCGATTTCCACGATCTGCTGCTGCCCCAGGCGAAGCGCCTCGACGGGCGTCAGTGGGTCGATCTCTTCTTCCAGTTCCTCCATCAGCAGCCGCGTCTGCCGTTCTTCCTCGGCATAGTTGACGCCGGTCGGGCCCATGATCTCGCGGCCCATGAAGATATTGTCGCGAACGTTCATGTTCAGCGCCAGCGACAGTTCCTGGTGGATGATCGAGACGCCGCTGTCGCGGGCATGCGACGAGGAGGAGAATGTGACGGGCGCGCCATCCAGCAGGATCTCGCCGGAGGTCGGCTGCACCACGCCCGACAGGATCTTCATCAGCGTCGACTTGCCGGCCCCGTTCTCACCAAACAGCGTCGTAACCTGGCCGCGGCGGATCTCGAAATTCACGCCTTTCAGCGCATGGATGCTGCCATAGGACTTGGCGATATTGCGCGCTTCCATGACGACGGCGCCATGGTCGCCGGAAATCTTGCGATTTGCGTTGTCGGCTGCGGCGCTCATTTCACGGTCACCGACACGGGCGTCACCAGCCAGTTCTTGGGGTTGATCAGCTTGAAGACACCGGTGATCTCCACCGTCTTGCCTTCGAGCGCTGCCGGGTCGATGCTCCCGAGCGTCTCTTTCTTCATGGCGTTGTTCAGCGCAGAGCCGGCGTTCTGGTACTCGATCTGGTTGGTGAACTGGCCGAACTCGATCTCGCCGGTCGCGTCGCGCAGGTCCGTGCCGTTGATGGCCGGGCCGGTCTGCACCCGGACCACGGTGCCCTCGGGCAGGCCGGGAACGGCGATGGTGTTGGTGCTCGACTTCCGCTCGCCGACCGTGCCGGTGAACTTGACCGGAATGACCGGGCCGGTGCTGGTGGCGACGCCGTATTTCGTGCCGGCCGCAGCCTTGTCGGCGGCGATCGCGCTGCCGAGTTCGGCCGCATCCACCGCGCGGCTGACCACGCTGTCGCGGACCTTGGGGAAATTCTCCGTCCCGAAGGCCTCGGGCGAGAACACATCGGCGCGCACGTCATGCTCAGAGCCGATCCGCACCACTCTCGTGTCATAGACCATGGCACCGACGAGGATCACGGCGAGTGCCGCTGCGATCACGCGTCCGCGGGTCAGGAGAGGGGTATTCAGCGATTTCGTGTCGGCAACGGTGCTCATGACGAAAGCCTCAAATCTGGAACCGCCTCTCGAAAGAGGCGCAAGGGTCGAATGGACGCCGCAGACTTCCCGCGACGGACGGACGGTCGGGTCGGGTGTCAGCTCTGGAGAAGGATGGCGGGGATACGAGTGCCCGATGGCAGCGCCTGCCGTGGGAGCAGGGCCGATCGGCGGAACGGGATTGCGGTGCTGGTCATGGCGTCTCCTCCTTCACGCATCCGCCGACGATCTCCTCCCGTCGGCCTTCATGCTCGGTGATAACAGATGGTAGGTCTGTGTTATCAACGAGGCAAACAATGATAGAAAAATTTTGAGGTGTCAACGGCTACGGCTTTCGGAAGGGCACGTTCGTCAGCGTGTGAATTTCGGTCCACGGACGCGTGGCGCTCTCCGATGTCGGCGAGGGCATGCTCATCAGAATTCAGGATCAGGAGGGGTCATCGGTAGCGAATGTGGCGTCTAACCCACGCGAATGGAGATTTATCATATTGAAAATGTTTATAAATAATCGAGAATCAGTGATGGCGAGATGATCGGCAACGCTTCCCGGAGCAGCGCTTGCAGGTGTCATCATAGGAGAGATGGTCGATGGAATCACAAAGGTAATCAGCTGGGATTGCCTCCGGGCGATCTTGACAAATTGCAATTTTTGTGAAAAAAAATACGAACGCAGAAAGATATTTCGATGGCAATGTTATGTTTGTGAGATATCGATCGTTTCGGCTGGCTGGACGTTTCAGGGGTCTGCTGTCCCGGTTAGCCTCTCCGAAGGCGCCGGACACTCTTCGGAGGAAGAGTTTTGCGAGGATGGGAGGAGTTTCGATGACGCCATGGGCAGGAGCGCGGCCGCGACCCATGTTGGCGCGCTGGAGCCGGCGTCATGCGTGACATCATCATCGGCATCGATGCGGGAACGTCGGTCATCAAGGCGGTGGCCTTCGATCTCGGCGGACGACAGATCGCCTGCGCCTCGGTGCGCAATGTCTATGTCACCGGCGACGATGGCTCGGCCACCCAATCCCTGACGCAGACCTGGGCGGATTGCGTCTCCGCGCTGAAGGGCCTTTCCGAAAAGATCGACGGCCTTGCGGCAAGAACCGCGGCCCTGGCCGTAACCGCGCAAGGGGACGGAACCTGGCTCGTCGGGCCGGACAACCGTCCCGTCGGCGATGCCTGGCTGTGGCTCGATGCCCGCGCCGCGCCGACCGTGCGCCGCATTGCCGGCCGCACAGAGGACCGCGCCCGGTTCGAGGCGACGGGCACCGGGCTCAATACCTGCCAGCAGGGTGCGCAGATGGCGCATATGGACCGGCACCACCCCGAGCTTCTGGACGGCGCCGATGTCGCCCTGCATTGCAAGGACTGGCTCTACCTGAACCTCACCGGCATCCGCGCCACGGACCCGTCTGAGGCGAGCTTCACCTTCGGCAATTTCCGCACACGACGCTACGACGACGTGGCGATCGACAGCCTCGGCCTTGCGCATCGCCGCAACCTCCTGCCGGAGATCATCGATGGCACCGAGGTCATGCATCCGCTTTCCACGGAGGCTGCCCGGGCGACCGGACTGCTGGCGGGAACGCCGGTGTCGCTCGGCTATGTCGACATGGTCATGACCGCGCTCGGTGCCGGCGTGCGCACGCGCTCGACGAATGCCGCCTGCTCCACCGTTGGCTCCACCGGTGTCCATATGCGCGCCAAGCCCGTGGACGCGGTGCATCTGAACGCCGAGGGGACGGGCTATGTCATCGCGCTGCCCGTACCCGGCATCGTCACCCAGGTTCAGACGAACATGGGCGCGACGCTGAACATCGACTGGATCCTGCGCCTGGCCGCCGATCTGATGGCGGATGCGGGACGGCAGGTCGCGTTTTCCGATCTCGTCGGGCGGATCGAGCACTGGCTGGAAACGACGCGGCCCGGCGCGCTGCTCTATCATCCCTATATTTCCGAGGCCGGCGAACGCGGGCCCTTCGTCAATGCAAATGCCCGCGCCGGCTTCATCGGCCTTTCCACCCGCCATGGCTTTCCCGACATGCTGCGGGCCGTGGTCGAGGGTCTGGGCATGGCGACGCGCGATTGCTACGCGGCGATGGGCGCCATGCCGGACGAGCTGCGCCTGACCGGCGGTGCTGCCCGCTCGCGCGCGCTGCGCGGCGTGCTTGCGGCCTCGGTCGATGCCCCGGTTCGCATCTCCGACCGCGAAGAGGCGGGTGCTGCCGGTGCCGCGATGATGGCGGCCGTGGCCCTCGGCGTCTACCCCACCATGGATGCCTGCATCGATGAATGGGTGAGCCCGCTTTTGGGGCAGGCCGAAGCGCCCGATCCCGATCTCGCCCGCCACTACGACCGGCTGTACCCGGCCTATGTCGCAGCCCGCCAGTCGCTTGCGCCCGTATGGGAAACGCTGGCCGACGAGCATGGGCATGCGAGCCCCGAGAAAGACAAGGCGACGGCCGCTTTGGGCCTTGCCGACATGACGACGCGCGACGACGCATCCCACCTTTGAGGAGCCTGACATGACAGAAGCAAAGACGGTCGATCTGTTCGTGATCGGCGGCGGCATCAACGGCGCCGGCATCGCGCGGGATGCCGCAGGCCGCGGCCTTTCGGTCATCCTCTGCGAGAAGGGCGATCTGGCCGAAGGCACCTCGTCGCGCTCCGGAAAGCTCGTCCATGGCGGCTTGCGCTACCTCGAATATTACGAATTCCGCCTGGTGCGCGAGGCGCTGATCGAGCGCGAGGTTCTGCTCAACTCCGCAAGCCACATCATCTGGCCCATGCGCTTCGTGCTGCCCCACAGCCCGGACGATCGCCCCGCCTGGCTCGTCCGGCTCGGCCTCTTCCTCTATGACCACCTCGGCGGCCGCAAGCGCCTGCCCGGCACCCGCTCGCTCGATCTGCATCGCGATCCCGAGGGTGCGCCCATTCTAGATAAATATACCAAGGGATTCGAGTATTCCGACTGTTGGGTGGACGATGCCCGCCTCGTGGTGCTGAACGCGCTCGACGCCCGTGAGCGCGGCGCAACGGTGCTGACGCGCACCGCCTGTGTCAGCGCGCGCCGCGAAGACGGCGGCTGGCGCGTGGAGACCCGCAATGAGCGCACGGGCGACATCACGTCGTTCCGCGCGAAGGTGCTCGTCAATGCGGGCGGCCCCTGGGTCAACGACATCGTCGGACGGGTCGCCGGCTCCAACAGCAGCCGCAACGTGCGCCTCGTCAAGGGCAGCCACATCATCGTGCCGAAGTTCTGGGAGGGTAACCAAGCCTATCTGGTGCAGAACCACGACAAGCGGGTCATCTTCATCAACCCTTATGAAGGCGACAAGGCGCTGATCGGCACCACCGACATCCCCTATGAAGGCCGCCCGGAAGAGGTGCGGGCCGAGGAGAAGGAAATCGATTACCTGCTCGCCGCCGTGAACCGCTACTTCAAGGAAAAGCTGCGCCGCAGCGATGTGCTGCACAGCTTCTCCGGCGTCCGCCCGCTGTTCGACGACGGCAAGGGCAATCCGTCTGCCGTCACGCGCGACTACGTCTTCGACCTCGACGAGACCGGCGGCGCCCCGATGCTCAACATCTATGGCGGCAAGATCACGACGTTCCGCAAGCTCTCCGAGCACGCGATCCAGAAGATCGCCGGCTTCTTCCCGAACATGAAGGGTGACTGGACGCGCGGCGCGACGCTGCCGGGCGGCGAGATCCCCAATGCCGACTACGTGCAGTTCGCAGAGCGCATGCGCAGCGACTATCCCTGGATGCCGCGCGCACTGGTCAATCACTATGGCCGCCTCTACGGCGCCCGCGTCAACCGCATCGTCAAGGGCGTGACCTCGCTCGACGGCCTCGGCCGGCACTTCGGCGGGCAGCTCTACGAGGCGGAGGTGCGTTATCTCGTGGCCAACGAATGGGCGGAGACGGCCGAGGACGTGCTCGTGCGCCGTACCAAGCAGAACCTGCACCTGACGGAGACCGAGCGGGCCGCGTTTGCGGACTGGTTCGGCGCGCATGTCACACGGGCCGCCTGAGGAAGCGATCATGAACCTGACCCTCTCGCTCAACACCAATCCGCTGGTCAACCGCTTCGCCGAGCCGGACGACCTGATCGATACCGTGGCGCACCAGCTGAAGATCCGCGATCTGCAGCTGACGCACGAGTTCATCAATCCGAGCTGGCCTGCGCCCGTTATCCGCCGCCTGACGCGGGATATGCAGGCGGCCCTTGCGCGCACCGGCGTGCGCGTGACCTCCGGCATGACGGGCCCTTACGGCCGCCTCAACCATTTCGGCCATCCCGACCGCGACGTGCGGCGCTATTATGTCGACTGGTTCAAGACCTTTGCCGACATCACCGCCGACCTCGGCGGCGTCTCCGTCGGCACCCAGTTCGCGATCTTCACCTATAAGGATTTCGACGACCCCGCCCGGCGCGAAGATCTCATCAAGATCGCCATCGACTGCTGGGCGGAGGTTGCCGAGCATGGCAAGGCGGCCGGTCTCGACTACATCTTCTGGGAGCCGATGAGCGTCGGGCGCGAGTTCGGTGAGACCATTGCCGAATGTATCCGCCTGCAGGACCGGCTGACGGCGGCCGACATGGCCATCCCCATGTGGATGATGGCCGATATCGACCATGGCGATGTGACCTCGCCCAATCCCGACGATGTCGACCCATATGCCTGGGCACGGGCGGTGCCGAAACTCTCGCCGATCATCCACATCAAGCAGAGCCTGATGGACAAGGGCGGCCACCGCCCGTTTACAGCAGAGTTCAACGCCCGTGGCCGGGTGCATCCCGAACCGCTGCTGAAGGCGCTGGAAGAGGGCGGTGCCGAGGACAACGAGATCTGCCTCGAGCTGTCCTTCAAGGAACGCGACCCGAACGACCGGCAGGTGATCGAACAGATCGCCGAAAGCGTCGCCTTCTGGGAACCGCATATCGACACGGGCGTGGCCGACCTGAACATCTGACGCGCTGCTTGTCATCGTGGCGGCAGCGGAAAAAGAGGTGCCAGCATGCGGCGTGGGGTGTATGCCGAAGGTCAGGGTGAAACGGATCGGTCTGCGGCAGGTTGGCCGCAGCGAGAGGCCAATATAGGACGCATGACAGGACGCATGGCAGGAACCCGACGCCCCATCGATCCCGAGGAGTCGCTTGCGACCCGCGCCGCCTGGCTGCATTACGTCGGCGGCATGACCCAGGCGGCCGTCGCCAAGATGCTCGGCCTGCCCTCAGTCAAGACCCACCGGATGATCGCCCGTGCCGTGGCGGACGGCATGGTCAAGGTGACCATCGACGGCGATATCGTCGAATGCGTCGATCTGGAGGCGCGCCTCGCCGAGCGCTATGGCCTCGAATATTGCGAAGTCGCGCCCGACATGCGCGAGGAGGGCCTGCCGCTGCGCGCGCTCGCCTATGCGGGTGCCGCCTATCTCCGGCGGGAGATCGAGCGCGGTGAGCACCGCATGATCGGCCTCGGCCATGGCCGCACGCTGGCGGCCGCCGTGCGCCACATGCCGCGCCTCAGCGCAAGCACGGTGTCCTTCGTGTCCCTCTTGGGCGGCGTCACCCGCAACTATGCCATCAACCCGCATGACGTGATGCACCAGATCGCGGAGAAGACCGGGGCGACGGCCTATGTCATGCCGGTTCCCTTCTTTGCCAACACGGCGGAGGACCGCGAAGTTCTCCTTTCCCAGCGTGGCGTCGGCGAGGTCTTCGCGCTTGCCGAAGGCGCCGACCTCAAATTCGTCGGCATCGGCACGGTGGAGCCCGCAGCCCAGCTCGTCGCCTCCGGCATGATCGAACCGCGCGAGATCCACGAGATCTCCGGAAACGGCGCCGTCGGCGAACTGCTCGGCCATTTCTTCGATGCCCGCGGTCGCCTGCTCGAAACCATGCTCACGGCCCGCACGCTTTCGGTTTCGTTCCACTCCGCGAAGGCCGATCGTATCGTCGCCATTGCCGGCGGCCCGGGCAAGGTGGAGGCCATCCGCGCCGTGCTCACCAGCCGCCGCCTGTCCGGCCTCATCACCGACGAGCGCACCGCGCAGGCCCTGCTCGACGTGGAATGATCCTATCTGTTGCAACGTAAGGAAACGGTGGAAAAGCCGTGCATCATAAATGCGCGGACGACGCTTTCCATTCGACGTGACGAACACATGTATGCTGTCACGCGGGGCCGCACGGCACGCCCGTGACGCTGCTGCGCGAGGGACCATGGCCAGACCGACGGTGAACAAGTTCCTGCTGCAGGCGCGCAACGAGGTGCGCCAGAGCGCGGGGATGATTATCGTCGCCATGCTTTTCGTCGCCTTCGCCTCCATCGGCGCCTCGGTTCTTCTGTCCCAGCGCGAGCGGGAGGCGCAGGGGGCGATCGCCCACACGATCGGCAACGAGCGGCGGATCTCGACCCTGCAATCGCTGCTGCAGGATGCCGAGATCGGCCAGCGCGGCTACCTGATCACGCAGGACCGGACCTATCTGGAGCCCTATGAAGCTTCGATCGAAGAGATCGGCCGCATGATGGAAGAGCTTGCCACAGGGCTTTCCGACAATGCGCGTCAGGATGCCAACGTCGCCGTCCTCCGCTCGCTGATCGTCCAAAAACTGTCGGAGCTGCGCCAGAGCATCGACCGCCAGCGCGAGGGCGATGCGGCAGGGGCGCTTTCCATCATGAGGACCGGCCAGGGCAAGATGCTGATGGACGGCGTGCGCAATGCGCTGAAGACCATGCGGGCCGAGGAAAGCAACCAGCGCATGCAGCGCGTGGCCGACGCCCAGCAGGCCAGCGCGCGCATGGAGATGGTGGTCTTCGCCCTGGCGCTGCTCACCGCCGTCTTCGCGCTGGTGGCGGTCCGTGCCACCGCCCGCCGCGCCCGCTCCGCCGAACTGACGCGCGACGAGCTGCTCTCGCGGCTCGACCGGCGGCTTCTTGCGATCATGGCGGCCGATGTCGTCGGTTACTCCCGGCTGATGGAGGGCAACGAGACACGGACGCTGGCAAGCCTGAAGATCGTGCGCGACCGCATCGATCCGATCATCGAGCATCACAGTGGCTCGATCGTCAACACGGCGGGCGACAGTGTTCTCGCCGCCTTCGCCAGCGCGCTCTCGGCCATCGACTGCGCGATCGAGATCCAGCAGGCGATGGCGCAGGCAAATGCGCAGCTCGACGACGATGCGCGGCTGATGTTCCGGATCGGCATCAATGTCGGCGATGTCGTGGTGCAGGATGGCGATATCTTCGGCGATACGGTCAATGTGGCGGCACGGCTGGAAGCGCTGGCCGAACCCGGCGCGATCTGCATTTCCCGCGCGGTGCGCGACCATGTCCGCAAGCAGCGTCCCCTGACCTTCGACGACCTCGGCTTCCAGCATGTGAAGAACATCGCCCAGCCGATCAGCGCCTTTCGCGTGCGGGCTCAGGCCGTGTAGAAGACCGGTCCAGACAACCCGCTTCCCCGCCGTCTCTCAAGCGTCAACACAGCCGGAAAACCCATGCCGACGTTCCTCTCCCCCGTCATGCTCACCTGGGGCATCTCAGCCCTTGCCGTCGCCGGCGTCATCACCCGGCCGTTCCGCCTGCCGGAGGCCGTCTGGGCCGTGGCGGGTGCGGCGGTCATCGCAGCGCTCGGCCTTATGCCGCTGTCGGCCGTCTGGAACGGCATCGCCCGAGGCACCGACGTCTATCTGTTTCTGATCGGCATGATGCTGTTGTCGGAGCTTGCGCGCAAGGAAGGCCTGTTCGACTGGCTGGCCGCCATCGCGACGCGGCATGCCAAGGGATCGCCGAAACGGTTGTTCTTCCTGATCTATGCGGTCGGCGTGCTCGTCACCGTGTTCCTCTCCAACGATGCCACGGCCGTGGTGCTGACGCCGGCCGTCTATGCCGCCACCCGCGCGGCGAAGGTCGCGAACCCGCTGCCCTACCTCCTGATCTGCGCTTTTATCGCCAATGCCGCGAGCTTCGTGCTGCCGATCTCCAACCCCGCCAACCTCGTCATCTTCGGGGGCGGCGAGATGCCGCCGCTCGGTGAATGGCTGCGCACCTTCACGCTGCCGTCCATCGTGGCGATCGTCGTCACCTATGCAGCGCTCGCCTTCACCCAGCGCCGTGCCATCGCCTCGGAAACGGTCGCCGCCGACGTGCCGACATCAACCTTGTCGCCCGCCGCCCGCGTTGCCGGCATCGGCCTTGCCCTGACGGCGGTCAGTCTCGTCATCGTCTCCGCGCTCGATCTCGACCTCGGCCTGCCCACCTTGGTTGCCGGCATCGCCACGACGCTCCTGATCGTCGTCGTCAACCGCGAGCCGCCCATCGACGTCGTCAAGGGTATTTCCTGGAGTGTCCTGCCGCTGGTCGCCGGCCTCTTCGTCATCGTGGAGGCGCTCAGCGGCACCGGGCTCGTCGGCATGCTCGGCGATTTGCTCGCCCGCAACGCGGCGACCTCGCCCGCGTGGACGGCGGGCGTCGCCGGCGTCAGTGTCGGCTTTGCGGCAAACCTCGTTAACAATCTCCCCGCCGGGCTCTTCGCCGGCAGCGCCGTTCAGGCTGCGGGTGCGCCAAGCCTCGTTGCCGCCGCCATCCTCATCGGCGTCGATCTCGGGCCCAATCTTTCCGTCACCGGCTCGCTCGCCACCATCCTCTGGCTCACCGCCCTGCGCCGCGAGGGCATCGAGGTCGGCACGTGGGCTTTCCTGAAGCTCGGGTCGGTGGTGATGATCCCGGCGCTCCTCCTCTCCATCGCCACCCTCATCGGCGCATCTCTGCTGTGACGCGCGTGCGCTGCAGCAAAAACCCGGGACAACAAGGTGATCCCGTGCCATAAGGCGACCCGAAACGCAGCCGGGCCCGACCGATCATGATCCGCATCGAAAACATCTCCAAGCAGAACAGCCACCGCCTCCTCTTCATCGAGGCCTCGGCGGCCCTCAACAAGGGCGAGAAGATCGGCCTCGTCGGCCCGAACGGCGCGGGAAAGACGACGCTGTTCCGCATGATCACCGGTTCGGAACTGCCCGACGAAGGCCAGGTCGCGACCGAAAAGAACGTGACGATCGGCTATTTCAACCAGGATGTCGGCGAGATGTCCGGCCGCAGCGCCGTCGCCGAGGTCATGGAGGGCGCGGGGCCGGTGAGCATCGTGGCGGCCGAGCTGCGCGAGCTGGAAGCGGCCATGTCCGACCCCGACCGCATGGACGAGATGGACGCGATCATCGAGCGTTACGGCGAGGTGCAGGGCCGTTACGAGGAGCTCGACGGCTATGCGCTGGAAGGCCGGGCCCGCGAAGTGCTCGACGGCCTGTCCTTCAGCCAGGAAATGATGGACGGCGATGTCGGCAAGCTCTCGGGCGGCTGGAAGATGCGCGTGGCGCTCGCCCGCATTCTTCTGATGCGGCCCGACGTCATGCTGCTCGACGAACCGAGCAACCATCTGGATCTCGAAAGCCTGATCTGGCTCGAAAGCTTCCTGAAGACCTATGACGGCGCGTTGCTGATGACGTCGCACGACCGTGAATTCATGAACCGCATCGTCACCAAGATCATCGAGATCGATGGCGGCTCGCTCACCAGCTATTCCGGCGATTACGGCTTCTATGAGCAGCAGCGGGCGCTGAGCGAAAAGCACCAGCAGGCGCAGTTCGAGCGTCAGCAGGCAATGCTCGCCAAGGAAATCAAGTTCATCGAGCGCTTCAAGGCGCGTGCCTCGCATGCCTCGCAGGTGCAGAGCCGCGTCAAGAAGCTCGAAAAGATCGACCGCGTCGAGCCACCCAAGCGCCGCCAGACGGTCGCCTTCGACTTCCTGCCGGCGCCGCGTTCCGGCGAAGACGTCGTCAACATCAGGCAGGTCCACAAGGCCTATGGCTCGAGGACGATCTATGACGGGCTCGACTTCATGGTTCGCCGCCGCGAGCGCTGGTGCATCATGGGCATCAACGGTGCCGGAAAATCGACGCTGCTGAAGCTCGTGACGGGCACGACGACACCCGACAAGGGTACCGTCACGGTCGGGGCCAGTGTCAAGGTCGGCTATTTCGCACAGCATGCGATGGATCTGCTCGACGGCGAGAGCACGGTTCTGCAGTGGCTGGAGGAGCAGTTCCCCAAGGCCGGGCAAGCGCCGCTCAGGGCCTTGTCGGGCTGCTTCGGCTTTTCCGGCGACGATGTCGACAAGCGCTGCCGGGTTCTCTCGGGTGGCGAAAAGGCGCGCCTCGTCATGGCGGCCATGCTGTTCGATCCGCCGAATTTCCTCGTGCTCGACGAGCCGACCAACCACCTCGACCTCGATACCAAGGAGATGCTGATTAAGGCGCTGTCGGCCTATGAGGGCACGATGCTGTTCGTCTCCCACGACCGTCATTTTCTCGCGGCGCTTTCCAACCGCGTGCTGGAGCTGACGCCGGACGGCATCCATCAGTATGGTGGCGGATATACCGAATATGTCGAGCGGACAGGGCAGGAGGCTCCCGGCATACACGTTTAGGCTGCGTTGAAACGAACCGGTCGCATTTTGCCCCGGGACCGCTCTGTTTTTCCTCCGATGTCGCCACATATGGCAGCTTATGCCGCGACGATCGCTGCCATCGCGTGGACGATAGGCTACCATCAGGGGAGAATTCACGTGCATCTCAAGTCTACACTCATCGCGGCTGCAGCCGCGGCCATGTCGTTTGCCGCCGCAGCCCAGGCCCAGGTCGTCGTGTCCTCCAAGATCGATACCGAAGGCGGCGTGCTCGGCAACATCATTCTGTCGGTCCTGAATGCGAACGGCATCAAGACGACGGACCGCGTGCAGCTCGGCGCGACGCCGGTCGTGCGCAAGGCAATCACCGCAGGCGAGATCGACATCTATCCGGAATATACGGGCAATGCGGCGTTCTTCTTCGAGAAGGCCGAAGACCCCGCCTGGAAGGATGCCGCCAAGGCCTATGAGGAAGCGAAGAAGCTCGATTACGATGCCAACAAGATCGTCTGGCTGACACCGTCGCCGGCCAACAACACCTGGGCCGTGGCGATCCGCAAGGATGTCGCCGACAGCGCCAAGGTCAAGACCTTCTCCGATTTCGGCAAATACGTCACGGATGGCGGCACGGTGAAGCTCGCGGCCTCCTCGGAGTTCGTGAATTCGGCAGCCGCCCTGCCGGCCTTCCAGACCACCTACGGCTTCACCCTGAAGCCCGAACAGCTAATCACGCTGTCCGGCGGCGACACTGCAGCCACCATCGCAGCCGCCGCCAACCAGACGAACGGCGCGAATGCGGCCATGGTCTACGGCACGGACGGCGGTATCGCACCGTCCGGTCTCGTGGTGCTGGAAGACGACAAGGGCGTCCAGCCCGTCTACCAGCCCGCCCCGATCATCCGCGAAGCCGTGCTGAAGGAAAACCCTCAGATCGAGACGCTTCTGAAGCCCGTCTTCGAGAAGCTCGATCTCGTGACCCTGCAGGACCTAAACGGTCGCGTGCAGGTGGGCGGTGAGCCGGCCAAGGCCGTGGCCGAAGACTTCCTGAAGAAGAATGGCTTTCTGAAGTAAGTGAATAGGCCGGGAGGCGTTGGTCTCCCGGCCTTCTCTCTGACATCGCACGATGATGGCGGACGGCGAGCGCATCGATCTCGGACGGTGCCCTCACGATGCAGCCTGCACCAGAATCAAAAGTCTCGGCGCCTGTAGCCGCTTGCAGCACCGGGCAATCCTTCCGAAACGTCAGGAGAGGCATGCGCATCCGCTTCGACAAGCTCGGCGTCCTAATCGCCATCCTCCTTGGCCTCGGCACGCTTCTTGCGCCGTTTGCGACGTTCCGCGCCAACCGGATCGTCCCTGGCAGCCCGCGCTCCATCCTCGAATCCTTGCCGCCCATCTGGGGAACGGCTCTGTTGATCGCCCTCGGCGTGGCGGCCGTGCTCGCCATCCTCAAGACATCGGCGGCAGCCAGGCTCGCTGTCGCCGCCCTCGGTCTGCTCGCGCTGATGCTGCTGATCGGCACGGCGGGAAGCTTCCTGACGCCGGAGGGCAATACCTATGCGCGGGTGTCCCCGGCATCCGGTTTCTGGACCCTGCTCTTCGCCTTCCTGCTGCTTGCGGCCGATGCCATTACGCGCATGAAGCCGAAGCCCACGGTTCGGGTGCTCCTGCTGGGCGTAACGCTCGGTGCGCTCGCCGCCATCCTCGCTTCCGGTCGGTGGGACGCGCTGTCGCTGCTCAAGGAATATTCCGGCCGGGCGGATGTCTTCTGGAACGAGGCGGCCAAGCATGTGACGCTTGCCATCGGCTCGCTCGTTGCCGCGGTCGTCGTCGGCCTGCCGCTCGGTATCCTCTGTCACCGCGTGCGGCCGCTGCGGGCCGGCGTGCTGAACGTCCTCAATCTCATCCAAACGATCCCCTCGATCGCACTTTTCGGTATCCTCATCGCGCCGCTCGGCTGGATCGCGGTCAACGTGCCCGGCGCCTACGCGATCGGCGTGCGCGGCATCGGCGCCGCACCGGCCTTCGTGGCGCTGTTTCTTTATTCGCTGCTGCCCGTCGTCGCCAACACGGTGGTGGGGCTTGCGGGCGTGCCCCGCGAGGCGAACGAGGCGGCACGCGGCATCGGCATGACGGGCGCGCAGCGCCTGCTGCGGGTCGAGTTTCCGCTGGCCCTGCCGGTCATCCTCACCGGTATCCGCATCGTCCTCGTCCAGAACATCGGCCTTGCGACCATCGCGGCGCTGATCGGCGGCGGCGGCTTCGGCGTCTTCGTCTTTCAGGGCATCGGCCAGACCGCCATGGATCTGGTGCTGCTCGGTGCGGTGCCGACCGTGCTGCTCGCCTTCGCCGCCGCCATCATCCTCGATGCCCTCATCGAAATCAACGCGCCGCTCAACCGCGCAGGCAGGACCGCATGATCGAGATCGACGGCATTACCAAGCGATATGGCGACAACATCGTCGTCAACAATGTCACGATGACCATCAACCCGCGGACCGTCACCGTGATCGTCGGCACATCCGGCTCCGGCAAGACGACGTTGCTGCGCATGATCAACCGCCTCGTCGAGCCGACCTCGGGCACGATTCGCCTCGACGGTGAGGACAACCGTGCCGTTCCCGGCTTCGAATTGCGCCGCCGCATCGGCTACGCCATCCAGGGCCATGGCCTGTTCCCGCATCGCACGGTGGCCGAAAATATTGCGACGGTGCCGGTGCTGCTCGGCTGGGAGACAGGGCGCATCAAGGCCAAGGTGGCCGAATTGCTGGCGCTGTTCCAGCTCGATCCGGAGACCTTCGCAGACCGCTTTCCGCATGAACTCTCGGGCGGACAGCAGCAACGTGTCGGCGTTGCCCGCGCGCTGGCGGCAGAGCCGAACGTGCTCCTCATGGACGAGCCCTTCGGCGCCCTCGATCCCATCATCCGCGCCAAGGCGCAGGAGGATCTGCTGGCGATCCAGCGTCTCCTCGGCACCACCATCATTCTCGTGACGCACGACATGGAGGAGGCGTTCTACCTCGCGGACCGTATCGCCGTCATGGACAAGGGCGAACTCGTGCAGTACGGGCCGCCGGCCGAGCTGGTCGAGCGCCCTGCGACGGATTTCGTCGAGACATTGATCGGCGCCACGGAGCGTCCGTTCCGCATGCTGTCGATCGAGACGGCGGGCGCCGCTGTCGAACCCGGAGATGCGCAAGGCGCCGCCATCGCCGCAGCGACGACCCAGCGGGATGCGCTTGCCGAACTTCTGTGGAGCGGCCGGGACGCCGCACCGATCATAGGCGCCGACGGTCAGCCGATCGGCCGCATCACGCTCGATGGGCTGGTCCGGCGTGCTGCGAGGCGCCGATGACGGTTTCTCCCACGACGGCCGACCGTGCAGCGGCACGTCCACGGGCAAGAGCGTGGATACCGCTCGCCCTGCGGGCGCTGCTGCTTGGCACGCTTCTCACCTTCCTCGTCGCGCCCTCGATCTTCGAGCCGATCCTGAAGCCGCTGGTTCAGGACAATGCACCGGCGATCTACAATCAGGGGAGCCTCTTCACCCTGACGCTGCTGCACCTGCGCATCGTCGCCATTGCCACGACGGCGGCTATTCTGGTTGCGGTCACCCTCGCCATTCTCGTGACGCGGCCGTTCGGAGCGGAGTTTCTCGCTTTGTCGCGCAGCCTCGTCAATGTCGGGCAGACCTTTCCCCCGGTCGCGGTCCTTGCTCTTTCGGTGCCCGCCCTCGGCTTCGGGGAGAAGCCGACGCTGGTGGCGCTCTTTCTCTATGGTTTGCTGCCTATCTTCGAAAACACCCTGACGGCGCTGACCACTCTGCCGCCAGCCGTAATGGAGGCCGCGCGGGGTGCCGGCATGACGGACAGGCAGCGTCTGTTCCGGGTCGAGCTTCCGCTTGCAGCCCCGGTCATTCTCGCCGGGATCCGGCTGTCGATCACCGTCAGCCTCGCTACGGCGACGATCGGCTCGACCGTTGCGGCGCGGACCCTTGGCGAGGTCATCATTGCCGGCCTCCAGTCCAACAACCTCGCCTTCATCCTGCAAGGTGGCCTCATCGTCGGCGCGCTCGCCGTGCTCATCTACGATGGTCTCTCGGCGCTGGAAGCCCGCCTGCGCCGCCGCGCCGGCCTCTGATGGGCCCAGACAAGAAAGCCCCGGCCGGAGGCCGAGGCGACGTAGTCCGTTCGTAACCGGACGAAGGCAAAGCCATAATGGCAATTAATGCGCGCGGAGCCTCTGCAGGCTCGAATCGGGGAAGGCGAGACCATCGAAGGTGCTGTCGCCTTCCTGCAGGACCGAGCGCAAAGCGAGATCGAGGCAATGCACCGCATTTTCCATATTGAGATCGATCGCATTCTGCCGGGCGAACACGATCAGTCGGGCGAGGGCCCGGACTTCCTGAGGGTCTCGCTCTGCGTGAGCGACGTCGATATGTTCCGCGTGCGGGTTGCTGAGTGTCATGTTCCAAGCCGTTCCGTTGTCCCGGAATGACTGTAGCGACTGACGCAGGAAATCGCGCGTGACACAGCCGTGACATGCAAAGCGTGACCTGTCACAAGCCCGTGAAGGTTCTTCAAAACATTAGAAGTTTCGCATTTTCGCGGTCCACAAGGTCCCGCCAGAGTGTCGTCTCCTGGAAAACCCAATCAGGCCTTTCGTGCGACCGTCCGACGTCGTGTGCTTTCATCGCGGCGACCAGAAGCAGGGCGTCCTCACGCTTCTTGTTGCGCGCGCAGGCCTTCAGTTCCGCTTCGAGCCGCTTGCGAAGCGTTATGTCCGGCAGCGCGACGCGATCGGCGATCGCCCGCCATGTCCGCTCCTTGAAATACAGCTGTCGTGCTGCCGCCTCGATCCGGTTGCAGAGATCCGGCGTAAGGCTGGCCGGCAGATCGGGCTGCTGCAGCGTGGCGAGGATATTGACCAGAGGTTCGGTAAGGCTCACCCATCCCAGCTCCGCGGGCGCGTGAAGCTGCGCCACATCGGCATCGTCCACCAGCGTGCCATCGGCATAGGCCTGCGCAATGGTGCCGACGCCGACCATTCCGAAGGCACGGCACTCCGCAGCCCGCAGAGCCCCCATGCTGGCGGCACCGAAGACGGCGACACCCTCGGACAATGCGTAGAGGATCTCCTTGTGCCAGACCGGCGCCGTATATTCGAACCCGCCATCGACCAGACCGATCGCGGCGGCACCATCGCGCACGGCGCGATAGAGATCGCCCTGGATCGCCGGCGGCCGGATGTCGAGGCCGGGCGCGACCCGCGCGGCATCCGGCAGAGTCGGCCCGATGAACAGAACCTTCATGCTCGCCTCATCATCATTGTGTCAGTGCTTGGCGGAGCGCGCGCGTCCCGTATCGCTGCCGGCGCTTTCCCTCGGGATTTTCGAGCGCGGGTGCGAGAACCTTCACGACGGCAAAGGGAAGGTCGGGGCGGGAGAGCCGCACCGCGATCATCGGGCCGGCACGCCGCGCATGGAGATGGTCGATCAGAGTTTCGGGCGTGCGCGAAGGCCGGTCAACGAAGTCCCGAGCGCCGGGCACTGCCATCATGGTCTGTCGGGTGCTGTCCGCCAAGGGTCGGTCGTAGTCGGCGGGAAACACGTCGTCCCGCGCACCGCTGATATAGGTCAGGCGCGACTGGGCGCTTTCCGTCATGGCCCGGAGGGCGGCCTGCCGGGGCAGGGGGTGCGCGCCGCATCCGAAGGTCACGTCCACATGCCGCAGCCGCCCCGAGAAGGACGTTCCGCCAGGGCCCAGGAACGCGGCGAAGCAGGGAATATCGAGGTCGCCGGTCACGTCGAACAGACGCAGCGTCAGTCCCGCATCCGCGATTTGGCGTTCCAGTTCGTGAATGGCAGGGCAATCGAAACCGGCAGTGTCCACGCAGGTCGCCTGTCGCGCCGCCTGGGGGCGCAACTGCCAGAGCGCATGCGCATCGCGTTCCACGCGCTCCATCAGCCCATGAAGGATCGCCTCCTCCAGCGTGTTGCCGGAGGCAAGCCCATCGGAGGATTGCCAGTAGCGGCTGTCCCGGATCGTTCGGTCGAGGACGACGGCCTGCCAAGGCACGAAGATCGTCTCGCCGCTCACGAGATCCTGCCCCGCGACCCAGTCCGTTTCCTTGTCTGCCGAAAGCGGATCATGACCGGATGACACCAATCCCGCCAGCGCATGAAAAGCCTGTCCGCGGCGCGTCAGGTCCGCCATGCTCGCTTTAAGCACCGCCACAGCGGGATCGCAGGCGACCGCCCGTTCCAGTGCTTCCATGACGGCGGATGTCCGTGCATCCGCATCCGTCGCACCCTTGCCCTGCGCCACGACGATGGATTTGGCATTGGGCGTGTAGGCGCACCAGACGGGAATACCGATGCGGTCGAGCGAGGTATGCCGCGCGACCCGTGTAATGCCGAAATCGGCGAGAAAAGGTGCAACGCGGTCGAAGGTCTCGGCCGCGGTGCACTGTCTGGCAAAGCTTTGAAGGCGCAATGGCGTCAGTCGAAGAGGCCGGAGAAGGCCTTGTCGGCCGGATCGAGCGCGACGGCGAAGTCCACGCCGCGGATGAACGGCGCGCTGGACGAGCGCAGTTCGCCGGCTCGACCGTCCGTGTCTTCAAGCGGCTTTACAGTGCCCGCCTCGACATCGGCGACATAGAGCTGGCTATCCCCGGGAAAGCCGAAAACAACAGTTTTGGACATGCGATTTCCTTCATGGCGAGAATGAAAAGACAACCGGTTGCGGCCTGAGGTTGAGGGCAGCAGAGGCGGTCTCGGCAGGATCGACAGGCGATTCTGCCGTTAATATCCTGCCCTTGAAAGACCTTCACGGTAAAGCTCTTTCTGCCAGGTTTCGCGTATCGGTAGAACCGACAGCCAGCGGTCGAGGTCGAAATGCGGATTGGCTTCGCGATCCTTGCGTCGGTATCGACGCGCCGTCGGGATGTCTCCGAGCATGGCGAAGGCGGCCGCTCTCAGCCGATCGGCCGAGGACTGGTGGGCCATTCTGCCGATGTAGTCGATGGCATCCTGATAATGGCCGACGAAGTAGCTCGCACCCGCCGCACTCCAGAAATAATCGTCCGGGCTCAGCGGATTGAGCTCGATCGCCCGTTTTATCTTGCGCAGGCCCTCATCGGGCCGCGAGGCATGAACGAGCGAGTCGGCATAGCTGTAGATCGCATCCGCGTAATGCGGGCTGAGGGCCTCCGCGCGCGCTAAGGCCTCGAGGCTCTCGTCGAGGTCGCCGAGATAGAGCTTCGCAACGCCGAGTTCCTTGTAGCCGGCAGCACTTTCGGGGTCCTGCTCGATGGCAAGCCGGGCATGGTCCTCTGCCTTGTGGAGAAGGCCCTTGTCACCGCGCGCCGTCAGCACCCACTCCAGCGAATAGGTGCGTGCGAGCCCGACAAAGCTCGGTGCGAAGTCCCGCCGATACTGAAGCGCCTCGCGAAAGCCGCGACGTGCGCCACGAATGGAGGGCAGGGAAAGGTCCTTCGTCTGGCGGGCGCCGGAGAGATAGGCGCGATAGGCATCGGGGTGATGTTCGTATTCGACCAGGGGATTCTGATTGCGCTGCAGTTCCGTCGCGATGCTGTCCGCGATGATCGTCGCGATCACCTTGCGGTGCGAGGAAAAGGGAACGTCGAGGTCGAAGCGCTGCGCCCAGATGACCCGATCGAGCGGAACGAAGATGATCTGTACCATCAGGCCTTCCGCGCAGAGTGTCGTATCCACGAGATAGGAGACGGCATGCGTTTCCAGCATGGCGATCTTGTCGTTGCTTTCCTGGATCCGCTTGGCGGTGTGGGGCGCGACGATCGAGATGTTGCGCAGGGTGCAGAGGCTGATGGCGATGTCGTCGATCAGGGCGGCGACCGTTCCGGTGAGTGTCCGCGATGCGCCGACCCGCAAGGCCGGCGGCAAGAGCGCCAGTCTCGGCAGCGATGCCGTTACCGTCAGCGCGCGTTGCACGCGCGGCACGACCTGGGCGTAGACGGGCAGGCGCGTGTCCGATGACGTGCTTCCGGGCGTGGCCGTCGCTCTTAGGGTCGGCAGCGAGGCCTGCCCGTCGGCGGTCGAGAGCATCGCCTGCCGTGCCGACGGAGCATTGTCCTCAAGAAGGGCCCGAACCGGCTCGTCATGCACATTGCGCTCGAGGAGCAGAAAGGCAGCTTCCCGCATCGCTGCGGTATCCGGGCTGGCAGAGGCCTCGCCGGGAAGGGAAAGCAGCCGCTCGCGCAGGCAGTGATAATGCGTATCGATCTGCAGATCGGCCCAGCGGCGCAGGGGGCCGTCCGGGAGCTTGCCGCCGAGGAAGCGTTCCCGAAGCAGCGCCAGCATGGTTTCGAGCGACGTCTCGTCTCGCCGGAAGCAGCCGGCATCTATGGTCAGGCGCTGTCCGTCGTCACCCAGCGTGATGGATGTGTCGTCGATATCGAGAATCACGCTGCGATAGGCTAACTGCGCCTTGCGAATGCGCGAGACCATCTTGCGCAGGTTTATGTGCTGCGCCTCCCGGTCAGCCTCCGGCCAGAGAAGGGCCGAGGCTTCGTCCCGTCGCAGGACGGGACGGTCTCCCAGGCGCAGCATGCAGACGAGCAACAGGGCCTTCTGCGGAAAGGCGAGGTCTTCGCCGCACGCCGTTTTCAGGGCCAGATTGCCGAAGGTCTGCAGCCGCAGCGGTGACATCAGGAGGCGTTGGCGGAAGCCTGCACGGCGGGAGCATCCGCCGGCTGCCGGGCGGCAGCCTCTTCGCCCTGCGCCAGCGACGTCACGAGGGCGACGACCGTCTTGCGGATGTCGGGGCTCTTGATGGAGGAGAACGCCTTGTTGAGCGACAGGCCTTCGCGCGTGGACAGAAACGCATTGACCGCGTCGAAATCCGCGGCTTCCGGCCGGGTTTGGTCGCTCGGGTTGTCCTGAAAGAAGTAGCTGATCGGCACGCTCAGAATGTCGGCGGCGGCCTGAAGCCGGCTTGCGCCCATCCGGTTCACGCCCTTCTCATACTTCTGGATCTGCTGGAAGGTAATGCCCAGCCGGTCGCCCAGCGCCGTCTGGCTCATCCCGAGGATAAGCCGGCGCGCACGAACACGACCTCCGACGTAAATATCGATCGCATGGGGGGCCTTCGCGTTCATAGTCGCTCCTGCAGAAATACCGGCTGAATTCTCGTTTGCGCGAGAATGTATGATTTTTCAGAAAGAGCAATGAATTTCCCGCAGGGTTGCGACTGCGAGCTCACGGCACTTCTGGTTAGCAACCGATAACGTTTTCCGCCTCGATCCGCTACCCTTTTTGGCAAGCAAGCAGATCGTCATGTTCGAGGATTGACACGCGCCATTGTCTCGAATGTCGAAAGCTTAACGATATGCAGACACCGCCAACGCTGCTCCGGGCTCACATAAACCCTTATATTGGGACCCCTATATCTGGAGGTGCGAGAGCCGCTTTGGAAACGATGAAGATTTGGTCAATATCGGTGGCTCATTTCGAGCGGTATGTTCCAGCTGCATAGCTGCACTGCAATATCACGACTTTCGGATCTTCGGTTTTACCGTATGATGGTCCTCATCGAAGCACGCACCTCCTCCCGCGTCCTTCGAGTTTCAGGGCTCCGATCCTCCTCCCCGGACCCCTGTAGGAATAGCGGCACTCCTCCTCCCAGCTGCTGTTCGGTTCTTTTGGAAAGCCTGCCGCACCTCCTCCCGCGGCAGGCTTTTCAGTTTCTGGAGGAGGTTTCCCAGTCCTCACGCTTGATCCCTCCTCGTCCTGCACCGTTTGCCTCCATGGTGCTGAAGCGTGCCTGTCTGGCATCACGCCACTCCTGATGCAGAGCCATGCGATGCGCGTCCCGCGCCAGAGCCCGAGACGCATCCTTTTGCTGGATATCGCGTTACCCCGGTATCGTTCGCCAAAGGAGAAGGCCATGTCCAAGCGGGAATTGATCGATACGGGTACGGACAAGCGCTATGTCCGCCGCGACGAGGAAGGCCGTTTCAAGGAGAGCGTCGATGTCAGCCGCTCGCTATCGGCCGACGCACGCCATGATGCGAAGACGACGGCGAAGCCCGGAGAGGGTGACAAGGGCGACCGGCACGGCGGCTGACGCTTCGGACCAGATGGCCTGCCTTCTCATGGTCAGGCCGCACGGCTCGAGAGCGGGACGGCACATGCGGATTGCGACCTACAACGTTAATGGTATCAACGGTCGGCTCGACATCCTTCTGCGCTGGCTGAAGGAGAGCCGCCCGGACATCGTCTGTCTGCAGGAACTGAAAGCCCCCCAGGCCAGGTTTCCCAAGCAGGCTCTGGAAAAAGCGGGCTACGGTGCCGTCTGGCATGGCCAGAAGGCGTGGAACGGCGTCGCCATTCTTGAGCGAGATGCCGTACCTATTCTTACGCGACGCGGCCTTCCCGATCGAACCACTGACGACGAAAGCCGCTACATCGAAGCCATCGCCGGCGGTGTGATCGTCGGTTGCCTCTACGCACCGAACGGCAATCCGTATCCCGGACCGAAATTCACCCGAAAGCTGGACTGGTTTAAATCTCTGACGCGCTACGGCGAAACGCTTCTGGAGTTCGGCATGCCGGCCGCACTTATCGGCGACTTCAACGTCATGCCCACAGATCTCGACGTCTACAATCCCGCCCGCTGGCAGGACGACGCACTTTTCCGTCCCGAGGTCCGCAAGGCCTATCGCGACCTCGTCGAAACCGGCTGGACAGACGCCGTCCGCGCGCTGCACCCCGACGAGCAGATCTTCACCTTCTGGAAATATCTCCGCAACGCCTTCGCCCGCAATGCCGGCCTGCGCATCGACCACTGCCTCCTCAGCCCCGATCTCGCACCCCACCTCACCGCCTGCGGCGTCGACCGTCACGTCAGGGGATGGGACAAGACCAGCGATCACGCGCCAGTCTGGATCGAGCTATCGCTGTAAGAGCGCGGTGAAACGCTGGAGAGTGAGAGGAATTCGTATCGAAAGAGATTTGGTGGAGCTAAGCGGGATCGAACCGCTGACCTCTTGCATGCCATGCAAGCGCTCTCCCAGCTGAGCTATAGCCCCATAAAGGGTCCGGCAAGGCCGGTTCCGGGTACCGCCGGCGCTTCGTGCCGGGCAGGTGCGGCTTATTACTTCCGCTTCCCGGAGATGGCAAGCCATAAAATTGGTGGCATCGATATTTTGTTGAAATCCCGACGAAAAAGCTCTGCCGTAGGCCAAAAGAAAGGCCTGCCTCTCGCGGGGAAAGGCAGGCCTTGAAACGTTCGATGATGGAAACGATCAGACTTCGTCGTCGTCGTCGTTGACGCCGATCAGGTCGGACAGGCCGTCATTGTCGTCGTCTTCGTCTTCCTCGAGGAAGGTGTCGTCGTCGTCATTGTCGATCTCGACTTCGTCATCGCCCAGATCCGGGATGTCGTCGCCGTTCGCGCCCTCGTCGGCCTCTTCCAGGGAGACGAGTTCGACCTCCGGGTTCTCGGTGTCGACTTCGGCGACGTCCTCTTCCTCGGCTGCAGCCTTTTCCATGACCTTGGCGACGGATGTCTCCTCGAAGAAGGAGAGCGGATAGGACTTGCCGGTGTACGGAGACACGATCGGGTCCTTGTTCAGGTCATAGAACTTGCGTCCCGTTTCCGGGTCGATGCGCTTGGTTCCGAGTTCCGCTTTTGCCACTGTCGATGCCTCTTGAACGGCCGGACGAACCGGCGTCAGCCGGAATGCCGGCGGTAAACCTAAGATGAATTAGCCGGTCCCCTTAATCGTAAGGGCGGAAACTGTCAAAGCCAAAACGTGAATGGCAACGGTTTCCATGCGCGGGAAGGGGTTGTAAGGCGTTGCCGGACGGCGGACTGCCCGCCGGGCGAAGCAAGATATCATAACGACGGAATCACGATGATCTTCCTCTGGCGCTTCCTCCTGGTTCTTGTTCTCACCGCCCTGACGCAGATCGGAGGCCTTGCCTATCTCGTCTCGCTGGGGCTGGCGCGTCTTGCCGGGTGGCGCAAGGGCGTGGCGACCTTCTCTGTGTTTCTTGTCGTCTATGCCGGGGCGACAGTCCTCACACAGTCTGTCGCGCCGGTCTTCGGACGGGTGCCGCTGTCCTGCGGGCAGGCGGATATGCCGCTGGCGGTCCGGTCGCCGCTCTTCTGCGCGCTCAATCGCAACTACGTGACGCCCGCCATGAAAACCGCTGCGCTCGCCCTCGCGCGCCACATGGAGACGACCTATCCCGGCACTGTCACGCTGGCACTCGATGCGAACTTTCCGTTTCTCAGCGGCTTCCCGCTTCTTCCGCATCTCTCGCACAATGACGGCAGAAAGCTCGATGTGGCCTTCTACTATAGGGCACCCGACGGCGAGCCGCTGAACGGCGTCACGCGCTCGCCGCTCGGCTATTTCGCGTTCGAACAGCCGCAGCCCGGCGACGTGCTTCCCTGCGCCGGGCGGCACGACCTGTTGAGCTTTCGCTGGGATCTCGATGTGCTGCAGCCGATGTTCATGCGTCTGCCGCTCGACGAGGCCCGAACCGCTGCCGCCGTTTCCTGGCTTTCGACGCGTGGGCAGGATCTCGGTGTGGAAAAGATCTTCATCGAGCCCCATCTTGCCAGGACGCTCGGCGTGGAGAACGAGATCGTCCGGTTTCAGGGATGCCGCGCAGCGCGTCACGACGACCATATTCATTTTCAGGTGAGACCCCACATTTCAGGTGAAACATGACATTCATTATTGCCATCGATGGACCGGCTGCGGCGGGCAAGGGCACGCTTTCGCGCCGGATCGCCGAAACCTATGGGTTTCACCATCTGGATACCGGACTGACCTACCGCGCGACCGCCAAGGCGCTGCTCGATGCCGCCCTGCCGCTCGATGACGAGGCGGTTGCGGAGGCCATGGCGTTCAAGGTCGATCTGGCTGGGCTCGACCGTTCTGTCCTTGCAGCCCACGAAATCGGCGAAGCCGCGTCGAAGATCGCGGTCATGCCGGCTGTCCGCCGCGCGCTGGTCGAGGCGCAGAAGGCATTTTCCGGACGTATCCCCGGTACGGTGCTCGACGGGCGCGATATCGGAACGGTCGTCTGCCCGCAGGCGCAGGTCAAGCTGTTCGTCACGGCCTCGCCCGAAGTGCGCGCGCGGCGTCGTTTCGACGAGATGACGGGACACGGTGTGCCCGCCGATTATCTTGCCGTGCTCGCCGATATCATCAAGCGCGACGAGCGCGACATGGGCCGCGCCGACAGCCCCTTGCGCCCCGCCGAAGACGCGCACTTGATCGATACCTCGGAAATGGGTATAGAGGCGGCGTTTTCAGCGGCGAAGTCAGTGATCGACGCCGCGTTAGCGCACTAGCAGTCCGAACCGACCGTCCCCGCGCCGGAATTGTTCCCGATACGATGCCCTATGGGGCAATCGGGAGCGGAGGGTCATCGGATATGATCAACGCAAACCCCCGGCGCCCGTGCCTTGCGGCACGACCAGGAGTATTCATGTCTGAAGCACAACCCACCCGCGACGATTTCGCAGCGTTGCTGCAGGAATCCTTCGCCCAGCAGGATCTGGCCGAAGGCTACGTCACAAAGGGTGTGATCACGGCCATCGAGAAGGACGTCGCTATCGTCGACGTCGGTCTCAAGGTCGAAGGCCGCGTCGCTCTGAAGGAATTCGGCGCGAAGGCCAAGGACGGCACGCTGAAGGTCGGCGATGAAGTCGAAGTCTATGTCGAGCGCATCGAAAACGCTCTGGGCGAAGCCGTTCTGTCGCGCGAGAAGGCTCGCCGCGAAGAAAGCTGGATGCGCCTGGAAGTGAAGTTCGAAGCCGGCGAACGCGTCGAAGGCGTCATCTTCAACCAGGTCAAGGGCGGTTTCACCGTCGATCTGGATGGTGCCGTTGCCTTCCTGCCGCGCAGCCAGGTCGATATCCGCCCGATCCGCGACGTCACCCCTCTGATGCACAACCCGCAGCCCTTCGAAATCCTCAAGATGGACAAGCGTCGCGGCAACATCGTGGTTTCGCGTCGTACGGTTCTGGAAGAGTCCCGTGCCGAGCAGCGTTCTGAAATCGTTCAGAACCTCGAAGAAGGCCAGGTCGTTGACGGCGTCGTCAAGAACATCACTGATTACGGTGCGTTCGTCGACCTCGGCGGCATCGATGGTCTGCTGCACGTGACCGACATGGCATGGCGCCGCGTCAACCATCCGTCGGAAATCCTGAACATCGGCCAGCAGGTCAAGGTTCAGATCATCCGCATCAACCAGGAAACCCACCGCATCTCGCTCGGCATGAAGCAGCTCGAGTCGGATCCTTGGGATGGCATCGGTGCGAAGTACCCGGTCGGCAAGAAGATCTCCGGTACCGTCACCAACATCACCGACTACGGTGCATTCGTCGAGCTGGAGCCGGGCATCGAAGGCCTGATCCACATCTCGGAAATGTCCTGGACCAAGAAGAACGTACACCCCGGCAAGATCCTGTCCACGACGCAGGAAGTCGACGTTGTCGTTCTCGAAGTCGACCCGACCAAGCGCCGCATCTCGCTCGGCCTCAAGCAGACGCTCGAGAATCCGTGGCAGGCATTCGCGCACAGCCATCCGGCTGGCACGGAAGTTGAAGGCGAAGTCAAGAACAAGACCGAATTCGGCCTGTTCATCGGCCTCGACGGCGACGTCGATGGCATGGTGCACCTGTCGGATCTCGACTGGAACCGTCCGGGCGAGCAGGTCATCGAGGAATACAACAAGGGCGACATGGTCAAGGCCGTCGTTCTCGATGTGGACGTCGACAAGGAGCGCATCTCGCTTGGCATCAAGCAGCTCGGCAAGGATGCGGTCGGCGAAGCCGCCACGTCCGGCGAACTGCGCAAGAATGCCGTCGTTTCGTGCGAAGTCATTGCCGTCAACGACGGTGGCCTCGAAGTTCGTCTCGTCAACCACGAGGACATCACCTCGTTCATCCGTCGTGCCGACCTGTCGCGCGACCGTGACGAGCAGCGTCCTGAGCGTTTCTCGGTCGGCCAGACCGTAGACGCCCGTGTCACGAACTTCTCCAAGAAGGACCGCAAGGTCATGCTTTCGATCAAGGCGCTGGAAATCGCCGAAGAGAAGGAAGCCGTCGCACAGTTCGGTTCGTCCGACAGCGGCGCGTCGCTCGGCGATATCCTGGGTGCAGCCCTCAAGAACCGCGGCGGCAACGAGTAATCGTTGCCGGGTTCGACAGTCTGTCGAACATGGTTTGAAACAGAAAGGCCCGCGGCGAGACATCGCCGCGGGCCTTTTGCATGAGGTCGGTGCCGGAACGGACGTGACGTCGGCGGTCAGGGTGGTCCCGAGGCGTTCAGGGAAGGTCCGAAAGGCGCTGGTAGAGATCGTAGGCGTCGTGACGCTCGCCGTCGTCTTCCACGGGCGGTTCGGTAGCAGGCGCTTCGTCATGCTCTGAGGATGAGCCACTCTCGCCATCCTCACCCCCGGCAAAGCCCGCCTCGTTCTCCCGGCGCTCGCGACGAGGCTCTTCGTCCTCGACCTGTACGCTGCCGGCATCGGCAACAGGGAGGTAGGGCACGAAGGGATAGCCGATCGTTTCACGAGCGATGACGGCCTCCATTCCGCGCGGCAGAAGCGGCACGGGAAGGGCATCCTCGCCCGGGTGCTGAGGAGCAGGCGCCTGCGTGGCGCGATCCTCGTCGATGCCCGTCAGCAGGTCGGATGTGACGCCGTGGTGTGCGGACGGACGGGGAACGGTGGCCTCGTCCTGTTTCTCTGGAGAGACGTGGGGCTCTTGCGGTGCGGGCGCCTCTGAGGTCTCGCTGAGGCTGCCGGACAGCATGTAGAACAGCGTCTCCCATTCATCGAGTTGCCCGATCGTATTCGCGACCTCGCGGACACCGGTCGTCATCAGGGCGATTTCGACTTTGGGCAGGAGACGATCGAGCCCTCGGGCATCGGACTCGGTCGAACGATGCGCATTTACGCTGCGATCCTCATCGAGGGAGGCACCGAGTCGTCGCGCCCGTTGCCCGTTATGCTCCGGCACGGCGGAACGGTCCGGAATATCTCCGGCCGATGGCGACGTGGCAGGCGATCCAGCCTCCTGTTGCGAGCGTGCAGCAGGCATGTCGGATACGATCGTGCGCCCCCGAAAGGTGATCGTCTCCTCGATGGGACGAAGTCCTGAGGGACGCGGCTGGCCTTCTGCCTGTTGCGGGGCAAGGCGGTTTGCCGTCGTGGCGAGAGCCGGCACCGTCTTCGGTGCAGGTTCACCCTCTTGCGCTGAGGGTGGCGAAGAAGCAGCGGCCGTCTGATCCATCAGCATCCGCGTTGTGTTGCGGGGCGTTTGTTGGGGTCCGGAAAACGCCTGCGGGGCGGACGGCGTGGTGGGCTGTGCCGCGGGGCGCGCTTCGTCTGTTCCGCTCGTCGCTATGGCCGGCACCGCCACGGAGCCCTTGGTTAGCGGATCGGTTTGGGATATCGGACGCAGCGAAAGGGGCGCCATGTGCTCGCCCGTGCCGGCTTCATCCGGTTGCAGGAGGGCGGTTGCCGCTTCAGCCCCTGTCGGCGTCTGGCTGCCGACATTGGCGATGCCATGCCTTGCGAGAACGGATGCTTCTGCCTCGGAGATCGTATCGCTTGTCGGGGACGTGGCGGGCGATGAAGCCGCAGGCCCCGCGCGGGGTGGCTGGTCTTCCGTTGCTGGCTGCGTGTCCAAAGCGGCTGCGATGTCAGGTGACACAGAACGGCGCTCGGGTACGAGAGTTTCCGGCAGTTCAGGCATTTCTTCCGGCATTGAGACGGCGGTCAGGCGCGCGTTGGGCGTCTCGTCATCCCCGATCTTCGGTGGCGATCCGGTATCACCCGTCTCGACGTCGGGCGCAGCCATATCCGCACCGGACGGATCGACTTCGGTCGGGGGGTGATCCGTGCTGCGGTCGAGCAGGACATCGACGGCATGTCCCCTGGCGATGGCGACGGCCTGCGCGAGCGCATGGGCGTCGGAGGCGAGGAAGGCTGCGACCTCCCGCAATGGCGGCACGGGTTCGTCTGCTGTCTGCGGGATGGCGTTGGACAAGGGGGCATGCGGCGCCCGCGCTGTCGTCTCGGGAGAGAAGGCCTGCCCCAGTGCCTGCTGCAGATGCGGTGCACCGGGTGCCACGCCGGGCGCCTGCGAGAAGGCCATGCGGGTGGGAAGCGGCGCCTGGATGGTCGGCTGGCGAAAGACAGGCTGGTCATCGTCGTCCGGGAAGAGGGCGGAGACGGGATCGGGATGCCAGAGACCGTCGCGCGTCAGCGGCAGGTCGATCCGCAGATCGAGCGTCAGTGCCGGCCGCAACGTTTCCACCAGCATCTTCAGGGCTGCGAGCAGCGGCTGCTGGTCGAGCTGCTTCTCGAGCAGCGCACGGGCAGTGGGCGGCAGAACGTCCATATGGGCGGCCAGCCGGCGTGTGAAGTCGCGCAGGCTTTCCTGTGGCTGCGGCGGAAAATCGACGATCCGGGCCAGGGCTTCGGTCAGGCGCGCCAGCGCAACGCGGGTTGCCGGATCGGCATTCGCCATGTCGCGCAGCACGATCTCGATGACGTGGAGGATGGCATCGAACCGCTTCGTTACAGCAGACGGCAGCGCGTGCCGGTCCTTTGCCGTACCGCCATCGGTCAACGCTGCGGCGGCACTCCGGGAAATGGCGGCCGATGTCTGCATGGCAGTCTCCGTCCATAATCCGGCCAGGGCCGGGTGCAGTTGCTGAAAAGCGACGCAGGGAACGGGTGTGCCCTGCCGGCCGGCGGGTTCAGGTGCGGCAGAAATGCCGGCGTCATGATGTCGATGGGCGCGTCATGCGCATGCCCGACAGGATACACCTGGAGGCAGCACGTGCCGGGAAAAGAGCCGGCTTGGCATGAATGTCTCCAGATTAGCGCAACATGGTTACGATATCGTTACCGGACTGCGGATCACATGCCGCGCGATGGACGGAAGGCCGAACGATATGAACTGGGCAAATCTCATCCTCAACACCGACAGCTACAAGCTCAGCCATTTCCTGCAATATCCGCCGGAAACAGCCGCGATTTCCTCCTATATCGAAACGCGCGGCGGCAGCGATCTCATCGACGTGGTGTTCTTCGGTCTCCAGATCTTCCTGAAGGATGTGCTGAGCCACCCGGTGACCATGAGCGACGTTGCCGAGGCCGAGGAGGTGGCGCAGGCGCACGGCCTGCCGTTCGACCGCGCCGGCTGGACGCATATCGTCAACGCGCATGGCGGCTACCTGCCGCTGAGGATCGAGGCGCTGCCGGAGGGCACCCTGACGCGCCGGGGCGTGCCGCTGGTTCAGGTCGTCAACACGGACCCTGCCTGCTGGTGGCTGACATCGCATATCGAGACGGCCCTCTTGCGCGCCGTCTGGTATCCCTCCTCGGTGGCCAGCAATGTCCGCAAGGTGAAGCTCGCGCTGCGCGACGCGCTGGAGCGCACGGCCGACGAACCCGAGCTGCTGCTGCCATCGCGCCTGCTCGATTACGGCGCCCGTGGCGTCGGCGCTTTCGAGCAGGCCGGCATCGGTGGTGCCGCCCATCTCGTCCACTTCACGGGCACCGACACGCTGTCCGGCGTCCTCACGGCACGTCGATGCTATGGCGCAGCCATGGCCGGGCGCTCCATGCCCGCCTCCGAGCACTCGACCATGACCGCCTGGGGCGGCGACCGCGAGGCGGATGCCTATGCCAACATGGTCTCGCGCTTCGCACCCTCCGGCGCCTTCGCCGTGGTGTCCGACAGCTACGACATTAATCAGGCGGTTTCCTTCATCTGGGGCAAGCAGCTGCGCGACGCGGTCAAGGCCGCTGGCGCCACCGTCTATATCCGCCCCGACAGCGGCGACCCGATCGAAACGCCGGTGCAGGTGGTGCAGCAACTCGACTACCGCTTCGGTGCCACCCAGAACCGCAAGGGGTTCAAGGTTCTCGACCGTTGCGTCCGGGTGATCCAGGGCGACGGCATCACGCTTGCCGACATGAACCAGATCCTGAACCGGCTGGAGGCCTTCGGCTACTCGGCGGAAAACATGACCTTCGCCATGGGCGGCGGCCTCCTCCAGAAGGTCAACCGCGATACCTATGCCTTCGCCATGAAGGCCAATGCGCGACAGGACACGAGCGGCCGCTGGCACGATGTGTGGAAGCGCCCGGCCACGATGAACGTCAAGGCCTCGAAGGCCGGTCGCCAGGCCGTTATTTCCGGCATGGCGGGCCTCGAGGCCGTGCGGTTCGACGCGCTGGCCGGCCGCGAAAATCATCTGCGGCCCGTTTGGCAGGACGGCCGCCTGTTGAAGGACTGGTCGTTCGAGGAGGTCCGTGCACAGGCACGGTGACATCAAGCCATCGCCGCGCCAGGCGGTGGGCAAGCCACCGCAGACGTGACGGCACCCGCTCAGCTGTGCGCGAAGATGTCCGTGTCGTTCCAGCCGAGCAGATCGAGCTTCGCACGGGTGGGCAGGAAGGCGAAGCACGCTTCCGCGTGCTCGATCCGCCCATCGCGTATCAGGCGCTGGTTCAGCGTGTCGCGCAGCGCATGCAGGTGCAGCACGTCAGAGGCGGCGTAGTCCAGCTGTGCCTGTGTCAGGGTCGGTGCGGCCCAATCGGACGACTGCTGCTGCTTGGAGATGTCGATCTCCAGCATCTCCTTCAAATTGTCTTTCAGACCGTGGCGATCCGTATAGGTGCGGGCGAGGCGCGAGGCGATCTTCGTGCAGAACACCGGCGTCGTGGTGACGCCGAAGGTGTGGAAGAGCACGGCGATATCGAAACGGCCGTAATGGAAGATCTTCTGCCGCGCCGGATCGGCGAGCATTCTCACGAGATTGGGCGCCGACGTCTGCCCCGCCGCGATCTGCACGATATCGGCCGTCCCATCGCCCGGCGAAAGCTGCACGAGGCAGAGCCGATCGCGACGCGGCACAAGGCCGAGCGTCTCGGTATCGACCGCGATCGCGCCATTGTAGCGGGCAGCGTCTTCGGCGGCGATATCACCTTCGTGAAACCGTATTGTATTCGGCATGAAATTCCCCACATCATCATCCTGCCCGATGGGCAAGCTGCCGCCCATATCGACGGTCAGGGCTGTCACGACAGTGTTGCCCTCGACCGGTGGAAAGCGCAGGCGGTATAACGCGGAACCGGCTTCGATGCGATAGCGATCGCTCAAAGGCCAGATGATGGGCGAAAGTGGGGCGTGAGCCATGGGACGAACGAGCATGCGGAACCGGTCGATCGTCCTTGTCGGCATCTTCGCGGCGCTAGGCGCGATGACGATGCCGGTTGCTGCACAACCGCAACAGCCGGTGGCGACGTTCGACAGCCTGCCCGGCGTCGTGCCGCTGGATCCGATCGGCACGACCAGCAATCTGCGCTGCGAACAGGCCCTCATCGACCGCGCACAGGGCAATATCCTGCCCAATCGTGGGCCGCGCTACCACACGGTCAATGTCTGCAGCCGCGATGGCGGCCCCGAATTCGTCTCTCCCCGCCTGCCGCCATCGAACTATCGGCAGCTTCGCGGCTTCAATTATTGACGTAACCTCCGGATGTCCTGCACGCGTTCCGTCTGGTACTGAAGACCGTCTTCAATCGCGAGAGATTGGAGCAGAGGGCCATGTCTCGCTCTGTGGGATATGGCTGGATGGATGCGGGAGGAATGCGAATGTCCGAAAACGAAAAGCCGCTGGTGATCAGCGCGCCCGAGCCGCGAACGCTCGATCTCATTTTCACGCCGGAAGCCCTCGGCGTCTTGCACGACCGATACCGGGTCGTGGAGGTAGAGGCCGATACGGTCGCAAGTCTCGATGGAGATATTCTGGGGACGGCGCGCTTCGTGCTCGGCCAGCCGCCGCTCGATTCCGCGACGCTTGCACGCATGCCGGAACTGCGCTCCATCCTCAACGTGGAAAGCAACCTGATCAACAACATGCCCTATGAGGTGCTGTTCGAGCGCGGCATCCATGTCGTCACCACCGGGCAGGTGTTTGCCGAGCCGGTCGCGGAAATGGGCCTCGCCATGGCACTCGGGATCGCGCGCGGGCTTGTCGATGCCGATCTCGATTTCCGCCAGGGGCGTGAGCTCTGGGGTGGAGACGGCAACCGGACGGCAAGGCTTCTCAGTGGCTCCAACGTCGGCATCATCGGCTTCGGCGATCTCGGCAAGGCACTGAACCGCGTTCTCACCGGCTTCCGGACGGTCACGCGCGTGTTCGACCCCTGGTTGCCCGCTTCGATCCTGAAAGACAACGGCGTCGTTCCGGCGGATCTCGACACCGTGCTGTCCGAGAGCGATTTCATCTTCGTCGTGGCGGCCGTGACCAGCGAGAACCAGAATTTCCTCGATGCGCAGGCCTTTGCGAAGATGAAGAAGGGCGCCGCCTTCATTCTGCTGAGCCGCGCCAATGTGGTGGATTTCGACGATCTGATGGCCGCCGTCGAGACGGGCCACATCGTCGCCGCCAGCGACGTCTTCCCGGAAGAACCGCTGCCGCTCGACCACAAGGTCCGGACCTTGCCCGGCTTCCTGCGGTCCGCGCACCGGGCAGGGGCCCTCGACAGCGCGTTCAAGAAGATGGGCGACATGGTGCTGGAGGATATGGACCTGATGGATCGCGGACTGCCGCCCATGCGCTGCAAGCGCGCGGAACGCGAGACCGTGTCGCGCATGCGCTCCAAGCCCGTCACCAATAACTAAAGCATGTCGCCTGAAACTGTACCGCGGCTTCGGGAGCCCGACATGCTTTAAGGAGATGCCGCGATCGGTCCCTCGGGATTGATCCTGCGCATCGCCACCAGCAGCGCCGTCTCGCTCGTATGGCCTGTCTTGTAGAGAGCGAGCAGCACGGTCGCGACATCGCGGCCGTCCGCACTGTCGATGGGCGCGCCGATTTCCTGACACCAAAGATCGAGCGCCCGATAGACGACATCGATCTCCGTTTGCTCGAGCGCCATATCCGATAGAAACGACATGAAGGCTCCCTTCCTCTGCAGGAGGGCGGACTGTAGCTGCATCATGTCGGTCTCGACATCGCTAAATCTCGTGCATGTCGCGCAAAAGTGCGCAGCGATTTTGCGATAACGACATGCAGAAAAACAAAAACGTAAAGCGTGCCAAGCGAATCTGAAAGATCGCGCCGCGCTTTAGGAGGCCGCTTCCGCCCGCACGGAGGCGGCGGACGCCTCCATCAGCGATGCGGCGATCGCCATGGCCAGAAGCTTGCCTTTCGCGCGAACCGCCCCCGTATTCGCATCGCGTGCCGACACGGCAAGGTCCATGCCTTCCCGCATCAGGATCTGCTGCGCCCGCAGCACGGCCCAGTTTTCAACGTTATCGTTCTTCCCCATCACGACACCCCCTTCGCTTGATCATAAAGCTCGACGCGTTCCCTCCGGGGTGCAAAACGGACGCGCCGCGAATCATGGAAACATGTTCAAGAAGATGCGAAATCTCGCCTCCTGAGAAGCGTGACTTCTGCACGATGAAAAGTAAGAGTTTTGTGACGGGCAGTTCGGAGGCGGCGTTTCGACGACGCTTTGCAGACTTTCGATGCAGACCGGAGGCGTTCTCTCAGGCCGACGTCCCCGGATGACCTCGATGCGCGCACAGCACGTCGATCGCTCAAGGCCGCACTACGGCCTACAGTGTCCCATAACGCCAAAAGCCCTGCATGAGCAGGGCTTTATGGGTAGTCTTTGGGAATTTGGTGCCCAGAAGAGGACTCGAACCTCCACACCCTTTCGGGTACCAGCACCTGAAGCTGGCGCGTCTACCAATTCCGCCATCTGGGCGACGAGCGGGGATGTAAAAGGCCGGGCGTCTGGTGTCAACAGTGATTTTGAAGATTTCACGACACCTTGTGCAAGGCTTTGTATTCGTTATCTTTTCATTCTGCCGCTTTGTTGGGGTCTGTCGCCTGTCCGGTGGTGGCCTGTTCGGCCCAGGCGCGAATGCGGGCAAGGCCGGCTGTCAGCAGGGCGATAGCTTTCTCTTCCGTCTCCGCTTCGACGTAGCAGCGCATTTCCGGCGCGTTGCCGGAGGGACGAAGGTGGACGATGCTATCATCGGCAAGCGTTATCCTAAGGCCGTCGATATCGCTGACGGACGTAGGTACGCCGAGCGGCTCCACGAAGGCAGCAAGTGCTGCGGGGCTGCTCCGAAGGTGCTCCATCAAGGCCTGGCTCGTTTCCACCGGAAACCGCTCCAGACGGTCGCTGAGGGCGATCGGGAGGTTATAACTGTTCACGATGACGGAGAGCGGCTGGCGGCGCTGAGCGGCCTGTTGGAGGACGGCCAGCACAGGCAGGAAGCAGTCGCGGGTCGGAAGGGCGGCTAGTATTGTGCCATTCACCGTCACGGCACTCCCCGTCAGCGTTCCGCCATTGGCCTCGAAGCCGACCACACGGTCGTGTCCGGCCTTCGCCGCGTCCTGCATGCCGGCGATGACGAAGGGGGAGCCGACGCGGGTCCGCAGGATGTCCGTCGTACCGCGGCGCTCCAGCCCGGAATTCGACGTCACCGGTGTCACGGTGATGGTAGCGCCGAGGAACTCAGCGGCGATCAGGCCAAGAAGATCCCCCCGGATCGGTTCGCCGGCTTCGTTGCTGACGAGCGGCCGGTCGCCGTCGCCATCGGCAGACACGATCGCGTCGAGGCGATGTTCGCTGGCCCAGCCGCGCAGCGCCGTAATCGTCTCCGGGGAAACCGCTTCGGTATCCACCGGAATAAAGGTTTCCGAGCGCCCGAGCGGCACGACGTCGGCACCGTAATGCGTGAGAACATCGACGAAGAGATCGCGCGCGACCGTGGAGTGCTGGTAGACGCCGACCCTGAGGCCGGAGAGCGCGCGCTCGGGCAGAAGGCGCACATTCCGGGCGACGAACAGATCGCGCACCGTCGCCTCGATGGTCGGCACCTCGGCTGGTGTCGCATCGATCGCGGTCTCGCTGGCCCGCAGCGCTTCTGCGGCTTGCGTGATCGCCTGCTCGTCCGCCTTGGCGATCTCGCCGTCCGGGCGGTAGAATTTGATGCCGTTGCGGTCGGCGGGGATATGCGAGCCGGTGACCATCAGGGCCGCGGACCGGGTGGCCAGCGCATGCAGCGCGAGGGCCGGCGTCGGCACCGTGCCACAGTCGAGAACGCTCAAGCCGGCCCGCAGAAGGGCACCTGCGGCGATAGCGGAGATCGCCGGGCTGGACGCACGGAAATCCCGGGCGATGAGGACGGTATCGCCGGGCTTTGCCTGGCCGGTGGAAAGAAGATAGTGCGCAAAGGCCGTGGCATAGAGCGCGGCAGCCGGACCTTCGAGATCGACGGACAGGCCACGAAGCCCGCTGGTTCCGAATTTCAGGCTCATGTCGCGTCTCTCCTGCGGCTTATCGTGTCTTCGATGCGTTACTGGAGGCAGGAATATCGCAAACCTATGACGCATCATAGGCATGGGAGCATTGCGCGGCGGAGAAATGGAGATGCGGTTAGAGACACCTCATCCGAATACCCAGACCAGCACGGCATAACGCGCAGCCTTGCCGATGGTGACATAGACGAGAAACGGCAGCCACGGCATGCGCAACAGCCCGGCTGCCAGCGTCAGCGGGTCGCCGATGACGGGCACCCATGAGAGCAGCAGCACCGGCTGGCCGTAGCGCTGGAAGATCGCCTCTGCCCGCGCACGACCTTTCTCCGAGACCGGAAACCAGCGCCGTCCTTCGAACCGCAGGAAAAAGCGCCCGAGGACGAAGTTGACGACAGCACCGAGGACGTTGCCGGCGGTTGCCAGAAAGAAAACGAGACCGCGGGGCAGGGCGGGATCCTGAAGGGCTGCGATGACAGCCGCTTCGGACAGGCCGAAGAGAAGCGTGGCGGACAGGAAAGCGGCGGCAAAGACGCCAGCGAGGGCTGCAAGGCTCAAGAGGCGGGCCGATCCGTATGTCCGAGATCGCGCTCGGGCGCGATGATGTCCCGAACCCGCTGCTTCAGCTCCTTCGGGCCGGGAAAGCCGCCATCGCGCTTGCGCTCCCAGATCAGCGTCTCATCGACGCGGATCTCGAAATTGCCGCCCGTTCCCGGGATTAGCGCGACTTCGCCAAGAGCGTCCGGGAAGGTCTGCAGCAACTCCTGCGCCATCCAGCCGGAGCGCAGAAGCCAGTTGCACTGCGTGCAATAGAGAATGCTGACACGGGGTTTTTCCTGGCTCATGGCCCTGCTCCTTCGGCGTGACGGTTGCGGATGAGGCTTACTGCATTCTCGACGACACCGAAACGGTTCGCGGGCCGCCGGTTTCGTTTCTCATGGGAGCTTTCACGTAAATGTTAACGAAAAGCCTCATGTTTTTTGACGGATCGTCTTGCGATGGCGGGCAACTGCGGGAAGACGGGGAGGGCAACGCTTTTGCCCCGAACCCAGGAGTCATTCCTCATGACCGATATCGTTACCGGCCGCCCGCGGCCGATCTTCCCGGCCCTCCAGCGCCTCTATCGCCCGTTCGATACGACGGCGGAAACCGTCCTGCGCGTCGTTGCAGGCGTTCTTCTCGTCACCCACGGCTTCGGCAAGATCACCAACCCCTTCGGTGCCGTCGGCATGGTCGAGGGTTTGGGCTTCTATCCCGGCGTCTTCTGGTCGCCGCTGCTGGCCGCCACCGAGTTCTTCGGCGGCATTCTCGTTGCCATCGGCCTGTTCACGCGGCCTGCGGCCTTTGCCTCGATGATCGTGCTTCTGGTCACCGTCTACTTCCACGGCATCGTCAAGGCCGAGGGGCTGGCCGGCGCCGAGAAGTCGATCCTGTGGGCAGCGATCTTCCTCTACTTCGCCGTGCGCGGCTCGAATGCGCAGTCGGTGGATGCGAAGCTAGGTCGCCAGATCTGAGTCGACCAGACACAAAAATGGCGGCCGAAGCCGCCATTTTCAAACCTTTGATCCACCGTCGCCTTACAGCGTGCGGGTGATGTGCTCCACGCGGAAGCACTCGATCGTGTCGCCGGAACGGATGTCTTCGTAGTTCTCGAAGGCCATACCGCATTCCTGACCGACCGGCACTTCGGAGACTTCGTCCTTGAAGCGCTTGAGGGTCTTGAGCTTGCCTTCGTGGATGACGACGTTGTCGCGCAGCAGGCGGACGCCCGCACCACGCTCGACCTTGCCTTCGACCACGCGGCAACCCGCGACCTTGCCGGTCTTGGTGATGTTGAACACTTCCAGGATTTCGGCGTTGCCGAGGAAGGTCTCGCGACGCTCCGGCGAGAGCAGGCCCGACATCGCTGCCTTCACGTCATCCACCAAGTCGTAGATGATGTTGTAGTAGCGGATCTCGATGCCCGAACGCTCGGACGCCTGGCGTGCCTGGACGTTGGCACGAACGTTGAAGCCGATGATCGCCGCATCCGACGATTCCGCCAGCGCGATATCGGACTCGGTGATCGCACCGGCCCCCGAATGAACGATGCGGGCACGAACCTCGTCGGTGCCGAGACGATCGAGCGCACCGATGATGGCTTCGACCGAACCCTGCACGTCGCCCTTGATGACCAGCGGGAACTCCTTGAACCCGGTGTTCTGCAGCTTGCTCATCATCTGTTCGAGCGAACCGCGCTGGCCGGACTGGCGGGCAACCGCCTTGTCGCGCGTCAGGCGCTGGCGATACTCGGAGATCTCGCGGGCGCGTCCTTCGTTCTCGACGACGGCGAAGCGATCGCCGGCAGCGGGTGTTCCCGACAGGCCGAGGACTTCGACAGGGGTCGCCGGGCCAGCTTCCTTGACATGGTCGCCCTTGTCGGTGACGAGCGCGCGCACGCGGCCCCACTGGTCGCCGGCAACGATGATCTGGCCAGGCTTCAGCGTGCCCTTCTGGACGAGGACGGTCGCAACCGAGCCACGACCGCGGTCGAGCTGGGCTTCGATGACGATACCTTCGGCCGTCCGGCTCGGATCGGCCTTGAGGTCGAGGATTTCGGCCTGCAGCAGGATCGCCTCAAGCAGCTTGTCGAGGTTGAGCTTGTTCTTGGCCGACACTTCGACGTCGAGAACTTCACCGCCGAGCGATTCCACGAACACTTCGTGCTGCAGAAGCTGCTGGCGCACCTTCTCCGGGTTGGCTTCGTGCTTGTCGATCTTGTTGATCGCAACGATGATCGGAACGTTGGCAGCCTTTGCGTGGCTGATCGACTCGATCGTCTGCGGCATGACGCTGTCGTCGGCCGCAACCACGAGGATCGCGATGTCGGTGGCCTGCGCACCACGGGCACGCATGGCCGTAAAGGCGGCGTGGCCGGGCGTGTCGATGAAGGTGATCTTCTGGCCGTTCTTCTCGACCTGATAGGCACCGATGTGCTGCGTGATGCCGCCGGCTTCGCCCGAGACGACGCTCGTCTGGCGGATGGCGTCGAGCAGCGAGGTCTTGCCGTGGTCGACGTGGCCCATGATGGTCACGACCGGAGGACGCGACACCATCTCACCAGCATCGTCGGCCTGGTTGAAGATGCCTTCTTCAACGTCGGATTCCGATACGCGCTTGACCGTGTGGCCGAATTCGGCAGCGATGATCTCGGCCAGGTCGGCGTCGATGACGTCGCCGGGCTTCATCATCTGGCCGTCCTTCATCAGGTACTTGATGACGTCGACGGCACGTTCGGACATGCGCTGCGACAGTTCCTGAATGGTGATGGTTTCCGGCAGAACGACTTCGCGCATGACCTTTTCGCGCGTTTCCTGCATCTGGCTGCGGCGGAACTTCTCCTGCCGGCGACGCATGGCGGCGAGCGAGCGGCCACGGGCATTGCCGTCGTCGTCGAGCGCTGCTGTCAGCGTCAGCTTGCCCTTGCGGCGTTCTTCTTCGGTCTTCGGACGCGCCGGAGCCTTGGCAGGCTCGGGGCGAACCGGCTTGCCGCGAACCGGCACGGCGCCGGGACGGGCAGGGCGCGTGTCCTCGGCTTCATTGGTGCGGCGCGTGCGCACGCCATTCGCATCCGTCGTGATGACGGGGGCGGGGCGCTCGACGACGGGGGGAGCAGCAGCGGCTGCGGCAGCAGCAACCTTTTCGGCCTCGGCGGCAGCGGCAAGCGCGACCTTCTCGGCTTCGCGCTCTGCGGCAGGACGGGCAGCCTCTTCCGCCTCGCGGCGGGCGGCTTCTTCGGCTTCGCGCTTCAGGCGCTCGGCTTCTTCGATCTTTCGCTTCTCTTCAGCGATGACGCGTGCCTTGGCTTCCTCGGCATCGCGGATCTGGGCTTCGGCGAGGGCGCGGCGGCGCGCATCGATTTCACCGGCCGACAGCTGGTTCAGGACGACGCCTGTGCGCGGACGTGCCGGATCGGGCCGCGGAGCCTGGGGCTGCGGGCGAACCGTGGTCTGCTGCATGGGGCGTGTTTCTGGCGGGCGCGGCTGCGGCGCACGCACGGGAGCCGCAACCGAGGCGATCGGAGCGACCGGCTTCTCGTCTTCGGGCCGAGTGGGGCGGCGTTTGCGGGTTTCGACCACGACAGCCTTCGTGCGGCCGCGGCCCATGTCCTGGCGGACTGTGCCCTGGCTCACGCCGGAGGGGCGCAGCGTCAGAGTCTTCTTGCCGGCTCCGCTCAGGGTCTTGTCGTCGTTGTTATCGGTCATTCCGTTCCGTTCCTAAGATCGAAGCCGGATGCGTATCACCAGACCCCGTCGTTCGATTGTCGTCTTACCGTATTGCGGTCGTCACGGCCGTGGCCGGTGTCCCGCGTCATAATGTCGGCTGGGAAGCGTCGCCGAAGGCACGGGGGGACATTTCGCCCCGGTATCTTTCCAGCATGTTTGCGCGCTTCACTACACCCTCACCCGCCTGCCCTGCAAGCGCTGCGGCATGGATAAAAGAATTACTTCCGAGCAGCGTATCCAATTCCTCTCCGGTGAAGAAGCGGAAGGTTGGTATCTGCTCGCCGTCATCGGCGACAAAGCTCATGGCCTTGCGCGCCTGGTCTATTTTCCGCACACCGTCGGGTGCGGCCGTCGAAGCGTGGAACGTGGCGATGGCCGCCATTCCGCGAACCGCCTGTTCCACCTTCGAAGCCCCGGTGATGAACTGCGCGGCCTTGCGCGCCATGTTCATCATGCCGATCAGTTGCTGGACCAGAAGCCTGTCGACCTCGTCCAGAAGCTCGGGGCCGGGCTTGGCCTCCGCCGTCTTCAGCGCCCGCGCAAAAAGCTTGCGCTTGATCGCCGTTTCCAGAACCGCCCGTTCGGCGGTGACCCAGCAGCCGCGTCCCGGCAGCTGGCGTTTCAGGTCTGCAACCACCCGGCCGTCCGGCCCCGCGACGAAGCGGATCAGGCCGTCATCGGCCGGACCGCTTGCGCGGGTGACGATGCACATGCGCCCGTTGAGCGGCAAGTCGTCATCCTCTGCGGGGACGTTTACATCGTCCGGTGCCATGTCTGGCTGGTTGGTCACGGAATTCATGAGGGATCAGGACGCGGCTTCCGCCTCGTCCTCCTCACTCTCTTCCACTATTTGGAGTGCCTCGGTCTCGCGTGCAAGGTCTTCTTCCGTAATCCAGCCCGCAGCCAGGCGTGCTTGAAGGATCATGGTTTCCGCTTCCGTACGCGAAACTTCCAGCTTGGAGAACAGGCCTTCGAAACGCTTGGTCTCGCCGTCCTTGCGCTCCGACCAGCCGACGAGGTCGTCGGCGGCGCAGCCTGCGAAGTCTTCCATCGTCTTGATGCCGTCCTGGCCGAGTGCCACGAGCATCTGACCGGTCATGCCGTTGATCGTGCGCAGCTCGTCACCGACGCCGAGCGCCTTGCGCTTCTCGTCCATCTCGGCTTCGAGCTTGTCGAGATATTCGCGGGCGCGGGTCTGGATCTCGCTGGCGGTCTCCTCGTCGAAGCCTTCGATCGAGGCGATCTCGTCGAGCTCGGCATAGGCGAGTTCCTCGACCTGTGCGAAGCCTTCGGACGCCAGGACCTGGCCGACCATTTCGTCCACGTCGAGCGATTCCATGAAGAGGTTCGTACGCTCGTTGAATTCCTTCTGGCGGCGCTCGGACTCTTCGGCTTCCGTCATGATGTCGATGTCCCAGCCGGTCAGCTGCGATGCGAGACGGACGTTCTGGCCGCGACGGCCGATGGCGAGCGACAGCTGCTCGTCAGGCACGACGACTTCGATGCGCTCTGCGTCTTCATCGAGAACGACCTTGGACACTTCGGCCGGCTGCAGGGCGTTGACGATGAAGGATGCCGGGTCCTGGCTCCACGGAATGATGTCGATCTTCTCGCCCTGAAGCTCGCCGACGACGGCCTGGACGCGCGAACCGCGCATACCGACGCAAGCGCCGACCGGATCGATCGACGAATCGTTGGAGATGACGGCGATCTTGGCGCGCGAACCCGGATCACGGGCAACCGAGCGGATCTGGATGATGCCGTCGTAGATTTCGGGCACTTCCATGGTGAAGAGCTTGACCATGAACTGCGGATGCGTACGCGACAGGAAGATCTGCGGACCGCGCTGTTCGCGGCGCACGTCGTAGACGTAGGAGCGGACGCGGTCGCCGTAGCGCATGTTTTCCCGCGGGATCATCTCGTCACGGCGGATGATGCCTTCGCCGCGGCCGAGATCCACGATGACGTTGCCGTATTCGACACGCTTGACCGTGCCGTTGACGATCTCGCCGATGCGATCCTTGTATTCGTCGAACTGGCGGTCACGCTCGGCTTCGCGAACCTTCTGGACGATGACCTGCTTGGCGGACTGTGCGGCGATACGGCCGAAATCCATCGGCGGCAGCGGATCGGCGATGAAGTCGCCGAGCTTGGCGTCCGGGTTGCGGTCGCGCGCCAGTTCCAGCGGGATCTGCGTGCCGTAGTCTTCAGCAACCTCGACCACTTCCAGGAGACGCTGCAGGCGAATCTCGCCGGTCTTGGAATTGATGTCGGCGCGGATGTTGCTTTCCGAGCCGTAGCGCGAGCGCGCCGCTTTCTGGATCGCGTCGGCCATGGCGGCCAGCACGATTTCGCGGTCGATCACCTTTTCGCGCGCGACGGCATCCGCGATCTGCAGAAGTTCGAGCCGGTTAGCACTGACTGCCATGGGGTAGGTCTCCGTAGGTCGAATAGTCCGGGTGGTGCCTCTCAGGCCACGCTCCAGAGGAGAAGCGCCGGCCGGGCGCGTGTCATTCCTGCGAAGGGGTCTCGTCGTTGCCTTCGAGCTCTTCGAAATTCTCGTTTGCCGCCTCGCGTGCGGCCTTGGCCTTCTTGTCGGCCGTCAGCGCGTCGCGGATCAGCTCGTCCGTCAGGATCAGCTTGGCTTCGGCAAGCGCCGAGAAAGGCACGACCACCGTCGGCGCTTCGTCCGGACCCGCCTGGTCGCGCTCGATGGTGAATCCGTCCGCATCCGCACCGAGGATGACGCCGCGGAATCGCTTGCGGTTTTCCACGAGGACCGAGGTCTCGAACTTGACGAGATGGCCGATCCAGCGGACGAAATCGCCCTTGCGCACCATCGGCCGGTCGATACCCGGCGAAGACACTTCGAGATGATACGCCTTGCCGATCGGATCGTCCACGTCGAGAACCGGCGAGATCGCAGAGGAAACCGCTTCGCAGTCTTCGACCGTCATCGTGCCGTCGGTCCGCTCGGCCATGATCTGCAGCGTCGCACCGTTCTGGGCCGAAAGCCGCACGCGCACCAGCTGGTAGCCCATGGGCATCAGCACGGGTTCGATAATGTCGGCAACGCGGCGATCGATCCCGGTCTCGGTGATCAGGCGCGGTTCCTGCTGGATGTCTGCCGTGTCGATGTCGGACAAGCGATGTCTCCCGTCATGCATGTTCTGTCATGATGGTAATAAAAAAGAGCGGGTCCTTGCGGGCCCACTCTTCATCAACCGATCAAGAATTTGAGCGTCATATACGCCGCATCGGCCGCAATTGCAAGCGTCGCGCCGATGGGTACTCCACGGCGAATTTCGCCTGTCGCGGCGGGTTGCCACGCGGGACCACCGGGCTACATTGCACTCGAGGACCTCAGACAGCCTGACGATGCCTTTCCTGCGTTGCGGTCATTCCGCCGTTTGGTGCGCGAGGGCCGTGTGCGTGAAGAAGGAGACTGCCGTGCCAGATCGATCATCGCCTTTGGCACCCTTCAGACACGATACCTTCCGCATCATCTGGATCGCAAGCCTTGCCTCCAATTTCGGTGGCCTCATCCAGTCCGTCGGTGCGGCGTGGATGATGACCTCGATCTCGACCTCGGTGAACATGGTCGCTCTGGTGCAGGCATCGGTGACGTTGCCCATCATGCTGTTTTCGCTGATCTCCGGCGCGCTGGCCGACAGTTTCGACCGGCGGCGGATCATGCTGGTCGCGCAGTTCTTCATGCTCACCGTGTCCGCGCTGCTGACGGCGTTCGCCTGGTTCGGGCTGATCACGCCCTGGCTGCTCCTGATGTTCACCTTTCTCATCGGCTGCGGAACGGCGCTGAACAACCCGGCCTGGCAGGCCTCCGTCGGCGACATGGTTCCACGCGAGGATCTGCCGGGCGCCGTGTCGCTGAACAGCATGGGCTTCAACATGACGCGCAGCGTCGGCCCGGCCATCGGCGGCGTCATCGTCGCGGCGGCGGGTGCGGCTGCGGCTTTCGCGGTGAACACGCTCACCTATTTCGCGCTCATCACCGCATTGCTGCGCTGGAAACGGACGCCGGCGCTGAACGCGCTGCCACGCGAGCCGCTGGCGCGTGCGGTCGGGGCGGGCCTGCGCTATGTCGCGATGTCGCCGAACATCCTCAAGGTCATGCTGCGCGGCTTTCTCTTCGGCCTCTCCGCCAGCGCCATCCTTGCCCTTCTGCCGCTGGTCGCGCGCGATCTAGTGGCGGGCGGGCCCCTGACCTATGGTGTCCTGCTCGGCGCCTTCGGCATCGGTGCGATCGGCGGCGCGCTGCTCAGCGCCCGGCTGCGCGAGCGTCTGGCCGGCGAAGCGGTCGTGCGCATCGCCTTCCTCGGCTTTGCCCTGTCCGCGGTCATGGCTGCGCTCAGCCGGTCGGAGATCATAACGGGCTTGGCGATGCTCATGTCAGGTGCCGGCTGGGTGCTGGCCCTGTCTCTGTTCAACACAACGGTGCAGCTTTCCACGCCGCGATGGGTGGTTGCCCGGGCGCTGTCGCTCTACCAGACCACCACCTTCGGCGGCATGGCGCTCGGCAGCTGGGTCTGGGGTGTGGCCGCGGAAGAATACGGTCCCTCGACGGCCCTCGTCGCCTCGGCCGTCGTCATGCTGGTCGGGGCGGCCGTCGGCCTGCGCTTCGCTTTGCCGGAGTTCAAGGCGCTCAACCTCGATCCTCTCGGCAGTTTCACCGAGCCGATGCTGAAGCTCGACCTGAAGCCGAGAAGCGGGCCGATCGTCGTGATGATCGACTACGAGATCGATCCAGCCGACGTCGAGGCGTTCCTTTCGATCATGACCGAGCGTCGTCGCGTTCGTATTCGCGACGGTGCCGGCCAGTGGACGCTGATGCGCGATCTGGAGCGGCCGGAGATCTGGACGGAGACCTATCATGTGCCGACATGGGTCGAATATGTTCGCCACAACCAGCGGCGTACCCAGGACGACGCGGCAATCCACGAGCAGCTCCGCGCGCTCCATCGCGGCGAAAACGCGCCCTATGTGCACCGGATGATCGAGCGCCAGACCATCCTGCCGCACGAATACGAGCAGTTCAAACGGCAGGTCGATATCGGCCACTGAGCTTGTGATTTACCGCAGTTTTGCTTTCAGCCCCGCATCCGGAAAACACGTCGCCGCAAGGCCGTTCTTCTCCTGCCACTGCCCGAGGGAGCGCCGGGTCTTGTAACCGGCGAGACCGTCGGCCTTGCCGATGTCGTAGCCCTGTGCTTCCAGCCGCTTCTGCATGGTCAGCACGTCCGAGCGCAGCATCTTGCCGACATCGCCCCAACTGCCTTGGAAGGACCCGCCATTCGCGCCGATCCGGTCGGCGAGATTGCCGATGAAGAGGGCGTAGAGGTCGGAATTGTTGTATTCCTTGATCACGTAGAAATTCGGCGTCACCAGGAATTCCGGCCCATGGCGCCCGGCCGGCACCAGCATCATGCCGCTGGCCTTCGCCTCGCTACGGGGAAATGCCTGGCCGGAGATACGGGTGATGCCGGTCGCGGCCCACTGACCGAGGGGCTTTGCAAGGTCCGGCCCTTCCTGCGCGCAGGAAACGTTCTGCGGGATCGACACCTCGAAGCCCCAGTCGCGCCCGCGCTGCCAGCCTTTTTCCGAAAGGTAATGCGCGATGGAGCCGAGCACGTCCGGCACGGAATTCCAGATATCGCGCCGCCCGTCGCCGTCGAAATCAACGGCATAGGAGAGGAAGCTCGAGGGTAGGAACTGCGGCTGGCCCATGGCGCCCGCCCAGGAGCCGCGCATGTCGGCTTCATCAACGTCGCCGCTTTCAAGGATGTGCAGGGCGGAGATCAGCTCGCGGGTGAAGAGCTCGCCGCGGGTCGACATGAAGGCTTTCGTCGCCAGCACATCCAGCACCGGATGCGGGATCTTCGCCCGGCCGAAGCCTGATTCGCGGCCCCAGATCGCCAGCACGATCGGCCCGGGCACGCCATAGGTCTTCTCGATCCGCCGCAGCGTGGCGGCATGCGTCGAGGCAAGGCTGCGGCCGGTCGCGGCGAGCCCTTGCAGGCGTTTTTCCGAGAAGTAAGCGCCGGGAGAGGCGAACTCCGCCTGGCTCTGCTTCTGCTCGCCCTGCGGCTTGGAGCCCGGCGGCACGAGGTCCGGCAGGTCCCAATCGAGCTTTACATCCGCGAAGGCCTTGTCGAATGCGCCTTTGGAAATGCCGCCCTTCTGCGCCTGCGGCCAGAGATCGGTCTGCAGCCAGCGGCGGAACTGGGCTTCGGTTTCGGTCTTGGAGGCGGCGAGCGCGGGAATGGCAGTGGAAGCGCAGAGGAGGGCGGCGAGTGCCGCACGGCGGAGATGCTTTAGGAATGTCATGTCAGATAACCGTTCTCGCCCGCAAAGCCGCGGTCAGTGTACCGTCGTCGAGATAATCGAGCTCGCCCCCGACGGGAACGCCATGGGCAAGCCGGGTGATGCGAACGTCCAGCCCGTCAAGCTGGTCGGTGATGTAGTGCGCTGTCGTCTGGCCCTCGACGGTAGCGTTGACGGCGATGATCAGCTCGCGCACCTCGCCCTTGACGACGCGGTCGACAAGTCCGCGGATGTTGAGATCGTCAGGCCCGACGCCATCGAGCGGCGACAGCGTGCCGCCGAGCACATGATAGGCCGTGTTCATGGCGCCGGTGCGCTCCAGCGCCCAGAGGTCGGCGACATCCTCGACCACGATGATGCAGCTGTGGTCGCGCCGCTCGTCGGTGCAGACGCTGCACGGATCGCTCGTATCCACATTGCCGCAGCAGGAGCAGATCCGGACCTTCCGGTGCGCCTCGACCATCGCATCGGCGAGCGGTCCGAGCAGCTGATCCTTCTTCTTGACCAAGTGCAGTGCGGCCCTGCGCGCCGAGCGCGGCCCGAGCCCCGGCACCTTTGCCAGAAGCTGGATGAGTTTTTCGATTTCGGGGCCGGTGACTCGCTTTGCCATGAGGCGCGTTCTATCCCATATGCCGTCGGAGTGAAAATGCTTTGCAACCGCACAGCTATGATCCGCGATGGCGGAGGAAAAGAGGTGGACCATGAAGATCGACGCCGTCTGCATCGGCCATGCCACCGTCATCGACGGCAAGAAGGCGAAGACCGGCATCGTCAAGCATCCGCAGGGCGGCACCGTCATCGTCGATGCCGCGGGGCTTGCCGGCGATGCCGTCTGCAATCGGAAACATCATGGCGGACCGGATCAGGCCGTCTACGGTTTCGGCTCTCTGGATCTGGCGGCATGGGCGGATGAACTTGGGCACGCCGTCGAGCCCGGCCTGTTCGGCGAAAACATTGTCATTTCAGAGATCGATAGCCGGACAATCGCGGTCGGCGACCGGTTCGAGACGGAAGGCGTGACGCTGGAGGTCACCTCGACCCGCATTCCCTGCTCGACACTGTCGCTGCGGCTGAACGATCCCGGTTTCGCCCGAAGGTTCCGCACGGTGGCCCGGCCTGGCTTCTACTGCCGCGTGCTGCGGCCGGGCATGCTCAGCGTGGGCGACGACATTACTTATCGGGCTTTCCAAGGCCCCAGGATCACGATGTCGGACATGCTCAGGGCCTCGGTCAAAAGCCTGTCGGACGAGGAGCGGGCCCGCTACCGTGCGGCCCCGATCAGCAAGCGCGTCCGCGCGCAGCTGGATGCCTTCGCGCCTTAACCATTTCTTAAGGATCCGCTTCGCGCGCGCATTTCTCTCGGCTATGTCGTTGGCATGCCCATGGGGCTGGCGATGGAGAGATGCGATGGCTTGGGCAGACAGGATCAGACGGCAGGCCGGATGTCTCGCGCTCCTTCTTCTCGTCGCGGTGCCCGCAAGCCATAGCCTCGCCAAGACCTGCACGCCGTCCGGCAGCGAAGCGTCGCGGCTTCAGCGCCAGATCGCATCCAACATGGCCATGGCACGCAACCACGCCTGCACCGTCGAAAGCGGCGGCTTTGCCTGCCGGGAAATCGCCGGTCGCATCGCGCAGGCACGCGCCGAACTTGCCGCCGTGCCGTCCGCGTGCAAGCCCGTCATCCGCACGGTGCGTGAAGAGAGCAAGCCGAAGCCGAAACGCGTCGTCCGGAAGCCGATCAAGACAGCGCCCGAAGCCGCGGCCACGCTGCCGGTCCTGACGGTGGTGGCCCCCGAGACAATGCCGGCCATCGAGCCGACGGTTGTCGCGATCCTCGACAACGAGCCGACGATGGTGCTTTTCATGAATGTCAGCCTGCGTGGCACGAAGACGGATATTCCGAGATTTCCGCGCAAGGTGCGCATGGTCGGTCCGGCATTTCTGCCAGGGCTCTGACCGGAAATGCTTTAAAACGGCAGCTTCATGCCGGGCGGGATCGGCAGGCCGGCGGTCAGTTCGCGGGTCTTTTCCGCGGTGATCGCCTCGGCCTTGTCCTTGCCGTCCTTATGCGCGGCAACGATGAGATCCTCGAGGATCTCGACATCGTCTTCCTTGAAGAGGGACGGGTCGATCTTAAGGCTCTTCAGAGCACCCTTACCATCCAGCCGGACGGTGACGAGGCCGCCGCCGGAGGTGCCGTCCACTTCGAGAAGAGCGATTTCCTCCTGAAGTTTCTCCATCTTGGCCTGCATTTCCTTGACCTTGCCCATCATACCCATGATGTCGCGCATCGTCCGTCTCCTCTGCTGATCAATTAATGTTCGATATCGTCGCCGGGAAGGATGTCGCCCTCATCGGACTCGGCCACGGCAGCGACCTCGGGCGTTTCGTCCAGCTCGATCTCCGACACCTTGATGCGGACATCGACCATTTTCGATCCGGGAAAGCGGGCGAGGATGGCGGCGACATCGGGGTCCTGGCGCGCATCGTTGAAGCGCTGCTCCTTCGCCGCCGCTTCGGTCTCGACCATGGTCGGCTGGCCGGGCTCGCGGCTCACCGTCACCATCCAGCGGATGCCGGTCCATTCTTCCAGCCGCCGCTGCAGGTCGGTCACCAGCGTCTTCGGCGCATCGTCCGGGATGTTGAACTCCAGCCGGCCCGGTTCGAGCCGCACCAGCCGCACGAAATTCCGCACCAGCGTCTTCAGGAGAATGTCGCGGTTCTTCTGGCAGAGATCGACGATATCGGCGACGGAGCGCAGCGGCACGACCGGTTCGGCCGGTGCCGGTTCCGGTTTGATGTCGACCTGTCCCCGCTCCTGCACGGTCGGAAGCTCGGCTTCGGGCACGGCGCGCAGCATGGCCGCACCATTGGCCGTCATCCGCGAGGGCATGACCGGTTCGCCGGCGCGCGCCTGAATGCTGCTCTGGCCCTGCGACGCCACGGACGACGTCGTGCCGTTGCCACCGCCATTGCCGGGGGCCGGCCCGCGCGGCGCTGGACGACCGGCATCGCTGCCCGACATTTCCAGCAGCCGGCGCGCGGCATCTTCCGGGGAGGGGAGGTGGGCCGCATGCGTCAGCCGGATCAGCACCATTTCGGCCGCACCCGCCGGACGGGCGGCATTCTCCGTCTCCGGTATGCCCTTCAAGAGCATCTGCCAGATCCGCGACAGCGTGGAGACGGCAACGGCTGCGGAGAATTCCGCGCCGCGCACCCGCTCGACCTCGCTCAGCGACTGGTCGTTGGCAGCTTCTGCCGAAAACTTCAGCTTGGTCACGAGATGCGTGAAATCGGCAAGATCGGTCAGCACGACCGCCGGGCTGGCGCCCGCTTCGTACTGCCATGCGAACTCTTCCAGCGCCGCCTTCACGTCGCCGCGCACCACATGGCCGAAGAGATCGACGATGCGGGCGCGATCGGCAAGGCCGAGCATGCTGCGCACCGCGTCGGCTTCGACGATGCCGCCGCCATGGGCGATCGCCTGGTCGAGCAGCGACAGGCCGTCACGGGCCGAGCCTTCGGCGGCGCGCGCGATCATCGCCAGCGCTTCGGCCTGCGCCGTAATGCCTTCCTTGCCGAGAATGGTGGAGAACAGGCCGACCAGATCGGTCGCCGCAATCCGCCGCAGGTCGAACCGCTGGCACCGTGACAGGACGGTGATCGGGACCTTGCGGATTTCGGTCGTTGCGAAGATGAACTTCACATGCTCAGGCGGCTCTTCGAGCGTCTTCAAGAGCCCGTTGAAGGCCTGCGTCGAGAGCATGTGCACTTCGTCGATGATATAGACTTTGTAGCGGGCGGAAACGGGCCGGTAGCGCACCTGCTCGATGATCTCGCGGATGTCATCGATGCCGGTGTGGGACGCGGCGTCCATCTCGATCACGTCGACATGCCGGCCTTCCATGATCGCCTGGCAGTGTTCGCCGGGCGTGCGAAGGTCGATCGTCGGCTTGTCGATCTCGTCAGTCTTGTAGTTCAGGGCACGCGCAAGGATACGGGCGGTGGTCGTCTTGCCGACGCCGCGCACGCCGGTCAGCATATAGGCCTGGGCGATGCGCCCGGTCTCGAACGCATTGGTCAGAGTCCGCACCATCGGCTCCTGCCCCACCATCAGGTCGGAGAAGTCTTTCGGTCGGTACTTACGGGCAAGCACACGATAGGCCGCCGGCTTCTCGGCCGGGGCGGGCGCTGCGTCAGGAGATGGGATGGTGATGTCGTTCATGCGCCCCGCCGCTGGTTCCGTCTGTCCGGACAGTCGGCAAGCTTTAGACGCGGCAGCGAGCTTGCGAACGGGCGGCCCTGGTCTGATGGTTCAAGGTCTCTCGTGAAGACCCTGAGGGTGGGAGGCTGGCACGATGACCCGTGCCGGGCTCGTTGGGGCTGCTTCCTTCCGGACCTGACCCGGTTGGCGAGTGGCTCGTCCACCACCAACCTCCCGACCTTCATATCGGCAATATCGAAACGGAATGCAAGTCGGCCCTTGGAAGAATCTGGCATCCCTGTCAGAACTTGGACAAAGACGACGCATGCCGGGACGACGCATGCCGGAAGGAGGAACCGTGACCCCGTTCGATCTCGACCCGCGCCTGGCGCGTGACAGCGACCTCGTGGCCCATCTCGATCTCTGCCAGCTCCGGCTGAGCCGGGACGCCCGCTGGCCCTGGCTCATCCTCATCCCCGAGCGAAACGCCATCAGCGAAACGTTCGAGCTGTCGCCCGAGGAACAGGCGACGCTGTCGCACGAAACCAATCGCGTCGCCGCCGCGCTGAAACAGGTGACGGGGGCGACAAAGATCAATATCGGCGCGCTGGGCAATATCGTCCGGCAGCTCCATGTCCATATCGTCGCCCGCACTGAGGGGGATGCGAACTGGCCTGGCCCGATCTGGGGCTTCGGCACGGCGGAAGCCTGGGATGCGGCAAAGCGCGACGATGTCCTCAACCGTCTGACGGAATCCCTGACATGACCCACGCCATTTTCGACCTCAAGGGACCCCATCCCGAACCGAGCTCGCTCGTTGCTTTCGCCGAAAATCATCTCGTGCGCGATAGCGAACACCGAAGCGACGATTGCCTGGAAGAGGCGCTGAAGACCGAAGGCGCACATCTCTTCGCGTTCGCGGAGGGCAAGCTGGTGGTCAAGCATGACGAAAACGTCATCGACCCGCTGTTTGCGCCTTACGAGATCGCCGCTCTTGAGCCCGATCTCGATGCCGCCATCCTTCTCGGCCGGCTGCCATCGGGCGAGCCGCGGATCGCCGTGCCGGTCAACCGGACGGAAGCGACGCTCGAGGAGCCGTTCAAGCTCGCCGACGGCCGCAGCCTCTACCGGCAGGCGATGCTGCCCGACGAACTCCTCGGACAGTTCGCGCAGGCCGCAAGCCTGATCGCCTGGAACGCCGCCAACCGCTTCTGCGGCAAGTGCGGCAGCCCGATGGAGGCCAAGGGCGGTGGATATCGGCGGGTGTGCACGGCCTGCGGCCATCTGGCGTTCCCACGCACAGACCCCGTCGTCATCATGCTGACGATCGACGTCGAGCGCGATCTCTGCCTGCTCGGCCGCAGCCCGCATTTCCCGGAAGGCATGTATTCCTGCCTTGCCGGGTTCTTGGAGCCGGGGGAGACGATCGAAAATGCCGTGCGCCGCGAGACGCTGGAGGAATCCGGCATCCGCACCGGGCGCGTGCGCTACCATGCCTCGCAACCCTGGCCCATGCCGCACAGCCTGATGATCGGCTGCTACGCGGAAGCACAGTCGATCGACATCCGCATGGACGATCTGGAACTGGAAGACTGCCGCTGGTTCACCCGTGAGGAAACGCGCGCCATGCTCGCCCGCAATACGGGTCAGGACGCGAGCCACCACTCCATCCCGCCCAAGGGCGCCATCGCCCACCAACTGATGCGCGACTGGCTGGACTGGCCGGCCTGACAGAAATGCCAGAGCTGGAAACGAAGGAACCGGCGCGGGCGCCGGTTCTCATCTGTCGATATCGCTTTGAAGAGACGCGTGATCAGAAGTCGCGCTGGAAGCGGATCGTGCCGCCGAAGGCATCGCCATCGCCGCGCTCGCCGTCGAACTTGGTGTAGTTGAATTCCGGCTGCACCTTGAAGTTATCGACGATCATGTATTCCATGTTGAGGGCCGTCGCGAGCGTGCCGTCGTCTTCATAGGCGACCTGGCCGTTGATGGACGTCTTGTCGTTGACCGTCGCCGTGAAGCCGCCCCAGGCCGCCCAGTCGCCGTTCCAGGGCCCGTAATAATTGCGCTGACGGGTGTTGCCCAGGCCCTTGTCGTTGTCCCAGTCGGACTGGTAGCCGGCCATGATGAAGATCTTGAACACGTCGTTGAAGACGACATCGGCGCGAATCTTGCCGCCGAAGGCATCGGCTTCCGTATCATAGCCGCCGATGATGAACAGGCCGCCCCAGTCTTCCTGAATACGGGCGCCAGCCAAGGGATGCGCGCCCTTGTAGTCTTCTGTCGGACGGCCGGCGAAGCCGGTGTCGTAGGTGCCGCCGCCTTCTTCGAGGCCGATGAACGCCGAAAAGCCCTTGTCGCCGCCCCATTGGTAGCTGACCTGATTGGTCCGACTGCCGGTATAGTCGATGACGTCGTCGTTGATGATGTTGCCGGCCGAATTCAGGAACAGGTCGTAGCGCGAATCATTGACGCCGGCCATGAAGCCGCCGAGCGTGATGAAGCCGGAATTGATGTAGCTCGTCGTCTCGCCGCCGCTGGCCTCCGACCGCATTTCGATGAAGGAGCGCAACTGGCCGTATTCGGTATCGCTGCGGGCGTCGAGCGTCAGGGTGCCGCGCGTGAAGGGCGACCAGGCCTGATCTTCGCCGTCATAGGGGCTGTCGCCGACATTGTTGTCGAAGCGAACGTAACCGCCGATTTTCAGGCAGGTTTCCGTGCCCGGAATGTAGAAGAAGCCTTCGCCGAAGGCGTCGCAGACACGGACATATTCCATGGCTTCCGGTTCTGCTGCGACGATCGCATCGGCCGCCTGCGCGCCGGCGGTGATGGAAAGAGCGGCCGTCGAGGCCAGGAAAAGCGTTCTGATGATCATGGTAGGCGTCCTCCGGATGCCGCCATTTCCGCGGCTGTCGAAACGAGAGGCAAGCACGGCCTGGCCGCAAATCAGTCACCTCTTTGCCGTACGCAATCACTTTCGCGCGACAAACACTACCCCACAATTCCGGTCCGTCCGCCCGTGCGCGAAGGATTTCGCAGCGGCGCGACTTTTATAACACGCGCCGCATCGGGTGCGCCGGATACGAGCCGAGGATCCGGACCTTCTCGGAGAAGAACCGCAGCTCCTCCAGCGCCCGCTTCACGTTCGCATCATCCGGATGTCCGTCGATATCGGCGTAGAATTGCGTCGCGATGAATTTTCCGCCGATCTGGTAGCTCTCCAGCTTCGTCATGTTGATGCCGTTCGTGGCAAAGCCTCCAAGTGCCTTGTAGAGCGCGGCGGGGATGTTGCGCACATTGAAGACGAAGGTGGTGACGATGACGTCGCTCGCCGCATCGCGCCGGATGGGCTTCTCGTCGCGCGAGAGCACGACGAAGCGCGTCACGTTGTTTTCGGTGTCCTCGACGTTCTCGGCAACGATGTCGAGCTTGTAGAGGTTTGCCGCGAGCCGTGGCGCAAGGGCGGCCATGGAGCGGTCGCCGGTCTCGGCCACGAGCTTGGCGGCACCGGCGGTATCCCCGGCCACGACGGGCTTCCAGCCATTGGCCCGCACGATCTTGCGGCATTGGCCGAGCGCATGGATGTGGCTGTGCACCGTTCGGATCTCGCTGCGCGACACGCCCGGCAGCACCATCAGCTGAAACCGGATCGGCATGAAATATTCGCCGATGATGTGCAGGCGCGATTCCGGCAGGAGGTGGTGGATATCGGCGACCCGGCCAGCGATGGTGTTCTCGATCGGGATCATCGCAAGGTCCGCCTCGCCGTTCTCGACGGCGAGAAACGCGTCCTCGAAGGTCTGGCAGGGCAGGGGATCCATCGTCGGGAACATGTCCCGCGAGGCCATGTCGGAGTTGGCGCCGTATTCGCCCTGGAACGAGATGCGGTTCGTGACGGGCATCATGATGCGGCTCCGGTGGGGTTCGAAAGCAGCCGGCGTGCGGCCTCGAGATCGTCAGGCGTATCGACGCCGAGCGGAATGGAGCTGACGATTTCCACGTCGATGCGCATGCCGGCCTCCAGCGCCCGCAGCTGTTCGAGCGATTCGCGCTTTTCGAGCGCCGAGGGCGGCAGGGCGACGAACCGTTCGAGAGCGGAACGGCGGTAGGCGTAGAGGCCGATATGGTGATAGAGCGGTCCGGCCCCGTGGGGTGCGGTCGCGCGGGTGAAATACAGCGCCCGCATCCGGCTGTCCGACAGCGGCGCGCCGACGACCTTCACGACATTGGGGTTGGTCTTTTCCGCCTCGTGTACGATCTCGACGGTCAGCGTCGCGATATCCACGGCCGGATCTTCCAGCGGCCGCAGGGCTGCGCGGATGGTCTCCGGCTCGATCGTCGGCAGGTCGCCCTGCACATTGATGACGGTCTCGATCGCGCCGTCCGGGTCGCACAGGGTCAGGGCCTCATAGATGCGGTCGGAGCCGGACGGGTGGTCGGTGCGCGTCATCACGGCCTCGAAACCGGCAGCCGTCACGGCATCGAATGTATCCTGGTGATCGACGGCGACGACGATGCGTCCGACTTTGGCATCGCGCGCACGTAGGGCCACCTGCACGATCATCGGCAGCCCGCAGATGTCGGCCAGCGGCTTGCCGGGAAGCCGCGTGGAGGCCATCCGCGCCGGGATCAGCACGAGTGTTCTGGCCAAATTGTCGCTTTTCATGCCGAGCCCTTCAAAACGCACGCGAAAAGTGCCAGAAGTGGTTCGTCCGGCACGGATATCGCTGTTGCAACGCTTGGTCAAAAGACATAGCTTCCGCACGATTTCAAGGTGCCGGGGCAGATTGTTCATATCGGCGGCGCGCGCATATGCTTGAAGCCGGACGCAAGGGGAGGTGTGTTGATGAACTCGCATGTAAACATGGCCGTGGGAGCCTTTCTCGGAACGGTCTTCGTGCTGATGTCCGTATCGATCGCCTCCGAAGGCATTTTCCATTCCGAAGCACCGGAAAAGCCGGGCTTCGCCATCATCGCCGAGGAGACGGCGGGCGAAGCGGGAGCAGGTGCTGCGGCCGAAGCCGAGGTCGACATCAAGCCGCTCTTGGCCAGCGCCGATGCGAACGCCGGCGCAGCCGTCTTCAAGAAGTGTGCTGCCTGTCACACCATAGAGAAGGGCGGGCCGAACAAGGTCGGCCCCAATCTCTGGGGTGTCGTCGAACGGCCGATCGCCTCGCATGAGGGCTTCGCCTATTCGGCCGGCATGAAGACCTTCGCCGAAGCCAACAAGACCTGGACCTACGACCACCTGAGCTATTTCGTCGAAGCGCCAAAGAAGCATGTGCCCGGTACCGCCATGGGCTTTGCCGGCGTGAAGAAGCCGGATGAGCGCGCAAACCTCATCGCCTGGCTGCGTGGCCAGGCCGATGCCCCGGTCGCCCTTCCCGAGGCTTCGGCGTCCGCAGCGCCTGTAGCCGCTCCGGCCGAAGGCGCCGCACCCGCCGCTCCTGCTGCCCCCGTTGAAGGTGCCGCACCGGCTGCTCCGGCGCCTGCTGCTCCCGCGAACTGAGCCGGAATATTCTCCAGGCAGATCCTTTCGAAGCCCGGCTCGTGCCGGGCTTTTTCATGTCTGGATGGCGGACGTTTCGCGGGGGTTCAAAGAAGCACATAGGCCCAGGCGGAGACGGTGACGACGCCGAGGGCGGTGGTCAGCGTGATGGTCGAGGATGCAAGGCCGTGGCCCACGTTGAAGTGGTTTGCGATCAGCCAGGCATTGACGCCCGTGGGGACGGCGGAGGTCAGCACCAGCGCTGCCGTCCAGTCACGGTCGAGGCCGAGCAGATGGCTGGCTCCGAAGACGCAGGCGGGCAGCACCACGAGCTTCAGCGCGCTGGTGAAGGCTGCAAGGCCGAGATTGCCCGAGAGGCCGTATTTGTCGAGCGCCATCCCGATGGAGATCAGCGCGGCGGGGCCGGCGACCGCCGCGGTCTGGTCGATGGCGATCTTGAGCGGTCCCGACAGCGGCAGGTTCGCCACATGCATCAGCGCGCCGCAGACCAGCCCGATCACCAGAGGGTTGCGCACGAGGTTCCGCAGGATGCCGCGGGCGAGCGCCAGCGGGCTCTGCGCCACGCCGCCATTGGTCTTGCGCTCCGCACGCTCCATGAGGATCGTGCCGGCGATCATCATCACCGGAAGATGAACCGAGATGAGGATGGACAGCGCGACGACGCCGGCATCGCCCACATTGCGCGAGACGAGCGGCAGGCCGATGAAGATCGTGTTGGCGAAGGCCGAGGAAACACCGGCGAGAACGCCGATGCGCCGGTCCCGCCCGAAGCCGAGCGTGGCGACGAGATGGCCGAGCGTCCAGACGACCGCGACGCCGGAGAAATAGGCGACCCATAGCGGCCAGGGCGAGCCCCCGGTGAAATCCGCCGTCGCGATGGTGCGAAACAGCAGGATGGGCACGGAAACCTTGAAGACGAAGTCGCCGAGCGCATCGCCCACGGCCGGCTTCAGATAGCCCGTGCGCACGATCACCCAGCCGGCAAAGATGAGAACGAAGAGGGGAAGGACATTGATCAGGACGTCGGACATGAGGCTCTCCGTGCCTCTACCGCATAGACTGCTTCGCACGCGCTCCGCAACCTTTCCGTTTGCGACGCAATGCCAGCGTAAGTTTCGACTGTCATAATACGGACCGGTACCCGCAATGGAGGGATTGGACATGGCGGTCAGCGAAAAATGGTGGCAACAACCCGTTTTGCTCGAATTGGACGGCATCGGAGATTATCGCGCCGTTCGCAATACGCGGGAGGCGGCGGAGGTCCTGCTCGACAGATGGCCGACCCATGAGGGCGTTGCCTACAAGGCCGCCATCCGGATGTGCCGCTATGTGCTCAACGGCGAGCAACCCGCCGACTACGCGCGCGAGGATTTCATTGCCGCTGCGGTCGAGGCCTATATTCATGTCGATGAGAGCCGTCCTTCAGCCTCTTGACGCCTGCGGTCGCGCCGGTGTTGGCACCCCGCCAACCACACGGCACATGATGGAACATCCAAGGATATCCGGCGTTTGCACATCAACCAAAACGCTGATCGGCAATAGGCTCCGGCAGGGGCCAAGAGCAGGAAGCGGCCAGCAAGCAACGAGGGATGCGGGCATGCCGATGGACAAGCAAATGTATTGCCGACGCGACGACGAGCCCCACCTGCGGGACGACGATCTCGCGGGCAAGGTTGCCCGGTACATCCAGTATGTCGCGCTGGTGGATACGGCCCACCTCAACGTCATCGCCATCGGACGAACCATCATCCTCTCCGGCTCCGTTGCCAACGAGGCAGAGCTTGGTTGCGTTGAGCAGGCAGCGGCGTCGGTGATCGGTGTTCATCTTGTCGAGAACAACGTCACCGTCCGCCGCCACTGAGCATTCCCCAAGCCCTCAACGCCTGGCTAGAACGCATCGCGGATATGGACCGGCCAGCGCCAAGGCCTGATGGCCATGATGTCGTAGCGAATGGAAAGGCGATCCGCGTCTCTCTGTTTTTGAAGCCAGAGGTCGCTCGCCCCGCGAATGCGTGCCTTCGACTGCTCGCTAACCGCAAAGATCGCCGTATCGACGGTTGCGCGCGCTTTCACCTCGACGCAAGCGATGAGATTGCCACGCCGGGCGATGATATCGATCTCTCCGAGCTTCGTGCGGTGGCGGAAGGCGATGATCCGGTAGCCGCGCAGCATGAGCGCCAAGGCAGCGAAATATTCCGCAAGCGCGCCCTTTCGAACCGCCTGCAAGCGCCGCCGGTCTGCCGTTCCCGTCACGGCTGCTCTTTCAGCGCCAGAAGCCGGTCGTAAAGCGTTCGCCGGTTGAGGCCCGTCACTTTCGCCGCCTCGGTTGCCGCCTTGCCGGCCGGCAGTTCAGCCGACAGACGGGTCAGCAGTGCGTCCACATCCCGCTCGTCCGGTGCCGCCTCTTCCGGTGGCGGGCCGATGACCAGCACGATCTCACCTTTGACGACAATATCGCCGCCATAATGATCGGCAAGCGCGCCGAGCGTTCCCCGCCGGAATTCTTCGTAGGTTTTGGTCAGTTCACGGCAGACGACGGCAGCGCGCTCCCGGCCGAGCGTTTCTGCCGCACCCACCAGTGTCGCGCCGATCCGGTGCGGCGATTCGAAGAAGATGAGCGTCGCCGGTACGCGGGCGAGTTTGGCCAGCCTGTCGCGGCGCGCCTTGTCCTTCGAGGGCAGGAATCCGGCAAACAGGAAAGCCTCGTTGGAAAGGCCGGAGCCGACCAAGGCGGCCAGCGGTGCGGAGGGTCCGGGAAGCGGCACCACCCGGTGCCCCGCCTCGATGGCCGTCTGGGCAAGCCGATAGCCGGGGTCGGAAACCAGCGGCGTGCCCGCATCCGAGACGAGCGCGACCGAGCGGCCCGCATCGAGCGCGGCGATCAGCCGGGGGCCGGCCTCGTTGGCATTGTGCTCGTGATAGGCATAGGGGCGGTTGGTAATGCCGTAGCGATCCAGCAGAACGCGGGTGACGCGGGTGTCCTCGCAGGCCAGCACATCGGCGCCTGCCAGCGTTTCCAGCGCCCGCAGGGTGATGTCGCCGAGATTGCCGATGGGCGTTGCCACCAGATACAGCGCCGGCTCGATCGGCCGCGCGTCCACGATCGTGTCGTGGACGCGGTAGCTGCGCGGCCGTGTGCCGGCATCCCGTTCTGTTGTCTTATCCTTCATGCAGTCTTTATGGGCGAGCCGGCTCCTGCCCGCAAGCCGGTGCGCTGAACGATAATGGTGGGTAGTTCGGCTTCAGGGTCGGCTTGGCTCTTGCACTTCGCCACAGTGTAGTGCCATTTTGCGCGTCCATATCCACGCCGCCCTTCGGCCGCCCGCGGCCCGGTGGTCGAGGCGTTCAAGAGTTCATGCCGGGAAGCGTCTTCCGGTCCTGATGGAAAGCGACAGCATCACATGCGCATTACGATCGAGCGGTCCAATCTTCTCAAATCGCTGAACCATGTCCACCGGGTCGTCGAGCGCCGGAACACCATTCCGATCCTGTCGAACGTGCTGCTGCGGGCCGAAGGCGAAAGCCTCGACATGAAGGCGACCGACCTCGATCTCGAAATCACCGAGGCGACGCCCGCCCAAGTCGAGCAGCCGGGCGCCACCACCGTGCCGGCCCACCTTCTCTACGACATCGTGCGCAAGCTGTCGGATGGTTCGGAAGTGCGGCTTTCGACCAATGCCGAGGGCACGGCGATGACTGTTGCCTCCGGCCGGTCGAAATTCTCGCTCCAGTGCCTGCCGCAGTCGGATTTTCCGGATCTGAACGCCGGCACCTTCACGCACAAGTTCACCATGAAGGCGACCGATCTGAAGATGCTGATCGATCGCACGCAGTTCGCGATCTCCACGGAGGAGACGCGTTACTACCTGAACGGCATCTACATCCACACGATCGAAAGCAAGGGCGACCTGAAGCTGCGCGCCGTGGCGACCGACGGTCACCGCCTCGCGCGCGCCGATCTGGAGGCGCCGTCCGGCTCCGAAGGTATGCCGGGCATCATCATTCCCCGCAAGACGGTGGGCGAGCTGCAGAAGCTGGTGGACCAGCCCGACGCAACCGTGACGCTGGAAATCTCCGACGCCAAGATCCGGATGAGCATCGGCTCGATCGTCATGACGTCGAAGCTGATCGACGGCACGTTCCCGGATTACCAGCGCGTCATCCCGGCCAACAATGAGAAGGAACTGCGGATCGACTGCCAGTCCTTCGCGCAGGCCGTCGATCGCGTCTCTACGATTTCCTCCGAGCGCGGCCGCGCCGTCAAGCTCGCGCTCGCCGATGGGCAGCTGACGCTGACCGTCAACAATCCCGACAGCGGCAGCGCGACGGAAGAGCTGCCGGTCGGCTACGACAACGAGCCGCTCGAAATCGGCTTCAACGCCAAATACCTCCTCGACATCACGGCCCAGCTTTCGGGAACCGAAGCCGTCTTCATGCTCGCGGATGCGGGTTCGCCCACTCTCGTGCGCGACCTTGCCGGTGAAGATGCGCTGTATGTGCTGATGCCGATGCGGGTGTAGTCTACACCTGCTGCGGCAGGCCATATCTCCATAGAAAGCCGGGCCGTTTACCTCTGGCGGATGATCCTGCCGATGGCGTTGACGACCAAGCGTGACGCCGTCAACGCCGAGATGCCCCCAATGTCGGCCGGCGGAAAAAGCTCGACCAGATCGAACCCGACGAGCCGGCCACGCGTGCCGACGCCGGCGATGATGTCGATCACCTGCGTATAGGTCAGCCCGCCCGATGACGGTGCAGCCACGCCCGGCATCATGCTCGGGTCGAGACCGTCGCAATCCACCGTTATGACGACCTTCGCTCCCTCCGGGATATGCCGAAGGGCTGCTGCGACACCGTCGGCGTGAACCTGCCGTGCGGTAATGAGGTTGCTGCCAAAGCGCAGCGCATCCTCGACCTCGACACGGCGCGCACTGCCGATACCCCGCATGCCCACCTGAACGATGCCTGCGACATGGGGCATCTCGCTCGCCCGCCGCATGGGGCTTGAATAGCCGTATCGCTCACCGTGCAGGGTGTCTCGCCAGTCAATATGAGCATCGATCTGGACGATCCATATCGGCCCTGCGTCCGCAAAGCCCGAGAGGAACGGAATCACCACGGAATCGTCGCCGCCGAGAAGAATCGGAACGGCACCCGTTGCGAGAAGCTCCCGTGTCGTCGCTTCGATACGTGCCCGGTTGCCCGCATTGTCCTCCATTCGGGTCGGCACGTTCCCAAGATCGACGCAGCAAGGCGCGCCTTCCTCGAAGAGCGGGCCGCCAAGATCGAAATCCCAGTGATCGATCAGGCCAGCATCCTCCTGGCTTGCTGCCCGAATGGCGTCCGCGGCGAGCGCATATCCGCTGCTGTCTTTGCCCGCATAGGTGCTTCCGTGCCCTGCACCGAAGACGGCGGCGATAGGCTTGGTGTCCTGAGGAAGGCGATCCGGAAAGCCGAGGAAGGAAGATGCACCGTTCATTCTGGAGCTCCGTGCTGTTTCGAGCAGCAGTCTACACGCTGGCCACCATTCTCGCAGCCAATGTTCGGATCGCGTCAGGCATGTCGGCTAGGCTTAAAGTTAACAACGAAATGACGCAAAGAGAACGGTTTTTGTCGCCTAGGGTTTTTGAATGCGGTATGACAGCGAACGCTCAAGCAGCGAGTCGGAGTGGAGACGAGTATGAATTTGCGTTTGAAAGAGCGTTTCGGCAAGAAATTCGATGAGGAAATCCGGTTCTTCAAGGGCTGGCGCAGCAACATGAAGGCCGTCGGTGCGATCACGCCGACCTCGTCGATTGCGGCACGGCGGATGGCGAGCGTCATCGATACGGGCTCCGGTCTTCCAGTCCTCGAACTCGGGCCCGGCACGGGCGTAATCACCAAGGCGATCCTCGATCATGGCGTGGCGCCCGAGCAGCTCGTTTCGGTCGAATATTCGAGCGATTTCTACAATCAGCTCCTGAAGCGCTTTCCCACGGTCGAGTTCATCAACGGCGATGCCTTCAATCTCGGAACGACGCTCGGCCGTCGGGCCAGCGACCAGTTCGATTGCGTCATCTGCGCCGTGCCGCTCCTCACCATCCCGATGCATCGTCGCGTCGCGCTGATCGAGGATCTGCTGACGCGGGTGCCCGTCGGCCGCCCGGTGGTGCAGATTTCCTACGGCCCGCGCTCGCCGGTCGCCAATATGCCGGACCGGTTCCGCACAGAACAGCTCGACTTCATCATGCGCAACATCCCGCCGGCACGGCTCTGGATCTACCGCAAGACCCACTGAGGCCCTCATGTTCGGTCTCTATATCAGCCACCCCGAGGTCGCGATCGATCCGGACGTGCCGATCCCGCGCTGGGGGCTCTCCGAAAAGGGTCGCCAGCGGGCCCGGACTGCCGCCGCCTCCGGATGGGCGCGCCGCATCGGTCGTATCGTCTCCTCGGACGAGACGAAGGCGCTGGAGACGGCAGCCATTTTTGCCGAAGCGTCGGTCGTGTCGGTCGAGGTGCTGGCGAACGCCGGCGAGAACGACCGCTCGGCGACAGGCTTCCTGCCGCCGGCGGAGTTCGAGGCGGCAGCGGACAGCTTCTTTGCCGAACCTGCCGCGAGCTTCCGTGGCTGGGAAACGGCCGATGACGCTCAGGCCCGCATCGTTCGCGCCGTCACGTCCGTGCTCGACGCGCATGATCCCTCGATCCCGATCGCCTTCATCGGCCATGGCGGCGTCGGCACGTTGCTCTACTGTCATCTCTCCGGCATTCCCATTTCGCGGGCGCACGATCAGGGGCCGGGCGGCGGCGGCAATCTTTTCGCGTTTCCCCTCGGCAGCTCGCTGCTAGATGCCGGCGACACGGCTTTTCCCCTTGCCCGCAGGCGTCCGGTGTGCAAGTGGACCCGCATCGAGGACTGGCAGGGGTGGACGGATGGCTGAGGCAGTGCGCGACAGGTTGATCATCGGTCTCGACGTTCCCACGATCGCCGAGGCGCAAGGCATCGTCGATGCCATCGGTGACGACGGGCAGTTCTACAAGATCGGCTACCAGCTGGTCTTTGCCGGCGGTCTCGACTTTGCGAGAGACCTCGCCGCATCGGGCAAGAAGATCTTCCTCGACATGAAGCTTCTCGACATCGACAACACGGTCGCCAAAGGCGTCGAGAACATCGCGCGCATGGGCATGACCATGCTGACGCTGCATGCCTATCCGAAAGCCATGGCCGCTGCGGTCGAGGCCGCGAAGGGTTCCGGCCTCTGCCTGCTCGGCGTGACCGTGCTGACCTCGATGGATGCCGACGATCTGACGGCCGCCGGCTATGCCGACGATCCCCGCGCGCTCGTGCTGCGCCGGGCAGCGCAGGCCCGCGAAGCGGGGATGGGCGGCATCGTCTGTTCCGCAGAGGAGGCCGCGATCGTTCGCGAGGTCGTCGGTCCCGATCTCGCCGTGGTCACGCCCGGCATCCGGCCCGTGGGGGCCGACAAGGGCGACCAGAAGCGGGTGATGACCCCGTTCGATGCGATCTCGGCCGGTGCGAGCCACCTCGTCGTCGGGCGGCCGATCGTGAAGGCGGAAGACCCGCGGGCTGCAACGCGCGCTATCCTCGACGATATGCGCCGCGCGGCCTGGCCGAGCAACGACTGACCGTTTCAACACCGCACGTTTCAAGAAGGAGATCGCCATGGCCAAAGGATACTGGATCGCCCGCGTCGATGTTCGCGATGCCGAGCGCTACAAGGATTACGTCTCGGCGGCCAAGCCCGCCTTCGAGGCATACGGCGCCGTCTTCCTCGCGCGCGGCGGACCGGTGGAAAAGCTGGAAGGCGACATCCGGGCGCGCAATGTGATCATCGAATTCCCTTCGGTGGAGGCCGCCGTCGCCTGCTACCATTCGCCGGAATACCAGATCGCCGCGGCCATCCGCCAAGAGGTCGCCGATGCCGACATGCTGGTGGTCGAAGGCGTCTGAGCCGCGCTGCCCGTCTGCGACATGTTGCGCCGCATGATACCTTCCCGTAGGAGGCGAGGTAAGCTATATCGCATGTCTGATCCTGCCTGAAAAAACACCGGAGCGCCGTTCCATGACCCTGTCCAATCTTCCCCCGCTCGTCACCGTCTTCGGCGGATCGGGATTCGTCGGGAGGCACGTGGTGCGCGCGCTTGCTCGGCGCGGTTTCCGCATCCGGGTCGCCGTGCGCCGCCCCGATCTGGCGGGCTTCCTTCAGCCGCTCGGCAATGTCGGCCAGATCTCCTTCGTCCAGGCGAACCTGCGCTACCGCCAGTCGGTCGATGCGGCCGTTCAGGGCAGCGATCACGTCGTCAACTGCGTCGGCATCCTCTTCGAGGCCGGCCGTAACACGTTCGATGCCGTGCAGGATTTCGGCGCACGTGCCGTGGCCGAGGCCGCCCGCAGCGTCGGTGCATCGCTGACCCACGTCTCCGCGATCGGTGCGGATGCCGGCAGCGGGTCCATCTACGCCCAGTCGAAGGCGAAGGCCGAAAAGGCTGTGATGGAAATCACGCCGGATGCGGTCATCCTACGCCCCTCGATCGTCTTCGGTCCGGAAGACGGCTTCTTCAACAAGTTTGCCCAGATGTCGCGCTTTTCGCCGGCCCTGCCGCTGGTCGGCGGCGGCAAGACCGCGTTCCAGCCGGTCTATGTCGCGGATGTCGCGGAAGCTGTCGCGAAGGCCGTCGAAGGCAAGGTCGAGAAGGGCCGGATCTACGAACTCGGTGGCCCGGAAGTGCTGACCTTCCGCCAGTGTCTCGAAATCATGCTGAAGGCGATCGATCGCAAGCGCGCGCTCATCACGCTGCCCTTCGGCGCCGCATCCCTCATCGGCAGCATCGCCTCCATGGTGCCGCTCATCGCGCCGCCGCTGACGTCGGATCAGGTGACGCTGCTGAAGAGCGACAACGTCGTCTCGCCGGCGGCCGAAGCCGAAGGACGCACCTTCAAGGCCTTCGGCATCGAGCCGACGCTGGTCGAGGCGATCATCCCGAGCTACCTCGTCCGCTACCGGCCGCAGGGCCAGTACACCCGCTCCGGCAAGGCTGCTTGAGCGCTGACGAACGACAGAATGAACCAGCCGCCGGCTTATCACCGGCGGCTTTCGTTTGTCCGGGCGAGGCGGCGTTGCAGTTCTGCCGCACTGCACATTTGCCGTCGGCCTTTACCGGCGATTCAACATGTTGCGTTATTGCTTGTGCCGGTGCTGGAGCATAGACAGCAGCCGCGTGCCTTTGTCAGGATCAGGGCACGCCATTCCGACATCTCGAAAGGCTAGAGAGTAAATGGGTAAGTCGATCGCAATCTTCTTTGCGTGCGCGGCATTGGTCATCGTTGCAGGCTCGTTTGCCGCTCCGAAGACCGTGGCAGGCAGCCACGATAACTGTGCGCCGGCTTATGGCGTCGATCCTTGCACGACCTCGTCGATCGGTCTCGTTTCCGGTCGCTGACGCCGTCTTGCAGCCGTGATGTTTCATCGGCTGGCGATATGAATTTCTGAGGGTATGGCGGGGGCCAGGAAACCGCATGCAGACCGTGATCCGGCTGCATGCGGTTTTTTCTTGTTGAAGCGTCAGCCGAAAACGGTGAGGCCGATGAGGCCGACCGTGCCGACGACGATGCGCCAGATGGCGAACGGGGCAAAGCCGCGGCTGGACACGAAGGCGAGCAGCGAGCGCACCACGAGCAGCGCCGAGACGAAGGCGGCGATGAAGCCGACCGCGATCAGCGACGCATCGTTGAAATCCAGAACGTCGCGATTTTTGTAGAGATCCAGAACCGTCGCACCGAGCATGGTGGGGATGGCGAGGAAAAACGAAAATTCGGCGGCCGAGCGTTTGTCGGAGCCCATCAGGAGCGAACCGGCAATGGTCGCGCCGGAGCGGGACGTGCCGGGGATCATGGCGAGGCACTGGAACAGACCGATCTTCAGCGCGAGCGCCGGCGTGTAGTCCATCATGTCGTGGTAGCGCGGCTTCAGCGGCATGCGATCGATCGCGTAGAGAATGATGCCGCCGACGATCAGCATGACGCAGATCAGCTTCGGCGTCTCGAACAGCACGTTCTTGATGAAGTCATGAGCCAGAAACCCGATGACCGCCGCCGGCAGGAAGGCGAGCAGGATGAGAAGCACGAAGCGCCGGGCCTTGGGATCGCTGGGCAGCGCGATCAGGATCGACCAGAGCCGCTGGAAATAGACGGTGAGGATGGCGAGGATCGCGCCGAGCTGGATGATGATCTCGAAGGTCTTCCCCTTCGACTCAAAGCCCAGAAAATGGCCTGCCAGCAGGATATGCGCCGTGGAGGACACGGGAATGAACTCGGTCAGGCCTTCGATAAGGCCCAGAATGAGCGCACTGAAGATCGAATGTTCGGGCATGAGGTAAAGTTTCCTTTAAGCAAAGGAGTTTAAGGGTTCAAGAACCGGGGGAGGGCCGATTCGCTTGAGTTCGGGAAAGCTTGCTTCTATAGCTGCGACGAGCGCTGTCTTATAGCTGCCTTCTCTCTGCCATTGCCAGACGAAACCGCGCCCCGCGATCCAACCTTGAAAACCTGTTCCGAGACAGACGCATCGATGCCCACACTCTATCACCACCCCATGTCCACAGCGTCCCGTTTCGTCCGGCTCATCCTGTCGGAATACGGCTACCAGACGGATCTGACGGAAGAGCAGCCCTGGGAAAAGCGACGCGATTTTCTGGCGCTCAATCCGGCTGCGACGCTGCCCGTCTATGTCGATGACAGCATGCGGGCTTTGTGCGGCGCCGCCGTCATCTCCGAATATCTCGACGAGACCAATGGTGTCCTGAAACGCGAGCGCCGGCTTCTGGCGGAAGACCCGTTCCAGCGTGCGGAAATCCGCCGCCTGACCGAATGGTTCCTCCTGAAGATGGAGGCGGACGTGACGCGCCCTCTGGTGCGCGAGCGGATCTTCAAGCTGCAGATGACGGCAGAGCAGGGCGGCGGCGCGCCTGACTCGAAGATGCTGCGTCTGTCGCGCGCCAATATCCGCCAGCATATGAAGTACCTGTCCTGGCTTGCAGGGTCGCGCACCTATCTGGCGGGCGATCGCCTGTCCTATGCGGATCTCGCGGCGGCGGCGGCCCTCTCCGTGCTCGACTATATGGGCGAGATCGACTGGACGGAGGCGCCGGCCGCCAAGGACTGGTACCAGCGCCTGAAGTCGCGCCCCTCCTTTCGCCCGCTGCTGGCCGAGCGCGTGCGCGGCCTGACCCCGGTATCGCATTATGCGGACCTCGACTTCTGATCCGCAACGCCGCGCGGACGGCGCAACCCTGCGCCGCCGTGCGAGCCTCACGGCCTTCCTGAAGGCCGAAGCACGCGACAAGGGCTTCGACGTCTGTCGCGTCACGACGCCGGACACGATACCCGACGCACCGGCCCGCCTCGCGGATTTCCTCGATCACGACTATCACGGCACCATGGACTGGATGGCCGAGACCGCCGAGCGGCGTGCGGACCCGCGCACGCTCTGGAGCGAGGTGCGCTCCGTCGTCATGTTCGGCATGAACTATGGGCCTGACCACGACCCGCGCGCGGTGCTCGACCTGAAGGATCGCGGCGCCATTTCCGTCTATGCCCAGAACCGCGACTACCACGATGTCATCAAGGGGCGTCTGAAAGAGGTCGCGACACGCTTTGCCGCGCGGGCAGGCGCCGACGTCAAGGTTTTCGTGGATACGGCGCCGGTGATGGAAAAGCCGTTGGCCGAGCAGGCGGGCCTCGGCTGGCAGGGCAAGCACACCAATCTCGTCAGCCGCAGCTTCGGCTCATGGCTGTTCCTCGGCAGCCTGTTCACGACGGAAGACCTTGAGATCGATGCGCCCGAGCGCGATCATTGCGGCTCCTGTCGCGCGTGCCTCGATGCCTGCCCGACGGATGCCTTTCCAGCACCTTACAAGATCGACGCGCGCCGCTGCATCTCCTACCTCACGATCGAGCACAAGGGGCCGATCGACCCCGCGCTGCGCCCGGCCATCGGCAATCGCATCTATGGCTGCGACGACTGTCTCTCGGCCTGTCCCTGGAACAAGTTTGCCGCCGTCGCGAGCGAGATGAAGCTGAAGGCCCGCGCCGATCTCGCCGCGCCATCGCTCGCCCTTCTCCTCGCGCTGGACGATGCCGGTTTTCGCGCGCTGTTCTCCGGCTCGCCGGTCAAGCGCATCGGGCGCGATCGTTTTGTGCGCAACTGCCTGATCGCCGCCGGCAACTCCGGCGATCCCGCGCTGGTCGGCCCATGCCGCGCGCGCCTCACGGATGCCGCGCCCGTGGTGCGCGGCATGGCCGTCTGGGCGTTGTCCCGGCTGCTGTCGCCCGACGCTTTCAGGGAACTTGCCCGAGAGCGATCTCTGGAAGATGACAGCGAGGTCTTGGAAGAATGGATACGAGCAGGAGCCGCATGATGGACATTCTCATTCTGGGTGCCGGTTTTTCCGGCGCAGCCATTGCCCGCCGTCTCCTGCCGGAGTCACGCTCGGTCGCCGGTACCACCCGCTCGCAGGAGCGGCGGCAGACACTCGTCGATATGAGCCTCGATGCGCTGATCTATGACGGCGAAACGATCTCTCCCGAGCTCCGTGCTGTGATGCAGCGGACGACGCATCTCGTGCAGTCTATCGCGCCCGGCAAGGCCGGCGATCCGCTGATGCGGCCGGGAATGCCCGATATCACCACCCTTATGCCGAACCTCCGTTGGGCCGCCTATCTCTCGACCGTCGGCGTTTACGGCGATCACAAAGGGGCATGGGTGACCGAGGATGCACCGCTCGAACCCGTCTCAGACCGGTCCAAGGAGCGCGTCGAGGCGGAGCAGGCATGGCTGGAGCTTGGACAGGCCGCAGACATCCCTGTCGCCGTTCTCAGGCTCTCGGGCATTTACGGGCCGGGCCGCAACGGCTTCTGCAATCTGGCGAATGGCACGGCGCGGCGACTGGTGAAGCCCGGGCAGGTGTTCAACCGCATCCGCGTCGAGGATATAGCAGGCTCCGTCGCGTTTCTGAGCGAGAAAGGCATAGGCGGTATCTTCAACGTCACGGATGACGAGCCTGCCCCGCCGCAGGATGTCGTGCTGGAAGCCGCGCGCCTGATGGGCGTGACGCCCCCGCCGGAAATCGCTTTCGAGACCGCCGAACTCTCGCCGATGGCGCGCACCTTCTACGGCGAGAACAAGCGTGTTTCGAACGCAAAGCTACGCGCCGCCGGATATACCTTCCTCTATCCCGATTACCGTCAGTCTCTTCGTCAGATGTGGAATGAGGATTGCTGGAAATCCTGATGTAAGGGCTGAATTTCCTTTGCCGGCAATGCAACCATGTCGAGAGAATGCGATTCAGAGAACACTGCAAAGCGATCTGTTTTTCGCGATTTCAAACTTTTAATCTCATTTTATCCAGCCTGTGGAAAAATCATTCCACAAAAAGCCGTATTTTATGAATCGGTTTGATTCCACGGACTTTTTTCAGTCCAAGGATGATTTTTCAAAATTTTAAGAAAATTCAACGGACAGCAAAAGCAGTAAATCCTAACCGTTGCTTAACGGTTGAAGCACGTTTCCGCCATTTTTGCCCCGGACAAGCCGTCTCGTTCGCTGAAAAGCAAGACGATACGACGAAGGGGTACCTTGTTGACGAGTATGAAACTTGCCAATGTCGCACTGGCGGCATGCGTTGCTTTGGGGGCAACTTTCACATCCATCACACCATCACAAGCAGCCGGTGCCGGCTGCGGCGGCGCATCGTGGTATGCCCTCTCATCCCGGACAGCTTCCGGCGAGAGAATGAACGCTTCCTATCTGACCGCTGCGCATCGCAGCCTGAAGTTCGGAACCCGTGTCGAAGTCACCAACAAACGCAACGGCAAGAGCGTCGTCGTTCGCATCAATGATCGCGGCCCGTTCATTCGCGGCCGTGTCCTTGACCTTTCCAAGGCCGCAGCTTCACAGGTGGGCATGGTGAGTTCGGGTCACGCCAGCATCTGTTATCGCGTCGTCGGTTAAAGCCCGACGCTGAAAAAGGTTCCCGGAAAAGATCGGGGCCGATGGATAGACTTCCTCCACGGCCTAAGCACGGCACGGGAATGTGGAGGGAAGGACAAAGGCCGCAAAAGGCCTTCCCGCTTGCTCTTCGCCTTCATCGCCGGTACACGCGCCGAGATAGACGATGGATTTGTGCTGCGGACCGATGGAGTGTGACCGATGCGACTGGGTGGACGACTTGCCGGTGCGATCGATGTTCTCTCCGACATCGAGACGCGAAAGCGCCCTGTCGCGGATGCGCTGAAGGACTGGGGCCTTGCCCATCGGTTCGCCGGCTCCGGCGACCGCGCCGCGATCGGCAATATCGTCTACGACGCGCTCCGCCAGAAACTGTCCCACGCCTACCTGATGGACGACGATAGCGCGACCGCGCTCGGTTACGCCGTCATGCTGCGCCAGTGGGGCCAGACGCCGGAAACGCTGGCGGCAAGCCTGGAGGGTGACCGCTTCGCGCCGCCCCCGCTGCCCGAAGCCGCCTTGGCCGCTTTTCGCAGCCGCGCTCTTAAGGACGCACCCGCGCATGTTCAGGGAGATGTTCCGGAATGGGTGGTGCCGTCCTTCCAGGCGGTCTTCGGCGATCGCTGGCTGGAGGAAGCCGCGGCACTGGCCGAACGCCCGGCCCTCGACCTGCGCGTCAACACGCTGAAGGCCGATCGCGCGAAAGTTATCAAAGCGCTCGATGAGGCCGGCGTGCAGCCGACCGAAACCGCGCGGCAGGGCCTGCGCGTCGCCCCCGGCGAAGGCCCCTCGAGGCTCCCGAACGTCACGGCCGAGCTTTCCTTCCAAAAGGGTTGGTTCGAGGTTCAGGACGAAGGTTCGCAGATCGTCGCCGATCTGGTCGGTGCGACCGGTGGCGAGCAGATCCTCGATTACTGCGCCGGCGGCGGTGGCAAGACGCTGGCTCTGTCCGCGACCATGGACAACAAGGGCCAGGTCCACGCCTTCGATACCGACCGCAAGCGCCTGGCGCCGATCATCGAGCGGCTGAAGCGGGCGGGTACCCGCAACGTTCAGGTTCACGACCGGCCCCAGGCGCTCGCCAATCTGACGGACCGCTGCGATGCCGTGCTGGTGGATGCCCCCTGCACGGGCACCGGAACATGGCGCCGCCGTCCGGATACTAAATGGCGCCTGAACGAGCGCAACATCCAGGAGCGTCAGGGTCAGCAGCGCGAGGCGCTGGCGGAAGCTGCGCGCTACGTCCGTCCCGGCGGGCGGCTCGTCTATGTCACCTGTTCCGTCCTGCCGGAAGAAAACGACCGGCAGGTCGATCGCTTCCTTGGAGAGAACCCGGCCTTCACGGCCATGTCGGCGCTCGATAGCTGGAATGCCCTGTTCGGCATGGCCGGTCGCCGCCCGGTTACGCGCGATGGTCGCACGCTGACGCTGTCGCCGGCATCCACCGCGACCGACGGCTTCTTCTTCGCCATGCTGCAACGGCAGGCGTGACAGGTTCAAAGCATTCTAAACTATACGCTTTGACACAAGTTTCGTTTTGGTTCATGAGGATCGAACGGGACAGGGCAGTGCTTGAGGGCGCGCCCGGTCCCGGATCCGTTTCACGCGTGCGGTACCCCCTGTCCGGACCCCGGCCGGGCTCCGCCGAGGAGAGGTCATGACCGTATCATTCCTTCGTACCGCCGCTCTGGCACTGGCGACCGCCACCTCCGTGCTGACAATTCAGTCGGCCCATGCCGCGACCGATGCCGCTGCCGTGCTCAAGCATTACTCCGAAGTGGCCCATGCCAAGTTCGAGGACGCTCTGACGACCGCGCAGGCGCTCGACAAAGCCGTGGACGCGCTGATCGCGACGCCGAGCGAAGCCACGCTCAAGGCCGCCCGCGAAGCCTGGCTCGTCGCCCGCAACCCCTATCAGGAAACCGAAGTCTACCGCTTCGGCAACCCGATCGTCGATGAGTGGGAAGGCAAGGTCAATGCCTGGCCACTCGACGAGGGCCTGATCGACTATGTCGATGCGAGCTATGGCAGTGAAAGCGACGAGAACGCGCTCTTTACAGCGAACGTCATTGCCAACAAGACGATCTCCATCGACGGCAAGGAAATCGACGCATCCAAGATCACGCCGGAGTTCCTGTCGGGCACCCTGCAGGAAGCCGACGGCATCGAGGCGAACGTGGCGACCGGCTATCACGCCATCGAGTTCCTGCTCTGGGGCCAGGACCTGAACGGCACCGGTCCGGGCGCCGGCAATCGTCCCTACACCGACTATGACACGAAGGCCTGCACCAACGGCAATTGCGATCGCCGCGCCGCCTATCTCAAGGCCGCGACCGATCTGCTCGTTTCCGACCTGAAGGAAATGGTCGCCAACTGGACGCCGGACGGTGCCGCCACCAAGCATGTCGAAGCCGATCCGAAGGCCGGCCTCACCGCCATCCTGACCGGCATGGGTTCGCTGTCTTATGGCGAGCTTGCCGGCGAGCGCATGAAGCTCGGCCTGCTGCTGCACGATCCGGAAGAAGAGCATGACTGCTTCTCGGACAACACCTACAATTCGCATCTTCACGACGCGATCGGCATCGAGCAGGCCTATCTCGGCACCTATACCCGCACCGACGGCACGAAGCTGACCGGGCCGTCCCTGTCCGAACTCGTCGCCGCCAAGGATCCGGCCGTCGATGCCGAGATGAAGGAAAAGCTCGCTGCGACCGTTGCGGCCATGCAGGCGATGGCCACGCGCGGCCAGACGGTCGAGGCCTACGACCAGATGATCGGGGAAGGCAATACCGAAGGCAATGCCGTCGTCCAGAAGGCCATCGACGGGCTCATCGCCCAGTCGAAGACCGTCGAGCGCGTGCTGACGGCACTGGATCTCGGCAAGATCGAACTCGAAGGCTCCGACAGCCTCGACAACCCGAACGCCGTCTTCAAATGAGCGCCGCGTCCGGACGCAGCGGAGCCTGATCCGCGATGACCGCCCGGACCACACCTCGTTTTCTCATGCCCATCACCGCCGCGACCCTCGCGGCGGCTTTCGTCATGGCATGGGCAGGCTGGCGTTTCTCCGCGGCTGATGACCCTATGCCTGTGCTTGCCGTCCCGCACAGCGAGAAGGCGCCTCAGAGAACCGACCTGTCGGAAAAGGACAGACGCCGCGTTGCCGACGTTGTCAGGCCAACGCATGACTTCTCCCGACCTGAGCCTTTCGAGGCCATGGCTGGTGGCGCCGGAACCTCGACCGCAAAGCCCGACCGGGCCGGGCTCACGCATCCTGCAGGCAATCTCGATGGTGGTGGGGAAGAGAGCTTCCGCCTCGGCAGCGCCCTGTTTGAAAAGCTCTGGGTATCCTCGCCATCCTCGACACAGGCGTCGGACGGCCTCGGCCCGCTCTACAATGCCCGCTCCTGCGAAACCTGCCATATCAGGGATGGGCGAGGGCGCCCGCCAGCAGGTGCCGCCGGAAGCCCCTCGCTGGTTCTGAAGTTCTCGTTCCCCGATACTTTGAGGTCCGGTGCGGGAGGCGACCCGGTCTATGGCCGGCAGTTGCAGGATAGCGGCGTTCCCGGCCTGCCGGCCGAGGGGCATCTGGCGCTCCGCTACGAAGAGCTGCTGGTCACACTGGCCGACGGCGAACGCGTGAGCCTGCGCCGCCCGGTCTACGGCATCGAAGGCCTTAGCTACGGGGCGCTTGACAGCGCCACCCGCCTGTCGCCGCGCCTCGCGCCGCCGATGACCGGCCTCGGTTTGCTGGAGGCGATCGACGTTGCCGATATCCTTGCCCATGCGGACCCGGATGATCGCGATGGCGACGGCATCAGCGGCCGGCCGTCCTGGCTGGCGCCGGGAGCGAGTGGCGCGCCCGTGCTCGGCCGCTTCGGCTGGAAGGCGCAGGCTGCAACCGTTCGGGCCCAGGCGGCGGATGCCTTTGCGACCGATATCGGCATCTCCACACCCGACGACATGAGAAGCCATGGCGATTGCACCGCCCGGCAACCGCAATGCCTTGCCATGGAGGACGGCGTGCAAGAGAGATTGGGGCCAAGCGAGGCGCCCGATCCGGTGCTCGATCTCGTCGCTTTCTATGCCCGCCACCTCGCCGTCCCGGCGCGGCGGAACGTCGCGGCACCCGCCGTTCTCAAGGGCAAGCGCCTCTTTTCCGACTCGGGCTGCACCTCCTGCCATGTCCCGAAATTCGTCACCCGCCGCGATCCGACATCGCCGTCCACGGCTTTCCAGCTCATCTTGCCCTATTCCGACCTGCTCCTGCACGACATGGGCGAAGGCCTGTCCGATACCGTCCCGGCGTCCGCTCCGGGGAGCACGGACGAGGCGAAGCCGCTGCCGGGGGAATGGCGCACGCCGCCGCTTTGGGGTATCGGTCTTGCACAAACCGTCGATGCGCGGGCGGGCTTCCTGCATGACGGCCGCGCGCAGACGCTGACCGAGGCCGTTCTCTGGCACGGTGGTGAGGCGCAGGCCGCGCGCGATCGTTTCGTTTCCCTCGACGCCGCGGATCGCCGGGCGTTGCTCGCCTTTCTGGAGTCGCTCTGATGCGTCTATGGACAGCCTTCCTGCTCACCGCGGCACTTGTTTCCGCCACGCCTGCCGTCGCGCAAGAAGCGGACGACGATGTCGGCGCAGCGCCATCGAGCGGACTGGTGGCAGACGCCGTGCCGACGGCCATGGCCCGCGCCGTCGATGGCTTCATCCGCCCCGGCTACCGCGATCTGGTGGAGCGCACGGGCGCGCTGGCCGATCACCTTCGCCCGCTCTGCCACCGGCCATCGCCGCAGTCGCTCGCCCGTGCCAAGCGCGCGTTCTCCGAGGTTACCGCCGCCTGGTCGCGCATCGAGATCGTCCGCGTCGGACCCGTTCTCGATGACAACCGGTTCGAGCGCGTCCTGTTCTTTCCCGATCGCAAGAGCACGGGCCTGAAACAGGTTCAGCGGATCCTCGCCGAGAATGACGAGACCGCGACGATCGCCACCTCGCTGCGCGGCAAGAGCGTCGCGGTGCAGGGGCTCGGCGCACTGGAATACGTGCTGTTCGGCACCGATGCCGACGAGCTGCTCGATGCGCCCGATGGCTTCCGTTGCCGCTATGCCCGCGCCATCGCCGAAAACCTCACAAGCGTCGCCGCAGAACTGAGCGCCGCCTGGGAAAACCCGCGAGGCGTACAGGCCGCCTGGAAGGCGCCGGGGCCGGACAATCCGCTCTACCGGACGGAGGGAGAGGCCGCGACCGAACTTCTCGGCATCCTCGTCCACGGCGTGGAAAGCCTGCGCGACCAGCGCCTGCGCCCGGTCTTTGCCGGCGCGATCACCCCTGTGCCGTCTGCGGGCCACCCAAGGCTTGCCGTCTACTGGCGCTCCGGCGAGACGATGGAGTCCGTTGCCGGCAATGCCCGTGGCCTCAAGGCCCTGTTCGACACCGCCGGCATGCAGGCGCTTCTGCCGGCAGACAAGCAGTCGATCGCCGACTCGATCGACATCGTCTTCAACGATCTCATCGCCTCGGCCGATGCCGTCGATCAGCCGATCGACAAGGCGCTGATGGACCCGGCCGAACGCGCGAAACTGCTCCTCGTCCTGCGCAATGCCAACGACCTGTTGCAACGGCTGAACATGGACTTCGGCGCAGCGATCGGGCTTGGCGCCGGGTTCTCCTTTGCCGATGGCGACTGACGGGGCTGAGTCATGACGCTTCTCGACAGACGAGCCTTCCTCTCTATGGCCGGCGCCGCCTGGGCGGCGTCGCTCTCGCCTGCGTCCGCCACGGCTCTTACCCGGACGGACGCTGTCTTTGCCTCCGCCTTCAGAGATGGCGATGGGTCCTACGGCATCGCGACCGTCTCCGAGGAAGGCGAGGTCATCGATCGTCATGTCCTGCCGGATCGCGCCCATGGATTGGCCCATTCGCCGGTATCCGGCCGCACCGTCGCCTTTGCTCGTCGCCCGGGAACCTTCGCGATGATCCTCGAAGGGGCCGCAGGCAATGAGCCGGTCGTCATCACCGCCAGCGAGGGACGGCATTTCTTCGGGCATGGCTGCTTCTCGGCGGATGGTCGGCTGCTCTACGCGACGGAGAACGACTTCGCTGCCAATCGCGGCATGATCGGCGTCTATGACGGAACGGACGGTTTCAGTCGCATCGCCGAATTCCCGACCCATGGCATCGGTCCACACGATATGACGCTGTCGCCGGATGGACGCCTGCTGGTGGTCGCCAATGGCGGCATCGAGACGCATCCGGATTTCGGGCGGACCAAGCTGAACCTCGATCACATGGAGCCGTCCCTGGCGCTCATCGAAACGGCGACCGGCCGTCTGGTCGAGCGTCACGTCATGCCGCCGCATCTCCGGCAGCTCTCGACCCGGCATGTGGACATCGATGCGAAAGGTCAGATCTGGTTTGCCTGCCAGTATGAGGGGCCCCGCAATGCCCGCCCGCCCGTCGCCGGCGTGTTCGCGCCCGGCGAGGACATTCGCTTTCTCGACCTGCCGGAGGAAGCCTCGGCGGCGCTTTCCAACTACGTCGGCGCCATCGCCGTCCACCGCGAGCAAGGCCTGGTCGGGCTCGCCTCCCCGAAAGGCGGGGCGGTCGTCACCGTCGATGCGCGCACCGGCGCCTTCGTCCGGCTGGACAGGCTTGCCGATGCCGCTGGCATCGCGCCGGCGCAGGGCCCGGGTTTTGCGGTCTCCTCCTATGACGGCCGTTTTGCGAGAAGGAGCACCTCCATCGCCTGGGACCAGCATATCGTCCGCACCCGCCCGACCTGAGCTATGCCTCGGCACCTCACTGTAAAACGCTGGGCTCTGCCCTAATTTTCCGTCCACCTCGCTTGCCGAAATCCCAAGCCCAGTTTCGCAGCTGTCCGGTCTCGAAGCATTCGCGCTCCGGCTGGACATTCCCTTGATCGGACCCTCATGCCCCCACTCCCGACCTATGCTCTCTTCATCGTCGCTGTCGTCGCCTGCGGCCTCCTCATCGGCATCAACAATATCCCCGGCGAATGGTACCAGTCCCTCCAGAAGCCGCCGTTCAACCCGCCGAACTGGATCTTCGCGCCGGTCTGGACCACGCTCTACGTGATCATCGGATATGTCGGCGCCCGCACTTTTCTGCACCATCGGCGCTCGCGCGCCATGCGCTTCTGGGGTGCCCAGATGCTGTTCAACTTCGCCTGGTCGCCGCTGTTCTTCGGCTTTCACGAGATCGCTCTGGCGCTGATCGTCATCCTCGCACTGCTGATCTCGGTCTACGCCTTCATCGCCGTCTCCTGGCAGCAGGATCGCCTGTCGGCATGGCTCTTCATGCCTTATGCCGCGTGGGTCTCGTTTGCGACGCTTCTCAACGGCTCTATTCTGCTCCTGAACTGAGGATCGCAAACCCCAAGCCCTTGCGGGGAAGGGGAGCTGCGTGCCAGTCTCCGCCCGTTCCAAACGCGTTGCCGGCACAAGGACCGGTCAGGAGCTGTAGCAGAGGGGTGTTGGGCATGGCTGAGACGACTGAACCGGACTTTCGCGCCCGTGTCCGCCGGAGTTTCGACCGGCAGGCCTTCATGCGCATGATCGGCGCGGAACTGACACGCGTCGAACAGGGCATGGTGGAAATCGAACTGCCCTTCAACGAGATGATGACGCAGCAGCACGGCATTCTCCATGCCGGCATCATCTCGTCCGCGCTGGAAACGGCGGGCACCTATGCCGGTTACTCCGTGCTGGAGCCGGATGCGGGGCTGCTGACCATCGAGTTCAAGGTTAACCTTCTCTCGCCCGGCCGGGGCGAGCGTTTCCTGTTTCGCGGCGAAGTGACAAAGCCCGGCACCACCATCATCGTCTCAGACGGCCGCGCCTATGCCATGTCGCAGGACGCCCCGCCGAAACTGATCGCCTCGATGACGGCCACCAAGATGGTCGTGCGCGACCGCGAAGGATTTGCAGAGTGAGCAAGAAACCCGATGTGATGCCCGAGACCCTGCTGAAGCCGGTGGGCGAGCAAGCCATTATCTATGTCATGGCGGCGGAGGCCGAATACGGCCCGCATCTGAAGACCCGAATGACGCCGCTGATGACCGGCGTCGGCCCGGTGGAGGCGGCCGTCTCCGTCACGCGCGCGCTGTCGCGGCTTTCGACCTTAAACCGTCTCCCGGCGCTCGTCGTCTCCCTCGGATCGGCCGGCTCCGCCACGCTGGAGCAGGCGGAAATCTATCAGGCCACCTCGGTTGCCTATCGCGATATGGACGCCTCACCGCTCGGCTTCGAGAAGGGCGCGACGCCCTTCCTCGATTTGGCCGTCACGGTTCCCTTGCCCCTGCGCATCCCGGGCCTTGCGGAGGCGAGCCTCTCCACCGGCGGCAATATCGTTTCCGGATCTGCCTATGCCGACATCGCCGCCGATATGGTGGATATGGAAACGTTTGCCGTGCTGCGCGCCTGCCAGGCCTTCGGCGTGCCGCTTCTGGCACTGCGCGGTATTTCCGATGGCAAGGCCGAGCTTCGCCATGTCTCCGACTGGACGGCCTATCTCCATGTCATCGACGAGAAGCTCGCAGCCGTGGTGGACAGGCTGGAAACGGCGATGGCGCAGAGTGCACTCGGCCTTTGAACTGCGCAAAAGCGGGTTAGACGTTGCACTTGCCGGCCTGTTTATTTAAAGGCTCGGAATGATCCCGCGCGTGAAAAGGCCAGGCATGACCGAGATAGCCCATCCCGACAGCATCCTCATCATCGATTTCGGCAGCCAGGTGACGCAGCTCATCGCGCGCCGGGTTCGTGAAGCCGGTGTCTATTGCGAGATCCATCCCTTCAACAATGCCGAGGAAGCCTTCGCCCGCATGGGCCCGAAGGGCGTGATTTTCTCCGGCGGACCGGCCTCCGTGACGGCGGAAGGCAGCCCGCGCGCGCCGCAGGCGGTGTTCGACAGCGGCATTCCGCTGCTCGGCATCTGCTACGGCCAGCAGACGATGTGCACCCAGCTCGGCGGCACCGTCGAGGGTGGTCATGCCGCCGAATTCGGCCGTGCCGATGTCGAGATCAAGGCGGCAAGCCCGCTGTTCGATGGCCTGTGGGAGGTCGGCGGCCGCTATCCGGTGTGGATGAGCCATGGCGACCGGGTGACGCAGCTGCCGCACGGTTTCGAGGTCATCGCGACCTCCGAGAACGCACCGTTCGCGATCGCGGCCGACGAGAGCCGTCGTTACTACACCACCATGTTCCATCCCGAAGTGGTGCACACGCCGGATGGCGCCAAGCTCCTCTCCAACTTCGTGCACAAGATCGTCGGCCTGAAGTCGGACTGGACCATGGCCGCCTACCGCGCCGAAATGATTCGCAAGATCCGCGAAGACGTGGGCGATGGCCGTGTGATCTGCGGCCTTTCCGGCGGCGTCGATAGCTCGGTTGCCGCCGTGCTGATCCACGAGGCGATCGGCGACCAGCTGACCTGCGTCTTTGTCGACCATGGCATGATGCGCCTCAACGAGGCGGACGAAGTGATCAAGATGTTCCGCGATCACTACAATATCCCGCTCGTCCATGTGGATGCGTCGGACCTCTTCCTGACCGAGCTTGCCGGCGAGGTCGATCCCGAGGTCAAGCGCAAGATCATCGGCCGCTTGTTCATCGAGGTGTTCGAGGCGGAAGCCGCCAAGATCGCCTCGGACGGCAAGGGCGCTCCGGCCTTCCTCGCGCAGGGCACGCTCTATCCCGACGTCATCGAAAGCGTGTCCTTCTCGGGCGGCCCGTCCGTCACGATCAAGAGCCACCACAATGTCGGCGGCCTGCCGGCCCGCATGAACATGAAGCTGGTCGAGCCGCTGCGCGAACTCTTCAAGGACGAAGTCCGCGTACTCGGCCGCGAACTCGGCCTGCCCGAGCGCTTCGTCGGCCGCCATCCGTTCCCGGGCCCGGGCCTCGCCATCCGCTGCCCCGGCGGCGTAACGCGCGAAAAGCTCGACATCCTGCGCAAGGCCGATGCCGTCTATCTCGACGAAATCCGCAAGGCCGGCCTCTACGACGTCATCTGGCAGGCCTTCGCCGTGCTCTTGCCCGTACAGACCGTCGGCGTCATGGGCGACCACCGCACCTACGACTTCGTCTGCGCCCTGCGCGCCGTGACCTCCGTCGATGGCATGACGGCCGATTTCTACCCCTACGACATGAACTTCCTCGGCCGCACGGCAACCCGCATCATCAACGAAGTCCGCGGCATCAATCGTGTGGTTTATGACGTGACGTCGAAACCACCGGGCACGATCGAGTGGGAATAAGCGAAGCAGGCAGGCGCGACCCGAAAGGGTGACGCGCCTGCTCTCTCTTGCATGTGCTCCCGCCGCGACGGGCGTCGTCTGCGGAGGTGCGTCGGCAGGATACTGCACTGTCAGCTGCCGACGTCGCTTGAACATCCCTGCCTTTTCCGCCATTCCACCATATGACCGTGTCACTGAAGGAATAGTCGTTCCCTTTTCGTTCTTGAATGAGACAACGGTTCGGCTATAGTTGCGTCACAGGATGGAGGCCAGGGTGAAGCAGGACGTTATCGTCATTCCCGGAGATACGCCGGAGGTGAGCTGGCGGGTTCCGGTGCTCGAATTTTCCGGCGCGCATGCTGGTTCCGTTCCGAAGGTCTATATTCAGGCGGCCTTGCACGCCAACGAACTTCCGGGCGTCGCCACGCTTCATCGTCTCTGCGCGCGCCTTCGCGCGGCGGACGCGGCAGGGGCGATCCGCGGTGATATCACCATCGTGCCGCAGGCCAACCCGATCGGCGCAGCGCAGTCGCATTTCGGCGAGATTCAGGGCCGCTTCGACCTGGGCTCGCGCGGCAACTACAATCGCGATTTTCCGTTGATCTCTGCCTCTGTTCGCAACGACCTGCTGGTCGATCTCGATCGTTTTACCGCGCCGGAGCGGTTGAAACGGGAGTTGCTCTACCGTGCGCTCGGCGCCGATCTCGTGCTCGACCTGCATTGCGACGACGAATCGCTGCCCTATGCCTATATCGACAGCGCCTTCTGGCCCGAGGCCTCCGATCTCGCATCTGCTTTGCAGGTGGATGCCGTGTTTCTCTCCGATGGCGAAAGCTCGGCCTTCGAGGAGGCCGTCTCCTATGCCTGGAAGCAGGAGCAGGGCGGCCGGGGTGCCTCGTTGCCCGGCCGTCTCTCCGTCACGGTGGAATTGCGCGGGCGTCGGGATGTCGGGCCTGATGTGGCGCAGCGCGATGCCGACGGCCTCTGGGCGTTTCTTGAGGCCCGCGGCGTTGTGAACGGCGGATCGCCGGCGCTTCAGCCGTATAGTGGCCCGGCTTTCGCACTCGACACGATCGAAATGATCAAGGCCCCTGTTCCCGGCACGATTCTCTTTCATCGCGACATCGGAGATCGCGTGGAAGCCGGCGATCTTCTGGCCGTGCTCGTCCCGCGTCCCGGCTTTCCGGAAGATGACGTGGAGGTGCGTGCACCGCAGGCCGGGCTGGTCGTCACGCGGTCGTCGGCACGCTTTGCCCGCCGCCGGGATGACCTGATGAAGATCGGCTGTGCCGAGATCACCGGAGCGGGCCGCAGGGCCGGAACATTGGAGGACTGACCCGTGACCACGACCCTTTATGGCATCCGCAACTGCGACACGATGAAGAAGGCCCGCACGTGGCTCGACGGTCACGCCGTGGAATACCGTTTTCACGACTACAAGATCGAAGGCGTCGACCGTGCGCATCTGTCGGGCTGGTGTGCTGCCTTGGGCTGGGAAACGGTGCTGAACAGGGCGGGAACGACGTTTCGCAAGCTGCCGGACGCGGAGAAGCAGGATCTCGACGCGGAAAAGGCGATCGCCTTGATGCTGGCCAACCCTTCCATGATCAAGCGGCCGATCCTCGATCGCGATGGTGCGCTGACGGCGGGTTTCCGGCCGGAGGTCTACGACACGCTGTTCGGGAACTGAGCCAAGGGAAACAGGCCATGTCGAAGACGACGCGTGCGACACAGATGCTGACCAAGGCAGGAGCCGCGTTCACCACCCACAGCTACGATTACGACCCCTCTGTGGACCGGATCGGCATGGCCGCGGCCGAGGCGATGGGTGAGGCGCCGCAGCGCGTGCTGAAGACGCTGATGGCGGAGGTGGATGGCAGACCGGTTTGCGTGGTCGTGCCGTCCGATCGCGAAGTGAGCATGAAGAAGCTGGCCACGGCCGCTGCTGGCAAGTCCGCCGCGATGATGAAGCCGGCCGCGGCCGAGCGGCTTACCGGTTACCACGTCGGCGGCATCAGCCCGTTCGGGCAGAAAAAGACGGTGCCGACCTTCATCGAGGAGACGGCACTTGCAGAGCCCCTGGTCTATATCAATGGCGGCCAGCGCGGCTTGCAGGTCCGTTTGTCGCCCGCCGATGCGCTCAATGTTCTCGGCGCGATCGCTGTGCCGCTGGTCACATAAGAGAACAGCAACAAGACGTTGGAAACGAAGCGTTAACCAAAATCTCCTTACATCGGTGTGACAGAAGGAGAATCGGTGTGAATATGAAGGCAGGACACGACGCCCGGGAAACGCATGGCGGGATCATCGCCTTTCCGCTGTCCGGACGGACAAACCTGATCCGCCGTTGCGCGGCCGAACTCGAGGCCGTCCACGGCGAGGCCGCTATTGCCTACTGGCGCACCGCCTGCCGCGGCCTTGCCGATGATCTCGGCAAACTCGGCTGTGACGAGGACGATATCCACCATCAGGTCATGGACTTCCAGACCGAAGTTCAGCTCGAAATGATGCGCCGCTACACCGAGCGCCTGGAAGCCGGCGCCGATGCCGACCCGGAGACCGGTCACCGCGCCCGCACGTGACGCCGTCAGCAGAGCGGAAAGCGGGCCGCCTTCTCCCAGGGGCCACCGTCATAGTGCCAGAGGGAAAGGCCGGTGACGGTAAAATCCCACGGCGCGAAGTCTTCGGACAAGGTGGCCTGAAGCGCACGCGCCGTCTCCGCCGGAACTTTGTTCTGCACCGTCACATGCGGCCGGAAGCCCTGCTCGTCCTGCCGCGTCAGCCATGGCTGAAAACGCTGGGCGAGCAAGGCTCGCAGGCCCTGTAGTGCCGGGCTCGACAGCGCAAAGGCAACGCCGTTTCCAAGGAAGCGCACACGCTCGACCGTCACCGTGATCGGCGATCGCCCGGCAACAGCCTGCGCGAGATGCTGCGCTATGGCCTCTCGTTCCTTGCCCGGCAGGGCATGAAACAGCGTGATATGCGCGGAAAGCCAGTTTCGCTCCGGCGGGAAATACCGGCTCCGCAGATGATCGAAATGTGCCTGCGCCGCCGCCTCCATCTCGACCGTGACAATCAGGGGCCGATGGTCGAGATCCGCTGAGCGCGCCTCGTCGCGTTGTTCGTCCTCGCTCTCGGCCATGATCCTCGTATCCTTATGCTGCCCGTCTTACGCCTGCGCGTCCGGCTCGGATGCAGGAAACGCATGTCCCATCATTTTCGGTCTTGTAGCTCTAGTCGCTAGAGCCTTTACAAGGGGTTCATCACGTGACGGAGATGATGATGGGCGAGATGCGGCAAACACGATTCGACGTTTCAGGCATGGACTGCGCCTCCTGCGCGTCCAAGATCGACACAGCCGTCCGGCGGCTACCGGGCGTCGCCGATGTCGCGGTCTCGGTGACAACGCAGGCCATGACCGTCCACCATGACGAGACGACGGACCTTCCCGCTTTGGCCCGCAAGGTGTCGGGTCTCGGCTACAAGACCGTGCCCGCAAACCGGACGCCGGTAAAAACGGCTCCGCAGGCCTCGGCCTGCTGCGGAGGGCACGCCCATGACGACCATGAACATGAAAGCCACGGCCAAGGCGACCATGACCACAAGCATCATCAACATGATCAGAGTCCGGCAAACGCGGCTGCCGCTCCATCCTCGGGCCTGCACGGGCACGACCACGGGCCAACGTCCGGGCCCTGGTGGGCCTCCGACAAGGGCCGGCTGACACTTCTCTGCGGCGGTGCCCTGGTGCTGGCCTATGCGGTCGGGCACCTCTTCCCCCCGCTCGCCTCGAACGCCTTCCTCATTGCGCTTCTCGTCGGCCTCGTGCCCATCGGCCGGCGCGCCATCATGGCGGCGCTGGCGGGAACGCCCTTTTCGATCGAAATGCTGATGACCATCGCGGCAATCGGCGCCGTCATCATCGATGCGGGCGAGGAGGCGGCGGCCGTCGTCTTCCTGTTTCTCGTCGGCGAACTGCTGGAGGGTGTAGCGGCCAGCCGGGCGCGGCGCAGCATCCAGGCCTTGTCGGATCTCGTGCCGAAAACGGCTTTCCTCGATGACAACGGCGCCACGCGCGAGGTGCCGGCAGACACGCTCGTTCCCGGCAACATCATCCGCATCCGCCCCGGCGACCGCATTCCGGCCGATGGCGATATCATCTCCGGCGAAAGCGCGATCGACGAAGCGCCGGTGACGGGCGAAAGCGTGCCCGTCCGCAAGACCGCGAATGATCCGGTCTTTGCCGGCACCGTCAATGGCGAAGGCGTGTTGCGCGTCACGGTGACGGCGGCAGCGGCCGATAACACCATCGCCCGGGTCGTGCGCCTCGTGGAGGAAGCGCAGGAGGCAAAGGCGCCGACCGAGCGCTTCATCGATCGTTTCTCGCGTTACTACACGCCGGGCGTGGTCGTGGTCGCCGCGCTGGTCGCCATCCTGCCGCCGCTTCTGGCGGGAGGATCCTGGTCGGAGTGGGTCTACAAGGGTCTCGCCATCCTGCTCATCGGCTGCCCCTGCGCGCTGGTCATCTCGACGCCGGCCGCCATCGCCGCCTCCCTGTCGGCAGGCGCCCGCCGAGGCCTGCTGGTCAAGGGCGGCGCCGTCCTCGAAAAGCTCGGCACGGTCGATACCGTCGCCTTCGACAAGACGGGGACGCTGACCGAAGGCCGTCCCGTCGTCACCGATATTCTTGCCTTCGCGGTTGCGGAGAGCGACATCCTGCGGCTCTCGGCCGCGCTCGATGCGGAGTCGAGCCATCCTCTGGCGCTCGCCATCCTCGCCCGGGCGGAGGCGGAGGGCATTGCCTATCCCACAGCCGAAGGCGCATCAGCCTTGGGCGGCAAAGGGGTCACGGGCACGGTCGGCCAGCAAAAGCTTTTCCTCGGCTCGCCCCGTGCCGCAGGCGAGATCGCGCCGCTCTCCGCCGAGCAGTCAAGTGCGATCCAAGCGCTCAACGACGATGGCAAGACCGTGTCGGTACTTGTCATCGATGGTCAGGTGGCCGGCGCCATCGCCATGCGCGACGAGCCGCGCAAGGACGCACGGCAGGCACTTGTGGCACTGAAGGCAGCCGGCATCCGCACCGTGATGCTCACCGGCGACAACCGCCGCGTCGCAGAGGCCGTCGGGCGTGACCTCGGCATCGACGTGCGGGCCGAACTGATGCCTGAGGACAAGCAGACCATCGTGCGCGAACTGAAGGCGCAGGGCGCGACGGTTGCCAAGGTCGGAGACGGCATCAACGATGCGCCGGCACTGGCGGCCGCCGATATCGGCATCGCCATCGGCGGCGGTACGGATGTGGCGCTGGAAACCGCGGATGCCGCCATTCTCCACGGGCGCATCGCCGATGTCGCGGCGCTGATCGATCTGTCGAAACGCTGCATGGCCAACATTCGCCAGAACATCGCCGTCGCGCTCGGTCTGAAGGCCGTGTTTCTCGTGACGACCGTGGTTGGCATCACAGGCCTGTGGCCGGCCATCCTGGCGGATACCGGGGCGACGGTGCTCGTCACCATCAACGCTTTACGCCTCCTGCGCGTCCGCGCCTGATCGATGTGCAACGAAAAACGCCCGGCATCGCTGCCGGGCGTCTGTTTCCGGGATCGCGAGGGAGGATCTGCGCGACCGGCGGAAGGGAATGTTATTTCGCGGTGTCGAGACGATCGATCGCCTTTACGTTGTCGGCCGACGAGCCACTCGGATCGAACTCGGAAGCAAGCCAGGTATCGACGATCGCCTTGGCGAGTTCCGGCCCGATGACGCGGGCGCCCATGGTAATGATCTGGGCATTGTTCGACTTTGCGGCGCGTTCCGCCGAATAGGTATCGTGCGTCAGCGCCGCCCGGATGCCGGGCACCTTGTTGGCAGAAATGCTGACGCCGATGCCGGTGCCGCAGAAGAGGATGCCGCGCTCGTTCTCGCCGTCGACGATGGTCTGTGCGAGCTTCTGCGACAGGTCCGCATAGAAGCCCTGCTGGCTGAGGTCGGTGACCTCGATATCATTGCGGGTCGCGAGATGCTTGGCGATGACGTCGAGAAGCGGCTTGCCGGCGCTGTCGGCTCCGATGGCGATTTTCATGGCTGTTTCCTTTCAGGCTTTTGTTGATGTCAGAGAGCGGATGAAACGCGGGTCAGGATGTCGAGATAACCACTGACATTCCAGGCGGAACGGCCGATGAAGAGGCCGTCGATATGGGGCTTGGCGATCAACTCCGCGCAATTGCCGGGATTGACGCTGCCGCCATAGAGAACGGGCACGGAAACGCCGAGACAGGCCTTCGCCACCTCGGCGATGCGGGCATGGCGGTCGTCGGCATAGTCGGCCGATGCCGGAATGCCGTTGACGCCGATGGCCCAGACGGGCTCGTAGGCGAGAAGGACCGGCTTTTCCCGGTCAGCGCCGGTGAGCCCGGACAGCGCGCCTTCGACCTGCCGCTTGAGAACGGCGTCCGCCTCGCCGGCCTCGCGCTCGGGCAGCGTCTCACCGATGCAGATCAGCGGCGTCAGGCCGTGACGAACGGCGGCTGCGGTCTTCAGGCCGACGGTCCGGTCGGTCTCGCCGAAATGCTCGCGCCGTTCGCTATGACCGAGCTCCACGAGATCGAGCCCGCAATCGGTCAGCATCGGTGCGGAGATTTCGCCGGTCCAGGCGCCGGCATCGTCCCAGTGCATGTTCTGCGCGCCCACCTTGACGCTGGTGCCGGACAGCCGCTGCTTGACCTCGCGCGCGGCGGTGAAGGGCGGGATGACGAAGCGCTGGATGCGCGGATCGCGCGCGGCGTCGCTCGTCCCCAGGCCGTCGGCGAAGGCCATGGCCTCGCTGAGCGTCTTGTTCATCTTCCAGCTCGTTCCAACCCAGATGCCGTTCGTTTTCACTGCATGCTCCTCGTCGTGAAGTCCCGGTCGTCAGACCTTGATGATCGAAATGCCGGCATCGCTCAGCGCAGCCTCGTGGCCGGCGTCGATGCGGTCGCTGGTGATAACGGCGCTGAAACCGTCCAGTCCCGTCAGGAAGTGCAGGGCCGGCTTGCCGAATTTCGCGTGGTCCACCAGCAGGTAGCTGCGGCTTGCCGAGCGCATCATCTGGCGCTTGGTCTTCACCACTTCCTGATCCTGATGATAGGCGGCGGCCCCCTGAATGGCGGATGAGGAGAGAAAGGCGATGTCGGCCCGCAGCGACGACAGCGTTTCCTCCGTGACGATACCGAAGAAACCGTTGAACTTGCGGCTGTACTGCCCCCCGAGCGAGATGACCTCGATGCCGGGAATGGCGGTGAGCTTGACGATGACGGAGAGGTTGTTGGTGATCACCGTCAGCGGCCGGATGGTCGCGAGATGATCGGCAAGCCCGCCGGCCGTCGAGCCGTCGTCGATGATGATGATCTGCCCGGGCTCCACCAGTGTTGCGGCATGGGATGCGAGCTGCCGTTTCTCCTCGGCCGCCATCTTCTCGCGGTAGCGAAAGTCGCTCTCGAACTGCGCGCTCGACTGGATGGACGCCCCGCCATGGACCTTGCGCAAGAGGCCCGCCTGCTCGAGATCGTCGAGGTCGCGATGGATGGTCATCTTGCTGACGGAAAAGCGCAGAGACAGATCCTCGACGGAAGCAGAGCCTGCCTCCATCAGAATATCCATGATCTCCTGCCGCCGATCGTCCGGTTTCAAAGCCACTGCGATCTCCATCCTCAGAGCCATATAAACAGTCTCGTGCAGAAATACAACATTATGAATGATATTATGTGACGATTGAATGTTATGTTGTGGGGAGTATTCGATGGCCCGCACGTGTTGCAGGCAGCGGTTTGGCGTGGCATGAAGATGCAGTTCGTTGCGCCATCAAGAGTGCAGCGCCGGAGGAATATCCGCTGCGGTTTCACCGTTCGCGCGGATGCGAGGATACGGCATGACGAAGACGGATATTGCGCGGCGCGTCTACGACAATGCCTGGAAGCTCGACCCAGTCGTGCGCAGCCTCCTGGATACGGACTTCTACAAGCTCCTGATGTTGCAGATGATCTGGCGTCTTTACCCGGATGTCGATGCGACCTTTTCGCTGATCAACCGCACCAAGACGGTGCTTCTGACGGAGGAGATCGATGAGCAGGAACTGCGCGAGCAGCTGGATCACGTCCGCACGATGCGCTTCACCAAGAAGGAAATGATCTGGCTCGCCGGCAACACCTTCTATGGTCGAAAGCAGATCTTCTCACCCGACTTCCTCGACTGGCTGGCCGATTTCCAGCTGCCGGACTACGAGCTTTCGCGCCGCCACGGCCAGTATGAGCTGACCTTTCCCGGCAAGTGGACGCATACGAGCATGTGGGAAATCCCGGCGCTCGCCATCGTCAACGAACTGCGCTCGCGCACGGCCATGAAGGGCATGGGCCCCTTTGCACTCGACGTTCTCTATGCCCGCGCCAAGGCGAAGATGTGGTCGAAGGTGGAGCAGCTGCGGGCGGTGCCTGACCTGCGCATCTCCGATTTCGGCACCCGCCGCCGTCATTCGTTTCTGTGGCAGCGCTGGTGCGTCGAGGCGTTGAAGGAAGGCATCGGCGAGTCTTTCTCCGGCACCAGCAATGTGCTCCTCGCCATGGATACCGATCTCGAGGCGCTCGGCACCAATGCCCATGAATTGCCGATGGTGGCAGCAGCCCTTGCCAAGACCGATGCCGAACTTGCGGATGCGCCCTACAAGGTCCTGCAGGACTGGAACCGTCTTTATGGCGGCAACCTGCTGATCGTCCTGCCGGACGCCTTCGGAACGGCGGCCTTCCTCAAGAATGCGCCCGACTGGGTCGCCGACTGGACCGGTTTCCGCCCCGACAGCGCCCCGCCGATCGAGGGCGGCGAGCGCATCCTCGACTGGTGGCGCGCCCATGGCCGCGACCCCAGGGAAAAGCTGCTGATCTTCTCCGACGGGCTCGATGTCGAGATGATCGTCAAGACCTACCGGCATTTCGAGGGCCGGGTGCGCATGAGCTTCGGCTGGGGCACCAACCTTACCAACGACTTTGCCGATTGCGCACCGACGGAGGTCAGCGGTCTCAACCCCATCTCCATCGTCTGCAAGGTCATCGACGCCAACGGCCGCCCGGCCGTCAAGCTGTCCGACAACCCCCGCAAGGCGACGGGCGACCCGGCCGAGGTCGAGCGTTACCTGAAATTCTTCGGAACGCAGGACTTCGAGGAACTCGCCGTCCGCGTCTGACACCATCACCCTGCAGCAGACACAAAAAACCCGAACGGAGGAGGTCCTTCCGGTCGGGTTTCATTCGCCCGGGAACAGGGCGTGTGCCTCACGGGCTGATTTGATCGAAGCCAAGCCAGCGAGACGACAATCAATAACAGGCAGCGCAGGCGGAGCCGGAGCGCACCGCCAGCGGATGCACCATGGCGAGCAGGCGGCGTTTCGGTGCGGCCAGAAGCTTGGCTGCATGGGTGCGGGCGCCGCCGGGTTCGGGCTTGGCATGCTCCAGCGCGTTCGCTGCTGAATAGAGCAGCGTCTTGAACTGCGAGGAGGTCACGCCATCGGCCCGCATCACGGCGCGGATCATCGGATCGGTCAGCACCTCGTTTAGGGTCAGATCGTCATGTGCCATGTTCATGGCCTTCTCCTTCGTGTCGTCCACAGCCGAGGGCAGGTGGGGTTGGGCCTGTCCTTGACCGAAATGCTTTAGCGTGTTACCGGTAAGTAACACGTCATTTGTTACCGAACGGTCACACCCATGTCAATCGCTGTCGTGAATAAAAACGCCAAACGTGGCTCTACTGTGAAGCCGGACCAGGAATCGACATCGCCCCCCGGTCTGTCCTCCGTAAAGGTCGCTCCACGTGACCGTATCGTCACCAGTGCCTGCGAACTGTTTCGCCAGCACGGCATCCGCGGCATCGGCGTCGATGCGATCGCCGAGGCGGCGTCGACCAACAAGATGACGCTCTACCGGCATTTCGGCTCCAAGGACGACCTTGTCTGCGAGACGCTTCGCGTGACCTCCGAAAAGAGCGGCGCGATGTGGGCGGACATTGAGACGCGGTTTTCCGATAATGCGAACGCCCAGCTTGGTGCCTGGGTGACGGCCCTTTCGGATTGTCTCCAGCGCGACCAGTTCGGTTGCGACATTGCCAATGCCGCGGTGGAACTCAAGGAGGCGGGCCATCCGGCCCATGCCGTCATCGAGACATTCAAGATCCTGCAGCGCAAAAAACTGACGGATCTCTGCCGGCGGACGGGCATCGAGGAGCCCGAAACCCTTGCCGATACCCTGCTCCTCTTGCTGGAAGGCGCCCGCGTCAGCCGCCAGGCTTCAGGCCTCGAAGGCCCCGCCCAGTGTTTCCAGCGCGCCTGCCGCAACACGCTGACGGCTTTCGGCGTCGGCACGTCCTGAAGCGGTAGCCGCCTCATCCCTACATATCGTTCGAAAGAAAGAGCCATCGCGGCGGGGTCGCGATGGCGCTTTGCGTTGAACTAAAGGCCGTCGCGTTTCAGAAGCGCGCGAACTTCTTCGAAGCGGCGCTTGTTGGCCTCGTTGCGCTCGTTCGGGCCATAGCAGGTGCTGGACACGCAGAAGCGCTGCAGGTCGAACGGTGCGGCGGTGTTCTGGAATTCGCACTCGATGGAATCCACCATGTCCTTCTTCTCGACGCCTTCGCGGGTGGAGAAGGTGAGGCGGGCGCCCGGCGGCTTCAGTTCCGGAAAGGACTGGACGACGCCGGTCTGAAAGGTCTCGGCAAGAAGCAGGTGCTTTGCGACCTGCACGCAGACGTCCTCGATCTTGGGCGTTTGCGCGGCGGCTGGCGACAGGCCGGCAAAAGCTGATGCGGCAGCAATGGCTAGAACAATCCGTTTTCTCATGACACACTCCGGAAAGCCGCATGTTGCGGCAGTGACTTGGCGGATTCTTCGCGTCGGCGATAAGGGCCTGCGCCGAGACGATCCGTGAGCGCTAGATAGGGCGGTTTCGACCGTCATCCAGCCGTCGTGTCGACCGCAGGGGCCACGCGGACACTCTGTCTCCAAGGACCTTCGTCGCTCCCTCTAAAAGAGCGCCGGAATAGGTAAAATTTCTGTCTGATCTGGAACCAAATTGACCCTCCCTGATTTGGGAGTGGCGGTAGTCCGATTATCAAAGGGAGAAGGCCATGACCGAGAAAGACGAAGACCTGATCAAGAAGCGGGCTTATGCCTTGTGGGAATCCGAAGGCCGGCCGGAAGGTCGGCATGACGAGCATTGGGGCCAAGCCTATCAAGAGCTTGCCAATGCCGAAAACACCTCCGTGCTCGGTGAGCCTGAGGAGGATGCCGCACCTGTCGACAAGCCTGCCAATGCCGATAAGGCAAAGCCTCCGCTGTCGGTTGTGGACGGCGGCGCTGCTGGAAATCCCGGTGCAAAGCGCAAGCGCAAGACGGTCTGAGACCGCACAGGCGCCGGCATTGCCCGGTGCCTGATTTTCTTCGCGACGACGGCTCCCGCCCGACATTCTGCGCACGCGGCGCACCTCCCAATCGCACTGCACAAGTTTCTCACCTGCTCCTCAATTTTTGTGCGGACACGGGGTCCGCTTTCCTCCATCATCGGAGCAAGAGGTGTTTCGCTTTTCTCCCGACCTCCATTTCAGCCGGCAATCCAACCGGATTGCAAAGAGGAACGTGACCTGCGTGAACGTACTGTCTGTGACGTCGGAAATCTTCCCCCTGATCAAGACCGGCGGCCTTGCCGACGTGACCGGGGCACTGCCGAAAGTCCTTTCCGCGCGCGGGTATCGCACCCGCAGCCTGATCCCCGGCTATACCTCCGTTCTCGCCGAGGTAAGAGATGCGCGGCCGGTGCATTTTTTCCCGGATCTCTTCGGTAACCCTGCCTGGCTGCTCGAAGCGGAATGCCAGGGTCTCGATCTTCTCGTGTTGAACGCACCGTCGCTCTATGATCGTCCCGGCGGCCCCTATGTCGGCGAGGATGGCATCGACCACCCCGACAACTGGAAGCGCTTCGCGGTTCTCTCCTACGTGGCCTCGGCCGTCGCAGGCGGGCTTCTGCCGGACTGGACGCCGGATCTCGTGCACACCCATGACTGGCAGACGGCGCTGACATCCGTCTATATGCGCTACTCCGCCAATGCCCGGGCGATCCCGTCGGTTCTCACCATCCATAATCTCGCATTTCAGGGCCAGTATTCCGCCGCCCACCTGAAGGATATCGGTCTTCCGCCCGAGGCGCTGTCGATCGATTGCCTCGAATATTACGGCGACATGAGCTATCTCAAGGGTGGCATCCGCACCGCGAGCGCGATCACCACCGTCAGCCCGACCTATGCCCGCGAGATCGTTTCGCCGGAACTCGGAATGGGCATGGAAGGCGCGCTTCTGTCGCGTCTCGATACCTTCACCGGTATCGTCAACGGCATCGACAGCGAGATCTGGGACCCTGCCACCGACCCCTATCTGCCGGCACGATACGACGTCCGCCATATCCGTAACCGGGGCATCAACCGGGCCCGGCTGCTCGAGACGTTCCGGCTGGACGCGACCCCCGGACCTGTTCTCGCAGCCGTCACCCGCCTTACCTGGCAGAAGGGCGGCGACATGCTGGCTGAGGTCGCGGAGGAGATTGCGGCGCTCGGCGGCAAGTTGATCGTGCTGGGCAAGGGCTCCAAGGACATCGAAACGCAGCTACTGCTCGCTGCGGGGCGACATCCTGGCAAAATCGGCGTCCGTATCGGCTATGACGAGGAAACGGCGCATCTCGTGCACGGCGGCACGGATATTATCATCCAGCCCTCCCGCTTCGAGCCTTGCGGCCTGACGCAGCTCTATGCACTGCGCTATGGTGCCGTACCCGTCGTCTCCCGCACGGGCGGCTTGTCGGAAACGATCATCGACGCCAACGACGCCGCCATGTCCGCGCGCGTCGCCACCGGTTTCCAGTTCCACCCTGCCACCAGCGACAATCTCCGCCTCGCCATCCACCGGGCCTTCCACGCCTATCGCGACCCGAAGAAATGGGCTCGTCTGCAGAACCAGGGCATGAAGGCCAATTTCTCCTGGGAGCGCAGCGCCGAGCAATATGCTGAGCTGTATGGCAAGGTGATCGCAAAGGCGCAAAAGGCGACGGCCTGATCCTATCATCGTATTGAACCAAAGAAGCCGGCCTGACCTTGCGTCTGACCGGCTTTTTCTTGTTCGGAAATTGAACCGGCCCGCGTAGTGCGGGCCGGTCTCAAATGATCAGGCCGGGCGGAAGACCGCGAGGCTGCGGGCCTGCATGTCGAACGCTTCTCCTGCATCCACAGGCTGCGCTTCGACAGCCGGATCGTCCGTCGTCAGTTCCAGCACCCAGCTGCCGCTGGGCGACTCGGGAAGGGCGAAGGGAACGACGCCATCATGCGGGTTGAAGATCATCAGAATATGCGACCAGACGCCGTCCTTTCCGACGAGATCGTCGCGCGAGATCAGGGCGCCGATGGTGGTGCCGCCGCCGTCCTGCCACTGCTCCTCGGTCTGCTCGCCGCCACCTGCATTCAGCCAGGTGATGACCATGCCGTCGCGCCAGTTCTCGCGGTGCAGCAGCGGCTGGGTCGCGCGCAGTGTCGTCAGCCGGCGGACGAAGTCGCGTAGCACATCGGCGCTGGGCGGCAGGTTCTCCCAGTGGATCCAGCTGATATCACTGTCCTGGCAGTAGCCGTTATTGTTGCCCATCTGGCTGCGGCCGAACTCGTCACCGCCGAGAATCATCGGCGTGCCGTGCGACAGCAGCAGCGTCGCAAGGAAGTTCCGCTTTTGACGTTCGCGGGTGGCGTTGATGGTCTCGTCTTCGGTCGGACCCTCGGCGCCGTAGTTGAAGCTGCGGTTGTCGCCGTGGCCGTCCTTGTTGTCTTCGCCATTCGCATCGTTGTGCTTCTCGTTGTAGGAAACGAGATCGTTGATGGTGAAGCCATCATGTGCGGCGACGAAGTTGACGCTCGCCCAGGGGCGACGGCCGCGAAGGTCGTAGATATCGCCGGAGCCGAACAGGCGAGCCGCGAAGTCGGGCGCCGTGCCGTCTGTGTCCATCCAGTAATCGCGGACCGTGTCGCGATACTTGTCGTTCCACTCGGCCCAGCCGGGCGGAAAGCCTCCGACCTGATAGCCGCCGGGACCGATGTCCCAGGGTTCGCCGACGAGCTTGACTTTGGAGAGAACCGGATCCTGCGAGACCGCATCGAAGAAACCACCGCGCTCGTCGAAACCTTCCGGCTCGCGGCCGAGAATGGTGCCGAGGTCGAAACGGAAGCCATCGACATGCATTTCCTCGACCCAGTAGCGCAGAGAATCCGTCACCATCTGCAGCACGCGCGGATGCGAGGTGTTGACCGTGTTCCCGGTGCCGGTGTCGTTGATGTAGTAGCGGTGATTGTCGGGCAGGGTGCGGTAGTAGGAGAAGTTATCGATGCCCTTGAAGGAGAGCGTCGGCCCAAGCTCGTTGCCTTCGGCCGTGTGGTTGTAGACCACGTCGAGAATGACCTCGAGCCCGCCATCATGCAGGGCGCGAACCATGTCGCGGAAGCCATCGAGAGCGCGTGGACCGTAATAACGCGTGGCTGGTGCGAAGAAGCCGAGCGTGTTGTAGCCCCAGTAATTGTGCAGCCCCTTGTCGACCAGCATGCTGTCATCGGGGAAGAAGTGGGTCGGTAGCAGTTCGACCGAGGTAATGCCGAGGCTCTTCAAATAGTCGACGGCTGCCTTGTGGCCCATGCCGTCGAAGGTGCCACGCATGTTTTCCGGAATGGCCGGGTGCAGCTTGGTGAAGCCCTTCACATGCGTTTCGTAAAAGATCGTCTTCGACCAGGGGATGATTGGGCCGCGATCGCCCTTCCAGTCGTAGGTCTTCGGATCGATGACGCGGCCCTTCGGCGTCACCGACGCGCTGTCGAGCGTGTTGAAGGTCAGATCCTTGTCGGTCTCGGCGTCCATGTCATAGGCGAAATGCGCCTTCGACCATTCCACGTCGCCAACCAGTTCGCGGGCGTAGGGGTCCACCAGAAGCTTGTTCGGATTGAAGCGATGCCCTCGCTCCGGATCAAACGGTCCGTGGACACGATAGCCATAGAGAGCGCCGGGCTTCAGGCCGGGGATGTAGCCGTGCCAGATCTCGTTCGTGTATTCGGGAAGCTCGATGCGGGCAACTTCGACGGCGCCACTGTCATCGAAAAGGCAGAGTTCGATGCGTTCGGCATGTGCCGAAAAGATCGCGAAATTGACGCCGTCCTTGTCGGGCGTTGCCCCGAGCGTATGCCACGATCCCGGCTCGACCGCGTATTGATTGACTTTGGCGTCCATGAAACGTCCCCTGTGTTGATCGGATCAGAAATTGTGCGTCGCATCATTTTGTTCCCTCTCGAAGAGGGAATCTTGTTTTTCGGCGACGTCGTGCTGGCCTGCCGGGAGCCGGAAGGTGCCGGTCTGCGTCTATCGCATGCTAACGGCCGGAGCATGAACAAGTTCAGTCAGCAATAAACATTGCCTGTCCGTCGCTTCGTGGACTGGATTTCGTGGCCACGCGACGCATTTCCTTCGCAATGCAGCAAACACGCGAGTGCGCCCGGAACCTTTGCCCGGATCCGCTTGTTGAAGGGCGGATCGCAGGCCAGCCGGACGGGCGCAGACAGTGCGCCGAACCCAGAACCGATACGAGGACAGGATGAACTCCCTGATGACAACCGAGAGCGTACGACCTTCCGAAAACCGGCAGACGACAGCCTGGGGACCTGAACTTTTGGCCGAGGGCGGCGCCCGGTTCCGCCTCTGGGCGCCGGGTGAAGACACGCTGACGCTGCGGCTGGATGGCAAGGACCACGAGATGGCCAAGGCTGGCGAGGGCTGGTTCGAGGCCGTCATTCCCGACGCAAAGCCCGGCGCAACGTACGCCTTCGTCCTGCCGGATGGAAAGGTCGTGCCGGACCCGGCAGCGCGCGCGCTGGCGGAAGACGTTCATGGCCCCGCTGTGCTGGTCGATCCCGACGCCTACCAGTGGCAGCATGCCGGCTGGACCGGCATGCCCTGGGCCGAAACAATCCTCTATGAATTCCATGTCGGTACGTTCACGCCGGAAGGCACCTTCCGGGCGGCCATCGACAAGCTGGCCGATATCGCGGACACCGGCATCACGGCCGTCGAGCTCATGCCGGTCTCGCACTTCGGCGGCACGCGGGGCTGGGGCTATGATGGCGTCTATCCCTACGCGCCGCACAATGCCTATGGCTCGCCGGATGATCTCAAAGCCTTCATCGATGCAGCGCACGGGCTCGGCCTCATGGTCTACATGGATGTCGTCTACAATCACTTCGGACCCGACGGGAATTATCTGAGCGCCTATGCACCCGACTTCTTCCGCGAGGGGAAGAAGACACCCTGGGGTGCGGCCATCGCCTACAACAAGCAGCCGGTGCGCGATTTCTTCGTCGAAAACGCGCTCTACTGGCTGCGCGAGTTCCGGCTTGACGGCCTGCGCTTCGATGCGATCGACATGATCTTCGACGATGCGGAAACGCATGTCCTGATCGAGATCGCGCGCCGCGCCCGCTCGGAGTTCGAAGGCCGCCACATCCACCTTGTCACCGAGGATCCGGAAAACCACATCGAACTGCGCCGCAGCGACGACAATGAAGCGCTGCTCTATGATGCCGACTGGAACGACGACTATCACCACGCGGCCCATGTGGTCGCGACGGGTGAGAAGAACGGTTACTACGGCAAGTTCATCGACAAGCCGGTCGAAAACTTCGCCCGCGCGTTGACCGAAGGCTATATCTATCCCGGGCAGAAGCCGGTGGAAATGAGCGAGCCGGTGCCGATGGAAGCTTTCGTCGGCTTTCTTCAGAACCACGACCAGATCGGCAACCGGGCCTTCGGCGATCGGCTGATCACGCTGACGTCGAAGGAGATGCTAGAGGCGCTCACCGTCGTCACCATGCTGGCGCCGCATATCCCCATGCTGTTCATGGGCGAGGAATATGGCGAGACGCGTCCCTTCCTGTTCTTCACCGACTATGACGGCGAACTCGGCAAGGCCGTGCGCGAAGGCCGGCGCACGGATATGGACAATTTTGGCGGCCTTCCGGACGGCAAATCCGTCGAGGACGTTGCCGACCCCAACGCCATTGAGACGATGGAGAACACGCGCCTCGACTGGGCCAAGTCCGAAACCGACGAAGGCCAGAAATGGCGTGCCCTCTATCGTGAGCTGATTGCCATCCGCAAACGGGCCATCATCCCCCTGCTGGTTGCCGCTCCCAACACGCTCTCGGCCGGCACGGTCCTTATGGCGGAAGGCAGGCTGCTTGCCATCGACTGGCAGCTCGGTGACCGCCGCCTGCAGCTGCGCGCCAATTTCGGCGATGTAGCCGCGGACCTGCCGCCGGCAACCGGCGAAACGCTCTACGGCACGCACAGCACGCAGGGCATGGCGCCCCTCTCGGTCCTGTTCGCCCTCGACCGCGCCTAGAAAACGGAGGACCTGGGCGGCGGAGAGACCTTCGCCGCCGCTGCCTGAGAGGTGAACAACGAAACGTGATCGTTCTCGATTTGAGAACAATCCGTCCTGTATCGATCCTCTATCGCGGCCGGCTATCCTGCACCATCTTGACCTCATCAAACGCCCGGTCGCCGCCACAATGGCAAAACCTTCGGGCAGGAAAGGATGAGATCATGATCGACCAAATCAAGGGCCTCCATCACGTTACGTCGATGGCTGCAAACGCCCGCGTCAACAACGCGTTCTTCACGGATGTCCTCGGCCTCCGCCGGATCAAGAAGACCGTCAACTTCGACGCGCCCGACGTCTACCACCTCTATTATGGCGACGAGATCGGCACGCCCGGCACCGTCATGACCTATTTCCCGTTCCCCCACATCGCACGTGGCCGTCCTGGAACCGGTGAAGTCGGCACGACCGTCTTCGCGGTGCCGCAGGGCTCGCTTCCCTACTGGGCCGATCGCCTGACCAAGAAGGGCGTGACCGGGGTGACTCCGAGCGAGACCTTCGGCGAGAAGCGCCTGTCCTTCAACGGGCCGGATGGCGACGGCTTCGCGCTGGTGGAGACGGCCGATGATCCGCGCACGCCATGGACGGCAGGCGGTATCAGCGAGGATCACGCCATTCGCGGTTTCCACTCGGTCGCCCTGCGGCTGCGGGATGCCGGCGCGACATCGGAACTGCTCGGCTTCATGGGCTATGACACGCTGGAGACGCGCGACGGCGTCACCCGCCTCCTCGTACCCGGCGCGCAGGCCGCCGGTGTCATCGACATCGAGACTTTGGCCGATGCACCCGGTAGCCGGCAGGGCGCAGGCTCCGTCCACCATGTCGCCTTCGCCGTCGACAACCGTGCGGCCCAGCTGGAGGTGCGCAAGGCGCTGATGGATACGGGCTATCAGGTCACCCCGGTCATCGACCGCGATTACTTCTGGGCGATCTATTTCCGCACGCCCGGCGGCGTTCTGTTCGAGGTCGCGACCAACGAGCCGGGTTTCGAGCGCGACGAGGAACGGGCGCATCTGGGCGAGGCGCTGAAGCTGCCGCAGCAGCACAAGCACCTGCGGCCGATCCTGGAGCAGCAGCTGGAAAAGCTCGACTGAGCGCTTCCACCGCCAACGATTAGGAAATCACACAGAACCGGAGCCGTCGCAGGACATGCGGCGGCAATACCGGAGGAGTTTTGTCATGACCGACACGGACTATAAGCACCTCATCAAAAAGGGCGCGACCGGCGCGCCGCTTCTCGTGCCGCTGCACGGCACGGGCGGAGACGAGAACCAGTTCTTCACCTTCGCCAGCCAGATGCGTCCCGACGCAACCATCCTGTCGCCGCGCGGCGATGTCTCGGAACACGGGGCGGCCCGCTTCTTCCGCCGCACCGGCGAAGGCGTCTACGATATGGCGGATCTCGCACGCGGCACGCAGAAGCTTGCCGATTTCGTGCGGAAGACGGCCGAAACGGTCGGGGCGTCGGAGATCTTCGGCCTCGGCTTCTCCAACGGCGCCAACATTCTGGCGAACGTGCTGGTGGAGTTTCCCGATCTCTTCGACCGGGCCGCACTCCTGCATCCGCTGATTCCGTTTCAGCCGAAACCCGCACAGGGGCTGGCTGGCCGTCGCATCCTCGTCACCGCTGGCGAGCGCGACCCCATCTGCCCGACACCGCTGACCATCGTGTTGGCCGACTACTTCACGGCGCAGGGCGCAACCACGCAGCTCGCGTGGCACAATGGCGGCCATGATATCCGCGAGAACGAAATCGAGGCGATGCGCACGCTGTTTGCGTGATCGCTCAATACCCCCGCGCCGCGCCCGAGGCGGCGCGGCTGTCCATGGTGCCGTAATATCGGGCGCCTGTCGAACCTTCGCCCGCCTCCGCCGCCGTCCTGCCGCCGACGAGGATGCCGGCGGCCTGACCCCAGACCGGCCAGTTCTTGTCCGGGCCGACATCGTGCCCCATGCCCTGAAGCACCTTCAACGTGTCGGCGGACAAGGCGAAGGGCTCGATCGCCACCGTGTCCGGCATCCATTGGTGATGAAGCCGCGGCGCATCGATCGCCTCCTGCAGCGTCATGCCATGGTCGATGACGTTGAGGATGGCTTCGAGCGTGATGGTGATGATGCGGGCGCCGCCGGGGCTGCCGATGACCATGAACGGTTTGCCGTCCTTGGTCACGATGGTCGGGCTCATGGAGGAGAGCGGCGTCTTGCCCGGAGCGATCGCATTGGCCTCTCCCTGCACGAGCCCGTAGAGGTTCGGTGCGCCGGGCTTGGAGGTGAAGTCGTCCATTTCGTTGTTGAGCAGGATGCCGGTGCCGGGCGCGACGACGCCTGCGCCGAAGGAGCCGTTGAGTGTATAGGTGACCGAGACCGCGTTGCCTGCGCTGTCCATGATCGAGTAATGCGTCGTCTCGTGGCTTTCCCCGAGCCCCTTGGGTGCAAGCTGGGCGGAAATGCCGGCCTTCTCAAGGTCGATCTTGCCGCGGATCTCCTGCGCATAGGCCTTGTCGAGCAGCTTCTCCACCGGGTTCTCGACGAAGTCGGGGTCGCCGAGCGCCGAGTTGCGGTCGACATAGGCATAGCGCATCGCCTCGATCATCACATGCGCCGTCGCCGCCGAACCGGAGCCGAGTTCACCGAGCGGATAGCCTTCGAGAATGTTGAGGATTTCGCAGAGGATGACGCCGCCGGAGCTCGGCGGAGGGGAGGAGATGATCTCGTAGCCGCGATAGGTGCAGGTGACCGGCTTCAATTCGCGCACCGCGTAGCGCTCGAAATCTGCCTTCTTCAGGATGCCGCCCTTCTCCGCGCTCGCCTTGACGATATCGTCCGCGATCGCGCCCTTGTAGAACGCGTCCGGCCCCGTCTTCGAGATCGCAGCCAGGCTGCGCGCCAGGTCCGGCTGAACCAGAGTCGCACCGATCTTCGGGGCTTGGCCGTCGGGCGTCAGGAAGATCGCGGCGGCGGCGGGGTCGCGGCCGAGCTTCTTCAGGCTGTTGCCGAGGGAAGTGACATCGCCGCCATCGAGGGTGAAGCCCTGCTCAGCGAGTTTGACCGCCGGTGCCAGAAGTGCCTCGCGCGACAGGGTGCCGAAGCGGGTGCGCGCGGCCTCGAAACCGGCCACCGATCCGGGCACGCCGACGGCGAGATAGCCATCCGTGCTGCGGCCCTTGGCGATCTCGCCCTTTTCGTCGAGATACATCGTCTTGGTCGCGGCTAGTGGCGCCCGCTCGCGGAAATCAAGAAAGCTGGTGCGGCCGTCGGCAAGGCGCACCGTCATGAAGCCGCCGCCGCCGATATTGCCGGCCGTGGGATAGACGACGGCCAGCGCATAGCCGACCGCAACTGCGGCATCCACCGCATTGCCGCCCTGCTTCAGGATCTCCACGCCGACATCCGACGCCAGATGCTGGGCCGTGACGACCATGCCGTTCTCGCCCGCAACCGGCTGCGGCGAGGCCGCCTGTGCAGGGGATACGGCAAGGCCGATCGCAAGGGTCAGATGCACGAGAGGGGTGCGGATGAGGGTCATAAGCGGGGCTCCTCCGGGGGCGGCGATCACAGTCGCGAGCGATGAGGATAGCCCAAACGGCACGCCGCCGCTTCGGAAAAATGCGCGCTCAGCCGTCGATCCGCAGCACGCCATAGGCGCCGAGCCGAACGTCCCCGGTGCCGAGCCGTTCGGCTTTCAGCGCACCGACCGCAGCATCGATCATCGTTTCCGCATCCAGCCGATAGGCCGATGCGTCAGGAGCGATGCCGAGCGCCGACAGATCGAGTGCCTGCGGCAGCGGCGTCAGGTTGACCGCAAGGATCGTCCGGCCATCCTTTCTCTGCGCGCACATTGCGAGAACCGCATCTGGCCGGTTGGATGAAATGATGGTGGCCTTCGCGCCGGCGAGATCCGCAAGCATGGCGACGGCATGAAACAGCGGTCGCCGCCCGCCCTCGGGAATGGGTTCGTTTGCGCCGGCGATCAGGCCGAACGGGCCCGTCAGGGCCGAAAGCGTCAACTGGTCGAGCCCGGCCGGTGCGACCGAGATGGCATAGCCGATGGCGTAGGCGGCGGCGAAAAGGCCGTTCTGCCGCGGGTCCCGGTTCGCCATCGGAATCCGGCTGCCATCCGGATTGTCCATCGTCCGGCTGCCATAGGGGTTCTGGCGCATGGGGATCGTGGAGGGCCCGATGCGATAGCGCCGGTCGCTGTAGATCGCGCGCACCGAGCGGGTGATGAAGGGCAGCGCCTCCAGCGTCTGCATGACGCTGCGATCGTCCGCCGCATGCACGATCGGGTTGGTGCAATGGCTGATGAAATCGAGTGCTGCCGCCGGCACGCGCTTGCGGTTCAGTTCGGTGAAGTAGCTGAGCATGCCGCCACCGAGCGCTTGGGATGGGAATGCCGCCCGCGCTGCGGCATAGATGTCGTCGAGCGGCGGGCAGTCCGGCCATGCGCTGCCGGGCGGTGTCGATTGCCGATCGACGGCGGGAGACACCATGACGGCATCAGGCGTGAAGCCTGCTTTGTTCATCGCTGCCGCCATCGCACGCAGTTCGTCACCAAAGGGCTCCCGGCAGGGCAGCGCGATCTCCAGCGTGGACGATCCCGGATGTTTGCGCGCAAAAGTCGCGAAGGCATCGAATGCCGAACCATCGTGGCCCGCGAGCGGATCGAAATGGAAGAGCAACGCCTGCGCCTGCGGGCCGAGGCCGGCGTCAAGCAAGGCTTGCGTCGCTGCCGCTTCCTCAGGCGTGACGACGAGCCCGATGGGCGGCAGCGGTTGTGCAAGGCCTTCCTGAAGCCTTAGTTTCACCGGCCCTTCCGGCTGCGCCGAGCGTGAATCAGCATGGCGAGACCGCTCATCCACGACCTGCAACGTGACCTGCTGTGCAACATCCACGCCCGCCTCTACCCGGTAGGGCCAAGGCAGAGCAAGCGGGCGGACATAGGTCTTGTAAGAGGCATCCGACCAGTTTCGCTGATCCTCCATCTCGAACGTATCGCCCTCCATCCGGCATTCCACGCTGACGCCCGGTAGAGCCTGATGGGTGATGGCGCGCATCTCCTTGAAGGGCTGCCAGGGTTCGATAAGGTCCGGCAGGACGGTCGCCTCAAGGGTCCCGTCGACATGCTCGACCCGAACCGGCGTTCCCGCGACGCCGACGATCGGGTGGAGCACGCAGAAGCCGCAGCGATTGGTCTCGAATCCTGTTTCGGACCGAGCCGTGCCGGAAAAGCCGAGCCGACCATGGTCGTCGCCTTCGATCCGGGCCTGAAGCACGAGCTGCGTCCCCTCCGGGCCATGGCATGTCGCGCTGTAAATGACGGTGAATCCGTCCGCGCGCTGATCCACGACAAGATCTTCGATCTCGGGATCGTAGGTGCCCCAGTCACGATCGCGCACGAGGAAGGACACGGCGCGAAGCACCTCCACACCGTCAAAGCGGATGTTGCGCAGTGCGCCGCCGGAAAGCTCCGCCGAAAGTCCTCCAGCCGCGAGCACGCGGGAAGCCGGCTCAGTGCGAACGGTGCCGGTCAGGCGGAACGCGAGCGCATCGTCCGTCATGCGATCAGCGGCCCGATCGCGACCGGCTGCAGCGTCGCCGCACTTTCATAGGCCGCTTCCACCAGTGCGAAGGTCTTCAGATTGTCGGCTCCGGACGTCGAGGTTTCCGCGCCGCTCGCCAGTCGTTCCGTCCAGTGCTGCTGGATGGCAAGGACGCTTTCCTGGATATTGTGCCACGGGCGCGATGCCCAGGGGAGGAGGGTCGGTGATACGTCGTGGATCTCCGTGCCGGATGCATTCGTGATCTCCAGCCGGTACCCTTGCATCAGCCGCAACGAGCCTTCGGTCCCATCCAGCTCGATCAGAGTCTCCGGGAAAGGCTCGACGGAGGCCTTGGTGGCATAGCTGACATCGACGACCGAGGTCGCGCCGTTTTCGTGATCGAGCAGGATCGTCGCGACATCCTCGCCCTTGATCGCAGGATTGACGCGCTTGGTGCGGGCAGTGAGCGTCGTGACGTCGCCCAGAATGTAGCGGGCGATGTCGAGCGTGTGGATGCCCAGATCCTCGATGATGAAGCGCGCGCCTTCGGCCAGATAGGGCTGGCCCGAGAACACGTCATAGCCGGAGCGGAACGAGAAGCGGCCCCAGAATGGCGTGCCGATCTGGGCCGTTTCGAGCGCCTTGCGCACCGCCTGGATCGGCGTCTGCCAGCGGAAATTCTCGTGGATCATCAGGGGAACGGCCACTGCCTCGCAGGCCGCGACCATGGCTTTGGCATCGCGGAGCGTCGGCGCGAAAGGCTTTTGGCAGATGACCGGCAGGCTGTGCGAAGCCGCCATCTCCACCAGCGCGCGGTGACTGTTGACCGTGGTGGCGATGTCGACGAAATCGAAGCCGCCATCCGCCATCATCTGCGCGGCGTCGCTATAGCGGCGCGCGATCCCGAACTGGTCGCCGACGATCCGCAGGCGCTCCGGGTCGCGGTCGCAGATGGCGACGATCTCGGCGTCTTCCACATCCTGCCAGGCATGCATCTGGTTGACGGCAAAGAAGCCGCAACCGATCAGCGCTCCTCGAAAACTCGGCATGGTCAATGTCCTTGAAAAGTGTCGTTCAGGGTCCAGCCCAGCCGATCAGGTCAGGCTATGTAAGGGCGACTGGTATAATGAGTCAACCAGCCGATGTCGCGCGTCCGTCGCGGATCTGGGCGAAGTAGCCATCGCGTCCCACCTGTCCGCCCTTCAATGCAATCTGCAATCCGTTGGTCGGGGCATGCAAGCCATGGGCGGTGCAAAGCGGCGATCCCGGCGTTTCCGGCAGCGGCAGCAGGGTCGTGAGGGCATCGACCTTCAGCGCACCGAGCGCATGGCTCGACGTGTCGCCCCCGGCGATGACGGCACGGCCAAGGGCCTCCCTCTCGATCAACTGTAGAAGAATCCGGCCAAGCATCTGACCCAGCCGATGCCGGCTGCCCACCACCCGGTCGATCTCGCCGCCACGGTCGGCCTGCGGACCAAGCGCGGTATGCAGGATGACGCTGCGGCCGGCGGCAAGGCTCGTCTGCGCCTCCCGGATCGCGCGGTCGATAACGCTTTCGCCATCCTCCCCGAGAAGAGCCAGAGGATCGAGCGCCACGCCGTCGAAGCCGTCCGCCCCGGTCGCCTGCCGGATCTGCCGCTCCGTGGTCGGCGAGACACTGCCGGAGACGACCGCGATCCGGTCTGCTTTACCCGGAGACGGAAAGTCCCGTGCGCCCTCGACCAGCCCTGCGGAGCGCCAAGCCTGGAGCAGCGCATATTCGACGCCCGACGATCCCGCCATGAACCGCGAACCGTGGTTGGCAAGCCGGAGAAGTTGCGCGCCTGCCGCCTTCTGCGTCTCCGGTCCGTCCACATCCAGCATCAGAATGCCCTTGCCGGCAAGCGTTGCGGCGCGCGCATCGATCTGCGCATCCGTGAGCATGGTGAGATCGGCCAGCGCCACCGGCAGTTCTGTCTGGTGCCCGAGATGCTGCGTAAGATCGGCCTCGTTCATCGGTGTCACCGGATGCCGGCTCATGACGGGATGGCGATCGATACGATAGACGTCGCCTTGATAGCCGGCGAACAAATGGCCGAAGGCCGTGTAGCGCTTGAGCTGCGGTGCCCCGACGACAAGGGGTGCGAGACCCTGTCCGAAGACATCGAGCCCGATCTCGATCGCCCGGCCGATATTGCCGACCGCAGGGGCCGAATCGAAGGTCGAGCAAACCTTGTAGTGGCAGACGGTCGCTTCCCGCGCTTTCAGCCATTGAAAGATCGGCGTCAGGTGTTCATCCATCCACGCCGGCGTCTCGCTGCGGCTGGTGCCGGCAAGGCCGATGGCGCGGCAATGGGCAAAGCGCTGCAGCAGCGCGTCATCGGGAATGCGCAGGAAGAGCACGGTCTCCACGCCATGGGAGGCCAGCGCCTCCATGACGTCGGTCGAGCCGGTGAAATCATCGCCGTAATAGCTGAGAAGCAGGGGCGCTGCCATGTCAGGCATCCTTTCCGCCGAAGGTCTTCAAGGATGCAGCAAGCTCAGGGTGGTCGAGCGCGTAGGTTTCGAGCGGGATGTCGGCAACGGCGGCCTCCCAGGCCTGCTGCACGGCATGCACGCCCGCGGCCGGTCCGCCGGGATGGCTGACGATGCCGCCGCCGCAGAGGTAGAGAAGATCGGTCGTCCGTCCCGTGCGTCGATAGGTTTCGGGCGCCTGCCCACCCCACTGCCCGGATCCGGCAACCGGAAGCGGGCAATCCGCCGGCGAAAAGAGCGGTGTGGACACGGCCTTGAAGGATTCGACGAAGCTCTCGTCCGGCTCCCAGTATTTTACGCCGATACCGTTGATCTGGAACTGATCGACGCCAAGCAACCGCCAGAACTGCTGCCAGACCTTGAAGTCGAAGCCGATGCCGGGATGCCGGGTCAGAACATCCCAGCCGTTGCGATGCGCATGCAGCACGAGGCCGGAGCGCTTGCGGAGGAACGCCATGCCGCCCATGCCGATCGAGTTGATATTGACGACGGCGCAATTGCCACCGGCGCTGAGCACCATGTCGTGGTTGCGCATCATCTCGTCGGGGTCCGTATGCGAGATGCCGAAGGCGTACATCACCTTCTTGCCGGTCTTTTGTTCATGCTCGAGGATCAGCGGCATGATGGCGGCGACGCGCTCCTTCAGCGGCGAATAGGCCGGGCTCATCAGCTTTTCGTCGTCCTTGATGAAATCGACGCCGGAGCCGATCAGTTCGCCGACCAGTTCGGCCGTTTCCATCGGTCTCAAACCCAGGGCCGGCTTGACGATCGTGCCGATGATCGGCCGGCCCTCGACGCCCGTCAGCCGCCGGCTGCCCGGCAGGCCGAACTGGGGGCCGGGATAGGCGGCACCATATTCCGGTGGCAGCTTGAGATCCACGACACGAAGCCCCGTCATGCCCTTGATGGAGAAGATGCCGCCGATGGCGATCGTCATCAGCGCCGAGAGGTCCGTGCCCACGGCATCGAGCGGAAAGGCGATGTCCACATCGGCCCGGTGGATGGTTCCGTGATCCGATGGCGCTTCCGGCCAGCTCGGCGTCGTCGCGGGCTCAAGCGGCCGGATCGCGATCACCCGTGCAGCAACCCGTGCTTTCAGTTCTTCCGTTTCACCCGGAACCGGCACGAAGGTCCCTGTAGACTGGTCGCTGGCGATTTTGGCAGCCATGGCCTCGACGCTTCCCGTCGTCTCGATGCGATAGGTCACGGTGATCATCGGCTTCTCCTCCCCGTCTCGACCTGTCGGCTCCGGCAGATCGTCGTTGATGAACTGGTATAATGAGTATAACAATGACGCAAGTATCGATGACCGGAAAATGCGCAGAAGCAGCAGGCGTTGCGACAGGGGAGAAAGCGAGGCGCGGACGCGTTTCCCTTTTCCAAGCGCGTTGCGGCATGCGAAGATGCAGGATCGAACAAATATCCGGAACCTCATGAGCCAGCCGACCGAAACCATCACGCGCCGAAAACTGTCCGACGAGGTCTTTTCCCGCCTGCAGGCGATGATCACGTCCGGCGAACTTAATCCCGGCGACGAAATGCCCTCGGAGCGGGAGCTGATGGAGCGTTTCGGCGTCGGGCGGCCGGCGATCCGCGAGGCGATGCAGGCACTGGCCAATATGGGCCTCGTCGTCATCTCCCATGGAGAACGCGCCCGGGTGCTGGAGCTTACGGCCCGGTCGATCCTGCGTCAGGTGGATACGACGGCCCAGATGATGCTCGCGAAATCCTCCGACACGCTGGAGCACCTGAAAAGCGCTCGTATCTTCTTCGAGCGGGGCATGGCGCGGGAAGCCGCAGTGAAGGCCACTGAAGCCGATATCGCAGACCTCGCGGCGATCCTCGTTCGGCAGGAGGCGGCACTGGACGATGCTGCCGCCTTCATCGCCGCCGACATGGAGTTTCACACCCGCATCGCCCGCATCTCCGGAAATCCTATCTATATCGCCGTCAGCGAAGCTATGCTCGCCTGGTTGCGCGGCTACCACACGCACATGCTGATCTGGACCGGCAAGGAAACCGTGACGCTTTCCGAGCACCAATCCATCATCGACTGCATCGTCGCCCGCGACGCCGATGCCACGGAGCAGGCCATGCTGCGCCACCTCGAACGCTCCCGCGCGCTCTACACGTCGAAGGAGGCATAAACCCCGACGCATTTTAATGTTCGTCTGACCTTTCGGAAATCGGACTGAAAACGATTCCGGTTTGGCGGAATATGCAGTAGAACCCGACACCCTCGAACAATTTCTTGCCGTTCCGTTTCGAAGCCGAGGGCCGGGAACCGCAGCATCATGACGACGGGTACAGGGAGTGGCGGACATGGACTCAGGCGAAATCGCACGCATCTCCGCATGGCTGACGACGCAGGGTCTCAAGGGCTCCGACGAGATGGAGATCATGCGTGGCTTCTGCGAGCATCTGCGCGAGGCCGGGCTGCCGCTCGACAGGGGGCTCGCACTCATCGACACCCTCCACCCTGTCTATGAAGGGCGCGCCTTCCAGTGGGACAGCCGCGAGCCGGGCAAGGGCATGTTCGAATACGGCCCGACGAACGAGGGCGTCTCCGAGGAAAACTGGAAGCGCTCGCCGTTCTACCACCTGCGCGAAACCAACGGCAACGAGTTGCGCCGCCGGATCGGCTTCGGCGATCCCACCGATTTCTATGCGCTGGACACGCTGCTGGCGGACGGTCATCGCGACTATATCGCCATGATCCACCGCTTCTCGCCGGACGCCCATATCGGCGATATGGACTGTTTCTACTCGCACTGGACGACGGCCGACGAGGGTGGTTTTTCGGATCAGGAGGTCGATGCACTGCGCTCACTGGTGCCCGTCCTCGCCCTTGCCATCAAGGCAGGATCGCTCAGCCGCGTCACGCGGACGATTGCCGAAGTCTATCTCGGCGAAGACGCCGCAAGCCACGTGCTCGAGGGGCGCATCACCCGGGGCAAGGCCGAGCGGATTTCGGCAGTGCTCTGGTTTTCCGACCTGCAGAACTACACCCGCATCACCGAAAGCCTCGCCCCGGACGAGATTATTCCGTTCCTCAACGATTACGCCGATGCGGTCATCACCTCCATCCACGAGGCCGGGGGCAATGTGCTAAAGCTGATCGGCGACGGCACGCTCGCGATCTTCAAGGCGGAAGAGCGGGAAGATGCCTGTCGTCGGGCGCTGGACGCCGAACGGCGCCTGCGGGGCAAGCTTGCCGATCTCAACGCACGCCGCGCCATGGAAGGCCGCCCGACCACCGAAGTCTATCTCGGGCTGCATATCGGGGACGTCTTCTATGGCAATATCGGCAGCGCCGATCGCCTCGATTTCACGGTCATCGGACCCGCCGTCAACGAGGTCAGCCGCATCGCCTCGCTCTGCCGTTTCGTCGATCGCACGGTCGTCATGTCCTCGCCCTTCGTGGCCGCGGCACCGCCACCCGGCGACAGGGAGGTGGTCTCCATCGGCCGCTATGCCTTGCGCGGCGTGAAGCTGGCGCAGGAACTTTTCACCCTCATGCCGGTGCCGGAAACGGACGTGTGAACGACAGACAGAAGGCAAGCGGGAAAGGTGCCTGCATCCGCAGCCAGCCTTCCGATTTCTGCCTTATGACTTACGTATGATCCGCCGCGCCCTCGGGGCTCGGAACAGGGAAGGTCGATAGATGAAGATGAACAGGCTCGCCGAGCAGGTCCGCAAGACAGGCTCCGTGCCGCTCTCCTGGGCGGGATCGACGATGGCCATGGATTACCTGAATATCGGCGATGCCCTGAGCCCGGTCATGGTGGCGCTCCTCAGCGGAAAGCCGGTTCATCGGGTTCCCTCCCGCTCCAAGACGATGCGCATGGCCTGCGTCGGCACCATCGCGCATGGCGTTTCCGGCGGTGAGGTCTGGTTCTGGGGTACGGGGTCCTCGCGCTGGACCAATCCATCGGCGGCAAAGGAGGAGTTGATCCCGTTCGCGCCTTCCGAAGACTCAACGTTTCACGTCACGGCAACGCGGGGGCCCCTGTCGGAGGCGCTGATCACCGGCTCGGCGGAAGGCACGGTCGGCATCTATGGCGATCCCGTCTGGCTGCTGCCGCGGTTCTATGCGCCACCGGTCGAAAAGACCTGGAAGCTCGGCGTCATCGTCCACCTGTCGGAACTGGCCGATCGCGATCCGGAAGCACACCTGAAGGAAACGCTGCTGCGTTACAAAATACCGGAGGCGTTCGCTCCGCATGTCCGCCTGATCAACACGGTCACGCCCATCGGTATGGACGACATGAAAGCCCGGATCGACGAGATCCTCGCCTGCGAACGCATCGTCTCCACCAGCCTGCACGGCATGGTATTTGCCGAAAGCTACAATATTCCCTGTCTGCATTTTGCTACGCATGGTCCGGTGAACGGGCTGCACATGCGAAAGCTCGACGAGACCTGCGACCTCGATCCCCGGGTTATCGATCTCTACCGCGGTCTCGGCCTCACCGAACTGCCCGTCTATGCTTTGCCCCGCACGGAACTGACCGATTGGGACGATCTCATCTCCGCCATCGACCGCGCCTGGACGCCGAAGGCGTTCGATGCGGAAGCGTTGATCGCAGCCTTTCCGCTCGATGTCGCACCGCTTGAAGCCCGTCCGGGCGAAACCATCTGGGAGCACCCGGTGCTTCAGGGGCTGGTGCTGCAGCATGACGTGAAGGAACTGAACCTCGCCGACAGGCTGCGCAACAAGGCCTAAGCGCGCAAGCGCTCGGCACCGCGCCGCCTGCGTCAGCGCCCCTTGCTGGTCTCGATCAGCGTGAGAACGAGGGCGGACAGCAGCGCGAGCGGCGGGGTCGGCGCCATCTGGGGCTTCGAGCTCTGCGCCGGCGACAGCCCGACCTTGCCCACCGGCTGATCGCTGGCATTGATGCCGCTATTGCCGAGCGTCCACCAGCCATCCCGCAGGATACGCTCCAGAATGAACGTGGCCACATCGAGCGAGCGGGACGGGGAGCCCGGCGGCAGGATGTCGGCGGCCGTCGGATTTCGCTCGTTCATCACGGAATAATAGATCTGCTTCAGATCGTCATCGATATCGTCGGAGCCTTCGGTCGCCGTATTGACCTTCTGGCGCAGCCGCCGCAGATCGGCCACCGTCACGGGTTCCCCGCCCGAGACCTTCAACACTTCGTTCGCGAAGGCTTCGGGATCGGCATTGGCCGAGGAGAGAAGGTCGCCGAGGGGAGAGCCAGGGGTTGCCTGCCGGTTGCGGATGACCTTGGCCGCACCACGGATACCCTCGCGGAAAGCCTCGCGACGAACGGTCTCCTCGGCGCTATGCGCTGCATCCAGCGCTGCCGCCATGTCAAGGAGAACGGCCGAGATCTCCGGGCTGGCACCCGAAATTGCCGTCTCGCGCGCACGCGCCACGAGACCGTCCAGCCGAGCCTTTTCGTCACTCATCGCTGCTCTTCCGTATCGACTGCATCAAGGTGTCACTTCAATGTGGTGTAGAGCGAATCGAGCCGCTCTGCATAGCGCTCCGGCGAAAACAATTTCGCCCGCTCGAGGCCCTCGGCCTCGTAGTACCGCATCAGGGCATCGTCATGTGCGACATCGCGAATGGCCTGCGCGATCGCATTGACGTCATAGGGATCGACCACGATGGCGCTATCGCCTGCAATTTCCGGATTGGCGCCTTCGCTGCCGGTGATGACGGCCGTTCCCAGCTGCATGGCTTCGAGGATCGGCAGGCCGAATCCTTCGTAGAGCGACGGAAAGACGACGGAGCGGGCGCAGCGGATCAGGGACATCAGCAGGCTCAGCGGTAGATATTCGAGGCGTACGATCGAGGAGGAGCGCGTCACGTGACCGATCGTCGGGTCATAGACGTCCGTCTTCTTGCCGCCGCCGGGAACGCCGAGAAGCCGGAGGTCGTTGGCGTTCTTCCACACCAGCTGGCCGACGATCACGAGGGGATAGCTGACCTGGCTCGCCAGATAGGCCTCGATGATCCGGCCGATGTTCTTCTTCGGCTCGATCGCGCCGAAGAACAGGAAGAATTTCTTGTGCTCCAGTCCGAAGATCGACGCGACCTCGTTGCGCACCTCGTCCTCGTCGCGGTTGAGGATATGGCTCGGCAGGTTGACCGCCTGGTAGGTGTTGGTCACCCGGCTTTCGTCCACGCCGAGGAGTTCGACGATATCGCGCTTCGAGACCTCCGAGACCGTGACGATGTGATCGGCCTTGTCGGCGATCTTGCGGACGGTCTTCAGGAACTCGCGTTTGTTGTCGAGCGTGGCATAGGGCAGGCGCAGCGGCACGAGGTCGTGGATCGTGTAGATGTTCGCCGCATTCTTCAACTTGATCGGCAGCGGATACGTCCAGTGGGCGATGTCGGCGGACTGGTCGTAGCTCGTCTGCATGAACTGGCCGTAGGTGCGGAAGTGCCAGCGCGAAATCGTATAGAGATTGCGCGAGTTGAAGATGCGCTCGTGCTTGGGCAATCCGCCCGGCACATGCCGCGCGATGACCTTGCCGGTGATCGGCACCTGGCGCGCCGTGGTGCCGAGCGGCGACGTCGCCAGCCGCTTGATGACCTCGGTCGGTTTCAGCGCCCGCGTCGACGGGTCGAAGAACCCGACTTCCGAAAGCAGGGCATTTTTGCCGACCGAAGCGCGAACGCCATAGAGAAGGTCGATGGGGTAGCCGAGTTCGGACAGGTGGCCGCTGAGATTGCGGGCATAGGTGGCGATGCCCGTCCCCTTTTCCAGGGCCAGATTGTAACCGTCGATCATCACGCGGGGCTTGGTCATCGAATGCTTATCGTCCTGTCTTCGTCCCCTCGAATGCGGTGCGGGCGGCGAGCCCACATCTCGAGGGGGAGATGTGTCTGTAAGGATGGGAAGACCACGTCCTGAAGCGAAACTGCGTTGGTTATCTAGGCGATTGACATTCCGGAAGCAACCGGAAGGGTGCATCGCTCTGTCGGTCCGGCCTTTCGTCGAAAGGATAAAGGAGACGTCCGATGGTGCGGAAGGCGCGTTCGGGCCGCTCGCGAAAGAAGTCGATCGGGTAGTGCCGGTAGTAAACGGCATCTTCGGCCGTTGCGACCTGTCTGACGGCAGCGGCGACGATCGGCGCCAGTGCGTGGCGCCAACCCAGAACCCCATAAGGGCCGGAGGCGTGCCACGAAGGGGGCTTCCGATAAGCAAAGGCAGGCGCGACAGGGCGGCGGAGATCGCCGATGACGGCCTCGAACGTCGTGTTCTCACCCGTCTCCGGCTGGAAATAGCGAGGATACAGCAGATATGTCGCGGCGAACACCTGCTCGATGGTCAGGCGCCGCTGCCGGCGCGCCGTTGTCTGCCGATCCTCCGTCAGACCCCATCCGGCATAGAAGGGCAGGCCGAGAACGGTGACGGGCAGCCCCCGAAGCAGCGCCTCGAACCCGGCAAGAGACGTGATGGCGTAGACATGGTCGATCGTCTCGAAGGCACGGGACAGGGGGATGCGGTCTGTGAGGACGGTGCAGATGCGCGCCAGTTCGGAAAGGTCTGCGGACGAGCTTCGAACACCGCTCAGCACGTCGGGGTGCGGCTTGTAGATAACCTCGGCATCGGGGTTTTCGGCAACGGCTTGCCGCACCATGTCCTCGTTGGTCACGGGCCGCGGGCAGCCATAACGGATCGATGCATCGCCATCCACTTGGCCCAGCGCCAGCACCCGTCGCTTGCGCTTGGGTCCGTATGGCAAGGCGACCTCACGCCAGGGCGCGTTGTACTTGCTGATCCCCGTCGACAGAAGCAGCGCCATCCCTTGACGCGCCCGCTCCATCAACAGGGGATCTCCCTCGAAATCGTGATGTTGCAGGATGTCTTCGAGATCGGAGGCGGTCCGGCTGTCGAAATAGGGCGTCTGCCTGTCCACGATCAGCGATAGCGGCGGCGTGCGACCGGCATGCGGAACGGCCGAACGGATGAAACCATCCTCCACGACATGGACGGGGATTTCGTTGCGACGTGCGAATGCCCGGACCGTTTCCGGCAGGTTCAGGCTCCAGACGAAAATCTCGGGCGAGGCTGCGAGATCGATCCGGTCCAGCCAATCCTTCCGAAGCTGCGTTTCGCTCAGGAAAAAGGGAACGAAAAGGAAGGTCCGCTCCGGAAAATAGCGGCGCAGCACTTCTCTCTTCCAAGCCTGCATATGAAAGGCATAGGTGAGGACCGGCAGGCTGTCGGTTTGTGGATCTAAGGCGGGTCTCATCCCGGATTGATCACGGACGTGTCGTCGCTGCTCTCGTCAATGCCTTCGATATCGCCGGCGCCGAACTTCAGGCGATCCTCGCCGATGGCGGCCACGGCATCGTCGGTGCTGTCCATCGGCGTGATTTTCATGCGGTCTATGGTGAAGAATGCGTTGCAATAGCGGCGCAGCAGCACGGGCGACGAGGTGAAGATCAGGAATCCCGACGTCTGCATCCGCTCCTCGACCAGTTCCACGCACCGCTCGCGAAACGCACCGCGGCCACCCAGAAGCGTCTCGTCGACGATATAGGTCTCGAACGGAATCGCATAGCACGAGGTGAACAGCAGGCGCGTGCGTTCGTCGCGGTTGAGCAGCTTCATCGGCTTGTCGATCGCCTTGCCCACCTCGGCAAAGTCGATCACGAAACGGATGATCGGCAAGGGGTCGAAACCGAAGACGCGGCAGAGAAAGGCGAGGTTTTCCCGCCCCGTCAGGGCATTGTTGAAAACACCGCCACCGGCGACCGGAAAGGAAACGAGCGATTCCCGGCGCACGCTGCCGAGGTCCGGACGAAGCTTGCCCGTGGTCAGCTGCACGGTGCTCGTCTTCCCGCCGCCGGGCGGCGACAGGATTCCGGTGATCTTGTCGCCGGGGAACAGAGCGCTGGCATCGTCCAGCACCTTCGTCTTCTCGTTTTTCTGACGAAGCGTCTTATGCACATTGGTAAAGGTAACGCTCACGCCTGGCCTTCCGTCTCGTTTGTTGTGCCTTCCCCGCTTCGGGCAAGGATCTCGCGCATCCATCCCAAACCGTCGATCGGGTTGAGAAAGACAGTATCCGAAGGTGCAATCTCGTGAAACACGGGAATGTCCGACACGATGGCGGGAACGCCCAGTGCTCCCGCTTCCAGAAGAGGAATGCCAAGGCCTTCCGCAAAGGAGGGAAAGAGCAGGGCTCTCGCACCCTTGAGCAGCAACTGAACCTCGTGATCGCCGAGACCGCCGAACTCCAGCACATGTTCCCGGATGACCGGCGACCGTTCCAGCATGTCGATGACGTTCTCGTTCTCCCATCCGCGCTTGCCGATAATGCAAAGGCGCGGGATCTGTTGTCGATCCGCCATCATGCGCCAGATCTCCAGCAGCAGAAGATGGTTTTTTCTGGGTTCGATGGTGCCGAGCGTCACGAAATAGGGGTTGGGATCCTCAATGATGGCGCGAACGGCAGGTGCGACCGGCGCTGAAGCCGCGGCACCGAATGTCAGGGTGGGAATGATCACCTCCGTGCCCGAGAGCCTCATGCCCTGCGCTGCGGCATAGGCCTGCATGCGCAGCGCCGTATCCTTCGAATTTGCGACGACCTGAACCGGTGCATCGAAAAGTTCATCGAGATAGGCGGTGAACTGCTTGTAGGTCTGCGGCCGCTGATACTCCGGAAAATCGATCGGAATGAGATCGTGGATATAGACGACCCGCTTCATCTCGGCCTTGGGATCGAGCCGCTTCATGCCACCCTTCACCTTGCCGAGGCCGGAATGGGAGGCAACGACATAGGTGGTCTGCCGGTTGATGATCGAGCGGGGCAAGCGATGTGACATGCGATCGACGAAGGGCATGACCGAGAGGCGCCAATCGGTACTTTTCTCCAGGCGTTCGCCGGGACTGCCGTTCCAGGCGGCATCGAGATGGCTGAGGACGGCGCGGCCGAGGGAATGATCGAGCCGGCAGATGCCGTGGATGCCTGCATGCAGAAAATGGCAGTTGGTGCCGAAGCGCGCGACAAGGTCGAGGCCGATGGCGAGGTCGATGCGATCGACGCCGGTGCCGAACGGCTTGTGGCGGCTGCGCACCAGTCGCGAAAGATCGAAGAGCACGCTCGGCGTCTCGATCGTCAGCGGCGTCATGGAAAGGCGATACATGAAAACTCGTCAGGCGTTGCGGCTGCGCGCCTGCAGGTCACGCAAAGCCGGTAGGAAAAGCGCGGGATCGCCCCGCAAGGATAGGCTTACTCGCGCCACTTTCGCACACTATTCGCCTATGGTATACGCTCGGCCAAAGGGCCAAGGCGATACCGGGCGGCCGGTAAGCCCATTTCAGTAATGCCGCGATGGTGGAATTTGTCTCAAAAACTCATTGATATTGTTAAATCGGAGGGCACCATTCCGCTCTCCTGGGTGACCACGACGGGTAAGGAATCCTATCTCAACCTTGGTGACGCCCTGTCCGCCGTTATCGTTTCGATGATGTCGGGCCTGCCGGTGCATCACATGGCTGCCAAGTCCCAGGCCACGCGGCTGGCGGCGGTCGGCACGATCGGTCACATGTTTGCGGGCGGCGACGTTTCTTTCTGGGGAACAGGCACCTCGCCCAACCTCAATCCGCATCAGGGCGACAAGCCGAAGATCGCTTATCAGACGCCGGCAGACACCCGGATCACGACCTATGCGACGCGCGGTCCGTTCAGTCGCCGCCTGCTGGCGCCGGATGCACAAGGGGCCGGCGTGTTCGGCGATCCGCTCTGGCTGCTGCCGCGGTTTCACACCGCACCGGTCGAAAAGACCTGCGAACTCGGCGTTATCCTGCATCTGTCCGAGCTGGAAGATCGCGCTTACGAAGCGCATCCCAAGCCGGAATCGCTGCGTCATCATGTCTCGGACGCCGACCGGTCGAGCGTCCGCCTGATCAATACGGTGACCCCGATTTCCGTTGGCGCGCTCCGGGAACGGCTCGACGAAATCCTTTCCTGCAAGCGCATCGTCTCCACCAGCCTTCACGGCATGGTCTTTGCCGAATCCTACGGCATCCCCTGTCTTTACTTTTCCCCCCGCGCTGCACAGGCGGGTCCGGGAAAAATCGACCTGATGGAGGAGGAGGGGCTCGACCTTCGCTTCGTCGATCTTTACCAGGGCATCGGTCAGGAAAGCCTCGATGTCTGGTACCAGCCCCGCCGCACGGCGACGGACTGGGGCGCGCTGATCCGGGCGATCGACGACATCTGGTACCAGAAGACGTTTACCGGAGAAGAACTGATCGATGCCTTCCCCTTGCCGGGGACGATGCTCGACAAGGGTCCGACCGGCAGCGCCTTCGATCATCCTCTCATTGCTTCGCTTCCCATGGAGCGTCATCGGCCGCCAACCGAAGGCGTGTCGCCATCGCGCGGCTGGCTTTCAAAACTGGCGGCGCACGCCCGTGGCCTGAGCGGAGTTTGACGTGCCTCTAAAAGCAGCCAAAAGACTTTTCCGTCGTTCCGTCTCTCCCGACAGATCGGCAGCTTCCGGTGCCTTGGTGACAAGTGACCGGGGTGCGGCCGAAGCTGTGCGTCTCTCCTGGGTCTGGACGACAGACCGCCATCCCGACGCCAATCTCGGGGATGCCCTGAGCGCGGTGGTCGTTTCCGTGATGTCCGGCCTGCGGATCGAGCCGGCCGCGTTCGATCAACCGAGAGAGAGACTAGCGGCGGTCGGCACCATTGGGCATGCCCAGCAGGGTGCGCGTGTGCATCTGTGGGGCACGGGGTTCGACCTCAATCGCGGGCCATCCGGCGCGCTCTCGCCTTACGCTGTGCCCCCTGAAACGGAACTCGTCGTGCACGCGGTTCGTGGACGGCAAACGGCCACCGGTCTGCGGGCTCTGGGTCTGGATGTACCCGAGGTCTTCGGCGATCCCGTCTGGTTCCTGCCGCGCATTTTCCCCTTTCCCGACCTTGAGAAGCGCTTTGAACTGGGCGTGATCGTCCATATTTCCGAGCTTGATGAGGCGACGGCGGCGGCAACCGTCAAGGCGCAGCTGACCCGATATGCCATTCCCCCGGAACTGGCGGACGACATTACGATCATCAACACGTACACGGATGCGACCATGGAGGGTTTCGAGCGAAAGGTGCGCGAGATCGCCGCCTGCCGCCGGATTCTCTCCACCAGTCTTCACGGTTTGGTCATAGCTGAAACTTACAACATCCCCTGCGCCTGGTTTTCGACCGGTCGCGGCGAGGCTGCGGCCTTACCTTTCGATGGCCCGCAGCCGATCGATCATCGTATGATCGACTTTTATGGCGGTGCCGATCGCGAGACCGTGCTGAGCTATCTTCAGCCATTGATGGAACCAACCGATTGGGCCGATGCCATCGGCTTCATCGATCGAAACTGGAAGGGACTGACCTATACCGGAGAAGCGCTGTTCAAGGCATTTCCGCTTCGCAAGGCCGTAAAATTCAAGGATTCCGTGTGGACCTGTCCAACCGAAATCCTGGAGTCCAACCGATACTGACCTCAGGCACTGTGCCCTTTTTGCAGAGGCCTGTTTGTTTTTGTCTGGTGCGACCTTGAAGTCATTGTTTACCAGTTGGTGTTGAGATAACCAAAACGACACCACTATTTCGGGGGAGCAGATCATCTTCGTCTGAAGGATCTGCGCTTGAGGGTGCCCATGCCGTTCTTGACCAAATTCACCAGTTTGTCGCTGGCCGCCATCTGCCTGAGCACCACGTCCTGCACGGTTATGCCGAGCTCCGGACCGAGCTCCGGGCAGATTCTCCAGGAAGCCAAGGATAGCTATTCCCCCTACACGGTGATTCCGGTCACCCAGGGTATCGTCTCGCTTCTCTCCAGCAGCCTCGACACGCAGCTCGCCGAAACACTGGGCAATACGCGCAAGCGAAGCTCGTCCATCATCGGCGTCGGCGACACGGTCGTCGTCTCCATTTGGGAAGCGTCGCCTGACGGTCTCTTCTCCGGCGGTTCCGCCAAGGGCGCGACGCAGATACCGGAACAGCCGGTGTCCGAATCCGGCACGATTTCCGTGCCCTATGCCGGCACCGTGAAGGCTGCCAACCGCACGCCACAGCAGGTCAAGGCCGCCATCGAGAATGCGCTCGCGCGCATCGCGATCCAGCCGCAGGTTCTCGTCAGCGTCGTCAAGAACGTTTCCAACACCGTCACCGTCACCGGCGAAGTCGCCAGCAGTGGCCGCATCGCTCTTTCGCCCCGCGGCGAGAAGCTGCTCGACGTCATCGCCATGGCAGGCGGACCGCGCATCGAATCGCATCAGCTCTCCGTCCAGATCACGCGCGGCCGACGCACGGAAACCGTTCCGATGGAGCGGCTGATTTCGGACCCGAGCGAGAACATCTACGTCCAGTCGGACGACGTCATTGCGCTCATTCGCCAGCCACGAAGCTTCACCGTGTTCGGTGCCGCGACGGCCAATGCGTCCATCCAGTTCGACGAATCTCAGCTCTTCCTCAACCAGGCACTTGCCAAGGTCGGCGGCCTGAACGACGAGCGGGCCAATGCGCGCGGCGTCTTCATCTACCGCACAGAGCCGACATCGCTCGTGCAGCGCATGGTACCGGGCAAGGTCGCATCCTCCGGTGCGACGACGAACGTCATCTACCAGATCGACCTGAAGGATCCGAACGGCTTCTTCCTCCTCAAGGGCTTTAGCCTGCGAAACCGCGACCTGATCTATATCGCCAACTCTTCGCTTGCCGAGGTGCGCAAATTCGCAACTCTGGTCAGCTCGACCGCAGCGCCCGTCGCGCAGGCCGCGTCTGTCGGCAGCACGCTGAACAACTTCAAGTAGTGAAAAAGAGAAGGCATTGTTGCGCCGCAATAATGCCTTCATCTCCGGGCAAAAGCTGTCCCAGGACAGGATCGCCGCGCTTTGTAGCGGTGATCTTCCGAATGGCCGTAAGTCATGGTATACATGCTGCGAAACAGGCCGAAGACCCCTTCAGGAGTGCCAATGAGCGACGCGTCCAAGACCGCGAGAGCCGACAAGCTGAAATCACGGCAGGAGGATGGCGCGCTTGTTCTGAGGCTGGATGAGGTTCGACCGAACCGTCAGATGGCGGCGGTGCCGAAGCGCATGCCGGATCTGCCGGCGAAGCCGGTTCGCAAGACCACGGTTACCTATAAATCCGAAAAGATGACCGGCTTCGTAACGAAGGCGAAGAGTGGTTTTTCGGGCGCGAAGCTTGCCTTTCTTCTCGTCGTCATCATCCCCACCATTATCGGCGGTCTTTATTACGCCGCCGTCGCCTCGCCGCGTTACGTCTCGGAGTTTCGCTTCTCGGTTCGTCCGGGCGAAGGGGGCGGTGGTTCGAGCGCTGCCGAACTCGCATTGACGATGTCGAACAGCTACATCGTGTCCGATTACGCCATGAGCCGCGATGCGGTGGAGTCGCTGGAAAAAGATGTCGGCTTGCGGGAAATCTACTCGCGCCCCGACGTCGATTTTCTGTCCCGGCTAAGCTCCGATGTGTCCCTCGAAGGCTTGGTCAAATACTGGAACAACCGGTTGTCGACCAGCTACGACCTGACCACCGGGATCAACACGATCGAAGTGGCGGCATTCTCGCCGCAGGACGCATTCCGTATCTCGACGGCGCTGAAGGACCTCTGCGAAAAGCTGGTCAACGATCTGTCCGAAAAGGCGCGCCAGAGCCAGCTCGCATTCGCCAAGGCGGAGCTCGATCGCTCCGAAGCCCGCCTGACGAACGTTCGCAGCCAGGAAACGGAACTGCGCACCGGCCAGAAGAGCATCGACGCACGCAAGGAAGCCGACGGCAAGATCCAGTTGATCACCAAGCTCCACGGTAGCCTTGCCGACCTTCAGGCGCAGTACACGGCGCTGGGAAGCTATATGGATGCCAAGTCGCCGCGTCTGACCGTGCTGAAATCCCAGATCAATGCGACGCAGCAGGAACTCGATCGTCTCCAGTCCCAGGTTCGGTCAACGGGCGATGGCGTTTCGAACAAAGCCATGCTGGCAGACGCGCAGCTGATGACGCAGTACGACAAGATCCAGAGCGATCTCGATATCGCGACCAAGCTCTACACCTCGTCGCTGACGAATTACGAAAATGCGCGCATGCTCGCCAGCAACAACCAGATCTACCTGGCGACATATGTTCAGCCCGGTATCGCGCAGATCGCTGCCTATCCCAAGGTCGTTTTCGACACGTTCCTCGTCTTCTTGTCGGCGCTTGGTCTCTGGATCGTGATGACGCTCGTCTACTACAGCATCAGAGACCACGCGTAGTTTGGCGCGACCGGAGAGCTGCCAATGAGCATGGGTGTCATTCCCGTCGGGATCTCCCGGCAGCTGCGGATCGTGAGTGCATTGACGATACGTGAAGTTCGTCTGCGGAACAGCAAACACGCCTTCGGCCAGCTCTTCGATCTGCTGGAAGCGATTGTTTTCATCATCATTCACTGGGCGATCTTCACGTTCATGCACAGGCATCTCCTTATCGGAGACAGCTTGCTGCTGTTCATCAGCACGGGCATTCTGCCGGTGCTGTTTTTCCGAACCATCAGCGTCAAGACAGCGACGGCGCTGGAGGCTGCGAAGTCGGTCACCAGTATCCCCTATGTCGAAGCGCTGGACTATTCGCTCGCGCGGAGCTTCGTGGAGTTTCTATCCTTCACGATCATGTTCGGGCTGGGCTTCGTGATGATCTACGCGCTCGGATTATCCCGTTTCGCCATTCCCTACGATTTCACACCCATCATCGTCTCCATTTTGATGCTGACGGTTTTCTCCTTCGGGATCGGTCTGGTGAATTCCTTCATCACGTTCCTGTTTCATCCCTGGAAGCTGTTTTGGGGCTTCTTTTCGCGTGTTCAGATTTTCCTGAGCGCCGTGTTCTTCATTCCCGAATACATGCCGCCCGAATTGCGGAACATCGTTGCCTATAATCCGATGATGCACTTCGTTTCGCTGTTTCGCACCGGCTTCTATCCGACCTATCCGACCCATCTTCTGTCCGTGACCTATATCGGTTGCTGGACGGCAGCCGTGCTGATCCTGGGCCTGGCTTTGGAGCGGGTCCTTCGCAACCACCGGGCAGGGCACTGATCCCGCCATCTCCCTCTTCAAATAGCGGCTCGCATGCCCTAACTTCGAACCTCGTTTCCCAGTGAAAGATGTTCGACATGCCAGCACCTGCGACAGACACCCAGCCAATCGACTACCGGAAACTCGAAAAACTGGCCGAGGTGGCCGTCAAGATCGGCCTTGGTCTGGAACGAGGCCAGGATCTGGTGATCACGGCGCCCATCGCGGCTCTGCCGATGGTTCGGTTGATCACCAAGCACGCCTATCTCGCCGGTGCTGGTCTGGTCACGACGTTCTATTCCGATGAGGAAAGCACGCTGGCGCGCTACGAACATGCGCCCGACGAGAGCTTCGATCGTGCCAGCAATTGGCTCTATGAGGGCATGGCGAAGGCCTATGCCGGCAACGCGGCGCGCTTGGCGATCTCCGGCGACAATCCCATGATGCTGGCAACGCAGGACCCGTCGAAGGTCGCGCGGGCAAACAAGGCGATGTCCATCGCTTACAAGCCGGCGCTGGAGAAGATCTCGAACTTCGACATCAACTGGAACATCGTCTCCTACCCCAATCCGTCATGGGCACAGCAGATGTTTCCGAACGATCCCGAGAACGTGGCCGTGGAGAAACTGGCCAACGCCATCTTCGCGGCATCCCGCGTCGATGTCGAGGATCCGGTCGCAGCCTGGGAGGAGCACAACGCCAACCTGCGCAAGCGCTCGACCTGGCTGAACGGCGAACGCTTTTCTGCGCTTCATTTCACCGGTCCGGGAACGGATCTGACGGTCGGCCTTGCAGACGGGCACGAGTGGCACGGCGGCGCGTCCACCGCCAAGAACGGCATCACCTGCAATCCTAACATCCCGACCGAGGAGGTCTTCACCACGCCCCATGCCTTGCGGGTCGAAGGCCATGTGTCCAGCACGAAGCCGCTGTCGCATCAGGGAACGTTGATCGACGATATCCAGGTTCGTTTCGAAGGCGGTCGGATCATCGAGGCGAAAGCGTCGAAAGGCGAATCGGTTCTAAACAAGGTTCTGGATACGGATGAAGGCGCCCGGCGTCTCGGGGAGGTTGCCCTTGTGCCGCATTCCTCGCCGATTTCGGCCAGCGGCATCCTATTCTACAACACGCTCTTCGACGAGAACGCCTCGTGCCATATCGCGCTCGGCCAGTGCTACTCGAAATGCTTCCTCGACGGCGCGTCCCTCAGCCAGGAGCAGATCGCCGCACAAGGCGGCAATTCCAGCCTCATCCACATCGACTGGATGATCGGCTCCGACAAGGTCGATATCGACGGTGTTCGGGAGGATGGCACGGCGGTGCCCGTGATGCGCGGCGGCGAGTGGGCTTGATCGTCCTGTGACCGGCCTCAGAGTTTGTCAGGGATAAGTGGAAACCGGTTATCCTCAAAAGGCAAACGACATCAAAGAAAACGAGAATCTGTCGGGTTCAGAATGAACCTAACAGATTCTAGAGCCGGTCACCTCACCTCTGATTTTCCTCAGCAGGCGAGATCCGCAACGACGGCGTCGAGGATCAGCATGCCGGAGGGGGTACAGCGCAGCCGGGAATTGCCGATCCGCTCGATGAACCCGTGCTCGATCAGGAAGCGTTCCTTTTCCGGATCGGGCGCGCGACCCGATAGTGCTTCCCAGCGTACGAGGTCGATGCCTTCCTTGAGGCGCAAGCCCATCAGCAACAACTCGTCGGACTGCTCGGCATAGCCGAGCACCTCCTGATCGATCATCCCATGGCCATTGGCCTCGACGAGGTCGAGCCAGGTCTCCGGCTTGCGCTCCGTCGCCGTCGCCAGCTTCTCCCGGCCGATCGTCAGGCGGCCATGGGCACCGGGGCCGATGCCGGCGTAGTCGCCATAGCGCCAATAGGTCAGGTTATGTCGGCTCTCCGCCCCGGGCACCGCGTGGTTGGAAACCTCGTAGGCCGGCATGCCGATCGCTGCCGTGATGTCCTGCGTCGCCTCGTAGAGAAGCGCCGACTGGTCGCCATCGGGCACGACGAGCTTGCCTGCCTTGTGAAGGCCATAGAAGGGCGTGCCCTCCTCGATCGTCAACTGGTAGAGCGACAGATGATCGACGGCATAGGAGACGGCCTGTTTCAGCTCCGCTTCCCACTCCTCGACGGTCTGCTTCGGCCGGGCATAGATCAGGTCGAAGGACATGCGCGGGAAGATATCGCGCGCAAGCCCAATCGCCTTCAGCGCATCCTCCACATTGTGAAGCCGCCCGAGGAACTTGAGGTCGCGATCGTTCAGCGCCTGCACGCCGAGGGACACACGGTTGACGCCGGCGGCACGGTAGCCACGAAACCGCGTCGCCTCCACGCTTGAAGGGTTGGCCTCCAGCGTAATCTCGATGCCATCGGGCACATGCCAGAAGCGCGCAATGCCGTTCATGATGGCATCGACCGTCGCGGGATCCATCAGCGAGGGGGTGCCGCCGCCGAGGAAGATGCTGGTCACGGTGCGCGGGCCCGACAGCCGGCGCGCTTCCTCCATCTCCTTCAGGAAGGCGGAGACATAGCGGGCCTGATCGACGCCCTGGTGGCGCACATGACTGTTGAAGTCGCAATAGGGGCACTTGGCCGCGCAGAACGGCCAATGGACATAGACCCCGAAGCCAGGGTCCGTCTTGTCGCCGATAAAGGAGAAGTCAGCCATATCCGTCAGGCGCCGAGGCAGGTCTCGGCAAACACCTTGAAGGCGCGGGCGCGATGGGAGAGGGCGTCGGCATCGCCCGGCTTCCAGCCGTGCTTCTCGTCGGCGCTCATTTCGCCGAAGGTGCGCTCGTGTCCTTCCGGCTGGAAGACCGGATCATAGCCAAAACCTTGGCTGCCGCGCGGCGGCCACACCACGGTGCCTTCCACTTCGCCGCGAAAAAGCTCTACATGCCCATCCGGCCAGGCAAGGCAGAGCACGGAGACGAAGCGGGCGGAGCGGGTCTCCGGCGTCGTCGCGCCAGCCGCCTGCAGGGCGACTTCCACCTTGTGCATGGCCATGGCGAAGTCGCGCGTCCCGTCGGCCGTCTCGGCCCAGTTCGCGGTGTAGACACCCGGATCGCCGTTCAGGGCGTCCACGACCAGTCCGGAATCGTCGGACAGGGCCGGCAGGCCGGAGGCCTGTGCGGAGGCGAGCGCCTTGATGGTCGCGTTTTCCTCGAACGTCGTCCCGGTCTCGTCCGGCTCGATGAAGTTGAGGTCGGCGGCGGATTTCGCGGAAAAGCCGAGCGGACCGATCAGATCGCGGATTTCGCGAATCTTGCCGGCATTGTGGCTGGCGACGATCAGGGTCTTGTCGTCAAGCGTGCGTGTCATGGTGGGTCTCGAAGTGTGAACCGGAGGACGTCGAAACGCCGCGGAAACGTGGGTCGGTGAATATGGGTCGTCCGATCCGCATGAAAGCGAACGGTTGACGCACGGCATGGAGAAGATCGGTTCAGCCGATGGACCAGAGGCCCGGTTCGGCGCATTCCAGGCTGTTGCCGGCCGGGTCGCGAAAATAAAAGGATCGCGCGCCCGTTGGCCAGGTGATCTCACTCTCGATCATCACGCCATCCGTCGCAAGTCTCTCCTGCAGGGATGTCAGATTGTCGCGCGACACCCGGAAGCAAACATGGCCGGGGCCGGTCGTGCCGTGCACCGGGACAGGCAAAGCAGGGGCCTCCGTAGGCTTCAGAGTCTCGGTCGGATTGAAGATCAGGAGAACGCCCTGTCCGCAGCGAAAGAACAGGTGTCGGCCATCGACGCGGGCGATGCGCTCCAGTCCGAGCACCTCGCCGTAGAAGCGGTCGGCCGCATCCAGATCCGACGCGTAAAGCGCCGTTTCCAGAATGCCTTCGAGTACCTGAGTCCTATCCGCCACCGCTTGGCCTCCGTTCTTAAGCGATCGTCTGCTTCTGCAGGGCGACCAGCTCGGAGATGCCGTTCTTCGCCAGACCCATCAGGCTCGCGAATTCGGCTTCGGAGAAAGGCTTACCTTCGGCCGTGCCCTGAATTTCGACGATGCCGCCGGAGCCGGTCATGACGAAGTTCGCATCCGTCTCGGCGGCGCTATCTTCCAGATAATCGAGATCGATCACGGCCTGATCGGCAAAGATGCCGCAGGAAATCGCCGCGACGTGATCCTTCAGCACACGCTCGACCTTCGTCATATTGCGTGCTTCCATCCACTTCAGGCAGTCGTGCAGCGCGATCCATGCGCCGGTGATGGATGCCGTGCGGGTGCCGCCATCGGCCTGGATCACGTCGCAATCGAGCGAGATCTGGCGTTCGCCGAGCGCCTGCAGGTCGACGACCGAGCGGAGCGAGCGGCCGATGAGGCGCTGGATTTCCTGCGTGCGGCCGCTCTGCTTGCCGGTTGCGGCTTCGCGCTTCATACGGTCGCCGGTCGCGCGCGGCAGCATGCCGTATTCCGCTGTTACCCAGCCCTTGCCGCTGTTGCGCAGCCATGGCGGCGTCTTTTCTTCAAGGCTCGCCGTGCACAGCACATGCGTATCGCCAAACTTGACCAGGCAGGAGCCTTCGGCATGCTTGGAGACGTTGCGCTCGAAGGTGACCTTGCGCATCTGATCTGTTTTTCTGCCGGACGGCCGCATCGTGGACTCCTAGGTCTTAAGGTTGCGTGCCTTCTAGCCTATGTTGTCGCGCAAAGGAAATACGAGGAGCGAAATAGGGTCGTCAAAGTCGCTCTGAGGTGCCTCAACGCCAATTTTCCCTTTGTCGATCCGACGGCCTCTCACTATATTTCGGTTATGGTACAAAAGGAACGATCCGCCGACACGGCGGCGCTGACATCGGCAATGCGCGACAGGCTCTCGGCCCTCGACGAGCGCTCCGGCGAGGTCTTCCGCCGCATCGTTGAAAGCTATCTGGACAGCGGCGAGCCGCTGGGCTCCCGCAGCCTGTCGAGGCTTCTCCCGATGTCGCTTTCGCCGGCCTCGGTGCGCAATGTCATGAGCGACCTCGAGGAGCTGGGCCTCATCTACTCGCCGCATGTCAGCGCCGGGCGTCTGCCGACGCAGATCGGGCTGCGCTTCTTTGTGGACGCCTTCATGCAGGTCGGCAATCTCTCGGCAGAAGACCGCGCCTCGATCGACCGCCAGGTGCGGCGGAGCGACCGGGACCAGCCGGTGGAGCAATTGTTCAACGTAGCAAGCCAGGTCCTGTCCGGCATGTCGCGCGGTGCCGGCCTCGTCATCACGGCGAAGAACGATCCTGTGCTCAAGCATGTCGAATTCATGCGCCTTGCCCCCACCAAGGCCTTGGCGGTGCTGGTCGGCGAGCACGATCAGGTGGAAAACCGCATCATCGAGCTGCCCGCCGGCGTCACGAGTTCGCAGCTGACGGAAGCGGCGAATTTCCTGAATGCGCATCTGGCCGGCCAAACGCTTGCCGAGGTGCGCGGACAGCTACAGAAGGTCAAGGAGACGGTCCGCACCGAACTCGACGTCCTGTCGCAGGATCTGGTCGAGCGTGGCCTTGCCAGCTGGTCCGGCGGCGATGCCGACGACAAGAGCCCGACCCAGCTGATCGTGCGCGGCCGTGCCAATCTTCTCGAAGGTCTTGCCGGCGCGGAGGATATCGATCGGCTGCGCATGCTGTTCGATGACCTTGAGAAGAAGGACAGTATGATCGAGCTTCTCAGTCTTGCGGAAACCGGGCCGGGCGTGCGAATTTTCATCGGATCGGAGAACAAGCTGTTCTCGCTGTCCGGCTCGTCGCTCATCGTCGCGCCCTATAAGGATGGTGACGACCGGATCATCGGCGCGGTCGGCGTCATCGGCCCTACGCGGCTGAATTACGCGCGGATCGTGCCGATGGTGGACTATACGGCACAGCTCATGTCGCGCCTTTCACGATAGCCGACCCCGACGATGCCCGGGGCGGCGGGCGATCGGGCGCAACGACCCTTGATTTTTGGCGCCCGAACCTCGATATCGGCATCAAATTCCCGAAACGATCCTGAATGCGGAGACGTCATGACCGACGAAACAAACAAACACGGTGCCGAAGCCAGCAAGCGGGCGGAAGACATCGTCACGCCGGCCGAGGCAGATGTGCACGACATGTTTGAAGACGCCGATGAGGCGGCTCAGGCCGAAGCCGAAGAGCTGGAGGCCGCGCGCGCCGAAGCGGCCGATTTCCGTGATCGCTATATGCGGCTGGCCGCCGACATGGACAATCTGCGCCGTCGCACCGAGCGCGAAGTCAAGGACGCCAAGTCCTACTCCGTGGCAGGCTTTGCCCGCGACATGCTGGCCGTGTCCGACAATCTCCGTCGTGCGCTGGATGCCATTCCGGCCGACGTGCGGGCCGGTGCCGATGCGGGCCTCAGCACCCTGATCGAAGGTGTCGAGCTGACCGAGCGGTCCATGCTCTCGACACTTGAGCGCCACGGCGTTCGCAAGCTCGAGCCCGAAGGCCAGAAGTTCGATCCGAACTTCCATCAGGCCATGTTCGAAATCCCGAACCCGGACGTGCCCCACAACACGGTCGTTCAGGTCGTCCAGGCCGGCTTTACGATCGGCGAGCGCGTTCTGCGTCCCGCCATGGTGGGCGTCGCCAAGGGCGGCCCGAAGGTCGTCGTTGCCGAAGGCGAAGCCTCGGCCAACTGACAATCGACGGAGGCCGGGGAGGGTAAGCAACCTCTCCGGCTTCCGGTCTTGCCCGCGCTATCGAGATAGCGCTCCGTTGCCGCTGTTTGGTCTATCCGAACAGCTGCCGCAGGTGGTCGTTTAGAAATACGCCGCCGGGATCAAGTTTCTCCCGCAAGGCGCGGAAGTCTCCTGCACGGGGATAGAGCGCCGTCACGTCGTCACCCGTCAGAAAATGCAGCTTTCCCCAGTGCGGCCGCGAGCCGAACTGCCGCAGGATCGCATCGACATCCGACAGATACGCCCAGTAGTCCGTACCCGGCTCGCCGGAGACGGAGAGGGTGATCGAATCCTGTTCGAAGAACGGACTGATCCAGCCGGGATCGCCGGCCGTGAAGCGGTATTCGATCGGGTAGATGCAGGTCGGGTGCTTGGTGAGCATCAGCTCGCGCACCGCCCGGCATGCCTCTTTGCCATGCCGCACCGGCACGGCATATTCCAGCTCGTGAAAGTTCGGCACATATTCGATCGGATAGATTTCCGAGGAATAGGCAATCTTCTCGAACCCCCGCTCCATCGGTTCGGCGTCCGTGATGTCGATGACCTTCATCTCGCAGACGTCGGAGAGGCTCTGCGTGGTCGAGACCGAGGCGGTGTCCGGCAGGCAGTAGCAGTGCCGGCTTTCGGGCACGGGGCACCAGAAGAAACCGAAATGCCGGTGTTTCGCGGCCAGTTCGTCATGGCTCTCCATGCACTCGTCGAAACTGCAGCGCCAGAGCTTTTCGTGCAGGCGGTAGCTGTCCATCGCCTGCAAGGTGATCTCCGAGATCACGCCCAGCATGCCGATGGAAACGCGCGCGGCGTTCAGCAGATCCGGATTGCTTTCGTCCGCAATCAGAATGCTGCCATCCGGCTGGACGATCCGCATGCCGACGATCTGCGAGGCCATGTTGCCGAGCGTCGCGCCCGTGCCATGCGTGCCAGTCGTCAGAGCGCCGGCCAGCGCCTGGCTGTCGATGTCGCCTTGGTTGATCAGTGAGAGGCCGTTTTCCTTCAGCACCTTGCCGAGCGCATTGATGGTGGTCCCTGCCGAAACGGAAACCCGTTTGCGCGCCCGGTCGATGCCGGTCACGCCCTGCATGCCCGAGAGCGTCAGGTGCAGGCCGCTGGTCAGCGCCACGGGCGTGAAGGAGTGACCGGAGCCGGCACAACGGACGGCCATCCCCTCGGCCGCTGCCGCCCGCACCATCTCCGACAGTTCCGCCTCGCTTCCGGGGGCACCGCGGGCCCGCACGATGCAGGCTTGGTTTCCGACCCAGTTGCGCCAGAGGCCACCGGCCTGCCGTGATATCGTCGTGTCCATGACGGGTCCCCTCAGACGGCGGTAAAGCCATTGTCGACGAACAAGTGGGTGCCATTGATGAAGCTCGCCTCATCGCTCGCGAGAAACAGGGCGGCACGCGCCACCTCGATCGGCTCGCAGAGGCGCCCTTGCTGTGCGGCGATGGCCGCATCCGAAACGTCGATGCCGTATTTGGCAAGGCCGACCAGTTCGCGCTTGCCATGGTCGGTGGCGATGAAGCCTGGGCAGACGGCGTTGGAGCGGATATTGCGGTCGCGGAACTCCACCGCGATGGCGCGGGCGAACATATGGCAGGCGCCCTTCGTCGTGTCGTAGAGCACTTCCATCGGCGTTGCGGCCACGGCCGAAATCGAGGAGGTCGAGACGATGCTGCCGCCACCGGCTACGATCATGCCCGGCAGCACGGCCTTGGTCATCAGGAACATGGAGCGGACATTGACCGCCATCAGCCGGTCCCACTCGTCCTCTTCCGTTTCGAGAAACGGCCCGACGGCCAGAATGCCGGCATGATTGAAGAGGACGGTAATGGCTCCGAAGGCTGCTTCCACGGCCTTGACGGCTGCCGTCACGTCGCGCGAGACGGAAACATCGGCGGGCGCGAAGATCGCCTCGCCACCGGCGGCACGAATGCCCGCGGCAACCTCTTCACCGCGGCTCGACGGCAGATCGACGATGCCGACCTTCGCGCCCTCCTGAGCAAAGAGCTCCGATGCCGCAAGGCCGCAGCCGCCGGCACCGCCGCTGATCAGGGCAATCTTGCCCGCCAATCGTCCCGAACCCGTTCCCGTCATCCACTCTCGTCTCCCGTTGTCGAACGAGAGTATTCACCCGGAGCCGGACGCTGTCGATATCAACGTGCAGGATTGACGGAAAAGATCCGCTCAAACCGAGTTGAAATCAGGCCGCGTTGGAGGTCTGGTCGTCGCTGAGGAAGGTGTAGATGGCTGAGGCGGACTCGGTGCCGCGCAGGCGTGCGACCATGTCGGGGTCGCGTAGCACGCGGGCAATGCGCGACAGCGCCTTCAGATGGTCGGCGCCAGCACCTTCCGGGGCGAGCAGCAGGAAGACGAGATCGACCGGCTGGTCATCAAGCGCTTCGAAATCTACGGGCGTTTCCAGCCGCGCGAAAATGCCGACGATGGCGGTGACGCCGGGCAGCTTGCCGTGCGGAATGGCGATACCGTTACCGACGCCCGTCGAGCCCAGCCGCTCGCGTTGCAGAATGACGTCGAAGATCTCGCGCTCGGGCAGGCCGGTCAGCTTGGAAGCCTTGATGGCCAGTTCCTGAAGCAGTTGCTTCTTGGACTGGACCCGAAGGGTCGGAAATATCGCATCTTGCTGCAGCAGACCTGCCAATGCCATTTTGTCTTACCTTGTTGACAGGGTCGCGTCGGGCGGCACGACGTGCCGGCCCTGCGGCCCATTTCCCTCGATGCTCGACAGGCCTCATCCCCGTGCCTGCCATTCACCGTCGATCAACGAGGCGGCCGCTCCTCGCGCGCCGCCTCGCTTGTCTTGACCGTCTGCCTCGGGACGAAGCGTCCCGGGCAGGCCCGGTCTCTGTTTCATGCGCCGTCCGGTCGCTCTATAGAGGCAATCCCGAAGCAGCGCTCCGTCCTTATGCGTCAGCTCTTCATGCTGGCGGCGTCGATCCAGCCGATATTCCCGTCCGTCCGGCGATAGACGATGTTGAGTTCGTCATTGCCGGGATTGCGGAACATCAGCACCGGATTGTCCGTCATGTCGAGCGCCATGACGGCATTCGCCACCGACATGGTCCGGATTTGCTTGGAGCTTTCCGCAACGATCGTCGGTGCGTAATCCTCCGGCAGTTCGTCCTCTTCGTCCGGCACCGAGTCCATCACGGTGTAGGCGACTTCGAGGCCGGCATGACCACTGCCATTGTGGTGATCCTTCAGCCTGCGCTTGTACCGACGAATGCGCTTTGAGATCCGTTCCGATGCTGCGTCGAATGCGGCCTGCGGCTCCGAAGCCTCGCCGTTTGCATGCAACGTAGCACCCGTGTCGAGATGGATCATGCAGTCCGCGCTGAAACGCGGTCCCGACTTCACCACCGTGACCTGGCTCGAATACCCTCCGTCGAAATACTTGGTGACCGCCTGAGTGATCTGGTCCTCGATTCGAAGACGAAAGCTCTCGCCGATTTCCATATGTTTACCGGATACACGCACATTCATGGAGTTTCCTCTCTTTCATGATTTGCGTGTCCAGTTTATTCCAAGCGCCTTCTACCTCCAAGCCTTTCACGCAGCCGTTTTCACTTTGCACGTGATCGGCGATGTCAGGGGAGGAGAAAAAGGAGCCCATCGTTCATGACTGTCGGCGCGCCCTATAAGCGGGCTGCCGCCAAATGTCAATGAAAGCTTAACATCCATTGCGTGTTGTCGGTGCTGCAGTGCACCCGGCCGGTCTCGTCGGTTAGGCGGAAACCTTTGCCATGGCGCGTTTTTCGCGCCGGCGCTGTACGGATGAGGGGATGTTCATCGCTTCACGATATTTTGCGACCGTCCGGCGGGCGAGATCGACGCCGCCCTTCTTCAGGATCTCCACGATGTCGTCGTCCGACAGCACAGCCTCCGGGCTTTCGAGCACGATCATGTTGCGGATACGGTGGCGAACCGATTCCGCCGAATGCCCGTCTCCGCCCTCTGCCGAGCCGATCGAGACGGTGAAGAAATATTTCAGCTCGAACAGACCGCGCGGCGTCAGCATGTACTTGTTGGAGGTCACGCGGCTGACGGTCGACTCGTGCATCTTGATCGCATCGGCGATGGTCTTGAGGTTGAGCGGCCGCAGGTGATCGACGCCGTTGACGAGGAAGGCGTCCTGCTGGCGCACGATCTCGGTCGCCACCTTCATGATGGTCTTGGCGCGCTGGTCGAGGCTGCGGGTCAGCCAGTTGGCGGTCTGCAGGCACTCCGACAGGAAGGCGTGGTCGCCGCTGTTCTTCGGCGCATGCCGCGAAACCGTTGTGTAGTAGACTTGGTTGACGAGCACGCGTGGCAGCGTCTCCGGATTGAGCTCTACGGCCCAGGTGCCGTCGGGTGCGGCACGCACGACGATATCCGGCACGATCGCCTCGCAGGGCGTCAACTCGAAGCTCGTGCCCGGCTTCGGGTCGAGCTTGCGGATCTCGCCGAGCATGTCGATCAGATCTTCTTCATCGACGCCGCAGAGCTTCTTCAGCGTCGCGAAATCCCGCCGCGCGAGCAGTTCCAGATTGCCGATCAGGGCCGACATCGCCGGGTCCAGCCGGTTCTTCTGGCGCAGCTGGATCGCGAGACATTCGCTGAGGCTTCGGGCGAAAACGCCGGGCGGATCGAAGCGTTGCAGGGTGGCAAGCACCGCCTCGACATCGCGCACCGTGCAGCCGAGCTGGTCGGCCGTTTCAGCCGTGTCGGCGTGCAGATAGCCCGCATCATCGAGCTGGTCGATCAGCGCCTGGGCGATCAGCCGATCGCGGGCACCGTGAATGCTGAGGATCAGCTGCTCGTTCAGCACGTCGCGCAAGGTCAGCCGGTTGGCGACGAAATCCTCGAGATCGTAGCCCTCGCTGGTCTCCCCGTCTCCCCCGCCGGACATGGATTTCCACTGGCTGAGCAGCTCCGGCGCATCGGCGCGCTGGGGGGAGGTGTCGTCCGGGAAAACGTTCTCGAAATTGGCGTCCAGCGTCTCGCTCATGCGCAGGGAATCGTCGCGCGTCGTGCCGTCGTAGACGTCGGTCAGGCCGGAAAAATCCTCGCCGTCACTGCCTTCGGACGGCATGTCCTCGCGGGTACTTTCGCCCGGCTGGTCGGCTTCGGAGACGAATTCGAGGAGGGGGTTCTTCTCGACCTCCTGCTCGATGAACTGCGTCAGCTCGAAATGCGTCATCTGCAACAGCTGGATCGACTGCATCAGCTGCGGCGTCATAGCCAGGGTCTGGGACTGGCGCAGATACAGGCTGGCCGAAAGTGCCATGAACGCAAAACTCCCCTACCGCAGACATCTCAAGACCGGAAACGGCATCGCGACCACTGCATCAGCGCAAAGCTGCGGAGCCATCTCGGTGTCGTGAAGGACGACGCGCAAAGTTCCGGATATCCGGCACACTGCTCGCTCTGACGCGAAATTTCAGCCCGCTTTGTCAACTGGCCCGAAAATTGCTTATTACAGAGGTTTGGTCAAGCGGCTGTCGTAAATTTGATAAGGTTGCCGCTGGGGAAAGCATGATGCCGGATGAAACGGCAGATGAGAGAGGCAGCATGATCCGCCATGCTCCACGACCTTCGATACCGCTTACTAACCATTAAGGATGTCAGGGCATCGCCAAGGGATGGAAGCGCATCTTTCCGGTGGCGCCGCCCCCGCGGCATCGATGGTCGAACGTCGCGCAATCCCCCGGCAACGTCAAGGGGAGAGATGCGCCGCGCGTCTGGCCGGCGCATGATACATGCCCGGCCTTCTCGGCGCTCCCGGTCCTACAGGCAGAAATATCCTACAGACTGAAATTATCGCCGAGATAGAGCCGGCGCACGTCCGGATTGTTGACGATGTCGTTGGCGCGCCCGTGGGTCAGCACCTCGCCCGCATGGATGATGTAGGCACGGTCGATGAGGCCCAGCGTCTCGCGGACGTTGTGGTCCGTGATGAGCACGCCGATGCCGCGCGAGGTGAGGTGGCGCACGAGCGCCTGAATGTCCGCGACCGAAATGGGATCGACGCCCGCAAAGGGCTCGTCGAGCAGCATGAAGGTCGGGTCGGTCGCCAGCGCGCGTGCGATTTCCAGCCGACGCCGTTCGCCGCCCGACAGCGAGATCGCCGCAGCCTTGCGCAGATGCGTGATGTTGAATTCGTCGAGCAACGCATTCAGCTTGGCGTCCTGCGTCGCGCGCTTGGGCTCGTGCAGCTCCAGCACGGCACGAATGTTGTCCTCGACCGAAAGCCCGCGGAAAATCGAGGCTTCCTGCGGCAGGTAGCCGACGCCGAGCCGCGCCCGTCGATACATCGGCATGGACGTGACGTCGTTGCCGTTGATCTCGATGGAGCCCTCATCGACGGGGACGAGGCCGGTGATCATGTAGAAGCAGGTCGTCTTGCCGGCGCCGTTCGGCCCCAGCAGGCCGACGGCCTCGCCACGTCGCACGACGAGGGAAACGCCGTTCACCACCCTGCGGTCGCGATAGCTCTTGGTCAGGCCACGCGCGATCAACGTGCCGTCGTAGCGTGCCTTATCCTCGGGCGACCGGTCATCGAAGACGGCGGTGCCGGGATCCTTGGCATGGGAGGTGTCGGCCGGCTCGGCGCCGCGCTTGCGCTTGAAGGAAATGTTCACGATCTGGGGCTGCGTCAGTTGGTCTTCTGGGATTTCGGATCGAGCTGGATCTGGACGCGGCCGCCACAGGAGTCCAGCTGTGCCTCTCCGGTCTCCATCTGCACATTGAGCTGGCAGCCGCTGAAGACGTTCTTGCCTTCCGACAGCACGACCTGCTTGCCCTTCAGCACCAGCGTCTGCGCCGCCATGTTGAACTGGCCGCTATCGGCCGTCGCCTGCTGCGTGCCGGATTGCAGGAAGACCTTGTTGTCGACCTCGATCCGGTCGATCTCGGCATTGCCGCCCGAAATCGAGCCGCCGCCGGACTTGTAGTAGACGACCATGCTGCCCGCCTGCAGTGTCGTCGCGCCCTGCACGACCTTCACGTTGCCGGTGAAGATCGCCTTGCTCTCAGGATCCTTGATCTCCAGCTTGTCGCTCTCGATCTGGATCGGCTGGTCGTTGGACAGCTTCATGCCGTTCATCCGGCTTTTCTGCTGGGCAGACGCCGGGGCGATGGTCAGGCAGAGACAGGCCAGCGAAGACGCGAGGATGCCCGCGAGAGAAAGGCTGCGGCGGGGGAAGGAGGCATGGAGGGTCGACATGGATGGCACCGGATCCTAATTTGCGTTCTTGCGAATGGTGCTCGGCTCGACGACGACCTTCACCATGCCTTCAAAGGAAATAACCCGCCCTTTATCCGTCATTCTCATCTCTTGCGCAACAATCGACCCACCGGACATCCGGATGGCGATCGGCTTCTTGCTTTGCATCTCGCCCGCATTGATATCCAGATAGGCGGACTGGAAATCGGCGATGACGCCATTGTTCATGGAGATGGTAAAGGGAGCGTTCATATCGAGCGTATTGCCGCCGCGGTCGTAAAGCCCGCTCGTTGCATCCACGGTCGCGATCGTCTTGTCGTTGACCGGCATTTCCGCGTGGATCTTCTCGAGCGTGATGAGATCCGGATTGGCGATGTCCTGCAGCGCCCGCTCGGCCTTCATCGAATAGCTGATATCCTGCTTGTTGCGCCCGGAAATTGCGGGATTCTGCATGACGATCTTGCCGTTCTCGATCGTCGCGTTCTCGATATGCAGTTCCTCCGGCAACATGGTGCGCACGATGGAGACGGCAGCGAAGATCACGGCGATGACGACGGCGACGATCGGCAGGACGATCTTCAGCCGCTTGACCCGGCGCGAATGCCGCGCCGCCCGTTCATAGGCGTCGTTGACCGTCGGCCCCGTATGCGGCAGGGCGCCGGGAAAATGCACATCGTTCGCCATGAGCGGTTCCGTAAATCCAGGGGCGATGACGAAGTCGAGGTCCGTGCTGCGTCAGCGATGGTGTCAAGAATGCGGAATATGGAGATTTTTATGTCGCCATACAATGGAGGCTTGAAATTCTTTGTCGCTGCACCGGGCAAGCGTCAATCGATCTTATCTGAAACATCATCACCGGCTCTCGATGGCGATGGAATTTTTACGCGCGCGCCGATACCTGTCCCCGCGTTTATGCAGTAGGAGTCATCGTCGAAACAGACGGTGCCGGCTTGTCCTGCTGCGCGCTGAACAGGGAAATGTGGAATGGATCCTCTCGCATTCGTCGATCGGCGGCAGCTTCGTCGCAAGCTTGGTTTCTGGCGCCTCGTGGCGATCGGCCTCATCGTGCTCGTCGCCATCGGTGCCTATGTCGCCATCGCGCAGTCGCGCTCGGGCGTGCTCGGCGCAAGCCAGGTCGCGCGTGTCACCATCTCCGGCGTTATTCTCGATGATCGCGAGCTGATCGAACGGCTCGACCGCATTGCCAAGGCCGATCAGGTCAAGGGCCTGATCGTCAGCATCAATTCGCCCGGCGGCTCCACCTTCGGCGGCGAGACGCTCTACGATGCGATCCGCAAGGTCGCGGAGAAGAAGCCGGTCGTGTCCGACGTCCGCACGCTGGCCGCGTCCGCTGGCTACATGGTGGCGCTGGCTGGCGACCGGATCATCGCCGGCGACACCTCCATCACCGGCTCCATCGGCGTCCTCTTCCAGTATCCGCAGGTCAAGACGCTGCTCGACAAGCTCGGCGTGTCGCTCGAGGAGATCAAGTCTGCACCGCTGAAGGCCGAGCCGTCGCCGTTCCATCCGCCGAGCGATGCGGCAAAGGCCGTCATCCAGTCGATGATCGACGACAGCTACGCCTGGTTCGTCGATCTCGTGGCCGAACGCCGGGAGATCCCGCGCGAAGAAGCGCTACGTCTCGGCGATGGCCGCATTTTCACAGGGCGGCAGGCGATCGGCCTGAACCTTATCGACGAACTTGGCGGCGAACGCGAGATCCGGGACTATTTCAAGAGCCGGGACGTGGCCGACACCCTGCCGATCGTCGATTGGGAAAAGCCGCAGACCACGCTGCCCTTCGGGCTGGGCTCGCTGGCCGCAATCTTCGCCAAATCGTTGGGATTTGACGGTTTTCCGTTTTCGGGAAATCTGTCGCAGGACAAGTTGTTTCTTGACGGTCTCGTTTCCGTTTGGCAGGTTGGCCGCGATTGAGAGACGCCGGGCGCGGGGCAACCCGCCCTGAGGCGTGTCCGTTTCGCGAATGGATCTTGATCGTTGCCCGCGGATGACGGGCGTATCGCGAAGAACGTCGTCAAAGGGGGCAGAGGGTGATCAAGTCGGAACTGGTGCAGATCGTGGCGGCGCGAAATCCGCACCTCTACCACCGCGATGTCGAGAATATCGTCAATGCCGTTCTCGACGAGATTACGGATGCGCTGGCGGCGGGCAACCGCGTCGAGCTGCGCGGCTTCGGCGCCTTCTCCGTCAAGAATCGTCCGTCCCGCTCGGGTCGCAACCCGCGCACCGGCGACAGCGTCTTCGTCGAGGAAAAATGGGTGCCGTTCTTCAAGACCGGCAAGGAGCTGCGCGAGCGGCTGAACCCGGGCTCCGACGCGGATGTGGACGAGGAAGACGAAGACTGATCTCGCGGTCGCCGTCCTTGTCCATGGCGATCTGATCTTGACCCGGCACGTTTGCCGCCCATGTTGTCGTCAAGCCTTGATAGACGCGGAGACCGGCTCGCATGCTGCGTAAAATTCTGAACATCGTCGTCCTCGTTCCGCTCGGGATCGTGCTCATCGTCCTCTGTGTCGCCAACCGGCAGCAGGTCACGCTGGGCTTCAATCCATTCGACCCGTCCGACACGGTCCTGGCCATTTCCGGCCCCTTCTTCGTCTTCCTGTTCCTGGCTGTCATCCTTGGCCTCGTCATCGGCGCCTTTGCCGTCTGGTTCAGCCAGGGCAAGTATCGCAAGCGCTCGCGCGTCGAGGCGAAGGAAGCGCTGAAGTGGCACACGGAAGCTGAAAAGCGCCGCCTGCAACAGGAGGCGATCGTTTCCGCCCAGGCAGCAAATCCTGTGGCCGATCGCCCGGCCTTCCAGGGCTCGACCCCGACGATGATCGCTGCTCAGCAGAAATAATCCTCAGGCCGCCGCTTTTGCATTGGCGGCCGCGGTGAAATCGGAAAAGAAGCGGCTCGCGATCCGGTTTGCGCCGGATTGCACGAGCTTCGATCCGAGCGACGCGATCTTGCCGGAGACATCCGCGACGATGGCGTAATGTAGAATAGTCTCGTCGCCGTCCTCCACCAGCCGCACATCCGCGCCGCCTTTCGCGTATCCGGCAAGGCCGCCTTTGCCTTCACCCGAAATCGTGTAGCTCTCGGGCGGGTTCATGTTCGACAGCGTGATGACGCCCGAAAATGCCATCGACATGAAGCCGAACTTCACGGTGACCACCGCATCGAGCGTCGTCGGGGAGGTCCATTCGAGGCGCGTGCAGCCGGGAATGCAGTCTTTGAGCACCTCGGGATCGTTGAGCGCTGCCCAGACGGCGTCGCGCGGTGCGGAGATCCGCTCTTCACCGGTCATGTCCATGGATATCCTCCTCGATCTCATGCTTTGCGACGACAGGCGCTGAGCCCTGCCGCAGTGTGCTCCGGAATCTACGGGTGGAAACTACTTTGCCAAGAGCAGTTGCGGTGCTATTTGCACGCGACACGCTGAAGAAACGGGAAACGACGCCCCTTGAAGGACAAGCAGAGACGATCGCCCGGCAAGGCGCCACCGAAATCCGGTCCCTCCCGCACGAGCGCTCCGCTCGCCGGACCCTCCCGGTCGGATGCCGCCGTTGTGCCGCCTCTCAAGGCAGGGGCAAAGCCCGCAGCGCAGGAGCCGCACGGACAGCGTTCCTCAAGCCGCCCGCAGCCGGCCTCGCCGCGCCCATCCCCGTCTGAGCCCCGGCAGGAAGCGCTTGCGCCCGTGACCATGCGCCCGCGAACCGGAGACAAACCCGCCGAGCGCGTGCCCGTCATTCTGGAAACCGCAGGCGAGGCCGATTATCGCCTGGTCGACAGTGGAGACGCGCTCAAGCTCGAGCAATACGGCCCCTACACGATCGTTCGCCCCGAGGCGCAGGCTCTGTGGCCGAAGTCGCAAGCCCCGCTTTGGGAGCGCGCGGATGCGATCTTCACCGGCGATACCGATGAAGACGGCATGGGCCGCTGGCGGTTCCCGCGCGAAATGCTCGGCGAAACCTGGCCGATGCGCCTGCTCGATGCCGAATTCTACGGCCGTTTCACCTCCTTCCGCCACGTCGGCGTCTTCCCGGAGCAACTGGCGCACTGGCGCTGGATGAAGACGCAGGTCGAGGATGCGGGACGACCACTGAAGGTGCTGAACCTCTTCGGCTATACCGGCGTCGCCTCGCTGATCGCGGCGAAGGCCGGGGCGGAGGTGACACACGTCGATGCCTCGAAGAAGGCCATCGGCTGGGGACGCGAAAACCAGGCGCTCGGCCGGGGCGAAAGCCTGCCGATCCGCTGGATCTGCGACGACGCCATGAAATTCATCCAGCGCGAGGAGCGCCGCGGCAGCCGCTACGATATCATCCTCACCGACCCGCCGAAGTTCGGCCGTGGTCCGAACGGCGAGGTCTGGCACCTCTTCGATCATCTCTCCGGCATGCTCGATATCTGCCGCGAACTCCTGTCCGACGATGCGCGCGGTCTCGTGCTGACGGCCTATTCCATCCGGGCAAGCTTCTATTCGATCCACGAGCTGATGCGTGAAGTCATGCGCGGCCGCGGGGGCGTCGTCGAGTCCGGCGAGCTGATCCTGCGCGAATCCGCCGGGTCGAAACAGGATGGCGAGGCCGGCTCCGGCCGGGCGCTGTCCACCTCCCTCTTCAGCCGATGGGTGCCGAAATGAGCAGCGATTACAGCGATGGCAATCCGCGCGGACAGGTGGGACGCGGCGAGGGCCGGGTCGGGCAGGTGAAGGAGGTCACGAGCCTCGCCAATCCGATCATCAAGGACATCCGCGCGCTGACGCAGAAGAAGGCGCGCGACGAGAGCGGCACCTTCATCGCCGAAGGGCTGAAGCTCGTCATCGATGCGGTCGAACTCGGCTGGACCATCCGCACGCTGGTTTATGCCAAGGCCGCCAAGGGCAAGAAGCCGGTTGATGATATCGCCGCACGCACCGTGGCCCGGGGCGGCCTCGTGCTGGAGGTCAGCGAAAAGGTCATCGCCACCGTCACCCGCCGCGACAATCCGCAGATGGTCGTCGGCGTGTTCGAGCAGCGCTACGGAAACTTGAGGGACATCAAACCGCGCGCGAACGAGACCTATGTGGCGCTCGACAGGGTGCGTGATCCCGGCAATCTCGGCACCATCATCCGCACGGCGGATGCGGCCGGCGTCTCCGGTGTCATCCTCATCGGCGAGACGACGGATCCCTTCTCGCTCGAAACCGTGCGCGCGACCATGGGCTCGGTCTTTGCCGTGCCGGTGTTCCGCGCCAGCGTGGCCGAGTTTCTCGCCTGGCAGAAGCAGGCGGGCGTCATGGTTGTGGGAACGCATCTCGCCGGTGCCGTCGATTACCGCACGATCGATTACCGCCCCCGCCCGGTCGTCGTTCTCATGGGCAACGAACAGGCGGGCCTTCCGGACGAGCTTGCAGCGAAGGCCGACAAGCTTGCCCGCATTCCGCAGGCGGGACGCGCGGATTCGCTCAACCTCGCCATTGCGACCGGCGTCATGCTCTTCGAGGCCCGTCGACACCTGCTGACACTGGACGATCGCGGATGACCGAAAGCCAGACGCCTCTTTCGCCGGCCGCGCCCGACCGCCGTCCGACCTTGTTTTCACGACCCTGGCCGATCGCGATCTTCATCATCATCGCCCTCCTGCTCGATCAGGCGATCAAGCAGGCGGTCGAGGCTTACCTGCCGATGGAGGAGGCCGTTCACGTCATCCCCATGCTGGCGCTCTATCGGGTCTATAATTACGGCGTCGCCTTCTCCATGCTGTCGGGCATGGAGGGCTGGTTCATCGTCGGCATGCGCCTCGTCGTGGTTTGCTTCGTGCTCTGGCTTTGGCGCAAGACGCCGAAGGACCGGTTCTTTGCTCATCTCGGCTACGCGATGATCATCGCCGGCGCGCTCGGCAATCTGGTCGACCGGTTTCTCTATGGGTATGTGATCGACTATATCCTGTTCTACACCGAGACATGGTCCTTCGCCGTCTTCAACCTTGCCGATGCCTTCATCACCGTCGGGGCCGGCGCGATCGTGCTGGACGAAATCCTGCAGGCAAAAAAACGCGATCGTTAGAATGCGAACGATCGCCTGAAATCATTTCCAACGGCTGCGTGATAGATAACGCGCATGAGCGAGCCGTCGAAACTGCAGCGCGAGATCATACGGAAACTGTCGCAGCACACCGCAGCGCCGGATGTTCTCCCGCCACGCACGCCCTTTCCGGAGCATGGCGCCGCTGAAACGAACCCCGGCACCACCCGCGTCTCCGCCTTTCGCCCGGCCATTGCCGGCGCCGGCCTTCTCGCCTCCGCTGCCATCGTCGCGGTCGGTCTGGAAGAAAATCTCCTCCTGCTCCCTATCGGGCTTGCCATTGCGGGTATCGCCGGAACAGCCATTCTTGTCAGTGACTGGCGCCGCAGCCGGCACGGCACCGGCGCAACATTCGAACGGTCCGGCGACCGTGCCTGGGAAGCCCGCGAAGCCAGCATGTCGCGGTTCGCAATCCACGATGCGCTTGGCGATATGGCGATCCTGCGCGACGCCAGGGGCGTTATTCTTGAGGCAAACGAGACCTTCCGGGCCTTGGCCGGAGCGCCGGAGCCCGAGGGACAGCGTTGCGAGGCGCTGGGGCTCGAACTCCGGCCCGCCGGCACCTCCGGTCGCTATACGGTCGAGGTCACGACCGCAGATGGCCTGCGCTCTTTCGACTGGCATGACGTGCTGATACGCGAGGCGGACACGGGCACGCTGCGTATCGTCAGCGTCGGGCGGGATATCACCGACAATGTCAGCGCGGCGCGTAGCAGTGAGGCGGCGCTCCGGAGGGTCGAGGCCGAAAGCCAAGCGAAATCCCACCTGCTGGCAACCGTCAGCCACGAGATCCGCACGCCGCTCTCCGGTATTCTCGGAATGAGCGATCTCCTCGACCAGACCCGGCTGAGCGCTCAGCAGGCGAACTATCTCGCCGGCATGCGCCAGTCCGGCCACGATCTCGTGCAACTGGTCGACGACCTCCTCGATTGCGCCTCTATGGAAGCCGGGCGGTTTGCCCTGCGGCCGACGCGCCAAGCCTTGCGGCCGCTGGTCGAGAGCGTCGTGGAGATGCTATCGCATCGCGCTCATGCAAAGGGCATCGAGATCGCCTCCACGATCGCCGCCGATGTGCCGGACACGCTGCAGATCGACGGTCCTCGGCTGAAGCAGGTCCTGTTCAACGTGGTGGGCAACGCCGTCAAGTTCACGACGACCGGCGGCGTCCTCGTCAGCTGCGCCGAGCAGCAGGGCGCACTTGTGCTGCGGGTGACCGACACGGGGCCGGGCATGACCCCTGACGACCAGTCCCGCATCTTCGACGCCTTCGAGCAGGCCGGCGATACCGCCTCGAAAGCCGGCGGAACGGGTCTCGGCCTTGCCATATCGCGTCGGATCATCAGGGCCTTCGGGGGCGATATCACCGTCTCCAGCCGCCTTGGGATCGGCAGCATCTTCGAGATCCGCTTTCCCCTGAAGGCATCCCCAACGCCGCTGGCCACGGCCCGCACCCGGACGCTCGCCACCTCCCGCGTGCTCCTCGTCGCGCCGAAAGGCCCCGCCTCCGAAGCGCTGGCCGCGACGATCGAGACGCTCGGCGGCCGCTGCCGCATCGTCTCGACCATCGAGCAGACCAGTCATTTTCTGAAGATCGCAATGGATGCGGGTAGCGAGGAGCGTCTCACCGACATCATCGTCGATCACCGCTGTGCTGCCCTCTTCCGGCGGATCTGCGACGACAGGCCCGACCTCGAAGCCTTGCCGCTGCGCAGAACCTATCTGGTCAATCCGGAAGAGCGCATCCAGCAGCCGCTGCACCAGACCGACGGCTTCCACGCCTGGCTGATCCGCCCCCTGCGGGAGCGCTCGCTGGTGGCAGTGCTCAAGGGGCAGCTGAAGGGCATCGAGGTTCGCGATGCGATCAACGACAATCGTCCGGTCCTCAGGGACGTGGTGGAAACCTCTTGCGAACCCGTACCGCTTGCCGTGCAAACCGTGCTCCTCGGCGAGGACGATCCGGTCAATGCCGCAATCCTCCGCAGCACGCTGGAGCGCGCCGGTTACACCGTGCGGCACGTCGTCGATTTCGCCGCCATGGGCGATATCCTCGATCACGGGCTGTCAAATGCCGCGGGCGAGGGGCAGGCGCCGAAGATCCTGATCACCGACCTCAATATGCCCCATGGCGACGGCCTGACGATGCTGCGCCGTCTACGCCTCTCCGAACGGTTGACGGACGGCGCATCACGGCTCCCCGTCATCGTACAGACGTCGGATCGTCGCCCCGAAACGCACCGTGATCTGCTGGAGGCAGGTGCGGACGCCGTCCTTGCAAAGCCCGCCGATCCCAAATCCCTGATCGAGCGGGTCGCCCGATTGATCGCCGGCTAAGGATCGGTCCGTAAGCCTTGTCACGGTCTTGTTGCAGTGACATGCTTAAAGGCCTGCAGGAAGCGGACTGCCACCGCGGCCCGAGTGCGATTCGGAAAATGTCGGGAAAATGCCCGTCGTCTTTTCCAGGCGTTCGCGGCCAACGTGCAGACGCATGCTCGCGATTAGGGGTAATCTGCGATGACGATCGAAATTCTGGAATCCGTTTCGGCTCTCCGCACCATGTCCGTGCCCGTACCGAGCCCGACTATCGTCCGTTCGCGTCCGCCGCGCGAGACGGCGCCGGCCAGCGACGTGCTCGGTCGCATCGGGCCGCTTGAAACCCGGATCGCCCGCACGGCCTCCGAAATCGATGCCGCACAGGCGTTGCGCTACAAGGTGTTCGTCGAGGAGATGGGCGCCCGCGTGCCGGCCGGTGCCGCCTTGATCGGCCGCGATATCGACGGCTGGGATGCCGTCTGCGACCATCTTCTGGTGCTGGACACATCGCTGCCGGGCCAGTCCGAGGCGCAGATCGTGGGAACCTACAGGCTGCTGCGCCAGGACGTGGCGGCGGCTGCCGAGGGCTTCTATTCCGCCTCCGAATTTCTCGTAGACCCGCTGATCGCCCGTCACCCCGGCAAGCGCTTCATGGAACTCGGCCGCTCCTGCGTGCTGCCCTCCTATCGCACCAAGCGCACGGTGGAGCTTCTCTGGCAGGGCAACTGGGCCTATGCGCTGAAGCACGGCATCGACGCCATGTTCGGCTGCGCCTCGTTTCCCGGTACCGTCCCCGAACATCACGCGCTGGCTCTGTCCTTCCTGCACCACACGGTGCCGGCAAGCGGCGAGTGGCAGGTGAAGGCGCGGCCGGAACTCTACCGCGTCATGGACCTGATGCCTGTCGAGGCCATCCAGGCCCGCGCCGCCCTCTCGGCCATGCCGCCCTTGATCAAGGGATATCTGCGCATCGGCGCCATGGTCGGCGACGGGGCCGTGGTGGACGAGGCCTTCCGCACGACCGACGTTCTCGTCGTCCTGCCGATCACCAACATCGCCGGCCGCTACCTCAACTACTACGGCGCGGACGCGACCCGCTTCGCCCTCTAAACGGCGAAAAGGTCGCTCCGATACGGTCGCGAACTTGACGGGTTGCTCATGTGAGCCGCGGCATGCCGGGGGACGATGAACCTCCACACGAGGCCTGAAGCATAAAACACTCAAGCCCTCCCCAATCAGGGAAGGGCGGTTTTCGTACATATCAGGCAGACCCGATCGCCCTTTACCCGGCGTTATAAGCCGCCAGTGCCGCCATGTTGACGATCTCGGAGTCCTTGGCGGTCAGCGAGACGATCTGCACGGACTTGTCGAGGCCGACCAGCAGCGGGCCGATAATCGTGGCGCCGCCGAGTTCCTGCAGCATCTTGGTCGAGATGGACGCGGAGTGGAACGCCGGCATGACGAGCACGGTTGCCGGGCCGGACAGGCGGCAGAACGGGTACTGCTCCATCACCTTCATATTCAGCGCGACATCGGCCGCCATTTCGCCGTCATATTCGAAATCGACGCGCCGCCGGTCGAGGATCTTGACCGCCTCGCGAACCCGCTCCGACCGTTCACCCTGCGGATGGCCGAAGGTGGAATAGGCGAGCATCGCCACGCGCGGCACATAGCCGAGGCGTCGGGCAAGGCCTGCGGCCTCCACGGCGATGTCGGCGAGTTCTTCCGACGAGGGCATGTCGTGCACCGCCGTATCCGCCACCAGAACCGTGCGGCCCCGGCAGAGCGCGATCGACACGCCGATGACCCGGTGGCCGGGCTTGGCGTCGATGCAGCGCCTGACGTCGTCGAGCGCGGTCGAATAGTTGCGGGTGATGCCCGTCACCATGCCGTCGGCGTCACCCAGCGCGACCATGCAGGCGGCGAAGTGATTGCGGTCATTGTTGATCAGCCGCTGCGCATCGCGGAAGAGGTAGCCCTCCCGCTGCAGGCGGGCATAGAGATAATCCGTATAGGCGCCGGTGCGATCGGAAATGCGCGCATTGACGAGCTTGATCCCGGGGCGGTCGAGATCGATGCCCTCGCGCGCCGCCGTTTCGCGCATGCGGTCCTCGCGGCCGAGCAGCAGCGCGGTGCCGAGCTTCTGGTTGGCATAGGCAAGGGCCGAGCGCATCATCGGCACTTCCTCGCCCTCGGTGAAGACGATCCGCTTCGGCGCGAGCCGCACGCGCTCGTAGATCCGCGCCAGCGTCGAGGCGATCGGGTCGCGGCGCATCGAGAGCTGGTGGCCATAGGCGGCAAGGTCGGTGATCGGCTTCTGCGCCACGCCGCTCTCCATCGCCGCCTTGGCGACGGCGACCGGAATGGATGAGATCAGGCGCGGATCGAAGGGAACGGGGATGATGTACTGAGCCCCGAAGCGCGGACGGTTGCCCTGATAGGCTGCCGCGACGTCGTCCGGCACGTCTTCCTTGGCAAGGCTCGCCAGCGCCCGGGCCGCGGCGATCTTCATCTCTTCGTTGATCGTGGAAGCGCGCACGTCGAGCGCGCCGCGGAACATGTAGGGGAAACAGAGCACGTTGTTGACCTGGTTCGGATAGTCCGAGCGCCCGGTTGCCATGATCGCGTCGTCACGAATGGAGGCTACCTCTTCCGGCGTGATTTCCGGGTCGGGATTGGCCATGGCGAAGATGATCGGCCGGGGTGCCATCGAGCGGATCATGGCTTCCGAGAAGGCGCCCTTCTGCGACAGGCCGAGCACGACATCCGCGCCGTCCATCGCCTCTTCCAGCGTCCGCCGGTCGGTCTTGGCGGCGTGGGCCGACTTCCACTGGTTCATGCCTTCGGTGCGGCCCTGGTAGATCACGCCCTTGGTGTCGCACATGATGACGTTTTCGGGTGCAAAGCCGAGTGATTTGATCAGCTCCACGCAGGCGATGGCCGCAGCACCCGCGCCGTTGCAGACGAGGCGCGTGGTCTTCAGGTCGCGGCCGGTCAGTTCCAGCGCGTTGATCAGGCCGGCCGTCGCGATGATCGCGGTGCCGTGCTGGTCGTCGTGGAACACCGGAATGTCCATGATCTCGCGCAGCTTCTGCTCGATGATGAAGCACTCCGGCGCCTTGATATCCTCGAGGTTGATGCCGCCGAAGGAGGGGCCGAGATAGCGCACGCAGTTGATGAAGGTATCGGCATCTTCCGTATCGACCTCGAGGTCGATGGAATCGACGTCCGCGAACCGCTTGAAGAGGACCGACTTGCCTTCCATGACCGGCTTGGAGGCCAGCGCGCCGAGATTGCCGAGGCCGAGAATGGCGGTGCCGTTGGAGATGACGGCGACCATGTTGCCGCGCGTCGTATAGTCATAGGCCGTCGCCGGATCGGCCGCGATGGCCTTCACGGGAACGGCAACGCCGGGTGAATAGGCCAGCGACAGATCGCGCTGTGTCGCCATGGGCTTCGTCGGCGTGATCTCCAGCTTGCCGGGACGTCCCTGCGAGTGAAAATCCAGCGCTTCCTGATCCGTGACGGCTGTTCCGCCTGCGCGGGCCTTGCGTTCGTTTGCCATGATGATGCTCCCTCGGATCCCTCAAGCTTCTGTGGGCGGCCACCCCCGGCCGCGCTTTCTTGTTGTCTTCTATAGACGCCGTTCGCTAGGGTGACACTGTCTTTTTGGCCGGCTCGCGGCTTTTTTAGCAAAATCTGGTATATCTTGACGACACACTTTTCATCACCGGCCGAAGCAACGACGGCGCCATCCTCCGTGCCGCCGGAGGTGCGCGTGCAGGCGACGCCGATGATGGAACAGTATATCGAGATCAAGGCCAACAATCCGGGCTCCCTGCTGTTTTACCGGATGGGCGATTTCTACGAGCTGTTCTTCGACGATGCGCTGGAAGCTTCGCGCGCACTCGGGATCGTTCTGACGAAACGCGGGCAGCATCTCGGCCAGGACATTCCCATGTGCGGCGTGCCCATCCACGCCGCCGACGATTACCTGCAGAAGCTCATCGGCCTCGGCTTCCGCGTCGCCGTGTGCGAGCAGATCGAGGATCCGGCGGAGGCCCGCAAACGCGGCTCCAAGTCCGTCGTCAAGCGCGACGTGGTGCGTCTCGTCACGCCCGGCACGATCACGGAAGAAAAGCTGCTCGTCGCCTCCGAGAGCAACTACCTTATGGCGATGGCCCGCCTGCGCGGCAGCGCCGAGCCCGCCTTTGCGCTTGCCTGGATCGACATTTCCACAGGCATCTTCCGGCTGTCGGAAACGACGGAAACGCGGCTTCTCGCCGATATCCTGCGCATCGAGCCGCGCGAACTCATTCTGGCCGACACGCTGTTCCACGATCCAGACATGCGGCCCGTGCTCGACGTCATCGGTCGCGTCGCCGTGCCGCAGCCGGCCATCCTGTTCGATAGCGCCACCGCGGAAAATCGCCTGGCCCGCTATTACGGCGTGAAGACGCTCGATGGCTTCGGCCAGTTCTCGCGCGCCGAGCTCGCCGCCGCCTCGGCCGCCGTCGGCTATGTCGAAAAGACCCAGCTGGCCGAGCGCCCGCCGCTCGACACGCCCGAGCGCGAAAGCGCCGCCTCGACCCTCTTCATCGATCCCGCCACCCGGGCGAACCTGGAACTGGTCAAGACGCTCTCCGGCAGCCGGGACGGGTCTCTGCTGCGGGCGCTCGACCGGACGGTGACCGGCGGCGGTGGGCGCCTCCTTGCCGAGCGGCTGATGTCGCCGCTGACCGATCCGGAGCGCATTCGCACCCGTCTCGATTCCATCGCCACCATCCTCGCGCAGCCCGCGCTCTGTGCCGATCTGCGCGCGGCGCTGAAGCATGTGCCGGACATGCCCCGCGCCCTGTCGCGTCTCTCGCTCGGCCGCGGCGGCCCGCGCGATCTCGGCGCCGTGCTCATCGGCATTCGCACCGGTGCCGACATCGCCCGGCTCATCGATCAGCCCGATCTGCCGCCGGAGCTGGAGGCTGCACGCACCGCGCTCGCCGCGTTGCCTTCCGAGCTTTCCGAAAAGCTCGCCGGCATGCTGGCCGACGATCTCCCGCTTCTGAAGCGCGATGGCGGCTTCCTGCGCGACGGCTGTCACGCCGAGCTCGACGAGATGCGCGCTCTTCGCGACCAGTCGCGCCGGGTCATCGCCGCGCTGCAGCTGAGCTACGCCGAGGAAACCGGCATCCGGTCGCTGAAGATCAAATACAACAACGTGCTCGGCTATTTCATCGAGGTGACCGCGGGAAATGCCGGTCCGATGACGGAGGGGGAGGGTGCCAAGGCCCGCTTCATCCACCGCCAGACCATGGCCAACGCCATGCGCTTCACCACCACGGAGCTTGCCGATCTCGAAACCAAGATCGCCAACGCCGCCGACCGGGCGCTTGGCCTTGAGCTTGCTGCCTTCGACAGCATGGTGGAAGCTGTCATTGCCGCGGCAGACCAGATCAAGGCGGCAGCGCTCGCCCTTGCCGTCCTCGACGTTTCCGCCGGGCTTGCCGTGCTGGCCGAGGAGCAGGATTACCGCCGCCCGACGGTCGATAGCTCCAAGATGTTCGCGATCGACGGTGGCCGGCATCCGGTGGTCGAGCAGGCGCTGCGCCGCCAGGCCTCCGCGGCCTTCGTCGCCAATACCTGCGATCTTTCGCCCCTCTCGCCGGAGGGAGACGGCGCCTTGTGGCTGCTGACTGGCCCCAATATGGGCGGTAAATCGACGTTTCTCCGCCAGAACGCGCTGATCGCGATCATGGCGCAGATGGGCTCCTACGTGCCCGCCGCCAGCGCCCATATCGGCGTGGTCGATCGCCTGTTTTCCCGCGTCGGCGCCTCCGACGACCTCGCGCGCGGCCGCTCCACCTTCATGGTCGAAATGGTCGAGACGGCCGCCATCCTCAACCAGGCGACGGACCGCTCGCTCGTCATCCTCGACGAGATCGGCCGGGGAACCGCGACCTTCGATGGCCTGTCGATCGCCTGGGCGGCCGTCGAGCATCTGCACGAGGCCAATCGCTGCCGCGGCCTGTTCGCCACGCATTTTCACGAGCTGACTGTTCTCTCGGAAAAGCTCAAACGCCTGTCCAACGTCACCATGCGCGTCAAGGAATGGGACGGCGACGTGATCTTCCTGCACGAGGTCGGCCCGGGTTCGGCCGATCGCTCCTACGGCATCCAGGTCGCCCGTCTCGCCGGCCTGCCCGCAGCCGTCGTCGCACGCGCAAAGGACGTGCTGGCGAAACTGGAGGACGCCGACCGGAAGAACCCGGCCAGCCAACTGATCGACGATCTCCCCCTGTTCCAAGTGGCCATCCGCCGCGAGGAGATCTCCCGCGCCAAGCCGTCCGCGGTGGAAGATGCGCTGAAGCGCCTCAACCCGGACGACATGACGCCGCGCGAGGCGATGGATGCGCTTTACGCCCTGAAGAAGCAGCTCTCCTGACACTTCTCCTCAACGAGATCCTCATCTCGCAGCACACGCTCTCGGGCCTTCAGCGGCAGCCAAATCCGCCAACCAAGTCCCCTCTCCCCGCATGCGGGGAGAGGGTTAGGGTGAGGGGCTACCGCACCCGCTGAACGCGCAGCAAGCCCCTCATCCGGCTGCCGCCACCTTCTCCCCGCACGCGGGGCGAAGGGACGTGGGGCTTGACCTTCCCCTGTCGCCTCCACCATATCCAGCTCTGGGTCAGGCGAGCAGCCTAAGGACGCCCTCGAAAGGGCGCAATTGCCCGTTGGAAACGATGCATCGGCCGGGTCGGAAACGTCTTGGCAATCGTTTTGCCCTATACCCTTCAGACCCTGGCGGGAAATGGGGGTCGGGGTACAAGCGACGATCGCGCTGCGACCGGTGGCCCGTTGACGCCGGAAGGGCGGAAGGTTCGAATGTGATGCCAAAACAGCGGCTCGCAACTATCGCGCGCCCGGAGTACATCCGGCCGGCGCCAAGGAGACAGGACATCGACTTCAGCGACATCCTGGACATCGCAGCCCTCAAGGCCAAGGTGGATTTCATCGCGTCGGCGCATGCCGAACAGCGCGACCCGATGCGTCAGGCCCTGCTGGCCGCGCTGAAAGACGCCAATGCCCGTGGCCGCGCCAAAGCCTACGAACTCCTGGAGGAGGACGGCGGCGGGCTTGCCTGTGCGGCCCGGATTTCCTGGCTGCAGGACCGGCTGATCGCCATCCTGCACGATTTCGTGCTGAACCACGTCTTCAACGCGGCCGGCATGCCGCCTTCCATGCAGATCGCGGTGGCGGCCGTCGGCGGCTATGGTCGCGGCACGCTCGCCCCCGGCTCCGACATCGATCTCTTATTCCTGCTCCCGGCGCGAAAGCTGCCCTTCTGCGAGCCGGCGATCGAGTACATGCTCTATCTCCTCTGGGATATGGGCTTCAAGGTCGGCCATGCCACCCGCACGGTGGAAGAGTGTATCCGCCTGTCCGAAGAGGACATGACGATTCGCACCGCCATTCTCGAAGCGCGCCTGATCTGCGGCTGCGCCGGGCTGGTGGATGATCTGGAAGCCCGTTTCGACGACGAGATCGTCCGCAATACGGGTCCGCAATTCATCGCCGCCAAGCTGGCCGAGCGCAACGAGCGCCACCGCAAGGCCGGCGACACGCGCTACCTCGTGGAGCCCAACGTCAAGGAAGGCAAGGGCGGCCTGCGCGATCTGCACACGCTGTTCTGGATCGCCAAATATTACTACCGCGTCCGCGAGTCCTCCGATCTCGTCAAGCTCGGCGTGCTCTCGCGCTCCGAATACCATCTGTTCCGCAAGTCGGACGATTTCCTCTGGGCCGTGCGTTGCCATATGCACTTCCTGACCGGCAAGGCCGAAGAGCGCCTGTCGTTCGACATCCAGCGCGAGATCGCCGAGAGCCTCGGCTATCAGGATCATCCCGGCATGACCTCGGTCGAGCGCTTCATGAAGCACTACTTCCTGGTCGCCAAGAATGTCGGCGACCTCACGCGCATCTTCTGCGCGGCGCTGGAGGACCAGCAGGCCAAGGAACTGCCCGGCTTCTCCGCCGTCATCAACCGCTTCCGCCGCCGCGTCCGCAAGATCGCCGGCTCGCTCGAATTCGTCGACGATGGCGGCCGCATCGCGCTGGCAAGCCCCGACATCTTCCGGCGCGATCCGGTCAACCTCATCCGCTTCTTCCACATCGCCGACGTCAACGGTCTGGAGTTCCACCCGGCCGCTCTCAAGCAGCTGACCCGGTCGCTCGGCCTTATCACGCCGGCCCTGCGCGAGAACGAGGAGGCCAACCGCCTCTTCATCTCCATCCTCACTTCGCGCCGCGACCCGGAGCTGGTGCTGCGCCGCATGAACGAGGCCGGCGTACTCGGCCGCTTCATCCCCGAGTTCGGCCGCATCGTCTCGCTGATGCAGTTCAACATGTACCACCACTACACGGTGGACGAGCACCTGCTGCGGGCCGTGGACATGCTGTCGCGCATCGATCGCGGGCTCGATCAGGATATCCACCCGCTCGCCGCCAAACTCATGCCGCAGGTGGAGGAGCGCACCGCACTCTACGTCGCCGTGCTCCTGCACGATGTCGCCAAGGGTCGCCCGGAGGATCACTCGCAGGCCGGCGCCCGGCTCGCCCGTCGCCTCGCACCCCGCTTCCGCCTGACGCACAAGCAGACCGAAACGGTGTCTTGGCTGATCGAGGAACACCTGACCATGTCGATGGTCGCGCAGACCCGCGACCTCAACGACCGCAAGACGATCCTCGACTTCGCCGAACGCGTCCAGTCGCTCGACCGGCTGAAGATGCTAATGATCCTCACCGTCTGCGACATCCGCGCCGTCGGCCCGGGCGTGTGGAACGGTTGGAAGGGGCAGCTGCTCCGCACGCTCTACTACGAGACTGAGCTTCTGCTGTCCGGCGGGTTTTCGGATGTGCCGCGCAAGGAGCGCGCCGCGCACGCGGCCTCGCTGTTGTTCGATGCGCTCGAGGATTTCAGCAGCAAAGACCGCAAGACCTATTCGCGGCTGCACTACCAGCCCTATCTGCTGTCCGTGTCGCTCGACGATCAGGTCCGCCATGCCCGCTTCATCCGTGAAACGGACAAGGCCGAGCGGACGCTCGCCACCATGGTGCGGACGCATCAGTTCCATGCCATTACCGAGATCACGGTTCTTGCGCCCGACCATCCACGCCTGCTCGCCATCATCGCCGGCGCCTGTGCCGCCGCCGGCGCCAACATCGTCGATGCGCAGATCTTCACGACATCGGACGGTCGCGCGCTCGACACCATCCTCATCAACCGCGAATTCACCGTCGATGACGACGAGACGCGGCGCGCGGCCAGCATCGGCCGGATGATCGAGGACGTGCTTTCGGGCAAGAAGGACCTGCCGGGCGTCATTGCCAGCCGCACCAAGGGCCGCAAGCGCAACAAGACCTTCACCGTGCCGCCTGCCGTCACGATCAGCAATTCGCTGTCGAACAAGTTCACGGTGGTCGAGGTCGAATGCCTCGACCGGACGGGCCTTCTGTCGGAGATCACGGCGGTGCTGGCGGATCTGTCGCTCGACATCCATTCCGCCCACATCACCACCTTCGGCGAGAAGGTCATCGACACATTCTACGTGACCGACCTCCTAGGCGCGAAGATCACCAACGAGACACGGCACAGCCATATCACCGCCCGCCTCAAGGCCGTGATGGCGGAACAGGCCGACGAGGTGCGCGACCGCATGCCGGCCGGCATCATCGCGCAGGGGATTGCGCCCCTCGGCCATGCACCCTTGGGTCCTTCGCCGGAGGGCAGTGCCGTCCCCCAAGGTGCGGCGGCCCCGTCGAACACGCGGTCCGCAGGGTCCCGCAAGATGAAAGCTGACGGATGAGCCTTGCCCGCAAGTTTGCAACCGTCGGCGGAGCCACGCTCGGCAGCCGGCTGCTCGGCTTCGGCCGCGAGACGCTGATGGCCGCGGCGCTGGGCACCGGCCCCATGGCCGATGCCTTCTACGCCGCGTTCCGCTTTCCCAATCTCTTCCGCCGCCTCTTTGCCGAAGGCGCGTTCAACGCCGCCTTCGTGCCGCTGTTTGCCAAGGAGATCGAGGCGAACGGCATCGACGGTGCGAAGCGCTTTTCCGAGGAGGTTCTCGGCGTCCTCTTCACGGTGCTGCTCGTCATCACCATCGCCATGGAACTGGCCATGCCGCTGATCGTCTCGACGATCATCGCGCCGGGCTTCGTCAACGACCCCGAAAAGTTCGACGTCACGGTCAAGCTCGCCATCGTGATGTTTCCCTATCTCATGTGCATGTCGCTGACGGCGATGCTGTCGGGTATGTTGAACTCGCTGCACCACTATTTCGCAGCCGCCATAGCCCCCGTCTTTCTGAACCTGACCCTGATTGCAGCACTCGCCTATGGTCTTTGGACAGGCGCCGACCCGCTGATGACGGCCTGGTATCTCTCCTGGGGCGTGCTCGTTGCCGGTATCCTGCAAATGGCGGTGCTTTATGCCGGCGTGCGCCATGCCGGCATGCGGTTCGGCCTGCGCCGCCCGCGCTACACGCCCAACGTCAAGCGCCTGCTGGTGCTCGCCTTTCCCGCCGCCATCACCGGTGGCATCACCCAGATTAACCAGCTCATCGGCCAGATGATCGCCTCCACCAAGGACGGCGCCATCGCCGTGCTGCAATATGCCGACCGGGTTTACCAGCTGCCGCTCGGCGTCGTCGGCATCGCCGTCGGCGTGGTGCTGCTGCCGGAGCTGTCGCGCGCCCTTCGCGGCGGTGCGGTGAAGGAAGCGGCGAACCTGCAAAACCGCTCGCTCGAATTCGTGCTGTTCCTCACGCTGCCGGCCGCCGGCGCCATCTGGGTCATCTCCGACGAAATCGTGCGCGTGCTTTACGAGCGCGGCGCCTTCTCGCCGGCCACCACGGCCACGGTCGCCTCGACGCTGGCGATCTACGGCCTCGGCCTTCCCGCCTTCGTGATGATCAAGGCGCTCAACCCCGGCTTCTTCGCGCGCGAAGACACCAAGACGCCGATGCGGTTCACCGGTATCTCGGTCGCCTTCAACTGCCTGCTCGCCGTATCGCTGTTCCCGATCTACGGCGAACGCGGCATCGCCACGGCCGAAGCCGCCTCCGGCTGGCTGACGACGGTGCTGCTCTTCGTGACGCTCGTCCGCCGCGGCCACTGGGAGTGGGAGCCAGCCTTGTTTTCCCGCGTCCTGCGTCTCGTCTCGGCAACGGTCGTCATGGCGGTCTCGCTGCACTACGCCTCCGGCTATCTCGCCGACTGGCTGACCCCACAGGCGCGTCTTCTGACGCAGCTGACGGCCCTGATGCTGCTGATCGGCATGGCGATGATCGTCTATTTCGCGCTCGCCTTCGCCATCGGCGGCGCTGACGCCTCGATGCTTCGCCGCAACCTGAAGCGCAAGCCGCGCCCCGAAACCGCTCAGGAGGAGGCGGACACCAGCGTCCTGCCTCCGCCGCAAATGTGACCACAGCCACGAGGCAACCGATGCAACAGACCATCGCCCGCATCACCCTCGTGGTGCCCGATTACGACGACGCCATCGCCTTCTATCGTGACAGCCTCGGCTTCGAGCTTCTGGAAGACCTCGATATGGGGGACGGAAAGCGCTGGGTGGTGCTGCGGCCCCGCGGTGCGCGCGAAACCGCGCTGCTGATCGCCAAGGCGGACGGCGCGGCGCAGGCGGCGGCCATCGGCAACCAGACCGGCGGGCGCGTCGCGTTCTTTCTGCACACCGACGATTTCGCGCGCGACCACGCCGCCATGCTCGCCAAGGGCGTCGCCTTCCGGGAAGAGCCGCGGCATGAGCCTTACGGCACCGTTGCGGTCTTTGCCGATCCCTTCGGCAATCTCTGGGATCTCCTGCAGCCGGCCGGTTGAGACTGACGGACAGAGAACCACCTTGATTGTCGGGCACCGCCCGTGCATAAGCCCGGAAAATTCTGCCGGCCGTTTCTGCGGCAGACCGCATGATTTCCCGCGCCTGATCGAGGTCTCCATGTCAAACTTTCCGCCGCTCGTCTTCTCCGGTGTCCAGCCGACAGGCAATCTTCACCTCGGCAATTATCTCGGCGCGATCCGCAAATTCGTGGCGCTGCAGGACAATAACGACTGCATGTATTGTGTGGTCGACCTGCATTCGATCACGGCGCAGCTGGTGCATGAGGACCTGCCGGGTCAGATCCGCTCGATCGCCGCAGCCTTCATCGCCTCCGGCATCGACCCCAAGGCCCATATCGTCTTCAACCAGTCGGCCGTGCCGCAGCACGCGGAGCTTGCCTGGATCTTCAACTGCGTCGCGCGCATCGGCTGGATGAACCGCATGACGCAGTTCAAGGACAAGGCCGGCAAGGACCGCGAGAATGCCTCGCTCGGGCTGCTTGCCTATCCCAGCCTGATGGCCGCCGACATCCTCGTCTACCGCGCGACGCATGTGCCGGTCGGCGACGACCAGAAGCAGCATCTGGAGCTCACGCGCGACATCGCCATGAAGTTCAACCTCGATTATCAGGCCCACATCCGCAAGGGCGGCAAGGGCATCGACATCACGGTCGGCGAAGAGCCCGTGCATGCCTATTTCCCGATGGTCGAGCCGATGATCGACGGGCCGGCGCCGCGCGTCATGAGCCTGCGCGATGGCACGAAGAAGATGTCGAAGTCCGATCCGTCCGATCTCTCGCGCATCAACCTCGTGGATGACGCCGAGACGATCTCGAAGAAGATCCGGAAGGCAAAGACCGATCCGGATGGCTTGCCCTCGGAGATCGAAGGTCTTGCCGGACGCCCGGAAGCCGACAATCTCGTCGGCATCTATGCCGCCCTTGCCGACCGCACCAAGGCCGAGATCCTCGCCGAGTTCGGCGGCCAGCAGTTCTCCGTCTTCAAGCCGGCGCTGGTCGATCTCGCGGTCAACGTGCTCGCGCCGATCACCAGCGAAATGTCGCGGCTGATGGGCGACACCAGCCACATCGATGCTATCCTGCGTGATGGCGGCGAGCGTGCACGGGCGCGGGCGGAAACCACGATGCGCGAGGTTCGCGAGATCATCGGCTTCCTCCAGTAGGCGGCTTCCGTCACCGGACGGGGACGAGACGAAAACGGCCTTGCGAAGGGCCGGCGCGAATGTCAGAGTTCCCACATGGTCTCGACACGTCTCTCACGCATGGAAGGTCACCGCCGCAAGTTTCTGGCGGTGATCGACGACACCCCGGAATGCGGCCGCGCCGTCCACTATGCCGGCATGCGCGCCAAACATTCCTCCGGCGCCCTTGCTCTGCTCTATGTCATCCCCGATGGCGATTTCCAGCAGTGGCTGGGCGTAGAGGGAATCATGCGGGCCGAGGCCCGTGCCGAAGCGGAAGCGACACTTGCAAAGGTCGCGCATGACGTGCGCGAGAAGATCGGCATCGAGCCGGAAATGATCATCCGCGAGGGGCTTCCGACCGAGCAGATCTACGGCCTCATCGAGGAAGACCGGGATATCGCCATTCTGGTTCTCGCCGCCGGCTCCTATAAGGACGGCCCCGGCCCGCTGGTCGCCTCCATCGCCGGCAAAACGGCGGTCTTCCCGATCCCCGTCACCGTCATCCCGGATTTGCTGACGGACGAAGAGATCGATGCGCTGAGCTGATCGGACGCAGCCTGTCGGCGACGGATCTTTCTGTCCAACGACCTGCACCTCTGGTATGCAGGCTCGGCAATCACCATTTCACGGTCGGAGCGCAGGCTTGATGGCGAGGCGCGAGACGCCTATGCTCATCCGGCATTCTTTGACCGTCGGCCTTGACCCGACAGGGAGCACATCATGTTCATTCAGACCGAATCGACCCCGAACCCCGCAACGCTGAAGTTCCTGCCGGGCAAGGTCGTGCTGGAAACCGGCACGGCCGAGTTTCGCGACGAGACCGAGGCCCGCGCGAGTTCCTCGCTCGCCGCCCGCATCTTCGATATTCCCGGCGTCACCGGCGTCTATTTCGGCTACGACTTCATCACCGTCACCAAGGCGGATGCCGAGTGGCAGCACCTGAAGCCCGCCATCCTCGGCTCCATCATGGAGCACTTCATGTCCGGCCAGCCGATCATGGCGGGGCAGGGCCGTGCGGAAGAGGTCGATCAGGAAGGCGAGTTCTTCGAGAAGGGCGACGAGACCATCGTCGCGACCATCAAGGAACTGCTGGAAACCCGCGTCCGCCCGGCCGTCGCCCAGGACGGCGGCGACATCACCTTCAAGGGTTTTCGCGATGGCACCGTCTTCCTCAACATGAAGGGCGCCTGTTCGGGCTGCCCCTCTTCGACCGCGACCCTGAAGCATGGCGTACAGAATCTTCTGCACCACTTCGTGCCCGAGGTTCAGGCCGTCGAAGCGGTCTGATCCGCAACCGATAAGACTGCCCTTCAGGAAGCGCCGGGGGCGGCGCTTCCTAGGGGATCAACGACCGCCCGGGGGACGGGCATCCTGAGACGGGGCCATCCTTCCGCATGATCGTTCTTGCCATCGACACCGCCGGCACAGCCTGCAACGTCGCGCTCTATGATGCCGCGCGCGACGCGACCCTGAGCACCGCCGGCGCCGATATCGGCCGCGGCCATGCCGAGCGCTTGATGGGCTTCATCGACGAAGCACTGGAGGCGGCCGGCCTCGAGATGGACAAGGTCGATCGCATCGCCGTCACCATCGGTCCCGGCTCCTTTACCGGCATCCGCGTCGGCGTTGCCACAGCCCGAGGCCTCGGGCTTGCTCTGGGCCGTCCCGTCGTCGGCATTTCCGTCCTGCAGGCACTGGCCACATCCGTTCTCGCCACCGCGCCCGGCCATCCCGTCCTTATCGTCACCGATGCCAAGCGCGAGGAGGTCTATCTCCAGACGTTCGACGCCGCGGGACAGCCGATGGCTGAAGCCGAAGCACTCGATGTCGGCGCCGCCCGAGCCACGTTCGCCACCTTTGCCGGTACCATCAGCGGCTCCGGCGCATCCCTGTTGCGCGAAGACGCAGCGGCGGAAGCGAGCGAAAGGCCGTTCGATACCGCCGATATCGCGGTCGTGGCAAAGCTCGGCGCGGCCGCCGATCCCGCGACCGCCCTGCCGAAACCGCTTTACCTCCGAGGCCCGGACGTCCGCTCTCAGGCGGGCTTTGCCGTGGCACGCGCCTGAGATGGCATTGATCGACTACTTCATCCGCCGTCCGGAGTTCGATATCTTCGACATGAATGTCGATCATCTCCCAGGCGTCGCGCGCATTCACGCCGCTCTCTTCAAGCCGGCCTGGAGCGCCAGCGAATTTCACGCACTGCTTCTGCAGGAAAGCGTCTTCGGCTTCGTCGCCCGCCAGAACAATGCGGCCAGTGGATCGGCGATGGGCGGCTTCGTGCTGACACGATCGGCCGGCGGCGAAGCGGAAATCCTGACCATTGGCGTCGATCCCCGCTATGTCAGGGTCAGCCTCGGATGGCGCCTGATGCAGGCTGCGCTCGGCCGTGCCCGGCAGGATGGCGCAGAGGCGATGTTCCTCGAAGTCGATCAGGCCAATGTGGCCGCACTGGCGCTCTACCGCCGGCTGGGCTTCCGCAAGGTCGGCGAGCGCAAGGCCTATTACAAGCCGTCCGGCCCGGATGCCGCCCCCGGCGGTGCCGACGTTCTCCGTCTCGATCTCTGAGCGGCCGATGATCGTCTGGCTCCGGATCGTCGTCTGCGTCTCGCTCCTCGTTCTGGCGACGCTTCTGCTCGCGCCGGTACAGCTCTTCCTGCTCTGGCGCAACGGACCGGCAAGGCGAACCCTGCCGCGTCTCTGGCACCGCATCGCCTGCCGCATGATCGGGCTTCGGGTGCATGTCCACGGCGCGCTGGATACACGGCGACCGCTCCTGCTCGTGGCGAACCATGTCAGCTGGAAGGACATCCTCGCCCTCGGCTCGGTCGCAGATGTCGTCTTCATCGCAAAAGCAGAGGTGAAGGCATGGCCCGTGTTCGGCCTGCTCGCCCGTCTGCAGGCAACCATCTTCGTCGCACGCGAGCAGAAGCGCACCACGGGCAATCAGGTCAACGAGATCGGCGCACGCCTCGCCGCGGGCGAAATCGTCGTGCTCTTTCCCGAAGGCACGACCTCCGATGGCAACCGGCTGCTGGAGATCAAGACCTCGCTTTTCGGAGCCGCCGCTGCCGCCGTACCGCTGGCGCCAGAGGGAACCGTCCACGTCCAGCCGGTCGCCATCGCCTACACAAAAGTCCACGGCATGCCGATGGGCCGCTACCACCGCCCCATCGCCGCCTGGCCGGGCGATATCGAGCTCGTGCCGCATCTCATGGGCGTCCTGCGCGAAGGCGCCGTGGATGTCGATCTCGTCTTCGGCGACACCATCGCCTACCGCGCCGACAGTAACCGGAAGCAGGTAAGCCGGGAGGTGGAGAGGCAACTGAAAGGCATGCTGCTAGCGCGGCTTCGGGGGCGATGAGGATGTTTTAAGGAAAACCCTCTTGTATCCAAAGAGCCTCCAATCCTACAGAAACAATGCTCTTTGGATACAAGAGGGTTTTCCTTCCTTTTTCCTGTCTCCCATCCCTACACCTTCCCAAATCCCACATCGCTTCATTTCCAGCCCGATTTGCGCTATGCACCTGGCATGACCGACCAAACGCTCCTCGCTCCCCCATCCGCCCTCGCTCCGGCACCCACGAAAAAGGTCTTCGTGAAGACCTATGGCTGTCAGATGAACGTCTATGATTCCGACAGGATGACGGACGCGCTGGCGAAGGATGGCTATGTCGCGACCGACAATGCGGAGGATGCGGACCTCGTTCTTCTGAACACCTGTCACATCCGGGAGAAGGCAGCCGAAAAGGTCTACTCCGCCCTTGGCCGGCTGCGCGACCTGAAGAAGCGCAAGGCGGGCGAAGGGCGCGAGATGATGATCGGCGTGGCCGGCTGCGTGGCGCAGGCCGAGGGCGACGAGATCCTGCGTCGGGCGCCCGCCGTCGATCTCGTCATCGGGCCGCAGACCTATCACCGCCTGCCGGAGGCGCTGAAGCGCGTCAGCCGCGGCGAGCGCGTGCTGGAAACCGACTACGCGATCGAGGACAAGTTCGAACATCTGCCGGCGCCCGACAAGGCAAAGACCCGCGCCCGCGGCGTCACCGCCTTTTTGACGGTACAGGAGGGTTGTGACAAGTTCTGTACCTTCTGCGTCGTGCCCTATACGCGCGGCTCGGAAGTCTCCCGCCCCATGGCGCAGATCGTCGCGGAAGCCGAGAAGCTGGTGTCCGCCGGCGTTCGCGAAATCACGCTGCTCGGACAGAACGTCAACGCCTGGCACGGCACCGTCACCTCTGGCGGCGAGGGCCTAGGCGCTCTCCTGCAACGGCTGTCGGAAATCGATGGCCTCGCGCGCCTGCGCTACACCACCAGCCATCCGCGCGACATGGACGACAGCCTGATCGAAGCGCACCGCTCCCTGCCGGCGCTGATGCCCTACCTGCATCTGCCGGTCCAGTCCGGCTCGGACCGTATCCTCAAGGCCATGAACCGGCGTCACACGGCGGCCGAATATGTAGCGCTGGTCGAGCGAATCCGCCGCGCCCAGCCGAACCTCGCTTTGTCGGGCGATTTCATCGTCGGCTTTCCCGGCGAGACCGATGCGGATTTCGAGGACACGCTGAGCCTCGTGCGCACCATTGGTTATGCACAGGCATTTTCGTTCAAATATTCAACCCGTCCGGGCACGCCCGGCGCGGACCTCAAGGATCAGGTGCCGGAGGATATCAAGGCCAAGCGCTTGGAAACGCTACAGGCTTTGCTTCTCGAGCAGCAGCGCGCCTTTAACGAAAGCTGCATCGGCCGCACGATCGATCTGCTTCTGGAAAAGCCCGGCCGCATGCCCGGTCAGCTTATCGGTCGCTCGCCCTGGCTGCAGTCGGTGAATGTTGATGCAAAGGGCGTGGAAATCGGTGACATTATCAAGGTACGAATCACCGCCGCGGGTCCTAACAGTTTGTTTGCCGACGTGGTCGACGACTGATACAATCAGGGCCTGACGACATCCTCGGGAGCCCTGCCGCTTGAACGGACACGAATTGGTTTCAAACCCGCCGCGCCAGTCGAAGACAACGCCTACGACAGACGCCAATCACTTCGTGCTCACATTCGAGAACAACCGCTTTGCGAGCGAGCTGTTCGGACAATACGATCAGAACCTCAAGCTTATCGAGCAGCGCCTGCATGTGGATGCCCGCCCGCGCGGCAATTCCGTGGCGATCTCGGGCGAGGTGACGGCGACCAATCAGGCGCGCCGGGCACTGGATTATCTCTACGGTCGCCTGCAAAAGGGCAGCACGGTCGAGACCTCCGACGTCGAGGGCGCGATCCGCATGGCCGTTGCCGCCGACGACCAGTTGCAGCTTCCCACGATGGAGAAGAAGGCCAAGTTGAACCTCGCGCAGATCTCGACCCGCAAGAAGACCATCGCCGCCCGCACGCCGACGCAGGATGCCTATATCCGCGCGCTGGAGCGCTCTGAGCTCGTCTTCGGCGTCGGCCCGGCCGGTACCGGCAAGACTTACCTCGCTGTGGCCTATGCCGCACAGCTTCTGGAACGCGGCGCGGTCGATCGCATCATCCTCTCGCGCCCGGCCGTCGAGGCCGGCGAGCGCCTTGGCTTCCTGCCCGGCGACATGAAGGAGAAGGTCGATCCTTATCTCCGCCCGCTTTACGATGCGCTCTACGATATGATGCCCGGCGACAAGGTCGAGCGGGCGATCACCGCCGGCGTCATCGAAATCGCCCCGCTCGCCTTCATGCGCGGCCGCACACTCGGCAATGCCGTCGTCATTCTCGACGAGGCGCAGAACACCACGACCATGCAGATGAAGATGTTCCTGACGCGACTCGGCGAGAACGGTCGCATGATCGTGACGGGCGACCCGAGCCAGGTCGACCTGCCGCGCGGCACCAAGTCGGGCCTCGTGGAAGCGCTGCAGATCCTGAAAGAGGTCGAGGGCGTGTCGGTCGTGCGCTTCAAGGACGTTGATGTCGTGCGCCACCCGATGGTCGCGCGCATCGTGCGGGCCTACGAGGCGCAGACGGCCGTGCCGGACGAAAGCCTGTAAAGCATGTCGCAAACATCCTTGCTGGAACTTCAGGTCAGCGTCGAAGAAGGCGGCTGGCCGGACGAAGCCGTGCTCGAGGCGTCGAGCACGCGCATCCTCGAACATGCCGCCGCCTTTCTCGCGCGCGAGGAGGGCCAGCCCTTCCCGAAGATGACGCCGGAACTGTCTCTCGTCTTCACCAGCGACGCGGAAATCCGCAGCATCAATGCGGAATGGCGCAGCCAGGACAAGCCGACCAACGTCCTGTCCTTCCCGGCCTTTCCCGTGGTGCCGGGCGGCATGCCGGGCCCGATGCTGGGCGATATCGTGCTGGCTTACGAGACGCTGGTGCGCGAATCAGAAGACCTCGGGAAGCCCTTCGATGACTATCTGACACATCTTCTGGTACATGGTTTCCTGCATCTTTTCGGCTACGACCACCTGGAAACAGAGGATGCGGAGCAAATGGAACAGCTGGAGACTCGCATTCTCTCGGGTCTTGGGGTATCTGATCCTTATGGGGACAGCGATCCCGTTTGACAGTTTGGAACGATGAGCGACTTCAGATCACAGCCGGCCGTGGCTGGCAAAGACGATGCCGACGCCTCCAGTCAGGACGAACCGGGCAGTAGTAGCGCGGTCCAAGCCTACGAGGCCGAAGCCGCCGACGCCCTCAAGCCCGAGGCGCACAAGCCGGAAGGCCACCGGCACCATACCTCTTTCTGGGCCCGTGCGGCCCGCCTGTTCCGCAGCCCGAACGGCGCCACGATCCGCGAGGATCTTGCCGACGCCCTGATGGCGGATCCGGGGGCCGACGAGGTCTTCTCGCCGGCCGAGCGCGCCATGCTCAACAACATCCTGCGCTTTCGCGAAGTGCGCGTAGAAGATGTGATGGTGCCGCGCGCCGATATCGAGGCCGTCGACCAGAGCATCACCATCGGCGAACTCATGATCATCTTCGAGGAGTCCGGGCGCTCGCGCATGCCGGTCTACAGCGAAAGCCTCGATGATCCTCGCGGGATGGTCCACATCCGCGATCTCCTCTCCTATGTGACGAAGCAGGCGCGCGCCCACCGCCGCGGCCCGCCCCGCGTGGCGGCATCGCCCGCCGTGGCGGCCCTCGCTGCGGATCGTCCGCAGAAGGTGCAGCGCCAGCCGCGCGCCGGCATCGACCTTGCCCGTATCGATCTCGACAAGACGGTGGAAGAGGCGGGCATCATTCGCCAGGTTCTGTTCGTGCCGCCGTCCATGCATGCCTCCGACCTCATGCAGCGCATGCAGGCCGCGCGCATCCAGATGGCGCTCGTCATCGATGAATATGGCGGCACCGATGGGCTGGCCTCCCTGGAGGACATCGTCGAAATGGTCGTCGGCGATATCGAGGACGAGCATGACGACAGCGAGGTCATGTTCTCCCGCACGTCGGACGACATCTTCGTCGCCGATGCCCGCGTCGAGCTCGAGGTGATCGCGGCTGCGATCGGCCCGGATTTCGACGTGCGCGAGCAACTGGAGGAAGTGGATACGCTGGGTGGACTGGTGTTCGCATCCCTCGGCCGCATTCCCGCTCGCGGCGAGGTCGTGCAGGCCCTGCCGGGATTCGAATTCCAGGTTCTGGATGCCGACCCCCGGCGCGTGAAGAAGGTCCGGATCGTCCGCAAGCGCCCACCGGCCCGCCGCCGCGTGACCGTGAAGGGCGAGGAAGACGTTGGTGTCGAGCCCCCACGGACCGAAGCGACCTCCACCGAAGAGCCGTCCGGCCGCTGACGGCTGCGACGCCGTTCCGCAGGGCAGGTCGTGGCATGGCCTTTTCCTGCGCGTCGATCAGCAACAGGACACATGCTCTGGGCATGCCTGATGCATCATGAAGAGCGTGGGACATCGACCGGTGCCACGGGATCATCGTGGCGTACGGTGCCGGATACCCGGATCGTAGCAGGCGGATAGGATTGCGAATGGAACGTTTGGCCGGCAGGATCATGCTGTCGTCGGGTCTTCGGCGGGCATCCCTCGCGTTTCTGGCCGGGCTGGTCACGGTCCTCGCCTTGCCGCCGTTCAACATCTTCGCCGTTCCGTTTCTGACCTTCCCCGTTCTCGTCTGGCTGCTCGACGGCACGTCCGGTCAGCCGGAACACGGCCCGCTTCGCCGGGCGCTGCCTGCCTTCTCGCTCGGCTGGTGCTTCGGCTTCGGTTATCTCCTCGGCAGTCTTTGGTGGCTCGGCAATGCGCTGTTGGTGGAGGCCGACACCTTCGCCTGGGCGCTGCCGCTCGCCGTCGTCGGCCTGCCGGCCGTGCTTGCGATCTATTACGGCTTGGCTGCATTTGTCGCCCGTCTGCTCTGGTCCGACGGGGCAGGGCGCATCGCGGCGCTCGCCGTCGCCTTCGCAGGCGCCGAATGGCTGCGCGGCGTTCTGTTCACGGGCTTCCCCTGGAACGCGATCGGAATGGCTGCCATGCCGGTGCCGCTCCTCATGCAGTCGGTCTCGCTGGTCGGCATGGTCGGCATCAACCTGCTCGCCGTCTTCGTCTATGCCGCGCCAGCCCTCATCGGCACCCGCAAGGGCATGGGCGTCGGTCTGACGCTCGCGGCCGCTCTGGTCGCGGCTCATGTCGGCTATGGCGCTTACCGTCTGCACGAGCCCCAGCCGCCCGCAGCCGAGCCGCAGACAACGGTGAGGATCGTCCAGCCCGTCATTGATCAGGCCCGAAAACTCGACGACAGCGAGCGCGCCTCCGTCTTTGAGGCCCATCTGGCACTGAGCGCAGCGCCACCCGAGACGGGTGGCAAGCGGCCGGATATCATCGTCTGGCCGGAAACGGCCGTGCCCTTCATCCTCACGGACAATCCGGATGCCCTGACGCGGATCGCCGATGTGCTGCAGGACGGGCAGCTCCTCGTTACCGGCGCTGTCCGCACGGAAGATGCGGGCGCCGGCCTGCCGCCGCGCTACTACAATTCCGTCTATGTCATCGACGATCGTGGCCAGATCGTCGGTGCGGCCGACAAGGTCCACCTAGTGCCCTTTGGCGAGTATCTGCCGTTCGAGGATCTTCTGTCGCGCATGGGGCTGAACGCAATCGCAGCCTCCATGCCGGGCGGCTTCTCATCGGCAGCCACCCGCACCATCCTGACGCTGCCGGGCGGGCGCACGCTTTATCCCCTGATCTGCTACGAGGCGATTTTCCCGAACGAGATCGGCAGCGACGCGCTCTCCACCGGCGCGCTGCTCAACATCACCAATGATGCCTGGTTCGGCGATACGCCGGGGCCCTACCAGCACTTCCAGCAGGCGCGCCTGCGCGCGGTCGAGAATGGCGTCCCGATGATCCGCGCGGCCAATTCCGGCATTTCAGCGGTCATCGATGCGCGAGGAAATGTCGTCTCCGGCCTTTCTCTTGGCGAACGTGGCTTTTTCGACACAATTCTGCCCGGTCGTGCGGCTTTGGTCGCCGCGCCCGAGCAACAGCGGAGGCACGCTCTCGTTCTGGTGCTGTTTATGATGGTGTTCGCGATACTTTCTCGTTTTGGTTTTGTTTTTCGGCAGAATTGACCCAAAACGCGCGAAGTTGCATAGTGCCGCTGCCGTCAAACGCACCTATGCTCGGAGGGGAATGACCCGGACTACGTGGCATGGCATGTGGTCTGCTCTTTGCAACGGCCGAAGTACGGGCTGAAGTAACTTCGAATAATAGGAACCCGCTATGATTGAGAACAAAAAGAAGCCGAATCCGATCGACATCCATGTCGGAAGTCGGATCAGGCTTCGCCGGACAATGCTTGGAATGAGCCAGGAGAAGCTGGGCGAAGCACTCGGCATTACATTTCAGCAAATTCAGAAATACGAAAAAGGCACAAACCGTGTCGGTGCGAGCCGCCTTCAGAACATCTCCGCTATTCTCAATGTTCCGGTGTCCTTCTTCTTCGAAGATGCGCCTGGCGATGGCGGGTCCGGCAGCGGTGCGTCCGGCATGGCCGAAGCCTCAAGCTCCAACTATGTCGTCGACTTCCTATCGTCGTCCGAAGGCCTCCAGTTGAACCGGGCTTTCGTCAAGATCGGTGACCCCAAGGTCCGGCGCAAGATCGTCGATCTGGTCAAGGCGCTCGCGGCAGACGTCGACTCGGAATAGTGCAATGAGATTCGTATGAAAAGAGCGGCTTACGGGCCGCTTTTTTCATGTCGACCAGGACGCTGTGAAAAATCGGTTTCACGCCGCAGCAAGCCAAAATTCGGCAATAAACAACCTCATTTGTTGATATAAAGATATATTTATGTCCTTGTGCGCTTGTCTTTTACGGGCATACTTACTACACCGTCGAAGCCTGTTTTCACTGAGGGGACGTCCCGCATGCGTGCTAACTACCTGTTTACTTCCGAGTCCGTGGCCGAGGGACATCCCGATAAGGTTTGCGACCGGATTTCGGACGAGATCGTCGATCTGGTCTATCGCGAAGCAGCAAAAACGGGTGTCGATCCCTGGGGCGTGCGCATCGCCTGCGAAACGCTGGCGACCACGAACCGCGTGGTGATCGCCGGTGAGGTCCGCCTGCCGCCGAGCCTGATGAAGAAGGACAAGAACGGCAAGGACGTCATCAATCCGGCCAAGTTCAAGACGGCTGCCCGCAAGGCCATCCGCGAAATCGGCTACGAGCAGGACGGCTTCCACTGGAAGACTGCGAAGATCGACGTGTTGCTGCACTCGCAGTCGGCCGATATCGCCCAGGGCGTCGATAACGCAGCCGACAAGCAGGGTGACGAAGGTGCCGGCGACCAGGGCATCATGTTCGGTTACGCCTGCCGCGAAACCGCCGATCTCATGCCGGCCCCGATCTATTACTCCCACCGTATCCTTCATTTGCTCGCCGCCGCCCGCAAGAAGGGCGAGGGCGATGCCGGCAAGCTGGGCCCGGACGCAAAGAGCCAGGTCACCGTGCGCTACGTCGACGGACAGCCGAAGGAGGTCGCCTCCATCGTCCTGTCGACCCAGCATCTCGACGAGAGCTGGGATTCCGCCAAGGTGCGCGCCGTCGTCGAGCCCTATATCCGCGAAGCGCTGCACGACATCGAGATTGCGGCCGACTGCAACTGGTACATCAACCCCACCGGCAAGTTCGTCATCGGCGGACCGGATGGCGATGCAGGCCTCACGGGCCGCAAGATCATCGTGGACACCTATGGTGGTGCCGCACCGCATGGCGGCGGCGCCTTTTCGGGCAAGGACACGACCAAGGTCGATCGTTCCGCAGCCTATGTTGCCCGCTACCTCGCCAAGAACGTCGTGGCGGCTGGCCTGGCCGATCGCTGCACGATCCAGCTGTCCTACGCCATCGGCGTTGCCCAGCCGCTTTCGATCTATGTCGATCTGCACGAAACCGGCAAGATCAGCGAAGATGAAGTCGAAGCCGCGATCCGCAAGACGATCGACCTTTCGCCCTCCGGCATCCGCCGGCATCTCGATCTGAACAAGCCGATCTACGCCAAGACATCGGCCTATGGCCATTTCGGTCGCAAGGCCGGTCGCGACGGCTCGTTTTCCTGGGAGCGTCTCGACCTCGTCAAGCCGCTGAAGGATGCGCTGAAAACCGCCTGAACCGTTTCGGTTTGCGTGAATGTGTGACAAGAGAGCGGATGCCTTTACCGGCATCCGTTTTTGTTTTTGGAGACGTCAGCGCATGACAGACAAGCGCCCCTCCGGGTCCCCCACCCGGGCCACAGAGGCCTTTTTCGGCCGCCGCAAGGGAAAGCCGCTGCGGGCGAGCCAGGCAGCGCAGCTGGAGCATGGCCTGCCGACGTTTCGCCTCGACCTCGATGCGCCCGCGCCGGACGATCTGAAGAGCCTCTTCCCGGATGCCGTTGAGCGCGTGCGGCTAGAGATCGGCTTCGGGGGCGGCGAGCATCTGATCCACCGCGCCGTCGAACAGCCTTCGACCGGCTTCATCGGTGTCGAGCCCTTCGTCAACTCCATGGCAAAGCTGGTCGGACGCGTCGAAGAGGTCGGCGCGCGCAACATCCGTCTGCATGACGACGATGCGACGCAGGTTCTCGACTGGCTGCCGGCCGCGAGCATCGACCAGATCGACCTGCTCTATCCCGACCCCTGGCGGAAGCGGAAGCACTGGAAGCGCCGGTTCGTCTCGCCCGTCAATCTCGACCGTTTCGCCCGCGTGCTGAAGCCCGGCGGCCTGTTCTGCTTTGCCTCCGATATCGATACCTATGTGAACTGGACGCTGCTGCACTGCCGGGATCACGCCGCCTTCGACTGGCCTGCCCGCAACGCCAGCGACTGGCTGACGCCCTACGACACCTGGCCGAGCACGCGCTACGAGGCCAAGGCGCGGCGCGAGGGGCGCAGCTCCGCATATCTCACCTTTCGGCGCAAAGAGGCCTGAGGCTTCGGATTGTCAAGGGACGGGCTTGAGCTTCGGTTTGCGCCCGAAGGGCACGAGGCCGAGCACCAGCGCGCAGCCGGCGATGATGACGGCAGCACCGGCGATCTGTATAGGGGCGATCGGCTCGTCGAGCACGACGGCGCCGACGAGAACGGCAACGACCGTTACGGCGAATTCGACGCTGATGGTGCGCGTGGCGCCGATGGAAGCGACGAGGCGGAAATAGGTGACGTAGGTCAGCGCGCTCATGACGCAGGCAAGCACCAGAAGCGCACCGACATCCGACCATGAGGGCAGGCCCGGCACCGGGACCGCCAGCAGAAGCGGCAGCGTCATGATCCCGCCCGAGAGGAATGCGCCGATCGTGACCTCCAAAGATCCGATGCCGCGCAGGCGGTGGCTCGCATAATTGCTGCCGAAGGCGGCGCAGAAGGCACTGAAGAGCGACGCGGCACAGCCGAGAAGAAAATCGGGCGTGATGGGCACAGCGGGAAAGCCGACCAGCAGCACGATCCCGATCGTGCCGGTGACGAGCCCGAGCAGCCCCTGCGCCCGCATTCGCTCCAGCTTCCAGAGATGCGCGATCACCATGGAGAAGAGCGGGATCGCGGCGACCAGAATCGCCGCCATCGCCGTTCCGATGCGCGGCGTTGCATAGGAAAGGCCGATAAGTTGCCCGGCAACCGTGGTTGCACCGACGATGACGAAGGGCAGCCGGCGTGCGCCGAAATGAAGCGCACGACGACGCAAGGCTGCGAAGGCGAGAAGCGTGCCGCCGGCGACAAGACTGCGCAACGTGACCGCGCCGCCCCAGCCGAAGGCATCGACCACGTGCAGGAGCACGAGGAACGAGAGGCCCCAGGCGAAGGCGAGGAACAGATAGGCGGCGACGTCCTGCTTTTTCATGCCCTCCGGTTATCCGAAGGCAGGCAGGACGGCAAAGACTTTTGCGGGGAAGATATGGACGCCGCTATGGCCGAATTTCATGGCGGGCGGCGTCGTTCAGGCAAGGGCTGCGAATCAGTGAAGCGTGACCGTCTTCAGGTCGTCTTCGGCAGCCTTGAAGAAGGTGCTGGAACGGTTGTCGGTGAGGAGAATCGGGGTGCCATCGGCGCCGAAGAGGGCCCAGAGGTCAAGACCCGGCTCCATGCTGGGAGCCTCGGGAAAGCAGCGCGAGACTTCGTCAGACCGCATTTTCCGGATGTAACCGACTTCACCTGCACCAAGATGTGCCAGGTCGGTTTTCGACAAATGGCTGCTGACGTGCTTCAATCCCATGAACTCTCTCCTCGTTGCCGCACGAACCTTTCCTCGAAAAGGTCACGCGACATAAGATTATGTTTTCATGCGAGGATTGGCGAAATTCGCAACCAGGGTCGCCAGCCTTGCAGCCGGCGAGGTCACCCTTGCCGGTGAGATCACTCTGAGACCAAAATGTTAATTTTCTTTACCATACGAGCAGGTTCCGGACGAATGAGATCGACGGAAAGCAGTCCGTTGCGCAATTCGGCCTTCAGCACCTCCATGCCCTCGGCAAGCACAAACATGCGCTGGAACTGACGTGCCGCGATCCCGCGATGGAGATAGTCGCGCTCTTCCGTGTCGGTCTGGCGGCCGCGAATGACGAGCTGGTTCTCCTCGATCGTCACGTCGAGATCGTCTTCGGCGAAGCCGGCCACGGCGAGCGTGATTCGCAGGCGCTCCGGCTCTTCCGCCATCCCGCCGCGGACACGTTCGATATTATAGGGAGGATAGCCGTCATTGCCCTTGGCGACGCGTTCGAGCGTCTTCTCCATGGCGTCGAAGCCCAGCATCAGCGGGCTCGTAAAAGGCGTCAGGCGGCTCATATCTCGTCCTTGCAAACCTCAAGCGACCGATGCGCGAACCCGCGAGGCGGCGTCCGCGCTGGATATATGGGGTGGACCTCCAAGACGCGCAAGCCGCCTTGCACCTCTCTTCATGCGAATCACCACGGCCGTGCAACGACGCCTGACAGCGCTTAGGGAATCATTCTATGGAGGAGGTATCGACAGCAGGATAAGGATATCGCCGTGACCGCACCCGCCAAGATCATCATCGACACCGATCCCGGACAGGACGACGCGGCCGCCATCATGCTGGCGCTCGCAAGCCCGGAAGCGCTCGACGTCGTCGGCATCACGGCCGTTGCCGGCAACGTGCCGCTGAGCCTCACCGCCCGCAACGCCCGCATCATCTGCGAGCTCTCGGGCCGTCCGGACGTCAAGGTCTATGCCGGTGCCGACAAACCGCTCTCGCGCACGCTCGTAACGGCGGAGCACGTCCACGGCTCGACCGGCCTCGACGGCACTATTCTCGCCGAGCCGACCATGCCGCTGCAGGACACGCATGCCGTGGATTTCATCATCGAGACGCTGCGCACTGAGCCCGAGGGAACTGTGACCCTTTGCACGCTGGGCGCTCTTACCAATATCGCGCTGGCACTGCAAAAGGCGCCGGAGATCGCGGGCCGGGTCAAGGAACTGGTGATGATGGGCGGCGGCTTCTTCGAGGGCGGCAACATCACGCCGGCGGCGGAGTTCAACATCTATGTCGATCCGGAAGCGGCCGACATCGTCTTCAAGTCCGGCATGCCCATCGTCATGATGCCGCTCGACGTGACGCACAAGGTGATGACGCTGAAATCGCGCATCGATCGCATCCGCGCCATCGGCCGCCCGGCCGCCGTCGCTATGGCGGAAATGCTCGATTTCTTCGAACGCTTCGACATCGAGAAATACGGCAGCGATGGCGGCCCGCTGCACGACCCGACCGTGATCGCCTACATGCTTCGCCCGGAGCTCTTTTCCGGTCGGGACTGCAACGTCGAGATCGAGACGACGTCGGAGCTGACGGTCGGCATGACCGTCGTGGACTGGTGGCAGGTCACGGGCCGCCCGCACAATGCGAAGGTCATGAAGGACGTCGATGCCGACGGTTTCTTCGATCTTCTGACGGAGCGGCTCGCGCGCCTTTGAGCAGGGTACAGTCAACGAAAAACCGCGCGACCCTTGCGGACGCGCGGCTCTGGATATCTATCCTGTCGCTGGCGCTTAACGCCACCAGGACCGGGGCTCGGGCTGGCTCGACGAACCGAGAATGTAGCCGACGGCAACACCGATGGCCGTCGCGAGAACGACGACACCGGCGATTCCGGTCGGGTGTTCGCGTGCAACATCCGCCACAGCGCGACTCTCGGCCTTTACCTGTGCCACAGCCTTCTTCGCGTAGGGCGCTGCCGCATCGTAGGCTTCTGCCGCTTTCTCGCGCGTATCGCTGTAGGCACGGGTGCCCTGCGAGGAAACGATCTTCGTCAGGCGCGCGACTTCGTCACGAAGGGCGCTGACATCTTCACTGGAGGAATTGAAAGACATTTCGGGTTCTCCTTGTCTACCGAACGCTAAACGCCCTCGGGCAAGGATTGGTTCCGGTCAGGCAGACGCTGCCGGAACTCCGGGTCTCGCGACAGCCCTCAAAGGGCAGCATCTACCGCGCTCGCGAGCGGAATGGCGGGCTGGGCGCCAGACTTGAGGCAGGCGAGCGAGCCTGCGACCGCGGCCCGCCGCAGGGCCGTCTCGAACGGCAGTCCGGCATCGAGCCCGGCTGCGAGATAGCCGCAGAACGTATCGCCGGCGCCGACCGTATCGACAGGCTCGATCACGAGGCCGTCTGCCGCAAACATTTCACCCTCATGCATGGCGATGACGCCGTCCGCACCCAGCGTGACGATGACCGTCTGGCCCGTTTCGGCACTGAGCGCACGGATTGCCGACTGGCGCTCTTCCGGCGACAGCCGGTCCCGGCCGGCGAGGCGCTCGAATTCGGTTTCGTTGGCCACCACGATATCGGCCATGCGGCCAAGCGCTGCGGCATGTTCGGTCAAAGGGGCGATATTGATGATCGAGCGGACACCGCGCTCGCGGGCGGCGAGAAGCGCGCCTTCGACGGCTTCGGGCGGTATTTCGAGCTGTAGCACCAGCGTATCCTGCGGCGTCATCGTTTCGATGGCGGCCAGCGCATCCGCCTCGTTGACGGTGCCGTTGGCGCTGGCGACGACCACGATCACGTTTTCGCCATCGCCGCCGACCAGAATATGCGCGGTGCCCGTCGGCTCGCTTGCGGTCTTCACCAGAGACAGGTCTGTCCCCGCCTCCTTCATGAGGCCGAGGGCGGATTCGGCGAAGGCATCCCAGCCAACGGCGCCGGCCATGCGCACGGAAGCGCCTGCGCGGGTTGCAGCCAGCGCCTGGTTTGCGCCTTTGCCGCCGGCTGCCGTGGTGAAACTGTTGCCCGTCACCGTTTCGCCCGGTTTCGGCAGGCGCGCCGTGGTGGCGATAAGGTCCATATTGATGGAACCGAAAACGGTGATCATGCAATGCCTCCCGAATGCGCCGCGTTGAACGGCGTGTGTAAGCCGGACACTGCCCGACGCTCTCAGTCCTCGTCAACCACTCTCAGCTTTAGCGAACCGATGCGGCTGCCGGGGGCAGACGTTTGTCCGGGCTGCGAACTGGCCGGAATGGGTGACGCGGGGTCCGCAGACGCGACGCCTCCGCCCTCCTGCAGGTCCAGCGCCTCGATCTTCGCGCCCCGGCGTTTCAGCTTGTCGGACGAGATCAGGATGTCGTCGACGTCCTTCTGCGTGGTGGTGAAGTGCCCGTGCAGCTTGCGCACCCGCTCGTCCAGCCGCGACAGGTCCTCCATCAGCCGCACGACTTCGTCCTGGATCAGATGGGCTTGCTCGCGCATGCGATGGTCGCGCAGGATCGCCTGGATGACCTGAATGGAGAGCAGCAGCAGCGAGGGCGAGACGATGACGACGCGCGACCGGTGCGCCTTCTGGACGATGCTTTCGAAATGCTCGTGAATGTCGGCGAAGATCGACTCGGAGGGCACGAACAGGAAGGCCGTATCCTGCGTCTCGCCAGGGATCAGGTATTTCCCGGCGATGTCCTTGATATGCACCTCGATGTCGCGCCGGAAGAGGAGCGATGCCTGTCGTTTCAGCTCCGGCGTTTGTGCCGCCCGCATGGCGTTCCACGCCTCCAGCGGAAACTTCGCATCGATCGCCAGTCCCGGCTGGCCGTTCGGCATGCGGATAATGCAGTCCGGCCGCGAGGCGTTGGACAGCGTCGCCTGAAATACATAGGCGCCCTGCGGCAGGCCGTCGGCGATGATCGTTTCCATGCGCCCCTGGCCGAAGGCGCCGCGCGTCTGCTTGTTGGCAAGGATCTGCTGCAGCCCGGCCATGTCTTTGGCAAGCGACTGGATGTTCGTCTGGGCCGTGTCGATCACGGCCAGCCGCTCCTGCAGCGTGCGCAGGTTCTCATGCGTCTGCCGCGTCTGCTCGGTGATCGAGGCGCCGATGCGCTGCGTCATGCCGTCGATCCGCTGGTTGATCGACTGGTTCAGCTCGTATTGCCGCGTGCCGAAGATGTCGGCGATGGCCGCGATCCGGCCCTGCATCTCGGTCTGCGACTGGATCAGCGCGGCCATCTGCTCCTGCGCCGTATCGGCATTGGCTGCGCCCCGGCGGCGAAAGGCAGCGAGGATGGCGAGAGCGACGAGAACCGCTGCGCCGACCAGAAGCCACGCGAAAACGGACGCGGAGAGGCCCATCGCGTTGGCGGCTGCGAGCACGATATCGGTGAGCGAGAAAGCGTTCATGGCCGGACTGTACCGAAATTTATCGCCAAGGCCAGATCAAATCGTGAACATCATCTGGGTCTGCGACAAATTCCGCGTGAAAATCAGCGCAAATTCTCGGTGCCCGAATTCCATCGCCAGAAAAGATCGGCTATCACGACGCCATGACGATCAAGCCTCTTATCATCCTGCCCGATCCCCTGCTTCGCCAGATCTCCGCGCCCGTCGAGCGTGTCGACGACGACGTGCGCCGGATCGCCGACGACATGCTGGAAACCATGTACGACGCGCCGGGCATCGGGCTGGCGGCAATCCAGATCGGCCTTCCCCGCCGCTTGCTGGTGATCGACCTTGCCAAGGAGGGTGATGACGCGGCGCCGCAGGTCTTTATCAATCCGGAAATTCTGACGTCGACGGACGAGCGTTCGGTCTATGAGGAAGGCTGCCTGTCGATCCCCGACTATTACGCCGAGGTTGAGCGCCCCGCTGGCATCACCCTGCGCTATCTCGACCGCGAGGGTCGCCAGCAGGAAATCGCGGCGGATGGCCTGCTCGCCACTTGTCTGCAGCACGAGATCGACCACTTGAACGGTGTGCTGTTTATCGACCACATCTCCAAGCTGAAGCGCGAGATGGTCGTCCGCAAATTCACCAAGGCCGCCAAGACCCGCGGTTCGAAGGCGATCTGATCGGGGCGGGCCGCCGTCAGCTGCCGGCGCGACCGTGCTATCGCCCGGCCGCGTTATCCAGAGGAGGCCATCATGCCGCTGCGCATTATTTTCATGGGAACGCCGGAGTTCTCCGTGCCGACGCTCGCCGCACTGGCGCAGGCTGGCCATAAGATCGCTGCCGTCTACACCCAGCCGCCGCGTCCCGGCGGCCGACGCGGGCTCGATCTGCAGAAATCCCCTGTGCATCAGGCCGCAGAACTGCTCGGCATCGAGGTTCGCACGCCGTTGAATTTCAAGACGGACGATGACCGAGAAGCGTTTCGCGCGCTGGATGCCGACGTGGCCGTCGTCGTGGCCTATGGCCTGCTTCTGCCGGAAGCCATTCTGTCGGGCACGCGGCTGGGCTGCTACAACGGCCATGCCTCCCTGCTACCGCGCTGGCGCGGTGCTGCCCCCATCCAGCGGGCGATCATGGCGGGCGACCGGGAAACCGGCATGATGGTCATGAAGATGGAGAAGGGGCTCGACACCGGCCCCGTGGCCCTGACGAGCCTCGTCACCATCGGCCCCGACATGACGGCGGGCGAGCTGCACGACAAGCTCATGGTGCGCGGTGCGGCCCTGATGCGCGAGGCACTGGAGAAGCTGGAAGCGGACGATCTGCCGCTGACCCCGCAGCGCGAGGAGGGCGTCCTCTATGCCGCGAAGATTGCCAAGGGCGAAACCCACATCGATTTCGCCAGGCCGGCGCAGGAAGTCCACGATCACATTCGCGGCCTGTCGCCCTTTCCGGGCGCCTGGTTCGAACTCGACATCGCCGGCAAGCGGGAGCGGGTCAAGGTTCTCGCCTCCACGGTCGAGACGGCCAGCGGTGAGACGGGCACGGCCCTCTTCGACGACCTGACGATTGCCTGCGGGGATGGCTCCATCCGCCTGACGCGGCTGCAGAAGGCGGGTGGCAAGGTTCTGCCCGCTGACGAATTCCGGCGCGGTACGCCGGTTCCCGCCGGCACGAGGCTGTTCTGAATGCCGCGCTTCCGGCTTCTGGTGGAATATGACGGAACGTCCTATGTCGGTTGGCAGCGCCAGGACAATGGCCGCTCCGTACAGGGCGCCATCGAAGGCGCCATCCTGCGGCTGACGGGCGAGACCGTGGCGGTCCGCGGCGCGGGCCGCACCGACTCCGGTGTGCACGCCCGCGGTCAGGTGGCGCATACCGATCTCACCCGCGACTGGCCGGCGGAAACGCTGCGCAACGCGCTGAACGCGCATCTTGGCCAGCATGGTGAGCGGGTCGCGATCCTCGACGCCGAATCCGTGCCGGAGACGTTCGACGCGCGCTTCTCGGCCCTTCGCCGCCACTACCTCTACCGCATCATCTGCCGCCACTCGCCTCTGGCGCTCGAAGCCAAGCGGGCCTGGTGGGTGGTGAAGCCGCTGGACGCGGGGCTGATGCACGAGGCGGCGCAGACGCTGGTCGGCCGGCATGATTTCACCACGTTCCGCTCTGTCCACTGCCAGGCCAATAGCCCCGTGCGCACGCTCGACCGGCTGGATGTGACGCGGGATGGAGACGTGATCGAGATTCGGGCCACGGCCCAGAGCTTTCTCCACAACCAGATCCGCTCGCTGGCGGGAACGCTGAAGATGGTGGGCGAGGGGAAGTGGCCGGTCGAGCGGGTACGTGCTGCCCTCGACGCCTGCGATCGCAAGGCCTGCGGCCCGGTCGCCCCGCCGGATGGGCTCTATTTCATGCAGGTTGATTACTGACCGGCTTTACGCCGGCAGCAGGCCGAAGCTGCGCTGCAGCATTTCGCCGATCATCAGCGACGGCAGGATGAACAGAGCGGAGAGCGTTGCGGCGAGCAGCGTCTGATCACCGCCCGTGATGACTTTCAGCACCCGGAAGATCGCGATGATGATGGCAATGAGGGCAATCAGCGAGAGCATGCCCGTCAGCCCTTCGCTGCCGGGAACGACCAGCCGGATGGCCGCCGGAAACGCCATGCCGTAGAAGGTCGGGATCGACAGCCAGTTGGTGACGACGATGATCGCGCTCAGTGCCGGCCCGTAGCCGAGCGGCCGGGCGAGCATGATGATCAGCAGGATCGGCAGGATCCAGGTCGCGACATCCACGATGAACAGCTTGGCGATGAAGGCGAGACCCGCCGTCGAGCCATCGGGCATGTTGGCAAGGTAGAACATGCGCCAGGCCGACCAGCTGACGGCCATCGCCGGCAGGCACCAGAGAATGGCGGCAAAGGAGCGCCAGACGCCGGAGGCGCTCAGATCCAGCCAGTCGAAGCCTTCCGGCTTGCCCAGCACCAGCATCCAGACGCCCTTGAGGTAGATGCCGATCTCGTCAAGCTGCGGCATTGTCGAACCAGCGTTCGAGAAAGGCGAGATAGATGCCGGTCAGCGTTTCCAGATCGGCAACGGAGACGCGCTCGTCCACCATATGCATCGTCTGGCCGACGAGCCCGAACTCCACCACCGGGCAGTGATCCTTGATAAAGCGCGCATCCGAGGTGCCGCCCGTGGTCGAAAGCGCCGGCTGCCGGCCGGTCACGGCCTCGACGGCGGACGAGAGCGACGAGATGAGCTGGTTGCTGCGCGTCAGGAAGACGTGGCTCGGCCGCTCGTTCCACACGAGATCGTAGCGAACGGGATCGCGACCCGGCCGGAGCGGGCCATCCGCGGCTGCCCGGTCGAGCCGCGCGATGATCTCCGCCTTGAGGCTGTCGGCGTCCCACGTATCGTTGAAGCGGATGTTGAAGCGGAAGGTCGCGCGTGCCGGGATGACGTTGACGGCGGGATTGCCGACATCGAGGCTGGTGACCTCGAGGTTCGACGGCTGGAAGTTTTCCGTGCCCGCGTCGAAGGGCGGATCCATGAGGGCGGTTGCAAGCTGCAGCGCGCCCCGCACCGGGCTGTCTGCCAGATGCGGATAGGCGGCATGGCCCTGCACGCCGTGAACCATGACGGTGCCCGACAGCGAGCCGCGCCGGCCGATCTTGATCATGTCGCCGAGCCGGTCGGGATTGGTCGGCTCGCCGACGATGCAGGCGTCCCAGCGCTCGCCGCGGGCCTTCGCCCAGTCGAGCAGCTTGGTGGTGCCATTGATGGCGGGGCCTTCCTCGTCACCGGTGATGAGGAGAGAGATCGCCCCCTTCGGCGCTCCGTGCCGGTCGACGTAACGGGCGACGGCGGCGATGAAGCAGGCAATGCCGCCCTTCATGTCGACCGCACCGCGGCCATACATCATGCCATTTTCGACGGTGGCGGAGAAAGGCGGGTGCGTCCACGCCGCCGCGTCGCCGACAGGCACGACGTCGGTGTGGCCGGCAAACAGCAGGTGCGGACCGCCGGGGCTGCCGAGGCGGGCATAGAGGTTCTCGATATCGGGCGTCCCCTCTTCCTGCGCGAGCACGCGGTTCACTGAGAAGCCGAGCGGCGCCAGCATGGCATCGAGCACCCCGAGCGCGCCGCCTTCGGCAGGCGTCACGGATGGGCAGCGGATGAGGGCGGCCAGATTGGCCACCGGGTCGCTGGAAGAAGGCGCGGAAGAGGAATGAGCGGAGGATGCGGGATCGGCAAGGGACATGAAGGCAGCCTGTTGATTCCGCAAAGATGTAGCCGATCGCTCCCCGGCTGTCACGGCAGTTCGCTGATGCAGCAACGGATTGCGAGAGAGGGTAATATAGGGTATCCCCCTATGCTATGTCGCATATGTCGAAGAACAAGACCAAGCTGATCGCCCGCGTCCGCCGCCTCAGGGGGCAGTTGGAGGCGATCGAACGCGCGTTGGAAGCGGATGAGCCCTGTGGCGCCATCCTCAACCAGGTCGCGTCCGTTCGCGGTGCGGTCACCGGGCTGACGGCCGAGCTGATCGAGGATCACATCCGCAACCACGTGGCCGACCCTGATACGGATGACGATCCCGAGCGGGCGAGGGGTGCCGCAGATCTGATCGAGGTGATGAGGACCTACCTGAAATGACCGAGAACCGCCTTTCGAGCCCGCACGAGCACGTCTTCCTTGGCCGCGACCATGCGCGCAACGAGCGTCGCACATGGATCGTCATCGCGCTGACCGCCGCCATGATGGTCGCGGAAATCGTGGCCGGCACCGCCTTCGGCTCCATGGCGCTGGTCGCGGATGGCTGGCATATGTCCACCCACGCAGCCGCGATGCTGATCACGGCCCTTGCCTATGTCTATGCCCGGCGCAATGCCCGCAACCCGCGCTTCACCTTTGGTACGGGCAAGCTTGGCGATCTCGCAGGCTTTGCCAGCGCCATCGTTCTGGCCCTCGTCGCTTTGTTCATCGCCTGGGAAAGCGCGCTGCGGCTGTGGTCGCCCGTGTCGATCGACTTTCATCAGGCGATCGCCGTCGCAGCCCTCGGCCTAGCCGTCAATCTCCTCTGCGCCTGGCTGCTCGGCGGCGATCATCATCATGGACACGGTGGTCATAGCCATGGCGATGGCGGGCACCATCATGACCACACCCATGGTCATGATCACCCCCACCACGATCATCATTCGCAAGCCCCGCACCACACGGATAACAATCTGCGCGGCGCCTATCTTCATGTGCTCGCCGATGCCCTGACCTCGGTCCTGGCCATTGCCGCGCTGGTTCTTGGCAGCCTTTACGGCTGGCTCTGGCTCGATCCTGCCATCGGTATCGTCGGTGCGCTCGTCATCGCCCGCTGGTCGTTCGGCCTCCTGCGCGACAGCGGCGCGGTTCTGCTCGATTACGGTCCCGCAGGCGAAGATCTGCCCGACGAAATCCGCCACGCCGTGGAGGATGGCGATGTCAGGATCACCGACCTGCACGTCTGGCAGCTCGGCCCCGGCCATCACGGCGCCATCGTCGCGCTGAAGGCAGCGAGCCCGAAGCCTCCGGCCTTCTACCGCGCGAAACTCGCGCATATCACGGAGCTTTCGCATGTGACGATCGAGGTGGAGGCGGCAGACTTCGAAGTAGCTTGAGTGTACGGAAGATGACGCTGGACCTGCGTCGACCCTCCTCTAGCTAGTAGGTCAGAACGCACCCAAAGCGATCCATATCGACAGGATGGGAACAGACCATGCGCTACAACCAGCTTGGCAATACCGGCCTCTTCGTCTCCGAGCTCTGCTTGGGAACGATGACCTTCGGCTCGCCGGACGATCCGCGATGGGGACCGATCGCGGATGTCGACCAGGACGCGGCCGACCGGATCGTCGAGCGGTCGCTGGCCGCCGGCATCAATTTCATCGATACCGCCGACGTCTATTCCTTCGGCCAGTCGGAGCGGCTGCTGGGGCAGGCGCTGAAGAACAACGCGGTTGCCCGCAAGGACGTGATCATCGCCACCAAGGTCTATGGTGTGATGAGCGACAAGCCCAACGACCGCGGCGCCTCCCGTGGCCATATCATGGACTCGGTCGAGGCAAGCCTCGAGCGCCTGCAGACCGACCATATCGACCTCTACCAGATCCACGCCACCGATCCCGTCACGCCGATCGACGAAACCCTGCGCGCGCTGGACGACCTCGTCTCCCGCGGGCTCGTGCGGTACATCGGCGTCTCCAGCTGGCAGGCCTGGCGGATCGCGAAGGCCCTCGGCATCTCTGAACGCAAGGGCTACGCCCGCTTCGACAGTTTACAGGCCTATTACTCGATTGCCGGGCGCGATCTGGAGCGGGAGCTTGCTCCGTTACTGCTGGAGGAAAAGCTCGGCCTCATGGTCTGGTCGCCGCTGGCCGGCGGGCTCCTGTCCGGCAAGTATGGCCCGGGCGCACCCGGAAACGGCGAGGGCCGCCGCGCCACCTTCGACTTTCCGCCCGTCGACAAGGACCGGGCCTGGGCCTGCGTTGCCGCCATGCGCGAGGTCGGTGAAAAGCATGGTGTCAGCGTCGCCGAGATCGCGCTCGCCTATATTCTCGCCAAGCCTTTCGTCAGCACCGTCATCATCGGCGCCAAGCGGCTGGAACAGCTGGAGCAAAACCTGAAGGCCACCGAGGTTCGGCTGGATGCCGAGGATCTCGATCGGCTCGGCACGGTCAGCGCGCTTGCCCCGGAATATCCCGGCTGGATGGTGGAGCGGCAGGCCGCCAACCGGCGCCCCGAGCCTTTCAAACGTTAGATATCGCTACATCAACGGAGCGTCATCAGGGCAGATGCTCCGTTGCGCCCATTGCTTGTGGGTGTGCGAAAGGTTACCCTCGCAACCACGTCTAATGTTCTGTTCCGAGAGTATACCGTTGCCCGATCTGGCCGCCGAATCCGTCGATATCGTCTCCAGGATCGATGCCGTACCGAAAGTTCTGGATGTCGTCTGCCGCGTCACCGGCATGGGCTTTGCTGCCGTGGCCCGCGTCACGGAAAGCCGGTGGATCGCCTGCGGCGTTCTCGACAAGATCGACTTCGGCGTCGCCCCCGGCAATGAATTGGCTATCGAGACGACCATCTGCAACGAAATCCGCGATCATCGCGAAGTCGTCATCATCGAGCATGTGGCCAAAGACCCGGAATTCGCCTGTCATCACACGCCGGCGCAATACGGCTTCCAGAGCTACATCTCCGCCCCCATCCTTCTCTCGGACGGCTCCTTCTTCGGCACGCTCTGCGCCATCGATCCCGCACCCAACAAGCTCAACACGCCTGAGATCGTCGATATGTTCCGGCTGTTTGCCGAGCTGATCGCCTTCCACGTCGATGCCCGTCGCAAGATGGAGCAGGACCGGCATGCGAACGAACTGCGCGAACAATTCATCGCCGTTCTCGGCCACGACCTGCGCAATCCCCTGGCCTCGATCGACGCGGGCACGCGCATGCTGGCGCGCACTGACCTCAGCGACAAGTCGAAGACCGTGGTGGAGCTCATGCGTGCCAGCGTCGTGCGGATGTCGGGTCTCATCGACAATGTCCTGGACTTCGCGCGCGGGCGTCTGGGCGGCGGGCTGGCGGTGGAGCAGGCCGAGCGCGTGCCGCTGCGGCCCGTGCTGGAGCATGTGGTTGCCGAGCTGAGCATCGCCAATCCCGGCCGGTCGATCGAAACCGATTTCAGCGATTGCCTCGTGCGCTGCGACGAAGGCCGGATGGGCCAGCTCGTCTCCAACCTCGTGGCAAATGCCCTGACGCATGGCAACGCCGATAGCCCGATCCGGGTGAGGACGGCGGAGGTCGGACGCGAGTTCATTGTCAGCGTCACCAATTCGGGCAAGCAGATCCCGCAGGCCGTCCGGCGCGACCTGTTCAAGCCCTTTGTGCGTGCCACGGTCGAGCATGGCCGCGAAGGATTGGGCCTCGGGCTCTATATCGCCTCAGAGATCGTCAAGGCGCATGGCGGCACGATCGACGTCACGTCGAACGAAGCGGAAACCTGCTTTACCTGCCGGATCCCGCTTCGCTGAAGCGCTTTATGCAAGGCGACCTCAGTCGCGCAGCAGCTCGTTGATCCCCGTCTTCGAGCGGGTCTTCTCATCCACACGCTTGACGATGACGGCACAATAGAGCGCAGGTGCCGGCTGGCCGTTGCCCATCACCTTGTCGGATGCCAGCGCACCGGCAACGACGACGGAGTAGGGCGGCACTTCGCCATAGGTGATCTCGCCGGTGGCGCGGTCCACGATGCGGGTGGACTTGCCGATGAAGACGCCCATGCCGAGGACGGAGCCTTCCCGGATGATGCAGCCTTCCACGACTTCCGAACGCGCACCGATGAAGCAGTTGTCCTCGATGATGGTCGGGCCGGCCTGCATCGGCTCCAGAACGCCGCCGATGCCGACGCCACCCGACAGGTGCACATGGGCGCCGATCTGGGCGCAGGAGCCGACGGTGGCCCAGGTATCGACCATCGTGCCCTCGCCGACATAGGCGCCAAGGTTGACGAAGGACGGCATCAGGATGGCGTTCGGCGCGATATAGGCCGAGCGGCGTACGACGCAGTTCGGCACGGCGCGAAAGCCGGCGTTCTCGAATTCGTTCGCGCTCCAGCCGTCGAACTTGGAGGGCACCTTATCCCACCAGGTCGAGCCGCCCGGGCCGCCCTTGACGATTTCCATCGGGTTGAGGCGGAAGGAGAGGAGAACCGCCTTCTTGAGCCACTGGTTGACCGTCCAGTTTCCGTCCGATGCGCGTTCTGCAACCCGCACTTTGCCGCTGTCCAGCAGGTTCAGCGCCGTTTCCACGGCGTCGCGCACCTCGCCTTTCGTGCCGGTCGTCACCGTATCGCGGTTGTCGAAGGTGGTCTCGATCGTGGAAGCGAGAAAGGCAAGATCGTGGGAGGTCATCGCAAATCCTAAAAATCCGGGCTGATTTCCAACGCTGTAGAGCATGATGCCCGAGATTTGAAGCGTTTTTCGGTTGCGGCGCACCGGGAGGCACGGTCTATGTCACGGGAACGTAAGTGATGAGATTCGCCGGCCTTTGCTGCGGCCTGCGTTGGAGACGAGAGCCCCCATGACACGGATGAAGAAGCGGAATTTGCGGCGTAAGGACGGGGTCTGGGATCCCCTTGCAGACAGCGCGCAGGCACGGACCCGCGCGGCTAGCGTCGAAAAGACCCCGCAATCGCTCTCGCCATCCTATCGTCTGGCCTATGCCGACGAGGACTTTCTCTGCCGCGAGGAACTGCGGCCGATCCGCCTGCAGCTCGAACTGCTGAAGACCGAGATGGCGCTGGCCGAGCGCGGCATCACCTCCACCGTCGTCATGTTCGGCGGCGCCCGCATTCCCGAGCCCGGCAAGGATGCCTGGGCGGCCAAGAACGAGACGCAGCGCGAGAACCTGACGGCAGCCTCCGTCTATTACGACGAGGCCCGCAAGTTCGCGCGGCTCTGCGCGGAGCATTCGGCGCAATCCGGCTACAAGGAGTTCGTCGTCGTCACGGGCGGCGGGCCGGGCGTCATGGAGGCGGGCAATCGCGGCGCGGCCGATGTCGGAGCGCCGTCGATCGGGCTGAACATCGTTCTGCCGCACGAGCAGGCGCCCAATCCCTACGTCACGCCGGACCTCAGCTTCAACTTCCACTATTTCGCGATCCGCAAGATGCACTTCCTCGTGCGCGCCAAGGCCGTCACGGTCTTCCCCGGCGGCTTCGGCACGCTGGACGAGCTCTTCGAGACGATCACGCTGATGCAGACGGGGCGCATGGCGCTGGTGCCGCTCATCCTGTTCGGTGAAAAATTCTGGCGCTCCATCGTCGATTTCGACGCGCTCGCCGCCTTCGGCACCATCGCGCCGGGGGATGTCGATCTGATCCAGTTCGTGGATACCGCCGACGAGGCCTGGGACATCATCGCCCGCTTCTACGGCAGCGTCGATCCCGACTCCCTGCCGCTCGCGTCGGGCGAGAGATAGGACGTCCTTTCGCGCGAAAGCGGCAAGGCAACAAGTTGGTCCGGCCTGCGTTCTCCTGGGTCACGAAGAGGAGACTGAAGCCATGACCAACAAGACCCTTGCCGATCTCGCCGAAAAGATGCGCGAGATCGACATCTGCATGCTCTCGACGCACACCGATGGCGGCGCGATCGCCGGCCGGCCGATGAGCAACAACCGCAACGTCGATTACGACGGCAGCTCCTACTATTTTACGCTCGACGATACCCGCATGGTGGACGACATTAAGGCCGACTCCAAGGTCGCTCTCGCCTTCCAGGGGACCAAGGCCTTTCTGGTGGCCGTGGAAGGCAAGGCCGACCTCATCCGTGACAGGCAAGCTTTCAGGGAACACTGGTCTGCCGATATCGACAAGTGGTTTGCCGACGGCATCGACACCGAAGGTTTGGTGATGATCAAGGTCGTTGCCGAGCGCGCGCACTATTGGGATGGCGAGGACGAAGGCGAAGTCACGCTGAAAGCGTGAAGATCAGGGTCCGGTCGAAACGAAAAATGCCCCGGAGACGGGGCATTTCCATGTGAAGTGCAGGCTTCGTTTCCGGGATCAGATCTTCCGGGTCAGATCGGCCGCATCGATGAAGCCATCGCCGTTCGCGTCCCGCTTCTGGAAGCGCTCGCCAGCTGCTGCCGTCACCTCTGCCAGCGAGAGCGAGCCGTTCTTGTCGGTATCGGCCTGCTTGAACAGGCGCGGGCCCATGGCGGGGATCATGGCCGGGCGCAGTTCCTGCAGCTTGGCGCGAGCTTCCTGGCGCTCCGGGCCCTTGTCCGCCTTGCGCATCTCGGCACGCGCCGCCTTGAAGGCCTCGCGCTTGGCCTTCACCTCGTCGGGTGTGACCTGGCCGTTCTTGTCGGTATCGAAGGCGGCAAAGGCGCGCGATGCCGCTGCATCGGCCTCGGCGCGCGAAACCTTCCCGTCCTTGTCCGTATCCAACTGCTTGATCATCCACTCGGCGCGCTGCTCGCGCGTCGGGCCGTCGTGCTTGGCGGCGAATGACGGTGTTGCCAAGGCCGAGGCGGCGATGGCAACGGCGGAAAGTCCGAGGATGAGGGTTTTCTTGGTCATAAGTCGTCCTTGTCTAGAAGCATGCGCCATCGTCCCGAAAGGCAGGATATGGCCGCGTGCTGTGCTTGGGGGATGCGGTGCCGCTTTATCGCAGGGCTGACCGCAGCATGTTCGTCCCTGAGCACGAAGATAGAGGAGACGCCGCCAGGCACCAGTTAAACTTCGGTAATGAAGGCCGGGCGCTGGCTCAAGCGGAGAGCACGAGCCGCCGCAGGAAGCCGGCAAGGTCTTCCGTCACGAAGTCGATATCCGCGTTCCCGTCTTCGCTCTGTTCCCAGGCTTCCGCGAATTCGTACTCGAAATTCTGAGGCACCAGCAGAACCGTCTTCATGCCGAGCGCCTTGGGAACGGTCAGGTTGCGCGGCAGGTCCTCGAACATGGCGGCATGGCGGGTATCGACGCGGTTGAGGCTCGCAAACTTGTCATAGGTCGCGCCCGCCGGTTTCGGCACGTAGTCGGCCGCGACGATGTCGAAGATATCGTCGAAGTGATCGAGAATGCCAAGCGCCCGCGCCGCCATCTGCGCGTGCACCACCGTGCCGTTGGTAAAGATGAATTTACGACCCGGCAGCGCCTTGATCGCGTCCCCCAGCGCCGGATCGGGCGGGATGACATTGTAGTCGATCGCATGCGCCTTCTGCAGGAAGTCGTTCGGGTCGATACCGTGATGGACCATCAGGCCCTTCAGCGTCGTGCCGTGGTCGCGGTAATACTGCTTCTGGAGCAGCTTGGCATCGGCCGGCTCCATCTGCAGCAGGTCGGCCACGAAGGCCGTCATGTTGCGGTCGATCTGCGAGAACAGGTTGACGCGATGCGGGTAGAGCGTGTTGTCCATGTCGAACACCCATTCGGTGACATGGGCGAAATCGTCGATGGTCGGCAGTCGGTCGATCGAGGTCATGAGGGCCTGTTCCAGGAATGCAAAGTCGGGCGCCAGAAAAGAGCGGCAGAGAAGAGTGATACGCAAGCTGACAAACTATAAGTGTGCTGCGATAAGGAAACAGCCATGAGAACGATTTTCGTCGTCACGCACCCCGAATCCGCCCACCATGTCGAGAAGCGCGTCGGCGGATGGTTCGATACGTGTCTGACGAAACGAGGTCAGGTGCAGGCGGGCGCCATCGCACAGGCGCTTTTTGCGCGGATCGGCAACCGGCCGGTCGAGATCGTCAGCTCCGATCTGCTGCGCGCGTCTGAGACGGCCGATACGATCGCCGATCTGTTCCGAACCGGTATCACCGTAAACCGCGACCTGCGGGAAATCAGCTACGGCGCCGCCGAAGGGCGGCCGCAGGAATGGCTCGACCTCAGGCACGAATCCACTCCGGAAGACGACCGGCTCGACTATCGCAACAGCCTGACGGGCGGCGAGACCCGGCGGGAACTGGCGACCCGGATCTATGGGGCGATGGATGTGATCATGGCCCGCCCCTGCGACTGCCAGATCGTCGTCACCCACGGCTTTGCCCTGACCTTCGTCGTGGCGAAGTGGATCGGCATGCCGATCCATGCGGCCGGCTGGGTCGCCTTCAAGGTGGCGTCGGGCAGCATCACCCATCTCGAGCAGGACGATCTGTGGCAGAGCCGGGCGGTCGTTTCGCTCGGCGATGTCGCTCACCTCGAGACAGGTGCGGACTGATTTCTTACGGAACGATCAGCGTTCCCGCGCCGTGCTCGGTGAAGATCTCGAGCAGCACCGAATGCGCCGTCTTGCCGTTGAGGATGACGACGCCCTGAACGCCGGCCTTGATGGCCTCGATGCAGGTTTCGACCTTGGGAATCATGCCGCCGGAAATCGTGCCGTCGGCGATCAGCGCCAGCGCTTCGGCGACGGAGAGCTCCTTGATGAGTTCCTTGTTCTTGTCGAGCACGCCGGGAACGTCGGTCAGGAACAGGAGGCGCGTGGCGTTGAGCGCGCCCGCGATGGCGCCTGCGAACGTATCGGCATTGATGTTGTAGGTCGCGCCGTCGCGGCCGGGGGCGACCGGGGCGATGACGGGGATCATTTCCGACTTCGCCAGGAGATCGAGAAGTGTACGATCCACCTCGATCACCTCACCGACGAAGCCGAGATCGAGCACGCGCTCGATATTGCTGTCGGGATCGATAACGGTTTTGCGGGCCTTTTCGGCAAAGACCATGTTGCCGTCCTTGCCGCAGAGGCCGATCGCCCATTCCCCGGTCTGGTTGATGAGCGCCACGATCTCCTTATTGATCGAGCCGGCCAGAACCATTTCGACGATCTCGACCGTCTTCTGGTCCGTGACGCGCAGGCCGCCCTCGAATTTCGATTCGATGCCCATCTTGGTCAGCATGGCGCCGATCTGCGGGCCGCCGCCATGCACGACGATCGGGTTGACGCCGGACTGCTTGAGCAGCGCGATATCGGCGGCGAACGCCTTGCCGAGCTCCGGATCGCCCATGGCATGCCCGCCATATTTCACGACAATCGTCTTGTTCTCGTAACGCTGCATATAGGGCAGGGCCTGCGCGAGAAGACGGGCCTGGATTTCGCTTTCGGATGGGGACATGTCGGAAACCTTCGGGATCGATGCGGATGCTGTTTAGCGCAAGTTTTTTCTCGGGGGAATGATCGGAAGGTAATATAACGGCATGATGACAGCCGGAAATGGCAGCGTTTCGCGCCGCCTTCGGCCGAACATGAGACCTGCGGCGTAAAAGCCGTGGAAAATGCGCCGAACCATGCGTATGATCCCGTCCATCATCCGCTTGGCATGGCCGCGGTTCTAGGCGAGCACATTGACATCATGACGACAGAAAACGCGAAGAGTGGCGATTCCCGCCTCGATCAGGTTATTGCCGGAGAGTACGTCCTCGGCGTTCTCTCCCCGGAAGACCGGCAGAAGGTCGAGGCGCGCATGACGCTCGACCGCAACTTCGCAGCGATGGTCGATCACTGGCGCAGCAACATGCTGACCGTCGATCAGACGCCGCGCCCCACCCGCCGCGCCCCGCGCCGCGCATCTCCCTTTGCCGAGCCGATGGCTGCGCGGGCACGTCCCCAGCGCGAACGCGTGCCGGTTTTCAACGTGGTCATCTGGAACTCCGCCGCCTTCTGGCGCGGCGTCGCCTGCATCGCGACCATCGGCCTCGTCGCAACGGGCATCTCCCAGTCCGGCCTCTTCGCAGCCTCGCCGACGCGTGGCCTGACGACCAGCCTTAATCTCGCAGGGTCTGATCTGGCGCTGACGGCACGTTACGATAACGACAGCGGCCGTCTCCGGCTTGCCCCTGTCGCAGCCGCAGCCAGCGCACCGGGCGTGGCGGATGCGAAGTCGCTCGAAGTCTGGCTGACGCCGGAAGGTGCCGCCCCCGTGTCGCTCGGCGTCGTCAACGCGAACAGCCATGGCGAGATCGTCGTGCCCAAGGCGGTGCGGACCCGCCTGCGCGACGGCGCGCCGATCACGGTCAGCCTTGAGCCGGCAGGCGGTTCGCCGACCGGCGCCCCGACGGGCAAGATCCTCAGCAGCGGTATTACCGGTCGCTGAACTGGCGTATCCGAGAGCGGCAATGCTCACGCGGGTTTGATCGGCGGGCTTCTTTCTGAACGGACCGGACAGGCGTAGAACACCGGCGCGGGCTCCATATCGCCCGCAAGGAGGTCCCATGCTCAGCCGCCGCTTCTTTCTCCTGACCGGCACGGCCGGTCTTGCCGCTTTTGCTTTGAAAAACCAGATTGCCCCCTTCGCCGCTGCCGAAACATTCGCGGTGACGAAGACGGATGCCGAATGGAAGGCGATGCTCGGTGACGAGCAATACCGCATCCTGCGGCATGAAGACACGGAGCGCCCGTTCACGAGTGCGCTCAACGAGGAGAAGCGCAAGGGCACCTTCCAGTGTGCCGGCTGCGCCCTCCCGGTCTATTCCTCGGAAACGAAATTCGACAGCGGCACGGGCTGGCCGAGCTTCTGGCAGGCGCTGCCCGATGCCGTGGGAACGCGCACCGACACCTCGTTCCTGATGGTGCGGACCGAATGTCATTGCAGCCGCTGCGGCGGCCATCTCGGGCACATCTTCGACGACGGCCCGAAGCCGACCGGCCAGCGTCACTGCATCAACGGCCTGTCGATGACCTTTGTGCCGGGTGCGGCACCCGCCTGATACCGGGCGGCAAAACCTGAGGCGCGGCATGCGGCCGCGCCGGGTGTGTTTGGATAATCTCAGTTCCGTATCGCGGTGAGGATCGCCGAGCGCAGCTCTTCGATGCCTTCGCCCTTTTCGGACGATGTCGCAACGATTTCCGGGAAGGCGGCGGGGCGCTTGCGGATCTTTTCCAGTGTCTCCGCCATCAGATGCGGCACGGCGCCTGCCTTGATCTTGTCCGTCTTCGTCAGCACCACCTGATAGGATACGGCGGCCTTATCGAGCAGCGACAGCACGTCGTCGTCGTTTGGTTTGATGCCGTGGCGGCTGTCGATCAGCACATAGACACGCTTCAGCGTGGCACGGCCGCGCAGATAGTCGAACACCAGCTTCGTCCAGGCATCCACATGCGCCTTCGGCGCCTGCGCATAGCCGTAGCCCGGCATGTCGATCAGCGCCATCGGCGGCAGGTCGCCGGCAGCACCCGAATAGCCGTCCGGCACGAAATAGTTGAGCTCCTGCGTCCGCCCGGGCGTGTTGGACGTGCGCGCCAGCCCCTTCTGCCCCACGAGCGCATTGATCAGCGAGGATTTGCCGACGTTCGAGCGTCCGGCGAAGGCGATTTCCGTCGGCCCCTCGGGCGGCAGGAACTCCATGGAGGGAACGCCGCGAATGAAGATCCAGGGATTGCCGAACATCGGCTTTTCGTCGTTCAGGGCGGTGTCGGTCATCGGCAGGTCCCTCAGGGGCTGAAAAAGAAAACCCCGGGCTTGCGGCCCGGGGCGGGAAGGTCGGTCGCTATTCCGCGGGCTTCGGTTTTCGCGAGAACAGGTTCTTAATGTTGTCGAACAGCTCGACCTTGACGCCGTGGCGCTTCATGATGAAGGCCTGCTGGATGACAGAGAGCGTGTTGTTCCAGGCCCAGTAGATCACGAGACCGGCCGGGAAGCTCGACAGCATGAAGGTGAACACCACCGGCATCCAGGTGAAGAGCATCGCCTGCGTCGGATCGGGCGGCGTCGGGTTCATGCGCATCTGCAGGAACATGGTGACACCCATGATCAACGGCCAGACGCCGATCATCAGAGCGTGTGGAACGGCAAAGGGCAGGAGGCCGAACAGGTTGAAGAGCGAGGTCGGGTCCGGCGCGGAAAGATCCTGGATCCAGCCGAAGAACGGCGCGTGCCGCATTTCGATCGTGACGTAGATGACCTTGTAGAGCGCGAAGAACACCGGGATCTGCAGGAGGATCGGCCAGCAACCCGCGATCGGGTTGATCTTCTCTTCCTTGTACAGCGCCATCATCGCCTGCTGCATGCCCATCCGGTCGTCGCCGAACTTCTTCTTCATCTCCTCCATCTTCGGCTGGATCTTCTTCATGTTCGCCATGGAGGCGTACTGCTTGCTGGCAAGCGGGAAGAAAAGTGCCTTGACGACGATGGTGGTGAGAAGGATGGCGACGCCGAAATTGCCGAAGAAGCGGAAGAAGAAGTCCATCAGCTTGAACATCGGCTTGGTGATGAAATAGAACCAGCCCCAGTCGATAAGCAGGTCGAACTTCGGAATATTGTAGCTCGCTTCATAACCATCGACGAGCGGCACCTGCTTGGCGCCGGCAAAGACGAGGTTGTTCAGCGTCGTCGTCTGGCCGGGTGCCACCGTGATGGCATCCTGCTTGTAATCGGCCTGGTAGCGCGGGCGACCGTCGGTGAAGTGGGCGAAACGCGTCTCGTAGGGCGTCGCCTGCGGCGGGACGATGGTCGCCGCCCAGTACTTGTCGGTGATGCCGAGCCAGCCGCCGGTCGTCTTGCCGGGCTGTGCCGGTGCATTGTCCTCGACCTTGCTGTAGCTGACCTCTTCGAGGCCATGCTCGCCGATAACGCCGATGAAGCCTTCATGCAGAACGTAGACGCTGGGCGTCACCGGCTTGTTGAAGCGGGTCACGCGGCCATAGGTGGATAGTGCGATCGGTGCGCCGGTGGCGTTCTGGATCGTGTCGTCGATCTTGAACATGAAGTGCTCGTCGATCGAGATGACGCGCGTGAAGACCACGCCCTTCTCGTTGGTGAAGCTCAGCGTGACCGGCGTCGCGGTCGTCAGCTTCGCGCCTTCGGGCGCCGTCCAGACGGTGGACGGGCCGGGAACCGCACCGGTCGAGGCATCGCCGACATAGCCGATTTCGGTAAAGTAGCCTTCCGGCGTTTCGGCCGGGCTGAAAAGCGTGATGATCGGGCTCTTGTCGTCGACGGTCTCGTGATATTCGCGCAGCTTCAGGTCGTCGAGACGGGCGCCGGTGAGGTTGATCGAGCCGGAGAGGGCCTGCGTGTCGATGACGACACGGGCAGAGCGGGCGATGGCCTCCTCACGCGCGGCACCCTGCGGCACGGCGCCGGGAACGGCGGTCGTCGCAGTGCCGGGAATGGCGCCGGGGATAGAGCCGCCGGTCGTGTTGGCCGGTGTCTGGGCCTGCACGGCTTCCAGCGCGATGCGCTCGCGCTCCATCTTCGGATTGATATAGAGAAACTGCCAGGCGATGAGGATCAGCACCGACAGGCCGATCGCGATGAAATAGTTGCGGTTCTTGTCCATCATTCTTTCCTGGAGCCGGCCGGCGGCCGTGCCTGTTTCTGCCTGCCTTCGAGTGGGCCTTCGATTCGGGCACCGAGCATTTTTGCCAGCCTGTCGAAGGGGACGCCAAGCACCTCGCGGCGGGCGACAATCACATAATCGTGGCCGGGTTTCATTGCAAACGCGGCTTGGAGCCTGACGGCCTCGCGCAAGCGGCGGCGCATGCGGTTCCGTTCCACCGCATTGCCATGCTTCTTCGTTACCGTGAAACCGACGCGGGCGGGCTCGTCCGCCGCTTGTCTGTCGAGCACTTCGAGCAGGAAAACGGAGCCCTTCCGCTTCTCGCCTGCACGCACGGCAAGAAACTGCGGCCGGCTTTTCAGCCGCCCGACAGTTGGTTTGGGATTACCTGACGTCATGCGTCTGGGATCTCTTTTCACCGGCAACCTCCTGCAGGGCAGGAGTGCCGGCTATGGCGACGGCGCGGACGCCGTATGCCATTAGGCCGAAAGACGCTTGCGGCCGCGGGCGCGACGGGCAACGATAACCTTGCGGCCGCCCTTGGTAGCAATACGTGCACGGAAACCGTGGCGACGCTTGCGAACAAGCTTGGAGGGTTGGTAGGTACGCTTTGGCATTTATTTTAATACCGCGGTGTGCGGCCCTTCTTGGTTTGCTTCCTTAAGCAAGCAGCGTTTCTGTCCGGGCACGGCAGAGCCGGCAAGCACGGAGCTTGCCCGCCATTCAGTTCCCAGACGTGCGGCGGCTTATAAGAATAAAAGTGCCAAAGTCAATCGCCAGCCCGGTTTCAGGGCACTTTTCATGCGCAAACGCGTCTTCGCCGATCCTCATCCCGCCCAGCGTTGCCGTGAGCGAAACGAGGGTGGTTCCACGGAAATCGGCAGGTGTCCGCTACAATGTTATTAACCAGTTACCGATAATTTGCCCAGAAGAGCGCGGGAGGCGGGAACGATCTCCTGCGGGGAAGCCGTTGGAGGGAACGCGGGCCATGCGCATACGCGGTAAGATTTCGTTGATCGTCATCGTCATGAGCGTGGTCACGCTCGTCGTGGCCGGGATGGCGTTTGCCGTCGTCGCCCGCTACGACAGCCAGCTTGCCGCATACAAGGGGGCTTCCGAGCGCGCCTATAATGGCGAGAAGCTCAACCGCCTGGTGACAGCCGTCGTCATGGAGTCCCGCGGGATTTACGCCGCGCCCACGCTGGAAAAAGCCGAGCCCTTCGCCGAGGGGCTCTTGAAGACGCTCGACAAGATCGATGTCCTCACCGCCGAATGGCGCCCGCTGGTGCCGCAGGCGGATCTGCCGGCGTTCGAGGCCGTCGTCGGCCGCGCTGCCGAATTCCGCACCTTCCGCATGGAAACCGCGCGCCTCGCCCGCGCCGTCTCCCTGAAAGCCGCCAACGAGCAGGGCAATACGGACCAGAACCGCGCCAACCGCAAGGCTTTCCAGGCCGAGATCGACGCCGTCGTGACCAAGGACAAGGCCGATCTCACGGCGATCCAGACGGAAATCGACGGCATAGGATGGCAGATGACCATCATGATCGCGGCGACCGCTCTTATCGGTCTCTCCGCCGGCCTTCTGGTTGCCGTCTCCATTGCCCGCCGTGAGCTCAGCCGGCCCATCTCCGACCTGACCCGGTCGATGACGGCACTGGCTGGCGGCGATCTCGACGTCGATCTTCCCGAGGCCAAGCGGTCCGACGAGATCGGCGAGATGGCGCGTGCCGTCGAGGTCTTCAGAAGCAATGGTCTGACGGCCCGCCGGACGAGCAGCGAAGACGGCGTTCTGCGTGAAAAGACCGCCGACCTGCAGGTCAGCATGGCACATGTCGTAGAGGCCGCCGCCGCCGGCGACTTCTCCCGCCGCATCACACGGACCTACGGCGAGCCGAGCCTCGATCGCTTCGCCGGAAATGTGAATGAACTCGTGGCAGGCGTCGATCGCGGCATCGGGGAGACCGGTCGCGTCATCGCAAGCCTCGCCCAGGGCGACCTGACGCAGCCGATGACCGGCGATTTCCAAGGTGCCTTTGCCGAACTCCAGCGCAATGTGAACGAGACGCTTTCGGTCCTCCAGAAGACGCTTGGCGAAGTCCGCTCGACGACGCTCGAGATCACCGGCGCTTCGGGCGAACTGCGCTCGGCCACGGATGACCTTGCCAAGCGCACCGAACAGCAGGCCGCATCTCTCGAACAGACCTCGGCCTCGCTCGGCCAGATCACGGTTGCCGTGCAGACATCGACGGAGCGCGCCCAGGAAGCCACTGTTATCGTGACGCAGGCCAAGGAAGCCGCTGCCCAGTCCGGCACCGTCGTGCGCAGCGCGGTCGATGCCATGGGTCGCATCGAGCAGGCCTCGAGCGAAATCGGCAAGATTACCAACGTCATCGACGAAATCGCCTTCCAGACCAACCTGCTGGCCCTCAATGCCGGCGTCGAGGCCGCGCGGGCAGGCGAGGCGGGCAAGGGCTTTGCGGTTGTCGCTCAGGAAGTGCGCGAACTCGCTCAGCGCGCGGCACGCGCCGCCAAGGACATCAAGGTGCTCATCGCCAAATCCGGCGCCGAAGTGTCCACCGGCGTGCAGCTGGTGCAGGAAACGGGGCAGGTTCTCGGCGAGATCGAAAGCCGGGTCCTCTCGATCACGGATCACATCCACTCGATCGCCACGGCGGCGCGCGAGCAGGCCACAGGCCTCGGCGAGGTCTCCACGGCCGTCAACCAGATGGACAAGGTGACCCAGCAGAACGCCGCCATGGTGGAAGAGGCGAACGCCGCCACCCACAGGCTCTCGACGGAAGCGGAAAACCTCGCGCACATGATCGGCCATTTCCGGCTGGATCAGTCCAAGCCTGCCGCCGCCTACGCCACGTCGAACACGCGCCCAGGCACCACGGCCCTGCCGGTCCGCCCGGCGCCCCCGAAGGCCGTCGCGCCGCGTGCAGGTGCGCCCAGGCCCGTTTCCGCCACGGCCCGTCCCGTCGCATCGCCGGCCCGCAAGATGATGGGATCTGTCGCTCGCGCCTTTTCCGCCGGCCCGGCCACCCATGCCGCACCAGTCCCTGCCGCCTCGCAAGACAACTGGGAGGAGTTCTGAGCCGCCCGGCCCTGCATCGGGAAGCCTCAGGCCGCGGCTTGGACATTCGGCAGGTGTGACCTATAATTGGCGCAATGCGCCGGTGAACGGCCGGTTGTGTCCGGCAGCTCGGCGCCATGGGAACGCTGAATGTCGATGGACGCCATGAACGAGACGGCTCTGGACGAGCCGCAGCTGCGCTCGGGGTTCCTGCGCGGCCTTTCCGGCAAGCTCCTGCTGCTGACGATCCTGTTCGTCATGATCGCCGAAATCCTGATCTTCGTGCCGTCGGTGGCCAATATGCGGCTGCGCTGGATGCAGGATAGGCTGAATACGGCCGCCGCCGCCGCCGTCGTGGTGGATGGCTTGCAGAACATGCAGCTCTCCGGCCCGGTGCGCGAGGATACGCTGATGGCGACGGGAACGAAGGCGATCGCCCTTCGCCGCGCCGAGGAATCGCGCCTGATCGCCGCCACGGAGATGCCGCCGGAAGTGGATGCCAAGTTCGACGTGGCCAATACCGGCGCCGTCGGTGCCATCCGTGATGCCTTCGACACGCTGCTCTTCGGCGGCGATCGCACCATCCGCTTCTACGGGCCGATCGGCGAGAGCGACACGCTGATCGAACTGGTCATGGATGAACGCAGCCTGCGCAAGGCCATGCTCGTCTATGCGCGCTCCGTCTTCCTCGTCTCCATCGGCATCTCGCTGTTCACGGCAACTCTGATCTTCCTCGTCATCAACCGCGTGATGATCGCCCCGATCCGCCGCATGACGGCAAGCATGCGCGACTTCGCCGCCGACCCCGCCGACCCCCGCCGCGTGATGGAGCCCTTGCCGGGTCATGATGAGCTCGCCATGGCCGGCCGGCACCTTGCCGCGATGCAGACCCAGCTGCAAAAAACCCTGAAGCAGCAGAAAAATCTCGCGGATCTCGGTCTGGCCGTTTCCAAGATCAACCATGACATGCGCAACATCCTGTCGTCCGCCCAGCTCCTGTCCGACCGGCTGGCCGATGTGGACGACCCCGTGGTCAAGCGATTCGCACCGACCTTGCTGCGCACCATCGACCGTGCGGTCGGGTACACCAGCGAAGTGCTGGAGTATGGCCGCACGACCGAGCCGGAGCCGCGCCGCCGCTTTATCGCTCTCCGCCCGGTGGTCGAGGATGTCGGCGACGTGCTCGCGATCGACCCGAAGTCCGGCATCGGCTTCGTCATCGCGGTTCCCGACGATCTGGAGGTCGATGCGGATGGCGAGCAGCTGTTCCGCGTGGTGCACAATATCTGCCGCAATGCCGTTCAGGCGCTAATGAACGAAAACGATCCCGGCAATCCCGCGCGCAACGTCACGGTCTCCGCCATGCGCACCGGCAGCGTCGTCAGCATCACCGTCGACGACACCGGCCCCGGCATGCCGCGCAAAGCGCGGGAGAACCTGTTTGCAGCCTTCCGCGGCTCGGCTCGCTCGGGCGGCACCGGCCTCGGTCTGGCCATCGCCCGCGAACTGGTGCTCGCCCATGGCGGCACCATCGCGCTGGTGGAAAAAGCGACGCCCGGCACGCTGTTCCGCATCGAACTCCCCGACCGTCCGGTCCCCCTCGACGCGTTCCGTTCGCAGGGGCGAACCTGAACCCGAAATTCACCGTCATCTCGTCGTCATAGAAAATGACAATGAATTCAGTGAGATGAAGAATCGCTGAAGCAAAAATCAGGAAATTTCCCGAATTTGGCTTGCATTCATTTCTCCCAGGCTTTAGAGGATCGCCACGCACACAGCAGACGCTGTTGCACGCACCCGTAGCTCAGCTGGATAGAGCATCAGACTACGAATCTGAGGGTCGGACGTTCGAATCGTTCCGGGTGCGCCATTTCTCTCCCCCTTAAAACATGACGATAAAGACGCTTCTTTTCCGTTTGCCGTAGCGGACTCCGACTCTGTCGTCATGCCACTCTTTCCCTTCTCATCGTCCGCCTGTCGCGGCGTGCAAGGCTGCAAGGCGGCCAAGGGCGGGTTTGAGCAGGTCTAGGGTGCGCAGGTCCGGATTCCCGCCGAAATAGCGCTTCAAGGCCGTCTGGAACGGTGTGGGATCACTATCCCCCTGGATGGCTGCATAAGAGAAGAGCGTCATCGACGAGTGGAACTTCAGGTCGTCAGGGCTGGAGAAGATCGCGCGGGCCGTCAGCGCATCGTCCAGCCCGTTGACGGTCGATGTGCAGTCCAGAAGCCTTCTGCCGAGAAGTGGGTGCTGGAGATAGGCCTGTGCTTCCGCCAGCCCGGAGATCGCAAAGTGCCGTGCGGTGGGCGAAGACCCAAGGCCTCCGATCTGCGGAAAGACGAACCACATCCAGTGCGTCCGTTTATCTCCGGCGGCCAGCTCGCTCCGAGCCTGTTGATAGATGCGCGACTGCGCTTCGATGAAACGCGTGAGACGGAAGGTGTCTTTCATGGCAGTCTCCTGAATGTCAGGTATGCCAAACCATCTCGCCCCCTGTTTGTTCGGCACGTTGACGCTGCGCAGGCCGTGCGGAAACTAAACCGGGAGATCGCCGTCGAAGCGCAGCACGGAGCGTCCGCTGGTCACATCGCTCGCCAGCAGCCTTGCCGGATCGCGCAAGCCCTCCGGCACGTCGAGCGTGAGATCGGCGCCGGTCGCGATGAAAGTCTCCTCAATGACAAGGGTGCCAAGGCTCGCGAGGCGGGCCTTGAGCAGGGCGAGGTCGACAAATGCGACCCGTACGGTGCCGCGTGCCATTGCGATATGCTCGATGCGCTCCGCCCCGTGCAACGCCATGGCCGCCGTGCCGCCATAGGCGCGCATCAGGCCACCACTGCCGAGCAGGATGCCGCCGAACCAGCGGATGACGAGAACGACGACATGATCGAGCCCTTGCCCGTCGATCGCCTGCAGGATGGGCTTGCCGGCCGTGCCGCCCGGCTCTCCGTCATCGTTGAAGCGATAGGTCTGCCCGATCCGCCAGGCCCAGCAATTGTGCGTGGCCGTCGGGTCCGACTGGGCGGCTAGAAACGCGCGCGCCTCCGCCTCGTCGGTGACCGGCGCGCAATGCGCCAGAAACCGGCTCTTCCGGATCTCCTGAGGAAAACTGTGCGGGCGGGCAAGCGTGAGCATGCCGTCTCATACGGCAATTTCCGGAGCGTTGAAATCCGCATGGTGCCAAGGATGGAGAGCCGGGATGACGCATCATCGTCCCGGCTCATGGATGGCGTCGCGCGTCAGCCGATCGACATCAGGCTGGCATTGCCGCCGGCCGCAGCCGTGTTGACGCTGGTGGAGACCTCCTCCAGCAGCCAGTTGAGGCCGTAGGCTTCCGCATTGACCGCAAGCTCCGAGCCTGTTGCTGCCTGCACCAGGACGAGCGGACCCGGCAGGCCGGCGATGGTCTGGTTGGCCGCCTTCACCCGGTCTGCGTCCCCTTCGATGAGGGCTCCGGAGAAGGGGCCGGCCGAGGCCCAGTCTTGGGCAAACGACAGGCGCGCTGCGACGCTGGCCGGCAGCGTTGCGAGTTCGCCTTCGAGCCTGGAAGCGGCATCGATGACGCCCGTATTGCCGGTCGCGAGCACGGCCGAGATCTGACGGATCAGGCCGTCTATCGTTTGCGGTACCAGAAGGATCTGGCCGCGCGGATGCAGCGCGTAGAGATTGCGCTCGCCGACCGGCCCCGGCATTTCGCTGACGAGGCCGAGCGGCGACAGGCTGCCGGTATCGCGGGCAGCGGACGCCTCCGCCTTCAGGCCGCGGCCATCGAGCCATTTGGCGAAATCGAGCAGCGCCGGATCCGTATGCACGGAGCTGACCTGCGGCGGAACCGGGGCGACGCGGACGAGGCGGCCGAGATAGAGCGGACCGCCGGCCTTCGGCCCCGTGCCCGAAAGCCCGCGCCCGCCAAAGGGCTGCACGCCGACGACCGCGCCGATGATGTTGCGGTTGACGTAGAGATTGCCGGCCTTCACCCGGCTCGTCACATGCGCAATGGTCTCGTCGAGGCGCGTGTGCAGGCCGAAGGTCAGGCCGTAGCCGGTGGCGTTGATGTCGTCGATCAGACGGTCGAGATCGTCCCGCTCGTAGCGCAGGACATGCAGCACCGGCCCGAACACCTCGCGGGCGAGGTCCGAAAGCTTGGCGATCTCGATGATCGTCGGCGCGACGAAGGTGCCGTGGGCGGTGGCATCCGGCATGGCGATCTGCTCGACGCGCGCGCCGATGCCGCGCATGGCGGCGATGTGCTTGTCGATCGTCTCTTTCGCCTCGCCTGAGATCACCGGCCCGACATCGACGGAAAGCCGGTCGGTGCGGCCGATATCCAGCTCGTGCAGGGCGCCCTTCAGCATGGTCAGCACGCGGCCGGCCACATCCGTCTGCAGGCAGAGGACGCGCAGTGCCGAGCAGCGCTGTCCGGCGCTGTCGAAGGCGGACGCGATGACGTCGGCCACCACCTGCTCGGCGAGCGCCGAACTGTCGACGATCATGGCGTTCTGCCCGCCTGTCTCGGCAATCAGCGGGATCGGCTTGCCCTCGGGCGAGAGCCGTCCGGCAAGCTGGGCCTGAATGAGCCGCGCAACCTCGGTCGATCCGGTAAACATCACCCCGGCAACGCCCTCCGCCCCGACGAGAGCCGCACCCACGCGCCCGTCGCCCGGCAGGAATTGGAGGACATCCCTGGGGATGCCGGCCTCATGCAGCAGGCGCACGCCTTCGGCGGCGATCAGCGGCGTTTCCTCGGCGGGCTTGGCGAGCACCGGATTGCCGGCGACCAAAGCGGCGGCGATCTGCCCGGTGAAGATGGCCAGCGGGAAATTCCAGGGGCTGATGCAGACGATTGGGCCAAGAGCCCCATGCGCCGGACCCAGCGTCCGGCCGGCCTGTTCCGCATAATAGCGCAGGAAGTCGATCGCCTCGCGCACCTCGGCAATCGCGTTCGGCGCGGACTTGCCGGCCTCGCGGATGATGAGGCCGAGGAGATCGGGCATGCGCGCCTGCATCAGGTCTGCCGCACGCGACAGGCAGGCGGCCCGCTCGGCCGGCGCCGTCGCACCCCACCGGGCGCTTGCATCGGCGGCAAGCGTAACCCCCCGCACTGCATCGGCGTCCGACGCCTCGGCCACGGTGCCGACGCGGTCGCGCCGGTCGCCCGGGTTCTCGACAGGCCGCGACGGCCCAGCCGGCGTGTCGCCCGCAAGCATGGGGGCAGCGGTCCAGTCGGCGGTCGCACTCTTGGAGAAGGTCTCCGAGAGCATCGAGAGCGTCGTTTCCGAGGAGAGGTCGAGGCCAGCCGAGTTGCTGCGGCCGGGATAGAGCGCTGAGGGCAGGTGGATCTTGTCATGGGGGCCGCCGGGGGAGGGCACGTTGCGCACGATTTCCACCGGATCGGCGATCAGTTCGTCCACGGAGACAGTGGGATCGGCGATCCGGTTGACGAAGGACGAGTTGGCGCCGTTCTCCAGCAGGCGGCGCACCAGATAGGCGAGCAGGGTCTCGTGCGTGCCAACGGGTGCATAGATCCGGCATGGCCGGTTGAGCTTGTCCGCACCGACGACCTCGTCGTACAGTGGCTCGCCCATGCCGTGCAGGCACTGAAACTCATAGTCCCCGACGGTGAAATCCGGGCCGGCCATGGCGTGGATGGTGGCGAGACTCTGCGCGTTGTGCGTGGCGAACTGGGGGAAGATCACGTCTTTCGCCGCCAACAGCTTGCGCGCGCAGGCGATGTAGGAAACGTCGGTATGGATCTTGCGTGTGAAGACCGGGAAGTCCTCAAGCCCGTCCACCTGCGCCCGCTTGATCTCGGCATCCCAGTAGGCGCCTTTGACGAGGCGCACCATCATGCGGTGGCCGGAGCGGCGGGCAAGGTCGATGACGACGTCGAGCACCATCGGGCATCGCTTGCCGTAGGCCTGGACGACGAAGCCGACGCCGTGCCAGCCGGAGAGATCCGGATCGAGCCGCAGGGCCTCGAGAAGATCGAGCGACAGTTCCAGCCGGTCGGCTTCCTCGGCGTCGATATTCAGCCCGATATCGTAGCCCTTGGCGATCAACGCCAGCGCCTTCACCTGGGGCAGAAGCTCGCGCATCACGCGCGCGGCCTGCGCCCTGACATAGCGTGGATGCAGCGCCGAGAGCTTGATGGAAATGCCGGGACCCTCATAGATCCCCCGGCCGGCCGCGGCCTTGCCGATGGCATGGATGGCGTTTTCGTAGTCGGCGTAATAGCGCTTCGCATCGGCCGCCGTCGTCGCGGCCTCGCCGAGCATGTCGTAGGAATAGCGGAAGCCGCGGGCCTCCAACGGGCGGGCACGCTTCAGCGCCTCCTCGATGGTTTCGCCGGTGACGAACTGCTCTCCCATCATCCGCATGGCCATATCGACGCCGCGCCGGATGACCGGCTCGCCGGCCCGCGCGATGAGGCGTGTGAGCGCTGCCGAAAGCCCGCGGTCGTTGACGGTCGAGGTCAGCTTGCCGGTAACGACGAGGCCCCAGGTGGCCGCGTTGACGAAGAGCGAGCGTCCGCCGCCGACATGCGAGCGCCAGTCGCCGGTGGCGATCTTGTCGCGGATGAGAGCATCGCGCGTGGCTGTGTCGGGAATGCGCAGCAAGGCTTCGGCAAGGCACATCAGCGCCACACCTTCTTGGCTCGACAGCGAGTATTCATGCACCAGCCCCTCGACACCCGAGCCCTTATGCTTGGCACGCAGCGCGGTGATGAGCCCGCGCGCGGTCTTGGCAGCCTGGAACCGTACGTCCTCCGGCAGCGTCGCCTGTTCCAGAAGGGCGGCGACACAGGCAGCCTCCGGCTGGCGATAGGCGCGTGTGACGGCAGCCCGAAGCGGCGTCGGGGCAGCGAGCGGCGGTGCAAAGGCCTTGAAGGGAAGCGGCATCGGGTCGAGGGTGGACTTCGGCGACGTCTGGCTCATCGGGAGGCCTTTTCAGGTACGGAAACAGGGGGATGCTTTGTGTTGAATACGACACTTAGGATACGGCCGAGCGCGCCACATCTCCATCCGGAAAAAACGACGGAACGCCTTACGATTCACGCCTGGATGCCTCTAAGGGCGCGTTTCATGCGGTGCATCCGAGGATACCCCGTCGGATCAGCTAGAGCAGGACGTGTGCCGACAGAGCCTGCCGCGCCGTCAGGCACTCGTCATCCCCCGGCATGCAGGTGCGACAGACGATCGGCCTGATAGCGTAGATGCCGCAGCCGACATGCTGACCCAACACGCCGGACAATGCCGCGCACCGGTCGTTCTCGCACCGCATGCCACCGAGATCTGCTGACACAAACTCTTCTGGAATCCGTGCCAGTTCCTCCTCGCTCTCCATCGAGAAGCGCGGCCAATCGGCGGAGTAGGAACAGCAGGCGCCGCAGCTTTGGCAGTCGAAATCATCGGTGGGAACGGCAGGCATCATGCGCGAAACCTACCACGCAAAGCCAGGTCGCGCCATGCCGCTGCAGTGTCGGTAATGCACGGACGATCGAACGAGGTCCCTAGGCAAAAGCTGAGAACAGGCGTAAATGCCTCTGTACACATTTTGTCGCCAGTCTGCGCGACATGACGGCACAAGAGGAGTTCGACCGATGAGATGGAAGCGCACGATCCAGCTGCTGGATGTTCATTGCGAGGGCGAAATCGGCAAGGTCGCCATTGGCGGCGTGCCGAAAATTCCGGGCAACACGATCGCCGAGCAGCTTCATCACATCAACACGGTGGATGACAGCCTCAGGCGGTTCCTCTGCCTAGAGCCGCGCGCGTCCTCCATCGGCTCGGTCAATCTGCTGCTGCCGGCCAAGCGTCCGGAAGCCGATGCCGGCTTCATCATTCTCCAGGCCGATCAGGCGCATGCCATGTCCGGTTCCAATTCGATCTGCGTCACCACGGCGTTGCTCGAATCCGGCATCGTCGAGATGAAGGAGCCGGAAACGGTCGTCATGCTCGACACCGCCGCCGGCCTCGTCAAGGCGACGGCGACATGCCGCGACGGCCGCTGCGAGCGCGTCAAGCTGACCATGACCCCGTCCTTCGTCCAGGCGCTGGATGTCGAGGTGGAAACGCCGCAATGGGGCACGATCAAGGTCGATCTCTGCTATGGCGGCATTTTCTATGCGCTGGTGGACGTGCACCAGATCGGCACGACGATCGAGAAGGCCAATGCCCGCGCGATCGTGGAAGCCGGCATGATCATCAAGGACATCGTCAACCGCACCATCCCGACGGTGCATCCCGAGATTCCGGAAATCTCCGGCGTCGCCTATGTCATGTTCCGCAGCACGGAAGCCGATGGCACGGTGCGCACGTGCACGACCATGTGGCCGGGCCGGGTCGATCGCTCTCCCTGCGGCACCGGCAGCTCCGCCAACCTCGCCACGCTGCACGCCCGCGGTCTCGCCAAGCCCGGCGATGTGTTCAAGTCCCGCTCGATCATCGGTTCGGAGTTCGAGGTTGGGCTCGAAAGCGTCACCGAAGTCGCCGGCCGTCCGGCCATCATTCCCACTATCTCCGGCCGGGGCTGGACGTTCGGCCTCCACCAGGTCGCCCTCGATCCGTTCGATCCCCTGGCCGACGGCTTCGCCCTCACCGATACCTGGGGCCCGCAGGCTGGTGAGATCCGCTAGCCCGCATCCTGTCCGGCACTGTTGCGACGTGGAAGTCGAAGTTGACGATTGGCCGTTGTCGTTCACCTCTTGTGAACGATGTGTCGTCGGCATGTGGGCTATGTTTGTCATGCATTGTTGCTAAAGCTAAGATATCTTCTTCCTCAACGGAGCCCGTACCCATGTCCACCAGCGCCATCGTCCTCGTCGGACGCATTCTCCTCTCCATCATCTTCATCGTCGCCGGTTTCGGCAAGATCACCAACCTCTCGGGAACGGCCGGCTACTTCGCCGGCGCCGGCCTGCCGGTTCCGATGGTTACTGCAGTGATCGTCTCGCTGGTCGAACTCGTCGGCGGCATCTTCATTCTCGTCGGCTTTTTCACGCGCCCGACGGCCTATGTTCTCGCCGCCTTCTGCATCGCCACGGCGTTCATCGCGCATTTCAACTTTGCCGACATGGGCCAGGCGATCAACTTCCAGAAGAACTTCGCCATAGCTGGTGGCTTCCTCGTGCTCGCAGCCTTCGGCCCCGGCGCCCTTTCGGTGGACGCGCGCCGCACCTGATCGCCTCTCTTTCGCCCAATGAAAAACCCGCCGGATCGACATCCGGCGGGTTTTGCGTTTCTCGGATGGCGCATCACCCTGCGGGGTAGATGACGCCCTTGCGCAGGATCATGTTGCCGTAGAGGCGGGGCTCGCTGGTCTGCACCACCGTATGCGCCGCTTTCACGCGCGGATAGAAGTCGGTGCCGAGCAGCGGCACCACGGTCCTCTCCGGCTCGTGCCGGGCGCAGCAGGCGATCAGCTCCGCATGTACGGGATCGAGAAGATCCCGGTCCTGCTTTACCGTCGCACGAAAGATCGCCTCGTCCACGAAATCGTCGATCGGCATGACGCTGAGGATGGCATCGACCACCGGCACCACGCCATGGCCGTCGAGGCGGATCAGCCGGCGGGCATGTTCGAGCGCGGGATAGTTGCCATCGACGATGGCGATCTCATCGCCATGGCCCATGGCGCGGAGCGTTGCGAGCAGGTCGGGGCTCAGGAGAGGGGAAAGACCTTTCAGCATCAGGCAGGTTCCTTGAAGAGGACATTGGTGTCGAGAAGATAACGCGAGAAGAGCGGCAGGCTCGCCCCGCCGATGGCACGCGCCTCGGAGCCGACGGCGCCCTCGATGATATCGGGCACGATGACGCCCTGCAGGTCGAGATCCTGCACGGCCGTGCGCGTGGCAGCGACGATGCGCGCGCGCACCCAGGCGGGAAAGCCGCCGTCGATGACGGCCGCGGCAAAATCGATGATCGAGGCGGCGGAGATGATGGCGCGGGCGAGCGCCTCGGCCGTCTGGACGATCCAGTCCTCCAGCGCTGGCCCGAAATCGATCCACTCTTCAGCCGTGTACCAGAGCGGCCGCGCATCGATGCCGCGGTCCCGCAGCATGTTTTCGAGAACGAAGATCGAGGCGACCTTGAGAAGCGGCTGCGTGCGCCCGTCCGGTCCCGGCACCTGCAAGGGGCCCAGCGCTCCCGCGGTTCCCGTGCGGCCGGAGAACAGCGCGGAGTTCAGCACGATACCGCCGCCGATGAAGGAACCGATGTAGAAATAGATGAAATCCGGATAGTTCGCCCCGACGCCGAATACGAGCTCCGCGCCGCAGGCGCTCGTCGCGTCGTTCTGCAGATAGACCGGGTAGGACGTGCGCTCCGACACCGCAGCCTGCAGGTCGAAATGCCGCCACCGCTCCATGGCCTCGCTTGGTGCGCCGACTTCGGGTGCCCAGTTCCATAGCTCGAATGGCGTGGCGATGCCGATGCCGGCGATGCGCGAGCGCTCGCCGGCGCTCAGCATTCGCTCCAGCTTCGCCACCCCCTCGGTGATGAAGGCTAGAATGTCGTCCGGCATGGGGTAGGGGTAGGGCTGGTGCAGGTTGAGGCGGATCGTGCCGACGAAGTCCATCAGGATGAGGTCGGCGCTGCGCCGGCCGATCTTGACGCCGAAGGAGTAGACGGCGGACGGATTGAGATGCATCGGCACCGATGGCTGTCCGACGCGACCGCGCGTCGGCTCGCCGCGAATGAGCAGCCCGTCTTTCTCCAGCGCGCGCATGATCACCGACACGGTCTGCGCCGAAAGACCCGAACGGCGCGCGATATCCGCCTTCGACAGGCCGTCGTGGCGACGCACGAGCGACATGACGAGGCGCTCGTTGTGAGCACGCACGCGCGTCTGGTTTGCCCCGCCCGCGGGATCCACGACGTCGGGCATGACAGGCAGCGTCTCCTGTTCGATAAAGTCCGTCATTCCAAGTCCTCCCGTCCCGGCGCAGTGCCGGAACCGTCCCTGCGCTTTTTCTCTGCATGTTAGGCATGCGGCTGCACAATCGACAGGCAGAGAATGCCACAGGTTTTTAATAAATCAATTTGATTTAGTTATTGACAGGCAAAAACGTTTAGTGTTTGCTCGCTAACGGAAGCGCGGTTTCATTGCGGAGGACGTAACGATCGCGAAGCCTGACGGGCCGGGAACCCGGCTCACCATTTGATCCTTGGGAGGATATCCATGAAGAATCTCGTAACCGCCGGTCTCGGCGCGCTGGCGCTCGGCGTCGTTTTCGCGGGCTCGGCACAGGCTGCCGACGTGACCGCCTGCCTCATCACCAAGACCGATACGAACCCCTTCTTCGTCAAGATGAAGGAAGGCGCCGAGGCCAAGGCCAAGGAACTGGGCGTGACGCTCAAGGCCTATGCCGGCAAGATCGATGGCGATAGCGAAAGCCAGGTTGCCGCCATCGAAACCTGCATCGCCGATGGCGCCAAGGGTATCCTGATTGCCGCATCCGACACCAAGGGCATCGTGCCCACCGTCAAGCAGGCCCGCGACGCCGGTCTTCTCGTCATCGCGCTCGACACCCCGCTGGAACCGGCCGACAGCGCCGATGCGACGTTTGCGACCGACAACCTTCTCGCCGGCAAGCTGATCGGCCAGTGGGCTGCTGCCACCCTCGGCGATGCCGCCAAGGACGCCAAGGTCGCCTTCCTCGATCTCACCCCCTCGCAGCCTTCCGTCGACGTCATGCGCGACCAGGGCTTCATGATGGGCTTCGGCATCGACCCGAAGGACCCGAACAAGATCGGTGACGAGGACGATGCCCGCATCGTCGGCCACGACATCACCAACGGCAACGAAGAAGGCGGCCGTACCGCCATGGAAAACCTTCTCCAGAAGGATCCGACCATCAACGTCGTCCACACGATCAACGAGCCGGCCGCTGCCGGCGCCTACGAAGCGCTCAAGGCCGTCGGCCGCGAGAAGGACGTGCTGATCGTCTCCGTCGACGGCGGTTGCCCGGGCATCAAGAACGTCGAGGAAGGCGTTATCGGCGCGACCTCGCAGCAGTATCCGCTGCAGATGGCGGCGCTCGGCGTCGAGGCCATCAAGAAATTCGCCGACACCGGCGAAAAGCCGCAGCCGACCCCCGGCAAGACTTTCTTCGACACGGGCGTCTCGCTCGTCACCGGCAAGCCTGCGGCTGGCGTCGAATCGATCGACATCAAGGCCGGCACGGACAAGTGCTGGGGCTGATCTGCGCATTTCCATGCATCATGCGAGGGGCGGCTTCGGCCGCCCTTTTTTCAAAATAAGCCACTCTTGACCCGTCATCCCGACGAAGCGCCCGGCCCGGCATGACCTCCCGTTCGAGGTCATCTGCACAGGCCGCCAAGCGGAGGATATATTGATGAGCGAGCCAACAGCCGCTGCGCGGCCCTCGCAGGACTTCGAGTCCGTCCTGTCCGGCAGTTCCAAGACGGTTGCGTCTTTCGACACCGACCGCAAGACACCCGTCCAGCACTTCCAGCATTTCCTGCACTCGCGGCCCTCTGCGGTTCCGCTGATCGTGCTCGTGCTGTCGCTGATCATCTTCGGCTCGATCCTCGGATCGAAATTCTTCTCCGCCTTCTCGATGACGCTGATCCTGCAGCAGGTGGCGATCGTCGGCATCGTCGGTGCGGCGCAGACGCTGGTCATTATGACGGCAGGCATCGATCTCTCGGTCGGCGCCATCATGGTGCTCTCCTCCGTCGTTATGGGCCAGTTCGTCTTCCGCTACGGCCTGCCTGTCGAAGTCGCGATCCTCTCCGGCTTTGGCGTCGGCGCGCTTTGCGGCGCCATCAATGGCTGGCTGATTGCCCGCATGAAGCTGCCGCCCTTCATCGTCACGCTCGGCATGTGGCAGATCATCCTCGCCTCCAACTTCCTCTATTCCGCCAACGAGACGATCCGCAGCCAGGATATCGAGGCGACCGCGCCGCTACTCAAGCTGTTCGGCTATACGTTCCGCATCGGCGGCGCCGTGTTCACCTATGGCGTCGTCGCCATGATCCTGGTCGTCGCCCTTCTCTGGTACGTCCTGAACAAGACCGCCTGGGGACGCCATCTCTACGCCGTCGGCGATGATCCGGTCGCAGCCGAACTGGCAGGCGTCAACGTCAAGCGCATGCTCCTCTCGGTCTACACGCTTTCCGGCATCATCTGTGCTCTCGCCGGCTGGGCTCTCATCGGCCGTATCGGTTCGGTTTCCCCGACCGCCGGCCAGTTCGCCAACATCGAATCCATCACGGCCGTCGTGATCGGTGGCATCTCGCTCTTCGGCGGACGCGGCTCCATCATGGGCATGTTGTTCGGAGCGCTCATCGTCGGCGTCTTCCAGCTTGGCCTGCGCCTCATCGGCACCGACCCGCAATGGACGTATTTCATGATCGGCGTTCTCATCATCGCCGCCGTCGCCATCGACCAGTGGATTAGAAAGGTAGCAGGCTGATGAACGCTCCCGCCTATAATGAAGCACCTCTTCTCACGGGCCGCGGTCTCGTCAAGCGCTATGGCCGCGTCACTGCCCTCGACCATGCGGATTTCGATCTGCACAAGGGCGAAATCCTTGCGGTCATCGGCGACAACGGTGCCGGCAAGTCCTCGCTGATCAAGGCGATCTCCGGCGCGATCAAGCCCGACGAAGGCGAGATCCGCCTCGACGGCCAGCTGATCAGCTTCAAATCGCCGATCGAGGCGCAGAAGGCCGGCATCGAGACCGTCTACCAGAACCTCGCGGTGTCTCCGGCGCTGTCGATCGCCGACAACATGTTCCTCGGCCGCGAGATCCGCAAACCAGGCGTGCTCGGCTCGGTGTTCCGCATGCTCGACAAGAGCGCGATGGAAAAGTTCGCCCGCGACAAGCTGTCCGAACTCGGTCTGATGACCATCCAGAACATCAACCAGGCGGTGGAAACGCTGTCCGGCGGCCAGCGTCAGGGCGTGGCCGTGGCCCGTGCCGCAGCCTTCGGCTCGAAGGTCGTCATCCTCGACGAACCCACGGCGGCCCTCGGCGTCAAGGAAAGCCGGCGCGTGCTGGAGCTGATCCTCGACGTTCGCTCGCGCGGCATGCCGATCGTGCTCATCTCGCACAACATGCCGCATGTCTTTGAAGTCGCCGATCGCATCCACATCCACCGCCTCGGCAAGCGTCTCTGCGTCATCAATCCGAAGGACTATACGATGTCGGATGCCGTGGCCTTCATGACCGGCGCCAAGGAGCCCCCAAGCGAGGCGCTGGCGGCATGACACGGACCGTTGGCGAGATCGCCGATCTCGTTCTCGATCGGGCGGCCGGTGCCGCCCGTTTCATCATCGCCATCGCCGGTCCTCCGGGCGCCGGCAAGTCGACGCTGGCCGATGCGCTGCACGCCGAGCTTGCCGCGCGCGGCGAAACGTCCGTTGTGCTGCCGATGGACGGCTTCCACATGGACAATGGCATCCTCGAGGAACGCGGCCTCCTGAAGCGCAAAGGCGCGCCGGAAACCTTCGACGTGCGCGGCTTCCTCGATATCGTCACGGCGGTACGCCGCAGCGACGAGGAGGTTCTGGTGCCGGTCTTCGACCGCGCCCGCGAGATCGCCATCGCATCGGCGCGTCCCATTGCGCCGGAAACCCGCTTCATTTTGGCCGAAGGCAATTACCTGCTGCTCGACGAGGCGCCCTGGACCCGGCTCGCACCGCTCTTCGACCTCACGATCTTCGTCGGCCCGGCCTATGCCGTACTCGAAGAGCGCCTGCGCCAGCGCTGGATCCATTACGGTCTCGACGAGGAGGCCATCCAATGGAAGCTCTACGGCAACGACCTGCCGAACGGCGAGCGCATCTGCAACGGTTCCCGGCCGGCCGATATCACGCTCGAGGTTTTTGAGCAGCCGTGATTGCAGAGGCCATCAGGCCATTGTCATCCGAGGCCCGATGAGGCAAACGGGAACGGACAGCCCGAGCCTTGGAGCAGGGCGCGCGGCCACGAAAGCGATGCAGATCGTCTCGGACCCCTCACGGGTCCGCTGATATCCGCAGGAGGAGAGGCAGACGATGAGCGACCACCAGACGACAACCCTCACCATCCGCCGGCCTGACGATTGGCACCTGCACCTGCGCGACGGCGATATGCTGAAGGGCGTGCTGCCCGACACCAGCCGCCACTTCGCCCGCGCCATCATCATGCCGAACCTCGTGCCACCGGTGGTGACCACGGCAGATGCCGAGGCCTACCGCGCCCGCATCCTCGCAGCTCTCCCTGTGGGCGACCGTTTCGAACCGCTGATGACGCTCTATCTGACCGAACACACGGAGGCAGCCGACGTCGCCCACGGCAAGGCGAGCGGCCTCATCCACGCGGTCAAGCTATATCCGGCCGGTGCCACCACCAACTCCCATGGCGGTGTCCGCGACCTCGAAAAGGTCATGCCGGTGCTTGAAAAAATGGCCGAGATCGGCCTGCCGCTCTGCGTGCATGGCGAGGTGACGACGCCCGAGGTCGATATCTTCGACCGCGAGGCCGTCTTCATCGAGACCGTGCTCGACCCGTTGCGCCGTCGCCTGCCGGAGCTGAAGGTGACGATGGAGCACGTGACGACGCAGGATGGCGTCGATTACATCAAGGGCACTGCAAAGAACCTCGCCGGCTCGATCACCACCCACCATCTGATCATCAACCGCAACGCGCTCCTCGTCGGCGGCATCCGCCCGCATTATTACTGCCTGCCCGTCGCCAAGCGCGAGGTCCACCGGCAGGCGCTGCGCAAGGCCGCGACCTCCGGCGATACGCGGTTCTTCCTCGGCACCGACAGCGCCCCGCATGTCGATCCGCTCAAGGAATGCGCCTGCGGATGTGCGGGCATCTATACCTCGGTCAACACCATGAGCTGCCTTGCCCATGTCTTCGAGCAGGAAGACGCGCTGCACAGTCTCGAAGCCTTCGCCTCCCGCAACGGCCCCGCCTGGTACGGTCTGCCGGTCAATGACGAGACGATCACGCTCACTCGCCGCAGCGAACCGGTGAATTATCCCGCAAAGATCGAGACGGACGCCGGCCCTGTGACGGTGTTCGACCCGATGTTCCCGCTGCACTGGGCCGTGGAGGAAACGCATGGCTGACGAGCGCGCTGAGGCCGGGATCAAGCCGGCCATCCCGATCTTTCGGATCTTCTCGATCGAGAAGGCGATGGAATTCTATCTGGGCTTTCTCGGCTTCAAGCTGGATTGGGAGCATCGCTTCGCCGAGGGCATGCCGCTCTACGCGCAGGTCTCGCGCGATGCGCTGATGCTCCATCTGAGCGAGCATGCCGGCGACACGACGCCCGGCACCCGCATCTTCGTGCCCGTTGCCGATGCGACAGCGCTGCAGGCCGAGCTTTCTGGCCGCAACTATGCCTACATGAAGCCCGGCCTCGACACCGTCCCCTGGGGGCTGCAAGTCACGGTCACCGATCCCTTCGCCAACCGCATCACCTTCTGCGAGCAGAGGTCCTGACGCGTGAACCGCCGCTGCCTGCCGCCACGCTTTGAGCCTTCGATCAAGAGGAACCGCACCATGATCCCCACATCCTTCCCCGACAAGGCCGTGATGGCCGAACTGCTGGCGAAAATGCTGTGGGAGATCAAGGCGGTGCACTTCCGGGCCGACCAGCCCTACAAGCTTGCCTCCGGCATGGCGAGCCCGGTCTACATCGATTGCCGCAAGCTGATTTCCTACCCGCGCATCCGCTCCGCCGTCATGGATTTCGCAGCCGTCACTGTCATGCGCGAGGCGGGCTTCGAAAAATTCGACGTGATCGCCGGTGGCGAGACAGCGGGCATTCCCTTCGCCGCGATGCTGGCCGAGCGCCTGGCGCTGCCGATGATCTACGTGCGCAAGGCGCCGAAGGGCCATGGTCGCACGAACCAGATCGAGGGCCATATGCCCGAGGGCGCCCGCGTTCTCGTCATCGAGGACCTGACGACGGCCGGCGTCTCCATGTTCACCTTCATCGACGCCATCCGCGCCGCCGGCGGCGTGGTCGATCACGGCATGGCATTGTTCTACTATGATATCTTTCCCGAAGGCCGCGCCAACATGGCCAGGAAGGGTATCACCCTTCACAACATCGCCACATGGCGCAATGTGCTGGCGGTCGCCCGCGAAGACAAGCTTTTCGATGGGGAGACTTTGGCGAGCGTCGAGGCCTTCCTCGATGCACCGCTCGAATGGTCGGGCCGTCACGGCGGCATCTCAGCTTTGGCGGGCTGAGCCCGTCAGAAGGCCGATCGCCCGACAAGCCCATTGACTGCAACGCTTACTATCCCAAGAGGAAGACCCATGATCATCTGCTGCGGCGAGGCCCTGATCGATATGCTGCCGCGCGAATCCACGCTCGGCGAACCTGCTTTTGCGCCCTATGCGGGCGGTGCGATCTTCAACACCGCGATCGCGCTCGGGCGCCTCGGCATTCCCACCGGCTTCTTCACCGGCCTGTCGAGCGATATGTTCGGCGATATCCTCCGCGACACGCTGAAGAGCAGCAATGTGGATTTCGCCCCGTCGGCCACATCCGATTTGCACACGACGCTTGCCGTGGTCAAGCTCGTCAACGGCTCGGCCACCTACGCCTTCTTCGACGAGAACAGCGCCGGCCGGATGATCACGGAAGCGGATCTGCCAGCGCTCGGCGATTTCTGCGAGGCCCTGCATTTCGGTGCCATCAGCCTCATTCCGGAGCCCTGCGGCTCGACCTATGAGGCGCTGATGACGCGCGAGCACAAGAAGCGCGTGATCTCCTTCGATCCGAACATCCGCCCCGGCTTCATCAAGGATGCCGAGGCCCACAAAGCGCGCATGCTGCGCATGGCCGCCATGTCGGATATCGTCAAGTTTTCGGACGAGGATCTCGATTGGTTCGGCGAGGAGCGGGATCATGAAACGCTGGTCGGGCATTGGCTCGCCCGCGGCCCGAAGCTCGTCGTCATCACCAAGGGCGCTGACGGCGCCGACGCCTACACACTGCGGGGCAAGGTGTCCGTACCCAGCGAAAAGGTGACGGTGGTCGATACGGTCGGTGCCGGCGATACGTTCGATGCCGGCATTCTCGCGTCGCTGAAGATGAACAACCTGCTCACGAAGGATGCTATCGCGACGCTGAGCGACGACGCCATCCAGGCTGCCCTCGCACTCGGCGCAAAGACCGCTTCCGTCACGGTGTCGCGTGCCGGCGCCAATCCGCCCTGGGCCTATGAGATTGGCCTGTAATGTTTAAATATGCGGCGCGCCAAACCTGAGGCGCGCCGCCGATGGTCCTACTGATGCACGACGATACGCGCGTGATAGGGAACGCGCGTGTAAAGGTCGATGATATCCTGGTTCATCAGGCGCACGCAGCCGGAGGATACGGCCTTGCCGATCGAGCGCCATTCCGGGCTGCCATGCAGCCGGTACAGCGTGTCCTGTCCGTTTTGGAAGATATAAAGCGCACGCGCCCCGAGCGGGTTTTTGAGGCCCGGCTCCATGCCGCCGTTTTCGATGGAGTAGCGGGCGAGTTCCGGCTGGCGCGCGACCATTTCGTTCGGTGGCTTCCAGCGCGGCCAGTGCTGGCGCCAGTGAATGGTGCCCTCGCCCTGCCAGGCAAAGCCTTCGCGCCCGATGCCAACGCCATAACGCATGGCCGTGCCGCCGGGTTCGGTGATGTAAAGGAACCGGCCGGGTGTATCCACGATGACCGTATTGTCGGGCTCGCCGGTCGTGTTGGCCACACGCTGGCGATAGAAGCGCGGATCGATCTCGCGATAGGGGATGGCGGGAATGAGAATGCCGTCATCCTCTACCGCGCCATACATCACGGCGAGCTCTTCCTCCGTCGGCGGCAGGATCGGGCGGCTGATCACGGGCGGGACCGGCGGACTGCGCACGCCCGTCGAGGTCGTGCAGCCCGCCACCGTGGCGGCAGCAGACAGTGCGCCGAGCAGGAAGGTGCGGCGCGAGAATGGATCGGCGATATCGGTCGGTGTCATAAGCAGTGCCCCGGTGAGACCTGATCTCTATCCCCCGCCCGTACAGGCACAAGGCGTGATTCGATCACGTTTCCCGGAAACAAAGGTAAGGCAGCGGAAACCCCGCCGGTGTCGCCGAGCGGCAACAGTTTTGCCCGCGTCGATGGCGCCGAAGAAGAGGGTTTACGGGTAAGCGTTCAACAAAGGGATCTTCCCCCGCAGGGGAAGATCGTTGTCGGGTGGGCCGAATGCGAAGGCCGGGGGCCTACTTCTTGGCTGCGAGCAGCGCCTTCACGAGGCCGACGGTCGAGCTGTCGTGGCCTTCGGCGCTTTCCTTACCTTCCACCACGGGAAGCAGGCCCGTCGCCAGTTCCTTGCCGAGCTCCACGCCCCACTGGTCGAAGGAGTTGATGTTGAAGAGCGCACCTTCGACGAAGACGCGATGTTCGTAGAGCGCGATCAGGCGGCCGAGCGCAAACGGGGTCAGCTTGTCGTAGACGATGGTCAGCGACGGGCGGTTGCCTGTGAAGACGCGGTGCGGGGCGATGTGGTCGGCCTTGGCGTCGTCCATGCCCTTGTCCGTCAGCTGGGCCTTCGCCTCTTCCAGCGTGCGGCCCTTCATCAGGGCTTCCGACTGCGCGAGGCAATTGGCGATCAGCAGGTCGTGCTGGTGGCGCAACGTCGTCTCATGCGCATTGGCCGCGATCATGAACTCGGCCGGAATGACCGTCGTGCCCTGGTGGATCAGCTGGTAGAACGCGTGCTGACCGTTGGTACCCGGCTCGCCCCAGACCACCGGCCCGGAATTGCCCTCGACCGGCGTGCCGTCGAGCGTCACGCCCTTGCCGTTCGATTCCATATCAAGCTGCTGCAGATAGGCCGGGAAGCGCGACAGGCGCTGGTCGTAGGGCAGGATGGCGCGCGAGGGATAGCCGAGCACGTTGCGGTGGTAATAGCCGATGAGGCCGAGCAGCATCGGCAGGTTCTGCCGCAGCGGCGCCGTCTTGAAATGCTCGTCGATCGCGTGCGCGCCGGCCAGAAACTCGCCGAACTTGTCCTTGCCGATGGCGATCATCAGCGGCAGGCCGATGGCCGACCAGATGGAGTAGCGTCCGCCGACCCAATCCCAGAAGCCGAAGATGCGGTCGCTGGCGATGCCGAAGGCGGCGACCTTGTCGAGCGCCGTGGAGACGGCGCAGAAATGGTGGCCGACGGCCTCTTCGCCGAGCGCCTTGGCAATGAAGGCGCGTGCCGTCTGGGCGTTGGTCATCGTCTCGATCGTCGTGAACGTCTTCGACGCGACGATGAACAGGGACGTTTCCGGATCGAGCAGCTTCAGAGTATCGGCGATATGGGCGCCGTCGATATTGGAGACGAAATGGGTGCGCGGGCCGTCATGTTCCGGCGCCAGCGCCAGCGTCGCCATGACAGGACCGAGATCCGAGCCGCCGATGCCGATATTGACGATGTCGGTGATTTTCTTGCCGGTTGCCCCCGTCAACGCGCCGGTGCGAATCTTGTCGGAAAAGACGCCCATGGCGTCGAGCACGGCATTGACGTCCGGCATTACGTCGCGGCCATCGACCAGAACCGGCGTGTTCGATCGGTTGCGCAGCGCCGTATGGAGCACGGCGCGGCCTTCGGTGAAGTTGATCGGTTTGCCGGCAAACATTTCGTCGCGCTTTTCAGCCACGCGTGCAGCCTTGGCGATGGCCTCAAGGCCGTCGAGCACCCGCGCGTTCACGGCGCATTTCGAATAGTCGAACAGGATGTCGTCGAGCGTGACGGAGAAGCGCTGGAAGCGCTCCGGATCGGCAGCAAACGCTGCACGGATATCGGTGGCGTCTGTTTCGGTGGCGGTGCTCTTCAGCTCTTCGACCAGCGCTTTCATCATCGGCTCCTCGGGCAGTTCCGGTGAAGGCCTCGGGCCGTCCGGACATGCTTTCAATGGTTTTTATCAGCCGCGATAGCTAGTGCGTTTGGTCACTGCAAATCAAGCCTCGGCGCCCGATTTTCGCGGGCGCCCGGATATTCGTGGAGGGCCAGGATATTCAAGGACATCGTGCCCCTGCAGTCTTCAGCTGCGCAATTCCTTGCGCAGGATCTTGCCGACATTGGATTTCGGCAGGTCGTCGCGGAATTCGATGATGCGCGGGCGTTTGTAGTTGGTCAGGCCGTCGTTGCAATGCGCGCGGATCTCTGCCTCTGTAACGTTGGGGTCGCGACGGACGACGAACAGCTTTACCGCTTCGCCAGAATGCGCATCCGGAATGGCGATGGCGGCACATTCCAGAACACCGGGATAAGACATCACCACTTCCTCGATCTCGTTCGGGAAGACGTTGAAGCCGGAGACGAGGATCATGTCCTTCTTGCGGTCGACGATCTTGATCAGCCCGTCGGCGCTCATGCGGCCAATGTCGCCGGTGCGGAAGAAACCGTCCTTGGAAATCGCCTGTGCGGTTTCCTCCGGCTTGTTCCAGTAGCCGGGCATGACCTGCGGTCCGCGAATACAGATCTCGCCGACGTCGCCGATCGGCACGTTTTCGTCGGCCTCGTTGCGGATTTCGATATCGGTCGAGGGCAAAGGCAGGCCGATGGTCCCGGTAAAGTCCGGCAGGTCGAGGCGGTTGGCCGTTGCGACCGGCGAGGTTTCCGACAGGCCGTAACCTTCCTTGATCGAGCAGCCCGTCACCTTCTCCCAGCGCTCCGCCACCGGCCGCTGCACGGCCATGCCGCCGCCGAAGGTGAGCACCAGGGAAGAGAAGTCGAGCGCGCGGAACGGACCGTTGTTCAGCAGCGCGTTGAACAGCGTGTTGAGACCGGGGAAGATCGTGACCTTGTGGCTGCCGAATTCCTTGACCAGCGACGGGATGTCGCGCGGATTGGGAATGAGGATATTGTGGCCGCCGAGCACCAGACCCATCAGCCCATTCACGGTCAGCGCGAAGATATGATAAAGCGGCAGCGCACAGAGGAAGACAAGGGTGTCGGGCTTCGGCTTGTTGACGAAGGCCGTCTCGATCCAGAGGCTCATCTGCGCCGCATTCGCCAGAAGGTTGGCATGCGTCAGCACGGCACCCTTGGAAACGCCGGTGGTCCCGCCGGTATACTGAAGGAAAGCGATGTCGCCAGCCTTGACGTCGGGTTTGGCCAGCGTCAGCCGCTTGCCCTTGGCAATGGCCGTGTTGAACTTGGTATGACCGCGCAGCGACCAGGCCGGCACCAGCTTCTTCACCCGGCGGACGATGAAATTGACGAGCAGCCCCTTGGCGCCGAGCAGATCGCCCATCGAGGCGACGACGATGTGCTGGAGCGCAGTCTTGGAGGCGACCTGCTCCACGGTGTGGGCGAAGTTTTCCAGAACGACGATGGCCTTCGCGCCACTGTCCTTCAACTGGTGCTCGAGTTCCCGAGGGGTATAGAGCGGGTTGACGTTGACGACCACGAGGCCTGCCCGCAGGATCGCAAAGATCGTCACCGGGTTTTGCAGCACGTTCGGCATCATCACCGCGACGCGGTCGCCCTGTTTCAGCCCTGTCGACTGCAAATAGGCGGCAAAGGCGTCGACGGTTTTTGCCAGGGCGCCGAACGTGATCGTTGTGCCCATACAGGTATAGGCCGGGCGATCCGCGTATTTGGCACACGACGTCTCGAACATATGACCAAGGGATGTGTAGGGGCTGGCCGCAATTTCCGTCGGCATGCCGACAGGGTAGGACGCAAGCCAAGGCCTGTCAGGCAACATCGATTGTGTCCGGCTGGCCGTATCGGGCATATTCGTCCTCCCTGTGCCGGTGTCGTCCGGCAATCCTCCAGATGCCCCACGTCTCCCGAGTGGGCCGGTGTCGAAGTCTATGCTCTTCAGCAGCGGCTTCAAGTGTCTTTCGAATTATATGACCTACACGTAAGCGTCAATAAGCCATGTCGCAAAAGCATAGGTCCTCTTCCGTAAGTGCATGGCTAAGCACCAAGCCTTTGCGGCGGCGCCGGATAAGGTTTACGCCAGCCCGTGACGGCATCTGCCCGGCTGCGTTTCCGCGCCGGCTGCCGCGCTCCTCCCTGAGGCCCCAAGCGGTCTCGACGCAAGGTCAAAGCCATGTCCGATACCGCGCTTCCGTCTCACTCCGTCGCCCGCTTCGGCGGCGTGTCCATGGCAGAAGTCGCGCTGGCCGTCGGCGGGTTTGGCATCGGCACGGGCGAGTTCGCGATCATGGGCCTGCTGCCCCAGGTTGCTCAGGATCTCGCTGTGTCCGTGCCGCGGGCCGGCATCGTCATCAGCGCCTATGCGCTCGGCGTCGTTGTCGGTGCGCCGCTCATCGCGGTGATCGCGGCACGATATGCCCGCCACACCGTGCTTTTGACGCTCATGGCGCTGTTCGCGCTCGGCAATATCGCCAGCGCGCTCGTGCCGTCGTTCGGTCTGCTGGTCACGGCGCGGTTTCTCGCCGGTCTGCCGCATGGGGCCTATTTCGGCGTTGCCGCGCTGGTGGCCGCCGGCATGGTCGCGCCGCACCAGCGGGGCCGCGCCATCGGCCGCGTCATGATGGGTCTCACCATCGCCACGCTGCTCGGCACGCCGCTTGCCGCCTGGTTCGGCCAGGCACTCGGCTGGCGCGCGGCCTTCGCCATCGTCGGCGGCATCAGCCTGCTGACCATTGGGCTCATCATGGTCTTCGTACCCAAAGACCGGGGCAATGCCGCATCGTCGCCACTGCGCGAACTTGGCGCGCTGAAGAAGCTGCAGGTCTGGCTGACCCTCGGCATCTGCGCCATCGGTTGCGGCGGCATGTTCGCGACCTTCAGCTATATCACGCCGGCCCTGACGGAGGTGGCGGGCCTGTCGCTCTCCAGCGTGCCGCTGATGCTGTCTGTCTTCGGTGCCGGCATGATCCTCGGCAACATCATCGGCGCGCGGCTCGCCGACTGGTCGCTCCTCAAGGCGATCGGCCTCGGTCTCGTCTTCAATCTCGCGGCACTCCTGCTGTTCTACGCCACGATGCATTCGCCTGTCATGGCGATGTTCAACATCCTCTCCATCGGCTTTGGCTTCCTCATGGTGCCGGCAATGCAGACCCGCCTGATGGATGTGGCCGGCGACGCGCAGACGCTCGCCGCGGCCCTAATGCATTCGGCCTTCAATCTCGCCAACGCGCTCGGCGCCTGGCTCGGCGGCGCGGCGATTGCAGCCGGTTACGGCTGGACCTCCACCGGCCTCGTCGGCGCCGTCATGGCCGTGTTCGGCATCGGGATCTTCGCGATTTCCGTTGCCGTCGAGCGTTCATCCCGCCGTATTTGAGCGATTTCGCACGGAAACCCATTCCAGGTGTCGCCATATTTTGGCTCTGTTTGTGGAATTGTCATCCCGCGCTTGCCATTCGGCTGTTATAGAGAGTGGATAAGGCAATTGCAGGCAGAAGCCTGACGGAGGGTACCGGGTGCGCCATCGCGAATTGGAAAACCAGCCTGCAGAGCCGCGGCTGTTCGGCCGTCCAGCCTATGATCGTTCGGCGCTGGTCGGGCCCGCATCGGCCGCACGCTGGCTGCTCGTATTCATCCTCCTTGCCGGCGCCTATTTCTTTCACGGCTTTCTCGTGCCCGTTCTGGCCGCGGTCGTCATCGGCTTTGCCAGCTGGCCGCTCTACCGCCGCCTGCTGGTGGCCGTGAATGGCAATCGCACAATCGGCGCCACGATTGCCATCATCCTCGTCGTCGCCTTCATCGTGACGCCCGTGACTTTCGCCGCCATCTACGCGGTCGATGAGTTCCGCGGCTGGGTCGGATGGGCGGTCGAGGCCAATTCCGTTGGTGCCGATGTGCCCGCCTGGGTGCTGCAGCTGCCGCTCGGAGGGGCCTGGCTCGGCGTGCAATGGGCCAAATATGTCGGGCATCCCGGCGCGCTCGGCGAACTCGTGCAGCTGGTCAGCGGCTCCAATATCGGCAGCATCTATCGCGGTGCGCTCGTGGTCGGGGCAGGGGCTGCGCGCTCGCTGCTGACGCTGCTCTTCATGCTCATTACCCTCTTCTTCGTCTATCGCGACGGCGAGAAGTTCGTGGCGCAGCTCGACAAGCTCGGCGAGCGCATTCTCCCCATGCGGTGGGAACGCGTATCGCGCATCGTGCCGCTCACGATCTCCTCCACCGTCACCGGCATGGGCCTCATCGCCATCGGCGAGGGTCTCGTGCTCGGCGTCGCCTACTGGATCGCCGGCGTGCCGTCGCCGGTCACCCTCGGCATCATTACCGGCTTCATGGCGCTCATCCCCGGCGGCGCGCCGCTCTGCTTCACGCTCGTTTCCGTCTATCTCTTGGCCAGCGGTGCGCCGGTCGCCGGTTTCGCACTCTTTGCCTGGGGCACGATCGAGCTCTTCATCGTCGACAAGACGCTCCGCCCACGCCTCGTCGGCGGGCCGATCAAGCTGCCGTTCCTGCCGACCTTCTTCGGCCTCGTGGGGGGCGTGAAGACCATGGGGTTCCTCGGACTCTTCGTCGGCCCGGTGCTCATGGCGTTGATCGTCGCCATCTGGCGCGAATGGCTGCACGAGGTGACGACGCCGGCGCCGGAGCAGACTGCCAAGCTGATCAAGCAGGCCTGATAGGCCTGCAAAGCAGGACGCAAAGCCTTTTCCCGAACCGCCGCCTGCCGTAAGGTTGGCGGCGACAGCGATCAAGACGGGATGCGTGCCGGTGAATTTCTTTTCAGCCTATGATCAGGGTTTTGTTCGCGTCGCGGCCTGCACGCCGCGCTGCGAGGTTGCCGATCCTGCATTCAACGCCGAACAGGTGATAGCGCTTGCGCGGGACGGCCATGCCCGCTCTGTCGCTCTGATGGTGTTTCCCGAACTCTGCATTTCCAGCTACACGCTCGACGACCTGCTGGGCCAGGCGGCGCTGCACGAGGCGGTGGATATGGCGCTCGCCCGCGTGGTGGAGGAAAGCCGCACGCTTTCGCCCGTCCTCCTCGTCGGCGCGCCGATCCCGAAGAACGGCCGGCTCTACAATTGCGCGCTCGCCATCCACCGTGGCCGCATCCTCGGCGTCGTGCCGAAGAGCTACCTGCCGAACTACCGCGAGTTCTACGAGAAGCGCTGGTGCGCGGCCGGGCGCGACATTCGCGGCGAGACCATCGCGGTGGCCGGGCAGGTGGCCCCGTTCGGCGTGGATCTCTTGTTTTCGGCAACCGACGTGCGCGGCTTCGTCTTCCACATCGAAATCTGCGAGGACGTCTGGATCGCCGCCTCGCCCAGCGATTTCGGTGCACTCGCCGGCGCGCTGATCCTTACCAATCTCTCGGCCAGCAACATCACCGTCGGCAAGGCCGAGACGCGCCGCCAGCTTGCGGGCTCCCAGTCCAGCCGCTGCTTTGCCGCCTATGTCTATGCTGCAGCTGGCCCCGGAGAATCCACCACCGATCTCGCCTGGGACGGCCAGGCCTGCATCTACGAACTCGGCAATTTCCTGGCCGAGACCGAGCGCTTCCCGAGCGGCCCGCAAATGTGCGTCGCCGACATCGATGTCGATCGCCTGCTGCTCGAGCGTCTGCGCACCGGCACCTTCAACGACGCCGCCAACCACCAGCACCGCGAGGATCGCACCTTCCGCACGGTCGAGTTCCAGTTTGAGCCGGATAGGGGCGATATCGGGTTCGAGCGCGCCATCTCGCGCTATCCCTTCGTACCCGCCGATCCCGCCCGGCTCGATCAGGATTGCTACGAGACCTATAACATCCAGGTTCAGGGCCTGATGAAGCGGCTGCAGGCAACCGGCATCAAGAAGATCTGCATCGGCGTCTCCGGTGGCCTCGACAGCACCCATGCCCTCGTCGTCGCCGCACGCGCCTTCGACCAGTTGGGCCTCCCGCGCTCCGGCATTCTCGGCTTCACCATGCCGGGCTTTGCCACCGGCGACGTGACCAAGACGAACGCCTGGAAGCTGATGCGGTCGCTCGGCATCACCGCCGACGAGATCGATATCAAGCCGCTGGCAGAACAATTGCTCAAGGACCTGAAGCACCCTTACGCCGAGGGAAAGCCGGTCTACGACATCACCTTCGAAAACGTACAGGCAGGCTTGCGCACCGATTTCCTATTCCGCGCCGCCAACCGCTACGACGCGCTGGTGCTCGGCACCGGCGATCTCTCGGAGATCGCGCTCGGCTGGTCCACCTATGGTGTGGGCGACCATATGAGCCACTACAACGTCAACGCCTCCGTGCCGAAGACGCTCATTCAGCACCTTATTCGCTGGATCATCGCCAAGGACCTCTTCGATCCCGAAACGAATGCGACACTTGCCGATGTTCTCGATACCGTTATCTCGCCCGAACTTGTGCCGGCCGACGAGACGGGTGCGATCCAGAGCACGGAGGACAAGATCGGCCCCTATGCGCTGCATGATTTCGCGCTCTACTACATTACCCGCTTCGGCCTGAAGCCCTCCAAGGTCGCGTTTCTGGCCTGGCATGCCTGGCATGATGCAAAGGCCGGCGCCTGGCCCACGGGCTTCCCCGAGGAGAGCCGGAACGCCTACGATCTCGCCACCATTCGCAAATGGCTGGAAGCCTTCCTGTTCCGCTTCTTCACGACCAGCCAGTTCAAGCGGTCCGCCTCGCCGAACGGCCCGAAGGTTACCTCCGGCGGATCGCTCTCGCCGCGCGGCGACTGGCGCGCACCCTCGGACGGCAATGCACGTCTGTGGTTGGACGAACTACGACGCAACGTTCCGGAGAATGAGCAGGCCTGAGCGTCCGGCACTCAACCCTATCCAAGGTTTTGCTCCTCATTTCTGCGACTTGAGAAACGAACCGTTTCCGCCATCATGGTGGCAGGTTCGTTTCCTGGGGCAGAGAATGGGACTGAGACTTGTCGGAAAGGATGATGCCGATCGCGGCGAGGCACCGGTCGGTGCTCGCGATGTCGAGGCGGAGGCGCGCCGGAGACTGTCCGCGCTTGGCCATGAGCGTCATCGCGTGCGTTCGCTCGCAACCGGCATCGACATGCCGCGTGAGGTCCATATCAAGCATCTGCAGATCATGGCGATCGCGCTGGCGCTCTCGAGCCTCGAAAGCATCCCCGACGATTATCGCTCGGATGTCTACTGGCCAAAGTGAGCCGCCTCAGCGCGGCTCCACGGTCAGGCTCAGATAGGTCGGATCGAAATCCGCGATGTCACGAAGCTCGTCCCAGTCGAGGATCGTCACCGTGTGATTGACCCAGCTGATCAGCCCGTCCTTGCGCAAGTTCTGGATGGTGCGGTTCATGTGGACGAGCGACAGCCCGAGCACGTCCGCCATCTCTCCTTGCGACAGGGGGAAGTGGAAGCTCAGGTCCTGCGTCAGCCCCATCGCCTGCAGGCGCATATGCAGCTCGCAAAGAAGATGGGCGAGATGTGCGCGCTTTGAGCGACGGCCCATGGCAACGATCCATTCGCGGTGGATCGCGCCGTCGATGATCGTCTTCAGCCAGAGCAGCCGCGTCAGGTGCGGGGCCTTCCGGGTCACGGTCTCCAGTTCGGTATGATCGATCTGCATGACGCGGCAGGGTGAAAGCGCGATGATTCCGTGGTCCATCGTTTTCAGGAGGAAAGCATGCAGATCGACGAAATCGCCGGGGACATGCAGCGCCGTGATCTGCCGCGTGCCGTCCGGTGTCAGCTTGTAGCGTGCCGCAAAGCCTGCGGTCAGAAGCGTGCTGTAGGAGGGCCGACTATTCTCCGACACGAGGTCCTCATCGATCTCGTACGACCGCTCGCGGGTGGCAAGGGATCTCACAAGGCTTCGTTCATCCTCCGACACGATGTCGTGATTGGCGAGGTTCTGAATGAGAATGTCGATCACGATGAAGGCCTTCGAGAATGAACCGGTAGAGACAAGCTGCGCGCAGGCCGGGGCCGCGGCGCATTTTAAACAGCGGTGTTTGAAAGACGGCAAGCGCAAAACGCACCACGGCATCGCCGTGCGCATGTTTTACGGCCGGGCGCCTGATCGCGCCGGAACAAAAGGTTCGTCTCCGGCTTAGCGTGGCGCAAACGCACAGAGAACGTAGAGACATGTGATGAGCCGCTACTTCTTCGATCTTCACAATGGAGATGGTCCGGTGCTGGACGAGGAAGGCCAGGATATGGCCTCGCGCGAGTCCGTGGCCATGGAGGTCGCCCGCATTCTCGGGGATATCGCCCGGGACGAAATGCCGGAAACCCGCAACGGCACTATCGCCCTTACCGTCCGCGACGAGACGGGCAGAACGATCACCGTCGCCCGCCTGACATTCAGCAACGAGTGGGTCGAGTAAAGACTGTCAAGGGCGGTGCGACGGCACTGCATCAGCTGATCCGCTCCTTCGTGATGAAGTCCAGAGCGGCAAGCTGCGGATGATCGATGGTCGGTATCGGACCCGACTTCAGGCGCATGCCGCACGTCTGCGGCCACCTTTCCAGCGAAACCTGACGGCGTGCGTTCGAGGTCCCATAGGGATCGTTAAAGCGACAAGCGATCGTTTCGCTCAACGAGAACGGAACGAAAAGCGCCTTGGAAGGCTTCTATCGAGTATGCGCAAAGCACGGCAAAACCGCCATGCTTCTGCGTCATGACAACGGAGATTATCATGGACCTTCCCCAGAATGCAGTCGTCGCCGTTGCCGATGGCAAAAAGCTCGTCCTTTTCAAGAACGAGGGCCAGGCATCCGATATCCAGCTCAAAGCCTTGCCCGATGCCGAGGTCGATGACTCGAAAATTCCCTCAGGAGGCCGCCATTCCAGCAGCGCCGCCAACCCGAGCGACGGTCAGCAGGATGAAGATGGCTTCACCGCAGGCGTGGTCGATCTTCTGAACAAGCGCGTCCTCGACGGCAAGATCAAGAAGCTCGTGATCATCGCGGCACCGCGCACGCTCGGCGAGCTTCGAAAGGGCTATCACAAGGCCCTCTCCGACGCGCTCGTCGGAGAACTGGACAAGGATCTCACCGGGCACTCGATTCAGGACATTGAAAAAGCCATCGCCGCAGCCTGACGCCGCCGCTACAGTTTGAGAATAACCGTCGAAGGCAGAGCCGCACTCATGCAGCTCTGCCTTCGTTTGTTTAGGTTCGCAGGTCTAACTGTCTCGTGAGTGTTGACCGACGCGCCAGCTTGAGTGCGTCCGGACAGCCACTTCGTGAAAAGCCAATTGGCTATGCAAGCGAGCAGATGTGCTGATTGAGCTCAGCAGAATGCTAAGGTGGTTATAACAGGTGATAAAAGGAAATGGTGCCGCTTGCAGGACTCGAACCTGCGACCCCATCATTACGAATGATGTGCTCTACCACCTGAGCTAAAGCGGCTCACCGGGCGAACCTGAGGGTTCAGCCTGTGTTGTGAGGGGCTGATACCTGCAAAGTTCGGGGAATTCAAGCGGTCTCTTCATCTGTTGAGGGAAAAACTGACGCGGGCAGGGTGGCTGCCCGCGGGAATATCGTGGAGCCGCTACAGCGAGAGGCGGGCGCGGGCTGCGTTGTATTCCGTTTCCAGACGCTCCACGAGTGTTGCGACGGGGGTGACGGCTGTGATGGCGCCGATGCCTTGGCCCGAGCCCCAGATGTCGCGCCAGGCTTTCGCACCGGTGCCGACGGCGGCCTCGAGGTCCATGGTGGCGGCATCCGCAATGGGCAGGTTGTCGGCGTCCAGTCCGGCTGCGGCAATGGAGGGGCGGAGATAGTTGCCGTTGACGCCGGTGAAGTGCGGCGTTTCCACGATGTCCTTTGCCTTGCTGTCAACGATCATCTGCTTGTAGCCGTCGCTCGCCCGGGCTTCTTCGGTCGCGATGAAGGCGGACCCGATATAGGCAAGGTCTGCGCCCATGGCCTGAGCCGCCAGCACCGCGCCGCCATTGGCAATCGCGCCGGACAGGAGGAGCGGGCCGGAGAACCAGCTGCGGATTTCCTGGATAAGCGCAAAGGGCGACAGCGCGCCGGTATGGCCGCCGGCGCCGGCCGCAACGGCGATCAGCCCGTCTGCGCCCTTGTTGATGGCGGAGCGCGCATGGCGATCGTGGATCACGTCGTGCAGCACGATGCCGCCATAGCTGTGCACGGCCGCATTCACCTCCGGCACGGCGCCGAGCGAGGAGATGACGATCGGCACCTTGTACTTCGCACAGAGCATCAGGTCGTGTTCCAGCCGGCGGTTGGAGCGGTGGACGATCTGGTTGACGGCGAAGGGCGCAGAGGGGTTGTCCGGGTTCGCCTTGTCATGGGCAGCCAGTTCCTCCGTGATCATGGCCAGCCACTCGTCAAGCTGCGCTTCCGGCCGGGCATTGAGCGCCGGGAAGGAGCCGACGACGCCGGCCTTGCACTGGGCGATGGTCAGCGCCGGATGCGATATGATGAACAGCGGCGCCGACACGACGGGAATGCGAAGACGGGACAGGATCGGCGGCAGGGCCATGGTGCTCTCTCTTGATTGACGTTTGCGTAAACGGAAGATAACCGCGGGATGGCGGGTCTGACAAGAGGGGTATCGAGAGATGCGGCAGGGCACCCTGGGGAGAGGCATCATGGTGTCCTGCGACGCGCGTGTCCAATCCCCAGATCCGTTGCTTTTCAGATGGTTGAACAGGGGTTCACGATCCGAACCCTGCCGGAAGAGGCTGGAAAGGTGCTCATACCAGCCTATGTGCATTGCGCGGACTTGCGTAACGAGACGTCAATCGTTACCGAAAAGTGAACGTGCTTTCCTGCGTTTCGGCACCTGCATCCTCGAGGATGCCCGAAGCGCAGGCCCAAGGTGGCAAGGGATTACCGTGAGCGGACTGGAAACGGCCATCAAACAGGCGCTGGAGCGCTCCGACCGGGCAAGTGCGGAAACGCGCGCGCGGATCTACCAGTCGGCACGAAATGCGCTCGAAGCCGGCCTGCGCAAGCAGAACGTCCTTGACGAAACGGTCGTCGCCCAGCAGCGGCATCGGCTGGAAGTCACCATTCACGCGATCGAACAGCAGGAGCGGGCAGCTCTTCGCGATCTCTCGGTCGTTCATTCCCCAGTCTCTCCGGCCCCAGTCTCTCCGGCCCCCGTCTCTCCTTCCACAGTTCCTTCGCAAAATCCGGCAGAGCCTGCATCCCCTGTCGAGCCCCATGTGACCATTGCCGACGCTCCGCGTGCGGAGCAGCGTGCCAGCGGCCGCGACGCAGAGCGGCAGGAGCCCGGGTTTGGCGAGGTGAGCGCCGAGCGCACGTCGTCCCGGCGTGACGCCCCTTCGTTCGATGCCCCTGACGTGGATGGACCGCGCGGAGATGGCAGGGTGGAGCGCGGCGACCGGCACCGCGATCGCGATGATGCACCGTTCACGGAAACGCCAACGCCGATGGTCGCGCCGGTTCGCGATTCCAAGCGGCCGGGCGCGCAGGCGCGCGATGCCGTCAACGATCTCGGCCTTCCCGGAGCCGAGCCGCTCGTGCCGCGTAGGCGGCGTGGCCGCGGCGGGCGTATCGCCTCTATTCTCATGGTTGCGGCCGTGCTCGTGGCAGCCATCGGCAGCGCAACGTGGTGGGTCATGAGCACGGGTCTTCTCGAACGCCCGCAGGGCCAGCCGGCACCTCCGCCGACCGTGGCCGCGGAGGATTTCGATGGCGGCGCAGGCCTGCGAACGCTCGGTGCCCAGGCCGGCTTCACGGCGGATTGGGTCGATCTCTATCTGCCGACCGCCACGGGCGGCGTTACGCCAGGCGCGCGCGTTCGTACCGAGGTGGTGCGCGACGAGGGTGGGGCACGGCTGCGCATCGCGTCGGGTACCGGCGATGCCAGCGGCAACGTCGCCATCGAGGTGCCGGCATCGGCGCTGCAGCGCATGTCGGGGCAGACTTCGACCATCGCCCTCAGCGTTCAATCGGCAAATGGCAAGCCGACCCAGTTCTCAGTGGAATGCGACTTCGCATCCCTCGGTGATTGCGGCCGTCATCGGTTCACGGTCAATGACGAGAAGAGCGACATGCTGTTCAAGATCAGCTTCGACCGGACGATGTCGCCAAACGGTCCCGGCCGTATCCTTGTGAACAGCGACGTCACCGCCAACGGCGGTAGTCTCGATCTCTATGCCATCCGGCTCCTGCCCGGACAGTGAGACGAACGGCGGCACCGGATCCCGCAGCCGCCGCCGTTATTGACCCCATCAGGACATCAAGACTTGAGAAAATGGTGCTCTGAGTTCAGGATCTTGCCGTCGATCTCGCCGATCGCCTTCTCGTCCTTGCCGGTATAGTCCAGTCCGGTCAGGATATGGCGGATGAGGTTCAGCCGGGCGCGACGGCGGTCGTTGCCGAGGATCACGGTCCAGGGCGCCTTGCCCTTGTGGGTTTCCTTCAGCATGCGGTTGCGTTTCTCGGTATAGTCGTTCCAGCGCGACAAAGCCTCGATGTCCATGGGCGAAAGCTTCCAAACCTTCAGCGGATCGTGGCGGCGCTGGTGGAACTGCATCAGCTGCATTTCCTGCCCGATTTCCAGCCAGATCTTGAAGAGCACGATGCCTTCGTCGACGATCAGCTTCTCGAATGCCGGGACCTGCTTGAGGAAATGCTCGTACTCCGCCGGCGTGCAGAAGCCCATGACCGGCTCGACGCCGGCGCGATTGTACCAGGACCGGTCGAACAGCACGAACTCGCCCTTCGTCGGAAAATGCGAGACGTAGCGCTGGAAATACCATTGCCCGCTTTCCGTCTCGGTCGGCTTGGTCAGCGCGACGATCCGTGCCGTACGCGGGTTCATATAGGCGCGGGTTTCGTGGATCGCGCCGCCCTTGCCGGCCGCATCGCGCCCCTCGAACAGCACGATGACGCGCTTGCCGCTCGCCTGTTGCCAGGTCTGCACCTTCACCAGCTCGATCTGCAGCTTTTCCAGCTCGGCCTTGAAGACGTCCTTGTTCAGCTTCTTTTCATAGGGGTAGCCGCCGGAGGCCATGGCGGATTTGGTGATCCAGTCCGGCAGGTCCGGCGTGTCGACGTCGAACAGGCGCGTCTTCCCGTTGATGACGATCTCGACCGGCTTGTTGTCGTCCATGCTGCTTATCTCCGTATGTGCCAAGCGGGGTGTGCCAAGCTGGTGTGTCCTGGGCGGGCCAAGCCTGAAGGGGCGGTTGCCGCCGTGGCTGGGGAGCAGGCCATAAGTCCATTGCGATTTCAAGCGCACCGTGAAAATCATGTCATGAAGCCAGGTTACATGCTGGATGTCGCCGCATCGGCTGACAGGTGTGATTGTATGTGCCTGTTGGCGCAGGCTCGTTCGAGCAGGCAGCGACAGTCGGGAGGACGTGTGCAGGAAACGACATATTGGCGGACGATGGGCACCCGCATCTGGGCGGAGAAGTGGCTGATCGGCCTCACCCTTGCCGGCTGCGTTGGATTGATCGCGACCAGCGGCCACGCCGCGCTTGCTGCCGCATTCTGGATCGTTCTCGTTCTGGCGCTTCTGCGGCAACCGGCGATGCCGGCGCCTCCCGCCGCCGTCGAGCCGCTGCCCTCGACCGGCGAGGCGGAACTGGCGACGCTCGAAGCCGGCTTCGACGCCTTGGATATGCCGGTGCTCGTCATCGGACCGGACGAGCGCGTGCTCTTCCAGAACCAGGCGGCCGAAAAGGCCTTCGGTGTCATTCCGGCCAATTCCGACCTTTCCGGTCGCGTCCGTTCCCCGGGCATCCTCGATATGGTGCGCGAGACCATCGCGACCGGCCGCATCAACCAGATCGAACATTCCGAACGTCTGCCGTCCGAGGCCGTCTATATCGTGCGTGTCGCACCGGCTGCGCTGGCCGCTGGTGGGCCCAAGCGGGTGTCGGCGCCGGAAAGCATCGATACCGTCTATGTCGTCTCCTACCGCGATATCTCGCAGGCGCGCCGCATCGATCGCATGCGCTCCGACTTCGTCGCCAATGCCAGCCACGAACTGCGCACGCCGCTCGCCTCCCTGCGCGGCTTCATCGAGACGCTGCAGGGGCCGGCGCGCAACGATGTGAAGGCGCATGAGCGGTTCCTCGGCATCATGCTGGAGCAGGCGAACCGGATGAGCCGTCTTGTCGACGACCTGCTGTCGCTCTCTCGCCTCGAGCTGAAATCCCACATCGCGCCCGAGCAGGAGGTCGCGCTTGCACCTCTGCTCGGCCATGTCTGCGACACACTGGGACCGCTCGCCCAGGATGTGGGCATCACCATTTCGCTCGCCGTTCCGTCATTTCCCATCGTCGTTCAGGGGGATCGCGACGAGCTGATCGAGGTGTTCGAGAACCTCGTGGAAAACGCCTGCAAGTATGGGCAGGAAGGCAAGACCGTGGAGGTGATCCTGTCCGGCGGCGGCGGTGATCCGGTTGAGGTCTCGGTGCGCGATCACGGGCCGGGCATTCCCGCCGAGCACGTGCCGCGCATCACCGAGCGTTTTTACCGGGTGAATGTCGAGGCCAGCCGCTCGAAGAAAGGCACCGGGCTGGGGCTTGCGATCGTCAAACACATCCTCACCCGGCACCGCGCCCGCCTGATCGTCCGCTCGGTGCTGGGCGAGGGAACCGTTTTCACGGTCCGTTTTTGACGGAATATCGACGGAATTTGGGCTCCCAGCAAAAAGCTTATAAAAATCAGAAAGATGGACTGTCATAAATCTTTCGTCAACTTGACATAAAAGCTGGTGGCATCGGCCGCTAATGAAGGGCAGCCGATGAGAATAAACGGCGAAAGCGAGCGCTGACACTCTAGCGCACCCACACAAGCCCATCCGGGAGAATTCCATGAACGCCCTGAAACTGACTGCCGCAGCCCTGGTGGCTTCCGTCGCCTTTGCTGGCGCTGCTGCTGCCCGCGACCAGATCCAGATCGCTGGTTCGTCCACCGTTCTTCCCTATGCAAAGATCGTTGCCGAAACCTTCGGCGAGACCTTCCCCGACTTCAAGACGCCGGTTGTCGAATCCGGCGGCACGGGCGCTGGCCTCAAGGAATTCTGCAAGGGCGTCGGCCCTGACACCATCGACATCGCCAATGCTTCGCGCAAGATCAAGGACAGCGAACTGGCGGAATGCAAGTCGGCTGGCGTGACCGAAGTGCAGGAAGTCAAGATCGGCTATGACGGCATCGTGTTCGCCACCGACAGCGGCAATGCCGATCTGAAGCTTGAGCCGAAGGACCTCTACCTCGGCCTCGCAGCCCAGGTCGTCGTCGACGGCAAGCTCGTTGCGAACCCCTACACGAAGTGGTCCGAGGTCAACAAGAACCTGCCGGACGCCGAAATCGCCGCCTACATCCCGGGTGAAAAGCACGGCACGCGCGAAGTCTTCGAAGAGAAGATCCTTCATGCAGGCTGCAAGGCTTCCGGCGCTGAAGAGGTCATCAAGGCTGCCGTTGCCGACGCCAAGGAACAGGCCCGCACCTGCGTTGCCGTTCGCAAGGATGGCAAGGCTGTCGACATCGACGGCGACTACACGGAAACCCTGGCCCGCATCGCTGCCAACAAGAACGGCATCGGCGTCTTCGGTCTCGCTTTCTATGAAAACAACGCCGACAAGCTGAAGGTTGCGACCGTCAACGGCGTCGTTCCGACCACGGAAACGATCGCTTCCGGCGAATACCCGGTCTCGCGCCCGCTGTTCTTCTACGTCAAGAAGGCGCATCTCGGCGTTATCCCCGGCCTGAAGGAATTCGTTGAATTCTTCCTCGACGACCAGATGGTCGGCCCGGAAAGCCCGCTGTCGGCCTATGGTCTCGTGTCCGCACCGGATGCAGAGCGCGAAGCCGACCGCAAGGCCTTTACCGACGGCACACAGCTGTAATAGGAGCCGATCCGGAGACCCGGTCTCTTAAGGATCACCCCGCACGGCGCGCGAGCGCCGTGCGGGAGCCCCAACGTTCGAATGGCCGGCGTCCGATCTTGCAGCATGCGATGTCGTGAAACGACCGGGGGACCCAGACCATGAGCGCTTCTCTCCTCTTTCTCCTCGTCCTGCTCGTCGGCGCATCCGCCTTCGTGATGGGTCGTTCGCGGGCCATGGCCACGGCCGGCGGCAAGCTTTCCTCGCTGCATTCTCTGCCCGGCTACCACGGCAGCTACGCCGCCATCTGGGCTCTGCTTCCTTCGCTCGTCGTGCTCGCCGTCTGGCTCGTCGCCGCGCCGCCGATGATCGATCGCAGCGTGCTTTTCCATCTGCCGACCGAGGTCCTGAACCAGGGCAACGCGCCCGCCCAGCTGGCACTCGGCCAGGTCAAGTCGGTTGCACGCGGTCTCGCCCTTCTCTCGGACGCCGAGCGCAGTGCGCTCGACAGCGGTTCCATCAATCTTCGCGACGCCATGGGTGCCAAGGGCATTCCGCTGGCCGGCGCCGGCGAACCCTGGATGATCGAGTCCGCCACGACTTTCAACCGGATGACGGCAAACAGCCATCTCGCCATGGCCGGTGTCGTGCTGCTGCTGGCCATCGGTGGAACGCTTCTGGCGCTCCGCGGCATCTCGCAGCGCTTCCGGGCCCGCAACCGTGTCGAGCAGGTCATTCTCGGCGGCCTGATCCTCGCATCGTCCATCGCCATCCTTACCACCGTCGGCATCATCGGCTCCATGCTGTCGGAAGCCCTGCGCTTCTTCGCCTCGGTGTCGCCGATGGAGTTCTTCTTCGGTACGGTATGGGATCCGCGCTTCGCCGCAGCCGGTCAGGCGGGGCAGGCCGGGCAGTTCGGCCTCCTGCCGCTCCTCGCCGGCACGCTCTACATCGCCTTCGTCGCCATGCTCTTTGCCGTGCCGATCGGCCTGTTCGCCGCCATCTACATGGCGGAATATGCCAACAGCACGGTGCGCTCGATCGCCAAGCCGCTGCTCGAAATCCTCGCCGGCATCCCGACCATCGTCTACGGCTTCTTCGCCCTCGTCACGGTAGGCCCGTTCCTGCGCGATATCTCGGGCCAGTTGAATGGCCTCGTCACCGGCAACTATGCCAGCTTCATCCAGGCGCAGAGCGTTCTCACCGCCGGCCTCGTCATGGGCATCATGCTGATCCCCTTCGTGTCCTCGCTGTCGGATGACATCATCACGCAGGTGCCCGGCTCGCTGCGCGACGGTTCGCTCGGCCTCGGTGCCACGCGGTCGGAAACCATCAAGCGCGTCGTCCTGCCTGCCGCTCTTCCCGGCATCGTCGGTGCGCTTCTGCTCACGGCATCCCGCGCCGTCGGTGAGACGATGATCGTGGTGCTTGCGGCCGGTGTCGCCGCCCGCATGCAGATCAACCCCTTCGAGCCGATGACGACCGTCACGGTGAAGATCGTCAACCAGTTGACGGGCGACCTGGAGTTCACCTCTCCGCAAACCCTCGTCGCCTTCGCGCTCGGCATCACGCTCTTTGCCATCACGCTCTGCCTCAACATTTACGCGCTCTACATCGTGCGCAAATACCGGGAACAGTACGAATGACCGACATGACCTCATCGCTCGCCGGTGCGTCGCAGCGTCCCGCATCCACCCGTCGCGATATCGGCATCAAGCGCCGCTACGCCGCAGAACGCCGCTTCCGGGCCTATGGCATCGGCGCCATCTCCATCGGCATCTTCTTCCTCGGTCTCCTGCTCTGGACGGTCGTGTCCAAGGGCTACACGGCCTTCCTGCAGACCGAGATCGTCCTGCCGATCACGTTCAGCGAACAGATCATCGACCCGAAGAACGAACGGGCGACCAACCCTGCCAAGCTGATGACGGCGAACTATCCGCTGCTGGTGCGCGATGCGCTGGTGCAGAAGCTGGGGCTGGACCCGGCCAACCGTGCGGAGGTCAAGCTGGCGACCGACATGGTTTCGGCCAGCGCCCGTACGCAGCTTCGCGACGTCGTCGTCGCCAACCCTGCGATCATCGGCCAGACGGTGTCGGTGGCGCTTCTGGCGGAAGGCAACATCGACTCGGCCAACAAGGGCCAGATCGACGTGACCGTTGCGGAAGCCAACCGCAAGGTGAAGGACAAGCAGCTCGGCTGGATGCAGACCCTCGCGCAGGACGGCGCGATGACGAAGTCCTTCAACACGGGCCTCTTCACCTCGGGCGCATCCTCGCGTCCCGAAGCTGCCGGTATCGGCGTCGCAGCGCTCGGCTCGCTCTACATGATGCTGATCGTGCTGGCGCTCGCGCTGCCGATCGGTGTCTCCGCCTCGATCTATCTCGAAGAGTTCGCGCCGAAGAACAAGCTGACCGACCTTATCGAGGTCAACATCAACAATCTCGCGGCCGTTCCCTCCATCGTCTACGGTCTGCTCGGCCTGTCGATCTTTATCAACTTCGCCGGCATGCCGCGCTCGGCGGCCCTCGTCGGCGGTCTCGTCCTCACGTTGATGACGCTGCCCACGATCATCATCGCCACGCGTGCGGCGCTGAAGGCCGTGCCGCCGTCCATCCGGGCCGCAGCCCTCGGTCTCGGTGCCTCGAAGATGCAGACCATCTTCCACCACGTCCTGCCGCTTGCCATGCCGGGGATCCTCACGGGCACCATCATCGGCCTGGCGCATGCGCTCGGCGAAACCGCGCCGCTGCTTCTCATCGGCATGGTGGCCTTCGTGGTCGATTTCCCGGGCTCGCCGCTCGAACCTTCCACGGCACTGCCGGTCCAGATCTACATGTGGGCCAATGAAGCCGAACGTGCATTTGTCGAACGGACCTCCGGCGCGATCATCGTGCTCCTGATCTTCCTGGTGGTCATGAACCTTGGCGCAATCCTGTTGCGGCGCCGCTTTGAACGACGCTGGTAGTGAGGTAGAAAACAATGAACATGATGTCAGAAGCGACTCTCGAAAAGGCGGTCGATCAGAAGATGAATGCTGTCCCTCACAAGATGATCGGCAAGGATGTGTCGGTCTACTACGGCGAAAAGCGTGCGCTGTTCGACGTGAATCTCAACATCCGCGAAAACACGGTTACGGCGCTGATCGGCCCTTCGGGCTGCGGCAAGTCCACCTTCCTGCGGACTCTCAACCGCATGAACGACACGATCGACCACTGCAAGGTCACGGGCAAGATCACGCTTGACGGCGGTGATATCTACGATCCCTCGATCGACGTCGTCGAACTGCGAGCCCGCGTCGGCATGGTTTTCCAGAAGCCGAACCCGTTTCCGAAGTCCATCTACGAAAACGTGACCTACGGCCCGAAGATCCACGGTCTCGCCCGCACCAAGGCCGAACTCGACGCCATCGTCGAGCAGAGCCTGCAGAAGGCCGGTCTGTGGAACGAGGTCAAGGACCGCCTGCACGAGTCCGGCACAGGCCTCTCCGGCGGCCAGCAGCAGCGTCTCTGCATCGCGCGCGCCGTTGCCGTCAGCCCCGAGGTCATCCTCATGGACGAGCCCTGTTCGGCGCTCGACCCGATCGCCACCGCCAAGGTCGAGGAACTGATCCACGAGCTGCGCGCCAACTACACGATCGTGATCGTCACGCACTCCATGCAGCAAGCAGCCCGCGTCTCGCAGCGCACCGCCATGTTCCACCTCGGCAATCTCGTCGAGGAGAACGACACCGACAAGATGTTCACCAATCCGGATGACCAGCGCACCCAGGATTACATCATGGGCCGCTTCGGCTGATCGGTCGCCAGACCGACAGCTTTGCGCCCGTGACCGAACTCCAAGGACAGGATCCATGGCAACCCATATCGCATCCGTCTATGACGAAGACCTGAAATATCTGAGCCGCCGTATCTCCGAGATGGGTGGCCTTGCTGAGCAGATGGTGGCCGAATCCGTTCGCGCCCTCGTCAATGCCGATCTGGGCCTCGCCCAGAAGGTCATCTCCGACGACGTCGTGCTCGACGACGCCGAGCGCCAGATCGGCGAGAAGGCGATCGTGACGATTGCCAAGCGTCAGCCGATGGCGGCCGACCTGCGCGAAATCATGGGGTCGATCCGCATCGCGGCCGATCTCGAGCGCGTGGGCGACCTTGGCAAGAACACGGCCAAGCGCGTCATCGCCGTCTCCAGCGCCAGCCTGCCGCGGCAGCTGTCCCGCGGGATCGAGCATCTGGCCGAACTGACGCTGATGCAGCTGAAGGAAGTGCTGGATGTCTACGCATCCCGTTCGGCCGAGAAGGCGAAGGCCATCCGCGAGCGCGACGGCGAGATCGACGCGATCTACACCTCACTGTTCCGCGAACTCCTGACCTACATGATGGAAGATCCGCGCAACATCACACCCTGCACGCATCTCCTGTTCTGCGCCAAGAACATCGAGCGCATCGGCGACCATGCGACCAACATCGCCGAGACGATCTACTACATGACGACCGGTGCGCAGCCGCTGGGCGAACGTCCGAAGGACGACTCGTCGAACACCGTCGGCGCACTCGCCACCTGAGCGAGGGGCGCGGGAGCCGAAGCGCTCCTGCGCCATCGCCTCCGGTCTTGAGGCCGGCGGACGTTCGGCTGAAGGTATGCAGCCATCCGGTGGCCTCTGCGCCACGCATAAACTGTCAACGATGATCGCCACCCTCGGGTTCTGGCGAAAGCCTTGTCTCGCGGCAAGGGCACTACGGAGTCCAGAAATGCAGCCGAAAATTGCCGTTGTCGAAGATGAAGAAGCGCTGAGCGTCCTCCTGCGTTACAATCTCGAGGCCGAAGGCTTCGATGTCGACACCATCAACCGGGGCGACGAGGCGGAGGTGCGGCTGCAGGAGCGGCTGCCCGATCTTCTGATCCTCGACTGGATGCTGCCCGGCGTTTCCGGCATCGAGCTTTGCCGGCGCCTGCGCCAGCGCAGCGAAACGGAACGCCTGCCGATCATCATGCTGACGGCGCGGGGCGAGGAGAGCGAGCGGGTTCGCGGCCTTGCCACCGGCGCCGACGATTATGTCGTCAAGCCGTTCTCGACGCCCGAGCTGATCGCGCGCGTGAAAGCCATGCTGCGCCGTGCGCGTCCCGAAGTCCTGTCCTCGCTTCTGAAATGCGGCGATATCGAGCTGGACCGCGAAACCCACCGCGTTCACCGCAAGACCCGCGAAGTCCGCCTCGGGCCGACGGAGTTTCGCCTCCTCGAATTCTTCATGGCCTCGCCCGGCCGCGTCTTCTCCCGCTCGCAGCTTCTCGACGGCGTCTGGGGGCATGACATCTATGTCGACGAGCGCACCGTCGACGTCCATGTCGGCCGCCTGCGCAAGGCCCTCAACTTCTCCAATATGCAGGACGTCATCCGCACGGTCCGCGGCGCGGGCTACTCGCTCGAAAGCTGAACGAAGCCGGCGCTTCGCTCGCGAAGCGTAACGTCTTCGAGGGCTGCATGGCTGTCGATTGGCCTTGCCCCCGGTGCAGACGAGCATACCCCATTGTCCATAACGCAAAAGACCTTCTTCGCAGGACGAAAAAGGTCTTTTCTTTTGTGGTCTGTCAGGCGTTTATCGCGCGCGGCGACGCTCGGCCGAGGGCTGGTAGGCCAGCTTGGCGTGGAAGGTGCAGTAGGGCGAGCTATCCGGAGAGTCGTTGCCGCAGAAGTGGAATTCCTCCTTCATCGGATCGCCGATCGGCCACTTGCAGGTGCGGTCGGTGAGCTGCGTCAGAACGAGCTTGCGCGACATCGGCACGACGACATTGCTGCCCGTTGCGCCGCCCGTCCCGCTGCCGGTCACCGTCAGTGCGGTTTCCGGTGCGAAGGCGCTTTCGGAATCCTCGATCACGTTCATCGTGCTGACCGGGCGCGCCATGGGGCGCAGCGGTGCTGCGCGCGGAGCGGCGTTGGCGACGACGGCTTCCGGGGCTGCCGGGCGTGCGGCGACGACGGGACGCTTCGGGCGGTTTGCGCTCGGAGCGGCACCACCGGCTTTGGCACGACCGGGAAGCGACAGGCGATGAACCTTGCCAATGACGGCATTACGGCTGACGCCGCCGAGCTGCGCCGCGATCTGGCTCGCGCTCAACCCCTCGGCCCAGAGCTTCTTCAGTCTCTCAACCCGCTCGTCAGTCCAATTCATGGTCGTCTCCGTTCCAGGCCGTTCATGAAGGACGAATCCCTCACCGCGCCCCGGATGGCTCCGAAGCTGCAACGCCTTGACTCTTTTGGTGACTAGGTCCGCCGCATGCGTCTAGCAATTATTTGCTAACCTAGAGACGGGGTGACTCCCTGACAAGAGTCCGGTGAATCGACCCGAATCGATTTTTGGGTTTTCCCCAACTTGCTGTCACCGCGTGATATATTTGCAAGGCCTTTTCTCCAGAAAGCATCGCGCCCGAAAAACGCGCGACAAGGCTGTAATTCCGGGACTTTTGTTGACAGCGGCACCTGAAATACCGATAGTGCGCTCGCCGCCGTCAGGGCGGTATTTTTAATTTCGGGCCGGCACTGCCGGTCTCTGCAAAACAGATCGAACCTTCCCGCAGCCCGCGCGGACAGGACGAGGAGATTGGCACGATGGCCGAGACAACCCCGCTTTACGAGACCTACATGCGCGCGCCGCTGCGCTTCGAGCGCGGCGAGGGTGTCTGGCTGGTGGCGGAAGATGGCTCGCGCTATCTCGATTTCGCCGCCGGCGTCGCGGTCAATTCGCTCGGCCACGCCCATCCGCATCTGGTGGCGGCGTTGAAGGATCAGGCCGAAAAGGTCTGGCATCTGTCGAACCTCTACGAAATTCCCGGCCAGGAAAAGCTTGCCAAGCGCCTGACCGACAACACCTTCGCCGACAAGGTCTTCTTCACCAATTCCGGCGCGGAAGCGCTGGAATGCGCCATCAAGACCGCGCGCCGCTACCAGTTCGCCAAGGGCCGGACGGAGCGTTTCCACGTCATCACCTTCGAAGGCGCGTTTCACGGCCGCACGCTCGCGACGATTGCAGCCGGCGGACAGGCGAAGTATCTCGAAGGCTTCGGCCCCAAGGCGCCCGGCTTCGTGCAGGTCCCCTTCGGCGATCTCGATGCCGTCAAGGATGCGATCACCGAGGAGACCGCTGCGATCCTGATCGAGCCGATCCAGGGCGAGGGCGGCATACGCCCGGCACCCAAGGCCTTTCTGCAGGCGCTGCGCGACCTCTGCGACGAATACGGCCTGATGCTGATCTTCGACGAAGTCCAGTGCGGCGTCGGCCGGACCGGCAAGCTCTTCGCCTATGAATGGTCCGGCATTGCGCCGGATATTCTGGCGGCCGCCAAGGGTATCGGCGGCGGCTTTCCGCTTGGCGCCTGCCTTGCGACGGAAGAGGCCGCATCCGGCATGGTCGCCGGCACGCATGGCTCCACCTATGGCGGCAACCCGCTCGCCATGGCCGTCGGCAATGCCGTGCTCGACGTGGTTCTGGGCGACGGCTTCCTTGAGCACGTCCGCGATGTTTCGCTCGTCTTCCGCCAGGGCCTGGCGTCGCTTGCCGACCGCTTCCCCGACGTGATCGAGGAAATCCGCGGCGAAGGCCTCATGCTCGGCATCAAGGCGGTGGTTCCCTCCGCGGACCTGCTGAAGGCGATCCGGGCGGAAAAGATGCTGGCCGTTCCTGCCGGCGAAAACGTCATCCGTCTGCTGCCACCGCTGATCACCACCGCGGAGGAAGCCCGCGAGGGCCTCGCCCGCATCGAGCGCGCCAGCGAGACGCTGACGGCCGTGAAGCAGCGCGCGACCGCTTAAGGCCGCGCCACCCCACACCCAGGATTACCGACACCCAGGCCCGGACAGGGGGCTGAAGCCCCGATGGGACAAGGACAGGACACGCATTTCCATGGCTGATACCCGGCACTTCCTCGATCTCTCCGCCATGTCGGCCGAGAACCTGCGCTCCATCATCGATGATGCGCGGGTGCGAAAGGCAGCGACCAAGGCCGGGACAGCCGAGAAGCCGCTGGCCGGCAAGATGCTCGCCATGATCTTCGAAAAGCCTTCGACGCGGACCCGCGTGTCCTTCGACGTCGGCATGCGGCAGCTTGGCGGCGAGACGCTGTTCCTGTCGGGCACGGAAATGCAGCTCGGTCGCGCCGAGACCATCGGCGATACCGCCAAGGTCCTGTCGCGCTATGTCGATGCGATCATGATCCGCACGACGGACCACAGCCGCCTTCTCGAACTTGCCGAACACGCCACCGTGCCCGTCATCAACGCGCTGACGGATACGACGCACCCCTGCCAGATCATGGCTGACATCATGACCTTCGAGGAGCATAACGGCCCCGTAAAGGGCAAGACCATCGCCTGGACCGGCGACGGCAACAACGTGCTGCACTCCTTCATCGAGGGCTCCGCCCGTTTCGGTTACACGATGAAGATGGCCGTGCCGCTCGGCTCCGAGCCCGACGACAAGATCCTCAACTGGGCGCGCAACAATGGCGGTAACGTCGTCCTGTCGCACGATCCGGAAAAGACGGTGGCCGGAGCGGACTGCGTGGTGACGGACACATGGGTGTCGATGAACCAGGAACATCGCGCCCGCGGCCACAATGTCTTCCAGCCGTATCAGGTCAATGCCGCCCTGATGTCGAAGGCGGATGAGAACGCACTGTTCATGCACTGCCTGCCGGCGCATCGTGGCGAGGAAGTGACCGACGAGGTGATCGACGGCCGCCAGTCCGTCGTGTTCGACGAGGCCGAGAACCGCCTGCACGCGCAGAAGTCGATCCTTGCTTGGTGCCTCGGCGCGCTCTGAGGTTTGCCATCGGCTCGCAGGGCTCAAGCCTTGAAAACCGGCATCCGGCTCCCGATCTAGGGCCAAGCGGGATGCCACGGTTTTTTGCTGGCATTTCATATCAATCCAATAGAATGGAGTTGCGGCTTGCGATTCCCGGACCTGTCCGGGGAGCCGTCATCTGCGTTCGGGCTCGCCGTGGCGGGTCTTGCATGAGGAGTATGGACATGGTGGACAAGGGACCGGATCTCGGCGAATTCGGCTATGCGGGCGATGACCGCGTCGTGCCCTTTCAGGTGGAAGGTCTCGATGTGCGCGGCCGCGCCGTCCAGCTCGGGCCGATGCTGGACGCCATCCTCGAACGTCACAATTATCCGCTTCCGGTCGCGCGCCTCGTGGCCGAAACGGTGGTGCTGACGGTGCTGCTCGGTACCTCGCTGAAGTTCGACGGCAAGCTGATCATCCAGACGAAGAGCGACGGTCCTGTCGATCTCGTCGTCGCCGATTTCTCGACGCCCGACCGCGTGCGGGCCTATGCCCGCTACGACGAGGAGGCCTTGGCCAGCGCCATCGAGAAGGGCGAGACCGATTCACAGGCTCTTCTCGGACAGGGCGTTCTCGCCTTCACCATCGATCAAGGCGAGTTCACCCAGCGCTATCAGGGCATCGTGCCACTCGACGGCGCCTCGCTCGAGGAGATCGCCGGCGTCTACTTCCGCCAGTCGGAGCAGATCCCAACCAAGGTGCGCCTCGGCGTCGCCGAGCTTCTGGATCGCGACGAGAATGGAAAGCCGCGTCACCGCTGGCGTGCCGGCGGCATGGTCGCGCAGTTTCTGCCGGAAGCGCCGGACCGCATGCGCCAGCAGGATCTGCATGGTGGCGATGGTGACGAGAGCTTCGATGGCAGCGTGGACGATCTGTGGGACGAAGCCCGCGTGATGGTGGAGACGATCGATGCCGACGAGCTGACCGACCCCACGGTCGGTACCGAACGGCTGCTCTTTCGACTGTTTCATGAGCGCGGGGTACGGGTCTATCCGCCGCAGGCGGTCTACGACCAGTGCGCCTGCTCGCGCGAGAAGCTTCGCGATGTCCTCGCTAGCTTTAGCCAGGAGGAGATCGAAAGCACCGTGGAGGATGGCGTCATTTCGGTGACCTGCGAGTTCTGCTCGACCACCTACACCTTCGAGGCGACGGAAGTCCGTCCGCAGTAAGCCGACCCGGCGAGACCTCGCCGAATAGGCTCCCGGCTCTTGCGGCCGGGGGTCAGTTCAGCGTGCGGCTGAGGCCGGGCAGATCCAGCGAGAAGGCGGGAATATCCACCGTGAAGGTCTCACCTTCGGGCGTCTCCATTGCGTAGTGGCCGAACATCACGCCGGATGGCGTGTCGAGCGGGCAGCCGGAGGAGTATTCGAACGTGTCGCCGGGGTTGAGCACCGGCTGCTCGCCGATCACGCCGGGGCCGTTCACCTCGTCCACCTGCCCGTTTTCATCGGTAATGTGCCAGTAGCGCGTCATCAGCCGCACCGTCTTGACGGAGCGGTTGGAGATCAGGATCCGGTAGCCCCAGACGTAGCGCCCGTCTTCGGGATCGGACTGATCCTCCAGATAATAGGGCTCTACGGTGACCTCGATGTCCCGTGTCAGCGCGCGATACATGATGCAAAACCTTTCCAGTCGCTGAGCTCTATTCTAGAGCCAGATGGTTTCCCGAAGAATAACGCCCGCGGAAAGTGTGTTGCAGCGCGGCACAAAGAAAAATCGCGCCCGTGAGGCGCGATTTTCAAGCGTTTAGCGATGGCAGAAGAGGTGACTCAGGCCGAAACGGCCTTGAGCGCCCGAGCGAAATCCTCGATCAGGTCGTCGCTGTCCTCGATCCCGGCCGAGAGGCGCACGGTGCCGTCGGAAATCCCGAGCTCGGCGCGGGCGTCCTCGGCAAGGTTCTTGTGTGTCGTCGTCGCCGGATGCGTGATCAGGCTCTTGGCGTCGCCGAGATTGTTGGAAATCTTGACGATCTCGAGCGCGTTCTGCAGCGCGAACGCCGCATCCTTGCCACCCTTCATCTCGAAGCAGACCAGCGTGGAGCCGCCTTTCATCTGCTTGGCGATAATGTCGGCCTGCGGATGATCTTTCCGGCCGGGATAGATCACGCGGGCGATCTGGTTCTGCTCGGCAAGAAAATCGGCAACCTTCGCCGCGTTCTCGCTCTGCTGGCGAACGCGCAGCGGCAGGGTTTCGATGCCCTTCAGAAGCGTCCAGGCGTTGAACGGCGACAGGGCAGGGCCCGTGTGGCGGAAGTAGTCGTGCAGATGCTCGTCGATCCAGTCCTTCGACGACAGGATGACGCCGCCGAGGCACCGGCCCTGGCCGTCGATATGCTTGGTGGCGGAATAGACGACGACATGCGCGCCGAGTTCGAGCGGCTTCTGCAGCAGCGGCGTCGCAAAGACGTTGTCCACCACAAGCTTGGCACCCGCTGCATCGGCAAGCTTGGCCACGGCCGCGATATCGACCACTTCCAGCGTCGGATTGGTCGGGCTTTCCAGGAAGAAGACCTTGGTGTTCGGGCGGATCGCCTTTTCCCAGTTCTCGATGAACCGGCCATCGACCAGCGTGCATTCGATGCCATAGGACGGCGCCAGCGTTTCCACGACCCAGCGGCACGAGCCGAAGAGCGCGCGGGCCGCAACGATATGATCGCCGGCCTTCAGCTGGCAGAGGATGGCCGCCGAGACCGCCGCCATGCCCGAGGCCGTGGCGCGCGCATCTTCGGCGCCTTCCAGCAGGCACATGCGCTTTTCGAACATGTCATTGGTGGGGCTGCCGTAGCGGGCATAGATGAAGCCGTCCGTCTCGCCCTTGAAGCGCGCTTCCGCGGCTTCCGACGTCTCGTAGACGAAGCCCTGCGTCAGGAAGATCGCCTCGGAGGTTTCGCCGTGGCTGGAGCGGGTGGTGCCGCCGTGAACGAGCTGTGTCGCCGGGCGCCAGGTGTTGTTTGCCGTGCTCATCAATTGTCTCCTTCCAGAAACAAAAAAACCGGTCGCGTAAAGCAGACCGGTTCGAGCCCGGTCTTTTTAGCCATTTGTTTAACGTGGCTGCAAGCCGACCGGCCAAATCACCACGGGATAAGTTCCCATACGTCTTCGCCCCGCTTGCGTCAATCGGCCGTATTTGGTTTTGTCGGCCTCTAAAAAAGGATGATGGCATGGCGCGCGAAACGGGCATTCTGGCGGATAGCGCAATCGCTTCGCTGTTCGAGCAAGGCCGTCTTCTCAGCGAAGGGCCGCTGGACGACGACCAGATCCAGCCGGCGAGCCTCGACCTGCGGCTCGGCGCCCGGGCCTTCCGCGTGCGCGCGAGCTTCATGCCCGGCCCGGGACATCTCGTCGCCGACAAGCTCGATCGCCTCAAGCTGCATGTGATCGACCTGAGCGAAGGCGCGGTGCTCGAAACGGGCTGCGTCTACATCGTGCCCCTGATGGAAAGCCTCGATCTGCCGCCATCCATGTCGGCCTCGGCCAACCCGAAAAGCTCTACCGGCCGGCTCGATATCTTCACCCGCGTCATCACCGATCGTGCGCAGGAGTTCGACAAGATCCCCGCCGGCTATCGCGGCCCGCTCTACCTCGAAATCAGCCCGCGCACCTTTCCCATCATCGTGCGGCGCGGCTCGCGCCTGTCGCAGATCCGCTTCCGGATCGGCCATGCACTGCTGACCGAGACCGAAGTTCTCGAGCTTCACCGCACCGAGACGCTGGTGGCGAGCGATACTCCGAACGTGTCCGGCGCCGGCATCGCGCTGTCCATCGACCTCAAGGGCACCGGCCCCGACGGGCTGATCGGCTATCGCGGCAAGCACCACACGGCGGTGGTGGATGTGGACCGCAAGGGTGCGCACGGGATCTACGATTTCTGGGAGCCGCTCTACAGCCGCGGTGCCGACGAACTCATCCTCGATCCCGACGAGTTCTACATCCTCGTCTCGCGCGAGGCCGTGCACGTGCCGCCGCTCTTTGCAGCGGAAATGACGCCGTTCGACCCGCTGGTCGGCGAGTTCCGCGTCCACTATGCCGGCTTCTTCGACCCCGGCTTCGGCCATGCGCAGGCCGGCGGCACCGGCAGCCGCGCCGTGCTCGAAGTGCGCAGCCACGAGGTGCCCTTCATTCTCGAACACAGCCAGATCGTCGGCCGCCTCGTTTACGAACACATGATGGAGCGCCCGAAAGGGCTCTACGGCCTTGGCGTCGGCTCGAACTATCAGGCGCAGGGCTTGAAGCTTTCCAAGCATTTTCGCGGCTGATAAGCGCGTTTCGAAGCCTCGTATTCTCGCTTGAGGATTGACACGCCGCCGCATCTGTTGGATGTCTGGCGCATCGGCGGGTGTAGCTCAATGGTAGAGCAGCAGCTTCCCAAGCTGAATACGAGGGTTCGATTCCCTTCACCCGCTCCAGCTATCTCAGGGGTTCGAGCGAAACGGCGTATCACTGAGCCGCTTCCTGGAACAAAAATCTCGATCAGAATGATTCTGCGAAGAAAATTCGGCTTCGACTTGAAGTCGTCACATTCGGCTCCTATATCTCTCTCATCGGCAACCGGTCGAGCGTTTCGAAAAGAGATGTTCTCGGGTCCGATACAAGCTTTCGTCGATTTGACCACGGATGTACTGGCAACTTGATAAAAGCGAATGAGGAAGGTCGGTGCGGTTTCGCCCCGGCCTTTTTTATTGTCCGAGGCGATCTCGAGATATTGGCGCACATCAAGCGATGGGACCCCGGCGACTAAGCCAGGGTCACGCCATGCAGTCGCGAGAGTTCGTCTCTGACGCTCTCGATCTCCTGCTCTATCCTCGCCGCATTCCAATCGAGCGCCTGCCCGGCAATCTCCGCGATACGGCGAAGGAGACGCAGCGTCAGCGTGCCCGTGACGGCAAGCGCCGTGCGGCGAAGCACGATATCGGCGAGCCGTCCCACCTGCTCGTGGCGTACGAGATAATCGATCTCGCCCTCGACATGGTCCGGCGCGTCGGGAAGGGGCGCTGCGCTCGATGCGGCGATGTGCAGAGCGACAGTGCGCGCCGTCGTTCCGTAGCGGGCAAACAGCGCCACCGTTTGCGCCTGGGAAAGGCCTGACGTCGCGGCGATATCGGCCACCAGCCGGTGGCGTGCAGCATTGTCACCCGGATAGTCGCGGCCTCCGCCGATGGGCATGGCTTCCGTCGAAACCGTGCGCACCCGACCAAGACGTTTCAGCACGGTGTCAGCCACCTCTTCCGCATAGCCGCGAAACGTCGTCCACTTGCCGCCGACCAACGACAGAACGGGGAACGGACGGTCGCCCGTTGGCTCCAGCACCGGCGTCACGTGATCGCGGCTGATCAGGCCGGGATCGCTCGCATTATTAGCCGGCAAAGGACGGATGCCGCTATAGGTGTAGACGATCTGGCTGCGGTCGAATTGCATCTTCGGCAGGAGCTTGCCAAGGCTGTCCAGAAGATACTCGATCTCGTCATCTTCGCAGCGCACGCTGTCCGGCTGGTCGGCCTTGATGTCGGTCGAGCCGACCATCGCGCGGCCGAGATAGTCGAAGACGAGGCAGATGCGGCCGTCATCGGCCTCGAAGTAGATCATCCGGCCGGCGAGTTCCTTCAGCAGCGCATCGTGGCGCAGCAGGATGTGCGAGCCCTTGGTGCCCCCGATCATGCGGGAGGTCTCGCCGAGCGTCGCATTGACCGTGTCGATCCAGGGCCCGCCGGCATTGACCACGAGCTTCGGCTTCACGCGCAACTGCGCGCCGTCGAGCAGGCTGGAAATAATAAGCGTATCGCCGGCGCGGCTTTCCAGACGTGCATGATTGACGGCCGCGGAGGTGGGGCTCGCCGCGAGGCCGTCGCGCACCAGTTCGGCCACCAGTCGCTCGGGATGCGTTACGGTCGCGTCGTAATAGGTGCCGGTGGCCACGATGCGCGGCGTCAGCGCCGGCAGGCTGCGCAGCGATGCGGCCTTGCCGGCCATCGTGTGCCGCGGCATCACCCGCTGGCGGGCGCCATAGGCGTCATACATCGAAAGCCCGGTCTTGATCAGAAGCGCGCCGCGGCTGCGCGGCGTTCCCTTGGCACCGAAGAGCGTGCGCACGGCCGACCAGACGCCTTTCGTCCACGAGAAGATCGGAATGACGGTCGCGAGCGGCTTCACATAATGTGGCGCGTTGCGCAGCAGCAGGTTACGCTCATAGGTGGATTGCGCGACCAGCCGCAGCTCGCCCGTTTCCAGATATTTCAGCCCCCCATGGATCAGCCGCGAGGGTGCGGCACTCGTGCCGGAGCCGTAATCCGACTTGTCGAGGATGAGGCAGGTGAGCCCCTGTGCGCAGAGATCGCGAAACAACCCGGCGCCGTTGACGCCGGCGCCGATGATGACGACATTGACGGTGCCGGTTCTGGCGATCGCTTCCATGCGCTCGGCCATGCCGCCCGGCCAGCGCGTCTCGTTGACGGTTTCGCTCATGATGTCCTGCCTGTCTTGGTGATGCTGAGGGGAACGCCGCGTGCAAGAAGATCGGCGCGGACGCTGTCTGCCAGCCGGTCGGTGGCCAGCACGGCATCGAAGGCCGTGAGGTCGGCAAAGACGTTCAGGGCGACCTTGCCGAATTTGGAGGAGTCGAGCAGCAGGATGCGGCGCGAGGCCGCGGCCATCATCGCCTGCTTGACCTTTGTCACCTGCGCATCCTGGATGAAGGCCGTGCCGCCTTCCACCGCCGAGGCCGAGCAGAAGAACACGTTGGCCCGCAGCGCTGCCACGGCGCGCTCGGTTATCAGGCCGATGAAAGCATTGAACGTGCGGTGATAGGTGCCGCCGAGGCAGAGCACCTCGATTTCGTCGTTGTCGATCAGCCTGTTGGTAGAGACGAGCCCGTTGGTGATCACCGTCAGCGGCCGCACGCCGACGAGAAGGTCGGCAAGGGCGGCACCGGTGGTGCTGTCGTCGAGCATCACCGCCTGTCCCGGCTCCACATGGGCAAGCGCGGCGCGCGCCAGCGCTGCCTTCTCCGCTTTGCCCACGGTCTCGCGGTAGCGGAAGGCGCTCTCGTAAAGGCCTGATGGCTGAACGGTGACGGTGCCGTGCAGCTTGCGCAGCACGCCCTGATGGGCGAGGCGATCGACATGTCGGTGGATGGTCATGCGCGACACGCCGAAATGCGTGACGAGATCCTCGATGCGTGCCTGTCCGGCCTGCATGATGTAGTCGGCGATCTCGTCCCGGCGCGCATCGGCTTTCATGTCGCGATGGCCTTCCGCGAGCCTTCCGCCAGCCGTTCGATGGCCCGCCAGTGCGGCTGCATCGCTTCCGCCATCTCGCGGTAAAGGGTGTACCGTGCCGCAAGGGCCGCCCTTCGCTCAGCGTTCGGCGTGTGGCTGCGCAGGATCGTCGTGGTCTGGCGTGCGCCGGCCTGCGGGCTGTCATAGAGGCCGATGGCTGCCCCTGCCGTCAGTGCCGCACCCCAGGCTGCGGCCTCATCCGCCGAGGTCACATGCACCGGCAGGTCGAGCGCGTCGGCAAACATCTGCGACAGCGCAGGGTTTCGCGCGCCGCCGCCCGAAATCCGCGCCTCCGTGATCGGCATGACGCTCCGCAGGTCGTCCACATGAGCCTTGTGGTTGAAGACGATGCCTTCGAGCACGGCCTTCAGCATGTCGCCGCGATCGTGCCAGCCGTGAACGCCGAAAAAGCCGGCGCTCGCCGTGCTGCCATAGGGCGAACCGAACAGGTAGGGGTGGAACAGGATATCGGACGGACGACCGAAGGCGGCATCGAGTTCCGGCTTCAGAAGCTCGTGAACGCCAGCGCCGCTTTTCGCGGCTTCGCTCTGCTCGGCGCGGCAGAACTGGTCGAGGAACCAGTCGTAGTTGGCCGTGGATGCCGGGGAAACGGCCATGTTGTTCCACTGTCCGGGCTCGATGGCGCTTCGGCAATGCCAGCGCGGATCGGTCACCGGCCGGTCCGTTACCACTTCGTTGATCGAATAGGTGCCGGCAACGATCGACAGCAATCCCGTCTCATGCCCGCCGATCCCCAGAGCCGAGGCCGTCACGTCGTGCAGCCCGGCAGCGACCGGCGTTCCCTCCAGAAGCCCCGTCAGCGCAGAGGCCGCGGCCGTGACGCCGCCGACGATCGCGGCCGATGGCGCCATATCGGGAAGCGCGTTCCACAAGGCATCCAGGCCGAACAGCGCCAGCGCGTCGCGGTCGAAGGCCTGTGTCGCGACATTCGTGAAGGAGATGCTCGCCTCCGTCCGGTCCGTACCGATCGTGCCGGTCAGGCAGAAGCGGAGCCAGTCCTTGCAGGCCAGCACATGACCGATGCCGGCGAACCGTTCCGGCTGGTTGTCGCGAATCCAGGCAAGGATGGCCGATGGCGCGGAAGCATGCGGAGACTGGCCGGTGAGTTCGAGTGCCTGCGCGGCGATCTCCGTCGCGTTCCACGCATCGGACAATGCACCGGCGCGGCTGTCAAGCGACAGGATGCCAGGCCCGAGCGGCCGGCTGTCGCGGCCGAGCACGTAGACGCCATCGCCATGCGCCGTCGCAGCAACTGCTTTAATGTCTGACGGACGGCAGCCGGCTGTCGTGATCGCTTCGCGGATCGCCTCGGCCGTGGCCGTCCAGAGCCCATCCATATCGCGCTCCACCCAGCGCGGATGCGGAAGGGACTGCGCGACCCGGCGCCGCGCCACGGAAATCGGCGTTCCATCCGGCCGGAAGACGACGGCCTTCGTCACCGTCAGCCCATTGTCGATGCCGAGCAGGCAATCCATCGTATCGTCCTCCCATCCCCACCCGAAAGCTGCAGCCTTCGGTATGGGGGTAACATACGGATGTGTGATATTCCCGTCAATTGGCGTGACACGACCGTGACTTTCAAAGGGATGTCACGCAAGTTCTTCAAGGCAATACCCCGAAAGGCCGGTTTTGCGTGCGGCGCAGCATCGGTCGCGTTGCAAGATCGTCTTTTCTTGGTTACGGCTTTAAGGGTCAGTCAAAAATGACACATCGATTCAACAAGGATCCATGATTTCGTGACGATGGAAGACGATGTAGCCCAAACGTTCGATCTGGCGCCTGTCGCCATGTGGATCGAGGATTTCAGCGGCGTCCACGCCTTGTTCGAGACATGGCGTGGAGAGGGCGTCGAGAACATCTCCGCTTTTCTTGCCGAAGATCCCGCGCGTGTCGCAGCCTGCTCCAGCCGCATCAAGGTACTGAAGGTCAACAAGCGGACGCTGGACCTGTTCGAGGCGCGCGACCTCGATCATCTCGTCGAAAACCTCGGCCTCGTCTTCCGCGACGACATGCTGACCAGCCATATCAGCGAACTCTCGCAGCTCTTCGACGGCAAATCCGCCTTTTCCAGCAATGCCATCAATTACACATTGGGCGGGCGCAGGCTCGACATCCAGCTGAGAGGCAATGTGCTTCCGGGCCACGAAGGAACGCTGGCCCGGGTCCTTCTGACCACGGAAGACGTGACGGCGCGCGAAACAGCAGCCCGCGCGGAGCGGGAAAGCCGCCAATATGCGGAAGGGATCTTCGAACACTCCCCGGTCTCGCTCTGGGTGGAAGATTTCAGCCGGATCAAGATCTTGCTGGACGACGTGCGCCGGCGCGGCATCGTGGACTTCCGCGTGTTCACCGATGTTCATCCCGAGTTCGTCACGCAGTGCATGAGCGAGATCCGGGTGATCGACGTCAATCAGGCGACGCTCGATCTTTTCGGGGCTCCCGACCGCCGGACGCTGTTCCATCGGCTCGCCGAGATCTTCCGCGGCAACATGCAGCAGCATTTTCGCGAGCAACTGATCGAGCTATGGAACGGCAATCTGTTTCACCATCGCGAAGTCGTCAACTATGCGCTCGACGGGTCCGAGCGGTTCGTGCTGCTGCAGTTTTCCGTGCTGCCGGGGCACGAGGACGACTGGTCGCTGGTCCAGGTCGCCCTGACCGATATTACCGCCCGCAAGAAGGCCGAAGCCTATCTGGAATATCTCGGCAAGCACGACGTTCTGACCAAGCTGCACAACCGTGCCTTCTACATGGAGGAGCTGAACCGGATCGAGCGGAAGTCGCTACGCCCGGTGTCCGTCGTCATTCTCGATCTTAACGGTCTGAAGGAGGCGAACGATCAGCGCGGCCACGATGCCGGCGATGCGCTGCTGCGGCGTTTGGGTGAGGTGTTGAATGAGGCGGTGAGCGGGCCCAATCGCGCCGCGCGCATCGGCGGCGACGAATTCGCCCTGCTCATGCCCGGTGCCGACGAGATGGCGGTGGCCGCGATGATCGAGAGCATCGACGATCTCCTGAAGATCAACAACCAGTTCTATCCCACGGGCACGCTCAGCGTCTCCATGGGCCGCGCAACCAGTTCGGCCACGGAGAGCATGGAAGCCCTGGTCAAGCGCGCCGATATCGACATGTACAAGCAGAAGCAGGCCTATTACAGCCGCGCTGCGGCCAATCGGAGGCGCTGAGCGGCCGGCTCTCGTCCGCATTGTCCGACGCCGAAACGATTCCGCTCCGGCTGGAATGCTCTATGGCGCCGTCGGCCGATGCGGGGTCTTGTTCCAGACGAACGGCTTGCGATAGAGCTCGATGATGGCGGCCCAGGCCGCGCCGGAAATCATCAGCCAGTAGACGGATACGGCCCGCCATCGTCCACCCACCGCCCGCCACTCGTCGGCGCTCATCGACTTGCGGCCGAGCTGGATCACGATGGCGTAGCTTCCGATGACATTGAGGATATCGAGGAGCATCAGGCAGGAGGCAAGGATCGTGTCTCCGCTCGAAAGGTTGCCGGCCAGCAACGTCCAGCCGAGATAGAACAGGAAGGCGATGGTCAGCGGATGGCTGAGCGCCGACAGGATCATGCCGGCCACGAGGATCTGCGAGGTTGCGAAGGCCTTCCATCCCATCTGTCGATGGAGATGTCCGGGGTCGCGCATCATCACGAGCCACGTCTGTAGCCAGCCCTTGTACCACCGCGTCCGCTGAGCAAACCAGGCTGCCGTGTCCGTCGGCGCGTCCTCAAGCGTCGGGCGGAGGATCATCTGCGACCGGTAGCCTAGCCGATGGAGCCGCATGCCGAGATCCGCGTCCTCCGTCGTATTGAAGGGATCCCAGCCCCCGACCGCCTTGAGCACATCCACACGAAAATGGTTCGAGGTGCCGCCGAGTGGCAGAGGGAGACCGGCAGAGGACAGGAAGGGCAGGAGCCCGCGAAACAGCGCGGCATATTCGAGCGCGAACATCGCACTGAGCCAGCCCGCTTTAGCATTCGTGACGACCAAAGGCGACTGGAGGCACGCAACGCGCGGATCCGCGGCAAGAAAAACGGCATGAGCCTCCCGCAACTGCCCCGGGTCCGGCCGGTCCTCCGCGTCGTAGATGGTGAGAAACGCACCGCGCGCACCGGGCAGGGCATAGCTCAGCGCCTTCGGCTTCGTGCGCGGCCCGGCCGGGGGAACGCGCACGATCTCGTATTCGGAGGACAGCGAAAGGGCTTCCAGCGCCGCAAGCGTTTCGCCATCGTCAGCCTCGCAGATCAGCTTGATATCGAGGCGCGACCGGGGCCAGTCGAGACGGTCGAGGGCTCCGACCAGTTGCGCCACCACCTCCGTCTCGCGGTAGAGAGCGACGAAGATCGAGTAGACCGGGAGAGGCCCCGTCTGCTGCCCCTCGAGCCTCTCGACGGATGGCAGCTTTGTTACGGCTTTTTTCACATGGAGGAGAGCTCGCGCACGCAGGAAAAGCTGGCAGAAATAGAGGCTGGTCAACAGGAGATGCGTGACCAGCAGCCAGACGAGAGGCGCGAGAAAAGCGGAGAAAACGAAAAGCGAAAGCCCGAGCCCGGCATAGAATCCTTGCTTGCCCCAGAAGACGATGCGGGCGCTATGCAGCGGCGCTGCCTCGAAGAGAAGGCTGACCGTGTCGCGCACGCGCCGCTCCCGGCCCGCCGCCCAGGCAGCTGTCCGCACCGCACGCGGCGTCGACACGGCCAGGATCTCGGCAAGCGCCGGTCGTCGATCAAGCGTCAGCGCGAGGTCGTGGATCTGGCTGAGTTTGGGCACGATGACGGTGATCGCCGGACGGCTGGAATGGTAGAGGCGCAGCATGTCCGGTAAGACGAGCTGCGCATCCAGCGTCTCGGCATCATGAACCTGATCGACATCGATCTCCGCCATGAAGGGTAGCCCGAGCAGATCCGCCAGCGCCTCGAAATACAGCGTATCGACGATCTCGCCGGAGGCCAGAAGCTCTTCCTCGGCGGTTGTTCCGTTTTCCTGTGCCCTCAGCATCATGCGGGCGATCGTCGGCTTGCCGATGCCGAGCTTGAGAAGCAGGCGTCCTTCGCGCAACAGATCGACCGAAAAGGCGGGTAGAGGCGTGTTTTCCGAAACGGCACGCGCTCTTCGAGTAGCCATTCCCGGCAGCGACGGGTAGTCTAGGACACGCATGAACACCTCGTCGCAGACAGCGTCGGCCCTTGAAGACCTGAAGCCGGAATTTGATGAGAATGATACGGATTTTCTCAATTCAACCGATCATTAGGATAATCTTAATCATCTTTGTGACGGCTTGGATAGGGGGTATCGCAGTGCACGCGGCAGAGCCCATGCGCGAGCTGCCTTTGTCCTTCGACGCCCGCGAGCGGATCGCAAAGCCGGATCTCAGTGGGCTTGCACGCTTGCGGTTCCTGACCACCGTCGATTTCCCGCCGTTCAACTTCATCGATCAATCGCAGAAGCTGTCCGGCTTCCACGTCGATCTCGCCCGCGAGATCTGCCGGGTTTTGGAGATCGAGACGAAGTGCCAGATTCAGGCCGTAACCTTCGAGGAACTGCAGCCGGCGCTGGAGGAGGGGCAGGGCGAGGCTGTCCTTGCGGGCGTTGATATGACGGACGACCTTCGCCAGCGCTTCGCCTTCACGCGGCCGTTCCTGCGTCTCCCCGCCCGCTTTGCCGCTCGGACATCACCCAGCGCGGCAGCCAAAGTCGAGCTGTCGGCAATCCTTGCAAAGCCGGTCGGCGTCGTCGCGGGCACGACGCATGAGGCCATGTTCAAGGCGTTCTTTCCGGCAGCCACCGCACAGGCCTTTCCCGATCGGGCGGCCATGCTGCAGGCCTTGAAGGCGGGCACGGTGAATGCGGTCTTCTCGGACGGCATGCAGCTGTCCTTCTGGGCAGCCTCGGCCGATGCGGCAGCTTGCTGCACGCTCGTCGGAGGCGCCTATGTCTCCGAGCACTTCCTCGGCGAAGGCCTGGCGATCATGAACCGGAAGGGCGATCCGGCCCTGACGCAGGCGCTGGATCACGCGCTTCTTGAGCTATCCCGCAGCGGCCGCCTCAACGAAATCTATCTGCGGTATTTCCCGACCGGTATCTACTGATCGCGCTTCCGGGCGTCTATTCAGTGCCGCATGCGGGCCTGCGCGCCACGCTCGATGGCGGCGCAGACGAGCTTGTCGAGGCCGAGACGGTCGCGCAGCAAAGCAAGGAGCCGCAGCTCCTCCGTGCGGATATTGAGATCGACCGCCGCAATATCGACGGCCAGCGCATAGGCCGTCTCGAACAGCCGCGGCGGCAGTGCTTCCCGCACCAGCTCCAGCAGAATATCCAGCCCCTCGGGTGCCGACAGCAGGGTCGCGCAGCGCTGTGCCACGGGCACGAGGTCGTCTGCGTCGAAGTCGTCGAAGACGGGCAGGATACGGGAGAGCTTGCCGATCCGCTCCAGCTCCTCGTCGCTCATGGCGCTATCGACCGCGGACATCATGACCATGACGTGGATCAGGGCTTCCTGGTGGGTCAAAGTTTGGGACATGCGATCTCCGGGGTTCATCCGCCCCGCACGTATAGTCGCTGAAGGCCTGTTGCAAGACATCTGCCGGAGACGCCGAGCCTTTGGAAGGTCTACCTCAGGCGGTACCTCGTTCGAGACATCAAGGCGCAACACCCTGAGAAGGCAGTGAGGGCTCCGTGCCGACGCGGTAGAAACCCTTTGCCGTAGTCTTCGCGGATGCTACCGCTGCCGTCAGGGCGGTATCGTCTCCGTCCACCTCCGCCCAGCCATTACGGGCAAGCCAGAGCGCGGGATCATCGGTGCCGACCGTGCAGCGCGCCGTCACCGTTCCGCTCCATCCGCCTTTCGGCGTCTGGCAGGTGAAGGCCCGGGCGCGAATGAAATTGCGAAAGGCGGTGCGGGCAACGGTGCCACACGGCCAGTCACCCGTCGTCGCCCGGCAGATCCGGCCGGCCGATTGCGGCTTGACGCCCGCGATCTGGATCGTTCGTCCCTCGAACTGGACAAGACCGGCCGACAGAGCAACGGGATGCCGGAGAATGGTCTCCTCCAGCGTGGCCGGATCGACCGGCACCTCGCTTGGCGGCTCCAGGGATTCCGAGTCCACCGCCGGCGGCTCGGGAACCGGGACCGGTGTCACGTCAACCTCCGGCGTCTGCACGTCGGGAGAAAACGGCATCGCCTCCGTGTCGGGATCGGCGGGGACATCATTACTGACAGCAGGATCTTCGCCGATCGTCGGCACGTCGCTGAGATCGGGCGTTTCCAGCGTCATTTCCGGTACGGCCGTGCTCTCCGCTCCCGTGATCGCCGACTTGCCCGCCAGAAGCAGGCCGAGGGTCAGGACGACGCAGAGCGTGGGGCCGCCAATACGAAGCAGGGAACGTTGCATGAGGAAAACGGTCCTACTGGCTCGCCCAGATGATCCGGGCAATCCACTCCACCTCGGAAAGGTCGAAGCTGCGGTTCGGATGTTCGGGATTGAGGGAGTGAAGATCGATACCGCGCGCGCTTTGCCGCATCAGCACCTTGGCCATGACCTCGCCTTCGGTGGTCTTGACGACGACACGGTCGCCACGGCGAACCTGCGCGCCTGGCTCCACGATCAGCACATCGCCATCCCGGTAAAGCGGCTGCATGCTGTCGCCCTGAATCTCCAGCGCGTAGACGCCCGTTTTCGTGCCGGCCGCGGGAAAATCGACCACATCCCAGCCCTGGCCCGCGGGAAAGCCGCCATCGTCGAAAAAGCCGCCGGCACCCGCCTGCGCAAAGCCGAGGAGCGGAATGGCACTGGACGGAGCCAGCGTTTCCGCGCTGTCGTAGCCCTTGCCGCCGTCCGGCCGCAGGAATTCCATGAACTGCCCGATGGTCGAACCTGTCGCGTCGAGAACCTTGGCGATGGATTCCGTGGATGGCCAGCGCTCACGTCCATCGGCGGACTGGCGCTTGGATTTGTTGAACGACGTCGGATCGAGGCCGGCACGCCGGGCAAGTCCCGACGGCGACATCTGGTGCCGCTCCGCCAAGGCGTCTATCGCATGCCAGATACGCTCATGTGACAGCATCGTCCCGGGGTCCTGGTAATCTTGGTGTCCTGGTCAAGGTGTCCGGATGACATGTCCGGGGAAGCGGAACCTCTCCTCTATCCGGCAGGAGACTAGCCAAAAAACAGCATTAAGTAAAGAATGCGAGGAAAATAATCCTTGTCCGTCCACGCGCAGCGCTTTTAATGAAATGCGTCTGCCGGCACCTATACTTGCATTTCTCGACGACGTCAGGCCGACCCAGTCGCATTCCAGCATCCAGACGAGCGAGGCGCCGTGCTCTCTACCCTCATCCGCTCAGAGCGGCTCATCCTCGTTGCCATTGCTGCCGGTATCGCCGGTTTTTCCGCAGAGCACACGCTGATCGGCATGGGGCAAGTGGCATCGCTCGCCGGTGCCGTGTTCCTCATCGCCGCCATCATTCTCGCCTCCATGCGGGTGGCGCACCATGCGGAAATCCTCGCGACCAAGGTTGGCGATCCCTATGGCACGATGATCCTGACGCTGTCGGCCGTGCTGGTCGAGGTGGTCATCCTCGCGATCATGATGAGTTCGCCCGAGAGTTCGCCGACGCTGGTGCGCGATACGATCTATTCCGCCGCCATGCTCGATATCAACGGCATTCTCGGCATCGCCGCGCTTCTGGGTGGCCTGAAGCATGGCGAGCAGCCCTATAACGATGATTCCAGCCGCACCTATTGCGTCATGATCCTGACGGCCATGAGCATTTCTATGATCGTGCCGGAATTCATTCCGCAAGCGAAGTGGCACTTCTATTCCGCCTTCACCATCGTCGCCATGATCATGCTCTACGCCGTGTTCCTGCGCATGCAGGTCGGTGCACACAGCTATTTCTTCAGCTACAGCTATCCGAAGACGCGTCGCGAAAGTGCTGGCGGCCATGTCGAGGAGCCCGAGAGCACGACGCTCTCCATCGGCGTTCTGGTTTTCGGCATCGTCGTCATCGGTGTTCTCGCCGAGATCATGTCGACGCTGCTCAATACGGGCCTGGAGGGCACCGGCGCGCCGCCGGTTCTCGCCGCCATCGTGGTCGCTGCCATCTCGGCCGCGCCCGAGATCATGACGGCCATGCGCTCGGCGCTCGCCAATCACATGCAATCGGTGGTCAACATCGCTCTGGGTGCCTCACTATCGACGGTCATCCTCACCGTCCCGGTCATGGAGGCCATCGCGCTTTACACAGGCCAGCCGTTCATCATGGCGATGACCCCGGTGCAGACGGTCATGATCACCATCACGCTGATCGTCGCCGCCATCAACCTCAACGATGGCGAGACCAATGCCATCGAAGGCATGACCCATTTCGTGCTGTTCGCCACCTTCATCATGCTGTCCTGCCTCGGGCTCTAGAGAAATTCCAGCAAAAGTGCGCAGCGGTTTTGCGTCCGGAATTGCGTTAAAACAATGAGATAGAGCGTTTCCGCGATTCGCGGAAACGCTCTAGGACCTGTCCGCAATCAGACGGCGGAAAGCGGCGAGCGTCTCGTCGCTGACATGGTGCTCGATGCCTTCGGCATCGATGCGGGCCGTCTCCGGGCTGACGCCGAGACAACGCAGAAACTGCTCCACGGTCTGGTGACGCTCGCGGCTTTCGGCCGCCATCTTCTGCCCGGCCTCCGTCAGGAACACGCCGCGATAGGGCTTGCGAGAGACGAGGCCATCGGCGGCGAGCCGTGCCAGCATCTTAGCAACGGTCGGTTGCGCCACGCCGAGACGGGCGGCGATATCCACCTGACGCGCCTCGTTGCCGTCATCGATCAGGTCGGCGATGAGCTCGACATAGTCCTCGACCAGAGCGCCGCGCCGCGCTTCCCGTGTCTGGCGAAAGCCCTCGGAGTGAATGTCGGCGTCCGGAAGGGGATCCGCGCGGGGAATGGTTCGACGCGCCACGTATTCCTGATCCTTCCAGTTCGTATGCCTGAATGGGCATGGCATCGGTTTTTGCGTGTCTAGCATGCGCGCCGGATTTGCCGAATGGCTTTATCCGCTCTTCCACCGTCACAATTCGGGCACCGCCACAATGCGTGCACCGCTACAATGACACCGCACTGCGGAAAAAAGCAAGATCGATGAAATATAGCATATTGCATAATGTTGGGGCCTGCCCTAATTTTCCGCCTTTGACGCCTTGCCGCATCCGGAGACTGCCCCGATGGCCACCCCCGACGCTTCACTGAACCAGCGCGAGACCCGCTCCAGCTGGCGGTTCAACCATTCGGAAGAGGAGGGACGCCAGAGTCTCGCCGATGTGCATTCGACCGTCGCGGTGCCCACCGGCGGCACGTGGTTCCGGCGGTTCCTTGCATTTGTCGGCCCGGGTTACATGGTGTCGGTCGGCTACATGGACCCCGGCAACTGGGCGACCGACATCGCCGGCGGCGCCCAGTTCGGCTACACGCTGCTGACCGTCATTCTGCTCTCCAACCTCATGGCTATTCTGCTGCAGGCGCTGGCGGCGCGCCTCGGCATCGCCACGGGCCGGGATCTGGCGCAGGCCTGTCGCGATGCCTATCCAAAGCCCGTCGGCTTCGTTCTCTGGATCGCCTGCGAACTCGCCATCATCGCCTGCGACCTTGCGGAGGTCATCGGTACGGCGATCGCGCTGAAGCTGCTGTTCGGCATTCCCCTGATCGCCGGCGCGCTGATCACCGCGCTCGATGCCATCCTGCTTCTTTATCTGATGCAGAAGGGCTTCCGCTTCCTGGAAGCCTTCGTCATGGCGCTGCTCGGCATCATCGCCCTCTGTTTCATCGTGCAGATCGCGGCGGCGGCCCCGCCGGTCGCGGCCGTCCTGCAGGGCTTCCTGCCCTCGACGGAGGTCGTCACCAATCCGGCCATGCTCTACATCGCCATCGGCATCATCGGCGCCACGGTCATGCCGCACAATCTCTATCTCCACTCGTCCATCGTCCAGACGCGCCAGTTCGAGCGGACCGAGCCGGGCAAGCGCGAGGCCATCAAATGGGCGACCCTCGACAGCACGATCGCGCTCATGCTGGCGCTGTTCATCAATGCCGCCATCCTCATCGTCGCAGCCTCCGTCTTCCATGCCAATGGCCGCACCGACGTCGCGGAAATCGAGCAGGCCTACGAGCTTCTCTCGCCCCTGCTGGGCCTCGGCATCGCCTCGACGCTCTTCGCCGTGGCGCTTCTTGCCTCCGGCCTCAACTCCACCGTCACGGCGACCCTTGCCGGCCAGATCGTCATGGAAGGCTTCCTGCGGCTGACGATCCCCAATTGGGCACGCCGTCTCATCACCCGGGGCATCGCCATCGTGCCCGTCGTCGTCATCACCTATCTCTATGGCGAACGGGGCACGGCCGAGCTTCTGGTGCTGAGCCAGGTCGTGCTCTCCATGCAGCTGCCCTTCGCGGTTATCCCGCTCGTCAGCTTTGTCACCAACCGGGAAAAGATGGGCACTTTTGTCGTCGCCCGCTGGGTCGGGGTGCTTGCCTGGCTGGTCGCCACGATCATCGTCGTGCTCAACGTCAAGCTGCTTTACGATACCTTCATCGCCTGACCGCCACGAGCGCTGACGGGGATGTGAAGGAACGCCGCGCCGACGCACGGCGTTTGCCGCATGAAGGAGATCCCCGATGATCCGCAGTCTCAAGACGGTCGCACTCACCCTTCTCGTCGCCACCGGTACATCAGCCGCCAGCGCCGCTGGCCTCGATGCCTTCGGCTGGAAGAACCGTGTGCTCATCGTCTTCGCAAACCCCGGAGATCCCGATGCGACAGAGCAGCGGCGGCTTCTTGTCGACGATACGAAAGCCCTCGCAGATCGCGATATGGTGGTCCTCGAAGTTGTGGGCGACACCGTAAAACCGATCTACGGCAAGGCGGCTGCTGTCACGGCGCAAGAACTTCGCAACGACGCCGGCATCGATGAGGGCAGGCGGTTCACTGCGATCCTCGTCGGCAAGGACGGCGGCATCAAGTTGCGGGCAGATAAGCCGGTGGCGCCGGATCAGCTCTTCGGCCTGATCGACAGCATGCCGATGCGGGCGAACGAGGCGTCCCGCTAAGGCCGCATCACACTTCATGCTCCCGTCATCGCAGCTTCACGGCGCTGTCACGGCTGGATTCTAAGCCCAGCGGACACGCAACCGTCCAAAGGGCTTGCACGATGCGCCGGACCGGTCTTCTTATCTCCGCATTCGCCTTCTGCATCGCTATGGTCTCGACCTTTCCCGCCCAGGCGGTCGATAACACGCGGACCGCCCGCGTCCTCGACCGGTTGAAGAACGCCAATGCCTGGCGCAGCCACATCATGGTCGTCGCGCACCGGACGGGCTGGAAGGAAAACGGCCGCATGATCCGCGCGGAGAACTCCCTCGATGCGATCCGCAACGCCATCGCGCTCGGCGCAGAGATGATCGAACTCGACGTCCGCAAGTCCTCCGATGGCACGCTGATCCTCATGCACGACGATTTTCTAGATCGCACCACGACCTGCCGCGGCGAAACCCGCATGACACCATTGGCCACGCTGAAAACCTGCCGCCTCGTGGTCGAGGCTGACGGTCACGCGACGGATGAGACAGTGCCGACGCTGGAGCAAGCCCTCATCGAGACCCGCGGCCGCATCCTCGTCAACATCGACAATAAGCTGACGCCGGACATCCTGCCGGAGGTCGCCACGCTTGCCCGTCGCCTCGGAATGGCGGAGCAGATCCTCGTCAAGGAAAACCTCTGGGACGACAGGCGCATCGCCGACGCCAGGGCGCTGATGACAGCGATCGGTCCCGACGTCACCTTCCTGCCCATCCTCGCCGACGATGCCGTACACGATGCGGATTTCATGGCGAAGGCAACGTCGAGCTTCAGTGCACCGGCTGCGGAACTCGTCCACTGGCACGCCGACGATGCACCGCAGACGATGGATGGCGGCGTGCTGTTCTCCGCCAAGGCCCGCGCCGCCGCCATCCGGGGCAACTGGCACCAGTGGGTCAACACCTACACGATCATCAACCGCGCACCGGGCATGCAGGCGGGCGGACGCGGGGATGAGCGCGCCGTCATCGACGGCAAGCCGCTCGAAAGCTGGGGCTTCTGGATCGACCGTGGCGCGACCATCATCCAGACCGACGAGCCGAAGGCCCTGATCGCCTGGCTGGAAAAGACCGGCTATCGCATTCCCTACGACCTGACGAATTGACCGAACGGCGAGAGTGCCGACTGCGGCATGGGATGGACGATTGTGCCCAGCTGTTCCGTCACGGCCGATGCCGTTTTCGTGAACGACGCTTAAAAGCCTTTCAACGCGCTACATCCGTGCCCATATATCAGCGTAAGGGTCTAGCGACCCGGTTGAACGATAACGGGGATGAGGCATGTCAGGATTGAAGAAATTTGCAGTATTGTCGGCGGTCGCGATGACGCTCGTCATCACGGCGACGGATTTCGCGGAAGCACGCCGTGCAGGCGGTGGCTTCGGTAGCCGCGGCACGCGCACCTTCTCCGCACCGCCCGTCACGCGTACGGCCCCGAACACCACGGCGCCGATCGACCGGACCATGACCCCGCAATCGACCCGCCCGAACGCGGCACAGAATCAGCCGGGTGCTGCCCAGACCGCGCCCGCGCGTCGTCCCGGTGGCTTCTTTGGCGGCTTTGGCGGTTCGCTGCTCGGCGGCCTTGCGCTCGGCGGCCTGCTCGGCATGATGATGGGCAACGGCTTCGGCGGCGCTGCCGGCTTCCTCGGCATGCTGCTTCAGCTCGCGCTGATCGCCGGTGCTGCAATGCTGCTGATGCGCTTCCTTCGCAATCGCCAGCAGCAGCCCGCGACCGGCCGCGCAGGAGCCGGCGGTGCTACCGGCAGTTCGTACAACGGCTACGCCCGCGAAGCAGCAAATTCACCGGCGCAGGGGCCGGCACAGGCAAATGCGCAAGCTTCGCGCGGCCCGGGCTTCTCCATCCCGCGCATCGGTGGCGGTCCTGCACCGCAGGCCCAGCCGGCGCGCTCCGCAGCCGTTTCGGATGAACTCGGCATTGGCCCGGCCGATCTGGAGCGATTCGAGACCATGCTGAAGGACGTGCAGACAGCTTACGGCGCCGAAGACTACGGTGCCCTGCGCCGCCTGACGACGCCGGAAGCCATGTCGTGGCTCGCCGAGGAACTGAGCGAGAACGCCACCAAGGGCGTTCGCAACGAAGTTCACGACGTCAAGCTTCTCCAAGGTGACCTGGCCGAATCCTGGCGCGAGGAAGCCGGCGAATTCGCAACGGTGGCGATGCGCTACGAGAGCATCGACGTGACCCGCGACCGCGACACCGGCAAGGTCGTCGAAGGCGATCCGGATCGCCCGACCGAAGCGACCGAAGTCTGGACCTTCTTCCGCCGGCCCTCCACCCAGTGGCAGGTCTCGGCCATCCAGGCATCCTGATCCCGTTGCGGCGGCTCTGCCCCCGAGAGATATAGGTCCCAAAAGAGAAGGCCGGCGCACAATGCGCCGGCCTTTTTCATTATCGACTTCGTCCGGGCCGGGTTCCATCAGCAAGCCCGCTGACAGCTTCTATCAGGCAGCGGCAGCGACCTTTGCGTAAGGGTCGAAGCGGCCGTAGAAGGTTTCGCCCTTGGCTGCCATGTCCTTCAGCAGCGGTGTCGGCGCGAAGTGGTCGCCATAGCTTAGCGCCAGCTTCTCGCAGAGGGCGACGAAGGCCTTGGCGCCCATGCCGTCGATGTAGGACAACGTGCCGCCGGTATAGGGCGCAAAGCCGAAGCCGAGGATGGAGCCGACATCGGCCTCGCGCGGATCGGTGACGATGCCCTCTTCGATGGTGCGGGCGGCTTCCAGCGCGATAGTGACGAGGAAGCGGTCCTTGAGCGTCTGGACGTCGAGTTCGTCCGCAGACTTCTGCGGGTAGAGATCCTTCAGGCCCGCCCAGATGTGCTTCTTCGCCGGCTTCTCCGGATAGTCGTAGAAACCCTTGCCGTTCTTGCGTCCGCGCCGGTCGAGATCATCGACGAGCTTGTTGACGAGTTCGAGATGTGCCGGATCGACCGCCTGTTCGCCGAGATCGGCAACGGTCGCTTTGAGGATCTTCTGCGACAGGTCGATGGCGACCTCGTCGTTGAGCGAGAGGGGGCCGACCGGCATGCCGGCCATCTTGGCCACGTTCTCGATCATCACCGCCGGCACGCCTTCGATCAGCATGTCATAGGCTTCGTGGATGTAGCGGAAGACGCAACGGTTGACGTAGAAGCCGCGCGTGTCGTTGACGACGATCGGGGTCTTCTTGATCGCGGCGACATAGTCGAGCGCCCTGGCAAGCGCCGCGTCGCCGGTTTCCTTGCCGAGAATGACCTCGGTCAGCATCATCTTCTCGACCGGCGAGAAGAAGTGGACGCCGATGAACTGGGCCGGACGCTTGGAGTTCTCGGCAAGACCGGTGATCGGCAGCGTCGAGGTGTTGGATGCGAAGATCGCGTCGGGAGACAGCACGGCTTCGACGGCTTCGATCACGTCCTTCTTGACCTTGCGATCCTCGAACACGGCCTCGACCACGAAATCGGCGGTCTTCAGGTCGGCATAATCGGCGGACGGGGTGATCAGCGCGAGCAGCTGTTCGCCCTTCTCCTGCGTCATGCGGCCCTTGGCCACGCTGTCCTTCACCAAACCTTCGGAATGCGCCTTGCCCTTGGTCGCCGCGTCGATGTCGCGGTCGATGAGGGTGACGGGAATGCCGGCGGCGGCTGTGACGTAGGCAATGGAGGCGCCCATGAAGCCCGCGCCGATGACGCCGACATGCTTGAAGTCCGACTTCGGAACGCCGGCCGGCCGGCGTGCGCCCTTGCCGAGTTCCTGCATGGAGACGAACAGCGAGCGGATCATCGAGAAAGCCTCGGTGGTCTGCAGGATCTGCGTGAAGTAGCGCTGCTCGATCTTCAGCGCCGTGTCGAAGGGAACCTGAAGGCCTTCATAGACGCACTTCACGATGGCCAGCGCGCCGGGATAGTTGCCATAGGTCTCGCGGCGCAGGATGCCGGAGGCCGCCGGCCAGAGCTGGGCACCGGCCGCGCTCCACATGGAGCCGCCGGGCGCCTTGAAGCCCTTTTCGTCCCAAGGCTGGACAGCCTTCAGGCCGTTCTTGATCATGGCCTTGGCAGCATCGATCAACGCCTCGGGAGCGGCAAGCTCGTGTACGAGGCCGAGTGCCTTGGCGCGCTGTGGTGTCAGAGTCTGCCCGGTCGTCATCATCTGTAGCGCATCCTGCGCATTGGTGAGACGCGGCACGCGCTGTGTGCCACCGGCGCCGGGGAAGATCCCGACCTTCACTTCAGGCAGGGCGATCTTGACCGCCTTGGAATTGGAAGCGACGCGGCCGTGGCAGGCGAGCGACAGCTCGAAGGCGCCGCCCATGCAGGTGCCATTGATGGCGGAAACCCACGGCTTGCCGGAGGTCTCGATCTTGCGGAACAGGCCCGTCATCTCGCCGCAAAGCTCGAACAGCTTCTGCGCTGCGGTTTCCGGGTTCTTCTTCTTCTCTTCCGCCTGGAAGGTGAACATACCCTTGATCATCGAGAGATCGGCGCCGCCCGAGAAGGTCGCCTTGCCCGAGGTGAAGACGACGCCCTTAATGGCTTCGTCCTTCACGACCGCGTCGTTGACGGCGGCAAGTTCCCGCAGGACCTCGGCCGTGAACACGTTCATCGACTTGCCCGGCATGTCCCAGGTCACGAGAGCGATGCCGTCGGCGTCCGTTTCGATGGTGAAATTGGTGTAGGTCATGGTTCTCTCCCCCTCAGACGCGTTCGATGATCGTAGCGGTGCCCATGCCCGCGCCGATGCAGAGCGTGACGAGGGCGGTGTTGAGGTCGCGGCGCTCCAGTTCGTCGAGCACCGTGCCGAGGATCATCGCGCCGGTGGCGCCGAGCGGATGGCCGAGCGCGATGGCGCCGCCATTGACGTTCATGATGTCGTGCGAGATGTCGAAAGCCTGGAGGTAGCGCAGCACCACGGCGGCAAAGGCCTCGTTCAGCTCGAACAGGTCGATATCGCCGATCGTCATGCCGGCACGCTTCAGCAGTTTTTCCGTCACGTCCACAGGGCCGGTCAGCATCAGCGCCGGGTCGGAGCCGATGTTCGCGAAGGCCTTGATGCGGGCGCGGGGCTTAGCGCCGAGGCTCTCGCCGCCAGCCTTGGAGCCAAGCAGAACGAGGCCGGCGCCATCCACGATACCCGACGAATTGCCGGCATGGTGCACGTAGTTGATCTTCTCGATTTCCGGATGCGCCTGGATGCCGACGGACTCGAAGCCGCCCATCTCGCCGGGCATCTGGAAGGAGGGGTTGAGGCCGGCGAGGTTCTGCATCGTCGTCGTCGGACGCATATGCTCGTCCTTGGCGAGGATGACGATGCCGTTCTGGTCCTTCACCGGAACGACGGACCGGTCGAAATAGCCCTTCTCCCAGGAAACACCGGCACGGCGCTGGCTCTCGACGGCATAGGCATCCACGTCATCGCGCGAGAAGCCGTACTTTGTCGCGATCAGATCGGCCGACACGCCCTGCGGCATGAAGTAGCCGGGGAAGCTGACGGAGGGGTCCATGTACCAGGCGCCGCCCGACATGCCCATGCCGACGCGCGACATGCTCTCGACGCCGCCGGCGATGACGATGTCGTCTGCGCCCTGCGCGATTTTGCCGGCCGCAAGATTGATGGCATCGAGCGCCGATGCGCAGAAGCGGGAGATCTGGATCCCCGGTGCGCGGTTGGAATAGCCCGCCTCGAAGGCCGCGGCCTTCGGGATCACGGCGCCGGCTTCGAACACCGGATCGACGCAACCCATGATGATGTCGTCGACGGTATTCGTGTCGAGGTCGTTGCGGTCGCGCAGCGCTTCGAGCATGCGTGCGGCAAGGCGGGGCGTCGGCACCTCATGGAGGGCGCCGTCCTTCTTGCCGCGACCGCGTGGCGTGCGCACATGGTCGTAAATGAATACGTCAGTCATGATCCCGTTCTCCCAATCGGCTCAAAGCCGTCGATCTATCCGTGGAGGCGATAAAATTATGCAGCAAGCTTAAAGTGTTAGAGCGACCTTAGCGCGTCATGAATGACGCGCGGCGCTCTAAGGTACAATCTCGAGTTTCAGAATGCGGCGGCGTCGAGTGCCATCAGCGTATCCGATCCCGCCTCGATGCGCGAGCGGCGCAGGGCCGTCTCGGGCAGGATGCGGTCCATGTAGAAGGTCGCCGTCAACAGCTTGTTCTTCAGGAAGTCCTCGCGGTCGCCGGCGCCCGAGGCAAGCAGCCCCTGTGCGGTCTTGGCCATCTTCGCCCACATGTAGCCGAGCACGACGAGGCCGCTAAGGTGCATGTAGTCGGTCGAGCCGGCACCGGCATTGTCGGGCTTCGCCATGGCGTTCGACATGAACCACATGGAGGCCGATTGCAGGTCGTTGAGGCTTTTCTTGAGCGCGTTGGTATAGGCGGTCATCTGCTCGTCGCCGCGGTTCTCGTCGCAGAAGTCGCCGATCTCCTTGAACAGAGCCATCACGGCGCGACCGCCGTTGAGGCCGAGCTTGCGGCCGACGAGGTCGAGCGCCTGGATGCCGTTCGCACCCTCATAGATCATGGCGATGCGCGCATCGCGCACATACTGGCTCATGCCGTGCTCTTCGATATAGCCGTGCCCGCCGAAGACCTGCTGGGCCATGACGGCGTGGTCGAAGCCGCGGTCGGTCAGCACGCCCTTGAGGATCGGCGTCACGAGGCCAAGCAGGTCGTCCGCCGTCTGACGTTCGGCCTCGTCCTCAGAGCGATGCGCCACATCCGACTTCAGCGCGGTCCACAGCGTGAAGGCGCGGCTGGACTCGTTGAAGGCGCGGATGGTCATCAGCACGCGGCGGATGTCGGGGTGGACGATCAGCGGATCGGCCTTCTTGTCCGGCGCCTTGATGCCCGACAGCGAGCGGCCCTGAAGGCGCTCGCGGGCATAGGCAACCGCGTTCTGATAGGCGATTTCCGAAACGGAGAGACCCTGAAGACCGACGCCGAGGCGGGCCTCGTTCATCATGATGAACATGGCGTTCAGGCCGCGATTGGCCGTGCCGATCAGGTAGCCCGTCGCATCGTCGTAGTTCATGACGCAGGTCGAGTTGCCGTGGATGCCCATCTTGTGCTCGATGGCACCACAGGTCGCGCCGTTGCGCGTACCCGGCGTGCCGTCGGCTTCCACGATGAACTTCGGCACGATGAAGAGCGAGATACCCTTCGTCCCCTCGGGCGCGCCTTCGATGCGGGCGAGAACGAGATGGATGATATTGTCGGCCATGTCGTGTTCGCCGGCGGAGATGAAGATCTTCTGGCCGGAGATCTTGTAGCTGCCGTCCGGCTGCGGCACGGCCTTGGAGCGCAGGAGCCCGAGATCGGTGCCACAGTGCGGCTCCGTCAGGTTCATCGTTCCCGTCCATTCGCCGGCGATCATCTTCGGCAGGTAGGTGGCGCGCTGCTCGTCCGTGCCATGCTCGATGATGGCAGCGATCGCGCCCTGCGTCAGGCCGGGATACATGGTCAGCGACATGTTGGCGGACGACATGTATTCGCCGATCGCCGTGTGCAGCGTGTAGGGCAGGCCTTGGCCGCCGAATTCTTCCGGTGCGGCAAGGCCGAGCCAGCCGCTTTCGCGGTAGAGCTCATAGGCTTCCTTGAAACCCTTGGGCGTCGTGACCGAGCCGTCCGGGTGGCGCACGCAGCCTTCCTGGTCGCCGGAGAGGTTCAGCGGGAAAAGCACTTCCTCGGCAAGCTTTGCAGCTTCGCCGACGATGGCGTCCAGCATGTCGGGCGTCACGTCCGAGAAACCGGGAATATTGTTGTAGCGCTCGATGCCGAGCACGTCGTTAAGAATGAAAAGCGTATCCTCGACCGGAGCCTTGTAGATGGGCATCGACTGTCTTCCTCCCTGCGGCCTAACCTCATAAGGCCATTCATGAGGGCACTCTATTAAAAACTGACGTGCGCGTAAACGTCAAAATTCAGGTTCGCGGTATTTTGCCCGAACAATCTGGCGTGAACGGCACCCTAAGGCGTGGCGTCGTCCGGGATTTTCGAAGGCCGAATCCGAAATCCTCCCACAGGTTAACGGCTTGTTTACCACGTTCCGGGAAAGTGGCGCGAGAGGTCAATGCTGCTTGTTCCGTTCCGAGTCGTCCGCAGCCTTGTCCACCGGCTCAAGGGGCCTGATCCTTCAGTCGTGTTCGGGGAATGCCAGGCGAAGAGGCGAAAGCAAACATGAACGGATCGCGATCAACTCCTCCCCGGATGGGCATGCCGGCCGACGAGCGTCTTGACGGTCGGCACGGCGAGCGCTCCTCGCTGGAAGCACTCAACCGCACGATCGAAGGCCTGGAAGCCCGGATCGAAGGCCTGATCGCGCCCGCCAAGCGCGAGGCCCGTCCGCCGGAAGCGGCAAGAGTGGAGCCACGTCCCGCCATTGCCGAACGCCCGGTTTCCCGTGCCGATGCCATTTCCGAAATCCTGCAGCGCCAGCGCGCGCTGAGCGCCACCCGTCTGGAAAAGGCGACCGAGCGCCATCAGATCCAGACGCGCGCGCCCTCCACGCCAGCCACGGCACCGGCCCCCGCCGTCTCCCGTTCGCCCGACCGCTACGTCATGCCTGCCTATGACGATCGCCAGCCTCCGCGCCGTTTGCTGGACGATGATCGTTCCGCACGGATCGCGGCCGAGCCGGTGCGCGCCGTATCCCGTCCCGTTCCGCAGGCTGCACCCGCCGCCATGTCGGATGTCGCCGTTCGCGACATCGCCACGGCTCTGGTCGGCCTTCGCCAGGACCTGAAGCGCGATATCGAGCAGGGGCTTTCCCGCGAAATGTCGTCGCTGCGCAGCGAGATGCACGGCATCGCCGCCGCCGCCACGCAGGGCGATGCGCTCGCACACGATATCCGTCAGGACCTGCAGCGTCTCTCGCTCTCGCTGGCCGATCTCGGCCGCCAGCCGACGACCTCCGACAGCGATGCCCTGCGCGCCGATCTCGACGAGATGCGCGCCATGATCGACGGTCTCGCACGCGAGGAAAGCGTGCGCCGTATGGAGAGCCGCTGGACCGGCGTCGAGGACCGGCTGAACGTGTTCGATGCCGCCCGCGACGACGAACTCGTTGCGCTGGCCTATCGCCTCGACGAGATCAAGTCGCAGCTCGGCACCATGAACAATGGCCCGGCGCTCTATGCGCTGGAGGACAAGCTCGTGGCCGTGGCACAGGCCATCGACCTGATCGGCCGCCATATGCAGCCGGACGACCGCCGTTTCCAGGAGCAGTTCGCCGATCTCGATGCGCGTCTGGACGAGATCAGCCGCGCCATCGTTGCGAGCGGCCGCACGGCGTCCACGTCCGACAGCCCGGGCGTCACCCGCGTCGAAAGCCGGCTCGTCGACCTGTCGCGCCAGATCGACGATCTCGCCTTTCCCGCCGACAATGGTCTCGCTTCCCGCATCGAAGCGCTGTCCGCGCGCGTGGAAGATCTGGTCAACGCCGAAGCCGCCGCCCGCCTCGAAGAGCGCCTCGATCATCTCTCTGCCATGATGGAACGTGCCGAGCGCGCGTCCCCGCAGCCCGATCTCAGCGGTCACCTCGCCGAAATCTCCGCCAAGATCGATGCACTCGATACCGGTGATGTGAGCGACACGCTGGCCCGCCGTTTCGACGATCTCGCCCGCCGTATCGATGGCCTCGACAGCCCCGCACCGCTGGTCGACGATCGCTTCCTGCGCCTCGAAGACCAGCTGTCGGGCATCGCCCAGCGTCTCGATGAGACCCATGCCGCACCTTATGACGATGGCCAGGTGCTGCGCAGCCTGCAGGACCAGATCGCCAATCTCTCCTTCCTCATCAGCGAGCCGCGCGAGGTCGCAGCCGCCGTGCCCGCTGAAGTCGAGGGCCGCATGAACGCCCTGGAGGATTATCTCGCCTCCAGCGACGAATACATCATCGAAGCCGCCCGCCAGGCCGCCGAAGCCGTGATGGAAGCCTATACGCGCAACGGCATGACGCAGTCGGCATCCCCGGCCATTGCCGATATCGCCGCCATCTCGGCGCTCGCCGACGACCTGAAGACGCTGGAAGATCTCAGCCGCTCGAGCGACGAGCGCACCGCCCGCACCTTCGAGGCGCTGCACGAAACGCTCGTGCACATCGCCGACAAGCTGGAGCGCATCGAGGAGCGGGCTTCCGCGCCCATGCTCCGTGATGACATGCTCCGCGACGAGCCCGCCCCCGCCTTCGGCCGCCGCGATACGGCGGCACCGATGCCGCGTGCCGAAACGCCTGCCTTTCTGGAGCGCGAAGAGGTCGGTAGCAGCTATGACGACGTGACGCGCAACATGCGCGCCACCGTCGCGATGCCTGGGGAACGCGACCACCGGGTCGCCGAGAACATCGGCATCGATGCGCCGCATGCCGCCGACGCCGAACGCCGCGAGCCCGCAACATCGGCGCCGGTCGATGCCGCCGCCGCCCGCACCGGCCTTCTCTCCGGCCTCACCAGCCGCTTTTCGGCCAAGCGCGGCAAGCAGGCAGCACCCGTGGAGCGCCAGTTCGTCGAGCCGACGCCGTCGATCGATGCGTTGGAAACCATCAATCCGGACGCCGCCAACCAGCTGCTGGAGCCGGGCTCCGGCACGCCCGATGTCAAGCGGATCCTCGAGCGCGTCCGCGCCGGACAGGCGGCATATCCGGCTGTTTCGGGAGACGGCGACAAGTCCGATTTCATCGCGGCAGCCCGCCGTGCAGCCCAGCAAGCAGCGCAGGAAGTGGACACCGGCAACCGTATAGCGGCCCGTCCGGGTGCCGCCCCGAGTGCCCTTGCCCGTCATCGCCGCCCGATCCTCATGGCCGTCGGCGCGGTCCTCCTCGCCATCCTCTCCTATCCGCTCGTCAGCACGCTGATGAAGCACGAGCAGGCGGCGGCACCCGTCACGACCATCGAAACGCCGGCCGCGATGGAAACGGCCCCCGCAGACGCCGCATCGGAAATCCCCTCGGACGCGGCGCCGGCCTTGGCTGCGCCCACCAGCGAACCCGCGCCACAGGCGTCGGACGAAGGCGTTGCACCGTTGAGCTCGCTGCAGCCGCAAGGCGAGGCGACCGGTAGCGAAAGTGCCGCGGTCTCGCAGCCAGAGGCGACAGCACCGGCAGCGGAGAATGCACTGGCCGAAACACCCGTTGCGCAGGCATCCGTGGCAGAGGCACCGGCGTCCGTAGCTCCCGTCGAGGTGCCGGCTGAAATCGTGCCGGCAGCGCTTGCCGATGCGGCCCGTGCCGGCGATCCCAAGGCCTACTTCGAAATCGGCGCGGTCTATACCGAAGGCCGCGGCGTCAAGGCCGACTTCGCAAAGGCTGCCGAATGGTACCAGCGCGCGGCGGATGCCGGCGTGGTTCCCGCGCAGTATCGCCTCGGCAGCCTCTATGAAAAGGGCACCGGCGTTCCGCGCGATCCCGCCCGGGCCCGTGCGCTCTACCAGCAGGCGGCCGAGAGCGGCAATGCCAATGCCATGCACAACCTCGCGGTCATGCTGGCCAGCGGCAGCGGCGCCAATCCGGACTTCACGCTCGCCAGCATGTGGTTTGCGAAGGCTGCAGACCTCGGCCTGCGCGACAGCCAGTTCAACCTCGCCATTCTCTATGCCCGCGGTAACGGCGTCGCGAAGGACCTCTCGGAATCCTACAAGTGGTTCTCGGTCGCGGCAGCCGATGGCGATACGGATGCGGCCCAGAAGCGCGATCAGGTGGAAAAGGAACTGTCTCCGGACCAGCTGACGGCCGCCAAGGCCAAGGTCGCCGCCTGGAAGCCGGCAACGCTCGATCCGAAAGGCAACGACACGACGGTTCCGGACACCTGGGTCGGCAAGGGCACCAAGACGTCCTCGGTCGACATGAAGAAGGCCGTCCGCAACATTCAGGCCATCCTCAACAATAACGGCTTCGATGCAGGTACGCCGGATGGCGCGCTCGGCGCCAAGACCGTCAACGCCATCAAGGCCTTCCAGACCTCGATCGGCCAGGAGCCGAACGGCCGCATCACCGACGCCCTCGTCAAGGAACTGCTGAAGCGCAACGGCTGATCTCAGCGTGACGCAATCGGACGCGCGTTCCGCTGCGTCCGGGGCCAAAGTTCTAAAAAGCCGGACGTCGTTTAGACATTATGCAGCAGCCCGGTGCATACTGAGGCAAATGGCGCGGTCTCCTGCGGTTCGCGCTGCCTTCGTTTGAGAGCGTCCGTCAGATGCGCCGCTCTGTTCGACGTTTGAGGTCCGGCCGTGACGATCTACCTGCCCATTGCGGAACTGTCGGTGAACGTGCTGATCATCCTCGGCATGGGGGCGGCCGTCGGCTTTCTCTCCGGCATGTTCGGCGTCGGTGGCGGGTTCCTCATCACGCCGCTGCTGATCTTCTACAACATCCCGCCGGTCGTCGCCGTCGCCACGGGCGCCAACCAGGTCGTCGCTTCCTCCATCTCCGGCGCCATCACCCATTTCCGCCGCGGCACCATCGATATCAAGCTCGGCACCGTTCTGCTGCTTGGGGGCTTGGCGGGCGCGACGCTCGGCATCTGGATCTTTGCCGCCCTGCGCCGCATCGGCCAGCTCGATCTGGTGATTTCGCTTGCCTATGTGCTGCTGCTCGGCTCCGTCGGCTCGCTGATGCTGGCCGAAAGCATCAGCGCGTTGCGACGTGCCAAGCGCAACGAGACCATGCCGTTGCGCCGTCCCGGCCACCACGGCTGGATCCACCGCCTGCCCCTCAAGGTGCGGTTCAAGAAGTCGAAGATCTATCTCAGCATCATCCCGGTCGCAGGACTCGGCTTCTGCATCGGCATCCTTACCTCCGTCATGGGGGTCGGGGGCGGCTTCATCATGGTGCCCGCCATGATCTATCTCCTGCGTATCCCCACCAATGTCGTCGTGGGAACATCGCTGTTCCAGATCATCTTCGTCTCCGCCTACACTGTCATCGTCCAGGCGACGGCCAACTACACCGTTGATATCGTCCTTGCCTTCGTGCTGATGATCGCCGGCGTCATCGGGGCCCAATATGGCGTGCGCGTCGGCCAGAAGCTGCGCGGCGAGCAATTGCGGGCGCTGCTGGCTCTGCTGGTGCTGGCCGTCGGCATCCGGCTCGCGGTCGAACTCGTGCTGCCGCCGGCCGACATCTATTCGGTCATCTCGTCGGGGTCCGGCTTCTGATGCCCCGTCTTGTACCCAGCCTTCTCGCAAGCCTCCTCGTGGTTCTCGCTCTCGCGGCTTCCGCCGCCGCCCAGAGCCGCGTGGACGAGTTCACCGAAAAGCTCGACATCGGTATCTCCACCGACGAAATCGCCATCACCTCCGACTTCCGCGGCGCCGACCTCACGATTTTCGGCGCGATCGACGGCTTTGCGCCCGACCTTCTGGCGCAGGGCAAATACAACATCGTCGTGTCGCTGGAAGGCCCGAAGGAAAGTGCCACCGTGCGCAAGAAGCGCCGCGTGTTCGGCATCTGGGTCAACACCCAGTCGATGACGTTCGAACTCGTGCCGGAATCCTATTCCCTGTCGAGCACGCGCGACATCGATGCCATCGCCCCTGCCAACGAGATGAACAATATGGGCATCGGCGTCGCGCACATGACGCTCAGCCCGATCGGCTATATCGGCGACGGCAGCAGCGTCACCGAGTTTCGCAGCGCCTTCCGGCGCCTGCGTGAAACGAGCGGCGTCTACCAGCGCGATCCCGGTGGGGTGCAGTTCATCTCCGCCAGCCTCTTCAAGGCCTCCGTGCGCCTGCCGGCCGACGTGCCCAACGGCGTCCATGTCGTGCGCGCCTATCTCTTCCGCGATGGCGTGTTCGTGGCCGCCAAGGCCCTGCCGCTCCGGGTCATCAAGACCGGCCTCGAAGCCGCCATCACCGAGGCCGCCCACAAGCACCCCTTCTTCTACGGCCTCTTCGCCGTCCTCCTCGCCGTCATCACCGGCTGGGCCGCCAGCGTCGCCTTCCGACGCGACTAGGGAGAAAGGCGTCGCCTTCCGACGCGACGGAAGGAAAAGTCCCGTCACCTTCCAGAACGCCACGGTTCCACAGACCGCGATTCTGCCCTATGTCGTGCAGAAACATATGAGGACCAACCGTCATGAAGCCGATCTTCGTCCAGCTCCAATGCGCCCCCGGCAAGACCTACGAGGTCGCCGACGCGATCTACCGCAAGGAAATCGTCTCGGAAATGTATTCCACCTCCGGCGACTACGACCTGATCATCAAGGTCTACATCGAAGAAGGCCAGGACATCGGCAAGTTCATCAACGACCACCTCGCCACCGTCCCCGGCATCACCCGTTCGCTGACCACGCTGACGTTCAACGCGTTTTAGATTGCTACCTCCGAGCGGCCCCTCATCTGCCTGCCGGCATCTTCTCCCCGTTTTGACGGGGAGAAGAGATTTGTGGCGGCCCTCGATCTGACTCTTATTGGTAAGCCCAAAGGGCGCCAAGTGTCCCTTCGCCCCGCTCGCGGGGAGAAGGTGGCGGCAGCCGGATGAGGGGCGGCCACACCCGCTACACCCGCCGACCACACACCCCACTCACCCCCGCAAATTCGCAAACCGCACCGAATAGATCCGATCCCGACCGAGCATATGGGCGGTCAGTCTCGACTGGTCGAACAGGCGGCATATGTTGGGGTGGGCGAGGTCCATGCCGCCGGTGGTGACGCCGAAGGCGGGCATGACGAGGCGTGTGCCGTCGGTGGCGAAACAGGCGCGGCGCACGGATTTCTCGCGGCGGCGGACGATGGCGGCGGGGTGAAGGTGGCCGGCGATTTCGCCTGGGATCGCCTCTAGGCTCGGCTCGTGCCGGAATGTGAGGCCGTTAAGCCGCAATTCGTCGAGGGATGTGCCCGGCAGGGTCGCGGCACCGTCCGGGTCGTGGTTGCCGTTGATCCAGATCCATTCGCGCCCGCGCGCCATGTCGACGATCATCTGACGAAACATCTCCGGCATCAAAGCGGAGCCGACGCGATCATGGAAATTGTCGCCAAGGCTGATGACGGTCTTCGGGTTGTGGCGGGCGATGATAGCCTGCAGGATCTTCAGCGTCGAAAGCGTGTCGTAAGGCGGCAGCATCATGCCGCGCCGGGCGAAGGCCGAGCCTTTTTCGAGGTGCAGATCGGAGACGACGAGCACGTCGTGATCCGGCAGGTGAAGGCCGCCAAGCGGATCGCAGACGGCGGCGACGCCGTTGATGGCGATGCGCTCGGAGAGGGCAGGGTAGGCATCGGCCGCGGTGCGGCTGGCATGGTAGAGGCGGTGCATCAGCGCGTCATTCCCACCGGTCGATCCACCGGCTTGTCAGAGTCTTTCGAAAGAGCCGGCATGTCGGCGTGTTCGCCCATCGCTTCGAAGATCAGCTCGTCGGCGGCTTCCGCCAGCAGCGCGTCCGGCGCCTGGCCCGGCACGGATTCCCGGCCGATTTCCAGCATGATCGGGACGGCGAGCGGCGAAACCTTTTCGAGCGGCCGGTGGACGATGTGGCTCTTGATTCGCACCAGCATATCGCCAAGCCGGCCGATATCCAAAAGCCCTGTTGCCGCATCGTTGCGCGTTGCCTCCAGCAGGATATGGTCCGGCTCGTGGCTGCGCAGCACGTCGTAGATCAGGTCGCTGGAAACCGTGACCTGCCGGCCGGTCTTCTCTTTGCCGGGATGGCGCGGTTCGATAAGTCCAGCGATGATGGCGCAGTTGCGGAAGGTGCGTTTCAGGAGATAGCTCTCGTCCAGCCACGCCTCAAGATCGTCGCCCAGCATGTCCTCGTCGAAAAGCTCGGCTAGCGACGGGTGGCCGGCTTCGAACGCCTGCGTCATGTCCTCCATGCACCAGATGGCCAGCGAATAATCCGTGGCGACGAAGCCCATCGGGTTCAGCCCCGCTCGGTCGAGCCGGCGCGTCAGCAGCATGCCGAGCGTCTGATGGGCAAGCCGCCCCTCGAAGGCATAGGCGACCATGAAGTGGCGGTTGCCATAGGGGAACGTCTCGATCAGCAGCTCGTCCTCGCGCGGCAGCATGGACAGGTCACGCTGGATCGCCAGCCAGTCGCGCACCTGCTCCGGCAGGTTGGCATGTGCTTCCGGGTCGGCGAGCATCCGGCGAACCTGGGCTGCAAGATAGGTCGAGAGCGGGAACTTGCCGCCGGCATAGGAAGGGATCTTCGGGTCGAGCTTGTACCCCTGCGTCACCAGACACTCGTTCTCATGGATGCCCTCGAAGCGGATGACCTTGCCGCCGAACAGAAACGTATCGCCCGGCGACAGCATCTCCAGGAAGAACTCCTCCACCTTGCCGAGTGACAGGCCGCCGCGCCCCATGCGCGCCTTGCTGGCCATCTTGCCGACGAGCCGCACGTTCAGCGTCGGCGATTCGATGATGGTGCCGATGTTCAGCCGGTACTGCTGCGCGACCTTGCCGTTCGACACGCGCCACAGTCCGTCCTCTGTCTTGCGGATGCGGGCATAGCGCTCGTAGGTGCGCAGCGCATATCCACCTGTCGCCACGAAATCGACGATGCGCTCGAAGGTTTCCCATGTCAGCTCGGCATAGGGCGAGGCGCTGGTAATCTCATCGTAAAGTTCCAGCGGATCGAACGGGGCGGCGCAGGCCATACCGAGCACATGCTGGGCAAGCACGTCGAGCGCACCCCGGCCGACCGGCGGCGTGTCCTGCGCCCCGAGATAATTGGCATCGAGCGCCGCCTGGCACTCCATCACTTCGAAACGGTTCGCCGGCACGAGGATCGCCTGGCTCGGCTCATCCATGCGGTGGTTGGAGCGGCCGATGCGCTGGGCGAGGCGGCTCGCCCCCTTCGGTGCGCCGACATGGATGACGAGATCCACATCGCCCCAGTCGATGCCGAGATCGAGCGTCGATGTGGCGACCACGGCACGCAGGCGGTTTTCCGCCATGGCCGCCTCCACCTTGCGCCGCTGGCCGACATCGAGAGAGCCGTGATGCAGGGCAATCGGCAGGTTGTCGTCGTTGATGGTCCAGAGCGCCTGGAACAGCCGCTCAGCCTGATTGCGCGTGTTGACGAAAAGGAGGGCGGTGCGGTGCCGCTTGATCGCCTCGTAGACCTCCGGCATGGCATAGCTCGCCGTATGCCCGGACCAGGGCACGCGAACCTCGCTCGCGAGAATGGAAATGTCGGGCTTTGCTCCGCCCGAAACCGTGATGAGGCCAGCAGCCTGCTCCTGATCCGGCGCTTGCGGCACCAGCCAGCGCTGAAGGTCCATGGGGTCGGTGACCGTCGCGGAAAGACCAATCGTCTTCAGTCCGGGCGCAAGCCGCCTCAGCCGCGCAAGCCCGAGCGCCAGCAGATGGCCGCGCTTGGACGTAACCAGCGAGTGCAGCTCGTCGAAGATGACATATTCCAGATTCTTGAAGAAGCGCTCGGCCTCGCCGTTGGCGATCAGCAGCGCCACTTGCTCCGGCGTCGTCAGGAGAATATCCGGCGGATCGAGCTTCTGGCGCTGGCGCTTGGATTGCGGGGTATCACCGGTGCGGTTCTCCACCCGGATCGGCAGCCCCATCTCGCCGACGGGCATCATCAGGTTGCGCTCGATATCGACGGCCAGCGCCTTCAGCGGCGAGATGTAGAGCGTGTGGATGCCGTGAAACCCCGTGCCGGGCGGTATCCGGCCGCGCTCGGTGAGCGACACCAGCGAGGGCAGAAAGCCTGCAAGCGTCTTACCGGCCCCGGTCGGCGCGATCAGCAACATGCTCTCATCCCCGCGGATCCGCGCGAGCAGATCGAGCTGATGTGCACGCGGCTGCCAGCCCTTGCGCGAGAACCAGCGCAGGAACGGTTCGGGCAGGGCGAAGGCCGGCGATGCGGGCTGAACGGACGGGATCTGTTTCACGGGTACGAATGTAGAACGCAGCCCCTGTTGTTTCCAGACGCCAGGGCACGCAAGCCTTGCCAAATCGACGCGCGGCTTGCGCCGTCAGAACGCGATGTAGCGGTCCTTGCGATGGTTCACGGCGATGGTGAGGTTGAGCACCAGCGCGCCGAGGACGGAGCAGAGGATGATGAAGGGGCTGGCCAGAAAAACGGCGAAGGCGAGGATCACGGCATCGAAGCCGAGCTGCACGAGTCCTGCCCGGAAACCAAAGCGATCCTGAATGTAGACCGCGAGGATGCCGATGCCGCCAAGGCTGGCCCGGTGCCGGAACAGCGCCAGCATGCCCGCCCCGATCGCCAGCCCGCCGAACAGGCCACCCACGAGCGGATCGACGCTGGCAAGACCGAGCTGCGCCGGCACGATCTCGGACAGGAGCGCCGTCAGCGCGATCGCCGCAAAGGTCTTCAACGTGAAACCCATGCCCAGCCGGCGATAGGCGAGATAGGCAAACGGCAGGTTGATCGCGAAGAAGCAGGCGCCGAAGGATAGTCCGGTCGCATAGTGCAGCAGAAACGCCGCGCCGGCCGTGCCGCCGGTGAACAGACCGGCGCCCTGCAGCAGCGCAACGCCGAGCACGGCCAGCATGCTGCCGGCCACGATGCCCTGCGCATCCTCCAGCAGCGAATGCCGCTCCGCCCGAGAATGGATCAGCGCCGTGAACGCTCCTCTGACTGCCGTCATGTCCTGCCTCTTTGTTTGATCAAGGAGAGGCATACGGCTTTGCAGCGGAAACGGAAAGGTGTGGAGCCATTCAAGGAACCATCGATGTGGCTGCTCGTTTCCTCTCGTTGATAGAAGTCAGTCTTCGCAAAAACGAAAGGACGACATCATGGACGAGAAAGATACGGCACCGACCGACAACAAGATCCTTCAGGAACCCGCCGAAGGCGACCGCGCAACGATCGACCGCGAGCTGGAACGCAAGGACGGTGGCAATGCGGCGCACCACGAGGATGACAAGGATCACGACATCCACGAGACTGTCCGCAAGGCAATGGACGAGGCGGCACCCCAGACAGGCGTCCGGCCGGGCCCATGAAGCGAAAAATGTATTTCATATTTCGATGATAGAAGAGGATCAACAGGAGTAGGAGACCGCAAATGACCTTCATCGTGCCGGGACAAAGAGGAGAGAACACCACCGCACGGACCATCGATGCGACAGCACCGGTCCTTGCCACGTTGCGCAGCATCGAAGCGAGGTTGAAACGGGAGATGCCGCCATCGTCCGACGACCTCCGCGAGGCTGAGCCGGCGCTGACGCCGGAAGAGGCGGCGCGTCTGCGATGCGAGGGACGGAATGCCGCCTTCGAAGGTATGGCGCTCCGGTCCTGCCCTTATGCAGCGTCGAGCCGCGCAAAGCGCGAGGCCTGGATCGAAGGCTTCAACACGATGAAGTGACGCCCGCAGGATGACGGTTCGGTGTCGGCTGACTAGAGGGCGATGTAGCGATCGGACCGATGGTTGATCGTCACGAAGAGGTTGAGCGCCACGGCGCCGAGGACCGAGTAGAAGACGACCGAGGGAAGCGTGACGAAGAAGGCTGCGGTGAGCACGCAGAGATCGATGACAAGCTGCACGAGACCGGCGCGGATGCCGAAACGTTCCTGCAGATAGATCCCGAGAATACCGACGCCGCCGAGGCTGGCGCGGTGGCGATAGAGCGCCAGCAGGCCATAGCCGAGCAGCAGGCCGCCCAGAAGGGCCGCCCAGGCTGGATGGATGCTCGAAATCACAAAGAAGCGCGACTGCATGTCGGCGATGACGGATGTCAGGCCGATGGCGATAAAGGTCTTGATGGTGAAGGCCCATCCCAGCTGCTTGAGCGAGAGATAGAAGAACGGCAGGTTGAGCAGGAAGAAGGCAAGGCCGAAGTTCACGTCCAAGGCATAATGCAAGAGGAAGGCGACGCCTGCAGTGCTGCCCGTGAGAAGCCCTGCACTGGCCAGAATATAGAGCCCGAGCGCCGAGACGACACTGCCGGTGAAGACACCCTGCACATCCTCGATCGGCGTATGGCGCGCCGCATTGGTGTTCCAGAAGCCGAGGGCCGAAATCAGGGACATGGCATTCGCTCCGAAAAAGCGTTGAGGTTGGTATCGACGGGCGTGGTGCCCGAGAGGGTCAGAAGATGCGGTTGTTCAAGACGTCAGCGCACGCGGCCGCATGCCCTGGAAACACCGATATCATCGGCGTTTCCAGGTGCTTTGCAAGGCGAATACGTAAGGAATGCTGACCTATTTCATCTTCGCAATAAAGCGTCGTTCAGAGGCTCTTGCGCGAAAGAAACAGAATGCCGGCGACGTCATGCGCGCCATCTTTGCGAATGGTCGCACGCGTCACCTCAAGCACCTCGAGCCCGGCCGTTTCGCAGAGACTGCGGACATAGGTCTCCGTATGCGCATAGCGCAGCGACGGGCGCAGAATGAAACCCTCGGCGGAGCTGTTTCCCGCGCCGTCCTCCGCGTCCTCGACGGAGAACGCGAAGAGCCCTTTCGCCTGCAACAGATGCGGGACGATGGCAAAGACTGCCACGAGATCACCGAGATACATCAGGACGTCGGCCGCTGCCGCAAGATCTGCGCGATATTCGGGGCGATCCGGAGCGATCAGACCGGAGGCGACAAGCGCCTTGGAAAGATCGGCTTCCCCGAGGTGATCGTAAAGATGCTTCTCGGCCGCTTTCGCCAGCATGTTGGACGAGAGATCATAGCCCTCCAGCGTGCCCACCCGATGCCGGATTTCCGCGCCGAAGAGGCCTGTGCCGCAGCCGAGGTCGATGGCGTGCTCAAGTGTCGCGCCGCCCGTAAAGCGCTCCACCATCCCCGCCAGCCGCCCGGGCACCGTGTATGCCAACCGCTCCACCAAAGCCGCATCGAACCGGTCCGCATAGTCGTCGAACAGCCGCGCGACATAGGCGGTGGGCGCCTGTCCGGGCACCTCACCGGCACCGAGGACGGCGCGCTTCAGGCGGGCGCCGAAAATGTCCTCGGGATTGAGCTCGAGCACTCGGGCAAGCGAGGCCACGGCCGCTTCGCGTTCTCCAGCCTTCTCCTCGTGGTCGGCAAGGCGAAACCAGCCGGCCGCCCAGTCGGGCACCAACTCCAGCGCCTGCCGCATCAGGTCCGCCGCTTCCGCATGATCGCCGCTCGCCGCCAGCATCTGGGCATATTCGGCGCGCCGGTCGGCGATGAGGTCGCCGGAGGACAGTTGATGCGGGTTCATGACGGAGCTCCTGCGCCGGATGCCGGATGGCGAGCGATGACATAGGCGGTCGCTGGATGCGTGAAAAGCGAATTCGCAGGGTTGCTCGGATGCGCCGCGATTCCGCCCACAATCCTTGCGACAGAAGTCCGTGACCGCTACATGCTGGGCAGGGACGTTTGAGCCCGGCGCAGATACGCGTGAGACAGCCCAGGGAGACGGATAGACATGGCGGATGGTGTGAACAGGTTTCTTGGCGATACGCCCGGCCGGGTGATCGTAAAGCTTCTGGTCCTGTCGCTGATCGTCGGCTTCCTCATGACCGTTTTCGGCTGGACGCCCTATGGCATCTTCCGCAGCATCCGCGATTTCTTCGTCGAGCTCTGGTACACCGGTTTCGATGCGCTCGGCGATGTCGGCGAGTACCTTCTGATCGGCGCCGCTGTTGTCGTTCCGATCTTCATCGTCCTCAGGCTCCTGAGTTTCCGCCGATAACATGCCCGTTTCCTCCGCGCAGAACCGCCGCACGCTCCTGAAGACGGCGGCCATCCTCACGCTGGCCGGTCTTGCCGGCTGCAGCACCACCTCGGTGCTGGCGCCGCCCGGAGACGGCAGCGACCAGACCGAAGCGACGCTCGGCCTGATCAACGGTCTGCGCAAGGAGCGTGGCCTGAGCCCCCTGTCGCGTGATCCGGCCGCGGCCAGCGCCGCCCTTTCCCAGGCCGGCCGTATGGCGAAGGCGGGCAAGATGGCGCATTTGATCGGCATTACTGACAGCTTCGGCGGTCGTATGAAAAGCCAGTCGGTGGCCTTGCCGGCGGCCGAGAACATCGCGGTCGGTCAGGCCGATGCGCAAAAGGCCTATCTTGCCTGGCTGAACTCGCCGAAACATCTCGAAAACATGCTCGGACCCGGCTATTCAGGTCTCGGCGTTGCCGTCATGCGCAACCCCGCCTCCGGCAACCGGCCCTATTGGGCGATGGTGCTCTCCTCGGGCACCTGAGAGGCCGAGGAAACGCCGCTGCATGACGTCGGGAGACGAGCATATGCAGGCAGGTAGCATCGATCGTGACGTGAGCGGCCTCGACCGGCAAGGGGCGGGTGCCTTCCACGTCACCAACCGGCTTATTCTCTCCATCGCTGTCCCCATGACGCTCGGCTTCCTCACGACGCCGCTTCTCGGCCTTGTCGATACCGCGGTGGTCGGGCGGCTTGGCGACGCCACGCTACTCGCGGGCCTTGCCGTCGGGGCCGTGGTCTTCGACCTCATCTTCGTCACGTTCAATTTTCTCCGCTCGGCAACGACCGGGCTCGTGGCGCAGGCCTATGGCCGCGGCGACCAGCGCGAGGAGCAGACGGTGTTCTGGCGCTCGATGATCATCGCGCTGACGGCCGGCGTCGCGACCATCGCTGTGTCGCCGCTCCTCCTCTGGGCGGGGCTGAAGCTGCTCGATCCAGGCGATGCCGTGGCCGAGGTCACGCGCACCTATTTCCTCTGGCGCATCCTCGCCGCGCCCGCGTCCCTCGCCAATTACGCCATCCTCGGCTACGTGCTCGGTCGGGGCCAGGCGACGCTCGGCCTCCTGCTGCAGACGCTGATCAACGGCGTCAACATCGTCCTGTCGATCACACTCGGGCTCTATATCGGCTGGGGCGTGGCGGGCGTCGCCATCGCCACGCTGACCGGCGAGGTGGTGGGTGCCCTCGTCGGCTTCGCGCTCGTCGTCTCCCGCTTCGACCCAACGGCACGGCCAGCATGGCGCGGGATCGCCGAGCGCGCCGGTCTGACGCGCCTCTTCGCGCTCAACCGCGACATCATGATCCGGTCCTTCGTGCTTCTCGCGGTCTTTCTGGTGATGACGCGGGTCGGCACGGCTTTCGGCCCGGTCACGCTTGCGGCCAATGCCGTGCTGATGACGATCTTCCTCGTGGCCGGCTATTACCTCGACGGCCTTGCCAATGCGGCCGAGCAGCTGATCGGCCGCGCCATTGGCGCAGGGTACCGCCCTGCCTTCGAGCGTGCGCTGAAGATGACGGCCCTCTGGTGCTTCGGGCTCGCCGCGCTGACCACGCTCGGCTTCTTCCTGTTCGGAAACGACCTCGTCGATCTTCTGACCACGGCGCCGGATGTGCGCGCCATCGCTTATGACTACACGCCCTGGGCGGCGCTGACCGCGATGACCGGTGCGCTTGCCTTCCTCATGGATGGCGTCTTCATCGGTGCGACCTGGTCGCGCGACATGAGAAACATGATGCTGGCGGCATTCGCGATCTACATCGCGGCGCTCTGCGCCCTCGTGCCGGTTTTCGGCAATCACGGCCTCTGGGCGGCGCTGAACCTATTCCTGCTCTGCCGGGGCTTGCTGCTTCTGTCGCGCGTGCCCCGGCGGTCGGCTCAGACCTTCGCGGCCCAGTAATCGGTTCGCGAATCCCGGATGTCGCGGATCGAGGCCAGGCCCTCGCGGTCGCAGATGCGCGACAGGCCGCGTACGATCCGGCCGGGCAGGGCAGGTCCTTCATAGATCATGCCGGAATAGAGCTGGACCAGATCGGCCCCGGCCCGGATCTTCTCGGCAGCTGTCTCGGCCGAATGAATGCCGCCGACGCCGATGATCGGCAGGTTGGGCCCGACGCGCTGGCGCATTTTCGCGAGCACGACGGTCGAGGGATCGAAGAGCGGCTTGCCGGAGAGGCCGCCGGCCTCCGCCGCTTGGGGCCCCTCGCTCAGCCCGGCGCGCGAGAGCGTCGTGTTGGAGATGATCAACCCGTCGAGCGGATGGGCGAGCGCTTCCGCGGCGATATCGTCCATGCCCTCGTCGCTGAGGTCCGGTGCGATCTTCAGGAACACCGGCAACTTGCGTTTCAACTTGCGCACCTCGATGTCCCGCGCCTCCAGTACGGCGGTCAGCAGCGCCGACAGGCTTCCCCGCGCCTGCAGGTCGCGCAGGCCGGGCGTGTTGGGAGAGGAGATGTTGGCGGTGAAGTAGCGGGCAACGGGCGCAAAGCAGCGAATGCCGAGCACATAGTCGTTCACCCGATCGGTGCTGTCCTTGTTGGCACCGATATTGACGCCGATCAGCGGATCGGCCCGGCAAGCCTTCAGGCGCTCCAGCGCTGCGGCATGGCCCTCATTGTTGAAGCCCAGCCGGTTGATGACGGCCTCGTCGCGAACCAGTCGGAAGATGCGCGGCCGGTCGTTGCCTGCCTGCGGGCGCGGCGTCACGGTGCCGATTTCCGTGAAGCCGAAACCGAGGCGCAGCAGCGCTTCCGGCACCTCGGCATTCTTGTCGTAGCCGGCGGCCATGCCGACCGGGTTGGGAAAACTGATGCCGGCCACCGACTGACGCAGCCGCGGATCGGCCGGAGCCGCATGAGACGGCACCAGGCCGGACCGCAGGGCCTTGATGGAGAGCCCATGGGCCGTCTCCGGATCGGCGAGAAACAGCGCGCGTCGCGCCAGCGCTTCCAGATTGAGCCTCATGCGCGAAACTCCGGAAAAACGTGGGTGCCATCCGACGACAGCGGCAAGGGCTGCTCGGAGATCACGGCCGTCAGGGGAAGCGGGCCGTAAAGATGGGGAAACAGCGCCCCGCCGCGCGATGTCTCATAGACGAGCGCCTCGCCCAGCGCCTCGCCGTCGATGCCGACCAGCAGCAGATCGTCCTGCCCGGCAAAGTGCCGCCGCGCGGTTTCCTGCACCTGTTCGGCCGTGGAGAAATGAATGAAGCCATCGGCAAGATCGACCGGCGCGCCCTCGAACGTTCCGGCTGCCTGCGCGTTTCGCCACAGGGACGATGGCACGATTTTGTAGATGATGCCGGACATGATGCTCGCTCCTCGTCTCTCTGGTTCGTGCCATGGCGCACGGCGGCTCGATGGTCCGCGACGCTGGATCGACGGTGCCGGCCCGGACAGACCGGACAGGCCCTGATGCCGTGGACTTGCCGCAAAGCGCCGTAAAAGTCCACCACTCGTGTAACATGCGTGTCACAGATGCGCTCGACCAACAACGGCTCAAGGGAGATTTGCCGCCATGCTGAACCGTCGCCTTCCACCGCAGAGCTTGTCCCTTGCCGTCCTCGCGATGCTGGCGGGCATCGCACCGGCCCTTGCGCAGGAGCCGGCGCCCGGCCGCTACAGCATGCAGAAGACCGACACCGGCATCGCCCGCCTGGACACGCAGACGGGCGAGGTCACGCTCTGTCAGGAAAAGGCCGGCGATCTCGTCTGCCGCATGGCCGCCGATGAGCGGACGGCCTATGATCTGGAACTCGATCTTCTCGAAAAGCGCGTGGAAGCGCTGGAAAAAGTCGTGACAGACGCGCCGGCCGGCTTTTCCCCGCGACTGCCGACGCAGGAAGAGATTGACCAGACCATGGGCATTATGGATAGAATGATGCGCAGCTTCATGGGGATCGCCAGAGACTTCGGGCGCGAGTGGCAGGGGGAGGAGAAAACCCCGCCGGCGACCGAGCCCGAGGGTGATCTCCGCAAGACGTGATCCGGACAATCTCCGGAACGATAGGACATGAAGCCGGCTGGCGGGTTGGAGGACCTGACGGCCGGTCGCTCGAGGAGGGGGCATCATGGCAGTGGGAATGACCATCATCGTTGCAGACGACCACCCGCTTTTTCGCGGGGCGATGCGTCAGGCGCTTGCCGCCATGCCGGGCGCACCCGATATCGTCGAGGCCGGCGACTTCGGTGCCGTGCGCGAGGCGGCCGAGTGCCACCCGGATGCCGATCTCCTGATGCTCGACCTCACCATGCCCGGCGTCAGCGGCTTTTCCGGCCTAATGGTCCTGCGCACCGAATTTCCCTCGCTGCCGATCCTCATCGTCTCCGCCCATGACGAGCCCGCCACCATCACCCGGGCGATCGATCTCGGCGCTTGCGGCTTTCTGTCGAAATCGGCGGGTATCGAGGATATCCGCGGCGCGATCGATACGGTGATCGCCGGCAATCTCTACACGCCGGACGGTTTCCGGCGCGGCATGAGCCACGAGCCCGATGTGGCCGACCTGATCCAGCGGCTGAACACGCTGACACCGCAGCAGTCCCGTGTGCTGGCCATGCTGGCGGAAGGGCTGCTCAACAAACAGATCGCCTATGAGCTCAGCGTGTCCGAGGCGACCATCAAGGCGCATGTCTCGGCCATTCTCCTGAAGCTCAACGTCGATAGCCGCACGCAGGCCGTCATCCAGCTCGGCAAGGTCACTGCCGTCGCGGCGTAGTCACTACGCCGTCGCGGCGTAACCACGCAGCCGCAGCGTAATCATTCGGCCGCCGCCTTCGGCATCGCTGCCGAGCGCGTCAGCCACGCCCGTAGCGCGGCGGGCCGCACCGGCTTGTTCTGTAGCGCAATCCCGTCGCGCTCGGCCGCAGCGCGCACCTCGACCGACCGGTCCGCGGTGATCAGGAGCGCCGGCACCTTGTGACCGCAGGCAGCCCGGATGTCACGGATGGCGTCGATCCCCGTCGCGTGATCGAGATGGTAGTCAGCGATGATCGTATCCGGCATGTCGCCGATATCGCCCGACAGCCACGCATCTGCCGAAGCTGCGGTCATTACACGGCATCCCCAGTTTTCCAGAAGGCTGCGCATGCCTTCGAGGATCCGTGGCTCATTGTCGATGCAGAGCACGGCCAGCCCGTTCATCGGCGCGGCAGGACCGGAGGCCGCGATATCCGCAACGGCCCCCACTGGCCGCACCGCGCCCGCCTCGATCGGCAGCGTTACCCGGAACCGCGTGCCCTTGCCGGGAACCGACTGCAGATCGACGCCGTGATGCAGGACGCGCGAGATGCGGTCCACGATCGAGAGGCCCAGTCCGAGGCCGGAGGCCGTCCGCGCGCCTTCCTCCAGTCGCGCGAACTCCTTGAACACCGTGCGGAATTTCGAGGCGGGAATGCCGATGCCGGAATCGATGACCTCGATCACCGCCTCCGCACCACGCCTCCGCACACCCACCAGCACGCGACCGCTCGGCGTATATTTCACGGCGTTCGACACGAGGTTCTGCACCAGCCGGCGCAGGAGGTTCGGGTCGGTGCGAACGCTGAGCGAAGTCGGCATGACGGTGAGCGTCAGTCCCTTCGCCTTGGCCACGGGTGCAAAATCCGTCTCGATCCGCCGGAGGAAGTCGTCGAGCGGCACGGTCTGCAGTCGCGCCTTCATCGCGCCCGTGTCGAGCCGGGAAATATCGAGCACGGCACCGAGAATAGCTTCGACGGACTCCAGCGAGGAATCGATGTTCTGGACGAGAAGCCGGTTTTCGGAGGCGCCCAGCCGCTCGACCAGTGAGGAGGAATAGAGCCGCGCGGCGTTCAGCGGCTGCAGGATGTCGTGGCCTGCCGCGGCGAAGAAGCGCGTCTTGCCGTTGTTGGCCTCTTCGGCCGCCGCGCGCGCTTCCGCCACCTCGCGGTTCACCCGCGTCAGTTCCGCGGTGCGCTCGGCGACGCGCGCTTCCAGCGTTTCGTTGGCCTGCAGCAGCGCCATGTCGGCGGCCACGCGCTGGGTGATGTCGGTATAGGTGGTCACCAGCCCCTTGTCCGGCATCGCATTGCTGCGCACCTCGATGATCCGCTCGCCGCCCGAAAGGACCAGTTGAAACGGCTTGTCGAGGACCAGAAAGCTCGTCAGCAAAGCCGGCTCGCCATCGCGCACCCGGTCTCCCCGCTGCGTCAGGATCGCGACGATCTCCGACAGCGGAAAGCCAACCTGGCCCGAAGCCTCCGGCAGATCGAGCAGCTGGCGGAAACGTCGGTTCCAGATGATCAGGTGGTTGGAACTGTCGAAGACGGCAATGCCCTGATCCATCTGCGAGAGCGCCGTTTGCAGCATGTCTTGATTGTATTGCAGCGCTTCGCTGGCCTGATCGAGCAGGATAGCGGTGTCCGGCGAGGTATCGTCAAGCCTTTGCAGGACGAGCGACAGCACGAGGCGGGCCGAGGACGAGCCGATGGCGCTGCCGAGGATCTGTTCGGAGAAATGGATGAGCGCCATGTCGGCCGGCTGCCCGTCTTCGAGCCGCCGCCCGCTCTTCTTCGCATAGGTCTCGAACGACCGCTGCATGCGCTCCTCGCCGAGATAGCGCGCGATGGTGCTTTTCAGGTCGAGCACGGTGATCTTGGTCTTGCGACCGCGAAAGGCGCGTTCCGTGCGCGACGCCCGGTGGATGAAGAACCCCGCTTGCAGCCGCTCCAGCGGCTTCGGCGACCGCGACAGCGAGAAGAGCACATAGGCGGTCGTGTTGAAGAGCAGGCTGAGCGCCGTGGCGTTGACCAGCGGATCGGCGGTCTGCGCGGTGAACATCTCGGCAAAGGGAAACAGGAAGCCGAGAATGGTCGCTGCGACCTGCGAATTGTCGGGACCGCCAAGGCTCGGCAGGAAGAGCAGGTAGGCCCAGACGAAGAAACCGATGGTCATGCCGGCAATGGCGCCGCGCGCATTCGCCTGCCGCCAGACAAGCCCGCCGAACATGGCCGGCGCCATCTGGGCGATCGCCGCAAAAGACAGAAGGCCGAGTGAGGCGAGACCGGCGCTCATGTCGGCCGCGCGATAATAGCCGTAGCCGAGCAGCAGCACGGCGAAGATCGCCGTCCGGCGAACGTTGAGCAGCGTGGCGCCGACATCCTTGGAGCGCCCGCGCCCGGTCAGGTTACGCCGCAGGAAGATCGGCATGACGATGTCGTTCGACAGCATGATCGACAGCGCGACGGAGGCGACGATGACCATGGCGGTGGCGGCCGAAAAACCGCCGATGAAGGCGACGAGCGTGAGAACCGGCAGATCGTGCGACAGCGGCAGCGTCAGGAGGTAGAGATCGGCAACGCCGTTCCCCTGGAACGTCAGCATGCCCGCGATGGCAACCGGCAGGACGAAGAGATTGATGCCGACGAGATAGAGCGGAAACAGGATGCCCGCCATCCGCAGCTCGCCCGGCGTCCGGTTCTCCACCACCGTCACATGGAACTGCCGCGGCAGCATGATGATGGCGATGGCCGAGAGGAGGGTGAGCACGATCCACCGCGCCATCGGCGTGCTGTAGGTCAGGGCCTCCATGACGGCGCTGTTTTCCCGGGCGCGGGCCAGCATGTCGGCCGGGCCATCGAACAGGAAGAAGACGACATAAAGCCCGACGGTGACCAGCGCCACGAGCTTGACGACGGATTCCATGGCGATGGCGAGGATCAGCCCGTCCTGATGCTCCGTCGCATCCGTATGGCGGGTGCCGAAGACGATGGCAAAGCAGGCGAGAAACAGCGTGACGAGCAGCGGCAGATCGATGAACGTCGTTCCGCTGTCGAGCCCGTAGGGCCGCGTGTCGACCAGCACGGCCATGGAGCTCGACACGGCTTTTAGCTGCAAGGCGATGTAGGGAATGGCGCCGACCAGCGAAATCAGCGCGACGATGCCGGCGACCGTGGGGTTCTTGCCGTAGCGCGCCGCCATGAAATCGGCGACCGATGTCAGCTTCTGCGATTTGGCCAGCGTGGTGATGCGGCGGATGATCGGCAGGCCTACGGTAAACATGAGGATCGGGCCGATATAGATGCCGGTGAATTCCAGCCCCCGCTCTGCCGCAAGGCCGATGCCGCCGAAATAGGTCCAGCTGGTGCAGTAGATCGCCAGGCTGAAGGCATAGACGAGGGGCCGGCCACGGGCGGCAAGACCACTGGACGCCGCCTTGCGGTCGCCATAGGTGGCAACGGCAAAAAGAAGCAGCAGATAGGTGAATGCGGCCGCGAAGACGACCGTGCCGGATAGCATGGGTCCCTCCCTCTGCTTGCGTCCCTCTTCTCAAGCATAGGCCAAAGGCACGCCCAAGAGAATTGCCTTGGCTTTCGTCTTAAGTCGAAGCCCGGCTCGGATCGAAAGACAGGGATCACGAAAGCGTGCGGTTACGGCTTTTCTTTCGCGAAGAGGACGATAGGTTGTGTATCGGGGTCCGGAGCGTCCGGTGCACGTCAAAGGAGAGTTGGGATGTTGAACGAGTTCAAGCAATTTATCGCCCGCGGCAACGTGATGGATCTGGCCGTCGGTGTCATCATCGGCGCGGCCTTCAGCAAGATCGTCGACAGCGTCGTCAACGACCTCGTCATGCCGGTCGTCGGCGCGCTGACGGGCGGCGGCTTCGATTTCTCCAACTATTTCCTCGTCCTCAGCGGCAATGTGACGGCGACGACGCTGGCGCAGGCGCGCGAGCAGGGCGCCATCTTCGCCTACGGCAATTTCATCACCGTTTTCATCAACTTCCTTATCCTCGCCTGGATCATTTTCATGATGATCAAGGGCGTGAACAGGCTGCGCGCCTCCGTCGAGCGCGACAAGCGCGAGGGCAAGGAAGAGCAGGCTCCGCCGCCGGCAGACGTCCAGCTGCTGACCGAAATCCGCGACCTGCTGCGCGCACCGCGCGTTTAAGCCGATCCATCACGAAAATCGATCGGACGGCCAGCGATTATCGCGTGATCGTCCGGTCGAAAGGGTCTAGGACGTCCGGGTCGTCGTCAACCGGACCGCAGCCAGCCATGTCGTCATTCTCGTCGCTTCCCCAGTCTTCCCGCGGTTCAACCGCCGCCGCAACCGGCCTCAGCGCCCGGGCGCTCGCCGCACCGCAGAGCGGCATTGTCGAGGTCGTGAACTATGCGCGCGGTCGCGAAGGGCTCATTCCGCTCTGGGTGGGCGAGGGCGATCTGCCGACGCCGGACTTCATCTCGCAGGCGGCACGGGCATCCCTGACGGCGGGCGAGACCTTTTATACCTGGCAGCGCGGCATCCCCGAGCTGCGTCAGGCGATCGTCCGCTATTATGACCGGCACTTCAACAAGACGCTCAGCATGGACAATGTCTTCGTCACCGGGTCCGGCATGCAGTCGATCAAGCTCTCGGTCGAGGCCGTGGCGTCTCCGGGCGACGAGCTTCTCTATCTCACACCGGCCTGGCCGAATTTCGCGGCCTCGGCCGAGCTTTCGGGTGCCTGCGCCATCGGCGTGCCCCTGTCGTTCACGGACGGCAAGTGGCAGCTGGATCTCGGTCGCATCGAGGCGGCGATCACGCCGCGCACCAAAGCGATCTTCGTCAACACGCCGTCGAACCCGACCGGCTGGACGGCAACGCAGTCCGATCTCGTCGCCCTTCTCGATCTCGCCCGCCGCCATGGGCTGTGGATCATCGCCGACGAAATCTACGCGCTCTACTTCTACGCCGATGCCCGCGCGCCGTCCTTCCTCGACGTGATGGACGACGAAGACCGGATCATTTTTGTCAACTCGTTTTCCAAGAACTGGTCGATGACCGGCTGGCGGGCAGGGTGGATCGTCGCTCCGGCAGAGATCGGTCAGGCGCTCGAGAACCTCATCCAGTATTCCACCTCCGGCGTTGCACCTTTCATCCAGGCCGGCGCCTGCGCCGCCCTCGATCACGGCGACGAATTCGCTCGCCAGAACGTCGTCAAGGCAACGATGTCGCGCGATATTCTGTGCGATGCGCTGATCGCGACGAACCGCGTGGAAACGCTGCGCCCGGATGGCGCCATCTATGCCTTCCTGAAGATCGACGGCATCACGGATGTCCGTGCGGCAGCGCTCGATATCGTCGATCGGACGTTGGTTGGCCTCGCACCCGGCACGGCGTTCGGTGCAGGCGGGGCGGGCTTCATGCGCGCCTGTTTCCTACGTGATCCGCTCCACATCCGCACCGCAGCCGACAGGCTCGCGAGCTATATCGCCGCGCTCTGATCCCGGAATGCACCGAAGGGGCTTGAGGTTGTGTCAGGTCCCTGAATGGGGCCCCTGCGGCGCGAGAATTTCTTCCTCCCGCACAATGCTGTGGCGGATCAGCTGTGCCCAGATCGCATCGTAGAATGCAGGATCGAGGCCGAGATCGGCGGCGTGGCGGCGGACATTGGCGCGGACCTCATCGACGCGGCTTGGGATGTCGGCGGGAAGGCCGGCTTTCGTCTTGATCTCGCCCGCCCTGCCGATATAGCTCCAGCGTTCTGCCAGAAGCTGCATGAGGGTCTCGTCAAGCCGATCGATCTCCGTCCGGATATCCGCCATCGATTGGCATTCTGCCGCCGTTTTCATCGCTACCATCCTTCTCGCCATCCGCCGAAACGACCGGCGCGGTCGTAACGCATGTCGCCTGACATATGAACCGAGGCAAGGGGAAAATGATCCCGTCGCTGACGACGCGTGCCAGCCGTTGATGATGAGGAGGGAGGGGAATGCCGGCGGGCGGATCGGGATCCGCATGGGTGCGGACATGCTGGATGCCGTATGCCCGCCGGCATGTGGCAAGAGATATCGTCGCAATCTTGAGCGAAGCTGCAGCCTACTGCATAATTCCTTAAATCGAAATCGATTTCAGGATAAAATTATGCAGAAGATACAAAGTGCTACAGCGAACCTGAGTGCGTCATATATGACGCACGGCGCTGTAGAAGCGAAAGACCAAGGGATGGAAATACCACGATCCGTAAAATTGTCCCGAACCGCTTAAGCCGATGCTGAGGGCCGTCGGCTATGGTCAGCCATCGACACCGTGCTTGCGGTGTCGCCTGATAGACTGTCCCGATTTTGAGCCGCAGGATCGTCCCGTCCTGCGGCCCTTTTTCGTCGGCCTTGCTGCCGTCCATATCCTGCCTATGATGCGCTATATGATGCATGCCGCGCTGTCGGGTGCTGTGCCCAGACAGGAGACACCATGGCGGAATTCGGCGTTCGGGATATGTCGGCCCCCCTCAAGCGCGTCCTCATGCGCCGCCCGGCGAAAAGCCTCATCGATGCCGACGCCGCCACGTGGCATTATGGTGCGGCTTTCGACGCTGAAAAAGCCATCCGTCAATATGGCGACTTTGCAAACTTCGTGGAGCAATCCGGTGCCGAAATCCTCTGGATCGAGGACAGAGGCGACGGTCTCGCCGATGCGATGTTCACGCAGGATCCGCTGTTGATGACGCCACATGGCGCGGTCCTCCTGCGGCCGGGCAAGGCGGAGCGGCGCAAGGAAGTCGCGCTGCACGAAGCCGCCTGCAAGAAGGCGGGCATTCCGATTCTCGGCCGCATCGACGGTTTTGGCACGGTCGAGGGCGGCGATGTCGTCTGGCTGGATGCGGAAACGTTGCTCATCGGCCGCGGATTGCGCACCAATGACGAAGGCATTGCCCAGCTAGCGACGATTCTTGCCGCACAAGGCGTCGATGCCCTCAGCTACGACGTGCCGCTCTGGAATGGCGACGATGCCTGCTTCCACCTGTCCTCGATCGTCAGCCCCTTGAGGCGCGATCTGGCGCTGGTCTTCGCGCCGCTTCTTCCCGTCGCGCTCTACCAGATCCTGCAGGAGTGGGGCATCAGCCTCGTCGAGGCTCCCGCCGACGAGTTCCATGCCAGCAATGGCGGCAGTCTCCAGGTTCTCGCGCTGAAGCCGGGCGAACTGGTGATGCTGTCAGGCTATCCGAAAACGCAGGCCGCGCTCGAGACAGCTGGCTGTACGGTTCAAACCTTCGAGGGCGACGCGCTCTGCGTGCCGTGCGAAGGTGGCCCGACCGGGCTGGTTTGCCCGCTCTTGCGCAGTGCCGGCTGAGGCGGCAAACGTCGTGCCTTGGCCTTCCGGCCATCTCTGCGGATAGAGCGTGATTTGACTTTGGTTGCCGGGAATGGTTGTAAGGCCCGCATCGACGGAGCGCCGCAACGCGACCAAATCAACGGAGCGCCGGGACGCGACCACGTTGAACAAGCGCCGGGACGCGACCCGCAGGGAAGGACAGGCCCGTGAACGACGGGATCGGCAGAACAAGCCGCCGCCAGCTATGGCGACAGGGCCGCCAGGAATGGCGCCGGGCAGTGTGGGGAGCCTCGACCAGGCTTCTGGCGCTGTTCTGGCTGTTTGCCGCCGTGCTCGCGATGCCGCTCGTCGCATCTGCCCAGATCGTCGCGTCGGGAACCGGCGCATCCTTGCGACCGGGCGACGTCTCCGACCGTGAGAACAGGGATGGCCGCGCGGCCGATACCGCGCTCTCCCGTCAGGCTTTGCGGGCGGCGCAGCCGGCAGACATCCGGTTCACCGCCGAGCGCGTGGACGCAAAGCCCGTTCCCGGCGGTCCCGACCCGTTCTTCCTCCCGGTCTTCCGCACACCAGCGCTTCTCCATCCGGTCACCGTTAGCGCCCCTTCAGGCCGCAGCCATCGTCTTGACGGCGGTGTCTCCGAGGCCGCCGAGGCCCGGGCGCCACCGGTTCGGGCGTCGTTCGGCCGCTGACGCGCCGGCCCCTTGCGCGTCATACCCTTTGCCTTCACGACCCGCCGCACCCATCAGGGGTTCAGGGCGGACGATATTGGAAACCCTTCATGCGCACATCGAAATGGGCCATTCTGGCCTATGTCGCGATTACCCTCTTCGGGATCATCGCGGCGCTTCCCAACGTTCTCTCGGTGGAAACGCAGCAGCGTTATGCCGCCTATCTCCCGGTCAAGCCGGTCACCCTCGGTCTCGACCTCAAGGGCGGCTCTCATCTCGTGCTCGAAGTCGATGCCGCCGGCCTGCGGCAGGCCCGGCTGAACACGCTTCTGGATGACATTCGCGGCGTGCTGCGCACCGAGCGCGTGCCCGTCTCCTCCGCCCGCATCGCCGGCGACGCCATCGTCGTCACGATCGCCGATGTGGACGCCCGCGGCCGCGTGGCTCCGAAGATCAACGCGCTCGCCGCTCCCGCAAGCCCGCTCGGCTTCGGCACGTCGTCTTCCGATATCGACGTCACCAGCACTGACGCCGCCATTACCGTGCGCCTGACCCAGGCCGGCCTCGACGAGCGCATGACGGCTGCCGTCGATCAGAGCCTCGAGATCATCCGTCGCCGCGTCGACCAGGTCGGCGTCGCCGAACCGCTCATCCAGCGCGTCGGCTCGGACCGCATCCTCGTCCAGCTGCCGGGTCTGCAGGACCCGACGCGCCTGCGTCAGCTTCTCGGCTCCACCGCCCAGATGAGCTTCCACATGGTCGACCAGACGGTCGATCCGAACGGTGTCGCGCCGCGCGGCGTCGATATCCTCGTCGGCGCCAACGATCCGGCGAAATATGCCGTCGAGACCCGCGTCGCCATTTCCGGCGAGCGTCTTGCCGACGCCAAGGCTGGCTTCAACCAGCAGACCAACGAGCCGATCGTCTCCTTCTCCTTCGACGCACAGGGCGCACGCCAGTTCGCCGAAATCACTCGCGACAATGTCGGTAAGCCCTTCGCCATCGTGCTCGACGGCAAGGTGCTGACGGCACCCGTCATCCGCGAGCCGATCCTTGGCGGGCAGGGCCAGATCTCGGGCAACTTCACCGCCCAGGAAGCCACCGTTCTCTCCGCACTCCTGCGCTCGGGCGCTCTGCCGGCGCCGCTCACCATCATCGAGGAACGCTCCGTCGGCCCGAACCTTGGCTCCGACTCGATCCGCATGGGCATCTTCACCGGCATCGCCGGCTTCATCCTCGTCGTCACGCTCATGCTCGTGCTCTACGGCTCCTGGGGCATGATCGCCAATATCGGCCTGCTGCTGCACACGATCCTGACGATCGGCGTGCTCGGCATGCTCGGCTCCACGCTGACGCTGCCCGGTATTGCCGGTATCATTCTCGGCATCGGCATGGCGGTCGACGCCAACATCCTCATCAACGCCCGTATCCGGGAAGAGACCGCAGCCGGTGCCGGCGCCATGAAGGCGCTCGATGTCGGCTTCAACAAGGCCTATGCCACCATCATCGACAGCAACGTCACGACGCTTGCGGGCACCGTGCTGCTGTTTGCCTTCGGCTCCGGCCCGGTCCGTGGCTTCGCCGTCACCATGATGCTCGGCATCGTCATCTCCATGTTCACCTCCATCACCGTCGTCCGCCTGATGATGCGCGAAGTGGTTGTACGCCGGAAGATGAAGAAGCTCGACATCCCGTGGCTGTTCGGCAAGGTCCGGCATCTGCCGCACTTCTCCTTCATGCGCGGCCGCTACATCGCCATCGCGACGTCGGCCTTCCTGTCGATCAGCTCCATCATCCTGTTCTTCACGCCGGGCCTGAACTACGGGATCGATTTCGTCGGCGGTATTCAGGTGGAGACCACGTCGAAGACGACGCTCGACCTGCCCAAGCTGCGCGAAAACCTCGAAGGCCTGAACCTTGGCGAAGTCGCGCTGCAGGAATTCGGCCAGGGCACCTCGGTTCTCATCCGCGTTCAGCGTCAGCCGGGCGGCGAGCAGGAACAAACGGTCGCATTGAACGCCATCAAGGGCGCCGTCGCGAGCTCCATTCCGGATGCCTCGTTCGAGCGTACGGAAGTGGTGGGTCCGACGATCAGTGCGGAGCTTGCACGTTCCGGCTTCCTCGCCGTGTCGCTCGCCATGCTCGCGATCCTGATCTACATCTGGTGGCGGTTCGAATGGCACTTTGCCGTGGGCGCCATTGCGGTTCTGCTGCTCGACATCACCAAGACCATCGGCTTCTTCGCGCTGACGGGGATCGACTTCAACCTCACGGCCATCGCCGCGGTGCTGACGATGATCGGCTACTCCGTCAACGACAAGGTCGTGGTCTACGACCGCATGCGAGAAAACCTGCGCAAGTACAAGTCGATGCCTTTCTCCGAGCTGATCGACATGTCGATCAACCAGGTTCTCGCGCGATGCATCTTCACCTCCATGGCGACGGCCTTCTCGCTGGTTCCCATGGCCATCTGGGGCGGCGACGCGGTGAAGAGCTTCGCCTGGCCGATGATCTTCGGCGTCATCGTCGCGACCACGTCGTCGATCTATATCGGCGGCCCGATCCTGCTGTTCCTCAGCCGCTGGTGGAAGGACCGGGAAACGGCCCGCGCGGCGGGCCTCCCGGGAGAGCCGGTCAAGGGCTGAGGCATTTCCAGCCGCAGCGGGATCGCTGCGGCTCCGGGCCGTCCGCCCGACAACGAAACGTCATGAAAATTTCACAGGGCGGCCCATCGGGCCGCCCTTTTTTCGTGCGAAGAACACACTAGATTCGTCGTGCCCGTTGGACGTTCCCGCAGACACGATCGAATCAGCATAGATTTCCGAATAATGGCGGAATATGGAATGAGACTATCGATAACGGCGCCTTTGAGAGTTATTTTGGAATGAGATTGCGTCAGACATGATTTTGTAATTGACTTCCGGTATAGACTGCATTAGTTTCAAATCATCCGCAGAGACCACGGTCGGCGGTATGTTTCCAGAAGGCCCGTTTGGAACGGGTAGAGCCAGAGGAGAGTGCATGTTCGACATTGACCGTACCGCTTCCCTCCGCGGCTCTCGTTCCCTGTGTCGTAAAGCAGTGGCAGATCGGTGGATGTGTTCGCTTTCGCGAATGTGACCCCGGCATAAACCATCAAGACTTGCGAAACTGACAGACACTCCCGCCTTTGGCGCGGAAGGAGCGTTCACTATGGAAAAGAACACCATCAACGCGAATGCGACCGCCAACCGGCAGGTCATTGAGATCAACGGCGAAGCTGTTGGCGTGGTCGTACCCGATGCCGGCACGCTGAAGTTCGTCGCCGTGAAGTACCATGTCTGGGAACTCGACGCGCAGCGCTTCGCCACCGCAGACGCTGCACGCCATGCGGTCGTCGCTCATCTCGCGGGTGCTCGCGCACGGCCCGGCCGACTGGCTGAAATGGCCGCCTGATACTGGCTGCCATGCCCTCGATCCATATTCTTGCTGCTTTCCCGGTAAAAACCTCGCTCCGGGGTGCGCTGCCTATGTCTGGAATGCGCCAAACGTGATAGTGTGGCGCGGCAGCACGCCTGAATTGTCGGGTGTAGGCCTCTCAGGACGAGCACGCGGAATGTTGACGAAAAAGGGTAAGTACGGATTGAAGGCGTTGGTTGATCTGGCGCATCTGGATCCGGGTGAGACGGCGTTCATCACCGAAATTGCGACCCGCAACAATATTCCGAAGAAGTTTCTCGACGCGATCCTGCTCGAACTGCGCAATGCCGGCTTCCTGAAGTCGAAGAAGGGGCCGGGCGGCGGCTATTCGCTGTCGCGTCCCGCAGCCCAGATTCGCATCGGGCAGGTGGTGCGCACGCTGGACGGCCCGCTGGCGCCGATCCGCTGTGCCAGCCGCACGGCCTACGAGGTCTGCGACGATTGCAACGATCCCGAAACCTGCGAAGTGCGCCGCTCGATGACCATCGTCCGGGATGCGATGGCCGATATCCTGGATTCGATGACGCTCGAAGATTTTATCGCCAACCCCGAAAAGCACCGCGTGGCGCTGCCGGACGAAACGGTGGTCCAGCGCGTCAGCTGAGCTTTTTTGCACGGCGCCGCACAGAGGCGCTTTTACCGGGACGCAGCGATATGGCTGACTTGGTACGTTGAGGTTTACGCGTTGATCTTTCCCCGCGCAGGGAGTAACCCGCGTTGAGATTGCCGGGAGAGATACAATGAGCCTTAGATCGATCGATGCCAGCCTGACTGAGGACAGCGCGATTCTCGACTCCATCGGACGCTCGCTTGCCACCACGGTTGACGGCGTCAATGCGCTCGCCACCAGCTTTGCCAATGATGCGGTCTTCGCGCGCAATCTGGCCGATGCCGTGACGCTGATTGCCGATCGCAATGGCCGTGTCGTCGTCTCCGGCGTCGGCAAGAGCGGCCATATCGGCCGCAAGATCGCGGCCACCATGGCGTCCACGGGAACGTCAGCCTATTTCGTGCATCCGACGGAAGCCAGCCACGGCGATCTCGGCATGATCACCTCGGACGATCTGCTCATCCTGCTGTCGTGGTCGGGCGAAACGGTCGAGCTCGGCAACATGCTGGCCTATGCCCAGCGCTTCAAGGTGCCGGTGATCTCGCTGACCTCGAACCGCGACAGCCTGCTCGCCCGCCATTCCACCGTGCCGATCGTCATTCCCAAGGTCAATGAAGCCTGCCCCCACGGACTGGCGCCGACCACCTCGGCGCTTCTTCAACTCGCTGTCGGCGATGCGCTGGCGATAGCACTTCTGGAGCGCCGCGGCTTTTCGGCCGAGGATTTCAAGACCTTCCATCCCGGCGGCAAGCTTGGGGCGCAGCTTCTGCTCGTCGGCGAACTCGCACATCGCAGCGATGCCATGCCGCTTCTGCCGCTCGGCGCGCAGATGGGGCAGGCGCTGATCGAGATGTCCTCCAAGGGCTTCGGCGTCGTCGGCGTCGTTGGCAAGGACGGCAAACTTGCGGGCGTCATCACCGATGGCGACTTGCGCCGCCATATGTCGGACGGTCTCCTGCAACAGACGGTCGAGGCGATCATGTCGGTCAAGCCGCGCGTGATCTCGCCGCAGCTGCTGGCAAGCGCTGCCATGCAGGTCATGCAGTCGAGCAAGGTAACGGTGCTTTTCCTGGTCGATGAAACCGAGACGCCGGTTGGCATCCTGCACATTCACGACCTCTTGCGCGCCGGCGTCGCGTGACGGTTAAGGTCGCGGTCGTTTGACCGGGCGCTTGCGCGGCGGCGGATCGATGAAGGCATCGGGCTCGTTGACATCGCGCGCGAGAAGACGTGCGGCAATCGCCTCCGCACCGGCATCCGTCCCGGCCTTCGAGTAGAAATTTCCCCGAACCTGAATGGCGGCCGCGACGAGCCGGAAGAAGGCCGTGCAGACATCGGCATCCGGCAGGCGCGGCGTGCGCCAGAAGGCATCGAGCGGCTGTTGATCCGTCAGCCTGTCGATGTCGAACATCGCGACGCCCAGTACCTTCACCGGCTTGCGTTGCTGCAGCGCATGCAGCCCGACGGTGGAGTTGACGGTCACGATGCCGGCGCTGAGCCCGATCAGCGCGGCGAGATCCCCGCCATCGAGAAACGAGACGCGTGAACCGAGCCCGAGGGCCGCAGCCTTTCGCGCGACCGTTCCGGCCCAGTCGACAAGGCCGTTGTCGAGCGGATGGATCTTCACCGCGAGCCGCGCGTCAGGTGCGGCAAAACGCGAAAACGACGTCAGGACCTCGTCGATCGCCTGCTGCTGGTCGTGATAGGGCGAATGCACCCGAAGCTGGAAATCCGTCTGCAGTTGCAGGGGAAAGATGAACAGGGGGCCGTGTCCCGCTTCGAGAGCCGAGATCGTCGCCTGCGCTTCCCGTAGGCGCCGTTTCTCCTGCACGAGCCTGAGGATCCACCCTCCATATTCCAGCAGCGGATGGTAGAGCGCGTGGCGGCGATAATGCGGGTAGAGGAACCACAGAAACGCATTTGGCAGATTGTAGAGCAGGTCGTAGGCGGCTTCCGCCAGAAACGTCTGGGAATACCTCCGCGTCCAGTCGGGTTCGGGCACGTCACGGGCTGCCCGCAGGATGTGGTCGGGATCATCCGGAAAGTGCGAGTTGGTGGACATGCCGTCACGCTCGAGCGTCAGCCAGTCCGGTCGCAGGTATCCCATCTCGATGACGTAGATGTCGATCGAGAGCCGCTTCGCAGCCTCCGTCGCGACCCGGTGGTAGGGGCGTTCCTCGCCCAGAAGGACGAGGTCGGTCACGCGGTGGCGCGTCAGAAAATCGGCAATCCAGCCAGCCCACGCCTCCGGGCGCCCCCGAAACGCGTATCCGCCGCGCCGGCGCCAGAAGATCCGGTCGCCGATATTGAGGTTCACCCGCAGGCAGGCATGCCCCTGAGCTTCCAGCCGGTCGGCGATCTTCATGAAGAGCGGCGACGACGGTCCTTCGAGAAACAGGAACACCCGCTGTGCCGTGCCAAATGCGTGCGTGCCGCCGAGGGTCATCGCCGCCTAGTCCAGCTCGTCCTTGTGAAGGTTCGCATGCTTCAGCATGGCCTTCAGCAGGTTCCAGGGCTCTTCGTTGCGCGGGAACACGGGCCCCTGCTGCAGCGTGCGGGCCGCCGCCAGCGGCGTGATGAAATAATCGGTGCGCGGGTCCGGGAAGGGGTCGGCGAAGGATTTCAGCAGCGGCGCATGGTCGCCGTAGAACACGAGCCAGACCGGCCGGTCGAGCTTGTTCAGATGATCGACCAGCTGGCCGAGCGCCCTGTCCGACTGCTGCAGGATCTCCAGATAGATACTGACGGGATCGCTATAGCCGGGAACGCGGCCGGGCTCCCACGGGCCGTGATTGGCCATGGAGGCGACGAAGATGAAGCTGCCCTTGTCGTCCTTTTGCTTGTCCACTGCCTCAATCACCTTGCGCGTCAGCGCGGTATCGGAGACATAGGGCCCGTCGCGCGCCGGATCGTGATCGAACGCGTCCAGCATCGTCATCTCCTCGAAGCCGAGCAGCGGCATCGCCTTGTGGCGGAGGAAAAACGTGCGGTCATAGGGGTGAATGAAGTGCGTCCGCCAGCCTGCCTTCTTGAGCTTCGTCGGCCACACGACGTCAGTGTAGTGCCGTGCCCGGAGATAGGGGTAGCTGGCATCCACATGAATATCGTCGGGCTGCAGCCCGCTCAGAACGGCAAATTCGGTGCGCAGCGTATACCCACCCTCGAACACCGTCGCGATGCGTCCCCACTGCGTAGAGAGCTTCTGCAACCGGTCGATGGTCGGAAGGCGAATGGAGTTGACGCCGTAATGGCGCATGTCGAGGAAGGACTCCGACTGCCAGACGACGACGAGCGGCGCCTTGTTCTCCGCATCATGCCCGATGAGGTCGTTGACGGCGGCGAAGAAGGCGCCGGAAAGCTCGTTGACGATCTTCTCCCGGCGGACGCCGAGCCAGATGATGAAATGGAACACGACGGAGGAGAAGGTGCCGAAACGGACGGTGCTGACCTTGGCATCGGGCTTGCCGACGAGCCGCTGCACGAGGTCCGCCGTCGGCGTGTTGACCGGGCCCCAGAAGAGCGAGATCCAGGGCAGGGCGGCGGCGATGACCATCACCACGACATAGAACGGCTCGGCATGGTTCGGGAGCACGTTCGGCTCGAAATACATGTAGAGGCCGGACACGCCGAAGACATAGCCGAAAGCGACGAACCAAAAGACGATGTTCAGGGAGTTCGCATAGAAGATCGACTTGTATTTGAAGACATCCGCCACCAGCGCGATGTCGGAAAACACCAGGGGTTCGCGGATGAACCGGAACTTGGCGCGCGAGATCGCGGTGAAGATGATGAAGAAGCTCATGCAACCAGCGGCACCATACAGCGGGCGCCAGGAGATGGCGAAGAAGAACGCATAGATGATGGCGACGACCGGCATGCGGGCTATGCCGTCACGCAGCCCGTGCCACACAGTCCTGTTTGCCGGCATGTTGCGGCGGCGCTCGCGCGCGGGCAGAGCGAACCTGTCGGTGAACCACGCAACGAGGAACGAGAGCGTGAAGCAGACGAGGATCAACGAGACCGGATGATCGTGAAGCTGGAGCGATGTCGACGGCAAACGAAACCCTTCAATATCGCGGCGTGAGCGCCGTCACGTCGCGCCCGAGTTCTAGAGGCAATCACGATGGGTGACAAGCGTTGTCACGGTTCCGTTACTCTCTGTAGGCGGCGAATCTGCCGGTCGAAGTGCCAGTCGATGAGGGGGCGCACGAGCGGAGCGAGCCTCCCGAGCGCGAGAAGCGTCAGCCCGAAATAGATGTCGAAGCGCCCGCGATCGAGTGCCAGCACCATGTGGGTCGCCACCTGCTCGGCGCTCCAGGGCTTGACCTGACCCATGATCACCTCGGCTTCCGCCGGACGTGCTGCGCGTTCCCGCTCCAGTTGTGGTGTCTGGGTGTCGGGCGGGAAGCAGATGGAGACCGTGACACCCTTCGGCTTTGCTTCCGATCGCAAGGCCTCGGCAAAACCCCGCAGCGCGAATTTCGATGCGCAATAGGCGGCATATCCGGGAATGCCGATCAGCCCCGCGCCGGATGAGACGAGCATGATACGCCCCCGTCCGCGTGCGCACATCTGCGCATAGACGGCACGAACCGCATGGACGGAGCCGGAGAGGTTGACGGCGATCTGGCGATCGAAGTCGGCCTCCGTCTGGTTTTCGAAAGGGGAGGGCTCCACAATGCCGGCCGAGCAGATCAGGATGTCGCAGGGACCGGCTTCCGCTTCGCAGGCACGGATCGCCGCGCCCACGGTGTCCGCATTCGCAACATCCGCCGCGGCGATGTGAACGCGCCCTTCGTTTCCCTCGCGCAGTGCGATTTGCGCCGCTTCGAGCGCCGCCATGCCGCGCGCGATGAGAGAAACGCGATAGCCGCGATGAACATAGATCCGTGCGACGGCGAGGCCGATACCGCTCGATCCACCGGTGATGACCACATGTGTCATGCGACGCCCAGCGGTCTGGACGCGTGCGTCACCGAAGACCGTCGCGCCCGTTTCACCGGGCCGCCAGCAGTTTCATCATCTGCTGGATGTCGATGGAAGCCAGCCCGAAATTGCGGTCGGTCAGGTCTTTGAGCTTCTCCGCCGTCAGCGCCACCGTCTTGCGGATCTGCTCTTCGGTATGCTCGCTGGTGATGAAGAAGCGCAGGCGCGCCAGGCCTTCGGGCACGGCAGGGTGAATGATCGGAAGCGCATTGACGCCGGCCGCCAGGAGGTCGTTCGAAAGCTGCACCGCCCGCAGGCTGTCGCCGACGAGAACCGGTACGACGGAGAAACCGGCGCTGAGCCCGGTGTCGAGACCGGCTTCCTGCGCAAGCTTCAGGAACAGCGTTCCGTTGCGCCGGAGGGCTGCGGCACGCTGCGGTTCGCTCTCCAGAATATCGAGGCTGCCGATGGCCGCGGCCGTCAGCGCCGGTGCGAGGCCAACGCTGTAGACGAAACCGCCCGCCGTTGCCTTGAGAACGGACGCGAGCGCCGCGTTGCCGGCGATATAGCCGCCACAGCTTGCCGTCGTCTTCGACAGCGTGCCCATCCAGATATCGACCTCTTTCGGGTCGATGCCGTAATGCTCGAACGTACCGCGACCGCGACGGCCGAGAATGCCGAGGGAGTGCGCCTCGTCCACCATCAGCCAGAAGCCGTATTCCGCCTTGAGCTTGAGGATGGCCGGCAGGTTCGCCACGTCGCCATCCATCGAATAGATGCCTTCGACGACCACCAGGATGCGCCGGTAATCGCCGGACACCGTCCGCAGCACCGTTTCGAGGTCCTGGGCGTCGTTGTGCTTGAACAGACGACGCGTGGCGCCCGAAAGCTTGATGCCGGCAAGGGCGCTGTTGTGGATGAACTCGTCATGGACGACGAGATCCTTCGGGCCGAGCAGGCAGCTGATCGCCGCGACATTGGTCAGGTAACCGCTAACGAAGCAAACCGCAGCATCCACGCCGTAAAAGCGGGCGATCCGCTCTTCCAGCTCGCCATGCACCGGGCGCTCGCCGGCCACGAGGCGGCTGGCCGACGCCGAAATGCCATAGGTGCCGATCGCCTCGTTCGCCTTCTCCAGCACATGCGGGTGACGGTTCAGGCCGAGATAGTCGTAGGAGGCGAAGTTGATCAGCTCGCGACCATTGATGATGGTCGTCGCGCCGGCCGCCGTCGCATGGGCACGGTAGAAGGGATTGTCGATACCGAGCTGCGCGCTCGCCGCCTCCTGCGTCTGCACCTGCTTGTACTCCGGCAGGTCCTCGAACCGCATCTGCGTCCGGCGCACCGGTGTCGGAACCTCGCGTTCGGAGCGGGCCATCCGGTTGCGCTCGGACGACTGATGCGTGTTGCGCATCCGGTCGAGCAGGTTCTCCCGGATGCTGCTGTTCATCTTCGATGCGGCAGGTTGCCGGTCGTCGCTCATTGGCTTGCAGCTTTCTCCGGAGACGTCGCCTTATGGCGCTGGGTCAGTTCGCTCAGGATCTTGTCTTCCGTCGGCGGCTCTTCCTCGTCGCTTCCCTGGTCGCGCTTGCTGACCTTTTCGTACAGCTTGTGCGCAACGTCCCCAACGGTCGTATTGTCGGCGACGCCCGAGAGCGGCATGTCAAATCCCGTATTCTGCTGGAAGCTGATGCCGAGTTCAACGGCCATCAGACTGTCCAGCCCGATTTCCTTCAAGACCTTGTTCCGGGAGATCGTATCCTTGGAAACCCGCAGAATTGCGGCGATTTCGTTGGCCACAAGCTCATAAAGCAGATCTTCGCCCTCCTGCGGCGATTTGCCCTCGATCATAGCGACGAGATCGAGCGTGCTGCCGTCGCTGCTGCCGGTGTGCTGGTCGGCGGTGCGCATCACCACCTCGAACAGGGGCTGGCGAACGACCGGCAGATTGCGCGCGGCCGCCCAGTCGAACTCGGCAACCATGGCGGTCGCGGCATTCACCGTGCCGGGGTCGGCAACGATATAGGCTTCCACCTGGTCGAGCGCCGCCTGCGCTTTCAGCGCGGTCTTGCCGATGCGCTTCGACAGGATGTCGTTGACCTCGGTATTCTGCGCCAAATAGCCGGTATCGGCGATCGCGCCGAAGCCGATGGCGAGACCCTTCAGCCCCGCTGCCCGCCGCGCCCGCGCCAGTCCCTCGAGATAGCCGTTGGCCGCGACGTAATTGCCCTGGCCAGGATTGCCGACCAAGGTCGTTGCCGACGAGAACAACAGGAAGAGGTCGAGATCGTCCTTCCGCGTCAGGCTGTCGAGCACGGCAGCGCCCTTCGCCTTGGTGTCGATGACGGGGCGGTTGCGCGCCCGGTCGAGATTGGAGATCAGCGCATCGTCAAGCACCATGGCGGCATGAATGATGCCCTTCAGCGGGCCTTCGCGCCGCAGCGTTGCGAGCATCGCAGCCGTCGCATCGACATTGGTGATATCGCAGGCGTGAACGCTGGCAACGACGCCCTTGGCGTCCCAGCGCTGAATCGCATCCAGCGTGTCCGCATCGGCCACACCGCGACGGGTGGTGAGCGCGATCCGGCGGGCACCCTTTTCCACGAGCCAATTAGCGGCGGCAAGGCCGAAGCCGCCGATACCGCCGACGACCAGATGCACGCCGTCGCCGGACACCGTCATCCGCGCGCCAGCGGCTGCCGAAACGGAATCCCGGCCGGCAACAGGCGGAAGCACGACGATCTTGCCGATATGCCCGGCATTCTGCATGAGGCGGAAGGCATTGCCGATCTCGTCATGCGCGAAGGCACGATAGGGCAGCGGCACGAACTTGCCCTCTTCGAACAGCTGCCCGACCTCGGCGAAGATCCGCTTGGTCAGGTCCGGCTGGTTGACAAGCAGCTGGTCGGCATCGATGCCGAAATAGCTGATGTTCCGGCGGAACGGGCGAAGCCCGATCTTGCTGTCGGCAAAGTAGTCGCGCTTGCCGAGTTCCAGGAACCGGCCGAAGGGTTTGACCAGCGACAGGCTCTGCTCCATCGCCTCGGCAAAGAGCGAGTTCAGAACGAGATCGACGCCCTCGCCACGGGTCACGGCGCGAATGTCCTCCACGAAGGACAGCGAACGCGAATCGAAGACGTGATCGGCACCCAGCATCGTCAGGAAGTGACGTTTTTCGCGGGTGCCGGCGGTGGCGATCACCTTGGCACCGGCATGCTTTGCCACCTGCAGCGCTGCAAGACCGACACCGCCGGCCGCGCCATGGATGAGGATGGTCTCGCCGGCGCGGATGCGGCCGAGTTCGATCATCGCATAATAGGCCGTGAGGAAGGCGACGGGAACCGTCGCGGCGGCAACCGGGCTGACCGTTTCCGGCAACCGGGCGATGCCGGCGCGCGCGACCACGGCATGCGTCGAAAAGGCGGCCGAGGCCATGGCCATGACGGGATCGCCGATGGCAAGGTCCGTGATGTCACTGCCGAGCGCGACCACATGGCCGGAAAGCTCCATGCCGATGGTCGCACCGGCAAATCCGTCCTCCAGGGCCTCTTCCGGAAGAAGGCCCATGGCCCACATCACGTCACGGAAGTTGAGACCGGTGGCCGCGACTTCGACGACGACATCCGTCGGGCCGGGTTCCGGCAGGCTGGTGGCTTCCCACGCGATGCTGCCGACCTGCGAGGCCACACGCTGGCGGATGGTTGCAGCCTCGAACGACTGCGTCTGGCGAAGGGTGCCTTCGACCGGGCCGGGAACGGCACGGATCTCCTGCGCATGACCGTCGATGACGGCCCATTCGCGGTTCTCGTGTTCACTCTCGATCAGCGCTGCCGCAAGAGCGAGCACTGTCTCGACTTCAGACGGGGTCGCAGCGGGCGCGTCGACCGCGTGAAGATCGATCAGGTCGTATTCGTTCTGGAGAACGCGGCAGAAGGTCCAGACGCCGCTGTTCAGCGCAGACGTTGCGGCGACCGGCGATCCGCCCGGAGCAACCAGTGCCAGGTGCGGACGCTCGTCGCCCGTGGGTTCACGATCCGCATGATGCGCGCGGACGGCTTCGCCGAAGGCACTGAGCGACAGGACGATGGTCTGCAAATGCTCGGAATCCTCGAGCGTGTCCGCCGACGGCGCAGGCGACAGGTAGACCGCCCGGATGGCGCGCCCATGAAGCGCCTTGAACGCTTCGAGGAGCTGCACCTTGTCGGTCTCTTCGCCCGTGAGCGTCACGGGCACGATCGCACAGTCGGAAATGGATGCCGGCAAGGCGGCGGTCGCAGCCGCTGTCCCGAGCACAAGGATTGGGTGGTGCGATACGGGTGCCGAAACGTCTGGCGAGGCTGCGTCGAGCGCAGATCGGCCGGCTCTCGCCTCAAGCGCGATCAGCGCGCCATAGGCCCCTTCGCGATCATCGACGACGATATCAGCGAGCCTCAGGTCGGAAAGACATTTTTCCCACTGCGGTGCGGTTGCAAACCGACCGATCGGGAATTCCGGCGACTGGCTTCGGGCAAACCATCCGTCCGTCAGGCCATAGGCGAAATCGCTGAACACGGTCGGCGCTGTCGTCACGGCGATGAAGGCGCCGCCCGGGCGCAGGGCGTGACCGAGAATGCCACGAAGCGACGGATCTTCGTCCGCCAGGGCAAACAGCATCTCGGAGGCACTGACGACGATATCGACTGTCTTGACCGACGTGAACGCGTCCTTCTTCAGGACGGAGACGCGCGCATCGTCTTCGAACGCGATTTCAAGGTTGCGTTGCGCATTGTCGCGCGGCTCGATCACGGCAAGGCTTGCGCCATGGCGCACGGCAAGAGCCGCAAGGCGCCGCGTGAAACTGGCCGACACGGTGCCAAGCTCGATGATGCGAAGGCCGTTTTCGGCCGACGAGAGAGCCTGCTCCAGTGCCGCGTACACCATGTCGGTCCGCTGGCGGGTGGCCAGCGAGTGGACGGCCTGATGATCGAGCGTGGCCTCGCTGATGAAGCTCGTCGTCTGAACGACGGTGTCTTCGCCGCCCTGGCCGGAGAGTTCCGTAGCATAGAGCGCCGACAGGCGATCGAGCGCTTCCGTGTAGGCATCGTTGATCAGCACGGCCTCGACGGCGCGTGCGGCATTTTCGGCGTAGAGTTCCTTCAGGATTTCGCTGACCGGAGGCAGCGCGAAGTCCGCCGCCACTGTCCAGCGATTGTCGGTATGCTCTGCAAGGCCTGCATCTCCGAGAACGACGAGGCAGTTGCTGAGGAAGCAGCGGAAGCCGACATCGCCGGGCAGAAGCCGCATGTCTACCTGGTTGCCGCCGCGCGCGAGCTTCAGCGCGATTTCGTGGCAGGCCCGGTAGATGGCCGCGTTGAAGAGCAGCGTCGTGTTGTCGATCCCGTCGCCGCCATCGGCCGGCAGGAGGACAGCCGGCAGTGGTTTCGGCTGCGCGGGCCGCATGGCTGCCAGTGTATCGGAGGGCACGGCCTCGTAGTGGTAGGACAGCATGTCCAGCGTCTTGTGCTGGCGCAGATAGGTCCGGCGGAAGCGGCAGTCGTCGAATGCGGCGACGAGCTTGCCGTCCTCGCCGTAAAAGCGGAACTTGGCCTTGATGGAGTTCGCGCTGACACGCTCCACCTCGGCGATCGCCCGCTTGATCACCTGGCCCGAGGCTGCAAGCCGAACCGAGCCGAACCGAACGGGGATATAGGGTGCGCCGCCAGCTTCGCCGGTAAACCGGCCAAACAGCGCCACCATGCCGTGGAAGGTCGCATCGACGGAGATCGGATTGAGGCTGTAGGACACGAAGGGGTGTCCCGCCTCGGACGGCGTCTTCAGCTCGACATCGATGAACCGTTCGCCGAACGCGACGGCTTTCGACAGCAGCTGGAATCTCGGACCGTAATCCAGTCCGAACTGCCGCGCTGTCTCGTAGGCCTTCGCCGCAAGAACGGTTTCCGTCTTTTCGAGACCCTTGAAGTCAGGCCGGATGTGGTCGTTGCGCGCGATCGGCTTGCGGCAGCGGGCAACCGCATGCACCGCCCAGTCGTCTTCCGTCAGGCGCTCGCGCGAGCGGATTTCGATGTCGCCGGTTTCCGGTGACAGAAGCGTCGAGAGCTCCATGATCCTGGTGTCGCCGAGTTCCAGCGGGCGTACGATTTCAAGATTGGTGATCTCGACCTCGCTGGTGCCATAGAACTGCTGCGCCGCGGAGATCGCGATCTCGATGAAGCCGCTGCCCGGCAGGATGGACTTTCCATCGACGACGTGTTCGGCGAGATCCGGAAAGAGATGTCCGTCGATATGGTTCTTCCAGCTGCCACCGTTCAGATCGGCGCGCCAGCCGGCAAGCGTATAGGGAACGCGGGAGCCGCGGCCGAAGAGGTCGGCGCTATCGCTGGTGACGGCCGGCCGGAGTTCGGTCGGCTCGAACGGCAGCAGCGGCAGGCGCACGGACGCATTCCGCTTGCCGAAGAGGCGTGCCGGATTGCAGTCGGCACCATGCGCGATGGCGCGGGCCATGGCGCGCGACACCGGGTCGATCCCCTTGGCCGCAACTTCCTTCAGCAAGGTGGGCACCACGATGCCCGGCGCGGTCGCCGCCTTGATCGTTTCCTTGACGTAGGACGACAGGATCGGGCGTGGCGAGATTTCGAGGAACAGCGTGCAGCCGAGCGCGATGGCCGCTTCCGTCGCGGCCTGGAAGCGAACCGGCTCGCGCACGTTCTTCCACCAGTAGTCGACATCCAGCTGAGACCCGTCGAGGCGCTCGCCGGTGACGGTGGAGAGATAGGCGATCTCGGTGGTGCGCGGCGCCAGGTCCGGAATATCGCCCATGAAGGCTTTTTTGGCCTGGTCGATGATCGGGTGGTGGAACGGGTAGTTGATGTCGAGGATCTGGACCGGGATCTTCGCCTTGCGGGCGGCATCCCGGAACGCGGTCACTTCGGCCACGGGCCCCGAGATGGTCACGGAGTTGCGGGCATTGACGGCGGCGACGCAGACATTGGCGATGCCGTGCTTCTCTGCGAAGGCCTGAGCGGCTTCGTCGCCGAGCATGACGGCGGCCATGGTGCCTTTGCCGGCCAGCAGGTCCTGATGCAGCGAGCGTTTTGCGACGATCGCCACCGCATCGACCAGCGACAGGGCGCCGGCCGCATAGGCTGCAGCGATTTCGCCGACGGAATGGCCGAAAACGGCCGTCGGCTTGATTCCCATGGCAACCAGCGAATCCGACAGGGCTGCCTGCACCGCAAAGAGCAGCGGCTGGGCGATCTTGGTGTCGGCCAGCTTATGGGCAAGGTCCGGATCGGTCAGCAGCGCTGCGAGATCGAGGTCCGCGTGGAACTTGAACAGAGCGCTGATCGAGGTGAAGCACTGGCGGAAATGCAGGTTTTCGCGGAAGGCGTCCGCACCCATGCCGGCCCACTGCGAGCCGTTTCCGGAAAACACGAAGGCGACCTTCGCATCCCGCGTCACGGCTTCGCCGGTCTCGCCGAGATCGGACGCCGGAGCTTCGATATGGCTCGAAATAGCGCGGATGATGTCTTCGGGGTTCTCGCTGCGTGCCGCAAAGCGGTGGCGCATGGCCGTGCGGTTGGCACCGGACGCGGCGATGATGGCACGGGCTTCCTCGCGGGAGGCCTTGGCGAAGGACGACTTGTAGGCGCGCAGAAGCTCTTCGAGGCTGCTCGCCGTATGGGCGCTCGCCATGAACATATGACCGGAAGCCGCGTTGCGCTGGCGGTCTTCGGATACGGGCTCGGGATCGGAAATCACGACATGCGCATTGGCGCCGCCGAAGCCGAAGGAGTTGATGCCGGCGAGGCGCGCGCGCTTGCCGCGCAGAAGCTCGATCGGGTTCGCCGTGACGCGCACGTTCAATCCGTCGAAGTCGATGTTTTCGTTCGGCGTATCGAAATGCAGCGATGCCGGGAGATAATTGTTCTCGAGCGCCATGACGGCCTTCAGCATGCCGAAGAGGCCGGAGGCGGGCTCGGTGTGCCCGATATTCGACTTGATGGAGCCGATCGGTACCGGCGCGCGCCGGTTGGTGCCGATGACCGTGCCGATCGACCAGACTTCCGCCGGGTCGCCGACCTTGGTGCCGGTCCCATGGCCTTCGACGAAGGCGACCTGGTTGGCGTCGATATTGTTGCCTTCGTAGATCGACCGCAGCAGGGCTGCCTGGGACTCGCGCGACGGCAGCGAAATGCCGTTCGTGCGGCCGGCCGAGTTGGTGCCCGTCGCGACGATACGCGCGTAGCTGCGATCCTTTTCCTGCCGGGCCCGATCGGAGCGGCGCAGGACGAACACGACGCCGCCTTCTGCACGCACATAGCCAGCGCCGTCATTGTCATAGGCGCGGCACAGGCCTTCGGGCGACAGCATGCGCGCCTGCGCAAAGCCGACGAATGGCAGGGGATGAGCGAGAATATTGATGCCGCCGACGATGGCGGTGTCGATCTCTCCGGCATTCAGCGCCCGCATCGCCTGATCGAGCGCGACGATGGAGGACGAACAGGCCGTATCGATGGTCATGGACGGGCCGCTGAGCCCGAAGATGTGGGAGATCCGGTTTGAAATGACGGACAGCGTATTGCCGGTCATGAAGTAGGGGCCGGCAGCCGCCGGGTCTTCGACCGTGAGGTTCGCATGGTCGAGGCTCGACGCGCCGACATAGACGCCGACATTTTCGCCCTGGAGCGAGGTCAGCGAGATGTTGGCGTCTTCGACCGCGCGCCATGCCAGTTGCAAGAGAACGCGCTGCTGCGGATCCATATACATGGCTTCGCGCTGCGACATGCCGAAGGCGGCGGGATCGAAACCATAGATGTCGTCGATCACCCCAGCGGCAAACGAATAGGTCTTGCCGGGGTTGCCCATCTCGGGATGCCAGAAGCGAGCAAGGTCCCACCGATCCGATGGAATCTGCGTTACCGCACATTTGCCCTGCCGCAGAAGCCGGAAAAGCGCTTGAGGCGAATCAGCTCCCGGAGCGACGCAGGCGCGCCCTATGATTTCTGCTGTCATCTTTTATCGAACGCTCTGAACTGTCTGCGGTGTGACTTGCTGATTGCACTTGGGTCCCGAAAAATCAATCAGAACTTCTCCTGGATGGCAGTCCCTGCCTCGGGACTCGGACACAATGACTCTGTGTATGTGAGGTATAACTAAAACAAATATCGTGGATATATGCGTCTAAATTTTCAACTTTACGGCGCAACAGCCAGCGCCTTGATGAGTACAGCAACAAGCGGGCACGTTTGTCGAGTGATTCATTTTGTTTTCTACCGACCATAAAAGAAGAAAGACCTTCCTTGCATGAATGGAGGATGAATGTACTTCAAACAGGCGGTGGATGACCTGAAAATGTGCAGGTTTTAAGGCCTGCTGGATGGTGCCGACCGACAGGGGCCTCATGCGTATGGCCCGGGAATCCGCCCCCATGCCAAGCCTCTACGCGGCGGTGGTTAGCAGAAGGCCTCCCGCAATGCCATAGGATAGAGGCCTTCCCAGGGCCAAATGCTGCAATGCGGGATACAGGATCGAGCGTGGGGCGCGGTACGCATGCTCCGCGATCAGATCGTTACCTGTTCGCCGAGCTCCACCACCCGGTTTGCCGGCAGGCGGAAGTAGTCGGAAGGGTCGATGCCGATGCCGGCGAGCGCGATGTAGAGGCGATCCTGCCACTTGGGCAGACCGGAGTTCGGGTCGCTGATCAGGTTGCGCCGTCCGACATAAAACGACGTTTGCATGATCTCGAACTTGAAGCCTGCCTTCTTGCAGAGACCCAGCGCCTTGGACACGTTCTGGTCGTCCATGAATCCGAATGTGATCTGGATGCGGAGGAAGCGATCGGAAATCCGGACGAGTTCGATGCGGGACGCAGGCGGCACATAGGGCGTGTCGGCGGTGCGAACCGTCAGGATGACGTTCTGCTCGTGCAGGACGTGGTTGTGCTTGATATTGTGCAGCAGCACCGCCGGCGTCTTGTCGGGCACGCTGGTCAGGAACACGGCCGTGCCGGGAACGGCGACCGGGGCGTGATCGGACTTCTTCTCGATCGACCGGATGAAGGTTTCGAGCGGGATGTCGTTGCGCGCAGTCTTCTCGCGCAGGATCATCGAGCCCTTCCGCCATGTCCACATGATGACCATGATGGTGGCCGCCAGTAGGACGGGCACCCAGCCGCCATCATGGATCTTGAGGAGGTTGGCGGCGAGGAAGACCGTTTCGAGAAGCAGCAGCGGCAGGAGAACGGCGCCGGCGGCAACGGCGCTCCATTTCCACACCGAGCGCAGGAACTGGAACGCCATCAGCGTCGTCACCACCATCGCGCCGGTGACCGAGATACCATAGGCGGTCGCCAGCGACTCCGAATCCCCGAAGGTGAAGATGAGCACGAGAACCCCGACGAAGAGCAGCGTGTTGACGGCGGGAACGTAGATCTGCCCCGTATTCGTCTCGGAGGTGAAGGTGATCTGAAGGCGCGGGAGGAACCCGAGATGAACGGCCTGACGCGCGAGCGAGAAGGCGCCGGTGATGACGGCCTGGCTGGCGATGATGGTGGCAGCCGTGGCCAGAAGCACGATCGGCAGCAGCGCCCAGTCGGGATACATCAGATAGAACGGGTTTTCCGCTGCCTCCGGATGCGCCAGCACGAAGGCGCCCTGGCCGAGATAGTTCAGCGCCAGCGACGGGAAGACGAGGATGAACCACGCGACCTGGATCGGCTTGCGGCCGAAATGGCCGAGATCGGCATAGAGCGCTTCGGCCCCGGTGACGGTGAGGAACACCGCGCCGAGCACGATGAGCCCGACGAAGCCGGCATGGGTGATGAACCAGACGGCGTTGATCGGATTGAGCGCTTCGAGGATCGTGTAGTCGTCGCCGATATGCAGGAGGCCGCCCCAGGCCATGGCCAGGAACCAGAGAACCGTGATCGGCCCGAAGAAGTTGGAGACGGCAGCCGTGCCGCGCGACTGTACGGCGAAGAGGCCGACCATCATCGCGGCTGAGATCGGTAGGACGTAGCCGCTCAGCGCCGGTGTCACGAGCTTCAGCCCCTCGACGGCGGACATCACCGACAGCGCCGGCGTGATCATGGCATCCCCGATGAACAGGGCGGCGCCGATGATGCCCGCGAAGAACAGCACCGGCATGTAGCGGCCCGTCTTCTTCATCAGAAGGGCGAGAAGCGACAGCGTGCCGCCTTCGCCGTCATTGTCGGCGCGCAGGAGAAAGAGGACATATTTGAAGGTGACGATGATCGTCAGCGTCCAGACCATCAGCGAGATGAGGCCGATGACCTCGTTATGGCTGATGCCGTCATGCGAGAATGGGCGGAGCGCTTCGCGAAACGCATAGAGCGGGCTGGTTCCGATGTCGCCATAGACGACGCCGATGGATCCCATGAGCAGGACGAGAAATTTCTTCGTGCCTGCGGTGTCCTGCTGGGCAGGGCCGGCGGATGCGGTCATGGAATGCCAGACTTTCCTTCACGTCTCGCACCGGGCAAGACACGTTGCGTGCGCGAAACAGCTCGCTCGATACGTCCGTCTCGAGGCGCCAAGCGCCGTCTGTCACGGCGCCTGCGAGCCCAGGCGGACACTGTATCCCTGCCGTTTCGAACACACCGTTACAATTATTGTCCGGTCGCGAGCAAGCCCGAAGACGCGCCGCCCGTCGGCATCCCGAAATCTTGGCACAGGAGCGCTTGCGCATTCTGTTGCGCTGCACAAGAATAGGCGAATGCGCCACGCCGATCTCACGATCCTCGTCATCGATGAAAATGCCATCCGGTCCTCGATCATCGAGGAGGGCCTGCGCGAGGCCGGGCATCTCAAGGTCACGGTGATCCACGAGGTCAACGGCGTTGCCCGGATTATCGAGACGCTGAAGCCGGATGTCATCATCATCGACCTCGAAAATCCGAACCGGGACATGATGGAGCATCTCTTCCAGCTGACCCGCACCGTCAGCCGCCCGATCGCCATGTTCGTCGATCGTTCGGATACGGCCTCGATCGAGGCGGCCGTCGATGCCGGCGTTTCCGCCTATATCGTCGATGGGCTGCGCAAGGAGCGGGTGAAGCCGATCCTCGACATGGCCGTCAGCCGGTTCAACGCGTTCTCCAGGCTGCAGCGGGAACTAGCGGAAGCGAGATCCGCGCTCGAGGAGCGCAAGGTCGTGGAACGCGCCAAGGGCATCATGATGAAGATGCGCGGTCTCTCCGAGGAGGAGGCGTTCACCCTGTTGCGGCAGACCGCCATGAACGAGAAGAAGAAGATCGCCGATATCGCGCAAAGCGTCGTGACGGCGGCGGGTCTGCTGACATGATCGCTGCGTTCCGCTGCCGCCCCACAGACCGGAGGATACGCCCATGACGACAACGCTGATCTCCCCCGGCGCAGCGTCTGCGGCGCCCGGCGCTGCCCTTGCGGCACCGGCACGCGGTGCGAAGAGCGAGGGTGCACGCGTCCTCAGGGCCGGCTTCATTCCGCTTGTCGATGCTTCCGTGCTGATTGCGGCGGCCGAATTTGGTTTCGCGGCCCGCGAGGGACTGGCGCTCGACCTCGTGCGGGACGTGTCCTGGGCCAATGTGCGGGACCGCCTGGCATTTCGCCAGTTCGACATTGCCCATATGCTCTCGCCGATGCCCGTTGCCTCCATGCTGGGGCTCGGCTCCAATCCGTCGCCGACGATCACGCCGTTTTCGCTGGGGCGCGGCGGCAATGCCATAACGCTCTCGACCCGGCTCTTTGCCCGCATGCGCGACGCAGGCGCGCCGGAAGGCGCCGATGCGCTCGCGCATGCAAGGGTGCTCCGCCGCGTTCTCGACGGGATGCGGGATGCCGGCGAGGCGCCGCCCACCTTCGGAATGACCTATCCGTTCTCGTCTCACAATTACGAGTTCCGCTACTGGCTCGCCGCCGGCGGCATCGATCCGGACCTCGACGTGAAGCTCGTCGTCGTTCCCCCGCCGTTGACCTCCGATGCGCTGGCCGCAGGCGCCATCGACGGCTTCTGCGTCGGGGCGCCCTGGAATATGGTGGCGTCTGAACGCGGCGTCGGCCGCATCGTCGCCGCCAAACAGGACATCTGGCCGTCGGCGCCCGAAAAGGTCATCGGCATGCGGCCGGACTGGGCGGAGAGCCATCCCGAAACCGTGTCCCGCCTGCTGGTCGCGCTGGATGCCGCCGCCCGGTGGTGCGACAGGGGCGAAAACCACGACGAACTCGCAGCGCTTCTCGCGCAGCCGAACTACATCGCCGCTCCGGTCGATATCATCCGCCGGGTGCTCGCCGGCGAGTTCAGCCTCGATGATACCGGCGAGCGTCGGGTGATCCCGGATTACTTCACCTTCCATGGCGGCTTTGCGAACTATCCCCGGCCGAGCCACGCGCTCTGGACCTATAGCCAAATGCTCCGCTGGGGGCAGGCCGAGTGGTCGCCGGCGCTGGCGGAAAAGGCCCTCTCGGCCTACCGGCCCGATCTCTATCGCGCCGCTTTGGGTACAGGCCCCGCCGATGCCGATCTCAGGGCGGAAGGGACATCCTTCGGCGACCGCTTCATGGATGGCTTCACCTTCGATCCTCAGGCCATCCCGGATTATGTCGCCGCCTTTCCCGTCCGCTACGAGCGGGTTGCGGGCTCCTTCAGCGACGACGCCTGATGGTGACGATGCCGTTTTGCGATGCATGCATTTCGCTGCGTTGCAGGCATGTGGCTAGAAGATAAGCAAAGAGCAGATTGGTTATATTTCAAGCACGATCATGATTTTCTATTTGAAACAATCTGTTGATCAGGTTTCCAGCACTTGGCACGCCACTTGCTTGTAAGACACTGCTCAGTCAACGGCGATTGAAGCGAAAGAGCGCAAGACGCGCTCACCCAATGACACCGACGTCGCAAGGTTTTTGCTCCGGAGCTTCAGGCTCCTTGAGATGCATTTTCCGAGCGGCGTTTTTTTGTGCCGAAATTTCCCCGCTTCCGCCCGTTTCACCAGAGGATATCCTTCGATGACCCGCATTCCGACCCCGTCCCTGAGCCGCCGCTCGATCCTCAAGACCACGGCCACCGCAGCGCTCCTCACGGCCATGAAGGCTGCTTTCCCCAGTGGCGCCTTTGCGCAAGGCGCAGGGCCGGAAACCACCAAGGCAACGCTCGGCTTCATCGCGCTGACGGACAGCTCGCCACTGATCATCGCCAAGGAAAAGGGCTTCTTCGACAAGCACGGCATGACCGAGGTGAATGTCGTCAAGCAGGCGTCCTGGGGCACAACGCGCGACAATCTGGTGCTCGGCTCGGCCGGCAACGGCATCGACGGCGCGCATATCCTCACCCCCATGCCCTACCTCATCTCGGCCGGCAAGGTGACCCAGAACAACCAGCCGCTGCCCATGTCCATCCTCGCCCGGCTCAACCTCGATGCCCAGGCGATCTCCGTCGGCTCGGCCTATGCGGATTTGAAGGTCGGCATCGACTCGGGCGTGCTGAAGGAAGTTTTCGCCAAGAAGAAGGCCGAGGGCACGGCTGCCAAGGTCGCAATGACCTTCCCCGGCGGAACGCACGATCTCTGGATCCGCTACTGGCTGGCCGCTGGCGGCATCGATCCGGATACGGATGTCGAAACCATCGTCGTTCCCCCGCCGCAGATGGTCGCCAACATGAAGGTCGGCACCATGGACTGTTTCTGCGTCGGCGAGCCGTGGAATGCGCAGCTGGTCAACCAGGGCATCGGCTACACCGCGGTCAACACGGCCGAGATCTGGGACAAGCACCCCGAAAAATCCTTCGCGATGCGCAGCGACTGGGTCGAAGCCAACCCGAATGCCGCCAAGGCGCTGACCATGGCCATCATGGAAGCCCAGCAATGGTGCGACGACATGGCCAACAAGGACGAGCTGGCCGCCATCATCGGCAAGCGTGCCTGGTTCAACGTGCCGGCCAAGGACATCGTCGGCCGCCTGAAGGGTCAGTACGACTACGGCAACGGCAAGGTGGTCGACCAGAGCCCGCACCTCATGAAGTTCTGGGCCGACCACGCTTCCTACCCTTACCAGAGCCATGACGCCTGGTTCCTGACCGAGGATATGCGCTGGGGCAAATATGCACCGGACACCGACATCAAGGCGCTGATCTCCAAGGTCAACCGCGAGGACATCTGGCGCGCCGCCGCCAAGGATCTCGGCATCACCGACGTGCCCGCCTCCACATCGCGTGGGCTCGAGACCTTCTTCGACGGCAAGACCTTCGACCCGGCAAACCCGGAAGCCTACCTGCAGAGCCTGTCGATCAAGCGCTTCGCCTGACCGGACCCGATGGGCCGGCGCTGGTGGCGTCGGCTGCAACCCTCATTCTCAGGAGACCGGCATGTCCGTCACCAATCTGAACACGGCCCCCGCCAAGGCAAAGCCGAGCGCCCAGGTCGTCACCTTCTCCGCGCCGGCCAAGCGTCCGGCCCCATCGCAGCTCATGCGGCGCCTCTCGGCCATTGCAGGTGATCTCGTGCCGCCGCTCGTCACGCTGCTCGTGCTGCTGGCCGCCTGGGAGCTCATCTGTTCCTCCCCGACATCGAGCCTGCCATCTCCGACCCGGGTGATGGCCGAGAGCTGGGATCTCATCGTCCACCCCTTCTACATCGGTCAGGGCACCGATCAGGGCATGGCCTGGCACATCATGGCCAGCCTTCAGCGCGTGGCGGTCGGCTATGCCATCGCCGCCGTCGTCGGCATCGCCATGGGCGTGCTCGTCGGGCAAAGCCAGTGGGCCATGAAGGGTCTCGACCCGATCTTCCAGATCCTGCGCACCGTGCCGCCGCTTGCCTGGTTGCCGCTATCGCTCGCCGCCTTCCGGGACGGCAATCCCTCGGCGATCTTCGTCATCTTCATCACCGCGGTCTGGCCGGTCATCATCAACACCGCCGTCGGTATCCGCAATATCCCGCAGGACTACCAGAACGTCGCCAAGGTGCTGCGCCTTAACCAGTTCGAATATTTCGCCAAGATCATGTTGCCGGCCGCCGCTCCCTACATCTTCACGGGCCTGCGCATCGGCATCGGCCTGTCGTGGCTCGCCATCGTCGCGGCAGAGATGCTCATCGGCGGCGTCGGCATCGGCTTCTTCATCTGGGATGCGTGGAATTCGTCGCTCATCAGCGACATCATCGTCGCCCTTATCTACGTCGGCGTCGTCGGCTTCTTCCTCGATCGCTTCATCGCATTCATCGGCCGCCTGGTCACCCGCGGCACCGCAACGGCCTGAAGGAGGACGTTCCCATGGCAAAAAGCTATCTCTCCATCGAACTGGTCGACAAGTCGTTCGAGCGCAACGGCCAGGTCTCCGAAGTCCTCAAGCAGGTCTCGCTCGGCGTCGAAAAGGGCGAGTTCATCTCGATCATCGGTCATTCCGGCTGTGGCAAGTCCACGCTGCTCAACCTCGTCGCCGGCCTGACCAAAGTCACCAGCGGTGCGGTGCTGCTCGAAAATAAGGAAGTCTCCGAGCCCGGCCCGGAGCGCGCGGTGGTCTTCCAGAACCACTCGCTTCTTCCCTGGCTCACCGTCTACGAAAACGTGTCGCTTGCCGTCGACAAGGTCTTCTCCCGCAAGAAGTCGAAGGCGGAACGCCATGACTGGGTCATGCGCAATCTCGATCTTGTGCAGATGACCCATGCGAAGGACAAGAAGCCGTCCGAAGTCTCCGGCGGTATGAAGCAGCGTGTCGGCATCGCCCGTGCGCTCGCCATGGAGCCGAAGGTGCTGTTGCTCGACGAGCCCTTCGGCGCGCTCGATGCGCTCACCCGCGCCCACCTGCAGGATCAGGTCATGCAGATCCATGCGAAACTCGGCAACACCGTGCTGATGATCACGCACGACGTGGACGAGGCCGTGCTGCTCTCCGACCGCATCGTCATGATGACCAACGGCCCGGCGGCCCGCATCGGCGAGATCCTCGACGTGCCGATCGCCCGCCCGCGCAACCGCATCGAGCTGGCCACCGACCGCAGCTACCTGAAGTGCCGGGAAGCCGTCCTGAAATTCCTCTACGAGCGCCACCGCCTCGTGGAAGCCGCTTGAAGGAGAGGATGACATGAAACAGAAACTGGTCATCATCGGCAACGGCATGGCGCCCGGCCGCATGCTGGAAGAACTCTTCGAACAGGCCCCCGGCCTCTACGACGTCGTGATCTTCAACGCCGAGCCGCGCGTCAACTACGACCGCATCATGCTGTCGCCGGTCCTCTCCGGCGAGAAGCTCTACGAAGACATCGTCATCCATGGCGACGACTGGTACGCCCGCCACGGCGTGACGCTGCACAAGGGCGCGAAGGTCACCGGCATTGACCGCACCGCCAAGACCGTGACCTCGGCGAACGGCGTCACCGAGAGCTACGACAAGCTGGTCATCGCGACTGGCTCGCTGCCCTTCATCATCCCCGTGCCGGGACACACGCTGCCCGGCGTGCTGGCCTATCGCGATCTGGACGATGTCGAGAAGATGCTCGATGCCACCAAGCGCGGCGGTCGTGCCATCGTCATCGGCGCCGGCCTGCTCGGGCTTGAGGCCGCCTACGGTCTCAAGCGCCAGGGCATGGATGTCACCGTCATCCACATCATGCCCACCATCATGGAGCGCCAGCTCGATCCGCCGGCGGCCTACCTGCTTGAAAAGGCCCTGAACGATCGCGGCATCGAGATCATCACCAAGGCGAACACCAAGCGCATCGTCGGCGAGGACAAGGTCGAGGGCATCGAGCTTGAAGACGGCCGGGTGATCGAAGGCACCATCGTCGTGATGGCCGTCGGCATCCGCCCGGCAGCCCAGCTCGCCAAGGATGCAGGCGTCGTCACCAATCGCGGCATCGTGGTGGACGACGGCATGATGACGTCGGACGGCTCGATCTACGCGCTCGGCGAATGCGCCGAGCACCGCGGCGTCTGCTACGGCCTCGTCGCACCGCTCTACGAAAGCGCGAAGACACTCGCGGATCGGCTGATCGGCGGCGCGTCCGAGTATCGGGGCTCCGTCGTCAACACCAAGCTCAAGGTCACCGGCATCAACCTGTTCTCGGCCGGCGACTTCGCCGAAGGCGAGGACCGCGAGGAGATCGTGCTGCGCGACGCCACCGCCGGCGTCTACAAGCGCCTCGTGCTGAAGGACAATCGCATCGTCGGTGCCGTTCTCTACGGAGAAACGGCCGACGGCGCCTGGTTCTTCGACATGATCAAACGGGGAACCGACATCTCCGAGATGCGCGATACCCTTATTTTCGGCCAGGCCTATCAGGGGGGCAGCCCGCTGGACCCTACGGCGGCCGTTGCAGCCTTGCCGGATGATGCGGAAATCTGCGGCTGCAACGGCGTCTGTAAGAGCAAGATCGTCGGCACGATCAACGCCAAGGGCCTGACGTCGCTCGACGACGTGCGCGCCCATACCAAGGCCTCCGCCTCCTGCGGCTCCTGCACCGGCCTCGTCGAGCAGCTGATGGTGCTGACGCTCGGCGACAGCTACAACCCGGCGGCCGTCCAGCCCATGTGCAAGTGCACCGATCTCGGCCACGACGACGTGCGCCGCCTGATCGTCGCCAAGGGGCTCAAGACCATTCCGGCCGTCATGCAGGAACTGGAGTGGAAGACCTCCTGCGGCTGCGCCAAGTGCCGGCCGGCGCTCAACTACTATCTCGTCTGCGACTGGCCGGATGAGTATGCCGACGACTACCAGTCGCGCTTCATCAACGAACGCGTCCACGCCAACATCCAGAAGGACGGCACCTATTCCGTCGTTCCCAGAATGTGGGGCGGGGTCACCAATGCTGGCGAACTGCGCGCCATCGCCGACGTGGTCGACAAGTTCGAGATCCCCATGGTCAAGGTGACCGGCGGGCAGCGCATCGACCTTCTAGGCATCCACAAGGAAGACCTGCCGGCCGTCTGGGCGGATCTCGGCAAGGCCGGCTTCGTCTCGGGGCAGGCCTATGCCAAAGGTCTTCGTACCGTGAAGACCTGCGTGGGCACGGACTGGTGCCGCTTCGGCACGCAGGATTCGACCGGGTTCGGAATCCGGCTGGAGAAGTTCATGTGGGGCTCCTGGACACCGGCCAAGCTGAAGCTCGCCGTGTCCGGCTGTCCGCGCAACTGCGCGGAAGCGACCTGCAAGGACATCGGCGTCATCTGCGTCGATAGTGGCTACGAGATCCATTTTGCAGGCGCTGCCGGCCTCGACATCAAGGGCACCGAAGTGCTGGGCCTCGTCGCCACCGAAGACGAAGCCCTCGAACACATCGTGGCGCTGGCGCAGATGTACCGCGAGCAGGGCCGCTACCTCGAGCGCATCTACAAATGGGCAAAGCGCGTCGGGCTGGACGAAATCCGCCGCCAGATCATGGGCGACGCGGAAAAGCGCAAGGGCTATTTCGACCGCTTCGTCTTCTCCCAGACATTCGCACAGGTCGATCCCTGGTCGGAGCGCGTTTCCGGCAAGGACAAGCACGAGTTCAAACCCATGGCCGTCGTCGGCATGGCGGAAGCGGCGGAGTGATGGCGATGGAAACGAAGAACATCCGGGAAAGCGATGCGGCCGGTTTCGAGGCTGGTTTGGGCGTCAACTGGGTCGATATCGGCACGATTCACGACATTCCCCTGCGCGGTGCCCGCTGCGTCCGTACGCCCCAGGGCCGCATCGCCGTCTTCCGCACGGCGGACGATCAGGTCTTTGCGATGGAGGACCGCTGCCCCCACAAGGCCGGCCCCCTATCGCAGGGCATCGTCCACGGCACATCTGTCACGTGCCCGCTGCACAACATGGTGATCTCGCTCGAAACCGGTCAGGCGCAGGGTGCCGACGAAGGCGAGGTTCGCACCATCCCCATCCGCAACCGCGACGGCCTCCTGTCGATCGCGGTCGATACTCTCAGTCTCCTGGTCGCGGCGGAATAGGGGCCGGTATCAGCCCCTCATTCCCTGCCGGGACCTTCTCCCCGCAGGCGGGGAGAAGGGACATGCGGCAAGCGCTTGCTTCTATCTCGAAGGCTCATGATCGAGTCTGAGCCCGTGCCACAAATCCCTTCTCCCCGCTTGCGGGGAGAAGGTGGCGGCAGCCGGATGAGGGGCTACCCCTCGCGTCAACCTTGGGAAATATCGATGCCCGTAGAAACCAAGACCACCTGTCCCTATTGCGGTGTCGGCTGCGGCGTCATCGCTCGCGTCGAGGAGACCGGTGCGGTTTCGGTGCGGGGCGATCCCGATCATCCGGCGAACTTCGGCCGGCTCTGCTCCAAGGGCTCGGCGCTCGCCGAAACCATCGATCTCGACGGTCGCCTGCTCACGCCGCACATATCAGGCGCGCCTGCATCCTGGGATGCGGCGCTGGATCTCGTTGCCACGACGTTCGCTGACACCATTCGGCAGCACGGACCGGACTCGGTCGCCTTCTATGTCTCGGGCCAGCTCCTGACCGAGGACTATTATGTCGCCAACAAACTGATGAAGGGGTTCATCGGCTCGGCGAACATCGACACCAATTCCCGCCTCTGCATGTCCTCCTCGGTTGCCGGCCATCGGCGTGCCTTCGGGTCGGATACGGTGCCGGGCACCTATGCGGATATCGAGCTTGCCGATCTCGTCGTCCTCACCGGCTCCAACCTCGCCTGGTGCCACCCGGTCATCTACCAGCGCCTCGCCACTGCCAAGGCCGCGCGGCCGCAGATGAAGGTGGTCGTCATCGATCCGCGCCGCACCGCGACGAGCGATATCGCCGACCTGCACCTGTCGATTCTGCCCGACGGCGACACGGCCTTGTTCGGCGGCCTGCTCGCCGATCTTGCCACGAGAGGCATGCTCGACCGGGCTTTCGTCGACGATCACACGCAAGGCTTCGATGCGGCCCTCTCCCACGTCGCAGATCTCGGCATCGCCGACGTGGCGGAAAGCACGGGGCTCGATGCAGCGGATATCGAAGCCTTCTACGCGCTGTTTGCGGCCAGCGAGCGCGTCGTCACCTGCTACAGCCAAGGGGTCAACCAGTCTTCTTCCGGCAGCGACAAGGTCAATGCCATCATCAACTGTCACCTCGCCACCGGCCGCATCGGCAGGCCCGGCATGGGGCCGTTCTCGCTGACCGGCCAGCCGAATGCCATGGGCGGACGTGAGGTCGGAGGCCTTGCCAACATGCTCGCCGCTCATATGGCGATCGAGCGTGCGGAGGATCGCGACACGGTCCAGCGCTTCTGGCAGTCGCCTGTCATCGCCGACAAGCAGGGCCTGAAGGCCGTCGATCTCTTCCGCGCCGTCGCGGATGGCCGGGTGAAGGCGATCTGGATCATGGCGACCAACCCCGTCGTCTCCATGCCCGAAGCAGATCTCGTACGGGCGGCGCTGGTATCCTGTCCCTTCGTCGTCGTCTCCGACGTCATGGCCGAGACCGATACGACGGCGCACGCCCATGTGCTGCTGCCATCGCTCGGCTGGGGCGAAAAGCACGGCACGGTCACCAATTCCGAACGCCGCATCTCGCGCCAGCGGGCGTTTCTGAGCGCACCGGGCGAGGCGAAAGCCGACTGGTGGCAGATGGCTGAGGTCGCCCGGCGCATGGGCTTTGATACAGCTTTTGATTTTGCCGGCCCTGCCGCCGTCTTTGCCGAGCACGCCGCACTCTCCGCCTTTGAGAACGAGGGAAACCGCGATTTCGACATCGGCGCCCATGCCGATATCACGGTGGATACCTACGACGCGCTCGCGCCCTTCCAGTGGCCACAGCCAGCCGGCACGGCCCCGAATGCGGCCGACAGCCGTTTCTTCGCAGACGGTCGCTTCTACCATCCGGATGGCCGGGCGCGCTTCGTGCCCGTCATCCCCGCCCGGGATCAACGGACGACAGCGGCACATCCGTTTGCGCTCAATACCGGCCGTATTCGCGACCAGTGGCACACGATGACGCGCACCGGCAAGACAGCGCGCCTGACCGCGCATTTCGCCGAACCCTTCGTGGAGATCCACCCCGACGATGCCAAGGCGCTCGGTCTGACGCCGGCCGACCTCGTGGTGCTGGAAAGCCCGCAGGGACGGGCGGTGCTGCGCGCCCTCGTAACCCCGCGCCAGAAGCCGGGGCACCTGTTTGCGCCCATGCACTGGAACGACCAGTTCGCCTCCGCCGCCCGCATCGATGCGCTGGTGCCGGGGCTGGTGGATCCCGTGTCCGGTCAGCCCGCCTCCAAGCATGTCGCCGTCGCTGCCGCCAAGCTCGATGTCGGGCTCTACGGCTTTGCCATCTCGGTCGAAAAGCCCGAAATCTCCAAATCCTCCTCTCATCCGCTCGCCTATCACGCTCTTGCCCGGGCTGCCGGTGGCTGGCGGATGGAGTTTGCGGCTGCACCCCTGCCTCTCGGGGAGGAGGGCGGGGTGCAGGATCGCGACTGGACCGGGTGGAGTGTCGAAACGCTCGGCATTCCCCCCGGACTTGAACCCCTCGGCTACCGCGATGCCGTCACCGGCCATATCCGGCTGGCCTTCTTCGATGGCGAGCGGCTGCTCGGCGCCGTCTTCCTCAGCCCGCGCCCCGTGGCCGTCGCCAGAAACTGGGCCATTGCCCAACTCGGCGCCGTCCATTCCGATCTGCGGCGCCGCTTTGCGGTCGTCGCGGGCCGCCCGGGCGCCGAGGCGGTCGATCCCGGCGCCACGGTCTGTTCCTGCTTCAACGTCGGCATCAACCAGATCGTCACCGCGGCGGCCGGCGGATGCTGCACGGTCGAAGCCATCGGCAAAGCCCTCAACGCAGGCACAAACTGCGGCTCCTGCCGCGCAGAGATCAGGGAGATCCTCAATGGAACGCGTATCGCTGCTGCCGAATAACGCTACCGTCTCCTGCGAGGGTTTGCCCTCAAGGTCTACCCCTCGCGTCGAGGCGCTGGCAAAGCTTCCCGTCTTCTGGGGTCTGGAAGGCAAACGCGTCGTCCTTGCCGGCGGCACGGAAGGCGCGTGCTGGAAGGCCGAACTTCTCGCGGCCTGCGGCGCGGAGGTTCACGTCTACGCACCCGACGACACGCTTTGCGACGTCTTTGCCGATATGCTCCTGCTTCATGCTGAAGACAGCGCGGCAGGTCGGGCGCGTGGCACCTTCGTCCACCATCCACAGGCGTGGACCGCAGGCATCATGCCCGGTGCCGCTCTCGCCATTGCCGATTGCGAGGAGGAAGACGAGGCGCGCGCCTTTTACGAGGCCGCGGTCGCTGCCGGCGTGCCGGTCAACGTCATCGACAAGCCGGCGTTCTGCCAGTTCCAGTTCGGCTCCATCGTCAACCGCTCACCGGTCGTCGTCGCGATCTCCACCGATGGCGCCGCGCCGATCCTGGCGCAGGCGATCCGCCGCCGCATCGAGACGCTGCTGCCGCAGAGCATCAAGGGCTGGTCGATGCTGGCCCAGTCGCTCCGCGACGCTGTCAGTGCGCGTCTGCATCCGGGCCCGGAGCGGCGTGCCTTCTGGGAGCGCTTCGTCGATCGGGCTTTCACCAGCGTGCCGACACCCGAAAGTGCCGCGGACCTCGTGGCCGAAGCCGATCGTCTGGCCGCCGGGCGCAAGGAGACGCGCGGTGGACCCGGTTTCGGCAAGGTCACGCTGGTCGGCGCCGGCCCGGGCGATGCGGAACTGCTGACCTTGAAAGCCGTCCGCGCGCTGCAGGCCGCAGACGTCATCCTGTTCGACGATCTCGTCTCCGGCGATGTGCTGGAGCTGGCACGCCGTGAGGCCAAGCGCATGCTGGTCGGCAAGCGGGGCGGCCGCACCAGTTGCAAGCAGGAAGACATCAACGCGATGATGGTCACCTTTGCCAAGGCCGGCAAGACCGTGGTGCGCCTGAAGAGCGGCGATCCCATGGTGTTCGGCCGGGCCGGCGAGGAGATCGCCTGCCTGCAGGCGCACGGCATTCCGGTGGAGGTCGTGCCCGGCATCACCGCCGCCAGCGCGCTCGCCTCTCGCCTCGGCGTGTCCCTGACCCACCGCGACCACACCCACGCCGTCCGCTTCATCACGGGCCATTCGCGCAAGGGCTGCCTGCCGACCGATGTCGACTGGCGCGCCTGCGCCGACCCGCGCACCACGACCGTCTTCTACATGGGCGGCCGCACGGCCCCTGCCATTGCCGAGCGCCTGATGGCCGAGGGCATGTCCGGTGACATGCCGGTGGTCATCGCCTCCAACATCAGCCGGGCTGAGGAACGGCGCTGGCATGGCACGGTATCGACCATGCACATCGGCATCTCCGAGATCGGCTACGACAATCCGGTCCTCATCGGCGTCGGCAGCGTCTTTCCCAAGGCGTCCGCTGAAAGCCATGTAGTGGCCCCGGACGACAGTGCGGATTTCCAGCCACAGCGGATCGCTATTTAGCCGGCGACATATCATCGCTTACGGCGATGGCGGTGCCATCCCCACGCGGATCATGCGCACCGTCGAGCGTGCCATCCGCGTTCACCCGAATGATGCCCGCCTGTCCGGCGATCGGGCTTTGCGCGGGCAGGGGCGACAGCAAATGGCCGCGTGAGGCAAGCGTTTCGAAAACCGCCTCGCCTGCATCCACTTCGAGCTTCAGGCTGTCGCGGCTGTCGGAAAAGGTCTTGCCGAGAAGAAACCGCGGGCCGGCAAGCGCCTGTGCCGGATCTTCGCCGAAATCGATCAGCCGGGTGAGAAGCATGGCCAGCGTCTGCGGCTGCCCGTCGGCCCCTTGCGTTCCGTAGATGAGCGTCGGGCGCCCGTTGCGCAGGCCCATGCCGGGGTTGAGCGTGTAGAAGGGCCGCTTGCCCGGCGCCAGCACATTGGGATGGCCGGGATCGAGCGAGAAGGCGGCACCCCGGTTTTGCCAGAGAATGCCGGTATCGCCCACGACCACACCGCTTCCCCAGTCGAAATAGGTGCTCTGGAGCACGCTGACGCTGCGCCCCTCGGCATCCGTCGCGCCGAAGAACACGGTGTCGCCGGTGCGAAACACATGCGGCCAGGCCTGAGCCTGGGCGATATCGATAGCCTGCGCCCGGGCGGCGAGATGGCCGGGGTCGAGAATCGCATCGACACGCTGCTCGCTGACGTCGGGATCGGCAATCCCATGCCGGTCGAGAAAGGCCTGCTTCACGGCCTCGACGCAGAGATGCAAGTGATCGGCGCTTCCGGCCTCAAGTTCGGTTAGGTCGAAATGCGCGAGAATGCCCATGATGGCGAGCGTCGTCACGCCCTGCGTCGGTGGCGGTGGCGCCAGCAGTTCCACGCCGCGATAGACGAGGCTTGCCGGTGCCTCTTCCCGCGTTCGCGTCTCTGCTAGATCCGCTGCTGTCAGCGGAGATCCGGCCGCGCGCAACCCGTCTGCGATCGCCTGCGCCAGCAGCCCTTCGTAGAAGGCACGCGGCCCATCTTCCGCCAGCCGTTCGAGCGTGCGGGCAAGCTGCGGCTGGCGAAAGATCGCACCAACCTCCGGAGCAGTACCCCCGGGCATGAAAACCTCGGTAAAACCCGGCCAGCTCACGGCCTCCGCCTTGCGGAAGTCGAGCCAGAAGGCCTGCGACGCCGTGACCGGAAATCCGTCCTTCGCAAAGCCGACGGCATCGTCCAGCAGGCTGGCGAAGGTTCGCGTTCCGCCCCAGTGCCGCACGGAGTAGGCATGCGCATGCCCCCAGCTGTCCACCACGCAGGCGCTGGTCAGCGTCGAGCCCGCACCGCGAAGGGGAATGCCGGCCTCATTTCCGCTTCGCGCGGGCAGTTGCCGCGCCGCCTGCCCGATGCCGAGAAAGCAGGTCCGCCGGCCATCGGGATCGGCAACGATCCACACGGCATCGCCGCCAAGACCGCAGAAGTGCGGGTAGAGCACGGCAATGGCAGCGCCTGTCGCGATACAGGCTTCCAGCGCATTGCCGCCCTCCCGCAACACCCGTGCACCGGCTTCGCTTGCCAGAACATGCGGACTGGTGACCATGCCGTCGCGCCCGCGCGCAGGTTCCTTGCCCGCCATCCCAAACGTTTCCGTGGACTGCTGCCCGCTCATCGATTCATCGCCATCTCCGGCCTTGCGTTCCCGCGAAAACCCGTTTCAAGTTCGCCGATCCCTAGAGCGCCACGCGTTCATCTGAACGCGCAAAGGTCGCTCTACACTTTGAATCTATAGCATTTCTTGTTCAGGTGAATCGGCCTGAACAAGAAATGCTATGGGGTCTGCACCCGAGCGATCGCGAGGCAACAATGACCATCGATTTCGTGATCCGCAATGCCCGCCTGCAGGGAAGGGAAGGCGTAACCGATATCGCGTTCGAAAACGGCGTCATAGCCGGCATCGCCGAAAGCGCAACGCGATCCTTCGTCTGCGACGCGCCGGAACGCGATGCCGAGGGCCATCTCCTCTGTCGCGGCCTTGTGGAAACCCACCTGCATCTCGACAAGGCCGGCATCATCGGCCGTTGCACGCTCTGCACCGGTACGCTGGCCGAAGCCGTGGCCGAGACCTCGCGCGCCAAGGCCGCCTTTACGCAGGCGGACGTCTACGCAAGGGCCGCGGATGTCGTGGAGCAGGCGATCGTCAACGGCACGAACCGCATCCGCACCTTCGTCGAAATCGACGGACGCGCCGGCTTCCGCTCGTTCGAGGCGATCAAGCAGCTCCGGGCCGACTACTGCGCGCTGATTGACATCGAGATCTGCGCCTTCGCGCAGGAAGGTCTGACCAACGATCCGGGCACGCTGGAGATGCTGGATGCGGCGCTGCGGTCCGGCGCCGATCTCGTCGGCGGCTGTCCCTATACCGATCCCGATCCGCAGGCGCATATCGCCGCCATCTTCGACCTTGCCGAACGCCACGGCGTGTCCGTCGATTTTCATCTGGATTTTGATCTCGACCCGGAAGGCTCCAACCTGCCGACGGTCATCGCCGAGACGCTCCGGCGCGGGTACCAGGGCCGGGTCTCCGTCGGCCATGTCACGAAACTGTCCGCGCTGCCGCCGGAGGCATTTGCGGAGATCGCCCGGAAGATCGCGGAAGCCGGCATCGCCGTCACCGTCCTCCCGGCGACCGACCTCTTCCTCACCGGCCGCGCCGCGACGCATCTCGTTCCCCGCGGCGTCACGCCGGCCCACCGCCTCGCAAGCCTCGGCGTGCTCACCACCATTTCCACCAACAATGTGCTGAACCCGTTTACCCCGTTCGGCGACGTCTCGCTGCTGCGCATGGCCAATCTCTACGCGAATGTCGCGCAACTGGGCACGGAGCAGGCTCTCGCAGGCGTTTTCGATATGATCACGGTCAACGCGGAACGCCTGCTCGGCCTGAACGCCCTGCCGCCCGCCATCGGCGATCCCGCCACCCTCGTCCTCCTGTCGGCCCCCTCCGCCGCGCAGGCCATCGCCGGCCCGGCAACGGCCACGGCCGCCTGGAAGAATGGCCGCCAGACCTTCGAGCGCCCGCCACCCCAGCTCTTCCGTCCTATCTCGACAGTCTCACGCCACTGAAAGCGCAAACGTCCCACGGGAGAACAAGGAGCACGCCATGAGCGACAAGACGACAGCCGACCAGACATCGACGAACCCGACCGCAATCGACCGCGTTCCCGCGCGACTACGTGAGGCGAGCAGCACGCAGGCCGCCGAAGCCCCAGGCAACCCGCCCTTTGCAAGCCCGCCTCTCACCGAAGCCGACGCCGGCCTCCTGCGACAAACCTTCGACATCGCCCGCCGCGCCCAGACCCACGGCAACATGCCCTTCGGCGCGCTTCTGACCGGCCCCGAAGGCGAGGTGTTGATCGAAATGGAAAACGGCTACTTCCCCGACCTCGACGCCACCGCCCATGCCGAACGCCTGCTCGCGACCGAAGCCTCCAAACGCTACCGCGAACCCTTCCTCGCGACATGCACCATGTATTCCTCGGCCGAACCCTGCGCCATGTGCGCCGGCGCCATCTACTGGACCGGCATCGGCCGCGTCGTCTACGGCCTCTCCGAACACGCCCTGAAAACCCTCACCGGAGACCACCCCGACAACCCCACCATGGACCTCCCCTCCCGCACCGTTTTTGCCGCAGGGCAGAAGGCGATCGCGGTGGTGGGCCCGTGCCTGGAGGATGAGGCTGGGGCGGTGCATGTGGGAGCTTGGTGAACGGGCTGGGCTGGACGTATTGGACGAGCGAGATCAGTGATCCGCCACGACGCAAAACTGCAGAGTAACTTTGGGGAAATGGTGCCCGGAGGCGGATTTGAACCACCGACACGCGGATTTTCAATCCGCTGCTCTACCAACTGAGCTATCCGGGCATACCGGCTTCGAAGGTCTTTGCAGACCGTGGGGCTTTGGTTTTCCCCGGGAAGCGAGCGGGGTTATAACATCTTGTTCGGAGGTGTCCAGCGCCAGATGGCGTTTTTCTGACAGAAAATGCGTTTCGGGATCAACGTGTTGATAGAATTCAGGTTCTTGATGGGCTTCGGGATGCGAAGGGCCCGTTCGGCAAGGCCAAGGAGGCGATATTCCAGGATCGCATTGGGGGAGAGTGGCGCGCGAAGGATGATAGCCGGGCGTTCTGAAAGCGATGACGGTCATCGCGGCCCGAATGGCGGATCACAACGCAAGCGCACCCTTCATCAGGCGGTACGATCTATTCGTCGTCGCGCGTACTGTTCTGGAGCGTGTCGTCGGGGTTGTCCTCGTCCTGCGAGACGGGGATGGCGTAGGCGCCGGTCAGCCAGCGGCTGAGGTCGAGGTCGCGGCAGCGGTTCGAGCAGAAGGGGTAGTGCTCGCGGTGGGACGGGCGGCCGCATTCCGGGCAGGGCACGGTCTTGCGCAGGGGGGCGACGTTGGAGGCGGGTTTGGCCGATGTGGTGCCGGCGGCGTTTGCGGTGTCGTTGGCAGGCTTGGAGCCGCGTGGGGACTTGGGGGTGTCGTTGCTCATGGTGTCATCCTTCGAGCCAGGCATCATGCACGTTGAAGCCCTCGCCGGAGAGGAGGGCAACGGTTTCGGTCAGGGGCAGGCCGACGACATTGGTGTAGGAGCCGACGAGTTTCACGACAAAGCTGCCGGCAATGCCCTGAATGGCATAGCCACCCGCCTTGCCGCGCCACTGGCCGGAGGCGAGGTAGCTTTCGATGTCGTGCGAGGTCAGGCGGCGAAAGCGGACCTTCGTGTCCACGACCTTCTGTCGCACGGAACCATCCGGCGTGACGAGGCAGATGCCGGTATAGACGCGGTGGCTGCGGCCGGAGAGAAGGGTCAGCGCCGCCGTGGCCTCACTGACGCTCTCGGGCTTCTGGAGGATACGCCGGCCGACGCTGACGACGGTATCGGCTGCCAGCAGATAAGCGCCGCGCGCCTCGTCCATGCCCTTCAGCGCCGCCGTGGCCGCACGGGCCTTTTCGGCGGAAAGCCGCCAGGCAAGCGAGCGCGGATGCTCGGTGCGCCGCGGGGTCTCGTCGAGATCCATCGGCATCAGGCGTTTGGGCTCGATGCCCACTTGGGCGAGCAGCTCGACGCGGCGCGGCGAGCCGGATGCCAGGATAAGCGTCTGATCGTGTGCCATCGTCTGTCGTTTCCCGGATCTCTCCGCAAGGATCTCGACCGGAACCGGTTTCCAGGCACGAGCACCTGCGGCAGGCTACGTTGCGGAGCGGTGTGGTGCAGTCGACATTTGCGTCGAAACGGCGTTCGCAAGAAAATGGAGCGTCTTAGAGGCATCCCCTCGCGGGCGCCGTGGAAAGCCGGGCTGCAGCCCGATTGCGACCGAACCGCCGTAAACGGCAGCTATTCCATGGCCAGCGGTGCTTGCCCTGCCTGTGCCGCCCGCTTTACTTGAAGCGGTAGGTGATGCGGCCCTTGGTCAGGTCGTACGGGGTCATTTCCACCAGCACCTTGTCGCCAGCGAGAACGCGGATGCGGTTCTTGCGCATGCGGCCGGCGGTGTGGGCGATGATTTCGTGTTCGTTCTCCAGCTTGACGCGGAACGTCGCATTGGGGAGCAGTTCGGTTACGACGCCCGGGAATTCGAGGACTTCTTCTTTCGCCATTGACGATTTGTCTTTCCGAGTTTCATGAAGGCACTGGGCCTCTTTAAAAAATTTGCCGGAAACTACACAATCACCGTCCGTTTGTGAACAGCGGCGTTCCGGTTTTCGATCTTTCCGTCAGCAACCGGGGTTCGGCAACGGCAAAACGGCGTCTTTCGACGCTGCAGGCCGGGCACGATGGCGTCGACGAGGGTCCGTGCGGCCGCCGGAGAACGGTTGTCCTCGCATGCGCGGCTGCGCGTGACCCGCTCTATGGCATCTTGCGCGGCGATTGTCCAAGCAAACGATGCCGGATGAGCGTTTCCAGATGGTCGCGGACGTCGCGATAGGCCGCAAGGATCTGGTCGCGCGTGCCGCGGGTGGCCGTCGGGTCCGCCGTCGGCCAATATTCCACATCCACGGCCATGGAGCGGGTCAGTTCGAGCGCGGTGTGATGGGCCTCCGGGGCGAGGGTGACGATCATATCGAAATAATCGTCTTCGAGCTGGTCCAGCGTATGCGGCTCGTGTCGTCCCGCAGTCAGGCCCAGCTCGTCCAGCACGACATCGACGAAGGGGTCGCGTTCGCCGGTCTTTACGCCGGCGGATGCGATATAGGTGCCGGGCGGTAGCAGCGCCTTCGCCAGCACCTCGGCCATGGGCGAACGGATGGCATTCATGCCGCACATGAACAGCACCGATCGGGGTGGACTGGCGCCGTCGTCTCGCGGTTCAAGCCCCGGCGCCATCGCCTATCCCCGCCAGTAGAGCACGCAGACGAGGGTGAAGAGCCGGCGCGCCGTATCGAAGTCGAGCTTGATCTTGCCCGAGAGGCGATCCATCAGCGTTTGCGAGCCCTCGTTGTGAATGCCGCGCCGGCCCATGTCGATCGCCTCGATCTGGCTCGGTGTCGAGCTACGGATCGCCTCGTAATAGCTCTCGCAGATCATGAAGTAGTCGCGCACGATCCGCCTGAACGGCGTCAGCGACAGGATATGGGTGATGACGTCGCCACCGGCCTCCGTGGTCACGACGAGCACGAGCTTGCTGTCCATCAGCGACAGTTTCAACCGGTAGGGCCCGCCATCATGACCGATCGGCTCGAAACTGTTCTCCTCGATCAGGTCGAAGATCGCAACCGCCCGCTCATGCTCCACATCGGGCGTCGAGCGGCCGATCGTCTCGTCCAGCACCACGTCGCAGAGGCGAAAGGCGGGCAGCTGGCTCATCCCGCCTCTCCAAGGTTGAGGCGGATCGCGACGGAGCGCGCATGCGCCTCCAGCCCTTCCGCGCGGGCAAGCGCGATGGCGGCGGGGCCGAGGTCGCGCAACTCGTCCGGCCCGAGCCGGAGGATCGAGGTGCGCTTCATATAGTCGAGCACGCCGAGGCCGGAGGAAAAGCGGGCCGAACGGGCCGTGGGAAGGACATGGTTGGAGCCGCCGACATAATCGCCGATGACCTCGGGCGTGTAGCGCCCGACGAAGATCGCCCCGGCATTGCGGATCTGCGGGATCATTGCATCCGCGTCGGCCAGCGCCAGCTCGAGGTGCTCGGCGGCGATCCGGTTGGCGAGCTCCGGCGCGGTCGTGAGGTCCTCGACCAGAATGATCGCGCCGAAGTCGCGCCAGCTGCTGCGTGCCGTCTCGGCCCGGGGAAGCGTGGTCAGCTGCCGCTCGACCGCGCGCTCGACCGCATCGGCGAAATCGACGTCGTCGGTGATGAGGATCGACTGCGCGCTAGGATCGTGCTCGGCCTGCGCGAGCAGATCGGCCGCAATCCAGTCGGGGTCGTTGTCCTTATCCGCGATGACGAGCACTTCGGAAGGACCGGCGATCATGTCGATGCCGACGGTGCCGAACACCTGCCGCTTGGCCGCCGCGACATAGGCATTGCCGGGGCCCATGATCTTGGCGACCGGCGCGATGGTGGCCGTGCCGTAAGCGAGAGCGGCGATGGCCTGGGCGCCGCCGATCCGGTAGATCTCCGACACGCCGGCCATGCGAGCCGCAGCCAGCACGGCGGGATTGATGTTTCCGGCCAGTGCCGGCACCACCATGACTACGCGCGGAACGCCTGCGACCTTGGCCGGCAAAGCGTTCATCAGAACGGAGCTCGGATAGCTCGCGGTTCCCCCGGGGACATAGAGGCCGACGGCATCGATCGGGGTCCAGCGCGAGCCGAGACCGACACCCATGGCATCGGTATAGATGTCGTCCTTCGGCAGCTGGCGGGAATGGTGCGCCTCGATCCGCACGGCTGCGACCTTCAGTGCGCCCAGCACTTCGGAGGGTACGGCCTCGATGGCGGCGTCAATCTCTTCGGCTGTTACGGCCATGGGCGTGGTGGAGAGGTCGAGCTTGTCCCACTTCAGCGTATATTCGACGAGCGCCGCATCGCCCCGCTCGCGCACGTCGGCGATGATCCGGCGCACGGCGAGGTCGACATCTTCGGACACCTCCCGCTTGGTGGTGAGAAAAGCCGCAAAAGCGGCCTCGAAATCGGAAGCGCGATGATCGAGGCGAATGGCCACTGGGTCTTTATCCTTCGTGTCGGCTGACGTCGTTGAAATGCGGGCCTATCAAGCAAACCGGCACCGTTCGGGTCGTCGGCCGCACCGGCCGCTCCCCGTCAGGCGCGGGCCCACACCGTCTCGGCTTTCCGGCTCAGCTTTCCGGATGATGGGGCCTGAAAGCGGTTTCCCACGCCCCGCCGGTATCCGCAAGCTGTACCTCGATACATTCCACATTCAGCGCGATCGTCGCGTCGCCGGCCAACACCAGTTCCAGCACGCCATCCGGGCCTTCGCCCTTCGGCTCGAACCGCAGCGCAAGCAGCGAGAGCACGGCATCCGTGTCCGTTCGCGAAAAGCCGATGGAGCGCACCGATGTCACCCGGTGAAAACCGATCACGGCGCGGCGGCGCTCATTCGTCTTCTTGTCTGCGGTTCCGGTTTTCCCATCAACCGTCTTTTCCCAGACGAAGCGGTTCACCACCAGGGCAAAGGTGCCGGTTCGCGGCGCATAAGAGATGCCCTCGACCTTGAAGACCGCATCCTGCACATGAGCGGAGACGATCTCGAGGTCCTGCGCGTCCAGCGCCATGAGCTTCAATGTGTCCATGCGATCCTACCTGTGCGGTTCTGCCTGCCGGGCCATCGGGTTCCGTGGTCCTGTAGCAGAGATAGGTCGCGGCTCATCCTTGCGCAACGGGCCTTGCGCAACGGGCCGTGCGCAACGGGCCGCGACCGGCATCGCATCAGTCGGTGACGCGCTCGACGATGGCGCCGCAACGGGTCAGCTTTTCTTCCAGCCGCTCGAAGCCGCGATCCAGATGATAGACGCGCGAAACGGTCGTATCGCCTTCGGCCACGAGGCCCGCAATGACGAGCGATACGGAGGCCCGAAGGTCGGTCGCCATGACCGGCGCACCCTTGAGGCGCGGCACGCCCTCGATCTTCGCCGTCTGCCCGGACAGCGTGATGCGCGCGCCGAGGCGGGCGAGTTCCTGCACATGCATGAAGCGGTTCTCGAAGATCGTCTCGGTGATGTGCGAAACGCCACTGGACCGCGTCATCAGGCCCATGAACTGCGCCTGCAGGTCGGTCGGGAAGCCGGGGAAGGGATCCGTGACCACATCGACCGGCTTGATGCCGCCGCCATTGCGATAGACCCGGATGCCGGTTTCCGTCGGCGTGATCTCCGCGCCGGCGCGGCGGATCGCTTCCAGCGCCGTATCGAGCAGGCTCGCATCGGTCCCTTCGAGGATCACGTCGCCGCCGGTCATGGCCACGGCCATGGCGTAGGTGCCGGTTTCGATACGGTCGGGCAGGACCCGGTGGCGCGCGCCCGAAAGGGACGTGACGCCTTCGATGGTGATGGTAGAGGTGCCGGCGCCGGTGACCTTTGCGCCCATGGCATTGAGGCAGTTCGCGAGATCGACCACTTCCGGCTCGCGCGCGGCATTGCCGATCGTCGTCGTGCCATTGGCAAGCGTCGCCGCCATCATCATGACATGCGTCGCGCCGACGGAGACTTTCGGAAACACATAGCGCGCACCGATGAGGCCGCCGGTCGGCGCCGTCGCATTGATATAGCCGCTGTCGATCTCGATGTTCGCACCGAGCGCGGCAAGGCCCTCGATGAACAGATCGACCGGCCGCGTGCCGATGGCGCAGCCGCCCGGCAGCGATACGCGGGCTCTGCCCTCGCGCGCCAGAAGCGGGCCGATGACCCAGAAGCTCGCCCGCATCTTGGAGACCAGCTCATAGGGTGCCGTGGTATCGACGATGTTGCGGCAGGTGAAGTGGATCGTGCGGGCATAGCTTTCGCCCTGCCGCTCGCGCCGGCCATTGACCGAAATGTCGGCGCCGTGATTGCCGAGGATGCGGATCAGCTGCTCGACATCGGCCAGATGCGGCACGTTTTCCAGCGTCAGCGTGTCGTCCGTCAGGAGCGATGCGATCATCAGCGGCAAGGCGGCGTTTTTGGCGCCGGAAATCGGGATGATCCCGTGAAGCTCGTTGCCACCGGTAATTCTGATGCGATCCATGATCGGTCCTCGTCAGGGCTATGGAGCCCCTGAATGATAGATGTGCCGTTCGTCGGCAGGAAAGACGGCTTCCATAAAGCAAGCCACGGCAAATGAGAAGCGACCCGCAGAACGCCGAGGCGCAAGCGGGTGTATCGCCAATGCTGGAGTCCTAAAAGAAGGGTACCGCGCGCTATTATCTCAAGGATTCGTCCGGATTTACGGCAGGATGCCGGTTTGCTCAACAATCGCGATCGGCATCGCTCGCCCTCTCGCACGCGATATCGGCAACGCGATCCGATTCGGTTTGCGTCGAGAATGGCTTCCCTTCTATTTTTCCGCCGAACCAATGCCTCCGACAGGACGGTCGCCCTCGGTCGTCGAAGCGGCATCACGGGACGCCTCACCGCCGGCCGCCGGCAGCCCCGCGGCCTCGTCGGCATCGCCCGCCCGCCGGGCACGCCCCTGCTGCTTGCGGCGCTGAAGGTTCTCCCGCAACGTCCGCGCCGCCCGTTCCCGCCGAGCCTGCGCCTGCCGCTCCGCCTCACTCATCCCGTCGCTCCCCTCTTTGCCTCACGTTATCGCCTGCACTGAACGATCGATGGTACCAAGGCTACCTATCACTGCTTTACCAAGCAGCCTTCCTACGAAATCACCACGCTTCGCGAAACCCGCGTCCCGCCCTGCCGTCATTCAAATCCGACCAAACACAAGAAAACCGCACCATCCGCCTTGCGCTCCCCGAAAACCTATGGCAATAGGCCCTCGCTCCGACACGGTCGCCAACACGCCGCCGCTGTTTTCAGTGCTGCTATAGCTCAGGGGTAGAGCACTCCCTTGGTAAGGGAGAGGCCGAGAGTTCAAATCTCTCTAGCAGCACCATTCTCCCCGACGAACTGATCAAACAAAATCCAGGCCCACCGAAGTCGCGTGCCGCGTACGATCCCGCCGTTTCAGGTGTCGAGTCGGTCCCTGAACACGTCTGCGGCCTCACCGACGACGGTGATCACGCAAAAAAAGAGCCGGCTTTTGACCGGCTCCTTCTCAGGCTTCACGAACTGTTTCCGGCGATCAGAAATCCATATCGCCCATGTCGTCGCCCATATCCGCACCGACATCTTCCGCCGGAGCTTCCGCCTCAGCCGGCGTTTCCGCCGCGTTGGCTTCGTTGCCGGAGAACATGCTGCCGATGGCGCTGCCGAGCAGCATGCCGCCGGCGACGCCCATGGCGGTCTGGGCGGCACCCTGCAGGAAGCCGCCGCCGCTGCGCTGGCCCTGCTGGGCCGCACCTTGGTTGCCCCAGGGGCTATTCGGCTGGCCGTTGGGCTGGCCGGCCGGCGGCTGGCCCATGGCCGTGCCGGTTTGGCCGTAGGCGCCTTGCTGCGGCGCTTGCTGTCCGTAGGCGGCGGCGGGTGCCGCGCGGCGGGCAGGGGTGGCCTGGCTTCCGCCGCCGAACAGGCTGGAAAACAGCCCGCCGGAGGAGCGGCTTGAGGACTGGCGCTCCAGTTCCTGGATGCGCTGCTCGGCTGCGGCAAGGGCCTGATCCTGCACCACGATGGTCTGCGCCATCAGGTAAGGGGCCGTCGGCTGGGCCGCGATCTTCTGGCCGATGAAGGCATTGGCCTCCTGATCGAGCTGGCCGGATTGGCGCTCGACCTCGGCAATGCGGGAGAAAAGCCCGTCGATCGCCTGGCGGTCATTGCTGTCCATGGTGATGTGTCTCCGTGATCTCATACGCAACAGGGTTGTTGCAGGGGTCTGGTCGGATAGGGCCCTCCCGGCCATCGAGGCCGGAAGGGAAGATATGTCGACTATTCGCGCTCGCCGGTGAAGTTCAGCAGGAGCTGGAAGATGTTGACGAAGTTCAGGTACAGCGACAGGGCGCCGAAGACGGCGAGCTTCTGCTGCGATTCCTGGTCCATGTTCTCGGCGAACTGTGACTTGATGTTCTGCGTGTCGTAGGCGGTCAGGCCGACGAAGACGACGATGCCGATCACCGAGATGGCGAACTGCAGGGCCGACGAGCCGAGGAAGATATTGACGACCGAGGCGATGACGACGCCGATCAGGCCCATCATCAGGAACGAGCCCATCTTCGACAGGTCGGCCTTCGTCACGTAGCCGTAAAGGCTTGTCGCGCCGAACATGGTCGCGGCGATGAAGAAGGTGCGCGCGATGCTCGTTCCGGTGAATACGAGGAACACGGACGCGAGCGACAGGCCCATGACGGCGCAGAACGCCCAGAACATCGCCTGTGCCGCGCCGGCCGACATGGTCTGCAGGCGGAACGACAGGAACAGCACGAAGCCGAGCGGTGCCAGCATGACGACCCACTTCAGGGGCGTCTGGAAGATCGGCACGTAGAGCGCCGGTGTCGTCCCGACGATGAAGGCGACGAGGCCGGTGACCACGAGGCCGAGGCCCATATAGTTGTACACCCGCAGCATGTGCTGGCGCAGGGCCTGGTCGAGGAAGGCGCCGCTTTGCGCCGTTGCGCCGTAACTGGGGCCGGGATTGCTGAAGCTCATCGAGGTTCTCCTTGATAGATGAGAAAGTGTGAATGGCTCTGGCGCCGGGCGGGCCAGAGGTCAGTAAAGGGTTTTAGACAGGCGCTCCGCCGTCTGCGCCAGCTTGGCCTCGCCTGTGGTGCCACCGGGCGCGGCCACCAGCGCATAGGCCACGTCGCCGATCTGCCAGTCCGCCGCCTCGATGCCGTCGATGGCGTAGGTCTTGACAGGCCGCACCGAGAACGCCCCGGGGCGCACGGCAAAGAGCGACATCTGCTCCTTGTCCGGCGTGCGGATCGCAAGCTCGACGCTCGGGCCGAAGCGTGAGGGGAACACCTGAACGTCCACCACGGTCCAGCTTTCGGGCAGGGCCGGCATGATGATCGCCGTCGCCGCGCGAATGTCCTCGCGGTCGTAGGTCTGCACCTCCGGCTGCGATGTCATGGTCTCGCGGATCTCCGCCGTGCGGTGGGCGCGAACGGCCTCTTCCACATGCGCGGGTGGCGGCTCGGATGCCACGACCTCGGTCACCTGGAACGGACCGAAGCTCGTGCTGGCAACCCAGCCGGCACCCACGAGAAGGGTAACCGCCGCCACCTTCTGCAGCTGCTGACTGACGCGGGGAAAGCGCAGGCCGCTTTCCAGCCGGCGCGCCGCATCCCGGGTTTGCCGCGTGCCGCCGGGATCGACGGTCGCCAGCAGCGACAGACGCAGCTCGCCGCGCAGATGCAGATCACCCATCACCCGGGCAGCGGACTCCGGGTTCTGCGCCAGATGCGCCTCGACCTGAAGCCGGCGCTGCGGCGTCAGCTGGTTGTCCACATAGGCATCGAGGTCGCTGTCGAGGATCGGGTCAGCCATGGTCATTGTCGGTGCCTCCAACGATCTTGAGGTGGGTCGGCGTGCGATCTTCCTCGAAGGCGCGCAGGCGGGCCCGCGCGCGGGAAAGGCGCGACATCAGTGTCCCCACGGGAATATCGAGAACGCGCGCGGCGTCCTGGTAGGACATCTCGTCGATGGCGACGAGATGGAGCGCGGCGCGCTGCTCTTCGGGAAGGCTGAAGAACGCCTCGCGCAATTGCCCGAGACGAACGACATCTTCCGCACCGCCATGATGCAGGCCTTGCGAAAGCAGAGCCGCTTCCTCCACGCGCCGCGTCTGCGAGCGCTTGCGGCGCAGGCTGTCGATATGCGTGTTGTGAAGGACGGACATCAGCCAGGTCCGCAGGTTCGCACCCTGACGAAAGGTCGGCCGGCGCTCATAGGCGCGCATCAGTGCGTCCTGCACCAGATCCTCGGCATCGTCGGGATTGCGTACGAGCGAACGGGCATAACGCCTGAGAGCGCCGAGCTGGCCGATGACATCGAAGGGGCTTTTCCTGTCGTCCATGTGAGATATACGCATGGCGATGGCGCTCTATTCCATGCCTTCCGAAATATTTTTCGCAAGCGCGAGATTCCGCGAAGGAATCTTCGCATCCGCTAATGGACAGCGGTTCACACCTCTGTCATGAGGTTTATTAACGCGTCGATGATATGCTCACGAAATCAGGGGCCTCGGCACTTGGGGATGGAGAGGCCTTGGAGGAGGCCGTTCCGGAAACGCGATAAGTCGATCGGGAAAAATTGCGCGGCATGCAGAGGCATCGGCCGCGCTGAGGGAGGAGTTGAACATGGCCACACATATGATGCGCACGCTGTTGAACACCATGGCGTTCCTCGCCGTCCTGACGGTTCTCGGTCTCTGGGCTTTCCTGTAGGGTCCTGTCGAGGGCCTCCCGAGACGAGAGATCATCTGACCTCAGGGATAGAGATAGTGCCTCTCCCAAGCGTCATGCGGGATCTGGCTGCCGATCTCATATTTGAACGATCGCACATCGATGTGATCAGGACCGGTGGTGCAGCGGAATTTCAGCCGATACCATTCTCCCTGGCTGCGAAAGACGGCGCCGGGCGCGGTGATGGTGTTGGTGGCCGTCACCGGATCGCCGAACGCGTAAGCGATGACCTTATCGGGCCGGTACTGCGTCTTGTCCTTGTTGATGCGCTCCATCGCTTCCGTATCGCAGCGCTGCTCCAGCCGTGTGGCGGGATCGAGTTTCTGGAACTGGCGAACGAGCGTCTGATCCATGGCGGCAGCCGAGGTGGCGGTGCATGCCGCCAGCAGAGCCGACAAGGCAATCCTGTTCATGCGTTGATTCTCTCACTATCGGTCGGAACCGCCGCTTCAAGGCAATTTTCTTGGCCATTCGATGGCTGAAACAAGGCGGGGGCAGCGGTCGGCTCGAATGTGCGTATGAAATGACGCACACGCAATGGCGTTAGCCGTTGTTTCGAAAGGTCTTTTCACGAGCCTCCGCAATCCGCCCGATTTATGTCGAGGCGGTCACGTCGATCCACTCTGCTCCGGTGATGTCGGCCATGCGCTCGGGCGAAATCCGCACGGCGGCATTGGTGGCGCCTGCCGCCGGCACGACGATGTCGAAGGCGCGCAGCGAGACGTCGCAATAGACCGCAAGCGGCTTTGGCAGACCGAAAGGGCAGACGCCGCCCACCGGATGGCTCGTCTCTGCTTCCACGTCGGCAAGGTCGAGCATCCGGGCTTTGGTGCCGAACCGCGCCTTGAATTTCTTGTTGTCGATGCGCGCTTCACCGCCCGTGACGATCAGGATCACCGCGTCTGCGACCCGGAGCGCCAGTGTCTTGGCGATCTGCGCCGGCACGACGCGATGTGCCGCCGCCGCCATGGCAACGGTCGCCGTGCTCTCGTCGAGAACGATGACCTCGAGGTCGGGCGACTTCTCGGCCAGGAAGGCGGTCACGGAAGATAGGCTCATGAGGCTGTCCGCTCTCTCAAAGGTTCGTCGTTTGCCAGCCTGTGTCAGGCGCTGACACGAAAAGGCGGGCCGTTGAGCCCGCCTCCAGCATTGCTGTCGCCGATTTTTTCAGTCGTCGTTTGTTGCGTCAAGGTCTTCCGGGCGCGTGCCCTCCTGACCGTGCGGCAGGTAGCCGTGGCTTGTAAACCAGTTCTCGAGAATGGCGGCGATGGCCGCGTCGCGGCTGTTGATCTCCGGATGGTCGGAAATGAACGACGCGAGGGCGGCTTCGATTTTGGGGTCTGTCGTGCTGGACATGATGCCTCTTCCTCAGGCTCGTTTGATCACGCGGATGAGCACAAGCAGGATGATCGCGCCAAGGGTCGCATGGATGATGGCCGCGAGAATACCGCCGCCGATCACGAAACCGAGACGCGGGAACAGCCAGCCTGCGATGAAGGCGCCGATGATGCCGACGATGATGTTGCCGAACAGGCCGAAGCCGAAGCCGGACACGATGAGGCCGGCGAGCCAACCGGCCACTGCGCCGATCAGGAGGAAGATGAGGATGCTTTCGATACCCATGGATGGTTCCTTTCCGAATGGATGAACCAGGAGATAGGGCAGCGCGCGCGCCGGGTTAGATCTTCAGCAACAGGAAATGTTGAGATGAAGATTGTCCCGAAGACGGCTCAGAGGATGCGCGAGGGAAGCGCGACGCGGCCGTCGTCGATGTTGAGAAGGACGGAGATGGCAACGAGCGTCAGGCATGCGATGAGGGTGGCGCTCAGTCCGAGAACAATCATTGCCCGTTTCCTTTTCGCGTCATCATCATGATGTCCGCTGGATCCCTCCCTGGAAGACGCGCACGATGCCGGAACGACCTCATCGCGCCGTCCAAGACGCGGTCGCCGGGCAGCTGGGTGTCGCGCCGGAAGTGTCCTCTTTCTATGCGCGCGAGACCACGGCCACAATTGCGAGGAATGGGGGATGAAAACCTGTGCCGACAGGCGTTTGCGCCCTTTCCGGCACGATCTTTCAGCGTTCTGTGGATTAGGGAGGTGGCGTTAACTTTCAAGCAAGGAATTAACCATAAACATGGTCCCTACACGTCGAAGCGGGGACCCCTTAATCCCCTCCCGGGCATGATGCCGATCCGACGAGCCGGTCCCAACCCGGTATGTGACGTTAACGGGGCCTATGCTCCGTTCTCGGACAAGCAGGCATCATATGGCGCCATCGGGCGCACATTCTCATTTCATTCGGCAGGCGGTGATGGTCACCGGCCCTGACGGGAGACATACCGGGACCGGGGACAAACGTGGGACAGGAAGCCGTGGCAGACCAGAACCGGAGGGCGCAGGCAGGAAGCCTGGTCGAGCGCCTGCGGTTTGCCGGGCTGGATTCCAGCGAAACCGACATCCTGCGTCGTCACCGCCAGGCCCTCCAGCCGCAGGTCGATCTCGCTCTGCGCGACCTTTTCCAGCGCCTTCAGACCTTCCCCGAAGCCTCGCGCCATTTCTCCAGCGACCGTCAGATCGACCGGTTGCACGACCTCCACGCCTCTCATTGGGGCGTGTTGACGGATGCGCGGTTCGACAGTCTCTATGCCGAGCGCGTCAAGGTGCTGGCCGATGCGGAAAGCCGCATGGGCCTCGATCCCCGCTGGCAGATCGCCGGCCACGGCGTCATCCTCGAGCGGCTGATCGTCTCCGCCATCGAGGCGTTCTGGCCGAAATCCATGCTGGCGACCGGCAAGGGCAAGCAGCAGGAACTGACGGACCTTATCTCCGCCCTCATCCGCACCGTCTTCGTCGATACGGAAATCGGCGTGACCCTTCGCTTCAACGAACAGCGCCAGACCCATCAGCGCCAGCTGGCGGAAACGCGCGCGACGTCGGAAGCCGAGTTGCTCGCAGCCTTCACCGGCATCGCCGAGGCACTGGCCGCGGGCGACGTCTCTGCGCGCACCCCGGCCGACGTGCCGGAAGCGGCCGTGCCGCTTGCCCGGTCGCTGGATGCCGCCCTCGACACGATCGAGGCGAACCTGCGCAATCTGGACACCGGGATCTCCTCTTCGGCCACGGCCAGCGAGACAATGACCGCGGGAACCGAGCGTCTGGGATCGGCCGCGCAATCCGAAGCGGCGGCGCTGGATTCTGTTGCCGAACGGCTGGAAGCCCTCGTTATCAGGGTTCGCGACAGCGCACGGGAAAGCTCCGCGGCTGAAAAGGCCGTTGCGGCGACGGGACATTCCGTCGAGCGCAGCGGCGAGATCGCCGGTCTTGCGATTGCGGCCATGGCCGACATCGAATCCTCCGCCGAGAAGATCGGCCAGATCATCGGCGTGATCGACGAGATCGCCTTCCAGACCAATCTCCTCGCGCTGAATGCCGGTATCGAAGCTGCACGCGCCGGCGAAAGCGGTCGCGGTTTCGCAGTCGTCGCCCAGGAAGTCCGGGCACTCGCCCAGCGTTCCGGCGATGCGGCCCGCGAGATCAAGCAGCTCGTCACGGGCACCAAAGCCCAGGTCGATGCCGGCGTCGAACGCGTCGGTCGCACGCAGGCCGCCATCGGCAGCATCGTCGAGCAGGTCCACGGCATTCAGTCGGCCATCACTGGCATTGCCCGTCAGTCGGGTGAGGATCTGTCCAGCCTCGAAGACCTGCGCACCGAGATCGGCCGCTCCGGCCGCGCGCTTGCCGGTCTCACCAGCGATGCCGAACGCACGGCGGCTGCCGGTCAGACGGCGCGCATGGTGACGATCGAGCTTGGCGAAACCATTCGCCGCTTCACGCTGCGCTCCGCAAACACGGGCGCACGCGCGGCAGACAAGATGATGGCCGCCGCCACGCCGCCGCGACAGGCTCTGCCTGCGCAGGTGGCGAGGGCGGAGGCTTTTCTCGAAGACGAGGACGACATGGCCTTCGGGCGCGTGTCGGCATGGGGGCGATCATGACGATGTTCCCGGCTCTGCGTCCATGCCCGTTCCGCCTGCGTGACACCGGTCCTGCCGGCCATCGCAATGCGGACGGTTTCGTTCGACAGGTCAATCTCCTCCAGGTGACACAAGGAAAGGCGCCGTGATGGCCCCAAAGAAAGCCGCATCGAAGACGCTCAATCTCGCGCCGGTCCTCGACCTCAATGAGGCCAGCGTCCTTCATCGCAAGCTGACGGAGATGCGCGGCAGCAACATCGTGGTCGACGCTTCGGCCGTGGAGCGGGTCGGAGCGCTCTGCGTCCAGGTGCTGATGGCCGGTGCCAAAAGCTGGGAAGAGGACAAACACGCCTTCACCATTTCCAAGGTGTCGGACGCTTTCACCAAAACGACGCAGCTCATCGGGGTCAATGTCGACCATCTGATGGCTAAGGAGATCTGAAAATGAAGAAGAAGGTTCTCACCGTGGACGATAGCCGGACGATCCGGAATATGCTCCTCGTGACGCTCAACAATGCCGGTTTCGAAACCATTCAGGCCGAAGACGGCATCGAAGGTCTCGAAGTCCTCGAAGACTGTAATCCCGATGTCATCGTCACCGACATCAACATGCCCCGCCTCGACGGCTTCGGTTTCATCGAGGGCGTCCGCCGCAACGAGAAGTACCGCGCCATCCCGATCCTGGTCCTGACCACGGAAAGCGACGCGGAAAAGAAGAACCGTGCCCGTCAGGCCGGAGCGACCGGCTGGATCGTCAAGCCCTTCGATCCGACAAAGCTGATCGACGCCATCGAGCGCGTAACCGCTTAAAAAACCCTCGCCAGGATTCCAGCTATGGATATGAATGAAATCAAAGAGATCTTCTTCCAGGAATGTGAAGAACAGCTCGCAGAACTGGAATCCGGTCTCCTTCGTTTGAATGACGGGGATCGCGATCCGGAGACGGTCAATGCGGTCTTTCGTGCCGTTCACTCCATCAAGGGTGGCGCGGGCGCCTTCGGGCTGGATGATCTGGTCTCGTTCGCTCACGTGTTCGAGACGACACTGGATTGCGTTCGCTCCAACAAGCTGGAACCCACGCAGGAGGTTCTGAAAGTCATGCTCAAGTCGGCCGACGTCCTGGCCGACCTGACCAACTGCGCCCGCGACGGCGGCAGTGTGGATGAAGCGCGCTCCAAGCAGCTGATCCGCGAACTCGAAGCACTGGCCCACGGCACACCCCTCCCGGGAGCCGCAGAGGCTCCCGTGGCCAAGGCTGCCGCCAAGCCCGCAGCCGCCAAACCGGCGCCGGCTGCTCCCGCTCCGGCTCCAGCCGCAACCAATGACCAGGGCTTCGTGCCCGTCGCCTTCTCGTTCGACGACTTCGGTGACGACGCCGCTGCCGAACCGGTCGCGATGCCGACTTTCGAGATCTCCTTCAAGCCGAACGCCGATCTCTATCGCAAGGGCAACGAGGCGACGCTGCTCCTGCGCGATCTCTCCCGTCTCGGCGAGATGAGCATTCTTTGCGACATGGACAGCCTGCCGTCGCTCGATGGCCTGAACCCGGAAGACGCCTACTTCTCGTGGAAGATCTCGCTTCGCACCGACAAGGGCGAAGATGCGATCCGCGGCGTGTTCGAATTTGCCGAATGGGACTGCGAACTCTCTGTGGCCGAGCTTGCCGAAGGCGAGCAGCCGGTCGCGGTCGAAGGCGACGCCCCGATGCAGGCCGTACCCTTCGATCTGTCGATCCTCGACGAGGAGCATGAACATCCCCTCGGCGTGGTCGAGGAAGAAGAACAGATCGCCGCCGGCGAGCGCGAAGCCACGATCACGGCGCTCGAAACCGCCAGCAACGTTCTGAACCTTGCCAGCGCCGCCGCCAAGGCTGCCGATGCGAAGCAGGCGCCCGCTGCAAACGCCGCCAGTGCGCAGCAGGCCGCAGCCGCAGGCCAGACGATCCGCGTCGATCTCGATCGCGTCGACCGCCTGATCAACCTCGTGGGCGAGCTCGTCATCAACCAGGCGATGCTGTCGCAGAGCGTCATCGAGAACGACGCCAACGGCACGTCGTCGATCAATATGGGCCTCGAAGAGCTGCAGCAGCTCACCCGCGAGATCCAGGACTCGGTCATGGCCATCCGCGCCCAGCCGGTGAAGCCCGTCTTCCAGCGCATGGCCCGTACCGTGCGCGAAATCGCCGACATCACCGGCAAGTCGGTGCGCCTGGTCACCGAGGGCGAGAACACCGAAGTCGACAAGACCGTCATCGACAAGCTCGCCGAGCCGCTGACGCACATGATCCGCAACGCGGTCGATCACGGCCTGGAAATGCCGGAGAAGCGCATCGCGCTCGGCAAGAACCCGGAAGGCACCGTTCGCCTGACCGCCAAGCACCGCTCGGGCCGCATCATCATCGAACTTGCCGACGACGGCGCCGGCATCAACCGCGAACGCGTCCGCCAGAAGGCGATCGACAACGACCTGATCGCGGCCGACGCCAACCTGTCGGACGAGGAAATCGACAACCTGATCTTCCACGCCGGCTTCTCGACCGCCGAGAAGGTCTCCGACCTTTCCGGCCGCGGCGTCGGCATGGACGTGGTCAAGCGCTCCATCCAGGCGCTCGGCGGACGTATCAACATCTCGTCGAAGCCCGGCCAGGGCTCCGTCTTCACCATGAGCCTGCCGCTGACGCTGGCCGTGCTCGACGGCATGGTGGTCACGGTCGCCAACCAGACGCTGGTCGTGCCGCTGACGGCCATCGTCGAAACGCTGCAGCCGGATGCCGCCTCGATCCATTCCTTCGGTGCGACACAGCGCCTGATCTCGATCCGCAACTCCTTCTGCCCGCTGGTCGATGTCGGCCGGATCCTCAACTTCCGCGCCACGCAGGCCAATCCCGTCGAGGGCGTGGCGCTGCTGGTGGAATCGGAAGGTGGCGGTCAGCGCGCGCTGATGGTCGATGCGATCCAGGGCCAGCGCCAGGTCGTGATCAAGAGCTTGGAGGCGAACTACACACACGTGCCCGGCATCGCCGCGGCGACCATTCTCGGTGACGGCCGCGTGGCGCTGATCCTGGATGTGGACGCCGTGGTCGCCGCCTCCCGCGGCCAGCCCCTCAGGCTGGAATCAGCCCTGTCCGCTGTGGGATAAGCCATGACGACGCTCGCAAACACCATGACCAGCGGTGCCCGCGAACTGATCGCCTTCAGGATCGGCGACCAGGAGTTCTGCGTCGATATCATGTCGGTGCGCGAGATTCGTGGCTGGACGCCTGCGACGTCGATGCCACATGCGCCGGGCTACATGCTCGGCGTCATCAACCTGCGGGGCGCGGTCCTGTCGATCATCGATCTGGCAGCGCGCCTCGGAATGAACCCGGCCGAACCGACCGTTCGGCATGTCATCATCGTCGCTCAGTCCGGACAGAGGATCGTCGGGCTGCTGGTCGAGGCGGTGTCCGACATACTGAGCGTGACGAACGACAACATACAGCCGACGCCCGATGTCAGTTCCGACTTCGAGCGAACCTTTGCCCGCGGCATCTTGGCCATCGAGAAGCGCATGATCTGCCTGATCGAACTGGACGCCGTCTTCCCTCACACCGAAAGCGAAGCCGCATGAGCAGAATGGCCGCCTTCGACACGAAAGCGTCGCCCGACGAGTGCCTGGCCAGCGGAGAATATCCGCTGACGCGCCGCGATCTTTCCGAGATCGCAGCGATGATCTATGCTGATGCCGGCATCTATCTGAACGAGACCAAGGCCTCGCTCGTCTATTCGCGCCTGTCGAAACACATCCGCAATCTTGGGCTCGGTGGCTTCCGCGAGTACTGCAACCTCGTGTCGTCCCCAGCCGGTGCCGCCGAGCGCCGGGACATGCTCTCGCACCTCACCACCAATTTCACGCGGTTCTTCCGCGAGAACCATCATTTCGAGCATCTGCGCGACACGGTCCTGCCGGGACTGATCGCGCGTGCCAAGGCCGGCGGCCGCGTGCGCATCTGGTCTGCCGCCTGTTCCGATGGGCAGGAGCCCTATTCGATCGCGCTGACCATCCTGTCGGTCCTGCCCAATGCGGCAGAATACGACATCCGCGTCCTGGCGACCGATATCGACCCGAAGATCCTCGCGATCGCCCGGGCCGGTGCCTACGACATCAACGCGCTGGAAACGGTTACACCGCAAATGCGCAAGCAGTTCTTTTCCCAGACCTCGGTCAACGGCCGCGAGAAGTGGCAGATCGACGACAAGGTCAAGCGGCTCATCACCTTCAACGAACTGAACCTGATGGCGCAGTGGCCGTTCAAGGGTCCGTTCGACGTGATCTTCTGCCGCAACGTCGTCATCTACTTCGACGAGCCGACGCAGATGAAGATCTGGTCGCGGTTCTCGACGATGCTGGATGGGGGAGGGCACCTCTATATCGGTCACTCCGAACGCGTCTCAGGCGATGCGAAGGCCGTGTTCGACAATATCGGCATCACCGCCTACCGCTATACCGGCAAGCACGGGGGAGGCCGCTCATGACCGCGCCCGCTCGCGTCCTCGTCGTCGATGACAGCGCCACCATGCGCGGTCTCATCACGGCCATCCTGAATGCCGATCCCGCCGTCAACGTGGTCGGTCAGGCGGCTGATGCCATGCAGGCGCGCCAGGCCATCAAGGATCTCGATCCCGACGTCGTCACGCTCGACATAGAGATGCCCAACATGAACGGTCTCGAATTCCTCGAGAAGATCATGCGGCTGCGCCCGATGCCCGTCATCATGGTCTCCACGCTGACGCACAAGGGCGCGGAAGCCTCGGTCGCGGCGCTTGAGATCGGCGCTTTCGACTGCGTCGGCAAGCCTTTGCCGGGCGATCTGCACCCCTTCGCCGACCTTGCCGAAAAGGTGAAGGCGGCGGCGCGCTCGCAGCGCAAGTTCATCATATCCGGCAACAAGGTCGCAGCACCGAGTGCCGCGAACACCAATGCGACGGCGGTCGACTACCGGGCCGCCCGCCGGATCATCGCCATCGGGTCCTCCACCGGGGGGGTGGAGGCCCTGATCAACGTCTTGCAGAAGTTTCCGAAGAACTGCCCGCCGACGGTGATCACCCAGCACATGCCGGTCACCTTCACGAAGAGCTTTTCGGAACGTCTCAACCGGCTCTGCGCCCCGACGGTCGAAGAGGCTGTCGACGGCGCCAGGCTTGAGATCGGCAAGATCTACCTTGCCCCAGGGGGCGATCGTCACCTCCAGGTGGTCAATCCGTCGGCACCGACCTGCCGGCTGATCGACCGGGAGCCTGTCAACGGACATCGCCCGTCCGTGGACGTTCTGTTCGATTCTGTGGCGGATCTCGCCGGACGCAATGGCATTGGCGTCATCCTGACGGGCATGGGGCGCGATGGCGCCTCCGGCCTTCTGCGGATGCGCCAGGCCGGGGCCCGGACGTTCGGCCAGAATGAAAAGACCTGTGTGGTCTATGGAATGCCGAGGGTGGCCTACGAAATAGGCGCCGTCGAAATGCAACTGCCCCTCAACTCCATCGGGGAGGAAGTTCTGAAATGCGCCGCGACCCGAAGGGAAGGAACTGAATAAATGTCTATCGCCGAAAAAATCAAAGTGCTGATCGTCGACGATCAGGTTACCAGCCGGCTTCTGTTGGGCGAAGCGCTCCAGCAGCTCGGCTTCAAGCAGATCACCGTTGCCGCCGATGGCGAGCAGGGGGCCAAGATCATGGCGCAGCAGCCGCACCATCTCGTGATCTCGGACTTCAACATGCCGAAGATGGACGGCCTCGGCCTGCTTCAGGCCGTTCGCACCAATCCGGCAACCAAGAAGGCCGCCTTCATCATGTTGACGGCTCAGGGCGACCGTGCCCTCGTCACCAAGGCTGCGGCACTGGGCGCCAACAACGTCCTGGCCAAACCCTTCACCATCGAAAAGATGCGGGCGGCGATCGAAGCCGTGTTTGGAGCACTCAAATGACCTTAGACGCTGCGGTTAAGCGCGTGCATGTCATCCAGGGCGAGTACAAGGTCGTCACGGACCCGGACGTGGTTCTTTCGACGATTCTCGGCTCCTGTGTGGCTGCCTGCATGCGTGATCCCGTGGCAGGCGTGGGCGGCATCAACCATTTCCTGCTGCCCGGTTCCGCCGAAGCGATGTCATCGGGAGGAGACGCCACGCGATATGGCGTCCATCTCATGGAATTGCTGATCAACGGACTTCTCAAGAAAGGCGCGCGGCGCGACCGTCTTGAGGCCAAGATCTTCGGCGGCGCCAAAACCATTGCACGCTTTTCCAATGTCGGTGAGCAGAACGCCCTGTTCGCCCGCCGCTTCCTCCAGGACGAAGGTATCCCCATCGTCGGCGAGAGCACGGGCGGCGAGCACGGCCGCAAGCTGGAATACTGGCCGGTCACCGGCCGGGCCCGTCAATACGCCCTGACCGGCGTCGAGACGCAGAAGACCGTGGCCCAGGAGCAGCGCCCGGTCCCGGCTCCCAAGCCCGCAGACAATTCGATCGAATTCTTTTAATCAGCAACCGCGCCGTCCGGCGCGCGGTCAGGGGACATCATATGCAGAGCGAGCGAAAAGAGCACCCCGGCGACATGGACGAGGCCCTGCCGGACGTAATGATGCGTGTCGTCTCGGAACTGCACGACGTCGCCTATCTCATCGAGCGGATCGAGCCGATGCTCGGCGAGATCGCCGGCGATCCGCAGGCCAATGCGGCCCACCGCATCCAGGTGCTGCAGGGCATCGACCTTGCGGTCCAGAAGACGCGCGGGCTGGCCGAGTTCATCGACACCATCACCGCGGCGCTTCCGGAATCCTGGCTGGTCGATATCTCCACGGCGCTGAACCTGGTGAAGCTGGCGGATATGCAGAAGTCGCTTGCCAATGGCCTGCGCCACGGCCATTCGCAGCCGCTGACGGAAGCCGCCGGCGATTTCGAAGCCTTCTAGCAAAAACGACCGTCTCCAGGCCAAAAACAGCGGCAAAACGCACCTCCGGTTACAGCCGAAGGTGCGTTTTGCCGTTTTAGAATCTCTCGAAATACTGACGCTCGCGGGGGCGAACGACAAGTTCGCGCAAGCTTCGCATCCTATTCTCCAAACGGGTCAGATGGATCTATGCCCGCATTTGCGAGAGTTTTCGCCAGATGCGGCCGGATCGGATCTCAATGTTGGGACTGCGCAATGAAGCTTCGTCCGTGCAATCTCGCACGGTGAAGTGCGCTACTGGGTGCGAAACAGAATGAATCTGTTAGAACAACTTTCGTCGGTCACGAAAAATTTGAAGAGCCTGGGGCAGGGCAAGCTGATCGCGCTGGCGGCAGCAGCCTTCGTAACGATCGGGCTCGTTCTGGCAGCCGGGCTCTACGTCAACAAGCCGGCCTACGAGACGCTCTACGTCAACCTTGAATCGGGCGACCTGAACCAGGTCAGCATGGCGCTGGCCGAGGGCGGTATCCCTTTCGACGTCGGCACGGATGGCAAGAGCGTTCAGGTTCCGGTCGGCACCACGGGCAAGGCCCGCCTGTTTCTCGCCGAGCGCGGCCTGCCCAACAGCGCCAATGCCGGTTACGAACTGTTCGACAATGTCGGCTCGCTTGGCCTGACGTCGTTCATGCAGGAAGTCACCCGGGTCCGGGCCCTGGAAGGCGAAATCGCCCGCACCATCCAGCAGATCTCCGGCATCGCTTCGGCCCGCGTCCACATCGTGATGGCCGACCGCGGCAGCTTTCGCAAGACCGAGCAGAAGCCGACCGCCTCCGTCATGATCCGCGCCAGCTCGACCATCGGTCGCAACGCTGCAGCCTCCATCCGCCATCTCGTCGGCTCGTCGGTTCCCGGCCTGTCCATCGACGACGTGACCATTCTCGACAGCGCCGGCCAGCTGCTCGCCTCCGGCGACGATCCGCAGAACGGTGCGATGAGCCAGTCGCTCTCCATCGTCCAGTCCGTGCAGGGCGAAATCGAGAAGAACATCGACAAGGCCCTCTCGCCCTTCCTCGGCGTCGACAACTTCCGCTCCAGCGTCACCGCACAGCTCAACACCGATACGCAGCAGGTTCAGGAGACCACCTTCGATCCGGAATCGCGCGTCGAACGTTCGACACGGGTCACCAAGGAAGAGCAGAAGTCGAGCCAGCAGCAGGCGGACAATGCTGCGACCGTTCAGCAGAACGTGCCGCAGGCAGCCCCCAAGAGCGGTGGCGCCGGGCCGCAGTCAAACGATCAGGCCGAGAAGAAGGAAGAGCAGACCAACTACGAGATCAATTCGAAGACGGTCGCCACCACCAAGAACAGCTACAAGGTTGAAAAGCTCTCCGTCGCCGTCGTGGTCAATCGCGGCCGTGTCGCCGCCATGGTCGGCGAAGGCGCGGACCAGGCAAAGATCGACACCTATCTCGCCGATATGCAGAAGATCGTGGCGTCCGCCGTCGGCATCGACGCGGCCCGCGGCGACGTGGTGACGCTGACCGCCATGGACTTCGTCAACAACCAGCTGCTCGATACGCCGGTCGAAGGCCCGAGCATTATGGAAACGCTGACGCGCAATCTCGGCGGCATCATCAACGCCCTCGCCTTCATCACGGTCGCCGTCCTCGTGGTCTGGATGGGCCTGCGTCCTCTGGCCCGCTCCATGGGCTTCGGCGGACCGGGCACCCTCACGGAAACCGAGGCCGTCGGCCTCGAACTCCCCGACTTCTCGCCGGCCCCGGGGGGTGCTGCAGGTGGTGCGCTCATGGAAGGTTTCGGTTCGGATTTCGGCTTCGACAGCACGGACGACCTGCTCAGCCTTGGCGAAGACGGCGGCGACTTCAACCGCCGCGTCAAGGAGGGCCCGGAACGGCGGCTGGCGCGTATGGTCGAGATCAACGAGGAACGCGCTGCCAAGATCCTGCGCAAATGGGTCGCAGAAAAAGCCGCCTGAGGCCAAAAAACAAAGCAGACGAAAAAATCCGCCCCTTCGGCGGATTTTTTTCGTTCGGACCTGACAGTGGCATGACAAAGAAACGGCGGTGGCTCGTCTGCCGGTCGACGGGCCTGGAAAGGTCCGGGCGACGATGGCCGGAGTCTTCATGTCGTTTCCGCAGTGTCCTGTCTGCGTCGCCAGAGTCGCCGCGGCGCACCGGGGATTCCTCTATTTAACCATTTGGTTATTTTTTTATGTGGAAAGACGACTTTGCTTGCTTGCGGATGCTCTTCGACTCCGGGCGCGGGAAAATTGATTGTGTCACTTCAAGAAAAATTCTTCCAGAAACTGGTATAGTTGTCAAAGTTGCTAGGTGTGTGCTTACGGGCTCTCCCTATTGTGCTCGAAATCGTTTTGGTGCAATTGCGCAACATGATCCCCTCAAATACAAATCCGATTCGCCACTTGATTCATTGGACGCGCATTTTCAGCATGCTGACGGCTCTGAAAAACACGATTTCTCTCCGGTTCCGGCTCTGAGAGCCCATGATGTCGCAGAGAAAAATGAGCATTAACAAAGCGATAATTTGTTTGTTCTCGTTTGTTCACGGTCGGCGACGGTTCTGTGATGCTGCATTTACGAATCACTTCAGGTTATTAACAAAAAGTAAATCCCGATAAGCTGGCAGTAGTTTTTTGAGTTCGGGCCTGTATAGTTTTAACAGTGATTCGCATGATGATGTGTGCTCGCCGGGGAATGCGGATCCCCGGCCGTGTCGCTGCCCTCCGGCAGCGCGCGTGCGCAGATCGCATGACCGGATCCACACGGGGAAAATATCATGGAAGCTCTTCAGACGGAGATTGCGGGTCGATCTGTGCCGGTCGCCTCGATGCGAACGGCAATGGGCGGATCGAGCCTTGCTGTTCACGCCGGCCAGCCGGCGCCGGCAAGCTCGACCGGTCACCCTGCTGCAAAGCGCCAGCTTCTGGAGAAGCTCGGCGATTATGCGGCGCGCGGCCAGCTCAACAAGGCGCTTGCGGCCCTGACGGATTATGTCGGCGCCAGCCATTATCTTCTCGCGCGCTACGACCTGTCGCAGGATAGCGGCCTCGACTTCGTCATGGTTTCGGATTGGCCCTTCGATGTGGTCAAGCGGCTGGGCCAGGTGATGCAGGGGCTTCACGCCAAGACCAACGAGCAGGAAAAGTGCCTGTCGCTGCTGCATCCCGTCTTCATGCGTCTTCCCGAAGAGGCCGTTCTTGGTCGCGGCATCAGCCGCGAATATTGCGCCATCACCTTTTCCATCGGCCGGCTCCGGCTGTCGCTGATGCTGCTCTTCCCGCAGGACCTGATCCTGTCGCGGGAAGGTCTGCGTGACATCGGTCTGCTCACCGGTTATTTCGCCAGCCTCGCGCGCGAAACGTCGCTGCGCTCGGAACGCGATTTCGACCTGACGGAACGCGAACTCGAATGCCTCTCGTGGATCGCGGAAGGCAAGACCAGCGAGGAGATCGCCCTCATTCTTGGCATCTCGCGCAATACCATCAACAACTACATCACCAGTGTCATGCGTAAGACGGCGACCAAGACGCGCTCGGAAGCGATTGCCTGCGCGGTCCGAAACAACCTCGTATAGGAACGCCGATGGTCATCTATATCCCAGGGGGTCGAAGCGGCGATGACAGCCGCAACGGCCGCCAGACCCGGGCCTCGCGTACAGCCACTCTGGTCGCCCGCCTGCAGGTGATGCAGAAGGATATCGAAGCCCGCAACTTCGCCGTCTTCCGAATGAACGGAAACGGCCTGCCGGCGTCGCGCAAGCTGACATGCGTTCTCGACAACTGGGGAACGGCGGCGGAAGAGATGACGCATGACGTCGTCTCGACCTATGGCGACGAGATGAAGCAGCACCTCGATATCTCGCTTCTGCCCCTCCTGTGGAACGGCGCAGACAATCGGCAGACGGCGGAGACGATCGATTTCGACCGCTTCGTGCTCCGCATGAAGTCGCGCACGCTTCCCTATGCCGGCATCGCCTTTCCCGTGCGCCTCGGCGCGCAGGGCAATGGCTACGTCGCCTTCATGGCGCCATCGCTCGATCTGACCAGCGAGGTTATTCTCGATCTCCACGGTCGCAGCTGCCACGTCATGACCGATCTGTTTGCCTCCGACGAGCGCCGCCTGCAGCCGGCCGAGGCGCTGAGCGAACGCGAGATCGGCTGCCTGCAGATGGCCGGGGACGGGTACATCAGCGAAGAGATCGCGGAAAAGATGGGCCTGTCGGTGCACACCGTGAACGCCTATCTGGGTGCGGCCACCGCCAAGCTCGATTCCGTCAACCGCATCCAGGCGATCGCCAAGGCGATCCGCCTTGGCTATATCAGCTGAACTGCCGGTTCCGGCCCGCTTTTAGAGCATTTCCAGCCGAAGCGGGATCGCTTCGGCGTCGGACAATGCGGCAAAAAAACAGCTCTAGCTGGCCATCGCCGTGGGATAGGATTTGATGAACTTGGCCGCGTCCAGGCTACGGGCGAGGAACGCCGTGTTCTCTTCCGGATCGACGGACGGCTTCTTGAAGGCGATATGGTTGATCTCGATGGCGGCCGAGTTGTCGCGCAGCGCGAGTTGCGCATAGACGGTGACGCCATCGGGCTTCAGTTCGAGATCGAGCACGATTTCCGGATTGCGATTCCAATCGAGCATGTAATTGCCGCCAATGCCGAAATTGACGGTACCCGGAACGAAGTAGAGCTCGGCCGCCGACGATACCAGGTCGGCGAGGCTGCCGTGCGATTCATAGCGCAGGAGCGCAATGAAGTCGGCGGCATCGATGAGACGAAGTTCGGTCGCGACCGGACGGATGGCATCCGCAACGATCTTTTCGCGCTGTTCGGAATATTCGCATTTTTTCATCGCAATCAGTTCATCCGTGTCGGGTTCGATTTCGTTGCGTAGACCCGGTGGATGAGTTCGGCGACCGCCTTGTAAAACACCGGTGGAATGACACTATCCACCGAGACTTGCGCAAACATTGAGCGTGCGAGGGGCGGGTCCTCGAAGACGGGGATGTTGTTTTCCTCCGCAAGGGCGCGAATGCGCAGCGCCACGAGGTCCTGCCCCTTGGCAACCACGACCGGAGCGTCCCCTTCTTCCCGGACATAGCGTAGCGCCACGGCAAAGTGGGTTGGGTTCGCAATCACCAGCGTTGCGCGCGGAACGGAGGAAATCATTCGACGCCGCGCACGGTCGCGTGCGATGGAGCGTAAGCGAGCCTTTACAATAGGATCGCCCTGCGTCTGCTTCATTTCCTCCTTCACCTCCTGCTTCGTCATGCGCAGCTCGCTGTGCCAGTGATGCCGCGTCCAGAAAAAGTCGGCGATGGCGATCGCCGCCGTCGAAAAGAGGACGACGTTCATGATCTTGTTGAAGTCGCGGCCCATGATCTCGAAGATCGTGATCGGGTCCGAGAACATCGCGTCGAGCGTCGCGTAGAAATCGTCCCAGAGTGTCAGCGCGACGATGCCGGAGATGACGGCGATCTTGAAGAAGGATTTCGCGAACTCCACGAGGCCGGGCAGGCTGTAGATCCGGCCCACCCCGGCAATCGGCGAGATCCGGTTCAGTTTCGGGGCGATTCGGTCGAAGACGGGGCTCGGCAGGTTCTGCAGGATCGACGATCCCACACCGAACGCGATCATCAGCACGAACACCGGCACGACCAGCGCGCCGGAGGCCCAGAGGAGCTTCGATATCAGGGCGGACGCGTCGTTCGACGTGGTGATTCGCCAGGCGTCCGGCTGCTCGAACACATCCTTCAGCGCTTCGGCCATGCTGCGGAACCCGTCCGGCAAAAAGAAGACCACATAGATGTAGATGGCGAGCGTCGAGGCGAACATCGTGACCTCGCGGGAAAACGGCACGTTTCCCTTCTCGAGGGCATCGTTGATCTTTTTCTCGGACGGCAATTCGGTTTTGCTGTCTTTATCCTGATCGTCCGACATGAAAACGGCCCTTCACGATATCGCGCCTGTGCCGGGACCGATCATCTCGTGCCGGCTGGCTTTGTCGCCGATGTTGTGGGCTGACGGGCACCGTCTGGCAAGAGCCTCGTCTTTCCCCGTCTTCCAAAGGTCGGTCCAGCCGGCCTTTCGGGAGGCAGCGCGTTCCGAAATGCGAAAGCCCGCCGCAACGCATGTTGCAGGCGGGCTTTGGAGATCTCGGGGTCGACCAGTTTAAGCGGCAACGGCTTCCTTCGGCTTCAGTTCGATCTGGCCGCTGGCGGCCAGGCGAATGGCTTCCTGCGTGACGGAGCGGCGCGCAACCGCGATGTCGCGCGGATTGATCCCGGCGTCGCCCGAACTCAGATCCGACTCGATCATGCGGCGCTGGCGGGCGCCGATCGAGGCGAGCACGCTTTCGCGCATCTCCATGCTCGAACCGCGGAGTGCCATGGTGATGATGTCGCCGGCGATATCGTTGAACAGAGCCACGCGGCTCTTCTGCGGCATAAGCAGGATGTCGTCGAACAGGAAGATCTTCGGCCGGACCTTCTTGACCGAATCCGTGCTGATCGATTCGAGCGAGGCGAGCAGCGTGTCGACGTCGCTCTTCTCCATCTCGTTCATGACTTCGGCGATCTTGACCGAACCGGCCGAGTTGCGCTCGGAATCCATCTGGCGCAGCAGTTCGATGACGCGCGTCTCGATGATCGCAGCTGCCTTCGGCGCCACGTTCTTCATGTTGACGGTTCGGTTGATAATGTCGGCACGTCCGGCTTCCGGCAGCTGCAGCAGCACCTTGGCGCCGAAGGTGGAGGGCATCATCGACAGGATGTAGGCGATCGTCTGGGGATGTTCTTTGGAAAGATGCTGCGAGACGAAGACCGGATCGGCATCCTGCAGCCGGTCCCAGATGCTGGTCTCGTAGGATTGGAACGCCGTGCGGCGACCGAGAAGACCATCGACCTCGTCGGGTGTCAGGCCCTCTTCGAGGATGGCCTCGATCGCCTTGGCATTGTCCATCAGGCCTGCACCTTCGGTGAACAGGTCTTCGAATTCGTTGACGAGGATTTCGAGCTCGTGCGGCTCGATGGATCGCAGCGTCTGCGCGGAGGCGATGATGCCTTGCAACTCGCTCTGCGTGAAGAATTTCAACAATTTCCCGGCAATCGGCTTGCCCATGCTCAACAGCACGGCCGCAGCCTTGTCCATCTGGGTCAGGGGGCGCGTCAGCGCCGATGCTTCGAAATCGTCGTAATCCATCATGGATCCTTCCTGTGCGGCGTCGCTCTCGGTCACGCCGCCGAAACGCTTTTCATCTGCTGCGGTTGTCTCCAGGCCGTGATGGCCCGGAAGGAATGCAGTGCCCTTGCGGGATGTGAAAGCCGGCCATCATGACCGCCTTTCTTCAGTCTCATCCGGCCCTCAGGCCTTCTTTCCGCTGTTGACCTCGATCAGCCTGACGCCGAACCGGGTATCGTCGTCCTCGAGAACCGTGATCTCGCCGCGGCCGATGACCCGGCCGTTGACCATGATCTCGACCGGCTCGCCGATCTTGCGGTCGAGAGCGATCGTCGCGCCCTCCGTCAGACCCATCAGGCCGGAAACCTGCATCCGGCTGGATCCGAGCACGATCTGCACATCGATCGGGATGTCCATGATCAGATCGAGATTGCCATGCATCGTGGCGCCGGCCGTTGCCGAAGGCGTTGCGAAGCTGTCGTCGAACGAGGTGTCGCCAAAGGCCGTCGCGGCACTTGGCGCAGGCTCGGCAAAGCTGCCGGCAAACGGGTCGTCGTCGTCGCCGATCGCGCCGAAATCGCTCATGAAGTCGGGAGCCGCCGCCGGGGCCGCGCCGAAGTCCATGTCGAAGTCCGTCTCCGCAATGCCGCCCTCGGCATCCGTTTTCAGGACGCCGCGCAGATCGTCGATAGCCTGATCGAGCTCGGCATCGCCGGTGACCGCGCTCTGGTCTTCTGTCAGTGGTGCTGTCTTGGGTGCCATGTCGAGAGTATTCCAGTTGAAACTTGCCCCAAGCCTGTCGTGGCGTGGGGGACCCGTGGATTAGCGCGTGAGATGCTGAAGAAGTTCGTCTTCCGTGCCGTACGTGTCCTTGACCCGCACGGTATAGCGGGCGCCCGAGCGTCCGAATTCGCAGACATAGAGATCGCGACCGTTCGCCTTCACATCGACGCGGACGTCCTTCGGGTCGTGGAAGGGGATGACGTCGCCGGGCTTGAGCTGCGTGATCGCGGCGAGGGTCAGTTCCTCGAGCTTGATATGCGCCTGCAGCTCGACCATGGAGCGGCGAACCTGTTGCTCGACCTGTTCGGCCCAGGCCGTCTTCTGGCGGCGCGCCTGTCCGATGCCCTTGGGAAACACGATCGTGGTTTTCAGCAGTGTCTGCTGCGGCACGAGGATCGAGAATGTGGACAGGACGGGCCCGACGCCAAGGGTGATGTTCACGCAGGCCGCGTAAACGTCCTCGGCATCCTTGTCGGGCGCCGGCCGGCTCTCGGCATTATAGGCCTTGCCGACGATCGGCTCGAAGCCGCCTGCTGCATTCACCGCGGATTTCAGAACGCCCGCGACCTTTTCGAAGACGATGGCCGCCACGTCGAGCTCGATGCCCGACAGGTTGCGCGGCTTCGGCTCCTCGATGGACTCGGCCGGCGAACCCAGCAGCATTTCCATCATGGTGATGATGGCCGGGCTATCGCAGCTGATGGTGAAGTCGCTGCACCAGTTGCGCAACAGACAATCCGAGAGTGCCACCCCGTCGCCGAGCTTGCGGATCAGCGCGCTCTTCAGGCCCGTGTCGAACCCGGCATAGCCGATGGTCAGGTCGAGCCCGGTTTCGCTTTGCAGCAGATCCGGCAGGAACTCGCCGAAGACCTGGCCGAGATCGGCGCAGATCTTGCCGATGGTCTTGTCGTCGCCGAGCGCGCCGGTCATGCGCGCCAGCAGTCTGCGATCGAAGGAGTAGATGTTCTCGCTGGTCATGGATCAGGCCGCCTTGCTCTCGCCGCCACCGCCGGGGTTCATCATTTCCTGCTCGACCGCGTCGATCGACGGACGCTCGTAGGAGGAAATCGTCTTGCGGCCGTATTCGAGCGCCACCTGCGGCACGGAGCCGTTCATGTAGGCGAGGAGCGTCTGCTTGACGATAATGTAGAGGCGGTTCTGCTTTTCGCGCACATGCTTGACGTTGGCGATCAGCGGGCTGACGATGCAGTAGGACAGGAAGATGCCGAGCATGGTGCCGACGAGGGCGGCCGCGATCTTGCCGCCGAGAACTTCCGGGCTCTCGGTGATGGCGCCCATGGCCTTGATGACGCCGAGAACGGCCGCGACGATGCCGATGGCGGGGAAGGCGTCGCCCATCGTTGCCAGCGAATTGTACGAATGCATCTTGTCGTGGGTGATGGTGTTGATTTCCTCGTCCATCAGCGCCTCGATCTCGTGGCTGCGGGCATTGCCGATGATGATGAGGCGGACGTAGTCGCAGATGAAGGCCGTCAGGTCCTTGTTCTTCAGAACGGTCGGTGCCGACTGGAAGATCGCGGATTCGTCCGGGTTGTCGATGTGGCTTTCGATCTCGTTGCGCGACTTGGTGCGCAGGTCGCGCATGAGGCTGTAAAGCACGCCGAGCGTATCGAGATATTCGCGCTGCTTGGGTACCTTGTGCTTGAAGGCTTCCACGAGCGCCTTGCCGGCGTCCTTCACCGTCTTCATGGAGTTGCCCATGATGAAGCCGCCGATGCCGGCGCCGCCGATGATCACGAGCTCGAACGGCTGGTTGAGAACGGCCATGTGCCCGCCCATCGCAATGAAGCCGCCGAGAATACAGCCCATTGTCATGACGAGTCCGATGATGATGTTCATGTCTCTACCTGCCGCAGTGGTGGATTGTGGGGTCCATCCCTAGGGTCCGATGCTTGCGTGAGGCTGGTTGCAACCCGCGGAAAGTTCGACAGGTTCGCGCAAGGAGCATGGTTCAGCTTGGCGGTGAACAGAAGCCGGCCCCAAGCCGTGCGCTTCGCCTTCGGGGACATGCCGTGACCACCACCTTCACCAGCTACAGGCAGATAACGGCCGACCTGACGACGTCGCTGAAGCGCGTCACGGAGAAGCCCGACGTAGCGCGGGAAACCGAATATTATCTCGCCCATATCGGTAATGTGAAATCGATCGACGACTTCTTCGCCGATCCGCGCCTTTACGATTATGCCATGAAGGCCCATGGCCTCGAAGACATGGGCTATGCCAAGGCCTTCATGCGCAAGGTGCTGACCGAAGGTGTTGCCAGTGACGATGCCTTCGCCAACAAGCTTTCCGACAGCCGCTACACCGATCTCGTGAAGTCGCTGAACTTCGCCGCGGACGGCGCGGCCGCCACCGCCTCCGACAAGGCCCGCAAGGGTGTGACGGAGAAATATGCGCGCCAGACGCTGGAGCAGGATGCGGGCGAGGATAATGCCGGCGTTCGCTTGGCCCTCTATTTCGAACGCATGGCGCCCGGCGTCACCAATGCCTTCGGCCTCCTGGCCGACGAGGCGCTGGCGCAGGTCGTGCGCACGATCATGCAGGTCCCCGACGCCTTTGCCGCCGCCGATATCGACAAGCAGGCCGACGCCGTCTCCAAGGCGATCGACCTCAAGGATCTGCAGGATCCGCAGAAGATGTCGAAGCTGATGGAGCGCTTCACGGCGCTCTGGGAGCTGGACCATGCCACGAGCAATTACGATCCCCTGGCCCTTTTCGGCACGCAGAGCGGCTTCGGCATTTCGTCCGATCTGCTCCTGTCCATCAACACTTTGAAGCTCGGAGGTCGATGAGCATGCAAACCGGTCTGTACGTCGGCGTTTCCTCGCAGATTGCGCTTGAAAAGCGCATGAACACCCTGGCCGACAATGTCGCCAACTCCACCACCGTCGGCTTTCGCGCCACGGAAGTGAAGTTCAACACCGTACTCGGCGATACCCGGCCGACCAAGGTCGCTTTCGTCGGCGAGGGTGCGGAGTTCCTGAACACCTCGTCGGGCGGTCTGTCCCATACGGGCAATACGCTCGATGTCGCCATCAAGGGCGATGCCTGGCTGTCCATCGAAACACCGGCCGGCCCGGCGCTGACGCGCGACGGACGTTTCTCCCTGACCGAAACCGGCGATCTCGTCACCCTGCGGGGTTACCCGGTTCTCGACGCGGGCGGTGCTCCCATCCAGCTGAACGCCAATGCTGGCGAGGTCGTCATCGGCAACGACGGTTCCATTCGCCAGAACGGCAACCAGGTGGCGGCCCTCGGCCTCTCCGAGGCCAACTTCGCCAACGGTTTCCGTCGCTACGACAATTCCTCCGTGATCCCGACGACCGCTCCGGAGCCGGTCGTCGATCGCATGGACGTCGGCGTAATGCAGGGCTATGTCGAGGAATCCAACGTCAATCCCGTTCAGGAGATGTCGCAGCTGATCACCGTCTCGCGTGCCTTCGAGAGCATCGCCTCGCTGCTGCGCGACAGCGAGACCTCGCTGGATGAGGCGATCAAGACGCTCGGTGGCAGCAAGTGACCGTCATCAGCGACCAGCCGCTCGACGTCCGGCAGGCATCGACGGCATTGTCGGCGCTCGCCGGTCTCGTCGATCGGTACTCCAAAGCCGAACATGCCGTTGCGCCCGGCGGCCATGTCCAGACCATTTCGCCCGGTCACTACACCGTCAGCGGCCTGTCGCGCCATGTTCGCCTCGGCGAGTTCGTCGCCCACAAGAGCGCGACCGGCATCCATCTCGGCGAAGTCGTCAAGGTCGAGCCGGAAACCGTTGTCGTCTGCCCGATCGAGCCGGGCGAGCCGATCGGCATTCACGACACGGTCATCCGCAAGGGCGCCTTCCGCGTCGCCCCGACCGCCAGCTGGTGCGGCCGCACCATCAATTCGCTCGGTGAGCCGATCGATGGCCGCGGGCCGATGATGCAGGGCGACGTCCGCCGCGCCATTTCCACCTCCGCGCCGCCGTCCATGACGCGCCAGCGCGTCGAGCACGGCTTCCGCACAGGCGTTCGTGCCGTCGATATCTTTTCGCCGCTCTGCCTCGGCCAGCGTCTCGGCGTCTTCGCCGGCTCCGGCGTCGGCAAATCGACGCTTCTCTCCATGCTCGCCCGCGCCGATGCCTTCGACCGCGTCGTCATCGCGCTTGTCGGCGAACGTGGCCGCGAAGTGCGCGAATTCATCGAGGACACGCTCGGCGACAATCTGAAGAAGTCGGTCGCCGTGGTCGCCACCAGCGATGAGAGCCCGATGCTGCGCAAGATGGCGCCGCTGACGGCCATCACCATCGCCGAGCATTTCCGAGATCAGGGCGACAACGTCCTCCTCATCATCGACAGCGTGACCCGCTTCGCCCACGCCATCCGCGAAGTGGCGACGGCGTCCGGCGAGCCGCCGATCGCGCGCGGCTATCCCGCCTCCGTCTTCACGGAGTTGCCCCGTCTTCTCGAACGCGCCGGTCCCGGCCCCGAAGGCACGGGCACCATCACGGCGATCATCTCGATCCTCGTCGATGGCGACAACCACAACGACCCAATCGCCGACTCCACGCGCGGTATTCTCGACGGTCACATCGTCATGGACCGCAGCTTGGCCGAAGAAGGCCGCTATCCCCCGATCAACCCGCTGTCCTCCGTCTCGCGTCTCGCGCGCAAGGCCTGGACGCCGGATCAGGAAATGCTGGTCTCGCGGCTGAAGTCGCTGATCCACCGCTACGAGGAAACCCGCGACCTCCGCCTCATCGGCGGCTACCGCGCCGGCTCGGATCCCGACCTCGACATGGCTATCAAACAGGTGCCGGTCATCTACGACATCTTGAAGCAGACACCGGGCGAACGCCCTGCTTTCGACGCCTTTACCGACCTCGCCAATGCGCTGAAGGCCGGAGCGGGCGGACAGCAGGCGCGGCGCTGACGACGGGAAGGAGGCCGGCATGAACGACATGGACGCAGACGAAATCGTCAGGCAGCGCAAGCAGAACGATCGCATGCCCATTTTCGACAAGGCGCTCGTCGGCACGGGCATCGCCCTTGCGGGCCTTGCCATGTTCTTCCCGTGGTACGCCTTCCTCAATCAGGAGAAATTCGCGCTTCCCGCCCTCTGGAACGGCGCCACCCGGGATCTTCCCGAAAAGATCGGCACGCCGGGCATGGCGTCCGCCCCGGAGGCCTCTCCGTCTGAGACGCCGCAGACACTGGCTGCGGAAACCCAGGCAGCCGTCGATCGGCTCATCACCGCAACCGTGCCCGCGCCTGCAGCGAAATCGGGAGAGCCCGCCGAGCCGATGCTCGACCAGCCCTTGCCCGGATCGATCACCTTCAAGCTCGTCCACGTCGCCGGCGGTCGCGCCCTGATCGAGGATGTCAGCGGCATGTATATCGTCCGGGTAGGCTCGCCCTTGCCGGACAACAGCCGGCTTGCCACGCTCGAGGAGCGCGATGGCAGCTGGGTGATGATCACGTCCCGGGGAGACGTCTTCAAGGCGGAATGACACGTTCCGCCCTTCCTCATCTTCCGCTTGCATGATGCTTGCACAGGCTCGGCCATCGCCATCGATGGCTTGCAGCGCCATTTGCGTTCTCGTGAACCACTTGGCGCTCGCCCGGAGCCTCGCCATGACGGCCTTTTCACAGTTTGGTCGAAGGCCGTTTTCGTGCGCTCTCACGCGCCGAAAGCCTGCAAATCCGCGCCAGTCCCACGCAAGTTTACAAGCCTAGTGTCTCCAGCAACAAGCATGGAGTCGCATGATGCAACCTATTCAGCTGTTCGAACTGGCATCGAGGCAAGCGCAGTGGCTCGCCGTCCGCCAGAATGTCGTCGCAGGCAACATCGCCAACGCCAATACGCCACACTACGCATCGAAGGACATCAAGCCCTTCGATAGCGTCATGAAGGAAACCGGCTTTCAGCTGGCAGCCACCAATCCCGCGCATTTTTCGAGCGGTCCCATGAGCAACCAGATCACCGAGACCTCGCTGATCGACGATGGCGAAGTCCAGCAGTCGGGCAATAGCGTCGAGATCGAGAAAGAGCTCATGAAGTCCGGCGAGGTGAAGCGGGATTATGAACTCAACACCGGTCTCGTGAAGTCCTTCCATCGCATGATGCTGATGGTCGTCAGGAAGTAATGGCCATGGATCCTCTCGTCTCCGCTCTCAAAGTCGCAGCCTCCGGTCTCGAAGCCGAGTCCACCCGCCTGCGCATCGTGTCCGAAAACATCGCCAACGCCCGCTCGACCGGCGATACCGCCGGTGCCGATCCCTACCGCCGCAAGACGATCAGCTTTGCCGCCGAAGTGGATCGGGCCAGCGGGGCTTCGAGCGTCGAGGTCCAGAAGCTCGGCGTCGATCAGTCCGACTTCAGCGTCGAATTCGACCCGGGCAACCCGGCCGCCGACGACAAGGGCATGGTCAAGCTGCCCAACGTCAACGTGCTGATCGAAATGGCCGACATGCGCGAAGCCAACCGTTCCTACGAGGCCAACCTGCAGACCACCAAGCAGGCGCGCGACCTCATTTCCCAGACAATCGACCTTCTGAGGGCTTCGCAATAATGATCGACGCAATCAAGACCATCGGTGCCGCGCTCTCTTCCGCCACCGAAAGCACCACGAACGCCACGAGTTCCGCAGCCTCCATGGCCTCGCAGGCGCTCGGCAGCACGTCACCGGCCGGGCAGAGCTTCTCGGAGGTCTTCAGCGGCATGGCATCGGAGATGAGCAACTCGCTGCGCTCCGCCGAAACCTCGTCCATCGCGGGGATCAGCGGCAAGGCAAACACCCGCGAAGTCATCGATGCCGTCATGAGCGCCGAACAGTCGCTTCAGACCGCCATCGCCATCCGCGACAAGATCGTCACCGCCTATCTCGAAATCGCCCGTACACCGATCTGAGGCGCGGATCTAAAGGAATAGTACCATGAAGGCTCTCTCCATTGCCGCCACCGGCATGAACGCCCAGCAGCTCAACCTCGAAGTGATCGCGAACAACATCGCGAACATCAACACGACGGGCTACAAGCGGGCGCGCGCCGAGTTCTCCGATCTTCTCTACCAGACCGAGCGTGCCGCCGGTGTACCCAACCGGGCAAACCAGGCGGTCGTTCCGGAAGGCGCCAATGTCGGCCTCGGCGTCCAGACCTCGGCCGTACGCAACCTGCACATCCAGGGCAGCCTCGTTCAGACGGGCAACGATCTCGACATGGCGCTCGTCGGCCGCGGCTGGTTTCAGGTCGAAACGCCCGATGGCGAGACGGCTTACACCCGTGCCGGTGCCTTCAACACCAATGATACAGGCCAGCTCGTCACCATCGACGGCTACACGGTCGTCCCCGGCATCACCATTCCGCAGGGGGCCGCACAGGTCACGGTCAGCACGTCCGGGCAGGTCATGGCGCTCATCGACGGCAGCAGCATTCCCCAGACGGTGGGCCAGCTGACGATCGCCAACTTCATCAACGAAGCCGGTCTCGCGCCGCAGGGCGACAACCTCTTCAAGGAAACGCCGGCATCGGGTGCCGCCGTCGTCGGCTCGCCGGCCGATCCGGGCTACGCCCAGATCAAGCAGAAGTATCTCGAGGCGTCGAACGTCGATCCGGTCAAGGAAATCACCGACCTCATCTCCGCGCAGCGCGCCTACGAGATGAACTCGAAGATCATCCAGGCGGCCGACGAGATGGCCTCCACGGTCAGCAAGAACCTGAGATAAGCGGCGAAAACGCGAAAGGAGCGGCAGACATGATGTTTCGCCCGATGAACAGGCTGGGGAAGGAAAGGTTGGCGGCGCGCTTCGTGCAGCACGCCACCCGGCGCCTGCTTGCCACGATGCTGTGTGCTGCCGCCTTTTCGACGATGACGACGACCGGCGCGAGCGGTCAGGCCGGAAGTCAGAGCAGCAGCCAGAGCGGCGCCCGGACCGCCTCCAAGACGGCCGTCATCCCCACGGAAACCATCTATCCCGGCCAGACCATCGAGGAGACGCACCTGCAGGTGGTCGCCGTCACCAATCCGGACCTGTCGGGCGACTATGCCTCCGGTCTCGATCAGGTCGTCGGCAAGGTCACCAACCGCACGCTTCTCGCCGGCCGCGTCATCTTCGTCGCCGGGCTGCGCGAGCCTTATGCCGTGGAACGCGGCAAGGCCGTGCGGATCGTCTATTCGAACGGCTCGCTGACCATCACGGCCGGCGGCTCGCCGCTCGACAATGCCTCGGTCGGCGACCTCATCCGTATCCGCAACACCGATTCCGGCATGATCGTCTCGGGCACCGTCATGGCAGACGGCACAGTACACGTGGTGGCAAAATGATCGTTTCCATGGCACGGCGCCTCATCGCGGTGGTTGCGGCGCTGGCTCTCAGCCTGCCGCTCAACCTCACCCTCGGCGTCGATACCGCATTCGCCGCAGCCCGCATCAAGGATGTGGCCTCGCTGCAGTCGGGCCGCGACAACCAGCTGATCGGCTACGGCCTCGTGGTCGGCCTGCAGGGCACGGGCGACAGCCTGCGCTCCTCGCCCTTCACCGAGCAGTCGTTGCGTGCCATGCTGCAGAACCTCGGCATCTCCACGCAGGGCGGCGAATCCCGGTCGAAGAATATCGCGGCCGTGCTTGTCACCGCCAACCTGCCACCGTTCGCAAGCCCCGGCAGCCGTATCGACGTGACCGTAGGGTCGCTCGGCGACAGCACCTCGCTGCGCGGCGGCACGCTGGTCATGACGTCTCTGTCGGGTGCCGACGGACAGATCTACGCGGTGGCCCAGGGGTCCGTCGTCGTCACCGGCTTCAGCGCCGAAGGCGATGCCGCGACGTTGCAGCAGGGCATCACGACGGCCGGCCGCGTGCCGAACGGCGCCATCATCGAGCGCGAGCTGCCGGCGAAGTTCAAGGACGGGGTCAATCTCGTTCTCCAGCTCCGCAATCCCGACTTCTCCACCGCCGTCGGCATGGCCGCGGCCATCAACCGTTATGGGCGCGGACAGTTCGGCGGCCAGATCGCCGAAGCTCGCGACAGCCAGACCGTGGTCATCGACAAGCCCAAGATGGCCGATCTCGCCCGCCTGATGGCGGATGTCGAAAATCTCGTCATCGAGACGGATGTCCCCGCCCGGGTCGTCGTCAACGAGCGGACCGGCACGATCGTCATCGGGCAGGACGTGCAGATCTCGCCGGTGGCGGTGAGCTTCGGCACGCTGACGGTGCAGGTCACCGAAACGCCGACGGTCGTCCAGCCCGAACCCTTCTCGCGCGGAGAAACCGCCGTCGAGCCGAACACGCGGATCGACGCTACCGAGGCCGGCGGTAAGGTCGCCATCCTCAACGGATCCAATCTGCGCACGCTCGTCTCGGGCCTGAATTCGATCGGCGTGAAGCCGGACGGCATCATTTCCATTCTCCAGGGCATCAAATCGGCCGGTGCCCTCCAGGCGGAGCTCGTTCTGCAATGACCGCAACACACACGCTTTCCCCACGCCTGCGCCAGCTTCTTATCGGTGCTGCAGCCACGCTCGTCCTGACGATCCCGGGCGCCTTCGCCCAGGAGGTCGCCGCACCGTCCGGCACGGGTGCCCCCCAGGGCGGCGAGATTCAGCAATTTTGCACCAACATTGCGGATGCCGCCCGCGACCAGCGCTACCTCCTGCAAAAGCAGCAGATCGAACAGTTGCAGGCGGGCGTCGACGAGCGCATCGCGCTTCTGGAAAAGAAGCGTGCGGAATACGAGGACTGGCGCAAGCGTCGCGACGAATTCCTGAAGCAGGCCGAGCTCAACCTCGTCGATATCTACAAGACCATGAAGCCGGACGCAGCGGCGAGCAAGCTCACTCTGGTCCGCTCGGAAATCGCCGCCGCCGTCATCATGAAGCTGCCGCCCCGCCAGTCGAGCCTCATCCTCAGCGAGATGAGCGATGAAAAGGCGGCCATTCTGACCAACATCATTTCCAGTGCCGCCGATCCGAACACATCGAAGGAACCGTCATGAACATTCGCCTTTCGGCCGCTCTGGCTGCAAGTCTTCTGACCGGTTGCCAGTCGTCGCTGCACGACGTCGGTCGTGCCCCGGCCATGAGCCCGATCGGCAGCGGCCTGCAATATACGCAGACGCCGCAGCTCGCGATGTATCCCAAGGAGCCGCACCAGGTGGCGAGCGGATACTCCCTGTGGAGCGACCAGCAATCGGCGCTCTTCAAGGACGCCCGCGCCATGAAGATCGGCGACATCATCACCGTCGATATCCGCATCGACGACAAGGCGAGCTTCGACAACAAGACCGACCGCAAGCGCACCAACGACAGCGGCTACAATGTCGGCGCTGCCGGCAATTCCCAGACGAGCGATTTCGCCTGGAAGGGCAATCTCGATTACGGTTCCAACACCTCGACGAAGGGGGAGGGGACGACGGAGCGCTCCGAAAAGCTCGTCCTTCTCGTTGCCGCGGTGGTCACCGGGGTGCTGGAGAACGGCAACCTGCTGATCAGCGGTTCGCAGGAGGTCCGGGTCAACCACGAACTCCGCATCCTCAACGTTGCCGGTATCGTCCGGCCGCAGGACGTCGATGCGAAGAACATGATCTCCTACGACAAGATCGCCGAGGCCCGCATCTCCTATGGCGGCCGTGGTCGCCTGACGGAAGTGCAGCAGCCGCCCTGGGGGCAGCAGGTCATGGACATCATATCGCCGCTCTGATCGCCGCTGCGCAGACCCGCAAGGGTGGGCAGGAAGCGGATCGGACGGACATCTGGAAGGCACAAGCGAGGCTCTGATGGACGAGATCGAAGGCGGCGCACCGCCGAAAAAGAAAAGCGGCATGGTCATGACCATCGCGGCGATCGCCATCGTCTCGGTGCTCGGCGCCGGCGGGGGCTGGTTCCTCGGGGGCATGCTGGCGCCCGAACCGCTGACCTCGGACGAGGCGCGGGTACTGGAAGAGGCAAAGGCTACCATCAAGGCCCGGGAAGCGGCGGAGGCGGCCAACGAGGCAGCTCCGGCGGGCGGCGAGCATGGCAAGGCCAAGAAGGAAGACGAGGAAGGTCTCCCGAAGGCCTCGACGGAGGCCAATGGCGTTCTCCAGCTCGACCCGATCACCACCAACCTGTCCTATCCCACGGAAAACTGGATCCGGCTGGAACTGGCGCTCCTTTTCAAGGGCACACCCGACGTCGCCATGGCGCAGCAGATCCACGAGGATGTCGCCGCTTATCTGCGCACCGTCTCCCTCCAGCAGATCGAGGGCCCCCGCGGGTTTCAGTATCTGAAGGACGATATCCAGGAACGGGTTGACCTGCGCTCCGAAGGGCGCGTAACGAATGTGATCTTCAGAACATTCGTGGTCCAATGATTCGTCTGGTCGCATTCATAGCCGCCATGGTTGCCATGACGGGGATCGCAGGGGCCCAAGGGTTTCCCTCCCAGATCTTCAACCAGCCGATCGACGGCTCCGCGGCCTCGTGGATCATCCGCACGTTCGGGCTCCTGACGATCCTGTCGGTTGCGCCCGGCATCCTCATCATGGTCACGAGCTTCCCGCGCTTCGTCATCGCTTTTGCGATCCTGCGCACCGGCATGGGCCTTGCGACCACGCCGTCGAACATGATCATGGTCAGCCTCGCGCTGTTCATGACCTTCTACGTCATGGCGCCCACCTTCGACCGTGCCTGGCGCGAGGGCGTCGATCCGCTGATCCAGAACCAGATCACCGAGACCGAAGCGCTCACCCGCATCAGCGAGCCCTTCCGCGAGTTCATGCTGGCCAATACCCGCGACCGGGACCTTCAGCTCTTCGTCGATATTGCCCAGGAAAAAAACCAGACCGTGGTCGTGGATGGCCGCGTCGATCTGCGTGCCGTCATCCCCGCCTTCATGATCTCCGAGATCCGGCGTGGTTTCGAGATCGGCTTCCTGATCATGCTGCCCTTTCTCGTCATCGATCTGATCGTGGCGACCATCACGATGGCGATGGGCATGATGATGCTGCCGCCGACCTCCATTTCCTTGCCCTTCAAGATTCTCTTCTTCGTCCTGATCGACGGCTGGAACCTGCTCGTGGGCAGTTTGGTGCGCTCGTTTAACTGACCTTTGCGGCGTGGTTAACCAAGTATTGCGCAGCACGGTATATTTAGTCTTAATGGCTTTTTCAAATACCTGTTTTCATTGATTAATTTTCCGGAGCCGCGTCGTTTTGTGGCCCGTCGAACCCGTGCCCCAAAAAGGTGGATTTAAGCAAATCGCAAGCTTTGACTGCGATATTCACCCTACATGACGGGTTTGGTTCTCCTGAGGAATAACAGGTACCGAGTGGCATGATGCCGAACCGTTATCACCGGTAAGTTAGTCCGGTATGTCCCTAAGTTTTTTGTTTTTTGTACCTTAGAGGGACAGTCTAATGACGAGCATCAATACCAACGTTTCTGCAATGGCAGCACTCTCCACGCTGCGCACGATCAACAACGACATGGAGTCGACGCAGTCGCGCATCTCCTCCGGCCTCAAGGTCGGCCAGGCTTCCGACAACGCCGCTTACTGGTCGATCTCCACGACCATCAAGTCGGACAACAAGGCGCTTGCAACCGTACAGGACGCCCTCGGCCTCGGCGCTGCTAAGACCGACGTCGCCTACACGGCCATGGACGCTTCCATCAAGGTCGTCGACGAAATCAAGGCCAAGCTGGTCGCTGCCAGCGAGCCGGGTGTCGACAAGGCCAAGGTTCAGAAGGACATCTCGGAACTCCAGAACCAGCTGAAGTCGATCTCCAAGTCGGCCGCCTTCTCCGGCGAAAACTGGGTTCAGGGCACTGCAGGCGCGACGAAGAGCATTGTCGGCGGCTTCAACCGTGACTCGAGCAACGCCGTCAGCCTGACGACGCTGGATTTCGACACGACGAAGAGCCTCCTGGTCGAAGTCGACGCAAGCGGGGTCCCCGCTGTTGGTGGTACTGCAGGAAAGTTGACGACCGACATCGCCGGGCTTGCTACAGCCAAGAGCGTCCTGACACTGGATATCTCGACGCTGGATACGTCCGAACTTAAGCTCGCGATTTCCGGCGTGGACAAGGTCCTGCAGGGCATGACCGATGCCGGCGCCGATCTCGGCGCTCTTAACAAGCGTATCACGTTGCAGACGGACTTCGTCAGCGACCTGACGGCATCCTTCACGAAGGGCGTTGGCCGCCTTGTCGACGCCGACATGAACGAAGAATCGACCCGCCTCAAGGCTCTGCAGACGCAGCAGCAGCTCGGTATCCAGTCGCTCTCGATCGCCAACTCCGACGCACAGAACATCCTGTCGCTCTTCCGTTAATCGAAGCGGAAGGCCTGTAAGGGTCTGGACAAAACGAAAAATAGAAAAGGCCGCGTCTCGCAGGAGGCGCGGCCTTTTCTGTCGTCTGATTCGATTTTTTTTCCGCTTTAGCTGTTCCTTAACCCTGATGGTGTTTTCTGTGGTCATCGAAACAGCGGGTTAACCAAGAGATTTAACACGTTAGCAGGCATGAAGCTGGCTGCTGTTTCCCGGTAAAGGCCGGAATGTCCCTTCCATATTTTCCTGTTCAAGAGGGGCAGATTACAATGACGAGCATTCTGACAAATTCTTCCGCAATGGCGGCACTCTCCACGCTGCGCCAGATCGGCTCAGACATGGAGACGACACAGGGTCGCGTTTCCTCCGGCCTCAAGGTCGGCGTCGCCGCCGATAACGCCGCATACTGGTCGATCGCAACGACCATGAAGTCCGACAACAAGGCACTCGGAACCGTCCAGGACGCGCTTGGCCTGGGCGCTGCAAAGACCGACGTCGCCTATACGGCGATGGACTCTTCGATCAAGGTCGTCGATGAAATCAAGGCCAAGCTGGTCGCTGCCAGCGAGCCGGGCGTCGATAAGGGCAAGGTTCAGAAGGAAATCACCGAGCTCCAGAACCAGCTGAAGTCGATCTCGAAGTCTGCCGCCTTCTCCGGCGAGAACTGGGTTCAGGGCACCGCAGGCGCAGTGAAAAGCGTTGTTGGCGGCTTCAACCGAGACAGCGCCAACAATGTCAGCTTGACCACGCTGGACTTTGACACGACGAAGAGCATCCTGATCGAGGTTGACGGAACGACGGGTCTGCCTGCTGCCGGTGGCACTGTTGGAAAGCTAACGACCGACATTGCCGGACTGGCCGTACCCAAGAGCGTTTTGACGCTCGATATCTCGACGCTGGACACTGCGGAACTGAAGCTTGCCATTTCCGGTGTCGATAACGTTCTCCAGGACATGACCGATGCCGGCGCCGACCTCGGCGCTCTCAACAAGCGTATCGACATGCAGGCCGATTTCGTCAACGATCTCAGCTCGTCCTTCGAAAAGGGCATCGGCCGTCTGGTCGACGCCGACATGAACGAAGAATCGACCCGCCTCAAGGCCCTGCAGACTCAGCAGCAGCTCGGCGTACAGTCGCTCTCGATCGCCAACTCCAACTCGGAAAACATCCTCTCGCTCTTCCGTTAAGAGACCAAGGATACGGCGCTCCGGCGTCGTTCGATCCGACCAGGCAAAAGCCGCTCTCGCAAGAGGGCGGCTTTTTTCGTTGTCGAACAGGGACTTAACGAATTCGTCATCTTCGTTTAAATCTGTTCATGAAGATTGACGCACCGGCGCGTCATTTAAACCTTTGTTAACCATAACGGGATTAAATCATTCTTAACACGACGAGCTGCCGATCGGGTAAATTGGGCAGTGTGCATGACGCCGTTTCGTCGCAGCAGGCTTTCAGCCGCATGTCCCCGACGTTTTGACAAAAGGGCAAACCCCAATGACCAGCATCATGACCAATGCCGCCGCAATGGCGGCTCTGCAGACCCTGCGGACGATCAATACCTCGATGGAAGAAACGCAGGCGCGTGTCTCCTCGGGCTACCGCGTCGAAACTGCAGCCGACAATGCCGCCTATTGGTCCATCGCAACGACCATGCGCTCGGACAACATGGCGCTTTCGACCGTACAGGACGCGCTGGGCCTCGGCGCCGCCAAGGTCGATACCTCCTATTCGGCCATGAGCTCCTCGATCGACGTCATCAGCGAGATCCAGTCGAAGCTCGTCGCGGCCAGCGAGCCGGGCGTCGACAAGTCCAAGATCAACAAGGAAATTACCGAGCTGAAGAACCAGCTCGCCGCCGCCTCGCAGTCCGCCTCGTTCTCCGGCGAAAACTGGCTTTACAACGCCAATACGGCCGCTGTCGGCGTCAAGTCGATCGTTGGTTCCTTCAACCGCTCGTCGGATGGCTCGGTTTCCGTCACGACGCTCGACTACGATACAGCCACGTCGATCATGATCGACCTGAAAGATCCGTCGCGCGGTCAGTTGACCAAGGACATCACGGTCGATCAGCCGGACGGTCTGGGCGGAACGACGTCAGCCACCTACCACCTGATCGCTGCACAGGGCGGCGTCGCTGCGCCTGGCACAGTGATCGAACTGAAGACCTCGACGACGCCGCAGGAAATTGCGGGGATGCTTTCCGCGGTCAATTCGATCCTGTCCGGCCTGACGGACGCGGCCTCGACGCTCGGCGCCATCACCAAGCGCATCGACCTGCAGGAAGGCTTCGTCGCCAACCTGATCGACGTGATCGACAAGGGCGTCGGCCGTCTGGTGGATGCCGACATGAACGAGGAATCGACCCGCCTGAAGGCGCTGCAGACGCAGCAGCAGCTCGGCGTCCAGTCTCTCTCGATCGCCAACACCAATTCCGAAAACATCCTGCGCCTCTTCCAGCAGTAAGCCGAGACAAGGCCTCCCTTCGCGGGGAGGCTGTCATTCGCCGGAGCCGCGGTCATCGGCTTCGGTGGATCGGTTGGACCGCGCTATTGCCCGAGCGCGGTCCAACACCCTTCAACCCTCGCACAAGTTTGACCCGCTAGTCTCCTCTCGCAGCCCCGTCTCTGGCCGTGCCCTTTTCAGGCGCGCGGTCGAGGCAGAAGATCCCGCTTGTCGCGGGAAGGGGCCGCCGGTGCATCCTGTCCTTGCACTGCCGCTTGCAGCCTTCCGGATCCCGTTCCGCCTGTCTGCTCAACGAGATGTCCGGGCTCTGCTGACACGGCACGGGCCCAGAAGGAGACGGTCGGACGTGCCCATGACCCGTTGTTTCGGCCCCGAAAGCCTGTTGTTCCCAGCCTGCACCGCCACCATGCGCACCGATGCGCAGCGGCCGATGCCGGAGATGCAACGATGACGGCGCCGCTTTCCCGATATCTCAAGGATTTCAGCGCGCCCAAGGTGGACCTGACGCGCGTGCCCAAGACGTATTTCCACGAACTCGAAGAGCCGATCTCCCGCGATACGCGCCCGGTCGCGAAGCAGCCGCCGGAGCCGGTCATCGATATCGAGGCCGAACGCCAGAGCGCCTATGGCCGCGGCCGCGAGCATGCCGAAATGGAAATGCGCGCCCGCCACCAAGCCGAGATCGCCGCCTTGCGGGCCGAACATGAAGCCGAGTGCGAGACGATTCGTGAACGACTGGAAAACGAGGCCGCCGCGATGATCCATCAACGCTTCAGCGAGATCGGCTCGCTGCTCGCCGACATGATCTCCGAGCAGACGGCCCAGGTTCTCGCGCCGATCCTGCAGGAGCAGCTGACCGAAAAGGCCATCGAGTCGCTCGCCATCGCGATCCGGCATTCCGTCGATGGCGATGCTGTGAAGATCACCGTGCGCGGCCCGTCCCGGATGTTCCAGGCGCTCGAGGCGCGTCTCTCCGACACGGAGGTGACCTTCCGCCACGTCGAAACGGACGACATCGACCTCTCCGCCGAATTCGGCGATTCGATTCTGATGACCCGGCTATCGGCCTGGGCTGATACCGTGCGGAAAGTGATAGCATGAGCGAGAGCAACAGCCATCACGGCAAGAATGAAATCATCATCATCAAGCGGCATGCCCCTGCCCATGGCGGCAGCCATGGGGGCGCCTGGAAGATCGCCTATGCCGACTTCATGACCGCCATGATGGCATTCTTCCTGGTTATGTGGCTGATCAACGCCTCTAACCCGAAGACCAAGGCCGCCATCGCCTCCTACTTCAATCCGGTCCAGCTGACCCAGCAGGAACCGGCGGAAAAGGGCGTCAAGGCGCCGGCGAAAGACGCAAAGGGCGAGGAGACGCAGTCGCGATCCAAGGTCGATGGCGACCAGCCGAAAAGCGGCGGATCGGCCAAGACCGGCGAGGATGAAGCTGCGACATCGGGCGAGGAAACCAAATATTCCGACGCCGATTTCTTCGAGAATCCCTATTCCGTGCTGTCCGAGATCGCCAACGAGGTCGGCCGCGAAACCAATATCAGCTCGAAAGGGGACGGCGGAGCCTCGACCTCCGGCCCGGCAACGGGTGCCGAGGGCGGAGAAGCCTATCGCGATCCCTTCGATCCGGATTTCTGGACGAAGCAGGTCGAACTGAAGAAGATCGCCGACGCCGGTTCGAGTGCCGCCGACAAGGCGGGCAACGGTGCTGCGGAGAATATCAGCGACGGCAAGAGCGATGCCATGGCGGCTGCGAACGATCCCGCAACCCCGAAGGCCGCGCCGTCTGTTGCCGAGACCAAGGCTGCGACGGATCTGAAGGAGGCCATCGAGAAGGAGATCGGCGCCGCCGCCGGCAAGCTTGCCGAAGGCCTCATCGTGACGCCGACCGAAGGCGGGCTGCTGGTCTCGATCAGCGAGCAGAGCGATACCCCGATGTTCGGCCTGGGTTCGGCCGTTCCGGAGCGCGCGACGGTTCTCGCTATGGAGAAGATCGGCAAGCTGCTCTCGACCCGGACCGGCGCGATCGCCATTCGCGGCCATACCGATGGGCGGCCGTTCAAGTCGGGTGGCTACGACAACTGGCGCCTGTCGGCCGATCGCGCGCAGAGCGCCTATTACATGCTGATCCACGGCGGCCTTGCCGAAAACCGCGTCAGCCAGATCAGCGGTTTTGCCGACCGGCGCCTGCAGGTTCCGACGGATCCGAACGCGGCTGCAAACCGGCGCATCGAGATCCTCGTCCAGACGAACCAGGGCTAGGCCATGAAGAAGGCTCTCCGCTCCGTTCTGCTCGGCGCATGCGCATCGCTCGTCTCGCTGTCGGCCGTTTACGCCGCAGGCAGCGAAGACGACAACCTGCCGCCCTACAAGATGATCCGCTCGCTGCAGCACGTTCAGGACAGCGTGGTGCATGGCGATCTCTCCTCGGCCGATATGCAGCAGTTCATGCTCGGTGCCATCGAAAAGCGCCTGATGACGGCCGATCGAAGCGTCTTTGCGGATCCCCGCAATGTGGACGCGGCGCTGATCTACGCCATGAGCGGGGGCAACCCGAAGACGCTCGCCTACCTAGCCAGTCGCGACATCGACGGCAATTTCGACAATCGCGTCACCGATGCCCTGAGCCATTACCTGAACGGCAAGGGCGGTCTGATCGTGGAGATCATGTCGAAGACGATGGACGAGTACAAAAATGCGCCGATCGGACCGTATCTTTACCTCGTCTATGGCAATGCGGTCGCTCAACAGGATCCCGGCAAGGCTGTGAAAGCCTATGACTGGGCAAGACTTGTGGCACCGGGCACCAATATCGAGGAAGCAGCCCTGCGCCGTTCCCTCATGCTGACCACGCGTGCCGGCAATGTCGACCGGGCGCTGGCGTACTCGCTTGCCTATACCCGCCGCTTCATGACGTCGCCTTATGCGGGCCAGTTCGCGGATATCTTCGTGGAGCTTGCGGTCGCCAATTACGGCGATGAAAAGCGCCAGAAGATCGAGGAGATCCTGTCTTTCATGGACAAGCCGCGCCAGCGCGAGATCTTCCTGCGGATTGCGCGGAACGCTGCCATTGCAGGGCTGAAGCCTCTGACGAAACTTGCCTCGGAACGCGCAGCGGCGCTATCCGCTGCGGCGGATATGGAGCCGAACGCTCTCGCCACGTTCTATTCCGGTCTCGTAAATGTGCCGTCGACCGGCATCCTCGACGCCGTCAAGACTATCGAAGCCATTCCCGATGCCGAACTTTCTGCGCGCGATCGCAGCTTGAGGGAGGCAGCCCAGGCCGTTGCACGGGAGGTGCTGCGTGCTCCGGTTGCGGATGTGCAGGCCAGTGCCGACAGTTCAGCACAAGCCAGCGCTGATATGCTGGCTGCACAAACGCCATCTCCCGAAGCCCTGTCGGGATCCGGCAGCAGCGACAGCCCCTTTGCAGCCCCCGCGACGCCAACGGCATCCGAGGCTGCGCCCGCCGAGCCCGAGACATCGGCTTTGACGGATATCGATCCGGCGCTGGCGACGTTTCTAACGAGCGGGAAGAGCAAGCTGGGCGAGATCGACGCGCTGCTGCGGGAGGATATGTAGACATGAGATCCCTTGATGACGCGCTGCCGGCAGCCAAAGCTGCCCGCGCGAATGTTTCTGCCGTCAAGAACCGCCCTGGCGAAGGCGAAGGCGGCGCAGCCTTTCGCAAGACGTTCGCCGATCTCGGGCACGCACGGGATACGAACGCGAAGACGCACGCGTCGGCCGGCCACACAAAGACTCAGCCGGATGAGCCGGCACAAATCACGACAACCGGTTCGTCTGCACACACCAGACAGGTCGGCAAGGCGGATGCTGTGCAAACGCGCACAGCCGAAGACTTTGCTTCGACATCGAAGGACGCTGAGGCAGAGTCTGACCAGACGCCACATGCATCTGTCGCTCACGGTGCAGGCGCATCGAAGGATAGGAATTCGGCTGTCTCGTCTGCGACTCCTGCCGGGAAGACCGACGCGCTCGCTCTCCTGTCTATCGTGACAGCACCGCAATCTCAGGACGCAGACGGCGAAGCAGCCGTTCCGCCATCCTCGTCCGACGAAGCGACAAGCGAAAGCCAGACGGCGCTCCCCAAGACGACACAGACGGTTGCGACCGCAACGCTTTCCGCCACCCTCGCGCTGAAAGCTATCAAGGCCGACCCAGAAGCAGATAGCGCCGGAACGGCTGCAGGTGCTGCGACAGTGCCGGCGGACGATGAGAAAAAGGTCAGAGCCGGTAAGAGCCCCAATACGGCAGAACCGAAAGTGGCAGCTCCGATTCTTGTCGAAAAGACGCTTGAGACACTGACGACGGCGGTCACATCCGAAACGGTGCAGAAGCCGGGATCCGACGCGCCTGCCACCGTGCGTGTGGCAAGGGCGCCCGCCGGGTCGACATCAACCGATGCACGGACAACGGCCGGGAACCAACCTCCCGCAGTGGTTGATTCAGACTCTCTTCCAGTCCTGGCGATACCTGCGCATCTTCAAGCTGTTGCCCCTGAAAAGATCGGCGTGACCAAGGCATCGGACGTTGTCGAGCCTGCTGCTGACAAGCTATCTCCGCACGTCGCAGCATCGTCTCTCGTGCGCCAGACAAAGCAGGTAGCGACCGAGACGACGCCGGAGCCTGCGGAGGATACCGCAGCAGCAGCACCCGCCCCAGAGATGGATATTCGCAGCCTCATGGCCATTCTCGGCCCGGTCACGGCACAGCCGGCGGTGGATGCGTCCGCCAAGGGGGAAAGCAGCGAGTCCGAGGTGAGAATGCCGGGCCTGAAGGTGACGGGCGACAGGGCAAGCATGCCCATGGCCTCAATGGCCGCAGCCGATTCATCGGCACTGCCGACATCGACGGATGGCACCGATCAGGTCTTCCGCTTCGCGCGGGCGGATGGCAAAGTGAGCCCGATCTCTCTGCGAGCGGATGCCGACCGGCCCGCTTCCACGGCATCGAACGATCAGGCGAACACCAAGACCGAGACCGTCATCGTGCTGGATGCCCGGCGCTATCTCGGCATCGCACCGACGCTTGGCAACCCGTTACCGATGACGGCCAACGCCCAGGCGGTTGCCGCCGCGATCACGGGCAATGGTGATCCGACGCAGGCGCTCCAGGCGAACACAGGTTCACAGGCCGCCACCGGCAAGGTGGTCAACACGCTCAAGATCCAGATGCACCCGATCGACCTCGGTCTCGTCACGGCCACGTTGCGCCTGCGCGACGACGAGTTGCAGATCGATCTTCGTGTTCAGACGGGCGACGCCTACCGGCAGCTCACCAACGATCAGGATGCGATGATCAAGGCGCTTCGCGCGCAGGGCTTCCAGGTCGATCAGGTCAATGTAATCTTCACCCCGTTGGACAGCGCCGGTGGAAATGACGGCTCGGGGCAACCGCAGAGCAACCAGCAGCAGCCGTCGCAGAACGGGCGGGACAGCCAGGGCGGCCTTGCGGCAGGCAATGGCGGAGAAGGCCGTAATGGCGGCGACGGCCGCGATGGCGCGGCGGGACAGCGGAGTGCAGATGACGGGCGGACCAGACAAGACACGCTTCGTGAAACGCCTGCGGCACCTCAGCCTGGCCTGTCTGACGAGCTTTATTTCTAGTGCTCCCATGGTCGCACACGCCGCATCCGGCTCGGATGCCGGCCTGTGCGAAAGCCAGATCGTCGCTGCAGCCGCCAAATACGGCATTCCCGAAGGCATCCTTTATTCGGTCGGACTGACGGAAACGGGCCGCAAGGGCTCGCTGCAGCCTTATGCCATGAACATCGATGGCAAGGCCGTGTTCGCGTCGAGCGCAAGCGAGGTGCTGCAGAGGTTCGAGACGGCTCGGGCAGGGGGTGCAAAGCTTATCGATCTCGGTTGTATGCAGATAAATTATCGCTACCATGGAGAGAATTTCACCTCACCCGAAGCGATGCTCGATCCGCGTGCAAACGTCGAATATGCCGCACGCTTCCTTGCAAATCTCCATGCCCGCCACGAGACCTGGACCATGGCCGTCGCGCGGTATCATGCCGGTCCGAACAACGATCCTGCCCAGAAGCGATATGTCTGCCGCGTGATCGCAAATCTGGTCGCGACAGGTTATGGAAAATGGACGCCGAACGCCGCGTCCTTCTGTCGTTGAATGTCCGTTAATAACAACCTATACGATTTTAAACCGATGATTTGTTGCAATGCACGTGCAGGTTCTTCGTTGCAAAAATAAGGCACGTGCAATGGCGATCATTAACACGCGTTAACCTTTCCACAGAATTAATAGTCGGTGTATCGAAATGAGCCACTACATCTTGATCAAATCGGTGCGGGGACCCTGAGCTAGTACCATTTCTACCCACCAAAAGCCTCTAATTGTGACGAGGCGCCACGATTCGTACCAATGACGTATTGGAAAACACCATACTGATTCGGAGCGGACGAATGATCGTAGTGGTTGATGAACGTGAACTTGTAAAAGATGGATACACCTCTCTCTTCGGACGGGAAGGCGTACCCTCCACCGGGTTTGATCCCAAGGAATTCGGCGACTGGGTCTCCACCGCCGCCGACAGCGATATCGATGCTGTCGAGGTGTTCCTGATCGGCCAGGGCGAACGGGCCATGACGCTTCCCCGCGCCATCCGTGATCGTTCCACAGCCCCGGTCATCGCCATCAGCGATACGCCGTCGCTGGAAGCCACGCTCGCCTTCTTCGACTGCGGAGTCGATGACGTCGTGCGCAAGCCGGTCCATCCCCGCGAGATCCTCGCCCGTGCAGCGGCCATCCGCCGCCGCCTCAAGTCCCTGTCCAACTACACCGATATCGGTGCGATCCGCGTCTTCTCGGACGGTCGCGATCCCGAGATCGAAGGCGATACCTTCGCCTTGCCGCGCCGCGAGCGCCGCATCCTGGAATATCTGGTCGCCAACCGCGGCCGTCGCGTCTCCAAGTCGCAGATCTTCAACGCGATCTATGGCATCTTCGACGAAGACGTCGAAGAGAACGTCGTCGAGAGCCACATCAGCAAGCTGCGCAAGAAGCTGCGCAAGAAGCTTGGCTTCGATCCGATCGATAGCAAACGCTTCCTGGGCTACTGCATCGACTGGAGCTGAGCCTCCAACGTCTACCCCGGTTTCCAAAGGAGCCATGGGGTCTTTCGAAAGCGAACGACGAGGGTTCGCAATCGGGAGACGCCATGGCTCCTTTTCATTTCAGACGGCTGATTTTCCTCAGGAAATTTCGTTCGATCCTTCGTCTCTTCAGCCGGGATGGGCAGCCTGAACAGGTTCACGCAAGGCTTGCTTCCTAGTGTCGCCAAGACGAACGAAACGAGGATTGGACATGAGTCTCTTTGGAATGATGCAGACCGGCGGTTCCGGCATGAACGCACAGGCCAACCGCCTTAGCACCGTCGCGGAGAACATCGCGAATGCCAGCACCACTGGCTACAAGCGCTCATCGACGGAGTTTTCCTCGTTGATCCTGCCAGCCACGGGTGGAAGCTACAATTCCGGTGGTGTCGAGACGAAGGTTCGCCGCAGCATCGAGAACGAAGGCGCCACGGTCACGACGACCTCCGGCTCCGACCTGCGGATCAACGGCGAGGGCTTCTTCGTCGTATCGGACGCGACCGGCAGCCCTTTCATGACCCGCGCCGGCGCCTTTACCAAAAACGAAGACGGCAACCTGATCAATTCGGGTGGTTACGCCCTTCAGGGTTATGCCTATGTCAATGGCCAAGCGCCGACGGCTGTCGCCAACAGCTTCGACGGTCTGACGAACATCAATCTCTCGTCCGGGGGCCTGACGGCAACGGGCACGACGGTTGCAGCCTTCGGTGCAAACCTGGACTCACGGACGACGGCAGGTGCTGATGCATCCACGACCTCGTTGAGCGTCTACGACACGCAGGGCAATGCGCGCGTCCTTGATATTTCCTACACGAAGAGCGGGACCAACGCCTGGAACGTCGCCGTGACGGATCGCGCCAGCGGTGACTCGCTTGGTACGACCACGATGGCCTTCGGAGAAGACGGCAGCCTGACGACGTCGCCGGTCACGGTCACGACGGCCGAGAAGACGTATGCTGGCGCCAAGCTCAACGAGATCACGATCGATCTGTCCAAGACGACCCAGCTGGGTTCCGCCTTTACGCCGGTCCCCGGAAACAAGGACGGGAACGCGCCGAGCGCCGTTGCCGGCTTCGAGATCGACAAGGAAGGTATCGTTTACGTCCGATACGCAAACAACGATCTGGATCCCCGCTATCGCCTGGCCCTCGCAACGGTCCAGAGCGTCAACAACCTCGAGCCGCAGACCGGCAACGTCTACCTGGCAGGGGCCTCCTCCGGCGAGGTTTCCGTCGGGTACGCAGGTACCGGCCAGTTCGGCGGGGTTCAGGATAACGCTCTTGAAGGCTCCAACGTCGATATCGCTGACGAACTGACGGCGATGATCGAATCCCAGCGCAGCTACACGGCAAATTCCAAGGTCTTCCAGACAGGCGCCGACCTTCTGGACGTCCTGGTCAACCTCAAGCGCTGATCTAGAAAAGGACGGGCTCCGTCATGTCTCTCGCTTCTGCCATTACCACGGCTCAGACGATCTTCAGCAATACCGGCAAGCAAACGGCCATCGTATCGCAGAACATCGCGAATGTCGGCAGTGCCGACTACTCGCGTCGTCTCGCCATGATGGGCGTAGACAACGACGGACAGCCTTATCTCAAGGTGCAGCGCGCCCAGAACGACGCGCTGTTCAAGCAGACCGTTGCCAGCATCTCGGACGATGCGGGGCAGTCGAGGCTGTTGTTCGGTCTCCAGCAGATACAGTCCGCCTTTGGCGGCGCGGATTATCCGACGTCGCCATCGACCTACATGACTGCGTTCCGCAGCAGCCTCCAGACGTTTGCCGCGTCGCCCAGCAGCATTACGATCGCCAGATCCGCCGTGGCGGACGCGCGAGACGTTGCAAACGCTTTGAACTCCGCCTCCACAGTCGTCGATCAGGTCAAGGCGACGACGGACAAGGAGATCGGCGAGCAGGTCGTGCAGCTCAACGAATATCTCTCGGCCTTCGAGAAGGTGAACTATACCGTCATCGGAATGCTGGCCAATGGCAAGGATGCGAGCGATGCGCTCGACAAGCGGGACTCGCTCCTGAAGTCGATTGCCGGCATCGTTGGCATCTCGACCACCATGCGCCAGAGCATGGATACCGTCATCTATACGAGCGATGGCAGCGTGCTCTTCGAGACGTCGGCACGCAAGGTCGAACTGGTCGGCAAGGACGGGTCTTCGTCTCCGCCGTTTCATGTGGAGATCGACAATGAAGAGCTGAAGCCCGGCACCGGTGGCAATACCACCGCGCAGGGAACGCTCGCGGCTCTCTTTCAGCTGCGCGACGATATCGCACCCATGATGCAGAACCAGCTGGACGAGATCGCCCGCGGTCTCATCGTCTCCTTCCGCGAGACGGACCAGACGATACCGGAGGAAAACCGGGAGCCGGGAGTGCCGGGTCTGTTCATCGACTCGAGCAGCACGGACATGCCGACGGCAGGCACGATATCCACAGGTCTCGCCGGACGCATCAAGATCAACGCTGCGGTCGATGACAATCCCATGCTGCTGCGGGACGGCGGTTTCAACAACACGTCCACCTCAACGAACTACACCTACAACAGAGACAGTGTTGCGGCCTATACCGGTCGCCTCGACGGTCTCATCGAACAGATGGGAACGCCGCAGGCGTTCGACGCCACGGCGGATATCGGCGGAACCGCAACCGTCATGGGCTATGCCTCCAACTCGATCGGCTGGATCGAGCAGCTGCGCAAGGCGGCAACGTCTGCCGACGAGACCAAGGGCGCCATGGTGGCGCAGATGCAGCAGACTCTGAGCAACGAAACCGGCGTCAGTCTCGACGAGGAATTGTCGCTGATGCTCGATCTCGAGCAGTCCTACAAGGCGTCGGCAAAGCTGTTGACCACGGTGGACGAGATGCTCAAATCCCTGCTGGACATGGTGAGATAAGATGAAGACGTCATTCATTTCCAATCTGGCGGTCCAAAACGCACTGCGGCTCAGCGTCCAGCGCGGCCAGTCTGAAGTCGTCAAGCTCCAGCAGGAAGTAACGACCGGCATTCATGCCGATCCGGGTGCGGCTCTTGGTTCCAGCGCGGCGCGGCTTGTCAGCCTGAAGGACGAGCTGCAGCGCCTGACCAACATTAAGGACACGAACGCACTCGTAACCCAGCGTCTCTCGACATCGCAGCTTGCCGTCGAATCGATGCGCAAGGCGGGCGAGGAAATGAACACCACGCTGGTGGGTAGCATGGGCGTCGACGACGCCTCGCGGCTTGGCAACACGAAGACGGCGCTCACCTCGACGTTCAACGCGTTCTTCGTGGCGGCAAACTCGCAGTCAAACGGAGAATACCTTCTTTCCGGTCTTAATTCCGACGCCAGGCCGCTGACGCCTTATGCAGAGAACGCGGCCGCCAAGCAAACTTTTGCCGATGCGTTCGAAAGCTTCAAGCTGGAGAACAACAGCAATCCCGCCAACGCGACGATCACGGGCTACCGCGACCTTTCCGCCGATCAGATGAAGGACTTCATCGATCGCAAGATCGTGCCGCTCTACGTGGGCGATACGAGCGCCGGTGAAAAGGCGGTCCCCGATCAGTGGATGACGGATTGGTCGCAGGCCTCGGACAAGAATGTCCAGAGCCGCATTTCCGGATCCGAAGTCGTATCGACGACGACGAACGCCAACGAGGCGGGTGTCCGTAAGATGGTGCTGGCCTCCATGATCGCCGACCAGCTGCTGACCGAGGATCTCTCCAGCCAGGCGCGCCAGGTCGTCAACCAGACGGCGCAGAACTATACCCAGCAGGCGATTTCCGGCTTGATCAGCATGGGAAGCGATCTCGGCACGTCCGAGGGGCGCGTCGGCAAGGCCAATGCGTTGCTGGACTCCCAGACGAAGCTGCTCACCACCCATGTCAGCGACCTCGAGGGTGTCGATCCCTATGAGGCGACCACGCGGATGAAGGCCCTGATGACGCAGATCGAGACGTCTTACACGCTCACGTCGCGAATGCAGCAGTTGAGCTTGATCAATTTCCTCTGATGCGAAGAGGCCTTAGACAAACATGAGGGATGTCTGAATGTATCAGTTTTCGTATGCCGAGATCATGGAGGACGGCGTTGCCGACTCCAAGGATCGTGAGCGACAAGTCCTCGACCGTTCGATAGCACTTCTCGCATCTGCCAGCCTGCAGAAGGGGTACTCCCGAGAAGCAATCGAAGCGGTCTACTACACGCGGCGCCTCTGGATCCGTTTCATCGAGGATCTGCGCGCGCCCGACAATCAGCTGAACGAAGAGCTGCGTGCCAATCTCATCTCCATCGCCATCTGGATTCTGAGCGAAACCGAGAAGATCCGCAAACGCGAATCCTCGAACTTCCAGGGCATCATCGACATCACAACCATCATCAGGGATGGACTGAAATGAAAAGCACACTGCGTATCTCGCTGAAGTCGGGCGAACGGATCTTTGTGAATGGCGCCGTTCTGCGGGTCGATCGCAAGGTGGCGGTCGAATTCCTGAACGATGTCACCTTCCTACTCGAAAACCACGTCCTCCAGCCGGAGGACGCGACCACCCCGTTGCGTCAGCTCTATTTCATCGCCCAGATGATCCTGATCAATCCGGAAGGTGCCGAGCAGTCGACCATCATGTTCCGCAAGTCGATCGTCATGCTGCTGAATTGCTTCAAGAACGACGAGATTCTGTCTGAACTGAAGCGCGTCGACGGTCTCGTCATGCAGGGTCGTGCCTTCGACGCCCTGAAGGCGATCCGCGGTCTCTACCCGATCGAGGACAAGATCCTCAACGCCCAGGAAATGGCGCCGGCGATGATCGAACACATTCGCAAGGAGATTGCACCATGGCGGTAGCTATTCCGGTCGGCGCTGCGGCAGCGACCACCACGACGACGAACACCACGGCCAAGGACGCGGCAACCGCGTCCACCAAGGCCAGCCTCAACTATGACAGCTTCTTGAAGCTGCTCGTCGCCCAGATGAAGAATCAGGATCCGACGCAGCCGATGGATAGCACCCAGCAGATCTCCCAGCTCGCGACCTTCTCCCAGGTCGAGCAGACCATCCAGACGAACACCAATCTGGAAAGCCTGCTGCAGCGTACCTCGCTCTCGGAAGCCAATGCCGTCATCGGCAAGACGGTGACGAGCGCGGACGGCAAGACGACTGGCGTGGTCAAGGAGGTCACGCTATACTCCGACGGAATCGTTGCGCTTCTCGAAAACGGCACCAAGCTTCCCATCGGTCCTGGGGTTTCGGTAAAGTAGCGGTCTCGGTCCAGGAATTGGTCCGATCCTCCGTGGTGAAGTGATACTGCAATGAATGAGGCCGACGCTCTCGACATGGTTCAGACGGCAATGTGGACGGTGGTCGTGGCATCGGGCCCGCCCGTTCTCGCCGCCATGATCGTCGGCCTCGTCGTCGCCCTGATCCAGGCGCTGACGCAGGTTCAGGAAATGACGCTGACCTTCGTTCCGAAGATCCTGGCGGTCCTCGTGACCGTCGCCATCGCCGCGCCGTTCATCGGCTCGCAGGTCTCGATCTTCACCGACATCGTCTTCTCCCGCATCCAGACCGGCTTCTGATCCCTCTTCGGGATCACGCAAGGCATCGATGGCGCCGTCCGTTTCGCGTCGCCAGCCATCCCCGCGCAAGCTTGGACACCTAGAACTGTCGGCATATGGGGCGACAGGTATGAATGTCGCCCGCCTCTCATGACGAGACGGACATTCCGATGGCACAACCTCCTGCAATAGTAATCCCCAAGATCGCCCCGAATGGGCGCGATGTCGGCTTCGCGCTCGGCATCGTCGCGATCCTGTCGATCCTCTTCCTGCCGATCCCGCCCTTCCTGATCGACATGGGTCTGGCCTTCTCTATCGCCTTCTCCATCCTCATCCTGATGGTGTCGCTCTGGATCCAGCGGCCGCTCGATTTCTCGTCCTTCCCGGTTATTCTGCTGATCTCGACCATGATCCGCCTCGCGCTGAACATCGCGACGACGCGCGTTATTCTCTCGCACGGGCACCAGGGGCACGATGCGGCCGGCGGCGTCATTGCGGGCTTCGCCGAACTCGTCATGGGCGGCGACTTCGTCATCGGTCTGATCGTCTTCCTTATCCTGATCACGGTGAACTTCATCGTCATTACCAAGGGTGCCACGCGTATCGCGGAAGTCGGCGCCCGCTTCACCCTCGATGCCATTCCCGGCAAGCAGATGTCGATCGACGCCGACCTGTCGGCGGGCCTGATCAACGAGAAGGAAGCGCAGCATCGCCGGCGCGAGCTGGAGGAGGAAAGCTCCTTCTTCGGCTCCATGGACGGTGCCTCGAAGTTCGTGCGCGGCGATGCGGTCGCCGGCCTTCTCATCACCGGCATCAACGTGTTCGGCGGCATCATCATCGGCTATTTCCGCCACGGCATGTCGATCGGCGAAGCGGCGGACGTGTTCGTCAAGCTATCGGTCGGCGACGGTCTGGTCTCGCAGATCCCGGCCCTGATCGTCTCGCTGGCCGCCGGCCTTCTCGTGTCGCGCGGCGGCACCTCGGGCTCCACCGACCAGGCGGTCGTCGGCCAGCTCAGCAACTATCCCCGCGCACTGATGGTGGCGGCGGGCCTTTTGGCCATGCTCTCCATCATCCCTGGTCTGCCCTTCATTCCCTTCGCCACGCTCGGTGTCGGCATGGCCGCCATAGCCTATATCATCCCGCGCCGTGCTGCAGCCGCAAGTCAGCTGAAGCGCGAACAGGATCTGCAGACGGCAGCCCAGGTCAAGGACAGCGAGAAGGACAGCGTCAAGTCCGTCCTCAAGACCGCGGAAATCGAGCTGCTGCTCGGCAAGCAGGTCTCGACCCGCCTGCTCGGCGCCCATCAGGAACTCGCCTTCCGCGTTGGCAAGATGCGCCGCAAATTCGCCAGCCAGTACGGGCTCATCGTTCCCGAGATCAAGGTCTCCGACGACATCGCCGTGCCGGACAAGGCCTACCATATCCGCGTCCACGGCACGACGATCGCGTCGAATACGGTGCGTGTCGGCGAAGTCATCGTCGTCACTGGCGGTGGCCGTCGTCCGACGGTTCCCGGCGACGATATCCGCGAGCCCGCCTTCGGCATGCCCGCCGTCTCGATCCTCGAAACCTTCACCGAAGACCTCAAGCGTGAGGGCTTCCACCCGATCGACAACGTCTCCGTCGTGCTGACGCACCTGTCGGAAGTCATCCGCAACAACCTGCCGCAGCTGCTGTCCTACAAGGACGTCAAGATCCTCATCGAGCGTCTCGATCCGGAATATCGCAAGCTCGCAGACGAGATCTGCACCTCGCACATGTCATATTCGGGCCTGCAGGCCGTGCTGAAGCTGCTGCTTGCCGAGCGCGTCTCGATCCGCAACCTGCACTTGATCCTCGAAGCGGTCGCCGAACTCGCCCCGCATGTCCGCAAGACCGAGCATATCGTCGAGCACGTCCGCGTCCGCATGTCGCAGCAGCTCTGCGGCGATCTCTCCGACAACGGCACGCTGCGCGTGCTGCGCCTCGGAAACAAATGGGACATGGTGTTCCACCAGGCGCTGAAGCGCGACGCCAAGGGCGATATCGTCGAGTTCGACATCGATCCGCGCCACCTCGAGGAATTCAGCGAGGAGGCGACCCGCGTCATCCGCGAACATCTCGACCGCGGCATGCCGTTCGTACTGGTATCTTCGCCCGAATCCCGCTCTTATGTCCGCATGATCATCGAACGCCTGTTTGCCACGCTGCCGGTCCTCAGCCATGTCGAGCTCGCAAAGGGGCTCGAGATCAAGATCATCGGCTCCATTTCATGATAACAGACCCGGAAGGCACGGTGCTGGCGCTGTTTGCGGCGTTCTGCCGTATCGGCGCCTGCATCATGGTCATGCCGGGTTTCTCGTCGGCCCGCGTCTCGGTCCAGATCCGCCTCTTCACGGCGGTCGCGATCTCTATGGCGATCCTGCCGCTGATGTGGAACGACATCTATCCGCAGATCTCCGGCAAGGGTCACACCTATATCTATATCATCACCACCGAGATCGTCATCGGCAGCGTGATCGGCCTCATCGCCCGCTTCTACGCGCTCGGCCTCCAGTTCGTCGGCACCGTGCTCACCATGATGATCGGTTTCACCGCGCCGCCGGCCAGTGACGTGCTGGAAGACTCCTCGGAAAACCAGGTGACGAACATGATCTCCTTTGCCGGGCTCATGGTGCTCTTCATGCTCGATTTCCATCATGTGATCTTCGAGTCGATCTTCGACAGCTACAGGGTCATGCCGCTCGGCGTCGGATTCGATCCGCAGGGCATCCTGATCACGATGACCAATGCGCTGGAAATGACCTTCATGATCATGCTGCGCCTGTCGAGCCCGTTCATCATCTATGGCCTGCTCTTCAACGTGGCGCTCGGCATGGTCAACAAGCTGGCGCCGCAGATGCCGCTCTACTTCATCTCCGCGCCCTACCTCATCATGGGCGGGTTGTTCCTTCTCTATCTGGGCATCGCCGCCATGCTGCGGCTGTTCGCCGATGGCTTCGCCGTCGTCATGCAGGGAATATAGACATGGCCGGAAACCGCTCCGACAAGCTGAAGCGCCTCGTCGCCGTCCAGCGCCATCTCGAACAGATGGCGGAAAACGAGCTTTCCGAAACCGCCCGCCAGCGCCGCGAACTCGCGACCACGATCGACGTCGTGGCCGACGCCATGGGCTCGGCGAAGCCTCTCCACGCCATGTTTTCCGGCCACTACGCGTCGCAACTCGGTCGCCTCGCCCAGAAGGACCAGATGCTTGAGGGTATCCAGCAGGTGCATGAAGCGCGCGTGCTCAAGGAGCGGGCGAAGGGCGACCGGCTGGCCGAGCATATGAAGGATGCCCGTGCGCTCGAAGAGCGCGCCGAGGCGGATGATGCCATCTACGATCTCATCGACCAGCACGTCATGCATGGCGCGCCAGCTTCCGGTAAGCTTGACCACTCATAGTGGCCCCGGTCGGCAGGATGCGACGGTCTCGTTTCATCCAGCCAAATATCTGATTTTCATCGCGGATTTTCAGCCTCTCTCAGCGGGCTGCAGGCTGCATGACGAAGGAAGCACCCGGATGGCCATTTCTCCTCCGACCGATCTGGTGATGGATGTCCTGCGCGCGGCCGATCCGACGCAGGTCAAAGAGGCGCAGGCGCGTCTGCAGTCCAACCGGGCCGCCTTCCGCGCGTCGAGCCTTGCGGAGACCGGCAATGGTTTTGCCAACACGGTCGCGATCCTCAACCAGAACCAGGGCGGTTCCGGCCTGGGGAATATCGACAACCGCGCCGAGCCGAAGAAGGTGCCGGAAACCTATCGCAAGTTCGAGGCCATGGTGCTCCAGAACTTCGTCAAGTCGATGATGCCGAGCAACAGCGAGGACGTCTACGGCAAGGGCACGGCCGGCGACATGTGGAAGAGCATGATGGCCGAGCAGATCGGCAACGTCATGGCCAAGGGCGGCGGCGTCGGCATTGCCGCGAGCATGGTGGCCGATGGCGCCGGCGGCACGAGCATGACCAATCGCGTCAGCGCGCAGCTCGATGGCAACAGCGCCAACATGGCCCAAAGCATGGTGCAGGAATATCAGCGCAAGGCGCTGGACGGCTTCCGGGCGAGCGACGCACTGTCCTCGAAAGGCAGTGCGGAGTGATACGGCTTCCGGTTGATCAGACCGGAAACCGTATTCCGTCCAGTGAAAATCTGGCCTTCCGGCCAGAGATTTTCGATGGTTCTTGTTTCCGGTTCGCGGAACGCGATCAGCCGGAAACGGAATAAGAGGACGCCCGGCCCTGAGGGGGCCGGCGCAGCGACGCGGACCGGCTGCCGGCATCGTCCAGATGCTCCGGCCGCCGGCAGAGGTTCATGTTTCGCACGTGGCGTCACAGGGTTGGGCCCAGACGTCGAGACGCGCGGAAAATCGGGAATGCAGGCGCAGGGTGAGCGGCGAAATCCACCCGAGTGCCGTACCAAGACGGGAGACGTTCTATGGAAATTCAGGCTTCGGGCGATGTGCGGATCCGCAACATTCTGGGTCGGCTCGAGATGATCCTCGACAATGAGAACGCCCGGATCGGCGTCGATCCCACCTTCGACCTCAAGGCGTCCAACCTGCGCAAGAGCCGGTGCCTCTATGAGCTGACCATGCTCAACCGCCGGCAGGCAGCGCCGACCGACGTGTCGCCGTCCTACCTGTCGCAGGCCAAGCATATCCGCAACAAGCTGGCGACCAATTCCGAAAAGGTCGAGGCCCATCTGGAGGCCTGCCGCTCGGTGGTCGAGCTGCTGAAGACCGCGGCGCAGGACGCCGATGCCGATGGCATCTACTCCGAAGAACAGTTCCGTTACGGCGCGATGGTATGATCAAGCTTCTTCTCACCGGCGTCTGGGTCGCAGGCATCACGCTCGGATCGGTCTATGTCTCGATGCGTCACGCCTCCGCACCGGTGGAATCCAGTGAGGAGCAGGCCCGGCTCGCCGTGCAGGAATACGTTCCCGGCGAGCTGATCACGGTCCCGGTGCTCCGCGATGGCGGCGTGCAGGGATACTTCCTGACGAAGCTCTCCTTCGCCGTGGACAAGACGAAGGTGAAGACGCTGCCGGTTCCCTTGAAGGAGACCGTCACCAACGCGCTGTTCGATATTCTCGTCGGCAAGCAGCTGATCAATGTCGAGGACAGCAAATCCTTCGATCTCGCCAACTTCAAGTCCGTCGTGAAGGCGGGCCTGAACGAGCAGATGAAGGAAGAGGTGATCTTCGAGGTGCTGGTCGAACAGCTCGAATATCTTTCCAAGGCCGATGTCGCGCGCGTCGCAAATCGCGAAAGCCGCAAGCAGCCGGAGCCGGTCGCGATCGTCGATCGCAACGGCAACACCGCACACGACGTCATCCCCGGTGCGGCAGAGAAGGCAGCCGCCGGCCATTGAGTCGGTGGACGCATCTTCCGTCACGGGCCTGTATCACCTTGAAACGATCGAAGAGCCGTCGCCGGGCGGGAAACATCGTTTCCCCGGCCGCCATGCTTGCTCTTGCTCGCCTTTTCACAGGATCGTCGTAAACGGATCCTGAATTCGGGAAAAGGCTTTTGATTGAATGGTTTAAACGCGATTTCAGACCGCTTTGCTATTGTGCCGTCAATTGATCCGAGGATCGTGACCGCACAGGCATCCGGGAATATCCGTTCTCGTCACAGCCCGCTCCGTCTCCGCTTGACCGCGACGACGAGCGAGAGCAGGGACAGGGAATGAGGACGGTGCTCGTGCGGCGCGATGCTCCTTGATGGAGGATTGCCCGCATGAAATATTTTCCGCCCGTCTCGATCCAGCCGTCCCACCGCGACATCCTCGACCTCGCGGTCTGCGATTTCGAATGGGAGGAAGCTTTCACCTTCGTGGACGAGGTCGCCTCGTTGCCGATCGGGCAAACGATCATTTCCTTCCTGAATGCCAACAATGCCAATTACATGATGGAAGACCCCGACTACCGCGCGATCCTCGAGCGGCATGTCGTGCTGCCGGATGGCCATGGCGTCGATATCGCCTCCAAGATCTTTCATGGCAAGCCGTTCCCCGCCAATCTGAACGGCACCGATTTCGTGCCGGCCATGCTCACCTACATGCGCACGCCCCGCCGTGTCGCCATGGTCGGCGCGCGCGCCGATGTCCTGCAGCGGGCTGCCGAGAATTTCGCCAAGCATACGCCCTGGCACACGTTCATTCCGGTATCGGACGGCTACTTCGATCCGTCCGAATCCGATGCCGTCATGGCGAAGGTCCGCAAGGCCAGCCCCGATATCCTGCTGATCGCCATGGGCACGCCGCGCCAGGAAAAGTGGATCGACCGCTATGTCGGCCCGGGGCATGCCCGGCTCGTGCTCGGTGTGGGCGCATTGTTCGATTTCATCGCCGGCGAAGTGCCGCGTGCACCCGAATCCATCCGTCGCATGCGCCTGGAGTGGCTCTACCGCATGACCATCGAGCCGCAACGCTTGTGGAAGCGCTACGTCATCGGCATCCCGGTCTTCCTGCGCTTCGTTCTCTGGCGCAAGCTGACCGGGCCGCGCACGGCACGCACCCTGCCGGCCCGGCGGGTCGCATCGCTGTAACGATATCGTCCCGGTTCGAGCAAAAACGGTGCACCGGAGAACGATCTTCCGGTGCAGGCCCATGTCGGCCTTGAAATCCTCGTGAAGAACAGCTTAGGACGCATTGAGGCGATCTGCTGGCGTTCGCGCCCTATATGTCCCTCTGGACGAACCACATCCGCGAGGGCCTGATGAGCACCGTTATCGATGGAAAGACCGTAGCCGCCGCCGTTCTCGACCGCGTGAAGACAGCGGCCAGCACGCTGGAAGAAAGCCACTGCGTCAAGACGGGGCTTGCCGTCGTCATCGTCGGCAACGATCCGGCCAGCCACACCTACGTCTCCTCCAAGAGCCGGATGGCCAAGGAATGCGGTTTCGTATCCGTCCAGCACACGCTGCCGGAGGAAACCACCCAGGACGATCTCGCCGCCATCGTCGATCGCCTCAATGCCGATCCAGCGATCCACGGCATCCTCGTGCAACTGCCGCTGCCGCCGCATTTCGATGCCGACCCGATCATCCAGTCGATCCGGCCGGAAAAGGACGTGGACGGACTGAATGTCGTCAATGCCGGAAAGCTCGCGACCGGTGACCTCAAGGGCGGTCTCGTCTCCTGCACGCCGGCCGGCGCCATGGTCTTCGTTCGCCAGACCCACGGCGCCGATCTCTCGGGCCTTAATGCGGTCGTCATCGGACGCTCCAACCTGTTCGGCAAGCCGATGGCAGCCCTGCTGCTCGCCGCCAACGCGACCGTGACGGTCGCCCATTCGCGCACGCGGGATCTGCCCGCCGTCTGCCGCAATGCGGATATTCTCGTTGCCGCCGTCGGCCGGCCGGAAATGGTGAAGGCGGATTGGGTCAAGCCCGGTGCCACCGTCATCGATGTCGGCATCAATCGCATCGCGGCGCCCGAGCGGGGGGAGGGGAAAACCCGCCTCGTCGGTGACGTCGCCTTCGCCGAGTGCAAGGATATCGCTGCGACCATCACGCCCGTCCCCGGCGGCGTCGGGCCAATGACCATCGCCATGCTGATGGCGAACACCGTCATCGCCGCCCACCGCGCGGCCGGCGTGGAAGCGCCGAGCTTCTAATCTTTGATGTCAGCTCCGCGGCGCCGGCTTGGTCGAGTCGCGGATGATCAGTTCCGCCTGCCAAACCTCGTGCTCCAGCGCATCTTCCGGGCTCAGCACATGGGTGATCAGCCGTTCGGCGACGCGGGCGCCCGCTGCCCGCAGCGAGGACTGCGTGGTCGTCAGCGGCACGTTGAAATGTTCCGGTTTCAGCAGCGGTAGCACGTCGTCATGCGCGATCAGCGAGACGTCGTCGCCGACCTTCAGCCCGGCGCGGTTCAGGGCCCGGACGACGCCCAGCGCCATGACCGTGCTGGAACAGAGAATGGCAGTCGGCGGCCGGGCATCGGCCAGAAATGCCGTCGTTGCCCGAAACCCGTATTCGTCCGTCATGAAGTCATGGGCGATCAGAACATCCTGCGTTTCCAGCCCTGCTTCCTGAAGAGCCGCCAGCATGCCCGCTTTCCGGCGCATGGCGAAGGTCAGGTGTTCCTGCCCGTTGATCAGCGCAATGCGGCGGTGCCCGAGCGAGATCAGCAACTGCGTCGCCTCGTAGAAAGCGCCCTCATTGTCGATGTCGAGGAAGGGATAGTCCTCGCCCTGACCGATCGCCCGGCCGTGCACCAGATAGGGGATCGGCAAAGAGCGCAGCATCTCGATCCGCGGATCGTCACGACGTACGGAGGCTATGAAGAGCGCATCGACATTGCCGCTGGCCGCCAGCCGTCGGAAGGTCGTCTCTTCCTCTTCCGGCGCACTTGGATTGATGACGAAGTGAAAGTCGTGACGAACGGAAGCTTCCCCAAGTCCGGTCAGGAAGGCGCTGAAATGCACGTCCGTATCGATATCGGGAGCGACCGTCATCACGAGGCCGATCGAGGCGGCACGGCCGGTCGCCAGCCGCTGCGCGGCGCGGTTCGGCCGATAGCCGGTGTCGCGCACGGCCTGCAGCACGCGCTCGCGCGTTTCCGCATTCACCTCCGGATAGCCGTTCAGCGCCCGGCTGACCGTCGTCTGCGACAGACCGAGCATCTCGGCCAACTGTCTGAGATTGACGACCATCCTCCAAAACTCCCGCCAAAGCGCTTCGATACCCTCCTCAAAGCGGTATGATTGCTCATTACCATCAAAGGCGTGGCTGCGCAAAACGGTTCTCGCTTTGCCGCACTGCAAACCTTCGCTGCACTGCAAATTAACAACTTACGATGGACAGGCATGCAAAACCTCTTGACTTGCCGCCTCGACCAATGATTTCTTACGCTTCTCAAAGCGCTTTGAAAGCGGCCATCAAGGAAAGATGCCGGCAAGGTGCAGCGGTTTTTCGGGAGGAAACACGTGAAGACCAAACTGATCCTGGGCGCAGCTGCGCTTGCTCTTATCGCAGGAACCGCCTCGGCGGCGGAGCTGAAGTTCAAGCCGGGCGAAGACGCCAAGTTCAACTGGAAGAGCTACGAGGACTTCAAGTCCGGGCATGACCTCAAGGGTCAGTCGCTGACCATTTTCGGCCCCTGGCGCGGCGAAGACCAAGTCCTGTTCGAAGCCGTGCTCGACTATTTCCGCGACGTCACCGGTGCCGACGTGAAATATTCGTCGTCCGAGAACTACGAGCAGCAGATCGTCATCGACACGCAGGCGGGCTCGCCACCGGATGTCGCGATCCTGCCGCAGCCGGGTCTCATCGCCGACCTCGCCTCGAAGGGCTACCTGACACCGCTCAGCGAAGGCACGGACAAGTGGCTGCTCGACAATTACGCCGCCGGCCAGTCCTGGGTCGATCTGTCGACCTATGCCGGCAAGGACGGCCAGAAGGCGCTCTACGCGTTCCCCTACAAGATCGACGTCAAGTCGCTCGTCTGGTACGTGCCCGAGAACTTCGAGGATGCGGGCTATGAAGTGCCCAAGACCATGGAAGAACTGAAGGCCCTGACCGACAAGATCGTCGCCGATGGCGGCACGCCGTGGTGCATCGGTCTTGGTTCCGGCGGCGCGACCGGCTGGCCTGCGACCGACTGGGTCGAGGACATGATGCTGCGCACGCAGCCGGCCGACACCTATGACAAGTGGGTCTCGAACGCCATTCCGTTCAACGACCCCGCCGTCGTCGGCGCGATCGACGAGTTCGGCTTCTTTGCCAAGAACCCGAAATATGTCGATGGCGGCACGCAGGCGGTCTCGTCCACCGACTTCCGCGACAGCCCGAAGGGCCTCTTCGCCTCGCCGCCGAAGTGCTACCTGCATCACCAGGCATCCTTCATTCCGTCCTTCTTCCCGGAAGGCACCAAGGTCGGCGAAGACGCGGATTTCTTCTACATGCCGCCTTATGCCAGCAAGCCGGAACTCGGAAATCCGGTCCTCGGTGCCGGCACGCTCGCCATGATCACCAAGGACACGCCGGCCTCGCGCGCCTTCCTCGACTTCCTCAAGACGCCGATCGCGCATGAAGTCTGGATGGCCCAGTCGAGCTTCCTCACCCCCTACAAGGGCGTGAACCTCGATACCTACGCCAATGCGCCGATGAAGAAGCAGGGGGATATTCTCCTCAACGCCACCACCTTCCGCTTCGACGGCTCCGACCTGATGCCCGGCAAGATCGGCGCCGGTGCCTTCTGGACCGCCATGATCGACTATGTCGGCGGTAAGCCGGCAGCCGATGTGGCGACCGACATCCAGAAGTCCTGGGACAGCATCAAGTAACGACCGTTTCGCGACGTCGCGCGCCGCCTGCCACCATGGCAAGTGGCGCGTGCGGGTTCGATCTTGTGGGTGGACGACGGTCGGCCGCGCCGCGGCCTGAGGGGGGAAACATGCAGCAATTGTTGATGGCTGTGGTAACGATGGTGGCCGGCGTTCTCGCCTGCGCTGCCTATTTCTACGGAACGAACCTGATCCTCGACCTCATCTTCCCGTCAAAGGGTCGATCGGGCGCCAATGCATCGCGCAATCTGCGCATCAGCAACGCCATCCGCCCCTGGCTCTTCCTGTTTCCGGCGCTCTTCGCCATGACGATCTACCTCATCTATCCGGTTATCGAGTCGGTCTGGCTCTCCTTCCACGATCGTGCCGGGCAGAATTTCGTCGGCGGCGCCAACTATGTCTGGATGATCAATGACGGCGAGTTCCGCCAGTCGATCTTCAACAATTTCCTCTGGCTGCTCGTCGTCCCGGCGCTCGCCACCTTCTTCGGCCTGATCATCGCGGCTCTGACCGACCGCATCTGGTGGGGCAATATCGCCAAGACCTTGATCTTCATGCCTATGGCGATCTCCTTCGTCGGCGCCTCCGTCATCTGGAAGTTCATCTACGACTACCGCGCTGCCGGCACCGAACAGATCGGCCTGCTCAACGCCATCGTCACATCGCTCGGCTTCGAGCCGCAGGCCTGGGTCACCATCCCGCTCTGGAACAATTTCTTCCTGATGGCGATCCTCGTCTGGATCCAGACCGGTTTTGCCATGGTCATCCTGTCGGCGGCTCTGCGCGGCATTCCGGAGGAAACGGTCGAGGCGGCGGTGATCGACGGGGCGAACGGCTTCCAGATCTTCTTCAAGATCATGATCCCGCAGATCTGGGGCACCATCGCCGTCGTCTGGACCACCATCACCATCCTCGTCCTCAAGGTGTTCGACATCGTGCTGGCGATGACCAACGGGCAATGGCAGACGCAGGTTCTGGCCAATCTCATGTTCGACTGGATGTTCCGCGGCGGCGGCGATTTCGGCCGCGGCGCGGCGATCGCCGTGGTCATCATGCTCCTCGTCGTGCCGATCATGATCTGGAACATTCGCAATGCTGCCAAAGAGATGAAGGGACACTGAGATGATCGCATCGAAACGCTCCCCGCTCGTCCTCTTCGTCCATCTCTCGGTGCTGCTGCTGGTCATCCTCTGGACGATCCCGACGGCCGGCCTCCTCATCTCGTCACTGCGCGACAAGGACCAGCTGGCCGTCTCCGGCTGGTGGACGGCGTTGTCTACCTCCAGCCAGAACCTGACGGTGCGCGCACCGGGTCCGGAAGCGCAGCAGCAGCGCGACGGCAAGTTCGTCATATCCGGCAACGCGCTCGACAATCCCGGCGCCAAGGTCTCCGCCTTCGGCTTCCGCACGCAGGAACCGGCCGCCTTCGAGCCCGGCCAGACCGCGACGCTCAACGACGGCGAGCGCCTGACCGTGCAGGAGGACGGCACATACGAGATCGTCTCCGACGTTGCCATGGAAGGCTCGCGCGGACAGCGCATCTTCGTTCAGGCCGCCGTCCCTTCGCGCTTCACCTTTGACAACTATCGTGAAGTGCTGAATGCGGAAGGCATCGGCGCGTCCTTCATCAACTCGCTCACCGTCTCCATTCCCTCCACCATCATCCCCATCCTCGTCGCGGCCTTTGCGGCCTACGCCCTTGCCTGGATGCCGTTTCCCGGCCGCACCGTCCTCATCGCCATCGTCGTCGGCCTGCTGGTCGTACCCTTGCAGATGTCGCTGATCCCGCTGCTCAAGCTGTATAACGGCGTCGGCGCGTTCCTCGGCGTTCCCGCCAAGACCTATGTCGGCATCTGGCTCGCGCATATGGGCTTCGGCCTGCCGCTCGCCATCTATCTGCTGCGCAACTATATGGCCGGTCTGCCGCGCGAGATCATGGAGTCTGCCAGGGTCGATGGCGCCAGCGATTTCGACATCTTCGTCAAGATCATCCTGCCGCTGTCCTTCCCCGCACTCGCCTCCTTCGCCATCTTCCAGTTCCTCTGGACATGGAACGACCTCCTCGTCGCTATGGTCTTCCTCGGCACAGGCAATAACGAGCTCGTGCTCACCGGCCGCCTCGTCAACCTGCTCGGCTCGCGCGGCGGCAACTGGGAAATCCTGACGGCCTCCGCCTTCATCACCATCATCATTCCGCTCCTCGTCTTCTTCAGCCTGCAGCGCTATCTCGTGCGCGGCCTGCTGGCGGGATCCGTCAAGGGCGGTTGATCCCACTCAGGCGAACTGAACCATCGTCTCCCGAACCCACCCGTCCAAGGACCCGCCCCCTTCCATGAGCCTACCCCTTCGCAAGACCCAGACCGAACAGACCTCCACCCTGCTGCCCGCCGACCGCGACTGGTGGCGGGGCGCGGTGATCTACCAGATCTATCCGCGGTCCTATCAGGACAGCAATGACGACGGCATCGGCGATCTCAAGGGGATCACGCGCCGGCTGCCCTACATCGCCTCGCTGAATGTCGATGCCATCTGGATCTCGCCCTTCTTCACTTCGCCGATGAAGGATTTTGGCTACGACGTCTCGAACTATAACGGCGTCGATCCGATCTTCGGCCTGCTGTCGGATTTCGACGACCTGATCGCCGAGGCGCATCGTCTGGGAATCCGGGTCATGATCGACCTCGTGCTCTCCCACACATCGGACCAGCATCCCTGGTTTGCCGAAAGCCGCTCCAGCCGCTTCAACCCGAAGGCGGACTGGTACGTCTGGTCGGACTCCAAGCCCGACGGCACGCCGCCTAACAACTGGATGTCGATCTTCGGCGGTTCGGCTTGGGCTTGGGACCCGACGCGGCTGCAATATTACATGCACAACTTCCTGACTTCGCAGCCGGACCTGAACCTTCATAACACCGAGGTGCAGGACGCGCTGATATCCGTCGAGCGCTTCTGGCTGGAGCGCGGCGTCGATGGCTTCCGCCTCGACACGATCAATTTCTACTTCCACGACCTGCAATTGCGCGACAACCCGGCGCTGGCGCCTGAGCGCCGCAATGCCAATACGGCCCCGGCCGTGAACCCCTACAACTATCAGGAACATCTCTACGACAAGAACCGGCCTGAAAACATCGCCTTCCTCCAGCGCTTCCGCGCGGTCATGGACGAGTATCCGGCGATCGCCGCGGTAGGCGAGGTGGGCGACAGCCAGATCGGTCTCGAAATCGCCGGCCAGTACACATCCGGCGGCGACAAGATGCACATGTGCTATGCCTTCGAGTTCCTGGCACCCGATCCGCTGACGCCGGCGCGCGTCGCCGAGGTACAGCACGCCTTTGAGCGGGCAGCACCCGAAGGCTGGGCCTGCTGGGCGTTTTCCAACCACGACGTCGTGCGCCATGTCTCCCGCTGGGGGCAGGGCATCGCGGATCACGACGCCCACGCGAAATTCCTCGCCAGCATGCTGATGTCGCTGCGCGGCTCCGTCTGCATCTATCAGGGTGAAGAACTGGCGTTGACCGAGGCCGATCTCGCCTTCGAGGATCTGCAGGACCCCTACGGCATCCAGTTCTGGCCCGACTTCAAGGGCCGCGATGGCTGCCGCACGCCGATGGTCTGGGAGGCCGATGCGCAGAACGGTGGCTTCGGCGATGGCCGGCCCTGGCTGCCGGTGCCGCCCGAGCATCTGCCCCGCGCCGTCTCGGTGCAGGAGCAAGACATGCGCTCCGTGCTCCACCACTACCGCCGCTTCCTCGCCTTCCGTCGCCAGTACACGGCGCTGGCCAAGGGCGAGATCGCCTTCAAGCCCTATGCAGCGCCGATCCTCGGCTTCGAGCGGAGCCATGGCAACGAGACGCTGCTGTGCCTGTTCAACATGAGCGGCGAGACGGCATCGGTCGAACGGCCAGCCGAGCGGCTCGAGGTGCTGACCGGCCACGGCTTCGCCTCGGAACTCGGCGACAACAGCATTACACTACCCGCCTGGAGCGGATTTTTCGCGCGGATCGTCTGACGATCACAATTGAAGTGAACGGGGAGGGACCCATGTCCGGACTGGAACTACGCAAGATCCGCAAATCCTATGGTGCCGTGGACGTCATCCACGGAATCGATCTGACGATCGAGAAGGGCGAGTTCATCGTCTTCGTCGGCCCGTCCGGCTGCGGAAAATCGACACTGCTGCGCATGATCGCCGGGCTCGAGGAGATCACCGGCGGCGAGATGTTCATCGAGGGCGAGAAGGTCAACGACACCCCGCCGTCGAAGCGCGGCATCGCCATGGTGTTCCAGTCCTATGCGCTCTACCCGCATATGACGGTCTACGACAACATGGCCTTCGGCATGCGCATCGCCAAGGAAAGCAAGGAGGAGATCGACCGCCGCGTCCGCGCCGCCGCCGATATCCTGCAACTCACGCAATATCTCGACCGCCTGCCGAAGGCGCTCTCCGGCGGCCAGCGCCAGCGCGTCGCCATCGGCCGCGCCATCTGCCGCGACCCCAAGGTCTTCCTGTTCGATGAGCCCCTGTCGAACCTCGATGCGGCGCTGCGCGTCGCCACCCGCATCGAGATCGCGCGGCTGAACGAGCAGATGGCCGACACGACCATGATCTACGTCACCCACGACCAGGTGGAGGCGATGACGCTTGCAGACCGCATCGTCGTCCTCTCCGGCGGTCATATCGAGCAGGTCGGTCCGCCGCTCGAACTCTACGAGCGCCCCGCCAACCTCTTCGTCGCCCAGTTCATCGGCTCGCCCGCCATGAACATCATCCCCGCCAGGATCGTCGCAACCGGCGCCCAGACGACGGTCGAACTCGTCGGCGGCAAGCGCGACATCCTCGATATCCCGACGCCCGATACCGAAAGCGGCCGGCAGGCAAGCTTCGGCGTCCGCCCCGAAGACCTTCAGATCACCACCGGCGACAGCTTCCTCTTCGAAGGCACCGTTTCCATCGTCGAGGCGCTGGGCGAAGTCACCCTCCTCTACATCGAAGGACTCGTTCCCGACGAACCGATCATCGCCAAACTCGCCGGCATCCAGCCGATCAAGCGCGGAGAGCGCGTCCGCTTCACCGCAGACCGCGCCAAGCTGCATCTGTTCGACGGGGAGGGGAAGACGTATCGGCGTTAAGCCATCGATCACAGTCGCGAATGCTTTTGCCGGAACCAAACCCGTCGTCTGCGAATTGGGTGGGGCAACACAGCAAAGGATTTCCGCATGGCGTATATCGATGCAAAGGACGGCACAAAACTTCATGTCAAGGATATGGGGCAAGGCCGTCCCGTCGTTCTTATCCATGGCTGGCCTCTGACCGGCGATATGTTCGAATATCAGACCGTAGCCCTGCTCGAAGCAGGCTACCGCGTCATCACCTATGACCGCCGCGGCTTCGGCCAGTCGGGCCATCCAGCGACCGGCTATAATTACGATACCTTCGCCGACGATCTGGCGAGCGTCATCGAGGGGCTTGACCTGCAGGATGTCTCGCTGGTCGGCTTCTCCATGGGCGGCGGCGAAATCGCGCGCTATCTCTCCCGCCACGGCGCGTCGCGCATCGCCAAGGCCGTCCTCGTGGCCTCCGTCGCTCCGTATCTTCTCAAGGACGAGAGCAACCCGGATGGCGTCGATGCCAGCGTGTTCGAGGATATGAAGACGCAGATTCGCGAGGATCGTTTCGCCTTCCTGCAGAGCTTCGCAAAGACGTTCTACGGTGTGGGACTGGTGAGCCGTCCCGTCAGCCAGGGTGTGCTCGACTGGTCCTTCGTACTCGGAGTCATGGCCAGCCCGAAGGCTACGATCGACTGCGTCATGGCTTTCGGAACCACCGATTTCCGTCCGGACCTCGCCTCGTTCACTATCCCGACGCTCGTCATTCACGGCACGGCAGACAAGACCGTTCCCATCGATCCATCAGGCCGCGCCGCCGCGAACGGCATCGCCGGTGCGCGACTGATCGAGTATGACGGCGAACCCCACGGTCTGTTTGCAACCGTGCCGGACCGGTTGAACAAGGATCTGCTGGAGTTTCTGGCATAAAACAAAAGAGAGCGCGCCGATGATGTCGGCGCGCTCTCTGTCATGAACGGAACGAGTTCTCCGCTGAGATGTCGCCTTTAAGCCGCCTCTCGAACCAGAATATCGACGTGTAGGCCGGCTCTTGCAAGCAGGGTTACCATCGTGTCGATCGAGAACAAGGTAATTCTCCCACGCATAAGATCGGAGATGCTTGGGCGGGGAATGGCCAATCGGTCCGCAGCCTCGGCCTCTGTCCAGCCTTCCCTACGGATATGCTGCTCAAGGGCCCCCATCAGTTTTGACCGGAGCTTCAGGTTCTCAGCTTCCGCGGGGTTATCCTCGATTGCATCCCAGACACTTGCAAATGTTTCATCACTCATGGGTCGAGTCCCTTGACCAGGTCGCGATAGCGCTGCGTCGCGAGGTCCAGATCTATCTTGCCTGTCTTCTGCGTCTTTTTCTGGAAGCAATGTAGCACGTAAACCGCATAGGCAAACCAGGCGACATAGATGACACGGAAAGCACCGGATTCATCCCTCACTCGGATTTCCTGGACGCCCTTGCCGATGGTTGGCATGGGCTTCCAGTCGGAGGGCGGCTGGGCGTTCTGCACCTTCTCGAGTTGATAGCCAGCTTCACGCCTGACCGCATCTGGGAAGGCCCGCAGATCTCGAAGACTGTTGCTGCAGAACGTGAGAACCTTCATTCGTTAAATATACAAGGCACCGTATATTCGCGGAATCTGCATCAGTACAAATTAATGAAAAAACACGCTCGCCCCGTGTTCCGCAGCCCCCGTCATCGCCCGGAACGGTGCGAACAGCTCCCGGCCCATGCCGAATTCGTTGCCGGAGAGGTCGGCTTCTGCCGGCTCGCGCGCGTCCAGTTCTGCGTCCGACACCAGCACGTTGATCTTGCCGGTCGTGGCATCCAGCCGGATGATGTCGCCTTCGCGGATCCTGGAGATCGGGCCGCCGTCCTTGGCTTCGGGGGTCATGTGGATGGCAGAGGGGACCTTGCCGGAGGCGCCGGACATGCGGCCGTCAGTGATGAGGGCGACCATCTGGCCGCGATCCTGCAGGATGCCCAGCACCGTCGTCAGCTTGTGCAGTTCCGGCATGCCGTTCGCCTTCGGGCCCTGGAAGCGGACGACGGCGACGAAATCGCCCTCGAGCTTGCCCTCCTTGAAGGCGTCGTTCAGGCTCGCCTGATCGTGAAAGATCTTGGCCGGCGCTTCGATGATGTGGCGCTCCGGCTTGACGGCCGAGATCTTGATGACGGCCTTGCCGAGGTTGCCGGTGAGCATCTTGAGGCCGCCGGTCGCCTGGAAAGGCTTGTCGATCGTGGCGAGCACCTTCGGGTCGTGGCTGACGTCGGGCGCGCGCTCGCGGGCGACCGTGCCGTTCTCGCCGAGCTTCACGTCGATCGCATAGGCTTGAAGTCCATGGCCGAAGACGGTGCGGACATCCTCATGGATCATGCCGTTCTTCAGCAACTGGCCGATGAGATAGCCGATGCCGCCGGCAGCGTGGAAATGGTTCACGTCCGCAAGGCCGTTGGGGTACACGCGGGCGAGCAGCGGAATGATGTCGGAGAGTTCCGAAATATCCTGCCACGTCAACATGATGCCGGCGGCGCGCGCCATGGCGACGAGGTGCATCGTGTGGTTGGTCGAGCCACCCGTCGCATGTAGGCCGATGACGCCGTTGACGATGGAGCGCTCGTCGATCATCTCGCCGGCGGGTGTGAATTCATTGCCGAGGGCGGTGATCGCGAGCGCCCGCTTGGTCGCCTCGCGCGTCAGCGCATCGCGCAGCGGCGTGCCGGGATTGATGAAGGAGGCGCCGGGCATGTGGAAGCCCATGATCTCCATGACCATCTGGTTGGAGTTGGCCGTGCCGTAGAAGGTGCAGGTGCCGGGCCCGTGATAGGACTTGGATTCGGCATCCAGCAGCTCGTCGCGCCCGATCTTGCCTTCGGCATAGAGCTGGCGCACGCGGGCCTTTTCGTCGTTCGGCAGGCCCGTCGTCATGGGACCCGCGGGAATGAACACGGCGGGGAGGTGGCCAAAGGTCATAGCGGCGATCATCAAGCCGGGCACAATCTTGTCGCAGACGCCGAGATAGACGGTGCTGTCGAACATATTGTGCGACAGCCCGATACCGGCGGCCATGGCAATGAGGTCGCGCGAAAAAAGCGACAGCTCCATGCCGGGCTGCCCTTGCGTTACGCCATCGCACATGGCGGGAACGCCGCCGGCCACCTGCGCGATGCCGCCGGCTTCCGCCGCCGCTTCGCGGATCATCGCCGGGTAGGTCTCGAACGGCTGATGCGCCGACAGCATGTCGTTGTAGGAGGTGATGATCCCGAGATTGGGCACGGTGTCTCCCGACAGCGCGACCTTCTCGGAGGGGGAACAGACGGCAAAGCCATGCGCGAGATTGCCGCAGCCGAGCACGGAGCGGTGCACGCCTTTGGCGGCGGCGTTGCGCACCCGGTGCAGGTAGAGTTCGCGCGATGGCTTGGAGCGCTCGACGATGCGGGCGGTGATGGCTGCGATGCGGGGATCGACGGTCATGGCCTATCCTTCCGGGGCCGCTCGGCCCCTGTCTCAGATGTGGATCATCGGTTTCGGCGCGAATGAGCGCCGGTTGTGTCAAGTCTCGCGCGATGGGCCGGTGACCGTGACGGCACCCCTGTTACGGTGCCCAGAAAATCGCGACCGGCGAGGCGGTACGGCGCAGGATGGCGCGGATCGGCATGTCCGTTTCCGGGCCGTCCCCTTGCGCCGTCTCCAGCACCGTCTTCTTGGCGTCGCCTTCGATATGCAGCACCAGAAGCCGCGCATCCTCAAGGCTGGTAAACGTGTAGGTCAGTCGCGGCTCGCCGGCCCCGTCCGCCTGCATGGTCATCACGCCACGTGGTGTCTGCGGGTCGAGCGCCTCGGCAAGGCGGGATCCGCCTGGAAAGAACGAGGCCGTGTGCCCGTCGCCGCCCATGCCCAGCACCACGACGTCGAAAGGCCGGCCGATCCCGGCCGTTTCCTTGGTCGCGGTTGCCGCCGACTCATCGGCCGTGGCCGTGGGGTAGTAGAGCGGCTGGAAGGCGGCGGCCGAAGCCGCGCCCGTCAGAAGATTGTCGCGCACCAGCTTTTCGTTGGAACGGTCGCTGTCGGGCTCGACGAACCGCTCGTCCACCAGCGTCACGGTGACCTTGGTCCAGTCGAGCGGCGCATTCGAAAGCGCCTTGAAGAACGCCTTGGGCGTCGAGCCGCCGGAAACGGCGATGGAGGCCGATCCGTCTCTGGCAATGCCGGCGGAGAGAGCGTCGGCAACGGCCTTCGCCAGGTTTTCGGCAAGTTCTGCCGAGGTCTCGAAGGTGTGGAGCGTGGCGGTCATGGCTCAGACCACTTCATGCCAGGTGCGGCCGTCACGCTCGATGAGCGCGATCGCCTGGCTCGGACCCCAGGTGCCGGCCGTGTAGGACTGCGGCTTCTGGCCCACTTCGTCCCAGGCCTTGAGGATCGGATCCACCCAGCGCCATGCGGCTTCCACCTCGTCGCGACGCATGAACAGAGTCTGGTTGTTGCGGATCACGTCGAGCAGCAGGCGCTCATAGGCGTCGGCGCTGCGGGCATTGAAGGATTCCGCAAAGGTCATGTCCAGCGAAACGTTGCGCAGGCGCATGCCGCCCGGGCCCGGGTCCTTGATCATCAGCGACTGCTTGACGCCTTCGTCCGGCTGCAGGCGGATGATCAGCTGGTTGGCTTCCACGCGGCCGGCCGCGTCGTCGAAGATCGAGTGCGGGATCGGCTTGAAGGAGATGACGATTTCCGACATCCGGGTCGCCATACGCTTGCCGGTGCGGATGTAAAAGGGAACACCTGCCCAGCGCCAGTTGTTGATCTCGGCCTTGATGCCGACGAAGGTCTCGGTGTTGGACACGCCGCCTTCGAGCTCTTCGAGGTAGCCCTTGACCGGGCCGCCGGCAGACGCACCGGCCTTGTACTGGCCACGCACCGTCATCTTCTCGACATTGGCAGCGGTGATCGGCTTCAGCGCGCGCAGCACTTTCAGCTTCTCGTCGCGCACGGCTTCCGCATTCATGGATGGCGGAACCTCCATGGCGACGAGGCAAAGCAGCTGGAGAATGTGGTTCTGCACCATGTCGCGCAGCGCACCGGCCGTGTCGTAGTAGCCGGCGCGGCTTTCAAGGCCGACGGCTTCTGCCACCGTGATCTGGATATGGTCGATATAGGACGAATTCCACAGCGGCTCGTACAGCGTGTTGGCAAACCGCAGCGCCATCAGGTTCTGTACGGTTTCCTTGCCGAGGTAGTGGTCGATGCGGAAGATCTGCTCTTCCTTGAAGACCTTGCCGATCGTGTCGTTCAGCTCCAGCGCGGAGGCGAGATCGCGGCCGATCGGCTTTTCCACCACGATGCGGGTGGTCTTGGTGATCAGCTTGTGGTCGCGGATCTTCTCGGAAATGGCGCCGAAGATGCCGGGGGCGACGGCGAGATAGAAGGCGCGGACGCGGTCCTTGGCCTCGTCCAGCAAGGATTTCAGCTTGTCCCAACCCTGATCGGACTTGGCATCGACGGAAATGTAGTAGAGCCGGTCGGTGAACGTCTTGACCTGCGCCTCGTCGTACTCGCCGGCCTTCAGGTGTTCCTTCAGCGCCGCGCGGCCGAACTGGCGGTATTCCTCGTGCGTCATCGCGGTGCGCGAGGCGCCGATGATGCGGGTCGGGTCGGTCAGCTGGCCATCGAGCTGGCGGTGGTAGAGGGCAGGAAGGAGCTTCCGCTCGGCAAGATCGCCGGTGCCGCCGAAGACGACATAGTCAAAGGGTTCGACGGGAATGATCTGGCTGCTCATGGGATATCGATCTCTCTCAGGTCGGGCGTTTTATAATCTAATCGATTTAAAGGCGCTAGTGCTGCGTTGCAAAAAATGCGCCGGGGGGTGGGTCAGAGCTTGTCGCGCAAAGCATACCAAGTGAGCGCCAGGAACAAAAGCGGCGATCGGAAACGGCGACCGCCGGGGAAGGCGGGAACGCGCAGTTCCTTCAAAAGGTCGAGATCGCCACCGCGTCCGAGCACGAGATCGGCATAGAGCTTTCCGCAATGATTGGACAGCATGACGCCATGGCCGGAAAACCCGCCAATGGTGGTGACGCCGGGCATCACCTCGCGCACGAAGGGCTGGCGCGGCATGGTGATACCGACGGACCCGCCCCAGGCATGGGTCATCCGCACGTCGGCAAGGTCCGGGTAGATCTCCGCGATCTGCCGCCGGATATGCGTGGAAATGTCGCGCGGATTGTCGGCCGTATAGGCTTCACGACCGCCGAAGAGCAACCGCCCGTCGCGCGACCGGCGGAAGTAGCGCACCACGAAGCGGCTGTCGGCAACGCTCTCGCCCCCCGGGAGAACGGGCGATGCATCGCCTAGCGGCTCGGTTGCGCCGATGAAGGAGCGGATCGGCATGACATGCGAAGCGGTTACCGGCTCCAGCGTGCCGATATGGGCGTTGCAGGCGATCAGCGCCCGGTCGGCGCGGATCGTGCCGCGCGCGGTTTCCACGAGCACCTTGCCCTGGGACAGCCGGATGTTCGTGGCATTGCTGTTCTCGAACAGCTGCGCGCCTGCCGCCTGCGCGGCGCGGGCGAGCCCCACCAGCAGCTTCATCGGCTGGATATGGCCGGTGCCGGTGTCGCGGATGCCGAGCACGTAATGCCGCGATCCCACGCGTTTCGCCGTCTCCGCGGCGTCCATCATCTGCATGTGCGGATAGCCATAATCGCGCGCCATGCTCTCGACATAGGCCCGGTAGTCCCTCTCGGAAGAAGCCTTGTGCGTCACCGAGAGGTGGCCCGGCTGGTACTCCATGTCGATGTCGTGGCGCGCGGCGAAGGCGAGGAGACCGCGCTTTGCATCCTCCGCCATGTCGAAGAGCGCTTTGGCGCGCTCCCGGCCGTACTGCTTTTCAAGCTCGTCCACCTCGGCACGCTGGCCGGTGCCGAACTGCCCGCCATTGCGCCCGGACGCCCCGTCGCCGAACCGGCAGGCGTCGATCAGAACGACCCGTACCCCGCCGGCGGCGAGGTTATAGGCCGCCTGAAGGCCGGTGAAGCCCCCGCCGATAACGGCGACATCGGCCGTCATGTCGCCGTCGAGCGTCGGATAGACCGGACGCTCGCCGACGGCATCCTCGTACCAGGAAATGCCGGGCGAGATCGGGCTCTGCCACTGTGCCTCGGAGGTCATGGCAAGGCTCACACGTTGAGAAGCAGATATTCCCGCTCCCAAGGGCTGATCACCTGCATGAACGTCTCGAACTCCCCGCGCTTCACGCCGGCATAGATGGCGATGAACTCGGCCGAGAACACGTCGTGGAAGGCGGGTTCCGCTTCCAGTGCTGCGACAGCCTCCAGAAGACCGCGCGGCAGCTCGATCGCCTTGGTGTTGACGCTGTCGTCGGCCGGTGCCGTCGGCTCCAGACCTTGAGTCAGGCCGAGATAGCCGCAGCCGAGCGAAGCCGCGAGCGCCAGATAGGGGTTGGCGTCCGAACTCGGCAGCCGGTTTTCCACGCGCCGTGCGGCCGGTTCGGAATCCGGCACACGAAACGCCGTCGTCCGGTTGTCGTAGCCCCAGGCGTTGTTGACCGGTGCCGACATATCCGGCGTCAGTCGGCGATAGGAATTCACATAAGGCGCCATCATCGACAGCGCCTTCGGGATATAGGTCTGCATGCCGCCGATGAAGTGGAAGAACTCCTTGGAGGCCGTGCCGTCCGCGTTGGAAAACAGATTGCGGCCGGTGTTCACCTCCACGATCGACTGGTGGATGTGCATGGCCGAGCCCGCTTGGCTCTGCATGGGCTTGGCCATGAAGGTCGCGTAGATCCCGTGCTTCAGCGCGGCTTCGCGGATCGTGCGCTTGAACAGGAACACCTGGTCGGCCAGCTCGATCGGGTCGCCATGCCGCAGGTTGATCTCGAGCTGCGCCGGCCCCTCTTCGTGGATCAGCGTGTCGATCTCCAGACCCTGCTTTTCGGAGAAGTGGTAGATGTCGTCGATCAGTTCGTCGAACTCGTTGACGCCGGCGATCGAATAGGCCTGCCCACCCTGGATCGAGCGGCCCGAACGGCCCTTCGGCGGATGCAGCGGATAGTCGGGATCGTCGTTCTTGGCGACGAGGTAGAACTCGATCTCAGGGGCGACGACCGGCTTCCAGCCCTTCAGCCGGTAAAGCTCCAGCACATGCTTCAGCACGTTGCGCGGCGTGTAGGGCACGTTCTCACCCTTGGAGCCGGCGATATCGCAAATCACCTGTGCGGTCGGGTCCGTTTCCCAGGGAACGACGGAGAGCGTGGAAAGATCCGGCACGAGTTTGATGTCGCTGTCGCGGCTGTCATAGCGGAAATCGCCCGTTTCCTCTGGGTACTCGCCCGAAATCGTGTGCCGGTAGATGGCGGAAGGCAAAGCGAGCGAGGTGTTGGAGGTGAACTTGGAGGACGGCATCATCTTGCCGCGGGGAACGCCGGCAATATCGGGGGTGATGCACTCCACGTCTTCGATACCCCGGACCTTCAGCCAGTCGGCGGCTTCCTTCCACGTCTTCACCCCGCGCGGCGCCTGAAGGGCGGACGGGATCTTGTTGCTTTTACCAGATTTCGTCGTCGTGTTAGCGATCGTTTTCTTCGCAGGCATAAATCACCGGGGTTCTTTCGGATATTGCTTATCATAGACGGTGTTTGACGATTGGCCAGCTTGCAGAGCGCGAAAATGCTGGAGATTGGATGCCGTTGACGTTATCGCGGCATCTTGAACGAAAAGGAGACGTGCGTGGCAAAGAGCTTCGACGTGGTGATCATCGGCGCGGGCGCGGCGGGAATGATGTGCGCGGCGGAAGCCGGGCGCCGGGGCCGCAGCGTGCTCGTTCTCGATCACGCGAAAGCGCCGGGCGAAAAAATCCGCATCTCCGGCGGTGGTCGCTGCAACTTTACCAACCTCCATACGGCACCCGCCAACTTCCTCTCGCAGAACCCGCATTTTGCCAAATCCGCGCTTGCCCGCTACACGCCGCGCGATTTCGTCGCCCTCGTCGAGCGGCACGGCATCGGCTGGCACGAAAAGACGCTGGGCCAACTCTTCTGCGACGATACCGCCCGCGACATCGTCCGCATGCTCATGGAGGAGATGAAGGCGGCCGGCGTCGTGCTCCGGCTGGGCACGGAAATTGCCTGTGTCGAGGCCTCTGCCACGGGCTTTCGCGTCGGTCTTGCCGAAGAGACCATCGACGCCCGCGCGCTCGTCATCGCCACCGGCGGCAAGTCGATCCCGAAGATGGGTGCCACCGGCTTTGCCTATCGCATCGCCGAGCAGTTCGGCCTGGCGCTGGTCGAAACGCGCCCCGGTCTCGTGCCGCTGACGGTGGCCGATGCGGCGAAAGAGAGCCTTGGCGCGCTCGCGGGTCTCGCGGTCGATGTGCGCGCCGCCTGCGGCAAGACGACGTTCAACGAAGCCATGCTCTTCACCCATCGGGGCCTGAGCGGACCGGCGATCCTGCAGATTTCGTCCTACTGGCGCGAAGGTGAGGAGATCCGCGTGGCCTTCGAACCCGGCACCGATCTGGGCGCCCTGATGAAGGCGGCCCGCCGCACACAGGGCCGGCAGGCGGTGCAGACCGTGCTTGGCGAACACCTGCCAAAGCGCCTTGCGCAGCATCTGGCGACGGAAGCGGGGCTTCTCGACCGCCCGCTGGCCGACCTCTCCGACAAGGCGATCGACGGGCTGGTGGCGCTCGTGTCCGGCTGGTCGCTGAAACCCGCGGGGTCGGAGGGTTATCGCACGGCGGAGGTCACGCTCGGCGGCGTGGATACCCGCCATCTCGATTCCCGTACCATGATGGCAAAGGCCGTTCCCGGACTTTTCTTCATCGGGGAATGCGTCGATGTCACCGGCTGGCTCGGCGGTTATAATTTCCAGTGGGCCTGGGCCTCCGGCTTCTCCTGCGGCCAGGCCGTCTGATCCGGTACGTGCCCGCGATGCCGAAAGCGTGAAGGTGCTTCAGCCCTTGTTAACGAAACTGTCCGACCCTACCTGACGAATGGGAACGGATTGTCCCGCAGCGGCACGGTTTTCGCATTTTTAACGGGTGCGACAGAAAGTGGCTGGTGGATCGTCTCAACCGGGTCTATTCTCTTCGGACGGAAGGACATGAAATCATGAACCAGCATAGCCGACGCAATGCCCGTGCCATCGCCATCACCAAGGCCGATGAAAGCCGTACACAGAAAATCCTGGCGCTGACCTACACGGCCGCTGCCGTTCTGACAGCCGCCGCTGTTATCGGTCTCTCCACCCTCGGATCGTTCTAAAGCGGTCGCAAACGGGCGAACATGTTTCTGGCTGCATCGAGAGCTGCAGCCTGATATCCTGCGCGGACAATGACGCGCGTTGGTCGTTTCCCCAAGTGAGGCGGCCCGTCAATCGGTGCACCTGTACATCTCCAGAACCGGCGGCCCCTCAGGGGCCATTTCTTTGAGGTCTGTCTGGCCGCGAGGACGGTCGAGGTGCGTCCCTCCCGTTTGCCATGCCGACATGGCAGGTGCGTGACAATGTCTTGCGCTGCTTACATGAAATTAACGCATCTCGTCCAAGCTGCACCCATTGAGGAGCAGGCTTGGACGACGCGACCGGAGGGCTGCGGCGTCCTGCAATGATTGCGAAGCGGCTGGCGGTATCCCCGCATTCTATCAGACCATGATGACGGCCTGACATGAAGCGCACCAAAGAAGCCGATGGCGGCTTGGGGGGAGGCGGATGCAGGCCCTGCAAGCCAGGACGCGCCCATGTTCATCGACAAGATCCTTGCCCGCTTCAAGATACAGACGAAGGTTCTCTTCTTCATCCTGCCCTTCGTCGTCAGTATCTGCGCCGTGGGCCTGACCGGGCTTTACGCATCCGGCTTGCTGCAGGGGCGCATGGAAATCTCCAACAGCGTGCTCCAGTCGCTGTCCGGCTTCCGCGACGTCTACGCCGGCATGAACGCGTTCCTGACGGACGCGAGCGAACAGACGCGCGACGACGTCGTCCTCAAGATCACCAGCCAGGAGGCGGTGCTCAACGGGACGCGCGCCCAGATGGAAAACAGCGAGGGCGCGAGCCAACTCGACAGCGCCATCGCCGGCACCGCGAAGATCCGCGAGCGCGTCGGCGAACTCTGGAAGTTGCATGAGACGGAAGTTGCGCTGCGCACATCCATCACCAAAAGCATCCGTCTTCTCCTCTCGACGCAGGGCAAGCTGATCGAGGAGGCGACCTCCGTCGAGCAGCGCGTGCGCGACGACGAGACCAAGGCGAAATCGCTCCTGCGCGAAGCCGAGCGGCTGACCGCCTCCAGCGACATCCTCACCGGCCTCACCTCCGATTTCGCCCGCGCCCCGACGCCTGAAGCCAAGATCAAGGTGGCGCGTGATGGCCAGGCCGCGCTCGAACAGGTTCTCACCCAGATTGGCACGGCGCTTCCGGCCAACCAGAAGGCCGTGGCCGACACGTTCAAGGCGACCATCGGCGAGATCCGCACGCTGACCAACAATGGCGACCTGAGCGATGAAAACGCCAAGGCGATCGGCCGGCTGGTCGCGCGCTTCCGCCAGGCCAGCATCCAGTTCCAGACCGCGGCCACCGCGACGATGCGCAATGCGACGGCGACGTTCGGCAAGCTCGATGCGCCGCTGATCAAGGCCAACAAGATCCTCGAAAACGCACGTGCCATCGTCACCGCCGTTTCCGGAATCCGGCTTGCTGCCAGCAGCTTCCTCGAAACGTCCCAGCAGACGGACCAGGCGCGCCTTGCCCGCGAGGTCAACGTGCTCAATCAGGAAGTCCTCAACATCGCCTACACGGCGCCCGAAATGCCCTTCTTCGCGGGCCTTGCGGCAACCGTCCAGCCGGTCGCCGGCAAGATCAAGTCGGACAGCATGTCGCTGATCGGCGTCAGCGCGGGGCGGCATAAGGAATTCGCCGACGCGGCAGCCGATATCGACCAGATCTGGCAGCAGCTCGTCGGCTTTGCCGAGGACCAGAAGACCAATGCGGCGATCGAGCGCGAAAAGGCCAATCAGGTGTCCGTCTTCGCAACCGCCGGCGGCGTCGTCATCGCCCTTCTCGCCGGCATCGCGCTGGTGCTGACGCTGAAAGGTCCGATCGGCCAGATCACCGCCGCCATGCGCCGGCTGGCCGAAGGGGCGCTCGACACGCGCATCGACGGCGACGCCCGTCAGGACGAGATCGGCGACATGGCCCGCGCGCTCGGCGTCTTCAAGGAGAATGCTCTGTCGAAGGTGCGCATCGAGGCGCAGAGCGAGGAGCAGCGGCTGCAGGCCGATGCCGAGCGCAGCCGCAACGATGCCGAGAAGCAATCGATGGACAGCCAGATCGATTTCGCGGTCAGCCAGCTCGCCGCGGGCCTTGGGCGCCTTGCCCAGGGGGATCTGTCGCAGCAGATCGAGACGCCGTTCAACGGCCGCCTCGAACAGCTGCGCATCGATTTCAACGGCTCGCTCGTTCGCCTGCAGGATACGCTCCTGCAGATCCGCAACAATGCCGTCCTGATCCAGCGCAGCGGCAACGACATGCACGCCTCCGCCGACAGCCTGTCGCGCCGCACCGAGGCGCAGGCCGCCTCTCTTGAGGAAACCGCGGCTGCCGTCGATCAGATCACTGTCACGGTCCGCTCGTCAGCCGAGCGCGCCCATGAAGCCAATGTCGCCGTGTCGCACACCAAGAAGAGCGCCGACGGCTCGGGCGTCGTCGTCACCAATGCGATCTCGGCCATGAGCCGCATCGAGGATGCCTCGCGCCAGATCGAGCAGATCATCGAGGTCATCGACGAAATCGCCTTCCAGACCAACCTTCTCGCGCTCAATGCCGGCATCGAGGCGGCGCGGGCAGGGGAGGCAGGCAAGGGCTTTGCGGTGGTCGCGCAAGAAGTGCGTGAACTCGCCCAGCGCTCGGCTGGTGCTGCGCGCGAGATCAAGGGGCTGATCAACAAGTCCACGCTCGAAGTGACGGCGGGTTCGCAGGCGGTCAAGGAGACCGGCGCCGTGCTCGCCTCCATCAGCCAGCAGATCGTCACCGTCAGCCAGCACGTGGACATGATCGCCACCGCCAGCCGCGACCAGGCCTCCGCCCTCCACGAGGTCAACGGCTCCGTCAACCAGATGGACCAGATGACCCAGCAGAACGCCACTATGGTCGACGAAGCCACCACCGCCAGCCGCAACCTCGCTGAGCAGGCCGACACCCTGATGCAACTGGTCGAACAGTTCCGCCTGGAACCTGCGACCGGCCACCGCATGGGGCGTGCTGCCTGAGGGTAGCGATGGACCGCAGGTCGAAATGCAAAACGCCGGGCTCAGTCCCGGCGTTCTTCGTTGGGGCATCTGGTTTTCGATAACCGTTTGCAGAGTTTACGAAAAAAAGGCCCTCTCTGCCCTGCCGGGCATCTCCCCCACAAGGGGGGAGAAGACTTGACGCGAGCCCGCTCGACATCTCAAGGAACGTTCAAGGATAAGGCTGGGCGCGTGCTACGAGTCCTCTCCCCCCTTGTGGGGGAGATGCCCGGCAGGGCAGAGAGGGTCTTCCTCGCCACCGGATCCTGCGCATCCTCACCATGCCTCGCTCACCCTGCAGCAAACGCCGCGCGCTCATCCCGTTCCCGCTGGATCTGCTGGCGGCGGGAGACGATGGAAGTGATGAGGACGCCGGTGGCGACGATGCCGATGAGGATGGTGCAGGCGGCGTTGATCTCGGGCGTGACGCCGAGGCGTACCTGGCTGTAGATCTTCATCGGTAGCGTGGTCGCGCCGGGGCCGGAGGTGAAGCTGGAGATGACGAGGTCATCGAGCGAGAGCGTGAAAGCGAGCACCCAGCCGGAGAAGACGGCAGGCGCGATGACGGGCAGCGTCACCTGAAAGAAGGTCGCGGTCGGCGTTGCGCCGAGGTCGAGGGCGGCCTCCTCGATCGACCTGTCGAAGCTCGCCAGCCGAGACTGGATGACGACCGCGACGAAGCACATGGTGAAGGTGATGTGCGCGATCGTCAGCGTCCAGAAGCCGCGATCGAAGCCGATCGCGACGAAGAGCAGCAGCATCGACAGGCCCGTGATCACCTCCGGCATCACGAGCGGCGCATAGATCATGCCCGAAAACAGCACCCGGCCGTGAAAACGCTGGTAACGCGTCATGGCAAGAGCGGCGAGCGTGCCGAGCACGGTTGCGACGGTCGCCGAGAGCAGGCCGACGCGCACCGTGACCCAGGCGGCATCCATCAGGGCCTGGTTGCGGAAGAGCTGCCCGTACCATTGTGTCGAGAACCCAGCCCAGACGGTGACGAGCTTCGACGCATTGAACGAGAAGACGACGAGCAGCACGATCGGCAGATAGAGGAACGCAAAGCCGATGACAATCGAGGCGATGTTGAAGCGGGACCAGCGGTTCATGGCTATCGGCCCTCGCGATCGAGGCGCGACTGCGCATTCTGGAAGAACATGATCGGCACCACGAGGATCATCAGAAGGATGGCCGCGACCGCCGAAGATACGGGCCAGTCCCGGTTGGCGTTGAACTCGTTCCAGAGCGTCTTGCCGATCATCAGTGTTTCCGAGCCGCCGAGCAAATCGGGAATGACGAACTCGCCGACGGCGGGAATGAACACCAGCAGGCAGCCGGCGACGACGCCCGGCAGCGACAGCGGAAAGGTGATGCGCCAGAAGGCCGAGATCGGCGTGCAGCCGAGATCCTGTGCGGCTTCCGTCAGGCTGTGATCCATCTTTTCGAGCGTGGAATAGAGCGGCAGCACCATGAAGGGCAGGTAGGAATAGACGATGCCGATATAGATTGCGGTATTGGTGTTGAGGATGATCAACGGCTCGCTGATCAGTCCGACGGACAGCAGAAGCTGGTTGAGCAGGCCTTCTGGTTTCAGGATGGCGATCCAGGCGTAGACGCGGATGAGGAAGCTCGTCCAGAACGGCAGGATCACCAGCATCAGCAGCGTCGGGCGCAGCGTCGCAGGCGCCTTCGCCATGCCGTAGGCAATGGGATAGGCGATGAGCAGGGTCAGCGCGGTCGAGATCAGCGCGATCGTGAGGCTGGAAAGGTAGGCGTTCGTGTAGAGCGCATCCTCCGTCAGCCAGACATAGTTGTCGAAGGAGAACTGCCGGATATTGTCGATGAAGCCCGAAAGGCCGTCCGCCCAGGCGAAGACAGGAAGGTAGGGCGGCATGGCGATGGCGGCTTCCGACAGCGAGATCCGCAGCACGATGACAAAGGGGATGAGGAAGAAGACCAGCAGCCACGCATAGGGGATGATGATCACGAGACGGTTGACGATGGCGGGGAGCAGCCTGTTCATCGGGCTCAATCCTTCAGCACGACGCCGGCATCCCGGTCGAACGAGATCCAGACTTTCTGGTCGTAGCCGAGCGGGTCCTCGACGGCGCGCACCGCATTCAGCGACGATGCCTTGACGACTTTGCCGCTGTTCAGCTTGACGTGATAGACGGTCATGTCGCCGAGATAGGCGATATCCCAGAGCTCGCCCTCCGCCGCGTTGACGGGGCTTCCGGCCGGCACCTGCCGCCCGACGCGGATCTTTTCCGGGCGGATGGCAAAGCCGGCTTTGGCGCCCTCGCTCGGATGTTCGCTGCTGGCCGCCTCGATGGCAAAGCCCGCATCCGCCTCGATGCGGATTTCGGAGGCCTGCGCCCGCGAGACCGTGCCGTCGAAGATGTTCACGTCGCCGATGAAGTCGGCCACGAAGCGGGAGTTCGGCGCCTCGTAGATCTCGGCCGGCGTCGCCACCTGAATGACCTTGCCATGCGCCATCACGGCGATGCGGTCGGCCATGGTCATCGCCTCTTCCTGGTCGTGCGTCACGACGACGAAGGTGAGGCCCAGATCCTGCTGCAGGTCCATCAGCTCGAACTGGGTTTCCTCGCGCAGCTTCTTGTCGAGCGCGCCGAGCGGTTCGTCGAGCAGCAGCACCTTCGGCTGCTTGGCGAGCGACCGGGCCAGCGCCACGCGCTGCCGCTGGCCACCGGACAGCTGGTGCGGCTTGCGCTTGGCGAACTGCTCCATCTTCACGAGCTTCAGCATCTGCGTCACGCGCTCGGCGATCGCCGGTTTCGGCATGCCGTCCTGTTTCAGCCCGAAGGCGATGTTGGTCTCCACCGTCATGTGCGGAAACAGGGCATAGGACTGGAACATCATGTTGACGGGGCGGCGATAGGGCGGAATGCCTGCCAGATTCTGCCCGTCGAGGATGATCTCGCCCGAGGTCGGCTGCTCGAAGCCGGCGAGCATCCGCAACAGCGTCGATTTTCCGCAGCCGGACGCGCCGAGCAGGGCGTGGAATTCGCGCGTGTAGATATCGAGCGAGAGATCGTCGACCGCGACGAAATCGCCGAAGCGCTTGGTGACGTTGCGAAAGGAGATAAAGGGTTTGGACGAGGGATCGGTCCAGGGAGAAAAGGAGCGGCGAATGCTGCCAAGAGACTTCATGAAGGGGTTCCCGATGGGCCGCAAGGCCGCGTGAGCTGAAGAGAGGACGCCGCAGGATGGAAAATGCCCGGAACTTAGGAGAACCGGGCATTGAAGGAAGGACTTACTGACCTGTGAGAACCCGGGTCCAGAGGCGTGTCGCCACGCGCTGCGTTTTCGGGTCCCAGGGAGAGATGGTGTAGAGCTTGGCCATCGTCGCCTCGTCCGGGTAGACCGCGGGATCCTCGAGAATGTCCTTGGAGACGAACTTTTGGGAGGCCTTATTGCCGTTGGCGTAGAAGACGTAATCGGACGCCTTCGCGATCACCTCCGGCTTCATCATGTAGTTGATGAAGGCATGGGCCTCTTCCAGATGCGGTGCATCGGCGGGGATCGCCATCATGTCGAACCACATCTGCGCGCCCTGCGACGGGATGGAATAGTTCACCTCGACGCCGGCCTTGGCTTCCTCGGCGCGCGAGCGGGCCTGCAGCAGATCGCCGGAATAACCGAAGGCGATGCAGATATCGCCATTGGCGAGCGCATTGATGTATTCGGACGAATGGAACTTGCGGATGAAGGGGCGTGCCTTCAGCATCAGCTCGCCGGCCTTGTCGAGATCTGCCTGGTCGTGGCTGTCGGGATCGAGGCCGAGATAGGTGAGGGCGGATGGCAGCACGTCCTTCGGCGCATCGAGCACGTAGATGCCGCAATCCTTGAACTTCGCGGCAATCGCCGGATCGAACAGGACTTCGAGGCCGGGCCGCGCGTCGGAGCCGAGGATTTCCTTGGCCTTGGCGACATTGTAACCGATGCCATTGGTGCCCCACATATAGTCCACGGCATATTCGTTGCCGGGGTCGTAGCGGGCGGTGCGCTGCATCACCATGTCCCACATGTTGGCGATATTCGGCAGCTTCGACTTGTCGAGCTTCTGGAACACGCCGGCCTTGATCTGGCGCTGGAGAAAGTCGGCCGTGGGAACCACGACGTCGTAACCGGTGCCGCCGGCCAGAAGCTTGGTCTCCACGATCTCGTTGGAATCGAACACGTCGTAGACGACCTTGATGCCGGTTTCCTTGGTGAAGTCCTCAAGGATGCTGGCATCGATGTAGTCGGACCAGTTGTAGACATTGACGACGCGCTCCTGCGCGCTCGCAAACCCTGCGGATCCGGCCAGGACGAGGCCAGTGACCAGGCTGACGAACTTCAACGACATGCTATTCCCCTTTATTGTTCGCGGCCTCAGCCGCGTAACGAAAGGTTAAGCAGCTTTCCATCGAAGCTCAAGACCTTTCGCACCCGCGAACGACGCCCGCGAGGGACATCCACGGGAACCGCCGCAGACAGCGTTCGTCTTTCGTTACTGGAAGTCGAAGACGCTCAGCCCGGCCACCATTTCATCGAGCCCGAGGGGGCGCGTCACCGGCGGTTCGGCGCGCGCAAGACAGCCCTGGCGCTCGCAGAGGCGACAGGCGGTGCCCGCGGCAAGCGGCGGCGCGGGCACGGCGGCATAGACCGTCTCGCCGGCCTGTCCCGCCTCGCAGCCGAGCAGAAGCGCGGTGCGCCGCACGCGCTCGTTGAAGCCCGAACGTGGCCCGTCCGTCGTTCGCGCGACGAGAAGGAAGCTGGCGCCAGCCGGCATCTCGGCGCGCTCCACCAGGATCTGCCCCGGCTGGGCGAAGGTCGCATGCAGGCTCAGTTTCACGCATCCGCCGCCGAAGGCCCGATGCGGAAAGCCCGCCGCGCCGCGCGCGCGCAGCCGGTTGCCGGCATGGTCGATTTCCAGAAGGAAGAAGGGAGGCCCGAGCGCACCGCTTCGCTGCAACGTCACCATGCGACTTGCCGCCTGCTCGAAGCTCACCCGCATGCGCACCCGCACGAGGTCTATATCGAACTGCACGCGCCGACAGATGTCGAGGAAGGTGCCGTAAGGCATCATCAGCGCCAGCGCGGCATAACGGGCCAGCTCGAACCGGGCGATGCGCCGCGCTTCGCCGGAGGTGAGCGGCAGAGCCGCCAGCTCTTCGGCAAGCGCCTCCGGCATGGCGAAATGCGCAGCCTCCATGGCGATTTCGCAAAGCTGGTCCTCGGCCGACAGGCGTTCGGACAGGAACAGGCGCAGCGAATGCCGATCGAACCGGCGGCGAAGATCCGGCATGACGTGGATCGGCAGGGTGCGCACCGCGAGCCCATGGTCGCGCCGCAGCCAGTCCTTCAGCGCCGTCTGCAGGTCGTCTCCGGGTGCCAGCCGCTGATGAAACGCCTCGGCTGCCGCATCGAGCCGCGCGAAATGATAGGGCCGGGTCTCGAAGATCTCGCGCACCTCGTCCATCGGCAGGCGGGCGCCGCTGAGGGCTGCAGCCTGATCCTGGCCGGACAGCAGGCTCGTCAGATCCTTCAGTCGGGAGCCCTGTTCCTTGTAGGCCCGGTAAAGCTTGATCAGCCCCATCGCCGCATTCGGCGCCGCTTCCGCGATCTCGATCAGCTCCTGATCACCCGGCAGCTCGCCCGAAAGCAGCGGATCGGCGAATACGGCGCGCAGCTCGCCCAGGCTGTCGGAGGCCTGCCCGCGCAGTTCCGCAAGGTCGATCTGGTAGACGGCGGCCAGCTTCAGGAGCAGCTGCACCGTCAGCGGGCGCTGGTTGCGCTCGATCAGGTTGAGATAGGATGGCGAGATCCCGAGCGCCTCGGCCATGGCCGTCTGCGTCAGCGACAGTCCGTTGCGGATACGGCGGACACGCGGCCCGGCAAAGATCTTGTTTTCGCTCATGACAAATTTTACACCGCGACCGACCAGTGAGCCTTTGACTACTTTTACAATATTACAGACCTGTGATGTAAAAGACAAGACAGTATAACCTCTTTCGGGGTCGCAATACCCTGAAACCATTGGCGAAAAATTCGATCATTCGGTACATCTCTCTGCAGGGATCACGGAGGATCTGGAGACGGTCCCCAGGTGATCGATGCGAGAGGAGGATCTCATGACGAAACTTGACACGACGGTGTTTTCCGCTTCGGCCGGCGGCTTTGACAAGGTCGTGCGGATCATTCCGGTGGACGATGTGGCGCGCCTTCCTGGCTCCGTCGCCCATCGCTCGACGCTGGCAAGGAACGGCGCGAACCGCCTCTGGAAGCGTCTCCGCGAGGAAGCCTCCTTCACAGGCCTGGACGTCCTGTCCGGCAACCAGGCAAAGCAGGTGGTTCGCGCCCGCCTTCCGATCGACGGTTAGACGTCGGCACACCCTATCCGAACCAAGGCCCGGAATTCCCGAGAGCCCGTAACGCCTAAAGACCCATAATTCCTCAGGAAAGGACGACCACAATGACGATCCAGACCCGCGTCAAAGAACGCGCAGACGAACAGGCATCCAGCATGACCACCGACCAGCAGGCCGCGATCCGTATGGTCGCCAACGACCTGCACCGCCTGAACCACACCATCATGAAGGCTGTCGAGGCTGGTGTTTCGGTCGAGCTCGTCCGCTCCGCCCGCCATCACGCCGGCGAAGGCAACTGGGGTGACCTGATGATCCCTGTCATCGTTACCCAGAGCCGTGGCTGATACCGCCACCGGCTGTGATCGAAGGCCCGGCAAGACCTCTGCCGGGCCTTCGTCATGAGGTCCGGTCACCTCTCACGTCGGGGTTCGACACGCACAACGTGAGCGGCTCGGCGTGAAATCGGCAAGGGTTCGCCAAGGTCCGTTTACCCCGTGCGACGACGTGTTATAGATCGAGTGCCGCGTATGAGGGGAACATGATGCATTCCGACCAGCCGCTCTGGACACCATCGCAAGCCTCCATCGAAGCGCAGCCGTTGACGGCCTTCATGGCGCTCTGCAGCAAGCGGCACCGCGTGCATTTTGCCGATGTCGATGCGTTTCACGCTTGGTCCGTGGCCGACCGTGCCAGTTTCTGGAGCGATCTCTGGGATTTCTGCGGCATCGTCGGAGACAAGGGCGCCCGCGCGCTGGTCGATGACGGCCATATGACACAAGCCCGCTTCTTTCCCGATGCCAGCCTCAACTTCGCCGAAAACCTTCTGCGGAAAACCGGCAGTGACGATGCCATCGTGTTCCGCGGCGAGGACAAGGTCTCGTCCCGTCTCTCCTGGGATGCGCTGGCTGCGCTGGTGTCCCGCCTGCAACAGGCGCTGGTCGCGCTCGGTATCGGCGAGGGCGACCGCGTTGCCGCCATGATGCCGAACCTGCCGGAGACCGTTGCCCTGATGTTGGCGACAGCGTCGCTCGGCGCCATCTGGTCGTCCTGCTCACCTGATTTCGGCGAACAGGGCGTGCTCGACCGTTTTGGCCAGATCTCGCCAAAGCTGTTCATCGCCTGCGACGGCTACTGGTACAATGGCAAGCGCCAGGATGTGTCGGAGAAGGTGAAGGCCGTGTCTGACCGGCTCGGTATTCCCGTGCTCGTTATTCCCTATGCGGGAGAGGCTGATGCGCTGGTCTCCAAGCTCGGCGACGGCCGCACGCTGCCGGATTTCATCGCCCCGTTCGAGGCGCAGGCCCTGTCATTTCGCCGGCTACCGTTTTCCCATCCGCTCTACATCCTCTTTTCCTCCGGCACCACGGGCGTGCCGAAATGCATCGTGCATTCGGCCGGGGGCACACTGGTCCAGCATCTGAAGGAGCACGTTCTGCATTGCGGGCTGAAGGACGGCGACCGGCTGTTCTACTTCACCACCTGCGGCTGGATGATGTGGAACTGGCTCGCCACCGGTCTCGCCGCCGGCGTCACCGTGTGCCTCTATGACGGCTCGCCCTTCTATCCCGATGGCTCGGTCCTGTTCGACTTTGCAGAGGCCGAACGCTTCACCGTCTTCGGCACCTCGGCGAAATATATCGATGCCGTTCGGAAGTCCGGGCTAACGCCAAAAGAGACTCACGATCTCTCGGCGCTCCGCGTCATGACCTCGACGGGGTCGCCTCTGTCGCCGGAGGGCTTCACCTTCGTCTATGAGGGTATCAAGTCCGATATCCAGCTCGCCTCCATCTCCGGCGGCACCGATATCGTCGCCTGCTTCGTGCTCGGCAATCCGCTGAAGCCCGTCTGGCGCGGCGAGATCCAGGGGCCGGGACTGGCGCTCGCCATGGATGTCTGGGACGACGAGGGACGCCCGATCAGAGGCGAGAAGGGGGAGTTGGTCTGTACCAAGGCGTTTCCGAGCATGCCGATCATGTTCTGGAACGACCCTGATGGCGCCCGATACCACGCCGCCTACTTCGATCGCTTCGACAATATCTGGTGCCATGGCGATTTTGCCGAGTGGACCGCGCATGGCGGCATCGTCATCCACGGCCGCTCGGATGCCACGCTCAACCCCGGCGGCGTCCGCATCGGCACGGCGGAGATCTACAATCAGGTCGAGCAGATGGAGGAGGTCGCCGAGGCGCTGTGCATCGGGCAGGATTGGGACGACGACGTGCGCGTCGTGCTGTTCGTGCGCCTCGCCAGCGGCGTCGCGCTCGATGACGATCTGGTCAAGGCGATCCGCACCCGCATCCGCACCGGCGCCTCGCCCCGCCACGTCCCCGCCAAGATCATCGCCGTCGCCGACATCCCGCGGACCAAGTCCGGCAAGATCGTTGAGCTCGCCGTTCGCGACGTGGTGCACGGCCGGCCGGTGAAGAACAAGGAAGCGCTGGCCAATCCGGAAGCGCTGGATCTCTATGCCGATCTTGAGGATCTCAAGACCTGAGACAGGCGCGAGCGTCGAGGCTCCGAAGTCCCATTGTGAAGTAAGCCCTCTAATAAATAACGACGGCCGAAAACATGCGCTTTCCGCCGGAAAGCCCTCCATAGAGGTTGCATCGTCTCTTTCAACGACAAGATTGCAGGGAGCGGTTGTTAAGTCTTCCTTATCGTCCGCACCGTCATGGTTGGGCTCTCGCAGATCCATGACAGACCTTGCGCCGGCAAAGCCGGATCTCCGACATGATGTCGATTGTACGTGTTCGAAAGCACTCAACTTGAGGCAGACCGATGGCTGCCTCCCTTTCGAACCGCGGTTTCCGCGAGAGCAATCAGTTGGCCAGAACCCGCTGCGACGGGAACGTGATTTCCACCAGCGTGCCTTCGTTCGGCGCCGAGTTGATGGCGAACAATGCGCGGTTGGCTTCCGCCATCGCCTTCGTCAGCGGCAAGCCCAGCCCCGTACCCTCGCCACGCATGCGCGTGCCGGTCGTCACCTGCCGGAAAGGTTTCATGGCCTGTTCAAGCTCGGTCCGCGTCATGCCGACACCGGTGTCGCGGATGCGCAGCATCACGCTGCCATTTGCTTCGTAAGCTGTGGACACCACGATCTGCCCGCCGGCCGGGGTGAAGCGAATGGCATTGGCAAGGATGTTCAGCGCGATCTGCTTGATCGACCGGTTATCGGCAACAACGCTGGGCACCGAGGTCGACAGCGACGTGCGGATGATGACGCGTTGGGCATTGGCCTGCGGCTGCACCAGCGAAACGGCTTCCGAAACCGCCTCGTTGATCTCGACGGCGGCAAAGTCCAGCTCCATTTCGCCGGCTTCGATCTTCGATATGTCGAGGAGATCGTTGACGATATCCAGTACATGGCGACCGGACCGGCCGATATCGCTGGCATATTCGATATAGCGCGCACTGCCGATCGGCCCGAAATGCTCGCTCGCCATCATGTCGGAAAAGCCGATGATGGCGTTGAGCGGCGTGCGGATCTCATGGCTGACGCGCGCCAGAAAATCCGTCTTGTGCGCATTCGCCGTTTCCGCCGCCCGCTTGGCGCTGCGCAGTTCTTCCTCCGTGCGCTTCCACTGCGTGATATCGCGAATGACGGCGCAATAGCCGCTGGAAGACGACAGGCGACCCATGGTCATGAACAGCGGAATGAACCCGCCCGACGCCTCCCGGCCGATCACTTCGCGTCCGTCGTTGAGCACGCTGGCAACGCCGTGGCCGGCAAGACCCGCGAGATAATCCATGACCGCACGCTGGCTCTCATGCGCAAACAGAGTGGCAAACGGCTTACCGATCACATCGGCATCATTATAGTTGAACAGCGCATTGGCGGAGCGGTTTAGCGACCGGATATCGCCATCCGTACCCATCACCACGACGCCGTCCGTTGCCGTTTCCAGGATCGCGCGCAGCTCCTCGGTCTCGATCTGAAGCGCCTCCACCCGCGCTTCCGCGTCCGCGATTGCAGCCTGATCCGCAATCGATGACGAACCTGCCTCGACTATTTCGGGTGCGTCCGCATGGCTTTCGGCGATATCCGTAACACGCTCGCCTTCGAGCAGCCCTTCGTCCTCAACGGGCGCGGCATCGGCCGGCAGCGTCTCGACCAGAACCAGCGACATCATCAGCGCCACGCCCTTGTCGTCGAACGGAATGGCCTGCAGCCGCGCCGTCACAGGCACAAGGCGGCCGTCATTGCGGATCATCATCATCGCGCCCGGGGGTACGTCGAGAATACCTTCGTCTTCGCCGACGAACAGAGCGTCGATACCGCCCTCCACGCGCAGATCCTGCAGCGTGTGGTAGCCGGTCAGTTCGAGAAAAGCGGCATTCGCATGATAGAGTTCGTCGCCGCTATGGATCAGCACCGCGCTCTCCATGCGATCGATCATCGCCGGACTCAGCACAACATCCTTGTCACCAGCCTCGTCGTCGGCCCCGAGCTCGCCGGCGGCAACAGGTTCGAGAACCTCTTCCGCGGGCACGTCGGCAGCGTCCACCGCTGGCGTCTCCTCATCCGCAGTCAACGCCGCATCGTCTTCAGCGTCCGCGGCTGGCCTATGATCGTCGGCATCCGCAACGTCCTCGGCAGCGTCAGCGGGCTTGTGCTCATCGCCATGCTCGGGTTCGGTCGTAGCGACGGTATCATCACCAGCCGCCAAGGTCTCATCCGCGTCCGAGGTGGCGTCGCCCGCTGCCTCGACCTCGTCAGGCGCGCCGGCGACCGCTTCTTCCGTTATCGCGTCCTCGGCCCGCACATCGTTCTGACCGACCTCGGCGCCTGTCTCCAGATCTGCCGCAGACCGTTCAGCATCCGTCTCGCCTTCGACCGGTGATCCTGCCGGCTCCGTGCGCTTGCCGAAGGTCGTCGTCAGCTGACGCGCAATCTCGCGAAAGGCCGCCTGTTCGCTTCGCGTCAGCGTCTCGGTGCTTACCGGGCGCGCATCGTCTATCGGAACGATCTTGTCCGAATGGCGCCGCGATGGCGTCTCCACCAGCTTCAGCGCCGGACGTTCGCCCATGAAGGGATCGCGCGGAAGGCCATCCTCAAGGGGGACGAGGTCATCGGCAACGGTGTCGGTTGTGTCAGTCGCGTCGGAAGAGGACGGGTCCTCATCCGCCGCAACGAAGAACGAGCCGTCATCCTCCAGCGTCTCGCGCTGCGCATTGGAGGCAAAGTCCTCGTCCGGCAGAGCAGGGGTCTCGTCCAAAGCCTCGCCGAGAACCTCCGCATCCTGCGCCGGCTCCACATCCTCCGCGACGGTCGGCAGACCGGCAAGATTGAGTCCACGCGCCGACGGGTCCGCGACCGCATCGGACACCCGCACGATGCCGAAGCCACGGAAGCCGTCGAATTCCCGGTTGCGCGAGTAGGTCGGCAAGGCGGCGAGATCGACCGGAACGCACAGCGCTTCGCCTTCGACCGGCCACAGCACCGTCTTGCCCGACCATGTGTCGCGCCGGTTCAACAGCTCCACGATGGCTCCATCGGGATCGAGCGCGAAGCGCGCGGCGAGATCGGCAAAGCTCTGCCCCAGAACATCGGCAGCCTGCGGGCCGACCGCCAGCGCGAACTCGCGCGAGATCTCGCTGAAACGCCCGTCCGCCCCGATCTTCCAGACGAACCGGATGGACCGCATGGCGGGATCGAAGGCGAAAGCCGCGGGCTCCGCAACGGCAACATCGTCACTGCCGCTCGCATCGCCCTCGGCATGGGTCTTCGCGGTCAGGTCATCGGACGCGGCGACCTCGTCGCCTGCGGCGTCGATAACCTCGGAAGACGTTTCCTCGACGTCCACGCCGACCGGCTCAGCCTCCTCAACGACATCGTCAAGGCCATTATGCGCGTCCGTAGCCGGGACATCCTGGTCCACGTCCGTCACATCGACGTCAGCGGCCTCATCGACAACCGGCAGCACATCCGCAGGCTCGTCCGCCACGGTTGTGTCCTCGACCAGATCCAGCGCCTCGTCGTCCGACGCAGCCGTGGCGATCGTCTCATCATCCTGCTCGATGTCGCTTGACGAACCATCAGGCGCGACATCCAAGCTATCGACAGGCTCGAAAACATCGGCCGCGACCTCTTCAGCTTCCACATGGCTGTCGCGCACCTCGACATCGGCGATATCAACCGCTTCGGACACGTCCAGATCGGCGGCTTCAGCGCTCGCCGGCGGCTCCGCGGCAGCGGCCGCCGCTTCCGCCGGCACGCTGACGTCGCTCGTCGCATCCATATGCCCGAGAATCGTCTCCACCGCGAAAAGCAGGTGCAGCGCCGGATCGGCCGAAACCTTGCCGATAGCTGCCGGCAGCGTTCCCTTACCCGTGGGTACGGGGCGCTTCAGCAGCCAGTCGCTATCGCGACCGACGGCTTCGACCAGCGACAGCAGCGTCTGCTGCGTCATGCCGAGCGCCGGAAACTGCGGCGACGAGGCGAGCACGGCCCCCGCGCCATCGAGCACCGCCATGTGCGTATCCGGATCGTCGAAACCCGAAATCATCCGCGCGGCCATCTCCGCCACCGGCACGGGACGGCCGGCACGGGATGGCGCAAGGCGCGGTGCGGTGAAGAGGATCGCCCGTTCGCCGGCACGCACGTCGATCAGTGCGAGTTCGGCATTCACGGTCACGCTCTGGAACCCGGCGGACATGCGCATCAGAAATCGGCGCGTCTCCCCCGCCTCGCGCAACTGGCGCGCGGTCGATTGCAGCTGGCGAAAGGCGACGCTCGCAGCGCTCGGCCCCCCATCCAGAAAGTCATAGATCGAGCCCAGCCCGAAGAGAGCCGCACCCTCGCCATTCGACCAGAGCACCCGCGACAGATCCGGGGCAAACAGAATGGCCGCATCGCCACGCGCGAAATGATCCCGCACACGTTCATGAACGGCAATGTCGATGAAGGGGTAGGATTTCACGGGCATTCTTCTATCCGGCTCTGGCGGAGGTCTCGGGTCTCCGGATGCGTTAATAGACTATTAATATCCGCGACCCCCGAAAGGGTCCAGCTTGAGCATCGTTTTCGCAGTGAAAACCGCCCTCTTTCCTAACGCAAGGTTAATGTAACGAAATGATGCATGGTGCAGTGCAAAAATATGTTGCAGTGCATCATAAATTGCCGTAGAAGGCAGTAAGAACCCGAAATCCGCCGCTATGAGCCGACGCCAATCAGGACACTCCGATGACTCAGGACATCTTTTCCATTTCGAATTTCGACCCGAACAAGGTCACCGAAACCTTCCGCGACTTTGCCGAGAAGGGCGCGACGCAATCGCGCGAAGCCTATGCGAAAATGAAGACGGCCGCCGAAGAAGCAGGCAAGACCATCGAAGCCACGGTCGAGAGCGCCCAGTCCGGCACGGTCGAGCTGAGCCTGAAGGCGATCGACGCGCTGCGCACCAATGCCGAAACGTCGCTGTCCCACATGGAAGCGCTGATCGCCTGCAAATCCCTGTCGGAGGTCTTCGAACTTCAGACGGCCTTCATCCGCAAGCAGGCCGAGCTGGCCATGGAACAGGCCCGCGGCATGCAGGAAACCACCCGCAAGGTCGCCGAAAACCTGGTCAAGCCGACCAAGGACGCCGCCGAAAAGGCCCTGTCCAGCATCCCCCGCGCCTGATCTTGCCGTCGGAAAAGCCCCGTAGATCCAGAACCGGACGGGAAACCGCCCGGTTTTTTGGCCAAAAGTCGAAGTTCGGACTTGCCAAACCGAACCCATGGCCGTAATGACGCGACCAAGCGACATGCTTGTTCGTGCGGTTGTAGCTCAGTTGGTTAGAGCGCAGGTTTGTGGCACCTGAGGTCGGAGGTTCGAGACCCCCCAACCGTACCATTTTTCTTTGACAGAAAGTCCATATCATACAGAGAGTTGCGCGGGATTTGCGCAGCCGAGCTGTGTTTGGGTTTCTAAAAAGTTTCCCTGTAAATTCCCGTATGGAACACGTCTGGAACAGGCGGATACGTTGTTACTGCTTTTTCTCTGTCTTTCTGAGCGCTTCCAGAACTTGATGAGCGCTATTCCCGATTAGCGGCTGAGAACGATTCAAGTTGAAATGCTGGGAGGTGTGCTGTCGGTGGGGTTGTGCTAACTCAAAGGCGTCGATTCTCATCAGGGGCAGAGCCGTGCTTAAAATCAGCGACATCTATATGGGCAGTATCGACGCTAAGAACGAATTGCTTGAGGGGACGGATGAAGAGGCGCAAAGCTTCCTAGCCGCATTCGTTGTGCCACCCTCGCTGTCGATCGACAAATTTTACAAGAAGCTCAAGTACTACGTTGTAGGATTGAAGGGGACAGGAAAAACCGCACTCCTGCGCTATATTGCACTCAAGCTGGAATCTCAGGGATCAAAAACCCAGATGATTCTTTTCAAATCTCAAATCAAGGAAGAGCTTCGAAAAGACTTCTCTAAAGCGGCTAGAGTAAAGCTTACCGAAGATAACATAGATAGTTTCGATGGGACGGATTTTGAGGCTGTCTGGCGGTGGTTTATTTACAGGAAAATTGTAGAGGCGGTGAGAGACCACTCTACTGGTTTTGTTGAGCAAAATGAGCAGTTCGAGAAGTTTTCAGAGCTCGTTAATGCAGACACTTACGGCGATGACAAAAAAGGGCTGCTGGCGCGATTAATACCCAAGATCAAGAAAGGGCATATTGAGATTAGCCATTCGCCTAAGTTAGGCCTCGATCTCGAATGGGATTCAGAAGGCAAAGCAAACGTCGACTTCAATGCACTTGTTCAAAAGGCCGACGAGGCATTTTCGAGCTTAACAGGATCAAACAACCGCCTTAATATACTCTTCGACGAACTTGAGCTAAACCACAACACGGAAAAGCAGTACAAACGAGACTCTCAGCTAATCCGAGATCTTATTGTTTCTGTGGAAAGCGTTAATGCTGTAGCGAAAGCCAAAAAAATTAATATCTGCATCTATGCGGCGATACGTTCAGAAGTTGTTAATTCTGTAGAATCACTCGGCAAGGAGGTAAATAAACCAATTTCGGACTTTGGGACTGAAATCCTGTGGAATAAGCCCGGAGTTGATTCCTCTCAGCAGCCTTTGCTCAACATCATTGAGCAGCGGATAAACATTGCTCGTGAAAAAACTGGCTTGGACAAACTTACGTCACAGGAAGTATGGAGGCAATATTTTCCTGATAAAATCATTAAATTACAACCTCAGGTTTATATACTGCACAATTCGTGGTACCGTCCGCGGGACATTGTTCGCCTGCTATTGATCGCACAAGATCAAGACACAACCGCGACGTTTTTCAGCGTACAGGCTTTCGAGGCGATCCGTAAGAAATACTCAACTGCTAGCTGGGTCGAGATGACCGAGGAGCTTAGATCGAAGTACAAGCCCTCCGAGATCGATGGCATAAAATCATTATTCTATGGATTTAAGGGTATATCCACGGTTGGTGAATTGAATGCTCGTTCAGTAGTTGTTGGGCTTGAAAATACTGACGCGAAAGAACTTTTCAAGAAATACAGCGTGCAGGAGATATTGCGTGACCTTTTCAGAATCGGTGTTATTGGAAATATCGATCCCGGCCACAATCGAAACATGCGGTTTTCGTTCCGCGGTGATGATGAAATCATTTTTTCGAAGGAAATATTCGTTCACAACGCTCTGAGAGCTCACCTTTCGCTGCAGTATGGGCGCGATTGAACTTACTTAGGCCTACCTCTTAGAGCTGATGCTTAGGAACCGCAGGCGGATAAGCTGTATTCGGTCTATACATTTCACTTTTCTTTGCTTTGGTCTTCGCCGGTAGGCACTATTCGGGTATTCGTCTGAGTACCCACACTTGGCCTACCAATTCGCGCATCGAGCTCTACAGCCGTTCCCGCAAGGACGGGCGGACGACGGACTATGTCTTTGACAAGGTCACCCGGGTTCCCGCGGCATCGGTTCATGTGCCGTCGCCAAAACCTCCCGAAGTCGTGTACGGCCTCCATCCCGATGCGGCTGGGCGCCACACAACGACGCCGAAACGCGCATAACGTCCGGCGCACCAACGAAAAACGCCACCCGCGAACTCTCGCGGATGGCGTTTTCCTCACGTCTCGACGTCCGTTCTAACCGATCAGAAATCTTCCCAGGTCTGCTGCACCGCGGCGTTGCCGGAGAAGGAGCGGGCGATCTGGGCGGTCATTTTGCGGGCAGGGGAGGCTGCCGGGCGGTGTGTGGCATTGGCGGCGGCGACAGGGGTCGTGGTCCTTGCGGACGAACGTTTGGCGTCGCCGAACTGGAAGCGGCTGATGAGGTCGCGCAGGCGTTCGGCTTCGCCGGCGAGTGCTGCGCTGGCGGCATTGCTTTCTTCCACCATCGCCGCGTTCTGCTGCGTCACCTGATCCATCTGGTTCACGGCCGTATTGACCTCGGACAGGCCGACCGACTGCTCACGCGCCGAGGTCGCGATCGCGTCCATGTGCTGGTTGATGCTGACGATGTAGTCCTCGATGGTCTTGAGGGCTTCACCGGTCTGGCTGACGAGCTTGACGCCGCTCTGCACCTCGACCGAGGAATTGCGGATCAGGTCCTTGATCTCCTTGGCGGCCTTGGCCGAGCGCTGGGCAAGTTCGCGCACTTCCTGGGCGACCACGGCAAAACCCTTGCCGGCTTCACCGGCGCGGGCAGCTTCCACCCCGGCATTCAGCGCGAGCAGGTTGGTCTGGAACGCGATCTCGTCGATGACGCCGATAATGTTGGCAACCTGATCGGAAGACTGTTCGATCTTCTGCATGGCATCGACGGCATTGGCGACGACCTTGCCGGACTGGCCGGCGCTGGCATTGGCCTGTACGGCGATCGAACGGGCTTCCTCGGCGCGCTTGGAGGAGTTGGTGACATTGGCGGTGATTTCGTCGAGGGCCGCGGCGGTTTCCTCGAGCGAGGCTGCCTGCTGTTCGGTCCGGCGCGAAAGGTCGTCGGCGCTCTGGCTGATCTCGCGGGTTCCGGTGTCGATCTGCGTGGTCGCCTGGGCGACGGAGAGAAGTGTGGCGGACAGCTGGCCGATCGCGCCGTTCAGGTCGTGACGAAGCGCCTCGAAATCCGGTGCGAATGCCTGGTCGAGCTGGAAGCCGAGATCGCCGGAGGCCAGACGGCGCAGGCCGGTGGCAAGGCCGGATGTCGCCTGCTGCATGCGCTCGCGGGCGGATGCTTCGGCTTCGGCCGTCAGGCGCTCGCGCTCGGCTTCCGCATGGGCGCGGGCGGCTTCCGCCTCCTGCTCGAGCCGCTTGTTGCTGATGGCGGACTGGCGGAACACTTCGACCGCTCCGGCCATGTCGCCGATTTCATCCTTGCGTTCGGTATTGCCGGGATCGATGTCGGTCTGCCCGGCGGCCAGCTGGCGCATGGCCTGCGTCATCACACGGATCGGACGACCGACGCTGCGCACGAGAACGATGGCGGATGCGATGAGGATGAGGATGATCGCGGAATTGATGGTGAGGGAGACCGTGCGGGCCTGCGCGACCACCGCTTTCAGCGATGCTTTCGCCTCGGCCGTGATCCCGGTGGCGTCTTCCACCGCGTCGTTGATGAGCTTGCTGGTGGTTTCCGCGACCTTCGTGTTGTCGGCGGCGGTGGTAGCGACGGCGGCCGACATTTCCTCGGCCGTCAGCTTGCGCCCGCCGACCTTCTGGAACGCCAGAAGGAGGTCCGCGGAGCGCTTGTCCGAAATCGTCTTGTAGTCCGTCAGCCGCGCTGCGATCTGCTTCAGCGTATCGCGCTCCGGCGCGACCTGGAGGGGCTTCTGCATGCCGGCCATGCCATTGTCGAAATAGGTCTTCACATCGGCCGTCGCCTTCCCGGTTTCGGCCTCGCTGTTGACGAGGCGCAGGCCACGCGAGGCGAACCGCATGTTGCTCAGGGCGAGCTTCGCATTGACGACTCCGTCGAGAACGATCTGCTCCCGCTCAAGAATAGCATTGGCTTCTGCCGTCCTCGCATCGCTGATCAGCTGATTGGAAATGATGCCGAGGACGAGCAGGATACTGATCCCGGACGTGATCATCAATTTGGTGCCGACCTTGGCATTCTGGAAAATGGACATGGGCTCTCTCAACGTGTGTTGGGGGGCAAATCTGGGGAATGGCAGTGTGATCCGACGCCAGTGACGTGCGAAAGCGCCCGGACGACCGAAAGGCCGACGGTACAAGCGATACGTCATGTTCTGGATGGGATCGTACGGGCATCATGCCTGCAACCGACCAGTGTAGTTCTATTGTGGTAGTCTAAACAAAGTTTGAATTTAAAATCCCTAATATATGGGGTGTGCAGCGCTTTATCGCTGGGGTGCGACGACGGATCGCTAGGTGGGGCGCGTAGAGATCCGGCAACCCGGAAGCGGGCATGGTCTCGGGAACGCGCCCACGCGCTTCAACATGGCACGAAAAAACCGCACATGAGCGGTGTTTCACACGACATGCATCGGGAGGACCATGAGGGCGCTTTGCATGAAGCAGGGAAACGGGCGGGGTGCTCCATCCCGCCCGTCCTGTTCTGGAACGATCGATATCAGCGAATGCAGGGATATTCGCAAACGTAGCCGGGGCGTGCCGGGTTACGCCGGTCGTCATCGCGGTCGCGGCGATAGCCGTTGTCGCCGGCATCCCGGTCGGCCTGTTCGCGGCGCACGCGGCGGTCGTCGCTATAGCGGTCGCGCCGGTCGTCCCGTGCACGCTCGTCGCGGTCGTAACGGTTGTCGCGATCATAGCGCGGACGGCGGTCGCGTTCGGTGTAGACCGGCACGCGGTAGATGTCGGGTCGCGATTCCCGGATATAGACGCCGCTTGCCGAATAGCGGGGGCCGCTATCGTAGCGAGCACCGTCATCGACGCAGCCGGCGAGGAGGGCGGTGGAAGAGAGAAGAAGAACCGACAGGACGGCACGCATGGGGTCAACCTTTCAAGGGGGCAATCTGCAAAACGACAAGCGCCAGAAACACGATACACGTCGCCGCCCAGAGCACCAGAGAGACGTCGTCATGCTATCTGCGCTCTCAAACATGAACGGCAGCCGAACATCGCCCTCTTCGGACGCAGCAGGATTGCCAAACCCTCCAGGCTGATGCATGGAGCGTCCGAACAGGGATATGCATCAGCCCTTGTAAAGAACAAGTCTGAGGACAGGGGATAGGGAAGGCGGACTTAGGGTCCGGCAAAATGCCCCGCTCCCTCATGCAATCCGGCTGTGCCAGGGAATGCGCTGCCCGGCGATCATGCCGCGCGGCAGATCGGATCAACACAGGCGCGCATTCGGGCATCGGTCAGAACCCGGCCGGAGAAGCCAAGAAAGGACGCCCATGACAGATGGCAACACGTCTACCGTCCGCAAGCGGATCGTCCTGCATTTTCCGGGCTTCGAGCCTCTGGATGCCCATGCGCATCTGGCGCGTTTTGCGCGCGCGGCCGTGCAGAGCACGCATGTCTGGGGCCTCTACTTCCATGTCGGTCCGCTGGTGGAGACCACGGAGGTTCCCTGCTTCGATGTCACGGCCACCGGCCAGGGCCACCACACGGAAAGCCGCATCCACATCTTCGACCATCACCGACTGGTGGCGCTGCTCACGGACAAGCCGCTTCACCGCCGTCTCATGGCCGGATATGCGAGCGCCGTGCAGGTCGTTCGCCACGGCGGGCTGACCGGCTATTTCCGTCATGCCTGGCGCTTCGGCCTCTTCTTCATCTTCCCGTTCCTGCTGGTCGCGCTCGCGTTTCTCGCCTCGATCGGCTTTGCGCTCGCGCCCCTTCTCCTCGGGCTGCCCGCCTGGAACCTCCTCTGGAGCACGCCGGCCGCTGTTGCGCTCTTCCGGTTCGTGCTGATACCGCAGGCCGAACGCCTCCATACCCTGCATCTCTTTGCCGATTGGGAACTCGCCGTCGCCATGGCCGCGCTCGATCGGCCGGAGGTCGATCTCTGGCTGGAGGCGGCGATCGACGCCGCCCGCAAGGTTCTCGTTGAAGCCCGGGACACCGGCTGCGATGAGGTGCTTGTGACGTCCCACAGCATGGGCTCCACCATCGCCGCCCATGTCATCGGCGCGCTCTTGGAGCGGGAGCCGGAGCTGATGCAGGGCCGCCGCATCGTGTTCGTCACGCTGGGCGGGGCCATCCTGCAATGCGCGCTGCTGCGACCCGCCACCCGCCTGCGCGCCCGCGTCGGGCTTCTGGCGCGCGCGAGCGGGATCGACTGGCTGGAAGTCCAGTGCCTGACGGACTCCATCCATTTCTATAAGGCGCCCGTGGTGGCGCTGTGCGGCCATGGGGACGCACCGCCGGCGCGCATCGTGACGATCCGGCTGAAGCACATTCTGTCCGCGGAGCGCTACAAGCGCATCAAGCTCGATTTCCTGCGCGTGCACCGGCAATATGTGCTGGGCCCGGACCGGAAATCCTCGTTCGATTTCACCCTCATGACCTCGGGCCCCCTGCCGGCCTTCGACTTCGCATCCTTCTCGCAAGCCGCGATGCCGGAGATCCCGGTCATCGACGCCCCGGGTTCCGAAGGTCCGGCGGTTCGCGGGCAGGCTGGGTAGGCGCCCGGCCATTTCTCTCTCGCGCGGTGCGGCGCGATATGGTTTATCCCTGTCTGGAGGCCTGGTAGACGGCCCCGACCACGAGAAGGATGCCTCATGACCGCCCGCTTCGATGTCGCTATTATCGGTCTCGGTGCCATGGGCAGCGCAGCGGCAGCCCATCTTGCCGCGCGCGGCGTTTCGGTGATCGGGTTCGATGCCTATTATCCCGCCCACGGGCTCGGCTCCTCCCATGGCGACAGCCGCCTCATCCGCCTCGGCTACTTCGAGGATCCGTCCTACGTGCCGCTGCTGCAGCGCGCCTATGCCAACTGGCGGGCGATGGAAAGCCGGCTGCGCGAGGACATTCTCACCATTACCGGCGTGCTGCAGATCGGCTTGCCGGACAGCAAGATTGTCAGCGGCACCCGCAAGAGCAGTGAGATGCACGGGCTGGCGTCGGAGACGATCGATGCGAAGGCCCTGCGCGCCCGCCATCCCGCCTTCGCAATCGATGACAACGAGATCGCCGTGCTCGACCCGCAAGGTGGATACCTCCGGCCGGAAGCGGCCGTCATGGGCTACGTGAAGCTCGCCGCGACCGATGGTGCGGCCCTGCATTTCGGGGAAAAGGTCACCGCCATCCACCCGGAGGCCGATGGTATCTCGATCGAAACCGTCACCGGCCGCTATAGCGCTGGCAAGGTCATCGTCGCCACGGGATCCTGGATCACCGACCTCGTGCCGGATCTCGCCGGCAAGGCCGTGCCCATCAAGCAAGTGGTCGCGTGGTACCAGCCGAAGGATGGCTTCATCACCACGCCGCAGCGCATGCCCGCTTTCATCCGCGACGAGGGGGATAACGGTTCGTATTTCGGTTTCCCGGCCATTGGCGTCGATGGCATCAAGGTCGGGCGTCACGCGCATTTCATGGAGCCGATCGACCCGCATGCGCCCAATCCGCCGGTCAATGAGCGCGATACGGATCTGCTCGACGCCTTCGTCCGCCACCGCCTGCCGACGGCCGCTGGCAGACGCGTGCGCGCGACGACCTGTCGTTACACCATGCTGCCGAGCGAGGATTTCCTGATCGACCTCCTGCCGTCCGACCCGCGCATCGTCGTCGCCTCGCCCTGTTCCGGGCACGGCTTCAAGTTCACGAGCGTGGTCGGTGAAATCTTGGCGGACCTCGCCCTCGATGGTGGCACGCAGCTGCCGATCGACGCCTTCTCCTTTGCCGCAATGGACCGTTTCATCGCCGCGAAAGGCGCGAGCGCGGATCTTGAAAACCCGACGCTTTGAGCTTGGCGCTCAAAGCCGGAGGGCGCGGGGGACTGGCGGTTAAACCGCATCGATCCGGATGAGATAGACGGTCACCGGCTCGTCGGCCGTAAGAGCGACGTCGCTATCGAGCAGCATCGCGTCGAGACGGCCGAGCCGCACCGGACCCACGCTGAGATGGCCGAGTGACAGCAGCATCTGCGTCCCGCCATGCCTCTGCACCGCCGTCGCCCCGTCGATCACGCGCCGCTCGACGGCATGCACGAAGGCCCCACGGCGGGTCATTACGTTGAGATCGGTGATGGCACCATCGACGAGCGTCGCCTCCGTCGCGGCATCCGCAGGAAACGCATGAGGCGCATCGCGCGCCGTCAGCGTCACCGGCGCCCGGCCTGATATGTCCAGCACCATGCCGTGACCGTCGAGGATCGACAGCGTCCGGTCCACGCCCGGAAAGACCGAAAACGGGCCGTCCGTCGCCACCGAGGCCATGCTGATCCGCCAACCGAACGTCTCCATGGAGGCGTCTGCCGGAAAGACGGCGATCTCCACCGTCTCGCCGCCGCCGTTCTTCCACGGCATGCGGCGGTGGTCGCTGTTGCGAAAGACCGTCATGGGGTGTCTCCGGAGGAAAGAGCCGAGAGCGAACGGCAGGCGCGGACGCCTGCCGTTCGTGCGATCAGTTGCCGAGAATGCCCGGCAGGCGCAGGCCCTTGTCGCGGGCGCAATCGAGCGCGATGTCGTAGCCGGCATCCGCATGGCGCATGACGCCGGTGGCCGGGTCGTTCCACAACACGCGTTCGATGCGACGGTCGGCATCCTCGGAGCCGTCGCAGCAGATGACGACGCCCGAATGCTGGGAAAAGCCCATGCCAACGCCGCCGCCGTGATGCAGCGACACCCAGGTCGCGCCCGAGGCGGTGTTGAGCAGCGCATTGAGGAGCGGCCAGTCCGACACGGCATCGGAGCCGTCCTTCATGGCTTCGGTCTCCCGGTTCGGCGAGGCGACGGAGCCGCTATCGAGATGGTCGCGGCCAATCACGATCGGTGCTGCGAGTTCGCCGGTGCGCACCATCTCGTTGAAGGCAAGGCCCAGCCGATGGCGATCGCCCAGGCCCACCCAGCAGATACGCGCCGGCAGGCCCTGGAAGGCGATGCGCTCGGCGGCCATGTCCAGCCAGTTGTGCAGGTGCTTGTTGTCGGGCAGCAGCTCCTTCACCTTAGCGTCGGTCTTGCGGATGTCCTCCGGATCGCCGGACAGGGCCGCCCAGCGGAACGGGCCGATGCCGCGGCAGAACAGCGGGCGGATATAGGCCGGCACAAAGCCTGGGAAGTCGAAGGCGTTCTCGAGCCCCTCGTCCTTGGCGACCTGCCGGATATTGTTGCCGTAGTCGAAGGTCGGAATGCCGGCCTGCTGGAAGGCGAGCATGGCCTCCACATGGTCGCGCATCGAGGCGCGGGCAGCCTTTTCCACGGCCTTCGGATCGCTCTCGCGCTTCTGGCGCCATTCGGCCATCGTCCAGCCCTTGGGCAGGTAGCCGTTGATCGGATCGTGGGCCGACGTCTGGTCGGTGACCATGTCCGGCCGGATGCCGCGGCGGACCATTTCGGGGAAGATGTCGGCGGCATTGCCGAGCAGGCCGACGGATTTCGCCTCGCCGGCGGCCGTCCAGCGTTCGATCATCTCCATCGCCTCGTCCAGCGTGTCGGCGCGCGCATCGACATAGCGGGTGCGGATGCGGAAATCGATGCTGTCGGGGTTGCACTCGACCGCAAGGCAGCAGGCGCCGGCCATGACGGCGGCCAGCGGCTGCGCGCCGCCCATGCCGCCGAGCCCGCCGGTCAGCACCCAGCGTCCGGTGAGATTGCCGTCGTAATGCTGGCGCCCGGCTTCCACGAAGGTCTCGTAGGTGCCCTGCACGATGCCCTGGCTGCCGATATAGATCCACGAGCCCGCGGTCATCTGGCCGTACATGGCCAGTCCTTTCTTATCGAGCTCGTTGAAGTGATCCCACGTCGCCCAATGCGGAACGAGGTTGGAATTGGCGATCAGCACGCGCGGCGCATCCTTGTGGGTGCGGAAAATGCCGACCGGCTTGCCGGACTGCACCATCAGCGTCTCGTCTTCCTCGAGGTCCCGCAGCGATGCAACGATCTTGTCGAAATCCGCCCAGGTGCGCGCCGCCCGGCCGATGCCGCCATAAACGACCAACTCGTGCGGGTTCTCGGCGACCTCGGGGTCGAGATTGTTCATCAGCATCCGCAGCGGCGCTTCGGTCATCCAGGATTTCGCGGTCAGCTCGGTGCCGCGGGCAGCGCGGACGTCGCGGATATTGTGGCGCGGGTTGGTCATCGGTTTCCCCTTTTATGAGTGTGCGAGCGTAGGCGCGATCGTCGCGATGCGCTCCAGAATGTCCTTGAGATGGCGGCGAAGCGGCTCGGCCTTGGCAGGATCATAGGCGAAGGGCGGTGCTTCGGTGGCCAGATGCGTGGATTGCGCCAGCTCCATCTGGATGACGTGGACGCCCTCGCTGGGTCGTCCGTAATGCCGCGTCGTCCAGCCGCCCTTGAAGCGGCCGTTGAGCACGCTGTCATAGCCGGCGGCAGCGGCGGAGACGGTAACGGCAGCCGCCTCGATCTCCGGCGCGCAGGTCCGGCCATTGTCCGTGCCGATGTTGAAGTCCGGCAGCTTTCCTTCGAACAGGAAGGGAATATGCGAGCGGATCGAGTGGCAATCATAGAGAATGGCCACGCCATGCAGCGCCTTCACCCGCGCGATCTCGGCGGCAAGGGCCGCATGATAGGGCTGGTGGAAGGTGTGCAGACGTGCCGAAATGTCCTCGGCCGTCGGCGCAGCACCTTGCCTCCAGATCGGTACGCCGTCGAAATCGGTCTCCGGCACAAGCCCCGTGGTGTTCTGCCCGGGATAGAGGCTCCCGCCCTCCGGATCGCGATTGGCGTCGATCACGTAGCGATGGAAGGTGGCGCGCACGGTTGTCACCTCCGCCAGCAGCCCGTCATAGAGCGTGTGGATGTGCCAGTCGGTGTCGGCAAGGATACGGCCATTGTCGTTCAACCGGGCGGCAATGTCGGAAGGTACGTCCGTCCCCGTGTGGGGGAAGGCGAGGATGACCGGCGAGTTGCCCCGTGTGATCTCGAAAACGGACATGTCAGGCCTCCAGAACCGGCAGGATGCCGTGGGATACCGCAGCGTTCAACCGGCCATCGGCCACGATGTCGCGCGCGGCCTTGAGGTCTGTCGCCATGTAGCGGTCGGTTTCGAGCGTCGCCACGACGGTGCGGATGGCGGCGATAACGTTGGACAGCTCCGGGCTCGACACCAGCGGAGCACGGAAATCGATGCCTTGCGCCGCCGTCAGCGCCTCGATGCCGATGATGGAGAAGAGATTGTCCGTCATTTGTAAGAGCCGCCGCGCGCCGTGGCAGGCCATGGACACGTGGTCCTCCTGATTGGCGGAGGTGGGCGTCGAATCGACGGAGGCCGGGTGCGACATCTGCTTGTTCTCGCTCATCAGCGCGGCCGACGTCACCTCGGCGATCATCAGGCCGGAGTTCAGCCCCGGCGTTTTCGCGAGGAAGGCCGGCAGGCCGTAGGAGAGGGCGGGATCGACCAGAAGCGCGATGCGCCGCTGGGCAATGGCCCCGATCTCGCAGACCGCAAGAGCGATCTGGTCGGCGGCAAACGCCACGGGCTCGGCATGGAAATTGCCGCCGGAGACGACGGAGTTGTCGGAGAGCACGAGCGGATTGTCCGTCACCGCATTGGCTTCGATCTCCAGCGTGCGGGCGACGGAGCGCAACAGGTCGAGGCAGGCGCCGTCCACCTGGGGCTGGCAGCGGATGCAATAGGGGTCCTGCACCCGCTCGTCGCCCTCGATATGGCTTTCGCGGATCACCGAGCCCGCAAGCAGGCCGCGAAGTGCCGCCGCCGCATCGATCTGGCCCCGATGGCCCCGCAGCGTATGGATATCGGGATGGAACGGTGCCGAAGAGCCCATGGCCGCATCGGTCGAAAGCGCGCCGGTGATCAGTGCCGATTGCGCGGCGCGATGCGCCCGGAAGAGGCCGGCCAGCGCCAGCGCTGTCGAAACCTGCGTGCCGTTGATCAGCGCCAGACCTTCCTTGGCCGCGAGAACCACGGGAGCAAGCCCGGCCCGCTCCAGCGCGGTGCGCCCGTCGAGCCGTGCGCCCTCGAAGACGGCCTCGCCTTCGCCCATCATCACCGCCGCCATGTGGGCGAGCGGCGCGAGATCGCCGGATGCGCCGACGGAGCCTTTTTCCGGAATGACGGGAATGACGCCCTTTTCCAGCATGGCCTCGATCAGCCGTACCAGCGCCAGCCGCACGCCGGAGGCACCGCGACCGAGCGAGACGAGCTTCAGCGCCATGATCAGCCGGACGATGTTGTCGGCCAGCGGTTCGCCGACGCCGCAGCAATGCGATAGGATGAGGTTGCGCTGAAGTGTGGCGACATCGGCGGCATCGATGCGGATGCTCGCCAGTTTCCCGAAGCCCGTATTGATGCCGTAGACGGGCGCGTTGCCACCGGCGATCTCGGCGATGCGCGCCGCAGCCTTCTCGATGCCTGCATCGAAGGAGGGATCGAGCCGGGCAGGCTCGCCGGTCCAGTAGAGCGTTTCAAGGGTGGAAAGGGGCACGGAGCCCGGCTGCAGAACAAGCGTCATGGCGAAGTCCTAAAGGTCTGGCGGGGCTTGGCCCGCGCCATCAGTGTCCGTTGTAAATGCGGGCATGGAGCGGGTTGAACCCCATGCGGTAGACGAGTTCGGCGGGGCGGGTTACCGACCAGATGGCGAGATCGGCCCGCTTGCCGACTTCCAGCGTTCCCACCTCGTCGACGAGCCCCAGCGCCCGAGCCGCCTCGCGTGTCACGCCGGCAATGCACTCCGTCACGGTCATGCCGAACAGGGTCGCGGCCATGTTCATGGTCAGGAGCAGGGAGGTCAACGGCGATGTGCCCGGATTGTTGTCGGTGGCGATCGCCATCGCGACGCCGGCCTGCCGGAAGAGATCGATCGGCGGCTTCTTTGTTTCTCGGATGAAGTAGAAGGCACCGGGAAGGATGACGGCCACCGTGCCGCTCGCCGCCATCGCCTGCGCCCCGGCCGCATCGGTATATTCCAGATGATCGGCCGACAGCGCGCCATATTCGGCAGCAAGGGATGCGCCATGCAGGTTGGAAAGCTGATCCGCGTGCAGCTTGACCGGCAGGCCATGGGCCTGCGCGGCATTGAACACGCGCCGCATCTCGTCCGGCGAAAAAGCGATCCCCTCGCAGAACCCATCCACCGCATCGGCAAGGCCATCCGCAGCAAGCGCCGGCAGCATCTCGTCGGCAACCTTGGCGATATAGCCCGTGCTGTCGCCCTTGAACTCGGGCGGCAGGGCATGGGCGCCGAGAAAGGTCGTGCGCACGGTGACGTCGCGAAGAGCGCCGAGCCGGCGCGCAGCCCGTAGCGTCTTGCGTTCATGGGCAAGGTCCAGCCCATAGCCAGACTTGATCTCGATGGTCGTCACGCCCTCGGCCATCAGCGCATCGAGGCGGGGCAGGGATTGCGCGACGAGGTCGTCCTCGCTCGCCTCCCGCAGCGACCGCACGGAGGAAACGATGCCACCGCCGGCACGCGCAACCTCCTCGTACGTTGCGCCGGCCAGCCGCATCTCGAATTCGTTCGCCCGGTCGCCGGCATGGACCAGATGCGTATGGCAATCGATCAGCCCCGGCGTGATCAGCCGCCCGCCGCAGTCGACGACATAGCCGGCAGCAGCGTGCGGAAAGGGAAGGTCCGCTTCCGGCCCGGCATAGACGATCCGGCCCTTCGAAACGGCAATCGCACCCTGTTCGATGAGGCCAAGGCCGGGCAAGGTGGGGTCGAGCGTGGCAAGCTGGGCATTTTGCCAGAGCGTGTCGCAGGCCGAGATGCCCAACACTGCCGATGGGGACTTCATGGAAGACATTGCTTTTCCCGCCTTTCCTTCGCTCGTCATTATGTATATACAAATGATAACGGAGCGCAAGCCTCATTCTGAAGCTGCGGCGCGGCCAATATCGGGAGCAGAGCGATGGAAAGCCAGGCAGTGACGGGACAGGTAACGGGAAAGACGGATACGATCTTCGCGGCATCGGCCCTCCTGCCGGACGGCTGGCATGACAATATCCGGATCTCGCTTGCCGACGGTCGCATCGTATCCGTCGAGGCCGATGCCAAGCCGGTTGCCGGCGAGGAGCGCCACGCCGTCCTCGTCCCTGGTATGTCAAACCTTCACAGCCACGCCTTCCAGCGCGGCATGGCGGGGCTGGCCGAAGTGCGCGGTCCCGGCGCCGACAGCTTCTGGAGCTGGCGCACCGTCATGTATCGCTTCGCCCTGACGATGACGCCCGAGCAGGTGGAGGCGGTCGCGGCCCAGCTTTATATGGAAATGCTCGAACAGGGCTTCTCCCGCGTCGGCGAGTTTCACTATCTGCACCACGCGATCGATGGCAGCCCCTATGCCGATATCGCCGAGATGGCCGTGCGCATCACTGCTGCCGCATCCGAAACGGGGATCGGCCTGACGCTTCTGCCGGTGTTCTACGCCCATTCCACCTTCGGCGGTGCGGCGCCAAGCGAAGGCCAGCGACGCTTCATCAATACGCTCGACAGCTTCGCCCGCCTGCTGGAGGGATGCCGCGCAGCTGTGGCCAGCCTGCCTGCGTCGCGCGTTGGCGTCGCCCCGCACAGCCTGCGTGCGGCAACGCCGCAGGAGATCGCGGCGGTCGTTGACATGGCCGGGGAGGGGCCAATCCATATCCACGTCGCCGAGCAGGTGAAGGAGGTGGAGGACTGCATTGCCTGGTCCGGTGCGCGCCCGGTCGAATGGCTTCTCGACCATGTCGGGCTCGATCCGCGCTGGTGCCTCATTCATGCGACGCATATGACCGATGACGAGACGAAGCGCATGGCGAAGAGCGGCGCGATTGCCGGCCTTTGCCCGATCACCGAGGCCAATCTCGGCGACGGCACGTTCAATGCCACCGTCTTCGGTGCGGCCGGTGGCCGCTTCGGCATCGGCTCGGACAGCAACGTCCTGATCGGCCTGCCCGACGAACTGCGCCAGCTCGAATATTCCCAGCGCCTCCTGCACCGCTCCCGCAACGTCATGGCGGCAGCCGGCCAATCGACGGGACGCGCCCTGTTCGATGCTGCGGGGGCCGGCGGCGCCATCGCGCTCAGTGCGGCCTCTCCGTTCGGGCTCGTGGCGGGTGCTCCGGCCGATTTCGTTTCGCTGTCGATGCCCGATAGCGGCGCGCGCCACGATGCCGTGCTCGATGCCTGGCTGTTTGCCAACGGCACCCGGCCGGACAGCGTCTGGGTCGCCGGCAAGCGGCAGGTGACGTCAGGGCGCCATCATGCGCGCGACCGGATATCGGATCGATTCCGTCGGGTGATGAAAGAACTCTCGGCGTAGAACCCGCATAAAAATCGGGGCGTTCTCCCGAGATATCACGGCAGTGCGTTAAACAGGTATTAACCTTTCACGTCGCGCTGCACGCCGGACAGGGCCGTGTTAAGATCCCGTTCACGTTTGCGCCGCTAAAGTCGTTCTGTTCGATGGAGAACCGAGGCGCATGATGCGCAGCTCGAAAACAATGGTGGATGAAGTGCATGACGTGCGAAGCTAATCTGGCAATTCCGGCCGGCACGGTCGGAATTGCCATGATGATCCCCGTCCTCCGCTGATCCCCGAACCCCTCAGATGAAGATCGCATGCTCCGCAGCGACGAGTTCCTGCAGGAAATCGACCACGGTCCGCACGCGCAGCAGGTCCCGCGCGCTCTCGTGATAGGTCGTCCAGTACGCCCGCCGGATCGTCGCATCGGGCAGGATACGGCATAATTCGCCATGCTGACGCGCGATGTAATTGTGCAGGATACCGATGCCGGCGCCGGATCGCACGGCCTCCGTCTGCCCCGTCGCACTCGAAATCTCGAAGCCCGCATCCCAGTTGCGCATCACTTCGCCGGTGAAGTCGAGCGAGGCCGTCCAGAGAAGATCCTCGACATAGCCGATCCGCCGATGCCGCTTCAGCGCCTCGATGCTCTCGGGCGTGCCGTTCTCCTGCAGATAGGCGTCGGACGCGTAGATGCCGAGCGTGTAGTCGGTAAGCTTGGACGAGACGAGCCGACCCTGCTCCGGCCGCTCGAGCGTGATGGCGATATCCGCCTCGCGCTGTGACAGCGAGAAGGAGCGGGGCACCGGCACCAGCTGAATGCGCAGGGCCGGAAAACGGGCCGTCAGCCGCCCGAGACGCGGCGCGAGAAACGACACGCCGAAACCGTCCGGCGCCCCGATCCGCACGGTGCCTGCGACCGCCGTATCGACCCGGCCGACATGCGCCTGCGCCGCCAGCATCTCCGTCTCCATCCGCTCGGCGGCGTGAAAGAACACCTCGCCCTCCGCCGTCAACTCGCAGCCATTGGTCCGCCTCACGAGCAGCCGTGTCTTCAGCGCCTCCTCCAGCGCCGTCACCCGTCGGCTGAGCGTCGCATGGTTGACGCCCACCCGTTTGGATGCCGAGAGGATCTGCCCCGTTCGGGCGACGGCGAGAAACATCCGCACATCGTCCCAGTTCACGGCATCAGCCTGTCTTGTGTCGATTTCTGCACAACAGTTCCTGAATTTCGCACGTTGATTTGTGTAGACTGTAGTGCGATCGTCGCGCCAACAGCAACGACAATCTGGAGGAGACAGCCATGTACGAGATCGGTCATTTCATCGGCGGCAAGACGGTTGCCGGCACCAGCGGCCGCACGAGCAATATCTTCAATCCGGCAACGGGCGAAGTGCAGGGCACGGTGGCGCTGGCCAGCGACGCGGAACTGGCAGCAGCCGTCGAGAACGCCAAGGCTGCCCAGCCGAAATGGGCTGCGACCAACCCGCAGCGCCGCGCCCGCGTGTTCATGAAGTTCGTCCAGCTCCTGAACGACAACATGAACGAGCTTGCGGAACTGCTTTCGCGTGAGCACGGCAAGACCATCGATGACGCCAAGGGCGATATCGTCCGCGGTCTCGAAGTCTGCGAATTCGTCATCGGCATCCCGCATCTGTCGAAGAGCGAGTTCACCGAAGGCGCCGGCCCGAACATCGATATGTACTCGATCCGCCAGCCGGTCGGCATCGGCGCCGGCATCACGCCGTTCAACTTCCCGGGCATGATCCCGATGTGGATGTTCGCCCCGGCGATTGCCTGCGGCAATGCCTTCATCCTGAAGCCGTCCGAGCGCGATCCGTCCGTGCCGATCCGCCTCGCCGAACTGATGATCGAGGCAGGCCTGCCCGCCGGCATCCTCAACGTCGTCAATGGCGACAAGGGCGCGGTCGATGCGATCCTGACGCATCCCGATATCTCCGCCGTCTCCTTCGTCGGTTCCACGCCGATCGCCCGCTACGTCTATGGCACCGCGGCCATGAACGGCAAGCGCGCCCAGTGCTTCGGCGGCGCCAAGAACCACATGATCATCATGCCGGATGCCGACCTCGACCAGGCTGCAAACGCCCTGATGGGCGCCGGCTACGGCTCGGCCGGCGAGCGCTGCATGGCGATCTCCGTTGCCGTTCCCGTCGGTGAGGAAACCGCCAACCGGCTGATCGAGAAGCTGACGCCCATGGTCGAGAGCCTGCGCATCGGCCCCTATACCGACGACAAGGCCGATCTCGGGCCCGTCGTCACCAAGGAAGCGCGCGACCGCATTCTCGGCCTGATCGACAAGGGGGTGGAAGCCGGTGCCAATCTCGTCGTCGATGGCCGCGGCTTCAAGCTGCAGGGTTATGAGGACGGATATTTCGTCGGTGGCTGCCTGTTCGACAACGTCACGCCGGATATGGACATCTACAAGACCGAGATCTTCGGCCCCGTCCTCTCTGTCGTCCGCGCCAAGACCTACGAGGAAGCGCTCGACCTGCCGATGAAGCACGAATACGGCAATGGCGTCGCGATCTACACCCGCGATGGCGATGCGGCCCGCGACTTCGCCTCCCGCATCAACATCGGCATGGTCGGCGTCAACGTTCCGATCCCCGTTCCGCTCGCCTACCACTCCTTCGGCGGCTGGAAGTCCTCGTCCTTCGGCGACCTCAACCAGCACGGCACGGACTCGATCCGGTTCTGGACGCGCACCAAGACGATCACCAGCCGCTGGCCTTCCGGCATCAAGGACGGCGCCGAATTCGTCATGCCGACGATGAAGTAATTTCCGTCTTTTGTGACTGTCGTGAAAGGGCCCTCGCAAGGGGCCCTTTTTTCATGAGCATCTTTCTCGACATTTCTTCTTTTTGGAATTGTTCCAAACTGGCAGGCGTTCTATATGTAGGGAAGACAGGGAGTGGCGATCTGGGATTCGCCTGCGTCCGAGCATCGGAGTGAAGAATGCGCCTGACCAAGCAGACCAACTATGCCGTTCGCATCCTGATGTATTGTGCTGCAAACGAAGGGCATCTGAGCCGCATCCCGGAAATCGCCAGGGCCTATGGCGTGTCCGAGCTGTTTCTGTTCAAGATTCTCCAGCCGCTGAACAAGGCCGGCCTCGTGGAAACGGTTCGCGGTCGCAATGGCGGCGTGCGCCTGCCCAAGCCCGCTTCGCAGATCACCCTGTTCGATGTCGTCAAGGTGACGGAAGACAGCTTCTCGATGGCGGAATGCTTCGATGCCGGCGAAGTGGATTGCCCGCTGGTCGACAGCTGCGGCCTGAACACGGCCTTGCGCAAGGCGCTGAACGCCTTCTTCGACGTGCTCTCGCAATATTCGATCGACGATCTGGTCAAGTCACGTCCGCAGATCAACTTCCTGCTCGGCATCGACCCGCTTCCCTACGTCGCTCCGGCGGCACAGCCCCAGACGGCTGCCTGAGGGCAGCCTCTCCGGAAGACCGGCACACGTCGAGTAAGGAACGACGCGTCTCCAGCAGCAGACGCGTCGTTTTCGTTTCAGGACTTCACGAGATATTCCTGCAGCAGAAATTCGATGGCGGTCGGGTCGAGCTCTGCCTTGTCGAGGCGGAAATCGACGCCGAATTCCTGGAACGACTGAAAATACGCGTCGTCCAGCGAGCCGGAGATCACGCCGACGGGGCCGATGAAGCCCTTCTGGCGGATCTGCGGCACCGTATCGCGGAAGTCGCCATGCGGCGGAAGCCGGTTGTCGACCAGCACCATGGAGACAGGCGTGCCCCGCTCGAGCAGGGGCAGGGCCGCTTCGATCGTCTCGCAGTAATGCAGCTGGATGGCGAAGGCCTGAACCTTGCTCATCAGCCGCCGGAGGATCACATGCTCGGCAGGTTCGTCGTCGATCAGAAGAATTTGAACAGGTGTGGGCATCGACATGAATGTTCCGTTATCTCTAAATATCTAAAATAATTGTCGTTTTATATCTTTCGGGGCTCGATCGCCCCAAATACGATCATTGGATAATTTGTTCCCTGATGGCCTTGGCAACCATTTGCGTCCGATTGACGACATCCAGTTTTTTCAGGATCGTCGCCGTATGCGAGTTGATCGTGTGTTCGGAAACCGAGACGATGAGGGCAATTTCGCTCGCCGTCTTTCCATGTGAAATCCACCGGAGAATTTCCGTCTCCCGCGCCGTCAGCCCCATTCCCGCCCGCGTTGCCAGCACGAACCGATAGAAATAGTCGAACGCCGTGATCGAGTTGTAACAGAGCTCGACGTGGCAGGTACGATCGATGTCGTCGTTATCCCCGAAATAGAGCACGACATAGCGCGTGCCGACGATGCTGTGGACAGGCACGCAGGCCACAAGGTCGAAGCCGATCTGCGCCAGGAAATCCGTCCCGGCATTCGAGGTCGCGGCGTCGTCCATGGAGGCCGACCATACGGAAGGCACGGTGGATGCGTGAAGGCTCTTGAGAAGCAGGCAATCGGAAAGCCTGTAGCGCCGGTCATACTCCTCCGTCAGCCCGGGCGGCAGGTCGTGCAGCACCAGTCGCGTGGTCAGAAGAGCAGGTTCGGCCTCCTGGCCGAGCTGCAACACGCCGAAGTGATCGAACCCGGCGCCGAGCGCCAGCATGTGGAAAATCCGGAAGAAATCGACGCGGTTGAGCGCTTTCTCAAGATCCTTTTGAAAATCGTAGCGTCTGCAACTTTCCAGCAACGCGCCCACGTCGATGATGCCCCCCTGGCTCCCGGAATACTAGCTTAGCGGGCAATTCGCGCTTGGCAACTCCCCTAAAAAAGGTGAAACCCGCTCGAAATGGGAAACGCCGTGCGCCTTCCGGACATGAAGCGATCTCTCGCGTGGCACGCCGACCCTTTCCACGGACGACAAGGCTCGGACAGCAAAGCGCGCGCATCGCAAGGTCGGAGATCCGGAATGACGTCGCGTAGATGTCTTATATCTTGGATAAATTTTCCAACTGGACAAAAGAATGGAGCGGGTTATTGCATTGCCGCAGCAAATGTCGTTCCTTTCCGGTCTGACCGGTTGCGGCTGCGATCCGGATCATTTGCGAATAAGAATGTTTCAAGAGAACACAAGAAAACTGGGAAAACGGTGATGAAAAAGCTCTCTACTCTTCTCGCGGCGACGGCTGTCGTGACGCTGATGGCCGGCAGTGCCTGGTCGAAGACGCTGGTTTATTGCTCCGAGGGCTCGCCCGAAGGTTTCGACTCCGCGCTCTACACGGCCGGCACCACGTTCGATGCCTCCTCGCGCACGGTCTACAACCGTCTTGTCGAGTTCAAGAAAGGCAGCACGGAAATCGAGCCGGGCCTGGCCGAGAGCTGGGAAATGTCGGCTGACGGGACCGAATATACGTTCAAGCTGCGCCCGGGCGTCAAGTTCCAGACCACCGACTTCTTCACGCCGACCCGCGAGCTGAATGCCGACGACGTCATCTTCTCGTTCGAGCGCCAGTACAAGGCCGACAATCCGTGGAACAAGTATGTCGCCGGCGCGACCTACGAATACTTCAGCGGCATGGGCTTTCCCGAGCTGATCAAGTCCATCGAGAAGGTCGACGACCTCACCGTCAAGTTCGTTCTCAACAAGTCCGAAGCGCCGTTCCTCGCCAACCTCGGCATGGACTTCGCCTCCATCTATTCCAAGGAATATGCCGACAAGCTGCAGGCCGACGGCAAGATGGAGATGATGAACCAGCAGCCGCTCGGCACTGGTCCCTACACCTTCGTCGCCTACCAGGCCGACGCCGCCATCCGCTACAAGGCGAACCCCGACTACTGGGGCGGCAAGCAGAAGATCGACGATCTCGTCTTCGCCATCACGACGGATGCCGCCGTGCGCGCGCAGAAGCTGAAGGCCGGCGAATGCCACATCATGCCGTATCCGAATGCAGCCGACGTTTCCGAGTTGCAGAAGGATGAGAACCTCACGGTCCTCAAGGAAGAAGGGCTGAACGTCTCCTACCTCGCCTACAATACGCTGGTTGCACCGTTCGACAAGCCGGAAGTGCGCAAGGCGCTCAACATGGCCGTCAACAAGCAGGCGATCGTCGATGCCGTCTTCCAGGGCGCCGCGACCGTTGCCAAGAACCCGATCCCGCCGACGATGTGGTCCTATAACGACGCCGTCGAGGACGACAAGTACGATCCGGAAGCCGCCAAGAAGGCGCTCGAAGCCGCCGGCGTCTCCAACCTCAAGATGAAGATCTGGGCCATGCCCGTGTCGCGTCCCTACATGCTGAACGCCCGCCGTGCGGCCGAACTCATGCAGGCCGACCTTGCCAAGATCGGCGTCGAGGTCGAAATCGTCTCCTACGAATGGGCCGAATACCTGAAGCTCTCCTCCGACAAGGCCCGCGACGGCGCGGTCATCCTCGGCTGGACCGGCGACAATGGCGATCCGGACAACTTCCTCGACACGCTGCTCGGCTGCACCGCGGTTGGCGGTAACAATCGTGCGCAGTGGTGCAACAAGGAGTTCGACGACCTCGTCAAGAAGGCCAAGCTGACGCCGGACCAGGCAGAGCGCACCAAGCTCTACCAGCAGGCCCAGCTCGTCTTCAAGAAGGAAGCGCCCTGGAACACGATCGACCACTCCCTGGTCTTCATGCCGATGAACAAGAAGGTCTCGGGCTACGTTCAGGATCCGCTCGGCATCCACCGCTTCGACGGCGTTGATATCGCCGAATAAAATCGCCACGTCCGCCGCATCCGCGGTGTCTCCGGCGGTCCGATTGTCTTCGGGCCGCCGGTTTTGCAATCTTACGGAACGCTCATGCTGCGCTTCATTTTCGGGCGGCTCGCCGTCCTCATCCCGACCTTCGTCGGGGTTTCCATCATCGCCTTCTCCTTCATCCGCCTGCTTCCCGGCGATCCCGTCATGCTGCTCTCCGGAGAGCGCGTCATGGCGCCGGAACGGCATGCGCAGATCATGGCGGAGCTTGGCCTCGACCGGCCGATGTATGTCCAGTATTTCGACTATCTCACCGGCCTGCTGCAGGGCGATTTCGGACGCTCCATCATCTCCAAGCGCCCTGTCATCGATGACTTCATGACGCTGTTTCCGGCGACCATGGAGCTTGCGATCTGTGCCATCATCCTCGCGATCTGTCTTGGGATCCCGGCAGGCGTGGTGGCGGCGGTCAAGCGCGGCACCTGGCTCGACCAGACCATCATGGGCACGGCACTCGTCGGCTATTCCATGCCGATCTTCTGGTGGGGTCTGCTGCTCATCATCTTCTTCTCGGGAACGCTTGGCTGGACGCCCGTCTCGGGCCGCATCTCGTTCCTCTATTTCTTCCCGCCCGTCACCGGCTTCATGCTGATCGATAGTCTGCTGTCCGGCCAGAAAGGCGCGTTCAGCTCCGCCGTCAGCCACATGATCCTGCCGACGATCGTGCTCGCCACCATTCCGCTCGCGGTCATCGCGCGCCAGACGCGCTCTGCCATGCTCGAAGTGCTGAGCGAAGACTACGTCCGCACCGCCCGCTCCAAGGGCATGTCGCCGTTCCGCATCATCGGCGTGCACGCGCTGCGCAACGCCATGATCCCGGTTATCACCACCATCGGCCTGCAGATCGGCGTGCTGCTCGGCGGCGCGATCCTGACCGAGAGCATCTTCTCTTGGCCGGGCATCGGCAAGTGGATGGTCGATAGCGTCTTCAAGCGCGACTATGCCGTCGTGCAGGGCGGCCTCATGATGATCACGCTCGTGATCATGTTCGTCAATCTGATCGTCGACCTTCTTTACGGTTGGGCGAATCCCCGCATCCGGCGATAGGAGACGCGACCGATGTCATCTGTCGAAACCAAATCCGTATCCCCCGCAGCGGCAGCTGCCGCCACCCCGTCGGCGCCGCCCTCAGGCTTTGCCGAGTTCTGGTTCTATTTTTCCAGCAATCGCGGCGCCGTGCTGGGTCTTGGCATCTTCGTGATCATCCTGCTGATGGCGATCTTCGCGCCACTGCTGACCGCCCATGATCCGATCATCCAGAACCGCGACGTCCTTTTGCTGCCGCCGGTCTTTGCCGAAGGCGGCCGCGCCGAGTATCTTCTCGGCACCGATCCTGTCGGCCGCGATATCCTGACCCGCCTGATGTACGGCGCGCGCTTCTCGCTGTTCGTCGGCCTCATCGTCGTCACACTGTCGGTGGTGGCGGGCGTATTGATCGGCCTCGTCGCCGGCTTCTTCCGCGGCACCACCGACACCATCATCATGCGGTTGATGGACATCATCCTCGCATTCCCGTCGCTTCTGCTGGCGCTTGTGCTCGTCGCCGTGCTCGGCCCGGGCCTCGTCAACGCCATGATCGCCATCGCGCTCGTCAACCTGCCGCATTTCGTGCGCCTGACGCGTGCCTCCGTCATGACGGAGCGCAACAAGGACTACGTCATCGGTAGCCAGGTCGCGGGTGCCGGCACGCTACGCATCATGTTCGTCACCATCCTGCCGAACTGTCTGGCGCCGCTGATCGTGCAGGCGACACTCGCCTTCTCCGCCGCCATCCTCGACGCTGCGGCGCTGGGCTTCCTCGGCATGGGCGCCCAACCACCGACGCCGGAATGGGGCACGATGCTTGCCGAAGCGCGCGAATTCATCCAGCGCGCCTGGTGGGTCGTCACCTTCCCCGGCCTTGCCATTCTCATCACCGTTCTCGCCATCAACCTGATGGGCGACGGCCTGCGCGATGCGCTCGATCCCAAACTGAAGAGGTCCTGATGCCGCTTCTCGATATCCAGAACCTCACCGTTGAGTTCCAGACCTCCACCGGCACCTTCCGTGCGGTGGATGGCGTCTCGCTCACCTGCGACACCGGCGAAATCCTGTCGATCGTCGGCGAAAGCGGCTCCGGCAAGTCCGTCTCCATGCTCGCCGTCATGGGCCTTCTGCCCTGGACCGCGAAGATCACCGCCGACCGCATGGCCTTCAACGGCCAGGACCTCTTGAAACTTTCGCCCCGCAACCGGCGCAAGATCATCGGCAAGGACATGGCGATGATCTTCCAGGAGCCGATGTCGAGCCTCAATCCGTGCTTCACGGTCGGCTTTCAGCTGGGCGAAAGCCTGCGCATCCACATGGGCCTCGACCGCGCCGCGCGCCGCGCCCGCTCGATCGAGCTTCTCAAGCTCGTCGGCATTCCCTCTCCGGAAGACCGCTTGTCGAACTTCCCGCACCAGATGTCGGGCGGCATGAGCCAGCGCGTCATGATCGCCATGGCACTCTCCTGCAATCCGAAGCTCCTGATTGCCGACGAGCCGACGACGGCGCTCGACGTGACCATCCAGGCCCAGATCCTCGACCTGCTCGTTCGCCTGCAGAAGGAAAACGGCATGGCGCTGGTGCTGATCACCCACGACATGGGCGTGGTCGCGGAAACCGCCGAGCGTGTGCAGGTGCAATATGCCGGCCAGAAGGTCGAGGAGCAGCCGGTCAAGGCGCTCTTCCGCGATCCGCATCACCCCTATACGGCGGCCCTTCTCGCGTCGCTTCCCGAACGCGCGCAGATCGGCGAGCGTCTGCCCTCCATTCTCGGCGTCGTGCCGGGCCAGCATGATCGCCCGCAAGGCTGTCTGTTCTCGCCGCGCTGCGCCTTCGCCACCGATCTCTGTTCGCGCTCCGTTATGCGTCAGGGCCCCGAGCTCGGCCGCGCGCTATGCAACTATCCGCTTATCCAAGGTATTCCGCAGAACCACCCGACGATGACCGTCGAGCTTGCAGGGGAGGGCACGCGATGAGCGAGACCGCATCCAGACCCGTCCTCGAGGGCCACGACCTCCAGCGCTTCTATTCCGTCTCCCGCGGCATGTTCAAACCGGCGGCGACCGTGCGTGCGTTGAACGGCGTATCTTTCTCGCTCCATTCCGGCCGCACGCTGGCGGTGGTCGGCGAAAGCGGCTGCGGCAAGTCCACGCTCGCCCGCCTTGTCACCATGATCGAGGATCCGAGCGGTGGCGAACTGCTGATCGACGGCAAGCCGGCCCGCGTCGGCGATGCCTCGCTGCGCAGCCTCGTGCAGATCGTCTTCCAGAACCCATACGGCTCGCTCAACCCACGCCAGAAGGTCGGGTCCTTGCTGGAAGAGCCCCTGAAGATCAACACCACCGACGACGCAGCCACGCGCCGGGCCAAGGTGGAGGAGATGATGCGCAAGGTCGGCTTGCGGCCCGAGCATTACGACCGCTACCCGCATATGTTCTCCGGTGGCCAGCGCCAGCGCATCGCCATTGCCCGCGCCCTGATGCTGCGGCCGAAGGTGCTGGTGCTGGACGAACCGGTGTCCGCGCTCGACCTGTCGATCCAGGCGCAGGTGCTCAACCTGTTGATGGATCTGCAGAAGGAGATGGGACTTGCCTACCTCTTCATCTCGCATGGCCTGTCCGTGGTGCGCCACATCGCAGACGACATCATGGTCATGTATCTCGGCAGCCCGGTGGAAACAGGGACGGCGGAAAGCGTGTTCACCAACCCGCAGCACCCCTATACCGCAGCCCTCCTGTCGGCGACCCCGGTCGCCAATCCGGAAGGCAAGCGCCAGCGCATCCAGCTGCAGGGCGAGCTGCCGTCGCCGCTCAACCCCCCGAGCGGCTGCCCGTTCAACCCCCGCTGCTGGCGTGCGACGGATCTCTGTCGCGAAAAGATGCCCGCGCTCGACGGCCCGGCCGATCATCGCTTCGCCTGCTACCACCCGCTTGATGACGCTCCGCCTTCCGTCCCGGCAGGTTGACGTTCGATCGGCTTCTGACAGGCGGATGACGGCAAGACATCGGCATATCTCCAGCGGTTCGCCCTTGGAGATTGCTGATGCGCCGCCTGCTCCGTCTTGTGCTTCCTCTTCTGCACCTCGCACTTCCCGCGGGCACGGCGCTCGCTGGTGGCCCGAAGGCGGATTGCACGCGGGAACCGCAGGCGCACTGGATGAGCCGCGAGGCGATCTCCCGCAAGGCCGTGGCCGCGGGTTATCCCGATATCCGGCATGTCCAAGTCATCGGCTCCTGCTACGAGATCGAGGCCCTGACGGCGCGCCGCCTGCAGGCCGATGTCGTCATGGACCCGATGACCGGCGACGTCGTCGCGGCCTCCATGAGCAACGGCCCGCAACGATGATGCGGGAGGCGCTGTTGCGGGGCACAAAAGCTGATACGGTCGGCGTGTTTCCAGATCCGCTTTTCCAACATGTGAGACAGATGCATGCGGCTGCTGCTGGTTGAAGACAGTCCCCGGCTCGCCGAGCTTCTGGGCGAAACCGTCCGCGATGCCGGCTGGCGCCTCGATGTCGTGACGACGATCGCCGACGCCACGGTGACGCTGACGCTACGCGAGCATGACCTCATCCTGCTCGATCTCGGCCTGCCCGACGGCAACGGGCTCGAACTGCTGCGCCAGATCCGCAAGACCTATAAGGACCTGCCGGTCCTCGTCATCACGGCGCGCGGGTCGATCGAGGAGCGGATCGAGGGCCTGGATGCGGGCGCGGACGATTACCTCGTCAAGCCGTTCCACCACCGCGAGTTCCTGGCGCGCTGCCGCGCCATGCTGCGGCGCAGCCCAACATCGTTGCAGCCGGTGCTCGAATGCGGCCATCTGCGCTACGATCCCGCCATGGCGGAGCTTTCCTGCAGCGGTACCATCGTCGCGCTGCCGCCGCGCGAGCGGGCGCTGGCCGAACTGCTGATGCGCGATGCCGGCCGGGTGGTGCAGAAGCGCAAGTTGGAACTGGCGCTGTCGGAATTCGGCGAGGAGATGACCGCCAACGCGCTGGAGCTTGCCGTGTCGCGCCTGCGCAAGAAGCTGCTGCCGTTTGAGACCGGCGCCGATCTCGTCACCGTGCGGGGCGTCGGCTACATGCTGCAGGCCGCGCCATGAACGCCGTGCGGGATCGCTCCCTGATCGGCATCGTCTCGCTACGCATCGTCACCTTCACGGTGCTCGCCATGATGCTGGAGTTCGGCATCGTGCTGGCCGAATACTGGTCGAACGATGCCGATCTCGGCGGCTTTCTCATCGGGCAGGAGGCGGAAACGCTGGCCGAAGGCATCGTCGTCGCCAAGGACCGCATCTCCTTCCAGATGCCGCCGGCGCTCGCCGAACGCTATACGATGCGCGAGGACGAGACTGACGGCGATATCTTCGTCCGGGTCCGCACCTCCGCCGGCGAAGTCCTGTTTTCCAATTGCGAGGCGCTCTGCCAGCGCCACTTCCTGCCGATCGAAATCAACCCGCCGACCTTCTGGCAGCGCGAGATCGCGCCCGGAAAGCCGCTCAGCGTCGCCGGTGGGCGCTCGTTCCGGTTCGGGACACAGGAGGTGTTCGTCGAGCTTGCGGTCCTGCGCGATCCCCACGGCTTCGTCACCAGCGTGCTGCTGCACGAGCTGCGGGATCATCTGATCATCCCCATGCCGCTGATGTTCGGTCTCGTCGCCGGCGCCACCATTCTCTCCGTCCGGCGCGCGCTGAAGCCGGTGGTCGAAGCCGGCAAGGCGGCAGACGCCATCGATCCGCGTGCGGCCTTCAATCCGCTCTCGACGGAGGGCATGCCGCGCGAGATCGCCAATTTCGCCAATGCGGTCAACCGGCTGTTGGTGCGCGTCGCCGACCTCATCCAGGCGCAAAAAATATTCTCCACCTCCATCGCTCATGAAATCCGAACGCCGGTCGCCGTCGTCCGCATGGAGCTGGAGCGGATCGACGACCCCCGTGCGCGCAAGGCCGAAAAGGACTTGGAGGCGTTGACTCACATGCTGGAGCAGCTGACCTCGCTCGCCAGGCTCGACGTGGTCGATGCCGCCTCGTTCAAGCCGGTGTCGCTGGCGGGGCTTGCGAGCGATGTCGTCGCCCAGCTCGCGCCCTTCGTCTTCAACAGCGGTCGCACGCTCGAATTCGTGGAGGAGGGCGGCGGCGAGATCCGCGCCGTGCCGGCACTGGTCGAAAACACCATCAGCAACCTCGTCGAGAACGCGGTCAAGCACACGCCGAAGGGCACGCGCATCTCGGTGCGCACGGCGGAGACGGGCCTGCTGGAGGTGGCCGACGATGGCCCCGGCTTCGGACGCTCCCCCAGCCACATCCTCGACGGCGGGCGGATCAAGAGTTCGGACGCACTCGGCGTCGGCCTGAAGATCGTGGAGCGCATCGCCGAACTGCACGACGCCGCGCTGACGGTTGACTCGCGTCCCGGGGAGGGGACGCGCGTGCGGCTCGAATTCCCCCCGTCACCTGCGCCGGTTTAAACGCGGGAACGCGACGAACTTTTCAGCCGGAAGGTTTTCCTGAGGCCTGTTCTCCTGTAAGCCCCGATGCGTCTGCGCTTCGGCGTCAACGCATTCGAGCAAGAGGAATTTCACCATGGATATCACACGCTTCGAGACCGGCCCGCGCATGAGCCAGGCCGTCGTTCACAACGGCACGGTCTATCTCGCCGGCCAGGTCGGCAATGCCGGCGACGACGTCGCAACCCAGACGAGCCAGGCTCTGGCCTCGGTCGATCGCCTGCTGGAACAGGCCGGCACCGACAAGACCCGCATCCTCAACGCCACCATCTGGCTGGCCGACATGGCCGACTTCCCGAAGATGAATGCCGTCTGGGACAAGTGGGCACCGCAGGGCAACACGCCGGCGCGCGCCACGGGCGAAGCCAAGCTCGCGACCCCGGAATACCTGGTCGAAGTCATCGTTATCGCCGCCCTTTAATGTGCGGACGCCGGGCGACGACACCGTCGCCCGGATACGCCTGCGGCATTGAAAGCAATCCTAGTTGCCGATCCGCGCCATGCCGCTCTCGCCATTGTCGCGCACCCACTTCACCTTGTCGGCGCCGGTTGCGGTCAGGTCGAAGCACATCTTCGCGCCCTTGTACCAGGTAGTGAACTGCTGGCAGAGCTTGTCGTCGGCGATCCACCATTTGCCGGTGTCGCTCGGCTGGATCAGCTTGCCGATCCCAAGCGCCTTGCCATCCCCATCCACCACGCCTGACGTCCGGTAGTTCAGCGGAAACTCTCCGCCCATCGGCGCTTCGAGATAGATCGTGCGCCCGATGATCTTGTCGCGGATGTCGGCCTCGGTCATGCCGGCCGCAACGGCTGCGGTGCTGCCGGAGGCCAGTAACAGGCTGATGGAGAGAAGGAATCTGTGCATGGCGCGCGCTCTCGGTTCTTTGTTCGTCGAGACGTACGCCGCCGGAAATGTCCCGGATCACAAGCTTCGCGAAAGCTTGGGAACAATTTGGCAAATCGGGCCGTTGTTAGGCCAGAATTAACGTTTTCACACATCGAAGGACGCCCCCATGCTTTACTGGCTGCCCAGGCTCGGCCTGATCCTGCTCGTCTGCGCCGCACTTGCCGTCGGCGTCGTCTCCGCAACATCCGACGACGTGGCAAACACGCTGCTCGTCGTTCTCTTGGGTCTCGGCCTCTTCTCGCTGACCCTGCGGATCTTTCCGCCGGAAAAATACTGATCCTGCCGAATGTAGAAGCGCCCACCGAAAAATACCATTTTTGGTGGAAAATGGTGGGCCTTCAGAGCGTTACGGGAACTTTTCTCCCGTATCCGGATTGACGGACGTCCCGGCTATCAGGTCATGCTCGTTGAGCATTGCAAGACCGCAAATGTGGGGCGTCAGGCAAGATACCGCGGCAGCTTTCGGCCCGCGCTCATTGCGAGTGGAGGTCAAAGATGAATTCTGCCATACCGGAGCGAGCCTTGTTCAAGGCGAAGAAGAAAGCGCACATCGAAAACCCGCCGCCGTCCGAGGCGACGGCACTGGCCGATCCGAAGACCGGCCTCGATCTCGTCGTCGCCTGGAGCATCGTCGGAACATTCGTCATCCTCATGTCCGGCGTCATTTACACGCTTGAATCCATCCTGATGCCCGTCACGCTGGCAATCGTCGTCGGTATGGTGCTGGGTGTTGCGGCCGACAGGCTCTCGCGCTTCGGCCTACCGCCCATGCTCGGTGGCCTGTTCTTCGGCATCGTCTTTGTGGTGCTGGTCTTTTTCCTCGTTAATGCCTTGATCGAGCCGATCTCCACGCTGACCGCCAAGGCGCCGGTGATGATGGAAGACGCGGTCCAGCGGTTCCTGCCCTTCTTCGAGCGGTTCGAATGGGTGAAGCGCGCCATCAACGGCGCGAACGAGAAGGCGATCTCGGATATGGTCATGGCCAATGCCGGTTCCATGCTGGGGCTGGTCGCCACGGGCCTTACGCCCGCCTTCGTCCAGACGCTGATCTTCCTCGCAGCCCTTGGTCTGTTCCTCATCGGCCGCGCGCATCTGCGCAAGACCATCATCCTCGCCTTCGCCACACATGAGCGCCGCCTGACGGCCATCCGCGTCATGAACGCCACGGAGAGTGCGGTGGGCTTCTATTTCTCCACCGCCAGCCTGATCTATATCTCGCTCGGCACGATCACGGCGCTCATCGCCTTTGCCGGCGGGCTCTCGGGCGCGGTTCTCTGGGGTCTCTTCGCCTTCGTGTCGAGCTTCATTCCCTATCTCGGCGTTACCGCCATGACGATCGCGCTCACCTGCGCCGGCCTGATGACGCATGACAGCATGATCATGGCACTGTTGCCGGCTGCCTGCTTCTTCCTGCTGCATCTGGTCATGGAAAATCTGGTGACACCGGCGATCCTTGGGCATCGCCTGGAGATCAACCCGTTCCTGATCTTCATCGCCATCATCTTCTGGACATGGATGTGGGGTGCCGTCGGCGCGATGCTGGCCATGCCGCTCGCGCTCATCGGTCTCACCATCTTCAACGAGGTCCGCACCCGGCCGCCGGAACGCCAGCTGCCGGGCTAATGAGCCTCTCAGGCCTCGCCGGCGGGGGCGTTCTCGTTGAAGAACAGCGCCTGGCTGATCAGCGCCTTCACCATGTCGGGGTTGAACGGCTTGGTCACGAGGAAGGCCGGTTCCGGCTTTTCGCCCGTCAGCAGGCGCTCCGGAAACGCGGTGATGAAGATCACCGGTACGGTCGCCGTCGAAAGAATCTCGTTCACCGCATCGATACCGGAGCTGCCATCCGCAAGCTGGATGTCGGCCAGAACCATCTTCGGCGATGTCCGCTTGAACAGCTCGACCGCCTCGCTATGCGTGCGGGCGATGCCGGCCACGCCGTGGCCGAGGCTGCGCACCATATCCTCGATATCCATGGCGATCAGCGGCTCGTCCTCGATGATGAGGATGTCGGTCACGACCTGACGGGCAATGTCCGTCGACGCCTGCTGGATCAGTCCGGCCACGGCATCCGGCGTCACGCTCAGAATTTCCGCGGTCTCATCCGGGCTGAAGCCTTCGACAGAGACGAGCAGGAACGCCTTTCGCGCATCGGGCGAGATCCGCGCCAGATTGGCGGCGGCCCGCTTTTCCCAGGCATAGGGCGAGTTCACTGCCTCTTCGTCGATCTTGATGGTGATCGTATCGAACAGCGAGCAATAGAGTTTGAAGACGCTGACCCGGTCGCTCGACGCCTTGGGGAACAGGTCGATATTGGCAATCAACGCTTCGAGGACGGCCGCGACATAGGCATCGCCCGACGTCTGCGAGCCCGTGATGGCGCGGGAGAAGCGGCGGACATAGGGAAGGTGTGCGGCGATCCGCATGGAAAGTGACATGAAAGACGTCCTTCGATATATTGGCGCCGAAACCGGACAAAGTTAGATCGTTCGACGAGTCGAAACAGGGACGTTTGACCATGTTTCCCGTCGTGTGGAAAGTTTGATCGGCAAGAATTACAAAGCATGAGGGCGACGTGATCAATTTGAGGATGCCGACAGGCCGCACCGGGACGAGCGCGATCGGATTTCGGACGAAACGGACCTGACATCATGGCGGATATGACAAACCCCAAACCCGGCCCGGTCCTGCAACATGCGGAGACCATGGACCCGAACAGCCAAATCGTCTCGAAACTGAGAGCCCTCTACAGTGCCGTGGAACGGGAACCTCTTCCCGATGCGTTTCTCGATCTCCTGCAGCAACTTGACAGCGTCGAGGACGCGCGCAAGGGCTGACGAAAGAGCGAAGCCTCAGATGAGCGACACAAAAAAACGGGCCGAGGCCCGTTTTTCCGTTTCAGTCTATGACCGAAAGATCCGATCAGCAGGAGGCCGTATAGCGGCGGCCGTTACGGTCGCGGTAGATGCAGCGGCCCGGTTCGTTCGCCTGACCGATCAGCGCGCCGGCAAGGCCGCCAACGCCAGCGCCGATCGCTGCGCCACGGACGTTGCCCGTTGCCACGCCGCCGATGATGGCACCCGATGCGGCGCCGATGCCGGCGCCGCGTTCCGTCTGGGTGCAGGCTGCGAGCGGCATGATCAGGGCGACGACGAGAAGAGCTTTTTTCATGGTGATATCCTCCGGTTCAACTTGGTGTGGATGGCCCTCTGGGAAAGCCGAGGTTTTATATGCGTCCCATAAGGACCAACACAAGAAGGATAACGACCACCAGGCCCAAGCCACCGGAAGGTCCGTAGCCCCAGCTGCGGCTGTGGCCCCACGTCGGCAGAGCGCCGATGAGCAGGAGTACGAGGACGATCACGAGAATGGTGCCGAGCATTGGCGGTTCCTCTTTGGGTTCATTCGGAATGCCGAGCTATAACGCGCGTTTCTCTCTTTTGTTCCAAGCACTGATCATACCAGTTTGATGCCCGCATCCGGGAGCCGTTCACCGACCTGCCTCCAGCGCGGTCTGCGGCCTCGCCTTGGGAACAAATCCTGCCCTGGCTGCGTTGTGGGGGCTGTGTGGATGAAGGGATAATGTGGTGTGGCAGGTGGCCGGCGCGGAATCAGCGACGTATCCAGCGTCACCAAAGGGGTGATGCCATCACCTCCGCAACACGAAGTCGGCCATGACGGCCGCCGGCACGCGCATCAAGCGGCGTTTCGCCTCCCACATGTTCTCTCTGTTCCAGAATACAGTCCGAGACCGCACATGCCGACAAGGCGTCGCACGCGCCTCGCAGCCCCAGCCCTTTATTCAATTCTGTCTCATCGTCTTACGTTTTAAGGAGCAATCCGATGCTGAAAACCCTTCTGGCAAGCACAGTTCTTGCTGCCGCTCTCGCCGGTACCGCACTGGCGCAGCAGACGCCGGCGGCACCCGCAACAGCACCGGCAGCCTCTGCCCCTGCGGCATCACCGTCTGCCGCCGCAGGCGACGATATGCTCGCGTCCAACGTTATCGGCAAGACGGTCTATACCGGCGTTGACGAGGAAGGCGAAGCGATCGGCGAGGTCAAGGATGTCGTGATCAATGCGGCCGGCGCCACCGAAGCGCTCGTCGTCGGTGTCGGCGGCTTCCTCGGCATCGGCGAAAAGGATGTGGCCGTCAATTTCGATCGCGCCTCTTGGTCGGAGCGTGATGGCGCCAAGATCCTCGTGGTCTCCATGACCAAGCAGGATCTGGAAGCCGCGCCCGCCTTCCAGCGCAAGGCTGTCATGGATGGTGCCGTTACCAAGGATACCGCGGCGACGACGCCTGCAGCATCCACGGACACTGCGGCCAAGCCGCTTGCAACGCCGGAGAATACGGAAGTCCCACTGGATGCCGCCGGCGCCGAACCGACCGTTCCGCAGACCGGTACCACACCGGAGATGACCGATCCGGATCTGGCGCCTGACGCGGCGATCACCGCGACGGTCGAGCCCACCGATGAGCTGAAGCCGGTCGATGCCGCCATGCTGTCGGCCGACAAGCTGATCGGCACGCCGGTGAAGGTGGCCGACGACACAAAGATCGGCGAGGTCGGCGATGTGATTCTGGCGAAGGACGGCAAGCTCGAAGCCTACATCATTGATGTCGGCGGCTTTCTCGGCATCGCGCAGAAGCCGGTGGCGATGAGTGCCGCCAATATTCAGGTGATGGCCGATGCCAAGGGCGCGATGACGATCTACTCGCCCTACACCAAGGAGCAGCTGGAAACCCAGCCCGCCTACGACGCTGCCGCCTACAAGGCCAATCCCGGCAGCATCGTGCTCGCCAACCCGAAGCCCTGATCGTGTGAGGACAAGGCGGCTGATCGCTCAGCCGCCTTTTTCATGTTCGCCGGTTGTCATCACCCATCTCCAGACAACAAAAAAGGCGACCCACCGGGCCGCCCTCACGATGTCTGTTGAATAAAAATCAATGCCGCTCGCTGCGGTCTTCCGACGAATCCAGCGCATCCAGCAACTGCTCGAACCGCCCATCCGTCGCCGGCATCTGACCGTTGAAGTAGAGATCCTTCAGCGTTTGGCCGATGTGAAGGTTCTTCTCGCTCGACCGCGATGCAGGCCGCGCCGAGGCCGCAACGGACTTCCAGATATGTGCGTTCGATACGGTCATGTTGGTGTCTCGCCTCAATGATTCGTGAACTCAACGCCTCGTGCACGGTGAAGTTCCGCCAATCCTGTGGCAACGTCGTGTCAAAATGAACCAGTGCGCCAGTTATGGTAAATGAATACTTAAATGTCGTTGCTCCGCAGGGGTTGGCGGGGAGGCGCTTTGTGGCCGCGACGAAGGGGCGAATGCGCCGCTAGAAGATCCCGATTTTTCCAGCTGTTACCTCCGGCCTCGTACCGCGCAGCCATCACATCAAGCCTGCCGGCCGTATTCGCATTGCACGCACTGAGGGAACAAACGATATTGTGATGCGTTAGTGAGCATGAGTTAATCGGAGAAAGAAACCATGTTGTACTACGCACTTGTTTTTCTCGTTGTTGCTATCATCGCAGGTGTTCTCGGCTTCGGCGGCGTTGCGGGTGCATCTGCCGGTATTGCGCAGATCCTGTTCTTCCTGTTTCTTGCCTTCCTCGTCATCTCGCTCGTCGCAAGCTTGATGCGTCGCCGCACCTGAGGTTTGTCAGAAACGACGTACGGATAGCATTGGAAAGGGAGTGGTTCGCCACTCCCTTTTTCGTTGTGCGGAGAGCGCCCCGAACAGCGAATTCCTGATCAGACCTGTTGCGGAACGTCCGGAAAATGCTGACATAGGCGCGAAGACGCGACGCGCTGGGAACATGGAGTTGAGCACGATGAAGACGGATGTGGCGGTTCTGGGTGCGGGGATTGTCGGCCTGTCCACGGCGATCCATCTCGCACGGCGTGGAAAATCGGTTCTGCTCGTCGATCGCCGTGGGGCAGGGGAGGAGACCTCTTTCGGCAATGCCGGCCTCATCCAGCGCGAGGGCGTCGTGCCCTACGGCTTCCCGCACGATTTCGGCGCTCTGTTCCGCTATGCCCTGAACAACACGATCGAGGCCCATTACCACCTGAAGGCCCTCCCGGGTCTGGTGCCGTTTCTGGTGCGCTACTGGTGGAATTCAGGCTTTACCCAGCACCAGCACATCGCAAGGCTCTATGCGCCGCTGATCGAGAACTCGATCACCGAACATGCCGACCTCATCAAGGCGTCCGGTGCCGACAACCTCATCCAGCGCGATGGCTGGATGAAGGTTTTCCGCACGGATGCCGCCCGCGATGCTGCCTATAAGGAGGCCGAGCGCCTGTCGGCCGGCTTCGGCGTCAATCACCAGAAGCTGTCGCCGAGCGATGTCAAGGCACTGGAACCCTCGATCCGCATCGACCTTGCCGGTGGTCTGCGCTGGACCGATCCGTGGTCGATCCGCGATCCCCATAGCCTGAACAAGGCCTACCTCACCTATTTCCAGTCCCTGGGCGGGCGCCTGGTCGCGGGCGATGCCGCAACGCTCGAGCACGTTCTGGAAGGTCCCGGCTGGCGTATCGCTTCGCCGGATGGACCGATCGAGGCGGCGGAGGTCGTCGTGGCCCTCGGTCCCTGGGCGGACACCGTCACCCGCAAGCTCGGTTACCGCTACCCGCTCGCGGTCAAGCGTGGCTACCATATGCATTACGGCACGCAGGAGGGCGAACGGTTGAACAACTGGGTGCTCGACGCCGAGAAGGGATATTTCCTCGCGCCCATGCTGCGCGGAATCCGACTCACGACCGGCGCCGAGTTCGCGACCCGCGATGCGCCGAAGACGCCGGTGCAGCTCGCCCGTGCCGAGCGCGTCGCCCGCGACTTCTTCCCGCTCGCCGAGCGCCGCGACGAAGAGCCGTGGATGGGTGCGCGGCCCTGCACCCCGGACATGATGCCTATCATCGGCAAGGCGCCGCGGCATGAAGGCCTGTGGTTTGCCTTCGGCCACGCCCATCACGGCATGACCCTCGGCCCCGTCACCGGCCGTGCGCTGGCCGAAAAGATGACCGGCGAACGCACGACCATCGTCGATCTCGGCCCCTATCGTCCGGAACGCTTCGTCGCCTGAGCGCACGTCTTTGCAACGCCGGCTCCCATCAAGCGACCTCGCGATGCGGACAAGTTTGTTTGATGTCGGGCACGGAACGATAGGGCGCTCCTGCCGTTTCCCCGTCGCTGCAAACGACAGGCCGTCGTGGCCGCCACGAGATGGGCTGACGGGGCACGGCGGCGGGAGATAGACATGCAAAAACAGATCGTTGAGATTGCCGGCGAAGCCGTCGGCACCTTGATGCCGCACGCGCGCGGCTTGCGCTTCATGGCCGTCAAGTTTCACGTCTGGCCGCTGGATGGCGAGGTCTATGCCGATCCCGCCACAGCGCATCGGGCCGTCACCGCCCACATCGCCGCAACCCGCGAGGCCATGGCCGACCGCGTTCACTGATGGCGAGATCGGCGGAAAAAGAGGTCAGGGTTCGCTGTAACCGGAGGCATGAATATCGAGCCGATAGGTGCCGGGATTTGCAGAAAACATGAGGGCGCCTTCGACCTGAGACTGAGCGGGCACATAGTCGATCGTCACCTCCCGCGTCTCCACCTCCTGCTTTTCACCATCCAGCAGCCGTCCCGTCACGGGCACGCCTGCAGCCGTCTTCTTGCCGGCATTGGAGACGATGAAGGAAACCTCGAAGCCCTGCACCGTCGGCCTTTGTGTGGTGATGGTGACGCTAAGCTCCGGTATCGCGTCCTTGGCGGTAAGGCCGTGGTAAAGAATCATGCCGGTCATGGTGGCGACGAGCGCCGTGGAGAGAAGACCGGTGGTCCACTCGATCCAATGCGGGTGGCGGCGAACGACCTTGCGGCGGGAACGTGCCATCAGAACCTCACAGGATCAGCCGTGCGGCGGCTGCGCCGATCGCGCCGGGAAAGCCGAGCACGATGGTGGACATCAAGGCAGGCATAGAGCCTGACCCGTCCAGTCTGCCGAAACTCCACAGGCAATAAAGGCTGACCAGCAGCGCGATGACATAGCCCGGCAGGGTGAACCGGATCAGCGCGTGCCATCCCGGCGTATCCTCCAACTCGTGCCCACCCTTGAACGAGACGGCATAGACGAACGCATGCATGACGAGGATCGACAGGGCGATGGTGGCCAGCGCATGCCACGGCGTCATTTTGTAGGAGATCAGGATCATCTCTTCCGTCGGCGCCATGTTGAGGTTGAGAAACAGCGCACCCACCGCCATCATGAAAAGCTCGGCGCCATAGCCGCTGTCCGGCTCATCTTCCGCGTCGTCGGGATCCGTGCCGAGCTGACTGCGGCCGAGAAGCGCGCCGATACCGGCGGCAACGGCCTGCAGTGCGATCTTGCCGAGGAAATCCTGCTCGGCCGTCTCCGGCGTCAAAAGCTTGAACAAAGTGAGGATCATCGCGCTGGCGAGAATGCCGATCGCATAGGCGATCATGGCATCGCGAATATCCTCGCGCCAGGAAAACGTCTTCTCGAAACCGATGCGATGCGCGATGCCCACAAGCAGGGGCACGGTAATGACGAGAAGCAGAGCGAGCCGGAAGCGATCCATGGCAAAGCCGAGATCCCACATCTCCATCGTCATCTGCATGGGCAGAGCAAAGAGGAGCGCGCCCGCAATGCCGCGCCCGAGCCCGGTGACGAACGCGGTCGTATGAAACGGCGCCCCGCGCGCCTCGTCCACATCCTCCATCGTCACCCCCAACGCGCCAAACACAAAACTGCGCGGCCCACAGGACCGCGCAGATAAATCCAAGGTTCATAGTCCGACACGCCGAGCGTAGGCAAATGCTTATGCAGCGGCGCCACCTAGGCAGCTCACACTCCGGCAGGATCTCAATCGTTCAACCCGCTCGGGAATGCCGCATCGACGGCAATCGTCGTCAGGTCGTTCCGCACCTTGGAGATGCCGGGAATGCGGTATGCAAGTTCCTCGACAGCACGACGATCGGCTGCCGTCTCGACCTCACCGGACAGTTCGGCAACGCCACGCAGAACTTTGATCTCAACGGCGGATGTGTCGATCTCATGCTCTTCAAGCGCATTGGAAAGCGCCTCTTCCATGCCGTCATCATCGGTGTCGGCCTCCGGATCGTCCCGCAGGATATCCGGACCGCCATGGCCGATCCGAGCCGTTTCGTCCGATCTCTCGAAGCCAGGATTACCCGACTCGTCGAAACTCTCCGGCGTCTCGCCATAAGACCGGTTAGCGACATCGGTCGGCGAACCGGACACGTCGTCGGCATAAGGCCAGCCGTCCTTGAGGTCGCGGTCTTCATAATCACGATAGTCTTCTTCGCGGCGTGTGGTCTTCTCGATCATCGTCGGATCCTCGATCTGGTCGTTTCACCTGGGTAAACCGCTGAGCAACGCTTTGGTTCGACCGGACGGCTGATTATGTCACGCCACCGGCCCGCACGCGCGCCTCGTCCAGACGATGACGGTTGCTCAGCGTGGGGTGGGCGAGGAGCAGACGCCTACCGTCGATATGCGGTCGAGCATCTCGCTCGGATAAGCGAGTCTCTCTGCATCCTTACCGACCCGGGCAACGCGTCAGCGTGTTGAAGGAACCCGCCAATAAAAAAGCGAGACCTTCCGGCCTCGCTTTCATTATTCTCTTAAAGCACTTACCGTGCTTCACGCCTGACTTACGGAGCCGTGCTCGGCGTAGTACCCGTTGCCGGAGCCGTGCCGGTGGCCGGAGCGGTATCCGTTGCAGCCGGCGGCGTTGCCGGGGTGACCGGAGCCGTCTCAGCCGGGGCAGTTGCCGCTGGCGGGGTCGCGGTCGGCGCCGTTGCAGGGGCCTGCGTACCGGTGGCGGCAGGCGCGTCTGCTACCGGCGGTGTTGCCGTCTGGCTGGCAGGTGCGGGCTGTATCGCCGTGTCGGACGCGTCATTCGACATTTCCGCAGGCAACCATACCAGCAATGCCAGTACGAGACCGGCAAGCAGAATGATCAGAACCGGCCAGTTGCTGCGACGGGCCCGCGCGGTCGGTGCTGCCGGATCCAGCGGACGCTGGGCCAAGGGATCGCCCATTGGTGCCGCCGTCACCGGGTCAATCCCGGCGGTTGGGCGCATCGTCGCCGCGTCTGTGCGAGCAGCCTGCTCGGCTCTCGCCGCATCATCGGCGGGCCAGGACGTGGGATTTGCGGGGCGCTTTTCGTTCGGATCAAAACGCTGGTTCATGACAGCTTCCTCCTTGTGGTTTCGCCGAATACCGGCACATGAGGAGAAAACGCGCTGTCGAAGCTTAAGTTCCTGGCAGGCACCCCAGGCCCGTTCGCCAAGCAGGGCAAGCGCAAAAAGCTAGCGGCAGAGTTCTACCCCGCCGCTCGATTCTCACCGTTCGAAATTATTCTTGGGAAAAACGTCAGTCCTGCTCACGCACACCTGGTGTCGCTTCCCGCTGATCGGCATCTTCCAGATCGGAACGCACCAGAAAAACGTCCCCCTTCAACCGAACCGCCTCCCGACGCGCAGCCGCCGACATCACATCATCCGGCTCCACATCATCGCCTCTCAACTCCGCCTCGCTCCCGATCGGCGTCACATCCTCGTCGTGAATATCGAGATTGCGGTCCGTATGAGCCTTTTCGCCAGCCAGGTCTTTGTCGGCCATTTCGCTTCTCCTTGGTTTCCTGATCGAAAACGCTGGTTGGAAGCCAATGTTCCGGGAAGGAATTGGCCGCTTTGTCCCATCGGCAGGTAGCCAGCAAAGAAAGGTAGCCCGCGAGATGCACGCCGCTTAGGGCCGCATGGCATCAGGTCGCCAATGATGCCGATACGGGGTCCGGCATGACGAAAATAATAGCCAAAAATGGAATTTAACAAGATTTGGCTGGGGAACCTGGATTCTCACTGACTTCTTAAGGGCTTAGCTGAGACCCTGACTTCGCTGTGTTTCTCCGGCCGCAAACGACCTTGGATGCCGCCTTTGTGCCCTGGCTTTGGACCTCAGTCAAGCGGAAGGGCCCGCGGCAATAATTTCCGCTATTCGATTTCTAACTAGCAACCTGTCGGACATGGCTCGAATGGCTAAATTGCACCCAATTGTCGATGAGCAGAACAGCGCAGCGGCCACTCGCATTCAGTGTCCCCGTCGGTTCGACCTTCACGCCCGCGCGCAACGGTGAGTCATCACCGCGGCTCAACCGAACGACGGATCAGGGGCCGGCGGCGGGTTGTCCGCACTCGGTGACATAAATGAACATTGAGTAGCAATCGCCGGACACGGAAACATTTTCCGCTTCGCGCCTGCATGTCGGACATTGAGGCCTAGCCCCGAAGGTACTCGAAAGCGGACATGCCCCTATGATAGTGTCATGCACCTGCGCGCCGAAGCGGTGTTTTGACACTCTGTGGAAGCTTACCAGGGCACCACCGCCCCGTCGAAGTAGAAGCCGCCTGTCGGTCCTTTCCCATCCAGCGTCGCAAGCCACGCGATGCCGCTTGCAGCCTGTTCCACCGTCCTGTAGCCGGAATGACCGTTGAAGTCCGTTGCTGTGTAGCCGGGATCGGCCGCGTTCACCTTGATGCCGGAGTCCGCAAGTTCCTTGGCAAAAGCCACCGTTATGGCGTTGAGAGCCGTTTTGGAGCTGTTGTAGCCGAGGATGTTGACGCCGTAGAACTGATTGTCCGGGTCCGAGAGCCAGCCAAGGGACCCGAGGCCGCTGCTGACCATGACGATGGTTGCATTCCCCGCCTTCTTGAGAAGGGGGAGAAAAGCCTGGGTCACCAGAACAGGTGCGAAGACGTTGGTCTCGTAAATGTGGCGGATGTCATTGATGGACTGCTGAGAGGGTGGGACCATCTGGCCGGGAATGCCAGCATTGTTGATGAGCACATCCAGCTTGCCATCTTCTGTCAGCACGCGATCAGCCGCCTGCCTCACCGATGCCTCGTCAGTCACGTCAATGACAATAGGCCTTGCCTCAACGCCTTGGGCAGACAGCAAGCGTAAAGCCTCTTCGCCGCGTGCGGCATCCCGGCTTCCAAGCCATACGCTGTAACCCTTGTGTCCAAGCTGGCGCGCGGTTTCAAACCCGATGCTTTTGTTCGCACCTGTGATCAACACTGTTTTCTTGTACATCATATTTTCCTTTTTGATCGGCAAAGGCTGCCCGATCGACTGAGAGATAGATGCTGGAATGGCTTTCGATAACCACCCGATCCGTGCATATACTGATCGCTATGGCGAACAATGAAGACATTTCCGGCTTTGACGACCTGGCAGTGTTTCTCGACATCTGCGACACTGGCGGCTTCCGGAAGACCGCGCAGCGGCTTGGGCTGTCGCCGTCTTCGGTCAGCGAACGCGTGAAGCGCCTGGAGCGGCAGGTTGGCGTCCCGTTGCTGACAAGGACTACGCGGAGCGTTTCACCAACGGATGCAGGCCGCTCGCTGGCGGAACGTCTTTTGCCGCTTTATTATGAAGCTCGTGCTGCCCTGAAAGATGCTGCAAGTTCTCAGCGCGAGGTGCGCGGCCTGCTGAAGCTCAACGTGACTGGAGCAGTCATGGTAGACATCCTGCCGCCGCTGGTTGGCCGCTTCCTTGAAATGCATCCTGGCGTGCGCATGGAGTTCGTGGTCGAGGATAGACTTGTGGACGCCGTCGCCGCCGGATGTGATGCAGGCATCCGCTATGGCGAACATCTCGCTCAAGACATGATCGCCGTACCGTTGGGCCCGCGCAGACAGCGGTGCGCACTCGCCGCAAGTCCATCGTACCTTGCGGGTCGAAGAAGGCTTCTGCATCCAAAGGATGTGCTTGATCACGAGTGCATCCGACTTAGATTCTCCAGCGGGGCTTACGTGCTCTGGGAGTTCGAAAGGGAGGGCGAAGCGCTCACGGTCGATCCACAGGGACGGCTGGTCGTAGGGGTGGATGCCGCCGCCGCCGCAATTGATTTCGCCCGATCCAGCCGTGGCCTGATCTACACGTTCGAAAACTGGTTGCAGCCACACTTCGCTTCTGGCGACCTCGAACCAGTTCTGCCGGAATGGTGGACGACCTTCGACGGTCCCAGCCTGTATTTCTCCCGCAGGTTCATGCCCGCGCCGCTGAGGGCATTTATAGATTTTGTTGGCTCAGAAAGGAGAGATTAAGTCCAACGGAGATCCGCAGTCTGCGTTGGTCCGACAAGCGACTGCCGCTTTGCGCCCTCATTTCAGCCATCCACCGGGCCTCGGCCGAATACCGAAAGCAGATCTTCTTTTTTGGTCGGTACTACTGCCGAAATGGGGTGGTTTTCCGCCTGTCCGCTTACTGCTGCTACTCGTAGATAGCTGACATTCAGTTGCTCCCGACGGGTTCGGCGACACCCAAATTTGAGTCCAATCGATCGGCCCCAAAGACAGCGCCACAAGCAGCGAACATGCCACCAAGCCAATTCGGCGCGGACTGTTGCTCGCGCCGAAAATGGCGATTTTGGACCCAGCCGTCTCTAGCGGCTGGCGAGGACCGGGCTGGCCGTGCCCTTCAGACCCTCGACCACAACCAGCCGCGGCTCCTTGCCCGCCGTCGGCTCCCTGGGGGCGCCGATCGTGCGCACCGGACCGATGCTGGAGGCCATGCCGGCGCCCTTGTCGTTGGTCTTCAACACCACGACGGGCTCGTCCTGTCCTTCGAAGAATACGCCGTACTCCGTCATCGGCTTCAGTTTGGCGATGCTGACGTCGATCGTATCGACGAGCCCGAGATTGCGCGAGACGACCATGCCGGAGCCGGTGGCGCCCTCGGGTGCCTTCAGCGAGAGCGTCAGGTTCTCCGGACCCGTTTTCAGCGGCATGAGGTTCTGGGTTCCCGCACCGTCGGGCACCGCGCCCGGCACGAAGACGAGGGCCTGCGGGGCCTGACCGATCGGGATCTCGGCCACGACCTTCTGCTTGGCCGTGTCGATCACGTCGACCTTGTCGCCGTTCTCCAGCCCGACGAAGATGCGGCTGCCGTCTTCCGATCCCCAGATGCCGTGCGGCAGGGCGCCGACTGGGATAGTCGCGACGAGCTGCGTTGTCTCGCCGGGCCTATAGACCTTCACGACGTTCTCGCCGCCGATCGTCACGTAAACCAGCGTCTCGCCGTCCACCGTTCCGAAGCCGAGATGGTTGGAGACCGGCCCGCTGTCGATCACCTCCTTCACCTCGAGCGTCCTGGCATCGACGCGTGTGACCTTACCGACGTCCTTGTGCGTCAGCCAAACGCTGCTGCCGTCCGGGCTCACCTGCACGAAGGGCACGAAGGGCGAGACGACGGGGATCCGCTTCACCAATTTATGGCTCGCGACGTCGAAGACCTCGAGCACCGGGTTGAACGAGTTGGCGACGAAGGCGAGCTTGCCGTCTCGCGAGAACTTGGTCATGCCGGGGCCGCTTGTCGTCGGGATGCGGCCCGTCTCCTTGAAGGTCGTGGCATCGATCACCGAGAGGTAGTCCTCGCCGCGCACCGTCGCCCAGACTTCCCTCCCGTCCGGCGTGAAGAAGGCCTCGTGCGGGTTGCGCCCGACATAGGTCGTGCCCTTCACGGCATTGGTCGCCGTGTCGATGAAGGTGACGGAGTTCGTCACCGTCGAGACGACGACGAGCGTCTTGTGGTCCGGCGAAAATCCTAGGCCGTGGACGTTGACCTCGCCCTTGTAGAGGGGGCTCAGAACGTCCGGCCGCGGATTGCCGAGCCGGATCTGGCCCAGAAGCTTGTTTGAGACGGGGTCGATGACCGAGACCGTGTTGGAGTTCTGGTCGGCGGTGTAGACGCGGTCTGAGGCGGCGGGCAGCGCGAAGGCCGATGTCGAGACGAGGAGCGCGGCGGCGAGAATGGCGATGCGGGTCATGGGGTTGTCTCCGGAACGGGCTTTGGTTTGTCGGCAGATGCGGCGAGCATCGAGCGCATCAGCGTAATCTCGTAGGTCTGTTCGGTGATGATGGACTGCGCGAGGTTGCGGATCGCTGGGTCCCGGGTCGAGCCGAGGACGGCCTTGGCCATGTCGATCGCGCCCTGGTGATGCGGGATCATCTGGGACAGGAAGTCGTGCTCGGGATCCCCGGTCACCGGAGCCGACATCATGCCGGCGTGCATCCTCTCCATCGCCTCCGCGGTCGCTTCGGCATAGTGTGGACCGTCGGGCGTGGCCGGCACCATCGGCGAGTGCTGATGGGCGTGCGCGTCCTGCGCCTCTGCCGAGGAGAGTGACACCCCGGCGAAGGCCAGGGTCAGGAAAAGCGTCTTCAGCATGGAATCACAAGGTCCTCGAAGTACGGGTTCGACAAAAAGACGCTTGCGGAAGCCTTTTATTCCCGTGGCGGCAAAATTTATTCGGGGCGAAGCGCCTGAAGGATTAATCGCCTCCATCGATCGAAATGACCAAAACAACGCGTTGGATCGAACGATTCCCGTTGTGTATGGTCCCCAGCAGGATAAGGACCCCGCCAATGACCTTCGAACAGATGCGTGCCGTCACCCTCGGCCTCCAACCGCTGTCGCGCCTCGACAGCCCGCGCGAGGTCGTGCGCCAGTTCACCCCGAACTGGTTCGCCGCCACGATGGGCACCGGGATCCTGGCAATCGCGCTCTCGCAGTTCCAGGCAGACATGCCGATGCTGCATCCGGTGGCCGAGGGCCTCTGGATGTTCAACATCGCGTTGTTCACACTCTTCGCCGGCCTCTACGCCGCCCGCTGGATCTTCTTCTTCGACGGGGCCAAGCGCATCTTTGGCCATTCCGTCGTGTCGATGTTCTTCGGCTGCATCCCGATGGGCCTCGCCACCATCGTCAACGGCTTCCTGATCTTCGGCCTGCCGCGCTATGGTGAGGTCGCAGTCAGGATCGCAGGGACGCTCTGGTGGATCGACATTGCGATGGCAGCAGCCTGCGGGGTTGCCATCCCCTTCATGATGTTCACCCGGCAGAGCCACTCGATCGACCAGATGACGGCGGTCTGGCTCCTGCCGGTGGTCGCGGCCGAAGTCGCCGCCGTCTCCGGCGGCTTGCTCGCGCCGCATCTCGTCGACCCGCATTCACAGCTCGTGGTGTTGACGCTCTGCTATGCGCTCTGGGCGCTGTCGGTGCCGATCGCGCTCAGCATCCTTGTCGTGCTCCTCCTGCGCATGGCCATCCACAAGCTGCCGCACGCCAACATGGCGGCGTCGAGCTGGCTGGCGCTCGGACCGATCGGCACTGGCGCGCTCGGGCTGATGACGCTGGGCGGCGCGGCACCCGCGATCCTTTCCGCCAACGGGCTGGAGCGTTTCGGCGCGTTTGCGGAAGGGCTCGGCTTCTTCGGCGGTCTGCTCCTTTGGGGTTACGGGCTTTGGTGGCTGGCGATGGCTGTGCTCGTGACGCTGCGCTACCTGCGCGATGGCCTTCCCTTCAACATCGGCTGGTGGGGCTACACGTTCCCGCTTGGTGTCTATGCCGTGACTACGCTGAAGCTCGGCACCCTTTTGCCGATCGCTGCCATCCACGTCTTCGGCACGTTGCTCGTCGCGGTGCTGGCGCTGCTTTGGCTGATCGTCGGCACGAGGACGGTGCGCGGCGCCTGGAGGGGAGATCTCTTTGTCTCGCCCTGCCTCAAGGCCGACTGAGAGAAGGAGGGGCATCCGCCGGCGGTCGGTCGTTGAGGAACGCGGCGACGCCAGCACGGAACCGGACGGCGCCGCCCTGGGCGGGGTGGCGCACGTAGGTGGCGGGGATACCGAGCCCGTCCGCCGCACGCTGCGCCACCCGGCCGATGCAGAGGATTCGGCGCGGCGCGAAGATCGCGACGATTATCTCCAGCACCTTCCGATGTTCGGCGATCTCGGTCCAGGTGGGCGTCCGGTTGCGCAAGGGCAGAACGCCGCGATGGGGATGGAAGAGCACCGCGTTCCAGAACAGCGGCAGCGGGTCGGGTATCGCGTTCCAGATCTCCAGGGAGGTTCCAGACTCCGGTGTCGGCAGGGTCTCGCGGGTCGCCCGCGCCAGCGGCGGATCGAGGCCGAGCCGCTCCGACAGGTCGGCGAGCCGCCGGTCACCGGTGAACGGCACGCCCGTCCGACGCGCTCCGAAGCGCGAGGGCGCTTCGCCGAGCCAAAGGTCACGGACGCCGCGATCCGCCAACGCGGCGAGATAGCGTTGAAGATTGCGACGGCGAGTCACCGGCGCGTCAGCGTCCTCAATCTCCGCGTCGAACCCGGCATAGGGGTTGAACAGGTTGGCCTTGCCGGGCAGCGCCGCGAGACGCTCGACGATCGCGTCGACTGAATGTCGTCCGGACGTGGTCGATCCATCGATCACGCCGGCGGCACCTTGATCGTCGGCAGCTCGGCGAGAAAGGCGGCGACGGCGCGGCTCGAGTGACGGTCCCTCGCCAACACCGAATAGAACCCGCGCGACGGCAGGTCGAAGGGTAGCGCCACCAGTGTCCCCGTGCGAAGGGCGGCATCCGCGACCACGGCGGGGAGGATCCCGACGCCGGCGCCCGCCTCGATCGCCGCGCGCACGGCCTCGTTCGAGGGCAGTTCGAGTTCGACCGACAGCGCGGTGAGATCGACACCGAAGGCTTCGAGCGCACCTTCGAGGATCGCGCGGGTGCCCGAGCCTCGTTCGCGAAGCACCCAGCGCGCCGATGCAAGATCCCCGGCCGCGACGGGAGACCCAGAGCCTCTGTGCCCTGATGCCGCGACCAGCATCAGCCGATCATCGGCGACGCGTTGCGTGCCGAGCCGGACATCGCCGAGCTCGTCCTCCACGAAGCCGAGATCGGCCGTGCCATCCAGCACCGCCTCGGCCGTGCGCGCCGTGTTGGCGATGCTCAGCCGAAGTTCGATGCCGGGATGGCGGGCCTTGAAGCCCGCGAGCACCGGCGGCAACCAGTGGTTCGCCACCGTCTGGCTGGCGACGATGCAGAGACGACCCCGCTTCAGTCCGGCAAGTTCGGAAAGCATGAGGCCGGCATCCTCGGCCCGCGCAAGCACCGCGCGGGCCTCGGGCAAGAACAGGCGCCCCGCTTCGGTCAGTTCGATCCGTCGTCCGACGCGGTCGAACAGCCGGACATCGTGGCGCTCCTCCAGCGCAGCGATAGCGGCGCTCGTCGCCGACTGCGTGAGGTTCAGCGCCTTCGCCGCCTCCGTTACATGCTCGCGCTCGGCCACGGCGACGAATACGCGAAGCTGGTCGAGCGTCACAGCGTATCGCCGGAAAGGCTCGGCGCCGAGCGGTTCAGGCTGTCGTAGACGGCGGTCGCCACCTGCATCAGCCGCTCGCGCGGTGCCTCGGCCGAGACAACGTAGCCAAGGCCGGCGTCGCGCCAGAAGAAGGCGGAGATGCCGTCCTCCTCGACGAACTGGAACGACGTCTCGGCCTTCTCGTCGGTCTTCACGAAGAGCGTCAGACGCGTGCCCTGGTCGTCATCGTACATCAGCATCGCGGCAGGACCTGCGCCCGCAGGCAGCAGGCGCCCACCCATCAGCCGATATCCGAGCCCTGTCAGGTCCGGAGCCGACAGCCGCGTTCCAAGCCGCTTCGACAGCCATTGCAGGAGATGCGCCTCCTCGTTCGCGCGCACTTCGACGGGATGGACCACCTCGACCACGAAGGTGCGATGCGCCGCGATTGCCTCGTCGGCCATGACCGCCACGCGAGGCATCTGCGGCGGCACGCGCAGGACGTCGTTCGCCAGCCACCCGCCGGAGCTGCCGAGGATCAGCCAGCCCATGACAGCCGCGAGGCGCAGACGCGTGACAGCAAACCGACCGCGCCGGGCCTCGCGGATGTTGGCGATTCGTAACCGCGCCGGGATCGGCTCCCCGGCCTTGAAGGCAAGGCGTTCGCGCAGTGTCCGGGCGATCTCGCGGTCGCGATCGAGGGCCGCGGCGATCTCCGGTCGCTCCGTGAGATAGGCCTCGACTGCGGACAGCCGCTCGGCCTCGAGCCGTCCGTCCACATAGGCTTGCAGGTCGTCCTCGCCGACGGGCGTGTCCCTGCGGCTCATTTGACTCTCCTCAAGGGCGCGCGGATCCCGGTCTCCAGGATGGCGCGCAGCTTCTCACGCGCCCGCGACAGGCGCGACATGACCGTGCCGACCGGAAGCCCGATCACCCGTGCCGCCTCGTCGTAGCTCATGTCTTCGACGCTGACGAGAAGGAGGACGGTGCGGTGCTCTTCGCTGAGCGCATCGAGCCCAGCCAGGACGTCGCGGAGCCCGGCGCGACCGTCCTGGTCGCCGTCCACCGCCGGCGGCGAGGCCATCTCGTCGAGCGCCACGTGGGGCCCACGCCGCTTGTGCTGGCGCAGGCCTGAGATGTGGAGGTTGCGCAGGATGGCGAATAGCCAGGCGCGCAGGTCGCCGTCGGGCCGGCGCAGGTGCCAGCGCCCGACGGCGCGCTCCAGGCAGTCCTGGACGAGATCGTCGGCGGCGTCGCTGTCGCGCACCAGCGCATAGGCATAGCGCCTCAGGCCCGGAATGAGCGGTTCGATCCGCGCCGCGATCTCGTCGGTGGACATGCCTTACTTCTCCAGCGCGGGGTCGATCTGCCAGATCTCATCGGTGAGCGTGCCGTCCCGGAACATCATGACGTAGCGCACCGGGATCTTGTTGTCGTTGGCGAAGACGACATCGGCGACGACGGTGGCGCCCTTCGAGTTCACGCTCTCGCGCATCTCGACGATGGTGGCCTTGAGGCCCGTCTGCGCCTTGGCGAACTTTGCCCAGGTCGCGACGATCTCGGGGCCCGTGTAGGTGCCATCGAGCGGCCCCCCGACCCAGTGAAGCGTTGCGGACGGGGCATAGGCGGCGGTGACCGCGGCGCTATCGCCCTTGGCGATCGCTTCGATATGCGCCTTCGCCATGTCGCCGGCGGGACCCGCAAGCGCGGTCGAAGCCGCGGCGGAAAGAATGGTGATGGCTGCGAAAAGGGTCTTCATGGCTCGGTGTCCTTCGGTTCGGCCGCGATTGGCCAACGGAAGACGTTCTGCAACGGCGCTTATTCCCAAAGGACTAAAAATTAGAGACGAGCAGGTTCAGTTCGGCGTTCAGACGCAACGTCCGCTAACGGCGGCAAGCTGAAAGGGCGTCAAACGACTCCGAGGCGTCGGAATCGGTCATGAAGGTCTCTCACGCTCTATGGCAGCTAATTCTTCCTTGAGCTCCAGAACCAGTCGGTCTGCTCACGGCCCCGAGGCGGAAATAATTTCCGCTTTGCGCCCTCATTCCGGTCGCCCAGTGAGTAGAAACTCTCCCTGAAAGCGGACATACACCTCTTTCGAAGAAGCTATAGCGTACGAAGGCAAAACGGTTGAACTGCCATGCTTGGGAGCAAACAAAGACAGTGCTGCCTTACGTCTTCCATTCTACAACGGAAACATGCAGGGTGTCGTCTGTAATGCCGGATGCCCTATTGCACGCACCGCGCGAATCTGTATAGCCGAGAGTGATGGAACGTAGAATCCGTAAGTCGATCGGTTTGGACCTCAAAAACATTGCCCGCGGGGACCGGGGTTACAGGCCGTTTCGATGGAAGATTTCCCAATTGCTTTCCGATACCTCGGCCATCTCAAACTTGAATTCGTTCCTGCGAAAGAAGCTCCTTTTTCTTAAACCGGACGAGGCATTCACGGCGTTAGAACTCTCAAAGAAAGACTTCTTGTTTCTTTGCCAGCTCAACAAAACCGATCGCAGTGCTGTGAGTTACCTCGATCTGTTATGCGATTATGTCGAATACAACATCGACATGTATCGAGATATCGATGAGTTCGACAAACTCCTTTCGACCGCGGTCCTGTCAGGAGGTCTTGATACAGATATCGCCTCGGAATTTTCTGGTGAGTCGCGCGGAAGGTCCCAATGTGTTTTCGTCATGAAGGCTTACTGCGCACTTTTCGGTAGCAATAACGAAGATATCTCGCAGTATTTCGGCGCCGGGATGTATGCTGACTGGCTTCGCCAGCGTCTCCTCTATCCGTTGAGCTACTACTTCACCGCGGAGCCGGACTCCGACCATTTCGACTTCTTCCTGAAGCAGCTTTTTGCCGACACCGATATACTGAACGCGGAGAGAGAGGTCATCCAGACCTTGATCGACGACAATCACGTGATCAGCGCCTCAGCATCGCACACATTCTATCTCGCTCTACTTGTTCACCCGTACGACGCCGTCATATTGGTCGCCAGATTCTACGAAGCTGTCCTGGCCAGTTGTGCAGCCCCTTCGCCGGAAGAGGTGCGTTTGCTCAGCAAACTCGCTGGAACCACTCGAAACTCCCGCTTGAACGCCATAGTCGACCACGTATCAGGCGCTTCGATCGCTACGGAGATAGACGGAACATCCGCAGTCTTCTCGACGCTTGGGCTGACCTCGGAAACGGCGGAATTCTATCGTGCCGTGTTCTCGCTGGAGGCCGGGTCGGGACCGCAGATCAGCAGGCCGCTTCTCGAGACGCTCTATCGCCTTCGTTTCGAGAAGTATCCAGACATAGCGGATTTCCACGAGCTGTCTTCCTGGACCACGAGATATAGTTTCTCTACCGCCGGGAGAGTTCTACGGGTCTTCATGACTTCGCTCTACATGTGGCCCCGTCAAAATCTCGTGACCGAGTTCTTCGACCTGTTCACACAGATCGCGCTTTTCGGGGCACTGACGTCCTGGACCGCGACCTCGCCCCGCGGATACGCATTCCTTCGACACACCCACGCGTGCGGACGCCTCGTCAACAGTGTTCAGGAGATCGACGGTCTGATTGAAAAGCAGGTCGCTGTCATTGCCGCCACCGGAAGGCGATGGATCAAGGTTTTCCATTGGGGACAGCGTCGGAACGAGGCCGAATTCCGTTTCAATGAATGGTTTGAAGCGATCCGCGTGAATATCCCGCTTTTCGGTACGCAGCGGTACCTTTCGGGCATCGACTGGACCACATTAGATACGATCATCGACACTTACCGGATCAAGCCGTTCCTCAAGAACCGCGATGCCATTTTCGTGCTAATGCTCCGCCAGAGTGAGGAGCGTCGGCATGACTCAGCCATCCTGCGCTTCGCGATGCGGCCCTGGGCAGAACAATTCCCTCGCGTCGATGTGTTCGCTGACGCACTAGCGGTAGAGTACGGGGCTGCGTCGATCGTATTCCTACGGCGCTTTTTGACCGCCGATGAAATACTGCATCTGAATCTGGAGAACAATTTCACTGCTGCGATAAGCGAACGGATGAACGCCTTAGAAGCTCTAGTTAAAAAATTCAAGTTTTCGGAAGATACGATCACTGGGCAGGAACTCGAGAAAGAACAGAAGGCGGTGATCAGCGTCCTGTCCTTGATGAGCGTCAACGCGAACCAGTTTGAGATCAATTGGGACACGATCAAGAACGAGGCGCTCTCCGCGACGGCGGACATCTACAAAGCCTACATTCCTCTCTCGAAAAAATACAACTCCCTAGATATTATATCGCAGGCGCAAACCAAGTTTTCACATTATTTTTCGAACAAGCAAAGCGCCAGCTATCTGGCGCGGAACAACGAAACCTACATTGCGCAGATGGCATTCCAGGCCATCGAAGTCTTTTTTTCCAACCCGGCGCATGGGATCGAGTCGGTACTTGCGATACGAATTCGACACGACAACATCCGCCGCGAATTTGATCGGTCGCTTGAGGCGGCAAGGCTGGCATTTAACCTCCGTCTTCCGGTGAAGAACGCGATGTTCGCGATGTATAGAGAGGTCGTGTCCCTGACGGTCCGCGACTGGGTCCGGAGATATATGCACACGGGTCGCAATTCACCCGAGACGGCGCTCTTTAACTTCGTGCCCAGCCAGGCCGACCTCGACGCCTTCATCAAGGGGTTCGCGCAGACGAACTCGCAGGAAGACCTGATAGACGCGGTCATCGAGTGGATCCGATCGCGACTGGACGTGTTCCTTGGAGAGGCCCAAGAGTTGCTCTCAGGCGAGCTCGTGCACAACCTCAAAAGTGTGATCGAGGCGGCTTCCGCCGATGCGCGCTCGACGCGTTCGCCGTCGGATGTCCTAGCTGCAGAACGGGTCGCGCTTCAGGCCATCAACAAGACCGCGGTGGAACTTCGGGAATGGTTCAAGTCCCCAGCGCACGCGCGTGACAAGTCAATTAGTTTCGCGGAACTGCTGCTGGCGGTGGAAGGTCGGTTTGAACAAGAGGTTCAGAACGATGAAATTGCTTTCCCGCGTCTTTCGCAACAGTTTCAGGGTGTTGAGGTCTTGCCTCAGAATATCCGCAATCTCTTTGTCGCCATGTCGGAGTTGACGCTGAACGCAGTCAAGTACGGATCTGGGAACAAAACCCGTTTGCGGATCAAACCCATTAAATCCAGTGGAAAGATGCTGGTACTCTTCTCGTCGCCGAGACGGGGTGACGATGACGCGGAGTGGACCATTGAAGGCAGGCCTTCGGGTAGTTACACCGAAGGCATATTCAACAGCGGAAACACGGGACTTGAAAAAGTTGCCTTCCTCGCTGCCTCCGTTATCGGGGAACCGTCTCTGATCAAGATCTACAAGCGCCGCAAGGCTTTCCACATCCTGCTTCCCGTAGGCACCTGCGCGTGATGAAGATTTTGATCGTAGAAGACCGTGACGACAAGTTTGAAGATATTGCGCTGGTAGCGCGGCCTTCGTGCCCGCAAGGTTCGTCCTTTCACCGGTCGACCACTTCTGTTTCGGCGATCGACGAACTCGGCCGTTGCCCCTGGTCTCTTCTGCTTCTGGACATGTCGATCGACATCCGATCGGGCAAAGTGAATGTCGCTAGAGGGGGCCATGCTAATTTAGGTGGTCTCGACATCATCGAATACCTCTACCTCTTCGAGGTGAGTCTTCCGACTATAATCATCACGGGTTTCGACTACTTCGAAGCAGCGCGCTCCGAAGAGCGGATGACGGAACTTGTGGGGTTGGACAAGATCGCAGCGACCGCTGCCGCCAAGATTGGCAAGAATTTCCTTGGCGTGGTCCGCTATCAAGACACCGGATGGAGAGACGATCTCCAGAGCCTGATTATGAACTGGAGAGCTTGAATGAGGGCCTTGGTCGTCCATGACCGCGAGGAAATCGCGTCGAAGATTAGCGCGCTGCTGGTTGAATGCGGCTGCGAAGAAGGTGACGTCGCAGTGGCGGACGACGTTCGGTCGGCCACGGAGAAACTCCGCAACGACATGTTTGACATCGCGATCCTGGACCTCACGCTTCAATACAAAAAAGGCCGAGGCATTCCGAGCTACGAAGTTGTTGAGAACCTACTTGTCGAAATCTTTCAGACGGAAACGCTCCATATCCCGGCAGACATCATTGGGATCACCAAGGAACCAAGCGCCGTATCGGCCGTGTCGAAGACGATCGGCTCCCACGTCCTCGCGGTGATCGAAGAGGATGATGGAGGGACGTGGAAAGAAGACCTTCGCGACAAGCTCTCCTACGCTAAACGCGTTTCGAAGGCGCGCCAGCTAAGCCGCAACAGTCGGTATGATGTCGATCTCTGCATTATCACGGCTCTGGACAGCGAGATGGCTGCGTACAATCAACGGCTGACCCTCGTAGATTGCGAAGAGATGCAAGGCGTGAAGCGTTTCGCCTTCACTTCCTCTGACGGCAGGAATCGAAGAGGCGTAGCGTTCGCGATTGGGAGGGCAGGCCAGTCCTCCGTCGCATCCGCGACGCAGGTGCTCCTTTTGCAATACAGGCCCAAACTTATAGTGATGTCCGGGATATGCGGCGGCATGCCAGAAAAGGTCAAACTGGGCGATATCGTTCTTTTCCAGCAGGTCTTTGACTGGGATTACGGAAAATGGGCCATCGAGAAATTTCCCGAAGCCATGGCCGGGGTGACCGACGTGGAAATCGTGAACGAAGACAGCTCGATCACCCATGGCCGGAGAACTTTTTATGCCCGTCCCACGCCGCTTGCGGTGGAGCACCCATCGGTCACTTCCGCATGCCGCGCCATGCGGACCTCCGGATACAAGTTCTCCCACGAGGAAATTACAACCATCAAGGGTCTAGCGCCCAACTACGACCTGACCTCTCCGCAAGTCCGATACGGACCGGTGGCATCGGGCGGAGCGGTAATAGCGGACGAGTACATGATACCGAGGATAAAGAGCCTCAACGAGGATATCCTGGCGGCTGATATGGAGGCTTACGGCCTCTATTACGCGGCGAAGAACACCAACGTCGTCAAACCCATGTTCATATGCGTAAAGTCCGTCTCGGACTACTGCGATAGTAAGAAAAACGACGGTGTCCACGAGGCCTGCAATTTCATCTCAGCAAAGGTCGCCCTTGAACTGAGCGACCAAATCCTGACGGCCAGTCAGGCTCCATGACGTAATTGTCTTTCGACTACCGAGTTGTATGTAAATCGGCAACGGAAGCGCGGGGCTGAACTTGACCCCGAGTAACAAATAGCACGCTGATATCAGGTATTCGAGGTGGTTTTCTGGCAACGGACCGTCGGCTGTCGGCCCCCTTGCGGAAATGATTTCCGCTATGCGCCTTCATTCTCGCCGTTCTGACCTGATTCTTCATTGCCCAAGAGCTGACATTTTATAGCGCGCAGCAGTGTCAAGTCACGCGACCTAGAACCTGAGTTCTGCTAGACGGTCTGTGATCAGTGACGGGTGGAAATGCAATGACAACAACAGCACGTTCGCAGCGCTATGCTCGCGAGTTAGTTCCAGCACTAAGGCGCAGTAGAGCGGTGAGGACATGCGCCGGCGTCCACTTCTTGTCGAAATCAACCGACCCTTTGGCCATCCTCGATAGTGTTGGCGATCTGCGGTGTCCATGACGATGACTGTCGCCGAGTATCTTGCTGCCACTGAAGTGGTGTTCTGCCTCGACACCAACATCCTGATCGAATTCCGCTCACTGGCCGAGCTGCCTTGGAAAGAGCTTGCGCCAAACGCGACCTCGATCCGTCTTATCGTGCCAACCAAGGTCGGCACCGAGATGGATCAGCACAAGTTCAGCAGCGGCCGCTTGCGCAAGCGCGCCGCCGATTTCGCCGAACTGGCGCGCCGCATCGAGGATAGTGGAGACCGTCCGGTACGACTGTCGACGCCTGACGCCAATATTGCGGTGACGATCGAGTTCGGGCCGCTCTACCGCACCAAGGACCTTGATGGAGAGCGATTCGATCTTGACGATCCCGACAACCGTGTTGTCGCCGAAGCGACCGTAATCGCCCGAGACATTCCCGACCTGATCCTGCTTGCGGACGATAGTCTCCCTATTCGCCTGGCACGTCATGTCGGATTGCTTCATGTCAGGCCGCCCCGCACTTGGCGCCGGCCGGCAGACGGAGACGAGCGGGACGAGACCATCGCCGATCTACGGCGGCAGCTTGGTCCGCAACCGAACCTGGTCCTCAACTTCCCCGCCACAGCCGACCATAACCGCCGACATGACCTCGTGTCGCCGCCAGATGGCATCTGCGAGGACTGCGTCGACCGCATCTACCGCACGTCGCTGGCACTTGATCCGGAAGTGCCCCGATCAACCCTTGAGGCGAGATATCCCAGTGCGCGTCCCATGAGTTTGGGGGCCTACCAGATACCGAGCATTACGCCGGTCGGGGCTGTGTCTAGCGGCATGCTGGATCGCTACGAACAGGAATTCGACAGCTACCGGCGCCACCTCCATATCTGGGCGAGCGGCCTGCCCAAGATCTTAAGCAAGCCAGGCGTGATACGCCCCATCGATATCGAAATCAGTAACGAGGGAGATCGCGCGGCCGACAAGGTGCATCTTGAAGCAACATTATCCGGCCCGTTTCATTTCCTGGCCATCGACCATTTCGACGTAGCGCTCGAAGATCTGCTGGAGGTACCCCACGTGCCCAAGCCGTATCTGACACCCTATTTCGGCGACGGCCCCGGCCTCGGCACGCCGCGTGTTGATGCGTTTTACCCCCTTGATGAACCCGACGACGATGACGCCGACCCGAGTCGGAGGATATCCTGGCGCTGCGAAGAATTGCGCCAGGGCGTGCGGTTTACTTTGCCCTGCATCGTCGTTGCCGAGAAAGCTGAGGCCCAGGGCGCGCTTGTGGTCACTGCCCGTGGGGCCTTCCAGGCCAAGGCGGTTACCTTGACCGCACCTCTCAAGGTATCCGCGCTGCCGCACCCTGGGCCCTTTGCGAACTATCTCCTCGACCACCTGGCTTTGGTGCCGTTGCACTACCGTCGGGCACTGGCCGCAGAACTTTCGGTAACTGGCCGGCCCTGTACTTGCGCTGGCACTCAGGCTTGAACCCGAAGAATGGTCTGGAACGAACCGTCCGACCGCCTCGATCTGGTTTCGTCAAGGATTGCGGCAGACATGCCGCTTGCCAGTTGGCGCCCAGATAGAATAGCCCGTGGCCGGGCTTCGATTAAGCTACCCGTCGATCGGTTGAGCCTTTGAATGGCGGGTAGGCGCGCCCCTATTAGACGATCGACCTGCCTGTTGGGCATCCAGAAAGCCGCCGCTATTGGCAGCAAGTGATCTTGAAGCAAAGCAGAACTTTTCAATGCTCTGCTTTGCCGGACAAAGCCTTTGCGAGCGCGTCGACAGCTCGCCTCCCGAGCTCATCGGCAGGTCGTTTCAACATAGCGAGCCGTCTTTGTGCGGTGCCTATGCCTAAGAAATCCTCGATTGTGTTAAGCCGGATGGAATCCACGCTTCGTGAAACGAAGTCGCCCATCGTGTGACTGGTTCCCGTGGTCATTAGCCGTTTCAATAAAGTAACAAAGACCTCATCCGTTTTGACGGTGGCCTTAACCCAGTTTCGCGGTTCGTCCAAACTTTCGGTGTAGTCTCTCCAGCGGTAGAGCAATGAGCCGAGGTCGGAATCTTCGAGGAGCTTGTCCGGTGTCGTTGCGCGCTCTCGTATTTGCCGAACCCATTCAGCTTTCATCTCCTCAACTGTCTCCCTCTCAAGCTTAGGTTCGATACGCGAACCTTCCTCTTGCGACTCCGGGTCATTGAGGTGGATGATCGTAGCGGCGACGGACAATGCTTTGGTCGATCGGAACGCCGCGAGTGTAAGCGCTCCTCGCTCCTCCTTGGAGAGCCGATCAATGTACCAGCTTATCGCTCGCCAAGCGGAGGTCCACGGCGACCCAAATGGCGTCGCACTATGGTCGACAAGCTTCTGAGCGATTTCAAACATTGCTGGTAAGAGTACAGACGCCGTTGCAGTCGGAAGTGTTTCGACGGAATCATCAAGCCTCGATGCAAGAGAGCCTAGCAGCTCTCGACTTTCGACACTTTTGATTGCCTCGCTCAGCAGTTTTCCGTCTCCTGATATCTCAAGAAGGTCCGAAAACTCGTTCTCCGACATTTCACCTTGCGGGGTTTGCAGTTCAAAGTAGCGGGGAAAATATCTGGCCGTGCAGACGCGCTTGGCCGAGTTCCAGGAACTTAGCCAATCATTCCCATAGTGCGACCCACCAAAGGCCCATTCGGTTTTCGGAAATAGCTGCTTTATCGCCGCTTCGGCGAACGGTTGTCGTTGCGGATCAAGCGATGCAATCTGTTCTTTGATTCTGCTACGGTTGTCATCATCGGCGCGATCATCGCGGAAGCGTCCGTTTTGGAGAAACAAATCCCGGTCTCGGAAAATGGCAGAGTGTAGATCAGGTTCGAAGACCCTTAACGCTTCAAGGACAAGGAAGTCGACAACATTGACTTCCATCACCTGTCGACCCGTATGAAGCGGAAGGTGAATGGCAACGGACGAGACGTACCGTCGCGCATCGCGTAGGTTTTCTACATAGGGTTGGATGGCGCCAACCAACGCGTTCCCCCACCTGACGACTTCAAAGCCGTTTTCGGCGACTGCATAGGTGCCCATCAGTTGGTCTAGGTCTTTTGTCATTATGGAATGGACCATCGGCTTTGAAACAGCCGGCAAGTCGAAATTGGCCTGAACGATCTTTTTGAGAAACTCGCGGCCTTGCCCATTTGCGATAGGATCGAGCGCACGTTCAACGATGCTTGGTTGGAATAGCAGCACGAACACAATGTTCGGAAGATTTGCGTTGACCTTGATTTGGCGTATGAGCGATCGGATTTGCTCCGGTTCCAGCCTATCGATGTCATCAACGAAGATCACGAGCGGCTTTTCCAAACCCCGCAAACTGGATTCAAGGTCAGCGCGGATCTTGTCGACTGGCTCGGCCCATCGATCTTTTCCAAAGTAAAGCAGCAACCATCCGACGACCGGAAGCACAATACTTGCACCGGTTAGCCATCTAGCGACCGTCGCTGCCTCGGGCAATGACCATCCAATAGACGTCGCCAGCGCCACTACCGATGCATTCGCCAGGACGAGAGTGATGAGAGGCGCGTTCGCGCCGAGCTTCTTTACTGAGCCGGCGCTCCCAGTGAGCGTTGAGCCATAACGTCGGAACATCGCGGCGCGCTTTCCCGCATTCGAGGACAGTGCTCCACCAATTTTGTCCGCGATTTGCTGAAACAGAGCCTTGGCAATAGCCTCACCGTCACCCCACTGCCATGGATTGAAGTCCATCCAGTCAGCCGAGCCTTCGCGGCTGCCGAGTTGCTCTATGACGAGGTTCTTGAGTGACGTTTTCCCGGCGCCCCATTGACCTCGAACCGCGAAAACGCGGCCTTCCTCCAAACTCAGTTCAGACAGAATAGTCGCGATGCGTTCCGCGAAACTTACACGGCGAAGTAAGTCTTGACCTGACGCTTTGATTGGTACATCAGCTCCGATTTCAGTGGGACCGATGTCTTTCGGCACTTCCCTTTCCCCCGTCAGAAAGCGAAAGAAGGCAGAGAAGACCATTCGATGTCATCCATTCTTGATCGGGTGATTTAACGTCTTTTCTACTGGTTTCGGTAGCAGATAACCAGGGACCTCGGAAAGTTGATGTCGGCTTATCGCCGAACAAATTCACAAGCTGCCTGACAGAATACGGCCCCATTGCAGTCATTGCCTGCGGGCCCCAAGCTACCCTCTCCGTCGTCCTTTAAATGTGGCCAGTTGGCCCGCATATTGTCAAAGACGCAGCCTAAGTTCCTTGGAAAACGCCACTCTTTGGTCAGGGAGAAAGTCTCTGATTTGAAGCGCAAACTGGTCTAAAATAGTTCGCCCAGGTGGCCGAGATTCACACACGATTTTAGGGTGTTAACGGAAAGGCCTTGAAAATTCATCTATCTTCCCATCGCGAGCGACCTTTAGATGTCATCTTGTGCCCTGGCTTTGGGCATCAGTCGACAGCATGGGCACGCGGCAATAATTTCCGCTTCCCGCCTCAGTTGCGGTGCCGCAACGGCCAGTTTTTCGATCTGCAGGATAAGTTTTGGCCCGGACACAGTGATCTTCGAAAATCGGATACTATGCAATTTCGTATCCGCCATCCTTTGAGAGTTCCGGGAGAGCGGCCCCCTCTCGATTGAACATCGCGGCCATTGCATTCTGCACCGGATTGATGGTTGAGCGGCGACTATCGTTTTTCAGCATGGCCTGTAGTTGATCGGCGTCATCGTCCGTGTCGCCCATGGGCCATAGAACACTTTTCGCCAGATTCCGCTTTTTCGTCATCAAGCTGTTCAAAAGGCAATCGAAGGAATGCTCCTGGAAGGCCGGGTGAATGGCCATCGGCATATGCACTGTCACAGGTTTCGTTTGGCCGATCCGATGCACACGATCGTTGCACTGTTCCTCAACGGCAGGGTTCCACCAGCGCGATAGATGAATGACATGAGTCGCGGCGGTCAAAGTCAGGCCGGTTCCCGCTGCTTTCGGCCCGAGGACGAGGAGATCAAACCCTCGATCATTGGCAAGGTGTCGCTGAAAGCGGTTGACGATTTCCTGACGCCGGTGGATCGGAGTGGAGCCGTTAATCAGATCGACCCGCTCCAGTCCGAAGACATGTTTCACCAGGCTGATGAAGCGGTGCTGCATCTGAACGTGTTCGATAAAGACAAGCGCACGCTCACCTCTCCCCCGGATCGTTTCCAGCACGGAGAAGCAGGAAGAAAGGCGGGCAGACATCTCAATGAAGGCTTGGGCCTCCTCAGAGGCCGTAATAGCGGGATGGACCGAAACCGTACGAATGTGGTGTAGCATCTTTAGGGCGCCGCCTCGGCTGCTTGTCGCGAGTTTCAAGCGGGCATCTTCGTAAGTCCGCGAGTGATGTTCGGGCATAAGCCGCGGCCGCAGAACTCTCCGCTTAATCGGCAGATCACGAGCGACGTTTTCCTTAAGACGGCGCCGCGCCATGGGTGGATGACCGTCCTTTCCACTGAACACGAGGTTGCTCAGTTCGCTCATGTTTCCTTCGTCAGGGCTTTTGAATCGCGCCCGGAAATCGCGAAGTGTACCAAGTGGTCCTGGAAACAGTTGCTCGAAGATGGCCCAGAGGTCGATAGTCGTATTTTCGATCGGGGTGCCGGTCAGGCCGATGTGGAAATCCGCGTTCACGGCGACACCGGCTTTCGCGCGCAGGCTGACTGGGTTCTTCAAGGCCTGAATTTCGTCGAACACGGCCACGCTGAAGGGGATGGCGCCCAGTGAGTGCTGATAATTCGTGAGCGTCGTGTAGGTCGTCAGCACCCAAAAGTCATGTCCGCGGCCTTGGCGGATCGCATCTTCCAGAAATCCGAGTTCGAGAAGTGAATCGCCGAACTCTGTATCCATTCCCCGTGCACCAATCTTCTTCATTGCGCCCGTCGCACTGCCATAAGCCCTTCGAGCGGCTCAGAGCACTTGCAGACGGCATCGACTGGATCCTGAGGTGGCAGCAGGCGGAGGCCGCGAAGGTCGACAGTCAGGAGGCCAAGAAACAGGCCCACCGGCGATATCAGGATGCCGTTTTGGAACTCAGCAAGGCATATGCACTTGCCTCTGCGAGTGATGATGCCGCCGAGATCAGGGATGAAGTGGGCTTCTTCCAGGCTGTTAGAGCCGCGCTCGTCAAGACCACGGCCACCGGCAAGATCTCCGATAGGGCAAAGTCATTGGCTGTCGAGCAGCTTCTCAATCAGGCTGTGGCCAATGCCGAGATTGTCGACATCCTCAAAGCTGCGGGCCTCGACAGTCCCGATATTTCCGTTCTTTCCGACCAATTCCTCGCCGACATCCAGAAGATGGAGAAAAAGAACCTTGCCCTGGAGGCGCTGAAAAAGCTGCTGAACGGCGAAATCAAGAGCCGCTCGAAATCCAACGTGGTTGAGGCCAAAACCTTCTCTCGTCGGCTAGAGGAGGCCGTAGCGCGTTACCATGCCAACGCCATTTCCACCGTCGAGATGATCCAAGAACTCATCGCCTTGGCAAAGGAGATGCAGGCTGCCTCCGCCCGTGGCGAAGAGATGGGGCTAACTCCAGAAGAAATTGCCTTCTACGATGCCTTGGCGGGCAATGACAATGCCGTTGAGGCAATGGGCAGCGAGCAACTTCGTGTCATTGCCCACGAACTCGTCGAGCAGATGCGCGGCTCGGTCACCGTCGACTGGCAGCACAAGGCAAGTGCGCGAGCGAAAATGCGGATTCTGGTGAAGCGCATTCTAAAACGGTTCGGCTATCCGCCGGACTTGGAGCAGGAGGCTGTCCAGACGGTACTGGCTCAGGCGGAACTGCTGCTGCAAGAAATCGCTGTTAAGTAGATTATTGATCGTACTCGCCGGAAATAATTTCCGCTATCATCCCTTGAAGACCGTGTTCCGATGATGCCTCAGAAACTGGGAATGCGGCCGGTCTTCAAACCGATCTGGCAAAATCAAGCGGAGATCAGAATTGATCAACCTTCGCGCCGTATCCGGAACAGATCCCTCGGCAATGAGAATGCTGTAGTCGTCGTCGACAGAAATCAGCCCTCTATCGAACATCCAATGCACTGTTCCGGACAAAGCGATGCCGTTGCGAACACTATCGGGGCCGTTGTCGGCAACGGGACGGATGTGCGCAGCCTCGACTTCGGAGCGTCCGCCGCCGTTGATGAGTTTGAGGCCGGTGACGGCGCATGTATCGCGGTACGCAGTCTTGATCGCGGCGGAGAATGCACGGTCCCTGAACGGCCTCTGCACGACTTGGGATATGAGCCGGCGCTCCACGAATTCAGGCTCATAGGCAACCTGGTTCTGCTCGCGAAACCCGTCATTCGCCTGTTCGGCAGGGTCAGGAACCGGCCGAGTCCGGTCTTTGACGCCGAGGACATGGGCGAAGCCCGCAGCTAGGATCAGGTCGTATTCGGTCTCGGGCATGGTCCGCACCGCGCGACCAAAAGCACCTTTGTTCGTCGAACCATCGGCCTTTTGGAGCCCGCTTTCATAGTAGTGGCTGCCGTCCTTGAATGGCACGTCATGATCGAACGGAAGAAAATCCTCGATGAGCGCGTAAAAGTGGTCCGGTTTGGACGGATCTGAGATGATGGAAGCTATGCGTGCCGTCGCGAAGTAAGCCTGCTTGCCTCCTGTACGCATCAGGTCGCCGCTCGGACGCCGTGGTTCGTAATAGACAATCCAGTCCGATAGAGCGGCCTCGACCTGACGCAGATACGTCCTTGGAAAATGATAGCGCTGCTCAGGCAGGTCGTCATAGGTCGGATCGATTTTCGTCGTCAGTACCGCTTTCGTCATCGCGCCGTCTCCTGCCCTGAAGCGGTCTACCAGGCGCGTAGATGTGGCGAAATAGCAATCCTCAGCATCGCAGTGGCGGTAACACCTGTTACGCCTGAGCCTCACTCTTTTGGACGGCATGGCCCCCGGCACTCTCCAAACCACCTTCATCAACGTCTCACCAGGACAAAAGGCGGCCTTAGATACTTGAAGTATCTCTCACAGCAAAATAATTTTTTTCAGTTATTAATACGGTTAATTTTGGCAAGAACGAAGGTTAGTTATAAGTATATGCAGGCGCTTTTCTTTGGCGTGCAGACTGATGAAATTTGACAAGCGTATGATTTAGAACGACAATAAGTGAATTCACAGTGCGAAAGCGTTGTGGTGATCTGAAACGCGTTTGAAGGATAATCATATGAACGCCACCATCACGACTACCAAGTTCGACTACGATGCATACGATATCATTGAGGATGATAAAAGGAGACTTGAAGATAGCGCATCCCATATCTACCAGCTCGGTCGGAAATCGACAGAGCAGGCCTTTCAACTTGGCGAGCATCTTGAGCATGCCAGTGAGCTTCTTCCAGAAGGTTCATTCGGAAAGTGGGTTGGGAAGCGATGCGGGATGACAGAGCGTCACGCGCGAAATTTCCGCGCAATTCATCGTGTCCTCGCGCCATACCGGCCTCGACTGGTCGATCTTGGCGTCAACTCCACGGTGCTCGTTCGACTGACGGCGGCAACGGATGATCAGATCGAGGCTGCCATCGATCTGTGCAGAGCGAACGGGTCGATCAAGGTCAAGGACGTGCAGGCGATCCTGGCTATGGAAACCGACGACAAGCCGACGCCGACAATCGACCCTGCGGATGTCGGCGGTGTAGATGGCCTCAAAGCATTGATTGTCGCGAAAGTGCGGGAAGGGCTTCGGCTGTTCCTCATGCACGTTGCAGAGATTCAAGCCAAGATCACCGCAGCGCTTTCTGGCAAACGCGTGGTCAAGTCAAAGCTTGCCGACGAGGTTGTGGTCGTTACCCGTCTTGCGAAGGCGGAACTCAAGAGTTTGGCGTTGTTCGTACAGCCGGGTGGGTTCGATCCGAGCGTCGTGTGGGACACCACCTTTGCAAATGGAAGTCACTGGGCTCGAGTATTCAGTGTTCTCCAAGACTTGGGCGGCATCGATAGCTGGCCAGAAGCGACAAAGGTTCGTTCTTGGCTAGAGGTGGACGTTCTTCCGGCTCTCGACTGGGCAACCGCGAAAACCAAGATGCCGGTCTGGCTGGATTCAGCCGCCATCACTCCGTCCGACGTCAGCGGCGTCACTGTGGTGCCTGAAGATGGCAAGATCGCTACCCAGGCCCCAGAATCCAAGCACCGGCAGACGGAGCTCGCGCTGAACAGTGCGTTCAATTCCGGACACCGGGCGGTTGCTCGCAGTCCCGCTGTAGCCGATGTTAAGACTAAGGCTTGGCCGTCGCTCGTATCGGCTCACGCTGACGACGACGAGACTTTGGGAGCCTTCTTCTCAAAGGAGGATCTTGGGTCGGATATCGAGACGCGCGATTTCCCCCAACTGACGGCCTCAGACATCTTGCCGGCCCATTCGCTTTGAAGCGAGTATCGGGAGCTGACATCGTTAGCTCCCGGAAACACTTACCCGTAAGCACCTATCAACCTCGTGAGCCCGAAATTAACCGTGTTCGGGCTCTGTTCTCATCGAGCTCACCGAGGTCCTTGAGATCCAGGTATGGTCCTGTCATCTCTAAACGCGTTCCAGACGGGAACATGAACGGCCCGAGCCGGTGCGCCAACACCGACAAGGGCCTGACCCTCCGCCTTCTTAGAAAAGGAATCGGGCTATGAGTACCCATACTGCCTCTGTCTCTACCGGGGAAGCTCCCCAAACCCTTCGCCGTTTCGGCATCCGTGCATCCGTTACGGCCGTCGAGCCGCCAGCGCTTCGGCGCTTCCCGCACAGCGTCCGCTTCGCAGAGGTCGAGGCCGACCTCGAGCTTCTGCTCGACAAGGCGATTGCCGCGATTGCCGATGGCGAGCCTGCTGATGACGAGATCCTCGGTCACTACGTCCATGTCGCCTCTCTGGTCCGCGCCATCAGCTTCCGGGAAGGCAAGCTCCTGGAACAGGCAGTCGAGCGCCTATCGAAAGCGAACCCGGATCTCATCGTGCTGACGCAGTCGATCAAGCTTCCACTCGTGAAGACGGCGATTGAGGCGATTGCCGGAAACGCCTGGCATGATCTCGATGGCATTAAGCTCGACTGCGAGGCCCCGGCTAAGGGATCCTACACCCCGGACTTGATCATCGTGAACCGCGCCCGGCACTCGGCTTCTATCTTGGATGTCAAGCGTTCGCTCGCGTCCTACGGCGACACGAGCCGGCTGGAGGAGTTGAAGGCAAAAATGATGGCGGCTGCGATGATCCTGCCGGACTGGCTGTACAAGACCCAAAAGCGGACCATGGTCGATACGGTTGGTGTTGCCATTGTCGATGGCGCAAGCCGTCCGAGCAGTCATGAGACCGGCATCTGGGCCTTGTCGGAGATCGACGACCTGCTGGAGATCGATGGTGCGGCAGCCTGCATGGCCGAGCTTCGCCGTCGCTTCGGCATCCGGGTGCAGCAGCTTCTCGAAGCGGAGGCCCGCAAGGCGCTGGGTCTGGCCGGGGTGGCACCGGCCGCCATCACGGGCGTTCCACCAGCCGGGATCCGTCGGGCGATGATCAACCTCAACGCTCTTGGGTCTAACAGCGACGATGGCGATGAGGATGTCATCCTCCCCTTCGAGGCTGACGAGCAGGATGAGCCCGCGGAGGATCTGCCGCCGATCCGCCAGCCACAGCGCATCCGCGTCGGCTTTGCCCGTCGGCTGCTCGATAGCTGACCGACCGCTGACTGTGCTGCGGCGTGAGGACATGTCCTGTCGCGCCTCCAGCCTTTCATCTCGCATCATCCCCCTTCTATTGCCGCCGTCCCTATAGGACGCTGCGTGCGGAGCTTTGTCCCCATGTCATCCTCAGACACATCCCTGCCTTCATCCCGACGGTCCACAATCCGCTGCGATGCCGCCGAGGCGGAAACACAGACTTCATCCGTCTGTGAGCGCCATCTTGATCCTGCCGTGCTGATCGGCCTGTCTCTTGCCTATGCCCGGCGACGAGCAGCGGTGCCTGCAGCAATCGCCTTGCCGTTGACGGAGCTTGCAGCCAAGGGTGATGCCACCTGCCGCCTTGTCTCCGACTGGCTTGCGACGCGCTCGAACTCCGCGTCTCGACCCTCTTATAGCCGCGGCCGCGCGCGCTCGCGGTTTCCCAAAACGGCAATTATTGCCGCGACCGGGGAGGGTACCCGATGAACAGATTGTCCCGTTTGTTTGTCCGTCGCCTGCGTCATCTTGCAGCCCGCGATACCCGCCGTCATGCCTCGGCGAATGGCTTGATCGCCGTGTCGAGCATCGACGTGCAAGGCCATCTCGTGCGGCGCTACACCCCGGCCTTTAACACCGGCTCGCTGACATTCAACCGGTCCGCGGATCTTGCCTGGCTGACCCGGACCTTCGGCTCGCTGTTACTGGACGCTGTCAAGCCGGAGGCCGATGGAGCGGCCGCCGTTGTCGCGCAGTCGACCACCAAACTGTCCGGCACGCCTTCCAGGGCGGTCAGCCTGCGAGCAGACACAGCCCTCGATCTCCCAGAACCCATTCCCGACCGGCGTGCGTACGCCACGACGCTGGTCGGCTTGGCAGCGCCTCCCGTTCATGTCGCACATCTTGCTACCGCCTTGCTCATCGCCCGCGCCATCACCTCATTCCGCATGACGCTGCGACGCGTGGTCGAGATCATCCGGCGACCGGCCCCAATCATCGTCCTGCGATCACAGGTGGAGGGGACACAGGACGCGTTCTTGCGGCTGATCGAGATGACTGGTCTTGTCCCGTCAGGTCCCTATGCAGGTCTGTCCGGCGACAGTTTCTATGAGCGCGACGTCGGTGGCTTTACGGACATGGCCCTTCGACGCCGCTTCGTGTTCTTCCAGGGAAAAGAAACTGGCCGCGAAAGCCGGGCCATGAAGCGCGGGCTGGCGGCTGTGCTTGGCAAAGAGGATCCGATCCTTGCCATCGCGCACCACGTCACCGACATCCCAGACCAGATCTCGGCGGCAGCCGACTTGCATCTCGATGCCGGCGCGGTCGATCGGGCGTTCGTGGTCGATCTCTTCGAAGCGGTCTATGGCGATGTCGACGGTATGGTCTTAGATAACCCCCATCTCAGGGCGTTCGATGCGAGTGTGTTGACGCTTGACGATCTCGCCCTTGCGCTGCGACCCGGCCGACCGCGGGATGAGGCTCTGGTTGCCCTCCGCCAGCTTGCTGCGTGCAAGGTTCAGGGCGAACGCGGTGAGGATACCAGGGACAATCGAGATAGGTTCCCAACTGAGCCCGCGACAGGGCAGGGGACAGCGAGGGAAGGGAAGAAGGCTTCGGCGGCTCCCTCGTCCAGGAAAGGCAAACCGTCAGGCGCTGAGGTTATTCACCCGCAACCTACTCCCGGCGACCGTGCAGAGGGCGGCAAGCCACCGGTGACCGTCGAGACCCTGTCGGGCTATGGCGCAGCGCGAACCTGGGCGCTCGATCTCGGACGCGATCTTGGTGACTACCGAACCGGCGACCTCGGCTGGGACGAGATGAGCACCAAGCTGTTGCTGTCTGGCCCGCCAGGAACCGGCAAGACCAGCTTCGCACGGGCTCTGTGCAACACCTTGCAGGTCCCGCTAGTGGTGACATCGGTCTCGACCTGGCTGCAGGGCGGCCATCTCAACGATGTCATCGACCGGATGTCGCGAACCTTCGCCGAAGCGCGCGATCACGCACCATGCATTCTGTTCATCGACGAGATCGACGGGATCGGGAAACGGGTCGATCCCAACCGCGAGTACAGCGAATACTGGAACGCTATCGTCAACAAAATGCTCGAGCTGCTCGATGGCGCAGTCAGATGCGAGGGTGTCGTTGTGGTCGGTGCGACGAACAGGCCCGAGCAGATCGACAAGGCAATCAAGCGTTCCGGCCGGCTGGAGACGCATATCGAAATCCCCAAACCCGACATTCCGGCACTGGCCGGGATCATCGCCCATCATCTCGGCAAGGACGTCGATGTGGTGCTGCAGACTGCCGAGCTATCGAAGCGGCAATGGATCGATACGGCGGTCGGAAATGCCCTTGAGGAAGAGACGTTCGGTGCGCCCGTTGATACCGATCAGGAGGGAGCCCGAGCATGACACCCATCTCCTCGATCATGACGACAACGTCGAACGCTTCCGGCCTTCAACCGACGGATGCCTTGGCCCCGGAGACCGCGCCGCTGTTACGGCAGCTTGCAACCCGCGCGATGGGCATGACCGGTGCGGATATCGAGCGGATCGTCCGGCAAGCCCGGTTGACGGCACGCCGCGAGAAGCGGCCGTTGCGCTATGATGATATCGAAGCCGGCCTTCGCAATCACCGACCGACCCTGCCCTACGATGTCAGATGGCGCTACGCGATCCATGAGGCGGGCCATGCCGTGGTGCATCACGCGCTCGGTCTTGGCGATGTCACCGGACTGACGATCGACGCCAACGACGGCGGTTACAACATCCTGAACTTCAGCGGCGGCAGCGCGGGCACGCTTGCTTGGCATGAAAACATGATGGCTATGCTGATGGCTGGTCGGGCGGCCGAGTTGCTTTTGCTGACGTCAGCTTCCACGGGATCGGCAGGTGCTGACCACTCCGATCTCGCCAAGGCGACCGACCTTGGACTGGCGATGGAGACAAAGCTTGGCTTTGGCGGCGTTCGGCCGCTGCTGTATTTATCGCATCCCGTTCCGGAACAGGCACTGACCTCTGATCGGAATCTGGCGAACCGCGTCCACGTCCGCATCGAGACAGGGCTGGAGCTGGCAATGGAGGTGATCAAGCTCAATCGGCCGCCAATGGACGCCCTGGTGAGAGCCCTGTTCGGTGCCCAGGCACTGGACGGTCCGGCAGTCATGGCGATCCTGCGGAGGTCCTATGACTAGCGGTGCATCAGGATAACAGCCTCAAAAGCTCATTGTTCTGATACAGATGTCTCGGAGCAATGGGGGCGCAGAGGTATGACCATTTCGGTGATCGCGCACTGTGACTGGAGCATCGACATGTCCAAACGTTGGATGGCGGTCGCGGTCGCGGCGCCGCAGAGCGGCTGGGTCATCGGCGTGCCTGAGCCTGTCGGCGACACTGCGTCACTGATTGATCGCCTGCAACGTCGTGCTGTCATCGGAGGCTCAGTGTTGGTTGGCTTCGACTTTCCAATCGGCTTGCCGCGATCCTACGGGCAGAAAACCGAATTCAAGTCCTTCCGGGATGCGTTGGCAGGGTTCGGCAAGGGAGCTTGGTCTGATTGGTACAAGGTCGCAGAACACCGCGACCAGATCTCGGTCCATCGTCCTTTCTATCCGATGGGTCCGGGCGGAACGAAACGCGCGCATTTGCTGGAGGGACTTGGGGTCAACGAGACCGCGGATCTGTTGCGGCGATGCGAGCGTTCGACGGCTGATCGCCAGGCGGCGTGTTCACTGTTCTGGACACTCGGCGGCAATCAGGTCGGCAAGGCAGCTCTGGCCGGCTGGCGCGAAGTCATCCTGCCGCGCCTAGACAACGTTGGCCTCTGGCCGTTCGATGGCAGCTTGCTGGAATTGACCGCCGTGCATCCCGTAGTCCTAGCTGAGACCTACCCAGGCGATGTCTACGCCCAGCTCGGCATTCCGCGCCGACCGGTGTGGAGCAAGCGGCAGCAGTTCGGCCGTCGCGCTGTCGGCAACCACCTCCAACGCTGGATCACGCGGCGAGCGCATGTGGATGCCTCAGCCATTCTCGAACTCATCGAAGATGGATTCGGTTCGGATAAGACCGGCGAAGACAGATTCGACGCGACAGTCGGACTCTTGGGCATGATCGATGTCGTCACTGAAGCAAGGCCAGAAGGCGCCCCGACCGACGATGCCGTGAAAACATGGGAAGGCTGGATTTTGGGGCAGGCCAGCTCTCGCGGCGACCTGACTTGAAGCGAGTCGACTTTTGGCAAACTCAGGCTGATGTGCCTGCAACTTGAAACACATTGCGATCATTCGATTCTAAACTGCGGATTTCTGATTCAAGCTTTTGCGCAAGCGATTCCGCAAACGCCGTTTGCAGCCGCTCGGAGCCGTGTAACTCTCCATGACGTGCAGGCACGTTGACTCAAATTGCGTTTGTTCGATTCAAAACTCGGCTGAACCGATTCCAAGTTCCGGAATTCCGATTCACGCGGAAACGCCTTGCGCCGGTGGGGCGGTCCTCTGACCATTGGTAGGAGCCAACAACGCAGGAGGACATATGACCCGGAAATCTGAAGCGGTGCGGAACCGTGAGCAGAAGGAGCGACAGCGCACACTGAGGGCGAAGCAGAAAGCAGAGAAGCGACCGGGCCGTGATGATGTGGCGCGCGTTCTTCTGCATTGGTTCATCCGCGGTGCAACGGTGAAAGGTCGCGAGCATGAACTCGACCGCACCGGAGAGATCATCGTCAAGAGACTGGTCGAACAGGGGTTCGACGAGGCCGCGTCCTACGCCGTCTTCGATGCCCTCGTCGATAAGTACGGAGGCAATGCCTGGGGCTTTCGAAGGAAACCGCATCTTCTCTATCCGCCAGAGGTCAATCAGGATGAGTGATTGCCAGGCCGCTTCAGCTTGCCTGTTTCTCCCGTAAGTCGCCCCGACTGGTGCAAACGGCGTTCAAGTGACACGACTGTCTTCCCCCCATTACTTCTTAAAACGCCGTTTGATTCTGAATCGTTTTTTTCAAGAGATAGCTGACTGGCTCGGCGACACGCTACGTACGACCGGGATTGTCCAGTCTGTAGCGCAACCCGCCGAAAGCTTCCTCGGACGGAGCAGAGGTATGAGACGTCAACGGTCTTGAGCAGCTATGGGACGGGCTGCGGCGCACGATGTACGCATAGGCACAGTGAGCACTGCCGAGGAAATGATTTCCGGCCGGCTTGCTGGTTATTTACGACCCGGTCGTGCCCACGGCGGCGGTTGTTTCTTTCTAACCCACGGCAGTAGATTGATGTCTCGAGGCTGGATATCGTCCGTAATGATCGGAAACTTTGCTAGGGCATCGCGCATCAAGGAAATACCGGCAACATCGGTATATCGATTGTTGGTTTCACCGTCGCTCAGTCGTCCGGAAAGGTCATCGATGATCGCCGGAGGAACGCCCCTCTGTTTCAGACTGTTGGAAAGGCCGTGCCGAAGTGCGTGAAGCGAGCGCTGCCAAAGAGCCTCACCGAGCGACTGCTGCATCACCGGTATGAATTGATCGTAAAAGCGATCGCCTGGATCATTCTCCGTCAAATGTGAGAATAGATCTGGGAAGAGCGCGTCGTATCCAAGCTTTTTGATCTCGGTCCTGTATTGGAGGAAATTCAATCGGATGAGTTCATCCGGCAGCGGGAGCAGCCTGTGTGATTGGATGGTCTTGATACGACGAAGCTCATTAGCCCGGACATCGACAACCCAGCCGTTTTCTGTCTCATACACATCATTCACCCCCAGGCCGGCGAGCTCCTTACGGCGCGCACCGAGGTAAACGAAAAGCAGCGGCATATAGAAAAGGCTGTCGTGATACACGACGTCGCCAGATTTTTCCCGCTCCTCCCAGCCAGCGCATCCTGTGAATATAGGGGCAGAGAAAATCGGTTTGATATCCGCGGGTGTAGGCTTGTACTGTTGGGTTCTGATTGAACCGGGCTTTGGCTTCTTTGGTCGAACGCCTTCGAACGTCCAGTCGAGAATATTGAACCCGTTACCGCGAAGATGCTGGAGGAATGTCTGAAGATTGGCAAAGTGCTTTCGGATGGTCTGGGCACTCAATCCCACCGGGGATTTTGCTCCCGATGCTTCAGCGTCCGCTCTCATCTGCAGACCTTGCTTGCGCAGGTCGGCAGTTGACAGAGCTCGGAGCTGCGAGCTTTGCCCCCATCGTGTCGGTATGTCGTTGAAGTGCTGCCGCAAACGGCCGATGTGATATTGCGTGATCTGTCCAGAATGCGCGACGTCGTGTTCCTGAAGGACGCCGGTGAATATGCGCACAAGAGCGCGCGCGTCATTTGCTGTCGCCGCCTCCCACTCGTCCTTCTTGTTCTTGACCAGGTTCTCGCACTCTTGGGTGAAAGCTGAGATGGGCAGGTCGACAAGCGTAGAACGCGCAACCTCTCCGAAATCTACGTTCCTGAGCTCCTCCTCAGGTGGCGTAGAGAGAAGTGTGAGATCGGGTGCAGTATGAGTAAGCCGAAAAGGCACTGCCTCTGAGTCTGCAGACGACGCCGAGGCTTTCGTTTGATGGGGTTGGTCCGATGACTGGTCTGCAGTTTCTCGAGGCGGTGATCCGCCCGTAAGTTCACTGAGGTTTTTGTCGGCTAACGGGTAGCGCTCGTCCGTCGCCATCAATGCATCTGCTCGACCACGGAAAATATTCATAGCTGTCCGCTCTTGGTTGAGCGCGCTGTCCGGGATCTCGAACTCCTTCATGATGGCACGAAGGCGATTCTCGTGTCCCTTATGAAGAAATTGAGATCTGGCCGAAGCGTAGTCTGCTTTGATGTTGGCGATATGTGCGTCAGGTATCCCGTTCCTGTCCAGCAGGGCGCGCCCTGGGCATCCATCGTCCAGAGTAAGCAGGGTATGGGGCCCGAAGTTCTCAAGCAGCCGGTACGCCCAACCGTTCTCCAGGTCCATCTCCACGTCTGTGATGTCATGGGGTCTTCCGCGACGACGGGCCGCAAAGGCGATGCCCTCGAGATGATCCATCATCTGGTCTCGTTCGGCCGCACACAATCTTGCCAACTGATCCTTCGTCGTCGTTCCTGCCATCGATCCTACCTTCAAGTCCGCTAGAAGGGTGTTGAGGCGCCTCGCCATCATATGTGCCTTTCTATGATCGGAGGCCTGAAGAGAGAGTGAAAGCCGGCTGCCTGCTGGGCAGAGGAGGAAACTGCGCGGAATCCGCGGCCGCCAATAAAAGATATTTCCCCGACGGATGAGGTTCTCGACGTGGTGACGAACCGTCATGAGGCTCTAGCCCTTTGAACGACCCTCAGTGTTGCCCTCGCGCGAAGCGATGGACACCACCTTTGGGCATCAGTTCTGGGCATCAGGTCGCAGTTAATGCCCAGAACGGGATCCAAAAAGGCCGAAAAAACAAGAAATTCAGGGAAAAATGAGAAAGCTGGCTGGGGAACCTGGATTCGAACCAGGACTAACGGAGTCAGAGTCCGTGGGTCTACCGTTAACCTATTCCCCAACGCGCGGGCTGTGCCCGTCGGTGTGCCGGGCTTATAGACAAAAGGAGGCGGGATGCAAAGGGGGTTTTTGAAAAACTTTGCGGGATGGTCGAATGGGGTGGTTTTTGTTTTGGGAACCGGAAGGTTTCAGGGGGAAACGGGGCGGTTTGGCGGGGTGGATTGTCGTTTAGGAAAAAGCAGTTGGCGAAAGGCGGGCGCGCTGGTAGAGTCGGGGCAACGAAAATCGAGAGAGCGTCTTGAGCGACCTGTAAGGCTTCGCGCGACGCGGTGGTAAGATCAGTGAAAGACCCCGAGCACGGCGATACGCCGTATGAGAGCGGGGCGTCGGCAGCGGCCGGAAACCAGGGGCAATCCATCCCCGGGTCCGGCAAAGCCAAGCGCAGGCGTCGTAAGGCGGCGCGCAAGGGCTCCGCACATGCCAGCTCCCCACATAACCAAGGCCCCTCCGTATCTGGAGCAGGCCATTCCGGACAGACCGTTCTGGACGGCGAACCCGTGCGCAAACGCAAGCGGCGGCGGCGGACGAAGTCCGCGTCTCCAGGCTCTGCGCAGGGGCGTGGCGCTTTGCATGGCGATGGTGCGGTTCACGGCGCCGACATCAAGGCGTCCGGTTCGGACGCGCATGTTCGCGGCCCTCAAACACAGGATGGCCCGGCACGTGATCTCCAGGCGCGTGATGCACGCGATGGGGATGCGCATCGTAGCGGCGCGTTCGAGGGTTCGCGTCCCGCTTCCGGTCGCCGGTCGGGCGAGCGACGGGACGAAGCGGGTAGTCATGGTCATGCGGGTGGCGGCGCAGGTGCCGCGGCACAGGATGCAGGTGGTGCGGCCGGCGCTTCGCGCAGCCATCCCGATGGCGGCTCGGCGGCACAGGGCGCGTCCAGTGGCAACGGTTCGAAGCCCGGGCAGGGACGCGGGGCGGAACCGGCCGGCAAAGGCCACCGCAATCACAAGCATCGTCATCGCCGTAATGCCCAGGCGCGTCCGCTGCAGGGCACGGATGTCGTAAGGTCCGGGCGCGACCGCGTCGGCGCGCCCAGTAGTGACGGTCGCGCGTCGGCGGGGCAGAGGCAGGGCCGCAATCCGGGCGTCCAGGGCGGTGCCGGGACGGCGGCGCATTCGGATTCCGGTTCGCAGGCTGGCGCGTCCGGTCGCCCGGTGTCGCAGCAAAGCGGCCATTCCGGGCATCAGCGTTTCGAACAGGGCACCAATCAGGGCGGAGCCCGTGGTGGCCCGCACGCGAATGCGGCGATCAACAAGACATCCGGTCATGCGGGCCACGGGCGCGGCGCCAATGGCGCCGGGCAGGGCGGGCATCATGGATCGGTTGCGGAGGGCGGGTACGCCGCGCGGCCCGGCCCCGGCTTCAACGCCGGAAACCGTGCCGCAGCCTCCAACGGGCGCATGGATACGTTCGAGAGCGACGATTCCGGCCCGCCGCCGCTGTATGCCGCGCTCGATCTCGGCACCAACAATTGCCGTCTCCTGATCGCGCAGCCGACGCGACCGGGGCAGTTTCGCGTCGTGGATGGCTTCTCCCGGATCGTGCGGCTCGGCGAGGGCCTTGCGGCCAGCGGACGCCTGTCCGAGGATGCCATGAACCGCTCGGTCGAGGCGCTGAAGATCTGCGCGGCGAAGCTTGGGCACCGCAACATCCGGCGTGCCCGGCTGATCGCGACCGAAGCCGCCCGTGCTGCCGAAAACGGCGTGATCTTCATGGAGCGCGTGTCTGCGGAAACCGGGCTCGAGCTCGAGATCATCGACCGGGAAACCGAGGCGCGGCTCGCCGTGTCCGGCTGCGCATCGCTGGTCGGGCGCGAGGCGCGCTCCGTGGTGCTGTTCGATATCGGCGGCGGCTCGTCGGAAATCGCCGTGCTGCACATCGGCGATAACAGGTCGAGCCGGCTTGCCAATCACATCACCCACTGGACCTCGCTGCCGGTCGGCGTGGTCACGCTGTCGGAGCGGCACGGCGGCCGCGACGTCACGCCGGAAAGCTTCGAGGGCATGATCCGCGAAGTCTCCGGCATGCTCGATCGCTTCGACTGCCCGGAGATCGAGGCCGTGCGTGCGGCCGACGATTTCCACCTCATCGGCACGTCCGGCACGGTCACCACGCTTGCCGGCGTCCATCTCGACCTGCCGCGCTACGACCGCCGCCGGGTGGATGGGCTGTGGCTGTCGGACGACGAGGTCTCCGCCATGCAGGCGCGTCTGCTCTCCTGGGATTTCGCGGCGCGCGCCGCCAATCCCTGTATCGGGCCGGATCGGGCGGATCTCGTTCTGGCCGGCTGTGCCATTCTGGAAGCCATTCGCCGGCGCTGGCCGTCGACCCGCATGCGGGTTGCCGATCGCGGGCTGCGCGAGGGCCTTTTGACGGATATGATGGCCGATGATGGCGTCTGGCGCCGCGGTCGAGGCCGCCGCCTGTCGCGTCCCGGCCCACAAACTGGCTCCGAGGAGGGCCGAAGCTCATGACCAAGCCCCCCATCGGCGGCAATCGGACCGGACGCAAACTCGGGCAGAGGGTGAAGAAGGGCAAGCTGAAGGCGTCGTCGCGGCGCTGGATCGAGCGCCACATCAACGACCCCTATGTGCAACGCGCCCAGCTGGAAGGCTATCGCGCCCGTGCGGCCTTCAAGCTCCTAGAGATCGACGAGAAGCACAAGATCCTGACCGGCGCCAAGCGCATCATCGATCTGGGCACGGCCCCCGGCAGCTGGTCGCAGATCGCCGCCAAGGTCACGAGCTCGACGGATACGGACCCGCGCGTGGTGGCGATCGATTTTCTCGACGTCGATCCGCTGCCCGGCGTCATCATCCTGAAGCTCGATTTCCTCGATCCCTCCGCTCCCGACGCCATTATGGATGCGCTGGGCGGCACGCCGGATCTCGTGCTCTCCGACATGGCGGCCCCCACCACCGGCCACCGCCAGACGGACCATATCCGCACCATGCACCTCTGCGAGGTCGCGGCCCACTTCGCCATCGATGTGCTCGGCCCCGGGGGGCACTTTCTCGCCAAGACCTTCCAGGGCGGCACGGAGCGCGAGCTTCTCAACCTGCTGAAGCAGAATTTCCGCCAGGTCCTGCACATCAAGCCGGCATCGTCCCGCGCCGAATCGGTCGAGATGTTCCTACTGGCAAAGGACTTCAAGGGCCGGCGCGAGGGCATCTCGGATCACGACGATCTTCGGGCGGAAGGTCAGACCTTTCGGGACGAGCGCGAGGATGTGACGGAACACGACGACGAGGGCTGAGCGGATGCTGCTCTACGTCACCGTCGGTTCGAACGATCCGGTCCGCGCAGGCACGTTCTACGATGCTGCGCTGGCCCCTCTCGGCCTGGTCCGCCGGCAGGAAAGCGGCTCCGATATCGGCTATGCGCATCCCGATGACAGCCGGTGCCGCCTCTGGGTCGTCGCGCCCTATAACGGGCGACCGGCAAGCTTCGGCAATGGCGTGACGATCGCACTGGAAGCAGCCAGCCGTGCGGCGGTGGATTCGTTTCATGCGGAAGGCCTTCGGATGGGCGGCACATGCGAAGGCGCGCCGGGCCTTCGGCCGTTTCATGCCTCGTTTTACGCCGCCTTCCTGCGCGATCCCGATGGCAACAAGATCGCTGCGGTTTGCGAACGCGCAGAGTAGTTACTTCCCCCCAAGCGACTCCAGCTGTGCCTCACCCTTCTCCCGCGCTGCGGCGCCGTGGCCGGACACTTCGGCGCCGGCGGTTTTCGCCATGCCGATGAAGGGGATGACGGAGGTGAGGGTGATGGCGGAGATCAGCATGAAGGCGAGCTGGAAATCGCCGAGTTCCAGCTGCGTGCCGGTCCAACGGTTTTCCACTTCCAGAATAGCACCGGCCACGGCGACGCCGAGCGCCAGGCTCATCTGTTGCAGCACGGCGCTCATGGCGGTCGCCTTGCTGGCCATGGCGTCGGGAATGTCGGCGAAGGAAAGCGCGTTGATGCTGGTGAAGAAGAACGAGCGGGCAAAGCCGGCGATCAGCAGCACGAGGCACATGACGATATAGGGCGTGGCCGGCGTGAAGAGGCCGTTGACGAAGGTCAGGACGGTGCCGATCAGCGCCGCGATGATCAGCGTCGTGCGAAAGCCGGCGAAAACGAGCACGCGCTTGGCGAAGAACTTCGTCGTCAGCGCGCCGATGGCGCCGACGAAGGTGATCATGCCCGACTGGAACGGCGACAGGCCGAAGCCCACCTGCAGCATCAGCGGCATGAGGAAGGGAATGGCACCGATGGAAATGCGGAAGAGCGTGCCGCCGATGGCCGCAGCGCGAAAGGCGCTGTCCTTGAAAAGGTTAAGATCGAGCAGCGGTGCCGGGTGGTGCCGGGCGTGGCGGACGTAGAGAAAGCCGCAGAGAATGCCGATGCCCGCCGCAATCGCGCCGACGCTCGGCGGCAGGGCCGGCAGGCTCATGACCGACAGGCCGAACATTGTGCCGGATGCGGCGATGGCGCTGAGGAAGAAGCCGGTGACGTCGATCGGTGGCGGGCGGTCGCTGATAACCTCGGGAAGGTAGATGCCCGACAGGATATAGCCGAGAATGCCGACCGGCACGTTGATGATGAAGATCCAGTGCCAGGAGAAATAGGTGGTGATGAAGCCGCCGAGCGGCGGGCCAGCGAGCGGCCCCGTCAGTGCGGGAATGCTAAGCAGCGCCATCGCGCTCACCAGTTCGCTGCGCTGCGTGCTGCGCACCAGCACCAGCCGCGCCACGGGCGTCATCATCGCGCCGCCCATGCCCTGCAGGAAACGCGCGCCGACGAAGGAGACGAGATCGCCGGAGATGGCGCAGAGAATGGAGCCGACGATGAAGACGAGGATGGCCGAGCGGAAGATGCGCTTGGCGCCGAACCTGTCGGCCATCCAGCCGCTCAGGGGAATGAAGATCGCGAGCGACACCATGTAGGAGGTCAGCGCCAGCTTGAGCGTGATCGGACCGACGCCAAGGTCTCGGGCGATGGCGGGCAGGGAGGTCGCGATGACCGTGGAGTCCATCTGCTCCATGAAAAGAGCGACGGCGAGGATCAGCGGAACGATGCGGTTCATGCGAAGGCAAGCCTTTTCGACGGCCTCTTGGGCGCCCGGCGGAGAATGCCGGGAATGGCCGCTACGGTAGGGGAGCAGATGCCGGTGCGCGGGGGCATGCGGTCTTGCGAGGTTGTATGGCGAGGGAGATAGAAACGGAAACACGAAAGTCCCGTGTCCCGTCTCACGCAATAGTCAACTTCCTGTGAAGGCGTAACGCGCGTTCTGTCAAGGCGTGCGTCTTGCGCTACCTTGGCCGCTTCTGCCGGCGGATCACGCACGAAGCGGGACGCTTCATGGTCGGATGCGGACGACCATCCTCCGCGGCTGGGCCTTGCGGCTTAAAGACAAAGGAAACGATCGATGCACGGATTTTCCCTCGGCCGACGCGCCCTCTTTGCTGCAACCGCCATCGGCGCGCTGGCCGCGCCCCTCATCATGAAGCGCGCTGCCTTTGCGCAGGATGCGGCCGGAAAGGGTGCGAAGGAAACGCCGAAGGCCACGACGGGCGGCAAGAGCTCAAGCTTCAAGCTCGGCGATTTCACCATCACCGTCGTTAGCGACGGTCTGCGGCTCGCCGACAAGCCGAGCGAGACCTTCGGCATCGACCAGCCGCCGGAGGCCGTGGCCGCACGTCTGGAAAAGAACTTCCTGCCGACCGATCGCTTTGCCAACGGCTTTTCGCCTGTGGTCGTGGAGACCGGGTCGGAGGTCGTGCTGTTCGACACCGGCAATGGCGAGGCAGGACGCGCCGCCGGCACCGGCCTGCTGCTGGAGGGCCTGCGGACGGCTGGCTATCCGCCGGAAAGCATCACGCTCGTGGTTCTCACCCACATGCATGGCGATCATATCAATGGCCTCATGGACGGCGGCAAGCCGGCCTTTCCCAATGCGCGCTATGTGATGGGCGAAACGGAACTCGCCTTCTGGAAGGATCCGGCCCGCGTGGGGTCGCCCGCCGAGGGCGGGCACAAGGCGGTGCTGAAGAATGTCGTGCCGCTGGTGGAAAAGGCGACGCTGATCGGCGATGGCGCCGATGTCGCATCGGGAATCACGGCCATCGCCGCCTTCGGCCACTCGCCCGGCCACATGGTCTTCCGCGTCTCCTCTCAGGGCAAGGATCTCATGCTGACGGCCGATACGGCCAATCACTATGTCCTGTCGCTCCAGCAGCCGAATTGGCAGGTGAAGTTCGACATGGACAAGGAAGAGGCCGCAGCGTCGCGCCGCAAGGTGTTCGACATGGTGGCCTCAGAGCGGCTGCCCTTCATCGGCTACCACATGCCGTTCCCGGCCGTCGGCTATGCCGAGAAGCTGGACGCCGGCTACCGCTTCGTGCCGGCGTCGTATCAGCTGTATCTGTGACGGTTGATGGCCTGTGTCCTTCGACGCGGGCAGCCCGTCAGGCGGCGTACATCTCGTCGCGCAGCGAGCGCAGCATGCCGGTCATGCGGTCGCGAATGTCGTCTTCCAGGAAGATCACGCCAGCGGCTTCGAAGTCGCTGTGCAGCCGGTCGATGACGCCGTTCGGGTTCTCCACGCCGGCCTCCACGATGCCACGGGCATAGGCTTCGGCATCCGGTGTGTCGATCATGACAGCGGCCCACAGGCCGATCAGCGCGTTACGGCGCGCTTCGGCGCGAAAGGTCAGTTCTTCTTCACGTACAAAACGTGTTTCCTGAGCGTGGGCTCGCTTGCGCAGTGCGGTCATCGTGTCGGTCCCTGTTTTTCTCTGTTTCGCCGGTCGCCCTTCTTCCGAGGCGCCGTGAGGAGAGGTCTACCGGACGCAGCTTAATTCCGATCCAAAAGGCACGGCTAATAGAATCTGAAAATGCTTCTCCACCTGTCTTGCGGGACCGCTCCGGGCTCGCCGGGCTTTTTCTGTTTCCATCCCGTCACATCCGTGTTACGTGCCCTCGCCAACTTCCATGAAACACTTGCCGTCATTCCCCTCCCAGGATGACCGGCAGGCGACGCTCCCGCCGGAACCCCGTCCGTCCGGGCGCCTTTCACATTTTTAAAGGAATTGGCCCATGGCGCGCATCATCGAAACGGCTACCGGTCTGGAGGCTCTGACCTTCGACGACGTCCTCCTGCAGCCCGGTCACTCCGAGGTCATGCCGGGCCAGACGAACATCGCCACCCGCATCGCCCAGGATATCGAGCTCAACCTGCCGATCCTCTCGTCCGCCATGGATACGGTGACGGAAGGCCGTCTTGCCATCGCCATGGCCCAGGCCGGCGGCATCGGCGTCATCCACCGCAATCTCTCGCCGGTCGAGCAGGCCGAGCAGGTCCGTCAGGTCAAGAAGTTCGAGAGCGGCATGGTCGTCAACCCCGTGACGATCGGCCCGGAGGCAACGCTTGCCGACGCGCTCGGCCTGATGAAGACCTACGGCATCTCCGGCATTCCGGTCGTCGAGAATGCCGGCAAGGGCAACAAGCCCGGTCGCCTCGTCGGCATCGTCACCAATCGCGACGTCCGCTTCGCCTCCGATCCCGGCCAGCGCATCTATGAGCTGATGACGCGCGAAAACCTCATCACGGTGAAGGAAAACGTCGACCAGCAGGAAGCCAAGCGCCTGCTGCACACGCACCGCATCGAGAAGCTGCTGGTGGTGGATCCCGACGGCCGATGCGTCGGCCTGATCACGGTCAAGGACATCGAGAAGTCGCAGCTGAACCCCAATGCCTCCAAGGATGCGCAGGGCCGCTTGCGGGCCGCAGCCGCCATTTCGGTCGGCGATGACGGGGTCGAGCGCGCCGAACGCCTGATCGATGCCGGCATCGACCTCATCGTCATCGACACGGCGCATGGCCATTCCCAGCGCGTTCTCGATGCCGTCACGCGCGTCAAGACCATGTCGAACTCGGTCCGCATCATGGCCGGCAACGTGGCGACCGCCGATGGCACCAAGGCGCTGATCGACGCGGGCGCCGACGCCGTCAAGGTCGGCATCGGCCCGGGCTCCATCTGCACCACGCGCATCGTCGCCGGCGTCGGCGTGCCGCAGCTGGCCGCCATCATGTCGGCCGTCGAGGCCGCCCGCGCAGCCGATATTCCCGTCATCGCCGATGGCGGCATCAAGTTCTCGGGCGACCTTGCCAAGGCCATCGCGGCCGGCGCGTCCGCCGTCATGATCGGCTCGCTGCTGGCCGGCACGGATGAAAGCCCGGGCGAAGTCTTCCTCCACCAGGGCCGCTCCTTCAAGGCCTATCGTGGCATGGGCTCGGTCGGCGCCATGGCGCGCGGCTCCGCGGACCGCTACTTCCAGGCGGAAGTGCGCGACACGCTGAAGCTCGTGCCGGAGGGTATCGAGGGCCAGGTGCCGTACAAGGGCCCGGTCTCCGGCGTCCTCCACCAGCTGGCCGGCGGCCTCAAGGCCTCCATGGGCTATGTCGGCGGCAAGACCCTGAAGGACTTCCAGGATCGCGCCACCTTCGTCCGTATCTCGGGTGCGGGCTTGCGCGAAAGCCATGCCCACGACGTGACGATCACCCGCGAAAGCCCCAACTATCCCGGCGCGTGATCGTTGGTATGACCTGAACTCGGGAGGGAGCCGCACGCAAGCCGCGCGGCTCCCTTTCCTTTAGCAGGACCTCACCTACTTCTCCCGGACATATCGAACCGATCATCAGGCGAGGAGACCAAGCCGCATGACCAATACTGCCATGATCTGGCCCGTGATCGCGCAAGTCCTGCTGGTTTACATCGTCTATGGCCTGATGGGAAAACGGCGCTTCGGCGCGGTGCGGCAGGGAACGGCTCGCGCCCGCGATTTCCTGATCCCGTCGGTCGAGCCGGAAACGAGCGCCACGGTCGCGCGCAACCTCACCAACCAGTTCGAGCTTCCCGTCCTCTTCTGCTTCGTCTGCACGCTTCTATATGTCACCGATGGCGTGTCCATCCTGACGGTCTCCGCGGCATGGCTCTTCGTCCTTTCCCGCTATGGCCATGCCTTCGTGCACGTCACCTCCAACCGGCTGATGCTCCGCCACAGGCTGTTCGTCGCCGGCCTTTTCCTCAATGCGCTGCTCTGGCTGCTGCTCGCGATCCACATCGTCTGATCGTTCGGCACATTTCCCGGACCTGCCGGCTTTACCCCGTGCGCGAAGCGATTATCGTCCAAGCTGTGGCCACGACCACCGGGCATTGAGGGAGAGCAACATGAAACTGAAAGACAAGGTCTGCATCGTCACCGGCTCTGCCAGCGGCATCGGCCGGGCCATCGCCGCGCGATACGTCGGCGAAGGCGCCCGCGTCGCCATCGCCGACCTGAAGCGGGAGGTGTCGGACGCCACCGCCGCGGACCTCACCGCCTCCGGGCCCGGGGAAGCCATCGGCCTTGCCATGGACGTGACGTCGGAGGATGCGGTCAATGCCGGCGTTGCCGCTGTGGTGGAAAAATGGGGTCGCGTCGATGTGCTTGTCTCCAACGCGGGCGTCCAGATCGTCCACAAAATCGAGGATTTCCCGTTCGAGGACTGGAAGAAGATGCTGTCCATCCACCTCGACGGCGCCTTCCTCACCACCAAGGCCTGCATGCCACACATGAAGCGCCAAGGCGGCGGCGCGCTGATCTACATGGGCTCCGTCCACTCGCACGAAGCCTCGCCGCTGAAGTCGGCCTATGTCACCGCCAAGCACGGCTTGCTCGGTCTCGCGCGCGTGGTCGCCAAGGAAGGCGGCCCGCATGGGGTGCGCTCCAACGTCATCTGCCCCGGCTTCGTCAAGACGCCGCTGGTGGAAAAGCAGATCCCGGAACAGGCGAAGGCGCTGGGCATTTCGGAGGAAGAGGTCGTCAAGCGCGTCATGCTGGGCGGCACTGTCGATACCGAGTTCACCACCATCGAGGATGTGGCCGAGGTCGCGCTGTTCCTCGCGGGTTTCGAGACCAATGCCCTGACCGGCCAGTCGCTGATGGTCAGCCACGGCTGGGGTATGCGTTAGGTTTTTCAGCTCATTCGAGCAGCTTCGCCGAGGCGTCGATGACGACCTCGGCGAGCGCCCGGTGATCGGCGGTCCGGCGCGACCGGCCACGCCAGACGAGCCCGATCTGCCGCGATGGCTGCGGCTCGGCGAAAGGCACGATGCGCATGCGGCTGCGGCCGCGCTCTTCCTTCACCGCAATCTCCGGAATGAGCGTGATGCCCATGCCATGGCTCACCATCTGCAGCAGCGTCGCCATGGAGGTCGCACCGTAATTCGCCACCCGCCGCCCGGCCGACGCGCCGCAGACGGCCAGCGCCTGGTCGCGCAGGCAGTGGCCTTCCTCCAGCAGCAGCAACCGGTCGACATCCACCTGCGCCTCCGTCATCGGCGACATCAGCACGGTGCTCTCGTCGTCCGCCGTGGCGATGAGGAACCGGTCCTGGAACAGCAGCAGCGTTTCCAGCGTCTCCTCGTTCTGCGGCAGCGCCACGATGGCGCAGTCGAGCCGCCCGGCCTTTACATCGTCGACGCAGCCCGAGGTGAGCAATTCGCGCAGCTCGATTTCGAGCTTGGGAAACCGCTCCCGCAGCATGGGGATCAGCACCGGCACCAGATAGGGTGCGACGGTGGGGATGATGCCGAGCCGCAACCGCCCTTCGAGAATGCCGGTGACCTGCCGCGCCCGGTCGTAGAGGGCATCGACCGCCCGCAGGATCGCCTGCACCTCCGGCAGCAGCGCCTCTCCCTGCCGCGTCAGCAGCGCGCCGGCACGGTTGCGCTCGAAGAGGGCAACGCCGAGGTCCTTCTCCATCTCCGCGATCTGCGCCGAAAGCGCCGGCTGGCTGACATTGACCATCTCGGCCGCGCGGCCGAAGTGGCGCGTGGTGGCGAGAGCATCGAAATAGCGCATTTGTCGGACGGTGAGCATGATCGGAATTTCCTATCGAACATTACAAGAAATACAATTGGAAATTATCGATCCCGGATGCGAGAAGAGGATCTGGCGTCTGATATCTGACGCATGTCGCATTTTCGGCATGTTGGACGATCAAGATGAGCCTCAGGCCCAACGGCCGGAGAGGCTCCAGAGGCCTTGCAAGCGGAATTGGGTGAGCAAGATCTCGATGAGAGACTTGCAAGCCGAACGTGCCGGAGCGCCCATGTGCCCCGGCGATGAACGAGCGGGACCGGCATGACCGGGCCCGACATGTCCAGACAGGAGGACGAAATGACTGATCGCCCGACAATGACGACGACCGCCGGCGCGCCCGTGCCGGACAACCAGAACTCGCTGACGGCCGGCCCCAAGGGCGGCATCATGCTTCAGGACTACCAGCTGATCGAAAAGCTGGCCCACCAGAACCGCGAGCGTATTCCGGAACGCGCTGTGCACGCCAAGGGCTGGGGTGCCTATGGCACGCTGAAGATCACCGGCGACATTTCCAAATACACCAAGGCCGCCGTTTTCCAGCCGGGTGCGGAAACCCCGATGCTTGCCCGCTTCTCCACCGTTGCCGGTGAGCAGGGTGCAGCCGACGCCGAGCGCGACGTGCGCGGCTTCGCACTGAAGTTCTACACGTCTGAAGGCAACTGGGACCTCGTCGGCAACAACACGCCGGTGTTCTTCGTCCGCGACCCCTACAAGTTCCCGGACTTCATCCACACGCAGAAGCGCCACCCGAAGACCAACCTGCGTTCGGCAACCGCCATGTGGGACTTCTGGTCGCTCTCGCCGGAAAGCCTGCATCAGGTCACCATCCTGATGTCCGACCGCGGCTGTCCTACCTCGCCGTTGCACATGAACGGCTACGGCTCGCATACCTTCTCGTTCTGGAACGATGCCGGCGAACGTTACTGGGTGAAGTTCCACTTCAAGACCCAGCACGGCCACAAGTTCTACACGAACGAAGAGTCCGAGCAGGTCATCGGCAAGACGCGCGAATCCTATCAGGAAGCGCTGTTCGGCTCGATCGAGGAAGGCAACTATCCGCGCTGGACCGTTCAGGTTCAGATCATGCCGGAACTGGATGCCGACAAGACCTCGTACAACCCGTTCGACCTCACCAAGGTCTGGCCGCACAGCGAATATCCGCCGATCGAAATCGGTACGATGGAGCTGAACCGCAACCCGGAAAACTACTTCGCGGAAGTCGAGAACGCTGCCTTCTCGCCGTCGAACATCGTTCCCGGCATCGCGTTCTCGCCGGACAAGATGCTGCAGGCCCGCGTGTTCTCCTATGCCGACGCACACCGTCATCGCCTCGGCACGCATTACGAGCACATCCCGGTCAACCAGCCGAAGAACCCGGTCCATCACTACCATCGCGATGGCCAGATGAACACGTTCGGCGGCATTCGCACCGGTAACCCGGATGCCTATTACGAGCCCAACTCGTTCAACGGCCCGGTCGAACAGCCCGCAGCCGTCGAACCGCCGCTGCGGATCGATGGCGACATGGCCCGCTTCAACCACCGCGACGGCAACAACGACTACGTCCAGGTGACGGCGCTGTTCAACCTGTTCGACGCCGACCAGAAGTCCCGCCTGTTCTCCAACATCGCAGCCGCGATGGGCGGCGTCCCCGGCGAGATCGTCGAGCGCCAGCTCGCCCACTTCAAACTGGTCCATCCCGACTACGAAGCCGGCGTCCGCGCCGCCCTCAACAAGGCGCACGGCTACCAGGCCGACACCATCAGCGCCGACCAGCCCGCCGCCGCCGAGTAATCGGCATCAGGGTTTTGGTATCAAGGAACCGGGAGCGGAGACGCTTCCGGTTTTTTGTTGTGGGGTGGGAGGTAGGAAGCAGTAAGCAGTAAGCAGTAAGCAGTAAGCAGTAAGCAGTAAAAAGAAAGACCCTCTCTGGCCTGCCTGCCATCTCCCCCACAAGGGGGGAGAAGACTCGTGGTATGCCTACCTCATCACGATGGAACGTCTCTTGCGGGAAAGGGAGTTCAGCCCAGGATCTTCTCCCCCCTTGTGGGGGAGATGCCCGGCAGGGCAGAGAGGGCCTTCCTTTCTATTTTTCTATCTCAACACCTCAAACGACCTCAACCATGCTCCACCGCCGCCGCCGCACCAGCTGCCTCCGCGCTGGCCTCCGCTTCGCTCTTCACCCCATTGAAAAACGCATTCAGCGAAACCGAAACGATCGCCGCCAGCAGGATCCCGGACTCCAGCAGCGGGTGCAGGTCATGCGGCAGGGCCTTGAAGAAGGTGGGGGCGACGATCGGGATCATGCCGAAGCCGACGGAGATGGCGACGACGAAGAGGTTGTTGGCGTTGGTGCGGAAATCGACGGTCGCGAGGATGCGGGCGCCCGTGGCGGCGACCATGCCGAACATCACGAGACCGGCGCCGCCGAGCACCACCTGCGGCACGGCTTCCACCAGCGCCGCCATCTTCGGCAGGAGGCCAAGTACGATGAGGATGCCGCCGCCCGCGATCGTCACCCAGCGGCTGCGCACGCCGGTGACGCCGACGAGGCCGACATTCTGGGAGAACGAGGTGTAGGGAAAGGTGTTGAAGATGCCGCCGATCAGCGTGCCCAGGCCGTCGGCGCGCAGGCCGCGCGTGAGCGCTTCGCGGGTGATCTTCCGGCCGGTGATGTCGCCCAGCGCGAGGAACATGCCGAGCGATTCGATCATCACCACGATCATGACGATGCACATGGTGATCGAGGGGACGAGGTGGAACTGCGGCATGCCGAAGTGAAACGGCAGGATGATGCCGACCCAGGCGGCCTGACCGACCTTGTCGAAATGCATCATGCCAAGCACGCCCGCCAGCGCGCAGCCGGCGACGATACCGAGGAGAACCGCGATGTTGCGGGCAAAACCTGTGGTCCAGCGCAGCAGCGCGAGGATGACGAGGAGCACGAAGAAGGCAACGGCCAGTCCCGGCAGCTGCGCATAGTTCGGGTTGGGAAAGGCGCCGGGTACACCATCGACCACCTTGATCATGGTCGGCTGGCCCCCGCCGGCCCAGTTGATGCCGACCCGCATCAGCGAGAGCCCGATGACGAGGATGATGGTGCCGGTGACCACGGGCGGAAACAGCGGCAGCAGCCGCGAGATGAACGGCGCGACCAGAAGGCCGAAGAGGCCGGCGACGATGACCGAGCCGAAGATGCCGAGCAGCCCCACATCCGGCGCGTTCGCCATCGAGAGCATCGGCCCGAGCGAGGCGAAGGTCACGCCCATCATCACCGGCAGGCGAATACCGACGCCGGGAAAGCCGAAGCACTGGATGAGGGTGGCGATGCCGCAGGCGAAGAGATCCGCGCTGATGAGGAAGGCGACCTCCTCCGGCGCGAGATTGAGCGCGCGGCCGACGATCAGCGGCACGGCGACGGCGCCCGCATACATCACGAGCACATGCTGCAGCGCCAGCGGCGCAAGAAGGGTGGGGGCAAGCTTCTGGTCGACGGGATGGACTGAGGCGGTCATGGATCGCTCCGCTACGGCATCGCCCGCTCGAAAACGCTGGAACGCCCAACGAGAAAGCCATGCACCGGTTTCAAGATCCGCAGCAGAATGCCCTGACGATGGACACGGCGTGCTGCAGGCAGGCTCGAATATGCGATCAGGGTTCGACTGTCCGGCTTTATCAGCGCCTGCGCTGCCCTTCGGCTACGCAGATCCCGATATCCTCGAGGCTCATCGGCTGCAAACGCCGATGCACCCGAAAATGCCGTCACTCCCGTCTTCCCGATTCCATGTCTGCTAGACACCCGGTGTGCGACACATGCCGCGCATCAGGCCCCCAGAATGATGCCGGGAACCGCTGCCAGTCCCCGTTGAAGTCAGTATGGCGCAGGCCGAAGAATGCGTCCAGAGGTTGATGTCAGGATGTGGATATCTTTGAAAGGGAAGCCTCTGGGCGCCTTACCAGCCGGAGAGAAGCTGGTTCTGCCGGGCCCGGGGAATGCGTGTGAGGCCCTTGAGGTCGCCGTCCAGATCGTCGCCCGTCACCTGCGGCGTGATGTTGTCGAGGCAGGCGGTGATGTGGTTGCTGATGGCGGTGGAGAGCGACGGCGAGAGGCCCGGCCGCTTCATGATGCCGATCTGCACGGGGGCGAGCGCGGGAAAGCCGTCGGCTTGACTCAGCACCTTCATGCCGCTGCGAAGTGCGGATTCCGGCAGCACGGAAACGGCCATGCCGGCGAGGACGGCGGCTGCGACAACCGTCGAGGACCAGCTCGTGAACAGGATGTTGTATTCCTTGCCGGTCGCATCCAGCGCCGAGCAGGCGGCTTGGCGCCACTGGCAGTCGCGCTTGCCCACGGCCAGCGGCACCGAGGCATTTTCCGATAGGGGATGATTGGCCGAGCTGACCCAGCAGAGCGGCTCCGTGCGCACGACGTCGGACGCGCGAATACGCGGATTGTGGGTGACGAGCGCGATATCGAGCTCGCCGCGCGCGATCTTTTCGGCAAGGTCCACCGAGGGTTCGCAGACGATGAAAAGCTCGACGTTCGGATGGGTCTTGGCAAAGCGGACGATGATTTCCGGCATGTAGCGGTCGGCATAGTCGTCGGGCGTCCCGATGCGCAGCGTGCCCTCCAGCCGGTTGTCGTCGAAGGCGGCGACGGCCTCGTTGTTGAGGCGGATCATGCGGCGGGCATAGTTGAGCAGCTTTTCGCCCTCGGTCGTCAGCCGGTTGCCGCGCCCGTCCTTGGCAAACAGCGCCTTGCCGATCCGCTCTTCCAGCCGACGCATCTGCATCGACACGGCCGATTGCGTCTTGAACACCCGCTCGGCCGCCCGGGTAAAGCTTCCCGTGTCGGCGATGGCGACGAAAGTCTGGAGCTGGTCGAGGTCGAGAGGAGAGGCCATGGCGGTGCCTATAAGTTTGTTTGATGAATACCATTAGAAACATTCGTTGGACTGATCAATATCGATTTGCGACTGTCGGGCTGCAAACAACGTCTTCTTAACCCCCGCAGCGCCAATGCTTCGGTCAACCTCCATCCAACCTGCGTCCGCTCAAGGACGTGGGATGTCCGACCCGTGCCTTTTCAGGAGCAAAGCCAATGCGCACGCCAGATACCGCCCTTGATCTCACCCTCGCCGGCAAGCCGGCCGTGCTGCGCCTGTCCGCACTGACGCAGGGTCTCGTGACGGTTTGGCGCCTCCTGAAGAACCACCGCGCCGCAGGCCATCTGCACGACCTCGACGACCGGCAGCTCGCCGATATCGGCCTTAGCCGGAACGATGTGCGCGACGCCACCATGTCGGCCTTCTTCGAGGATCCGAGCCGGCATCTGACCACGGCCGCCCGCGAGCGCGCCAACCGCTATTACCGGGATGCCCGCTCCCGCTGACACCCGACGCCGCCGCCGTGAGCCCGCCCCGATCAAAGGCCGGTGACGGCGAGGCAAGCCTCTTTGGTGCCGCGTGCTCTCCCCGGGCATGCGGCGCCCGGATGGTGCGGCCGCTCGCATCATCCGCGTTCCCCGCAGGGTTATAGCCAACGACCCTGCCGCTTGCCCGGCGCTCCGATCCGTTCGGCGCCGGGCTTTTTTATGCGCGAATGCCGGGGTCTCAGCTTTTGGGCTGGAACGGCTTGAAAAGGCCGTCGATCGCCTTCTGATATTCCTTCTGCGCCTCGATGCCGCTGTCGAACATGGTGTTGAACATATCGACGACAGGGGCCTTCGGCGCCGGCGGGGCCTCGGCCGGCTTTGCCTGGCCTTGACCTTGGCCGGGAGCTTGGGGCGAGGCCATGCTCATCATGTCCTGAAAGGCCTTCATGAACGGGTTGCCGGCAAACATGTCCGGTGCGGCCTGCGGCTTTTCCGGCGACTTCGGCGGGGTGAAGAAGGCCTGCATCGCCTGCGTGAAAGGGTTGTCGAAGGGGTTCGGCATGGCCGGGGGCTCCTTCTTGCGGGCAAGGCCGATCGTCTCCAGCCAGGTCTGCATCGCCGGGCCGAACGGGTTGTCGCCGAAGGAGGGCGGCGCGCTCATCTGCCCGGTCGCCTGCTTGAACAGCCCGCCCATGATGGCGCTCGCCACCACCGGCAGCATCTGCCGGTAGATGTCCTGCCCGATCCCGGTCAGCTGCGCGGCTTGTGCCGCCACGGCGCCCGACATGTCCTTCGAGCCGAAGATCTGCCCAAGCGCTGCCTGCCCGTCGGCCAGCCCTTGCGGGGTGAAGGCCTTGGTCATGTCCTCGAAATATTTGGCATAGCCGCCGCTGCTCATCGAAGCGAGAAACGTGCCGAAGTCATAGGGGTTGGCGGCGTTGGTCTTCAGCCCGGCGGAAAAGGCGGGCATCAGCGCGGCCGTCGCCTTGGCCATCTGCTCCTGCGCCAGCCCGAACTGCTGCGCCATGACATCCATGGCACGCCCGTTCTGTGCCTGCATCATCATGTCGAATAGGGGGATCATCGTCTCATCCTTGTTGCAGGCAGCGCTCTCTGCTGCACTATAACGGGAAAAAGACGTTAGGAAATTGCTTTCTAACCCAGGTCGCCGGATACCGCGCCGCTCAGTAGGCGTAGTCCTTGAACACAGGTTCGACCGAGCCGTTCCAGCGGCCCTTGTAGAGCGACAGCATTTCCTGCGCGAGCGTGGTGCCGCGGGCGACGACCTCGTCGAGCGGCGCGAGGAAATGGGTCTCATCAACGCCTTCGCCGTTCAGCCGGTTGCGCGCCTTCAGGCCCGCACGCGACACCGAGAGCACGTCGCGGGCGATGTCGCCAAGCTTGCGGCCCCGCACCGTCGCATCCAGCCCTTGCGCGGGCACGGCATCGCGCAGTGCGATGACGTCCTCATAGGTCCAGTCCTTCACCAGTTCGGCGGCGCTCGCAAGAGCGGCATCGTCGTAGAGCAGGCCGACCCAGAAGGCGGGCAGGGCACAGATGCGCCGCCAAGGGCCGCCATCTGCGCCGCGCATTTCGAGGAACCGCTTCAGCCGCACATCGGGAAACAGCGTCGAGAGATGGTTGGTCCAGTCGCCCATGTTGGGCTCCCAGTCGGCAAGCTCGCCCTTCAGCGCGCCGGCCATGAACTGGCGGAAGGTCACATGCGTGCAGTCGTGGTAGCGCCCGTCGCGCACGACGAAATACATCGGCGCATCCAGCGCCCACTCGACATATTGCTCGAAGCGGAAATGACCGGTCAGTGCTGCGGGCAGCACGCCAGCGCGCTGGTTGTCGGTATCCCGCCAGATCTCGCCGCGCCACGATTGCAGACCGTTCGGCTTGCCCTCGGTGAAGGGCGAGCTGGCAAACAGTGCGGTCGCCAGCGGCTGCAGTTTCAGCGACACCTGCATTTTCGCCGCCATGTCGGCTTCGGACGAGAAATCGAGGTTCACCTGGATCGTGCAGGTCCGGTACATCATGTCGAGCCCTTGGGTGCCGACCTTCGGCATGTAGCGGGTCATGATGTCGTAGCGCGACTTCGGCATGCGCGGGGTGTCCGCCAGCGTCCATGTCGGGCTGCCGCCGATGCCGAGAAAGCGGATGCCGAGGGGCTCGGCAATATCGCGCAGCACCGCCAGATGCGTGTTGGATTCCTTGCACGTCTCGTGCAGCGTCTCGACCGGCGCGCCGGAGAGCTCGAACTGCCCGCCCGGCTCCAGCGAGATGGCGCCGCGACCCGTCGGCTCCACAAGGCCGATCAGGTGCCCGGCATCGATGATCGGCTCCCAGCCGGTCTTCTGCTGCATGCCTTCCAGAAGCGTCAGGATCCCGGCATCGCCGGCATAGGGCACGGGGCTGTTGTCGGCGGTGTAGAACACGAATTTTTCGTGCTCGGTGCCGATGCGGAAGGCCTCTTTCGGCTTGTTGCCGTCCGCCAGATATTCGGTCAACTCGGAAACGGAGGTCACCGGTGTCTGGTCGGTCGTATCGCGGGCCATGGGTATCGTCTCGGTAACGGAGAAACCCGGCCGTTTAGCAGGGCATGAGAGCAGCTAAGTAAGGGCTGATTGAACCGCTTTCAGATGCGGTGCAAGCAAAAATATTTCAACCTTCGTTCAAAAATCGCAAGAGCCCTGTGGCGTTTCAGCGCCAGTCGCCCAGCGTCGCCTGAATGATCGCCATGGCGGCGACGGCCGCCGTGTCGGCCCGCAGGATGCGCGGCCCGAGCGGGATCGCCGTCACGAAGTCGAGCCCGCGCAAGGTGTTGCGTTCCGCCTCGGAAAACCCGCCTTCCGGACCGACGAGCAGCGCGAACCGCGCATCCGTCAGCCCGCGCAGCACCGGCAGCGGGTTGTCGCCGGCATCGCCCTCGTCGCAAAAAAGGATGCGGCGGTCGCGCGGCCATGTTTCCAGAAGCGCCTCCAGCCGCACCGGCTCGCGCACGTCGGGCATCGCCAGCACGCCGCATTGCTCGGCAGCCTCGATGACATTGGCCTGCAGCCGCTCCAGGCTGGTGATGCGCCCCTGCACATGCTGCGTCATCACGGGCTGCAAGAGGCCGGCACCCATCTCCACCGCCTTCTGCACGAGATAGTCGAGCCGTCCTACCTTCAGCGGCGCGAAGAGATAATGGAGGTCGGGCAGGGGAGACTGCGGCCGCGTCTGCTCCCGCGGGATCAGCGCCATGCGCTTGCGGGTGGGCATGGAAATCTCCGCCCGCCACTCGCCGTCACGCCCGTTGAACAGGAGGAGATCGCGGCCTTCCTCCATGCGCAGCACATTGGCGAGATAGTTGAACTGGTCCTTCGTCGTCTCCACCGCGATGTCGGAGACGAGATCCGGCGCGACGAACAGGCGCTGCATGCGAAAATTGGCTCTCATGATGCCGTTCTACAGAAAGATCGCGGAGAAGAGAATGTAGAGGAGCGCCGAAAGCAGAGCGGAGGCGGGGACGGTGATGATCCAGGCGCCGACGATGGTCATGAAATGCGAGCGCCGCACCAGCTGCCGCCGCCGCGTCTCGTCCGCGCCATGCTCGGTCCGCAGCTGGAACTCGGACTGTCCGGTCTTCCGCCGTACATAGTCCAGCCGCAGCTTGGAATTGCGCGTGTACCATTCGCGGAAGAAGCCGATGCCGAACACGGCGCCGACGGCGATATGGGTCGTGCTGACCGGCAGACCGAAGGTCGAGGCGAAGATGACGGTGATGGCGGTGGCGAGCGCGACGCAGAAGGCGCGCACCGGATTGAGCTTGGTGATTTCCTCGCCGACCACGCGGATGAGCTTCGGTCCGTAGAGCAGCAGTCCGGCGGAGATGCCGAGCGCGCCGATCAGGAGAACCCAGAACGCGACGTCCGCGGTTTCCGTCGGTACCAGCGTGCCGACATTGGCAACGATGGCCGACAGCGGCCCGACCGCATTCGAGACATCATTGGACCCGTGCGCGAACGAGAGAAGAGCCGCGGAGACGACGAGCGGCAGATGGAACAGCGGCCGCAGCGACTGGTTGCGGTTCTCGAGCCCGACCGCCCGGCGCGCCACGGTGCGGCGCGAAACGAGATAGATCAGGATACCGACGACAAGGCCCACCGCCAGCCCTTCGCCAAGCGTGATCTCATAGACACGCTCCAGCCCGATCAGCGCGAAATAAGCGGCGAAGACGCCGCCCATGCAGGCGAGCAGGATCGGAATCCAGAACACCGCCCCGGCGATCTTGTCCTCCCGGTAGATGATGAACGTCTTGATGAAGAACAAAAGCCCAGCTGCCACCCCGCCGCCGATGAACGGCGACAGCATCCAGCTGAGCGTAATGCCGCCGAGAGACAGCCATTGCACCGACGAGAACCCGACGGCCGCAACGCCGCCGCCCAGAATGCTGCCGACGATGGCATGCGTTGTCGAAATCGGCGCACTGCACCATGTCGCGATGTTGATCCAGACGGCCGCCGATATCAGTGCCGACATCATGACCCAGACCAGCGTCGCACTGTCGGTGAAGGCCGTGGCATCCACGAGCCCGCCCTCGATGGTCGAGACCACCCGCCCGCCGGCAAACAGCGCGCCGGCGATCTCGAAGATCGCGGCGATCACGAGCGCGCCCGTCATCGTCATCGCCCGCGCGCCGACGGCCGCGCCGACATTGTTGGTGACGTCGTTGGCGCCGATGTTCATGGCCATGTAGCCGGCGATGGCCGCGGCCGCGACGACGATGATCGCGCCGGGAGCCGTGGAAACGGCACTCGCCGCGATGATCATGACGAGGACGAGAAAGATGAAGCCGAGACCGAGGCCGACGGAGCTTTTCAGGACGAAATGCGACGCCTCCTCGTTCAGCGTCAGCTTGTCGAGGTCCTTGTCGAGTGTCGATTTCTCCAGAGCGGGTGTCGTCTTCCCCATGTCATTCCTTGTCGCACCGGCGTGCTGCCGCGACAGCCCTGCAGCGACGGTTGAGTCGCGCGGCAGGGCAGGCGCCGTCCGTATCGTGTCGTCCTCTTATACGAGAAATCTCGCACGACGCTTGCCAAGCGCGCAAACGTCGCGACATCACCGCCGGCGAGCTTTTGTCAGATTGAGGGTATGCCACAAGCCTGACAGTCTCATGATCGCCCTGCATGCCGCTCGAAAGCGGCCGAAAACAGGCCGAAGACGAATCGTGCTGCAGGATCGAAGCGAAAATGGGGTGTACTATTGCGCGGCGCTGCGGGGCTCGTCGGGCTGCATGGTCGCGAGAAGCTGGGTCTGGAAGTCGAGGATGAGCGCGCGCAGGCTCGGTTCCGCAACGCGGCCGGCAGCCTCCGTGAAGGTGACCCATTCCAGGGTACGCGAGCCCTTTTCGGGAAAGCGCTTGGCCATGTCGAACACGACGACCGGATAGACGTGAACCCGGCAGGTGATCTTCAGGCCGTTGTTCATACCCTTTTCATAGATGAAGCTGCCGATGGAATCGGAGGAGGGCTCGCCCTTCACGCCGGCCTCTTCCCAGGCCTCGCGGGCGGCGACCTCGTGCGAGGCCTTGCCTTCCATGGGCCAGCCCTTGGGAATCACCCAGCGCCCGGTGTCACGGCTGGTGATCAGCAGCATTTCCGGCACGGCACTTTTCTTCCGGAATCGATAGCACAGGGCAGCGAACTGCATGCGCTCGGGACGGCGGAACATCAGGCGGACTTCGGAAACGATGCTGTCGAGGATGGTCAATGACGTGCGGCCCTTTCCACGGAATCAGTGTCCGGGAGAATAGTCGAAGTTGCCGCGAGCGGCGGTGATGATAATGCTTGGCCTAACTCCGCTGGAAGGAGGTCGATCCATGATTGTCAGAAAAAATGATATGGCTCCCGTCATATCCGAAAATATGAATATTCGAATGGACGCGGAGGCTGTCACAGTCCATAGAAATCTACTTCATGCGAGTGATTCTTACTATGCCTGCAATCTTGTGCAGACATAGTCGCACACCGCCATCGCCTATCGCGGATGCGACATCCCATGGCGCAATTCAATCCTGATGCCGTTCCTGCAGGCGCAGACGCGCAATCCGCGCGCGGTCCTCTGCCCGGTGTGCATCGAGGCTTGCGCCGATCACGAAATCGATATGGTTCTCGGCGGCCCGGCGTGCAGCATTGCCATCGGCGCCAAGGATAGCCGCATGGATGGCCTCGTGCTGCTCCAGCAGCCTGTCGGCCGCCCCCGGCGCCGAAAACACCGTGGTGCGGCTGAAGAAGATGTCCTGCTCCAACAGCCGGTAGCACGACCGCAGCGTGTGCAACAGGATGATGTTGTGCGCGCTTTCGCCCACCGTCATGTGGAAGTCGATATCGGCGCGCAAGCCGCCGTCGCGGTCGTCCGCATCCTTCGCTGCCCGCATCCGCGCCACGATCCGTGTCAGGCTCTCGCGATCGGCAGGCGTTGCATGGCGGGCGGCCCGCTCGGCCGTCAGCCCCTCGATCTCGCGGCGATAGTCCAGATAGTCCCGCGCCGCCTTTTCGTGGCGAACGATCAGGGCACGCATGGGCTGCGAAAAGATCTCACCGATGATATCCGTGACGAAGGTCCCGCCGCCATGGCGGCTGACGAGCAGCCCGCGCGCCTCCAGTTCCTTCAGTGCCTCCCGCAGGATCGGCCGGGAGACGTCGAAGCGGGCGGCAAGGTCGCGCTCTCCCGGCAGCCGGTCGCCGTCGCGCAGCACGCCGTCGAGAATCAGCGTCTCGATCCGCTGCACGATCTCGTCGGCCGCCCGGCTATGATGGATGGCGGAGAACATTTCGACAGGCTCGTCCGCCACGCGCTTCCCCCACAGCATGTCCGGCCGAAGCGAGATCGCTTCGGCGTCGGATCATGCGACAAAACAAGAGACGAAAAAAGGACCGGCCGGCATCAAGCCGACCGGTCCCGAAAGTTTACACCCAAACGATCAGCCGCCGAAGATGGTGCGCAGCAGATCGATGCCGCGGTCGTCGTAGGAGACTTCGCCCTGCCTGTTGCCGGGTCCGACGACGATCACCTTGGCGCCGATCGAGGCGCGATCGTAGAGGTGCTCGACATCCTGGTTCATCATGCGGATGCAGCCGGACGACATGTTCTGCCCGATGGTCCAGGGCTGGTTGGTGCCGTGGATGCGGAAGCCGCTGTCGCTTTTGCCCTTGTAGAGATAGAGGGCGCGCGCGCCGAGCGGGTTGTTGACCCCGCCTTCCATGTAGGCCGGCAGGATATGGCCGTTCTTGCGCTCGCGCACGATCATTTCGGCGGGCGGCGTCCAGCCGGGCCATTCGGCCTTGCGCTGCACCTTCACCACGCCCGACCAGCCAAAGCCCTCGCGCCCGACGCCGATGCCGTAGCGGGTCGCCTTGTTGTTGCCTTCGACGTAGTAGAGATATTTGTGGTTGGTATCGACGATGATGGTGCCCGGCGCCTCGTCGGTGCGCAGCCGCACCTTGGTACGCCAGAATTCGCGCGCCGGCTTGCGCTGCGGGGCGGCAACGGTCGTCACGTCGCTCTGCCCGATGGTCGCGGCCGGTCGCTCGATCATCGTCGCCGATGCGACGCCGGCGCCGCCGATCAAGATCGCGACCGACAGGGCGGCCCCTGCCAGTCTTCCCCCTGTCAGTCTTCTCGCTGTCATTGTCATTCGTGTCTCTCCCACTCGAGCCCGCCAGTCGCGCCGTTCAGTCGCGCCCTGCGCAACGCATCGGGGAAACGCTATTCGATCGCACGCATCCCGCAAGATCATCGGTTGCAACATCGACCGAATGTGACCGTCCCCGATGTCACCTCGGGAACGGCTGTTGCCGAAAAAGCACGATACTGCGTCGAAACCGGCTTACGCGCCGACGCCCTCTCTCTTCACAACACGATGACGCGCGTCCCCACAGTCACCCGTTCGTAAAGGTCGGTGACGTCCTCGTTGCGCATGCGGATGCAGCCGGAGGAGACGGCATAGCCGATGGTCCAGGGCGCATTGGTGCCGTGGATGCGGTAGAGCGTGGAGCCGAGATACATGGCGCGGGCGCCAAGCGGGTTGGCAGGCCCGCCCTCCATGCTGGCGGGAAGATAATGCCCCTTGGCGGCCTCGCGGGCGATCATCTCGGATGGCGGGCGCCAGGTCGGCCACTCCGCCTTGCGCGTCACCTTGTGGGCGCCGGCCCACTCGAAGCCCGGCTTGCCGACGCCGACGCCATAGCGCCGGGCTTCGCCATTGCCGGTGACGAGATAAAGAAAGCGGCTGTTGGTATCGATGACGATCGTGCCGGGCCGCTCACGGGTCTCGTAGGCCACCATCTGCGGCAGGAACTGCGGATCGATCGGCCGTACGGGACGCTGCGGCGCCACCATGCCGGCCGAGCGGACCAGCGGTGCCGCCCGCTGCACGGCCGGACGCTGGTAAGGCCGCTGGTAGATCACCTGCTGGCGCGGAGCATAGGCTGCCGGGCGCTCGCGGTAGACGATGCGCGGCTGGTCGCCTGCGGCCCGCTGCCGGCGCACGCCCCTCTGATCGACGGGCGCATTGCCGGCGCCGAGCTGCATCAGCCAGGGCGCGGTCAGATCCGGGCTGACGATCACCGGCGGGCGGTTGCCGTAGCGCTCGGCGGCCTGCGCGTATCCGGAGCCGATATCGGTGAGGGCGACGGACAAGAGGGTGGTGAGGATCAACAATGTCTTCATGACGGGCTCGTTCTCGATCTGGCGGCGGCGGTGGCTCAGCCGGTTCATCCGGCGTATGGTGGAAGCCTGACACCGCAGCGGAATAGGAAGCGTAAACGAGCGTCGCGGAACGGGTGGCGGGCCCGTGAAAGTCTTCGGTAGGGTTATTGCGTGCTTTCGAAAAATGGTTGACGAAGCATGAAGCGTCGAGATGTTCGATGTAGGGAAGGCGAGAGCGATGAGCGAGACCGAGGCACCCCAGGGCGTGATCAAGGGCCTGATCACCGGCACGGACGGCCTGACCCGCTGCTTCTGGCCGGGCCAACTGCCGGATTACCTGCGCTACCACGACGAGGAATGGGGCCGCCCCGTCACCGACGACATCAGGCTGTTCGAGAAGATCTGCCTCGAAGGCTTCCAGTCCGGCCTCTCCTGGCTGACGATCCTCAGGAAGCGCGAATCCTTCCGCGCAGCCTTTGCCGGCTTCGATATCGATGCCATAGCTGCCTTCGGCGACGACGACATCGCCCGCTGCGTTGCGGATGCCGGCATCGTGCGCCATCGCGGCAAGATCGTCTCGACCATCAACAATGCGAAGCGCGCTCAGGAGTTGCGCGCCGAATTCGGCACGCTCGCCCGCTATTTCTGGAGCTATGAGCCGGCCCCGCACGAGCGGCCTGCCACTGTCACCTTCGCGGAGATCGCCGCCAATCCGACGACGCCCGTCTCCGTACGGATCTCAAAGGACCTGAAGAAACGCGGCTGGACCTTCGTCGGCCCGACCACCGTCTATGCCTTCATGCAGGCCATGGGCCTCGTCAACGACCATATCGAAGGCTGTATCTGCCGGCAGCCGATCGAGGACCTGCGCGCCCGTTTCGTGCGGCCGTAAGCCCTCGAGTTTGTCAGGGATAAGTGGAATCCGGTTATCCCGAAAAGACAAACGACAACAAAGGGCTTTAGGGTCTGACGGGTTCAGAATGAACCTGACAGACCCTAAAGCGTGCGGCCCCGCCGCCCGCTGGCCAGAAGCACGACGCCGATGACGGCGACAACAAGGCCGATGACGAGCCACTGCGTCTGCCCGGTCATGAAGCTCCCGCCCATCAGATTGGCGCCCTGCAGCGTCCAGATCAGCCCCACCAGCAGACAGAGCACACCCGCAATCGTCTTGAAACGCTTCATCCCGTTCTCCTCCAAATCGTCTCGCCGTGTTGCGTAGGGCAAGCCATGACCCGCCCCACGCCTTTATGTCTCAGGCCTCAGCCGCCGTTCTTGGCCAGCCAGTCCTTCATACGGGTGATCTCGGTTTCCTGCGCCGCGATCACCTCCTGCGCCAATGCGCGCAGGTTCGGGTCGGTGCCGAATTCCAGCTCCACCTTCGCCATGTCGATCGCGCCCTGATGATGCGCGATCATGCCTTTGGCGAAGTCCACATCGGCCTTGCCGGTGTACGTGATGGCCATGCCCTCGTGCATCCGGGCATTGGCCTTCGCAAAGGCCTGGCTCGACGGTCCCTTGTCGCCCTCGGGCTTTGTCATGCTCTCATGGTTCATCTGGCTGTGATCCATGGGCTTGGGCGCGTCCTGCGCCACGGCAAACGGGGCCAAGAGGGAGAGAAGGGCGATGGTTGCGGCGCATACGGCCTGTTGTCGAAACATGGTCTGTCCTTTCGAAATGATGATGAAGGCTATCAGGTCGAAAGAACCGCCTTGGGCGGCGGCGCTGCGGGTTGCGGGGCGGAGGCCGCCAACGGAAGCTCCGCCGCTGGTCGCACGCGCTGCACCGGGACGGCCAGCCGGCCGAGATCGCCGGCCGCGACCTCCAGTGCGAAACAGGCCGAGCAAAGCATGGGATGCGCACCCTTTGCCGGATGAGGGCAGCCGCTCGCGCAGTCGGGCGCTTCGGAATGGTTGCTCACCGCGTCATGCGCGGCAGCGATGGCGTCCCGATGCGCGAGACCCTGCGCCTGCGCCACGGCCGAGGTCCATCCCGACAGGATGGCGCAGAGGACGGCGAGGGCGAGGATGAAGGGGCGCATCCTCCCAACATAAGCAGGATCGGCGCGAAGGGAAGCCCGCCCGCGCCGTCCCGTTGCGCCCGCTCAGCCTTGCCGCCCAGCCTTGCCGCTCTGGCCGCGATCGGATAGGGAAGGCGCCACGCTATAGAACGAGCCCTTCCAGCCGCAAACGAGACGGTCGAGACGCCATGAACGACAAGAAGAAGAAGCCTCAGAAGCTCAAGGCCCGCCTGCCGCGCGGCTTCGTCGATCGCTCCGCCGCCGACATCCGTGCCGTCGATGGCATGGTGGCGAAAATCCGCGAGGTCTACGAGCGCTACGGCTTCGATCCCGTGGAAACGCCGCTGTTCGAATATACCGACGCACTCGGCAAGTTCCTGCCCGACAGCGACCGCCCGAACGAGGGCGTGTTCTCGCTGAAGGACGACGACGATCAGTGGATGTCGCTGCGCTACGACCTCACCGCGCCGCTCGCCCGCCACGTCGCGGAGAATTTCAACGAGATCCAGCTGCCCTACCGCACCTTCCGCGCCGGCTGGGTCTTCCGCAACGAAAAACCCGGCCCCGGCCGCTTCCGCCAGTTCATGCAGTTCGACGCCGACACCGTGGGCGCTGCTGGCTTTCAGGCCGATGCCGAGATGTGCATGATGATGGCGGATACGATGGAGGCGCTGGGGATCGCGCGCGGGGACTATGTCATCCGGGTGAACAACCGCAAGGTTTTGGATGGTGTGCTTGAGGCGATCGGGCTTGGCGGTGAGGAAAATGCCGGGCGGCGTCTGCATGTTCTGCGTGCAATGGACAAGTTTGATAAATTTGGCTCCAACGGCGTCAGGCTTCTTTTGGGTGGCGGTCGGTGGGATGGAGGCAGTGAAGGTGTAGGGGACTTCACCAAAGGAGCAGGTCTCAGCGAGAGCGCGATAAGCGCCATTATCAAACTGCTAACAGTGTTCGATGACCGCTTTGCTGACCTGCTGGGCGACATGCAAGATCTTCAGTTCAAGGAAATATTCGGCTCCGAATTCTCTATAAACCCAACATTTGAAGCTGGCGCACAAGAACTTTATTCAATTTACAACTTGGTATTCGCTGCTGGCTATGAATTTGACCGTATCAAAATCGACCCTTCTGTCGTCCGTGGCCTAGAATACTACACCGGCCCCGTCTTCGAAGCCGAACTGACCTTCCCCGTCACCAACGAAAAGGGCGAAAGCGTCGTCTTCGGTTCCGTCGGCGGCGGCGGTCGCTATGATGGCCTCGTCTCCCGCTTCATGGGCCAGCCCGTGCCCGCCACCGGCTTCTCCATCGGCGTCTCCCGCCTCATGACGGCGCTGAAGAACCTCGGCAAGCTGGGCGAGGACGAGGTTCTCGCCCCGGTCGTCGTCTGCGTCATGGACCGCGACATCGAAGCGCTCGGCCGCTACCAGCGCTTCACCCAGGCGCTCCGCCACGCCGGCATCCGCGCCGAAATGTACCAGGGCAACAAGAAGAACTTCGGCGACCAGCTGAAATACGCCGACCGCCGCGGCGCCCCTCTCGCCATCATCCAGGGCGGCGACGAGCGCGAGCAGGGCATCGTCCAGATCAAGGACCTGATCGAAGGCAAGCGCCTCTCCGGCGAGATCGAGGACAACGCCACCTGGCGCGAAGCCCGCGTGGCGCAGGTCTCCGTGCCCGAAGCCGAACTGGTGGAAAAAGTCCGCGAGATGCTGGACGCCCAGAGGCAGGACCGCGACCGGGCAGCAGGCTGACGCGCGTGTTCTCGATATCGCCGACCGCGCAGCCCCTCACCCTAACCCTCTCCCCGCACGCGGGGCGAGGGGACGTGCCTCATGCGCCCCTTGAGATGCCGGCAACCACTCGCCACACCCTGACTACGTTTGGTAAGCAAAGCGGTCGCCACACCCTCCCTTCGCCCCGCAAGCGGGGAGAAGGTGCCGGCAGGCGGATGAGGGGCAGCCTCCCCGCGACGGTATCGGTTCTTCTTCTCACCCCCGCCCGCACGCCCCCGGGAACCGCACACCCATGACCCGCTACGACCTCCCCGATTTCGCCCCGGACCTCCTCGCAGCCTTCGCCACGCGACGGGCCGAGCGGGTGCACACGCCGGTCATCCAGCCGGCCGATCCCTTTCTCGACATGGCGGGCGAGGACCTGCGGCGGCGCATTTTTCTCACCGCGAGCGAGACGGGGACCAGCCTCTGCCTGCGGCCGGAGTTCACCATTCCCGTCTGCCTGCGCCATATCGAGACCGCCACCGGCACGCCGAAGCGCTATGCCTATCTCGGCGAGGTTTTTCGCCAGCGCCGCGGCGGCGCGGAGGAGTTCTATCAGGCCGGCATCGAGGATCTGGGCGAGCGGGACGTGGCGAGCGCCGATGCGCGCGCCATCGTCGATGCGATGGACCTGCTGCGCGTCGTGCTGCCCGGCCAGGCCCAGACCCTCTCGCTGACGCTGGGCGATCAGGCCGTGTTCGAGGCCGTGGTTGCAGCCCTCGGCCTGCCGGTCGGGTGGCAGAAGCGGATGATCCATGCCTTCGGCGACGTCGGCCACCTCGAAGCGCTGCTCGACCGTCTGGCCCGCCCCCAGCCCGTGACCGGCCTCGACCCCGAGATCGAGGCCCTGCTGTCGGCAGACCGGCAGGATGACCTGATCGCCCGTCTGGAACGCCGCATGGAAGAGACCGGCTACTCCACCAATGCCAGCCGCTCGCCGGCCGAAATCGCCCGCCGCCTGAAGGAAAAGCGCGAACTCGCCGAAACCCGCCTCGATGGCTCGGCGCTGCTGCTGCTGCGCGAGTTCCTGACGCTGCGCCTGCCGCTGGCCGAGGCCTCCGCAGCCCTCGCTGGCTTTGCCGATGCCGCCGACCTGAAACTCGGCCCGGCTATCGCCGCCTTCGATGCGCGTCTTGCAGCCCTCGCCAATGCCGGTGCCGATCTCTCCGCCATGACCTACCGCGCCGCCTTCGGCCGCCCGCTCGACTATTACACCGGGATGGTCTTCGAAATCGTCGCATCCGGCGGTGCCGAGGTGCTGGCCGGCGGCGGCCGGTTCGACCGGTTGATGACGCTGCTCGGTGCGCAAAGCCACATCCCGGCCGTCGGTTTCTCGCTGTGGCTCGACCGCATTGAGGCGCTGCGCGACGCCGCACAGGGGAAAACGGGAGAGCCGGAATGACCATCACCATCGCGCTCCCCTCCAAGGGCCGCATGAAGGACGAGGCCTCGGCCATCTTCGAGCGCGCCGGCCTGAAAATATCGACCGTCGGCAACGACCGCTCCTATCGCGGCCGCGTCGACGGCATCGACGATGTCGAGATCGCCTTCCTGTCGGCGTCCGAAATCTCGCGCGAAATCGGCGCCGGCTCCGTGGATTTCGGCGTCACGGGCGAAGACCTCGTGCGCGAAGGTCTGGCGGATGCGGACGAACGGGTGGAATTCTGCGCCCGCCTCGGCTTCGGCCATGCCGATGTCGTCGTCGCCGTGCCGGATATCTGGCTCGACGTCGACACCATGGCCGACCTCGGCGATGTCGCCGCCGATTTCCGCACCCGCCACGGCCGCCGCCTCGCCATCGCCACCAAATACTGGCGCCTGACCCAGCAGCACTTCTCCGGCAGCCATGGCATCCAGCTTTACCGCATCGTCGAAAGCCTCGGCGCCACCGAAGGCGCTCCCGCCTCCGGCTCCGCCGACATCATCGTCGACATCACCTCCACCGGCTCGACGCTGACGGCCAACCACCTGAAAATCCTCTCCGACGGCATCATTCTGCGCAGCCAAGCCTGCCTCGTGCGCGCCCGCAAGCCGGGGCATGAGAACGACATCCGGGTGCGGGAGATCGTGGAGCGGGTACAGGCGGCGTTGCGCGGCTAGAACGGGTTCGCATGTATGACGGCGACGAAAATCGCCGCACGCCCCGCTGACATCCCGCCCCATCGCCCCTATGTGAAACCGCAACCCCTTCCAAGGAACCCGTCCCGCATGGCCGATCTCTCTTCCTTCCCCATCACCACCCGCTGGCCCGCCACCCGGCCGGATGCCATTCAACTTTATTCGCTACCGACGCCGAATGGCGTGAAGATCTCGATCGCGCTCGAAGAACTCGGCCTCGACTACGAGCCGCATCTCATCTCTTTCGGCACCAACGATCAGAAATCGCCGGAGTTCGTCTCGCTCAACCCGAACGGCCGCATTCCCGCGATCATCGATCCGAACGGCCCTGAGGGAAAGCCGATCGGCCTGTTCGAATCCGGCGCCATCCTAGTCTATCTCGCAGAAAAGACTGGCAAGCTTCTGCCGGCCTCCGCTGCCGGACGGTATGAAACGCTCGCTTGGGTCATGTTCCAGATGGGCGGTGTCGGGCCGATGTTCGGTCAGTTCGGCCACTTCTTCAAGTTCGCCGCCGACAAGGTCGCCAACAATCCCTACCCGATGGAGCGCTACCGCGACGAATCCAAGCGGCTGCTCTCGGTGCTCGAAACCCGTCTGGAAGGCCGCCAGTGGCTGATGGGCGACGATTACACCATCGCCGATATCGCCACCTTCCCGTGGATCGAGGGTGCGCGAAAATTCTACGGCGGCGATCAGGTGCTCGACTATGCGAGCTTCCCCAACGTCATGGCCTGGGTCGCCCGCGCGCTGGAGCGTCCGGCGGTCAAGACCGGCATGGAGATCCCCAAGCGGGATTGATCGCACGCGGTTTTCTACCGCATTGACGGTTCCGCCCGCGACGGGATAGGTCTCGGGCGGAATCATGCGAAGGGAAGACGGCGTGGCGGAAGAGCGGGAGACAGGGCAGGACAACCGGCTTGTCGTGGTTGGCGGCGGGCAGGCGGCCTTTGCGCTGATCGCCAGGCTTCGCGCGCTGAAGGACACGCGTCCGATTACCTTGATCTCGGCCGAACAAAGCTTGCCATACCAGCGCCCGCCGCTGTCCAAGAAATATCTCCTGCGCGAAATGACGCTCGATCGGCTGCTCTATCGGCCGGAAAGCTGGTACGCCGAGCACGCCATCGATGTCCGGCTCGACTGCCGTGTGACCGCGATCGACCGTGCCGCAAAGTCCGTGACGCTCGATGATGGCACCGCGCTCGCCTACGACACGCTGGCGCTCGCGACCGGCGCCACGCCCCGGCGCCTGCCGGACAGCATCGGCGGGACGCTCGAGGGTGTCTTCACCCTGCGCGACTTCCGGGATGCGGACCGCCTTGCGGAGGAGATGCGCCCGGGCCGCCACGCCCTCATCATCGGCGGCGGCTATATCGGGTTGGAGGCTGCGGCCGTCGCTCGCACGCTGGGCCTCGAGGTCACCCTGATCGAGATGGCCGACCGCATCGTTCAACGCGTCGCCGCATCGGCAACCTCAGACATTTTGCGGAACCTGCATCTCTCCCGCGGCGTGGACCTGCGCGAAGGCACCGGCCTCACGCACCTGCTGGAACACGACGGCCGAGTGACAGGGGCGGAATTGTCGGATGGCACGAAGATCCATGTGGACCTCGTGATCGTCGGCATCGGCGTCTCCGCCAACGACCGCATCGCCCACGATGCGGGCATCGCGACGGCGAACGGGATCATTGTGGATATCAACGGCCGCTCCAGCGACCCCTCCATCTTCGCGATGGGTGATTGCGCCGTGCTGCCCTTCGCCGACATGCTGATCCGTCTGGAATCCGTGCAGAACGCCGTCGATCAGGCGGAAACCATCGCGGCAAACATCGCGGGTACGCCAACGCCTTACCACGCGAAACCGTGGTTCTGGTCCGATCAATACGACGTCAAGCTACAGATCGCCGGCTTCGGCCTCGGTCATGACGAAACGGTCACGCGAGCGGGACAGAGAGAAGGCAGCGCCTCCGTCTGGTACTACCGCCAAGGCACGCTGATCGCGGTGGATGCGATCAACGACGCCAAGGCTTACGTTGTTGGAAAGAAACTGATCGAAATGGGGACGACACCGGACAAAGCCGCCATCGAAAACCCCGCCACCGACCTCAAGGCGCTCCTCGCCTCCTGATCAGGCTACTCGCCGAGATCGAGCTTGCTGCGCAGCGCATCGATCCGTTTCGAAGCCTCCGCCTTGGTGATGTCCTCGGCAAACTGATCCGGCTGATGCGCCTGTTCCGACAGCGTCTGCAGATAAGACCGCTGCGCTCCCGTCATGGGCTCGTCGCCGCTGACCCAGTCGTCGGGGTTCTTTTCGGTGTTGGAAGACGTGTCGTTGGCAACGGCTTTGTCGGACATGAAGTGCTCCTCAGGTGGTTATGTTCGCTAAACGTTCATGCACGGAGGAGGTTCCGCGATATGCGTGAAGCTGTCCGCTAAACTTGACAGTTTTGTCGAATTTGATCATGTTACATGTAACGAAGGAGGCAGGTCATGCGCACGCCTTTGACACAACGGGTTCAGAAGCACCGCGATGCCATGCGTGCATCCGGTCTGCGGCCGGTGCAGATATGGTTGCCAGATACGCGTAGCCCCGGTTTCCTTGAAGAGTGCCGCCGTCAGGCACGGATCGTCGCTGCAGCAGATGCCATGGATACCGATACGGATGCCTTCATCGATGCTGCTCTGGCTGATCTTGGAGACGAGGCGGATGCGTGACGAGGGGTGACATCGTCACGGTCGCAATGCCGGGCGACTTTGGCAAACCAAGGCCGGCCCTTATCATCCAGTCGGATCGTTTCGCGGAAACGGGCTCGGTCACCATCATGCTCATATCCGGCACGCTGGTCGATGCCCCGCTTATCCGGACGACGGTTCTTCCGTCACCGGAGAACGGTCTTCGCAAGCCATCCCAGATCATGATCGACAAGACGATGTCAGTAAGGCGAGACAGGCTCGGCCCGGTCTTTGGCCGGTTGGAGACCGAGAACATGATCGCGGTTACACGCACACTCGCTGTTTTTCTCGGAATCGCGTGAGCACAACGATGGCCCTGGCGATCATGTCGCCATATTCGCTCGTCTGGGCGTTGTAGCCGTAGTTGTCGTCGTTCTTGTCGAGGATCTTGCCAACGACGATCGAAGCTTCGTCACCGGCATTGTCTGCCATCTGGCGAACGAGCACCCGCTCACTCGCCAAAAGATCGCGTCACCGGCGGCCCGCATCAGGCGTTCGTCGCATGACGCCCCGACAGGCTCTCGATCTGGATGCTGTAGAATACCGGAAGCAGCGCTTCGCCTGAGGACGCAGTCTCGCCGGGTTTGTAGGCGCCCGGCTCCCACCAGTTGCCTTTCTCCTGCAGCAGCGACCAGGCGTAGACGTGTTCGCCGTGCCATGTCTCGTCGTCGGGCAGTTCCTGATAAAGCCCTTCCAGCAGGACGCTCTGCCATTCCTCCGGCGTCGCCAGCGTCTCGACCTGAATGCAAGCCTGTGGGTTGGCGCGCAGCGTATCGATCTTCCTGCCCGGCAGTGAAAAGCTGTAGAAAGCGCCCTTTCGGAAGGCATACCGGATCGGGATGACATAAGGCCGGTTTCCGGTACTGCAGCCAAGGTGCCCGATGGTATTGGCGGCGAGCACCGCCTCGCATTCCGGCGTTGTCATATCGCGTACGTTCATGATGGCACTCCTGTCGGCCGTCCCTTCGACGAGGCTTCCGGATAAGCGGAAGCGCGCGGGAACGTTCGCCGACAGTGCGCCTTTGGAACCTGTCTGGCAAATGCAGCCGCCTCCGACAAACGGTTCTCGTGACATTTCGCGTGAGGTCGAGCACGGCGGTGATGCAATACCAGTTCCGAAAAAATCGGAAGTCGGCAGCTCGAAGCGGTCGATCCCCGGGGACATGCCCGGAAGCCCCGTGGAACGAAAAAGGGCGGCCCTTGCGGACCGCCCCTTCATTCCATCAATCCTTTTCGGATTGATTACATCATGCCGCCCATGCCGCCCATGTCGGGCATGCCGCCGCCGGCGCCGCTGTCCTTCTTGGGAAGTTCGGCGATCATGGCTTCGGTGGTGATCAGGAGCGAAGCGACCGAAGCTGCGTTCTGCAGCGCGGTGCGCACGACCTTGACCGGGTCGACGATGCCCATGGCGATCATGTCGCCATATTCGCTCGTCTGGGCGTTGTAGCCGTAGTTGTCGTCGTTCTTGTCGAGGATCTTGCCAACGACGATCGAAGCTTCGTCACCGGCATTGTCGGCGATCTGGCGAACGAGCGACTGGAGAGCCTTGCGAACGATGGCGACGCCGGCGTCCTGATCGGCATTCTCGCCCTTGACGTCGAGAACGGCCGAGCAACGCAGCAGGGCCACGCCGCCGCCGGGAACGATGCCTTCCTGAACGGCTGCACGGGTTGCGTTCAGCGCGTCGTCGATGCGGTCCTTGCGTTCCTTGACTTCGATTTCCGTCGAGCCGCCGACGCGGATGACGGCAACGCCACCAGCGAGCTTGGCCAGGCGTTCCTGAAGCTTTTCGCGGTCGTAGTCCGAAGAGGTTTCTTCGATCTGCGCCTTGATCTGGGCAACGCGGCCTTCGATCTCGTTCTTGGCGCCGGCACCGTCGACGATGGTCGTGTTCTCCTTGGAGATCGAGACCTTCTTGGTACGGCCGAGCATTTCGAGCGTGACGTTCTCGAGCTTGATGCCGATGTCTTCGGAGATGACCGTGCCACCCGTCAGAACGGCGATGTCTTCCAGCATGGCCTTGCGGCGGTCGCCGAAGCCCGGAGCCTTGACGGCAGCGATCTTGAGGCCGCCACGCAGCTTGTTGACGACGAGCGTTGCAAGAGCTTCGCCTTCGACGTCTTCAGCGATGATCAGGAGCGGCTTGCCGGTCTGGACGACAGCTTCGAGAACCGGAAGCATGGCCTGCAGGTTCGAAAGCTTCTTTTCGTGCAGGAGAACGTAGACGTCCTCGAGCTCGGCCAGCATCTTTTCCGGGTTGGTCACGAAGTAGGGGCTGAGGTAGCCGCGGTCGAACTGCATGCCTTCGACGACTTCGAGTTCGGTTTCCGCGGTCTTGGCTTCCTCGACGGTGATGACACCCTCGTTGCCGACCTTCTGCATGGCTTCAGCAATGTCGAGACCGACCTGCTTGTCGCCGTTTGCCGAGATCGTGCCGACCTGAGCGACTTCTTCCGATGTGGAGATCGGCTTTGCCTTGGCCTGCAGGTCCTTGACGACGGCGAGAACGGCGAGGTCGATGCCGCGCTTCAGGTCCATCGGGTTCATGCCGGCTGCAACGGCCTTGTTGCCTTCGCGAACGATGGCCTGGGCAAGAACGGTTGCAGTCGTGGTGCCGTCACCGGCGATGTCGTTGGTCTTGGAAGCGACTTCGCGAACGAGCTGTGCGCCCATGTTCTCGAACTTGTCTTCCAGTTCGATTTCCTTGGCGACGGAAACGCCGTCCTTGGTGATGCGCGGTGCGCCGAAGGACTTGTCGATGACGACGTTGCGGCCCTTGGGGCCCAGCGTGACCTTGACGGCATCAGCGAGGACATCGACGCCGCGCAGCATTTTTTCGCGCGCGGTGCGGCCGAATTTTACTTCTTTAGCTGCCATTTTGAAAACTCCCGGGCATAAGCCCAAATTTTAAGTGTCGTCGGATTGTGAGAAGGAACTGCCAGAGGCTGAGCCAAGGCAGAGCCGATATCAGGCGATAACGCCCATGATGTCGGATTCCTTCATGATCAACAGGTCTTCGCCGTTGAGCTTGACTTCGGTGCCCGACCACTTGCCGAACAGGATGCGGTCGCCGGCCTTGACGTCCAAAGGAACGATCTTGCCGCTATCGTCACGCGCGCCGGAGCCGACGGCGACGATTTCGCCTTCCTGCGGCTTTTCCTTGGCGGTGTCGGGAATGATGATGCCGCCCTTGGTCTTGGCTTCGGACTCGACGCGACGTACGACGACGCGGTCGTGCAGGGGGCGGAAGGTAGTGCTTGTCATTGTCTTTTCCCTCGATCAAATGACGCTGGGATCTCTAGGATCCATCGATCTCTTAGCACTCCGGTAGGTCGAGTGCTAGCAAGGCTGAGATAAGGACGGTTTGTGCCGGAGTCAAGATTGGCGGCCATCATTTATGTCCGCCGCCTGTCACATGGCCATCGTAGAGACGGTCTGCGACACGGGTGAGACGCGCGTCGCAAGGGGTCGATCGATCGTTGTCGGAACGATTCGGACGGGATAAGGCGCGAGGCGGACAATGAACGATCAACACGGCACGAATGAGACAGGCCCCGTTTCCGACCATCCGCGCGATGTTTCCACAGAGCCGGGTCGCGGCCCGAAGCCGTCTTTCGCACAAGCTGTGCGCGTCTGGGCCCGCATCGGTCTTCTCGGCTTCGGCGGCCCGGCCGGGCAGATTGCGCTGATGCACCGCGAGGTGGTGGAGACGCGGCGCTGGGTGCCGGAGGATCGCTTCCTGCACGCCCTGAACTACTGCATGCTGCTGCCGGGTCCGGAAGCGCAGCAGCTCGCCATCTATATCGGCTGGCTGCTGCACGGCACACGCGGCGGGCTCGTGGCCGGCATCCTCTTCGTCCTTCCCGGCCTCTGCATCCTGCTCGGCCTTTCGACGCTTTACGCGCTCTACCACCAGACGGGCATGCTCTCGGCGGTGTTCTTCGGCTTGAAGGCTGCGGTGCTGGCCATCGTGGTCGAAGCGCTCCTGCGTCTCGCCCGGCGCGCGCTGAAGACGGTCTCTTCGCGCGCCATTGCCGCGCTGGCCTTCGCGGCCCTGTTCTTCTTCTCCGTGCCCTTTCCGCTGGTCATCCTCGCCGCCGGCCTGTTCGGCCTGCTCACAGCCAAGCGGAAGGCGGAAGCTAGATGGGTGGCAGGGGCAACGGACAGGTCGAGAACCTGGCCGCAGACGCTGGCGCTCGTCGGCCTCTGGTCGTGCCTCTGGGTCGCCCCGCTCGGCCTCATCCTCGCCCTCTGGGCCGCCGGAAACGTCTTCTTCGCCCTCCACATCTTCTTTTCCAAGATGGCTGTCGTCACCTTCGGCGGGGCCTATGCGGTGCTCGCCTATGTCGCCCAGCAGGCGGTGGAAACCCACCACTGGCTGCGGCCCGGTGAAATGCTGGATGGGCTGGCGCTGGCGGAAACCACGCCGGGGCCGCTGGTTCTGGTGCTGACCTTCGTCGCCTTCATGGCGGCCTTCCGCCTGCCGCCGGCCGGGCTCGATCCCGTGGTTGCAGGCCTCATCGGCGGCCTCGTCGCCACCTGGGTCACCTTCGTGCCGTGCTTCGCCCTCATCTTCCTCGGCGCGCCCTCCGTCGAGCGGCTGCGGGGCAACCGCATGGCGGTCGCGGCCATGAGCGCGATCTCGGCCGCCGTGGTCGGCGTCATCCTCAACCTCGCCGTCTGGTTCGCCCTGCACGTGCTGTTTGCGAACGTGCAGCAGAGCCGGTTCGGGCCGCTGGTCCTGTCCGTTCCCGAACTGGCGAGTTTCAACGTCGCGGCAGCGCTTCTCGCAGCGCTGGCGGGCAGTCTGCTCTTCGTCGCGCGGCTTGGCGTGGTCGGCACGCTCGCCGTCTGCGCCGCCGGCGGGCTCATGCTCTCGCTGCTCTGAGGCGTCGGGGAGGCGTCGGGGCGCGCAATTTACAGAGGAATGCGGCGGATAAGCGATGCGATTGCCGCGTTTAGGCTTGTCTTTTGGCGACGTCCTTGCGATGTCAGCCGATAGAAGTCTCAACGGGAAGCCTGCATGGCCGTTCGCATCAACAGCTTTCGTGACATCGCGAGCCGCTATGACGTGGTGCTGTGCGACGTCTGGGGCGTCCTTCACAATGGCGTTGCGGCCTTCCGTTCGGCCTGCGAAGCGCTGACGGACGCGCGCAGCCGCGGCGTCACCGTCGTTCTCGTCACCAATTCCCCCCGTCCGCATCCCGGCGTCATCGTCCAGATCCGCGGGCTCGGCGTGCCCGATACCGCCTACGACCGCATCGTCACCTCGGGCGACGTCACCCGCGCGCTGATCGCCGCCGGCCCGAAGAAGATCTACTTCATCGGCTCCGATCGCGATTTCCCGCTGCTGGCTGGCCTGGGCGTCGATATCGTCGCCTCCGAAGATGCCGAGATCGTCGTCTGCGCCGGGTTCTTCGACGACGAAACCGAGACGCCGGACGATTACCGCGCCACGCTCTCGGTCCTGGCCAAGCGCAAGCTGCCCTTCATCTGCGCCAATCCGGACCTCGTGGTCGAGCGGGGAGACCGGCTGATCCCCTGTGCCGGCGCCATCGCCAAGCTCTATGAGGAGCTGGGCGGCGAGGCCCGCATCGCCGGCAAGCCGCACAAGCCGATCTACCGCGCGGCGCTGAGCGAAGCCAAGGGTGTCCGCGGCACGCTGGAAGGCGCACGCGTCATCGCCATCGGCGATGGCATGCCGACCGACGTTCGCGGCGCGCAGGACAGCGGCATCGACGTTCTCTATATCAGCGCGGGCATTCATGGAGCCGAGTACATGACCGGCGAAAAGACCGATGAGGCGAAACTCGCCGCCTTCCTGAAAAAGGAGGGCGCGACGCCGAAATGGTGGATGCCCCGGCTCGCGTGACATGACAGTCTTTCACCGCAACGAGACGAAAAATCCCCTGCCGGCCGCCCTCCACGGCGGCGTCATCGCCATCGGCAATTTCGATGGCGTGCATCGCGGTCACCAGTCGGTGCTCGATCGCGCGCTGGTCGAGGCCCACGCGCTGGGCGTACCCGCGCTCGTGCTGACCTTCGAGCCTCACCCCCGCGCCATCTTCCGGCCCGACGAGCCCGTCTTCCGCCTGACGCCGGCGCCGCTCAAGGCGCGCATCCTCGAAGGCATGGGCTTTGCCGCCGTCATCGAATATCCGTTCGACCGCAGCTTCTCGCAGATGTCGGCGCATGATTTCATCCGCGACGTGCTGATGGACTGGCTGAAGGCCGGGCATGTCGTCACCGGGTTCGACTTCCATTTCGGCAAGGGCCGGGAAGGGGGCCCCGCCTTCCTGATGAAGGCCGGCACCGACAACGGTTTCGGCGTCACGCTGGTCGATGCCTATCGCGACGAGAATGCCGACGTCATCTCGTCCAGCCGCGTCCGCAGCCTTCTGGTCGAAGGCGACGTGGCGCAGGCTGCAGGCCTGCTCGGCTATCGTTATACGGTGGAGGCGGAGGTCATCGGCGGCAAGCGGCTCGGCCGCACGCTCGGCTATCCCACCGCCAATATGCGCCTCGACCCCGGCGTCTGCCTGAGGAACGGCATCTACGCCGTCCGCTTCCGCCGCGCCGATGGCTCCCTGCACGATGCCGTCGCCAGCTTCGGCCGCCGCCCGACGGTGACCAGCGATGGTGAGGCCCTGCTCGAGACCTTCCTGTTCGACTTCTCCGGCGACCTCTACGGCGAAATCGCCTCCGTCTCTTTCTTCGGCCACCTGCGCGACGAACTGAAATTCGACGGCCTCGACCCGCTGATCGTCCAGATGAAGCAGGACGACGCGGAAGCCCGCGCGCTTCTCTCAGGCGTTACCCCGCTCAGCGGGATCGATATGGGGTTGTGTTTCTAGAGTTTGCCGTCGTAGCCGGCGTCTTTCAGGTAGAACCCGTCCGGCATCAGGCCGCGACCGGCAGGATGGGTGCCTGCCAGACGATCGCGGGGATCAGGTCTTTCAGCGGTGTCGTTGCCAACTCCGGCAGAGAGATATGATTGTTGACGATCAACGCGATGGCCGCGTCCGCCATGATGGCCTGAAAGGCATCAAGATCGTCGGTTTCGATATGCAGGCCCTCGATGTCGCTTTCGGACATAAAAACCCCGGCTTCAGCATCCCAAACGGCCCTCACGAAGAACGTACGTTTCATGCCCATGATCCTCCCAGATCGACGTCCCGTCCCCGATCGTCTTCCCGCTCGATATCGAGGTCGAACCCGTGATGACCAAGTCCTTCCATGAACTCCAAGAAGCTTTGCCGTGGTTGAGATCCCGTCAGCCGCTCGTGCTCCTCGACGCTGATGATAACGACGCTGTCGCGCCCTCGCACCGTAACGCGTTGCGGGCCTTCGCTTCGCGCGAGCCGGACGACTTCGCTGAAGCGCGCTTTTGCGTCCTCCAGCTTCCACGTTGGAGGTTTTGCGAGATTCTTGGCCATGGAAAAACTCCCATCTCGTCAGATGGTCAGCATAGCGGAGCCGACCCGTGAAGTCCATTTGCTGCGTACGGAGGCCCCCTTCCATTCCGCTGCAAAAACCCTTAGACAACGGGCCATCATGACACACATGCGGCTTGCGTCTTCTCTGCGAATTATCGGCCCGGCCTTCCGCGCGCGCTAAGCGGCCGGAAGGTCCGGGTTTCAAGCATTTGCGCCGCCGCAGGGCTTGCACGCCCCGCGCGTCTGTTTCCTGCCCCGACATTGCGCTTCCAAAGCGCCAGAGAATGATCGCCGATATGACCGAGACCACCCAAACCTTCGACTATTCCAAGACCCTCTATCTGCCCGAAACCGACTTCCCCATGCGCGCCGGTCTGCCGCAGAAGGAGCCGGAGATGGTGGCCCGCTGGCAGCAGATGGACCTCTACAAAAAGCTGCGCGCCTCCGCCGCCGGTCGGACAAAATTCGTGCTGCATGACGGCCCGCCCTATGCCAATGGCAACATCCACATCGGCCACGCGCTGAACAAGATCCTGAAGGACGTCATCACCCGCTCGTTCCAGATGCGCGGCTTCGACAGCAATTACGTGCCCGGCTGGGATTGCCACGGCCTGCCGATCGAGTGGAAGATCGAAGAGGAGAACTATCGCGCCAAGGGGAAGGGCAAGCCCGACCTGCGCGAACCTGCGGCCATGATCGAGTTCCGCCGCGAATGCCGCGCCTATGCCGAAAAGTGGATCAAGGTGCAGGCCGACGAGTTCAAGCGCCTCGGCATCACCGGCGATTTCGACAATCCCTACCTCACGATGAATTTTCACGCCGAAGCCCGCATCGCCGGCGAACTGCTGAAGATCGCCAAGAGCGGCCAGCTTTATCGCGGCTCGAAGCCGATCATGTGGTCGGTGGTGGAACGCACGGCGCTGGCCGAGGCGGAGGTCGAGTATCACGACGTCGATAGCGATATGATCTGGGTGAAGTTTCCGGTTGTGCAGCCTGAAATGTCGTGGTCTGAGCCAGACGGCTCAAAGCTTGAAAGGGTTGAAGCGCCTGTTGTTGATCTCGACCTGCTGGACGCCTTCGTCGTGATCTGGACCACAACCCCATGGACGATCCCCGGCAACCGTGCCATCGCCTTCTCGAACCGCGTCGCCTACGGCCTTTACGAGATCACAGAAGCTGAAAACGACTTCGGCCCGCAGCCCGGCGAAAAGCTGATCTTTGCCGACAAGCTGGCGGCTGAATCTTTCGCTAAGGCCAAGCTGCAATACAAGCCGGTGCGTGCAGTTACCTCTGACGAACTCGCCGCCATCACCTGCGCCCACCCGCTGGCCGACCTCGGCTACACCTTCACCGTCCCCCTCATCGCCGGCGACCATGTCACCGACGATGCCGGAACGGGCTTCGTCCACACGGCACCCAGCCACGGCCGCGAGGACTTCGACGTCTGGATGGAGAATGGCCGCGCGCTCGAAGCCCGCGGCATCGACACCGCCATCCCCTTCCCGGTGGATGATGCCGGCTACTACACCAAGGACGCGCCGGGCTTCGGCCCGGAGGCCGAGGGTGGTCCCGCGCGCGTCATGGATGACAATGGCAAGAAGGGCGATGCCAATGAGCGTGTCATCAAGGCGCTGATCGCCACCAACACGCTCTTTGCCCGCGGCCGGCTGAAGCATTCCTATCCGCATTCCTGGCGCTCCAAGAAGCCGGTCATCTTCCGCAACACGCCGCAATGGTTCGTCTACATGGACAAGGACCTTGCCGACGGCACGACGCTGCGCACCCGCGCGCTCACCGCCATTGACGACACGCGCTTCGTGCCGGCCGCCGGCCAGAACCGCCTGCGCGCCATGATCGAAGGCCGTCCGGACTGGGTGCTGTCCCGCCAGCGCGCCTGGGGCGTCCCCATCTGCGTCTTCGCCCGCGAGGACGGCACGGTGCTGAATGACGAGGCCGTCAACGCCCGCATTCTCGAAGCCTTCGAGGCCGAAGGCGCAGACGCGTGGTTTGCGGCGGGCGCCAAGGAGCGCTTCCTCGGCAACGACCACGACGCGGCCGGATGGACCCAGGTCATGGACATCCTCGATGTCTGGTTCGACAGTGGCTCCACCCATGTCTTCACGCTGGAAGATCGGCCGGATCTCAAATGGCCGGCCGATGTCTATCTGGAAGGCTCCGACCAGCATCGCGGCTGGTTCCACTCGTCCCTGCTCGAAAGTGCGGCGACGCGTGGCCGCGCGCCTTACGACACCGTCGTCACCCACGGCTTCATCATGGATGAGAAGGGGGAGAAGATGTCGAAGTCGAAGGGCAACGTCACGGCTCCTCAGGAAGTCATGAAGGATGCCGGCGCCGATATCCTCCGCCTCTGGGTCATGACATCGGACTATGCCGACGACCTGCGCGTCGGCAAGGCGATCATCCAGACCAATATCGATGCCTATCGCAAGCTCCGCAACACCATCCGCTGGATGCTCGGTACGCTGGCGCATGACCCCGGCGACGACGTCGCCCTGGCCGACATGCCGTCGCTCGAGCGGCTGATGCTGCACCGGCTGGCCGAACTCGACGAGGTCGTGCGCAGCGGCTACGATGCGTTCGACTTCAAGAAGGTGACGCGCGCGCTCATCGATTTCTCCAATGTCGAGCTGTCGGCCTTCTACTTCGACATCCGCAAGGACGCGCTCTATTGCGACGCGCCGTCGAGCCTGCGTCGCCGCGCCAGCCTCTGCGTCATCCGCCGCCTCTTCGAGTGCCTCGTCACCTGGCTGGCACCCATGCTGCCCTTCACCACGGAAGAAGCCTGGCTGTCGCTGAAGCCCGATGCCGTCTCGATCCATCTGGAGCAGTTCCCGGACCTGCCGGCCGAATGGCGCGACGAGGCCGTCGCCGAGAAATGGCGTGTCATCCGTGACATCCGCCGCGTCGTCACCGGCGCGCTGGAAGTCGAGCGCCGTGAAAAGCGCATCGGCGCTTCGCTGGAGGCAGCCCCCGTCGTCTACATCGCCGATGCCGTAACGGCCGAAGCGCTGGACGGTGAGGATTTCGCCGAGATCTGCATCACCTCGGCCATCGAGGTGGTCGTCGGCAGGGGGCCGGAAAACGCGTTCCGCCTGGAAGGCGAGGGCAAGGTCTCCGTCGAGCCGCGTCTGGCCGAAGGCCGCAAATGCGCCCGCTCGTGGAAGGTGACGACGGATGTCGGTTCCGATCCGGCCTATCCCGATGTCACCGCCCGCGATGCGGCGGCCCTGCGGGAGCTCGGCATTTCGCTTTGACGTGTCGTGATGTCATGACGACCGGATGAATTGCGCTTGCGCCGTTCATCCGGTAGAACCCTGCCTGAAAATGGGCGGATTTATCCGTCATGGGGCAGGAATTGGCGGGCAGATCGGCCCAAGCGCATCCCGGGGGGTCCGGGAGCGCCGGGAGGCTGGCGGGGCAGGCCGCACGCGCTGGAAGGGTTTGAATGACAATGACGCGACAGTATGGTGCGGGCGCCGGCGTGCTCTCGATCATGGCCGCAAGCTTCGTGCTGACCGGTTGCATCGGCGGGCCGACCTACGGGACGGACAAGACGGCCGGCGAGCACCTGATGGACGATCTCGGCAGCACGGTCAGCATGGGCGGCGACAAGTCCGCCAACGTGAAGTACCAGCCGCGCCCGGGTCTCGTCCTGCCGCCGTCGGCTGAGCGCACGGCCCTCGTCCAGCCGCAGGCCTCGCTGGCCAACAAGGATAATCCGGCTTGGGTCGAATCGCCCGAGGAAACGCGCCAACGCCTGCGCGAGGAAGCCGACGAGAACGCGGACCGACCGGGCTACGTCTCGCCGCTCGCGAAAGCCTCGGCCAATGGCCGCAAGCTCACCGCCAAGGAACAGCAGGAAGCCTATCGCGAAGCCCGCAAGGTGCAGATGGGGGCCTATGCCGACAAGCGCCGTTTCCTCAGCGATCCCCCGCTCGCCTACCGCAAGGCGCCCGAGGAAGCCCTGACCGATCTCGGCGAGGACGAAACCATCAAGGAACGTCGTCGCAAGAAGGAAGCGCAGGTGCAGGGCAGCGGCAAGAAGTGGTGGCAGGTTTTCTGATCCGGCCATGAGCGTCACCATCCGCGAGGCCACCGTTGAGGATGCCGCTATCATCCTGCGCTTCGTGCGGGAGCTGGCAGCCTACGAAAAGCTGGAGCACGAGGTGGAAGCGACGGTGGACACCACCGCGTTGGCCCTTTTCGGCCCGGACAGCGTTTCCAAAGCCGTGATCTGCGAGCGAGACGGCGCGCCCATCGGCTTCGCCGTCTGGTTCCTGATCTACTCCACCTGGCAGGCCCGCAACGGGCTCTACCTTGAGGATCTCTACGTCACCCCGGAAGCGCGCGGCACGGGCGCCGGGCGCAGCCTGTTGCGGCATCTGGCCAGAGTTGCCGTCGACAAGAACTGCGGTCGTTTCGAGTGGAGCGTGCTGGACTGGAACGAGCCCGCCATCCGCGCCTATCGCGCCATCGGCGCGCAACCGATGGACGGCTGGACCCGCTACCGCCTGACCGGCCAAGCCTTGCAGGATTTCGCCACCGGCTGAAAACCTACCGCCGCGCCTCGAAGAAGGCGCGCAACAATCCCGCCGCTTCCGTTTCCCCCAGCCCCGAATAGACATCCGGCGCATGGTGGCAGGTCGGCTGGGCGTAGAAGCGCCCGCCATGATCCACCCCGCCGCCCTTCGGGTCGCCGGCGCCATAATAGAGGCGGCGGATGCGGGCAAAGGAGATGGCGGCGGCGCACATGGCGCAGGGTTCGAGCGTGACATAGAGGTCCGCGCCGGTCAGTCGTTCCGCATTGAGCCGCCGCGCAGCATCGCGGATCGCCTCGATCTCGGCATGGGCCGTCACGTCGCGGCGCTCGCGCGTCCGGTTGCCGCCGGCGCCGATCACGGTGCCGTCGAGCACGACGACAGCACCGATCGGTACCTCGCCGCGCGCCTGCGCTGCCCGTGCTTCCGCCAGCGCCAGATCCATGAACCCCGGTGATGCGGCCATTCGCGTCATTATTTCTCTTAACCCATCGGCTCCGACCTGATAGGAGAGCCTGAAAAGGCAGGCAACACAAATGACATCCAATGACAAGCCCCAGCGGCCGCGCGGCAAGCCCGCAAGCGGCGGCAAGACGACAGACCGCGCGCCTCGCGCAGCGGCAGCCGACGGCAAGGCCAAATTCGGCAAGCCCGCATTCGGTAAAAACGCAGGCGACAAGAAGCCCTTTGAAAAGAGGGAGGGCGGAAAGCCGGCCTTCGGCAAGCCGGCCTTCGGAAAAACCAGCGGACCGCCGCGTGGCAAGCCCGCTTTTGCAAAGCGCGACGACGCGACGCCGAATGAAACGCGCGCGACAGAGCGCCCGGCGTTCGACAGGCCGCGGACCGAACAGGCCCGCTCCGACAAGCCGTGGGGCGAACAGCCGCGTTTCGAAAAGCTCCGCTCGGACAAGCCCCGTTCAGACAGGCCTCGCTTCGAGAAGGCCGGCGCCGAGACGGCCCGTTCCGACAAGCCGAAATTCGACAAACCCCCATTCGATAAACCCAGGTTCGACAAGCCCCAATTCGACAAGCCCAAGTTCGATAAGCCGCGTGGCGAACGCACGGCCGAGCGTGCCACCGACGAGCGTCCTGCCCGCGCGCGCGCCGCAGCGGCGACGGCTGTGTCCGACGAAGCGCCCCAGCGTATCTCCAAGATCCTCGCCCGTGCCGGCATCGCCTCGCGTCGCGACATCGAGCGGATGATCATGGAAGGCCGCGTCAGCGTCAACGGGACCAAGCTGGATACGCCGGTCGTCAACGTCACGCTGTCCGACAAGATCGAGGTCGATGGCCAGCAGATCCGCGGCATCGAGCGCACCCGTCTCTGGCTCTACCACAAGCCGACCGGGCTGGTGACCACGAACAACGATCCGGAAGGTCGCGCGACGGTGTTCGACCGCCTGCCGGAAGACCTGCCGCGCGTGCTTTCCATCGGTCGTCTCGACATCAACACCGAAGGCCTGCTACTTCTGACCAATGACGGCGGTCTCGCCCGCGTGCTGGAGCTGCCGGCGACCGGCTGGTTGCGCCGCTATCGCGTCCGCGCGCATGGCAAGATCGAACAGGCCGACCTCGACAAGCTCAAGGACGGTATCGCTGTCGATGGTGTGCTTTACGGCGCGATCGATGCGACGCTCGACAAGGTGCAGGGTGCCAACGTCTGGATCACCATGGGTCTGCGCGAAGGCAAGAACCGCGAGATCAAGAACGTGCTCGGCGCGCTCGGCCTCGACGTGAACCGCCTGATCCGCATTTCCTACGGCCCGTTCCAGCTCGGCGAACTGCCGGAAGGTGCGGCCCAGGAAATCCGCGGCCGCACGCTGCGCGATCAGCTGGGCCCGCGCCTGATCGAGGACGCCAAGGCGAACTTCGATGCACCGCTCTTCAACAATCCGGATGCCGACGATGAAGGTCCGCTGGTCTCGACCGAGCGCAGTGCCGAACGCGGCAACGACCGGTCGAGTGACCGCGGGCAGGGCGCTTACGAGAAGCCGGCCTTCCGCGAGAAGACGGCCGACCGCAACGAGCGCCTACGCGGCCGTCTCGATACGCGCCCCGCAGACAACAAGCGTGGTGGCCGTGATAGCGCACCGGCAGCGCGTGGCGACGGGCCGAAGCGCGAGCCGCTCGGCCGTCCGCGCAAGGCCAATGTCTGGATGGCGCCCGGCGCCCGTCCCCTGGCCGAAAAGAAGACCGGCCCCGAGGCGGCATCTGCCGAGAAGCCGGTTCGTCGCGAGCGTCCCGAGGGCGCGCCCAAGGTCAAGCGCTACGGTCGTACCAAGGATGGCCAGGCGATTGTCGGCAAGCAGCGTTTCGATCCGGATCGCAAGAGCAACGCGAGCTTTGCCCGTCCCGACACAGGCCCACGCGTGATCGTCGAGCGGGATTCGCAGGATCGCGACTGGATCAAGGCCAGCGAGCCCCCGGTCCGCGAGGAACGCGGCGGCTTCAAGTCCCGCGATGGCGGCGACCGTGAAACGAAGAGCTTCGGTGACCGCAAGCCGCGGGGCGATCGTCCCGATGGCGAACGGTCGTTCGGCCCCAAGAAGAGCTTTGGCGACCCCAAGAAAAGCTTTGGCGGCGATCGTCCGGCTGGTAAGTCTTTTGCCAAGCCCGGCGCGAAATCCGCTGGCAAGCCCGCCTTTGGCGGCAAGCCTTCGGGCGGTCGCCCAACGGGCGGCAAACCCTCTTTCGGTGGCAAGCCGGGCGGGTCCAAGCCGCGCGGCGGGAAGTAGCACCCGGTGCGCATCGTCGGCGGAGAATTTCGCGGCCGGGCTCTCGCGAGCCCGGCAACGGCCGATATCCGGCCGACATCCGACAGGACGCGCGAAAGCCTGTTCAACATCCTCAGCCACGCCTATCCCGACCGGCTGGAGGAGACCCGTATCCTCGATCTCTTCGCCGGAACCGGCGCCGTCGGCCTCGAAGCCCTGTCGCGCGGTTGCCGTCAGGCGCTGTTCGTCGAAAACAGCGCGGAGGGCAGGGGCCTGCTGCGCACCAATATCGAGACGCTGGGCCTCACCGGTCGCGCCAGGATCTTCCGGCGCGACGCGACCGATCTCGGCACCGTCGGCACCGTCGAGCCCTTCCACCTCGTCTTCGCCGATCCGCCCTATGGCAAGGGTCTTGGCGAGCGAGCACTGGCGGCGGCCTCAGCCGGCGGCTGGATCCTGCCCGATGCGCTCGTGATCCTCGAGGAGCGCGCCGATGTAACGCCGATGGCGGGGCCCGATTTCGAAACGCTCGACATCCGCCAGTTCGGCGATACCCGCATGCATTTCTATCGCTTCCGCAAGCGCGGCTGACCCTGTCATGTCGGAGATGCCGTCCTCCAGCACAGCATCGAGCGGCCCGACAGTCGCCTTGGCGCTCGGCGGCGGCGGTGCCCGGGGTCTCGCGCATATCCACGTCATCGAAGCGCTGGATGACCTCGGCATCCGCCCGCGCGTCATTGCCGGCACCTCGATCGGCGCCATCATGGGCGCCGGCATGGCGGCCGGCATGCGCGGCAGCGACATCCGTGACTTCGCGCTCTCCACCGTCGGCCGGCGCAAGGAGATCGCCAACCGCCTCTGGCGGCTGCGTCCCGCGACCCTGCAGGCGATCGGCGGCAGCCTGCGCTTCGGCCCGTTCAATCTCGAACGCGTGCTCTCCGCCTTCCTGCCGGAAGCCATTCCGGACACGTTCGAAGCCCTGTCCATTCCTCTGAAAGTCATCGCCACCGACTATTACGCGCAGTGCGAAACGGTGCTGGAGGCGGGGGATCTGCGCAGCGCCATTGCCGCGTCCGCCGCCATTCCCGGCATGTTCCAGCCGGTGCGGCTCGGCGCGCGCGTCATGATCGACGGCGGCTTCGTCAATCCGGTTCCCTTCGATCATCTCGAAGGTCTCGCCGATATCGTGCTGGCCGTCGATGTCGTCGGCGGCCCGGAGGGGGACGGCACGACCCTGCCGACGCGGATGGACGCGATGTTCGGTGCGAGCCAGCTGATGATGCAGACGATCACGGCCATGAAGATGAAGGCCTATTCGCCCGATCTTCTGGTGCGCCCGGATGTCGGCCGCTTCCGCGTCATGGATTTCCTGCGCGCGCAGGAGGTGCTGACGGTCAGCGCCGGCGTGAAGGACGAGGTGAAGGCCTCGCTCGACAAGCTTCTGTCGCGGTAGACGCCGTCGCCGTTTCAGCGCGGCCGCTGTGCCTCGGCGATCTCCTCGTCCGGCCCCTGAGGCGCCACCGGCTCCCGCTTCGGCTTCATCAGCGGCTCGGGCTTCACGGGGCGGAAATGCAGCATGTCGCGGCCGGCCGCCAGCCCGTCCACGGCCTGCACCTCCAGCCGCGCCTCGTCGCGCCGGCGGATGTCGGTGGTGATGGCGATGGCCTGCGCGTCGGTAACGCCAAGCTCTTCCAGCGTGCGCTGGCCGAAGAGCAGGCCGGATTCCAGCGTTTCCCGAAGCTCGTAGTCCACGCCGCGCGCCCGCAGCTGCAGCGTATGCTGGCGGTCGTAGGAGCGTGCGAAGATGCGGGCATTGGGGAATTCCGACTGGACGAGATCGACGATCCGGTCGGTCGTCTCCTTGCGGTGGGTGCAGATCGCCACGATCTTCGCCCGCTCGATGCCGGCGGCCCGCAGCACGTCGAGCCGTGTTCCGTCGCCGAAATAGATGCGGAAGCCGAAGGTCGCCGCCTGTTCCACGCGCGCGGCGGAATGGTCGATGATGGTGACGTCGCGTCCGCCGGCCAGCAAAATCTGCGCGGCGATCTGCCCGAAGCGCGAGAAGCCGATCATCAGCACATCGGCGCCAGCCCCCTCGAAATCCTCCTCCATGTCGTCCTCCGCCTCTTCCTCCTCGTCCCGCACGAGAAAGCGCGAGAGCGCGGAGGCGGCCGGCGTCAGCGCCATGGAAAGCGTGACGATGACGACGAGCAGCGAACCGGTCGCGGCCGGAAACACGCCCGCAGCAGCCGCCGCACTGAACAGCACGAAACCGAACTCGCCGCCCTGCGGCAGCAGAAGCGCGATGCGCACCGCCTCGTTATGGGCCGAGCCGAACAGCCGGCAGACGGCGTAAAGCGTCACGGCCTTGATGATCACCAGCATGGGAACCGCGATCAGCACCGTGAGCCAGTTGGAAAAGATCACGTCGATCTGCAGCGACAGGCCGACCGCCATGAAGAACAGCGCCAGCAGCAGGCCGCGAAACGGCTCGATGTCGGCTTCCAGCTCATGGCGATAGCTCGATTCCGCCAGCAGCACGCCGGCCAGAAACGCGCCCATGGCCATGGAAAGCTGCGCCATCTGCATCAGGGTCGCAGCACCCAGCACGATCAGCAGCGCGGCGGCGATCATGATTTCGCGCGCGCCGGTGCGCGCAAGAATACGAAAGAGCGGATTGATGAGATACCGTCCGGCCAGCACCATCACGAGGATGGCGCCGACGGCGACCGAGAAATCCTCGATCGGCGGCGTCGTATCCTCCGGCGCCTGCAGCGCGATCAGCGGGATCAGCGCCAGCAGCGGCACGATGGCGAGATCCTGCAGCAGGAGGATCGAGAAGGCGCGCTGTCCGTAGCGCGTATTCGTATCGCCCTTCTCGTCGAGGATCTGCAGCGCGAATGCGGTGGAAGACAGAGCAAGGCCGAAGCCGGTGATGAGGCTGCCGGCAGCATCGAGCAGGCCGAGTTCGTAGACGATGGCCGAGAGCAGCCCGCCGGTGACGAGCACCTGTGCGGACCCCAGCCCGAAGATATCGCGCCGCATGGCCCAGAGCCGCGACATCTTCAGCTCCAGTCCGATCACGAATAGCAGGAAGACGACGCCAAGCTCGGCAAAACCGAGGATCGCTTCCCCATCCGTGATCTGGTGGAACACCGGGCCGATGATGACGCCGGCTGCGAGATAGCCGAGCACGGTGCCGAGCCCCAGCTTCTTGAAGATGGGCGCGGCCACGACGGCGCCGCCGAGCAGCAAAAGCGCCTGGGAGGTCATGACGGGCGTTGTCGACATCGTGACGTTTCCTGTGGCTTTGCCGTTCGTGCTGGACGCACCGGGCCCGACCTGTTTTTTTGCGAAAGGGCCTTCTCACCAGGTGGCAAGACGGAAATAAGGCGCGCGTTCCGGGAGAATCGTGCCACGCCCTTGATGCCCGGGCCACTGCACAATAAATGGGACGGGAATGAAAGGCCAATTCATGCCCCAGACGATTGATTCCGCCGCACTCGAAACGCGGGCCGCAGAGCTCGTGGACCTTGCGAGAAAGGCGGGAGCCGATCAGGCCGACGCCGTCGTGCTCCGGGGCCGCTCGCGCTCCGTGTCCGTACGCCTCGGCAAGGTGGAGGCGACCGACAGTTCCGAGAGCGACGACTTCTCGATCCGCGTCTTCGTCGGCCGCCGCGTCGCCAGCGTTTCCGCCAATCCGGGCTTCGACCTGAAGGTGCTGGCCGAGCGCGCCGTCGCCATGGCCAAGGCCTCTCCGGAAGACCCTTACGCGACGCTGGCCGACGACACCCGCATCGCCCGCGAGTTTCCCGATCTCGACCTCTTCGACCCCAGCGAGATCTCCACCGAAGAGCTGACCGAACGCGCGCTCGAGGCGGAGGCCGCGGCCCTTGCAGTGCCCGGCGTTACCAAGACCAGCGGCGCCGGTGGCTCCACCGGCATGGGCGGCCTCGTGCTCGTCACGTCCAACGGCTTCTCCGGCGCCTATATGGGCACCCGCTTCAGCCTCTCCGTCAGCGCCATTGCCGGCGAGGGCACGAAGATGGAGCGCGACTACGACTTCGACAGCGCGCTCTTCCTGTCCGATATGCGCGGTGCCGCCGATATCGGCCGCCATGCCGGCGAGCGTGCCGCCGCCCGCGTCAATCCGCGCCAGGTGGACACGCAGAAGAACGTCACCGTCGTCTTCGATCCGCGCGTCTCCCGCAGCTTTGCCGGCCACATCGCCGGCGCCATCAACGGCGCCTCGGTCGCCCGCAAGACCACCTTCCTCAAGGACAAGATGGGCGAGCGCATCCTGAAAGCCGGCATCAACCTGACGGACGATCCCCTGATCGTGCGCGGCTCCGGCTCGCGGCCCTTCGATGGCGAAGGCGTGACCGGGCAGAAGATGACCATGATCGAGGACGGGATCCTGCGGAACTGGTTCCTCTCCACCGCCACGGGGCGGGAACTCGGCCTTGAAACCAACGGCCGCGGCGCGCGCAGCGGCACGGCGGTCAATCCGTCCTCCACCAACTTCGCGCTGGAGCCGGGCGATATCTCGCGCGAGGATCTGATCCGCAGCGTCGGCACCGGCTTCTACGTCACCGAGCTGATCGGCCATGGCGTCAACATGCTGACGGGCGAATATTCCCGCGGTGCTTCCGGCTACTGGATCGAAAACGGCGAGATCGCTTTCCCCGTCTCCGAGGTCACCATCGCGTCCAATCTGAAGCAGATGTTCATGGCCCTGACGCTCGCAAACGATATCGATCGCTCCTACTCGGTCGCCGCGCCGACGATCGCCGTGGAAGGCATGACGCTGGCCGGAAAGTAAGGCCGGCCCAACGGCCGCCACGGTAAAAACCGAAAGGCTGGTATGACGAAGCGGCCACCATGTTTTGGCCGCACTTCGCCTGTCTGACGCGGACATCGCCTGATACAGCGCACGACCATACGGAAAGGACGCCCATGAACGCCGACCATCACCCGCCGGATCAGTGGACCAGGGATCTGGACCTGATCACCACGGCAGCGATGGCCGCCGGCGAGAAGGCCTTGACCTATTTCCGCAAGAACCCGGAATTCCGCTACAAGAACGAGGATCGCTCGCCGGTCAGCGAGGCGGATTACGCGGCAAACGACATCCTCAAGGAACGCCTGCTCTCGGCCCGCCCCAATTACGGCTGGCTGTCGGAGGAGACGGATGACGACGAGGCGCGGCTTGGCTGCGACACGGTGTTCGTGGTCGATCCGATCGACGGCACGCGCGGTTTCATTGCCGGCAAAGACGTCTGGTGCGTCAGCGTCGCCGTCGTCCACAAGGGCCGCCCGGTCGCCGGCGTGCTCTACGCGCCGGCTCTCATTGAGCTTTATCAGGCACGGCACGGCGCGGAAGCCCGGCGCAACGGCATTACTATCCATGTCGCCAAGCCGGTGGCGGGCCAGCCACTGCGGTTCGCCATCGCCGAGGATCTCCTGCCGAAGCTGAAAGCAGGCTACGGCAAGGATGTCGCGCGCGTTTCCCACGTTCCTTCGCTCGCCTATCGCATCGCGATGATCGCCGACGGCCAGATCGACGGCACGGTGGTGAAGAAGAACGCCCATGACTGGGATCTCGCCGCCGCCGACCTGATCCTGCAGCAGGCGGGCGGCGTGCTCACCGGTCTCGACGGCGAGCCCCTGACCTACAACCGGCCCAGCGTGCGTCACGACGTCCTGTGCGCGGCGGCGCTGCCCGCTCTGCCGGCACTGCTGGACGCATCGGCCGGCCTGCACGGGCATTGACCTTTCCGGCTGGATGCCGCACATCACCAGTCGAAAACAGCACGATAAGACGACGAAAACTGACGAAAAGAGGCGAAAATGACGGAAAAGAAGCAGCTGCTGCACATGGTCTTCGGTGGTGAACTGAAGACCCTCAAGGACGTCGAGTTCCGCGATCTCGAGAAGCTGGATGTGGTCGGCATCTTCCCGGACTACGAAAGCGCGCTGCATGCCTGGCGCGGCAAGGCGCAGGCGACGGTCGACAACGCCCATATGCGCTACTTCATCGTCCACATGCACCGTCTGCTCGATCCGGGCCAGCTCTGATGAACTTGGGCGGATGCGGCATGCGCGTGTCCGGGCCGTCGCGTCCCGCCCGCGTGGATAGCGCCAGATGACGCGCCTCTTCGCGCGCGCGGCGCTGTCCGGCTATCGCTGGGTCGGAACCGCGGTCTATCCGCTCGTCTGGTCCTACCTTGCCTTGCGCGCCGCGCGCGGCAAGGAAGACCGGGCACGCCGGCAGGAGCGCTACGGCTTTCCGAGCGCTGCGCGTCCGCAGGGTCCGCTGGTCTGGTTTCATGCGGCCAGCGTCGGCGAGACCATGTCCGTCATCCCGCTGATCAAGGAAATCCACCGCCGCGGTATCGCCGTCGTGCTCACCAGCGGCACCACCACCTCGGCTCGCGTCGTCGCCGAGCGGCTGGGCGATATCGCCATCCACCAATATGTGCCGCTCGACTTCAAGCCGGCTGTCTCCCGCTTCCTCGATTATTGGGAACCGGACCTTGCGATCATCGCCGAGAGCGAGATCTGGCCGATGACCATCATGGAACTCGGCAAGCGCCATATCCCGCAGATCCTCGTCAATGGCCGCCTGTCCGACCGCAGCTTCGCCCGCTGGAAGAAACGCCCGAACCTTGCCGATGCCATCTTCGAAAACCTCGCGCTCGTGATCGCGCAATCGGAAGCCGATGCCGAGCGGTTCAGCGCGCTCGGCGCTCTACCGGTCATGGTGTCGGGCAATCTGAAGGTCGATACGGACGCGCCGCCGGTCGATAATGCCGTGCTGCGCCAGTACCGGCAGCAGATCGAGACCCGCAAGACCTGGGCGGCGATCTCCACCTTCGAGGGGGAAGAAGCCGCGGCCGGTTCGGTGCATCTGGCCCTGAAAGAGCGTAACGCGCTTCTGACCATCATCGTCCCCCGGCACCCCGAGCGCTGCGACGCGATCGAGGCCATGCTGGTCGCCAAGGGGCTGACCGTCGCCCGCCGCACCCGCAACGATCCCGTCACGCCGGAAACCGATATCCTGCTCGGCGATACCGTCGGAGAAATGGGCCTCTATCTCCGCCTGACCGATGTCGCCTTCGTCGGCCGGTCGCTGTTTGGCGAGGGCGGGCAGAACCCGATCGAGCCGGCCATGCTCGGCTGCGCCATCCTGTCGGGCGGCAACGTCCAGAATTTCCGCGAGACCTACCAGACGCTCGCCAAGAACGGCAGCGCCAAGATCGTGCGCGATACCGAGATGCTGGCCAAGGGCGTGCACTACCTGCTGACCAATGACGAGGTGCGCCGCAAGATGATCGAGGCGGGGCAGGAGGCCGTGCACGAGATGCGCGGCGCCCTGTCCGCGACGATCCGCGGGCTTGAGCCCTACATCAACCCGCTGACGGTGAAGGCCCGCCTGTTGCCGCGCGACGATGTCTAGCGCAGTCCGGCAGGCGTCATACTGCACGTTTCAAATCCCAAAGAGACCGTCGAGATGAGCAAGGCACCGCTTCCGATACCGATCGCCGGCATCCTCTTCGACAAGGACGGGACGCTGCTCGACTATGCCAAAAGCTGGGTGCCTGTAAATTACGAGGTCGCCCGCATCGCCTCGCGCGACGATGCGGACCTCGGCGCCACGCTGCTGCGCGCCGGCGGCATGGATCCTGAGACCGGTTTCGTCGGCCCCGACAGCCTGCTTGCGGCCGGCAATACGGCGGAGATCGCGCAAGGCATGGTGGAGGCCGGCGCACCATGGACGCGCGAGGCATTGACGGATGCCCTCGACGACCTTTTCTCTCGCTCTGCCGCCTATGCCGTGCCGGTGACGGATCTCTCCGCACTGTTTACGACATTGCGGACACGCGGCTACAAGCTCGGCGTCGCCTCCAGCGACAACGAGGCCTCCATCCGCTGCACGGCCGAACGCTTCGGCTTTGCCGAATGCCTCGATTACGTCGCGGGCTATGACAGCGGCTACGGCGTCAAGCCGGAGCCCGGCATGGTCCACGGCTTCTGCGCGACGACGGGCCTCATCCCGGATCAGGTCGTCGTCGTCGGCGACAACAATCACGATATGCACATGGGGCGAAATGCCGGCGCCGGCCTCACCGTCGCCGTGCTCACCGGCACCGGCTCCCGCCAGTCGCTCGCCGCCGCCAGCGACCACTGCCTTGCCGATATCACCGAGCTTCTGGCGCTCCTCGATCAGCACGCGCAGATGGGCGACGACCTCACGATGAACGAGGCGGCCTCCTGATGGCATCGGAAGCGCCGCCCTTCTGGTGGGAAAGCCCCGGCTGGGCCGCGCGCGCGCTCAGCCCCGTCGCCTGGGTCTACGGGCGGATCGCCGGCCGCCGCATGGACCGTGCGCGCCGCTGGGCCGCCCCCGTTCCCGTCATCTGCGTCGGCAATTTCACCGTCGGCGGCGCCGGCAAGACGCCGACCGCGATCGCCATCGCCAGGGCCGCGAGCCGCCGCGGCCTGAAGCCCGGCTTTCTCAGCCGCGGCTATGGCGGGTCGCTGGATGTGACCACGCTGGTCGATCCTCACCATCACCGGGCGCTGGAGGTCGGCGACGAGCCGCTGCTGCTGGCCCGCGCCGCACCCACCGTCATATCGAGGAAGCGCGTCGAAGGCGCACAGCGGCTGGTGGCGGAAGGCATCGATCTCATCATCATGGATGACGGCTTCCAGAGCGCGCGCCTCGTGTTCGATTATGCGCTGCTGGTCATCGACAGCCGCCGCGGCATCGGCAACGGCCGCCTCGTGCCGGCGGGCCCGGTGCGCGCGCCGCTCGGCCACCAGTTGCGCTACGCCTCCGCCGTCCTGAAGATCGGCCGGGAGACGGCGGCCGACCCGGTCATCCGCACCGCAGCGCGGGCCGGACGGCCGGTCTTCGTCGCCGATATCGTGCACGAGGATGACGGCTCGCTGAAAGGCCAGCGCGTGCTCGCCTTCGCCGGGATCGCAGACCCCGAAAAGTTCTACCGGACGGTGCGCGGAACCGGCGCGGAGATCGTGACAACCCGCAATTTCCCGGATCACCATCATCTGGAAGCCGACGAGATCGCCGGTCTGCTCGACGATGCCGACACAGCCGGCCTTCTGTTGGTGACGACCGCCAAGGACCGCGTTCGCCTCGACGCCGGTCATGAGGCGGATCGCATGGGCGAACTCGCGCGCGAAGTCCGCGTCATCGATGTGGAGATCGTCTTCGACGATCCCGCAGCCCCCGACAAGATGATCGACGCCGCTCTGTCCGCCGCCCGCCATCGGCTGTTGCGCCGGAGCGGGGAGTAAAGCGTTCTGTCGCGCCTGCGTCGGCCCCTCATCCCCCTGCCGGGACCTTCTCCCCGCGCGCGGGGCGAAGGGACTCGTGGCGCCGCTTTCACCTCACATCGAAACCCCAAGCAGGGCACGTCCCCTCTCCCCGCAAGCGGGGAGAGGGTTAGGGTGAGGGGCCACCGCAAACGCTACGGCGTAACCGACGACCCCGCGTCTGCCGTCTGCCCGGGCAGGATCCCCGCACGCTTGTCCGCATCGAAGGCGGCCTGCGCATCGACATACGGCTCCTGCCGCGCCACGCTCCAGTAGCGCAGCTCTTCGACCGGGATCTCGCGTCCGGTGATGGCGCAGATGACGAAGGATCCCGGCAGGATGACGTTGAAATCGCCGTCGAGATACCGGATTTTCGCAATCCTGTTGCCGCTGCCTTCGAACCGGTTCATCGTGTCTCATCCCCTGACTGATCGTCTCGCCCAAGCGGCCGAACCTTGTCCCGCCGCTGTAAACCTTCGCCGCCTGTTTTGCCAGCCGCCTCTTGGAGCCGTCTGGCCGGCGCTTCTCACCATCAGCTGCGTCCGAACAGACGCTCGATATCGGCAAGCTTGATCTCGATATAGGTCGGCCGCCCGTGATTGCACTGGCCGGAGCCGGGCGTCGCCTCCATCTGGCGCAGGAGCGCGTTCATCTCCTCCGGCCGCAGCCGGCGGCCCGAGCGCACCGAGCCGTGGCAGGCCATGGTGGCCGCAAGCGCTTCCAGCCGGCCGGCCAGGCCGTTGGCCGTGTCCCATTCCGCCAGCTCGTCGGCCAGCTGCCGGATGAGCCCCGCCGCATCGATCTCGCCGAGCATGGCCGGCGTCTCGCGCACGGCGACCGCCCCCGGGCCGAAGCGCTCGATGGTGAGCCCCAGCCGCGAAAGCTCTTCGGCATGCACCATCAGCCGGTCGCAATCGTCCTCCGCGAGATCGACGATATCGGGGATCAGCAGCGCCTGCGCGGGCAGGGCCTTCGTCGAAAGCCCCTTGCGCAGGTTCTCGTAGACGAGCCGTTCATGCGCGGCATGCTGATCAACGATCACGAGCCCGTCGTCCGTCTGCGCGACGATGTAGTTCTCGTGCAGCTGCGCCCGCGCCGCGCCCAGCGGATGCTCCGGCCGTGCCGTCTCGGGCGCCATCGGCTGCGATGCCGAAGGCTCCGGTGCCATTCTCGCGGCCGGTGCGAACGATCCGAAGGCGGCCTGCGCGGCTTCCCCGAAACCGAGCCCGCCCGTCTCCAGCGGCCGGTAGGGCGAACGCTCCGCCGCCCAGGGGGCCGAGGGCGCCTGTCCATACCCGGTCTGGCCACCATAACCGCCGGAGGAACGGGCGGCAGAGGCGAAACCTGAACCGGACGTAGGGGCCGAAGCTTCCGGCCGGAAGGCGTTCACGAGCCCGCGTGCGCCGAGCGTCGAGGATCGGTCGCCGTCGGCGGCCAGCGCCTGCCGGATCGCGCCGACGAGGAGGCCGCGCACGAGGCCCGGATCGCGGAAGCGGACGTCCGACTTTGCCGGATGCACGTTCACATCCACCAGCGCCGGGTCGATCGTGATCGACAGCACGGCGACGGGATAGCGCCCATGCGGAATGGTTTCGGCATAGGCGCCGCGCAGCGCCGAGAAGATCAGCTTGTCCTGTACGGGCCGGCCGTTGACGAACACATATTGGTGCAGCGAATTGCCCCGGTTGAAGGTGGGCACGCCGGCAAAGCCGGTCAGCCGCACCTCGTCGCGCTCCGCATTTATCTCGATAGCATTGTCGCGGAAGTCGCGGCCGAGCACCTGCGCGATGCGCGCCAGGCGGTCGTCCCCGGTCGCGGGAAATTCGAGCGTGGTGCGGTCGGGGCCCGATAGCAGGAAGCGCACGCCGGGAAACGCGATCGCCATGCGCCGCACGACCTCGGAAATCGCCGCCGCCTCGGCCCGCTCCGTCTTCATGAATTTCAGCCGGGCGGGGGTCGCGAAGAACAGGTCGCGCACCTCCACCACCGTGCCGTGGTTCGCCGGCGTCGGCCGCACGGCCTGCACCACCCCGCCATGCACGGAGATTTCAGCGCCATGATCGCTGCCGGCCGGCCGGCTCGCGATCGTCAGCCGCGCGACGGAGCCGATCGAGGGCAGCGCCTCGCCGCGAAAGCCGAGCGTGCGGATGTCGAACAGGCCGCCGTCGAGCTTGGAGGTGCAGTGCCGCCGCACGGCGAGTGCCAGATCCTCCGGCCCCATGCCGCAGCCATTGTCGACCACGCGCAGCAGCGTCTTGCCGCCGCCGGCGGTCGCGATCTCGATGCGGGTGGCGCCGGCATCGAGCGCGTTCTCGATCAGCTCCTTGGCAGCGCTCGCCGGCCGCTCGATGACTTCGCCGGCAGCGATCTGGTTGATGAGCGTTTCGGAAAGGAGGGTAATGGCCATGGTGCATTCTCCGCCATTCCCGCTCCCCCGCCAAGGACCGGATCGCGGCTCGGCCGGGATATCCCCTGTGAGATCCGAAAAGGGACGGAGACGGGCTGTAACGAGCATGGGTTCTTGAGGGTTTAAGGGTGCATTAAGCCCGCTGTGGCATGGTTGACGTTGGGCCAAGGCAGCCGGAACGGTCGACAGGACACCGGGTGCTGCCGCCGGAGGGATATGCAGCACTGGCGTTGCCGGCGAACATGACCCGACGTGAGGGACGAAAAGATGTCGCAGCCATTCCCGTTTCCGGGTGGGCGCTGCGCCGGAGCGATCGCGATGCTGACCGCGCGCTCCCGGAGAAAACGCCATGCCCGGTAAAGGGTCATGACGTCGGCATGTTCCCGTCAATGCTCGCCAGAAATGTGAGGCCGTGAATGAATGATCTCGCGTCATCTGGCGCAGCTGTCCAGCTCTCTCTGCTGGAAGCGGTTTCGGATGCGCTGGGCCTGGCCGTTTTTGTGTGCGACCGCAACGACGAATTGATCTTTGCCAGCAAGCCAATCCAGCAGTTCTATCCCGTCGAGGACCGTTTCCTTGCACGCGGCACGCGGCTGCGGGATTTCTTGGGCGCCGTCTTCGATCTCGGCGTGCGTTCGGGAACGGCGACGGAACGCAGCCGCCGGCGCGTGAACCGCGACGAATGGATTTCCGCACGCGTCTCCCTTCACTGGCGCGAGCGCTACGAGGTGGTCGAGCGCATCGCCCGCCAGCGCTGGATCAATGTGCGCAAGCGCCGGCTGGCCAACGGCCTCTGCGTCGTCTCCCTGACCGAAGTCTCCGAGCAGAAGAAGAAGGAAGAGCAGATGCAGCTCGACGTCGAGCGCATGGAGATGACGGAAGGCATTCTAGACGGCCTGCCCAACCCGATCTGCGTGAAGGATCGAAGCCTCAACTACATCGGTGTCAACAAGGCCTTCTGCGACCTGCATGGCATGACGCCCGACCAGATTCTCGGGCGCTCCGTCTGGGATCTCATCGAACCGGAACTTGCCGAGAAATTCGAGACGTCCGACCGCATGGTGCTGGAAACCGGGCGTGAACACAGCCTGCCGGAACAGATCGTGCGGGCAAACGGCGACGATTGCTGGGTGGTGACGCATAAATTCCGCGTCGGCGACGCGCATCGCGGCCTTCTCGTGACCTGCATGAACGACGTCACGGATATCGTCGTGGGCTACGACGAGGGCGTGGTCTCGCCGGAAATGGCGAAAAACCTCGCCGTCGCGCGATATGATGCGTTCGAGCCGGCACAGAACTGCCACGATCCCTATCAGGCACTGGACCTGCACGTCCTCGCCCAGACCGCTCAGGCGCCCACGCCGCAGGACATGGCGGCTCAGCAACGGACAACCGAAGCCGCCGAGCCTATCGTTGCGGGTCGCATCCTCGTCATGACGCCGGATGCGACCGTCGAGGCGCGTCTGCTCTCGGTCCTGTCGAAGCGTGGCCACGAAGTCTGCGCGCTCAGCTCCGCGCCGGAGATGACGGCGTTCCTCGACGCCATTCGCGAGGCGAACCTCTCGCTCGACCTCGTTCTCATCGATCCCGCCCTTGGAGACCTCAAGGCGACATTGGAGACGGCTGCCGGTCCGCCAGGCATCGTTTTCGATCCATCCTGGGCGCAAGAGGCGCTGGCGGACCACGTTCTTGCGTCGTTCACGATACGGGAAACAGCACTGGGCTCGCCGATACCCGACGAGCCCGCCGCCATCCTGCAAACTCCCGCCGACTGGGACATCGTCCTGCCGGTCACCGAGCGCCCAACCTCCGATATCGACGTCCTCGTTGCCGAAGACAACGACATCAACCAGTTCGTCTTCTCCCAGATCCTCGAAGGTCTCGGACTGTCCTACCGGATCGCCGCCAATGGCGAGGAAGCCGTCCGCTTCTGGCAGCAATTCCGCCCGCAGCTCATCTTCATGGACGTCTCCATGCCGGTCATGAACGGCTTCGACGCGACGCGGGCTATCCGGGCGGCAGAAGTGCACCTGTCGTCCCGCACGCCGATCGTCGCGGTGACGACGCAGGCCCTCGATATCGACCTGGAGCATGCGCGCGCTGCCGGCATGGATGACCATATCGTAAAGCCGATCAGCCCCGACATGATCGAGCGCGTGCGGAACCGCTATCTTCAGGACAGCAGCGATCATCGCCAGCAGCGCTGATACGTCTTCCACGATAGTGGAGAAACTCCTGCATCTTCAGGTATAGAATCCGCTCTTTCCTTCGCGTTCTTGCAAGCGATACGAGAATTAGGGATATAGACTGTTGTAATTTCTTAACGATGTGGTCCCATGGTCCATGCGGTCAGCGTGCCGACCAAAATATGCAGGACCTCCGCAATGGATCAGGACGAAACAGCTTCGCGCCAGAAAGGTCTGTCACGCCTTACGGAGCCGAGTCAGCGAGAGCGGCAGGCTGCGATGCCTCAGCGTCGTCATGATGTCTCCCCGGAACACGATCCGTACGACATCGGCAGTCCTGCGTTCGACCGTCACGCTCGCGATCTTCATGCCCTGGCCTTCATCGATCCTCTGACGGACCTTGGCAATTCCCACCGGCTGCGGGAAAAAGTGCGGGAAATCGCGCTGGAACGCGCTGCCGATCCGGCACCCTTCACGATCGGTCTTGCCAATCTCGACGGGTTCAAGCCGCTCAACGATCTCTTCGGCCACGCCGCGGGCAACGAGATCCTCTACCAGGTCGCGCGCCGGCTGGAAGCCTGTATGCCCGATGGCGCAACCGTCATCCGCATGGGCAATGACGAGTTCGCCTTCGTGCTGCCGCTCGTCTTCGAGCGCAAGGGCGCCGAGAAGATCGGCCATATGCTGAAGGAGGTGCTGCAGGCACCGTTCGAACTGGCCGAGCGCACGGTGCGTCTCTCTGCCTCCTTTGGCTTTGCGGTCTATCCCTTTGCCGGCGAAGCCTATGACGACCTCTTGAAGAGTGCGGATACCGCGCTGTATCGCTCGAAGCGTCGCGGCCGCGGGCAGATCACCGTCTATTCCCAGGAAATCGCTCAGGAAATGCGCCGCGCGACGCTGCTGGAGCAGGCGCTGCGCAACGCCATCATCGCCGATGAGATCGACGTGCATTTCCAGCCGATCGTCAGCCTCGACACCGACATGGTGGTCGGTTTCGAAGCGCTGGCGCGCTGGTGCGACAGCGATCTCGGTTACGTCTCGCCGGCCATCTTCGTGCCGCTCGCCGAAGAGCGCGGCTTCATCGATGCCCTGTCGGAAACCTTGTTGCGCAAGGCAGCAGAGGCGGCCTTGCTCTGGCCGAAGGAGCTGTTTCTCTCGTTCAACCTGTCCTCGGCCCAACTGATGGATCTTGCGACCAGCAGCACCGTGCTCGCCATCATCCATCGCGTTGGCCTCGATCCGCGCCGGCTGGAACTCGAGATTACCGAAACGGCGATGATGCGCGATGCCGACATGGCGCAGAAGATCGTGCAGGAACTACGTGACGCCGGTGTGCGGATTTCGCTCGATGATTTCGGAACCGGACAGTCCAGCCTCGGCCGCCTTCGGGACTTCACCTTCGATAAGGTGAAGATCGACCGCTCCTTCGTCTGCCGCATCGTCAACGATCGCGCCTCCGAGCACATCGTCAAAGCGATCGTCACCATGTGCGATGGTCTGGGTCTTGAGGTCGTCGCGGAAGGCATCGAGGATTTCGCCGAAGCGCTGATGCTCAAGGGGCTGGGTTGCGGTATGGGGCAGGGGTATTTCTACGGAAAGCCGGCTGATGCCACGGCAACCCTGCGATACCTCCGCGATCGCTACCGCGACACGGACACCAAACGACCCATCGCCATCTGATCCCTAACGTCGTCTGCACGAACAAAAACGGCGGTGCTTTCGCACCGCCGTTTGGTAAGCCGCGTTTAGCGGATTACGGGGTCGTCGTGGCCGGCTGGCCGGCAGGGGCAGCGCCACCGGCCGGAGCCATGGTGTTGTTGCCGGCAGGTGCCATCGGGGTCGTCGACGAGGTCGTCGAGCCGTCAACCGGCGTCGTCGCGTTCCGTTCTGCGACCTGTGCGGCCTTCGTCTTGAACTCCGGTGCAGCCTTCAGCGTGTCGGCTGTTTCGGTCGTGGTCAGCTTCAGGTCGTCGGAGTTTGGGACTTCGGTAACCATCACGGTGTCGAGCGGTACGGCTACGTTCTTTTCGCCGATGCCGAGGAAGCCGCCGACGCCGATCACGGCTGCTTCGACGGAACCGTCCTTGGAGAAGATCACATCGTTGATTTCGCCGATGCTTTCATCCGCAGAATTGTAGACAGACTGGCCGAGATAGGTGCTGGCAGCGATCTGGTCCGCGCCCTGCTCGGTGATGTAGCTGCCGGATGCAGCTGCCGTTGTTGCCATCGGCGCGGCCGGTGCCGGCTGTGCGGCGTCCTGTGCAGAGGCGAACGGTGCGAAAGCAACGATGCCAGCAAAGAGGGCGCCGGCGGCGACGGAAGTAACGAGCTTGTTGGTCATGATGTAACCTTCCTGTTTCGGTTTCTTCTCGGATCGTGGCGCGGGGTTCAAACACGCCGCACCGGTGATGCTGAGAGAACGGCCCGTCCCGGAAAGTGGTTCCGAAAAAAAATGGCCTGCCGAAAGGGGAACTTTCTGCAGGCCATAAGGTAAGTATAGACCGACCAAATACCTCGGCCGGCTCCGGTCAGTGGCTTTCGCGGAAAACCTCGCTGCCGCTGCCGCCGACGAGGAAGTCGAGATCCGCGCCCTTATCGGCCTGCAGAACGGTGTCCTGATAGAGCTTGTAATAGCCGCGCGTCCATTTCGGCTCCGGCGGCACCCAGGCGGCCATACGCTGAGCGAACTCGGCTTCGGGAATCATCAGGTTCAGTTCGCCCTTCAGCGTGTCGAGCCGGATCCGGTCGCCGGTCTTCACGATGGCGAGCGGTCCCCCGGCATTGGCCTCGGGGCTGACATGCAGCACCACGGTGCCGAAGGCCGTACCGGACATGCGCGCGTCGGAAATGCGCACCATGTCGCGCACGCCCTTTTCCACCAGCCGCCTCGGGATCGGCATGTTGCCGACCTCCGCCATGCCGGGATAGCCCTTGGGGCCGCAGCCCTTCAGCACGAGGATCGTGTCTTCGGTCACATCGAGGTCGGGATCGTCGATCTGCGCCTTCATGTCCTCGATCGTCTCGAACACATGCGCCGGCCCCTCGTGCACCAGCAGGTGCTCGCTGGCGGCCGACGGCTTGATCACGGCGCCGTTGGGCGAGAGATTGCCGCGCAGGATGCGGATGCCGCCGGCCTTGCGAAGCGGGTTGTCGAGCGGCCGGATGACGTCGTCGTTGAAGACTTCGGCATCCTTGTAGTAGTCCGAGATGGGACAGCCGTAGACGGTCGGCGCGTCGGCATGCAGCAGGTCCTGAATGCGGTTCATCACGGCCGGCAGGCCGCCGGCATAGGCCAGATCCTCGATCAGATACTGGCCGGAGGGCATACAGTTCACGATGCAGGGAACCTGCGCGCCGACCCGGTCGAAATCGTCGAGCGTCAGATCGACGCCGGCCCGTCCGGCGATGGCGAGGAGGTGCACGACGGCATTGGTCGAGCCGCCAACGGCGGCATTGGCGACGATGCCGTTCTCGAAGTTCTTCTTGGTCAGGATCTTCGACAGGCGCAGATCCTCATGCACCATGTCGACGATCCGCTTGCCGGTCATGTGGCTCAGCGCCATGCGGCGCGCGTCCACGGCGGGCAGGGCGGCGTTCAGCGGCAGCGACAGGCCCATGGCCTCCACCACTGACGCCATGGTCGTCGCCGTGCCCATCGTCATGCAGACGCCGGGCGAGCGCGACATGCCGCTTTCCGCCGCCATGAACTCCGCCAGGCTCATCTTGCCGGCGCGCACATCCTCGGAGAACTTCCAGACATCCGTGCCGGAGCCGATGTCCTTGCCGCGCCACTTGCCGTTCAGCATCGGGCCGGAGGAGACGACGATGGTCGGCAGATCGACGGATGCCGCACCCATCAGCTGGCCCGGCGTGGTCTTGTCGCAGCCGCCGAGCAGCACGACGCCGTCGATGCCATAAGCGCGAATGGCCTCTTCGACGTCCATGGCGAGCAGGTTGCGGAACAGCATGGCCGTCGGCCGCATCTGCGTTTCGCCGAGCGAGGAGACCGGGAACTCGACCGGAAAGCCGCCGGCCTCCCAGACACCGCGCTTCACGCCTTCGGCGAGAATCCGCAGATGGCTGTTGCAGGGCGTCAGTTCCGACCAAGTATTACAGATACCGATGATCGGGCGTCCGTCGAAGGCATGATCCGGAAAGCCCTGGTTCTTCATCCACGAGCGGTGAATGAACCCGTCCTTGTCGGTGCCGCCGTACCAGTGACGGCTTCTCAGTTCCCGTTTCTTCTCGTCGCTCATGGAAACCTCCCTTTGGCGCGGCGCTACGGCCGTTCACCAATAATCATACTTTTTACCGTTTCGACTGTAAATCGCCGATGACGCTCTCCTCCGGGGGCGCGATCGGCAGCGGCGATCAGAGCACGTAGACGGGCTCGAAACGGCCTTTCACGTCGATGTCGAGCAGGAAGGTCTTGCCGGCATCCGGGTCTTTCGAGCGCCCTGCTTCGTCCAGTCCCTGCCAGGCCGAGGTGAAGAGCAGCCGGTCGGCGCTGCGTCCGACGAAGGCCGGGCAGCTCGGCTGCGACACCGGCACGGTATGCCGCGCCAGGCGCTTGCCCTCGGGCGAATAGACGTCGATGGCGGAGGCGCCCCAGCGGGCGGCCCAGATCAGCCCTTCGGCATCGCACACAGCACCGTCGAACCCGCCTTCGCTTTCCGGCTCCTCGACCATCAGCGCAGGCTCGCCGGTCGGCAGGCCCGTTGCGGGATCCAGCGCCACGCGCATGAAGCGGTTGAGACCGGTGTCGGAGTAATAACCGGTGCGGCCGTCCGGCGAGAAGCAGATGCCGTTCGGGATGGTGATGTCGCTGACGATGCGCGTCACCTTGCCCTTGGCGACGTGGTAGATCGCGCCGGCATTCTTTTCCGCGCTCCGGCCCATCGTGCTGATCCAGAGCGCGCCCGAGGCGTGAACGCGACCGTCATTCGTACGGTTTCCCGGTTTGTCCTCGATCACGCCGTATGTCTCGAAGACGCCCGTCTCGGCATCGCGCAGGAAAAGGCCCTGATCGCTGGCGATCAGCTGCCGTTCCCCATCCACCAGCGCCATGACGCTGGCGAGAAAGTTCAGCGGCTGGACGCTCTTGGCCTGGCTTTCGAGATGCAGCCCGTGCAGCTCGCGCCCGACGATGTTGAACCACCAGACGGTGCCGGTCGAGGGATCGTAGACCGGGCCTTCACCAAGCTCCGAGGGATTGTCGCTGACGATTTTCGCGTTGGCACTCATGCGGACGCTCCATAGACGGCGTCATAGGCCTTGGTGGTGATACGGGCGCGCGCGCCGATTTCGGCGGCACTCATGCCGACCTTGTAGATGCTGGACCCGAGGCCGAAGCTCTTGACCCCAATCTTGGCATATTCCGCGAAATTGGCCTCGGACACGCCGCCGACCGCCGCGATCTCCAGATCGGTCGGCAGCACGGCGCGGATGGCCGAAATGCCGGAGGCGCCGAGCACGCTCGCCGGAAAGAACTTGAGCCCGGTTGCGCCGGCCGCAGCCGCTGCCAGAGCTTCGGTCGGTGTGAAGACGCCGGGCATGGTCACCATGCCCTTCGATGCGGCATGCGCGATGACGTCCACGTCGACGTTCGGGCTGACGAACAGCCGGCCGCCGGCCTGCTCCAGCCGCTCGACCTGGTCCTTGGTCAGCACCGTGCCGGCGCCGATCAGGCAGTTGGCCGGCGCCGTCTTCACGGCGATCTCGATGGAGCGGAAGGGATCCGGCGAGTTCAGCGGAATTTCGATGGCCGTGAACTCGGCCTCGACCAGCGCCGAAATCGCCGCCTCCGTCTCCTCGGGCTTCAACCCGCGCAGGATGGCGATCAGCGGATATTTCATGGAGGGGAAGGGAACGCGTGTCATGATCTCGTCTTTCTTGAAAGCGGCAAAGAATAGGCTCGAAAGCGGCAAATAGGGAATGATCTCAGGCCGGCCAGAGCGCTTTGGCCGCAGCCGCCAACCCGTCGCGAACGGCCTCGTCGGCATCGACGAGCTCGCTCTGAAGCCCGGCAGCCGTGAGCGCCTGCGTATAGAGCCCGGCCAGCGGGCCGGAGGCGACGAGACTGACCGGCGTTTGGGCGTCGGCGGTCATGGTGGTCGCACCCGCAATCTCCAGGCCGATCATCAGCCCGGACAGCCGGGCTTTCGCCTCCGTTGCGCCATGCCCGTGCAGCAACTGGCCGGAGCGGACGGTGAAGAGGAGATTGGTCGCCATGGCAGGGTTTGCCATCGCCTCGGCGACGGCGGCGACGAAGGCCGGATGCGTGCCGTCGAAGGCGCCGGCATCAGCCACCGCATGGCTGAGGATCGACTGCCGCGACACGACGTCGAACAGTTCGCCGCTCATGAAGGTCGAGAACCGCTCGACCTTGCCATCCGTCACCCGCACCCATTTGCTGTGCGTGCCCGGCATGCAGACGAGCCGCGTGCCCGAAAGGGCACCGACGCTGCCGAGCAGCTGCGTTTCCTCGCCGCGCATCACGTCGGGCCTCACCGCATCGCGCTGGGCGAGCCCCGGCAGGATGCGGATGTCGCGACGCTCGTCGGGAACGACGACCGCATGGCGGACGATGTCGGAGAGGGCGGCCGGCGTGTCGAGATAGCCCGCCTCCACCCAGCCCTGCCGTGCACCCGCCATGCCGCAGATCACGACCGGCAGCGTGGCGCTGGCGCCCATCGCCTCCAGATGCGTTTCCAAAACGGCTGAAAACCCTGTTTTCGCCGCCGTCGTCATGCCCTCGGCACTGCGGCGCTCGCCAAGGGCCTCGCCCGTTTCGCCGATCAGCCAGATCCGGAAACTCGACGTTCCCCAATCCGCTGCTGCATAACGGGCCGCTGCCGGCTGGCTTATCGTTGTCGTCACAAGACACCTCCGTCGATGATCATCGTCTGGGCCGTCATCCGCGCCGAACAGTCGGAGGCGAGGAAGAGGCAGGGGCCGACGAGGTCGTCGGCATAAAGCGTTTCGGGAATGCATTGTCGCCGGCGCATCGCTTCGATGCTGTCCTCGCTCAGCCACAGCGCCTTCTGCCGTTCGGTCACCACCATGCCCGGCAGCAGCGCGTTGACCCGCACGCCGGAGGGGCCGAGCGCACCTGCGAGCGACTTCGTCAGGCCGACGATCCCAGCCTTCGCGGTCGCATAGGCCGGCACCTCACCCATGTTGAGGAGATAGGCGATCGAGGAGAAATTGACGATGGACCCGCCCGAAAGAGAGGACCCATTCCCGGCTGTGAGATAGGGCGCTGCCGCCTGGCTCATGAAGAAGACCGGCTTCAGGTTGATGCCGAGGTTTTCGTCCCAGTCGGCCTCAGAGATCGCGCCGAAAACCTGCCGGTCGTCGCGGGCCGCATTGTTGACGAGCACCTTCAGGCCGCCCAGCGCCGCCGCTGCGCGATCGACGAGCGCGGGTATGCCGGCGATGTCCCGCAGGTCCGCCTCTATGAAAAGCGGCGCATGGGGTCCGACGTCTTTGAGACGGGCTGAAACTTCCGCCGCCGTATCTGCGTTGATGTCGATATACGCGACCCGTGCACCCTGGCGCACGAAACCTTCGACCAATGCCGCACCGATGCCCGAGGCTCCGCCCGTGATGAGTACGCCACGATCTGCGAGATCCGGAAACGTTGCAGAAGGGCCGGGCATGCTGTCGACGCCCTCCCTCAAGGCATACATTTCATATTTCTGTTCCAATATTCGGAACAATCGTTTAGTATGTGGAATATCGGCCAAATCCCGGTTGGGTGTCAAGGCGGAAAGGTGCGCGGCACCGTGCCGCCGGCGATGCGGCAGGGCACAAAACAGGCTACGAACCCCCCGTTGGATCTTGCGGGTGAAAGACGGCAGAGTGAAGACATCGACCAGCGACGGTAGGACGGCAGACCATGCGGGCGACCGCGTGGAGTCGTCGGCCGCTCTGGATACGGGAACGCTGGGGAAGGCGATGGCCGTGCTCGAACTCGTCGTCAACGCCGACATGCCGCTACGCTTTACCGACATTCACGCGCTCTCGCGCCAGCCCCGCGGCACGCTGCATCGGCATCTGTCGCATCTGGTCGAGGAAGGCCTGCTGTTTCAGCGTGCGGACCTCGCCTACGAGCCGGGCCTGAGGCTGTTGTCGTTTGCGCACCGGGCATGGTCGCGCAACGATCTCCGGCGAATCGCCCGGCCGCATCTTGATCGTCTTCACGCGGAAACGGGCGAAACGGTTCATCTGGGCGTCCTTCGCACGACCGACATCATCTATCTGGACAAGGTGGAAAGTCGCCAGACGGTGCGAATGGAGAGCCAGATCGGCCGGGTTTCGCCGGCCTATTGCACGGGATTGGGTAAGGCAGCACTTTCCGTCTTGCCACCTGCGCGGCTGGATGCGAGCCTCGCGCGCATCTCCTATCACCCCTTCACGGCCAATACGCACCGGTCGCGAGGCGCGCTGATGGCCGACCTCGACCGGATCCGCGGACGAGGATATGCGATCGATGCGGAGGAACATGAAGTCGAGATCCACTGTGTCGCCGCGCCGGTCTCCTCCGGAGACAAGGCATGCGAGAGCCACGGGATCGTCGGGGGCATTTCGGTGACGGGACCGGCTTATCGCGTGACGATCCGTCAATTGGAGGCATGGTCGGGACTTGTCAGAGACGTGGCGAATTCCATCTCTCACGATGCGGGTGTCGGTCTCTGTCCGGTGTCTGCGCCCGACCGGTAAAACGGACGTTCGAACCTCGGTCTTGTGTATTTATCAGACCAATTGCTAAGTGGTGCTAGACGCCACATGGACTTTATTTATAGTGGAACGGCAGCGGATCAGGCAAAAAAGCCCACCGGAATCGTTTCAGATGATGGAATTCGGTGCATGCCACGTTGTTGGAATTCGCTGCGGCAATCATAATCACTCAAAGGAATGTTCATGGGTTTGAGGAGTGTCTCGCCCGAGATTGTCGTTTCCGGCAACAGCTGGACGATCGGCGACCTGGATCAGGAAGGCGATGTCCGCAGCTTGTTCGAGAGCATCTGTGAGCTCTATGAGTTCCAGGGATACGCCGTCCTGTCCTTGCCATCCCGGTCCGTGTCGTCGCTTCGCAAGCTGGTGATGATGACGAACTGGCCGATGGATATCGTCAAGGAGTATGACGCGCTGGGACTGTTGAAGACCAGTCCGGTTTTCGAGCAGTTGCGGCTGAGCACCGTGCCCTTCACGGTCGACAATACCTCACCTCTGGCCTTCGTCAGGACGGTCAAGATTGCCAAGGGCCTGTTTGCGCGTTCGGGCTTCGGGCGCATGGTGTTCGTGCCTGTTCACGATGCCGACGGTCGTCGCAGCGCCATTGCGTTCGGCGGCGACCGGCCGGAGTTGAACCGACAGGAGTTGAACGTGGTGACCTTCGTGGCGGGGCATGCCTTCAATCGCCTGAGCGAGATCTGGTCGGCCTCGCGGCGTGCGCCCGGCTCCCTGTCCCGCCGCGAGATCGAATGCCTGCGCCTGGCCGCAGGCGGCAAGACCACCGTCGAAATGGCACGCCTGCTCAACCTGTCGGAATATACCGTCAACCACTATCTCAACCGTGCGACCCGAAAGCTGGATTCGGTCAACCGGGTCCAGACGATCGCAAAAGCCCTTCGGGCTGGGCTGATCACGTGAACCGAGTGCCGTTGGAGGATGGGACGAGGATGAAGGTGGCGGAGCCCATGCCGGCACGCCCGCATGGCAGAAGCGGCAGGTGGATGGAGACCCTCCATGCCTGACACGAAGCCCACTGCATCGAATGCCGCCATGTCGGAAGGCGGATGGGCGGGAGATGCGTCCGAAAACGATCTTGCCGCGCTTGAGCGGCTGAAAAGTCGAGACGACGTCCTTGCCCATATGACGCGCATCACGGCTGCGCGTGGCTTTCCCTTCTTTCTCCTCTGTACGCTGCCGACGGTCGACCAGACGAAATATTCCGAGATTGCCGTTCTCTCCAACGTCCCCGACGATGTCACCCAGCGCTATGACGACAGCGGCTCGGTGCACGAGAACCAGGCCTTCGTCATGCTGCGCACGACGACCACGCCGTTTCGAATGACCGCGGACGAGTGTCGGGAAAGCGCGGGCGGCCTCTTTTCGCCTGAGCGGGAAACGCTCCTGCAGGAGGTGGAGTTCTGCGAGGCCTATTTTTTCCCCGTTCACGATGCCGCAGGTGGGCGGGCCGTGTTCATCTTTCTCAGCGGCGATGCCGATCTCTCCATCGAGGTCATGACCGATCTGCACATGATCTGCCTGCACGTCTATAATCGTCTGGTCGGCATCGGCGGCATGGACCAGGAAACCGAGAAGGTCGATTTGTCGGATCGCGAGATCCAGTGTTTGAACTGGACGGCCGCCGGCAAGACGAGCTCGGAAATCGCCGATATCCTTGGCCTCTCCGAGCACACGGTCAATCACTACCTCAACCATGTGGCCAAGAAGCTCGACGCCGCCAATCGCGTTCAGGCTGTCGTCAAAGCCATGCGGCTCGGCCTGATCAGCTGATTTCCCCTGGGCAAGCGTCTGAATAAGATGCACGGCGTGAAATTCTGCTCGCGAAATGAGCAAGTGCCAACAACTGTCGGGCGAACGACCCCGAAGACGCAGGGATTCTCCAACTGGCACGCTTCCTGCATCTCTCTACGTAAGGTCCAGAGGGGACCACTCTATAAAAACTGCGCCCCAGAAGGTCGCGAACAAGGCCGTCTTTTGCTCACGTGATCCCGGATGAACGGACACGGAAGCAAAAGGCGGCCTTTGTCATTCTCGAGTGCCAAGTGCCAAGTGCCAAGTGCCGAGGGTCTTGAGTTCCGACATCTTTTCCCATCGTTCCATTGGCGAAGTGGCCCGGCTCGATTATCTACCTGCCAGGAGATGCGCGGCTCGCGCGTCGTCGCGTAGGGAAAACGAGTATGGCCGCTGATCACGCCGACGTAAGCAAGGAGAGGGTGCTCGACGCCCTGAGGGCGGTGCGCGGCCCGGAGCTGGAAGGCAATATCGTCGATCTCGGCCTCGTCTCCGACGTGTTCATCTCGGATGCCAAGGTCTATTTCTCGATCACCGTGCCGGCCGAGCGCGCCCGTGAACTCGACCCCTTGCGCGCCGCGGCCGAACGCGTCGTCAAGGATATCCCCGGCGTCAAGGGCGCGATGGTCGCCCTGACCGCCGACCACAAGGCCGGGACGCCCGCCCCGCGTCCCCCCGTACC
>NZ_JAANCM010000019.1 GCF_011603255.1 Ferranicluibacter rubi | reverse complement strand
CGGCTCTATTCGCTCCCACTGCGCATCGGAAAACCAAAAGAAATCAGACATGAAATCGCCTCCTTGCTCAGGCGATTGAATCACGTCGAAATGTGCAAGGAAACCAATTATTGGGTCCGGACCCTAGTTTGTGGACAAGAGATAAGCGCCTGGCGGCCGCAGCACAGAAAGTTGGTGCGGCGCTTCATCCAGATGCGCAAGCCTCTCATTAGAACCGCAACCCGGGACCACTCAGCAATATGAAGCTCTTGAAGGGTATCGAGCCATCGACCCTGCCTTTGTATATCTCTTGCAACCAGTGCCGTTGGTGCGCAGGGAAATCAGGTTTGCCGGGTTTGGAAGAACATGGGCTGGCTGCTCCCCCTTCTCTCCCATCTACGAATGCGGACACCTGACCAGTAGTCCGGAGTCGGCCTGAAACGGACGGATTTCTCGCTTCGGCAGACTTGCACTGCTCTGGCCTCGGCTCTGACCCGCCAACTCAACACTCACAAAACAGCACGCCTTTTTACAAAGACGTCCTGATACCGATGTTCAGGCCAGTTGTTAGAGGCTGCCATCGGCTGTCAACTCCCGCGGCGCTTCGGCGTTGAAAGCAACTCTGCCAACGCGGCATCATTCAGATGCGGTCACTGATGCATCCTGGCTCCCTTGACGATCTTGTCAACGATCCTCCTTTCGGCGCGCAGGGCGAGTCCCGCGAGTTTCGCAATATCTGGCGAGAACTGAGCAAACACAGCCCTGTTAGCAGCGTCGTGGCCAGTCCCAAACATTTCCTCCGTGTAGGCGGAGATTGTGACCTGACGCTCGACGGAGCGTCTATGCATTCCGCGTAATGTTTCCTGATCTGCGCTAAGCACCACCATTGGCTGGATGGTCATTGGATTGTAGACATGACCGTCCGCATCCCGGTATGGTTCGCCGATAATCTCCGGCGATTGGGCGACGAGGCCGCTCGTCAAGAAGGCGGTCACGTTCAGCTTCTGCCACATTGCAAGATCATCGCGAATTACGATCGCGATTTTGGTGTCAAACATGCAACGGAACTCCTTTTTGGGTGTGAACTTAAACGTAGACTTAGCGCCGGGTGGTCGGGGCGGTCTTGAACGTTCGTGCCAGGCCCGTCCGGCGGACGGGATCCGTGTTGCCGACCCTTCACATGGGGTGGAGCGCATCGAGGCTCGCTTTCATGGCAACGCCTTCTCACCGCATCGCCATGACACGTACGGGCTTGGACTAACGCTCCATGGCGTGCAGACTTTCCACTATCGTGGGGTCGAGCGCTTCAGCAATGCCGGCAACGTCATCGTGCTTCATCCCGACGAGTTGCATGACGGAGCTGCCGGCACTGAAGATGGCTTGATCTACCGCATGATCTATCTCCCGCCTGCCCTGATCAGCGCCGTCAACGGTGATCAAACAGGGCTGCCCTTTGTTCCTGATCCTGTGTTGGCCGATGAGGAGATACGGCAGGCGCTCAGAGATATCCTCTATGACCTGGACGAGCAGCCGTCTGACCTGATCATGGATGACGTGGTGATGCGGCTGGCTGCCGGTCTTTTCCGGCAGGCGGGTGCACTGGGAAAAAGGCTAACTCCTTCGGCACGGTCCGCTGTCCTGAGAGCTCGGGACCTCCTCGAAGACCGCTGCGCAGACCTCGTAAGCTCCAAGGCACTGGAGGCAGAAACAGGACTGGATCGATACGAGTTGGCGCGGCAGTTTCGACGGCTGATGGGTACGAGCCCCCACCGATACCTTGTAATGCGCCGCCTGGAGCGGGCAAAACGATCCCTGGCGGAAGGACAGGGGCTCGCGGCGGCGGCCGCTGATGCCGGCTTTGCTGATCAGGCACATTTTACGCGGCATTTCCGGAAAACCTTTGGCATTACGCCGGGGCACTGGCTTACAATACGCATTCCGAACACAGGAGAATGCTGATCCTATCCTGAGCACGGGACGCTAATAAGATACCGGTAAGCACCTTACAAGCTGCCAACGAATACCGCGACGGAAAGCCCGACGAATATTGTGTGCATGAGCGCCTTCCTAGAATGGCCATCGAGGGACCATCACGCCGGCCCTTAAGCCGACGTGTCGGTCAGAGGTGTTGTTCGGAGATCGGATATCACGGAGCTTGTGGACCTTCGATTGTGATCCATTGCAGCTCGGTAAACTCTTCGAACCCGATTGCGTCACCCGACCGGCCGTGGCCGCTGTCTTTAACCCCTCCAAAGGGTATCTGAGCCTCGTCATCAAGCGTTGCACCGTTGATATGTGACGTCCCGGCTGAATATCGCAGAGGACAGGCCGTAGTCGTTGTCGTTGGCGATCCGGATTGCCTCTTCCGCACCATCGACAATGACGACGGATGCCAAGGGTCCGAAGGATTCTTCCTGATAGACACGCATGGCGGGCGTGACGCCACTCAAGACCGTTGGGGCAAAACATGGGCCGTCGGCCTTGCCCCCCTCAAGCAACTGGGCACCGGAAGCAACGGCATCCTCGACCAGTTCCGCCAGACGTTTGACCGCGGGCGCGTTGATGACTGGACCAAGCACAGTCGCGCTGTTGCGGGGGTCACCATAGACGATGGTCTTCGCCACAGTGGCGAGGCGACGGCAGAAGTCGTCGGCAATGGACTTGTCGACGATGATGCGTTCAGTCGAAAGACATCCCTGTCCGGAGTTGGCAAATGAGCCAAATGCCGCAGCACTCACGGCACGATCCAGATCGGCATCGGCCAGAACGATGCACGGCGCCTTGCCGCCAAGTTCCAGCACGGCCCGCTTGAGATAGGTCCCGGCCTTTTCCGCGATGATGCGGCTGATCCGCGTCGATCCGGTAAAGTGGACGCGGCGCACGCTCGGATTGGCAATCAAGGCTTCCACGACCTGGCCCGCGTTTTCGGGAGCGTTGGTGATGAGGTCGACCACGCCAGCCGGGAAGCCGGCGTCGGCAAAGCATTCCGTCACGAGGCCGTGCGTCCGGGGTGTCTGCTCCGACGCCTTGATGACGACAGTATTGCCGAGAACGAGTGCGGCCGGCACTGACGCGCCGATGAGCAGTGCCGGAGCATTCCAGGGCACGATACTAACGACAACCCCTGCGGGCTTGCGGACGACAATCATCGTTCGCGACGGATTTTCGGATGGGATGACCTCACCGGTCAGACCCTGGTAGCTGCCGTCTGCAGCAAAACGAAGCTTTTCCGCCAGGACCTTGACGTTGTATTTCCCCCAGGCGGCGGGTCCTCCCATCTCTGTCGTGATGGCTTCGATGATGTCTGAGGCGCGCGCCTCAACGGCGTCGGCCGCAGCCAAAAGATATTGCCGTCGTTTGCCCGGAGGCAAAGAAGCCCAGCGACCGGAGGCATTCTGCGCTGCATCCACAGCACGCTCGATGTCGACGGCGTTTGCAGCCGACGCCCGCGTCGCGAAGCCCCCGGTGAAAGGGTTTAGAGATACGTAGGTCTTGCCACTTTCGAAAGGCACCCAGTGCCCGTCGATAAAGAGGTTCTGCACACCAATAGACATTGATCGATCCTTCGGTCATTGATCGTTTGGCGTTCAGGCTGTTTGAGCCGGCGCAAATCGGCTGGCGATTTCCGCTACGCGAACGCCGTAAAGCCGAGCGGTCTCAAGATCGCCTTGTGACATCTCGTTCGGGGCGGCATCTGCGTCGCACTGTGCCATCGGCCCGATGTATGAGCCCATTCTGTTCAGATCGTCACGTTTGGACGCCTTGACGTTGGCAGGCTTCATAGCAAGGCTAACCCAAACGCCACCGTGCTGGCCTGCCAGGAGGGCGAAATATTGCAGGGTGTTGAGCTTGTCGCCGTTGACGCTGGCGCTGTTGGTGAAGCCGCCGAATACCTTGTGCTTCCACTTTTCTTCGAACCACGGTTTTGAAGAGGTGTCGGCAAACTTCTTAAACTGCCAGCTAGGTCCGCCCATGTAGGTTGGCGAGCCGAAGATGATGGCATCCGCATCATCGAGAGCGTCCCACGCATCCTGCGAGATGTTGCCTTCGGCATCGATCGCGATCAGCAACGCGGAAGCGCCTTCGGCGACGACCTCTGCGAGCCGTTTCGTGTGGCCGTAGCCGGAGTGGTAGACGACGGCGGTCTTTAAGGTTGATTGGGTCATTGTATGTCCTTGGCGCTAGGGCGTTCCGCCTTATTGACGGTGCATAGTTCGTGCCCGTGCCAAACTACTGTTTTGCCAATCGATGATAAATTGGGCTATAAAGAACGCATTGTTCTTCCCAAACGGTCCAATCGGGTGTGTTAGAATTGCATAACCTTGAGCCACTCCTCATCTTCATCCGGGTTGCCGAGATGGGGAGCTTTACCCGCGCGGCGGATAGCCTGGGCATACAAAAGGGGCGCGCCTCCACCGCCGTTCGCAAGCTCGAGGAGGATGTCGGCGTTCGATTGCTGCACCGGACGACACGAAGTGTGCAAATCACGGAAGACGGACGGGCCTACCATGCGCGCGCCCGCGACATTCTTGCCAGCGTCGACGATCTACAATCGATGTTTGCGAAAGATCACGTTGCGCTTCGAGGTCGGCTTCGGGTCGATCTGCCGACAGAACTGGCGCGTACGACGATCATCCCTGCCCTGCCGGAATTCATGGCCGCCCATCCAGATCTGGAGCTGGAGATATCGAGCACGGATCGGCAGGTCGATCTTGTTCAGGAGGGCTTCGACTGCGTGCTCCGGATCGGGCCGATTGGGGACGAGACTCTGATCGCCCGTCGGCTCGGTCGGCTGCGCATGGTGAATGCGGCAAGCCCGATCTACATAGCTCGCTATGGCATCCCTCAAACTCTGGAAGACCTGCAACTACAGACGCACCATACGATTCACTACAGCAGGACACTCGGCGCCAAACCCTATGGCTGGGAGTATCCGGACGGTGACGGCGATTTTGCGACGCTTCCGCTTCCTGGTGCACTGCATGTCAATAGTGTGCAGACATACGAGGCTGCCGGTCTCGCAGGCATGGGACTGATCCAGGCAGCCTATTACGGGATACGCCAACATCTGGAAAGCGGAGCACTTGTTGAAGTCCTGCCGGATTTCCGCCCGGAGCCGTTGAACGTGTCGCTTGTGGTCGCGCATCGCCAAAACCTGTCACGCCGTGTGCGAGCATTCATGGGATGGATCGAACAGGTGCTCCGGCCCTATCTGGAATAGCCTCGTGGCCGCTCAGCGCCAACTGCGGTCAATTTTGTGGTCAACCGCCAAAGACCAGAAATGGCGGGCTCTCTTCCAATGACGCTGAAGCGTTTATCTCGTCATCGACGACGTAGTTTTCGGAGACGTCTTCAAAACCGGGCGGCGCTCTGGGAAAAGGGGAATATTGGAAAGATCCTCAATCAGATGTTGGGGGTGCCAGCCATAGCCGTTCCGAGGCCGGCGGCTGTTTTATCCACTAAGTCAAGAAATACGGCCTCGGCGATCTGCGTGTCCTGTGACGCGCAAAATGTGGTTTGGAATCCATTGCGGGAACAAACCAAGCGCCACACGTTTTTCCCGGGGGGAACATGCTGTGTCAAGCCGACCTGACGGAGATGGTGGACAAGGTGGTTTTTCGGCTTTCTCACCTTGGCCAACAAAATGGCAATCGAAAGTCTGGCCTGCTACCCGCTCCGGTGAGACCTGGACCACATTGTCGATGTCGACACTTACAGCGTGAATAGAGGTTTGCCTGATGTTCACAAAACCCTGCAGTTCAATCGAGCTGGTTAGTGCTCCTCGTCAGGTTGTTAAGGCGTCTGTGAATCTTGCTGCCTTGCTGCAAGCCTGAGTTCGCGGAGTCGCGCAGACTTGGCCCTGGTATCTTCGTGTTGCTGTTTCAGCATCAAATCAACAACTTTTTTAGTCTGAACAACATCTCCAAGTGCCGCTTGCCCCTTGGGTCTCCGCTTCTTCTTGCCATCGTCTGACATGATGCTCTCCTTACCGTTTCCAATCCAAAATTAGTGGAATTGTTACGGTTTCAAGCGGACAAAAACAGATCAGGTTTACCGAAAATACTAATGATATGACGGCGTCGCCAACGCCTTAAGCACTTCCATGATCGCCAACCGGGGGTAGGGCTTCGGGATGAAGCGGCCGCGCGGAGGCACATCGTTCTTTGAAGCGTGCAACTTTCCGGAAATGACCACCACGGCCATATCCGGATAGATTCCACGCGCACGACGTGCCAGCTCCAGACCGTCCATGGAACCCGGCATGTCGATGTCGGTGATCAGGACGTCGATATCGGTGTGCTGTTGCAGCAGGATCATTGCGGCATCAGCGTTCTGCGCCTCCAGCGCGCGGAATCCGCTGTCTTCCACGAGATCCACGATATCGACCAGGAGAATGATCTCGTCCTCGACGACGAGGACTTTTAACGGCTGCATGCTTTTCATCGGCCTTAAAGTCATCAAGAAGGATTAAGTTCGTCTGCGAGGCGCTCGATTGTCCCCGTCAGCACGTAACGAACACCTTGGGGATGATAATCGATATCACCCGCCCCGTTGAAATACCCCCCGACGATCCGGCCGGTCAGGCGCGAGCCGAACCCCTTGCGGCTTGGCGGCACTACCGGCGGACCACCGGCTTCCTGCCATTCGAGCCGGAACGTGTTGTCGGCACCCTCCTCCCACCTAACGGAAATCGTACCGTTCTCGTTGGACAGGGCACCGTACTTGACGGCGTTTGTGGCCAGCTCATGCATAGCAAGCGACAGGCCTAGCGCTTGTTGCGCCGAAACCTTCACATCGCGGCCATCAAGGCGGGTCCGGCCACTATGGTCCTGATGGGGCTTGAGGACCTGCTCGATGATCGAGCGGACATTAGCATCCCGGAATTCCGTGTCGGTCAGGATGTCCTGGGCCTTGGCCAAGGCACCGATCCGGTGCGTGATTGTTTCCTGTGCATCCTCGATGCTTGTTGCATGACGCATGCTTTGCGACACCACTGCCATAGTCATTGACAAAATATTCTTGATGCGGTGCGCCATCTCACGCTGCACAATGCGCCGCTGTCGCTCCAGCTGCATCGTATGTTCCAGCTGGCGTTGAGTATCTTCAATGATCGCTGCCGCAGCAGCCTGGCTGCGGACGTGAGACGTCGTTTCAGTGGTAATGTTGATCAGGCCTGCGATCCTGCCATGGTCGTCATGGACCGGTGTATAGGAAAACGTCCAGAAGGTTTCGACCTCCACGCCATCGCGCAGCATCATCAAACGGATGTCCTCGCCGCCTGTGCCGCGACCGGAAAGCGTTTCCGCAACCAGCGGCACTAGCTCCTGCCAAACGTCGCTCCAGATCGTCTGGAATGGCTGACCCAGCGCCCGTCCATGGCGTTCGGCGAGGAACGGTGCGTAGCCGTCGTTGTAGAGCATGATCAGGTCACGACCCCAGAACAGCGACATTGGCTGGCGGGACGTCAGCATCATGCGCAGCGCATTCTTTAAGGAAAGTGGCCACGTTGCCATCGGGCCTAGGGAGGTCGCCGCCCAGTCATGGTGGCGGATCGCATCACCCATCATGCCGCCTTCCGACAGAAGGCCATCCGGAGCGGGAAAATCGCTCAGGCTATTCCAGATATCGTCCGCGTTCATAAAGTCGTTAGCCCAGCGTTTTTCCCCATACTGCACAGGCAAGAAAAAATCTCAACATCACCATCATATCAATGTCTTGCTGCCAGCTACGGCACGGTCCTCTGGGAGACCCTGTTGACTCTAGGCTCAGTTGAATTCGGGACCTCACATCCGAGAATATTATAGCGCTGCGACCCACCTAAAAGAGCTGTCGCTGCGTTCCAATCAGACGCCTGAGCCTGCACAACAACGGAGCTAGAGGCGGCCTCACCGAATCAACAAGCTGAGACACACGATTTTCGGGCTGGAAGGAAAAGAATTATCGACTGGAGAAATAAGCAGCGAGTGCTTCGATGTCGCGCTCCTCAAGATTTTCGGCAGCCGGAATCATCAGGTCTGCATAGGCGCCCCCGCCGCGGGTTTTAGCGGCGAACAGGCGCAGCTGGCTTTCCAGATAGGGCGCGCTCTGTCCGGATAGCACGGGAAAGGCAGGGTTTCCGTCGGCCCTGTCGTGACAGGTGAGGCAGGCGGGGATGCGGCGGCCAGCGTCGCCCGCTTCGGCAAGACGGCGGCCATGATCGAGGAGGGCGGGTTCGCTTTGCGCAGGCGGCAGCGACTGGCGCGCCTGACCGGCGTAAAAGCGGGCGAGATCATGAAAGCTGTCGGGCTCCAGCCCGCTGATGGCCGCCTGCATCACGCCGCTTGGCCGCGTTCCGTCGGCATAGGCGCGCAGGCTCTCCAGCAGATAGGCCTCGGACTGGCCGGCAAGGCCGGGGATCAGGCCGTTTCCGTCGAGCCGCGTTTCCGCGTGGCAGCTGTCGCAGGCAAGAGCGGGTGGTCGGAGGGTGCCGTCCTGGATCGGGGTGGCCAGCCCGGATAGTCGCAGATAGGTCGGCCCGTCCATATCCGGCAGCTGCCGCAGGAAGGCGACCATTGCCCAGACCTCGTCCTCCCGATCGCGCGTCGGCCAATAGGGCATGCCGGTAAAGCGCACGCCATGCTGGACAATCTCGAACAGCTGGGCATCAGTCCAGGTCGGCACAACCTCTGCCAGGTCCGGCGGCGGCGGCAGCATAGCAAGAGCTGCTGCCGACCGCTTCTGCACAGGCGAACCATGGCAGAGCGCGCATCCGGTCTCGAAATGACCGGCCGCGAGCGGTAGCATGGCGGCATTGTTAAGAGGCGGGGTCTTGGTATCGAGTGCCGCCGTTCGCACCGAATTGCGCATGACCCAGTGCAAAAACCAGTCGGTTGCCGCCCAGTGCCCGCCGCTCGCGCCGACCGGAATGAGACCCAGCCACGCAACCATCAGGCCGAGAACAGGCAAGGCGACCAAGGCTGCCAGGAGATGACGCCAGCGGATCAGCATTGCGCGTCCTCCGGCTTCAAAGGCCCCTCGTCACGCAGGATACTGGAAAGGAGCGCCACGCCGCCGATGAGATAGGACGCCGCACCAACGGCCAGCATGACCACACCACCCAGTTGCTGGTCGGTTCCGCCAGTCAAGGGAATGCCGAAGCAGGTCACGTCGCCGTCCCCATAGAGCGGGCGTGGGCTTAGCGCAAGCAGAACGCCGAGCAGGGTCATGTGCATGGAGGTGAACAAAAGCCCGATCGCACCGGCAAGCCGCCGCCCCGTCCTTCCATCTGCCGCGCCGCCGAGACAGGTGAGCCAGAGAAGAAGGCCGCCGGCGAGAAAGGTCGCCTGCTCGAAAAGACCGAGAAAGGGTTCGGCTTCCACCGCGCCGCGCATGGCCGGCACATGCCAGATCCAGACGATGACGAGTTCGATCAGCGAGGCGAGCAGCGGTCCGAGCCACGGCAGGTGCCGCGTGAGATCGGCACGGCTTCCCGAAAGCGCTGTGGCTACAAGTGGCGCGGCAATAGCAACGATGGCCATGTGGACAACCATATGGGCCGTGAAGGACCGCTCGCCCCAACTCAGCGTGATGGCCACGAGAATGGCGAGAAGCACACCGATCCCGGCGGCCAGCGATGCATTTTTCCGTGTCCCCTCTCGGCTCATGACTGGCAGGCTCCGATGAAGAGGAGCGGGACCGAGACGTAGAGAACGGCGACGAAGGAGAGACCCGCGAGCAGAAGGGTGGCAAAGCCCTGAAACTTCCGGCGGTCCTCGTCGGTCGGCGCATCATGCGGCGGATCGTCGGTGCCAAAGCCCCATTGCCGCCAGGCGAGCCAGGCGGAAAGCACGATGACGCCTAGCGCGACGACGGTCACGCCACCGAGCGCCAGCCGCACGGTATCGAAAGAAAGGGCAAGCGCACCCTGCTTGGCGCAAAAGACCGCGAAGGCGACATAACAAATCAGGAAATGCAGTGCCCAGACGGTCGGCGCCGTGAATAGCGTCCAGAAGGTCTCGATCTCGCGCAGCCATTTCATCGGGTCACCTCAACAGCGGAAACAGGCCGATTACGGCAAAGGACGTGACGGCGGTTATGACCATGAAATGCCAGTAGAGCACGACATTGACGAGATCCATGTCGTAACGTGCCGTCATACGGCCCGACAGGCTGCGCGCCAGGCAATATAGCTGCATGATCACCGCGACCGCGCCATGGACGACGGTCCAGATGGCGACGACCCAGACAATGGCAGGATAGACGAACAGCGTCGGGTCCATCGAATATAGGTAAGGACCGGCAAGGCCCGCACCGCAGCCGGCGACGGTGAGAACTGTGGAGAGGACAAGCACGCCCTGCGTCGCGCGAATGCGGTTCGCCTTGTTGAGCGAGCGTGCAGCCAGCATGAGAAGCCAGGCGAGAACGAAGAGCACCAGCGCCGCCATCGGCCAGAAGGCGCCGGGCCCGGCATGTCCGCCGGTGAAATCCTCGTGGATCGTCCAGTAGAAGAAATAGCCGAAGATGAGGCTGGCATAGGCCGTGCCGTCGCCAACCATGGTGATGAACATCGCCCACCAGCCAACGGAGTCCGGACCCGACGCATAGACGGGCAGTTTCAGTCCAAGGCCGACATCGTAATCCTGCGTTTCGGGAATGATCGCGGTTCCCGTCCACAGCCAGGTGAGAATGGCCCCGAGCGTAACGATGGCGCAGGCAATCGTGATCCACCACCAGTGGAAGGTAAGCGCGATGAACACGCCGCCGAGTGCGGCGGCCGCGACCATCGTCACGATCGAGGTGCCGCCGACGCGCAGGCACTGGACAGGCCGCGCGTCGAGGACGGTGGTGACCAGCGTCTCGCGTTCCCCCATCGGGCTGTCCGGCAGATAGTAGCGGCCGGCCTTCATATTGGCGATCAGGTCCGGCTGGTCCCAGGCGGGATAGCGGCTGGTGATGATCGGTACCGATCGCACGCCCCATTTTTCTTCCGGCTCAGAGATGAATTCCAGCGTGCCGGCGTTCCACGGATTCTGTTCGCAGCGCGGCTGTTTCCTTTTCGGACGCACGACGTCGATCACCACCACACCGACGCCGAATGCAAAGACGAAGGCGCCGATGGTGGAGATCATGTTGAACCAGTCCCAGCCGATACCAGCCGGATAGGTAAAGACGCGGCGCGGCATGCCGCGCAGGCCGGAGAAGTGCATGGGAAAGAACGCAACGTTAAAGCCGACGAACATCAGCCAGAAGGCGACCTTGCCGAAACGGTCGGACAACTTTTTTCCGTCGAGCAGAGGATAGTAGTAATAGATGCCGGCAACGACTGGAAAGAGCATGCCGCCGATCAGCACGTAATGCAGGTGGGCGACGATGAAATAGGTGTCGTGCGCCTGCCAGTCGAAGGGCACGAGCGCGACCATGACGCCGGTGAGGCCCCCGATCACGAAGATGGCGAGCCCGCCGGCGCCGAACAGCATCGGCACGGAGAAGATCACCCGGCCGGCCAGCATGGTGGCGATGAACACGAAGATCTGCACGCCGGTCGGGATCGCCACGGCTTCCGATGCCGCCGAGAAGAAGGCGAGCGACATCTGCGGCAGGCCGGTCGCAAACATATGATGCACCCAGAGCCCAAAGCTCAGGAACCCGGTGCCGACGGCGGCGAGCACGATCCAAGAATAGCCGACGATGGGGCGCTGCGAGAAGGTCGGCACCACCATGGCCATGATCGCGATGGCCGGCAGGAAGATGATGTAGACCTCCGGATGGCCGAAGATCCAGAACAGGTGCTGCCAGAGCAGCGGGTCGCCACCGCGTGCCGCGTCGAAGAACGGCCAGTCGAACATCCGCTCCATCTCGAACAGGATATCGCCTGCAATCAGCGGCGGGAAGGCGAAGAGGATCATGCCGGCGACGATCAGCAGGTACCAGGCAAAGAGCGGCATCATGTTGATACGCATGCCGGGCGCGCGGCATTTCATGATGCCGACGATGAGTTCGACCGCCGCCGCGATGGAGGCGACTTCGATGAAGGAGAGGCCGAGCAGCCAGATATCCGCGCCAATGCCGGAATATTCCTTGTCGGTGGCGAGCGGCGGATACATGAACCAGCCCGTATTGGGCGCGGCATTGAAGAAGATCGACCCGCAGACGAACACGCCGCCGATGGCAAAGCTCCAGAAGCCGAAGGCTGACAGGCGCGGAAAGGGAAGCTCCCGCGTGCCCAGCATGGACGGCAGAAGATAAACCGCAATGGCCTCGAAGATCGGCACCGCGAACAGGAACATCATGATCGTTCCGTGCAGTGTGAAGGCTTGGTTGAAGAGATCCGCGGAGATGAAGCTGTTGTCGGGAACCGCGAGTTGCACGCGCACCATCAGGCCGAGCAGGCCTGCAAACAGCATGAAGATGAAAGCGGCGGCCCCGTACCAAAGGCCGATTTCCGTATTGTTGACCGATGTCCAGTAACGCCAGCCTGACGGTGTCGTCCAGACCTTGCGCAGCCGCTCCTCCTGGCCCGCGCGCTCCTCGTCGGTAAAGGTCGGCAGATCAGTCGCGCTCATTTTAGCCCTCCGAGCCAGGCGGAGATCGCCTCGATATCGCCGTCCGGCAGCATGCCAAAGGCCGGCATCTTCACGCCGGGCTTGATGGAGGCGGGGTCGCGGATGAAACGGATCATGGAGTCCGGCGTGTTCGAAAGCGTGCCAGCGGCCAGCGTCTGGCGTTCGCCGACGGCCGTCAGATCCGGGCCAATGCGTCCAATGGCAGGCGTACCGGCAATAGCGTGGCAGGCCGCGCAGCCATGCCGGAAGAACAACTCTTGCCCGGACGTCTTTTGCGGAGCAACCGGTGCCTGCGTCCGTGCCGCCCGCCAAGCCAAGTAGTCCGCCTCCTCCATCACCACGACGGAAAAGGCCATCAGCGCATGCGACGTTCCGCAGAATTCCGCGCAAGGGCCACGGTAAATGCCAGCTTTCGTCGGCTCCAGCGATAGAGTGTTATCGCGGCCGGGAATCATATCCATCTTGCCGCCGAGGGCGGGAATCCAGAAGGAGTGGATGACATCGGCAGCCTTCAGGCGAAAGGTCGTCCGGCGTCCGACAGGCAAGTGCAGCTCGTTGGCAGTCTCGAAGGCAGGTTTACCGGCCTGATCGAGATAGAGGATACGCCACCAGAACTGCTCGCCGGTCACCTCGATCTCAGCCGTCCCGTCCATGGCGCCCGGCAGCCAGGGTCGCACTTGCGGCATCAGCCAGACGGCATAGGACAGCAGAAGAAACAGGACGATCACCGGAAAGGCGACCCCACCCCATACGATCAGTCGGCTCGCTCCACGCACGGACATGGGTTTTGGGCGGGTACGGCCGGCATAGGCGAGAACACCGATGGTCAGTGCCCAGATGATGGCGCCGCCGATCACCATGACGATGAAGAGGTGGTGCACGGCGCTCGCTTCTACCCCGGCCGGATCGAGTGCAGATTGCGGGCCAGAGCAACCCGCGAGGGCCAAGGTCGCGAAAACGATCGTCGGCACAGGACGACCGAAAATCCGGGTCGGGGCTCTGATCCGTCCTGAAATCGCCGTATCACTCCTGTCCTAAGTGCGACAATCTGCGCGATATGTCGCGTTCCCAAACAAAGACAAGTGGCAGAGCGCGAGGAAACGATCCCACCGGGTATTGCAACGAGCTCGAGCAGATCATTGCACGGTGACGGCCGCAGGCTGGGACGGCCTGATGACGGGCACCCGCTGGCATCGGCGCCAAGATCAATGGAGATCCGTGACCACCCTCCTTTGATCGCCCTCAGATGAGGCCAACGATGTTCATATCCTATTGAGAAAGTCCTCTGTCGACAGAATTTCCAACTGCACTGAGAACCGATCGCCTAACAATTCGAGCGAGGCATCATGGGTATCATCGGCGCCACTGCAGACGGCGTCCTTCAGGAGAATGACGCGATAGCCGAGGTCAATAGCTCCGAGAGCTGCAGCCAGAACACATACGTCCGTCTCCCCGCCTGAGATCGCGAGTGTCTTTACGCCCTCCCCCGCCAGGACGTGGTGAAGCTTGCCGGTGGTCCATGGGGAATAGGTCATCTTGTCAAAGATCCGGGCCGGCGGGACCAAGACGTTCAGCGACGGAACGAGGTCGACCATGTCCGGTCCTAGCTGGTCCATGGTCATGGTGTCCCATTTCTCGTAGTAGCTCCGCCACATGCCGGGCATAGCCTCTGCCCGCTGGGGCGGCACGAACCGCGTGAACACCGTGCGCTGCGGATGACGTAGCGCAATTTCCTGGACCTGAGGCGAAACGTCTCGCATCCATGGGACATGCCAAGGCGTGTCTTCTGCGAACATACGCTGCATATCGATGCACAAGTGGATCCAGTGACTTTCTTTCATCGTCTCCTCCGTCTGATACGAACCGACATCACAGACAGCGGTTCCCCGTGGGCCGAGGCTTTTCACACCACCATTTCGTCGATCGGTGCACGGGCCGGCGCGTTTGTGCGGTTGCCCAATACGTCTTGCAAATACGTTGCCGTGCGGGCTGGGCAACCGCCCTCCCTTCAAGGAAATCATCAACGTCGTGGGTTACCCCACAAGCTTCTTCGTCGAACGAAGATGTGTACCTGTGAACCGCCCCGGCTTTACCGGAGACCGTTTGGTTTAACTTACGCGGCCATGGCTAGTGCGTCCAGCATGGCATAGTATCGTTCTTCAGCCTCGGCAGGCGATTATTTCCGATGGGCTCCAGAAGGCGGCGGTTGTTGAACCAGTCGACCCATTCGAGCGTGGCGAACTCCACGGCTTCAAAGCTACGCCACGGTCCCCCGCGATGGATGACCTCGGCCTTAAAAAGACCGTTGATCGTCTCGGCGAGAGCAGTCGTAACTGTCGCCAACGCTTCCGACAGACGGCTCGATGCCCGCCTCCGCCAGCCGTTCGGAATAGCGAATGGACACATATTGCGAGCCGCGGTCGGAATGATAAACCAGCCCGCCGCGTTTGACAGGCCGCCGCTCATGAAGCGCCTGGTCGAGGGCATCGAGCACAAGGCCGGTATGAGCCGTCCGGCTTGCCCGCCAACCGACGATACGGCGGGCGAAGGCATCAATGACAAAGGCCACGTAAACGAAGCCTTGCCAGGTCGCGACATAGGTGAACTCGGATAACCACAGCATGTTCGGCGCGGGAGCCTTGAAGTGGCGATTGATGCGGTTGAGCGGACACGGAGCAGACTTGTCCGATATAGTGGTTTTGATCGGCTTGCCACGAATGATGCCTTGAAGACCCATCATTCTCATGAGCCTTGCGACGGTGCGAGCCGTGCGACGTCGAAGCCTTCTCGCTGCAACTGTCGCCACACTTTCCGCACGCCATAGACCTGGAAGTTCTCGTTGAACACCCGGCGTATCTCGACTTTCATAGCAATATCATTCCGTTCGCGGGCTGATAGGCGACCCACGTCCGTGCGCTTGGCGACGACTTCATAATAGGTGGACGGGCAATCGGCAGCAGCCTGCAGATCGGCCCCCGAGCACCGAGCGGTGTTCGTCGATGAAGGAAATCATCGCTTCAGTGGGCGGTCGAGCTCCCCTTGCCCGACAAGGGAATGCTTGCATTCGCTGAAAGGGCCTGGGCAAAATACGCCGAGGCTTTGCGTAGAATCTCATTCGCCTGACGAAGCTCCCGGTTCTCCCGTTCCAGAGCCTTCATCTTCTCGGCCACGTCACTCGACAAACCTGCACGCTTGCCGCTGTCGACCTCGGCCTTCTTCACCCATTCATGGAGGGTATGCGCCGAGCAACCGATCTTGGCCGCTATCGATGATACTGCCGCCCAGCGGGAGAGAAGTTCGGCTTCATGCTCCGTCACTATCTGAACAGCACGGGCACGAACTTCAGGAGAAAATTTGTTCGTCGTTTTGCTTGTGATAGACCCTACTTCTCACGAGTTAAGGTCTCCGGTAAAGCCGGGGCGGTTCAGCTGTTAATTGAGTTTCCGCTAAAGCTCGATATTTGGTATCAACGCGCTCTCAAATAAATGCGCACACTCGCAGATCGCCTGCATTCACTTGGTGAACCTTGAATAGACAAAAAGACCCTTTTTATTGTAGTCTTTTCTTAAATCATCGAGGCTGCACATGAGTACAGGTCTTCCGCAACAATCCTCCGCTCGACCAGATCGCAGGCTGTACAATTACCGCATCGATGTCTACCACCAAGGGGTCAACCTCGGAACGACTATCTTAGAACTCGACGATCTCAAGCTTCTACTCGACGTAAGGGGGTATTTGCGGACGACAAACATCGAGAGTTGGCTGGGGGCAATCTTCAGCAGCGTCGAGCCTCTCGAGTTCACACTCGTCAATAAAAGCACAGTCACGTTCATTGTAACAATAACGCTCGAGCTATCGACATCTAGCACGCTTCTAACGCACTGATTTGCACCGATCAGACCTTTGGCTCCTCTCGATCTGTGATACCTCTACAAATCAAAGATCAGCTTGAACAAACCGCCTTATCCGGAAGAGAAAATGGACCGCTGGACCGAGTTTCACGTCTTTGTCAAGATCGCTGAGGAGCGGAGTATGACGAAGGCAGCGAGCACGCTGGGCCTTTCAGTTTCCGGCATCAGCCGACACTTGGTGAACCTCGAGACACGTCTAGGTGCTAGACTTGTACAAAGATCGACGCGTCAGCTCAGTCTGACGAGCGAAGGCGAAGCACTTTTTGCAGACGCGCGAGATCTTCTTGCAACATGGGACGCGGCCGAGGCGAACGTCACGGCACGCTCGCATGCCCCCACAGGTCGGCTTCGGATTGGAGCATCCCTATCTTTTTCCCTGCTTCATCTTATGCCCGTGGTTGCGCAGTTTCGTCGAATCTACCCCACCCTCTCGATCGAAATAATCTCTTCGAACCGCTACTACGATATCATCGAGAATGGGTTGGACCTGGCAATACGCACCCGCCGTGTCGAAGCGGACAGCTCAATCACTATACGGCGGTTGGGTGAGACACGTCGCCTGCTGGCAGCTTCCGCTGACTATCTAAGCCGAAAAGGCATTCCTGAACATCCAAACGACCTCATGGCGCACGACCTTATCTTATACACTTTGGCCGACAACTGGAATGAATTCAAGTTCAGTCGCGGCCAGGAATCAGTCTCCGTGAAGGTCGACGGTGCGATCCTTGCCAACGACGGTCAGTTGATCTGTCAGGCCGCTCGCGACAGCTTAGGTATCCTTGCTCAGCCGACCTACATAATTCAAGAAGACTTGAACGCAGGCCGCCTCATCAGAGTTCTCGATGACTGGGATCTTCCGCGTCTCACCATGAACATCGCTTATCCGAGCAAGTCTTTCATGCCCGTTCGAACGAGGCTTTTTATCGACTTCCTCGTTGAACGTTTCCGTCTAAACGATTTTGAACGCCATTGGACCGTTTAGCCGTGTTTTGCATTTTTTGCAAAAATGTTTCCCAAAATGGCCTGTTAATCTCAGATTTTGTAAATGTTAAAGGGAGTTGCTCAGCCACAGCCGGTGGCATGCACACGCCTTAAGTTTCATCTGGGAGGATATCATAATGAAGGGCCTAATCACCGCACTACTGGTCACGACCGCTTCTTTCGCTGGTCTCGCTGGCACCGTCCAGGCACAGACCATGGAAAAGGTATTTTTCCTACTTCCGAACACGACGACGATCCGGTTTGAAAGCCGCGATGCTCCGTTCTTTGTTGAAGCCATGAAGGGCATGCGTCCGAATACTGAGATCGTGGTCCAGAACGCGCAGGGCGACCCACAGCAGCAGCAGCGGCAGATCGAAGACGCCATCTCGCAGGGTGCAAAATTGATCCTGTTGACCTCTGCCGACGCCAATCTCATCGCTGGCGGTCTCGCGGCCGCTCAAGCCGCCAATGTGCCGGTCGTTCTCTACGACCACGATGCTGTCGGCGGCAAAGCCGAGGCTCACGTGGTTTTCGACTCGCTTGCTGTCGGTCAGGCGCAGGGCAAGCGGGCGGCGGAGCTTATCAACACGATGGCCAAGTCACCGGTAAAGGTCGCTCGGATAAAGGGCAATCAGGGCGAATATGGCACTGGGCAGTATGAAAAGGGCCAGAACGAATTCATCCAGCCTTTGATCGACGCAGGAAAGGTCACGGTCGTCTGCGAACAGTACACACAGAACTGGGACCCGACGCTTGCTCAGTCATTCGCGGAAGACTGCCTGACCAAGAATGGCGGCGATGTCGACGTGTTCGTTGGCATGAACGACGGCACGACCGGTGGCTCGGTGGCCGCTCTGATCAGCCAAGGCTTTAAACCCGGCGATAAGGTTGTCACCGGCGGTCAGGATGCGACCGTGGAGGCGCTCCGTTATGTTGCGCAAGGCTGGCAGGACAACTCGGTGCTGAAGGACCTCAAGGTCGAAGCGACCGAAGCCGCCAAGGTCGTTTCGTCGATCCTCGACGGCAAGGGGGTTCCCAAGAATCTCGTCAACGGCACGGTCAACAACGAGTTTGCCGATGTGCCTGCAATCCTGCTGCCGGTGGAGAATATCACCAAGGACAATCTCGGCGATGTGGTGAAGAAGGGTGTCTGGAGCTGGAAGGAAATCTGCCAGGGCATCGAAAGCACCGAGGTCTGCAAGACCAACATGTGAACGACTGGGCGGGGGGCTCAGCCGCCCGCCCTTCTCACTTCTGGGAGGACTACCTGATGACAGCACTGGCAGCAGAGAGACCGGCAACGGCTTACAACAGCGCCACCCCTATTATTTCGCTTCGCAACATCCAGAAGCATTTCGGATCCTTGCACGCTCTACGCGGCGCTTCCGTTGACGTATACCCTGGTGAGATCGTCGCTCTGGTCGGGGACAACGGTGCGGGTAAATCAACGCTCGTGAAGGTCATGGCTGGTGTTCACGCTTCAGACTCCGGCGACTACCTCTTCGAGGGAAAGCCTGTTCGGGTCAAAAAGCCTACGGACGCAACGGCGTTGGGAATCCAGACGGTCTACCAGGATCTCTCGCTTTGCAGCAATCTCGATGCCGTGCAGAACCTTTTCCTTGGACGCGAACGAACGGGTTCGTGGTGGGGTGGCGGACGCATCCGTCGCGCCGAATGCGAGGTCCGCGCGCGTGAGATCCTCACGCGGATGCGACTCGGCAACCTGTCTCTGACGCGGCCGGTCGGCGCCATGTCTGGAGGTCAGCGTCAGAACATCGCAATTGCACGATCAATCCTGGAAACGCCAAAGGTCGTCATCCTCGACGAGCCGACCGCGGCACTCAGCCATTCAGCGGCTGAAGGCGTCTCGACCCTCGTCAGGATGCTGGCCGATCAAGGCCTCGGCATTGTTATCGTCAGCCACGACATCCATCATTTCGTTGTGAACGCGACTGACCGGATAGAAGTCATGCGCCTTGGAACCAACGTGGCGAGCTTCAAGTCGAAAGACGTGACAGGCGAGCAGGTCGTCAACGCCATGGTCGGCGGCAACGAAGGCGTCAATCTTGCGGGTTGACCGCAAACCCTAGAATCTTTGAGGAATATCCAATGGCCAACACCATGACGGTTGATGCGCCTGCGCAACGTCCCCGCCGCAGCTTCGGCGAACTGCTCTCCAGCGACCTTCGGGCACTGCCGATCGTCATCGGTCTTGTCGCACTCGGGATCTTTTTCGCCTCCCAAAGCGATGTGTTCCTGACCTCCCGGAACCTTTCAAACCTTCTGGTGCAAAGCACCGTCGTCGGGATCATGGCTCTCGGCCTGATGTTCGTTCTCCTAGTGAAAGAGATCGACCTCTCGATAGCCGCCATCAACGGTGTCACATCCGTTCTTATGGCGAAACTTATCGTGGAGTTCGGTTTTTCCCCTTGGGTCGCAGTTCCCACGGCTGTTCTCATCGGTGCAGCTATTGGGAGCTGTTCGGCGCGATGGGTGACATTCGTTGGCGTACCCTCGTTCGTCGTAACCCTAGGCCTCGGCCTCGCGCTTAACGGACTGCAACTTATCCTCCTGCCGTCGACGGCCCGCTACGGCTTGCAGCAGACTGGCATTGAGAAGATCGCTCTCACAAGCATCAGCGGCGTGTGGGCTTGGCTATCCCTCGCTCTGGTTCTTCTGGTCTACGCCGCAGTCGTATTGTCCGACGAGGCACGACGGAAGAAGGTCGGACTACAATCGCCATTCATGCAGACTGTCGCGACACCAATTGCTGCGGCTGCAGTGTTCGGCGTGATCGTCGTGGCAATCCTGACCGCACACCAGGGTATCCCACTTGTGGTACTGATTTTCGCCGTCCTCTTGGGGATCGGCGGCTACATCCTCAAGAGCACGCAGTTCGGTCTTTACCTCTACGCTGTCGGCAACAATGAGGAAGCGGCGCGACGCGCCGGCATCAAGGTAGCGAGCATCAAGATGGCCGCCTTCGCGATCGCCGGAGGGGTTGCCGCTCTCGCCGGTGTGATCGCGGCATCGCGGACGCTCGGCGTGGGCGTGTTCTCGGGTGGCGGCGTGGGTGGTGGAACTCTGCTGTTGGAGTCCATCGCGGCTGCCGTCATCGGCGGCGTCAGCCTCTTCGGAGGTCGCGGCTCGATCCACGCAGCGCTGCTTGGCGCGCTGGTTATCGGGACGGTCAGCAACGGACTTAATCTGCTGGGTGTCGAAAACGAAGTCCGCCTTATCGTCACCGGCCTCCTTTTGGTTCTGGCCGTTTCCATCGACAAACTCATCGAGCGGGCGACCGGACACCAAAGCTTCTAAAATGGTTCCTGCTCCTCGGGGCTAGGATCCAATCCAAAAGAATGCCGCATTAGAAAGATTGCAGACATGCGAATAGAAGACATCGAACTTTGCGCGACGTACTGGACGGTCAGTGGAGCTGTTCACCCCGGCTCGCCAACTGAGATCAGTCCGTTTTCCTTGAAAGAACGCGCCGAGGTCTGCGGTCGTATCGGCTGGCGGGGCATGGGGTTTGTTCTCGACGATATGAATGCATCGGTCACCCGCTACGGGCTGCCGACCGTCCGTCAGATCTTTTCGGACAACGGCATTCGCCACGTTGAACTCGAATTCCTCGTCGACTGGCATCTCGGCGGCGAGCGGCGTCTTGCATCCGATACGATGTACGACCGCCTTTTGGAGCTCGGGGCCGAAATCGGCATCAAGAAGATCAAGATAGGCGGCGGCATCTTCGAAGAAGGCGAGCCGGATCTTCCTGCTATGCGGAGCGCCCTGCATTCGATCTGCGAACGCGCGGCGCCACTCGGCATCGATATCGTCATCGAGTTTCTTCCATTCGCCAGCATCAACAACATTAAACGCGGTTTGGCGCTCTTCGAAGGACTCGGCACGACGAACGGGGGGCTTCTGGTCGATACCTGGCATATCGAGCGCGGCGGCATGACAGCCGACGATATCCGTCAAATACCTACGGATTTTCTCCGCGCAGTCGAGCTGGATGATGCGGGTCCCGAAATTCTCGGCTCTTTTTTCAACGACTCGACACACTACCGACGTCTCTGCGGCGAAGGCTCGATCGACATCCCATCTCAGGTCCAAGCCGTCCTGGACGTTGGATACCGGGGCTATTGGGGGGTCGAGGTCATTTCGGCCTATCACCGCCACCTCCCCCTTGAGCTTGCCGCACAGCGGGCGTTCGACACGACGATGCAGCAGTTTCGCGCCGTCACCTTGCCGAGCGACTGACCGAACTCAAACGGGGCGGATACCCCCGATCTAGAACTTAAGGAATTCCAAGATGGTAAGAATTGCAGTCCTTGGCGCCGGGCGTATCGGCAAAATCCATGCCGCGAGCGTGGCGGCCAACCCGAAGGCGCAGTTGATCGCGGTGGCGGACCCCTTTGCGGACGCTGCCAAGTCTGTCGCGGATGCGCATGGCGCAGAAGCCATGACCGATGCCATGGCCGCGATCGAGCGCGTGGACGTCGATGCCGTTGTGATCGGCACGCCCACGGACACGCATGTCGGCTTCCTCATGAAGGCCATCGAGCTCGGTAAAGCCGTTCTGTGCGAGAAGCCGATCGATCTCGATATGACAAAGAGCGAAAGCGCTGCGGCCGAGGTGGAGCGTAGAGGGGGCAAGGTCATGCTCGCTTTCAACCGGCGCTTTGACAGCACTTTCGCCGAGATGCGCCGTGCGATTGATGCTGGCCGTATTGGAGAGGTCCGTCAGGTGATCATATCCAGCCGCGATCCTGGCATGCCCCCGCCTGCCTATGTGAAGACTTCCGGCGGTATCTTTCGCGACATGACCATCCACGATTTTGATATGGCGCGCTGGCTGCTTGGTGAGGAGCCGATGCTCGTCACTGCCGTAGGCTCGCGCCTTGTCGATCCAGAGCTTGTAGGTCAGTACGAAGATTACGATACAGTGATGGTCGTACTGCAGACTGCAAGCGGACGGCAGGCGCACATCAACAACTGCCGCGAAGCGGTCTATGGTTATGACCAGCGCGTCGAGGTGCTTGGCGCTTCAGGCATGCTCACCCAGGATAACCTCCGGCCGACAACCATGCGGGTAACGACGGCCGATCTCACCGACGCGCGGGAGCCTTTGCTCAACTTCTTCCTCGAACGATACGCACAGGCTTACCGGGCAGAAATGGATGCGTTCATTGATGCGATCGAGGGCGGCAAGCCCATGCCGACCACTGTGCGCGATGGGGTCCTTGCTCTGCGCCTTGCCGAATGCGCCGTCGAGTCCGCGCGTACCGGCCGCGCCGTCAGCGTCTGAAATTATAATAAGGGAGAATATCGTCATGACCTATGCCATTGGAGCCGACACCACACTCGGGATCGCTTGCCTCGGCATCACGCATCCGCACACCTCCGGGCGCGTGAAGGCATTTCAACGCATGTCGAACGCCAAGGTGCTGGGCGCTTATGATACCAGCCCTCTGCTCGATCCATTCGTTGAGGCGATGGGCATTTCCAAGCGGACCAAAGAGGATATCCTTGCTGACCCCGAGGTTCACGCGGTTCTGATCCACCCGAAAAGTTATCTGATGGCCGAGTGGGCCATCGAAGCCATGGAAGCAGGAAAGGCTGTTCTTTGTGAAAAGCCTGCAGGCCGGGGATCCGTTGACACAGTAAGGTTGGTCGAAGCCGTCGAGAAGACGGGACAGCTCTTTCAGGTCGGCTACTGCTGGCGCTATGCGCCGTCGATCGACAAGATGCAGGAAGTCTTGCAGGCCGGTCAGCTTGGCAAGGTGCTGCAAGTGCGCGCGCACGCGGGCTGCTCCCATGGAGAGGCTGACACCGACCACATGCGCCAGCCTGGCGATATCGGTGGGGCGTTCTACGTGATCGGCTGCCACACGATCGATCGGCTTCTGCTGCACTTCGGCATGCCCCAGTCGGTCAACGCCCGTATCACCAAGTTCGACGGTGTCATGGTGCCGGCCGCTCGGGAAGACGCTGCCGGAGCGATCCTGAACTATTCCGACAAGATGATCACCATCGACTTCATGTCCTGGGATCCGCTTCCGTGGACGGAGAGCTGGGATATCACCGCCTATGGCACCGAAGGCGTACTGCATTCCCGCCCGATGCCAGCTTCCTACAAGCTCTACAGCACAGGCAAGACCGGCCTGCCCGAGGGCTGGACAGAATGGAATGAAACGAGCTTCCCGGAAGTCTGGGCTGTCCGCAAGACAATCTACTCCCCGGAAATCGCTGAAATCGGGAACCCCGTCTATTTTGACCGAGAGGCAGCCACCTTCGCGAATTCCTTGCGGACAGGTGCGCCTTCAAACGTCCCGGCTCAGCAAGCGCACAATATCAACCGTGTCCTTGAGGCACTCTTCCAGTCATCGTCGCAGAACGGGGCCGAGATCAAGCTTTAACTCAGATGAGCTTGGCAACGTGCGGTGCCACAAGATCCTCGCGTCTACGGAGTATCATAATGATTAAGCATATCGTGATGTGGAATGTTGCAGGCGATACGAAAGAGGATCGATCAAAGGCTGCCGATTTCCTCCGCAGCCGCTTCGAGCAATTGCGCGGTGAGGTGCCGGGTCTGCTTCACCTCGAGGTGGGTCTTGATCACAGCCACGTTGATTATGCCTGCGACGTCGTCCTCTACACGGAATTCGAAAGTCAGGAAGCCCTCGATGCCTATGCGGTGCATCCCGCACACATCAGGGTCAAAGGAGAACTGGGTCAGATGAGGATCGCGCGCTACCAGGTGGATTATGCTGTCGCGGGAGGAAGCGCTTGATGAGGGAATTTGTCTATAAAGCACTTCCTTCTCGGGTGGTGTTCGGGACTGGGAAAGTCACCACCGTAGCCGACGAGGTCGAGGCGATCGGTTCAAGCCGCGCGCTAGTCCTTTGCACGCCTCCTCAACGCGCGCAGGCTGAGATGGTGGCCGAAATGCTCGGCTCACGCCTCGCGGGTATCCATGACGGAGCTGAAATGCACGTTCCGATCGAGAGCGCGCGTAGAGCTCGGGCTCTCGCGGCGGAGCTCGGCGCAGATTGCGCTGTTGCGATCGGAGGCGGCTCGACCATCGGTCTTGGCAAAGCGATTGCGCTTGAATCCTCGATCCCCATTATCGCTATTCCGACGACCTATGCCGGTTCAGAAATGACGCCGATCTACGGTATTACCGAGAACGGTCTCAAACGAACGGGCAAGGATGTTCGCGTCCTGCCGCGCTCGGTCATATACGATCCGGATCTGACGATGACCCTGCCACTCGGAATGTCGCTCGTCAGCGGGATGAATGCGATCGCTCATGCAGCCGAGGGGCTTTACGCGCAGGACGGCAATCCTGTCATGTCCCTTATGGGCCAGGAAGGAATTCGCGCGCTTGCCGAGGGAATGCCGCAGCTCGTAGAGGCACCAGACGACAAGGAAGCACGTGCGTCGTGCCTCTATGGAGCTTGGCTCTGCGGCACGGTGCTCGGCAACGTTGGAATGTCTTTGCACCATAAGCTCTGCCATACGCTCGGAGGAACTTTTAACCTCCCGCACGCGGAAACGCATACCATCGTTTTGCCCCACGCCCTGGCGTATAATAGCCCTAATGCACCGGAAGCCATGGAGCAGATTGCGAACGCAATACATGCTTCTGACGGGCCTGGCGGCCTCCATCGGATAGCAACGAAGCTAGGTATGCCGACAGCTCTCCGCGACCTTGGAATGAAGGAGGCTGACCTTGATCGCGCTTGTGAGATCGCGCTTTCCAAACCCTACTGGAACCCACGGCCAGTTGAGGCCGCGCCACTGAGAGCGCTGCTTCAACGCGCATGGGAGGGCGCTGAGCCGCGCCCCTAGGCGATAACGATTTACACTTGCCTTTGGTCTTAATGAGCGCTCCAGCCAGCGGGCAACCCGATCGTTGCAGGAACGACTTGGCTATGAGGAGCTAGGAGGAGGAGAAAAGAATGGACGTTTACTTCACGGAGGAGGGCTCGGTCGAGGCGGTAAATGCCCGGACGGCCTCCGAAGCGAATCCCCGTCTCGCTGAAGTCATGGCTTGCCTGGTCAAGCATCTTCATGCTTTTGCGAAAGAAACGCAGCTCACTCAGGAGGAGTGGGAGGTCGGTATCGATTTCCTCACCAGAACCGGAAAGATGTGTTCCGGCGAACGCCAGGAGTTTATCCTTCTCAGCGACACGCTTGGCTTCTCGATGCTGGTCGATGCCATCAACAACCGACGGCCCGAAGGCGCGACAGAGAATACAGTGTTCGGTCCATTCCACGTCCCGAACGCACCGATCCGTGAAATGGGAGCGACGATCTCGCTCGACGGCAAAGGTGAGACCTGTCTCTTTGAAGGGCGCGTGATCGACCTCGAAGGCAATCCGATAGCAGGTGCACGAATCGACGTCTGGTCAGATAATGCCGACGGCTACTACGACGTCCAACAGCCGGATATCCAGCCGCGCTGGAACAATCGAGGTATCTTTGTCACCGGCTCAGACGGTCGCTACAGCTTCGTTGGCATCAAGCCGGTGTCATATCCGATCCCGGACGACGGCCCGGTTGGGAAGATGCTCGCGCAGCTCGGCCGTCATCCCTTTCGTCCAGCGCATATGCACTACCTCGTAACCGCGCCTGGCTTTCAGAAGGTTGTGACGCACACCTTTGTCGGCGATGACTCGTATCTGAGCTCCGACACCGTGTTTGGCGTTAAGAGCTCCTTGATCGCGCCTTTCGAACGTCTCACAAACGGTTATACAGCGTGGCGTTCGCCCTTCGACTTCGTCCTTGTGCCGATCGTGATAGAGAAGGCTTCGCCTGATTTTAAGCCGTGATTATGCCGAAATGTGACAGTTGCCACCGCGTTGCATCTATATCACCATTGCAGCTCCAGGCTGTTTCCACCAACATTCTCTATGACGTGTTCTCGCCGGTTAGCCGGTACGCCTGCAGGCTGGCAACGATACTTTCGCGGAAAACAAGATATAGGCTGGCGTGATTGAAGCGTAAGAACTGAATTCCGTTGCGTATGGCTCCTATAAGTACTGTCGCCTCGAACCGATACGAACCGACGTTCCACCAATACACAACTTATACCAACCCTCATTGATCAGAACCTATGAGCCCATTGCCGCTGACCGATGGACATGATCTTCCAAGGTCGGTCCTGCAGTGTTCGCCAAGCGTGGCAGCAGTGGTCGACGATATCCTCGTAGGATTTGAAGACTCGGTTCGAGAGCCAGTTTTCACGCATGAACTGCCAGATGTTTTCGACGGGATTGAGTTCGGGTGATTTCGGCGGCAGGGGTAGGATGGTGATGTTTTCGGGGACGGCCAAGTTGTTGGACATGTGCCATCCTGCCTGGTCCATGATCAGAATGGCGTGCCCATTGTCGGCGACGTTTCGAGAGATTTCGATCAGATGTTGGTTCATGGCATGGGTATCGCACCAAGGCATGACGAGAGCGGCGGCCTTGCCGTGTTTGGTGCAGATCGCGCCGAAGATATAGGCCGAGCGGGTTCGCTGGTCGTGCGGTGCGGATGGCCTTGATCCACGCTTGGCCCAGCGGCGGGTGATTTTGTTCTTCTGCCCAATACGCGCTTCGTCCTGAAACCAGATTTCGATCACCTTGCCCTTGGCGGGACCGACGGCGACCTCTGCCACTGCGGCGGGGAAGTTTTTTTAAACGCCTCGGCTGTCTCGGCATCCTGCGCATGATGTCTCGGGCGAGCCGAGAGTTTGCGGTAGCCCATCGAGCGCACTTCGCGGCCCAAAGTCTGCTCACTCACCGAGACACGGAATTCCTCCCAAAGCCACTGGGCCAGATCACACAAACGCCAGCGCACGACGCCGTCGAGATAGGGTGTAGGGCCTCGCTCAATGGCTTGCGCCAAGGCCGTGCGCTGATCTTCGTTCAACAGTGACGGCTTGCCCGGAGCCTTGCCGTTGATCAACCCATCGGGACCGCGCGCGTTGAACCGCACCACCCAGTCGCGCACGATCTGCACCGTGACGCTGCCGAGCCGCGCAGCATCAGCGCGAGAGCCGCCATCATAGATCGAAGCAAGCGCCAGGAGCCGCCGCGCCTGGTCCGCATCCTTTGTCTGTCGGGCCAGAATCCGCAGCCCGTCCCCGCGAAAGTCTGATCGCAAAGAAATTGCTGAACCCATCGCAAACCTCCTGTTTGCGCTACCGATTCAGATTCGTCGGCTTTTGGGAACCCCGAGAGTCAGCATCAATGGAGGTTGGTATTACCCGTCTCAAAACGCTTCTGCTGCGATCGCCACCGGAGCACGAATTTTTCAATAGCCCGTGCCAAGGCGAAACCTGAATGCATCGACAAATGTCGAGAACGCCGGGGAATGGTTTCGCTTGTTGGGATAGTAGAGATGGTAGCCTTGGAAGGTCGGGCACCAGTCCTTGATGACCTCTCGCAGATGGCCGTCGTTGACATATCCGCGAATGAGATCGGTCGGCGCGTAAGCAATACCCATTCCGTCGAGAGCGGCATCGACTGCTGAGCCAATATTGCTGTAAACTAGCTGGCCATCGACGCGGACGCTGAACTCGCGCCCGTACTCCTGGAATTCCCAGGCGTAAAGACCACCCGATGTAGGAAGCCGCAGATTGACGCAATTGTGCGTGGTGAGATCCTGTGGGCTCTCCGGCACAGGATAACGCTCGAAATATTCAGGCGAACCGACAACGGAATAGCTCACATCAGGACCAATGCGAACAGCGACCATATCGCGTGCGATCGCCTCACCTAGCCGGACCCCGGCGTCGTACTGGCGTTCGACAATATTCGTGAAACCGTTGTCAACGATGAGTTCGACCTGAATGTCCGTGTACTCGCGCAGGAACGGCTTCAGCCGATCCCGAAACACCAGTTCGATGGCATCATCGGGACAGACGATCCGGACATGGCCGGAGGGCTTGTCGCTGAGAGCCTTCAGCGCTGTGATCTCGGCACTGATCCCCTCGAAATGATGCTCGATACTCTGCACTAGCCGCTCGCCCATGGCAGTCGGTGCGACATCACGGGTCGTGCGCGCGAGGAGGCGCACACCGAGCCGCTCCTCCAGCGCTCGGATGGTATGGCTGAGCGCAGATCGGGTGACCCCAAGTTTTACAGCCGCGCGCGTAAAGCTGCGTTCTCTCGCGACCTCAAGAAAGGCCCGCATCTCGGTAAATTCGTCTCGGCGCATTGTTGAATCTCTCTCACCATGACATGCAGTTTATGCCGTCTAGTGGCACGAGTTCAACACCGTTATCTAAACTCGCAACAGAAGCGAGTACCATATGACCGAACTGACCGTGGATGATGGCTTTCATGGCCGGCCGCAGACGACACCCTGGAGTGCCGTCACCTGCCTGTCGCTCCTGACATTCCTATTGGTGGGCCTGGAGTTCATGCCTGTCAGCCTCCTGACACCAATTGCGCAGGACTTGTCGACTACCGAGGGTCAGGCAGGACTGGCGATCGCGGTTTCGGGCTTCTTTGCGGTCGTGACCAGTTTGTTCGGGAACAGGATCTTAGGCCTACTGGACAGGAAAACGGTCGTGCTTCTCTATACGACCGTTCTGACAATCTCCAGTCTCGCGGTGGCGCTTGCTCCAAGCTACTTAATCTTCCTGATCGGGCGGGCCCTGGTTGGCATCGCGATCGGCGGCTTCTGGTCACTTTCGACCGCCATTCTCGCGCGCCTCGCATCTGGCCCCGATCTTCCCAAGGCAATTTCCCAGCTTCAGGGCGGAACGGCAATGGCAATCGTTGCCGCCGCACCGCTGGGCAGTTTTCTCGGCAGCCTCATTGGGTGGCGCAACACATTTCTCGTCACCGTACCGATCGGCTTCGGCGCGCTGATATGGCAAATGGCTGTCCTGCCGAAAATGCCCCCTGCCAAAGCAGCATCCGTTGGGACAATGTTCGGATTGCTTCGCAGCCGCACCTTTGCGATTGGCATGGCGGCGACTGCGCTGACGTTCATCGGCATGAATTCGCTCTCGATCTACCTGAGGCCGTTCCTCGAACATGTGACCAGGCTCGACATCAACACGCTGTCCATGGTGCTGCTCGGCCTGGGTGTTGGCGGATTGGCCGGGTTGTTTGCGATCGGTTTCGTGCTCCGTCGGCATCTTGGGGTCGCATTTGTCGGCATGCCCGTTGTCCTTGCCGTCATCGCCCTCCTCCTGATCGCAGCTGGACCATTCCAGTGGCTGACGGCAGCCCGTGTCGACACCGGTGCCTGTCGCCTGGAACACCTGGATGACACGTATCATCCCGGACGATCTCGAAGCCGGCGGCGGCCTGCAGGTCGCCCTGATCCAGCTCGCTATAGCAGGCGGCGCGTCCGCAGGCGGTGTCCTGTTCGATACCGTCGGATGGTGGAGCGCCTTTGTCCTCTCCGCAATCTTGCTCGTCGGGTCGGCGGTTCTGGCCGCCCTCGCCCGGCCGCGCAGCTGAACCACTTAAACTCAGAAACAGGAGACCGTCATGTCACAGGGAATCGAAAACAAGGTCGTTGTCATCACCGGCGCCAGCAGTGGCCTGGGCGAAGCTACGGCCCGGCATCTCGCAGAGCGCGGCGCGACCGTGATCATCGGCGCGCGTCGCCTTGACCGCATTGAGGCTCTGGCTGCGGAAATGAACGCACAGGGCTATAAGGTCGTCGCGGTACAGACTGACGTGACCGACCGGGATCAGGTCAAAAACCTTGTCGATATCACTGTCAAACAGTTCGGTCGGATCGACGTCATGCTGAACAACGCGGGCCTTATGCCGCTTGCGCCGCTAGAACGTCTCAAGGTCGACGAGTGGGACCGCATGATCGATGTCAACATCAAGGGCGTGCTCTACGGGATTGCCGCCGCACTTCCTCACATGAAGGCCCAAAAGTCGGGACACATCATCAACGTTTCCTCGGTTTACGGCCATGTCGTTGATCCCGGTGCGACTGTCTATTGCGCCACAAAGCATGCCGTCCGCGCTTTGTCAGAAGGCCTGCGCAAAGAGGTGAAACCCTACAATATCCGGACAACCATCATCTCGCCCGGCGCGGTCAACACAGAACTCCTCGAACATATCAGCGAAAAGGATATCCAGGCAGGTACCATGGAGTTCGTCAGCAAAATCGCCATCGGGCCCGGTACATTTGCCCGGAGTGTCGCATTCGCCATTAGTGAGCCGGATGACGTGGACATCAACGAAATTCTCTTCCGACCCACAGCGCAACCGGTCTGACGAAAGCCGCCATGTCTCGATCATTCAGGCGAGGACAGGTTTTGGGTGTCGCGCTCGCGGCTGCGGCAATCCCGCATGTCGCAAAAGCACAGCAAGGACGCGACCCAAACAACCGGGAGCCGAGCGACGTGCGCATCAGGTTGACGTTCAATGGATTGGTGCTGACAGCGACGCTCTACGACAACCCATCATCGCGCGACCTTGCGTCCATGCTTCCGCTTGATCTCGAGATCGAGGATTTCGGAGGCAACGAAAAGATCGTCCATCTGCCTCGCAAGCTCACCGAGGATGCCAGCGGCCCCTTCACCAACGAGCGGCCAGGCGACCTCTGCTACTTCAAGCCTTGGGGCAACCTCGCTCTCTTCTATGCCGACTATCGTTGAGACGGGCTGATCCGTCTCGGCCGGTTCGACAACGGTTTCGACGCGCTTCTGGTGCGCGGCAAGTATCCCGTCCGTATCGAACGGATTTAACGGTCCAACCTCTTCCTGCCACACAACAAAGGACATCTCGATGAACAGTTTCAAGATCTTGGCTGCAGCACTGGCACTGGCCTTTACCTCCCCGGCATTCGCGAGTGATGCCAAGTCTCCGATCATCGGTGCCTGGCGCATGACCGCACTGGAGGTCGGTGCTGCGGGTAATCTTCAGACCATCCCGTATTCAGGCCAGCTCGTTTTCACGCAAGGAGGAACCCTGTCGGTCCAGGCTATGAACCCCGATGCCAATGCCGCCGACACGCCCTACACCACGAAAGCCTACGAGGCCTATTACGGTCCCGTCGAGATCGACGATGCCAGGAACATATTCGCGATCACCGTGGAGTCCTCCCTCGTCCGCAACCTGATCGGTCAGAGACTTGAGCGCAAGTTCGAGGTCACAGGTGACAAGCTGGTGATTTCCCCGGTCGATGCTGCAGAAGGTTGGCGCGTCAGCTACGACCGCTTCTGAAAGCTCGAGCCCCTGCAGACGTTCTTCAGGAACCACCGTGTCTGATCGACTGAATTGCCCGCCCCGATGTGGCGGGCGATTCATGTTGAGGTCCCGTAACCCTCGCTGGCCTAGCTTACCCCGTCGATGATGAAGGAGCGATAGTCTGCACCCAGGAACCTGTGCTTCACGGCCGCCTGGTATTCGGGGTTGTCGTAGAAGGCGCGAGCGGCTTCCATGGTCGGGAACCTGGCCATAACGACACCTTCGGGAGCGGCACCCTCGAGAGCATCCAGAGGGCCGTAGGCGGCAAGCACGGTCGCTCCCGATTGACCGAGCAGTGGTGTCACCAGTTCGGCATAGGTCTGCAGTTCAGCGGCATTGCGACTGCGTTCCCGAATGAAAATTGCATATGCGGTCATGCTGAAATCTCCTTGAGAGTTCGCGATACGGTCAGTTGCGAATGACGACCTTGCCGAAGACATTTCGGTTGGCGAGGCGCTCGTAGGCGGAATGGGCGTCCTCGAACGCAAACACGCTGTCGATCACCGGGCGGATCTGGTGCGCGGCGACAGCGCGATTCATATCCTCGAGGTCGCTGCGATTGCCGACGCTGATGACCTTGTAGATCGCCTGGCTGAAGAACAGCTTCATGATATCGATCGCTTCGCCCTCCATGCCGAGCGCGCCGACGATGGAGACCTGGCCGCCTTCGCGGATCGAGCGAACGGACTGGGCGATGGTTGCCGGTCCGCCGACCTCGACGATACGGTCGGCACCCAGGCCACCCGTCAGATCACGGACCGCCTGTTGCCAGTCCGGGTTCTCCCGGTAGTTGATGAGCGCATCCGCACCGAGCGCGGTGAGCTTTTCGAACTTGTCGCTGGACGATGTCGTGGCGATGACCCGCGCGCCGCGTGCCTTTGCGAACTGGATCGCGGAGAGGGAAACGCCGCCTGTCCCAAGCGTCAGAACTGTATCGCCAGGCCCGACGCCCGACACGGCCGACCATCCGGTCAAGGCGGCACAAGGTAACGCGGATGCCTCTTCGAAGGTCAGATGATCGGGGATGGACATCAAAGCTTCCGCACTGATCAGGCGATATTCGGTCAACCAGCCGTCCTGTTCCATCTGATATTGTTCGCGGTGAGCGGGAATGCGGCCGCCGAACCAGTTCGGAAAGAAGCTGCTCATGACCCGATCGCCCACGGCGAACCGGCGGACACCGTCGCCGACAACTTCAATCACACCTGCGCCGTCCGACAGGGGCACGTGGTTCTCCACGATGCCAAAGGGATAGTGACCCTGCGCAATGATGATGTCGCGGAAGTTCAGCGAACTGGCCTGGACACGAACCAGAACCTCACCCGAACCGACCGCCGGAAGAGCTTCCTCGCGGACCTTCAGAGTGGTCATGTCGCCTGACTTTATGTGGCGGTAAACTTTCATCTTCAACTCCATGCTTGACTGTGACGCCAATCTAACATTGAGAATTCGGATGAATAATGCCGCGCAGTCTGCTATTTATATCCGATCGTCCAATCCGGAGCTGTCGTGAACCCGTTCGATGAAATCATCCACCAGATGCAGGTCGAGACATCCCTTTACGCTCGTCTGCATCTCGGCGCGCCTTGGGGCATTCGGTTCCATACCGGCGAGCACGCGCGACTGGTCGTCATATCCAGAAGCGACTGCTTTCTGCGGTGGGAGGGGCTAACCGATCCTGTCAGGCTAGCCCCAGGCACCTGCATGATTGTGCAGCCACAGGTCACCTTCGATCTGTCGGACGTACCTGATCAGAGTGTGATCGCCTGTGAAACACTGGTGACGTCGGAAACGGACGGCGCGGTGGCTTACGGCGGAAGCGGTGCGCAAACCGAGATCGTCTCAGCTCGCTTTTCCTTTGATGCGGTCGCGGCCGAGCCTCTGTTTCGCTCCATACCGGCTCTGGTTCATTTCCCGCTGAACGAAACGCATGCCGCTTTGATCAGGGCGACCCTCGATCTCATCGGCATGGAAACCACCGCCGGTGAGCATGGTTCAGGGTTTGTGGTCGATCGACTGGTCAACACCCTGTTCGTGCAGGCGCTGCGTGCGCTCTGCAGCAACGACACGGGCAAGACAAGCTGCTGGCTTGCAGGCCTTGGCGACCGACGGCTGGCGCGCACGATCCACGCTGTCCACTCCGATCTAGCGCGGCGCTGGACTGTCGAAGATATGGCGCAGGAGGCCGGACTTTCGCGTTCGAGCTTTGCTGCCCTGTTCAAATCGGTGGTTGGTGAAGCGCCGCTGGATTACCTCACTGGCTGGCGCGTCTACCGCGTCAAGATGCTGCTGACCGGAACGGACGAAAGCCTGCTGCGCATCGCCAACCTGGTCGGCTACGATAATGACTTGTCACTGAGCCGAGTGTTCAAGCGCAGAACAGGTATCGCGCCGGGGAGATGGCGGCAAATGATGAAACACAAAGGCACGGTTCATCTGGAACGTGCCTCGGTTGATGCAGAATTGGAAGTTGCATGATCGCATGTCGTTGCACCGGGATGTTTCACAGGAGGCCTGACGGATTGTCGAGGCAAGTTAGTAGAGTGACTCTGTCGCGGCGCCTGACGAGTGGAGAAAACAGCATTGCATTCACAATCCCTAGCGTCTCGAACAGATTCGAACCTGATACACCAGAACCCGCAGTTCCATCGTGGCACTACGTTGATGTAGCTGACCAATCTTCATGCCCATGGCGAATTCGCACTACAAAAATTCTCTCATCGTCTTCAACCTGATAAACGATGAGGTGCGCTTTGAAAGGATGTATTCTGACGGGCGGCTCGATCTCATTCCGCTCGCGCGCGATGCGTGGATTGGCAGCTATCAGATCAAATAGCGCGTAAAGCTCATCGTGGTAACGTTCTGCCTGGTCTACATCGAACAAACGGGTACCCTGCGCGGCGATCGCAATTATGTTCTTCCGCTTCGACAGAAAGCTTAAAACTCATGGCTTGCTGGCACGAGCCATCGCTTCGGCAAACAGTTCATCCTTTGATCGAATGCCAACGCCACTTTGGAGCCCGGCCTCAACGAAACTTTGCATGGCGGCAATCTTGTCATTTCGTGTCTGGTCGCGTCGGATCAGGTCGCGTACGTAGTCACTCGCGTTCGAATATCGCCCAGTCTTGGCCTGCGCCTCCACCCAATCTTTCATCGGGTCTGGAAGAGAAACGTTCATAGTCGCCATCGGAGACCTCCATTTGAAGGCATCATATTCGATTTTGGCAAATTTTGTCAAAATCTCCCACATCTAAATGGGGGTTGGAACCTTCTATCATTACCTCTGCATATTAACGCTTTTACGGAACCTGCCGCAGTGATTGTGAGAACGCTGCTGACCAACGGCTCGTCCAACCGCAAGGCTTGCTACGTCACAAGTTCTTGCCAGACGCTATGCATCGTAGATCGTCGCATGCCGCTTTATTGCTCTATCGCTCAATGACAAGATCGCTCAGCGGCTTGGAGCAACAGGGCAAGAAAAGCCCAGCGTCGATCTCGCGCTGGCGAATCCCTCCGTTGTGGGTCATGTTCACCTGACCGCTGACAAGCTTCGATTTGCAGGTGCCGCACAGGCCTGTCGCGCACGACGAGGGGATCTTGATGCCGGCCTTTTTTGCGCATCCAAGGATTGTCTGATCGCCGGTGACGTCGATTGAACGACCCTGCTTCGTGAACATCACCTTGAAGGAAGCGGCACCCTTCTCCTCGACCAAGGGTGCCGGGGCTTCTTCGATGACAGCAGCGTCGAAGCTTTCCTCGATGTAGCAGTCAGCGGGCACACCTAGGCTTGCACAGAGCGACCGGGCGGCGGCCATGAACGGAGCCGGCCCACAGCAAAGGACCGTCCGTACGGCTATATCAGGAACCGCAAGGGCGAGAAGGCCTTCAGAAATCCGTCCGCTCAACCCGTGCCAGCCGGGCTCCCCCACCAGGGTTTCGGGGAGGAAGAAGAGACGTAAGCCCTTCAGTCTCCTGGCGATCGTCTCCAGCTCCGCTCGGAAGGCGAGGTCCATTGGAGTGCGGCAGGCATGCAGGAAGATGACATCCACCGGCAGGGCTTGGTCGGCCAGATCACGGACCATGGACATGACAGGCGTGATGCCCGATCCGCCACTGAGAAAAAGGTACTTTCGATTTTCCGGCCTTGCAAAATGACCTAGAGGACCGGCAGCACGCAGGATATGTCCGGCCGTGAGAGTGTCATGCAGCCAATTGGAAACGATACCACCGGGGACACGCTTAACGGTGATCGACACGGCGCGTCTGCGGGAGGGCGAGGAAGAGATGCTGTAGCACCGGGTCTCCGTGCCGCTTTCCGTTTCTACGTCAAAAGCGAAATACTGCCCGGCAGTGAACGAGATGTCCTTTCCGCTGGCTGACACGAACGTAAAGGTTTTCACATCATGTGTCTCTAAATGGAGATCGACGCAGAGCAATTCCGCGTCGATCTCCGGATCCCAAGCAACAGGTCCGATCGATGGCGCCGTTACCATCTCAATATCCATGGGCTCGCATCCTCTCGACGTACCAGGTCGCGAAATTGTCGAGCTGGGATTCCGTGAAGCGGGAATACGGACCGGGTTCGTAGGCCGGATCCTCGACACCGCGCTGCGATCTGGCGACCAATTCTGCATCCTGGTCTGTCGTTGCGATCCAGACATCCGTCAGCTTGTCGAGGTCGTAGTCGACACCTTCGACAGCATCCTTGTGGACAAGCCATTTTGTCCTGACGAGCGTCTTGTTGGCCGATAACGGTATGACGATCGCGGTCACCGCATGGTCGCCCATGAAGTGGTTCCAGCAGTTATGCCCCCAGAGATGCGTGTCGCCGAGATCCTTCCGCGTCATGGTGCCCATAAGCTTCGATGAGGCGGCCGTCGCGTCAGGTGTCTGGGATTCGCCAGCGCCTGCGATGATGAGGCGCTGGGTGCGGAAATTCGTCTCGTTGCCTGCCAGTTGCTCGACCGCGCTTGATGGAAAGCCATCGGCCTCCCAGGCAGATGTCCGCTCCGCATATTGGCGCATGTGATCCTCCGCCTCGGCACGGTCTTCATCGCTCAGCGTCTCAGGGTCGAAGCCGAAATCTAGATCGATGAACGAGACGCAGAGCTCCGGGTGGTTGGCCGCGCAGTGATAGCACTCACGGTTATTCTCCATCGTGAGCTTCCAGTTGCCGTCTTCGATCACGTCCTTCTGGAACGCGATCTTCGTGTTTCGGATATCATAAGGCGCCAAACGCTGCTCCATCACGCGTTCGAGTAGCGCGACATCCGTTGGAGGCTTGTCCGACAGACAGACATAGATGAGGCCCCCGATTGACTTGAAATGGACAGGCTTCAGGTTGTGGCAGGCTGTGTCGAAATCCTTGCCCATGTGCGGCGCGTGGATCAGTTCTCCGGAAAGCTCATAGGTCCACTGATGGTAAGGACACACGAGCTTTGAGATAACTGTTTGTCCCTCGTCCAAGAAGCGTGTGCCTCTGTGCCGACAGACATTGTGCAAGACGCGGATATGCTCAGCGTCGTCCCGAAGTAGGATGAGACTCGTCGTCCCAATGTCGATGACGCTGGCATCCCCCGCTTCAGGCACATCGCATTCAAGTCCGACATAGATCCAGTGCTTTCGGAAGAATACGTCTAGATCAGCTCGAAACACGTCTTCTTGAGTGTAGAGCGCTGCTGGAAGCGAATGACCTTCGGCACGTTGATCGAGAATGGCTGAGATAGGTGACGGAAACGTGTTTAGCATGATATCCTCTGATGCCTGTTGTTCAGAGAATGCTCCAAGTTGCGCTGGTTTCAATGGCATAAATACTTGTATGTGGCATTACAAAAAGTCACTCTAAGAAAAAGGTATCGACCTTTGCAGTACCGTAAGAAGCTCCCTTCGCTAACCGCGCTTGTGGCGCTGGAAGCTGCTATACGCCATCGAAGCTTTACACTTGCGGCCAATGAGCTCGGTGTCACGCAGGCAGCGGTCAGCCGGATGATCGCGCTCCTGGAGGACGACTTCGGACGGCCGCTGTTCACGCGAGGTCATCGGTCGATCGAGCCGACGCCTGCCTGCCTGATCCTCGGCGCGTCGCTGGCAGATAGCCTTTCCAACATCGCGGACAGTGTGGATGCCATACGAGCCAGCTCTAACGATGTGGTGACGATCGGCGCAACGATCGCTTTCTCGTCCTTCTGGCTGCTCCCGAGGATCGCGGACTTGCGGCTCATTCATCCCGGCATCCAGATCCGCGTCGTCTCGCAGGACGCAAAGTTCGACCTTGGACAGGGAGGCGTCGATATCGCGCTGCGATACGGTGTTCCGCCTTTCAATGACGGCATGGTGCTCGCGTCCTGCGGCGATCGCATCTATCCGGTCTGCTCGCCGAGCTACGCTAAATCGGGAAAGGTGGCGGATTTTCCGGATGGCGATTGCGAGCTGATCGAAAGCGATGTCCCGAGCCGAAGCTGGTATCGCTGGGCGGACTGGTTTGCACGTGTTGGACGCAAGCCCGACCGGCTTCGTGCCACGCTGAGGTTCAGCCACTACACGGAGACAATTTCGGCTACGAAGGCTGGTCAGGGTGTCGCGCTGGGATGGGACACGCTGGTCGGCAGCCTCATCGCAGACGGCAGTCTTGTAAGGGTCGGGGACATCGAGCTGGATGCTGAAGGACGCCACAATATCCTCGTGCCCGGTAGTACCCGGCGGACGGCTGCTGCAGACCTGACGGCGGCATGGCTGACGCAGGCCTTGCAGACGTCCGTCTGAGTCTCACCGGCCAGAACGAACCACAGAGGATGCGAGTTCCAGTGGAAAGTCGGCTTTCATATCGCCAGGCGCGACGTAGAGTTCCATGTTCTCTCGCGACAACTCCCAGTGCCTGAACACGAGATCGACGACGCCCGCCTCGTCGTGCGCTTTCAGCGCTTCAATGAAGGCATCGTGATGGTCGACCGCAATCTTCAGGCGCTGCCGCATGTCATCGTTGCGGGGGTGGAAGAAAGTGTGGCCGATGCGAGCGTGGTCCACCAGCAGCCGTCTGAGGCTTGGCTGGAGGTAGACGTTGGCCGACATCTCGCCCATTATCTCATGGAACCTGTTGTTCTCCAGCACCATCGCAAGCGTTTCAAAGTGCGCGCTGGCGCGCCGAAATCGTTCCTGAGTTTCGACAAGGTCGGCTAACTGCTTCGGCTTGAAGTTCTGGACCGCGAGCCTACCGATGGCGGCATAGATCATTGGCGCTACGAGGAAGAAGTTGCGCAGCGTCGCATGGTTGAGAGGGATAACCCGTGCGCCGCGGTTTTCGCGGATGTCGATGTAGCCCTCCCCGGCCAGCCTGCGAAATATGTCGCGCACTGGAGTGCGTGACAACCCGTACTTCTCACTGATGGTCACTTCATCCAGATCCTCGTCCGGATCGAGCTCCATTGTCAGGATCTGGCGCTTGAGATCGTCATAGAGACTGCTCTTACCACTCTTCATTTCGAACCTTCTTAGCCTTCGCTCGCTGGATTTAACGCTGGCGAGCCGGCTTGGCAAATATCCACAAAGCGCATTCGGTCTCATATGTATTTTGTCCGCACAATTAATGTGTACTTAGAAAATACAATTCTGTTGACAGGTTGGAATGCTCATGCAAACTTCCCAATCAACAGCCTCGGCAGCACGACCGGGCCGAGGATCAAGCGGAGGATCAAGCGATGAAAGGTGGCAAGGGCGAGCTCTACGATCATCTGAAACGCCAGATCCTGACCATGGAACTCGATCCCGACGAAGACCTCGACGAAGCGAGCCTCAGCGAGCAGTACGGACTGTCGAGAACGCCGGTCCGGGAGATCTTCAGGCGCCTGCAAGGTGAAGGATACGTCGATATCCGCACCAATCGGGGAGCGCGCGTCATCCCTATGAACCACGCGACGCTGCGGCACTTCTTCCTCGTTGCACCGATGATCTATGCCGCGATCGGAAGGCTTGCCGCCCGGAACTTCAAGGCGAAGCAGATGCTCGAACTTCAGGCGACGCAGGACCGGTTTCGCGCTGCGAGCGCCGCGCAGGATCCTTTGTCCCTCACGCTTGAGAACAACCGCTTTCACGAAATCATCGGCGAGATGTCGGGCAACGAGTATTTGCAGCCGAGCCTCGGCCGCCTGCTGATCGACCATGCCCGCATCGGTCACACATTCTTTCGCCCGCGCAACAACGACATGCACGAGCGCCTTGGAAAGTCGGTCGCGCACCATGACAGCTTCATCGCGGCCATTGCCGCGCATGACGAGGATGCGGTCGTCGATCTGGTTTTTGAACACTGGGAACTGTCGCGCGAGAACATGGAGATGTTTATCGCCCCGCAGGCCCTCAAAGCGGACGCACTGGTCGAGACGCCGATGCAATCGATGGAGAAGTCATCATGAAATTCGAAGGCATCTATACACCGGCGATCACGCCGCTCAGGAACGAGGGGAGCATCGACCAGACAGCCTTCGCGGCGGTCCTTGAGTCCCTGATCGAGGCGAAGGTCCACGGCATCATCGTCGGCGGGTCCACCGGCGAGTACTATGCCCAGAGCGCGCAGGAACGGTTCGAGCTTGGAGCCTTTGCGAAGTCTGTTATCGGCACGCGGCTTGCGCTCGTCATCGGCACAGGCGCGACACGCACGGAAGACTCTGTCGAATACGCCAAGGCGGCAAAGGAAATCGGCGCGGACGCGATCCTTGTGTCCTCGCCGCCTTACGCGCTGCCGACAGAGCAGGAAAACGCTATTCATGCGCTGACCGTCGACCGGGCCGCAAACCTGCCGATCATGCTCTACAACTACCCTGCCCGCATGGGCGTCACCATGCGGGAGGACTACTTCGCCCGCGTCGGCAAGTCGCGCAACGTCGTAGCGATCAAGGAAAGCTCGGGCGAGATGGCGAACGTCCATCTCCTTGCCCGGAAGTTCCCGCATATCGGCCTGTCCTGCGGATGGGACGACCAGGCGCTCGAATTCTTTGCATGGGGCGCGCGTAGCTGGGTCTGCGCCGGCTCGAATTTCCTGCCGCGCGAGCATGTCGCGCTCTACGAAGCCTGCGTGCTGGAGAAGAATTTCGACAAGGGCCGCGCCATCATGACTGCCATGCTGCCGCTGATGGACTTTCTCGAATGCGGCAAGTTCGTCCAGTCCATCAAGCATGGATGCGAGATCATCGGGCTGAAGACCGGTCCGGTGCGCGCGCCGCTTCGAGGCCTGAAGAGCGAGGAAAAGCGCGCACTCGAAACAGTTGTCACCACCCTGAAGCGCACGGTCGCTGGGATCACGTCGGGAGCCAACCATGCATGAACCTCTGACAGCCGCCGAATACCGGGCTATTGCAAAGACCATTACGCTGCCAACCTCCGCCTTTATCGATGGTGCATTTCGACCGGCGCAGTCTGGCAAGACGTTCGAGACGAAAAACCCGGCCACCGGCGACTTGCTCGCAGAAATTTCCGCTTGCGACTCAAGCGACGTGGATTTTGCTGTAACGAAGGCCAGAGCGGCGTTCGAAGACGGCCGCTGGCGGCTCCTGTCGCCTGGTGAACGAAAGCGCGTTCTTCTAGGATTTGCACGCCTGCTCGAAGACCACCGCCATGAACTGGCCGTTCTCGAAAGCCTCGACAGCGGGAAGCCGGTGCGGGAGTGCCAAACGGTCGATGTTCCGGATACGATCCACACGATCCGCTGGCATGCCGAACTGATAGACAAACTCTACGATCACACCGCACCGGTCGGTGCAAGCGCCTTGACCATGGTCGTACGTGAGCCGATCGGTGTCGTCGGCGCCGTGCTTCCGTGGAACTTCCCGCTCCTGATGCTCGCCTGGAAGATCGGACCGGCGCTGGCTGCAGGATGCTCCGTCATTGTCAAGCCCGCTCTGGAAACAACGCTTACAACGCTTCGTGTCGCCGAACTGGCCCATGAGGCCGGCATTCCTGCAGGTGTGTTCAACGTCGTCACCGGCGGTGGCAAGGAGGTCGGCGAGCCGATCGGCCTTCACATGGACATCGACATGGTCACCTTCACAGGCTCCACGCCGACCGGCCGCCGCTTCCTGCGCTACGCCGCCGACTCCAATCTCAAGCGGATCGTGCTCGAATGCGGCGGCAAGAACCCCGCAGTGGTCATGGACGATGCCGAGGACCTCGATCTTGTTGCGGAACAGGTCGTGACCGGCGCGTTCTGGAATATGGGTGAGAACTGCTCGGCAACGTCGCGCCTCTTGGTGCATGCCAATATCAAGGACGACCTGCTTGCCCGGATGGGCGCATACTTGCGTGAATGGAAGACCGGCGATCCTCTCGACCCCGAGAACCGCATTGGTGCGTTGGTCAGCCCAACCCACTTCGCCAAGGTCAAATCCTATCTCGACGATCTCACCAAGGACAAGCTGGTCGTAGCTCACGGCGGAGAGACCCGTGAAGGGGTCTACGTCGAGCCGACGATCATCGACGGCGTCTCCCCTGCGAGCCGGCTATTCCGGGAGGAGATCTTCGGACCCGTCCTTTCGGTCACGACATTCAACAGTCTCTCGGAGGCTATAACACTCGCAAATGACACCCCCTACGGTCTGGCCGCGTCTGTCTACACAGGCAGTCTGCGCAAGGCGATCAGACTGTCGCGCGAGATCCGTGCCGGTGTTGTAACCGTCAACTGCTTCGGCGAGGGCGACGCAAGCACACCCTTCGGCGGTTTCAAGGAGTCCGGGTTCGGCGGGCGCGACAAGTCGATCTTCGCCCACGACCAGTACACCGAGCTGAAGACGATCTGGATCGACGTTTCCGAACGGTCCGTGGACGAGACAGTGCGATGACCGAGCGGGTCATCAAGCGGCTTCCGGCAGTGTCCGGAACCTCGGGGTGGGAGGCGATCAGCCGTCGCAGATTTCCCCTCCGCACGCTTGACGGTCCCGTCGCAGCCGACTGGCTCATCATCGGGGCGGGCTTCGCCGGGCTGTCGGCCGCACGTCGGCTGCTCGAGCAACGCCCTGCGGACAGGATCGTTCTTCTTGAAGCGGGAGAAGTTGCCAAGGGAACATCGGGCCGCAACTCCGGCTATATGATCGACGTACCGCACAATCTCTCATCTGGCGAATATTCGGTCGGGAGCGATGCGGCTACGAAGTCCGAGATAGCGCAGAACCGCTTTGCCATATCCTTTGCCGCACATGCCGCTGCGGACTACGGCATGTCACGCCGGACATTTGATCCGTCCGGCAAGATCAATGCGGCCGCATCCGAGCGTGGCACCGAGATGAACGCCGCCTACGCACGCTCGCTGGGCGCGATAGGGGAGAAACACCAACTTCTCGATGCGCGCGAGATGCGGGAGATAACCGGCTCCTCCTATTATCACGGAGGCCTCTACACACCCGGCGCCGTCCTCATCCAGCCAGCCGACTACATTCGCATCCTTGCAGAAGGGCTTGCGGGTCGTGTTGACATCTTCGAGCAGTCCCCTGTCGTCAGGCTCGGCCGCGACAGGGGCAGTTGGACGGCGACCTCGCACAAGGGACACGTTACGGCACCCAAGGTCATTGTCGCCGTCAACGGTCATATCGAAGACTTCGGCCACTTCCAGGGCCGCCTGATGCACATCTTCACCTATGCATCGATGACGGCGCCTTTTCAGGCAAAGTCTGGCAGACCCTCCTGGGCGCTGCTTCCTGCCGATCCGATGGGCGCGACCGTCCGCCAGATCGAGACGGACGAGGGTTCGCGCATCGTCATTCGTACCCGCTTCACCTACGACCGCACCATCCAGGTCACCGAACGCAGGATGGCGCGGATAGCCGCCGAACAGCGCAAGTCCCTAGACGCGCGCTTTCCCGATCTCTCAGGCGTGCCTTTCGACTACAACTGGGCCGGACGCCTGTGCCTGAGCCGAAACCATGTCGCCGCTTTCGGCGAGATCGAAGAGGGTCTTTATTCCGCCTGCTGCGAAAATGGTCTCGGCACGGTGAAGAGTACACTTGCAGGCGTCATGGCCGCAGATCTCGCCACAGGTACGCATTCAAAAGTGCTCGAAGACTACATGGATCAGCCGAAGCCAGTGAGGCTTCCGCCGGAGCCCTTTGCGTGGCTCGGCGTCAACGCGGTGATCCGAATGCAGGAATTGCGTGCAGGCCGCGAGGGATAACCTCCCGGAGCGCAATGAAGGCTCACGCCACGTGCGTGGCTTTCAAACAATAACGGGAACAAAAAACAGGAGCCAAGAGCATGAACATCCTATGGAAAGCCCTCTGCGCCGCCGCAGTGGTCGGCATGAGCCTGACGGCCGCGCATGCGGAAGAAAAATCGATCACCATCGGGACGATGTCCTGGGAAGACCTGACCCCGATCACCGGCATCACCAAGAAAGTGCTCGAGGATTCCGGCTACACCGTCAAGGTCGTACCATTCTCCGAATGGGGTATCGCCTATGCAGCACTCGCCAAGGGCGACGTACAGATCATGGCCTCCCAGACGGATTACGTTGCCCAGGATTACTGGAACAAGAACAAGAAGCGGCTGGAAAAGATCTCGCCGGTCTCTCACGGGCTGTTCCAAGGCGTGGCCGTGCCGAAGTACGTACCCATCGATTCGATGGACCAGTTGAATGAAAACGCCGAGAAGCTCGGCGGCAAGATCGTCGGCATCGAGCCTGGCGCTGGCCTCATGAAGGACACCAGCAATGCGGTCAAGGACTACGACCTGAAGCTTCAACTCGTCGAGGGCAGCACAGCCGCTATGACTGCGGCACTAAAGTCAGCCACCGATCGCAAGGAATGGATTGCCTTGACGATCTGGGAGCCTTCCTGGATGGCACAGAAGTTCGATATCAAGTTCCTTGCCGATCCGAAAGGCGTCTTCCCTCCGCCGCAGAGCTACTACTGGATCGGCCAGAAGGGCTTCTCCGCAGAGAACCCGCATGCGCGTGAAGTCATTGCAAGCGTCTATGTGCCGTTGGCCGACATCACTGCGATCAACAGCGCCGTCAACGAAGGCAAGACCATGGACGAGGCTATCAAGGGCTGGACCGACACCCATGTCGACCTCCTGAAGCGCTGGGAGAACATCAAGTCCGAATAGAACCGTACTCCGGGCAGCCGCGAGGCCGGCTGCCCGACTTTCGGATCCACAACCAAGAACGTCCGTGCAAAACGGGCCGCGGGGAACGCAATGACCCATTCCAAGCAGCATGAGAGCGATGTCCTGATCGACTGCCAGTCGGTTTGGAAGATCTTCGGTGCCCGCGCGAAAGCGGCCGTCGATGCCGTCCAGCGAGATGGCCTGAGCAAGACGCAGATCCTCAACGACTATGATTGCGTGGTCGGCGTTTCCGACGCGAGCCTCCAGGTCAGACGCGGTGAGATCTTCTGCATCATGGGCCTGTCCGGTAGCGGCAAATCCACCCTGGTACGCCTTCTCAACAGGCTGATCGAGCCGAGCCTGGGACGAATTACGGTCAAGGGGAAGGACATCTCCGCGCTGAATGCGGCAGAGCTGCGCGATATGCGTGCCCGCCATATCGGCATGGTGTTTCAGAGCGTCGCGCTCTTGCCCAATCGCACGGTTCTCGAGAACGCGGCATTCGGCCTCGAAGTCCGCGGGGTCGGCAAGGGAGAGCGCTTCAAGACGGCGCGTGCCGCGCTCGACAAGGTCGGCTTGTCTGATTGGACCGGGCGATACCCGTCCCAATTATCTGGCGGCATGCAGCAGCGCGTCGGCCTTGCCCGCGCGATCGCGGCGGATCCCGAAATCATTCTCATGGACGAGCCCTTCAGCGCGCTCGATCCGCTGATCCGCCGCCAGCTTCAGGACGAGTTCCGGCAGTTGACGAAATCGCTCGGCAAGTCTGCCGTGTTCATCACCCACGATCTCGAAGAAGCCATCCGCATCGGCGACCGCATAGCGATCATGAAGGACGGTGTGATTGTCCAGGTCGGCGATGCCGAGGAGATCGTGACACGCCCGGCCGACGACTACGTGGCTGAATTTGTCGGCGGCATCTCGCGGGTTCATCTCGTAAAGGCGCACTCGATCATGATTCCGGTCGCGCAGTACCTCAGTGGTCCGCACACGGACATCGGGGCGCTGGTACGCACCACACCGGAAGCAGACATCGGAGCGCTCATAGACCTCACGCTGCAGTCGGGTCGTGATGCCATCGCCGTGGTCGATGACAGCGAAGTGGTCGGCATCGTCACGACGCGCGCGATCCTCGGTGGAGTCTCCGGAAGCCACATCGCTACGCTGGCTGCGGCCTAGTTCGGGAGGACGACATGGATACCACTGTCATCACCGACGTCTTCGACGAGCGGATCGACGATGCCCTTATCTGGATCGGCGACAACGCTGCGTTTCTCTTCGACGGGATCAGAGCAGCTCTCGAAGGCACATATGAGGCCATCCTCTGGCTTGTCTCACTGCCACCCTTCTACGTGATGGCGCTGCTGGTTGGGGTTCTCGGATGGCGGCTGATCCGCTGGCAGGCAGGTCTTCTGGCTGGAGTGGCGCTTGTCACCTGCGCCGCCATGGGCCTCTGGTCGGAAACAATGAGCACGCTCGCGCTCGTCGCAACGGCTACGATGATGGCGCTCCTGATTGGCATTCCGCTCGGCATCATCGCGGGCTTCGTGCGAACCTTTGACAGAATCCTGCAGCCGTCTCTCGATCTCATCCAGACGCTGCCGCCCTACATCTACCTTCTACCAGCCATCGCCCTCATGGGATACGGCCCCGCCACGGCTTTGCTTGCGACCGTGATCGTGGCGATGCCACCGGTGGTCCGGCTGACCTCGCTCGGCATCCGTCGCACACCGCACGCCTTCATCGAACTCGGTCATGCGAGCGGCCTCACGCCTTGGCAGATGTTTGCGAAGATCCGCATGCCGTTTGCCGTACCGAGCATGATGGCCGGGATCAACCAGAGCCTGATGATGGCCTTCGGCATGGTGGTCATTGCCGGGATCGTGGGCTCCGGCGGGCTCGGAGAGACGATCTACAGCGCGGTGCGAACCCTCGACATCGCCACATCGATCAATGCGGCGATCGCCATCGTCATCCTGACCATGATCATCGACCGGCTAACGCAGAGCGCGGCAGCCCTTGCCAAGGGAGCCGCATCATGAACGCCGATCTCATTCGGTTTTCGCCGGGCGCCTTGCTCGCGCCGGTCGTTGATTGGTTGAACGCCAACTTCCACCCTTTCTTCGATCTCGTGACGCGTATCATCGAGACGACGCTCGGCGCCCTTGAGACCATCCTCCTCATCCTCCCGGCCTACGCCGTCATCGCAATCGTCGTTATTTTTTCTGGTCTTCTCGTCAACATCCGGGTCGCCATCGTCAGCGGCATCGCGCTCGGCTTCTGTTTCTTCTCAGGCCTTTGGGAGGCTTCCATGCAGACGCTTGTGCTCGTCACCGTCTCAGTCTGTATATCGGTCATCATCGCCTTTCCGATCGGGGTTCTTGCCGCACGCAACCGCACCTTCGAAGCCGTGATCCGCCCAATGCTCGACGTGATGCAGACGGTTCCGCCGTGGGTCTATCTGATCCCCGCCGTGATGATCTTCAGCCTCGGCCGCGTGCCGGCCATCATCGCCACCATCGTCTACGGAATACCGCCCATGCTCCGACTGACGACACTCGCCTTCCAGCAGGTGCCCAAGGATCTTCTCGAACTCGGACAGGCGACGGGGGCATCCCCACGCTCGATCCTCTTCAAGATCGAGATCCCTTCAGCGACCCCGACACTTCTCGTCGGCCTTAATCAGTGCATCCTGCTCTCGCTCGCTATTGTCGTGCTTGCTGGTCTCGTCGGCGCGGGAGGTCTGGGAGCGGAAGTCACGCGCGGTCTTACGCGCATGGAGATGGGTCTGGGCCTTCGCGCGGGCCTTGCTATCGTGGCGCTTGCCATTCTTCTAGACCGGCTGTCGCGCGGCGCGCTGCAGCAGCGTGACATGACAGAAATTCAGTGAAAGACGAGGTTCCCGATGCGACGCAGCTTCTTCTGCATCGACGCCCACACTTGCGGTAACCCGGTGCGACTGGTGGCAGGCGGCGGACCGATCCTTCCGCACCTCGCTATCGCCGAGAGGCGGGACATCTTCGTTGCCAAGCACGACTGGGTGAGGCAGGCGCTTATGTTCGAGCCCCGCGGCCATGACATCATGTCGGGTGCGATCCTCTATCCGGCCTATCGCGAAGACTGCGACATCGCCGTGCTATTCATCGAGGTCAGCGGCTGCTTGCCAATGTGTGGGGCGGGCACCATCGGCCTTGTAACGGCAGCGATCGAGGAAGGGCTCCTCGTGCCCCGTGTCGAAGGCTGCGTTTCGCTCGAGACACCAGCCGGAAAAGTCGACGTGACCTACGAGAAAACTGGCGACGCCGTGACCTCTGTCCGCATGTACAACGTCCCGAGCTACCTGCATGCGAGCGACATAGAGGTCGATGTGCCGAACCATGGCCGACTGACAGTCGATATCGCCTATGGCGGCAATTTCTACGCGGTCATAGAACCGCAGTCATCCTGGTCCGGCCTTGACGGGATGAATGCTGGCGAGATCGTTGATCTCAGTGTCCGGCTACAGGATGCGCTTGCGGAGATTTGCGACCCTGTGCATCCGGAGAACTCCAGCATTCGAGGCGTACACCACGCCATCTGGTGCGATCAATCCACGAGCCCGAACGCGGACGGTCGCGGTGCCGTCTTCTACGGCGACAAGGCTATCGATCGTTCTCCTGGAGGAACCGGCACGTCGGCACGGATGGCGCAACTCCATGGCAAGGGCCGTCTTCCCATCGGGAAGATCTTCCGGCAGGAAAGCCTCATCGGCACGGTGTTTGAGGGTCGGTTGGAAGAGCAGGTCGAGGTCGGGCCATTCCGTGGCGTACGACCCAGCGTATCAGGTTGGGCAAGGATTATCGGCCACAATACTATCTTCGTTGACGACCGTGACCCGCTGAAGCATGGCTTCCAGATAAGATGAGTGAACTGATATGATGGACCTCGGAAAGGTCGGCCTCATTGGCGGGGCCGGATGGCTGGGCGGCGCGATCGCCGCCAGGCTGATTGAGACGGGGCGGCTGACACCCGACAGGTTGATCTGCTCCTATCGCCGTACCCGACCGGACGACGATCTCGGCTGCGCATGGACGACGGACAACGTCGCACTGGCAGGCGCTGCCGATACTATCATGCTTTGCGTGCGGCCGGATGACTGGCCCACCATCCGAATCGAGGCTGCCGACAAGCTCGTTATCTCCGTCATGGCCGGAGTCCCGCTCAAGCAGATAGCAGCAAGAACGAAGTCCCGACGCGTCGCGCGTGCTCTGCCGAATGCAGCCGTCGGGATCGGCTTTGGATACACGCCATACCATTTAGCGAGCGAGGACGCATCGGACGCGGCGAGGATCGAGGCCATATTCAAATGTGGAGGCCTGGTAGACCGCGTCCTCGACGAGGATCATATCGATTACTTCACGGCAATGTCCGGCTCGGGAGCCGCCTTCCCTGCGCTCCTCACCGATGCCTTGGCAGCAGCCGCGATAAAGCATGGCATCCCTGAGACTATCGCTCATCGGGCGGCGCAGCAGGTGCTGATTGCAGCGGGCCGGCTTCAGGAGACGTCGGGCGACTCGGTGTCCCAGACAGTCCAGTCCTTCATCGACTATGAGGGCACAACGGCGGCAGGTATACTCGCGATGCGTCGAAACGGTTTCGACGAAATCGTGGACCGAGGCCTCTGGGTCGCCTATCGGAAGGCGCTGTCGATGTCGTCCGGCCGCTGAACTTGGAGTCGCCATGACATCGTTGGATCCTGATGTGCCGCGGTTGAAGATAGGCTTCGTGCTGGCCAAGTCCTTCACGCTATCAGCATTCGCATTGTTCATCGACACATTGCGGCTCGCCAGCGACGAATTCGACCGCTCGGGACGCGTGCTTGCGGACTGGGAGGTCCTTGCGAGCAGTCGCAATCTGATCGCGTCAAGCTGTGGCGTGAAGGTCGCTCCGACGTCCGACTTTACCGATCCTCGACAGTTCACCTACATCGTCGTTGTCGGTGGCCTCCTCAACAGCGAAGTTACGATCGACCGGGTGACGATGGACTTCCTCAAGAAGGCCGCTACTGCGAACGTGTCACTGATCGGCGTCTGCACGGGCTCGTTCATCCTTGCCGAAGCAGGCCTGATGAAATTGCATCGTACCTGCGTCAGTTGGCTACACTACAACGCTTTCCGCGAGCGCTTCCCTGACCACGAAGTCCGTTCCGACCGAATTTTCAATCTCGACCGCAGCCGGGGCTCATGCGCTGGCGGTAGCAGCGCGGCCGACATGGCCGCGATGATCGTGCGCAAGCACATCAGTCGGGAAGCCGAGCGCAATGCGATGGAAGTCCTGCAGATCGACAAGGCACGCACCGCGCTCGCGATCCAGCCACGCCGCCCGCTTTCGCTTGAAAGTAAGGATCCTCGCATTCAGGCCGTGCTCATCGCGATGGACCGCCACATCGAGGGCAAGGTGCCGATCGAAGAACTCGCCGCGTCCGTTGGCTTGTCCCGCCGTCATCTGGAACGCATGTTCCTCGCTGAACTCGCTATGAGCCCCGCCCTCGTCTATCGCCGCCTGAGACTTGAGCGGGCCAAGCAGCTACTGCTGGAAACAGATACTTCCATGATCGAAATTGCGCTTGATGTCGGCTTTGAAAACGCCTCCAATTTCTCGCGCGCCTTCCTCCAGGTGTTCGGCCAGACACCGTCAAGGCTGCGAGCGCTGCGCTCAGTTGGCGTGGGCTGACGCGGCCCCCTCAACGTGCTTCATCCATGATGAATTCCGAAGAGGTTCGGTTCCAGTTCTCCTTCTACTCCCATCGCCTTGAACAGAATCGGACTCTCGGCACCCTATTTGTGTGAGCCACTTCCAACGAGATCAACAGCTTGGCATTCAATTCAAGTACGTCTATTCGCCGAACGGAAGTTCAATTGCTTCTCGGTTTTTCTTTGCGCCGTCGATTAGGACAGTTTTGAACCGGTCTGCATCTGGTGCCGGCAGCATCCCCGCCCCAATTCGGATAGCGTCTTGCCACGCAGGGCCGCGCTCCCACGCTTCGTTGTAGACGAGGGCCAAGTCAGCGGATCGCCTTGTCTGCTGCAGCGCCTCGAAAAGCAGCGCGGCCTGACGAATGTCCTTCTCGCGCTTCGCTGGCCCTTGCCCGTCGGTGTGCCGACGGCTGGCGACTATGAGCTTATGGACGGCATACCGAGGCGGATCAGGGACAACGACTGGGATGCCGCTTCGGTGGAGCAGGATTGTCCTGACCGGTTCCCTGATGAGAAAGTCGAGAAAGCGCAGTGGATCCGCGCTAGCACCGCCAAGAGCAGGCATCTTCGCTGGCTGATCGACGTAGTCGTCCGAGCCACGGTTCGATGTCAGGAATTCAACTCTGTAGCCGTCGGCATTCTGAAACGCTGACGAGGCCCCTGATCCCGATCTATGTGGAACGGGCAGGAAACTGGCGTCGACGTGCTGCAGCAACTCCACGATCGGAGGCAGACTATCTTCAACCTCTCGACTGATGGCATAATCCTGAGCGATGTCCGCATCGCCGGTCAGTATGGCAGCCATGGGAAGGCGCACGCCCAGCAGCCCTGAATAGCATTGAAAGGCCACCGTGCCTATGAGAACACCACGGAGTCGAAAGAGCCCCCCATCGGCAAGAGCTTCGACAATGTCGCCCGACATGGCGTCGGGGGAAATCATCCCACCTTCGCGGGTCAGGCTATTTACCAACCGCCTGCGAGCGCGTAGGTCGTCCTTGTCCCGCTTATGATCAGATACGCGTTGTGCTATATCCGGATCGTCAGCAGGACCAACATAGCGACGTTTGGTACCACCGTGTCCATCCGGGATGTCGAAGTACCAATACTTGCGTCCCTTGATGGTCGCAGGGGTAAATCGCCCCTCTGGAGGGAAATCAGCCGTCCAAGCGGCGTCAAGCGAGCGCTGACCTAGCTCGGCGAGCATAGTCTGGTACATGAGGTCGACAGATTTCATAAGCTCGACTCCGGCGTTATACTGTTTTTCAAAAACAGTATAACGCTCGAAAGGATAGGTCGCAATACGGGACGTAAGTTCTCCGCCTTGAACGGATACGAACCGCCGTTCACTAGATAATGACTTTGGTGTTGTTCATTGGAGTGGCAGCGATTTATTTCTGCAATGATAGTGAGTACCGAGTATGCCGACGTTCACCCCTACGCGTCAGTGCACCGATCTCCACGAGCTGCTGAAGGTCGCGTGTTGCTGTAGCGCGGGATGTATCTGTGATCGAGATATAGTTCTCGGCACTTAGACCTCCCTTGAAACCAGCTGTGCCTTCCTTGAAGATACGCGCGACTACCTTTTCTTGCCGCTCGTTCAGCTTGTCCCGAAAACGATCATAGAACTTTGCTTTATGGATGAAGAAATCTACGCGCTCAAGCGTCGCCCGTTGAGCATCCAGGATAGTCTCTGAAAAGAAAATGACCCAGTCGGTGATATCAAGCGTGCGCTGGTGCCGTTCAAGCTCTGAGTAATAGGCCTTCCGACGCTTCTCGATTGTGAAGGCGAGTGAAATGAGGCTTGGTTGCCCTATGTTTTGCGCCAGGGATTTCTCGGCGAGCGCGCGTCCAATTCGGCCGTTGCCATCCTCAAATGGATGTATGCTTTCAAAGTAAAGGTGTCCTAATGCGGCGCGTGCCAAAGCTTGAAGCGACGTTTGACAATCTGGCCCGGATTGATTGAACCATTTGATGAAGGTCTCCATCTCAGCGGCAACCTGACGAGATGGGGGAGCCTCAAAGTGGATAGTGGGTTTGTCCAATCGACCTGATACGATCTGCATGGCGTCTTCATGCGTGCGGTAAGCACCAACCGTTTCAATATATCGGTTTCCGGCCATCAGCATTGAATGCCAGTGGAACAGTCCCTCATGACACAGCGGCCTATGCCAACTTCGATAGACATCCGCCATCATCTCGGCGATTCCCCGCTCCTGGGGGCGGATCTGTCTATCATCAGTGTTCAGCCCGAACTGCCGGCGGAGTGATGACTGGACACTCACGCGGTCCAGAAACTCCCCCTCAATCTCTGAGGTCTTGACCGCTTCGTCGCTCAGCAACTCAATGCGAAGTTGGTTGCTGTCGTCATCGTTGAAATGTCGAACAGCACCGATAACCTCGCCGGCGGACTGCAAGAATTTCTGCTCCAACGGTACTAGGCTTGCGCTGTCGTATCTGAAGTTTGGCCAGTCAGTGTTTTGCCAGTTCCATTTCATGAGCTATAGAATTCCTCTCTATAACTCATAATTATTGCCCAGAATGAGCTATTGCAAGCCCGCCTATCGCTCAATACCACATTCTGCAGCCTCCACCCAAGAGGCAGCGATCGACAGGCAACCTCTTACCCTAAACACATTTTGATAAAGCTCGCCTCATATTCCCAATCGCTCACATGGTATGATTGCTGGTAGGAGCTCTAACCATCGATAAGTACGGCTTATCGGTGGCATATAATCCACGCTGAAGCCAATATACTTACCCGATTGGTGCCTCTACCTCATCCTTTGCGATGAGCCACGTGACCGCTTCCTGTACGGCTTGCAGCGATGTGTGCCGGGGGACGAAACCTAGGAGACGCCGCGCTTTTTCCACCGAGCAGTTTGGGCTGCGCGCAATATGCTCCCATGTGGCTTTCGCGTCTTCGGCATTCTGGCCAGCAGCCCATTGGTCATAGGGAAGGAATTCCAGATCCGGTTCGTGACCGAACCAACGCAACATGCTCTCCGCATATCCGCGCAGCGTCAGAGCCTTGTCGGAAACCGCGTGGAAGGCCTCGCCGATTGCCGTTGCACGAGAGGAGATGGCCGCCATGAACAAGCGGGCGACATCTTCCGCATGGACATGATGAACCGTCTCCAGGCCGAAGTTCGGCAGGACGAGTGTTTCACCCCGCGCCAGCATCGAAAACACCTGCGAATTGAAGTTGCCCTGCGGGTTGAGCGGGGCCCAGCCCGGTCCGACGATGTGGCCGGGATGAAGAATAGTCACGGGAAACCCGTCCTGATGCGCCTTCTTCAACAGGTAGGTCTCGATCTCGGCTTTCTTCACCCCATAGTCGCCGAGGGGATATTTTGCTGCGTCTTCAACGGTCGGCACAGCAACAGACGTGCCGTGGGTCCAGATCGTGCCTGTGTGAAGGAAATGACCGACGTGACCAGCCAGTGCTTCAACAAGCATTTCAGCGCTGGGTTTTGTGAAGCAAATCATGTCGATGACGATGTCGGGCTTCAGAGACAGGATATCCTTGCCAAAAGTACTGGCGCGCTCCAGTGCCTCCCGATCCATTTGCAGACGTTCGACCTGACGCCAGGCCGTGTGCGGCTGGTAGGGTTCGGCCAAGCCACGACTGATGGCGACAACCTTATACCCTGCGTCAACGAGGGCGGGAACAAGGTAGGTCCCGACATGCCCCGTTGCTCCAATCACGATCACACGGGTCATAACGTCACCTGACTGCCTGGTTGATGGAGGCTCGTGTTCGGGAACGCGCATCTGTCGCTCCGGTTCCGAACGGTCCGAACGGTCCGAACGCCTTAAAATCTTAAGTTACATGGAGCTGCGCAAGGTGCAGCACAGGATCGGGCGCTTCCAAACGGGTCAGACAGCTCCGAAACTACATTCTCATTGTCTTATACACGCTCTGTTAACATTATCGCATTAGCAGGCGTGCCCCGGCCTTAGGTCGGCGATGTTCGACCAACTGCGGATGCCTTATGCGAAAGCACATTGCCTCACCCCAAACCCTCCAGCGCATGATTACCCAGTTCTGCCAAGCGGGGATCGCTTCCGTGGCAACACCACGAGACTGCCAGAACATTCAGCGCTTCATGCTTGCCCTCATCGCCGAAAAAGCCCCGTCGCCCATGATGAACACAGGGCGCACCGCGGACTGGCGGCAGATTGCAGATGAATGTGATCTCCAGCACGACCTGTCGCCGAGGCTTAAGCGGGCGATGCAGCCAGGACTGGATGCGATCGAACGCTGGATACGCGACGTCAGCGAGGCGGAGCCGGTTCTAGCTCCCTCTCAGCAAGCACGGCCGCGCCCGCGGACGACGACTATGGGCAAGACGGCGGAGGCTAAACGATCAGTCAAAGGCGCGCCGCCATCGAGATCGTCAACGTCGCAGCCAACGATGATATCCGTGTCGCCATCGTCTCGGTTGAAGCCTGAACCGGATCCGCGACCAATCGACCCCTTCCCCGAGCCGCTCTTCAGCCAAGGGCAGGATCCCGCCTCTTTCCAGGAGGCACTCAGCTACCAGATCCGTCGTTTTGGCGAGACCTACTACAGCCTGCATAAGACCGTCGTTCGTCCAAGCGAGACCTTTGACAAGAATACGCTTCTGAGCTGGATCACCGGCATGAGACGCAGAGGACGCTGGAAAGCCTCGACATCCTCAACCGTATTGAAGCCCGCTATCGCCTTCCCCAAGGATACTTCAAAGCCAAACTGCCGCATGCCGCGCGCGCAGCATCGGGCCATGACGTCGGCAGCGACATCGGTCCAGCGGAACGCCGTCGATTGGTCTGGCATCTTCCGGACGACTTCAACAGTCTGCCCCATGCCAAGCGCGAGGAGATCCTTGAATGGGTCCGCCGCGTCATTATTACCGGCGCCACCGACTACAGGCGATATCAGGCAGCAGCCGTGCGTCAGCGATACGCCATACGCTTTCCCGGAATAGCCTATGGCGGCGGCCCATCGACCAGTTGCAACCTCCTCACAAGTGTGGACGATGCAGATGAAGACGATGTCACGTCGATCGAGGATCCGGATCTCCTGTCCGGCGTGTTCGATGCGCCGCCAGCCCTTGCGATGGAAATGGCCGATCTCGTTAGCTTCAAGACATCGACGCTGACAGCCCTCGGGTTTCAGCGCCACGGGGTGTGGGGTGAGGAAACGGCGTCCCAGAAGATCGAGCATCTCGGCCTGATGTTCGGTGCCCTTGCCGCCTCTCCTGGCAGTGCCGTGCGCGGGCGTGGTGTGCCGCTGCCGCACCTGACCTTCGGCATGCTGGTCTTTCCCGGCATCTGGGACTGGTATGTGCAGTGGCGTGAACGCCGCCGTGCTTCTACACTGCCTGGGAGGTCGACATGCTGAACGTCGCACTTTCGTTGACCCGGGAAGGCACAGGCTGGCTGCGACAACATCCCGAACTTTTGCAGCGCGTACGTGCCGTGCCCGGCCTGATTTCGCAAGCCGAGATCGATGACGCGCGCAGCGACTGGCATGCCGCCTGCGAACGTTTCTTCCAGTATGCCCGTCATCGCTCGAAGGAGATCCAGCGGGTCATGCGCGTCCACCGTGATCCGTTCGAGCCGATCATGCCGGTTCTGGAGGCGGCAAGCCCGCTTGCCGAGTATCGCAAGATCACGGAGGAGATCGTTCAGCGGATGCCGGATGAACGCCGGTATCCGCGGGCTGTGGCCGAATCCGTGCGTGCTTTCCTGATGTTGCGTCTCGGCCTGCATCTGGGGCTTCGCCAGAAGAACCTGCGCCAGCTCCTGCTCTGCCCTCGCGGTCATTTTCCACGCTCCGAGCGGCGGCTGGAAGAACTGAAGCGGGGCGAGCTGCGCTGGAACGACCGCGAGCGGGGCTGGGAAGTGCTCATTCCGGCCAACGCCTTCAAGAATGCCCACTCGTCGTTCTTCGGCTCGAAACCTTTCCGGCTGGTTCTGCCCGATCTTTTGGGTCTCTACACGCATCTTGACGCCTATGTCGCGCGACACCGCAGTGTCCTTCTTGGAAACGCGCGCGATCCCGAAACTTTCTTCGTCAAGACGGTGAAGACCACCAGCAAGGATGCGGCCTACGACCAGACGACTTTCTACGAGGCTTGGCGGCTGACCATCCAGCGGTACGGGATCTACAATCCCTACACCGGCCGCGGTGCGATCGAAGGCCTGCTGCCACACGGGCCGCACAATGTTCGCGATGTGCTCGCCACCCATATCTTAAAGCAGACCGGCTCCTACGAGCAGGCAAGCTATGCCTTCCAGGACACACCCGACATGGTCGCAAGGCACTATGGCCGCTTCCTGCCGCAGGATAAGGCGGCGCTGGCGGCGAAGATCCTCAATCAGGTTTGGCAGGCGGCGTGAGGTACATGTGCTCTGCGCGCAAGCGCGGATCCCTATGGCCCTACCGTCAATGGCAGTGGGCTTGACCGGTCTTCCTGTTCATATGACAGCACTGTCCGGGTGGAGAATCTTTACGGCAACCTCCACCATGAGCCTCCAGGCTCGTCGTGTGGCACAGTGAAAGGATGAAGCCTGCAATGGCTACGCAGCGTGTTATCACCATCCACCTGCCCTCCGGTTGGCTGCACGATCTCCGCATCGTCTGCCTCTCGCGTCCCGCTGCCAGGAGTACTGACAATTTCCTTGATACGTCGGGTAAGACGGTGCCCCGCAATCGTTGTTGGCACAAATTGCGACGGCTGTTCCAACCAATGCGATAGCCACGATTGCAGCAGCAGCCTGGTCCTGCTGCTGCACCATTGCCGGGCAATCGTAGGTTTGGATTCCACGTCGATTCAGCTCGACCGCAATCTGCTGCTGGAAAACAGGATCCATAGCCTGCAGAAATGTACGGCATAGGGAAGCCTGGCTGACGGCTTTAGGATTCCTGGCAAACTCAGCTTGAGTAGTGGTTGTGCAGCTCGCCAAGGCAAGCGTCATCGATGCGGCTAACGCGAGCCGCGCAAATTGCTTAAATTTCAACGTTGTCCCCTCAGATAACGAGGAGATCATCGCACAACTTTACGAAGAGTCGATAGTCACTTACGGGAAGTCGAAGCTTTCTCTTTGACAAGCGGTAGATTTTAGGATTTTCCCCTAGAACTGGGGTAATAGGTTTTGTTTCCGATCAATATAAGCGTCTTATGAGTAGGCCCACGGCTGAAAATTGCGGGTTGATTGAAGAAGGTCGTTGAAGGAAGAAACATTCCGTCGGTCAACCGTGACATGAATTTGGTGATCGAACTCATGAGTTTGAGCGCGCATTGGACTTGAACGAACTGCACGCGATATAAGGGGGCAGTTAAATCAGGATTCAGGACCACTTACGAATGGTCAGCAGCATCTCCAGATTGCCGCGAGCATCACAGTAGGCTTCCGATCTTGTAAGACCCTCCCCGAAGTAAACCACGCGATCTCTTATCCCAGCGACCGGCTCTGTAACAAGAGATGGCGCGCGGTGAAAAGGTCGAGATGCCCGCCACCGACGTTCTTGAACAT
>NZ_JAANCM010000018.1 GCF_011603255.1 Ferranicluibacter rubi | reverse complement strand
GGGGGTGGGTTGTTCCGGTTTGCAGTTACTACGACTTTATAAGGTCGCCATTGTAATCTGAGTTGGGATGAATAATCACATCGCTTTGATTTTCGTCACCACTGACGTAGGAAATTAGGGAGGATCTATCAAAGCGCTCTGCTCTCCAGTCAGAGAGATAATCTCGATGTGATGATATGACCCTTCCAAGCCTCTTATTCGCTAGCTGAGCCGCGAGTGTTGGGTTTGATTTTACAACCATGATGTGACCTCCTGTATTAAAATCATACTCTCACGATTCGAAGGCTGCAGCCATGACTCCACTCATCCCTCGCATCGAATTTCCCGAGATAGTGATAGGCTTGGTGTCCCCTATCGGAACCCCCCTTGTCGAAACAATATCCGAGTTAAAAAAGTTTTTTAGCTCAGTTGGTTATACCGTCCATGAACTTCGTGTTACCGACCTCTTTAAACGTATGGAAAAAATCGTTGTTCCACGAAAAGAGCTTGTAAATAAACCTCTAAATAAGCGGTATGACAGCTATATATCCTATGGCAATCAACTGAGAGAGTTTGCCAACGATCCATCTGTTCTAGCTGCGCTCACTGTTCAGTCTATCGTTGAATCTCGAATGAACAAAAGTGATATTAGCAACGATAAGTTTACCAAAAATGTATTTATCGTTCATCAATTTAAGAGGCCTGAAGAAATAGATTTGCTACGCTCGGTGTATGGAAAAGTATTTTTTCAAATATCTGTTTACTCAATGAGGTCATCAAGAGTTGATTATCTTGCTAGGAAATTTGCCGAAGACGCTGGACAAGCGGTACATGCATCGTTCCGATCAAGCGCTGAGCAGCTTGTCGATACTGATGAAAATCAATTGAAAGAGCCGTTTGGGCAGCGTGTCGCCAAGATATTTCATGATGCGGATCTTGTTCTGAACCGCGATGTTAGATCTCCACCATTGGTGGAGCAGCTTAATCGTTTTCTTGAGCTTTTATTTTCTTCTAATACTATTACTCCAAGTAAAATGGAATATGGAATGTTTGCAGCGAAGTCTGCAGCGCTGCGAACTTCCGATCTTTCGCGTCAAGTCGGTGCAGCAATTTTCAGTTCAAAAGGCGAAATAATAGCGCTCGGTTCAAACGAGGTTCCGAAAGCCGGGGGTGGAACCTACTGGCCGGACGAAAAATATGATGATCGAGAGTTTCAACGGAAAACCGACTCTAACGATAGACGAAAAAAGGAACTACTCGAAGAGATATTGCGGGTAGTCGATGTACCTATGGATTCTTTAAGTTCAGAAAAATTAAAAAGGCTAAGTAACACTGGTTTTATGGATGCGTTGGAGTACGGGCGCATTGTTCACGCTGAAATGTCAGCAATTACAGATGCTGCCCGCTTGCGCGGCGCTTTGTCTGGATCTGTACTTTACACAACTACCTTTCCTTGTCACATGTGCGCAAAACATATAGTCTCCAGTGGCATAAGCCAAGTTTACTATTTGGAGCCTTATCCGAAAAGCTTGGCGTCACGTCTTCATGCAGATTCAATCAATATCGACCGGCAAGAGCGCGGTGAATATCATGATTATCCTTCTGTCGATTTTTCGCATTTCTTCGGAATAACGCCAAGAAGATATCGCGAATTATTTCAACGTAACAAACGTAAAGACGACGAAGGAACCTTGCAAGATTATACCGATGATAACAAAATACCCTACGTTGACCTAAAATCACCATTCTATGCCTATCTAGAAGACACAGTTATGGAAAGCTTAAGAACAGCACTACATACTATAGAGGTTGATGGGCAGCTTTAGTTGTTGCTCACCGCCCCGGCCGCCCGGTCTTCCCCTTCGTCCGCCCCTTCTGCCGCTTCACATCCCCCGCATCCTCATAGCTTCCGACACCCGCCTTCGCCCGAACCAGCGGGCGCGGGTCGTCTTTGGCTTGTTCCGGCAGGCCTTCCGTCAGCGGTGAGAAGCGTTTCGTGGCCTTTGCTGCGTCGGGTTTGACCGGCAGGGCGCCGGGGACGGGTTTTTCGGTGCGGCCGACGGTCATTTCGTCGAGGTCGTTGCGGCGGAAGAGGGGGCGTTCGGTGTCGGTGCCGGGGCCCATATTGTCGAGGGTGTTCTGGCGGAAGAGGGAGGGTGCGGGTTGTGGCTGCCCCTCATCCGCCCTGCGGGCACCTTCTCCCGGCGCGCGGGGAGAAGGACTGGCGCCCGTGGCGCTGTCTGCGTCCTCGTCTGCCGTAGCATTCGGGTCTCGCGTAGCTTTCGATTTACCGGTGGCGACTTCCTGCCCCTTCGCCGCGTCTCTTGCCTTGGCGGTCTTCTGGTCGGCCTTGCTAACAAAACCTTCCTGGGCCTTTGCCTCCTGCCGGGCCATCGGGTCGTCCATGGTGGCGAGTTCGGTGGCTTTGAGGCGTTTGATTTCGTCGCGGAGGCGGGCGGCGGTTTCGAAGTCGAGGTCGGTGGCGGCGTTGCGCATCTGTTTTTCGAGCGCTTCGAGATGGGCGGCGAGGTTGTTGCCGACCATGTGGCCGACGGAGCCGAAGCCCTTGCCGGAGGCGCCTGCGATGTCGGCGCGGACGTGGTCGCGCTCATAGACCGAGTCGAGGATGTCGGAGATCTTCGCCTTGACGGATTCCGGGGTGATGCCGTGGGCCTCGTTATAGGCCATCTGCTTTTCGCGGCGGCGGGAGGTTTCGTCCATGGCGCGCTGCATGGAGCCGGTGACCTTGTCGGCATAGAGCACGACCTTGCCGTCGACGTTTCGCGCGGCGCGACCGATGGTCTGGACGAGGGAGGTTTCCGAGCGGAGGAAACCTTCCTTGTCGGCATCGAGGATGGCGACGAAGGCGCATTCGGGGATGTCGAGGCCTTCGCGCAGCAGGTTGATGCCGACGAGGACGTCGAAGGCGCCGAGCCGGAGATCGCGGATGATCTCGATGCGCTCCAGCGTGTCGATGTCGGAGTGCATGTAGCGGACGCGGATGTTCTGCTCGTGCAGATATTCGGTGAGGTCTTCCGCCATGCGCTTGGTCAGCACGGTGCAGAGCGTGCGGTAGCCCTTGGCGGCGGTCTCGCGGATTTCGCCCAGCACGTCATCCACCTGGCTTTTGGCCGGGCGCACCTCGACCGGGGGATCGATGAGGCCCGTCGGGCGGATGACCTGCTCGGCGAAGACGCCGCCGGCCTGCTCCATTTCCCAGGCGGCCGGGGTGGCGGAGACCGCGACCGTATCGGGGCGCATGGCGTCCCATTCCTCGAAGCGGAGCGGGCGGTTGTCCATGCAGGAGGGCAGGCGGAAGCCGTATTCGGCAAGGGTTGCTTTTCGCCGAAAGTCGCCCCGGTACATGCCGCCGATCTGGCTGACGGAGACGTGGCTCTCGTCGATGAAGAGCAGGGCGTTGTCGGGGATGTATTCGAACAGGGTCGGTGGCGGCTCGCCGGGGCGGCGGCCGGTGAGGTAGCGGGAATAGTTCTCGATGCCGGCGCAGGAGCCGGTGGCCTCCAGCATCTCGATGTCGTAGCGCGTGCGCTGCTCCAGCCGCTGGGCTTCCAGCAGGCGGCCGGCCTTTTCCAGCTCGGCGAGGCGAAGCTTCAGCTCCTCCTTGATCGATTTGATGGCGGCGTTGAGCGTCGGGCGCGGGGTGACGTAGTGGCTGTTGGCGTAGATCTTGACCGACTTCAGGTCGCCGGTCTTGTTGCCGGTCAGCGGGTCGAACTCGGTGATGGCGTCGATCTCGTCGCCGAACATGGAGATGCGCCAGGCCGCATCCTCCAGGTGGGCGGGGAACAGTTCGATCGTGTCGCCCCGGACGCGAAAGCTGCCGCGCTGGAAGTCCATGTCGCGGCGCTTGTACTGCTGGGCGACGAGGTCGGCCAGCAGCTGGCGCTGGTCGAGGCGGTCGCCGACCGACATCTGGAACGCCATGGCGGTGTAGGTCTCGACCGAGCCGATACCGTAGATGCAGGAGACCGAGGCGACGATGATGACGTCGTCGCGCTCCAGCAGCGAGCGGGTGGCGGAGTGGCGCATGCGGTCGATCTGCTCGTTGATCGAGCTTTCCTTCTCGATGAAGGTATCCGACCGCGGCACATAGGCTTCCGGCTGGTAGTAGTCGTAATAGGAGACGAAATACTCCACCGCATTGTTGGGGAAGAAGTTCTTGAACTCGGAATAGAGCTGGGCGGCCAGCGTCTTGTTGGGCGCGAGGATGACGGCGGGGCGCTGGGTGGCCTCGATCACCTTGGCCATGGTGAAGGTCTTGCCCGAGCCGGTGACGCCGAGCAGGACCTGGCTGCGCTCGCCATTGTTGAGGCCTTCCACGAGGTCCTTGATGGCCGTCGGCTGGTCGCCGGCCGGCTGGTACTCGCTGACCATCTCGATATGGATGCCGCCTTCGGACTTGGACGGGCGGGCGGGACGATGCGGCGTCCACATCTTGCCGTCCTTGAACAGCGGATTGCCGCTTTCGATCAGGCTCGCCAGCGCATCCACCGTGGCGGTGACGGCGCCGGGCGCGAGGGTGGCGGAGTCCTCCAGCGAGATGTCCATGCCGGAGACCGCGGGCAGGCCGGCGGCGGCGCGCGACTTCGGATCGCTGGCGCCGCCCATGGAGGTGCCGCGCGCGGATTTCGAGGTTTTGAGGGCGGGCTCGACCGGCTTCGCCTTCGCCTTGGCGGCGGCGATCTCGACCTGCTTGCGGTGCTTGCCGGCTTTCGAGGCGACATCGCGGCGGGTCTCGTGCGAGGTCGCCTCGGCCTCGGCTTCGAGCTGCTTCACCCAGTCGGCGACGGAACCGGATATGGGGGCGCCTTCGAACGGCGCCTGGGGAGCTTCTTCGAACCCGGATGTCTCACGCGGGGAAGCAGCTGTTTTCTTCGGGGATCTGGCCATGGCGGAAATATGGAGAGAGTCTCGGCGAAAGTGAAGGGGAGAAGAACACATCGGGTACGACGCCCGGGGGGCGATCAAGTTTGTGACGGGTTCGTTGCGGACTCTCGTCCCGGCTCGTCTTCGGACATTTCGTGCAACTTTGCGACGCATCGCTCATACATTAGAAACCATTTGCACAGCATCTTCTCCTTCTGAATTAAAAAGATGGGGGACTGGACAATGAAGTATTTTCGAATTTCCGTGCGGCTCTATGCGCTGGTGGCGATGGCATTGCTGATCATGGCGGGTGCCCTGACGTTTTCGCTGTTCCAGGCGCATGACCGGCTGGTGACCGAGCGCAAGGCCCTGCTTGCGGCGATGGACCAGAGCGCCATCGGCATCTTTACCTATTATAACGGGCTGGAGACGGCCGGCAAAATGACTCAAGGCGCCGCGCAGGCCGCCGCGCTCGATGCGGTCCGCGCCATGCGCTTCCAGAACAGCGGCTATCTCTGGATCAACGACATGCAGCAGCGCGTCATCATGCATCCGATCAAACCGGAGATGGAAGGCACGGACCAGAGCGCTACCGCCGATCCCAACGGCAAGCACCTGTTCACGGAATTCGTCAAGGTGGTGAAGGCGCAGGGGCAGGGCACGGTCGACTACTATTGGGCGAAGCCCGGCGTCGACAAGCCTGTGCTGAAATATTCCTACGTCATCGGCTTCCAACCCTGGGGATGGGTCGTTGGCACCGGGGTCTATGCGGACGATCTCGCGGCGATGTTCCGGCAGGGGCTGATCCAGCTTTCGGTGATCTCCGGCGTGGCCGCCCTGCTGATCCTCGGCGTCGCGCTCGCGGTCGTGCGCAGCGTGGTCGGCCCGGTGGAGCGGCTGAAGGCCTCAATGCTGGCGATCTCCCGGGAAGACGTCTCGTCACCGGTGCCGGAGACGGATCGCGGCGACGAGATCGGCCAGATGGCGAGCGCGCTCGGCGTGCTGCGCGACAGCGTCTCCGAGCGGATCGCCCAGCGGGCGCGCGAGGCGACGCAGCAAGGCGAGATAGAGACCGAGCGTCGCGGTAACGAAGCGCGCACGGCACGCCAGACGCAGGAGCAGGCGGACGCCATGGCCACCATCGGCAATGCGCTGGAAGCGCTGGCACGCGGCGACCTGACGGCGGAGATCGGCGCGATCTCGCCGGAATATGCCAAGCTGCGCGACGACTTCAACGATGCGGTGGCGGCGCTGGCCGGTGCCGTGCAGTCCATCGCGCGCTCCACCGACGTCGTGCACGAGAATGCCGGCGACATTTCTGAGGCGGCCGGCAACCTGTCGCGGCGCACGGAACAGCAGGCGGCGGCGCTGGAGGAGACGGCGGCAGCGCTCGACCAGATCACATCGACGGTGCGCAACGCCTCCGAGCGGGCCGGCGAGGCGCGCAGCATGGTGGCGGAGACCAAATCGAGCGCGGCGAAATCCGGCGAGATCGTGCGCAGCGCCATCGCGGCCATGAGCCGGATCGAGGGCTCCTCGGAACGCATCAGCCAGATCATCGGCGTGATCGACGAGATCGCCTTCCAGACCAACCTGCTGGCGCTGAATGCCGGCGTCGAGGCGGCCAGGGCGGGCGAGGCGGGCCGCGGCTTTGCCGTCGTCGCGCAGGAAGTCCGCGAGCTGGCCCAGCGCTCCGCGCAGGCGGCCAAGGAGATCAAAGAGCTGATCCGCAGCTCGACCGGCGAGGTGGAAACCGGCGTCGCCCTCGTCCGCTCGACGGGTGATGCGCTGATGGAGATCGAAACGCTGGTCAACCGCGTCAACGACCACGTCGCCTCCATCGCCACCGCCGCCCGCGAGCAGGCGACGGGCCTGCAGGAGGTGAACGTCGCCGTCAACAGCATGGACCAGATGACCCAGCAGAACGCGGCCATGGTCGAGGAAACCACGGCGGCCAGCCAGACTCTGGCGCAGGAAAGCCGCACGCTGAAGGATCTGCTGCAGACCTTCCGGCTTGCCGGCGACGGGGAGCGATCGGTGCGACGGGCGGCCTGAGGCGGGCGAGAGCTTTGTGGGAAGGGCGTTGCGGGAGCGGCGCCCTTTTTGCGTTGGGGGAGGTGGTGTTCGGCAGTAGGAGTAGGAGTAGGAGTAGGAGTAGGAGTAGGCAGTAGGCAGTAGGCAGTAGGCAGTAGGCAGTAGGCAGTAGGCAGTAGGCAGTAGGAGATTGGTCCTCAGCCGTAAGTCGTAAGCCGTGGGTGAGAGATGACCGGGTCGTCGGTACGATGGGTCGGCCGGCGTGCTTGGTCTCCAGGGGTTAGCGTTCGCCGGGGACGGGGGTGGGGTGGCCTTCGGCGTCGAGGGCGACCATGACGAAGGTGGCGTCGGTGACTTTTTCCATGCGGTCGGAGAGGTAGCGCTGGGCCCAGGCTTCGACCGTCAGCGTGATCGAGGTGCGGCCGACGGCGGCGATGTCGGTGTAGATGCAGAGGGTGTCGCCGATCTTGACCGGCAAAGCGAAGGCCATTTCGCGCACGGCGGCCGTGACGACGCGGCCACGGGCGCGCTCGGCGGCGCGGATGCCGCAGGAAAGGTCCATCTGGGCCATGACCCAGCCGCCGAAAATATCGCCCGCAGCATTGGCATCGGCCGGCATGGCCAGGGTTCGCAAGGTCAGTTCACCACTCGGCGTCGCCATGACAATCTCCGTTTGCTTCGGCGCCTGCGCACCGGGGATGGGGCCGTCCGGGGGCATGCCGTGGACGGGTTTGCGTGGTCCCGTGCGTATCGCGGTTACGGGCGTTCGTCATCCCCTCGATGGTGGAAAGTGGCGATGGCTTTGGTGTGGGATGTGTTGGGGCTTTGCAGTGGGCTCTTGTGGCCGCGTCCGGGGATTCGCGCGCTGTCGTCGCGAGGTGGTGCGCGGGATGAGGATGCTTGGGACGCTCTGCGGGTGGGGTTTGCCCCTCACCCTAGCCCTCTCCCCGCTTGCGGGGCGAGGGGACGTGCCCTGCTTGGCGTTTTCAATTGCGGCAGTCCGGTGCCACAGGTCCCTTCGCCCCGCGTGCGGGGAGAAGGTCGCGGCAGCGGGATGAGGGGCGGTCTCTGCGCTATGTTTATGGGATTAAAGAAGAAAGGCCCTCTCTGCCCTGCCGGGTATCTCCCCCACAAGGGGGGAGAGGACTCGGCGCGCGCCTCAGCTTCAATCTTGAACGTTTCTTTGAAGCGAGCGGCCGGCCACGAGTCTTTTCCCCCCTTGTGGGGGAGATGGCCGGCAGGCCAGAGAGGGTTTTTCTTTTTTCGACCGGGGACACCAAACGTCGAGCGCGCCGCCCTCAGGCCGTTCCGGATGACGGGTCGGGGATGGTGGGGAGGCCGAGGCGGAGGCGTTGGCCTCGGGCGTAGCTGAGGGCCCAGTCGTGCTGGACGAAGGATTGCCGGCGCTCGACGCCGTCCTCGACGATGACGACGTTCCATTCGTCGCGGTCGGCGACGACGGTGACGGCCATACCTGCGAGGGCACCGGGGCCTGCGAGGGTATCGGGCGTTCTGTTTTCCATGGTCTGCTGCATATGGTCCATGCCCGGCCCTCTTTTCCCGCATGAGCATTTCCGGTGAGCACAGGTCACCCGAAATGCGTCTCCTCTCCGTCTTCCGCATTCCCCGACGCGATACCGCTCCGGCTGGAATGCTCCCGATGTCTTCGCATGACGGCCCGTGTTTCGTTGCCAGGCCGTGCTGCGATCACCGTTTCATGCTGTCCTGTCCCGAGCCCCCTCGGGATGCGGACGTAAGACGCCCGTACCGGCGATGCGCGAAGGCTTGGCCGGTGCGTTGACGATAGCGGGTTTGCGCGCCGGAGTAAACGGCGACGGGTGGTCCGAAACCGCGCTATAGCATTCCTCCGTCAGGATTCTCACCTGACGGAGGAATGCTATAGAGTCAAAATGTAGAGCGACCTTTGCGCGTTCGATCGCGCGCGCGGCGCTCTATCGTAATCTTTCATTTACCATGATTGCCTAAAGTCGAGCGATTGGCTATCGCCCGCGCCGCGTGCCCGGAAATGACCGAAGAGGGGCGGCAGTCTTCTCCGGCGTGCGACCCTTCTCTGGTTCTGCCCGGCAAATCCGGTCCTGTCGGAGGGCCGGGGTCTTCTCCGGGAAACCGGTTCCGTTCGAAAGGCGATATCCGGCATGGCGAACCATTCACAGGCTTCCAGACGTATTTCTCGCCGACCGTTGGTTTCCGTCGGGCTGATGCTGGCGCTGGCGGCGTGCTCCACGGATGTGCTGGAGCCGCCGGAGCGGATGAGCGGCGTGCGGCCCGTGACGGCAGCGCGGCAGGAGCGGGTGGCGACCTATCCCGTGCGCGAGGCGTCTTCGCCAATCCCCGCGAATGGTGTCGATATCGATAGCATGGTGACCGCCGCGCCCGTGGTCGGGCTGGCGGAGGAGCAGAGCCGCGATATTCATGCGGGGCAGAGTGTTCCTGCCAGTTTGGGGCCGAGTTCGGGACCGGTGCTGGTGGATGGGATCGGGACGAGCAGCGTGCATGTGCTTTCGGTGCCCACGCGCGCGACGGCTGCGGTCACGCCGGCTATGCCGGGCGATATTGCGTCGGCTGCGTCGGGCGGGGGCGATCCGGACCTGCCGCCGCTGACGCCCGAGCGGATGGAGATGGAAGCGCGGCGCAAGGCGCAGTTTCTGGAGCAGGAACAGCGGGTGATGATCGAGCGGCGGGACAAGGCGCGCGAGCAGCAGGTGGCCTTTTTGCCGCGGGCCGGCAATCCCGTCGATGCGGTTTCCGAACCGGATTTCAGCGGGCAGATGCCGGCCTCCGAGATTGCCTGTCGCAAGCGGCTGACGAAGCTGGGCGTGACCTTTACAGACGTGCCGCGCATCTCCAACGGACCGTCCTGCGGCATCGACTATCCGATCCAGCTTTCCGGCCTCTCGGGCGATATCAACGTCAAGCCGGCGGTGAAGCTGAACTGCGAGGTGACGGAAGCCTTTGCGCTGTGGGTGAAGAACGAACTCGCGCCGTCGGCCCGATACCGCTATCTCAGCGGTATCGGCACCATCAAGCCGCTCGGCGGCTATTCCTGCCGGACGATGAACTCGCGCCGCGGCGCGGCCATGTCCGAACACGCGCATGGCAATGCCATCGACGTCGGCAAGTTCGTGCTAAAGAACGGCAAAGAGATCGACGTGCGCAAGCCGGGCTTCTTCGCCTTTCGGGAAAAGGGTTTGCTGAAGGCGGTGCGGCAGTACAGCTGCAAATATTTCAACACGGTGCTGGGGCCGGGCAGCGATCCGTTCCACAAGGACCATTTCCACTTCGACCTGCGGTCACGGAAATCCGGCTATCGTCATTGTAGTTGACGAAACCAGTGGGCGGCGGAAAAAGAAGGCCGGTCTCCCGTTTTCAGACGGGTGCCGGCCTCAAGAAACCGGGCGGAGGGGACTGCCAGCCGATCGGTGCAAACCACAGAGGCGGGCAATGAAGCGGCGCCGTGTGCCCGGCGACCGTGATTGATTCTGGCGAAGGATTGATGACAGCGGAAAAGATCGGTTCAAGGTCGCCGGATGACTTTTGGCGGGGGAATGCCATATAAGGCATCCCGTCCCCAACAGTCCGGATCACCCCCATGGCGCCCATCGTCTCCGTTTCCCATCTCGTCAAGACCTACGGGTCCGGGTTCCAGGCGCTCAAAGGGGTTAGCCTCGATATCGAGGAGGGGGAAATCCTGGCGCTGCTCGGGCCGAACGGTGCGGGCAAGACCACGCTGATCTCCATCATCTGCGGCATCGTCAATCCGAGTTCCGGCACCGTGCTGGTGAACGGCCATGACGTGGTGAAGGATTTTCGGGCGACGCGGGCGATCATCGGGCTGGTGCCGCAGGAACTTACGACCGACCAGTTCGAGACGGTGTGGAACACGGTGTCGTTCTCACGCGGGCTGCACGGGAAGAAGGCCAACCCTGCCCATATCGAGAAGGTGCTGCGCGACTTGTCGCTGTGGGACAAGAAGGACAATATGCTGCGCGAGCTATCGGGCGGCATGAAGCGGCGCGTGCTGATCGCCAAGGCGCTCTCCCACGAGCCGCGCATCTTGTTTCTCGACGAGCCCACCGCGGGCGTGGATGTGAATCTTCGCAAGGACATGTGGAAGGTGGTTCAGACGCTGCGCGAAGGCGGCGTGACCATCATCCTGACGACGCACTACATCGAGGAGGCCGAGGAGATCGCCGACCGGGTGGGCGTCATCAATGGCGGCGAGATCCTGCTGATCGAGGAGAAGAGCGCGCTGATGAAGACGCTCGGCCGCAAGCAGCTGCGCATCGAGCTTGCCGAGCCGGTGACGGTGCTGCCTCAGGGGCTGGAGCCCTATCATTTGAAGCTCGAGGATGACGGCGGGCGGCTGATCTACGACTACGACGCGTCCGGCGGGCGCACCGGCATCACGACGCTGCTGGCCGCCATCGCAGAAGCGGGGTTGCGGATCAAGGACATCTCGACGCGGCAGAGCACGCTCGAGGATATTTTCGTGGAACTGGTGGAGAAGCGGGCATGAATTTCGAAGCGGTCAAGGCGATCTACCTGTTCGAAATGGCGCGCACGCGGCGCACGCTGCTGCAGAGCGTGGTGTCTCCCGTCATCTCCACCTCGCTCTATTTCATCGTCTTCGGTGCGGCGGTGGGCTCGCGCATCCAGGAGATCGACGGCGTCTCCTACGGCGCGTTCATCACGCCCGGGCTGATCATGCTGACGCTGCTGACGCAGTGCATCGGCAACGGCTCGTTCGGCATCTATTTCCCAAAATTCACCGGCACGATCTACGAGATCCTGTCGTCGCCGATCTCCATGACCGAGATCGTGCTCGGCTATGTCGGGGCGGCGGCGACCAAGGGTATGCTGGTCGGGCTGATCATCCTCGCCACGGCCGCGCTGTTCGTGGACCTCTCGATCGCCCACCCCTTCGTCATGCTGGTGTTTTTCGTGCTGACGGCGGTGACCTTCTCGCTGTTCGGCTTCCTCATCGGCATCTGGGCCAAGGATTTCGAGCAGCTGAACCTCATTCCCATGCTGGTCATCCCGCCGCTCGTCTTCCTTGGCGGCAGTTTCTATTCGGTCTCGATGCTGCCGCCCTTCTGGCAGGCGGTCAGCCACGCCAACCCGGTGCTCTACCTCATCTCCGGCTTCCGCTGGTCGTTCTTCGAGATCTCGGAGGTGAGCCCGCTGGTCAGCTTCGGCATCATCATCGCGTTTCTAGCGGTACTGATGGGACTGCTGGTGTGGATCTTCCGGACGGGGTATCGGTTGAGGAATTAGGGGCGATCGTATCGCCTTGCCGATCCTCATGGAGTGCTATATAAGTAGCACATTCTGGAGGGTGCTCGGATGTCCAACACAGCTAAAATTCGCCGTCAGGGCGGCGCCACGGTCTTCAGCATTCCGCCTGCGCTTCTGAAGATGCTGGGCGCGGACGTCGGCACGGAGCTGGCGCTGATTGTCGACAATGGTGCGCTCGTCGCAACGCCGCTGAAGACGAAGAAGAGATATACGCTTGCCGAGCTTCTGGAAGGCGCCGACGAAATGGTGGCCCTGAACAAGCAGGCAGCGGACTGGGAGGCTGGCGCGCCTGTCGGGAATGAAGTGCTCTGATGGTCCGGAGCAATGTTCCGAAACGAGGTGACGTCTTCGTCGTCGATCTGAACCCCGTCGTCGGACATGAGATGAAGGACAATCATCGCTGCGTCGTCATCTCGCCGCGCGAGATCAACGCGCTAGGGATGTGCCTCACGGTGGCCATCACGACGGGTGGGGCTTTTGCCCGAAAAGCCGGCATGGCCGTCAATATTACCGGACACGCAACCAATGGCGTTGCTCTGTGCAATCAGGTCCGAAGCCTGGATATCGTAGAACGGGTCAGACAAAAGACCGCTCGATACACCGATACCCTCGATGCCGCGACGGTTGACGATATCGTCGCCCGCGTGGTCGGCATCATCGACATCGCCTAATTCTGACTTAATCCCGCAATCGCAACTCGTCCGTCTTCATCTGCATCATGTCGAGCGTGGAGAGGAAGCTCATGCCCAGCAGGCTCTGATCGAGCTTGCCGTCTTCGGCGACGGTGGCGCGGACGTCGTTGCGGATAATGGGACCGATGGCGACTTGTGACAAGGTGACGGGGGCGCCGCGGGCTTCGCCGTTGGCGGTCATCAGGCGCTGGGTATAGGCGAGGTTTTCGGGGTCGAGGCCGAGGTTCTTGGCGTCGGCGTAGGAGAGGGCGATGGTGCTGGCGCCGGTATCGACCAGCATCTGGACGCTCGCGCCGTTGACGGCGACGTTCGCCTCGAAATGGCCGTTCATGACCTTGTGCAGCACGACTTCCTGATAGCCTTCATTGTCGGTGAAGACGGCGGCGCGGCCGGGCATGAGGCCGCCGGAGAGGCGTGCCCAATAGGATTCGAGCTCGCCGCGATAGAGATAGGCGGTGACGACGGCGAGGAAGATCAGCACCCACAAGGCGAACTGCCGGACGCTGTCGCTTAAGGTGCGGCTGCGCCAGATGCCGGCAGCAAAGACGGTGAGGAGGGCCGTCATGCCGATCAGGCTCGCAAAGCTGTCATTGCCGAGACCCAGCGTACGCCCGCTGTCGTGATTGAAAAGCAGAAGGACGAGCCCCAGGCCGAGAATGCCGAGCGCGACGGTCAGCCTGTTCATTTTCTCGTGCGCTCCCGGGCCATGCGGTCGTTGCGGACGCTCCGCGTTTCCAGACGTGAACCGGCATCGAGCGCGCTCATGCGCGTGTGCAAGCCGGTCATGATGTGGCGGCGCTCGCGGTCGCTGAAGAGCGTCCATGTCGCGATCTCGTCGCCCGTTCGCCCGCAGCCGCGACAGTAGCCGGTGGCAGCATCGATGGAGCAGACGGAGGTACAGGGTGATTCCATGAAAGGTCCGGGCTGGGCGTGATGTGTCGTTATATCGGCGCCTCAGGCGAAGATCGCAAGGGCGACGAGGAGGGCTGTTTCCGTCAGCTGTTGTGTGGCTCCGATTGTGTCGCCCGTATGGCCCGAAATCCTCTCCCGCACATATCGTGTCCAGAGCGGAACCGCGGCTGCGAAGGCGGCAAAGGCGATGAGGGCGGCGAGGAGCGGGACGCCGGCCACCAGCAGGAGAAGACCGGAAAGCACGGTGCCGGTGGCGAGCGCCGTGGTGACGGCGGCGGGCTGCGGCTGGCCGGCACCGGCGGCCACGCCGGTGTCGCGCGCCGGCGGCAGCTGCGACCAGTGCCAGACCATGCCCGCCCGGCTGAGCGCGGCGATGGCCATGAGCGCCAGCGCGCAGCCGGCGCTTGAGAGATGATCCGCGAGATCGGCGATGGCCACGGCCCGGAGCGCGAGCGTGAGCACCAGCGCGATGACGCCATAGGCACCGACGCGGCTGTCCTTCATGATCTCAAGGGCATGGCCGCGCGTGCGCCCGCCGCCGAGCCCGTCTGCCGCATCCGCAAGGCCATCCTCGTGCAGCGCGCCGGTGACGAGGGTCTGCACCGTCAGGGCGAGAAGGGCGGCGAGCAGCGGATCGGCATCGAAGGCCAGGGACAGGGCGAAGACGAGGCTTGCCGGCAGGGTGATGAGGAGACCGGCGAGCGGGAAGGCGCGCACCGTGCGGCCCATGCGGCCGTCATCGTCTTCGAAGAAGCGGGCGGGCACGCGCAGGCGGCTGAGGAAGGCGATGGCGCGCATCGTATCGGTGAGGAAGGCGGTGGCAGGGTTCGTCACGCGTTTTGCTCCTGCGGGTGTCGTGTCTGGCGGCGAAGGTCCGGCATAAGCCGTTGCCGGAGATCGTCATGCGCTTTAAGAGACTGTTTGAAAACCCGGACGGGTCGATCCGGCGGTGCTTTTCGTGCCCCGGTGCGTCGAGAATCTTGCCGATATCTCAGGATATCGGCTGCGATCCTCTTCTGCCGGAGCGCGAGAATCCCTCGCCAGCTCTCAGCCGCCGGGTTTCCAAGCAGCCTCTAAGAGGGCGCGAGACAAGATGACGTGCCGACGCTTCGCCTGACGATCAGCCGGGCAGCGCGAGCGGCCAGTGACCGGCTGACAAGCAGCCGGAGGAAAGGGATAGCCAGATGAGTGCCAGCGGTCTTCCGTTCGACGATTTTCGCGCGCTTCTGCGCCAGCTGCCGGGCCCTGATTCCGGCGCACTGGCGGCAGCCCGTGCGCGCGATGCGCAGCTGACCAAGCCGGCGGGCGCGCTCGGCCGGCTGGAGGAAATCGCCTTCTGGCTGGCGGCGTGGCAGGGTCGTGCGCCGGCCGTGACACGGCCGCTGGTCGCGATTTTCGCCGGCAACCACGGCGTCGCCGCACAGGGCATCACGCCCTATCCGCCGTCGGTGACGGCGCAGATGGTGGAGAACTTCGCGGCCGGCGGGGCCGCCATCAACCAGATCTGCGTGACCAACGATCTCGGGCTGAAGGTGTTCGACCTCGCGCTCGACTACCCCACCGGCGACATCACGCAGGAAGCGGCGCTGACGGAGCGCGACTGCGCGGCGACCATGGCTTTTGGCATGGAAGCGGTTGCTGGCGGCACGGACTTGCTCTGCATCGGCGAAATGGGCATCGGCAATACGACGATTGCGGCGGCCATCAACCTTGCGCTCTATGGCGGTTCGGCGCGCGACTGGGTGGGTCCGGGCACGGGCTCGCACGGGGAGCTGCTGGAGCGCAAGATCGCCGCCGTTGAGGCCGCGGTGACGCTGCATGGCGACCATCTCTCCGATCCGCTGGAGGTGCTGCGGCGCCTCGGCGGGCGCGAAGTGGCGGCGATGGCTGGCGCGATCCTCGCCGCCCGCATGCAGAAGATCCCTGTGATCATCGACGGCTATGTCGCAACCGCCGCCGGCGCCATCCTCAAGGCCATCAATCCGGCCGCCCTCGACCACTGCCTGATCGGCCACGTCTCCGGCGAACCCGGTCACATGGCCGCCATCGAACAGCTGGGCAAGACGCCGCTGCTGGCGCTCGGCATGCGGCTCGGTGAGGGGACCGGGGCGGCGCTTGCGGCCGGCATCGTGAAGGCGGCGGCGGCGTGTCATTCGGGTATGGCGACGTTCGAGCAGGCGGGGGTGAGTGGGCGGACGGAGTGAAGGGTTGGTTTCACAGGGGTGATGCTTTCGTCGGACTGTGGCTGAACGTCTCTCTCGTGGCTGCCCCTCACCCTAGCCCTCTCCCCGCATGCGGGGAGAGGGGACGTGGCCTGCTCAGTGTTTTGATGTGAGGTGGAAGCGGTGCCTCGGGTTCCTTCGCCCCGCGTGCGGGGAGAAGGTGGCGGCAGCCGGATAAGGGGCTGTTTTCGGGTGCGGTTTTGAAGAAAGACCCTCTCTGGCCTGCCGGCCATCTCCCCCACAAGGCGGGAGAAGACTCGTGGGGCTCGCTCGCTTCCTCCGACGCCTGGTAATCTGGGCGAGCGGCCAGCCCCGGGTCTTCTCCCCCCTTGTGGGGGAGATGGCCGGCAGGCCAGAGAGGGTTTTCCTTGACTTACCGCGTCCCGTCCAGCGCGCGCTCGATGGCTTTGGCGTCTTGCCAGAGGGCTTCCATGCGGTCCAGCGTGGCGGCTTCCAGGCTTTCGCCTGATGCTTGAAGTTCCGTCTCGATGTGGCGGAAGCGGCGGCGGAATTTGGTGTTGGTGCCGCGGAGCGCCATTTCGGGGTCGGTGCCGGTGTGGCGGCCGATGTTGACCACGGCGAAGACGAGGTCGCCGAGTTCGTCGGTGACTTTGGCCGTGTCGCCGCTGCGGAGCGCCTCGCGCAGTTCTGCGATTTCCTCCTCGATCTTGTCGAGGATGGGCTCGGGTTCCGACCAGTCGAAGCCGACTTTGGCAGCGCGTTGCTGGAGCTTCAGGGCTTCGCTCAGGGCCGGCTGGTGGCGCTGGACGCCGTCGAGGAAGCCGGACGCGTCGTCGGTCATCGCCCGGCGGAGGCGGCGGGCGCGGCGTTCGGCTTTTTCGGCTTGCTTGATCGCATCCCACTGGAGCTTGACGGCGTCGGGCGTATCGGCATCCGAGCGGGCAAAGACGTGGGGGTGGCGGCGGATCATCTTGGTGGTGACGGCCTCGACCACGTTGCCGAAGTCGAAGGCGCCGGCTTCCTCGGCGATCCGCGCGTGGAAAACCACTTGCAGGAGGAGGTCGCCCAGTTCCTCGCAGAGGTCGTCCATGTCGTCGCGCTCGATCGCGTCGGCGACCTCGTAGGCCTCCTCGATCGTGTAGGGCTTGATGGTCTCGAAGGTCTGGACGATGTCCCAGGGGCAGCCGGTTTCGGGCGCGCGCAGGGCGGACATGATGTCGAGGAGCTGATGGATGTCGCGTGAGGGCTGCATCGCGTCGGTCATCGGGCGGATTTCCGCATCGGGGGAAGGGTTTTCAGGCAAGGGGAATAGCGTTTCCAGACTTGCCGGACTGGTAGGCGTCGGACAATTCCATATAGCGGCGGCGGATGCGGGCGTCCTGGGCTTTCAGGCCGGCGCGGTCGGGCTCGTCGCTGGTGACGATAAGGTCGGCGATGGCGGCGGAGCGCCAGAAGGCGTTCTGGCGGGCATAGCCGCCGGGCTCCAGCCGGAAGACTTCCTTGAGAATGACGAGGTCGTGGGGGATGGCGAAGCTGTCGCGGCTGTCTTCGTGGCTGAAGAAATAATAGAAATTATCGAAGCCCGCCCAGGTGATGGCCGAGAGGCACATGGAGCAGGGCTCGTGGGTGGACAGGAAGATCAGGTCCTTGGTGTCGTGGCCCGGTTGACGTTCATAGAATCGCTTCAGCGTGTGGACTTCACCGTGCCAGAGCGGATTTTCCGTCTCGTTGTTGGTCTCGGCGACGACGAGGGACAGATCGGACTTGCGCAGGATGGCGGCGCCGAAGATCTTGTTGCCGGCGGCCACGCCTTTTTGCGTCAGCGGCAAGATGTCGCTTTCGATGACGGAGAGGAGGCGGGCGGCAAGCGGATCGGTAGACATCGGGTACGGTTCCCTGTGGTCGGTGCGCCACTGTAACGATGAAGGCCGGGCAGGTGCAATGCACCGCAGGGCGGCGGCGGGACACATTTGCTCCGATACTTCCCCGCCTGAGGAAAAGAATACGCCGCGTCAGGGGCTGGCGGATTTCTGTTTCTTCATTTTGCGCGTAGGATGGGCGATATCTAACCAACCCACAAAGGACAGATTCCCCATCGTCATGAGCGAGCAACTGACCGTATTCCCGGCTTTTTTTCGCGTTGCGCAGAAATGCGTGGCGGTGTTCGGCAATGGCGACGAGGCCTATGCCAAGGTTCGCCTGCTTCTGAACACGCAGGCGCGCATTGTCGCCTATGCCGATAATGCGGAGCCGGATTATGCGCTGTTCCTGGCCGAGAAGGGCATCGAGCGCATTGCCGTCGTCTTCGATGCAGGGCAGGTCGAAGGGGCCGTTCTGGTGTTTGCCGCAACCGGCGATGCTGCGCAGGACCGGCAGATCGTGGCGGCAGCGCGTGCGGCGCGGATCCCGGCCAATGCCGTGGACCAGCCGGACTATTGCGATTTCCTGACGCCCGCTCTGGTGAACCGCGCGCCGGTGGCCGTGGCGATCGGCACGGAGGGGGCGGGACCTGTCCTCGCGCAGATGATCCGCGCGCAGATCGATCAATTGCTGCAGCCTTCGCTCGGCAGTCTTGCCGGCCTTGCGCAATCCTACCGCATCGCGGCCGAAAAGCTTTTGCCGCGCGGTGCGCCGCGCCGGCAGTTCTGGAAGCGGTTCTTTACCGGCGGCGTGGCCGCGCATGTGGCTGCCAACGATGTTTCCGCCGCGCGCCGCGAGGCGACGCGCCTCTTGAAGGCGGGCAGCGTGGTCGAAGGCCGCGTCTATCTCGTCGGCGCCGGGCCGGGTGCCGTGGACCTGCTGACGCTGCGCGCCCAGCGGGTGATGATGGAAGCGGACGTGCTCGTCTACGACGCGTTGGTGCCGCAGGCGATCGTCGATATGGGCCGGCGCGATGCCGAGCGGCTGTCCGTCGGCAAACGCAAGGGTTGCCATTCGAAGTCTCAAGGCGAGATCAACCAGCTGCTGGTGCGTCTCGGCCGCGAGGGCAAGCGCGTCGTGCGGCTGAAGTCCGGCGACCCGCTGGTTTATGGCCGAGCGGGCGAGGAAATGGCGGCGCTGCGGGACGCGGGCATCGGCTACGAGATCGTGCCGGGCATCACCTCCGCCTTTGCCGCTGCGGCCGATTTCGAACTGCCGCTGACGCTGCGCGGCGTGGCGTCGTCGCTGATCTTCACGACCGGCCATGACCTGACCGGCGACGTGCTGCCCGACTGGGCGCGTTTGGCGGTCTCCGGTGCCACGATCTCCGTCTATATGGGGCGGACGGTGGCGGCCTCGGTCGCTGCACGGCTGATCGCTGCCGGGCTGCACCGGGATACGACGGTGGCCGTGGTGGAGAATGCCAGCCGGGCCGACCGGCGGCTGCTGCACGGGACGCTGAGCGAACTGCCGGGGCTGGAGGCGCGCGACGATCTCGACGGGCCGGTGATGGTCATCATCGGCGATGCGGTGGCAGGTGCGAATTTCGAGCGGTCGGAGCCGCTGTCCCGGCGGGCCGGTCTTTCTCACGAGGCAGGTCTGGCGGCTGTTTCCCGCGCCGATCTCCCGGAAAACCAACATGACGTGCAAGGAGCATGACGATGAGTGACAAGGTCCTGACGGCCAACCGACTGTCCGACGGCATTTCCGTCTGGCTGGATGCGGCCGGCAACTGGGGCGAGAGCCTGCAGGATGCCTTCATCGCGCGTCATGCCGAGGCTGTGAGCGCGCTGGAAGCGGCGGGCAAGACGGCCTTTGCCGACAACAAGGTCGTTGATGTCAACGTGATCGAGGTGGTGGAAGTGGACGGCGTGCTCAGGCCCTTGCGGCTGCGCGAGCGGATCCGTGCGGAGGGACCGACGATGGAGTATGCGCCGGGCTACAAGGGCCTGCACCATGTGGCGGCGGTGTAACGCCGGCGCATCGCGGATAGAATCTTCCGTCGCATTGCTTTTCCCGAGGCCGGGTCTGGTTTAAGGGAAAACACGCGCGGCGCACCGGATGTGCAGATGCTTCTCAAGGTCTTCTGCACGAGACGCCTGGCTTCCCGGACGTTGGGCTTCCCGGACGTTGGGCTTTAAGGAAAAGACAAACGATGTATCGCTACGACGAATTCGATCATGCTTTCGTATCTGCCCGCGTCGAGCAGTTTCGCGACCAGGTGGGGCGTCGCCTGTCCGGCGAGCTTGCGGAAGACGCGTTCAAGCCGCTGCGGCTGATGAACGGCGTGTACCTGCAGCTGCACGCCTACATGCTGCGCGTCGCCATTCCCTATGGTACGCTGAACGGCCGGCAGATGCGGATGCTGGCGCATATCGCGCGGAAATACGATCGCGGTTACGGGCATTTCACCACGCGGCAGAACATCCAGTACAACTGGCCGGCGCTGTCCGACACGCCGAACATTCTGGCCGATCTCGCCAGCGTCGAGATGCACGCGATCCAGACCTCGGGCAATTGCATTCGCAACGTGACGGCCGACCATTTTGCGGGTGCCGCTGCCGACGAGGTCGCCGACCCCCGGCCTTACGCCGAAATCCTGCGGCAGTGGTCGTCGGTGCATCCGGAATTCTCGTTCCTGCCGCGCAAGTTCAAGATCGCCGTGACCGGGGCCGAGCGCGACCGCGCCGCGATCCAGGTGCACGATATCGGGCTGCACCTGAAGAAAGATGATCAGGGCCGCATCGGCTTTGCCGTCTATGTCGGCGGTGGGCAGGGGCGCACCCCCATGATCGCCAAGAAGATCCGCGACTTCCTGCCGGAAGAGGACCTGCTGTCCTACACCACCGCGATCATGCGCGTGTACAATCTGCACGGCCGGCGCGACAACAAGTACAAGGCGCGCATCAAGATCCTTGTGCACGAGACCGGCGCCGAGGTGCTGGCAGGGCAGGTGGAGCAGGAATTCCTGCAGCTGAAGAACACAGAGTTGAAGCTGCCCGACGCCGATATCGCGGCGATCTCCGCTTACTTCGCGCCGCCGGCGCTGGGTGAGCGTCCCGAGGGCTGGGCGAACCTTGCGAGCTGGAAGAAGGCCGATCCGGACTTCGCCCGCTGGGTGCACCAGAACGTGGCGCCGCACAAGAACCCCGATTACGGCATGGTGACGATCTCGCTGAAGCCGATCGGCGGCATTCCGGGCGACGCGACCGACGTGCAGATGGAGGCCGTGGCCGATATCGCCGAGGACTACGCCTTCGACGAGATCCGCATCAGCCACGAGCAGAACATCATCCTGCCGCATGTGGCGCTGGCCGATCTCGAGGCCGTCTATCGCGGGCTGGTGGCGACGGGGCTGGCGACGGCTAATGCCGGGCTGATCACCGATATCATTGCCTGTCCCGGGCTCGACTATTGCGCGCTGGCCAATGCCCGCTCCATTCCGGTGGCGCAGGAGATTTCGACGCGATTCGGCGATCCCGAGCGGCAGGCCAATATCGGCGAGCTGAAGATCAAGATCTCCGGCTGCATCAATGCCTGCGGCCACCACCATGTCGGCCATATCGGCCTGCTGGGCGTGGAGAAGAAGGGGGCCGAGCTCTACCAGATCACGCTCGGCGGCTCCGGCGACGAGACGACCTCGATCGGCGAGATTATCGGTCGCGGGTTCGAGCCGGAGAAGGTGACGGATGCGGTGGAGACGATCGTCGATACCTATCTCGGCCTGCGGCTGTCGAAGGAGGAGACCTTCCTCGCCGCCTACCGCCGCGTGGGCCCGCAGCCCTTCAAGGATGCGCTGTACGGCGCCAAGGAACAGGAAGCCGCCTGAGATGACGCAGATCTGGAAGACGACCGGGTTCGTGACCGACGACGCATGGGTTCTCGAGGCAGAGGTCATTGAGACTGGGGAGACGCAGGCCGGCTCCAACGAGCGCGCGATCCACGGGCTGACGACCTTCATCGAGAAAGCGGAAGCCGGGGAGACCGGGCTCGGCGTGCTGGTGAACCCGGCCGACGACGTGTCGCGGCTGCAGCCCTATCTCGACCATATCGCGCTCGTCGCCGTCGCTTTTCCCGCCTTCAACGACGGGCGGGCGTTTTCGCACGCTTCGCTCTTGCGGTCGCGGCTGAAGTTCGACGGCGAGATCCGCGCCATCGGCGACGTGTTGATCGACCAGGTGCCGCTGATGCTGCGCTGTGGCATCGACAGTTTTGCCGTGACCAATGCAACGGCGCTGAAGCGGCTGGGCGAAGGGCGCCTGCCCGGCATCGACGAGCATTACCAGCCGACGGCGCGGCCGTCTGGTGAGGCCGGCTCCTATAGCTGGCGGCGGGTTTCCTGATCCGGCCTGCTCTTCTGTCGCGCGGTGATGGACGCTCATGCGCTGCGGCAATCTCCGCTGCCGCGTGATTTTGAAATGGAATTGCTTTCCTTGGGCGCCGGTTTGGAATATTCCGCGCATGAAAACCTGAGAGGCGCAGTCAGCCTTTCGCTCGCTCCGTATCCGAGCTTCGGCTCGACGCACCCACGAGGATGAGACGCACAGATGAATGCTCCGGCCAAGACAGAGGATTTCGCCGCGACCGTACCGGCCGGCGTATTTGCCGAGACCGTGACCAGCGTCACGCATTATACCGACCGGCTGTTCCGCTTCCGCATGACACGTCCGGCCGGCTTCCGCTTTCGCTCGGGCGAGTTTGCCATGATCGGCCTGATGGTCGACGGCAAGCCGGTCTATCGCGCCTATTCGATCGCCAGCCCCGCCTGGGACGAGGAACTGGAGTTCTTCTCGATCAAGGTGCCGGATGGGCCGCTGACCTCACATCTCCAGGCCATCCAGCCCGGCGACCAGGTGCTTATGCGCAAGAAGCCGACGGGCACGCTGGTGCTGGACGCGCTGACGCCCGGCAAGCGGCTCTATATGTTCTCGACCGGCACCGGCATCGCGCCCTTTGCCAGCCTGATCCGCGAGCCGGAAACGTTCGAAAAGTTCGACGAGGTCATTCTGACCCACACCACCCGCGACGTGGCCGAGCTGAAATACGGCTTCGACCTGATCGAGGAAATCCGCAACCACGAGTTCCTGGCCGAAGTGGTGGGGGACAAACTGCGCCACTACGCCACCGCAACCCGCGAGGACTATCCCTTCCGCGGCCGCATCACCGACCTTATCCGCAACGGCAAGCTCTTCACCGACCTCGGCGTCCCCGCCTTCGACCCTGAGATCGACCGCGGCATGATCTGCGGCTCGACCGAGATGCTGAAGGACACGAAGCTGCTGTTGGAAGAGGCTGGACTGAACGAGGGTTCGAACAACAAGCCGGGCGAGTTCGTGATCGAGCGGGCGTTCGTGGGGTGATGTTTTTGGGGTGAGGATGAGGGGGTTGGACAAGAAAGACCCTCTCTGGCCTGCCGGCCATCTCCCCCACAAGGGGCGAGAAGACTCGGGGCGGGCCGCTCGTTCCACGTCCAAGATCGTACCTGCAGAAGCCTTGCCAGACGCTCGATGCCCACGAAAGCACGAGCGGCCGCCGCATGTCTTCTCCCCCCTTGTGGGGGAGATGGCCGGCAGGCCAGAGAGGGTTTTTCTTTAGAGCCGCACCCGCAAAGGCCTGTAGCAGCCCCTCATCCGGCTGCCGCCACCTTCTCCCCGCGCGCGGGGCGAAGGGACTTGGGGCATGGCTTTCGCCACATATGAAAGCGCCGCGCTTGGTGCGTCCCCTCGCGCCGCAAGCGGGGTGAGGGGCGGTTCTGGGCAAGGCGTGCCTGTCAGACGATGAAGTCGCCGGCTTGCAGGGTCAGGCGGTCGTCGAAGTAGAGGGCGAGATCGGATTTTCCGTCGCCGTCGAGATCGCCGTAGACATAGGTCGTGGACTTGAGGGTCGCGAAGCGGAGTTCTCCGCCGGTCTTGGTAAAGGTGCTCGCGCCGATGAACGAGAAATGCTGCACGCCGTCCAAGAGAAGGTTGGCGTCGATGCCGGAGAGGTCGATGCGGTCGCCGCTGCTGGACGAGAAGTCGGTGATCGTGTCGCGCAGTTTGGTGGCGGTTTGCGACTCCGTCCAGCTGGCATAGACGAAGGTATCGGCGCCGGCGCCGCCGGTCAGGATGTCGCTGCCGACCCCACCGATCAGCGTATCGTTTCCGTTGCCGCCGCTCAGCCTGTCATTGCCCTTGCTGCCGTCCAGGCGATTGGCGGCATTGTCGCCGGTGAGCGTATCGGCAAAAGCCGAGCCTGTGATGTTCTCGATCGACTTGAACGTATCGCCCGCGGCAAAACCCTTGTTTCCCGAGGGCTTGAGCAGGCTTGCGGTAATGCCGGCGGTCGCGTCGAGATAGGAGGCCGTGTCGAGGCCGTTGCCGCCGTCGAGCGCATCGGCCCCGGCACCGCCCATGAGGATGTCGTTGCCGTTGAGGCCGAACAGCGTGTCCTTGCCGCCATTGCCCGCGAGAAAATTGGCGACCTCGTTGCCGACGATGCGGTCGTTGCCGGAGCCGGCATTGACGTTCTCGATCAGCGAGGCGGTGTTGCCGTCGTGCAGCAGCGCGTTGAAGATATTGCCGCGCGCATGACCGCCATTCGGGCCGCCACCGAGATCGGCGAGCTGCGCCTTGTCGAACACGGAAAAGCCGCCGGCGCGAAGATCGATCGATAGGTTGGTCTTGTACGCCGTCAGGTCGAACGTGTCCCTGCCGCCACCGTCCCAGAGGGTCGCGAAGATCTTGTTGGCGCCTGGTGAAATGGTGGTCTGGCCGTCGATGATGGTCGCGCCCGTCTTCGGCGTCCAGCGGTAGACGGTATCGCCGGACATGACGCTGTAGTCGGCGCCATACATGGCCTGCAGGGCCGCGATATCGAGCGCCATGAAGGTCTGCGGCGCGTCATAGGCGCCATAGCTGTAGCCGTCTTCGACGGATGCGCCGATATAGGCCTTGTAGGTCATCACCGTAAACTCGACGCTGTCCATGCCTCGCGGCAGGGCGGCGTTCATTTCCGCCTCGTGCCCGTGCTTCAGGCCGAGCGCGTGTCCGAGTTCGTGGACGAGGGTATGCCAGGCATAATTGCCCGCCTTCGGCTTCAGGTAGTCGAAATCCGTGCCGGCGTAGCCATCGCCGAACCAGATATCGCCCGAAACGGACGACGGGCCGGGGTAGAAGGCGAAAGCGGTCGGGTTGGCCGTGTCGGTGCCGGCGAAACGCAGGGTGGCGTCGGTCGGGCTGCCGCGGCGGAGATCGAGAAGCGTGAAGCCTTCGAGCGAGAACCCATCGTCGGCCGCGTTGCCGCTGGATTGCTCCATGATGAACAGGGCGGCAGCGACCTGCTGCGGAGAGACGGGAAAGAAGCTCCCGGAGAGATCGTCATAATCGTAGTCGGCCCGCGTTGCAGGAAAGGCGTAGGTCAGGGCCCCGCCGCTCCAGGCATTGTTCGAGAGCACGCCATCGATATTCGGATTGCCCGTCGCCGAGATCGTCGTGAACGGTGTCTTGCTGCCTGTCATATCCCCACCCCATCCGGAAAAGATTCCGGCTCTTCCCGTCTTGGCCCCTGAAAGCGTCATACACTCTCAGGCTGTATGCCTAGCATAAGGATGTGGCGGATAAGCTCAAGCGGGTGACGGGCGCGCAGGATGAAAAATGCTGCGCGCCGTGGGGAGATCTAAGCGATTCATGCCGTTTCGGTTAACACGCGTTCACCGGAACAGCACCACCTCTTGCTTTCGCAGCATTCTCCGACGCCGAAGCGACGCCGCTTCGGCTGGAAATGCTCTAGAGTCTGTCAGGTTCATTCTGAACCAGCCAGACTCTCAATCCCTCTGTTGTCGTTTGTCTCTTCGGGATAACCGGATTCCCCTTATCCCTGACAAACTCTAGTGCAGGATCTGGCTGAGGAAGAGCTTGGTGCGCTCGTGCTGCGGGTTGTCGAAGAATTCGGCAGGCGCGTTCTGCTCGACGATCTGGCCCTGGTCCATGAAGATGACGCGGTTGGCGACCTGGCGGGCGAAGCCCATTTCGTGGGTGACGCAGAGCATGGTCATGCCTTCCTCGGCAAGGCTCACCATGGTGTCGAGGACTTCCTTGACCATTTCCGGATCGAGAGCCGAGGTCGGCTCGTCGAAGAGCAGGATCTTCGGCTTCATGCACAGCGCCCGGGCGATGGCGACGCGCTGCTGCTGGCCGCCGGAGAGCTGGCCCGGGTATTTGTGGGCCTGTTCGGGGATCTTCACGCGCTGCAGATAGTGCATCGCAATTTCCTCGGCCTGCTTCTTCGGCATCTTGCGGACCCAGATGGGGGCGAGCGTGCAGTTTTCGAGAATCGTCAGGTGCGGGAAGAGGTTGAAGTGCTGGAACACCATGCCGACTTCGCGGCGGACCTCGTCGATCTTCTTCAGATCGTTGGTGAGCTCGATGCCATCGACGATGATGGTGCCCTTCTGGTGTTCCTCCAGCCGGTTGATGCAGCGGATCATCGTCGATTTGCCGGAGCCCGAGGGGCCGGCGATGACGATGCGCTCGCCGCGCATGACCTTCAGGTTGATATCGCGCAGCACGTGGAAATCCCCGTACCACTTGTTCATGCCGACGATCTCGATGGCGACGTCGGTGGACGAAACAGTCAATTTCTGGGCGGCTTCAGCCATGGTCAGTCCCTCGTGTTATCGTTTGTGGCCGGTATCGAGGCGACGCTCGACGAAGGCGGAATAGCGTGACATGCCGAAGCAGAAGATCCAGAAGACGAAGCCGGCAAAGATGAGGCCCGTCATGGGGGTCACCGGCGTGCTCCAGCCGCTGTCACCGAAGCTGGCCTTCACGATGCCGAGCAGATCGTACATCGAAATGATGGTGACGAGCGAGGTATCCTTGAACAGGCCGATGAAGGTGTTGACGATGCCGGGAATGACCAGCTTGATCGCCTGCGGCAGGATGATGAAGGTCGTCTTGTGGAAGTAGTTGAGGCCGAGCGCGTCGGCTGCTTCGTACTGCCCTTTCGGAATGGCCTGCAGGCCGCCGCGGATGACTTCGGCCATGTAGGCGGCGGCGAAGATGGAGACGCCGACGAGCGCGCGCAGGAACTTGTCGAAGTTGGTGCCCGGCGGCAGGAACATCGGCAGGAGCACGCTCGCCATGAACAGGACGGTGATCAGCGGGACGCCGCGGATGAACTCGATGAACACGACGCAGGCGGTCTTGACGATCGGCATTTCCGACCGCCGCCCGAGCGCCAGCACGATGCCGAGCGGCAGCGAGACGGCGATGCCGACGAAGGACAAGATGAGCGTGACCATCAGCCCGCCCCAGAGCGACGTCTCGACATAGGAGAGGCCGAACCGCCCGCCGAGCAGCAGCACATAGGCGATGATCGGCAGGACGATGAGGAGCAGGATGGTGTTCAGCCCCTTGCGCGGGACCTTCGGCATCAGGAACGGGATGAGAATGGCGATGGCGATGGCCAGCACCAGCAGAGGCCGCCAGAGCTGATCGCGCGGGTAGGAGCCGAACATGAACTGGATGAAGCGATCGTTGACATAGGCCCAGCAGGCACCGCTCCAGCCATCCGGCTGGATGCCGCCCTGTGCCGCGGTGGTGCAGACCGTGCGATCGGCGCCGGTCCATACGGCCTGGATGAAGAGCCAGTTGAGGGCGCCGGGCAGGTAGTAGAGGACGGCGAAGATGCCGATCAGAGAGAGGACGCTGTCGGTCGGCGTCGCGAACAGGTTCTTGCGCAGCCAGCCGACGACGGTCGAATCCGTCGAGGGCGGGGTTTCCGGCGCGATGAAATCATGGCGGACGAAGGCGATGTTCTGGGCCATATCAGCGCTCCACCAGTGCCATGCGGGCATTGAACCAGTTCATGAAGACGGACGTGATCAGGCTGATCGAGACGTAGATCAGCATCCAAATGGAGATGATCTCGATCGAGCGGCCGGACTGGTTGAGGATCGTGTTGCCGACGGCGACGAGATCTGCGAAGCCGACAGCGACGGCCAGCGACGAGTTCTTGATGAGGTTGAGATACTGCGAGGTCAGCGGCGGGATGATGATCCGCATGGCCTGCGGCAGCACGACGAGGCGGGTGGCAAGGCCGGAGCGCAGGCCGAGCGCGTAGGAGGCTTCCGTCTGGCCGGTCGCGACGCCGCGTATGCCGGCGCGCACGATTTCAGCGATGAAGGAGGCCGTGTAGAAGGACAGTGCCAGGTAGAGCGACAGGAATTCCGGGCCGATGACCATGCCGCCGCTCATGTTGAACGAGCCGGGCACGGGATAATCGAGCGTCATCGGGCTGCCGAGCACGAGGAAGACGACGAGGGGCAAGGCGACGATCAGGCCGAGATTGACGGCCAGGACAGGCGGCCGCTTGCCGGTCTTCAGCTGGTGAGCGGTGGCCCACTTGGTGAAGGCGATGGCCGCGAGGATGCCGAGAACGAAGGCGGCGGCGACATAGACGAAGCTTTCGCCGGGAACGGGGGACGGGAAGTAGATGCCGCGATTGCTGACGAAGAAGAAGGCGCCGGGATTGTCCTTCACATGCTGGAAGATGGTGCGGACGTTCGGCAGGAGCGCGAGGACGCCGAGATACCAGAAGAAGATGACGAGCAGCGGCGGGATGTTGCGGAAGACTTCGACGTAGATCGTGCAGAGCTTGGCGATCAGCCAGTTCTTCGACAGACGGCCGATGCCGATCAGCAGGCCGACGATGGTCGCCGTGATGATGCCCCAGAAGGCGATGAGCAAGGTATTGAGCAGGCCGACGAGAAGCGCGCTGAAATAGGTGGAATCGGGTGAGTAGGCGATCAGCTGCTGGCCGATGTCGAAGCCGGCGCGGCTGTTGAGGAAGCCGAAGCCGCTGGACATGCCGGAGCGTGCGAGGTTGGCGACGACGTTGGTCGCGGCATAGTAGATGGCGCCGAAGACGACGACCACGGTCACGATCTGGAAGAGAATGCTTCGGAAAGCCGGATTATAGAGAAGCGACATCGTCGGTCGATGCGCGCCGCCCCCGGTGCGGACGTCGTTTGCAGCCATTCACTTGTCCCCTGTCGGTCACCCTTTTTTCCGGGTGTTCAAGACGTTCTGAAGTCTGAAGAAGGGGCGGGCCATGCCACAACGGGACCGAGCCCGCCCCCTCGATATCAGCGGTCGATCAACGGATCGGCGGTGCGTACTGCAGTCCGCCCTTGTTCCACAGCGCGTTCAGGCCACGCTCGATCTTGAGCGGGGAGCCCTGGCCGACATTGCGTTCGAACAGTTCGCCGTAGTTGCCGACGGCCTTGATGACCTGGACGGCCCAGTCCTTGGGCAGGCCGAGATCGGCGCCGAGCGTGCTGTTGGCTTCTTCACCGAGGAAACGCTTGATGTCGGGGTTTTCCGACTTCTTCATTTCTTCGACGTTGGCCTGGGTGATGCCGAACTCTTCCGCCGTGATCGTGGCGTAATGCGTGAAGGACACGACGTCGAACCACTTCGAATCGTTCTGGCGAACGGCGGGGCCGAGCGGCTCCTTGGAGATGATTTCCGGGAGAACGACGTGATCAGCCGGGTTCGCCATCTTCAGGCGGATCGAATAGAGGCCCGACTGGTCGGTGGTGTAGACGTCGCAACGGCCGGCATTGTAGGCGGCGTCGGCTTCGTCCTGCGCTTCGAACACGACGGGCTTGAATTCCATCTTGTTGGCGCGGAAGTAGTCGGCGAGGTTGAGCTCGGTGGTGGTACCCGACTGGACGCAGACGGAGGCGCCGTTGAGCTCCAGAGCCGACTTCACGCCGAGTTCCTTCTTCACCATGAAGCCCTGGCCGTCATAATAGTTGACCGCGCGGAAGTCGAAGCCGAGCTGGCTGTCGCGGCTGGCGCTCCAGGTCGTGTTGCGGGCGAGCATGTCGATTTCGCCCGACTGCAGCGCCGGGAAGCGGTCCTTGGCGGATAGGGGGGTGAACTTGACCTTGGTCGCATCGCCGAAAACGGCAGCGGCAACGCCCTTGCAGAGGTCGGCGTCGAGGCCGGTCCAGTTGCCGGAAGAGTCCTGGGCACCGAAGCCCGCGAGGTTGGAACCGTTCACGCCGCACTGCACGAAGCCCTTGGCCTTCACGTCATCGAGCGTGCCGGCGGAAGCTGCATGGGCACCGAAACCCAGGACAGCGGCGCCGATCACGATCGGGAGAATTCTTGTTGCCATTCTTGAGACCCTTTTTTAAGTTTTCTGTCGCCCTCATCCCGGATGCCTTGACGGCTTGCCGGAAGAAACGCCCCCGCCACCCTCCTGGCGCGAGTGGGGTCTATCTCATTCGTAAATGTCTGACGGGTCAAGTCACGTTGCCGAAATTCTAGGCCGTTTCAACATTATCGGACGGTCTGCTCATTTTATCCGCTTATCCTGCTGGTGAGTGCAAAGTGCTGGCGAAAAATGAGGCAGCGTTAGGCGCGGGCTTCGCTGGATCTGACGATCCGGGCTTGACCTTTGACGCGAAGCGGACCGACAAGAAGCTCGAAAGACCCCCTGAGGACGACGCGCTGCCGTGGGCAGGACGGCGCCCGGGGGCATGCGTTGCTGCTTTGAGGACAAGGACCTAGACATGAGCGACAAGAGGGATTTTCTGGCGACGGCGGGTGTGAACACGCGGCTTGCGCATACGGGCAACGTGCCGTCGGACTATCACGGTTTCGTCAACCCGCCGATCGTGCGGGCCTCCACGGTGCTGTTTCCCGATGCGCGGACGATGGACACGCGGGCGCAGAAGTACACCTATGGCACGCGCGGTACGCCCACCACGGATGCGCTCTGCGAGGCGATCGACGCGCTGGAGGGGTCGGCGGGCACGATTCTCGTGCCAAGCGGGCTTGCGGCCGTCACCGTGCCGTTTCTCGCCTTCCTCTCCTCCGGCGATCACGCGCTGATCGTCGACAGCGTCTATTTCCCGACGCGGAATTTCTGCAACACGATGCTGACGCGGATGGGCGTGACGGTCGAATATTACGATCCCGCCATCGGCGCCGGCATCGAGGCGCTGATCCGGCCGAACACCCGGCTGGTGCATACCGAAGCGCCGGGCTCCAACACGTTCGAGATGCAGGACATCTCGGCAATCTCGGGCGTGGCGCACAGGCATGGCTGCGTCGTGACCATGGACAATACCTGGGCGACGCCGCTCTATTTCAAGCCGCTCGATCATGGCGTCGATATCTCGATCCATGCGGCGACGAAGTATCCTAGCGGGCATTCCGACATTCTGATGGGCACGGTTTCGGCCAATGCCAAGCACTGGGAACAGCTGCACGAGGCGACGATCACGCTCGGCATCTGCGGCTCGCCGGATGACAGCTATCAGATCCTGCGCGGCCTGCGGACCATGGGCGTGCGGCTGGAGCGGCATCAGGAAAGCGCGCTCAATCTCGCCCGCTGGCTGGAAGAGCACGAGGACGTGGAGCGGGTGCTGCATCCGGCGCTGCCGCGTTTTCCGGGCCACGACATCTGGAAGCGGGATTTCACGGGCGCGAGCGGGATCTTCTCCTTCGTGCTCAAGGTCTCCGAGCAGGCGCAGGTAAAGGCGCGGGCGCATGCGTTTCTCGATGCGCTCTCGATCTTCGGGCTCGGCTATTCCTGGGGCGGGTATGAGAGCCTCGCGCTCGTTGTCGGGCTGTCGGACCGGACGATCTGCAAGCAGCCGGCGGAGGGGCCGGTCATCCGGCTGCAAATCGGGCTCGAGGACGTGCCGGATCTGCGGCGGGATCTGGAAGCCGGGTTTGCGGCAGCGGCGGCGGTCAGCGCTTAAGGCGTCTTCTGGCCGGGGAGGCGATGGCCGTAGAGCCAGTCGAAATCCTCGGCCAGTCTTTCCGGCGTGCGCAACGACAGGACAAGGTTTCGGCCGAGACGGACGGGGCCGGAGGCGTGGTAGGCAAAGCGGTTGAAGGCGCCGCGGGCGCGCACGCGGGCGACGCGCGCCTTGCGGGTCTGGACGAAGGCGTCGAGACACGCGGTGAGGTCGCCGTGTTTTCCGATCGCGTCTGCAAGTTCGAAGGCATCCTCGATGGCCATGGCGGCGCCCTGGGCGGCAAACGGCATCATGGCGTGGGCGGCATCGCCGATGAGGATGCGCGTGCCGTCGTGCCATGCACCGTCCTCGACCTCGATCAAGGGCCAGGAACCGAGCGTTCCGGCCCTGGAGAGTGCCGACCGGATGTCGGGGTGCCAGCCCGAAAGAAGCTGCGCAATGGCCGCCCGGAAAGCCTCTTCGCTCGTGTCCGCCTGCGTCATCCCGCTGCCGATGGCCACAAGATTGACACCGCCGGACGCGCCGATCGGATAGGCGACGAGATGGGCGCGGCGGCCGAGATAGGCCGTGACGACGGTGGGATCGAAGGGCGACACCGCGGCGTGGCGGGGCAGGGTGAGCCGCCAGGCGATGTTGCCGGAAAGGCGGGCCTTTCCGTGGCCTGCAACGGCGAGGCGGACTTTGGAGCCGATGCCGTCGGCACCGACGATGAGGCCCGGCAGGCGCCGCGTGATGGCCGAGAGCGACGCTGGCGTTGCATCGCAAATGGCCGTGTCCAGATGCAGGCGGCAGAGCGGGTGGGCGCGCACGGCATCTGCCAGCGCGCCCTGGAGCGCGGAGCGCGCAATGACGGCGTAGGGCGCGTGCCAGCGGGTGCGGGCGAAGGCGCCGGCCGGAACCTTCGCGATCGTCCGGAGACTGCGGCCATCGACGAGGCGGATCTCCGATGGCTCCACCCAATGGGGCTGCAGCCTTGCGGTCAGGCCGAGAGCATCGAGAATGCGCGTCGCGTTCGGCGATAGCTGCAAGCCGGCGCCGACCTCATCGAGGTTTGCCGCCCGCTCGACGATATCGACCTCGAAGCCCTTGGCTGCGAGTGACAGGGCTGCGGTGAGGCCGGCTATGCCGGCTCCGACCACGGTGATGGGTGCGCGTGTGCCAGGCAAACGCTTTTGCGGCAGGTCCGTGATGGTGCGGCAAGGGCCGGATCCGGGCGGCGGATTCGTCACGGTGCGAGGCCGTCAGGCCGCCTTGGTCTGGAACAGGCAACCGGTCGGGCGGGTCTCATCCATCTTCAGCGCGCCGTTGAAGCGGAAGAGGGTCGAGCAGTAGGAACAGACCTTCTCGTTGTCGTCGCCCATGTCGAGATAGATGTGCGGATGATCGTAGGGCACGGAGGCGCCGGTGCACATGAATTCCTTGACGCCGACCTCGATCACCGCGTGACCGCCATCGTTCTGGAAATGAGGAATACCGTGCCCGGCCATGTCGTTCTCCACTGTCTCGTCTGTCTGTCGCGCCGCCGCGGGGGAGGGTCAGGCGCTTTCGGCGCGGACATTAGGCCGGTTCGGCGCAAAAAGGTAGACGATTGCCGGCACTCGCCCGCGTTTTTTGCAGGGCACGGGGTTTTTCCGCAAGGCACTCGGCTTTAAAGGGAACTGTTAAGACAATATCACAGGACCCGCCGAGATGGATCTGTCACCGCCACCCTTTTCGAGCTTCCGCCATGAGGGGCTCGATATCGCTTTCTTCGATGCGGGAGATCCGGCCGGCGCGCCGGTGCTGCTGATCCATGGCTTCGCCTCGTCGGCGAGCGTCAACTGGGTGTTTCCCGGCTGGCTGAAGACATTGGGCGATGCCGGCTACCGGGTGATCGCGCTCGACAATCGCGGCCATGGGGCCAGCAGCAAGCCGACCGATCCCGCCCTCTACCATCCCGATGCCATGGCGGGCGATGCGGTCGCCCTGTTGACGCATCTTGGGCTCGGCTCCGCGCATGTGATGGGCTATTCGATGGGCGCGCGGGTGTCGGCGTTTCTGGCGCTGTCCCATCCCGACCGGGTGCGCACGCTGGTGCTGGGCGGCCTCGGGATCGGCATGGTGACGGGGGTGGGCGACTGGGACCCGATCGCCGACGCGCTGCTGGCGCCGTCGCTCGACGACGTCAGCCATGAGCGCGGGCGGATGTTCCGCATGTTCGCCGACCAGACGAAGAGCGACAGGAAAGCCCTTGCTGCCTGCATCGCCACATCGCGCGAACTGCTGACCGAAGCCGAGATGGGCCGGATCGACGTGCCGACGCTGATCGGCGTGGGAACGAAGGACGACATCGCGGGCTCGGGCCAGGCGCTGGCCGATCTGATGCCGCGGGCGGTCGCGATCGACATTCCCAACCGCGACCACATGCTCGCCGTCGGCGACCGGGTGTTCAAGGCGGCGGTTCTGGCGTTTCTTGGCGAGCATGAGGCCGAGAACCAAGAAGGCTGAGGCCCCCCATTTAAACTTGGGCGAAACTGCCCTATTGTCATGAAAACCCGATCCGCAGACGTGCGGCCGCGAAGGAGTGCGACATGGTCGCCAGGACCGACATGATCATGGACATGCGTTCGAACGAGACCGTCAAGACGATGGACCCGATCTGGGACAGCATGAAGGACGAGGCGCTGCATGCGTCGGCGCACGAGCCGATGCTGTCGGCCTTCCTTTATTCCACGATCATCAACCAGCGTTCGCTGGAGGACAGCGTCATCCACCGGATCGCGCAGCGCCTCGACCATGCCGATCTCGATGCGAGCCTCGTGCGTCAGGCCTTTCTGGAGATGGCCGAGGACTGGCCGGAATGGGCCGGTATCCTGCGCGTCGATATCCAGGCCGTCTACGACCGCGATCCCGCCTGCACCCGCTTCATGGAAGTGATCCTCTATTTCAAGGGTTTCCACGCCATCCAGACCCATCGGCTGGCCCATTGGCTGCTGCTGCGCGGACGGCGCGATCTGGCGCTCTACCTGCAAAGCCGCTCGTCCTCGGTGTTCCAGACCGACATCAATCCCGGCGCGCGGATTGGCAAGGGGATCTTCCTCGACCATGCCACAGGCCTCGTCGTCGGCGAAACGGCCGTGATCGGCGACAATGTCTCGATCCTGCACGGGGTGACGCTGGGCGGCACCGGCAAGGAGGGCAGCGACCGGCATCCGAAGATCGGCAATGGCGTGCTGATCGGCGCGGGCGCCAAGATCCTCGGCAATATCCATGTCGGCCAATGTTCGCGTGTGGCGGCGGGTTCTGTGGTGCTGAAGCCGGTTCCGCCGAAGGTGACCGTTGCCGGCGTGCCGGCGCGGGTGGTGGGCGAGGCCGGCTGCTCGGAGCCGTCGCGCTCGATGGATCAGGTACTGCAAAGCTTCGAGATCTGAGGCCTGACGCTTTTTTTTGGGAACCTGCGCTCCCTGCACAGCTTGTGTGTAGCGGCTGCAATCGCCGTTGATGCAGGGTTTACACCCCTTGCGGCTTTATGAGAGAAGCGCCGCACTCTAAAACTGCTAGGAGACACGACTTGAAGCCTGAAGACATCAAAAAACTCGAAGCCTACTTCAAGCGCATTTTCAACCCGCAGATCGTCGTCAAGGCTCGTCCCAAGAAGGACGAGTCGGCCGAGGTCTATCTCGGAGACGAGTTTCTAGGCGTGGTGTTTCGCGACGAGGAAGACGGAGAACTGTCCTTCAGCTTCTCCATGGCGATCCTTGACATCGATCTCTGAGGTTTTCGCCTCAACGTTCGCATCCCAATGACATTTCAGCCCGGCCGGCCACTGCCCGCCGGGCTTTTTCGTGTCCGCACGACGAGGCTTCGTGAATCACGAGATGGTGCACTGCACTGCCGAAACTTGACTTTATTGTGCACTGCACCTAAGCTATTGCGATCAAAGACATCAGGAGGAATGCGCATGTTCAACTTCTCGAATGCCGGTTTTGCCGGAAAAGACGCCATGGAAATCATGACCAACAGCTATGCTGCCATGACCAAGGGCTTTCAGGCGATTGCCATGGAAGCGGCGGAGTATTCCAAGAAGAGCTTCGAGGACAGCGTGGCGCATATGCAGAAGCTGACCGGCGTGCGCAGCATCGAAGCGGCCGTCGAACTGCAGACCTCCTTCCTGACGTCGTCCTATGAGGGCTACGTCTCCGAAGCCACCAAGCTCGGCGGCATGTATACGGATCTCGCCAAGGACAGCTACAAGCCCTACGAAGCACCGATGGCGCAGGCCGCGAACGCCATGCAGACGGCAACGAAAGCCGCTGCTTCGGCCGCAAAGTCCGCCGCCGCCTGATCGGCGCCATACAGGGCTCGTGCCCTTCGAAATGACGAAAGCCGGCTGCGGGGTGCCGCGGCCGGCTTTTTTGTGTCCGGATCGTCCCCATATGTGCCTGGACCATGCTTTTACGGCTCCGCTTTCCGGGCGAAGACGACAAAAGACATCAAACTTGAGGGCGCGGTTCGAATATCGTTGCAGTGGAATGGAACGGGCTTAAAATCGCTGCGAGACACACTATCTGATGTGTCATGGAATGGTCGCAATGGGCTCCCAAGCTTTGCGACCCCACGAGGGAATGAAGACGAATGATCGCTCTGCCGATCCGGATGGCCAAGAGTGGCGATGGGAATGGTGATTCCAATCGCGGCACCTCGGTCATGTCTAGGACGAAGACACAGACCAAGAAGCCGAGCCTGTACCGCGTGCTGCTTCTGAACGATGACTACACGCCGATGGAGTTCGTGATCCACGTGCTGGAGCGTTTCTTCCAGAAGGATACCGAGGCGGCGACACTGATCATGCTGAGTGTCCACAATCACGGCGTCGGGGAATGCGGCGTCTTTACCTACGAAGTCGCCGAAACCAAAGTGACGCAGGTGATGGATTTCGCCCGCCAGCATCAGCACCCGCTGCAATGCGTCATGGAAAAGAAATGAGGATCCGACGTGCCAACATTTTCAACAAGCCTTGAAAAGGCGCTGCACCAGGCTCTCACGCTGGCCAACGAGCGCCACCACGAATATGCGACACTCGAACACCTGCTGCTGGCGCTGATCGACGACGGCGATGCGGCTGCCGTCATGGGCGCCTGCAACGTCAACCTGGATGCCTTGCGCAAGACGGTGTCGGACTATGTCGACAACGAACTCGGCAACCTGATCACCGGGTATGACGAGGACTCGAAGCCGACCGCCGGCTTCCAGCGCGTCATTCAGCGCGCCGTCATTCATGTGCAGTCGTCCGGCCGCGAGGAAGTGACGGGCGCGAACGTGCTCGTCGCCATCTTCGCCGAGCGTGAAAGCCATGCGGCCTATTTCCTGCAGGAGCAGGAGATGACGCGCTACGACGCTGTCAACTTCATTAGCCACGGCATCGGCAAGCGGCCGGGCGCTTCGGAAACGCGCACGCCGCGCGGCGCCGAGGATACCGACGAGGCGCCGAAGGCGTCGCGCGACCAGGAAGAGGGCGGCCCCAAGAAGCCGCAGGATGCCTTGACGGCCTATTGCGTCAATCTCAACGAGAAGGCCAAGATCGGCAAGATCGACCCGCTGATCGGCCGTCACACCGAGGTCAATCGCACGATCCAGGTCCTGTGCCGTCGTTCCAAGAACAACCCGCTCTATGTGGGCGATCCGGGCGTGGGCAAGACGGCGATCGCCGAAGGCCTAGCCAAGCGTATCGTCGAAAAGAAGGTGCCGGAAGCGTTGCAGGACGCCACAATCTTCTCGCTCGACATGGGCACGCTGCTCGCCGGTACCCGCTATCGCGGCGACTTTGAGGAGCGTTTGAAGCAGGTCGTCAAGGAGCTTGAGGAGTATCCGGGCGCCGTGCTGTTCATCGACGAGATTCACACCGTTATCGGTGCGGGTGCGACGTCTGGCGGTGCTATGGATGCGTCGAACCTTCTGAAGCCGGCGCTGTCCTCGGGCGCGATTCGCTGCATCGGCTCGACCACCTACAAGGAATATCGTCAGTTCTTCGAGAAGGACCGGGCGCTGGTACGCCGCTTCCAGAAGATCGACGTCGTCGAACCGACCATCGACGACACGATCGAGATCATGAAGGGCCTGAAGCCCTACTTCGAGGACTATCACAAGCTGAAATACTCGAACGAGGCCATCAAGTCCGCCGTCGAGCTGTCGGCCCGCTACATCAACGACCGCAAGCTGCCGGACAAGGCGATCGACGTGATCGACGAGACCGGTGCGGCCCAGATGCTGCTGCCGCTGAACAAGCGCCGCAAGCTGATCACCGAGAAGGAAATCGAGGCGACCATCGCGACGATGGCCCGCATTCCGCCCAAGACCGTTTCGAAGGACGATGAGACCGTTCTCGCCAACCTCGAAAAGGAACTGCGCTCGGTCGTCTACGGTCAGGATCTCGCGATCGAGGCGCTGTCGTCTGCCATCAAGCTGGCGCGGGCAGGCCTGCGCGAGCCGAACAAGCCGATCGGCTCCTACGTCTTCTCCGGCCCGACCGGCGTGGGCAAGACGGAGGTGGCCAAGCAGTTGGCCGTCTCACTCGGCGTCGAACTGCTGCGCTTCGACATGTCGGAATATATGGAACGCCACACGGTCTCGCGACTGCTCGGCGCACCTCCCGGCTATGTCGGCTTCGACCAGGGCGGTCTCCTGACCGATGGCATCGACCAGCATCCGCATTCGGTTCTGCTGCTCGACGAAATCGAGAAGGCGCATCCGGACCTGTTCAACATTCTGCTGCAGGTCATGGATCATGGCCAGCTGACGGACCATAACGGCAAGAAGATCGACTTCCGCAACGTCATTCTGATCATGACGACCAATGCGGGCGCGTCCGACATGGCCAAGGCCGCCTTCGGCTTCGGCTCGTCCAAGCGCGAGGGCGAGGATGTGGAGGCGCTGAACCGCCTGTTCACGCCCGAGTTCCGCAACCGTCTGGATGCGGTGATCCCGTTCGGCTCGCTGCCGACGCCGGTCATCCATCAGGTCGTGCAGAAGTTCGTGATGCAGCTGGAAACCCAGCTGTCGGAACGCAATGTCACGTTCGACCTGCATGAGGATGCGATCGCCTGGCTGTCCGACAAGGGCTACGACGAGAAGATGGGCGCCCGCCCGCTGTCTCGCGTGATCCAGGAGCACATCAAGAAGCCGCTCGCCGAGGAGATCCTGTTCGGCAAGCTCAAGAAGGGCGGCGTCGTCAAGGTCACCGTCGGTCTGAAGCCGGACGGCAAGAAGGGGCTGATCCTCGAGACGATCTCGGAGACGGCCCGCATCAAGCCGAAGGCTGAGGTGGAGCAGAAGCCCCGCAAGCCGACCAAGGCCGCCAAGGCCGCCGCCGAGATGGAAACGGTGGGTGCCGACACCGGGCCGAAGCCGAAGAAGGCGAAGTCCGACGACACGGACGCGACCTCGGCCAAGGACACCGGCACCGACGCCGCGCCCCGCAAGGGCCGGACGGTTCCGAAGGTGCCGCGGAAGTAAACGCAGGCGATAGAGAACGAGAGATGCCGGGCCCAGTGCCCGGCATTTTTGTTTGTTGAAGGCTCTCTCGTCCTGTTCGGGCTTGTCGCTGTCGTCTGCAACGGATTGATTTTGTTGGGATCGGCAGATCCTTGGCACTAGGCCTGGGGATGACGATCGCGGGCGGGGATGTTCGTGCTCTGCCCGGATGTCGGGTCTTTCGGACGTCGGCGGCAGATGCTCCTCGTATGGTTTTCGGCTGATCGCTTGGCGAACCGGAAACCCTTCTCACGCACCCGTCTTGCGGGCGGAGACGATGAGCATCATGGGGCGTTCCAGCTCCTCGGCAAGCTCCGGCGTGGCGGCGATCTGGTTTGGCGTGGGTGCAAATTCGGCGATCCGGCGCATCGCGAAACCGGCGTCAAGGAGCGTGTTGAGCGTCGTTGCCAGGGTGCGGTGGTATTTGCGGACGCCTTTGGCAAACCAGTCGGTGCGACGCTCGCCTTCGATGGAATAGCCGTTGACCGGCCAGGTCTTGCGGCCGTCTTTGTCGGCGATCCAGTGGGGGTGCCGGGCTGCCATGAAGATGGGATGCTCGATGGTGAAGATCAGGTCTCCGCCATCGACCAGCGAATGCCCGATCGTCGCCACGAGCCTGCGGAAGTCCTCGACATAGTGGAAGGCCAGGGCGCTGTAGACGAGATCGAAGCGGGCTTGCGGCAGGTCCAGTGTCTCTAGGTCCGCGATGTGGTAGGCGATCGCCGGGTCCGCCGTATCGGCCCGGGCCCTGTCGATCATGTTCTCCGAGAGATCGTATCCGTGGATTTCGGCTGCGCCCTGCGCGCGCATCCAGCGCGCCGCCCAGCCGAAACCGCAGCCGAGATCGGCAATGGTCTTGTCCTTCAGCGTCGGAAGCATGGCGCGGATGGCGGGCCATTCTGGGGCGCCGTCCAGCCCCTTCACCTGCCGGGGCAGCTGGCTGTAGCCGCTGAAGAAGGCGGGGTTGTCGTAGATATTCTGGGCCATGGTCTTCTCCGGCGGCGCTCGGCGCGCTCGAGGTGTTCGTCCCTGTCCCACAGGGGGTGACGCCAGCATGCCTGTGGTGGACGCGAATGGCTATGCCTTCGTTTTCTCCGGGCTTTCTACCGAACCGCCTCGATCACCCCTGCGTCACCCTTCCTCGCCCACTCGGTCAGCACGAAAGCGACGATGCCGGCGAGGGCGAGGGCTGTTGCGAGGGTGAAGAGGGTTCCATCGTAGAAGCGGCCGAAGAGCGTTGCAAACAGGGTGGCGACGAGGCTGGAGCCGGAGGCGATGAGGGAGGCGCCGAGGCCGGCCATGTTGCCGAGCGAGCGCATGGCCATAGCGTTGAGATTGCCGAAGAGGATGCCGATGGCGAAGAAGGCGGGGAAGGCGGACAGCAAGAAGAGAGCGAGCGGTGGCCTGCCGGACCAGACGGCGGATGCCGCCAGCAGCGCCAGTCCGGCTGCGATGAGGCCGGCATAGCCGGCGCGGGCCATCGCCTCCATGCCATAGCGGGAGACGCATCGCGCATTGACGAAGGAGGCGAGGCCGACGCCTACGGCAAGGAGCGCGAAGTAGAGCGGAAAGGTCTCGGCGATGCCGTAAATGTCGAAGAAGAGATCGGCGGCGGTCGCGAGATAGAGAAGCTGCGCGCCGAAGACGAGGCCGGTTGCGAGGGTGAGGCGTGTCACGCGAGGGGATGCGAGGATACGGGCGGCGTTCGCCAGGAGGCTTTTCGGGCGGAGGGGAATGCGGCGGGCCGGGGGCAGCGTTTCGGGTTGGCGATTGACGAACCAGATGCCGAGGAGGAGCGCGATGGCGAGGTAGGCTGCGAAGATGGCGCGCCAGCCGGCCAGCATCATCAGGCCTTGCGCCAGAAGCGGCGCCAGCATGGGCACGAGGATGAAGAGCGTGAACATGAATGAAAGAATGCGGGCCATGGCATCGCCCTCGAACTGGTCGCGGATCATCGCGCGCGTGGCGATCTTCGGGCCGGCCACGCCGATGCCCTGAAGGATGCGGCCGAGCACCAGCATGGGAAGCGATGTTGACTGGAGGGCGACGAGGGTGCCCACGGCGTAGAGGCCGAGACCCAGAAGGAGCGCCTTACGACGACCGATGGCGTCCGACAGGGGCCCGAGGAAGAGCTCGCCGATGGCCATGCCGAAGATGAACAGCGCGATGATGGACTGGGTGGAGAGCGGCGGCGTTGCGGCCATTTCGGCGCCGATGCCGCGAAGAGCAGGCAGGAGGCCATCGATGCTGAGCGCGGTGAGGGAGGTCAGGCAGGCGTAGAGAAGGATCCGCTCGCGCAGGCTTGTCATCGGTGTCCTTTCGGGCGGGGTGGAGGTTGCAGGTCGGCAGATTTGTGCGGGCCGGGGCAGACGGCTGTCAAGGTCATCGGGGATTTCGGGGGCGTTCCCAGCCCCCGTGATCGCCTTCGCTCCAACGACCAGCGCTGCGTGGTAGGAATGGCTTGACGGGGGATCGTCGTCGCGCCATCTGGTCCGGTATACAGGTTCAGGCACCGTTTGCAGCCGACAAGGCGGGGCGGGTGCGGGAAGGGCGGCGTGGCTTACTTCAGGAATGATGGTAGCGAGGGAACGGCGGGGTTCTGGTTCCTCAAGGGCATGCAGGGCATTTTCAGCCTGCCGGCGGCGATCCTGTTGATTTCCTTCGTCGGATTCACGGCCTTCGCGCAGCAGTCGGGCGTGCCCGTCGATCAGGCGGTGTTCATGACGGGGATCGTCTGGGCGCTGCCGGCAAAGCTCATTCTCGTGGGCTCGATCCAGTCCGGGGCCAATCTTTTCGCGGCCTTCGTGGCGGTGACGCTATCGTCGATCCGGCTGATGCCGATGGTGGCGGCGCTGATCCCGGAGATTCGTGCGGAAAAAACGCGCACCTGGGTGCTGCTGATCGTCTCCCACCTGATCGCCGTGACGGCCTGGGTCATGGCGATGGAGCGCGTGCAGCATGTGCCGCGGGTGTACCGGGTCTCCTATGTGCTGGGCCTCGGCTTGACCCTCGTGCTTGCCAACATGCTCGTCGTCGGCGTGCTCTACCAGTATGTGGCGGAGTTTCCGCCGATCGTCGCCGGTTGTCTCTTCTTCCTGACGCCGGTCTATTTCCTCGCCTCCATCTGGAGTTCCGGGCGGCATCCGGTCATCCATATCGCGCTGGTTGTCGGCCTTCTGCTCGGGCCGTTTGCCACGCTGTTTGCGCCGGATTTCGACCTGCTGCTTTCCGGCATCGTCGGGGGGACACTGGCCTGGGGGCTCGACGTGCTGCGGCGCCGGCGGCTGGAGGCACGGGTTTGATGGGGGCCCGGGTTTGATGGGGGAATGGGCATGAACTGGCAACCGGATGCCTGGGGCTACGTGTTCATCGCGATTGCCGGGTTTCTCGCGACCGACATCTGGCGCTGGCTCGGCGTCGTCGCCGGGCGGCGGCTACGGGAGGATTCCGAGGTTCTCAACTGGGTGCGGGCCGTGGCGACCGCGCTGGTGGCGGGCGTCGTTTCCAAGCTCATCGTGTTTCCCACCGGCGTTCTGGAAAGCTCGCCGCTCTGGCTGCGCGTGGGGTCGATCGCCGTCGGCGCGCTCGCCTTCTTTCTCGGACGGCAGGTGCCGGCCATCGGCATCGCCGCGGCCATCGCCTTTCTGGGGGCAGGGCTCTATCTTCTCGGGTTCTGACACGAGATGAGCGGGAGCCCTATGGCCAGAAATACCTCAGCTATGATCGACGGGAGGATGCCGCGTCGGGATGCGGGCGATGGCAGTCTGCTTCAGCGGCGGGCCTCGGGGCCGAGGCGCGCCGCGCTCTGCCTTCGCTGGCTGGCGCTGGCAGCACTCGGCGTGCTGCTCGTCGTCGTCAATCCGCTGGCGGACCGAGCGGCGCAGTATAATCGCGACGTCACCATCGGCAGCACGGCGCTCTACGGCACGCTGCGGGTGATGAACTCGGTGATGAGCGTGGCGAAGGATGCGGATGTGACCGGCGGCGTCGGGGTGGCTTCGGTGACTGCGAGCCCGGGGCAGCTGCTGCAGCCGGTGACGAACACGATCGACCGGATGGCCGACCTACTCTTCTGGCTCGCCATCGTCTCGGGTGTGCTCTCGACGCTGTTCCTGCCGGTCGCCAAGGTGGCGGCCATCGGGCTTGCCGGCGTGTCGCTGCTGCGGGCATGTGTCAGCCTCACGCGACGTCGGCTGCCGCGCTTTGCGGAGCGGCTGATGCATGCGGTGCTGACGCTCTGCCTGCTGGGGGCGGTGGTGCTGCCGCTGTCCTATGCCGTCGCCTTCCATGCGGGCGCGCGCATGACGGACGATGCCTGGCAGGGCGCGACTGTCGTGTTCGACCGGATCAATGCGGATTACGACGCGGAAGCCGTCGGGCAGATCGATGCGCTCCGGGAGACGCAGGTGCCCGCCGTTCCGCAAGCCGCACCGGATACGAGTTTCCTCGGGCGGCTCGGCTCGGCGGTCGATCAGTCGCAATCAGCGATCTCGGGCACGGTCTCGGCGGCCTCCGGGCTGGTGACCTCGCTGACGGAGGGGGTGGCGTCCAAGACCAAGGTCATCACCGACGGTATCGCAATCTCGTCCGACCTGTTCACGGCCTCGATCGCGATCGCGGTTTCCTATCTCGTGAAGATTTTGGTGATGCCGCTGCTGATTCTCGGCGCGGCGCTGTTTTTGATGCGGGCGGCGTTTCGATAGGACTGAAACGCGCGCAGACCTCGCGAGACGTCATCCCGAGGCCTTGTGCCGAGGATCTGCTGTCGTCCCCGCGAACACCATGGTCCTTCAGATCTCGGGCAGTGCAGCAGATGCTCGGGACAGGCCCGAGCATGACGGCAGGGTGGCGTGCGCGGCTTCCTTATCCCAATGCGGCGCGAAGTTTTTCGGCGTTGGCCTTCAGGATGTCGCCGTCTTCCATGGTGCCGGAATGGGCGCGCATGGGGTGGCCTTCGTGGCGGGGGATGATGTGAAAGTGGAGGTGGAAGACGGACTGGCCGGCGGGGGCTTCGTTGAACTGCATGATGGTGATGCCGTCGGCCACGAAGGCCTTTTTCGAGGCGACGGCGAGTTTTTGGACGGCGGCGATCAGCGCGGGCAGGGTGGCGGGGTCGGCGTCGAGCAGGTTGCGCGAAGGGGATTTCGGCACGACGAGCGCGTGGCCGTCGGCCTGCGGCATGACGTCCATGAAGGCGATGACGGCGTCGTCTTCGTAGACCGTGTGGGAGGGGATCTCGCCGCGCAGGATTTTTGCGAAGATGTTGTTGGTGTCGTACTGGGTCATGAGAGGTCCCTTGTAAATATCAGGTGTCGGATTCCACATCCTGCCGCTCGCCCTTCCGGAAGGGGCTGTGCTCGGTGAGGATGTCGCCCATGGCTTCCACGTCGAGGCGTTCGCGCTCGAGATAATCGGCAACCGCGTGTTTCAGGCCGGGATGCGTGAAGTAGTGGGCGGAGTGGGTGGTGACGGGGAGGTAGCCGCGGGCGAGCTTGTGCTCCCCTTGCGCGCCGGCTTCGACGCGCTTCAGGCCGCGGGAAATCGCGAAATCGATGGCCTGGTGGTAGCAGACCTCGAAATGCAGGAAGGGGTGATCCTCGATCGCACCCCAGTGGCGGCCGTAGAGGGCATCGCCGCCGATGAAGTTGATGGCGCCGGCGATGTAGCGGCCCTCGCGCTTGGCCATGACGAGGAGGATATCGTCGGCCATGCGCTCTGATATCAGCGAGTAGAAGGCGCGGGTGAGGTAGGGGCGGCCCCATTTGCGGCTGCCGGTGTCCATGTAGAAGCGGAAGAACTGATCCCAGATCTCTTCGGTCAAGTCCGCGCCGGTCAGCCAGTCCACTGTGATGCCGTTTTCGAGCGCCGCGCGGCGCTCCTTCTTCAGCGCCTTGCGCTTGCGGGAGGCGAGCGTCTCCAGGAAATCGTCGTGGCTGGCATAGTTGTCATTGGTGAAGTGGAATTGCTGGTCCGTGCGATGGAGAAAGTCGGCGTCCTCGAAGGTCGGAACTTCCGCTTCGGGCACGAAGGTGACGTGGGCGGAGGAGACCTTGTGGCGCTTGGCAAGCTCCGTCAGGCCCGCCGCCAGCGCCATGTGCACGGCTTCGGCTGAGAAGGGCTCGGACGCCGCCAGCAGGCGCGGGCCTGTGGCCGGGGTGAAGGGCACGGAGCTTTGGAGTTTCGGGTAATAGCGCCCGCCTGCCCGCTCCAGCGCATCGGCCCAGCCGTGGTCGAAGACGTACTCGCCTTGGCTGTGGTTCTTCAGGTAGCAGACGAGCGCGCCGGCCAGCGCGCCGTTGCCATCTTCCATCAGCAGATGCTGGCCGAGCCAGCCGGTCTCGGCCGTGGCCGAGCCGGAGTCCTCGAGCGCCGAGAGATAGGCGTGGGAGACGAAGGGGTTGAAGGGCACCTCAGGGGTGCTCGAGCCCTTCGACGTGCCGATGAGGCGATCCCAGGCGGCCTTGTCGATGTCCCTGAACGACGTCTCGATGCGGATGCTGACTTCGTCTGCCATGCGTCAGGCCACCAGATCCCCGGTTGAACGCGGCCGCGGTTCGAAGCCCTCGAAGGTCATCTGGTCGGCATGCAGGAAGGTGTGGTCCGCCGCCGCCTCGTCGCGCACTGTCCAGGTGATCACGGTGCGGCCGAGGTCGCGCTGGGCCGAGATGAAGGGGTTCGGCAGGTGGCCATAGTGGTAGGAGATGAAATCGAGACCGAGCGCCATGGCTTCCTCGTGCAGCGCAAACTCCTCCGGCCGTGCGCCTTCGGCGGTGAGGCCGAGGGGGAAGCGCGATTCGAGCGCCTTCAGGTCCTTGAGCAGCCAGTGGTCGAAGCTCATCAGCGCGACCGGGCCGCTATAGCTTTCGAGGATATCGACCACGGAATCGGCAAAGCCCTCGTCGTCGCCCTGGCGGCCCTTCAGCTCCAGCACCAGGGGCACGCGGCCCTTGACGAGGCGCAGGAGCTGGGAGAGCGAGGGGATGCGGTCGGACGTGTTGCCGATGGAGAACAGGCCGAGTTCGCCGACGGTCTTCACGCGGATGTCGCCCTCGACGCCGCAGAGGCGCTTCATGTCGTCATCGTGGAAGACCACGGGCACGCCGTCCGCCGTATATTGCAGGTCGCATTCGATGGCGTAGCCGTGGTCGATGGCGCGCTGGAAGGCGGAGATGGTGTTTTCCCAGATCGCATTGTTCATGTCGTGGTAGCCGCGATGGGCGACCGGCTGGGCCTTTAGGAAAGAAGTGTCCTTATTCTGAGAAAGTGCGGGCATCTTCGTCACGCGATCTCGATGACGGCGTCGATCTCGACGGCGGCGTTGAAGGGCAGGCCGGCCATGCCGACGGCGGCGCGGGCGTGGACGCCGGCTTCGCCGAGGATGGTGACGATGAGGTTTGACGCGCCGTTCATGACGAGGTGCTGGTCGGTGAAGCCCGGCGCCGAGGCGATGAAGCCGTTCAGCTTGACGATGCGGCGGATGCGGCCGAGATCGCCGTCAAGCGCCGCCTTGGCCTGGGCCAGCACGTTGATGGCGCAGAGTTCGGCGGCGCGCTGGGCGCCGGTGACATCAACGTCAGCGCCCACGAGACCGAGCACGGCGACCTTGCCGTTTTCCATCGGCAGCTGTCCGGAAATATAGAGGTGCTGGCCGCTGATGACGAAGGGGACGTAGTTTGCGGCCGGGGCGGCGGCAACCGGCAGGGTGATGCCGAGCTGTTCGATGCGGGCTTCGATTTCTGCGGACATGGATGTCTCCGGACAATATTGTATTCTCATGGGGAATGCGTCATGCACTTCATTGTGCGTTGCGGCGGAAACCGATCCGCCGCCCCGCTTTCGACGCATGCTTCAATATAGCATCGCGCGTCGATCCAACAGGAGCAGTTGAATGTTTCGTTCAGGCATGACCCGATCCGTCGTCGTATCCGCAGCACTTCTGGGGACGACGGTGGTCGGGACGGGGAACGCCACGGCGAACATCCTGGTTCCGCATCGTGCCGTCTACGATCTCGAGCTGAAGGATTCCTCAGAGCGCTCGGGCATTTCCAGCATGTACGGCCGCATGGTCTACGAGTTCAACGGCTCGGCCTGCGACGGCTATACGGTGAGCTTCCGCTTCGTGACCAAGGTGGATACCGGCGAGGACGTGCGGCTGACGGACCAGCAGACGACAACCTTCGAGGACCTGAAGACCGGCAATTTCCGCTTCCTCACGCGCTCCTTCACCGACGAGAAGCTGGACAAGGAAGTGCGTGGGCTCGCCCATGACGCCAAGGACGGTGTGACGGTGGACCTGACGGCGCCGGACAAGCGGGAGGTGGCGCTGGCCCACAGCCTGTTTCCGACCGAGCATATGCTCGAAGTGATCGACCGCGCCAAGCGCGGCGACAAAATTTTCGAATCGCGGATCTTCGACGGCTCCGACAGCGGCGACAAGACGCTGGTGACGACGACGCTGGTCGGCGCGCAGCACAAGCCGAAGGCCGGCGACGAGGATGCGGATGTCGGCAAAGCCGGCGTGATGGCGCAAAAGCCGTTCTGGCCGGTGACGATCTCCTACTTCAACGACGAGGCGACGGGAGACGCCGTGCCGATCTACCGCATGGCCTTCAAGCTCTATGAGAATGGCATCACCCGCGACCTGACGATGGATTACGGGGACTTCGTGCTCAGCGGCAAACTGGCCAACCTCGAAATGTTCAAGCAGGGCGGCGAGGGCACCTGCAAGTAGGCAGCGTCGGCGATTGAGGGCATAAAACCTCGAACTTCACGCCTTTTTCCTTGATATCCGCGGCGTCCCGCTGTATGGCGGGCCGCATTCCACACGTGGGGTCTGGGACGTTTCGGGAGACATCCGTTGCGTTCCGCCCGGTGGCACCGTCATCTGATGGTGCTGTTTTCCCCACGGAGGTTCAACCGGAAAAGGATAAACGGCATGGCATTGCCCGATTTCAGCATGCGCCAGCTTCTTGAAGCTGGTGTTCACTTCGGCCACCAGACTCACCGCTGGAACCCGAAGATGAAGCCCTACATCTTCGGCGAACGTTCCAACGTTCACATCATCGACCTTGCACAGACCGTGCCCATGCTGTCGCGCGCCCTTCAGGCCGTCAGCGACACGGTTGCCAAGGGCGGCCGCGTTCTCTTCGTCGGCACCAAGCGCCAGGCGTCGGAAATCATCGCGGACAGCGCAAAGCGTTCGGCCCAGTATTACGTCAACGCCCGCTGGCTCGGCGGCATGATGACCAACTGGAAGACGATCTCCAACTCGATCCAGCGCCTGCGCAAGCTCGACGAGATCCTTGCGTCCGACGCTTCGGGCTTCACCAAGAAGGAACGCCTGAACCTCGAGCGCGAGCGCGAAAAGCTCAACCGCGCTCTCGGCGGTATCCGAGACATGGGCGGCGTTCCCGACCTGATGTTCATCATCGACACCAACAAGGAGTCGATCGCGATCGAAGAAGCCAAGCGTCTTGGCATCCCGGTCGTCGCCGTTATCGACTCGAACTGCGATCCGGACCAGATCGATTACGCGATCCCCGGCAATGACGACGCTTCTCGCGCCATCTCGCTGTATTGCGACCTGATCGCCCGTGCAGCCCTCGACGGCATCGCCCGTCAGCAGGGTTCGTCCGGCCGCGACCTCGGCGCATCCGCCGACCTGCCGCTCGAGCCGGCTCTGGAAGAAGCCGTCGCGACCGACGCCTGATACCAAGCACGATCATCGGCGGCACCGGAGCGGTGCCAGCCACGATTGACCGAACGGGGCCGTTTGCGACTGATGAAGTGGGCGGCCCCGCTTCTTTTCGAGGATACCGCCACGGTGCGGGTCCACATCGGGTGAGACTGTTCATCACGATGTCATCCTGAGGGGGCACACCCTCACACACTTTCCGGCAAACGCCGCTCGACCGTATCTGAGCGCACCGGACGAGACACAGAAAGAGGCCAAGACGATGACGACCATTACTGCAGCAATGGTGAAGGAACTGCGCGAGAAGTCCGGCGCAGGCATGATGGATTGCAAGAAGGCACTGGGCGAAACCAACGGCGACATGGAAGCCGCGATCGACTGGCTGCGCGCCAAGGGCATCGCCAAGGCCGACAAGAAGTCAGGCCGCACGGCCGCCGAAGGCCTGATCGGCATCACCAGCGCCGGCACCAAGGCCGTCGTCATCGAAGTCAACTCCGAGACCGACTTCGTCGCCCGTAACGACGCCTTCCAGGAACTGGTTCGCGGCTTCGCCAAAGTCGCCGTCGACACGGACGGCACGGTCGATGCGATCAACGCCGCCACCTATCCCGCGACCGGCAAGTCGGTTTCCGACAGCATCAAGGACGCGATCGGCACGATCGGCGAGAACATGACGCTGCGCCGTGCAGCCCTGCTCTCCGTCGAGGACGGCGTCGTCTCGACCTACATCCACAATGCGGTGGCCGACGGTCTCGGCAAGCTCGGCGTGCTCGTGGCTCTGAAGTCCACCGGCGACAAGGACGCCCTGAACGCCATCGGCCGCCAGGTCGCCATGCACATCGCTGCCACCAACCCGCTCGCCATCCGCTCGACGGAAGTCGATGCAGCGGTTGCCGAACGCGAACGCAACGTGTTCATCGAGCAGTCCCGTGCGTCGGGCAAGCCGGACAACATCATCGAAAAGATGGTCGATGGCCGCATGCGCAAGTTCTTCGAAGAAGTCGCGCTGCTCAGCCAGTCCTTCGTGATGAACCCCGACCTCACGGTCGAGGCTGCCATCAAGGAAGCCGAAAAGACGGTCGGCGCGCCGATCGAAGTCACGGGCATGGCCCGCCTCCTGCTCGGCGAAGGCGTCGAGAAGGAAGAAAGCGACTTCGCAGCCGAAGTGGCCGCTGTCGCCAAGGGCTGATTCTTCTTCAGCTTTGCGCAAATCGGAAGGGCATCGCGTGGACAACGCGGTGCCCTTCGTGTATCCGGCTGGACGCAATTAGCGTCGATCCGGTGGACTGATCGTCCGGAAGCGATGCAGCCTCTGCGGGTGCCGTATGCTTGACCCAAACAGCGCGCCGGACGACCGGACGCGCGCCACGACAGGAGTGACGATGTCGGCCGAACCGCTGTATAAACGCGTACTTTTGAAAGCCTCCGGCGAAGCGCTGATGGGCGATCAGGGGTTTGGCATCGACGTTACCGTTGTCGACCGGATCGCCTCCGACATCGCCGCTGCACGCGCCATGGGCGTCGAAGTGGGCGTGGTCGTCGGTGGCGGCAACATCTTCCGTGGTGTCGCTGTGGCGTCCAAGGGTGGCGACCGCGTGACGGGCGACCATATGGGCATGCTGGCGACCGTCATCAATGCGCTGGCGCTGGCGACCTCGCTGCGCAAGCTCGACATCGACACGGTGGTCCTGTCGGCCATCGCCATGCCGGAGATCTGCGAGAGCTTTTCCCAGCGCGCGACGCTCTACCACCTGTCACTCGGCCGCGTCGTGATCTTTGCCGGCGGCACGGGCAACCCGTTCTTCACGACTGATTCGGCCGCTGCCCTCCGCGCAGCGGAAATGGGCGCCCAGGCGATCTTCAAGGGCACGCAAGTGGACGGCATCTATTCGGCCGACCCCAAGAAGGACCCGAACGCGACCCGCTTCGAGCGGCTGACGCATAGCGAAGTGCTCGACAAGGGCCTCGCGGTCATGGACGTTTCGGCCGTGGCGCTCGCGCGCGAAAACAGCATTCCGATCATCGTCTTCTCGATCCATGAGAAGGGCGGGTTCACCGATATCCTGACGGGCGGCGGCCGCGCCACCATCGTCACCGACAACTGAAACGGCAGGGGTCTCGCAGAAAGCGGGATCGCACGGGCCGAGCACGGAGCATAGAACATGAGTGAAGGTATCGACCTCAACGACCTGAAGCGCCGCATGGATGGCGCGATCGCTGCGTTCAAGAACGACATCGCCTCGCTGCGGACGGGACGGGCTTCGGCCAACGTTCTCGATCCGGTGATGGTCGAAGCCTACGGCTCGCGCGTCCCCCTGAACCAGGTCGCCAACATCACGGTGCCCGAGCCGCGCATGCTGGGCGTGTCCATCTGGGATCGCTCCATGGTGAGCGCCGTGGACCGGGCGATTCGCGAATCGAATCTCGGCCTGAACCCGATCATGGACGGCCAGACACTGCGCATTCCCCTGCCGGAGCTCAACGAAGAGCGTCGCCGGTCGCTGGTGAAGGTGGCGCATGATTATGCCGAAAAGAGCAAGGTTGCGATCCGCCACGTTCGTCGCGACGGCATGGACAACCTGAAAAAGGCGGAGAAGGACGGCACGATCGGTCAGGACATCAGCCGCATCCAGTCGGAAAAGGTCCAGAAGATGACCGACGATATGATTTCCGACGTGGACCGCTTGCTCGTCGATAAGGAAAAGGAAATCATGCAGGTCTAGTCTGCATACTGCGTTTTCTCCTCTTCCGCGAAGTCAGGCCGTCCATGTCCGATCCGTCCGCCAGAACGCTTCCCCTCCATATCGCCATCATCATGGACGGCAATGGCCGTTGGGCCGCCCGGCGCGGCCTGCCGCGGACCATGGGACACCGCAAGGGCGTAGAGGCCGTTCGCGAAACTGTGCGTGCGGCCGGCGAACTTGGCATCCGCTATCTCACGCTCTACGCGTTCTCCTCGGAGAACTGGAGCCGGCCGGAACCGGAGGTCAACGACCTCATGGGCCTGCTGAAGGTGTTCATCCGCCGGGATCTGGCGGAACTGCACCGCCAGAACGTGCGGGTCCGCATCATCGGCGACCGCTGGAACCTGCGCAGCGACGTCCTGCCGCTGCTCCTGGAGGCAGAGGAGACGACGCGCAACAATACGGCGATCACCGTCTGCATCGCCTTCAACTACGGCTCGCGCGACGAGATCGCCCGGGCCATGCAGTCGCTGGCGGTGGATGTGGCCGAGGGACGGCTGAGCCCCGAGCAGATCACGCCGCCGCTGATCGCCAGCCGGCTCGATACGGCCGGCATGCCGGATCCCGACCTCGTGATCCGCACCAGCGGCGAGGAGCGGCTCTCCAACTTCCTGCTCTGGCAATCCGCCTATTCGGAGTTCGTCTTCATGCCGGAATACTGGCCCGACTTCGACCGGGCGATGCTGATGCGCGCCATCGACATCTATCGGCAGCGCGATCGGCGCTTCGGCAATGTCGCTCCGGCCTCTGCTGCCGCCTCGTCCGCCACCCCGCCTCCGGCCAGCCTCGCGGTCGGTTCGTGATGGGCCGCGAACTCCAGCTTCGAATCGTTTCCGGGATCGTGCTTGCGGCCGTCGCGCTCGGCGACACCTGGATCGGCGGTCCGGCCTTTGCCATTCTCTCGGCCATCATCGGGCTCGCCGTCTGGCATGAATGGTCGAGCATGACGCGGATCGCCGAGGGCGATCGTGGCGCCTATTTCGCCGGCTGGGGCGTGCAGGCGGTCGTGGCCGTTCTCATCATCGGCGGCGGCGACGAATATGCCTTGCCGGTTCTCATTCTCGCCTCCATCGCCGCCATCGTCTGGTCGCGCTTCCACGGCCGGGGCTGGTGGCTGCCGGGGGGCGTCGCCTATGCCGGGATGACGACGATCTCGCTCGCGACCATCCGCGACGACACGCAGGTCGGCTTCGTCGCCATGCTCTTCGTCTTCGCGGTGGTCTGGGCGACCGATATCCTCGCCTTCTTCTTCGGCCGGGCCATCGGCGGCCCGAAGCTCGCGCCCAGCATCTCGCCCGGCAAGACGTGGTCCGGCGCCATCGGCGGCGCGGTCTCGGGCGTCGTTGCGGGAACGGCCGTCTACGCCTCGTACTTCTCGCTCGAAGATGCGCGCATCCCGCTGGTCGCGCTCGCGCTGTCGATCGCGAGCCAGTGCGGCGATCTGTTCGAATCCTATGTGAAGCGCCGGTGCGGCGTGAAGGACAGCGGCCGCATCATTCCGGGGCATGGCGGCGTCTGGGACCGGGTGGACGGGCTCGTGGTCGCCTGTTTCGCGGCGCTGATCATCGCGCTCGGGGAGGCCATGACGGGCGCCGGCGGCAAGATCGGCTCGTTGCTTCTCGGGCTCTGACGTCATGATGACGACCAGGCGGGCCGGGGCGGTGGCGGGCCCGCAAAAACGTGATTTCGAGGCCCATATCGCATTGCATGCGCCATCTCTATAAGACGGAGCAGCCGGGCTTGCTTCCACGGGTGCGCGTGGCGCCAGCTTTCGACGATCTCGCTCGCTTTCAGCGACCTGACAAGGACGACAATGACCTACCTGGCCGATCTCCTCCATCTCTTCGTGGGCTACATCGTCCCGTTTCTTCTGGTCCTGACGCTGCTCGTCTTCGTGCATGAAATGGGCCATTACCTCGTCGGGCGCTGGTCGGGCATCAAGATCGTCGCCTTTTCCATCGGCTTCGGGCCGGAGCTCGTCGGCTTCAACGACCGGCGCGGCACGCGCTGGAAGTTCTGCGCCATTCCGCTCGGCGGCTACGTCAAGTTCTATGGCGACGAGGATGCGGCGAGCAAGCCGGACTACCAGGCGCTCGAGGGGCTCTCGGCCGAGGAGCGCGGGCGGACCTTTCTGGGTGCGGCGCTCTGGAAGCGGGCGGCGACGGTTGCCGCCGGTCCGATCGCCAATTTCATCCTCGCCATCGTCATCTATGCCCTGCTGTTTTCTGCTTACGGCAAGCCGATCGCCGATCCCGTCGTCTCCGAGGTGAAGGCAGGCAGTGCGGCGGCCGAATCGGGCATTCGGCCGGGCGACCTGCTCGTCTCCATCGACGGCTCCACGGTCACGACCTTCGACGACGTACGCCGCTATGTGGGCGTGCGCCCGGAAATGCCGATCGTCGTGGAAATCCGCCGCGACGGGCAGCTGCTGGAGGTGCCGATGGTGCCGAAGCGCACCGAGATCACCGACCAGTTCGGCAACAAGATGGAAATGGGCATCATCGGCATCGTGACGAACCAGGAGAGCGGCAATTTCCGCCTGCAGAGTTTCGGTCCGCTGGAAGCGATCGGGCAGGGCGCCGTGGAAAGCTGGCATATCGTCACCGGCACCTTCGCCTATATCGGCAATCTCGTGACCGGCCACATGAAGGCCGACCAGCTCGGCGGGCCCATCCGTGTGGCGCAGGCATCGGGGCAGATGGCGACGCTCGGCGTTGCCGCCGTGCTGCAGCTTGCCGCCGTCCTCTCGGTCTCCATCGGTCTTCTCAACCTGATGCCGGTGCCGGTGCTCGATGGCGGTCACCTGATGTTTTATGCGATCGAGGCCATTCGCGGCCGTCCGCTCGGCCCCTCCGCCCAGGACATCGCATTTCGCATCGGCTTTGCCATGGTGCTGATGCTGATGGTTTTCGCCACCTGGAACGATATTTCCTCGCTTGTCGGACGAATGAGCGGCGCGGTTGGCTAAAGGTTAAGGAAGAGGCGCTAAACAGGAGCAAGGCTTCTCTTCAAAGGTTTGATTAGAAACGATTTGTTTACGATAATTCTTGTCAGTAGTGGCCGTTCAGCCACGGTGGGAATTGAAGTAAACGGAAATTAACGTGCTACCTTGCTTGTATGAGAAAAGCGGGTAAAACGGCAGGCATGACCGGAGTCGGCACGAGTTCGCCGCGGGACATTGGAAGAAGGTAAGATCAGAACATGAAGGCTGGTTCAAAGTTTTTGAACGCGGTGTCGGCGGTTGCGCTGTCTGCAGGGATTGTCGCGTCTGGAACTGGCGTCGTCGTTCTTGCCAGTGCGTCTGTCGCTGAAGCTGCAACGATCCGTCGTATCGACGTTCGTGGTGCAACGCGCGTCAGCGCTGAGACGGTTCGCTCCAACATCACCATCGTTCCCGGCCGGGAGTTCACCAATAGCGACATCGACGCTTCGGTGAAGCGCCTGTATGCCACGGGTTACTTCTCCAATGTCAGCATCAACGTTTCCGGTGGTGCGCTGGTCGTGTCCGTCAGCGAGAACAACCTGATCAATCAGGTGGTCTTCAACGGCAACCGCAAGATCACCGACGAAAAGCTGGCCGCGGTCGTCAAGACTCGCTCGCTGGGCGCCTATAGCGAGGCGACCGCGCAGGCCGACATCCAGTCGATCAAGGATGCCTATGCCGGCATCGGCCGCAACGACGTGACCGTGACCGTTCAGACGGCGCCGATCGCGGAAGGGCGCATCAACGTCGCCTTCGTCGTCAACGAAGGCGACCGGACCAAGATCCGCTCGATCAACTTCGTCGGCAACAATGCCTATAGCGATGGCCGTCTGCAGGGCGTCATCTCCACCAAGAAGTCCGGCATCCTGTCCTTCCTCAACCGGAAAGACGTCTACAATGCCGACAAGCTGCGTGCCGACGAGGAGCAGCTTCGCCAGTTCTATTACAACCGTGGCTATGCCGACTTCCGCGTCGTCAGCTCCGACGCCGTTCTCGACGAGACGTCGAACGAGTACACAGTGACGATCACGATCGAAGAAGGCGAGCGCTACGACTTCGGTGCCGTCAATGTCGAATCGACCGTCGAAGGCATCAATGCCGAAGAACTGAAGGGTCTGGTCCAGAGCCGTCAGGGCACGATCTACAAGGCCAAGGACGTTCAGGAAACGATGTCGGAGATCTCCAAGCGCGTCGCCGCGCAAGGGTATCCCTTCGCCCGCGTCACGCCGCGCGGCAACCGCGACTTTGCGGGCCGCACGATCGCCGTCGATTATCTCGTCGACCAGGGTGAGCGCGCCTATATCGAGCGCATCGAAATCCGCGGCAACACCCGCACGCGCGACTACGTCATCCGTCGCGAATTCGACATGAGCGAAGGCGACGCCTTCAACCAGGAAATGATCGCGACGGCCAAGCGCCGCCTCGAAGCGCTCGGGTACTTCTCGACCGTCAACATCTCGACCCAGGCCGGCACTGCGTCCGATCGCGTGGTCGTCATCGTCGATGTGCAGGACCAGTCGACCGGTTCGTTCGGCATCGGCGCCGGCTACTCTGCCGGCAATGGCGGCGGCTTCCTCGTGGAAGCCTCGATCGAGGAAAAGAACTTCCTCGGCCGTGGCCAGTACATCCGCGTCGCAGCCGGTCGTGGCGAAGATAGCAAGACCTACAACGTCTCGTTCACCGAGCCCTACTTCCTCGGCTATCGCCTGGCAGCCGGCTTCGACGTCTTCAAGAACGAGAACGACTTCAACGACGACAACTACAGCTACGAGGATCAGGGCTTCAGCCTGCGCGTCACCGCGCCGATCACCGAGCGCCTGTCATCGACGCTGCGCTACAACTACACGGAACTCGACTACCACGCGTCCGACGACGAGCTGGCCGACCTGTCGTCGCCCTACCGTCGCGTCGTGAACTTCTCGCCGTGGACGCGTTCGTCGATCTCCAACTCGTTCACCTACAACTCGCTCGACGACGCCCAGCTGCCGCATGAAGGCATCCTGGCGACGGCGACGCAGGAATTTGCCGGCCTCGGCGGCACGTCCGACTTCTACAAGCTGACGGCCAAGGCCAAGTGGTACTACACCGTGAACGACGATGCCGACGTGATTGCGTCGCTGTCGGCCGGTGCCGGCCATGTCGTCGGTACGGGCGGCGAGATGGAAGTGTTCGACCAGTTCCAGATCGGCAGCAACGAAATCCGCGGCTTCGAGCGGAACGGTATCGGTCCGCGCAGCCGCGAATATGGCGATGCGATCGGTGGCACGACGTACTTCACGGCTTCGGCCGAGGCGACGTTCCCGCTGCCGGGCGTTCCGCGCGATGCAGGCTTCCGTGGCGCCGTCTTCGCAGATGCCGGCACGCTGTACGGCAACGATGTCAGCACCCGAGCCAGCGACCGCATCGTCGGTACGGATGCGTCGCTGCGTGCATCGCTCGGTGTCGGCCTGCTGTGGGCTTCGCCCTTCGGTCCGCTCCGCGTCGATTACGCGGTTCCGATCGCCAAGGAAGATTACGACAAGGTACAGAACATCAAGTTCGGTATTTCGTCGAATTTCTGATATCGGCAGTCCAGAACTGCATGCCAAACTGTTCTGGAGTCTGGCCCATGGATGTTAACTGGTTTTTCCCGCCGCATGACGGGCTCCGCCTGAGTGATCTGGCGGAGCGCATCGGCGCTTCGCTGCAGGACGAGACGGCCGGTGACCGGATCGTTTCGTCCGTTGCGCCGACCTATCGGGCCGGCCCTCGCGACATCTGCTACATGCTGCAGCGGCGATATCGTGACGAGTTCACGACATCGCAGGCGGCTGCCGTGATCTGCGACGAAAGCGTTGCGTCGATCGTACCGCCGCATATTCCGGTGCTGCTCGCGAAATATCCCCACACCGCCTTCGCGCTTGCCGGCGCCATCTTTCATCCCGAGGCGCTGCGTCCGATCCAGAATCTCGGCGGACAGAGCGGTATCTCGCCGGCGGCCTTCGTCGATCCCACGGCACGGCTGGAAGACGGCATCGATATCGAGGCTACGGCCGTGATCGGGGCAGGGGTCGAGATCGGCTCCGGCACGCGCATCGCCGCCGGCGTCGTCGTCGGCCCGGGCGTGCGGATCGGCCGCGACTGCACGATTTCGGCCGGTGCGACGATCCTCTGCTCGCTCGTCGGCAACAATGTCATCATCCACCCCGGCGCCCGTATCGGGCAGGACGGCTTCGGCAATGCGCCGGGTCCGCGCGGCGGCATGATCAAGATCGTGCAGATCGGCCGCGTCATCCTGCAGGATCATGTGGAGATCGGCGCCAACACGACGATCGACCGCGGCGCGATGGACGACACGGTCATCGGCGAAGGCACGAAGATCGATAATCTCGTGCAGGTCGGTCACAACGTCCGCATCGGGCGCCATTGCGGCATCGCGGCCAAGGTTGGCATTGCCGGCAGCACGCGCATCGGCGACGGCGTCATGATCGGCGGCGCGGCGGCCATCAACGGACATATCACGATCGGCGACCGCAGCCAGATCGGCGCGATGAGCGGCGTGGCCGCGGACGTGCCGGCCGGCGAGCGGTATGGCGGCATTCCCGCGCGCCCCATGCGCGACTTCCTGCGGGAAGCAGCCGAGATCGCGGCACGGGCCAACTTAAGAAAGCGTAAGACGACGACGGGAGACAAGCAATGAGCGACACCCCAATGGGCGATACGGGGGCAACCGTTCTCGGCACGGCCGACATCCGCGAGATCATGAAGCTCTTGCCCCACCGCTATCCGTTTCTGCTGGTCGACAAGATCATCGAGATCGACAGCGACAATTCGGCGATCGGCATCAAGAACGTCACGGCGAACGAGCCGCATTTCACGGGCCACTTTCCCGACCAGCCGATCATGCCCGGCGTTCTGCTGATCGAGGGCATGGCCCAGACGGCGGGCGCGATCTGTGCGCGCAAGACGGCGACGGGCAGCAATCTCGTCTACTTCATGACCATCGACAACGCGCGTTTCCGCAAGCCCGTCGTGCCGGGCGACCGGGTCGAGTATCACGTGGTCAAGCAGAAGCAGCGCGGCAGTATCTGGAAGTTTCATTGCGATGCCAAAGTTGACGGGCACCTCGTCGCGGAAGCTGATATCGGCGCGATGATCATCAGCAAGGACGAAGCCTGACATGATTGCCGAGAGCGCCAAGGTTCATCCGTCCGCCGTCATCGAGGACGGGGCCGTCATCGGCGAGAACGTCACCATCGGCCCGTTCTGCCATGTCGGCGGTCTGGTGGAGCTTGCCGACGATGTCGTGCTGATGAGCCATGTGGTGGTCATCGGCCGCACGAGCGTCGGCCGGGGAACGAGGATCTTCCCCTCGGCGGTGATCGGCGGCGATTCGCAAAGCGTGCATCACAGCGCGGTCGATACCCGGCTCGTGATCGGCGAGAACTGCACGATCCGCGAGGGCGTGACGATGAACACGGGCACCGTGGAGCATGGTGGCCTGACCTCCGTCGGCGACAACAACCTGTTTCTCGCCTATGCGCATGTGGCGCATGACTGCCGGCTCGGCAGCAACATCATCCTGTCCAACAATGTGATGCTGGCCGGCCATGTCGTGGTCGAGGATCGTGCCATTCTGGGGGGCGGCTCGGCCGTACATCAGTTCACGCGCGTCGGCCGGCAGGCCTTCGTCGGCGGTCTCTCGGCCGTCAGCTATGACGTCATTCCCTATGGCATGCTGAACGGCAATCCGGGCATTCTCTCGGGGCTCAACGTCGTCGGCATGTCGCGTGCCGGCCATGACAAAGCTGTGATCCATCAAGTGCGCCGCGCCTACAAGTCGATCTTCGAAGGCACGGGCTCGGTTCGGGCCAATGCGGCGGCGATCCGCGATGATTATCTGGACTGCGCGCCGGTCATGGAGATCCTCGATTTCATCGGCGCGGAAAGCGATCGCGCGCTCTCGTCCCCCACCCGGGGAAAGAAGGGCTGAGCGCCGTGCCGGGCCAGAGCCCGGAATCGTCTGGAGACCGCAAGGGTCGGGGCCGTCTGGCGATCATCGCCGGCGGTGGGCGTCTGCCGCATCATGTGGCGGATGCGGCGCGGGCGCATGGCGAAAATCCTTATATCATCGCGCTGACGGGCGAGGCCGGAGACGGCTGGGGCGGCTATGACAGCTGCACGCTGGGGATCGGTAATTTTCGCGATATCAGCGCGACATTCCGGAATGAAGGCATCGACCGGGTCGTGCTGTCCGGCGGCGTGCAGCGGCGGCCGGAATGGCGGGATATCCGCCCGACGCTGAAGACGCTGTCGCGCGTGCCGGCGGTGCTGAAGACGCTGATCTCCGGCGGCGACGATGCGGTGCTGAAGATGGCGATCGCGCTGATCGAGGCGAGCGGCGCCCGGGTCATCGGCGTACAGGAGATCGTGCCGGAACTTCTGGCCGAGATCGGGCCGATCGGGCGGATCTCGCCCAATGACGATGACCAAAGGGATATCGCAGCGGCAACGGCGGCGGCCAATGCGCTGGGCAAGCTCGATGTCGGGCAGGGCGCCATCGCGGTCGGTGGACGGGTCGTGGCACTCGAGGGCCCCGAGGGCACCGACGCGATGATTGCGCGCGTGGCGGGCCTGCGTCGAGACGGACGGATTTCGCAGCGCCGCCGTGGCGTGCTGGTCAAGCTCTGCAAGCCGCAGCAGGACCTCCGCGCCGATCTGCCCTCCATCGGGCCTTCGACGATCGAGAGTGCATTGGCGGCGGGCCTTGCGGGCATTGCCGTGGAGGCCGGCCGGGCGCTGGTTCTGGAGCGGGCGGCCACCATCGATCTGGCCGATCGCTCGGGCCTGTTCGTAACCGGGCTCGATCGCGCTCTGCCGGTTTCGTGAACCTTCGGACGAAGAGGCCGGTTTCCCGGCGGTTGGTGACACTGTGACGGACGGCGGGCGCATTGTCGTTCCGCGAGCGATTTTCGAGGAGCACGCATGCCGAGAGAGAACGAGCACGGTCCCATCAAGGTTGCGGTCATTGCTGGCGAGGTCTCCGGAGATCTTCTCGGCGGGGATCTGATCCGGGCGCTGAAGGACCGTGTCGGGTCCGTCTCGCTGGTCGGCGTGGGGGGCGAGGCGCTGGAGGAACAGGGGCTCGTCTCGCTGTTCGATTACTCCGAACTCTCGATCATGGGCATTTCGCAGGTGCTGGCCCGTTTGCCGAAGCTGCTGCTGCGCATTCGCCAGACGGCGCAGGCGATCGTCGCTGCAAAGCCGGATGTGCTCGTCATCATCGACAGTCCCGACTTCACCCACCGCGTGGCCAAGCTGGTGCGGGCGTCGCTGCCCGACCTGCCGATCGTCGATTACGTCTGCCCGAGCGTCTGGGCGTGGAAGCCGGAGCGGGCGCTGCGGATGCGGCCTTACGTCGACCATGTCCTCGCCGTCTTGCCGTTCGAGCCGGAGGCGATGGAAACGCTGGGCGGGCCGCCGACGACCTATGTAGGGCATCGGCTGGCCTCGGATGCGGATGTGCTGGCGGTGCGCGCGGCGCAGTGGGCGCGGGGCGAGGCGCGCAGTGAGGCGCGCAGTGAGGCGC
>NZ_JAANCM010000017.1 GCF_011603255.1 Ferranicluibacter rubi | reverse complement strand
CCCCACGACCCCTGACCGGCCAACCCGCTCGCCATCTGGAAGCCCTGACGGCGGAGATCGAGGACGAGGGCCTGAAGGCGGCGCTGACGCGGCTGGGAACGGCGGTGCTGGGGCAGAAGCGGTAGGGGGATGATCAGGCCGTCCACGGATTGATCACGTGCAGCCCGCTTGCCGTAAATGGCGCGACGTCGCGTGTCGCAACGGAGAACCCAGTTGCGACGGCAATCGCGGCAATCTGTGCATCCGCCATTCCTACGCCCGCCCCCTTTTCCCGCGCCTTCTGCGAGATGACGGCAAACTCCCGTGCCGCCTGCATGTCGAAAGGGAGGATTCGACCGCGGAACACGGTCGATAAGAGGTGTTCGAGCGCCTCTCGCAGCATGTCCTTCCGCCGACCGGTCGGCATGATCGCCATGCCGGAAAGTATTTCGGCCGCCGTGATTGTCGTCAAGTACAACGCGTCCGTCGGCTGTGCATCGAGCCACGCAAGCACGCGTTCGCTCGGCATCTTGCGAAGAGGTTCCGAAACGACATTCGTGTCGAGAATGATCATTTGAATGAAGGCGGCTCGTAAGCTTGTCTGTCCCGCCCGTCATCGAGATCGATACCTCCGATCGATTGCCCGATGGCCTTGAGATAGGAACCGATACCAAGCGGCTCCTCACTCGCGGCGGCGGTCTGCAGAATAGCGCGGATTTCCGCCTCGGTGGTGCGCCCGTTCCGGCGGGCGCGGGCTTCCAGCGCCTGATGGGTTTTTTCGGGAAGGTTCCTGATCATGATGGCCGACATGGTGCGTCTGTCCTCTCGCCTTCGAAGCTACTACCAGACCCTTTGCAGTCTACCAGCAGCGAGCCCGCCCGATCAACAGCGAGCCGGAATATCCCACCATCCACCCCCCACGCCACAAATGCCTCACAATTCTTTGAACGATGGACCATGGGGCCCCCTTGTCCGGTCCCGACGGGCGCGATATCGCAAAGGTCCCGTCTCCGCTTGAACAGGTGAACCATGTCCCTTTCCGAAATGACCTTGCTGAAACGCCTTTCGAGCGGTGTGGCCATCGCCACGCTGGCGCTCGCGCTTGTCGCCTGCAGCGACGAGAAGAAGGAGGCGGCGAATGCGGCGGCTCCTGTCGAAACGGTCGATACCGCGACCAAGACGGAGATGAAGCCCGCGGATACGATGACGACGTCGTCCACCACCGCTACCCCGGCGACGACTCCGGCTGCTGGCCAGACCCAGATGGCTCAGGCGGCAGCGCCCGCTGCATCTCCGGCGGCAGCCGAGCTGCCCCAGGCCGAGGGCGAGATCGAGCTTTCCAAGCTGATGGAACCCGGCGCGCTGCCGGAAATGGCCATCGGCAAGGCCGATGCGCCGGTCACGGTCGTCGAATACATGTCGATGACCTGCCCGCATTGCGCCAATTTCCACAACAAGACCTTCGACGCCATCAAGGCCAAGTATGTGGAATCGGGCAAGGTGCGCTTCGTGCTGCGCGAGTTCCCGTTCGATCCGCGTGCGGCCGCCGCCTTCATGCTGGCGCGCTGCGCGCCGGAAGGCCAGTATTTCCCGATGGTTTCCATGCTCTTCAAGCAGCAGGAACAGTGGGCCGCCGCCCAGAACGGCCGCGATGCGCTGCTGCAGATGTCCAAGCTTGCCGGTTTCTCACAGGAGAGCTTCGAGACCTGCTTGACGAACCAGAAGCTTCTGGATGATGTGAACGCCGTGATGCAGAAGGGCATGAAGGAGTACAAGGTTGCTTCGACGCCGACCTTCTTCATCAACGGCAAGCGCTATTCCGGAGACATGTCGGTTGACACCATGTCGGCCCTTATCGACCCTCTGCTCTAAGTCGCGACGGATTGCGGCACGGGAAACCGTGCCGTTTTTCCCAACGATGCCGTTCCCAATCATGCCGTTCCCGGTCATGACGGGCACGCCGTCATGAAATTCACCAAACTGCGCGTGGTCGGCTTCAAATCCTTCGTGGAGCCGTCCGAGTTCGTCATCGAGCGCGGGTTGACCGGTGTGGTCGGCCCGAACGGCTGCGGCAAATCGAACCTCGTCGAAGCGCTTCGCTGGGTGATGGGCGAGAATTCCTATAAGAACATGCGCGCGTCCGGTATGGACGACGTCATCTTCTCCGGCTCCGGCAAACGCCCGGCGCGCAACACGGCCGAGGTCGGCCTCTATCTCGACAATACCGATCGCACCGCGCCGGCCGCCTTCAACGACAGCGACGAAATTCAGGTCACGCGCCGCATCGAGCGCGAGAACGGCTCCGTCTACCGCATCAACGGCCGCGAGGCCCGCGCCAAGGATGTGCAACTGCTCTTTGCGGATGCCTCGACCGGCGCCCGCTCGCCCTCCATGGTCGGGCAGGGCCGCATCGGCGAGCTGATCGCCGCAAAGCCGCAGGCCCGCCGGCAACTGCTCGAAGAGGCCGCCGGCATTTCCGGTCTCCACTCCCGCCGCCACGAGGCGGAGCTGCGCCTGCGCGGTGCCGAAACCAACCTCGAACGGCTGGACGAGGTGACGGGCGAGCTGGAAAACCGCATCGAAAGCCTCAAGCGCCAGTCTCGACAGGCCAATCGCTTCAAGATGCTCTCGGCCGAGATCCGCGCCCATGAAGCCATGCTCTTCCACATCCGCTGGGTACAGGCCAAGCAGGCCGAGGCGGAAGCCGACAGCCTGCTGAACCAGGCGACATCGCTGGTTGCCGAGAAGGCGCAGGCGCAGATGGAGGCGGCGAAGAACCAGGCGATATCGAGCCTGAAGCTGCCGGACCTGCGCGAGGAGGAGGCCCGCACGGCCGCCGGCCTCCAGCGGCTGCAGATTGCCCGCACCCAGCTCGACGAGGATATGAGCCGCACGCTGCGCCGCCGCGACGAGCTGCAGCGCCGCCTGACGCAGCTGGGCGAAGACATCGCCCGCGAGGAGCGGCTGGCGCTGGAAAATGCCGGCGCGATGGCGCGGCTGGAGGAGGAAGCCGAAACCCTGCGGGAAGACGCCGGGGATGCCGGCGAGCGGGCGGAGGAAGCGCGCGAGCGCCTGACAGATGCGCAGGACGTGCTGGCCGCGAGCGAACGCACACTCTCCACGCTGACGGCCGAGCGCGCCGAAGCGTCTGCCTCCCGCAGCCAGCTGGAGCGCACGATCCGCGATCTCGGCGACCGCCGCATGCGCCTCTCCCGCCAGATGTCCGAGCAGGCAAGCGAGATCGACACGCTCGACCGCGAGATCGCAAGGCTCGAAGACCCCGATATCCGCCGCGAAGCCGTGGAAGTGGCGGAGGCCGACATCCAGGCGCGGACAGAGGCCGTTGCCGAGGCCGAGGATGCGCTGGGCGAGGCGCGGGCCCGCGAAGCGGAGGCCCGCGGTCCGCTGGAAGCCGCGCGGGCGCGGCTGAGCGCGGCGGAAACCGAAGCCCGCACCATCCGCCGCCTGCTGGAAGCTGCAACGCTTGCCGGCGGCGCGAGCCCCGTGGTCGATGCCATCACCGTCGAGCGCGGCTTCGAGGCGTTGCTGGGTGCGGCGCTGGGCGACGACCTCGAATCGCCGCTCGACCCGTCCGCGCCCGTTCACTGGCGCGATCCCGGACTGGGGGATGCCGACCCGGCTTTGCCCACAGGCGTCGCCCCGCTGATCGATCACGTCAAAGCGCCGGATGCCCTGCGGCGCAGCCTGTCACAGGTCGGCATTGTCGCGGATGATACCAAGGCGGCACGGCTGCTCCCGGTGCTCTACCCCGGGCAGCGGCTCGTGACCCGATCCGGCGCACTCTGGCGCTGGGATGGCCATGTCACCGGTGCCGACGCGCCGAGTGCCGCCACCCTGCGGCTGGAGAACCGCAACCGCCTGAGCGAACTGGACGCCGAGATCGCGGAAGCCGCCCACGGTCTGGAGCATTGCGAACGCACCCTGAAGGCGGCGACGGATGCGATCCGCGCGGGCGACGATGCGGTGCGGATGACGCGCGAGGCCGAGCGGCAGGCGATCCGCCGCCTGTCGGAGGCGCGCGATGCGCTGGCTTCGGCCGAGCGCGCCCAGGGCGATCTTGCCCGGCGTCGTGCGGTGCTGACTGAGACCGCCGCCCGTATCGCGGAGAGCCACGAGGAGGCGGTGGCCACGCTGGAGGATGCCGTCGCAGCGCTCGAGGACGCCCCCGACATGGCCGATCTCGACCAGCGCCTCGCCGCGCAAGGCGCAGCCGTTGCGACCGACCGAGCGGCGCTCGCCGAGGCTCGCGCCCTCTCGGATGGCCTCAACCGCGAGACCGAAGCGCGTGAGCGTCGTCTGCGGGCGATCGCCGCCGAGTGCCAGACATGGGCGAGCCGGGCGGCCAGCGCCGACGACCATATCGCCACGCTGCGCGACCGCGAGGCTGAAGCGCGCGACGAGATCGAGACCATTCTCGACGCGCCCGACGAATTCGACGAGAAGCGCCGCGCCCTGATGAGCGCCCTCTCCGACATGGAAGCAGCCCGCCGCGCGGCGGCCGACCGGCTGGTCGAGGCCGAAACCCGCCAGCGTGATGCCGACCGGATCGCCGCGACCGCTCTCTCCGAACTGGCGGAGACCCGCGAGAAGCGCGGCCGCGCCGAGGAACGGCTGATGTCGGCGCGTGAAAAACGCGTCGAGGTGGAGGCCGCCATCCGCCAGGCTTTGTCCATCGGTCCTCAGGATGTGCTGCGCCTCACCGGCCGCGCGGTCGATGCCCTGCCGGCCGATCCGCGCACCGTGGAGCGGGATCTCGAACGCCTGAAGATCGAGCGCGAGCGGCTGGGCGCCGTCAACCTGCGCGCGGAGGAAGAGCAGACGGAACTTGCGGACCGGCTCGCGGCGCTGCTCAAGGAGCGCGAGGATGTGATCGACGCGATCCGCAAGCTGCGCAGCGCCATCCAGAACCTCAACCGCGAGGGCCGCGAGCGCTTGCTGGCGGCGTTCGACATCGTCAACGCCCAGTTCCAGCGCCTGTTCACCCACCTTTTTGGCGGGGGCACGGCCGAGCTGCAACTGATCGAGAGCGACGACCCGCTGGATGCCGGCCTCGAAATCCTCGCCCGCCCGCCGGGCAAGAAGCCGCAGACCATGACGCTGCTGTCGGGCGGCGAGCAGGCTTTGACCGCCATGGCCCTGATTTTCGCCGTGTTCCTCACCAATCCCGCGCCCATCTGCGTGCTGGACGAAGTGGACGCCCCGCTCGACGACCACAATGTCGAGCGCTACTGCAACCTCATGGACGAAATGGCCGCCTCCACCGAGACCCGCTTCGTCATCATCACCCACAACCCCATCACCATGGCCCGCATGAACCGCCTCTTCGGCGTCACCATGGCGGAGCAGGGGGTGAGCCAGCTGGTGTCGGTGGATCTGCAGACGGCGGAGCAGTTGCGGGAGGCGGTTTGAGAGCCGTGTTCCGCCGAGCCTTTGCGCGAGGCGCGGAGGAAGCCGGTCGGGCCAGGGCTACCGCCCTGTCTGGCTCCTGCAGCATCAAGCTGCGGGTTTGAGTGTGGAGCGTGTCGTTCTCGCAGCCGACATCGTCGAGACAATGAGGACGAGAACAAGGAGGCCTAAGGTCACCATCGATGCGGCACCACGGGGAAGGTTCATTCCGCCCTTTTCGATGGGCTTGGTCAGAAGATCGCCGAACGTCGCACCGAACGGACGCGTGAAGATGAAGGCGATCCAGAACAGAAGAATGTGATTGAGACGCGTCATGTAGTGGCAGGCAACCACCGCGCCGATGATCGCTGCCGTGACAAGTGCGCCCTGAAAGTAGCTGAGTTCGAGATTGTCGGTCAGAAAATCACCGAACGCGGTTCCGAGACTGTTGGAGAACACCACCGCGACCCAGAACAGAATCTCCACGTCCCGACGCAGTATGGGGTATACTGAGAGGTTGCGGGCGCGGGAGTACCAGATCCCAAGGCTCACGATCAGGCCGGTAACGAGCAGTGCGGAACCCCAAGCGTAGCCCAGTCCGAACGACCGGTCCATCATGTCCGAAATCTCCGTGCCGGCAGTCGTGGTCGCGACAATGGCGAGCCAGAAGAGCGCGGGATTGTAGCGGGGAGCGCGGATCTGGACGAACAATATGACGGCGAGAGCTGTGAAGGTGATGCCGAACCCGATGTAATATCCGAGGTTCAGCGTCATCGACAGAAAGTCGCCCGCGGTCTCTCCAAGTGTGGTTGCCAGAATTTTCATAATCCAGAACGCCAGGGTTATGGCGGCGACTTTGCCGATTATGCGGGTTTTGGATGGTACGCGATCGATGCTGTTGTGCATGGTCTGTCTCGTCGTTGGAGAGAGTGAGATGGATCGCAGTCGGATATGGTTCTGAAGCCGGCCCCTCAGGCCCCTTGTCGAACACGGCCTTCCGCCCGGTCATGAAAGCAAAGGGATGCGAGCACCGTCATGGTGCTGCGACGTCGGGCGCGGGTTTTGGCAGATGACGTCAGTCGTTAGCCCTGTGTGGCGCCCCACCCGGATCGTGCAACCCCTGCGCACTTCCCGTTCATAGGCGAGATGCCTGTCGATCCGCCGTCAGGCGCACATTTCTCCAAGGGACACGCACCGAGACCCGCTTCGTCATCATCACCCACAACCCCATCACCATGGCCCGCATGAACCGCCTCTTCGGCGTCACCATGGCGGAGCAGGGGGGCAGCCAGCTGGTGTCGGTGGATCTGCAGACGGCGGAGCAGTTGCGGGAGGCGGTGTGAGAGCCGTGTGAGAGGGGGCAACGGTCAGTCGAAGGCGCTGCCGTCCGTCCGAATGCCAGCCTGCGGAAACGCCCGAACGCCTGCCGACCGTAGCGCTGAAACAGCGGACATGACCGCGTCCTCTCCCATATCCAGGGTGGATGCGGCATGGCGCACGGCATCGGGATTCAGCAGGTGGTTGAGAATGCCGGCAAGCTTCCGGGCGATGTCCCGCCCATAGGCCTCCTCGGATTTGGTCACGGCCACTTCCGGAAGCGATCCACGAAACTGAACGAGAACGCCGAGATCGATGGCGTCGCGGTAGCCGACGGCGCGATCGTAGCAACGATCGGCATTCGCAAGCAGCTTTTCGGCAAACATGTCCTCGATCGACAGGGTGGGAACACCGAGAATCGGGTCTCTCTCTCCCGTCAACGCGATTCGGGTTTCCCGGACGATCTCGAACTTGATGGGCTGGCCTCGATATTCGAGAAGCATGCGGATCCCGTAGGCGTCCGCCCTCACATCCCGCAGCAACGACACCTCGTCCGAAAAGAGCGCACCCGGACCATCTTCGATGACGGCGTTTCGCAGGTCCCTGTAGCCCGCAGCGCTTGAGCAGAGAAAGTCCAGATCGAGAGACCGTCGATACTCGCCAAAGCGCAGAACGATCGCCGTTCCCCCGCCGAACCAGCATTCGGCAGAACGGAGAACGTCATGATTCATCGAAGACAGAACGTCCGCAATGGCCCGATGTTCGGCGCGGAGATAGCCCATCACGCCAGCATGCGGCCGTGACCGAAAATATCGGTCAGTTCCCGGATCAGCAGCGCTTCCTTGTCCGACAGGCGATCGCGATCGACGAAGCGCCAGTTTCGCTCGTAAAGGGCAAAGACTTCGTCGGCATCGATGGGGCGCAAGGGATCTCTGTTCCAGACGAGGGTTCGAAGCTCGGGAAATTCCGCGGGTACGATCTGATGTCCACAACGTTGCGCCATACCCCATTCCTATCAGGAAACAGTGGAAAAATCAAAAAACACAAGGGCCGCAGGATGTGTGGACATCACCCACCCACCCCGCAATAATTTTGCTGCAATGCAACAATAATCCCGCATCCGCAGCATTCCTAATCGGGGGCTGATGTTGTAGCGTGAAGGGGGAGACGAGGCGGGACGGGCCGGAGGTTGCGGGAATGCGGCTTGCGGACGGCTTGGGCCTCAGGGTGGAGACGGACATGAAGAAGTGGGTTTACACCTTCGGCGGCGGCAAAGCCGAGGGGCGGGCGCTGGATCACGACCTTCTGGGTGGCAAGGGCGCCAATCTTGCGGAAATGTGCAGCCTTGGCCTGCCGGTGCCGCCGGGCCTGACCATCGTCACGCGCGCCTGTGCGCTCTATTCCGAAAACGGCCACTCCATTCCCGACAGCCTGAAGACCGAGGTGCTCGCCGGCATTTCCATCGTCGAGGGCATGGCCGGCCGCCGCTTCGGCGACGCGGAGCGGCCGCTGCTCCTGTCGGTGCGCTCCGGCGCGCGCGCCTCCATGCCCGGCATGATGGATACGGTGCTCAATCTCGGCCTCAACGACGAGACGGTCGAGGCGCTGGCGCGCGACAGCGGCGATGCCCGCTTTGCCTGGGACAGCTATCGCCGCTTCATCCAGATGTATGGCGACGTCGTCATGGGCCTCGACCACGAGGTCTTCGCCGAGCTTCTGGAGGACGAGAAGGGCCGGATCGGCAAGGAGCAGGAGACCGAGTTCACGGTCGACGAATGGCGCCGGCTGGTCGATCGCTACAAGGAGGTCATCGGAGAGGAAACGGGCGAGGGGTTCCCGCAGGATCCTGCGGTGCAGCTCTGGGGCGCCATCGGCGCGGTCTTTGCCAGCTGGATGAACCCGCGCGCCGTCACCTATCGCCACCTCCACGACATCCCTGCCGATTGGGGCACCGCCGTCAACGTCCAGACCATGGTGTTCGGCAATCTCGGTAATGACTCCGCCACCGGCGTCGCCTTCACGCGCAATCCCTCGACCGGCGAAAAGGCCCTCTATGGCGAGTTCCTGGTCAATGCGCAGGGCGAGGACGTGGTCGCCGGCATCCGCACGCCGCAGAACATCACCGAAATCGCCCGCATCGCCTCCGGCTCCGACCGGCCCTCGCTCGAAAAAGTGATGCCGGACGCGTTTGCGGACCTCTGTGCCATTTGCGACCGGCTGGAAGCGCATTACCGCGACATGCAGGACATCGAGTTCACCATCGAGCAAGGCAAGCTGTGGATGCTGCAGACGCGCTCGGGCAAGCGCACGGCACGCGCGGCGATGAAGGTCGCGGTCGATATGGCCGACGAACGGCTGATCTCGCGCGAGGAGGCGGTGACCCGCATCGATCCCGCCGCGCTCGACCAGCTGCTGCACCCGACCATCGATCCGTCCGCCCGCCGCGACATCATCGGCGCCGGTCTGCCGGCATCGCCGGGGGCGGCGACCGGCGAGATCGTCTTCACCTCGGAAGAGGCCGTGCAGGCCAAGAAGGAGGGCCGCGCCGTCATTCTGGTGCGGGTCGAGACGAGCCCGGAGGACATTCACGGTATGCACGCGGCCGAAGGGATACTCACGACGCGCGGCGGCATGACGAGCCACGCGGCCGTGGTGGCGCGTGGCATGGGCATCCCCTGCGTCTCCGGCGCCGGCAGCATCCGCGTCGATCTGCGCAACGAAAAGCTCATCGCCGCCGGCGCCACCTTCGCCCGGGGCGACGTCATCACCATCGACGGCTCCTCGGGGCAGGTGCTCAAGGGCCGCGTCTCCATGGTCCAGCCTGAGCTCTCCGGCGATTTCGGCCGTATCATGGAGTGGGCCGACGCCAGCCGGCGCATGACCGTGCGCACCAATGCCGACACGCCGGCCGACGCCCGCGCCGCGCGCTCCTTCGGTGCCGAGGGCATCGGCCTCTGCCGCACCGAGCATATGTTCTTCGAAGGCGAGCGCATCAACGTCATGCGCGAGATGATCCTCGCCGCCGACGAGGCCGGCCGGCGGGCGTCGCTGGCAAAACTCCTGCCGATGCAGCGGGCCGATTTCACCGAGCTCTTTTCCATCATGCACGGCCTGCCGGTGACCATCCGCCTGCTCGATCCGCCGCTGCACGAGTTCCTGCCGAAGACCGACGAGGAGATCGCCGACGTCGCCACAGCACTCGGCATGAAGCCGCTGGAGCTGCGCCAGCGCGTGGATGCGCTGCACGAGTTCAACCCCATGCTCGGCCATCGCGGCTGCCGGCTGGCCATTTCCTATCCCGAGATCGTGGAAATGCAGGCTCGCGCGATCTTCGAGGCCGCGGTGCTCGCGGCCCATGAGACCGGCGCGCCCGTGGTGCCGGAAATCATGGTGCCGCTGGTGGGGCTGAAGGCCGAACTCGATTACGTCAAGGCCCGCATCGATGCGGTCGCCGCCGATATCCTCGATGAGGCCGGTGTCGGCATCGAATATCTCGTGGGAACCATGATCGAGCTGCCGCGTGCGGCGCTTCGCGCCCATGTCATCGCCGAGTCCGCCGACTTCTTTTCCTTCGGCACCAACGACCTGACGCAGACAACCTTCGGTATATCGCGTGACGATGCCGCGCAGTTCCTCAACACCTACCGCATGAAGGGCATCATCGACCGCGACCCCTTCGTGTCGATCGATTATGACGGCGTCGGCGAACTCATCCAGATCGCCGCCGAGCGCGGGCGTCGCACGAAGAACGGCCTGAAACTCGGCATTTGCGGCGAGCATGGCGGTGATCCCGCCTCCATCCGTTTTTGCGAGGAAACGGGCCTGGACTACGTCTCTTGTTCGCCGTTTCGTGTTCCCATCGCCCGTCTCGCCGCCGCGCAGGCGGCCATCAACGGCAAGATTTCGGGGGTCTGATCTCTGGAATGCAACCCCATTTTTGGTGCGCGCACGCGCGCCATTCATGACAGCTTAAAGGTTCATCAGTAAGGAATTAAGCAGACAGAGCTCAAGGACGGAACGGATGAACCAGGGAAAGCGCGGCGCTCGATCGCTCTACTGCAAGTGGCGCAACACCTCCCTCGTCGTCGGGGCAGCTCTCATCGGCATGGCGGTCTGGATCGTCGCGCCATCGGTGACGGCCTATGTCGATTCGGAGAGAAGCCTGGTCTCCGTCCAGGAATATGAAGCGCTGCTGATTGCGTCGCGCGCGCTGTCGGCCGAGCGTGGGCCGTCCAATGTTCTCATGTCGGTCGAGGTCGGCGCCGATCCCTCGGCCGTAACCCGCCTGGCGGAAGCCCGCCGCGCAACCGACGCGGCTTTGTCGGTGGTGGACCGGACGCGGAACCTGCCGCTTGCGCCGGGCATCGTCCGCAGCCTGCGCGAGGCCCTGGGCCTTGCCCGCGCCCGCATCGACGGCATTGCGCAGACGCCGTATGCGGAGCGCACCCTCGCTATGCTGACCGAGGCGATCGCCGCCATGTTCGGGATCGCGGACGAGATCCAGCCGACCGTCGAACTGGCGGCGGAAACGCTGGAAAAGCGGAACCCGGCTTTGGCCGGCAGCGTGTTCACCGCCCTCATCGTGACCAATCTGCGTGAGCAGGCCGGCCGGCTGGCGAGCTATGTCGTGCCCAGCGTATCCCGCGCGCTTCCGCTTTCGCCCACTGCTGCCGGCAGGGTCGACCGCACGCAGGGCCGTATCGACCAGCTGATGCAGACGCTCGGCGTGCGTCTCGACGTGTCGGATGCGAGCCTGCGCGCGCTGATGGGCGAGGTCCGCCGCCTCTTCATCGGGCGCGGCGTCCGCCTCATCGAAAAGCTGACCTTGGAGGGACGCACCGGCGGGCACTACAGTGTTGCCCCCGCCGGGCTGACCGGCCTCTACGTCCCCACGCTCGTTCCGCTCGAGGACCTGCGCAAGGCGGCCATCCACCAGATGGTGACCGATATCGTCCGCAGCCGCGATATCGCCTTCATCCGGCTCATCGGCATGGCCGCGGCAACCGTGCTGCTTCTGACGCTGCTGGTAGCGGTTATGCGCCGCATGTTTCTCTCGGTGCTTCGCCCGCTGCTGACGGCCCATGAGATGATCGTCGGCCTCGCCGAGGAAAAGCCGGTCGGGCGCCCGGGCTTCGAAGCGGACACGCGCGAACTCAACGATCTGTTCGACGCGATTGCCCGGCTGGAAGGGCAGCTTGCCGAACGGCGCGAGCTGACCGAGCGACTGCGCGTCCGGGCAGAAACCGATCCGCTGACGGGCCTTCTCAATCGCGCCCGGTTTCTCGGCCTCGGCGATACGCGGTTCGCCGCCGCCATGGGCGACGCCGCTCGGGCCGACACGACAGAGGCGGACACGCTGGAGACCCGGAGCCGCATCAGCGTGCTCTATATCGATCTCGACGGCTTCAAAACCGTCAACGATACGCTCGGGCACTTCGCGGGTGACCAGCTTTTGCGCGACATCGCCGTCCGCCTTTCGAATGCCGTAGGCCCGGAAAGCCTGCTCGCGCGTCTGGGCGGCGACGAATTCGCCATCTGCACGGGCGCGCCGAATGCAGCAGGGCTCGAAGCCTTCGCACGCCACATCCTCCTCCAGTTCAACAGGCCGATCGATATCAACGGCATACCCATCCGGGTCGGCGCGAGCATCGGGCTCGCCCTGATGACGGATGGCGAAGGGAAGGAGGCTGGCGCTTCGTCTTTCTCGCAGCTCTGCTGCAATGCGGACATCGCGCTTTACGACGCCAAGCGAGGCGGCCGGAATACCTACCGCATCTTCGGCAGCGCAGTGGAAAGGCCCATGCCCGAACGCCGGGCGCTGGCAGGCTAGGGCTGCTGCCTACATCCGCTGGAACACATCCACGAAGGCCTGCGCGAAGCTGGCAAGGCCCATGGTGCGCTCGTTCGGCTTCTCGATCCGGATCGAGGTGCCATCGGCTTCCAGACAGGCGAAGATCGTCTCGCTGCCCGTGCCGCTGTCGCGCGGGATCCGCAAGACGGCGATCCGCTCGCAGTTCTCGACGAGGCCGGAGGCGGGGAGATCGAAGAGAAACGCCCCCTTGAGGTCGGTCGCAGCGGCGCGCACCCTGTCGGAAAAGTCGTCGCCATCCGGTGCCGTGCCGTCGAGCGACAGTTCCAGCTCCAGCATTTCCATCGTGAATTCGAGCTCGCTGCCCTCCGGCGTGGGCGGAGCGGCCTGGGTTTCGATATCGTGAGAACGCATGGTCGTCATCCCTTCGCAACCGGCCAGATCCGGTGGAATAAGGGCCCAGCCGTGGTCTTGCAGGCCCAAGTTCATCGATAATCTTGTTAACAAGAATGGCAATTCCGTGGCAACGCGTCTCCCGGTTGCGGAAGATCGTGAAGCGCTTACCAACGCCGCATGCACGGAAAGGTTCCGGATGTCGCGAGCGGGAAAGGGCAGGGGCTTGCCCAAACACACCGTCCTCTGTTGCGTCATGGGCGGAATCAGCCTTGGATGGGAGATGACGGGTCTCGATGAGAGCGACCGCGCGGGTCAGGTGCCATCGGGTTTTCGGCGATGGCATGTTGCCCATGCGACGCTTTCCGGCAGGTTTTTATCGGCGAGACTTGGTGTAAGAGACTGTTTGAAGAGCCGCCTCACAGCCGCCGGGTTTCCTGACAGGCTCAAGGGACGGGGTAACGGCGCATCGGCCGGACAAAGGCAGAGACAGAGGTTCGGCCGACAATGATCACCTATGAGCGCCCGATATCCTACGCCGCCCGCTGGGCGCGCCATGTCGCGCGGCTGGCCTTCGTCGTCTTCGTCCTGTCGCTCGCGGCCCACCGCTTCGGCTCGCTTTCCAGCACGCTCTTCGTGACGCTCGCCCTCGCCAGTGCCGGGCTGGCGCTGGTGGCCGTCCTCCTCTCCGTCGTCGGCTTCGTCCGCCTGTGGCAGGTGGCGGCGGTCGGCGGCATCGCGTCCACCATGGCCTTGCTCTATGCGTCCCTCCCGCTGGCCGCCGCCGGGCTCGTTCTCTCGCAGGTGATGGCGAAGCCCGCGATCACCGATGTCTCCACCGACCTTGCAACGCCGCCGCCCTTCATCCGCGACCGTCCGATCGAGACGGGCTGGCTGACCCCGGCAGCCCCCGTCGTTGCCGACCGGCAGGCCCAGGCGAACGCCTATCCCGCCCTCACGGGACGTCGCTACGACGGCGCGCTCGACCGAGTACTGACCGGCGTGCGCACGGTCGCCGACCAGTCGGGCATCGCCATCGTCGCGGAAGAGGGCCTTGAGAATGCCGAGCCGGATTTCGAGGATCTCGCTTTGCGGTCGGAGCCCCCGGCCGACGCCCTGCGCGATGCGCCCGGCAAGGCCACCGATAAGGCCACCGACAAGGCCACAAGTAAGGCCGCGGGCAAAACGCCGACGGGAAAAGGTGGCCGCAACACCCCCGCCGCGCGGGATCCGGGACCGGTCCCCATTCCGCTCTCGCGACCGAAGCAGGATGCGGGCCCCCTGCCGCCCGGCCGAAAAGCCGGTGACATCCTTCTGCAGGGCGAAAGCCGCAGCCGCATCGCCGGCTTCCGTTTCGACCTCGTCATCCGTCTTCGCGAGGAATCCGAGACCACCTTCGTCGACATCCGCGTCGCCTCCCGCCTCGGTTACCACGACCTCGGCCTCGACGCCGCCACGGCCGAACGCTTCCTCCACGCGCTCGACGCGGAGCTGCTGGGGATCGCGGGAGACTGAGGCAGGGTTATGTCCGCCCGACGGTCGGCGAAACGCCGCCGGTGGTTTGGCGGAAATGTCATACGGTTTCCGGTTGATCAGACCGGAAACCGTATTCCGTCCATTGAAAATCCGGCCTTCCGGCCAGAGATTTTCGATGGTTCTTGTGTCCGGTTCGCGGAACGCGATCAGCCGGAAACCGTATCACGGGCGGCAGCCCCAACTTCCGTCATTCCGGCCTTGAGCCGCAAACCAGCGACCTGACGTCCGTCAGGTCAAGAAGCATCTTTGCTGACCAGGAACGTGCGCTGGATGGCCTCCGTATCACGTCGGGAATAACGGGGAGGCGGAGAGCCCGGCCTTCAATCCCCCGCCAGCCGATAGTGCCCCATCAGCGCGGGCGGCCCGTCGGTCATCACGAGGCCTCGCTCCACCAGATCCTCCAGATGTGCCAGCACGGAGAGGGCCGCCGCCCCGTGCAGCCGGGGATCGGTGGAGGCATAGAGCGCCTGCACGATCTCGGAAATCCCAGAGTCGCCGCGGCGAATGCGCTCCAGCACGCCGCGCTCGCGCATGCGCCGGTGGGCGCGCAGGCCGCGCAGGAATTTCGCCGGCTCGCTCACCGGTCCGCCATGGCCCGGCAGATAGAGCCGGTCGTCGCGCGCCAGCATCTTGTCGAGCGAGGCCATGTAGTCGCGCATCGCGCCATCCGGGGGCGCGACGATGCTCGTCGCCCAGGCCATCACATGATCGGCGGAAAAGACGATGCCGGTGCCATTCAGCGCGAAGGAGAGATGGTTCGCCGTATGGCCCGGTGTGGCGAGCGCCGTCAGCGCCCAGCCGTCGCCCTCGATGGTCGCGCCGTCGGCAAGCGCCAGATCGGGCACGAAATCCATGTCGGCGCTTTCCGAAAACGGATTGACCTCGCCGTCGTGAAGCGTCCGGGACGGCCGATGCGGACCTTCCGCCGCGATCACCCCGCCCACCTTTTCCTGCAGAACCCGGGCCAGCGGCGCATGATCGCGATGCGTATGGCTGACGAGAATATGGCTGACCGGCCGCCCGTCGATCGCCCGCAGGAGGGCGGCCAGATGCGCATCGTCCAGCGGACCGGGATCGATCACCGCCAGCGTGCGCTCGCCCACAATATAGCTGTTGGTGCCGTGAAAGGTGAACGGCCCGGGGTTGTTCACCGTGATCCGCCGCACGCCATCGGCAACGGCGATGGCCTGCCCGTGCGCAGGCTCGAAAGCGCGCTCGAAATGCGGCTCGTCCTCGGTCTCCAAGGGCGCACCGCTCATGTCCGTTCGATCTCGATGAAGCGCAGGGGGGCGATGTCGGCATTGACGACAGTGTGCTCCACCCCGGCATCGTCGCCGATCCCCGTCGGCCGCGCCGGCATCCGAGCCCGATATCCCACCATCCGTCTCTCCTTGCGAAGACGCCCGCACTGCGCGGGCGCTTCAAGGTCGACCCTAGCCCAAAAATTCCCGAACCGAAATCGCCGCCCGCGTAAACGGAACGCCCGGTCAAACATGGCTCCCCGTCCAACGTCCCCCGCAAGACAAACTTACGCCCGGCCAAACTTACCCGTTGTCCCCGCCCTCACGCTTTGCTATCAGCCCAACACCCGGACATCACCGCACCCGGGCCGGCAATGGGGCGTCGCCAAGCGGTAAGGCACCGGTTTTTGGTACCGGCATTCCCAGGTTCGAATCCTGGCGCCCCAGCCACTCATATCTTGAATCATACAGTCTAGCGTCAGGCCGCGAGTTTTAGCTCCCTTTAACCCTTACGGTTTCGACAAACGGCGCTTCCAGTCTGACGACAGATTGCCGCGATACGTAAGACGTCCACACTGCGCGACTCCTGTTCGTGTGGCCGGTGTGATGATGATCGATGGGAATGGTGCGTTATGAGCAGGCTTCTTTTCTCGCTTCCGGTTCACGAGCGGCCCGACATCGTTCTCGAGCAGATCAGGAATATCGACTATTTCTGCCCCGGCTCGGTCATCTGCCTGCATGTCTCCGCCGGTGCTCTGGCGGAGAAGGAGGCGTTTCGGGCGCTGTGCGCGGCGGAGAACGTTCTGGTCAATCCGAACTCCTACGAAACGCAGTGGTCGGCCGGGATCATGCACACCCATGTCAGCAACTTTCTCCATGCGACGGAGATGAATGTCGCGTTCGACAAGATCGTCCTGATCTCCTCCAACGAGATGCTCGTGAAGCCCGGGCTCGCGGATTATGTCGGAAAATATGATATCGGGTCCCAGATGGAGGTCTATGATTCGTCGAATGACTGGGGCGTTTTTCGCGACAGCTTTCTCCACCGCCCCTCCATGCAGGGATTTCTCTCGGCCTTGAGCCTGCCGCTGTTTTTCGGGGGACAGGCGGAAGGTCAGTTTGCCAGCCGGCATATCTTTTCCCAGCTTTCCCGGGCGTTCATCGAACATTTTCCGATGGCCTCGGTCGGCTTCCCGGTCGAGGAGGTCATTCTTCCGACCTTCGCCGCACGCCTTGCCATGACCGGCGTGACCGTCGGCCAGCCGATCACGCTGTGCAACTATTGCAACAATCTCGACATGAACGCGGATGTCGTCGATCTCGTGCGGGCGGGCAAAGGTGCCGTCTTTGCGCGCCGCATTCCGCGGGCGCTGCGGTCGCCGCATATCGGCGCATCGGTCCTCGACGCCGTCTTCAGCGTCAAGCGCGTCCCCCGGGAAGCGTGCGAACTCCGCGACTATATCAACGGTCTCATGGTGTAGCGGCCACGCCGCCGTCCGGCCCGGAAACATTCGGATGGCGCGCGCCTCAACGCTGTCACGCGTCGTGAAAGATCTTACCCACAGGCTGGCAATCCGGAATGTGCGGCGCGATGACCGCGTGTCCGTCCGCGATGACGCCGTTGATCATCGGGCAGATGAACAGGCTGCCCTTGTGGGCGAGCTCGTCGCGATGCGCGATGCTGTGGGCGCTGGCGCTGAGGAAGACTTCGATGTTCCCGAACATATAGACGCCGGCCGAGGCGTGGCTTGAGATCACCTGTTTTTCGCGTGCCCTGGTCACCAGCCCGTCGGTGATCGTCAGATAGCTGTAGCACGGTTCGCTTGAGGCAAAGACGGGCACGATGGCGCCGTACGGGCCTTGCGCGAACAGGGCTGCGGGATCGTCCGGGCCTTCGTGGAAAAGAACGTCGGCAAGGTCGATGATCAGCGGTTCATCCGCCGGCACGAGGGCCGTTGCGGCGAGACAGGAAAACAGGGCGCCGGCGCTGAGATGCGACAGCGTGACGATCCGGCAGCCGGGCCAGGCGTCTTTCAGGAAGGCGACGAGATCGAGGTGTCCCGTCGTCTCGCGGACGACGAAGACATAGTCGCTCGGCGAAAGCCTGGGGCCCCAAGCGCGAGGCCGCAAGGCGGCCTCGATCAGGGGCGTTCCCTCATGGTTCACAAGCGGCCGCAGGCCGTGTTTCTCGGTCCACAGATCCGGGCCGGCAAGCGGCACGATGCACTTCATGCGATCTTGCGGAGCCCGAGATAGGCGTCCAGATCGTTTGGAGTCCCGATCCCGTGCATCGCCGTCGCCGCGATTTCATAGACGCCGATCTTGCCCCCGCGGCGCTGGAGATAGTTGTAGACCGGGCAAACGTAGAACTCGTTGTTCGACCGGTCGTTGGCGGTGATCATGTCGATCGACGCATCGATGAAGGCCTGCGCGCGCCGGAAGTAATAGATGCCGACGGTCGCCAGATCGGAAATCGCCACCTTCTCGCGAACCTCCTCGACATATCCTTGGTCGTTCGTGCGTGCGAAAGACCATTTCGGATCTCGATGGACGTCGCGGAAGCAGAGGATGGAGCCGTCGAGGTCGCGTCTCATGGCGTCTTCCAGGAAGGCGCTGCAGTCGAAATCGACGATCTGGTCGCAATTGGCGATCATCAGCGGAGCGTCGGGATCGAGATGCGTCCGGGCCGTCAGCACCGTGCACGCGGCGCCCTCGGTGGTAAAATCGATGGGCGAGAACACCAGATCGCCGCGGCGCAGGAGGCCCTCGACCACCAGCGGTTCGGCCACCAGATGATCACGACGGGCAATCAGCACGAAGCGTCCGTTGTCGACGCGCAGATTGTCCATGACCCGCTCGATCATCGTCGCGCCATCGACATCGATGAAGGGCTTCGGCTTGGTGTAGCCCGCCTGCGAAAACCGGCTGCCGAGGCCTGCCATGGGAATGACGACCTGAACGGCCGGGCTCGGCTGCGAGAGCGGCGCGATGCGGCCCTGGTTCTCGGCCTGGTAAAGTTCGACGCGCTTCGGGGAGTAGAACGAGACGTAGCTTTCCGCTGATATTTCGAACTGGACGATGCGTCCGCCGGAGAGAACGACCTCGTTGAGGACGGGAGACAGGTAATATTTCCCGCCGATCGGGTCCGACTTCAGCAGGCAATCCTGCGCGAGGGCCACGAACTGACGTGCCTTGCGGAAGTAGTAGTAGCCGGCGATCGCCTTGCGGCTGAGCACCCGTTTTTCCGCCGTTTCCACGACGCGGCCGTCGGCATCCTCCCGCACATAGGACCAGCGCGGATGGACGGAGGGAAACGTCACCACGCCGGCATCGGCGTCCGAATGGTAGAAGGAATCCGCGATGGCGCCGAGATCGGCATTGATGATCTGGTCGCCGTTGCAGATGACGAGAGGTTCGTCGTCGTCGATATGGTCGATGGCCATCAGCGCCGAGCAGATGGCGCCCATCGTCGGGTTGCCGAGCTCGATGACGGTGCAGCCGTCGCCGGCGATCAGTTTCAGGATCGAGTCGAGGCTGTATTCGAGCACGTCCTGCCGCAGAACGATGAAGATGAAGCGTGCCGAGGGATCGCGTTTGCGAATGCTTCCGACGACCAGCGCGATCATCGGAATCCCGTCCACTTCGATCAGCGGCTTGGGAAAATGAAAGTCTTCCTTGGGGAACAGATCGTCCTTCGACGCGATCGGAATGAGATATCTCATCAGTGGACGGCCTCTATTGCTGCGATTTCTTTGCCGATGCGCTCGTAATTGACGTCGTTGACGGAGCCGACGACCATGACATGCGCGCCGGATGCGCGCGCCGCCTGAATGCCGTGCTCGTTATCCTCGAGGATCAGGCACTCATGGGGTTGCAGCTTCAGCCGCTCGATGGCCGTGAGGTAGATTTCCGGGTGCGGCTTCGCCTTGGCCACGTCCTGGTTGGAGAGCAGGAAATCGAGATATTTGAGAAGGTTGGACTGCTGCATCATGGCTTCGACCGTGGAGCGCACGGAGTTCGAGCAGACGACGAGGCGCTTGCCCTCCCGCTGCAGGCGGCCGAGCGCATATTCGTGATGGAAGACGGGCCGGCACTTTTCCACGATGACGCGGTAGGTCATCTGCTGCTTCAGCGTGTTGAGAAAGTCGTGCAGCTTGGGCGACAGGCCCCGCGTGCGCGAAAGCATTTCGAGCTTCTTGCGCGTCGGCAGGCCGTCATAGACCGCCAGGTGCTCCGTGCGGCTGATGTTCAGGCCGAAGACGGCCAGCGCGTCGTTCAGCGTCTCGTAATGCCACTCCTTGGCATCGATGAGAACGCCGTCCATGTCGAAAAGAACCGCCTTGATCATGACTTCCCACCGTTAGGCCCCCCGGGCGCTATGTCCAAAATTCCGCAGCCCTGTCGGGCAGATCCGTACAGATCGAAAGGCCGTCTCCCCGCAGCCCGCGCCACATCGCCCAGGCCGCCGCCGGGTCGCGCCCGTGCAGTTCCGGCGAGACCAGCGCGACGTTCTTGCCGGCGGCAAGGTGCCGCTCGATGATGTCGGGCGTGATCCAGTCGTCGAAGAACGCGTCCAGCCAGACACCGTCCGCCCGGTCGTAGAAGGCCGGAACCGGTTCGATCTCGGAATGTCGCGTGTAGCTCGAAAAGCCTGCGCGCAGATAACCGAGAGCGTCGGGAACGGCCATGTCGAAGCAGAAGAGATCGGAAACCCCGGAGCGGTCGAGGGCCGAGCGGATCGTCGACTGAAGGCCATCGGCCTTGATGTTCAGCGCGATCGTGCCGGCATGCGCGTGGGCCTTGTGCAGGTCCAGAAACCCGTCCAGATCCATGGCGCTATCGCCGATCGGCATGTCGTGCGAGATCTTCAAGAGACCATTCTGGTCGCGAACGTCGGTCTCGACGCCAAAGCCATGCTCGAAGGCACGGCGAAAGGCTGCTTCCGTATTCTTCTCGGCCGGAACATGCCACCAGCCGCGATGCGCTAGGATCTTCATAGGTTTCTCGTCGACAGCAAGAAGGGTTTCGTGTCGATGCTGTACACGCGAGAGTTTATGAGGCGGAACTTGTACGAAGCTGGAAGGGGATGTTCTCGACAGTTCACAACGTCCAGGCCGGGCGAGAAAGCCCCGCACCGGCACCGTCCGGACGTCATCAATAATCATCCGGGAGACCGTCCCGAATGCCAGCCCGACTCCCGTGTAAGGCTGCGGCTATCTTATGCCGGATCGCGGATGGTCAGGTGAAGGAGGCGCGCAGGCCGCTCACGCGTCCTCGCCGGCCTCGTTCATCAAGGCGTTGCGCACGAGGCCGCAATGGCCGTTCTGCGTCGAGAGCAGGGTGACGGGATCGACCAGGCCGGCGCTGACGCCGAGAGCGTTGGCAGCGGCCCAGCCCCAGTTTTCCTGCGCCATCTGCAACAGGCGAGGGCCTTCGGCCGAGATGCAGGCGCGTCCAGCTTGGATAAGCTCGGCGGAGGGCATGCCCTGCAGGCGGTCGGTCAGTTCGGCCTGAAGCGGCGTGACGACGAAAATGGCGAAGAGGTAGCTGATGAAGTCGGACAATCTGGTCTCCTGTCGAGAGTCCATAGATGGTTACGCATATTGCGGATACAAGGAGAGGCGGGGAGCTCTCGTGAGCCGTGAGCCGATTTCCTGCGGGGTCCTGTCCTCTGCCAATGGCGCCCGTTCCCATCGTTCGACATTGACAATTTCGGAAAATCCGTACAGATATATGTACGCTCTAGCAAGGGAGGTCTAAATGGCTCATGTACGCTTGACCGAGTTCCGACAGAACATAGCGACACACTTCGACGCCGTGATCGAATCACGTGCACCTCTGCTTGTGACCCGTCAGGGGTCAGAGGCATTGGTTCTCATTGCCGAGGGCGAGTACGAGAGCATGCAGGAAACGCTGCATCTTCTTTCTACGCCAGCGAACGCCGATCGACTGCGAGCAAGTCTGACGCAACTTCGCAAGGGAGAGGTCATCGAGAAAGACCCGACCTTGTAACATGAACCTCCTCTGGGCGGCATATGCGTGGGAAGAGTACGAGGATTGGCAGCGCCTCGATCCGGCAATGGTGGAAAAGATCAATACCCTAATCAGCGATACGAAGAGATCGCCGTTTAAGGGTCTCGGAAAACCTGAGCCGCTAAAGGGTAACCTCTCGGGATTTTGGTCGCGGCGGATCCTGGGCGAGCATCGATTTGTATATCGCGTGTCGGGCAAGGGAGACGCCCGGCAACTGGAGATCATCCAGTGCCGCTTCCATTACGAAAAATAGCGCCGTGCCGGATGACAGCGCCCTGCGTCACGCATGACGCGCCAAGGGGAATCTCAATGCCCACATCCCTACCCACGCGATCGTGAGAAGATCGATACCGCAGGCATGGCCATTCATGGCGGAAGATCGCCCGATGCGCGGACCTGACGAGCGGACTGGCGCGACGCGCTCCCGCCTTAGTCCTTCTTGCGGGACTTGGCGACTTTCTTCACCGGCGCTTCGGGCACGGGCTGGCTGGCTTCCTGGGCGATGCGGGCCTGCTTCAGGCGCTCGGTCTTGGCGCGGCGCTGGGCGGCTTCCACCTCGATGATGGATCTGGAGGCCGAATCGGTCTGCGTGGCTTTGGCGTTTGCAGGGCGGGTTTCGGTCTTGAACAGGCGGTCAGCGGGAACCAAGGCGTTCTCCTTCGGGAGTATCGGTGAGGCGTCGAAGGCCGGTCGGCCACGATCGCGCAGTCTGATGTCTGTCGTTCCCGCCCGCTCTCCGATGCCTGTCCCGTCGTCGCTCAAAGGCCGGTTCCGGATGCAAAGGCCGGCATACGCAATGTTATGAAGAGCTTACTGCATTGCGCCGGAAATCGAAAGCGCCGGGAACAGGAAATACAGGGCGAAACAGGCGGTCGAAGCAGGCCGGCCGGACGGCTGTGGCAATTCGGCGAGAAGGGCAGGCTGAACCGCAAAGCGCGCCGGCGGGACTGTCCGACAACCTTTTCCGAGCAGTCGAATTCGGCTCGATCGTGTCCTGCGGGAGCCCGATGTCGCAACGGACAGCGAAGGCAACCACCACCCGCACCCTTGCGCACAGGCATAAAAAAAGGCCGGGAAATTCCCGACCTTCTCGATATCGTCTCGACGGTTTCTGCCAGTACATCCGTGGTCAGGCGCCGGAAACGAAATTCAGTCTATTAGGCTGCGGACAGGTTGTCGGCAGCGCTCTTGCCGCTACGACGATCCTGAACGATTTCGAAGTTGACCTTCTGGCCTTCGTTCAGCGAACGCATGCCGGCGCGCTCAACGGCCGAGATGTGTACGAAAACGTCGCTTGCGCCGTTGTCCGGAGCGATGAAGCCGAAGCCCTTGGTTGCGTTGAAGAACTTTACGGTACCTGTTGCCACGACGTGATTCCTTTTCAATCGTGATGAAGTTTCGCTCGCAGTGTGCGGGCGGTGATAGATCGACGTTGAAAGAGAAGATTGAACGGCGCGTTGCGCGGGAGCAAAGCTCAAAATGCAAGATCGATACGCACTAGATAGCCGATCCCCCCGACAATTGCAAGTCATCTCCGTCAATTTGCGCGATCTTCTGGCGACAGCCGGCCGGCAAGGCCTTGGAAAGGCTGGAAAATGCCGGATGGTGCCGTTTCCTGCGGTTTCCGGTTGATCAGACCGGAAACGGTACCACTGACGGATCATGCATCTCCGCCTAAAGCATTTCCAGCCGAAGCGGAATCGCTTCGGCGTCAGACACTGCAGAAATACTCTAGCGCTTCAGGCTGCCGAGAATGCCGCGCACCAAAGCCCGGCCGAGCGAGGAGGCGACCGTTCGCGCCACGGTCTTCATGGCGGCTTCCACCACCGTTTCCCGCTGATAGCCGGAACTGCGCGGTTTGGCGGCCGTGCCGGCGCGTGTGGGCTTCCCCACAGGCCCCGTCTGTGTGGGCTCGGCATCGTCGCCGAAACCCGGCAGCGTCCAGCGGCTCGGCTTCGTCGCGGTCCCGGTTTCCGCCTCCCGTGCGGCCTCCGCCTGCTGGCTCGCGCGCGCGGCGCGGGCGGCGAGGATCTCGTAGGCCGATTCGCGGTCGATATCGGTGTCGTAAAGGCCGGCGACCGGGCTCAGCGCCATCACCTGCGCCCGTTCCGCGTCGGTCAGGGGGCCGACACGGGCCGATGGCGGGCGGATCAGCGTACGCTCCACCATGGAGGGCGCGCCCTTGCCCTCGAGCGTCGAGATCAGCGCTTCCCCGGTCGAGAGCGTGGTGATCACCTCGGCGCAGTCGAAATCCGGGTTGGGGCGGAAGGTTTCGGCGGCGGTCTTCACCGCCTTCTGCTCGCGCGGCGTATAGGCGCGCAGCGCGTGCTGCACCCGGTTGCCCAGCTGCGCCAGCACGGTTTCCGGCACGTCGAGCGGGTTCTGCGTGACGAAATAGACGCCGACGCCCTTGGAGCGGATCAGGCGCACCACCTGCTCGATGCGCTCCAGCAGCACCTTCGGCGCGTCCTTGAAGAGAAGGTGCGCCTCATCGAAGAAGAAGACGAGCCGGGGCTTTTCCGGGTCGCCCACCTCCGGCAGCTCCTCGAACAGCTCCGACAGCAGCCAGAGAAGGAAGGTGCCGTAGAGCCGCGGGTTCATCATCAGTTTGTCGGCGGCGAGCACCGAGATCGTGCCGCGCCCGTCCGGCGTCACGCGCATGATGTCCGTCACCTTCAGCGCCGGTTCGCCGAAGAAGTGCTCGGCGCCCTGCTGCTCGAGGATCAGCAGCTCCCGCTGGATCGACCCGACGGAGGCCTTGGAAATCAGGCCGACGGTGGCCGACAGCGCACTCGCATTCTCGCTCATATAGGTGAGAAGCGCGCGCAGATCCTTGAGGTCGAGAAGCGGCAGGCCGCCTTCGTCGGCGATCTTGAAGGCGATGTTGAGCACGCCCTCCTGCGCGTCCGTCGCATTCATCAGCCGCGAGAGGAGGAGGGGCCCCATCTCCGACATGGTGGTGCGCACACGGTGGCCCTTCTCGCCGTAGAGATCCCAGAAGATCACCGGAAACTGGGTGAACTCATAAGGGTCGAGCCCGATCTCGGCGGCGCGCTTGAGCAGGAAATCCTTCGGCTCCCCCCGGGCGGCGATGCCGGAGAGGTCGCCCTTGATATCGGCGCAGAACACAGGCACGCCGGCGCTGGCAAAGCCCTCGGCCAGCACCTGCAGCGTCACCGTCTTGCCGGTGCCCGTCGCACCCGTCACCAGCCCGTGGCGGTTGCCGTATTTGAGCGTCAGATATTCGCCCTTGTCGAGCGTGTCGTCCGGCTTGCGGCTCGTGCCGAGGTAGAGCATTCCGGGCTGCAGCATTGCCATGTCGGGATCCATTCGCTTGTTTGTGCGCGATACTATACGTTGCCCAGAGGCAAACAAGCAGGCAGACAAGCCGGCAGGCAGATGAGCGTGCCGATGCCGGCATTGCGGTCTGCGGGCCCGCGCTTTACCATGCGGCACGCTTTCGTCGAGACCGGTTGAAAAGCGCCGCGAGACGGCTTGATTTCTCCCGCCATCCCTTTACGTTGACGTGAACGTTAGAACGCTTGCCGAGGAGAAAAGCATGAGCGAACTGGTCACCCGCGTATCCGATAATGTCGGCATCGAGCCGGACAAGGCGGAAAAGGCGATCGGCATGATGTTGGGCTTCCTGCAGCGCGAAGCCGATGCCGGCCCCGTCGCGCGCATGATCGAAGCCGTGCCCGGCGCACCGGATCTGGTCGCCCGCTTCAACGGCGAAGGCGCCAAGCCCGGCCTGCTCGGCAAGGTCATCGGTGCCGTCGGCGGCGGCGTCATGGCGCTCGGCCAGCAGCTGATGGGCCAGGGCCTCTCCATGGGCGAAATCACCGGCCTCGCCAAGGAAACGCTGGCCTACGCCCGCGAACACGCCGGCGACGAAACGGTGGATGCGGTGATCAACTCGGTCCCGGGTCTGCGCCAGTTCGTCTAAGCCGTTTCTAGGTTTTGATCAACGATCGAGAAAACGCCGCGGGCCATGAGACCCGCGGCGTTTTTCGTTTGACCGTAACGCGAACGAGCGGGCGGGTTACGCCGCCACATCCCAAGTCGGCGCGAGGTGCCCCGGGTTGACGATCCGGCCGTCGGGGCGGGCGAGTGCGTGGATGGCCGCCATCTCCTCGTCCGACAGCGCGAAATCGAAGATGCCGAAATTCTCCGCCAGCCGCGCTTCCGTCGAGGTCTTCGACAGCGTGATCACGCCGTCCTGCTGAATCAGCCAGCGCAGCACCACCTGTGCGGCGGTCTTGCGGTGACGGCTGCCGATGTCGTTGAGAACGGGCTCCTTCGGCACCCGGCCATCGGCCATGGCGTAGTAGGCGGTGATCGACTGCCCGAGGTCGCGAGCCGTCTGCAGCACTTTCGACTGGTCGATATAGGGATGGTACTCGATCTGGTTGGTTACCAGCGGTGCCTCCGACAGGCGGCTCGCCGCGCGCATGTCTTCCGTATTGAAATTGCTGATGCCGATATGCCGCGTCTTGCCGGACTTCACGGCGGCGTTCAGGCCCTCGATCTGTTCTTCGAGCGGCACCGAGCTTCCGCGCGGCCAGTGCAGCAACAACAGATCGACATGGTCGGTCTTCAGCTTCTGCAGGCTCTCGTCCACCGACTGCGCAAAGCTCGACCGGGCATATTTCTCCGGCCAGACCTTGGTCGTCAGAAAGATGTCGTTGCGGGCAACGCCGGACTGCTGGATCGCCGTCCCCACCTCCGCCTCGTTGCCGTAGATCTGGGCGGTATCCACATGGCGGAAGCCGAGCCGGATGGCTTTCGGCACGATCTCCAGAACCTCCGGTCCCGGCATGCGGAAGGTTCCGAAACCGAGCGCGGGGATCTCGGCGCCATTGGCTTTAACGATGTTCATATGCGTATCTCCTGGGTCGAAATGGCGCGGCCGTCGCGTGGCCGGGCGGGGAAGGGGGCGGCGCTGATCCTCTACAAGAGGATGCTGGAATCCCGCCAAGGGATTCTCCGCACTGGTTTTCCGGTCGGCGGGCAGATGCACCGGCCGGAGAGAGAGGTAATGGGACCGGGCTGCGGAAGGTTCCCGTAAAGCCCGGCCCCTGTGGAAACCGTATCAGGCGGTCAGTGGCGGATCCAGCCGGGCGAAGCCGGCCTGCCTGCGATAGGGGAAATGCGGATAGGGTGCCGTCACCGTGCTCGCCGCATCCAGAACCCGGATCTGCTCGGCGCTGAGCTGCCAGCCGATGGCGCCGAGATTGTCGAGAAGCTGTGCCTCGTTGCGGGCGCCGAGGATGACGGAGGCGACCGTCGGGCGTTGCAGCAGCCAGTTGATCGCCACCTGCGGCACGGTCCTGTCTGTCTCCTTCGCCACTGCATCCAGCGCATCGATGACGCGGTAGAGATGCTCGTCCTCGACCGGCGGGCCGAACTCCGCGGTGGCATGCAGGCGGCTCGTCTCTGGCACCGGCCTGTCACGCCCGATCTTGCCCGTCAGGCGACCCCAGCCGAGCGGGCTCCAGACGAGTGCGCCCAGCCCCTGATCCTTGCCGAGCGGCATGAGATCCCATTCGTAGTCGCGGCCGAGGAGGGAGTAGTAGACCTGGTTTGCGACGTAGCGCGGCCAGCCATGTTTTTCGGCGACAGCGAGGGACTTCATGATCTGCCAGCCGGCAAAGTTGGAGATGCCGACATAACGGATTTTCCCCGCCCGCACGAGCATGTCGAGCGTGGCCAGAACCTCCTCGACCGGCGTCGATGCGTCGAAGGCGTGCAGCTGGAAAATATCGATCACGTCGGTCCCGAGCCGCTGCAGAGCCGATTCCACGCTGCTGATCAGCCGGCTGCGGGACGTCCCGGCCTCGTTTGCGCCGTCTCCCATGGGCAGGCCGGCCTTGGTCGAGATCAGCACCTTGTCGCGGCGCCCCTTGATGGCCGCGCCGAGAACCGTCTCGGAGGCTCCGTTCGAGTAGACATCGGCCGTATCGAACAGCGTGACGCCGGCCTCCAGGCAGATATCGACCATCCGGCGCGCTTCGTTTTCCCCCGCCGTGCCCCAGGCGCCGAACAGCGGGCCGGAGCCGCCGAAGGTGCCGGCGCCGAAGCTCAACACGGGGACTTTCAGGCCGGATCGGCCGAGTGTGCGATGTTCCATGGACGGTGTCCTTTCGAAGGGGGATCTCATGTCGAAGGGGGATGTCATGCGTGAACGGCCTCTGTCTTTTTGCCGCAACCATCGAGGACGCCGCTGACCACGGTCAGTCCCAGCGCGCCGAGCACCATCAGCGCACCGACCCAGGGCGTGGCGCCGAGGCCGAGCGTGGAGGCGACGGTGAGGCCGCCGATCCAGGCGCCGGCGGCGATGCCGAGGTTGAAGGCGGCAATGTTGAGCGCCGAGGCGACATCGACGGCGGCCGGGCGGTGCTGGCGTGCCAGTTCCACCACATAGAGTTGGAGGCCGGGCACGGTGGCGAAAGAGAGGAAGCCGAGCGCGGTCAGCGTGACGAGGGCGGGAACGGTGGCGCTGGCCGTAAAGGTGAGGAGCAGCAGAACCAGCGACTGTGCCGCAAAGAGAAAGGCGAGCGCCTTCACCGGATTGCGGTTGGCCAGCCGCCCGCCGGCCAGGTTGCCGGCCGCGATCGCCAGCCCATAGAGCACCAGCACGAGGCTGACGGCGGAGGCGGACAGGCCGGTGATCTCTTCGAGCAGCGGAGCGAGATAGGTGAAGGTGACGAAGGTCCCGCCGTAGCCGAGCGCCGTCATGCCGAAGACGAGGAGCAGGCGGCCGCTGCCGAGAACCTTCACCTGATCCATGATCCGGGCCGGTGGGCTGGAGGGCAGATTGGCCGGCAGCAGCAGCGCGATGGCGGCAAGAGCGATGGCGCCGAGGCCGGCCACGGCCACGAAGGTGGCGCGCCAGCCGAAGGTCTGCCCAATCAGCGTGCCGAGCGGCACGCCGGTGACGATGGCGACCGTCAGGCCCATGAACATCATGGCGATGGCCGAGGCCCGCCGGTTCTCCGGCACCAGCCCGGCCGCGATCGTCGCGCCGACGGAGAAGAACACGCCATGCGCAAAGGCCGAGAGGACACGGGCGACGAGGAGAAGACCATAGCCGGGCGACACCGCCGCCAGCCCGTTGCCGACGATGAACAGCGCCATCAGCCCGAGCAGCAGGGGTTTACGCCCAATGCGCCCGGTCAGCGCGGTCAGGATGGGCGCGCCGAAGGTGACGCCGAGCGCATAGATCGAGACGATGATACCGGCCATCGGCAAGGTGATGTCGAGATCCCGCGCGACCGTCGGCAACAGGCCGACGATGACGAATTCCGTGGTTCCAATCGCGTAGGCCGCGATCGTCAGGGCAAGAAGGGCGAGGGGCATCGAGGCCTCCATGAGGTGCGAGAAGGGTTGTGCGGCGGTGGCGTTAGAAGCCAACCGCAGGGATGACCGAGATATAGGCGCAGCCCGCTTGTGCGATAATCCGGCATATCGGATAATCACCTGTGATTTGAATTCATGAGAGAAGTCCTATGGACAACCGGGCAGGCGAAATGGAGGTCTTCGTGGCAGCGGTGGATGGCGGCGGCTTTTCGGCGGCCGGCCGCAGGCTCGGCCTGTCGCCGTCCGCCGTCAGCAAGCTCGTCGCCCGGCTGGAGGACCGGCTGGGAACGCGGCTTCTGGTGCGCACCACCCGCACGCTGCAACCGACGCCGGAGGGGGAGCTTTACCTCGCGCGGGCCCGCGCCATCCTGACCGATATCAACGAAACGGAGCGCCTGATCGCCAGCGGCACGCAGGCGGTGCCGCGCGGCGTGTTGCGGGTCAGCGCGCTCATGGCCTTTGCCGAGCGTTTCATCCTGCCGCTGATCGGCGAGTTCCGAAGCCTCTATCCGCATGTCCTCATCGATCTCTCGCTGAGCGACGACGTGGTCGATCTTGTCGGAGACCGGACGGATATCGCCATCCGGTCCTCCGGCGCGCTTCGCGACTCGTCGCTGAAAACGCGAAAACTGCTCGACAGCCACCGCCTGCTCGTAGCCTCGCCGGATTATCTCGCCCGCCACGGCACGCCGCAGGTGCCGGCCGATCTCGCCCGCCACGCCTGCCTCGGCTTCAACATTCCGGGGATGCGCACGGAATGGCCGTTTCTCGACTCGGCCACAGGCGCGACGATCCAGCGGCCGTTCGAGCCGGCGGTCCTCGTCAATGCCGGCTTCATCATGCGGCGGCTCTGCCTCGATGGCGTCGGCATCGGCCGCATCGGCGCCTTCCACATCCAGCCGGATGTCGATGCCGGCCGCCTCGTGCCGCTGCTGCAGGCGCACCGCCCGGCCGATCGCGAAACCATCCACGCCGTCTTTGCCAGCCACGAACACCTCGCCGCCCGCATCCGCGCCTTCATCGATTTTCTGGTCGCCCGCATCGATCCGGTCGGGGGTGCATTGCCGGAGGAAGAGACGATCCCTTGAGACCCGCCACCCGACGCCTTACGTGAAGACCATCCCCCGCCGTCTTGACAGACGAACCGCTTCGGCCTCCGATACAGGGCAGGAGGTGGTTTCGATGTCCGCTAGGAAACGTGCTTCCATGTCCGAAATGCCATCCGCAACATCGCCCGCCCCGGGCCTCGCATCCCCCCGCGCCAATCCGCGCCGGATGTCGCTGACGCCGGAGCTGGTGGCGCTCTGCTATCGCGAGGAGGTCGATCCCGGTCTGAATGCCCGGTGGACGCCGATGGAGGACGAGGACTATCGCGCGCTGGCGCTCGATCTCGATGCACAGTCGGGCGGCGCGCCGCTCTGGGTCTTCGCCTATGGCTCGCTGATCTGGAAGCCGGAATTTTGTTCCGTCGAAAGCCGCAGGGCCACCGCCTATGGCTGGCACCGCGCGTTTTCGCTGAAGATCGACCGCTGGCGCGGCTCGCGCGAAGCGCCGGGGCTGATGATGGCGCTGGAGCGGGGCGGGCGCTGCGACGGCGTCATCTACCGCCTGCCCGACGACGACCGCATCGCCCAGATCGAGCGCCTGCTGCGCCGCGAGCTGTCCTCCCGCGAAACCATCTCCACCGTCCGCTGGATGCCGGTCCGCACGCCGGAAGGCCCGGTCAACGTGCTCGGCTTCTGGCTCGGATCGACCGGCCACGACGCCGTTTCCCGCCTGCCGCTGGAAGAGGTCGCCGGCATCCTCGCCCGCGCCTGCGGCCATGTCGGCTCCTGCGCCGAATATCTCTACAACACCGTCCTCCACCTCGAAGCCGTCGGCATCCGCGACCGTAACCTCTGGCGCCTCCAGGCCCTGGTCGCCGACGAAATCCGCAAGCTCCATGGCGCCCATTCCGCGCCGCAAACTCTGTCCGGGGAAGCGAAGGCCGCGCTGGACGCGACGCCTGTGGTGAAGATCAGTGGCGAAAAGGCCCGCGATCCGGTTTGATCGCGGTCTGTCGATGGGCGCCTGCGCGGGGGAAAGAAGGCCGGGATGCCGCCTCTCTATGACACGTGTCGGCAGTCGCTGCCTGTGACATCGGACTGCAGGATCATGAGGAACCTTGACCGTCACCCGCAGCGGCCACCCCACCCACCGTCATCCTAGGGCTTGTCCCTAGGATCTGCTGCACACGCCATTGGCGTAAACCCGTCTTTTACGTGCCGGATCCTCGGGACAAGGCCCGAGGATGACGGTGGGGAAGGAGCTGGATCTCCAGACAGCTGTTGGCAGTTTGCCGGCCGTCCGGGCAGGGCTTGCCCGTCACAACCCCGGCAGCGACGGCAGGTCCGCAAAACCCTGCAGCGTCGAAAGCAGCCGGGTGTGGTCGTAGGGCTTGGGGAAGAAGACGGCCCGGTCCGGCAGCTGGGCTGCCGCATTGGTCACGGCGCCGGAGGTGATGATGATCTCGATCGGCGGCCAGCGATCGCGGATGGCGGCGGCAAGCTTCAGGCCGTCCATGCTGCCGGGCATGTCGATGTCGGTAAAGACGATGCGGATGTCGAGCCGGGTCTCCAGAAGATGCACGGCCTCGTCGGCACTGCTGGCTTCCACCACCGTAAAGCCGGCGTCCTCGATCAGGTCCACTGCCATCATCCGTAGCAGCGGCTCATCCTCCACCACCAGGACGACGGAGGGGGAATCCGGTTGTCTGGACTGTCCCATGTCTTAGCCCCCCCGGCACACGCCCGCGACCGGTGCCGGGGCGCCGTGCGGAAAAAGGGGAAAGACGAGACATGCCATCATGGATCAGGATGCGTTTTGGAAAAATTGACCTGTTCTGTTGTGAAGCGGGCCGGCAGGGCAAGCAAGCGCTTTCGCATTTCAGCGGTCTTTTTCATGCCCGGGTTCTGTATGAGGGCAGGGCCCGATCGCTCTGCCGCTCATGCCGGCACGGTTTCCTTGCGCACCGCGACCAGAAACAACCTGGGGAAGCGCAACAGCACCTGCCCGTCGGCTAGCGGCGGGTATTCGGCGCGGACGCGCTCTAGATAGCGGCCGAGAAACGCCTGCCGCCGTTCCTCGGACAGCGGCGCGAGATAGGGACGCAAGCCCGTGCCCTTCACCCATTCGACGATGGCCTCGGGCCCGTCGAGCCGGTGATAATAGATCGTGTGCCACACATCCACGCGGGCGCAGAGCGGCGACAGGAGGTCGATCAGGCGGAAAGGCGCGGGAAGGCTGTTCCGGTTCGGCAGGCCCGCTTCATAGGCATCGGCAAAGGCCGGTTCGGCCGCGATCTCGCGCATGGCCCGGTGCGTCGGCTCGTCCAGATTGTCCGGCACCTGCACCGCCAGCACCCCGCCGGGCGCGAGCATGCCGGCCAGCCGGGCGATGCTGGCCGCCGGGTCGGGCATCCATTGCAGCACGGCATTGGCAAAGAGCAGCGCCGGCGGTTCGCCCGGATGCCACTCGGTAAGGTCGCCCTGAACGAAGGGAATGTCCGGCAGGCGCTGTCGGGCCGCAGCCAGCATGTCCGCATCGCTGTCGACGCCCGTGAGGAGCGCACCGGCAAAGCGCGCGGCCACCAGTTCGGTCGAATTGCCGGGCCCGCAGCCGATGTCGAACAGCGGGCCTTGCCGCACCTCGGGCACCTGCGCCAGCAGATCGCGCGCCGGCCGCGTCCGCTCGTCCTCGAACTTCACATATTGCGCCGCCGACCAGGTCATACTCATCCCTTTGCCGGTTTCCAGACCTTTGCCGGAAAGCGCAGCGCCTGTTTGGCCAGCTTGCCCTTCAGCCCGAGCGCTGAATCGCAGAGGCCGACGACATGCCGGTTCGGCTTGGCATCCGGCCGCAAGGCATGCAGCGCGGCGGCAGCGGCCTCGGGGTCCATGTAGCGCGCGAGAATGCCGAGCGTCAGCGCCGTCGAGCGGCCGATGCCGCGCAGGCAGTGGACGAGCAGCCGCGCGTCAGTCGGCAGGCCGTCGACGAAGGCGAAGGTCTCCGCGATGGCCTGGGGTCGTGCCGCGTCACGCTCTTCCGGGTCCATCGTGTCACCGAAGATCAGCTGCAGGTGCTTCTCCTCCGGCAGGTCGATCATCGACAGGAGCTTGGTGTCCGGCGCGCGGATGGAGATGAGATGGGTCGGCGCCCAGCTGGCGCGATTGTGCCGCGCCTCCGTCTGCGAACTCACCATCAGCGCCAGCGGCCAGCCGTTCGCATGGCCGGGATTGGGAAGCAGCACCGGCGAAAAAACGACGTCCTCGTCCGGCTTCTGCGCTGCGCGTGCCATGGTCCACCTCGTGATTCTCTGTCTGCCCCGCCCGCGAAATTAGCAGCCGAAACGGGATCGAGCAAAGTGTTCCCGCCGAAACCATGGACAGGCCAGGTTGACGAGGTCGCCTCAGAACGTCGTGATGACGCTGATGCCGAGGTCGGTGGCGGTGTCCATCGTGGTCAGCGCGGGCACGGCCTCCTCCAGCGACAGATGCCGGCCGATCAGCTTCTGGGGGCTGAGCTTGCCCGATGCCACCAGCGCCAGCATCGCCTCGTAGCGCCAGGCCTGCATGCCGTGGCTGCCATAGATCTCCAGTTCGTGCCCGATGACCTGCGCCATGGGGATCTGCGGTGCGGCATGGTCGCCGAGCATCAGCCCCACCTGCACGTGGCGGCCGCGCCGGCGCAGGTTGCGGATGGAGTTGAAGCAGGTGACGGGCGAGCCGAGCGCGTCGATCGAGAGATGCGCGCCGCCGCCGGTGATCTCGCGCACGGCCTCGGCGACATCGCCCGTCTGCGTGGCGTTGATGGTGTGGACCGCGCCGATCTCGCGGGCAAAGGACAGCTTGGTGTCGGCAATGTCGATCGCGATCACGTTCGCGCCCATGGCAGAGGCGATCATGACGGCGGAGAGCCCGACGCCGCCGGCACCATGCACGGCCACCCACTCGCCGCCGCGCACCCGGCCCTGATCGACGATCGCCCGGAAAGCGGTCGCAAACCGGCAGCCGAGGCTCGCCGCCGTCGCCGCGTCGATCTCGTCGGGCAGGAGCACGAGGTTCTCGTCGGCAAAGTCGATCGCGACATATTCGGCAAACGAGCCCCAATGGGTGAAACCCGGCTGGAACTGGTTGGGGCAGACCTGCTGGTTGCCCGAATGGCACTCCGAGCAGCGCCCGCAGCCGGAGACGAAGGGCACCGTCACCCGGTCGCCAGTCTTATAACGCATCACGCCGCGTCCCGTGGCCACCACCGTTCCCGCCAGCTCGTGGCCGGGCACATGCGGCAAGCGGATGTCGGCATCATGGCCCATCCAGCCGTGCCAGTCGCTCCGGCACAGCCCCGTCGCCTCCACCTTCACCACCACGCCGCCATCGCTCGGTTCCGCGTCGGGCACATCGCGGATGTCCGGCGTCTTCCCGAACGTGTCGAAATACATGGCGCGCATGGTGGTCTCCGCGAGGTTTGAGGGTTGTGTTCCCGTGTGCCTAGCGCAAACAGGGTAACCCGGCAAAGCCCTGAAATCCGGTCGATCAGAAGTTTTGATCGATCCATTCACCCCTGTTCTCCGTTTTCCGGCTATGCGACAAGACAGGTCGAACATGTCAGCGCGGACCAACAGACCGGGCCCGACATCCATCACGAGACGACAAGCAAGGAAAGCATCATGGCCGTCGACACGTCACCGCGCAGCACCACCTGGACCTTCGTCGATGGCGAGTGGGTGACGGGCAATCCGCCGCTGATCGGGCCGACCTCGCACGCCATGTGGCTCGGCACCACCGTGTTCGACGGCGCCCGCTGGTTCGACGGCATCGCGCCGGATCTCGACCTCCACTGCCAGCGCGTCAACCGTTCGGCCCTGGCGCTCGGCCTGGAGCCGGTCGTGACGGCGGATGATATCGAAGGGCTCGCCTGGGAGGGCGTGAAGAAGTTCGACGGACAGACCGCCGTCTACATCAAGCCGATGTACTGGGCCGAACACGGCATGCCGGGCTCCGTCGTCGCCGCCGACCCCACGTCCACGCGCTTTGCGCTCTGCCTGTTCGAGGCGCCGATGAACACGGCCGAGCCGTCCTCGCTCACCGTCTCGCCCTATCGCCGCCCGAGCCCGGAGGTCGCGGTGACCACGGCCAAGACCGGCAGCCTCTACCCCAATTCCGGCCGCATGATTCTGGAGGCCCGCGCCCGCGGCTTCGACAATGCGCTGGCGAAGGACATGAACGGCAACGTCGCGGAAACCGCCTCGTCCAACATCTTCATGGTCAAGGACGGCGTCGTCTTCACCCCGCTCGCCAACGGCACCTTCCTCGCCGGCATCACCCGCTCCCGCGTCCTCCACCTCCTGCGCCGCGCCGGCCTCGACGTGCGCGAAACGACGCTCACGGTCGAGGATTTCCTGTCCGCCGACGAGATTTTCACCTCCGGCAACTACTCCAAGATCGTCCCCGTCATCAGGCTCGACGACCGCCAGCTTCAGGTGGGGCCGGTGGCGAAGAAGGCGCTGGAGGTCTATATGGACTGGGCGCATGGGAATGGGTCGGATTTTTAAGGCGATGTGTCGCCTCTAGCGCGGAGCCGCCCCTCATCCGGCTGCCGCCACCTTCTCCCCGCAGGCGGGGCGAAGGGACACGCCGCGAGCGCTCGCTTGTTTCTTGAAGGTTGATGATAGGGGCAGAAGCCGCGCCCCAGGTCCCTTCTCCCCGCTTGGCGGGGAGAAGGTGGCGGCAGCCGGATGAGGGGCAGCCACACCCACCGACGCACCCAACGGCTAACGCACACCCTCCGCCCCACGCGTCAACCCAACCTCCCGCATCTCCTTGACGCTCAGATACGCCAGCCGGTCCGGTGGCGTTTCCATCGCGCGTTGCCACAGCCCGGGCTTGATGCCCATGGCGTCGAGGTGGCGGGTGATGGTGGCGGTGGTGCGCTGGGCTTCGGACATCGCCATGTCCGGCGAGAGCTTTTCGCGCGTGCCGTTGAAGATCTGGTGCACACCGACGACGGCGCCCTCGGCCACCGTCCGCTCCACCCCGCCCGAGAGAACGATGGGGCAGGAGGAGGCGCAGAGCGCGCCCTTTTCCACGATCGTGTTCAACTGCCGATCGCGGATCAGCTTCGACATGGCCAGCGCATCGCTAACGGAGCCGCCGGGCGAATCCAGCTGCACCACCTTCACATATTCCCCGCGCGCCTCGATTTCCGCGGCAAAGCGTGCGGCGGCCCCGGGGTCGATCGCGCCCTTGGCGAGCATCACGCCGCCGGGCTGCAGTTCGAAGCGGATGGCCTGCTTCAGGGTTTCCGCGTCAGTCGTCACCTCGCCCGGTGCATCCTCCGGCTCGCCGGTGGTGAGCGCCGGGGGCAGGACCGGCTCGCTCATCGGGTTTGCCGGATCGAGGGCGGCGGCCGCGTTCTGTCCCGCGATCTCCCGAAAATCGATGACGACGAAGATGAGGGCCGCCGCGAGCAGGATATAGAAGAAGGCGCGCATCATCTGGCCGTCGTCCACCTTCGCGGAAAAGCGCGTCAGGGCGTTTATGGCGCCGCCTGCCGTCGGCCTCATGCCTGGGGTGCCTTGCCCTGCGGCCCTATGCGTGCGCTCTTCGGCGGCAGGTCGAGGCTGGTGATGTTGGAGGGCTCGTCGGCAATGCCGTCCGCACCCGGCACGGCCTCCCGGCGTGCCATCGCCTCGATATCCACGCCGCTACGGACCAGCGCCTGCTGCACCTCCATCGCCGCCAGCAGCTCGGCTGCGGTGATGCGGGCGGCAAAGGGCATGCTTTCTTCCTGACGGCGGAGCGATGCGTGGGCGATGGCCAGCATGAACACGAGCACGGCCGGCAGAAGGTCGATGGAGATCGCACCGGCCCAGCTCGGAATGAAGTCCGAGGCATAGACGAGCACGGCAGCCGCCGCCGACAGCGGCACGAAGCGGCGTTCTTCCACCGGCGGACGCTTCAGGATTTCGGCTGCGGCATCCGAGAGCACCTTCGACTGGGCGGCGACCGAGGTGCGAATTGTCGCGATCACCTGATCCTGCCGGTTGATGAGGTCGGGCTCCAGCCCGCTTGCCACCGGCGCAATGAATCCGAGCGACAGGTCGTCGGCCGCGCGCTTGACCGAGCCGGCGATGGAGGTCTGTTCGAGCGCGGTGATCGTGCCCGTCAGCGCCACGGCTTCCGTGGAAAACGCATCCGCCCGCGGCTCGATGGCGCCGGGGGAGGACAGGAGCCCCCGCATGGTGGAGATGCGGCCCTGACCCTCGGTGAAGAGCGTTTCCACCCGGTCGCGCGAGGCCGCGATGCCGGCCTGAAGCTCGCGCAACTGCGCCGCCATCTGCGCCAGAAGCTGCACGACGCTGCCCGCACCTGTGGTGCCGGTCAGCGCGCCGCTCCGCTGTTCCTGATCCGAAAGGCGCTGGAACCGCTCGGAGGTGCGCTGGATATCGGGCAGCAGGCTCTGCGCGGCGAGCGCGTTCTGGTGCGCCTTGTCGAGATCGGCCGTGTAGTCCTCGATCGTCTCGGCCAAATGCTGCTCGACGGCGGCGGAGCCGGCAAGGGCCGCCGCATTCAGCCAGCTCGCCATGGCGATGATCATGACGCAGCCGAGCGCCATGATGCCAAGCATGCCGGTACGGCCCGAACGGCTCGTCACATGCGGATAGAACCGCGCCATATAGGTCCAGAAGGCATAGATCGCGACGGACACGGCACAGGAATAGATCATCGCGGCGAAGAACACCGCCGTCGCCGACCCGTCGAGGATCGAGCGCACGCCCAGATAGGTATAGACGCCGGAGGCGAGCGCCAGCACGGCCAGCGCGAAACGCGTCATGGTTTCGACGGCCTCGATGCCGTCCTGCAATCGATGCGAAGCGCCAAGCGCCATGGAGAATTCCCTTGGTTTCGAAAGTCTTAACAGGGGCTTAAGAAACGGGCGAAATGAAGGCCGGCCTTCGTGCGCACGCGACCTCCATCGTGCTGGCGCAAGTGTGATGACGCAGTCGTGAAGCGGGCGCGAGAGAAAACCATTTCACAAGGCGAGGTGAATTTAGCGATGGCGCCGGTTGCCTCGCGTGGTCGGGGTGCCTATGTTCCCCTGACGATTTCGTGAATGAATTCCGATGCCAAGAGGAGAACCGCCATGGCTTTCGAACTTCCCCCGCTGCCGTATGACTACGATGCACTTGCGCCCTTCATGTCGCGCGAAACGCTGGAATATCATCACGACAAGCACCATCAGGCCTATGTGACGGCCGGCAACAAGCTGGCGGAAGAGGCAGGCCTTGCCGATCTCTCGCTCGAAGAGATCGTCAAGAAGTCCTACGGCACCAACCAGCCGCTCTTCAACAATGCCGGCCAGCATTACAACCACCTCCACTTCTGGAAGTGGATGAAGAAGGGTGGCGGCGGCACCTCGCTGCCGGGCAAGCTCGAAGCGGCCATCAAGTCCGACCTCGGCGGCTACGACAAGTTCAAGGCCGACTTCATCGCGGCCGGCGTCGGCCAGTTCGGCTCGGGCTGGGCCTGGCTCGCCGTCAAGGACGGCAAGCTGCAGATCGCCAAGACCCCGAACGGCGAAAACCCGCTGGTCCACGGCGCGACCCCGGTGCTGGGCGTCGACGTATGGGAACACTCCTACTACATCGACTACCGCAACGCCCGCCCCAAGTACCTCGAAGCCTTCATCGACAACCTGATCAACTGGGACTACGTCCTGGAGCTTTACGAAAAGGCAGCCTGATCAGGCTCGGAATTGGGAAAAGCGGGGCCTTCGGGTCCCGCTTTTTTACTGCGCATCTTGCGTGAATCCTGGAGGGGGCGTCGTGGAGGTAAGAGCCTTGACCGAAGTGCCGAGCCTTCAGGAGATCAAAGCGCTTGAAGAGGCTCTTCATAGGCCTGAGATCAGACGTTCCAGAGGGGCCGTGGAGCGTCTGCTTGCGGAGGGCTTTATAGAGTTCGGCGCATCCGGCACGGTTTACGACCGTCCAACCGTGATCGACCTTCTTGCGCAGGAGAGCGGGGGCAATGAAGGTGACCTTCGAACGTCGAATTACACTTTGACGCGCATATCGGGCGATGCCGTCCTTCTCACCTATGAGACGGAGCGCTTGTCCGGTGCTGGTTCGATGCGTCGTGTCCTGAGGAGTTCCGTCTGGAAATATGACGGAGTGAAATGGCAGATGTTGTTTCACCAGGGCACGCTCAAAGGATAGCCTGAACGGAGGCCTCGCCTGCCTCACCGATGCGCTGTCATCCCTATGTCATCCATCGGCGCTAGGTGGCCCCCATGACCGAAAACCCCGTCCTCCGCCTCGGCATCATCGCCGATCCGCAATATGCCGATCTCGAGCCGAACCTCGCGCTCGACCGTCATTTCCGCCAGTCGCTCGGCAAGCTGGAGGAGGCGATCGACGTGTTCAACGGGTGCGACCTCGATGCCGTGGTCACGCTCGGCGATCTGATCGACCGGGACTGGGAAAGCTTCGATCCGGCGCTGGCGGTCTATCGGCGTCTGCGGCACAAGGCCTTGTTCCTGCCCGGCAATCATGATTTCGCGGTGGCGCCGGAGCATCTGAGCGATGTGCACCGCCGCCTCGGCATGCCGGCGCAGTATCATGATCTCCTCGTCGCCGGGCATCGCCTCGTCATTCTCGATGGCAGCGAAGTCAGCCTGTTTGCCGTGCCGAAAGGCCATCCGCGCCGCGAGCAGGCGAAGGCCCGGCTGCAGGCGCTGACGGCGGCGGGCGCCATCAATGCCCAGCGCTGGAACGGCGGATTGAGTGAAGCCCAATTCACCTGGCTTGCCGAGGTGCTGGACCATGCCCGCGACGACGGCGAGCCGGTCGTCATTCTCTGCCACTACCCGGTTGCCCCTGAAAACGCGCATGACCTCTGGGACGCGCAGCGCCTGCTCGACATGCTCAAGACCTACCCGAACGTGCGCGCCTGGCTCTGCGGCCACAACCACGCCGGCAACACCGTCACACGCGATGGCACGCACTACATCACCTTCCGCGGCATGGTCGATACGCTCGACCAGAACGCCTTTGCGATTGTCAGCCTCTACAAAGACCGGCTGGAGATCGAGGGTTTCGGGCGGGAGGAAAGCCGGGTTCTAAGGACGGGAAAGTAAGCGGGGAATCTTGAAAGTCTGCGGAATGCACCGCTGTTCCCGCCGCAATGATGCCCTGTTTCCCCGGATGGTGCGGGCACCGTCCCATCCTGAAAGGAAAACCGGCTTGCGTCCTCTTGCTCTCGCCTTCGGCCTGTTCGCACTCTCCTCCACTGCCTCTTTCGCCGCCACCGCCGCTTTCGCGGCTAGCGATGTCGAGGTCACCTGCACCATCATGCTCGATGCCGCCACCGGCAAGGTGCTGATCGAGGAGGGCGACTGCGCCGCCCGCACGACGCCGGCCTCCACCTTCAAGATCCCGCTGGCGCTGATCGGCTACGACACCGGCTTCCTTAAGGACGAGGCGACGCCCGTTCTTTCCTACCAGAAGGGCGACCCGGACTGGGGCGGCGCCAACTGGCTGCGGGATACGAACCCGGCCGACTGGATGCGCTATTCCGTCGTCTGGTACTCCCAGCGCATCACGCGCGATCTCGGCCGCGAGACGCCGGAGCGCTATCTCAAGAGTTTTCAGTACGGCAATGCCGACCTCTCCGGCGATCCGGGTTTCGACAACGGGTTGGAGCGCGCCTGGATTGCCTCGTCGCTGCAGGTCTCGCCGCGCGAGCAGGTCGCGTTCCTGCGCGGCCTCGTCAACGCCACGCTGCCGGTCGGGCCCGAGGCGATCGAGAAGACGAAGCGCATCGTGGAAAGCCGCGCCGTCGGCGACTGGACGATCCACGGCAAGACCGGGGCTGCCTTTCCGCGCAATGCCGATCGCAGCTTCGACTATGCCCATGGCTGGGGCTGGTATGTCGGCTGGGCCGAGCCGAATGAGGCGAAGGACAAGGCCGTGGTCTTTGCCCGGCTGATCCGCACGCGGGAAAAGACGAAGACCTCGCCAGGCGTGCTGACGCGCGATGCGCTGATGGCGGAGTGGCCCGCGCTGTCGAAAACCCTGCGCCCCTGACAACCTGTCCATCGCCTGTTCCGCCCCCGAAATGTCGCGAAAATTTTACTTTCAACGCGACCGGAAGATGCCAAGATGCCTGCGACGAAATGACCGGATTTTCGGCAGGAATCGGCCATGTCTGTCGGAACGGGCGCCCGCAACGGGCGTCGCCACCAGAGAGGACTCCCATGAAACTGAGAACCCTGTTTCTCGCCGCAGCGCTGGCAGGCCTTGCCGCCGGTGCGGTGACGGCGGCCGAGCCGCAAGAGGTGCGCGAAGGCCTGATGAAGAAGATCGGCGGCTCCATGGGCGCGCTCTCGGCCATCGCCAAGGGCCAGAAGCCTTACGATGCCGAGGTGGTCAAGACATCGCTGACCGCGATCAGCACCAGCATCAAGGCCTTTCCGGATCAGTTCCCGGCGGGGTCGGAGGCCAATTCCGAGGCGAGCCCGAAGATCTGGGAGAACAAGGCCGACTTCGATGCCAAGGCTGCAAGCCTCGGCGCGGATGCCGATATGCTGCTGGCGCAGCTCCCGGCCGATCCGGCAGGCGTGGGTGCCGCGCTCGGCAAGCTCGGCCCCCATTGCGGCGACTGTCATCAGGTCTACCGCGTCAAGAAGTAAGCGGTAGACCGGGACCAGCTTCACCCATGCCCCGGCAGACCATGGCATTCCGCGCCCGCGCGGGACGCCACCGGCCTGGTGGTCAGGGTCGATCCCTACCGCCCGGCGCCCTGGGGTTTGTCAGGGATAGGCGGAACCGGTTACCCCGAAAAGACCGACGAAAACAGACAGAACGAGCGCTTTTCCGGTTGAGAGTGAACCTGACAGCCGCTGACAACAAGGACCTGCCGCATGGCCCGTCGCGCGCGCAAATTCGTCTCGACCGTCCTTTTCCTCGGCATCGTGGTGGCAGGCGGCGCGTGGTTTGCCACCAAGCCCGAGCCCTGGCCGGCCGCACATTGGGAAGGGCTGCGCGCGCCGGATCTCAGCCATGGCGAACAGGTGTTCTGGGCCGGCGGCTGCACCAGCTGTCACGCGGCCCCCGGCGCGCAGGGCGATGCCAAGCTGGTGCTGACCGGCGGACTACCCCTGAAAAGCCCCTTCGGCACCTTCCACGTCCCCAATATCTCCCCCGACGACACCGCCGGCATCGGCCGCTGGACGCTCGCCCAGTTCGGCGATGCCATGACGCGCGGCGTCGGCCCGGACGGCCAGCATCTCTATCCGTCCTTCCCCTATGGTTCCTACGCCCGGCTGACCCCGAAGGACGTCAACGACCTCTTCGGCTACATCAAGACCCTGCCGAAGAGCCCCAATGTCGCCCCGCCGCATGATCTCCCGTTCCCCTATAATATCCGGGCGTCGCTCGGCGGCTGGAAGCTGCTGTTCTACAGCGACAAGCCGCGCGTGCCGGTCGACCAAGCGAATGCCAAGCTGGTGCGCGGGCAGTATCTCGTGGAAGGCCCGGGCCATTGCGGCGAATGCCACACGCCGCGCAACGCGCTCGGCGGCTTCCAGACCGACCTCTGGCTCGCCGGCGCGCCGAACCCGGAAGGCGAGGGCCAGATCCCCAACATCACGCCCGGCTCGAAGACCATCGGCGACTGGACGGAAGCCGACATCGCCAACTACCTCGAAACCGGCTTCACCCCGGATTTCGACAGCGCCGGCGGGTCCATGGTCGAGGTCCAGCAGAACATCGCCAAACTCCCCGCCGCCGACCGCGAAGCGATCGCCGCCTATCTGAAGGCCGTGCCGGCGCGGTAGTGGGGAGCGTTGAACAAAAATTTCTCCAGAAGCAGAAATTTGTTGATTTTTTCGAAATAAACGACAAAATCAACAAAAGTCATATGGAGGTAAATAGCGATGACAATGTTGTTTCGCGATGTCCGACCAGGGTCGCAAAAAGCGCGGATTTGGGAAATTTGCGATGAGCTGACCAAGAAGCATGGCAGTATCCCGAGCAGTCGCGAGGTGGTCGATATCTATGTGGCGGAAGGCGGCAATCCGCACACGGGGGCGACGCAACATTCCCTGTGGAAGAAGGCCTATTTTGCCCAGGCAGACGAGCAGGCTACCGATGATCAGGCGGCAGAACAGGGGCTCCGGTCGCTCGGCTTCCGTCCGATCACGATCAGCCCTGAGGGACACGTGGTCATTCCGAAAGACGTTCTGCGGACGATGATGCTGGACTCCGATGGCCGGGCGACCCTTTCCGTCGTCGATGGCGAGCTTCGGATTATATCCCCCTTGGCGGCACTTCAGGCCATGCAAAACAGGCTCAAAGGCCTGAACACGGGTGGTGGCTTGGTCTCCGACGAGTTGATCGCCGAACGGCGGGCCGAAGCAGCATCTGAATGAGCGGCGCGGTATTCGACGCCTCGGCTTTGCTTGCCATGGCGTTTGCCGAAATTGGCGCAGAGCGCGCGAAGACCTATCTCTCAGGCGGTCGCGTTTCCGCGGTCAACTATTCGGAAGCCGCCGCCAAACTGATCGACAGAGGCTTGAGCGCAGAAGACGCTTTCTTCCTGCTCGACCGCCTCGGCCTTACCGTCGTGGCCTTTGATGCCGAAAGCGCCTCGGCGGCGGCAGGGCTTCGTATTCAAAGCCGTGCCCTTGGCCTTTCCTTCGCCGACAGAGCCTGTCTCGCATTGGCGATCAAGGAAAATGCACGCGCCGTTACGGCCGACAAGGTCTGGTCTCGACTGGACCTGGCCTGCGACATCGTGCTGATCCGCTGACATCAACCCCCTACCGCAAAGCCTGCACATACCGCATGCCCGTCACCGGACCCGCCGTGAAGTCCTGCTGCTCGTAGAACCGGTGCGCCTTGACGTTGCCCGTGGCGGCGCTGACGGAGAGGTAGGTGCAGCCGGCGCGGCGGGCTTCTTCGCGGGCTTTGGCCACGAGATGGCGGCCGATGCCGGTGCCGCGATGGGCGTCGCGCACGAAGAGATGGTGCAGGTCCATGCCGCGCACGCCGAGTTGCGCCCTGTAGAGCGGCACGAGAATGGCGTAGCCGATCAGCGCCCCGCCGGCCTCGGCCACGAGCGCCGTGATCCACGGCACCGGGCCGAACAGGTCGCGCTCCAGCGTGTCCGCGTCGAGCGGCGCGGCATCGCCGTGATGCGCGGCAAGCTCGGTGATCATCTCGCAGAGCGTGGCGATATCGCTCGGCCGCGCGGAACGGATCGTCACCAGCGGTGCCCGGCTGGGCGCAGCGGCGGGCAAGTCCAGCGCGCCGCCGGCGAGCGGGGATGCCGGAGGGTTGGCCAGGGGGATGGCAAGCGGAGAAGACAAGGTGGGCATCGAGGTTTCCTGAAGCTGATCCGCCCCAGGCACCGTCCAAAACAAAAGCCGCCTGGCGGCGGCTTGTTGAACGTGATCAGACAGCCGCATCTATGAATGCAGCGTAAAATACCAGCGGGCACGGGTTGCGGTCGTGATCATGTGCCATGCATGATCCCTTTTAAGAAGCATGTCAACCGGCCGATCATGACCGCCCGGGAACCAGCATATCCTCCAGCGGCCGCGCATGGTCGCCGTCGCAGAGCGTGTGATCGGAAAGCGCGCGTATGACATAGCAATCCTCCACCGTATGGCCGGCGCAATGGGAGACGATCCGCTCCAGCTCGTGCTCCAGCCGCTGCAACTGCGCGATCTTCGCCCGCACGGCGGAAAGATGCTCGACGGCGATGGCATCCGCACGGGCACACGGCTTTTCCGGGTGGTCGCTGAGGTCGATCAGGTCGCGGATCGCCTCGATCGACAGGCCGAGATCGCGACCGTGGCGGATGAAGGCGAGACGGTCGAGCGCCTGGCGCTCATAGCGCCGCTGGTTGCCCTCCGTCCGCTCGGCCGGCGCGATCAGCCCCGCCTGCTCGTAATAGCGGATGGTGGGCACCTTCACGCCGGTGCGCCGCGACAGATCGCCGATCGAATACATGGGGCTGTTCTCCGTGCGGCAGGTGAGGGCCGCTTTAACCAAAGATAGGCGAACGGAGCCCGGCTTTCCAGCCTCGACGCAACCACCACGCTTATGGCCCGCCAGCCTCCGGCCCGATGCGGACCACCGTGTCGCCGGGCTCTATCATGCCCGTGCGGTGGGTGATGGCGATCACCGTCACCCGATCCGCGAGCTGCCGTAGCCCGTTGAGGATTTCCCGTTCGGTGGCGGCATCCAGCGCCGAGCTTGCTTCGTCGAGAAACAGGATGTCCGGATCGCCATAGAGCGCGCGGGCAATGGCGATCCGCTGCCGCTCGCCGCCCGATAGCTTCAGGCCGCGCTCGCCCACACTGGTCTCGAACCCCTCCGGCAGCGCCTCGATGGTCGAGAGGATGGCGGCCTGATGTGCGACACGGCGCAGTTTTTGCGCATCGACCGGCCGCCCCAGCGTGATGTTGACCGACAGCGTGTCGCTGAGAAGAAGGATATCCTGCGGCACGACGCCGATCCGCCCGTACCATGTCGCGCGCGCAATCCCGGCCAGCGGACGGCCGTCAATCGTGATCTCGCCGCTCTGCGGCTCCAGCGATTTCAGCGCCAGCCGAAACACGGTGGATTTTCCGGCACCCGTCTCACCGGTCAGCGTGGTGATGCCGCCGCGCGCCGCCGTGAAGGAGACGTTCTCCACGCCCCGGCCGTTCTCGTAGCGATAGCCGACGGCCTCGAACCGAAGCGTACCCTCCGAAAGCCTCAGGGCTTCGGCGGCGGCCGTCGTCTCTTCCTCCGGTGCCGCCCAGATGGCCTGAAGCGGCGCGAGGTTGCCGCGCGTCTTGGCAAGCTCGTTGATGGTCGCGCCGATCGCCTCGAACGGCTGGTTCAGCGCCAGCAGAAGCGTGTTGAACAGCACGACATCCCCGACGGAGATAAGGCCCGCCTGCATGCGCGGCACCAGCATCAGAAAGGTCACGCCGAGCTGCAGCGCCAGCGCCGCCCCCTGAAGCCCGGCAAAGCCGATCCGGCTCAGCGAATAGTCCCGCCAGTTCCGGAATACCGCCTCCGCCTTCTGCGAAAACAGGCTCCGCATCCACCCATGCGCACCGAAATGCCGCAGCGTCTCCATGCCGGTGAGCGCATTGCCGACGAAGCGGGCATTCTCCTGTCCCGCCGCGATAGCAGCCTCCAGATAGCGCGTGCTGCGCCGGTCGGCGGCCACCGACAGGGCGATGAAGGCGGCGCCGTAGAGGACCGAGACCGCCACGATCTCCAGACTGACGGTCGCCCCGATCAGCGCCAGGCTGAGCGCGATCTGCACGCTGCCGGAGACGAGGTAACCGAGCGTCAGATGCAGCATCGTCACAAGCGCCTGATCCCCGCGCTGCCCGGCCGTTTCAATTTCCACGGGGTTGTGCTCGACGAAGAAAGGCGCGGTCTTGTGCAACAGACGCTCGAACAGGCTGGTGGAGACGATGAGCGCGAGATGCTCACCACAGACATGCGCCAGATAGTTCTGCGCCCGCTGCAGCGCGCTCGAAAGTCCGACCAGCACCGCATAGGCAACGAGCCCCAGCGCTACCGTCTCCGCCAACGCGCCCGGCTGCATCCGGTCGATCATCCGCGAAAACACATAAGGCCCCGCCACCGCCACCACCGCCGTCACCATGGTCAGCACCGACACCAGCAAAAGCATCCCCCGCGACGCCCGCCAGAAATCGACGAGAATGCTGCGGACAAGCGAAGGCGGTGCTGACGACATGGGATCTCCAGGGGGTGGATGGAGGGGGGAGCACAAGGCCCTCCGCCTCCCGCTCTGTCGCTGAAGGCTCAGGGCCGAAATCCGGTGGAAGCGATGATGGCGGTTCGATCCACCCGTATTTTAGAGGTGTGTCAGATGAATGTCACGGGTTTTGGTGCTGGAGGCCGTGGTCCCAACCACAAAAAAGCCCGGCACGCTCTCGCGGCCGGGCTCGATCGTCACGCGTTCCTCTGCCCTTACTTCGGCAGCGTATAGGCGATGATGTAATCCCCCGGCTTGGTGCCGACCGAGCCATGGCCACCGGCGACGATGACGACGTATTGGGTGCCGTCATCCGTGCTGTAGGTCATGGGGGTGGACTGGCCGCCGGCGGGCAGGCGGCCGCGCCAGAGTTCGCGGCCGGTCGTGAGGTCATAGGCGCGCAGGTAGTTATCGACGGCCGCACCGAGGAAGGCGACGCCGCCCTTGGTGATCATCGGGCCGCCGATGCCGGGCACACCGACCTTGAAGGGCAGGGGCAGCGGCGTCATGTCGTAGACGGTGCCGTTGCGGTGCTTGTAGGCGATCTCGCCGGTCTTCAGGTCCACGCCGGCGACATAGCCCCATGGCGGCGCCTGGCAGGGAATGCCGAGCGGCCCGAGGAACGGCCCCATCAGCACGCCATAGGGCGCGCCGTCATTGCGGTTCAGGCCCTGTTCGCTGCCCTTCTGATCCTGCCCCTTCGGCGGGATCTGGCTGCGCGGCACGAGCTGCGAGGTGAAGGCGAGGTAGGTCGGCATGCCGAACATCAGCTGCTTTTCCGGATCGACCGCGACGGAACCCCAGTTGAAGGTGCCGAAATTGCCGGGATAGATCAGCGAGCCCTCGAGCGACGGCGGGGTGTAGCGCCCGTCATACTTCAGACGCTCGAATGCGATGCGGCAGGCCAGCTGGTCGAACATGCTCACGCCCCACATGTTCTTGTCCGTCAGCGGCGGCGGAGAGAAGGTGAGATCGGAGATCGGCTGGGTGGGCGAGGTGAAGTCCTCGGGAATAGCCCCGGTCGGCGCGGGGATTTCCTTCACGGGGATGATTGGCTCGCCGGTGCGCCGGTCGAGCACGTAGAGATCGCCCTGCTTGGTCGGGCCGACGAGCGCCGGGCGGCCGTCGATGTCGAGCAGCACGGGCTGAGCGGGAACGTCCATGTCCCAGAGATCGTGATGCACGGTCTGGCGAACCCAGCGCAGCTGTCCCGAGTTGATGTCGAGCGCGACGATGGAGGAGGAGAACCGCTCCACATTCTCGCTGCGGCCCATGCCGAGCTGGTCGGGCACTTGGTTGCCGAGCGGGATATAGACGAGGCCAAGCGCTTCGTCATAGGAGAACACCGACCAGCTGTTGGGAGAATTGGTCGTGTAGGTCTGGCCTTCCGGCAGAGGCGTGGTGACGTCGGGGTTGCCTGAGTCCCAGTTCCAGACGAGGGCGCCGGTGTTGACGTCGAAGGCGCGGATGACGCCCGACTGCGACTGCGTCGAGTAGTTGTCGTTGACGGCACCACCGATGATGATCTTGTTGCCGGTGATGACGGGCGGCGAGGTGGAGTAGTAGTAGCCGGCCGGCTGGTAGCGCATGCCCTGCTCCAGACGCAGCGTGCCCTGCTCGGCAAAGCCGGTACAGACCTGGCCGGTCTGCGCATCCAGCGCGATCAGGCGGGCATCCGACGTCGGCAGGTAGACGCGGGTGGCGCAGGCGCTTCCGGGTGCAGCGGCCGCATCCGCATAATAGGTGACGCCGCGGCAGGTCTGGTGCTGCCGGTCCGGGTTCATGCCGGAATTGCTGTCGAACTTCCACTTTTCCTTGCCGGTGGCGGCATCGATGGCGATCGCCCAGTTGTGCGGCGTGCAGACGTAGAGCGTGTCGCCGATCTTCAGTGGTGTGACCTGATAGGTCGTCTCGCCCACATCTTCCGGCAGCTTCACATCGCCGGTCTGGTAGCGCCAGACTTCCTTGAGATCCGAGACGTTGGCCGTGGTGATCTGCGTCAGCGGCGAATAACGCTGGCCATATTGTGTGCGGCCATACTGGTGCCACTCCCCATCCGGCACGTTGCCGCCGAGCGCGGGCGTCGCATTGGCAACCGTGGTCGGCAGCGCGCCGGCCATGTCGAGCGGATCCTGCGTCATGGAATAAAGCGCGACCGCGACCGAGAGCACGACGGCAATGCCGAGCGGCCAGCCGCTGGCACGGTAGACATGGCCCGTCGGGCTGGTGAAGCCGAGCGGCTTGCGCACCGAAGGCAGCAGAAGCCAGAGCCCGAGCAGGATGACGACGCCACCACGCGGCCCGAGCTGCCACCAGTCGAAGCCGACTTCCCACAGCGCCCAGGCAAGTGTGGCGACGATGAACACCGCATAGACGGTGAGCGCCGACGACCGGTGGCGCGAGAGAAGGATGGCCGTTGCAAGAAAGGCAAGACCCGCCAGCACATAGTACCAGCTGCCGCCGAGAACGGCGAGCCAGGCCCCGAAGCCGGTCAGCCCCAGTCCGATCAGCGCAAAAAGGACAGACGTAAAGATGATCATGGAAGAGACTCCTGGCGCAGCGATGCGCGCCCCGTCAATATCGACATCGGAGCGCCGCGCGCCATGCATGACGCGTTGAGGTCGTTCCAACACTTTGCAGTTGCGGCATAATCTCCGTCGTAAACCGATCCCGGTTTCGGGAATGATGCAGCCGAAGCCGAATGCAGATCCGGGCTCCGTTATGGCGAAATTAGGGCAGGCATCGCGCGGGTCAATGCCGCAATGCACAATCGGTGGCGGGAGGGGTTGTGTGTACGATCATTCGCAGGGTAGATGCGCGGGGAATGAGAAACATCGTTTAAGGCTTTTGTGGCTTGATGCCCGCTTTTACGGCCTTCATCAGCACATGCCGTTTTTTTGCCGCTTCGAGTTCTAAGCGGCCGGTTGCTGCGGCTTCCTCCTCCGCCAAGTGTGCGTGATAGGCTGCAACCTTTGCTTCATGAAGCCGCACGAGCAGCGTTCCCGGCGGATCGGTCTGAAAATGCCGATGATCGCTGATTTCGAGCAAAGTAACATGCGCTTCGAACTGCAAAAGGAACAGAAGCTCGTTCGAACCCTGCGAACCGAGATGCAGATGCATGATGCCCTCGCGCCGAAGAAGGGCATCGTCCGTCGTATCGATGTCACGGCGGTATGCCCATTTCGGAAGAGGCGTGCCGTTCTGGATCGCGAGGAAAATATCGAGAAAGGGCTCCTCGAGATGCGGTTTGCCCTTGAAATAAAGGTCTCGTCGGAAGTGCGGCGATAGAACGATTTTTAGAGGTTTGGCGGCAATTCGGGGGTCTGTTTTCGCTTTCAGCATTCCAACGTCATTTTAAGAACCCGGATAGGCCGTCGCGTCAGATCATGTCTTGAAAAAGAACGCGCGTGCTTCGTCGCGCGTCATCACCGGGAGTGTGTCGCCTTGTTCCCTCTTCGCATCGGCGGCGATGCGGGTGAGGCGATCGATGTGTGTTTCCTGAGCCTCGGCGGGCTTCGGCAGCGTTTTAACGGCCATTTCAGCACCTCATATCAGCAGTAACGCATAGCAGATCACGGCTCTCACGGCAAGACTCTCGCAACCCTCACGTCCCGCAGAACGTCCGCAGCACTTCCTCGCCCGGCGCCGGAGGCTCGGCGAAGGGGGCCATGTCGGGCTGGTCGTCATAGGGGCGGGCGAGCACGCGGATGAGGGCGTCGAATGGCGAAAAATCCGCGTTCGTCTGGGCTGCAACGATGGCCTGCTCGATCCGGTGGTTGCGGGGGATGAAGGCGGGGTTGACGGCGCGCATGGCGGCGGCGGTGTCTTCGGCGCTCCGCCCCTCGGCCTCCACGCGGCGGCGCCAGCGGTCGAGCCAGAGGCTGGTGCTGGCGGGGTTGCGGAACAAAGCGGTGAATGCGGTTTCCGTCGAAGGGTCGGCCGCAAGATCCGACAGCCGGCGGAAGGCGAGCGTGAAATCCGCCTCTTCCTGATGCATATGCGTCAGCAGGTCCTGCACGAGATCGAGATCGCCGTCCTCAATTGTAGAAAGCCCGAGCTTGGCGCGCATGGCGGCAAGCCAATGGTGCTGGAAGCGCTCACCATAGGCTTTCAGCACGCCGTTGGCGGCGGTGACGGCGGCCTCCTCGTCGGTGTCGAGAAGCGGCAGCAGCGTTTCGGCCAGTCGCGCGAGGTTCCACTGGCCGATGCCCGGCTGGGCGGCATAGGCATAGCGGCCGTTGCGGTCGATGGAGGAGAACACCTTGGCCGGATCATAGGCATCGAGAAAAGCGCAGGGTCCGAAGTCGATGGTCTCGCCGGAGATCGCGACATTGTCGGTGTTCATCACGCCATGGATGAAGCCGATGGAGAGCCAGCGGGCGATCAGCGATGCCTGCCGGTCGGCAAAGGCGGAGAGGAAGGCGAGATAGGGCTGCGGGTCGTTCGCAAGCTCGGGGTAATGCCGCGCGATGGCGTGGTCGGCCAGCCGTTTGACCCCGGCCCGATCGTCGCGCGCGGCGTGGAACTGGAACGTACCCACCCTGATGTGGCTGGCCGCCACCCTTGTCAGCACCGCGCCGGGCTGGACAGTCTCGCGGTAGACCGGCTCGCCGGTGACGACGGCGGCCAGCGCCCGCGTGGTCGGCAGGCCGAGCGCCTGCATCGCCTCGCTGACGATATATTCGCGGAGCACGGGCCCAAGCGCCGCGCGCCCGTCGCCCCGGCGCGAATAGGGCGTAGGGCCGGCACCCTTCAGCTGAATGTCTCGGCGGCGTCCATGTCGGTCCACCACCTCTCCCAGAAGAATAGCCCGGCCATCGCCGAGCTGCGGGTTGAACCCGCCGAACTGGTGGCCGGAATAGGCCATGGCCAGCGGCTCTGCACCGGGAAGGATGGTGTTGCCGGAAAAGATGGCGGCACCGTCGGCCTCCAGCTGCGCGATATCGAGCCCCAGTTCTTCCGCCAATTCCCGGTTGAAGCGGATCAGCACCGGCGCTTCGACCGGCGTCGGATCGACGCGCGAGAAGAAGCTGGCCGGCAGCCGTGCATAGCTGTTGTCGAAGGGGATCGGCGGCGTCTCAGCCCGCGTCCTGTTCGTCGCCTCCATCATCGTCTCCGCTCCGTGCCTTGTCCGTTATTCGTCGGTCCGGTCGGAAGACCGGTGTCGTCAATGTTAGATAGGGTGGGCGGTCTCGGCATGAAAGGGCGATCAGGCGTCCCGCGCCGGCGGCGGTTCGCGACAGTCTTTGTCTGGAGAGACCAGCCTCAGGCCTCCACGAAAGCCTCCCGCTTCAGCCGCTCCCGATCCGCCTCGAAGGTGAGGCTATCCAGCCCGCGTGTGAGGCTGGCCACCGCGGTCTCGCGGGCGATGGTGTGCATGCGTCCGTCCGGCAGGCCCGCCAGCGCCCGCAGGCTTTTTTGCAGGCGGATGCCGATGTCGAGGTTGCCGGCGCCGTCACGGGCGATCGGCAGGAAGGCGTCCTCGAACATATCCCGAAGCGTCACAGGCGGCACATGCACGCGCGGGAACGCGGGCGCGCCGCGCAGATGGTCCGCTCTCGGCGCCACGGCGAGCACCTCGACCATCGCCGTCATGACGTCGATCGTCGTGCCGGGATCGTTGATGGCGGAGGACAGGGAGCGCGAGGCGATTTCGGCGAGCACGATCAGGCCGAAGCGGGGGTCCTGCTCGAAGGTGCGGCGCGGGCCGATGGTCAGGGCGTCGAGAATAGCCTGTTGCACCTTGGGGTCGAGCCCGCCGGCAGCCCGGGTCCGAACGAAGAGCATCGGCGTGCCCGGCGAGCAGAAGGCCCCGGCCCGCGCGACCAGATGCAGTTCGAGATCGCCCGCCTCACCGAGCGCCTGCAACTGCGGCATGTCGATATGCTTGATATAGCCGACCTTGGCAGGCGAGACCGGCACGGCACCGGATGGTATGGGCCCGAGCGGCGCGCCGCCGAGAAGCGGATCTTCGAGATGATCGCGCATGCCCGTCATCGCCACGGTCTTCACCCGGTCGATGGTCTCGCTGATCCGGCCGAGGGTCGAGAGATGGTCGATCCAGCGCAACAGCGTCAGCACGATCACGGCGATGACGCCGAGCGTGACGATGAACAGGACAAGCCGCCCGCCGCCGCCATAGAGCCCGGCATGCAGCGCAATCAGCCCGACGAGCGAAAACAGGAAGGTGCCGAGAAAGGTCGAGAGCGCCCGCTGGGCGGTGGTGTCCTCAAGCAGCAGGCTCGTCGCCCGCGGCGTCGCGCCGCTGGCCGCAGCCGCGCTGGCGGCAACCAGTGTCGATAGCGAGAAGGTGGTGACGGCGAGCATGCTGGAGGCGATGATGCTGAGGATCGGATCCACCGCATCCGCCCCGAAGGCCTGCGTCATCTCCTCCGGAATGAAGGGCCCGAGAAGGATGGCGACCAGCGCCGTCGCAACCCCCGCAAGACAATAGAGCGTCGCCCGAACCCACAACCGCCGCGACAGCCGCACCACCTGCCAGAGACGTTTCGACCTGAGCATGAGACCTCCCGAACCGGACCGCCGGATGGCGACCGCAGCAGGGTTATAGGGCGTGGTGATGTATTTTCGAGATGGCGCATGTGCGTGTGGAGGGTGAGGTGAGGGGGTAGAAAGGAAGAAAGACCCTCTCTGGCCTGCCGGCCATCTCCCCCACAAGGGGGGAGAAGACGTGTGGCACGACCTTCGCTACAATCTTGAACGTATTTTCTTGAAGCGAGCGGCTCGCCCCAAGTCTTCTCCCCCCTTGTGGGGGAGATGCCCGGCAGGGCAGAGAGGGTCTTTCTTCTTCTCCCTTACCCCCTCACATCTTCCGCGCCACCTTGATCGCAAACGCATATTCGAACGCGATCTCCTCCAGCCGCTGAAAGCGGCCGGAGGCGCCGCCGTGGTCGGCGCCCATGTTGGTTTTGAGAAGGATCGGCTGGTCGCCCGTGGTCTTGTCGCGCAGCTTCGCCACCCACTTGGTCGGCTCCCAATAGGTCACGCGCGGGTCGGTGAGGCCGGAGAGGGCGAGGAGGGCGGGGTAGGGTTTTTCCGCCACATTGTCGTAGGGCGAGTAGCTGGCGATGTGATGATAGGCCGCTTCGTCGTCGATCGGGTTGCCCCATTCCGGCCATTCCGGCGGGGTCAGCGGCAGGGTGTCGTCGAGCATGGTGTTCAGCACGTCCACGAAGGGAACGGCCGCGATGATGCCGCCGAATTTTTCCGGTGCCATGTTGGCGACGGCGCCCATCAGCATGCCGCCGGCCGATCCGCCTTCGGCGACGATGTTCGCGTAGGAGGTGAAGCGTTCCTGATTCAGATAATCGGCCGCCGCGATGAAGTCCTTGAACGTGTTGGTCTTCTTCTCCATCTTGCCGTCTTCGTACCAGGCAAAGCCCTTGTCCTTGCCGCCGCGGATATGGGCGATGGCATAGACGAAGCCGCGATCCACCAGCGACAGGCAATTGGTGTTGAACGAGGCGGGAATGGACATGCCGTAGGCGCCGTAACCATAGAGCAGGCAGGGTGCGGAGCCATCGAGGGCCACATCGCGGCGATAGAGCAGCGTCACCGGCACGGAGGCGCCGTCATGCGAGGGCGCAAACACGCGGCGCGTGACGTAGTCGTCCGGATTGTGGCCGGAGGGCACTTCCTGCGTCTTCAGCAGCGTCCGCTCGCGGGTCGTCATGTCGTAGTCGAAGAGCTGGCTCGGTGTCGTCATCGAGGAGTAGGAGAAGCGGATGACGTCGGTGTCGTATTCGGCAGCACCCGACAGGCCGAGCGAGAAGGCTTCCTCGGCGAAGGCGATCGCGTGCTCCTCGCCGGTGCGGCGGTCGCGGATCTTGATCTGCGGCAGGCCGTTCTCGCGCTCCAGCCAGACGAGGTGGCGGGCAAACGCCATGTGGTTGAGAATCAGCCGGCCCGGCGTGTGGGGCACGAGTTCGCGCCAGTTCTCCCGCTCCGGCCGGTCGAACGGCGTTTCCATGATCTTGAAATCCTTGGCGCCATCGGCATTCGTCAGGATGTAGAAGACGTCGCCGCCCTCGGTCATGGAGTATTCGAGCCCGGTCTCTCGCGCGGCGACCAGCTTCGGTGTGGCATGGAGGTCGGAGGTGGGGATCAGCAGGTATTCGCTGGTCTCGTGGTCGTGAATGTCGATGTAGATCACGTCGTCGAGCATGGAGGCGCCGACGCCCATGAAGAAGCCCGGATCTTCCTCCTCGTAGACCAGCCGGTCGTCAGCCTGCGGCGTGCCGATGACATGGTGGAAGATCTTCGACGGACGGTGGTTCTCGTCGAGCACGGTGTAGAAGAAGCTGCGGCCGTCCGGCGCCCAGGCGCCATCGCCGCCGGTGTTGGCGATCACGTCTTCCAGGTCCTCGCCGGTCGCCAGATCGCGGATGCGAAGCGTGAAATATTCCGATCCCTTGTCGTCATAGCCCCAGATGCCGAGCGAATGATCGGTGCAATGGTCGATGCCGGAGAGGCGGAAATAGTCCTTGCCCGCAGCCTCCTTGTCGCCGTCGAGCAGCACCACGCGCTCGCCGCCGTCGCGCGGCTGGCGGAAGTAGCGCGGCTGCTCGCCGCCGGTGACGAAGGCGGTGCCATAGGCGAACGGCCCGTCCTTCATCGGTACGGAGCTGTCGTCCTCCTTGATGCGGCCCTTCATCTCGGCGAAAAGCTGCTTCTGCAGCGCCTCGGTTTCCGCCATCGCCGCCTTCATATAGGCGTTCTCGGCCTCCAGATGCGCGCGGATCTCGGGATCGAGAATGGAGGTGTCCTTGAACATCTGCTGCCAGTTGTCGGCCCGGAACCAGGCATAGTCGTCGGTGCGGGTGATGCCGTGGCGGGTGTCGCTCAGCGGCTTCTTGTGTGCTGCAGGCGGAACGGGCAGGCTGGAAAAGACGGGGGCTTGGTCGGACAATGCGATCTCCGGGGGTTCGCTGAAGCTTTTCCGGATCACCGGGAACGCTCCATCTCTTCGTTATAGCCGCAGGACGATGCTCTGGGATATCGAGCACATAGATGCCGCAGCCGGCGCATTCAAGCGGCAAAGCGCGTGGCCTCAGCGCGAGGATAAGGCCGCGACCGCGTAATCGATGAAGGCGCGGATCTTCGGCGTGGCGCTGTGGCGGTCGAGCGTGCAGGCGTAGAAGGTGAAGGGCGTATGCGCCGCGATTGTGTCGCTGCCGCCGACCGTGTCGCTGAACAGAGGTACGATCGAACCCCTCGCGATCAACTCGTCGGCGATGAACGCGCCGAGCCGGGCGATGCCGGCACCGGCGAGGACCATGGAGGTCAGGGTATCGATATCGTTGCTGATGATCTTCGGCTTGATATCGGGCTCGTACAATGTGCCGTCCTTGAGGAAGGTCCAGCGGAACAGGCGGCCATGCGTCGCCAGCCGGTAGAGCAGGCAATCATGATGCACGAGATCTTCCGGCGTCTTGGGATGGCCGCGGCGGGCGAGATAATCGGGCGAGGCGCAGATCATCATCGGCACGGTGACGAGCCGGCGGGCGATCAGCGAGGGCTCCAGCTGCTCGGCGAACCGCACGCTGATGTCGATGCCCTCGGCGATATGGTCGACGGCCCTGTCGGTGACGACGAGCTCGACGGAAAGCTGCGGGTAGAGGCTGGCGAAGCCCGGAATGAGCGGCGCGATGACATGGCGGCCGAACGCGACCGAGGCGGAAACGGTGAGCCTTCCCCGTGGCGCGTCGTTGAGCGCGGAAACGGCGGTGGCCGCTGCCTCCAGCGCGTGGACGACATGGCGGACGCGCTCGAAATAGACCTGCCCGCTATCCGTCAGCCCCAGCCGGCGCGTCGTGCGCTGCATCAGGCGCACGCCGAGGTCGCGCTCCAGCCGGGCGATGTTCTGGCTGGCGGCCGCAGGGCTGATGCCGAGCTGCCGGGCGGCGGCCGCAATGCTGCCCATCTCGACGCTGCGCACGAAACTCTCGATCCCGCGAAGGCTGTCCATAGCTGCGCGCACTCCCGATCCCGATCATTCGAAAGTTTTGCTTCAGATTGATGGAGCCTGCAAGCCTCTAATCGAAGGCGGCATTTGCGGCTAGGACAAGGGTATCGACATTCAACATTTCGGAGCGACCATGCCCACGAACGCAACCCCCACATCCCCCGCTGCCCGGTCTGCGAAGACCGGCCTCCCCTCTGCGGCGACACCTTACGTCTTCGCCTTCTTCATGGCCGGCATCATGGCCTTCGTGATGTGCTGGATCATCGTTTCGGTGAACAGCGGCGTCGACAGCGGCCTGCCGATGCGCGTGGCCGCCGCCTACCTCATTGCCATGCCCGCCGCCTTCGTCAGCGTGCTGATCGTCCGCCCTATCGCGCTGAAGCTCACATCCCTCGTGGTGCGCCGCCCAGGCTGAGGGGTCTCGGCCGTCTCAGGCCGACAGCGTCAGCCCGATGCCGAACGGATCGGTGAGGGAGACGGTGTCGCCGGTGCGGGCGGTGGGGATTTCCAGCCGGTCCAGCGCGGCGAGCGCCGTCTGAAGTGCTGCCGTATCGTTGAAGCGGAGGGCGTAGGTGCCGAGCCCGGTCATCTCGGCGACGCGCCGGGGCGCGTTGCGCGTGTTCCAGATATTGGCGGCGAGGTGGTGGTGGTAGCCGCCGGTGGAGAAGAAGCTGGCGCCCGGATAGGTGCCCATCAGATCGAGGCCGAGCACGTCGCGGAAGAAGGTGTCCGCCTGCGGCAGGTCCGACACCTGCAGGTGGAGATGGCCGAGCGACGTGCCCGCCGCCATGCCGCCCCAATGGGTGTGTCCCCGGGCAAGCGCAAGGCCCTCGTCGTAGAGCGTCTGGAGATCGAGCGGCAGGGTGGCCATCTTCAACGTGCCGTCGGGCTGGGTTGCCCAACTGGCGCGGGGCCGGTCGCGATAGACCTCGATGCCGTTGCCCTCGGGGTCCGCCAGATAGATCGCCTCGCTGACCAGATGGTCCGATGCGCCCTGCAGCGGCACCTGAAGGCCCGCGGCATGGGCCAGCCAGCGGGCAAGCGCTGCCCGGTCGGGCACGAGGAAGGCCGTGTGGAACAGGCCCGGCGCGTTGCGCGGCGCCGTGGTCGCATGGCCAGAGGTGGTGAGCGTCAGCAGCGGTCGTCCGCCGGCGCCGAGCGTCTCGCCGCTTGGCAACCGCTCCATCAGGCTCAGCCCCATCACGGACTGGTACCAGGACGACACGAGCGGCAGGTCGCGCACCACCAGCCGCGCGTGATCGATAAAGGCCGGCATGGCGAGTGGATGTTCGGAGGTGGGATGTTCGGAGGCGAGCGGATGATCCGGCGAAGGGGTGCGCATCAGGTCGGAAAGGGTCATCTCGGTCGCTCCTGCGAGGGTGTTCGGGAAGATGCCGGGCAGGACGAGCGCCATACCCGTCATGTGCAGCAGGCGGCGTCGGCGCAGATCGTCCATGGCAGGGTCCCCGAAGAGGGCCGACTATGCACCCCTTGGGCGCGAGGCGAAATCCCCGGGATCGGCGATGGATCGTCTCGGATGCGTTGACAATCCCGGCGCGAATTTTTCGTGCTTGCACGGAAAATTCGTCGGCCCGGCGCGAACGTGTTCGCGCCTGCGCCAAAATTTTTTCGCACCCGCAGCAATTTTCCGCCCGCCGGGCCTATTCCGTCATCCTCCCGCCTGCATCATCGCCGATGATCGATTCGTCACCGAAAGTGACGGACGCGCGCCCATCGGGGCTCGCCAAACGGGCGGCGGATGCGTAGCCTGACCTGAAACGGATCTGGAGACGAAGCGCGCGTGGAGATCAAGGGCATCAAGTGGAACTACGACCGGACCGAAATGATCGCGGACGGCATCGTCCATGGCATCGGTCTCGCCTTCGCGCTCATTGGCGTCACCATCCTGCTGGTGCATGCCAGTGCGGCCAGCACCGCGGGGCAGATCGCTGCCGCCGCGATCTACGGCGCCGGCCTCGTCGCCACGCTGTCGATCTCCTTCGTCTACAATATGTGGCCGGTGTCGCGCACCAAATGGCTGCTGCGCCGGTTCGATCATTCCTCGATCTTCATCCTGATCGCGGCGACCTATACACCCTTCCTGCAAAGCGGCTGGAACGATCCGTTCCTGGCCGCCATGCTCGTCGGCATCTGGCTGATCGCCGCTCTCGGCATCGCGCTGAAATGCGTCTTTCCCGGGCGTTACGACAAGCTCGCGATCGTGCTCTATCTCGCCATGGGCTGGAGCGGCGTGCTGGCCGTCGGGCCGCTGCTGACGACGCTGAACGGCGCCACCATGCTGCTGATTCTCGCCGGCGGCATCATCTACTCCGCCGGCGTCATCTTCCATGTGTGGGAACGGCTGCGCTTTCAAAACGCCATCTGGCACGGCTTCGTTGTGACCGCCGCCGCCGTCCACTTCTCGGCCGTGTTCTCGGTCATCGGCAGCACCCCCGCTTAAATCGGGTCGCTCAGGCCGGGTCGCCTAAGCCGGCTCGAAACTCAGCGCCACGCCGTTCATGCAGTAGCGAAGCCCGGTCGGGGCCGGTCCGTCCGGAAAGACGTGGCCCAGATGGGCGTCGCAATCGGCGCATTTCACTTCCGTCCGCGTCATGCCGTAGGAACGGTCGGTGACCTGCGTCACCGCTTCAGGCTGGAGCGGCTGGAAGAAGCTCGGCCAGCCCGTTCCCGAATCGAACTTTGTCCGGGCGTCGTAGAGCGCGTTGCCGCAGCAGATGCAGCGATAGGTGCCGGCTTTGCCAAGCGCGAAATCAGGGCTCGAAAACGCTCGTTCCGTACCGTGCTGGCGGGTGACCCGATACTGGTCCGGCGTCAGCTGCTCGCGCCATTCCGCATCGCTCTTCACGACCTTCAGAGGGGTGTTTGCGCCGTCTCCGGCAGCATGCGTGCGATGTTCGGTCATGTCGTTCTCCTCATCTTGAGACTGCGCTTCATATAGGAACGCGCGGCGTGCAAGCAAAGCCAACGCAAGCCCTCGTGCTGCGCGGCTTTATAGTAATGTCTGCTCATGGAAACGCATGCGAGCGAGGTGAGAATCGCAGGTTGCAGAGAATCGCAGCCCTCGCCGGTGGTGCACGCACGGATGTTGCCCCGAAAGGGGGGTCTCGATAGATGAACGCGCGCATTTCTATCGGGATTGCTTGTGACAACTGTTCCGGGACGCGTCGTTTCACCCGCCAAGTCTTGCATCTATTGAAAAACGGGTTTGACATTTTTGGGGTGAATGTTATTCGAGTAACGGCAAAGTGTCTGAGACTGAAAATACTGCAGGTTGTCGTCGCCGAAATATCTCTACAGAATTCGGTTGTCTTTTCGGGGTAGGGGAAAGATATGCGGCGTCCAATGCAAGTGCATTCATCAAGTAATTCGGTCGTTCCATTGTGATGCAATCGTGCTGGTTTTTACCGCAATCGATCGCATTTCCATGGGACAAATGACGCTTTCATGGAAAAGCCTGCGAATCTGCGGGTGAAAACGAGACAATCGCCCGAAAGGAGAACAAAATGAGTGAACAGATGGCAGGACATGGCACGGCCGGACTCGGTGTTGCAGGACATGGCAACGAGTTGCTCGTGGAACTGACCGCAGAAATCGTCGCCGCCTATGTCAGCAATCATGTCGTGCCCGTCTCGGAGTTGTCGACTCTTATCGGCGATGTGCACACGGCGCTGAACAACACCGGCGCACCGGCTCCCGTCGTCGCTGCCGTGGAAAAACCGAAGCCTGCTGTATCCGTGCGCAAGTCGGTTCAGGACGGCCAGATCACCTGCCTGGAATGCGGTGGCAACTTCAAGTCGCTGAAGCGCCACCTGATGACGCACCACGCTTTGTCGCCGGAAGACTACCGCGAAAAGTGGGAACTGCCGTCAGATTATCCGATGGTCGCCCCGGCCTATGCCGAAGCGCGCTCGCGCCTCGCCCGCGAAATGGGCCTCGGCCAGCGCCGCAAGCGCGCCGCCAAGTAAGCTCGGCAAGATTTTTATCAGCCTTGTAAAGCAAGATGTTTCCATCGCGCCGGACCGGATCCTTATCCGGTCCGGCTTTTTCATGTCCGGAGAGCGGAAGCCTCTGGTTAGGAACTGGATCAAGGAAAAAATGCCTATATGATTCAGAAGGCTATCGGAAACATGAAAGAATTCAACAGAAAGTTGTGAGTCGGCTGTAGCACTCGTTTCGTCTTCGGCGTAGGTTATGTGAAACTATTCCTATAACGGAGATCCGCGATGACCATGCCTCCTGCACATGCCGATAGCGCTCTGACGACAATGGGCCCATTGGGCCTCCTTGGTCGTTTTCCGGACGATCTCCGTCCCGCAGTCTCACCGTCTCCATTGGTCACGAGACCTTTCTTGATCCGGGCCGCGTCTTACGGGACGGCTGCGCCCGGTCATGAGTTTGCCCGTGCGCCCGAATGCAAATCCGTATGGCCGCCGTCCGCCGCTCCCGCGACATCCCGGGTTTCCGAACTGCCCGATACGGCAGCGCCCGACCCGCTGGCGCAGGCCCGCTGCCGCATGGTGGCCGATGTGGTCGAGGAACTCACCATGATGGTCGGGGATCGCCAGCAGTTGCGGCGCGACCGCCGGCGGATGATGACGCATGTCCGCCAGATCGCCATGTATGTCAGCCATGTCGTGCTGCAGGTCTCGCTGACCGATATCGGCGTCGCCTTCGGTCGGGATCGCTCCACGGTCAGCTATTCCTGCCATGTAGTGGAGGATCGCCGCGACGATGCCGATTTCGACGCCTTCGTGTCCGCCATCGAGCGCGTCATCACGGCCGTCTTTCCGCCGGCCGGAGACGCCGCCCATGCGTGACACGAGGCCTCCGGACGCCGCCGCCCGCGCCGATCTCGTCCGGCTGGTCCGCCACCTCGTGGGCGGCCGGCGGGCGAGATCCGGCGAAGCCCGGCCGGACATAGCAGAAGACGCCGCCGTCGTGGCCACCTTCACGGTGACGGAGGAGGGCGCCGACGTGATCGTCACGCGTGCGGACGGTGCGAAGCGCACCCTGCCGCCAGCGGCGATGCGCGAGGCCGTCTCCCTCGGTCTCGTCGCCAGGATCGATGCTGTCGGGCCCGAGGCGTCCGGTCGCTGGCATGTGCTTTCGCCGGCCGTGCCCTTCCTCAAGCGCGCGCTGTCCGACCCGGAGGCGGCGTTCGCGGGCCAGCATCGGCACATCGCGCCGAGCACGGTGGAAACGGCAGTCGGCCGGCAGACGGTACAGGTCAATCTCTCGGAATCGCCGCTTGCCCATATCGCCCGGCTGAAGGAGAAATCCGGCAAGCCGTTTCTGCCGGTCGAAGCGCTGGAGGCCGGGCAGCGGCTGCACCGGGATTTTACCCGCGCGCAATTGCAGCCGCGCATGACCATGTCCTACGAACCCCGGCTGTCAACGCGCACGAAGGGAAGCCGCGGCGGCAGCAGTGAGATCGCCGACAGCGCCATGACGGCCAGAACCCGCGTGGCGCGGGCGATGGAAGCGGTCGGCCCGGAACTCTGCGGCGTCGCCATCGACGTTTGCGGTTTCGAAAAGGGGCTGGAGACGGTGGAGCGGGAACGCCAATGGCCGGCCCGCTCGGCAAAACTCCTGCTCCGCGCCGCCCTCATGGCGCTCGCCCGCCACTACGCCCCACCCCCACCGGCATCACCGGCGCGCCGCACCCATGCCTGGGGCGCGGAAGGCTATCGCCCGGATGTGGATGGGGGTCGCGGACGCGGCGGGTGATGGTCGCGAGACGAAGGCGTGGGGTCATCTCTTCAGACGCGAAGAAGCTCAACCTTTCAGCCGCACCGCCGCCTGGTCTTGGATGCGCTTGACCATGGAACGCAGGCCGTTGGCGCGCTGGGCCGTCAGGAACTCGATGAGGCCCATCTGGCCGAACAGGTCCAGCGCATCGGTCGCCGCGATCTCGGAGGCTTTTTTGCCCGAAAAAATCGAGAGCACGATGGCGACGAGGCCGCGCACGATATGGGCGTCGGATTCGCCCTCGAAGGTCAGGACGGGATCAGCGCCCTCTGCGGCGTGGCTCACCAGCCAGACCTGACTGGCACAGCCCTGCACCTTGTTGTCAGCCGTGCGCTTCTCTTCCGGCAGGTCCGGCAGGGTGCGCCCGAGCTCGATCACATAGCTCATCCGGTCCTGCCAATCGTCGAGATAGGCGCAGTTCTCGAGGATTTCGGAAAGGGGCGTCGGGGTGAAGGCGGCGGCATCGGTCATGCCGTCTCTATAAGGGATCGGGTCCGCGTTGAGAAGGTGGATCGGCGTGGCGGGCGAGGCTTTCACAGGGGTTTTGGTGGCAAGCGCCGGGCCGGTCAGGAGGCGCGATGCGGCTTCGGCGGGATGCGCTTTTCCGGCACCGGGATACGCGTGAAGCCGAGATCCTCATGGGTCTCCGAAAGCGCAGGTTCGGCGGCAGCGGCGGCAGAGGGCGCGGCTGGGGGCAGGGCCTGCTCCGGCACGGTACCCGTGGTCACGGCGTCACCCGGTGTTACGGTGTCGCCTGCCGAGGCAGTCTTCTCGTCGCCGAACTGGGTTTCGAGCAGCTGATAGGCGATGCGGGCGCCGTCCTTGGCGCGGTGGCCGAGCGCATTGAAAGTCTCGGCGCCCTTGGTGCAGACGTCGGGCTTCTCAAGGCAGATGGCGCTGATATAGCCGATCGCCTCGCTGGCGGCGGAAACCGTCTGGCCGATATCCATTTTGGCACCGGCCGCAGCCTGCGGCTGCGCTGCTTCCTCCGTGCCGAAGATCGGCAGGAGGACGAGCACCAGCGAAAACCAGAATGCTGCCTTGATCAGAAACCACATGGTCGACCCCGTTCTTCACGTTCACGCAACTGTCCCGACCGCCTGCTGTTCCATGTCCTCACCGATATCGCCGGTCTGTGCCGGTTACCGATGATGGGAGGCAGCTCGGTCGAACGTCAAACTAGGGCACCTCTTCCAACACGGCCTTGAAAACGAGACCTGTATTTGAGGCGTCTTTTCGTAAAATTCGATCGATCTGCATTTGACCCGCATTTGAAGGGCATTTGAGCCAATCGCGTTAAGGGTCAAGGCGGCGGCCGCGCCCGGGCCCCCTGCAAATGCGGCTTCCGGCAGTGGAGCGAGATGCCACAGTGGTTAAATTAACTCGAAAAATACCATGATTTCAACGGTTACGCCACGTTAACCACAACAAACAAAGGGCGTCCGAATCTGGCTCAGGAGGGCCGGTGAAGCCGTTTTGCAACACATCGGGGGTGTTCACTTAGAGTTTCATTAAGCCGCCGGTGAGACATTCGGCCTTGTCCGATGACGATCGTTCCACCCTTTTCGACGGGCCGGAAACGACCGCGCGGCACTTCATGAACAACCGGGGCAGGACGTTCCGGGCAACGAAAAATGCAGGGTCGGGCGTGACAATTGTGCGGAACATCGCTGGAAGGTTTGCGTCCCGCGTGGACGATGCCGCCAGGCTCTGGTTGCCCCGCCCGGCACCGACCGAGCGCGAGCTTTCCGCCATCCGCACCGTTGCAGCCTCCGCCCTCATCGCCTTCCCGATCGCCCCGCTGGCCCTTGCCGCCGTGTTGCCGCTGTCGCTGGCCCTGCCGGTCGGTGCCGGCCTCGTCGGCGCGCTGACGCTGGTCGGCGGTCTCGCCGCCGTCGGCCTTGCCGGCCGCAATGCGAGCCCGGTCACGCCCCTCGCGGCACCCGTCGCTCCGGCAGCGCTCGCCTATGATCTCTTCGCCGGCCTCGTGACGCTGCACGACCTGCGCGGCTCGGTAACATCCGTGCACGGCCGCGATGCGTCCAGCTTCCTCGCCTGGATGCGCGACCCGACCGGCCGCGGCTTCATCGAGCAGATCCACGTCTCCGACCGCATCGCCTTCCTGCGCGCCATCGACACGATCCGGCTCGGCGCCGACAGCGAGACCGTCGAGCTGCGGCTTGAACGCGGCTCCATGACGGAAGGCGGCGCCCAGCTTTTGCATATGCGGTGCGAACTCGCCGCCATCGTCGAAGACGGCATGCTGTCGGGCATTCTCGTCCAGTCGCGCGATATCTCGGCCGAAGTCGCGCTCAAGGCCGATGCCGCGAGCAAGGCCGAAGCTGCGGAAAGCGCCAACGACGCGAAGACCCGATTCCTTGCGGCCGTCAGCCACGAGCTGCGCACGCCGCTCAACGCCATCCTCGGCTTTTCCGACATTCTCTCCGGGGAATATTTCGGCCGGCTGGAGAACGATCGCCAGCGCGAATATGTCGCTTTGATCAACCAGTCCGGCGCCCATCTCCTCTCCGTCGTCAACACGATGCTGGACATGAGCAAGATCGAGGCCGGGCGCTACGAGCTGATCGCCGAGCCCTTCGTCGTTGCCGATGCCGTGTCCGCCTGCGAGGCGATGCTGGGCTTGCAGGCCGACGCCAAGGGCGTCAAGCTGGCGAGCCGCGTCATGCGGGGCGTGGGCGAAGTCCATGCCGACCGTCGCGCCGTGCAGCAGATCCTCATCAACCTCGTCGGCAACGCCATCAAGTTCACCGACGCCGGCGGCATCGTCACCATCGACGCGGAGATCGTCGGTGCAGACCTGCGGCTGACCGTCAGCGATACGGGCATCGGCATTCCCGCGGACAAGCTCGCCTGTCTCGGTCAGGCCTTCATGCAGGTCGAAAACGAATATACCCGCAAATACGAAGGTACGGGCCTTGGCCTCGCGCTCGTCAAGGGGCTGGTGGCGCTGCATGGCGGCCGCTTCGACATCTCCAGCCGGCCGCGCGAAGGCACGGCGATCCGGATCAGCCTGCCGCTCGACGGCTCCGGCATCAGCAGCGCCGATCACCTTGCCGACGCCGACAGCATCGCAGAATTTCCGCCGCGCCTGAAGACCCAGGCCGGCTCCACGTCCCTGAACCCCGGTGTGCACACATCAGGGGTTGAGAAAGGAGGTGCGGCAGATGGCGAAGCCTACGCGAAAACAGCCTGACCGACGCAAAGCCCCCGCCACCACAGTCAAGGGGAAGACGGGCGCCGCCAAGGGCGCGACCGCGCTGAAGCGCAAGGGAGCGTCCCGACCGAACATTGTGCTGCGTGCCGCCTCCGGCATGTTGCGTCTGGCGCTGCGCAATCCCGCCATCTTCGGCGGGACCGCGGCGTTTGCCGTCGTGTTCGGTTTCGTCGCGGCCAATGCGCTCTGGTATCAGCCCGGCCACCACCCGTCGCCGCTGATGCGCACCCGGCTGCCCTTCACCCATCCCGACCCGGCGCGCGTGTCGCTGAGCGAGCCGCAGGACGTGCCTGACCCTAGCAAGGTCACGACCTTCGTCATCCGCAGGGAAGACGAAGCCGGGGAGGCGGAGCCCGGACAGGTTCCGGCCGAAGCCCTGCCGACCGGCGAGCGCACCGCCAGCGTTCCCGGGTCCGACACGCTCGCGACGCTGCCGGGCGAGCCGACACCCCGGCAGGACACGACGGCCGACCTCGACCCGACGAGCCTCGTGCGCACCGTCCAGGCCGAACTCGCGCGGCACGGCTTTTATGACGGAGAGGCCGACGGGCGTCTGGGGCCCAAGACCACAGCGGCCATCCGCCGCTTCGAGCAGGCCAGCGGCCTTCCGCAAACCGGCTTGGTCAGCCAGGGCCTTCTCGCCGCTCTGCAGGGCGGCACGTCGGCATCCCCCGGCATCGCCACCATCATGCCGGCACCACGCCCGACGGCGATCCCGCCGGCCCCGAAGACCCCAACCGAGATCGACCCGATCGCCGCTGCGATCCGCGCGGCCGAGGGGGGTGCGGAGGTGAAGCCGAAGTCCGTCCACGCCAAGGCGACCGAAACGGCCTCTGCCGAATCGAGCGCGTCGGGGGCGAGCGGCGCCGGCATGGTCATGTCCATCCAGCGGGGGCTGTCGAACCTCGCTTACGCCGACGTGTCGGTCGATGGCGTCGTGGGCGACCAGACCCGCATGGCCATCCGCCATTTCGAAAAGCACTACCGCCTGCCGGAAACCGGCGAGCCGAGTGCCGCGGTGCTGAAGAAAATGAAGGAAATCGGCGCGATTTGAGGGGGTGTCGGATTGATTTTTTCCCCGTCATTCCGGGACAGGCCCGGAATGACGGAGGTGGTTGGAAAACACAATCGCGCCAGCGGATTCTCCGTGTTTTCGGAATCAACGTGCGAAACGCTTCGCGAACCGGTGGAGAATTCCGCACCTAACCACCTGAGCCGGCATCGATAGACGCCGTCCTCCGCCCGCGCTATGCAGGGCCATGCGCCTCCGTTCCGATATCTTCGTTTCCGCCATCACCCGCCGCGTCTTTTCGCGCGGGGACACTGCGGCCGTGCTGCGCAAGGGATCCGAGGCGGCCGGTGCCATCTTCATCCGCCAGCGGACGCGGGACGGGCAGGAGAGGCTGTTCGGGCCGGCGCCGCAGAGCCTGGTGACGGCAGAGGAAGAGGGCGGGCGGCTGTTCGAGTGCCGCCTCTCGTCGTCCGATGCTGACGCCATCGACGCGGCTCTCGCCCGAGAAATCCGGTTCGATCCGGATTGCTGGGTCGTCGAGCTGGAAACGCAGGACGTTTCCGATCTCTTCGAAACCATCAAGCCGGACGGTTGAACGCCGATCAGCGCGCGCTGCGCGTCAGGTTGCGGCGGTAGAAGGTGGAGGCGACCTGCTGCGTCTGGTTGGCGGGGGCGGGGTAGGCGGCCGGCTGGCGCGGGTCTTCCGCGCGCTCCGGGCCGAGCATCGGCGTATGGCGTTGAGTCCCATTACGGCGCGCATCGTCAGCGGCAATCCAGCCTTCCACGCGGGTCTTCGCATCCACCGGATCGATACCGTCGAGCAGAGCATCGCAGCGCGTTCCCGCACCGCTTCTTTCCCCGAGATAGGGGTAGAGCGTGGTGAGCATGCGCACCATTTCCACGCGCGGCGTGCCGAGTGCCGACAGGGTGACGGCGAGCTGCCAGCCGGAAACGTCGAGGACGAGGCGTTCCCCGAACACGGCCGAGCAGTCGAGCGCATGCGAGAGGGTCGCGGCGAACAGATTGACCTCGCCCGAGCGGGAAAAGCGCACAAGCAGCGCTTCATGCGTGGCGTCGAGCGCCAGCAGGGGACGGCGGGGTGGTGTTGCAGCTGCTGCGAGCGGCTGGCCGGCGGTGCGGGCAAGCGCTTTCAGCTCCGCGCGCAGACGCTCCTCGCGCTCCAGCGAGGCACCCGCTGTGGCAGGGGCGGGCTTGGCAGGCTCCGCCATGGAGGACGCCGGGCGGGAGGTGCTGTCGCGCCGCTCGACAAGGGCATCCACCACCCGGACGCTCAGATTGTCGCGGCGGGCAATGGCATTGGCGTGGGAGGGGCTCTGGTGGCGAATGATGTCGAGGAGGACGCGCTCCTCGATCGAAACGGCGCGCGTGAGAAACAGGGCGGCGATGGCGATGGGCGCACTGCCGATCTGCAGGGCGACGGACGGGGGCACATGGGGGCTTCTGGCAAGGGCTGCCGCCGCCTGCCGGCGCGCCTCGTCGCTGGAGGCCGTAAACAGCGGCTCGAACAGCTCGCAGAACTGCTTGAGATCCGAGGGCCGCGGCTGGCGAAGCCCTTCGAAACTCGACACCGTTGCCATCAGCACCGCGTCTTTCACGCGGCCGTTCTGAGGTCTTTCCAAATCACGAAACCGGTCCGCCACACGTCCACCTCATACGCAAAACACCGACGCATCCCTCGGCAAGGCATCCCTTGCCCTTTTCCGGGCGCAGGCCTCGTGCCGCCGGCTCCAGCTCACGCGTCTTCCGAACGTCTCCGCGCAACGCGTTGAAGTCTCTGGAATCCATGATGCAGGTGTCCCGGCGATGGCAACGAGCGCGCCATGAGACGGAGATTATGCCGACGTGGTTAACATCGGCTTAAGGGCGTGCGGCAACGGGGCAGGCAATGGCGTGCTGTGTGCGAGGGGCCCGCAAGGCGGGGTTGCACGCTGGGGAGGGCGTTTGGGTCGTGAGAGAGGCACCCCTCGAACGCAACAGGCGGCGCCGTGGTCGGCGCCGCCTGTTGTCTTACGTGGGGACGACGTGCTGCTTAGAGCGTGCAGCCCGGTTCGCCGATCTCGCAGGCGCGGCGGCGGTCGCGGTCGCGGTTCCCGCGGTTGTCGTTGGTGCCGTCCAGATCGGGGCGTTCCAGGATGGGCCGATCGGGGTTGCGACGGTCGTTGTCACGACGGTCGCCATTATCGCGACGGTCGCCGTTGGGACGGTCGTTGTCCCGCCGATCATTGTCGCGACGATCCCGGTCGAACTGCGGGCGATCGCGGTTGCCGTCATTGTCGCGGTCGAAGCGGGGACGGTCACGATTGCCATCGCGATCCCGATCCCGGTCCCGGTTGCGATCGCGTTCGAAGTCGGGGCGGTCGCGGTCGGGGCGGTCACGGTCGAAACGCGGGCCGTCATTGTCGAAGCGGTTACGATCACGATCACGCTCGAAGCGCTCCCGGTCGCGGTCCCGCTCGACGCGGGGGCGATCCCTGTCCCGGTCACGGTCGAAGCGTGGACGATCGCGGTCGCGCTCGAAGCGATCCGGGCCGCCGCGCCAGTATTCGCGGTCGCGATAAAAGTCGCGGTTCCGGTAGTTGCGATCCCAATAGTTGCCGAGTTCGAAGGTGACGGTGGGGATGCCGAGCGGGCGATAGTAGCGCGGCGCGACATAGACGCGGCTGCGCTGGTACTCCGCCTGGACGTAGGAGCCGGAGACCCAGCCGCGACCGCGCGAGAAGGAGACGTCGCACCAGTTGGCATCCGCAAGGCAGCCGTGGATTTCGACGGGCGCGCCGACGGGAATGACGACGACGGCGGGGTAGCGGGTGCTGGGGCCGGAGCGCATGTTGACATTGGCGGTGGCAAAGCCCTCCGCAGCGCTGGCCACGGCCGGGGCCAGCAGCGTGGCGGCCAGCGCTATGCCGGACAGGATGGATTTGACGGAATACACTCTAGGGTCCTCCAGTAGCTTATCGAGCTTTCGGCCTGCGGGCGGGGGCTGGCAGGCCGTGCCGAACGTTATGAGCAAGGTAAAACACGTCCACATGATGGCATCTTCCGGCTGCTGTTTCTTCCTGTTCGCTCCTCGACACGAGAAAGATTGTCGATCGACGGCGCCGGGAAAATCTTCAAGCGCATAGGAAGCAGGCAAGGCACGGATGAACGCCGTCACACGAGAAGTGGCGAAGCAGAAAACAGCGTCTGCCTGTTTTTGTTCCTAGGCGGGCTGGCCTGAACGGATCCTGAACGGGCGGGAAGCACGTCTTCGGCGCCACAAGATCCAGGCGCAGCATCGCCCGGAAATACGGGGTTTCTCCGTGGAGCGGGGAACAAAATGGACGATCGCCCGTTATGGCGTCAGTTCGAACAGGAGCCCCGGACAATGATCGATAAGAAATTCGCCACCGTTTCCAGCACGGAAGCCGAAGTCGAAGCCAGCGTTGCCAAGAGCGACCTCGACAGCCAGATCTCCGATCTGCGTGCCGAAATTGCCCGCCTGACCGACTCGGTCTCCGCAATCGGCAGCGGCGCGAAGGCCGTCGTCCAGTCCGAAGCCGAAGTGCTGACCGAGCGCCTGCGTGACCGCGTTCGCGAAGAGCCCGTCACGACGCTTCTGACGATCGCCGGCGTATCCTTCGTGCTGGGCCTTCTCGCCCGCCGCTAAGGCCGATCGCCCGTCGTCAGGACGCAAAGTTCTTCAGCCGCAATGTCCCCGAGGGATGTTGCGGCTTTCGGCGACTGGAGCGCATGGCGTTCCAATCTGTGCCGCACATTTTCGCATGCGAATCACGAGTTTCAACGGGCGGACGACAGGTTTTCGGGATGTTTTCCATCGCTAGGTTTGGGGTATCCAAAGTTAAGAGCTTGTTTACTAAGCTATGGCCCAATCATCCTGCGGGCCGGCACGATTTGGACGTATCACCGACATCGCAGTATGAGCCTAAATACATCCGGAATCATCCGGAAGAAGGAGCAACGAGAACGGCGCTCATGGCTGGCCTTGACGGGTCGGTGAAGCGTCAGCCCGACGAGGGCAGGATGAAATCTGTTTCAAGTTCATCCGTCTCATCCCGTTTATTGGAGACGAGAATGGCAGATGTAATCAGACTTCAGGACCGCCAGCACCGCGGCGGCCGCAAGATGAACCCCGATGGAGCACGTCACGACGCGACGATCCTGCTTTTCACCGGTATTCGCTACGAGCGGATGGAAGGCGTGACCCTTCCCAAGGTTTCCCCCGGTGTTTCCACGATCAAGCCGCTGAACGGCTCGAACCACAAACACTGATTTTTTCCCCGGACGATCCTAGGCTGTTTGCAGGTCTTCAGGCGTATATGTGCGTTGACTGCCTTGAGCCCTACCGAGACATAGGCTCGCAACCCGCCTCACCGAGAAACTTGCTGGCCGCCGCCTCATAGCTGCCGAGCGGCGCGAGCGCTCTCAGAACGGCATAGCCTTCGTCTTCCGGCATCTCGACTGTGATAGTTTGTCCGATGGTTTCCGCCGGCTGCTTGCGGAGCTCCACCAGTTGCAGCGGCGTTGCCGCGACGACATCGACCCGGTCGTTGACCGCCGTCGCATCGCTCATGCTGAAGATTTCGTTCGATCCGGAATCATAGATCGCGAGCGACCAGAACGGCACATCGCCCGACGCCGTGAACCGGACCGGCCCGCCGAGCACCGAAAAGCCGCAGACCGCGACCCGGAGATAGGGATCGTCGTTGGAAAGACCCGTCGGTCCCGGCGCCGAGGTCAGCGGGAAGAAGCTGTCCATCTCGTAGAGCCCGAGCACGCGGCTATAGGCATCCTCCGCCGTGAAACGCGGCAGAGCGAGGATGATGACGATGTGCAGCAGGGCGGCACCGATCAGCCCGACGAGGATGGCATAGAGCAGGCTACGCATGGCCGCATCCCCGCGCCGTGATCTTCGGCATGACCAGCTCGATCGCGCCGGAGGAATTGGCGGTCGGCGCATCGAGAAGCGTCAGGACCAGGCGGAAGCGGCGGGGTTCGGTGACCGCCAGCCAGTTGTCCGCCTGGGCGTCCGGTGCCACGTGGATGACGAAGGACGTATCCGCCTCGCGCAGCACGCTCCAGGCGTTGAGCGCGACCGGCAGCGTCTCCGACGCCGTCAGCGGCCGGTCGGCGCTGTCTGTCGCAAAGAGGGTCCAGAAGCGGGCCGGCGGCGTGTTGCCGACGATATCGTAGCGGCAGGCACCGGAGAGCAGCCGGCCCGTATCATCCGTCTCCGCAGTGAAGCGCATGCCCTCCGCCTTGCCGTAAAGCAGCCGCCCGGCCCGCGCCCGGTGCGCCTTGGCGTAAGGGTCTGTGTCGGCGGTCTGGGCATTGGGATAGGCGATCCACGGCCCGAGGCGAATGGAGCCGAAGCCGGTGGAGGCCTTGAGCGCGGAAATGCTCACGGCAATGCCGCCGCCGAAGGCGACGCAGAGCGTGAGTGCGACGAGGAAGGGCACGCGAAACATCAGGGCTGGCTGCTTTCCACCGTCATCGGACGCCTTCATTTCCGGGATTCCGAATGGCGTTCCATAGGGTCTCCGGCGTAAAATCATAGCCAAGGCGCATCCATTGCATCACATCGAACGGATGCGCGACAATGAGATCCGCGCCGCCGATCTGGTACCGGAGAGCCTGCAGGGTTCGCTGGCCCGACGCCGTCGTGTTCACCACTTGCGTGTCGATCACGGAAGCATCCTTGGTTGCGAAATCCCGCAAACTGTCTGTCACAAGAATGTCGGCCTCGGTGCCGATGGCCGTCGCCAACACGCCTGCATCCTCGACATCCGGCATGGCAAAGCGCTCTTCTCCACCCAAAATAAGATAGGGATCGAGCGCTTCCGGACCATACTTCATGATGTCGATGATGGAGCCGGAATATGCCGTAATTCTGTCTTCCGTAAAATCCAGCCGACGGAGCACCGTTTCCAAGGTGTCGATCATATCGAACGAGATGACCAGCTGCGCTCTGGCATTCATACCCCATGTCTGGCTACTGACCATCGACAACAGGGTCTGCGTTGCCGTGCCTTTGCGACCACGGTCGTGCGCCATGATGTTGCCCACGAAAATGTTGACATCCAGCAACACGCGGACGGGACGGTCCATGACTATGTCCGTTGCGCCGCAGCACGGCTGAAAGCCGTTGCCTCTTCCATCATGTCGATCTCGCTGGACGCGTCGTCCGATCCTCCGAAACGGTGCTCGGATGCCAGGTCCATGGTCGCCTTCTCAAGTCGAACCCGCGCTGCCGCGGCCATCATTTCGCGGCCAAGCCGGACGATCGTGTCCTGATCGTCCTGAGCGTTCAACTCGAGCAGGAAGTCTCGAACACCCTTGGGAAGGCCGACAAAGACCGTGATCGCGCTGGAAACCGCGTTCGAGACGGACCTGTTCTCCATCGACGCGACCATCTTCAATTTCGTGGCCGTTCTGCCATCGACATTCGCCGAAATCGTGGAGGACATCGCACGCTCCTATAGAAATACGCCATTTCTATATACCCTATTGGCCAGCGACCGGCAACGTCTGGATAGCAGAACATGTCACCATCGCGTCAGTTGCTGGCGGCGTCGAGCGCCGGGTCCGGGGCGGCGCTGGCGACTTTGCCGGGGGTGCTTGCGAGGGACGGGGTGGTTTCGAAGCGGGTGCCGAGAGACTTCAGCAGGCGGGTGACGTCGCCGGAGAGCATGCGGGGGCGCACGAGAGGGGGGAGGGCGTTTTCGTCGGTTTTCGCGACGACGGGGGGCTTGTCCTTCTTGGAC
>NZ_JAANCM010000016.1 GCF_011603255.1 Ferranicluibacter rubi | reverse complement strand
CGTATGTTCTGTCGCCTTAAGGACTGGCGTCGCATCGCAACTCGCTTCGACCGCAACATCAGAAACTTCATGGGCGCAATCGCACTCGCAGCTACCGTCATCTGGTGGTTGTGAGTCCGGACCCTAGACCGCTTTTCCAGCAGTGTTGATGTCAACAAGTGCGCGTCCGTGTAACCGATCCCCATGCTGAATATTGAATGGCGATTAATTATCGTCATTACCTCTGCATGGCTCGCGATCATTGCTTCGCGTTGAGCTGCCAGGAAAGCAAGTACTTCATCCCGTTCTCGAAGGCTACCAAGCGCCAGTTCGCCGACAACGAAAGGGTGGCAGAGCACCTGTCATCATTGATGATTCTTTTTAGCTCTGCGTCTCCGTGTCGAAAATGATCTATCCAAATTGAGGTGTCTACCAGGATCACTTGGCTACGTCGCTTCGCCGGCGCGGCGACGCCTTAGCCTCGGGCATAGAGCCGCCAAGCGCGATCAGCCTTTTGCCAGATTCCACACGCACCAGCGTCTCCAGCGCTTGTCGAACAAGAGCTGCAGTCTCCTTCGTGCCCGTGAGGGACTTGGCCCGTCCCATGAGATTGTCGTCGAGATTTATGGTGGATCGCATACCTAGTTCCCGCACATGAATAGCTAATCTAGCACCATTTGGTGCTAAAATCTACGGCTCGTTTAGTGCGGCTGATGCATTGATGTATGAGGGTCGCAGGTTCGAATTGGTTCAAGGCGTGCGACCGAGTGGATTTAATCCGGTGGTGGCTGGATTGTGTGTGCAGGCGGTCAAAGTCGTTGCAAGTCGGACGGTCGTTCAGAAGAACGAGGTTCATGTTCATGCATCACGCCCATGCGTTCGGTCCAGCCAACGCATGGCAGGTGTTACCGTCAGGCCATGGATGAGGATGGAGGCAAATACGACGAGGCATAGGATCGTCCAGAGCCTGTCGGCATCTGGAAAGTCCCCTTGATTGATGGCGTAGCTCAAATAGTAGACGGACCCAACGCGCCGTATCCCGAAGAATGCAATCGAGACTTTCTCGCCGCGTGTCGCCGTACTGCGATACATCCCGAGAAGCCCGGCAAGGGGCCGGATAACTAGCAAAATGATCCCGGCAGCGAGGACGTCCCGCCAGCCGATATCAGCCAGCAGACCGCCGGCAATCGCGCCGCCGAAGGCAAGAAGCAGCACCATCATTGTGATCCGCTCGATCTGCTCGGTGATGTCGTGCATGTCTCGCTGGAAGTCATGGTCGCGATGGGACGCGCGCGTAGTGTCAGCGCCGTTACGAACACGGCAAAGAAGCCATAGCAGTGGAGCATCTCAGAAACGCCGTAGGATACGAAGGTCGCGGCGATGGCAACCAGACCGTCCCCGGTCCTAGCGAGCGTATCTCCTGGCATACGAAAAGTCAGCCAGCCGAAAACACGGCCGATCAGCCAGCCGCACCCGACCCCTGCAATCGTTTCCCACAGAACGTTATACGTCAGCCAGTCCGTAAGCCACGGCTGGCCGGTGCTGGCCGACAAGCTCAACACTATCGCGAGATGGACGAGCGGAAAGGCGAATCCATCGTTCAAGCCGGCTTCCGAAGTCAAGGCGAAGCGTGCGGTGTCTTCTCCGCCTTCGAGAGGACCAGCCACCTGTATGTCGGCTGCGAGGACCGGATCGGTGGGGGCAAGACTGGCCGCGAGCAGAAGGGCTGAAACAGCGGTCAGCCCCAGAACGCTGATACCCACGAGCATGATCGCGGCGATAGTGACCGGCATGGTGACGAGGAGCAATCGCCAAGCCAACCGCCATTCCTTGAAGGAAAAAGCGCGGTCGATTTTGAGGCCCGCCCCCATCAAGGCGACAATGACCACAAATTCTGTAAGACGCTCGGTGATGTAGAGATGAGCTTGCGGTGAGGGGTCGATACTCAGGGTGCCACTGGAGAAGATCAGCCCACCGATGAGCAGGCAGACGATCGGAAGAGAGATCGGGCGGCGGCTGAGTGCAAGCGGCAACCACGCGACAAGGGCGATCAGGATGCCCGCTCCGGTTAGCGCAACGATGTAGGGATCTGGCTCCCATCCCTGGCTCACGTCACGAAACCATCCAAGGGCTGGCTCATCCTGTTTCTCCTGTCAGCAAACTTCCTGGAGAGGTAGGTCAGGATTTGAAAAAGTCTCCGAGTTCGTCGTTCTTACTACGGATAAAGGATGTCTCTGTTTCACGAGCGTTGTCGACGGCAAGCAGGCGAGCCTTACGACCTTCGTCCAAGCTCTTCGCCAGCGCGCGTCGCTTCGACGCGGGAGGAAAACCAGTTGGCAAGGAGCGCACCGGAGATGTTGTGCCAGACACTGAAGATGGCGCTGGGGACGGCGGCGAGCGGTGAGAAGTACGCCGTGGCCAAAACCGCGCCTAGGCCGGAATTCTGCATGCCAACCTCGATGGCTATGGCCTTGCGCTTGGCAAGCGACAAGCCTGCCGCTTTCGCCGCGAAGAAGCCGAGGAGATAGCCAAGGCCGTTGTGAAGAACGACGACGGCGAAGATCATCAGGCCGGACTGTGCGATCGCCGCTTTCGAGCCGCCGACGACGGCGGAGACGATAAGAACAATGCCGATAACGCTGACGAGGGGCAGCGCGGGCACGGCCGCCTTGACCACGCCGGGCATCAGCTTCTGCAGCACGGCGCCGAGCGCAAGCGGTACCAGCACGACCTTGACGATGCTGAGGAACATCGCCCAGCCATCGACTGGTAGAAACTGGCTGGCAAACATCCAGACAAGAAAGGGCGTCACAAGCGGGGCAGCCAGCGTCGTCACCGATGTGCAGGCAACCGACAACGCCACGTCGCCCTTGGAGAGAAAGGTCATGACGTTGGACGATGTGCCGCCGGGGCAGCAGCCGACAAGGATGACGCCTGCGGCGACTTCGGGCGGCATGGGGATGATCCAGGTCAGGAGAACGGCGAGCAACGGCATGATGGCGAACTGTCCGACGACGCCGATGGTCACATCGAACGGCCGCCGCAGGACCTCGCGGAAATCATCGACCGACAGGGTGAGGCCCATGCCGAACATGATGATCGAGAGGAGCGTAACGATCCAGGGACCGATCTGCTTGAACGTTTCTGGAAAGAAGAAACCCAGGACTGCAAAGAGGATAACCCAAACGGCAAAGGTCTTGCCGACGAAAGTGGAAAAGGATGCCAGTCGGTTCATATGCGCACTCCCGATGTGGTTCGAGCGTGGTGTAGGCCGCAGGTTCGCCGTGTCAAGGGCGCGTCATCTGCAATCCAAGGCTTTCCCTTTTTGCATATTGTTCAACGATTTGTTAGGAAGCCGCTTACAATCCCGGAAGGAAGCTGATGTTCAAGTTCACGATCAACCCGCCCGTTTTCTTCGGTTCCGTCGCGATCATCCTGATGTTCGTGGCAGTCGGAGCTGTTGTTCCAGCGCAGGCTGAGGCGATCTTCGGGGCGCTGCAGAGCTGGATCCTCTCGTCCTTCGGCTGGCTCTACCTGCTTTCGGTCGGAGTCTTTCTGTTTGGCATCCTCATCCTCGCCTTTGGCCGGTATGGTGACCTGAAGCTCGGGCCTGATGATAGCGAGCCGGAGTTTCGCTATCTTTCCTGGATCGCGATGCTCTTCGCCGCAGGCATGGGCATCGGCCTCATGTACTTCGCCGTCGGCGAGCCGATGACGCATTTTGCAGCCCCGCCAACGGCCGATCCTCTCTCGATCGCAGCAAAGCGCGAAGCGATGAGTGTGACCTTCTTCCACTGGGGCATTCATGCCTGGGCGATCTATTCCGTCGTCGGACTGTCGCTCGCCTATTTCGGTTACCGCTACAATCTGCCGCTGACGATCCGTTCGGGGCTTTACCCGCTTTTGAAGGAGCGCATCAACGGCCCGATCGGGCACATGGTGGATATCTTCGCTATCTGCGGCACGCTCTTCGGGATCGCGACGTCGCTCGGCTTCGGCGTCCTCCAGATCAATGCCGGCTTGAACTTCTTGCTCGGCTTGCCGGTGTCTCCTGTTGTACAAGCCGTGCTGATCGTCGTTATTTCGGCCGTCGCCACGCTGTCCGTCGTCAGCGGTCTCGACAAGGGCGTGCGCATTCTCAGCGAGTTGAACCTCGTCGTCGCGGTGTCGCTCATGGTGTTCGTGCTGGTCATGGGTCCAACGGCGCAGTTGATGCGGGACTTCGTGCAGAACATCGGGCTTTACCTCGATACGTTCCTGCTGCGGACCTTCAACATCTACGCTTACGAGCCAACGCCGTGGATCGACTCCTGGACGCTGTTCTACTGGGCGTGGTGGATCTCGTGGTCGCCTTTCGTCGGCATGTTCATTGCCCGTATCTCGCGTGGCCGAACGGTGCGCGAGTTCGTTATTGCTGTCCTTTTCGTGCCCAGCACCTTTACGTTCCTCTGGATGACCGTTTTCGGCAATACCGCTATCGACATCGACCAGGGGATTGCTGCTGGCGCACTCGGGCGGGCCATTTCGGACGATATCTCGGTCGGGCTCTTCCAGTTCTTCCAGTATCTGCCGTTTCCGGCCATCACATCGGGGCTCGCTGTCGCTCTCGTCGCCATCTTTTTTGTCACATCGGCGGATTCGGGCTCGCTTGTCATCGATACGATCGCGGCTGGCGGCGAAACGAACACGGGAACGATGCAGCGAATCTTCTGGTGCGCTCTCGAAGGATTCGTGGCGATCGTCCTGTTGCTGACGGGCGGACTGACGGCGCTGCAATCGGCCACCATAGCCTCGGCCCTGCCGTTCGTCTTCGTGATGATGGCGCTTCTGTTCGGGCTCTTTAAAGGGATGCGTGCCGACATGGCGCAGCGATCTGCGCTCGCCGGACCGACGGTCGCGCATCCGGCGGCGGGCATAACCTGGCAACGCCGGCTGGCACTGGCATTGAACGCACCGACTGCAAAGGAGGTTTCCGCCTTCATTTACGGCGTGGTGCAGCCGGCGCTTGCAGCTGTTGCGGCAGAACTCAAGCGCGGCGGCCGCGATGCCAAGGTGCAGCGAAGCGGTGATGGGGCAGAGTCCAACGAGGGCCTTACCGTCAGCCTGTCCGTTCCAGCCGAGCGCGTGCGGGATTTCGTCTATGCCGTCTCGCCGGGGGCACAGAAGTTGCCCGCCTACACCGCATTCGAAGCGTCGAAGATGGAGCTTCGACATGAGGCCCGGACGTCGTTCTCCGATGGTAGTCGTGGCTACGACATCATGGGCATGAACAAGGATCAGATCATTACGGACGTTCTCGCCCAGTTCGAGCGATATCTCGCGCTGACGGCTTCGACGGAGACGGCGCTGATGACAAACGCTCCTGAACATCTCTGAGACTGCAACGAGGCGGCGACGGTATCGCGCCGCCTCGTCGTTCTGCCGCGAAGCAGGTGTTAGACGGGTGTCTTGTTGCGCCGGCCAAAGACACCGAGGAACAATGCGCCAAGGGTTCCCGCGGTGAACGAGCCCATGAGGATGCCGATCTTCAAGTGATCCTGCACCGTCGGATCGTTGAAGGCAAGCAGTCCGATGAACAGGGACATGGTGAAGCCGATTCCACACAGAAGAGCCACACCGGTCATCTGACCCCAGCTTGCCTGTGCCGGCAGATCGGCGATGTCGAGCTTGACGAGCACAGCGACCGTTCCGAGCACTCCGATCAGCTTGCCGAGCACGAGGCCGGTTGCCACACCCATGGTCAGGGGCTCGGCAAAGACAGCGGTGGTGACACCGGTGAAGGATACGCCTGCATTCGCAAAGCCGAATATCGGAACGATGGCGAAGGCGACCGGTTTGTGCAGCGCGTGCTCAAGCCTGTGCAGCGGTGACTCCGAATGGTGGGCTTCAGGCGTTCCCGGTGTGAGTTTCAGCGGGATGGTCAGGGCAAGGATGACACCTGCAAGTGTCGCATGTACGCCGGAGGCAAACACCAGCACCCACAGGACAGCGCCGAGAGCCAGATACGGACCGAGCGATTTTACCCCTGTCCGATTGAGCCACACCAGCAGACCAACGACCAACGCGGCCGCGGCGAGGGCCAGAAGGTTTAGGCCTGCCGTGTAGAACAATGCGATGACGATCACGGCTCCGAGGTCATCAATGATGGCAAGGGCTGCAAGAAAGATCTTCAGGGACGTCGGTACGCGCCGTCCAAAGAGCGAGATCACGCCGAGCGCGAAGGCGATATCGGTCGCCGTCGGAATTGCCCAACCGCGCAGTGTCGAGGGGTCATCCCAGTTGAAATAAACGTAGATCAGCGCCGGAACGATCATTCCGCCGGCAGCCGCGGCACCCGGAAGTATGCGCCGGCTCCATGTCGAGAGCTGGCCGTCGAGCATCTCGCGCTTGATCTCGAGGCCGACAAGCAGAAAGAAGATCGCCATCAGGGCGTCGTTGATCCAGTGCTGAAGGCTCAACGGGCCGATATAGACGTGCAGGATTTGAAAATAGGTTTCCGCCAGCGGCGAATTCGCAGTCGCGATCGCAAGTGCGGCAACCATCATCAGAATGATGCCGCCAGCGGCTTCATTGTGAAGAAAGTGGCGAAGAGTGGATTGAATGCGGCCAGTCAACAATAGAGACATGGGTTCGCGCTCCCTGTTTGGAAGGTTGATCGAAGTCTCCGTCGATTTCGGGATGTCCCGGAGCGCACGCAGCACACGCCGTAGTCAATCTAGAGCCTCGCGACCTGGAATTCCAGTAAAAACGGGTGCGCTGAAGGTCACACCGCGCACGTCCGCGTTATCGGTATATGAGGTATATGACTAGAATTAGCAGAAGTTGGGCAACGCCCAGAGCCGCAATTACGACGATTGCGATCCTCTGCCAGGTGCGCTTGAAATCGGAGCGAAAAGGCTTCTTCATGAGCAGTCGTTGTTGTTCGGAATGTTGAGAAGGATACCGCAGGCCTTGCAGTGAACCGCGTCTATGTCGTGGCGCTGTCGACCACATTGATGGCATTGGAAATTCACCTTACGAGGCCGCACGATCGTCTGCGACAACCGGACAAAGAGGGAGATGCCAACAATCATCGTCACGACGGAGGTCAGCTTACCCAACATGCCAGGCAACGTCTCAAGGAGATGCTCGAGCGATTTCCCAAATAGTGCCATCAGTCGATTTCGTCTTGTGCTGGCACCGCCGTTGCTGCGAAGGCGATATGCGTCAGCAATCGCGGCGAAGGCTATAACCGAACTTTGCTTACGGTGCTCGACTGGAATGTCAAAAACTCACAATGCGATCGATGTCCTAGCTGGCTCGCGTATGCAACGAACGAACCTCGAACGCGGTTCAGGTTACGAGCTTTAATGCCGGCGTCCGTCGGTTCGATTTGGTTCAAGGCGTCGGAAGCAGAGACGGCGTGGCCTCCCTTGAAGCCGTTGAGCAAGTAAAGTCGTCCGAAGAGTCTTGCGCCAGGCAGTTTTCAGCTGCCCGGCATTGGTGTCGTGTCGAGCGATAATGATTATGCGTCGCTGTCGGCGGAGATGGCGATGTCTTCCTGCATTTCGAGTTCGGCCAAACGTTCGGTCAGGGCCTTGCGGATCGAGGCATAGGCGCCAGCGCCGAGCGTCAGGCGTTTGGGGGCGGCTGCCTGGTCGGCCGAGGCGATGATTGCATCGACCATTTTGATCGGATCTCCCTTGATCTCGAAGGCGCCGCCGGCAAATGCACGGCGCACGTCGCCGGCCGGTGTATTGTCATAGACGGCCATCGGCACAGGCGCCACCAGGCCGCCGCCGAATTCGGTCTGGGCCGGACCTGGCTCGACCAACGTGAACGCGATGCCGAACGGGGCTACTTCTTGCGATACGGATTCCACAAAGCCCTCGATGCCCCATTTGGTGGCATGATAGAGGCTGAAATTCGGATAGGCGATCTGTCCGCCTTCGGATGAGACCTGTAGGATGCGGCCGCCGCCCTGGGCGCGCAGATGCGGTAGGGCAGCGCGGATCAGCTCGATCGAGCCAATCAGGTTGGTGTCGATCTGAGTGCGGATTTGGTCGCTGCTCGCCTCTTCGGCCGCGCCGAACAGCCCATAGCCAGCATTGCTGACGACGGTGTCGATCCGGCCAGAGATGTTGAAAGCGTCAGTCACCACCCGGTGAATGGCAGGTGTGTCGGTGACGTCGAGGGTGGCGATCGAAAGGGCGTCGCCGTATTCTGCCTTAAGGTCGTCGAGTGCGGCGTGCTTGCGCAGCGTAGCTACAACCCGATCGCCGCGGGCCAGCAGTTTTTCGGTCATGATGCGGCCGAGGCCGGAGGAGGTGCCAGTAATCAACCAAGTCTTTGTCACGGTTAAAAATCCTTTTTAAGGAGCCCGCAGAATTGCGGCGGATGACAGGCAAGATATTCTGTTTGATTGATGTTACTATCCAAACAATGTTGCATAAGCTGGTGAAGAAAGACCATGAATAGCACTCCGACGCTCACTGAACTCTCGGCCTTTGCCGCTATCCTGCGCCACCGCAGTTTTCGCAAAGCAGCTGATGAACTCGGACTGTCGCCTTCGACGCTCAGTCATATGATGAGGGTCCTGGAGGAAAATTTTGGTGTGCGGTTGCTTAACCGGACGACGCGCAGCGTCGCGCCGACCGAGATCGGCGATCGACTGCTAGCGCGGCTGCTGCCGCTGTTGCGCGATCTCGATGGCGCGCTCGCGGAAGTGTCACTGTTTCGCGACCGGCCGAGTGGCATACTGCGGATCAACAGCAGCGAGATTGCCGCCAGCCTGCTGCTGGAAGCCGTGGTTCCGACATTTCTGGCGCGTTATCCGGACGTGGGGCTGGATCTGGTCACCGACGGTAAGTTGATCGATATCGTCGCCGACGGGTTTGATGCCGGCATCCGGCTGGGTGAGGCGGTGCCGCAGGACATGATCGCCGTGCACTTCGGCGGCGACAGCCGGTTTCTAACCGTGGCTTCACCCGATTACCTTGCACGGCGTCTGGCTCCAAAAGCCCCAGACGATTTGAAGGCGCACGCCTGCATCCGCTTCCGCTTCCCGAGCGGAAAGCTGTTTCGTTGGGAATTCGAGCGGTTCGGCCAGCAGATGGTGGTCGACGTCGCAGGCGCGCTGACGCTCGACCATGTCGGGCTGATGGCGGAGGCAGCCGTGGGCGGCATGGGCATTGCCTATGTCGCCGACCGGGTAGCGCAGCCTTACATCGCCGCGGGTAAGCTGGTGGTGGTGTTGGAAGACTGGTGTCCGTGGATGCCCGGGCTCTGCCTCTATTACCCTGGCCACCGGCATGTGCCCCCGGGTTTGCGGGCGTTCATCGACGTGCTGAAACAGGCCGGCTAAATGTCACACATCGTCCGGCTACCAGACCGTCTCAACCAAGGCCCCATGCCATACCGGACGAAAAGTCAGTCGAGCTGAAAGTGAGTTGGCGCACACAGCTGGATAGCGGAGATCTGGCCCTTTGGAAGCCCCAGCTGACTCAGGTAGTCGATCATTCGATATGGCTTAAGGCGTGGAACGCGGTTACCCAGGCCCGGTCCGTCCTCGTAGCACGACTTGAAAAACGCTATCGTTTCGATTACGTTGATATCACAATAAAGGGTAATACAGGATTGTGTTAATGGCGGCGGTCACCATTCGAAACATATCTGATGAAACGCATCGGGCGTTACGCGCAAGAGCAGCTCACCATGGCCGTAGTACCGAAGCTGAAATTCGGGACATTCTTGAAGCGGCTGTCCGTCCATCTGAACGCGTGAAACTCGGGTCATTGCTCGCGGCCATCGGCCGTGACGCCGAACTGTCAAACAGTGACGTCGAAGCGCTGCAACAACAGCGCGACATGACGCCAGCTGAACCGGTGACTTTCGAATGATCTTGCTAGACACCAATGTAATATCTGAGCCATGGAAACCGGCTCCTGATACTGCTGTGCTGGTTTGGTTGGATGCACAAACCGTCGAGACGCTGTTCATTTCCGCGATTTCAATTGCTGAACTTCGTTTCGGGATTGCCTCCCTGCCTTCAGGGAAACGTCAGACCATTCTTCATGATCGCCTTGAGGGGGAAGTTCTTCCGCACTTTGACGGGCGCATTCTGCCCTTTAACATAGGAACCTCGCAATTCTACGCGCAGTTGATGGCCGGCGGCCGAGTATCCGGTAAGGCGATCGGCAAGGCTGATGGATATATTGCTGCTACAGCCGCTGAGAATCATCTCGTAGTCGCAACGCGAGATACAAGCCCATTTGAGGCCGCCGGATTGAAGGTGATCAATCCTTGGGTCGCCTAAGTCTTAAACTGTGGGCCGCTGGTTCGTATCTCATCAAGCGCTTCATATTGCTAAGCGGTCCCGCATTGCTGTTCTAGATGAGAGGCTTGCGCATCTGGATGAAGCGCCGCACCGACTTTTTGTGCTGCGGCCGCCAGGCGCTTATTTCTTGTCCACAAACTAGACCGCTTTTCCAGCAGTGTCGAAGTCAACAAGTGGGCGTCCGTGGAACCGATCCCATGCTGAATATCGGATTGCGATCAATTATCGTCATTACCTCTGCATGGGTCGCGATCAATGCTTCGCGTTGAGCTGCCAGGAAAGCAAGAACTGCAACCCGATCTCGCAGGCTACCAAGCGCCAGTTCGCCGACAACGAAAGGGTGGCAGAGCAACCTGTCATCATTGATGATTTTTTTAGCTCTGCGTCTCCGTATCGAAAGTGATCTATCCGGATTGAGGTGTCTACCAGGATCACTTGGTCGTTGCGATCCATGCGCCCCTCGCTTTGGCGAACTGAATGGCGAAATGGCCGACGCCGCCCGCACCACTCTGAATGAGGACACGCTGGCCAGATTGAAGCCCACCATGATCGAACAGTCCTTGCCAAGCGGTGATGCCGGCCAAGGGTATGGCAGCGGCGGCGACGACCGCATCGAGTGGCCGCGGGTTTGCAGCCACCTCATCAGCCCGCGCAAGGATGAATTCCTCGTAGCCAACCTGTTGTGGTGACAGGAACGCAAAGACGTCGGCGCCAATCGGGAAGCCGGCAACATCAGACCCGATGGCCGCGATCTCGCCCCTGACATCAAGGCCGAGCACATGAAGGTACTTTTCGGTAGCGACCGGATACTTGCCCTCGCGCATCCTCTCGTCGACTGGATTGTCGCTTGCGGCAAAGACCTTGATGAGAACTTCGTCGACGGTGGCCGTTGGCCGAACAATTTCCTCGATCGAAATAACTTCCGGACCACCGAATCGATGGATACGTACAGCTTGCAAGATCGGTTTCTTCCAAGCTCGGGAGCAATTTTGAAACGCACTGCCCGGTTATGCGCCCTTGATCTGTCGGCGCATCGCTTGACGGCTAACCGGTGTTGGAGATGCCACTCGGATGATCAGCGTTTCGGCTCCTTCCCAAAATCCTTGCGCAGCTCGTCCTTGGCGCGATAGAGCTTCGATAATCTCGATTTCGACAGCTGCTTGCCAGCACGATTGATATAGAAAGTCAGCATCGACATGGCGGACTGCAAAGGGCTGGCCTTGCGGCGTTCGCTATGTTCGGCAGAGGCCTTTAACGAGTCTGCGATCTTCTTGGCGCTGCGCTGCTTGAAGACGCCGCCTTTCAGATCCATCGCGTCGCTGTTGTCAGTGACATCCTGCGACCATTTCTGTTTCGATTTCTTCTTCGGCATGAACGTTCCTCCACAGAAGAATGGCGCCACTATCGTGACGCCGTATCCCATCAATGATGAGCGTGGTGCTCGTTGCGCTTGCGCGTGGCTGCAGCTTTCTTGGCGGATGCTGACCGCTCTTCCTTGGTGCGTGACGCGGCAGCTGCGCCGCCCTTATGTCCGCCCTTTTCGGAAGAGGCGTGGTTTTCGGCATGGCCCCGGCCGGACCCTGACTTCTTGCCACCGCCGCTTTCTTTGTTAACGGTGGCCCAGGCACGGCGTTCGGCTTCCTTCTCGGAAATGCCACGGTCTTCGTAGCCTTCCTCGATATGCTCGGCCTTGCGCTTCTGCTTATCGGTATATGCGGATTTGTCGCCCTGTGGCATGGAACATCTCCTCTTGATCTGGTGGAGCGGAGAAAACGATCACTTGCCCGTCAAGTTCCTCCCGCAAACCCAAATGATAAGTCTTTTGCGGCAATTTTGAGCTTTGGTGCGCTTCCGTACAGCCGGCCTCGCCAAGGAACAACGTTCAATTCCTGTTGTTTGCAGCCAAGGCGCTCGCGCGAAGAGACGACACGAATTTGGAGCAAGTTCATGAAAGCACTGACCTGGCACGGCAAGCATGACATCCGCTGCGAGAGCGTCCCGGACCCCCAGATCGAGGACGGCCGCGATGCCATCATCAGGGTCACGGCTTGCGCGATCTGCGGATCGGACCTTCATCTCTACAACGGCGTCATGCCCGACATGCACAGTGGTGACATCATGGGTCACGAAACCATGGGCGAAGTCGTCGAGGTCGGCAAGGACAACAAGAAGCTGAAGGTCGGCGACCGGGTGGTCGTTCCCTTTACGATCGCGTGCGGCGAATGCTTCTTCTGCAAACGAGGCTTTTTCTCCGGGTGCGAACGATCGAATCCAAAACCGGAAAAAGTCACCAAGATGTGGGGCAATTCGCCTGCTGGCCTGTTTGGCTATACCCACCTGTTGGGCGGATTCAGCGGCGGCCAGGCCGAATATCTAAGAGTTCCCTACGCCGATGTTGGGCCCATCAAGGTTCCGGACGGCCTGACCGATGAGCAGGTGCTTTTTCTCTCCGATATTTTCCCGACCGGTTATATGGCTGCCGATTTCTGTAACATCCAGCCGGGCGACACAATCGCCATCTGGGGCTGCGGACCCGTCGGCCAGATGGCTATCAAGTCAGCTTTCATTCTGGGGGCCGAGCGGGTCATCGCGATCGACACGGTCCCAGAACGGCTGGCTCTTGCCGGAAAGTCTGGGGCGATCACCCTCGATTATATGGACAAGGATATCTACGACCGGATTATGGAGCTGACCAACGGTCGTGGGGCTGATGCCTGCATCGACGCCGTTGGAACCGAATCTGATCCATCTGCGAGCTGGGATGCCCGCATCGACCGCATCAAAGTCGCCACCTTCATGGGCACCGATCGCCCGCACGTTCTCCGCCAGGCAATTCATTGCTGCCGCAACTTCGGCACAGTCTCGATCGTTGGCGTCTACGGTGGGTTCCTGGATAAGATCCCGATGGGTTCGGCCATCAATCGCGGCCTAACGTTCAAGATGGCGCAGACGCCCGTTCAGCACTACCTGCCGATCCTGATGGAGCGAATTCAGAACGGAGAGATCGACCCCTCATTCATCATCACCCATACCGGAAGCTTGGAAGACGGACCGGAGCTCTACAAGACCTTCCTCGAAAAGAAGGACGGCTGCGTCAAAGTCGTTCTCAAGCCGTAAGGAGCTACAGCATGGCGATTGAAACGGGAAAAGGTCTTGCCGTCGTCACGGGTGCATCGTCGGGTATTGGGTACGAATTGGCCAAATGTGCCGCCCAGGATGGCTATGATTTGATTATTGCAGCCGATGAGCCACGCATTAATCAGGCTGCAGCCACTCTCAAGGAATTCGATACTTCGGTGGACGCCATCGAGGCTGACCTGTCAACGGAGGGAGGCGTCGACCGCCTTCTCGAAAACATCGAGGCATCTGGCCGCTCCGTTGATCTGCTGATGGCCAACGCCGGTCGCGGGCTGGGAAGGGGTTTCCTGGAGCAAGACTTCGCCAAAGCGCGCAAGGTCGTCGATACCAATATCGTCGGCACCATCTATCTCGTGCAGCAGGTCGGAAATCTGATGCGCAGCCGCGGCCAAGGCCGCATCCTGCTAACCGGTTCGATTGCCGGCTTCATGCCGGGTTCCTATCAGGCAGTATACAACGCCACCAAGGCCTTCATTAATAGTTTCTCGTTTGCCTTGCGCGAAGAGCTGAAAGACAGCGGCATCTCGGTGAGTTGCCTCATGCCGGGCCCAACAGAGACGGAGTTTTTCCAACGTGCTGAACTGATGGACACATCCGTGGGACAGGCAAAGAAGGATGATCCCGCCGACGTTGCGCGGGTCGGCTATGATGCAATGATGGATGGCGAAGGTGACGTTGTCAGCGGCTGGAAGAACAAGTTGCAAGCCGCAGTCGCCAACGTCACCCCGGCGAGCATGCTGGCCCATCAACATGCCAAGATGGCCGAGCCCGGTTCGGGCAAGAACTGAGCTGGAGCCGAAACATGGCCCATCCTTTCACTCTGCAACTCAGCCGCCGCACTGTGCTTACGGCCGCAACTGCAACCCTTGCCGCCTCGACATTACCTTTTATGGCGCAGGCGGCCTCAACCTTATCGAAAGCAGCCACCATGGAAAATCCGACGATAAAATATCCGAAGCCTCCGTTCGAAACGCAGTCTCAGCCGTTTCCTGGTCTGGCTGGCAAAATGACCCCAACGCCTGACCACGGTGAGACGTCTTACCAAGGCTCTGGCCGCCTGACAGGAATGCGGGCGCTGATCACTGGCGGCGATTCCGGCATGGGGCGTGCCGCTGCGATCGCGTACGCGCGTGAGGGTGCCGACGTTGCGATCAACTATCTTCCCGACGAAGAGCCCGATGCGAAAGAAGTCATCGCCTTGATCGAAAAGGAAGGCCGCAAGGGTGTCGCCTTGCCAGGCGATCTCCGGGATGAAGCTTTTTGCGAAAAGCTCGTCGAGGATGCGGTTGCCGCCCTAGGCGGCCTCGATATCCTAGTCAATAACGCCGGACGGCAGCAGCAGGCGGCGTCGTTGTCCGACATTACCACCGAAGCCTTCGACGCGACGATGAAGACCAACATTTACGCAATGTTCTGGCTAACGAAAGCGGCTCTCAAGCATTTACAACCGGGATCGGCGATCATCCAGACCACCTCGGTGCAGGCTTATGATCCATCGGAAGACCTGGTGGACTATGCGATCACCAAGGCCGCCGGAATGAACTTCACAAAGTCGATGGCGAGGCAACTGGGTCCAAAGGGGATTCGCGTCAATGGCGTGGCGCCCGGTCCGATCTGGACACCACTGCAGGTCAGTGGCGGGGCAACGATGGAAAAGCTTGTGAAGTTCGGCAGCGACACGCCGCTTGGCCGTCCCGGTCAGCCTGCCGAGTTGGCGTCCATTTATGTTCAGCTCGCCGACCCGCAAGCAAGCTATGCAACCGGGCAGATCTACGGCGCCGCTGGCGGAAGCGGCCAGCCATAATGTGCAGGATTTTCTAGCCAATCCGTATCGACAACCCCGAAGCGGATGATACCGGGGGAGCTGGCAGCAGCCGCTTCGAAATTATCTTGTTCCGTAGAATTGCGAACCCTAAACCGCCGCTGTGTTTAGGTGTGCTTTAACGGCTTGCGCCAAATTATTTGGAAGGGCAGGCTTTGGTATCCAAACGCCTTTAAGAAAGATGCGGTGGCTGTTGTGGGTAACTTTTCTTCGCGCGCTGTGGACGACGAATGGGACATCCCGTTCGACAAGGATGTTTGCAACCTCAATGCACTCACCGTCTCGCAGGAAAATATCGATGATGGCGATGTCGGGCGTGTTATGGGCCAGCCATTTCAACGCGTCGGCGCATGATGCAATACTCGTCACCGACCCCGCCTTGATTTCTGTCAGCATCGTCTCGACGTCCAAAGCAATGAGAGCTTCGTCTTCCAGGAGAAGGATATTCGGAGTGCGCATCGCAGCCACGCTTGTCTCGACTTCGGATGTCCTCATTATACACGCGTAACGAGTTACGTCTCGTAATGTGCGAAACCGCACAGCCTTGCCCCGCAAGAAGCCATATCCTTAACCGCTGTTAACGCTGCTCAGACCAGCCACTCAAGCGATTTGCGCAACCGTGCAGGAGCATCATGTTCGAAATATTGACCATGGCTGAAAATCACCCGCTTCGGTTCAAGTGCCACGAGTTGCCGGGCTGCTGCCTTTGCCGGCTCACCCTTCAAGCGCACGACAGCCCTTAAATAAATCGGCGCGCGGTCGCGGGCACCGATAACTTTCGAAAACAGGCGCATCACGGAAGAATGATGATGATCCTCGAGATTCTGGATGAGATCCGTCACGACGAGGCTCTGGCTTTTTCGGTGAAAAAAACAGACTTCACAAAAACCACCGATCCCCGGGACCTCGATCTGATCGATGTCCGGCGCGAAGTGCGCCAGGGATTTGGCTCCGAGGTCGCCATGCCATGGAATGCAGGCCTTTTTAACTTGGCGACGCTGCCTCAAACCGGGCGCTGCCCATGTCAGCGCGTCGGGGACGCGACCTTTCCAGTCCTTGACGAAACTCCAGTGCGCGCTGTTCGGCGCCACGATATGCCGGATGGGGCCAAGGCTTTCGATCGTTTCCCGCAGGCTGGGATCGTAGCGTGTCGGCGAATGGAGGACGATACCACCGTCTTCCAGCTGCATCACCGTCATGCGAACGGGCAAAGGGATTGCTCCGACAGCATGGAGCGGCCCGCTGTCGACGATCCAGATGCCGTCGGCTACTGGCTTTAGGACGTCGAGTGGCGCGTAGGTCGTCATGCGGTTATCCGGAGTGAGGGAGGATGAGGGGGTCTGCTTTAATTGCGTGCGCAGGACTTCGGCTCTAACGCCATCGGCCACGACGGCTGTTTCGGCCATAGGTGTTTGCCAAAGCGATGAGACCAATGGCTACGGCTGCGGTGGCAGCCACCGCACCCAGCGCCAATCGCTGTTTCCCGGACCGCAATCCGCCGTCAATGCCGCCGGGCCGCGACGACGAAGCGTAGAGATTGCCATCGGTGACGGGAGTTGGATCGGCTTGCTTGAAGTAGGTCGTAATGAACCAGTTCATGAACCGCGCGCTCAAGGTCGGAGCAAAGAAATGTCCAAAGCGTATGAGGTCGGCCGTGACACCCACTGTTGTTGTCGCCTTTGGACGACGGGCTACTCTGACGACAGCATCGGCGACCTTGCGCGCGTCGTAGACAGGCGGCGGAGCCGAAAGTTGGCGGCCTGTGTAGTTGGCCCCGTGGCTGATCCCCGGCGTATCGATGAACGCCGGGTAGATATCGCAGATATGGATGTTCGGATATTCCGCCAGCTCGCCCCTTAGCGCTTCCGAAAATCCTTTTAATCCGAATTTGCTGGCGCTGTAGGCGGTAGCATAAGGTGCGGCTGCAAATCCACCCAACGAGATCATGTTGATGAATATCCCGCGATCCTGCTTCAGGAAAATCGGCAGGATTGCGTGAGCATCGTTCATATGACCGATGAGATTTGCACGGATCACCTGCTCGTGCGCCTCGATCGGCGTGTCCTGGAATTTGCCGACAGCACCGACGCCGACATTGCTGACCCAGACGTCGATTGCCCCGAAGCTCAGCGCGGCCTCGGCGAGTGCCTTGACCTGATCGGCATTGGTAACATCCGTGGGCACGACAAGGACATCGGCGCCCAACCCGCGGCACGTCTTTGCAACAGCCTGAAGTGCGGCCGCATTACGGGCCGCAATCACGAGCTTGGCGCCGGTACGCGCGAAGGCTTCAGCGGTGGCTTGCCCGATCCCGCTGGACGCTCCGGTGATCACCACCACTTCTGACTGGTTCTTCATTATGATCTCCGATTACGTCGTCAAAGAATTCCAGGTTCAGACCCTGGTCGCCAAGGCGGTCCTGCATGATCGCCGCCATGGCATCAAGGAAAGCTTCGATGCCATGCTTGGCTTCGAAGCGGCGGCATGCGTCCTGAAGGGCTTTGGCATCAAACGCTGCTGACGACATGGTCCTCAAACCTGTAGAGTGTTGTTGCTATCAATCGAATGCCCATCCCTCCATATGCGCTTTGATGCGCGTATTTGAATTTTTGCAAACCACTCTGACGGTTATGTGGTTCCAGTGCGGAATCGCACAGTGGCACTACGCGTTCTAAAAACCTGAGGTGTACGACACCGCGTTGCCCGTTTCTCAACGACAAGACACAATGGTACGGTTTCTGACGGTCGAGGAACCCTTTTTCGAGGACGAAGTTGCTTCTGCGTGCTGGAATGGGCCAGCAAAAGAGGAGAAACATATGCCAAACTCTCAGACCGGAAATCAGTCGGGTGGTGACACGTCGAAGCGCGGCTTCGCGTCGATGGACGATGACAAGCAGCGCGACATTGCCAGCAAGGGCGGCCAGGCCTCCGGCGGAAACTTCGCCAATGACTCCGAGCGTGCATCTGAAGCGGGCAAGAAGGGCGGTCAGTCGTCCGGCGGCGGTAACAACCGTTGAATGAAAAAAGCGATTGAGGAAGGCGCCGTTGCCTTCCTCTACAGGAACTTTTGGTGGGAGAAGACACGTGAACGATGAAACGGACAGACACGCAAAAGCGCATGCATTGTGGGAGAAGGAGGGCCGTCCAGAGGGTCGTCATCTTGATCATTGGCACGCGGCAGGGATAAGCGATACCAATGACGGTGATGATGTGCAACCCGTTGCTCAGGCGGAAACCTCCGCAAGCGAAGACCCGGCGGAAGGATCTGAAAAAATCGTCAACAGGGAACTGAACCTCCAAGGCAAGCGACCAAAGCGTTCGGCAGGATGAACCCGTGACAGCGGGGAATGACCTCGTTCAAGCCTTCAGACACATCGCCTTCCAGAGGAGATTTTGCGTGAAAGCGATCAACCTTATCACATTGCTTTTGATTATCATTGGCGGCATCAACTGGCTTCTTGTCGGCGTCGCCGATTTCGACCTTGTCGCCACGATATTTGGTGGCCGTGAAAGCGCGCTCACCACTATCGTCTACGTCCTTGTCGGCCTGTCAGCACTCTATCAGCTTGTGCCATTCTTCAAGGCGCTTTCCGTCGGCGAAGTGGCGGCTGAAAGTTCCACAAGACACTTATGAGCGGCGGGAGCTTTGGCTCCCGTTTCCTCGTGATAGTTAGGAGCTAGGCCACTGTCTAGGCTCACGAACTCATTGGAATTTTCGCGATCAAGGCGGTGCCCGGCGCAGTTCTTATTACCATAAGTTCTGCCTGGAGCTGTCTTACCAACCCTCTGATAACCTTCATTCCAAGGCTCCTTCCTGAGTTTCCCTCCAAATCAAAATCGGTTGGCAATCCGACGCCATCATCTGCAACGGTCAGGCAAATCATGTCGTCAGTGGTGGTGATCAAGACGTCGATTCTGCCGCCTCCTGATGGGTAGGCATGCTTGATCGCGTTGGTTACGAGCTCGTTGACGATAAGGGCTGCCTGTATGGCGCGGTCTGTGTCGATCCGGCAAGGGGTGCCGTCGAAAGAGAGTGTATGCCGGTCAGAGGTTTGTGCGAGGCGGCTGCACAGATCCTTGAGAAAAGCGGCAAGGTCGATGGTCTCGAGATCAGGTTGGCGCCACAAATGGTCGTGGACGGCTGCGATGGTTGCAACTCGGGTCTCAGCATCTGTCAGAACGCGCTTCACCTCGGGGACATCGGCTACCCGTGCTTGCATTGCCAGCATCGCAGTCACCAACATCAGGCTGTTTTTCACGCGATGGCTCATCTCTCGCATCATGACCTGCTGATGTTCTTCGGCGAGATGCCGTTCGGTGTCATTGCGCATGATCTTCAGATAGCCGGGCTTGTCCTGCCGCGCCATGAGCGGCATCGTCAGGCCGCTGCCCCAAAACCGGGAGCCGTCCTTGCGAACGTGGAAGCGCTCGTTCTCCGCGCGGCCTTCCTTGGTTGCCGTTTCCATCTCCCATTCGAGGGCTCCGGCCTCTCGTTCCTCGGGCGTAAACAGGACCCGTGCGTCCCGTCCGATGATGTCCTCTTCCGTGTAGCCAAGGATGCGTCGGGCCCCGGCATTCCAGGTAAGCAGAGTTCCCTCTTGATCGAACGTAAGGATGGCGTAATCAGTAGCGCTCTCCAGGATCAGCCGGAGCCGCTCTACGCTTGAGCGTACGGCTTCGTCCTGTTCGAGGTATTGCGTGCGGTCACGCAAGATTTTGACAAAGCCTATGGCGCGCTGTTCGTCGTCTTTCAGTAGCATGAGCAGGCCGGACGCCCACAGGCGGCTACCATCCTTGCGAACATGCCAGCGATTATCGTCGGCTCGACCGTATTGCAGGGCAGTGTGCATCTCCGCATGACAAGCGCTCTCCAACTGATCTTCGAACGTGAAAATCATGGCGAGGTTTTGTCCTACGGCTTCTTGCGACGTATAGCCGAAAAGATTGCTGGCACCGGCACTCCAGGTGGAGATCCTGCCGTCAAGAGCGACCGTGATGACGGCATAGTCGGTGGCGCTCGCAATAATCTGACGGTAGATCGCATCGCCGAAATCGGAGGGATCGCTTTGCGCATGCCGCCCCTTTGAATCCATATTCTCTTCCCCGCGCTAAAGTTTTCGAGAGCCACGCTAGCAGGGTGTCAATATTTTCGGGCATTTGGTCGGAAAACGCACACTTCTGTCAGGGCAAAGCCACATTCTTCGTACCGTTTCGTACGGCAACCAAACGCGTTGATCCATGTTAGTCACCACGAGAGGAGATTTCCATGCAAAGCGAGAATAGTCTTCCGATTCAGTGGAACGTTCCTGTTCGGATAAGGGTTGGCTATGGTATCGCTGACGCAGTCCATGGACCGGAAGAAGCCTTACACCATCTGACATATCGCTGGCCTGTCACGGATGGAGCGCACTACGACAATGCTCGGTTGCAATGTCTTCAAGCCCTGCAGAAGAGGATTTCTGCCGAAGTTGTACGCGAGACCTTCTTGGCCGCGAGTTTCGAGGCGGGGATGTTGGAACGATGAGCAATCAGGACCGGCGGATCATCTCGATCAACTGGTCTTCGTGACGCAGACCGAACTGAAACCAGTCAATAAGTTCGACAGCGGCCTGTTCGGCTTCCGGGGCGGTGATCTTAACGCCGCGTTCGTCGCACCATTTTCGCAGCGTGCCGTGCAGCAAATTCAAGTCATCACTCGAGAGGGGCTCAGATGCGAATGCATAGCTATGGGTCATGATCGACCTCCTTCGAAAAGTCGATACTAGTCGCAAGCTATGGATTGCGAAATGCCAGGAGGAGAAGGGTCGGATAGCGTACAGTGGTCACAGCCCACCGGAGTTCAGTAATTCACTGTACTTATAGCCCTTCAATACGGCTGTTCTTGCAAACGGACTCCGGTAAGCTGCCCTTTCCAGCCCACATTTCATAGGAAAGGTTTTCTTGGCGTGTAAATCAAACTCTTTGCAACTGATGTTGAGCGCCTGGCTGGGGAGATCTCAGAACCGATCCAAAATCACTAGCTAACGCAGCGTTTCCAACGACATTGAAATAAGTGCGGTATCGTACGCAGTCAGCAGAAATGTGGAAATGAGACAAGTCTGACGTAGCTTTCCTCCTTCAAAGATCTTCATGGAGGATGGAATGGATCAACTTGAAGAAAAGAAGCGACGGCCAAGAGGCCCCTCCGCACGGGGACGCTCCGAGGATGCAAAAGCCGAGGCAATAAGGGTGCTTGAAGCCCAGCGCCTAGCCGACCGGGAGAAAACCGAGCGACTGAAAGCTGCACGGCTGCAGCGCGATCGGAAACAGAATGAGAACCGCCCGTAGCTGTTCCCGGGCGCCTGAGCTGACGGTACGGTTTCTGACGTAGGCACGGCCGCAGAGCATTTTAGTGCTAGATACCCAAAAATGCGCAGGGTTGGAACCTGAAAAGGTCAGCGGACCGCATGAACGTCATTCAATGCAACAGCCGGTAAGCCCACCAAGTAGGCGTGGCCAGCTGATGTCAGTTGATAATTTCTTGTTCGGAGGTCATCGCCTCTGGATCTAATAAGGCCAAGGTCTTCGGCAACAAGCGCTGTCTTTAGGCCCACCTGAGCCGGCAGATTGCGCCACCGTCTTTTCCGCAGATGGTTGAGCAATAGGTTGAGGCGGATCTTCTTTGCCCCCGGCGTCATCTGCTGCCGATCAGGCGGTCGTATTCCCTCTCGGGGGCTCCGTAACAACCGCCGGCAATTTCCTCGAGCTTGGCCCGGTCGCGAATACGGATACGACCTCGTGTCGCTTTGATGGCGTGCATGCCTTCGAGGATATGCAAATGATCGGTCACGCCGGAGCGGCGCACGCCCAGCATCAGCGAAAGGAATTCATGGGTGAGTGCCATGTCATCATCGCGGATCCGATCGTGGCACATCAAGAGCCAGCGCGACAGGCGCTCCGACATATTGTACCGGCCGTTCGCCAGCGCCGAATGGGCAAGCTGGAGTTCGCAGGTATGAATGTAATGGAAAAACAGGTCACGCGCGGCGGCGTCTTCGTCGATAAGTCGATACACAAGTTCCACCGGAACCGTGATGGCGCTTCCGTCGATTTGCATGAATGTCCGATTAGGCGTCGTTTCAAGTCTCAGAAGCCTATGCGTGCCGCACAAGCCTTCCCAGCCGATATGTCCGACTTCGATAGCCTCGTCATCGACCGTTCTTGCAACGATCGACGCCAAACCGCTCTCAATAAAGAAGATATGACTGGTCGGCTGATCGCTCTCCACCAATACGGTGCGGAGTGGAAGATCGATGCGTTCCATGCCAGGCTGGAGCAGTTCGAACGCTTGGGTCCCGAGCGCTCCAAGGAGCCGGTTCCGGACGTCTGCACGTTTAATGTCTTGCATGTCTGGGCTCCATCGGGGGAGAGCCCGCACTCGAACCCATCATATAAAAAGAGAGGTATAGATAGGTTATGGCGCGGATTAAGCGAATACTCTAGCGTGGCGCGGGAACTGTACGATTTTGACAATTCCCTGAACCGACGCGACGCGAGCAAATGATTAGTAGTTTCATGCCAGCACTGACGTTGGCTATTTCCGCGAAGGGCGGTCAATGCCGATATTCCATCTCAATATTTCGACCAGAACGACAGTTATCCCGGATGAAGAGGGCTCTGAACTGGCGGATTTGGACGCAGCGCGCCGCGAAGCGATCATGGATGCCAGAGCTCTGATGAGCGCAGCGATCCTGCAAGGGCGGGATATTTCCCATCGTCAAATCGAAATCTGCGATGCCGATGGCGACCTTTTAATGGAGGTACCCTTCTCTGAGGCTTACGAACTCGGCGATTGATGCCCTGAAGATTTCTCTGAGAGCAAGGTGTCCATTACGCTTTCCGGATCGGAATGCCGATGTATTGCTCATATTCCAGCTCGGGAATGCCATAGGCCCCCCCGGCAACGTCTTCGAGCTTTTGTCTATTTACGATTTTGACATTTCCACGGGTAGCCTTGATTGCGTGGAGGCCTTCCAGGATATGAATTTCATTGGTAACGCCTGAGCGTCGTACACCCAGCATGATCGAAAGGAACTCATGCGTGAGGGGCAGATCATCTGTCTGAAGACGGTCATGGCATATCAGTAGCCAGCGCGCCAAGCGTTCCGGCATGTTGTAACGTGCGTTGGCAAGGGCCGAATGCGCCAGTTGAAGCTCACAGCAATGAACATAGCGCAGAAGCAGGTCGTTTGCGGGTGGCACCTGTTTCACCATGTTGAGAAACACCGTCGTTGGCACCGAAAGGCCGCTGCCCTCAGCTTGCATGAAGGTTTTGTTGGGTGTCTTTGGCACTTTCAACAGAACATGCGCGCCCGACATGCCCTCGTAGCCGATGTGACCAACTTCCACGGTTTCGTCGTCGCTGCTTGTGGCGACGATCGATCCCAGCCCGCGCTCCAGGAAGTACACGACATCGTTCGGCACGTCAGGCGCCACCAACTCAAAGCGTAACGGCAGATCGACTAGCTCCATCGCAGGCTTCAACAGGTCAAACGCATCAGCCGGCAAGGCCCGCAACAGCAAATTCGAAACAGTCGATTGGGAAAAGTCGGACACGGCACTGCCTCCGGCGGGAAGGAGCCCGATCTCATGTCGACGGAAAGCAAGGCGTCAACAATCCACAGCTTATGGCGCAAGCCACCGCATAGGCCAAGAGCTGCGGCCATTGTGTGCGGTTTTGACATTTCTAAGTTGTAGCAGCTTCTGTGGTAGTGGCATCAAACCGATCGACAATTTTGACGGCAGCGGTGAATGACAGGACGATGACGGTAAAGCCGCTCTCATCGACAACGTTCATAAGCCACGCCGAAACATCGGTCTTCTTCAGCATGGTTCCTCTCAGGCGCTCGGCGATCGTCTCGACCGCTTCGCTCCGGGCGCTCTCTATATTGGGATGCTCGGAACCGACCGTATCTGCAATCGAGACGCCGTCGTGAACGTTGAAGAAATACCGAGCCATTGATCTGTTACTCCTGCATAGGCAAGAGCAAAACGATCTCTCAGCCACCCGCGCCTAGGATCGATGGCGGATGATGTCTCCGTGTCGCACGCGAACAAGGTTTATTGAAGGCCCGTGGTGCTGCCGCTGCCTTCTTCGTCAACGAGGAGAACCGCACACCTTATTGACGTTTTGTACGCGCCTTTCCATTCGCGTTCACGCGTCCAACTTCGCCGGGTCGCTGTGCGGCAGCTGCATTGGATCAGGCAGCGTCGATTTTTTTGACGTTGAAAGGCGGAAATTCGGCGACGTCGGCACGGTGCTGTAGACGACGGCACTGGCCCGGCTTTATCCGGGATATCGCTGAACAGCCACTTCATTTGGCTAGGCTCAGGACCTATTAATCTGCTTTGAGATGTGATTCACAGTCTCCATTGACGAGGTCGTGATGAGTGATTTGTTTTTGCTGAGCGAGCGTCAGATGTCTCGGATCTCGCCGTTCTTTCCCTTGGCGCATGGTGTGCCGCGGGTCGATGACCGGCGGGTGGTGAGCGGGATCGTCTATGTGATCCGCAACGGGCTGCAGTGGAAGGATGCGCCGAAGGACTACGGCCCGCACAAGACGCTCTACAATCGCTTCGTCCGTTGGAGTCGGCTCAGCGTGTTCAACCGGATATTTGCGGCTTTGGCGGGCGAAGGTCCCAAGCCCGAGCGCATCATGATCGACGCGACACACCTGAAGGCCCACCGCACGGCGGCGAGCCTGCTTAAAAAGGGGATGTTCCCCGACGTATCGGACGCACCAAGGGCGGCCTGAACTCCAAGCTCCACACCGTCTGCGACGACAAAGGCCGTCCCGTCGTCATGCTGCTATCGGAAAGTCAGATGAGTGACCACAAAGGCGCCCGTCTCGTGCTGAACGCCCTCCCGCCAGCCAACGTCCTTATCGCCGATCGCGGCTACGACAGCACCTGGTTCCGGCAGGCGCTCGTAACCAAGGGCATCGAACCCTGCATTCCGTCGAGCCGAAGCCGGAAAATTCCTTATCCCTACGACAAGGCACTCTATCGCCAGCGCCACAAGGTCGAGAACCTCTTCGCCAAGCTCAAGGACTGGCGACGCATCGCTACACGATACGACCGATGCGCCCACACTTTCTTCTCAGCCATCTGCATCGCTGCAACCGTCATCTTCTGGATTTGAAACAATGAGTCTTGAGCCTAGTGGCAAAAGTCCTGATACCAAGCTCAAGCAAATTGCTGTCGATCACGAACAGCGCATGGTGGGAGTGACAGTAGCGCTCTGTGCCGTCTGTCGATATGGCTCTCTACATCGCAATATTGGGAAATGACGCTAATCGACGCGAAGCCCAGCGGACAATTATCGATATCGAAGCGCTACACCGATCAAACGCTCATATTCTCCTTCCGCCACGCCATAGCTTCCCCCCGCAATTTCCTCGAGCTTGGCCCTATCCAAAATTCGGATGTTGCCCCGTGTCGATCTGATCGCTCCAATACCTTCGAGCAGATGCAATTGATTGGTTATGCCCGATCGGCGAACGCCGAGCATGATGGAAAGGAATTGATGGGTGAGGCCGAGGTCCTGGCCAAGGCGGTCCTGGCACATCAGCAGCCAGCGCGACAAACGTTCGTAAATGCTAAAGCGGGCATTCGCCAACGCGGTATACGAGACCTGGATGTTAAACGAATGCAGATATCTCAGAACCAGAGTTTCGAAATCGGGTTGGGTGTCGAGCGTACACCTTACGATCGAAGTCGGAACCAAATATCCTGCTCCCTCGCCTTGTATAAACGTCCTAGTTGGTGATTGACCGCTATGGAGGGCCGTATGCAAACCGGTCGCTCCCTCAAAGCCAATATGTCCTACCTCGACCATGTCCTTCTCGTCGGTGACCGCAACGACAGAGGCCAGACCGCTGTCCAGAAAGCAGACAACATCGGTTGGTTCATCTGGCTCTACGAGCGTCAACTTAAGAGGCAGGTGAACGGAACGCATGTGCGGAGCGATCAGTGCATACGCATCCGGACTGGCGGCACGAAGCAAGAGATTCTGCACTAGGTCCTGCGAAGGTGGGTTCATTTCTCCCCCTCCAAGGGAAGAGCTGGAGCTCGTTGTTGTGATCTAATATCAACGGCTTATGCCGCAAGCTTCTTTCATTTTCCATAGCTTCGCGCTGTTGGTACGAAATCCGACAGACCGGAGATCTTGGCACCGCCGGCTCCAACAAGAGATTGTTCTGACGAGCCCTCAGTCGGATCGCTGGCGAGTGCAGCACCGTGAAAAACGTACGGAGGTACGGCTGGCAGAAACGCTATATCGCCTGACGTGTTGGCGTATCAATGGTCGCGCTGTGGAGAGGAGACAGCATGCAGTTGAGCAGAACGGTAGCTCGAGCTCAGCGAAGCGCATCACAATTGCTCGCGCCGGTTACGCCGTACTGCAATCCGTACGAAACCGCACCAGAACTAATGTTGGATACGAAAGTTTCCCGTCTGCCAGATCAGGGAGATGTATATGTTGAAGAATGGCAGTGCTCATGACAATTTCTCCAAGGATGTCCTAAACTGGCAGCCAGTCTTACAAAAATATGCCACGCGTCTAACGCGCGGCGGAAGCGAAGCGGAGGATCTCGTTCAGGAAACGATCGCTAAGGCGCTGAACGCGTCCGAGAGGTTCCATACGGGTACCAATCTGAAGTCTTGGCTGTTCAAGATCATGTTCAACACGTTTTGTTCGGCTTACAAAAATCGACAGCGAGAGGTTCTGGGGTTGGGCGATTGCGCGGCCCTACACCCGTCGGTACCGCCGTCGCAGGAATGGGCGATCCGACAGTCAGAGGTGGATGAGGCCTTGAAGGCTCTGCCAACGTCGATGCGCGAGGCGGTCCTGATCATAGCCTGCGGAACCTCCTACCAGGACGCGGCGATCGAGATGAATTGCGAAGTCGGCACAGTGAAGAGCCGGGTCTGCCGGGCGCGTAGCGCGCTTGTCTCGGCGCTCGGTTAGCCGCCATGCTCACCGACGATATCATCCGGCCGCCAGACGCTCACCTTCCCAACCTCCAGAGGGTGCTGGTGCATCGTATCCATCCGGCGAAGGCCGCGGAGCTTATGATTTAGGCTGGTCCGCCATGATGCGTTCGATCCTTTCCGGATCACATTGCTCGTCGATAAGGAACTGCCGCACACCTCCGTCCCAGGTGCGGATATCGGCGAGGAATTCCTGCAAGCTTTCGATCCCCCGGTCCGTGAAGGTGGTGATGCCCTCTTCGCTGCCGTCATGGACATGGATCATCTCGCCGTAGTCGATGTTGTCGGAATTGTTGGCGATTTTCTGGAGAAGTTCAATGTTCTCGCCGATCAGCGAGGCAACATAGTCGATCGTGTAGACATGCGTCGGGCGCGCCATCAGGCTGCTTTCTGGTGGACGTGGCCTGCGGAAGACCAGTTCCACGGCAACAGTTCAGGCAGCCGCGACACGGGGATGCCAGGCATGCGAGCGAGCACGTCCGCCATGCTCTTAGCCGACAGGCGCATGCTTGCATGCGCCGTAAGGCCAGGCCTGCGGATCGATGTCGTTCATCTTGGCCGTGACGATCAGGGAATACATGAAGGCAGCACGCTCGCCGCCGCGCTGGGAGCCGGCGAATAGCCACGCCTTTCTTCCGAGAGCTATCCCGCGCAGGGCGCGCTCGGCCGCATTGTTGGTCAGACATAGCCTGCCGTCATCGAGGAACCGGGTGAAGGCCTCCCAGCGTCCCTCCTTCTCGAACATGTAGTTGATCGCCTTGGCGACGGGATTGTGCTTCGACATCTGGGAACGCTGGGCCATGAGCCAGTCGCGCAGTTCCTCGGCGATCGGAAGCGCATGCTGCCGCCTCGCTACCAGTCTCTCCTCGGCGGACTTCCCATTTATGCCTCGCTCGATATCGAAGAGCGCGTCGATGCGGGCGACGGCCTCGAGCGCGACAGGCGATATCTCGTGGGCAGGTTTGCCCTTGCGCACATTGCCGGCGATATCGGCCAGTTCGAAGAACTTGCGCCGTGCATGGCTCCAGCAGAGCGCGCTCTTGACCGGTTCGGGGCGGCGATCCGCACGATAGAGATCGTTGTAGCCACCATAGGCATCCGCCTGCAGTATGCCGTGCCATCCGGCAAGATGCGTGTTGGGATGGGTCTTCTCCCGGTCCGGAGAAAAGTGGAAGAGCGCTGCAGGAGGCCCGCCGCCCGCAAAGGGACGATCATCGCGGACGTAGGTCCATAACCTTGCCTGCCTTGTTGCACCCCTGGCCAGAAGCGGCACGGTGGTGTCGTCACCATGCAGCCGAACGGCTGCCAGAACATGGGCACGGATCAGGTCATGGATCGGCTGGAGGGCGGTCGCGCAGGCTCCGACCTGGTCGGCCAACGTGGAGAGGCTGAGATCGACGCCTTCCCTGGCGTAGCGCTCGGCTTGGCGATTCAATGGCTGATGCTGGCCGAACTTCTCGAACAGGATCGTAGCGAGCAAGTTGGGACCTGCCCATCCCCGCGGTGTCGCATGGAACGGGGCCGGTGACTGGCTGATCTTCTCGCAGTCCCGGCAGGTGAACTTCTCCCGCACCGTCTGGATCACTTTCCACTGGCGCGGGATCGCCTCCAGCGTCTCGGTGACGTCTTCGCCCATCTTCACGATCCGGGCCGAGCCGCAGCAGGCGCATTGCGTGGGAGCTTCGATGACCAGGCGCTCGCGCAGCAGATGTTCGGGAAACGGCTTGCGGGCCGGCCGGCGGCGTTCGAAGGCGGAGACATTTGTGATCTTCGCTGCCACGCGTTCAGCCGCGATCTCGTCTTCGGTGGCGTCAGCTTCGAGTTCTTCGAGCTGCAGTTCCATCTGGTCGATCAGCCGGGCGCGCCGTTCCGAGCTCTGGCCATACTGCTCACGGCGCAGCTTTGCGATCTCGAGCTTGAGGTGCCGGATCATCGCCTCCGAAGTCGTCACGACGGCGCGCACCTGCGCGAGATCGGCCTCGGCGGAGGCGGCACGCGCTTCCGATACCGCAAGCGCGGCGCGCAATCTGGCTATCTCCGAAGCAGCATCATCCATGGCCGAAAGCTACCATGGAACCACAGAAAGCCCAACAAAAACAGTGGAACGGTTGGCGACTATCCTGCCGTTGCAGGTCGCTGCGTCCAGCGTGGATTGCGCCAGTCGATCCCTTCCAGAAGATAGCCGAGTTGCGCCGCCGACACTGGCACGGCGGAGCTATTCTGGCTGACCGGCCAGATGAACTTTCCAGCCTCAAGCCGCTTCAGGTAAAGCGACATGCCGATCCCGTCGTGCCACAAAACCTTGATCAGATCACCCTTGCGACCCCGGAAGCAGAAGACCTCACCGCCATGAGGATCGCGGCCAAGACCCTGTTGCACCTTCAGCGCCAGGCTGTTCATGCCGCAACGCATGTCCGTCACGCCGCCCGCGATCCACACCTTCACCCCGGCCGGAAAGGCGATCATGACGCATCCAGGACCGGCAAAAGGCCGGCAAGGATGTTCGGATCAAGCGAGGCCGGGATCGTCAGGCGACGACCGTTCGGCAGGCCGATCTCGATCGTCTTGTCGCCGTCCGACCAGAGCGGACCGGCCATCTCGGAAGATGCCGGCGGCGGCAAAATCGAAAGCGGCACGAAGCTTGTTGATGCGGTAACGCTCAGAAGCCCGCTCCGGTATTCCCGACGCCAACGGGTCAACAACGACCGAGACAATCCATATCGCCGCGCCGTCACTGAACCCTGCCGAAAGCCTTGCAAGCTCTCCTCAACGATCCGAACCTTCTCTTCGTCCGACCAATCCCGTCGACGGCCAAGATCGTCCGCGGAAGAGACCTCAATAGGGGAAATGATTGTAGCGCATGACATAAGGCATGGACTTAAAGCCAATCACCAAATCAGGGCAGACGGCCTTCGGCGGAGGCATACGGTGCATCTAGCTGCCGCAAAGGAAATCGCTCGGTTCGAGGGCACTGAGCGTTCCGCAGGGCTTATGGCCCTCATCGATGCGGCGCTCGACCAGGCGTATCTGCAATTCCGCCATGTGCAGGATGGATGACGCCGTACCGAAGCGCACATCGGAGCTTATAGCCGTGAGGCAGAGACGATAAGCCCGTCAGGGTAGGATAACGAGGGGATACGATGTGTAGGAACAGACAGCATCACCACCGGGATCCAACCGCGGCACAGGTCCGTGGCGACATCCAGGCTGGAAAGACGGGTGACATTCGCCAGGGCTTCGACCCGGCGGCAGCACCATTAGAAACCGATGGGGAGGCTGCCGGGACCCCCCTGTCATCGGAACAGGCCCGGCTCGCCATAAAGACGCAGCGTTCGCTGGTAGGTGACGACCAGACGGATTTCGACACTGCCATGCGGGCGCCGGGCTCGATGAAGACGGTGCCCCAGGGCAAAGTCAGCGCCGGATTTCTCGTCCGCTTGATCGGATCGTTGTTGGTTTCCACGTAGAACTGAGCCGGTTAGGCGCATAATTTCCATTGAGAATTGAGCCATGTGAACCTTCCCCCCAACGCGGCGAGCGACGGGGGCAACGGAGTGATCCACATGGGACTTTTAAACATCATCCGTCGGATGGCGCTGCGTGAGAAACAGTCGATCCGGGAGATCAGCCGGCGCACCGGGTTGTCACGCAACACGATCGCGAAGTATTTGAATGCCGGCACGATCGAACCGACATTCACGGTACCGGAACGACCGAGCAAGCTTGATCCTTTCGCCGATAAACTATCTGGCTGGCTGAAGACCGAGGCCGGGAGGTCGCGCAAGCAGCGCCGAACCTTGAAGCAGCTTCATGCCGATCTGATGGCTCTCGGATTTACTGGCTCCTATGGTCGGGTTGCCGCGTTCGCCCGTGACTGGCGGACTGAGCAGCAGACAGTGGGCCGCGGCATATTCATTCCTCTGTCCTTCCGCCCAGGCGAAGCGTTCCAATTCGATTGGAGCGAAGATTATGCCGTGATAGGCGGCGAGCGCACGAAGCTGCAGGTCGCCCATATCAAACTATCACACAGCCGGGCGTTTCTGGTCAGGGCCTATCTGCTGCAAACGCACGAGATGCTCTTCGACGCCCACTGGCACGGGTTCCGTGTGTTCGGCGGCGTGCCTGGCCGCGGCATTTACGATAACATGAAGACAGCGGTCGATCGTGTCGGTCGTGGCAAGGAGCGACAGGTCAATATCCGTTTCCTCGCGATGACGAACCACTACGTTTTTGCGCCCGAGTTCTGCAATCCCGCCGAGGGTTGGGAGAAGGGTCAGGTCGAGAAGAATGTCCAGGATGCCCGACCGCGGCTGTGGCAACAGATGCCGGACTTTCCGGATCTGGCGGCATTGAATACCTGGCTGGAACAGCATTGCCAGGACCTGTGGCGCGACACGGCGCACGGCACCTTACCCGGCACGATCGCGGACGTCTGGTCCGCAGAACAACCAGCATTGATGGCGCTCCCCGGTGCGTTTGACGGCTTCGTCGAGCAGAGCAAGCGCGTCTCACCGACATGCCTGATCACCTTCGAGCGGAATCGTTACAGCGTGCCAGCATCGTTTGCGAACCGGCCCGTCAGCCTGCGGATCTATCCCGAGAGACTGGTCGTTGCGGCCGAGGGCAATATCCTATGCGAGCATGAGCGGGTCATTGAGCGCAGCCACGACAAGCCGCCGCGAACGATTTACGACTGGCGACATTACCTTGCCGTCATCCAGCGCAAACCCGGTGCCCTGCGCAACGGTGCACCCTTTCTGGAACTCCCGGTGGCCTTCAGACAGTTGCAAGATCAGATGCTTCGCCGCCCCGGCGGTGATCGTGAGATGGCCGATATCCTGGCCCTTGTCCTTCATCACGACGAACAGGTCGTCCTCAGGGCTGTGGAACTGGCCCTGGATGCGGGGGTGGCGACCAAGACGCATGTGCTGAACCTGCTGCATCGGCTGATCGACGGCAAGACAATCGATGGTCCCGACATCGATACGCCACAGGCGCTGACCTTGGTGCGTGAACCCGAGGCCAATGTCGAACGCTATGATGGCCTACGCGCCAGGATCGAAGGGGTCGCCATGCGTCATGACCCCGCAAGTGCTGCCGTCGTCATCATGCTACGGAGCCTGAAGATGTATGGCATGGCCCAAGCCGTCACAGACCTTATCGAGCAAGGGGCTCCTGCCTTTGATGCGGCCGTGCCCATCCTGTCACAGTTGCTGAAGGCCGAGATGGCCGAGCGCGAGGTCCGCTCCATCGCCTATCATATGAAGGCCGCTCGCTTTCCTGCGTACAAAGACATCTCCGGCTTCGACTTCGCTGCCAGCGAGATCAACGAGGCCACCGTGCGCCAACTGCATCGATGCGAGTATATGGATGGGGCGCAGAACGTTGTCCTAATCGGTGGCCCTGGCACTGGAAAAACGCATGTCGCGACCGGTCTTGGAATCCAAGCGATCGAGCATCATCGCCGAAAGGTCCGCTTCTTCTCGACCATCGAACTGGTCAATGCTCTCGAGCAGGAGAAGGCCAAGGGCAAGGCGGGCCAGATCGCGGAGACCTTGGTGCGCCTCGATCTGCTCATCTTGGACGAGTTGGGATACCTGCCGTTCAGCGCCTCAGGCGGAGCGCTGCTCTTCCACCTGTTGAGCAAGCTCTACGAACGCACCAGCGTCATCATCACCACCAACCTCAGCTTCAGCGAATGGGCAACAGTCTTCGGCGACGCCAAGATGACCACGGCTCTGCTCGACCGTCTGACCCACCGTTGCCATATCCTGGAAACAGGAAATGACAGCTTCCGCTTCAAGGCCAGCTCGGCTGCAGCAGCGCAGAAGAAAGGACAAAAAGCCAACCCCTTGACCAAACCCTGATCAGAAAACCATACTCAGAGGTGGCTCACTTCTCGGTGGAAAAACCGGCTCAGTTCCGCGTGAAAACCAACAACCGTGCTTCAGAGTGCAACGGGACAAGGCGCTGGCGCGCTGGATGCAGCCATTAAGCTCGCCCAGAAGCAGACCGTGCCACGGGAGAACAACATTCCGTTCGAACTAGTCACGCCACAGACCGTCGCAAAATATCTGCCGAACAGCCAGTGAATAGAAGAGGTCTGAGATGCTTTCTTTATGGAATAAGCGCGGTATCCGCGCCCAGATCACCGCCGGCTTCATACCCCTGATCCTCCTGATGAGCTTGCTGACGATAACAGCCCTTTCCGGTCTGAACGGGCTTGCCTCCATCTTCGCATCCTACCGCACCACGACGGGCCAGAGCCTTGCGATATCGGAGTACAGCGACCGTCTGAACGAGATTCAGATGTCGGTCGAGACATTCCGCGCAACGCCCGGCCAAGCGATCGTGGACCGCTTTCGCGCAGGAGTGAAGGCTTTCGAGGTCGCTGACCAGCGCTTCGACGGCAATGGTGATCTGATGGCAGGCCTCGCAACGATCCGGGAGGATATCGCGTCCTACAGTAAGGCCTTCGAGCAGATTGTCCTGCTACAAGCTAAGCGCGATATGCTAATTTCAAAGGTCACCGAGTTCGGACCGTGGACGGGCGTTGCGCTGAACGATGTGATGACCAGCGCCGGCCGCCAGAACGACGTGGCTCTGCTGCAAAAAACAGCGGCGACCCTCGATGCGCTGAACCGTAGCCTCTATTACTCCGAGCGCTTCGTTCACGCGGGAGACTTCGCCGCCTACGAAACGGCGCAGGCGGCACTTGCGCAAGCAGTGTCGCTCAACGGTAGTGCGTTGGAGGCTGCACGGAACGAGCTGTAGAAAAAGCGCCTGCTCGGTGCTGAACAGCTCATGCAGAACTACACGGCGCGTCTCGGTGACATGAGGACCGTTCTCCAGAACAGCGACAGCATTCGCCAGACGCAACTCAGCGTGCTTGCACCAAAAATCTCTGCAGAATTTGAAGAGCTGCAAGCCGGCATTGCCGGCGCGCAGAAGACGCTCGACGGCTCGGTGGACGAGACGGTTGCTTCCGCTAGCAACACGACGCTTGTCATCAGCGGCCTTCTGATCGTTATCGGCCTTGTGCTGTCCTACTTCATCGGCAAGCTGATCTCCTCGGCTGTCAGCAAGATGGCGCAGTCGATGGAGCGGCTGGCGCGCGGCGACGACCAGTTCACGATAACAGGCGCAGAATACAGGCATGAACTGGGCGCAATGGCGCGCTCGCTGAAGATCTTCCAAGAGACCGGTCGCGCCAAGCTGATCGCGGAATCAAACGCCGAACGCGCACGTTTGTCCGCCGAAGAGGGGCGTCTGCGCCAAGAGGCCGAGCGCTTGAGCGATGCCGATGTGATGGAACATGCTTTTCGCCAGATCTCGTTGGGGCTCGACGCGCTATCGAAGGGCGACCTGACCATCCGGGTCGGCGCGGTCGATCAACGCTATGTCAAGATTCGTGACCACTTCAACAGCTCGGTGGAAAGTCTCCAGGACGTGGTAGACTCTGTCATTCGCGCCGTCGGCACCATCCGTTCAGGGCTTGCCGAAATCTCCACCGCCTCCAATGATCTGGCTCGTCGTACCGAACAGCAGGCTGCCTCGCTCGAGGAAACCGTTGCAGCACTGGGCGATGTGACGCGCGGTGTGAATGGAACTGCCGAAGGCGCCAGCCGCGCCCAGAGCGTGGTGGCGACGGCGCGAACCACCGCCGAGAAGGGTGGTGAAATCGTCGCTCGTGCCATCGCCGCAATGACGGAAATTCAGGGATCGTCGTTGAAGATCGGCAATATTATCAATGTTATCGATGAGATCGCTTTCCAGACGAACCTTCTTGCGCTGAATGCCGGCGTGGAAGCTGCGCGCGCTGGGGAAGCCGGCCGGGGCTTTGCAGTTGTGGCACAGGAAGTTCGCGAGCTTGCCCAACGTTCCGCGAAGGCGGCCCGGGAAATCAAGGATCTGATTTCAACGTCGGCGAAGGAAGTCGACACGGGGGTGCGGCTGGTAGGCGAGTCCGGGGTCTCGCTTCAGCAGATCGTCAGCCAAGTGAGCGCCATGAATGCAACCATCACCGAGATTGCTGTATCTTCTCGCGATCAGGCGCACAGCCTACGCGAAGTGTCGGCCGCGGGTGACGAGATGGACAAGGTCACGCAGCAGAACGCGGCTATGGTTGAGGAAACAACGGCTGCAGCACAGAGCCTAACGCAGGAGACGGAAGATCTTGCTGAGCTTCTACGTGGGTTCAAGACAGTGAGCGGCCGCAGGTCAGAACAAGCATACTACGCGATGGCTTCTTGATGGAGAAGATGCCATCGAAGGGAGAGCGCGTCACCACACGCAGGACACGCTTTGATGATATCCTCGTCATTGGTAACGTTGGCTCCAATGGGCAGCGTTGAAACCTCAAGACCTCCCTGTCGCTACTATCGTTTGGGTCCATCGGCGAGTTCATTGGTTGTGAATGTCAATGGTTCAGATCTACTTCGAGGCGAATGGGAGAAGAAGGAGAACTAAAACCGAATTCTTCGGAGTTCCGTCATTTATGTCGGGGCGTATTTTTCGTGTAGAACGTGCAGTGTCGCAGCGGGTACAGTTGTCTATCAGCTCGTTGCACAAAAGACGAATTACCGGATTGGGGTTTACGGTTAGCGGTTGGCATCTCGTAAGGTGAAACAAGCGTTAGATCACGCTACACCTCGTTCGGGATTGGATCCTGATTGGCCTCGAAGACGGTTCAGCGTATCGTTCAGTGCGGAAACCTTGTCCAAGCGCTGTCCGCGCTCGCGCAGAAGCTCGCAGATCTGGCCAGGAGGTAGTGCCTTTGAGTAGTAATAGCCTTGGCCAAGAACACATCCCCGCTCCAGCAGGAGCTTTGCTTGTTCGCGGGTTTCAATGCCCTCCGCGACAACCCTGATGCCAAGGCATTTGGCGATATGGAGTATGCCCTCAACGATGCTCGTGCCCGGGTCGTTGGGCCCTAAGAGATCGGTGAAGGATTTGTCGATCTTGATAATATCGACAGGAACGGTGATGAGGTGGGTGAGGGACGCAAAGCCAGTCCCGAAATCGTCGAGGGCAACCCGCAAACCTGAAGCGCGTAGCGACGCAATCTTCTTCGCAACACGCCGGTCGCGATCACCGAGGTAAACGGATTCCGTCACTTCTAAAACGGCATGATGCAGCGGCACTCCTTCCTGCCTAAAGGCACTCTCAAGGCTTTCCGGCAAATCCGTGCATGAGAAGTCTGCGGCAGAAAGGTTGATGCCCACATGTTGAAACGGGATGCCAAGCCTGAGCCATCCACCGACATCGCGAGCGATGCACTCGATCATGCGTCGTGTCAGAGCTGCTGCGACCTGGGCATCTTTGGTGGCTTCAAAAAATTCAGCCGCGGGCACGATCACGCCATCGAGTGTGCGGATGCGAGCCAGAGCTTCTACGCCGACAATGTCTCCAGTGTCTATCCGAACGATCGGCTGATACCACGCCTCTACCCTGTTGTCCTTGAGGGCGGCGGCTACCTTATGAATGGCTTCAACACGTCTGGAAATGGCCGTGGTCAGCGCAGCGTTGAAGATAAGTACGCCCCCGCGCATTCCTTCCTTAGCGTGATAGAGAGCGATGTCTGCGTTCTGGCGAACCTCCGCAACCTTGAGCCCAGCCCGGGAATGGGCGATACCAATCGTAACGGTAGGGAACGCTGTGTGCTCCCCGCAGGTGGCCGGGAGGCTCACCTTCCGACCGATACATTCGGCTAGGTCTGCGGGATCGATATCCGTGTCATCTACGATGACCGCAAACTCGTCGCCACCGATGCGATAGGACCGTAACGTGCTTGCAGCGTTGGCAATGCGAGCTGCCACAGCTGTAATCAAGTCGTCGCCGGCAGCGTGACCGAACGTGTCGTTCACGCTTTTGAGGTTGTCGATATCGATCAGCACCAGTGACCACCCGGAGCAAGGGACGGTTTTTAGGTCCTTGTTGTATTTTGCTCGATTGGTAAGCCCCGTTAATGCGTCGGTATACGCGAGACGCTCCCGCTCCAGGTATCTCTCGTGACGCTCAAGGGCGATCATGCAGAGCGGCAGGCAACCTTCGACAACGCTTTGTTCCAAGGCTGTTGGACCGCGGGCCTCGTCGAAATACAGCGCGAACGTGCCAAGGACAAGGCCCCTGCTGCCAAAGATGGGACTGGAATAGCATGCCTTGAAACCCGCAGCCTCAGCCAAGCCTTTAAAGGCGGCCCACCTCGGATCGCTCTCAATGTCATCAACCACAACAACCCGCTGCAGATATGCGGCAGATCCGCAAGATCCCACGGATGGGCCGATCAGGATACCGTCTAGCGCGGCCGAGTAGGCTTTTGGCAAACTTGGTGCTGCGCATGGATGCAACAAGCCGTGTGAATCTAGTGTCAGGATCGACGTCCGCGTGCCCGGCAACAGGCTTTCCAGTTGACGGCACAACGTAGCAAGTGTTGCCTCGAGGTCGTCGCCCTGAGCAACCATCCTCAAAATACTGTTTTGAACTTCAATCAGCACGGCTGCTCCTTTCCCCAATGGAAGGTAGCATAGCGATGAGGTTGCAACGTTAACTACCCCACTGAATTAAAAGCATCCTGAATAAATGGTTACTGCAGCAGGGGAATGCTCGCCTGCGACCTGGAATCAACCAGCATACCCGGCGGACGCCAGGTGCTCGGAAACAGTAGATCGGAATTAGGACCTCAAGACAGATCCAGACTCTGAAAAATCTGAGAGATGAATGATGTTGGAGGCGATAGACGTCGAGCCAAACGCTGTGTAGCCGTTCCGACCCCGGCGTTTCGTCTCATAGAGCGCGCTGTCAGCATTCTCCAACAGGGTTTCAGGTGTGGCAGAAGATTGATTTTGCGTAACAACGCCGATGCTTACCGTGACAGGCAGTCGCATGGCATTCCATCGCACCGGTGTGCCCTGAACTGCGCTAACGATGCGAACTGCAACGGTTGCTGCGTCGTGTGCGCTTGTTTGGGGGAGCAATAGACCGAATTCGTCTCCGCCAAGGCGGGCAAAGACTTCGCCGTTTCGCAACTGCCCCATGATCACCTCAACAACGTGCTTCAGTGCTGCGTCGCCCGCCGCGTGCCCATGTTTATCGTTGATCGCCTTGAACCGATCGAGATCGAACAAGAGCAGGCTGAAATTGTGTCCGGCGCCGGCATGAGCACAGGTCCTGCTCAGACACGTCATAAACATTCTGCGATTGGCGATCCCCGTTAACTCATCCTGGTTTGCCAACCGCTCGACTTGTGAGCGCAAGTGCTCGACGGCTGAGAGAAGAAACCCGAAGTTCCAGATGACCGAGGCGAACAGGAAGACCAGAAGGTCAATCGATGCGACCTGATAAAGCTGGAGGTCAGGCCTAATGCCAGTCACGATGAGCAGGTTGCCCCCAGCGATGACACTGTGGGACAACACGCCCGCCCCCATTGCTATGGCGGCAAAAACCGCTCCAAGATCCCTGCGGTGTCTACGCAGAAGATAGCTGGCCGCTAGTGCCAGCGGGATCGACTGAGCCAGCGTGTAGACAGGATTGCGGCCATACCACGCGTGAAATGTCGCGAGCATTACCAGAATGCTTATGACGACCAAGATGGAGGTCCTCACACCTTGAACGGTATCGCCGTGAAAGAGACGCGAACCACACCAGTTGAGGTAGAAGCCAAGAATGATAAAGCCGTTGCCCGCTACTGTGTTCGCGAGGAGGCCACTCTGACCTTGAAGAGAAAGTGCGATCCCGCCAACGACGCCAGCGGCGCTTCCGGCGAGCCAGTAACGCGCAGCATGCAGATCCCTATACCGGTAGGCGAGCATGCCCCATAGTACGCAATGCGAAAGGCTGAGGAGCAGGACGACAACGAACAGCGTGAAGAAATCCGGCATACGGCATCCTGTTTAAGAGACAGGATGACGGCTACATGCCAAGGATTGAACGGCTGGTGAAATAATCAACACGCATTTGACGGAATCTCCGACGGAAGGATTGCCTTGACATGCGTCCTCAAACGCCTTCTCGTCGGAAAATGTGAAGCCCGGGCTCTAGGATGATGCCCTGCTGAACGCTGCTTTCCGGCCTCTTGATAATTAGCGATATCGTATGCTGCTCCGTCCCGAAGGCTGCGGCTGAACGGTGGTAATGTCGGGCTGATTTTGGAAGCGATTTCAAATTCATCCCGCATGCTACAGGCCGGTCTTCCCAGGAACGGATGCGATTTGTCCGTACCTGCTATTCGATTTATTTCAAGGCGTCAGTTTTCTCGTTTTCGTATTTGCATGCCCGGCGCCAGCTATCTCGCGCAAATCCGTTAACAGGGGATTGCGATTGTCGGCGCTCCAGATCATGTGAAGTTCGGCAACACAGTCGTCGCGCAGGTCAAGCGGCCTAAAGATCACTTCGTTGGAGCAGGCATTTTGCGTTCCAGCCGGTACGATCGCCAGTCCGATGCCGGCACTTACAAGGGAGAGAATCGCTTGCGAATGCGTCATACTTTGAACGATTCGCGGTTCAATGCGGTGTTCGGCGATCATAAGCGTCAGCATGTCGTGCAGGTAGCGCGCCTGCGGCGAAAACATGATGAAGGGCTCTCCGTTCAGGATATCAGGGCGCAAACGCCGATGGGCTGCCAGCGGATGGGTCCTTGGTATCGCTAGTATCATCGCTTCACGGGCAACGCAAAGGCTGGCGAGACGGTGCTGCCCGTTCAGCGGCCGTGAGAAGCCGAGATCGACCTGGCCCTCGTTGATGGCCTTCAACTGCTCGGCGGTTTCCATCTGCACCAGCTCCAGCTCGATCTGCGGCGCGGCCGTGCGCGCTCTCGCGATGAAATCGGGGAGAAACGTGTAGGTCGCCGCACCGACGAACGCGACCCGCACCGATCCCGCGCTACCGCGCGCCGCGCGTCTTGCCGCCGTCATCGCGGCCTCGCCCTGCGCCAGAAGCTTCTGCGCCTCGTGCAGGAAGGTAAGGCCTGCCGGCGTCAGGGCCACGCGCCGGCTGCTGCGCTCGAAGAGCGACACGTCAAGCTGCTCCTCCAGCAGCCGGATCTGGCGGCTGAGCGGCGGCTGCGTCATGTTCAACCGGCGGGCTGCCCTGCTGAAGTTCAGTTCGGACGCCAGAACGATGAAGGATCTGACATGCGTCATGTCCAGCATTCATTCAATTCCTGAATAGATAACCGACAATATTCGATTTGGACTTAGATGGATCGGAGCGGTATTCGTCAAGGGACCAACAAAACATCAGGTGCGCGAACGATGGACACGATAGCCAAGACCGTTTCTCGGCAACAAGACGCCAGCCCGGACAGCATTGCCTGGATCCGGCTGTCATCGATCTTCCTGCCGTTGAAAACGCCGATCAGCGACGCGAAGGTGCTGACCGGCCGGCAGAAGCCTTTGACCGAGGTCGCCTTTCTGTTTGCGGAAATCGAAACGACTGAGGGCCACAGCGGTATCGGGTTCAGCTATTCGAAGCGGGCGGGCGGTCCGGGCCAGTATGCGCATGCGTGCGAGATCGCCAACGTCCTCATCGGCGAGGATCCGAACGACATCGCCAAGCTCTGGATCAAGCTCAGCTGGGCCGGCGCTTCGGTTGGGCGCAGCGGTCTCGCCGTCCAGGCCATCGCCGCTTTTGACATCGCCCTCTGGGACCTGAAGGCCAAGCGCGCCGGTCTTCCGCTCGCCAAGCTGCTTGGCGCCCACCGCGATTCCGTGCGCTGCTACAACACGTCGGGCGGTTTTCTGTCCTCGCCCATCGAAGAGGTGCTCGACAATGTCGAGCAGTCGATCGGCGCGGACATCGGCGGCATAAAGATCAAGGTCGGCCAGCCCGACATGGCGATCGACGCGCAGCGCGTAGCGGCGGTGCACGAGCGCATCGGCGGTCGGGCGGCGATGATGGTCGATGCGAACCAGCAATGGGACCGGCCGGCGGCCATGCGTTTCGGCCGGATGATGGAGCCCTACATGCTGACCTGGATCGAGGAGCCGCTGGATGCTTATGACGTCGAGGGGCATGCGATGCTCGCCGCGCAACTCGACACCCCCATCGCAACCGGCGAGATGCTGGCCAGCGCGCTGGAACATGTGGCGCTCATCAACAACAACGCCGTCGATTTCATCCAGCCCGATGCGCCGCGCGTGGGTGGCATCACCCAGTTCCTGAAGATCTGCGCGTTCGCGGAAGCAAAGAAGCTGCAACTGGCCCCACATTTCGCGATGGAGATCCATCTTCATCTTGCGGCGGCCTACGAGCTGGAGCCCTGGGTAGAGCATTTCGACTGGCTCGACCCGCTTTTCAACGAGCATCTGGAAATCGAAAACGGCCGGATGATCGTGCCGACCCGCCCGGGTCTCGGTATCACGCTGTCCGAACAGGCCCATCGATGGACGAGGGCGCAGGCCGAGTTCGGGAAGCGGCCGTAGCGCCGCACCTCAGGCCGTGCCACGCATCACGATATGGAAATCGACGTTGATCATCGCCTCGACGGTCTCGTCGCCCGCGATCTTGCGCAGGATCGATTGCGCCGCCTTCGTGCCGATGTCGCGGCGATCGATCCGCACGGTGGTCAGCGGCGGATGGGTGTGGGCCGCAAAATCGAAATCGCCGAACCCGACGATGGCGAGGTCTCCCGGCATGCGGCATCCGCGTGCATAGGCTTCGGCGAGAGCCCCATGGGCCACCACATCCGACGAGCAGAAAACGCCGAGCGTGCCGCCGCCGCGATCGAGAAGCTGCGCCATCGCCTGCCGTCCGTCCCGGAAGGTCGACGGGGAACTCATCTCGAGATCGGGGAGCTCCACCTTGGCAATGCCGGCGAGGCGATGGACAAAGCCGTCCCGGCGCTGCACGGCCCGGGGGTCGTTCGCGCCGACCTGTGCATACCGGTCGTAGCCCTTGCGCAGCAGGTGGTCTGCAACCAGCATGCCCACGGCCGCGTGAGAGAATCCGACCGCCGTGTCGAGCGGTGACGGCGTGGAATCCCAGATCTCGACGATCGGCAGCCCGGCGCCCGTCAGCATGGCGCGTGTTTCCTTGAGATGCGTGATCCCCGTCAGGATGATGCCGTCGGGGCGGCGGGCCAGAATTGCGCGCGTCAGCTCTAGCTCCCGCCGCGGGTCATAGCCGCTGAGGCCGAGCAGCAGCTGATACCCCGCTGCGACGAGCTCTGTGTTGAGGCCCTCGATGGTTTCGGCAAAGATTGTGCTGGAGACCGCGGGAACGATTGCGGCGATCAGCTTGGTCCTGCGCGAGGCGAGACCGCCGGCAAGCAGATTGGGAACGTAGCCGGTTCGCGCGATGACGCGTTCGATCGCCTCCAGTGTTCGCGGCTTCACGAGGGCCGGCGTGTTGATGGCCCGCGAGACGGTGACGGGCGACACGTTCGCCAGCCGCGCGATGTCAGCCAGCGTCACCGGTCCGCGCGTCGGGGCCTGCCTGCTCTTCACCGGATCCGTCATGAGTTCCTCCCGTCAAAATGATTTACGCTTTCATTTTGCAGATGATCAAGAGTGCCATCAGGCAGGATTCACTGAAAATCATCAAGCTTATGACTCTATTGTATAATTAATTTTTGTTCGCAACTTGCGGCGAATACATGCGGGCGTAGAATGGAAGCGCTTTCATTTCAGCCGGAGGAGGATCCGGACGAGATGATGTTTCGAGAGCTGGCGACAGCCACGCATAGGGAGGAGACAGCATGAACTTCAAGCGGGTAATGACACTTGCAGCCGTTGCCGCGGCGCTTGTCGCAGCGGGGGGCGGCCCCGGCCGCGCGGCCGACGTCTATCCATCCAAGACCGTGACCGTGGTCGTCCCCTTCGCGGCGGGCGGCAACACCGACACGTTCGGCCGCTTGGTGGCCGAGCAGTTGGACAAGCGGCTGGGCCAGCGGTTCATCGTGGAAAACAAGCCCGGAGCTGGCGGCAATATCGGCCTGGGTGATCTAGCCCGCTCCAAGCCCGATGGCTACACGATCGGCATGGGCACGGTGAGCTCGAATGCCATCAACCAGACGCTCTACAAGACCTTGCCCTACAGCAAGGAAAAGGGCTTCGAGCCGATCTCGCTGATTGCCAGCCTGCCGAACGTGCTGGTGGTCAACCCGGACAAGATCAAGGCGACCACCGTTGAGGAGCTGATCGCGTTCCTGAAGAGCGAGCCGGGCAAGCATACCTATGCTTCCTCGGGCGTCGGCACCTCCATTCATCTTGCGGGTGAACTCATGGCAACCAAGACCGGCATCAAGATGACCCACGTTCCCTACAAGGGCAGTAGCCAAGCCATCCTCGATGTCGTGGCAGGCCATGTGGACATGATGTTCGACAACATCCCGACGGCCGCGCAGCAGGTCAAGGCCGGCAAGGTCAGGGCGCTCGCCGTGACGAGCCTCGGCAAGGCCACCCTTCTGCCCGACGTGCCGACCATGGCAAGCGTCATTCCCGGCTTCGAGGCGACCTCCTGGCACGGCCTTTTCGCTCCTCCCGGCACGCCGCCGGAGATCGTGGAAAAGCTGAGCAAGGAAGTTCAGGCCATCATCGCCGATCCCGCCATGAAGGCGAAGCTTGAGGCGATGGGCGTAACGCCTGTCGGCAGCACGTCGACCGAGTTCAAGGACTTCATCGCCAAGGAAACCGCGAAGTGGGCTGGCGTCATCCAGGCCGCGAACGTTCCCCTGCAATGATCCGTCTTGCCGGCCGAGGCTCCGCCCGGCCGGCAACATCCTTCGTCTGCGAGACCTGATCCATGCTGAAGATACGAAACAGCCGCGACTTCATCGGCGGACTGACGATGATCTGCGTCGCCCTCCTTTTCATCTGGTTCGCCCGCGACCTGACGGTCGGAAATTCGTTCCAGATGGGGCCTGGCTATTTCCCGGTCGTGCTGAGCCTGCTGCTGATCGCGCTCGGCGCGTTGATCACCGTCCAGTCGATCGTGGTCGAGGCGGACGGCAGCGAGCCGGAGACGTGGAACGCCAAGGCCTTCGTGCTGGTCGTTCTTGGGCCGGTCGGCTTCGGACTCGCGCTGGCCGGTCTCGGTCTGGCGCCCACCATGTTCCTTCTCATCGTCGGGGTGGCCACGGCCAGCCGCTATGCGAACTGGCGGCACTCAATCCTGCTCGGCCTGTTTCTTTCCGTCTGTTCGGTGCTGCTGTTCACCCGGCTGCTGTCGCTGCCTGTCGCCCCCTTCGGGCCGTGGGTCCCCCTCATCGGCAGCGTTTGACGTCATCCGGCAACCGGCAACCCGACTGGATTTTTCATGGATCTCTTCTCGAACCTCATGCTCGGTGCATCGACGGCCTTCTTGCCGATGAACCTGCTCTACGGCTTCATCGGATGTCTGCTCGGTACGGCTATCGGCGTGCTTCCCGGCCTTGGGCCGACCGCGACCATCGCCATGCTGCTGCCGATCACCTTCGGCCTGCCGCCGGAATCCGCGCTCATCATGCTCGCAGGCATCTTCTACGGCGCCCAGTATGGCGGCTCGACGACTGCCATCCTCATCAACCTTCCCGGCGAAAGCTCCTCCGTCGTCACGGCGATCGACGGCTACCAGATGGCGCGCAACGGGCGGGCGGGCGCGGCCCTTGCAACGGCTGCGCTCGGCTCCTTCTTCGCCGGCACGGTGGCGACGATCCTGCTCGCCATGGCCGCTCCGCCGCTTGCGGCCGTCGCGCTCAAATTCGGCCCTGCGGAATATTTCTCGCTCATGGTGCTCGGGCTCGTCGCCTCGGTAGCGCTGGCGAGCGGCTCCCTGCCGAAGGCCATGGCGATGATCGTGTTCGGGCTGATGCTTGGCACTGTCGGCACCGACGTGGAGAGCGGCACGCCGCGCTACGTCTTCGACATTCCTGAGCTTTACGACGGCCTGAACTTCGTCGCCGTCAGCATGGGCATTTTCGGGATCTGCGAGATCCTGCGCAATCTCGAGAACGAGCAGGAGCGATCCGTCAGCGTCAAGCGGGTGACGGGGCTGATGCTGACGAAGGACGACGTCAAACGCATCGTCGGCCCGGTGCTGCGCGGCACGGCGCTCGGCTCGTTTCTAGGCGTTCTGCCCGGCGGCGGCGCCATGCTCGCGTCCTTTGCGTCCTATGCGATGGAGAAGCGCCTGTCGCCCAACCGGGCGCAGTTCGGCAAGGGCGCGATCGAAGGCGTGGCCGCACCCGAATCCGCCAACAATGCCGGCGCGCAGACCTCGTTCATTCCCATGCTGACGCTCGGCATTCCCGGCAATCCGGTCATGGCGCTGATGGTGGGTGCGATGATCCTGCAGGGTATCACGCCCGGCCCGAACGTCATTTCCGACGAGCCGGCTCTCTTCTGGGGCATGATCGTCTCCATGTGGTCGGGCAACCTGATGCTCGTCATCCTTAACCTGCCGCTGATCGGCCTGTGGGTGCGCATGCTGACGGTGCCCTACCATCTGCTGTTCCCCGCCATCATCGGCTTCTGCTGCATCGGCGCCTACAGCATCAACAACAGTGTCTTCGACGTTTTCGTCATGGCGGGCTTCAGCTTCGTCGGCTTTGCCCTCAGCAAGCTGCGCTTCGAGCCGGCTCCTCTGCTGCTCGGCTTCATTCTTGGGCCGATGCTGGAGGAAAATCTGCGGCGGGCCATGCTGATCAGCCAGGGCGACCCGACGATCTTCGTGCGCAGCCCGCTCAGCCTGTCGCTGCTCGTTTTCGCCGTGGTCGTTCTTGTGCTCGTGCTGGCACCGGGCATCAGTCGCAAACGCGACGAAGCCTTCACGGAATAGCGGCCGATACCGTCCCTCGGCAGCGTGCAGGGACCAGAATTTACGTTAAGAGTTCGGAGCTCGGAATGGCAGACAGAAAGACCTATGAAGACCTGCGCTCGGCGCGATGGATGGTGCCGGACGACCAGCGCTCCTTTGGCCACCGCTCGCGCACCATGCAGATGGGCTATGCGCCGGAGGACTGGGAGGGGCGGCCGATCATTGCCATCCTCAACACCTGGTCGGACGCTCAGCCGTGCCACATGCATTTCCGCGAGCGGGTCGAGTGGGTGAAGCGCGGCGTGCTGCAATCGGGCGGCTTTCCCATGGAACTGCCGGCGCTGTCGCTGTCGGAGAATTTCGTCAAGCCGACGACGATGCTCTACCGCAACATGCTGGCGATGGAGACCGAGGAGCTGCTGCGCTCGCATCCCGTCGATGGCGCCGTGCTGATGGGCGGGTGCGACAAGACCACGCCGGGACTGGTGATGGGCGCCGTCTCCATGGGCCTTCCCTTCATCTACCTGCCCGCCGGGCCCATGCTGCGCGGCAACTATGCCGGCAAGGCCCTGGGTTCGGGAACCGACGGCTTCAAATACTGGGACGAAAGGCGGGCCGGCACCCTGTCGAAGGAGGAGTGGCAGGGCATCGAGGGCGGGATCGCCCGGAGCTACGGCCATTGCATGACGATGGGTACGGCCTCGACCATGACGGCGATTGCCGAGGCCATGGGCCTGACGCTGCCCAACGCCTCCTCCATTCCCGCCGCGGACGCTAACCACCAGCGCATGTCGGCCAGCTGCGGCCGGCGCATCGTCGAGATGGTCTGGGAAGACCTGAAGCCGGACCGGATCATCACGCAGGCCGCCATCAACAATGCGGTGACCGTGGCCATGGCGACCGGCTGTTCGACCAATGCGATCATCCACCTGATCGCCATGGCGCGGCGCGCCGGCATTCCCCTGGAACTCGACGATCTCGACTGCATCGGCCGCACCACGCCCGTCATCGCCAATATCCGTCCGTCGGGAACGACCTATCTGATGGAGGACTTCTTCTATGCGGGCGGGCTTCGCGCCCTGATGAAACAGCTCGGCGACAAGCTCGATCCCACGGCCATCACCGTCACCGGCAAGCCGCTGGTCGAGGGGCTCGACCAGGTGAAGGTTTGGAACGAGGACGTCATCCGGCCGCTTGCCAACCCGGTCTATCACGAGGGCTCCCTCGCCGTGCTGAAGGGCAATCTCTGCCCGGACGGGGCCGTCATCAAGCCGGCCGCCTGCGATCCGGTGTTTCACCGCCATCGCGGTCCAGCGCTCGTCGCCGACAGCTACATAGAGCTGAAAGCCATCATCGACGATCCCAACTATCCGCTGACGCCGGAGACCGTTCTGGTCCTGCGCAATGCCGGGCCGCAGGGCGGGCCGGGCATGCCGGAATGGGGCATGATCCCGATGCCGAAGGCGCTGTTGAAGCTTGGCCTGCGCGACATGGTGCGCATTTCCGATGCGCGCATGTCGGGCACGAGCTTCGGCGCCTGCGTCCTCCATGCTTCGCCCGAAGCCTTCGTCGGCGGCCCGCTTGCACTGCTGAAAACCGGTGACATGGTGGAGCTGGATATTCCGGCCCGCAGCCTGAACATGCTGGTGCCCGAGGCGGAGCTTGCGCAACGGCGCGCCGGCTGGGTTGCGCCGGAACCGCGCTTCGAGCGCGGCTACGGTTTCATGTTCACCAAGCACATCGAGCAGGCCGACAAGGGCTGCGATTTCGATTTTCTCAAAACCGACTTCGGCGCGCGTGTCAGCGAGCCGGTGATCAACTGACAACTATGTTCGAGGAGGAACCATGAACCCTGCAACCCGTGACAAGCTAATGGGCGTATCCGTGGCAACACTGTGCTCGGCGCTCTTCAAGCGCGGCCTGCGCAACCAGACGATCCAAGACGTGCGCCCCGTCAGGCCGAAGGGCCGCAACATGGTGGGGCCCGCCTTCACACTGCGCTACATGCCGGCGCGCGAAGACCGGAACCCCATGACGATCTTTCGCGATCCGAAGCATCCCCAGCGCCATGCGATCGAAACCTGCCCTGAAGGCCATGTTCTGGTGATGGACAGCCGCAAGGACGCGCGTGCGGCGTCCGCGGGCGACATCCTCATCACCCGGCTTATGATCCGGGGCGGGGCAGGCGTCGTCACCGATGGCGGCTTTCGCGACGCGATGACGATCGGCGATCTCGACATTCCCGCCTATCACCATCGCCCGTCCAGCCCGACGAACCTGACGCTGCACGAGGCGGTCGACATCAACGTGCCGATCGGCTGCGGCGACGTCGCGGTCTTTCCGGGCGACATCATGGTCGGCGACGACGACAGCGTCATCGTCATTCCTGCCGAGATCGTAGACGACATCGCGGACGAAGCGGTGGAAATGACCGCCTATGAGGATTTCGCCGTAGAACGGGTGAAGCAGGGTCACACGATCATCGGCCTTTATCCGGCAACGGACGAGACCAATCTCAAGCTGTTTGCCGAGTGGCGAAAGACGAACAACCGGTAGGCGATCGGCTTGCCATAATGCCGGACGGCCCCCACGGGCCGTTCGGCGGAACGCTTCGGCGCCGCCTTTTAATTCAGGACGGGCACCACGTCCTTCACCGCTCTCAGGCCATTGACGGCTTCCTCGAAGAGCATCTGCGAATAGGCATGATGCGTGACGCCGCGCTGCAGGTCGTCCTTGGTCAGTTCGTCAACAAAGGTGCTGCACTGCATGACGAGGACGCTGTCGCACATATGGGCGATCACGGACAGGTCGTGGCTGACGAGGACATCGGTGAGATTGCGCTCGTCGCGCAGATCGCAGAGGAGGTTGAGCACCTCGGCTTGGACGGAGACGTCGAGGGCCGACGTCGGCTCGTCGAGAAGCAGGATCTCCGACTCGAGCATCAGGGCGCGGGCGATAGCGACGCGCTGGCGCTGGCCGCCGGAGAGCTGGTGCGGAAAGCGCTCTGCAAACGTCTCGGGCAGGCCGATTTGGCGAAGCGCAGGACCGACCAAATCCCATCCGCACTCCTTGGGTGATGTTTTCCGTCGCCCACTAAGTCGAACAGTTCGGCATCAAGCTGACCTTGGTCTCACCGGGGTTTTCCGTACCGATCTGCTCGATACAGGCAATGTCCGCTACCCTAGCCCCCGGTGAGGAGGGCCGCCGTGCGAGGTTGATGGGAACATCGGAAGTCCTAGTGCAAACAGTAGGATCAGTCCTGTGCCATCACTAAACCGTTACGCGAACTTTTCCCAAGGAAAGGGAGAAATCGACGTCGTCTGCATCTTTGAAATCGAAGACAGCAAGATTCTGAAAGTGCGGTCCAAGACGAGTGAGCTCGGAACATATCGGTCCGTCGCCTGCTTTTTCAAGAAACTGAGGTCCGCTTCAGGCCACCAACGGACGGGTGGCTCACGAAGATGTCGCCGACATCCTTCGGAGGAGATTAAAGAGCGGGCGTGGACCTGCCGATATGACAGCTGCCCCCAAGAGAAGCGATCCAAGGCTATTTCGGAGCATACCCACAGCCTTTGAAATATTCATTTATCTATATCTCAATCCTTTTATCGCAATAGATATCCTGGGAGAGTAAGATTTGGATGGACGTCTAGTGGTAAAATTAAACGAGGCCAAACGTCTCGATGCTTTGTACAATCTCAATTTATTGGACACACCGGTAAGCGAGAGCTTTGATCGCATCACCAGGATGGCGAGCCAAATTTTCGATCTCCCCATAGCAGCGGTTTCCTTAACCGACGTCGATCGGCAGTGGTTTAAGTCTCGTGTAGGGGTCGATCATCAATCCATCCCCAGAGATGAAGCCCCCTGCGCCCAGGTTGCTGAAAGCGCCGACGTCCTGGTGATCCCAGACATGGCGACGGATGAATGCTACAAGCAAAGCGTCCTTTGCAAAAGCGGCATTCGTTTCTATGCCGGTGCGCCCTTGATCACCCGCGAAGGGTATGGCCTCGGCGCGTTGTGCGTTCTCGGAACATCGCCTAGAGAAACGACCCCGGAAGAGCTGGCAGCACTGACGGACCTTGCAGCCATGGTGATGGCACAGGTCGAGCTGCAACACGCCTTCGGACGCATTGATCCGATCAGCGGCTTACCGAACAGAACGCAGTTCTTTGATGACATAAGCGACTTTGGGCAGGATGAAACTGTCGACACCCATCGGCTTGCCGTTCTGATTGATTTGGCCGATACCAAACAGGTCGATCACCTATCTCGCGTCCTGGGTCCTGCAGAGATTGATACTGGCGTCAGGGAGGCTGCCTGCTTCTTGAGGGCGGAAACCGGCAGGCGCGCTGCCTATCATATTTCGGCAACTCAGTTTGCTTTTGTGGCACACGACCACGTTGGGGAAGAAAACTACATCAGAGACGTTGCCGCCATGCTCACACGCCTGGAGGCGGCTTCGAGCTTCCAGTTCATGATGACACCGGTGGCCGGTATCGCTCCTTTCGGTCCGGGTATCGATCCGGCCGACCTTTTGAGGGCTATGGGCAGTGCCGCTCAGGATGCCCGGCTACAAGGAGTCCAGGTCAACGTCTTTTCGGCAAAAAGTGATGACAAACATCGCCGCAGTTTCAGGCTGCTGCAAGATTTTGACTCAGCTTTACGGTCTGATGGTCAACTATCGTTGGTATTTCAGCCGCGCGTATCGCTTGACACTGGGCAATGCGTCGCAACGGAAGTACTTTTGCGCTGGCTTCATCCAGAACTGGGTAGCATATCGCCGGGTGAGTTCATCCCGATCATCGAGAACTCGCCGCATGTCAGAGACATGACGAGCTGGGTCCTTGACGCGGCGCTTCGTCAGGCCCGCCTATGGAAAAACCAGGGGCTTACGGTCCCTATGTCTGTCAACATCTCGGCGGCCAATCTGGAGGAAGAAGACTTCGTTGACCGGATTATGGTGATGTTGCTTCGACACGGCATCCTTCCGTCACTCCTCGAACTGGAAGTCACCGAAAGTGCCATCATGAAGGATGCTGGCGCTGCATTGAAGAAGCTGCAGGCTCTGGCCGAGGCCGGCATTGCGCTTTCGATAGACGATTTTGGAACTGGCTACAGCAGTTTGTCGTATCTCCAGAGGTTGCCCACAACGGTCGTGAAGATTGATCAGTCTTTCATCAGAAATCTTGGCGTTGGGGATCGTGACGAAAACCTTGTGCGGTCAATGATCGCCCTATCGCACGACCTCGGTTATCGGGTTGTGGCGGAGGGCGTAGAAAGCGCTCAGGCCGCAGACACTTTGATGGCCATGGGCTGCGACGAAGCTCAGGGATATCTCTTTTCGAAGCCCCTGAAAGTCCATGCTCTTCAGCAGTGGTTTTCGTCCAAGACAGGACGTGCCAACGTCGCGTGAAACGAAATGGACAATCCGAAATCTTGCTTCGCACCGTAGCGATTGCTTAAACCGCACCGGCTTTGCCGGAGACCGTTTGGTTTAAGTTATGCGGCCATGGCTGGCACGTCCAGCATGGCGTAGTATCGTTCTTCGGCCTCGGCTGGCGGGATATTCCGGTGGGCTCCAGAAGGCGGCGGTGGTTGAACCAGTCGACCCATTCCAGTGTGGCGAACTCCACAGCTTCGAAGTTGCGCCATGGTCCTCGCCGATGGATGACCTCGGCCTTGTAAAGACAGTTGATCGTTTCGGCGAGAGCATTGTCGTAACTGTCGCCAACGCTTCCGACAGACGGCTCGATGCCCGCCTCGGCCAGCCGTTCGGAATAGCGAATGAACACGTATTGTGAGCCGCGGTCGGAATGATGAACAAGCCCGCCGCGTTTGACAGGCCGCCGATTATGAAGCGCCTGGTCGAGGGCATCGAGCACGAAGCCTGCATGAGCCGTCCGGCTTGCCCGCCAACCGACGATACGGCGGGCGAAGGCATCAATGACAAAGGCCACGTAAACGAAGCCTTGCCAGGTCGCGACATAGGTGAAATCGGATAACCACAGCATGTTCGGCGCGGGAGCCTTGAAGTGGCGATTGACGCGGTCGAGCGACGTCGAAGCCTTCTCGCTGCAACTGTCGCCACACTTTCCGCACGCCATAGACCTGGAAGTTCTCGTTGAACACCCGGCGTATCTCGACTCTCATGGCAATATCATTCCGTTCGCGGACTGATAGGCGACCCACGTCCGTGCGCTTGGCGACGACTTCATAATAGGTGGACGGGGCAATCGGCAGCAGCCTGCAGATCGGCTCGACCCCGAGCACCGAGCGGTGTTCGTCGATGAAGGAAATCATCGCTTCAGTGGGCGGTCGAGCTCCCCTTGCCCGACAAGCGAATGCTTGCATTCGCTGAAAGGGGCCTGGGCAAAATACGCCGAGGCTTTGCGTAGAATCTCATTCGCCTGACGACGCTCCCGGTTCTCCCGTTCCAGAGCCTTCATCTTCTCAGCCACGTCACTCGGCAAACCTGCGCGCTTGCCGCTGTCGACCTCGGCCTTCTTCACCCATTCATGGAGGGTATGCGCCGAGCAACCGACCTTGGCCGCTATCGACGATACCGCCGCCCAGCGGGAGGGATGTTCGCCTTCATGCTCCATCACCATCCGAACAGCACGGGCACGAACTTCAGGAGAAAATTTGTTCGTCGTTTTGCTTGTCATAGACCCTACTTCTCACGAGTTGAGGTCTCCGGCAAAGCCGGGGCGGTTCAGCGGCGTTTCAGCGTTGCTGATTACGTCGCGACTGGCGCGTGCTCGTTGCGACATCGTTTCCCATTTGTGTAATTGCCGTTGAATGCCTGCATCTGCGGTGTTTCTTGCGTTTTTGACGGATATGTATTACATAGCCTATTGAAAACTGGTGGTAATGACGATGTCTAGCGTTGCGTTTAAGGTACTGTCGACGGTGAACGCCCCCTACGGGACGAACCTTTCGGCTGAGCAACTCGCTTCGAAGATTTTCGATTTCGCTAGTGTTGAGAATTTCGATGCTTCCGCATTCTCATTCTATTCCGAAGTGAAAGTTGAGCTCCAGCACCAGTTTCTGGATGAGATGGAAATTGACTACGGGACCGCATCCGAGATTGCCAAGAAATTCTCGCAGCTAGCCGGATACCCGCTCGCCCTATCCGCCTGAGGGCTGTCCTGATGAGCCAATGGGAAAGCCTCTTCGACCAGTCTGTGTCGATTATCAATCAGGCAAACTCTTCTTTTACACTCCTCGATAGCTGGACTTTCGGCGGCGGGACCGCCCCTATGCTCCAGATCAGCCATCGTGAAAGCTTCGATATCGACATTTTCATCGATGATCCGCAGGTCCTCCCATATCTGAATCCGACAACGCAGGGCTATACCCTGCAGGTGAACCCCGATGAATATATTTCGGACGGGACGCATGCGCTCAAGATCGTGTTCGCGGACATTGGTGAAATCGACTACATTTGCGCTCCAAGCCTGACCGACGATCCTACGTCCCGTGTCACGGTGCGAGGGATCGAAGTTGACCTTGAGACACCGGGCGAGATCATCGCGAAGAAGGTTCACTACCGGGGTGCCTCCCTTCAACCACTCGACATGTTCGATATCGCGTGCATTGCCAAGGCACTCGGCGATCGATACGTTGTCGAAGCTCTCTTGCCCTTCAAAAACAAGGCCGCCGCTGCATTGGCAGTCGCCGAGAGGATGAACGCAGGCCTCGCTAGTACGGTTATGGGGAAGCTTCAGTACAGAGAAGGATAGGCGGATATTTCGAGAACTGCACAAGCGAAGACAATCTCGCTTTTGAAAGCGGTGTGCGAATATAAGCCACCAGTATCCACCGCACCTTCCTCTCCGTTCCCGCGCTGATTTCTCAGCAACCTGGCGACCTCAGCTGTACTACCGTTCGTTAACTATCCCTTCGATGCGGATCATTGCGGGATAGCCAGCGAAACCAAGTGAGGGCGGCGTCAGCAAGCGGAGGTCCTTGCTGCGAGGCTTGGTGATGATGACCGACATCTCCCCGTGTGAGTGAGCCGTTTTTCAAACGTTTAGCGAGTCCACGGCACGTGGTCGACGGTTCAAATCCCTTCAAGGTGGCGGTGCGAACTCAAGATGCTGAACGCAGGATTTCTCGTTTAAGGGCGTGCTAACATTCAATGTCATACTCTCAGCGACCGCTCGAGGCGGTCTGCAACGAATGTGACGATGTAAGCGATCACCATGTAGACGAACACGGCGATCAGGAAAGCTTCGAGGTAGTAGAAGTTAAGGGCCGCAGTCAGTTGCGACTGGGCGAAGATATCGACGACTTCGATCGCAAATCCCAGCGAGAGCGCCTTCATGATCACCATGATCGAGTTGGCGAGATCGGGGATCGCAGCGACGATTACCTGAGGCAACATCACCCGGCGAAAGAGCTGTGTTTTCCTGTAGCCGAGGGAATAGGCAGCCTCTGCTTGCCCGTTGTCGAAGGAATTGAGCGCGCCCTTGACAACCTCCGCCTGGAAGGCCGAGACGCAGAGCGTCAGCGCGACTATCAGGGTGATCCAGTTCGGCGTCGAGTGACCGTTGTAGTCAATGCCGACGAGCGAGGTCAGGAACCTCGATGTCGGTGGTAGGCCGTAGTAGGCGAGGAAGATTACGATCACCATTGGCACGCCTTTGAAGATGACCTTGTAGGCGACGACTAGTTCGCGGAGCAAAGGAATACGCCGATATTCCACCATCGCGAACAGGCTGCCGATCATCGTGGAGAAGACGAAGATGCCGAGAGCCATGGCGAGCGTCACGGGGACTGCGCCGAGTATGTCCCAGAGATCGGGCAGAAGGACTTCGGAGTCGAACATGGTATGACCTTTCGAACGCTCAGACGCTGGGCATGACTGTCGCTTTCGCTCGGGCAGTGTTGGGCGCAAACCGAGCGTTTCGTTTCTCGAAGAAGCGCACGATGCTCCATGCCACGAGGCAAAGCAGCGAATAGATCACCGCCAGGACCAGGTAGGTCTCGAACTGGTACTGGTTGTAGTCGCGCTCCATGACGAGGTGGGCGGTCGCCATGACGTCCGCAGCGCCGATGTACATCACGAGCGCGACGTTGTGGATCAGGTAGATGATGGCATTGCCGTAGCCCGGCAGGGCGATGTGTACCGCCTGAGGACCGACCACCCGGACGAGTTTCTGCAGGAAACTGTAGCCCAGACTGTCGGCCGCATCGTGCTGACCCCGTTCCACGGCGAGGTAAGCAGGCCGCAGCACCTCGGACAGATACCCACCATGATACAGGCTGAGGCCGACCATCGCCGCCACGTTCGGAGAAACGAAGTCCTCCACGTCAAGGAGAGCCACCACCAGCGGCAGTCCATAGAACGCGACGAAGAGTTGGAGAACGACAGGGACGCTTCGGGCGTAGGAGACGTAGAAGTCAGCAAACTGGCTGACCACGGGAATCCTGCGCACACGGAAGGTGGTGGTGACCAGGGCCAGCAAAAAACCGGCGATCATGGCCGTGAACGTGATCGCGAGCGTCAGCGGCAATGCCGAGAGCAGCTCTGGGATCATGATGGAAAGGTCCACTGGGGAGCACTCCTTGTTTCAGTCCTGGGCCTGATCGCCGGTCGTTGCCAACGTCACTTCATGTACGATGTGATGTCTTCACCGAACCATTTCTGCGAGAGCTTCGCCAGTGTGCCGTCAGCCTTCAGTTCTTTCAGAGCCTTGTCGATGCCTTCGGAGAGTGCCTGGTTCTCTTCCGAGCGGTGGATCAGGATAAAGGTGTTGTTGATCGCAGCCGGCTCGCTCGCCGTGATCTCAAGCTTCTGCTGGTCGATCACCGTCTGCTCGCCGAGGTTCGATGGCAAAATCAGCGCGTCGTATTTGCCGTTCTCGACCTCTTTCAGGCGATCCGGATAAGGAATGCCAGCGCTGGAGGCGGTAACCTCGATCTGGGTGTCGGGGTTTTTTTCCTGCCAGGCATTCGCAAACTTGTAGATGCCGCCACCTGCCGTCACGGGCACGATCTTCTTGCCGACGAGATCCTTCATCTCCTTGATGCCGCTGTCCTTGCGGCTGTAGATCTTGATGAGGCTGGCACCAATCGGGCTTTCCGGGATAAGGAACTGCTTTTCGCGGGCGGGTGCCCGATAGTAGCCGCCGGTCGCCATGTCGTACTTGCCCGTTGCAAGGCCGGTCTCCTGCGCAATGTCGGCGGCACCTTCCATCAGGAATTTGTACTGTGGCAGCTTGGCGTTGATCGCTTTCAGGACATCCGGCTCATAGCCCTGAGGCTCGACGCCGATCGCCCCCCAGGAAAGCGGCTTGGATTCGGCGGACGTCGCAATCTTGATCGTGCGGACGTCGTCTGCACGGGCGAGACCAGCGGTCGCAAGTGCGAGTGTGAGGCCTGCAACGGCGAGACCGAAGGTGCGGCGGGATGTTGACGCGAGGAATGACATGTCAGGCAACCTTTCGTTACTGGATGGAGTGTTCTGTGGTGAGGAACTGGGTGAGGCGCGGGTTCGATGAAGCTTCGAAGATCTCGGCGGGACTGCCGTCGGCCGCAACGACGCCGCGATCCATGAAGACGATGCGGTTCGAGATGTTTCTTGCAAACTGCATCTCGTGCGTGACGAGAAGCGAGGTGATCCCCGAGGACGTCACGTCTCTGATCACCTTCAGAACTTCGCCGACAAGTTCGGGGTCGAGCGAGGATGTGGGCTCGTCGAACAGCATGACGTCCGGCTTTACCGCCAAAGCACGGGCGATGCCCGTCCGCTGGAGCTGGCCGCCTGAGAGCTGTGAAGGATAGCTGTCGATCTTGTTCGACAGGCCGACCCGATCCAGCTCTTCCAACGCGATCCTGCGCGCCTCTTCCTTCGACTTGCGCTGGACCACCACGAGCGGATCCATGACGTTCTGGAGGACCGTCATGTTCTTGAAGACGTTGAACTGCTGGAACACCATGGCGGTACGAAGCCGGATCGCCTGGATCGCCGTGCGGTCGAGCTTCTGGTAGTCCATACGAACGTCATCGAAGGCGATCGTACCCGACGACGGTCTAGCCAGAGAGTTGATGCACTTCAGTAGGGTCGTCTTACCCGTGCCGCTCGGTCCGATGATCGACACGACATCGCCGCGCTTTACGGAGAGATCGACACCATTGAGAACCTGCGTGCTTCCGTACGATAGCTTGATGTTCTTCAGCTCTAGCATTTCAGGTCCGTGTCCTTTCGGAGTGGTTCGCGGAGCGCATCGTCGTCGGCCCATTCGTCCCCGAGGAGTTCCGGCGTGTCGAAGGCTTGAAGGTTTTCGAAATGACGCTCCCGATCCTCGACAAAAAGCTCCCGGACGATGCCACGCGCGAGCCGGTCCGCGCCTTCGCTGACCGCAGGGATGTCTCCTGTCAGCTTGCCGTGGGTCAGCGTCGCCGGGAAATTGAAGCAGTGGATCTTCGAAAGAGCGGGGCAGGCGCCGGGCACCGTTTCAAGGAACTCGAACGCGTCGCCGAGATCCGGTGAAGACTCGAGTTCTGCATTCGGCATGCCGGCCGGCACGGGAAAACGATCGCGCCAAAGCCGGATGAACGGTGAAACGGCTGCGAGTTCCGGTCTGTTTTTCAGCTCGATCTTGAAGCCGGTCCCGAAGATCAGGAAGTCGATGCGATAGCGACCCTTCGGCGTGTCGAGTAGGATATGATCGTCCTTCTGAAGGAGCGCCGTGATGGGACTTTGCAGATGCAGATGGGCCTGCGGAAAGGCACTGAGGCGCAGGACGCTCGGGCGTGGCGGTGGTGTCTGCTCGCCCATCGCGTAGTTCAAGAAGCGCCACTTCCACGCGTCGGGAAGGCCTGCGAACCCATGTACGACGCCTTGGCTGCCAATGCCGGTGAACTTGTTGATACGGGGCAGCTCCCTGCGACGAACGAACATATCGAGGCGTGCCGCTCCGGCCTCCAGCGCGGTTGCGGCATTGTCCATCGCCGATGCTCCAGCGCCAACCACCCCGACGCGCTTGCCGCGAAGAGCGGAGAAGTCGATGCTATCCGCAGTATGAGCCCAGAATGTCCGATCGATGTCGTTGGAGATCGGCGGCACATAAGGCCCCCCAAGGCCATCGCGACCGGTGGCCAACACCACGTGACGGGCGATTAGGGTTTTCGTCGAGCCGGACTGGCTGCAGTGAAGATCGAGCATGCCATCCGCGCGCGGCAGGATGGCCTCGACGGAAACACCATTTCGCACGGGAAGGTCGAGGACCCGTCGATACCAGATCAGATAGTCCATCCAGATTTCGCGTGGCGCCCGATCGAGCGCAGCCCAGGCTTCCGATCCGAAACGAGCCTCGTAGTAAGCGCGGAATGTAAGAGCCGGCAGTCCCATGGCGGGTCCGGTGAGCTGCTTGGGGGAGCGCAGCGTGCGCATCCGGGCATAGGTGACCCATGGGCCTTCCTGGCCAGCCGGCGCCTTGTCGAGCACGACATGGTTGGCCACGCCCAGGCGCTTCAGCATGCCGGAAGCAACAAGCCCCGCCATACCGCCACCAAGGATGACGACGTCGATAACCGGCCGATCGCCGATGACACGCGGTGGGACCCAGGACTTCGCCGGGAGCTCCAGCCAAGCCAAGTCCTGTGCCAGCCGCGCTTCAAGTGCGTCGAGGTCTTTTGGGAGAGAGGACGCAGCGCTCATGTCGGCACTCTTTCAGGCGAAGCGGTCGGTCCATAGACCGTGTCTGCCAAAGCGTCCGCGCCACCCGCATCCAGCAGGCGGCAGCCCGGCATGGCCAGCGCGACCGCACGAGCCGCGTCGATCACGGCCGCGACGGTGGCGGTCAGGGGCAGCGCCGCAGGTGAGATTGCCCCAAACAGAAACGGGATGTCGTGGTCAAGCATGCGCATCACCGTGCCCTCTATGGGGACGCCGACCACCGTTGCCGGTTCGACGATCGCCACGCCAAGGCCAGCACGGACCATGGTCAGAGCCGTCATCGATGCATTGACGTCGATCATCTGCTGCGGCTCGACACCGGCCTTTTCCAGTGCCTCATCTATGCGATGACGTAGGCGGTACGGGTTGGCTAGGGTTATGATGCGGCGCGCGGCAAGCTCTGAAAGCTTGACAACCTCGCTGTTGGCGAGCGGATCGCTATCAGCAAGTGCAACAACACACGGCGCATGGGCAACCCAATGGACGTCAAGACCGGGATGTTCCAGCGGCAGGCTTGAAATACCGAAGTCCGCCGAACGTGCGAGCACGGCCTGGACAACGTTTTCCGCAGCAAGCGCCTGTACGTGGAGATGACGCGGGATCAGCCCTGGTGCGACCGCAGCGATGGCTTGAGGAAGCACACCTGCTGCGAGCGAGGGCGTTGCTGCGATCGTCAGGGATACCGGCTCGCCCAAGCCAATTGCGCTGGCCCTTTCGCGGATATGGGCAAGGCTCGACAGATGCCGTTCTACTTCTGCATGGAAAAGTAGCCCGCGTGCCGTTGGTGTTATCCGAGGTCCGCTTCGGTGCAGGAGCGCGTATCCGATATCCGCCTCTAGATCCTGGATGAGCCGGGTCACCGCCGGTTGAGAGCGGCCGAGCAGCCGCGCTGCACCTGTCACGCTTCCGGCGGACATGACGGCTGCGAAGGCCTCGAGTTGTCGAACATCTATAGAGCTAGAATGCATGAATGACATCAATCACCCTCCTTCATGTGAGTAAAGCATGAGCATGCTCAAATGACGATCATTCCTAGATAATAATTCCACATGACTCGGCGACCTTCATTCCAGATTGACATGCTTCGATCCTGTACCTACCTAAATTTCACGCCTGTTCTATGAGCCAAGGAGCGTGTCTTGAACGTGATCGAAACCCTCGTGTCTGCGAGGCCGGGCTCTGCTCTGGCCGACGCCATGGAAAAACGCGCCGAAATCCTTCGCCTCAGCCAGGCGGCACACGATGCGGTTCTCCTTCCTCGGGATCCCGGCGGACTTTCGCATGGCCTCAGGGCAGCACTTGCGGCACGCATGTCGCGGCAGAATGCGGACGAAAGCCTTGCAGCTCACTATGAGACACTCGTCGCCCGCGCCGCCGAGCCGGAGACAAGTCATCTCGTGATCCCCGGCGCGACGAGCGACGATCTACGAACGGCAGCGATCGTCCGGCACGCCGACATGCTCACGGTGTCGCCTCGCGATGCGACCCGAGCCGACATCCTCGCGCTGAGAGACGTGGGTCTTGATGATGCCGACATCGTGCGGCTGTCGGAACTCGCTGCGTTCGTAAGCTATCAGGTGCGCGTGATCGCCGGCATGAACCTGATCGGGAGAAGAACATGAGCGACGTGATCCATAGCTTTACCACCAAGGTTCCGCGTTGGCAGCCGTACGTGGTGCCCGTCGATCTTGAGACGGCAACGGAAGAGCAGCGTGCGGCGATGCAGGTCACTCCCTCGGGCAAGGGCATCTCCACCTATGTCCTGACCCTCGCGCATGATCCGGAGTCGCTCGCCGTCCGTTCGCCGCTCTTCAACGACATCATGTACGGCAAGGACGGGCTTGCTTCGGGTGAACGGGAACTCGGGGCAACCGCAGCGTCCGTCGTAAACCGATGTATCTATTGCGCGGCTGTCCACGCATCTCGGTTTATCAGCCACACCAAGCGGGCAGACGTCATCGATACGATCTTTGCAGACTGGGTTGATGCGGAACTCGAAGAGCATCTCCAGGCGATCTTCACCTTCTCGGCCAAGCTCTCGACGGCCCCGCCCAAGGCGACAGACGACGATGCAAGAGCGCTCGGCGATGTCGGATTCGATGAACTACAGCAGCTGGACTTGGTTTTCTCTTCAGCGATCTTTGGTTGGGCGAACCGCCTCATGCACACGCTCGGCGAAGCAGTTTAAGATTAGGCTGATCGTTTAGACAAGGTAACCATGAATGACGGTGTCCGTATTCTTGGTGCGGCGGCCTCAGCATGTCGTTGATGACCGCCTTTTCACTGTTAGCTGTCACCTGCACTCTCGCGTCAGCGGCCTTAACCGCATCATCGCAGCGCTTGTCTGCCTCAGCGCCATCACTGGCCCGAGAGTCGTCACTTTCGCTCGTCAGCTTGCCGTCTGGCTTGCTGGTCATGTGCTGGCTCCTGGTGAACTGTCGCCAACCTAATTAGCGATGCGCCGAAAGTTCCGCGCAGGGCCAACGTCATCACCAAGTACCGCATTGCGCCAATCGGAGATATTAAAGACGTGCTGCTTGTGGCGAGGCATCAAACTTGTATTGGGTGCTCTGCGAGCGGCCATCATCGGAACGCTCAATCACAACGTCAATGCTCGCGCCTGGGCTATCATGTGGCCATACATCACCGAGCCTCTGCGGAAAACGTTACCGCAATGGCTCGGTGGTTAAGCTAGCGCCTATTGCGCATGCCCCGGCTCCGATCGATGACTATGCCCCTCAGATAGAGGGTCTGTAACGTGACCCAGCCATTCCGCCGGGTTGACGATGGCGATGCGGCTGCGGATATCGGCGGCATTTGCGGCAATCAACAGCTCATAATTACCGGCTTCCGAGCGGAAAGCCTTTGCCGCGACATCGAAGAAGCTCAGATCGCGCAACGTTACCGTCAATGTCGCGGTCGCGGTTTCGCCCGCGGCAAGTTCAAGCTTTGCAAAAGCCCGCAATTCCTTCTCGGGCCGTAAGACAGCCGAGGCCAGCGGACGCACATAAAGCTGCACGACATCAGCGCCCTTGCGCGCGCCGGTATTGGTGACATCGACAGTCACGGTGATACCGTCCTCACCGAGTACCGTAGACGATGCCTTCGCCTCACCCCAAGAAAATTGCGTATAGCCCAGACCGAAGCCGAACGGGAAAAGCGGCTCCACCCCATGGCTGTCGTGGTGGCGATAGCCGACAAACACACCCTCATCATAGCGCACATGACCATCCTGGCCGGGATAGACCAGCGGATTGCCAGTGATGGCGGAATTGTCCGACAGCGATTTCGGGAAGGTCTGCGGCAGGCGGCCACCGGGTTCCGCATCGCCGAACAGCACATCTGCCACAGCATTTCCCAGTTCCTGGCCGGTATACCAGATTTGCAGAACGGCCTGAACCTTGTCCAGCCACGGCATTTCCACAGGCCCGCCGGTCTGGAGGACCACAACGGTGTTCGCATTGACGGCTGCAACCTTTTCGATCAGCTCCTCCTGGCGGCCCGGAAGGCGCATATCGGGAAGATCGAGACCTTCGCTATCCCACTGACCCTCACGGCCAACGAAGACAAGGGCGACATCGCAATCGGCAGCTCTGGCAACGGCTTCATCGATGGCGGCATCGCCGAGCGCCTTTTCGACGCCGAAGCGAATGGCCGTCAGGTGAATGCCATCGGCGGTATCTGCCGGCGAGCAATAGTCGATTGTCAGCGTGTAGCTGCGCCCGGCTTCCAGTTCCAGCCCCTGGCGCTGCTCGCTATTGGCGGTGCCGAAATAATTGTCGCCCCGCGTCCAGCCATCATAGCCGTTTACGACCAGCTTGCCGTCGATAGAGAGCTTCGCAAGACCGGCATTGGTCATGCCGAAAATATGCTCACCACTGTCAGAAGGCACGAATTTCCCGGTGATCCGCGCCGAGAAATTTGCGGGATCGAGATCGGGTGACGGCAGGTCGAACCAGAAGAATTCGCCCTTATCAGCCCTTTCCGTGTGAACGGGCGTGCCTTCCAGCGCCCGGCCGGTGAAATATTCAACTTCGATATCGCCTGCGAAAACCTCGACAAGGCGGTTATTGCTGCATCCGGCCGCGTGGTGCACGCTATTGGCATCGGAAAGGGCGGCGCGAATACCCTGAAGTGGGCTGACGGTGTAATGCGCGGCAATCTGGGCGCTACCGCCACCCATGACGCGGGCTACACCGGCATTGGGCCCGACAACGGCGATGCTGTCGAGCGAGGTTCGCGCGAGTGGCAGAATACCTTCGTTCTTGAGCAGCACCGCGCCTTCGGCACCGATCTGGCGGATAAGGGCGCGATCCTCAGGCAGGTCGAGTGAGCTTTCCGCAAGATCGGGCGCAGTTTCGAGCGCGCCAACCCGCTCCAGCAGCGTCAGAATGCGGCGTGCCGCATCACGCACCGTTTCAGCCTTCACCTCGCCATCGTGAACGGCCTTGACCAGCTTTTCGCCACGGTCACGGCTGGGCCCGGGCATTTCGAGGTCGAGACCGGCATTGACCGTATCGGCCGTTGAATGGGAGCCGAACCAGTCCGACATGACAATGCCGTCGAAGCCCCATTCCTTGCGCAACACGTCAGTCAGCAGCCACGGATGTTCGCTGGTATAGGTGCCGTTGAGGCGATTATAGGATGACATGACAGCCATTACGCCAGCTTTCTTCACCGCCTGCTCGAAGGGCAGAAGATAGATCTCGCGTAGGCTGCGCTCATCGATGTCCGACGACATCGTCTGGCGCTCGATCTCGGATTCATTGCCGGCAAAATGCTTGATCGTTGCCGCAACACCACCGCTCTGCACGCCCTGGATATAGGCAACGGCGAGAGATGCCGTCAGCAAGGGATCTTCGGAGTAGCACTCGAAATTACGACCATTGAGGCCCGAGCGATGGATATTGACGGTGGGCGCCAGCAGAACCGATGCGCCCTTGCTTTTCGCCTGGCCAGCCAGCGAAACACCCATGCGCTTCACAAGCTCCGGGTTCCACGTCGCACCAAGCGCAATCGCTACGGGAAAGCAGGTTGCCTTGACACCGGCAACCAGGGAGCCTGCACCACGGGCGCCATTGGGGCCATCTGTGACCTTGATCTTGGGAATGCCGAGACGCTCGACTGGCACGGTTGTCCAGAAATCTGCGCCTGCCAGCAGCGAAACCTGCTCTTCGAGCGTCATCTGGTTCAGGATATTCTCGATCATACGAGCCTCCGGTTTTGCAATGCTATGGAAGAAGGGATGCGTCAGTCATCGGGAATGGCGCGTCCTTGGCATCCTGTCAGCGGACACCGCGCACGGGGGCAATCGCCAGCGCGCCGAGGAAGGCACTGACAGCGGCCACGGCATAGAGAACGCCTTAACTCTGGCCCCCGGCATTACCGATCGCGAGAAGAAGGGGTGCGACAGCCGGGGCAATCGATTGCGGCACGGCATTGGCGATATTGAGAACGCCGAGATTTCTGGCCGCATGGGTTTCGCGGTCCGGCAAGATATCCACGACCAGCGCCTGATCGACCGCCATGTAAACGCCGAAGCCGATAGAGGTCACTGCGATACCGCTGTAAAAGGCGGCGAGATCGCTTGAGAAAACAATGACCACAATACCCAGCGCATAGGTCATGGCGGCTACCAGCACGAATGCCTTGCGGCGACCCATGCGATCCGACATGTAGCCGGACACGAAAGACGAGCCGACAACGCAGATCGCTGTAATCAACGTCGATATGAACATGATGTCGCCGATATCGGCCTCCGCCACCTTCAGATGATCCATCAGGTAATAGACCTGATAGGATGTCAGGACCGGAAAGCCGAAAAACACCAGAAAGCGGCTAAGCCATGCATAACCGAAATCGGGGTGTTTGACGGGATTGACCCAGAAGCTGCCCAGCAATTCCCACAGTCCCGGTGCAGCCTGCTGCGGCGCATCTCTGGCGGGACGATCTTCGATCACGAGAACGAAGATGAGAACCGTTACCAGGCCGATAGCCGTGGGCATGAGGAACATCGCATTGCTTGCGGTTCCCGTCAGGGCCAGAATGGCGCTGCCGATCAGCAGGGCGATATAGATCGACATGCCCGCAAGCGCAGAAACCAGACCGCGCTGATGTTCGGGTACCTGATCCGGCACGGTTGCCACAAGTGCCGCCAGCATGGCGTTGTAGGCCGTCTGGATTACGCACCACGCGATGCCGATCACCACGAGGCTCGATGTATAGGCCATGAAAATCTGCGCGATACTGCCCACCACCACGCCACCCACCAGCCAGGGCTTGCGTCGCCCGAAGCGCGACCGTGTACGATCCGAGAGTTGTCCGAAAATAGGGTTGGCGAGCAGCGCGAAAAGCGCGCCGATGCCGAGGATGGCTCCAAGGCTGGCACCTTTGCCTGCGGGGTCAAGCGTATTGACGCGAATGGCCAGCGTCATGGCAACGGGCGTCATGACGGCCGTGAAGAAGCCGACACTGGCAAGCCCGTAAGTGAGGATGAATGGCAGACCGACCGATTTTTCGGTCGCCTTGCCCGAAGGAACTGCAATAATATCCGGGCCTGCAATGCTCATTTCCGAAATCCTCCACCTCGAAAAAGTTCGTACCGGTATCGTCCTCCGTCGAACCTCCTATTAAATCTACCGACTACTAGGTATTTATAAAGAGTCAACTTTTTTGTTTGTCCATGGACTGGCATTCGGGATTTGCGCTGAAAAGGTTACGGGCCGGATATTTCACGCTAGAAGAGCACAAACGCATCGAGGGGGTGGAAGAGGTATGAATGAAGGGAAAACCGTCGGAGAAACCTCCGATGGATCGTCGATCAAACGGCGTAAATCCTCAAAAGGCATTATCCGGCGAGAGGAAATCCTCACCGCGGCCATGCGTCACTTCGCCAGTGCCGGCTATCAAAGCGCCTCTTTCGCAGCCATCGCCGCCGATGTCGGCCTCTCATTGCCCGGCCTTCTACATTATTTCCCGACAAAGGTGGATCTTCTGCTTGCCATTCTCGACAAGCGCGATCTGGAAAGCACATCGGCTATCGACGCCAGTAGCGCCAACTGGCGCACATTCCTGCTTGGCCTGATAGAGGTTGCCAGAAACAACCAGACCATTCCCGGCGTTGTGCAGGCATTTTCGGTTCTCAATGCCGAAAGCCTGACGACAGACCACCCGGCGCAGGCGTGGTTCGCCTCAAGGGTGCACGATCTCAAGGGAAACCTGGTGCTCTCGCTGCAAAAGGGGTTAACCGCGGGCGAACTGAAGGCCGATACCGATCCCGACATCATCGCGGCCGAACTGATAGCCATGATGGATGGTCTTCAGATGCTCTGGCTCAGATCGCCAGAAGAGTTCGATATGGTCACGATTTTCTCGGCTTATACCCATCGCCTGATTGCAGCAATCGAGCGTGTCGAGCCACGACATCACACGGAAAAAGCAGGCCGATAACCGGCCCGCGTCAGGTCGAAGGCAACGTCAAACGCCTCAAATCCATCAAGCGGCAAATGTTTGCCGGGCTAAGCTCGGCCTGCTCGAGGCAAGAGTTATGGCTGCCCTATGACCCTTTACTGCGCGGAATATGAGTCAGACCCTCAGCGGCATTCGGCGCAAAGGCCGTGCACCTCGATCGTGGTCGAGCGGATCTTGAAGCCGCTGATCCGGGCGCGGGATCCCAAGGCGTCTTCGATCGTCGCGTCGTGGAATTCGTTGACCTTTCCGCAGGACTCGCAGATCTCGAAGGCGGTGATCCGCGGGTGGATCTGCCCGTGCATTGAATGACAACACACGACGAAGGCATTCATGCTTTCCAAACGGTGAATGCGGCCGGCCTGCATCAGCTTGTCCAGCGCCCGATACACCTGAAGCGGTGCGCGCAAGCCGTCGTCGCGCAGCCTGTTCAGAATGCTGTAGGCGCTCAGCGGCTGATCGGACGCTTGCAGAACCGAGAGCACGAGGCTCTGGTTTCGCGTCAGCTTCAGATCGTGGGAAGGAACGGCGGGCAACATGCGGATCTCCGAAAGGGTGCCGGTCTTTGAGGTCGGCCCGGGATTGTTTCTGCCGGTTCCGGGTCGTGGCTTCATCGCATCGCGGTGGATCCTCGAGGCGGCAACGGCGACGGTAGGCGGGCCCTTGCTCTTCAGCGTGCAGACCTCGTTCCGGCTTACGGCAGCGGAAACCCCAATGAGGTCGTCGCGTCGTTTGATCTCGCCTATCACCTGGGGTTGATCCGCCGGCTGCAAGGTCACCGTCTTCTCGGATCCGCGCCGTCATCGGAACGTCGAACATATGTTATTACGTAACAATTCATTTGACGTATGTAATAACATTACTTATACCGCCGCTGTCAATCCCTGAGGACGCGATGAGCAGCACCTGCCTGGAATTCAAAGATCTGACGCTCGGCTATCAGCGCCACGCAGCCGTCCACCACCTTTCGGGTGTGGTCGAGCGGGGTTCGCTGACGGCGGTCGTGGGTGCCAACGGATCCGGCAAATCCACGCTGATGAAGGGCGTCGCCGGCATCCTGAAGCCGATCAGCGGCAGCTTCGACGCCGCGTACAGGCGGCTCGCCTATCTTCCGCAGCAATCCGAAATCGATCGGTCCTTTCCGGCACGGGTGATCGATCTCGTCTCGCTCGGTTTCTGGCAGGAGAGGGGGCTCCTTGGTCGCATGACCCGCAGCGACAAGGCGCGGCTTCTGGACTGTCTTGCGGCCGTCGGCCTCTCGGGTTTCGAGACCCGGTCGCTTGACAGTCTTTCCGGCGGGCAGATGCAAAGGACGCTCTTTGCCCGCACCATGCTGCAGGATGCCGATCTAATCCTGCTGGACGAACCCTTCAACGCGGTGGACGAGCGCACGGTCCGCGACCTGCTTGCGCTGATCCGGCAATGGGCGGACGAAGGCCGGACGATCCTTTGCGTCCTGCACGATCATGCGCTGGTGAACGGCCATTTTCCGCAGACGCTGCTGATGGCCCGCAAGCCCGTGGCATGGGGCAGGACGACCGATGTCATGACGCCGAACAATCTCTCGGCGGCCCGCACATTCCAGGAGGCCTGGGACGAGAACGCCGCCTGGTGCGTGGAGCCGGTCCCGGCGCTGCTGCCTCAGGCCCCCGAAGATCCCCTGCATGGCCGGGATGTGGCGCGGAGTGCCGCGCATGTTTGAATGGCTGGTGTCTCCCTTCGTCGAATACGGCTTCATGCAACGGGCGCTTCTGGGCTCGCTGGTGCTCTCCGTCAGCTGCGCACCTGTTGGCGTCTTCCTGATGCTGCGCCGCATGAGCCTGACAGGCGATGCCATGTCCCATGCCATCCTGCCGGGTGCGGCCATCGGCTTTGTTCTCTTCGGGCTCGAGATCATGCCGATGACGATCGGCGGGCTGGTCGTCGGCCTGCTGGTGGCGCTCGGCTCTGGTTTCGTGTCGCGCTTCACGGTCCAGAAGGAGGATGCCTCGATGGCGGCCTTCTATCTCATCTCGCTCGCCGTGGGGGTGCTGCTGGTATCCTGGCGCGGATCGAGCGTCGATCTGATGCATGTGCTGTTCGGCTCCGTCCTTGCGCTCAACGACGAAGCGCTGGTCTTGATCCTCGGAATTGCCGTTGTCACGTTTCTGGCCCTGGGCATTTTCTGGCGCGCGCTGGTCGCCGAATGCCTCGATCCTTTATTCCTGCGCTCCGTCAGCCGCATCGGCGGCCCGACGCACCTCCTGTTTCTGGTGCTCGTCGTTCTCAATCTGGTCGGCGGCTTCCAGGCACTCGGCACGCTGCTGTCGGTCGGGCTGATGATGCTGCCGGCCGTGACCTCGCGCTTCTGGTCGAACGATGTCCGGGCGCTTTGCGGGATCGCCATTGCTATCGCCGTCGTCTCGTCGCTTGGCGGCCTGCTTTTATCCTATCACGCCTCCATGCCATCCGGCCCGGCCATCATCATGGTCGCGGGCGTCGCCTACCTGTTCTCCGCTCTCTTCGGCCGAAGGGGCGTGCTTGCCAGCGCGCTTCCCTCGCGCCGGCATACGTCCGCCTGATCACCAAAAAGGAGATTTCCATGTTCAGGACAGTCCGTCTCATCACCTGCGCCAGCATTCTTGCCCTTGGCGGCTTCGCGTCCGGCGCGTCGGCCGCCGACCTCAAGGTCGTGGCCAGCTTTTCCATCATCGCGGATCTCGCGAAGAACGTCGGAGGGAGCCGCGTTCAGATCTCGACCCTCGTGCCGGTGGATGGCGACGCCCACGTCTACGAGCCGCGTCCGGCCGATGCCGCAGCGCTCAAGAAGGCGCAGGTCGTTCTGGTCAACGGCCTCCATCTCGAAGGCTTCATGTCCCGGCTGATCGAGACCAGCGGCACCGAAGCGTCCGTCATCGAGGTCAGCAAGGGCGTCGAGCCGTTGAAGGCGGACGAGGCGGAAGGGCACCACGACGAAGCCGGCAAGGCGCCCGAGGCCGGCCATGCGGGCCATGATCACGGCGCGTTCGATCCCCATGCCTGGCAGTCGATCGCCAACGGCGAGATTTACGTGAAGAACATCGCCGACGCCTTCTGCGCGGCGGACAAGGCGGGTTGCGCGACGTATACGGCCAATGCCACAGACTATCTGGCAAAACTCAAGGCGCTGGATACGGAGGTGAAGGCGGCGATCGCCGGCATCCCGCAGGACAAGCGCACCATCATCACCTCGCATGATGCCTTCGGCTACTTCTCCCATGCCTACGGCCTGAACTTCATCGCGCCGGAAGGCATATCGACCGAAGCGGAAGCTTCTGCGGCCGATGTCGCCAAGCTCGTCGATCAGGTGAAGCAGGACAAGGCGTCGGCGATCTTCGTCGAAAACATCACCAACCCGCGGCTTGTCGAGCAGATTGGCCGCGAGACCGGCTTGAAGATCGGCGGCACGCTCTATTCCGACGCGCTTTCGGCCAAGGACGGCCCGGCCTCCACCTATATCGACATGTTCCATCACAACGTAAAGACGATGACGGCCGCCATTCTCGGCAGCTGATCCGCAAGCGCCTGTCCGGCTTTGGTCGGGCAGGCGTCTGACCCCGACCTCAAACCGCAGGGAGTCCCTGGACGATGGCGGGCAGCGTGTTCAAGCGATGGCGCAAGGCAGCGGGTGCTACGGAGGATGGGGTGAAACGGCTGTACGATTCCGTGCCGGTCACGCTTCTGACCGGCTTTCTCGGATCGGGCAAGACAACGTTGCTGAACGATGTTCTGGCTGATCCGCGCATGCAGGGTACGGCCGTGATCATCAACGAGTTCGGCACTGTCCCGATCGATCACGATCTGGTCCGCAAGGGCTCCGAAACCTATGCCCGGACGACCACCGGCTGCATCTGCTGCACGGCGACAAGCGACATCCGGCGCTCCCTATCGGAGCTTCACGATGCTCAGATGCGTGGCGACATACCCCCGGTCGCTCGGGTGGTGATCGAGACGACCGGACTCGCCGACCCGGCACCGATCATCAACAGCGTCATTCCCGGGGGATCGCCGGCGCTGGCGCTGCGGGATCATGTCGTCGCCCGGCATTTCCACCTTGCCCGTGTCGTAACCACCTTCGATGTGCTGGGCGGCCGCGCGACGCTCGACGGTTTCATGGAAGGCTGGAAGCAACTGGCCTTTGCCGATCACGTGGTCCTGACCAAGACCGATATCGCCGGGGGGCATCACGACTGGCCGGGAGAACTGAGCGCGCTCAATCCGGCCGCTGTCTATCACGACCGCCACCGGCAAGGGTTTGCGCTCGCCGAACTCTTCGGCACGGGTGCCTATTCCGTCAGCGGCAAGACCGAGGACGTCCCCGGCTGGCTAGCGATGGAGAGGCTGGCGGCTCACGGAGATCACGCCCACGACCCCAACCGGCACGGGGATGAAGTCGAGGCGATCAGTCTGCGTCATGACGTGACCCTTTCGCCCCAGGCGGTCGAGACCTTCCTGCACATCGTGACGACCAATATCGGCTCCGGCCTGCTGCGGCTGAAGGGCCTGTTCGCGCTTTCGGATGATCCGGCCCGGCCGCTGGTCGCGCACGCCGTGCAGCATCGCCTCTACCCGCTCCAGCGCCTGGAACGCTGGCCGGACGACGATCGCGGCAGCCGCGTGGTGCTCATAGGCCGGAACATGCCGGTCAAGCCGATCCGCGATCTCTTCGAGGTGCTGGCTCCCCGTGCGCCAACACGCAAGCGCGGCGCGGCATGAGTGCGGCCTTCGTCAACCCGCTGGCGCGAAATGGAGCCTCGGTCATCAACAGCGCACGCTCGATCAAATCCTGGGCGCGCCAGCTGCTCGCGCTGCCGGACGAGGCAGTTGTCACGGTGAGCGAGCTCGCTTGCCACGTGCCCGGCTGCCCGCCGAAGGAGACGGTCATTCTGGTGATGCAAGACACGGATATGCTCCAGGTCTCCATCCATATGGCGATGAAGGATGTGTCGGAGCAGGATCTCGCCCATGCGTTTTCCGATGCCGTGAAGGCCAAGCAATGAAATGAACGCATGATGTGAGGAAGCGCGATGCGATGTTTGGTTCGGATCGACGCATCGTGCGTCGCGTGAGAGTGGCGAGCATCTGTCGCGCGACTAGTCGATACCGAAAAGGCCGAGCAATGTCCCCTCGACATGCGTGCGGCCCCTGTCGGACTTGGCAATCGCGACTGCCTCGCCTTCACTGGAGCCGTGGTCGTTGTGCGCGTTCATGCGACCGGGGATCGAATTTGGGCGATTATCAACACCCGCCGGTGCTGCACGCGTCAGGATGATATAGAATCCTGCATAAAACACCCAGTTAATACACTATCATATATCATCATTGCCATGCCTTGCAGAATCCTTTATATATTATCCTGTATATATGGTATTGCCTGATACAGGATAATGATTATGGCATACAAAACTGAGCACATCACCCAGCAGATACGTGCAGCACGCGAGGCACGTAACATGTCCCAGCGCGAGCTAAGTGCGCGCTCTGGCCTGACACAGAGCCATATATCGCAGATAGAGCGGGGCACCATGGAGCCGGGACTTGCAAGTCTCGTGGATGTTGCGCGTGCGCTCGATCTCGAGATCGTCCTCGCTCCTAGAAAGCTGATGCCGGCGATAGGAAACATCCTCGCCAACGCATCCTTAACGAGCAATTCCCTGACCTCGCAACAGCGCCATCTGGTGGGACGTATCGACCGTTGGCTGGCTGAAGGAAGAGATCGCTTCGCTGTCGCCTCGGATGCCGATAGCCTTAAGGACAGTCTAGCGCTCCTGCGCCATCTGCCATTGACGGCCGACGAGCTGGAAACGCTACATGACCTGACCATGAGGCTTCAACGCTGGAAGAGCGATCCGCCCTCGCCCAAGGAAGTGCGCGATTTTGTGCACGCCGTAAGGGCACTGCGCAATGCAGCGGTGCATCGTGACCGCGATGACGCGATTCCGCGCTCGGCCTATGCGCTGGACGAGGAGGACGATGATGCCTAAGGTCACGGTACTGGATGTCAGGCTTAATGGCGAACGGGTCGCGACCCTGACCAACCTGCAGGATGGCCGCACCATCTTCGCGTTCAACACGGATTATATCGACAACGAGAAGCGCCCGACACTCAGTCTTTCCTACAAAGACGCCTTCGGCGGGCTTGTGACCAAGTTCCGGCCTTATAACATGGTCGTGCCGCCGTTCTTCTCGAACCTTCTGCCGGAGGGACCTCTGCGCCGATACCTTGCCGAACGCGCCCGCGTAAAGCAGACGCGCGAATTTTTTCTGCTTTGGATGTTGGGGCGCGACCTGCCGGGCGCGGTAACCGTACACTCCTCGGAAGGGGATGACGCACCTCCGGACGACGATCGGGACGATCTCGAGGCACGACCGAACGCCTTGCGGTTTTCGCTGGCCGGCGTGCAGCTGAAATTCTCGGCATTCAAAAATACGGGAAGAGCAGGCGGCCTGACCATACCGGCGGAAGGGACCGGCGGTTCATGGATCGTGAAACTGCCTTCTCAGCAATATAGCGGCGTTCCCGAGAACGAGTTCGCGATGATGACGATCGCCGGCATGATGGGGATGAATGTCCCCGAGATCCAGCTGGTCGATCTGGATGCCGTCGACGGTCTACCGCAAGGCTTGGGCGAGCTGCAAGGTCAGGCGCTGGCGATAAGGCGCTTCGATCGCACGGCGGAAGGTCCGGTCCATATCGAAGATTTCGCGCAGGTGTTCGGTGTGTTTCCCGATCACAAATACGACAAAGGCAACTACCGTAGCATCGCGCGCGTGCTGGGTATCGAAACAGGACCTGCCGATGTCGCCGAGTTCATACGGCGGCTCGTTTTCAGTACGCTGATCGGCAATGGCGACATGCATCTGAAGAACTGGTCGCTGATCTATCCCGACCGACGAACACCAGCGCTTTCCCCCGCTTACGACCTGCTATCGACGATACCCTATATGAAAGGTGAGGATACGGCCGCACTAAACTTCTCGCGCACGAGGAAAATGGCCGCGTTGTCACTGGACGAACTGGCGCATCTCGCCGCCAAAGCGGAATTGTCCGAGAAGCTGGTGCTCGATACGGCACGCGAGACGGTGGAGCGTTTCCGAGCCGTGTGGGACGCGGAGACAGCCAACTTGCCAATGGCCGACAAGGTCCGGGAAATGATCAAAGCGCACGCGCCGTCCATCGAGTTGTATCGAGAATGCACGTAGGCGAAGGGCAGGGCGCCGTCCGAAGATGACGCCCCGGCTAGCTGGGCATTGATCCGTGAAAGGTTCAATGCCTCACTGCATAGGCTGACAAGGTCTTTCTCGGCATGAAATGCCGATCGCGTTCGATCTCAGCCCGAGCGGGCGGAAAACGCTAGAGCGCCTCCACTTTACTCGGGGTCATATCCGCACGATTTGAAGTCGTTGGCGCATTCTTGCGGCTCGAACAGGGTGACGATCTGGCCGACCGTATTCCATAAGACCTCGACCGTGCGCTCGGCTTTGGCGCGCAAAGCAGCCTTGAGCTTGGCGAACGCCTTCTCGATTGATGTTGTGGATGGCTCCTGCTTCAGCCGGCGTATTCCGGCATAGTTCGGGTGTCATTGTCCGGAGCAAAGGAGCGATCCATGTCAGAACTTGCCACAGTTGGTATTGACCTCGCAAAGAGCGTCTTCCAGATCCATGGTGTCGACGAGAACGGTCTGGTTCTTGTACGGCGCCAGCTTCGGCGCAGCCAGTTGCTTGCGATTTTCCAGAACCGCCCACGGTGCCTGATTGGCATGGAGGCTTGCGCTGGTGCTTATGACTGGGGACTCAGGCTTCAGCAAATGGGACATGACGTCCGGCTGATGCCGCCGTCTTATGTGAAGCCATACGTGAAGCGCGGAAAGACCGACGCCGCGGACGCGGCCGCCATCTGCGAGGCTGTGACGCGGCCCTCGATGCGGTTTGTCGCCATCAAGAGCGAGTCCTGCTCGTTGGTCATGGTTCTTCATCGCACGCGGGACTTTCTGGTCCGTCAACGCACGCAGATCGGTAATGCGATCCGGGCCCACATGACTGAGTTTGGCATCATAACGGCTAAGGGCGCGCAGAATATCGAGCGGTTGAAGGAACAAGTGGATCAGTTGCCGCAAGCGGCTCGGATGCTCTTGATCTTACTCTTTGAGCAACTTTCCGAAGCGGACATGCGGATCGAGCGGCTGACGGGCGAGATCGAAGAGACCTATTCGCAAAGCGAGACAAGTCAGCGTCTGGCGACGATCCCCGGTGTGGGGGTGCTGTCGGCGACGATTATCGCGGCAACGACACCGAATGTCGACAACTTCGACTGCGCGAGGGATTATGCCGCCTGGCTCGGCCTTACGCCCAAGCCTCACTCTACCGGAGGCAAGCAGAGGGTGGGCGGGATCTCGAAGATGGGTAATCGATACATCCGGCGCCTGCGGTATCTCGGCGCCATGGCGCAGATCATGCTCAGACGTCGGCTCGAGCGAGAGTCAGGATCGGACCGGCTGTCGGGCATGCTCGTGCGGAAGAAGACGAAGATTGTCGCGATTGCCCTGGCGCATCGCATGGCAAGAATGATCTTCGCCGTCCTCAGGGACGGTTCTCGATACGAGCCGCAGGCCGCCTGACAGCTCTCGGAATGGTCAGGGCAACGCGAGGTGATGGCCAATAAGCAGAGACGAAGAACCAGGACACCCCGATCAATCCGAAGCTCTTCGAGAGCGCTCGATTGAGTAGGACCTGCTCTCCAGGCGGATATTCATCAGGGCGCGCAGCGGTCTCGCTGCATATCAGACGCGGTATACCTGGCCGCAACCGACCTGTTCACCGGAGCCAATCGTATCCTTGACTCGCAGGAGCCATCCATACATGGATTGAGCAGGGCTGATTTGAGATGGTAAGCGCTCTCTTCGTTTTCACAGTGATATGGCGGATTGAGATGCTGAGCTTTCAGAGTTTTTGCCGCCATTTTTGGAGACGTTTGGCCTTGAGTGTGTTTCAGCGCGGCATTTGACCCCGCTACAGGCGCGGAAGGCCAACTCACCTGGACAGCAAAAAACAGAAATACATCAGCATGTTACGTCGTAGCGTCTAGGCTCAACCTTCCGCACCTCCAAGGGGTTAAACTTGGCAGCTGGTTCATAGTCGGAACTGAGGCCGACCCGGATAGGATAGGTCTGGATCTCATCGCTGACAAGTCCGGCCACGAAAGCGATATGGGCTATACGGTTCGAAAGACGTGCGAAAGAAAGTGACGGCGCAATGCTCAAGAGTTCCATAAGATATATTATCTAATCGATATATGTAGCCGGGTACATTCTATTTCCAACTGCGACATGCCAATGATTTCAAGGGGTTTCATTTTGGAGATTTAGGCATGTCGCGATCCTATACGCAGATCACCCTCGCCGATCGCCGGCGCCTGCATCACCTAGTGGCGGCAAACGTTCCCATCAACGAGATGGCACGTCAGCTTGGTCGCCATCGCTCAACTATATACCGCGAGATCAAGCGCAACACGTTTCACGATCGCGAACTCCCGGACTACGACGGCTATTACAGCACGGTTGCCGAGGGTATTGCCAAAGAGCGGCGCCGGCGGTTGAGAAAGCTGCAGCGCCACCCGACTTTGCGCGCAGAGATTGTCAACCAGTTGGAGGCTCGCTGGTCACCAGAACAGATTGCCGGACGCCTGCTGTCAGACGGCCTCAGTCTCGTTCGCGTTTGTAAGGAGACAATCTATCGCTTCATCTACAGCAAGGAAGATTATGGGCTTGGTCTCTATCAATATCTACCGGAGGCACGCCGCAAACGTCGTCCTATGCGATCAAGAAAGCCACGCGACGGTGCGTTTCCAGCCACGCACCGCATATCCCAACGGCCTGATTTTGTTGGAGATAGATCACGGTTTGGGCATTGGGAGGGCGACCTGCTCATCTTCCAACGCCCATTCGGCCATGCCAATGTCACCACTCTCGTGGAGCGAAAGAGCCGCTATGCCGTTCTCATCAAGAATCCGAGCCGACACTCGCGCCCGATCATGGACAAGATCATCAGAGCGTTTTCGCCTTTACCGGCATTCGCACGTCAAAGCTTCACATTTGATCGCGGTACCGAGTTTGCCGGGTTCAGGGCTTTGGAAGATGGGATCGGAGCGTGTAGTTGGTTTTGCGACCCAAGTGCACCTTGGCAAAAAGGCACCGTCGAAAACACCAACAAGCGCATTCCGCGCTACCTGCCTGGCACCACAGATCTGGCAGTTGTTTCACAGCGCGACCTTCTACACCTCACGCACCATATCAACAATCAGCCGCGCAAATGTCTTGGATACAGGACGCCAACCGAGGTGTTTACAGCGCATTTGCAGGAAGGCAGCTGATCCAATATCCTCCAAATCAGGCATGATGCACTTGGGTTAGCTTCTCCACGCACCTATTACCATATCGATCTGGATGAACGCCGCAAGATTGCGCGCTGCGTACGGCTGGACTGAGCGTTGACGTGATCGCCGAGAAACTGCATCGACATCGCTCGACCGACGGCGTTCGCGGAAAGGGTGAAGCCGACATCGTTCCCCTTTGCCGACGACGACTGCGACGACCCGATCATGGCACGTCGACGATTTCGATCCAGTTCGCGCCCTTGCCCACGGGATAACGCCCTTGTTCTGTAAGCCTGCCGGTCTGGCCGTCTATGGCGTAGACGGAAAGCCTGTCGGATTTCTCTCCCGATGCGATGAGGAAGCGGCCGGTGGGGTCGATCCGGATGCCCCGCGGCTGTTTCTCCGTGCCGATGCTGCTAAGACGTGTCAGCGCGCCGGTTTCGGGGTCTACCGCAAACGCCGTGATGATGCTGGTCGATCGCTCGGTCGCATAGACGAAGCGGCCGTCGGGCGTCACGCCGATATCGGCCGCCCAGATCCGCGCGGGTGGCGTCGTGGTGCTGGCGGCTGCGGGCTTCAACGGCTGACTGAACGGCGGCGGGGGTGGAGGCGCGACGCCCGGCTCGAGGGTCGATTCGGGTGGGAGGATCGTGGCGGTGTCGCGTTCGGCCAGCGTCCCCGTCGCGGCATCGAGAGCGTAGTGGATGACCTCGCCGGTGAGTTCGGTGAGAATATAGATGGACCGGTTGTCCGGGGAGACGACGATATGTCGGGGACCCTGCCCCGGCTTTGTCTGCACGGATGCCGGGCTGTTTGGCTCCAGCAGGCCTGTCTCGCCGTTCAGCCTGTATTGAAGCACCGCATCTGCGCCGAGATTGGTGACGAAGATGTATTTTCCGCTTTTATCACTGACGATGGAATGCGCGTTGTGCCCGGTCGGGATGACCTGCTTCGCACCGTCCTTGACCAGACCTTCCAGGCCCACCGGAAGGGATGCGATCTTGTTGCCGCCGTAGGACGCAAAGAACAAAAGCCTGCCGGAAGGATCGATCGAGACATACGGCATGCTGTCCGGCAATGCGGCCGATGCCTTCTCCGTCAGGCTGCCCGTGGAGGGATTGATCGCATAGGTCAGCACCCGGTAGGGCTGCGACCGGACGACGGCGTAGAGACGCGTCCGGTCGGGACTGACGGTCATGGGCATGACCGAGGTGCCGGCATCGACATCACCCAGAGATTTGAGATTGCCGGATGTCTCATCCAGCCGATAGGTATCGATCTTCCCGTCTGTCGCGGCGGAAACGTAAACATATGTCTCTGCGCGCGATACGGTGGCAGATACCATCGAGGTGGCGGCAATCGTCAGGCAAAGGGCTGAAACGGACATTACTTTCGGCATCGGCAATCCTTCGCGTTATGATTAAGAGGCAGGCGACCGGGTGCCGGCCGATCCGGCATTTCACGGTGAGGGTGAGAGCGACCGGCTGCCTTCCGTCGGCAGCCAGCAGGTCTCAAGCGTCGAAGGCGTCCAGCGCCTGCAGCAGCCCGGTGGTGTAGCCGTAGCAATAGGCGAAGGCGACGCCCTGCGGGTCGCGGCCGGAGATCGCGGGCACATGATCCGGCATGATCATGTAGGAGTAGCCAACTTCCTTGTAGACCTTCAGGGAGCGGGCCATGTCCATGTCGCCCTCATCCGGGAATGTCTCCATGAAGGAAAGCTTCCGGCCGCGGATGTTGCGGAAGTGAAGGTTGAAGATCTTCTTCCGGCTGCCGAACCAGCGGATGACGTCCTCGATCTCCTCGCGCGGATTGTCGAGCATCTCGCCGACCGTGCCCTGGCAGAAATTGAGGCCGTGATAGGCGCTCTCCCGCATCGTGACGAATTTCTTCAGCCCTTCCACCGTGCCGAGGACGCGGGTCACGCCCTTGTAGCCGGGCGGGGTGTAGGGGTCGTGCGGGTGGCATGCGAGGCGCACGCGGTTGGATTCAGCAACGGGCACGACGCGTTCGAGGAAATAGTCGATCCGCTCCCAGTTCTCCTCTTCGGAAAGGACACCGGCTAGACCGGGTGCGGCGTCACGATCGGTCTTGTCCCAGCGGAAGGACGCGTTGAGAGAACCGCCCCGCCCCTTCTCGTCCGGCGTGCGCGGAATGCCGATCAGGTTGAGATTGTACTTAGCCGCGGGAATGCCGGCCTTTGCGAGGTTCTCGATCAGCGTGCAGATCGCGTCGATCTGCCGGTCGCGGTTCGGGCCCGCCAAAAGGATGTCGGGATAGGTCGCCGTCTCGATCGGGCTCGACGGCAGCGGCAGCTGGATCATGTCCAGGACGAGGCCGAAGCTTTCGACCTTCTCGCGCAATCTCCTGAGATCGTCGAGCGACCAGCGGTCGAGCGGACCGTCTGGATCGGCGCAGATATGGTTGACGCCGAGCTGTGACCAGACCCGGTAATCGTCGTCGTCGCGCGCAGCGAGTTGGGTTCCTACATACATGTCGTATCCTCCTGAACGTGATATGACATAATATGAATTTTGCGGGTTGTCGAGCGAGGCGCGGCGGTGTCGCCCTACCGCGCGAGCCGCCGGTATCGCTTCTGGCTGGCGACGAGATGATCCCGCATCGCCACCCGCGCCATCTCCGGATCCTGATCGGAAATTGCGTCGAGAACGCGTTCATGCTCGGCAAGGACGCCTGTCAGGTACGTCCGGCTTCCGGCATCCGGCAAAGTGGGAAACTGCCCTCGGGGAATGGATCTCTGGCCGTATCGGTCGAGCGCTTCGGCGAAATACCGGTTGTTGGTGGCAGCGGCAATGGCGCGGTGGAACAGGAAGTCGATCTCGACCGTCGGGTCGCCGGCATCGATCTTGCGCGCCATCTCCTGATGCGCCAGACGGATGGCCTCCTCTTGGGAAGCGGAGCGTCTATACGCAGCAATTCCAGCAGCTTCCACCTCAACACCCATGCGAAACTCGATGAGTTCGAGCGTCTGTGGTACGCTTTCCAACTCGATCGGCGTCAGCGTAACGGATGTCCGGCTCGCGGTATCCATGACAAACATGCCCTTGCCCTGGATCGGCGTGACCAGCCCGGCCGCGCGCAGTTCGGCAATCGCTTCACGCACCACTGTACGGCTGACGGAGAACTGGCGTTCCAGTTGTGGTTCCGTCGGCAGTTGTGCGCCGGACGAGAGGGTCCCTGCTCCGATCTGGCGCTTCAACTCGTCTATGACGCCCTGCGCAAGACGCGGCCTTCGATTTGAAACGGTTTTCATTGTTCTGTCCCCATGCCGCGTACAAGGCAGGTATCACATTTTACGACGTGCTATTGCGACTTTCAAAAAATGACCATAATCATAATACGACATATCACCTAATATTGATGAATATGTCTCTGGGAGGACGTTCGATGAAACCTTTTTGCTCACCGTTTCTGGTGGGAGCGGCCCTCGCCGTCTCTCTCGGCAGTGCGACGGCCGTGTTGGCGGAAACTCCGAACGATCAGTTGATCATCGGCACGTCGCTGGCGCAGGTCCTGTCGCTCGATCCACAGCAGGGAACCGAGGTCAAGACGCAGGAGATCCTCGCGAACACCTATGACCGTCTCGTCTTCTCCGACCAGACTGATGGCTACAAGATCAAGCCGCAGCTCGCCGAAAGCTGGGAGGTGGACGACAAGGGCATCACCTTCAAGCTGCGCGAAGCCACCTTCACCTCCGGCAATCCCGTGACGGCGAAGGACGTGGTCTTCTCGATCGTCCGTCTCCTGAAGCTCGACCAGTCGGCCGCCACCAACTACAAGACCGCTGGTTACACGGCCGACAACATCGAAGGCCTCGTGTCCGCCATCGATGACAAGACATTCCGCATCGAACTGACCGACAAGGTTATTCCCGAAGCGCTTCTCTATCGCCTTGCCATGGGCGTTTCGAGCGTCGTCGATAGCGTCGAGGTCGAAAAGCACGTGAAGAACGGCGATTACGGCAATGAATGGCTGCGCACGACGGCCGCCGGTTCAGGTCCCTACACGCTGCGCCGCTGGACGCCGAACGACATCGTCCTGCTGGAAGCCAACAAGGACTATCGCGGCGGCGCGCCGGCGATCCGCCGCATCGTCATGCGGCATGTGCCCGAGAGCCAGGCGGCCCGCCTGATGCTCGAACGCGGCGATATCGACATTGCCAACGCGCTGACGGCCGCCGACGTCCGGACCTTCGAGACGAAGACAGGCTTCGTCATCGATCAGGTCAAGACCGGCGGTTACTACGTGCTGGCGATGAATGCCGGCCGGGAAGCGCTTGCCAAGCCCGAAGTTCGCGAAGCCATCGCCTACGGCATCAACTACAAGGGCATCGCGGATACGATCCTCGGCTCCTACGGCCGCTGGAGAAACGTGCCGGTTCCCGAGGACTGGGCCGGCGCCATCGCCAATCCCGACTGGTCCTTCCAGCCCGAAAAAGCCAAGAAGCTTCTTGCCGACGCAGGCTATCCCAACGGCCTGTCGCTGACGCTGAAGACGATCTCCCAGACGCCGCGTGTCGATATGGCGACAGCGATCCAGGCAAGCCTTGCCGAAATCGGCATCACGGTGACGATCCAGCAAGGCAACGGCGCGGATATCGTCGCGGCGCACCGCGCGCGCGATTTCGACCTGCTTCTTCCCCAGACCGGTTCGTTCATGCCGACGGCGCTCGGGTCGCTGGACAATTTTGCGTCGAACCCGAATAATGCCAAGGAAGCCAACAATGCCGGCAACTTCGTCTGGCGCTCGGCCTGGGACATTCCGGACCTCAATGCGCTGCGCGAACAGGCGAACCGGGAACGCGACGATGCGAAGCGTCTCGACCTCGTCCGGCAGATCCAGGAAAAATTCATCGCGCTGAAGCCGGCGGTGCTTCCGATGTTCGAGCGCTTCGAGCCGATCGTCGTCAGCGGGCGCGTGAAAGGATATAGCGGCCACCCTTGGTCCCTGACTCGCATCGAAGCCGTCACCAAGACAGACGCCCCGTGACCAAGGCGATCGTCTCATGAAAGAGTTCACCCTCATCGAGCTTGGCAAGCGGATTGGCCAGCTGCTCCTCAGCCTGTTCGTTCTGCTCATCGTCACCTTCGTGATCGGTCGCATCCTGCCGACCGACCCCGTCGGGGCGATCGTCGGAGAGCTGGCCGATCCCGCCGCCTATCAGGCCATGCGTGCTCGGCTCGGGCTCGACCTGCCGGTCTATGAGCAGTTCTGGCTGTATCTGACCTCGCTCCTGCACGGCGATCTCGGAACGGCGATCCTGACCGGAAACCCGGTCCTGCAGGATCTGGCGCAGGCCTTTCCCGCGACGCTGGAGCTGGCGACGCTCGCCGTCATCCTCTCGACGCTTGTCGGCGTGCCGCTGGGCATGACGGCGGCCTTCTTTCGCGATACCTGGATCGACAAGCTCACGCGCGTGATCTCGCTCGTAGGCCATTCGATCCCCGTCTTCTGGTTCGGCATCGTCGGCCTCGTGATCTTCTACGCCGGCCTCGAATGGGTCGGCAGTCCGGGGCGGGTGGATGTCTATCTGGAGGGTATCGTCGAGCCGAGGACCGGGTTGCTGCTGGTCGACAGTCTTCTCGCCGGCGATACCGAGGTCTTCTGGAACGCCGTCCACCACATTATCCTGCCCGCCTGCATTCTCGCCTATTCGGCTATGGCCTACATCACGCGCATGACCCGCAGCTTCACGCTGGAGCAGCTCAATCAGGACTATGTGATCGCGGCCCGGGCCAAGGGCGCATCCAGCATGCGGATCGTCACCGGCCATCTCCTGCCGAACATCGCGGTCCAGCTCATCACCGTCCTTGCGATTTCCTACGGCGGGCTGCTCGAAGGCGCTGTCGTCACGGAGATCGTGTTCTCCTGGCCCGGCATCGGACAGTACATGACCAATGCGCTGATGACCGGCGACATGAACGCGATCCTCGCAGGCACCCTCATCATCGGATTGATCTTCATGCTCCTCAATTTCCTGTCGGATCTCGCTTATCTGGTGTTCGATCCCCGTACCCGCGAGGTGACGACATGAGCGCCGGCGATATTCTCT
>NZ_JAANCM010000015.1 GCF_011603255.1 Ferranicluibacter rubi | reverse complement strand
ACCCACCCCCACCCCAGTTCCCTCCCGAGCCCAAACCTCAGGAGCGCCCCATGCCCGCACTCGCCGACACCTTCATCTCCGCCCTCCACCGCCTCGAATCCGACCGCGATACCGACACCATCGCCAGCCTGTTCGCAGACGATGCCAGCCTGTCCAATCCGCTGGTGTCCTATGACGATGGCGGGGTGGATGCGGCGAAGACGTTCTGGTCGCATTATCGCGATGCCTTCGACGAGATTGCCTCCGAGTTCCGCGCCGTCACGCAGACGGAGGGCGTTGCCTTTCTCGAATGGCGCAGCCGCGGTTCGATCGATGGCGAGGCCTTCGACTATGGCGGCGTCAGCGTGCTGGAAGAGGCGGATGGCAAGATCGCCGCGTTCCGCACCTATTTCGACAGCGCGCAGATCCCCCGCGCCCATTCCACCGGCGGCGAAGGGTCCGGTCGCAGCGGGAAACCGGAGATCGCAGTGACGGGTAAAAAGAACGGTGAGGACGATCTGGAGACCGCCCAGCGCGAAGCCGCCGAGCAGCGCGCCAAGGGCGGCTACAGCTGATCCCGACCGTTCGAAAATCTGTTTGAAAACAAGGAGGCAGGCCGGAAACGGTCCTGCCTCCTTCCTGTTTCCGCCCCCGCATCGGCCTGATCGGGCGAAGCCGAAACGCGCCACACCACCCAAATTTGCACGTGCCGTTTTCCCCGCCGCCCGGGCCCGCCCCCATACTGGCCCCGTTCCGCTCTCGGATACACCGGCAGGCGTGCCGGCGAGGCGGAGCCGGCTGTGGGGTGGGAGGAACGACGTGCGCCTCCCGCAACACGGTCCGCAACACGGCCTCCCCCCGAAACGGCAGCGCCTCGCGCAAGCGACGGTGCGAATGGGTTCGGGTTTGCCTTCGCGGCATGCAACGCCATCCCGTCCTGCCCCTCCGGGCGGTCGGGATCCCGGCAGAGAGGCACTTGCGGGCATAAACCGCCGAACGGGGCGCCGGAAGGTGTCATTACTTTACCTATCAACGCGGCAGCTTCCAGCGCCCCGTCCGAAATTCCGGCCCGACAGCCGGTCCAGCATCGATGCGCCAGACCACGCGGCAAAACCGCCTGCGTGAAGGAGACCGCATGTCCAGACGAGATCCGACATCCCCCGGCATCGCGCCGCCCAGCGCCCAACCGGCCAGCGCCCGACCGACCGAGGCCGTCCCGCCCGTCCGGCCTTCACCCCCGAACCCCGCCTGCGCGGTGGCAGATATGCTGCTTGCGCCGGCCTTCCTCTGCCACCGCGCCCGCTGCCGCCGTCACCGCGGCTGCAGCCTGCCCGGCGCGACAGTGCCCGACCCGGACATTCCCTTCTGGCAGCCCGAAACCTGCTTTCCCCGCTGCATCATGGAAGCGAAAAACAGATTTCGCGGGGAATTCCTGCTGATCCTCGGCTTACTGATGCACATCGAGAAGCTTCTGGAGCCGGGCGTGCTCAAGGCCTGGAGCGGCACTATCGACACCGACGACACCGGCGACCAGATTCGCGCCGCCCTCACCCTCGCCGCCCGCCGCCTGCCCCGCGGAGACCCCTTGATGGCGGAGTTTCGGGCTTTCTGGCGGGAGGAGGAGGCTCAGGGGGATGGGGATGATGAGGCGTTTGCGGGTGAGGTTTGAAAGAAAAACCCTCTCTGGCCTGCCGGCCATCTCCCCCACAAGGGGGGAGAAGACCCGGGGCCGGCCGCTCGACTTCGGCTTGGCGAGGCGTGAGTGAATAGGCAGTAGGCAGTAGGCAGTAGGCAGTAGGCAGTAGGGAGTAGGGAGTAGGGAGTAGGGAGTAGGGAGTAGGGAGTAGGGAGTAGGGAGTAGGGAGTAGGGAGTAGGGAGTAGGGAGTAGGGAGTAGGGAGTAGGGAGTAGGGAGTAGGGAAACAGGACCAAAATCAAGCACAAAGACAAAACGGAATCGAGTGGCAAACCCCAAATCTTCTCCCCCCTTGTGGGGGAGATGGCCGGCAGGCCAGAGAGGGCCTTCCTTCCTTCAACATCCTATTCGCTATTCGCTACTCCCTACTCCCTACTCCCTACTCTCACTCCGCCGCCTCATCCCGCTCCTCGGCCCGCAGCACCTCCAGCTCATACCGATACCCCTCGAGCATCAGATAGGCCTGTTCGATCACCTCGATCTGCCCCTCCGCGCTGCGGATCGCCTCGGCGATGGATTGCGAGCGTGACCGCAGCATCGACCCCAGCACATCCGCCTCGGGGCGGCGTCCCAGCCGGTCCATGTGCTGGCGCACGCGGGCGCGGTGGCGCTCCAGTTCGAGAATATGGAAGCGGCTCTTGACGATATCGTCGGACAGGCGGCGGCGCATGGCGGCCACGGGATCGAAGCTGCCGGGCTCGCGCTCGTCGAGGATGACCTCGTTAACCAGCGTCTCGATCACCAGCAGCCCCTTCAGGTCGCGCGGGTCGGCGAGCTGCGGGTCGTAGCCGGTATCGTCGAAGATCTTGCGGCGCACGGGATCGCGCAGCAGGTCGTAGGCCGCCTGCAGCTTGCCGAAGGCGTCCACGTCGCCGCCCTGGTCGGGATGCGCCGTCTTCGCCAACTGGCGATAGGCCGTCTTGATCGCGGCCTCGTCGGCGTCGCGCTCCACGCCCAGCATCGCATAGGGATCGATCACCTTGCCCCCAATCCTCTCGCCGTATCGGCCAGTCTGCCCGTCTTTCAAAATGTCACGGGTCTTTTCATACAGTGTCGGCCACCCTTGCAGTACCCGCCCCGGCCGCCGGCATCAACCCTTGGAGCGCCGCAGACCTGCCGCTGTGCACCGCTTCGGGACACTCCGCCATGCATCCGACGAAAATGTGGAGGCCCGGCCTTTTTCTCTCATCCGTCCCCATTCGGAGCCGCTTGCCAAGGCGCGTATTTGCTGGCAGAAATATACCGTTCGGGCTGTTCATCCCGGAGACTGGACTGATGTGGTTGTGCCGCTCGGCGGCGTTCCGGTGGGGAGATCCGCTGTGGACACGGCCGAACGGCAGCATGGGGCGGATGGCCGGCAAGGCCTTGCGGCTCCCATGGGCGTAGACGTTCTTTGCTCCCGTACGTGACATCCAGACGGCGTGTCCTGTTTCGACACGCATGACCGCCCGCCTCCCCGGCATCGGGGGTGCGGTTACCACTTCAAGGGAAGACCAGAGGACATCCCCCATGGCCACCAAAGGCATCGTAAAATTCTTCAACCAGGACAAGGGTTTTGGTTTCATCACTCCGGAAGGCGGCGCAAAGGACGTATTCGTTCACATCTCCGCTCTCCAGGCCGCCGGCCTCCAGACGCTCAAGGACGGCCAGCAGGTCACCTTCGACACCGAGCCGGATCGCATGGGCAAGGGCCCCAAGGCCGTCAACATCAGCGCTGCATGATCGGCCGCTGACGACATCCGGAAACGGCGCCCCAGTGGCGCCGTTTCTGTCGGTGCGACACGCCCCGTGTTTCGGGCATGCATTGCATCGAAAAAAATCCGCGCGACCATCTCCCCGGTCGGCATGCGCAAGGTAGACTGAGCCTCAAAGGTTCGGGAACCGCAGTCCTCTTTCTTTTACCGCTCTTTGAAATCACTCCGCAGCATCGCGCTCCCCGGCACCAGCACCAGCAACCGAGAGCACCGCAGCAAACGCCGCCGATATCACCTCCGGCCCGGCTCCCGCCCGTGTCGCATTGGCCGAGAGGATCTGCCGAAACCGCCGCGCCCCCGGCCAGCCCTGAAACAGGCCGACCATGTGCCGCGTCACATGCACCAGCCGCCCGCCGCTAGCGATGTGCCCGGCCGCATAGGCCATCATCGCATCCCGCACGCCGCACCAGAAATCCGCAGATCGCCGATGCCCCGCCTCGGTGAACTCACCCGGATCGACGGCAACGGGCGCCGCCCCGGTCAGCGGATGCGGAAAGGCCCCATCCACGCCCGTCAGCATCGCGCTATCATGATAGGAAGCCCGGCCAAGCATCACGCCGTCGAGAGCAAGATGCGTCTCGGCATGACGAAGCTGGAGCAAGGCATCACCCAGCGTGTGAAGCCCGCCATTGATGCCGATGAAAAGATCGGGATTCTCCGCCTTGATCCGGTGCACCAGAGCATAGTCGAGCGGCGGAATGTCGCGATTCTCCTTGGGCGAAAGCCCCTGCAGCCAGGCCTTGCGCGCATGCACCCACACGCCGTCGACGCCCGCCGCCCGCACGCGGTCGAGCAGCGCGCGCAGCGCGATCTCCGGTTCCTGGTCGTCGACGCCGATCCGACATTTCACCGTCACGGGCACGGAAACCGCCGCCTTCATCGCCGCCACGCAGTCCGCCACCACCTCCGGCTCCCGCATCAGGCAGGCGCCGAACGTGCCGGATTGCACCCGGTCGGACGGGCAGCCGACATTCATGTTGATTTCGCTATAGCCGAACCCCACCCCGATCCGCGCCGCCTCCGCCAGCTTCCCCGGATCGTTGCCCCCCAACTGCAACGCCACCGGCGTCTCCGCGACCGAGCACCGCAACAACCGCTCCCGGTCCCCGCGCAGCACGGCATCGGCCACGATCATCTCGGTGTAGAGCAGCGCATGCGCCGACAGCTGGCGCGCGAAATAGCGATAATGGCGGTCGGTCCAGTCGATCATCGGGGCAACGGCGAACACCGGCGGCGCGAACATGCGGGCCTGCGCGGTCTCGGAAGCGTTCTCAATGTCCGTCATGGTGCCGTCTCGTTGCTGGGGCCTGTCCCCGCCCTCATACCCCTCAGCGCGCATTGCGCCAAGAGCCGGCATTGCGACAGGCATCCAGCCATCGCTCGCCGGAAAAGAAAAAAGCCTGCCGCGGGAGGAGGTGCGGCAGGCTTTATGAAAGGATCCAAGGGTCGGGAGGAGGTGACCCGGATCTCTCGAAGCACCCGGGAGGAGGATGAGTGCTTCGGTAACGTCAAGATAATATTGCATTGCAGCAAAAACAAGATGGGGGATGAGATTTTCTGCCGCTGCTCGGGTTGGCCCTTCGCCATACCGCGGCAAACCCGTTTGCCGCCGACGAAAACGCTATCGCCAGTACCGCGAAACCAGCGTATCCCGGCGCTGTCCGGTCCCCAGCAGATAACCGGCGACGAAGGCCGCAGCCCCCACCAGCAGCAGCACCGACCCGGTCGCCGCTCGGTGATCCTGCGCCGAGGCGACCACGGCGCCGGCCTCGCGCTGAACGGCGGCGGTTGCGCGCTTCACATTCGCGGCCACGGTCGTCTTGTCTTCCAGTTCGGCGGTAAACCCTGTCTTGATGTCGGACATTTCGCTGCTCCGGGGTTGAGTGAGGTATCCCTAAGAAAAGTCCAGGAAGGATTTTTGTTCCGCAGCGCCGAAATAAACCTCGATTCTAGGGCATTCTGTTTTCGCAGTGCAGCATATCGAGGCAAAATTTGCTTTGCATGACGGGCTTATTTTCGATTTTGCGAAATTTTCTCTGGTTGCATCGGATCGTTTCTGGCAAGCTCATCGTGAGGTGCCTCATAAAAACCCGCTTCACGGCCGCAAATGCCTGATTCGGAAAACACGTCGCAGAAGATGGATCGCAAAAAAGAGGCAGAGGGAGAACGTCATGGTAGAGGAAAATCTGTACCGCATTGTCGAAGTCAGCGTGAAGCGTGGCACGGACCGCCGCGATGTCGGCATCATGACGGTGCGCCAGGCCTTAGCCCTCCCCGATGTGCCGAGCCTCGAATATACCGATCCGGACCGTAAGACCCGCAGCGGCGGCCCCTTTATCAACCGCGCCCAGCTTCAGGCTTACGCCTGCCGCTGAGGGAAACGACAGCGCTGGCCGGCAAGGTTCGCTTGCGGCGAGACGCATGCTGATGCGAAAATCCCGGAGCGACCGGCCTCACCTCACGCTCCCACACCGCGAAATCACCGCACCGTCTTCCCCGCCGCCTCTCGCGGGTGCTATCCTGCCGCTGTCATCACCAGCATCCGGATTGCCATGAACACCGTCATACCCGCCCCCGCCCCCGTCATTCTGCCCGTTCGCGGCAGCGAGGCCGGGTTTCCCGTTCGTCGCGTTTATTGCGTCGGCCGCAACTATGCCGCCCATGCGATCGAGATGGGGCATGATCCCTCACGCGAACCGCCCTTCTTCTTCCAGAAGAACCCGGAAAATCTCGTCCTGCCGACGGCCGGCTTCCCCTACCCCGCGCAGTCGAGCGACGTGCACCACGAGGTCGAACTCGTCGTCGCGCTGAAGGCTGGCGGCACGGATATCGATCCGGCCACCGCGATGGACTGCGTCTGGGGCTATGGCGTCGGCATCGATTTCACACGGCGCGATCTTCAGGCAGAGGCCAAGACCAAGGGCCACCCCTGGGCCGCCGCCAAGGCGTTCGAGCATTCCGGCCCCGTCTCCCCGCTCGTCGCGGCCGAAGATTGCCCCGATCCCGCCAGCGGCCGCATCCACCTCAGCGTCAACGGCGAAACCCGACAGGACGGCGACCTCGCACAGATGACGTGGAAGATCCCGGAGATCATCGTGGAACTCTCCAAGCTCTTCACGCTGGCCGCCGGCGATATCATCCTCACCGGCACGCCCGCCGGCGTCAGCGCCGTCAACCGCGGCGATGTCGTCACCTGCGGCGTCGAAGGCTTTGGCGACCTCACCGTCACCATCGTTTAATATTCGAGCCTGCGGGGACATCCCGCAGGCCACTTCCTCGCCCGAACTATCGGAGCCAACATGCCCCTCTACGCCCTCGGCACACGTCGCCCCACCTGCCCGCCTGCGGATCGCTACTGGATCGCGCCCGATGCGCATGTCGTGGGAAATGTGGTGATCGGAGAGGATGTCGGCATCTGGTTCGGCGCCGTGCTGCGCGGCGACAACGAGCCGATCCATGTCGGGGCGCGCACCAATATCCAGGAAGGCGCCGTCGTCCATGTCGATGCCGGCTTCCCGGTCGCGATCGGGCAAGGCTGCACCATCGGCCACCGCGCCATCGTGCACGGCTGCACCATTGGCGACAACAGCTTGATCGGCATGGGCGCAACCATCCTCAACGGCGCCGTCATCGGCCGCAATTGCCTCGTCGGCGCCAATGCGCTCGTCACCGAAGGCAAGGTGTTTCCCGACAATTCCCTCATCGTCGGCGCCCCGGCTCGCGTCCTGCGCACGCTGGACGACGCCGCAATTGCCGGCCTGCGCGCCTCGGCCGACAACTACGTCCGCAACTGGCAGACATTCGCCGCTGAACTCACACCTATCGAAGAGGACTGAGCCATCGCTCTCAGGCCGTGCAATTCCCGCAATGCCCGCGCATCTCGATGGTCGTCTTGTCGGTCTTGAACTGTTGCTTGGTCGCCAGCACCGCCAGCCGATCCTCGATCTCGGGATCGCTGATCTCGCTCACCTGCCCGCAATCTTCGCAGATCGCAAAGGCAATCACGGCCTTCTCAGGTCCGTGGTCGTGCGGATGGGTGCAGGCGACGAAGGCGTTGAGGCTCTCCAGCCGGTGCACGATGCCGAATTCGGTCAGCTTCTCCAGCGCCCGGTAGACCTGCAGCGGTGCCCGAAACCCGTGGTCGCGCAGCTTGTCGAGGATCGTGTAGGCGCTGAGCGGCGCTTCGGCATGGGTCAGCGTCTCCAGAACGAGCGTCTGGTTGCGGGTCAGCTTGCGTGGCTCCATCAGTGATGTCCTTCCGGCGGTGAAAACGGCGTGCCGTCCCGCCCGCGCCGGCCGATCGGCAGCAGGCTGAGGACGAAGATGACGACGGCGGCGACCACGATCGACGGGCCGGACGGCGTGTCGAAATGCAGCGAGCCGAACAGCCCGCCGACCACCGCCACCGCGCCGATCAGCGAGGCGAACACCGCCATGATCTCGGGCGAGGCCGAAAAGCGGCGCGCCGTGGCGGCGGGAATGATGAGCAGCGAGGTGATCAGCAGAATGCCGACGATCTTCATGGCAATGGCGATGACCAGCGCCATCAGCAGCATGAAGAACAGCCGCGACCGCTCCGGATGCAGCCCCTCGGCCTCCGCGATCTCGGGATTGACGGTCGCGGCCAGCAGCGGCCGCCAGAGCATGACCAGCGCCATCAGCACGAGAATGCCTCCGCCCCAGACGATGTCGATATCGGCCTCGGAGACGGCGAGAATGTCGCCGAACAGGAACCCGACGAGATCGATCCGCACCCACGTCATGAAAGCGACGATGACGAGGCCGATCGACAGCGAGGAATGCGAGAGGATGCCGAGCAGCGCATCCGTCGAAAGCCCGCCGCGCTTCTGCAGCGCCAGCAGCAGCAGCGAGACCATCGCCGCGACGATGAACACGCTGACCATCAGGTTCAGGTCGAGCAGCAATGAGAGCGCGACGCCGAGCAGCGCGGAATGCGCCATGGTGTCGCCGAAATAGGCCATGCGGCGCCAGACCACGAAGCAGCCGAGCGGCCCGACCGTGATGGCCAGGCCGACGCCGGCAATGAGGGCGCGGATGAAGAAATCGTCAAGCACGGTCGCGCTTCCCCGGTTCGAGCCGCTTCAGGCGGATCTGGCTGTGGCCGCATCCGCAGCTTTCGTCATGCACGTGGTCCGGAACGGCCGTATCATCCTCATGATGGCCATCCTCCGGATGGCAATGGTCCGTCAGGCTTCCGTCCGCATGCAGGACGCGGCCGTCAGGCAGATGGGTGTGGTCATGATCGTGATTGTAGACAGCCAGCGTCTGTGCAGCTTTCACGCCGAACAGGCGCTGATATTCCGGGCTCTGGCTCACCGCCTGCGGCGTGCCGCGGCAGCAGACATGCCCGTTGAGGCAGATCACCGTGTCCGTTTCCGCCATCACCACATGCAGGTCGTGCGAAATCAGCAGAATGCCGCAGCCGGTTCTATTGCGAATGGTCTTGATCAGATCATAGAGCGCGATCTCGCCGGAGAAATCCACGCCCTGCACCGGTTCGTCCAGCACCAGAAGGTCCGGCCGGCGGGCGATCGCCCGCGCCAGCAGCGCCCGCTGAAACTCGCCGCCGGAGAGATGCTGGACCTCCGCCCGCGCCAGATGCAGGATACCCGTGGAGGACAGCGCCTCGGCAATCTCGGCGCTTTTCAGCGGCCCGGTCAGCGTCATCAGCCGCTCCACGGTCAGCGGCAGCGTCCAGTCGATGGAAAGTTTCTGCGGGACATAGCCGACCTTCAGGCCCCCGATCTTTTCCACCCGCCCCTCGTCCGGCTTCATCACGCCGATTGCCGTCTTTGCAGTCGTGGATTTCCCCGAGCCGTTCGGCCCGATCAGCGTCACGATCTCGCCGCGCGAAACGGAAAAATCGACGCCCCGCACCAGCCACCGCCCGCTCCGGCGAATGCCCACCTCGCGCAGCGTCACGAGCGCGTCGTTAGCAGTACGCGCGGGCGCACCCGTACGGGATACGGCAGGCGCGGTGTGCGAATGAGCGTCGGTTTCGGACATCGGAAATTTCCCGGAGGACCCTGTTGCCAGCGGCTATGCCACACGTTATAGCATAACGCAATTGATGTAATAACATAACATTGAGAATACAAGCCGCCGGCATCCTCCCTCACCGCCGCCGACGTCTTGCCCGAACAAACGGCCCAATCGCCCCGCCAACCGCGACTTCGTCGCCGCTCGTGAGACGGTCGGACCCCGCATGAACCCTACAGGAGCTTCTCCATGTCCCCTCGCGCCTCGCTGATCCTCGCCGCCACCGCATTTCTTGCAGCCGGCACGGCCCACGCCCATACACCCGATGTGGTGGTGTCGATCAAGCCGATCCACTCGCTCGTCGCCTCCATCATGGCCGGCGTCGGCGAGCCGAAGCTGATCGTGGAAGGCGCTGCCTCCCCCCACACCTACAACATGAAGCCCTCCAATGCCTCGGCGCTCCAAAAGGCCAATGTCGTCTTCTGGATGGGCGAAGGCATGGAGCATTTTCTGGAGAAGCCTCTGGAAACGCTGGGCTCCAAGGCCACCATCGTCGCGCTCGAAGAAGCGCCGGGTGTCGAAAAGCTGCCGCAGCGCGAAGGCGGCCCGTTCGAGCCGCATGACGATGGCGACGAGGCCGAAGCCGCTCATGGCCATGACGCCGCCGACGCTCACGACGCCAAGCATGCTCACGATGACGGCGAGTTCGACATGCATTCCTGGCTCGATCCGCGCAACGCCAAGGCCATGGCGGCCGAGATCGAAACGGTGCTGGCAAAGGCCGACCCCGAGCATGCCGCGACCTACCGCACCAACCGCGAGACCCTCGACGCCCGCATCGACGCCCTGGATCTCGCGATTGCCGCCACCCTCGCCCCGATCAAGGATCGCCCCTTCATCGTCTTCCACGATGCCTACCAGTATTTCGAAAACCGCTACGGCGTCACAGTTGCCGGCTCGATCACCGTCAGCCCGGAGACCGCTCCCGGCGCCCAGCGCCTGAAGGAAATCCACGCCAAGATCGAAAAGCTCGGCGCCACGTGCGTCTTCGCCGAACCCCAGTTCGAGCCGAAGCTGGTCAACGTCGTGCTGGAAGGCACGACCGCCAAATCCGGCACCCTGGACCCCGAAGCCGGCACGCTGACCGCCGGCCCGGACCTCTACTTCCAGCTGATGAACGGCGTCGCCCAGTCGCTCGCAAGCTGCCTGTCCCAGCAGGGCTGATGGCCTCGCACAAGCTCGCTTCCCCATCATCCCGGTATCAATGACAGACAGGCGTGATGCTATGACGGGACGATTGGCGACCGCGACCGAGGCTTACGAGAGCGGCGACTACAGCGCCGCTCTCACGCTTTTGAACAGCATGGTCGATGACGGCGCGGATGCCGGCGTGCTGACCCTTCTCGGCCGGACCTTCCAGAAGCTTGGCCTGGAAAAGGATGCGCTCGATCTCTTCGGTCGCGCCGTCGATCTCGATCCGACACCCGAAGCCCTGAAGCGTGCCGCCGCCTCGGCCGTCGCCGCGGGGGACGATGCACGAGCCCTGCTCTACGGAATGCGGCTGTTCCTGCTGCAGCCCGATAACGCGAATGTCGCAGCCCTCGTCGCCTCCACCTTCATACGCTCCGGCGACCCCGAAGCGGCGAACCTCGTCCGGGCGGCTCTGGTCGAGAGCGACGACCCCGCCCACATCCATCTCGCCGCAAACCTCTATGCCGGCGAAGACCGCGACCCCGCCGTGCTCACCGTCTTTCGCAAGCTGGCGAACCTGAAGGCAGATGATCCCTACGCGCAGGCAACCTATATGGCGATCGCACGGGACTTCTGCGATTACGAGGCCCTGGCCGATCTGGAAAGCCGCTGGGAGAAGGCCTCCTGGGACACGGCAACCTCGACACCGCCGCTCCTCCAGGGCGAAACGCCCTACGCCAACCTGCTCCATTGCGACAACGAACGCCTGAACCGGCTTGCGACCAACGGCACCCCGGCCCGCAACCGCTCGAAACCCGCCGTCGCCGCCCGCCCCCGCATGAGCCGGAAACGCGGCACGCAACCGCTGCGGATCGGCTACCTCTCCAGCGACTTCTGGAGCGGCCACGCCACCATGCGCCTGCTGCAGGCCGTCCTCACCCTGCACGACCGCAACCGCTTCGACGTCACGCTCTACTGCCATACGCACGAACAATTCACGACGGCCGAGACCTGCGATCGCACGCTCTGGGGACGCATCGTTCCCATTCATGCCATGAGCGACGGGCAAGCTGCGCAGAAAATTCGCGCCGACGGCATCGACATTCTGGTCGATCTCAAGGGCTCGACCGCCGGCAACCGGAACACGATCCTCAACGAAAACGTGGCACCGGTGCAGGTGTCCTGGCTCGGCTTCCCCGGCAGCAACACCAACATCGACTGCGATTACGTCATCGGCGACCCAATCGTCACGCCGCCATCGTCCGCACCCTTCTACCACGAGCGGATCTGCCGCCTTCCCGAGACCTACCAGCCGAACGACCCGTTCCACCGTGCTCTTCCACACCCAACGTCCCGCGCCGAACTCGGCCTTCCAGAAGATCGCTTCGTCTTCGCCGCCTTCAACGTGACCCGGAAGATGACGATCGAGACGATCGACATCTGGGCCGACATCCTTCGCCAGGTGCCGGACGCCCTCCTCTGGGTCCTCGTCGACGGCAGTGTCGCACGCGAAAATTTCGCCCGGGCCATGGCGGCGCGGGGCGTTGCGGAAACGCAGATCGTCTTTGCAGGCAAGGCGCATTACGAGAGCCATATCGCCCGGCTGCAGGCAGCCGACCTCGGCCTCGACACATTCCCCTATAACGGGCACACGACGACATCCGACCAGCTCTGGGCGGGTCTTCCGGTCATCACCCTGCGGGGAAGAAATTTCGCGTCGCGGGTCTCCGAAAGCCTGCTGACGGCGATCGGCCTGCCCGACCTCGTCCTCCCGGACAAACAGGCCCTGATCGATCACGCGGTCGCCCTTGCAAGACATCCGGAAGAGATTGCGAACCTCAAGCAACGGCTGATCGCAAACCGGGACACCGCGCCCTTGTTCGACGCCGAGCGATCCTGTCTCCACCTCGAAGCCGCGTATGAGAGAATGGCCGACAGGGCGAGACTAAGGCTGCCGCCGGCATCGTTCGATGTGCCGGCGCTGCCCGAACGGAAGGGACGTTTTCGTTGAAAGGGAACACCGCAGCTCCGCAAAGAGAGCTGCGGCGAACATGGCTTACCGGCTGGAGGCGAGGCCGACGATGACGCCGGTGGCGACGCTGATGAGCAGGAAGTCGTTGTCGACCTTGACCCAGCGCTGACCACGCGGCGGGGCGTTCAGGCGGTAACGGCGGTAGTCGCGGACCTCGGCGGTGCGGCGGCGTTCGGCAGGCGACAGGCGGTGGCCGCGGGCCCAGCGGTTCTTGCGCACCTCCGTTTTCTTGATCGTCGTGGTCGAATGCCGCTCGACCGTCCGGCCCCGGGCACCGTCGTTCCGGTCCTGCGGCGCGGCGAAAGCGCCGGGCGCGGCAAGGAAGGATGTGGCGAGCAGGGTGATGATGAGACGTTTCATGAGGCATGTCCTTCGTGTTTCGAGACAGCCGGAAACTAGGCCCGGGATGATGAACGGAAAATGAAGATGCACATTACATTTCCGTAACTATATCAGCATATTATAAGTCATTCATCATCAAACGCATGAAATTTTAGGGCAGCCTCCCGCACAGAGGCTGGCACTTGAGACCTCCAGATGCCGGCCATGCCGCATCTGCGACTTTGGTCGCATCCCGGCCAAACACCGCGCGAAACGGCCCAAACCGCTTGAAAGCACGGCCGAAATCGGCACTGTGGCCGAGGGAAGGCCGCTGGGGAGAGCGGCTGAAGCATGTCGCGCAAAAGTATGCAGCGGTTTTGCGATAACGACATGCGAAAAAACAGGAGCTTAAAGCGTACGGAGCAATCGCGACACGCTTTAAGAGGGGGAGATCGACATGACACCATTGCTGGGCCTCAGCCGCCTGATCGATGCGACGACGGAGTTCATCGGCAAGTCCGTGACGTGGCTCATCCTCGTCGCCGTGCTCGTCAGCGCCGGCAACGCGATCATCCGCAAAGCCTTCAACATGTCGTCCAATGCCTGGCTCGAGGCGCAATGGTACCTCTTCGGCGCCGCCTTCATGCTGGCCGCCGCCTACACGCTGAAGCAGAACGAGCACATCCGCATCGACGTCGTCTACGGCAACTTCTCGCGCCGGGTGCAGCACTGGATCGACCTGCTCGGCCACCTCCTGTTCCTGATGCCCTTCGTGCTCGTGATGATCGTCTACCTCATCCCCTATGTCCGCATGAGCTACGTCTCCGGCGAAATGTCCTCCAGCGCCGGCGGCCTCATCCTCTGGCCGGCAAAGGCCATCCTCCTCGCTGGCTTTGTTCTGCTGGCCTTCCAGGGCGTTTCCGAGATCATCAAGAAGATCGCCATCATGCGCGGCGCCATCGACGATCCCGCGCCTTACGTGCCGACACATGCGCCGCTGGAAACCGCGCCGTCTAATGTCGCTCCGGAGGTGCGCCCGTGATCGAGTTCATCGCCGAAAACCTCGCGCCCATCATGTTCCTCTCGCTGATCGTCTTCATGCTGATCGGCTACCCCGTCGCCTTTTCGCTGGCCGCGAACGGCCTCCTGTTCTTCGTCATCGGCGTCGAACTCGCCCCCTATTCGGACAGCATCAACCTGTCCTGGCCGCTGCTCAACGCCCTGCCGGACCGCTTCTGGGGGGTGATGTCGAACGACACGCTGCTCGCCATCCCCTTCTTCACCTTCATGGGCATCGTGCTGGAGAAATCCGGCATGGCGGAGGATCTGCTCGATACGATCGGCCAGCTGTTCGGCCCCGTCCGCGGCGGCCTCGCCTATGCGGTCATCTTCGTCGGCGCGCTGCTGGCCGCCACCACCGGCGTCGTCGCGGCCTCGGTCATCGCCATGGGCCTCATCTCGCTGCCGATCATGCTGCGCTACGGCTACGACCGCAGCCTCGCCTCCGGCGTCATCGCCGCATCCGGCACCCTGGCGCAGATCATCCCGCCCTCGCTGGTCCTCATCGTCCTTGCCGACCAGCTCGGCCGCTCGGTCGGCGACATGTATGCCGGCGCGCTCATCCCCGGCCTCGTCCTTACCGGCCTCTACATGGGCTATATCCTGCTGATGTCCTTCCTGAAGCGCGAGGCCATGCCGGCTTTGCCGCTCGAGGCGCGCACCCTCGGCTCCGGCGTCACCTCGCTTATCGTCGCCCTCGTGGTGGCCTTCGCCTTCGCCTATGCCGCCCATGTCATGCTGTCACCGACCTACGGGGCGGATGCCGACATTCTCGGCGGCACCTGCGGCGTCGCCTTCATCTACGTGGTCGCCCTCATCGACCGCACGACGAAGCTCAACATGATGTCGCGGCTGGCCCAGCAGGTCATCATCGTCCTCATCCCGCCGCTGGCGCTGATCTTCCTCGTGCTCGGCACCATCTTCCTCGGCATCGCCACGCCGACGGAAGGCGGCGCCATGGGTGCGGTCGGCGCGCTCATCATGGCCGGCGCCAAGGGCCGCCTGTCGATGGAGGTGATCCGCTCGGCGCTGACCGCCACGACACGCCTGTCGGCCTTCGTGCTCTTCATTCTCATCGGCGCCCGCGTCTTCTCGCTCACCTTCTACGGCGTCAACGGCCACATCTGGGTCGAACACCTGCTGACGGGCATGCCGGGCGGTGAAACCGGGTTCCTGATCGCGGTCAACGCGCTCGTCTTCTTCCTCGCCTTCTTCCTCGATTTCTTCGAACTCGCCTTCATCATCGTGCCCCTGCTGGCACCGGCGGCGGACAAGCTCGGCATCGACCTGATCTGGTTCGGTGTCCTGCTCGGCATCAACATGCAGACGAGCTTCATGCACCCGCCCTTCGGCTTCGCGCTGTTCTACCTGCGCTCGGTCGCTCCGAAGATCCCCTATCTCGACCGCCTCACCGGCAAGATGACGCCGCCGGTGACCACCGGCCAGATCTACTGGGGTGCCGTGCCCTTCGTCTGCATCCAGATCCTCATGGTGGCGCTGACGATCATGTTTCCGCAGATGGTCATGCACTACAAGGGTGACGGCGCCGTGGTGGACCCGAACACGATCAAGATCGAGGTCCCCGGCTTCGGCACCAATGGCGGGGGCTTGAGCCTCCCCGGCGGCCTGCAACTTCCTCCCGGAAACCCGCTGGACGGCACGAAACCCGCCGACCCCGCGGCACCGCCCGCCAACGACCTCAGTGCCCCGCCATCATTCAAATAGGCGTGGTCGAAACGACAGAACGGCCGGGCTCATCCCCGGCCGTTTTTCATGGGGTAGACTGGCAAACGAAAACCGCCGGAGCCCGTGGTTGAGAACGGGCTCCGGCGGCGGTCTTTGAAACAGTGAAAACCGATCAGAGCTTGCCGTTGCGCTGCTGGATCATCATGAACGTGTCGTAATTGTATTCCGCGATCTGCGCGTTGAGGTAGAACTCGGCACGGAAGGCCTTGATCGAGCCCCAGATTTTCTTGAAGGCCGGGTTCGTCGCTTCCATGTCGGCATAGACCTTGTTGGAGGCGTCGAAGCAGGCGGACAGGATTTCGGCGCTGAACGGGCTGAGCTTCGCACCGGACGCGACAAGCCGCTTGATCGCGGCAGGGTTCAGGTAGTCGTACTTCTGCAGCATGTTGGCATCCGCCGCCTGGCAGGCGGTGCGCAGCAGCGACTGGTAGGCCTTCGGCAGGCCGTCGAAGGCCGTCTTGTTGAACATGGCGTGGACGGTCGGGCCGCCTTCCCACCAGCCGGGATAGTAGTAGTAGGGCGCGACCTTGTAGAAGCCGAGCTTCTCGTCGTCATAGGGACCGACCCATTCCGCCGCGTCGATCGTACCCTTTTCGAGCGAGGGATAGATGTCGCCGCCGGCGATCTGCTGCGGCACGACGCCGAGGGTCTGCATGACCTTGCCGGCAAAGCCGCCGACACGCATCTTCAAGCCTTGCAGGTCGGCGACGGTCTTGATTTCCTTGCGGAACCAGCCGCCCATCTGAACGCCGGTATTGCCACCGGGATAGGCGACCAGACCCTGCGGCGCGAGGAACTCGTTGAACATGTCGATGCCGCCGCCGTGATACTGCCAGGCATTATGGCCACGGGCGTTCAGCGCGAAGGGAACGGCGGCGCCCAGCGCCCAGACCGGGTCCTTGCCCCAATAGTAATAGGAAACCGTGTGGCAGGCCTCGACCGTGCCGGATGACGCGGCATCTGCCGCCTGCAGGCCGGGAACGATCTCGCCGGCCGCAAAGACCTGGATCTGGAAATTGCCGTCCGTCGCCTCGGAGACATATTTCGCGATCACCTCGGCGCCGCCATAGATCGTGTCGAGCGATTTCGGGAAGGACGAGGTCAGCCGCCACGAGACTTTCGGGGTCGTCTGGGCGATGGCAGGTGCTGCCAGCACGGTCGCAGCGGCCGCTCCGGCGCCGCCAATCCCTGCTCGACGAATAAATGAACGACGATCCATGTTCTGTCTCTCCTCCTGTCGCAGTCAGCCGGTAGAATGCCGGTCTGTCCTCCCTGCGGGCGCCCTTGCAGACGCCGGATCCCAGAGGCGGTTTACTTGTCGAAAACCGCTTGCCCGAAGGGCAGATTACACGCCCCGGTCGCCGTGTCCAGCAGAGGCGGCGACCGGGGTCTTCGACTTTCGCCGCAAAGGGAGACATGCCGCAGACATGCCAATGACGACGACAGGTTTTCTGCCCCGGCCCTCATCCCGGCAATAATTTTCCCGGATGGTCGAACAACCTGAGATAGCCGACCTCGGACACACAGCGACACCACCCTATGATACCGCCATCAACCTACCGGAGACTTGAATGAAACGCTTCCTTCTGATCGGTGCCGCCCTGGCCGCATTGACCGCTTCCGCCCATGCCGACGACAAGCTGCTCAACGCGTCCTACGATATTTCGCGCGAGCTGTTCGAGAAGGTCAACGAAGCCTTCGTCGCCAAGCACCCCGGCGTAACCGTCGATCAGTCGCATGGTGGATCATCCAAGCAGGCGCGCGCCGTTCTGGAAGGTCTGGAAGCCGATGTCGTCACGTTCAATCAGGTCATCGACATCGACGCCTTGGTGAAGGGCGGCTTCGTCACCGACGACTGGAAGACGGATTTCCCGAACAACGCGTCTCCCTATTATTCCTTCCCGGCCTTCCTCGTGCGCGAGGGCAACCCGAAGGGCATCAAGGACTGGAACGATCTCGTTCGCGACGACGTGAAGGTCATCTTCCCCAACCCCAAGACCTCCGGCAATGCGCGCTACACCTATCTGGCAGCGCTCGCCTTCGCCAAGGAGACCTTCAAGGACGACCCGGCCAAGGTGGACGCGTTCATCGCCAAGCTGTTCGATAACGTTCCCGTCTTCGACACGGGCGGCCGCGCCGCCACCACCACCTTCGTCGAGCGCGAGACCGGCGACGTGCTGATCACCTTCGAGGCGGAGACCAAGGGCATCGCCAAGGAATTCGGCGAGGACAAGTTCGATATCGTCGTCCCCTCCGTCAGCCTGCTCGCGGAATTCCCGGTCGCCGTGGTCGACAAGGTCGTGGACAAGCATGGGACCCGCGATCTCGCGAAATCCTATCTCGACTTCCTCTACACGCCCGAAGGCCAGACCATTCTTGCCGAGAACGGCAACCGCGTGAACGACGCAACCGTCGCGGCGAAATTCAAGGATCAGTTCCCGGATATCCGCCTTCTCAAGGTCGAAGACGTGTTCGGTGGGTGGGCCAATGTGAAGAAGGAAGAGTTCGCCGAAGGCGGCCATCTCGACAAACTTTACGGCAGCCGTTGATCGCAGGGCCAATCTATGGAAAACGGAAGCCGCGGCGGGACAAGACGTCCCCCGCGGCTTCCATCCGTTTGCAGCTTGCCCCATCGTCACCGGTGAGGACCAAGCTGCGGCCCGTGAACAACCGCAGGACGGCCTTCGCCGCCCACGCGACCTGACAAGAAAGAGGACCGGCCTTGGCTCGGCGCATTCTTCCCGGCTTGCCGCTGACCCTCGGCATCACGCTGGTCTATGTCGCCGTGATCGTGGTGCTGCCGCTCGGCGCGCTGATCTTCAAGGCGGCCAGCCTCGGTCCGGGCGATTACTGGACGATCATCTCGTCCGACCGCGCCGTCGCCAGCTATCGCGTGACGCTGCTCTGCGCTGCCGCCGCGACCGCCTTCAACCTCGTCTTCGGCATGGCGCTCGCCTGGGTCATCGTCCGCTATCGCTTTCCAGGCCGCCGCATCGTCGATGCGCTGGTTGATCTTCCCTTCGCGCTGCCGACGGCGGTGGCGGGCATCGCGCTGACGACACTGTTTGCCAGCAATGGCTGGTTCGGCAGTGCCCTCTCGACGCTTGGGCTCAAGGTCGCCTACACACCCCTCGGCATCATCATCGCCATGGCCTTCACCAGCCTGCCCTTCATCGTGCGCACGGTGCAGCCGGTGCTGGAAGAGCTCGACGGCGCGCTGGAAGAGGCAGCACAAACACTGGGTGCGAGCGATAGCGAAATCTTCGCCAAGGTGCTGCTGCCGCAGCTCTTCCCCGCCATCCTTGCCGGCCTGTCGCTGTCCTTTGCGCGCAGCCTCGGCGAGTTCGGTGCCATCATCTTCATCGCCGGCAACCAGCCCTACGAGACGGAAATCACCGCCCTCCTCGCCTTCATCCGGCTGGAGGAATACGACTACCCCGCCTCCGCCGCCATCGCCTCCGTCATGCTCATGGCCGCGTTCCTAATGCTCGCAATCACCAATATCCTGCAGACCCGCGCCCTGCGCTACACGGTGAAGGGCTAACGATGACCAAAACGAAAACCCGTCGCCCGCCGCGCATCGGCGAAAAGCCGGTCTTCCGCAACAGCCTCATCGCGGTCGTTCTCCTGCTGGTGGCGCTGGTTATCGTCGCCCCGCTCGCCATCATCGGCGTGCAGGCGTTCTCCAAGGGTGCCGCGTATTTCGCAAAATCGATCACCGACCGCGACACCGTGCATGCCATCTGGATGACGGCGCTGACGGCACTCATCGCCGTGCCCATCAACACGATCTTCGGCGTGGCCGCCGCCTGGGCCATCACCAAGTTCGACTTCCCCGGACGCCGCCTGCTGCTCGTCGTCATCGAGATCCCCTTCTCGGTCTCACCGATCGTCGCCGGTGTCGCCTATCTCTTCGTCTACGGCCTTCAGGGCCTGTTCGGCGAGACGCTGCAATCGGCCGACATGAAGATCCTCTTCGCTCTGCCCGGCATCGTGCTGGCCAGCCTCTTCGTCACCGCACCCTTCGCCGCCCGCGAACTCATTCCGCTGATGCAGGCGCAGGGCCGGGATCTGGAGGAAGCCGCGACCTCGCTCGGCGCCAGCGGCTGGCGGACGTTCTTCTCGGTGACGCTGCCCAACATCAAATGGGCGCTGCTCTACGGCGTCATCCTCTGCAATTCCCGCGTCATGGGGGAATTCGGCGCCGTCTCGGTCGTCTCGGGCAATATCCGCGGCCAGACCAACACGCTGCCGCTGCACATTGAACTGCTCTACCACGACTACAACGCGGTCGGCGCCTTCGCCGCCGCCTCGATTCTCGCAAGCCTTGCCATCGTGACGCTGATCGCCAAGGTCGCGCTGGAGCGCCGCGGCGCCGGCCGCGTCCGGCGTCCCGCGTTGGCGGGTCCGACCTTTGAAACGACTGAACCGGGGATATCCAAGCCGTGAAGATCCGCCTCGATACGATCGTCAAGACCTTCGACACCTTCCGCGCCGTCCATGGCGTCTCGCTGGAGATCGAAAGCGGCGAACTGGTCGCCCTGCTCGGCCCCTCGGGCTCCGGCAAGACGACGATCCTGCGCATGGTCGCAGGGCTCGAATATCCCGATGAGGGCGCGATCTTCTTTGGCGAGGAGAACGCCACCGACATCGAGGTCCGCAACCGCGGCGTCGGCTTCGTGTTCCAGCATTATGCGCTGTTCCCGCACATGACGATCGGCGAGAACATCGCTTTCGGCATGAAGGTCTCCAAGACCCGCCGCTCGACGGCCGAAATCACGGAGCGCGTGGCCGATCTCCTCCGGCTGGTCCAACTCGACGGACTGAAGGATCGCTTCCCCGCGCAGATCTCCGGCGGCCAGCGCCAGCGCGTGGCGCTCGCCCGGGCGCTCGCGGTCGATCCGAAGGTGCTGCTGCTCGACGAACCCTTCGGCGCGCTGGACGCCAATGTGCGGCGCGACCTTCGCCGCTGGCTGCGCAAGATCCACGAGGAACTGGGCATCACGACGCTCTTCGTTACCCACGATCAGGCCGAAGCGCTCGATCTCGCCGATCGCGTCGTCATCCTCGACAAGGGCCGGATCGTGCAGACCGGCACGCCGGAAGAGGTCTGCCGCGCGCCCGAAAATGCCTTCGTGATGAATTTCCTCGGTGATGCCAACCGCTTGAGGGCGACGGTGACGGCCGGCCGCGCCAGCGTCAACGAGATCCTGTTCGATGCGGCGGGCGTGCCCGACGGTCCGGCGGAACTGTTCTTCCGACCGGCCGACGTCATCTGGCGCGAGGACGGCGCCGGCATCCCCGCCGTCATCCTGCGTGTCATCGACCGCCCGGATTCCAAGCGGATCCTTGCGGTGACCGCCGACGGCCAGCATGTTGAATTCGACACCGCGCCGGAGTTCCCCTTCCGGACGACGGCGCGCGGAACGCTGGAAATCCTGCGTCCCCGCGTGTTTTCCACAACGCCGGCTTGAACCGGGCAGAGTGAGCAAGCCGGCAATGCGCCGGCTTGCAGAGCGTTGAACGTCAGGCCAGTTCGGCCGACTTGGCCCAGAGGTTGATGTCGGCCTCGCGGGCATAGGTGTCGATCTCGGCCAGTTCCTCGGCCGTGAACGACAGATTGTCGATCGCCTTGACGCAATCCACGATCTGCGACGTCTTGCTGGCGCCGATCAGCGCCGAGGTCACGCGGCCGCCGCGCAGCACCCAGGCAAGCGCCATCTGCGCCAGCGTCTGGCCGCGACGGGTGGCGATCTCGTTGAGCTTGCGGACGTTGTCGATGACCTCGGGACGGATGAGGCGCTGGTTGAGATAGTGGTTCAGGGCAGCGCGGCTGTCGCCGGGAATACCGTTCAGATACTTCGTCGTCAGCATGCCCTGCGCCAGTGGTGAGAACACGATGGAACCGACGCCGAGATCCTCGACCGTATCCAGCAGCCCGTCGTCCTCGACCCAGCGGTTGATCATCGAGTAGCTCGGCTGGTGGATCAGAAGCGGCGTGCCGAGGTCCTTGAGAATCGCGGCCGCTTCGCGGGTCCGCTGCGAGTTGTAGGAGGAGATGCCGACATAGAGCGCCCGGCCGGACCGGACGATATGATCGAGCGCGCCGCAGGTCTCTTCCAGCGGCGTCTCGGGGTCGAAGCGGTGCGAGTAGAAGATATCGACATAGTCGAGGCCCATGCGCTTCAGGCTCTGGTCGCAGGACGCGATCAGGTACTTGCGGCTGCCCCATTCGCCGTAAGGACCCGGCCACATGTCGTAGCCGGCCTTGGACGAAATGATCATCTCGTCGCGATAAGGCTTGAAGTCCTGTTTGAAGATCTCGCCGAAGGCCGTTTCGGCAGCGCCGTAGGGCGGGCCGTAATTGTTGGCGAGGTCGAAATGGGTGATGCCGAGATCGAAGGCGGTCTGGCACATCTCGCGCTTCAGCGCATGCGGCGTGGTTTCGCCGAAGGTGTGCCACAGCCCGAAGGAGATCGCCGGCAGCTTGAGGCCGGAGCGGCCGCAGCGGTTGTAGATCATCGTGTCGTAGCGGGTGTCGGCGGGATGCCAGGTCATTGTCTTGTCCTCCGTTCGTCGGTGTCGGCGTGGTCTATCGCAGAACGCCGGCGGCAGGAACCGTCACGCGGATTTTGTTTTTATCGGGGGTGCTCAGCCCCTCACCCTAACCCTCTCCCCGCAAGAGCGGGGAGAGGGGACGCGCCCTGCTCGTTGTTTTGACGTGGGATGAAAGAGGTGCCACACGTCCCTTCTCCCCACGGGTGGGGAGAAGGTGGCGGCAGCCGGATGAGGGGCGGCCGCAGGTGTTGCCGTCTACCGCAGCAGCGCCCGCGCCGCCTCGATGCCGAGCGGGGCCGGCTGGGTGCAGGTGGTGGTGAGGTCCACGAACCGTCCCTCGTCGCCCGACTTCAGGATCGAGACCATGACATCGACGCCGTGGAGCGTGCGCTCCAGCGAGCAGCGCGGGTCACGGCCCTCGGTAATGGCCTGCGCCATGTCGGCGAGACCGGCCGTGCGATAATTGGCGAGCGGACCCTGCGGGTGCTCCTGATTCTCCACGGAGAACGGGTGATCCCAGCGCTCGAGCGGCGAAATTTCCTTGCCCTTGCCGCTGACCTCGACCTTGCCGCCGAAGAAATTGGGGTCCGGCACATAGAGCGAGCCCTCAGTGCCGTAGAGCTCCATGTTGCCGTGGCGATGCGACCAGACATCCCAGCTCGCCGTCAGCGTCACAGTTGCACCGCTGTGGAATTCGAGAAGCGCATGAATGTTCGTCGGCGTCTTCACCGGGATGACCTGGCCCTTGCGGGGCTCGCTCGAGATGGTGCGGGTCTTCGCCGCCTTGGATGCCAGAGCCGCGACGCGCTTCACCGGGCCGATGAGGTTGATGAGGTTGGCGACGTAATAGGGTCCGAGATCGAGCACCGGCCCTGCACCCGGCAGAAAGAAGAAGTCCGGGTTGGGATGCCACATCTCCATGCCGGGGCTCATGACGTGGCAGGTGCCGGAGGTGACGCGGCCGATGCGGCCGCTATCGACCTGGGCACGGGCCAGCTGATGCGCGCCGCCAAGGAACGTATCCGGCGCACAGCAGACGGTGAGGCCCTTCGATGTCGCAAGGGCGCGAAGCGCCTCGCCCTGCTCCAGCGTCAGCACGAGCGGCTTTTCGGAGTAGACGTGCTTGCCGGCTTCCAAGATCTGCTTGGAGACGGGGAAATGCGCATCCGGAATGGTCAGATTGACGACGATGTCGATATCCGGGTTGGCGAGCAGCTCGTCGATCGACTGAGCCTTGACGCCGTACTCGCCGGCCCGCGCTTCGGCCGCAGCCGGATTGATGTCCGCGCAGGCGCGGATTTCGATGCCCTTGAACAGGGGCGCAAGCCGGAAATAGGTGGTGGAAATATTGCCGCATCCGATGATGCCGACGCCGAGATCCTGTGTCATGACGTATGCTCCTTTGAAAAGGTCGTGCTGTCAGAAGGTCTTGATGGAGGCGATGGAGCGTTCGGCAAGGCGGGCGAGATCGCTCGGATTGTCGTGCTCGACGATGTAGATCTTCGCCGGTGTCGAGGCGAGACGGGCATAAAGCCCCTTCCAGTCGACCGTTCCGTGCCCGACATCCGCCCAGCCGTCCTCGTCCGTGTTCTCGCCGGCCGGGGCGATGTCTTTGACGTGAACGGCGGTGATCCTGCCCGCATAGCGGTCGATCCAGGCCAGCGGATCGGCGCCTCCACGGATCACCCAGGCGATGTCGGCTTCCCATTCGAGATCCGGACCGCCTTCGAAGATCAGGTCCATCGGCACCGTGCCGTCCGGCAGGGCCGCGAATTCGAAGTCGTGATTGTGCCAGCCGAAACCGAGCCCGGCTGCCCGGACTTTCTCTCCGGCCTTCTGCAGCCGGGCACCGAAGGCCTTCCAGCCAGCCGCATCCGTCGGACGGTTTTCGGGCAGGACATAGGGGCAGTAGATCGTTGCGATGCCCAGCATCTTCGCCACTTCGATGGCCCGTTCCGGATGGCTCTCCAGCATGTCGAGGCTGAAATGCCCGGTCGGCATCGTCAGCCCGTTGCGGTCGAGATCGGCTTTCAGCGCCTTCACCGCGCTGTCGTCGTGATCGCCATAGAGCGCACCATAGCCTTCGACGTGGCCGTAGCCGGCCTTGGCCACGATATGCAGGGCATCGGACAGCGGCGGAAAGTTGCGGGCGGAGTAGAGCTGGAAGCTGAGCGGTCTCATGGAACTGTCCTTTTTTAGAAATGCGGGTCGGTCTCTGGCTCCGTCGGGGAGCGTCAACCAGCCGAGGATTGCAGGTCGTAGACGGTGAAGACCGGCGACGGGCCCTCGCCCGGCGTCGATGGTGTGAAGCGGACCGTGCGGCTTGTCCCCGCGGTGAGGTCGAAGGCGTTGTCGCTGAAGCGCCCGGCGACATCGGCCTCGATCATCACGTGGAGAGCGAGGCTCTTTGCGGAGACGGTGACGTCGATGCCACCGTCCTGGCTGGCCGTCGTCAGATGCAGGCCGGACGGTTCGAGATCGAGCGCCTTGTAGGTTCCGGGAACGTAATGCCCCTCGCCCCGCGCGCCGTCCGAGGCCTCGAAGGTCCAGAACAGCAGCATGCCTTCCGGGATGTCGGCAGCGGAAAGCTCCACGAGCGTTGCGGCGCGATCGGCCGGGCAAGTACCGCTCGCCGCCATCAGCGGGCGGCGCTCCCCCGACAGCGAGACGAGGAACGTCTGCACCTCGATGCTGACGGCTTCCCGTGTGTCGTTGACCATCGACAGCGCGATGGTCTTCCCATCGTCCGACGGAATGGCGGCGACGGCGACCGGCTGGAAGAAGCGGCGCACCATGTAATGCATGGCTTTCCAGCTGCCGCCATAGTCGAGGCTCGACCAGGATGCGACCGGCCAGGTGTCGTTCAGCTGCCAGTAGAGCGTGCCCATGCAATGGGGTTTGAGCGACCGCCAGAACTCCACGGCCGTCTTGATGGCGAGGCCCTGCTGGATCTGGCTGAGATAGACGAAGCTCGAAAAATCCTTGGGAAAGCGGAAGTAGCGGAACATGGTGCCCGCAATCCGCTCGTTGCCCCCGGCATTCTTCTGGTGGCTCTCCATCACCGGCGAGGCGATGTTGAGGTCCTTAGCGGCGGCGAATTGATGGATCACCGGCATGGATGTGTAGGACTGAAAACCGAACTCCGAGCAGAAGCGCGGGCGCACGGTGCGGTAGTTGTCGAACGACTTGTTCTCGTGCCAGACCGACCAGTAGTGCATGTCGCCCGCGCCATCGGCGTGCCAGGCGTCCCCGAAGTTGAGCGGACCGACGGCCGGGCTCGATGGCCACCAGATCAGGTCCGGCGCGGCCTTCTTCATCGTGGTCTCGATGGTCCGGTTCAGGCGGTCGTAAGAGACGAGATAGCGGTCGCGATCCCTCCGGCTCTCCTCGAACCACGTCAGCGCGCCGACGAGCTCGTTGTCGCCGCACCACAGCGCGATGGAGGGATGCGACGACAGGCGGCGCACCTGATCCTCCACTTCGGCGGCGACGTTGTCGAGGAAATCCGTGGTCGAGGGATAGAGATTGCAGGCGAACATGAAGTCCTGCCAGACCATGAGGCCCAGCCGGTCGCAGAGGTCGTAGAACCAGTCCGGCTCGTAGAAGCCGCCGCCCCAGACGCGGATCATGTTCATATGTGCATCGACCGCCGACTGCAGCAGGTCCTCGACACCGGCCTGCGTCACACGCGAGAACAGCGCATCGGCCGGGATCCAGTTCGCTCCGCGGCAGAAGATCTCGACGCCGTTGACGCGGAAGGCGAAGCGGCTGCCGGCCTCGTCCGGATCGGTCAGGAGTTCGATTCTGCGAAAACCGATGGTCTTTTCGACACGATCGCCGCCGACGGAAACGACGAGGCGCGACAGCGCCTGCTCGCCGCTACCGGCCGGCCACCAGAGGTTCGGTTGTCGGACAGGGAAGACATGCTCAACGGTGGTCGTGCCCCTGGCGAGATCGACATCCAGCGTCTGCACGGTGCCATCGAGATCGAAGCTGACGGAGGCATGGCCGGTTTTCGTGGCGAAGAGCGCGGCGGTGACGACGAGATCGACCGAGCCGTCCTGATGCCAGTCCTGCCGCGTCGTCACATGCTCGACCCGCGCCTCCGCCAGCCGCTTGAGGAGCGGCGGCTCATAGACGCCGAGGGGGGCGATGGCGATGTTCCAGTCCCAGCCGAAATGGCACTGGACCTTGCGCAGCATGCTGCCGTTCGGGATGGGGGAATTGGCGGTGGAATAGGGAATGTAGAACGGTTGCTTCGCCTGCCGCTCGGCGCTCTCGCGCACGGAGGATCTGATGACAAGTTTCAGCCGGTTGGTGCCGGGAACGAGCTTGCCGGTCACGTCCGGCCGGTAGCGGCGGAAGCTGTTGTCGGCTTCGAGCACGAGGGCGTCATTGAGATAGACATCCACCACCGTGTCGAGCCCGGCGAGGTCGAGATACCAGCTGTCGGTCGCGGCGGCATCTGTGATGTCGAAGGTCCGCTCCAGCACCCAGTCCTGTTCGGCCACCCACTGCACGTCGGCCTCGTTGCGGCCGACATAGGGATCCGGGATGATGCCGGCTGCGAGCAGCGCGCTGTGGACATCGCCGGGGACCGGCATGGTGAGGGTGTGTTTCGCGTTGAGGCTCGACAGTGTCCAGGTGCCGGAGAGATCGGTGGTGTGGGTGGTGACGGTGTTGGTCATTTCGGGTCTCTGCTTGGTCATGTTTGCTCGGTTCGTTCTGCGATAAGGCCGCAATCCCTCAACTCGCTGCGAGGTCGCGGCCCCTCATCCGGCTGCCGCCACCTTCTCCCCGCTGGCGGGGAGAAGGGACTCGGAGCGGCCTTGAGGCACGTCCCCTCTCCCCGCAGGCGGGGAGAGGGCTAGGGTGAGGGGCTGCGGCGCCCGGCAACGGTTCCAGCAATGCAGCAGCAACGCCTACCCGTCACAACCGCTGCTCCGTGCCCGAATCGAAGATCGACGCCATGCCCATGTCGATGCCGAGGCGGACCTGCGATCCCGGGGCGTAGCGGCGCGACCCGGCGATCCGCACCGACATGGTCTGACCGGCAAGCTTCAGCCAGAGAAGGTTGTCCGCGCCCATCGGCTCCTCGATATCGACCACCGCCGCATGCGCATCGCCGCCGGCCGGCACCTCGTCCACCGTCACATGCTCCGGGCGGATGCCGAGCACGACGTTGGTGCCGGAGAGGATCGGCGCGCGGGCGGGATAGGCGTCGATCGCGAAATCGACGCCGCCGACGTGCACGATCTTGCGGCCGCCCTTCTCCTCCACCGTGCCGCGAAAGAAGTTCATCGACGGCGAGCCGATGAAGCCGGCGACGAAGAGGTTTTCGGGTGCGTTATAGATCGTCATCGGATCGGCCAGTTGCTGGATGACGCCGCTCTTCATGACGGCGATGCGGTCGGCGAGCGTCAGCGCCTCGATCTGGTCGTGCGTGACGTAGATCATGGTGTTCTTCAGCGACTGGTGCAGCCGCTTGATCTCGACGCGCAGTTCGGAGCGCAGTTTCGCATCGAGGTTTGACAGCGGCTCGTCGAACAGGAAGACATCGACGTCGCGCACAAGGGCCCGCCCGATCGCGACGCGCTGCCGCTGGCCGCCGGAAAGCTCGGCCGGCTTGCGCTTCAGGAGTGGCTGGATCTGCAGGATCTCGGCGGCGCGGGCCACGCGCTTGTCGATCTCCGGCTGCGGCATCTTGGCGACCTTGAGCCCGAAGGACAGGTTCTTTTCGACGGTCATCTGCGGGTAGAGCGCATAGGACTGGAACACCATGCCGATGCCGCGGTCCTTGGGCTCCTCCCAGGTGACGTTCTTGCCCTTGATGAAGATCTGCCCGTCGGAGATTTCCAGAAGCCCGGCGATGCAGTTGAGCAGGGTCGATTTTCCGCAGCCGGACGAACCGAGCAGCACGAGGAACTCGCCGTCGCGGATATCGAGATTGAGGTTTTCGAGAACGGTGACTGCGCCGAAGCTCAGCGACAGATCCTGGATGGAAACGCTTGACGTCATGAGGATCAGCCTTTCACGGCGCCGGCGGCGATGCCGCGGACAAACAGGCGCCCGGAAACGAAATAGACGATGAGGGGAACGGCGCCGGTCAGCAGCGTGGCGGCCATGTTGACGTTGTATTCCTTCACGCCCTGCACCGAATTGACGATGTTGTTGAGCTGGACGGTGATCGGATAATATTCGGGGCGGGTGAACACGACGCCGAACAGGAAGTCGTTCCAGATGCCGGTGATCTGCAGGATCATCGCGACCACGAAGATCGGCAGCGACATCGGCAACATGATCCGGAAATAGATCATCCAGAACCCTGCCCCGTCGATGCGGGCCGCCTTGAACAGCTCCTCGGGCAGCGAGACGAAGTAGTTGCGGAAGAGCAGCGTCAGGATCGGCATGCCGAAGATCGAATGGACGATGATGAGGCCGGTGAGCGAGCCGTAGATGCCGAGTTCGCGCAGGATGATGACGAGCGGGTAAATCATGACCTGATAGGGAATGAAGGCCCCGATGATCAGGACGATGAAGAAGGTCTCCGACCCCTTGAAGCGCCAGTTGGCCAGCGCATAGCCATTGATCGAGGCGAGCGCGATGGAGGCGATGGTCGAGGGTACCGTGATGCGCACCGAATTCCAGAAACCGCGCGACAGGCCGTCGCAATTGAGGCCGGTGCAGGCGCTCGACCAGGCCTTCACCCAGGGCTCGAAGGTGATCTCGACCGGGGGCGAGAAGATGTTCCCAAGCCGGATCTCGGGCATGCCTTTCAGCGAGGTCACGACCATCACGTAGAGCGGCAGCAGGTAGTAGCAGGCAAACACCAGCAGCGTGCCGTAGACCATGATGTTGGTGCCGGAAAAGGCGCGCGCCGGGCGCTTGCCGCGGGGCCCGGCGGCCAATTGCGGTTTGGCGGCGTCGATGGCAACGGCGGTGGTGTTGAGGGAGGAGATATCAGCCACGCTTGCGTCCTCCGAATTCGAGATAGGCCCAGGGAATGATGATGATCGCGACGGCCAGCAGCATCATGGTGGAGGCTGCAAAGCCCTGACCGAGGTTCTGGGCCTGAAACATGTAGTCGTAGACGTACTTCGCCGGCACTTCGGATGCGATGCCCGGGCCGCCGCTGGTCTGCGCCACCACGAGGTCGTAGACCTTGACGATGCCGGAGGCGATGATGACGAGCGTGGTGATGAAGACCGGCCGCATCATGGGGATGACGATGAAGAGATAAGTCTTCCAGGCGGGAATGCCGTCGATGCGCGAGGCCTTCCAGATCTCCCCGTCGATGCCGCGCAGTCCGGCCAGCATCAGGCACATGACGAGGCCCGTTCCCTGCCAGAGCGCGGCGATCAGGATGCCGTACATCACGAGGGCGGGATCGTAGAGCGGATCGAAGCGGAAGGACGTCCAGCCGAGCGAGCGGATGACCGACTGGATGCCGAATTCCGGATTGAGGATCCACTGCCAGACGAGACCTGTGACGATGAAGGAGAGAGCGAAGGGATAGAGGAAGATCGTGCGGAAGGTGTTCTCGAACCGGATCTTCTGGTCCATCAGCGCCGCCAGCAGAAAGCCGATCAGCAGGCTGAAGATCAGCGAGAAGATGCCGTAGATACCAAGATTGATGATCGACACCGTCCAGCGGGGTGCTGCCCACAGGCGCTCGTACTGGTCAAGGCCGACGAAGCTCATGCGTGGCAGCAGCCGCGAATTGGTGAAGGAATAGAGCACCGTCCAGAGTGTGCCCCCCGCGAAGATGACGACGGCGGTGAGGATCATCGGGATGGACGCGATCTTCGCGCTCATATTGCGGAAATACTGGTTCGGCCGGGTGGATTTCCGGGCCGGTGGGGCAGCTGTCGTCGCTGGAACCGTCATCGGCAGGCGCCTCCTCGTGGCTCTCCCTGATGGGCGGAGCGCGGCAAACATGAGACTAGGGCGGGGCGGTCCCGGGCCTCGTCGAGGCCCGGGTGGTGAATGCGGAGGGTGATCGCTGGTTGGGGATAGTGACGGCGACAGGCCGCCACCTCTTCATCACTCGGCGGAGGCGATGATGCCGGCCCAACGCGTCTGTGCGTCTTCGACGGTCATCGTGGTGCTGGCGAAGAATTCGGAGAACAGGTCCTCCTTCTGCTTCTGGATGTCGGCCGAGAGCAATTCGTCCGTACCCTGAACAACGTCGCCCTTGGCAAGGATATCAAGACCCTTCTTCATGCAGTCGTTGGTGGCCGACAGATCGACATCGCCGCGCACGGGCAGCGAGCCCTTCTTCAGGTTGAAGGCGACCTGCGTGGCTGGATCCAGCAGCGACTTCGCGAGCGCTTCCTGCGCCTTCGATTTGTCCTCGTCCTTCAGGAGCGGGAAATAGAAGGCGTCGCCGGCCGTTGCGAGAAAGCCGTTCATGCCGAGACCCGGAAGGCAGGAGTAGTCCGTGCCGGCCTTCTGGTCGGCCAGCTGAAATTCGCCCTGCGCCCAGTCGCCCATGACCTGACCGCCGGCCTTGCCGGTGATGACGAGGTTGGTGGCCTGGTTCCAATCCTGGACATTGCTGCCCTTGGCCATCTTGCGGGCATCGTCCGCCGCCTTGAAGATCTTGGCGATCTCCGGTCCCGTGGCCGTCTCCCCGTCCTTGTCCTTGTAGACCTTCAGATAGAGATCCTTGCCGCCCAGCGAAATCAGGAGCACATCGAACAGACCGGCCGACTGCCAGGCCTGACCGCCGAGTGCCAGCGGAACGATGCCGGCCTTCTCCAGCGCGGGCGCCGCCGCGACATATTCGTCCCAGGTCTTCGGCACCTCCACGCCGGCTGTCTTGAAGGCCGCGTTGGAGAGCCACAGCCACTGCCAGGAGTGGATGTTGACGGGTGCGCAATAGATCTTGCCGTCGATCGTGCAGGCGTCGAGCAGGCTCGCCGGCCGGATGACCTCTTTCCACTTTTCAGCGGTGGCGACATCGGTCAGGTCGCGCATCAGGCCGGCCTGCACCAGTTCCTCGGCCTGTCGGCCATGGTTGAACTGCGTGGCGCCCATGGGGTCGCCGCCGGTGATGCGGCTGATCATGATGGGGCGTGCCGTGCCGCCCGAGCCGGCAATCGCGCCGTCCACCCATTTGTTGCCGGTCGCATCGAACGCCTTGGCCAATTCCGCGACCGCCGCAGCCTCCCCGCCGGACGTCCACCAATGCGTTACTTCCAGATCCGTGGCATGAGCCGCACCGAGCGGCAGTACCACACCGGCAGCCAGAATTGCTGCGCGAAAGCGTGTCATCATGAGTCTCCTCCCTCACTGTAACGTTGCCGTAAAAACGTAGCGGATGTGCTCCGAGCACGCAACAGAGCAACCGTTAAATTTTCTGAGAGTCTTTTAATTCTACCTGGGGGAGAATTTTTGTCATGACAGCAAGGTCGTGTTCTCACCGAAATGCGCTGCAGCATATGGATTTAGGTGCAAGAAGCTCATTGAATAGGCGTCATTTTCGCCATCATTGCCTTGATAAACCGCGGCATGCCGATTTGCAGTGCAGCAATTATTTCGGCGTCACTCTGGTATCGTCCGAAGATTGCAACCTGACCCGAGAGCCACAAAAGATCGTCACGATCAACTGTATCGTTACAGATTTTTCGTGTAGGCACGGAATGGGTGACATTGGTCAAGCCGCGTCGAACCGGCTAGAACGATTGGCGACACGCCGGTTGCATGGACCGGATGGAAGGGCAGGCATCGATGGCCGAGACGACGAAAACCGATGGTTTGCCACAAACGGCGGCGCAGGCCGGCCCGCAGACCGGCAGCGCTCAACTCCACCTCCCCAGCAACGACCGCCCGACGCTGAAAACGATCGCCTTCATGACCGGGCTCGGCATTACCACCGTGTCGCGCGCCTTGAAGGACGCGCCCGATATCGGCGCGGAAACGAAGGAGCGCGTGCGCCTCGTCGCGCGCCAGGTCGGCTACCAGCCGAACCGCGCAGGCGTGAGACTGCGGACCGGCAAGACCAACGTCATCAGTCTCGTCCTGTCGCTGGAGGAGGAAATCATGGGTCTCACCAGCCCGATCGTCGTCGGCATTTCCGAAGTGCTGGCGGCCACGCCCTATCACCTCGTCGTCACACCCTACAGCCCCTCGCGGGACGCCCTCGCCCCGGTTCGCTACGTGCTGGACACGGGTGCCGCCGATGGCGTCATCATCTCGCGCACGGAGCCGAAGGATGCCCGCGTGGCGCTGATGCTGGAGCGAAACTTCCCCTTCGCCACCCATGGACGCACCGATATGGGGCTGGCACATCCCTATCACGACTATGACAATGAGGGCTTCGCCTATGCCGCCGTGCGGGCGCTGGTGGAGCGCGGGCGCCGTCGCCTGACGCTGCTGCAGCCGCCGCCCCACCTCACCTATCACAGGCATATGCGCAACGGCTTCGACCGTGCGGTCCGCGACTTCGGCGTCGAGACGATCCCGTTCGACACCGTCGATATCGACCATTCGCTGATCGACATCCGCACCGCATTCGAAACCCTGCTGCGCGGCGGAGCGGTGCCGGATGGCATCGTCTCGGGGAGCGGTGCGGGAACCATCGCCCTGATTGCCGCCATCGAAGCGACCGGCCGCAAGATCGGCGCCGACATCGACGTCGTCTCAAAGGTGCCGAGCGATTTCCTCGGCTGGCTGCGCCCTGAGGTCATCACCATGAAGGAAGATATCCGCCACGCCGGCCACGAGCTCGCCAAGGCGGTCCTCGCCCGCATCGCCGGCCGACCGCCGGAAGAGCTTCAGAGTCTGAGCGGCCTCGACAGATCGAAGAGCTGACGACGCCTCTCTCAGAACAGCAAGAAGGCCGCGCGACATACGCCGCGCGGCCTTTCTTCGTCAGGTCGTTCGACCCTTTAGATCAGGATCGTTCGGCAGATCAGGACCGTTCGGCGACGAGGCCGCTGCCCCACGGGCCGTGATGCGAGTCCTTGCCGTCCGTGCGGTCATAGCCATGGGCGCCGAAATAGTCGCGCTGGGCCTGGATCATGTTGGCCGTGCCGCGGGCGCGGCGGTAGCTGTCGAAGTAGCCGAGCGCCGAGGCGAGTGCCGGGACCGGGAGACCGCCCAGAACGGCGGTGGAGACGACGCGACGAAGCGGACCGTCGGTTTCCTTGACCATGGCGGCAAAGGCCGGGGTGACGATGAGGTTCGCGGCATCCGGCGATTCGGTGAACGCCTTGGTGATCTCGTCGAGGAACTGCGAGCGGATGATGCAACCGGCACGCCAGATGCGGGCGATGGTCGGCATCGGCAGGTTCCAGCCGAACTCGCGGGAGGCAGCCGCCATAACGGCGAAGCCCTGCGCATAGGCGCCGATCTTTGCCGCAAGCAGGGCGTTTTCGAGATCGGCAAGGAAGGCGGCCTTGTCGCCGATCGACAGCGGCGGCACATCCGGCAGTCCGAGGATCTTCTCGGCAGCCTCACGCTCGGTCTTCATCGACGACAGGCTACGGGCAGCGACGGCCGCCTCGATGCCGGTGGCCGGCACGCCCATGTTCTGCGCCTCGATCACCGACCACTTGCCGGTGCCCTTCTGGCCCGCCTTGTCGAGGATGACATCGACGAGCGGCTCGGAACCGAGCTGGTCACCAGCGCGGAGCACGATTTCGGAAATCTCGATCAGGAAGGAATTGAGGCGGCCCTTGTTCCAGGTCGCGAAAACCTCGGCGATCTCGGTCGCGCTCATCTTCAAACCGTCGCGCAGGATGCCGTAGATCTCCGCGATCATCTGCATGTCGGCATATTCGATGCCGTTATGGATGGTCTTGACGAAGTGTCCGGCACCGTTCTCGCCGAGCCACGCCACGCAAGGGTCACCTTCATAGCGGGCAGCAATCGAGGTCAGAACCTTTTCGACGCGCGTCCAGCTTTCTTCCAGGCCACCGACCATGATCGAGGGACCATGGCGTGCACCTTCTTCGCCACCGGAGACGCCCATGCCGATAAAGGTCAGGCCGCTATCCTTCAGGGTGTCGAAACGGCGCATCGTATCGCGGAAATTGGCGTTGCCGGCATCGATCATGATGTCGTGCGCTTCGAGATGCGGCTTCAGGATTTCCATCTGCTGGTCGACCGCTTCGCCGGCCTTGATCATGATGATGATCGGCCGCGGCGGCTTGATCGCCGCAACGAACTCTTCGATCGTCTCGCAGGGGATGATGCGATCCTTGAGATCGCCTGCCTCCTCGTAGAACTCTCTCGTACGCTCGACCGTGCGGTTGAACACTGCGATCGTGTTGCCCTTCTCGGCAATGTTGAGCGCGAGGTTGGACCCCATGACGCCGAGCCCGATTAGGCCGATTTCCGCCTGTGCCACGTGTATGCCTCCATTAGATCCTGGAACGCGGGGATGCCGGTCATCGGCGGGCGTTCCATTGATGTGTCGTACCCGCAGTGCCGACCGTTGCAGCCGGTTGCCGAATGGGTGAACGCGGCAAGTTTTGGCACCGGAAAGCGTGAACCACAAGACATTGTTGACGTTCGAAGCTACATTTCCTCTCCGATGCCGACAGATGTCGCAGCAGCGCGAGGACGTCCTGCAAAGGTGTCCGCGCCTGCACCGCCGAGAATGCTCGAAGAGGAGAAGGAGAGAGCGAAATGACGATGAACGTCCGAACCGTCGAGGTCGTCATCGAGCGGGATGCGGGCACGGTCTATGCCTATGCGAGCCGCCCCGAGACGATGCCGCTCTGGGCATCCGGGCTTGCAAGCGGGCTCCAGCCTGCCGGCGATCACTGGGTTGCGAGCGGGCCACTCGGAACCGTCAGGATATTCTTCACGCCTGCGAACGATCTCGGCGTGATGGACCATACGGTCGTCGAGGAAACAGGCGTGACAACCTACAATGCTTTCCGCGTGACACCGAACGGCTCGGGAGCCGTGGTCGTGTTCACACTGTTGCAACAGGCCGATACGAGTGAGGACAGCTTCGCACGCGATATCGCTTGGGTGCGGAAAGACCTGACCCGGCTCAAGGCTCTTCTGGAGGGCGAAGGAGACGCGACGGCCTGAATTTGCCGGCGGCCGCTCACTCAGGCCGCGATGGCGCGACGACGGTTGGCGAGTTCCTGATAGACGATGATGGCGCCGATGATCTGCCCTGTCGATGTGCGGCACGGGGTCATGCGGGACCGGATCACGATCGTCCGGCCACCGATTTCGCGAGCATAGGTCGTATCCACCGTCTCGCCGCCAAAGCAGCGATCGAGGCGGGGTTTCAGGTTGTCCTCGAAGAACTGAAGCCCGGCGAATTCCAGAATCGTCCGTCCGATCAGGGACAGCGGGGTTTGATGGACATGCTGTGCGTGAAGGACATTCGCATAGAGATAGCGGTAATCGGGCGTGACGACGCAGACACGGTCCGGCAGACTGTCGAGAATGGCCTCGTTCAACAACCCCTCATCCGCCCGGACCTTCGGAAGCAGTGCAGTCCGTTCCGGGGCGATGCCTGGGTACCGCACCATCAGATTTCCGGTTTCCGACTCGACGAAATAGCGCTCGGCAAGATCCGACAGCACATTGCTGTGTCGCATGACATTGGAGCAGTCGTCGGCCTCCTTCTTCAGGAGATCCAGCAGGAACTGGAACTGCAGGCGAGCATCAGCGACCGTCTTTGCACGTTCGCTCTCGATCGCCTTCAAAAGGGGTTCGATCTCTCTGTCGAGGACGTCGATCAGCGAGGTTTCCCCGCCGGTCACTGCCTGCTGGATCTGGCTGTATTTCACCCAGAACAAATCGATCAGCGTCTTCACGACTTTATCCCCACACCCATGCGTCACCGCAAACAGACAGGAAATGTCTATTCCGACCGCATGACACCATGTTAACGAAACGCCTGAAAATGCGCCGTTTCACTCTACACAGGCGACGACGTCGTTCAACCGATCCTTCGCGATATCACGAATTTCATATGCCTTTTTTATAAGGCACGCCGACGCTGAGAAAGCCAACCGAAGGCTTCTCCGTCTACATTTTCGTATTCGTCTCGCGGGCCAACTTGCGCTTCACCTGCCAGCGATCATGATACCACAGCCATTGGCCGGGATATTCCCGTACCCAGCGCTCCACCGTGTCGTTCAGAAGCTGCGCCGTCGCCTCGACATCGACGCTGCCGCCCTCCTTGCGGGGAATCGCGACGGCGGGCTCGATCTCCAGGCGGAATCGATTGCCGGGCAAGCGGATGCAGCGCGCCGGGTAAACCTCGCAGCCGAACTGACGCACGAGCTTGGCGAGCAGCGGATTGGTCTTGACCGGCTGGCCGAAAAACGTGGTGCTCAAGCCCTTCTTGAACTTCTGGTCGACCAGAACGCCGATCCCCTGCCCTTCGTCCAGCTTGCGCGCCAGCGTGAAGGACGATCCGGCGTGGGACGGCACCAGAGTTCCCATGCGCTTGGCGCGGAAATCATAGACCTTCTTGGCCATGGTCGCATTGTTCGGCGGGCGGAAGAGCACGGTGACGTCGAGACCGAACGCCGATCCTGCAACCGGCAACATCTCAAAACTGCCGGTATGGCCGGTGAAGACGATGAAGGGACGCGGGTTGTCGCGCAGGTCGAGGAAGATCGGCGCGCCGACCACCTCCACCCGGCCCGGCGCGCCGCGTGTCGGGTCATAGTCGAACAACCGGTCGAGAAAGACGTATTCGGCGGCAAGCCGGCCGATGGATCCCCAGCTTTCCAGCGCGATCGCTTCGATCTCGCTCTCGCTCTTCTCCGGGAAGGCGGCGCGCAGGTTGGCGAGCGTCAACAGATGACGGCCCCGCATGAAGCGCGGGCCGGCAAGCCGCGCCACGCGGTCCATGAAATTGAGTGCCGTGTCCGGCGGAAGCAGCTTCAGCAGCATCAGCGGCAGGAAGGCCAGCTGCGCCACGATCCAGTCGCTCGCGTGCCTGTAGAAGAGAACGAGCCGCGTGATCAGAATGCGCACCGGATCAATCCAGCCGCAGGACGATCTTGCCGAACACCTGACGGCCTTCCATGCGCTCCAGCGCGCGATCGATGTTTTCGAAGGTCACTTCCGTATCGATGACGGGATGAACGAGGCCGCGCGCCATCTTCTGCATGGCATTCGCCATGTTCTCCATCCGGCAGCCGAACGAGCCGATGAGCTTCAGCTGCTGCTGGAAGAGCATCATGAGGTTCATGTCCGCGGAAACGCCCGAGGTGGAGCCGCAGGTGACGAGGCGCCCGCCCCGCTTCATGCAGAGCATGGAGCCGGCCCAGGTGTCCTTGCCGACATGCTCGAACACGACATCGACGCCCTTCTTTTTCGTCAGCTTGCGCACCACGCCTTCGAAACGGTCGGTGCGGTAGTTGATGACGTGATCGGCGCCGAGGGCCTTGGCCTTCTCGATCTTGTCGTCGGAGCCGACGGTGGTGATGACGGTGCAGCCGATCTTCTTGGCAAGCTGGATCGCCGCCGAGCCGATGCCGGACCCGCCGGCATGGATGAGGATGGTCTCGCCCGGCTCAAGCTTGGCATTGTCGAACAGCATGTGCTCCACCGTGCCGAAGGTGACGGGCGCAAGCGCTGCGGCAACGGCATCGATGCCGGGCGGTGCCGGCACGAGGAGGCGGGCGGGAAGATTGACCTTCTCCTGCGCAAAGCCATCGAGGTGGAAGCCGTGAACGCCGCTCACATGTTCGCAGAGATTGTCGCGGCCCTCGCGGCAGGGACGGCAGAGGCCGCAGGTGCGGGCGCCGTAGATCGACACGAGCTGACCCGGCAGGACGTTGGCAACGCCCGGCCCGATGGTCTCGACCACGCCGGCAGCCTCAGCGCCGATGACGAGGGGCATCTTGCGCTTGGCGAACGCCATGCCGCGCCAGCCCCAGACGTCGATATGGTTGAGCGCCACGGCCTTGACGCGCAGCGTCACTTCGCCCGGACCGGGTGCGTCCGGCTCCGGCAGGTCGGTGACTTCGAGCTTCCGGTCGTCGATCAGTTGCAGCGCGCGCATGGTCTTTTCCTTATCGTTTCCGCGAGGTCGTCAATGCCGCCGGCCTCAGGCCGGTTCCGCCGTCATGACCAGGCTGGCATTCTGTCCGCCGAAGCCGAAGGAGTTGGAGAGCACGGCTGTCACCTGCGCATCGCGCTTGACGTTCGGCACCACATCCAGGGCAATGGCCGGATCGGGGTTCTGGTAGTTGATGGTCGGGGGCAGCGTGCCCGTGAGAATCGTCTGCAACGAAAACACCGCCTCGACGGCGCCGGCCGCGGTCAGCGTGTGGCCAATCATCGACTTGTTCGAGGAGACCGGGATGCGGGCAAGCCCTTCGCCGAAGACGGCGGACATCGCGCCATATTCCATCTTGTCGTTCTCAGGCGTCGAGGTGCCGTGCGCGTTGACATAGCCGACATCGCTCTCGGCAATGCCTGCATCGGCAAGTGCGGCGCGAATCGAGGCGATGGCAGGCCCGCCATCCGGCGAGGAGCGCGTGCGGTGGAAGAGATCGGCCTTTTCGCCGCAGCCCTTGAGAATGCCAAGCACCTTTGCGCCGCGCGCGACCGCGGCTTCGAGCGATTCGAGCACCAGCGTGGCGGCACCCTCGGCGATGACGAAACCATCACGATCGCGCGTGAAGGGCTTTGAAGCCTTTTCCGGCGGGTCGTTCTGGGTGGAGAGGGCCGAGAGCAGCGAGAAGCGGATCAACGCTTCCGCGCTCACCGAGCCGTCGGTGGCGACGGTCAGCGCGCGGGTCGTGCGACCCTGGCGGATGGCCTCGACACCGAGCTGGATCGCGGTGGCACCCGAGGCGCAGGCGGTGGACAAGGTCACCGGAAGCCCGCGCGTTCCGAACCGGTCGGACAGACGCTCGGAGATCGCGCCAAACAGGGCGGCCTCGTAGAACACCGGATCGGCCTTTTCGCGCATGGCAGCGAGGAACCGATTATAGGCATCGGCCGGCTTTTCCGACGGCGGCGAGCGGTCGGCGAGCGCAAAGCGTGCGCTCCATTCCGGCTCGATCGGCGGCGCGGCGAGAAACAGCGGTCCGTCGAAATCGCCGGAAATGCCGGCTTGCGCCAGCGCTTCCAGCGTGGTCTCCCGCGCCATGGCGTAGGACCGCTCGACGGAGTTTTCGTTGGGAACATCGATGAAATCGACCGTTCCGCAGATCCGCGTCGACAGTCCATCGGTCGGGAAGCGGGTGATCTTGTGGATGCCGGACACACCGCCGGTCAGCGCGGCCCAGTTGTCCTGAAGACCCTGGCCGAGCGACGTGATGACGCCCATACCGGTAACGGCGATCAGCGGGCGACCCAGATGGTCCTTATAGGCATTGGTCATGACGAAAGCTCCTCTGCACCCGCTTTGGCATGGGCTGTGAGTACGGCGATCCCCTCGCCTCTGCCGTGGCCGAGCGTCGTGACGATGGCGTGCTTCGGGGCGCGCGTCATCAACGGTTCGGAGGGATCGAACGGCGGTACGACGGCCCCGGCATCGAGCGCAAGCGCGGCCAGCGCGAGACCCAGCGGAAACTGCGCCTCGATCCCATGCCCGACGGCGCCGCTATAGCCGCGCACCGGCGCATTCGGGAACCGCGTCTCCAGCCATGTCCGTTCCTGCGTGGCGAGATCGGCAAGGCCGCTGGCGCCGGAGAACACGACGGTATCCTCGCCCGGTGCGGTCTCGCTCAACTGATCCAGCCGGCGTTCCAGCCCGCCGCCTTCGCGCTTGCCGCGGTCGCCGCCGACGGCATCGATGGTCGCATAGATGCGCGCGCCGCGGCTTTCGGCATGTTCGCGCGATTCGAGCACCAGGAAAGCGCCGACCGAACCGAGGATGATGCCGCCGCCCTCACCGTCCGCGCGCGACCACAATGGACGCCATGGACCGGTCGCGTGCGCCTGAAGCGCTTCCACGAGCAGGATGATATCGAGCCGCTCGGCCGACAGCGCGCCGCCGACCAGCGTATGGCTGGACTGGCCCGCTTTGATGCGGGCGAAAGCCGTTTCGACCGCGGAAATGCCGGCGGCCTCTTCGCCCATGAAGGTGCGCGAGGATCCCGTGACCTTGTGGACGATGGAAATGTTGCCGGCCATCAGGTTGGAGAGCTGTGCGAGGAACAGCGTCGGGCGCAATTCCGTGGTCAGCTTTTCATTCAGCAGATGTTCGCGGTCGTTGCGCTTCAAGCCCTCGTCCACGATCAGGCTATCGACCGCAATGTCGCGCTCGCCGCCGCCGGCCGCAACGATCATGTCCATCGTGCCGCAGGCGTCCGTGTCGTCCTTCAGCCCGGCATCGTCGAGCGCGAGGCCCGCGCTGAACACGCCGAGGCGCTGCCAGTTCTCCATCTGCCGCTGGTCGCCGCGCTTGGCGATCTGGGCCGACCAGTCGATGGCCGGCAGCGGGTGGACGGGATAGGGCGCAAAGCGCTCCGTCTCCACCACAACCGCAGGCGCCTCGTCCGCCGTGAGCATGGCGACATGCGGCGCGACACCCACGCCCTGGCTGGTGACGATCCCCACCCCGGTGATCACGACATCGTTGGCGGCCTTCATGCGGTCACTCCTTGGACGATTCTGGGGACAGCTGGGCGGCCAGCGCCGCCATGAGCCCGACCTCTTCCGCCCGCTTGCGGACGAGGGGTCCAAGCGGCAGCTGGTCGAACGGGACGGTCCTCAATTTCAGCTGGGCATCGGCAATCCGCTTTCCCGCGGACGAGATCTTCGCCTTCGTGACCGCAAAGCCCGAGCCGTCATGCTCCAGCACGACCTCGATGTCGAGCACGGCTTCCGGCTCCACGAAGGAACGCATCTTGGCGCCATCCACGGTCATCAAAAACGGCATCGCGGCGAAATCGGTCACGGCCAGCACGAGAAAGCCGGAGGCCTGCGCCATCGTCTCGATGAGGAGGACGCCGGGGACGAGCGGATAGCCCGGGAAATGCCCCTCGAAGACCGGGCTCCGGGCCGGCACGACGGAGCGGGCGCGCAACGTCTTTGCCGTCATGTCGACGGCCTCGACACGGTCGATCATCTGGAAATATTCAAGCAGCATAAGACATCATCCGCTGACCAGTTTCAAACCCATGACGGGAGACCCGCAACAGGTATCGAGGACCGGTGACGGCGGCACCCGGACATTGCGTTCGAGGCCGTCAGGTAGAAACGGCGATGCCGCCTGTCAAGCGCGCAAGAGCGGCGTCAGGCGGCATCGCGGAACGGGTGCAGGTGGAAAGGCCGATCAGGCCTTGGCAGCGCGCAGTTCGTCGATCTTGGCACAGAGGTTCTTCAGAACGAAGTATTCCTCGGTCGTCGCCTTGCCTTCGTTGACGTCCTGCGTCCACTTTTCCAGCGGAATCTTGATGCCGAATTCCTTGTCGATCGCAAACACGATGTCGAGGAAATCGAGGCTGTCGATGCCCAGATCGTCGATCGTGTGGCTTTCCGGCGTAATCGTCTCGCGATCGATCTCGCTGGTTTCTGCAATGATATCGGCGACCTTGTCGAATGTGGCTGTCACGCGCGGACCTCTTTGAGTGGCAAGTTTTGCCGAAGCTATAGGGTAACTGCGCAGGAAAAGCCAATGGCCTTCCGGCCGTGCCGGGATTTTTGCGCGGCCCTGTTGCCGAAAGGACCGCGTTGCAGCATGGGCGACCTCCGGGGGCGATCTTCAGTCGGCGATGACGATGCGCGTGTTCCTCAATCCGGCCTGGCTCGCCAGCGAGAAAAACGCCGCCGCGTTCCGCGGATGCAGCCGTACGCAGCCATGCGACGCCGGCCGGCCCAAGCGCTTCAGATCAAAGGTGGCGTGGACGGCATAGCCGCCGTTGAAGAAGACGGCGAAGGGCATGGGCGCGTCGTTGTATTTCCGCGAGCGGTGATCGCGGGAGAGCCATTTCGCGCTCCAGCTGCCCTGCGGCGTGACATAGCCCCGGCGCGCCGTGGAAACCTGCCATTGATGCAGGACGATCCCGTTTTCGGTCACCGTCATCGTCTGGCTGGCAAGACTGATGCGGGCGACGAGCGTCGCCGCACTTGCCGTGTCCGGCATGACAGCGGTTGCCATAGTCATGCACGATACCGCCACAGCGGCGAGAAAAAAACGACGCATCCGATCCCCCTTAGCGTACCGCAACGGTACGATGTCCCCACTGCGGACGATACTGCCGGAGGAGGACGCAGAAAGACTTAAACAGCAGTGGAAACAGAGCGTTAAAATAGGTTCTGAAATACGGCTGCGGAGACCACGACAGCCAGCGCCAGCGTGCAGGCGGCGTGGTAGACCCTGACGCCGCGCAAAATGTCGTCTGCCGTGGCGACCGGCCGTCCGGCAGCGTTCATCATCGGCTCCTCGACCCGGCCACCGGCGTAAAGGCGGGGGCCGGCGAGCTGAAGATGGAGCGCGCCTGCCATCGCCGCCTCCGGCCAGCCGGAATTGGGCGACCGGTGAAGCCCCTGATCGCGCAGGGCGACGGACAGCGCATCGCGCCCAGACCGCTGGCCAAGCCGCCAGTACGCTCCGCCCGATATCAACAGCATCGACAGCCGCGCGGCCGGGAGATTGGCGAGATCGTCCAATCGTGCCGACGCCCGGCCGAAGTGGAGATAGCGCTCGGTCTTGTGACCGATCATCGAATCGGCGGTGTTCAGCATTTTGTACGCGAGCAGTCCGGGGAGACCGCAGATCGCATACCAGAAGAGGGGCGCCACGACTCCGTCCGAGAAGTTCTCGGCAAGGCTCTCGATGGCGGCCCGGCAGACGCCGGCTTCGTCGAGGCTCTCGGGATCGCGCCCGACGATCATCGAAACCGCCCGCCGCCCGCCCGCAAGCCCGCCCTCCTGCAGGCCGGCGGCAACCCGCAGGACGTGATCGGACAGGCTCTTCTGCGCGAGGAAGATCGCGACGATCAGGGCCTCGATCGCGGCGCCGGCAAGACCGAGCGAGGACAGTGCAACGTGGATGAGAAGGCCGATCGCAGCGGACAGGAGAAGCAGCCCTGATATCGCCACCACGCCGCATCTGCGAAGCTGCTCGTCGCTGAGATGCGACTGGTTCATCCGGCGTTCGCAGGCGGCGATCGCCGTGCCGAACAGCACGACGGGATGCGGCAGGCGGCGCCACAGCCAATCGGGATCGCCGACGACACGATCGATTGCAAGGCCGGCCGCGAGAATGAGAAGGCGCATCAGGCAGCAACCTTGCCAAGGACGTCGAGAAGACGGAGGTCGGATGCCGGATCGGGCGTCAGGCCGATTCGCACCCAGCCGGGTGCGTAATCGAAGCTGCGGGTGAGGATATGCTGCTCGCAGAGGGCATGCTGCAAGGCAGCGCCATCGGTGACCTCGATAAGCGAGAACAGATGCGTGCCACCGATCGTGCGGAGGCCAGCTTGTGACAGGACCTCGTCCAGCCCGGCCTTCCGCTCGGCGATTCGTGACCGAAGGCTTTCGATGTCACCCTGCAGAAGCTGTTCGGCGACCGACAACGCCGGTCCGGAGACGGCCCAGGGGCCGAGTGCTGCGGCCAGCGCCTCCAGCACGGCGGGCACGGCCATGACGAAGCCGAGGCGGATGCCGGCATGGCCGAAGACCTTGCCGAAGGAGCGGAAGACGATAAGACCGGGATGCGCGAACGCCTCGGCCGCGACGCTGTTTCCCGAGACCCCGTCGCCGAAAGCTTCGTCCACGATCAGCCGTCCGCCCTGCTCGGCCATGCGGTCGGCGATATCGAGCAGCGCGTCTCGCGGCAGAAGGCGTCCCGTCGGGTTGTTCGGATTGACGACGATGGCGAGACCGTGATCGGGCCGAAGCTCGCTGATATCCGAGATCAAATCGACGGGGAGACCCGACAGCGACAGGACCCGATGATACTCGCCATAGGTTGGCCCGAGAATGGCGGCCGGGCGGCCGGGCGCGGCGAGCGCCGGCAATTGCTGGATGACGGACTGCGTGCCTGGGACGGCCAGCGGCCGATGCTTGCCCGTGCCGTAAAAGACGCCTGCTGCCATTTCGGTCCGGTGCACGAGATCCGCATCCGGCAAACGGTGCCAGGCGGATGCGGGAATATCCGGCAGCGGCGGTGGGCAGGGATTGATGCCGGTAGAGAGGTCGAGCCAATCCAAAGCCACGCCACCATAACGGCCGATCGCGCGGGATAGACCGCCGCCATGCTGGATCGGCGCTGTCATGCCGGCTCCGCCGCGGTGTGTTCGGGCGCGCGGTCGATCAGGTGCATGAAGGAGCCGGCAACCGTTCCGGCGCGAAGGCCGGCGGTGCCGAGCGAGGTGCCTACGGCATCCTCAACCGCGAACAGAGGCGCGGCATCCCCTTCCGAGACGATCGTCGCATAGTGAAACTCATGCGCCATCATCGGCTTGAAGAATCCCGTTTCATCCAGCGGCCGGATGCGGCGATAACCGAGATGCCGGCGTCGTTCAGCAAAGCTGGTGGTCAGCGGCAGAAGGCCGAGCATCGGGTAGCGCGTGCCCGACGCATCGACAAGCCCCTCGCCGAGCGTCATGTAGCCGCCGCACTCGCCGAAGACACGGGCATCGCGCAGAGCCGCAGCCCGCATGCCGGCGCGGAAGGTTTCGGCGGCCGACAACGTGCCCGCATACAGTTCCGGATAGCCGCCGGGGAGATAGACGGCATCGGCATCGTCTGCCGGCACCTCGTTCGCCAGCGGTGAAAAGAAGGAGAGGCTCGCGCCCGCTGTGTGCCATCCGGCCAGCAGGTGCTGATAGGCGAAGGCAAACGCGACGTCGCGCGCGATCGCGATTCGCGACCCGAGCGGGTCCATGGCGACGACGTGGTCCGTTGCAGGCTGCACGGGACGGGCGCGGCGTCCGAGCGCCACCAGCGCGTCGAGATCGCACCCCGCCTCGACGGCATCGGCGGCGTGGTCGATGAACAGATCGAGACCGCCCTGCTCGCCGGCCTGCACGAGGCCGAGATGGCGCTCGGGTAGAGCGAGGCCCGGATCGCGGCCGATGACGCCGAGCACAGGCATATCGATGGCATCAAGCGCGCCGCGCAGCATGGCCTCGTGCTTCGGACTGCCGACCTTGTTGAGGATGACGCCGGCAAGTTGCACGTCGGCGCGGAAGCGGGCGTAGCCGGACACCAGGGCCGCCACCGACTGCGCCATGCGTCCACAATCGACCACCAGCACGACCGGCAGACCCAGAGACGCCGCAAGATCGGCCGGCGCGCCGGTGCCATCCATCGCCGCATCGAAGAGGCCCATCATGGCCTCGATCACCAGAAGGCGGCCATCGTCCCGCGCGCGGGATGCCTGCGCATCGAGCAGAGCGGGGCGCATGGCCCAGGGATCGTAGTTGACGCAGGCGATGCCGCAGGCCGCGGTGTGGAAGGCGGGATCGATATAATCCGGGCCCGCCTTGCCGGGAGATACCGCGACGCCGCACCGGCTGAGGGCACGCAAAAGACCTAGCGTGATGGTGGTCTTGCCGGAGCCGGAAGATGGGGCGGCGATCAGGATGCCGCTCATGCCGTGCGTTCCCTCGCCAGAGCCGCATCGGCCTGCTCGGAGCCGAGCCAATCGAGAACGGCGCGCAGCCGCACGACCTCTCCGAGGACGACGATGGCCGGTGGCGAGACGCCGGCGGAGGCAGCATCGGCCGCAGCCTGCCCCAGCGTCGTTTCGAGAACCGACTGGCGGGACGTTGCGGCGTTGCTGACGAAGGCCAGCGGCTCGTCCGGCGCGCGGCCGGCGGCCAGGAGGTTCGCGGTGATCTCGCTGATATGTTTCATGGCCATATACATGACGATGACGGGTGAGCCCTTGGCGACGCTCGCCCAATCGACGCGATCCGGCACGAGGCCCGAGGAATCATGGCCGGTGAGGAAGGTGACGACATGGGTGATGTCGCGGTGGGTGACCGGAATGCCCGCATAGGCGAGACCGCCGATACCCGCGGTGATGCCGGGCACGACCCGGAAGGGAATGCCGTGCTCGACCAGCACCAGCGCCTCTTCCCCGCCACGACCGAAGACGAAGGGATCGCCGCCCTTCAGCCGCAGCACCCGCTTGCCCTCCCGGGCGAGCGCGACGAGGCGCAGAGAGATATCGCGCTGCTTCGGCGAGGGCTTGCCGCCGCGCTTGCCGGCGAACTCCAGCACGGCGCCGGGCCGCGCGAGAGACAGGCAGGCGGCATCCACCAGCGCGTCATGCACGATGACATCCGCCTGTCGCAGGGCGTTGACCGCATGCAGCGTCAGCAGGCCAGGATCGCCCGGGCCAGCCCCGACGAGCCAGACCGCGCCCGGCGCCATCAGCGGCAGGCCTTCGAAGGGAAAATCACTCATCCCGCCAACTCCAGGGCCGGCAAAGATGATTCGATCTGAGAGGATCTGACCAGACCGGTCGAAGACATCGCGGCAAGCACCTGTTTCGACTCGGCTTCCACCACGGCAGCGGTCGCTTGGCGGGAGGTACGCTTTTCCACCACCAGCCGTCCGCCAATCCCGGCAGCGGCAAGGGCCGATGCCTCCGCGACGCTATGGCATCCGGTCAGGCGAAAGACGTCCGGCGATGGCGTCGCGATGCGCGGCGTCTCCGTCTCCAGTCGGACGGCGTCGAATGTCAGGAGCGGAACGGCGAAATGATCGGCAAGAGCGAGGATGGCGGGCTCGGTGGCGCGGGCATCGAGCGAGGCGATGGCGTGAAGCGGCAGCTTGGGGTAGCCGGCATCTGCCAGCACGGCGCAAGCGAGATCGAGGACGTCGGCGACGGATGCACCCGGCCGGCAGCCGAGGCCGAGAACGAGCCCACGCTCCGTCGTCTCACCGCTCATGGTCATTCCACGCTCTCCGCTGCACGCCACCTGTGCCCGAAGGGGCAGAACAGGAAGCCGCGTTTCAGATCCGGCAGCGACGTGGCGGTCGATGACGACACCACAGGCTACAGTCGCGCAGACGCCGAGCGGCCGGGGATCTCTCCCCGGTCGAGGCCTCGACAGCTCCGGCATGAGCCCCCGATCAGGGTCGGCCGCACCGGACGCGTTTTCAGCCCGAACCGGGCGCCGTCGCATGAAGCATGACTTACAAGAGATTTGCGCGAACCGGAATGGATGATGAAGATTCCATGGCAGAATCGACGAACCCGGGTTTGACGATCGCGGTCGGTCGGCAACACCCTGCGCCTCGGCAAGGCCTTCCTTTTCCCCGCCGGCTCTGCCAAAGAGCTTGCGTGTCTGCGCGCCGAGCGCGCGCACCCCTAGATATCCCGCTGCCGGCGTCACGGCCCAAGGTCCATCGTGCACGATCTCGCGTTTCATCTGCTCCTTTTCCTTTTCCTTGCCGCGTTCATCGCCGGCTTCATCGACAGCATTGCCGGCGGCGGCGGCATGATCACGGTGCCGGCCATGCTGCTCGCCGGTCTTCCGCCGCTGGAAACGCTCGGCACCAACAAGCTGCAATCGCTGTTCGGCTCGGGTTCGGCCAGCCTTGCCTATGCGAAAGCCGGCCATGTGGACCTGAAAAGCCAGCTGCCCATGGCGCTCCTGTCGCTGGCCGGAGGCGCCATCGGCGCGGTGGTGGCAACCGTCGTGCCGGGCGATGTGCTGCGCGCCGTGCTTCCCTTCCTGCTGATCGGCATCGCTCTCTATTTCGCGCTGAAGCCGAACGTCGCCGATCTCGATCGCGCCCAGCGCATCACGCCCTTCATCTTCGGCCTCACCATCGTGCCCGCCATCGGCTTTTACGACGGCATCTTCGGGCCCGGCACCGGCTCTTTCTTCATGCTGGCCTTCATCGCCCTTGCCGGCTTCGGCGTGCTCAAGGCGACGGCGCATACCAAGCTCCTCAATTTCGGCTCCAATCTCGGCGGCTTCCTCGTGCTCGCCTGGTATGGCGTCGTGCTGTGGAAGGTCGGGCTGATGATGGGCGTTGGGCAGTTTGCGGGTGCGCAGCTCGGCTCGCGCTTTGCCATGAAGCGCGGCGCCAAGATCATCAAGCCGCTGCTGGTCATCACCTGCATCGCGCTCGCCATCCGCCTGCTCGCCGATCCGGCGAATCCAGTCCGGGTCTGGCTCGGGTTTTAGTACTCCACCCCTACCTGCGCCTTGATGCCCGAGCGGAACGGGTGCTTGACGAGCTCCATCTCGGTCACGAGGTCGGCGATCTCGATCAGTTCCTCGCGGGCATTGCGGCCGGTCAGTACCACATGGGTCATCGGCGGCTTTTCCTCGCTGAGAAACCGCACGACCTCGTGGATGTCGATATAATCGTAGCGTAGCGCGATATTGATCTCGTCCAGCAGCACCATGGAATTTGCGGGATCGCGGATCAGCTCTTTTGAGGTTTCCCAAGCCTTCTGCGCCATCGCGACGTCGCGGGCACGGTCCTGCGTTTCCCAGGTAAAACCTTCACCGAGCGTGTAGAAGCGGCAGAGATGCTGGAAATGCGTCTCGATCAGCGTGCGCTCGCCCGTCTCCCAGCCGCCCTTGATGTACTGCACGACCGCGGACGGCATGCCGTGGGCGATGTGGCGGAAGATCATGCCGAAGCCGGCGGTGGTCTTGCCCTTACCCTTGCCGGTATGGACCATGATGAGGCCCTTGCCGTCGGTTTTCGTCGCCATGATCTTTTCGCGCGCAACCTTCTTTTTCGCCATCTTCATGGCGTGGCGCTCCAGATCGACCTCGGCGGCCGGTGTTTCCTCGGTCATATCAGTCCCTTTGGGTTCTCACGACGCCCTGAGCGTCAGGCTGTTGGAAAGCTCGAAGCGGGCCGAGTTAGAACGCGGCTGCCAGTATCCACGGTCGATCGCGTCGGTCAGCCGGGCTGCCAGGTCACGGAAGGCATGGCGGTTGGCCGCCTCCATGAAGGCGCGCACGGCATCGTCCAGCACGAAGGCCTGGTAGACCGCCTCGAAATGCTGGCTGCGGACAGCACCTGTGGTGGCGGCAAAGGCGAAGAGATAATCGACGGTCGCCGCCATCTCGAAGGCGCCCTTGTAGCCGTGCCGCATCATGCCGGCGATCCATTTCGGATTGACCACCCGCCCGCGCACGACGCGGCCGATCTCCTCCTCGAGCGACCGGATCACCGGCTTTTCCGGCCGGGAATGATCGTTGTGGTAGATCACGGGCCGCGTGCCCGAGAGGTGTTCGATGGCCGCGCTCATGCCGCCTTCGAACTGGTAGTAGTCGTCGCTGTCGAGAAGATCGTGCTCGCGATTGTCCTGATTCTGCACGACGGCCTGTACGCCGGCGAGGCGTGTTTCCAGCACCTCGCGCGCGTCGCGGCCCTCCGCATGCGCGCCATAGGCATAGCCGCCCCAGGTGAGATAGGCGTCGGCAAGCTCGGAGCGTTCGGGTCCGCGCTTCTCGTCCATCAGCGCCTGCAGGCCGGCACCGTAGGAGCCGGGCTTGGAGCCGAAGACGCGGTAGGAGGCGCGGCGTTCGGCATCTGCGGCACTCAGCCCCTTCTCGCGCCATTCCGCGCTCTCGCGGCGGATACGGGCGGCGATGGCGTTGTCCTCGTCGTCCTCCTCCAGCGCGCCGATCGCACGGACCGCACTGTCGAACAGCGCGATCTGCTCGGGAAAGGCATCGCGGAAGAAGCCAGAGACGCGCAGGGTGACATCGACGCGCGGGCGGCCGAGAAGCGCCGGCGGCACGATTTCGTAGCCCGTGACCCGCCGCGACATCGGGTCCCAGAGCGGCTTCGCGCCGATGAGGGCCAGCGCCTGCGCGATGTCGTCGCCGCCGGTGCGCATGTTGGAGGTGCCCCAGGCGGTGAGGCCGAGCGCCGTCGGCCACTCGCCATGATCCTGCAGGTAGCGCCGGATCAGGAGATCGGCCGATTTCCTACCGAGTTCGAAGGCGGCCGGTGTCGGCACGGCGCGGCTATCAACGGAATAGAAGTTGCGCCCTGTCGGCAGCACGTCCGGCCGTCCGCGCGTCGGCGCGCCGGAGGGTCCGGGCGCGACGAACCGGCCGTCGAGACCGGCCAGCAGGCCGGCGATCTCCGCCGGTCCGCAGGCGGTCAGCGATGGTTTCAGTCGTGCCTCGACGGCATCGAGAACGGCGCGCGTCGCCGGCCAGCCCACGGGACAGGCGATCTCACCGCCGACGAGCTTTGCCGCGAGAAGCTCGATGCGCTCGACGGTGTCGCCTTCGCTGCGCCACGGGTCGTCGCTGACGGCCAAGAGCATTGCCGGGCGCGGCCCCTGCCAGAGCGTGGCGGGCGCGCAATCCAGCGGATCGAACACCGGTATGTCCGTGCCCTCCCCGTTGACCAGCGCGCAATCCCGCGAAATCGCCCGCTGCAGGCTCGCGTCTCCACCCTCGCCGGTGCCGCGCGGCACGCGCGCGAGCCCCAGTGTCAGGTCGGTCAGGAGCCGTCCTTCGGGCGAGACACCGAAGACGTGGAGACCATCGCGGATCTGCATCTCCTTGAGATCGCAGAGATAGGCGTCGAGCTTCTGCAGCGCCGCATCCTCGCCATCCGTCTCGGCGATGCCTGCATCCGCATCGAGCCCGATATCGCGCACGAGGTGCAGGATCTGGTTGGAGAGCAGCCGCAGGCGCCGCGGATCGCCACCGGCCGCGTCGTAATATTCATCGACCAGACCTTCGAGGTCGCGCAACGCGCCGTAGGTCTCGGCGCGCGTCAGTGGCGGTGTGAGGTGATCGATGATGACGGCGCTGGTCCGGCGCTTGGCTTGGGTTCCCTCGCCGGGATCGTTGACGATGAACGGATAGAGATGCGGCAGCGGGCCGAACACGGCTTCCGGGTAGCAGGTCTCCGACAGCGCCAAGGCCTTGCCCGGCAGCCATTCGAGATTGCCGTGCTTGCCCATGTGGATGACCGCATGCGCTCCGAAGGCGCGGCGGAGGAAAGCATAGAAGGCGAAATAGCCATGCGGCGGCACGAGGTCCGGCGAATGGTAGGTTTCCTTCGGGTCGATATTGTAGCCGCGTGCCGGTTGAATACCGATCAGCACGCCGCCGAGGCGCGCGAGCGGAAGCGCGAAACGGTCGCCATCTGCGTAAGGATCGCGCGAGGGACCTCCCCAGCGTGCCGTGACCTCGGCTTGAATCCGTTCGGGAAGCGTTGCGAAGAACGCGTTGTAATCCTTGAACGATAGCGTCTCGCGGATATGCCGCCCATCGCGGGCTGCGTTGGTCGGGCCTTCCATGAGATGCCGGATCAGTGCATCGCCGTCTGCGGGCAGATCGGTCGCGGGATACCCCGCCTTGGCCATGGCGCGCAGCACCTCGATCGTGCCGGCCGGCGTATCCAGCCCGACGCCGTTGCCGAGCCGACCGTCGCGGTTCGGATAATTGGCGAGCACGATGGCGATCTTGCGGTCGGCGGGCGGCGTGTGGCGCAGGCGCGCCCAGTTCGCCGCCAGTTTCGCCACGAAGGCGACCCTGTCCGGCAGAGGCGCATGCCCGACGATGTTGGTCTCGACCGCCTCGTCATAGATCGCGGCCGCCTTGAAGGAGACCGCACGAGAAAGAATGCGTCCGTCCACCTCGGGAAGCGCGACGTTCATCGCGAGATCGCGCGCCATCAGGCCTTGCGACGAGCTTTCCCAGGCCTGCCGGGTCGAGGCGGAGAACAGCACCTGAAGCACCGGCGCCCCACCGGCGTCGAGCACGGTTCCCTTGTGATCGCCGCCCGGTGCGGAGACCGCAAAGCTCGTGGCGTTGAGGACGACATCCGGCGTGAACCGCGCGAAGATCGCCTCGACCGTGCCGACGGACAGGGCATCCTTCAGGCTGGAGACGAAGACCGGGAGAACCCGCATTCCCTCGGCAGACAGCGCCTCGACCAGCGCGGCCACCGGTCGTGTCTCGCCGGACTGGACGAGTGCGCGATAGAAGCAGAGCGCCACGATCGGCTGCTGCCCCGCATGTGCGCGTCCCCAATCCGCAGCACCGATAATGCCCGCTTCCGGCGACCAGATGCCGGCCCGCAGCAACGGCGTTGCCGCCGGCGGCCGCTCTCCGTCATCGACGACCGCGCCGGCATAGGCGAGGAACCGCTGCATATTGTCGGGACCGCCCTCGGTGAAGTAGGCCAGCATCGCCGCCCGATCCTCGGCCGACACGGTGGAATAGGCGTCGAGCGCGGGATCCGGCTTGTCGTAACCCGGAAGAACGGCGATCTTGGCACGATGGGTGACGGCCGTGGCGTGGAGCGCTTCCAGCACGTAACTAAAATAGGACGCACCGCCGAGTGCGCGCACGACGATCAGCTTTGCATGCCGCGCGGTGCGATCGACATAGGTATCGACCGACATCGGGTGCTTCAGCGACAGAAGGCTTGCCGCCCGCAGGGTTCGCCCGCCGTGCGCGGTCTTGCAGGCGCTCGCGATGGCGGAAAGCTCCGTATCGGCGGCGGACAGGAACAGGATCTCGCCAGGGGACTGACCGAGGTCGATGGCCTCGTCCCCGTCCGAGATCGTGCCTTTCTGCGCAAGAAGAAGATGCATCCGCCGCTGATCCTGCCTGTTTTATGCCGCTGCCGCGACGATGGCAGCGCGCACCGCAGCCTCGTCCAGATCGTGAAGCCCGATGACGACGAGGCGCGTGCGACGCACTTCGCCGGCCGCCCACGCACGGTCGAAATAGGGATCGATCCGCGTTCCCACGGCCTGGATCAGAAGCCGCATCGGCTTGCCGGGAACATCCGCAAAGCCCTTCAGCCGAAGGACGTCATGTGCGGAGACGATCTCCTTCAGCCGCGATACGAAAGCGGTGGTATCGGCGATCGGGCCGAGTTCGACCACGAAGCTCGCAAACTCGTCATGGTCGTGCTCCTCGCCCGCCTCGTGCTCCATCTCGTGATGGGACTTGCGGTTGGCGATATCGTCTTCCGTACCGACGCCGAGGCCGAGCAGCACCGAGGCCGGCACTGCGCCATTGGCGGCCTCGATCATCATCGGCTTGCGCGTCGTCCGCGAGGCGACCTCGCGCCGAACGGCTTCGATACCGGCGGCATCCAGCAGGTCGGTCTTGTTGAGAACGATGAGGTCGGCGGCGGTCAGCTGGTCCTCGAACAGCTCCTCGATCGGGCTCTCATGGTCGAGATTGTCATCCTCAGCGCGCGCGGCATCCACCTTGTCATGATCGTCGGCGAAGCGACCGGCGGCGACGGCGGCGCTGTCCACCACGGTGATCACGCCATCCACCGTCACCTGCGTGCGGATATCCGGCCAGTTGAACGCGGCGATCAGCGGCTGCGGCAGCGCCAGACCGGAGGTCTCGATGACGATATGGTCGGGACGGCCCTCCCGCTCCAGAAGACGGGTCATCGTGGGAATGAAATCGTCGGCCACGGTGCAGCAGATGCAGCCATTGGTGAGCTCGATGATATCGTCCTCGCTGCAGGCCTCGGCCCCGCAGCCTTTCAGGACGTCGCCATCAACGCCGAGATCGCCGAACTCGTTGATGATCAGCGCGATCCGCCGGCCATCGGCGTTTTCCAGAATGTTGCGGATCATCGTCGTCTTGCCCGCACCGAGAAAGCCGGTGATGACGGTCGCGGGGATCTTGGCGCCCGGTGTTTTCCGGTCGCCGGTTTTGGAAAATGTCATGGATTAACCTTTCATCTTGAGCGGCAGACCTGCTGCCACGAAATAAACGTCGCGCGCCTGTGCCGCGACCTGCTGGTGGAGCCGGCCGGCATGATCGCGGAAGTCCCGCGCCATGCGGTTGTCGGGCACGATGCCAAGGCCCACCTCGTTGGAAACGAAAATAACGGAGGCGCGAAGCGCCGGGAGGCTGTCGACGAGGCGCGCCGACTCCGCCGCGATATCGCGCTCCTCCAGCATGAGATTGGTGACCCACAGCGTCAGGCAATCCACAAGAACGACACAGCCGACCGCGTCGATGGCGGAGAGCCGACCGACAAGATCGAACGGCTCTTCATGCGTTGTCCAGAGATCGCCGCGCGACGTGCGGTGCGTGTCGATCCGCGTGCGCATCTCGTCGTCGAAGGCGCGGCCGGTGGCGATGTAATGCCGGACAAGGCCCGTTTCCACGGCCAGCCGTTCAGCAAAATTCGACTTGCCGGAGCGTGCGCCGCCGAGCACGAGCGTGGTACCATGAAGGGGGGATGTCATGATCGCGCGGCTATCCCGCTGCTCCCATAACGTAAAAGCCAACGCGATCCGCGGGGTCTGCAGGCGCCTGCCGGGCATGAACCGAAATCGCATGCGTAAAAATCGCTGGCCCGGGAGACCCGGTGGGCGAACGTCTCGTGTGCCACGACAACCTCCGTGCTGGCGCTGGAACGCTGCATCATGAGGATGCGGCGCGGTGTGGCTGGCAGGTCTCCTGGCTCACGGCGTCACGCAGGGTTCAAACCCTGAGAACGGGTTCGCCTCGCCTTCCCGAAACAGTTTGCCTGGCCTTTGACGGCCGGGTCGATGTCGAAGAGGTGGACGATTCGTAGATAAGGAGGCGTCCGACCCCGGTTGCTCGCATCGCTGCTTCAGTGGCTTTTCCGGCCCTGCCCTTCAGGTGACGCCAGCCGCACCACGCGGCATGGTCCGTCGCCCATGAGGCGAGACCGGATGGCGAACCCTGACCGTTCTACAGTCGCGGGGTCGGCTGCGATGAGGATGCCCTGTGTGGGTCCATCCCTTCGCATTCCCATTTACTCCCGAACGACACGCGCCGCACGGGAACCATCCATACGCCAAGATTAGGCGCGTCGCTGGATCAAGTCAATCTTCCGCGCTATGTCCGCATCTCCGCCCGACCCGAAGCTCAAGCGTTTCCTTAGCGGAGACGCCCGACGAGATCGAGCCTCCCATGCCCGACGTCCTGAAGTCCCTGACCCTTGCCCGCGTGAAGCGCCTGGCCCGGAAATCCGTCACATTTTCGGAATGGCGCATCTTCGCCCGGCGCAGCGAGATCGGGCTGCTCGTTGCCGGCATCGTCGTCGGTCTCACCTCGGGGCTCGCCGTCATCGCCATGAGCTTCATCTCGCTGCAACTGCACAAGCTGATCTTCGGCATCTCCGAATACGAGCGCGTCAGCTCCGCCGACCTCAAGGGGCAGATCGCCATTCTCATGGCACCGATCGTCGGCGGGCTGCTGCTGGGATTGCTCATGATGGGCCTCGCGCTCTGGCGCAAGAAAGCGATGGTCGACCCGATCGAGGCGAATGCGCTGCACGGGGGCCGGATGTCGTTGACCGACAGCATCGTGGTCGCCGTGCAGAACCTCGTTTCCAACGGTTTCGGCGCCTCCGTCGGCCTGGAGGCCGGCTACACCCAGCTCGCCTCCGGCCTCGCCTCGAAGATCGGCGTGAAACTGAAGCTTCGGCGCAACGATCTGCGCACGCTGCTCGGCTGCGGCGCGGCCGGCGCCATAGCGGCGGCCTTCAACGCGCCGCTGACCGGCGCCTTTTACGCCTTCGAGCTGATCATCGGCTCCTACACCATCGCCTCGCTGACCCCGGTCGTCGTCTCCGCGCTGGTCGCCAACCTCGTGACGCGCCTGCTCTGGGGCGAGGAGTTCACCATCGACATAGGCGCATTCGGCGATGTCGTCCCCGGCGACTACGTGCCGGCCATCCTGCTCGGCGCGCTTTGCGCCGGCGTCGCCATCCTCATCATGAAGGGCGTGTCGCTGACGGAAGAGATCGCCCGCAAAAGCGACATCCCCGCGCCGCTGCGCCCCGCCATCGGCGGCGTCGTGGTCGGGCTGCTGGCGACCATCTCGCCGCAGGTTCTTTCGGGCGGTCATGGCGCGCTGCATCTGAACCTCGCGCACGCCACGCCCATCGCCATGCTGATCGGCCTGTTCCTGATGAAGTCGATCGCGACCGCGGTGTCGATCGGCTCCGGCTTTCGCGGCGGGCTGTTCTTCGCCTCGCTGTTTATGGGCGCATTGCTCGGCAAGGTCTTTGCCGGCGTCGTTCCTTACGTCTTCGGCGACACCACGCTGACGCCAGTCATCTATGCCGTGGTCGGCATGAGCTCGCTTGCGGTGGCCATCATCGGCGGGCCGCTGACGATGACCTTCCTCGCGCTGGAGATTACCGGCGACTTTCCCATCACCACGCTCGTGCTGGCGGCCGTCATCACCTCATCGCTGGTCGTGCGCACCACCTTCGGCTACTCGTTTGCCACATGGCGCTTCCATCTGCGCGGCGAAAGCATTCGCAGCGCCCATGATGTCGGCTGGATCCGCAACCTGACCGTGGGACGGCTGATGCGGCCCGATGTCCGCACCATCAACGCAAAGGCGACGCTGGACGAGTTGAAAGCCGAATTCCCACTTGGCTCGGCCCAGCGCGCCATCGTCGTCGACGACAACAACCGCTATGGCGGGGTCATCCTCATTCCCGAGGTCTATGCGAGCCCGGTGGAAAAGGACGCAGCCGGCAAGGGGATCGAAGACTACATCAAGCTGCCGAACGACTTCCTGCAGCCGAACATGAACGCCCGGCAGGCGGCGACTCTGTTCGACAAGACCGAGAGCGACGCGCTCGCCGTCTGCAACAACCTGATCGAGCGCCGCGTCGTCGGTGTGCTCACCGAAAGCTACACCCTGCGCCGCTACAGCGAGGAACTCGACCGCCGCCGCCGCGAGGCATCCGGCGAATTCTAGAGCGATTTCAGCGACACAGGCGACGACGCTCTAGCGACCCATGAGCCCGTCGAGCCAGCGCGGATCGAGCACGGCCTCCAGTTCCCCGGCGACCGCATCGAGCGCCGCATCGACGGAACCACGATAATCGAAGGCCTCCGCCTCGATGCCGAAGCTGCGCAGGAGGGCTGCGCGGTAGGCGTCGCTAGCGAACAGCCCGTGGAGATAGGTCCCCATGACACAGCCGTCGGGCGAAAGCGCACCGTCCGGGCGGTCCTCGATGATAACGGGCGGCCGCGCGCAGTCCGGCCCGGTGGTCTTGCCGAGGTGGATCTCGTAGCCCTCCAGCGCGACATCGTGTTCCGTGGAACGGGCGCCGCTGTTGCGCACCACCTTTTCGCGCGCCATCTCGGTCTCCACGTCGAGCAGGCCGAGGCCATCGATCTCGGCGGTTCCGCCCTCGATGCCGAGCGGGTCTGAGATCCGGCGCCCGAGCATCTGGTAGCCGCCGCAAAGGCCGATCACCCGTCCGCCATGCCGCAGGTGGCGGGCGAGATCCTTGTCCCAGCCCGCAGCCCTGAGGGCCGCGAGATCCGAGATCGTCGCTTTCGAGCCCGGGAGAATGACGAGCGCCGCATCCTCCGGCAGGCGGTCGCCGGGCTGGATGAAGCGGAGGTCCACGGACGGTTCGGCGGCGAGCGGATCGAGATCGTCAAAATTGGCGATGCGCGGCAGCACGGGCACGGCGATGGTCAGCGCTCGCGCCGTTCCTCGCGACAGGCGTTCGAGAACGACGGAATCCTCCGCCGGAAGCTGGCGCGCGGCCTTCAGCCAGGGCACCACGCCGAAACAGGGCCAGCCGGTAAAGCCGCCAATGGCGGTGAGCCCGTCATCGAACAGGGTCACATCGCCCCGGAACTTGTTGATCAGGTATCCCGTGACCATGGCCCTGTCCTCGGGCATGAGCACGGTATGCGTTCCCACAAGCGAGGCGATGACGCCGCCGCGGTCGATGTCGCCAACCAGCACCACGGGCACGCCCGCACGCGTCGCAAATCCCATATTGGCGATGTCGCCGGCCCGCAGGTTGATCTCGGCCGGCGAGCCCGCGCCCTCGACGATCACGAGATCGCGTCCGGCGCGGATCGTCTCGAAGCTTTCCAGCACGGCGCCGAGCAGCTTCGGCTTCATCGCCTGATAGTCGCGCCCCCGCGCCTGCCCGACGACCTTGCCCTGCACCACGACCTGGCTGCCGGTCTCCGACTGCGGCTTGAGGAGCACGGGGTTCATGTGGATCGAGGACTGGATGCGGGCGGCGAGCGATTGCAGCCACTGCGCCCGGCCGATCTCACCGCCATCGGCGGAGACGGCCGCGTTGTTGGACATGTTTTGCGGCTTGAAAGGCGCGACGCGGCATCCGCGATTGGAGGCGAGCCGGCAGAGACCGGCGACGAGCACGGTCTTGCCGACATCCGAACCCGTCCCCTGAAGCATGATCGATTTTGCCATGTGGCCTGATATCACCGGGAAACGGTGGACGCCATGGACAGGCCGGGATGATCCCGCGCAAAAACCGCAGCAGCCGGAGCCCTGCGGTTTTCCGCCCTCGACACCGAAAAACGCACGGTGCGGGGCGGTCAAGCGGAGGCATCGAACGGATGCCACGAGGCTGGCAGATTGCCGGGACGCAAAACCTGATCCGGCAGAGCAGCTGTGACCAGCCACGGCACCATCCTTAGGCCGTGAGAGTTACCAGAGAGTTACCCGCAGGGCTCGGTCTCCGTTTTCGTCACAATCACGTCATCTCGAATGAACCGGCGCTGATCGGCGCGTCTGCCGGCACGACGTCCCTAGAGGTAAGAGCGCTCACGAAACCGAACATTCGAAAGAGATGAAATTCAATGGCTTGCGCGGTGGTTCCGATTCGAAACGGCCAAGAACAGCGGTTGATTTCTGTCCCAGAGCTTCTAGGCTGTCCGGACGGGAAAATATCGGCAACACATGATCGCGGGACATCGTGCGTTCGCACCGGAGGCGTCGGTCTGATGAAGAACATTCGCGACGTTTGCGAAAAGATGACGAAGGCCGCCGTCGGCCCGGCCCTTGCGACCGCGCTCGGCCTTCTCGCCGGCAGCGTCCTGTTGCTGTCGGGCACGCCCGCCCGGGCCGCAGGCTGCGGCACGCTGTCGATTGCCGAGATGACCTGGGGATCGTCCGCCATCACGGCCCATATCGACAGGTTCATTCTGGAGAAGGGCTATGGCTGCACGGTTCAGCTCGTGCCCGGCGACACGATGCCGACCTTCGCCTCGATGAATGCGGAGGGGCGGCCCGACATGGCGCCGGAGATCTGGGCGGCCTCGCTGCAGGCACCGCTCACCGATGCGCTGCGGGATGGCCGGCTGGTCGAAGCGGCGCGGGTTCTGACGGACGGCGGTGTCGAAGGCTGGTGGATCCCACGCTACATCAGCGATGCCCATCCCGACATCAAGACGGTGCAGGATGCGCTGAAGCACCCGGAACTCTTCCCCTCGCCGCAGGACGCCACGAAGGGCGCGATCCACAACTGTCCCTCGGACTGGAACTGCCAGATCCCGACATCCAACCTCTACCGGGCCTTGAAGGGCAACGACGCCGGGTTCCAGCTGATCAATTCCGGATCGGCGGCCGATCTCGACGGCTCGATCGCCCGGGCCTTCGAGGAGAAGAAGGGCTGGCTCGGCTATTACTGGGCGCCCACCGCAATCCTCGGCAAATACGAGATGGTCAAACTCTCCTTCGGCGTCACCCACGACCGGGCCGAGTGGAACAACTGCACGGCGGTGCCGGATTGCAGCGCGCCTGTCGTCAACGGCTATCCCACCACCGATGTCTATACGATCGTCACCCGCGGCTTCTCCGAAAAGGCCGGTCCCGAAGCCCTCGCCTATGTCTCGAAACGGCAGTGGGACAATCAGACGGTCAATAGCGTGCTGGCCCATATGGACCAGACCAACGGCAGCCGTGAGGATGCGGCGCTCTACTTCCTGAAGACGTTCGAGCCTGTCTGGACCGCCTGGCTGCCCGCCGACATCGCCGCGAAGGTCAAGGCCGCCCTCTGACGGTTCCCTTCACAGTGCAGCACTCCAGTCCTGCTTCAGCCTCGTATGGCATGACGGCGCGAGAACGCAGACACCGGCTTGAGGGACCCCATGAACACGCACACGACGATCAGCCCCATGCAGCAGCCGACGCCGACGGGCCGCGATGCGGTTGCCGACGTCATCGAACGCTTCCAGACGGCGGACACGGCCTTTCTGTCGCTGATGATGGACAATCCGCAACAGGATGACGCGCTGATCGACGGGCTGCACCGCTTCCTCGACCGTTCGGCCGGCGCACGCTTCCTGCACACGCTGAAGCTGGAGCAGCGCGGCTTCTGGCTCGGCAATGTCGCCCCTGCCCGGCTACAGATTCGCCTGACCGAAGCGGCACGCTCATCGCAGCATGCGGCCTATCAGGCTTTCCGCACCGGGCTCACCAAGTCGGGCGGACTGGAGCGGGCCTTTCCGAAGGCCTAGGCTCTACGGAGCGGGCTTGGGAAGAACGGCGCCGTGCCACATCGGCGTCGTCACCGCGATGATCGGCCCCATCGGATAGGTCTCGTCGATACGGCCGAGGTCGGGCGCGTAGAGACTGGAAATGTGCCCGTCGAGAAACAGCGCATTCGGACAGCCGAGCGCGTCGCGATAGAGCGTGGCGAAATCGTGAAAGCGCACTGGCGATAGCGCGACGGCAAAATGCACGAGGCCCTTCTCATCGACGCCGACGCCGTTGCGGATCTGCAGACTGTCGCTTTGTGGCTTGAACGCAGGGTGGAGCGCGCCGTCGATGACGAGCATTGGCCCGGATTGTGTCGCGACATCGGGCGTGGCCACCACCGAACGCCGGTAGGCCTCCGTTTCCCTGACGATAGCCTTGCCGTTCGACAGGGCGAAGACACCATTCGGAAGCAGATAGAAATTACCCCAGCCCTCGCCGGTCGCGATCGGCTTGCGCTCGACGCCGTCGATGACCAGAAGCCCGACGGGTGAGAGGTCCTTCTCGTACATGCCGCCATTCATCGCGAAATCGAGCCGTGTCTGATCGCGAAGAAGATCGGTCTTCAAAGCGGTGAAGCCGCCATAGGGCCGGCCCGTCTCGTCCGCATGGAAGATCGTGAGAGAGGCCGTCGCGGGATCGACGTCGCATACGGCGTAGTCGGCCCCAAGGTGCCGAACGATCCGGCAGGCGCCACGGGCGTCGGGAGAAAGAGAAACCATCAGGACCAGCGCCAGGAGAAGCTTTGCGAACATGGGCATCATCATAGGCGACCAGTGCCCTGTTGCCAGACACGAAAACGCCGGCAGACCCACGGTCGCCGGCGCTTTGCAAAATCGGGTCGGATCAGTTGGCGGCGCGTTCGACGCTGCGGCCTGCATCCTGCGTGGCGTTGACGGTGTTTGCCGTGTCCCGGCCCACGCCGCGGATAGTGTTACCGCAAGCGGAAAGCGAAACGAGAGAGACGAGTACGATGCCGACGGTAGCGATGGTCTTTGCGGTCATGGCTTGGGTCCTTGAATAACGCCAGTGGAAGAAAGACATGTGTCTTCGGCCACATAACGCCGGAGCTTCAAAAAGGTTCACATGTTCGTGACAAAAATCGTCATGCCGTTGTCGAAAAATCTGCGCGATGGAACGCCTCGCACCGGAACTTCCGCTTGCCGGTGAAGTTCATACGGCCGTGGACCAGATCACATCCTCGATAGCCGCTTCGGTCGGCAAGAAACGCGCCGCCGGCCAAGACGGCGATACGCCGGCGCCCGAACTCGTCTATCTCTCGCGCCTCGAAGACGGCATCACCCGCAAGCAGGGGAAGAACGGCTTCCTCTATTACGGACCCGACGGCCAGCGCATTTCCGATCCGGGCGAAGTCGAGCGCATCGCGGCGCTCGCCATTCCCCCGGCCTATACCGAGGTTCTGATTTCGCCGGATCCGCAGACGCATCTGCAGGCGATCGGCAAGGACGCACGCGGCCGCAAGCAATATCGCTACCATGCCGACTGGCACGCCGAGCGCGGCAAGGCAAAGTTCGCGTTGCTGCCGTCCTTCGCGTCACGTCTGCCGCGAATCCGCGAGCGCGTCGATCATGATCTGCGCATGCGCACGCCGGGCATGGAAAAAGCGCTCGCCACCATCGTCTGGCTGCTCGACAACCTCTTCATCCGCGTCGGCAACACGGTCTATGCCGAGGAGAACGGCTCCTATGGCCTGACGACGCTGAAGAACCGGCATGTGAAAGTGTCGGGATCGAGTGTGCACTTTCAGTTCAAGGGAAAGTCCGGCAAGGAATGGCGCCTCAGCCACAATGACCGCCGGATCACCCGCATCATCCGCTCGCTGCAGGAGCTGCCGGGCCAGCATCTGTTCCAATATCTTGATGAAGATGGCGACCGCCATCAGATCCGCTCGCAGGACGTGAACGCCTATATCCGCGAAGCGACCGGCGGTGAATTCTCCTCGCGCCAGTTTCGCACCTGGGGCGCAACGCAGATGGCGGCGACGGCGCTTTCGACCGTGGAGCCGGAGACGAGCGAGCGGCAGCGCAAGCGCCAGATCAACGAGGCGGTGGATGGCATCGCGGCCGCACTGGTCAATACGCGGGCCGTGTGCCGGAGCTCCTACATTCACCCCAAGGTATTCGAGGATTTCGAGAATGGCGAACTGCGTACGCTTCGCGCGCAGCGAAAGAGCACCAGCGAAAAGATGACGCGCTGGATGAACGACGACGAAATCCGCGTGCTGCGCTGGCTGAAGAAGACCACCGACAGCGCCTGACGATCAGACGAGCGCGATGCAGGCGGCCCGCACATGCTCGGCAACCGCAAGCACGGGTGCTGACGCGTCGTCGATCGTCTGGATGCCGATGTTGTAGGTTCCGAGGTCCGGCAGACCTTCCGCCGGCCCAAGCTCCACGAGATCGCCCTGAACGAGATAGCGGGGCAATGGCGCAATCGCGAGGTCCGCAAGGATCGCCGCCTTCTGGCCCGTCGTATGTGCGCTAAGAAACGCCACGCGATGGGCGCGCCCTGCTTTGTTCAGCTTGTCGATCGCATCGGCCCGCCACACGCAGCCGTCTTCCCACATCGAGACGGGCAGCGGCTCGCGCAGATGGGCGGTGCCGCACCGTGTACCCGCCCAGACGAGCCGTTCCTCCATGAGGATCTCGCCGTCGCGCAGCGTATCGCTCGGGAAGCTGTTGTAGATCACGATGTCCATGCGCCGCTCCTCGACGCGTTTGCGCATGACATTGCTCTGGCCGATGGTGACATCGACCGTGACGTTCGGAAAGGTCTCCCCGAACCGCTTGAGAACGTCGGGAAGGATACGCTCGCCAAGATCTTCCGGCGCGCCGAGACGCACCACGCCGTGCATGTCCGGCATGAGGAAGCGCGTGACCGCTTCATTGTTGAGCGCCAGCATGCGCCGCGCAAAGCCCAGCAGCACCTCCCCCTTCGGCGTCAGCGACACCGAGCGCGCATCGCGCAGGAACAGCGCGCAACCGAGAAGCTCTTCCATCTTCTTGATCTGCATCGAGACGGCCGACGGCGTGCGGTAGACGGCCTCGGCCGCCGTGGTGAAATTGCCGGTCTCGGCAATGGCCACGAAGGTCTTGAGCACGTCGATTTCGAGCATCGGCAGCGCGTGCCGCATCATCATATTCATGTCGGATCCATCATCAGAAAAACTGAACGATACCATGAGTTCATTTCGTTTGATTGAACATCGACCGGCGCGCATTGTCAAGGCACGGGCAACGGAGACGCCGGCCATGAACAGCAACATCATTCCCTTCAAGACAAGAATAATCTTAGAGCCGGCGGAATTGGCCCGCCATCCCGTCAGCGCGATCATCCGCATCGTGAAGGCGGTCATCGACCGGCAAAAGCTTTCGGCGACACGCCGGATCACGCGCCGGCAACTGCAGAATCTTCCCACGGTGGTCCGCCGCGATATCGGCGTGTTCGCTGTCAATGATCATCAAGAATACTGAACTGACGCATCAATTCTATTCGTTGGATTGATAGACCGGGTTGCGACATGATGCCCTCATGGTCGCGACCTTTTGAAGAACCCCATCAAAAGGAACCAGTGCAATGTCTACCTTCAGCCTCTCGAGTTCACCCTCAACCCCGTCATTCGGATCGCGTGCGCTTGCCGGCGCCACGTCGCTCGCACATCGCATCGTCAAGACATGGCAGGACAGGCGCTCGGAACGCGCTCTGGCATCGCTGTCCTATGACACGCTCAAGGACATCGGCTTTCCCGCATCCACCGACAGCCGGAACACGCCTGCGCAATGATCCCATCCGCCAAAGACACCACAGACGACCCGCCGTGTCCCCGCCGCGGTTATGACAAAAGGGCGTTTTGCCGACCGGCAGGACGCCCTTTTTTGTGCTGTGTTCAAACCCGGACGAGATGACCTTCGATCCTCCTGTTTCCGACAAGTCCACCGCATGTCCGAGCGTCGCAAACAGATCAGCCGAAACACAGATCGAGCCTGCATCGCTCGCTCCACTTTCAAGTCCATATGCTGCAAAGCAACATAATTGGGCGTTTGCACCATCGGCAGATGCTTTTTCAGGCACAGTGCGGGATGTCGCAAATTTTGTTCCTTGGCAGTCGCGACCATCCATGCCAGTGTCGCATTCAGGCAAGCTCGTCGGCCGTGCCCAAGCGACGAATAGCCATCTGCCCTGCATGGAGATATCGCTCGTGAACAAGCCGCTCACTGCCAAGCGCTCGCTGGTCTTCTTCCTTGTTCCCAATTTTTCGCTTCTGCCCTTCGCGGCCGCCATCGAGACGCTGCGGATCGCCAACCGGATGCTGGGCTATGACGCCTATTCCTGGCGGCTCGCCTCCACGGACGGCGCACAGGTCGTGTCCTCCAGCGGCATCGCGCTGGAGGTCAACTCGTCGGTCGCCGACGAGCGCAAGCACCTGGGCGGCGAGAGCCGGCCGTCGATGGTGCTGGTCTGTTCCGGCGTCTTCGTGGAGGATTTTCAGAACAAATCCGTCAATGCCTGGCTTCGCGAGGTCTACAATCGCGGCGTTGCCGTCGGGAGCCTCTGTACGGGCGCCCATGTGCTGGCTTCGGCTGGCCTGCTGACGGGCAAGCGCTGCGCCATCCACTGGGAAAACCTGCCGGGCTTCGCCGAAGCCTTCCCGCAGGTCGACGTCTTTGCGGATCTCTACGAGATCGACAGCAATATCTACACCTGCGCCGGCGGTACCGCCTCGCTCGACATGATGCTGAACCTGATCGATCAGGATTTCGGCGAGAACCTCGTCAATCGCGTCTGCGAACAGGCGCTGACGGATCGCGTTCGCGGCCCGCACGATCGCCAGCGCCTGCCGCTGCGCGCGCGCCTCGGGGTGCAGAACGCCAAGGTCCTGTCGATCATCGAGCTGATGGAAGGCAATCTCGCCGAGCCTCTGTCGCTGCTGGAACTTGCCGACAGCGCCGGTCTCTCACGCCGCCAGATCGAGCGGCTGTTCCGGCAGGAAATGGGACGTTCACCTGCCCGCTACTATCTGGAGATCCGGCTAGACCGCGCCCGCCACCTCCTCGTTCAGTCGGCCATGCCGGTGGTCGAGGTGGCCGTCGCCTGCGGCTTCGTCTCCGCGTCGCACTTCTCCAAGTGTTATCGCGAACTCTACAACCGCTCTCCGCAGCAGGAGCGCGCCGACCGCAAGGTGACGCTTGCCCAGTCCGCTCGTTAAGGCCGCTCGCCCAATCCGCTTGTCGAGTATCAGGACGCCATCGTATTGATCATCGTGAGTTCGGAGACGATCCGGTTCCGGCCGGCATGCTTGGCCATGTAGAGAAACTGGTCGGCGGCGTGGAGGTAGTTGTCGAACACCTCGCGCTGCTCGATGGGCGCAAGGCCGATCGACACGGTGACCGACAGGTCCTCGTCGTCGGTGACGACCTGAGTCCTTGCGATCGTCTCCCGCAATTGCTCGCAATAGAGGGTGGCGGCGGAGATATCGAGCCCGTCGAACAACACGCCGAACTCCTCGCCGCCGAGGCGGGCGAGCAGGTGGTCGTTGCCGACGAAATTGCGCAGCGTCCGTGCGACCGCCTTCAGCACGAGATCGCCCACCTCGTGGCCGAACGTATCGTTCAGCCGCTTGAAGTGGTCGATGTCGAGAATGGCGATCGAGGAACCCACATTGCGGCGGAAGCACTGCTCGACAATGCGTGGCCCTTCCTGAAAGAAGAAGCGTCTGTTGTAGAGATCGGTGAGGTAATCACGCGACGCCAGTCGCTGCAGCGAGGCAATGCGCCGGTGGACGGTGATCGACCGGTTGATGCGGCTAATGAACTCGTCGCGGTCGAACGGCCGCTCGACGAAGTCGGCGCCGCCCGCTTTGAGAAACCGCGCCGCCTGCCCCCGGGCGGACTGTGGGGCCATCGCAATGATCGGCACCGTCGTTTCGCATTCATAGGACCGCAGTCCGACGAGAAGCTGCTGCGCGGAAAGATCGCTGGCCGCATATTCCGAGATGACCAGATCGACGCGGCCCTCCATCACGGCGCTGAGCACGTCCTGCCCCGTCGTTGCCTCGGCCACCTGAAACCGCTGCTCGCGCAGGACCGACGCCAGCGCCTGCCGGCGTTCCGCATCGTCGTCGGCCACCAGCACGTTCGTTCCGGCGTTGCTCAGCATGCGATTGACGGCCGCGACGACCGAAGACACCGAGTCGCGCTCGTTCTTGATAATGCAATCCACGACACCGCGCGCCATAACGCGCTCGCGCGTGCTGTCGTTGAAGCTGCCGGTGAAGACGATGGCGGGAATGCCGTGCGAGAGCACGAGGTCGAGCGCCTCGCAGTTTGGTGCATCGGGAAGGTTGAGGTCAAGCACGGCGACATCGAAGCTCTGGCACTCCAGCGCCCGCGTCACGTCACCAAGCGAGGCGCAATGCGTCACCGTCATGGCCTCACCGTTCTGGATCTCGTGACGGATAAGCGTCGAGAAGACGCGGGAATCTTCGATCAGCAGCAGATGCCTGCCGCTCTGCTTCAGCGCGGCATCGCCGGTCTGCTCTTGCTTGCTGAACGTCAAGGTCCCCACCCTTTTCGAGCAGGATACCGTATACCGGTTCTGCTCCCCCCCAAGATCCCGGCCGTCGATGCTGCGTAGGCGGGATCTATTATGTCTCGTATGGCTTACCACAAAGGGTTTTGTGTTCCGTTAACGCGACCCGAAAAACGGTATGGGTCACACTCGCCACGGATGGAAGATCGGGAGGATCGGCCTGGCGCAACGCAAACACCAAGCACCCGGGAACGGGCGCCTGGGTGCATATGAGGCACACGAAAGCGTCATGTCGGTGACGTTGGACCGAGAGTGTCGCCGTTCGTCAGATCAGGCGCTGAGCGCCATCTGCGAGCCGAGCGTACGGATCTTCGTCAGCGTGTCCAGGTTCTGGTTGACGCGGCAGTAGAACTCCTCGTTGACGAACGGCCGCATGATGAAGTCGTTGCCGCCGGCCTTCAGGAAACGGGCCGAGAGGAGACGGTTCGTAGAGGAGGATACGCCGATGATGCGCAGCTGATGCGGACCATAGGCGCCGCGAATGCGCCGGGTCAGCTCGAAGCCGTCGATATCGGGCATGTTGTAGTCGGTGATGACGAGACCGATATCCGAATGGCGCTTCAGGAGTTCGAGCGCCATCGCGCCGCAATCGGCGGTGCTGACGCGGAAATTGAACCGCTTGAGCTGCGTCGTCAAAAGCGCGCGCGCCGTCGGGCTGTCGTCCACGATCATCACGTGGTGCCGGTGATTGGTCAGAAAGCGGCAGACGGATTCCACCAGCATATCCACGGCAAAGACGCTGTCCTTGATGATGTAATCGACGATATCCTTGGCGAGGATCGACTCGCGCGTGCTCTCCTGAAACGTGCCCGTGAACACGATGGTCGGAATGCTCATATCGACCAGATAGGACAGGGCCTCGCCGTTCTCCGCGCCGGGAAGATTGATATTCGAGATGGCAAGCGTTGCAGGAAAGGAAGCGTTCTCAATGGCGAAAGTGACTTCGTCATAGTCTTTACAGACGATGACATCGATATCGAGGAGTTCCTTGAGGCGCTTCGACACCATTGCCGCGAAGAGATTACTATCTTCCGCGAGCACAATACGGTGCTGTTGCAGGGACTCTCCGGAGTAATACATCCCCGACACACCGAAAAACGACATTGCGCGCTCTCTTTTTCTACACTGAGGGGGACATTAGCAAAAAAGGTTTTCGCAGTCGTTAAAAGGCCGCTACCTAGGGTGGCTTTTTCAGGAATACGGCGACAAACCGGCGGAGAACACGAAAACAGTCTTCGCCGGCGTCACGTTCATGCCGTCAAATCCCGAACGACGGTCAGCGCGGCCGGCCGGGCCGGCGCTTGCGGGCACCGCTTTTCGTCCCGTCCGTGCCCTTCTCCGGTGCCGGCTTGTCTTCGCCGATATCGACCTTTCGCGCAGGCGTGACCGGTGCGAGCGATGCCGCAGCGGAAACGCCAGGCTTGGCGTCGGCGCGCAGCTCTTCGCCCCGCAGTGCATCGCGCCGGTCGCTCTCGGACGAGTCCGGCACATCATTGCCACGGCTGTCCGGCGGCTCGACGCTCGGCTGCTCCACATAGCCGCCGGCGTCCCCCGGCAACAGCGAGGCCCCCCTTGCAGCCTCCGACCGCGTTCCCTGGAAGATGGCCGAGAGCACTTCGGCATCCTCCGGCGAAATCTTGATCGGCACTTCGGGTGCCGCCGGACCGCCCAGCGCGATGCCATCGGCCTGAAAGCGCTCGAAGACCGCGATGCGGACATCCGTTCGAACGGAGACGCCCTGCAGGATATCGGCGAGGAACACGCGCACCTCGAACTCGAGCTCGGACGACGTGAAGCCGCGGAAGACGATGATCGGCTCCGGGTTGCGCAGGATGTTCGGCAGCCCGGTCACCGCAGCGCGCAACGATTCCACCACCTTGCGCGGATCGTTGGAGGAGTGCGCGGAAAAGGTGATATCCACGCGACCCAGCTTGTTGCGGTGGGTCCAGTTGCCGACGGACGCGTTGATGAACAGCGAGTTCGGCACCATGATCGTCTGCCGCTGGAACGTTTCGATCTCGGTCGCGCGTACCGAGATGCGTTTGACGAAGCCCTCGGTCGTTCCGGAGATGACCCAGTCGCCCACCTTGAACGGTCGCTCGACGAGCAGGATGAGGCCGGAGACGAAGTTCGAGACGATGTTCTGAAGGCCGAAACCGACGCCGAGGGACAGGGCACCGGCGACCAGCGCAAGGCTCGACAGGTCGAGGCCCGCGGCGGAGATGCCGATCAGGCCGGCAATGCCCATGCCGAGATAGCCGATACCCGTCTTGACCGAGTTGCGCACGCCGAGATCGACCCGGCTGCGCGCCAGCACGCTGCCATCGATCCAGCGCTGCAGCCAGCGGGTGATGACGAAGCCGAGCACGAAGAGCAGGATGCCGGCGAAGATACCGACGAGCGAGATGGTGATCGTGCCGATGCGGATCTCGGTGAAGATCCGGTAGGCCCAGGCCTCGATATCCGCGATCTTGAAGCCCCATTGCAGGAGCAGGAGCGGCACGAAGAACATGGCGACGAGCAGGTAGATGCTCAGCCCGACCGCAAGCCCGATCTGATCCAGCGCCATCGGCTCCAGCCGGTAGCGATGCGACAGGTAACGGCCGCCGACGGTCTTGGCGAGTGCGTTCTGCTTGGCCAGCGCCTTGCCGGTGAGGATGCCGATATACATCGTGACGAAGATCGCGCCGGTGACGACGATCTGCGTGGCGATGAAGCGCGCCAGCCCGACATAGCCGGAGAGCGCCGCCGTGATCAGCCCGAGGCCCGCCAGAAGCAGGAGAATGGAGATGGCACGCGGCCACGGCCGCCCCTGCCCGTCCAGCGGCTGGCCCTGCGGAATGACCGGGCGGATCAGCGCGATCGCCATCAGTAGCAGGCCGATGAGGATCGAGGCGATGAGGCTTTTGGCGACCGTCAGCACCAGCGGCGAGCCGAGGGTGACGCTGATCGTCTCCAGCAGGTAATCGAAGAGGTTTGCGAAGGCCATCGCCATGATGAGGGCGACCAGCAATCGCGCGCCGCGATCCGACACCCGCACCAGCCGCCAGACGGCCTGGCCGGGTGCCAGAACCGCCGTCGAGATCGTCCAGACGAACTGCAGCGCGACGCAGAGCGCGAGAAACGTCACCACGATCGGCGCGATGTCCGGCCTAAGCACATTGAAGGACTGGAGGAAGAAGAAGGCCGTCGTCGCAAACGTGGCGGACGCGATGGTGGGCACCAGCGTCGAACCGAAGGCGCGCGACAGGCGGGCGATGTAGGTCGGGTTCAGATCCCGCACCGAACGGCGCAGAAGCGGCGCGAAAAGCCGATGCGTGCCGGCCAGAAGCACCAGCGCCGAGCAGAGCGACAGGAACAGCGCCGACATCAGCGGCACGCGCTTGAAGGTGAAGACGAAGGTCAGCCAGCTACCGATATTGCGGGAGAACGCCTGTGCCTCGACCACCAGCGCTTGGCCCGCATCGACCAGCATGTCGATGTTGATGTCCGTATGCCGCAGCAGCGTGCTGGAAAACAGAAAACGGCGTTTCTCGGTGATCGTCGTCGAGAGCGCGTTGGCATCCGCGACAAGCGTTTCCGCCGTTCCGGTCACGGCGTTCAGGGCGTTGCGCTCGGCGATCAGGCGGCCCCGCTCGTCGGTCACGACGGAGGCTTCGGGCTCCGCACCGGCCGCCGGCGGATCGCCGAGTTCGGTCAGCCGCGCCTTGATCTGCTCGATGCGGGTGCGGGCCGCATCCATCTGGCCGCCGACCTGCTGCGACAGGTCGTCCACCTGCGCCTTGATTTCGGCCAGCCGGTTGTCGGCAGCATTCGAATTGTTGGCCTGGGTCGAACGCGCGGTTTCCGCAGCATCGGCGGTCTCGACCTGTGCCGCAAGCGCGTCGAGCCGCTTGCGTGCCGCCTCGAGCTGCTGCGCCGTATCGGCCTGCGCATCGTCCAGCCGGTCCCGCACCGCCCCGCCATCGCCGGCATTCTGGCGTCCGACGCTCGCAGCCGGTGTGGCGGGTGTTGCCGGTGGCTGACTGGTCGTTGGCTGCGCGGGCGCAGCTGGCTGGCTTTGGGTCGGCTGGCTGGGGGCCGGCTGCTGCGCGAGGACCGGCGACAGGCTGGAAACGAGAATGAGCACAATGGCGAGGAAACGAAGCATCGTTGGGGAACACGCTTTCACGGTTGGGTCTGTCTTCCCGACGGACGAAGCCGAAAGGTACTGAAAGAAAGAACGCGGCACACGGCCGAGAGAATCATGCGGCAGGAGAACGCCATACGCGCTCCGGTTGGCGGCTCGGTATGGCGAATTTTGGGCTCTCGCCACAGGCTCTCCCGGTCAAAGGTTAGAAGCGCGAACCCGGCTGCAGCAGGAAGGCTTCCTCCTGCGGGCTCGGCATGCGCCCGAGAATGGCGTTGCGATGCGGAAAACGACCGAAACGGGCGACGATCTCGCGGTGACGCACGGCGAAATCGAGAAGCACGAGGTCGCCCAGCGCCGTGAAGAGCTGCACCGCGAGATCCTGATCGGACATCGCCTCGGAATGCTCGAACGGCAGGTAGAAGAACGCGCGCTGCACCGGCGCGACCGCCTGGTCGGCGCCCGCTTCCAGCGCCAGCCGCGCTTCGCGACGCGCGAGACCATCCGTGGCGAAGGCGAGCGGCGAACCGCGATAGATGTTGCGTGACATCTGGTCGAACAGGATGAGGGTCGCAAGCCGCGCCGAAGGCGTCTCCCGCCAGGCTGGGCCCACATTGCGCGACACGGCGAGATGCGTGGCGCGGAAACGCCGGTCGCATTCCGCATCCAGCTCCGGGTACGCCTTGTACCAGTGTTCCGGGTCGATATCCTCGAACCAGAACGAAACGACCTCCTGCGGCGTGCACAGCGCTTCGGTCATGGGTATCCCTCCTTGCCGGACGTAAGAGTGCCTTGTTGCATCAATCTTGCGCGAGCGGGAGACCTGACGGCAGGACTTTTCTCCAAAGGGCGTCGCAATCGCAAACTTCTTTGTTATCCTATTCGACAGACCCGCTAGAGTACGTCCGACAACACGGAGGTCGAGATCAATGAACGCAAAGGGAATATCCCGCTTTTTCACGGTGGCCCTGCTGGCCACCAGCATTCAGGTCGGGGGTATGGGGTTCGCCTTTGCCGATCAGACCATCCTGAATGTGTCCTATGACCCGACACGCGAACTCTACAAGGACTTCAACGCCGCCTTCGCCGAGAAGTGGAAGACCGACACCGGGGAAACGCTGACGATCCAGACTTCTCATGGCGGCTCCGGCAAGCAGGCACGCTCTGTGATCGACGGCCTTGAGGCCGACGTGGTGACGCTCGCGCTCGAAGCCGACATCGACGCCATCGCCAAGGAAAGCGGCAAGATCCCCGCCGACTGGAAGACGAAGTTCGAGAACAACAGCGCGCCCTACACCTCCACGATCGTCTTCCTCGTCCGCAAGGGCAATCCGAAGGGCATCAAGGACTGGGGCGATCTGATCAAGGACGATATCCAGGTGATCACGCCGAACCCGAAGACCTCGGGCGGCGCGCGCTGGAACTTCCTGGCCGCCTGGGCCTGGGCCCGCGCGCAGAACGGCGGCGACGATGCCAAGGCGCAGGACTATGTGAACCAGCTCTTCAAGCACGTGCCGGTTCTCGACACCGGCGCCCGCGGCGCGACGACGACCTTCGTCCAGCGCGGCCTCGGCGACGTGCTGATCGCCTGGGAAAACGAGGCCTATCTCTCGCTCGAGGAACTCGGCCCCGACAGCTTCGACATCGTCACCCCCTCGATTTCCATCAAGGCCGAGCCGCCGGTGGCGCTGGTCGATGGTAATGTGGACACGAAGGGCACCCGCAAGGTGGCCGAGGCCTATCTCCAGTATCTCTACTCGGATGTCGGGCAGAAGATCGCCGCCAAGCATTATTATCGCCCGTTCAAGCCGGAAGCGGCCGATCCGAACGATATCAAGCGCTTTGCCGACGTGAAGCTCTCGACCATCGACGAATTTGGTGGTTGGAAGGAAGCTCAGCCGAAATTCTTCGGAGACGGGGGCGTCTTCGACCAGATCTACAAGCCGGGGCAATAAGATTACATGACCATAAGCCTCCCTCAGCGGTGGCAATTTCGACAGCCGAGCGTCATCCCGGGATTCGGGTTGGCGCTCGGCGTCACTTTGTCATGGCTCATTCTCATCATTCTCATTCCGCTCTCCGGCCTCGCCTGGCGATCGAGCACGCTCGGCTGGAGCACGTTCTGGACGCTGGCAACCGACCAGCGGACGCTGAACGCGCTGAAGATCAGCTTCGGCACCGCCTTCCTCGCAGCGCTGGCAAACGTCGTCTTCGGCGTGCTGCTGGCCTGGGTGCTGGTGCGCTACCGATTCTTCGGCCGGCGCGTCATCGATGCGATGGTGGACCTGCCCTTCGCCCTGCCGACGGCCGTCGCCGGTATCGCGTTGACGACACTCTACGCACCCAACGGATGGATCGGCAGCCTGCTGACGCCGCTGGGCATCAAGGTAGCCTTCACCCCGCTCGGCATCGTCTTCGCGCTGATCTTCGTCGGCCTGCCCTTCGTGGTGCGCACGGTGCAGCCGATCATGGAAGAGATCGACCGCGAGGTCGAGGAAGCCGCGGCGACGCTCGGCGCGACGCGCTTCCAGACCGTCAGCCGGGTTCTGCTGCCGGGCCTCGCGCCGGCCGTGCTGACCGGCTTCGCGCTAGCGTTCGCCCGCGGCGTCGGCGAGTACGGCTCCGTTATCTTCATCGCCGGCAACCTGCCTTACGTCTCGGAGATCGCACCCTTGCTCATCGTCATCCGGCTGGAGGAGTTCAACTATCCCGCCGCAACCGCGATCGCCGCCGTCATGCTGATGATCTCCTTCGTCATGCTGCTCGTCATCAATTCCATTCAGGCCTGGAGCCGGCGGAGGTATGGTTATGGCGCATGATGCTGTCGCTCCCGCCTCCAGCAGCACCTCCGAAATGGTGCGGTCGGCAACCTCGGAAAGCCGCCTCGCCCGTTACGGCCTGATCGCCCTGTCGCTCGCCTTCGTCGGCCTGTTCCTGGTGCTCCCGCTCGCCATCGTCTTCACCGAGGCACTGCGCAAGGGACCGGGTGCCTTCTTCGAGGCCATCGCCGATCCGGAAACATGGGCGGCGATCCGACTGACGCTGTTGGTCGCGGCCATCGCGGTACCGCTCAATCTCGTCTTCGGCATCGCTGCCGCCTGGGCCATCGCCAAGTTCGAGTTCAAGGGCAAGGCGTTCCTGACCACACTGATCGACCTGCCCTTCTCGGTATCGCCGGTCATTTCGGGTCTCGTCTTCGTGCTCCTGTTCGGATCGCACAGCCTGCTCGGCCCCTGGCTCGGCAGCCATGGCATCAAGGTGCTCTTCGCCGTGCCTGGCATCGTGCTTGCCACGGTTTTCGTCACCTTCCCCTTCGTCGCCCGCGAACTCATTCCGCTGATGCAGGAACAGGGCACGAGCGACGAGGAGGCCGCGCTGTCGCTCGGCGCCAGCGGCTGGCAGACCTTCTGGTACGTGACCCTGCCGAACATCAAATGGGGCCTGCTCTATGGCGTGCTGCTCTGCAATGCGCGGGCCATGGGCGAGTTCGGTGCGGTGTCGGTCGTCTCGGGCCATATCCGAGGCATGACCAACACGATGCCGCTGCAGGTCGAGATCCTCTACAACGAATATAATTTCATCGGCGCCTTTGCCGTGGCCACGCTGCTCGCGCTTCTGGCGCTGGTCACGCTCGTCATCAAGTCGCTGCTCGAATTCAAATTCAGTGCGCAGATCGCCGCCGCACGCAAGCACTGAAAAAGGTATACGGTTTCATGGAAGTACGCGTTCAGGACATCCGCAAGGACTTCGGCCGGTTCCCGGCCCTCGACAAGGTCTCGCTCGACATCCGCTCGGGCGAACTCATCGCCCTCCTCGGCCCGTCGGGTTCCGGCAAGACGACACTGCTGCGGCTGATTGCCGGGCTGGAAAGCCCGACCGACGGCACGATCTTCTTCGGCGACGACGATGCCTCGAAAAAGACCGTACAGGAGCGCAATATCGGCTTCGTGTTCCAGCACTATGCCCTCTTCCGGCATATGACGGTGATCGACAACGTTGCCTTCGGCCTCAAGGTGCGCCCCTCGTCCCGTCGCCCGGCTGCGGCCGACATCCGCAAGCGCGCCGAAGATCTCATCGATCTCGTGCAGCTCGGCGGCCTGGAGAAGCGCTATCCCGCGCAGCTTTCCGGCGGTCAGCGCCAGCGCGTCGCACTCGCCCGCGCCATGGCGGTGGAGCCGAACGTGCTGCTGCTCGACGAACCCTTCGGCGCGCTGGATGCTCAAGTGCGCAAGGAGCTGCGCCGCTGGCTGCGCGAGATCCACGACCGCACCGGCCACACCACCGTCTTCGTGACGCACGATCAGGACGAGGCGCTGGAACTCGCAGACCGCGTCGTGGTCATGAGCAAGGGCCGGATCGAGCAGGTGGGAACGCCGGACGAGATCTACGACACGCCGAACTCCCCCTTCGTCTTCGGCTTCATCGGCCAGTCCAACACCCTGCCGGTGCGCGTCGAGAATGGACAGCTGTGGCTCGAAGATCGCTCGATCGGCGTCAGCGCACCGGGGGAGCCTGCAGGACCGGCCGAACTCTATTTTCGCCCGCACGACATCGACCTGCTCGACGGCTGCGGCGGCTGTCTTGCCGGCGTCGTCACGCTCAGCCGGCGCGTCGCCGGCACGCGGCATGTCGAACTGGATATCGCCGGCAGCACGCGCCGCATCGAGATCGAACTGCCCTCCGATGTAGCAGCCACCCCCGGCACGCGCATCGCTTTCCGCCCCAATCGCTGGCGCCTGTTCCGGTCCTGAGGTGGCCCGACCGGGATGTGCGCCTCGGCCACACCGGCGAAGAATGCGGGAGCGCTATTCCATTAGCGTCTTGAAGAATGCCGGCGGTGGCCTATTCCTTTAGGCGGCGGATCGATGCTCCGCCGTCTTTTTACGTTCTCCATACCCGCCAGCCCCCTGACGCGAAAACCTCATGCAGCACCGACCCGAAATCGATGGCCTCCGGGCCGTGGCCGTCGTCCCGGTCATCCTCTTCCATGCGGGCGTCGGCTGGTTCGCCGGCGGCTATGTCGGCGTCGATGTGTTCTTCGTCATCAGCGGCTATCTGATCACCACGATCATCGCCGCCGCGCAGGACAAGGGCACCTTCACTATCCTCGGCTTCTACGAGCGGCGGGCGCGGCGCATCATGCCCGTGCTCTTCACCGTGATCTTCTGCTGCCTGCCCTTCGCCTGGGCCTGGATGCTGCCGGCGCAGATGAAAAGTTTCGGCGAGAGCATCATCGCCGTCTGCCTGTTCCTGTCGAACGTGCTCTTCTGGCAGGAAAGCGGATATTTCGCCGCCGCCGCCGAGAAGCAGCCTCTGCTGCACACCTGGAGCCTCGCGGTCGAGGAGCAGTATTACGTCGTCTTCCCGATCCTGCTCATGATCCTCCATCGTTACGGCGCCCGCGTCCGCTTCGCCGCCGTTCTCCTGATGGCGCTCGCCAGCTTCGCGCTCGCGGTCTACGGCGCAGTGGCCTTTCCGAACGCAGCCTTCTACCTTCCGCACACCCGCGCCTGGGAACTGCTGGCCGGCTCGCTCTGCGCGCTCATTCTCCTCAAGCGCGAACAGCCCGGCAACGACGTCCTCTCCCTCATCGGCCTTGCCGCCGTGCTCGCCGGGGTCTTCCTCTATGACGATGGGACACCCTTTCCTTCGGCGTGGACACTGGCGCCGGTCGGCGGTACCGCGCTGATCATCCTGTTTGCCGGTCCGGGCACCCTCGTACACCGGCTCCTCTCCCTGCGGCTGCTGACCGGCATCGGGCTGATCAGCTACAGCCTCTATCTCTGGCACCAGCCTCTGTTCGCCTTCGCGCGCATTCGCAGCCTGACCGAGCCGACGCCTCTTCTGATGGCACTCCTCACCGTTGCCGCCGTTCTCCTCGCCATCCTATCCTGGCGCTTTGTCGAGACGCCGTTTCGCACCGGCCGGATCAAGGCGCTCACCAGCGGCCCCCGTATTCTCGGCGCGACCGGCGTGGTTGCCGTTGTGATGATGGTGATCGGAGCAGCGGGGCGGCTGGACGACGGTCTGTCGTTCCGCCTGCCACCTGCGGCGCTCGCGGCGCTCGAGGTGCAGGCGCATCCCGACCCGGCGATGACGACCTGTCTGTTCGACAAGGGCGAGGCGACGCTGCCCCATCCGATCCGCGCCTGCATGACGCCGAACACGGAGAAGAGCGACACGATCCTGATCGGCGATTCCCATGCCGGCGCGATCACGGGCGAGGCTCTGCGGGCATTCGCGAGCGCGGGGCTCGACCTCTACGCTCTCTCCCACTCCTCCTGTGCCGGCTTTTCCGGCTTCGTGGTCTCGAACGCCAAATACCACCTTCGCTGCAACCCCTTCTTCGAAGGCGTGGAGGACTATATCGCGAAGAGCGGCATCAAGACCGTCATCATGGTCAGCCGCTGGTCGCTCTATCTGGATGGCAACGCGTTCGACAATGGCGAGGGCGGAATCGAGGCCCTGAAGCCGACCTATGCCGACCTTTATGACCGTCGCGACGAGATGGGCGGTGAGACCGACCCTGCCCGCAAGGAGCGCGTGCTCGCTGCGTTTCTCGCCGATATCCATGCCTATCTCAACCACGGCGTGAACGTCGTTCTCGTCTACCCCATACCGGAAGCGGGCTGGAACGTACCGGATCTACTGGCCCGCGCGGCCATGACATCGACGGATGTCGAGCCGCTGGGAACCTCGTCGGATCGCTACCGCGCCCGCAACGCCGCCGTCATCGCGGCTTTCGACACGCTCGACCATCCCCGACTCGCGAAAATCAAACCATCCGCCATCTTCTGCGACAGCTTCGTTCAGGGCCGCTGCATCAACAGCCTTTCGACGGACCGGATCTTCTATTTCGACGACGACCACCTGTCGAATGCCGGTGCCGGGCTGCTGATGCCCCCGATCATCGACGCGGTACGTGGTCTGACAGCCACTGCTTCCACAAGCCGCTGAGCGACGACGCGTGTCAGGTGAAAATCTGCCGCCGCAGTTCGAGGCTGACCTTCGCGACGCAGGTCCTGTTCACATCGAGCACCTCGACCTCAATGCGGCTGTCGGGCCCTCGCGGAAGACCATCGAGCGCCATTTCCGCAAGCACGACCTCGGCCTCGGCCAGCGCTGCGGCGACATCCGTGAAAGCATAGGGCTCCTCCGCCCGAGAGAAACCTTCATGATCGAACAGATTGAAGTAAAACAGAGGCATCACGACCGCCTTGATGATGCGTTCAGCGAGGGTGAACGGCAGAATATGGGGGCTAACGCTTACACGGGCATGAAGGGCGCCGGCGGTTGGCCTTGAGGTTTTGGCGAGCTTGCGGCGCTCACGGATTCTGCTCCGCGGCCTTTTCCGGCGCGACGACGAGCGGATCCGGAGGGGTAATGGATTGGTCGCCGGATTTCCCTTCGAAACGCTGGACGACGACGACGCTCAGGATCGCCGCAATCACGAAGCCGAAGACCCCCAGCATGATGGTACGAACTGGCAAAACGCTCTCCTCGACAATCACTCTACGGAACACAGGCACTCTAAGGAACACAGGCTCGCGGTCACCACGACCTGCATTCGGTTCATCTTTCGAACGAACAGTCGGAACGCGTGCCTATGTTTGATGTTCCTCTGACATAGCGGCGTGGTGATGAAATGACAGATGCTTGTCGATGCGGAGTCGGCGCACCACGATTGGAGAGGGACTTCGATCCGGAGGTGGGCAGGTACCGTTCAGGCATCCCTCACTCGCAGATGGGCGGAACCTTGATAGCTCCGCGACAAACTCACCCGAAAACGAAAAGAGCCCGCTGCGGGAGGAGGTGCAGCAGGCTCTCAATTCCGGTTGGCAGCTTGGGAGGAGGATAAGCTGCAACCACCATCGACAATCCCGGGAGGAGGATAGGATCGTCAAGGACGTCGAAGCTTTGCGGGAGGAGGTGCATCGCTTCGATAGGTTCATCATACAATTTTCCGCGGCTCGTGCGAGCAGATTTATTGCATCGCAGCTATGCGTTTTGCACATGCGAAGAGAGCACCTCCCCTGAGCCTCACATGCGAAAGCGATTTCCGCTGCGGTCGAGATGGACTAAGGGAGAACCATCGACACGGACGGCAGCCAGAACGGATGGCGGGCCCCAAGCGGGAGAGAGACGAGATGACACAGGCGACCTCAAACGTAACCGTTGCCAAGCAGCGGGATGGCAAATGGAGCTTCACACTAACCTTTCGCGGCGTCACCCACCCCGCATCCGGCAAGTTCTCATCCCAGCTTCAGGCGCAGGCAGCAGGCATGGCCACTCTGAACGCTCTCCAGGGTAATCGGCAAGCCTGAGCGGCCAAGTACGCGCTCCAGTGCTTTAAACGTCGCCTCCCCCAAACCTTCCTGCGTGTCTCCGAATTGCGCAGCGCGAAGGGAACTTCGCCGAAACCGAGGCGTTCACATGCGAGTTTGCAGTTGAGACGTGCAAGGGAGCGGTGACATGACGGATTTGAAGGGAATACGGGGAAAGACGGTGCGTGGCGAATCCTGCACGCTGGAAGAATTCCAGTCGCGCTACGGTCTGGAGACCGACGAGGCAAAACGCCTCTATGAGCGTTTCGGACCCTCCATGACGGAATTGGACTTGCTGATGGCGGCAAAGCGCCGCGTACCTGCACTTTAAGACATATCGAAACTGGCCTTGCGACCCTTGGGCAAAAGGGTCGTACTACCTTTACTGAAACCGGGGGCGTTCTCACGAGAGACGCAAAATGGATTCTGAAATCCTGATTTTCGCCGCCATGAACGTCATCGGCGGCCTGCTCGCTTTAGGCTTCGTTCACTTCTACTATCTCCCCAATGTCGAAACGAGCCGGATCGAACCGGCGCTCTACGATGTGACGCAGCGTGAGAGCATCTCCATCGAGCCCTTGCGCCGATAGAAAATTGACCGAATTCCGTTCTCGTCACGGGGACCTTTGGGATTCAGCAAGCCATTGAGCGACATTGGTACGCTTCCGAAATGCCAATTTGTGACATCCCGCAACGACGATCAACGACAGGATGTCGAATTCCTCGATTTCTCCTTGCCTTCCCCGATTGAATGGCTTTAGCGGACAGATAACGCAATTGTCATTCAAAGCGAACGGCACGAGGGAGACGTATCGGATATGGAAATTTTCACCGCAGCCGGATTGGCCGCATTTCTACAGGTCATCGCCATTGATCTGGTGCTGGCGGGCGATAATGCCATCGTCATCGGTCTTGCCGCAGCAGGACTGCCGGCCGACCAGCGCCGCAAGGCAATCCTCGTCGGCATTATCGCCGCAACCGTGCTGCGCATCGCCTTTGCTGCCATCACCGTCCAGCTTCTGGCCATTGTCGGTCTCCAGTTCGCCGGCGGTCTGCTGTTGCTCTGGGTGTGCTGGAAGATGTGGAGCGAACTGCGCCAGGCCGACCAGAATGCGGCGCACGAAACGGGCGATGCCGCAGACGAAACCCGCGTCCGCAAGACCTTCCTGCAGGCGGCAACGCAGATCGTCATCGCCGACGTTTCCATGTCGCTCGACAATGTTCTTGCCGTCGCCGGTGCAGCACAGGATCACCCGACCGTGCTCGTCATCGGCCTGATCGTCTCGATCGCGCTCATGGGCCTTGCCGCCAGCTTCATCGCCAACCTGCTGCACAAGCACCGCTGGATCGCCTATGTCGGCCTCGCCGTCATCTTCTACGTGGCACTCAGCATGCTCTACCACGGCGGTATGGAAATCCTGCCCTACATCGACGGCAGCGCCGCCACGACGCCAGCCGTGACGACAACACCCGTCGCGCCCCCCGCAGTCGCTCCGGTAGCACCTCCGGCCGCAGCGCCCGCGCCGTAACGCGCTGAAGAGCGTCATATCGCTGCTGTTCTGCAGATGATTGTGGCAGACAGCCAGAACATCGAGCCCTTTCGCCAAAACCGGCGGGAGGGCTTTCTCGTCTCTGCACCCTTCCCTGGTCGCGCGCAGTGATTCGGAGCAACCAAGGCGCGACAACAGCCAAGCCGGGTGCGCCACATAGGACGTGCGGCCACGTCGATATCGATCCGTTCGAATCCTGTCACCTCGGCAATGAAAACCGGCGCTGGTTGCCCAGCGCCGTTTGTCATTGTCTTCAATTGGCCTGCGTCGCAGACACATCACCGGCCCGCCCCTTGCGCCAGCGGCGAAGAGGCGGAGCGTGCTGATGGTGTCAGGCTGCAGCCGAAGCGTAGCCTTCGGTGGACACTTCCGAGATCGTCTTGAGGACGGCGGAAGCGATCTGGTAGGGGTCGCCCTGCGAGTTCGGGCGGCGGTCTTCCAGGTAGCCCTTGTAGTCGTTCTTGACGAAGGAGTGGGGAACGCGGATGGACGCGCCGCGGTCGGCAACGCCGTAGCTGAACTTGTTCCACGGAGCCGTTTCATGCTTGCCCGTCAGACGCTTGTCGTTGTCGGGGCCGTAGACGGCGATGTGGTCCATGAGGTTCTTTTCGAACTGGGCCATAAGCGCTTCGAAGTAAGCCTTGCCGCCGACTTCGCGCATGTAGGCGGTCGAGAAGTTGCAGTGCATGCCCGAGCCGTTCCAGTCGGTGTCGCCGAGCGGCTTGCAGTGGTACTCGATGTCGATGCCGTACTTTTCAGTCAGGCGCTGCAGAAGGTAGCGTGCCATCCAGATTTCATCGGCAGCCTTCTTGGAGCCCTTGCCGAACACCTGGAATTCCCACTGGCCCTTGGCCACTTCGGCATTGATGCCTTCGTGGTTGATGCCGGCTTCCAGGCAAAGGTCGAGATGCTCTTCGACGATCTCGCGTGCGACGTCACCGACATTGCTGTAGCCGACGCCTGTGTAGTACGGGCCCTGCGGCGCCGGGTAGCCCTGCTCGGGGAAGCCGAGCGGACGGCCGTTCTGGTAGAAGAAGTATTCCTGCTCGAAGCCGAACCACGTGCCTTCGTCGTCGAGGATCGTCGCACGGGCATTGGTCGGATGCGGCGTGACGCCATCCGGCATCATGACTTCGCACATGACGAGAACGCCGTTCGTACGGGCCGGATCGGGATAGAGAGCGACGGGCTTGAGAACGCAGTCAGAGCTGCGGCCTTCGGCCTGCATGGTCGAGCTACCGTCGAAGCCCCAGAGCGGCAACTGCTCCAGTGCCGGGAACGCGTCGAATTCCTTGATCTGCGTCTTGCCGCGCAGGTTCGGTACCGGTGTGTACCCGTCGAGCCAGATGTACTCGAGCTTATACTTGGTCATGACAAATCTCTCATAGGTGGTGAGCAATCCAGGAGGTCGATGCCCGAAACCGAAAACCGGCCCCTCTGAACTGAGAGGAATGCACACGCCGTGCCAGTTTGGCGCCCACTTGGCGAAGATGACGATTTTGTTAACGGCTGAAGCGTGGGAAACCGGGGCCTCACCACCGTGCGATTGAAAAGACGAGGCAGTTTCCGGCCCGGAACGGCAGTCGGTTGAGCCGCGTCGGGAACAGAGGTGTGAGCGCGACCGTTGGTAAGTGGAAAATGAAGGCAGAAACATCGGCCAACGACCGGAAATCTGCCGCCCAATGGAAAAATGCGCGAAAACCCGACAGAGATTTGATTTATTTTTAGACATTCAGCGCAAAATATGTGCATATGAACGTCATATAACTCCAACACAGAAAAGGGAGCCGATGCCATGACAACGACACCACAGCGCCACTCGGCAACGATCTACCAATTCCCGATCGGCGGCCTCAAGGGGCTGAAGACCTGGAAGACCGGCATGGATGCGAAGGTCGAGGCTCCGGCCTCCCCCGTGATCATCGACAGCTGGTACCACGAAGCCGCCATGAACGAGACGAAGCCCCAGTAAGGGTACAGATGCGATATTCTTTCAGACGTTAAGAGCGATTGCCGCGGAGATGCGACAATCGCTTTTTTCATGTCCGCTCCATGAGGGACTTGCCTGATCTGGCGTGATTACGCCGCGGGATCGCCGATGGTGTCGGCCACATAGGCACCGCGCTCGCCCATCGGCATCGGATGCCCGGTCGTGGAATCGACCGTCGTCTGGTGCTCGAGTTCCGCGTTGATCTCCGCCCCGACGATCAGGATGATCACCGACATCCAGGTCCACACCATGAAGCCGATCAGGGCGCCGAGGGTGCCGTAGGTCGCGTTGTAGTTGGCGAAGTTCTCGATGTAGTAGGAAAAGCCGAGCGATGCGCCAAGCCAAGCGATGCTGGTGAAGGCCGCACCCCAGGTGAGCCAGCGCAGCTGCGCCGTCTCCCGGCTCGGGCCATAGCGATAGAGCATCATCGTGGCAAAGCAGACGATGGCCAGCATCAGCGGCCAGCGCGCGAACCGCGCCAGAAGCTCCACCCAGCGATCGAGCCAAAGGAAGGACAGCACCGCCGGCAGAATGCCGATCGCGGAGATAACGACGACGGCGACGCCGAGCGCACCAAGCGTGAAGAGGAAACCCAGACCCGTCATCTTCAAGAAGCCGCGCTTCTCGGTTTCGCCATAGGCGATGTTCATCGCATCGAACAAGGCGCGCATGCCGTTGTGCGCGCTCCACAGCGCGACGACGAGACCGAAAACGAAGCCGATCGACAAAGTGGACGTCTTCTGCGTCGCTAGCGTCTTCAACTGGTCGAGAATGATGTCCAGTGACCCGGTGGGTACGACATCGGCGAGAAGGGTTACCTGGGCACCGATCGCGCCCGGATCCGCAACGAAGCCGTAGATGGAGACGAGCGCGGCAAGAGCGGGGAAGAGGGCGAGCAGAAGATAATAGGTGACACCGGCCGCAATCAGCGTCACCCGGTCCTCCCCGATCTCGGCGATGACCCGCCAGAAGACATCCTTCAGCCCGGGATAGGGAATGGCCGAGGGCTTTTCCGCAAGGCGCCCCCGTCTATCGCTTCCCCCCGCGCTATCGTTGAGCGGAACACCGCCGATTGTTGCCGCTTGCCTGCCGGCCTGATGTCCGTCTGCCATGGAACCCTCTCACAGTCTTTGAGAGAGACTTACGGCTGTTGCGGCGGATTTCCATCCTGCGGCACATCATTTGGCGTAATCACCGGCATCTGACCCGTTTGAGGCGCCGGCTCGACGATCTCACTGTCACCAACGGCCGGGGGCTTGAGCACGCCATTGCAGTCGTCGAGTTTCTCGGTCAGCGAGCCGCTGCCGGGATTGGCATTCGGCGAAGTTCCCGACGGAGGTACGCCAACGGCGCATTCGCCCTGCTGCGCTTGCGCGAAGGTGGCACCAGCAGGCAAAACCAATGCGGCGGAAAGAAGCGTTACACGAATGAAATCCTTGACGAACATGACAAATCTCCTTTTGCTCAAAACGGGATATCGACGGTATGGTTCCCTCGGAAGCCATCCGGATCGCCCTCGCCTGCAGGACCGAAACGACAGAAAACGTGATGATCGACGCTGACTTTTTCGACCGTTCCGCCGTGGACGTTGCCCGGGATCTGATCGGTGCGTCCCTGTTCGTGGATGGTATCGGCGGGGTCATCGTGGAGACCGAGGCCTACGAGCCCGATGATGCCGCGTCGCACAGCTTTCGCGGTCCGACGCCCCGCAACCGCGCCATGTTCGGGCCTTCGGCGCACGTCTATGTCTACAGGTCCTACGGCATTCACTGGTGCGTCAACATGGTCTGCCGGCCGGGCAGCGCCGTGTTGATCCGAGCCCTACAGCCGACATCCGGACAGGATGTCATGGCGCGACGCCGCGGGCTCGATCAGCCGAGACTCCTCTGTGCCGGTCCCGGCCGGGTCTGCCAGGCGCTCGGCATCGATGGTGGGCATGATCGTCTGTCCCTGTTTGCAGCCCCCTTCTTTCTCTCAGGCCCCGAGGCGCCGCCGGAGGTGGTCACAGGCCCCCGGATCGGCATCACCAAGGCGATCGATCATCCCTGGCGGTTCGGCCTCGCCGGTTCTCGCTATGTCAGCCGCAGTTTCACGCGGACGAAAGCGGCATCGACACGGGTTTCAAACACATCCCCAAATGAGGATTGAAAAAGTCCCGTCTCGCCACATTTTTCTGTCCGAGAAAACATCCTCAACCCATAGGAGACACCATGCGCCCAATCATCATCGCCATCCTCGGCATCGCCGCCATCACGCTGACCGGCTGCGGTAATACGGCAAACGGCCTGAAGCGTGACGGGCAGGACACAAGCCGGGCGCTTGACGATGCGAGCAACCGCGTGTTGTCGCAAAACGGAAAATAAGGCGACGGAAAGTCGCGCGCCGTCTCCTTCATTGACAGACCTCACGCGATCACCGCGTCCCCCAGCTGGGACGCGGTTCGCACTGCCAAGTTTCGACAGCAGACCTTGTTTTTTTTAAATGGCCGCCCTGAATTTACCGTCTAGGAGAAAGGTCACCGAGAGGACGATCATTGAACGACGTGACAGAGCACCAGCGCATCGAAGCCCAGATCGTCCGGAAGGACCTGGGCCCCGATCCCTTCGCAGCGGCCGTGCGCTCGACGCGCATGCCGATGATCATCACGGACCCCTCCAAGCCCGACAATCCGATCGTCTTTGCCAATGATGCGTTTCTCCGCTTCACCGGTTACGAGCGCGACGAGGTCATCAACACGAACTGCCGTTTCCTGCAGGGGCCGGATACGGATCGCGGCGATATCCAGAAGGTGCGAGAAGCGATTGCCAATCGGCATCCGATCGAAATCGACGTTGTGAACTACAAGAAGAATGGCGAGCCCTTCTGGAATCGCCTGCTGATTTCCCCTGTCTTCAATGAGAAGGGCGAACTCACCTACTTCTTTGCGTCCCAGCTCGATGTCACATTGGAGCGTGATCGCCTTGTGCGCCTTGAGCGAGACCGCGACCTGCTGGAGGGCGAGGTCCAGAAGCGAACGGCGGAACTGAAGCGCAATGAGACGCAGCTGCGCTTTGCCATGGAGGCGGGCCATCTCGGCTATTGGACGCTCAACATCGCTACCATGGAACTCGTTGCCTCGCCGGATTGCAAGGCAAACTTCGGCTATGCGCCGGACCAGGATTTCACGGTCGACAATCTTCTCGATGCCGTTCTGCCGGAGGACCAGGCGCGGGTGCGCGACGCCTTCCGCAAGGCGGTGGAACGTCACGAAGAATATGATGTCGAGCACCGGTGCGTCCTTCCCGATGGCCGGCTGCGCTGGGTGCATGTTCGCGGGCTGGTCTATTACGAAGCCGACGGTCAGGCCTCCCAGATGTCGGGACTGTCGATGGACATCACCGACCGCAAGCAGACCGAGGAAGCGCGCGCGATCACCGTGCGCGAACTCAGCCATCGCATGAAGAACCTGATGACGACGGTGCAGTCGGTCATCAACCAGACGTTAAGGCAGGCGCCGGACAAGGAAACAGCCGGCAAGGCCATCACCTCGCGCCTGCAGTCGATCGGCGCGGCACAGGACCTGCTCGTCTCCGGCAATTTTTCCGGTGCCGATCTCGGCCGCATCATCCGGGCGACGCTCGATCCGTTCTGGGACAGCTATCCCAACCGGATCGACATCGACGGGCCTGACCTGCAGATCTCGTCCAATCTCGTGCTGACGCTGGCGATGGCCCTGCATGAGCTGGCGACCAACGCCATCAAGTATGGCGCGCTCTCCAACCTGTCGGGACGCATCCGCATCCGCTGGCACGCCATGCCCGACGCGTCCCTGCATCGGCTGAAGCTGACATGGGAGGAGAGTGGAGGCCCGCCTGTGTCGCCCCCGACCAGCCGCGGCTTCGGCACCCGCATGATCGAGCGCGTGCTGTCCAACAGTCTCGGCGGCAGCGCCGAACTGCGCTACGACGTCACGGGCGTGGTCTTCACGATGGAAGCGCCGATCGGCGACGAAGATGAAGACGGCGAGGACATGCGCCTCGGCTAAAGCATGTCCCCAGCCGTCAGCTCCGGTAGGCCGGCTGCTGCTGGTCCAGCACGCGCCGCACGCTTTCCAGATGAAGCCGGGCGCTTTCCGGGTCTCCTTCCCGCATCTGGCGTGCGGCGACGCTTGCGATCTCATGCGACACCGGCAGAAGCCGTCGACCGGTGCTCATCGCTTTCAGCTGCACTTCGGCGGCACGCTCCAGATAGTAGAGATCGTCCCAAGCCTCGGCGATATTTGGCGCGCAGACCATCACGCCGTGGTTCTTCATGAACAGGATGTCCTTGTCACCGAGGACGGCGGCGATCCGGTCGCCCTCCCGCTCGTCAAGCGCCAGCCCGTTATAATCCTCGTCCACCGCAACGCGGCCGTAGAACTTCAGCGCGGTCTGTCCGGCCCAGACAAGCGGGTCACCCTCGACCATGCTGAGTGCCGTCGCATTCGGCATATGCGTGTGGAAGGCGGCGCCGACGCGCGGGCTCATCTTGTGAAGCCGGGCATGGATGTAGAAGGCGGTCGCCTCCGGCACGCCGTCGCCCGTAATCACATGGCCCTCGAAGTCACAGATCAGCAGCGAAGATGCCGTTGCCTCCTGAAAGGCCCAGCCGAGGCGGTTGACGAGGAAGAGATCGGGATGGCCCAGAACGACGGCCGAGAAGTGGTTGCAAATGCCCTCCTCCAGCCCCAGCCGCGCCGCCATGCGAAGGCTCGCGGCGAGATCGACACGGGCCTGCCAGATGTCCTCCGTCTCGAGCGACGAATTGCGCAGCAGCGCGGGGCCGGTCTTGGGGATCGTCAGTTCATGCGCCATGTCGGCCTCCAGAATCCTGTTGCATCCAGCCGGCGGCCTGAAACAGGCCGGGCACATGGTCGAGCGTGGGAACGCGCGCATCCGGCCGGTAATCCTCGGGCGGCTTGCGCCCCGTTCCCCGGTCGATCCAGATCGTACGAAAGCCCAAGTCTTGCGCCGCCACAAGATCGAGATGCGGACTGGCGCAGATATGCACCAGCTCTTCGCGCGCAATGCCGAGGCTCTTCCACGCGTGATGGAAGATCTGCGCCGACGGCTTGTAGGCGCCGGCCTGCTCGGCCGTGATGACCCGGTCGATGACGCCGCCGAGCTGGGCGACATTTCCCGCGATGATCGCGTCGTCCGTGTTGGAGATGATGGCCAGCTTGAAGCCTGCGTCCTTCAGCCGGCGCAACGTCTCCACCACCTCCGGGAAGGGCGGCATCCGGCCGATCGATCCGGTGAGAATCTCGGCATCCGCGGGATCGAACGCACGGTCGAACGCCACCATCGTCTTCTCCAGCGCCAGCGCGCTGACCTCGCGAAACGACCGATGCGGTCGCTCAGCTTCGAGCGCATGCTCATATCCGTCGAACGTGGAAATGAAGGCGCCGGGATCGACGGTCCCGGCTTGCCCCGACAGGATCGTCGAGATCGCCGCCATCAGGCCTTCGTCCCACTGGATCAGCGTTCCGTAGCAATCGAATGTCAGCCAGTCCGGCCGCGGTCCGGTCAATGTCATCGCATCGTCTCCTTGGTCCCCGATGTTTTGGCAAAGGATTCCACCATTGGGAAATGAAATGTTCGGATGCGCGCGATCGGGTTTGACGCTGACCTGTCCGTCAGGCCGAGCCGATATGCCAGACGAAAACGCCGCCCGTCGGATGAACGGGCGGCGGAGATCATGACGATCGATGCGAGAGCCGTCAGGCCTGTGGCTGCGGTGCCGAATGTGCATCGGTCGTCGGCTGTGCCTCCGGCTTCTCCTCGTGGATCCGGAACCAGGCGACATAGAGCGCTGGCAGGAAGAGCAGTGTCAGGACCGTACCGACGATGATGCCGCCGATCATGGCATAGGCCATGGGGCCCCAGAAGATCTCGCGCGCGATCGGGATGAGCGCGAGGCTGGCGGCGGCGGCCGTCAGCATGATCGGCCGCATACGATGCTCGGTCGCCTCGACCACGGCGCGCCAGGGGGCAACCCCCTCCCGCCGCAGCGTCTCGATCTGGTCGATCAGGATCACCGAGTTGCGGATGAGAATGCCGATCAGCGCGAGGATGCCGAGGATGGCGACGAAGCCCATCGGCGCACCGCTCGGCAGCAGCGCCGCGACGACGCCGATGATGGCGAGCGGCGCGACCGCGAAGACGAGGAACAGCCGGCTGAAGCTCTGCAGCTGGATCATCAGGATCGTCGCCATGACGAACAGCATCAGCGGCACGACGGCGGCGATCGGTCCCTGCGCCTTGCCGCTTTCCTCGACGGCACCGGCAACGGCGATCGAATAGCCGGGTGGCAGCGTCGCCTCGAAGGACTTCACGGCGGGATCGAGCTCGGCCACGGCCGTCGCCGGCTGAACCTTGTCGATCATGCCGGCACGCACCGTGACGGTCGGAATGCGCGAGCGGGTCCAGATCAGCGGCTGCTCGACATCGTAGCGGAAGGACGCGACGGCTGCGAGCGGCACGGACCGCCCGTCGCCGACCGGCAGCTGGAGGTCGCGCAACGTCTCAATGGAGCTGCGCTCCGCCTCGACCGCACGGCCGACGATGTTGACGAGGTAGATATCGTCACGCACCTGCGTCGCGGTCGCGCCGCCGACGATACCGTTGATGGTGGTGGCGATCGCCTGCGACGTGATGCCGAGCTGGCGCGCCTTGTCCTGCAGCACATCGATCTTGACCACGCGCGACGGCTCGTTCCAGTCGTAGGCGACGTCGCCCAGATGCTTGTTCTCGCCGACGATATTGCCGAGGTCGAGCGCCAGCTGCCGCACCGTCTGGATCTCCGGCCCGCTGACGCGATAGGCGACGGGGCGACCGACCGGCGGGCCAATGTCGAGGAGCTTCACATAGGCATCCGTGCCGATGAACGTCTTCTTGAGATAGGCCTCGAGATCCGTCTTCAGCCGGTCGCGCGCCTCGATGCTCTTGCTGACGATGATCGTCTGCCCGAAGGCCGGGCTGTTCGGCTGCACGTCGAACGACAGGACGAAGCGCAGCGCGCCCTGCCCCACATAGCTCGACCAGTGCTCGACATCCGGATTGCCCTTCAGCTTCTCCGCCTCGAACTGAGCGATCTCCCGCTGCGTTTCGCGGATCGATGCGCTCTGCGGCAGGTTCCAGTCGATGATGAGTTCGTTACGGTCCGACGAGGGGAAGAACTGCTGCTGCACGAACTGCATGCTGTAGACGGAACCCGCGAACACGATCAGCGTCACGGCGATCGTGACCCAGCGGAAGCGCATGCAGATCAGCAGGAGGCGCGAGAAGATGCGGGCGACGATGCCCTTGGCGCCGTGATGCTGCTTCATGGTCTTCGGCAGGATGAGAACGCCGAGGAGCGGCGTGAAGAGCACCGCGACGATCCAGGAGAGGATCAAAGACGAGGCGATGACGATGAACAGCGTGAAGGTGAACTCACCGGCCGCGCTGTTGTTGAGACCGACGGGAATGAAGCCCGCGACGGTCACCAGTGTGCCCGTCAGCATCGGAAAGGCCGTGGACGTGTAGACATAGGTGGCGGCCTTTCGCAGGTCGTCGCCCGCCTCCAGCCGCGCCACCATCATCTCCACCGCGATCATGGCATCGTCCACGAGCAGGCCGAGCGCGATGATCAGCGCGCCCAGCGAGATGCGCTGGAGTGAGATGCCGAGATATTCCATGATGACGAAGGTCATCGCGAGAACGAGCGGGATCGCCACGGCGACCACCAGCCCTGCCCGCAAGCCGAGGCTGACGAAGGAGACCGCAAGCACGATGGCGATAGCCTCGAACAGTGCCCGCGTGAAACCCGACACCGCCTCGTCCACGATCTTCGGCTGGTCGGAGACCAGATGCGCATCGATGCCGACCGGCAGCTTCCGCTCGATCGTGTCCATGCGCTCCGTCAGCGCCTCGCCGAAAGCGAGAAGATTGGCGCCCTGCTTCATGTTGACAGCAAGCGCGATCGCCGGCTCGCCATTGTAGCGGAAGATCGTGCTCGGCGGATCGGCGTAGCCACGGCGGATGGAGGCGACGTCGCTCAGCCGGAAGAACTGATCGTTGACCCGCAGGTTGAGGTTGCGCAGGCTCTCTTCCGAGGAAAACTGGCCGGAGACGCGAACGCTGATGCGCTCCGGGCTATCCTGCATGACGCCGGAGGGGGCGACCGCGTTCTGGGCCTGCAGCGTATCGACCACGCTCTGCTGGTCGATGCCGAGTGCGGCCAGCTGGCGGGAGGAGAATTCGAGGAAGATCACCTCGTCCTGCGCCCCGATGATGTCGACCTTGCCGGCATTCGGTACGGTCAGCACCTCGGCCCGTACGGCTTCCACCGTGTCGCGAAGCTCGCGCTGCGAGAACCCGTCCGAAGTGAAGGCATAGATATTGCCGTAGACGTCGCCGAAGCTGTCGTTGAAGAACGGCCCCTGAACGCCCGAGGGGAAATTGCCCTTGATGTCGCTGACGAGATTGCGCACCCGCACCCAGGTCGGCGCGACCTGCGCTGCCGGCGTCGTTTCGCGCAGATAGACGAACACCGTCGTCTGGCCGGCCACCGTCTGGCTCTTGGTATAGTCGAGCTGCGGCAGTTCCTCGAGCTTCTTCTCGATCCGCTCCGTCACCTGCTTGATCGTGTCCTCGACGGTGGCGCCGGGCCACTGCGCGGTGATGATCATGGTCTTGATCGTGAAGGAGGGATCCTCCTCGCGACCGAGATTGAGGTAGGACAGGAAGCCGGCAAGCGAGAAGACCAGCATGAAATACCAGAGAAGCGAGCGGTGACCCAGTCCCCAGTCCGACAGGTTGAACGGCTTCATTTCACATCTCCGGAGATACGGATTTTCTGTCCGTCGGTCAGGCTGTTGACCCCGGCGACCACGACGCGGTCGCCGCGCTTGAGGCCGGAGCTTATGGAGACGCGATCCCCGCGGGTGCTAGTCGCCGTCACCTCGCGCGTGGCAACCGTATCGGTCCCGTCCGGAATGATCCAGACGAGCGTCTTGCCCTCACGGGTGACGATGGCGGTCGCGGGCAGCAGCAGTTCGGACGGACGTGTGTCAGGCAGCGACACCGAGATGATGGAGCCCAGACGGAAAGCGGCGGGCGCCGCCTGCAGCGCGATGCGGATGCGCTGCGAGCGGGTCACAGGATCGGCCGAGGGCTCGATGCGGCGCACGCGACCCTTGACCACCGTCGTCGGATCGGACTGGAGGACGACCGCGAAGGGATCGCCGATCTTGACCCCGGAGGCCGCCGAGGCGGGAAGATCGACCACGGCATCCCGAAGGTCGGGCCGCGCCACCGTCACCACGGTCTGTCCGGCGGCAACCACCTGGCCGGGTTCGGCGGCCGTGCTGGTGACGACGCCGGTATAGTCGGCGGCGATCTTCGCATAGCTCAGACGCTCCTGCGCCTTTGCAAGGTTCGACCGCGCCCGCACTTCGGCGGCCTGTGCAGCCTGCGCGGCCTGCACGGCATCCTCGACGGCGGCCTGCGACACGACGGTCTTGGCGAAAAGGCCCCTCTGGCGCTGTTCGACGACACGGGCATTGTTGGCGGACGCCTGGGCGCTGACGAGCGACGCCTGTGCGGCCTGCACGTCCTGTTCCAGCGCCGTGGCTTCGAGCACGGCCAGCAACGTGCCGCGCTCCACGCCATCGCCCACCTGGACGTTGCGCGAGATCATGCGGCCGAGGATCTGGAAGCTGTAATTGGTGACGATCTGCGGCTCGACGGTTCCGGCGAAGGACAGCGGAACGGAATTCGTCTCTTCCAGCACCAGCGACTTCACCGGCCGCGGTGGCGGCGGCGGCGCTTCGGTGTCGTCGGAGCAGGCCGCCAGCATCAGGGCGAGCGGAAGGAGGATGAGGACGGGCTTCATGGGGTGGTCCCCTCGGACAGCATGACGGTCTGGCCCTGGCGTAGCAGCTTGGTGCCATCGACGACGACCTGATCGCCGGCCTTCAGACCGGTTGCGATGATCATGGCGCCGGTCTGGTATTCGGCGAGCGTCACCGTGCGGAGCGAAACGGTGGTGTTGGCGGGATCGAAGATCCACAGAGCAGGCTTTCCGCCCGACGCGGCCAGCGCGGTCGGCGGCAGTGTGAAGGCGGGCGGGCCGACCAGCGACACGGTGCCCCGCACGACCGAGGCGAGCGTCATGCCGGCCGGCGGCCGGTCGAGCCCGACCTTGACGCGCACGGTGCCCGTCTGCCGATCGACCGTCGGCGCGATCTCGCGCACCGGGCCGCGGGCGACGACGGAGGGGTCCGACGCCAGGCTGACGGTGACGTCCGGCGGCTCTCCGCTGCCCAGCAGCGACTCGTAGATATCGAAGACAGCATCCCGCGGGCCATCCACGGCAACGGAGAAGACGGCCTGCGCCGCCTGAACCGTTTCGCCGACATCCGCATCGCGCGCCGTCACGATCCCGTCCGCTTCGGCGGTGAGCTTGGTATAGGACAGCGTTTCCTCGGCATTCGTCAGCGCCGACTCGGCCGATTTCAGCGCAGACCGCGCGACCTTCAGGTTCTCTTCCGCAAGATCATAGGTCGTCTGCGCCGTCGAATTGGCGCGAAGCAGCGTCTGCTGGCGCGCAAACGCCGCCGTCGCATGCGAGACGTCGGCATTGGCAGCCGACAGCGTGGCGTGAGCGGATGCAAGATCGGCCTGCTGCACCTCGTCGTCCATCTGGGCGAGGAGCTGACCCTTGTGCACGGCATCGCCCACATCGACCAGCCGCTCGATGATGCGGCCGCTGGTCCGGAACGACAGATTGGTCTCGGTGCGCGCGGCGATCGAGCCCGTCAGGCTGATCTCGCTCTTCGAGGGTTTGGGAGCGACGGTCTCGACGCGGACACGCGGCACCGGCTTTGGTGCTGGCGCCTCATCGTCGGAACAGGCCGTCAGAGAAGACACCGCCATGGCAGCGACGAGCGCCATACGGACGAAGGGGAAGGTCATGATCGGATCCATATTGCCGTTTCGTCCGGAGTAAAGGCCTCTCGGGCTTGACGGGAAACCCTGCAGTTTCCTATTGATAGAAAACTCATCGGTTTCCGAAAGTCAAGAGGGCCCTCATGAGCATATGCGGATATAGTATCAAGAAAAAACCCGGCCGTCCTGCCGCTCTGAGCGAAGACGAGCGCCGGGACCAGATTCTCGCTGCCGCGGAGCAATGTTTCGTCTCGCAAGGATATCGCTCGACGCATATGGACGATGTGGTCAAGGCCTGCGGCATGTCGAAGAAGACGGTGTATCGGAGTTTCGGAACCAAGGAAAACCTGTTCGTCGCCTTGATCGACCGGGTCATGCATGACGACATCAAGCTGGATATGCCGGAGGAGAATCAGCCGGCCGATGTCGTGATCGCCGATATCCTCTCCCGGCTCTCGGCCTTCGTCCTCTCCGACCGGCAGGTCAACATCACCCGGCTGGTCATTTCCGAAAGCGCGCACGCGCCTGAACTTGCAGCCGCCTTTCACGACAACGGCCTGCGCTACTGCAAGGAAAAGCTGACCGGCATCCTCTCCCGCCTCAACGCCACCGGCCGCCTGAAGGCGGAGCGTCCGTCGGAACTCGCAAGCCTGCTCGTCGGCGCCATCATCGGCGAATCGCTGGTGACGGCCCTCATCCGCCGCCCGCAGCCGATGACGGATCGCGAGCGGGAGGGCCGCATCGACCATCTGCTGTCGCTCATGCGTCCCTCGCTGATGCCGAACGGGGCCGTTCAGGCTCCCTGAAGCACGTTCCTCGCTTTATGGAGAGAGAGCGACGACAGGCGTCGCAGCGACACCGTGCAGAACGCGCATAGCGCGCTACTTTCGGCAGCATCGTTGCCCCGCCTCATTGCGCATCCTATGCTCCCTGATGTCTGCGGGCGAAGCCCCACCTGCCGGACATGCCGGGATAAAGATCGATGCAATCCACCATCGTCATGATCAACCTGTTCGGCGCCATCGCGCTCCTGCTCTTCGGCCTGTCGCTGGTCAAGGACGGGGTATCGCGCGCCTTCGGCGCCCGGCTGCGCACGGGCCTTGCGACGGGCACGAAGCGCGGCTGGCGGGCTTTTCTCTCCGGCTTCGTGGCGACCGTGGCCCTTCAGAGTTCCACGGCAACAGCGCTCATGGTGTCGTCCTTCGTGGAGCGCCGCATGGTCAAGCAACGGCTGGCGCAGATCGTGCTTCTCGGCGCCAATATCGGAACCGCCGTTACCGCCTGGATCGTCTCGACCGGCATCGAATGGCTCTCGCCGTTGCTGATTCTCTCAGGCACCGTGCTTTATCGCGGCAAACATAGCGGCCGGCAGGGCGGCGGCACGGCGCTGATCGGCATCGGCCTCATGCTGCTCTCGCTGCATCTCCTCGGTCTTGCGACGGAGCCTATGCGCGCATCGCCGGCGCTCGCCGCCTTCATCGGGCTTCTCGACGGAGCCTGGCTGGTCGCGCTCATCTTCAGCGCGGTGCTCGCCTTCGTATCGTCATCGAGCCTTGCGATCGTCGTCCTGATCCTGTCGCTGGCTTCGACCGGCATTCTCTCCCCCGGCCTCATCGTCGTGCTGGTGCTCGGCGCCAATCTCGGCGGCGCCATCCCACCGTTCGTCGCCACCCTCAACGGGCCACCGGCGGCGCGGCGGGTGACGCTCGGCAACCTGATCGTGCGCACCTGCGGCTGTCTCATCGCCCTGCCGCTGGCCGGCATCGGCGCGGATCTGCTGGGCCGCCTGCCCCTGCCACCGGAAAAGCTGCCGGTCGATGCGCATCTCATCTTCAACATCCTGCTGGCGATCGCCGCCTGGCCCTTCGCCCGCAGCCTGTCGATCCTGATGATGCGCATGGTGCCGGACCAGCCCGAGCGGGAGAATGCGCCGAAATTCCTCGACGACCACGAACTCTCCACCCCCGTCGTTGCCCTGACCAGCGCCACGCGCGAAGTGCTCGGCGTCGGCGATCTCATCGAGCGCATGCTGATCCTCGCTTCCGACAGCTTCCGCACCAACGACATGGCACCGCTGCGCCAGATCCCAGGCCTGGAGCACAGCGTCGACAGCCTGCAGCAGGAGGTGAAGATCTACCTCTCAAAGCTCGGCCGGAAGGGTCTGGACGACGAGAACGGCCGGCGCTCCATCGTCATCGTGGACTATGCGATCAACCTCGAGCATATCGGCGACATCATCGAGAAGGGTTTGCTCGATCAGGTGACAAAGAAGATCACGCTCGGGCTCAAGTTCTCCGACGCCGGCTTTCAGGAGTTGCAGACCCTGTTCGACATGACGATCGACAATCTGCGCATCGCCCAGACGATCTTCGTCACGCGCGATATCGATCTCGCCCGCAAGCTGATGGAGGTGAAGGTCGAGGTCCGTAATCTGGAGAAGCAATCGGCCGAACGGCATTTCCAGCGCCTGCGCGACGGCCATGCCGACAGCCTGCAGACCAGCTCGCTGCATCTCGACATGCTGCGCGACCTCAAGCGCATCAACGCCCATATCGTCTCCGTCGCGCATCCGATCATGGATGCGAGCGGCCTCCTGCGCGAAAGCCGGCTGAAGACCCTCGGCGTCTGACAATCAGGCAGAGCGCTTCTCGGAGGGCGAGAGCCGGGCTTCGGCGATGGCCTGATCCATCCCCGTCAGAGCCCGGTCGAGATGCCCCTCGAAGACGAGCCGCTGCTCGTCGGGGTGTACCGTGATCTCGGGCCGCCCCTTCAGCCGCACCTCGTGCGAGGCGGAAAGCCCCTCGTCGATACCCGGCGCCAGAAGGTCGAAATAGCGCGTCCCCGGTCCGGTGAAGACGATCGGCAGGCGGCCATGGAAACTCATCAGCCGTGACAGCCCGTTGCCGAGCGCCAGCCCCGCCTGACGGAATGCATAGCCCGCCATCCGGTTTCCGCCGCGCGCCGTCTGCGCGATCTTGTCCATCTCCGGCAGCGGCACGAATTTCGCCGGGATCGTATCGGCCGGAACCTGAAAGGCCGTGCGCAGGATGCCGTAGAACCCGGCCGTCGCCTCAATGCACCCGTGCCCGCCACAGCGACAGAGCCCACCGCCCGGAGCGTGGAGCATATGCCCGAAATTGGGCGCGCTCGCCTCCACCTCGTCATGTCGCCGCAGGCGGGCGATGCCGAGCCCGATGCTGTGACCGAGCGACACGACCGCCAGTGCATGGTCCTCTGCGGAAGGCTTCGCCGCAATCCCGAGCGCCTGCGCCACGAGCAGCGTCTCGTTGCTGAGCGTCACGACGGCGCGCCAGTCCGGCGCGAGCAGAGCAGCGAAGTCGATTTCCTGCTCGCCCAGAAGCGGAGACCAGAGGAGCCGATGCCCGTCGGCATCAACCGTGCCCTTGCTGCTGATCGAAATCGCCATAACCGTATCGCGCGCAAGCCGCGAACGCTCGGCGAGCCGGGCCAGCGCCTCGCGAAACTGGGGCGCGAAGCGGGACGTGCTCTGTGCATCGTGCCGCCGCGCCTCGTCGAACCGGTCGATCAGCCGGCCTGCATAATCGACCAGCGAATACTGCACCGCATCCGACGAGATCTGCGCGGTGATCAGATAGCCGCAATTGCGCGCTTGCGAAAATAGCACACGGGGCCGGCCGCGCCCTGCCCCCGGCTGCTGCTCGCTCCGCTCGAGAATGCCTGCCTTTTCCAGCTCGACGGTGATGGCGGAGACGGTCGCCGACGACAGCCCGGTGCGCGTCCCGAGGTCCGTATGCGACTGCGGACCATGGCGCCGCAGGCCTGAAAGAACGAGCAGGATGTTCTGCTGGCGCATCTGTTCGGAGCCGGACTTGATGAGCATGCGCAGCCAGACCTTCCCTGCCCGAAATCCAAGAAACCTGTCGAAAAACCCCAGAAATGACCGTGTTGACAGCCCTGAAAATCTCTGACATCTATTTTCTCGACTGTCGAGAAAAAACTCTCAGGAGGAGGGTTCGGCAGGTTTTCGGGCTGGGCGGGGGTCGTGCGGGAGGTTCGCGCGAACGGTCAGCCGCGTTTGGGAGGTTTTGATGAAATC
>NZ_JAANCM010000014.1 GCF_011603255.1 Ferranicluibacter rubi | reverse complement strand
CGGGCCGGTCGGCCGAAGCGGGTCACATCCGGCTCGGCATCGGCAAGCAGCCTCGTATAGGGATGCAGCGGACGAGCGAAGACGGCCTGTGCCGGGCCGCTCTCCACCAGCCGCCCGCGATACATCACACCCACCCGGTCGGCCACGGCATCGACGACCGCGAGATTGTGGGTGATGAACAGGAACGTCACCCCGCGCCGGTCGCGCAGGTCCATCAACAGGTTCAGCACCTGCGCCTGCACCGAAAGGTCGAGCGCCGAGACCGCCTCGTCGGCCACGACCAGCTTCGGCTCGGTGATCAGCGCCCGGGCGATCGCGATGCGCTGGCGCTGCCCGCCGGAAAAGGCATGCGGGTAGCGTGCCGCATGGTCGGGCGCGAGGCCCACGGCCTCCAGCATCGCCGCCACCCTGTCGCGGCGCTCGGCCCTGCCCGGTTTTCCCTCCAGCACATGCAGCGGCTCGGCCACGATGCGTCCGACCGTCTGGCGCGGGTCGAGCGAGCCGAACGGGTCCTGGAACACCATCTGGAAATCCCGCCGCTTGCGCTTGAGGTCGCGTGCCGAGAGGCGGAACAGGTCCTCGCCGTCGAAATGAACGCTCCCCGATGTCGGACGGTCGAGCGCCATGACCAGCCGGGCAAGCGTCGATTTCCCGCAGCCGGACTCGCCGACGATCCCGTGGATCGTTCCCGGCGCAACGCTCATGCTGAGATCGTCCAGCGCCCGGGTCACGTGCTTGCTGCCAAAGAGCCCGCCGCTGGCATACTCGCGCGACAGGCGGCGGATATCGAGAAGCGGCGCCCGGCTCATGACGCGGCCTCCCCGTGTGCGCGGATGCAGCGGACGCCGCGGCCGGATGCGGCAGGTGTCCACGCCGGCTCGCCTGCATGGCAGGCGGCTATGACGTCGGGACAGCGGTCGGAAAAACAGCAGCCGGGCGGAAGCGCTGCAAAGGACGGCACCGTGCCGGGAATGGTCAAAAGGCGCCCGCCCTGCGCCTGTCGCCGGGGAACGGCCCGCAACAGGCCGCGCGTGTAAGGGTTGAGCGGCGCGGTCAGCACCTCGCGCGTCGCCCCCTCCTCCATGCGCCGGCCGGCATAGAGGACAAGGGTGCGGGCGCACATGCGGGCGATGACGCCGAGGTCGTGGCTGACGAGGATCAGCGCCATGCCGGCATCGCGGGTGAGATCGTCGAGGATGTCGAGCACCTCGGCCTGCACCGTCACGTCGAGCGCCGTCGTCGGCTCGTCCGCGATCATCAAGGCGGGCTTCATGGCGAGCGCGATGGCGATGCCGACCCGCTGCCGCTGGCCGCCGGAAAGCGCGTGGGGATACGCTCGCGACAGTCGCGCGGCATCCGGCATCCGCACGCGGTCGAGAAGCGTGACCGCCTCGCGTCGCGCCGCCCGCCAGGAAAGACCCTCCTGGACCACCAGCCCCTCGGCGATCTGATCGCCGACCGTCATCGCGGGATTGAGCGCCGTCAGCGGCTCCTGAAAGATCATGCCGATGCTGCGGCCGCGGACGGTGCAGAGTGTGTCCTCGTCCATCGCGAGAAGATCGCGACCCTCCAGCAGGATGCGGCCTGTCGCATGCGCGACCGGGGGCAGCAGACCCATGACGGCGAGCGACAAGAGTGACTTGCCGGAACCGCTTTCACCGACGATGCCGAGCGTCTCCCCGGCGTGAAGGGTGACATCGATATCGGTCAGGATCGGCTGCCGCCCGCCATGGGCCGAGTCGATGGAGATGGCGAGATCTTCGATCCGAAGCAGCGGCGGTGTCATCAGCGGCCCTTCTCGCGCGGGTCGAGCAGGTCACGCAGGCCATCGCCGAGCATGTTGAAGCCGAGCACCGTCAGCGCGATGGCAAGGCCGGGCAGGATGGCGAGCCACGGTGCCCGGCCGAGATAGGTCTGGGCATCGGCGAGCATCCGGCCCCATGTCGGCGCCGGCGGCGCCATGCCGAGACCGAGGAAGCTGAGGCCCGCCTCTGTGAGGATGGCAAGGCCGAGCTGGATCGTCACCTGCACGATGATCTGGTTGGCAATATTGGGCAGGACATGATCGACCGTGATCCGGATACCGCCCTTGCCCGCGCCGCGCGCGGCCAGCACATAGTCCCGCGACCAGACCTGCAAAGCGGCACTGGCCGTCACCCGGGCGAAGACCGGCACCATGAACACTGCGATCGCGATGATGGCGGTCCGCCGGCCGGTGCCGAGCAACGCGCCGAGCATCATCGCCGAGAGAATAGGCGGCAGCGCGAAGATCACGTCGTTCGCCCGCATCATGATCGCCTCGAACCAGCCGCGCCGCGCCGCGACGGTAACGCCGACGAGCGTCCCGGCGAATGCCCCCATTGCCACCGCCAGCACCGCGATCGACAGGGAATTCCACGCGCCGACCATTAGCATGGAGGCGACGTCGCGGCCAAGATGGTCGGTGCCGAGCAAGCCTTGCATGAGCGGGGGCTTGAGCTTCTGCACGATCTGCAGCTTGCCCGGCGGCAACGGCGTCCAGACGAGCGACAGCAGGGCGACCGCGCCGATGAGCCCGATCAGCAGGCTGCCGATCAGGAGATTGCCACGTGACACCGCGCGCCCCAGCCGGCCCGCGGACGGTGCAGCTTGGCGTGTATCGGAGGGCGCCAACACGCTCATACGCGCTTCCGCAGGCGCGGGTCGAGCGCGAGATAGGAGAGATCGACCAGGAAATTCATGACGATGACCAGCGCGGCGAAGAACAGGACGACATCCTGCATGACGATGATGTCGCGCTGGGACAGGGCCTGCAAGGCAAGACGCCCGAGCCCCGGCAGGTTGAACACGTTTTCCACCAGCACCGCACCGGCGATCAGAAAGGTGAACTGCAGCCCGAGAATGGTGACGACCGGCACCAGCGCATTCGGCACCGCATGCCGCCACAGCGCCGTGCGGCGTGGCAGGCCCTTGGCACGCGCGGTGCGCACGAAATCCTCGTTCATCACCTCGATGACCGCCGAGCGCGTGACCCGCGTGAGAACGCCGGCCTGCGGCAGAGCGAGCGCGATGGCCGGCAGCACCAGCGCGCCCAGCGCCGGCATCAGCCCGGCCCGCCAGCCGGGAAAGCCGCCGGAGGGCACCCAGCCGAGCGACACGGAAAACACCATCACCAGCAGCAGCCCCACCCAGAAGCCGGGCACGGCGATGAACATCTGCGACAACAGCCCCGCCACATAATCCACCGCGCCATTGCGCCGGGCGGCCGAGGCGACGCCGAGCGGAATGGCGATGGCGACCGAAAGAAGGATGGCGATAAAAGCGAGCGGCAGCGTCACCGCCAGACGCTCGGCGATCAGCCCGGCCACGGGCACGCCATAGGTATAGGACATGCCGAGATCGCCGGTCGCGACACCGCCGAGCCACGACAGATAGCGCAGCACCAGCGGCTGATCGAGCCCCAGCTCCCGCCGCAGCGCCTCCAACGTCTCCGGCGTCGCCGACGTGCCCAGCATGATCGCGGCGGGATCGCCCGGCAGCACGTCCATGACGACAAAGATCAGCGCGGAGACGGCGAGGAGCGTCAGGAAGAGGCTGGCGAAGCGCCGCAGAAGCAGGCCGGTCATGAGGTGGCCCGACGCGGAACAAGGTGTGATGATGCTGTTGGCTCGATCCGGGCCGTTGCGCCTGTGGCCGGCCCCTCATCCGGCTGCCGCCACCTTCTCCCCATCGAGATGGGGAGAAGGGACCTGGGTTTAAGCTCTGCCACACGCGCAAACGACGAGCCTGCCACGTCCCCTCTCCCCGCAAGCGGGGAGAGGGTTAGGGTGAGGGGCTGCCACAAAGCCGGGAGCATGCGTTTAGCCAGCCCCTCATCCCGCTGCCGCGACCTTCTCCCCGTCAAAACGGGGAGAAGGGATCTGGGGCGACGGCATCCCCTCACCACGCTCCCGCTCATTCCTCCCAATAGACCTCGCTCAGCACGTTGGACGGGATCGGTTCGTTTTCCCAGAGACCCTTGAGCTTGGCGTTCCAGACGCCGAGCTTCGGCATGACGAACAGGAACAGGGCCGGCACGTCCTCGGCGAGGATTTTTTGGGCCTTCTGATAGAGGGCATCCTGCTCGGCCGGATCGGCCGTCGCCTCGACCTTGTCGATGATCTCAGAGAAGGCCGGGTTCTTGTAGTTGAAGTAGTAGGGGTCGCGGGCGAAGATATCGATGTCCATCGGCTCGGCATGGGCGACGATGGTCATGTCGTAGTCCCCGCCCTTGAAGACGTCCTGCACCCATTTGGCCGGAAATTCGGTCGGCTCGATGGTCATCGTCACACCGATCTCGGTCAGCATCGCCTGCATCACCTCGGCGCTGCGCGGCGCATAGGCCATCTGCGGCGTCTTGATCGTGAAGGCGAAGCCGTCGGGATAGCCAGCCTCCGCCAGCAGCGCCTTGGCTTTCGCCACGTCATAGGGATGCTTGGCCGTGAGGTCGATATAGCCGCGATCGTTCGGCGTGTAGTGGCTGCCGATGGCCGTGCCGAGGCCGGACCAGGCGCCGTCGATCACGGTCTGCCGGTCGATCGCCATCATCAGCGCCTGCCGCACGCGCTTGTCGTCGAAGGGCTTACGCGCATTGTTCATGCCGGCAACGACCTTCAGCTCGGTACTGCCGATGACGGTCACGAGGTCGGGCTTGTCCTTGAAGCTCTCGATCAGCTCGGGCGCGGCAAACTCGGGAAAGGCATCGACGCCGCCGGTGGTGATCGCCGCCGCCTGCGCCTGCGCGTCGGGGATGAAGCGGAAGGTCACGGTCTCCAGCCGAACCTTGACCTGCCTGTTCCAGTAGTTCGGGTTGGCGGCAAGCTCCACCCGGTCGCCCTTCGTCCAGCTGACGAAGGTGAAGGGCCCGGTTCCCACGGGCTTGGTCTTGTCGTCCGCCGCACTCTTCGTGCCGACCATGACCGAGGCCGGCCAGCCAAGCCAGTAGAGAAGGCTTCCCTGCGGCTTCTTCAGCGTCAGCACCAGCGTCGTCTTGTCCGGCGTCTCGATCGTGTCGATCGCGGCGAAGAAGCGCTTCTGGCCGTTGGTCGAATCCGGCCCGCGGGCGCGATCAAGCGAGAATTTCGCGACCCCGCTGTCGAACGCCTCGCCATCATGAAAGGTCACGCCCTCCTGCAGCTTGAACGTGTAGGTCAGCCCGTCCGGCGAGATCTCCCAGCTGCGGGCAAGCTGCGGCACGACCTTGCCCTCCCGGTCGATCGCGACCAGACCCTCGAACACATTCTGCCAGGTGACCTGCCCGATGGCGACGGGTGCGGCCACGGTCGGGTCCAGCCCCTGCGGCTCGATCGTCATCCCGAGCACCAGCGATGTCTTGGCGGCAAATGCGCCGTGGGATGAGAAGAGCAGCGCCGTGGAAAGGGCTGCGCCGCTGAGGATCGCGCGGATCCGTCGGGCTGTGCTCATGTCGAAACGCATCATATTCGTCCCCTGCCGAAGCCTTGCCCAGGCCATCATGTCGGGAGTGTGTCAGCTTGAACGGCCCCGCACAACGGGAAAATGCCGCACCGCACGCTGGAGGTTGCAGCCGCTCTGCGGCCTTGCCGCTTTCGCACAAGGCGGGGGAGGCATAAGCTTCCGCATGCTGATTCATCAGGGCGCGGCCCGCAACGAACGTATCGACGTCTTTCTCGCCTGCTGGCTGGCCGGCATCGCCGGCGCTCTCAACGCGGCGGCCTTCTATGCCATCGGCTTCTTTGCCGCCAACATGACCGGCAACGTCTCGGCCCTGTCCGATCACGTCGCGACGCTCCAGGGGCGGGCCAGCCTGTTCTATCTGTCGATCGTGCTCGTCTTCATTCTGGGCTCCACGGTCTCGTCGCTGATCATCAATGCCGGCCGCAGGCGGGGCATCGGCGGCATCTATGCCTGGTGCATCCTGCTGGAGGCACTGCTGCTCGCCCCGCTCGGACTCGCGGACCTCTTCATCACCGCGCCGTGGCGCGTCGAGATCCTGATCCTCGGCCTCGCTTTTCTCATGGGGCTGCAAAACGCGACGGTGACGCGCATCTCCGATGCCCGTGTCCGCACCACCCATGTCTCCGGCATGGCGACCGATATCGGCATCGAGATCGCCGTGGCCATCGACATCCTGCGGGGCCGCGACGTGTCGGGCGAGGCGATCAGCAACCGCGCGAAGCTTCGCCTCCATCTTTACACCATCGCCGCCTTCTGCAGCGGTGGCGTTGCCGGCGTGCTGGTCTATCAGTCGGTCGGCGGCGTGCTGCTTCTGGCGGCAAGCCTCTTACTCCTTGTTATCGCGCTCGACGCTCTGCGGCGGGCCGGCAAGGCGGGTCACTGACCGGAAAGACGTTCGCTCCTACTGCGCCGCTTCGGGAACACCCGTTTCCTCGCGCGGCTTCGGCTGACGGCCTTTGAAGATGCGGCGGACGGTGACGAACAGCAGCGGGATGAAGAAGATCCCGATGAAGGTCGCCGCGATCATGCCGCCCATGACGCCGATACCGATCGAGTTCTGCGCGCCGGAGCCGGCACCACTGGCGGTCGCGAGCGGCGTTACCCCGAGGATGAAGGCGAGCGAGGTCATGAGGATCGGCCGCAGGCGCTGGCGTGCTGCCTCCACAGTGGCGGAGATCAGATCCTTGCCGCTGTTCTGCTGCTCGATCGCAAATTCCACGATCAGGATCGCGTTCTTCGCCGCTAGCCCGATCGTGGTGAGCAGACCGACCTTGAAGTAGACGTCGTTGGACTCCCCCATGACGGTCGCGGCCAGAAGCGCACCAAAGATGCCGATCGGCACCGCCAGCATGACCGAGAACGGGATCGACCAGCTTTCGTAGAGCGCGGCCAGCGCCAGGAACACGACGAGCGCGGAGATCAGATAAAGCTGCGTCGCCTGACTGCCGGAGAGACGCTCCTGCGCCGAAAGGCCCGTCCACTCGTGATTGTAGCCGGCACCGACACTGCCCATGATCTTGTCGATCTCGTCCATCGCCACGCCGGAGCTGACGCCGCTGGCCGCAGCCCCTTGGATTTCCACGGCAGACGCGCCGTTGTAGCGCTCCAGACGCGGCGAGCCAAACGACCAGTCGCCGCTGGCAAAGGCCGAAAACGGCACCATGGCATCGTCGGAATTGCGCACATACCAGCGGTCGAAATCCTCCGGCTGCATGCGGAAGTCCTGGTCGCCCTGCACGTAGACGGGCTTGATGCGACCGCGGTCGATGAAGTCGTTGATGTAGCGCCCACCCCAGGCGGTGGAGATGGTGGTGTCGATGTCGGCAAGGCTGAGGTTGAGCGCGCTCGCCTTCTCCTGGTCGATATTGACGGAATATTGCGTCTGGTCTTCCTGACCGTTCGGCCGTGTGCCCGTCAGAAGCGGGTTCTTGCCGGCCTCGCCGAGCAGCTTGTTGCGCGTGGCGATCAGCGCCTCGTGCCCCTCGCCGTTCACATCCTGCAGGTAGAAATCGAAGCCGCTGGAATTGCCGAAGCCCTGAATGGCGGGCGGCGCGAGCGCGAAGGCATTGCCGTCCTTGTATTTTGAGAACGTCTTCATCGCCCGTCCCGCAATGGCGCTGGCACCGGCTTCCGCCGTGGTTCGTTCCTCGAACGGCTTGAGCTTGACGAAGGCGAGGCCCACATTCTGCCCGGCACCGCCGAAGCCGAAGCCGACGGCGCCGAAGACGCCGGCGACATTGTCCTTCTCGTTCGTCAGATAGTAGTCGGTCACCTGCTTCAGCATCTTCACCGTGCGATCCTGCGTCGCCCCCGGCGGCATCTGCACGCTGGTGATCAGAATGCCCTGGTCCTCTTCGGGGAGAAACGAGCTCGGCAGGCGGTTGAAGAGATATCCGACGGCCGCGACGATGAGCGCGAAGCCGACGAGGAAAAAGAACGGCCGCCGGATCATTCCCGACACGCTGCGCTGGTATCCGTGGGTCGTGCGGTCGAAACCGCGGTTGAAATAACCGGAAAGGCCCTTCTGCTTCGCCCCGTGCTTCGGCTTCTTCAGAATCGTCGCGCAAAGTGCCGGCGTCAGGATCAGCGCCACGATAACCGAGAGGATCATGGCGGAGACGATGGTGATGGAGAACTGCCGGTAGATGATGCCAACCGAACCGGAGAAGAACGCCATGGGAATGAACACGGCTGAGAGTACGGTGGCGATGCCGACCAGCGCGCCGGTGATCTCCTGCATCGACTTGATGGTCGCCTCGCGCGGGTCGAGCCCCTCCTCCTCCATCACGCGCTCGACGTTCTCCACCACCACGATCGCGTCGTCGACCAGAAGGCCGATGGCGAGCACCATGGCGAACATGGTCAGCGTGTTGATGGAGTAGCCGAACAGCGAAAGAACCCCGAACGTGCCGAGTAACACCACGGGCACAGCAAGCGTCGGAATGATCGTGGCGCGCAGGTTTTGCAGGAAGACCAGCATGACCACGAAGACGAGCACGATCGCCTCGATCAGCGTCTTCACCACGTCCTCGATGGAGAGCTTGACGAAGGGCGTGGTGTCATAGGGATAGACGACCTCGACATTCGCCGGCAGCGTTTCCTTGAGCCCGTCGATCGCCTCGACGACCGCCTCGGCCGTATCCAGCGCATTGGCGTTGGAGGCGAGGTTGATGCCGAGACCGGCGGCGTTCTTGCCGTTGTAGAGACCCGACGTATCGTAGCTCTCGGCGCCAAGCTCCACGCGGGCGATATCGTTCAACCGCACCAGCGATCCGTCCGGCTGGCTCTTGATGATGATGTTTTCGAACTGCTCGGGCGTCTGCAGCCGGCTCTTCGCCGTCACCGTTGCGTTCAGCTGCTGGCCCTTGCGCTGCGGCAGGCCACCAAGCTGGCCGGCGGACACCTGCGTGTTCTGCGCCTCGATGGCACTCGCGACATCGCTCGCCATCAGGCTGTATTTCACCAGCTTCTCCGGATCGAGCCAGATGCGCATGGCATAGCCGGAGCCGAAGATGCGGGTATCGCCGACGCCGGCCACGCGCTTGATCGTGTCGTTCAGCGTGCTGTCGATATAGTCGGACAGGTCGAGCGAGGAGAGCCTGTTGTCGGTCGACACGAAGGCGACGACCATCAGGAAGCTGGATGCGGACTTCGCCACCGTGATGCCGCTGGACTGCACCGACTGCGGCAGGTTGGATTCCACCAGCTGCAGCTTGTTCTGCACCTGCATCTGCGCGACGTCTGGATCGGCATTGTTGGTGAAGGTGAGCGAGATCGACGCGGCACCCGTCGCCTGCGAGGTTGAGGTCATGTAGTCGAGATTGTCGATGCCGGTCATGCCCTGTTCGATGACCTTGGTCACCGAGTTCTCGACCGTCTGCGCGTCCGCACCGGGATAGCTCGCGCTGATGCGAACCGTCGTCGGCGCGATCTGCGGATATTGCGAGATCGACAGCGTGGTGATGGCAAGAAGCCCCGCCAGCATGATGCAGATGGAGATGACCCAGGCGAAGATCGGCCTGTCGATGAAGAAACGCGACATGGGGCGACCTCAGTTCTTGGCCGCGGGAGAAGCCGACGCGGCCGCCGGCCCGGCGGCGGAGACATCGACAGACTTTACAGCCCCGCCGGTCTCCTTCGCGGCCTGTTCCAGCTCGCCCGTCGCATCGTTGACGATCACGTCCGACGTCGTCACGTCCTGTCCCGCCCGGACGCGCTGGTTGCCTTCCACGACCACCCGCTCGCCATCCTTGATCCCATCGGCCACCAGCCAGCTGTTGCCGATGCTGCGATCGACGATCAGCACGCGCTCGTCGATCTTGCCGTCGGGCAGGACGAATTTCGCGGTCGCCTTGCCCTTGGTGTTGCGCGAGACGGCCCGCTGCGGCACGAGGTAACTGTTCTGGCGAATGCCCTCCTGGATAACGGCGCGGACATAGACGCCGGGCAGAAGCAGTTGCTTGGGGTTGGGAAACTCCGCCCGGACCGTCACCGAACCGGTGGTCTCCTCGACCGCGGCATCCAGGAACTCGATCCGTCCGGTGCGATCGTAGTCGGAGCCGTCTTCGAGCTTCAGCTTGACGCTGACATTCGCACCCGTCGTCTTCAGGCGGCCATCCTCGATCGCCCGGCGCAGCTTCAGCAGGTTCGCACTCGATTGCGTCACATCCACATTGATCGGGTCGATCTGGCGGATCGTGGTCAGCGATGTCGTCTGGTCGGCGGTCACCAGCGCCCCGACCGTCACGGTGGACGCTCCGACCCGGCCACCGATCGGCGCACGGATCTTGGTGTAGTCGAGATTGATGCGGGCCGTCTCGAGCGCGGCCTTGGCCGAGGCGACGTCGGCATTGGCCTGCGCCAGCGTGCCCAGCGCCTCGTCCAGATCCTGCTGGCTGACCGCATCGTTGCGGCTGAGGCCCCGGTAGCGATCGACCCTCGCCTGCGCGCTCGGCACCGCGCCATTGGCCTTGGCGACCGCAGCGACGGCGCTGTCATAGGCGGCCTGATAGGTGGCCGGGTCGATCTCGTAGAGCACGTCCCCTTCCCGAACCGATCCGCCCTCCTGGAAATTCCGCTTGCGCACGATGCCGCCGACCTGCGGCCGGACCTCGGCAATGAGCGAGGCGGCCGTGCGCCCCGGCAACAGCGCCGTAATCGCGACGGAGGTCGGATGCAGCGTCATCACGCTGACCTCCGGCTTCACCGCCGGTGCATTGGCAGGCTTCTGATCGGCATTCTCGCTGCATCCGGCAAGCGAAAGGAGCACACCGAAAACGATGGCGGGCAGGACGATGCGGATATGGGACACGGGGGAAATCTCCGGAGGTGACGGAACGGACATAGGCCGATGCTGGCGCCAGACATCCCTAACAATGCGGCAATCTTCGGCAGATCCCGTTATTTTTCGTCTAGACGCACGTCGTAGCAGAGATTGACCTGCAACCCGCACGCCAGAGCACGACACCCGGTGAGATAGAGAAGGTTAAGGCGCAGCTTCGGCCTCCATCCGCTTCGGCTCAAGCTGCGCCTCGATCGCCGCCTTGTCGATCACCGACCAGACGTCCCGTATCTTGCCCTGACGATAGGTATAGAACACGTTCTCGGTGAACTGCACCTTCCGCCCATTGACGGGCAGCCCGAGGAATTCGCCGATAGGCGTGCAAGCGAACGAGAGCCGGCTGGCGATGACGGGCGCGTCTGCGACGACAAGGACGATCCGGAAGGCGAGATCCGGGATCTCGCGGAAATCCTTCTCCAGCATGGCACGATAGCCGGAGACGCCGATCCGGCGGCCGTTGTGGCTGACATCCTCGCTGACGAAATTCGGCAGCGCATCCCAGTCCTGCTGGTTGAGACAATCGATATAGTCGCGATACAGTCGGGAAAGCTCCGTGCTCGCCATGACAAATCTCCTCTTCGCTCCACATAGGGAGACGCGGCCGGGGACGAGAGAACGAGCGCGCCCACGTGCCAGAGGAGTTAGAGCACCATGTCGTTTTTCGAAGCCGTCGATCCCGTGTTTTCGACCTATGTCCTTGGCAATGCGCCGGTAAAGCAACTGGCCACCGGCTTCGACTGGGTCGAGGGCCCCGTCTGGTTCGGCGACCTCAACTGCCTTTTGTTTTCCGACATCCCCAATGATCGCATCCTGCGTTGGTCGCCGGATGGCGGTCTCTCCACCTTTCGCGCGCCATCGAACTTCTCCAACGGCCAGACCCGCGACCGCCAAGGCCGCCTCGTCACCTGCGAGCACGGAACGCGCCGGGTAACGCGGACGGAATATGACGGCACCATCACCGTCATCGCCGACAGCTTCGAGGGCAAACGCCTGAACTCCCCGAACGACGTCATCGTCGCCTCCGACGACGCCATCTGGTTCACCGACCCGATCTACGGCATCTTCAGCGACTATGAAGGACACCGCGGCGAACAGGAACTGCCCTGCAACGTCTACCGTGTCGATCCTTCGGGCAGCATTCGCGCGATGCTCACCGATTTCGGCTCGCCGAACGGCCTCGCCTTCAGCCCGGACGAGCGCCGGCTCTACGTGGCCGATACGGGCCTGCCGGACAGCGACGATCCCCGCCATATCCGCGCGTTCGATGTCGCAGACGATGGCCGGCTTTCGGGCGGCGATGTCTTCCACGTCATTTCGCCCGGTGCGGCCGACGGTATCCGGCTGGATAGCGAGGGCAATGTCTGGTCGTCCGCCGGAGACGGCGTTCACTGCATCGCGCCGGATGGCCATCTGATGGGGCGCATCCTGCTGCCGGAGCGTGCCTCCAATCTCTGCTTCGGTGGCCGCGCCCGGCACCGCCTGTTCATCACGGCAACGACAAGCCTCTACGTGGTCGCCCTCAACCGGAACGGCGCGCTCTGAGGATCCGTCAACGCCGCGATCATCGCCTCGGTATCACCGACCGGACGAGGCCGGCCGAGAAGGTAGCCCTGCACCTCGGCGAAACCTTCCCGGCGGAGCGCCTGCAACTGCTCCTCGGTCTCAACGCCCTCGGCGAGCGTCGTGGCGTTGAAGCCCGAGCCAATGCCCACCACCGCGCGGATGATGGCAAGACTGCCCGCATCCGTCTCGATGCCGGAGACGAAGCTTTGGTCGAGCTTGATCTTGTCGAACGCGAAGGAGCGCAGATAGGACAGCGATGAATAGCCGGTGCCGAAATCATCGATGGCGATCCGCAGGCCCAGCGCCTTCATCGCCCGCAAAAGCGGCAGGCTCTGGCCGACATCGGTGAGAAACACGGATTCCGTGATCTCGATCTCCAGCCGTTCGGGCGCAAGTCCGTTGCTCTCGATCGCCCGGCGCACCGTATCCAGAAGGCCCGCATCGCGAAACTGGGAGACCGAGAGATTGACGGCAATTCGCAGGTGGGCAGGCCACCGGGCCGCCGTCCGGCAGGCCTCGTTCAGCGCCCACTCGCCGATCGGCACAATAAGCCCGGTTTCCTCGGCCACGGGAATGAAGTCCAGCGGGGCCACCAACCCCTGCTCCGGGTGGTTCCAGCGGATCAGCGCCTCGAAACCCGCAAGGTCAGGGCCGTCGATCCGGTAGATCGGCTGGTAATAGAGCTCGAACTGCCCCTCCTCGAGCGCATGGTGCAGCGCCAGCTTCATCTCGTGGCGGCGCTCGGCTTCCAGGCGCATTTCGGGACGATAGATCCGGAAGGTCGAGCGGCCGCCTTCCTTCGCGGCGTAGAGCGCAAGATCCGCATCCCGCATCAGCCCGTCATCATCCGTCGAATGCTCCGGAGCGCGCGCGATGCCGATGCTGCAGGTTACGTGCTCGGCAATGCCGTCGAGATCGAACGGGACACGCAGGGCGGCCAGCAGCCGGTCGGCCACCTCCTCCGCCGAGCGTCCGTCCTGAAGCTGCAGCACGATGGCAAACTCGTCGCCGCCGAGCCGGGCCACGAGGTCGCCCTGCCGCACGATAGAGAGGAGCCGGTCACCGACCTGGCAGAGCAGCGCATCGCCCGCCGCATGTCCTTTGCTATCGTTGATGGTCTTGAAGTGGTCGATGTCCAGATAGAGCAGCGCCACCGGCGCCTTCTCGGTCGCCAGAAGCGCCGCACGCCGGATGTGATCGCTGAAATAGGCCCGGTTCGCGAGGCCCGTCAGCGCATCGTGCATGGCCATGAAGGCAAACCGCGCCTCCGATTCCCGCTCTTCCGTCACGTCCTGGGAAATACCGAGAATATACCGCAGCCGCTCGCCATTGCGGGCCGGCAACACCCGTTTGGCCGTGCGCAGGATGCGCCGCGTGCCGGAAAGATCCTCGATCGTTTCCTCGAAACTGAACGTCCCATCCATTTCGAGCGCCCGCTGGTCCTGCTCGCGAAACAACTCCATCTGCCGTGCAGGAAACATGGTCCGGTCCGTACCACCGGCGATTTCCTCCGGCGTCGTACCGAAGATGCCGCCGCAGGCGGCGTTGAACAGCACATACCGGCCGTCATCGTCCATGTCTTTGACGAAAACCGCTACCGGCAGGTTCTCGATAATGCTGTCGAGCAGGGTCTGAGTTTCGCTGACCTGCTGGCGGGCGGCGTTCACCTCCGTCCGGTCCTGAACGATCGCGAGTATAGCCTGCCGCCCCTCGAACTGAAGTTCACGCCCATAAGTGAGAACATCGAGCGCCGTCCCGTCGGCCTTCAGATGCGTCCACCGCTCGGCCCGGTCCACATCGCTGCGCAGCGTCACGGCCTCGATCATCCGCCTGCGCTCCGACGGGGGCCGGATGTCGAGAACGGTCATCCGCTCGTAGGCTCGGCGGCTGTAGCCATAAAGCGCGACGGCGGCATCGTTGACGATGAGGAAGCGATAGGTCAGCGGGTCGTAGATCCACATCGGCGACGGATGGGTCTGGAACAACATGCGGAAATCATCCGTCTGCACAGGCAGGCGTGCGGATGCTCGTAAAGCGCTTACCATCGAGAGACCCTGAAACGTGTCGCGAAGACCTGACGATAACAAGAAAAGCTGAATGAAAACAAAATGATAGTTTCGTCTAAAGTTTATGCACACGCCGCAAGTTTGTGCAACGCGCAAGCCGCAACGTGAAGACCGGCGCCGATTTGCCCGGCGAGACCATGTCGAAGGGAACCTCCGGAAGACAGGCGCATTCCATGGTGGTATTTCCACCGGCAGGCCTCTCTTGCCCTGCGCCACCCCACCCCTGCCGGGAGACGACTTCCTTGAAATCCGTTGGACGTATTGCCGAACTCTGGCGCTACCCCGTCAGCTCGCTCGGCGGGGAGAAGGTCGATCACCTCGACATCGCGCAAGCCGGAGCCGCCGAAAGCGGTATTGCCGGCAACCGGGCCTTCCTTTTGTTCGATCCGGAAACACGCGCGCCGGCATCACCGGAATCGGCCGAGCGCTGGCGCAAGGCGCTGCATCTCGTTGCACGGCTACGGGCGGATGGTATGGCGGAAATCGGCTTTCCCGACGGAACATGGCTGCCGGTCGATGCGCCGGATGTGGAAGAACGCCTCTCCACCCATTTCGGCTTTCCCGTCGGCCTCGGCGAAACGCGCGGAACGGGACAAAGCTGGCCTGTGATCGCGCCGCGTTATGCCGCAAGCCCGCTCCACCTGCTCACGACGGCATCAATGAATGCCATCGGTGCAAGCGACCCGGCGCTGATGCTCGATTCGCGACGGTTCCGCCCGGATATTCTGGTGGAAACGGAGGCGGCACCGGGTTTCGTCGAAAACGACTGGATCGGCCGCAGGATCGTCATCGGCTCGCTGGAGATCACCGCGACCGAAGGCACGAAGCGTTGCGGGATGACAATGATTTCGCAACCGGGCGTGCCGGAGCAGCCGGATGTGCTGCGCAGCATCCTGCGCGGCAACCGGCGCAACCTCGGCATCTACGCCGACATCGCCGCCCCGGGTCGCATTTCCCTGGGCGACGAGGTCTGGATCGAGACCTGACCACTGCCGATCAGGCGGCGTTCACGTCGAAGCCGATAATTCCGTCAGATCGCTCGCCGCCAATATCGCGCAGGATCGCGGAGGAGACGACGCCGCCGAGTTCGTGGGCGCTGGTGATGCCCTGGATGAAGGGCAGCTTGTGCAGCAGGAACGCGATCGACACGCAATAGAGACGGCGCGTGACCGGCGCCTCGAACTTCGGCCGGAAGGCATCGTCGAGATCCACGCCACCGGTGCGGACCGTTGCCGGCTCGTCCGGCATGTCGATCAGCACGGATGAGACGGGTGTCTTCGCCTTGCGTACGAAACCGCGGCTGACGAGGCTCGGAAACGGGATGTCGCGTGCCGACAACGTATGCTGCCCGGTCGCGTCGATGAAGGAGTCGAAGACCTCCTTCTGCCCGTCGAAGGTCACGACGGCCCCACGCTCAACGCTCTCATTGTCGATATCGGAATCCCGGCCAAGACGCAGAACCTCCAGCTTGCCCGCGCGCCGGAGAGCGAGCAGACGCCGGATCGACTGGTGCGGCACCGTTGCGTAGTCGTCGATGAATACGGTCTTGAAGTGCTTGTGGAAACGCTCCAGATCGTCCTCGTTGAAATACGGCACCGCCCGCGCGATGACCTCGTGCATCCGCAGGATGGCGTAGCGCCAACCAATGGTGCGCTGTTCCAGCTCGTTTTTCTCAGCCTCCGCAAGGTTTGCGGCCGCCCAGACGAAGGCATCCGCCGCCTCGCGATCCGCAAAATAGGCCGGCGCCAGTGTCTCCACCGTCAGCATCCCCAACCCGATCCGCCCGGCATAGGCGGGATCGGCGGCGAGCAGTTCAGCGCGAAACAGATCGAAGATCGGATCGAGCAGATCGCCGCGGCCGCTGGCCACCAGCGCATCCACCGCCTGAGGCGTGCAGATGGAGAGAGGCAGATAGGGATAGGGACAATAGAAGTCGGCCTCCGGCAACACGCCCTTGCGCGACATCAGCGCCGCGGTGAAGGCTTCGCTGCCGGGCGACGGGAAATATTCGAGTGATCCCGCCGCATCGAGATAGAAGGCGCCATGTGCCGTCGCGACCGAGATCAGCGCATCGATGGCGCTGAGCGATGTGCCGAGAATACCGACACGGCCCGGCGGAATGGTCTTTAGCACCGGCGCCGGCCAGGGCGACATGAAATAGCCCGGACGCGTTTCCGTCGTCTCCGGCCAGTCGTGGCCGGTCGCCATGACGACATGGTCGAACGCGTAATGTTTCTCCCCGTCCGGCCCTGTGGCCTTCACGGCTATGTCGCTCGCATGGAGGTCGATATCATCGACCCGGTGCAGCGCCTTGATCTCGATCACATGCCCCGCCTTCCGGCCCTGGGTGACGCATTGGCGAAACTGGTCCTGAAAGAACTCGCCCAGCACGATGCGCGGGTAGAAGGCACGCTCGGCAATCGCGCTGCGCGTGACGTTCATCCGCTCAAGCTCCGCATCCGGCTGGCGGCGCAGCCATGTAACGAGCGTTTCGTAGATCGGCGGCAGCTCGATGCTGGCAATATTGGCAAGCATGGCCTGGTCGTTGATATCGGGATGATAGGGCGTCCCCTTCCCCGGATCGGCTTCGCTTTCGAACACGGTGATGTCGAGCGGACGCGGCGAGGCGACGAGGCCGTGCAGCGTGTAGATGCCGGTCGGGCCAGACCCGATGATCGCAATTTTGACTGTCATGAAAACACCGGAACTCGACGGTTGAGGAAGAAACGCGTTTGACGGACAGGACGCCCGGCGCCACGGCCGACGTCCGGGACGACAGGTAACCAAGCCCTGCGGGGAATGTTCCCGCGATGAGCCCATGCCGCCGCCCACGGCACTGACCCACAAGATAGAGCGGGTGGACAGAAAGAAAGGGATGCCTATTTCCGCCATGAACGCAAGGAGAATGCAAATGCAAAACAAGGCTTTGATCGTAGGCGCCAGCGGCGTGGTCGGCAATGCCACCGCGAGTGTGCTGGCAGAGGCCGGGTGGGACGTCACGGGGCTGGCGCGCAAGCCGGGCCGGCAGGAGAACGTGACGCCGCTGGTCGCCGATCTTCTCGATCCCGCCTCGCTCGGCACGGCGCTGGCGGATGTCGCGCCGACCCATGTCTTCATCGCAAGCTGGCTGCGTCAGCCGACGGAGGCGGAGAACATCCGCGTCAACGGCGCCATGGTGCGCAACCTGCTCGATGCCCTGCGCCCCGCCGCCAGCGTGCGCCACGTCGCGCTCGTCACCGGGCTGAAGCACTATCTCGGTCCGTTCGAGGCCTACGGAAAGGGCACGCTGCCGCAGACGCCGTTTCGCGAGGAGCAGGACCGCCTCGACATCGAGAACTTCTACTACGCGCAGGAAGACGAGGTCTTCTCGGCCGCCAGCCGAGACGGCTTCAACTGGAGCGTCCACCGCCCCCACACCATCATCGGCAAGGCCGTCGGCAATGCGATGAACATGGGAACGACACTGGCCGTCTACGCCGCGATCTGCCGCGAGACCGGCCGCCCGTTCCGGTTCCCGGGCGTGGAAACCCAGTGGAACGGCCTGACCGACATGACGAGCGCCAACGTGCTTGCCCACCATATGCTCTGGGCCTCCACGACGCCGGAAGCGGCAAACGAGGCCTTCAACGTCGTCAATGGCGACATCTTCCGGTGGAACTGGATGTGGCAGCGCATCGCCGCCTATTTCGGCATCGAGGCCGCGCCCTTCGACGGCACGGTCCGCCCGCTGGAAGAGCAGATGGCGGATGACGCCGCGATCTGGCGTGAGATCGCCGAGCGGGAAAACCTCGTGGAGCCCGACATCGACCGGCTGATTTCGCCCTGGCACACGGATGCCGATCTCGGCCGGCCGATCGAGGTCGTCACCGACATGTCGAAGAGCCGACGCATGGGCTTCACCGTCTATCAACCGACCGACGATGCCTTCACCGGCCTCTTCGACGAGCTGCGGAGCGAGCGCCTGATCCCCTGATGCGGGGTCGGCCATAGACGCAATGCTTTGAAACACGCGCCGGGCGTCGAGGATTGCCCTTGCCGCCCGGCGCTGGTAGCCTTTCCCACAGCGATCGCTCATATGCGGACGCCGAGCCTTGGGAGGGTGGATATGGACCAGCAGAAGACGCGCCTGTTTCTGGACGACCTCGTCGTCGGCATGCCGTTCAAGAGCGGCACCGTGGACATCACCGCCGACGAGATCCGCAGTTTTGCCAGCCAGTTCGATCCGCAGCCGTTCCATCTCGATGACGAAGCCGCGCGGTCCACGCTGTTTGGCGGGCTGGCCGCCAGTGGCTGGCATACCGCAGCCCTGACCATGCGCCTGATTGTGGACAGCCTGCCCTTCGACGGCGGGCTGATCGGCACGCGTTGCGAACTCACCTGGCCGCTACCGACCCGTCCGGGGGACCGGCTGCATGCGGAAGGCGAGATCGCCGAAATCAACCCGTCAAGATCAAAGCCCGACCGCGGCATCGTGGTCATGCGCAGCCGGACGCTGAACCAGAATGGCGCTGTCGTGCAGACGCTGAGCGCGAGCCTCCTCGTCTTCCGTCGGCCATTGACGGACAGGACCTAGAGAACAGCGCCGTCCACCCGCACGACATACCGATCCCGCCCGTTCGCCTTGGCCTCGTATAGCGCCCTGTCGACAGTCTCCAGCAGCTTTTCCCGGCTGGTGCCGCCCTCCGGTGCGGCAGCCGCGCCGACGCTCAGATGCGCCATCACCTCGATGCCGCCAATGGAGAACGGCGCCCGAAAGGCATCGACCAGACGGGCGGCGATGGTCGTCAGGGAATTTTCGCAGCCGCAATCGGGGAAGAAGATCGCAAATTCGTCTCCGCCCATGCGCAGCGGGATATCGCCGGAACGGATGACGGAACGAATGCGCACGGCCGCCTGCCGCAACACCTCGTCTCCCGTCTGGTGCCCGTGCCGGTCGTTGATACCCTTGAAGCCGTCCATGTCGAGATAGGCGGCGCCGAACGGACGACCCGCGGCAAGCGTCTCGCGCATTTCGCTATCCACGAGTTCCGGCAGAGCCTGCCGATTGTAGAAGCCGGTCATCGGGTCCGTCATCGCCGCCAGCCGCAGCGCCTTTTCGCCCTTCACCATGAGGAGATTGGACCGCTGCAGTCGGAAAAGCGCGCTGGCGATCCGGGCGAACTCGCTGAGCTGACGACGCTGGCGCGTGCCGAGATCGCGCGGATCCGTATGCATGATACAGAACGAACCGACCGTCAGCCCCGGCTCCAGCTCGATCGGCGCACCGGCATAGGAACGCAGGTGCGGCTCGCCTGCCACGTAGGGCAAGGTCGCCATATCCGGCTCCAGCGTCAGATCGGGAACGACGACGACATTGCCCTCATGGACGACGTACTGGCAGATGGATTCGTCGCGCGAGCATTTTTCGACCTGGATGCCGGACTGCGCGGCGATGCGCAGCCAGTCCTGATCCACGATATTGACCGCGGCAAAGGCACACTCGAACACGTCGCGGGCAAGAAAGGCGAGATCCTTCAGCTCGGGCATGGTTTCGATGGCACGGATCCCGATGGAGCGGACGGCAGCGAGACGATCGATCTCGTTGTCTGGAATGAGGCGCTGTGACAGCACCGTCCTGCGCCGGTCTTCCTGCATGATATGTCCTTTCCCGCCCAGAGGCGGCATTGCGCCGAAGCATGTCGTCCGAAACCCTGCAGCGGTTCGGGAGAACGACATGCGCCGACGTCAGGGCCTCAGGCGGCAAAACTCCTTCGCCCGGGTGTGGCCACGACGCGCGCATGGCGCGGCTGATCCAATGCGTCCGGCCCGCGCGGGGCGGTGCGCCGGTTGAGCTTGAACAGGCTGACCAGCGCCGCCAGCGAATCCGCGCCTTCCGCCAGCGCCCGGCTGATATCCGTCGTCCGCTCGCTCATGGCGGCGTTTTCCTGCGTCATCCGGTCGAGATCGTTGACCGCCTTGTTGATCTCGCGCAGGCCGATCGACTGTTCCTTCGCCGCGGTGGCGATCGCATCCACGTTCTGGTCGATCCGGCGCACGAAAACGTCGATCTCCTGCAGAGCCGCCCCCGTCTTGCCGACGAGGCGCACACCCTCCATCACTTCCTTGCCGGAATTGGTGATCAGCACCTTGATCTCTTTTGCAGCCTTGGCCGAACGCTGGGCAAGCTCGCGAACCTCCTGCGCCACGACAGCGAAGCCCTTGCCGGCCTCCCCCGCCCGTGCCGCTTCGACGCCGGCATTGAGGGCCAGAAGATTGGTCTGGAAGGCGATCTCGTCGATCACGCCGATGATCTGGCTGATCTCGCGCGAGGCCTGCTCGATCCGGTGCATGGCCGTCACCGTCTCCTCCACGACCGCGGCGGAAGCGCCGGTCGATAGGCGCGCGTTCTGCACGAGCGTGCGCGTCTCCTGGGTGTTCTCGGTCGAGGAGTTGACGGTCGCCGTCACCTCGTCCAGCGCCGCCGAGGTCTCCTCGAGCGCCGCCGCCTGCTGCTGCGACCGCTCGGCCAGCTGCTCGGCCGCCTGGCGCATTTCCTGGCTGCTGTCGTTCAGCGCACTGGTCTGGCTGAGCACGTTCGTCAGCGTCTTCTGGAACTCAGCAATCGACGTGTTGAAATCGAGGCGAAGCCTCTCGAACTCGCCGACGAAGGGCTCGTCGAGCGACATGCGGATATTGCACTGGGACAGGCGCTCGAGCGCGGCGCCCAGTTCCTCGACGGCGTGCATCCGATCGGTCACGTCGATCGCGAACTTCACCACCTTGAAGACGCGGCCGGCATCGTCGAAGATCGGGTTGTAGGAGGCCTGGATGAAGACCCGCTTGCCGCCCTTGCCGATGCGCATGAACTGGTCGGTCACGAACTTGCCCTGGCGCAGGTTCTCCCAGAAGGTCTGGTAGTCGGGCGATGCTGTGTAGGAAGGGTCGCAGAACATGGAGTGATGCCGTCCGGCGATCTCGGCGTGATCATAGCCGAGGGCAGCCAGAAAATTGTCGTTCGCCCGGATGATCTCGCCCTGCGGCGTAAACTCGATGATGGCCTGTGCCCGCGACAAGGCCAGAAGCTTGCCCCCATCCTCCGCACTCTGCATCTTGCTCGCGGTGATATCGGTCGCGAACTTCACCACCTTGTAAGGCTTACCGTTGCGCATGACCGGATTGTAGGACGCCTCGATCCAGACCTCGCGGCCGCCCTTGCCGAAGCGCTTGTACTGCTGGCGCTGAAACGCGCCGCCTGCAAGCCCTGCCCAGAAAGCCTTGTAATCCGCGGATGCGGCTTCCTGCGGCGACACGAACATGCTGTGATGACGGCCGACGATTTCGGAGAGGCCATAGCCGAGCGCCTTGCAGAAATTCTCGTTCGCGTCGAGGATTCTGCCCGTCAGGTCGAACTCGATGATCGCTTGCGACTGACTGATGGCCTGAAGGACGGACTTCGCATCAAACCCGAGTGATTGAGACAAACTGCGCATGTGCTTCTCCGAAGTGCCGTCCCGGCCGCTCTGGTCCGGTGGCTCGTCAGGATCGGACATAAACGTAAAGGAAGCTTTGCCTAACATAGAGGCATGGCGAAACTTCGCTACCTGCTGACGAAAATTGCACTGTGGACAAGAGCAAGATTTTCGCATTTGCCGCTTTCATTTGCAGTTTTCTTTCAATCCCTGGCGCCTATTTCCTGCGATGACAGTTCCTACCGGCCGATATGCCGACAGAACAGACCCCGCCTCAGAAGGACGAGAAGACCATGAACTGGCTCAAGACCATCGCCACTGCCGCCATCCTCCACGCCGCCGCCATCGCACCGGCACTGGCCGGCGAGAACCTGTCGGCCATTACCACGGCCGGCGTGCTGAAGATCGGCACCGAGGGCACCTATGCGCCCTTCACCTTCCATGATGCCAGCGGCAAGCTGGTCGGCTTCGACGTCGAGATCGGCGAAGCCGTTGCCGCCAAGCTGGGCGTCAAGGCGGAGTTCATCGAGGGCAAGTGGGACGGACTGATCGCCGGCATCGACGCAGGCCGCTACGATGCGGTCATCAATCAGGTCGGCATTACCGAGGCCCGCAAGCAGAAGTATGATTTTTCCGAGCCCTACATCGCGTCCAAGGCCGTGCTGATCGTCCGGCAGGACAATGACGACATCAAGGGCTTCGCCGATCTCAAGGGCAAGACCTCGGCGCAGTCGTTGAGCAGCAATTTCGGCAAGATTGCCCAGAGCGCCGGCGCCGAACTGGTCGGCACCGATGGCTTCGATCAGTCGATCCAGCTGGTGCTGACGCGCCGGGCCGATGCGACGGTGAACGACAGCCTGTCCTTCCTCGACTTCAAGAAGCAGAAGCCCGATGCACCGGTGAAGATCGCCGCCGAGCAGGAGAACGCCGATTATTCCGGTATCATCATCCGCAAGGGCGAGCCGGAACTCCTGGCCGCGATCAACAAGGCCTTGGCGGACATCAAGGCCGACGGCACCTACAAGACGATCTCGGACAAATATTTCGGCCAGGACGTATCGCGCTGAATGCAGTAGCATTTCCAGGCGGGGCATCTTGGCTCCGTTGCCGGATGATGCGGTCGTAACGATGAGACAGAGCATTTGCGGTGAACAGAGTTTCACGGCAAATGCTCTGTTTCTGCATCGCGCAAGCTGAGGAGATACCGTGCCGCACTGGCTGCAACTCATGATCGACTCGCTTCCGGCCCTGTTATGGGCAGGAGCGAAGTTCACGGTCCCCCTAACGCTTCTCTCCTTCTTTCTTGGTGCGATCCTCGGCCTGATCACCGCGGTGACACGCCTGTTCGGGCCGATGCCGCTGGCCCTGATCGCCCGGTTCTACGTCTGGGTTATCCGGGGTACGCCGCTTCTCGTTCAGCTCTTCGTTATCTTCTACGGCCTGCCGAGCGTCGGCATCCTGCTCGATGCCTTTTCCGCAGCACTGATCGGCTTCACCCTGAATGTCGGCGCCTACAGTTCCGAAATCATCCGCGCCGTCATTTCCTCCGTGCCCAAGGGACAGTGGGAGGCAGCCTATTCGATCGGCATGACCTGGAGCCAGGCCATGCGGCGTACCATCCTGCCGCAGGCAGCGCGCGTCGCGGTGCCGCCTCTGTCGAACACCTTCATCTCGCTGGTGAAGGACACGTCGCTCGCGGCCGCCATTACCGTTCCCGAGCTTTTCCAGTCGGCCCAGCGGATCGTCGCCACGACCTATGAGCCCCTGATCCTCTATATCGAGGCGGCGTTGATCTACCTCGCGCTCAGTTCCGTCCTCTCCTCGGTGCAGGTACGGCTGGAGCGACGCTTCGCGCGCTATGGCGGCATGATGGAGGCCAACCGATGATCGAGCTTCGCCACATCGAAAAGCGCTTCGGCGATGCCGTGATCCTCAAGGACATCAACCTCACCATTCCCGAAGGCAGCGTCACCGCGCTGATCGGCCCGTCCGGCGGCGGCAAGAGCACGCTGTTGCGCTGCATCAACCTGCTCGAGATCCCGAGCGCCGGCACCATCCGCATCGGCAGCGAGGAGACGGTGTTCGCGAAGGGCAAAAAGCCGGGTTGGAACGACATCCAGAAGATCCGCCAGCAGACCGGCATGGTGTTCCAGAACTTCCAGCTCTTCCCGCATCGCACGGCCATCGAGAACGTGATGGAAAGCCTGACGACCGTGCTGAAATGGCCGGCCGAAAAGGCCCGAACCCGCGCAATGGAACTGCTGACCAAGGTTGGCATGGCGGAGAAGGCTTCGGCCTGGCCGGCCACGCTTTCGGGCGGGCAGCAGCAGCGCGTGGCCATCGCCCGGGCCTTGGCGCCCTCACCCCGCGTTCTCCTCTGCGACGAGCCGACCTCGGCGCTCGATCCGGAGCTTGCAGCCGAAGTGGTGGACGTGCTCGGCACGCTGGCGCGCGAAGGCACCACCATGGTCATGGCAACGCATGACCTGCGTCTGGCCTCCAAACTCGCCGATCAGGTCATCTTCCTGCAGGCCGGCGATATCGTCGAGGCAGGCCCGGCACGAACCGTGTTCGACACGCCGCAACACCAGCGCACCCGTCAGTTCGTCTCCTCCATCAGCGCGGCACAGGTTCTGTGATATCCACACCCTGTTGCGACGCGATGGTCATCGCGCGTCGCACCTGCCGGCTGTTGAGGTGAAACGCCCGTGTCGAGGCCGAAGCGGCCTCCGCGAGGCGCGCGCGTGCCGCAACGACAAACGCCTCCGCATTGGCCTCGACGAACGCGACGCAAACCTCAGGCGCAGCTGCAGATCCCCTCAAGGTCCGGAAAACATTCCGATGCACCACGAAGCGATATCCGCCATCGACGTGAAACTCGACGGCGTCAATCTCAGCCCGCCAGAGGGCGCCCATTGCAGGCATGTTTTCATCCTTGCTCAAGGGCATGGCAAGCGACGGGCGCTGCCTAACGCTCCGACGCCACGAGCGAGAAGAACGCGCCCTGCGGATCGCGGGCGTTGACGATATAGGCCGGGCCCGGAACCTCCGTCGGACCGTTGATGACGCTGCCGCCGCCTGCCACGAGGCGGGAGATGGCGTCGTCGAGCCTGTCGACCGTGATGTAGGTGGCCCAGTGCGCCTTCGACATCTGCGGCAGGCGCGTCATCATGCCGCCGACCGCCTGTCCGTCATGGGCGAAGATCCGATAGATGCCGAGGTCGCCCATATCCATGTCGTGATCGACCGTCCAGCCGAAGACGTCCGCATAAAAGGCAAACGCCGCCTCGCAATCGTCGGCATTGAGCTCGTACCAGCCGAACTGTCCCGGTGTCGTGGAGGGAACGGCGCGCGGCGACACGTCCATCGGCAGCGGCGTCATGATACAGAGTACGGCCCCATGCGGATCAGCGATGACGGCGAAGCGGCCGATCTCCGGAATATCCTCCGGCGGCCGGCGGACCGTACCACCCAGAGCCTCGACCTTCGCCACCGTGGCATCGCAATCGGACACGGAGACATAGGCCGTCCAGTTCGGCGGCACCTTCTCCGCCAGCAACTCCGGCGGGATGGACATCATACCGGCAATGCCGACCCGGCCATCGCCTTCGGGCCGTGCGGTCTCGAAGACGGTGTAATCAAAGGCTGCCATCTCGACCGTGGTCCAGCCGACCACGGCGCTGTAGAACGCCCCAGCCGCCGCCCGGTCGGTCGTCATCAGTTCCGTCCAGATGAATTTTCCGTGTTCTTCCGACATCCTGCCTCCCCGCAATGGTCGTCTTTCGCGCACATCATGCCATCCTTCGCGGTCACGATCAAATGCGCACGCATGGCGGGAAAGCGGGATCCGAAGCATAAAAAAGGGTGGAGACGGACGCGCCGTCTCCACCCTCTGAAATGTCAGACGATAATGCTGGATGGCCCTATCAGGCGACCTTGACCGGCACTTCCGTCGAGGTGCGCATGGCGTGGCTGTAGGGGCAGACGATGTGAGCGGCAGCCACCAGCTTTTCCGCGGTTTCGCGGTCGAGGCCGGGGATGTCGACGAGGAGCGAGACTTCGATGCCGAAGCCGGTACCGTCATCGCGCGGGCCGATGCCGACCGTCGCGGTGACCTTGGTTTCTTCTGGAACCTTGATCTTTTCCTTGCCCGCTACATTCTTCAAAGCACCGAGGAAGCAGGCGGAATAGCCGGCTGCGAAAAGCTGCTCGGGGTTCGTGCCCGTGGCGCCATCGCCGCCGAGTTCCTTCGGAACGGTCAGAACGACGTCGAGCACGCCGTTCTCGGACACGGCGCGACCTGCGCGGCCGCCGGTGGCAGAAGCTTTGGTGGTGTAGAGAATAGCCATTGGGGTCTCCTGTGGTCGCTTTCGACGCGTTTCATGAAGAAGATCTGCTGTCTTCCCCACCTTCATATCGCGAAATTCAATTGTACGCAACTGAATTTCGCAAATTGCATTTCTGGCCAAACCGTGTAGGGTGCCGGACATGGAAAAGATGAAGGCGATGGCGAACGAAGATGTGGTGCAAACGGCGCCCTTTGCCGTCCCCCTGCCGGTGGACGACCAGCTTTGCTTCGCGGTCTATTCGCTTTCCCACGCGTTCAACCGGACCTACAAGCCGTTGCTCGACCGCTTCGGCCTCACCTATCCGCAATATCTCGTCCTTCTCGCATTGTGGGAGCACAAGATGATGACGGTGAAGCAGATCGGAGAACAGTTGGGGCTCGATTCCGGCACGCTCTCCCCTCTTCTCAAGCGCCTGGATACCGCCGGCCTCGTCAGCCGCACACGCGACCGCAAGGACGAGCGGCAGGTCAACATCGCCCTGACCGAAAAGGGCAAGGCCCTGCAGGCGGAGGCCGGCCATGTGCAAACAGCCATCGGCAGCGCGATTGGCTGCAGCACCGATGAGGCACGCGCGTTGCGGCGCGTGCTGGAAGCGCTGACCCAGAGACTTTCCCAACCGGAGCTTTCCGAGCCGGAAGAGACAATCGACGCCGGCTGACAAAGCCTGCCGCGCGCAGCCCGTTGCGTGATGATCCGTTGACGCCACCTGCATGCCGTGATCTCCTCGCTCAGGAGGGACGGAGCGGAGGGTGCCCCAAGGGAATGGTTCGCGCGCCAGCGAAGGAAGAACAGAAGACCCGACAAAGTGCGGGTGCGCAGCCGCACGACGGAAACCGATCTCGTTCGACGCCGGATCGGCAGCCACCGGCCCGCATGAGCTGGCACAAGGCTGGCATGGCGGCGGCCTGGTTCTGCGTCCTCGTCGGCACCGGCATCGGCAGTCTCTGGCTCCTGAAGTCCGGGCACGTCGCCGACACGCTGCCCATTCTCTTCCGCATGCAGTTCAACACCGCCATCAACTTTGTTCTGACCGGCCTTGCCGTGACCGCTCTCCTTTCCGGTGCGGGGCGGATCGCGACCGGCCTCTCGATCGCCGTCATGCTCATCGGCCTCGCCTTCCTGCTGGAGCCGCTCTTTCATGCCGGGCACCCGCTCGACACGCTGCTGATCGACCCCTTCCGCCAGACGTCGCCCCATCCCGGGCATCTGGCGAGCGGCACAGCGCTCTCTTTCCTCCTGATCGGGGTCTGCGTCCTCGTCAGCGCCGTGACAGGCAGACCGACGCTCCTGCGCGTCGTTCTCGCCGCCGTCGTGTTCATGGCGGCCGCTGCCACGCTGATCGGTTACGGCCTGCAACTCATCACCGAAAGCGACTGGCCGCGCTACGGCCATATGTCGCCGCACACCGCCCTTTGTTTCGCAGCTCTCGCCCTCCCCCTGATCTTCCTGCGCGTGGAAGAACTCGACTACAACGCCTCGACCATTGCCGCCATGCTCGGTGCCGCAAGCTATCTCCTGCTCCTGGCTCTCACGCTGCTCGACCTGCAGAACGCCTTCGAGGGCAGCAGCCCGACGGTCAGCATCGATCCGGACGGAAAGCCGGCATCGCAGGCGATCCTCGCCGGCCTGCTCGTGGTCTCCGGCATCGTCTATGCCGGCCTCATCGTCTACGCCTTTCGCAGCGCCCAGCGCTCTCGCGTCATCGCCCTGCAGCTGCGCGAAAGCCAGGAGCGCATGAGTGCGATCATCGACACCGCGGCGGACGGGATCGTCACCATCGATGCCCGCGGCACGATTCTCTCGACAAACCGCGCCATGGAAACGATCTTCGGCTATCGCAGCGAGGACATGCTCGGACGCGACGTCCGCACGCTTATTCCGGACCTTATACCGACAGCGGGAAACGACGATCACACCGCGGACATCGCCTGTGCCACGCGGGAGGTCGAGGGCACCCGCCGCAGCGGCATCCGCTTTCCCCTCGACCTCTCCGTCGCCCGGATCGAACTCGACCACACCGTGCTCTACAGCGGCATCATCCGCGATATCTCCCAGCGAAAGCAGCACGAGCAGGAGATCCTGGACGTCAATGCGGAACTCGAAGAGTTCGCATGGCGCACCTCCCACGACCTGCGCGCGCCCATCGCGTCCTCCATCGGCCTCACCGCCATCATGCGCGACATGATCGGCCTGCAAGCACCCACGACGCAGCTCGTCCCTGTCATCGGACGGCTCGAACGCGGGCTGCAGAAGCTCGACGGGCTGATCGAGAACATCATCCAGCTGAAACGCAGCCGCCTGCTGGACGAGGCGACGACCTCCGTACCGCTGGCCTCCACGGTGCAGGAGACCATCGAGCGACTGCGCTTCATCGACCCGGGACGGCAGGTCTCCTTAGCGGTCGACATTCCCGAAACGCTCGTCATCCAGACCAAGCCGGCCCGTCTCCGGATGATCCTCGACAATCTCATCTCGAACGCCATCAAATATGCCGATCCCGACGAGGAGGAGCGCCGTGTGATCGTGGATGCCGCGCTCACCGGCAACGGATGGCTGGAACTCCGCGTGTCCGACAATGGCCTCGGCCTCGGACAGGGTGACGAGAACGGCCTGTTCCAGATGTTCAAGCGCTTCCACCCGTCCCGGTCCGACGGCAGCGGCCTCGGTCTCTACATCGTCAAGACGACCGTCGAGCATCTCGGCGGCACCGTGGCTTACGTTCGGCTCGACAAGGGCAGCCGCTTCGTCATACGCTTGCCCCAGAGGAACGACGCATGACCATCGGCTCACTCCTGATCATCGACGACGATGAGACGGATCTCTTCATCTGCGGCTATACCATCCAGCGCTTCGACCCCGACATCAAGGTCGTGCAGGCGCTGAACGGCCGCGAGGGCCTGGATATGCTGCGCCGGGAGCGGCCGGACGCGATCATTCTCGACATCAACATGCCGGTCATGAACGGCTTCGAATTTCTCGAAAGCTACGCCCGCGATTTCGCCCGCCAATTCAGCGATCCCGTCCCGCTGGTCGTCATGCTCACCAGCTCGCACCTCGGAGCCGACCGGCGCAAGGCGCTGCAGTATGATTTCGTGAAGCGTTATTTCGAAAAGCCGCTGACATCGGACAATCTGAAAGCGCTGGCCGAGATCATCGAGACAGGCCGGCACTGAAATCTGGCACCGACGCACAGCAAAAAGCCGGCGGAAACCGCCGGCCATGCTTTTCGCAAGACATCCGTCGAATGTCAGACGACGAGGATCGGCGACTTCGTCCGCACACGATCGTAGAGATCGATGACGTCCTGATTGATCAGGCGGACGCAGCCGGAGGAGACCGCCTTGCCGATCGACTGCCATTCCGGCGAGCCGTGCAGGCGGTAGAGCGTATCCTGACCGTCCTTGAAGATGTACATGGCGCGCGCGCCAAGCGGGTTCGACAGGCCAGGTTCCATACCACCGTTCTCGATGGAATAGGCGGCGAGATGCGGCTGGCGCGCGACCATCTCGTTCGGCGGCTTCCAGCGCGGCCATTTCTGCTTCCACTGGATGACGCCCCGGCCGGACCAGGCAAAGCCTTCGCGGCCGATGCCGACGCCGTAGCGCATCGCGCGTCCGCCCGGCTCGGTCAGATAGAGAAACCGGTCCTGCGTATCCACGATGATCGTGCCCGGCGCTTCGCCGAAGGGATCGGCGACTTCCTGGCGGTAGAAGCGCGGGTCGATTTCCTGAAAGGGCACGGCGGGAATGGCATAACCACCATCGACGACCGGGCCGTAAATGCTGGCGGCATAGGCCGAGCGCGGCGGCAGGCCAGTCATGTAGGCGGCGTTCTGCGGCTGACCGAAGGGCGGATAGCTGCCGTTGGCCGGCGCAAAGCGGTTGTCGAATTCCGGGTTGCGGAAATAGGGCCGGGTTTCGGAGTTGAAGCTGGGGGTGTTGGACGTGCTGTTGCAGGCCGACAGCGCAGCCGTTGCAGCGGCCACGCCGGTCAGGTTCAGAAACTGACGGCGAGACAGAGGGGACGTCGGACGCTTGAGCGGGCTCATAAGGGGCGGACTTCCGGTTGACGCGACAATCATGATCCGTTTCGCCAATCGCGCCAGTCCGTTGGGAGGACGGGCCCGCGCATTCGGCTTCAACGAGCACAACAGCCAAGCTAGTGCGCGGCAAACGGAGGAAAAGCAGGCTCCACCGGGTTTTTGACGACCGTTGCAACTTTGCATCCATCCGCTGCCGGCGGTTGTCACCCTTTATGGCAGAGACGTGCTGGCGCGAGGCTTGCCGCGCGACGGGAGTATGGCAGAGCAACCGGCATCAGGTCGATCGCCGGATCAGGCACACACCGCGTCGAGAACCCTGCCCCTGTCGAGCTGCATCACGAACGCGGCCGGCGGCAGCGGACGGCTGACCCAGTAGCCCTGGATCTCGTTACAGCCGGCATCGCGCAGGAAATCGAGCTGTTCCTGCGTCTCGACGCCCTCGGCGATCACATCGAGCTTGAGCTTCTGCGCCAGCGAGATGATCGCCGCCGTGATCGCCATGTCGTCCTCGTCATCCGGGATGTCCTTGACGAAGGAGCGATCGATCTTCAGGCGGCGGACGGGAAAGCGCTTGAGCGCGCTGAGGCTGGAATAGCCGGTGCCGAAATCGTCGATGGCGAGCCGCACGCCGAGTGCCTCCAGCTCGTGCATGGTGGCGATCGCCTGCGGCACGTCCTGCATGATCAGGCTTTCGGTCAGCTCGAGCTCCAGAAACTGCGGGTCGAGGCCGGTCTCTGTCAGCGTCCGGGCGACGCGGGAGACCCAGGCCTTCTCCGCGAACTGGCGCGCCGACACGTTGACGCTGACGATCAGGCTCGGCAGGCCGGCATCCTGCCATGCCCGGTTCTGGCGACAGGCGGCATCCAGCACCCATTCGCCGATTTCCACGATCAGCCCCGTCTCTTCCGCGAGCGGCACGAATTCACACGGAGAGATCAGACCCTGTTGCGGATGGTTCCAGCGCAGCAGCGCTTCGGCCGCAAAGATGCGGCCTGATGCGAGATTGAGCTGCGGCTGGTAGTGAAGCACGAATTCGTTCTGTTCCAGCGCCTTCCGCAGGGCCTCGACGCGCAGCAGCTTCGCATGCGCGGCATCCGCCATCTCGGACGAGAAGAGCTTGAGGTTGTTGCGCCCGAGCGCTTTGGCCCGGTACATGGCAGCATCCGCATTGGCGAGCAGCTCACCGGTGCTTTCCCCCTGCTCCGGATAGCACACGACGCCCATGCTGCAGGTGACCTGCAAGGTCTGCCCGGCCAACGTCATCGGACGGGCGATCGCGCTGCGGATGCCTTCGAAGCGCGCCAGCACGACCTCCCGGTCGGCCTGGAGGCCCGTGAGGAGAATGATGAACTCGTCGCCGCCGACGCGGATGATCATGTCGCCCTTGCGCACGCACAGGCTCATGCGCTGCGCGACGTTGCGCAGCAGTTCGTCGCCGGCATTGTGGCCGAGGCTGTCATTGACGAGCTTGAAATTGTCGAGATCGAGGAAGGCAAGCGCCACCCACTCGCCCTTCTCCCGCGCATCCGTCATGGCCTTTTCCATGTGCCCGTCGAGCATGATGCGGTTCGGCAATCCGGTCAAAGCATCGTGATGCGCCATGAAGTGGATGCGTTCGGCCGCCTCGCGACGCTCGATGGCGATCCCGGCCAGACGCGCGGCCATGGCGATGAGGTCGCGGACCGGATCTGCCGGCAGGCCGACCGTCTTCGAATAGAGCGCGAAGGTGCCGAGCACCTTGCCATGGAACGACAGAAGCGGCGCCGCCCAGCAGGCGCGATACCCGAAAGGCCTCACGAAATCGACATAGGGCGCCCATAGCGGGTCGTTCAGGATATCCCCGACGAAGACGGACTCGCCGCGAAAGGCGGCCGTGCCGCAGGAGCCGTTGTTCGGTCCGATCGGAAAGCCTTCGAGCGCGGCCGCATAGGTGGGATCGAGACCGGGCGCCACGCCCTTCAGGAGCCGCTGCCCGTCCTCGGTCAGCATGTATACGGCGCCCTGCACGCCCGGCACATGCGCCTCGATCATCAGGATCAGCTCGTGGAAGAGATCCGGCAGCGGCGTGTCCTTGGCGATCATCTCCAGCACGCGCGTCTGCCCGATCATCAGCTGTTCGGCACGCTTGCGGTCGGTGATATCGCGAGAGACGCCGACGGTGCCGATCGTCCGGCCGAGCTTGTCGCGCAGCGGCACCTTCGACGTCATCAGCCAGCGCTCGCAACCCTTCTCGACGGCCGCGCGCTCCTCCATGCCGATGATCGGCTCGCCGCTCGCAATGACCTGCCGTTCGCCCTCGGTGATCCGGGCAGCGACCTCTTCGTCATGCAGATCGAAATCGGTCAGCCCGACGATCTGGTGCATCTCGGAAAAGCCGTTGTCCCGCACGGTCGCCTCGTTGGCGATGAGAAACCGGCCTTGCAGATCCTTGGCGTAGATGTAATCCGGAATATGGTTGACCATCGTTTCCAGCCAGTAATGGCGTTCGGCGATGTCGGTGCGCGGGCCGTAGAGGCGGGCGGCTTCACTGGCGAGCCGGCGCGTCGCCTCGATCAGGCGCTGCGTGTGGTCGCTGCCCGAAGAACTTTCGGAGATCGTGCTACGTCCGCGTGGGGTCGTTTTGCTCAAGGCTTTCTCCCGCCAGTCATTGGCGTGCGCTGTCCGATACGAAGTGCTAACGGAAAGAAGTTATTCTTCCCTAAAGATGCCCGATCACCAGCCCCCTTCAGCGAACACGACATGACGACCCGCCGCACCCTTCTTTTCGCCCTGGCGAGCCTGCCGGTTGCCCTCGGCAGCAGGCAGACAAGCGCGGCGTCCCTGCCGGACGGCTTTCGCGGCGCACTCGACGCGACCGACTTCGGCGTCCGGCCCGGCAGGCGTGCCGACCAGTCGAAGGCGTTCCGGGCTCTCCTTGCCGAGGCCGTCGAACGCCGCCTGCCCGTCATGCTGCCACCCGGCGACTACAGGCTGTCCGGGATCACCCTGCCCGACGGCCTGACACTGGCCGGCACGCCCGGCGCGACGCGGCTGATCGCCTCGGGTGAAGGCCCGCTCCTGACAGCCGAAAACCTGGCCCGGCTCACACTGACCGGACTGACCCTCGACGGCGACGGACAGACGAGCGACCCCGGCCGCGGCCTCGTCGACCTCGACGGCATCGAGCGGCTGACGATCGACAATTGCGTGATATCGGGCCGCACGGCAGGTCATGGCCTGAACCTCAGGCGCAGCAGTGGCCGCATCCGCGACAACGACATTTCGGGCGCCCAGGGTGTCGGCATCTTCGCCGTCGATAGCCGAGGCCTCTCGATCACGGGCAACACCGTCGCCGACTGCGGCAATGGCGGCATCCTCGTTCACAGGTCGGAAGCGGGCTCCGACGGAACACTGGTCTCGGGCAATCGCATCTCCCGCATTGCTTCCCGCGATGGCGGAACCGGTCAGAACGGAAACGGCATCAACATTTTTCGCGCCGGCGACGTCATCGTCTCCGGCAACCACGTATCCGATTGCGCCCTGTCCGCCATCCGCGCCAACGCCGCAAACAACGTGCTGATCTCGGCCAACCAGTGCCTGCGCTCCGGCGAGACCGCCATCTACTCCGAATTCGGCTTTCAGGGCGCCATCGTCACCGGCAACGTCATCGACACTGCCGCCAACGGCATTTCCATCGTCAATTTCGACGTCGGCGGAAGGCTGGCAACCGTCGGGCAGAACGTCATCCGCAACATCACCGGCATCGCTCCCTATGTCTCCGACGGCGCGGGCTTCGGTTTCGGCATTTCGGCCGAGGCCGACACGGTCGTGACCGGCAACGTTATCGAGCAGGTGGCGCGGTGGGCGCTGGTGCTGGGTTGGGGCCCGTATCTGCGCAACGTCTCCGTGACGGGCAACGTCATCCGCGTCGCCCAACTCGGCTGCGGCGTGTCTGTTGCGGACGGCGCCGGCACGGCTCTCATCACCGACAATCTCTTCGAAAACGTCGGAGACGCCATCCTCGGCTACCGCTGGACGGAGAAGGCCAGCGCAGACCTCGTGGACGGAACGGCGGAAGCGTTCCCGCATCTGACGGTGACGGGAAACCGCCGCGTGTGACGCGCAAACCATCAGCAAACTTCATGCCTTGCATCAGCGCGCCGGTCTTCCATCCCCCGGCCGAAACGTTAAGGCTCGTCTGCAACATCAAGGTCTGGAGACTATCATGCTGACCATCTACGGGGTCTATCGGTCGCGGGCATCGCGCAATTACTGGATGGCCGGCGAACTCGGCATAGCGTTCCGCGCTGTGCCGGTCATACAGGCGCGCCGGCTGGTCGACCCGCTGGCGAAGACGGCGCCGCTCAACACACAGTCGCCGGCCTTCCTTGCCATCAATCCCCGGGGCAAGATCCCCGCGATCGAGGATAACGGGCTGGTGCTGGCGGATTCGCTTGCCAACAACCTTTATCTTGCGCGCACATATGGCGGGCCGCTCGCCGGCGCGGATGCCGCCGAGGAAGGGCAGATCCTCGACTGGACGCTGTGGGCCGCAACGGAAATCGAGCCCTACGCGGTCAAGATCGTGCTGGCCTATGACGCCGAGCCGAACGGCCCGGCGCGCGGCCGGGCTATCGTGGACGCTGCGACACAGGCACTGGAAACGCGCTTCGGCGTTCTGGAAACCCGCCTTTCGCAACATGCCCACGTTGTCGGCGACCGTTTTACAGTGGCGGACCTCAACCTTGCGGAAGTGCTCCGCTACGCCCAGAGCCAGACGGCCCTGTTCGACAGGCATCCTGGCATCAACACCTGGATCGAGCGCTGCCAATCGCGCCCGGCGTTCCGTGAGATGATGCGGGTGCGCGAAGTCGAGCCAGCCTAAAGGGCGGATCCGTTGCGGGGATCAGGCCGGGATCGCGCGTGTCGCGAAGGCTGCGCAGCCCGGCACATCCTCCAGCCTCTCATAGACCGGAATGCCGCGCTCGCGCGCGATCCGCACATCGTTGTCGGCCCCTTTCGAGGCGCCGGGAAAGCGGAGCACGGCATCGCAGAGCGCGAGCAGCCGGCCGGCGACCGGGTGGAAGATCTCCTCATAGAGCGCATCCCCGACCGTCTTGCCGCCGGCCGCATGCCAGATCGGCAGCGCCACCCATTCTCCGATCATCGGCACATGCCCCGCCTGAAACAACGCGTGCGACGGCGCCTCGAGCACCTTCAGATTGGCTGCCATCTTCGCAGGATCGTCATTCGTGCCGGAACGATAGGGGGCGGCAATCAAAATCAACATGGGAAACGCCTTCATGGTTTTTCTGGTATTTTCTTGTTAATTCTTGTTTGATCACGTAATATCCAGAAGAGTCAAGAAGGAGATTTCGATGCTCACCAGTCAGCGGCACGCCCTCATCCTCGATCGCCTGCGCCGCGACGGGCAGATTGTCGCGACCGCTCTTGCCGGTGAACTCGGCCTGTCGGAGGACACGATCCGCCGCGATTTGCGGGAGCTAGCGGGCGCAGGCAAGCTGCAGCGCGTCCATGGCGGCGCCCTGCCGGTGGCCCCGCCCTTGCCCGATCTCGGCGCGCGAACGCAGATCGCCAAGGCGACGAAGCAGGCACTCGCGCTGCGGGCGGTCGAGCGGATCGCCGCGGGCCAGTTCGTCTTCCTCGACGGCGGCAGCACGAACGAGACGCTGGCCCGGGCCCTGCCCCGCGATCTGCGGATCACCATCGCCACGCACAGCCCGACGATCGCCGCAGCACTGGCCGGCCACGATGCCGAGGTGATCCTGATCGGCGGGCGGCTCTACAAGCACTCGATGGTCGCCACCGGATCGGCAGCGCTTGCCGCCATCGAGACGATGCGTTTCGACCTGTTCTTCCTCGGCGCAACCGCCCTTCATCCGACGCATGGCGCCACCACGGGCGATTTCGAGGAGGCCGCGATCAAGCGCGCCATTGCCCGCCAGTCTGCGGAAACCTTCATCCTTGCGGCAGGCGACAAGCTCGGCGCGGCGTCGCCGCACCGCATCCTGCCGCTTGCCGACCTGACCGGCCTTGTGGTTTCCGCCGATATCGAGGACACGACACTCTCGCTCTATCGCGAAGCCGGGCTGGAGATCCTTCAAGCCTGAGCCTCGCGCGAGCTACGATCAAACGGCGTCGGAAAGGTCCCATCGATGCGATCCCTCTTCCTCTCCTGGCAGGCCTGGGCCATGCTCTCGGCCGTCTTTGCGGCGCTGACGGCCATCTTCGCCAAGATCGGCATCGAGAACGTCAATTCGGACTTCGCGACCTTCGTGCGCACCGTGGTTATCCTCGCGGCGCTGGGGCTCCTGCTGGCGGTGACGGGACACTGGCAGTCGCCAGTCACCGTCTCGCCGAAAAGCTGGCTGTTCCTCGTCCTGTCCGGGCTTGCGACCGGCGCATCCTGGCTCTGCTATTTCCGGGCGCTGAAGATCGGGGACGCCGCGCGCGTGGCGCCGGTCGACAAGATGAGCGTCGTTCTCGTCGCCCTCTTCGCCGTCCTGTTTCTCGGCGAAAAGCTGTCGGCGCTGCACACGCTCGGCATCGGCCTCATCGCCGTCGGCGGCGTCCTTCTGGTGCTGTAAGTGCCTAACCTTTGACCCTGCCGCGAGATGCACTAGCTCTGGTATCAACCAAGCACAGGAGTTCCCATGCCGCTGCCGACGGAAATGACGTTCATCGACCTGCCCTCGCCCGGCGGACCGGAGGCCATGGTGCTCGCCAAAGGCCCGCTGCCCGAGCTCGAAGCCGGCCACCTGCTCGTGCGCGTCGAGGCCGCCGGCATCAACCGGCCGGATGTCATGCAGCGCAAGGGGCTCTATCCCGCCCCTCCCGGCGCAAGCCCGATCCTGGGACTGGAAGTCGCGGGCGAAGTCGTTGCCATCGGTGACGGTGCCGAGGGTTTTGCCGTCGGAGACCGCGTGACGGCGCTCGCCAATGGCGGCGGCTATGCCGAATATTGCAGCGTGCCCGCGACGCAGGCGCTGCGCTGGCCGACCGGCTACGACGCCGCCCGCGCCGCCGCCCTGCCGGAAACATTCTTCACCGTCTGGGCGAACGTGTTTCAGATGGCGGATCTGGTGGAGGGCGAATCCATCCTCATCCATGGCGGCTCGAGCGGCATCGGCACGACGGCGATCCAGCTCGCCGGCGCCTTCGGGGCGCAGGTGTTCGTCACCGCCGGCAGCGGGCCGAAATGCGAGGCCTGCCTGTCGCTCGGTGCCGTTAGGGCCATCGATTACAAGCAGGAGGACTTCAAGGAGGTCATTCTGTCGGAAACCGGCGGCCGCGGCGTCGATGTCATTCTCGACATGATCGGCGCCTCCTATTTCGAGCGCAACCTCGGATGCCTGGCCACCGACGGCCGGCTTTCCATCATCGCCTTCCTCGGCGGTGCCAAGGTAGAAAAGGCGAACATCGCGCCGATCCTCTCCAAGCGCTTGCGCGTCATGGGCTCGGCGCTTCGCCCGCGCACGGCAGTGGAAAAGGAAGCGATCCGCGACGATCTGGAGGACAATGTCTGGCCCCTGCTCGACGAGGGCACCGTGGCCCCGGTCATGAGCGCCGTCCTGCCCTTTGCCAACGTCGCCGAGGCGCACCGCCTGATGGAGGAGAGCGGCCACATCGGAAAGATCGTGCTCACCCTCTGACGTAAAATCGTCACCTCACGACGTGACAATGAACCGTCATTCTTCGTAATCGCGCAGACAGAAGTTTTGTGAAGGAAGGACTTGCGCTTCTTCGAAAATCGCCTATCTTTTCCTCATGTTCAACGTAATGAAAGGAAGGTGGTCCAATGTCTAATGAGATTTCGGTACTCGTAACGGACACGGGAAGCATGGTTGCAGAAATGAGGCAGCCCTCGCTCTGAGCCTTCCTTCTACGGACTGAGCCAGCAGCCAGTCCGGGCCGTTTACGGGCCGTATTTCGTGGAAAGGGTCGCTAACGCGGCCCTTTTTCCGTTTCTAGGATTTGGTGCAGGGAATGCGTGCTCTATACTCCAGCATGACGACCTCAGTGTAAGGAAGCACTGACTGTATGCAGGCTGGCCTCCTTACATCCCCAGCCGCCCAAAAGCGGGAATCTTGAGCGCGGGCCGCGCGACATCCACGCCGGCGACGAGGCCCATGAAGTGCAGCTCGAACCCGCTGCGCACGCCGGCCGAGATCCCCACGAGGCCGTAGAGCGTGGCGTGGATATCGCGGCCATCGGCATCGATCGAGAAGAGCTTGCCCTCCGGCAGATAGTCGCGCCCGACGGCATCCGGCGGCAGCACAGCACCCAGATCGGGCACGGTGCGCAGCACATGCGCAACGAAGGTGTTGGAGTTCGGCCCCGGCCAGATGCGGTAGGCGCCGGGCGTGGCATAGGGGTAAGACTGGATCGCCGCCTCGACCTGCGGGATGAGCCGTGCAGCCTCCGCGCCCGTGATGGCGACGACCACGTTCGGCCGGTTGGAATACCAGGCGCCATCGGCCTCGCGCATGTTGCGCCGGATGGGCGTGCCCCAGCCGACCTTGTCATAGCGGTTGTAGACGCGGTCCCCCGCCCCCTTCGTCACGATCCAGGCATGACTGGCGACCGACCCTTTCAGGCCGCCCGTGGCCGCGGAAAGCACATAGATCGCTGCGTCCGCATCCGCGGTCGCTTTCGGCAGGACGCCGGACGAGGACCAGTCGGCATTGCGCCAGCTTTCCGGCCGCTCCCGGACATACCAGAGCCCGGCTGATGCGAGCGCCGGCAGGAGATAGACGACGAGGATGGCGAGCAGGAGAATACGGATCAGATTCATGCAATGTCCGGGTTTGACGGGGAAGCGCGATCGGTTATGGCAGGGAATGGAAAGCGGCGGCGTCTCGTGAGAGAGATCGTCGTGCCGGGAACGGATGGCAAGATCCGCACCGAAATGTGATGACGAGAGGCTTGTGACATGACGAATCCGGTACTGGTTGAGGTGACGCGCGGCGCTCTGGTGGAAAGCCGCCATCGCGGCATGGTGATCGCGGTCGATGGCGACGGCCGCACCGTCTTCTCCCTCGGCGACGTCGATGCCGCCATCTTCCCGCGTTCCGCCTGCAAGGCGATGCAGGCCCTGCCGCTCATCGAGACGGGCGCCGCCGACGCTTACGGGCTCGACCAGCGGATGCTGGCGCTCGCCTGCTCCTCCCACAATGGCGAGCCGGAACATGCCGCCTTGGCTGCCGAGATGCTGGCGCGGGCCGGACGCGACGTCTCGACGCTCGAATGCGGCGCGCACTGGTCCTTCAGCCAGCCGGTGCTGATCGATCAGGTGCGGGCGATGGACAAGCCGAATGCGCTGCACAACAATTGCTCCGGCAAGCATTCCGGCTTTATCTGCGCCGCCTGCCACGCCGGCGTCGATCCCCAAGGCTATATCGGCTACGACCACTTCATCCAGCGTGAGATCCGCGATGCGATGGAAAGCCTGACGGGCGCCGCCCTCGGCCACGACAATTGCGGCATCGACGGCTGCGCCATCCCGACCTATGCCGTTCCCCTCAAGGGTCTCGCCCACGGCTTTGCCAAGATGGCGACCGGAACGGGCCTTGGGCTCGAGCGCGCCAAGGCCGCACGCCGCCTGATCGATGCCTGCATGGCCGAGCCCTTCTACGTCGCGGGAACGAAACGCGCCTGTACCCGTCTGATGCAGATAGCCCCTGGCCGCATCTTCGCAAAGACCGGTGCGGAAGGCGTCTTCTGCGCAGCCATCCCAGAACAGGGCATCGCCATCGCGCTGAAATGCGAAGACGGCACCACCCGCGCCGCCGAAGCCATGATCGCCGCAACGCTCGGCCGCTTCTTCCGCGATGAGCCCGAGATCGAAGCGGCGCTTTTGGCCGATGCGACGACGTCGATGTACAACTGGAATGGTATGCATGTCGGCGATGTCAGGGTGACCGAGGCCTTCGCCCGCACCTGAGGTCAAGCCGGGGCAAGGCATCCTCTTTTTTCTTGATTGATGGCTCAATCAAAATTAAGCTTTCTCCGACAACGGGAGATGCGGATGCCGAAAGTCGGAATGGAGCCGGTGCGCCGAAAGGCTTTGGTCGATGCCGCCATCAGCGCCATCGGAGACCAAGGCACGCTCGCCGTAACCATGTCGGACATCGCCCGCCGCGCCGGCGTCTCCCCCGCACTCGCCCATCATTACTTCGGCAGCAAGGACCAGCTGCTAACGGAGACCATGCGCTCGCTGCTGCGCGATCTCCGGCGTGATACCGTATCTGCACTGGCTGAGGCCGACGACCCCCGTGCCCGCGTCTCGGCCATCATCCGCGTCAGTTTCCACGCCGGACAATTCGCACCGGAAACGGTCGCCGCCTGGCTCGCCTTCTACACCGAGGCACAGCGTTCCGAAGCCGTCCGCCGGCTGCTGGTGCTCTACGCCCGCCGCCTGCACTCCAACCTGTCCGCAAGCCTGTCGCTGCTCTGCCCCAAAGCCGAGGCATCCCGCATCGCCGAGGCGACGGCCGCGTTGATCGACGGGCTCTACATCCGCCGCGCGCTGGGCGCCGCACCGCTGACGACCGAGCGGTCGATCGCGCTGGCGGAAGACGCGGTCGATGCCGCGCTCGCACGCCTCGAAAACCGCACAGAAAAAGGACCCGTTACGTGAGCCCCGCCGAGAGCAACAAGCCGAACATCCTGATCATCATGGTCGACCAGCTCAACGGGAAACTCTTTCCGGATGGCCCGGCAGAATGGCTGCACGCGCCGCATCTAAAGGCTCTCGCCGCCCGCTCGGCCCGCTTTGCCAACAACTACACATCATCGCCGCTCTGCGCGCCGGCCCGCGCCTCCTTCATGGCCGGCCAACTGCCGAGCCGCACCGGCGTCTACGACAACGCGGCGGAATACGTCTCCTCCATCCCCACCTTCGCCCATCACCTGCGCCGCGCCGGCTACTACACAGCGCTCTCCGGCAAGATGCATTTCGTCGGCCCCGACCAGTTGCACGGCTTCGAGGAACGGCTGACGACGGATATCTACCCCGCGGATTTCGGCTGGACGCCGGACTACCGCAAGCCCGGTGAGCGGATCGACTGGTGGTACCACAATCTCGGCTCGGTCACCGGCGCGGGCGTCGCCGAGATCACCAACCAGATGGAATATGACGACGAAGTCGCCTTTCTCGCGGAGCAGAAGATCTATCATCTCGCCCGCGACATCGGCACCGCCTGCCGCCGGCCCTGGTGCCTCACGGCCTCCTTCACCCATCCGCACGACCCCTACGTGGCACGCCGCCAGTTCTGGGATCTCTACGAAGACTGCGCCCATCTCTTGCCCGAGGTCGGCATGCTGGAGACGCAGGACCCTCATTCCGAACGCCTGATCGCGGCCTGCGACTATACCAGCTTCACTGTCACCGAGACCGACGTCCGGCGCTCGCGGCAGGCCTATTTCGCCAACATCTCCTATATCGACGAAAAGGTCGGCCGGCTCGTGGACACGCTGGAGCGAACGCGCCAGCTGGACGACACGCTGATCCTGTTCTGCTCGGACCATGGCGACATGCTGGGCGAACGCGGACTGTGGTTCAAGATGAATTTTTTTGAAGGCTCCGCCCGCGTGCCGCTGATGATCGCAGGCCCCGGCGTCACGCCCGGACTGCACGAGACGCCCGTCTCCAACCTCGACGTCACCCCCACGCTCTGCGACCTCGCCGGCATTTCGATGGACGAGATCATGCCCTGGACGGACGGGGAAAGCCTGCTGCCCGTCATCAACGGCACTGAACGCGTCTCGCCCGTGCTGATGGAATATGCAGCGGAAGGATCGATCGCCCCGCTCGTCGCCATCCGCGAGGGCAAGTGGAAATACGTCCATTGCGCTGATGATCCCGACCAGCTGTTTGATCTGGAGGCCGACCCCCTCGAACTGAACAACCTCGCTCTCTCGCCCCCGACCACCGCCATCGCCGCCACGCTGGAGGCCTTCCGCCAGATGCGCGAGGCCCGCTGGGACATGCCGGCCTTCGATGCCGCCGTGCGCGAAAGCCAGGCCCGCCGCTGGGTGGTCTACGAGGCACTGCGCAACGGCGCCTACTACCCCTGGGACCACCAGCCGCTGCAGAAAGCCTCCGAACGCTACATGCGCAACCACATGAACCTCGATACTCTCGAAGAGTCGAAGCGATTCCCGCGAGGAGAATGAGGCATGGCAAGAGCGACACCGCCGTTCACGACAGCCTGCACAAGTCGATCTTTCTCCAGGGACCATTTGGCCGAAGCATGAACAGTCCGGCCGACAATGGCCCTCTAAAATAAGAACCGCCCGGAAGGACAAGACCCCATGAGAGCCCAGCCGAAAGCCTCCCACTTCATCGATGGCGCCTATGTCGAGGATACCGCGGGCACGCCGTTCGACAGCATCTACCCCGCAACCGGCGAGGTGATCGCAAAGCTTCATGCCGCGACGCCCGCCATCGTCGAGCAGGCCGTGGCGGCGGCAAAGCGGGCGCAGCCGGAATGGGCAGCGATGAGCCCGACAGCGCGCGGGCGCATCCTCAAGAAGGCGGCCGACATCATGCGGGCGCGCAACCGCGAACTGTCGGAGCTGGAAACGCTCGACACCGGCAAGCCGATCCAGGAAACGATCGTCGCCGACCCCACCTCCGGCGCCGACAGCTTCGAGTTCTTCGGCGGTGTTGCGGCAGCGGCGCTGAACGGCGAACACATCCCGCTCGGGGCCGACTTTGCTTATACCAAGCGCGTGCCCATCGGCGTCTGCGTCGGCATCGGTGCCTGGAACTATCCCCAGCAGATCGCCTGCTGGAAGGCGGCACCGGCGCTGGTCTCCGGCAATGCCATGGTGTTCAAGCCGTCGGAGAACACGCCGCTCGGCGCGTTGAAGATTGCCGAGATCCTTATTGAGGCCGGCCTACCGAAGGGGCTCTTTAACGTCATTCAGGGCGACCGCGACACCGGCCCCCTGCTCGTCGGCCACCCCGATGTCGGCAAGGTGTCGCTGACCGGCTCGGTGCCGACCGGCCGCAAGGTCGCGGCCGCCGCGGCCGGCCAGCTGAAGCATGTCACGATGGAGCTTGGCGGCAAGTCGCCGCTGATCGTGTTCGAGGATGCCGATCTCGACAGCGCCATCGGCGGCGCGATGCTCGGCAATTTCTACTCGACCGGCCAGGTCTGCTCCAACGGCACGCGTGTATTCGTGCAGAAAAGCATCAAAGAACGCTTTCTCTCTAGCCTCAAGGCCCGCACGGAAAGGATCGTGATCGGCGACCCCATGGACGAGGCGACCCAGCTCGGGCCGATGGTCTCGCGGCCGCAACGCGACAAGGTGCTGGCCTATATCGAGGCCGGCAAGGCGGAAGGCGCGACGCTCGTCACCGGCGGCGCCATCCCCAACGACGTTCCGGCCGAAGGCACCTACATCCAGCCGACCGTCTTTGCCGATGTCACCGACACGATGACGATCGCCCGCGAAGAGATCTTCGGACCGGTCATGTGTGTGCTCGATTTCGACGATGAGGACGAGGTCATCACCCGCGCCAACGCGACCGAATTCGGCCTCTCCGCAGGCGTCTTCACGAGTGACATCACCCGCGCCCACCGCGTGGTGGATCGCCTGGACGCCGGTACGCTCTGGATCAACACCTACAACCTCTGCCCGGTTGAAATCCCCTTCGGCGGCTCGAAGCAGTCCGGCTTCGGCCGCGAGAACTCGGTTGCTGCTCTCCAGCACTATACCGAGTTGAAGACGGTCTATGTCGCGATGGGCAAGGTCGAGGCGCCCTATTGATGGGCGTCGCGCTCCATCACGAGATCGTCGAGATCGACGTTCAAAGCCGTGGCGATGCGCTTGAGCACATCGACCGACCCGGTCTTCTTGCCACCCTCGATCTCCGAGAGATAGGGCTGCGAGATCCCGGCGGACGCGGCGAGATCGGAGACGGTGAGGCCGCGATATTTGCGGAAGGTTCGTATACGACTGTCGGTTTCGAACAATTCGTAAACGAGTTCGGCCGGCCACGTCTCCTCTCCCGCGTTGATACGCGCCATGATCCGGTTGGCCTCGATCGTGTCGATCATGTCCTCGAACTCGTCTTCTGGGACGAGCACGAACGCCTTTCCGTCAATCACGGTTTTATCGAAAGCTCCCATGGTTCACTCCTTGTAGACGTCGCCGCGTGGCCCGACCTTGACGACGATAACGAGCGCGGTCAAAGAATCGACGATTGCACGATCCCCACCGATGCGGATCCGCACCATGGCGCCACCCTTCAGCGGCTTCGCATCCACGCTTTCGCCTCTAGCATACGCCTCGATCTTCTCGACGATCGCCTTTCGCCGTCGGGGCTGAACGCGCTTGAGATAACTTTCGGCCTGCTTGGAATAAGCGACGCGCTTCATGACCAAACGATACAGCACCCCGGTAGAGCTTTCAATCGCATCGCAGCCCCAAGCTATATAATAAACTTCTGATGGAGCCAGTAACATGACAGAAGCAGATTTCGTCATCATCGGCTCCGGCTCCGCCGGCTCCGCGCTCGCCTACCGCCTGTCCGAAGACGGCAAGAACACCGTGATCGTCATCGAGGCCGGAGGGTCCGATATCGGGCCGTTCATCCAGATGCCGGCAGCACTCGCCTGGCCGATGAGCATGAAGCGATACAATTGGGGGTATTACTCGGAGCCCGAGCCGAACCTTAACAATCGCCGCATCAGCGCGCCGCGCGGCAAAGTCATCGGCGGCTCCTCCTCGATCAACGGGCTGGTCTATGTCCGCGGTCATTCCGAGGACTTCAATCGCTGGGAAGCGCTCGGCGCCCGCGGCTGGGCCTATGCCGACGTGCTGCCCTACTTCAAGCGGATGGAGCATTCCCATGGTGGGGAAGAGGGTTGGCGGGGCACCGATGGACCGCTTCACGTGCGGCGCGGTCCGGTGACGAACCCACTCTTCCACGCCTTCATCAAGGCCGGCAGCGAAGCCGGTTTCGAGATGACGGAGGACTATAACGGCTCCAAGCAGGAGGGCTTTGGCCTGATGGAGCAGACGATCCACAACGGACGCCGCTGGTCGGCCGCCAACGCCTATCTCCGACCTGCCCTGAAGCGACCCAACGTCTCGCTGGTCCATGGACTGGCCCGCCGCGTCGTGATCGAGAACGGTCGTGCCATCGGCGTGGAGATCGAGCGCGGCGGCGCGGTCGAGATCGTCAGGGCGAAACGCGAGGTCATCGTCTCCGCCTCCTCGTTCAATTCGCCGAAGCTGCTCATGCTCTCCGGCATCGGTCCAGCCGCTCATCTCCAATCGATGGGCATCGAGGTCAAGGCCGACCGTCCGGGCGTCGGCGCGAACCTGCAGGACCATATGGAGTTCTACTTCCAGCAGGTCTCCACCAAGCCGGTTTCGCTCTATTCCTGGTTGCCCTGGTTCTGGCAGGGTGTCGCCGGGGCGCAATGGCTGATGACGCGAACGGGGCTCGGCAGCTCCAACCAGTTCGAGGCCTGCGCCTTCCTGCGCTCGGCGCCGGGGCTGAAGCAGCCCGACATCCAGTACCACTTCCTGCCTGTCGCCATCTCCTATGACGGCAAGGCCGCGGCCAAAAGCCACGGCTTCCAGGTGCATGTCGGCTACAACCTGTCGAAATCTCGCGGCGCCGTCACCTTGCGATCGTCCGATCCGAAGGCCGACCCCGTCATCCGCTTCAACTATATGAGCCATCCGGAGGACTGGGAGAAGTTCCGCCACTGTGTCCGCCTCACCCGCGAGATCTTCCGCCAGCCGGCCTTCGACACCTATCGCGGGCCGGAGATCCAGCCGGGCGAGACCGTCACCAGCGACGAAGATATCGACGCCTTCCTGCGCGAGCACCTGGAAAGCGCCTACCACCCCTGCGGCACCTGCCGCATGGGTGACGCGAACGATCCGATGGCGGTGGTCGATCCGGAAACGCGCGTCATCGGCATCGAGGGCCTGCGCGTCGCCGACAGCTCCATCTTCCCGCACGTCACCTACGGCAACCTCAACGGCCCCTCGATCATGACCGGCGAAAAGGCCGCCGACCATATCCTCGGAAAACAGCCCCTGCCTCGTTCCAACCAAGAGTCGTGGGTGAACCCGCGGGCGTAAACGGGCGGACGGTAGATCGCAACGGCTTCCGAAATCGCCCGGTATTCGGGTGGTTTTTCCCGATCCTGCGGGATCGGAGTGATATTTGCTCCGATCCCTTGCCATTGGAAATCCGTTTTTCTGTCTTTTATCACCTGAGACTGCGATAAAGGCGGTAACTCTACAGGATAACCCATGACATCCATGTCCCTTGAAACAACTGCTGCGGCGCTGGCCCGGCAGCTGGACTGTCTCACCCTTGGCGAGAGGCTGGCGCTGGTCGCGTCTCTCGACGGGCGTGCCGTGTTCACCACCAGCCTTGGCATCGAGGATCAGGTGATCACTGCTGCCATCGGCACGGCAAAGCTCGATATCGAGGTGTCCACGCTCGAAACAGGCCGTCTGTTCAACGAGACCGTTGCGCTGATCGACACGACCGAGGAGACCTATGGCATCCTCATCAAGCGCTTCCATCCTGAGCAGGCGGATATCGACGCCTATGCCGCGAGTTATGGCCTAAACGGCTTCTATGAGAGCATCGAGGCGCGCCATGCCTGTTGCGGCGTGCGCAAGGTGAAGCCCTTGGCGCGAGCGCTTGCCGGCGCGACCTACTGGGTCACGGGGCTGCGCCGTGGCCAGTCCGGCAACCGCGCCGAGACGCCCTTTGCCGAAGCCGATCTCGAGCGTGGGCTGATCAAGATCAATCCGCTTGCGGATTGGGATATCGACACGATCCGCGCTTATGTCGTGGCAGAAGCGATCCCCGTCAATCCGCTGCACAGTCGCGGCTATCCCTCGATCGGCTGCGAGCCCTGTACACGCGCCATCAAGCCCGGCGAGCCGGAGCGCGCCGGACGCTGGTGGTGGGAAAACGACGAAACCCGCGAATGCGGCCTGCACGTGGCGGAAGCCGCTTCGCAGCCGATACCCGACACGAAGAAGGTTATGGCCGGTAGCGCCGCCTGACGCGCGCCCCGCCTGACCCCGACCGAACGAGACTGGAGACGACCCGATGTCCCTCACGCTTCCGGAAACGGAACTTCACAATCCGCAGAGCGCCCGCCCGCCGCTCGATCCGCATCTCAAGGCGCTCGAAAACGAAGCCATCCACATCTTCCGCGAAGTGGCCGGCGAGTTCGAAAAGCCCGTCATGCTCTATTCCGTGGGCAAGGACAGCGCCGTTCTCCTGCACCTTGCGCGCAAGGCGTTCTACCCCGGCCGCGTGCCGTTTCCGCTGCTGCATGTGAACACCGGCTGGAAGTTCGCCGAGATGATCGCGTTCCGCGACGAGATCGTTAAGCGTTACGACCTCGACCTGATCGAGCACATCAACCCACGCGGTGCGGCCGAGAACGTCACGCCGTTCACCCACGGTTCGGCGCTTTACACCGACATCATGAAGACCGAGGGTCTGCGCCAGGCGCTGGATGCCGGCGGCTTCGACGCGGCCTTCGGCGGCGCGCGCCGCGACGAAGAGGCCAGCCGCGCCAAGGAACGGATCTACTCCTTCCGCACGCCCGACCACCGCTGGGACCCGCGCAACCAACGCCCGGAACTCTGGAACGTCTATAACGGCATGATCCGCAAGGGCGAGAGCGTGCGCGCCTTCCCGCTGTCGAACTGGACCGAAGTCGATATCTGGCGCTACATCCAGGCCGAGGAAATTCCGATCGTGCCCTTGTACTTCGCGGCGGAACGCCCGGTGGTCGAGCGCGACGGCATGATGATCCTGGCGGAAGATCCGCGGCTGGAACTGCAGCCTGGCGAGGCCAAGCGCCAGGAACGAATTCGCTTCCGCACGCTCGGCTGTTTCCCGCTGACCGGCGCGATCCGCTCCGACGCCACGACGCTGACCGACATCATCGCAGAACTCGAGACCGCGACCGTCTCCGAACGTCAGGGCCGCGCCATCGATCGGGACCAGTCCGGTTCGATGGAGAAGAAAAAACGCGAAGGATATTTCTGATGACCGTTTCCGCTTCCACAGGCAGTCACTCTACAGGCACTCAGGCCACAGGCAATCAGGCAAACCTGCAGAATGGCCCCCGTACCACGGCCGAAACCAAGGTCTCCTCCGGCAACGTCACGGCCTTCACCGGCTCCGAAGCGCGCGCGCCGCGCGACAGCCGTCCTCTGCGCCTCATCACCTGCGGCAGCGTGGATGATGGCAAGTCGACGCTGATCGGCCGGCTGCTCTGGGACACCAAGGCCGTCAAGGAAGACCAGGCGGCGACGCTGGCCCGCGATTCGAGCGGCAAGCAGAACGATCTCGGCCTGCCGGACTTCGCACTGCTTCTCGACGGTCTCCAGGCTGAGCGCGAACAGGGCATCACCATCGATGTCGCCTATCGCTATTTCGCGACCGAGAACCGCTCCTTCATCGTCGCCGACACCCCCGGCCACGAGCAATATACACGCAACATGGCAACCGGCGCCTCCACGGCCGACCTCGCCATCCTGCTGGTCGATGCTCGCGTCGGCCTGCTCGAGCAGACGCGCCGCCACGCGACCATCGCCACGCTGATGGGCATTCGCCAGTTCGTGCTCGCGGTCAACAAGATCGACCTCACCGGCTACGATCGCGCCCGCTTCGACGCGATCAGCCATGATTTCCGCGAACTCGCTCTGTCGCTCGGCGTGCGTCAGGTCACGGCCATCCCGGTGTCCGCGCTGAAGGGCGAGAACGTCGTCTATGACGGCAGCGCCTCCATGCCTTGGTATGACGGCCCGACGCTGGTCGAGGTTCTGGAGCTGGCCACCGTCCGCTCCGGCCAGACGACCGGCTTCCGCCTGCCGATCCAGCGCGTGTCGCGTCCGGGCGAAAGCTTCCGCGGGTATCAGGGCACCGTTGCCGGCGGCTCGGTGAAGCCCGGCGACAGCGTCGTCATCCTGCCTTCGGGTATGGTCGCCAACGTCACCAAGATCGTCACCTTCGACCTCGTGCGCAACGCGGCCGTGGCCGGCGATGCGATCACGCTCGTGCTCGATCGTCAGGTTGATGTGTCGCGCGGCGACATGATCGTCGCCATCGACAGCCAGCCCCAGACCGGCGTCGCCTTCGATGCGCAGATCGTGGCGTTGCAGCCGGATGGCATTCAGCCGAACAAGCGCTACTGGCTGAAGAGCGGCTCCCGCCGCCAGCGCGTCAGCGTCGAGCCGGTCAGCCAGCTGGACCTGAAGAGCGGCAAGTGGGGGCCCTCCGACGCGCTCTCCATGAACGCCATCGGCAAGGTGCATCTCGCCTTCGACGAACAGGCCATGTTTGACGCCTACGAGCAGAACCGCACGACGGGCGCCTTCATCCTGATCGACCCCGACACCAACAATACGGTGGCCGGCGGCATGATCACGGGCAAGCGCTCTTCGCTGGGCGGCATCCATACAGAGGAAACCCGCGTCCTCCTGTCCCTGCCCGCCGATCTTGCGGACCGGATCCTTGCTAGCGACCTCGTTGCTGGCCGCCGCGACGAATTGGAAGTCCGACGCATTACGGTCGCGCGCGCGCAGGATCTGCTGGATTCGCTCGACGGCTGATGCCGGGAGGCACCTCAAGGTAAGCCTTGACCTTCCAAGCGTTGGAAGCCCTATCATGGGGACGTATCTGAAAGGAGACGTCCCCATGACCGCGTTTGACATACCCGACATGACCTGCGGCCACTGCAAGAGCACGGTGGAAAGAGCCATCCACAGCGTCGATGGCCAAGCCAAAGTGCGTATCGACCTCGCGACGAAAACGGCGGATGTGGAAACCGACGCAAGCGCCGAAGAGATCGCCGCGGCCATCACGGCTGCCGGCTATACGCCCGGTCTTCGCGCCCCGCTCTGATCAATCCGTCTACCCCCGCCTCTTCACGCGATCATTCCCGTCATGCCCCTTGACCTTCCCATGATGGGAAGCACTACCTATATCGGCAGATGACACAAGGGATGCTCCCTATGACCGCCCATACCCCGCTTCAACAACCCCTTACCGCCTCGAAGACGACGACGCTTGCCATCGACGGCATGAGTTGCGCCTCCTGCGTGGCGCGGGTCGAAAAGGCCATTGCCGCCGTGCCCGGCGTGGTTGGCGCCAGCGTCAACCTCGCGACCGAGCGGGCAACCGTGACCCATGACGCAAGCCTTGAACCGAAACGGATTGTCGCAGCGATCGAGACCGCCGGCTATACGCCAAGGCTTGCCACCCAAGCGTTTCCCATCGAGGGCATGACCTGCGCCTCCTGCGTCGCGCGGGTGGAAAAAGCGCTGTCAGCTGTGCCGGGCGTGCAGGAGGCCAGCGTCAATTTGGCGATGGAGACTGCGACCGTCCGGCTGGTCGAGGGCACGGAGATCGCCGCGATCGAGGCCGCCATTGTCAAAGCAGGTTACGCCGTGCGGCCGCAGGCCGAGGGCCAGCCGGAGACGGACGCCGGCGACCGCCAGTCGCGGGAAGCCAGACGGCTCGCCCGCGCCTTCACCGTTGCCGCCGTGCTCACCCTGCCGCTCTTCCTCCTCGAAATGGGCTCGCATGTCGTGCCCGCTATCCACGACGCTGTGATGGCGACGCTCGGCATGGACATGAGCCGCCGCCTGCAGTTCGTGCTGGCGACGCTGGTTCTCTTCGGGCCCGGCCTCACCTTCTTCCGCAAGGGGGTGCCCAATCTGCTGCGGCTTGCGCCCGATATGAATGCGCTGGTCGTGCTCGGCACGTCGGCCGCTTGGTCCTACTCTGTTGTCGCCACCTTCCTGCCATCCGTGCTGCCGCCAGGCACCGACAATGTCTATTTCGAAGCCGCCGCCGTCATCGTCACGCTCATCCTGCTCGGCCGGATGCTGGAAGCGCGCGCGAAAGGTCGCACCGGTCAGGCGATCCGACGGCTGATGGGCCTTCAGGCGCGCACCGCGCGCGTGGTCCGGGCGGACGGCGTCGTGGAGGTCGCTATCGGCGCAGTCAAGCCTGGCGATCGTGTGCTGATCCGCCCCGGCGAGAAAATCCCCGTCGATGGCGAGGTCGTGGAGGGGCGCTCGCTGGTCGATCAGTCGATGATGACGGGCGAGCCTTTGCCCGTCGCGGTCTCCGAGGGCGCGTCCGTCGTCGGCGGTACGATCAACGGCACCGGCACTTTCACCTTCGTCGTGACGAAGACCGGAGCGGACACGCTGCTGTCGCAGATCATCCGCATGGTCGAGACGGCGCAAGGCGCGAAGCTGCCAATACAGGCGATGGTGGACCGCATCACAGCGCGCTTCGTGCCCGCGGTGCTTGCCGCCGCGCTCCTGACCTTCGCGGCATGGCTCATCTTCGGGCCGACGCCGTCGCTGGCCCATGCAACGATCAACGCCGTCGCCGTCCTCATCATCGCCTGCCCCTGCGCCATGGGGCTGGCGACGCCGACTTCCATCATGGTCGGCACCGGACGTGCCGCCGAACTCGGCATCCTCTTTCGCAAGGGCGATGCGCTGCAGGCCCTGCGCGATGTCGAGGTCGTCGCTTTCGACAAGACGGGAACGCTGACGCAAGGACAACCGGAACTCACCGACTTCGTGCTCATGCAGGGCTTTGAGCAAACCGAAGTGCTGCGGCGGATCGCGAGCCTCGAAGCACGATCCGAACATCCGATCGCCGCAGCCATCGTCGCCTCGGCCGAGCGTGACGGCATCACCCTGGTGAACGTGACCGATGTCGCCGCCCTTCCCGGCTCCGGCGTCAAGGGTGTCATCGATGGCGAAGCCGTGCTGGTCGGCTCCGACCGTGCCATGCGCGACGGCGGCATCGACGTTTCCGCGCTTGCCACGCAGGCGGCCGCCCTCGGCGATGCCGGCAAGTCGCCGCTCTATGCCGCCATCGGCGGCAGGCTGGCGGCCATGATCGCCGTGTCCGATCCGGTGAAAGACGGCAGCGCCTCCGCCGTCGCGGCACTAAAGGCCGATGGCCTCAAGGTCGTGATGATCACCGGCGACAACAGCCGCACCGCCCACGCCGTTGCCCGCGCGCTCGGCATCGACGAGGTGGTCGCGGACGTCCTGCCCGGCGGCAAGGTCGAGGCGGTGAAGGCGCTCCGGCAAAACGCCCGTGTCGCCTTCGTCGGCGACGGCATCAACGATGCGCCCGCTTTGTCGGAAGCCGATATCGGCATCGCCCTGGGGACAGGCACCGACATCGCCATGGAAAGCGCCGATGTCGTGCTGATGTCGGGCGATCTCGCCGGCGTGCCGCGCGCCATCGCGATCAGCAAGGCGACGATCCGCAACATCCGCCAGAACCTGTTCTGGGCCTTTGCCTACAATGTCAGCCTGGTGCCGGTCGCAGCGGGCGTTCTCTACCCCGTGAACGGCATGCTGCTGTCCCCGATCCTCGCCGCCTGTGCCATGAGCCTGTCCAGCGTCTTCGTTCTCGGCAATGCCCTGCGCCTGCGCCGTTTCTCACCCACGATCCACGCGGAAAGGACGCCATCATGAATATCGGCGAAGCCTCCAAGGCCTCCGGCGTTTCCACAAAGATGATCCGCTACTATGAGCAGATCGGCCTGATCGCCCCCGCGCATCGCAGCGAGGCGCAATACCGGACGTACGAAGACACCGACATCCACACGCTGCGCTTCATCCGCCGCGCCCGCGATCTCGGCTTTTCCGTCGAACAGATGAAAACCCTGCTGGCGCTCTGGCACGATCGCGCACGGGCAAGCGGCGACGTGAAGGCGATCGCGCTCGAACACATCGCCGAACTCGACCGCAAAGCTGCCGCCATCGCCGCGATGACCGCAACGCTGCGCCATCTCGCCAGTAACTGCCACGGCGACGGCCGCCCGGATTGCCCGATCCTCGACGATTTCGCCGATGCGCCACCGGAATCAGACCTGCCGGAGGTCTCCGCCCGCTTTGGACGGGCGAACATCGGCTAGCCCCTTTCGGACCTTGGGCATTGTCGAGCAGCCTTCACACGATATGATGGCCCCGCATCGAACGGGAGAGCATGCATGTTTCTGACGGAGAGGGATCTGGTCGAACTCGTGGCGTTCCGGCACGACCTGCACCGCCACCCGGAAATCTCGGGCGAGGAGCGGCAAACGGCAGCGCGGGTACAGGCGCATCTGGCGGCGCTGAAGCCCGATCGCATCATCACCGGCCTTGGCGGCCATGGCGTGGCGGCGGTCTTTTCGGGCACCGCACCGGGGTCAACGCTGCTGTTCCGTTGCGAGCTGGACGCCTTGCCGATTCCCGAAATCTCCGACGCCCCGCACCGCTCCGACATCCCCGGCAAGGGGCATCTCTGCGGGCATGACGGGCATATGGCGATCATGGCAGCGCTCGCTCGCGGCCTTGCACGCCGGCGGCCCGTCCGCGGGCGGGTCGTGCTGATGTTCCAACCGGCCGAGGAAACCGGCGCGGGCGCTGCCGCCGTGCTCGCCGATCCCGCCTTCACTGACATCCGGCCGGACCTGTCCTTCTCGCTGCACAACCTGCCAGGCCTGCCGCTCGGTCACGTCGCGCTCGCCTCCGGGCCCGTCAACTGCGCCTCGCGCGGCCTGTGCGTCATTCTCGACGGCAAGACGGCGCACGCCTCCATGCCCGAAACGGGCATCTCCCCCATGCAGGCCGTCTCCCGCCTGATGCCCCAGCTGACGGATCTGTCCAAAGGCACCTTTCCCTCGGCCGACTTCGCCATGGTCACGCTGACCCATGCCGTCCTCGGCGAACCGGCGTTCGGCATCGCGCCCGGCCGCGCGGAAGTCTGGGCGACGCTGCGCACCCTGACCGATGCCGGCATGGCCAACCTCTGCGCCCGCGCCGAAGCCCTGATATCGGAGACCGCAGCGCAGGAAAGGTTGACCCTGTCCTACCACTACGCGGATATCTTCCACCATTGCGAAAACGCGCCGGAAGCGGTCGCGCATCTCCGGCAGGCATTGACCGACGAGGACATCAGCCATGACGAGGCAGGGCTGCCAATGCGGGCCTCGGAGGATTTCGGCCGCTTCGCCGCCTGCGGCCCCTCGGCCATGCTGTTCCTCGGCAGCGGCGAGGCGCATCCGGCGCTGCACAATCCCGATTACGATTTTCCCGACGTTCTGATCGAGCGCGGCGCTCGCATCTTCCTGCGTGTCATCGACAACGTATTAGAACTGTCGTAAATAATGACGCGGGACCACCGGTGCCCTTGTCTCGCCATGATGGCATCCCATCTGTTGTGCACTGCACCATGCGCCACCCCACATGTCCCGGGTCCGGCCCAGAGCCTGGAGACGGCCCATGCGAAAACTATCCGATACGATCGAGCGTCTGGCACGTCTGAAAGCCCGCCCCGAAGGTCTGCAGCCTGCCGCGTCTGGATTGCAGCCCCTCGAGATCGTCGGCACCAATCCCGGTGCGCTCACCGCCTGGTACCGCACGCCTGAAAAGACGAAAGGCGCGCCGCCGCTGGTCGTCGTTTTGCACGGCTGCACGCAGAATGCGGCCGGCTACGATCGCGGCTCCGGCTGGTCGGCGCTGGCGGAGGATTACGGCTTCGCCGTCCTGTTTCCCGAGCAGAGCCGCAGCAATAACGGCAATCTCTGCTTCAACTGGTTTGCCAAACCCGATGTGACGCGCGGATCCGGCGAGGTCCTCTCGATCCGGGAGATGATCGCCACGATGATATCCGACCACGGGGTCGATCCGCGCCGCGTCTACGTCACCGGACTGTCGGCCGGCGGTGCCATGGCAAATTCGCTGCTCGCCACCTATCCCGAAATCTTCGCAGGCGGCGCCATCATCGCCGGCCTGCCGCACGCCGTTGCCGGCAGCGTGCCCGAAGCCTTCGACCGCATGCGCGGCCATGGCCTGCCGGACGCAGGCAGGCTGCAGGCACTGCTGTCCGCCGCATCCCCACATAAAGGCCCGTGGCCGACCGTCTCGATCTGGCAGGGCACGTCCGACAGCACGGTCGCCGACACCAATGCCGGCGCGCTCATCGACCAGTGGCGCGGCGCGCTCGGTGTCGTTGACCGTCCGGAGCGGGTCGAAACCGTGGATGGGCAGGAGCGGCACATCTGGGTCGACAGGTCAGGGCGTGAGGTGTTGGACCTTTTCCTCGTGCGCGGCATGGGCCATGGCACGCCGCTCGATCCGCAGAGCGGTTACGGCGAAGCGGCCCCCTACATGCTGGATGTCGGCATCTCCTCGACGGTTCACATCGCCCGCAACTGGGGCATCATCCCCTCCTTCGAGAAGAAGACACGCCCCGCAGCATCGGCCGGAACCGGGGCCTCTGCTGCCACGCCCGGCAGACCGGAAAACGTCAAGCCCGAAAGCGTCAAGCCCGAAAGCGTCAAGGACGTCATCGAAAACGCCCTCCGGGCTGCCGGCCTGATGAAATAAGCGCCCCCGCGTCAGCAACCTTTGCGCAAACTCTCTTTGCCGACATTCCCGCTCTGGACCACTGACCGCGGCTGAGGCAATGTCGGCGCTTCCCGTCACACGACGCCGGCAACGGGCGGTGGACGGTCTGCGGTGCAGAGGCGAGAGGAGACATCGGGGGATGACGCAAAACCGATGAACTTCTTCGAGAGCCTTCTCGTCCTCCTTCTCGTCGCCATCGCGCTGCTGCAGGTCTCGCGGCGGCTGTCGGTGCCGTATCCGTCGATGCTGGCCATGGCCGGCGTTGCGGCGGCGCTCGTGCCGGGCGTTCCCTATATCGCACTGGAGCCGGAAACGGCGCTCGCGCTGTTCATCGCGCCGGCCCTCATGGATGCCGCCTTCGATTTTCCGGTCAACACCGCGCGGCGCTACTGGGCGGCGTTGATCGTCTTTGCCGTCGGCGGGGTCGTGGCGACTGCCGCCGCCGTTGCCTTCATCGGCTGGTCCTATGCCGGCCTGCCCATCGCCGCCGCCCTCGTGCTCGGCGCCATCGTCGCGCCGCCGGATGCCGCGGCCGCGACCGCCGTTCTCTCCGGCATGTCCATTCCCCGCAGCACGGATGCCGTTCTGCGCGGCGAGAGCCTGTTCAACGACGCAGCCGCTCTGCTGATCTTCGGCGCGGCGCTTACGGTGCAGACATCGGGCGGGCTCGGGCCCACCGTTGCGCTGCATTTCGTCATCGCCGCGCCGGGCGGTATCCTGCTCGGCATGGCCACGGCTTGGTTTTCCGCTCGCGTCACCGGCTATGTCGCGGGAACGCTTGGCGGCAACCTCCTGCAGTTCGTCCAGACATTCCTCCTCTGGATCGTCGCCGAACATCTCGGCCTGTCGGCGGTGCTCGCCATCGTCGCCTTCGCCATGACCATCGCGGCCAGCAGCACCAGCCGCTCCTCGGCCCGCATGCGCGTGCAGTCCTATGCCGTCTGGAGCGCGGTCGTCTTCGTGCTCAACGTCATGGCCTTTCTGCTGATGGGCATGCAGGTGCGCGATATCATCGGCGGCATGACGACCGAGAGACTGATCCATGCATCAAGCTTCATCGCTGCCGTCGTGATCACCGTCATCGTGGTCCGTTTCGTCATCTGCATCGGCTTCAACCGCGTTCGCAATGCCTTGCTTAGCGGCGATGAGCAGACGGATGTGCGGCAGTCGGTTCTCGCGGCCTGGTGCGGCATGCGCGGCCTCGTCACGCTGGCGACAGCCTTCGCACTACCCTCCGATTTCCCGCAGCGGGATCTCGTTCTGCTGGCCGCTTTCGCCGTAGTCCTCGCAACCCTCGTCCTCCAAGGCTTGACCCTCGCGCCGCTCATCCGGCTGCTGGGGCTCGACAGGCGCGAAGAGGGAGCCCGCGACATGACCGGTTTCCGGCTCGAAATCGCCTCGGCCGGGCTCGACCGGATCAGCGACCGGACAGGACGGGAGGCCGAACTGGTGCGGACCAAGTTCGCCATCGAACGGGCCGCTCTGGCCGATACAGAAGGTGCCGATGCGCTGCAGACCTATCGCGCGCTGGCGCTGGAGGCGATCGACGCCCAGCGCACGGCACTGGAGCGACTGCGAACCGGCAACCGGCTCAATGTCGACGAGTACAATCTGCTCCTGGAAGAGATCGACTGGCGCGAACTCGCTGTCCTGCCCGACGACCAGCGACGCATCGAGGAAACCTGACTGTGCCGTGCGCGGTTACCTGGTCGGGAAGAACCGATTATCGGGACGTGGCAGGCCGAGGTGATCGCGCAGCGTCGTGCCTTCATATTCCCTACGGAACCGGCCGCGCCGCTGGAGTTCGGGAACGAGCCGATGCGCCACGTCGTCCAGCCCTTGCGGCAGGTAGGGGAAGACCACATTGAAGCCATCCGACCCTTCCGCGTCGATCCAGGTCTCCATCTCGTCGGCAACACTTTCCGGCGTTCCCACGAAGGCAAGGCCGGAATAGCCGCCATAGCGCTGCGCCAGCTGCCGCACGGTCAGTCCATCGGTTTCGGCAAGCTTCAGCACCTGCTGGCGGCCCGTCTTGCTGGCGTTGGTGTCGGGAAGGTCGCGCGGCAGCGGTGCATCGAGAGGAAAACCCGAGGCATCGAGGCCGAGCGCGATCGACAGGGAGGCGATGCCGCTTTCGAAATGCACTAGACTGTCGAGCAACGCGCGCTTGGCCTTCGCCTCCTCGATCGTATCACCGATGATGATGAAGGCGGCCGGCAGGATCTTCAGGTGGTCCCGTGACCGGCCGAGCGTTTCCAGTCGCCCCTTGATATCGGCAAAAAGCTCCTGCCCGCCTGCGAGATCGCGCGGCGCGGCGAAGATCACCTCGGCCGTTTCCGCGGCAAGCTGGCGACCGGGCTCGGATTGTCCCGCCTGCACGATGACGGGCCAGCCCTGCGGCGGGCGGGCGATGTTGAGCGGGCCACGCACATCGAGGCTCGGCCCGTGATGGTCGAGCACATGCGTCCGCTCGGGGTCGAAGAACAGTCCGCTTTCCTGATCGCGCAGGAAGGCATCGTCGGCAAAACTGTCCCAGAGGCCGGTGACGACGTCGAAGAACTCGCGCGCCCGGCGATAGCGCTCACCATGCTCCACATGCTCGTCCAGGCCGAAATTGAGCGCGGCATCGGGGTTGGACGTCGTGACGATGTTCCAGCCGGCCCGGCCGTCGCTGATATGATCGAGCGAGGCGAAGCGCCGGGCGATGTGATAGGGCGCATCGAACGTGGTCGAGGCGGTGGCCACGAGGCCGATCCGCTCGGTGACGGCGGCCAGTGCGGAGAGCAGCGTGAAGGGCTCGAACGAGGTCACTGTATGGCTGCGCTTTAGCGCCTCCACCGGCATGTTAAGCACGGCGAGATGATCGGCCATGAAGAAGGCGTCGAACTTCGCGGCCTCCAGCGTCTGCGCGAAGCGCTTCAGGTGCTTGAAGCTGAAATTCGCGTCCGGTGCGGACCCGGGATAGCGCCAGGCGCCGGTGTGCAGGCTGACAGGCCGCATGAAGGCGCCGAGATGCATCTGCTTGGACATGGGCACTTCCCTTGAGTTCGCCCGGCGATAACATCACGGGCCTTGAAGCGGAAACGGCGGCGGAAACAGCAAAGGTGTCAGCGATGGTCCAGGCGATCGACCAGACGGTCGCCGAGCCACTGGATGGCGCAGACAAGCACGATGAGCACCACGACGACCGCGACCATGACCGTAGTCTCGAAGCGCTGGTAGCCGTAGCGGATGGCGAGATCGCCGAGTCCGCCGGCACCGATGGCACCGGCCATGGCCGAGGCACCGATCAGCGTGACGAGCGTGACGGTGAAGCCGGCGACGATGCCGGGCAGCGCCTCGGGCAGCAACACCTCGCGCACGATCGTCCAGCGATTGCCGCCCATGGAGCGCACCGCCTCGATCAGCCCGCGATCCACCTCGCGCAGCGACACCTCCGCGATGCGCGCATAATAGGGCGTCGCGGCGATCGACAGCGGCACGATCGCCGCCCAGGTTCCAATCGAGCTGCCGACGATGAAGCGCGTGACGGGGATCAGCGCCACGAGGAGAATGATGAACGGCACCGAGCGGAAACCGTTGACGACGGCGCCGAGCACGCGGTTCACCCACAGGTTCTCCGAAATACCGCCCTTGCCGGTCATCACGAGGGCGAGGCCGAGCGGCAGTCCGGCGACCAGCGAGATGATGCCGGAGGCGAGCGTCATCAATACGGTCTCCCAGAGAGACCGCATCAGAAGATCAAACATGATCGGCGACATGACCCGTGGCCTCCACATGGGCGCCGTGGCGCGTCAGAAAAGCGATCGCCTGCGGCAGCGAGGCGCTGGCAGGAAGTGTGATGAAGAAGCGGCCGACCGACTGCCCCTGGATATGATCGATACCGCCATGCACGAGGCGAATGGGCGCACCCAGTTCGATGGACAGCGCGGGAAGCAGCGTCGCAGCCTCGGGGCCGACGAGATCGACGCTGAGCACCGTCTCTCCGCCTGCCGCAAGCGCCGTACCGATGGCCGGTGGCAGGCTGGGGCGGATGGCGCCGAGAAGGCTCTTCGTGGTCGCGGCCTTCGGATCTGAAAATACCGACCAGACCGGCCCATCCTCGACGATCTTCCCGGCATCGATCACCGCCACACGGTCGGCGACGCCGCGCACGACTTCCATCTCATGGGTGATGAGCAGGATCGTCAGGCCGAGCCGCGTGTTGATGTCCTTCAGGAGCGCGAGGATCGACGCCGTCGTTTCCGGATCGAGCGCGGACGTCGCCTCGTCGGAGAGCAACAGCGCCGGCCGCGCGGCCAGCGCCCGGGCGATGCCGACGCGCTGCTTCTGCCCACCCGAAAGCGCCGACGGATAGGCATCGGCCTTGGCCGAGAGGCCGACGAGATCCAGCAGATCCGCCGCGCGCTTGCGCCGTTCCGCCCGGGGCATGCCCTCGATCTTCAGCGGCAGCATGACGTTTTCAGCGACGGTCTTGGCCGAAAGCAGATTGAAGTGCTGGAAGATCATGCCGATGCGGCGGCGCAGGGGCTGTAGTTCGGCTTCCGACAGCCCCGTAATATCGCGGCCCTCGATCTCGATGGTCCCGCGATCAGGGCGTTCCAGCCCGTTCAGGCAGCGGATCAGCGTCGATTTGCCGGCACCGCTGCGGCCGATGATGCCGAGCACTTCGCCCTTGCGCACCGAAAGCGAAATACCGTCGAGCGCCGCCGTCTCGCCGAAATGCCGGAAGACGCCATCGAGCCGCACGACCGGCGCCTCCGCGGCACGCTGCCCGATATCGGATGTCTCCCGGCGGTCAGCGTCAGCCAAGACGTCCCTGGCTATCGCGCTGGCAGTGATTGTCATTATCAAGTCCTTCCTCGCCGCAACGGCGAACGGCTCGCGGCAGCCGGGGCCGCGAGCCGTTTTCTGTCTCTCACGCAGTGAGCGTTAGTATGCGCTGATGCCCGTGCCCTTGTACACACGGTCGAACTCGGCCTTCACCGTCTCGTTCTGGTAGGACGAGACCAGCGTCTTCACCCAAGCTGCATCCTTCTGATCTTCCTTCACCGCGATGAAGTTGCGGTAGGGGTTGCCGTCCACCGGCTCCTGCGCGATCCGGTTTTCCGGCGTCAGGCCGCTCTTCAACGCCCAGTCGGTGTTAACAACAGCCGCGTCGAGATCGTCGATGGAACGGCCGACGATGCCGGCATCCAGCTCCTTGATTTCGAGCTTCTTCGGGTTTTCCTCGATATCGGTGATCGTCGCGAGAATGCCCGTACCCTCCTTGAGCTTGATCAGGCCTTCGTTCTGCAGCACGCGCAGGGCACGCCCCTCATTCGACGGATCGTTCGGCACGCCGACAACGGCGCCTTCTGCCAGATCCGCGATCTTAGACGTCTTGCGCGAATAGACGCCGATCGGCCAGACGCCGGTATAGCCAGCCGGCGTGATCTTGTAGCCGTGCTGCTTGATCTGGTTTTCGAGATAGGGAAGATGCTGGAAGGCGTTGGCGTCGATTTCGCCGCGCTCCAGCGCCTCGTTCGGCTGGGTATAGTCGTTGAAGACGACGGTCTCGACCGACAGGCCCTTCTTGCCGGCTTCGGCAACGACGACGCGCCAGACGTCCTCGTCCTCACCGCTCATGATACCGACCTTCACGGAGGTCTTGTCCTGCGCCAGAACCGGCGTCGGCCCCACGGAGACGAAGGCGGCAACGGCTGCGGAAGCGGCAAGCGCCAGGCCGGCGCGCCGGGTGAAGGCGGTCTTTTCGATGAGGGCGGCCAGGGTTTTCTTCATGACGGGTCTGCTTTCGGTCTTGGGAGGAGGACGCTTTAGAGAGTGCCCTGAAAAATTGCAAATGCTGCCATATGAAGCAACGAAGGATGGCCTGCCGATCGGCACTGCGGGAGAAATTTGGTCCAAAGTCTCACGCAGTCACGCAAACTCATTCTGGAAGCTCGGTAAGCCGATGTTTCTATAGAGCACCGCCGTCTGCATGCGGGGCATCACGGTGCGGCGATGTCGAAGCGGCTCGTCATCGTGACCGAGGTGAAATCATCGACCAGCACGGTTACCCGAGCGTTCCAGACACCCCCGACCGGCAGCACGAAGCCATCCGCCTGAAAAGCACCGTCTCCGCCGCGCCGGGCCTCGCGCGTGAAGGGGCCGATGCCGTTGGCGGGATTGTCGAGTTCCACCGTGACCGACAGCGGATCGATCGAATGCCCGTCGAGCATCAGGTCCCGCAAAGAAACACGAACCGGACCTGTCCACGCCGGCGTGATCGAGAGCGTCGCCATCAGGCCCTGTTCCGCGACCTGCCGCTCCTGAACGAGCGGAAACGAAGACGCCAGTGCCCGGGGTGGCGGCGTAAAGCGCCAGAGGCCGAGGACCGCAAGCACCAGCGTGCCGAGCACGACCTCCGCGAGGATACTGCGCCGGAGAAGATGCAAGGCGTGGGGCGATCCCTTTGACGCGGGGCGGGTCCAGAGGAACCGATTGACGGCTGCCAGCAAGACCAGAAGTGAGACGATGGCAAGTTTGGCGAGGAGCACCTGGCCGTAAGCCGTCGCCCACAGGTTCGACAGCGTCTGCACCTGCACGACCGCGAGCAGCAGGCCCGAGCCGACGAGCACCGCCAGAACAAACGGGATGAGACGCGAGAATAGAAGAAGTGCCGCACGATCGGGAGACGGTCGGCTGGAACCGCCGAGCGCTGCCAGAAGCGGCAGGAGACCACCGATCCAGGCCATGGCGGCGAGCATGTGAAGCACGATCGCGGGAACGGTGGCGAGACGCGGCGGTGCCGTTGCGGCATGCCCCGCCATCGCCGCCGCAAGACCCGCCAGCGCGAAGGCAAGCCCGGAAAGCCCGAGGCGGAGACGAACATGGCGGACCCGAAGCGACACCAGTGCCGCGACCATGGCTGCGGCGCCGACCAATGCAGCCCGACCATAGGCGGTGGCCGTGAGGCCGGCGGACCAGACCGCGGCCGACATCCATCCGCCCGGCGCCTCTCCGAGGGCATCGAAGCCCTGAAACGCGATCCAGACCGGCGTGGCGGCAATGCCGAGCCAAAGGGAGAGCGCAATGAGCGAGGAACCGCCCGAAACGGCATGTCCGCGCAGATGACACGGACGGAAAAGCAGGGCCGCCCATCCCGCTCCGCCGACACCAATGACGAGACCGGTCATGGCGAACAGGCGGGACGCCCAGAGACCGGCCGCTGTAACCGGGTCGGTCGCCGACGCCAGGCTCGGCCCGGTTGCACTGGCTTTGCCGACGGAAAACAACAACCCACCGCCAATCGGATGCCCGTCCGCAGACGTCACGCGCCACGACAGGCTGTGCGTGCCGGGGACAAGCCCGGAAGGAAGCGTCACGACGAGCCGCGTCGTGTCGGAGCGGACCACAGGGAGCATTTCCATTTGTCCCACGGGGTCGCTCAACCGGAAAACGAGGGGATCCACCGGCTCGGAAAACGTCAGCACGATCTGACGTGGCGCCGCCACGAGAACCGCACCATCCGCCGGATCGGACGCAACGAGCTGCGCATGCGCAGAGGCGCCCCCCGCGCTCACCAGCAGAAGCAGCAGCACTGTTATGAACATGACGAGGCCGGACACGAGCGGCTTGCAACAGTCCGGCAAAGCCTTGGCGGCGATCATTTTGCTGATGCCTCCTACCTCGAAGCGCAGCAGTGGAAATGACGAACGCAGTCCGCTTCGCCCACGCTGGCGCGTCATCAAAGTGCGACCCTCCGCAATGCCGGTTCTCCGACCCGACACCGGCCAGTCAGGGCTTCACATCGAAAGCCGGAGCCGGCTTGCCGGGTTCGCCGGTGTCCGGACTTTCGGGAATTTCGATCCAGCGCTCGGCGGCATCGCCGCACTGCTGGACGATCGGCACATAGATCCGCCCCTTCGCATCCGCGGCGACCTTTGCCTTGAAAGCGAACTCCGCGTGATCGGCTGCAGCGATCGTGCCACCCGTCCAGGTGATCTGTGCCCGTTTCGCGCTTGCACCGGCTCCTCCGGCAGAAGGCGTCACCACCGCCGTCCAGCCGGCCTTGTCCTGTGGCGCGATGTCGGAAAGCTCGCCGGGCACGGCAACCCGCAGGCCGGTCGTCGCCGCGCCGGCGCAACCATGCGGAATCTTCAGCACGAAGGTCGTCGTCTGCCCGGCCTTCACGCCTTTCGCCGCGATGGTGACATGCGCCGCTGCCGGTCCTGCAGCGAGAGCGAGGCAGGCCGCAAGCCCCGTGACACACATGGACCGAATGCGGTGCCACGCGGCGCTTCGGGAAGTTTGCTCGAGATGCCTCATCGTCTGCCTCTTTCTGCGTCTTCGCATCGCAGACCACTGCCATATCGAGACGCACGACATCGACGGGAGCGCGACATCGGATAGGCGCAGATCTAGCGCGTGACCAGGCATCAGGGAAGACGAGCCGGGACCGAGTGCCTGCGGCTATCCGGCGCGGTGCGCCTGTTACCGGTAGGCGGCGGATCGCTCAGTGAAAGCTGGCTGCTCGTCCGCGGCCGCGCCTTGGGCGGATCGCGCGCTGGCCGAACGTCCCTCGACATCCGCCCTGAACGCATCGAACAGCGCATAGCCCTGGGCCCACCGGCCATAGCCGCTGGCGATGTTGATATGTCCGGCGGCGCCGATCGTATGAAGCGGCGCTTCGAGGTCGTCCCTCAGCCGATCGAGCTCGCCCGGCGTGATGTAGGGATCGTTGAGGCTGCCGATGATGAGGCTCGGAAAGGGCAAGGGCATGGCGGGGACCGCGTCGAAGGCGAGACGTCCCGGATGCAGCGCCTCGGTCCGCCGGAGATCGCAGGGTGCGACGAGAAAGGCGCCTTTGACGTTCCGGGCCGACCGGCACCGGCTGAGATGCGCCGTCAGCAGGCAACCGAGGCTGTGGGCAATGATGTAGGTCTCGCCGCCCGCCTCGATCGCGGCATCCAGCGCCGCGAGCCAGGTTTCGAGATCCGGATGCTCCCAGTCCGCCTGCTGCAGCATGCGCGTCTGCGGCCGGTCCTCGTGCCAGACCCTCTGCCAGTGCCCTTCGCCGGACCCGAAAAGTCCGGGAACGATCAGAGTCTGGACCGCACCGCCGGTGGGCACCTGGGTCTGGGTCGAGATCGGTCCTGCGCTCTCGACCCTCGTCATCCGGGATGCCGCCCGAAACAGGCGCTTTCCTGAGAACAGGAGCCTAGTACCATGGCCCACCAGCCATGCCCCAGTAGAACATCTCTTCGGAACGATGCGACGATCGCCGCTCGTCGCCGCCCTCATCCTGCCAGCTCCGCTCGGACGTCTCACGCTCGCTCGACGATAGGTGGGTCTGCGCCGCACCGGACCCGACACCGGGGATGCCGCCGCTTCGAAAAGCCTCGATGCTCGATTTCAGGATGGCCATCATCGCTCTTACCTCGTTGGGTTGGTGCCGAACACAGCCCCCGGGAAACGGGCCGGGCCGCAAGCAGTCGTGTTGAAAGCGACCACCTGCAAACCGGCGCCATACCGGCTGCTCTGCCATCAAACCCTTTAGTCTACAATTTTGGTAGAAAGGAATTGGCGTTGCACGCGCCTCATGGAAACTGTTTTTCCGCACAGGCGGCCAAACCCGGAACAGGAGGTTTATGTTGCGCTCGGCCAGCGATGCGAGGCCCCGACATGCGTGTCGGGCAGCCGGTCGCCCCGGCCGAACAGGCGGTTTCGAAACGAGCCCTCGCCATAGGCCGTCTTGTAAAGTCCACGCTCCTGCAAAACGGGCACGATATGGTCGATCACGTCCTCGTAGCTCTCCGGCACCACCGTGCGGGTGATATTGAAGCCGTCGATCTCGCCCTCCTCGACCCATTGGCCAAGAGCCGTGGCGACCTCCGCCCCCGTGCCCACCAGCACCGGATAGCGCCCGCCGAGCGCGGCCTCCTCCAGGATGCGCCGGCGCGTCCACCCGGCAGCCCGGGCGACCTCAACCGCCGACTGGCTGGCATTCGACACGCCATAGGTGATCGGCGCATCGAGGTCGTACTGCGCGAAATCGATGCCGGTGCTGGCCGAGAAATGCGCGAGCCCGGCCTCCGGATTGGCATGCGCCAGATAGTCCGCATGCTTCTCGCGGGCGATGGCGTCCGTCTCGCCGGTGACGATGGTGATGCCCACGAAGATGCGCAGTGCATCCGCGCCGCGCCCGGCATCGGCTGCCTCCTGCCGCAACTGCCGGGCCGTCTTCCGCGCCGCAGGGGGACTGGTGGCGGTGATGAAGATGCATTCTCCGTGACGGGCGGCAAAGGCACGGCCGCGGCCGGAGGTTCCCGCCTGGTAGAGAAGCGGCGTGCGCTGGCGCGACGGCTCGGCAAGGTGAATGCCATGCGACCGGTAATAGGGTCCATCATGGGCGATGGGCCGGACGCGGGCGGGATCGGCATAGATCCGCGCCGCCTTGTCGCGCCGCACCGCATTGTCCGCCCAGCTTCCCTCCCACAGCTTGTAGAGCACCTCCATATAGTCGTCGGCGCGGTCGTAGCGGCTGTCATGTTCGGAGAGGCCGGTATCCCCCAGCGCCCGCGCCGCGCTGTCGAGATAGCCGGTGACGATATTCCAGCCGATGCGCCCTTGCGTCAGGTGATCGAGCGTCGAGAAGCGGCGGGCGAACAGATACGGCGCTTCCGCGCTCTGGTTGGCGGTAACGCCGAAGCCGAGGTTCTCCGTCACCGCGGCCATGGCCGAGATCAGCATGGCGGGGTCGTTGACCGGCAGCTGGATCGCCTCTCTGAGGGTAAGATCCGCCGACCCGCCATAGACATCGTAGACCCCGATGATATCGGCAAGAAACAACCCGTCGAACAGCCCGCGCTCCAGCGTGCGGGCCAGCGACGTCCAGTAGGGCAGCGTTGTATAGAGATGCGACTGGTCGCGCGGATGGGTCCAGAGACCATGATTGATATGGCCGACGCAATTCATGCCGAAGGCGTTGAAGAGGATCTGCTTCTTGTCGGTCGTCATCGTGCGCTCCCGGTGGTGGCACGCGTTTTCGCCCGATGGCACGGCAAGATCAAGACGCAAGGGCTGCACAAGGCCCGAACGGCGAACGCACTGTCCTGCGAATGCGAGACTGTGCCTTCGGCCGTGAATATGCGAAAACCCCAACATCGCACGCAGACTGACATCGCACACGGATCAGCACGGGAATATCATGAAGAAGATCGGCTTTCTCTCCTTCGGCCACTGGACGCCCTCGACGCAGTCGCAGACGCGCAGCGCGGCGGATACGCTGCTGCAGTCGATCGACCTTGCCGTCGCGGCCGAAGCGCTGGGTGCGGATGGCGCCTATTTCCGGGTGCACCATTTCGCCCGCCAGTTGGCTTCGCCCTTCCCGCTGCTGGCCGCCGTCGGCGCGCGCACCAGCCGGATCGAGATCGGCACCGCCGTCATCGACATGCGCTACGAAAATCCGCTCTACATGGCCGAGGATGCCGGCGCTGCCGACATCATCGCCAGTGGCCGCCTGCAGCTCGGCATCAGCCGCGGCTCGCCCGAACAGGTCATCGATGGCTGGCGCCATTTCGGCTATGCCCCGGCGGACGGCGAAACCAGCGGCGACATGGCCCGCCGTCATGCCGAGGTGTTCTACGACGTGCTGCGCGGCGAAGGCTTTGCCGAGCCGAACCCCAACCCGATGTTTCCGAACCCGCCCGGCCTCCTGCGGCTGGAACCGCATGCGCCGGGTCTGCGCGACCGGATCTGGTGGGGCGCAAGCTCGAACGCGACCGCCATCTGGGCGGCAAAGCTTGGCATGAACCTGCAGAGCTCGACGCTCAAGGACGACGAGACCGGCGAGCCCTTCCACGTACAGCAGGCCGACCAGATCCGCGCCTACCGCGCCGCGTTCAAGGCCGCGGGCCACGCCCGCACGCCGCGCGTCTCCGTCAGCCGCAGCATCTTCGCCATCACCAGCGACCTCGACCGCGCCTATTTCGGCCGCTCGGGCGAAGCCGGCGACAAGATCGGCTTCATCGACGCCGACACCCGCGCCATCTTCGGCCGCGGCTACGCTGCCGAACCCGACGTCCTCATCGAGCAGCTGCGCACCGACGAAGCCATCACAGAGGCCGACACCCTCCTCCTCACCGTCCCCAACCAGCTGGGCGTCGAGTACAACGCCCACGTCATCGAAGCCATCCTGACGCAGGTGGCGCCTGCGCTCGGCTGGCGGTAAAGCGGCGTTCCCTCGACCGTCACCCCTCCGCCAGCATCGCAACAAGCACGTCCGATTGCGAAAGGATGCCGACGAGGCGGTTTTCCGCGTCGGTGACGGGCAGATGGTGGAGGCCGCCTTCAGCGAAGAGAAGGATGGCTTCGGAGAGGGAGCTTTCGGGTGAAACACTCCGCACAGGGCTGGTCATGATGTCCTTCACGGTGCCGTTCGGCGCCGTGGCGCCGGAAACGGCCAGCTGGTAGCGGCGACGAAGGCCGATGGTCGGGCGGCCACGGGTCCAGTCCGCCCGGTCGAGAATATCGGTCTGGGTGAGTATGCCGATGACGCGGGCATTGTCGTCGGTCACCGGCAGGGCTTTGATGTGGTGGGCGCGCAGGAGCGCGTGCGCCTCCGACAGCGAGGCATCCGGCGCGATCGCGATCACGTCGCGCGACATGATCTGCCCGCACGGCGTCTGGCCGGACCGACGCTGGAACGAGCGCAGTTCCGTGCGCTTGAGGATGGTAACGAGTTCGTCGCGCTGGATGTCGAGAACCCGGTCGTAATCCTTCAGCACGGCATCGAGATCCTCGGCGGCAAAGCCGATTCGTGCGGCCGGCGGCGGGTCCTTCGTCTGGTGGGCCCCGAGCGCCGGCGCGGCAACATGTGGATAGCGGCGGCCGGTGAGGTTGTTGAAGAGCAGCGCCGCGGCGAGCAGCAGCAGCGAGTTTCCCAGCACCGGCCACAGCAGAAAACCATAGCCGAGATCGTGGATGGCCGAGCCGCCGAGAACCGCGGTCAGCGCGATCGCGCCGCTCGGGGGATGCAGGCAGCGCAGGCTCATCATGATACCGATGGCAACCGCCCCGGCCAGCGCTGCGGCGAACACGGGATCAGGCACGAGCTTGGCCACGGTCACCCCGACGAAGGCTGCGACCAGATTGCCGCCGATCAGCGACCAGGGCTGGGCGAGCGGACTGGACGGTACGGCGAAAAGCAGAACGGCAGACGCACCCATCGGCGCGACCAGTGCCGGCGAAAGGGGAAAAGTCACGGTCAGAAAGGCGCCGAGGAGCCCCGTGACGAGCAGGCCGAACAGTGCGCCGACCGCCGAGCGAAGCCGCTCCTTCGGACTGACGGGCGAAACCGGCCAGGGCATGAAGCGGGCTGCGCGGGAAAGTGTGGTCGATGTCATGCCGTCTTCTCCGCAGGGCCGGCCCGCATGAGCGGCGGCCGTGTTGATCGCGAGGGCAGAGCCTCGCTGCGTGCGCAGTGCGGGGGTGGATCGTCCGCCGTTCCGCAGGGCTACCCCTCACCCTGCCCGTCCATGTCATGCTTGCGCGCCGCGATATCCGGCGGGGTCCAGCCGCGCTCGGTTCGGTCGTGCAGCGCGCTGCGGTCGCCCATCATGGCCTGTTCGAGAACCTCCGAGATCTCGCGGGCGCGCGCGATGTATTCCTTGTTCTCGAACACCGACACGTCGTCCTTCCAGAGAGGCGCGAGCTGCCGCAGGCCCCAATTGTCCTGCTTGACGAAGACGGCCTTGCTCTTTTCCACGTCGAAGGGATGCATGCCGAGGCTCTGCAGCGCATAGCCGGCCGCCCTGACCGAACTGTCGAACACCTCGCGCACGATGTCGTCGGCGCCGGCCTCGTAGAGCTGGTAGACATGGTTGCGGTCATAGGCACGCGCGATGATGTGGATATCGGGGTTCTCGTGCCTGGCGTGTCGGACGATGCTGAGGGCACGCTCGATATCGTCAATGGCCACCACCAGCAGCCGCGCCTGCCGCAGACCGGCGGAATGCAGGAGATCCGGCCGGCCGGCGTCGCCGAAGAACGAGCGGACGCCGAACTTGCGCAGCCCGTCGATGACATCGGAGCGGCTGTCGAGCACGATGGTCTTGTGGCCGTTGGCCAGCAGCATGCGGTTGATGATCTGCCCGAAGCGGCCGAGCCCGGCGATGATGACCGAGGCTTCCTCCCCGATCTCGTCGGCCTCCCGGATCTGCCCCCGCTCGAGCCGCGGCATGATGACCTTGTCGAACAGGATGAAGAGCGCCGGCGTCAGCAGCATGGAAAAGGCGATGACCAGCATGAGGATGGCGGCGAGTTCGGAGGGCAGCACGGCATTCTGAACGGTGAAGGAGACGAGCACGAAGCCGAACTCGCCCGCCTGCGCCAGCCCCAGCGCGAGCAGCCAGCGATCCGAACCGCGCAAGCTGTAGAGATGGCCGACCAGCCACAGCACCCCCGCCTTGATGACGATGACGCCGAGCGTCAACAACAGGACGAGGCCGAGATTGGCCGTCAGCAGCGAGAAATCGATGCCGGCACCGACGGTGATAAAGAACAGGCCGAGAAGCAGGCCCTTGAACGGCTCGATATCGCTTTCCAGCTCGTGGCGGAATTCGCTGTTGGCGAGCACCACGCCGGCGAGGAATGTCCCGAGTGCCGGGGAAAGGCCGACCATGCTCATCAGCAGGGCCGTGGAAACGACGAGCAGCAGGGCCGCCGCGGTGAACATTTCACGCAACCGCGAGGCCGCGATCAGCCGGAAGATCGGGCGCGAGAGGAAGTGCCCGGCGACCACGACGAAGGCGATGGCGAGAAGCGTGACCAGCGCCACCTGCCAGCCGGGAAGGTCGGAGACGAGCGTCGCGGCATTGCCCGCGCCATGCGCTGCATGCTCGCCGCCCTGCAGGGCGGGAAGTGCCAGAAGCGGCAGGACCGCCAGCATGGGAATAACAGCGATATCCTGAAACAGGAGCACGGAGAAGCTGGAGCGCCCGCCCTGCGACTTCAAAAGCCCCTTTTCGCTCAGCGTCTGCAGCACGATGGCCGTGGAGGACAGCGACAAAATGAGCCCGACGGCCACTGCCGTCTGCCAGGGCAGCCCGAACGCAAGCCCGATACCGGTGACGACCGCCGCCGAGCCCACCACCTGCAGGCCACCAAGCCCGAGCAGCCGGGCGCGCATGTCCCAGAGCGCTTGCGGCTGAAGCTCCAGCCCGACCAGAAACAGCATCATGACGACGCCGAACTCCGCGAAATGCTGCAGATCCTGCGTTTCATTGCCGACGAAGTGGAAGACGGGGCCGATGACGATGCCGGCGATGAGATAGCCGAGCACCGAACCGAGGCCGAGCCGGGACGCGATGATGACGGATGTGACGGCGGCCGCGAGATAGACGAAGGCCTGGAACATGAAGCCGCTCATTCGGAGATCCTCGCGGTGATGCCAATGGGAGACGGCGGCGTGTCGGAAAACGTCGAAGCGTGCGAAGTGCCGATCAACGGAAGATCGTCGTCGAGAAGCTCAAGCCTCGAGACAGCATCGAGATCCAGCGTCTCGTCGCGCAGGGCCGAGAGCAGCCGGAGATAGGCTGCAATATGCGTGTCCCCCCGGCCATCGGCTGCCGAATCATGAGCCGAAAAAAGGGCAAACGGCGGCAGGAAGCGCATGCCGCAGAGCGAGGCGGTCTGCTCCAGCGGCGAAAGCAGCGTGCGCAGCCGGAAATGGTTGGAGCCCTCCTCGCGATAGGCATCCTGAGCGCCGCCGGTGGTCACGACCGGCAGGAACAGCTTGCCCGCCAGCTTCGATCCGCTCTGCCCATAGGCAAAGCCGTATTCCAGCACGAGGTCCTGCCACTCCTTCAGCAGAGCCGGCACGGAATACCAGTAGATCGGAAACTGGAAGATGACGACGTCATGTGCCACCAGCCGCGCCTGTTCCGCATCGATATCGATGTTGAAGCGGGGATAGTCCGCATAGAGATCAACGAAGGTCACCCCGTCGAGCATTCGCGCCTCATGCGCCATGCGCACGTTGAGGCGCGAATGCCGCTGACCGGGATGGGCAAACAGAATGAGGACGCGCGCCATATGTCTTCCTCGGGGCCTTCATCACGGGGGGCGACCTGAGCCGGGACACGAGGCCGGGCGGAAAGATCGACACGACAGAGCAAGGGGAGAGCCGAAACGGGGTGATGGCCACCGCAATGACCGCTGCGACAATCGGTGTTGCGGGAAGATCTTGTCAAGCGGCAAGACGGATGCGATGGTGGGGCCGAGCGTAACGCTCCCGATGTGCACATCTTATTGCCGGCCGGCGCCCTTGCGGGGACCGTCAGTCGCCGGAGAGAATGAGATTTGGCACTTTTCTTCGCTATTTTTTCGAGCCAACCCCTTTTCATGACGGACGTGTGGTGAGATAAGGAGCGCCGAAGTCACCATACCACCGCCCCAGCGGGCGACAGAGATCAAGGTTCGAGATGCAGGTTCTGGTTCGAGACAACAATGTTGAGCAGGCACTGCGCGTGCTCAAGAAGAAGCTTCAGCGCGAAGGCGTCTTCCGCGAAATGCGTATGCGCGAAGCCTATGAAAAGCCTTCCGTGAAGCGTGCTCGCCAGAAGGCTGAAGCTGTTTCCCGCCAGCGCAAGAACGCCCGCAAGCAGCTGCAGCGCGAAGGCCTCCTGCCCGGCCCGAAGAAAAAAGTTGTTACCCGCTAAGATCTGAAAGGCGCCCGTCGGACGGTATCCGATGGCGCGCGGCTGGTCTTCGAAATCACCTCGGAACGACGCTCAGCGTCGCGCCGGGGTTTTCTGCGTTTTAGCTTGCTGTCGTGGAGCAAGGCGATCCGCAGGATGCGCTCTCGTGTGTTACGGTTTGCGACCGAGCCCGCTAAAGCCGTAACGTGGCGAGGAGACAGCCGTATCCTTATGAATGCGGCTGTCTTTCACCCGCGCATCGACCGCAAGGTGCAAACCGGTCACCGCGACCGATCTGCGCCAAGCGGCTCAGCGCCTCACGAAGCCTCGTCCAACAACGTCTTGTACTGCCGGGGTTGGCAGCGGAGATATTGTGGAGCGGCCTGCACCGTCACACCGAAATGCGCGGCCGCATGCCAGGGCCAGCGAGGATCGTAGAGAATCGTCCGGGCAAGCGCGATCATGTCGGCATCGCCCGTGCCGATGATGGATTCGGCCTGCTCGAACTCGGTGATCAGCCCCACGGCGACGACGGGAATCGAGACAGCCTGCTTCACATCGCGGGCGAGCGGCACCTGATAACTCGGACCAACGGGAATGTCCTGCGCATCGCTCAGCCCACCGCTCGAAACATGGATCGCCGCGCAACCGCGTGCTTCCAGCGCCTGCGCGAAAGCAACGGTCTGCGCGCTGTCCCAGCCGCCTTCGACCCAGTCCGTTCCCGAGACCCGCATGGTGACAGGTCGTTCCGCGGGAAAAGCCTGTCGGACGGCCTCGAAGATTTCGAGCGGAAACCGCATGCGGTTTTCGAGCGAGCCGCCATAGTCATCCGTGCGCGTGTTGGACAGCGGCGAAAGGAACTGGTGCAGGAGATAGCCATGGGCGCCATGGATTTGCACGGCATCGATACCGAGACGCGCGGCCCTGCGTGCGGCATCGGCAAAGCCGTTTCGGATCCGCTCGAGACCTTCGGCATCCAGCGCTTCCGGCTTATCATAGGACGGCTTGAACGCCGACGCCGAGGGCGCCACCGTCTTCCAGCCAAGCGCATGATCGGGCGCGAGCTGCGCCCCGCCCTTCCAGGGCAGATCGGTGGAAGCCTTGCGGCCGGCATGGCCGAGCTGAATCGCAACCGGCATATCCGACCAGCGGCGGACACCCTTCAGCACACGCGCCATCGCCGCTTCGCAGGCATCGTTCCAAAGCCCGACATCGCCGAAGCTGATGCGCCCCTCCGGCGTTACCGCCGTCGCCTCGATCGTCAGAAGTCCTGCGCCCGACTGTGCGAGCATGCCGAGATGCGTCAGGTGCCAATCGCTCATTTCGCCGTTTTCGGCGGAATACTGGCACATCGGCGCAATGACGATGCGATTGCGCAACGTCAGGCCACCGAGGTCGATGGGCGAGAAGAGTTTGGGTGAAGCCATGTCGATCTCCTGAAAACATCCGCGCGGCGCGGGAACAGCCGCTGCTGCCCGGCAGCATATAGGGTGGCAAATCGCCCGTTGCATACGGCCATACGGTTCAAGACCTGTCATCCCGTGCCGGAACGTGCGCCGCCGCTTGCGAAAACCGGGCGCGCGCGCGACAACAGGGGAACGACACCGTCTGCCGCGGCAGGTCAAGAGCATTTCCGGTGACCCCGTGTTCACCGGAAATGCTCTCTTCTATTGCTTTTACCGCATTGTCTGGCACCGAAGCGATTCCGCTTCGGCTGGAAATGCTCTAGGAGGAGTGCGTATGTTCGACCACGTTTCCATCGGCGTCCGGGACATCGACCGGTCGCGCATCTTCTACGATGCCGCTCTTACCCCGCTCGGCTATGGCCGGCTGACCAGCGGCGCGACGATGCTCGGTTACGGGGATGAGCAGGTGAGCCTCTGGGTGACGCAGGCCGAACATCCGGTCCGCCCGGATCTCCGCTCCGGCCTTCACTTCTGCTTCAAGGCCTTCAGCGAAGAGGCCGTCGAAGCCTTCCACGCCGCCGCCATTGCCTATGGCGGAGAGGACAACGGCGCCCCGGGCCTGCGCCCGGAATACGCCACCTTCTACTACGCCGCCTTCGTCATCGACCCCGACGGCTACCGGCTGGAAGCCTTCTTCCACAAGCCGGACCTGTAATCCGCGACCTCAAGGCGGCGAACCGATCAGACCGGAATCTGAGCGGCGACGTCCCGATCCGACGGCCGCTCGCTCTCGGAAAGGCCGTTGGCGACACCGAGGCGATCGGCCTCGTTCCGGTTCTGGCTCATCTTCCGCTTTCCCTCCAGATGCGTGATCTGCATGCGCAGGCCGACGATGCCGCGCAGCTGGGATGCGATGAAATCCGCCGGCGCGTCGTCCACCGCCCAGGCAACAGCCCTCGGCTCCTCGTGCAGCGTCGTCAGCCGTGTCACGACATCCAGCAGGCGCTCGGCATCGTCGAAGAACTCCACCGGCCCGCGCGCCTGAACCGTCACGTAATTCCAGGTCGGCACGACCTTTCCCGTCTGCTGCTTGGTCGCGTACCACGCCGGCGTCACATAGGCGTCCGCCCCCATGAAAATCGCCAGCCCATCGCCGATGGTCGGCGTCCGCCATTGCGGGTTTGCCTTGGCGAGATGCCCGTAGAGAACACCGTGCTCTCCTTCGCTTTCGTCCAGAAAGAGAGGCAGCGGCGTCGCGAAGGGCCCGTCGGTGGTAGCCGTGACAAAATTCGCCAATCGCGCCGCCCGTATCGTCGCAAACATGGCGCTGCGATCGTCAAGGCGAAAGGCGGGCGGTGTGTACATGGCGCGATCCTCGTTATGCCCCGGAGCCTAATGCAAAACGGGACGTCGAAAAACAGCATTTGGCTGCGGCGATCAGGAAAGCGATCGGCCTCAGCCAAAATCGACCTTCGTCAAGGCAAGCGCCTCCCGGCGCAGATCGACGGCGCGTTCCGGCACGAAGGATCGCTCCAACGCCTCCTGTGCCGCCCTCCACAGGGGAACCGCACTGTCCCGCACCCGCCTGCCCTCGTCCGTCAGCCTATAGGTATAGGCCTGCTCGCCCTTCGGTCGCGTGCTCACGATCCAGCCGGCGGCCAGCAGCGGCTTCAGCGCGCGTAGCAGCGTCGTGCGCTCCATCACCATGATCTCGCCGAGTTCGGCAATCCGGATATCCGGCCGGCGATTGATGATGTTGAGAAGAGAATATTGCGAGATCGACAGGCCGAGCGGCGCAAGATGGGCATCGTAGAGCCGCGTGACATGCCTCGAGCCCCGGCGAAGGGCAAGACAATGGCACTGACGGGATTCTTCGGACATCGACATGGGTTGAGAATAGATGTGTATTTACACATCGTCAATCCTCCACTACGAAGGATGGGCAGCGTCGGGCGGTTCGTCCGGCTTTGTCGGGTTCGCCTGCCCGCAATAGACTCGACGCCACCCACAAAGGTTCTCCCATGCTCTCCAACACCGTCTCCGCATGGCTTTCCGCCAGGAACATCCACTATGGTTGGGTCGTGGTCGTAACCACCTTTCTGACCATGCTGGCGACAGCGGGCGCGATGGGCTCGGCGGGCGTCCTCATTCAGCCGCTGCACCAGGAATTCGGCTGGGATATCGCCGATATCTCCTTCGCCATGGCGGTGCGCCTCGTGCTGTTCGGGCTGCTCGGGCCCTTCGCCGCGGCCTTTATGACGCATTTCGGAGTGCGGCAGGTCGTCTGTTCGGCACTTCTGCTCATCATGAGCGGCATCGTGCTCTCCTTCTTCATGCAGGAGGTCTGGCAGCTCGTGCTCCTGTGGGGCGTCGTCATCGGCACGGGGACGGGCATGACCGCGCTGGTGCTGGGCGCGACGGTCGCGACGCGGTGGTTTTCCAAGCGGCGCGGCCTCGTCATCGGCCTGATGACGGCGAGCAACGCCACTGGGCAGCTCGTCTTCCTGCCGCTGCTGGCCGCCCTGTCGGAAGCCTATGGCTGGCGCACGGCGCTGACCTTCATCACCGGCGTTCTCGTGGTCGCCATGGTGCTCGTGATGCTGCTCATGCGCGACCACCCGGCCGATCTCGGCCTGCCCGCCTATGGCGACACCCAGCCCGGCCCCGCGCCACGCCGGGACCAGGCCTTCCTCACCACGCTCGTCTCACCCCTGAAGACGCTGCGCGAGGTCTCCGGCCGGCCGGTGTTCTGGCTGCTCTTCGGCACCTTCTTCGTCTGCGGCCTCTCAACCAACGGGCTCATCCAAACACACTGGATCTCCATCTGCGGCGATTTCGGCATGACGGCGGTCACGGCGGCCGGCACGCTGGCCGTCATCGGCATATTCGATTTCCTCGGTACCATCGGCGCTGGCTGGCTGTCCGACCGGTACGACAATCGCTGGCTACTCTTCTGGTTCTACGGCCTGCGCGGCCTGTCGCTCCTCTACCTCTCGGTCTCCGGTTTCGGCTTCACCGAACTCTCCGTTTTCGCCATCTTCTACGGCCTCGACTGGGTGGCGACCGTCCCCCCGACCGTCAAGCTGACGGCCGACAGTTTCGGCCGCGAGAAGGCGCCACTCGTCTTCGGCTGGGTCTTCACCGGCCACCAGCTGGGTGCCGCGACCGCCGCCTTCGGTGCGGGCTGGCTGCGCTCGGATTATGAGAGCTACATGCCGGCGCTGCAGATGGCCGGCCTCATGTGCATCCTCGCAGCGCTGGCCGTGGTCATGCTCCGCCGGCCCACAGCCGCAGTCCCGGCCAGCGCTTGATCCGCGAGAAGACATCCTGAGCCCAGCAACATGCCGGCCGCGTGGAATAGCATTTCCCTTCGGCCGGCATCTTCGCGAACTTCTTCTTTGTCTATCAAATGACTGGGCAATAACGTGGCAGAGGCTCGGACCCTGAGCTGCCCGTTCGCCGGGCCCATCTGTCATGCCAAGGACGGGCAGCCGGTGTCGCCACATCGCGGCCCGCCTTCCCATCGAGGAAGACGCCATGAGCCCGCTTCACGCCCTGCGCTCCCCTGCTCCCACATCTATCGCGAAAGATGCGACCGCTCTGGCGGACGACCGCGAGCGCCTTTTTGCCCGTGCCACAGCCATCGCCGCCGATCTCCGAGCCCGGGGCGCGGCGCTCGACCGCGATGGCCGCCCGCCCTTCAGCGAGATCACCGAACTGAAGGCCGCCGGCCTGCTCAACGCCCTGCATCCGCCCGAGATCGGCGGCGGCGGGCTCGACTGGGTCGATGGGCTGCGTCTGGTGCGCATCCTTGCGCGCGGCGAAAGCTCCATCGGCCAGCTGCTCGGCTATCACTTCGTCAACAGCCAGTACATTTCCTGGGCAGCCGATGACAGCGACCTTGCCTGGCGGCTGTCGTCAGAAACCGTGGCGAAGAGCCTCTACTGGGGCGCCGCCGTCAATCCGCGCGACCCCGGCCTCGTGCTGACACGGCAAGACGATCACTACGTGCTGAACGGCCGCAAGACGTTCTCCACTGGCGCCCGGATTTCCGATCGCATCAACGCCAGTGCCGCCTTCGGCGACCAGATCGCCAGCCTTGTCCTCCCCACCGACAGGCCGGGCTATATCGCCCATGACGACTGGGACAATATCGGGCAGCGCCTGTCGGACAGCGGCAGCGTCGAATTCAAGGATTTCCCGGTCCATGACAGCGATTTCCTGTTGCCGCTTGCTGCCCCGGATGCGGCACCGAAGGTGCAGGCGACCTTCAACACGCCGTTGATCCAACTGGTCTTTGCCAACTTCTACATCGGCACCGCCGAAGGCGCGCTGGCCGAGGCGCTCGACTATGTCCGCGATACCACCCGCCCCTGGATCACCTCCGGCGTCGAACGCGCCGCCGACGACCCGCATATTCTGGAGCGTGTCGGCGAATTCCGCGCAGCGTTGAAGGCGGCCGCCGCCTTGGCCGACAGCGCCGGCCTTGCGGTGCAGAAAGCGCTGGCCCGCGGGCCTGGCGTCACCGAGCGCGAACGCGGAGAGGCCGCCATCGAGGCCTACGAATCCAAGGTCAACGCGACCCATGTTTCGCTGGATGTGACCGCCCGCGTCTTCGAACTCATGGGCGCCCGCGCCACCGCGGGCCATTACCGCTTCGACCGCTACTGGCGCAACGTCCGCACCCACACACTGCACGACCCGGTGTTTTACAAAGCACGGGAAGTCGGCGATTTCGCCCTGAACGACCGGATACCGACCCCAAGCCTCTACAGCTGAGACAACTGCGCAAAACGAAACGCCGCCATCCTGCACATACGGGATGACGGCGTTTTTTCGAGCTGAGAAACGGGAAGGACGGCGTGCCTTGCGCAGCCGCCCTCCTCCATCAGAACCCGTCAGTTCTGCCCGGAGGCGAGCTTCTGCTCCACGCGGCCGAGATCGCGATAGGCGGCACCCGGATGCGGCGCGACGAGGCGCGGGCCTTCTCCGAAAAGTTTTTCGCGGAGCGTCCCCTGCCGATATGCCGTCTTGTAGACGCCGCGCTTCTGGAGTTCCGGCACCAGCAGATCGACCGCATCCTCGAACGTTTCCGGCGTCACCGCATAAGCAAGGTTGAAGCCGTCCACGTCGGTCTCCTCGACCCATTCCTGCATGAGGTCGGCCACCGTCTGCGGCGAACCGACGAAGACGGGGCCGAAGCCGCCGATACCGACCCAGTCGGCCATCTCCCGCACCGTCCACTCCTTGCCGGGATCGATGGTGGTGAAGGTTTCCACGGCCGATTGCACGGCATTGGTATAGCGAAGGCGCAGGACCTCGTCCGGCGAGAACTGTCCGAAATCGATACCGGTCCAGCCGGAGATCAGCGTCAGCGCGCCCTCGTAGGAGACGTATTTGCGGTACTCGTCGAACTTCCGCTTGGCGTCGGCATCGGTCTCGCCGACGATGACGGTCTGCAGGTTGAAGGCGAGAATACCGCGCGGGTCGCGCCCTGCCTGCACTGCTGCTTCGCGAACATTGGCGACGTAGCGCTTAAGAACGGCTTTGGACGGCGCTGCGACGAAGATGCACTCGGCATGCTGGCCGGCGAAATCCTTGCCCCGGCTGGAGGCGCCGGCCTGGTAGAGCACCGGCGTGCGCTGGGGCGACGGCTCGGACAGGTGAATGCCCGGCACGTGGAAATGCGGACCCTGATGTCCGATCGCGTGAACCTTGGACGGATGCGTGAAGATCCCGGCCTCGCGGTCGCGCACGACCGCGTCATCCTCCCAGCTGCCCTCCCACAGCTTGTAACAGACCTCCAGATACTCTTCCGCCACATCGTAGCGGTTGTCATGCTGCATCTGCCCGGCCTGCCCGACATTCAGCGCGCCGCTGTTGAGATAGGAGGTGACGATGTTCCAGCCAACACGGCCCTTGGTCAGGTGGTCGAGCGTCGAAATGCGGCGGGCGAAGGTGTAGGGGTGCTCGAACGACAGCGACGCCGTCAGGCCGAAGCCGAGATGTTCGGTGAGGTAAGCCATGGTCGGAATGAGCTGCAGCGGATCATTCACCGGCACTTGGGCCGAATGCTTCAGCGCGGCGTTCACATTGCCGTTCAGTACGTCGTAGACGCCGAGCACGTCGGCGATGAACAGCCCGTCGAACTTGCCGCGCTCCAGCGTTTTGGCGAGGTTCACCCAGTAGTCGAGGTCCTTGTAGGACGCCGACTGGTCGCGCGGATGCCGCCAGAGGCCGGGCGACTGGTGGCCGACGCAGTTCATGTCGAAGGCGTTCAGCCGTATTTCGCGTGTCATGCTTGTCTCCTTGGCCTCAAAGGGCACCGCTTCTGGGCGGCGCTACATCGTTGAGGTGGTAATTTCCGGCCACATGGTATTTCCAGCGGACTGGGTCATGCAGCGTGTGGGTGCGGGCATTGCGCCAGTGGCGGTCGAGGTTCAGCCCTTCGCGGGCCGATGCCGTGCCGGCAAGCTCGAACAGCGTATTGGTGGCCTCGATGGCGATTTCGGTCGTCAGCACCTTGGCGCTTGCCACGGCGAGCGACGCGGCGACGGCGGTCTCCTCGGTCAGATCGACCTGAGCATGATCGACCTTGCGGCCGGCATACTCCACGATGGCGGTTGCCGCCTCGATGCGGATGGCGACCTGCCCGACCCGGGCGACCGTCAGCGGATCTTCCGACGCCCGTTCAACGCCGCTGTTCGTCCAAGGCCGCGAGACCGTGCGGATGAAGCGGACCATGTCGGCAAAGGCCGCCCGGGCAATGCCGAGGTCGATGCCGGCATGGATGATCTGCCCGACGGAGCCGATCGTGCCCGGACGCTCGAAGCCCTGGTGATGCCGCACCACGGCGCTGGGGGGAACGCGAACGCCATCGAGGATGGTGGTGCCGCTGCCGGTCGTGCGCTGGCCGATGCCGTCCCAGTCGTCGACGATCTCGACGCCTTCCGTGCCCCGCGGCACGAAGGACATGGTGATCTTCTCGTCCTCATCGAGCGCGAAGATGGCGATCCAGTCAGCAAAAAGCACGCCGGTGGAGTAGAACTTGCGCCCGTCGATGCAAAAGCCGGCGCCGTCCCGCGTCAGCCGCGTATTGTAGTGCCCGACCGTCTTGGTCCCCGTTTCCGACAGGGCATTGCCGAACCGGTCGCCGGCAAGCGCGCGGCCGTAGTAGAACCGCTTCTGGTCGTCGGTGCCGTCATGGCGCAGGGCTTCGAGAATGTAGAAATGGTTCTGCGGGATCTGCCCGATCGAGCCGTCAGCCTCCGACAGGATGGCCGTGACCTCGGCCAGCACAGCGTTGGAAACGTCGATGCCGCCATATTCGGCCGGCACCGTGATCGCGAGAAGGCCGGAGGCGGCGAGCCGGTCCATCTCCGCATGCGGCAGGATCCGGTCGCGATCCCGTTCGCTCGCGGTCAGGGCGAATTCCGCGGCCAGCGTCCGGGCGACGATAAGCGCTTCCTCCTCGCTCGCGATCCTGTCTGCCGTGCGGTCGGTGTCGTGGGTGCTGAGGCGTATCAGTTTGGTCATGGCTCTTCTCCCGAGAAGCACCGCGCGTCAGGCGCGGGCCACGGCCTTGCGATTGGCAAAGCTGATGGCGAGGACGGCAAAGATCAGGAGGCCGGTGCCCACCTGCTGCCAATAGAAATTGAGACCGGTCAGAAGCAGTCCATTGGAGACGATGCTGAGCAGCAGGACGCCGAGCACCGTGCCGGCGATATTCGGCCGCCCATGCGGGCTGAGCGTCGTGCCGATGAAGGTCGCGCCGATGGCGTTGAGCAGGAAAGCATTGCCGGAAGACGGGATGTAGACGGTGACGGTCGAGGTGAGCACCAGCCCGGCAATGGCGGCAATCACCGAGACGATAAGGTAGGTGACCGCCACATGCGCTTTCAGCGCAATGCCGGAATAGCGCACCACGTTCGCCTCGATGCCGGTCGCCAGCACCACGCGGCCGAAGCGGCTCTTCGTGAGAACGATCGCCGCGACCGCGATGACGAGACCCGCGACGATCAGCGGCACGGGCACGCCGGCAACGACGCCACGGCCAAGGAACCGAAAGCTTTCGGGAATGCCGGCCGGCGGCAGGTAGACCGGATTGCCGCCGTTGGTCAGGATCTGCTGGGCGCTGCGGCCGATGAACAGCGTGCCGAGCGTCGCCAGAAACGGCGAGATACCGATGCCGGAGATCAGCACCGCATTGAAGAGCCCCACCAGTGCACCACCGCCGATGCCGGCAAGGGCTGCGATCGGCACCGGTTGCCCGGCCAGCACCAGCGAAACGAAGGTGAAGCTGGAGAAATCGATCGCGGTGCCGACGGACAGGTCGATGCCGCCGGCTGCAACCGCAAAGGTCATGGCGATGGAGACGATGGCGAGCAGCGTGAAATTGTTGACGAGGATGCTCTGCAGATTGGCGAAGGTGAGGAAGCTCGGCGCTGCCGCAGAAAAGGCGGCAAACACCACGACCAAGGCCACGACCAGAGCATAGCGGGCAGAGCGGCGCAGCAGGCCATAGGGAAGCCGGGCCTGGGAACCGGACACGAGCGTCATGCCGACGTCTCCTGTTTGCGCAGCAGCGTGGTGGCGGACACGACGAAGAGGATCAGGAGACCCTGGATGCCGCTCACCAGCGTGCTGGAAAGGTTGAGAAGCTGGAAGCCGTTGACGAGGAAGCCGACGAATAGCGCCGAGAGCAGCGTGCCGGTGACGGTCGGCACCAGCCGGCGCGAGAAGACGGTGCCGAGCAGCGCGGTCACCACCACCGGCAGCAGGAGATCGCCCGCCCCCGTCGTGCTGCCGCTAAGGTAGGACACCGAGAGAATGCCGGCGATGCCGCCGCAAAACCCGCTGAAGACAAACGAACCGGCGATAAACGGCTTGACGGAAAGACCGGACGCCCGGGCAGCCTCGGGAAACTCGCCGACGGCATAAAGCCGCAGACCCAGCGGCGTTGCCTGCACGATGAGCGCTGCGACCAGCGTGAAGCCGATGAGCACATAAGCGAGAACGGGGATATCGAACGGACCGCCGCCCGACAGCAGCGTGAGCAGATCACCGGTTGCTGGAATGACGGTGTTCTGCGTCAGCACGAGTTCCAGTCCGGCCACGACGTTCATGACAGCCAGTGTCGCCAGCAGCGGCACGATGCCCGCAAGCGTGATGGCGAGCGCATTGACGACGCCGATGGCGAGCCCCGTCGCCAGCGCGCCGGCTACAGCCACGGCATCCCCAAGGCCCGCCTGTGATAAAACCGCATAGACGGCGGCGCTGAGACCCATATTGGCGGCGAGCGACAAGTCGATGCCGCCCGTCACCACATTGCCGCCGCCGGCAATCATCACGACCGTGAGGCCGATGGCCAGAACGCCTGCAATCGCCGACTGGCCGAGCACATTACCGATATTGCCGACCGACAGGAAATACGGTGCCGTGACGGAGAAGACGATCAGCACCGCAACGAAGACGGCGAGCGACCCGCCGCGCAGCAGCAGCGTCGCAATTCGCCGCCCCGCCGTGCCGGAGGCCGCACCGAAACCGCGTGCCGGGACAGGCGTGTTGTCGCCCTGTTGCGAACCGCCGAATGGCACCGCCTCAACCGACATGACGCAGCGCCTCCGAAGACCCCGTGACGTCGGCAAGGACGGCATCGACGCTGGTCTCGCGCGTATCGAGCTCGGCCGCGATGCGCCAGCGGAAGAGCACGAGGATACGGTCGGTGATGCCCAGCAGCTCCGGCAGGTCGGACGACAGCACGATGACACCGGCGCCGCGCGCGGCAAGATCGGCGATCAGTTGGTAGATTTCAACCTTCGCGCCGACATCCACGCCGACGGTCGGCTCGTCGAGCAGGTAGATTTCGGAATGACGGCTCAGCCATTTGGCGATCGCCACCTTCTGCTGGTTGCCGCCCGACAGGGTGCGCACCAGCGCATGGCTGCCATCGGTCTTGATCTGCAGGCGCTCGATCAGCTGGCTCGCTTCCGCCGTCTCCGTATCGGCATCGAGAAGCCCGAAGCGGGTGAAGCGATCGAGGCTCGCGAGCGTGATGTTCTCCGCCACGCTGAGGTCGAGCGCGACACCATGGCGGCGGCGATCTTCGGGCACGAGAGCGAGGCGGCGACGCGCGGCCTGCGCCGGGCTCTTCGTCCAGACCGTCTCGCCCTCCACCTCGACACGTCCCGACAACGGCTGCTCCAGCCCGAACAGGGTGCGCACGAGATCCTTGGCGCCGGAGCCGAGAAGTCCCGTCAGGCCGAGAACCTCGCCGCGGCGCAGGGCAAAGCTCACATCCTCGTAGCGCCCAGGCGCCGTCAGGCCCTCCACGCGCAGCAGCGTCGCGCCGAGCGCGGCGGTCCGCTTCGGGTAGAGTTCGCCGATCTCGCGATTGACCATCAGGCCGGCGATCTCGGTGGCCGAGGTCTCCGCCACCGGCTTCGTCGCGACGTCGCGGCCGTTGCGCAGCACGGTGACGGTGTCGCAGAGATCCTCGATCTCGCCGAGGTAATGGGAGATGTAGATGACGGTGATGCCGTCGTCGCGCAGGCGACGGATAAGCTTGAAGAGCATGTCGGCCTCGCGTCGGACGAGGGCTGCCGTCGGCTCATCGAACACGAGAACCTTCGGCGCATGCAGCAGGGCGCGGGTGATCTGGACGATCTGCTTTTCGGCCGTGGAGAGTTCGGCGATCAGCGCGGATGTCGGCAGACGGAGGCCGAAATAGCGGTCGAGAACCTCGGCGGCACGCCGCTGCATCAGGCGACGGTCGAGAAACGGCGTTCCCGCGATACGCGGCTCGCGGCCGAGAAAGAGCGATTCACCGACCGTGAAGGTCGGTACCAGCAGTCGATCCTGGTGAATGAAATGAATGCCGAGCGCCTCGACGTCATGCGGCGTCAGATGATCGTGGACGACGCCGTCGATCTCGATCTCGCCGGCATCCGCCCGGTGCAGCCCGGCGAGCAGCTTGATCAGCGTCGACTTTCCCGCACCGTTCTGCCCGACGAGGCCGTGGACCGAGCCGCGCGCGACCGTCAGCGACACGCCGGAGAGAGCCTTCGTCCCGCCGAAACTCTTTTCGATCCCGGTCAACCGGATAACCGGACGGATGATCTCATCCTCTTGCGGCGACGTCATTTCGCAAACTCCTGCCAGACAGTATCAACGACACACGATCGGGGACCGCGACCCGGATGGCCACGGTCCCCTCACACGGCTGGGGAGGATCAGCCGATACCGAGTTTCTTGGTCACGTCGTTGACGTTCGCCTTGTTGGCGAGAAGTGCTGGAACATAGGTCTCGCGCGGCAGCGTCTCACCGGCCAGCAGACGGGCGACGTTGCGGATGGCGGTGCGGCCGAGTTCGGCCGGCTGCTGGGCGACGTCTGCGGCGGCCGGCGACGCCGGGTCCGCCACGAGCTGCAGCACTTCGGGGCTGCCATCCACGCCATAGGTGCGGATCTCGGTGCGGCCGGCTGCGGTCAGCGCCTGCGTCGCGCCCAGCTGCGGAATGTCCCAGGCCGACCAGATGGCCTTGATGGAACCCTTCTCGGGATATTTGTTGAGAATGGCGGTGATCTGCGTGAAGGCGTCCTGCACTGTGTTCGGAATAACATCGCGCAGCTCGGGTTCGAGGATCTTGACCTTGGGGAAGTATTTCACCACATTGACCAGCTGGTCGTAGCGGATGGCGCAGGGTGTGACACCATAAAAGCCGTTGAACACGACGATATTGCCCTCGCCGCCGATGTCCGACACAAGCTGCAGCGCCAGATCCTTGCCGATGCCCCAGTTGTCGGAGGTCGAATTGTTCAGCGAGTTGGTCGAACCGACATCGATGGTCAACACGGGAATGCCGGCATCGCGCGCCTTCTTCAGCCAGGGATCGATGACAGTCAGCGTGCCGAGCAGCTGCACGATCGCATCCGGCTTCTGCGCGATCAGCGTCTGCAACTGCGACACGAGCTTGCCGTCGTTGCGGCCGGCATCCACCGCGATCGGCTCGCCGCCGAGCCGCTTTACTTCCTCGATCTGGGCGTTATAGGCCTGCAGGTCGAAGAAATGGTCCGTTCCCGCCGTGCTGATGCCGATGCGCTTGCCCTTGAGCGAGCCTTCGGCCGCCGAGGCGAAAGCCGACGTGCCGCTGAGAAGCGTCGTGCCAGCGGCAGCAACCCCCGCGACCGCCGACCACTTCAGGATTTCGCGCCGACCAAACCAGCCGCGTGCCCCGTTTTCACTCATTTTCCCCGTCTCCACATCCATGACTTCGATAATGTCTATCGTTTCAGTAGACTGGATGGCTTTCGAGGAAGGGCGTTTTGTTTGGGAGGCTTTCGGGAGAAACGATCACTCTTTTTCGGTCGCCCGGGAAAACGCCGCGGACGCACATCGGTCCTGTCCGAAAACGGGCGGACAGGACAGGTTCGTTGGCGCTCAGACGACATTGACGACCAGCTTGCCGAAGTTGCGGCCCTCCAGCAGCCCGATGAAGGCCTGCGGCGCGTTCTCTAGCCCCTCCACGACGTCCTCGCGGTAGCGCAGCCGCCCATCGGCGATCCAGCCGGCAGCCTCCTTCAGAAAGCTGTCGCGCTGGTCGCTGAACTCGGTCTGGATGAAACCGCGGATCTGCAGGCTGCGGCTGAGCACCTGGCGCATGAAGCCCGGCAGACGATCCGGGCCGGCAGGCGCCTGTCCGTCCTGGTTGTAATGCGCGATGAGGCCGCAGACCGGCACTCGCGCATAGGTGTTGAGCAGCGGGAACACCGCCTCGAAAACGTGACCGCCGACATTCTCAAAATAGACGTCGATGCCATCGGGGCATGACGCCTTCAGCTGCTCGGCGAAATCCGGCGCCCGGTGATCCACCGCGACATCGAAGCCAAGTTCGTCCCGCAGAAAGGCGCATTTGTCCGGCCCGCCGGCAATGCCCACGGCGCGCGCACCCTTGATCCGGGCGATCTGCCCGACGACGGAGCCGACCGCACCGCTGGCAGCCGCCACCACCACCGTCTCGCCCGGCTTCGGCTGGCCGATGGTGAGCAGCCCGGCATAGGCGGTAAAGCCCGGCATGCCGAGAACGCCGAGGGCCGTGGAGATGGGCGCGGCATCCGGGTCGAGCTTGCGCAGGCCCTTGCCGTCGGACAGCGCGTAGGACTGCCAGCCGGAATGGGAGAGGACGATGTCGCCGGGCTTGAAATCGGCATGGTTCGAGGCGACCACCTCGGCCACCGTACCGCCCTCCATCACGCCACCGATCTCGACCGGCTTGGCATAGGATTTTGCCGTGCTCATCCGCCCGCGCATATAGGGGTCGAGCGAGAGATACAGAACTTTCAGAAGGATTTCGCCCTGGGATGGCTGGGGGACGGACACCTGCTCGATGTGGAAATCCTCCGCCACCGGCGCGCCCTGTGGCCGGCGGGCCAGCGTGATCCGTGTGTTGGTAAGGTCTGTCATAGCGTCTTCCTCGCTGTCTCCGCCAACGCGGCGGATCGGCGGAACGTCCACCGATTGTCAGGCTCTGACATAGGCCGTCAAGCCGAAGGTGCAACGTTTTCACGTCACCTCATGCGCCAGCCACGGGATAGCCGAGGACCCGCGCGCCATCGGCAAGAACCGCCAGCGGCTCGTAATCCGCATCCTCAAGCCGAGCAAAACCGATAAGCCCGAGGTGATCGCGCACTGCCTCTAAAGCCGGATCGGTCGCGGCGGCATCAAGCACACGCCGGATAAGCGCGACCTCCGCATCGGGCGCGGACAGGCGGGTGATCAGCGGCAGGCCCGGCCCCTTCATCGTCTCGCCAAGTACCCGTATGCCGGAGAGACGGCGGGGGTCGAAGCGGAGGATGTTGGCGTAGGTGATACAATCGATGGCCGCGATATCCGCGGCACCATCGCGGACCGCATCGATACTGGCGGCGTGGCTGCCGGTCTGGAGGCAAGCACCGAAAAAGCGGCCGTCCGTGGCCAACGGCGCGACCATCGCGCGGAAGAGATTGGCACCCGAATTGCTGTCCGGCTGGTTGATAGCAGCGCGGGCACTTTTCAGGTCGATCAGCGCGGTCGCCGCGTTGTCGCTGCGCACGATAAGAAAGCTGCACATATCCGGGCCGTCGCAGCCGGGATGGCGATAGACCGGCGTCGCGACCAGCCGCACCTTGCCCTGTAGCCGGCTGACGAAGGGAAAGCCGCAGGTCTGCGCCAGCAGCAGATCCGGCTGCAACCAGGCCTCGTCATAAGGCAGCGTCGAGAGCGCCTCGGGCACGCTTGCCAGACCCTCGGCACGAAGCCTGTCACGGAGATACTGCCAGAGCTTTGCCGTTGCCGCCGCCACGGGTTCCGGGTTCGCATACATGGCGAGGCTGGCGAGACGCGGCGCGACATTCGAGATCTGCGGCATAGGCTCCCTTCGAATGGATGACCTCACATCATCCCCGCCTCAAACGGAATGATGCGGATGCGTGATGCGGTCGTGCGGGCGCAGCAGGAAGCGGCGGGCGACATCGAGATAACCATTGTAGACCAGACCGCCATTCGCCGCCACCAGGGCTTCCCGGTCGCGCCGGTAGATGGCCGGCAGGCGATACCAGGGAAGGCCCGGCTTGCGGTGATGCAGCACATGCAGGTTGTTAAACAGGAAGACCGGCCCGAAGATGCGGCTGTTCTCGACGATGGCCGTGCGTTCCGCCTCCGCCTCAGCAAAGCGGTGCTCGGCATAGGATCGCAGACGGGTGATGGCCGCGCCGGGATAGACGAAGCCGAAGAAGTAAAGCCAGAACGGCATGCCGCAGATGGCGACGACCCAGGTGAGGACGACCGCTACCCCCACCGTATGCAGCGCCCAGATGCGCCGGCGGCCGGCCTCGTTACGCCAGACAAGCCGCGCTTCGCCTGCCAGGAAGCTCGCCAGCATCACCGCGGGCCCGATCGTCAGCCGCCCGAGCAGCGTCAGGTTCCACTGCGCCAGCCGCTTGCCCGTACGCCCGAGGCTGAGCCACATGGCCTGCGTGAAATAGGAGGATTCCGGATCTTCCACCGGGTCGGTCAGGAACTCGTCGCGGTGATGGTCGAGATGGCTGTCCTTGTAGATCGGATATGGCAGCCAGAGAGACAGAGGCACGGAGCCGATCGCATCGTTGATGCGCCGGCTCCGTGTCGGGTGATGATGGATGACCTCATGCTGCAGCGAGGCGTGCCACGCGATCAACAAACCGCCGATGACGACCACCAGCGGCAGCGGCAGCACCGCCCACCACCACGTCACCGCCAGAAAGCCTCCGTGGATGCCGACGGCGAGAAGAACTGTCGGCCATTCCACCCTTACCGATCGGGAGGCGGGTGGTGGCGTGAAGCGGTGCGTGGCAGTCTCGGTCATCGGTATCCCCCTGCTGGTTGCTTGATCTTCAGGCTGCGTCGATCGCCTGGCGCAGATCGGCGATGATGTCGTCGGGATGCTCGATGCCGATCGACAATCTGACATATCCGGGGGTCACACCTGCCGCCCGCTGGTCCTCGACGCTCAGTTGCGAGTGCGTCGTGGTCGAGGGATGGATGGCCAGCGACCGGGCATCGCCGATATTCGCAAGATGATAGAAGAGCGTCAGCGCATCGATGAACCGGCGCCCCGCCTCGCGGCCGCCCTTCAGCTCGAAGCCCACAAGCGCGCCATAGCTTCCCGGAACAAAGTAGGCCTCGGCTCTTTCGCGTGCCTGACCCGTCTGGAACTTCGGGAAGATCACCGTGTCCACCTTGGGGTGGGAGAGGAGGAAATCGGCCACCTTGATCGCGTTGTCATTGTGCTGGCGCAGGCGCAGCGGCAGCGTCTCCAGACCCTGGATCAGGTTGAACGCATTTTGCGGGCTGATGGCGGCCCCGAGATCGCGCAGCAGCACGGCACGCGCGCGCAGGATGTAGGGGTGGAAGCCGATCGCATCCGCCTTCTCGATCCAGGTCTTGCCCTGATAGCTCTGGTCGGGCTCGTTGAGGTTCGGATGCCGCTCCGCGAGGTCCCGCCACGGGAAATTTCCGCCATCGATGATCGCCCCGCCGATCGAGGTGCCATGGCCGCCGATATATTTGGTGGTGGAGTAGACCACGATGGCCGCACCGTGCTCCAGCGGGCGGATGATCAGGGGGGCCGCCGTATTGTCCACGATCAGCGGAATGCCGAAGCGCCGCCCGATGGCCGAGACCTCTGCGATCGGGAACACCTCCAGCTTTGGATTGGGCAGGGATTCCCCGTAATAGGCCCGCGTCCGGTCGTCCGTCGCGCGTGCGAAAGCCTCCGGATCCGTCGCATCCACGAAGCGGGTCTCGATGCCGAAGCTCTTCAGCGTTGCGGCAAACAGCGCCCAGGTGCCGCCGTAGAGGCCTGCGGCACTGACGATATTGTCGCCGTGACGGGCGAGATTGAGAATGGAATAGGCGGACGCCGCCTGGCCCGAGGCAACGGCCAGCGCCGCAGCGCCGCCTTCGATTTCGGCGAGCCGCTGCTCGAAGGCATCCTGCGTGGGATTGGAGATGCGGGAATAGAGATGGCCGGGGGCTTCGAGCGCAAAGAGCTTGTCGGCCGTTTCCGTGTTGGAGATCTGGAACGACGAGGTCTGGTAGATCGGCACCGCCACGGCACCGGTCGTCGGATCGAACCGGAAGCTGCCGCCATGCAGCGCCAGCGTCTCCGGGTGCCGGCTTTTGAAGGTCGGTGCGCCCGTCGGCACGCTCGGTGCTTGGCGCACGCCCTGCTGTTCTGCGACGTCTGGTGGCTGGTGGATCGTCATGACGCTGTCTCCATGGGAAGTCGATGGGATGGGGAAGTCGGATGGGATCGGGATGCCGATGGAGACAGCGTAGACGCAGGCCTAAAAATACACAGTTTTAATAGACTATTTTTTCGCGCATATGTGAAATTGCTTTCTCAAGCGCGCCCTTCCGGCGAAACGGTGCCGGCAGGACGGCCACCCGCCGCGCGTCCTTGAACGCTCTACGGCCGATCATGGTCGATGCTTTGCGTAAGCGCTCGCATCGGCACAAACACATGCTCGCGAGGCCGTGAAAAAGAGCATGCGATATCTGTCATCGGCGGGCTCCACGCTTAGTCTACAGACCTACTCATTTTCCGGGGCCTGACCCTCGGGACTTTCGGACTTGCGACGGAGCACATCTCATGCTGATCACCAGACGTTCCCTCACCGCCGCTTTGGCCGGCACGGCGCTTCTTCCCCTTCTCGGCACCCTGCCCGCCCGCGCCGCCGACAAGGTCATCCGCGTCGGCTACCAGAAATACGGCACGCTGGTGCTGCTGAAGGGCAAGGGCATTCTGGAGGAGAAGCTGGAGGCGATCGGCTACACTGTGGAATGGTCCGAATTCCCGGCCGGGCCGCAACTGCTGGAAGCGCTGAACGTCGGCGCCGTCGATTTCGGCTCGACCGGCGAGACGCCGCCGATCTTCGCACAGGCCGCCGGCGCGCCCCTCGTCTATGTCGCCCACGAGCCGCCGGCGCCCCGCGGCGAAGCCATCCTCGTGCCGGCCGACAGCCCTATCAAGACGGTTGCCGACCTGAAGGGCAAGAACGTCGCGCTGAACAAGGGCTCCAACGTCCACTTCCTGCTGGTCAAGGCGCTGGAAGATGCGGGGCTTGCCTATACCGATATCAAGACCTCGTTCCTGCCGCCGGCCGATGCCCGCGCCGCCTTCGAACAGGGCGCCGTCGATGCCTGGGTGATCTGGGATCCCTTCCAGGCCGCCGCCGAAGCCGCGATCGGCGCACGCACCCTGCGCAACGGCGAAAACCTCGTGCCGAACCACCAGTTCTATCTGAGCACCAAGACCTTCGTGGACGCCCATGCCGAAGCGCTCGACGTCACGATCGCCGCCATCGGCGAGATCGACCAGTGGGCAAAGGCGAACACCGCAACGGCCGCACAGGAACTCGCCCCCATCGTCGGCATTCCCGGCGATGTCCTCGCCATCGCGCTCGAACGCCAGTCCTTCGGCGTCACGCCGCTCAGCGACGCCGTCGTCGCTCAGCAGCAGGCGATTGCCGATACGTTCCACACGCTCGGCCTCATCCCCGCACCGATCGTCATTGCCGATAACGTCCGCAAGGGTGGCGCCTGATGGCGGAAGCCTCTCTCGCCGGATCTAAAAACGACACCTCGAATGTGACGCGGAAAAGCCCGGTCTCGGACACGGCTTCCGGAGCGGGCGGCGTCCTCTGGCAACGCCTTGCGCCTTGGGCGCTGCCGATCGCGATCCTCATCCTCTGGGAGATTGCCTCGCGCAGCGGCCTCGTCACCGCCCGCCTCATTCCCGCGCCGACGTCGGTCGCCGCCGCCTTCTGGCGGCTGCTGCTCGATGGCTCGCTTCTCTACCACACGCTCGCCTCCACCCAGCGCGCGGTGATCGGCCTCCTCATCGGCGGCGGCGTCGGCTTTGTGCTGGGCGTGGTCAACGGCCTGTGGCGGCCAGCCGAAACCTTCCTCGACAGCACCATCCAGATGGTGCGCAACGTGCCGCATCTGGCGCTCATCCCGCTCGTCATCCTCTGGTTCGGCATCGGCGAGACGGCGAAGATCTTCCTCGTTTCCGTCGGCGTGTTCTTTCCGATCTACATGAACACCTTCTACGGCGTGCGCACCATCGACCCGCAGGTCGTCGAGATGGCCGAGGTCTACGGGCTCAACCGCCGCGCCATGATCCTGCGCATCATCCTGCCCGGCGCCCTGCCCTCCATCCTCGTGGGTCTGCGCTACGCGCTCGGCTTCATGTGGCTGACGCTCATCGTCGCGGAAACCATCTCGGCCACCAACGGCATCGGCTACATGACCATGAATGCCCGCGAGTTCCTGCAGACGGACGTCGTGCTGCTGGGCATCATCGTCTACGCCCTGCTCGGCAAGGTCGCCGATCTCGCCACGCGCGCCATCGAACGGCGCGTCCTCTCCTGGCATCCGGCCTATCAGGGCCAGGAAAAGGGAACGCCATGACCCTCGCACTGAAATCTTCCCATACGGCACAACGACTGGAAACGAGACAGTCGGCACCCCCGGTCAACGGCCTGCCTTTGTCGCTGTCGAACGTGGAAAAGCGCTTCGGCGCGCTCAGCGTCCTCGAGAAGTTCTCGCTGGATGTGCCCGCCGGCCGGTTCCTCGCCGTCGTCGGCCGCTCGGGCGGCGGCAAGTCCACGCTGATGCGCCTCATCGCCGGGCTGGACAAACCGACCTCCGGCACCGTCGCCATCGGCGGTGAGACGGTCGAAGGGCTCAATCCCGATGTGCGCCTCCTCTTCCAGGAAGCCCGACTGGTGCCGTGGCAGCGCGTGGGAGAGAATGTCGGTATCGCTCGCGGGCCCGACTGGCAGGAAACGGCCCGCGCCACGCTTCGGGATGTCGGCCTCGAAGGCCGGGAAAACGACTGGCCGAGCGTGCTCTCCGGTGGGCAGAAACAGCGCGTGGCGCTCGCTCGCGCCCTCGTCAGCCAGCCGCGCATCCTCCTGCTCGACGAGCCCTTCGGCGCTCTCGACGCCCTGACGCGCATCGAGATGCACCGCCTTCTCGAAACCCTGTGGACTGCGCGCGGTTTCACCACCGTGCTGATCACCCATGACGTCGCGGAAGCCGTGGCACTGGCCGACCGCGTCGTCGTACTGCGCGAAGGCGCCGTCGCACTGGACATCGATATCGATCTCGACCGTCCCCGCCGGGAGTTGGCCGATCCGCGTGCGGTGGATCTGCAACGGCGGATTCTGGAGGCAGTCTGAAGCCTTTCCAGTGAACCGGACTTCACCGGAAAAGCTCTCCACAGGCGATCGCCGTCTTGTCCGGCGGCAATACACACAGGTGGGGCGCTCGTTCATGAAAAGCACCATTGCGGCACGTCAAGCAATCGCTTCGGAGCGCGCCGGCTCCTCGAAACATTCTCCCGACCTCGCGCGTTAACCCGTCATAAAAATCATAAGACAAGCGGTGGGAGTGAAGCATGACCGAGCAGCAGAAAATGTCCTTCGACGCCAGCCTTCTCAAGATCATCGTCGCTGCCGGCGCCGCGCTCATCACCGTGTCCGCCCCGGTGCTGCTTTTGGTCTGATGGATCGTTTTACCGGTCTGACGCGTCGGATAGTGCCGTGGGGTCTGCAACACTGATCTGAACACCAAATGAGCAAGCAGTCAGCCGAAACGGCGGCAAGCGTCCTGTGAGAATAAGCGGATAACGGGAAAGAAAAGGTTGGCTTCGGGAAAGCCATTTTTCCGCTGGTCGGAGTGGCAGGATTTGAACCTGCGACCCCCACGTCCCGAACGTGGTGCGCTACCAGGCTGCGCTACACTCCGTGACCAGCGGCGTTTCTATAGAACAGCGTTTTTCATTCCACAAGCGGCAAATCATCGGTTCAGGTCAGTTTTTGACAGGATGATGTCGCAGAGCCCAAGTGGCGTGGCGGGTGATAGAGATTTTCGGCAACGCTTGGAAATTATTGCGCATCGGCAGGGTCCGACCGATTTTCTTTGAACACGATTGGCGCTAGAGGCGTGAGCGAACGGGCGGTGCGCCTCGATGTCGGCACGGGGCTGGCGGCAGGCGGCAGGGCGTCCGGTTTCAGGATCTTTCGAAGGGGACGATATATGACCTTGCGGGTTTTCGCCGCTGCCGGCCTTGCGCTGGTACTTGCCGGATGCACGACCATTGCGCCAATGCAGCAGAACGCGGTCGAAGCCCGCTGGGCCGGACAGCCGGCCGGCATCTTCTTCGCCCAGTTCGGCCCGCCGATCGCCGACGTGCAGAGCGGCGGCGATACGCTCTATTCGTGGAAGGGCGGCTACCGCAACCGCAAGGTTCCCGCGACCTACGCCAAGAAGGCGGACGGCTCGCGCGGCAAGCAGACGTCACCGGCCCGCACCGAATATCTCAGCTGCTCGGTACAGCTTACGGTGTCCTCCGACTACATCATCCGTTCGGTTCGCCTCGTCGGCGACCGCCGCCATCCGGGCGGCCCGAGCTGGTGCGAGGAAGTGCTGGCCGGCGCCAAGGCGTCCTGAGCCAACGCGCTCAAGACTTCGTCGAGACATCACACCGGAGCGATCGACGCTCCGGTGTTTTTCGTTGCGGCTCAGTGCAAACCGCAGCTCAGGCCCTCGCCCGCCCCTTGCGCCCATCCAGCACCACCAGCAGGACGACGCCCACGAGGCCAATGACGCCGCCGAGGATGGACGTAAAACTGTAATCCCCAAGCCGCGTGCCTGCGGCAAAGACGACGGCGCTGATGCCGGCGCTGAGGAACATGTTGACGGCGATCAGCGAGCTGCCGAGGCCGGGACGGTCGGCGATGAGGTCCTGCAGATAGGTGATCGGCAGGCTGATGATGGCGGCGGCGGCGATGCCGCTGATGATCGTCTGGGCATAGATATGCCAGGTCTGCGTCGCCATGCCCTGCAGCGCCATGTAGACTGCATAGAGCGTGGCGCCGATGACCAGCGAGCGCAGCGACGTGATCCGCCGCTCGGCCGCGCTCCAGAACAGGATAAAGACGATTTCCAGAAGCGCCACGACGCCGACGACGATACCGATGTCGCGCACCGTGCCGCCGGCCTTGCCCGTGATGATCAGCGACCGCACCGCATCGTTGACGAACAGCATGGAGCAAATGAGCGCGATAGCGAGAAGCCGCAGGGCGACGCGCGGCGATACGACCTCACGCAGCGAGGCGAGGACCCGGTAGCGCGCGACATCGTCCCGGGTCCCGAGCGGCAAAGGCCGCGGCAGATAGAAGGCGGCAAGGATAAAGCAGACGCCGGCGGCCAGCGCCGCGATCAGATAGGCCGGCAGCATGGATTGCGATCCCGCCAGCGCAATGCCGACGATGCCGGGCACCAGCACCCAGGAAAGCGAGATGGTGGCGCGCATCGTCGCGTTGACCGCCACCAGCTGCGATTGCGCCAGTCCGCCGGAGGCCGCGCGCACATTGGCGAAGATCAGCGAATTCAACGCGCCGAAGACGGGCAGAAGGACGAGCTTGGCGATAACGAAGGCAGTGATCGTCGCCGAGACGTAGACGAGCGCAAAGCCGGAGATGCCGAACAGCGCGACATAGAGGATGGAGGTGCGGTAATCGCCGAGCCGGTCGGCGAAGATGCCCATGAGCACGCTTGCCGTAACGCTGACGGCAGCCGCCGCAAACATCAGGCTGGCATAGCCGCTATCGGTCAACCCGAGTTCACGGATGCCGATGATCGACTGATAGGGCTGGGTCGCCGCCCCGGAGAACCCGAAGAAGAAGATGGCAAGCGCGCTGACGCGCAGCGACGGGTCCCGGAGGGCGGTCGCGATCGATAGGCTCATGGGGACACCAGGGCGCGGAACGGCCCAGCTGGAGGAGACGGCAAATCGCCGGGAATGTGAGAATGCGAACGATCTTATACGCCCGCACCCCAAGTGCAACGGTGCGAGAGGCGCCGTTGCCTATTTTTCAGCGATGACGCCTTGCAAAGATACGCCTACTTCCAGCGGGCGGACGACTGCGGCTCCGGCACGTAATCGAAGGCCCGGTCGAAAGGATAGGACGGGCGGCGGCGCCGCTCGTTGGGCAGACGCTCGATATCCTGATTGATGACGCCGTCCGTCAGGGCCATGAGGTTCGGCTGGGCGATGGGCGCAAGCTCGGGCGAGAGATAGCCGGACTTGACCACGAGCAGCCGCACGCCCTTCGGGTCGATGCCGTGGCGGGTGAAGTCGGCGATATCGTGGTAGGGCCGCCGGCGCGCCGCGAGAATGACCGTGATGCCACCGACCGTGACGACCGCCTGCCGCGCCTCAGCGCCTGCCGGGTCGTCGAGACGGACGACGGTGGCGGAAACCTCGGCCGAAGGGCTCGCGGGATCGAGCGCGCCGCCGATCCGCAGCGACAGGGTCGCGCCCTCACCCGCCGCAAAGCAGGCTTCCACCGCAGGCCGGTCGGTGATGCCGCCGATGACGGCGCCTTGAAAATCACGTGCGATCAGGGCGTTGAGCACATCCGCCCGGTCGCCCACGCCGCCGCCCGTGGGGTTGTCGCCGGAATCCGCGAGGATGATCGGCCGTGTCTCCGTCCCCTGAGCAATATCGAGCATCTCCTCGAGTGGCCCGGTGACGGGACCGAAGCGGAAGGCCTCGCGGGCATCCCAGTAGGATCTCGCGATCTCGGCGGCGACAGCTTCCGCCGCCGCCTTGTCCGTTCCAGTCACGACGGCGCAGGCCGTTCCGCGCGGCTCGTCCGCCCAGACATAGCCGACCATCAGGTTCGCGTCCCACACACCCGGCACCGCATCGTGCCGCGACAGCGCGCCGTAGAGGCTCTTCGCCGGCTCGTCTTCGGTGGAGGTGCGCTCGCCCGGCAGCAGCACCGGCACCGGCGCCCAGGCGACACCGGGCTTTTCGCCGGTCTGCAGCGTCTTTATCAGCATGGACCAGGCCCGCACCATGGTTTCGCGCGTGTCGATATGCGGCGCGGTGCGGTAGGCCGCGAAGATATCCAGCTGGTCGATGATGCGCTGGGTGACGTTGCCATGCAGGTCGTAGCTCGCCGCCACGGGGATGTCGGGCCCGACCACGCTGCGTGCCGCCGAAATCCAGTCCCCTTCCGCATCATCCATGCCCTCGACATTCACAGCGCCATGCATGGCGAGATAGAGGCCATCGAGCGGCAGGGACGCCTTCAGCAGATCGAGGAATTCCGCCTTGAACCCCTCATAGGTCTCCCGCGCCAGAGGCCCGCCGGGCACGGCGCGGGCGTGAAGCAGCGGCAGCAGCGCGACATCGGGGTTTGGCAAAAACGAAAAATTCTCGGCCGACAGCAGATCGGGACCGCGCAGGACGCGAAAATCCTCGGGCCGCATCAGGACCGGGGAAGAGGTGCTGCACTCGGTATGGATGCCGCCGACGGCGATACGGAAGGTCATGATTTCTGGCCCTTGGATGGGTTTCGGGTTGGGCGGGAGAAAGAAGAAAGGAAGGAAAACCCTCTCTGGCCTGCCGGCCATCTCCCCCACAAGGGGGGGAGAGGACTCGCGGTCGGCCCACCGCTTCACCCTTCAACGCCTGCTGAAGGAAAGAGAGGCCCGCCCCAGGTCTTCTCCCCCCTTGTGGGGGAGATGCCCGGCAGGGCAGAGAGGGTTTTTTTCCTAAAGCTTCGGGCTCAACGGCGCCAAGGCCGCAAACCGCTGCCAGTCCTTGCGCTCCCGTGGCGTCCACGCGGCCTCGGCAACCGCTGCGAGGCGGGGGAAAACGAGGTGGTTGAAATAGTCGCGGTTGAGGAAGTGCTCCGACCAGATGCAGGCCTGCACGCCGCGCATGCGGGCCTGCAGCGCTTCCGGGAAATCGCCGACCGCCTCGTACGTGTAGGTGTGCTGCGGCGGCACGGTGCCGGCCCAGCTTGCGCCCGGCTCCTGGAAGGCCTCGTCCTGCACCATATCGAGGTAATAGGCCTGCCCCGGCGTCATCACCACATCATAGCCTTGGCGTGCCAGTTCCACCCCGACCTCCGGCTTCTGCCAAGCCATCAGCAGGGTTCCCTCAGGATCGACGCCGCCGCCATGGGAAACCTCGTCCCAGCCGGCAAGACGGCGGCCGCGTGTCCCCAGCATCTGCTGGATGCGCTTCATGAAATAGCTCTGCAGCCCGAACGTGCCCTCGATGCCCTCGTCCGCCATCAGCTTGCGCGCGAGTGGAGACGCCATCCATGTGTTCGAGGCCACCTCGTCGCCGCCGATATGGAGGAGCTTCGAGGGGAAGAGCGTCACCATCTCGTCGAAGACTTTGCCAAGGAAAACGTAGGTTTCCTCGACCGCGGGGTTCAACGCATTGTTAGGAAAGCCTTGGACGGAGCGATAGCTGTCGGGCGCTTCCTGCCCGTCGGCAAGTTCCGGCAGGGCGACCAGCGTCGCGGTGCTGTGGCCGGGAATGTCGATCTCCGGCACGACCTCGACATGCAGCGCCAGCGCATGCGCGACGATCGCCTTCACGTCGTCCTGCGAGTAAAACCCGCCGACCGGCTCGGCGCCGTTGCCGAGCTGTGGCAGCATCGGCTCCTCCGGCCCACGCAGCACGCCGAGCGTCGTCAGCGTCGGATAGGCCTTGATCTCCAGCCGCCAGGCCTCGTCATCCGAGAGATGCCAGTGGAACACGTTCATCCGGTACCAGGCGAGAATGTCGATCAGCCTGTTAACATCGGCAACCGGATAAAACTGCCGCGACACATCGAGATGGCAGCCGCGCCAGACATAGCGCGGTGCGTCCGCGATTTCGCCGGCCGAGGGAAAGCGGAACATGGCCTTTTCGGTCCGGGCACCGTGCAGCATCTGGGCGAGTGCCGTCAGCCCGTACTGCCTGCCGGCAGGGCCGCCGTAGCCAAGCATGACGACATCGCCGAAGTCGAGTGTATAGCCTTCGGCTCCGAGATCTTCGGCCTGTTGGAATTGCAAGGCGCGCCCTTCATGAACCGGCGCTAGCGACAGCGGCACATGCCCCACGCTGAAAAGACGCCGGTAAAGCGCAATCACCGCGCTGACCGCCTTCAGATCCTCGACTCCCGTTCCCTCCGCGGGGTAGAGCGCGACAGGCACGGCATGCCCTGCCGTGAGGCTTGCGGCCTTCGGCCAGGGAAGCAGGTAGAACGGCTCCGTCACTTCGCCCTTCGGCAAGAGGTCGGGTGCAGGTTCCGCCGGACGCCCGCCGAGAAGCAGGTCGTCCACATCGACAGGCACATGGGCACCGTCACCGAGCGTCAGATAAGCGGATTTCGCGCCGTCCGTTCGGTGCTTTGCCGGACGCCAGAGACCGGACACGGTGAAGCGCCAGCTGCCACCCGGCGCCAGCACGAAGCCTTCCGGCGGGGCGAACTGGTGGAAATTGGCATTGCGCATCAGGAAGGTGGCATTGCCGCAGGCGGGATCGTCCATCACCCGTGTCAGCGACGTATAGGCGAGCTTGAAGCCGGAAACGGGCGCGTCCGACAGATTGAACAGCGTGAAAACGAAGCCGCCGCAGTCTTCTCCCTCGATCGGGTGCCAGCTGTTTTCGAGCCGGAAATTATGTGCCTTTGCCATGGTGGTTTCCCTTCTGGACGGTCGTGATGTCAATAATTGTCGGATTGCGAAAAGGTCCGCGCCAGCTCGGCCTGTCCGGCCGTCAGCCCGCAATCCACCGCGAGGCAGACGCCGGTGATGGCGCGGGCCTGCTCGCCGGCCAGGAAGAAAACGGCGTTGGCCACATCCTCCGCCGTCGCGATGCGGCGAAGCGCGTACCAGCGCTTCACATCCTCGAACACCTGGGGGTTGGCACTCGCGCGCACCTCCCAAGCCTGCGTGCGAACCGTGCCCGGCGCAACAGCATTGGCGCGGATGCCGAACTTTCCGTATTCGACAGCAATCGACTGCGTCAGATGGATCAACCCCGCCTTGGCAGCGCTGTAGGCGGGGTGGCCGAACACGGCGAGGCCGTTGACGGAGGTAATGTTGACGACGGAGCCCTGCGCTTCCTTCAGCGCGGCTTCCAGCGCGCGGAACACCAGAAACGGTGCTTCCAGATTGAGCGCCGCATCGGCCCGCCAGATGGCACCGTCCGTATCGTGCAGGCTGACGGCGCGCGCCGCGCCGGCATTGTTGACCAGCGTGCGCACAAGGCCGAGGCCGGCCGTAGCCTCCGCCATCGACCGAATGCTCGCCTCGTCGGTCACGTCGCAGACGATCGTCGCGAAGCGATCGGAGGGCCCAAGCGCGCCGGCAGCCGCATCGAGCGCCGTCGCGTCGATATCGACCAGCGCGACCACATCATGGCTTTCGGACAGGCGAGAGGCGATCGCACGGCCGATATCGCCGGCAGCGCCCGTCACGACGGCAACCGAGCGGCTCATCGGCAACCCCTTCTCGAACGGGCAGAGGTGCACGGCATGGTCAGTCTCCGAGGATCTGGCGGTCGTCACCATCGCGGTGTTCGACCAACTGTTGCTTGATATGGCGCAGCGTCACGGTGGAAAGCTTGCGGTTGCGATAAGCGACGAGGCTCGCGATTACATCGACGACGGCGAGGAAGGCGAAGCGCGTGGATGTGGGGCGGAAGATGTTGGCCCCCTCCGGCAGGTCGATGCCGACCACCAGTTCGGCCGCCCGGGCAACCGGGCTGTCCGATTGCGTGAGCGCGATGGTGGTGATGCCATTTTCGCGGGCGATCGTGAAGCAGCGCGCGAGGTCCGGATTGCGGCCCGAGAAAGACGAGCCGACGATCACGTCATTGGTGCGGGCGGCGGCCGTCAGCATCAGCTGCATGTTGTGATCGTTGCTGGCCGTCACCCGGGAGCCCAGGCGAAACAGCCGGTTCTGCATCTCGGTCGCGATCATCGAGGAGTTGCCGCCGGAGCCGAACGTATAGACCATCTCGGCGCGGGATACGCGGTCGGCCACCTTGTCCAGCAGCGCGGGATCGAGCGCGCGATGCATCATGAACAGCGCGTTCTGTGCCTTGGTGATGACATCCTCCGCCACATCCGCCGGCTCGGTGCTTTTCGCCTCCGGGTTGAGATAGCGCACGCCGATGAAGGCGGTCTTTGCAAGGTTCACCTTGAAGTCGGAAAAGCTCTGGCAGCCGACATTGCGGCAGAAACGGGTGACGGTCGGCGGCGATACCTCCGCACGTTCGGCAAGCTCGATGATGGAGGCGTTGACCGCGAACTCGAAGTCGCCGAGGAGAATATCGGCAATCCGCTGCTCGGACGGCGAAAACTGTGCCCGGCCTTCCTGGATCGTCGTGAAGATATCCATCCCGCCTCCCCCTGAAGCCCTTTAACGCGGACCTCTGCCGCGTTCCTTACACCAGCGCCTTGTAGGCGATGCAGTCGATCTCGACCTTGCAATCCACCATCATGGACGCCTGAACGCAGGCGCGGGCTGGCGGATGCTCGCCGAAATATGACTGGTAGATCTTGTTAAAGGTCCAGAAGTCACGCGGATCGTCCAGCCAGACGCCGCAACGCACGACATGCTCGACGCCGTAACCGGCCTCATCCAGAATGGCGAGTACATTGGCGATGGTCTTGTGGGTCTGCTCGACGATGCCGCCCGGAATGATCTCGCCGTCTTCCATGGCCACCTGGCCGGACACATGCAGCCAGCCGGCAGCCTCCACAGCGCGGGCGAAAGGCAGCCTCTGGCCACCGGCACCGGCTTTCTCAGTGCCATATCGCTTGATGGTCATCGCGGCCCTCGTGCAAATTATTTTCGTCGATGATTGACAATGGACCATAGAAAACCGAACTTGGCCAGAGTTTTTGAGCTTCCATGAAAATAATTTAGATTGAAGGTCATTCCATGCGTGATCCCCATGCCAATCCCTTTCCGGCGAGCGACGTGGCGCGCCATTCCATCTGGGAGATGCTGGTCCCCCGCGACATCGACGCCTTTCTCGCTGCGGACTGGTCGATGGTCTCGGGCGATTTCGTCGAGGACGGCTTTCTCGCCATCAGCGGCAATCACAAGCCGAACCCGGACGACTGGAACCTGGCGTTTCCGTCGCTCGCCGCTTATCGCGACGAATGGCTGAAGCAGGCTCGCGACTTTCAGGGCCAGACCTATGGCGAAGACCCACGCCAGGCGATCTTTGCAACGACGACGCTGGAAGAGATCGAGGTGAAGGGCGAAACGGCTCTTGCCCGCAAGAAATTCCAGGGCGGCATCCGCAAGACCGATGGCAGCCTCGACGTGATGCAGTGGCAGACGCTCTATACCTGCCGCCTGCATGAGGGCCGCTGGAAGATCTGCGGTTTCACCGGTTACCTGCCGAACCCGGCTGCCTGAGCGACAACAGATCGGGCGGCGCGCAGATCCGCGCCTTGCCCTGCCAACCTGCGGAAGGCCTAGCCCGTTGCGTCTCTTTACCGCCGCCCTCGCCACGGAAACCAACACCTTCGCGCCGATCTGCATCGACCGACGCGCGTTCGAGGAGTCCCTCTACGCCCCTCCGGGCCAGCATCCGGAAACCCCGACCCTGTGCACCGCCCCCATCACTGTGGGACGGAAGGTCTGCGCGGAAAAAGGCTGGACGCTGATCGAGGGCACCGCCGCCTGGGCGGACCCCGCCGGTCTCATCAACCGGCAGGCCTATGAGAGCCTGCGCGACGAGATTCTCGACCAATTGCGGGCCGCAATGCCCGTCGATGGCGTGGTCATGGGGCTTCACGGCGCGATGGTGGCCGACGGCTATCTCGATCCGGAAGGTGATCTTCTGACGCGCATCCGCGAGATCGTCGGCCCGGATATTCTCCTCTGCGCCGAAATCGATCCCCACAGCCACCTCACTGCAAAGCGCGTCGCGGCCGTCGATTTCTTCGTCGTCTTCAAGGAATTCCCGCACACCGACTTCGTCGATCGCGCCGAGGACCTCTGGCGGATCGCGGTGGACACGCTGGAGGGCCGTGTGAAGCCGGTCATGTCCGTGTTCGACTGCCGGATGATCGACGTCTTCCCGACCTCGCGGGAGCCAATGCGCTCTTTCGTGGACCGGCTGATGCGGATAGAGGCGGACGATCCCGACATCCTGTCCCTCTCCGTCATCCACGGCTTCATGGCCGGCGACGTGCCGGAGATGGGCACGAAAACCATCGCCATCACGAACGGACATCCCGACAAGGGCGAACGACTGGCCCGCGAACTCGGCCTCGAGCTGTTCTCCAAGCGCGGAACCTTCATGATGCCGCAGATCGACGAGGCGGAAGCGATCGACCGGGCGCTGGCCAACCCGCGCGGGCCCGTCGTCATCGCCGATATGTGGGACAATCCGGGCGGCGGCACGGCCGGGGATGCGACAGTCATCCTGGCGGCCCTTCTGGCGCGCGGAGCCAGCAATGTCGCGGTGGGCATGATCTGGGATCCGATCGCCGTGCAGATCTGCCTCGCGGCCGGCACAGGCGCCGAAATTCCGCTCCGCTTCGGCGCGAAATCCGCGCCCGGCACCGGTAGCCCGATCGACGGGCTCGTCACCGTCAAGCGCGTCGTCCGCAATGCCGAGATGCGCTTCGGCGAGAGCGTCGCGCCGTTCGGCGACGCCGCGCACATCCACCTCGATGGCATCGACATCATCCTGAGTTCGGTCCGCGTCCAGAGCTATGACCCGTCGCTCTTCACCGCGCTCGGCATCGACCCCACCGAGAAGCACGTGCTGGTGATCAAATCCACCAACCACTTCTATGCCGCTTTCTCGAAAATTGCCTCCGAGATCCTCTACTGCTCCGCCGGCTCGCCCTACCCGAACAACCCGGCAAAAACCCCTTATCGCCGAGCCTCGCGCGAAATCTGGCCGATCATCGACGACCCGCATGGACATGCCACGTTAGCGGCGGATGCGGGATAGGACGGCGCTTGCGGATCGGAGAGCCCGTTGCGCAAATCTCCGGCAACCGGCAGAAGACGAAGCACCATCAAAAACGAGACCACCGGGAGAGACGCCGATGACCACCCCGCCCCGGCCGCAGATCGGCCAGCCCATTCTGTCGCTGTCGACGCCACTGCCCCTCATCGACGAGGACCGGCTGGCGGCGAACATCGCCCGCGTGCAGACCTATCTCGACAGCCACGGCCTCGCCTTCCGGCCGCACATCAAGACCCACAAGATCCCCGCCATCGCCAAGGCGCAGGAAGCCGCCGGCGCGCGCGGCATCAACTGCCAGAAGATCACCGAAGCCGAGGTTTTCGCAGACGCCGGCTTCGACGATATCCTGATCACCTTCAACATTCTCGGGCCCGAAAAGCTCGACCGGCTGAAGGTGCTCAACGAGCGGATTGCAAGCCTCAAGGTCGTCGCCGACAGCACTGTCACGGTCGCCGGCCTCTCCGCCCGTTTTGCAGGCGCCAAGCCGCTGATCGTGCTGGTCGAATGCGACACTGGCGCCGGACGCTGCGGCGTGCAGGACCCGGCGGCAGCGGTGTTCCTGGCACAGGCGATTGCTGCTGCAGACGGCCTTACCTTCGGCGGTCTGCTGACCTACCCCAAGGCCCATGACGAAGCGGCCGTGGAAGCCTTCTTCTCCAGCGCCATCGCCAGCCTGAAGGCTCTCGGCATCCCCTGCCCGATCGTCAGCCACGGGGGAACGCCGAGCCTCTTCTCCGCCCACCACGTGCCCTCGGCCACCGAGCATCGGGCAGGAACCTACGTCTACAACGACCGCGCCATGGCCCGCTCCGGCCACTGCACGCTCGACGACTGCGCCATGCAGGTCCTGGCCACTGTCGTCGCCCGCCCGACGCCAGACCGCGCGGTCCTCGATGCCGGCTCCAAGGCGTTGACGTCGGATCTGCTCGGATTTTCGGATTACGGCGTGATTGTGGACTACCCGGATGCGGTCATCACCGGCCTGTCCGAAGAGCATGGCGTGGTGGACCTGTCACGGGTGACGGGCGCCCGACCCGAGATCGGCGACAAGGTGCTGATCGTGCCGAACCACACCTGCGTGGTGTCGAACCTGTTCGATGTCATGACGTTTCATCGGGAGGGTGTGGTGACGCGGGTCGAGGATGTTGCGGCGCGGGGGCTGGTGTGGTGAGGGGTTAAGAAAGAAAAACCCTCTCTGGCCTGCCGGCCATCTCCCCCACAAGGGGTGAGAAGACTTGTGGCCACCTCCCCATTTCCATCAGCTAGGTAGCGGGGCGTTGCTCCGGGTCTTCTCCCCCCTTGTGGGGGGAGATGGCCGGCAGGCCAGAGAGGGTCTTTCTTTACCGACCCTCAAGCCGCCGTCATAGCCGCGGGTATCTCCAGATTCCGCCAGTCCACCGTCCGCTCCAGCGCCTCGCCACTGGCTTCGAACAGATGGCAGTCCGCCGCCATGATGCCGGTGGAGACGGGTTGTTCCACGGCGAGCGGTGCGGAACCGGGCAGAAGCACGCAATAGGGCGTGCCGTCCGACAGGCTGGAATAGCCGACCGTGTTGATGCCCAGCCGCTCGATGACCGAGGGGATGATCGGGATGTTAAGGTCGCCGGGGGTCAACATCGTGTGTTCGGGGCGAATGCCGAGTGTCAGGGTCTGGCCGACCAGATCGGCGCGGCTTGCGACCGGGATCGTGACCGCCTGGCCCTGATATTCGACCGTGACGCCGGCGGGGCCGATGGCCGTGCAGGTGACCGGCACGAAATTCATCTTCGGATTGCCGATGAAGCCGGCAACGAACAGGTTCTTCGGCTTGTGGTAGAGCTCCAGCGGCGCGCCGACCTGCGAGATATCGCCGGCATTCAGCACGACGATACGGTCGGCCATGGTCATGGCTTCCACCTGATCGTGCGTGACGTAGATCATCGTCGCCTTGAGTTCGCGGTGAAGCTTGGCAAGCTCGATGCGCATATCGGCGCGCAGGGCCGCGTCGAGGTTCGACAGGGGCTCGTCGAACAGGAAGATCTTGGGCTCTCGCACGATAGCACGGCCGATGGCGACGCGCTGACGCTGGCCGCCCGAAAGCAGGCCGGGCTTCTGCTGCAGGCGCTGTTCGAGATGCAGGATGCGGGCCGCATTCTCGACCTTGGCCTTGAGCTTGCTCTCCTCCATCTTTTCCACGCGCAGGGGGAAGGCGATGTTCTCGAACACGGTCATGTGCGGGTACAGCGCATAGGACTGGAAGACCATGGCGATGCCGCGCTTGACCGGCGCAAGGTCGTTCACGCGCACGCCGTCGATGATGATATCGCCGCTCGTGGTGGAATCGAGGCCGGCGATCATGCGCAGCAGCGTGGACTTGCCGCAGCCCGACGGGCCGACGAAGACGACGAACTCGCCGTTCATCACCTCGAGCTGCACGCCCTTGAGCACTTCAAAGTCGCCGTAGAACTTCTGCACCTTGTTGAGGAAGAGCTGTATCACATCGGTCTCCGGTCGCCGAAGCGGGCGGCGTTGGTCAGGACGAAAAAAGGGGGACGGGTCGGCGCAAAAGGACCGGACCCGCTCCCGGGAAGGTGCTGTCGCAGCGGCAAAGGTCGCCGCGACAGCAGGCAGGGACTGGCTTATTTGTACTCTTCGATCGTGGCCGAAGCCTTCTTCAGAGCATCTGCCGGTTCGGCCTTGCCGGTCACGACCGACTGTACCATTTCGATGATGGCATTCTGGAAGCCCTTGTAATCCTTGAACAGGGGCTCAGGACCACCGAAGGCGATACCATCGATGAACGGCTTCCACGACGGGTCGGCCTTGACGAATTCGTCAACCTGCGCCGAAGGACGCAGCGGGGTGAGGCCAGCGCCGCCCTGCAATTCGTATTCGCCCTGCGGGCCCGGCGAGGTGATGAACTTGGCGAACTCGATCGCCTTTTCCTCGACGCCCGTACCCTTGAAGACGGCCAGGCTGTCGGTGATCAGCAGCGTACCTTCACCCTTGGCCGAAGGGCCGAGCGGCAGCGGCGCGACGCCCCACTTCATGTCGGTCTTCTTGAGAAGAGCCGCGGCACCGGAGGCGGACTGGATCATGCCGGCCTTGCCGTCGAGGAAGATGGCACGGATTTCGTTCTGCTCGTAGGCGGTCGCGCCTTCGACGGAATAGGGCGTGATGTCCTTGACGGCCTGTAGGGCTGCCAGAACTTCCGGGCTGTCCATGACGATCTTGTCGCCATCGATGACCTTGCCGTTATTGGTGTAAACCCAATGCATGAACTGGTGCATGGTGTTGTCGAAGGTCTTGGCCGGCAGACCATAACCGGCGATCCCGGTCTTTTCCTTGATCTGCTTGGCGAAGGCGATTTCTTCGGCCCAGGTCTTCGGCGGGGTTTCCGGGTCGAGGCCGGCCTTCGCGAAGAGGTCCTTGTTCCAGTAGAGCGCCTTGGTCGAGAAGGCGACCGGCACGCCCCACTGGTTGTCGTCGAAGGTCACGGTGTCGACGATGTTGGGGTAGTAGCTCTTCTTTTCCTCATCCGTCATCGGCACGGGAACGATCAGGTCGTTCTCGGCGAATTCCTTCAGCGTGCGCGAACCGACATAGGCCATGCCGACCGGATTACCGGCAGCCGCCAGCGTCGTTGCCTTGTCCTGGCACTGCTCCCAGCCGACCAGTTCGGGCTTCACGGTCCAGCCGGCGTTCTTGCCTTCCCATTCCTTGATGTACTTCTGGTGGATCGGGTCGATCTTGTCGCCGCAATAGATCCAGCTGATTTCCTGGTCGGCAGCCTGTGCCGTCACAGCGGTGCCGAGCAGGCCGAGCGCGGTCGAGCCGAGCAGCGACAGGGCCAGCAGCCCGGTTTTGAAGTGAAATGTCATGTTTTATGCTCCCGTTTGTTCTCTGGTGGTTGGTCTTATTGTTTCACCGCGCCGGCGGTCAGGCCGCTGACGAGATAGCGTTGCAGGAAGAAGATGATGATCATGGCCGGGGCGATGCCGACGAAACTCGCCGCCATGAGCTCGTTCCAGACGACTTCCTGACGTCCGAAATAGGCAAACAGTCCCACCGGGAGCGGCGCGTATTCGGACTTCGAATTGAAGGTGAGCGCATAGATGAACTGCTGCGCGTAGGAGCCGATGAAGGTGGTGATGGCCACAACGACGATGCCGGGCATGGCGATCGGCAGGATGACGCGGCGCAGCGTATAGAAATGACTGGCGCCATCCACGAAGGCGGCTTCGTCCAGCTCCTTGGGGATGCGCATCATGTAGGTGCGTAGCAGCCAGATGGCCGTGGGGATAAGGAAAGCGACGCCCGGCACGATCATCGCGAAATAGGTGTTGAGCACGCCGAGCGAGCGCATCAGCCGGAAGAGCGGAATGAGCAGCACGGCACCTGAGAACATGTTGACCGCGAGGAAGGCGCCCAGCAGCTGGCCCGAGCCCTTGAACTCGAAGCGCGCAAAGGCATAGGCCGCGGGCACCACGAGGATCAGGACGGCGATGGTGACGACGCTGGAGATGAACAGCGAATTGAAGATGTAGCGTGCGAAGCCGGGAACGCTGACCCACATGGTTCGGTAGGCCTCGAACGAGCCGTTTTCCGGAATGAAGCGGTATGGCGAGGAGAACAGCTGGCTCAACGGCTTCAGCGACACCAGGAACCCCTCGACGAAGGGCGCCAGTAGGAAGGTGAGGAAGACGAAGATCCCTGCATAGATCCCGATGATCTCGTACCAGGCATAACGGTTGATCAGGACGGACGGCTCTTTCATCGCTTGTCTCCGGAAGAAAGGCGGCTGGTCATGCGGAAGTAGAAGACGCAGAAGATCGACAGGAAGATGCAGATGAGAACCGCCCGCGCAGCACCCTCCCCGTATTTGTTGGAGCCGATCGCCGTCCGGTAGGTGTCGATGATCATCGTCGTCGTCTCGCCGGTCGGCCCGCCGCGCGTCAGAATCCAGATGATGTCGAAGGAATTGAAGGTGGAGATCATGGAAATCATCGACATCGTGATCATCGACGGCACCAGCAGCGGCAGGGTAATGCGGCGGAAGCGGTAGAGCCGGCCGGCACCGTCCGTCCAGGCGGCCTCGTAGAGATCCTGCGGGATCGATTGCATGGCCGCCAGCATATAGAGCGTGACCATGGGAACGCCGATCCACACATCCGTAATGACCGTCGCCCAGAAGGCGGTGGAGCCCTGCGCAAGGAAGGCGATCGGGCTGTCGGACAGGCCGAAGCGCTGGAGCAGACCCGAAATCATGCCGAATTGGCCGTTATACATCCAGCCCCACATGAAGATGCCGATGGCCATGGGCACGATCCAGGGCGGCATCGTCAACACGCGGAAAAGCGCCCGGCCGGGCACGGCCGCATTCAGCATGGAAGCGCCGAACGTGCCGATGATCATCTTCAGCGACACCGAAAAGAACGTCCAGATGAAGGTCCGGATGATGACTTCGGCGAAGGTGGCGTTGAAGATCTTGCTGTAATTTGCCCAGCCCACCCAGTTCGTCGTCTTCTTCAGGGATGCATCCGTGAAGGACAGGATGAACGTATCCACGAGCGGATAGGCGACGATGACGGTGACGTAGAGAATAGCCGGCGCCATAAGGAGCCAGGCGAAGAGGACGGTGCTTCGTTTGGCTTCCATGACCTGTCCTCTCAAGCAGACTTGGTCTGTGCGGCGGATGACGCAGCGGCTGTGCCATGCAGGCAGGCATCGTACTCGGCCCAGACAGGCGCGAGGTCGACGACCTTGCGGGCAAACCGGGCCTCATCCATCGCCAATGCGAGAATGCCCGCTTCGATGGCGTTCAGCGCCGACACAGGCAGCGTCTGGCCTTCCGTAATGAACTTGAACACGTCTTCGGCCATCTGCTCGTCGGCACCGTAATGATGCGACATCTCGGACGGCGCCTGATAGGTCTTGGCGACAACCTTCTCGTTGTTGCGCGCACTGTGCACATCGAGATAGCCGCGCACGAAATCGCCTTCCGCCATGCCCTTGGACCCGATGACGCAGAAGCGGCGGAACTGGTCCGGCACGTTCAAATTGGTGTGGAACGTCATGGCCGCACCGTTTTCATATTCGACGATCGCTGTCTGATAGTCGATCAGGTCGCCATCGCTGTCGAACACCTTGTCGGAGCCTTCCCAGCCGCTCGGCTTGCGGTGGTAGACTTCCATGTCGTTGGCGCCTTCATTGCGCGGATCGTTGGCGGGAATGAAGCTCTTGCGACCGCCGAAGGAGGACACGTAGCGCGGACGCGCACCGACCACGCCATTATAGAGGTCGAGGTCGTGGCAGCACTTTTCCAGCATGAAACCGCCGGCATAGCGGCCGTAGCGGCGCCAGTCGCGCATGAAGAAGGCGCCGTGATAGGGCTCGATATGCTCGGACGCCTCGATCGACACGATCTCGCCGAGCCGTCCTTCGGCCTGCGCCTGCCGCAGGTCGCGGTAGAGCGGCGAATAGCGCAACACGAGGCCGACCAGCAGACGGTCATGGCCGTGACGATGGAGAAGACGCGCCAGCTCGAGGCTTTCCTCGATGGTGACGACGATCGGCTTTTCGGTGAAAACCGTCAGCCCGGCCTCGAGCCCGATGCGGATATGCTCGAGATGCATATGATTGGGAGAACCGACCATCAGGAGATCGAAGGTCTCCGAGGCGATCATCTCCTGTGGCGTCGCATAGGCCTTGCCGGCGGAAATGCCCGCTTCGTCAAGACCCGGCAGACCTGCCGGCGCCGGATCGACATGACCGACGATCTCAAACGTCGGATCCATGTCCCTGAAAATGCGGCCCAGATATCCCAGCCGAAACCCAAGCCCGATAATGGCGACCTTCATATCGGCCTGCTCCCCGTTTTTTCGTAATTTATTTTCGCAGCCTGTGTCAGATCAGCGATCTCGTCAACATAAATTCCGTCTTCGTGAACAATCGTGAAATTCATTTTCATGAACGATCGAACCGCACTGCGATACAGGACTGCAAACCGGCAATTCTTGTATCCTGCCACCACATCGATCGACCTTTTCCCGGGATCGTTCGACGGTATCGACAGGTCCGTATCGCGCCGGATTTCGTCCTTGAAATGGACAATACCAAAAACAGGCCAATCGTCCAGCCCTCCAGCAGGCGATTTTTAACGATTGTCTTAAGACATTGAATTATCGATAAATATAAATGAATGCAACTTTTGGAAGAGTCGTTCTGCAATTTGGGAATTGGTTTTTTTTGGTATTGCCGTGACACCACCCGGATGAACCTGACGCCAAGGATGCACCGGACAAAGCTGGAGCTTGCACCTCTCATGGCCGACCAACCGCCATGCGGCCTCGGGACGCAGTGCGCCCGGTCAGCGACAAGGGCACTTTCGCTGTTCGTGAATTAGGAGTAAGTTGGATTCCGTTAACGTATACGTCAACGGGAGGAACCGATGGCACTATTTGACTATAAGGGAAGAGACGCGAGCGCAGAGGTCTCGGAGGCCTTCAACCTCGCGCGCTATGGACAATTGCGAGCGTTCGGAGCCTTGGGAGAGCTCGCGACGACGGTAACGGGAACGAGCGGCAATTTCTCGCCACCGGCGGGCTGGCATGACCTGACAGCCGCGGATGTGAACCTGCCGGCGGATGACGTCGACAGTTTCGGCTTCTTCCATGGATCGACCTCGCTCAGCGCGCAGGTAAAGATCCTCGCCTATACCGGCGCCAGCGGAGCGATCGAACGCCTCGGCATCTCCTTTGCCGGAACCAGCGATATCGGCGACCTGCCCGATTATCTCACACTGGCCAAGGGTCAGTATCTCGATCAGTTCGTCTACGTCCTCGAAGCCGCCGCGCGCTTCGCCTCGGCTCATGGACTGACCGGGGAGGATGTCGTCGTCACCGGCTACAGCCTTGGCGGCGGTGCGACCAACATCATGGCGGAGCGGTCACCCGCCGTCGCCGGCGGCTTCTATGAAAACGCGAATTACTTCGGGTTCGACTCGCCGAATATCTATGACAACAGCGAGAAGATCATGAATTTCGGCGGCGAGAACGATCTCGTCTACCGGGCGCTGGGGACATCGACCGACAGCATCATCGACGGCGTGACGGAAGCCCTTGTCCACAAGGACCGCGAGTTCGGCAGTTCGAACGACAACACCGTTCTCTTCAACGACTTCTACGCCAACCCCCTCTCGCCTTTCGGACCGACAAGCGTCTTCAACATCGTCGGCGGCTGGAATTCGCACGTCACCAACATCTTCTCGGACGCGTTCGCGACGATGGCCCGGTCGAGCTTCGCACCCATCATGGAGAAGGACAGCGCGATCGTCGTCTCGCAACTGAGCGATCTCCTGCGCCCCGTCACCTGGGTGGAGGACGTGGCACGCGACACCTCCAGCCATTTCGGAGCACCGGCCTTCATTCTTGGCTCCGATAAGGCCGACCTGCTGCGCGATGGCAAGGCCAGCGATTTCCTTGAAGGCTTTGCCGGAAACGATCGCTTCAGCCTGTCCACGGGCAACGACACGGTTGTCGGCGGCGACGGCACGGACACGGTGCAGCTGGCCGGCGCCATCGGCAATTACGAGGCCATCCGCCTGTCGGACGGTACACTCGTGATGCATGCCCTGTCGGGTCAATACGGGCTGAAGGAAATGACCTCGGTCGAGCGGGTCGAGTTCGGCTCAGTCATTCCGACGAGCTACACCGTCACGAAAACCAAGCTCGACACCCTGCTCTTGAGCGACAAGACCTATGTCGGCCATGTCGAAGGCACGGGCGGCGATAACAACCTCGGCGGCACCGCGGGTGTCGACCGCATCTTCGGCCTTGCCGGCAACGACGTCATTCGCGGCGGCGCCGGCAACGATCTTCTGCACGGCGGCACCGGCAACGATCAGCTCTTCGGCGATGCCGGGGATGACGAACTCTTCGGCGGCATCGGCAATGATGTGCTGTCCGGCGGTGCGGGCAATGACCGCCTGTCCGGCGGGGTTGGCAGCGATGTCTTCGACTTCTCGAAGATCGCCTCCGGCCGTGACGTCATCACCGACTTCAACAAGGGGGTGGAGGGGCACGATACGCTTCTCTTCAGCGCCTCGCTCTTCAAGACGGCCGATGCGGCACTCTCGCATTTCGTGCAGTCCGGCGCGGATGCCGTCCTCTCCTGGCTCGGCGGCAGCGTCGTCCTGGCGGATACGAAAATCGCGGATCTTCACCACGGCGATATCCTGATCGTCTGATCGGCGCTTCCGTTTGAAAAAGCAGGCGGCGGATCCTGTGCCCTATCAGGGGACGCACGATCCGCCGCCTGCCACCCGGCTTGTCAGGCCCACCCGCTTTTCGGTCGAGAGCGTCAGCAGGACGCTGCCGGATCAGGGAAGAGGAACCCGGATCAGACAGCGAATGCCGTCGTCGAGAAACTGCAGTTCGGTTTCCGCATTCAGCTGATACGGCAGCGCCCGCTCGATCAGCTCGCGGCCGTAGCCCTTGCGGCGAGGCGCGTCGTCCCTCGGCATGCTCACACCCTCTTCCTGCCATACCAGCCATACGGCCCGCTCTCCCGCATGGTCTTCGATTGTCCAGGAAATGCGTAGCACGCCGCTTTCCTGGCTGAGCGCGCCGTATTTGATGGCGTTGGTCGCAAGCTCGTGCAGCGCCAGGCCGAGCGCCTGCACGCCCGGCGTCGGCACCGTCACCGGCGGCCCCTCCACATGGACCGCCTCTATACGGGACGCGGCACCATGCGCCCGCAACTCGCCCTCGATCAGGTCCCGCAGCGAAATGGTCTCCGCCGCCCGCGCCACGATCCCCTGAACCCGGCTGAGCGCCCGCAACCGGCTCGAAAACTCGGCACCGAAACATTCCATCGAGGTACTGCTGCGCAACGTCTGGCTGGCGACCGACTGGACGACGGCAAGAAGATTGCGCGTACGGTGCTGGAGTTCGGCCACCAGCACGTCCTGCCGATCCTTCATCGCGCGCAACTCGTGAATGTCGGTCATGGTCCCGATCCAGTCGCCCGTCTGCTCGCCGAACGCCGTCAGCACCGGCAGCGCCCGCATCTGGTGCCAGCGATAGGCGCCATCGGCGGCGCGGCGAAGGCGGTGCTCGACATAGCACTCACCGGTATCGGCCGCCGCCTGCCAGGCCGAAAGCGTCAGGGCGCGATCCTCCGGATGCACCGCATTCAGCCAGCCGAGCCCGAGGCTCTGCGGTTGGTCGAGGCCGGAATAATCCACCCATTGCGGACTGCCCCACGTGCGCGACCCATCCGCCACGCAGCGGAAGACGAGCTGCGGAATAGTGGTGGCGAGCAACCGAAAACGCTCTTCGTTCTCCGTCAGTCTTTGGCCGGCAAGATGCGATTCCGTCCGATCGCGCAGGATCCTGACGAAACCCGACCGGTCGCTCAGCGGCATGGTGAGCCCGGATGCCCAGAAGCGAGTGCCATCCTTGCGCATCTGCCAACGCTCGTCCTCCGCCCGGCCATGGGCTGTGGCATCCGTGCGCTCCAGCGCCGGCACGCCGGCCGCCCGGTCTTCGGCAGTGAAGATGACGTCACCCGACCGTCCGAGGATATCGGCTTCCGTGAACCCCAGCACGCGCTCGGCGCCGGTGTTCCAGCTCGTCACGCGCCCCTCGGGGTCGAGCGAGAAGATCGCGAAATCGACGGCGCTTTCGAAGACGACCCGCAGCAGGTCGTCGCTCTCAGGTGCAAGGAGCGGAGGTCGAGGCGCGTCATGAGAGGTCATGGCCTTTGTCCTCTGTCTATGGGCCGATCTACAACCGGCTCAGGAGTTGCAGCAGTTCGTCGGGATCGACCGGTTTCTGAAGAAAAGGCGCCTCGCGGAAACGCTCCGGCAGGTCGCCCCGGTCATAGGCCGTCAGGAAGGCGAACGGCACATTTCGCAGGGACAATGCATCCGCCACGGGATAGACCTCCGCGCCGCGCAGATGAATGTCGAGAACGGCGGCATCGATCTGCTCCGCCTCGTCCACCAGCTTTAGGGCACCTTCGAGGCTCGATACCGGCCCGATGACATCCGCCCCGGCCCGGCCCAGCACGTCCAGAATATCCGCCGCCACCAGATATTCGTCCTCCACGACGAGAAAGACTTTGTCGAAAATGTCGGCTTCCTCGCTCACCACCCGTTCCTCGTCATCCTGTCGTTTCCTCCATATGTCGGTATCATCGGCCCAGCCTCGCAGGCGGGCACCCGGCTTTCGGTCAAGATCCCGAACCCGTATCGCGCTGTTCGGTTCCGCGGAAGATCGCGATAGAATCAATCGCCTCTCCGGCGCAAGATCCGGTCGTCCGGTATCCCAAGTGTTTGCGGCGCAAAGGCGACAGGCGGCAAAGTCGTTTCCGCGCATCTGCGCATTCATGGCGAGAGCCGATAGGTCCATGCGGTTTTCATGGCCTAATCCTACTTCCCCGAGACCCTACCTGCCTCATGCCGTACCTTCCTCCCATCCATCCGGTGCGGCACTATCGACAGGAGGTTCTCTTGAAGACCATAGCCGCCACCATCGCCCTTTCGGCCCTTGCCACCACGGGGGTCGAAGCCGAGGAAACCCGGCGAACCCGTGTCGCGCCCGCAGCCGTCTACGATGTCGCGCCCGGGCTCGGCCATTTTACCGATGACGTGCTGTTCGGCGACGTCTGGCTTCGCCCGCAGCTTGCCGCCCGCGATCGCAGCCTCGTCACCGTCGCCGCGCTGGTTGCCACCGGCAAATCGGCGCAGATCGGCAGCCATGTCGGCCGCGCGCTCGACAACGGCGTCGAGCCGCGCGAGATCGGCGAACTCATCACCCATCTCGCTTTCTACACAGGCTGGCCAAACGCCATATCCGCCGTCACCGAAGCAAAGACCGTGTTCGAGTCCCGCAACATCGCATCCGTGAGCGACAGCGACGCGGCGCGCATCGTGCTCGATGCGAGCGCCGAGGCCGCACGAAGCCGGACGGTGGACACCACGGTTTCCCCGACAGCGCCTGCCCTTGCCGAACTGACGAACAAGGTCCTCTTCGGCGATCTGTGGACGCGACCGGACCTCAGTCCTCGTGACCGCAGCCTCGTCACCATGGCCGCGCTCGTCGCCATCGGCCAGCCCGAACAGTTGCCATTTCACGCCAACAGGGCCATGGACAACGGGTTGACGGAGACGGAAGCTGCGGAGGTTCTGACCCATCTCGGTTTCTACGCCGGCTGGCCCCGGGCCATGTCGGCCGTTCCCGTCCTGGAGCGCGTGCTCGCCACCCGTCACGAAAAGAAAGCCGAAGCCATGCCCGAAGAAACCCAGCCCGAAAAAGCCGATATCACCCTGACCCGTGCCGGCACGGCCGCCACAAGTGGACCTGAAGCCTATTTCACCGGCAAGGTTGAGATCTCGACCCCATACAAGGGCGATGCCCCGGCGCGCATCAGCGGCGCCACCGTCTCCTTCCCCGCCGGTGCCCGCACCGCATGGCACACCCATCCGCTCGGGCAGACGCTTTACATCGTCTCCGGCAAGGGCTGGGTGCAGAAGGAAGGGGCCCCGCGCGAAGCCTTCGGTCCCGGAGACGTCGTCTGGATCCCGCCTCTGGTCAAGCACTGGCACGGCGCAGCCGCCGACACGCCGATGGTCCACTTCGCCGTCGCCGAAGCCCTCGACGGCAGCGCCGTGACGTGGCTCGACAAGGTGACCGATGCGGAATACGGCGGCGAAGCTGCGATTTACTAAAAGATGCTTAGCGTCGCGGGTTCGAAAGAACGCGATCCCGCGAGCCTGGAATCCCTTGATCGACACTCCCGAAGGCCGGTGCCCCCGCACATCAAGGCACCGGCCTTATCCCCATGCGAAAGTCCAACGCCTCTCGGGCGCCGTATGCTACACCGGACCCATCCTCATCCTCACATCCGGCGCCGCATGTTTCATCTCATCTTCGGACTACCCTGGCTGGTCGTCCTCGTTCGTTTCATCCAGCCACTCCCTTGGCTCTGGTCGGTCAAGGCACTGCTGGCGATCGTCCTGCTGCTTGCCTCCCAATACCATTTCTTCAGCCGCCTCTCCTCGGGCTCCGTTTTCTCGCCGGAGTTCCCGCGCTGGCTGGTGATCGGCTTCAACCTGCTCTTCGGCGCCATCGCGCTGCTGGCGGTCCTGCAGATCGCGCTCGATCTGGTGTCGCTGCTGCTCGCCCTCATCAAGGGCCGGCTCATCACGGTTCCCCCGGGGATTCGCTATGCCATGGGCGCAACGGCACTGGCTGCGGCGGCCATCGGCGTCTCCCAGGCCATCCGCGTTCCCCCGCTGAAATCGATCGAAATCGCCATCCCCAATTTGCCGCCGTCCTTCGATGGGTACCGGATGCTGCAGCTGACCGACATGCATATCAGCCGGCTGTTCCCGCAAGCCTGGGCGGAGGCCGTCGTCGAGAGATCCAATGCACTCGCGCCCGACGTGATCGTCATCACCGGCGATCTGATCGACGGCAGCCTCGAGGATCGCCGGGCCGATGTGGCGCCGCTTGCAAAGCTGAAGGCCCGCGACGGGGTGATCGCCATTCCCGGCAACCATGAATATTTCTTCGGCTATGCCGAATGGATGGCGCATTTCGCCTCGCTCGGCATGAGGCTGCTCGAAAACCAGCACACTACCGTAACGCGGGACAATGCCTCGATCACCATCGCCGGCGTCACCGACCTTTCCGCGAGGGCCCATGACCTGCCCGGCCCCGATCTCGCAAAGGCCCTTGAGGGCGCGCCGGCAGATACGCCCATCATTCTTCTCGACCACCAGCCCCGCGAGGCGGCACGCGCCGCCGCCGCCGGCGTCGCCTTGCAGCTCTCGGGCCACACCCATGGCGGCCTGATTCTGGGTCTCGACCGTCTCTTCGCACGGCCGAACAACGGCTTCGTCTCCGGCCTCTACACGGTCGGCGGCCTGCAACTCTACGTCAACAACGGAACCGGCCTCTGGCCTGGCTTCGCACTGCGCCTCGGCCGACCCTCGGAACTCACGGTCATCACCTTCCGACGGACGTCATAGCGCCTGGAGTTTGTCAGGGATAAGTGGAAACCGGTCCCTCAGCCCCGCGCTCGAAGCGCGGCGGTCAGCGGCAACCGCGTGGCCACGAAGGCCGGGATGAGGCCACCGAGCGCACCGATCGCAAGACCGAGCAGGCCGGCGACGATCGCGACATCGGATGTCACCGACAGCTGGAAGGACAGCCGCGCATTGTTGGCCCCGATCGTGCTCGCCTGCCAGCCATTGAAGCCGAGCCAAGAGACAACGAGACCCAAGGCGACGCCGACCGCGGCAAGGCACATGGCCTCGACCCAGGTTCCGACGAAGGCGGCAAACCGCTGGAAGCCCAGCGCCCGGACCGTGGCGATTTCGACCGTTCTGTCGGAAACGGAACTCATCATCGTGTTCAGCGCCCCGGCCGTCGCGCCGATGGCCATCAGCAGCGCCAATGGCCAGGCAAACAGCCGGATGAGCCGCGCCGTGCGGCCGGATTGCGCCGCATAAAGATCCGCCTCCGTCATCGCTACGAGAGGTACGGTGCCGAGCGTCGAAAGCCGGGCCTGCAAGCGTGTCAGGCCAGCCGGATCCATCAGCCGGAGGCGCAGACTCTGCACCGTATTCTGCCGGTCGAAGCCGGCACGCACCGCATCGAGATCGGCCCAGACCTCGGATTCGAACGCGCTGCCATGGGCCGAAAATCGCCCGACGACCATCCAGTCGACAGCGCCGAGACGCACGCTTTGGCCGACCGTGAGGCCGAGTGTCGTGGCAAGCTGGTCACCCACCACGATCTCCCGCGCACCCGGTGTGAAAAGGCGTCCCTCCGACACGGCGATCTGATCGCGCATCGACGCCCCCGCAGCATCCATGCCGCGGACCGCAATCGTGCGAACCGCATCATCGCCGACCATATCGACATCAACGGCGACGATGACCTCGCGCGACGAGACAAGCCGCCCCGCACTATTGCGCACCGCACCGATATCGCCCGTCGTCGCTTCCAGCGAGCGGATGATGTCAGGGGGAATATCCGAGCCGTTTTCCTGCTGCGCGCCTCCACCGAGAATGACCGCGACCATCGGCGAACCCGCCCCGGCAAGGGCGCTTTCGAAACCCTTGGCCAGAGCGAGAAAGCCCGCAAGCACACAGACGACCAAGGCAATGGACAAGGCCATAGATAGGGAAATGGCGAGGCGGCGTGGCAGGCTGAGAAGATTGACCCGGATCATGATGCCGGTCTGTCGTACGAGCGTGGACATGGAGATCACCGTGTTCTGAAGGCGTTGATGACGGGAATGCGCAGGGCTGCGATGGCGGGAAGCGCGCCGGTCGCAAGGCTGAGGCCGACCATGATCGCCGCGCCCTTGACGAGGACCGCAGGCGAAAACACGAGCCCGAGTTCTGGGCCGGCAAACTGCGCCGCAAGCCACGCCAGAAGCAGCCCGATCCCGCCGCCAAACAGAAAGACGAACGACGTCTCCACCAGGATGAGGGTGACGATATGGACGCTTGAGAAACCCAGTGTCTTTAGGACGCCGATCTCGAAGGTGCGTTCCCGAATGGCGAAGATCATCGTGTTGACCACGATCATCAGGAGCGTGACGAAGGCCGCACCCACGACGAGGTTCACGATGAGGCCGACATCGGCATATTGCCGCAGGAAGGCTTCGAGGAACTGCTTTTCCGACTGCGTGCGCGTGGGGCTGGCGGAATTGGCAAACCGCGCATCGATACGGGCGGCAAGCACGGCCGGAGACACCTGCGCCGAGGGCCGGACGACAAAGGCATCGACAGTGTCCCGTCCCCGGGCACGTGCGGCGTTCACATAATCATAGCGCGCGATCATGAAATAGGTGTCGGTGGAGGCCGTCTCACCCTCGAAAATGCCAGCGATCTCGAACCGCCAGTCACGGCCGCCATCCTGTTTGGCGACGTCGAACGCCGTGACCGCGACCCGCTGCCCGACCGTCCACCCTTGAGCATCCGCCAGTGCCCGCCCGACGAGCACCCGGTCGCGCGCCATATCCATGGCCGAGAGAAGTGCCGGCGTCAGCCCCAGGCTTTTGCCGTTGACGTCCATCAGCCGCGCCATGTCGGCCGCACTCACCGCAACGACATTCTTCTCGACGTCCACAAAACCACGCACGCGCGTCACATAGGCAACCCCGGCGACTTCGGGAATGGCGGCGAGAGGTGAGAGAGCAGCCATCGGCAGCGCCTGCGTCCGCCCGCCGGCGCTCGTCACGCCGAGGATATCCTCGCTCGCCGCCGAGGTACCCTGCGCCCCGGCGAGAAAACTCGTCGTCAGACCATAGATCAGGAACGCGGTGGCGATGCAGACCATGAGAAGCACGGCGCGCAGCGGTTTGCGCAAAGCGTTTCGTCTTGCAAGATGAAGGAAGGTCATTCCGCAGCCCTCGCCTCTTCGACGAAAACGCCCTTGTCCAGATGCAGCGTGCGCTTCGCACAACGCGCCGCCTGCGGGTCGTGCGTCACCATGAGGATCGTCTTGCCCAGCACCTGATTGAGCGTCTGCAACATCTCCAGAATATCATCGGCAGAGGCGCGGTCGAGATCGCCGGTCGGTTCGTCGCAGAGCAGCAAGCCGGGATCGGCAACGATGGCGCGGGCAATGCCGACGCGCTGCTGCTGCCCGCCCGACATCATGCCGGGATATTGCCGCTCGCGTCCGGCAAGCCCGACGAGATCGAGCACGCGCTCCACCCGAACACGCCGTTCACGGGCCGACAAGGGCTTCAGCAGAAGCGGAAGCTCGACATTCTCGGCGGCATTCAGCATCGGCAGAAGGTTATAGAACTGGAAGACGATGCCCATATGATGCGCCCGCCAGGACCCGCGCGCCGCCTCGCCCATCTGATCGAGGCTATGCGTGCCGATGCGCACGCGCCCGGCATCGGGCCGGTCGATCCCCGCCAGCATGTTGAGAAGTGTCGATTTGCCCGAGCCCGAAGGCCCCATGACGGCCACGAAGTCACCCTTGGGAATGGCGAGATCGAGGCCGGAGAAGATCGGAAGCGTCTGCCCGGCGACGCGATAAGCTTTGCTGACGCTCTCGAGTTGGATGTAGATGTCCTGTGCTTCGGTCATTGCGCGATGTCTCCTGCCGGGGTGATGGGAATGCGAATGCGCGCCGCCATGTTGGGCCGCAGGCCTTTCGGCGGGTCGATGAGATCGAGGCGAAGCGTCACCGTGCCCTTCTCGACCGAGGCCACCGGCGCAAGACGCCGGATCGCGACCCGAAAGGGCTGATCCGGGAAAGCGTCCAGCACCGCCTCGCCGACAAGCCCCGGCTTCAGCGTTGCGATATTCGCCTCCGCCACATCCGCATCGATCGCCAGGCGGTCCATGTCGGTCAGCGTCAGCAGGCTCTGGTCTTCGCGAACGCTGTCGGCACGGGCGAGAACCGTATCCCCGACATGCACGGAGAGGCCTGTCACCACTCCGGCAAAGGGCGCGGAGACCGTCTGCTCATCGAGGCGATCCTGTGCCATCCGAAGCGATATGTCCGCACTCTCGACGGATTGCCGCCCTTGCGCTGCTGCGTTCTCGGCCTGTTGCTGCCGAACACGGGCCAGATCAAGCACTTGTCTCGAAACCGCATCGCTGACGAACAGACGCTCCATGCGGTCACGTTCCGTCTCGGATTGGACAAGGTCGATGCGCCGGGCGACCTCCTGCAGGTCCGCCGCGGTCTTTGCAGCCTGCGCCTGTTCAAGCCCGAATCGGGCATCGCGATCCTCCAGCACGACGAGCGCCTGCCCGCGCGTTACGAGATCTCCGGCCTCGACCGCAACCCTGACCACCCGGCCCTCATATTTGGAAAAGACGCGTGTGCCTTGCTCCGGAATGACGAAGCCGGACCCGGTGATCTCCCGTGCAGGAGAGGAGACGATCGGTGAGGAAACGTGATTCTCAGCCACGCCCGGAGAGGGTTCCGCTGGTCGACTATCTTCACCTAGCGGTTGAACCGCTGTGGCTTCCATCCAAGGCAGTGTCCACCCGGAGGCCAAAATAACCCCGCCACCGAGACCGGCCGCGATCATCAGGAGACCAGGAGCGAGAATGAACCGACGCGAGCGCTTTCGCGGCGGAAGATGAGCAGGTTCGAGCTCGAGAGAAAGCGAACCGAGTGTCTCGGCAAGCGAGAGCGTGTGTTTGGTGGGACGTTCGATATGTTGGTTCATACCGCCAGTCTCGACCTCTGCCGGCCTTTGCGAGACCGGAAACAGGATCGAGACCGTGCTAGATCGCGATCGAGGACGCCCGTTCCCGCCATTGCAGCGGCGTCATCTCTGTTACGCGCTTGAACTCACGGTTGAAATTCGACTTCGTCTGGAAGCCGACATCGAACATGATTTCGGTCACCGACCGCTCGGTTTCAGCAAGCAGCTGGCACGCCTCGGCGATGCGCTGCTCGTTGACATATTGCGAGACGTTCTTGCCCGTCGCCCGGTTGATCGCGATGGAGATCTGCCGCGCCGGAATACCGGCTTTGCGCGCCAGCCGATCGAGATTGAGATCGACGTCGCGATACACACGCCTCGCCCGCATCAACGCATCGATCGCCGCCATCGTCCCGGCATCCTCGGCAACATCAACCTGCGGAGGCGGACTGACGACCACGACCGGCTCCGACGGGGAGCCCGTGGACGCCGCAGCAACCGACAGAATCGTAAGCAGAAAGAGATTGCTGATCGCAATCACCGGCCGCGCATATTCGCCGTGCGTCCAGATAAGATCGAGGAAGACGAACGTATCGCCAGCCGCGGACAGGAGAAGAGAGAAAGCCGTAAACAGAATGGCCCGATAGGCCGGCGCCGCGCCCTCGAACGGCGCCAACCGCAAGGCATCCGCACCCGGCCGCATGAGCAGCAGAATGGCAAGCGCGTACCCGACGAACTCGCCGACGAGAAGGACGTCGATCAGATCCCGCGATGCGAGGAGGAAGAGAACGACAGTCAAAGCAGGAATGGCATGAAGTCCAAACTGCCACGTCTTGAAACGCCTGCTTCCCCGCACGAGTTGGACGACGCCGGCATAAGCCAAAGGCGGCACGATCGCGGCCCCCACAGGCGCGAGAAACATCATCGTGCGAATATCATATCCCCAACGCAAACCCGACAAAACCGACTGCCAGATGCTCAGAATGATCAACGCCAGCAGAGGAAAGTTTTGCGATGATCCCCCGTCACGTCGAAGCACGACGGTGAGAAGAATGAGCAACAGGAGGGCAACGACAAAGGGAAGCGGGATGAAGGGCATGGGGGGGACGGATTTCGAGATGCGGATGAAGACGCACCATCATGGCCGATTTCCACGCTCACCGCGACCTCGATCATGTTCGAGGTCGGACGCTCGGAGCGGATCGGGCCAAGTTCATCCGTCGCGTCTGCGTCTCCGGAAACCGACGGAGAACACAAGCCACGTCATCTGGAAGACGGAAGCAAAAGGGTGAAGACGCTGGTGCGATAGGGTGGCGAGCAGAACCCCGTCCGCCGGGCGGATGGCTTGGGCCGCCCGTGGTGGAACTCCATTATGAGCCTGCAGAGTTTCCAAGATGTGCCTGACGGGACGCGCTTTAATGGTGTTGGATGGAAAGTGGCTCCCGCTTCGGGTTACGCCCGGGAAGAAAGATTTTCAGCATGCATGATCCCCCTCCCCCGGCAGATTTTTAGCGGCAAGCCTCTACGACGGAGAGGTGTCATCGGAGACGAGAGGCGTGGATGCGCCAGGTTATCATCTCTCGCCCTACCGGCGCGGATGCTTGATAAAACCGGCCGAATCCCCCAAACGCACACCCCCCCCCCGCACGCGAGCGCGCCGGGGGTTTTGTGCGTTTGTGACCGTGTGCGATGATTTGGTTGCGGGGGCAGGATTTGAACCTGCGGCCTTCAGGTTATGAGCCTGACGAGCTACCGGGCTGCTCCACCCCGCGGAAGGGATTGGGACTGAGGATGTGTGAGAAGATGGA
>NZ_JAANCM010000013.1 GCF_011603255.1 Ferranicluibacter rubi | reverse complement strand
CCACCGCCCGATACCCTCCCCGAAACCCCCGCATCCCGTCCTCCCGGCCACAGCTGCGCCGTTGACCCACCAGCGGGCCCGTCATCCAAATCCGAGAACATCTACGCCCCACGCCCCCAACCGGATCTCCACCGCCACCTCACCAAACCCACCCCACCTGATTTTCCACCAATCCCTCTCTTCCCCATTGATGCCGACCCAAACCTAAGCTATGAACCCCTCATCCACCCGGCAAAGCCGGTTGCTGCACCCGTAGCTCAGCTGGATAGAGTGTTGGATTCCGATTCCAAAGGTCACAGGTTCGAATCCTGTCGGGTGCGCCATTTCTCTTTCCTAATTTATTGTATTCATTTCCATTTTGGTGATAAAACTACTTATACGGGGACAACGCTCCCGCAACGCGCTGATCAAAACGACCAATCCTGAAATGACCGATGGCCAGATCGATATGCCATCGACAAGATGAAGCACTACCGGATCGTGGATAGCGGCGATGCGCTGGACAAGGGTATCGGCTGCATAACCGTCGAGCGCTACAAATGGCTTGCAGAGGAGCTAATAACAGCGAAACTGTTCAAGCCGGATACCGATTACACCAAGGCCTTCGACACCCGCTTTTCCTGCAAGGGCGTGGGTCTGAGATTGAAGACATCGTAGTCCGCTCGGAGAGGCTTTACAGAAGCCGGTCGCGAAACTTAATTTTTGCGACCGGATTTCACGAACAGGCATGGGATGTAGGTTTCCTGCAGCTAACAGGCTCAGTTTATAGTAATTGAGCCGTTCCTGCGCCGTCTTTATTATCGGGACCCAATTTTAATGGACAGGATACTTTTCTCTCTTCCGGTGCATGATCGGCCGGATATTGTTCGCGATCAGATTGAGAACATTAATTACTTCTGCCCCGGATCTTTAATCTGCGTGCATGTGGCCGACGGCGCCGCTGCAAGTCGTGATGAATTCGCGCGTGCCTGCGATTTCGAAAACGTCGTTCTCAACCCGCATTCTCTTGGTTTCACCCTGTCCGATGGACTGATGCACACGCATGTCAGCAATTTCCTGCATATGCTCGATACGGGGCTGCCCTTCGACAAGGTCGTGCTGATCTCTTCTGATGAAATGCTCGTCAAAGACGGTCTCGGTGACTATATTTCCAGATACCCGCTTGGCGTACATGCCGAGGTTCTCGATCTCGCCACCGACTGGGGCGTGTTCAATCCGGAGCTTTTGCAGACTGCCGCAATGCAGGGGTTTCTGAAGACACTCGGGCTTCCCCTTTTTTTCGGCGGTCAGGCAGAGGGGCAGTTTTTCAGCAAAAGCATCTTCGGCCTGTTGACGAAGCTCTTCATGGAAAACTTCCCGATGAAGCCTTGTGGCTTTCCAACCGAGCAGGTTATCGGGCCAACCATGGCCGCTCGATATTTCGTGACCCATACCAATGGCGTACCGCCGGTCACACTTTCAAACAAGTCCAACACCCTGGTCATCTCGAACGAGGTCATCGCACAGGTCCGGAGCGGCAAGGGCACCATCTTTGCGAAACGACGCCCGGGTGCGCTACGGTCTCCTCATATAGGTGCATCTGTGCTGAAAGGCGTTTTCAGCGTCACGCATGTTCCCCGTGAGGATTGCGATCTTCGCCGACATATTCGCAGTCTGATGATCCAGGACGCAACGCGATGATATTGTTTTCTCTTCCCGTGCATGAAAAGCCGGAAATTGTCCGGGATCAGGTCGAAAATATCCGCTATTTCTGCCCTGAGGCTCTCATTTGCATCCACGTTTCCTCCGGTGCTACGGTCGACAAGGACGAATTCCGCCGTCAGTGCGATCTGGAAAACGTTTTCGTCAATCCCAGTTCCTATGAGACCATCTGGTGTGAAGGACTGATGCATACGCATGTCAGTAACTTCCTCCATGCTCTTGAACAGGGACGCCGCTTCGACAAGGTCGTGCTGCTCTCCTCCAACGAATTGCTGGTGAAACCCGGACTTGCCGCTTACGTGGCAGACTATTCGATCGGCAGCCAGACCGAGATCTATGACACAGCCACTGACTGGGGATCGTTCCGTTCGGACGTGCTGAGTGCGATCCCGATGCGCAAGTTCCTGTCAAGGCTCGATATGAAGGGTTATTTTGGCGGGCAAGCGGAAGGGCAGTTCTACGATACGAAGATCTTTGCGCATATCACCAGGATGTTCATCGATCACTTTCCAATGGCACCGTGCGGCTTCCCCAGCGAGGAAGTTATTCCGCCGACCATTGCAGCCCATTATGCCATGAATGGTATGGACGCAGCCTTACCGATAACGTTCTGCGACTACTGCACGAACCTCGCCATCTCAACCGAGATCATCGATCAGATAAGAGCGGGTACAGGGACAGTTTACGCCCGCCGTTATCTCAAGGCCTTGCGGTCCCCTCACATGGGCATCTGCTCGATGCCGGGCGTCTTCAGCGTCAAGCGCATTCCCCGTGAAGACTGCGATCTGCGCCGCTATGTGCGCAGCCTGATGGTTTGATTGCCATATGACCGACCAGCGCCATCCGCTGCACCGGGTTGGCCGCAAGCGTTCATTGCGATATCGGATCAAGAATGCCAACAAACGCCGCAAAGTATGGAATAGGACAATGGCATCGATCCGACCGATCAACGATGACGACATTGAGCATCTTTCGGAAATTGAGAGGTCTGCCGCGCAAATCTTTCGGAAATGGCCCGGATTGGAGTGGCTGGCGGAGGGAGATGTAATGTCCGCAGAGAGGCATCGTGAACTGGCACTACGCCATTTCAGTTGGGTTGCCGTTGATGAAGACGACTTTCCGACCGGCTTCTTGAGCGCCGAACGCGCGGGCGATGAGATGCACATCTCGGAAATATCCGTCTCTGCAAACCGTCAGGGCGAAGGTTTTGGTTCGGCATTGCTTCAGAAAGCTATCGCCGAGGCGCGGGACAAACGCCTTTTGGCGGTTACACTCACGACGTTCTCCGAGGTACCTTGGAATGCGCCATTCTACCAGCGGCTGGGCTTCCGGAAATTAGCAGCCGACGATGTCGGGAAGAGATTGAACGGGCTTCTTCAAGCGGAGGTTGATCATGGGCTCCCGATTGCTCAGCGATGCGCGATGCGCCTCATGCTTTGACAATAGATGGCCGTGACCGAGGTCTGGTTAGGGCCGATACTGTTGGAAAAACCCCAGCGCGTGGCACCCGGAGCGACTTCAATACCAGCAGCGAGGAATAGTATTCCCTCTGTCGCCAATGGCTGAACAAGATTGCGCCACGCACTTCACATTGGTGCTCTTGCGTAACGCCATTTCAGGCGGCACGAGGGCTTATACTTTGACGAAGTTTTTTAACAGTATCCACCAATTGTGGACATGTCGGCTATCGTTGTAGAAAAGTTGAAGCTGCAAAGTGCTTGAAGAGAGGGGAAAAGAGGTTGAAACCCTATGATAATTAGAATCGCGCAGTTGCTCGACTTGGATCGCGCAAATGAACTGTCGTCGCTGCGGTCCGTGTCTAAAATCGTTGTCGCGAGGATCGCAAGGCGTTACCCCAGAATTTCTCATCAATACCTTGAGTTTATTCGTGTCGTCGGGGTAGGCTCAACTACGCGAGATTTTTATATCTACGAGCCAGAGCCCGCGTCGGCCGTCAAACAGCATCCATCCTTTCAGCTTTACCAGTCTGCCGCCTACCGTGCTTTGTCAGGGCGACGATCCGACGGGCATCCTATCCCCGCCGATGCGGTTTCTATTGCGGACAGCGGTGCCTCATGGAGGTACTGCCTTTGCCCCTCTCTCGGCGACGGGGTCTACTGTCTCGACATGGCTGGTCCCACATTCGAGTTGGAGGCTGACAACTTTTTTTCTTTTATCGCAAACACCGTGTGCGTGAACTAATTCAAAACTTTCCTCAGGGTATTGCGCACCGTAGCAAATCAATAACGCCACGAAATCTAAGCAGATCACCCGAAATTAAAAAAGGAATAGGCGAAGTAAAAATACATTACTATATTGGTATCTTCAATATAACTTGCTTCGTTTTAAATACTCTGAAAGCTATTCAATTGAAATGCAGACTGGAAGATCTTGATCAAAACGCATCTGAAAAATGATTTCTCGGCGCTTAACCTTTAGCGAGAGACGTCATTCGCCGACCGAGGCTCCCAGCCACAATTGGCAATGACCTCCGCGACCGTATCGGCCAAAGGCTGGTCGGGTCCGATAATCAGTTCCTCAACACCGGCTAGCGCGTCATCATCTTGCCACCACTGTCGCATCTCGATCTCACCGAATTCGGCGGCCTCAGCCTTCGTTTTGTGCCTCCTCAGCGTTTCGTCAAATGAAATTTTGTACCGGTAGCAGCATGATTTACCGTTGTGGCAACAAATCAGCCCTCTAAGCATGTCGCCGTAAATATCATCGCGCAAAATCCCCTCAATGATCACATGGAGCCCGCGGTTTAAGGCGAAACGAGCGGATACATCTATGTAGTCGGCTGCTAGCGATGGTTTGATGTCTGGAACGTGTAAAATATTGCGGCGCAACACGTCTTGACCGATAATCGCAATACCACGAGGACGTCTATTGCGAATAGCCATCGCGAGAGCGGACTTCCCGCTTCCCGAATTTCCTCGGATCACAATGAGCCGCGACTGCGCGTTTCCGATCAATTCCAAGGCTTATTCCTCGTGTACTCTCGTATTTAATTCTTTTCGCCATTCGCGATTAAAGGTGTGAAAGCTTGACCCTATGCTCGTGCTCGCTCCCCTGACCAATAATCTCGGATGTTGCTCAATATGTTCGCCGAGCTTTCGAAGCGCTGCGAACTCGGGGTTTCCGCAACGTCGAAATGTTGTCGGGGCCGGAGGTCGCCCCGATCATTGACGATTAGCTAAAAGAGATTTCTGTCATCACTTCTCGGATCACCTTCTATGTGATGAGGAGTATAGAGATCGTTGCGAGCCTTTCGCCGCCACGGCCGCGCATGGCTCTCCGGGTTGGTTTTAATATCTGCAACGACGATAGCGGGTAACCCGTTCATAGGGCACTGCACCGCCCACTGCCCATTCGGCGAAGCGATGCCCGAGGGAGCGGCCGTGCTCTGAGGTGCAAGGGTAGAATAGCTGACCCAGTACGTATTACTCGCGGCATGCCCCAACACCTCAGCGGCAAATGCCAGAGCATTGGAAGGGCTTTCTCCTGCTGTCGAGAACAGGACACAATCGACATCAAGCTTCTCGTACTCGATGAATATCTCGGGATAGTGCGCTTCCATGCCGACCGCGCAGCCGAAACGGACGCCATCCACCTCAAAAGTCACAGGGGTCTTCCCAGGCGGGTACATGAACGAGATTTTCGTGTTGGATAGCAAGCGCTCATCGTAGCGCGTCACCAACTCCCCACGATCAGAAAGAACATATAGGCTGTTATGCGGCCGGTGCGGCGAGGTGAGTTGATGGACGGAACCGAATATCGTCCAAAGTCTAAGCTCGCTCGCAAGTCTCCTGGTCGCTTCCAGCTCCTTGTGCAAAGCCCCCCATTCGAAGCGCGTCCAATCAGAAGGCCCAATTTCCCCTGGGCTGGTTTCGGACATGATCCGTTTATGTGGCCAGCAGGTTGTTCCTTCGGGGAAATGTAAGAGGCGAGCCCCGGCCGTATGGGCTTCATGCATAAGGCGGCGCATCTCCGCTCCACTAGTATGGAGCGCCGCAATGTCACGAGGATCGTTGAACAGGGATGTTTGGGCTACCGCCATCCGTATTGAACGGATCGCAGGCGCGTCCGAAGGTTGCCGGACATGTTGAAGAGCTGCGGTGTAAGATTCGCCGGTTTTGGCTGCACGAGCACGCACGCGGCGTTTAAGATTTCCGTTTTGGGTCATGATCTGGCTTTCACGTCCCGGACGCAGTCCCCCAGCAACCCGCCCGGCACGATCGGACCAAGACAAGCGGCCAGAGACGAAAGTCCCTTTGCCTCCGTTCAAGACCATGCTGGGGAAGGTCTCGGAGGTTGGGCGCAGGCCACGCCGAAACAAAGATGTCCAGCGGCTCCTGATTCGTCAAGCTGCCTCCAAAACTTCGCAAATAATCGAATTGATCGCCTCCGGCTTTTCCATCGGTACGTAACGACCGCAATCCGGGATAATATGCAGGCGGCCGTGTTGCGCCATTTCTGCCTGTTTTCTGCTGGTTTTAAGCCCTGGTGCAACATCCTCCGATCCGGTGACAACCACCACTGGCCCCGGAAAATTCGAAAGAACATCATCTCGGCTTGGGCGCGTATGAAAAATCGTAACGCCCCGCGCCACGTCTTCCAGAGGCTGGCGCATGGTGATGCACCTCGCCCCCTCGACTATTCCAGGCGGAGTCTCGTTCGCGAATAGAGGCTTCCAAAATTCGCCCCACGCGGCCTCAAGTCCCTTTTGGTACAGCGTCTCAAGCGCCAAAGCATGGGACACGGGGTCTAATCGACACACGGCCTTGGTTCCGATTAGAACGAGGGCGGCGACGCGATCCGGCGCAAGAGCGGCAACTTCCAACGCGCAAGACCCGCCGACCGAACAGCCAACGACGACAAGGCGCTTGGCCGTCGTCAGCGCCAATACTTTTTCCGCCCAAGATTCAATACGGTCCCCGAATGAATAGAGAGTGGGGGCATAGGTTGCTCCCGGTAGGAGTTCCATCTGCTCGGCCCACATCGTTCCGTCCAGAGGGAGCGCATGCAGCAGCAACAGCTCCAGCTTAAGGTCAACCATCATCCACCCTATCGATCAATTCGCAAAACTCCCGAATTTTGCTCGATAGGCTACTCCGACTTTTGCAACGCTGCAAAATTAGGAGGTGTGCGACCGGAGAGAGATCAACCCAGCTGCCGTGTGACGGAAGCCACACTTCCGGTAGAGTGTCTCAAGGTGGGGCTCGAAGTCGACATGCAGCCAATGGGCGCCGCGTTGTCGAGACAGCGTTGTTGCATCCTGAATGAGCTGGCTTGCGATACCTTGTCTCCGGTGGTGAGGATGAACGCATGTATCGAGAATAAACGCATGGCCACCGCCGTCCCATGCGACATTTACAAATCCGATAATCCTATCTTCCTCGTACGCACATACATGAGCGAGGCTGCGTGAAAGTATAGTAGCAAGCGAGTGTGGTGCAGGACTGCCCCAAGCCGCTAACCAGAGCGTGTTCAAATCGCCGTAGGACGGATAAGGATCTATCCGATATTCCAAACCAGCACCTCCTTTCATATCTGTCTGCTTTATCCGAAGATTTTGTTCAATACGTAACTCGACTTCTTAACGCTACAAAATTAGAATTTTTGCGACAGCCCGTCCGCTTTGGGCCGGCGACGAGCAGCCATGAGTTCCAAGGGTTCATCGGCCGGTAGGCGAAAACGCCGATACGAGGCGTGAACAGACACATGCACAACCTCACTTTCCGATCAGATTATGCTTATTCCATAAATGGCCTGCGGGCGTTGGGCAGCTTGATCCTCAACATCTTGGGGGTTGATATCAAACCGTTGGATCGACTCGGCCATTTCCCTCTCATGCTCGGCATCCGACGTCCGTAGCGAGAGCAACCGATCAAACCCGACACCGAACCTACCAAGGCCTTCGATACCTGCTTCTCCTGCAAGAGCGTCGGTCTCGACCTTACCCCGGAGCATCGAGCCTCCGAAGTTCCGGACACAAAAAAACCGGCCGAGCGAACGCGGCCGGTTTTCGGGTTGAAGGGCTTTGAGCCTCAGGCGGCGTAGCGCTGGTGGGTGTTGGAGGAGCGGCCACCCAGGGTGAAGTGGGAGATCAGTTCGCGCAGGCGGGCGCTTTCGCTGGCGAGTGTGCTTCCGGCGGCGCTGGTTTCTTCCACCATGGCGGCGTTCTGCTGCGTTACCTGGTCCATCTGGTTGACGGCGATGTTGACCTCGGCAAGGCCGGTCGACTGCTCGCGGGCCGAGGTGGCGATGGCCTCCATGTGGCCGTTGATCTCGATCACATGCGCCTCGATCGTCTTCAGCACGTCGCCGGTGTCGCGCACCAGCTTGACGCCGCTTTCAACTTCGGCCGTGGAATTGCGAATGAGATCCTTGATTTCCTTGGCGGCCTTGGCCGACCGCTGCGCGAGTTCCCGGACTTCCTGCGCGACGACGGCGAAGCCGCGGCCGGCTTCGCCGGCCCGCGCCGCCTCGACGCCGGCGTTCAGCGCCAGCAGGTTGGTCTGGAAGGCGATTTCGTCGATCACGCCGATGATCGAGGAGATCTGGCTCGACGAATGTTCGATACGGCCCATGGCGGTCACGGCCTCGGCAACGACTTCGCCCGATCGGGACGCGCTCTTGTTGGCGTGCGACGCCACTTCGCGGGCCTCGTTGGTGCGCATGGAGGACTGACCGACATTCGCGGTGATCTGGTCGAGTGCGGCGGCCGTCTCCTCCAGCGAGGCCGCCTGCTGCTCGGTGCGGCGCGAGAGGTCGTTGGCGCTTTCGCTGACTTCGCGGGCTCCGTTGTCGATCTGGTCGGCAGCCAGGGCAACGGCGCCGAGCGTCTCGTCGAGCTGGGAGACGGCTGCATTCAGGTCGTGGCGGAGAGCTTCGAAATCCGGGGCGAAGGGTACGTCCAGACGGAAGGAGAGATCGCCGGCCGCCAGACGGCGCAGGCCGTCCGCAAGGCTCGATGTCGCCTGATCGAGACGCGCCTGCGCGGCACGTTCGGCCTCGGCCGAATGACGCTCGCGGTCGGCCTCGGCGGTGCGCCGCAGGGATTCGGCCTGGTTCTGGAGCTCCTTGTTGCTCACAGCTGCAGCCCGGAAGACTTCGACCGCGCTGGCCATCTGGCCGATTTCGTCGGAGCGCTGGGCGTAGGGAATCGCACTGTCGGTGTCGCCCTTGGCAAGGCCCGTCATCGCGGTGGTGATCGCGTGGATCGGGCTGGCGATCCCGCGCAGGATGTAGAGCGTCGAGGCGATGAGAAGAGTCGCGACGATGCCGATCAGGATGAAGGTCAGCACGGTTGCGTCGGCCGAGGTCGCATGCATGAGGTTGGTGGACTCGGTCACCTGCGTGGTGTTTTCAACGATCAGTTCGTCGAGACCCGTCTCTGCGGGTGTGATGATGCCACCCATGGATTCGAGCATGCCGTTGGCCTGCTGGAAATTGCCCACCTTGGCGAGCGCGATCATGTCATCGCCGGCCTTGCCGTAGGCGGCGAGGCTGTCCGTCACGCGCTGCAGAAGCGCGCGCTCGGAATCGGAACCGATGTAAGGCGTGTAGACCTCCACAGCACGCTGGATACGGAGGCGCGCTTCGCTCAGAAGCGCTTCAGCCTTTTTCGTCGCTTCCGGCGTCAAAGCCGCGAGATACTGGAAATAGCCGAGCCGCATGGACACGAGCTCGATGCGGATATCCTTGACGGCCGAGACGGCCGGAAACACGTCCGTGACGACATTGTCCGAAATCGCTCGCGTTTTTGACAGCGATTGCAGCGTCACGACGGAGAAAATCGCCGTGAGGACGGCGATGGCGGCGAAGATGCCGATAAGCGATGTACGGATGGATGGCCTTGTCACGAAACACCTATAATGGACGGACGCACATCCGCCCGGCCATCATGACCAGGGAAGCGCAACGGCACCGACCTACATCGCGGCGTTTCGCGGCAGTATGCTGTTCAACCCTTAAGTTTAGGTAACGCAGGATTTTCTAATATTAGAATTATCTGTTTTTCTGCAGCATCCTCCGAAGCATGCAAAGCCTGACCGCAGGAATGCACGAGAAGCGGCAAAACGATACTGAATACGTACACTCAGCGGTCCGATAGGCGGGTGGCCGTTTCCGCCTGCTTGCCGGCACCTGCAGCACCGACAATGGCGAGGTAGATCAGAGCGCCGACCAGGGTCAGCGGCCAGAATACGTAGGCAAGAATGGTCAGCGGCCAACTTGCATTGCGAAAGTCTCCGCTTTCGTAGAAGGCCATTGCGACGAGGGCCAGAACGACAAGACAGCCGAACCACATCCACGCCATCATCACATAGGAGACGTAGAGAAGCCCCCAGAGAGCCAGCGACATCAGAATGGCGGCAAGAAGCGCCATCAGGCGCAGCGTGGGTCGAAACCCGTATCGACGATGTCGCATGCCTTCAAACCTCCGGCCACGCGGATGAAACCGCCAGCGAAATATAAGTGAAGGCTATCACAGTGCACACGGCCGGCAACAGACGCAAGCCTTGTTTAAGTTAGTTTATGTTTACCTTAATCGGAGAAACGGCGGCAAAAGCTTGGGCAGCGCTGAGCCTTCGCATACAACCCGGCACATGCCGAAGACAGCACCTTCACGTTGCGATAAATGCGCTTGGCCACGACATCGTGCGCTTTAAGCTTGCGTCCTTGCCCGGCCTCCTATTATTTAAGTCAGCGTTGACGAACTTACCGGGAACACCGATGCCAGCCTGGATCTTCTCCTGCGAATTCTCTCTTCTCGGATGGGCCGCACGTCGGCCGGACGAGGTGTCACGTTTCGCCCCGACGCTACGCATCTTGGCGCTGGCTTTCGCCGTCTTCCTGTCGCTGGCCGCCTGGGCCCTCATCATCGCCGCTATCGTCTGGCTCATTCCCTGAGCATTGGATCCAAGGTCCGATCAGTGTCGAGGGATATTGAGTACGCCACGAAAGCTCGAATGCGCGCGGTGTCGCAGGCCACATTCGGGACGGTATGGTCATCGACATCGACGCTTGAAAGGCTACCCCGCCGGTAAGGATCAGCCTTCGGCAGCGGCGCCGATCAACGTTGCCTCTTCTTCCTTCAATGCAACGCCGCTCAACTGTCGGCGCAGGGACTCGTTCACGAGCCACATGGCCTTGCGGGCGGCAAGTGGCGGAACAAGGCCGCCCTCGCGAATGTTGGAAATACAGTTTCGCTCCGCATCCGAGCGTCCGGGCAACGGCCCATGCGTCAGGTAGACGCCGAGGCTATCGGCCGACGACAAACCCGGTCGCTCCCCGATCAGCACCAGCACGAGACGCGCCCGCAGAAGCGCGCCGATCTCGTCGCCGACGGCCACGCGCGCGTTCTGAACGAAGGTGACCGGACCGACCGTTAGGCCAGCGCTGTGCAGAAGCGGCAGGAGTGCAGCCAGAAACGGCACGGCATTCACATGCACCGCCGTGGCCGAAAGACCGTCGGCAACGACGATCCCGATATCGACACCCTCGGTCTGCAAGGCGTCCAGACGCTCACGATCGTCATCGGCAAGCCGGCGTCCGAGGTCGGGCCGCCGGAGATAGGTCATCCGGTCCGGTGCAGCACTGCGGACCGAGACGCTCCGATGGCCGATGGCCTCCAATGCGTTCGCCAGGGTCTCCACGTCGAAGTCCGCATGCACCGCATCGCGGGCGCGGGCATGCGCATAGGCAAACTTCAACACCTCTTCCGTCGGCATAGACGCACCGACGCGGCCGAGGCCCACACGAGCGTCCGTCAGCGCGGTCAGTGCCCTATTCCTGTTCTCCGGCAAACGGGCCGCATGGGCTGCTTGAAGATCCTTCGCCATATCAGGACGCCTCCAAAATGGTGAGCAAGGGATGGTCGAGCCCATGATGGGTCAGTTGACCGGCAGCGTCCGTCAGCCCCATGCGCTGCAGCCACGCCTCGAACTCCGGCGCGCGCTTGAGGCCGAGAACCTCGCGGATGTAGAGCTGGTCGTGGAACGAGGTCGACTGGTAGTTCAGCATGATATCATCAGCGCCGGGAACACCGATGACGAAGTTGACGCCGGCCGCCCCCAACAGCGTCAGGAGCACGTCCATATCGTCCTGGTCCGCTTCGGCGTGGTTGGTGTAGCAGATGTCGCAGCCCATCGGCACGCCGAGCAGCTTGCCGCAGAAATGATCCTCCAGCCCTGCCCGCACGATCTGCTTGCCGTCCGCCAGATATTCCGGGCCGATGAAACCCACGACCGTATTGACGATCAGGGGATCGAAGGCGCGGCAGACGGCATAGGCGCGGGCCTCGCAGGTCTGCTGGTCGACGCCGTGATGGCCACCGGCCGAGAGCGCGGACCCCTGCCCCGTCTCGAAATACATGACATTCTCACCGACGGTCCCGCGCTTGAGCGAAAGGGCGGCGTCGCGCCCTTCCCGCAGTACGTCGAGCGTCACGCCGAACGACTGGTTGGTCTTCTGCGTGCCGGCCACCGACTGGAACACCAGATCGACCGGCACGCCCCGCTCGATCATGCCGATCGACGAGGTCACATGCGTGAGGATGCAGGTCTGCGTGGGAATGTCGTAGCGGTGCACGATCTCGTCCAGCATGTGGTTGAGGTCGCTCAGCACCGCAATGTTGTCGGAAGCGGGATTGATGCCGATCACCGCATCGCCGCAGCCGTAAAGCAGCCCATCGACGATGCTGGCCGCAATACCGCGCTTGTCGTCATAGGGATGGTTCGGCTGCAGCCGCACCGCCATCGTGCCGGCCAAGCCGATCGTGTTGCGAAAGCGCGTGACGACGCGACATTTCCGGGCGACGAGAATAAGATCCTGGTTGCGCATCAACTTCGACACTGCCGCGACCATCTCGGGCGTCAGCCCGCGAGACAGCGCGGAGAGAACGGCGGGGCTCGCGACCGGCGTCAGCAACCAGTCCCGAAACTGCCCGACCGTCATGTGCGCAACCGGACGGAACGCGGTCGCGTCATGGCTGTCCATGATCAGCCGGGTAACATCATCGGCCTCGTAAGGAATAAGCGCCTCGGTGAGAAACTGCTTCAGCGGCACGTCGGCAAGGCACATGCGAGCGGCAACGCTTTCTTCCGCGCTCGACGCCGCGACCCCGGCCAGCACATCGCCGGAGCGCAGCGGCGTGGCCTTGGCCATCAGCTGCTTCAGGTCGGCAAAGGCCCACAGGGTTCCCCCGGCAATGATGCGATAGGTCACGCGTCGTCTCCGCTTCATGCATCCGGACGACGACCGCCGAGCGGCACTGCGCGTAACCCGGATCTCGCCATTCACTTCAGGACAGTCTGATACAGACCACGGTACGCCGAGCACCGCAAGGCGGAAATCGCTGCGGCGCACAATGCTTGCCGCACCGCAAGGAAAAATCACTTTCTTTGTTCAATGTGTTAGCCGTGACGGACCATAATTCGGGGCCGACGGAAGCCTGTCCTGCCATCGGAAAGCCTTGATATCCTTTGACAGTCAGTGCAGGTGCACTCTAAGAACACCGCATCGAACGGGCGCCCACGGCGCATATTTCATCTTTCAGATTTTCATTTCGAGGATATTCATGGCTGCCGGAAACTGGTTGGACCTCTTGAAAGGAACATCAAGCAAAAGCGCGACAGCGTCCCTCTTGCAAAGGGCGGATGCGGCGAACGCCGTCCACAATTGGACAGAAGCTGCGCGTCTCTATGAACAGGTCCTCAAGGCCGATCCAACGAAAGTTGCGATCTGGATCCAGCTCGGTCATTGCCGTAAGGAAATGGGCGACATCGACAGTGCCAGAAGCGCCTATGTGACCGCGAGCGAACTGGCGCCCGGTCAGTCTGAAGCCTACTTCCACCTCGCGCATATGCTCCGCTTTCGCGGCGACATGTGGGGTGGATACGAGAACTTCCTCAAAGCCTTCGAGGCCGACGGCAACCCGGAAGCCGAGAAGGAACTGGGCCTGATGCTCGGTTCGGAATATTCCTATCCGGAAACGATCCGGATGATCGACGAGGTCTTCACCACGGAAGACTATCTGGAGCTGAACGGCGATATCGCGTCGGCAGGCGTCGATCCACGGCTCCACTACATCCTGTTCGGCTGGAAGGAAAAGCGCTCTCCCTCCCATATCTTCGACCCGTGGTATTACGAGCGCCAGTACCGCAATTATTTGAAGCCCGGCACCATGCCGCTGCTCCACTACGTCAAGAACCGCAGCAAGGGCTTTCGCGGCAACGCGCTAAGCGAAAAGCGCTGGTTCACGGCAAAGGCGCCGGAAAGCGACGCGTGGGACGCTCTCTCACCGGCCATCCTCGGCAACAAGACGCGCGCCGTCGTCATCCTCCCGGTCTACAAGGGCTACGACGAAACGCTCGCCTCGGTCTATCATGCACTCGCAGCACGCGGCGATGCGGCCTACAGCCTCCTCGTCATCAACGACTGCGGACCTGACAAGAAGCTCAACACGGAACTGGCACGCCTCGGCGAAAAGGGCCTGTTCGACTATCACCTGAGCGAGAAGAACCGCGGCTTCGTCCAGACCTGCAACCACGCCATCGCAGATCTCTCGGGCGGCCTCGACGTGGTGCTCCTCAACTCCGACGCCTTCGTTTTCCCCGGCTGGTTCGAGCGGATGATCGCTCATGCCGACAAGGATCCGCGTGTCGCCACCATCACGCCGCTCTCCAACAATGCGACGCTTTGCAGCTACCCGCTGCGCGACAAGAACAACCTCCTGTCGCTCGAATGCACGCCGGCCGAAATGAACGACATCGCCGGACGCGCCAATGCGGGCGTCGCGGTGGAGGCACCGACCGGCGTCGGTTTCTGCTTCTACATGCGCCGCTCGGTCATCGAGGAGATCGGCGCTCTCGATCCCGTCGCCTTCAAGGTCGGCTATGGCGAAGAAAACGACTTCTGCATGCGCAGCCTGAATGCCGGATACAAAAATCTGCTCGCCTGCGACGTCTTCACCTTCCACGTCGGCTCCGTCTCCTTTTCCTCCTCCAAAGCGGAGAATTTCGATGCCGGACAAAAGGCCCTGCTGCGCAAGCATCCGAACTACCCGTCGCTCGTGCGCCATCACTTCGAAGCGGACCCGGCACTGACGGCCCGCCGCACGCTGGATCGTGCGCGGCTGATCGACATGGCCAAGGGCGCCGCGTTGATGGTCACCCACAACTGGGGCGGCGGCATCGACACATACCTGAAAGACAAGGCCGCCGAATTCTCCCTGCTCGGTACCAAGTCGCTGATGATGAAGGTCCATGATAACCACATGGTCTCCTTCTCGCAGGACGACATCTACGTGCCGAACCTCGTGGACATCGACATGCGCACGGAGATGGCCTTCGTGCTGCAGTTGCTCGCCGACCTTTCCCCGAGCCGCATCATGGTGAACTCGTTCGCCGGCCTGACCTGGGAATTCCACAGCGCCCTGCTCGCATCGCTCTCCGGCCTGAGCGCGGAAAAGACGCTGGTGCTGCATGATTACTCGGCCATCACCCACCACTACCAGCTGATCCGTCCCGACCAGATCTACGCCGGCCTACCGACCATGGCGGATCTGCGCCAGTGGGCGCTGATGAAGAACCCGCAGGCGACCGACCCCTGCGATCCCGACATCCGCCACGCCGCCTACAACGCGTTTCTGGTGGATGCCAAGGTCGAGTCACCCAGCAAGGCGTCGGCCGAGATCTTCCGGACCTTCTTCCCGAAGGCCGATATCCGCGTCGTCCCGCACGAGGAAACATGGGACGTCCTGCCCGATGTTCTGCCGCGTCGCCCGGACGGGCAGATCCGTATCAGCCTCATCGGCGCCATCGGCTCTCACAAGGGCAGTGATATCCTGCTGGCATTGGCCAACGACTCCCGCGACCGCTATCTTGGAATCGACTACAGTGTGGTCGGCTACACCAATAACGATGAAGCCCTCGCAAAGGCCGATGTGGAGATCACCGGGGCCTATACGACGAACGAGGAAGCCTTCATCGAGCTCGAGCGCATCCAGCCCGACATGATCTTCATCCCCAGCGTCTGGCCGGAAACCTTCTGCTATACGCTGTCGATCGCGCTGAAGACCGGTGTCCCCACGGTTGTCTTCGACCTCGGCGCACAGGCCGATCGTATCCGCGAGGCCGGCACGGGCCATATCCTCGACCCGAAGCTGATCAACAGCCCGACTGCCCTGTCGGACGCGCTTCTGGCGCTGGCGGAAACCAGATCGCAGCCCGCCACGACGGCGGCGGTTACGACAGAACCTGCCCGGAAGAGCGCGTCTCACTGAGATCGGCATCCCCGCGTGTCTGAAGAGACACGCGGGGATGCGTTTGCACGAAAAGCACGCAGACGCCGGCACGCCAAATAGGGCCACCGATCCCACACACCTCAAATGTCTTGATAGACGGCGCGTACCGTCAAGCCTGCGTCCGGACGAAGCCCTTGCTCGCGACCATCAGGTTGCGCGTATAGTCCGCTGTGATCCGGCCTTCGACGAGATCGGACGCACTCAGATGCTCCACGACCCTGCCGTTGCGCATGACGGCGAGCTGGTCGCACATATGCGTCACGACGCCGAGGTCGTGGCTGACCATCAGGAAGGTCAGGCCCCGGTCGCGCCGGATCTGCTCGAGCAGATTGAGCACCTCCGCCTGCACCGACGCATCGAGCGCCGATGTCGGCTCGTCCAGAAGCAGGATCGAGGGTTCGACGATCAGTGCCCGGGCAATCGCCACACGCTGCCGCTGCCCGCCGGAAAGCTGGTGCGAATAGCGGAACCGGAAGCCTGTCCCCAATCCCACCTCGTCCAGCGCCCGCGCGATGCGCGCTTCGGCGTCGGAAATGCCGTGGATCGCCAGCGGCTCCTGAAGCAGCCGGTCGATGGTCTGGCGCGGATGCAGCGAGCCGTAGGGGTCCTGAAAGACCATCTGGACGTCGCGATAGAAGGCTTTGTCGCGCCGGCGCGGCTCGAGCGTCTGGCCGTTGACCTCCAGCGTGCCGGAGGCAACCGGCGCAAGGCCCGCAATCGCCCGCAGCAGCGTCGACTTGCCGGAACCGGACTCGCCGACGAGACCATAGGACTGCCCCTTCTCGACCGCGATGCTGACGCTGTCGAGCGCCTTGAAATCCTCGTAGATGACCGTCACGTCGCGTGCGGAAACGGCAATGCTCATAGGGCCCACTCCGGCTTGCGGTCGAGGACGGGCAGCGGATGCCGGTCGTTGCCGATGTCCGGCATGCAGGACAGCAGCCCTTGCGTATAGGGATGGCGCGCATTGCGCAGATCGGCGGCTGCGATCTCCTCGACGATGCGGCCGGCATACATGACGATCACCCGGTCGCAAAAGGACGACACCAGCCGCAGATCATGGCTGACGAAGATCAGGCCCATGCCCCGCTCGGACACCAGCTTGTCGAGAATGGCGAGAACATCGAGCTGCACCGTTACGTCGAGGGCCGAGGTCGGCTCGTCGGCGATCAGCAGTTCCGGCTCGGCGATCAGCATCATCGCGATCATCGCGCGCTGCCCCATACCACCGGAAACCTCGTGCGGATGCAGGTCGAAGACGCGCGCAGCGTCGCGGATCTGCACGGCCTCCAGCATGGCGATCGCCCGTTCCTTGGCCTCGGAAGACCCGATCTTGCGATGCGTTCGCAGCGTTTCCACGATCTGGCGACCGATGGTCATGACAGGATTGAGCGAATATTTGGGGTCCTGCAGGATCATGGCGACACGGTTGCCGCGCAGGTCGCGCCTCTGGCGTGGCGACGCCTTGAGCAGATCGATGCCATCGAAGTTCAGCGTCTTTGCCGTGATCCGCGCATGCGGTGGCGTCAGGCCCATGATGGCACGTCCGGTCTGGGATTTGCCCGAGCCGCTCTCCCCGACGATGCCGAGGCGTTCGCGCCCGAGCGAAAACGTCACCCCGCGCACGGCCTCCACCAGCCCGGTCCGTGTGGGAAAGCTGACGCGCAGGTCCTCGACGGTCAGGAGCGGGCTCATTGTCCGGCCTCGCGCGGGTCGAGGGCGTCGCGAAGACCATCGCCCAGAAGGTTGAAGGCAAGGCTGACGAGCAGGATCGCAATGCCCGGCATGGTCGCCACCCACCACTGGTCGAGGATGAAACGACGGCCGGACGCAATCATTGCGCCCCATTCCGGCAGCGGCGGCTGAGCGCCGAGCCCGAGGAACCCGAGGCCAGCGGCCGTCAGAATGACGCCCGCCATATCGAGCGTGATGCGCACGATCAGCGACGACAGACACATGGGCATCACATGCAGCAACACGATGCGCAGGGGCGACGCCCCCATCAGCCGCACGGCAGCGATGTAGTCGGCATTGCGTACCGTCATGGTTTCGGCCCGTGCGATGCGCGCATAGGGCGGCCAGGAGGTGATGGCGATGGCGAGCACCGCGTTCTCGATCCCCGGCCCGAGGGCCGCCACGAGCGCGAGCGCCAGCACGAGCTTCGGGAAGGCGAGAAAGATATCCGTGATCCGCATCAGCACCGCATCGACCCAGCCCCCGGCATAGCCGGCGACAGCACCGACGATGAGTCCGGTCGGTGCGGCGATGACGGCGACGAGGATGATGACGAACAGCGTCAGTCGGGAACCGTGCAGAAGCCGCGACAGGATATCGCGCCCCTGTTCGTCCGTGCCGAGAAGATAACCGGGCGAGCCCGGCGGCAGCAAACGCGCGCCGGCGAGATTGCCGATGACGGGCGAATGGGGCGACAGCACGCCGGCAAAGATCGCCATGAGGATCAGCAACATGAGGATGCCGAGACCGACCAGCGCCAGCCGGTTGGCCGAAAACCGGCGCCAAGTCATGTAAGCCCGGCCGAGCCGCGCCTGCGTCCGCGATTGCGGCCGGTCGGAAAGAAGCCAGTCGCGCCGGCTCATGGGAACGGATGGTACAGCCGTCATCGCGCGCGCGTCCTCGGGTCGAGCGTCCGATAGAGAATATCGGACAGGATATTGATGGCGATGAAGATGGAGCCGATCACGATCGTGCCACCGAGCACGGCGTTCATGTCGGCATTCTGCAGCGAATTGGTGATGTAGAGCCCGATGCCCGGCCAGGCGAACACCGTCTCGGTGAGCACGGAGCCTTCCAGAAGGCTCGCATAAGACAGCGCGATGACGGTGACGAGCGGCACGGCGGCATTGCGCAGCGCATGGAACCAGATGATCCGCGTCTCCGAAAGTCCCTTTGCCCGGGCCGCGACGATGTATTCCTGCGACAATTCATTCAGCATGAAATTGCGCGTCATCCGGCTGATATAGGCGAGAGAGACATAGCCGAGCAGGCTTGCCGGCAGGATGATGTGGCGGAAGACGTCGCGGAACACGTCCCACTGCCCTTGCCAGAGCGAATCCAGCAGGAAAAGCCCGGTTCTGGGTGTGAAAGTATATTCGTACACGACATCGATGCGGCCGGGAAAGGCAACCCAGCGAAGCTGCGCATAGAACAAGAGCAGCGACAGGAGCGCCAGCCAGAAGATCGGCACGGAATAGCCGATCAGCCCGACGATGCGCACGGCCTGGTCGATCAGGCTGCCGCGCTTGACCGCCGCCAGAACCCCCAACGGCACGCCGATGAGGCTGCCGATCAGCGTTCCCAGCGTCGCAAGCTCGACGGTCGCCGGCAGGACGCGGCGGATGTCGGTCATGACCGGATTGGTGGTGAGCACCGACGTCCCGAAATTCCCCTGCAGCGCATCGCCGAGATAGCGAAAGAACTGCTGGTAGAGCGGCAGGTTCAGCCCCATCTCCTCGCGCACCCGCTCCACCACATGGGCGGGCGCCCGGTCGCCGAGAACGGCAAGCACGGGATCGATCGGAATCACCCGGCCGATAAAGAAGGTCACGGCGAGAAGGCCGAGATAGGTAGTGACGATGACCACGAGGAAGCGCGCGACGATCGCCGCCCGCCCCCGCGCCCGGGCGCCTTTCGAGCGCCCGGCCACCATCTGCGACGTTTCGGGAAGGGTCATGCGGTCGGCCTATTCCTTGGTGACGCCACCGAGGAAGGTCGTGTCGAAGCTCGGGCCGAGCTTGAAGTTCTGCACGTCCTTGCGCACGCCCGCCACTTCCGTCTGCTGGTAGATCATCGTGAAAGGACTGGTCTCAAGAAACTTCTGCTGGATGTCGCGATACATAGCAGCGCGCTTCTCACTGTCCTTCTCGGTCAGCGCCGCCTTCGCTTCTTCAGTCAGCGCCTTCGGCACGTCCCAAGCATTCCGCCAGGCGAGCGTCTTATTTTTCCCCTCGTCGGAATTGTCGTAATTGATCGTGAAGGTCTCAGCGTTCGAATTCGGGTCGAAATAATCCTGGCCCCACTGCCCAATATATATGTCGTGGGTCCTGGCTCGGAATTTCGTCAAGGTCTGCTTTCCGTCCCCTGGAATAATGTCGATCTTGATTCCAGCCTGCGCCGCTGTCTGCTGAAACGATTCCGCAATCCCCGTGATCGGCTGGATGCTGCGCACGTCCATGGTCACCGTGAAGCCATCGGGCAAACCAGCTTTTGCCAGCAGTTCCTTAGCCTTTGCGACGTCGAGCTTATAAGGCTTGGCATCGAGCTCACCCAGAACGCCCTTCGGCAGGAATGTCTGATGGACTTCTCCAACGCCCTTAATCAAAGTCGAGCCGATTGCGTCATAGTCGACAAGATACTTGAAGGCCTCAATGACCTCGGGCTTGGCCAGATTAGGATTCTTCTGGTTCTGGCTGATGAAATAGACAGTACCTTTCGGAGCGCTATCAAGCTTCAGGTCGGCGTTGCCGGAGATGGCATCGAGATCGTTCGGCTCGATGTTGCGGGCGATATCCACGTCACCATTCTCGAGCGCCAGCCGCTGGCCAGAGCTTTCCTTGAGATGGCGATAGATCACACGGGCAAGCTTCGGCTTCTCACCAAAATACGTATCATTACGCTCGAGCACGACGACTTCGTTCGCGCGCCATTCGCGCAGCTTGAACGGGCCGGAGCCAGCAAAATTGGTTTTCAGCCAGGCATTGCCGAAGTCATTGTCGTATTTGCTCTCTGCGCTGACCGTCACGGGAGCCACGTGTTCCAGCACCAGCTTCTTGTCCACGACGGAACCAACCGTCGCCGTCAGGCAATTCAGCACGAAGCTGGGCGCATAGGCCTTATCGACAGTGAACGAGAACGTGGTTGGATCGACCGCCTTGGCTTTCTCGGTAACATTCTCGCCATTCAGGCCGAACTGCGTGAGAATAAACGCGGGGCTCTTGTCCATCTTGATGACGCGTTCGATTGACCATGCCACGTCTTCGGCGGTGATCGGATTGCCCGAGGCAAACGTCATGCCCGGCTTCAGCTTGAACGTGTAGGTCAGGCCATCGTCGGAAACCGTCCAGCTCTCGGCAAGGTCACCCTTCACTTTCGACGTATCGGCAAGATCGAGCCGGACGAGCAGGCTGTAGGTGTTGGCGGTGATTTCGGCCGTCGAAAGCTCGAAGGCCTCGCCCGGATCCATGGAAATGATGTCGTCGATCGCCCAGGCCTGAACCAGCGTGTCCGCGGGCGTTGCGGCATAGGCGGGTGCGGCCGCCGTCATGATGAGGGCGATCGCCGCCCCTGCCGTCAACCGTCGCATCGTCGTGCCGAAAGTATGCATCATCGCTCTGTCCCCTTTGTCATTCTGGCCTTTGCGGCCGTTGATCGTCAGCCTTGGTCGGTCTCGTGCCAGACCTTGGAAAGAACACGCAGCCAGTTTTCCCGGCAGAGTTTTGTAAGATCGTCCTCACCATAACCGGCGCTCCGCAGAGCGGCAATGAGGTTCTGGTTTCCACCCGCATCCGAAATCTCGGCAGGAATCGTTGCCCCGTCGAAGTCCGATCCGAGCGCGACGCAGTCGATTCCCATACGCTCGACCATGTAGTCCACATGGCGCACCATGTCGGAGAGCGGCGTCGCCGCATTCTCCTGGCCGTCCGGGCGCAGCATGGTCGTGGCATAGTTGAGGCCGGCCAGTCCGCCGCTTTCGCGGATCGCGTCCATCTGTTTGTCGGTCAGGTTCCGGGCCACGGGCGTCAGCGCATGGGCGTTGGAATGGCTGGCGATCAGCGGTGCCGTGCTGGCCTTCGCCACATCCCAGAAGCCCTTCTCGGTGATATGCGCGAGATCGATGGCGATGCCGAGCCGGTCGCAGGCCCGCACGAGCGCGAAACCTGCATCCGTCAGGCCCGGACCGGTGTCCGGGTCCATCGGATAGGCGAACGGCACGCCGTGGCCGAAGATGTTGTGGCGGCTCCAAACGGGACCGAGCGACCGCAGGCCGGCCGCGTAGAACGTCTCGAGTGCCGCGAGATCGGCATCGATCGCCTCGCAGCCTTCCATATGCAGCACGGCTGCGAAAATACCGTCCGCCATCGCCTTGCGGATCTCTGCCGTCGTGCGGCAGAGGCGCCAGGCTTTCGCCTGATCGAGGCGCAACGCGATGGCCGCAAATTGCAGGGCGATCTCCAGCGAGGGGCCACGCTCCAGCGGCGCCGACATCGGCGTCACATAGTGTCCGTTCGCATCCGGCTGTTTAAGGATCAGGTCGCCCGAGGGAATGTAGATGGCGCAGAGGCCACCCGCGAGACCACCCTTGGCTGCGCGTGGGCCGTCGATATGCCCGGAGGGCGTGCCATCCCGGAATTCAGCAACAGGATCCTGCCCACCCCGTGCGTGGCTCCAGAGCCGCAAGAGCACATCATTATGCCCGTCGAAAACTGCCTGCATTATCGAAAAACCTTCTAAAACAGGACATTACTCATCACATGACGCGCTGGATGCCTGTCGGCAAAATGAATGCTAGACAATGCGGCGAAGGCTTGCAACGGCGAACTGCAAACAAAATGGGCAGTGCACAGGAGAGACCCGGCGTGGCATTCGGGTGACGGTATCCCAGCAATTTGCGATGGACCAAGAAACGGTTTTCCGTGGCGCTTCAAATCTGGCAAGTCTCGGGCGAACAGATGAAGGGTTCCGTCATGATGACAGAGCAGCGGACAGGACGTCCGGCACCGTCCCTCTCCAGAAGCCTGCGCATGGTGAGTCTCCTCGCTTTGGCGCTCAGCCTGTCGGCCTGCGCCGGCCGGCCTGTCGGCGTGCTGATCCCCTCGGGCACCGCCCCTGGCGCAACCGAGGTCGACATGCTCGTGGCGACGACCCGCGCACCCTCGCAGCAGGCCGGCGTTCTCTATGGCGGCGAGCGTGGTACGGAGCTTTCGGCGGCCGAGATCGTCGTCTCCATCCCGCCGGATAAAAATCGCAAGATCGGTCAGGTGCAATGGCCGAAGCGCCTGCCGGCCGATCCCTCGAAGGAATTCTCGACCGTCTCGGTGACGCCACTCGCCGAGCGCGCGGAGGTGGAGACATGGACGCGCGACTCGCTGCCGAAAAGCCGCCGCGTGCTGATCTTCGTCCACGGCTTCAACAATCGCTACGAGGACGCGGTCTATCGCTTCGCACAGATCGTGCACGACAGCCGCGCCGACGTGGCGCCGATCATCTTCACTTGGCCGTCACGCGCCAGCATCTTCGACTACAATTACGACAAGGAAAGCACCAACTACTCCCGCGACGCGCTGGAAGACCTGCTGCGCCGCACCGCCAATGACCCGCGCATCTCCGACGTGACGATCATGGCGCACTCAATGGGCTCCTGGGTCACCGTCGAGGCGCTGCGCCAGATGGCGATCCGCGACGGCCGCGTCGCGCCGAAGATCAACAACGTCATCCTCGCCTCCCCCGATCTCGACGTCGATGTGTTCGGCAAGCAGTGGGAGGCGATGGGGCCGAACAAGCCGAAATTCACCCTGTTCGTCTCACAGGACGACAGGGCGCTCTCCATCTCGCGCCGCATTTCCGGCAATGTGGAACGCCTCGGTCAGATCGACCCGACGCAGGAGCCCTACCGCACCAATCTCGAAAAGGCCGGCATCACCGTTCTCGATCTTACGGCGCTCCAGACCGGTGACCGCCTCAACCACGGCAAGTTCGCCGAAAGCCCGGAAATGGTCAAACTGCTCGGCAACCGCCTGATCGCCGGCCAAACCGTCACCGACAGCGATATCGGCCTCGGCGAACGCGTCGGCGCCGTGGCGCTCGGCACCGCGCAGACGGTGGGCAGCGCCGCCAGCATCGCGGTCAGCACCCCGATCCTGATCTTCGACCCGAAAACCCGCGAGAACTACCGCGGCCAGGTGGATCGCCTTGGAAGATCGGTCGGCGGCACGCTGGAGACGGCAACGGGGCAGTGATCCGTAGTATATGATAGCTGTTGCCTCCGGTCTTCGAGCCGGGGGCGACGTTCTTCTTTGCGCACATCCGTTAAAGCGTTGCAACCGAACGCCGGCCAAACGCTGCGCTCAAACAGCCATCTCCCGCCGTTCCCGCTCCGTCTCCAGCGCAAGGTCAAGCACCTTCTGCAGGTCGGCGGCGTGGCGGAAGCCGGGTTCGGCGGTCTTGCCGACCTTGATGGCGTCGATGAAGCGCTGGTAGTTGGTAAAGACGGTGCCGGGGTCGATAACCTTCCAGATGCCCTTTTCCACATCGTCGCCGAGGCAGGCGCGCAGCGTCGCGCCGTCGGGCGTGTGCACCACCTCCAGCGCGCCCTTGTCGCCATGCATCCGCAGGCGCAGCTCGTTCAGGTGGCCGACGGCCCAGCGGCTGGCATGGATGACTCCCATGGCGCCGTTGGTGAACTCGGCGGTCATGGTGAAGCTGTCGTTCGCATCGAGGTCGTACTCCCCGATCCGGTTGCCCGGCACCTTGTCGAAGGTCTTCAGCCGCGCGAAGACATGGTCGATCTCGGTGGCCGCGCCATAGCCGACGAAGTCGAGGATGTGGATGCCGACATCGCCGAGAACGCCATTCGAGCCATGCTTGGTCGAAAGCCGCCACAACCACTGCGACTCCGTCGCCCAATCGCCCCAGGCCTTGGACACGAGCCAGCTCTGAAGATAAGACGCCTCGATGTGGCGCACCTGCCCAATCTCGCCAGAGATCACCAGCTGCCGCGCCTTCTGCACGGCGGCGACGTTGCGATAGGTCAGGTTCACCATCGTCACGAGGCCGGATTTCTCCGCCGCCGTCGCCATCTCGTCAGCCTTGGCGAAGTTTTCCGCCAAAGGCTTCTCGCAAAGCACATGCTTACCGGCCGCCAGCAGCGCCAGTGTCGTTGCATGGTGCACGCGGTCCGGCGTCACGTTCGCCACGGCGTCGAATTCGCCCCAGGCGATCGCCTCGTCCAGCGACGTGAAGGTGGTGGGGATATCATGCCGCAGGGCGAAGGCGCGCACCCGGGCATGGTCGACATCGACGGCCGCGACCAGCACGGCGTCCGAGATCGTCTCGAAATTCATCGCATGCGTGTTCGCCATACCGCCGGTGCCGAGAATGAGGATCCGGATCGGCGCCATCACTTGTAGCCCTCTTCGCCGGCCTTGTGCAGACGCGGCCCACGCTCCACGATCGGCTCCAGCGCCCGCTCGACCGGAACGTTCGGCGCATCGTGGATCGATGTCAGCGCGCCCTGCGAATTGTAGGCCCAGCGAACGGCATTCTTCAGCACCGTCTTCACATTGGCATCGTAGTAGGTCGGGTAGGTCTCGTGGCCCGGACGGAAGTAGAAAATGTTGCCGGCACCGCGCCGCCAGGTCAGGCCGGAGCGGAACACCTCGCCGCCGGCAAACCAGGAGATGAAGACCGTTTCCAAAGGCTCCGGCACGGAGAACTGCTCGCCATACATTTCCTCGTTCTCAAGCACGAAATTGTCGTCGAGCCCCTCGGCGATCGGGTGGCGCGGATTGACGACCCAGACCCGCTCCCGCTCGCCTGCCTCGCGCCATTTCAGTGCGCAGGGCGTGCCCATCAGGCGCTTGAACGGCTTTGCGAAATGACCGGAGTGCAGCACGATCAGGCCCATGCCTTCCCAGACGCGTTTCGCTACGCGCTCGACGATCTCGTCCTCGACATCGCCATGAGCCTTGTGGCCCCACCAGAGAAGCACGTCGGTTTTCGCAAGACGCGCCTCGGAGAGACCGTGTTCCGGCTCCTGCAACGTGGCTGTCGTCGCTTCGATGTTCGGATGCTCGTTGAGGCCTGCGGCGATCGCGGTATGCATCCCGTTGGGGTAGACGCCTCCGACGATCGCATTCGTATGCTCGTGAATGTTCTCGCCCCAGACGACGGCACGAATAGTCATTATCATCTCCTGAAAACTCTGAAACAGCCCCAGCAAAAGCAAGGCCCAACGGCCGAAAAGGTTCCGGACACGCATCCGGGCGCTCCTCCAAAGCGCTTGCAGTGCTCAGCGATAGAACGAACATGAGCGGGGTGCAAGATGCGCGCATACGGCTCTCAGCAGACCCGACCTTCAGTGGAATGTGGATTTGGAAAACACGTTGATGACGATGACGCCCGCGATAATCAGCCCGAGCCCGAGCACGGCGGGAAGGTCGAGCCGCTGGCCGAAGGCGACGACACCGACGACCGAGATCAGCACGATGCCGAGGCCGCTCCAGATCGCATAGGCGATGCCGACGGGAATGGCGCGCAGCGTGTAGGACAGGCAGAAGAAGGCAATCGCATAGCAGCCGACCATCACCAGCGTCGGCCCGAGCCGCGTGAAGTGCTGGGCTGCCTGCATGGCCGAGGTGCCGAGCACCTCGAAGACGATGGCGACGATCAGAACGGCGTAGAGCATCAAAGGACTCAAGGCGACCTCCGCGCGGAGAAAGCCGATCTTGGGTCCAGCCGAATGCCCGGTCAAGACCACTGTTTCACGATCCGTCAGTTTGACAAAGTTTGCCATCGAGACGTATCCTGAACGAGAAGGAGACTCGAATGGCAACGATGAATGTGTCTCTACCGGACCCGATGAAAGAGTGGGTCGAAGCGCAAGCCAAGACCGGTAGGTATGCGAATGCAAGTGATTACGTTCGGGACCTTATCCGCAGGGATCAAACGCGCACGGACAAAATTGCCGAAATGCAACGCTTTGTCGATGACGGAATCGAGAGCGGTGTTGGGACCCGATCGAAAGACGACTTGTTTGCCGCAGCCGTTCGTCGTGCCAACGACGCCAGCAGACGCGCTTGATGCCGTTTAACCTCTCTGTCGAAGCGGAAGAGGATATCGTCGCAATCGCCGAACAAGGCGTCCGCGTCTTCGGCTCCTTGGTTGCCCGGCAATATCACGACGAGCTTTTTGCTGTGCTCGAACTCATAGCCTCGAACCCTCGAATGTCGCGTGAGCGCCACGAGATTTTTCCGCCTGTCAGGATCCATCCTTTCAAGGCTCATACCGTCGTCTATTAGGCCCGTGACGACGGGAGTATCTTCGTGATCCGTATTCGCCACGGGCATGAGGACTGGATCGGAGAAATTCTCTGACACTACGCAGCATGGCCGCAGACCCATCATGGACGATCCCGAAGTCGGGCTATCGATGCCTTTGACCTCTTCATTGGGAACGCGTTCCCGCTCGTTCAAAATACAGCTTGGCACGTCTCGACGGTTTAGGATCAGCAAGTTTGAACGCAGAATTTTTTGGGTCGATCGTCCATATCCCATCAAGAGCACCAGTGTCTCGACCACCGGATTCACCGTGAGAGCGCGAAGCAGCGACCAATTGAATCGGCTGGAGAATCTTCTCCTCTCTCCAAATCGGGTTTAAGACGCTCATCGCAGATATGAAGACGCCCCTGCCCCTGCCTGAGACCGGAATGCCCACCATGGAAGACGCCCGCACCACCACTCTTTACGACGCGATCGGCGGCGACGCCGCCGTGCGGACCCTGACGCGCCGATTTTACGAGATCATGGACGCGGCGCCGGAGGCTGCCGCATGCCGCGCCGTCCACCCGCCATCGCTCGCGGGCAGCGAGGCGAAGCTTTATGACTACCTCACGGGATGGCTCGGCGGGCCGCCGCTCTATACCGACAAGCACGGCCATCCGATGCTGCGCCGTCGTCATTTCGCAGCCTCCACCGGCCCGGAGGAAATCGAAGGTTGGCTCTTCTGTTTCGAGACGGCGCTCGAGGAAAGCGTCGATCATCCCGAGCTTCGCAGGATCATTCTGGAGCCGGTGACGAGGCTCGCCCATCACATGCACAACCGGGAGGGCTGAGAGATGTCCGAGCGCCTGCAATCCTTGCTAATGGCCGTGTTCCCCGTAGCCGCCGGCCTCCTCGGCCTTTCCGGCGTGGCGCTTGCCGCAGCGGCATCGCACGGCGCGGATCCCCGCCTCCTCGGCGGCGCCTCCGCAATGTGTCTCGCGCACGCCCCGGCGCTTCTGGCACTGGCAGGCCTCGGTTCCCGCCTTCGCCTCGCCCCTGCCGCAGGCGCGGCCATGGCGCTGGGGACAGCCATTTTCGCAGGCGATCTCGTGCTGCGGCATGTGGCGGGCCGCGGGCTTTTCCCCATGTCGGCGCCGCTCGGCGGCATGCTCATGATGCTCGGCTGGGCTTTGATTGCCGTCAGCGCCATCCTGCCGAAGAAGGCCTGAAAGCAAATCGGCCTTCACCGTCAGACGGCAAAGGCCAATGATGTCATGCACTTGGAGAAACTGCCGGAATCAATTCGGCAGGCTCTTCACGCACCGTCTACGACGGTGAAGCCTTCGAACTTCGGCGGACCCAGATAGAGCGCGCGATTTTCGCCGGCATTGCGGTGGGCCGCGCGAAAATTCTCGGATTTGGTCCAGGCGACGAAATCGTCGTGGCTGTTCCAAGTCGAAGACGAGACGAACAACGTGTAGCCTTCGTCCGCGACCGTCTCGCCCCGCAGCAGCCGGAATTCCTTGAAGCCCGGGTTCTCGGCCAGGCTGGAATCGCGATTCTTCCAGATCGCCTCGAAGGCCTCTTCCTGGCCGAGCGCAATCCGGAACCGGTTCATGGCAAAATACATCGCTTCACATTCCCTTCGTAACGGTCTCCGGCGCGTGAGGTTCGCCGCGCTGCGGGAAGCGAACGATAACGCCGCACGGCCCGGACGCAACCCCCTGATGACAGGAACGTGCCCGGCGCGGCAGGAACGGAACGACGTTGGCACCCGCCATCGGCGCCTCGCTCAAGGCGCGGAGCTCGGGAAGCGCCTCGGCCGGTTGAAGCCCCAGAAAAGCGAAGAGAGTATCGTCCTGCATGGAAAATCCGTTCCGCGTCAGTTCGCGCGCGAGCGTGCCGCCTGCATGTCGTGAAGCGCACGTTCGAGGCTGGACTTGCTGCCGTTGCGCAGCGGCACGAAGGCCTTACCGAACTTCTTGCAGCCGGTCTTCACCCGCAGGCAGGCATCGTGGCTGATACAGTCGATCGGGCAAAAGACGCAATCGACGGAGGGAAGAACGTTGTCGATCCGCGAAACGGCCTCGCGCAGGCCGCCATCGTGATGGATCAGCTCCGCACCGAAATTGCTGGCGATCTGGCGCAGATGCGCGACCTGACAATCCCGCCCGCCGACATAGAGGAAGCTGCGAACGTTCAGCGCTTCTTGCACGGCCGGCGCTGCAGGTGCCGGGGTGGTCGCCGAACGCTTCTGTTTTGTCCGCTGCTGCTGACGCTTGTCGCCCATGGTGGATCTCCGGGTTCCATCTGCAGGCACGTCTCGCGCCGCTTCTTCTGCAGCGACCCTAGTAAACTTGATAAAAAGAGTAAAGTTAAAACATGATCGTTTTTGTCATATTTTAACATCCGCTCTCGCAAGCGACATCGACAGCGTGAAGCCTCAGCGCGTGAAAGAGATCGGAGCGTTGAAAAGCCATGTCGATTTTCCGGATGCTTCCGGAATTTTCGGGGACCGCATACGGCGTGCGGCATCGAGCGCCGCAGAATCCAGCACAGGCGAGCCACTGCTTCTGGTCACCTTCAAGCCGCTCACGCTTCCATTGGCCGCAAGCACGAACTGTACCTGAACCACCCCTTTCACGCCGTTGCTCTCGGCGCGGGAAGGATAGCGAACGGCCCGCTGCAGCGCGCTGCGAACCTTGCCCTCGAAATTCGAGAACGACGCATCGCCCGCCGAACTGGCTCTCGTCCCCTTGCCAGCGGAGGTCGCAGCCGCCAGTTTCGAGCCATCTTCCCGGCCCTTGTTGGCGCCGGCTTCCGACTGGCCTTCCTTGCCGGATTTGACGGGCGCCGGCTTCTTCTTCGGCTTCTCGACCTCGGCCTTCTTCACAGGCGCGGGCTTGCGTGCCGGTGGCTTCTCCGCCACTTCCGGCGGCGTTTCGGGACGAGTCTCGGGAACCACCGTCGCAACGGGCGGCAGCGAGGCGACCACCTCGGGCTCCTCGGCGACGACAGGCGGCTCCGCATCTGCGGGAAGGATGACGTCGGCCTCGGTCGGAACCGTCTCCGGCACCACCTCGGAAACCGTCTCGGTCGGCGTCGGCGTCTCGCTCTCCGTCATCTCGGGTTCGAGCGCGGCAACGTCGTCGGGCGGCGTTTCAACCGGGGTGATCGTGTCGGAGATCGCGCCCGACTCGACGGTATCCTCGAAGGCGTTACCGAGAAGTGCGATCTGCATCTCTTCTCCGCCTTGCGTCGCGGCAAAGGGCGGCGGCGGCGCATCCGGCAGGAAGGCGATCGCCGCACCGGCATGGGCCGCTACCGAGACTGACAGGGCCAGAGCCCATTTCGCCGCTTTCTTCATCGCGCGTTCCAATCCTTCCTGACCTGGCGTCCGGCTTCCCGCCTCAGCCCTTCAGCCCGACGGGCGACTTCGAGCCGGTCCGCAGGCCCTGCATGCAGGCACTCTTCTCGATGCCCTCGCCGGTGCAGACCGGGGCGTCGTTGATCAGCAGGCTGCCGAGCGCATCGCACTTCGTTCCCGCCAGATCGAACTGCCGCACCTTGGTCTTGCCGGCCGGCAGGTCGCGGAAGTCGAGCACCGCCATCCGCTCGACGCGTCCCTTCTGATCGAACAGCACGAACTCGAACGAGACCTTGGACAGCGGCTGCGCCAGATCGTTACCTGCAACGAAGGTCAGCTTGCAGCCGCGCTCGGAGGTCGCAACATCGTTCAGCTCGACCGAAAGCCCGGCAGCGGCCGTTTCGGCGCCCTGTGCGAAGACAGGCGCGAACGATGTCATCAGCGCGAGCGAGGAAAGGGCAACGATGGACGACAAGGGGCGGCGGATCATGGTGCGGAACTCCGGGACGATGGTCTGGGCCGGCACGTCGTTCGCGAGGGAACGTTGCTGGCGTATTGCGTCCATATTAAAAGATGAGTTATGAAGTCAAGATAGAAGGCGTCCCGATGCCCGGAAAAGCAGCGTCTTCCGACCGAAAAATGCCGTTTAAGCAGGTAGTGAATCATGACCGAACCGAACCGTCCCTCTCCCGCAGACATCCGCGCCTACCGGGCTGAACACCCGAAAATGCGCGAGCGCGAGATCGCCGCACAGCTCGGCATTTCGGAAGCGGCCCTCGTTGCCGCTGAATGCGGGCTGACGGCGATCCGGATCGATTCGGACGCCAACCGCCTGCTGGAGTTCGCACCGCAGCTTGGCGAAGTCATGGCGCTGACCCGCAACGAAAGTGCCGTTCACGAGAAGATCGGCCTGTTCGAAACGCCGAAGACCGGCAAGGGCGCGTCCATCGTGCTCGGCGAGAACATCGACCTTCGTGTGTTCCCGGGCGCCTGGGCACATGCCTTCGCCGTGACCAAGACGGATGGCGAGGACGTTCGTCGCAGCCTGCAGTATTTCGACAGCCACGGCACCGCCGTCCACAAGGTACACCTGCGCCCGGCCTCCAATCTCGAAGCCTATCACCGCCTTGTGAAGGAATTTGCGCTGGAGGATCAGTCCCAGACCTTCATCGCAGAAGTGCCCGCGCCCGTCTCAGTGACCGAAACGGAAGCCGTCGATCTCGAAGGCCTGCGCGACGGCTGGAGCAGTATGACCGACACGCACCAGTTCCACGGCCTTCTGCGCAAGCTGAAGATCGAGCGCCGTGCCGCCCTGCACGCGATCGGCGATGACTACGCCTGGCAACTTGATGGCAGCGCCGTCGAGGCGATGATGCGCGGCTCGGCAGCAGTGGCCCTGCCGCTGATGTGCTTCGTCGGCAATCAGGGCATCATCCAGATTCATTCCGGCCCGGTCGAAAACATCAAGACCATGGGCCCCTGGCTCAACGTCATGGACCCCACCTTCCACCTGCATCTGCGCACGGACCAGCTCGCCGAGATCTGGGCGGTGCGCAAACCGACGGCCGATGGCCATGTGACCTCGCTGGAGGCGCTGGACGCCCGCGGCGAAATGGTCATCCAGTTCTTCGGCAAGCGCAAGGAAGGCGTTGCCGAACGCGAGGAATGGCGTTCCATCATGGAGGCTCTGCCGCGCCTCGATCTCACCGTCGCTGCCTGAAGGACCGTCTCATGACCCTGCGTTTCGACCGCCGGCTGCGCGCCAATCTTGCGCCTCTCAGTCTCGCTCTCCTCATCCTCGCAGCGCCTCTGGCCGCAGTCACACCGGCCGGGGCACAGGAGGCCAAGCCCATCGACACCTCCCGCCTGGTCTCCGTTGGCGGCGACGTGACGGAGATCATTTATGCGCTCGGCGAGGAGAAACGGCTGGTCGGGCGCGATTCCACCAGCATCTACCCCGAAGCGGCGACGAAGGTTCCCGATGTCGGCTACATGCGCCAGCTCTCGCCGGAAGGCATCATGGCGACGAACCCGACCGCCATCCTGGCCGTCGAAGGCAGCGGCCCGCCTGAGACGCTCGCCGTCCTGAAGAACGCCGCCATCCCCATGGAAACCGTACCGGAACGCTATGACGGTGCCGGCATCGTCGCCAAGATCGAGCGCGTCGGTGCCGTCCTCGGCGTGGAGGACAAGGCAAGCGCACTGGCCGCAACGGTCAAGGCCGACCTCGATGCAGCCGTGGCCGCCGCCGATGCCCGGCCGCACGCAGAGCGCAAGCGCGTACTCTTCATCCTTAGCATGCAGAGCGGCAAGATCATGGCCGCGGGCAAAGGCACGTCGGCCGATGCCATCGTCGAACTGTCGGGCGCCATCAACGCGACGGACACGTTTCAGGGCTACAAGCCTGTCACCGACGAAGCGATCATCGAGGCAAAGCCGGATCTTGTGCTGATGATGACGCGCGGCGGATCGCACAGCGCCTCCGACGAGGAGCTGTTCAAGCAGCCGGCGCTCGCGCTCACGCCCGCTGCTGCGAAGAAGAGCGTCATCCGCATGGACGGCCTCCACCTCCTCGGCTTCGGCCCCCGCACCGCCAGCGCCGTGCGCGAGTTGAACGGCGCGATCTACGGAAAAGCGAATGCATCCCAGTAACGCCGTCACGGGCGATATCATGGCCCCTGACCCGCAGCCGTCCCAGCGCCAGCAGACAGCTCCGGCACGGCGCCTCTCTCCTCTTGCCGGCATCCGGGCAGACTGGGCGGCGGGCGATCGCTCGCGCCTTGCGCGGCTGCTGATCGTGGCGCTCGTCGGCATCACCATCCTCGCCTTCGGCGCGTCGGTCATGACCGGTGCCGCCGATGCGTCGATCAGCAACCTCCTGCGCTGGCTCACCGGCACGGAAACCGCCGAGGCCGCGCTCAGCCTGCGCGACCGCATCATCATCCTCGACATCCGCCTGCCCCGCGCCGTCCTCGGCCTGCTGGTGGGGGCGGCGCTTGCCGTCTCCGGCGCCGTCATGCAGGGCCTGTTCCGCAATCCGCTGGCCGATCCCGGCCTCGTCGGCGTCTCCGCCGGTGCGGGTCTCGGGGCCGTGCTCACCATCGTGCTCGGCGCGTCTGTCTTCGGCCCGCTCTTCGCGCTGGTCGGGATCTATGCGCTTCCGGTCGCAGCCTTCCTCGGCGCCCTGCTGACGACCTTCCTCCTCTACCGGATCGCGACGCGGGGCGGGCAGACCTCGGTTGCCACCATGCTGCTGGCCGGCGTCGCGCTCGCAGCCCTTGCCGGCGCCGTCACGGGCGTGCTTATCTTCGTCGCCGACGACAAGCAGTTGCGCGATCTCACCTTCTGGGGCCTCGGCTCGCTCGCCGGCGCCAGCTGGGCGAAGATCGCCGGTGCCGCCCCCATCATCCTGCTCTCGCTCGCCGTCGTGCCGTTTCTCGCACGCGGCCTCAACGCCCTGACGCTCGGCGAAGCTGCGGCCTTCCACATGGGCGTTCCGGTCCAGCGCCTGAAGACGGTGGCCGTGGTCACCGTCGCCGCATCCACGGGCGCGGCCGTCGCGGTCAGCGGCGGCATCGGCTTCGTCGGCATCGTCGTGCCGCATGTACTGCGCCTGCTGATCGGCCCCGACAATCGCTATCTCCTGCCGGCCTCCGCCCTCCTCGGCGGCACGCTGCTGATCGTCGCCGACATGGTCGCCCGCACCATCGTGCCCCCGGCCGAACTGCCGATCGGCATCATCACCGCCTTTGCGGGCGCACCGTTCTTCCTCTGGATCCTGCTGCGCGGCCGCACGCAGATGGGCTTGTGACGCCGATGATCGAAGCGCTCAATGTGCATGTTCGCCTTGGCAGCAAGGCCGTCCTTCATGATGTCTGCCTCACCGCCCGGGCAGGCGAGCTGACCGCGATCGTCGGCCCCAACGGCTCCGGCAAGACGACGACGATGAAGGCGCTGGCTGGCGAGATCGCCTGCGACGGACGCGTGCTGATCGGCGACGACGACATCCGCAGCCTCAAGCCGTGGCAGCTGGCGACGAGGCGCGCCGTTCTCCCGCAAGCCAGCATCATCTCCTTTCCCTTCACGGTTCGCGAGATCGTGCGCATGGGCCTCACCGTCGGCGCGTCCACAACGCGCGCGAACGGCATGCCGGCCGATCCCGGTCTCGTGGATCGCATTACGCAGGATGCTCTCGAAGCCGTCGATCTTGGCGGTTTTGCCGGCCGGTTCTACCAGGAACTTTCCGGCGGCGAGCAGCAGCGCGTGCAGCTCGCACGCGCGCTCAGCCAGATCTGGGAACCGGTGCGCGACGGACGCCCGGCCTTCCTGCTCCTCGACGAGCCTGTCTCCAGCCTCGACATCCGCCACCAGCTGACCATCATGCGGCTGGCCGCCGACTATTGCCGGCGCGGCGGCGGCGTGGTCGCGATCATGCACGATCTCAACCTGACGGCCATGTTCGCCGATCACATCGTCATGATGAAGGACGGCCGCGTGGTCGAAGCAGGCCCTCCGGTATCCGTCCTGACCGACGAGATGGTGGAAACCGTCTTCGGCTGCCCGATGCGCGTCAGCGCCTTGCCCCCCGCCGGCATCCCCTTCGTCCTGCCGCAAACCGCCATCCTCTAGACGCCTTCCTTGGCTGCCTCATCCCGGCAAAGTGTGCCCTCAAGCCACCCTGCCGGGAACAAAACGCCGTTCTCCGCGTTTGCGGTGCACAAGGTCGGGCTGTTCCGACCGGCGTCGTAGAACCCGCGGCAACAAGGAGTAAATCATGTCTCTCGGTCTGTTTTCCAGCTCGTCCAGCCGCAAGCGTAAGCACCTCTTGGGTGGCGCTATCGAAGATCAGCTGAGCGATCTGCGCAGCGACATCGCATCGCTCGCCAATCTCGTCTCCAAGCGCGGCAGCAAGGCAAGCCACACCTTGTCCTCGCGCGCCAGTGACGTGCGCGGTCAGGCTGAAAACGGCCTGTCCGACGTCATGGACGGCGCAGAGCAGCTTCTCTCCGATCTCCGTCACCGTTACGCTTCCACGGAGCGTCAGGTTCGTCACACGGTGCGCGAACATCCCCTCGCCACCGTCGGCGCCATTGCAGCGCTCGGCATCGCCATCATCGCGTTGTCGCGCCGCTAAGGCACGGTTATCGGTTTTTGACGCCGTCCCTCCCCGAGGGGCGGCTTTTCAGGGTTTGAGGGAGAATTTGCATGGGGTCTTTGGCGGCACTACTGTCGGGCGTCGTACTCACTGACATTTCAACGATCGTCGCACGGACGAAACGCAACGCCATCTTCATGGCGATAGCCGGTGTCTTCTTTCTGACCGCCTACGTTTTCCTGCTCGTCGCAGGCACGATTGCGCTCGCCGATGCCTATGGCATGCTCCCGGCAACGCTGATCATGGGCGGCGTCTTCATCGCCATCGCCGTCATTCTGTTCATCATAATGTCAGCCATGGCCTCCGCTGAAAAGCGCCGCGCGGCCGAGCGTCGCCGCCAGTCGCAGCTGAAGACCAACGTCGCGGTCACCACAGCTCTGACCGTTTTCCGCCGTAAGCCCCTTGTGGCAGCGGGTGTCGCCATGGCCGTTGGTGCCCTCCTCGGCGTCACACGCGGACGCCACGACGACTGAGGCTCCAGCTTCCATATGCGAACATAAAAAAAGGCCCTCCGGGGCCTTTTTTTATGTTCGCAACATTGGCACGCTCTACAGAGGGAGCCGTACGAGGGCGGTCACGCCGGCGGCGAGATATTCCACCTTCACCGAACTGCCCATGACCTTGTCGAGGCTTCGCTCGATCAGGATGGAGCCAAAGCCGCGCCGGCTCGGCGCCTGCACCTTGGGACCACCGACTTCGGTCCAGGTCAGGTTGAGGATGCGCCCCGTCTCTTCCTGATGCCCTCGTGCCGTGATGACGATACGCCCATCGGGAACCGAGAGAGCACCGTATTTATAGGCGTTGGTCGCCAGCTCGTGCAGGACGAGGCCGAGGCCTACGGCCTGGTCCGGGCCGAGAAGAATCTCGTCTTTATGGATCTCGATCTGCGCCTCATAATCCCGCACATGCGGCGAAAGCTGCTTCTTAAGCAGCGCCGCCAGCCGGATCTCGCCCCATTCGTGGTCAGAGAGCAGGCCATGCGCCTCGGAGATCGCCTGAAGGCGTCCGGCAAAGGCCGTCATGAACTCCTGCGGATCGCTCGTCTGCCGCAGGGTCTGCCGGGCGAGCGACTGCAGCATGGCCAGCGTGTTCTTAACCCGGTGATTGAGCTCGCGCAGAAGCAGACGCGTCCGCTGCGTCGTGGACTGCTCGGCCGTAACGTCGATATTGACGCCGAGAAAGCTCTTCGGCTTGCCGGAGGCATCGCGCTCGTGCACACGCCCACGCCCCAGCACCCAGCGGCCCGTCGTCTCGACGCGAAACGTGCTGGCATATTCCGCATCTTCGGTCATTGCCGCGCGCAGATTGTCCAGCATGCCGGCCCGATCTTCCGGGTGAATGAAGCCGATGATGTCGCGCGCGCTCATCGTGGTCGCGGTCACACCGAACATCCGCGACATCGCGGCATTGCAGGTCACTTGTCCCGTTTCCGCGTCCCAGAGCCAGCTGCCGACATTGGCAGCCTCCAGCGCTTGTGCATGCCGCTTCTCGTCACGCGAGAGCACCTCGGCCCGCGCGGCGCGAGCGCGCGCATCCTCCTTGAAGCTCATCAGGCGCGATGCGATGCGCGCCAGACGCTGCAACTGCGCCGTCAGCGCCTCCGGCACATCGAGGCGCGGCGCGCGGTCGATGACGCAGACCATTCCCACCGCATGCCCCTCTACCAGCAGCGGCGCGCCGGCATAGAAGCGCACGCCATCCGCCACGCAAGGCTGGGTGGCGAACCGGGGATCGCTGGCCGCATCCCGCACGACAAAAGGTGCAAGCGGATGGGTCGCCACCGCATGCGCCCCGAAACAGGTAAAGGCATCGATCTCGGAGAGGTCGGTCCCGACACGGGCGATCACCCATTCGCGCCGGTCGTCGATGAGGGTCAGGAGCGCCACGGGTGCGTCGAAGATGCCGGCGGCGACCTCCACGATCTCCTGGAATTCGGCCGACATGCCAAGACGTCCCGGCTGAAGCGACCGCAGGGCGGCAAGCCTGCGTTGATCCAGAATGATCGCAGGGATATCTGGCAGCAAATCCGGTTTCGTCTCAGTCATCAACACTCGCCTGCGGCATCCCCAGGACCGAAGGGATGGTCGGCGGGGTTGAATCGGTTCGACCGGAATCTGCATGATCCTGCGCGCGACAGCAATGGTGAAAGGCGCAAGGTCAAAAAATCGGCGCGTCCGAAAACGCGCCGACAGACATTGGGTAGATGGTTAGGGCCTCAGGAAACGAATGCGCGGGACGTCAGCGGCGCGGATGTCGCATCCGGCCCATATTCGTTTTCGCCCGTCACCTGCAGAATATCCGACAGGCGCTGGCGGGCGCGGTTCACGCGGCTCTTGATGGTGCCGAGGGCGCAACCGCAGATCTCTGCCGCTTCCTCGTAGGAAAAGCCCGAAGCGCCGACGAGAATAATGGCTTCACGTTGGTCCGGCGGCAGCATATTCAGTGCGCGCTTGAAATCCTGCAGGTCCAGCGACCCATACTGCGACGGATGCTGGGCGAGCGACTCCGTGAAGAAACCGTCGCTGTCCTGCACCTCGCGGCCGCGCTTGCGCATCTGGCTGTAAAGCTCGTTGCGCAGGATCGTGAACAGCCAAGCCTTCATGTTGGTGCCCATCTCGAAGTGATCCTGCTTCGCCCAGGCCTTCATGATCGTATCCTGCACCAGATCGTCGGCGCGATCGTGGCGACCGATCAGCGACATGGCGAAAGCGCGCAGGCTCGGCAGGGCGGCCAGCATTTCGCGCTTGAAACTGGGTTCTTCAGCCGACATTTTGGTACTCATTTCGCACCGTCCGGAACGTGACGACGCTCGACGGCGTCGAGTTGCTCAAGGAGATCCAGAAAACGATCGGGAATGGCTTCCTCCTGCACGGAAACATACAGCGCGCGTAACTTCGTTGCGATCTGCGCATGTGGATTGTCGGACCGGACCGGCTCGCCGGCTCCGGAACTTGCCCCAGTTTTATCGGTCATGAATACGAAATACCTCGCGTGGTGATCGGACCCTAAATGCATGACGGAAAAATTTGTTCCCGCAACGGAACCTTTTTTTTGGATCAACGTTCCCATAACTGTCATGGCCAAGATTTCGGCCGGATTGAGGGAGTTTTTGAATGTCATTGTCTACCCGGATCGCTCCGTTCCTACCCTATCTGCGCCGGTATTCCCGCGCCCTGACGGGGTCCCAGACCTCAGGCGATGCCTATGTCGCCGCTGTCCTGGAGGCGCTGATCTCGGATATGTCGATTTTCCCGGAAGCAAGCAGCGACCGCGTCGCGCTATTCCAGCTTTACACCAAGCTGTTCGGGTCCTCCTCGGTCCTGATTCCCGAGCCCGTTTCGCCCTTCGCGTGGGAAAAGCGCGCCTCCATCAATCTCGCATCCGTGTCTCCCCTCGCCCGGCAGGCTTTCCTGCTGGTATCCGTCGAAGGCTTCCGCACCAGCGAAGCCGCTGAGGTTCTCGGAACGTCGGAAAGCGGCATGGCGCAGCTGATCGAGCGGGCATCCGAGGAAATCTCCCGTCAGGTCGCAACCGACATCATGATCATCGAGGACGAACCGCTGATCGCGATCGATATCGAGCAGATGGTTGAAAGCCTCGGCCACCGCGTCACGGGTATCGCCCGCACGCGCGACGAGGCCATCGCCCTCTTCAATGCGACGCAGCCGAGCATGGTGCTGGCCGATATCCAGCTGGCCGATGGCAGCTCGGGCATCGACGCAGTGAACGAGATCCTGCGCAGCGCAGCCATTCCCGTCATCTTCATCACCGCCTTCCCGGAACGCCTCCTGACAGGCGAGCGTCCCGAGCCGACCTTCCTCGTGACGAAGCCGTTCAATCCCGACATGGTCAAGGCGCTCATCAGCCAGGCTCTGTTCTTCAACGAATCGACCCAGGCAGCTGCCTGAGGACCCGTAGCATATGCTTGCACAGCCTCTTCGAGCCGCGCCCTTCCGGGCGCGGCTTTTCGCATCGGTCGTTCAAGCCGGCATCGTCGCAACATCATAACAATGATGGAACGGACCCGGCTTTGCCTCGTTAACGCGTCAGCCGCCCCGTATTGTAGTGAATGAAGAGGCATCCCGCGTGACCAGCGCAAGCAGTTCAACATCTCCAGCCGGCAAGATCAACGCCGCCGAAGCTGGAGAGAGTATCGGACTGCTCGACCGCGTCGTGAAGAAAACCGGCGCAGGTTACATCTTCCAGTCCGAAGCTCTCGACGTTCTTCTTTCCGGCAATCTGCCCGACCGACTGAGCGGCCTTCTCTCCGAAAACGGCGACATCGGCGTTCTCGGCGATGAGGACGGCAACCGGTTGCTGGCTCTGAAGAGAACCGTCTTCGAGACCGCCGAAGACGACTGCATGGAGGTCGAACTTCCCTCCCCCGCAGGCCTGATGACCTTCCGGATCGATCTGGAGCGGATCACCGCACACGGCACGGATGGCATTCTCTCGGTCATCACCGACATATCGGAAACCCGTCACCGGGAGCGCGTTCTGAAGACCCTTCTTCGCGAACTCAGCCACCGGTCCAAGAACCTGCTCGCCATCATTCAGGGTATCGCCACCCAGACGGCGCGTCAGGCGCTTTCGCTCGAAAGTTTCATGGTCAAGTTCCGTGGGCGCATCCAGTCGCTGGCCTATTCGCAGGATCTCGTGACCGACTCCAGCTGGCGGGGCGCGTTCCTTTTCGCGCTGGCCGAAAAGCAGTTCGCCGCCTATTGGTCGGAACCCCGCATGCCGATCGTTGCCACCGGCATCAATGCGCATCTTTCGCCCAATGCCGCGCTCCACATCGGCCTCGCGCTGCACGAGCTCATCGTCAATTCCGCCTCGCACGGCGCCATCGCCGCCGGCGTGAATTCGCTGACGCTCGACTGTTTCGAGACGGTTTTCAACGACAAGCCCGCTCTTGAGCTCGCCTGGATCGAACATCTTCCGGAGGCGGACCACACGCGTGACCACGATGAGCCGAGCTTCGCCCGGACCGTGCTCGAACGCGTCGTGCCCATCGCCGTGGCCGGAAAGGCCCTCTATATCACCTCTGCCGACCGGATCGAATATCACCTGACGATCCCCGCGCATGAATACGAGATCCTCACCCCCGTCGAGGATTAGACGGGCCTTCATACGATCTGGATATCGCAACTGTGCTTTCGATGACGTAGCGGCGCGGCGATGTGATTTTTCTGAAGCTGAAAAAGAAACAGCCAGTGCCGGGGGGAGGCACTGGCTGTATTCGACAACTCACCGAGGGGGCATGTGAGTTGGAAGCCGGATATTCTTGGGTGGTTCTCATTGGGGGCGATGAGAACCATGGTCCGGACATCCAATAAACACGCCGTCCAGACATTGGTTCCCCGGCTCCACATCTTTTTTGAAAATTTTCTGCGACGCCGGAAAAGCACGCGCTGGTGAGGCTTTCAGTCGGCCTCCAGCTCTGCCCGGTGGCGGTACAGGCTGAGGAATTTTTCGTAGTCGCGGTCGTAGATAGCCTTCATCGCCGGGTCGGGCTGGCGCGCGAAACCGCCCGGGCTCATCGCCATGCCGGCGTCCGCCAGATCCGCGTGGACGCCGCCAGCAACGGAGGCCACCATCGCCGTTCCCAGGAGCACCGCATCCGTGGTTTCCGGCACAACGACACGGCATCCCGTCGCATCGCTGTAGAGGTCCATGAGCAGCGGGTTGCGCACATGACCACCGGTCACATGCAGCGTATCCACGTGATAGCCGGCATCCTTCATCATCGCGAGGATATGGCGCACGCCGAGCGCGATGGCGACGCAGGTCCGCCAGTAGAGCCGGCAGAGGGCGTCGAAAGAACTGTCGAGCGTGAGACCGGAGATGACCCCGCGCGCATGCGGGTCGGCAAGCGGCGAGCGGTTGCCGTGAAAATCCGGCAGCACGTGCAGCCGCGCAGCGAAGTCCGTGCCGTAGGCCGCACGCAGTTCCTGGATGCGGAGCACGATCCGCGCATGGATTTCCGCGTCCGGCTCGCCGCCGGCACTGTGGCTGCGCACCACATGGTCGAGCAAAGCCCCGGTCGCCGACTGCCCGCCTTCGATCAGCCATTGCCCGGGAAAACCGGCCTCGTAATAGGGGCCCCACATGCCGAAGCCGGGGCGCATCTCGCGGGAGAACGCGACAACGCAGCTCGACGTACCCGCAATGAGCGCCAGTTGCCGCTCCAACACCTCCGGCCGGTTCGCGAACTGGCCGAGCACGCCGATCGCCCCGGCATAGGCATCGATGAGACCGGTCGCGACCCGGCAGGCCTCGTGAAGCCCGAGATCGGCCGCCGCCTCCGCCGTGAGCACGCCGATCGGGGACCCGACCGGCGAAGCCTCGGCCTGAAGGCTGCCGCGCTCCAGAAGATCGTCGAGGCCGATCGCATCGAGAAAATCCGGCTGCCAGCCGCCGGCATGGCTCAGATAATTCCACTTCGCCGTCAGCGTGCAGCGCGACCGCATGGTGCTGCCCGTCGCCCGCCATGACATGAAATCCGCGAGATCGAAGAGATAGCCGATCCGCTCCCACTGCTCCGGCAGGGTCTGCTTCAGCCAGAGGAGCTTCGGCATCTGCATTTCCGGCGACATGACGCTGCCGGAATGCTGGAGCACCGGATGCTTCGTCGCGGTGCACACGTCCGCCTGCGCCAGCGCACGGTGGTCGAGCCAGACGATCGTATCCCAGCGCGGATCGCCCTTGCGGTTGACCGACAGCGGCGCACCGTCATGATCGCGCACGACGAGCGAGCATGTCGCATCGAAGCCGATGGCGGAGATGGCCTCGGCCGGAACGCCCGCCTTGGCACGCGCCGTCTTCACCGCAATGCAGACGGCCGACCAGATATTCTCGGAATCATGCTCGGCGTGGTTCTCCTCAGGTCGGTTCATGAGGATCGGATAATCCGCCCGCGCCAGAAGGCTACCGGCGGCATCGAAGATCCCCGCCCGCGCGCTGCCAGTGCCGATATCCACTGCGACGATCAGATCGCCCATGTCGCACCCGTCATGTCACGCATGGTCGGCCAGGCTCCGGACAACGAACAGGCGCCCGGCGCTGTCCGAGGGCTCGCCGGTTTCGCAAGGTCGATGCTGGAAGCGATGCGGTGCGTCAGCCTGGGTGTCCATCCCGCTTTTGTTCTTTGGCCACAAGATGGATGAGTTCGCGCATATCGTCAAACACCGCATCCGGCTGAAGCGCGCGAATGGCACCGAGATGCCGCTCGGTGCGGGCATGCGAGGCGCCCGTGAAGGCGAAGACGCGCATGCCGGCAGCTTTCGCCGCGACGATGCCGGCCGGGCTATCCTCGATGACGATGCACTTGTCCGTCGCCACGCCCATTACCCCGGCTGCATGCAGGAAGAGGTCGGGGGCCGGCTTGCCGTTGGTGACCATGGTCGCGCTGAAGATATGCGGGTCCAGCCGGTCGATGAGCCCGGTGATGGTCAGCGACAGGCGGATGCGCTCCATCTGGCTCGACGACGCGACGCAGCGCGGCACATCCAGATGGTCGAGAACACCGGCGATCCCGGCGATCGGCTGCAGCTCCGTTTCGAACCGGTGATAAAGGTCGCGCCGCATGTCTTCGAGAAATGGCTCGTCCACCTGCAGCCCGAAGTCGTCGTGCAGGATCTTCGTCATCGTCATCAGGCTCTTGCCGAGAAACCGCTCGGTGGCCTCGTCGGCGTCCATCTCGACGCCGGCGGTGCGCAGCACCCGCACCAGCACATCGATCGACAAGGGCTCGCTGTCGACCAGCACGCCATCGCAATCGAAGATGACAAGTTCGGGTGCGGCCATGATGATCTTACTCCGTCAGTTTTCCGTCGAGATACAGCTGCAGCGTCTGGCGCGTGCCCTGCTCCCATAGCGTCTTTAAGGCATGAGTAAAACGCTTGGCGAAAAGTTCCGACTGCGCGACCTCGCCGAAGATGTCCGAAAGCGCCAGAAACGCCATCGGATCGTCCTTCGCGTTCACCGCCGCTTCATGCAGCCGGTCGGCACTGGCGTCGTTGAAGGTGACGGCCGCACCGCTGTCGGTCGTGCCCGCAAAGTAGCGGCACCAGAGGGCGGAGACCAGCGCGAGCCCGACGACGTCGAGACCCTGGCGCAGGCGATCGCCCGTCGAGGGCAGGATGAACTTCGGCTGACGGTTCGACCCATCCTGCGCGAGACGGGGAATGGTATCGCCGATCTTCGGGTTGAAGAGACGCGTCTCGACCTGCTTGTAATAGGCCTTGAGATCGGTCTCCGGCACGGGCGGCACGATCGGGATGATCTCGTCATGCTCGAGCTTTTCGAGGAACGCCTGGATGATCGGCTCCTCCATCGCATCATGCACGAAGTGAATGTCGAGCAGCGCCGCGGGATAGGCGATCGCCGCATGTCCGCCATTGAGAATGCGGATCTTCATGAGCTCGTAGGGCGCGACGTCGGCCACGAACTGGACGCCGACCGTTTCGAGCGCGGGCCGGCCGGCGGGAAAATGATCCTCCAGCACCCACTGCTTGAACTCCTCGCAGAACACCGGCCAGGCATCGTCGATGCCATAATCATCGGCGGCGATCCCGATTTCGCGCGGACCCGTCGCCGGCGTGATCCGGTCGACCATGCCGTTCGGGAAGGCGACATTGGCGTCGATCCAGTCGGCAAGCCCTGCGTCCGACAGGCGGGCAAGACCGGAGACGGCGGCATGCGTGACTTCGCCATTGCCGGGAATGTTGTCGCAGGACATGACCGTGAAGGGCTGAATGCCCTTCTCCCGCCGCGCCTTGAGCCCGGCGATAACAAGGCCGAACACCGTTTTCGGTGCATCCGGGTTTTCCGCGTCGGCGACAATGGCCGGATGCTGCGGGTTGAAGTGGCCGGATGCCGGATCGATGAAGTAACCGCCTTCGGTGATGGTCAACGAGACGATGCGGATCGCGGGATCGGCAAGCCGCGCGATGGTGTCGGTCGGGTTGCCCGGCGCGAGGTAGTCGATCATCGGGCCGGTGACGCGGGCAGCGGACCTGTTGTTGTCCTGCTCGACCACGGTGGTCAGATAATCCTGACCGGCCAGCTTGTCGCGCATGGCGGCATCCGACGGTAGCACACCCGCACCGACGATCGCCCAGTCGAGATCGCGGCCCGTGTTGAACAGATCGTCGAGATAGACGGCCTGATGGGCGCGGTGGAAATTGCCGACGCCGAAATGGACGATCCCGGCGCTCAGCGCGGATCGCTCGAAAGCCGGAACGGTCGCCGTGGCCTTGATGGCGTCGAGGTTTGCAAGCGAAAGCTTGGTGGTCATGGTGTTACCCTTTTCGGAAAGCGGCTTGGAAGTTGAGCGGGCCTCGGCCTCAGCTCATCCAGTTTCCGCCGTCGACATTGTAGGTCTGGGAGACGATGTAGTCGCTGTCCTTTGACGCGAGGAACACGGCCATGCCGGTCAGGTCCTGCGCGGTTCCCATGCGCCCGAAAGGCACTTCCGCGCCGACGAGCTTCTTCTTTTCGCCGAGCGGCCGGTTCTCGTATTTCGCGAACATCGCGTCCACACCGTCCCAGTGCTCGCCGTCCACGACGCCGGGGGCGATCGCGTTGACGTTGATCCCGTGCGGGATGAGGTTGAGGCCCGCCGACTGGGTCAGGCTGATGACCGCCGCCTTGGTCGCGCAATAGACCGCAACCAGCGCTTCGCCGCGCCGTCCGGCCTGGCTCGCCATATTGATGATCTTGCCGCCGCGCCCCTGCGCGATCATCTGCTTCGCGGCCGCCTGCAGCGTAAAGAGCGCGCCGGAAACGTTGATCGCAAACAGCCGGTCGTAGCTCTCGCGGGTGATCTCGGTGATCGGCGCAAGGTCGAACAGAGCCGCATTGTTGACAAGGATGTCGAGCCCGCCGGCCTTCTCGACGACGGTCGCAATCGCCGCATCGATGGAGGCCTGCTGCGTCACGTCCATTTCCACAGGATAGGCCTGCGGCCCCAGCTCGGCTGCCGTCTCGGTGGCGCGCGCGAGGTTGATGTCGGCAATCGCGACCGTTGCACCCTCGGCAATGTAGGCTTCCGCGAATGCGCGGCCGATGCCCCGGGCCGAACCCGTGATCAGCGCGCTTTTTCCTTCAAGACGTTTCATCGGATCGCCATGCCCTTCTCGTTGAACTTATGGATGCGCGCCTCGTCGGGCGTGAGATAGACGGTGTCGCCGTGGTGCACGGGCACATCGCCCGCGATGCGCGCGGTCACCTGACCGATGCCTTCGACCTGAATATGGAGGAACGTGTCGGCGCCGAGATGTTCGGCGACGCTGACCTTGCCCGTCCACGTGCCGCTCTCGCGCGAGAGCTTGAGGTGCTCGGGCCGCACGCCGATCGTGTGGGCGTCGTAGCCGCTTGCAAAGGTGCCGGTCGCGAAGTTCATGCGGGGCGAGCCGATGAAGCCGGCGACGAAGAGGTTGTTCGGCTTGTGGTAGAGATCGAGCGGCGAGCCGACCTGCTCGATATTGCCGGCGTTCAGCACCACGATCTTGTCGGCCATGGTCATGGCCTCCACCTGGTCATGGGTGACGTAGATCATCGTGGTCTTCAGCTGGTTGTGCAGTTCGCTGATTTCCAGCCGCATCGTGCCGCGCAGCGCCGCATCGAGGTTGGAGAGCGGCTCGTCGAAGAGGAAGGCGGAGGGCTCGCGCACGATGGCCCGGCCGATGGCGACGCGCTGGCGCTGACCGCCCGAAAGCTGGCCCGGCCGGCGGTCGAGATAGTCGGTGAGATTGAGGACGCGGGCGGCCTCGGTCACCTTCTTGTCGACTGCAGCCTGCTCCATCTTCGCCATCTTCAGCGGGAAGGCGATATTATTGCGCACCGTCATGTGCGGATAGAGCGCGTAGGACTGGAACACCATGGCGAGGCCGCGCTTGGCGGGCGCCTCATTGGTGACGTCGCGGCCGTCGATCTCGATATGGCCGGAGGTTGCGTCCTCGAGCCCTGCGATGATCCGCAGCAGCGTGGACTTGCCGCAGCCCGACGGCCCGACGAAGACCACGAACTCGCCGTCCTTGATTTCGAGATCGATGCCCGGAATGACCGTCGTGGCGGCGAAACTCTTCGAGACGTTCTTCAGACGTATATTGCCCATGGTGCGCGCTCCCGCTCGTCTTGTCGTTATATCTTTGTTGAACTGCTACTTCACGGCGCCGAATGTCAGGCCGCGCACAAGCTGCTTCTGGCTGAACCAGCCCATGATCAGGATCGGCGCGATGGCGAGCGTCGAGGCTGCCGAAAGCTTTGCCCAGAACAGGCCCTGAGGCGACGAGAACGAGGCGATGAAGGCCGTCAGCGGTGCTGCGTTCGTGGTCGTCAGGCGGATCGTCCAGAAGGCTTCGTTCCAGGCGAGGATGATGTTGAGCAGCATGGTGGAGGCGATGCCCGGCACCGCCATCGGGGTCAGGACGTAGACGATCTCGCCCCACAGCGACGCCCCGTCCATGCGGGCGGCTTCGAGGATCTCGCCCGGAATTTCCCGGAAGTAGGTGTAGAGCATCCAGACGACGATCGGCAGGTTGATCATGGTCAGCATGATGGTGAGACCGAACCGGCTGTCGAGCAGGCCGAAGTCGCGGAACAGAAGGTAGATCGGCACCATGACGGCGGCCGCCGGCATCATCTTGGTGGAGAGCATCCACATCAGGACGTCCTTGGTCCGCGGCGTCGGCGAAAACGCCATCGCCCAAGCGGCAGGCACCGAGATCAGCAGCGCCAGAAACGTCGAGCCGACAGAGATGATCACCGAGTTCAGGAAGAACTTGAAGTAGTTGCTCTGCGCCTGCACGGCCGCATAGCTCTCGACGGTGCCGGATGGGATCAGGTTGAAGCCCTGGATCGCCTCGGTCTCGGATTTGAACGAGGTGATGATCGTGTAGAGGATCGGGAAGAAGATCACCAGAGCCACGATCCAGGCGAGCACGGTGAAGAAGACGGTCCTGCGGGTTGAAACGGCGCGTGCCATGGTCTTGATCTCCCTACTTGTCGAGGTTCTTGCCAACGGCGCGCATCAGGAAGAAGGCGACGATGTTGGCGAGGATGACGGCGATGATGCCCCCGGCGGATGCACCGCCGACGTCGTAGCCGAGAAGGGCCGTGCGATAGATCAGGAACGGCAGGTTGGTCGAGGCATAGCCCGGGCCGCCATTGGTGGTGACGAGGATTTCCGCGTAGACGCCGAGCAGAAAGATCGTCTGGATGAGAATGACGACGGTGATCGAGCGGGCGAGATGCGGCACGGTCAGGTAGATGAACCGGTTGAAGAAGTTCGCCCCGTCCATCTCGGCCGCTTCCTTCTGCTCGCCATCGAGCGATTGCAGGGCTGTGAGCAGGATAAGCGTCGCGAACGGCAGCCACTGCCAGGCGACGATGATGACGATGGAGAGCAGCGGATACTGGCCGAACCAGTCGACCGGCTGCACACCGAAGAAGCGGCTGATATCGGCAAACACCCCGTATTGCGGGTGCATGATCATGTTCTTCCAGACGAGTGCGGCCACCGGCGGCATGACGAAGAACGGGGAGATGACCAGGATACGCACGATCCCCTGCCCCCAGACCGGCTGGTCGAGCATCAACGCGATCGCGATGCCGCCGATAACGGTGATGGCGAGAACGCCGACGACGATCACCAGCGTATTCCAGATCGACTGGAAGAAGGCGGGATCGCTGTAGAAATACTGATAGTTGAACAGGCCGGCGAAGCTGACATTGCCCGGATTGAGCAGATTGTAATTCTGGAACGAGAACCAGAGCGTCATTGCCAGCGGCACGATCATCCAGATCAGCAGCAGCCCGACGGACGGCGCCATCATGATCCGGGCAAGGCCTCGGGTATTCTGCGTTGCCATGGATAGACCCTCCCTCTGGTGTCGCCGGCTCTGACTTCCGCGAAGTTGGAAGGGGCGGCTTTTTGTTGTGTGGGTTGTGTGGTGCGGTGCGCGGGGCTGGCCCCTCATCCGCCTGCCGGCACCTTCTCCCCGCTTGGGCGGGGCGAAGGGCACTCGGAGTTACCGTGTGGCACGTCCCCTCTCCCCGCGAGCGGGGAGAGGGCTAGGGTGAGGGGCGACCCACGCATAACGCGTGAGGGGCAGCCCCACCCGTCAAGCTACAAGCTTACTTGATATACCCGCCACGCGTCATTTCGCGCGTCGTTGCCGTCTGTGCCTGCGCCAGCGCATCGTCCACCGACATCTGGCCGGCAAGCGCTGCCGAGAACAGCTGGCCGACCGTTGTGCCGAGGCTCTGGAACTCCGGAATGGCCACGAACTGGACACCGACATAAGGAACCGGCTTCGTCGAAGGGTTCTTCGGATCGGCCGCGTTTATGCTCTCGAGCGTCATCTTGGCGAAGGGAGCCGCCTTCTGGTAGTCGGCATTGGCGTAGAGCGAGGAGCGCGTGCCCGGGGGAACGTTGGCCCAGCCTTCCTTGGCAGCGACGAGGTCGAGATAGTGCTTGCTGGTTGCCCAGGAAACGAACTTCTCGGCCGCTTCGGCCTTCTGCGTGCCGGCGGGGATGGCGAGGTTCCAGGCCCAGAGCCAGTTGCCGCGCTTGCCGAGGCCCGTATCGGGCGCCAGTGCGAAGCCGACCTTGTCGGCGACGGTGGAGTCCTTCGGGTTGGTCACGAAGGATGCCGCGACCGTGGCGTCGATCCACATGCCGCACTTGCCCTGCTGGAACAGCGCCAGGTTCTCGTTGAAGCCGTTGGACGAAGCACCCTGCGGGCCGGCATCGTTCATCAGCTTGACGTACATCTCAAGCGTGTTCTTCCACTCGGGCTGGTCGAACTGCGGCTTCCAGTTCTCGTCGAACCAGCGTGCGCCGAAGGCGTTCGAGGTCGCCGTCAGGAACGCCATGTTCTCGCCCCAGCCGGCCTTGCCGCGAAGGCAGATGCCGTTGATGCCGTTGGCGCGGTCGGTCATCTTGCGGGCTGCGTCGTTGATGAAGTCCCAGGTCGGCGCGTCGGGCATGGTGAGCCCGGCCTTCTCGATCAGGTCCTTGCGGTACATGACCATGGAGCTTTCGCCGTAGAACGGTGCGGCATAGAGCTTGCCGTCGGCCGTGAGGCCCGAGCGGATGGCCGGCAGCAGGTCGTCGACATCGTAGTCGGCACCGAGATTGTCGAGCGGCAGGAGCCAGTTCTGCTTGGCCCAGATCGGAACCTCGTAGGTGCCGATGGTCAGGACGTCGTACTGGCCGCCCTTCGTGGCGATGTCGGTCGTGACGCGTTCCCGCAGGACGTTTTCTTCCAGCGTCACCCATTCGAGCTGGATGTCGGGATTGGCCTTGGTGAAATCGTCGGTGAGTGTCTGCATCCGGACCATGTCGCCATTGTTCACCGTTGCGATGGTGAGGGTCTCGGCCTGAGCCAGACCGCCGGAAACGGCTGCAATGACGAGTGCCGAGCAAGCGCCCAGCAGAGATGTCTTCAAATTCATGATCTTCCTCCCAGAAGAGTAATGAGCATTTGCCTCGCTCACGGGCAATTACTCATTTTCAGGGTGGACTTGTCAATCGCATTCGATGCTGCAGCGCCGAACACACCGTTAAGTCATCGGAAGGACTGACAATTTTTTGACATATTTGCTCAGGGAACGAGCAGATATTCGGCCGTTTCCTCGTCGGTGATCACGCCGTTGATGAGTCCGCCGCGCAACGCCGCACGCAATGCAAGGTACTTGCGACGGCCCTTGGCCATGCCGATCAGGGTCGCCGTCTCGCGCGATGGCAGGGGCACGCTGGCCACCCGCTTGTTGATGTCGCCGGATATGAGCTGCCCGTCGCCATCGAACATCCAGCCGCAGATCTCGCCCGCCGCTCCCTGCTCCACCAGTTGCGCCATCTCGTCATGGGCGAGGAACCCGTCCTGGCAGAGGGGTGCATCGGTTCCGACTTCGCCGATGCCGACAAAGGCGATATCCGCCTGCGTGCCGAGGCTGAGCGCCGATTGCACGAGGATCTGCTTGTGCAGCACCTCGCGCTCTTCGGCCGAGGACACGATGACCGGCAAGGGCATGGGAAAATGCCGCGCCTTCACCGCGTCGGCCATGGAAAAGATAACGTTGTAATAGGCCGCCGACCCGTCGACGCCGATATTGCCGGTGAGCGAGACGATGCGGTGCTGCGGACAATCCATCGCCGGCAGCTGGTCGATGGCCGCCTTCAGCGTCCGCCCGGTCCCGATCGCCATGATGATCGGATCACTCGATTTCAGCCAGCGCTCGATCTCGGCCGCCCCCGCCTCGGCGATCCCGACAGTGGTGGAGGACGAGGTCGGATCGCTCGGCACCACCTCCGCCTGCCGCAACCCGTAGCGTTCCTTCAGCCGCAGGCCAAGCTCCATGCAGGCGGCGATCGGGTGGTCGAGCCGGACCTTGATCAGGCGCTCGGCCATGGCAAGCGACACGAGGCGCTGGGCCGACTGGCGCGAAATACCCATCTGTCCGGCGATCTCGTCCTGCGTCCGTCCGGCGACATAATAGAGCCAGCCGGCGCGTGCCGCATCGTCGAGCCGTGCATTCGCTTCCGGTCTGCGTGCCATGTCATGCCTCTCCCAAGGTCCAGCGGGAACCCGAAGTGCTGACACCTTTTGGCCAGACCTGTCAATCGACCCGTCCGCTCAGGGAATACCGAAGGGCGGCTCGAAATTTTACCTTTTGATCAAGAAATTTTCCATGTTAGCCTTCGCTGATCGTGCGGTTGCCATTGGGAGGAAAACATGGGAACGACGGACTCCGGAATGATCGGCGGGCGGCTGACGCCCGGCCAATATGAGGCGAATTTCGCGGATCTGCATCCGCGCCTGGACGAGCACGAGGCGCTCGTCGCATCCGACCGCTGCTACTTCTGCTACGACGCGCCCTGCATGACGGCCTGTCCCACCTCCATCGACATTCCCCTCTTCATCCGGCAGATCGCGACGGGCAATCCGATCGGCTCGGCCAAGACGATCTTCGACCAGAACATTCTCGGCGGCATATGCGCCCGGGTCTGTCCCACCGAAACGCTGTGCGAGGAGGCCTGCGTCCGCATGGAGGCGGAGGGTCGCCCGGTCGCGATCGGCCGGCTCCAGCGCTTCGCCACCGACATCGCCATGGCCGAAGGCCGCCAGTTCTATGAGCGCGCCCCTTCGACCGGCAAGACCGTGGCCGTCGTCGGCGCAGGCCCCGCGGGCCTTGCCTGCGCCCATCGCCTCGCCGTCAACGGCCATGACGTCGTGGTCTACGACGCCCGCGAAAAGGCCGGCGGTCTGAACGAATACGGTATCGCCACCTACAAAGCGACGGACGACTTCGCACAGAAGGAGGTGGATTACGTGCTTGCCATCGGCGGCATCGAGATCCGAAACCGTCAAATGCTCGGTCGCGACATCACGCTCGCCGATCTCCTCGCTCGTCATGATGCCGTCTTTCTCGGCATGGGCCTCACCGGCGTCAACGCGCTGCGCATGGAAGGCGAAGCGGCCGAAGGCGTCGGGGATGCCATCGACTTCATCGCGGCCCTGCGGCAATCCACAGGCAAAACCGACATCCCCGTCGGTCGCCGCGTTGTCGTCATCGGCGGCGGCATGACCGCGATCGATGCGGCGGTGCAGGCAAAGCTGCTGGGCGCCGAGGAGGTGACCATCTGCTACCGCCGCGGACGCGAGCACATGAATGCGTCGCCTTACGAGCAGGATCTCGCCACGTCGCGCGGCGTCACCATCCGCCACGGGCTGCAACCGCGGCGCATCCTCGTCCGCGAAGACGGCAAGGTCGCCGGCATCGAACTCGACTACACCAACGATGTAGACGGACGTCTGGTCGCCACCGGTGAGACCGGCATTCTTGCGGCCGACCAGATCCTGAAGGCTATCGGCCAGACCCTGGAGGCCGATCCACTTGGCATCGTCGCCCTTCAGTCCGGCCGCATCGTCGTGGATGCGGATGGGCGGACCTCGCTTGATCGCGTCTGGGCCGGCGGGGACTGTCGCCTCGGCGGTGAGGACCTCACCGTGTCGGCCGTTGCTCAAGGCCGCGACGCGGCTGAATCGATCCACCGCACGCTGATGGCCGAGCGCCACCCAGCTGTCGCCGTTGCTTGAGGGAGATGGACCATGGCTGATCTGCGCAACACTTTCGTCGGCATCAAATCCCCCAACCCCTTCTGGCTCGCCTCGGCACCGCCGACCGACAAGGCCTACAATGTCGAGCGGGCCTTCAAGGCCGGCTGGGGCGGCGTCGTCTGGAAGACGCTCGGTGAGGACGGCCCACCGGTCGTCAACGTCAACGGCCCGCGCTACGGCGCGATCTGGGGCGCCGACCGGCGGCTCCTCGGTCTCAACAATATCGAACTGATCACCGATCGCGACCTTTACACCAACCTGCGGGAGATGAAGCAGGTCAAGATGAACTGGCCCGACCGCGCCCTGATCGCCTCGATCATGGTGCCCTGCGAGGAGGAAAGCTGGAAGGCGATCCTGCCGCTTGTGGAGGAGACCGGTGCCGACGGCATCGAGCTCAATTTCGGCTGTCCCCACGGAATGTCGGAGCGCGGCATGGGCGCCGCCGTCGGCCAGGTGCCCGCCTATATCGAGATGGTGGTGCGCTGGTGCAAGCAGTACACCCGCATGCCGGTCATCACCAAGCTGACGCCGAACATCACCGACATCCGCCACCCCGCCCGCGCCGCAAAGGCCGGCGGCACCGACGCCGTGTCGCTGATTAACACCATCAACTCGATCACCTCGGTCAACCTCGACACCTTCGCGCCCGAGCCCTCGATCGACGGCAAGGGCAGCCATGGCGGCTATTGCGGCCCGGCGGTCAAACCAATCGCGCTCAACATGGTCGCCGAGATCGCCCGCGATCCCGAAACCCACGGCCTGCCGATTTCCGGCATCGGCGGCATCACCACATGGCGCGATGCGGCGGAGTTTCTCGTGCTCGGCGCAGGCAACGTGCAGGTCTGCACCGCCGCCATGACCTACGGCTTCAAGATCGTCCAGGAGATGATCACGGGGCTTTCGACCTGGATGGACGCCAAGGGCCACCGGACGCTCAACGACATCACCGGCCGGGCCATTCCCAACGTCTCGGACTGGCAGTATCTCAACCTCAACTATGTCGCCAAGGCCCGGATCGATCAGGATGCCTGCATCAAATGCGGCCGCTGCCACATCGCGTGCGAGGACACCTCGCATCAGGCGATTACGCAGTATGTCGATGGTGTCAGGCATTTCGAGGTGATGGAAGACGAATGCGTCGGCTGCAATCTCTGCGTCAACGTCTGTCCCGTGCAGGACTGCATCACCATGTTCGCCCTGCCCCCGGGCACGCTGGACGAGCGCACCGGCAAGGTGGTCGATCCCGCTTATGCGAACTGGACCACGCACCCGAACAACCCGATGTCACGGCAGGCAGCGGAATAACGAGAGCGCGTCGAACGGATCGTCGCGCTCCAATCATGACCTGCCGCGCGAAACGTCGGCAGGTCTAAGGTCGATAAACTAGAGCGCCATATCCGGTACACGGCGCACGTCGCCGGCCGGAAGAGCGGAAGGCGTCGTTGCGCCGATGGCCGGCGGTGCGATGGCGAGCTGAAGGCGTTCGCTCGTCGCGGCCCAGGCCAGCGCGAGCGCCTGCGGGTCGTCGTTGAGCTTCTTGCCGTAGCTTGGCACCATCGCCTGCACCCTTGCCTGCCATTCCGGCGTCGCCAGACGCTCGGCAAAGACCTTCTTCAGCACGTCCAGCATGATCGGCGCTGCCGTCGAGGCCCCCGGGGATGCCCCCAGAAGAGCCGTGATCGTACCATCTTGCGAGGCAACGATTTCCGTGCCGAGCTTCAGGACGCCGCCCTTCTCAGGATCGCGCTTGATGATCTGCACGCGCTGCCCGGCCTGCCACAAGCGCCAGTCTTCACCCTTGGCCTGCGGGAAATACTCGCGCAGGGCAGCAAGGCGATCCTCGTCGGACATCAGCAGCTGACCGGCGAGATACTGGACGAGACTGAACTCGTTCATGCCCACCTGCAGCATCGGCCAGATATTGTCGAGCGTCACCGAGGCCGGAAGATCGAAGTAGGAACCGTCCTTCAGGAACTTGGTCGAGAAGGTCGCGAAAGGTCCGAACAGCACGACCTGCTTGCCATCCAGCATGCGCGTGTCGAGATGCGGCACCGACATGGGCGGCGCACCGACCGACGCCTGACCGTAGGCCTTCGCCAGATGACGGTTGACGATTTCGGGTTTCTCGCAGACGAGGAACGACCCACCGACGGGGAAGCCGGCATAATCGGCAGCTTCGGGAATGCCCGACATCTGCAGCAGCGGCAAAGCACCGCCGCCGGCCCCGAGGAAGACGAATTTCGCGTTGATCACGCCCTTCTGGGCGCCGGTCCGCGTGTCGGTGTAGCTCACCCGCCAGGTGCCGTCCTCGTTGCGGGTGATCTCCTGCACCTCGCTCGAGGCCGTCAGGCTGAACGTCGGCTGTGTCTTCAGATGCGTCACGTACTGGCGGGTGATCTCGCCGAAGTTCACGTCGGTGCCGAGCGGCGACCACGTGGCGGCCAGCGTCTGCGACCGATCGCGGCCTTCCATCATGATCGGAACCCATGTCGCGATCTCGTCATGGTCGCGCGAGAACTTCATGCCGGAGAACAGCGCGCTGGCCTTCAGCGCCTCGAAGCGCTTCTCCAGGAATTCCGTGTTGTCGTCGCCCCAGACGAAGCTCATATGCGGCGTCGAGTTGATGAAGGAGCGCGGGTCCTTCAGAACGCCACGATCGACCTGATGCGCGAGGAACTGGCGGGAGACCTGGAAGGATTCGTTGATGCCGACGGCGCGGCTGATATCGACGTTTCCGTTCACATCCTTGGGGGTGTAATTGAGTTCTGCGAGCGCGGAATGCCCGGTGCCGGCATTGTTCCAGCCGTTGGAGCTCTCAAGCGCCACATCGTCCAGCCGCTCGATCATCTCGATCGACCACGACGGCTCCAGCTCGTTGATCAGCACGCCGAGCGTGGCGCTCATGATACCGCCGCCGACGAGAAGCACGTCCACCGTCTTTTCGGGCGCAAGAGCCCAGCTGGGAAGCGAGGACAAGGTGAGAGCGGCCGCACCGGTTGCAGCGGATCCAAGAAGTTGCCGACGACTTATGGCCAGATGCTGCGAAGTTCCCGAACGCGGAGCGCCGCTATTCTTTTCACCGGCCATGTCAACCTCACGTCTTGTTAGTCCCCCCGGGATCGCCGTATAAGGGAAACGTTTTTTGGTGACAAGGCAATTTGTCGCAGCGGAAAATCAGGCAAGATCCGTCCATTCCGGGATTTCACGGTGGTCCTTGCTCACAGGCAAGACCAGGATGGATCCAACCACCGACGGATCTCTCGTTCCATTTTAGATCCCGTGCACCTTTCATCGAGGGACAGGTCATACGGCGTTTGCAAACCGCTGACCTCGCTTGAAGCCCGCGTCGCAATTCGTGCGTTGCTCCGCGTCGGAATCTGGCCGATAAGCATGCTGTGATCAACCGTTGGGACCGGAGCCCGCTTGAAACGCGATCGTTCGAAGCTGCGCAAGCGCCTGCATATCTGGACCGGCGTGTGCCTGGGTCTGTTTCTGCTCACGCACTTCCTCAACCACGCCCTCGGTCTCATCTCGATCGACGCCATGGAACGCGGCCGGGATCTCTTCAATCAGATCTGGCGCAGCCTGCCGGGAACCATCGCCCTTTACGGGTCGCTTGCCGTCCATTTCGTGCTGGCGCTCGATGGCCTGCGGCGGCGACAGACGCTGCGTATGCCGATGCGCGAGGCACTGAAGATCGGGCTGGGGCTCGCTCTGCCCTTCCTGCTGATCAGCCACGTCACCGTCACCCGCATCGACTGGATGCTGTCCGGCTACTCCGCCGATTATCGCGATGTCCTGCCGCGCATCTGGTCGAGAACCAGCAACACCGTCTGGCAGTCCGCGGCGCTGATCATCGCCTGGGCGCATGGCTGTCTCGGTTTCTGGTTCTGGATGCGCGGCCGGGACTGGTATCCGCGCATGGCGCTGACGCTCTATACCCTTGCGCTTCTGGTCCCGGTGCTGTCGCTGCTTGGCTTCATGGTCGCCGCCCGCACCCTCGGGCCCGCAATGCCGTCGAATGCCTGGTTCATGTCGGGCCGCACCGATCCCGCACGTCTGGCCGAGATCCGACAGGCCATCTTCTATACCCTTGCGGCCTGCATCGGCTTCACGCTGCTCTGGCGGTCCTTCCCCATCCGCGGCAAGGTGCGGATCCGCTATCCCGATGGCAAGGTGCTGTCGGTCGCGCGCGGCTTCTCCGTGCTGGAGGCCAGCCGCTCTGCCGGCATACCCCACCTTTCCGTCTGCGGCGGACGCGGCCGCTGTTCCACCTGTCGCGTCCGCGTCACGGAAGGGCTGGAAGGATTGCCGCCGCCGAGCGAGGGCGAGCGCCAGACGCTGATCCGCATTCGCGCCGGCGAAAATGTTCGCCTCGGCTGCCAGCTTCGGCCGAACCATGACGTGGCCATCGCTCCTGTGCTTGGCGCGGACAATGTCGGCGTGCGCCCGCAGATCGGCGAGGACGTCGCCGCCGGTCGCGAACGCCGCATTGCCGTGCTGTTCTGCGACCTGCGCGATTTTACACTGCTAACCCAGCAGCAACTGCCGTTCGATACGGTCTTCCTGCTCAATCGCTACTTCGAGACGATCGGCGAGGCCGTCGAGGGTGCCGGCGGCGTGATCGACAAATTCATCGGCGATGGCGTGCTGGCGATCTTCGGCCTCACCGGCCGGATCGAGGACGCCTGCGCCAATGCGCTGGAAGCCACGGCGCGCATCGCCCGCGGCATGGAGACGCTCAACCGCAACTTCACCAGCGAACTCGACAAGCCCCTGCGCATCGCCATGGGCATGCATGCGGGCCCGGCGATCATCGGCCATATCGGCTACGGCCGCGCCTCGTCCCTGACGGCCGTCGGCGATACCATCAACGCGGCAAGCCGTCTCGAAGGGTTCGCCAAGGAATATGACGCCCAGCTCGCCGTCTCCGCCGACGTCATTCGCTATGCCGGACTGACTCTGGACGACCGCGAAAGCTACGACATCGCCATTCGCGGCCGCAAGGGCACATTGGAAACGCTGATCGTCGAGAATGCCGAGGAGATCGGCACGCTGCTTGCCGCCGCCCGCGCCAGAAAGGCGGCCGTGGCGCAAGCCGCACGCACCGGCGCCTGATCAGACTTTCCGCGAAAAGATCTCAGGTCGCAGGTCCACCGTTGGCAGGCCCGCCCACCGCGAGACCATTGACGAAAAGCAGTTCCAGAAACCGGGCCGCATCCTCGAAACGCCCCTCGCCCGCCCGATCCGTGCCGAGCACCGCCCGCACCTGCACGTCGAAGTCGGCATAGTGCTGCGTCGTCGCCCAGATGGCGAAGATCAGGTGATAGGGGTCGCACTTGGCGATCTTGCCGGCCTTGGCCCAGGCGCGGATGACCTTCGCCTTTTCGTCCACCAGAGATTTCAGCGGCCCCATCAGCGCGTCCTCGATCCGCGGCGCACCCTGCAGGACTTCATTGGCGAAAAGCCGGCTCTCGCGCGGAAAATCGCGCGCCATTTCGAGCTTGCGCCGGATGTAGCTGCGGATCTCGGTCACTGGATTGCCCTCCGCATCGAATTCGCGCAGCGGATCGAGCCAACTGTCGAGCACCCGCTCGATCAGTGCCCGGTGCATCGCCTCCTTGGTGCGGAAGTAGTAGAGCAGGTTCGGCTTCGACATGCCTGCGACCTCGGCGATCTGGTCGATGGTGCTGCCGCGAAAGCCGTTGGTCGCAAAGACCTCCAGCGCCGCTTCCAGAATCACCTCTTCCTTCTCTTCCTGGATCCGCGTGCGCCGTTGCGTTCTCGCTGCTCTTGGCAATGCCATCCCACGCCCCCTTCGCCGGCCTTCCGACCGCCATGTCCGTCACGTCGTTTGCAGCTTTTTCGTTTTTTTGCTTTTCCGTCTTGAGTGCTGCAACGGAAGTTGTAATGTTTACCAACCGGTTAAATTATCAGTCACTTCAATGACAAACGCAACGACTGATACGAGGGCGAACAAAAAGAATGCCCCATTCGACCGGCGGGAACAATGCAATCGAACGTCAGGCCCGATCGCGCCATTGCGCATCGTCGCGTTCGAACGAAGAGGGATGAAGCCATGGCAGCACCAGGCGAGAATATGCGTGTCGATGCCGACCGTCTTTGGGACAGTCTCATGCAGATGGCGGAGATCGGCCCGGGCATTGCCGGCGGCAACAATCGCCAGACGCTGACCGATGCGGATGCCGAAGGCCGCAGCCTGTTTGCGACCTGGTGTCGCGACGCCGGCATGACCATGGGCGTCGATGCCATGGGAACCATGTTTGCGACCCGTCCCGGCACCGACCCGGATGCCTTGCCCGTCTATGTCGGCTCGCATCTCGACACCCAGCCGACCGGCGGAAAATACGACGGTGTGCTCGGCGTGCTCGCGGGACTGGAAGTCGTGCGCACCATGAACGACCTTGGCCTAAAGACCAAGCACCCCGTGGTCATCACCAACTGGGCAAACGAGGAAGGCGCGCGCTTTGCCCCCGCCATGCTGGCCTCCGGTGTTTTCGCTGGCGTCCACACGCTCGACTATGCCTATAGCCGTAAGGATCCAGACGGAAAGACCTATGGCGACGAGCTGAAGCGGATCGGCTGGCTGGGCGAGGAAGAGATGGGCGCGCGCAAGATGCACGCCTATTTCGAATATCACATCGAGCAGGGTCCCATTCTGGAAGCGGAAAACAAGGCGATCGGCGTGGTCACCCACTGCCAGGGTCTCTGGTGGCTGGAATTCACGCTGACGGGCCGCGAGGCACACACGGGCTCGACGCCCATGGCACTGCGCGTCAATGCAGGCCTCGCCATGTCGCGCATTGTGGAGATGGTACAGACTGTGGCCATGGGCGAACAGCCGGGCGCGGTCGGCGGCGTCGGCCAGGTCTTCTTCTCCCCGAACTCGCGCAACGTCCTCCCCGGCAAGGTCGTCTTCACCGTCGATATCCGCACGCCCGACCAGGCGAAACTCGACCGCATGCGCGCAACGATCGAGGCGGAGGCCGCCCGGATCTGCGAAGATCTCGGCGTCGGCTACGCGGTCGAGGCCGTCGGCCATTTCGACCCCATCACCTTCGACCCGACGCTGGTCTCGACGGTGCGGACCGCCGCCGAAAAGCTCGGCCTCAGCCACATGGACATCATATCCGGCGCCGGCCACGACGCCTGCTGGGCGGCCAAGGTCGCGCCTGCAACGATGATCATGTGCCCCTGCGTCGGCGGTCTCAGCCACAACGAGGCGGAGGAGATTTCCAAGGACTGGGCCAGCGCCGGCTGCGATGTGCTGTTTCATGCCGTGGTGGAGACGGCGGAGATTGTGGAGTAACATAGAACGACAGGATGAGGACCGCACAGGAGACGGCGATGGGACGTCCAAGAGAATTGTCACAAGAAGAGCGGGCGGACCTGATGAGGCGAGGCTATCGTCCGGTCGAGATCTGGGTTCCCGTTACCGATGATATGGCGTTTCAGGAGCAGCTTCAGCAGGAGGCACAACGGATCGCAGCCTCCGATGAGGAAGACGAAATCATGGACTGGATCGCGGCGGTCGGGCCGGTGGACTGGGACGAGCCATGAAACTTAGCCGGGGAGATGTCGTGATTGCGGTTTTTCCCGCTGAACTTGGAAAACCCAGACCTGCCGTGATCATGCAGGCAGATGCCTTCATCGAGCCTTTGAGCAGCATTCTTGCATGTCCGATTACAACATATCTGATCGACGCACCCGTGCTTCGGCCCATCGTCGCGCCGACCGCTGAAAACGGTTTGCAGCACGTCTCTCAAGTTATGGTCGAAAAAATCTCGCCTCTGAAAAAGGAGGTCATTCGCCAACGAATCGGCCAGCTTGGGCCCGCGGATATGACAAGACTCGAAATCGCTCTGACCTTGGCCGTTGGCCTACCTTATCCCGCTCCCCCGACGAGCGAAAAGAAACAACAAGGGGAACATCCATGACCACCATCATCAAGAACGGCACCATCGTCACCGCCGATCTCACTTACACCGCGGACATCCGCATCGAGAACGGCCTCATAGCCGAGATCGGACAGAACCTGACGGGTGGCGACACGCTGGACGCGACGGGGTGCTACGTCATGCCCGGCGGTATCGATCCGCATACCCATCTCGAAATGCCGTTCATGGGCACCTATTCCGCCGACGATTTCGAGAGCGGCACTCGCGCGGCTCTTGCCGGCGGCACGACGATGGTGGTGGATTTCGCGCTGCCGAACCCCGGCCAGTCGCTGCTCGACGCGCTCGATATGTGGCACAACAAGACCTCGCGGGCGGCCTGCGACTACTCTTTCCACATGGCCATCACCTGGTGGGGGGCGCAGGTCTTCGAGGAGATGGAGACGATCGTCCGCGACAGGGGCATCAACACCTTCAAGCACTTCATGGCCTACAAGGGTGCCCTGATGGTGGATGACGACGAGATGTTCGCCTCATTCCAGCGCTGCGCGGAACTTGGCGCACTGCCGCTCGTCCATGCCGAAAACGGCGATGTGGTGGCGCAGATGCAGGCCAAACTGATGGCGGACGGCAATGACGGGCCGGAAGCGCATGCCTATTCACGGCCGCCGGAGGTCGAGGGTGAGGCGACGAACCGCGCCATCATGATCGCCGACATGGCCGGCTGCCCGGTCTATATCGTCCACACCTCCTGCGAGCAGAGCCACGAAGCCATCCGCCGCGCCCGGCAGAAGGGCTGCCGAGTCTATGGCGAGCCCCTGATCCAGCACCTGACGCTGGACGAAAGCGAATATGCCAATCCCGACTGGGACCACGCCGCCCGCCGCGTGATGTCGCCGCCCTTCCGCAGCAAGCAGCATCAGGACAGCCTCTGGGCCGGCCTCTCCTCCGGCTCGCTGCAGGTCGTCGCAACCGACCATTGCGCCTTCACCACGCAGCAGAAGCGCTCCGGCCTCGGCGACTTCCGCAAGATCCCCAACGGCACCGGAGGTCTCGAAGACCGCATGCCGATGCTCTGGACCCACGGCGTCGCCACCGGCCGCATCACCATGAACGAGTTCGTCGCCGTGACCTCAACCAACATCGCCAAGATCCTCAACATCTACCCGAAGAAGGGCGCGATCCTCGTCGGGGCCGATGCCGATCTCGTCGTCTGGGACCCGAAGCGGACAAAGACTATCTCGGCAAAGACCCAGCAATCGGCGATCGATTACAACGTTTTCGAGGGAAAAACGGTCACCGGCCTGCCCCGCTACACGCTGACCCGTGGCGTCGTCGCGATCGAGGAGGATACGGTCAAGACGCGAGAAGGCCATGGCGCCTTCGTGCGCCGCCCGCCGGTGACGCCGGTCGCAAAGGCGCTCTCTACCTGGAAGGACATTACCGCGCCGCGCAAGGTCACCCGCACCGGCATTCCGGCGAGCGGCGTCTGATGCGTTCACTCGCGCTCTTTGCCGCCTGCGGCTGCGTCTCCGGTGTGAGCATCGCGGCGCCCACATTTCTCGACGGGGCCTATGGCAATGCGGAAGGCTGCCTCTACACCAAGACCGGGGAATCGAGCGGTGCAGACGCCTTCTTCCTCCTCAACGATGAAGGCATCACCACGGCCACGGTCTATTGCCAGTTCGAGGGAACGGCCGCGAAAACTGCGTCGGGCTTTACCATCCGCACCCAGTGCGACGCCGACGGCGAGGTCGGCCCGACGGAAACCGTCGCGCTCGACGAGGGCGCGAAGGGCTACACGATCCGTTTCAAGGACGGCACCACATGGGGACCGCTTTCGCAATGCCGCAGATGATACAAGATGCCCTCGTTCCGAAAGCCGGGTCTCCGAATACCCGCTCCGTTGTATCCGCCCGGGATCTCGGGCTCACCTTCAAGACAGACGACGGCCCGGTCACCGCGTTGACGGGTGTCAATCTCGACGTCCGCAAGGGCGATTTCGTCTCCTTCATCGGCCCCTCCGGCTGCGGCAAGACCACCTTCCTGCGCGTCATCGCGGATCTGGAAAAGCCGACCGCCGGTACCATCACCGTCAACGGCACGACGCCCGAGGATGCACGCAAGAACCGCTCCTACGGTTACGTCTTCCAGGCCGCAGCCCTTTATCCCTGGCGCACGATCGAGCAGAACATCGCCCTGCCGCTGGAGATCATGGGCTACAGTGAGGCCGACAAGCGGGCGCGGATCGAGCGCACGCTTGCGCTGGTCAACCTCTCCGGCTTCGGCAAGAAATTCCCCTGGCAGCTCTCCGGCGGCATGCAGCAACGCGCCTCCATCGCCCGCGCGCTCGCCTTCGACGCCGATCTCCTGCTGATGGACGAACCTTTCGGCGCGCTCGATGAAATCGTCCGCGACCACCTGAACGAGCAGCTCCTCGAGCTCTGGGCGCGCACCGAAAAGACCATCTGCTTCGTCACCCACTCGATCCCCGAAGCCGTCTACCTCTCCACCAGAATCGTCGTCATGAGCCCGCGGCCGGGCCGGATCACCGACGTCATCGAGTCGACTTTGCCGCGGGAACGCCCCCTGGATATCCGCGAGACACCGGAGTTTCTGGAGATCGCCAGCCGGGTACGGGATGGGTTGCGGGCGGGGCATAGCTATGACGAGTAGCGTGGGGTTGTGGGGGGAAAGAAGGAAGGCCCTCTCTGCCCTGCCGGGCATCTCCCCCACAAGGGGGGAGAAGACTTGGAGCGGGCCTTCTACTCCACAAAGCGGGTTTAGAATTTTACTGAACTGTCTTCACATGTGGCAGCATGCGCTCCGCACTGCACATCGAAAATGGATCAGGGAGCAGGCCACAAGTCCTCTCCCCCCTTGTGGGGGAGATGGCCGGCAGGCCAGAGAGGGCCTTCCTTCCCCAAACCAACACCACCGCCTCACCGGGACCACCCGAACCATGGCCCACTCCAACATCACCTCCCTCACCCGAACCCGCGCCAAGCGCCTCCGTCGGGAACGCACCAAGGCCGAGCAAATCATGTGGAACATCCTGCGGGATTTCCACCCCCGCGGCGCCCGCTTCCGGCGTGAAACGCCCATCGGCCCCTACATCGCCGATTTCGCGTGGCTCATCGCCCGCATCGTCATCGAGGTCGATGGTGACAGCCACGAGACCGACGCGGGAAAACAACACGATCGGCGCCGCGACGCCTTCATGATGCAACAGGGCTTCACTGTCCTCCGCTTCGACAACGATCAGATCATCGGCAACCCGGATCATCTCACGCAGCTGATCGAAAGCAAGATTGCCGAGCGTCTTGCCGAGGTGGGAGCGTCGTGATGCCTGTTCGAAAGAAACACCCTCTCTGGCCTGCCGGCCATCTCCCCCACAAGGGGGGAGAAGACGTGCGGCGAGGTCTTTCTCTCACCATCGGCATCCAGAATGAATTTGCCCAAAATAGGGCGATCGGCAGCCACCTGCAGGTCTCCCCCCTTGTGGGGGAGATGGGCGGCAGCCCAGAGCGGGACTTCTTTCATCACCCCATCACCGCCGGGGTGCCCTATCCATGACCACCCGCGAAAAAATCCTCCCCGTCTTCACCATTCTCGCAGCCCTGCTCGCCCTGTGGTACGCCGCCGCCGTCTTCCTCAACGCGCCGTTCGAGCGCGACACCGCCGCCCGGGCCGGCACCACCATCACCTTTTCGGAAATCGTGCCCCGGACGATGGCGCAGGTGCGGCCCGTTCTCCCGGCGCCCCATCAGGTGATAGCAGAGCTGTGGGACACCACCATCAACAAGCCGGTGACCTCCAAGCGCAGCCTTGTCTACCACGCGTGGATTACGCTCTCGGCCACGCTCGTCGGCTTCGGACTTGGCACGCTGCTCGGCATCACGCTTGCCGTCGGCATCGTGCACAACAGGGCGATGGATCGCTCGCTGATGCCCTGGATCATCGCCAGCCAGACCATCCCGATCCTCGCCATCGCGCCGATGATCATCGTCGTGCTGAACGCCATCGGCATTTCCGGCCTGCTGCCGAAGGCGCTGATCTCAACCTATCTCTCGTTCTTCCCGATTGCCGTCGGCATGGTGAAGGGTCTGCGCAGCCCCGAGCAGATCCAGCTCGACCTGATGCGCACCTACAATGCCAGCCCCTCGCAGCTGTTCTGGAAGCTCCGCTGGCCGGCCTCCATGCCCTATCTGTTCACCTCGCTGAAGGTGGCGGTGGCGATCTCGCTGGTCGGGGCCATCGTCGGCGAGTTGCCGACAGGTGCTGTTGCAGGCCTCGGCGCGCGCCTGCTGGCTGGGTCCTATTACGGGCAGACGGTGCAGATCTGGTCGGCCCTGTTCATGGCTGCAGGCCTTGCCGCCGTCCTCGTCCTCATCGTCGGCGCGGCCCACAGCGCGGTGTTGCGCCGCATGGGAGCCCGCCCATGAACGCCATCCTGCCCGCCATCCTCTTCTGGCTCGCCGCCTGGGCGCTCAACGAATGGCTTGTGCGTCAGAAACTCGCCTCGAAAACCGCAGAGCGCACGATCCGGCTTGTCGTACCGGTCCTCTTCGGCGTCAGCCTGCTCGTCCTCTGGGAAGGATTCGTACGCGGCTTTGCCGTACCGGCGGTTCTGTTGCCGCCACCCTCCATGATCTGGACGCGCCTCATTTCGTCGCTGCCGACGCTCTGGGCGGATTTCCGCCAGACGTTCCTGAAATCCGTGCTCACCGGCTATGTCGCCGGCTGCGGGCTCGGCTTCCTCGTCGCCATCGCCATCGATCGATCGCCCTTCCTGCAGAAGGGCCTGCTGCCGCTCGGCAATTTCGTCTCCGCCCTGCCCGTCGTCGGCATCGCTCCGATCATGGTCATGTGGTTCGGCTTCGACTGGCCCTCCAAGGTCGCCGTCGTCGTCATCATGACGTTCTTTCCCATGCTGGTGAACACGGTGACCGGGCTTGCCGCCGCGAGCAGCATGGAGAAGGACCTGATGCAGACCTATGCGGCATCCTGGTTCCAGACGCTCGTCAAGCTCCGGCTGCCGGCCGCCTGGCCCTTCATCTTCAATGCGCTGAAGATCAACTCGACGCTGGCGCTGATCGGTGCCATCGTTGCGGAGTTTTTCGGCACGCCGATCGCCGGCATGGGCTTTCGCATCTCCACCGAGGTCGGGCGCATGAATGTCGACATGGTCTGGGCGGAAATCGCTGTGGCGGCACTGGCCGGCTCGGTGTTTTATGGTGTGGTCGCGCTGGTGGAACGCGTCGTCACCTTCTGGCATCCGTCCGTCCGCGGTGGGCGGGCGTAAAAAAGACGAACGATAACAAAGGGAACGTACATGAAACGGACAATCGCATCGCTTCTCATGTCCAGCGCGCTGACGCTGGCCGCCTTCGACGCCATGGCGGCAGACAAGGTAACGCTGCAGCTGAAATGGGTCACGCAGGCCCAGTTCGCCGGCTACTACGTCGCCAAGGACAAGGGCTTCTACGAGGCGGAAGGTCTCGACGTCGAGATCAAGCCGGGCGGGCCGGATATCGCACCGCCACAGGTCATCGCCGGCGGTGGCGCCGATGTCGTGGTCGACTGGATGCCGTCGGCACTCGCCACGCGCGAAAAGGGCGTCGCCCTCGTCAACATTGCCCAACCCTTTAAGAAATCCGGCATGATGCTGACCTGCCTCAAGGAGAGCGGCGTCGCGACCCCGGCCGATTTCAAGGGCAAGACGCTCGGCGTCTGGTTCTTCGGCAACGAATATCCGTTCCTCTCCTGGATGAGCCAGCTCGGCCTGAAGACGGATGGCGGGCCGGAGGGCGTAACCGTGCTGAAGCAGGGCTTCAACGTCGATCCGTTGATCCAGAAGCAGGCCGCCTGCATCTCCACCATGACCTATAACGAGTACGGCCAGGTTCTCGACGCCGGCATCAAGCCCGAAGACCTCGTGACCTTCAAGTACGAGGACCAGGGCGTCGCGACGCTGGAAGACGGTCTCTACGTGCTCGAAGACAAGCTGAAGGACCCGGCCTTCAAGGACAAGATGGTCAAGTTCGTCCGCGCCTCGATGAAGGGCTGGAAATATGCCGAGGAGCATGTGGACGAAGCCGCCGGCATTGTGCTCGAAAACGACGCCACGGGCGCCCAGACCGAAGAGCACCAGAAGCGCATGATGGGCGAGATCGCCAAGCTCACCGCCGGCTCCAACGGCGCGCTGGATGAGGCCGACTACACCCGCACCGTCGCATCCCTCATGAAGGGCGGTTCCGACCCCGTCATCACCAAGGAGCCGGCCGGCGCCTGGACGCACGAGATCACCGACGCAGCCCTGAAGTAGGCCTGCAACACGAGCAAATTCGGCAGCGCGCGGCTTCGGTCGCGCGTTTTGCGTTCTGCCTGAAAAATGCCTGATCCCGACGCCATATACCGTAAAGACTGCCGCATTTGCGCGGGTTCGGCGACGTGCGAGGGCGGCCTTCGCCTCCATTTCGACAAGCATCCGACACGGGATGATGGTATAGACGCTCAAGGGTGCAGTGCCGCGGGGGCGTGGCGCGTGCCGGGAGACGACGGGGCGGCAAGGCGACACAGTCGCCTTTCAGCATATTTCGACAGTGAGGACAGGCCGATGGCTGGTGAAGGTACGTTTGCATACGGCATGCGCACGGCTGCGCGGGTTCCCGCACTTCTGACGGCGCTTCTGCTGGCGGCGGCACCCGTGTTGACGCGCGACGCCCTGGCGCAGGACGCAACGCCGGCCAAAACGGAAACACAGGCAGCGCCCGACACCGCCTACCCCTCCATCGTCGTCACCAAAGCCGAAATACGGACGGTCATAGACCGTGTCATCGCGACGGGAACCATCCAGGCCGTCGAGGAAACCTTCGTGCAGCCGCTGGTCGAAGGCCTGTCGATCCGCAGTCTCACCGTCGATATCGGCGATACCGTCAAGGCCGACGGCACCATGGCCACGCTGAACGACGACGCTCTGCTGCTGACCCGCAGCGAGAATGAGGCGAACCTTGCCAGGGCGCGCGCCTCGCTCGCCCAGTACCAGGCGCAGCTGGTGGAAGCGCAGGCCAATGCGCAGGAGGCCGTCCGCGTCTCCGCACGCAATGCCAAGCTGCGGGAAGCCGGCTCTGTCTCGACAGCGCTTGCCGACCAGACGGAAGCGGCCGCTGCCGCCGCGCTCGCCCGCGTCAACTCGGCCGAGCAACTGATCGCGGTGGCGCAGTCCGACATCAAGGTCGTCGAAGCCCAGATCTCCGATGTCGATCTCCGCCTCGCCCGCACCGTCATCAAGGCGCCCGTCGCCGGCGTGGTCTCGGCACGGACAGCCAAGGTCGGCGCCATTGCCGCGGGCTCCGGCCAGCCGCTCTTCACCATCATCCGCGATGGCGCGGTGGAAATGCGCGCCGACATCTCGGAAAGCGATCTTCTGAAGCTCGCAGTCGGGCAGAAGGCCAAGCTGAAGCTTGCGGATAGCAGCGTCACGCTCAACGGCACGATCCGCCTGATCTCGCCGACCGTCGACGCCGACACCCGCCTCGGCACCGTCTTCATCAGCATCGCCGAGCCGGAAAGAGCGCGTGTGGGCATGTATGCGAACGCCGACATCACGATCGAGGAAAAGCAGGCGCTGGCCCTGCCGCTCACCGCCGTGACCAGCGGCAAGACCGAAACCGTGGTGCGCAAGGTGCGCGACGGCGTGGTCGAGATGGCACGCGTCGAGACGGGCATTCAGGACGGCCGCTATATCGAGATCCTCTCCGGCCTCAAGGACGGCGACGAGGTCGTGGCAAAGGCCGGCGCCTATGTCCGCGATGGCGACCGCATTACCCCGGTCAAGGCAGCAGCACCCACCGACAAGACAGCCACCAACTGAGGCCACCAACCGAGGATCGACCCGCCATGAACTTTTCGGCCTGGGCCATTCGAAATCCGATCGCACCGATCCTCACCTTTGTGCTGCTGATGTTCCTCGGCTATCAGTCGTTCAACACGCTGCCGATCACGCGCTTCCCCAATATCGACGTTCCCATCGTCTCCATCGCCGTGTCGCAGAGCGGCGCAGCCCCTGCCGAGCTGGAAACGCAGGTCACCAAGGAGATCGAGGATGCCGTGGCCGGCATCGCCGGGGTCAAGCACGTCACCTCGACCATCACCGACGGGCTTTCGACGACCGCCGTCCAGTTCGAGATCGAGATCCCGACCAACCAGGCGGTGCAGGACACCAAGGACGCGATCGACCGCATCCGCGGCGACCTGCCGGCCGGCATCGAGGAGCCGATCGTCGCCAAGGTCGATGTCGAGGGACAGGCGATCCAGACCTTCGCCGTCTCCGCGCCGGACATGACGCTGGAGGAAATCAGCTGGTTCGTGGATGACACGGTGAAGCGCTCGCTGCAGGGCCAGACCGGCATCGGCCGGATCGACCGCTACGGCGGCGCCGACCGTGAGGTGCGCGTCGAGCTCAACGAAAGCCGCCTGAACTCCTACGGCATCACGGCGACCGACGTGAACGCGCAACTGCGCAAGATGAACACCGACCTCGGCTCCGGCCGCGGGCAGATCGGTGGCAGCGAACAGGCGATCCGCACGCTCGGCGACGCCCGCTCGGTCTCGGCGCTGGCCGATACGATGATCGCTATGCCGAACGGCCGCTTCGTGCGCCTGTCGGAACTCGGCACCGTCACCGATACCTACGAGGAGCCGAAGAGCTTTTCGCGCTTCGACGGCACGCCCGTCGTCACCTTCGCCGTCTTCCGCTCCAAGGGCGCCAGCGAAGTCAGCGTCGCCGAAACCGTTGCGAGGTCTCTGGACACGGTCCGCGCCGCCAATCCCGGCGTGTCGATCCAGCTCATTAACGACAGCGTCTACTTCACCTATGGCAACTATGAAGCCGCCCTTCACACGCTGATCGAGGGTGCGCTGCTGGCCGTGGCCGTCGTGCTTCTGTTCCTGCGCAACTGGCGCGCGACGCTGATTTCCGCCCTCGCCCTGCCGCTGTCGGCCATCCCCACCTTCTGGATCATGGACCTGCTCGGCTTCTCGCTGAACCTCGTCTCGTTCCTTGCTTTGACGCTTGCGACCGGCATCCTCGTGGACGATGCGATCGTCGAGATCGAGAATATCGCCCGCCACATCAAGATGGGGAAATCGCCCTATAAGGCGTCGATCGAGGCGGCAGACGAGATCGGCCTTGCCGTCATCGCCACCACCTTCACCATCATCGCCGTCTTCGTGCCGGTGTCGTTCATGCCGGGCATTCCCGGGCAGTACTTCATCCAGTTCGGCCTGACGGTCGCCGTCTCCGTATTCTTCTCCCTCATGGTCGCCCGCCTGATCACCCCGGTCATGGCGGCCTATCTCATGCGCTCCGGCGATGGCGACGGGCATGGCGAAGATCGTGACGGCCTGTTCATGCGCGGCTACACCTGGCTGGTCGCCGCCACCACGCGGCGCTGGTACATGCGCTACCTCACCTTGTCCGTGGCGCTCGCTTTCCTCGTCGGCTCCGTCATGCTGCTTCTTACCGTCCCCGGCAGCTTCCTGCCGCCGGAAGATGCCTCGCGCATCGTGCTCTCGGTCGAATTGCCGCCGGATGCCATGCTGGAGGATACCGACCGGACGAGCGCGGAAATCTACGACCGGATCAAGGATTTCCCGGGCGTCGAAGGCATCTTCGTGCTCGGCGGCGCCTCGCCGAAGGGCGACCTCGAGCTTCGCCGTGCCACCATCACCGTCATGCTGGACAAGCTCGACCATTCGCTCGTCAACAAGCTGGTCAATACGCTGCTCGGAAATCTGCCGCTGGTCGGGCAATATATGCCGAAGCTGCCGCCGGCAGGCCGCATCATTCCGCAGTCGCAGATCGAGGCCCAGGTTTTCGCCGCCATCCATTCCATCCCGGATGTTCGCGTTCTCAAGCTCAACGACCGCGGCGAGCGCGACCTCGCCTTCAACCTCCTCTCCAACAACGACGCTGCCCTGAACGAAGCGGTCGGTCTGCTGGAGGCCAAGCTGCGCGACGAGCCGACGCTCGCCAATGTCAGCCCGGATGGCGCCCTGCCCCGCCCGGAACTGCAGCTGCGCCCGCTTGCAGACCGCATGTCGCGCCTCGGCATCACGACGTCGCAGCTCTCCGACGTCGTGCGTGTCGCAACCATCGGCGATATCGACGCGGCGCTGACCAAGATCTCGCTCGACGACCGCCAGATCCCGATCCGCGTGCAGATCGACACCGGCCTGCGCACCGATCTTGCCGCCATCCGCAACCTCAAGATCCAGACGGCCTCCGGCGCGCTCGTTCCCATCTCCAGCGTCGCCGATATTTCCTATTCGGAAGGCCCGAGCTCCATCAAGCGCTACGACCGCTTCCGCGTCGTCACCATGGGCGCGGACCTTCCCGTTGGCGTCGCGCTCAACACGGCCTCCGACCGCTTCAAGCATGCGGCAAACGAGATCCGCCTGCCCGAAGGCGTCCGCTTCCTCGAAAGCGGCGATGCCGAAGTTCAGGCAGAAATGCAGTCCGGCTTCGTCCATGCCATGTTGCTCGGCCTGCTGCTGGTGCTCGTCGTGCTCATCCTTCTCTTCAAGGACGTCATCCAGCCTTTCACGATTCTCTTCTCGCTACCGCTCGCCATCGGCGGCGTCGCGCTCGGCCTGATCGTCACCAACAATGCGCTCTCCATGCCCGTCCTCATCGGCATCCTCATGCTGATGGGCATCGTCACCAAGAACGCCATCCTGCTGGTCGATTTCGCCATCGAGATGAAGCGGCACGGCATGGAACGCGTCGATGCCATGGTGGAGGCGGGCCGCAAGCGCGCCCGGCCGATCATCATGACCTCCATCGCCATGTCGGCCGGCATGCTGCCCTCGGCGCTCGGCGTCGGCGAAGGCGGCTCGTTCCGCGCGCCCATGGCCATCGCCGTCATCGGCGGCATCATCGTCTCCACGGTCCTGTCACTGGTCGTCGTGCCCTCGTTCTTCCTGATCATGGACGACCTCTCCCGCCTCCTCGGCTGGTCCTTCGGCCGCCTCGTCGGAAGCAAGGAGGCAGAAACAGTGCCGCTGGAGAACGTGGTGTTGACCGAGAAACTCGCCGAGCAGTCCGAAACCATCGAAGCCTTGCAGAGCCGCCTCGACCGTTTGGAAAACCGCACCTCCCCCGGCACCCTCCGTGCCGTCGGCGGCACCGTGGTCACGCATCCTGCGCTGGCGGCGGAGTAGACGGTAAGGCTGTGCACCGCGGCAGCCCCTCACCCTAGCCCTCTCCCCGCGCGCGGGGCGAGGGGACGTGGCCTGCTCGGCGTTTCAATGCGGGGTGAAGTGGTGCCTCAAGTCTCTTCTCCCCGTCAAACCGGGGAGAAGATGCCGGCAGGCAGATGAGGGGCAGACGCGCACCCCGACCGAACGGATGGGCGGAAAGCTAGCCGGCCACTCTACAGCCCACCTTCAACCCGCAAAAACTCCACGATCCGCTCCACACCCTCACCGCGCTTCATGTCCGAGAACACGAACGGACGGGACTGGCGCATGCGGTCGGCGTCGCGCTGCATGACGTCGAGGTCGGCGCCGACGTATGGGGCGAGGTCCTTCTTGTTGATGACGAGAAGATCGGACCGGGTGATGCCGGGGCCGCCCTTGCGGGGGATTTCCTCGCCCTGGCAGACGGAGATGACGTAGAGCGTGATATCCGCGAGATCGGGCGAGAAGGTCGCAGCCAGATTGTCGCCGCCGGATTCGATGAAGACAATGTCGAGGTCGGGAATGCGGCGGTTGAGGTCGGCGATGGCCTGCAGGTTGATCGTCGCATCCTCGCGGATGGCCGTGTGCGGGCAACCGCCCGTCTCCACGCCGACGATCCTGTCGGAGGGCAGCGCCTGCATGCGCACCAGCGCTTCGGCGTCTTCCTGCGTGTAGATGTCGTTGGTGACCACCGCGACCGACCATCTGTCGCGCATGGCCTTGCAGAGCTTATCCGTCAGCGCCGTCTTGCCGGAGCCGACCGGACCGCCGATGCCGACGCGGAGGGGGCCATTGGAGGATGCCATGAGATTGTCCTTTCAGGTGCGCATGTCGAGGTCAGCAGGTCCACCTGGACGTCGGACGATGCGTCGATACGAAGAGAGTGAGCCGGTCCTTGTCAGAAAAGGCTCCAGACCGGGCGGAAGAGATGCCGCACGGCCAAGAATTTATGTCCGCCCTCACGAGCGGAACAGCCGCGAGGGCAGCGTCTCGTGCCGGATACCGGCGATATCGGCGAGAAGTCCCGCAGAGCCGAGATCGTCCAGCGAACTTGCCGCCGCGCGCACGGCGGTCGCCGCGATCTCGCTTTCCAGCGCCGCCAGCACGGCCACCCCGGCACGCTGCCCGAGGACGCCGCAGCGGATCGCGACGGAGACCTGATTGGATGCCGTCGCATGCAGATAGGCTGCAATCGCAGGCTCGGCGCCGGTCGCATGCGCACCGGCAACCGCACCGACAGCAACCGGATAGGCCATCCGCAAAAGCATGTCATCGCCGACCGTCGGCCAGGCCGAGGCCGCCGCAATAAAGGCCTCGCCCTGCAGCATCGTTTCCATCTGCCGCTCCCGGCTCCCGGCCATCGCCTCCGCCAGCGAAGCGACCGCGTTAAGCCGCTGGACGTCCTCAGTCGCACGATAGCTTTCCGCCAACAGCACCGCATCGTTCCAGACGGCACCCTCGGCAATGGCGCCGGACAACCAATCCTGAAGCGAGGCCGCATCTGCAACACTGCCATCCGCCACCGCCTGCTCGAGCCCTGCCGAATAGGAGAAGGCACCGATGGGGAAGGCCGGCGACATCCAGGTGATCAGCCGGAGCAGGGCCTGCGTCCCGCCCGAAGCCGATGGCTGTTTCTGCCCGTCCTTGAGCATGTCAGTCATGGGGGTGGTGATGCCCTTTTCCGTCATGGCCATGCGTGTCGTGATCATGGTGGTCATGGCTGTGCCCGGCGTGGTCATGCTTCCCATGCTCGTGCCCACTCTGATCGTGAGACCCATGATCATGCCCACTGTGGTAAGCGCCGCGCATCGGCTGGAACTGCGCCGTCACATCGCTCACATCCGCGCCGAGCCCGATCAGCATAGCCCGGATGACCGGATCGCGCAGGATGACGATACGGTCTTCGCGGATTTCGGCCTGCAGGTGTCGGTTGCCGAGATGCCAGGCGAGCTCGATCAGGTGAAGCCGGTCGCGCGGCAGGATCTCGTAGAGCGGCTCCTCCACGGCGGCGATGAGGATATAGCCGCCACCCTCCAGCGCCAGCGCATCGCCATCCGCCAGCATCACGGCCTGCTTCAGGTCCAGCATGACGACATCGTCATCCGGAAGGTGCAGGAGCTTGCGCCGTAGATGCCGCTGATCGTGCGGCAGGCGCAACACCGCGACCGGCGTGATATCGGCCGGTGCCGGGGAAACGATGGAGGTGGAGCGATAGGGCATGGTGACCTCGATCAGTTGAATTGCGTGAGAGAAAAGGTGAGCGATAGCGGCAGCGGGTTCCACAATCCTGTGCGCAGGCCCGCGGCCCGCAGCCCCCGCGCCGTCCATGTGTTGCAGCCGGCCAGCGCCGTAAACCAGCCGATGGCCTCGAAGAACCGGTCGTTCTGCCCGTAGCGCACATCGGGCACGGGCACGACCTGCCCTTCCCGCGTTGCAAAACTTGCCGCGATCATGTCGAGCAGCCGCTTATAGCCGGCCGGTCCGATCTCGAAACCTTGCACGCTCAGTGACGGTTCAGCAAGCGCGCCGACGACATCCACATGCAGCACGGCCCGATCGAGCGTCAGCCCGCGCAGCAACGGCATCGGCTTCAGGTCGGCCCAGGTCGGTGTCTCCAGATAGAAGGTACGCCCGCCTCGGCCGAAGACGATCCACCGCGCGGCAGGATCATCGACCGGAACGCCGCTCTGGCCGAGAAACGGAAACCGCGCCAAGCTTTCCGCATCCACCGGAATGGCGATATCGGTGTGGATCGGGTTGGAAAGCACGAGGATGCGCCGCGTCTCTCCGCCTTCCCCTTCCCGTGATGCAAAGAGCGGCTGCGGCACGATGGTCCCGAGGCTCGCTGCCAGCGCGAGCAGCAGAACCAGCAACGGCAGGCCGATCGACAGCCTCCGCATGATCTTGCGCAGCCTCGTCATGCCAACACGGTATTGGCTGCTCATTTCCGGCAAGGCTTCGATGTGGCGGTCACGAGCATCTAGAACAGGAAATAGCGCTGCGCCATCGGCAGCACCGTCGCCGGCTCGCAGGTCAGCAGTTCACCATCCGCACGCACTTCGTAAGTCTCCGGATCCACCTCGATGACAGGCGTCAGGCTATTGTGGATCATGGAGGCCTTGCCGATGCCGCCGCGCGTGTTCTTCACCGCCATCAGCGTCTTCGCCACGCCGAGCTTTGCCGCAAGGCCGGCATCGAGAGACGCCTGCGACACGAATGTCACGGAAGAGTTGGTGCGCGCCTTGCCGAACGAGCCGAACATCGGCCGGTAGTGCACCGGCTGCGGCGTGGGAATGGAGGCGTTCGGATCGCCCATGGGTGCCGCTGCGATCATGCCGCCGAGCAGCACCATATCCGGCTTCACGCCGAAGAAAGCGGGGTTCCACATCACGAGATCCGCTCGCTTGCCGACCTCTACCGAGCCGATCGCGTGGCTGAGGCCATGCGCGATGGCCGGGTTGATCGTGTACTTCGCGATGTAGCGCTTCACCCGCATATTGTCGTTGTCGCCGGTTTCGCTCGGCAGGCGCCCACGCTGCCGCTTCATCTTGTCGGCCGTCTGCCAGGTCCGGATCGCCACCTCGCCGACGCGGCCCATGGCCTGGCTGTCGGACGAGATGATGGAGAAGGCGCCGATATCGTGCAGGATATCCTCGGCCGCGATGGTCTCCTTGCGGATACGGCTTTCGGCAAAGGCGATATCCTCGGGGATCGACGGCGACAGGTGATGGCAGACCATCAGCATGTCGAGATGCTCGGCCAGCGTATTGATCGTGTAGGGCCGCGTCGGATTGGTCGAAGACGGGATGACGTTCGGCTGGCCGCAAATCTTGATAATATCCGGCGCATGGCCGCCGCCCGCCCCTTCCGTGTGGAAGGCATGGATGGTGCGGCCCTTCAGCGCGGCGATGGAATCCTCCACGAAGCCGCTCTCGTTCAGCGTGTCCGTGTGGATCATCACCTGCACGTCGTATTCGTCGGCCACCGACAGGCAGCAGTCGATGGCGGCCGGCGTCGTGCCCCAATCCTCGTGCAGCTTCAGCGACGTCGCGCCACCGAGCACCATCTCCACCAGCGCACCCGGCAGCGAGGCATTGCCCTTACCGGCAAAGGCAAGGTTCATCGGGAAGGCATCCGCCGCCTCGATCATCCGCGCAAGATGCCAGGGACCGGGCGTGCAGGTGGTGGCGAGCGTGCCGTGCGCCGGGCCGGTGCCGCCGCCGAGCATGGTGGTGATGCCGGACATCAGCGCCTCCTCGATCTGCTGCGGGCAGATGAAGTGGATATGGCTGTCCATGCCGCCGGCCGTGATGATCTTGCCTTCGGCCGCGATCGCCTCCGTGCCGGGCCCGACGATGATATCGACATTCGGCTGCGTATCCGGATTACCGGCCTTGCCGATCGCGACGATCAGCCCGTCCTTCAGCCCGATATCGGCCTTCACGATGCCCCAGTGGTCGACGATCAGCGCATTGGTGATGACGGTGTCCACGGCGCCATCCGCCCGCGTCACCTGACTCTGCCCCATGCCGTCGCGGATGACCTTGCCGCCCCCGAACTTCACCTCGTCACCATAGGTGGTGAAATCCTTCTCCACCTCGATAAACAGCTCCGTATCCGCCAGCCGCACCCGGTCGCCCGTCGTCGGCCCGAACATGTTGGCATAGGCGGCGCGGGACATCTTGTAGGACATGATCTACCTCGAAAGTTCGGAGAAAAGGGGCGACCGCGCCGCAGCGCGATCGAAGGTATAGGTGGTCCGGCAGCCATTGCGGCTGTTGATCTCGCCGATCAGGTGGTCGGAAAAGTCACCGGGATGAAGTTCATAGAAACGCAGGGATGCAATGACCGCATCGCGATCCTGCACGACGATCCGCGGTCGGTTCAGCATGTCGAAAATGAACGCGGAAACCGCGGGCCGAGCCATCTTCACCTTCTGCCGCAGAAGCCAAACGACCTCGACGAGAACGACGTGATTGATGAAGACGGGCGCGATCTTCTGCTCAAGAAAGGCTGTCGCCTGCTCGCCCTGCTTTACGCCTTCCGCGTCGGTGATCGAGCCCAGGGCCAACCACCGCATCACCATGTTGGTGTCGAGACCGATCATTCCCCGCTCTCCCGAAAACCGGCATTCCGGGCTTCCCTGATCCAGTCATCCAGTTCCTCGCCGGTGATCGGCCTATCCAGCTTCACGATCCCGCGCAAATCCTCGAAACTCTTCCCCGGCTTGCGGATTTCGACCGCACCAGCCTCGTTGGCAACGAACTCGACCGCGTCCCCGTCTTTCAGGCCGAGTGCCTTCAGCACCGACTCGGGAACCGTGATCGTGCCTGCCTTGATCCTGACCGTCTCGCCCATGGCGTGCTCCTAGCTCCCGACTGCGAGAGACAAAGCCGGCGCCGCATCCAGCCGCCGGAGCCGGCCCTCGGCGATCCAGCGATCGACCAACTGTGCCTCCGCTGCGAAGGGATGCCCCTCCCAGCCGACATGAGCGAACCCGGCAAGCGCGATATCCGCTGCGGGATGCGCGCCAAGCATGTCGGCAATGACGACGATGCCGCTGCTCGGCACGATGTAGGGGGCGGGCGAAAAGCCGGCGAGAATCGTCTCCAGGAAACGCTGGGTTTCCGCATCGAGAACCCGGAACGTCTTGCCGGCCGCAAGCGCAAAGGCCTCGAATCCCGCCGTCTCGTCGTCGCAAAAATCATCGAGCTCCGGATGCGTGATGGCGAGCGGTGCCCGGAGCGCCGCGAAAACAGCGGGGTTGCGAACACACCAGATGCCGGTCGCCTCGACCACCGCGGGATGCGCGCCCCAAGCCGCCGGCCCGATGGTGGGGTGCAGGGCGGAGGAAACCGAGGTTCCCAGCATCATCTTCGCCGGCCGGCCGGTGTTGCAGACCGCGACGATATCGGTGCGCTCGCCCGGGCGATACGAGCGGCAATCGTTGAAACGGATGACGCAATCGGCAGACGCGATCGCGTTGGCGGCGCTGTCCGGCACCGGCCCATTGCCAACGATCACGATGCGCGCACCGGTCTTCACAGCATTCTGCCCTTGGTTTCCTGCTGGCCGCCGATCCTGAACGACCGGTCGAACCCACAGCCTGCTTCGTTTTCGAACCGCCGTGGCTGCGATCAGCGATCGGCCAGCGCCGCGTTCAGCTCGTCCGTCCGCTTGGTGGTGAGGTCCGCAAGGCAACCCGCCACCAGCATCGGCTCCATGGTTCCGCCTCGCGCCTCGAACCCGGCCAGTTCGCACTGGCCGTCGCGATAGGCGATCCAGGCGCGTTGCGCGGTCTTCAGGGCCTCGACGGCACCGACCATAGTGTCGCCGATCTCGGCGAAATCCTTGTCCATCGCCTGCGCACGCGCCATCGTCTTGCGATAGGCCGCGTTCAACGCCACATCCGCGGTCTCGTAATCCTGTTGCGAACACGCCGTCATGTCGCTCTGGGTCACCGCATTGCTGCAATCGAGATCATCCGGCCCAGCCGCCGAGGCAGCCCCTGCCCCGAGAAACAGGCACGAGGCCAGTGCCGCGCCGGGATAAGCGAGCCGCATCGCCATGTCAGAGCGCACCCATGACCTTTTGGCGGAAACCATAGACTTCCCGCTTGCCGGCGAACGGAATGAGCGTCACATCGCGCGTCTGCCCCGGCTCGAAGCGCACGGCCGTGCCGGCGGGAATGTCCAGCCGCTTGCCGTGGGCGGCCGCGCGATCGAAGGTCAGCCCGGCATTGGTCTCGGCGAAGTGATAGTGGCTGCCGACCTGCACCGGCCGGTCGCCGGTGTTCGACACCTCGATCGTCACCGTCTCCAGGCCCACATTCAGCTCGATCTCGCCCTCTGCCGCAAGGATTTCACCGGGGATCATCTTGTCTCTCCTGAAGGTCTCGATAGGCATGCTGCACGGTAATCGTGGCAGGCTGAGGGTGCTGGTGTTGCGGCATCACGCCGCCGCGGCACAGCCCCCGGCATTCACCACACGCTCCGTGGAGGCGGGGTTGTTCACCAGCTTTTCGGCCGGCCGCACAGGCCGGCGAACGAGTTCGCCCGTGCAGTTCGGGCAACGCCCGCCGAGCACGTCGCTCGCGCAGGCGGCACAGAACGTGCATTCGAAACTGCAGATCATCGCCTCGCGGCTATCGGCCGCCAGATCCGTGTCGCAGCATTCGCAATTGGGTCGAAGCGCCAGCATGGGAAACCTCAGCGGATGGGTTCATGAACGGTGACGAGCTTCGTCCCGTCCGGGAACGTCGCCTCGATCTGGATGTCGTGGATCATTTCCGGGATACCCTCCATCACCTGCTCGCGTGTGATCACATGGGCGCCGGCCTCCATGAGGTCGGGAACCGAACGCCCGTCGCGCGCGCCCTCGACCACGAAATCGGTGATCAGCGCGATGGCCTCGGGATGGTTCAACTTGACGCCGCGCTCCAGCCGGCGGCGCGCCACCATGGCCGCCATCGAGATCAGCAGCTTGTCTTTTTCGCGGGGAGTAAGGTTCATGCGACGCGATCCATCATCATCTTCGACATTCTCTACAGGCTCCAGACTTTCGGCACAGACGCGCTCCTGCGCAAGTGCGAAATCATCGGCACAAGGATTTTTCGCAAAGCAAAGCCGTCCCTTGCCACGATCCGCGCGACGAGCTTTTCCTGACCGCCGACCACGACATGGCTGACGCCACCCGACCCGTTGGCGGCACCATGATCCATCAGTTCGCGGAGAGGCTTCAGATACCGCTCGCAGCCGGCCGCGGTGAAGAGCAACGTGGCGAAAGCGACATGACCGCTCAGCGAAAAGGCCCGCCGGGTCAGCGCATCGATATCGCCGGACAGCCGCATGTTCTCGGCATGCAGCAGCGTACCGCCCTTCACGATGCGCCACCGGTCGCGAAAAAGGCCGCTGCGCATGCGCTCGCCCATGGCAGCGCGCCCGAGCAGCACGGCTTCGACGGCCAGAAACTCGGCATCGGCTGCCAGATCGACCTCAAGCGACCGCGTCATCGAAGCCCGATCGAACAGGATCGTCTCCTGCGGCAGCCAGTGAACGCGGGACCCCGCCTCCGCCCGGATGGTCGTCGTCACCGAGGTCGTGCCGGCGCTTGCCTTGTAGATCTTCTCGCAGGCCTGCGTCGTCAGCGTCAGCTCGGTATCCGCGCCGGCGCCGAACCGCCAGTCCATCACGTCGCCGCCGGTCAGCCCGCCGGAACTGTTGATCAGCACGGCCTCCATGCTGCCATCGAACATAGTCGGCAGACGCAGCTTGGCGCAGCCTTCCTGATAGAACTCCTGCAGCCGCGTCCGCCCACCGGCCGACTTCGCCACCAGCCGCCCGCGGCCAAAAGCGCGTTGCGGCGCCGCCGCCACCACTTCCGGCATGGGCTCAGACATCGGTTGCGCGATCAAACCGTGAGGTGCCGTCGGGCTTCCGGCGTGTCGAGCGTTTCGGCCGGGCCTTCATGCACTATCTCTCCGCGATCCATGATGTAGACATGGTCTGCAAGCTCGCGGCAGAAGTCAAGGTATTGTTCCACAAGCAAAATCGCCATCCCCGTGGAATCCCGCAAATACTGGATCGCACGCCCGATATCCTTGATGATCGAGGGCTGGATGCCCTCCGTCGGCTCGTCCAGCACCAGGATTTTCGGCCGCGTGACGAGCGCCCGGCCAATGGCCAATTGCTGCTGCTGCCCGCCGGAGAGATCGCCCCCGCGCCGGCCAAGCATGGATTTGAGGATCGGGAACAGCGCGAAGATCTCCTCCGGCACGAAGCGATCCTTGCGGGCGACGGGCGCATAGCCCGACTCCAGGTTCTCCTTGACGGTCAGCAGCGGAAACACCTCCCGCCCCTGCGGCACGAAACCGACGCCGAGCCGCGCCCGGTTATAGGGCGCCATGCCGTTCATGACCGTGTCGTTGAAGGTGACCTTGCCGGCGCTTGTCGCATGCTGGCCGGTGACCGCACGCAGAAGGCTGGTCTTGCCGACGCCGTTGCGGCCGAGCACGCAGGTGATCTTGCCCATCGGCGCCGTGATGGAGACGCCGCGCAGAGCCTGCGCCGCACCGTAGTGCAGGTTGATGTTGTCGACGGTCAGCATGGGGCACCTCGTTCGGTGGGCGTGGTCGGTGCGGCGGAGCTTGGGGAACTTGCGGGAAGGAAGGCCCTCTCTGGCTTGCCAGCCATCTCCCCCACAAGGGGGGAGAAGACTCGTGGCTGGGCGTCCGCCTCAAAGCGAGGCTGGAGCTTGGGTCCGTCGGAGGCGAAGTCCTGAACCGCGAACATCGAGACATTGTAATGCATGAGATCACCGCCCCAGATAGTTTTCGATGACTTTGGGATCGTTCGACACGAAGTCGATCGATCCCTCAGCCAGCACCGATCCTTCGGCAAGGCAGGTGACTTTGACGCCGAGATCGCGGATGAAGCCCATGTCGTGCTCGACGACGACGACGGAGCGGGTCTTGGCGATCTCCTTGAGGAGGATCGCCGTCTCCGAGGTCTCCGCATCCGTCATGCCGGCGACGGGCTCGTCCACCAGCAGCAGCTTCGGCTCCTGCGCAAGCAGCATGCCGATCTCCAGCCACTGCTTCTGCCCGTGCGACAGACTGCCGGCGAGATGGTCCTTACGGGCGGTCATGCGCACGGTCTCGAGGATCTCCTCGATCCGTGCCTTATCGGCGGGCGTGAGCGTGTAGAACAGCGTGGCGAAGACGCCGCGTTTGCGGTTCAGCGCCAGCTCGATATTGTCCCAGACCGTATGGCTTTCAAACACGGTCGGCTTCTGGAATTTGCGGCCGATGCCGAGCTGCGCGATATCGGCCTCGTCCTTCTTGGTCAGGTCGATCTGCCCGTCGAAATAGACGGTGCCGGTATCCGGCCGCGTCTTGCCGGTGATGATGTCCATCATCGTCGTCTTGCCGGCACCGTTGGGGCCGATGATCGCCCGCAGCTCGCCGGGCGCGACCACGAAAGACAAGGAATTCAGCGCTTTGAAGCCGTCGAAGGAAACCGAGACGCCGTCGAGATAGAGGAGGCTGTTGGTGATCTTCTGGTCCATGGCGCTCACTCCGCGGCTTGAGGTTGGAGGTCGACGGGGTCGCGGGTCGAAACGGTGCGGCCCTTTTCGGCTTCGGCTGCCGCCTTGTAGTCCCGACGGGAGGCAAAGCCCTGCTGGATGGTGCCGACGATGCCCTTCGGCAGGAACAGCGTGGTGGCGACGAAGAGGGCACCGAGCGCAAACAGCCAGAATTCCGGGAAGGCGGCGGTGAAAATGGACTTGCCGAAGTTCACGAGCACCGCGCCGATAATCGGCCCGATCAGCGTGCCCCGTCCGCCGACCGCCGTCCAGATGACGACCTCGATCGAGTTGGCGGGCGCGAATTCGCCCGGATTGATGATGCCGACCTGTGGCACGTAGAGCGCGCCGGCGACGCCTGCGATCATGGCGGAGAAGGTGAAGATGAAGAGCTTCATGTTCTCGACGCGATAGCCGAGAAAGCGCGTCCGGCTTTCCGCATCCCGCACCCCGATCAGCACCTTGCCGTATTTGGACTGAACGATGGCCGAGGAGAGGAGCAGCACGAGCGCGAGAACGATACCGGTGATCGCAAACAGGGTCGCGCGCGTTTCCGGCGCCTGGATATTGAAGCCGATGATGTCCTTGAAGTCGGTCAGGCCGTTATTGCCGCCAAAGCCCATCTCGTTGCGGAAGAAGGCGAGCAGCAGCGCATAGGTCATGGCCTGCGTGATGATCGAGAGGTAGACGCCGGTGACGCGCGAACGGAAAGCGAGCCAGCCGAAGACGAAGGCGAGCGCCCCGGGCACCAGCAACACCATCAGCGCCGCGAAGGGGAAGGAATCGAAGCCGGTCCAGTACCAGGGCAGCTCCTTCCAGTTCAGGAAAACCATGAAGTCGGGCAGGATCGGGTTGGCATAGGTGCCGCGCGCGCCGATCTGGCGCATCAGATACATGCCCATGGCATAGCCGCCGAGCGCAAAAAAGGCGCCGTGGCCGAGCGAGAGAATGCCGCAATAGCCCCAGACGAGATCGAGCGCGAGGGCGAGAAGCGCGTAGCAGAGATATTTCCCGAACAGCGGCACGACATGGGACGGCACGTGCAGTGGATTGCCGGGATCGAGCAGGAGGTTGGAGGCGGGAACCGCGATGGCGATGAAGAGGATCAGAGCGGCGAGCACCAGGACCTTCTTCTCATGGGCGTGGATGAGCCGGGTCGTAAACATTATTCGATCGACCTCCCCTTAAGGGCGAACAGGCCGCGCGGCCGCCGCTGGATGAACAGGATGATGAGGACGAGGATCAGGATCTTGCCGAGCACCGCACCCGCATAGGGCTCGAGGAACTTGTTGGCGATGCCCAGCGTCATGGCGCCGACGAAGGTGCCCCAGAGGTTACCGACGCCGCCGAACACCACAACCATGAAGCTGTCGATGATGTAGTTCTGCCCGAGATTGGGCGAGACGTTGTCGATCTGGCTGAGCGCCACCCCGGCGATGCCGGCAATGCCGGAGCCGAGGCCGAAGGTCATCGCGTCCACCATCGGCGTGCGGATGCCCATGGAGGAGGCCATGCGCCGGTTTTGCGTCACGGCGCGCATCTGCAGGCCGAGGCGGGACCGTTTGAGCAGCGTCAGCAATGCCAGGAACACGGCAAGCGAGAAGACGATGATCCACATGCGGTTCCAGGTGATGGCGAGACCGCCGAAATCGAACGTGCCCGACATCCAGCTCGGATTGTCTACCTGCCGGTTGGTCGGCCCGAAGATCGTGCGGATGGTCTGCTGCAGGATCAGCGACAGGCCCCAGGTGGCAAGCAGCGTCTCGAGCGGCCGGCCATAGAGAAAGCGGATGATGCCGCGCTCGATGGCGACGCCGACAAGCCCGGTAAAGAGAAAGGCGATCGGCACCGCAAAGGCGAGCGAGAAGGTGGAGAGACCGGGCGCGAACGAGGCGACCGTCTGCTGCACGACATAGGTCGTGTAGGCGCCCAGCATCACCATCTCACCATGCGCCATGTTGATGACGCCCATGACGCCGAAGGTGATGGCAAGGCCGATGGCGGCGAGCAGCAGCACAGAGCCGAGCGACAGCCCGTACCAGACGTTCTGCGCGACATCCCAGACGGCAAGGCTGCTGGCGATGCCGTCGATACGACTCTGGATCACCGGTACGAGGTCCGGCGGAGCGGTGGCAAGCGCCGCAGTCAGGATATTGAGCGCGCCGCGGTCACCGCGCGCTGCGACGTTCTCAATCGCCGCCTTCTTGTCCTCGGCGCTCGCATCCGTCTTCAGGATCAGCACGGCCCGGGCGGATTCCATCGCCGCCTTGACCTCGGCATCCCCCTCCTTCGAGAGGGCCCCGTCGAGCAGCGCGAGATTGGCGGTATCGCCGCTGGCCAGCAGCGCCTGGGCAGCGGAAAGGCGGGCATTGCGGTCGGGGCTGAGCAGGGTCAGCTGGCTCATGGCATCGCCGATGGCGCCGCGCAGCATGTTGTTCAGCCGGATCTTCTGCAGGCTGGTCGCAGTCACACCCTCGACAGGCGCACCGGTCAACGGATCGGACACGACGTCGCCCTCGACGAGATAGACTGCACCGCCCGCCTTCGGCGCAAACAGTTCGCCGGCGCTAAGCTTTTCGAGGATCTCGGGCACCTTCGGGTCGCCGGTCGCGGCAAGCTGCTTCACAGCCTCCACCTTCTGCGGAAACGCGGTGGCGCCCAGCCCATCGACCAGCGGTTTCAGCGCATCCTGCGCCCGCGCGCCTGTCGCAAAGGCGAGGCCGAGACCGAGGAGAAGAAGAACGATCCGAAGCGTGCGCGATGTCAGCTGCATATGTGTTCAAAGCCCCTTCACGCGGGCAGGACGGCGGCACCGCCGCGCATCTGCCCAAGAATTCCGCAGGAGCGACCTCTCAGGTGCGCCATCACGGGTACGACGTTGCAGGAAAGGCGTCATTCGGCCGAGCCCGGTCACGTCCATGCATGTTCCGTGCCATGCCCGGACTGCGGTCAACCGCACCTTCCCTCCGGAAAACGATCTCCGCCCGGCGAAGGCCGGACGGAGACGATGCCGTCTCAAATCGTCTGCAATAAACCTTGGCGGTGCGGCCCGGGGGCCGCACCGGAAATGCTTGCTTCATGAAAAGCCGTCTGGAAAATCAACCTCCGAAGGCTGAGATCAGGAGCCCTTGCCGCCGCACTTGCCCGTTGCAACGTTGAAGTTGCCGCAGGACATGGGCTTGCGCCAATCGGAGATCAGGTCCTTGCTGTCCGGCAGGAAGTCCGACCATTCGTCGCCGACGACCTGGGGGGTCTGCTGGACGATTTCGAACTGGCCATCCCCCTGGATTTCGCCGATCAGCACGGGCTTAGTGATGTGGTGGTTCGGCATGACGGTGGAGTAGCCGCCCGAAAGGTTCGGAACGGAGGTGCCGATGATCGTGTCGAGAACGGCATCCGTATCGGTCGTGCCGGCAGCCTCGACGGCCTTTACCCAGGCGGAAAAGCCGATATAGGCGGCTTCCATCGGGTCGTTCGTCACGCGCTTGTCGTTCTTGGTATAAGCATGCCACTGCTTGATGAATTCGGCATTGGCAGGCGCATCGACGGACTGGAAGTAGTTCCAGGCGGCGAGATGGCCGACGAGCGGCTTGGTGTCGAGACCCGCGAGCTCTTCTTCACCGACCGAGAAGGCGACGACCGGGATATCGGTGGCCTTGATGCCCTGGTTGCCGAGTTCCTTGTAGAAGGGAACGTTGGCATCGCCGTTGATGGTCGAGACGACGGCGGTCTTCTTGCCGGCCGAGCCGAATTCCTTGATCTTGGCGACTTCCGTCTGCCAGTCCGAGAAGCCGAACGGCGTGTAGTTGACGATGATGTCTTCCTTGGCGACGCCCTTGGCGATCAGGTAGGCTTCCAGGATCTTGTTGGTCGTGCGCGGGTAGACGTAGTCGGTGCCTTCGAGCACGAAGCGCTCGACGCCTTCGTTGGCGATCAGGTAATCGACAGCCGGGATGGCCTGCTGGTTCGGCGCGGCACCCGTGTAGAAGATGTTGCGCGAGGACTCTTCACCTTCGTACTGGACGGGGTAGAAGAGGATCGAATTCAGCTCTTCGAACACCGGCAGAACCGACTTGCGCGACGAGGACGTCCAGCAACCGAACACGGCCGCGACCTTGTCGACCGAGATCAGCTCGCGGGCCTTTTCGGCAAACAGCGGCCAGTCGGACGCGGGATCGACCACGACGGCCTCGAGCTTCTTGCCGAGAACGCCACCCTTCTTGTTCTGCTCCTCGATGAGCATCAGCATGGCGTCTTTCAGCGTCGTCTCGGAAATGGCCATCGTGCCGGACAGCGAGTGCAGGACGCCGACCTTGATGGTGTCTTCGGCAGCGTTGACGGCGGAGAATGCCGTCGTAGCCAAAGCCCCTGCCAGGAATGCGCTGAGGATATGAGATTTGAATGACATAAGAGAGCCCCTCTCGTTCGTTGGCGCCGTTTCCTAAGGGAGGGTTAACGGGTCGCAACGGGACTATCCGACAGGCCTTGTGCAATGCACATACGTCAATTGACGTAGGCGCGAACAGCACATGCCGCGTGCGTTCCCGCGGGAAACATGCGGTCTGTCTGGACAGGGGCCTGCATAGCCTTCAAGATCAACAGAACCTCAAGCCCTCCCGCGATGTCGCTTGCCGACAAGGATGTTGCTCCGCACCATGAAAACCTCGAAATGACAGCCCGGCAGCGCATCATTCCGGTCCGGCGCGAGTACAATCGCTGGGTCGCAGACCAGACGCTGGAGGACTATGCCCTGCGGTTCACCGCCAAGAGCGCCCGGCGCTTTTCGGCAAGCCGCATTTCCCAGACCGCCATCGGCGCGATTTCCTTCCTGGCACTGGAGGCGATCGGCGGCACGATCACGCTCTCCTACGGCACCACGAACGCGTTCTACGCCATCATCGCCGCCGCTATCGCGATGCTCGTCATCGGCATGCCGATCAGCCGCTACGCGATCCGCCACGGCGTGGATATCGACCTTCTCACGCGCGGCGCGAGCTTCGGCTATATCGGCTCCACCATCACCTCGCTGATCTATGCCAGCTTCACCTTCATGCTGTTTGCCATCGAGGCATCGATCATGACGGGCGCGCTGAACCTCGCCTTCGGCATTCCGCTCTGGATTGGCTACATCATCAGCGCCGTCGTGGTCATCCCGCTCGTCATCTACGGCGTCCAGCTCATCTCGCGCTTCCAGCTGATCACGCAGCCCTTCTGGATCGTGCTCAACATCCTGCCGTTCTTCTTCATCGCCTTTTTGGACTGGGAGAAGTTCGACCTCTGGCGGGCCTTCGCCGGCATCGGCCATTCGAATGCGCAGGTCGGCGGTGCAGCACCCTTCGACCTGATCGAGTTCGGCGCCGCCTCCGCCGTCATCCTCGCACTGATGCCGCAGATCGGCGAACAGGTAGATTTTCTGCGCTTCCTGCCGCCGGAGGGCGTGAAGAAGTGGCGGCACCGCTTCGCCGTCTTCCTTGCCGGCCCCGGCTGGGTGGTGGTCGGCGTACCGAAGCTGCTCGCCGGTTCGTTCCTTGCCGTTCTCACACTCTCCACTGGCGTGCCTGCCGGCGAAGCCGCGGACCCGTCGCGTATGTATCTCGCGGCTTTCGGCTACATGATCCCCAACGACACGGCGGCCCTCGTGCTCATGGCGGCCTTCGTCGTGGTCTCGCAGCTGAAGATCAACGTGATGAACGCCTATGCGGGTTCACTCGCCTGGTCGAATTTCTTCTCCCGCCTGACCCACAGCCACCCCGGCCGCGTCGTCTGGCTGGTGTTTAACGTCGCCATCGCCCTGCTTCTCATGGAGTTCGGCATCTACAAGCTGCTCGAAGCCACGCTCGGCGTGTTCTCCATCATCGCCATGTCCTGGCTCTGCACGCTCTCGGCCGATCTCTTCATCAACAAGCCGCTCGGCCTCTCCCCTGATGGCATCGAGTTCAAGCGCGCCCATCTCTACGACATCAACCCGGTCGGCCTCGGCGCCATGTTCACCTCCGCCGGCGTGGCGCTCGCCGCCCATTTCGGCCTCTTTGGCACGGTCATGGCGTCGCTATCGACCTATGTCACGCTCATCGCCTTCCTCGTCTCCCCCGCCCTCGCCTATGCCACACGCGGCCGCTACTATCTCGCCCGCAAGCCGCGCGCGCACTGGAAGATGCGCAGCACCATCACCTGTTCCATCTGCCAGCATCCGTTCGAGCCGGAAGACATGGCCTATTGCCCCGCCTATGCCGCGCCGATCTGTTCGCTCTGCTGCTCACTCGACAGCCGCTGCCACGACATCTGCAAGCCGCATGCGCGGCTGAACGCCCAGACGGCGGCCGTCGCCCGCAGGCTCCTGCCCGAACGCATCGTCGCAGCGCTCGCCAGCCGCCTCGGCCGCTACGCCACTGCCGTCGTCATCGCCGTCTCCGCCATCGGCGCCATCCTCGCCATGATCGCTTACCAGACCGGTACCGCCTCCCCCATTGCCGCAGAAGTCATCAACCGCACCATCGGCATCGTCTTCTTCGTCTTCACCGTCGTCACCGGCGTCGTCTGCTGGTTCTATGTGCTCGCCCATGACAGCCGGCTCGTGGCAGAGGAGGAATCCTCGCGACAGAACACCCTGCTCCTCAAGGAAATCGCCGCCCACAAGAAGACCGACGCGGCCCTGCAATATGCCAAGGAGACCGCTGAGGCCGCCAACCGCGCCAAGAGCCGCTACGTCGTCGGCCTGAGCCACGAGCTGCGCACCCCGCTCAACGCCGTCATGGGCTATGCCCAGATTCTCGAGCGCGACGAGACTATTCCCGCCCCACGGCAGGCCGCCATCCGCGTCATCAAGCGCAGTGCGGATCATCTCTCGGGCCTCATCGACGGCCTGCTGGACATTTCCCGCATCGAGGCCGGCCGGCTGCAGGTGTTCTCCAACGAGATCAATATCCAGGATTTTCTCGACCAGATCGTCGATATGTTCCGCCCGCAGGCCCAGGCCAAAGGTCTGGCCTTCGAGCATATCCGGGCGCCCGGCCTGCCGACGCATGTGCGCACCGACGAGAAGCGCCTGCGCCAGATCCTCGTCAATCTTCTGTCAAACGCCATCAAGTTCACTGATCGCGGCACCGTGCGCTTCGAGGTCGCCTATCGCAGCCAGGTCGCGACCTTCACCGTGACCGATACCGGCCGCGGCATCTCCGAGGCCGACCGGCCGCGCATCTTCGAGCCGTTCCAGCGCGGCGAAGCCGAAACGATCCGCCCCATGCCGGGCCTCGGCCTCGGTCTGACGATCACGCGGCTTCTGACCGAGACGCTGGGCGGCGAAATCCTGGTCACCAGCGAGCGCGACAAGGGCTCGACCTTCCGCGTCCGGCTGATGCTGTCGACTGTTGCCCGCCCCGCCGCCGTGCCCCCGCCCCAGCGAGACGTCACCGGCTATGCCGGCCCGCGCCGTACCATTGTCGTGGTTGACGATAACGAGGATCACCGGGAGCTGATGCGCGAGGTGCTGATCCCGCTCGACTTCGTCGTCCTCACCGCCATCGGCGGCGCCGAATGCCTGACGCTGATCGAGGGTATCGAGCCCGATCTGTTTCTGGTCGATATCTCCATGCCTGGCATGAGCGGCTGGCAGCTCGTCTCGCGCCTGCGCGAACTCGGGCAGGCGGCGCCCATCATCATGCTGTCGGCCAATATCGGCGACGGGAGTCTGGCCAGCCAGCATACCGGCCACAACGATACGCTCGCCAAGCCCTTCGTCATCCGCCAGCTCCGGGACAAGATCGCCGTCAATCTCGGCCTCGAATGGACGCATGATGTCCCCGCACCGCCAACCGACACCGCAGAACCCCAGCCAATTCTCGTGCCCGAAGCATCCCATATCGAGGAGCTGATCCGGCTGGGCGAAATCGGCTATATCAGGGGCATCGAGGCCAAGCTCGCCGAGCTCGCGCGCGACACGACCCACCAGCCCTTTGCGGATGCCGCGCGGGCCTATGTACAGGCCTTCGACATGGCCGGCTACGCCACCTTCCTCGAAACCGCCGCCGTGCGAAGCGACCCGCCGCCGGAAGGAGACCACCGGTGAGTGACGCCCCCCGCCCCCGTGATATCGTGTTGATCGTCGACGACAGCCCGGAAACCCTCGGCTTCCTCACCGACGCGCTGGAGCAATCCGGCTTCTCCGTGCTGATCGCCACATCCGGGCCCGCGGCCTTGAAAGTCGTTGACAAGATCACGCCCGACATCGTGCTGATGGACGCCGTCATGCCGGAGATGGACGGATTCGACACCTGCCGACGGCTGAAGGCGCTTGCCGACATCGCCCCCGTGCCTGTGATCTTCATGACCGGGCTGACCGAAACCGAGCACATCGTGCACGCGCTCGAATCCGGCGGCGTGGATTACCTCTCCAAACCCATCAACATCGATGAACTGCGCGCCCGCATCCGCGTCCACCTCGGCAACGCCCGCTCCACCCAGAGCGCCCGCGTCGCACTGGACGCGGCCGGCCGGCATCTGCTCGCGGTGCGCGGCAATGGCGCCCTGCACTGGTCGACGCCCCAGGCGACCCGGCTGGTCGATACAGCCATCGGCTCGGAAGACGGACTGGACGCCGTCTCCGACCAGATCGCCCTCTTCCTGCTCGAGCGCACGCTTGGCAAGGACGCTCCCCTCGTGATCGAAAATGCCGGTGTGCCCGTCCTCCAACTCGCCTTCCTCGGCACCATCGGCAGCGACGAATACCTGTTCCGCCTCACCGCCGTCAGCCAGACCACCGACGAGGAAGCCCTGCGCCGGCATTTCTCCCTGACGATGCGCGAAGCGGAAGTCCTCGTCTGGATTGCCAAGGGCAAATCCAACCGCGACATCGCCGAAATCCTCGGCCTCTCCGCCCGTACCGTCAACAAGCACCTTGAGCAGATCTATGTGAAGCTGGGCGTGGAAAACCGGGCGTCGGCCGCGGTGAAGGCGACGAATGCGTTGAGCCAGAGTTGATGGGTTGTTCGTGCTGGGGGTGATCAAGAAAAACCCTCTCTGCCTTGCCGGGCATCTCCCCCACAAGGGGGGAGAGGACCTGTGGCTTGCCGCTCGCTCTTTACGCAAACCTCGAAGATTCGTGCCGAGGGCGTCCCGTGAGTCTTCTCCCCCCTTGTGGGGGAGATGGCCGGCAGGCCAGAGAGGGTTTTCCTTTACCCCCAAACACGGAAAAGCCCGGCACAGGGCCGGGCTCTCCTCGTCTCGAACACGACGGCCGAAGCCGTGGTGTCTTACATCTGCGGGAAGTAGCTGTACTTGCCGTCCGGGCCCTTCTTCCACTCGTACATGATGTAGCCGGGAAGCTTCGGGTCGCCCTTTTCGTCGAAGGACATGTCGCCGAGAACGGTCTTGAACGGGCCCTTTTCCTTCATCGCCGTTGCGACGGTTTCGGAATCGATGGAGCCGGCAGCCTTGGCAGCTGCTGCGATCGTCTGCAGGGCGGCGTAGGAGTAGAGCGTGTAGGCCTCCGGGTTGAAGCCGGCGGTCTTGAACTTCTCGACCAGTTCCTTGTTCTCCGGGCGGAGCGTCGGATCGGGGCCGAAGGTGTTGAGCGTGCCGGCAACGGCGTCGCCAGCAATCGAGGCGAGTTCGTTGGAGACGATGCCGTCACCAGAGACGAGCGTGGCCTTGAGGCCCTGGTCAGCCGACTGGCGGATGATCAGGCCGGCTTCGGTGTGGAGACCGCCCCAGTAGATGATCGAAACGCCGGCTTCCTTCATCTTGGCGATGAGGGCCGAGAAGTCCTTGTCGCCGGTGTTGACGCCTTCGTACAGGACTTCCGTCATGCCGGCAGCGTTCATCGCCTTCTTGGTTTCGTCGGCAAGGCCCTGGCCGTAAGGCGTCTTGTCATGAATGACGGCGACCTTGGCGTCCTTGAACTTTTCGGCAAGGTACGCGCCGGCAACGCCGCCCTGCTGGTCGTCACGGCCGCAGGTGCGGAACGTGTTCCAGAGGCCGCGCTCGGTGAACACCGGGTTGGTTGCAGCCGGGGTGATTTCGAGGATGCCGTTTTCGGCATAGACTTCCGACGCGGGGATCGAAACGCCCGAGTTGAAGTGACCGATGACGTACTTCACGCCGTCGGCCACGAACTTGTTGGCAACCGAGATGCCCTGCTTCGGGTCGGACACGTCGTCGCCGAGAACGATCTTGATCTGCTCGCCGTTGATGCCGCCGGCGGCGTTGATGTCAGCGGCTGCCTGCTCGGCACCCTTCTGGAGCTGCGCGCCGAAAGCGGCGTTCGGGCCGGTCAGCGGACCGGCAACAGCGATCGTGATGTCCGCCCAGGCCTGGCCGCTGAACGCGACCATCGCCGTCAGCGCAACAGCCGACAAAAGTGACTTCTTCATCCTGTAACTCCCAATTTTCAAGCGGGTCTGTTGCCATAGCCAACGCAGTTCCCACTCTGACTGCGCCGGTGTTCGTTGTGGCCGAGGCGATGCGCCTGCGGCTGTTCCCTTTATTATTTATTCTTCCACGAGAAGGGCGATGCCTTCTCGTAAAGCCAGTAGTAGCTGCTGACCATTTGGCGTGTCCGGTAGAAACGGAACCCAGCGGTAGAAAACAGCAAAAGAATGATCGTGTCCACGACGTAGTAGTGCAGGCTGAACATCGTGCCGTTGAACAGTGCGTGATGCACGAAACGGATGCCGAGACCGAGCAGCAGCGTATAGACCACGACGGTCGTATAGGTCTGCCAGCCGTCCGCGACGCTCTTGCCTGTGCGCCAGGCGGTCCAGCCGCCGAGCACGCAGGTGATCAGCATAAACTGAAGGATCGAAGGCTCTTCGTGGAGAATGCCCTGCATGTCAGAAACTCCCGATGAAAGGGATAAGGGAAGCGGGGCTCAATGGTGCCCGCCTTCGAGATAGGCGGCGCGCACTTCCGGATTGGCCAGCAATTCCCGGCCGCCGCCGCTCATCGTCACCTGTCCGTTGACCATGACGTAGCCGCGATGCGACAGCTTGAGCGCGGCGAACGCGTTCTGCTCGACGAGAAACACGGTCAGCCCCTCTTCCTCGTTGAGCTTCTTGATTGCCGCGAAGATGCCCTTGACGATCAGCGGTGCAAGGCCCAGCGACGGCTCGTCGAGAAGGAGAAGCTTCGGACGCGCCATCAGCGCGCGGCCGATCGACAGCATCTGCTGCTCGCCGCCCGAAAGCGTGCCGCCGCGCTGCGACTGGCGCTCCTTCAGGCGCGGAAACAGCGTGAAGATCTTCTCGATGTCCTCGTTGAAATATTTGAGGTTGTCGAGGCTCGCGCCCATCTGCAGGTTTTCATAGACCGTCATGCGCGGAAAGATGCGCCGGCCCTCGGGCGACTGCGCGATGCGCAGCCGGGCGATCTCGTGGGTCGGCATGCGGGTGATGTCCTGACCATCGAAGATGACCGAGCCGGTGCGCGCCTGCGGGCTGCCGCAGATCGTCATCATCAGCGTCGATTTGCCGGCGCCGTTGGCGCCGATCATGCAGACGATCTCGCCAGGTTCCACGACGACATCGACGCCGCCGAGCGCCCGGATGTTGCCGTAATAGGTTTCGACACCCTTGACGTGAAGAAGCGGGCTCATGGGCGCTCTCCCGTGCTGCCGGTTCCATGACCGACCGTCGCCGCAACCTGTTCCACTTCCGCGATCACCTCGTCGACCTCATCATCCTCGACGCCGAGATAGGCCGCGATGACCTTCGGGTCGTTCTGTACGAATTGCGGATTGCCATCGGAGATCTTCTGTCCGTATTCCAGCACGACGACGTGGTCGGAGATTTCCATGACAACCGACATGTCGTGCTCGATCAGCAGGATCGACGTGCCGGTGTCGGTGCGGATGTCGCGCAGCAGCGTGTTGAGCGCCAGCGACTCGCGCGGGTTGAGACCGGCTGCCGGCTCGTCCAGGCAGAGAAGCTCCGGCTGGGTGCACATCGCACGGGCAATTTCCAGACGGCGCTGGGCACCGTAGGGAAGATCGCCGGCCGGGTCGTCGGCACGGTCGGTCAGGGACGCCTTGTCGAGCCAGTATTTCGCAAGCTCGATGCTGGCGAGCGACGCCTTCTTGTAGGCGGGGAAGCCGAACAGGCCGAGGATCGTGTAGCCCGATGCGCGCATCAGCGCATTGTGCTGGGCGACGAGCAGGTTTTCCAGCACCGTCAGGCCCGAGAACAGGCGGATGTTCTGGAAGGTCCGGGCAACCTTTGCCCGCTTGGTGATCTCGAAGTCCGGCAGGCGCTCCAGCAGGAACTCCTTGCCGCCCTTCTGCCGCATCGTGATCATGCCCATGGTCGGCTTGTAGAAGCCGGTGATGCAGTTGAACACGGTGGTCTTGCCGGCCCCGTTCGGGCCGATGAGCGCGGTGATCTCGCCGCGCGTTGCTTCGAACGAGAAGTCGTTGATGGCCATCAGGCCACCGAAGCGCATGGAGAGATGTTCGACCTTAAGGATTGGATCCTTGGACATTGTCGTCGCCGTTCCCGTAACCATCAGCCGTGCCCTTCCTTGGTAAAGCTTCCCGACACGTTCTTTTGGGTGTGGAGGAAGGCCGACGGTGCGCGGGAGCCGACGAAGCCACGCGGCTTGAACAGCATCACGACCACCATGGCGAGACCGAAGATCAGCATGCGATAGAGTTCCGGGGTGAAGTCGGGGCCGAAGATGGCCTTGAGGAAGTTCATTTCACGCAGCAGTTCCGTGCCGCCGACCATGACGACAGCGGCGATCGCGATGCCGGTCAGCGACCCCATACCGCCGAGAACGACGATGGCGAGGATGACGGCGGACTCGATGAACACGAAGCTTTCCGGCGACACGAAGCCCTGCCGCGCGGCGAAGAACGAGCCGGCGAAACCGCCGAACATGGCGCCTGTGGCAAAGGCCGTTAGCTTGGTCGTGACCGTATTGATGCCGAGCGAGCGGCAGGCGATCTCGTCCTCGCGCAACGCTTCCCATGCACGGCCGATCGGCATGCGGCGCAGACGGATGGTGACATAAGCCGTGAGCATGCAAAGAAACAGGATAACGTAGAACAGGAAGATCTTGTAGTAGGCGGACGACATCGGCAGTCCGAAGGACTTGGCGAAGTTGGACGGCGAGCCGACGTCGAACGACCAGATGCCGAAGATCGATGCCTTGGCGATGCCGGAGACGCCGAACGTGCCCTTGGTCACTTCCGTCCAGTTGATCAGCACGAGGCGGATGATTTCACCGAAGGCGAGCGTTACGATAGCGAGATAGTCGCCCCGCAGGCGCAGAACCGGGAAGCCGAGAATGATGCCCCAGAGGGCAGCGAAAATACCCGCCAGCGGCAGGAGCACCCAGAAGGACAGGCCGAAATGGGTGGACAGCAGCGCGTAGGAATAGGCGCCGACGGCATAGAAGGCGACATAGCCGAGATCGAGCAGGCCTGCGAGGCCGACCACAATGTTGAGGCCCCAGGCGAGCATCACGTAGATCAGGATCTGGATGCCGAAATTGTCGACCAGCAGCAGCGAACCCTGAACGCCGCGCAGCATGACCGACACCGGCGGATAGATCAGCAGCGCGATCAGCGCGATCTTGAGGAAGTGGCGGTGGAAGAAGCCCTTGTCCTCGGACACGTCGAGGATGCCGCTCTTGGCCTTTGCGAGCTTCCGCTTATCGAGCGCCGGCCGGATGAAGGCGACGTTAAGGAAGCGACCGACGGCAGCGACCCCAACGAACACCGCGAGCAGGCCCCAGCGCATGCGCCAGACGAGTTCGTTGTTGATGTTCTGGTAGGTCTCGACACCGACGAAGAGGCAGAAGAGGCCGAGCGAGACGAGGCCTGCGAAGAAGGCTTCCTTGAGGGCGCGCGCCAGGACGCTGGGTTCGGCATGTGGCTCGGAGACGGGAGAGGAAATGTTCGCCATGGACTTATACCTTCTCCACTTCGGGCCGGCCGAGAATGCCGGTCGGCTTGAAAATCAGAACGACCGCGAGGATGACGAAGGTTGCGACGTCCTTATAGGCGATGGAGAAATAAGCGGACCACAGGCTTTCGATGAGGCCGATGAGGATGCCGCCGAGAACGGCGCCCGGCAGCGAGCCGATGCCCCCGAGAACGGCCGCCGTAAAGGCCTTCACGCCGGGGATGAAGCCGTCGGTGAAGACGGAAACGCCGTAATACATCAGATACATCGTACCGGCGACGGCGGCGAGCGCAGCACCCATGATGAAGGTGATCGAGATCGTCCGGTCGACGTCGATGCCGAGGAGCGCCGCCATCTTGCGGTCCTGCTCGGTGGCGCGCTGCGCCCGACCGAGCGGTGTCTTGTTGACGATGTACCAGAAGATGGTCAGCAGCACGGCCGTCACGACGATGATCACGATCTGCTTCAGCGAGATCGAGATGCCGAGCACCTGATAGTTGGAATTCACCAGCGGCGGGATCGGCTTGTTGCGCGGCCCCTGCACGACCTGGATGAAATTGGACAGCGCGATCGACATGCCGATGGCGGTGATCAGCGGCGCAAGCCGGAACGAACCGCGCAACGGCCGGTAGGCGATCCGCTCGATCGTCCAGTTCCACAGGCCGGCCAGCAGCATGGCCACGATCATCATCACCAGAAGAGCGAGGACGACGGGGATGCCGGCAAACAGGGTCGTGAGAATCAGGAAGACGATAAGGGCCGCGAAACTGCCCAGCATGAAGATATCGCCATGGGCGAAGTTGATCATGCCGATAATGCCGTAAACCATCGTATAGCCGATGGCGATCATGCCGTAGATAGATCCAAGAGTCAGCCCGTTGACGAGCTGTTGGACGAAATACACCATCTATTTTCCCCTGGACCAGATCCCTTACCGGGTCCGGCCTCTTGTTCTGCAGTCCTTTGCGGACGCGACGTTTGCGGGGATTCCATACTGTTTTCGCTCGAAAAGAAAAGCACAAAAAGAAGGCACCCAACAGATTCTTTTCCATTCAGAAAATTTCTGGCGGTTTCCTCGGCAATCGGCTGAGTGGGAAGCAGTCGGCGCTTACATTTTAAGCATATCAGCATGTTGGCAATGGCACCCAGCTTGCGTCTCTCACCCCATCAAACTGTATGTGCTAACGAAACGCGCGATGCTCGTAGCTGGCCACATCATTGAGCTCCCAAGCCTCAGCGCACGACACCACGAATTGTAACGCCCGGTCACAGGGATTTGCCTGACGAATGAGGCAGAACCCTGTAGGGTTGTGGTGATAACGCGGTAGGCGCCGGGACGCAGGCCACCGCCAGACCGAAAAGGAGCGCGGCGAGCGCAATGTTGGACGTGTTGGAGAGGGCGGCGGTAGAGGCCGGGCGGGCGGTCATCGACGTCTATAATGTGGGTGCGGAGGTCCGTTACAAGGAAGATGCATCGCCGGTGACGGATGCGGATGAAAGCGCGGAACGCATTATTCTGCGCCATCTTCAGGGTGCGTTTCCCGGCATTCCCGTGGTTGCGGAAGAGGCCGCTTCGGCGGGCCTCGTTCCCGATATCGATGGACGCGCCTTTTTCCTTGTCGATCCGCTGGATGGCACGAAGGAATTCGTCGGCCGCAATCACGACTTCACGGTCAATATCGCGCTGATCGAACAGGGCGCGCCGACGCTCGGCGTGGTCTATGCGCCGGCCCTCGGTATCCTCTACGCAGCGGAGCGCAACCGGGCCCGCAAGTCCGTCGTGTCCGGCCAGACGGATATCGGCACCCCCACCGTCATCGGCTGTCGCCAGCGCGGCGACCGCATCGTGGCGCTGGCCAGCCGCTCGCACAACAGCGCGGAAACCATCGCCTACCTCGCCGAACACGGCGTCACCGACTACGAGTCGGTCGGCTCCTCCCTGAAATTCTGTCTTCTCGCCGAAGGTCTCGCCGACATCTATCCGCGCCTCAGCCGCACGATGGAGTGGGACACGGCGGCCGGCGATGCCGTGCTGCGCGCGGCCGGTGGGGAAACCGTGACCATGGACGGCAACCCGCTCTTCTACGGCAAGCGCAACCAGACCTATGATGTGGACTTCGCCAATCCCCACTTCGTCTCCCGCGGCCGGGCCTGACGCTTGCTGCGCCTCAAAGCATGGGGCGCCGCTTCGTTCTCACCCGCGAAGCTCTGACGCCGCGGGGAGAGAAATCCACAAAAGGCGCATGAAAACAACGCTGCACCACCCTGCGGCTCCCCGCCCCCGACATCGCGCGCAGACTACCGGCACCCCGACAGGAGATGCCGATGAGCGAGATAACCCCGAACCTCGAAATGCCTTACATCCTGCCATCGCAGGCGCAGAAGCATGTCACGCACAACGAGGCGCTGCAGCGGCTGGATGCCGTGACGCAACTCGTGATCGCCGCCCGTCTGGCGCATCCCCCTGTGAATCCCGGCGAAGGCGCCTGCTACGAAATCGCGCTTTCGCCGACGGACGAATGGACCGGCAAGGCCGGGAAGATCGCCGTGTGGCAGGATAGCGCCTGGACCTTCGTCACGCCCCGCCCCGGCTGGCGAGCCGTTTTTGCGGGCGACGCCCGCCTGTACATCCATGACGGGACAGCCTTCCGCGTCTACGATGCCACGGCCGGTCTCGAGCGGCTGGGTGTCAACGCGACCGCCGACGAGGTCAACCGGCTCGCGGTGTCGGCAGATGCAACGCTGCTCAGCCATGCCGGCCACGGCCATCAGCTGAAGATCAACAAGGCAACGCCCGGCGACACGGCCAGCCTCCTCTTTCAGAGCGGCTGGTCCGGCCGAGCGGAAATGGGCCTGAACGGTACGGAGACCTTCGCGATCAAAACGAGCGCCGACGGCACCTCCTGGCTGGAGGCCCTCAGCGTGGACGCGGCCGGCCGCGTTCACCTGCCGCAAAGGCCTATCGCCCGCGCGAGCACGCCAGCGGGCACGGCAACGCCTGCAGATGCCAGCGAAAGCGGCTTTGCGACGATGCCGCTCTCGCAAGGCGGGTTCGCGCTTGGGGCAACGGTGGCTGGCGGCGGCAGGAGCCTGATCGTGCCGGCAACGGGTATCTATCTGGTCACCCTCAAAGCGGAGGTCGAGCCGAGCGGCGCCTTCTCGCTCGCCGTGAAGGCGGGAACGCAAGCCGTCGCCACCCTGCGTGCATTTTCAGGCCCCTCAGCCCGATATGCCGCGACCGTTACCGGCCTTGCAGCCATGACGGCAGGAGATCCGGTGACGTTGTCCCATACGGGTAGCGCCACCTTCACCTTCGGCGAAGACCGGACGGACGTGCTTATCGCAATGCTTTAGAAGAGGCTTCGGCGGGTGCCTCGCCGGCATCCGCCACGCCCGACACGGAGGCGAGCAACTGGCTCATCGACGTCTCGTTGAAGGGCTTGGTGATGCGTGGCCGGTCGCGGTGGCTACCGGGGAACATGGCGCTTTCGCCATAGCCGCTGACGAAACCGAACGGCGTGTCGCGGGACACGAGAATGTTGGCGAAATCGAAGCTCGTCTCGCTACCGAGATTGACGTCGAGCAACGCGAAATCGAACGCATGCTCATCAACGAGCTGTTTGGCCTGTGCGACATTCGTGGCGATATCGACCGTCTCGACGCCCAGCGTGCGTAGAATATCCTCGGCTTCCATCGCAATGATGAAATTGTCTTCCAGCACGAGAACACGTTTGATTGACAAGAGTGTTTCCAAACGCAGCACCAGGATCCCATCGTAAAGAGGCTTCAGATCGACCAACCCACAGATATGATTCGACGTCCTCGAAATCAACACTAGTGCTTATCACGCATGGTCACATTTAAATAAGACATAGCGAAGGTTGGAGCCGGTAACGGCAGGCGGTACGCTACCATCAAGATACCCCTAGGAATAGCACCAAGAATGGGAAAACAGCAGCGTATTTTCGAGAGCCCTCATGTTGGACTGGAACTTTTAACCCTTCGGGCGCATTATGTTTTTCGGGGGAACCAAAGGGAGGAAATCATGACAGCCAGCGATATCGAAAGACTGGAACAAGCGGCACGAAGCGTGTTCGGCCATGATGACGGCGATACTCTGATTGTCGAGGAACATCAGAGCTTTACCGATCGTCTCCGAGCCTTTTTCCAGAAGCGGCTACCAGCCCGCCCGGCATCCGCACCGAGCGTCTAAGCCTGACGCTCGTCAGATAAACGGACGCCGGACGGCCTCCAGACCGTCCCAGTCCGCAACCCGCATCAAGCCCTCGGCGTCCAGCACATCGCAGCCGCGATCCGCCCAGCGAATGAGATTGCGCTCGGCCAGCTTTTTCAGCGTCTTGTTCGTGTGAACGATCGAGAGCCCCAGCGTATCGGCAACATGCTGCTGCGTGAGCGGGATAGACACGCGCTCGCCTCTGAAAAGGTTCGACACCCCCGCCCTCTGCGACAGAAACGACAGCAGATAGGCTGCCCGCTCCAGTGCCGTACGCCGTCCGATGCTCAGCAGATGTTCATCGAGTATCCGCTCTTCCTGCGACGCGATCCAGGTCACGTCGAAAGCAAGATCGGGGTGGTTGCGATAGACCTGACCGAGACGCTCGCGCTCGAACACGCAGAGCGTCAGCGCGGACAGCGCCTCCACCGAATGCTTCATCTCCCCCATCAGACTGCCTTGCAGGCCGACGAGATCGCCCGGCATGATGTAATTCAGGATCTGCCGGCGGCCGTCGCCCAGCATCTTGTAGCGAAAGCCCCAGCCCGACAGCACGGTGAACAGATGCGCGCTGTGGCTTCCCTCGCTCAGCACCGTGGTTCCCGCATCGACCGAGAGTTCGCCGGTCTTGAAGTGCGAAACGAATGCAAGCTCCTCAGGCTGAAACTCGCGGAAGGTCGGCAGATGACGCAGGGGACATTGTTCGCACGGCGTCTGCCGGCTATTGCGCGTTCTCGGGGGATACATGGGGACTCGAAGAGGGAGCGGATGGATGACGGGAGCGGAAGAGCAGGCCAGGTAAAGAGCAGGCTGGGCGAGCCAGTCTGGCGCTGGAGGATAGAGGAAACGCAGGCGGAGCCAAGAGGATGGACTTGAGCCTTCTCCTTACCTAGTTTCGCGGGCGACACTATTAAATTTGCTAACCGCACGCCTCATAAATGGGGCCGCAGAGCTCGGACCGACCATGACACATGCCGCCTTCGCCGCCAATGCCGTTGCCGTCGTCACCGGAGCCGCCTCCGGCATCGGCCTTGCCGCCGCCCACCGCTTCGCATCCCTTGGCATGAGGGTCGTGCTGGCCGACCGCAAGGGCGAGCGACTGGCCGATGCCGCACGGTCGGTTGCAGAGGTTTCCCCGCAGGGCACCGAGGCCGTTCTCGCCTGCGCAACGGATGTTTCGGAACTGGAAGCGCTCGAAGCCTTGCAGGAAGAGGTGATCGAGCGGTTCGGCAAGGTCAACGTGCTCATGAACAATGCCGGGATCCAGCCCGGCAGCACGCTCTTCGGCCCGCTGGAAAACTGGGAGCGCGTGATGGCCGTCAATCTCGGCGGCGTCGTCAACGGCACGCGCGTCTTCGGCCCCGGCATGATCGCGCATGGCGAACCCGGCCTCATCATCAACACCGGCTCCAAGCAGGGCATCACCACGCCGCCGGGAGATCCGGCCTATAACGTCGCAAAAGCCGGCGTCAAAGCCTTCTCGGAAGCGCTCGAGCACGAGTTGCGCAACACCGCCGGCTGCCGCATCGCGTCGCATCTCCTCATTCCCGGCTTCGTCTATACCGGCCTCACCGCCAACGGTCGCACGGAAAAGCCGGATGCAGCGTGGACCCCGGAGCAGACGGTGGACTTCATGATGGACAGCATCGCGCGTGGCGATTTCTACATTCTCTGCCCCGACAATGATGTCAGCCGGGACCTCGACGAGAAGCGCATCCTCTGGGCTGCCGGCGACATCGTGGAAAACCGCCCGCCCCTCTCCCGCTGGCACCCCGACCATGCCGAAGCTTTCCGCACCTACCTGACCCAGGACCTTCCGCGGCAGTCGGGTGACCCTGCATGACGACGATCCCCACAGGCACCAGCGGCCTCCACCACATCACGCTCATCACGCGAAAGGTGCAGGCGAACGTCGATTTCTACGTCGGTTTCCTTGGTCTGCGCCTCGTCAAGCGGACGGCGGGGTTCGAGGATGCAGCCCAGTTGCACCTCCTTTATGGCGATCGCCTCGGCACGCCTGGTTCGCTCGTCACCTTCCTCGTCTGGGAAGACGGCGGGCCCGGCCGTGTCGGCGAAGGCCAGCCGAGCGAGATCGCCTTCGCCATCGCCCCCGGTTCGATCGGCTTCTGGCTTCAACGCGCCTTGCGCTACCTCGTGCCCGTTTCCGGCCCGGCGCCGGAATTCGGCGAGCCCGTGCTGCGCCTCAAAGATCCGGACGGCGTCATCGTCAAGCTGGTGGGAACGACGGATATTGCGGGCGTCGAGCCCGCCTATGCCGCCGGCATCCCGCCGGAAGACGCAATCCGTGCGCTGCGCGGCGCCACCATCCTCACCAGCCGACCTGCGGAAACAGCCGCCTTCCTCGAACGTCACACCGGCTTCCGGTCAGCGGAGAGAACCGAAACGATCGAGCGTCTGCGCTCGGATGCGGGCGACGTCATCGACGTTCGCGACGCCACCGGTTTCTGGACATCCGCCCCCGGCACCGGCACCATCGACCACATTGCCGTGCGCGCGCCCGACCGTGCTGCCGTGAAGGCTCTGCGGGATCGCCTCGGCGCGGAGGATGCCGGCCCGACGCCCGCGCATGACCGCACCTATTTCTTCTCTCTCTACGTCCGAGAACCCGGCGGCAGCCTTATCGAGGTCGCGACAGACGGCCCGGGCATGGGGATCGACGAGGATGAAACCACTCTGGGCACCCGGCTCTTCGTCCCCGGACAGAGCGAGGACGGGCCCGAAGAGGACATAACCGTCCTTCTCCCGCAATTCGGCCTTCCCGGCGAGGAGCGTTTCGCCGCCCGCGAACTGCCCTTCGTCCACCGCCTTCACCAGCCGGCCGAGCCGGACGGCACCACGCTGTTTCTGCTGCATGGCAGCGGCGCCAATGAGCTGAGCCTCCTGCCGCTCGCGCGCAAGGCAGCGCCGAATGCGCTGCTCGTCGCCCTTCGGGGTCGCAGCCTCGAGGAAGGCGCGCCGCGTTTCTATCGGCGGCTTGGCGCCACGACATTCGATCAGGCCGATATCGCAAACGAAGCGGAAGCCCTCGCCGCCTTCGTCGAAGGCGCGGCATCCGGCTATGGCATCGATCTCGAACGCGCCACGTTTCTCGGTCACTCCAACGGCGCGAACCTGATCGCCGCGACGCTGTTCCTGCAGCCGGGCCTCATCCCTCGCGCCGTCCTTCTGCGCAGCATGATGCCTCTGGAAACGATACCGCGGGCGGATCTCTCCGGCACCGATGTGCTGATCGTCTCGGGAGCCGACGACAGTTTCGACGCCTACCGCCCGGCACAGGTGGCAGCGCTGGAAGGCGCCGGTGCCGAAACGACCGTCGTCATGCTGTCCGCCGGCCACGAGCTGTCGCCGGAGGATGCAGGCACGATCGCCGGCTGGCTTCGTGCGCTCCAGGCGCAACAGCCGCTATAGGGAGCGGTGTTCGGCTACTTGCGAAAGGCAATCTTGACCCGGGCGACGGGCAGGATCGTCTTCCACACCACAGCCGTGTTCGACATGGTCTTGCCGTCGCGCGAGAAAGTCAGAGTATCGAAGAAGCGGTAGACATCCTGTTTCGGACCCGGATCGAGATCCACGAGATAGTTGAATCGCACGACATTGCCATCCACCCGCACCGTCGTGCCGCCGATGACGTCCTCGCGCGTTCCGCTATAGGTCGCAGGGCCGGTGCGGACGAAATGCCAGGTCTTGCGCTCCTTCTGTCCGTCGTCGTAGCGGATGTCCTCCCGCAGCGTCAGCCCGGTTTTCGTCACCGTACCGCGCAGTGCGATATCGAGGTCCCGCCGTGTACCGTTGATGGCGCGAAAGGTTCCCTCGGCCTGCGTCTGCCCCCGGAAAAAGCGCTCCATGACGGTCTCCCGCATACCGCCCGCAGTCTGGGCAAAGGCGCTGCTGGACGCAGACAGGAGGCTTGCTGCAAGGCTGGCGGCGAAAACGGCGGTCGATGCGATCTTCATGATGATCTCCATTCTGTCATGAAGACGATACGGATCTTTCGGCAGAACGGTTTTCCACGACATTGGCAAAACATCACTTGGCCACGAAACCGTCGTCGGCCTTTTATCCTGGAACGGCTTCTGGAAATGTCCGGGAAATCGTCTTACGTTCGGACGAACCCCTTTCCGGCGCAAATCGGCCACCATTCTCCCTGAACCCTCAAGCTCGCCATCTCTTTCGACGCTGATCCGCGGCGGCCTCCCAACCTCCGGACCAGCGTCACCGCACAGGAACGAACCCATGCCGAAATTCAATCCGCTGGTCGCCCGGCTGTCGCCGCCGCCCGTTCCCTCGGTTGCCGCCTGGGCCAAAAGCTATGACGGAAGCCGCGGCCCGTTGCTCGACCTCAGCCAGGCCGTGCCCGGCTACCCGCCGCATCCCGACATGCTGGCATGGCTCGGCGAAGCCGCGGCTTCCAAACAGGCGGCCGGCTATGGGCCGATCGAAGGGGAAATCCCCCTGCGCACCGCCTATGGCAGCCACGTCGCCGGGCTCTACGGCGCGCCGCTCACTGGCCGCAACGTCCAGATCACCGCCGGCTGCAATCAGGCTTTCGTCGCGACTGTCATCGCGCTTGCCGGTGCCGGCGATACGATCCTCATGACCAATCCCTATTACTTCAACCACGAGACCACGCTGTCGATGCTCGGCATCAATGTCGATATCGTGCCTTGCGATGCCGCAAGCGGCTTCATTCCGGATGTGGATTCGATCGAAGCGTCGCTGCATGCGGGCGTGAAGGCGCTGGCTTTGGTTTCGCCCAACAATCCGACGGGCGCCGTCTACCCCGCCGCTCTTCTTGCCGATATCTTCGACCTCTGCCGCCGCAACGACATCTGGCTGATCCTCGACGAGACTTACCGCGACTTCCTGACCGACACGGCAGAGCCGCCGCACGGCATCTTCTCCATCGAAGGCTGGCAGAACCACTTCGTCAGCCTCTACAGCTTTTCGAAGTCCTATTGCATTCCCGGCCACCGGATCGGCGCCATCACCTGCGGCATGCAGACGGTCCACCAGATCGCAAAGATCATGGACAACCTGCAGATCTGCCCGCCCCGCGCCGGCCAGATCGCACTGGTGAAGGCGATCCCGGCTCTTGCCGACTGGCGTGAGGAGAACCGTCTGGAAATCGGCCGGCGCAGCGCCGCCATGCAGGCCGTGATGGCGGGCCTCGATGGCTGGAAGCTCGAATCCATCGGCGCCTACTTCGCCTATGTCCGCCATCCCTACCCCGATATCAGCGCCGAATTCGTCGCGGGCAAACTCGCGACGCTTGCCGGCGTCGTCTGCCTTCCCGGCGATTATTTCGGCGAGATCCAGGAAGGTTTTCTGCGCTTCGCCTTCGCAAATGCCGATGTCGAGACCATCAGCCTCCTGCGCCAGCGCCTCGAGGACTTCAAGCTGCCCGGGATCTGACGTCGAAGGGCGTCTGACCGTTCCAAAACGACAAAACCGGACCGCGGCTTGGAGCCACGATCCGGTTTTGAAATGTCAGAGATCAAAGAGCGCTCAGATCGCTCCGAAGACACAGGCGCCGATGAAGGCGAAGGCCGCAACCAGCGTCAGCGTGCGCAGCACGGCATGAAAGCTCGGCAGGGCTGCCGTCGATGCGGCATTGGAATATCGGGCGTGGGGACCGTGCAGGACCTGTTTCGACGTTCGCATCATATCCTCCAGAACAAGCGAGCCGCGTTCACATTTCGCAAGGTCGACCGTGATCGGCTCTGCGTCTACATTCGTGGATTTCCACCGATTTCATAGACAATATATTCCACGTCACCGGTCGTTTTCAGAATTTCCTACTTTTCTCTCGGGGACCATCGCAGCCAAAACGTTAACGCGCGTTCATGGTTCCCGGCCACCCTATCATTTATCCGGCCCGGCAATGGCCGCACCGGGCACGGTGGGCTGCGCACAGTCTGGAAGCCCTCACAAAGGCCGAAAATCCCCCTCGTCCCGCCGGTCATAGCGTCATGAAAACAGATGACTTTCGGCCGGGCTTACCTATATCTCCCCCTCAGGATGCTCTCGGGATGCGAGGAGCGACCGAACCCACTTCGAGATGTCCTATGCCGAGTTCTCTCCCGCCCGAAACCGTCGATACGCCGCCTGTGTCCGGCAAGCGCTGGACGACGGTCGCAACGTCCCGGAGCGAGATCGCGGCGCTTCTGGAAAGCCGGGACTGGAGCCGGACGCCGCTCGGCGCGCGCGAGACGTGGCCGGCATCGTTGACAGGCCTTGTCCGCACCGTCCTGTCGTCGCCGGTCGCCATGACGCTGCTGCTGGGTCCGGACGGCATCATGATCTACAATGCCGGCTATGCCGCCATCGCCAGCGGCCGCCATCCGACATGCTTCGGCATGTCGGCCATCGCGTGCTGGCCCGAGGTCGCCGATTTCAACCGCACCATCATCGATGGCGTGCTTAGCGGCGAGTGCTTTTCCTACGCCGATATGGAAATGACGCTGAACCGCAGCGGCGAGCCGGAACGCGTCTGGTTCGATCTCGACTACAGCCCCGTCTTCGACGATGAGGGCGCCATCAGCGGCGCGCTCGCGGTCGTCGTGGAAACGACGAAGGCGGTGGAGGCCAAGCAGGCGCTCGCGCGCAACCGCGAAAAGCTGTCTCTCGCCCTGCAGGCCTCCGGCGTGGTCGGCATCTGGGACTGGGATGTCGTCGCCGACCGCGTCTATGCCGACGACAGATTCGCATCCCTCTACGGCGTCGATCCCGAGACGGCGGCAACAAACGGCGTACCGATCTCCGGCTTCACCGCCGGCATTCACCCCGACGATGCCGAGCGCGTGTCCAATGTGCTGCAAGGCGTCATGAAAACGGGCGAGAAGCTCTCGATCGAATACAGGCTCGTCCAGGCCGACGGATCCGTGCGCTGGGTGCTGGCCGAAGGGCAGCCGCTGCTCGAAAACGGCACCTGCATCCGCTTTCCCGGCATCGCCGTCGATATCACCGCGCAGAAGGAGGTGGCCGAGGCCTATGCGCAGTCGGAGACCGGGTTTCGCACGCTGGCCGACACCATGCCGCAGATGGTGTGGTCGACGCGGCCCGACGGTTTTCACGATTACTACAATGCGCGCTGGTACGAATTCACCGGCGTTCCCCCGGGTTCGACCGATGGCGCCGGCTGGAGCGGCATCTTCCATCCGGAGGATCAGGACCGCGCCTGGGCGCTCTGGCGCCACAGCCTCGAGACGGGAGACCCCTACCAGATCGAATATCGGCTGCGCCATCACAGCGGGGCCTATCGCTGGGTGCTCGGCCGCGCCCTGCCCATCCGCGATGCCGACGGCCGGATCACGCGCTGGTACGGCACCTGCACCGACATTCACGACGCCAAAATGGCGCAGGCGGAACGCGAGGTCGTCGCGCATGAACTCAGCCACCGGATCAAGAACATCTTCTCCGTGCTAAGCGGCATCATCAGCCTGTCCGCGCGTTCCGAGCCGCAGGCCCGGGGTTTTGCCGAACAGTTGCGCAAGCGCATCGACGCCATGGGTCGCGCGCATGATTTCGTGCGTCCGCACAGCGAGGCGTCGCGCCCGACCATGCCGGACACGACCTTGTTCAACTTTCTCGCAAGGCTGCTCGAGCCCTATTGGGGCGAAGAAGGCAAAGGTGCGATTAGGCTGCATGGCGACGACACCGCCATTGCCGACAGCGCCGCCACGCCTCTGGCCCTCCTCCTGCACGAACTCGGCACCAACTCGGCGAAATACGGCGCCCTCTCAACGGCCGATGGCCGGGTCGAGATCACCGGACGCATCGACGGCGAGACCTATCATTTGCGCTGGAAGGAAAAGGTCCAGGGCGTCGTCATTTCCGCGCCGGAGAAGGACGGCTTCGGGTCACGGCTGATGAAGATCAGCGCGGAAGGCCAATTGGAAGGACAACTGGAGCGCTTCTGGGAACCGGATGGCTTGAGGATCGAGGCGTCTATACCTTTGAGCGCATTGACCCGCAGCGGTCGTCTCGGACGCCGATAATCGCCTTATCTCAAGCGAACACGCGAAGACGTGCCGGCGCATGGGCCTGCCGCGCTTCGCGCAGCGCAACCGTGTAACGCACGGCCGCTTTCAGGTCCTCCTCCGCCACGGGCTTCGGCAGCACGCCGACGGCACCCGGAAACGCTTCGCCGACCTGCGAAGGATTGGCGGTCATGAAGAGAACGGTCATGCCGTGACGCTCGGCAAGCATCCGGCCGATATCGCGGCCCGTGGCGCCATCGCGCAGGTTGAGATCAACGAGGGCGATATCGGCGAGCGGGCCGAGCTTGATCGCCGATGCCGTATCGGCAGCGATGCCGACAGGCCGGTAACCCAGTTCCTCGACGACATACTCGATCTCGGTCGCAACGAAAATCTCGTCCTCGACCACCATGATATTACAACTCATATTGACATGCCCACTTCACCGAAAGTGCCCCGTCGCTCCCGTGTATGGATCCGAACAAACGGCTCCATTTGCCCCCGGGAACAAGACGGCGACGCTCGTGAATGCGGCACGACGTCAAAAGTTCCGTGTCATTTCGCCCGAAGAAACTCTTCCAGACACTCTTTTTTTCAGCCCACGCCTGTGGTGTAACCCGCGCAACGCGATCGACCGGGAAAGGTGGCGCATGCCCCTCAGTGACGACATGCCGGTTTTGAAACGATGGAAGCGCCGTCTCCGCAAGCTGCGCAACAGGCTTGCGCGCCGCGCCTTTGCCACCCGCTACGGGCGGGAACTGCTGATCCAGTGCATCAGCCCTCGCGTTCTCACCATGACGGCGGATTGCGGCGATCACGTTATGACGTTTTCGCCGCATGACTATATCGGTCGCAAGATCTACCGGAAGGGCCAGTTCGAGCGCGATCACGTCGTCCGCCTGCTCGCCGTCCTGCGGGAGCGGAATATCGACCTCTCGGGCGCTTTGCTGGAGGTCGGCGGCAATATCGGCACGCAGACGCTCTATTTCGCCCTTGGCAGCGATATTCCGCGCATCGTGACGGTGGAGGCCGATCCGCGCAACTACGCCCTGCTCACAGAGAACATCCGCCAGAACGGGCTGGAAGACCGGATCACCGCCATCCCCTGCGCGGCCGGCGAGACCGCAGGCACGATCGATTTCTTCCAGCATCCCGACAATCACGGCAAGAGCAGCGCGACGCGGCAGAGCCCGCGCGACCGGCAGATCAGCGTGCCGGTGCGCCCCGTGATGGAGATCCTTGCGGACGCGGACATCGCGGCCGATGGCGTGTCACTGATCTTCATGGATATCGAAGGCTACGAGCCGGTCGCCGCCCGCTCGATGATCCCGCTTCTCGAACGCCAGACGCCGTTCTATCTCGAATTCTCGCCGGTCTTCTACGGCCGCGATCAGGCCCGCGTTTTCGCAGAGTGGCTTGGCACCTTCTATTCCCACTGCATCGTCTTCACCGAAAACGACATGACCGAAATGGCGCTCGCCGATATCCCGCTCGACGCGGACCAGTTCGACCTGCTGTTGCTGCCCGACGCGCTTTAGCGGCGGCGATAGAGATAATAGCGCCTGGGGTCGATCCCCTCCGGCACCGGCAGGGGCGCGAGGTCGGCATGGTCCAGCGGCAGGCCGCTGGCGACGATGCCGCCGGAGGCCAGCGCATCGGCAAGCGCTGGCGGCAACCAGCGTTTCGTTTCCGCATCCACCTCGGGATAGGCCGTGCCGATATCGGCATGGGCGAACGCCACCCCCATGCCGGCCACGCTCTTCAGCGTCTCCGAGATTTCGCCAAGCACGAGGTCGCCCTCATCCGGCGTCGATTTGGGATGCGACCCCACCGCCCGATCGAAGGCGATGATGCGACGGCCGGGGAAGATCTCGCGGATATGATCGTAGGTACGGCCGTTTCCAAGCCCGATTTCGAGCACCGCGCCTTCGCCCGGAAGCGCCATGTCATCCCGAATGTGGTTGAGGATAGAGCGCTGCGCCTGCAGGCGGGCGATAAAGCTGTCGAGACGACTCATGAAGGCGCTTCCCGTTGCCGAGGCAAATCCGGCAAAACTGCGCAGCGGTTTGCGCCCGGAATTGCGTGAAACCAAAGAGATGGAGCGTTTTCGCGATTCGGAGAAACGCCCTAAAGAGGCCCTCTATAGGGTGCCTGCCGCCCAACAGGCAACATCGCCGCGCGCTGCACGCAAAAGTCATCCGGCGCGGCCCTGTCGGACGGAGACGGCTGTGCTACCTTAAATCGCATGGCACAGATGCAGAGCGACCAGTTCTTTTCCGCACTCCCCGTCTTCACGGCGTTCGAGGGCGTGGCGGATGCGGAGAACTACCGCCCGCTGCCCATCGACTGGTGGATCGCCAGCGCCGATATCGTCGATTCCACAGGCGCCATCGAGGCCGGTCGATACAAGGCCGTAAACATGGCCGGCGCCAGCGTCATCTCGGCGGTGCTCAACGCGGTCGGCCATTTCGACCTTCCCTTCGTCTTCGGCGGCGATGGCGCGCTCGTGGCGCTTCCTCCCTCGGCCCTCGTCGCGGCCACATCGGCGCTGGCCGCCGTGCAGCTTTACGCCCGCGAAGAGCTCGATCTCGACCTGCGGGCCGCCCTCGTCCCGGTCTCCGACATCCGCAAAGCCGGGCTCGATGTGCGCGTGGCACGCTTTCAGGTCAGCCCGGACGTGTCCTATGCGATGTTTGCCGGCGGCGGTGGCGCATGGGCGGAGACGGAGATGAAGGCCGGACGCTATCTCGTCGCGCCCGCGCCCGCAGGTGCCCGCCCCGACCTCACCGGGCTCTCCTGTCGCTGGAACCCCATCGCCTCCCGTCACGGCGCCATCGTCTCGATCATCGCGGTGCCCTGCCCCGGCAAGGAGGCCGGACCGTTTTCGGCGCTGGTTTCCGATGTCGTCGCGCTGGCCTCGGGCGAGGAACGCGAAGGCCATCCGGTCCCGGCGGAAGGTCCGACGCTCGGCCTCTCCCGCGAGGGTCTGGAGACGGAAGTGCGCACGGTCGGAAAACCCGGCCGCCTGCGCCAGCGCGGCCGCATCCTCGTGGAGGCGGCACTGACCTACAGCTTGGCAAAACTTGGAATGACGCTCGGCCGCTTCGATCCGAAGATCTACCGCCAAGATGTCGCCAGCAATTCGGACTTCCGCAAGTTCGACGATGGCTTGAAGATGACCATCGACATTGATGCGGGGCGCCTCGTCAGTCTGGAGGCGCGGCTGGAACGCGCGGCGTCCGAAGGCGTCTGCCGCTACGGCCTCCACCGGCAGGACGAGGCACTGATGACCTGCATCGTGCCGACCGCGCTCAGCCGCGACCACATGCACTTCATCGACGGCGCCAATGGCGGCTATGCCATGGCGGCAAGCCACCTGAAAGCACCCATGCAGGCCGCACCCGCGGCCTGACGCCTCAGGCCTTCACGATCAATCCACCTTGAAGGCCGCGGCGGGCAAAGACGTTGCGCGTGTCGATGATCAGCGGCGCCTGCTGCGCGATCAGCGCATAATCGACATCGTCGTGATCGGTGGCGACCAACACGGCATCGAAACCGGCAAGTTCGCTCAGCGGCACAGAGCGCCGACCCTTCAGCGACAGATATTCGCGCGTCCTCGGGATCTCGTCCACATGCGGATCATGGAAGGATGCGCTGCCGCCGCGCTCCTCGATCAGCTCAATCAGTTTCAGCGACGGGCTCTCGCGGATATCAGGCACGTTCTTCTTGTAGGCGAGCCCAATGATCAGCACGCGCGACCGGCTGAGGGCCTTGCCGAGGTGAATATCGAGCGCTTCCGCAAGCCGCCCGACGATATGTTTCGGCATGGCCGAATTGATCTCGCCCGCAAGCTCGATGAAGCGGGTCGGCATGTCGTATTCACGGGATTTCCAGGTGAGATAGAACGGATCGATCGGAATGCAGTGCCCGCCGAGACCGGGGCCGGGATAAAACGGCATATAGCCGAACGGCTTGGTCTTCGCCGCGTCGATCACCTCCCAGATGTCGATGCCCATGGCTTCGAACACGGTCTTCAGCTCGTTGACCAGCGCGATATTGACCGCCCGAAAAATGTTCTCCGTCAGCTTCACAGCCTCCGCCGTCGCCGTCGTGGAGACGGGCACGACGCGCTCGACCACGGCCGAATAGAACGCTTCCATCGCTTCCGCTGCCGCATCGCCGTCACCGGCGACGATCTTCGGAATGCTGGTGGTCGAGAAATCGCGATTGCCGGGGTCTTCGCGTTCCGGCGAGAAGCCGAGGAAGACCTCCCCCCCGATATCGAGCCCGGTGGCGGCCAGGATTGGCCGCACGACATCCGTCGTCGTGCCGGGATAGGTGGTGGATTCCAGCACCACGAGCTGCCCCGACCGCAGCCGCAGGGCGATCTCCTGGCAGGTCTTCACGATATAGGTGAGGTCGGGATCGCGATGCCGCGTCAGCGGTGTCGGCACGCAGATGACGATGACGTCGCAGGCGGCAAGGCCATCGAAATCGACCGTCGCGGAAAACCGTCCGGCGTCCCGCTCGGCGGAGAGAACGTCGTCGCCAACCGCCTCGATATAGGACCGGCCCGCTTCGATGGCGACGATCTTGCCGGGGTCGATATCGAAGCCGGTGACGGTGAAACCCTTGCGCGCGATGGCGATGGCCAGCGGCAGTCCGACATAGCCAAGGCCGATGACGCCGGCATGCGCCGTGCGATCGGCGATCCGCGACAGAAGAACCGCGTGGGAGGACGTGCTCATCGGGTGCCTTGCCTGTTGGGCGCGCCTCGCACGCCGGAGCCATGGCAGATGCGGACTTGGCCTGCCGCTGTCAAGGCCAGGATATCGGGGCCAGGCCATCATGCGAATTCCCTCGCGGCAGCCATCGCCAACTTTTCGTCGTCGCCGTTCTGGTTTCCGCCATACCGCGTCATTATATCGTGAAGACGATCGCGTCATGCCGGGGGGTTGATATCGGCCTGTGGTGATCGTTCGCAGCAAACAGCGGGAAGATCGACATGACCCAGATGCAGCAGGTTTCCACCCATCTGCTCGATCGCGTGTCCCTATGGCTCAAGCAGACGGCGCTCAACGGCGCCTCGCTCGAAATGCTGGTGACGGGCTTCTGCGAACGGCTGGCCGCCGCCGGCGTGCCACTGTCGCGCGTGCATCTGAGCTTCGCCATGCTCCATCCACTTTACGACGCGCTCGGCTTCACCTGGCAGCGCGGCAAGGGCGTCACCGTCGAGGGCTTTCGCGCCGGTCAGAGCGAGACGGATGCAGAGCGCTTCCTGCGCAGCCCCTATTACTACCTCTATTCCCACGACCTCGACCATCTGCGCCGCCGCATCACGCCGGAGTCTCCGATCGAGTTCCCGATCTTCGAGGAACTGAAGCGCGACGGCGCGACCGATTACTTCGCCTTCGTGCAGTCCTTCAGCGAAAGCCACGGACAGGGCATGGTCGGCTCCTGGACCACGGACGCGCCGGAAGGTTTCTCCGACCAGCTGATCGAGGCCATGCTGCGGCTCCAGAGCAGCCTGGCCGTTGCCGCCAAAATGGCCGTGCTCGGCAAGCTCGCTGACAACATGCTCACCACCTATCTCGGCGAAAACGCCGGCAAGCGCGTGCTGTCCGGCCAGATCCGGCGCGGCGACGGTGAAACCATCCGCGCCGTGCTCGTCATGGCCGACATGCGCCAATCGACCGTCCTTGCCGAACGCGAAGGCCGTCAGGCCTATATCGACACGCTCAACCAGTTCTTCGACGCCATCGCCACGCCGTTCAACCGCGGCGGTGGCGAGATTCTCAGCTTCCTCGGCGATGGCTTTCTCGCCGTCTATCCCTGCGGGCGCCACCGCGAACCGTCGCAGGCCGCGGCCCTTGCCGCCATGGAGGCCGTGCGCCAGGCCACGGCGCGCATGGCCGAGATGAACAGCGAACGGCGGGAAAACGGGCTGAGCGAGGTCGGCTACGGCATCGGCCTGCATATCGGCAACGTCATGTTCGGCAATGTCGGCCTGCGCGACCGCCTCACCTTCTCCACCTTCGGCACCGCCGTCAACGAGGTCTCCCGCCTGCAGGGGCTGACCAAGAAGCATTCCACCCACATCGTCGCCAGCCAGGCCTTCACCGCCTATGCCGGCGGCGAGTGGGAGACGCTCGGCGAGGAAAAGCTGCGCGGCGTGAGGCAGAAACTGACGGTGCTGGTGCCGAGCGAAAAGCTCCTGAAGATCGATCAGGCGGAGGCCATACGCCACCGGACGCAGGAAAGCAGCTCCGAGGCGGAGCAGGTCATGCTGCTTTACCGCAACCGCAACACGCCCCAACGGGACATCTGGAACAAACTGCTGCAATAGAAATTGTTTAGCCGCGGGGCATCATTTCAAAAAAACGATACATGACGACGCTAGACCCGCAGCCGACGCCGGGAAGGCGTGACCGTGCGGTTTACATTGCGGTCATGGACAGGCCGAAATGCCTGCGATAGTCTTCCCATAAGGTATTGGCGCAAAGCCAGCCACCATCCGCACCGGATGGAGAGAATAAGTGGGGAATGGCAGGCATGACATCAGGCGGAGACCTGCTGCGGATCGAGGACCTGAGCGTTTCTTTCGCCATGTTCGGCGGCCAGATCGACGCGGTTCGAAAGGCCAGCCTCCGGGTCCTGCCGGGCAAGGTCACGGCGCTCGTGGGCGAGTCCGGGTCCGGAAAATCCGTGATCAGCCAGGCCGTCATGGGCATCCTGCCGAAATCGGCGAGGATCGGCGGCAAGATCCTCTTCAAGGATGAGACGGCACCCGGCGGTGTCATCGATCTTGCAGCGCTCGCGCCCGAGGGTGCCGATATGCGCGCCTTTCGCGGCAACCGCATCGGCATGATCTTCCAGGAGCCGATGACCTCGCTGTCGCCACTCCACACGATCGGCGACCAGATCAGCGAAAGCCTGCGCATCCACCGCAACGTCGACAAGCCGGGACAGCGGGAACAGACCGAAGAGATGCTGCGTCTCGTCGGGTTCCCCGACCCCAAGCGTGCCTTCGGCATGTATCCGTTCGAGCTTTCCGGCGGCATGCGACAGCGCGCGATGATTGCCATGGCGCTGATCTGCAAGCCGTCGCTTCTCATTGCCGACGAGCCGACGACGGCCCTCGACGTGACCATCCAGGCGCAGATCCTGCAATTGCTCAAGGACCTGCAATCGACCTTCAACATGGCCGTGCTGCTCATCACCCACGATCTCGGAATCGTCGCCAACATGGCCGACGAGGTCGTGGTGATCTATCACGGCGAAATCATGGAGGCGGGTTCGGTTGAGGATATCTTCCGCAATCCGTCCCACCCCTATCTCAAGGGGCTGATGGCAGCCGTGCCGCATTTCGACATGAAGCCCGGCGAGCGCCTGAAGGCGCTGCGCGAGGTACCCGTCAACGTCGAGAGCCTGATCGTGCGGCGCAAAGGCGAACGTGCGCCTGCGCGACCGCTGCCCCGCGTCGAGGACACGCTTCCGGCACCGGGCGAGGATGTGCTGCTCTCCGTGCGCCATGTCGGCAAGACGTTTTCCAGCCGCAAGTCCGGCTGGTGGAAGAAGGGGGAGGCCCACCAGTATCGTGCGGTAGACGACGTGAGCTTCGACATACGTCGCGGCGAATGTCTGGGGCTTGTGGGCGAAAGCGGCTGCGGCAAGACGACGCTCAGCAAGATCCTGATGCGGGCGCTCTCTCCCGACACCGGCTCGATCATGCTGAACTCGGCCGATGGCCCGATCGACATCCGCGAGGCCCATGGCAAGTCGCTGGCCAAACTGCGCACCCGCATGCAGATGATATTCCAGGATCCCGTCTCATCGCTCTCGCCGCGCATGACGGTGCAGAACATCCTCAGCGAACCGCTCGAGATCCACCGCCGCGGCGATCCGAAGAGCCGGCAGCAGACGGTGAAGGCGCTGCTGAAGGCCATCGGCCTCAATGAGCGGCACATGAACCGCTATCCCCACAGCTTCTCCGGCGGGCAGCGCCAGCGCATTGGCATTGCCCGCGCTCTAGCACTCGGCCCCGAACTGCTGATCTGCGACGAGCCGGTCTCCGCACTCGACGTGTCCGTGCAGGCGCAGATCCTCAACCTCCTGAAGGACCTGCAGGCGGAACTCGGCCTGACCTATCTCTTTATCTCGCACAATCTCGCCGTCGTCGATTACATGGCCGACCGCATCGCCGTCATGTGCGCCGGGCGGATCGTCGAGCTTGCACCGCGCGAACAGCTGATGCGCGCGCCGGTGCACCCCTACACCAAGGCGCTGCTGGCCGCCGTGCCCTTCCCGGATCTTGACCGGCCGCTCGACTTCGTCGCGCTCAATGCCGGCGGGGCCTCCGACAAGAAGCGCTGGAACGCCGCCTTCCGGCCGGGCGAAAGCGATGCCGGCCTTGCGCCCGCCGATCTCGGCAATGGTCACTGGGTGCTGGCGAGCCGGAATGCCGACGTGAAGGAGCTCCAGCCGTGATCAAGCGCCGCACCACCCTCGGCCTCCTCGCCTCCGCCATCGCCCTGCCCCGGCTTATGCTTCCGCGCGACGCCATGGCCGCGGGGACAGAGCCCGAAATCCTTCTCGAAAAGATCACTGCCGGAACCCTGCCGCCGATGATCGAGCGCGTGCCGAAGACGCCGCGCATCGTCAACCTTGCCGCTATGGGCCGCACGCCCGGCAGCTATGGCGGTTCCATCCGCATCCTCATCGGCAGCCAAAAGGACATCCGCGCGATGTTCATCAACGGCTATGCCCGCTTGGTCGGCTACGACGAGAAGCTGAGTTTCCAGCCGGATATTCTGGAGGCCTGCGAGGTCGAGGGCGAGAAGGTCTTCACCTTCCGCATTCGCGAAGGCCATCGCTGGTCGGACGGAAGCCCGCTCACGTCGGAAGACTTCCGGTATACCTGGGAAGACGTGGTCCTGAACGAGGACCTGCGCAAGGGCGGCGTGCAGCAGGAGCTTCTGGCGGACGGCAAGCCGCCGCGTTTCGAGGTTCTCGACGCGCGCACCGTGCGCTACAGCTGGGATGCGCCCAACCCCGATTTCCTGCCGAACCTGGCGGCGGCACTGCCGCTGATCCTGCTGTTGCCCGCCGCCTACATGAAGCAGTTCCACAAGACTTACCAGACCGAGGAACAGCTCAAGACATTCATGAAGAAGTACCGGGTCAAGAAGTGGGTGGACCTGCACATCAAGATGTCGCGCCAGAACCGGCCCGACAATCCTGACCTGCCGACGCTCGACCCGTGGCAGAACACGACGGCCTCGCCCGCCGAACAGTTCATCTTCGACCGGAACCCCTTCTTCCACCGCGTCGACGAAAACGGGATGCAGCTTCCCTATATCGACCGCGTCGTCCTCAACGTCTCCACACCCGGCATCATCGCCGCAAAGACCGGTGGCGGCGAAGCAGACCTGCAGGCGCAGAACATCGACTTTACCGACTATGCCTTCATCAAGGATTCCGAAAAGCGGTATCCGGTGAAGGTGAAGCTGTGGAAGCGCACGCAAGGATCGCGCGTCGCGCTGCTGCCGAACCTCAATTACGGCGACCCTGTCTGGCAGGGCCTCCTGCGCGACGTCCGCGTCCGCCGCGCTCTTTCGCTCGCCATCGACCGGCGCGAGATCAACATGGTTGCCTTCTACGGCCTCGGCAAGGAAAGCGCCGATACCGTGCTGCCGGAGAGCCCACTCTACAAGCCGGAATATGCCGCCGCCTGGTCGCAGCATGACACCGAGCAGGCCAACCGCCTGCTGGACGAGGCAGGCCTGACCGGCCGCAACGAGGACGGCATGCGCCTTCTGCCGGATGGCCGTCTCGCGCAGATCGTGGTGGAAACCGCCGGCGAGAGCACGCTGGAAACCGACGTTCTCGAACTCGTGACCGATCACTGGGCGAAGATCGGCATTCCGCTCTTCATCAAGACCTCCCAGCGCGAAGTCTTCCGAAACCGCACCATGGGCGGCGAAATCATGATGTCCATGTGGCTCGGACTCCCCAACGGCGTGCCCACGGCCGACATGAGCCCGAGCCCGCTGGCCCCGAGCACCGACGACCAGCTGCAATGGCCGGTCTGGGGCATGCATTACCTGTCGCTCGGCCAGTTCGGTCACGCGCCGGAACTCCCCGAGGCCCAGAAGCTGGTGGACCTGCTGAAGGAATGGCGCCGCACGGCTGACAATGCGGGCCGCACGCGGATCTGGCACGAGATGCTGTCGATCTATACAGATCAGGTCTATTCCATCGGCATGGTCAACGCCACGCTCCAGCCGATCCTTCATACGTCGCGCATGCAGAACGTTCCGGAACACGGCCTCTACGGCTTCGATCCGACCTGCTTCTTCGGGGTCTACATGCCGGATACGTTCTGGCTCGGCGACAAGGTGAGCTGATCGATGCTGCGATACATTCTCTGGCGCGTCAGTGCCATGATCCCGACGCTCGTCATTATCTCGGCCCTCGTCTTCACCATCATCGAACTTCCTCCGGGTGATTATTTCGAGAGCTACATCTCGGAAATGCGCGCCCAGGGCGAAGGCGTCGATATGGCGGAGATCGAGGCGTTGCGGGCCGAATACGGCTTCGACCGTCCGCCGATCATGCGCTACTTCCACTGGGTCGCCGGCATGTTGCAGGGCGATTTCGGCTACTCGTTCGAATACCAGCTGCCAGTTTCCGACGTCGTCGGTGACAGGCTCTGGCTGACGGTCCTCGTCTCCTTCGTGACCATCATCTTCACCTGGCTCATCGCCTTCCCGATCGGCATCTACTCGGCCACCCACCAGTACAGCTGGGGCGATTACGGCCTGACCTTCCTCGGCCTGCTTGGCCTTGCCATTCCCAATTTCATGTTCGCGCTGATCCTGATGTATTTCGCCAACATGTGGTTCGGCACGTCCATCGGGCACCTCATGGACCAGAAATATCTGTCGCAGCCCATGAGCTGGGACAAGTTCCTGTCGATCCTCGAGCATCTCTGGATCCCCGTCATCATCATCGGCACCGCGGGCACGGCCGGCATGATCCGTCGCCTGCGCGCCAACCTTCTGGATGAACTACAGAAGCAATATGTGGTGACGGCGAAGGCGAAGGGTCTTCATCCCTTCCGGGCACTGGTGAAGTACCCACTCCGCATGGCCCTCAACTTCTTCATCGCCGACATCGGCTCGATCCTGCCGGCGATCATCTCCGGTGCCGAAATCACGGCCATCGTGCTGTCGCTGGAAACCACCGGGCCGATGCTCATCAAGGCGCTGCAGAGCCAGGACATGTATCTCGCCGGGTCCTTCCTGATGTTCCTTGCCTTCCTCACCGTCATCGGCGTGCTGGTCTCCGACATCGCGCTGGCGCTGCTCGATCCGCGCATCCGGCTCCAGGGGGGCAGCACGAAGTGACCGCAACGCATCCGCCGTCCACGACGTCCCCCACACCCGCCTGCCTGCCCGCACCCGGCCAGCCCCTGACGCACTTCGTTTCCGCAGCCCCCTTCGATCCGATGGCCGTGGAAACGATGAGCGAGGAGCAGAAACACGTCTATGAGGCGTCCCAGCTTCGATTGATGTGGTGGAAGTTCAAACGGCACCGGGTTGCCGTCCTCTCGCTGGTCTTCCTCGTTCTGCTCTATGCGATGGTCACGGTCGTCGAGTTCCTGGCGCCCTACAACCTGCATACCCGCAACGTCGATTTCATCCACGCGCCGCCGCAGCAGGTGCACCTGTTCGATGACGGCCAGTTCGTCGGCCCGTTCGTTTATGGCCGCACGATGAACCTCGACATGGACACGCTGCGCCGCGTCTATACGGAAGATCCCGAGCGAATCGAAAAGCTGCGCTTCTTCTGCAGCGGCGACGCCTATCATTTCTGGGGCCTCGTTCCCGCCTCGCTCCATCTCGTGTGTCCCGCACAGGGCGGGCAGTTCTTCATGCTCGGCAGCGATCGGCTCGGTCGCGACGTGCTGTCGCGCATTCTTTACGGCGCCCGCATCTCGCTCACCATCGGCCTGCTCGGCGTGACGATGAGCTTCATTCTCGGCATCGTCATCGGCGGCCTTGCCGGCTACAAGGGCGGCGTCTTCGACCTCATCGTCCAGCGCGTCATCGAGGTACTGCAGTCGATCCCGAGCATTCCGCTGTGGATGGCGCTTGCGGCCATCATGCCGGTGACGTGGAGCCCCCTCGTCATCTATCTCGGCATCACCGCCATTCTCGGCCTTCTCGACTGGACCGGCCTTGCCCGCGCGGTGCGCTCCAAGCTGCTGGCCTTGCGCGAGGAGGACTACGTGCTTGCGGCACAGCTGATGGGGGCAAAGACCAGCCGCATCATCGGCCGTCACCTCGTGCCCGGCTTCATGTCGCATCTGATCGCCAGCGCGACAATGTCGATCCCGGCAATGATTCTCGGCGAAACCGCCTTGAGTTTCCTCGGCCTCGGCCTCCGTCCTCCGATTACCAGCTGGGGCATTCTCCTGACGGAAGCGCGCAGCGTCAGTACCATCGCTTTTTATCCATGGTTGCTCTACCCAACCATCCCGGTCATTCTCGTCATCCTGGCCTTTAACTTTCTGGGCGATGGACTTAGAGATGCGGCTGATCCGTACAAGTGAGTTTTCCATGGTGATGAAGCCTGCCCTGTACGTGGAGCCGTGCCGATGACGCGTCGCATCGAGAATGCCCGCATCCTCATGTACAGCCACGATACGTTCGGTCTCGGCCACCTGCGACGGTGCCGGGCGATCGCGCATGCGCTCGTCGAGGACTATCGCGGCCTGCAGGTCCTGATCATCTCCGGCGCGACCATCGCCGGTGCCTATGACTACCGGGCCCGCGTCGATTTCGTGAAGATTCCGAGCGTCATCAAGCTGCGCAACGGCGAATACACCTCGATGGATCGGCATATCGATCTGAACGAGACGCTGAAGATGCGCCGGTCGATCATCCGGCACACGGCGGAGACCTTCAAGCCCGACATCTTCATCGTCGACAAGGAGCCGATGGGGCTTCGCGGCGAGGTCGAGGACACGCTGTCCTACCTCAAGCATCAGGGCACGACGCTGGTGCTCGGCCTGCGCGAGGTCATGGACGCGCCGCACCTGCTCGACGCCGAGTGGAAGCGCAACGACGTGATGCGCAAGATCGGCCAGTTCTACGATACGGTCTGGGTCTACGGCCCGCCTGATTTCTACGATCCGCTGGTCGGCCTCGACGTACCGCCGCAGGTCCGCGCCCGCATGGATTTCGTCGGTTTCCTCCAGCGCAGCGTCTCGCTCGACGTCAGCTCGGAGCACAAGCCGAAGGGCGACTATATCCTCATCACCACCGGCGGCGGCGGCGATGGCTCCGACCTCATCCACGACGTGGTGGACGCCTACCGCGCCGACCCGACATTGACGCACCCCTCCTTCGTCGTGCTCGGCCCCTACATGCCGGCAAAGCAGCGCCACAAGCTGCTGTCGAAATGCGCGCTGACCCCGCACCTGACGGTGATCGAGTTCGACAACCGTATGGAAGAGCTGATCGCCAATGCCAGCGGCGTCGTCGCCATGGGCGGCTACAACACCTATTGCGAAATCCTCTCCTTCGACAAACCGGCCCTGATCGTGCCGCGCGTCGTCCCGCGCGAGGAGCAACTGATCCGTGCCCGCCGCGCCAGCGAACTCGGGCTCGTCGATATGCTGCTGCCGCAGGAGGCTGCGGACCCCAAGCGGCTGGCTGCCGCGCTTCATGCCCTGCCGCACCGCGCGCCGCCCTCCCACCATGCCAGCAACATGCATCTCGACGGCCTGAGTAATATTTCCCGGATCGTCGGCAACATGCTAGACGGGCGCGAACGCGACCATTTGAGCGTCGTCAAGGCCTGAACCGTCATGCAAAGCCGCAAGATCGTCGTCATCCTGAAGGGTTATCCGCGCCTGTCGGAAACCTTCATCGCCCAGGAACTGCTGGGTCTGGAGCAATCGGGGCTGGAGCTGTCGCTGATTTCGATGCGCCACCCGACCGACAAGAAGCGCCATCCCGTTCACGACGAGATCCGCGCGCCGGTTCTCTACCTCCCCGAATATCTGCATCACGAGCCGCTGCGCGTGCTGCGGGGCCTGTGGGCGGCGGTCCGGCGTCCCGGTTTCCGCAAGGCCCTCTCCGCCTTCCGCCGCGACCTGGCGCGCGATGTCTCGCGCAACCGGGTCCGCCGCTTCGGCCAGGCCGCCGTCCTTGCCGCGGAATGGCCGGAGGGTGGAGACTGGCTGCACGCCCACTTCATCCACACGCCCGCATCCGTCGCCGCCTATACCAGCCTTCTGACCGGCATCCCGTGGACATGCTCGGCCCATGCCAAGGACATCTGGACCTCGCCCGACTGGGAGCTGGCCGACAAGCTCGCCACCAACCGCTGGACCGTGACCTGCACCGAAACCGGCTTCCACCACCTGCGCACGCTGGCCGCCGACAAGACGACCGTGCATCTGAGCTATCACGGCCTCGATCTGGCCCGCTTCGCACCCTTCACACAAGAGCGCCGCCCGCGCGACGGCAGCGATCCCGCCGACCCCGTCGTCATTCTCAGCGTCGGCCGCGCCGTGGAGAAGAAGGGTTACGACCTGCTCCTCAAGGCCTTAGCAAGCCTGCCTGCCGATCTCGCCTGGCGCTTCGTTCATATCGGCGGCGGCACGCTCGCCAAATCCCTGAAGGGCATGGCGACCGACCTCGGCATCGCCGACCGCATCGACTGGCTGGGTGCCATGGCACAGGAAGACGTTCTGGCGCGCTATCGGGCCTCCGACATCTTCGCACTTGCCTGCCGCATCGGCGCGGATGGCGACCGCGACGGCCTGCCGAACGTGATCGTCGAGGCCTCCAGCCAGCGCCTCGTCTGCCTCTCCACCACGATCTCCGGCGTACCGGAGCTTCTGTCCGACGGGGAAAACGGCCTGCTGGTGCCGCCCGAGGACCCCGAAGCCATCGCGAACGCCCTGGAGCGCGCCATCCGCGATCCCGATCTCCGCAAGCAGCTGGGCGACGCCGCCGAACGGCGCGTCCGCAAGAATTTCGACTACCACACCAGCATCACCCAACTTCGCAATCTCTTTGAAACCGAATGGCGGACAGCCGAATGACCGATCCGGACACGAAACGCGTTCTCTTCTACGTCCAGCACCTGCTCGGCATCGGCCACCTGACCCGCGCGAGCCGCATTGCCAACGCGCTGGCCGTGCGCGGCTTCGACGTGACGGTCGTCACCGGTGGCAAGCCCGTGTCCGGCTTCCCCGGCCCGACCGTCCGCCACATCGCGCTGCCGCCCGTCGTCTCCAGCGACGAGGGCTTTTCCGCCCTGCAGGACATGGACGGCAATCCGGTCGATGACGCCTTCCGCGACATGCGTCGCGACCGGCTGCTCGCCATCCTCCACGAGATCAAGCCGCATGCCATCCTCACCGAGGCCTTCCCGTTCGGCCGGCGTCAGATGCGCTTCGAGCTTCTACCCTTCCTCGACGCCGCCCGCGCCATGCCCGAGCCGCCGAAAATCTTCGCTTCCGTGCGCGATATCCTGCAAAAGCGCCCGAAGCCGGAGCGCGACCGCGAGACGGTGGACTATATCGAGCGCTACTTCGACCGCATCCTCATCCACGGCGACCCGACCTTCGCTCGGCTGGAGGAGACCTTTCCCCATGCCGACGAGATCGCCGACAAGGTGGTCTATACCGGCCTCGTCGCCCCGCCGCAGCCCGACGCCCCGGCAGACCGTTTCGAGGTGATCGTCTCGGCCGGCGGCGGCGCTGTGGGCCGGCACGTGCTGCACGCGGTCGTGGGCGCGACGGCCATCCTCTGGCCGGAAAAGCCCTGGGCGCTGATAACAGGCCCCAACCTCGCGCAGGCCGACCACGATGCGATCGCCGCCGGCGTCGTCGGCAATGTCGAAGTCTTCCGCTTTCGCCCAGACTTCGCGAGCCTCCTTTCGGGCGCGACCCTCTCGGTGTCGCAGGCCGGCTACAACACGGTCTGCGATATTCTGCGGGCGCGCTGCCGAGCGATCGTCGTGCCGTTCACGACAGGTGGCGAAACCGAGCAGGCGGCCCGTGCCGAACGCCTGGAGCGCCTTGGCCTCGTGACAGTGCTCAGCGATTCCGACATTTCGGCCGAGCGGGTCGCCGCGGCCATCCGCTCCGGTCTCGATGCCCCGGCCTTCCAGCAAGGCGATCTCTCGATCGACCTTGAGGGCGCCGACAGGACGGCCGATATCCTGCGCGAGATGCTGTCGGACGCGTGACGGCGAAATCGCCGTTCGCACGCTTCAGGACGATGCGTTTGCGGGTGGTTTTCCTGCCATCACTGCTATAGATTCCACCGTAACGGAGGAGACAGACGAGCACCTGGTCCGCCGCGTCGTCTCCGCTTCGTCTCGATGGCAGCCCTTCATGGATATCCGCCTTACCCGTTACATCTGGACTCACACGCGCAAGCAGCAAATGTGGATCCTTATGATCGTCGCCATCTCGATGATCCCCTACTTCCTATCGTTCGACCTGCCCAAGCAGATCGTCAACGGGCCCATACAGGGCAAAGGTTTCGAGCAGCCGGGCGCGACCGAACGGTTCTTCGACATTTCCTTCTCCCTGCCCTGGATCGGCAACGTCACACTGTTCAACGGCATCGACCTGACGCGCATGGAAACGCTCTATGCACTGAGCGTCATCTTTCTCCTCCTCGTCATCATCAACGGCCTCTTCAAGCTCTACATCAACACCTACAAGGGCCGGCTCGGCGAGCGCCTGCTGCGCCGCATCCGCTTCGAACTCATCGATCGCATCCTCCGATTCCCGCCGACCCAGTTCAAGCGCATGAAGGGGGCGGAAGTCTCCTCGATGGTGAAGGACGAGGTCGAACCGCTCGGCGGCTTCACGGGCGACGCCTTCGTCTCGCCGGCTCTGCTCGGCGGACAGGCCCTGACGGCGCTTGCCTTTATCTTCATGCAGAACATGTGGCTCGGCTTCATCGCCGCCTTCATGGTCGGCATCCAGGCGACCATCATCCCGCGCATGCGCCGCCGCCTGCTGGTGCTCGGCCGCGAGCGCCAGATCACCGCGCGCGAGCTTGCCGGCCGCGTCAGCGAGATCGTTGACGGTATCAGCACCATCCACGCCTACGACACCTCGAACTACGAGCGCGCCGACGTGGCCGCGCGGCTGGGGCGGATCTACAAGATCCGCTACGATCTCTACCAGTGGAAGTTCATGGTGAAGTTCATCAACAACTTCCTCGCGCAGCTGACGCCCTTCCTGTTCTACTGCATCGGCGGTTATCTTGCCCTGCGCGGACAGCTCGACATCGGCCAGCTCGTGGCCGTCATCAGCGCCTACAAGGATCTGCCAGGGCCCCTGAAAGAGCTGATCGACTGGGACCAGCTGCGTCAGGACGTGCAGGTGAAATATGTCCAGGTGGTCGAACAGTTCACGGTCGAGCCGCTGATCGATCCGAAGATCCAGGCCATTTCCACGGGTGCCGTCGCCGTTGGCGCCGTGGCCGCCGGTGCGGGCCTTGCCGGTGCTGCGGCAGGCGGCAGCGATGGCGGAAACGATGCGTCTGGCGCCCTTGCGGCCTCCGGCCTCACCCTTGCCGATGACAGCGGCGCCCGCCTGCTGGAGCATGTCTCGGTCGAGATCAAACCCGGAGAGAAGGTGGCCATCATCGGCGGTGCCGCGAGCGGTGGCGACGTGCTGGCCGAGGCCTTCGGCCGCCTGATCTGGCCGGAGGGCGGCAAGGTGACGCTTGGCGGCGAAGACCTGCTGCACATGCCGGAATCCGTCGTCGGTCGGGCCATCACCTATGCATCGTCCGATACCTACTTCTTCTACGGTTCGCTGCGCGACAACCTGCTCTACGGCCTGAAGCACGCGCCGCTGGCGGCCGCCACCTACGAGGGCAGCCTTGCCGCCCATCGCAAATGGGAAGTGACGGAAGCCAAGCTCGCCGGAAATCCCGACTATGACGTCAATGGCGACTGGATCGACTACACTGCCGCCGGCGCGACGCAGGCCGAGGATCTCTTCCCCTCGATCCTCGCCGTGCTCGACACGGTGCAGCTATCGAAGGACATTCTCGACCTTGCGCTGCGCACCAATATCGACCCGGCGGACCGGCCCGAATTTGCGGCCAGCATCGTGGACATGCGCCAGGCGTTGCGCGAGGAGCTGGAAGAAGCCGGACTCAACGGGCTGATCGCCTATTTCGAACCCGGCGAATACAATATGGAAGCCACCGTCGGCGAGAACCTGCTGTTCGGCACGGCGACCGCCCCGAGCGTGGCCGGCCGCGCCATCGCCAAGAACCCCTATTTCCGAAAGGTCGTCTCGGAAACCGGCATCGACCGCGTGCTCTTCGACATGGGCTACCAGATCGCCGAGAACGCGGTGGAACTCTTCGCCGACCTGCCGCCGGACCACCCCTTCTTCCAGCAGCTGACCTTCATGACGGCCGACGACATCCCGGCCTACCAGTTGCTGCTTCAGAAATATGCCGGCAAGGGGCTGGAGACCGCGACGGAGGACGATCGCTACCAGATCATCCGCCTGAGCTTCAACTATGTCGAGCCCCGCCACCGCTTCGGTCTCTTGACCGAGGAACTCATGGCGCAAATCGTCGAGGTCCGCCGTCAGTTCCACGAGAACATGCCGGAAGATCTGACCCACGACATCGAGCGCTACGATCCGGAAAAATACCTCGCCTCCGCGAGCCTTATGGACAACGTGCTCTTCGGCCGTATCAGCCATAAGCACACCGACGGCTCCAAGCGCATCCGCGCCATCGTGTCGTCGCTGCTGAATTCGCAGGGCCTGATCGAGCAGGTGCTGGATATCGGTCTCGACTTCAATCTCGGCGCCGGCGGCAAGCGCCTGACGGCTGTCCAGCGCCAGAAACTGAACCTCGCCCGCGCGATTATTCGCCGCTCGGACTACTATGTCTTCAACCGCCCGCTCCCGAGCCTCGATCACCGCTTGCAGGACGAGGTCGTCCGTGACGTGATGAAGCTGCTCACACGCAACGGCGCCAATCCGGCGGTTATCTGGGTGCTGTCGAACAACGGACTGACGAAATTGTTCGAGCGTGTGCTGGTGTTTGATCGCGGCGCGCTCGTGGAGGATGACACGCACGCCAATCTGGTAAACAATGACGGTGTCTTTAAACAGTTGGTAACCGCGTGATAAGCGCGGGAACCGGAAGACTGGCAGGCACGAAAAGACTGGCAGACACCGATGCGTCGCCCGGAAGGACACGGGCGGGCAGCGCCGAACATGGGGAGTTTACAAGCTGATGTTGCTGAAGGACGAAGTGCAAATGCTGCGGCGGGTGCCGCTCTTTTCCGGTGTGGAAGCCGGCAAGCTGAAGCTGCTGGCCTTCACCTCCGACCGCGTAAGCTACGGCATCGGCGAAACGCTCTTCCACCAGGGCGATGCCGGCGATGCGGCCTATGTCGTGCTGGACGGCAAGGCAGAGATTTTGGTCGAATCCTCGACCGGCCCGATCCGCGTGGCCGAAGTCGAGCGCAATTCGATCGTCGGTGAGATCGCCATCCTCTGCGACGTCTCGCGAACGGCAACCGTGAAGACGACGACGGCAGTCGAGGCCCTGCGCATCCGCAAGGACCACTTCATCAAGCTCCTCACGGACTTTCCCGAAATCACCATCGAGATCATGCGCGTGCTGGCCGACCGCCTGAGCCACACGACGAGCGAGCTGACGGAAGCCCGCAGCCGCGTGCGCGAACTCGAATAGCTTCGATAGCAGCGGAATAGAGCTCAGCGCGCCGTGATATCGCCGGTGCGCAGGTCGATCCGGAAATCCTTCGAGGGCAACCCACTGCGGTAGGCCTCGAAGAGCGACAGCATCGCCGCAATCCCGCTTTGCGCCGAGCCATCAGGCCAAGCCTGCGCCTGATAAAGCGCCGAGAGCTTGTCGTAGAACCGCAGCCGCGGCCGTGAGACCGAAGCCAGCCCGAAATCGCTTGCCATCCGCAGGCGATACCAGTCGCCAAGGAACGCGATGGCCGACAGTGCCTCCGGACTGCCCTCCTCCGAAGCGTTCGCCTGACCACGCGCGACCGGAAGCATGGCAGCGACATCCTCCATCGGAACCGCGGGCCGCATTGCCAGCTGAGCGAGATCGCCAAGCGTGGCAGCCCGTAGCAACGCGCCGAGCGCTGCCGGCCATTCCCGCTTCAGGTGCCGCCGCCAGGCGAGATGACCTATATGGGCCGAGAGGAAGTCGCCATAGCGGGTCGCCTCGGCCATTCCCCCGGTCTTCACGCCGGTGCGCCGCACTTCGGCGGCATAGAGCGCTCCGATCGCCCCATCCATCGACATATCTCCGAGCGACACCGTCTCGATCTCGGCCGTGCCCTCACGCAGCGTCAGGATCTTGTAAGCCGGGGGAAAGCCGACGAGCGAGGGGACGGCGACGTTCACGAAGAACCCGTCCTCGCGCCGCATCTGCGCCGTGTCGTTGACGTGAAGATGTCCGCTGAAATGGAGGGGTATCCCTGCCGCGATGAACGCCTCTCCGACCGCGCCGCCGGGAATACGGCCCGATGTTGCCGTGGGCCCGAGCAGCGCGATCTCCGCCGCCCGGGTTCCATCCAGCGGATCGAGCGCGGGATAATGGGAAAAGGCAACGAGACGCTTGCCGAGACGCGCGGCCCGCGCACCGACATCGGTCATCCAGTCGATGACATGACGCTTGTACACCATCATCGCATTCCAGCCGGCAGAGGTGCTGTCGACCCAGTCGTCCGATCCATCGATCGGCACGAACACATTCGCGTCGATCATCAGCAGCCACAGCCCCTCGACCGGCTCCACCAGATAGGAGGCCTCCATCAGCGACCGTCGCGTCGCTCCGCTCGATGAGATTGCGGTGAACATCCGCTTTTCGTTATCGCCCTGGAGACCGAAAGGCGTCTCCCAGTGAAGATAGGATGGCTGCGGGAAATAGCCGTGCTCCCCGAACGGCATCAGCCCGTCGGGATAGCCGGGGCAGAACATCCCGGGCGACACCGTCACCGCGAGATCGCGCGGGATCCCCGGCGGCAGGGTGGCGCCCGAAGTGTTCACCGGATGGCTCGTCACCACCGCACTCGATCCGTCCGCTTCCAAAAACCGCTTGGTGCGATGCCGGCCGGCATCGGCGAAGATATCGTGGTTTCCGGGCAAGGCGAAGAACGCCATGCCGTGCCGCGCATTATAGTCCTTGAGGATCACGGCAACCGCCGCCGTGGTCGCAACCTGCCCGTCATCGGTATAATCGCCCAGCAGGACAACATGCCGGATGCCGCGCGACGCGACATCGTCGAGCGCCGTGCGGAAAGCCTGCAGGCTCTCGTTGAACACCCGTGTGGACCGTGCGGCCTCCGCCAGCGGCCGAACGGACAGACCGCCCGTATGGGCCGCACCGGGAAAACCGAAGTCGGTAGCGGGATCGTGAACATGAGCGTCGGCGATCACGGCGATCGGCGGAAATTCCTTGAAAGACATGACGAAGGCAACGGTTTCGAAAGCGGGATCGGATAGCGTTTCCCTGTCTCTGACACGAGAAGCGAGAAAAAGCGAATGCCCGTCTCGCTTCATGTGGACAGTTTGGATAACATGTCAAAAATACGGCCGGACACAGAAGCCGGCGGGGTCGATCCTGACCCACGCAACAGCAGAGGGACAGTGTTGGCAAGCCACCGAAAGGGGCGGGTCGAAACTGAAGCAAAGTGTGAACGACAATCTGTTTCGCGTACGTTTCTGGGGCGTTCGGGGAAGCCTGCCGGTGGCGGGGGCCGAGTTCCAGCGCTATGGCGGCCGGACCGTGTGCATCGAGATGCAATGCGGTAGCGAACGCCTGATCTTCGATGCAGGCTCGGGCCTGATGCCGGCCGGCGTCGCGCTCAAGGCCGAAGGTGTGTCCGCGTTCAACCTGTTCTTCACGCACTGTCATTACGACCACATCATCGGCCTGCCGTTCTTCCCGCCGCTCTATGACCATTCCGCCGACGTGACGCTCTGGTCGGGGCATCTCGCCGGGCGCATGTCGACGCGCCAGATGATCGGCGAATTCATGCGGCCGCCCTGGTTTCCGGTCGAGCCCGATATCTGCCGCGCGGCGCTGGACGCGCGCGATTTCCGCTCGGGCGATCTGCTCACCCCCGTCCGCGGCGTCGAGATCCGCACCGGCAGCCTCAACCATCCCGGCGGTGCCGTCGGCTACCGCGTCGAATGGGGCGGACGCGCCTGCGCGCTCATCACCGATACGGAACATCACCCCGGAACGCTCGACCCCGCCGTGCTCGAACTGATCGAAGGCTGCGACCTCTTCATCTACGACGCCATGTATGACGACGCCGAGATGGAACGGCATGTCGGCTACGGCCACTCCTCCTGGGAACAGGGCATCCGTCTTGCGAAAGCTGCCGGCGCCAAACGCGTCGCCTTCATGCATCACGCCCCGTTCCGCACCGACGACGCGCTCGATGCCGTGGAGAAACAGGCAAAGATCCTCTTCCCCGGCGCCTTTTCTGCGTTCGACGGGCAGGTCGTCGATCTCTGATCGACCCGACACAGCGAGACCGTCGATCTCTGATCGACCGGGCAAGGCCAGAGCGTCGATCTCTGATCAGCCAGCAGCTTCTGCCACAAGATCCTGCATCGCGGTGCTGACGCAAACCCGGTTGCGCCCGGTGCGCTTGGCCTTGTAGAGCGCGGCGTCGGCGATGTGGATCGCCTGTTCCAGCAGCGGCTCCTCACCCCCGAAGGGCGCGACGCCGATGCTGGTGGTCACCGTGACCTTCGTGCCGTCGACGTCGAACGGCCGTTCCTCGATCGTCCGGCAGAGCAGCTCGGCAAGATGCGTGGCATCCTCCAGCGACGCACCGTGAAGGACGGCGACGAACTCCTCGCCACCCCAGCGGGCAAGCACATCCTGCTGGCGCTTGACGACGACGGGCAGTCGCTCGGCAAACTGTTGCAGCACGCGATCGCCATAGGCATGGCCGTAACGGTCGTTGATCGATTTGAAGTGGTCGATATCCGCGATCAGCACCGCCATCGGCCGCTGCAGCCGCTGCCCGACGCCGATAATCGCCAGCGCGCGCTCCTGCAGCCCACGGCGATTGGCAAGGCCTGTCAGCGGGTCCGTGGTCGCGGCGATCTGCATCTGGCGCTGCGCCTCCTCGAGCGTCATGGCCACCAGCCCCACATAGATGAGGACGCTGACGGTCTGGTCGATGAACACGGAGAGGTAGATGTTGCGACTGCTTGGGCCGAGGCCTTCATAACCGAAGAGATGGCCGACGATCAGCGAGAGGATCGTTCCCACGAGAGCAACGGCATAGAAGGCGAGCGACGAGCTGATCAGGATCTGGGATGGCAGGCGCTTCTGCCGGCGCCCCTTGAGGAAGCTCGAGGATGCGGTGATGAGGATGTAGACGAGCGTGCTCATGGTCAACGCCAGCACGTAACTTGGGGAAAGGCCGATGCTCGCGGCCGTCCAGTAGGTCAGCCCCGGCGCGATCCACGTCGCGACGAACTTGACGCGATCGAGCGGCAAGTCGAAGAACGACTTCGCCCCCGCCTCCACCGACACGATGCTCAGACCGACGACGAAGTAGACCAGAGCGCCTTTTTCCGCGCTGAAGTTCGGATAGCCGGCGTCCTGGTAGGTCAGCCAGATGCCAAGCGCGGAACAGAGGATGCTCAGCGTCCAGAACCGGTAAGCGTTCGTCGCACCCGGGCGAAAACTGTAGAGCAGGAAGACGAGAAGAAACCCCGCACGTGCCGTTACGCTCGAGACGAGCAGCGTCTGCACGTCTACCATAAACACCCCTTCATTTCCGGGAAAAGCCCCCAGAATCCTTCCGTCAAAACACGCGCTATCATGTATGATCGATAGAGCTTAAATAGAATAATAGATATTAGATCAATGCGTGATTTGGAACTGCAATGACGACGATGGGCAGGCTCTACGAACAGGACAACCGAGTTCTTTCACCACCATCGGGAGACGACAGACAGGTAGCATTCCACACCATCCACTTCGGGATCATTCTGTCTGGAATCATCGGCTTTCTGGCTCCGGGACAATCTGCGTCGGCTCAGGATGCCGCACTCGACACAGCCGGAAACCATGAGACGAGCGCCGCTCCCATATCCGGTCTCGGTGCCGGCGATCTTTTGATACGGGCCCGTATCTCCGGCGTGTTGCCCTACGATCTGCACTCGCGCATCGACCTGATCGGCGGCACGATCGAGGTTCCGCGCCTGGTGCTGCCGGATCTGGATGTCAGCTATTTCCTCACCGACCACATCGCCATCACGGGCCAGGCCGGCGCGCTGAAGACGCGGTTCAAGATCCGCGACAGCCTCTATGGCGATATCGACGTCGGCTCCATCTGGGCGCTGCCGCTGGCGCTATCGGCGGATTATCACCTGCTGCCGGACGCCCGCATCAACCCCTATATCGGTCTCGGCGCGGTTGCGACGTGGTACAAGGGCGCAAAGCCTGCGAGCCCCCTTGTCAAGGACTTCAGCGTGGAACGCCAGATCTCGCCGATGATCCGCGCCGGCATGGATGTGCAGATAACCGAGACATGGCTTGCCAACACCGAAATGCGGCTGGTCCTGCCACCCACGCAGGTCCTGACCAATTCCGGCGTCACGGCGCGCACGGACGTGAAAAGCCTCTCGCTCGGTTTCGGCGTCAGCTACCGTTTCTGATCGACAGCCATCTCTTCGACAAGCTCGGCAAGCCCCACCCAGCGGCAGGCAGGATGCGCGGTCGTCGCGTCGAACAGATCGCCAAGAAACGCCCACACGGCCTCATCATGAACGAGATGATGCGTGAGCAGGCCGATGCTGCCGCCGCTTTCCAGGCAGACGGTCAGCCGTGCGGCGATCTCGCGCCACAACGCGTCCCGGTCGCGGCAGCCGCGCGTGCCGTGCCAGTCCATCACGTCGACATGCGTGTTGATCATCGGCAGCACGGCGGGCTTCTCCGGCCCATAAACCGAGAAGGCCCGGAAGCCCAGGCCGGAGAGACGGGGCAGAAGGCCCGGATCGATCCGGTTCCACGGCGGCACCAGCACCGGCTGGAACCGGTCGCCATGCAGGTCTGCAAGCTTGGTAAAACCCGCCGAAAGCTCCCCGAGAACGACATCCGCAGGACGATCGGCTCCGAGTTCCCGCTTTTTGGACGTTTCCAGCGCATGATTGGCATGCCGCCAGCCGTGCACCGTCACGCTGACATGGCGCGCGCGCGTCAACCGCTCGGCAAGCGCCTCGCCCGTCGGCTCCGGTATGACGGCGAGCGTCAATGGAACATCATTAGCCTCCGTCAGCTCCAGCAGACGATCGAGGGCCGGCGTCGGCTCGATGGCGTCATCGTCGCGCAGCCAGAAGCGGGCGACACGTCCCCCCTCCTGAAAGCGATCGAGGACGGTGGTGATATCGGTGTTCATGACCGCGGCTCCCGCTTCACCTGCACATGCCGGTCGAGAATATCGCCGAGCCGGGACGCGGCGGGCGCAAGTCCACGCTCCGTCCCCGCAAACAATCGAGCCTCCGCTCCCATGGCCTGTCGTCGCGTCTCATCCTTGAGAAAGCCGGCAATGGCCTCCGCATAGGCCTCGACATCGCCCGGCGGCGTCAGCACGCCCGTGCGCCCATGCACCACCACTTCGGGAACGCCTGCAATGGCCTGCGCCACCACGGGCAGACCCGCCGCCTGTGCTTCCAGATAGGCAAGCCCGTAGGCCTCGCCGCAGCCGGGCCAGACATAAAGCGCGGAAGTCGACAACAGCGCCGCCACTTCTTGCGCACTTCGCTCTCCGCACCACACGACCCGGCCGGACCCGAGCGGCGCGAACAGGGCCTCCACCTCGGAACGCGCCTTGCCATCGCCCACGATCGACAACGTGAAGGGTAGATGCAGCAGGCGCGACAGCGCGTCAGCCAGCATCCGGTAACTGTCCATCTTATCGCCCGGACGCATCATCGCCACGGTCACGAGACGGCCGGGATGCGGCGCGGGATCGCGGGCGAGGAAAAGAGCAGGATCGATGAACGGCTGCAAGCGCTCGACGCGCGCATGCGGCGCACCGTCGAGAATGCCGACCTTGTCCCGCTCGGTCATGCAGATATTGACCGACGCCGCCGTCAGCGTTTCCAAAAGCGCCGCCTGCGCCGCCGCCCAACCATCCTTGTCGCGCCGCGCCGAATAGGAGGCCTCGACCGTGACGTAACCGATGCCGTAAGCGCGCGAGAGTGACGGCCCAAGGAGGTCCGGCGCCTTGTAATAGGGATGATAACAGAACCAGCAATCGGGCACGCCGTGCGCTTGCCAGTCCGCCGCGATGCGATCACGCTCGGCAGCGGCCACCGCCTCGAGATCGTTGATCTCCGCCGGCGTGCGCGTGAAGCTGCGCAATTCCGAGACGAGCGCGACCTGATGGCCGGCAAGCTCGAGCGCCTGCATCATCAGCCGCGACATCAGCCGGTCGCCCGAGGGTACCGGGTGACGGGGAGACTTGAGGGGAGCGTAGAATGCGATCTTCATGCGCCCTGATCTACACCATCCCCACCCCGGCCTCCAAACGCTTCTGCCCGGACATGGCTGCAAGTGTCAGACGATTGCCGGAACCTTACCGACACGGCGATAAAATAATCTTGAACGCGGCGCGATGAGCAATCCGTAACCGACGCTCTACATCGTTTCCATCGTCAATGCGTCGCCCGACGCCGTCATCAAGACAGGAACATCGATGAAAATGCGTGCTTGCCTCCTTGCCGGAACCGTCCTGACCGCACTCCTGACCGCGAGCCCCCTGATGGCCCAGTCCACGGGCGACACCTCCCCCATCGACCATGTCGAAGGCCAGCCGCCCGCAACCGGCGAGGTAAAGGCCGCCGGCAAGCCGGTCGAGACGGAAGCGGCGAACGCACCCGACCAGAGACCTGCCTTCGAGAATCAGACCCGCGCGCCGCAGCCGGACAAGATGCCGACCGTGACCCATCAGGCCGTCGCTGAAGGCCTGCCGCAGCTCTGGTCGATGGAGTTCCTGCCGGATGGCCGCATGCTGGTCGCCGCCAAGAAGGGCTCCATGCATATCGTCGGTGCGGACGGCAAGCCAAGCACGGCGCTGAAGGGCGTGCCCGCCGTGATCTCGGACGGTCAGGCCGGCCTGCTCGATATCGCGATCGCACCGGATTTCGCCACCTCCAACCGCATCTTCTTCTCCTTCTCAGAGCCGCGTGACGAAGGCAACGGCACCTCCGTCGCCTCGGCCAAACTGGTAGCGGACGATCAGGGCGGCGCGGCGCTGGAGGACGTCAACGTCGTCTTCCGCCAGATGCCCGGCTACGACAACACCAAGCACTACGGCTCCCGCCTTGTCTTCGGCAACAATGGCGAACTCTACGTAACCGTCGGCGAGCGCTCCGACCGCGAGACCCGCGTCTTCGCGCAGGACCTGAAGAGCGGCTTCGGTAAGGTCTTCCGCATCGACACCTCCGGCAAGGCCCTTGCCGACAACCCGTTTGCGGGCAAGGGGGATGCCCAGCCGGAAATCTGGAGCTACGGCCACCGCAACCTGCAATCGGCGGCACTGGATGCGAAGGGCCGGCTTTGGACCGTCGAGCACGGGCCTAAGGGCGGCGACGAGCTGAACATGCCGCAGGCTGGCCTTAACTATGGCTGGCCGGTCATTACCTATGGCATCGATTATAGCGGCTCGGCCATCGGCGACGGCATCACCGCCAAAGACGGCATGGAGCAGCCAGTCTACTACTGGGATCCGGTCATCGGCCCCTCCGGCATGGTGTTCTACAGCGGCGCCGAGTTTCCGGAATGGGACGGCGCGGCCCTCATCGGCGGCCTCGTCTCCACCGGTCTCGTCGTCCTGCACATGGATGGCGACAAGGTCAGCCACGAGGAGCGAATTCCGCTCGAAGCCCGGATCCGCGACGTAAAGATCGGCCCCGACGGCGCGATCTACGCCGTCACCGAAAACCCGAAAGAGGGAACGTCGGCGATCCTGAAGCTGGCGCGTCAGGGCTGATCGTCTGATACGGTTTCCAGTAAATCAGACCGGAAACCGTATGACACTGGCACGGCAACCTTTTCGGCGGTGGCGGGTTGATGATTCGCCACCGCTATCGAGGATAAGACATGGCCCGCAACAGTTTCTGGAAAGGCTACCTGCGGCTCTCGCTCGTCACCGCATCCGTATCGTTGACGCCCGCGACCACGGAAAGCGAGAAGGTGCGTTTCCATGTTCTCAACCGCGCCACGAAAAACCGGGTCGAAAGCCGCTACATCGACAGTGTGACGCATAAGAAGGTCGCGGACAAGGATCAGGTAAAGGGCTTCCCCAAAGGTGAGGACGATTATGTCCTGCTGGAGGACGACGAGATCGAGGGCGTCGGGCTGGAAAGCACGCGCACGATCGACATCTCCACCTTCGTGCCGCGCGATTCCATCGATTGGCTCTGGTACGACAAACCGCATTTCCTCGTGCCCGAGGACAAGGTCGGCGCCGAGGCCTTCTGCGTCATTCGCGAGGCCATGACCCGCAACAACGTCGTCGGCATCGCCCGCCTCGTCCTCTATCGCCGCGAGCGCGCCGTGCTGCTCGTGCCGAACGGCAAGGGCATCGTGCTCTGGACGCTGCATTACGGCGAAGATGTCCGCGAGGCCGTCGCCGACCTCGACATGAAGGCCAAGGGCGGCAAGGCGGAAATGGCAGCGCTCGCAAAGCTGGTCGAGAAGGACAAGGGCGCATGGAGCCCGACGCTGGTTCAGGACCCTGTCCAGAAGAAGATCAAGGCCTTCATCAAGAGCCGCCAGAAAAAGGATGGTAAGCCGGCCAAGACGTCGCGCGCACCCGTCAAGTCATCGGGCAACGTCATCAACATCATGGACGCGCTGAAGAAGAGCCTGCAACAGGAGAAGAGCGGCTAAGCCCTCCTCCCAATAGTCGATGCCTCAAGCCTTCGGCAGCACCTTGGCCGCTGCGAAGAACCCGTCCCATGGGTCCTTCTTCAACGACGTCAGCCGCGCCGGCATATTTTCCACCGTGAAATAATCGGGTCCGATCGCCTCCGACAGTTCCGACCATGCGAGCGGCGCGGAGACGGCTGCGCCCGGTCGCGCGCGCGTGGAATATGGCGCAACCGCCGTCGCCCCGCGCCCGTTGCGAAGATAGTCGATGAAGATCCGCCCGCGGCGCTTCGCCTTGGTGGCCACCGCGAGATAGCGGTCCGGATCCTTTTTCGCCGCATCCGTCGCCAGTGCCTTGGCGAAAGCCTTGACTGCCGGCCACCCTGCGGAAGGCTTCAGGGGAACGACCACATGCAGTCCTTTGCCGCCGGATGTCTTGACGAAGGCAGCAAGCCCCTTCGCCTCGATCTCTCCCTTCAGCAGAAGAGCGGCCTCGATGATCTCGGCCCAGCTCACATCCTCGCCGGGGTCGAGGTCCATGGTGATCATGTCGGGCTTTTCCCAGTTCCGCGTCGTCGTACCCCAGGGGTGGATTTCGAGTGCCGCGGACTGCACGAGTGCGATCAGCCCGTCGAAATTCGTGATGCGCAAGGACGGCTCGCCTGCCTTGTCCTTCGGATCCTGGATCTGATCGATTGCCTTGTTGATCCCGCGCCAGGCATGTTTCTGGAAGAAGCGCTGCTTGCCGTCGATGCCATCCGGGCAGCGCAACAGCGAGAGCGGCCGATCGACCACATAGGGTGCCATGAACGACCAGACCTGCGCGTAATATTCGGCAAGCCCCTGCTTCGTCACGCCCTCCTTCGGCCAGTAGACCCTGTCGGGATGCGTCAAGGTGATCGCCGCCTTGGGAAGAGCGGGCGATGTCCGGCCCTTTTCCGCGGCCGGACGTTCCTGCCGCACCTCGCTTGCCGGCTTGTCCTCCCGCAGGCCGCGGAACGACGCGTGGCGCAGGTTGCCATCGGCCGACCATGCGCGAAACTCGACCTCCGCCACCAGAGTCGGCTCCACATAATGCAGGCCGCGCCGCGCATCCGCCGTCAGCTTGTCGCGGAACGGGCTGTCCGAGCGCTCGATGGCCGACAACGCCTCGAACAGCATATCCGCCGTCGCATGGCTGAACCCGGTGCCGACACGCCCGACATGGCGCAGCGCACCTTCCTCGTAGACCCCGAGCGCCAGCGCGCCGATCGCATGATCCGAGGTGGAAGACGGCGCATAGCCGCCGATCACGAACTCCTGCCGCTCGGAGCACTTCGATTTGACCCAGCTACCCTTGCGGCCCGAGACATAGAGGCCGGAACGCTCTTTGGACACCACGCCTTCCAGACTCAACCGGCAGGCATGCGTCAGCACGAGATCGCCATTGTCCTCGAAATGCTCGCTGAAGCGGACGATGGGGCTGTCGGCGAGGATGAGCTTCTGCAACAGGTTTTTGCGGTCGATCAGCGTTGCTTTGGTCAGGTCATGACCGTCGAGATGCAGGATGTCGAAAGCGTAATAGATGAACCGGTCGCTGCGCCCGAGGCTCAGATCCTCCTGTAGGGCGGAGAAATCGGACGCGCCATTGTCCTTATGAACTACGATTTCGCCATCGATCAGCGCCGTCTCCACCGGTAGGCCCGTAAAGGCGGCGGCGACCTGATCGCCGAACCGCTCCGTCCAGTCGAGCCCGCTGCGGGTGAGCAGCCGGACATTGCCCATCTCGATACGCGCCTGCAGGCGATAGCCGTCGAACTTGATCTCGTGCACCCACCGGTCGCCTGAAGGCGCCTTCGGCTTCAGCGTCGCCAGCGCCGGCTCCACGAAATCCGGAAGAACAGCCTTCCTCGCGCCCTTCGGCCAGGCATGCGCCTGTCCCTCGGCAGCTGTCGTTACCTTGGCGGGCTTGCCCCGTTTTGTGTTGCTTGCCTTCGACGTGCTCTTCGAGTTCCAGGTATCGCCGGGATTCTTGGCGACGTCTTTCAGGTCGCGTCCAGACTTCACCGATTCCGGTAGCTCCTTGAGAATGTCGAAGCTGTCGTCCCGCGCCGCCTCATCGTCGCCCTTGATCAGCAGCCAGTTCTCGCGCGTCTCGCCCGGCTTGCCATGCATGCGCACCAGATGCCAGCGCCCCTGGAGCTTCTCACCGTCCAGGGTGAATTCCAGATGCCCCTTGGCGTAGGCCTTGGCGAGATCGCCGATCGGCGTCCATGTGCCGCGGTCCCAGACGATGACAGTACCGCCGCCATATTGCCCCTTGGGGATCACGCCCTCGAAATCGCCATAGGACAGCGGATGGTCCTCGACATGGACCGCCAGCCGCTTGTCCTCGGGGTTGAGGCTTGGCCCCTTGGTCACGGCCCAGCTTTTCAGCACACCATCCATTTCGAGCCGGAAATCATAATGCAATCGTGTGGCGTCATGCTTCTGGATGACGAAGCTCGCGCTATCAGTGGCGGCCTTCCGCTTTGCAGCTTTGGCAGCCTCGCCTTTCGGCTCCGGCGTCGCATCGAAGCGTCGCTTGGCATTGTAGGTGTCCAGACTCATCGTCAGCTCGCCTTCTTCTGCCGCGAACCCGCAGCCTTGGCCTTACCGGTCGATTTGGTCTTGGAACCCGTACCGCCCAAACTCTGCCGGAGCGCCTCCTTAAGATCGACGACATTGTCGTGCTTCGGCGGCGCCTTCTTCTCGATGGTCCGCCCCTCGATCTTCGCCTTCATCAGTTCGGCCAGTGCATCATTATAGCGGTCGGTGTAACTCTCCGGTTCGAAGGTGCCGGATTTCGTGCCTATGATATGCCCGGCCAGCTCCAGCATTTCCTCGTCGAATTCGATCTCCGGGACGGACTTGAAAGCCGTCTTGGCCGAGCGGACCTCGTAGTCGAAGTTGAGCGTCGTCGCGATCAGCGTGTCGTCCTGCGGGCGGATCAAGACGGTGCGGTTGCGCCGAAAGAGGATGGCCTCCGCGATCGCCGCAACATTTTCATCCCGCATGGTGCGCGCCAGCAGTGCCAGCGTTTCCGCGTCGTGATCCTCGACAGGCACCAGATGGTAGGGCTTGTCGAAATAGAGCGTATCGACCGCATCGAGAGCGATGAAGCGTGTCACCTTCAGCACCTTGTCGCTGTCGGGCATCAATGCCGCCAGTTCGTCGCCTTCGATCGCGATATAGTCGCCATTGTCGAGGGGATAACCCTTGATCTGGTCGTCTCGCTCCACCGGCTTGCCGGTTTCGCTGTCCACGAACTGCCGCTCGACCCGGTGGCCGGTCTTGCGGTTGATGATGTTGAACGAGATTTTTTCAGACGAGGAAATGGCGGTGTAGAGCCCAACCGCGCAGGTGAGATCCCGCAATTTCAACTGGCCTTTCCAGCTCGCTCGTCGTGCCATCCGCTGCGTCCTCGCTACTCTTCTGATTACCGTGTGCGAACCAAACGGAATGACCGGGCAGAGGTTCCGGTCGGAACATTCCGACCCGCATACAGTTGTGATCCATCTCCAAATTTAGGGCGAGAAAGGGTTTGCTATGCTTCACGCCGATGCCGAACGAATGGCCATTCCGATCGTGATCACGCTGAACGGGAGGCAGGAGCGGCTGAACGTTGCCCCCTGGGTCACGCTTCTCGACCTGCTGCGGGGCCCAATGGAACTGCCTGGCACCAAGAAAGGCTGCGACCACGGCCAGTGTGGCGCCTGCACCGTCCTCATCGACGGACAGCGGGTCAATTCCTGCCTGAAACTCGCCGTCACGCTCGACGGTGCCGAAATCACTACGATCGAAGGTCTTGGGCAGCCCGGCAATCTTCACGCGCTCCAGCAGGCCTTCGTCGATCACGATGCCTACCAGTGCGGCTACTGCACGCCCGGACAGATCTGTTCCGCCGCCGGCCTTATGAACGAAGGCCATGCGCACTCCCGCGAAGAAATCCGTGAACTGATGAGCGGCAACCTCTGTCGATGCGGGGCCTACACCAACATCGCGGATGCGATCGAACAGGTGATGGGCCAGCGGTCCGGCAAGAGCTACAAGGAGGCTGCGGAATGAAACAGTTCTCCTACATTCGCGCCGAAGATGTTGCCGGCGCCGTGGCGGCGTTATCGGCAGATCCGCAGGCTCGGCTTCTTGCCGGCGGCACAAATCTCGTGGACCTTATGAAGTACGACGTCATGAGCCCAGCCACCGTCATCGACATCAACCGCCTGCCGTTGAAGGACATCGAAACGCTTGAAGACGGTTCGTTGAGAATCGGCGCGCTGGTGAGCAATGCGGCGCTCGCCTATGATCCAACCGTCATCGATCGCTTTCCGCTGCTCGCCAGCGCACTTTTGGCAGGCGCCTCCCCGCAGTTGCGCAACGCCGCGACCACGGGCGGAAACCTGCTCCAGCGCACCCGCTGCTACTACTTTTACGACCCGTCGAGCCCGTGCAACAAGCGCGAGCCAGGTTCCGGCTGCGGCGCGATCGGCGGCGTGAACCGCATCCATGCGATCCTCGGCACAAGCGCCTCCTGTATCGCCACGCACCCGTCCGACATGTGCGTCGCTCTCGCCGCGCTCGATGCCGTGGTCGAGGTGGAGGGCCCCGATGGCCGGCGCGATATTCCCTTCCTCGACTTCCACCGCCTTCCCGGCGACGAGCCGCAATATGACAACACGCTGGCGCCGGACGAAATGGTCGTCGCCATCCGCTTGCATCCGGATCACTTCGCCGCGAACCACAGCTATCTGAAGATCCGCGACCGCCTGTCCTACGCCTTCGCTCTCGTCTCGGTCGCAGCCGCGATCGACATGAAGGACGGCGCGATCGTCGATATCCGTGTGGCGCTCGGCGGCGTCGCGCACAAGCCGTGGCGTAATCCGCTCGCGGAGGCCGAATGCGCCGGCAAGCCTGCCGACGAGGCCACGTTCCGCCAGTTGGCGCAGCGGCTTCTTGCCGGCGCCCAGGGACAAGGCGGCAATGATTTCAAGATCCCGATGGCCGAGCGGACGATCATCCGCGCCCTGACGCAGGCCGCCAGCGGCACGCCGCAGGTGCAGTCCGAAAAAGCCATTCGCTAGGAGAATTCCATGTTCAACCCCTCCAAAATCGTAGGGCTCCCGGTCTCCCGGATCGATGGCCCGCTAAAGGTCTCCGGCACCGCGCCTTACGCGGCCGAGCATTACGAGCCCGGCATGCTGCATGGCGCTATCGTCCTGTCCGCCATCGCCACCGGCAAGATCCGCAACATCGACACGTCGAAGGCCGAGGCCGTCCCCGGCGTTGTCAAGATCTACACGCATGAGAACCGCCCAAGTGCGGCCTGGTGGGACAGCAAGTGGCAGGACAGCGTGGCCCCGCCCGGCAGCCCGTTCCGCCCGCTCGAAAAGCCTCACATCCAGTTCGATGGACAGCCGGTGACGCTCGTCATCGCGGAAACCTACGAGGCCGCACGCGATGCGGCGTCGCTCGTGACGGTGGAATACAAGGCGGAGACGCCGGAGACGAACCTGCACACCGTCTACCCGAACGCCTACGAGCCGAAGAAGAAGCGTTCCGGCATCCAGCCGCCGCCGAAGCCGCGCGGCGAACCGGAAGAGGCTTTCGCGGGTGCTGCCTACAGGATCTCCGCGGAATACGTGATGGAGGGTGAGCACCATAATCCGATGGAGCTGTTTGCTACCACGGTGCTCTGGGAGAGCGACCAGCAGCTGACCGTGCACGACAAGACGCAAGGGTCGCAGGCCTCGCGCGACTATATCTGCAACATTTTCGGGCTCGATCCGGACGATGTCGTCGTCAAGAACGCTTATGTCGGCGGCGCTTTCGGACAAGGCCTGCGTCCCAAGCACCAGCTGTTTCTCGCCGTCATGGCGAGCCTCGACCTGAAGCGCTCGGTGAAGGTGGAAATGTCGCGTCAGGAAATGTTCGCCCTGACATGGCGGCCTTCCTCCCTGCAGACGGTGTCGCTCGCAGCCGACGCGGACGGCATGCTGCAATCGGTCATGCACCACGCCGTGCAGGCAACGTCGCGCTACGAGGATTATCAGGAGGTCGTCGTCAACTGGTCGGGCCTCGCCTACAAGTGCGACAATGCCAAGCTGACCTACGAACTCGCTCAGGTCGATATGTCCACGCCCGGCGACATGCGCGCACCGGGGGCGGCCACCGGCGTTCTCGCGCTCGAATCCGCCATGGACGAGCTTGCTACCGAAATCGGCATGGATCCGCTGGACCTGCGGGTGAAGAACTTCATCCACTTCGACCAGAACGGCGACAAACAGCTGACCTCCAAGGCGCTGCACGCCTGCTACCGCGAAGGCGCTGAAGCCTTCGGCTGGAGCGAGCGGTCCGCGGCGCCCCGCTCTATGCGCGACGGGCACGATCTCGTCGGCTGGGGCATGGCCACCGGCTTCTGGGAGGCCGGCATGGCGCCGGCCGAAGCGAAGGTCCGCTACGCGATCGACGGCAAGGTCACCGTGTCTGCCGCCGCAACCGACATCGGTACCGGCACCTACACGATCCTCGCCCAGCTCGGTGCCGAGGCCTTTGACGTGCCGATCGAGGCCGTCCATGTCGCGATCGCCGACTCGACGCTTCCGACCACGGGTGTGGAAGGCGGATCCTGGACTGCGGCCTCCACCGGTTCCGCCGTGCAGATCGCCGCGGAAGCGGTGAAGGCGACGCTGCTCGACATGGCGCAGGACATGGAGAACTCGCCGCTTGGAAAAGCAAAGCCCGAGGAGGTCGTGATCCGCGACGGCCGGCTGGTGCTGGACGTCAACAGCCAGGTGGGTATCGCTTTGTCGGATATCCTCGCCTCCAAGCAGCTATCCTCCGTCGAGGAGCCGGGCAAGGCCGGGCCGGACATGCTGCAGATGCGAAAGTTCGTCAGCTACACCCACTCCGCCGTGTTCGTGGAGGTCAAGATCGACGAGCAGCTGGGCGTCATCAGGGTAACCCGCGTCGTCAGCGCCATCGGCGCCGGCCGCATCCTCAACCCCAAGACGGCCCGCAGCCAGATCCTGGGTGGCATCGTCATGGGCATCGGCATGGCGCTGCACGAGGAAAGCATGATCGACCACCGCACCGGCCGGATCATGAACCACAATCTCGCCGAATATCACGTGCCGGCGCACGCCGACATTTCCGATCTGGAGGTCATTTTCGTCGATGAGCATGACGACAAGGCAAGCCCGATCGGCGTGAAAGGCCTCGGCGAGATCGGCATCGTTGGCGTTGCCGCAGCCGTTGCCAACGCGATCTACCACGCGACCGGCACGCGCTTCCGCCATTTCCCCATCACCATCGACAAGATTCTTGAAAGCCAGTTGAAGCACGCATGACCCAGCTCCCCACGAAACTTGAACGCTACCGCCCCGATGTCGAAACCATCGAAAAGGACGAGCCGGAGACGTCCCGGGCGCTGGCCGAAACCCTGCTCTCCATCGCCCACACCACTTGGCGCAATGGCGGCCATGCCGTGCGCAGCGTGCATGCGAAGAGCCACGGCTTGCTCGATGGCGAGCTGGACATTCTGCCCGATCTGCCGGAGCCTCTCGCGCAAGGCATCTTCGCCAAGCCCGGCCGGCACAAGGCGGTCATCCGCCTGTCCACCTCGCCGGGCGATATCCTCCATGACAGCGTATCGACCCCGCGCGGCTTCTCGCTGAAGATCCTCGATGTCGAAGGCGAGCGCCTGCCCGGCGGGCTGGAAGGTTCGACCAGCCAGGATTTCCTGATGGTCAATGGCAAGCTGTTCAACTCCCCGAGCGCCAAGGCCTTCCTGACGAACCTCAAAGGCTTGGCGCTAACGACCGACCGCATGGAGCGAACCAAGGAGGTGGCATCGAAGGTCTTCCGCGTCGTGGAAAGTGCGCTGGAGAAATTCGGCGCCGAAAGTGCTACGCTGAAGAGCCTCGGCGGCCATCCCGAGACCCATATTCTCGGCGAAAGCTTCTTTACGCAGCTGCCGCACCGCTATGGCGACTACATCGCCAAATTTACACTGGTGCCGGTGACCGAGAACCTGAAAGCTCTGAAGGACCAGCCGATCGACGCCGATAAGGACGAGAACGCGCTGAGAAACGCCGTCCGGAGCTTTTTCGGCGGCGAGACCGCGACATGGGAACTTCGGGTGCAGCTCTGCACGGATCTGGAAGCCATGCCGGTCGAGGACGCCTCCGCGCTGTGGGATGAAGACCAAAGCCCGTTCATTCCCGTGGCACGGCTGACTGTGAAGCCGCAGGATGCCTGGACGGAGGAGAAGCAGAAGCGCATCGATGACGGCCTGTCCTTCCGCCCCTGGAACGGCATTGTTGAGCACCAGCCGCTTGGCTCCATCATGCGCATGCGCCGTCAGGCCTACGACTCATCGGCGGCCTTCCGCTCGGAACGCAATCCCGTGCCCGTAAGTGAGCCCGGTGCCCGCTGTCCCGTCGCTGCCGGGTAAGGCGGCGGCGGCGACAAAATACGTGCCGCAGCGTCTCGGCGCTGCGGCAGAGACTGACATGAAGGAAGATTGCATGAATCGCTTCGAAGACAAGGTCGTCATCGTCACCGGTGCGGCCTCCGGCATTGGCGCGGCCACCGCCCGTCGCTTCTCCGATGAAGGCGCTCGCGTCGTCATGGTAGACAAGGATGGGGAGACGCTGACAACCACCGCACAGGCCTTCCCGAAAGATCGTACGCTGGTGCAGGTGGCCGACGTCTCCCAATCCACCTCCGTGGATGCGCTGGTGGAAACCGCCGTTCATCGCTTCGGACAGATCGACGTGCTCGTCAACAATGCGGGAACGGCAGAAAGCGGCAAGCCGGAAGAAATCACCGACGACGCCTGGCGCAAGGTCATGGCAACGGATGCGGACGGCGTCTTCTACGGCTGCCGCGCCGCAATCCCGCATCTCGAAAAGACCGGCGGCTCTATCATCAACACGGCCTCCGTCTCCGGCATGGGCGGCGACTGGGGCATGAGCCCCTACAATGCCGCCAAGGGCGCCGTCGTCAACTTCACCCGCGCGCTCGCCATGGACCTCGGCAAGCGCGGCATTCGCGTCAACGCGGTCTGCCCGAGCCTCACCCGCACCGGCATGACCGAGGACATGATGGACGACGAGCCGCTGCTTGAGACCTTCTACGAGCGCATCCCTCTTGGCCGCGTCTGCGAGCCGGAAGAGGTCGCCGCCGTCATTGCCTTCCTCGCCAGCCCCGATGCCAGCTTCATCACCGGCGCCAATATCGCCGTCGATGGCGGCCTCTCCGCCTCCAACGGGCAGCCGCTGCAATGAAGAGCCGCGAGATCTCCAGCGGCACAACAGATCGCATGTTCGTGCTGATCCTCGAAAAAGAAGAGGAAGCCTTCGCCGCCATCACGCAGTTCGCTGCCGAGAACGCCATCAGCGGCGCGTCGATCACCGCGATTGGCGCGTTCTCTGAGGCCACCATCGCCTGGTTCGACATGGCGGAGAAATCCTACGTGAACACAGACGTCGCGGAGCAGAGCGAGGTTCTGAGCCTCCTCGGCGACGTGGCGGAGGACGATGACGGCAAGCCGAGCCTGCATCTCCACGCGGTCCTAGGCCTCAGGGACTGCACCACGCGTGGCGGACATTTCGTGTCGGGTATCGTCAATCCGACGCTCGAAGTCATCCTGACGGAAACACCCGCCGTCCTACGCCGGCGCAAACAGCCGGGCATGGGTTTCGCCCTGATTGATCCCAACGCGGCCTGATCAAAGATACGTCGAAATGCGAAAGCCCGCCTACCGTCCCCTCCGGCAAGCGGGCTTTTTGTCTTTAAGCTATCGCACGATCCGCACCGGAACCGATTTCGCCGCGGGCACTTTGCTCCGCTCGGCATGCTGCCAGAGCGGAATCAGCACGTTGCATTCGGGATAATAGGCGCCACAGCACCCGTCCGGAATGTCGTAGGGCACGATCTGCAGCCCGTCGATGCGGCGCGCCACACCGTCGTTGGCAACGGTTTCGAGCGCGATCGTCTCGCCTGCCCGCGCGCCGATCCGCGCCATCTCTTTTTTGTTTAGGAACAACACCATGCGCGTACCATCTACCCCGCGAAAACGGTCGTCATAGCCATAGACCGTCGTGTTGAACTGATCGTTCGAGCGCAGCGTCATCAGCCGCAACACATCGGGACCGTCCCCGGCAAAACTTGCCGATAGGGATTTCGGCAGCTTGAACTCGGCCTTGCCGCTCTCCGTCTTCCAGATCAAATCGCGCACCGGCAGCGGCTTTTCCATGCCGCCGGGCGTGTGCATCCGCTTGTTGAAATCCTTGAAGAGGTCGGGATAGGTGGCCTCGATCGCGTCGCGCACCGTGGCATAGTCGTCCACCCACCGGTCCCAGGGAACACGCAGGTTCGGCGCCAGCGACGCCTTTGCCAGCTCGGCGACAATGCGGATTTCCGACTGCAGCGTATCGGCGGCTGGCGCGTGAAAACCCTTCGATCCGTGGAAGCAGGACGTGCTGTCCTCCATCGTCACGGTCTGCGGCCCGCTCGCCTGTTGATCGATCTCGGTGCGTCCGAGGCACGGCAAGAGATAGGCGACACGACCGTTGAACAGGTGGCCCCGGTTGAGCTTGGTCGCGATCTGCACCGTCAGCCGCATACGCGGCCACGCCTCTTCCATCAGTCCCTGTTCCGGCACGGCCCGCAGGAAATTGCCGCCGAGGCCTATGAAGGCATCCACCGTTCCCTCGATGATGCCCTTGCAGGCATCCACGGTTGCAAGCCCTTCTTCGCGCGGCGGCTCGAAGCCGTAGAGTTCCGCAAGCTTGTCCAATGGCACCAGCTCGGGCTTTTCCGAAATCCCGACGGTGCGCTGGCCCTGCACGTTGGAATGGCCGCGCACGGGACAGATACCGGCACCCGGCCGGCCGAAATTGCCGCGCAGCAGCAGCAGGTTGACGAGCACCTGAACCGTCTGAACCCCGAGCTTGTGCTGGGTCAGACCCATGCCGTAGATGCCCATAACGCTCTTCGCGGTCATATAGACGCCGGCGGCTTCCGTGATTGCGCTGCGGCTGAGACCCGATTCCCGCTCCAGCGCCAGCCAGTCCTGCGCCCTGACATAGGCGATGAACTCTTCGGCGCCCGTGGTGTGCTGGGCGAGGAATTCCCGGTCGAGCACGCCCTTGCCGCCGCGCTGCAGGTCGGCATCGTCGGCCTCCAGCAGCGCCTTTGCCATGCCGACGATGACGGCGATGTCGCCGCCGGCCTTGACCTGATGATACTGGCAGGAGATCTGGGTCGCATTTTGCGTCAGCATCTGCACCGGGTCCTGCGGATTGACGAACCGCTCGAGCCCCCGCTCCTTCAGCGGGTTAAACGTCACGATCCGCGCGCCGCGCTGCACGGCCTCCTGCAACTGGTGCAGCATGCGCGGGCTGTTCGATCCCGGGTTCTGCCCGAAGAAGAACATCGCATCCGCCGCCTCGAAATCATCCAGCCGCACGGTACCGACAGGCTGCCCGATGCTTTCCAGCAGCCCGACGGAGGTCGACTCGTGGCACATGTTGGAACTGTCCGGCAGGTTGTTGTTGCCGTAGAGCCGGGCCAGCAGCGCATACATATAGGACGTTTCGAGCGAGGCGCGGCCGGATGCGTAGAACACGGTGCGCTTCGGATCCTCCGCCTGGATCGCCTTCATCTCGGCGCCAATTGCCGCATAGGCCTCTTCCCAGGTGGTCTCGACATAGCGGTCGGTCGCAGCTTCGTAGCGCATCGGGTGCGTGAGCCGGCCAGTGGATTCGAGCTTGAAGTCGTCCCAGCCCTTCATTTCGGTCAGGGTATGCCGCGCAAACAACGCGGGCGTTGCGCGGTCGGCCGTCAGCTCCCAGAAGGTCGCCTTGGCGCCGTTCTCGCAGAACTCGGCCGGATGGGGCTTGGCGGGCTTGGCCCAAGCGCAGCTGACACAGGCAAACCCGTCCGGCTTGTTGATCTTGGCAAGACCCGGCAGGATAGAGATCGGCCGCTTGCTCTGTCGCGCCTGGCGCATCAGCGACTTGACCGACCCCCATCCGCCGGCAGGCGCTGTGTAGGTCGTGATCTTGGGCACGTTGGACATATCGGAAGCTCCAGAGGCGGGAAGAACAGCAACGGCCTAAAGCGATGCCAGTTCCGCAACGCCATCAACTTCCCGTGCGGGCAACGTCCCAGGCGGGACCGGGCAGTGCAGCCTCAACAGGAACCTATCCCGCAGCCGGCGGTTCTCTTGTCAGAGCCGGCCCATCGAGAGCCGACGCACCGGGAAGCCATCCGTCGGGACGGCGGCACTTGCCGATGCAGGAAAAGCAAAAGGAACCGCCATGCAGCCCATCAAGGAACCACGGGAAAAAGACGATTATGCCGATCGGACGCTCGACTGCCGCGAGGCGATCGGAGCGAAGGTACAGCAGGTGACGGAAGCCGCCATGCATGCCGGCTGGACCCGCGAGGAGATCAAGGCGGCTTTCATCGAGATCGCCGATCACTGGAAGACCACGGACCATATCGTCTGACAGACGTTCGACACCGGATAAACGCGGAGAGGAAACCATCATGGCCGAGTATCAGAAACCCGCAGCCGAAACCGATGCCAAGGGCGCATTCACGCGTCCGACGATCGGCCGCGACAACAACGGCGTCACGAGCGCAAAGCCCACCGTGATCACCGGCTCCGAGGACAGCACCGTCAACAGCGGTCCGGGCGGGAGCAAGCGCGAGGGCAAGGACTTTGACCTGAACTACGAGGAGCGCGACGCCAGCGCCGGCGACCCCGGCAAGGCATCCTGAGGCCCCTTAGAGCGCAAAGCAAAGCGGCCCCGTCCAGTGTGAACTGACGGGGCCGTTTCGTATCAGGCCAGCGCGCGGTTGTTGCGCGATAGGTACAAAATGCCCTTCTGCAGCAGGATGAAGGCGAAGAGGAGGAAGCCGATGAGGATCTTCGTCCACCAGCTGGAGAGCGATCCGTCGAATGTGATATAGGTCTGAATGAGCCCCTGGATGAGAATGCCGATCAGCGTTCCCGCCACGAAGCCCGACCCACCGGACAGAAGCGTTCCCCCGATGACCACAGCCGCAATCGCATCCAGCTCGACGCCGACAGTCGCCAACGAATAGCCGGCCGAGGTGTAGAGCGAGAACACGATGCCCGAGAGGCCGGCGAGCAGGCCCGAGAGCGCATAGATCATGATCGTCGTCAGGCCCGTGGGAACCCCCATCAGCCGCGCCGTCTGCGCGCCGCCGCCGAGCGCATAGACATTCGTGCCGAAGCGGGTGCGGTGGGCAATGAGAATGCCGAGCGCGAAGACCAGCAGCATGACGCCACCGATCAGCGTCAACCGCCCGCCGCCCGGAAGCTTGAGGTAGAAGCTCTTCATCGTCGCATAGAACGGATGGCGGATCGGGATGCTGTCGATGGATAGCACGAAGGCCATGCCGCGAGCGAGGAACATGCCGGCGAGCGTCACGATGAAGGCGGGCATCTCCAGATGATGGATGATAGCGCCCATCAGCGCGCCGAAGCTGGTGGTGATGATCAGCACCAGCACGAAGGCGGCCAGCGGATGGATCGAGGTGTTCTCCATCATCACCGCAAGGAAGACGCCGGTAAAGGCGATAACGGAGCCGATCGAGAGATCGATACCGCCCGAGAGGATGACGAAGGTCATGCCGACCGCCGCGATGCCGAGGAAGGCATTGTCCGTTAGCAGATTGCCGATGACGCGCGTCGACAGGATGTTGGGGTACTGGAAGGCGCAGAGCGCATAGGACAGAACGAAGATAAGGATCGTCGCCGCCAGCGGAAGATGTTTGGCTTTCATTTCGCTTTGCTCTCCGCAGGCTTGGTGGCGGCATTCGATCGGGAGAAGAAGGCAAGCGTGCCTTGCAGCTTGGGCGATTGCAGCACCAGAATGAAGACGATGATCGCCGCCTTGATGATCAGGTTGAACTCGGGCGGGAAGCCCGACAGGAGAATGCCGGTATTGATCGACTGGATGATCATGGCGCCGAGCAGCGAGGCCGCGATCGAGAACCGGCCGCCGAGCAGCGACGTGCCGCCGATAACGACCGCCAGGATCGCGTCGAGTTCGAGCCAGAGCCCGGCATTGTTGGCATCGGCACCGCGAATATCGGCGGCCGCGATGATACCGGCAACGGAGGCGCAGAGGCCGGAGAGGACATAGGCCGCAATCAGCAGCACAGGGGTCGAGACACCCGCAAGCGTGCTCGCCCGGCGGTTGACCCCGACGGCTTCGATCAGCATGCCGAGCGCGGTGCGCCGCACCAGCAGCGCGACGAGAATGCCGGCCGTGATCCAGATGACGATCGGCATGGGCAGGCCGAACAGAGAGCCACTACCGATGAAGATCAGGCCTTCGTCGTTGAAGGTCAGGATGGCGCCGTTGGTTACCATCTGCGCGATGCCGCGCCCGGCCACCATCAGCACCAGCGTGGCGATGATCGGCTGGATATCGAGAATGGCGACGAGGATGCCGTTCCACAAGCCGCAGAGAACGCCGACGCCGACCGTGAGCAGCAGCGTCGCTGGCAGCGAGTAGCCGGAGGTGATCGCGGATGCCGCGACGGCCCCGCAGATCGCCATGACGGCACCGACGGAAAGGTCGATACCCTTGGTGGCGATGACCACGGTCATGCCGATCGCCAGAAGCGCGACCGGCGCGCCGCGATTGAGAATGTCGATCAGCGAGCCGTAGAGCCGACCGTTCTGGATCTGGAGATTGAAGAAGCCGGGAAAAGCGATCGATACCAGGCCGAGGATGATAGCGAGCGCGATGAACTGCGGCAGGAGCCGCCTGCCGTAGAGGCCGAGCATGGACATTACGCGATCTCCCCGGCGGTGGCCGATAGCTCGGCCGGCGTCTTCGCCGGCCCGGCAATCGTATTGACGATGCTGTCCGTGGTGATTTCGGCGCCCGTCAGTTCGGCCACGTGCTGGTGGTCGCGCAGCACGATCACGCGGTGGCTGTAGACCACCAGTTCCTCGATTTCGGACGAGATCACGATGAGCGACATGCCTTTCTCGCAGAGCGTTTCGATGAGCCGGATGATTTCGGCATGGGCACCGACATCGATGCCACGCGTCGGCTCATCAAGAATGAGGAATTCGGGGTTGGTTGCGAGCCAGCGGGCAAGGATCGCCTTCTGCTGGTTGCCGCCCGAAAGAAGCCGGATCGGCTTTTCCGCGTCGGTCGTGCGTATGTCGAGCGCCTTGATGTACTCGGCGGCCAGTCGATCCTGTTCGGCACGCGCGATCGGTCGCGCCCAGCCACGCCGGGCCTGAAGGGCCAGCGCGATATTCTCGCGCACCGAGAGGTCGCCGATGATCCCATCCGTCTTGCGGTCCTCGGGGCAGAAGCCGAACTTCTGGCGGATGGCGGCACGCGGCGACGACAGATCCGCCACCTTGCCGTCGATCGTCGCGGTGCCGCTGTCGGCACGTCGGGCGCCGAACATGACCTCGGCCGTTTCGGTGCGGCCGGAACCGAGCAGCCCGGCAATGCCGATGACCTCGCCCGCCTTGACGTCGAGATTGAACGGATTGATGCGGCCCTTGCGGCCGAAATCGCGGAACTGGAAGCGCACGGAGCCATCGGCGACCTTTGCGGCGCCTGCCTCGTCATGCACTTCCGCCGCAAGCTCGCGTCCCAGCATCATCGCGATCAGCTCGCGCCGCTCGAGGCTCGCCGTGTCGCGCGTGCCGACCAGCTGGCCGTTGCGCAGGATGGTGACGCGATCGGTGATCTCGTAGACCTGCTCGAGGAAGTGGGTGATGAAGATGATGCCGAGCCCCCTCGCCTTCAGCCGCCGCACGACGCGAAACAGCATGGCGACTTCATGGGCATCGAGGCTGGCGGTGGGTTCGTCGAGGATCAGCACCTTGCCCGACACATCGACGGCGCGGGCAATGGCGATCACCTGCTGGATGGCGACGGAAAAACTGTCGAGACCGGCGGTCACATCGATGTCGAGCTCGTATTCGGCAAGCAGCGCCCGGGCCTTGCGGTTGACCGCGCCCGTGTCGATCAGGCCGAACCGGCGCGGCTGGCGCCCGAGGAAGAGATTTTCGGCAACGCTCAGATTGGGCAGGAGGTTGACCTCCTGATAAACCGTGCCGATGCCCAGACGCTGCGCGTCCAGCGTGTCGCGCGGGTCGATTTCGGTGCCATCGAGCAGGATCGTGCCGCCGTCGCGGTGATAGGCACCCGTCAGGCACTTCACCAGCGTGGACTTGCCCGCGCCGTTTTCGCCGAGAAGCGCATGCACCTCGCCGCGCCGGAGCGAGAAATCGACCTGGCTGAGCGCCTTGGCACCCGGAAATACCTTGTCGATGCGGTTGGCGGATAGAACGGTATCCCGATCTGCCTGCATGATCCCTCCCGGAGCACCCGCCGGCGGTCATGCGCCCGGATCGCTCCAATGCTGTCAGTGGATGCTGTGTCGCCCGGTTGGGCCCGCCCCCTCCGGCATACGGAGTCGGAAAGGCGGGATATACGGGGCGACGGCGGCCGGGAGCGCTGGAACGAAGCGCGTCATTGCCGACCGGCAGAAATGAACCGGCGGAGGCCTCCGCTCCCGCCGGTTGCATGCTGGAAACCCTTCGCCCGGATCTATGAATCCGGGCTTGGGAGATGTCTTAGTAGCCGAGGCCCTTCTTGGCTTCGTACACCTTCTGCGGCTCGTCGGCCTGGGTGTAGAGCTTGGATTCCGTCTGGATCCACTTCGGCGGCTCCTTGCCGTCCTTCTTGAAGGCGGCGAGAGCGTCGAAGGCGGGGCCGGCCATGTTCGGGGTCAGTTCGACCGTCGCATTGGCTTCACCGGCTGCCATCGCCTGGAAGATATCCGGCACGGCGTCGATGGAGACGACGAGAATGTCGGTGCCCGGCTTCAGGCCGGCTTCCTTGATGGCCTGGATCGCACCGACGGCCATGTCATCATTGTGGGCGTAGAGGGCGCAGATGTTCTTGCCACCGTTCTCGGCCTTCAGGAAACTTTCCATGACTTCCTTGCCCTTGGTGCGGGTGAAGTCACCGGTCTGCGAGCGGACGATCTTGAGATTGTCGTGGCCCTTCAGCGCTTCTTCGAAGCCCTTCTTGCGGTCGATGGCGGGCGAGGAGCCGGTCGTGCCCTGAAGCTCGACGACGTTGCACGGCTTGCCAGCGGTCGTATCGACCAACCACTTGCCGGCGACATTGCCTTCATGCACGAGGTCCGATGTGACGGCCGTCATGTAGAGGCTCTTGTCGGCATCGACGGTACGGTCGAGCAGGATGACCGGAATTTCGGCATCCTTGGCTTCGCCGAGCACTTCGTCCCAACCTGTCGCGACGACGGGCGCGACGAAGATCGCATCGACGCCCTGCGCGATGAACGAACGCAGCGCCTTGATCTGGTTTTCCTGCTTCTGCTGGGCATCGGCGAATTTCAGGTCGATGCCGCGCTTTTCGGCTTCCTGCTTCGTCACCGTGGTTTCTGCCGCGCGCCAGCCGGACTCCGAGCCGATCTGCGAAAAGCCGACCGTCATGTCGGCAGCGGATACGCTCGAGAAAACGCAGCCAGCGAGAACCGTTGCACAGCTAAGTGCCTTAACAAACTTCATGATTTCCTCCCAAAAATCGCTCCTCAGCGATGGCCGTATATAGTCATACAATATGACTTTAGTAAAGGGAATGCGTGCGCCAAAATGCAACCATTCGACATTTTTCACGCACGTTTTTACGCGCCATTCGACCTCCACCGGCGCATGCAAAAACACCCGCGTTGTGAGACGCGGGTGTTATGGTTTCAGGCACTTAGGACTTGGTTTTGGTGTCGCTCTGGCCGTAATAGGCGCCAGGCCCATGCTTACGCTTGAAGTGCTTGGCGAGCAGTTCCGGCTCGATCTGCGGCAGCTTCGGCGCGAGTTGCAGCGACATCATCGCCATATGCGCGATGCACTCGACGGCGACGGCGACTTCCACCGCCTTCGCCACCGTCTTGCCCCAGGTGAACGGGGCGTGGCGGTTGACGAGGACGCCTGGAAAATCGAGCGGATCGACATTGCCGAGACGCTCGACGATGACGTTGCCGGTCTCCCACTCGTAAGCCGTGCCGATTTCCTCGGCCGTCATCTTGCGGGTCACGGGGATTTCGCCGTTGAAATAGTCGGCATGCGTCGTCCCGAAAATCGGGATCGGCATGCCGGCCTGGGCAAAGGCCGTCGCGTGCGAGGAGTGCGTGTGCACGACGCCGCCGATCTCCTCGAAGGCCATCAGCAGACGACGATGCGTCGGCGTGTCGGACGACGGGTTGAGTGTTCCCTCCACCCGCTTGCCGTCGAAATCGACGATGACCATGTCCTCGACCGTCATCGCGGTATAGTCCACGCCGCTCGGCTTGATCGCGAAGACGCCGCGGGCGCGATCGACTGCGCTCGCATTGCCGAAGGTCAGGTTGATCAGGCCGTGGCGCGGCAGCGAGACATTGGCCTCGTAGGCTTCGCGCTTCAGTTCCGTATAGATCGACATGACGCCCTCAGCCCCGGATGCCGCGGGCGAAGTGGTAATACACCTCGTTGTTGCGAAGGTCCTGCTTGAAGGCGGGCAGCGTCGTGTCGTCGTTGATGAGGGCAAGCTCGATGCCGGCGATGGTGGCGAAGTCTTCCAGCATCTCGGTGGTCACGTCGTAGCTGTAGACCGTGTGGTGCGCGCCGCCGGCGAGAATCCAGGAGGTGCAGGCGGTCTTGAAGTCCGGCTTGCATTCCCAGACGGCGCGGGCGACCGGCAGCTTCGGCAGATCGGGATGCTCGACGGACGTGACTTCGTTGACGAGCAGGCGGAAGCGGTTGCCGAGATCGATCAGCGACGCATTCAGCGCCGGGCCCTTGACGGCGTCGAACACGAGGCGGACCGGATCGTCCTTGCCGCCGATGCCGAGCGCGTGGATCTCGACCGACGGCGTGCCGCTGGCGATCGTCGGGCAGATTTCCAGCATGTGCGAGCCGAGCACCTGCTCGGAGCCGGGCGCCATATGGTAGGTGTAGTCTTCCATGAAGGAGGTCGCGCCGGTCAGGCCTTCGCCCATCACCTTCAGCGCGCGCAGCAGAGCCGACGTCTTCCAGTCGCCTTCGCCGGCAAAGCCGTAGCCATCGGCCATCAGGCGCTGAGGCGCCATGCCGGGCAGCTGGGTCAGGCCGTGCAGGTCTTCGAAGGTGGTGGTGAAGCCCTTGAAGCCGCCTTCTTCGAGGAAGGCGCGGATGCCGAGTTCCTGGCGGGCGTTGTAAAGCAGCGATTCATGACTGGCGCCGCCTTCGGCAAGCTCTGGCACGACATTGTAGAGCTTGACGTATTCGGCGGCGAGCGCCTTCACGTCTTCGTCGCTGACGGCGTTCATGCGGGCAGCGAGATCGCCGATGCCGTAGGTGTTGACCGAGAAGCCGAAGGCCATTTCGGCCGAGACCTTGTCGCCGTCTGTGACGGAAACGAAGCGCATGTTGTCGCCGAAACGGCAGAAGCGCGCACCCTGCCAGTCATGCCAGGCGCGAACGGCACGGATCCAGGCGTCGATGCGCTGATGGACTTCCGGGTCCGTCCAGTGACCGACGACGACCTTGCGGCCGAGGCGCAGGCGGGTGTGCAGGAAGCCAGCTTCGCGGTCGCCATGTGCCGACTGGTTGAGGTTCATGTAGTCCATGTCGATCGTCGCCCAGGGCAGTTCGCGATCGTACTGGGTGTGCAGGTGCAGGAACGGCTTGTTCAGCTGCGCGAGGCCGCGGATCCACATTTTGGCGGGCGAGAAGGTGTGCATCCAAAGGATGAGGCCGGCGCATTCCGCATCGGCATTGGCCTCGATGCAGAGATCGGCGGCCTGTTCCGGCGTCGTCACGATCGGGCGGCAGACGATTTCCAGCGGGAAATTGCCGGTGGCGTCGAGCGCCTTGGCGATTTCCTCGGCATGCGCCGTGACCTGCTGCAGCGCTTCCGGGCCATAGAGATGCTGCGATCCGCAGACGAACCAGATTTTAGCGGGCTTCAAACCAAACATCGTATCAGTCCTTGTTGTCTATCCTGTCGCACCTTTGAGGGTGCGGAATTGTCAGCTGTTGGCGGCGTACTTGATGTCGATCAGGCTCTTCATCAGGCCGGAGAGATCCGCCTGCTTGTTGAGACCGCCGAAGCTGTCATGCAGATCGCGGTAGAGCCTGTAGAGGTCGTCGTAGACGGCCTGGTTTTCGGCGATCGGCGTGTAACGCTCGTCGCGCAGCGAGGTCATGGCCGACTGTGCGGCCTCGAAATCGGTGTGCGCGCCAGCCAGAACCGATGCGGCAATGGCGCCGCCGAGCGCGCAGGTCTGGCTGGAGCCGGCGACCAGCATGGTGCAGCCGGTGACGTCGGCATAGATCTGCATCAGCATCGGGTTCTTCTCGGCAATGCCGCCCGTGCAGACGACGCGGTCGACCGCGACGCCGTATTCCCGGATGCGTTCGATGATGGCACGCGCGCCGAAGGCCGTTGCCTCGACCAGGGCGCGATAGATCTCGGCGCGGGTCGTGTAGAGCGTCTGCCCGAGGATCAGGCCCGACAGGCGCTGATCGACGAGGATCGTGCGGTTGCCATTGTTCCAGTCGAGCGCCAGCAGGCCGGTCTGGCCGGGCTTCAGCTGCTCGGCTTCCGCCGTCAATTCGCCATGCAGCGCGCCGGAGCCGCCGCAGACGCCCTCGACCCACCACTTGAAGATATCGCCCACGGCCGACTGTCCGGCCTCGACGCCGAAGAAGCCAGGCAGGATCGAGCCTTCCACGATGCCGCAGATGCCGGGGATGTCGCCCGGCTGCGTCTTCACCGGCACGACGGCGCAGTCGCAGGTGGACGTGCCGATGACCTTGACCAGCGTGCCCTCCTCGACACCGCAGCCGATGGCACCGTAATGGACGTCGAACGCGCCGACGGCGATGGGGATGCCCGCGGGAAGACCCAGCTTCTCGGCCCACTCCGTGGACAGCGCACCAGCCGGCGTCGCGGCATCATAGGCGTTGTCGTAGAGACGGTCGCGCAGTTCGGCAATCTCAGGATCGAGCATCGCCAGGAATTCCTTGTCCGGCAGCCCGTTCCACGCCTTGTTGTAGAGCGCCTTGTGACCGGCCGCGCAGACGCCGCGCACGATGTCGCTGGGGTTCTTGACGCCGGAGAGGACAGAGGGAACCCAATCGGCCAGCTCGACCCAGGAATGCGCCGCTGCGAACACGTCGGGGGCGACCGTCAGGCAGCGCCAGATCTTCGACCACCACCATTCCGACGAATAGGTCGAGCCGACCATGGCGATGTATTGCGGGCGATGCTCACCGGCAAGCTCGGTGATGCGGGCCGCCTCCCGCCAGCTCGTATGGTCCTTCCATAGCCAGCACTGGGCGTTCGGATTGGACTGGAATTCCGGCAGCATGCCGAGCGCCTGGTTCGTCGCATCCACCGGAAGCGGGCTCGACCCCGTGCTGTCCACGCCGATGCCGGCAACCTTGGAGACCTCGAAATCCGGCTGGGCGACGGCCTGTTTCAGGGCGCGCGCGACGCTTTCCTGCAGGCCGTAGAGATAATCGGCCGGGCTCTGGCGGGCGACATTGTGGTCGCGGGGATCGAGCAGCACGCCCTGCGTCCCGCTCGGATAATCCACGACGCCCGTGCCGTATTCCTTGCCATCGGACGCGCGCACGATGAGGGCGCGAACCGAGTTGGTGCCGTAGTCGATACCGAGAGTGAACATGAAAGCTCCAGAAAAATGCGAATGTCAGCCTGCCAAGATGTCACGGACTGCTGCGACCGCAACGCGTCCTGCCGACACGCGCTGGGATCGCAGCAGAGACGTCAGGTGCGATCCCCGATCCGAACCTCGGGATCGACAACGCCCATCGTGCATGACAATCCCAGCGACCTTGAAGCCGCCGATCCCGCATGCACCCATATCCTGATTCCCCTCCCGAAGAATGCCGTTCCGCGAACGGCGCGGACAGAAAAATCATATTGTAATACTTTTGTAAACAGGGAACGTTCGCTTTTCCGCATGGACATGATGTGGCCTGCGGGAGCCCGTGCAAATTGGCACAAGAGCATGACAGCGAGAAGGCCGATGCATCGAAATGCACCGGCCTCCTTCAACGTCCATCAGCGTTACCGCCTGCTCAGACAGCCAGACGCTTGGAAACCTGGTCGCGAAGCGCCTGCAGGTCCTTGGCGAAGGCGCGGATGCCTTCCGAGAGCTTTTCGGTCGCCATCGCATCCTCGTTCAGCATCCAGCGGAACGTCTTTTCGTCCATGTGGATCTTGTCCACCGGCGTAATGTTTTCCGGCGAAAGCTTGCGCTCCAGCTTGCCCTCATCCTTGGACAGCTCTTCAAGCAGCGCCGGGTTGATCGTCAGGCGGTCGCAGCCGGCAAGGGCTTCGATCTCGCCGATATTGCGGAACGAGGCGCCCATGACGACGGTCTTGATGTCGTTGGCCTTGTAGTAGTTGTAGATCTCACGAACGGAGACGACGCCCGGATCGGTTTCGGACGTGTACTTTTCGCCCGTGGACTTGACGTACCAGTCGAGGATACGGCCGACGAAGGGCGAGATGAGGAAGGCCTTCGCGTCGGCGCAGGCGACCGCCTGGGCCATGCTGAAGAGCAGGGTCAGGTTGCAGTCGATGCCTTCCTTCTGCAGCACTTCCGCAGCGCGGATGCCTTCCCAGGTGGAGGCGAGCTTGATCAGGATGCGGTCGCGTTCGATGCCGCGCTCCTTGTAGGCGGCGATGATGGCGCGGCCCTTGGCGATCGAGCCTTCGGTGTCGAAGGACAGGTCGGCATCGACTTCGGTCGAGACACGGCCGGGAACGAGCTTGGAAAGCTCGGCGCCAACGGACACGGCCAGACGGTCGGCAACGGCGCTCACCAGCGCATCGCCCGAGGTCGACTGGCTCTTCGCCCAGGTCACGGCTTCCGCATTGATCTCGTCGAACAGCGGCGTTCCCAGTGCCTTCAGCACGATGGTCGGGTTGGTCGTGCAATCCACCGGCTTGAGGCGGGCAACGGCCTCGATATCACCCGTGTCGGCCACGACGGTCGTGATGCCGCGTAATTGTTCCAGCTTGGACATCATCTTCGCCTTTCGTCATCTTTTTGTCAGGAGGGTCGGCAGGCGGCCTCTGCGGCGCGTCGTTGCTGCCCTCGATAGGACCTCCGCCGCGGCGCGACGGATCGTGAGACCGAACGGGAATACGAGCTTCGGGTTCCGCTTCCGGCACGTCTGGATATGAGTAGCTTGATGACTTTTGTCAAATCGTTTATTCAAAAGTTGTGCCACCACCCTCGGATTTCGGGGCTATCAAACGGATCGTGACGACACGTGAGACCGCTGACGCGGCAAACCGCTGACGCGGAGGGATCGAAGCCTTGGCCAGACTGGACCGCACCAACCCCAACATCCTGCTCGACACGCGCTCGCTGCGCCTGCGGGCCGCCTGGCTCTATTACAACAGGGGCCTGACGCAGAAGGACATCGCCGAAAACCTCGGCATCAGCCGCGCGACCGTCATCCGCATGCTGGACGAGGCGGTAAAGCGCGCCGAAGTGCAGATCTGGATCAACGAGACGCCGGAGGACTGCACCGGCCTCGCACTGCGTCTGGAGGAAAAGCTGGGGCTGGACGAGGCGATCGTCGTGCCGGGCGAAGGCGATGTGGATGAAACGGCCCGCGATGTCGGAGCGGCGCTCGGCACCTTCCTGTCGGAGGTGATCCGCGACGGCAATGTCGTCGGCGTCGGCTGGGGGCGCACGCTCAGCGCCTCGCTCCAGACCTTCCGTCCGCCGCGCATGGAAAAGGCCAAGATCGTCTCGCTGCTGGGCGGGCTGGTGGAGACCTCGACGCTCAATCCGGTCGATTATTCCTGGCGGCTGGCGAGCGCGCTCGGTGCGGATTGCATGCTGATGCTGGCGCCGCTGATCGTGGATTCGGAGGAGACCAAAGCGCGCCTGATCGAGCGCTGCGGACTGGACCGGCTGTTCGCCACCGCCGAAATGCTCGACATCGCCGTCGTCAGCTGCGGCGACTTCAGCGCGAATGGCTCCTCGCTCTCCCCGGGCTTCCTGCTGCCGGAGGACCTGAAGGCGCTGCTCGCCGCCGGAACGGTCTGCGACACGCTCTGTCATTTCCTCGATGCGGCGGGAAACAGCGTCGATCATCCGCTGAACCGGCGCGTCATGTCCGTCGGCCTCTCGGCCGTCGCCAAGGCCCGCCACGTCGTCATCGCGTCGGGCGGTCGAAAGCGCGTCGCGGCCATCCGCGCCACCATGGCCCGCACCGGCTGTCACACGCTGATCACCGATGAAGCCGCGGCCCGGGGTTTGCTGGAACTGGTCTGATACCGCAGACCGCCACCCGTCAGGGAACAGAAAGCCGGTCTCCGCTGTTCTTCTCGCGAAACGAACGCAAGGAGACACACATGGCGCATACCGATGACACGACGAAGGTCTGGGACCTGATCGACAAGATCGGCTTCTGCATGCTGGCGACCGAAACCGGCAATGACATCCGCGCCCGGCCGATGGCGGCCTATGTGGAGCGTATGGAAAATTCCGTCTACTTCCTGACGGATGCCGACAGCCACAAGGACGACGAGGTCGAAGCCCACCCCAACGTCTGCCTCGCCTTCGCCGACACCAAGGGCCAGAAATACGTCTCGCTGTCCGGCACCGCCACCGTCGAGAACGACCGCGAAAAGATCAAGGAACTCTGGGGCACCCCGGCCAAGGCCTGGTGGGACAGCCCGGATGATCCGAAGATCCGCATCCTGCGCGTCACCCCGTCCTTCGCCGAATACTGGGATAGCCCGGGCACCGTCATCAGCTACATCAAGATGGCCGCAGCCGCCGTCTCGAACACCAAGCCCGACATGGGCGAAAACGCCAAGGTCAATCTCTGATCGGTTCCCCGTAACCGCTCAATCACCAACGGCGCGGCACACCTGCCGCGCCGTTTTTCGTTGTGCCAAACGCGCCCATTATGTCGACATCCTGTATTACCCCGTGGTAGAACCGGCGCAGGCCTTGGTGATGCAGGGCGCATCGGAACGCCAAAAGGGGTCTCATGACGGAAGCGATCTCCCCGGAAACGGTTCGCGCCCGCGGCTCGGGAACGCAGAGCGTCTATGCCGCCTTGCGTGCCGAAATCCTCTCCATGGCGCTGTCGCCCGGCAGCCCGCTCGATGAGGTCCGGCTGTCCGAACGCTTCGGCATGTCCCGAACGCCGATCCGCGAAGCGCTGCTGCGCCTGTCCGCCGACGGTCTTGTGACGACGCTACCGAACCGCAACACCATCGTCGCCACCATCGATTTCGCCGAGCTTCCCACCTATTTCGACGCGCTCACTCTCATGTACCGCGTAACCACCCGCGCCGCCGCCTCGCGACGCGACGCCGTGCAGATGGCAGAGATCCGCCGGCATCAGCGGGCCTTTGCCGAGGCGGTCGAAGCCCATGATGCCTATGGCATGATCGAAGCGAACCGCGAATTCCATGTCGCCATCGCCGTGCTCGGCGGCAATCCCTATTACGTCACCTTCTTCAGCCGCCTGCTGGACGAGGGACGGCGCATCCTGCGGCTCTATTACTCGACCTTTGACGACCGTCTTCCCCGGCAATATGTCGATGAGCACGAGGCATTCATCGTCGCGATCGAAGCGGGCGACGTGGAAGAGTGCGACCGGCTCGCCATCGCTCACGCAGCCCAGATCGTGCGGCAGATCCAGGAATACGTCGCCCGCGACATGAGCAAGGCGACCGCCATCCAGAACCTCTGAGCGGCCTGGCAACGCTGGCCCCGCATCTCACCGCACCCTACAGACAGAAAGCATATGATGCCCCACACCGATCTCGGCCTTCCCGCGTTCATTTCCGATGCCGAGCGGCGGGAGCGCCTCGACAAACTGCGTGCAAGCCTCGACGCCCAGGGCCTTGCCGGTCTCCTGCTCGGTTCTTCGAAGAGCCTGCAATATTTCACCGGCCTTCACTGGCATGCGAGCGAGCGGCTGCTCGGCGCCTTGGTCACCCCGACCGCGCTGCACTACATCGTCCCCGGCTTCGAGCAGAGCCGGGTCGAGACGCTGCCGCATCTGTCGGGCGAGATCGCCGTCTGGCAGGAGGAGGAGAGCCCCGCCGACCTCGTCCGCCGCATCATCGGTGCGGACGGCACGCTCGCGCTCGACGATGCCCTGCCTCTCGCCATCTATCATCCGCTGGCGACAGCCTTCGGGTCGGAGCGCCTCGTGGATGGCGGCCCCGTCATTCGCGACATCAGGATCGTCAAGTCCGCGGCCGAAATCGCCATCATCCAGCATGCGATGAACATCACGCTGGAGGTACACAAGCGTGCGCATGCGCAGATGGCGCCGGGCGTGCGGGCGTCAGACATCGTGCGCTTCATCGACCGCGAGCATCGCACTCTGGCCGGCTCCGGCTCCACTTTCTGCATCGTCTCCTTCGGCACGGCCACTTCCCTGCCCCACGGCGCGGATGGCGATCAGGTGCTTTCGGAAGGCGATGCGATCCTCGTGGACACCGGCACGCGGATCGACGGCTACCACTCGGACCTCACCCGCACCTATATGCTGGGCGAAGCGACGCCGGAATTCGCCCGGGCTTGGGCAATCGAGCGGGAGGCGCAGCAGGCGGTGTTCGATGCCGCGCACATCGGCGCGCCCTGCCACAGCCTCGACGATGCCGCCCGCGCGGTGCTCATGCGCCACGGCCTCGGCCCCGACTACACGCTGCCTGGCCTGCCCCACCGCGCCGGCCACGGCCTCGGGCTCGAAATCCACGAGCATCCCTATATCGTACGCGGCAACACCTTGGCCCTCAGCGCCGGCATGGTGTTCTCCAACGAGCCGATGGTCGTGTTCCCCGACCGCTTCGGCATTCGCCTCGAGGACCACATCTACATGACCGAAACGGGCCCGAAATGGTTCACCGAGCCGGCCCCTGGCCCCACGCAACCCGTCGCATAATGTATCCGGTGGGGGCGAAGCACTCGCTTCGCCCCCACCGGCTTTAGATCGTCTCCACCGCATCGATACGCGCCTGCCCGCCGACGACAGGCGCGAACGCCTCCCAGACGCCGCGCGCGCTCTGCCGCCATTCTGCGATATCCGGCACATCCAACACCTGCCCGCCGTGGGACAGCGCCGTTGCGACGCTCTTTTCCTCGTCGGCGACGATCAGCGCATTGAACGCGGCCGCACCCTCTTTCGAGGCATCCGACAGCACCTGCTGCTCCTCGGGTGAGAGCCCGTTCCAGAAGCTGCCGGCGAAATAGACGACGCCGGAGGCCCGGATATGGCCGGTCAGCATCATCACCGGCACGACCTCATAGAGCTTGAAGCCGGCATAGGCGGACTTCGTCAGGTCCATCGCATCGGCAACGCCGGTCGATAGAGCATTGTAGGTTTCGGTGATGGGAATGCCGACCGGCACCGCGCCGAAGCCGGACCAGAGCTTGATGTGCAGCGGGCTCTGGATCACCCGGATCTTCCGCCCGGCCATCTCCTGCGGACGCAGGATCGGCTCCTTGGCCAGAAGATGCCGTGCGCCGTAATCGATAAAGCCGGTGGCGACGAAGTTCTGAGACTTGAGCTTGGCCTGGAGGTCGGCCCCGATCTCGCCGTTCACGACGCGCGCCACATGCGCGGCATCGCGATAGAGAAACGGCAGGTCGAGGATCTGCAGCTCCGGCACCCAGCCGGACAGCGAGGAGACCGTGGACAGGCTCGCCTGCACGGCTCCGAGCCGGCTCGCCTCGGCCACCTCCTTTTCCCCGCCCAAGGCGCCATTGGCGACGATGTTGAACCGGAAGCGGCCGGGCATGCGGCTTTCCACCCGCTCGGCGATATGCCGCCAGATCTTCGTTTCCGGCTTGTCCTCGCCGAGCAGCGAGGCGACCGTGATGCTCGTGGTTTTTGCGAGCGCAGGGCGGATGAGCGCCGGGGCGAACAGGCCGGCGGCCAAGGTTGACGTGAGGAAGGTACGGCGGGTGGTGGACATGGGCGTTGATATCCTCAGGGACGGAAGACGAGCGCGAGCGCGGACAGGATGAAAAGCGAGACGAGAAGCGCGGTGAGATAGGGAAGCACGGCCCGGAACAGAGCGGATGCCGGCACGCCGGTGACGCCGGAGACGACATAGACGAGCAGGCCGAGCGGCGGCGTCAGCCCGTGGATCATCAAGTTGACCACGAGGATCACCCCGAAATGTACGGGATCGATGCCCGCGGCAACGGCCGCCGGTAGCAGCACCGGCCCGATCAGGAGGATCGCTGCGCCGATATCGAGGATCAGCCCTAGCGCCAGCAGGACGAGGTTGGAGAGCAGAAGCACCGCAAGCGCGCTGCCCCCGAGCAGCGTCACCACGGACTGCATCACCCCCGCAATATCATCGACCGCGAGTAGAAAAGCGAAGGGCGCGGCCGTGCCGATGAGGAGCCCGATGGCGGACGCTTCCACCGCGGCCTGTCGGAAAACGCTGGCGATGCTGGCGACACCGCGCCGAGCGAGACATGCAAGAATGAGCGTATAGGCCGCCGCCAGCGCTGCCGCCTCCGTCGTCGTGACGATGCCGATGCGGATGCCGAAGACGACGATGAGCCCGAGCCCAAAGGCGGGCAAGGCCGACAGCGCCGCACGCATCTGGACGCCGCGACCGACGCGCGGCATGCGCCCGTGATCACCGTCCGTGAGCGCAATCGCCACAGCAAGGCACAACGCCATCAGCCCGCCGGCAAAAAAGCCGCCGGTCAGCAGCGCGCCGATCGACAGGTTGGTCGCGGCAGCGAGAAGCAGGAAGGCGATGGAGGGTGGAATGACATTGTCGAGCACGGAGGTCGCCGCGACGATGGCGCCGGCCTGCGCCGGTGGATAGCCATGGCGCACCAGTTCCGGCTGGAACGTCGCCGCGCCGAAGGCCGCGTTCGCGACCGAAGAGCCTGAAGCGCCTGAAAACAACACGCCGGTGAGAAGCACCGTCTGCGCAAGACCGGCACGGCGGTGCCCGACGAGGCTTGCCGCGAACCGCACCAGCCGGTCGGCAGCCCCCGACGCCGTCAGGAGCGCCCCGGTGAGCAGGAAGAACGGCACCGCGAGCAGCAGGAACTTGGACAGGCCGGCAACGGTCGTGGACAGGATCGCCGGCTCCGGCAGGCTGCTGCCGAAGGCGATCGCCACCGCTGCCGCCGCCAGGAACGCATGCGCCAGCGGCGCCGACAACAGAAGCCCGAGCCCGGCGACGAGCGCCAGCCAGACGCTCGGCGGCCAGGACGTCTCGATGACAACATGGCCCGCGAGAAGATGCGCCGCCGCGCCCAGCAATGGTCCCGCGACTGCCCGCAACATGTCCCGCTCGGCAATGCGGGTGAGAACCAGCATCACGAGCAGGGCCGCACCGCCAAGCATGGGCAAGCCGAAGCGCAAGGCTTCCGGCACGCCCAGCGTCGGCGACGTGCCCCCAACCATCTCCATGACAGCCCCGCCGCCGAAGACGAGCACGAGGCCGGCGAGCACAGAGACCGCATCCGCCCCGATACCGGCAAGCCGCTGCGGCAAAAGCGGCAGCCGCGACACCAGAATATCGAGCCGCATGGCCAGCGGCCCGTTCAGCGCCAGCGGCGCACCAAGCGCGATAAGGGCGATATGCAGCCAGATCCCCAGATCCTCCGCGCCCATCAGTCCGGTTCCGAACCCATAACGCAGCACGACACCGGCCAGCACCACCACGAGCATGATCGCGAGAACGAGGCCGGCCAAGGTCCCGAGAACACGGTCGAGCACGCGCAGGATAGCACCAGCGATGCGCGCCGGCACACCGAGGTGGCGGACGCCGGTCCCGATATCCCCCTGGCCCGGCGCGGCCGTCACGCCGTCCACCACCTGTAGAAATGGTGCACGGGCCCCCGCCCCTTGCCGATCGCAACACCACGCCCCGCTTCCAGCGCCTGATGGAGATAGGTCTTCGACAGGCTGACGGCCTCGACCAGCGCGTAGCCGCGCGCGAGATGGGCGGTGATGGCGGCAGCGAGCGTGCAGCCCGTGCCGTGGTCGTTGCGCGTGGCGATGCGCGGTGCGGCGAAGGCCCGCACGCTCTCGCCATCGAACAGCAGGTCGATGCTCTCGGGCCCGTCACCATGCCCGCCTTTGATGAGCACGGTCGCCGCCCCGGCCTTCAGAATGGCCTCCGCCTGCTTGGTCACGGCGGCGCGGTCATGCGCGATCGGCAGTCCCGTCAGGAGGGATGCCTCCGGCAGGTTCGGCGTCACGATCGCGGCCCGCGGCACCAGCACGGTCCGGAGCGCATCGATCGCCTCTTCCCGCAGCAGCCGGTCGCCCGATGTCGCGACCATGACAGGGTCGAGGACGACGGGCCCCGCAAAACCCACCAGGCCGGCCGCGATAGTCTCGATGGTCTCGACCCGCGATACCATGCCGATCTTCAGCGCCCGGACATCCATGTCGGAAAACACCGCCGCCATCTGCGCGGCGATCAGGCCGCACGAGATATCCTCGACCGCCGTCACGCCCGTCGTATTCTGCGCCGTCACGGCGGTGATGACGCTCGTGGCGAAGGTTTCGAGCGCGGAAAAGGTCTTGATGTCGGCCTGGATGCCGGCACCGCCGCCGCTGTCGGAGCCGGCAATGGTGAGCGCAATCGCCGTCATGCTTTGCTCTCCAGCGCGGCATCCACCGCCGTGCGGAACGCGCCTGTCGCCCCGGCGATATCGCTCGCCCGGAAGATCGCCGAGATCACCGCCACGCCGTCGGCACCGGCCGCGATCACCTCCGGCACACGCGACAGGTCGATGCCGGCGATGGCGCTCACGGGCAGATCCGGCCGAAGGGCGCGGATCGTCTCGCGCAGCGCGCGCAACCCGTCAAGCCCGACTGGGGCATCCGGATTGACCTTGGAGAGCGTCTCGAACACGCCGCCGATGCAGGCATAGTCCACCGGCGCACGACCCGCACGCTCCGCATCTTCAGCCGTTTTCACCGTAAGGCCAATAATCGCGGCGTCGCCCAGCAACCGCCGCGCCGTCTCCGCATCTATGTCGTCGGCCCCGAGATGCACGCCGGCAGCGCCGGCTGCCAGCGCCACGTCCACCCGATCGTTGACGACGAAGGCAACGCCGGTGCCGGCAAGGGCCTCGCGGATGGCGATGGCGCGTTCGACCATGACGCGCGTGGAGGCCGTTTTGTCGCGGTACTGGATCAGCGTCGCGCCATTGCGGGCGGCAAGCAGCGCCAGCTCCGGCAGCGGTGCGATGTCCGCCAGCGATGCATCGACGATCGCGTTCAGGCGGTCATCGACCTTATTCGTGTTCGGGTTGGTCATGTCGGATCCTTGCGTGATGAAGAATGTCGGTGTCGCCGACCGTTGCCAGCGCATCGAGAAAGGCCGCAGCGAAGGTGCCGGGCCCGCGCGCATGGGGCGCCGCCCGTTCCGCCGCGACCCCGGTCACCGTCAGCGCCGCCGCAGCGGCCGCAAGCGCATCCGGCTCGACGGCCATAAACGCGGCGATGACGCCGCCCGAAAGGCAACCGGTGCCCGTCACCTGCGCCATGAAGGGATGCCCGTTGCCGATCTCGACGGAGGCCTCTCCGAGCTGCAGCAGATCGACAGGGCCGGTGACGATCCGCAAGATTCCGGGCGTCTCACCGATCAGCGCCATCTCGGCACGATTGCCGCGCACGACGGTCGGCTGCAGCGCGATCAGTTCCCGCGCAAAGGCGAGCCGTGACGGCGAATAATCGCAATGGACGGGATCGACGATCCACGGCCTGCCCTGTCCCCGCGCGACCGCGACGCCAAGCCGGATCGCCTCGCGGCGCTCCGCATCCAGCGTGCCGAGATTGACGGTCAGCGCATCCGCGCGGCCGACGAAGCTCTCGACTTCCTCCAGCGAGCCGGTCATCGAGGGAATGCCGCCGATGACCGTGATGCCGTCGGCGGTGAACTTCTGCACCACGCTGTTCATGAGGCAATGCACACGCGGCCGCGCCTGCCGTACCCGCGCCAGCATGCCTGCCACGGCCTGTGGCGTGATCTCGCTCATTTCAGCTCCACCGCGATATCGGTAACGTCGGGCGCCTTCGCGATCAGCCCCTCCTCCTGCATGAAGGCGCCGAACCGCGCGTAGCGGCCGGTATCGAGCGCGAAGGGACGCTTGGCGAAGCGCGGCAGCGTGTCGAAGAAGGCGGTGCGGTTCAGTTCGTCGTCGAGGTTCGGATAGGCCTTGGTAAACAGCGCCCAGGCCTCCTGAGGGTGATTGGTGAGGAAGATCGACGCCTCCTCGACGGCCGACAGGAAGCGCGGCAGACGGGCGTCGTTCACGAGGTCGCGATGGGTGACGAAGACCAGCTCGTCATAGACCGGGATACCATGCTCTTCCAGAAAGAAGGCGCGGCCGGGATGTCCCTCGAGCTTCATCTGCGTCAGTTCGAAATTGCGATAGCCGCCGATCGTTGCATCCACCGCACCCGAAATCAGCGACGGCGACAGCGAAAAGTTGACGTTGATGAGCTCGACATCGCCTTTCGAAAGGCCTTCGGACGCCAGCATCCGCTGCAGCAGCACATCCTCGAAACCGGAAACGGAATAACCGACCTTCCGGCCCTTCAAATCCTTCAGGCTCTTGATCGGCCCATCGGCCAGCACCGTCACCGTGTTCAGCGGCGTTTCCACCAGCGTGCCGAAGCGCACGAGCGGCAGCCCGGCTTCATGATCGCGGTAAAGATTGGGCTGGTAGTGGATGCCGATATCCGCCTGCTTGGCGGCCACGAGCCGCGGTACGACGGAAGGATCGGCCGGCGGCATGAGTGTGACATCGAGCCCTGCTTTGGCAAAGAGGCCCTTTTCCTGGGCGATCACCATGGGTGCATGGTCGGGGTTGACGAACCATTCGAGCAGCACGGTCAGCTTGTCGGCGGCCTGCGCGGAGGTGGAGGCGAAAAGGCTGGACAGGCCAAGCATCGTCGCGATGAAAAGACGGATCATGAAGATCTCCAGGATGAGACGGTTTGAGTGGTTCGACGTTCGGGATGAAGGCGCACGCCGTCCCGCGCCCAGGGCGCGAGGCGGGCGGTGAGGAGATCGACCAGCAGGCGCAGGAGCAACGTCATGACGGCGAGCACGACCATGGCGGCAAAGACGGTCGCGGTCTGCATGCGGGCATTGGCCTGCACCATGACGAAGCCGAGGCCGGCCGATGCGCCGACCCACTCGCCGACCACGGCCCCCAGCGGCGCCAGAGGGGCGGCAACGCGCAGACCGGAGACGAGGCTCGGAAGTGCCAATGGCGCACGCACCGACACCAGCGCCTGCCAGTGCGAGGCCTGCGTCAAGGACACCGCATCCACGATGTCCCGCTCCGTCCGGTTCAGCCCGTCGGCAAAGGCGGAGGCGACGGGAAAAAAGATGATCAGCACGGTCATGGCAACCTTCGACGCCATGCCGAATCCGAGCCAGACGACGAGGATCGGCGCCAGCACGAAGACCGGCAGCGCCTGCAGGATGAGAATCGTCGGCCACACGAACGGCCCGATGCGCGGGCTCGCCGCCAGCACGAATGCCGTTCCCGCACCGAGCACCGCGCCGGCCACGAGCCCGATCAGGATTTCCGAAAGCGTGACGAGGCTTTGCGCCAGCAGGAAATCCCACTGGTCCCGGAACACCTTGGCGACCGCCAGCGGCGACGGCAGCAGATAGGCCGGCGGCGAAAACCCGGCTGTTCCGGCCTGCCACAGCAGAACCAGCACACAGAGCCCGAGCGCCGCGTGAAAGGCGCGCACGGCTAGACGCAGCGAACGCGCGGCGGGAATAGTGGACGGACGAGGAACGGCATGAGCGATCTCCAACATTGACGACGGAGATCCAGGCGAGCGGAGAAGAGAGAAAGGGCCGTGGGCGGACACCTGTTTCCGTTCCTACGCCGGTATGACCCGGATCAGGTTCATAACGGTTCGGCTCTCGCCATCTCAGCCCTCAAAAGGACACCCGTCGGAATGCCGTCTACCTATGAAAACAAAACGGTTTTTGTCAACACCCTTCCGCACACTGCCTTCGCACCACCGCTCATGCGTCTGAAAGAGCTCATTTCAGCACCGCAAGCTTTGGCCGCTCGAGCCCGTCTCCACGTCGCGAACACGTTCGAACAACAGAGCGATCACCGTCGTCTACGCGGTAATGGAAACCTTCAGACCAAGAGCCTTCACGACACTGAAGAGGGTCGAAAGCTTGGGGTCGCCCTTTTCACTCAGCGCCTTGTACAGCGCTTCACGGGTAAGACCGCTATCTCTGGCGACCGCTGACATACCCTTCGCACGGGCGATGTCGCCAAGCGCCACCGCCACGAACTTCGCATCACCGTCTTCAAGGGCTGCTTCAAGATAAGCAAGCCGCTGTTCATCGCTCTTCAGGTGGTCCTGAATATCGAATTTCGTCGTTTCGGTGGACATGTTCAAATCTCCTTTGCCAGTCTCCTGGCTTCAACGACGTCCCGGGCCTGGCTCGATTTATTGCCACCACACAGGAGGATAACGACCTGACGGCCTTGCTGTACGAAATAGACGCGATATCCGGGACCGTAGGGAATCCGCAATTCGCTGATACCCTCGCCGACTGGCTTCACATCACCGAAATTGCCGGTTTCCATCCGGCGAATGCGCATGACGATTCGTGCCACGGCGTTTTGATCGCGAAGGTCGCCGACCCATTTGGCAAAGACAGAGGTTTGGCGGACTTCGATCATCTGTTAACTGTAGTTAACAGTCTTGATGCTGTCAATCACGGCGGCATCGCATGCGTTTGGAAGGTCGTTCGACGCATCGCGCAACGGGATGGCACGGAGCGAAACAGAGGTTCGCGAAGCTCTTGCGCAGTGCACAAAACCCGCGATAGAGACGACGGAAGGCGACAGGGTGCATCGTCCGAAACATCAGAGGATACCGACATGACGACGACGCAGACCCGTCTGGAGAAGGCCGTTGCTGTGATCGAGGAGGCGATGGAGATGGCGCTCGGCTTCTTCGAGGCCCGCGCCACCATCGCCACGGGAAGCAAAGGCTTTCAGGATTTCGTGACCGAGGCCGATACGAGTGTCGAGCGACTGGTGCGCGCGCGTCTGGCGGAAGCCTTTCCGGGCGAGCCGGTGGTCGGCGAGGAGATGGGCGGCACGGGCGGCGATGCCTACTGGATCATCGATCCGATCGACGGGACTGCCAACTTCCTGCGCGGCTCGCCGCTCTGGGGCATCTCGCTCGGCCATGTTACCCATGGCCGGCCCGATCTCGGCGTCGTCGCCATGCCGGTGTTCCGCGAGATCTATGCCGCGGCCGACGGCACCGGCCTGATGTGCAACGGCAAGCCCTTCACCCGCACCGTGCCGTTCGAGGATGTCAGGGTCATGTCGCTGGGCGATGCCTCGCCGAACGAGGCCGAGGAGGTTGCCGCCCTCACGGTCGGCCTGCGCCATGCCGGCTGGGTCGTGCAGTCGATCCGCTCCACCTCGATCGGCCTGCTCTTTGCCGCACGCGGCACCTATGATGGCCATCTGCAGATGTACACGACCATGTGGGACATCGCCGGCGGCGCCGTCATTGCCCGTGAGGCCGGGCTGGAGGTGCGTATCGGCACGCGGCCCGGCACCGACATTCCCTGGATCGCGGCCGGCACGACGGCGCTGATCGCCGACACCGAACCGCTCTGGCCGCACATCGCCGTCAATCTCGAACGCCCGGATATCGTGGCCGCCGAGTAAAGCCGCTCAGCTTGGGCGCGGCCAGCTGGGGATCCCGCCCGTCAGGGTCTCGAACAGCTTCGAGAGTTTTAGCACCGTGAGATCCGCAAAGCGCGGACCGACGATCTGCAGGCCGATCGGCATGCCGGAGGTGGAAAAGCCGGCATTGATCGAGGCTGCCGGCTGCTCCGACATGTTCCACGGCACGGTGAAGGCGATGTGCTCGAACGGCCGTTCCGGATCGTTGGTGGGCGAAGCCCAATCGGCCGGGTAGGACACGACCGGATTGGTGGGCGAGAGGACGACATCCACGGTCGAAAACAGCTGTGCCGCCGCCTTGCGCATCTCCATCGTCTGTCCGAAGCCCGCGACCGCCTCTACCCCGGTAACGTCGGCGCCCTTTTCCGCCCAGGCATGGATATAGGGCAGGATCATCGCCCGGCGCTCGGCGGGAAGGCCCCGGATATCGCCCCAGAACTTCGCCCGCCAGAAATGGTCGAGCCCATCCAGCATCCCCCGCGTCATCACCGGCCCGACCTCGACGATCTCGGCCCCCGCCGCCTCGAACTGCCGGGCGCCGGCGGTCACGGCCGCCTTCACCTCCGGCTCGGCTTCCAGCCCGCAGCCGGCATCGAGCATCAGGCCGATGCGCATGCCCTTGACGTCTATGTCGAGATCCATCCAGTCGATCGCGTTCGGTGGCAGGCTCGTGGCATCCCGCTCGTCCGGCCGCGACAGCGTGGCCATGGCGAAGGCCGCATCCTCGACCGTCCGCGTCATCGGCCCGGCGCATCGGCCGACGTAGTAGGGATCGATCGGGATGCGGCCATTGCTCGGCTTGAAGCCGAACAGCCCCGTCCAGCCGGCCGGCAGGCGAACAGAGCCGCCGATATCCGTGCCGATATGCAGCGGCCCATAGCCGGCGGCACCGGCTGCGGCGGCTCCGGCGCTCGATCCGCCGGGATTCATGGCCGTATTCCACGGGTTGCGGCTCAAGGGGTGAAAGCTCGACAGACCGGAGGAGAGCATGCCGTAGTCGGGACAGGTGGTCTTGGCGAAGATGACCGCACCGTCCTCTCGCATCCGGGCGGCGACGGGAGAATCCGCCTCCGCCGGCGTCAAGACCGTCGCGGCCGTGCCGAGCGGCACCGGCGTGCCCTTCGTCGCGATCAATTCCTTCAGCGTCACGGGGATGCCGTCGAGAGGCCCGAGCGGCTCGGCCCTCAGCCAGCGCGCGGTGGAGGCCGCCGCCTGCACGCGCGCGTCGTCCGGATCATAGGCATAAAGCGCCGCCACGGACGGCTCGAAGGCCGCGATGCGCGCCTCGACCGCCAGCCAATACTCGGAAGGCGACAAAGAGCGATCCGCGAAACGGGCGCGCAGCTGCGGGATGGTGGTGTCGAGAAGGTCGGTCATATCGTCTCCATCATCCCGGGGTGTTCGTTTCCAGCAGCACTTCGGCGCGGTGGCAGGCGGTCTGCCGTTCGCGCATCTCCGGCCCGCCCTCAAGCTCACGCAGTTCCGGCCGCTCGACCGTACACCGCGCCACGGCCAGCGGACAGCGGTTGCGGAAGCTGCAGCCGACCCCGAAATCGATCGGCTCCGCCACACGGG
>NZ_JAANCM010000012.1 GCF_011603255.1 Ferranicluibacter rubi | reverse complement strand
ATTGAGGAGCCCGCCCGCCCAGGCCCAGTCGGCCGGCGTCCACATGCGATCGCCCGCCTGCGGCAGGCCGGCATGGTGAAACTGGAAGCCGGGGAGATGGCCGAGCAAGACGCGGTGTCCATGCAGCGCACCCTTCGGCGGCCCGGTCGTGCCGGAGGTGTAGATCATCAGGGCCGGATCGTCCGGCCCGGTCTCCGCCGCAACGAAGCCGCTTGCATCGGTTGCCGCCAGCACATCGAACCCGATCGTATCGTCTGCCGCCTCGCCCCCGTCCGTGCAGACGACCAGCCGCAGATCCGGCAACCGCGCCTTGATGTCCTGCAGCCGCAAAGCCCCGGAGCGATCCGTGACCACGACGCGAGCCCCGGCATCCCTCAGCCGGTATTCCAGAGCCTCCACGCCGAAGAGCAGCGCCAGCGGCAGGGCGATGCCGCCGAGCTTATAGATCGCCGCATGCGCGATCGCCGCCTCGAAACCCTGCGGCAGGAGGATGGCAATACGCTCACCCGGGCAAGCCCCGCGCGTAAGAAGCCCGGCGGCAAGCGAAGACGATCGTGCGGCAAAGGCGCCGTAGGTCAGCGCCTCGTGGTGGCCATCCGGGCTGAAATGCTGCAGGCAGACCCGCTCCGGCGCCCGCGCAGCCCAGGCATCACTGACGGCCACACCGATGTTGAACCGGTGCGGAATGTCCCAGGTAAAGTCCCGGATCAGGGCCTCATAGGTGGAAGACGTCGGGAGCATGAACTGCCTTGGGAAGAAGATGCCGACAAGGCGGCATCCTCAGACCCTATCACCGCCCCGGCCGGCAGATCAATCAACCGCCCGCCGCGCGACGACAAGCGTTGAGACAGCATGCCCACAGGATCCGGTCATGCCTCAGCCGTAATGCGCCATCTCCGTACCGCTCAGGCCGTGCAGCGCATGAAAGAGCGCATCCGGCGTCCGGTAGCCACGCTCGAAAAGCTCGATGGCAGCGCTCGCGGCACTGACGCCGGCTTGTGTGCGCAAACCGATCCGCCTCTCGGCACACCATGCAAAGACCGCGCTCGTCACGATATCGACTTCGCGTTCGGGGCCTCTTTCGGAACCCCTTTCCGGGGAAACTGTCATGTATGCCTGCGCCAAGAAAGCGTCTCCGATATGTAAGGTTAGGGTTCAGAATGACACGCCCTGTCACCTTCCGGCAAACGCCTTGCATCAGGCCGGTTAAGAAGCTTCCGCTTGTGTCTCGACATGAGACGATCAGGCCTGCGGCCTAAGGAAACGACATGGCCACGTCAGCACTTCAGTAAAAAAAGACTTTGGAAATGAATGACTTGAGAGAAGCGCGCGCCGGAAGCGCAGAAGGCCCTGCAATCTTTACAAAGCCTTCAGGATTGCCGTGCGATTGTCTGGCCACGCGCGGTTTGTAGAGCGTCCGCGCACCCCTTTCCCCTGATTTTCCTCGCCTCGAGCGAAGCACGAGACGGACATTCGTCCGCTCGCGCGCACTCGTGAGATGACCGGCATCGGCTCATAGCCGACGCTTGCAACGGCGCCGCGTATCATTTGAGAAATATCAGGCTCACGATACCGAAGACGCGTACTGGCCGATCATTCCTCGGCATCAAGGTCGAGAAACTCCGGCGCCTTGACCTGGCGAACGACGACCTCGTAGTCACCCATATCGACCCCGTCGATCACGACGTCCTCGACCGTGATGGTCATGATGCTGAACTCACCGGTTTCCATGTGAACGCCGGCCACGTGTTCCGCAAGCCGGTTGGCGCTCTCCTCGACAGGATCCGGTAGCAATTGGCGAGGTATGAAATCCGGCGTCTGCATTTTCACTCCCAAGGCCCGCGTGCTCGGCATCGTCGGTTCAACCTAACGCATCCTGTCGCACCGCGATATCCGACAGATGCAGAACGAACCACCATCTCAAAAACGTGATCTCACATCCACAGGCAAAACTGCAGCACCTGTACTCAGCGCTATACCCCAACGTTATACCAAGGAACTCCGCCGCCGCGATCGATCGTCCCGGTTCAGAACATCCGCAATATCGCGCGCGTCCTCCCGCTCAAGCCCCGTCAGGTCCCGCCCATCCGACGCCGCCGGCAGCCCGGTCACCTCATCGATGACCGTCCAACCCCCGCTCCGCTCCTGCCGCACCCCATACCGCGCCTCGACCATCCCGGCTTCTCCCGCCTTACCGGATAAAAATGAAGCTGTGCGTCGGAAGTTCAAGGGGCGGAAAGAGCGTGCGGACGTCGGTCCGAGGCGAGGACACGGGCATGCGGCGATCTGAATTTTCAGGTAGTGTGATGGTGCCCCATGCCGGAGTCGAACCAGCACTCCTTTCGGAACTCGATTTTGAGTCGAGCGCGTCTACCAATTCCGCCAATGGGGCACGGAGAGGCAGGATCGGGATTTATACGGGTGGGGCGGGCTTGGTCAACCGGGATTTCGCGGTCGGCGTGGCAATTGCGCGAGAGAATGGGCAAGACGGTCCATCGGCAGAAGGCGGGATCGGGAAACGATGGTGCGGAGCAGCATCAGGCGCGCCGTGGCGATTTACAGGGGCTGTATTCCTGCATAGAAGCTGATGGATGCCTCGTCCGGGGCGTTGCCCCGTCTTGTTACGTGAACGAGGAATTGCCGATGCTCCGCAGCCTTTACGACTGGACCATGTCGCTTGCCGCGCGCAAGTCGGCCGAGGTCTGGCTTGCCGTCATCGCCTTCGTGGAAAGCTCCATCTTCCTCGTGCCCGCAGACGTGCTGTTCCTGCCGATGGCGCTCGCACGGCCAGAGCGCGCCTGGCGTTATGCGGCGGTCGCGACGGTCGCGTCCGTGCTCGGCGGCATCGCCGGGTGGTATCTCGGACATTACGCCTTCGAGGCGCTGGCACGCCCGGTGCTCGAATTCTACGGCAAGCTCGAAGCCTTCGAGACGATGCGTGCGTCCTTCAGCAACGAGATGCTGGTGCTGCTGCTGATCACCTCGGGCCTCGCACATCTGCCGCCCATCAAGGTCGTGACGATCCTGTCCGGCGTCGCGGGGATTCACCTCGGCCTGTTCATCGTCTGCGCCATCATCGCGCGCGGCGCGCGCTTCTTTCTCCTGGCCTGGCTGCTGCGCCGCTATGGCGAGGAGATCCGGCATTTCATCGAGAAGCGTCTCGGCCTGATTTCGGCGGTGGCCGCCGCCGCGCTGATCGTCCTTTTCGTCGCCTACCGCTTCTTCCTGCACAATCCCGAGATCGTCACGCCCTGACACTTCACGCGAAGCCGCCGCCGCAAAACAGATTTCGATCCCCAACGATATGCTGTAAGGGCTTCGTGACCCGCACAGCGAACCCGCCTTCCGGAGCCCGTAGACCGTGACAGCCATCCAACGCTCCCCTGCCCTGTCCGCCGCCGTCCTCGTCACGCTCGGCATGATCGTCACGGTTGGAACCGCGCTCGGCTTCGAGCATCTCGGCGGCTACATCCCCTGCGCGCTCTGCCTGATGCAGCGCGAGCCCTACTATTATGGCATTCCCGTCGGCGTGCTCGCCATCATCAGCGCCGCCTTCCCCATGCCGGCCTGGCTGCCGCGACTTCTGCTGACGGTCGTGGCGATCATGATGCTGGTCGGCGCCGGCATCGGCATCTATCACGCAGGCGTCGAGTGGCACTTCTGGGCCGGTCCTGCCAATTGCTCGACCACCGCGCAGGGCGTCTCCCCCAATGTCGGCGATCTCCTGGGCGATCTCGACAGCAAGCACGGCCCGTCCTGCACGGATGCCGCGCTCCGCGTGCTCGGCCTGTCGTTCGCCGGCTGGAACGTGCTGGCGAGCCTCGTGCTCGCGGCCCTCGCCGTCCGCGGCGCCGTCAAGGCGCGATAACGCTAAAGGGCGCCCATTCAGGCGCCCGCAAAACCCGTCGGCGGTCCACCACAGCCAAGCCTTATGGCTGCAGTTCGACATCCCAGTAGAGATAGTCCATCCAGCTTTCATGCAGAAAATTCGGCGGGAACAGACGGCCGTTATTGTGCAGGTCCTGAACCGTCGGGTGATACGGCTTCTGGTGCGGGAACATGCCGGCGTTTCGCGGCATCTTGCCGCCCTTGCGCAGGTTGCAGGGCGAGCATGCGGCCACCACGTTCTCCCACGTCGTCTGGCCGCCATGGCAGCGCGGAATGACGTGGTCGAAGGTCAGGTCGTCCGGCGAGCCGCAATACTGGCACTCGAACCGGTCCCGCAGGAAGACGTTGAAGCGGGTGAAGGCCGGGTGGCGGGACGGCTGCACGTAGCTCTTCAGGCACACGACGCTCGGAAGCTTCATCGAAAAGCTGGGCGAGGAAACCTGGTGGTCGTATTCCGCGAGAATAACGACACGGTCAAGGAAGACCGCCTTGATCGCGTCCTGCCAGGACCAGAGCGACAAAGGGTAATAACTAAGAGGCCGGTAGTCCGCGTTCAACACGAGCGCAGGCAAGGCCTGAGGTGAGACTGCAATCGTCAAGTCCAGTGACTCCTGATCGATTCGGCATCTGCACTTCTATATTAGGCCCGTTACGTCAGGATTGTGAAGCCGAAAGGAAATCGGGAACAAAAGATTCATTTCAGATGGTTACGCGCCACACGATGCGACCCCGCATCAGGCCAGAACAGGTGCGGCATCGCGGCGCATACAGCACGCATAATACGCCCAGAACAGCCGCGCCGCGACACTGCGCCAGGGGCTCCACGCGAGGCTGATGGTATCCAGCGACCGCGCAGAGGGTCGCGCCTCCAGACGAAAGGCATGCGCGACGGCGCTCTGCAACGCGACGTCGCCGACCGGAAATACATCCGGGTGACCCGCGCAGAAGACGAGATAGACCTCCGCCGTCCAGCGGCCGATGCCGGGTAGCGCACCCAGCGCCGCGATGGCGGCGTCCGGGTCCATATCGCAGATCCCTTCCAGATCGAGTACCCCGGCCTCCACGGCAACAGCTGCGGCGCGCAAGGCCTTGATCTTCGAACCGGACAGGCCGATGGCGCGGGCATCCTCCTCGGCAAGCGCAAGAAAAGCGCCCGCCTCGACCATGCCGAGCCGCAATGTCATCCGGTTCCAGATCGCTGCCGCACTCGCCTTGGAGATCATCTGCGACACGATGATTGCGGCCAGCCCGGAAAAGCCGGGTTCGGACCGCCGCAGCGGCACCGGTCCGGCAGAAGCGATAATGGGCGCAAGGCGGGGATCGAGCGTGGCCAGAACCGCGAGGCCGAAGGAGACATCGTGATCGCTCGAAATCCGCATCGTGAGGGTTCCCCTGCCGTCTTGGCCCGGCTGCACATTGATGGCAGAAGAAGACCATGCCGAACAGCCCGTTAAAGCCCCCGGTCTATCGCTTCGCGCCGAGCCCCAACGGCGCGCTTCACCTCGGCCATGCGCTGTCGGCCCTCCTTAACGCAGACTTTGCGAGCGCTGCAGGCGGTCGGCTTCTGCTGCGGCTGGAGGATATCGACCGCGCACGCTGCCGGCCGGAATTCGAACAGGCGATCTTCACGGATCTCGCCTGGCTCGGCCTCACCTTCGAAGAACCCGTACGGCGTCAGTCCGAACATTTTTCCGACTACGAGGCCGCGCTCGACCGCCTCAAGGCCCGCGGCCTCGTCTACCCCGCCTTCCTCACCCGCGGCGAGATCCGCGCGCATGTCGCGGCCATCGAGGCCGGCGGCGGCACATGGCCGCGCGATCCCGACGGTGCGCCGCTCTATCCCGGTCCCGAACGAACGTGGGACGCCCGGCAGAAAGAGGAAGCCGTTGCCGCGGCAGACGCGACCGGACGCCCCTATGCCTGGCGTCTGGATATGGGGAAAGCCTGCGGCACCGTCGACAGGCCGCTCACATGGCGCGAGACCGGCGCCCGCCCTCAAGGCGGAACGGACAATCCGGAAAGCGCGGCAGGCGCGATCACGGCACGGCCGGAAGCGTGGGGCGATGTCATTCTGTCGCGACCGGATGCGCCCTCCAGCTACCACCTGTCGGTGACGGTGGACGATGCGTTGCAGGGCGTGACGCATGTCGTGCGCGGGCAGGACCTCTTCCATGCGACGGCAGTGCACCGCCTGCTCCAGACCCTGCTCGACCTGCCGGAACCCCTCTACCACCACCACCGCCTCATCCTCGGGCCAGACGGGCGCAAGCTGTCGAAAAGCCGTCGTGATACGGGTCTGGGAGCGCTCAGGGAAAGCGGCCTCTCAGCCGCGCATGTCCGCGCGCTTCTGCTCTGAAGACGTCTCATCTTCGGGAAGCGCGATGTCCCGCGTCGCAGCGGCCTCGACTGCCGGCATGCCGCGGAAATGGCGGATGACCATGCGCTTGACCTTGTACTTCATGATCGCCGCATTGATTTCCGCGCCGATGATGAAGATGGCACCGACCATATAGAGAAACACGAGCACGATCATGATCGAGGCGAGCCCGGCATAGGTCGAGACGTAGTTGGCAAAAGTCGAGAGGTAGGAGGCGAAACCGAAGGCGCCGATCGTCCAGGCAATGAGCGTGATGAGGATGCCGGGCAGCACGTCCATGATCTTGCGCCGGCCATCCGGCAGCCAGAGATGCGACACGATCAGCCCGCCGGTCAGGATCAGAAGCGCGAGCGCCAGGCCCCAATTGTCGACCATGGACAGAACCTCGTCCAGCCACGGCAGCCAGCGGTCGGCATAGCGCAGCGCGAGCGGTACCGCCACGAGCAGCAGGCTGACGAAGGCAAGGATGACGACGCCTGCCAGCACGAAGCCGAGGCTGGCGATCCGCGTCACGTACCAGGGTCGGCTCTCCGCCACGCGGTAGGCACGATTGAGCGAGATGCGCAACGCCTCGACGCCGTTGGAGGCGAAATAGGCAGCAGCCAGCACCGAAACGGTCAGCAACCCACCGCGCGGCGTCGTCAGCACCTGCACAATCTCGTCGGCGATCGGCTTTGCGATCGACGGTGGCCAGGTATCGAAGATCAGGTGGACCGCCGTGGTGGCGAACTGGTCGGCCCCCAGAAAGCTTCCGAGCGCGGTGCCGAAGATCAGGAACGGGAAGATCGCGAGCAGCGAAGACAGTGCGACGTGGCTGGCCATCGCCCAGCCGTCATCGTCGCTGAAATGCCACAGCGCATCGAATGTGACCTTCCAGGCCATACGCAGGAACAACGGCATCCGGTCTCCGTTCTCAAGGGCGCGACGTCCCCTCTACCGGGATACGAGACGCGCCGCGATTTGGTTTCATGCACGTTCATTCAGGCAGGCGCTGCAAGATTGTCACCTGCCTGCGAATATGGGAAACCAGCGCTCCAAGTCCACCTGCTCGCACGCAAAGTCCGGAACCGACGGAGCCTCATGACAGATCGCCCTTCCATCATCGTCACAGGATGCTCCTCCGGCATCGGCGCCTATGCGGCAAAGGCGCTGACCCGCGACGGCTGGCGCGTCTTCGCCACCGTCCGCCGGGAGGAAGACCGCGTCGGTCTGGAGGCCGACGGCATGGAAACCTTCCTTATGGACTACACCCGCACGGAAACGATCGCGGCCATGGTCGAGGCGGTTCTGGCGCTGACCGGCGGCCGGCTGGATGCACTATTCAACAACGGTGCCTACGGGCAGGCTGGCGCGGTCGAAGATCTGCCGACCGAGGCGCTTCGCCTGCAGCTCGAAACCAACGTCATCGGCTGGCACGACCTGACCCGCCGCATCATCCCGGTCATGCGGGCGCAGGGCCGAGGCCGCATCGTGCAGTGCTCTTCCATTCTCGGCATCGTGCCTTACAAATGGCGCGGCGCCTATAATGCGTCGAAGTTCGCCATCGAGGGCCTGTCCCTCACCCTGCGCATGGAGCTTGCCGGCACCGGCATCGAGGTCAGCCTGATCGAGCCCGGCCCGATCGAATCGCGCTTCACCGCCACTGCCGTCACGCATATCCGCCGCCATATCGATCTGGAGGGCTCGGTCCACCGGGAGGAATATGCCCGGCAGATGCGCCGGCTGACCGGTGAAAGCGGCCCGTCCCGCGGCAAGCTCGGGCCGGAGGCGGTTTATGCCGTTCTTGTGAAAGCTTTGACGGCAAAACGCCCGCGACCGCACTATATTGTGACTCAACCGGCCAAACAGGGCGCTCGGTTGAAAAAACTGCTTCCGGCGGGCCTGTTCTATCGCATTATCGGGCGCCTCGGCTGAGCGGCCGGATTCTCTCTGGTGGGACGGCAGGCGGCCGTCAGAAAGACTGCGCATGAGTTCCTTCCTTACCGGCCTCACTCTGCTCGTTATGGGCCTCGTCGTCATCGTGCTGATCCGCGGCCTGATCACTATGGCCAAGGGTGGCAGCGGCAACGCCTCCAACAAGCTGATGCAGGCCCGCGTCCTGCTGCAGGCGGTCGCTATCGGCCTGATCATGCTGACGCTCTGGATTACCGGCGGAGGACGCTGACATGGTCAAGCTCAACAAGATCTACACCCGCACCGGTGACGACGGTACGACAGGCCTCGCGGCCGGCCCCCGCCGCCTGAAGAACGACCTGCGCATCGAATGCTACGGCACGATCGACGAGGCGAATGCCGCCATCGGCATGGCGCGGCTGACGACGTCGAGCGAACCGGAGGTCGACGAGATGCTGAAACGCATCCAGAACGATCTCTTCGATCTCGGCGCCGACCTCTCGACGCCGGATACGGGCGAGACCCTGCCCTACGAGCCGCTGCGCATCGTCGCCGGTCAGGTCGCGCGGCTGGAAAGCGAGATCGACCGTTTGAACGCCGATCTCGAGCCGTTGCGCTCCTTCGTGCTGAACGGCGGCACCCCGGCCGCAGCCCACCTGCACCTTGCCCGTACCATCGCGCGCCGCGCCGAGCGCGCCATGGTCGCCCTCTCGCACACCGACGGCGAGACAGTCAGCCCGGCGGCGCTCGAATATGTGAACCGTCTCTCCGACTTCCTCTTCGTCGCAGCCCGCTGGCTGAACGATCGCGGCCGCGGCGACGTGCTCTGGGTGCCCGGTCTCACACGGTGAGGCCGCCTGCGCCGGAGGAGACACCATGTTCATACCGCTTCACGACCGCAACAACCTGAAGCACATCCGCCTGCAGGTCGTGACGATCGGGCTGATCCTTGCGAACGTGGTGATCTTCTTCCTCACCGGCCCGCTTTTCGTCGAAGCCTCCACCGTCAATGCCGACCTTCTGGGCTTTGGCTACATCCCCGCACTGATCTTCGGCGATGCGACGCTGGCGCCCGGCATCGCCGTCGTGCCGGAGGCCGCGACCCACATCACCTATGCCTTCCTGCACGCCGACCTCTACCACCTCGGCACCAACATGCTGTTCCTCTGGGTGTTCGGCGACAATGTGGAGGATGCATTGGGGCACGTCCGCTTCCTGATCTTCTACCTCGCCTGTGCGGCGGCCGGTGCCCTTGTCCACGGTCTGATCGTCCCGTTTTCGCAGGCGCCGCTGATCGGCGCATCCGGTGCCGTCTCGGGTGTGGTCGCGGCCTATTTCCTCCTGCATCCCAAGGTCCGCGTCTGGGTGCTCGTCCTCTTCCGCATTCCCCTGCCCTTGCCGGCCTTCATTCCGCTCGCCCTCTGGATCGCGCAGCAATTCTACATGCTCGCCGTCGATCCCTCGGCCGATGTCTCCTGGGGTGCGCATGTCGGCGGCATTATTGCCGGCCTGCTGCTGGTCCTCATCATGCGCCGCAAGGGCGTTCCCCTCTTCGACCGGGTCGTCGTCGTGCCCAAGGCCGTGCGCCTCGTGGATACCGCACCGCGAGAGACCCAGCCTCCGCAGGGCGGAGCAGGCCCCTGGGGCACGCGACCGTGAACGGAAACCGGACACATCTCCACGAGAATTTTCGAAGGAACTATTGACGTGCACGTAAAGGTCAGTAATTTACGCGTCGGGAGCGGGAGCGCATTCAGGCAAGATTGTATTTGTGGAAAAAACGCGTATCGATGTCGCCAATCGACTGACGGGGCGGCAAGGGAATATGCGATCCCATGATGCAGGACGTCTGAAAAGCTTGCGGCTTTAAGACCGGCGTCGAAAGCGCCCCGCTGACATCCACTGCCGAGATTCGATGAAGGAAGGCTCCATGAAAATTCTTGTCACCGTGAAGCGCGTCGTTGACTACAACGTCAAGATCCGCGTCAAGCCGGACGGTTCCGGCGTCGAGCTTGCCAATGTGAAGATGTCGATGAACCCCTTCGACGAAATCTCCGTGGAAGAAGCGCTGCGGCTGAAGGAAGCGGGCAAGGCGACGGAAGTGGTCGTCGTCTCGATCGGCCCGGCCAAGGCCGAGGAAACCCTGCGCACCGGTCTCGCCATGGGCGCGGACCGCGCGATCCTGGTCGAAACCGATGCCGCCGTCGAGCCGCTGGCGGTCGCCAAGATCCTCAAGGGCGTCGTGGACGCCGAACAGCCGTCCCTCGTCATCGTCGGCAAGCAGGCGATCGACGACGACAGCAACCAGACGGGCCAGATGCTGTCGGCGCTGCTCGGCTGGAGCCAGGGCACCTTCGCCTCCAAGGTCGAACTGGGTGCCGACAAGGCAACCGTGACCCGCGAAGTGGATGGCGGCCTGCAGACCATCGACATCAAGCTTCCCGCCGTCGTCACGACGGATCTGCGCCTCAACGAGCCGCGCTATGCCTCGCTGCCCAACATCATGAAGGCGAAGAAAAAGCCGCTCGACAAGAAGACGCCGGCCGATTTCGGCGTCGACATCACGCCGCGCCTGACCGTGCTGAAGACCGAAGAACCCGCCGGCCGCAAGGCTGGCATCAAGGTTGGCTCGGTCGCCGAACTCGTCGACAAGCTGAAGAACGAAGCCGGCGTGCTCTAAGCCTCGGGCGAAGCTCCGCCGCCGGTCCGCAGAGGCCAGGCGGCGGCCTTCGATCCAGACGCCCTTGCACGTGATGTGCTGCCGGATGCCCCGTCGAGACCGACAGGATGGTGCCGCAGCGAAGACAGATTGAGACTTTGAGGAGAACATACGACATGGCCATTCTTCTTCTGGCGGATCATGACGGTCAGACCGTTTCGGACGCCACCGCCCGTACCATCAGTGCCGCAACCGCGATTGGCGGCGACATTCACGTTCTGGTCGCCGGCGCCAGTGCGGATGCCGCAGCGGCGAGCGCCGCAGCGCTCTCCGGCGTATCCAAGGTTCTGCTCGCCGATGATGCGGGCCTTGCCAACAACCTCGCCGAGCCGCTGGCAGCCCTGCTGGTGTCGCTCGCCGGCAGCTACGACGTGCTGATCGCGCCGGCCACCTCCGTCGGCAAGAACGTCATGCCGCGCGTCGCAGCCCTGCTCGATGTTGCGCAGATCTCGGAAATCACCGAAGTCGTTTCGGCCGACACGTTCAAGCGGCCGATCTATGCCGGCAACGCCATTCAGACCGTACAGTCGGGCGATGCCAAGAAGGTCATCACCGTGCGCACCTCGACATTTGCGCCCGCAGCCGGCGGCGGTTCGGCACCGGTCGAGCCCGTGTCCGCGGCAGCCGATCCCGGCCTGTCCACCTTCGTCGGCGACGCCCTGTCCTCGTCCGACCGTCCGGAACTCACCTCGGCGAAGATCATCGTCTCCGGTGGTCGCGCTCTCGGCTCGGCGGAAAAGTTTCAGGAAGTCATCCTGCCGCTCGCCGACAAGCTCGGTGCCGCCGTCGGCGCAAGCCGTGCCGCGGTCGATGCCGGATACGCCCCGAACGACTGGCAGGTCGGCCAGACCGGCAAGGTCGTCGCCCCGCAACTCTACATCGCCTGCGGCATCTCCGGCGCCATCCAGCACCTCGCCGGCATGAAGGACTCGACGGTCATCGTCGCCATCAACAAGGACGAGGACGCCCCGATCTTCCAGGTCGCCGATTACGGCCTCGTCGGCGACATCTTCACGATCCTGCCGGAACTCGAAAAGGCTCTGTGAGCCAGGCACACCGATAATTGAACGGCCGCATCCCCCCGATGCGGCCGTTTTGCATTCGAAGACGCGCAAAGAGCGACGGAAAGCACTGGCAAAAACGACGGCCAGCCGGTATCACTTTCATACAGGCCTTCAGCGGTCCTGAACGTCGGCTGCGATTGGGGAACATCGGCTTGATGATCAAGAATGTCGGAATCGTCGGTGCGGGACAAATGGGCTGCGGCATCGCGCAGGTCGCCGCGATGGCAGGGTACAAGGTACACCTCTACGACATTGCGCCCGACCGCATCGAGGCCGGCCTTGCCACGATCAACGGCAACATGGCCCGCCAGGTCTCTTCCGGAAAACTGACCGAGGATGAGCGCAAGAAGGCGCTGACGCTGATCAAGGGCTCCTCAGACCTGACAGATCTTTCGCCGGCCGACCTCGTGATCGAGGCCGCCACAGAAGACGAGAGCATCAAGCGCAAGATCTACGTCGCCGTCTGTCCGGTGCTCAAGCCGGACGCGATCCTCGCCACCAACACCTCCTCCCTTTCGATCACCCGCCTCGCCTCCGCCACGGACCGCCCCGAGCGCTTCATGGGCATCCACTTCATGAACCCGGTTCCGGTCATGAAGCTCGTGGAACTGGTGCGCGGCATTGCAACCGAGGAGGGCACCTTCGCCTCGGCCCGCCAGTTCGTCACGGCGCTCGACAAGACCATCACGGTTGCAGAGGACTTCCCGGCCTTCATCGTCAACCGCATCCTCCTGCCGATGATCAACGAGGCGATCTACACGCTCTATGAAGGCGTCGGTACCGTCGATGCCATCGACACCGCCATGAAGCTCGGCGCGAACCACCCCATGGGCCCGCTGCAACTGGCCGACTTCATTGGCCTCGACACCTGCCTGTCGATCATGCAGGTCCTCCATGACGGCCTCGCCGACAGCAAGTACCGCCCCTGCCCGCTCCTGGTGAAATATGTCGAGGCTGGCTGGCTCGGCCGGAAGTCCGGTCGCGGATTCTACGACTATCGTGGGGAAACCCCGGTTCCGACGCGTTAAAACTACTCCAAATTGTATTGACGATTAGGAATATTGAATGCAATCCTGAGTTCGCCTGCTTTTCGGCACGGAGTTCTCATGACTGCAAAAACCAGCGCGCGGAACGTAATCCTCGGAATCCCGTCTTCGCGTCGAGCGAGCGTGCGGCTGGTCGGCACCCTCGTCGTCGTCCCCAATATCGTCTTCCTGCTCGCGATGCCCTTCTACGTGGCGGTCCGGACGATCTCCCCGCTTTTCTACGTGCTCGCCGGAACCGCTGCCTACTTTCTTCCCGGCTGGGCGGCCTACCCGGTCTTCGTGCTCGCCGCGTTTCTCGATATGGCCCTCGTCGCCATGGTCGCCTTCAATCTGCCGATTGGCGACGCCATCGACACGCTCGGTTTTCTCGCCACCATCGACGTCGCGGCGTCCGCCCTCTATGTCGCGCTCATCCTGATAATGGTCGGCATGGCGCTTCTCATGGCCTGGCTGTTCAACAGATTTCGCTCCGATGTGCCGCTTGCCTCCCCCACGGCTGTGGCCTTTGCCGCGCTCTCTGTGGTCGGGCTCGATAGCGCCGTCAACCAGCCCTTTGCGATGGCAAAACCACCTTTCGACAGCGCGATCCTCCAGAACGACCTGACGGCAGCAAGGATCGCTGCATCGGGGCACAACGTGCTGTTCGTCATGGTCGAGGGCCTCGGTGCCTTCGCCGATCCGCAGGATCGGGCGCTTCTCAGCCAGATCCTGCAGAAGGAAACGCTCGGCGGGCGCTATCAGCTTACCAGCGGCACGACACGCTATTCAGGCTCCACCACGGGCGCCGCCGCGCGGGAGCTTTGCGGACATTGGGGCAGCTGGCTCGATTTTCTTGGCGACCAGCTTTTCGACTGCCTGCCGCGTCGCCTGAGCGAAAAGGGTTTGAGCACGCAGTCCTTCCACGGCTATTCCCGCGACATGTTCCTGCGCCATCACTGGTATCCGCAGATCGGCTTCCAACGCAGCACCTTCATGGAGGACATGGCGGCAGACGTGCCGAGCCCCACGCCATCGCGCTGCGGCAATGTCTTCAAGGGGCTCTGCGACACGGAAATCGCCGGCGTCGTGGATGCCGCGCTCAAGGCCGATCCGGACACGCAGAAATTCGTCTACTTCCTGACGCTGAACACGCATATTCCCTATCAGCCCTCCGCCAGCGACAGGCTCGGCTGCGCCACCATGGCGCCGGCCATCGACAACCGCACGGTGTGCGACCTGACGAACCTGTGGAGCGACCTCTTCCGCTCGGTGGCCGTCATCGCGCGGGATCCGGACCTGCGGCCGACCGACATCCTCATCGTCGGCGATCACCAGACGCCGCTCTGGGAGCGTGCCGCACGCCGTCATTTCAAGCCCGGCCTCGTGGACTGGTACCTGCTGCGAAGCAGTTCGCAGGGAGTGGCCGCGGCAACGACCCCGCCTGCCTCAGGAGCCGGCGCCCGCTAACGCGGCAGCGCGCACCAGCACACGCCCCTCCTCGCCATCCCAGGCCGCCGGGCCGTTCATCGCCGAGAGCAGGCAGCCCTTGTCGTCGAGCAGCACGGTGACCGGCAGACCGAAGGCGAGCCCCTCCTTCTTCAGAGCGTTGAAGACGCCCATGGAAGCATCGCGATAGGGTTTCAGCGCCGTGACACCGGTTTCAGAGAGAAACGCTTTCGGCTTCTCGTCGCTACCGGTATCGATGTTGACGGCGACCACCTCGAAGCGGTCGTTCCCCTCGGCCCTCTCCAGCCTGTCGAGCGCCGGCATTTCCTCGCGGCAGGGCACGCACCACGTGGCCCAGAGATTGAGCAGCACCGCTCGGCCCTTGAAATCGGCAAGCGTCAGGTCCTTGCCGCCACTGTCTTTGAACGTCAGCCCCTCCAGACGCCGCGGCCGGTCGGCGGGCGCCATGGCAGCGACCTGACCCTTCATCAGCGGCGTCAAACCGGCGATCTTCGGCGCTGCCGCCGCGCATTGCCCGGCGTCATCTTGGGAAGCGACCTCCGGAGCATTGCCAGACCCGCTTTGCCTGACGTATACCGCAGCCGCACCGGCGATCAGGCCCAGAAGGGCTGCAAGCGCCACGAGCCGCAGGGCGGAGCGGGGTTTTCCCGGGTCTGTCATGTCGGTTTTCAAGACTTGTACCTTTTTTGAGGAACGGATATCTGCGATGGCCGACGGCGCTTCCGAGACGAAAACCTCCAACCAGATGTGGGGCGGTCGTTTCGCGTCCGGACCCGACGCGATCATGGAGGAGATAAACGCCTCCATCGGCTTCGACAAGAAGCTCTATGCCCAGGATATCCGCGGCTCCAAGGTCCATGCCGAAATGCTGGCGCATCAGGGCATCATTTCCGTCGCCGACAAGGACGCCATTCTCGGTGGCCTCGACACGATCCAGTCGGAGATCGAAGCCGGTACCTTCGAATTTTCCCGCCGCCTCGAAGACATCCACATGAACGTCGAATCGCGGCTGGCAACGCTGATCGGCCCTGCGGCCGGCCGGCTGCACACCGCGCGCTCGCGCAACGACCAGGTCGCGCTCGACTTCCGCCTCTGGGTCAAGGAAGAGCTGCAGAGGGTCGAGACCGCGCTGACGCGCCTGATCGCCGCTTTCCTCGATCGCGCCGAGGAACATGCCGATACGGTCATGCCCGGCTTCACGCACTTGCAGACGGCGCAGCCGGTGACCTTCGGCCATCACTGCATGGCCTATGTCGAAATGTTCGGCCGCGACCGCGCCCGCGTGCGGCACGCCATCGAACACATGGACGAAAGCCCGATCGGCGCAGCGGCGCTGGCCGGCACCGGCTTTCCGATCGACCGTCATATGACGGCGAAGGCGCTCGGATTCTCCGGCCCGACACGCAATTCCATCGACACCGTCTCCGACCGCGATTTCGCACTGGAGTTCCTGTCGATCGCGGCGATCTCCGCCACCCACCTGTCGCGCCTTGCCGAAGAGATCGTCATCTGGTCGACGCCGCAATTCGGCTTCGTCCGCCTGTCGGATGCCTTTTCCACCGGCTCCTCCATCATGCCGCAGAAGAAAAACCCGGATGCCGCCGAACTGGTGCGCGCCAAGACCGGCCGCATCAACGGCTCGCTGATCGCGCTCCTCACCATCATGAAGGGCCTGCCGCTCGCCTATTCCAAGGACATGCAGGAAGACAAGGAACAGGTCTTCGATAGCGCGGAAAGCCTGGAGCTGGGCCTCGCCGCCATGACCGGCATGGTCCGCGACATGACCATCAACACCGACCGCATGAAAAAGGCGGCCGGCTCCGGCTTCTCCACCGCGACCGACCTTGCCGATTGGCTGGTCCGCGAAGCCGGCCTCCCCTTCCGCGATGCGCACCATGTGACGGGCCGCGCCGTGGCGCTGGCCGAGAGCAAGGGCTGCGACCTCGGCGAACTCAGCCTCGAAGACCTCCAGGCCATTCATGAGGCGATCACCGACAAGGTCTTCGATGTCCTCACCGTCGAGGCCTCCGTCGCCAGCCGCACCTCCTTCGGCGGCACGGCTCCGGCCGAAGTCCGCCGCCAGATCGCCTGGTGGCGCGCGCGCAACTGAGGCGATCCGGCCCACAGCCCCCCAGCTCACAGCCCCGGGGAAACCCATCATTTTTCCCGGGCAATCCATCAGAATTTCGAACGTGCGCGGTCCTTGAAAAACAGCTAAGAGGAACCGCCTGCCTTCGCAAAGGACCCGCGACGATGACATTCCGGACTGCCGCCCTGACGGCGCTGCTTCTGACGGCAACGGTGCTGACGGCCTCGGGCTGCGGCCGCAAGGGGGATCTCGAGCGTCCGAGCGTCGCCCGCGCGCAGGCTGCGAAAGAGGCCGGGAACACAACCCGTACGCCTTCGGCCACCCCGTCCAGCCTCGTACGGCCGGCAAGCGGCGCCGTACCGGCCAGTTCCGCCGTGACCGGCAACGCATCCAGCCAGACGACGGCCGTCACACAGATGAACGTCGTTCCCGGGTCGGACAACGCAGCCGCCCGCAGCGGCCGCACCGGCGACCAGACCGACGTCCCCGAGCGCCCCTTCCTCCTCGATCCGCTGCTCTGACAGCCATCTCAAGGCCCATCCCGTGAATCATTTCGAATATCGCGACGGCGTTCTGCATGCGGAAGACGTGCCGGTCACCGACATCGCCCGCGCCGTCGGCACGCCCTTCTACTGCTATTCCACAGCGACGCTGGAGCGGCACTACACCGTTTTTTCGAAGGCCTTCGAGGGCATCGACGCGCTCGTCTGCTATGCGATGAAGGCGAACTCCAACCAGGCCGTGCTGAAGACGCTCGGCCGCCTCGGCGCCGGCATCGACGTCGTCTCCGGCGGCGAACTCGCGCGCGCGCTGGCGGCCGGCATTCCGGCCGAGCGCATCATGTTCTCCGGCGTCGGCAAGACGGCCGGCGAGATGGATCTGGCGCTGGAAGCCGGCATCTACTGCTTCAACGTCGAGTCCGAGCCCGAGCTCGAAGTGCTCAACGCCCGTGCCGTGCGGCTCAACCGTCAGGCGCACGTCTCCTTCCGCATCAATCCGGATGTGGACGCCAAGACCCATGCCAAGATCTCGACCGGCAAGAAGGAAAACAAGTTCGGCATCGGCTTCGAGCGCGCCCGCGCCGTCTACGCCCATGCCGCCACGCTTCCCGGCATCAAGGTCACCGGAATCGATATGCATATCGGCAGCCAGATCACCGATCTGCAGCCGTTCGAGGATGCCTTCAAGGTGCTGCGCGACCTGGTGGAGACGCTGCGCGCCGATGGCCATGTCATCGACCATGTCGATGTCGGCGGCGGCCTCGGCGTGCCCTACAAGGAAGACAACAATCCCCCGCCCTTGCCGGACGCCTATGCGGCGATCGTCAAGGAGCAGCTCGCCGGCCTGAACTGCCGCATCGTCATGGAGCCCGGTCGCCTGATCGTCGGCAATGCCGGCATTCTGGTGACGGAAACGATCTATGTGAAGGATGGCGGGTCGAAAACCTTCGTCATCGTCGATGCCGCGATGAACGACCTCATCCGCCCGACCCTCTATGAAGCCTATCACGAAATCCGCCCTGTTCGGATTTCCGCCGCCAACGCGCCGCGTATCCGGGCGGACGTGGTCGGCCCGGTCTGCGAGACCGGCGATTATCTGGGGCTCGACCGCGAAATGGCCATGCCGCGCGCCGGCGATCTGTTTGCCGTCAGCACGGCCGGCGCTTACGGCGCCGTTCAGGCAGGCACCTACAATTCACGGCTTCTGGTTCCCGAAGTTCTCGTCAAGGGCAACCGCTTCCACGTCGTGCGGCCCCGCACCACCATCGAAGACCTGATCGGCCTCGACAGCCTGCCGGACTGGCTTTCGGAAGACTGAGCGCCTTTGGCGCGCGGGCGAGGAACGTTCACGATTGCGTTCTCGCCCTCGTCTTCGCCACAAACAATGGTATCCTTGCCGGCAAACAGGCGTCAGACGCGCGCGGGAATCGCGTGACGACAGGCCCTGACCCATGAGCAGGACGGTACGGATGGCAGAATTCCGGCGGCAGACGAGTTCGGGCAAGAAAGACGGCGTGTCCGGCATGGCGCGCGCATTGGCGCGCAAGCGCGGCTTTGCGCGCTTCGTTATCATTGCCGAGCGCTTAGCGCCCCGCGCACTTCCCCCCATTGCGGTTGCTTTCGTCTTCCTGTCCGCAGCCTGGTTCGGCCTCTTCCGCGCCGTGCCGCCGCTGGTGCATGCCGGCCTGCTTCTCGCCTTCGTCCTTGCCTTCATCGCGGCTCTCGTGCCGGTCTTCCGCGTCCGCCTGCCCGATACGCACGAGGCCGACCGGCTGCTCGAAGAGCGTAACGCCCTGCCGCATCAGGCCATCGGCGTGCAGGACGACAAACCGGCGACCGGCGGCGCCTTCGGGCAGGCGCTTTGGCTCGAACACCAGAGCCGCATGGCTCGGATGATCGGTGCGCTCGAAACCGGCCTGCCACGGCCGGATATCGCCCGCCATGACGGCTTCGGCCTGCGCGCCCTGCCGGTCCTCCTCGTCGCCATCGCCTTCGCCTACTCCTATTCCAACCGCGCCGGACTCATATCCGATGCCTTCCGCATTCCCGAGAACATCGTGGCACCGCCGGATGTGCGCATCGACGCCTGGGTCACCCCGCCTGCCTATACCGGCCGCGCACCGGTCTTCCTCACCGGACGGCAGGACCAGCCGCCGGCAGGCACGGAGCCTCAGGGCACCGAGGCGAGCCTGTTCCGCATCCCACAGTTCAGCGACGTCACCGTACGCGTCACGAGCGCGGGTACGGCCACCGACACCACCGTAACCTTCCTCGACAAGGGTGCGACCGCCACAACGCCGATCCCGCCGCAAAAACCGGAAAAGGCACCCGTGCAGGAGGCTGCGGCCGGCAATGCGCCGCCTGCTCCTGAAGCCGCGGCAAACGCGCCGATCGACAACAGCACCCATCTCTACAAGATCACCCGCGACGGCACGCTGACGGTCGGCAAGGAGACATGGCAGTTCGCCGTCATTCCCGACGCCGTGCCGGACATCGCCTTCGACGGCACCCCGCGCGCCACGGTCAACGCCGCGCTGGAGATCCCCTTCCTTGCGAAAGACGATTACGGGCTCAGCGAAGCCTTCGCCGAGATCGTGCCGACCGAAGCAGCGCCGGCCGAAGCGACGCCGCTTTATCCCGCGCCCGAATACCGGCTCGACCTGCCCCGTCGCAACGCCAAGGACGCCAAGGCGACCGCCAGCCGGAACCTGTCGGAACATCCGCTGGCCGGCAAGCGCGTGCGCATCACGCTGGTTGCCCGCGATGCCGCCGGCCAGGAAGGCCGCAGCGCGCCGCAGGAGATGATCCTGCCCGCCCGCCGCTTCAACCAGCCGCTCGCCGGCGCGGTTGCCGAGGAGCGCCAGGTCATGGCGCTGAACAGCAAGGACCTGCCGCGTGCGATCGAGCTCAACGACGCGCTGAACATCCGCCCGGAAGACAACATCCCCAACCTCACCCATTTCCTTCTGCTGCAATCCGCCAAGGGCCGGATGGAGCTCGCGCGCGACGACGAGATGATGCGCGGCACCGCCGATTATCTCTGGGAGGTCGCGCTCGGCATCGAGGACGGCAACCTGTCGCTGGCCGAACGCAATCTGCGCGAAGCCCAGCAGAAGCTGTCGGATGCACTGGAGCGCAACGCCTCCGACGAGGAGATCGCCAAGGCGATGCAGGAGCTGCGCGAGGCGATGAAAGAATTCATGCAGGCGCTCGCCGAACAGGCGATGAAGAACCCGCAGATGGCCGCGCGACCCAACATGGAGAACATGCTGAGCAGCAAGGATCTGGACAAGATGATGGACCAGATCGAGAACCTCGCGAAATCCGGCTCGAAGGATCAGGCCCGCCAGATGCTGTCGGAAATGCAGCGCATGATGAACAATCTCCAGGCTGGCCGGACGCCGCAGGATATGCAGCAGGGTCAGGACAATAGCGAGATGCGCCAGCAGATGGACAAGCTCGGCCAGCTGATGCAGGAGCAGCAGCGGCTGATGGAACAGACGTTCAAGCACGATCAGGCCCTGCGCAACCGTATGCAGATGGGCGATCCGTTGACGGACGAGAACCTGTTCGAGCAGCAGCCCGGAGAGCAGAACCAGCAGCAGGGTCAACAACAGCAGGAGCAACAGGGCGGCGACCCGACCGGGCAGATGACCGAGGAGCAACTGCGTCAGGCGCTGAAGGATCTTCAGGGCCAGCAACAGGCCCTGGAAAAGCAGCTCGGCGAGCTGCAGAAGGGCCTTGAGGGCATGGGCATCAAGCCCGGCAAGGGCTTTGGCCAGGCCGGTCGCGAGATGAAGGGCGCCTCGGGCCAGCTCGGCGAAGGTCAGGGCGAACAGGCCGTCGGCAGCCAGGGCCGCGCGTTGCAGGCGCTGCGTGAGGGCGCGCAGGACATGATGAACCAGATGAGCCAGGGTCAGGGCCAGGGGCAAGGTCCCGGCCAGGGCATCCCCCAATACGGCCAGAACGGCCGCGACCCCCTCGGCCGCCGCCAGCAGAATCCCGGCCCCGACTTCGGCGATCAGGTGAAGGTGCCCGACGAGATCGACACCCAGCGCGCCCGCGAAATCCTCGACGAAATCCGCCGTCGCCTGGGCAACAACGTTTCGCCGGAGGTGGAGCGGCAGTATCTGGAGCGGTTGCTGGATATTCGGTGAGGTGTTTGGGGTTGCGGCTGCCCCTCATCCGGCTGCCGCCACCTTCTCCCCGCCAGCGGGGCGAAGGGCGATGTGGCACCCGCTCGCTCTAAAAACGGAACTTAGAGACCAGACGATCGCCACGAGTCCCTTCTCCCCGCGCGCGGGGAGAAGGTGGCGGCAGCCGGATGAGGGGCCGCCAAGACCAGGACGTTGAACACAACATGCGACCTCAAGCCGCCAAAGCCCCTGCAACCGCCTTGCGAATATCCGGCAGGCTGAACGGCTTGGCGACGACGTCGATGATCTTGTCCGCGAGGTCGTCGGCGCGTTCGCGCTGTTCGGCATAGCCGGTCATCAGCAAAATCTTCAGCTTGGGAAAAGCAGCAGCAGCTTCGTGCGCAAGGGCGATGCCGTCCATGACAGGCATGCGGATGTCGGAGAGCAGGAGGTCGAACGGGGCACCGTGCAGGTGCTCGAGGCCTTCGGCGCCATCGCCGGCCTGCACCACGTCATGCCCATCCATCTGCAACGCGCGCGCAACGAAGCGGCGAAGAGAATCCTCGTCCTCGGTGATCAGGATCTTTGCCATCATGGCCTCCTACGGTTCGGAAGCCTACAAAGCGCAGAGTTTCCTTTGAAAACCGTAAAGAGCGGACATCCCGTGCGTCAAACCTTGTCGGCGTCCCCGGTGACCACGCCGACGAAGGGCAGCTCACGGAAGGCATAGGCGACGTCCATGCCGTAGCCGACGACGAAATAATCGGGGCATTCGAAACCGACGAAATCGGCCTCGAAATCGACCTCGCGCTTCACCTTCTTGTCGAGGAGAACGGCAATCGACACCGATTTCGCGCCGCGCTCCAGCATCAGGTCGCGTGCAAAGCGCAGGGTCCGGCCGGATTCCAAAATATCATCGATCAGAAGCACGTCGCGGTCACGCGGGTCACTGTCGATATCCTTGATGATCTTCACGCCGCGCGACACCGTGCCCGTGCCGTAGCTCGACAGGGTGATGAACTCGACTTCCGGCGCAAGCCCCGCATGATGCATGGCGCGGATAAGGTCGGCCGCGAAGATGAAGGAGCCCTTGAGCACCGAGATGACCAGCAGGTCGTCATTGCGGCCCTTGACGATTTCGGCCGCCATCTCCGTGTTGCGCGTCGCAATCACGTCCGGCGAAAACAGCGTCTCGATCATCTTTCCGCGAACGACGGGCATGGCAATGGCTCCAGGCGACGGGACGCCGTCCGGCGTCCTTCAAGGCTTGGCGTTAGCACAGTCAGCGCGGCGAAGCACCCGCTGGGCCGAAGGAAATTTGCACGATCGGCGCCGATCCACCGGCATGCGGCAGGCGTGCGGAGAAGGCGCGGCTTTCACCCGGAGCCAGCATGCGGATGCCGGCAAGCTGTCCCTCGGCCGTCATGCGTTGGCCGGAGGCGGCGACATCGACCTTGATATGAGGAATCTCGCGGGGTGCGGATGTCGCGTTGACCACCGTGCCGTAGACGGCGACGACCTTCAGGCCGCTCGCATCCTGAAGCTCCGTGCGCACATCGCCAAAGCCGAGCGCCGGTGCGGCTTGCGGTGCGGTCGGCGCAAGCGTGATGGCAAGGCCGAAGGCAGCAGCGCAAAGCCCGATCGTCAAGCCTGCGAAAATGCGCGGCGAGATGGCTTGCAATGTCCGCTCGACCGACCTCAGGAAACCAGGCCGATGCTCGACGGGCCGGGCTGGAATTGGCGAATGCGATGCGGCACGGGACACAGGCGCACGGGAAAGCGGCACCACCTCGAAAACGGCGTCGACCGCATCGGTCTGCCGTAGCACGCGCGGTGCGGGACGCGCCGTACGGGTCCGTTCCGGCGGCAGGAGATCGATCCTTCGCGAAGCGCTCGAAAAGCCGGCCATGCGTCGTCCTCCGCCATGTGTTCGCCCGAAGACGAAGAAAATCCTTTCCGAAAGGTAAAGACGAAGGGTTAACAGAACGGAAACGTTCCCGCACAACGCCCTCGCGAGAGGTTCCGAAGCCGTTACGGCCCTTAAAGCGACGTTTTTGCATGTGACGTTAAAGGGAATATTAACCAGTGTTTAACCATGCTGGTCGGATCGCGCCCGCGCTTGGCGGTAGAGCGTCCATCTCAGAGGCTGGAAGTTGATTCATTTCGAAAACGTCGGATTGCGCTACGGCATGGGACCGGAAATTCTCCGCGACCTGACCTTCGACATCCCACGCAAATCCTTCCAGTTTCTCACCGGCCCCTCGGGCGCCGGCAAGACGACGCTGCTGCGCCTTCTGTTCCTATCCCTGCAGCCGACGCGCGGCCTGATCCGCATGTTCGACCGCAACATCACCGCCATCCCACGCGACGAGCTGCCCATGCTGCGCCGCCGCGTCGGCATCGTCTTCCAGGACTTTCGCCTGCTCGATCACCTCACGACCTACGAAAACGTCGCGCTGCCGCTACGCGTCCGGGGCAAGGACGAATCATCCTATCGCTCCGACGTGCTGGAGCTTCTCGGCTGGGTCGGCCTCGGCGAGCGGATCAATGTCCTGCCGCCGGTTCTCTCAGGCGGTGAAAAACAGCGTGCCGCCATTGCCCGTGCGCTGATCGACCGGCCGGAAATCCTGCTGGCCGACGAGCCGACCGGCAATGTCGATCCGCCCATGGCCCGCCGCCTGCTCAACCTGTTCATGGAGCTCAACCGCCTCGGCACCGCCGTCGTCATCGCGACGCACGATCTCTCGCTGATGGATCAGGTGGAGGCGCGCCGCATGATCCTGTCGCAAGGGCGGCTCGACATCTATGACTGACGCCCGGAAAAAGCCACCTACCGCAGTGAAGGGCCCCGCCCGCAACACGCCTGCGGAAACGGAAGGGCGCAAGGCGCCCATGCGCGTCCGCCCGATGGCGCCCATCGTTCCCCCGGTCAACGTCTCGGGCAATGCGCTGATGCTGGTCATCGCCATCATGTCCTTCCTCGCCTGCCTGACGCTCGGTGCGGTCTCCATGGTGCGCTCGACGGCCGAGAGCTGGCAGAGCGAGATCTCTCGCGAGGTGACGATCCAGATCCGGCCCGAGGAAGGGCTCGACATGGAAAAGGCCTTGCGCGACGCCCGCGACATCGCCCTCACCTTCGACGGCACCGTCAACGGCAATATCGTCGATCGCATGGCGACCGCCCGTCTGCTGGAGCCCTGGCTCGGCGAAGGCCTCGATATCGACGAACTGCCGGTGCCCCGCCTCGTCATCATCACCATCGACGAGCGCAACCCGCCGGATTTCACCGGAATGCGGGCGCGCCTGACAGGCGAAATCCCGCAGGCGACGCTCGACGATCACCGCACATGGGTGGACCGGCTGGTGGCGATGGCGCACACGACAGCGCTGATCGGCACAGGCGTGCTCACGCTCGTCTTCTCCGCTATGGTCCTCACCGTCATCTTCGCCACACGCGGCACGCTGTCGGGCAACCGCCATATCGTCGAGGTGCTGCACTTCGTCGGCGCGGAGGCAGGCTTCGTCGCCTCCGAATTCCAGAAGCATTTCCTGAAGATCAGCTTCAAGGGTGCCGGCGCGGGCGGGCTGCTGGCGGCCCTCTCGTTTGCCATGGCCGGCTGGTGGCAGTCCCGCTCGCTCGCCACGCCCCAGAGCGATCAGGCAACGGCGCTGTTCGGCACCTTCACCATCGGTTACACGGGCTATCTCGGCATCGCCGCCATCATGCTCGTCATCGCGCTCCTCACCACACTGACGGCGCGCTTCACCGTCATGCGCACCATCTACGAAATCGACCGCATCCGCTCCGACCCGGCACGGGCCGATCTCATCCCGAATTCCTGACAAGCCCATGCGCGCGCCCTCTCCTCCTCCCCTTTTTCTTGAGCCGGCCATTTTCCTCGCTCCGGCCGCTCAAGCCATCGTTAAGGCGCAAAGCTGGTTCACCGGTCGCGCAGCATCGCAACACCCGTCCCGTCGCGCCGCAGACATCCGGCGTGACGGTGGAAGAACATCATGATGGCGGACGAAACCTCCGAGGCGGAGACTTCCGGCGAAACCGAGCGCAAGCGCCTTGCGCGGCGAACGCGCCGGCATGTCAGCTTCAGGCGGCAGCTCGTCCGCCTGACCTTCTATGTCATGCTGGTGGTTGCCGGCTGCGGCACGGCCAGCCTTCTCTATTTTGCCGATCAGGTCGCCTCGCTTCAGCCGCCGGTCGATCCCAAGGCCGATGCCATCGTCGTGCTGACCGGCGGGTTCCAGCGCATCGACCAGGCGGTCGATCTGCTGAAGGCCGGCGCCGGCCAGCGCCTGCTGATTTCCGGCGTGCACCCCACCACCACCAGCAGCCAGATCCGCCGCAACACCCAGAGCTCGGCCGATCTCTTCCGCTGCTGCGTCGATATCGGCCACGATGCCATTGATACGATCGGCAATGCGCACGAGACCGCGAACTGGATCCGCAACAACGGCTATAAGAGCATTCTGGTCGTCACCAACAATTACCACATGCCCCGCAGCCTGCTGGAGCTTCGCCGTGCCAATCCCGGCATCGCCTTCGTGCCCTATCCGGTCGTCAATTCCGATCTGAAAAGCACGAACTGGATGGCCAACCCCATGGTGCTGAAGTCGATCCTCACCGAATATGCCAAGCTGACGGTAGCGTCGCTGCGCGATCTCCTGGGCACCCCGACGGATAGCGGCTTGCGGACGGAACGCGCACAAAGCGCCCAATAGGCATATGCGCCGTCGCGCGCGAGATCCCGGTTTTCGTCGCCGCTTTATTGGTGTAGGCACCCGGCAGGGCACGCTCGATCCGTGCTGCCGCTCGCTCTTCGAAAGCCGCCCATGATTCGCCTTCGCTCGGTCATCTTCAACGTCGTCTTCTACGCCAACCTCATCATGCGCATGGTCTTGCTGACGCCGATCTATTTTATTGTGTCGCGCAAGACGTCCTGGTTCGTGCCGAAGAACTGGGCGCGCAGCAATCATTGGCTGATGCGGGTGATCGTCGGCACGACCTTCGAGATCGAGGGGCTCGACAATATTCCGAAGGACGGCGTCTATATCCTGGCGCCCAAGCACCAGTCCTTCTGGGACGTCTATGCCCTTCTGCCATGGCTGTCGGACCCGTTCTTCATCCTCAAGCGCGAGCTGATGCGCATTCCGCTGTTCGGCTGGTATGTCGCCAAGCAGCGCATGGTGCCGGTGGACCGCAGCGCGCGCGGTCGGGCGATGGCGGCCGTCATGAAGCGCGCCAAGGCGGAAATCGCCACGGGCCGGCAATTGATCATCTATCCCGAAGGCACCCGGCGGTCGCCCGGGGCGCCGCCGGACTACAAGTATGGCATCGCCCGTCTCTATCGCGATCTGCAGGTGCCCGTCGTGCCCGTGGCGATGCATCCCGGTCTCTTCTGGCCCCGCAGCACGACGCTCCGCTTCCCCGGCCACTTCAAGGTCCGCATTCTGCCCCCGATCGGCCCCGGACTGGACGCCGACACCTTCCTGAAGACGCTCATCGCGGTGACAGAAGCCGCAAGCGACGAACTGCTGGTCGAAACCGTCCGCAACAACCCGCATCTCCCCCTGCCGGACACCGCGCGCACACGGCTTGCCGAACTCGGCGTAACCGTGCCGGAGAAACGCTAGCGTTTGGCGAGCAGAACCTGCACGCCGCGGCCGACCTCTTCCAGCCAGTGATCGCGGATGCCCATCGCGCGCAGATGTTCGAGCGTGTTCATCACATAATCGACATTCTCGCCCGAGCGACCGCGCGCATGGGCGACGACCAGCGCCGCCTCGTCGGCCTGGAGGGCGCCCGCATATTGCAGGTGGGCCCGGTCGATGACATAGGCGACCGCCATGACCGTTCGCCCGTCGGCGAGCCGCAGCGGCAGCATGCGCTCCTTATAGACATGCGTCACCAGTTCGCGCTCGCGCAGATAGGCGATGACAGCCTCGTGGTCCTCCGGTGCGATGCGGAACGCCATGCCGAGGCAGGAGCCGCCAAGATCGAGGCCGAGCACGAGGCCGGGGCTTTCGGCCGTGCCGCGATGCACATGGGAGCGCACGCACAGCGCCCGGCGATAACCGAACACGCGCGCTCGGGCCTGCTCGACGAAGGCAAAGCCCGGATTCCACATCAACGAGCCATAGCCGAACACCCACACGTCGTCCGAATCCGTTACCACAAGGTCCGTCACAGAAGGTCCATCCCATCGTCACATGCCGGACATGTCTGCCGGTCCTGCCCTCCTACTGCAAAACGGCGGCCAGCGGAACGAGCCTACAAGGATCCGGCTATTTTTCCGAACGCATTCCGATCAGTGATGTTATGCGCTAGAAGACCCGCAAGACGCAGCCCTTGGAGGGGTGCCGGCGGTGCCAGAGAGCGCCGTCCACCGCGCCGATCCCTCACCGCATCCAGACCCGCCGACCGGAGACCCCCATGACACAGACAGCACCGCCGGCCGCAGGTATCCGTATCAAGCGTCTCGGCATCGGCATCGTGATCTTCCTCGCGGTCTATAGCGGCATCTGGTTTCTCGCTGCCCACCAGATCGAAACGCGGCTCGCAAGCTTCCTCACCAGCCGCTCCGGCAGCGCCACAGCCCGCTGCGACGGCCTGACCGTACGCGGCTTCCCCTTCCGCATCGGACTGTTCTGCGATTCCGTGAAGGTTGATGATACCCAGCTCGGGGCATCCGGCTCCGCGGGTGCTCTCCGGTCCGCAGCGCAGGTCTACTGGCCCGGCCACGCCGTGATCGAGGTGGATGGCCCGGCCGAGCTGCGCTTTTCCCCCGGCATCGCGACATCCATGGACTGGCAAGCCCTCAGGGCAAGCATTCAGGCAACATTGTCGGGCCTCAGCCGCACATCCATCGTCTCCGAACGCCTCACCGGCACGCTGGTGCCCACGCTGGGCGAAGACGTGCTCGGCTTTGCCACCAGCCATACGGAGTTGCATCTGCGCCAGAACGCGGCGGATCTCGATGCCGCCGTCTCCATCACAGGCCTCGACCTAAAGCCCGGCAACGGCGCAAGCCTGCTGCCGCTGATGAATGCCGCGATCGACCTCACGGTCAAGGACCGTGCGACGGTGCTCGATCGTGGCGGCCTCTCGCGCCATGCGCTGCGCAACAGTGCGGGCGAGGTGCGCAACCTCACGCTCGACCTTGGGAACGGCATAGTAACGACGGCAAACGGCCCGTTCACCATCGACGATCAGGGGCTGATCTCCGGCGCCTTCAAGGTGACGATGCAGGATGTCCAGGCGTGGCGCACGGCACTGGCAACGGCTTTTCCGGAGAGCGAAAACATGCTCGACAACGCCGCCAACATGCTGACGGCACTCGCCGCAGGCGGCAACGACACCACCGTCACGCTCAATGTGCGCGACGGCACCGCCTTCCTCGCCTTCATCCCGATCGGCGTGCTGCCGCAGCTCTGATCCAAGCCGTCAAGATATGGCGGGCGTCAGGACTTCGCGTCCAGCGCATGCCGGCCGAAGTCGACCATGTCGGTATCCTGACCGGCCTGGATGATCGAGCGGCGGATCGCGCGGGTGCGGGTGAAGAGGTCGAACAGCTTGTCGCCGTCGCCCCAGCGGATCGCCCGCTGCAGATAGGCGAGATCCTCGGAAAACCGCGACAGCATTTCGAGAATCGCGTCCTTGTTGTGCAGGCAGACGTCGCGCCACATGGTCGGGTCGGATGCGGCGAGACGCGTGAAATCGCGGAAGCCCGAGGCCGAGTATTTGATGACCTCGGATTCCGTCACCGTCTCCAGATCATCCGCCGTGCCCACGATATTGTAGGCGATGATGTGCGGCAGGTGGGAAACAATGGCCAGCACCTTGTCGTGGTGTTCCGGGTCCATCTCCTCGACATCCGAGCCAAGCGCCTCCCAGAAGGCCCGCAGCTGCCCCTTGGCGGTCTCGTCTGTGCCGGCCGGCGGCGTCAGGATGCACCAGCGGCTTTTGAACAGTCCGACGAAGCCCGAATCCGGGCCGGAATATTCCGTTCCCGCGATGGGGTGGCCGGGGATAAAGTGGACGCTCGCCGGCAGGTGCGGCGCCATCTGCGCGATGACGGAGCCCTTGGTGGAGCCGACATCCGTGACGATGGCACCGGCCTTGAGATGTGGCGCGATCGCCTGCGCGACAGTGCCGGATGCCCCGACCGGCACGGAAACGATGACGAGATCCGCATCCTCCACCGCTTCGCCGGCCGAGAGCACATAGCGGTCGCCGAGACCGAGCACCTCCGCCCGGTCGAGCGTCTCGCGGCTGCGGGTCGAGATCGTCACCGCGGCCGCAAGCCCCTTGTCGCGGATCTCCCGCGCGATGGAGGAGCCGATGAGGCCGATGCCGATCAGCGCGACCTTTTCGAAGAGCTTGGCCATGTCAGGTCTCAGTTCTTCCCGAGGAATTCGGCAAGGGCAGCGAGAACGCCTTCGTTCGCCTCCTCCGTGCCGATCGACAGGCGCAGCGAATTGGGGAACCCGTAGCCACGCACCGCCCGCAGAATGAAGCCGCGGCTGGTCAGAAACGCATCCGCATCCTCCGCCCGCTTGCCGGCAACATCGGGGAAGTGGAACAGCACGAAATTCGCAACCGACGGCGTGACCTTAAGACCGAGCGCCGTCAGCCTCTCGCTCACCTTCGCCACCCATTCCGCGTTGAAATCGACGGCTGCGGCCGTGAACGCCTGGTCGCGAACGGCAGCGGCACCGGCCGCAATCGCCGGCGCATTCAGGTTGAACGGCCCACGGCTGCGGTTCAGCGCATCGATGACGGCGGCCGGCGCATAGATCCAGCCGACGCGAAGGGCGGCCAGACCATAGACCTTGGAGAAGGTGCGCGTCATCACGACGTTCTGGTTGGACGAGACCAGCTCGATCCCCGCCTCGTAGTCGTTGCGCCGCACATATTCCGCATAAGCCGCGTCCAGCACGAGCAGCACATGCTTCGGCAGGCCGGCCTGCAGGCGGCGCACGTCTTCGACGGGCACGAAGGTGCCCGTGGGATTGCCAGGATTGGCGATGAACACGAGCTTCGTCTTCTCGGTCACGGCGGCGAGGATCGCATCGACATCGACGCGGCAATCCCGCTCCTTCACCGTCACGGGCACGCCGCCGGCCGCCATGATCTGGATCCTGTAGACGAGAAAGCCATGCTCGGTGATAACGGCCTCGTCGCCGGGAGCGAGATAGGTGTGCGCCAGCAGCCCCAGAAGCTCGTCCGAGCCGTTGCCGCACATCAGGTTCGCGGGGTTCAGCGCGTAGACTTCGGCGATCGCGTTGCGAAGCTCGATCGCCTGGCCGTCCGGATAACGCTCCAGCTGGCCGGCCGCCTGGCGAAAGGCCTCCAGAGCCTTGGGGCTCGCGCCCAGCGGCGTCTCGTTGGAGGACAGCTTGTAGACCTTGGCCACGCCCGGAGCGTGCTCCTTGCCCGGCACATAGGCGGCGATGTCGAGAATGCCGGGGCGCGGGGTCGGAGCGTTCGGGAGGGAGCTCATGGTCTGGCTTTCGCTGGTGTCTCGGATGGCTTTGCCATTACCGCCCCGCCGCCGCCTTGTCGAGGGCTTAGGCTAGCAGAGAAAGTCTCCCGCTCACCGCGTCGGCGGCTGGCCGTCGCGCGTGGTCGGCACACCCTGCGGCGCAAGCACGGGCACGAACACCCGGCGCGAGGCCCGTGCCGCGACCGGCAGCCCCTGATAGAGCCGCTTCTGCGCCTCCACGATGATGACGCCTGAGAACACAGGCCAGAGCGCCCGCCCGATCTTTTCGAAGGCGCGCCCGAGCTTCAGCACGGTCTTCGTGGTCGATGGCGGGAAGAACAGCGCCTCGCAGGAGGCCCCCGGCGTGAAATTCGTCTCCCGCAGGAGCGCCGTCAGCTGCCCGCGCGAATAGGGCCGGCCGGAGCCAAACGGCGTATGGTCCATCCGCGCCCAGACGCCCTGCCGGTTGGGAACCACGATGACGAGCCGCCCGCCGGGCGCGAGCACCCGCCAGATCTCCTTCATGGTCTCGCGCGGGTTCTCGGCGAACTCCAGCGAGTGGACCATGAGAATGCGGTCGATCGAGCTGTCGGGCAGCGGCAGTTCCTCGTCGAAGACCAGCGCCGTCGAGGACAGCTCGGCAACCGGCCAGTTCACCGCCCCCTGCCCCGCCGGCATGAAAGCGAAGGTCCGCTCCGTATCGGCCCGAAAGCGCTCCAGATAGGGCAGGACATAGCCGAGCCCGACCAGCCGCTCCTCCGGCAACCGCGCCCAGATGGAAGCGAGCGCCATGGAGATCGCCTGCTCGGTAAAGCGCCCGAGCCGCGAATGGTAGAACTGACGAAGATCGACGATATCGGCGTGCATAGCCAAAGGGTAGTGCGTGGCTTGGAGAAAGGAAACCGGTGTGGCGCCGATTTTCGCGCCTGCATGCTGTTGCTGGACTTCCCCTCAGCCGCCTTTACATTCCCTTTGCGATTCCCACGTCCCAGCTCTCCCCGAGGACCCCATCATGCCAGCGCTCGATCTCGACCTGTTCCTCTGCCGGACCGACAATTTCGGTGTTCTCCTTCACGACCCCGAGAGCGGCGAGACGGCCTCGATCGACGCGCCCGAGGAACAGCCGATCCTCGACGCGTTGGAGCGGCGCGGCTGGACGCTGACGCATATCTTCACCACGCACCACCACAGCGACCATGTGGAGGCGAACCTCGCCTTGAAGACCCGCTATGACGCCACGATCATCGGCCCGGATCGCGAGGCCTCGCGCATTCCCGGCATCGACATGACCATCGGCGACGGCGGCGATTTCACCTTTGCCGGTCACAAGGTCCACGTCATCGGCACGCCGGGCCACACCGCCGGCCATATCTGCTACCACCTGCCCGACGACCGCCTGCTCTTTGCCGCCGACACGCTCTTTGCCCTCGGCTGCGGCCGCCTGTTCGAAGGCTCGCCGGCCGACATGTGGGCCTCGCTGCAGAAACTGATGGCGCTGCCGGATGACACACAGGTCTATTTCGGCCACGAATACACCCTCTCCAACGCCCGCTTCGCCGTGACGGTCGATCCCGACAATGCCGAACTGAAGGCCCGCGCCGCCGAGATCGAGGCGCTGCGCGAGCGCGGCGGCTTCACCGCACCGACGACGCTGGGGCTGGAGAAACGCACCAATCCCTTCCTGCGCCCGGCCGACCCCGGCATCCGCGCCCATCTCGGCATGCCCTCCGCCAGCGACGGCGAGGTCTTTGCCGAGATCCGCAAGCGCAAGGATAATTTCTGATGGCAGCACACGGTGAGGCACAGGACGCACGGTCGATCGTCTCCGCACTCGGCATGATCCGGCATCCGGAAGGCGGCTGGTATGCCGAAACCTTTCGCGACGAAGCCGGCGGCACACGCGGGCATTCCACGGCGATCTATTATCTGCTGGAAGCGGGCGAGCGGTCGCACTGGCACCGCGTGCGCGACGCCGCCGAGGTCTGGCACCATTATGCCGGCGCGGCCCTGACCCTCCGGATTGCGGCACCGGGCGAGCCCGCCTCGATCATCGTCCTCGGCACGGATCTGGAAAACGGCGAACGCCCGCAAGGCGTGGTGCCCGCAGGCAGCTGGCAGTCGGCCGAATCACGCGGCGCGTGGACCCTCGTCGGCTGCACCGTCGCGCCCGGCTTCGACTTCAGCGTCTTCGAAATGGCGCCGCCCGGGTGGGAGCCGCCAGCACCTCATGACGCCGGCTGAACCCGGTCTTCGGCCGGGGCCTGCACCTTGCGCGACGAGAAGATCACGTCGCGCGCGGCCAGCAGCGCGCCGCCCGTCACCAGCAGGCAGGCCAGCGCGATGCTGAGCGACGGCTCGGCAAAGCCGAACAGCATGAGCGTCAGCGTGGAGAGCACCGGCGCCGAGTAGCTCGCAACGCCGAGCAGCTGGATATTGCCGTTCTTCACGCCGTAATCCCAGGCATAGAAGGCAGCACCCACCGGCAGGAGCCCGAGGCCGGCGACCGCCAGCCACTGCGTACCGGTGTCCGGCCACACGGTCGTCTCCAGCGCGAGATGGCAGAGGAGCGACAGAACCGACGTCGCAAGGCAGAAGCCGGTGACGACATCGGTCGATACCGCCTCGAACCGTCGCGTCATCAGGGAATAGATGGCCCAGGTGAAGGCGCAGCAAAGTGCTGCGCCGTAGCCGAGCGTATAGGCGCTATCGAACGCCACGCCATTGCGCGCGACGATCATCGCCGTCCCGGCCAGACCGCAAAGCGCGCCCGCAACATGATACCATCGCAGGCGCTCGCCCGGCAGCAGCGCCGAACCCACCACGATCAGCAGCGGCCAGAGATAGGCGATCAGCCCGGCCTCGACGGCCGGCGCGTTGCGCAGCGCCGTGAAATAGAGTGCGTGATAGCCGAACAGCCCGACGATGCCGACCACCCAGACCCGTGGCGGTTGCCGCAACAGCGCCAGCCGCTCCGGCCTGAGCGCCAGCACCACGAGGCCGGGAAGGCTGCCGATGGCAAAGCAGATCGCCGAAAGCTGGAAGGGCGGCATGGTGCCGGAGGCGGCCGTGAAGAGCGCCAGCAGCGCCCACATCAGAATGGCGGAAAATCCGATCAACGTCGCTCTGGTCTGCATTCGCCCACTCTCCGATTGCAGCGGGCGGCGATAGGGCGAGCCCCTGAACGGATCACCCCTTGAAGCGCGTGGCCCACACGGTCACCGGACCGTACTTCGTCGGGATCCGGACATAGACCGGAGCATATACCTGCACGCTATCCGACTTGGCAAACCAGATCTCCATGCTGTCAAGCTTGCGCAGGTAATCCACGTCCTCGCGCCCCTTGCGGTAGCCCGATTTCGGCACGAACTGGATGCCGCAAACGATGACGTCGCCGCTAAAACCCTCGGTCTTGAACGGTTTCGTGCCCTTGGCGCTCAGCTTCAGGTCCATGCGCGATTCGCCGTCGAACACCGGCAGCGTCTTCGGGCACACCTTGGCGCTGGCCGGAAAGATCAGCCCCGACAGCGGATCGACCACGCCGCGCATGTCGTCCTTGGTCACCGGCACCCAGTTCTTCGGCGGCCTCTTGCGCTGCGGCGTCAGCGTCGCGGAGGTCACATTGCCCTTGTCGAAGGCGATGTCGATCGCGCGCTTCTTCTTGCCGGTCTGGTAGCGGACGGAATAGTCGGTGGCGACGAGCTTGTCGCTCTCGATCGTGCCGGACACCTCGGTGCGCCCGCTCGTGCTCGACAGGATATCGGCGAGCCCCGCCGAACTCAGCGTTCCCGAGATCGTGTAGCGCCGATCCTCGAGCTTGGTATGAAACGAGGCTTTCGCGATCGGCAGGCCGGCAAGCGAGATGGTATAATCCGTGTCGTGCACGACATCCGCCGGCCGCGCCGCATTCGTGGGAACCGTCACCAGGGACATTGCGGCGAGAGCCGCAAGACCGACACGCAGGGCCATGCCGAGAACCTTTCCGAAAGAGATCGGGAGAAAAACAGAGAGATAGGAAGCGTTTGCGGCATTTCTACGCCCGTGGTATCGAGCCCGCGCCCGAGCCTGGTCCCGATCTGGTATTGGCCGCCATCCCGCCGCTTTTTCCACGGCCCTGCCCCGACTTTCCGGGAAAATCCGGTGTTTTGTCTTGACGCGCGGCGCGCCGGTGACTATAGAACCGCAACTTTCCAATCATGACCGGTGGGAATGCTGCTTGGGCTTGTGGCCCGCAAACGCATTGAACGCAGGCGAAAAGAAATAGGTGATTCCATGTCCCGTAGTTGCGAATTGACCGGCAAGGGCGTCCAGTCGGGCAACAATGTGAGCCACGCGAACAACAAGACCAAGCGCAAGTTCCTGCCGAACCTGTGCCAGGTCACGCTGATCTCGGACTCGCTCAACCAGCGCTTCCGTCTTCGCGTTTCGGCTGCGGCTCTCCGCACGGTCGAGCATCGCGGCGGTCTCGACGCGTTCCTGCTGAAGGCCAGCGAACTGGACCTGTCGCAGCGCGCACGCCTGCTGCGCCGCCAGATCGTCAAGAAGACGGCAGAAGCCATCGCTGCCTGATCGGCACGAAGGTGTACGCATTGCGGATCACGGCCTGCCTTTACGGGCGGGCCTTTTCCATGAGCGTCTGATCGATATGTCATAGGGATGTGCCGCCGTTCGGGCAGCCAAGTCCTCTCCTCCAACTGGTGGCATCACCCAGGATAAAAAAATGCTGAACACACGCCTGTTCGCAACCTACGTTGCCTTCATGACCCTCGTGGTCGTCGCTTCCAATTTTCTGGTGCAGTTCCCCCTGCCCGGCTCCATCGCCGGCATGCAGCTGGGCGATCTTCTCACCTGGGGTGCCTTCACCTATCCCGCCGCCTTTCTGGTGACCGACCTCACCAATCGCCAGTTCGGCCCGAAGATCGCGCGCCGCGTCGTCGTCTGCGGCTTTGTGGTCGCCGTCGTGATCTCCATCATGGTCGCTACGCCGCGCATCGCCATTGCCTCCGGCTCGGCCTTCCTGTTCGGGCAGCTTCTGGATATCTCCGTCTTCAACCGCCTGCGCCGTCAACGCTGGTGGCGCGCGCCGCTCGCCGGCTCGCTGTTCGGTTCGGCGCTCGACACGGCCATTTTCTTCTCCCTCGCCTTCGCGCCTATCTTCGCCTTCATCGGCCCGAACGATCCCTTCGCGCTGGCATCCTCCCCGATCCTCGGCATCCTCACCACGGAGGCCCCCCGCTGGATCTCCTGGACGCTGGGCGACCTCGTCGTCAAGATCCTCGTCGGCCTCGTCCTCCTGCTGCCCTACGGCGCCTTGATGACCGTGCTGAAGCCGATGCCGGGGGCACCCGGCGCGCGCGTCTGAGGTTAGCGGACGTCGCAGCCCCTCATCCGGCTGCCGCCACCTTCTCCCCGCGCGCGGGGCGAAGGGACATGCGGCGAACGCTCGCTTCTTCGTGACGGTTGTGGTTGGGAACGACGAGTCTCTTCTCCCCACAGGCGGGGAGAAGATGCCGGCAGGCAGATGAGGGGCAGCGCGCAGCGCAGCGCAGCGCAGCGCAACACCCACCCCACCCATTACGGCAGAAGCTTGAACTCCAGCATCAGCGACCGCTCGAGAATCGAATGGTTGTCGTCGGAGACGAGGATGAGGTGGGTGTCGCCATTGGGTTGGACGACCACATCGAGGCCTTCCATATTGTCGATCTGGTAGCCGAGGTCGGCGGAGATCAGCACCTCGCCATCGACGACGGCGCCGGGGCGGATATCGTCGGCCTTGATGCGCCGGATTTCCATGCCGAGGCCGGCGGCGAAGCTGAAGCGGCGTTCGAGCAGAAGCAGATCGCCGTTCGGCAGAAACGCACCGTCGGTCACAGCGAAAGGATCCTTCTGCACGACGCCGAACACGCCCTTGCGCGGACCTTCGAGCACCGCGGCGAGAAGGTGATCGTCCTTGTCGAACGACAGCTCCGCGACGATGACGGGCGCGCCGGCGAGCGGGCTGTCTTGCGGCGAAACCGCCACCATCTCGAGGCTGCGATTGCGTTTCAGCCTGTCTCGTGGAAGCAGGATCGGCAAGGTCTTCAGCGGTCGGGACTGCGTGAAGCCGGGGTCGGGATAGATGTCCACCCGCGCGTCGCCTTCGAAGCTGACGAGCACCTGCCCGTCCCGCAATGCGACCCCTTCGGAGTCCATGCGCGCCTTGGCGCTCTCGGTGCGGCCCTGCCGGTCCTTCATCGATGTAACGGTGACATCGCCAAGACCGGACAGCCGTCCGCCGGGATCCCGCTCGATGCGGCCTTCCAGCCAGTGGGCCGTATCGAGCACGCCGACGAAATGCGCGCCGTCGGGGCGAAAACGGATCGACGAAAAAGCACCGAACAGCGCGTTATCGGAGGTGAGGTCGAGACCGCCGATGAACTCCAGCTTACCGAACACCCGCTGGTCGGACCCGAACCGGAACGTCTCGATCTTCTTCGAGAAGATCGTCATCGTCTCGGTCACCGGCCGATCCGGCTCCGGCTTTGCCGCCTGCGCGGGTAAGGCGCAGAGCCCAGCCAGGAGCACGAGCCGAAGGCAGGCAGCCTTCAAGACCGGCTCAGCCCGCACGTCGGGCTGCGCGTCGTCCGCGTCCGTTCTCGTCATCGAACAGCGAGGCGAGCTGCTCGGTCATCGCGCCGGCCAGTTCGTCGGCATCCACGATGGTGACGGCGCGGCGGTAATAGCGCGTCACGTCATGGCCGATGCCGATGGCCAGCAGCTCGACCGGCGAGCGGGTCTCGATCTGCTCGATCACGGCGCGAAGATGCCGCTCCAGATAGTTGCCCGGATTGACCGACAGCGTCGAATCATCGACCGGCGCCCCGTCCGAGATCATCATGAGGATGCGCCGTTGCTCGGGTCGCGCCAGCAAACGGTTATGCGCCCAGATAAGTGCCTCGCCGTCGATGTTTTCCTTCAGCAGGCCTTCCCGCATCATCAGGCCGAGATTGCGCCGTGCCCGGCGCCAGGGCGCGTCGGCCGATTTGTAGATGATATGGCGCAGATCGTTGAGCCGGCCCGGCGCCTGCGGCTTGCCGCTGGCGAGCCACTTCTCGCGCGCCAGACCGCCCTTCCACGCCTTCGTGGTGAAGCCGAGGATCTCGACCTTCACGCCGCAGCGTTCCAGAGTCCGCGCCAGAATGTCGGCGCAGGTGGCGGCGACCGTGATCGGCCGGCCGCGCATGGAGCCGGAATTGTCGATCAGCAGCGTCACCACCGTATCGCGGAAGTTCGTGTCCTTCTCCCGCTTGAAGGAGAGCGGCTGCATCGGGTCGATGATGAGGCGCGTGAGGCGCGCCGGATCGAGATAACCCTCTTCGAGGTCGAACTCCCAGGAGCGGTTCTGCTGCGCCATCAGGCGGCGCTGCAGCCTGTTCGCCAAACGGCCAACGGCACCCTGCAAATGCGAGAGTTGCTTGTCGAGGAAGGCGCGCAGCCGGTCCAGCTCTGCCTCGTCGCAGAGTTCCTCCGAGGTGGTGGTCTCGTCGAATTCCTCGGTGAAGACGGAATAATCGACCTTCTCGTTGAAGTCGTCGAACGGGCTGTTCGGCCGCTTGACCTCGCCAGGGGTCTCGCTGTCCTCGTCGCCGTCATCCGACATTTCCTCGTCGGAAATCTCGGCGCCGTCCATTTCGCCGTCGTCCATCTGTTCTTCGGCAGATTCGTTTTCTTCCGACGGCGCGGCATCCGATCCCGCATCCTCCTCGGAGGTGGACTCGTCCTGCTCCTGGCTGCGCGGCTGGTCCTCGTCCGTCTGCGTTTCCTGGTCGTCCGGCTCGGCTTCCTCGTCCGTATATTTCTCCGCCACATCCATGGAAGCGAGCATGTTGCGCACGACGCGGGCGAAGGCCTGCTGGTCGTTGACGGCGCCTGAGAGGTTTTCCATCTCCCGACCCGCCTTCTCCTCGATGAAGGAACGCCAGAGATCGAGCACCTTGCCGGCCGATTCCGGCGGCTTGCGCCCGGTCAGCCGCTCGCGCACGATCAGCGCCACGGCCTCCTCGATCGGCGCATCCGACTGCTTGTCGATCGCACCGAAATTGGCGCGGGCATATTTCTCGTCCAGCATGGAGGAGATGTTCTCCGCCACCCCGTCCATGCGCATCGAGCCGATGGCTTCGCAGCGCGCCTGCTCGACGGCATCGAAGATGACGCGCGCGTCCGCGCCCTGCGGCGACATGGTCGCGTGGATGCGATCGTTATGGCACGCCTTGCGCAGCGCCATGCTGTCGCCGATGCCGCGCGTCACCGACAGTTCCTGCCGCGTCGGGCGGCGGGAAATGTCCGGCAGGCGCATGCGGTCGCCGGTGAGGCCGGGCCGCTCGTTGGCGAACACGACCTCGATCTCCGAATCACCGGCGATCGAGCGGATGCAGCCGGTCAGCGCGCGGCGGAACGGTTCGACATCCACCTGGACGCCGGGTTTCGGTCTCGTATTGTCGCCGCGCCCTGCCATGCGATCAGGCCGTCGCTTCGAGAACGATGTTGGCGGCACTTTCCTTCAGCTCGACGCCGAAGGCCCGCTGGTAATGCTCGGCCACCAGTGCCCGCTCCAGTTCGTCGCACTTGTTGAGGAACGTCACGCGGAACGCAAAGGCGATATCGCCAAAGATATGCGCGTTCTCGGCCCAGGTGATGACCGTGCGCGGGCTCATGACGGTCGACAGATCGCCGTTGATGAAGGCGGCGCGGGTGAGATCGGCGACGCGCACCATCTTCGACACCGTGTCGCGGCCGCGCTTCTCGGTGAAGCCCTTTACCTTGGCAGCGACGATATCGACTTCGTTGTCGTGCGGCAGGTAGTTGAGCGTGGTGACGATCGACCAGCGGTCCATCTGCGCCTGGTTGATCTGCTGCGTGCCGTGATAGAGGCCTGTCGTGTCGCCGAGGCCAACCGTGTTGGCCGTCGCAAACAGGCGGAAGGCGGGGTGCGGCCTGATGACGCGGCTCTGGTCGAGCAGGGTCAGGCGGCCGGAGGATTCGAGCACGCGCTGAATGACGAACATCACGTCCGGACGACCGGCATCGTATTCGTCGAACACCAGAGCGACATTGTGCTGGTAGGCCCAGGGCAGAATGCCGTCCTTGAACTCGGTGATCTGCATACCGTCCTTGACGACGATCGCATCCTTGCCGACGAGGTCGATACGGCTGACATGGCTGTCGAGGTTGACGCGCACGCAGGGCCAGTTCAGCCGCGCGGCGACCTGCTCAATATGCGTCGATTTGCCGGTGCCGTGATAGCCCGAAACCATGACGCGACGGTTGTGCGCAAAGCCTGCGAGGATCGCAAGCGTCGTTTCCCGGTCGAAGAGATAGTCGGGATCGTTGTCCGGCACATAGGCATCGCCCTTGGAATAGGCCGGCACGCGCAGGTCGCTGTCGATGCCGAAGACCTCACGGACGGATACGGTCGTATCGGGAAGATTGGAAATATCGAGGTCTACCTTGCTCATCATGTCTCCGGCGGCCGCGCTTCGCGCCAGGCCTCATATCGCATTGCAGTGTGACGGGAATCTTCCTAGCAGAAGCCTGCCTGTTTTAACAATTGGTAGGCCTGAATGACCTCGCGAAAACGGTCTTCCGATCCGCGATCTCCGCCATTGGCATCGGGATGGTGCTTTTTCACGAGGTCCTTGTAGGCGGCCTTGATGTCCGTGCTGGTCGCCGTGGCCGGCAGGCCGAGCGTGTCGAACGCCTTCGTCTCCAGCGTCTTCAGCTTGCGCTGGCGCGGCTCGGGCTGCGCCCGACGCCCCCGCGCCTCGTGCAGGAAGCCGAACGGGTCACTCATCCGCGCCTTGGCGCCCGCCGAGCCGGACCGCGTCTGGCCCTGCTCCGGCGCGTTCTTCGCGCTGCGGTTCACGCCCAGCGTCCAAGTCGGCCGATGCCCCGTCAGCGCTTCCTTCTGGTAGCGCGCGATCTCGTTGTCCGAGAGGCCGGAGAAGTAGTTGTAGCCCTTGTTGTATTCCTTCACGTGCTCGAAGCAGAACATGAAATACTGGTTCTCGGCATTGCGCCCGACCGGAGCACGATGCCCGCCATTTTCCTCGCAGCCGTCCCACTGGCACATCGGAGCCACGGGCTCCGGTTTCCGGGTGGTCCCGCGTCTCTTCGTCCGGATGGTATCGAAGTATTTTGAGTCGAGTTTCATGGGACACATTATGGTGCGATGCAGGGGTCACAACAAGAATTGACAAATGCGAATGTTGCAGGCTTTTTGAGGGTGATTTGCCGGTAGAGCGACAGAGGTCCAACCGCCGCGTCCACCGCGTGTCACAAGCCGGAAAAACAGGGCAGAACCATGTCGTTAGAGCAGCGTATCACAACAAGGCTCACCGAGGCTTTCGCGCCTTCCCGGCTTGCCGTGATCAACGAAAGCCACCTGCATGCCGGCCATCACGCCGATTTCAATGGCACCGGCGAGACCCACATGCGCGTGCGCATCGTGGCAGGCGCCTTCACCGGCATGTCCCGCATCGCCCGCCACCGCGCGATCAACGACCTCCTGAAACCGGAACTCGACGCCGGCCTGCATGCCCTTGCCGTGGAGCCCGCAGCCCCCGGCGAAGAGACGCGCTGGTAGATCGGCCAGAAGATCAACTTGCGGGCGTATCCCCGGCCGGGCGGATGCGCAGCTTGGTGATGCGGTTCTTGACGCGTTTCATCACGATGAAACGCTTGCCGTAAAAGGTGAAGGCCTGCCGCTCGTCCGGGATCGTGCGGGACTCGTGGATCACGAGACCGGCAATGGTGGTCGCCTCGCCGTCCGGCAGCGACCAGTCGAGCGCCCGGTTCAGGTCGCGGATCGGCACGCCGCCATCCACCACAAGCGATCCGTCGGCCTGCGGATAGACGCCGCGAACATCGGGATCGTGCTCGTCGGCAATATCCCCGACGATCTCCTCCAGAATATCCTCCAGCGTCACCAGCCCGCGCACCTCGCCATATTCATCGACGACGATGGCGAAATGGCTCTTGCGACGCAGGAAGGCGCTGAGCTGATTTGCAAGGTTCGTTGCATCCGGCACGTACCACGGCTTCTGCGCGATTTTGACGATATCCACCGTGTCCGCTTGAGCGTCGGGCTCGGCCAGCGCCCGCAGGAGATCCTTGGCGTGGAGCACGCCGATGATGTTGTCGGCCGCGCCGCGCCACACCGGCATGCGGGTATAGGGGCTATCGAGCACGGCCTTGACGTTGACGGCCGGGGGGTCGTCGGCGTTCAGCGCCCGCATCGCCATCCGGTGCACCATGATGTCGGACACCTCGAGCTCGTCGAGATCGAGCACGCCGCTGACCCGGTCGCGGTCCGCCTTGACCACGGCGCCTTCCCGGTGGAGGAAATCCACGGCCCCACGCAGCTCCTCATGCGCCGTCAGCATCGGCGCCTCGCGCGACAGCTTGAAGCCGAAGGCCTGCATGATCGCCCGCACCATCGCATTGATGAGGCTCGACAGCGGCCCGACGACAGCGACGACCACGCGCACCGGCCGCGCGACGCCCACCGCAAAGCGCTCCGGCGCCGCATTCGCCCAGCTGCGCGGCAGCACGTCGGCAAACACCACGAGCAGGATCGTCATCGCGATCGTCGCATAGGCGACGCCCGGCGCGCCGAAGGCCGAGAGAAACAGGCCGGTGGCGACCGAAGTCGCGAGAACGCGCACGAGATTGCTGCCGAGCAGCAGTGCGCCGATGACCCGGTCGCGCCGCTCGATGAGCCGATCGACCACGCCGGCGCGCGCCTCGCCCTGGACGTCGAGCGTGTGAAGACGCGTGCGCGACACGGCCGTGAGCGCCGTTTCAGACCCCGAGAGAAACGCCGCAAGCACGATCATCAGGAGGATCGCCAGCACGGCCGGCCCGTGGGCGATCAGGAGGGCGATCAGCGCCTCCATGGTCATGCCGCGCGATCGGGATGGTTTTCGGCAAGGAACGACAGCACGGCCGAGGTCGGCACATCATTGGCGACGAAGGCTTCGCCGAGGCCGCGGGTGAGGATGAAGGTCAGTTTGCCGCCCTTGACCTTCTTGTCCTGCGCGATGGCATCCATCAGCACCTCTGCCGCCGGCAGCCGCCCGGGGATCTCGCTCATCCGCGTCGGCAGGCCGACGGTGCGCAGATGCGCCTCCACCCGCGCGGTGACATCAGGGCTCGCAAGGTTCATCCGGGCGGAGAAGGCATGCGCAAGCACCATGCCGATCGCCACACCTTCGCCATGCACCAGCCGGGCGCCGTCATAGGCGGTGGCCGCTTCCAGCGCGTGGCCGAAGGTGTGCCCGAGATTGAGCAGCGCACGGCGGCCGTTCTCGCGCTCGTCGGCCACGACCACATCGGCCTTCGCCTGACAACTGAGCGCGATCGCCTCGATGCGCGCCGCACCGCCGGCAAAGACCGCCTGCCAGTTGGCCTCCAGCCAGGCGAAGAAGTCCGGCTTGTCGATCAGCCCGTATTTCGCCACTTCGGCATAGCCGGCGCGGAACTCGCGCGGCGACAGCGTATCGAGCACGTCGGTGTCGGCCAGCACCAGATCCGGCTGGTGGAAGACACCGATGAGATTCTTGCCATGCGGCGAGTTGATGCCGGTCTTGCCACCGACGGAACTGTCCACCTGTGCGAGAAGCGAGGTCGGGATCTGGATGAAGCGCGAGCCGCGCCGGGCGATGCCCGCGGCAAAGCCCGTGAGGTCGCCGATGACGCCGCCGCCAAGCGCGATGACCGCATCATTGCGCTCGATGCGCGCCCCGAGGATCGTCTCGCAGACGGGAACGAGATGCTCGAAGCTCTTGGTCTTCTCCCCGGCCGGCAGGATGGCGGACACGGCTTCGATCCCCGCCTGCGCTAAGCTCTCCATCAGCGGCTGGAGATAGAGCGGCGCGACATTCTCGTCCGTCACCACAGCCATCCGCCGGCCCGTCAGCCTGGCTGCGATCTCCTGCGCGGCCGAGCCGATCAGGCCGGGACCGATCAGGATGTCATAGGCACGGTCGCCGAGCGGAACATGGATCTTGCGCACGGTCGGGGTTTCGCTCATCGCTCGGCTCACTTCAGTTGCTGGTGTCTGACGACTGTTCTTCGGCAGCGCTATTTCTTCGGCTGCCCTATTTTTTCGGAGGCATGGCGGCGATGGCTTCCAGCACCTCTTCCACGATGCGCTCCTTCTTGACGTCGCGCGAGAGCACGCTGACATCCGCCTCGGCATAGATCGGATATCGCTCGATCATCAGCTTTTCGAGCGTACCCTTGGGGTCGTCGTTTTTCAGGAGAGGTCGTCCCTCGCGCTTGTTGACACGTTCCCACAGGACGTCGAGTTCGGCGTTCAGCCACACGGAAACGCCGCTCTTTTGAATGTTCCGGCGCGTCTGCGGGTTGATATAGGCGCCGCCGCCGGTGGAGACGATGCGGGCGCCCGACTGCAGCAGCCGCTTGATCACCCGCGTTTCCAGCGCCCGGAATTCCGTTTCGCCATAGGCGGCAAAGAGTTCGGCAACGGTCATGCGCGAGACACGCTCGATTTCATGATCGGAATCGACGAAAGGCAGCGACAGCGCCTGCGCCGTCAGCCGCCCGATGGCCGACTTGCCGGCCCCCATCAGCCCGACGAAGACGAGGTTGCGCCGGCCGAGCACGGCTCTCGCCCGCTTGACCAGCGTTTCCGAAACCGGCTCGACCACGTCGCTCATCACCGCAAGACTTTCCCCATTTCCCTGTTCTATCGACAAAACAGGCGGGAGCGTCAAGTCGCGCAAGGGTGCCTCGCGTCTTTCATATCCCCGGGGCAGCCCCGCTCCCGCTTGCGATCCGGCGGAGGCGGCGCCATATAGATCGACGCCTCGGAGACGATCATGCCCACCCTTGTCCGGTTTCTCATCATCTGCCTCATCATCACCGGCGCCGTTTATGGAACCATGCTGGCCCTCGTCACCTTCGTCGATCCGGCCGAGCGCGACGTGACGATCCGCATACCGCCCGAACGGCTTGATCCCGAAAGATTGGCTCCGAAATAATGGATCTGTCGTCCGCCCACCTCGAATCCTTTCTGGAAATGATGAGCGTCGAGCGCGGCGCGGCCGTCAACACGCTCTCCTCCTATCAGCGCGATCTCGAAGACATCCTGTCTTTCCTGAAAGTGCGCGGCGTGAAGGCGACCGAAGCGGAGCCGGACGATTTTCGCGCCTATTTCGCCGACTTCGCGGCGCAGGGCTTCAAGGCCTCCTCGCAGGCCCGCCGCCTGTCGGCGCTCCGCCAGTTCTACAAATTCCTCTATGCCGAGGGCATCCGCACCGACGACCCGACCGGCGTCCTGGATGCGCCGAAGAAGGGCCGCCCGCTGCCCAAGACCATGAGCGTCGACGATGTGACGCGCCTCATCACCCAAGCCGAGGCGGAGGCCGTGGCCGAGCCGCGGCTCGAGCGCCTGCGCATGGCCGCCCTGATCGAGCTTCTCTATGCGACCGGCATGCGCGTCAGCGAACTCGTTTCCCTGCCCGCCTCGGTTCTCGCCCGCGACGGCCGTTTCCTCATCGTGCGCGGCAAGGGCAACAAGGAGCGCATGGTGCCCCTGTCGCGCAGCGCGATTGCGGCCATGCAGCGCTATGGCGCGCGGATGCAGGCGGAAACAGCGGCGAAAGGTGGCGAGGACAGCCCCTGGCTTTTCCCCTCCAGTTCGGAATCCGGCTATCTCCCCCGGCAGGTCTTTGCGCGCGACCTCAAGGGGCTTGCCGGACGGGCCGGCGTCCGCGTCGCCTCGATTTCGCCGCATGTGCTGCGTCATGCCTTTGCCAGCCATCTCTTGGCCAATGGTGCGGATCTTCGCGCCGTGCAGGAACTGCTGGGCCATTCGGACATTTCGACCACACAAATCTACACGCATGTGCTCGAGGAAAGGCTGCACGACCTTGTGCAAAACCATCACCCTCTTGCCAAACAGGCCAAAAAACAGGATTAGGACGCTCGCCTCCCGTTCTGGAATGCCACGGGAGACCCGCGTCGAAACGATCGGAACCGCATCTCATGCATCACTATCTCGATTTCGAAAAGCCGATCTCGGACCTCGAAGGCAAGATTCACGAGCTGAAGAAGATCGCCGGCGAGGACGAGAGCATCGACACGAGCGACGAGGTCGAACGTCTCGAAGTCCGCGCCCGCGAGGCAACCGTCGAGATCTATTCCAAGCTGACGCCCTGGCAGAAGACGCAGGTCGCGCGCCATCCGCAGCGCCCCCACTTCCAGGAATATGCCGCCGGCCTCTTCACCGACTTTACGCCACTGGCCGGTGACCGGAAGTTCGCCGAGGACGCCGCCATTCAGGCCGGCCTCGCCCGCTTCCGCGGCATTCCGGTGGCCGTCATCGGCCAGGAAAAGGGCAATGACACCAAGTCGCGCATCAAGCACAATTTCGGAAGCGCCCGGCCGGAAGGCTATCGCAAGGCCATCCGCGTCATGGAAATGGCCGACCGCTTCGGCCTGCCGCTCATCACGCTGATCGACACGGCCGGCGCCTATCCCGGCATCGGCGCGGAAGAGCGCGGCCAGGCGGAAGCCATCGCCCGCTCCACAGAAATGTGTCTCAACCTCAAGGTTCCAATCATTTCCGTCGTGCTCGGCGAAGGTGGATCCGGCGGCGCGATCGCGATCGCCACCGGCAACCGCGTCTATATGCTGGAGCATGCGATCTATTCGGTCATCTCGCCGGAAGGCGCCGCCTCGATCCTCTGGCGCGATTCGACGCGTGCCAAGGAAGCCGCGACCAACATGAAGATCACGGCCGAGGACCTGAAGGGCTTCGGCATCATCGACGGCATCATCGAGGAGCCGGTCGGCGGCGCGCACCGCGATGCCGATCTCGCCATCGACCGCACCGGCGGCATCATCGCCGACGCCCTGAAGGATCTCTCCAGCCGCAAGGGCGAGGATCTGCGCAAGGAGCGCCGCGAGAAGTATCTGGGCATAGGCCGCTCGCTCTAAATACGACCGGGCTTTCCCGGCGTCTGGAGGCAGGATGCGAGACGATGGCGCCCTGCCCCATCTCGGCCATGATTGTCGGGCCTTGGTGGTGCCACCTGCGCGCGATCTCCGGAGAGCGGTGCGGTTAACAATTTGTGAAGCATAAAACCGTATTGATTCTGTCAGACTCCGCCGTTAGGGAAGAGTCGCGTCCGACTTTCCTATCGATGGGCTCTTGCCGATGCGTCTGACACATATCCTCGCCGCCGCCGTCATGGGCCTGTTTCTTGCAGGCTGCACCACGGAAGAAGTCGTCGATAGCGTCGATGTCGACCTGAAGAAAGTCACCAGCAAAACCGGTTACGAGCTGTCCGGCAAGATCGTGCAGAAGATGCAGGCGATGAGCATGGCGAAGACCTCGCCGATCATGCTGCGCATCTTCAAGGAGGAAGGCGCGCTCGAGGTCTGGAAGGCCAACACCGCCAATCGCTTCGAAAAGCTGCGCGAATACAAGATCTGCGCCTGGTCCGGCAAGCTCGGCCCCAAGGTGAAGGAAGGCGACCGGCAGGCGCCCGAGGGTTACTATCCCCTCGCCCCCGGCCAGCTGAACCCGAATTCCAGCTATTACCTCGCCATCAACACCGGCTTCCCCAACCAGTTCGACCGCGCCAATGGCCGGTTCGGCACCAATCTGATGATCCACGGCGCCTGCTCGTCCTCGGGTTGCTACTCAATGACCGACGAGCAGATGCAGGAAATCTTTGCGCTCGCCCGCGACGCCTTCAAGGGCGGCCAGTCGACCATCCAGCTGCAGGCGCTGCCCTTCCGCATGACCGCGGAAAACATGGCGCGGCACCGCAACAGCCCGCATTACGATTTCTGGAAGAACCTGAAGGAAGGGTACGACCAGTTCGAGATCACCAAGCGCCCGCCGGAATTTGCGATCTGCGACCGAAAATACGTCTTCAACAAGAGCGTTGCCGGCAAGATGAACCCGACGGGCCAGTGCCCGGCGCTCTCCACGCCGCCCTCCATGGAAATGGCGCTGGCGAACTACAACAAGAAATACGATGCCGACTACGGCACGGCCCTGAAGAAGCTCGACGGCCTCGTCTGGTACGAGCCGAGCGAAGCCGAGCGCAAGGCCGTGGTCGCCAAGCAGCGCGCCGGCCGCGAACTGGCCTATGCCCCGACGGGCACCTCGCTCGATGCCGGCAAGCTGATGAAGGTCGCCGACCTCGAAAAGCAGGAAGCCCACCGCGCCGAGCTCGAAGAGGCCAAGAAAGCCATCGAAATCCAGACGGCGGCCCTCGAACAGAGCACCCGCAACGGCAAGAGCGTGCCCATCCCGCAGGAAAACCCACTGCCGCGCCCGGTCGCCCAGATCGCCTCCGCATCGCCGGCACCCGGCCAGGGCGGCTTCTGGGGCAACCTGTTCAAGAAGCCAGCGCCCATCACAGCCACCGATCCCGCCGCCGGCCCGCTCCTCGGCGAACCGCAGACCGCCAGCGCCGACACGACAGGCCAAAGCCAGACGGCAAGCCAGATCGCATCCGTCAAAACGAGCCGCGACATCACGGCCGGTGTTCCGGTGCACGTGGAGACACGCAAGGTCACCGTCAAGCCGGGCCACAAGGGCACGCAGGCGGCCCCCATAGACCAGACGACCGGCGCGCAAACCTCTGCCGCCGACGCGACAGGTGCGCAGGCCTCCGGCGAGATGCCGGTACCGCAGGCGCTGGCCGAGCAACAGCCCGACGGCAAGAAGAAGCCGTTCTGGAAGCTCTGGTAAAGGCCGGAGCGGGCCGATGACCTTGGAAGTAGGCCCGACGTCGCCCGGTCACGACCCTGAGGAACCGCCGCTCCATCTCGACCTCAAAGGCCTGAAGTGCCCCCTTCCCGTCATTCGTACCCGCAAGCGGCTGGCATCGCTCGCCCCCGGCACACTGATGCTGTTGGAAACCACCGACCCGCTCGCCGTCATCGACATCCCGCATTTCTGCGCCGAGGACGGCCACCGCCTCGAAAGCTGGCACGCAACGGACCGCGGCCACAGCTTCCTGATCCGCAAGGGCAAAACCATCTGATGGAAATGTCCCGGTCTGAGACCGGGGTTCACCTCACATCCGCAAGCCCGGCACCGCCAACGGATTGTCCGACAGCGCCTGCCGGTCCGGCCGGTCGATGGCGGGCTTGCCGGTGAAGGCGTCGAACAGGTCGCGAACGAAGCTTTCCTCCAGCCCCTTGGTGATCAGCACCATGCGTGTGCGCCGGTCGTCGGGGTCCGGCCAGGCCGCCAGCCGCTCCGGCGGGTGAAAGATCTGCTGGACGCCGTGCAGCACCAGCGGCCGGTCCGGCCGCTCGGCCGTGCAGACGATCGCCTTCATCCGCAAAAGCTTCTCGCCATGCGCCGAGCGGATGAGGTCCACGAACATATCGAGCGCCATCGCGGAGATCGGCCGGTCGTGCACGATGCTGAACGAGCGGATATCATCGCCATGCCGGTTGGCATCGTGGTGATGATGCCCATGGTGGTCGTGGCCGTGATGGTGGTCATGGTGCCCATGATCATGGTCATGATCGTTCTGCGCCTCGTCCTGAAGCCAGCGGCCGACATCGGCGATCTTGGTCGCAGGGTCGTAGAGCCCGCAGGCGAACAGCGCTGCACGGCCCGTTTCCTCGAGGTCGCCGTCGATGACGGGCGCCCGAGGGTTGAGGTCTGCAAGGCGCGCCTTGAGCGCCGCCACGGTCTCGGGAGAGGCGAGCGTCGCCTTGGTCAGCACCAGCCGGTCGGCCACCGCCACCTGCTTCACCGCCTCGACATGATGGTCGAGCGTGGAGAGGCCGTTGACGGCGTCCACCACGGTCACCATGCCATCGAGCCTGTAGCTCTGTTGCAGCGTCGGATGTCCCATGACCGACTGCATGACGGGTGCGGGATCGGCAAGGCCGGTCGTTTCGATGACGACGCGCTTTAGCGGCCGTATCTTGCCCGTCTGCATCCGGTCCATCAGGTCGGCCAGCGTATCCACCAGCTCGCCGCGCACCGTGCAGCAGAGGCATCCGTCCGCAAGCTCGATCACGCCGTCGCCTGAGGACTCGACCAGCAGATGGTCGAGCGACACGTCGCCGAACTCGTTGATGATGACGGCGGTGTCCGTGAGGTCGGGATCCTTCAGCAGACGGTTGAGAAGCGTCGTCTTGCCGGCACCGAGAAAGCCGGTGAGGATCGAGACCGGCACCGGATCGAAACGGGTGATCATGTCGTTCGCTTTCGAGGGCACGCCCGCGATACGGGGTGCGTCAGGGAGGAGAATCTTTAGAACACCGGCCGCGGCACGGGCACCGGCACGTTGGCGACATCGCCCTGGGCCTCGCTCGTCTGCCCGTCAACATCCGCCGCCTTGGCACCCTGACCGGGGATCAACTGTGCCGAGACGAAATTGAGCGGCCGGTTGATCTCATGGATGAAGGGCGACAGCAGCTTCTGGCGTCCCGCCTCGTCGCGACCTTCGCTGCGCACCTTGGCGGCCTGCGCCGAGCAGATCTGCTTGGAGATATCGGCCGTCACGTCGCGGGTCTCTCCATAGGCGGCGATCTGCCCCAAGCCCGGCTTGCCCGCAGGGCTTGCCGTCAGCGCCATCTGCATCAGCCGGGCGGATTCGTCCGCCCGTCCGCCGAGGCTGTCGGCGCCAAGCACGACGGAAACGACGCTGCGGCCGTTGCGGGTGGCCGAGGACACCTGATTAAAGCCCGAGGCGCAGATGAAGCCCGTCTTCATCCCGTCGGCGCCATCGAAGCGGCCGATCAGCATATTGTAGTTGGGATAGCTCTTCTTGCCCGTCGTGAAGCCCTCATAGGCGAAATAGGCCGAATATTCGGGAAACTCGCGCTTGATGGTGAGGGCGAGCACGGCGAGGTCCCGCGCGGTCGTATACTGTCCGGGTTCGGGAAGGCCGTTGGGGTTGACGAAGTTCGACGACGTCATGCCGATCCGCTTCGCCTCGGCATTCATCATGGCGACGAAGCCGGGTTCCGAGCCGCCGACCGCTTCGCCGATGGCAACCGCGATGTCGTTTGCCGATTTGATCAGCATCATCTTCAGCGCGCTGTCGAGCGTCATCGACGCCCCGGGCTTCAGGTACATCTTGCTCGGTTGCTCGGAGGCCGCATGCTTGGACATGACGATCGGCGTTTCCAGCGTCATCCGCCCGGCTTTGAGCGCGCGGAAGGTCGTATAGGCCGTCATCAGCTTGGTCAGCGATGCGGGATACCAGCGCTGGAAGATATCCTCCTGCTCGTAGACCTTCAGCGTCGCCACATCCACCACCAGCTTGGGGTTGGCAAGCGCCGGTGCGGCGGACGTGAGCGCCAGGACGCCGGCGATGGCCCCAACGAATAGTTGGGAACCGGACATGCGAATCTTCATAGTCACCACAGTTCAACCTCGAAATTTTCGGGCATTGCCTCGTGTCGAGGCGCTATTTAACCTATATGGCAGGGGCAAGGCAAAGACCTTTGCCATGCGATTGCGTGCCGCCACCACGACCGACAGGATAGATCATGCCGATTCTCAACCGTGCAGCCGAACTCCAGGACGAAGTCACCGCGTGGCGCCGCCATATCCACAGCCGGCCCGAACTTCTGTTCGCCGTGGAAAATACGGCATCCTTCGTGGAAAACAAACTCCGGGAATTCGGGGTTGACGAGATCGTGACCGGCATCGGCCGCACCGGCGTCGTCGGGCTCATCCGTGGACGGCTTGGCGATGGCAGAGGGGGCGATGGCACCACCATCGGCCTGCGCGCCGACATGGATGCCCTGCCCATGACGGAATCGACCGGCAAGCCCTATGCCTCCACCACCCCCGGCAAGATGCATGCCTGCGGCCATGACGGCCACACGGCCATGCTGCTCGGTGCCGCCAAGTATCTCGCGGAAACCCGCAACTTCAAGGGCGCGGTCGCCGTCATCTTCCAGCCGGCCGAAGAGGGCGGCGGCGGCGGCAACGAGATGGTCAAGGACGGGATGATGGAGCGCTTCGGCATCTCCGAGGTCTACGGCCTGCACAACATGCCCGGCATGCCGCTCGGCCATTTCGCCTCCCGCGTCGGCCCCATCATGGCGTCCACCGACGAGTTCTCGATCACCATCGAGGGCCGCGGCGGTCATGCGGCCCAGCCGCACAAGACTATCGACCCGATCGTGCTCGGCGCCCAGATCGTCACCGCCCTGCAGACCATCGCCTCGCGCACCGCCGATCCGCTGTCGGCCGTCGTCGTCTCGGTCACCAAGTTCAATGCGGGCTTCGCCCACAACGTCATCCCCGAACAGGCGCTGCTGGCCGGCACCGTGCGCACGCTGATGGCCGAAAACCGGGATATGGCCGAGCGCCGCATCAATGAGATCTGCACGCATCTGGCGGCAGCCTACGGCGCGACCGCCCGCGTCCGCTACGTCCGCAACTATCCCGTCACGGTCAATCACGCCACCGAGACCGGCCATGTGCTCGAAGCCGCAACCGAAGTCGCAGGCGCCGCGCAGGTGGTGGGCAATGTCGATCCGATGATGGGCGGCGAGGATTTTTCCTACATGCTCCTCGCCCGCCCCGGCGCCTTCGTCTTCATGGGCAATGGCGACAGCGCCGGCCTGCACAACCCAGGCTACGACTTCAACGACGAGGCCATCCCCCACGGCATCTCCTACTGGGTACGCCTTGCCGAAAGCCGCCTGGGCGCCTGATGAGCGGCATCGACAGGATCGACCGCAAGATCCTCAGCATTCTCCAGGCCGACGGGCGGATCACCAATCTGGAACTGTCCGAGCGCGTCGGCCTGTCGCCGACCGCGACCAGCGAACGCATGCGCCGACTGCTGAAGGAAGGCTATGTCTCGGGCTTCGGCGCACGCCTCGATCCCCAGCGCCTCGGCTTCGGCCTGCTCGTCTTCATCGAGGTCATGCTGGACAAGACGACACCGGAAGTCTTCGACACCTTCGCCGACGCCATCCGCAAGGCCCCGTCCGTCATCGAGTGCCACATGGTCGCCGGCGGCTTCGACTATCTCGTCAAGACCCGCTTCGAGGACATGAGCGCCTACCGCAACTTCCTCGGCCAGTTCCTCTGGACGTTGCAGGGCGTCAAGGAGACCCGAACCTACGCCGTCATGGAAGAAATCAAGAACGACGGCCCTCTGCCGCTTCTTTAGCGGCCTTTGCCGCCCGCCCGGCGCCCTCGCGCAATACCCGCACAAGTTTCACAGTCATACATATGAGAAGCGACTAATAGTGCGGAGCCATGATCGGTTCCAGGCAGAGGGCCAGAGCGATGATGGAAGCTGAGAGGACGGATGCACCTGCCGTGCGCGCGACGCCACGCGCCATGCGTGCCGTCACCGAGCGTATCGGCAACGACCTGGAAAGCTTCCGGCGGGAGAACGACGATATCGTCCGGCACATCCGCCTGCTCGGCATCAATGCCAGCATCGAGGCCGCCCGCGCCGGAGACATCGGCAAGGGCTTTGCCGTCGTCGCGAACGAAGTGCAGCGGCTGGCCGGGGCCTCGGCCGCCATCGCCGCGAAATTCCAGCAGGAAGTGCTGGAGCGCGTCAACCTCGGGCGCTCCCTGTCGGACGCGCTGGTGCACGAGATGGAGGGCGTGCGCCTCGTCGATCTCGCCCAGACGCTCATCCAGCTGATCGTGCGAAACCTGTTCGAGCGGACGGCAGACGTGCGCTGGTGGGCGACGGACACCGCGCTCTGGGAAGCCCTCGAAAACCCCGATCGCGACCGGCAGGCCTTCGCTGCCAAGCGCTTAGGGGTCATCAACCGGTTCTACACGGTCTATCTCGATCTCGTGATGGTGGACAAAACCGGTCGCGCGGTCGCCTCGGCCAATCCGAATTTCCAGAAGACGATCATGGGCCGCGACCTCTCCGGCGAACCCTGGGTCAAGGCGGCGATGAAGACGGGGTCAGGCGACGACTATATCGTCGATGTGGTCAAGCCGAGCCCCCTGCACGGCAATGCCGATGCGCTCGTCTACGCCACCGGCATCCGCCAGGGCGGCGTCTCCACGGCACCGCTGGTCGGCGCGCTCGGCGTCTATTTCGACTGGGCGAACCAGGGCCAGTCCATCGTCCACAAGGAAGCCAACATCGCGCCGGCCGACGTGGACCGCACCACCGTGCTGCTGCTCGACGGACAGGGCATGGTGATCGCCGCCTCGCGCCCGGCCCTCGTCTACACCAGCTTCGTCCTGACGCCGCCGGATGGCATGAAGCGCGGCAGCTACTATATGAGCGACGGAACGCTGGTCGCCTTCGCCCCCACGCTCGGCTACGAGGACTACGACGGCCTCGGCTGGTGCGGCGTCGTCATCCAGCGGCCCGAGCGCGAAGCCGACATCCGCCAGCGCCTGTCGCTCTGAGAGAACACCTCTCATGATAAAGGGGCCGCCGCTGCCGGCCGCCCCTTCTTCGTAGTGCCTTTAGCGGCGTCGATCAGATCGTCGCGGCACCGATCCTCAGATCGTCGCGGCGTCGATGACGAAGCGGTAGCGCACGTCGCTCTTCAGCACGCGCTCATAGGCCTCGTTGACCTGATCCATGCGGATCAGCTCGATTTCGGAAACGATGCCGTGCTTGCCGCAGAAGTCGAGCATTTCCTGCGTTTCCTTGATCGAGCCGATCATGGAGCCGGATAGCGAGCGGCGCCCGCCGATCAGCGAGAAGGCGTGGATCGGCGATGGCTTTTCCGGTACGCCGACCACGACCATGGAGCCGTCGAGCTTGAGAAGGCTCAGGTAGGGGTTCAGATCCATCGTCACGCCGACGGTGCTGATGATCAGGTCGAACGTGCCGGCCAGCGTTTCGAACGTCGTCGGATCGTTGGTCGCATAGTAATGCGTCGCCCCGAGCTTGAGGCCGTCTTCCTTCTTGGAAAGCGACTGGCTGAGCACGGTGATTTCGGCGCCAAGTGCGGCACCGATCTTCACGCCCATATGGCCGAGACCGCCCATACCCACGATAGCGACCTTCTTGCCGGGGCCGGCCTTCCAGTGCATCAGCGGCGAATAGAGCGTGATGCCGGCGCAGAGCAGCGGCGCGGTGGCGGCGAAGTCGAGCGTGTCGGGAATGGAAAGCGCATAGCCTTCCTTGACGACGATGCTGTCGGAATAGCCGCCATAGGTCGGCGTCGTGCCATCGGCCTCGACGTCATTGTACGTCTGGACGAGACCGGGCATGTAGTGTTCGAGGTCGAGATCGCGCGTGGCGCAGGTCGTGCAGGAATTGACGAAGCAGCCGACGCCGGCCTTGTCGCCCACCTTGAATTTGGTCACGCCGGAGCCGACGGCGGAGACGATGCCGACGATCTCATGGCCGGGAACCATGGGAAATTTGGAGTTGCCCCACTCGTTGCGGGCCTGGTGGATGTCCGAGTGGCAGATCCCGGAATACTTGATGTCGATGACGATATCGTCTTCGTTGGGCGCACGACGCTCGAAGGTGAAGGGTTCGAGCGGCTTCGACGCGTCCGTCGCCGCATATCCTTTTGCGAAAGCCATGGGTGGTTTCCTTCTGTCTGCAAATCTGGACCGGTCGAGACATCGCCGGTGCCTGCACTATGCAAGTTGCGACCAACATAGGCATGCGCCATTCCTGCAAATTTCTTGCACGATCCTGCAAATGGTCTTCGAAGGCTTTGTGGCCGTCGCGCATCCGGCCTATCTCGAAACCATCATCACCACGCGATGCGGGAGAGCGTGCGTCCGGACGCTTGACCGCCCGGCATTCAGCCGTTGTCGCGCTCGAGGTTTTCGCGTTAGAACCGTGTCGTCCGGCGTCCCCGTTTCAGGAAAGGCTTGCCTCATGTTCGATCCCTCCGCCGCCCGCCGCCAGCCTTTCGTCGAGATCATTGCCCGTTTCGCCAGAGAGGACGGAGACCACGCGACATCGGTGCCGGGCCTGACGGTGCACCGGCGCTCCGAACAAGCCGTTCCCTCCTGCGCCGCTTATCGGCCAAGCTTCGCGCTGATCGCACAGGGCGTGAAGAAGGTGACGCTTGGCCACGAGACCTACATCTATGGCGGCTCGGACTATCTGCTGACCTCGTTCGACCTGCCGGTGACGAGCCAGATCGTCCAGGCCTCGCCCGAAAGCCCCTATCTCGGCATGGTCTTCGAGATCGACGTCGCAAAGATCTCGCCGCTTCTCGCTTTGCTCGACCGTCCCGCCGCCACGGCGCAAGTGCGGGAACCGGCGGGCGCATCCTCCGAGCCACCCGAGCAGCGCGGCATGTCGGTCGCGGCACTGACGCCCGAACTCGAGGACGCGGCGCTCCGGCTCCTGCGCCTGCTCGACCGCCCCGGCGACATTCCCGCTTTGCTGCCGCTGATCGAGCAGGAGTTGATCTTCCGTCTCTTGACCGGCCCGCATGCGGCGCGCCTGCGCCAAATGACGATGGTCGAAAGCCAGTCGCACCAGATCGGACGCGCCTGCGCCTGGCTGAAGGAGCACTATGCCCTGCCGCTGCGCATTGAGGATCTCGCCCGACGCGTCAGCATGAGCGTCTCGTCGCTGCACCACCACTTCAAGGCCATCACCGCCATGAGCCCCATGCAATACCAAAAGCAGCTTCGCCTTCAGGAGGCGCGCCGGCTGATGGTGGAAGACATGCTGGATGCCGGCAGCGCCGGGCATCAGGTGGGCTATGAGAGCCCCTCGCAGTTCAGCCGCGAATATGCCCGCCAGTTCGGCGCGCCGCCCTTGCGCGATGCCGGCCGTACCCGACGCTCGCTCCTCGGCCGGTTGGCCGGCGAGCCGGAAATGCTGAGCGAGGGTTGAACCGTCCATCGATAGCCGGCGAATCCTGTATCCCAGCCCCTGCCGGAAACCTTGCCCAGACCATTGCCAATACCCTGCCCCGAACCGGAGTTCCCATGACCGAAACCGTCCGACTGCCCCTCGACGAGGCCCGCGCCCTGACCGTGCAGGCCCTCTCCCGTGCCGGCCTTTCGCCCGAGCATTGCGAGGCGCTGGCCGATACGGTCATGGCTGGCCAGATCGACGAGTGCCACTCGCACGGGCTCTACCGCGTGCTCGGCTGCGTCCGCTCGATCCGCGAGGGCAAGGTGAACGCGACGGCCGTGCCGGAGGTGATCGACCATGCGCCGGGCATCGTCAGGGTCGATGCGAAACATGGCTTCTCGCCGCTCGCCTTCCGGCTCGGCCTGCCGCTTCTGCAGGAGAAGGCGCGGACACAGGGTGTCGCGGCCCTGGCCATCAACAATTGCTTCCACTTCTCCGCCCTCTGGCCCGAGGTCGAGCGCATCGCGGCTGCCGGCCTTGCGGCTCTTGCCATGACGCCGAGCCACAGCTGGGTCGCCCCTGCCGGCGGCACCAAACCGGTCTTCGGCACCAACCCCATCGCCTTCTCCTGGCCACGCCCCGGCCCGTTCCCCTTCGTGTTCGACTTTGCGACCAGCGCTGCCGCCCGCGGCGAGATCGAGCTGCACCGGCGCGCCGGAAAGCCGATCCCGGAAGGCTGGGCGATCGACAGCGACGGTTTGCCGACGACGGATGCCGAAGCCGCGATGGCCGGCGCCATGCTGACCTTCGGCGGCCACAAGGGCTCGGCCCTTGCCGCCATGGTCGAGCTGATGGCCGGACCACTGATCGGCGACCTGACGAGCCGCGAATCTCAGATCTTCGACGCCGGCCTCGGGGCCGCACCCTGCCACGGCGAACTGCTGCTCGCCTTCGATCCGAACCTCCTCTCCGGCGGGCGGGCGACGGAGAATGCCGAGCGGGCGGAGGCCCTGTTCGATGCCATCATCGGCCAGGGTGCGCGCCTGCCCTCGCAGCGCCGCTATACCGCACGCCAGCGCAGCGAGGCGGCAGGCAGCGTCGAGATCCCAAAGCCTCTGCACGACGATCTTCTGGCGCTGCTTGCCTGAGGCGAGCGCGCACCGGATGTGACGACGCTCAAGCCTCGGGATCGACCGAGGCGCGCGCCCATTCCCGGCGCCCGATGACCAGCATCGCACCGATCAGCATCGCCGCGAGCGCGAACCATGTCAGGGCATAGACGAGGTGGTTGTTCGGGAAGACGATGCGCGTCAGGCCGCCGACCGGAAAGCCTCCGGGATTTTCCGTGCCGTCAGCGTCGATGAAATAGGGCGCTGCTTGGTGCAGGCCGCGCGCCGTGGCGATGGCGGCGACATCGCGGGAGTACCAGCGGTTCCCTGACGGATCGTTTTCGCGCAGGAAGCCGCCGCCCGGCTCCGACAGCCTGAGAAGGCCGACGAGATGCGTCGAACCGGAAACATTCCCGGCGCTTCGCGTCGCGGGGTCCCGCCGGTCGGGCGGCACGAAGCCGCGGTTGACGAGGATGGCGGTGCCGTCGTCCCGCACCAGCGGCGTCACGACCCAGAAGCCCGGCCCCCGCTCGGTCGTCGCCTGCACAAGCGTTTCAGCCTCATGCCGGAAGGTGCCGCTGACGCTGATATGGCGGTATTCGTCGTTACCGGCCGTGATGGAAGACCACTGGTCGGCGCGCGGCGCCTCGACCGGTGCGGCATGGACCCGCGCATCCACGCGCTCGATCAGATCGAGCTTCCAGAACAGGCGCTGCACCTGCCAGATGCCGAGCGCCAGAAGAACGACCGTGACGAAGGTCGCGACCGCCCCAAGCAAGACGAGCCCCCTGCGGGAGCCGCGCCCCGACGAAGCGCCGCCATCCGCTGCGTGCCCCTCGGTGCTGCGGCCGGAGGCGGGTGGTGCAGCCCTCAGAGGGGATCCGGCGGCCGTGTCCAGCCGCCGGGGTGTATCAGGGGACATTGCGCATCATGTCCGGTGTCATGGTCATCATGTTGGTGTTCAGATGATGCATGACCCAGAGCGAACCGGACAGTGCGATGACGATCAGCACGAGCGTGAAGATCAGCGCCATCATGGTCCAGCCGCCTTCGGACTTGGTGTTCATGTGCAGGAAGTAGATCATGTGCACCACGATCTGCACGACCGCGAACAGCATGACGAGACCGGCCGTCACGGCCTTGTTCTCGAACACCTCGCCCATGACCAGCCAGAAGGGGATGGCCGTGAGGATGACCGACAGCACGAAGCCGGTCATGTAGCTCTTGAAGGAACCATGCGACGCCTCATGACCGTGGCTGTGGCCATGATGGGCTTCGTGCGCGTCCTCGTGTCCGACGGTGTTGACAGGGGCGTGGGTGCTCATCCGAGAACTCCGATCAGGTAGACAATCGAGAAGACGCCGATCCAGACGACGTCGAGGAAGTGCCAGAACATCGACAGGCACATCAGGCGGCGACGATTTTCCGGGATCAACCCTTTCATCGACACCTGCACCATCAGCGTGATCAGCCAGATGATGCCGAAGGTGACGTGCAGCCCGTGGGTGCCGACCAGCACGAAGAAGGCCGACAGGAACGCGCTGCGGCCGGGGCCGGCGCCCTCATGGATCAGGTGCACGAACTCGTAGATTTCCAGCCCGATGAAGATCGCGCCGAAGATGCCGGTGATCCCGAGCCAGAAGAGCGTCTCGGTCTTCGCCTTGCGCTCCATCTGCAGCATCGCGAAGCCGTAGGTGATCGACGACAGGAGCAGCATGGAGGTGTTGATCGCCACCAGCGGCAGGTCGAACAGATCAGCCGGCGACGGGCCGGCCGCATAGGAGCGGCCGAGCACGGCATAGGTGGCGAACAGGATCGCGAAGATCAGGCAGTCGCTCATCAGGTACAGCCAGAAGCCGAGGCCCGTGCTGTTTTCCGGATGATGGTCTTCCGTCAAGTAGAAGACCGGCTTTTCGCCGTCGGCGAGAGGGGCGTGTGTCGGTGCGCTCATGATCAGGCCTGCCCGGAGAGCCGCCGCGTGCGCTCCCCTTCCGTTGCGATGACGTCATCCGCCGGAATGTAGAAATCGCGGTTGTAGTTGAAGGTATGTCCGATGGAGACCGCGATGATGCCGATGAAGGACACGATGGCGAGCCACCAGATGTACCAGATGACGGCGAAGGCGAAGGCGACGCTTAAGCCGCTGAGGATGACCCCCGTGCCGGTGTTCTTCGGCATGTGGATCGGCCTGAAGCCACCCAGCGGACGCTCGTAACCGCGGTTCTTCATGTCGTACCACGAGTCGTGATCGTGAATGACCGGCGTGAAGGCGAAGTTGTAATCCGGCGGCGGTGACGACGTCGACCATTCCAGCGTCCGGCCGTTCCAGGGATCGCCCGTAAGGTCGCGCAACTGCTCGCGCTGCAGGAAGCTGACGACCAGCTGGATGATGAACGAGGCGATGCCGAGCGCGATCAGGACGGCGCCGAAGGCCGCGATGATGAACCAGATCTGCAGCGACGGATCCTCGAACTGGCTGAGGCGGCGCGTGACGCCCATCAGGCCGAGCACGTAGAGCGGCATGAAGGCGAAGTAGAAGCCGACCAGCCAGAACCAGAAGCTCATCTTGCCCCAGAAGTCGTTCAGGCGATAGCCGAAGGCTTTCGGGAACCAGTAGGTGACGCCGGCCATGACGCCGAAGACCACGCCGCCGATGATGACGTTATGGAAGTGGGCGATGAGGAACAGCGAGTTGTGCAGCACGAAGTCGGCCGGGGGTACGGCGAGCAGAACGCCCGTCATGCCGCCGATGACGAAGGTCACCATGAAGCCGATCGTCCAGAGCATCGGGACTTCGAACCGGATGCGGCCACGATACATCGTGAACAGCCAGTTGAAGATCTTGGCGCCCGTCGGGATCGAGATGATCATCGTCGTGATGCCGAAGAAGGCGTTGACGCTGGCGCCCGAACCCATGGTGAAGAAGTGGTGCAGCCAGACGAGGTAGGACAGGATCGTGATGACGACCGTGGCGTAGACCATCGAGGCATAGCCGAACAGGCGTTTGCCGCTGAAGGTGGCGACGATTTCCGAGAAGATGCCGAACGCCGGCAGGATCAGGATGTAGACTTCCGGGTGACCCCAGATCCAGATGAGGTTCACATACATCATCGGGTTGCCGCCGAGATCGTTCGTGAAGAAGTGCGTGCCGACGTAGCGGTCGAGCGACAGCAGTGCGAGCGTTGCGGTCAGGATCGGGAAGGAGGCAACGATCAGAACGTTTGTACAGAGCGAGGTCCAGGTGAAGATCGGCATCTTCATCATGGTCATGCCGGGCGCGCGCATCTTCACGATGGTCGCGATCAGGTTGATACCGGACAGCGTCGTGCCGACACCCGCCACCTGCAGGCCCCAGATGTAATAATCGACCCCCACGCCCGGGCTGTAATCCGCGCCCGACAGAGGCGGATAGGCCAGCCAGCCGGTACGGGCAAATTCGCCGACGAACAGCGAGATCATGATGATCGCAGCACCGGCTGCCGTCATCCAGAACGAGAAATTGTTCAGGAACGGGAACGACACGTCGCGGGCGCCGATCTGCAACGGCACGACGAAGTTCATCAGGCCCGTGACGAACGGCATGGCCATGAAGAAGATCATGATGACACCGTGCGCGGTGAACACCTGGTCGTAATGGTGCGGCGGCAGGAAGCCTTCATTGCCGTTGAAGGCGATGGCCTGCTGGGTGCGCATCATCAAGGCGTCGGCGAAGCCGCGCAGAAGCATGATCAGCGCGAGGATCACATACATGATCCCGATCTTCTTGTGATCGACGCTCGTCAGCCACTCCGTCCAGAGATAGCCCCAGAGCTTGAAGTAGGTGAGAGCCGCGACGACGGCGATGCCGCCGAGGACGACGCCGATGAAGGTGAGCACGAGGATCGGCTCGTGGTACGGAAAGGCTTCCAAGGTCAATCGTCCGAAGACGAGGCTGGAAATGTCCTGATTAAACATGGTGACCCCAGTTCTTGCAGTCGCAAGCGGTGCGGAAAAGCGCCGCGATCATTTCGAGTTGTTCAGCTGTTCGGGCGCAATCGAGCCCTTGTCGGGCGTCGCCGAGCCACTGTCGGGGGCTGGAGCGCCCCCATTTTCCTGGCCACCCATCTGGTGCCCGTTCATGTCGTGCCCGTTCATGTTCTGCATATCGTGCTGCATCGGCTGTGCGCCATCAGCGGGCTGGCCTTCGGCCGGCGCGGCACCGTGCTGGCCGTGATCGTTGCCGCCTTCCGGCGCACCCTCCGAGCGGGCCGGCTGGCCGGTGGCGGGGAAGGTTGCAGCGCTCGTGCCCTCGCCGGTGCCGGCATGGCGGTTGTCGTATTGCAGACGCTCGCGGTTGCCTTCGCTATCCTCGCCGCCGCCGCCCATCATGTCGACATGCATCATCTCGTTCATGCACATCTTGCCGGGCTGGGCGCACATGTTGAGGACCGCCTCGTAGAGACCGTTCTCGACGCCGCCATAGTAGCGAACCGGCTCCCGCTCGCTCGGCTTTTCGAGCTTCAGGTAGGTGTCGCGGTTGAGCATCGTGCCCTGCTGCTTGACCTTGGCGACCCAGCCGTCGAAGCCGGCCTGGTCGAGACCATGGAACTTGAAGCGCATGTGCGAGAAGCCGGCGCCGCTATAGTTTGCGGAGAAGCCCTCGAACTCGCCCGGCGCATTGATGACGGCGTGAAGCCGCGTCTGCATGCCCGGCATGGCGTAGATCTGGCCGGCAAGCGCCGGGATGTAGAAGGAGTTCATGACCGAGGAGGCGGTGATCTTGAAGTTGATCGGCACGTCCACCGGCGCGGCCAGTTCGTTCACCGTGGCGATGCCGTATTCCGGGTAGAAGTACAGCCACTTCCAGTCGAGCGCCACGACCTCGACGGTCAGCGGCTTCATGTCGGCAGTCACCGGCCGTTCCGCATCCAGCCGGTCGAGCGGCCGGTACGGGTCGAGCTTGTGCGTGCTGATCCAGGTGACGGCGCCGAGCGCGACGATGATGGCGAGCGGCGCCGACCAGATCACGACTTCCAGGCGCGTGGAGTGATGCCATTCGGGATCGTAGACGGCGTCCGTATTCGCACGGCGATAGTGCCAAGCGAAATAGAAGATCAGGACGATCACCGGAATGATGATCAGGAGCATGAGGAAGGTGGAGACCAAGATAAGGTCGCGCTGCTGCGTTGCGATGTCGCCCGAGGGGGACATCACCACCATGTTGCAGCCGGCAAGCCCCGCCAGGAGCGGCAGCATGAGGATGCGACAAGCGTGTCGATAGAGGTTCGCCATGGTCCAATGCTCTTTTCGTTATCTTTGCCCTGCGAGTAATACCCTGCGACCACGAACGATATGAGGTGTTTGGTCGCACCGCAGCAAAAATGATGCCCTGCGGCAAAATTCACCGCCGCGTCGATAGACCTCTCGGGTTCGGTCCACCATTCGCGACAGCACGTCGTCCACAGACTTCATATCGTCAGCCCGCTGACATGCGAGATATAGGTCCTGATGAGAAAGTCGAGCCTTCCCCTTGAAATGACCGTCTCCTGACACGGGTCATACCGTCGCAGGGTAGAATTTCTCACCCCTGCCACTTGATAACCCGGCCCGTTTGATCAACATCGTTCAAAAGACGGCACGCGTTGAACCGCGCGGCCAGCGAAAGGCATGGAGGCATCCCGATGACAACGATAGCAGAGACGTCCGGCGGACCCTCATCCTCGGCCCTGGAGCGCGACGCGCGGCAGATCCACGGCGACGCACCCGTATCCCCGGGCTCGATCGCGCTTGGCGTGATCATCGGCCGCATGTCGGAGTTCTTCGACTTCTTCGTGTTCGGCCTCGCCTCCGTCCTCGTGTTCCCGAAGCTCGTCTTCTCGTTCGAGCCGGACCCGTTGACGGCGACGCTCTATTCCTTCGGGATCTTCTCGCTCGCCTTCGTCGCGCGCCCCATCGGCTCGGTCATCTTCATGGCAATCGACCGTGCCTACGGACGCGGCACCAAGCTCACCATCGCTTTGTTCCTGCTCGGTATCTCCACGGTCTGCATGGGCTTCCTGCCCAGCTACCAGGATGCCGGCGTCTGGTCGATCTACCTGCTCGCCATCTTCCGCATCGGCCAGGGCCTTGCGCTCGGTGGCGCCTGGGACGGCCTTGCCTCCCTGCTCGCGCTGAACGCCCCGGAGAAGCACCGCGGCTGGTACGCGATGATCCCGCAGCTCGGCGCGCCGATCGGCTTTGCGCTCGCCAGCATCCTGTTCGGCTTCTTCGTCGCCAATACCTCCGAAGCCGACTTCCTCTCCTGGGGCTGGCGCTACCCGTTCTTCGTCGCCTTCGCGATCAACGTCGTCGCCCTGTTCGCGCGCCTGCGTCTCGTCATGACCAAGGATTTCGGCGACCTGCTGGAGCGTCACGAGCTTGAAGCCGTGCCCTTCACCGACCTGATCCGCACCCATGGCCGCGATATCCTCATCGGCGCCTTCGCGCCGCTGGCAAGCTTTGCCATGTTCCACGTCGTCACGATCTTCCCGCTGGCCTGGACGAACCTCAACAGCGACCAGTCGATCGGCTCGTTCATGCTGGTTCAGGTTGCGGGTGCCGGCCTCGGTATTCTCACGGTCATCGCGTCGGGCCTGCTTGCCGATCGCATCGGCCGCCGCAGCCAGCTCGTCGTCGGCGCCATCATCATCGCCATCTTCAGCTTCATCGGCCCGATTCTGCTCGGCTCCGGCCAGACGGGCATCTCGTCCTTCGTCATCGCCGGCTTCGGCGTGCTCGGTCTCTCCTTCGGCCAGGCGGCGGGCTCGGTGTCCTCGCGGTTCACGCAGGGCTATCGCTACTCGGGCGCGGCCTTCACCTCCGACCTCGCCTGGTTCCTCGGCGCCGGCTTCGCGCCGCTGATCACGCTCGGCCTGTCGAGCAAGTTCGGCCTGCCCTTCGTCGGTTACTACCTGCTGTCGGGCGCGATCTGCACCATGCTGGCGCTGTTCCTCAACAAGCGCCTGCTCGCCCGGGAGTAGTTGCTCTCACTTCGATGGATGAAACACCCCGGCGAACTGGTAACGGTCCCCGGGGTGCGTAATTTCGACGAAGGTCACCGTCCGGCCATTCTGCCAGGTCTGACGAGTTAGGAGCAGACAGGCGGCGTGTCGCTCGATCGTCAGCAGCTTCGCGGTTGCCGCATCCGCCGCGACCGCGCGAATGATGTGTTTCGCCTCCGACCACGGTACCTGATCCAGAAGCCAGCTCCCCGGCGGGCTCGTCTCGAAAGTCTCGTCCCGCGCCTGCGGCACCGCATCGAGCAGGATCATTCGCTTCTCCAGCGCATTGGGCCTGCCATCCACGATGTGCAGGCATTCCACCCGCAGCACCTCGGCCCCCGCCGTCTCTTCGATGACAGCCGCATCCACCGCCGACAGCCGCTCGATCCGCCGCGACAGGATGCGGTGGCTGTAGGCATGGCCCGCCACTTTCGCTTCCGTTCCGATATCGGAAATGTCCATCACCGTCCGGTCGATCTGCGGCGAGGCGACGAAGGACCCGGCCCTGCGGCGGCGCACGATCATGCCGCGCGCGGCCAGCGCCGAGAGCGCCTTGCTCACCGTCATGCGGGAACAGCCATAGGTCACTTCCAGCTCATGCTCGGCCGGAATGCGCTGCCCGGGCGGCCAGGTGCCGCTCATGATCTTCTGCTCGATGTCTTCGAAAATGCGCTGGTGAAGCGAGGTCAAGGCACGGCTCCGGTCGGCGGACAGGCGGTGCGGACACGGCACGACGCTTGCATGTCACTCGCATGACAAGGGCAGCGGATGCCGCACACCGCGGGCAGTTTGTCGTTGACACCTTATGCAAGGACCTGTCTATTTGTATAGTCAAAATGCAGGACGCAGAAGCCTGCAGATCCAATTCTGAAGACGGGAACGCCGCGTGAGATGCGGCACGATACTGGAGAGACGACCATGAAATCCCATTTCCTGCTGAAGGGCCTCGTTGCCGCGGCCTTCCTGCTCGGCGCGACCTTCTCGGCCCATGCCGAAGACGCGCTCGCCCGCATCAAGGCCGCCGGCACCATGAAGGTCGGCACCGAAACCGCCTTCGCACCCTTCGACTTCATCGATGCCGGCGAGCATGCCGGCCTCAACGTGGATGTCTTCGCCGAACTCGGCAAGGAACTCGGCGTCGAGATCGAATGGATCGCCCTCCCCTGGGAAGGCGTCCTGCCGGGCCTCGAAGCCGGCAAGTTCGACATGGTCGCCGGCCCCGCCACGATCACCAAGGCCCGCATGGAGCGCTACCGCTTCACGCCGCCGGTGGCCGAAGCGACGGTCGCGATCCTGAAGAAGGCCGGCGACACCAGCATTACCAAGCCGGAAGACATCGCCGGCAAAGCGATCGGCGTCGGCAAGGCGACGGCGCAGCTCGCCCAGCTGCAGGGTTATTCCGAAAAGCTCCCCGCGAAGGTCGATATCCGCGAATATCCTGCCTTCACCGAATCCTACGCCGATCTCGCAGCCGGCCGCATCGCCGGTGTCGCAAACTCCCTGCCGAACATCGCCTTCGTCGCCAGCCAGCGCAAGGATACGTTCGAGGTCGTGATGCCGCCCTTCGGCCAGAAGGCCTATTTCGGCTTCATCGGCACCAAGGATGCGGACCACGCGCCGCTGATGGACGCGATCGACGCGGCCCTCCTGAAGATGAAGGGCGACGGACGCCTCGCCAAGCTCCAGGAAAAATGGTTCGGCGCCAGCTTCGACACACCGGATGCCGTCAAGGACCCGGCATTCTGATCAGGACCGTTCCCTGATCCAAAGCGGGGCTGAACCGGCACGACGCATGTGCGCACAGTCGGCCCCGCCCTTCCGCTCACCCCGCTGCATTAGTCCTGAATCGATTTCAGGAATGGTGCAGCAGGTGTAAAGCGCTACAGCGAACCTGAGTGCGTCCTATCTGATGCACCGCACTGTACCGCGTCCGACAGCCCACCCGACGAATTGGCCGGCAATGTCCTTCAAGCTGTTCGAACTCCTTCTCAAAGCCTCGTTCTACACGATCGGCATCAGCCTCGTGTCGATCCTGATCGGCTTTGCGATTGCCATTCTCCTCTCCGGCATGCTCCTGTCCGGCCGCCCCGCGCTGGCGGTTCCTGCCCGTATTTTCATCAGCTTCTTCCGCGGCGTGCCTCTCCTCGTGCAGTTGCTGCTGATCTACAATCTCCTGCCCGTCATCGGTCTCAACGTGCCCAGCATCGTCGCCGCCATCATCGGCCTTTCGCTCTGCACCGCGGCCTATCAGGCGGAAAACCTGCGCGGCGGCTTTGCCAGCGTGCCCCGCGGGCTGATCGAATCGGCCGAGATGGTCGGCCTCACGCCCTCCCAGGCCTTCCGCCGCATCAAGGTGCCGATCGCGTTGCGGCTGACATTTCCCGCGCTCGTCAACGAGGCGATCCTCATCCTCAAGGCCTCCTCGCTCGTCTCCGTCGTCGGCATCGTCGAGCTGACGCGCATGGCGCAGGATCTGGCGGGCAGCACCTTTCTGCCGCTACAGCTCTTCGCCTGCGCCGGCCTTATCTATCTCGTCATCAACTGGGTGGTGGCGCGTACCGGCGGCCTCATAGAGCGGTCCCTGCCCGGAGTGCCGCGATGACCTTCGATATCAACGTCATTCTCGCCCAGCTCCCGGCCATTCTCTCCGGCGCCGGCGTCACGCTGCTTCTCTGGATCGCCGGCACCATCGGCGGTGCGGCACTGGGCTTTCTCGTCGCCGTCGGCCGGCGCTATGGCGGCCGCATCATCGACTGGCCGCTTGGGCTTGCCGTCGAAGTGCTGCGCGGCACGCCGTTCCTCATCCAGATCTTCCTTCTCTATTACGGCGGCCCCTTCATCGGCCTCGCACTCGACCCCATCCCCGCCGGGCTCTTGGGTCTGACGATCTACGGCGCCGCCTATTTCAGCGAGATTTTTCGCGCCGGCTTCGCCGCCATCCCCAAGGGCCATATCGAGGCGGCAGAATGCGTCGGCCTCAGCCAAGGCCAGATCGTGCGGCGCATCCTTCTGCCGGAAATGACCATGCTGGTGCTGCCCCCCGCCATCAACATGGCCGTGATCCTGATGAAGGAAACCGCGATCCTCTCCATCATCACCGTGCCGGAACTGACGCTGACCGTCAGCGCCATCGGCTCCCAGCAATATGCCTTCGTCGAATCGCTCTTCCTGCTCGCCGTGTTCTACTGGGTGCTGGTGGAAGTCACCGACAAGCTCGGCCGCTATGCCGAGCATCGCTTGTCCCGATACAGGTTTTCCCCGACATGACCCTTCCCGCCATCGCCGTCCGAAACCTCGTCAAGCGCTACGGCGACACCGCCGTGCTGCACGGTATCGATCTGGAGATCCCGCCCGGACAGGTCTCCTGCCTCATCGGCCCGTCGGGCTCCGGCAAGAGCACGCTCCTGCGCTGCATGGCCTTTCTGGAGGAGGCGACAAGCGGTACCATCACGGTGGATGGCGAGGTGCTCGGGTTCTCGGAGAATTCGAACGGTATGCGCGAGCGCATTCCCGCCGCCACGAACCGCGCCATCCGCTCCAAGATCGGCATGGTCTTCCAGCAGTTCAATCTCTGGCCGCACATGACGGCGCTCGGCAATGTCAGCGAAGCCCTGCGCACCGTGCACAAGATGAGCCGGAAGGACGCCGAGGCCCGCGCCATGGAGCAGCTGGTCAAGGTGGGGCTGGAGGCCCGCGCCGGTCACTATCCGTCGCAGCTGTCCGGCGGGCAGCAGCAGCGCGTGGCCATTGCCAGAGCTTTGGCGCTGAAGCCGAAGATCATGCTGTTCGACGAACCCACCTCCTCGCTCGATCCGGAACTGACCGGCGAGGTGCTGAACGTCATGCGGGATCTCGCGGCCGAGGGCATGACCATGGTCGTCGTCAGCCATGAGATCGGCTTTGCCGCGACGGTCGGCAGCCAGATCAGCTTTCTCGATCAGGGCCGCCTGCTCTTCTCCGGCCCGCCGTCCGAGGTCTTCGGCAAGCCCCGCCACCCCCGCCTCGAGCAGTTCCTCGACACCTATCTCGACCGCGGCGCCTCGATGCTGGTGTGATAGGGGCTGGTGTGATAGGCGGCCTTACGCCACCGGCAAAACCTTGCCCGGATTGAACAACCCCTTCGGGTCGAGCGCCTGCTTGATCGCCCGCATCGTCGCCAGCTTCACCGGATCGCCTGTCGCCAGCAGCGCATGAATGCGCTTGGAGCCGACGCCGTGTTCGGCCGAGAACGACCCGCCCATCGCGCCAATTCCGTCATAGAGCACCTGCTCGACGGCATCGCGCCGCGCCTCCGTCATCCAGCTCCCCGGCCGGTCGAGCACGATATGCAGGTTGCCGTCGGCGACATGGCCGAAGATGAAGGGCGAAAGGCCGTCGATGGCCTCGAGCGACGGCGCGATCCGCGCGAGATAGGCGCCGAGCCGGTCGATCGGAACGGAAATGTCGTAGGAGGGCGCTGCCGGAAAGGCGCGATACATCAGCGCCGTCTCCTCCCGCAACCGCCAGATCTCATGCGCCTGCTGCACTGAGCCTGCAACCACCGCCGTGGTATCCGGATAGACCTCGCAGATCGCCTCGTAGAGCCCGGCAAGGACGCCGAGAAGCGCCTCGTCCGTCTCGCCACCAAGCCCGATGGCCAGATGCACCGGCGTCGCATCGCTCGTTTCGCGCCAGCCGAAATGCTGCGCCGTAAAGCCGAAATAGCGCGACCACATCGCCTCGCAGGCCCGCAGCCTGCCCGTGGCCCGGGCAAGCCCCATCAGCGCCAATGCGGCTTCCGTCGAGGGCAGGCCGAACAGCGCCGTGGCGCTCGCCGCCGGCACCGGATCGAGCTTGACCACCAGCCCGGTGATCACGCCGAGCGTACCCTCGGCCCCGATCAGCAGATGCTTCAGGTCGTAGCCGGCGGAATTCTTCACCACGCGCACCATGTCGCGATAGATGCCACCATCCGGCAGCACGGCTTCCAGCCCCAGAATGCGATGGCGCATGACGCCGTTGCGGAACGCCATGACGCCGCCGGCATTGGTGGAGGCCATGCCACCGAGCGTCGCCGATCCGCGCGCCGCAAGGTCGATGCCCGGCTCCAGCCCGTGAACGGCAGCGGCCTGTTGCAAGGCCTCCAGCGTCACCCCGGCTTCGACCACCGCCACGCCGCCGACCGGGTCGATCTCGATGATGCGGTCGAGGTTCTTTAAAGAGACGACGATCTCGCCAGCCACGGAGATGCCCCCGCCGACCAGCCCCGTCCGCCCGCCATGGGTGACGACAGGAATGTCGGCCTGCGCGCAGATCCCGACGATGGTGGAGAGCGAGGCAACATCGCGCGGCGCGATGACGGCGGAGCCGCCGAGATTGTCGGGATGTTCGCCGGGATGAAGCGCCGATATATCGGCCCCGATGCGCATGTCCACGCCGGGAACGGCCGCGGTAATGGCGGCGAGGACGGCGTCGATCTCGGGCATGTGGGTCGTCCTATTCGGGAAGCAGCGTGCGGAAGCCGCCATTGAAGTAGAGAAGCGGTGCCACGTTCTGCCGCACCCGTACGCTGCGCACGCGGCCGATGAGGATGGCATGCGTGTGGCGATGCAGCGCCTCGTCGAGGCCGCAATCGATGACGGTCAGCGCATCGGCAAGCGCCCATCCGCCGCTGTCGAGCCGGGTCCATTCAGCGCCGGCATAGCGCTCAGCCCCCCGGCGTCCGTCCGCGCCGGCAAAGGCCTTGGCAACGCCGTCCTGACCTTCCGCCAGCACGTTGACGCAGAAATGGCCGCTCCGCTCCAGCACGGGCCAGGAGGAGGACGTGCGGTTGAGGCTGACGATGACCGAGGGCACTTCGGCCGAGAGCGATGTGACCGACGTTGCGGTAAACCCGGTCCGCGCCTCGCCATCGCCCACCGTGATGACGCAGACGGCGCCTGCGAGATGGCGCATGGAGAGCTTGAAGGCCGCGGCATCGGGGCCGGCAACGTCCACGCCCGACGGAGAAACGGCAGCAGTCATGTCACGACACCTCGCATCTGGAGCATCCCGATCGACGGCATATCCTCGGTCGGGGCTCCCTGTCTATCCGAATGCACTGAACATCTTCCTTCCACCAAAAACAGGACTGCGAAGGACGGAGCTCGATCTTCGCGTATGCTTTACGGAGCCTGAACGCCCGAGGTGCCGGAACGTTGCCGGGCGGCGGTATGACGATTGACCGGTACGGAGATGCCGAGGTTCTCGCGCAGCGTCTCGCCTTCATATTCCTCCCGGAACAGGCCGCGGCGGCGAAGCTCCGGCAGAACCAACCGGACGAAATCCTCAAGGCTCGCCGGCAGGGTCGGAAACATCAGGATGAAGCCGTCGGCCGCGCGCGTCTCGAACCATTCCTCCATGAAATCCGCGATCTGCACCGGCGTGCCGGTGATACCGTTGCCGGTGTGCTTCTCGGCATAGAGCCGGATCAGCTCGCCCACCGTATGGCCCTTCTTCACGAAATCGGTCAGCTCCTCGAACAGCGCCTTGGAGCCCTTCGGCTGTTCGGGAAGCCGGTCCATCGGGAAAGGCTCGTCCAGCGGCACGCCGCGCAGGTCCGCCTCCAGGAATTCCGACAGCATCAGCCGTCCGACATCGGGATGCAGCCTATCGATCAGGAACTCGACCTTGGCCCGCGCCTCGGCCTCCGTCTCCCCCACATTCAGCACCACGCCCGGCATGATCTTGAGGTCGTCAGGATCGCGCCCCAGCACCGGCATGCGCCCTTTGACGTTCGCGTAGAATGCCCGGTTCCGGTCGATGTTGGAGGCGAGGCTGAAGACGATCTCGGCCGTGCGCGCGGCAAGGTCCATGCCGGCCTCCGACCCGCCCGCCTGCGCAATCACGGGCCGCCCTTGCGCCGAGGGCGCGATGTTGAGCGGCCCGCGCACCTGATAGTGCTTGCCGACATGGTTCAGCATGTGATGCCGGGCCTTGTCGTAGTAGAGGCCGCTATCGCGGTCGAGCAGCAGCGCATCCTTCTCGAAACTGTCCCAGAGCCCGAAGACGACATCCACGAACTCCCGGCAGCGCTCGTACCGCAGTTCGTGCGGATCGAGCCCGGTCCGGTTGAAATTGTAGCCGGTCTCGTCATGATCCGACGTCACGACATTCCAGCAGGCGCGGCCGTTCGACAACTGATCGATGGAGGCGAAGATGCGGGCGAGGTTGAAGGGCTCGTAGTAGCTGGTCGATGCGGTGGCCACGAGGCCCAGCCGCTCCGTCACCATGGACAGCGCCGAGAGCAGCGTCAGCGGCTCGAAACGGTTCATCTTGGTGGGGCTGCGGGCCAGCGCATCGGGGTCGCCGATGCCGGCCGCCGGCGAATCCGCCATGAACAGGAAATCGAACTTGGCCGCTTCGGACATCTGCGCGACCTTTTTCAGATGCGCGATATCGTTCGCCCCGTTCACATCGCTGGAAGGGTGCAGCCAGCTCGCGGGATGGAACCCGAAGGTGTAGACGAACGTCCCGAGCTTGAGCTTGTCCTGCCGTGCCATGCGAGGTCCCTTCCTGTGATCGACTGCCCGGAGTATGGCGGGAACCGGCCGGCGGACAAGCCCGGGAAACGACGTTCTATGTAAGTTTTTCTAAACAGTCGCGGAAGGTCATTGCGGCGCCGACGCAAGTCCCTGCCGCCGCCCAAGCGCCGTCAGCCAGCCATGGAATGCCTGCCCATGCGGCTTGTCGAGTGCGGAGCGGTCCCAGGCGAGGAAATAGCTCTCCGGCAGCGGCAGCCGCAGGTCGAAGGGCACGACCAGCGTGCCTGCGGCAAGCTCGTCCGTGATCATCGACATCTGCGCCAGCACGAAGCCGCGCTTGTTGACCGCGGCATCGATGGCGCTGGATGACAGCGTGAACGACAGGCCCGGCCCACCCTCCGCAAAGGCGACGCCAGCCGCATGCGCGAAATCCCGCCAGTGCGGAAATGTCGAGAAATGCTGCTCCCAGGCGATATGCAGCAGCGGATGGCGGAGGATCTCCGCAGGGCCGACAGGCCCGGCATGCGCCGCGATCAGGGCCGGCGCGCATGCGGGCACCACCCAGTCGCGAAAAAGCGCGGTGCTGTGGGGATGCGGACTGCCGCGCAGGCCGTAGGTGATCCGGAAATCGACCTCGTCGATACCGAGCCGCGGCTCCGCATCCTGCCCGAGAATGCGGATCTGCGCGTCGGGATGCACCGCCTGCCAGTCGAAGATCCGGCGGCCGATCCACTTGTTGACGACGGAGGACAGCGCCGACAGGGTCAGCCCGCCCGTATTGCGCGCCCGCGCCAGCACGCGCCCCGCCGCCTCGAACTGCAGGAAGCCCTTGGCGATTTCGGCATGATAGAGATGACCGAGCGCCGTCATCGCGATACGCCGGCCGCGCCGCTCGATCAGGCTCACGCTGAGATGCGCCTCCAGCTTGCGCAGGTGCTGGCTGACGGCGCCCGGGGAAACGCCGAGCTCGACGGCAGCCGCCGTCACGCTGCCAAGCCGCCCCACCGCCTCGAAGGCCTGCAGAGCCCTGAGGGCGATGACCGTCATCCGCTGCCTTTCAGGTTCGCACCACCTTACGCATCGCCGATCGGAAGGCGCTGCGCGAGACGCACGAGATAGCCGTCCGGATCCTGTACCAGCAGCTCGCGCGACGCCCGGTCCTCACCCCCGACATTGTAGACGGCATCCTGAACGCCCCGGAAGAGCGGCCAGTCCGCCTGCGCCAGCCGTTCGGCAATGGCGGCGATATCGGAGACCTCGATCTGGAAATTCATACCGCGCCCGAGCGGCGGCTCCAGCGGCGCCGTGACCCAGGCGCCGTTGATCTGCGACAGCATGATCTGTGCACCCTCGCGCTCCAGATAGGCAAAGTTCGCCGCCTTGCGGTCGTAGGCGATGGCAAAACCGAGGAGGTCGCACCAGAAGGTCAGGCTGCGGCCAAGGTCCGTCACATCGAGTTCCGGCACGAGCGCGTTGAACCCGCCCGCCGGAAGCCCGCCGGCACTGTCGGCCGCATTGCGTTCGCTCTGCCCGAGGCGGGGTGGCGTTATATCGAGGCTCATGATGCCGACGCCTCGACCGGCGCATAGCGCCAGGGCTCCAGCGTGTCCGGTCGCCCGGCCAACGACAGCTTTGCTGTTCGCGGTGGCGTCTGCGCGATGATCTTGCCGCGGCGCAGCACCATCAGCCGGTTCGCCCGCATGCGCACGGCCTCCGCCGTGTCGCGCGCTTCGAGAAGCACGAGATCGGCATGGCAACCCGGCGCGATGCCGTAGCCGTCGAGCCCGAAGGTGCGGGCCGCGTTTTCGGTCACCGCCCGGAACGAGGCTTTGACCGCCGCCGGGCTCGTCATATGCCCCGTGTGGACGGCCATATGCGCGACATCCAGCATGTCGGCATTGCCGAACGAATACCAGGGGTCCATGCAGCTGTCCTGGCCATAGGCGACGTTGACGCCGAGCGCCATAAGCTCCGGCACGCGCATCATGCCGCGCCGCTTCGGATAGGTATCGTGCCGCCCCTGCAGCACGATATTGGCCAGCGGATTGGGCACGCAATGGATCTGCGCCTCCACGATCAGCGGCAGAAGCTTGGAAACGTAGTAGTTGTCCATCGAATGCATGGATGTCAGATGCGAACCGGCCACGCGCCCCTGAAGCCCGAGGCGCTGCGTTTCGTAAGCCAAAGTTTCGATATGGCGCGACATCGGGTCGTCAGTCTCGTCGCAGTGCAGATCGACCAGCAGCCCCCGTTCCGCCGCGATCTCGCAAAGCGCGGTCACCGAGCGCCGCCCGTCCTCCATCGTCCGCTCGAAATGCGGAATGCCGCCGACGACATCGACACCCATGTCGAGCGAGCGTTCGAGATTGCGGGCCGCCGTGGCCGAGCGGAAATAGCCGTCCTGCGGAAAGGCGACGAGCTGCAGGTCGAGATAATCCCGCACGAGATCCTTCACCTCCAGCAGCGCCTCGACCCCGGTCAACCGCTCGTCGCAGACATCGACATGGCTGCGCACGGCAAGCAGCCCTTGCGAAACCGCGAGATCGCAATAGCGCAACGCGCGTTCGATCACCGCTTCCTTGGTCAGCAGCGGCTTCAGCTCCCCCCAGAGCTGGATGCCTTCGAGCAGCGTGCCTGACCGGTTGAGCCGGGGCGTGCCGAGCGACAGCGTCGCATCCATGTGAAAGTGAATGTCGATGAACGGCGCGCTGACGAGCCGGCCACCCGCATCGATGACCTCGCCCGCTTCCGCCGTGATACCGGGTTCCACCGCGACGATCCGGCCCTTGGAGATCGCGATATCGACGCCCATCCGGTCATCGGCAAGGTTGGCATGGCGAATGATGGTGTCGAACGTCATAGACGGCTCCGTCGGTAAAGGCCCACCGGCATCTTAAACGGTCGCATCGCCCCGGCAAGCGCGCAAAGCCGGCAAAGCGGCGCTTTCCCCACAGTCATCCGTGGCTTACGGAACTTTCGAAGAAAGCGTGAGTTGTGCCGAAAACCAGGAGAGATGCCATGTCGATACGATTTGCAGCCCTGACAGCCTATATCGCGCTGACCGCAACCTTCATGACGGCAACCGTGCTGTCGCAGCCGGATGCACCTGTTGTCTCGATGAGCTCCATGTCGCTGGAAAAGACCAACCGCGTCCTGCAGGGCTCACCCGATAGCTTCGTCATGGAACGGTTCGCCGGCTGATTTTGCTGCACTGCAAAAAGTTAGCGACGACGCACCGTAATTTCTGGTAGACTGCGAACTGTTGAGAAAATTCGAGGTCGTCAATGTCGGAACTCGCATTCGCAGCACGTCACCTTTCGACAACGCCGAAAGGCCTGAATACGGTCTTTCACTTTCGTGACGAGAACGGCAAGACGCTGGCGCTTCTTCTGGATGGCGACGTCGGCCGCGATTTCGTGGACCACTGCCGGATCTACTACGAGCCGGAGCCCGAGCCAGTCTCGGCCGAAGAGAAGCAAATCGATCTTGCCGTTATCGAACTCTTCGAAATCGATGCCGCCTCGGCGGATGAGTCCGACCCGCGGCAGATTGCCGACGCGCTGGATCGGGAACTGCGCATTCTGCTGGCAGCCGGCGACGGCACAAATTAAAGCGCATATCTACCAGACGAGGCGAACCAGGGCGTAACCGCCGACCCACAGTCCGGCGGACAGAGCGAGGGCACCGGCAATCGCCAGAATCCTTAGTGTCGGCCGCATCGTTCGGCTTTTCTGCCCGCGAGCAGGCCGGGGCCGCAGCATCGGCATGGCATGGCCCTCCATTGTCTCTTGCATGACCTGCCTCTTTCCAACGACATTACATGAAACCGCACTGCAGGCACGCCTGGTGATGCACGTCACACCTCGTCTTGTAGGCCTCTTTCGGAATCAAAATCCTAAAGCAATCGGTCGCATTTTCAGCAGTTCTTCGAGATATGGCCAAAACAAAACAAAAAGCCCGACTGCAATGGCAGCCGGGCTCGGAAATCTTGAAATGGCGTCAGCTTAAGCGTCTTCGACGACCCGCAAGGCCTGCGCCCGCGCAAGTGCGGCCTTCTGCACCGCGTCCTGCACCTTCTCGAAGGCACGAACCTCGATCTGACGGACGCGTTCGCGGCTGATCTCGAATTCGGTCGAGAGTTCTTCCAGCGTCACCGGATCTTCCGTCAGGCGGCGCGCCTGGAAGATGCGGCGTTCGCGATCGTTGAGCACCTCCATCGCGCCCGACAAAAGCGAACGGCGGTTCTCCAGTTCGTCTTGCTCGATCAGGATGTCTTCCTGGCTGTCGCTGGCATCGACCAGCCAATCCTGCCACTGTCCAGATTCGCCCTCGCCCGCCTTGATCGGCGCGTTCAGCGAGGCGTCGCCGGAAAGCCGCTGGTTCATCGAAATGACCTCGGCTTCCGATACGTTCAGCGTGGTCGCGATCTGCTTCACCTGATCCGGCTTCAGGTCGCCGTCATCCAGCGCCTGGATCTTGCCCTTGAGGCGACGCAGGTTGAAGAACAGACGCTTCTGGTTGGCGGTGGTGCCCATCTTCACGAGCGACCACGAGCGCAGGATATATTCCTGAATGGACGCCTTGATCCACCACATGGCATAGGTTGCAAGGCGGAAGCCGCGTTCCGGATCGAACTTCTTCACGGCCTGCATCAGGCCGACATTGCCTTCGGAAACGACTTCGCCGATCGGCAGGCCGTAGCCGCGATAGCCCATGGCGATCTTCGCCACGAGGCGCAGATGGCTGGTCACGAGCTGATGGGCGGCCTTGCGGTCGTCATGTTCCTGGTAGCGCTTGGCGAGCATATACTCGACCTGCGGCTCCAGCATGGGAAACTTGCGGATTTCATCGAGATATCGATTAAGACCACCTTCGCCGGCGGTCAGTGTCGGCATCGTACTACGGGCCATGTTTGCACCCCTTTCTCGTTCCGGCCTCCATCTGGCAAGCCGGGCATGTGGGTCCTTCGACCCCACAGGTCACCAAGATAAGAACGCGCAGCGCACGATTCAAGGATGCAGCCGCGCGATTGCGACCCCATCCTTTGGCTTCGGGATATCTCGGTAAAGATCGGCATCGAGGAGCTGAAATCAACCCCTCAAGCCGGATTTTCCGGCAGTTCCGGATAGCGTCAGCGGATGGCTGCGCCGTCATCTTCTTGCTCGGACAGGAACGCCTCGTCACTCTTGGCGCTGAGGCGAACCCGGTTGTCATCGACGCTCTCGACGAGCGACAGGGCGATGAAATGATGATGGTCCTGATGACCGACGGGATTGTCCTTCTTCGTCAGCTTGATGCGGTCGCCCTCGACACCGTCGACGGTTCCGACATGAACGCCATCGGCGCTGATGACTTCGGCATGTTCCTTGATCTGGCTGGCATCGATCATGATGTCTCTCCTTGGCTATCGATACCGGAAAACGCCGGCATCGACAAAAGGATGCATGCAAGGCTTGAGATTTCACGAGTGCCCGCCAGAACGCCTGCGGACTTACGCTTTCAGGGCTGCAGCCAGCTCCAGCATATCGTCCGGCAGCGCCGAGGCGAAGCGCATCGTTTCCCCGGTCGCCGGATGTTCGAACGCCAGCATGAACGCATGCAGCGCCTGGCGCGGGAACCGGTCGACGACGGCCTTGGCGGCATCGGGCAAAAGGTTCGATTTCGTCCGGAATGCCGCGCCATAGTCGGCATCGCCCACCAGGGGATGCCCGATATAGGCCATGTGGACGCGGATCTGGTGGGTGCGCCCCGTCTCCAGCCGGCATTCGACCATGGCGGCCAGCGCCGTCGCATCCGGCTTTTCGTGGTAGCGCTCGGTCACCTCGTAATGGGTGATGGCCTCGCGCGCATCGTCCGCATCGTGCTTCTTCACCGCCCGCTTGATCCGGTCTCCGGCGCGCCCGAGCGGCGCGTCGATCGTGCCGCGCAGTCCCCGCGGACGGCCCCAGACGATGGCGGCATAGGCGCGCTCCAGCGGTCCGGTGCGTCCGTGGTCGGCGAACTGGTCGGAGAGGTGCCGGTGGGCAAGATCGTTCTTTGCAACGACCATGACGCCGCTGGTGTCCTTGTCCAGACGGTGGACGATACCCGGCCGCTTGACGCCGCCGATCCCCGAAAGACTGTCGCCGCAATGATGGATGAGCGCGTTGACCAGCGTCCCCGTCCAGTTGCCGGCGCCGGGATGCACGACGAGCCCCGGCGGCTTGATGAGCACGATCACGTCGTTATCTTCATAAAGGACGTCGAGCGGGATGTCCTCGCCCTTGGGCTCGGGATCCTCCGGCTCCGGCATGCCGATCTCGAACACGTCGCCCGGCTGCACCTTGCGCTTGGGCTCCAGCACCGGCTTGCCGTTGACGCGCACGGCGCCTTGCTCGATCAGGGCCTTGATACGATTGCGGGAAAAAAGGCCGTCCATCTGCTCGGTCAGCCACGCATCCATGCGCCCGGATGCATCGTCTTGCGCCGTCAGGACTTTCCCTGGGGCTGCCGTTTGTTTAAAGGGGTCGTTCATTCTGACTCGATCCGTGAGGTCAAACCGCCCATGTCGCTCCAGGAACCTGACGAACAGGACGAAAAGCCGCTCGATCCGGTAATGGAAAACGTTCGCCGCAAGATGATCCGCCTGCAGCTGGTCTCGGCGGGGGTGATGTTGGTCATGCTTATGGCCGTGCTAGGCGCGATTGTCTACAAGGTCACGCGCCCGAGCGCCGCGCCGTCGCTGGCAAACAGCACAGCCGGCGTGCCGAGCGATGCGCCGCTGGCAGCCACCGCCGTGCTTCCGCAAGGCTTCGAGATCACCGACACCTCGCTTTCGGGTGGTCAGATCCTGTTCTTCGGCACTCTCGCCGGTGTCCGCAAGGCGCTCGTCTACGACATCGCCGCCAACCGCATCGTCGCCGATATCTCCGTACCCGCGAACTGACCGTGCCGGACACTGACCGCGTCGCCGAGCGCATCACGGACCCGGCCGATCCGCGCATTGCCGCCTTCGTCTCGATCCGCGAGCGCGACCTGACAGGCCGCCACAACCGTTTCATCGCGGAGGGCACCGTCGTGCTGCGCATGCTGGCGGCGTCGGCTGCCGGCGGCGGTCCCTTTACGGCAGAGGCCATCCTGCTTCTCGAAAACCGGCTTGCGGGCGTTGCCGACATTCTCGCGCAGTTCGAGGACACGGTGCCGGTCTTCGTCGCAGATGCCACGGTCTTCAACGCCATCGCCGGCTTCGACATGCATCGCGGCGTGCTCGCCATCGGCATGCGGCAGAGCCCGCAAACGCTGGAGGGCCTGCTTTCGACCCTGCCGGACGAGGCTTTGATCCTCGCCGCCTGCGGCCTCTCCAATCACGACAATGTCGGTTCGATCTTCCGCAACGCTGCCGCCTTCGGCGCGAGCGCCGTGCTTCTGGACGAAACCTGCTGCGATCCGCTGTATCGAAAGGCGATCCGCGTCTCCGTCGGCGCGGTGCTCACCGTCCCCTTCGTGCGGCAGGGCACGGCGGGTAACCTGCTTGCGGCCATCGAGGGTCGCGGCTTTGCGCTGTGGGGCCTGTCGCCGCGCGGCGAAACCGATCTGGACGATATTCCGCCCGCGCCGCGCACGGCGCTGGTGGTGGGTGCCGAGGGCGAAGGCCTGCCGCCCGCCATCATGGCCGCGATCCGCACGGCCCGCATCCGGCAAAAGCCGGGCCTCGACAGCCTCAACGTCGCCACCGCCACGGGCATCGCGCTTCACCGGATCGCCAGCCTCAACGGCCTCGTCTGACGTTTCAGGAGGTCGAGGACAGAAGCGACCGGGTCCGCGCGGCCAGCGTCGTCGCGCCGCCGTCCGCCTCCCGCGCCAGCAAGGCGGGGATGGGCGATGCCTCTCCCTCGTTCTTTGCCGTCAGAGCCGTCATCGCGGCCGCAATCTGCAGGAGGTCTTCGCGCAGGACCGCGTCGTCGGCTGGATCGGACGCCATGAGGCGGTCGATGAAGGCACCGGCATCCGCCGCCAGGCCTTCCGGCGTGGGGATGCCGGGCGGCGAGAGCAGCATGGTCTCGTCCGGTGCAGGAAGGGCGATCGCGTCCTCTCGCCCAGTGGTTGGCAGGCCACCATCATCGGCCGTCTCTTTCCACAGTGATCTTGGCTCGATCCCCGCAGCGCGCAACGCCTGCATAGCGGCCGCCAGCTCCGCCGTCATCTCGCGAACGCGCGTGGAGAGGCGGTCGATTTCCGCGCTGCCGCGTTCCAGATGGGTCTCCCGGTCGGCCAGAAGCCCATTGGCCGTCGTCAGACGGGATTCGAGCTGCTTTGCCCGGATCTCCTGCTGCACCAGCTTCAGTTCCAGGGCCTTGGCCTTCTCGCTCTCGCGGCGCCGCTCTTCGCGCAGGGCTTCGCGCTCATCGCGCAGGCCACCGGCCCGGGCATGGAGTTCATCGACCTGCGACGCTTCCGCGACCGATACGGCGCGAACCTCGTCGAGTTCGGCCGAAACGCGATCGAGCTGACGCGCAAGCAAGGCCGCCTGCTCGGTCTTGGAGGCGTAATCCGTCTCCAGCGTGCCCAGCGCATCCTTCAGCCGCTCGATATGCTGCTCCAGAAGCCGGATGCCGGAGCGCAGGTCTCCCGCCTCCCCGTTCATCTCGTCCAGCTGCGCATGAAGCTCGTCATTCTCGGCGCGTATTGTCCGCACGTCCTGCTCGGCCTTCTCGCGGGCCAGCATGAGGGAGATCGCCTTGTCGCGCTCGCGCTTCAGCGTCTGGCTGGTGCGCACGTTTTCCGCAGCATAGATCGCGCGCGCCGCATCCTTCTGGGCACGAACCTCCTGTTGCGTCAGCGGCGTCGTCGCTTTCAGCCGGTCCTCCGCAAACCGCACGATCCGCCGATGGATGACGGGCGCGACCAGCGCGCCGAGAAGGATCGCGGTGAGGAAGCCCAGGGCGAACAGCAGTGCAAATTGGATCACGCGGAGGTCACTTCACAGGCGGTTAGACAAGGGCATCCTTCCCTTGCGCATCATTATTTGCGCTCGGCCCCGGATTGGCAAGCGGTGGACCGGCGAGCAGCGCAAGCCAAGCACGCTCAGAAAGGGTTCCAGGTCGGCTGCTGGGTCAGCTTGAGGTAGCCGACATTGATGCCGAGGCGGGCGCCGACGCCGGTGCGGATGGGCACGAGCACGATATGCTCGTCGGTCAGCACCGTCATGCCAACGCCGGCCACGACATAGGCAGACCCGGAGACGCCGCCGAACCGCTTGTAGAGGCCGGGCACGCTCGGAAGATTGTAGACCAGCATCATGATACGGCTGCCCTGCCCGCCGGCATCGAGGCCGAGCGAGGGGCCCTGCCAGTAGACGCCGTGCTGCCCGGCATTCTTGGTGTTCAGGCTGCCTTCGCCATAGGTGAGGCCCGCAACGAAGGCACCGGAGCCCTCCTGGCCGAGAATGTAGCCGTTCGGCAGGCCGTAGCTCTGGAACGCTCGCTCGACCACCTTGGCAAGACCGCCGGATGTGGACCCGAAGAAGCCGTGTCCCGCATCGACGATTTCCTGGATGGAATATTGCGACGTGTTGTTGGCGGATTGCGCGGCAGCGGTGGAGACGGCGACGCACAGCGCCAGCGCGCCGAGCATAACGGCTTTCATGGCAGACAGCAGGCTGCGCCGCTTGACGCGGGCGGCAACGTCTTTCGATGGCGCAAATTTCGATCTCGGCAGCATCGCATCCTCCGTTATCCCAAGGCCGATAGGGTATCGGCAGGAGCAGGCCGTGCCTGTCTGAGGCCCCGGCCCGGGATTCCGACACTCTGAACCCATCATCTTAACAATTGGTTTACCAAACATGGTGTCATTATGGCCGGACTGGACACGAGATCGGACACGCCACGTCCGCGCAATCTTCACCCTCTAGACCATAGCCGAAAACAGCCCCGCGCGATGGCATCGCGCACCGGGATGCCAGATCAACATCGGCAAGGGCGACCTTAAAGGACAAGACGATGGAAAAGAATCCGAACCTGACCCTGACCGGCCCCGACCTCGCCGCCCTGCTCTGCAGCCGCGTCTGCCACGATATCATCTCGCCGGTCGGCGCCATCAACAACGGCCTGGAACTTCTCGACGAAGGCGGCGCCGATGCCGACGCGATGGACCTCATCCGCACCAGCGCGCTGAACGCCGCCGTCCGCCTGAAGTTCGCCCGCCTCGCCTTCGGCGCCTCCGGCTCGGTCGGCGCGTCCATCGACACCGGCGAAGCGGAAAAGGCCGCGCGTGACTTCGCTGTGGTGGAAAAGAAGACCGAGATCACCTGGACGGGCCCGCGCGTCATCATTCCGAAGAACCGCGTGAAGCTGCTTCTGAACCTTTTCCTCATCGCCTACGGCGCCATTCCCCGCGGCGGCTCGCTGGATGTGACGCTGGAAAACCCGGAATACGACGCCGTCTTCAAGCTCGTCGTGCGCGGCAAGATGATGCGCGTACCACCCAGGCTTGTCGAACTTCTCTCCGGCACCCTGGAAGAAGCCGTCGATGCCCACACGATCCAGCCCTATTACACCGTGCTGCTTGCAGATGAAGCCAGCATGAAGATCGAGATCCTCCCGACCCCGGAAGAGATCGTCTTCATGGCCTCCTCCATCTAGCATCGAACGTCGTCGTCACTCTTCGCTGCTCCGGTAACGGTTTGTTTGCCAACGGCGCCTTATAATCCCGAGAAGAGCGTACACCTCCGGTCTCGCATGCGAGATCGTGAGAGTGCGCAACTGGACGTTGATGCAGCGCCGGGGCGGATATCCGCCTTCGGCCTTGCGTCGAGGTCTTTCGTTCACGGGAATGAAAGGGCAAGGAGCTCCCATGCAGCGCTTGATGATCGCCGACGACTCCGACGTGGTGCGCAAGGTCGGAAAGCGCATTCTCTCCGGCATGGGCTTTCTCGTCTCGGAAGCCGCCAATGGCCTCGAGGCACTGGCGCGGTGCGAAGCCGAGCTTCCCAACATTATCGTCGTCGATGCGGGCCTGGATGGCGCGCTGGAGCTGATCGCCAACATTCGGGTGATGTCCGAAGGCAAGTCCGTGCGCATCTACTACTGCGTCATCGAGGCCGACCTGCGCAAGATGATGGCGGGCAAGCGTGCCGGTGCCGACGATTTCCTGCTGAAGCCCTTCGACCGCAAGATCCTGACCAGCGTCTTCGGCGCCTACGCCGCCGCTGCCTGAGCGAGCCCCTACGGGCTTCCCCTCCCCTGACCTGAGACCGGCCGCCCGCAAGGCGGCCTTTTTCGTGTCAGCAAAATCCCCGCGTTTTCCAGACCGCTGAAAACGAAAACCCGCCACGAAGGGCGGGTCGGTCGGCGCCGATGACGGCGATCCTGCACTGCGGGATGCATGATCGCCGAGGGCTCTCAAAACATCCGGAAGATCAGGCGCTCTCGGCGAGATCGCCTTCCGGTTCGCGCAGCACGTAGCCGCGGCCCCAGACGGTCTCGATGTAGTTCGCGCCGCCGGCAGCGTTTGCCAGCTTCTTGCGCAGCTTGCAGATGAAGACGTCGATGATCTTCAGTTCCGGCTCGTCCATACCGCCGTAAAGGTGGTTGAGGAACATTTCCTTGGTCAGCGTCGTACCCTTGCGGAGCGAAAGCAGCTCCAGCATCTGGTATTCCTTGCCCGTCAGGTGAACGCGCTGCCCGCCGACTTCGACGGTCTTCGCATCCAGATTGACGATCAACTCGCCGGTCGAGATGACGGACTGGGCATGACCCTTGGAGCGGCGAACGATCGCATGGATGCGCGCCACAAGCTCGTCCTTATGGAACGGCTTGGTCATGTAGTCGTCAGCCCCGAAGCCCAGGCCCCGAACCTTGTCCTCGATACCGGCCATGCCGGAGAGGATGAGGATCGGCGTCTTCACCTTGGACAGGCGAAGGGTCCGGAGCACCTCATAGCCCGACATGTCGGGAAGGTTGAGGTCGAGCAGGATGATGTCGTAGTCGTAGAGTTTGCCGAGATCGACGCCCTCTTCACCGAGATCGGTGGTGTACACATTAAAACTCTCGGACTTGAGCATCAACTCGATGCTCTGCGCTGTCGCGCTGTCGTCCTCGATAAGCAGAACCCGCATGTTTTTGTCCCCTTTTCCGCCGCTGAAAGGTAGTGCAAGGCTGCCTGACGCTAAACGGATCCAGTCGTTGCCTGATTTGGAGCTTGCCACCAAATGGTTAACAAATTCTGATTCCCTCTGGCAAGGTGCACAGCATTTGTTAAATATATTTCTCAGCCCCTTGATTTTGTTCGTTTTTGATAAAACGGCTTTCTCACCCTGAAAGTGAGCGAACCGCGTTATCGGATTCCAGAGACTCGCCAAAACACCAAAGCGTCACATTTCGCGTTGGCCATTTACCGGGCCTTAAATGATCGTCCCTAGGATTAACTATGCCCGTAAACGAAACGTTACCAGCGGTAGGCATTTGTTAAGATCGCTGGGGTTTTTTCGCGGAGCCGCAGGCATGAGCCTTCGGTAAGGGTTGCAAGTGAGATGCCGGGTCTCGCACCGCGGGAGTATTGCGTATGAAGTCACGTGAGAGCCTTGTCCGCCTGAAGGAATTTCAGGTGAAAGACAAACAGCGTCAACTGAAGCAGCTTCAGATGATGATGGCTGAATTCGAAAGGATGACCAAGGATTTGGAGCATCAGATCGCATTCGAGGAGAAAAAGTCTGGCATTTCGGATCCGTCCCATTTTGCCTATCCGACCTTTGCAAAGGCGGCCCGCCAGCGGGCCGACAATCTGCAAGTGTCGGTTCGGGAACTGAAAGTCCAGCAGGACGCGGCAGAACTCGCTCTGGAAGACGTCCAGGCCGAATTCGCCAAGGCCTCCGCGCTCGAAGAACGCGACGGTCTCGTGCGCCTGCGCGCCTGATCCTTATCTGCCGGCAGTCGAACCTGACCGGCAGTCCAGCCTGACGAACGACGCCGCGCCTCGCTTCGAAGCGCGGCCGTCGTCGCTTGTGCTTTCCATTCCCGTCTTTCGCCGACGACCGCGCTCCCTCGCGCGACCGAACGGCACATGTGAAGAACGGTAAGCGCAGGAGCTTGCGCGAAGCCTTCCCGCAGCCACACCTGGCCGCAGCCAAGCGCGGCCGCAGCCATGTCTCGAGGCTCGCCGGCGCTCGCGCGCGCAGCCGTGCCCTCTTCACCTCGATCGAAACGCGTCCATCACCGGAATCCAAAACGCAATCGAGCGGCCGCGACGAAGGTCGCGGCCGCTCGAGCCGATCGATGACGCCCTGATGATCTCAGTGGCGATATTGCTGGATGCGCGTCGTGCGCAATCCTGCGAGACCGTGATCGTTGATCGAGGCCTGCCAGGACAGGAACTCTTCGACCGTCAGCGTATACCGCTCACAGGCCTCTTCAAGGCTCAGCAGGCCGCCGCGAACAGCTGCCACCACTTCTGCCTTCCGTCTAATCACCCAGCGCCGCGTGTTCGCCGGGGGAAGATCGGCGATCGTCAGTGGGCTGCCATCCGGGCCGATGACATACTTCACGCGGGGTCGTACCATTTCGGTCATTGGACTCTCTACACATACTCAAGACCATATTCGGAGAGCCTAGCCTGCCACATTTAAGATTTGCCTAAGCTCGACGGCACAATTTATCCATCATTCGAATGACTTGCCGCAAAGGGCTCCTCCGATGCGGAAAGAAGGGCCATTTCCGGTCTCACGGCGGGACACCACGCCCCGATTGCATCGGGCCCCCGCACACCGCAAAGCCGTGGAAAACCTGCATTGCGCGAAGACTCCGCCGCATAGCTGCCATGCGAAAGCAGCGGGTAGGAAACGTCGTAAGATTTTCGTACAGATCGCCGCGAAGCAGCAGCATGCGGCGCGTCCGCAGCGGGCATCGACCGCATTTTTCGTCGTCACGGGGCCTCGAACGGTCTCCACGATAGTGCCGCGACGCACGACGACGTCGGGAAACTGCAGGATATCAGCCTCGCGCCATCATAGGCTGCGAGATTTCACGCATGCGCATCCTTGGATGCCATCACGGTATTTTTCCGTTAGACTGCAATGGCCGATGCCGCCCGACGCGCCCGCCCGATGAGGTCGAGACGCCGGCCGCGCAACGGAACCGTTGCATTTGCAGGCGGAAGGACGCGCACGAAACAAGGAGCCGGCCGAGCCGGCAGTGGTGAAGACGCAATGCCCGACGTCGATGAAACGGTGAGCAGCGGGAGATCGAGCCTGCTCTTTCCGACCCCGGATCCGTCCTCCGTCCACACGGAATACGAAGTCCTGCGCCTCATGCGGCAATGCGCCGCCGAATTCGGCTTCGACAATTTCATGATTGTGCGCGCTCCCGCTGGCGACCAGCAGAATTTTGCCGAACGCCTGGTCGTCAGCAGCTGGCCTTCCGATCTTGTGCGGGGCTACGACGCGCTCGACATTTTCCGGCTGAGCCGGCTGGTGGAGGAGCTGCGCCACACCAAGTTGCCCGTGTTCAACGAGACGGCCACCCTTCTCGGCCTCCGCGGCAAGCCCGTGACCGCCGTCGAGATTACACCCTCCATGGCCTTCACCCTCGCCGTGCTGCTGCACACGACCTATGCCGATCCCTTCATCGTCACGCTGTCCGGCAGCCGCGACGCGCCGGAAGGCATCGAGGCGGCAGAGCTCTATTACGTCCTTCTGCAGCTGTTCGAGCGGCTGGAGCGCTCCATGGACGCCGGCGTTACCACGCGGGAAAAGCTTTCCGCCCGCGAGATCGAATGCCTCCGCTGGGCTGCGGCCGGCAAGAGCAGCGACGAGATCGCCATCATCCTCGGCATCTCCGCCTATACCGTCAGCAGCTACTTCAAGACCGCCGCCCGCAAGCTCGACGCCGTCAACCGCATGCAGGCGATCGCCCGCGCCATGCGGCTGAAGATCATCTGACGGTTTCGTGCGCTGTCGCGGCGGCTTGCGCGGTGCGCATCGCCCGCCGCGCGCAGCAGTGCTTGTAGACCCGGCCTCGACCTTTTATATTGGCGTCAAGCAAGGTGCAGGCGCGAACGCCGCGCCGGTCATCCGACAGAATCGGACCATCTCTCGTGAACAGCCTCGATTTCGACCGCAAGCCTGAAGATACCCGCGTCGTTGTCGCCATGTCCGGCGGCGTCGACAGTTCCGTCGTCGCGGGCATTCTGAAGCGGGAGGGCTACAATGTCTTCGGCATCACGCTGCAGCTCTACGACCACGGCGCTGCCGTCCACCGCGCCGGCTCCTGCTGCGCGGGACAGGATATCGACGACGCACGCCGCGTCTGCGACGTGCTCGGCATTCCCCATTACGTGCTCGACTACGAGCAGCGCTTTCGCGAAACCGTCATCAATCCGTTTGCCGAGAGCTATATCGCCGGGGAAACGCCGATCCCCTGCGTCGCCTGCAACCAGACCGTCAAGTTCGCCGATCTGCTGGCGACCGCCCGCGACCTCGGCGCCGATGCGCTGGCGACGGGCCACTATATCCGCTCGCGCGCCAATCCGCAGCCGGGCTTTCCCGGTCGCCGCGCGCTCTACCGCCCGACGGACGCCGACCGCGACCAGAGCTACTTTCTGTTTGCGACCACGCAGGAGCAGATCGATTACCTGCGCTTCCCGCTCGGCCACCTGACCAAGGCGGAAACCCGGGCGCTGGCCGAGGATATGGGCCTCGTCGTCGCCAAGAAGGCTGACAGCCAGGACATCTGTTTCGTGCCGCAGGGCAAGTATAGCGACATCGTCTCCAAGCTGCGGCCGAATGCAGCGCTGGCCGGCGATATCGTCCATCTCGACGGCCGTGTTCTCGGCCGGCACGAGGGCATCCTGCACTACACCATCGGCCAGCGCCGCGGCATCGGCGTCGCCACAGGCGAGCCGCTTTATGTCGTCCACCTCGACGCCCGCTCCTGCCGCGTCATCGTCGGCCCGCGCGAGGCGCTGGAGACCCGCCGCGTCGCGCTGCGCGACATGAACTGGCTGGGCGACGTGGCCCTCGAAGACCTGCCGGCGGAAGGCCTTGCCTGCTACGCCAAGGTCCGCTCCACCCGCGTTCCCGCCCCGGCACTGCTGAAGGTCGATGCCTCGGGCATCACCGTGGAACTCATGGAAGGCGAAGCCGGCATCGCGCCCGGACAGGCCTGCGCGCTCTATTCCGGCCCCGGCGAAGACGCCCGCGTGTACGGCGGTGGCTTCATCCTGCGCTCGGAACGCGAACCCGCCGCCGAACAGGCCCTGCGCCACCTCCTGGAAACTCCCGCCGCCGCCTGAACCGGGCGACGGCCAGCCCCTGTCCCACAAGCGTTCGGCCCCCGCCCCGCACATCCTGCGGCTTTTTTTCCACCATCGCTTGACACCCCCCTGACCCACATCTTATAAGCCGCCCACCGCAAGCGACCGACCAAAGGTCGCATCCGGCGGCGGGGTAGCTCAGGTGGTTAGAGCAGCGGAATCATAATCCGCGTGTCGGGGGTTCGAGTCCCTCTCCCGCTACCAAATGGTTTTGCGAACCGCGAGCGATAAGAGATCGCGTAATCCCCCATTATGAAACATGTGGTCTTACCATTCCGAGCAGCTATCCTGAGGTGCGCTTCACTTGCCTATTTACCACGCTGGACCATGAAAGATAAACATACAATATCGAAGCTTACGGCCAAAATTGATGCGGCAAATTCGATTGCCTCACAGGAATTCCACTTCTTCTAAACTGCAATCAATCTGAAAAATTTTGTATCTTTTCCCAAGGCAGCCAAAATATCAAATAATGTGTCACCGAATTCGTAGGATTTCCGGACCCACTCTTTGCTATTGCTTTCGAAGAGATCTCTAAGCTTCTCTTTCGGTTGGTCCATTCTTTTCAAGAAATCCCCGTACTTTTCTAAAAGCTCTAAAATCTGGGGGTGAAGCTCCCCGAAGGACGGCTGCTGCAACAGCCAATGCAAACGGTCAGTAGGTGTTAATTTGGTCATCTCCTTGGCCCGCTCCGGCGAAACCGTGCCATCTATTTTATACACGGCCAACAGGAAAAGTAACGCAGAGTAACAAGTTAGCATTCTACTGTGTTTCAGCTTGTGATTTTTAATTTTTGCGTCGCCCTTCTCAGAGCGACGCCCTGACTCATAGTTGACGCAGAATGTCCGCCAAAGCCGAAGAATGTCATTGGTTAGGAAAGCGGGAATGAAATCTGCGGCGTGATCTCCATAATCACCCCAGTATGCAGCTATTACCTCATCGATGATTTCGTCGTAAACGGCTTCACCAATGAGCGGGCGGCTTTCTAGAAAAAGCAATAGCCTTCCAGTCAGTGTATTAAGGTAGTCGTCTTTTGCCGTGCCTAAATGAGACTTTAAATCTTGAATCGAATGGCTGGCCAAATACTTGCCATCAGCATCAAACTTTGGCATATTTAGCACGTTAATCGCTTTTATAAGCTCAGCCTTCACAAGGATTGTGTCTAAATTTGACAACTGGTTGACCATGAACTTTTTACTATCTCTTTCGATCTCCCCTGTCTTACTGACGATGAAAACATCGAGATCACTTTGATCTCCTGCTTCAAGCCGGCCGAAAGAGCCTGTCGCATAGACACACGCAGTGCCTGCAACTATTTCACTTGCTTTAGTGAGATGATTCTGCAGTTCGGAAAACCGTTTTAAGGTCGCGATCTTTCGTTCATCTATGTAGCTCATTCGCCTTCACCTTCAAAAATATTTGCAAATATCTCGGCCTGCTCTATCGCGTCGTCAACGGCATGGTGAGTATGCGGGCGGGTTGAAGTGAAGCGAACGGGAAGCTTCCCCCTACCAGAAGAACTAATCGTACGACCCGTTTTAACGGCGACTGCGGTCTTCAAATCGAAACAACGCGAATGCCCGAACGGCGAGCCGCGCTTGGAGAAGCGGATGAAGTACCAATAAAGCCATGTCCAATCGAAAGAGAGGGGATATGCTACCAGCACCGGCTTTCCTGCCCCGGAGAATTCTTGAATCCAGTCGAAAGCTTGATCCATCGCAATTTCAGGTGATACTCCTCGAAGCGATAGTTCAGCTCGATCAAGGCCATTGATCGCTAGGGCTTCGGGATCGAAGTCGTCGGAGATCGGTCTGAGCTCGCGATAAAATGACTGCTTATAATCTTGCGGGCGAGAGAATGTACTGCCGTCATAAGTTCCAGCGTAAACCAAAGCAAAAGATAGCATGGAAAAAGGGCCAGGAATGGCGCCGTCTGTTTCAACGTCTGCCGAGAAAAAAACATCCACCGTATCGTCCCCATATTCTTTCACAACGCTTGGGGCTTGCCCTTTTTGAAACCAGACTGGCGCTCGCAACTAATGAGCCATCAGTACCATCCGGGCATTGCCTGAGCCTTACATACAGGTAGGCCCTAAACTGTCTAGCATTTCTCAATTACGATACTTCTAAATAAGCATAATAAGTTATGGCGTCAGCTGAGTTTATCTTTGGTTTTCACCTAGGACCGGCGTACAGCCCAGTGGTTCTGCTGCACTGTCATTCTTTCACCAGTATCTGTTTTCAACTATCCCGCTGTATTTTAATGAGAATCCAAAGATAGGACGCTCTGACATTCTAGAAATTGGTTGAGATCGGCCAATTCGCCATTGCAGGCCAAAATCTGACAACGGAGCGGGTCGCGCCCCATCGTTACAAATCAATGATTTGAAGAATCCTAAAGGGCGTTTCGAGGGGTCTTGAAGCCCTCTTCACAGACGCCGGCAGATTTGGCGAAAATGGCCAAGTCGCGCGGATTCCGCCACTGCCTCGCTGTCAAGAACTCGTGCAGCGCGCCGTGAGACAGAGAGGCGCAAACCCCGCAGGACCGGCGGTTGCCTCAGTGGATGGATGCAGCGACGCTGCTGGTCCGCGCGTCAGCATATGCTAGGGTTGCGTGAAGAATACCACTTTCTGCCCGATGGAAGTTCGATGAACGAAACCTGGATTGCGCCTGCGATATTCGGATCTCTGTCTGTGGCGTCTGTCGGTGCCATGCTGTTATCCCCGAGGATGTCGGTCCGGCACCGCGACGATGACACGAACACGGTCGTGAGACTTTTTGCCAACATCTTCGTGGTCATGTCGTCTCTTGTTTTTGGCCTGATGATCAATTCGGCGAAGAACACGTATGAGAGCATCGATACCAGCGTGCACTCGTTCTCGACGAACATCATCTTGCTCGATCGCACTCTGAGAACATACGGTCTCATGGGTAAGGAGGCGCGCGACAAGCTGCACGACTATGTCGTTCATGCTCTTGCCAATCCCGCCGCAGCAGATGTTCGTCGGCCGGATGACGGTGGGCGTGCGCTCGATGCCGTGGGGGACGCGATCACGGCCATTCAGCCCGCCGATGACTTCCACCAGAACCTGCTGATCGACATACGGCAGCAGTATCATCGCCTGGTGGAGCAGAGGTGGAGCATCGTTGGAAACGCCGAAGGCGCGATCCCGATGCCGCTGATCGCCTTGCTCGTCGCCTGGCTCACGCTCATCTTTGCCAGTTTCGGCTATCGCGCCCCGCTGAATGCGGTCGTGACGATTTCCTTCCTCGTTGGCGCCAGCTTGATCGCAACGGCATTTTACCTCGTCCTCGACATGGATGTTCCGTTCGAAGGCACCATTCAGATTTCGGACGCTCCGTTGCGCCGCGCGCTCGCGGAGCTGCAGCCTTGATTCTCAAAATGGCTCCGACGCCACCGTCCTCCCGAAAATAGACGATCCATGGACTGGACTTATATCCAAGCAAACCTCGACTGGCTCGGCCACATCGTCGAAGCCATCGTCATGGCCGCGGTCGTGGCTCTGTTGCTCCGCGCCCTCTTCGAGCGGCGTGTGGCTGTTCTCATGGGGCTGGCGTTTGCCATCGGGCATTTCCATGGGCGGGAAAAGCGGGATTTCGAGGTCAGTGTGAACATGAAGCCGCCGCATCTCGAAGGGTATGAGATGTGGAAATGGTCGTTCGATCAGATGACGGACTTCTGGCCGACGGCGCTGGTGATCCTTGCGATGGCCGTCGTGCTGCACAGGCGGTGGCGCTGATGGCGGGCTCTCCCGAAGCGCCGACGAATGACGGGACATTGACCCTTTACGGTATGGTATCCGCGCGGATGATCGTGGAGTAATCCGGGCCGTTGGTGGGCGTCGCCCGGGCCTTGGCGCTGATGGCGGCTTTGGCGCGCAGCTCGTTTTCCGGCAGCTTCCAGAGCGTCGCATCCTGATCGATAAGGTAGCTCGGGAGATATCCGGACAGCAGGATGCGCCAGTCCATGGGGATGCCGGGCGAGACCAGCCGGGCGAGATCGAAAATGACGGTGGTGCAGTTGCTGGTCAACGTATCGTAGAATTCCGGTGTCTCGGCGCGCTCGTTGGCGGCGTTGATATAGGTGAGGAAAAGGGCGGCGGCCGCCTGACGGGGCAGCGCCAACGGGTAGAGATAGGTATCCTCCCGGCGCATATTGGTCCGGAGATAGAGGATGTCGCTCTCGTCGGCGGCGATGAAGGCGAGCTCGTAGCTTTTGAAAAAGCCGGCGATGGAGGAAAATTCTTCCGTTTTCTCGCGCCGGATTTCGACTGAGAAGGTCACGCGCTGGCCATCGGCAAAGCTGAAGCTGACGAGCGTATGGGCGATGGCGTCCATACCCCAATAGGACAGGACGAGATCCGTGCCGGTGATCGTATCGAGATCATAGCTTCGGGTTTCCCACAGCGGCTTGGCATCCCGGTCGCTCGTCCAGCGGAAATTGCGCACATTGCGGAGCGTGACGACATCGCTGCCCCCGGCATTGTCGTTGCCGATCGTGCCCGTCACCGTGCGGGCGACATCGGGTGCCCAGTCGCGATCGAGCCGCGGGCGGATCGTCTGCCACCAGATGCCCACGGCGAGGAGCCCCACGAGGAAGATGCCGCCGGCGGCAAGGGGATAGCGGCGACCGAACAGGATGAGGCCGAGGATGAAGACGACCCAGAGGAACACCGCCACGCCGCGTAGCAGCCCGTCACCGGGAATGCGGTACCACAGCGCCAGCGCCGTCCACACGGTGGCCAGCAGAGCCGCGAGCAGGAAAATCGCGCTGACGAGGCCTGTGGCAAGGGTCGTGAACAGTCGCATGCTTTGAACCTCTTCAGGGATATTGATGGCGGTGGTATTTGGTGCGCGGCCGTCGACTTTGGAGCGTTTCAACGCAATTCCGGACGCAAAACCGCTGCGCACTTTTGCTGGAATTGCTCTATTTCGGCGCGAGAATGCGGCCGGCGACGGTGAACGGACTTGCCACCACCTGCCCCGCTGCATCGAGAATGAAGGCACCGACATCCCCAGGCGTCGCCGCGCCGGGACGGCCAAGTGCGCTGACCTGCGGCGCAAGCGCCGCAAGGCTCGCATAACGATCATGGCCGAGCCCGTCCGGTGCATTCAGCGAGGTGATATCGACCACGAGGACGCCATAGGCCTTCGCCGTTTCCCGCACCTTCGGATCCTCCACGTCCAGCCGACCGACCCGCGGCCGGGAACCGCTGAGCAGGCTGGATGCCGCCAGCGCCTCGTCCTTCGGCGAGACGAGCAGCACCAGCGGCGAGCGCAACCGGCCGACCACGTCCATCTGGCGGCGGAAAAGGTCCGCGTCGATATCGGGTGCCGCGAGGATCACCGTCAGCTTGTCGAGCACATCGCCGCGATCCGTCAGGCGCAGCTGGCGCAGCGATTCCATGATGAGAAAACCGCCCATGCTGTGACCGAACACGAGGATCTGTCGCACCTTGCGGGTTTCGGCGAGCGCGGCCATCAGCGACACGAGGTCGTCGCGGGAGAAGAGCACGGCATCCCGATCGGCGAGGTAGCCCGAAAGTGCGCCTTCGGACGGCCAGGAAAACAGCACCGGCGTCGCCTTGCTGCGCGAATCCACCGCCATCTGCGCCAGCCGGAACACGCCCTCCTGATAGCGATAGTTGAACCCATGCACGAACAGGCCGATCGTGCCGTCGAACCCGGGCTGCGAGATGATGGCGGCCACCATGCTGCGCTGGTCGAGCGCGCGACGCTCGCGCACCGTCATCGCCCGTGTCGGATCGGCCTTTTTCGAGGGGTACTCGATGGCCGCGGGCTTGTGCGCCGCGGGTATGGACAACCGGTAGCGCTCATAGGTCAGAGCACGGGCGCGACCGCTGTCGAAGCCGTCCCCGTCCCGCTCGCGATTGGTGACGGCAAAGAGCGTAAGCGCCTTGCCGCCGGACGCGGCCGCATCTCCGGCTGTGCCCCGAGCAAGTGACACCGGATCGAGCACCGAGGCCGCCGGCCGGCTGGCACAGCCGCCCAAGGTCGCCAGCAGGGAAAACAGGAAGATGAGGAAGGCGGGGCGGACACGCGGCATGGCGGCGGCGGCGCGGATCGCGATCATCAGGCTTCCTCACGGGTTCGTGCGCACCGCTGCGCGGACAGTCTCGATACCCGGCATACGCTGCGGGCACCATGCCGGACAACATAGGGCCGCGCCGGCCAACTGACCATCTCGCGGTTTCGGAAGAACGACATGCGTCAAGACAACGGGCGAAAGTCCGTCGTACGTCGCTTTTTTCACGCAACGGGCTTTCGGCACTTTCTAACACACGCATGAGACGCATTCGTGACTTTCATGCAACAGCCCCATTTTTCGAGGTGAGCCAGACAGCATTTTGGCGCTGTCCCCTCTACTGCTCACGTGAAAACCGACTACTTAACCATCATCCGACGCACACTTGCTGATTGCGCCGCTCTCTTTTTGAAGGATAGCTTCATGACCCGCTTTACCAAGATCCTGCTCGCTGGTGTCGCTCTGGCGGCTTCCGGCTCCATCGTCCGCGCTGCAGATCTGACCGAGCCGGTCGGCCCGGTCGTCGTGGAAACCAATGGCGGCTTCTACCTCGGTTCGGTCAGCAGCCTGACCTTCCTCGACGACACGTCGTTTGCCGCTGGCGGCGCACGCGTCGGCACGGACTACGACGTCGGCTACTACAGCGGCGTTCGCGCCGGTTACAGCTTCGGCGACATGGGCTATGTCTCTCCCCGCGTAGAACTGGAAGTCGGCTACGGCAACGCTTCGGTCGACAATCACCGCGTCAGCGGCGTCGGCGCCATCAGCTCCATCGACAGCTTCGGCGACGCAAGCACCATTCAGGGCTACGTCAACGGCTACCTCGACATTCCGCTCGGCGGCCAGCTTTCGGCCATCACGCCTTACGTCGGCGGCGGCGTCGGTGTCATGAACCTCGAGCTGCGTCGCCAGGGCGTTGCCGGCGTTGCCACGCTGATGGACGATGACGACACGCGCTTCGCCTACCACCTGGACGCCGGCGTCGGCATCAACATCCAGGAACTGGGCCTGTTCACCAACTTCGCCCTGCTGACCAACACCACCTTCGACATCGGCTACCGCTTCACCGCTGCCGACGATTTCTCCTTCACGGCACGTGACGGCTCGCGTTCGGAAACCGATTTCCGCAGCCACGCCGTCATCGTCGGCTTCCGCAAGAGCTTCTAAGAGCCTTTCGGTCCTCGAATGCAAAAAGCCGGCTGGTTCACCAGCCGGCTTTTTCGTATGTGGGAGACATGGAAATCGGCGGGATATCACGGGCAGGAGGGTAGGATTCGTGACACACCTCGATAGCGCGCCGCATACGACCGGCCTTCCGCCCGCAGATGGAACAGCGCGTGGCTGCCGCACGTGCACGCTCTGCTGTCGCCTGCCGGATATCGATGCGCTGGACAAGCCGGCCAATGCCTGGTGCCGCCATTGCGTGGCGGAGCGCGGCTGCACGATCTATGCCGAACGCCCGGCACTCTGTCGCGACTTCCTCTGCGCGTGGATGACGAAGCCCGATCTCGAACCGGAATGGGACCCGCTGGTCGCGCATATGATGGTGTACGAGCAGGGACCGCAGACGACCGTGCTGGTCGATCCCGATCATCCGACGATATGGCAGCAGGCGCCCTATAAAGGGCTGTTGGAACGCTGGGCCGCGCAGGCCGAGGCCAGCGGTGGCTATATCATCGTGTTCGTGGGTGACGATGTCTTTAAGGTCGAGCCTACGCAAACCTGATCGCGTTCGATCATGGCATCCGGGACCGCAGCGCGACCCCGGAACACATCATCCTATCAGTTGCCGGCCGGACGTGCCTGGCTCCAGGCAGCCAGAGCCTGCGTGAACGCTTCATTGCCGGCCGCACCCTTTTCCAGCGTCAGCAGCGCACGGCGGCCGTTGCGATAGGTCAGGGGAATGTCGATCCACGAGCGGGTGCGCAGGAGATCGAGATTGGTCGTCACGGCCTCCGGAAAGTCGTTGAGCGCAATCATGTGGAAGTCGTCGGTGATCTTGGCGGGGACCGCGATCAGCGGATCGCCACGATCCTGCTCGTTGCGCTTCATCGCCACGCGCTGAACGCTGTCGATGCTGCCGCCCTCGAAATTCTCCGGCAGCGAGAACACGAACTCGATCGTGTGGCTGGCCGGCAGCGAGGTATCGGTGTTGCGCTTGATGGTCATCAGCGCGGTCAGGCCGCGATCCGGCACGGTGATCTGCGCCTGGATGACGGGCTCGGGACGCTGTCCGGCTTCCGGTGCTTCTTCCTTCAGCGACCAAGCGACGCCGCCTTCGATGGCGGTCGGCGCCGTCTGGCCGAGGCGTTCCTCGTAGAGGAACATCTTCTGCGCGCCGGCCGGCATCTGGGTCGTTGCTTCGTTCGGCGCGGAGGTCGGGCTGACCGGCGGTGTCGTTGCGGGTGCCGCATCGGCACCGGGCGTGGCCGACGGATCGGCCTGAGCCGCCGTCGTGGCGGGCGTGCCCGCCGTAGGCGGTGTCGCCGTCGCTCCGGCATCGGCCGTATCGACAGGGCGGCTCGCCTCCGTCTGGGCTGCGACGGATTTGCCTTCCTGCGCGGTAGCGGCGCCGGCCGGCGGCTGGGCCGCACCCTCGTCGATCTCGGTGCCGTCGGTCTGAAGGCGCTGGGTGAACTTGTTGCTCGGCTCGGCCGACGCCACGTCGGTCGTCGCATCGCCGTTGGCCGCGGTGCCGGAGGCTGCGCCGCCGGTTCCCGTCGCCGAGGTTCCGCCATTGCTGGCCGTCGGCGGCGCCGTGTTCAGGGAGGCGATCGTCTCGGAAACCCAGCCGTTCACCGAATCGCGGTTCGTCCAGTAGGCATAGCCGCCGCCGCCGAAGACGAGCAGCAGGACGAGGACGGTGGCGATCCGCTTGAGACTGAAGGCCGACTTGCGCGGCTCGGCGCGATAGGACGCCGGGCGACGCGGTGCGGGAGGCGCTTCTGCGGGATCGAGCGGAGGACGGCTCTGGGCTGCAGCCGCAGCACCGCCGGCAGCCAGCAGGCTGTCGATCTCGTCCCAGTTCTGCGGCGGCGGCGGCTCATCGCTCGGGCCCGCCTGTTCGGTCTCGTTCGTGCGATCGACCGGCCAGGACCAGTCCGACACGGCGGGCTCGGTACCCTCGGGGCGAACATCGTGCTGGAACGGGTCCGTCTCGTCGAGCGCCCAGGAATGCGACGGCTCGCCCTCGGGCGTCAGCCCGCCGGAAACGGCGGGAAGGACGACGGGTGCGGCATCGGCGGCATAATTGTGATCGTCATGAGCGACCGGCTCGTCGGCCCAGCCGGCATCGTGATCCGCGACGTCTTCGGCCGAATGCGTCCCGACGCTTTCCGTCCAGACAGGCTCGATATGCGCGGCAACCGGCGTGCCAGGCTGCTCGGCCAGCGGTTCGTTCCATTCCGGCAGATCCCAGTTGGCCACCGGCATCGCGCTGGCGTCGCGCTCGGGCTCGATCGGCTCAATGACGGGCGCCGGCTCGTAGGGTGCAGGCTCCACATAGCTCTGTTCCGGCTCGATATAGTCCGGCTCGATCGAAGCGGGTTCGGCCGGTTCCGGTTCGTACGGTTCGACGGGCTCCATGTGCCGGGGCTCGGCCCAGGCCTGCGCCGCGTCCTCGGCGGGAGCAGGCTCTACGGCTGCGGGCTCTTCGAGCGCGACCGTGTCGTTCTCATCGACACTCTCCCATGCGGGCGATGCTGGCTGCTGAATCTGGGCATATTCTTCGGCCAGCACGTCTGCTGCGTCCAGCGTATCGCGATCGGCGACCGGCTCGGGCTCAAGATACGGCTCGGGTTGCGTCTCGGGCTCTGGTGCGTATTCCGGCGGCACGTCTTCCGAAGGCGCCGGCTCATCGGCGTAGACCGGCTCGGGAGCGGGCTCTTCGTACACAGGCTCGGGCTCGGGAGACACGTCCGCGACAGGTTCGGGCTCCGGCTCCGGCTCCGGCTCCGGTTGAGGCTCGGGTTCCGGTATAACGGGAGCGGCTTCGACGGCCTCCTGCCGATCGACATGCGACACATCATAGGGAACGGGCGGCTGCTCGAAGGTGACATCTGCCGGTGCCGGCTCGGTGGGGACGTCTTCGGCCGGTGGTACGGCTGCGGGGATAACGGCAGCGGCGACAGCCGCCGCGGGCACGACCTCGGGCGGCACATCCTCGACAGGGGCCGGCGCGTGGGTTCCCTCCACCTCCGTGATGGCCGCTTCGAGCTTGCCCATCTGGCGGTCGATCATCTCGTCGGAGGGACGAGGCTTCATGCTTTCAAGCTGGCGACGGACGGCGCCCCGGGCCTTTTCGTAAACCCTGGACCGCATGTCCGGACTGTTGTCGGACAAGCCGTCCACGGTCCTGCGAATAACTGCTACAAAATCCGCCATCGAAAACTTTCTTTCAACCCTTCGGGGTGATTAAGCCGATACTTGATATGGCGCAAGCGCGGGATCTCTCACAAAACCCGCGCTTTACGCCCTTGTCATCACCCCGTCACAGGTCCGTTAACCTAGTCCTCAAACGGATCGGTAACAAGTATGGTGTCGTCACGCTCCGGACTTGTGGACAGGAGAGCGACCGGTGCACCGATGAGTTCTTCGACCTGGCGGACATATTTGATGGCCTGGGCCGGCAGTTCAGCCCAGCTGCGTGCGCCGACGGTCGATTCCTGCCAGCCTTCCAGCGTGATATAGACCGGCTCGACCCGGGCCTGGCTGGCCTGGCTTGCCGGGAGATGGTCGATCTCGACGCCGTCCAGCGTGTAGCCGACGCAGATCTTCAGCTCCTTCAGGCCGTCCAGCACGTCGAGCTTCGTCAGCGCGATGCCGGTGATGCCGTTGGTGGCGACGGACTGGCGAACGAGGGCTGCATCGAACCAGCCGCAGCGGCGCTTGCGCCCGGTGATGGTGCCGAATTCATGGCCCTTCTCGCCAAGGAACTGGCCGATCTCGTCGTGCAGCTCGGTCGGGAACGGGCCTTCGCCGACACGGGTCGTATAGGCCTTGGTGATGCCGAGGATATAGCCGAGCGCGCCCGGACCCATGCCCGAACCGGCAGCAGCCTGGCCGGCAACCGTGTTGGACGAGGTGACGAAGGGATAGGTGCCGTGGTCGATGTCGAGCAGCGTGCCCTGCGCGCCTTCGAACAGGATGCGCGCACCCTTGCGGCGCAGGCGGTCGAGCAGCAGCCAGACCGTATCCATGAAGGGCAGCACACGGGCGGCGATTGAGGACAGCTCTTCCATGATCGCGGTGTGGCTGACTTCGGCCTCGTTCAGGCCGCGGCGCAGAGCATTGTGATGGGTGAGCAGACGATCGACCTTGGCCGGCAGCGTCGAGAGATCGGCGAGATCCATGACGCGGATGGCGCGGCGGCCGACCTTGTCTTCATAAGCCGGGCCGATGCCGCGGCGGGTGGTGCCAATCTTCGTGCCGCTGTTGGAGGCCGCGTCCTCGCGGATGCCGTCCAGCTCGCGGTGCAGCGACAGGATCAGCGTCGCATTGTCGGCGATGCGCAGGTTTTCCGGCGTGATCGTCACACCCTGCCCGTCCAGCTTCTCGATTTCGGCGATCAGCGCATGCGGGTCGATGACAACACCGTTGCCGATGACGGCGAGCTTGCCCGGGCGAACGACGCCGGAGGGCAGCAGCGACAGCTTGTAGCTTGTGCCGTCGATGACGAGCGTATGGCCGGCATTATGCCCACCCTGGAAGCGGACGACGACATCGGCGCGTTCGGAGAGCCAGTCGACGATCTTGCCCTTGCCCTCGTCACCCCATTGCGATCCGACAACCACGACATTCGTCATTTCGTTTTTCCTGTCTGCAAGCGCACGTTTTCATCCGCGCTCATCTTCGCCTTGCACGCGATTGCCCTGCCTCAATCCGGCAATGGCATCCCGCACCGACCCATGGTGCTGCATCCCGACCCACGATCCGGGGCTGCAAACCCGCGCATCTATACTGTCTTGTTTTTTCAAAAGCTATTCCGTTCGCCCGGAAATCAGGGCTTTTTGCATGGCAGCATGCCGCTTTACGCGATATGCAGCGCTAAGGACGCGCCACGAACCCTCGCTCCTCTTGACCGAGACGGAATTTCAGCTTGAACATCCAGGCCTATCTGATCCTTGCGCTGACCACCTTCATCTGGGGCGGCAACTCCGTGGCCGGTAAGATTGCCGTCGGCCATGTCAGTCCGATGCTGCTGACGGGCATGCGCTGGGTGATCGCCTGTACCCTGCTTCTGGCCATCGCCATCCCCCAGCTCCGCAAAGACTGGCCGCTCATCCGCCGGCATTGGCTTCTGCTGTTCAGCTACGGCGCCATCGGGTTTACCGCCTTCAACGCCTCGCTCTATTCCGCCCTGCAATATACCAGCGCCATCAACGCGGTGATCGAGCAGGCCGCAATCCCCATGGTGATCTTCGCCATGAACTTCGTGCTGTTTCGCACCGGCGTCTCGCTGGCGCAGTGGTTCGGCTTCGCGCTGACGCTGTTCGCGGTCGCGCTCACCACATCGCATGGCAATCTCTCGACGCTGCTCTCGCTCGATCTGAACCGCGGCGACGCGCTGATGATGTTCGCGGTGCTCGTCTATGCCGGCTACACCGTGTCGCTGCGCTACAAGCCGGGCATCCACTGGAAAAGCCTGATCGCCGTTTCCGCCTTCGCGGCCCTCTTGAGCAGCGTGCCCCTGATGATCTGGGAAAGCACCTCCGGCGCCATGATCTGGCCCGACACGACCGGCTGGATCATCGTCGCCTATGCCGGCATCTTCCCATCGCTGATCTCGCAAATCCTCTATGTGCGCGGCGTCGAGCTGATCGGCCCCAACCGTGCGGGGCTGTTCATCAACCTCATCCCGATCTTCGGCACGCTCCTGTCGATCGCCCTCATCGGCGAGACGCTCCAAACCTTCCACATCGTCGCACTTCTGCTGGCGCTCGTGGGGATCGCGGTGGCGGAAAAGGGGCGGCCCAAGGTGGCCGGGTAATACCAAATCGGACAATGAAAAACGCGCCGAACCCTGGGGATCCGGCGCGTTTTTTATGATCTTGAGCTGGTTGCTGCCGGCTTATTCGACGTTGAAGACCAGGGGCTTCGCCTGGCGGATGGCCGGGTTGGCGGTCAGCGTTTCCAGCAGGCTATCCGGCACGGGGCCGTCGACATAGAGCAGCGCGATGGCATCCGAGCCCGCATCCTTGCGGCCGAGCTGGAAGTTGGCGATGTTAACGCCGGCGTCGCCGAAGGTCTTGCCGATGAAACCGATCATGCCGGGAACGTCGGTGTTGGTGATGTAGACCATGTGGCTGCCGACGTCGGCATCCAGATTGATGTCCTTGATCTGGATAAAGCGCGGCTTGCCATCCGAGAACACCGTGCCTGCGACCGAACGCGTCTGGGTTTCCGTCGTCACCGTCAGCTTGATGTAGCCGTCGAACACGCCGGTCTTGTCGCGCTTGACCTCGGAGAGGATGACGCCCTTTTCCTTGATCATGATCGGCGCGGAGACCATGTTGACATCCGAAACCTGGCTGCGGATGAGGCCGGCAAGGGCGGCACTCGTCAGGGCCTTGGTGTTCATGGCGGCCGTCGAGCCGTCATAGAGAATTTCGATTTCCTTGATCGCGCTTTCCGTAACCTGACCGACGAAGGCGCCGAGCACTTCGGCCAGACGGATGACCGGCTTGAGGATCGGGGCTTCCTCGGCCGTGATCGACGGCATGTTGATCGCGTTGGAAACGGCACCCTTGACCAGATAATCCGACATCTGCTCGGCGACCTGAAGCGCGACGTTTTCCTGCGCTTCCGTGGTGGCGGCACCGAGATGCGGGGTGCAGACGACGTTCGGCAGGCCGAACAGCGGGCTTTCCTTGGCGGGCTCTGTCTCGAACACGTCGAAGCCGGCGCCGGCGACATGGCCGGACTTGATGGCTGCGGCAAGCGCTGCCTCGTCCACGAGACCGCCACGGGCGCAGTTGATGATCCGCACGCCGGGCTTGGTCTTGGCGATCGCTTCGGCATTCAGGATGCCGCGTGTCTTATCGGTCATCGGCACGTGCAGGGTGATGAAGTCCGCCTTTGCCAGCAGCTCGTCGAGCTCGACCTTGGTGACGCCCATTTCCTCGGCGCGTTCCTTCGACAGGAAGGGGTCGTAGGCGATGACGTGCATCTTCAGGCCGATGGCGCGGGAGATGACGATGGAGCCGATATTGCCGGCGCCGATGACGCCGAGCGTCTTGCCGGTGATTTCGACGCCCATGAACTTGGACTTTTCCCACTTGCCGGCCTGCGTCGAGGTGTCGGCGGCAGGCAGCTGGCGGGCGACGGCGAACATCAGCGCGATGGCGTGTTCGGCCGTGGTGATGGAGTTGCCGAACGGCGTGTTCATGACGATGATACCGCGGCGCGAGGCGGCGGGGATATCGACATTGTCGACGCCGATACCGGCGCGGCCGATGACCTTCAGGTTGGTCGCAGCCGCAATCAGCTTTTCCGTCGCCTTGGTGGCGGAGCGGATGGCGAGACCGTCATAATTGCCGATGATTTCGGCAAGCTTGTCCTTGTCCTTGCCGAGCTGCGGCTGGAAATCGACATCGACGCCGCGATCGCGAAAGATCTGGACGGCGGTTTCCGACAGTTCGTCGGATACGAGAACGCGAGGTGCCATGAGAGGCCTCCACTGGTGAGAACGTCTTGAAAGGAACGGGATGTGATGCGCGTAGGAACGTGGCGGAGACCGCGCGACGAGGCGCGGTCCCGACGCTTGTCCGGTCTAGGCGGCGGCCTTGAGCTGCGTGGCCTTCTGGGTCGCGAACGCCCAGTCGAACCAGGGCATGAGCGCCTCGAGATCAGCCGTGTCGATGGTCGCCCCGGCCCAGATGCGGAAGCCCGACGGGGCATCGCGGTAGGCGCCGATATCATGGGCGACGCCCTGCTTTTCGAGCAGTGCGACCATGCCCTTGGCAAAGGCGTCCTGCTGGTCGGGCGCAAGCGCCGTGACCTCGGGATCGACGATCTTGAGGCAGACCGACGTGTTCGAGCGGGTGTCCGCGACCTCTGCGAGGTTAGCGATCCAGTCGGTCTTCTCGACGTAATCGAAGATGACCTGCGCATTGGCATCCGCCCGCGCCATCAGCGCGTTGAGACCACCGAGCGACTTTGCCCACTGTAGCGCATCGATATAGTCCTCGACGCAGAGCATGGAGGGCGTGTTGATCGTTTCGCCCTGGAAGATGCCCTCGACGATCTTGCCACCCTTGGTCATGCGGAAGATCTTCGGCAGCGGCCAGGCCGGGGTGTAGCTTTCCAGCCGCGCAACGGCGCGTGGGGACAGGATGAGCACGCCATGGCCGCCCTCGCCGCCCAGCACCTTCTGCCAGGAGAACGTGACGACATCGAGCTTGGAGAAATCGAGGTCCTGCGCGAAAGCGCCGGAGGTCGCATCGCAGATCGTCAGGCCCTGACGGTCGGCGGGAATGAAATCGGCGTTGGGGACGCGAACGCCCGACGTGGTGCCGTTCCAGGTGAAGACGACGTCACGGTTGAAATCGATCGTGGAGAGATCCGGCAGCTTGCCGTAGTCGGCGGTGATCTTGCGGGCGTCGGAGAGCTTCAGCTCCTTCACAACGTCGGACACCCAGCCGGAACCAAAGCTTTCCCAGGCGACCATATCCACGCCGCGCTCGCCGAGCAGCGACCACATCGCCATTTCCACAGCGCCGGTGTCAGACGCGGGCACGATGCCGATGCGGTAGTCCGCCGGCACGTTCAGGACCTCACGGGTCAGATCGATGGCTTGCTTGAGCTTGGCTTTGCCGACCTTGGCGCGATGCGACCGGCCGAGCGGTGCATCGGAGAGAGCGTCCAGCGACCAACCGGGGCGCTTGGAGCAAGGTCCAGACGAAAAATGGGTGTTTGCCGGACGCAGATCCGGTGTCGCAGTCGTATTCATGGTGGCTATCCTTCCAGATAGAAAGCACCTCGTTAGGGAGGCGTGTCCTGCCGCCGTGATTACAGAAACTGCTCATGGAACGCAAGGAAAAATTCCACGTTCCAGACGCGGCCCGTCGTTATGAGCACAGTGCAGGACGTTTTCAGGTCTGGTCGGAGGCCAGGCAAAGTGCCCGGCGCGGACCCTATCGCCAGCCGTGTCCGGTGCTGGCCGAGCGGCTGCCGTGAAGGGCGAGAGCGATGCCGTAACCGGCGAGCAGGGCTGCGGTCAGGCTGACGAGCGGGCGGTCGCGGACGGTGGAACGAACCTTTGCCGCGGCATCCGAGCGATGCTCGGCGATGCGCGTTCGGAGCGTCTCGATTTCCGCCTTGAGGGCGGCCACCGTATCGGCGGCATCGCTGGAGGACTGGTCTTCTTTTGCGGCGAGCGCTTCATCGACGAGGGGGGCGTCGGTGTCGATCGTGCCGCGGGGGATGGGGTTTCCGATGTCGGTCATGGCGGGCTCCTTTTGCTGGAGCCTGAACCTGCGGACCGCGACAAGGTTCCTCTCGCCCGCCTGCGGAAGGCTAGTAGAGTGAGAAACGCAGGCCGGCGCGGATTTCGTGGCGGGAGAGGCCGTCGTCGCGGGCTTTCTCGCGCGAGCGGGCGAACATGTCGCCATTGGCGATGTCGGAATAGCGGTAGCTGATATCGAGCTTCAGCCGCTCCGTGAGATCGTAGGAGGCGCCGGCCATGAGGGCATAGGTAAAGCGCCAGCTGTCATCGCCCGCGTAAGCGCCACCGGCAACCGGGCCCGCTTCTGTGCGGGCGGTGACGTCCTGCCAATCCACATAGGTCGCGCCGACGCCGGCGCCGAGATAGGGCGTGAAGCCCGCGATGGTTGCGAGATCGACATAGCCATTGGCCATGAGGCCGACGCCGCGCAGGTCGGCCCGGTAGCGGGTGGCGACGCCTGCCGTTTCCTGCGTGCCTTCGAAGCGGCCATTGAAGAGGTCGGCGGTGACGTCTGCGCGCAGGATGTCGGTCAGCCGGTAGCCGAGCCCAAGCGTGCCGGAAACGGGACGGTCGAAACGATCGTCATCGAAGCCTCGGCGGGCACCGCCCACCGAAAGGTCGGGCGCACCGTCGTTGCGAAACGCAGTATAGCCAAGATCGCCGCGCAGATAGAGGCCGGTCGAGACGGTGTCCGTGGCGATGGTGACTTCCGGTGCCGAGAGCAGCGCGTCTTCGGCCTGCGCGGCCTGCAGGCCGACAACCGCGCTCAGGACCGCACAGGCCAGGCCGGCGAGGCACGTTGCTGCCGATGATGCCTTGGTCGCCCGTGCTGTGGCCAAGTTTGAAAGACGCGTCATGGAGCCCTCGATTGCCCGGTGTCGCGGCCGGCCGGCGAATCACGCAGGCGACCGATATACAGGCGTTAACCTTTGGGCCGGTATGGTTAATGGCGCGTTAACGGAGCCACCCGCTCAGGCGGCAAGGCCGGAGCCGTAGGACGAGCGGAACTGCGGCGGGCGTTCCGTCATGACGCTCGCCTCGAAGACGACATCGGCGCCGGCCAGCCGGTACTGCAGCGGCGGACCGGGCTCCATGCGCACATCGAGCGGGCCGGCGCCTTGCGTGTCGGCCAGGCCGAAACCGTCGATCAACTGGTTGATATCCACCTCGCGGGCGAGCAGGCACTGGAGAAGCAGGCGAACGGCGGCGTCCGACAGGCTGTCCACGGGCACGATGCGCTCGAAGATCTGGTCCATGCCGGCATGGCCGGTGATCCGCCAGAAGTGTCTGTCCATCGTCGCGTCCCGTCAATTTTTCATCGAATCATCCGGTTCGACCCTAACCCGCGACGCGGTGGGAACAAGCAACCCCCGGCTACGCCCGCCATGCTGGTTAACGCCGCCTCACCAAGGCACCATCGAACCGTGTCAAAAACGCACGAAAGCCGCCCTTGCGGGGCGGCTTTCTCAAATTGGCAAGACGGAATGGCTTATTTGTAGACCGGCTGTTCGACCGGGTATTCCGGGACATAGGCCTGTTCGCAGCCGCCGAAATTGTAGCGCAGGCCGGCGCGGGCTTCGTGGATGTTGATGCCCTTGTCGCGACCGGGGCCACCGCTTTCCTTGTAGCCGAACATGTCGCCGCCGACGATCTGGCGGAAGCGATAGCCGACGTCGGCCTGCAGGTTGCAGGTGAGGTCGATGGCCGTGCCTGCCATGAGGCCGTAGGTGAAGCGCCACTTGCGCTTACCGCTATGCTCGAACTCGCCGTCGCAATTGTCGGGGTTGCCCGTTTCGCAGCTGGTGTTCTTCAGCTTGTCCCAGCGCACCTGCGTGCCGCCGATGCCGGCTCCGACATAGGGGGTGAAGATGCCGTAGGTGCCGATATCGACATAGGCGTTGGCCATCAGGCTCCAGGCGGTCATCGAGGAGATGTCGCGCGAGGTGCAGAAGTCTGCGACGCCGCAGCCGCCCGTGGTCGAGCCCTCGAAGTCGGTCTTGCCGAGATAGTCGAGCGTCACGTCCGTGCGCAGGTAATTGGTGACCTGGTAACCCACGCCGACGCCGCCGGTCCAGGTATCGTCGAGATCGTAGCTGTCGAAATCGCGCTCGTAGGAATTGGAGCCCTGATAGAATTTCGCGCCACGCAGCTTGGTGAAGGCGTAGCCGACGTCACCGCGCAGATACCAGCCGCTGGCAGCGCCAACCTCGACGGGGGCGGCTTCGACAACGGGTTCGAGCGGGGGCTGGTACACGTCGGCGGCGAAGGCGGCGCTGCCGGTCAGCATAGCTGCCACAACGCCGATCACGATAGTCTTCATGGCTCACTCCATTAAAATGTTGTGTCAGCCCACCTTCGTCGTGCAGCCCGACCGTCCTATTGGAAAGCATCATGGAGGAGATTGGTTAAGGCTCGTTTAACCAAGAAAATTCACCGTATTTCGAAAGAAAAAACCCGGCGCGAGGCCGGGTTTCTTCATTCAACCGTCAATCCTAGAGAAACCTACGCCGCGTGGCGGACGGAGCCGATGACGGAGACGAGTTCGTCGACGATCCGCTCGACCTGGCCGCGATCGTCGCCTTCCGCCATCACGCGGATCAGCGGCTCGGTGCCGGAGGGGCGGATGAGGAGGCGACCGTTCTTCGACAGTGCGGCCTCGGCATCGGCGATCGCCTGACGGACGGCATTGTCCTCGAGCGGCTTGCCTGCTGAAATGCGCACGTTCTTCAGGACCTGCGGTACGGGCGTGAACTTGTGGCAGACCTCGCTGACGGGCTTGCCCAGCCGCTTGACGCTGGAGAGCACCTGAAGCGCGGCGACCAGGCCGTCGCCCGTCGTGCCGAAATCCGAGAGCACGATATGGCCCGACTGCTCGCCGCCGATGTTGAAGCCGTTTTCGCGCATGTGCTCGACGACATAGCGGTCGCCGACCTTGGTGCGCTGGAGCGACAGCTTGCGGCTCTGCAGGTAACGCTCAAGCCCGAGATTGGACATGACAGTGGCGACGATGCCGCCGCCGCGCAAGGTGCCTTCCGCCGCCCAGCTGTCGGCAATCACGGCCATCAGCTGGTCGCCGTCGATGATCGTACCCTTCTCGTCCACGATCAGCACGCGGTCCGCATCGCCATCCAGCGCAATGCCGATATCGGCGCGGACTTCATGCACCTTCTTCGACAGGGCCGCCGGGCTGGTGGAGCCGCAATCCAGATTGATATTCGTGCCGTTCGGCTCCGTGCCGATCGACACCACGTCGGCGCCGAGCTCCCAGAGGGCGGCCGGCGCGACCTTGTAGGCGGCGCCATTGGCGCAATCGATGGCGATGCGCAGGCCCTTCAGCGTCACATCGCGCGGCAGCGTGCGCTTGGCATGCTCGATATAGCGGTCATGCACGCCGTCGATGCGCTTGGCGCGGCCGATCTCGTTGCTGCGCGCGAGCTGCATCGACAGGTCCTGATCGAGCAGTTCCTCGATCTGGCTCTCGATATCGTCGGAGAGCTTGTAGCCGTCGGGGCCGAAAAGCTTGATGCCGTTGTCTTCGAACGGATTGTGCGAGGCGGAGATCATCACGCCGATATCCGCGCGCAGCGACCGTGTCAGCATGGCGACGGCGGGCGTGGGAATGGGGCCGAGGACGAAAGCATCGACACCGGCCGCGGTGAAGCCGGCGACCAAGGCGTTTTCCAGCATATAGCCCGACAGGCGGGTATCCTTGCCGATGACGACCCGGTGACGGTGCGCGCCACGGCGAAAGATGGTGCCGACGGCGATGCCGACCCGCATGGCGAGATCCGGCGTCATCGGGAAAATGTTGGCCTGCCCGCGAATGCCGTCGGTGCCGAAATATCTGCGCTTCATGATCGCTCCATCGTCCAGAGCCGTTTCCGGGAAGTCGGGTTCACCCGGACGGCTGTCTCTCATTTGTATTGCCGCATCGTCCGAAGGCGACGCGAAGACGCTCTGCCGGGAAATGCTCGTGTCCCGGCGCAACCACCTCGCGGACGAGGGCAGCGCCAAGGCCGGAACGCCGCCGGTCTCCCTGGCGCTCTCGGCACCTTCTGCCACAGACAGGCGGAAAACGGCATCCTCACGGCCATCAGAAATGATTACACGCCGTTACCTTCGTAAAGCTTACCGATATCGAGACCCAACGCGCCGATAACCACGCGCGCGAAAGCGCCGTGGAGAGGAGGGCAGTTCGGACGAGGCGCTGGAAGCTGCCGCGTTGGTAGTTCAGTGGAAGATGACATCTTCCAGCGCCTCGTTCGGTGGTTTTTCCCGCAGCCCGGCTGTTCTCGAAGAAGATTCCATCGGCTCGACCCGATGGCGCGTCCGGCAGTCACGACGCGGCTTGCCGCCGCCTTGCCAGGTTTCACAGGACGACCGCGGTTTCAACGGTCGCCGCCTCTTCTATGACATCGCCACGCCGAGACCCTTTCGAGGTCCACGACGGACAGCCCTTTCACGAGCCCGCAGCCAAGGACGTGCGTAGAATCCTTGACGTCGGCACCGGCCCCGCCTCGCCGGAACGCCTTCCGGTGCATCCGATAACGGGACGAGGGAAGTATGATGGAGGAAAAGCGGGCGGGGAAAAGATGGGATGAAAATAATTCTGAAAACAAAAAACCTCCAGCGTCGGCCGAAGGGTTCAAACTGCCCTGAAGGCTCTCTTTTCGCGCGACGTCATCCTCGGCCTTGTGCCGAGGATCTGCTGAGCTCAAGGAAATCAGACCGTTGCAGATGCTCGGGACAAGCCCGAGCATGACGAAGGGGAACGAAAAAACCCTCCGGCGTGAGCCGAAGGGTTTCGATGTTTTGCAAAGCGTAATCGGCTTATTGCGGCTGCGGCTCGAGGCCGCCTTCCGCTTCGCCCTTGGGCGTCGTGCCGTCCTTCTTGGCGCCGGCCGAGGGGACGGCGGGACCGCGATGGGGGGGCGAATCGTCGCCGAGGTCGCGGGCGGGCTTGTCGCCACGCATCAGCGCCTTGATCTCTTCGCCGGTCAGCGTTTCATATTCCAGCAGGCCTTCGGCCACGGCCACGAACTCCGAATTCATGTCCGTGATGATCCGGCGGGCTTCGTCATAGGCTTCGTCGATCAGGCGGCGAACCTCGTTGTCGATCTTCTGTGCGGTGGCTTCCGACACGTTCTTCGACTGCGAGACGGAGTGACCGAGGAAGACTTCCTGCTGGTTTTCGCCGTAGGAAACCTGGCCGAGCTGGTCGGAAAAGCCCCACTGCGTGACCATGGCGCGGGCAAGCTTGGTGGCCTGCTCGATATCCGACGATGCGCCCGAGGTGATGTTCTCCTTGCCGAAGGTGATTTCCTCGGCAACGCGGCCGCCCATCATGATGGCGAGGCGCGAGACCATCCACTTGTAGCTCATCGAATAGCGGTCGCCTTCGGGAAGCTGCATGACCATGCCGAGCGCACGACCGCGCGGAATGATGGTTGCCTTGTGCAGCGGATCGGCTGCGGGGACCTTCAACGCGACGATGGCATGTCCGGCTTCGTGATAGGCCGTCAGCTTCTTTTCGGACTCGGTCATGGCGGAGTTGCGGCGTTCCGCACCCATCATGATCTTGTCCTTGGCGTCTTCGAACTCGGCCATGGTGACGACGCGCTTGTTGCGGCGGGCGGCCATAAGGGCGGATTCGTTGACGAGGTTCATCAGATCGGCACCGGAGAAACCGGGCGTACCGCGGGCGAGAATCTTCAGATCGACATTCGGTGCCAGCGGCACGTTGCGAACGTGAACCTTGAGAATGCGCTCGCGGCCGTTGATGTCGGGATTGGGCACGACGACCTGACGGTCGAAACGGCCCGGACGCAGCAAGGCGGGGTCGAGAACGTCGGGACGGTTGGTCGCGGCGATGAGGATGACACCCTCGTTCGCCTCGAAACCATCCATCTCGACCAGAAGCTGGTTCAGCGTCTGCTCGCGTTCGTCATTGCCGCCGCCGAGACCGGCGCCGCGATGACGGCCGACCGCATCGATTTCGTCGATGAAGATGATGCAGGGCGCGTTCTTCTTGGCCTGCTCGAACATGTCGCGCACGCGGCTGGCGCCAACGCCGACGAACATTTCGACGAAGTCCGAACCGGAAATCGTGAAGAAGGGAACGTTGGCTTCGCCGGCAACCGAGCGGGCGAGCAGCGTCTTACCGGTACCGGGAGGACCGACCAGCAGCACGCCGCGCGGGATACGACCGCCGAGGCGCTGAAACTTCTGCGGATCGCGCAGGAACTCGACGATTTCTTCCAGATCCTGCTTGGCTTCATCCACGCCGGCAACGTCGTCGAACGTGATGCGGCCATGCGCTTCGGTGAGAAGCTTTGCCTTGGACTTGCCGAAGCCCATGGCACCACGCGACCCACCCTGCATCTGGCGCATGAAGAACAGCCAGACGCCGAGGATCAGCAGCATGGGGAGCAGCGTGCCGATGAAGCTCAGGAAACCGTTGGAGCCGTCCGTTTCCGGACGAACGGTGACTGTCACGTTCTTGGCTTCGAGCCGTTCGGTGAGCGCCGTATCCACGGAGGGAGCATAGGTCTGGAACGTCGCGCCACTCTCGTTGAAGGTGCCGAGCACCTTGTTGCCGGTGATGACAACGTCCTTGACGCGGCTGCCATCGACATCCTTCAGGAACTGCGAAAACGGAACTTCCCGCGAGGCGCTACGCTCCGACGGCTGCTGAAACATGCTGAAAAGCGCAATCAGCAAGAGAGCGATAATGGCCCAGAGGGCAAGATTACGAAAATTAGGGTTCATCGAATTCCCCGGAACCGGTGCTGGCGCCCCGCGACCGGGGCCCATATTTCTTCGCTAACATAGGGTTCGCGACAGGCCTTGCCAAGGCAAACCGCCCTTTGCCCGATCATTTCGTCGAGATATCGTCAACCGGACATGTCGGAAACGGTGCGCGGTTGAAAAGCGCGGCGATGCTTTGCGCGATCATCAGGTCGAAACGCGGCAAAAAGGTGTCGTAGGGCGCGATGACGGGCGCCAGCGAAAAGGCCGTGGGATCGGCGGTTGCGCCGTCGGGCAAGAGCATGCCGGGAGACGCCTGCGCGATGCGCCCGGCAACGCCCGTGGGAAGGCCGCCTTCCGTGAGCCTGTGGACAAGTGCTCGATCCGCACCCGCCATGAGCGTGATCGCAGCCGCGCCGTGGTTGTCGATCGCAAAGCGGCCATCCCAGATCAGCGTCTGTCCCGGTTCGACGGTGACCGGCGGCGGGAGATTGCGGCGCTCGCGATAGACGAACAGCCGCCCGCCGCGTCGCTCGAAAACGCAGCCGCCGGCAGTGGTTGCACCCGCCATATTTGTCTGCAGGGTCGCAAAGAGGCGGGCGGCGGTGTCCTGCCCGATCGGGTGCGGCTTTCCGGCAAGGGTGGCGGCGAGCACGGCAAGCAGCCGCTGCCAGTGAGTGTCGGTCACATCGAGGTCGGCAAGAGCGATCTCGGCCGCGATGGCGGCGTGAACGCGAACGTGATCGGCGAGAAGCTTCGATATCGCCGTGTCTGCCTTCAGGCGGTGGGAAATCGCGTCCTGGAGGATATTTTCGGTCCCCTGCCCCACGACAACAGGACCGGCCTGCCGGAAGCGGACGCGCTCGAAACGGGGATCGTCATTGCTCGGATCGTCGATCCACCTCTCCCCAAGAGATGTGAGGTCATCGCGGATGGCCTGTCGGCGAACGTTGAGGAAGGGGCGGCAGATCCAGAGGGTTCGATCGAAAAGGACGGCATCCGCCATGCCGGCGAGACCGATGGCGGGCGGTTCGCCTGCGTCTAACGTCTGGGGGCTGCGGGCGGCGCGCATGGCGATGGTCTCGGCCTGATCGTCGCGGGAATGTCCGGTGACAACGAGGTCGGCCTGAAAATCGCGCGCCGCCGCGCTGAGGAGCCGGTAGCGTGCAAGACGGGCTTCCGCCTGGAGGCCGGAGGCGATGCCGGAATGCGACCAGCGGGCGACCGTGTGGGGAATGCCGAGCGCGGCGCAGCGCCGGGAGACCGCCTCGGCCTCTGCAGCCGAACCGGATCGCAGGGCGTGATCGACGGTGCAGGCGACGAGGCGGTGGGGCGCGCCGGAGGTCTTCACGGCGTGATGGAGGGCGAGCAGGAGGCCGACCGAATCGCTGCCGCCGGAGATAGCGACGAGCACGGTGGACGGATGGCGCAGGCGAGAGAGGAAGGCGTGGGCGGCGGCACGCGGCGCGGTGGCCGCACGGTCGGGGCTTGGCCGGGCCGGCAATAGCGGCTGCATCAGCAGGAAAGGCGGCCCTGCTCGGACGTGACCTTGGCCTTCACCGCGGGGGAGGCCTTGGGATAGCGTTTTCCGACTTCGCGGAGGGTCGCGCAGGCGGTTTCCTTGTTGTCGAGAGCGGCCAGCGACATGCCGAGCTTCAAGAGCATTTCCGGCGCCTTGGGCGACTTGGAATAGGCCTGATGCGCATTCAGAAAGGTCTTGGCGCTGTCGTTGAATTTCCCTTGAGAATACTGGGCCTCACCCATCCAGAAGCTGGCATCGGCCGCCTTCTCGCCCTTGGGGAAGGCTTCGAGATAGCCGCGGAACTCGTTTTCCGCCTGGCTGTAGTCGCCGGAGAGCACATGGCCATAGGCCGACTGGTAGAGATCGCCGGGATTGTCGAGGCTGGCCGTCTGCTGCTCGGTCTCGGGCGTGGCATTCAGGCCCGGTGCGGCGCGCGTGCCGGGATCGGTCGAGGCGACGGCGCCCAGATCGGTGCTGGGATCGGGTAGGTTGTCGGCATTGGCACCGATCGGGTTGCCGGCATCGTCGAGGATGATCTGGCCGAGCGTCGTCGGCAAACCGCCGGGAGCAGCACCGGGCACGCCGGAGGCCGTCTCCGATCCCGTGCTTGCGCCGGGATCGGTAACGGTTGCAGGCGGTGCCGTGCGACCGGTGGTCGCCATGGCCTCGCCGGAGGTGCGCGGCGTTTCGAGCGCCCCGCTCTTGCGCGGAGCCGCAGGCTTGGCACCTTCGATGTCCTGGAAGCGCAGCTCGTTGTCTTCCTGGAACTTCCGGATCTGTTCCTGCATCTGCAGGAGCTGGAAGCTCATCTCTTCGATACGCCCGTTGAGGGAGCGGATCGTTTCTTCGAGCTGCCCGATGCGCCCGGCCTCGCTGGCCTGCACCTTGAGCAGCGGCGCCTGTTCGACAGGCTTCGTTCCGTTGCGGTGGAACGTCTTGTCCAGCCAGCCGGAAAGCGGCATGGCAGTCACGGGCTGGCTCAGCGACCCGAAGGCGCCAAGACCGATCATGGCTGCCACGACAATGTTCTTCATGTCATGTGTCCCGTTCGATACCGATCATGTCGCAGGCCGAAGCGAAGGAGTCCCGCCTCTACCGCACTGCAACCGCCGCACAGTTTTCCAATTGCCTGCAAAAAGCAACGGAGTTCGGTCAAAGTGTGACGAAAAAGAAAGGCGGCCCTTGCAGACCGCCTTCCCCCTTTCGAAACCTTCGTCAGGATCGAGACTTACATGTTGCCGCCGCCGAGAACGGTGACCGAGCGGCGGTTCTGCGACCAGCAGGAAATGTCGTCGCAGACGGCGACCGGCTTTTCCTTGCCGTAGGAGATGGTGCGCATGCGGCCGGCCGGAACGCCCTGGCCGGAGAGGAACTCCTTGGCAGCCGCAGCGCGGCGGGCGCCAAGCGCCAGGTTGTATTCGCGCGTGCCGCGTTCGTCGGCATGGCCTTCGACCGTGATCTGGTAGTTCGGGTACTTGGCAAGCCACTGTGCCTGGCGCGACAGCGTTGCCTGCGCGTCGGCGCGGATGGACGAGCTATCCGTGTCGAAGAAGATCCGGTCGCCGACATTGACCGTGAAGTCCTGCTGCGAGCCCGGCGTTGCGGAACCGGCGCCGAGGCCGAGGCCGGCGGCATCGTTCGGCATGTTGTTCTTCTTGGAAGCGCAGCCTGCGAGGGCCAGCGACATGAACAGGGCGATCGCGACGGGATTGCGCGCGAGGGACTGAAGGCGGCCTGTGGCCGGGACGTGAATGCGGCTCATGAGCCGGTCTCCTTGGGTAAGCAAAGGTCGGGGGGTAACAAATATCAGGGTTGCCGAACTGTAACCGGAAGCGGTTAATCTTCATACACCGGAGATGGTTAAAACTCTCTCAACGCGCGACCATCGAGCGGTCGTAATCAGCACTTTGCGGCGAGAAAGCGGCATTTTACCACGATTCCCGCCGCAATCGCGAGGTCTGGCTACTCCAGGAGCGGCGACCAGGCCGGGTCGGACGCGAAGCCCTGGGTGGCAACGCGCTGCTCGTTATAGCCCGTGAGGTCGATGGAATAGAGCTGCGGACCGCCGGCACCGCTCTCCTGGCGGAAGAACATCAGCACACGGCCGTTGGGCGCCCAGGTCGGGCCTTCATTGTGGAAGCCCGATGTAAGGATGCGCTCGCCCGAACCGTCCGGCTTCATCACGCCGATCGAGAACTTGCCGCCCGACTGCTTGGTGAAGGCGATGAGGTCGCCGCGCGGCGACCAGACCGGTGTGGAATAGGAACCGTCGCCGAACGAGATGCGTGTCTGGCCGGAACCGTCGGCGCCCATGACGTAAAGCTGCTGGCGGCCGCCGCGGTCGCTTTCGAACACGATGCGCGCGCCGTCCGGCGCATAGGACGGCGAGGTGTCGATGGCCGGCGTCGAGGTCAGGCGCGTCGTGGTGCGCGAGCGCAGGTCCATCGTGTAGATATTGGCGTTGCCCTCCTGCTGAAGGCTCATGATGACGCGCTGGCCATCCGGCGAGAAGCGCGGCGCAAAGGTCATGCCGGGGAAGTTGCCCACCACCTCGCGCTGTCCGGTTTCCAGCTGCAGCAGGTAGACCCGCGGCTCCTGGCCCTCGAACGACATATAGGTGATTTCCTGGCGGCTCGGCGAGAAGCGCGGCGTCAGCACGATATCGTTGGAATTGGTGATGGCGCGCGCATTGGCGCCATCCTGATCCATGATGGCGAGCTGGCGCTTGCGGGCCGTCTTCGGGCCGCTTTCGGCGACATAGACGACGCGGGTATCGAAATAGCCCTCCTCGCCGGTGATTTCCTTGTAGATCGCGTCCGCGATGATGTGGGCGAGACGGCGCCAGTTTTCCGGCTGCGTGAAATACTGCTGGCCGGTGATCTGGTTCTGCGCCGTGGCATCCCACAGGCGGAACTGCGCCTTCAGGCGGCCATCGGCCTCCTGCGTGACGCGGCCGGTGACGAGCGCCTGCACGTTCAAGACGCGCCAGTCTTCAAAGCGCGGCGCCGCGTCCGGGTTGGTGATCTTCTCGATGAAGGCCTTGCGGTCGACCGGCGCGAACAGGCCCGACCGCTTGAGGTCGGCGGCCACGACGTCCGAGATCTTCTGCCCCATCTCCCCTTGCAGGAAGTCGGTGATGGCGATCGGCAGCGGCTCGACATTGCCCCGGTTGATGTTGATCTCGACGCGCGCATGCGCAGGCACGGTCGCAGCAGCGACCAGACCCGTCAGCGCGACGAAGAGCCGGAAAAAGGTGCGTCTAAGCATGGTTACGGAGCCTCTCAGCAGTCCATTCGGTATGGTGACGGCCATCCCACGAAGCGATGGCCGGAGTGATTTCGATGATAGAGCCGGCGGTCACAGCAGCATGTCCGACGGATCGAAGTGGATGACGACTTCCTGCCAGGAATCGTACTTCTCGGCAGGCAGCTTGAAGGGTGCGGAGCGGCGCACGGCGCGCGTGGCGCTGCCGATCATCGCGCGCTGCGAGGTCGGCGTGCCCCCCGTCGCTTCGACCTCGGGCTGGCCGACGATCTCGCCCTGCGGATCGAGCTGGATTGTGACCGTGATCACCATGCCCTGAAGATCCGCCATGCCGGGAATGATCGACCAGTTCTTCTGGATCATGCCCTTCAATGCGTCCATCTCGCTCAGGGACAGCGTATTGCCGGTCGTCGTCTTCTTGCCGCCCAGCGCCGCCTTGTCCTGCGAGCGCTTGGCGCCGCCGCCGGAGGATTCCGTCTTGTTGAGGAGGGCTGCCACCTCGTCGGCATTGAAGTCGCTTTCCTTCTGGGACGACGTCTTCTTCTGCTCCTTGGGCGCCGCATCCGTCTTGCGATCGGGCGTCTTGGCGGTCTGCGCGGCGGCGGTCTCCTCGACCTTCGGGCGCGCGGTCGGGGCCGGCACGTTCTGCGGCAAGGCCGCGGCATCCGGGGCCTCAGCCGGCGTCGGCTCGGCGGGCGTCGGGGTCGGTTCCGGCGTCGGCTCGGCCTTCGCTTCCGGCTCCGGCTTCGGATCGGGCTTGGGGTCCGGCTTCACCTCTTCCTTGGGCGCCGGCAGGGCGGCGACCTCGGTTGCGGGTTCGGCGGGCGGCTTTTCGGACGGCTTGACCTCTTCCTTCACCGGATCGGGCGATGGCGGTGCGTCCTCCGACTTCGGCGGTGCGGCGGAGGCCTGATTCTCGATCGGCTTGGAAACCGGCTTCGGCGGCGTCTTCATATCGACGTCGTTATCGCCGACATTCTCGGCCTCGGGCAGCGTCTGCGGCTTTTCGGAGGGCTTGGGCGCGGATTTCTCCGCCATGGGCGCCTTGAGGTCGCCCTGCTGGATCTGGCTCATCTCGCTGATGATTTCAACGGGAACGGATTCGACGGCCGCAACCTCGAGAGGCTTCGGACTGCCGAGCGAAACCAGCGCCCAGGTGAGCACCAGTCCGTGAAGCACAGCGGAGGTTGCGATGCTGCCCTTCATGTCAAAGGCTCACTTGTCCGTTTCCTGAAGGGTCACGAGACCCAGGTTCTTGAAGCCGGCAGACGAAATGCGCGCCATGACCTTCATGACCGTTCCGTAGTCGGCATTGGTGTCGCCGCGCACGTAGATGCGCTCTTCGTAGCCGGTCTTGGCGATGGCCTCGAGCTTCGGCACGACCTCCTCGATGGTGATCGGGCTTTCCTGCAGGAAGATCTCGCCGGCCGGATTGACCGAGATCGTGATCGGCTGCGTATCGGAATTCAGCGCCTTGGCCTGCGTTTCCGGCAGATCGATCGGCACGCCGACGGTCATCATCGGTGCGGCCACCATGAAGATGATGAGCAGCACCAGCATGACGTCCACGAAGGGCGTCACGTTGATTTCGCTCATCACGGCCTTGCCGCCGCGTCCGCGACCACGCCCGCCGCGTCTGCCGCCCGAGCCCTTGGATCCGCCCACTGCCATACCCATCGTCGAGGTCTCCGTCAGTGTTCTTTATTGCGCCGCCTGGCGCGGCTGCAGCTTTTCGTCGATCTGGCGCGACAGGATCGCGGAGAACTCGTCGGCAAAGCCTTCCATGCGGGAATTGATCTTGCCCGCATCCGCCGTGAACTTGTTGTAGGCGATAACCGCGGGAATAGCGGCAAGCAGGCCGATGGCGGTGGCGAGCAGCGCTTCAGCGATACCCGGCGCCACGACCGCGAGATTGGTGGATTTCGAACCGGCGATGGCCTGGAACGAGGTCATGATGCCGATGACCGTACCGAAGAGGCCGACGAACGGACCGGCCGAACCGATGGTGGCGAGCGAGCCGAGCCGGGCTTCCAGCGCTTCGGATTCGCGCGACAGCGTCACGTCCATGGCGCGGTCGATGCGCATCTGCAGGCCGATCGGCGACCGTGCGCCGCGTTCGAAGCTCTTCTTCCACTCGCGCATGGCCGACACGAAGATCGCGCCCATGCCGGAGGTCTGGCGGTCGGACAGGGTGCGGTAGAGCTCTTCCAGCGACTGGCCCGACCAGAACACCTGCTCGAAACTATCGAGTTGGCGACGGATACGGGCATAGCGAATGGTCTTGTCGACCACGATGGCCCAGGTCCAGACCGATGCGGCCATGAGCCCGAGCATGACCAGCTTCACGACGAAACCGGCCTCCATGAAAAGAGACCACAACGTCACGTCCGTGGTCACAGCGGCCAATCCAGCCTGTTCCATGCTATCAAATCCCCGAATCCGGACGCCCGGCAAGAGCCATCACATGCTCGACGCCAGGTCGCTCAAACGTCATTGTTATCAAGTTCGCCCCGGCAGCCCGCCGCCGATCGCACACGTGCAATCCAAGCTTCGGGCAAACCTTTCCCGCGTAATCTTGGTCAAAGGATGACGTGCACTGCACAAAATCCCGTGGCTCGATAAGACATCATTATGGTTAAGGGAGTGTTACCACGCGAGCGTCTGCCGCTTGCAACCCGCGTGAAAGCGCGGTCGCGTGTCCGGCAAGACCGTCAGATATCCGCACCCAGCGAGCGGAAGAGCGTGCGGTATTGGTCAGTGGCGCTGTCCCAGGAGAAATCGCGGGCGCGCAGGAGGCCGTCTGCCGCGAGCCGCGTCCGCAGAGCCTCGTCACGCATCAGCGCCACGATGCCGTCCGCGATCGCGGCGTCGGACGTGGCATCGACCAGCATGGCCGCGTTGCCGGCGATTTCGCCCGTGGCCGTTGCCGACGCCGTCAGCACCGGCGTGTTGCAGGCCATGGCCTCGACGATCGGCAGGCCGAAACCCTCGTAGAGCGAGGGAAACAGAAATGCCTGCGCACCCGCCATCAGCGGCCCCATATGCGCCTCGTCGACATAGCCGATCAACTTCGTGCGCGGCACGTCGGGAAGGGCCGCGACATCGCCGAAGACATGCGCGCGCCCGAGATTGCCGGAGACGACGAGCGCGATATCCGGATCAAGCGCACGCTGCGCGATGGCCCAGGCGCGCAACGTGGCTGCCAGATTCTTGCGCCGGTCGGCGGTCGCCTGCAGCAGCAGGTATCGTTCGGGCAGGTCGAGGGCTGCTCGGGTGGCCGCGATTTCGTGCGGCTGGTAGGGGCGGAAATGGCGGCTGACGCCGTTCGGGATGACGTCGATCCGGCTTTCATCGATCGGAAGCGTGGCCGCGATCCGCTGGCGCGAGAACTCCGACACCGTGACGACCCGCGCCACGCGCTTCACCAGCACCGGCAGCAGCGCCTTGTAGAAAGCCGTGAACGACCGGGAGAAGAATTCGGGCACATCCAGAAAGGCGACGTCGTGGAGGGTGACGACCTGGTTTCCCATGGCGACGGGCCCGGTGGCCGAGGGCGACCAGAGGAGATAGCCACGGGCGCGAACCGGCAGCACGAATTGCTCCCAGGCATGCGCCTTCATGCCGCCGAGCGGGCGATCCGGCACGATTTCCGTCATCGGCCCCAGCCGCGTGGCGATCTCGGCGGCAACCCGCTGCTGGCCACCCATGGCGAATTTCGTGACCCGGGCGTTGACGGCAATCTTCATGGACATCCCCTATCGCCCTTGCTGTAGCATCCGGGAATGAAACTTCGGTTAGCAGGCTGCACGCCCGCGAGGATGGGTTGCCTCAGCCCAGGAATTTCGCGGCCAGCGCTTCCGGCAGGCGTCGCGGACGCCCGGCGGCATTGATGACGGCGATGATGACCTTCGCGGCGATCAGCAGGCGATCGCTGCTGAGGATCTGCTGTTGCAGCACCATCTTCGCGCCGCCGGCTTTTTCCGTCACGGTGCGGATGTCGAGGATATCGTCCATGCGGGCCGGCAGGCGAAAGTCGATCTCCATGCGGTGGACAACGAAGACGAGGCCCTCGGCATCGGCCGTCAGCAGCGCCCGCTGCTCGACGCCGAGGCAGCGCAGGTAATCCGTGCGGCCGCGCTCGAGGAAATGCAGGTAGCGGGCGTGATAGACGAGGCCGGAGAAATCCGTGTCTTCGTAATAGACCCGCTGGTGGAGCAGATGCCCGTCGTCGCCGAGCCGACCCGCAATCGAGAAATCCACGTCCTGCCGCCTCTTTGCCGCCGTCATCATCCTTGCGAGCTCGTTGTGGCGCAAAGAACGCATCGCGACAAGCATTGAACAACTGTCATGATTTCTAATTACAGCGGTGAAGGCGCAAAATTCGTTCGGGACGCGGGTGCCGCCGACCGACATTCTCTCCAGGAGGCGACGTCATGAAGATTGCAGTGATGGGCGGAGACGGGTTCATCGGCTGGCCGACGGCCCTGCACCTTTCGGAAGTGGGCCATGACGTCCATATCCTCGACAATCTCTCCCGCCGATGGATCGACACCGAACTCGGCGTGCAATCGCTCACCCCGATGGACTCGATCCAGGAGCGCACGCGCATCTGGCATGCCGAGACCGGGCGCCGCATCCATTTCAACCTGATCGACCTCGGGCGCGACTACGAGCTTCTGAAGAATTGGCTGGGCGAGCATCGCCCGGACGCCGTCATCCACTTCGCCGAACAGCGCGCCGCGCCCTACTCGATGAAGAGCGACCGGCACAAGAACTACACCGTCAACAACAACGTGTCCGCGACGCACAACCTGCTGAACGCGCTGGTGGAGCTGAACCTCGACGCGCATCTGGTGCATCTGGGCACCATGGGCGTCTACGGCTATTCGACCGTCGGTGCCGCCATTCCCGAAGGCTACCTGCCGGTCGGCATCACCACCGAGAGCGGGGAAACGGTGAGCCAGGACATTCTTTATCCGGCGAACCCCGGCTCGATCTACCATATGACCAAGTGCCTGGATCAGCTGCTGTTCCAGTTCTACGCCAAGAACGACGCACTGCGCATCACCGACCTGCATCAGGGCATCGTCTGGGGCACCCACACCGCACAGACCCGCCGCCATGAGCAGCTGGTCAACCGCTTCGACTATGACGGCGACTACGGCACCGTGCTGAACCGCTTCCTCATCCAAGCCGCCATCGGCTATCCCCTGACCGTGCACGGCACCGGCGGGCAGACCCGCGCCTTCATCCACATTCAGGACTCCGTGCGCTGCATCGAGCTGGCGCTGAAGAACCCACCGGCGCGGGGATCGCGCGTCGAGATCTTCAACCAGATGACCGAGACGCACCGGGTGCGTGACCTCGCCCGGATGATCGGCGACATGACCGGCGCCGAAATCGCCTGGCTGCCGAACCCGCGCAAGGAAGCGCCGGAGAACGAACTGGTGGTGAAGAACGACAAGTTCCTCGACCTCGGCCTTTCCCCGACGAAGCTGAAGGACGGCTTGCTGTCGGAGATCGTCGATGTGGCGAAGAAATACAGCTATCGCGTCGATCGCAGCCGCGTTCCCGCCGTTTCCGCCTGGACGAAAGACATCGCCGCAAAGATCGTCCACGATCCGGAAGGGCGCCGGCTGAAATCCGTTTCATGAGCGGGGGCAGCAAACACGCCTTCGTCACGCTGGTGACCAATGCGAATTATGCGATGGGCGCGAAAGCGCTCTGCCGCTCGATCCGCCGCACCGGCACGGCGGCCGATATCGTGGTTCTCCATACGCCGGCCGTTGCGATAGACGCGCTCGCGCCGCTGGCCGAATTCGGCGTGCGGCTGGTCGAGACCGATCTGCTGCCGCTATCCGACGCCTTCAACGAACGGCATGCGCGGCGCAACGTGCATGCTGCAGCGCCCTTCACCAAAGGGCGCAAGCCCGCTTTCCATTCGCCGCTCGACAATTTCTGCAAGCTGCGGCTTTGGCAGTTGACGCAGTACGAGCGCTGCATTTTCATCGATGCGGATACGCTGGTACTGAAGAACATCGACAAGCTCTTTGCCTATCCGGAATTCTCGGCTGCACCGAACGTCTATGAAAGCCTTGCCGATTTCCACCGGCTGAACTCCGGCGTCTTCGTGGCGAAGCCGTCCGACGAGACGTTCCAGGCGATGCTGCAAAGGCTGGATGCGCCGGACGCCTTCTGGCCCCGCACCGACCAGAGTTTTCTGCAGGCCTTCTTTCCCGACTGGCACGGCCTGCCGGTGACGATGAACATGCTGCAATATGTCTGGTTTGCGCTGCCGGCTTTGTGGGACTGGTCCTCCATCGGCGTGCTGCACTACCAGTATGAAAAGCCGTGGGAGACGGATCACCCGAAGGCGGAGGCGCTGAAACCGCTGATCGACCTCTGGCATGCCTTCCACGACGGCTCCGATGTTCCCGATATCGCGAGCCTTGCCGGTCCTCCCTCCAATGAACGAGACGGCTGATGCGGGTACTGGTCTCGGGCGCGACAGGCATCGTCGGGCGGTTCGTGGTGGAGCATTTGCTGGCGCAGGGTCATGAAGTGGTGGCCGGCGTCAGAGATGTAACCACCGCCCTGCCCTTTTCGCAGCCTGTCGAGACCACGCTCCTCTCGCTGGACCCCACCGCGCCCCTCCCCGCCTTCGATGGATGCGACGCCTTCGTCCACGCTGCCTTTCAGCATGTGCCCGGCCGATATCGCGGTGGCGAGGGGGACGACCCTGATGGTTTTCGGCGCGCCAATGTCGGTGGCTCATTGCGGCTGTTCGAGGCCGCGAAGCAGGCCGACGCCCGGCGCTGCGTCTTCCTGTCGAGCCGCGCCGTCTACGGTCGCCAACCGGCGGGAGTCCTCCTGAGCGAGGATATGGAGCCTGCACCGGAGAGCCTTTACGGCATCGTCAAATGGGACGCGGAACAGGCGCTCGCGGCGCTTCATTCGGATAACTTCGTCACCGCAATCCTTCGCTCAACCGGCGTCTACGGCCTGCTCCCCGGCCTGCCGCACAAGTGGGAAATGCTGGCGCGCGATTACATCGCCGGCCGGCCGATGGAGGATCGGGTGGGGACCGAGGTGCATGGCGACGATCTCGCCGCCGCCGTTCTCCTGCTGCTGACCGCCGATGCAGCCCTCGTCGGTAACAGAGCCTTCAACGCCTCCGACCTCCTGACGAGCCACCACGACGTCCTCTCGGAACTCCAGCAGGCCACGGCCTGCATCCATCCCCTTCCCGAGCCGCTCAACAAAAGCCTCTTCAGCCGAATGGACACGGCCCGCCTGCGTTCGCTCGGCTGGCACCCTGGCAGGAACGCCCGCTTCCGCGCCGACATCGCAGCGCTTGCAGAACGCCTTATGTCCGACCGGTAAGAGCCCGACTGCCGACTGCCGAAGTCCTCCTCACGGCTTACGGCTTACTGCTTACGGCTCACCACTCACTCTTTCCCCATCTTCCCCTTCTGCTTCTCCGCCCAATCCCGCCCGGCATCGCCGCCCCAGAGCAGCCAGGCGATGTATCCGGCGGACGGATCGCTGTCGTCGCCGAAATTCTTGGCGCGCTTGTCGACCTTGTGTCGGGAGAAGTAGCTCGACATGCGCTTGATCGTATCGGCCGAGAGATTGACGCGGTTCTTCAGGTCGCGGGCGCGGGCGACGCCGATCTGGGTGCCGCCGCGCTTGAATGTCTCGCGAAGCTCGAGGCCTTTCTCGGCCGCTTTGGCGACGGCCTCCGGGGGAACATGATCGCCGGCCATCAGCTTGCGCTCAGTTCCGAATGGCTTTTGAGCACATGCGCGCCGTCTTCCTGGCTGATCAGGTAGGCCGGCTCGTCGGTCGAGGCCTTGCGCTTGATCTTATGGCCCTTGATCGTGCGCTCGACATCCTCGGTGAAGCTCTCGTCCACCTTGCCTTCCGCAGTACCCTGCCCCCATTTCCACGAAACGGTAGTGCCCTTGGTAAATTTCTTCATCGCTCGCTCCTCTGACGCGACTGTCGGTCGCTTCAAGAAATGCGCGCGCGGGAAACGGGTTCCGTCAGTTGCGGTCTAGATCGCCATCGTGCCAGACGACGTGCCGGCTGGTCTCCGGCAAGGTCTCGATCTCTTCGGCAATGAAGTAAGGCGGGATGTCGAGCGCCCGGAGTGCGGCGACGGTCGCCGGCACCCATTTGAACTCGAGATCGCTCTTGCCGTCCCGGTTGCGATGCACGATCTCGGTCGGGTGGAACGGAAAGACCGTGGGCACGGTCATGAGGTAGTAGAAACCGATCTCGTGAAAGTCGCGCGCCTCGTAGTGGAAGAAATTCTCGACTGTCCAGAGCAGCCGCCCGACGGTGACATCGACGCCCAGTTCCTCCTGCATCTCGCGGCGAAGCGTCGCCTCCGAGGTCTCGCCGATTTCGGCGCGACCGCCGGGAAAGGTCCAGAACGCCTCATGCACCGCCCGATGGACGAGCACGTGCCCGTCGCGAAAGCCGAGCCCGGCAATCCGGAAATTGAAACGCTTGCTGCCGGAATCGAGCCGGACCATCTTGCGTTTGCTCATCAGCCCAACTCCACGACGGTGATCTCCGGCGGCGAACCGAGCCGGACGGGAAGGATGGACGTGCCGAGCCCGCCGGAGACGACGAGATGCCGGCCGTCCTCGACGATATGCCCATAGGCATAGCGGCTGCCATAGCGCGAGGGCACGACGGGAGAAAAGCCGAACAGCCGGATCTGCCCGCCATGCGTATGGCCGGACAGCGTAACCGCGACACGCTTGGGAACAGTGGGGAAAATATCCGGCTCGTGCGCCATGAGGATAACGGGTGCGTCATCCGTCACGCTTGCCAGCGTGCCGGCAAGATCGTCGAGCCCGGTGGCCGGAAAGAGTTGATCCGCAAGACCAGCCAGCCAGAAAGCATGGCCGTCCTTTTCGAGGCGCACTGCCCGGTTGCTGTAGAGCGGCACGCCGAGACGATCGAGCACGGCCTGGACGATCCCCGGCCTGCCCGTCTCCATGGCTTGGGGATCGTCGAGCCAGTCATGATTGCCGAGAATGGCGTGAACGCCGAGCGGCGCACTCAAGGGGCGCAATGCCTCGCCCCAGTCCTCCGGTGGCACCTGCGAGCCCAGCCGCATGCCCGAGAGAAAGTCCCCGAGCAGCAGGATCATGTCGCCGCTAAGCCCGTTCGCCTGATGGGCGATCTCGGCGATCCGCGACGCAGGCATATAGGGGTCGCAGGCGTGGATATCGCTGACCAGCACAAGCCGCAGCTTCAGACCCTGCGGCCAGCCCGGCGGCGTCATCCGGTGCGTGACGACACGGGGACGGCCGCGCGGCTCGATGCCGATCGCATAGGCGCCGGTGGACAAGGCCGCCAGCACGAACGCACCGAAGGTCTTCAGGAGCCCGCGCCGGGAGAGCACTCAGTCGTCCTCCTGGAACAGGCGGAACTGCGAGGCTTCGAGATCCTTGGGCGGCACGAGGCCGAGATGCTTCCAGGCATTGACAGTGAGCACGCGGCCCCGCGGCGTGCGCTGGATGAAGCCCTGCTGGATCATATAGGGCTCGATGATATCCTCGATCGCATCGCGCGGCTCGGACAAGCCCGCCGCGATGGTCTCGATGCCGACGGGACCGCCGCCGAAATTGAGCGCGATCATGGTGAGGTAGCGCGTGTCGAGCTGGTCGAAGCCCATATTGTCGACGAGCAGACGCGTCAGCGCCTCATCGGCGATCTGCCGCGTCACCGCCTCGGCCCGGGCGACCTGCGCGAAATCCCGCACGCGGCGCAGAAGCCGCCCGGCGATACGCGGCGTTCCGCGCGCGCGGCGCGCGATCTCGCGCGCGCCATCGTCCGTAATGGCAAGCCCCATCAGCCGCGCACCGCGCCGCACGATCAGCTCCAACTCCTCCACCGTGTAGAAGCTGAGACGCACGGGAATGCCGAAACGGTCGCGCAGCGGCGTGGTGAGCAGGCCGAGCCGCGTGGTGGCGGCGACCAGCGTGAATTTCGACAGGTCGATCTTCACGGAGCGCGCCGCCGGGCCCTCGCCGATGATGAGGTCGAGCTGGAAATCCTCCATGGCGGGGTAGAGGATTTCCTCGACCGCCGGGTTCAGCCGGTGGATTTCGTCGATGAAGAGCACGTCGCGCTCCTCAAGGTTGGTCAGGAGTGCTGCGAGATCGCCGGCCTTGGCGATGACGGGGCCCGAGGTCGAGCGGAAATTGACGCCCAGTTCCTTGGCCATGATCTGCGCGAGCGTCGTCTTGCCGAGGCCGGGCGGGCCGACGAACAGCACGTGATCCAGCGCCTCGCCGCGATGCTTCGCCGCCTCGATGAACACCTTCAGATTGGCACGCGCCTCCGCCTGGCCGGTAAACTCGTCCAGCGACTGTGGCCGAAGCGCGGTATCGAGATCCTCCCCGCGTTTTTCGGGAGAGATCAGGCGGGTGTCGTCTGTCATGCGAGAAGTTCCATTCCGGGGATGAGGCTGGCAGCCTTCCGGTCAAACGTAACGATTTTCTCGCAGCCGGCTTGCCTTGCAAAACCTGCGATGAGGACGTCCGCAATATCGATTTTCGCAAATTCATCTGACGAAAAGACGCCTTTTATGACATCCGAATCCTCGAAAACGATCTCGCGACTGGCCATCAAGCCTTCAAACAGTGTTGCGATCTCATGGTTTTTGAAACCATAGCTCCTGCTCAGGACCCAACAGGCTTCGGCGAACACGAAGGTGGAAATATAGGCCGGATCGGCAGCCGATCTCGAACGGAAGAACGCGACTGCGCTTTGGTTCTGCCTAGGGTCATCCGTCATCAGAAAGCGGAGAAGCACGTTTGTATCGATTCCAATCACGCGTGATCCTCCGGTCGTCATCGGCCACCGCCTGGGCAATGGCATCGTCCATCTCTTCGATCGTCAGGCTCACTCCATTGGGAGCGCGACCGAGAATACCGGCAAACTCCATGATGCTTCTGGTCTTCGCCCGGATTTTGACCTCACCATCCTCGATGATGAAATCCATCTGATCGCCTGGATTGAGGTCCAGATATTTCCGGACCTCGATCGGTATTGTCGTCTGTCCTTTGGATGTCAGTTTCGCAGCATAGCCCATAAGACGCTCCATTCCTTACCTTCGCACTCTAGTAAGGAATCCCCTCGCAGACAAGGAATCACTGCGACAGCTCCCGCAGACCCAGCCGGATCAGCTTGGCGCTGTCGGCACCCTCGCCACCGTTGCGGAGCGCTGCGGAAATGGCGTTGGCAGCCTGGTCGCGGGAGTAGCCGAGATTGGTGAGGGCGGAGACCGCATCCGCAACGGGCGCCGGCACGGCGCCTTCGCCGAGTTCCTGCTTGAAGCCGATGCCGGCCGCGGCATCGCCGGCAAAGGCAGGTGCCTTGTTCTTCAGCTCGGTGACGATGCGCACCGCCACCTTCGGGCCGACGCCGGGTGCGCGCGAGATGGACGTCTTGTCCTGCAGCGCGATGGCGTTCGCAAGTTCGCCGGGGGTGAGAACCGAGAGGACGGCGAGCGCAACCTTGGCGCCGACGCCCTGCACGCTCTGGAGCAGGCGAAACCATTCGCGCTCCAGCGCGGAGAGGAAGCCGAACAGGCGCAGCTGGTCTTCCCGGACATAGGTCTCGATGAACAGCACAGCCGCCTCGCCGGCCGAGCCGAGCTTGCCGAGCGTGCGCGCCGAACAATAGGCGACATAACCGACGCCATGGACGTCGATCACAACATGGTCGTCGCCGATCTCGTCGATCGTGCCCTTCAACTTGCCAATCATCCGCTGAGGTCCCCGAGAAAAAGAAGAAAGCTTACAGGCCATCCGTCATGACGGACGCGCCGCAGGCTGTCGAGAGCAACAGCGCCCTAGATGAAACCCCGTCACGCCGTGGCGGCCGCGATGCGATGGGCGAGACTGCCGGCAAAGCTCTGGCGGTTGTGCGCATGGCAGATGGCGATGGCCAGCGCATCCGCGGCGTCGTTGCCCTTGAAGGTCGCCTTGGGCATCAGAACCTTGATCATCATGTGGATCTGCTGCTTCTCGCCATGCCCGACGCCGATCACCGATTTCTTGACGGCGTTCGGCGCATATTCCGCCACCTTCAGCCCGGCGCGGGCCGGCACCAGCATGGCGATGCCACGGGCCTGACCGAGCTTCAGCGTCGCCACCGCATCCTTGTTGACGAAGGTCTGCTCGACGGCGGCTTCGTCCGGCTTGTGGAGATGGATGATATCGGCCAGCCCGTCATGCAACTGGCAGAGCCGCGAGGCGAGATCCGCATCGCCATCCGACAGGATGGTGCCGGAACCCACGAAGCGCAGCGTGTTGCCCAGCGTGTCGATCACGCCCCATCCCATGCGCCGGAGCCCGGGATCGATGCCGATAATGCGAATCGTGGATTGCATGAAAATATCCTAGCCTTTGCACCCGGACGCTGCCAGCAAAATGTGAACAAAACAAAAACATCCACTATAAGCGCGTTCGAGGCCGCCCTTGGATTTGGGGTGCGGGCCTCTTACATGACCATCACGTTCATCAATTGAAGGCCGTTCGCCATGGTCCCCTTTTCCATTCTCGACCTGTCGCCGATCACCAAAGGCAGCACCGTTTCACACGCGCTCGACAACTCGCGGCGACTGGCGCAGGAGGCCGAGCGCGCGGGTTACGAGCGGTTCTGGCTGGCAGAACATCACGGCATGAGCGGCATTGCCAGTGCCGCGACCGCGCTCGTGATTTCGCATGTGGCGGCGGGCACGAAAACGATCCGCGTCGGCTCCGGCGGCATCATGCTGCCCAACCATTCGCCGCTCGTCATTGCCGAACAGTTCGGCACGCTCGCGGCGCTCTATCCGGGCCGCATCGACCTCGGTCTCGGCCGGGCGCCGGGCACGGACATGCGCACGGCGGCGGCGCTCAGGCGCCACATGGAGGGAAGCGCCAATGCCTTCCCGAACGATGTCGTAGAGCTGCAGGGCCTGCTCGGCACACCGCGCGAGGGCGAGGTGATCGCCACGCCGGGTGCCGGCACCAACGTGCCGATCTGGCTTCTCGGATCCAGCCATTACAGCGCACAGCTTGCCGGCATGCTCGGCCTGCCCTTCGCCTTCGCCTCGCATTTCGCGCCCGACATGCTGTTTTCGGCGCTGGAGATCTATCGCGAACGCTTCGAGCCATCGGCTATTCTCGACAAGCCCTATGCCATGGTCGGCATCATGGGCGTGGCCGCGGATACCGACGAGGAGGCGCACCATCTCTTCACCTCGATGCAGCAGTCCTTCGTGGCGCTGCGCCGCAATGCTCGCGGCCAGTTTCCACCACCGGTCGACAGCATGGATGGTCTCTGGAACGCGTCGGAGAAGGGCTTCGTCGATCATGCGATGACCTATGCCATCGTCGGCGGGCCGGAGACGGTGCGCCGGAAGACGCAGGCGTTCCTCTCGGATACGCGCGCGGACGAACTGATCATCTCCATGCCGGTCTTCGACATGGAGGCCCGGCTGACGTCGGTCCGTCGTTTTGCTGAAGCGCGGCAGGAGCTTGCCGCCGCCGCATGATGGCGGCTCAGCCGCGCAGGCTGGCGGCAGCGCGGCGAAGATCGCCGGTTGCTTCCGTCTGCTCCCCGGCATCCAAGGTCTCCGCCACGACGACACGACCGCGGCCGAGCGATTTCGCCTGATAGAGCGCATCGTCTGCCGACCGGAAGGCGGCATCGCGGCTCGTTTCCGGGCTGGTGACGTGGCAGAGCCCGAACGAGGCAGCGATTTCGATGCGATGGCCCGGCGGATAGGCGCCCGGCAGGTACATCGGCGCCGACAAAGCCTCCCCGAGCCGCCAGCACGCCGCTTCTGCATCCGAAATCGTGATCGACGGCATCAAGATGGCAAACTCGTCGCCGCCGAGGCGGAAAAGGCGATCCGTATCGCGCGTGTTGGCACGCAGCCGCGTTGCGACGGCACGCAGCAGATCGTCGCCGATCGCGTGACCGAAGGTATCGTTGACGCCCTTGAAACCATCGAGATCGAGGCAGGCAACGACGAACGGCCCCGACGAAATTGATTGAAAATACGCAGCGTCCAGCAGGGCCCGGTTTGCAAGACCCGTGAGAACATCATGCGTCGCGGCATGCGTCATCATGCGTTCGCGACCGACCAGCATCTGGGCGGTCGTCTGCGAGATGCGCACCAGCAGGAAGCCGCCGACGAGGAGCACGACGAAGACCGTGAGAACGAGCGGCGTCGCCTGATAGAGCATGTCGCGCGCGGGGGTCGGCGGCCGCCACGAGAGCACCTGTATCTCGCCATCGGGCCCGATGGCGATTTCCGAGCGCGCGCGCTCCGGTGCGACCTCGCTCAAGGGGCTGACGCGCGCATCATCGAGCAGAAACCGCGTTCCGAAGAAGTCCTGCAGGCTGCTGCCGATAGGCATGGCGGTGATCAGCACCGGAGCACGAGCGCCGCTCACCTGCGCCGTACCGAAATCCGGCTGGAAGAGGCTTGCCGACAGAAGCACGGCATCCTGCCCGATGACCTCGATCCGGCTGATGGCGATGGGCTTCGGGATGCCCGGCCCCTTCGGCCCGGCTTCGCGCTTGCGCACGTCGGCCACGAGCGGCTCGGCGTCGGCGACGATCCGCTCCGCGCCACGGGCGAAGAAAGGCCGCGATTTTACCGTCTCATCCGTGCGTGCGTAAAGAAGGGAGTCGTCGGGCTTCAGAACCGCGGCAAAGCGCGTTCGCGACGTTCCGATCAGCGAGGCGCCGACGTTTCGATCCGTCCACTCGAAATCGAACGTGTTGTCGAGCTTGGCGATCGCCTCGTCCCAGATGGTCCAGGAGGTCAGCGCGAACTCGATGTCGGCGATCCAGAGCGCGAGATTGCGCTCGACCAGCGTCTCCTGCTGAACCCGCGCCTCGCCGTCGATCCGCGCCGCGCCGTAATAGGGAACGGTCGCCATGGCGGCAATGAAAAGGGCGACGACGCCGATGGCGGGCCCGATCAGTCTGAGGTGAACGAAACGCATCGCCCGGCCCGCTTTCCATCCAGCATTCAGGTTGGACCTGCGCGGAAACCGCGCATCGGAAGCGACATGGGCCTCCGCCAGTCCGTCGGCCGACGCGGGAAACGCCTCGATGACAACGAGGCGTCGGCAGCAGCAGACGGGCTGCATGCTGACCGACAGACATTACGATTAAGTTAGCACGGGCGTACTCTCACACAAAAAACAACCACTGCGAGAGGTGATTGCAACCTGTGGATCAGGCGGAAAGCTTCGCCATGACCTCGTCCGACACTTCGAAATTGGCGTAGACGTTCTGCACGTCGTCGTCGTCTTCCAGCGTGTCGATGAGCTTCATCAGCGATTCCGCCCGTTCTTCGTCGACGGGAACGCTGTTCTGCGCCTTCCAGATCGCCTTCACGGTCTCGGCTTCGCCGAGCGTCGCTTCCAGCGCCTTGGAGACCTCGCCGATATCCTCAAAGCCGCAGATGATCGTGTGGCCGTCCTCGTCGCTGGTCACGTCCTCGGCACCGGCTTCGATAGCGGCTTCCATTACGGCGTCCACTGTCCCGACATCGGGCTTGTAGGTGATTTCACCGACGCGATCGAAGGAGAAGGAGACCGAGCCGGTTTCACCCAACGCGCCGCCGGCCTTGGTGAAGGTCGAGCGGACGTTGGAGGCGGTGCGGTTGCGGTTGTCGGTCAGTGCCTCCACAATGACGGCGACGCCGCCCGGACCGTAGCCTTCGTAACGGATTTCGTCATAGTTCTCGCTGTCGGCACCCGATGCCTTCTTGACGGCGCGCTCGATGTTGTCGCGCGGCATGGACTGGGCCTTGGCATTCTGGATGGCAAGGCGCAGGCGGGCATTCATCGAGGGATCGGGAAGGCCGGCCTTGGCCGCGACGGTGATTTCGCGCGCGAGCTTGGAAAACATCTTGGAGCGCACGGCATCCTGGCGGCCCTTGCGATGCATGATGTTCTTGAACTGTGAATGGCCGGCCATGGCGCCCTCTTGGATAAACTCTGCCGATGATGGGATCGGGCCGCCTTATAATTTCATCCGGCCGGTTCGTCCAGCCTGTTGTCCGGCTCATCGCGGGTGCAAAGCCTCAAAGGCCCTGGAGAACCATGATCAGCGGCTTTTTGGGCAGGGTGCGCAGAGAGACGGTGACGGTGGCGCTGTCGGCCACTGTGCGGTCGAAGCCGGGACCGAAGAGGCCGAGGAAGCTTTCGACCGGCGGACCGCGCCGGTGCATGGGCAGGATCAGCGCGGAGCGCAGCCGGGTGACCACGCGCACCATGCTCTCCGCCCCCATGGTCAGCCCGCCATCCACAGGCACCATCACCACGTCGAGCCGGCCGATCTCGGCGTAATCCGTCTCGTCGAGCTCGTGATGCAAATGGCCGAGATGGCCGATACAGAGCCCGGCGACCTCGAAGATGAAGATCGAATTGCCGTCCGGCTCCATCGCGCCGCCATAGCCGGCGCGGATATCGGTCGGCACATTGCGGATATAGGCGTCACCGAAGACGAGATCGTGATCGGCGGCATTGCCGTCGTCGCTCCAGCCGTGCAGCACATGGGCGATCTCAGGTCCCGGCGTCAGCGTGTAGTGCGTCGAATGCGCCTTGTTCATCGTCGCCACCATCGGCGGCCGCGGCGGCCGGTGAAAGCCGGAATAGTCGGTCGCGATCGTCACCCCACCCGGCGTTTCCAGGAGGAAGGTGGAGTGGCCGAGAAAGGTGATGGCGACCGTCTGGTCGCGGGCTGCGGCCTGCTGCAGAGAGGATGCGAAGGGATCGGCGCTCGCCAACTGGACGAAACCGGCATCCGGCAGCGCCTGTGCGATGGCCTGGCACTGGCTGACCGCCGGCTGCTGCGCGAAGGCGGGCACCTGCAGGAAGACGATGCCGGCTGAGGCAAGGACGGCGCAGGTGAGAACGGCAGATCGCAGCATGGCACATCCTGACCCCGGTTCGGCCCTTGTTCGGCGGTGGAGTCAGGATATGCGCAGGCGCATTGCGGTAAAGAGGCGACGCGTCACGATTGCGTCATTGCAAGGAGGCTGGTTTCAGGGCTTGGCCGAGCGTAGCACCGTGTTGATCCGCTCTTCCCAACCCTCGCCGGTCGCCCGGAACTTGGCAAGCACGTCGCCATCGAGATCGAGGGAAACGCGTTCCTTCGACGCTTCCCGTTCCGCTTCCACTTCCGCTCGCCGGATGCTCTCTGCGAGATCGGGAAAGACCTCGGCGAAAGGGCGGCCGGTTGCGATCTGCTCGTCCGTCAGTTCCGGGTGATCGGGATCCGCGAGGATTTCCGCTTGGATATCGGCCTCCTCCTCGTCCGACAGGTTTTTGTAGGCTGGTTTAGACGATGCCATAAGCGCGTCTCTCCTTCTTGCTTGCCCGCCGCATGGAAAGGACCGACAATCCCTCACGACCCAACGGAACGAAGATCACGGAGATGAGATTGGGACCGATCGGTCCGATCGCAACCTTCCGACCCTGTTTCGCCTCGAAGATCCTGGCGGCAACGAAGAAGGAATGCTCGATCAGATCGAAGTCATATCCGTGCTTCTGGATATTACTCCGGCGTTTGATCTCGTCGAACACGATCCGCATGGATATCGTAACACACTCCGCTAGCGCGCCAAGTGGTCTTGGTCGGCAACAGAAAATGCGCTCTGCCGACTGATGTCAATATGCGAAACATCTCATATTCCACATCGAGACGAACCCTCCCGTCACGCCCAGAAGGACGGCACCGTTTCCGCAAGACGCGGGCCGATGCGCAAGGGGGCGATGGCTTCGGCGAGGCCCGTGCGGTCGGAGATCTCGACGCCGACGCCGCAGATCGTGGCGGGGCCGGACGCGGCTTCGAAGCGGCCCTTCGGCATCTTGGAGATGAAGCGGTTGAGCGGCTCTTCCTTTTCCATGCCGAGCGAGGAGTCGTAGTCGCCGCACATGCCGGCATCCGAGAGATAGGCGGTGCCGCCATTGAGGATCTGGTGGTCGGCGGTCGGCACATGCGTGTGGGTGCCGACGACGAAGCTGGCGCGGCCATCGACGAAATGGCCGAAGCACTGCTTCTCGCTGGTCGCCTCGGCATGGAAATCGAACACGATCGCGTCCGCCTGCTCCGTCAAGGGGCAGGCCGCAAGGATGGCCTCGGCCGACTTGAAGGGATCGTCGAGTTCGGGATGCATGAACACCCGGCCCATGATGTTGGCGACGAGCACGCGCGCGCCGTTACGGGCGAAATAGAGGCCGGAGCCGCGACCGGGCGTGCCGGCGGGATAGTTGGCAGGCCGCAGGAACTGGTCATGCCGCTGGCAGAACGTCACGGCCTCCTTCTGGTCCCAGACATGGTTGCCGGTGGTGACGACATCCGCCCCGGCATTGATCGTTTCGAGAAAGATATCCTCGGTGATGCCGAAGCCGCCGGCCGCGTTCTCGCCATTGACGATGACGAAGTCGAGTTTGAGGTCGGAGACGAGGCCCGGAAGCTTCTCCCAGACCGCCGTCCGGCCCGTCTTGCCCACCATGTCGCCGAGGAACAGAAGTCTCATATCAGATCGATCTCGCCTATGGAGCACCGCGCGTCGTTCATGACGCGCCAAGGTCGCTCCAACACGTTACACTTGCTGCCGCTGCGTCTCGATCAGGCCCTCCTCCGTCAGGATGGCGTCAAGCGGGATGTCGTGCGGCTCGAAAGGCACTGATGCCACTTCCTGGCAGGCGAAAGCAATCCCGATCAGTCGCGGGCGCTTGCCCAGCGTGTCGAGACGCGCGATGGCGCGATCATAATGGCCGGCGCCATAGCCGATCCGGTGGCCTTGGCGATCGAAGGCGGAAAGCGGTACCAGCATGAGATCCGGATCGACCACCGCCGCCGTCTCGTCGGGTCCCGTGGTGCCGAACCCGGTCTTCACGACGGACGCGCCTGCAAGATATTCGCGGAAGACGATGGTTTCACGGTCGAGAACGACGGGAAGGCAAAGGCGGGCACCGATGGCACGCAGTCCCTCCATGAGAGGCCGGATGTCAGGCTCGGAACGGATCGGCCAGAAGCCGGAGGCCATCGCGCCGGCAGGATTGAAAGCCTGACGAAAGGACGGCGCGCCGATGTGACGAAGCATCGCAGCGGCACCGTCGGCCCGCGCCTCCGATGATAAGGCATCCCGCAGCGCCAGCCGTTCGGCGCGCAGGCGGGCCTTCTGCTCTCTGGGTGGTAACGTCATGATCTCCCCTCACATCCGCCATCCGGTTTGAACGGTCTACCGGGCGAGATCAAGATGTCGCTTGCCGCGAGGACGTCGCCGCCGCACTGCCGGCTACCTGGACTGAAGAAAGAAGGTAAGGTGCGATCCACACGACCGATGGATTTTTACGATCCTGGGTGCCTACAAACGTAGGTGGGCGCCATATGCCCAGGCCCACGAGCCTGGACAGGGACAGCTCCCGTTGGATCGAGTATGGCCCCAGGGATTGTGGTTCCTGTCGTGAAGCGCAGACCGCAAGAGGGAATATAGAGTGCTTCGGCGCGGCATGCCAGAGCCGATTGCGAAATCGGGCCAGAGCCGATTGCGAAATCCGGACGTGACGTCCGAAAACGGCTGCTTACCGCGGATGGGCCGGTGGCTGCGCAGGCTGGGCGGGCGGCGCGGGGCGGTTGACGATGCGGGCGGCCAGGCCCTGGATCTGGGTGGTGACTTCGCCAAGCGCGGATGCCAGCGCCTCCTCGGCCTCGGCTTCTCTGGCCACGGCAGCGTCGCGGGCACGCTTCAGCCCGTCCACTTCGGCCTCCAGCGCCTTCAGCCGGCGATCCACCTCGGAAAGTTCATCCGTCACCATGATGGCCGCCATCACCGTCAGGCGGAGATCGCCGATCTCGCCGAACTGGCCCTTGAGATGGCTGACATACTGGTCGAAACGCAGAGCGAGATCGGTGAGATGCCCCTCCTGCCCCTCTTCGCAGGCCATGCGATAGGCCTTGCCGTCGATCGTCACGGTGACTTGCGCCATTGGCTAACTCCCGGCCCGAGGCCCGTTGACGAATGATATCGGGGGGATCACCGGTCGAGAACCGCGCGGATGGTTTCCATGGCGGTCACGAGACGGCGCGAAACCTCGCGGTTGACCTCTTCCAGGCGATTGGCGCGGAACTGCGACTGGTCGAGTTCCTGCGCGAGCCGCGCCCTGTCGGTGTTAACGCGGCGAACCTCGCCCTCGATCTCCACCCGGTCGCGTTCGCGGTCCAGCCGACCGTCGATCACGCTCTCCAGACCGGCGACGGCCCCCTTCAGCTCGTCGATTGCCGCCCTGACTGTCTTCCCTGCCGCCATCGTGTCTGCTTCCAATCCATGGCCGGGGCACCGAATCGGCAAGGCGCGCCCTTGTCAAAGCCAATCGCACTATTAGACTCAATCCATCGGACGACACAACGCCAGCCTGTCAGCTTCAGGCTGGAAGCTGTGGATCAAGCACGATTTTTCGTGCTTCGACAGGGCCTCGACGCCTGCCGTCTTTGTTGACTCCACCGGGCGAGGTGCTATGTCTCACCCGCTTCCGATGCGGTCTTTGGAGGATAGAGACCGTTCCCTGATCATCAAGCTTAAGCGGAACAGTCATGATCTCGAATGAACAACACGACCGGATGGCGAATGCGATCCGTTTTCTGGCCATGGATGCGGTGGAGAAGGCCAATTCCGGCCACCCCGGCCTGCCCATGGGAGCGGCCGATATCGCGACCGTCCTTTTCACCAAATACCTGAAGTTCGACCCCAAGAACCCCAACTGGCCCGACCGCGACCGTTTCGTCCTGTCGGCTGGCCATGGCTCGATGCTGCTCTATGCCCTGCTCTATCTCACGGGCTATCCGGACATGACCATCGAGGACATCAAGCAGTTCCGTCAGCTCGGCTCCAAGACCGCCGGCCACCCGGAATTCGGCCATGCCACGGGCATTGAGACGACGACCGGACCGCTCGGCCAGGGCATTGCCAATGCCGTGGGCATGGCGATCGCCGAACGCAAGCTCGAACAGGAGTTCGGCTCGGACCTGCAGGACCACTACACCTACGCGCTCTGCGGCGACGGCTGCCTCATGGAAGGCATCAGCCATGAAGCGATCGCGCTTGCCGGCCACCTGAAGCTGAACAAGCTCGTGCTCTTCTGGGACAACAACTCGATCACCATCGACGGCGCCGTCTCGCTGTCGGACTCGACCGACCAGATCGCCCGCTTCAAGGCCGTGCACTGGAACACGATCGAAGTCGACGGCCACGACCAGAAGGCGATCTCCGACGCGATCGAAGCCGCGCATAAATCCGACCGCCCGACCTTCATCGCCTGCAAGACCGTCATCGGCTTCGGCGCACCGAACAAAGCCGGCACCCACAAGGTTCACGGCTCGCCGCTCGGTGCGGAAGAAATCGCCGCAACGCGCAAGGCCCTGAACTGGGAAGCCGAAGCCTTCTACACGCCCGCCGACGTTCTCGACGCCTGGCACAATGCCGGCGAGCGTTCGGTCCAGGCTCGCAAGGCCTGGGAAGCACGCCTGTCGTCCACCGAGGAGACGAAGAAGGCCGAGTTCACCCGCCGTTTTGCGGGCCAGCTGCCGGCCGGCTTCGACAAGGCGATCGACGACTACAAGAAGAAGCTCGCCGAAAAGCCTCCGACGATCGCGACCCGCAAGGCCTCCGAGGATGCGCTGGAAGTCATCAACGGCTTCCTGCCGGAAACGCTGGGCGGCTCTGCCGACCTGACGCCGTCCAACAACACCAAGACCAGCCAGATGACGTCGATCACGCCGACGGACTTCGGCGGCCGCTACATGCATTGGGGCATCCGCGAACACGGCATGGCTGCGGCCATGAACGGCGTCGCGCTCCATGGCGGCCTGATCCCCTACTCCGGCGGCTTCATGATCTTCTCGGACTATTGCCGTCCGTCGATCCGCCTCGCCGCACTGATGGGCATCCGCGTCATCCACGTGCTGACGCATGACTCAATCGGCGTGGGCGAAGACGGCCCGACGCATGAGCCGGTCGAGCACATGGCAGCGCTGCGGGCGATCCCGAACCTCGTGATGTATCGCCCCGCCGATGCGGTCGAGACGGCGGAATGCTGGCAGCTGGCACTGGAAGACCACAAGCGGCCAGCAGGCCTGGCGCTCACGCGTCAGAACCTCGCTCCGGCCCGGACGACCTACACGAAGGAAAACCTGTCCGCCAAGGGCGCCTACGAGCTGGTGTCCGACGCCGACGCCAAGGTTGCGATCTTTGCATCCGGCTCGGAAGTCGAGCTTGCGCTTCAGGCCGCGACAGCCCTGAAAGAAAAGGGGACCGCCGTTCGCGTCGTGTCCGTACCGTCCTTCGAACTGTTCGAAGACCAGCCGGCCGACTACCGCAAGGCGATCATCGGCACCGAACCGGTCAAGATCGCGGTGGAAGCCGCCATCCGTCAGGGATGGGATCTGTTTATCGGCTCGGACGGCGACTTTGTCGGCATGCACTCCTTCGGCGCCTCCGGCCCGGCCAAGGAACTCTACAAGCACTTCGGCATCACCGCTGACGCGATCGTCGCGGCGGCCGAAAAGAAGCTGGCCTAAGTTCGGCGGGGCGCGTCCGACGCGCCCCGTTTTTCATCTCTGCCGGCGCACGGACCGCGCCTTTATCAATCGTGCCTTCTTAAAGGGAGAGACCCCCACATGACAGTGAAAGTCGCCATCAACGGCTTCGGCCGCATCGGCCGCAACGTGCTCCGCGCCATCGTCGAGTCCGGCCGCACCGACATCGAAGTCGTCGCCATCAACGACCTCGGCCCGGTCGAAACCAATGCGCACCTGCTGCGCTACGACAGCATTCACGGCAAGTTCCCCGCGACGGTCGAAGTCCAGGGTGACACGATCATCATCAACGGCGGCAAGCCGATCAAGGTGACGGCCGTGCGCAACCCGGCCGAACTGCCGCACAAGGATCTCGGCGTCGATATCGCGCTCGAGTGCACCGGCATCTTCACCGCCCGCGACAAGGCCGCAGCCCACCTACAGGCCGGCGCAAAGAGCGTCATCATCTCGGCCCCTGCCGATGGGGCCGACCTGACCGTCGTCTACGGCGTCAACCACGACCAGCTGACCAAGGAACACACGGTCATCTCCAACGCGTCGTGCACCACGAACTGCCTGGTTCCCGTGGTCAAGGTTCTGAACGACGTGATCGGTATCGACCACGGCTTCATGACGACGATCCACTCCTACACGGGCGACCAGCCGACGCTCGACACCATGCACAAGGACCTGTACCGCGCCCGCGCCGCAGCCCTGTCCATGATCCCGACCTCCACCGGTGCCGCCAAGGCCGTCGGCCTCGTGCTTCCGGAACTGAAGGGCAAGCTGGACGGCACCTCGATCCGCGTTCCCACGCCGAACGTCTCGGTCGTCGATTTCAAGTTCGTCGCCAAGCGCGACACGAGCGTCGCCGAAATCAACGATGCCATCAAGGCTGCCGCTGACGGCAAGCTGAAGGGCATTCTCGGCTATACGGAAGAGCCGCTGGTCTCCCGCGACTTCAACCATGACAGCCATTCCTCGATCTTCGCCATCGACCAGACCAAGGTTCTCGAAGGCAATTTCGTGCGCATCCTGTCCTGGTACGACAATGAATGGGGCTTCTCCAACCGCATGTGCGACACGGCCGTCGCCATGGGCAAGCTGCTCTGAGACCATGACGAGCCCCGGGGCGCCACAGGCGTTCCGGGGCTTTTTCTATCTGTGGCCTGCCAGCAGGCCTGACCGCCTTGAAGCAACGTCCCGGCATATCCAACGCAGGGTAAGGCAAGGATCCCATCGATGTTTCGCCCGCTGCAGCAGATGACCGTGCGCTGGCGTCCGCTCGAGGACGAGGGCTTGGAGCATCTGACGCTGATGCCGCTGTCCGGGCCGCAGCCCGGCATCCGCATCTTGTCGGTGGTGATCGGCGCACGCGGCGGCTCGACCTATGGCGTCCGCTACACGATCGACTGCGACCCCCATTGGACGACGACATCCCTGACGCTCGATACCACGACCGGCATCAGCCTATCGCTGGTCTCGGATGGTCTCGGCCACTGGCAGGACGGCGATGGCCATGCGCTGCCGGCCTTCGATGGCTGCATCGACGTCGATCTCGCCGGCACGCCCTTCACCAACACGCTGCCGATCCGCCGGCTGGGCCTGCGCCCCGAAGACGGCACCCGCAGCCTCGACATGCTCTATATCCCGTTCGACACGTTCGAGCCGCTGCGCGATGTCCAGCTCTATACCTGCCTTGCCGTAGACCGGCTCTATCGCTACGAGGCCGCCGACCGCAGCTTCACGGCGGATCTCCCGCTGGATGAGGACGGCCTCGTGCTCGACTATCCCACGCTTTTCATTCGAACCTGACCCGATCAGACGCAACCGGAGACGACACATGACCTTCAAGACCCTTGACGACCTGAGCGACATCGCCGGCAAGCGCGTGCTCGTGCGCGTCGACCTGAACGTGCCGACCAAGGACGGAAAGGTGACCGACGCGACCCGCATCGAGCGTGTCGTGCCGACGATCCGCGAACTGTCGGAAAAGGGCGCCAAGGTCATCCTGCTCGCCCATTTCGGTCGCCCCAAGGGCGAGCCGGTCGAGGAGATGTCGCTGAAGCCGATCGCCGCCGCCGTCGAGGACATCATCGACCAGCGCGTTCACTTCGCCGCCGACTGCATCGGCGAAGCCGCGGCAACGGCTGTGGCCGGCCTTGAGAACGGCGATATCCTGCTGCTCGAAAACACGCGCTTCCACAAGGGCGAGGAAAAGAACGACGCCGAGTTCACCAAGGCGCTGGCCGCGAACGGCGATATCTACATCAACGACGCCTTCTCCGCCGCGCACCGCGCCCATGCCTCGACCGAAGGTCTCGCGCATCTGCTGCCCGCCTATGCCGGCCGCACCATGCAAGCCGAACTGGAAGCGCTGGAAGCCGGCCTCGGCAATCCCAAGCGCCCCGTCGTCGCCATCGTTGGCGGCGCCAAGGTGTCGACCAAGATCGATCTTTTGACCAACCTCGTGAAGAAGGTCGATGCCCTCGTCATCGGCGGCGGCATGGCCAACACGTTCCTTGCCGCCCAAGGCATCGACGTCGGCAAGTCGCTCTGCGAGCACGACCTTGCGGAGACCGCGCGCAGCATTCTCACTGAGGCGGAAACATCGGGTTGCGCCATCGTGCTGCCGGTGGACGGCGTGATCGCGCGCGAGTTCAAGGCGGGCGCCGCCAATGAGGTGGTCGATATCAAGGCGATCCCGGCCGACGCCATGGTTCTCGACGTCGGTGCGAAGTCGATCGCGGCTGTGAACGACTGGGTGAGCAAGGCGGAAACGCTGGTGTGGAACGGCCCGCTCGGCGCCTTCGAGATCGCCCCCTTCGACAAGGCGACCGTCGCGGTCGCCAGGCACGCGGCATCGCGCACCAAGAGCGGCGCGCTCGTCTCCGTCGCCGGTGGTGGCGACACGGTCTCGGCCATGAACCATGCCGGCGTCGCCGACGACCTGACCTATGTCTCCACGGCCGGCGGCGCGTTCCTCGAATGGATGGAAGGCAAGCCGCTTCCGGGCGTCGATATCCTCCACCAGCAGAAGTAACCAAGCCATCCATGGAGGCGCGTGGTCAGCCATGCGCCTCCAGCGTGCAGGCGATCCAAAGCGCTTGCACTCGCGTGGTCGGAACAAACCACTGGAAATCACAGACAATTCAAACGATTAAATTATTTTCAATCGTTTTAAATATTTTAATTTATTTTGCATCCTCTTCGACTTCTGCTATCGCCAGAGGTAGAGACAAAACGCCGCAGAGGATGAATCATGACCGAGAGACTGGAAGATATTGCCGCAGCGATGATGGCAAAGGGACAGGGTCTTCTGGCCGCAGACGAATCCACCGCGACGATCGGCAAGCGCTTCGACACGATCGGTCTTGCCTCCAGCGAGACCTCGCGCCGCGACTATCGCGAGATGCTGTTCCGCGCCGACGAAGCGATGAAATCGCATATTTCCGGCGTCATCCTCTATGAGGAAACCCTGTTCCAGACGGCGGCCGACGGCACACCCTTCGTCGACATCATCCGCGCCGCCGGCGCCGTTCCCGGCATCAAGGTCGATACCGGCGCCAAGCCGATGGCGAAGTTTCCGGGCGAAACGATCACCGAAGGCCTCGATGGCCTCGCCGACCGCCTGAAGAGCTACTACGAGGCCGGCGCCCGCTTCGCCAAGTGGCGCGGCGTCATCGCGGTCTCCGACACGCTGCCGACCTTCGGCTCGGTGAAAGCCAATGCCCAGGCGCTGGCCCGCTACGCCGCCCTCTGCCAGGAAGCCGGTATCGTGCCGATCGTCGAGCCGGAAGTGCTGATGGACGGCACGCCCGGCGACCACTCGATCGAGCGCTCGGCCGAGGTGACCGAGGAAACGCTGCGCATCGTCTTTGCCGAACTCGCCGACGCCCGCGTCTCGCTCGAAGGCATGATCCTGAAGCCGAGCATGGTCATCGACGGCAAGAAGGCCCGCAAGGCCAGCGTCGAGCAGGTCGCCGAGCGCACCGTCGCCGTTCTCAAGCGCACCGTCCCCTCCGCCGTCCCCGGCATCGCCTTCCTCTCCGGCGGCCAGTCCACGGAAGAAGCGACCGCCCACCTCTCCGCCATGATCGCCGGCTACGACCTGCCTTGGGCCATGACCTTCTCCTACGGCCGCGCGCTGCAGACCGAAGCGCTGAACGCCTGGCAGGGCAAGGCCGAGAACGTCGCCGCCGGCCAGCGCGCCTTCACCCACCGCGCCCGGATGTGCGGCTTGGCTGCCCAGGGTGGCTGGAAGAAGGATCTTGAGAAAGCGGCCTGATCACCCTTTCGCATACCCCATTCAGGGCGTCCGACAGGATGCCTTGCACACCTTCTGGGAGGGAGGAGACCTGGCCGCCTCGTGCGGCCGGGTTTTTTTGTGCCGTTTGCAGGGCCGGAGCATCGCTCAAGCAACAAGGCGTCGAAATTGTCACGGTCACAAGTCTGCCGTTTCGCACCTGCCGGCATCCGGGATAGCTCTTGACGCAGCATCACCGGAGCCCGTTCCCTATGACCCAGTTCGACTACGTCACCCTCGATGTCTTCACGAAAGAGCGCTTCCGCGGCAATCCGCTGGCCGTGATCGCCGATGCGCGGGGGCTCGATAGCGAGACGATGCAGGCGATCGCGCGCGAGTTCAATTACTCCGAGATCACCTTTGTGCTGCCGCCGGCGAACCCGGAGAATACGGCAGAGGTGCGGATCTTCACGCCGACCATGGAACTGCCCTTCGCCGGCCACCCCAATGTCGGCACCGCCTTCGCGCTCGCCCGCGCCGGCCATGTCTTCGGCAAGCCCGTCGGCGACCGGCTGCGCTTCGAGGAGAGGGCCGGCATCGTCGAGGTGACCGTGGAGCGCGACGCCGGCGGTGCTGCCACCGGCGCCAGCATTCAGGCGCCGCAAATGCTGACCGTCGCAGACGGCCTGTCCGTGGACACGCTTGGCCCCATGATCGGCCTTGCACCCGCAAAGATCGCCACCGGCAACCACGCCCCGCTGTTCCTCTCTGTCGCCCTGCCCTTCCTCGTCGCCGAGCTGCCCGATCTCGACACGCTCGCCGCGGCGCACCCGGACACAAGCCTGTTCTCGGCGGCCGAGGCCGGCGTCGACCCGGTCGATGGCCGCCTATCGGTCTTCCTCTATGTCCGCTCCGCCGAGAATCCGCTCTCGCTGCGCGCCCGCATGTTCGCGCCGCTCGACAACATCGCGGAAGACCCCGCAACCGGCAGCGCCTCGGCAGCCCTCGCCGCCTATCTCGCCACCACGGTGGCTTCAGTGCCCGAAACGGTGGACCTGACGATCGACCAGGGCGTGGAAATGGGCCGCGCCAGCCACATCCGCCTGCGCGTCTCCATGTCGGACGGCAAGCCGGGAAGCGTGCTCGTCATCGGCGATTGCGTGGAGGTCATGCGCGGCACCCTCACGGTCTGACGCGCTCTCTGGATCGCCGCTACGGCCGGATCAGCACCGTCAGCATCATCACGGCGATGGCCGCCACCGCGATCTTCCAGAAATCCCGGCGATAGCGCAGCCCCGGCCAGCCCAGCGGCTTCACCAGTTGGACCGTCATCAGGGCGAGAAGCAGGAGGGAGAGCGCTTTGGACATCGCCGCGACCATAGAACAATTGTGGCCGGCATGCGACGCGCTTTCCGTTCGGTTTCGAGCGTCCTTACGACCGGGCGGGAACGTTCGGTCTCCGCCGGAACCCGTCGCGGATGGCGATGCAGCCGCCGTCTGGAACATTGGAGGAGATTGATGCTCAAACCGATTCCGGTTTCGCAAAATTTGCAGTAGGTTCGCCGGCACGTCCGGAACAAGCGAAGTCTCATGACCAGAAATCTCCTCCCCGTCGCGGCCCTTCTCCTTGGAACCCTGTTCCTGTTTCTCGGAAACGGCCTTCACAGCCTGCTCCTGCCGATGCGCGGCACCACGGAGGGCTATTCGGCCACGCTGCTCGGCCTGCTCGGCACGTCCTGGGCCAGCGGCTTCGTGCTCGGCTGCCTGACGGCGCCCGCCATCGTGCGGCGTGCAGGCCATATCAGGGCCTTCAGCATATTCGCGGCCATCCTCGCCATCGTCGCATTGATGACCGGCATCCATGTCGATCCGATCTGGTGGGTCGTGCTGCGGGCCTTTACCGGCTTCTGCACCGCGGGCACGTCGATGATCATCGAGAGCTGGCTGAACGAGCGTGCCACCAACGAGAGCCGCGGCGCGATCTTCTCGCTCTACATCGCCATCACGCTGTTCGGCGTGGTCGCGGGACAGATGATCGTGCCCTTCGGCGACACCAACACGGCCGTGCTCTTCATGGTCTGCGGCATCGTCTATTGCGTCGCCATGCTGCCGACCCTGATGTCGACGGCGGTTTCCCCCCAGCCGTTGAAACAGGTTCGCCTCGATCTGGCCGGCCTCTACCGCAATTCTCCCGTGTCGTTCCTCGGCATTCTCATGGTCGGCATCGCCAATGGCGCCTATGGCACGCTTGCCGCCGTCTTCGGGCGCCAGGCCGGCCTGCCGGATGCGGATGTCGCCGTTATGGTCAGCACCGTCATTTTCCTCGGCGCCATCATGCAGTTTCCGGCGGGCCGGCTCTCCGACCGGATGGACCGACGCTACGTGCTGGCCGGCATCTCCGCCGTCGCCGCGCTGGCGGGGCTGCTGATCTTCCTGTTCGAGCCGGCGGGCAAGGTGTCGCTGCTGATCATGGTTGGCCTCTACGGCGCCATGTCGAACGCGCTCTACCCGATCGCCGTGTCCCACGCGAACGACTTCGCAGCGCCTGAGGATTTCGTGAAAGTCTCCGGCGGTCTGCTGCTGCTCTACGGTATCGGCACGATCATCGGCCCGACCGTCGGCGGCCCCGTGATGACGATGATGGGCCCCTACGCGCTGTTCATGATCACGGCCTGCGCCCACATGATCGTCTTCGCCTATGCCCTCTTCCGCAGCCGTCGCCGGGCGGCCGTTCCCGTCTCGCAACGCGACCCCTATCCTGCCACCATATCGAACGGACCGCTGATGGCGACGCCGGAAAGTCTGCAGATGTCCCCGCGCGCCGCGCAGGCAACGGTGGTCGATCCGTCACTGGACGAGGCCGGAGAACGAGATGGTGCAACGGAGACCGTGAATCGGGAGGGCACACAGCCCAATCCGTAAGGGACGCGAGAACAGCAGACGAATCGCGATGCTGCCCGCTGTGTCGAAAGATGAACGAAACAATAATTTTGTGAAAAATGTCGCGGATCGAGGCCGGAACAATACACTTTTAACCGTCCGTTAAGCATTTCGGTTTATACATCATGACATCCAGTTCGCTCTGGACTCAGACATTTCACTTCGGCGAATGGTCTGATTTTCTCCCTGTTTTACCTTGAGAGCCGCTTTTGCGGCTCTTTTTTTTGTCTTCGTTACGCCTTGGGCCACGCGTCTCCATCAAGGTGTGGATGTTAACCCTTTCTTAAGAATATACTTGCGCGAAATGCGCTATGAGACCATTCTTCGTGTTGAGAAGAGCGGCGTTAGAAACTTTTTATCGACCCGCCCGTTACCTGACCGAGTGAATGCGTCTAACCAGGGAATGAAACATGTCCGAACGCGGATTGAACACCGTCAGTTTTGCAGGCCACGCCGCAGCATCGGCACAGTTCAAGGCGCTCTACGCTGAGGGCATGGGGCTGGTCGAGGAAACGGCGAGCTATCTCGATGGCCACGGCCGCGCAGCCTCCAAGGTTCTGCCGCGCATGGCGTCCGTTCTCTATGCGGCGGAATCCATGCGCCTTACCACCCGCCTGATGCAGATGGCCTCCTGGCTTCTTCTCCAGCGCGCCGTGAACAACGGCGAGATGACCCGCGATCAGGTGCTTTCCGAAAAGAACAAGGTTCGCCTCGACAGCTTCAATGTCGATCGCACCGCTCCGGGCTGGTCCGACCTCCCCGAGGGCTTCCGCGACCTCATCGACCGCTCGCTCCGCCTCCAGAACCGCGTCGCCCTGCTCGACCGCGAAATCTACCGCCCCCAGGAAGCCGGCAGCTTCGTGCCTGACAACCAGAACGGCGTGAAGGCCCAGTTGAACCTGCTTCAGACGGCCTTTGGCGCGAACTGAGGTTTCAGACGGTCACTATCGGAAGAAACGAGCCCGGCATGCCGGGCTTTTTCGTGTTTGGGTGATGTCGCGTTCTTTGGCATGCCCGCAACGATAATGGTGGTGGCAGCCCCTCATCCGGCTGCCGCCACCTTCTCCCCGCAGGCGGGGCGAAGGGACTGCGCGGTGGGCTTCGCGGGTCTCATATCGGCAGAGGCTGGGAGGAAGAGGTGTCTGTGTACGCCGCACCGGCGCCACATGTCCCTTCTACCCGCCTGCGGGGAGAAGGTGGCGGCAGCCGGATGAGGGGCGGACACACCCAGAGGCCTCTCTTTAAATTACCCAAACAAACACAAAAAAGCCCGGCGAACCGGGCTTTTCCAATTAATCACTGCATCCAGCGCGCCGAAGCGACGCACCAGCAAAAGCGGATCTTAAAGGCCGAGGCCTTCGAAGCGCTTCTTGAACTTGGAAACGCGGCCGCCGCGGTCCATGAGCTGCTGGTTACCGCCGGTCCAGGCCGGGTGCGAATGGGGATCGATTTCAAGGTTCATGGTCTGGCCTTCGGAGCCCCAGGTCGAGCGGGTCTCGTACTCGGTGCCGTTGGTCATGACCACCTTGATCATGTGGTAAGCGGGATGGATATCAGCCTTCATAACACTCTTCCTGCAGTTCCCGGGTCCATTTGTCGCAACCACTTGCGGCTGCGGGACCGAACACGATAATGAAGCCGCAGACCGCATTTCGGCCAACGTCTTTTCAATTGGATGCGGTGCCTATACATGAAGGCCCAAGAGATAACAAGGGCCATAGCAAGGCCTGTCAGCAAAGCCGAATCTCGATGATCCGGCCGCAAGACGCGTGAAATGTTTCGTCCAGACGCTGGGCGACTGGAGGACAGTGTGGCGATCGACAACGACAAGGCGGCAGGGGCCACGCGAAAGGTCCGTCCGCTGGCCGGGCTTCTTCCCTATGTGAAACGCTATCGCGGCCTGATGGCCGGGGCCGCCGTCTGTCTGGTGGCCGCGGCACTGACCACGCTGACGCTGCCGCTGGCGGTGCGCCGCATGATCGACCACGGCTTTTCCAATTCCGACAGCGCCTTCATCAACACCTATTTCGCCATGCTGATGGTGCTGGCCATCGTGCTGGCGCTGGCGAGCGCCGGGCGTTACTTCTTCGTCATCACGCTCGGCGAGCGGGTGGTGGCCGATATCAGGCGCGAGGTGTTCGACCATATCACCCGGCTGTCTCCCGCCTTCTTCGACGTCAACCAATCCGGCGAGATCGTCTCGCGGCTGACGGCGGATACGACGCAGATCAAGTCGGCGGTGGGCGCCACGGCCTCCGTCGCACTGCGCAACATCATCCTCTGCCTCGGGGCCATCGCCATGATGGTCTATACCAGCCCGAAACTCTCAAGCCTCGTGCTGATGGCCATACCGGTCATCGTCTTTCCGCTGGTCGCCTTCGGCCGCAACGTCCGCCGCCGCTCGCGCGAAGCACAGGACAGGCTGGCGGGCGCGTCCGCCTATGCCAGCGAGGCGATCGGCGCGATCCGCACCGTGCAGGCCTTCAATGGCGAGGCGACCGCCATGGCGCGCTATGGCAGCACGGTGGAAGACGCCTACAGGGCCGCACGCGGCGCGATCACCGCGCGCTCGGCGCTGACGGCCTTCGCCATCACCATGATCTTCGGCAGCGTCGTCGCCGTGCTCTGGTTCGGCGCGCAGGACGTGCTCGCCGGCACCATCTCGCCCGGCACGCTCGGCCAGTTCCTGCTCTATTCCGTCTTTGCAGCCGGCAGCCTTGGCGCCCTGTCGGAAGTCTGGGGCGAGCTTTCGCAGGCAGCCGGTGCCGCCGAGCGGCTGAGCGAATTGCTGCAGGAACAGCCCGCGATCACCGAGCCTGCCCACGCCAAGGTGTTGCCGCAGCCCGCCATCGGCCGGGTCGCGTTCGAGACCGTCCACTTCGCCTACCCGACGCGCCCGCTCGAAAAGAGCCTCAAAGCTTTGAGCTTCGCGGTAGAGCCGGGCCAAACCGTGGCGATCGTCGGTTCCTCCGGCACCGGCAAAAGCACGCTCTTCTCGCTGCTACTGCGCTTTTACGATCCCGACAGCGGCGTGATCAGGCTCGATGGCATCGACATCCGCGATCTCGCGCCGCGGGGTTTGCGCGGCCGGGTGGCGATCGTACCGCAGGACGTGACGATCTTTGCGGCCACCATCCACGAGAACATTGCCTTCGGCACGCCGGGTGCGACGCGGGCAGCGGTGGAAGCGGCGGCGAGCGCCGCGCAGGCCAATACCTTCATTCGGGCCATGCCCGATGGATACGACACGCCGGTCGGCGAGCGCGGTATCACCCTGTCGGGCGGTCAGCGCCAGCGCATCGCCATTGCCCGCGCCATCCTGAAGGATGCGCCGGTGCTGCTGCTCGATGAGGCCACATCCGCACTCGACGCCGAAAGCGAGACGCTGGTGCAGACGGCGCTCGACGGGTTGATGCGCACGCGCACGACCCTGGTCATCGCCCACCGGCTGGCGACCGTGCTGAAGGCCGACCGCATTCTGGTCATGGATCAGGGGCGCATCGTCGAGGACGGCACCCATGCCTCGCTGGTGCGTCAGGGCGGGCTCTATGCGCGCCTCGCGCGGCTGCAGTTCGACCATGGCGCCCAAGCGCTCAACGTCGCCAACCTTTAAGGCCAGCTGGGTATCTTTCCACCCATCTCATCCATGGGCGGGTGGAAGGTTACCCATGAACGAAGCCCTGCGCGGCAAAATGCGGCGAGGCGGCGGCTTTCGACCAAAGAGGCGGTTGTCTCCGCCCTCCCCCCGATGTCACTCTCCATCCCGGCTGGCGCTTCGGAGGTTGCGCTGAGGCCAGATCTCAGACAGTGACGGGAGGAACGCGATGTCTGTCTTCAAATCCTTTTTGACCGGAACGCTGCCGGCCCTTGCTCTCGCCTTGCCGCTGGCAATGGCCACGGGCAGTGCGCAGGCGCAGGACTTTCCGGAGCGCACCGTGACCATGGTCGTGCCCTTTGCCGCCGGTGGCTCGACGGACGTGGTGGCGCGCATCGTCGCGCAGAAGATGTCGGACGATCTCGGCGAGCAGGTCATCGTCCAGAACGTCGCGGGTGCCGGTGGCAATCTCGGCGCGACCAACGTCGCCCGCGCCGATGCGGACGGCTACACGATCCTGATGGGCACGGTCGCCACGCATGCGCTCAACCCCTTGATCCTGAAGACCAAGCCTTACGACCCGGAGACGGACTTTGCGCCGGTGTCGCTTCTCGTGCTGGTGCCCAACGTCCTGGTGGTCAATCCGGAACTACCGGCCAAGACGGTGGCCGAGCTGATCGCTCTTCTGAAGGCCGATCCCGAGAAATATTCCTACGCCTCTTCAGGCAACGGCACGCCGCTGCACCTGTCGGGCGAACTCTTCAAGAAGATGGCCGGCGTCAGCATGCAGCACATTCCCTACAAGGGCTCCGGCCCGGCGCTGAACGACGTGATCGGCAATCAGGTGCCGATCATGTTCGACAACCTCCCCTCGTCCTCCGGCCACATCAAGGCCGGCACCCTGCGGGCACTCGGCGTGACCACGGCCGAACGCGCAGCCTCCTTCCCCGACGTGCCGACGATCGCGGAGACCGTTCCGGGCTACGAGACCTATACGTGGAATGCACTGTTCGCCCCGGCCGGCACGCCCGAACCCGTCATCGCCCGTTTGAACGCGGCGGCGAAGAAAGCCATGGCCGATCCCGACGTCGTTGCCCGCATGAAGGACTTCAGCGCCACCATCGTCGCTTCGACGCCGGAGGAACTGAAGACGCATGTGAAGGCGGAGATCAACAAGTGGACGCCGGTTGTGAAGGACGCCAATGTGACGCTGGATTGAGAGGTCGTCTTTACCAGACTAGCCCCTCATCCGGCTGCCGCCACCTTCTCCTCGCGCGCGGGGAGAAGGGACCTTGAGGCACCGCTTTTGCCACATATCAAAACGCCGAGCAGGGCACGTCCCCTCGCCCCGCAGGCGGGGAGAGGGTTAGGGGCAATCGCCAGCGCGAAATGTTTGCCCTGCCCCCGCTCGCCTACTTCTCCGTCAGCTTCAACTCGATCCGACGGTTCTGGTCGCGGGCTTCCTTGGTGTCGCCCTCGGCGATCGGCTGGAACTCGCCGAAGCCGGCGGCGACAAGACGGCCGGGGGGGACGCCCTTGGAGATGAGGTATTTGACCACCGACGTGGCGCGGGCCGACGAAAGTTCCCAGTTGTCGATGTAGCGACCGGCGCCCGAAAGCGGCACGTTGTCCGTATGGCCATCGACCCGCAGCACCCAGTTGATCTCGGCCGGAATTTCCTTGGCGAGATCGAGCAGCGCCATGGCGAGCTTGCCCATCTCCTCCTGCCCTGCCGGGTTCAGCTCGTTGCCGCCGGAGGGAAAGAGGACTTCCGACTGGAAGACGAAGCGGTCGCCGACGATACGGATGTTCTCGCGGTCCGACAGGATTTCGCGCAGGCGGCCAAAGAAATCGGACCGGTAGCGGTTCAACTCCTGCACGCGCTGGGCCAGTGCCACGTTAAGGCGACGGCCAAGGTCTGCAATTTTTGTCTGCGATGTCGTGTCGCGCGCCTCGGATGCCTGAAGAGCACTTTCGATGGCGGCGATCTGGTTGCGCAGCGCGGCGATCTGCTGGTTGAGGAGATCGATCTGGCTCATCGCCCGGCCGCTTGCCTGCTGTTCGGCTTCAAGCCGTCCGGTGAGGTCGCCGATCCGCTGGTCAGCCGCAGCCGTGCTGCCGCTGCCCTGATCGAGCAGCGATTGCAGCCGCGAGCGCTCGCCCTCCGACGTCTGAAGCGACGCCTGCAGATTGGCGAGCGAATCCTCCAGATCCTGCTTGCCGCTCTTTTCCAGCGCCAGAAGCTGGGTCAGTTCGTTGATCTGGCTGTTCAGCCGCGTCAGCACCTCGTCCTTGCCGCTGATTTCGCGGCTGAGCAGGAACTGCGCCATAACGAAGACCGAGAGCAGAAACATGATGGCGAGCAGCAGCGTCGACAGGGCATCGACGAAGCCGGGCCAGTAATCCACGGTGCGCTGGTGGCGACCCCTGCGTAGCGCCATCTCAGTCCTGTCCCGTCTCTTCGCTGGCCCGACGCGGTGTCGGCAGGGTCTTCCTGTCGTTGTCCGACAGTCGCGCGGCCAGCTTGTCGAGCGTGCGGCGCATGGAGCGCGCCTCTTCCTGCTGGGCCTCGATCCAGTCGCGCAGCATCTGCTGCTCGCCGCGCATGTTTTTCACCAGGCCCTGAATGCCCTCGGCAAGGCTGGCCATGGCAGCCGTCGTGCGCTGGCTCGTGCCGCCCTCCTGCGTCATGCGGCTCAGCTCCTCGGCGATAAGCCGCAGATCTTCGGAGCGATCGCCAGCACCGACTTCGGAGCGCACGTTCACATCCGAGCTGACATCGGTGACGGAAGACAGCCAGTTTTCGAGTTCGGTGTAGAAGCGGCTCTGCGCCCGGCCGGCCTGCAGATCGAGGAAGCCGAGAACCAGCGAGCTGGCAAGACCGAACAGCGAGGTGGAGAAGGCGGTGCCCATGCCGGTCAAGGGGGCGGAGAGGCCTGTTTTCAGCGCCGAGAGCACATCTTCCGTGCTGCCGCTGCCGGCATCCAGCGACTGGATGACGGTGTTGATGGAACCGATGGTGCCGAGCAGGCCCCAGAAGGTACCGAGCAGGCCGAGAAAGACGAGAAGGCCGATAAGATAGCGCGACGTATCGCGCGATTCATCGAGCCGGGTGGCGATGCTGTCGAGAATAGAGCGGAGCGCGGCGGTGGAGATAGCCATCGAATGGCGCTTGCCGATCAGAGCCCGCATGGGAGCGAGCAGCACCGGATCGCGCCCGACCTTGTCGGCGCTGCCAGCGGCGCGGAAGTTGTTGAACCAGCGCACCTCGGGCCTGAGCGCCAGAACATGGGTGAAGACGAGGAGGATGCCGATCAGCAGCACGCCGAGGATCAGCCCGTTGAGGCCGGGATTGCTGAGAAAGGCGGCCTGCGCCTGACGGAACAGGATGGCGCCGACGAAGCCGACGATGATGAGGAAGATGACCATGGTCCAGAAGAACACCATGGGGCTCGTCAGCTTGTTCGGATTGTAGTCCCCGCCCTGCTCCGCATCCCAGCCAGACAATGTCAGTTTCGCCATGCCGCTTCTCTCGATTCCCAGCCGGCCGCCCGGTCATCTCTCGGCCGGGCCCGGCCATATGGCGCAGACCCTACTGCATAATTTATCAAACCGGAACGGTTCGCGCACATATTCTGCGAGAGATCAACGACCTGGGCAGAGCAACGGCCGGCCCGGAAAAACCGCGCCGACGGACGGATATCGACGCGGGAAAACGGCAGAAATGGGACATGCCGGGTGCCAGGCGGCCGGCACGATCCGGTCTCGATTACTTGCCGGGCATCGGGCGGTGCAGGACCTCGTGCAGCGCCTTGCGGATATATTCGTTGCCGGCGATGATCGAGCCGTCTTCGATCGGCTTGTTGCCGCCGTCGATATCGGCGATCCAGCCGCCCGCCTCGCGCACCATCAGGATGCCGGCTGCCAGATCCCACGGCATCAGGCCGCGTTCCCAGTAGCCGTCGAACCGGCCGGCCGCGACATAGGCCAGTGCCAGGGAGGGCGAGCCGAGGCTGCGGACGCCGGCGACTTCGCCCATCACATGCCGCAGTTCGATAAGGTGGTTGCCGTGGTGCCCGCGGCCGAGGAACGGCGTACCCGAGGAAATGACGGAATCCGCCAGACTGCGGCGTGCGGCTACGCGCAGGCGGCGATCGTTGAGGAAGGCCCCGCCGCCGCGCTCGGCGGTGTAGAGTTCGTCGGTTGCCGGGTTGAGGATCACGGCGGTGACGATCTCGCCCTGACGCTCCAGCGCGATGGTGATGGCGAAATGCGGAATGCCGTGCAGGAAGTTGGTGGCGCCGTCGAGCGTATCGACGATCCAGCGATGCGCGCCGTCCGTGCCCTCGACCTCGTCGCCGTCCTCGCCGAGATAGCCATAGGTCGGGCGGGCCTTCATCAGCTCTTCGCGAAGGATCTTTTCAGCCTTGCGATCGGCCTGCGATACGTAGTCGCCGGGTCCCTTCATCGAAACCTGCAGGTTCTGCACCTCGCCGAAATCGCGGGACAACGACTTGCCGGCCTTGAAGGCGGCCTGGACCATGACGTTGAGAAGGGCGGAACGGGCCATTTCGGGCTTCCTCTGAAAAAAGCGCCGGAGAGAGGACCGGCAGATCGCGGGGCTGTCACAGAACGGTCGGCGACGACGGCATCCATCGAGGAAACCGGGGATCAAGCCGACAACGCGGCGGATCGTTCTGACGATCCACCGGGCGGCGCCTCAAGACCACAGATCCCCGCGAATTTCAAGTCCCTGCAAACCTGCCGAACAGCACGGCTGCCGCAAGCGCTCAGCCGCGCACGGCACGAAAACGGTTCGCGGCCTCGCGAGCCGCCTTCTGCTGGGCTTCGCCGATGCCGAGGTAGAAGTCCTCGAGATCGTCGTCCTTGAGGCCCGCACGGCGCGAAAGCACGTACCACTTGGCCGCCTCCACAGGATTGGGCCGCGTGCCGATGGCATTGATATAGAGGTGCGAGAGCTTGTTCTGCGCGACGACATTGCCGGAATTCGCCGCACGCAGCATCCAGCCGAAACCCTGTTCGAGGTTGCGGCTGCCGCCGACCCCGTCCACGAGCCAGATGCCGGCATCGAGCTGGGCCGTATCGACCCCGGCCGCGGCCGCCCGCAACAACCATTCCCGCGCCCGTGCCCGCTTGTCGTCGGGAATGCCGTCGACATTCAGGTAGATCTGCGACAGCGCATATTGCGCATCCGCAATACCCTGTACGGCAGATTTTTCGTAATAGGGCATCGCTGCCTTCAGCCCGGCCTGTCCCGGCTGGTCGGCCACCAGCAGCTGGGCATAGTTGAACTGGGCGGAGGCATTGCCGCGATCGGCCGCCTTCTTCATCAATTCCTCGGAGCGGGCCTTGTCGCGCGGCACGTCCCGTCCCTCCATCAGGAGGATCGCATATTTGAACATGGCGGAGGGATCGCCGGAGGCTGCGGCCTGCCCGTACCAGAAGGCGGCGTCCTTCGGTTTGCGCGGCACGCCGAGCCCTTGGGCGAAAATTTCCGCGACCAGCGTTTGCGCCGAGGCATCGCCCAGCTGCGCACGCGGCAGAGCGAGCTCCATGGCCGTGAGGTAATAGCCGCGCTGGAACGCGCCATAGGCATCGTCGGCCTTGCCCTCGAAGGGCTTTTCCGCCGGAAGCGCCGGAAGGGCGACGCCCATCCGCTCCAGCACGTTGACGCCGCCGGACGGCGCGATCTTGCCGTCGGCAGGCTTTCCCTCGCCGCCCGGCCGCCGCAGCGCCGGAATTTCGTTTTCCGGAAGGGCTGCGCCATTGAACGGGGTGATGCGGCCGCGCTTGGCCGTCACGCCGGTCTCGCTCGTCGCATCGTCCTCCGGCTCGGTCCCGGCTTCCGTATCAGGCGGCGCTTGCTTGTCGGCCGGAGCGATAATGGCTGTATCGGGCTCGACGCCCGGAAGCGCATCCTGCGCGCTCGCAGGCAGGCCGGCCATACTCACAGAGAACAGGGCAGCAGAAAAAAGGCAGAGACGGGGCGAACGATCCAGCATTCCCGGTCTTAAGCGCCAAACCGTGGCGCTTTTTCGTCAAGCAGTGCATTGACCTCCGCAATCACGGCAGCAGCCCGCTCCGGCACCTCGAAAACGGCACGATGCAGCGCCACGAACTCCGCGCCGCTTTCTGCGACCACGAGGGCGGAGGCAGGGTCGGCACCGCCCATGACGATGCAGGGGATCTCGATCATCGACGACCACCACTCGCCGAGCGCCACGTTCTTCCCATGCGCCTCCGGCTTGATGTCGCCGTTCAGCTTGCCAAAGAAGATATAGTCGGGCTTTGCCTCGCCGATCTCCAGCGCATGATGCCGGTCGGCCGCATTGCCGCCGCCGACGATGAGCTTCGGCGAGAATTTCTCCATCGCCTCGGTCATGGCCTCGTGATTGCCCTCGACATGCAAGCCGTCGGCGCGGGCCCGCCCGGCGACGCGGGTATCGCCCGCGACGAGCGCCGCAGCGCCGGCCTCCTGGATGAGCGGAACAAGCGCTTCCGCATGTTTCTGGAAGGCCTGGTCATCGAGCCCGTATTGCGGCACGATGACGGAGGCGACGTCGCCCCCTTTCAACGCGTCGCCGACGATGCGGGCGCGCTCCGCGGCATCCGCGATATCGGGAACGATGAGGACGAGGCGGCAGCGATTGTCGGTCAAGCTCATGAAGGTGCTCCAGCGGGCCAAGGGGGCGTGCATCTGCGTGTTGTCTTTGCGCTCAGCGATAGCCGCTCGCGCGCCGGGGATCAACCATGCCAGGGCGCGCCGTGCGCCTGCCAAGGCAAGCCGCGCGAACGCGCATCTCTACTTACAAGAGAATCCCACCAAAAATCATACTCGCAAATGGCGAGTATTAGAAGGTTGCGAAAAATAGGTTGTGGCAACGCACAATTTACTTGATGATAATGTGCATTTCTAATAACGTTCTAATATGTCAAATCTATCACCCTTCAATGCCATCGCAGACCCGAACCGCCGCTACCTGCTCGAGGAGCTTCGGCGCGCGCCGAAGACCGTCAATGAGCTTGCCGAAGGCTTACCAATCAGTCGTCCGGCCGTTTCGCAGCACCTCAAGGCTCTGCTCGATTCCAACCTCGTTTCGGTCTCGCCCAACGGGACGAAACGCATCTACCAGATCAACAAGCCGGGATTCGACGCCGTCAATCTCTGGTTGGATCAGTTCTGGGCCTAGTCGCCGCTGTGCATACGGTTATCAGCGGTAAACCAACCACAGAGAGTTGGCTGGCGCTTGAAGATAGCTGCCAGAGCGAGGACAAGGCTTCTGTCCGTGACCGGAACGCGGCTTCGGGGCGTTTTCGGTAAAGGCATGCGCTGTTTCAGCCGTGGAAGGATCGGCATTGTGGTGTCCGATTCAAGGGTATGATGCGTAAGTCCCTGAATCGGGATTGATTGTGCAGCAGGCATTGAGCATTGCACCGTACCTGCGTGCGGTACGTCTGACGAACGTTCTATAACGTGTTCACGTCGAAGTCGCATATTCGCGACGTTTTTGGTCGCTTCATCGAACTATTCGCGGAATGTGCCGTTCTGCGCTAGCTCGTTCTCATGTCGCTTCACGGACATGGTGTGTGCTTCACATTCCGCAGGCTCTGCGGCAGGGCGCACGGAATGTTCGTTCGTGGTGTGCCGAGACTGTGATCCCATTGGATGCGCGACATCCGGTGTTGCCCCACCATTTTTGTATTCGTTCGCTTACCATGCGCTCTTCAGCGTGACGCCTTGCGTCCCGACGACCAGCCCTCCCGCGACGGCGCACTTCGACCCATATCACCCGATTTCACCGTCGCCAGCCGTAGATCGGCGGATAAAGAGGGCGCGGCCCGAACGGTCCGCATAAGGAGTCCGCACGCCTTGCCAACTCCCGGTCATCCCCGCCGTCGGGCAAGCGGGCAGAATCAGCGTACAGGCTGTGAGATTTGGAGAGGCTGCGTGAACGACGGTCCGGCGGAGTACCCGTATGGACGACCCGGCAACAGGTCGCCAGCATCGGCACTCCATCACAGCGCGCACCAATTCTGGCGGCCCAAAAAGCCGACGCCTCGCAGACGGGGTGAGCCGGTCTGCGAGGCGTCTTGCTTCAAAAGCGCGGATCTCGTGCCGTCATGATCGGCTGGGTCCGGCTGTCACGTGAATTTCCCTGGAGAGAATGCTTTACGTAATCAATGAGTCGTCGAACGGATCTTCGAGATTTCGTCCTTCAAACGCAGCTTCCGACGCTTGATCGTGGCAATATACTCGTCTTCCACAGACGGTCTCGTCAGAGCCGAATGCAGTTCTTCTTCGAGAGCACCGTGTTTTTTCTCAAGCGTTGCAAGATGAGCCTCAATGTTCATGTGGCAGTCCCTTCCTTTTGCTTGCATCCGGTCGCCAGGCGCCGGATGTTCAGGTTCTAACTGGGGAAGTGTGCCATGCGTTTGCCGATTTGTCGAAGGCGAAATCGCAGAAACGGATAACTTCCCGTGAACGATCGTTCTATGCTAGAGGATCGCGCCTTGGATGAATCGCGCACGGGGCCGGAAGGTTCCCGCCGCGCCGCAATGATCCGAACCGGCCGCTTGAGACCGTGCGGCCACGCACCAACTTTCTTACCCGACGACAGTTCTGCCGCCGGATGCCGACAGGGAAATCCGCATGCCCGATCAGGACCAGGCCGAACTCAGACTGAGCGTTGCGCGTCTGCGGCAGGAGCACGAGGATTACGATGTCGCCATCAATGCGATGATCCAGACCGGCTGCGATGCGCTGAGAATTCAGCGGATGAAGAAAAAAAAGCTGGTCATCAAGGACAGGATCACCAAGATCGAGGATGTGATCATTCCCGACATCATCGCCTGATATGGGCTTGATGCGGATGTGAGACACGACCGAGCGTGAACCCTTTATCGACCAGCGCGGGCTTGCATGAAGGCCGGCGCCAACCTCTATCCCGCGAACCTCTCTTCAAGGAGTGCGAGACATGACGAACCCGGGTCCGCCGCCCGTCGCCATCATCATGGGAAGCCAGTCCGACTGGGAAACCATGAAGAATGCCGCCGACATGCTCGATGCGCTCGACATTCCCTATGAAGCGCGCATCATTTCGGCTCACCGCACGCCCGACCGGCTGGTGACCTTCGCCACCTCCGCCCGCGAGGAAGGCTTCAAGGTGATCATCGCCGGGGCTGGCGGTGCCGCCCACCTTCCCGGCATGACCGCCGCCATGACCGCCCTGCCCGTCTTCGGCGTGCCGGTGCAGTCGAAGACCATGTCGGGCCAGGACAGCCTGCTCTCCATCGTTCAGATGCCCGCGGGCATTCCGGTCGGCACGCTCGCCATCGGCCGCGCCGGCGCCATCAATGCCGCACTGCTGGCGGCCGCCGTGCTCGCCCTGTCCGATCCGGATCTCGCCGACAGGCTGGATATCTGGCGCACAGAGCAGAGCGCCGCGGTCGCCGAATATCCGGTCGACCCGGCATGATCACGCTCGGCATCATCGGTGGCGGCCAGCTCGGCCGCATGCTCGCCATGGCCGCCGCGCGTCTGAACGTGCGCACCGTCATCCTCGAGCCGCAGGCGGATTGTCCGGCAGCGCAGGCCGCCAACCGGCAGATCGCAGCCGCTTACGACGATGAAGCCGCGCTCGACGCACTGGCTAAGGCCTGCGATATCGTCACCTACGAATTCGAGAACGTGCCCGTGGCCGCCGCCACGCGCCTTGCCCGCAGCCGGCCGGTCTATCCGCCGCCGAAGGCGCTGGAGGTGGCGCAGGACCGGGTGACCGAGAAGCGCTTCCTCAATGCTTGCGGCCTGGAGACGGCCCGTTTCCACACGATCGACAGCGCCGCTGAGCTGACGGCAGCCCTTGCCGATTTCGGCGGAAAGGGCGTGCTCAAGACCCGCCGTCTCGGCTATGACGGCAAGGGCCAACATGTCTTCCGCGATGGCAGCGAGAATGCAGCAGACGTCTACGAGCGCCTGGGCGCCGTGCCGCTGATTCTGGAAAGCTTCGTCACGTTCGACCGCGAGATCTCCATCATCGCCGCGCGCGGAACCGACGGTGCGGTCGCCGCCTTCGACCCGGCGGAGAACGTTCACCGCAACGGCATTCTCCACACCTCCACCGTACCGGCGACAATCGACGCGGCAGCCACGCAGGCTGCGACTGCTGCGGCAAGAGCGATTCTGGAAACACTGGATTACGTCGGCGTCATCGGCGTCGAGTTTTTCGTGCGGCCGGATGGCGGGCTTGTCGTCAACGAGATCGCGCCCCGCGTCCACAATTCCGGCCACTGGACGGAGGCGGCCTGCGTTGTCTCGCAGTTCGAGCAGCATATCCGCGCCGTCTGCGGCCTGCCGCTTGGGCATACCGCCCGCCATTCGGATGCGGTGATGCAGAATCTCATCGGCGACGACATCCATGACCTGCCGCGCTGGCTGCAGGAGCCCCGTACGCTCGTTCATCTCTATGGCAAGGAGGATGCCCGTCCGGGCCGGAAGATGGGCCATGTGACGGTGCTTGGGCAGGCTTTGCGCCGGATGTCGCAAACCTGCTAAAAACCGGGCTTCGCGTCCGAAATCCCGGCCGTTATGGTTGACAGCAGCCCGGGCGCGGGGTATTTGCCAGCCACCGTAAAGAGCGCGCTCAGCCCTGACAGGCTCGCAGGCGCGCTTTTTGATTGTTTAGACCCTGTGCGAATGTGCATTCGCCGCAACTGCGGATCAGAAAGATGAAGATCAAAAATTCGCTTAAGTCGCTGAAGGCCCGTCATCGCGAAAACCGTTTGGTTCGCCGCAAGGGCCGCGTCTATATCATCAACAAGCTCAACCCGCGTTTCAAAGCCCGTCAGGGCTGAGGCATATCTGCCGAAGCGGGACTGAAGTGACATGTGTTTCGACCTTCGGTCGAGAAACATGTCATAAAATTGATTTGATCTGAGGCCATGGCGGGATACCTTCTCACCATGGCCTTTTTCATGTCCCGTACCCTGATTCCCGCACCGTTTTGCCTGGCCCCTTTGGTTGCGGCATGTCTCGTCATGTCGCCCCTCGGCGCTGTCCAGGCAGCGGATACCGCGCAGGTGCCAACGGCAGAGATGTCCACGGCGAAGCCTGCCGAGCCGGAAAAGCTCCCGACGCGGGCAGAAAAGCTCGACACCCTGTTTGCCGCGCTGAAGCGCGAACGGGACGCTGAGAAGGCGCGCGGCATTGCCGAGCAGATCCGTCTGGAATGGCAGGATTCGGGCAGTGCGACCGTGAACCTGCTCATGCAGTGGGCGGCAAAGGCCGTGGCCGACAGCAAACAGCCGAGCGCCCTCGACCTCTACGACCAGGTCATCGCGCTGGCGCCCGACTATGTCGAAGGCTGGAACCAGCGGGCGACGCTGCACTATCAGATGAGCAACTACCGGAAATCCATGTCCGACATCAACCGCGTGCTCGCGCTGGAGCCGCGTCACTTCGGTGCGCTCGCGGGAATGGCGGCAATCCTCACCGCCTCCGGCAAGGACGAACTGGCCCTGCGCGCCTGGGAACAGTTCCTCGCCGTCTACCCCGCCGAGCGCAAGGCGCAGGAGCAGGTGGGCGAGCTGGAAGAGAAGCTGGCGGGCAACCGGACCTGAAAGGGCCTTACTCTACCTTTCGACAATGGGCCGATCCGCGTGCCGCTGAACCGTTTCCCGCAGCGCTCCGTATGACATCGTAAATCCGATTCCAGACCGCAAGCCCTACCATCGGTGTAGCGCATCGGCTCCGGGATCGCTAACGGTGTGACGACGACAGACCATGCCTCCCTTCCCGACCCGCAGGATCATCATGCTTTCGACGCTCGCCGCCTTCCTCATCCTGATGGCCGTGGGGGTCGGCGCCGGAACCTATCAGGCATCCGCCTTCGAGCGGACCAGCGGCCATGACGGCGAGCTCACCGATATCGGCGGCACCCGCATGAACAGCGTTCACGTGCCCCGCCCGCCCGGCGCGGACCTGCCGCCCATCGTCTTCATCCACGGCGCCAGCGCCAATCTCAACGACCCGATGGCAGCCTTTCGTGCGAAGCTGGAAGGCCGGGCTGAGATGCTATTCCTCGATCGCCCCGGCTTCGGCTATTCGGAGCGCGGCGGGCCGCGCAACGCCTATCCGGACGGACAGGCGGATGCGGTGGCCGCCCTCATGAAAAAGCGGGGAATCGACAAGGCGATCATCGTCGCCCATTCCTTCGGCGGCGCGATCGCCGCGACCTTTGCCCTAAACCACAAGGACATGGTGGCCGGGCTCGTCTTCCTCTCCCCCGCCACCCATCCCTGGCCGGGCGGTGTCGAATGGTATTATGACGTCGCCAAGACGCCCCTGCTCGGCGATCTCTTCGCGACCCTTGTTGCACCCACCGTCGGCCGCCTGCTGGTGGACAAGGCCACCCGCAGCGTCTTTGCGCCCAACCACCGGCCGGACGATTATATCGCCGAGAGCAAGACCTATCTGGCGCTCCGCCCGGCGACCTTCCGCAACAATGCCGTCGATATCGCCAACCTGCTCGCTTATGTCACGAAGGTCGCGCCGCGCTATGTCGAGATCACGGCGCCCACGGTCATCATCACCGGAGACCGGGACAAGGTCGTCCTGCCGGACATCCACTCCCGCCAGCTGCACGAGGCGATCGCCGGCTCACGACTGGTAACCATCCACAATCTCGGCCACAAGCCCGACTACACCGTCACCGACGTCGCCATCGCCGCCATCGAGACCGTTGCCGGTGAGACGCCCGATCTTGAGGGAATCGCCCGCGCAGCGGAGAAACGCATCGCCGGCGACAACGAGGAATGAACACGAAAACGCCGCGTCCCCATGAGGGAACGCGGCGTTTTGCTGTTGGATAGTCTAACGCTTAGACGCCGCCGGCGCCGTCTTCGCTGATATAGGCGATGCGCAGCATGTTGGTGGCGCCGGGCGTGCCGAGTGGAACACCGGCCGAGATGATGATGCGGTCGCCCGGATTGGCAAGGCCTTCCGAAGCGACGATACGGCAGGCACGATTGACCATGTCGTCAAGGTCGGTCGCATCGCTGGTGACGACGCAGTGCATGCCCCAGACGACCGAGAGCCGGCGCGCCGTCTGGATGACGGGCGAGAGGGCAAGGATCGGCACCTGCGGACGCTCGCGCGCCGTGCGCAGGCCGGTATTGCCCGAAGACGTGTAGCAGACGATGGCCGACAGCTTCAGCGTTTCGGCGATCTGGTGCGCGGCAAGCGAGATGGCGTCCGCACCCGTCGCTTCCGGCGGCGTGCGCTGGGCGTAGATGATGCCGGAATAATGCGGGTCGGTTTCGACCTTGCTGGCGATCGACGACATGGTCGCGACGGCCTCGACCGGGTAATCGCCGGAGGCGGACTCGGCCGACAGCATGACGGCATCGGCACCTTCGAACACGGCGGTGGCAACGTCGGAGACTTCGGCGCGGGTCGGGACCGGTGCCGAGATCATCGATTCCAGCATCTGTGTGGCGACGACGACCGGCTTGCCGGCGCGGCGGCAGGCGCGGATGAGCTGCTTCTGCAGGCCGGGCACGGCCTCAAGCGGCATCTCGACACCAAGGTCGCCACGGGCAACCATCAGCGCATCCGAAAGCTCGATGATTTCGTCGATCCGCTCGATCGCCTGCGGCTTCTCGATCTTCGACATCAGGCCAACGCGACCACCGGAGATCTTGCGAACTTCGATCAGGTCTTCGGGACGCTGGACGAAGGAGAGCGCCACCCAGTCGACTTCATTCGTGGCAAGCACGGCATCGAGGTCGGCGCGGTCCTTGTCGGTGAGGACGCCGACGCCGAGCAGCGTATCGGGCAGGCTCACGCCCTTGCGGTCGGAGATCTTGGTGCCGGACACGACGGTACAGACGATGCTCTTGCCGTCGGCGCTTTCGGCGCGCAGATGCAGCTTGCCGTCATCGATCAGCAACCGGTCGCCGGCCTTGACCGCTTCGAGAATTTCGGGATGCGGCAGGAAGACGCGGGTCTTGTCGCCAAGCGCCTCGTTGTCGTCGAGCGTGAAGGTCTGGCCGGGAACGAGGTCGACCTTGCTATCGACGAACTTGCCGACGCGAAGCTTCGGGCCCTGAAGGTCGGCGAGAATGCCGATGGGGCGGCCGCAACGGGCCTCGACGGAGCGGATGCGCTCGATGAGCGTGCGCATCATGTCGTGGCTGGCATGGCTCATATTGATGCGGAAGAGATCCGCACCGGCCTCGTGCAGCTTCTGGATCATCGCCTCTTCGTTCGACGCCGGTCCCAGCGTCGCAAGGATTTTGGCTTTTCTATTCCGTCTCATCAATTCTGGCCTTCTTGAGTCCCGGGCGTATCGGAAAGCTGAACCATCCAGCTGCCTTGGCGTCCCGTATCGTATTCCTTGAAGCCCATGCGCTGGAAACCGCGCGCAAAACAGTCCTGCACGCCGACGATCTTGAACTCGTTTTCAGCGGCGCACATGTTGACGTTGCCTGTCCACCGGCCACCACGCGCCGCATCTTCGGCGTAGAGATAATAGTAGCGGGATTGCAGTTCGCCCTCGATCAGCGTCGCGCAGGTGGTGGCAGGTACCTGCCACCAACCCTCGGTGATCCAGCCTTCCTTGGCGCGGTAGCCGATGGCCACCCCGACGAGGTTCTGCGTACCGTTGCAGACGCGAAATTCGGCGCGCGCCTCCGTTGCCACGAGGGGGGAGGCGAGCGCGAGCGCGAAGACAGTCAATCCACCGAGAGACAAGCGACGCATGTTCGACGAGGAGAGAAGATGTCGAGACACGGTTTCCAATGGTGCTCCATTGCATTTTGTCGAGGCACTTTCTTGCGACGGTGCGGGGCGAAAGTCAACGGAGGTGTAAGCCCTCATTTCCGGCTTTTTCCAGGCAGGCATTGCATAGTCCCGATGCGCCTGCCTTGCGATCGCCTTTTCGACATGCCATCAAAATTGCAAAGGCATGCAAAGAGGTTGAACCCAATGGCCGACGAGGCGCCGTTCGAGATCATCAGAGGCGATATGGGCCGCGGGCTCGTGCTGCTCGGCGACCACGCGACCAACCGGCTGCCACCCCGCTACGGCACCCTCGGCTTGGCCGAAAGCGCCTTTTCCCGGCACATCGCCTACGACATCGGCGTAGAGCCGCTGATCCGGGGATTGGCCAAGCGTCTCAACGTGCCCGCCGTGATGAGCCGCTATTCCCGCCTGCTGATCGACCCGAACCGCGGCGAGGACGATCCGACCCTGATCATGAAGATTTCCGACGGCGCGATCATCGCCGGCAATCATCCTTTATCGGAGGCAGAAGCCGAGGCACGCCTGGAGGGCTACCATCGCCCCTATCACCGGGCCGTGGCCGACACCATCGCCGAGGTTGCGCAGGCAAGCGGCAGCACGCCGCTCATCCTGTCGCTCCACTCGTTCACACCGGCCTGGAAGGGCGAACCCCGCCCCTGGCATGTCACCGTGCTCTGGGACACCGACGCGCGCGCCGTGCTGCCGCTCCTGGCAGCGCTGCGCGAACCCGGCGACGTCGTGGTCGGCGACAACGAACCCTATGACGGCGCCCTGCGGGGCGACACGCTCTACCGCCACTGCATGGAAACCGGCATGCCGCATGCGCTGATCGAGGTGCGCCAGGACGAGATCGGCACGCCCGAAGGCGTCGCCGCCTGGATCGACCGTCTGGCGCCGATCTTCGAGCGGCTGAACGCCCGCGCCGACCTGCACCGCACGGAGCGACACGCCTCCCGCACGGGGCCTTACGCCGCGTAACACTTTGCATTGGGGCCCTGCCCGCTCCGCCGACCGAAAGGATATGCCTATGCCCGACACAAGCCCGATGCCCGAGCTCTCACCGGAACAGCGAACCGAATTCGAGGCCGCCGCCTTCCGCCGCCTGCTGGCGCATCTCGGCGAGCGCAGCGACGTCCAGAACATCGACCTCATGAACCTTGCCGGCTTCTGCCGGAACTGCCTTTCCAACTGGTATCGCGATGCGGCCGAGGCGAGTGGACAGCCGTTGAGCAAGGAGCAATCCCGCGAGATCGTCTACGGCATGCCCTATGACGAATGGCGCGAGAAGCACCAGCGCGAAGCGAGCACCGACAAGCAGGCGGCCTTCGAGATCAACCGCCCGAAGGCGTGAGCACGATGCAGGCGGAGGCAGTGCGCGGCAATCTTTGCGCAAAGTGACTTGACCTCGACGCTGCTTCACGGCAGGTGACGGCCCAGCCGGGCATGAGGCCCGAAAGCCTCCGAAATTCCCGCATCCCGTCTTCGCCCTCCCCGGCCGGACGGCGAGGCGTATGCTCAATCAAACAGCCTGAACGAAAAGGACAACAGGAATGGACGAGAGAACAATCCCGGAAACGGGCGTGGAAAACGTCGCCGCTGCCGAGCTTCGCCAGTTCATCGAGCGTATCGAGCGCCTGGAAGAAGAAAAGGCTGCGATTGCCGACGACATCAAGGACGTCATGGGCGAGGCCAAGGGCCGCGGCTACGACACCAAGGCGATCCGCACGATCATTCGCCTGCGCAAGAAGGATGCGAACGAACGCATCGAGGAGGAAACGATCCTCCAGACCTACATGGCCGCTCTGGGTATGGAATAGTCCAGCCGCGGTCATCCGCAGGCAGCATCAACGCCGCGCGTCATGTTCGACGGGCGGCGTTTTGCGTTTGAAGGCCTGTGCGGTCGCTCAAGTTTAATGGATGAGGTTTCGTCGGATGGCATCGGCGATGGCGTGGGTGCGGTTTGCGGCTCCCAGCTTCTTGATGGCCGACTTGATGTAGCTGTTCACCGTATCGTTCTGATAGCCCGTCGCCCGCGCGATGCCCTCGCTGGTCAGGCCATGGCTCGCCTGCTTCAGACAGGCAACTTCACCGCGCGACAACCGCAGATGCGAAACGGCAAAGCGCTCCATCAGCGGCCGCGTGACGTCTGCATGCAGGGAGGGCGCGATCAGTGTGAGGAATGCGAGCTCTTCGCTGTCGAACGGCAGCTCCCGCATGAAGGTGACGGCGCCGTAGACCACGGAACTGCGCATGACCGGCACGAGCGTTCGATTGTGAACGTTGAAGGTCGATGTCACACGCTCCAGAAGGGCAGGCCTCGGCGTCTCCGCGAAGACCTCGGCCTCGATCACGACCTTTCCCGAAAGCGCGGCCTTGACGAACGGATCGATCTCATAGAGCCGCTCGCGCGCATAGGTCTCGACATAGGCAGGCGGCAGGTCCGTATCCACGGACACACCATGTCCGAACTGATACCCCTCGAGGTCGAGTCCACTTATCGCGATATGATCGAACGGCACCGCACGCCTGAGGCGATCGACCACGGGATTCGACGTGAAATAGCGATGCCGAGGAACGGAATTCAGATCGCGCCATTCCGGACTGAATGGGGAGAGCGATGAGTGTGCCTTGGTGGCCATGACCGGACTCCGAATGCTGACTTACTGTAAGTCTGCTGAGACGGTGTCAAATTTCGCCCGAGTTTACAACCAAAAGATCTATTTTTAGGGGATTTACCGTATAGAGACAAAAATACCCCGGGTTTCCGGGGCATTTTTGTGTTTTAGGGAGCGGGAATGGCTGAGGTCGCACCTCAAATACCGCCACCCTCAGTTGAAACGTTGAACTTCCATGAAGTTGACAGCTGTACCGCTGAACTTTGCCGTATCGGCCACGGCCGGACGGTTGGTGAAACCGGCGGAGTAGACCGTCGTCGGCGAGGCACGCAGCGAGCGGGAGACGAAGCGCGGTGCCTTCACCGGTTTCGACAAGGTCGCCATGCGGCTGGTCGAGAGCGCCCATTCCGCAATGATTTTCTGCGTCAGCTTCGGCTCCGTGCGCACGGAGGTGCGATGCGCGGCATCGGCCTGAACCTTTTTGGGACGGGCGGCCTTGGTCGGCACCTCGGCGGGCGCATCGAAGGCACTGCCGAACGGATCACGCGGTGCGGACGACGGAGCCGGCGCGTAGGACGCAAGCTCGACCGGCGGGTTGGCCGGGCGAACCGGTGCCGCAGCGATGCGGGTGGGATCACGGGCCGGAACGGCCGGCGGCGTCTGCGCCGTGGCCACGGCTTCCGGTCGCGCAGCAGGGATGGTGGCGACGGTCGGGGCCGCAAGGGCAACCTTGGCACCGGCTTCCGCCGCGGTATCGACCGGGGCCTGTGCGGTCGCAATCACAGCCGGAGCCGTCGTTGTCGGTGCCGGCAGCGGCTGTGCAGCCATGCCAGCCGTTGCGCCGGAGACGTCGGCCTGGGCAACCGCCATCAGGGCAGCTTCACCAGCCGGACGAAGGGCCGGTACGGGCACGAAGCCAAGAGCTTCGGAATCCTCGGTCATCGCATTCGGGTCGGCACTGGCAAGCAATGCCTCGCTACCCTGCGGATCGGTCTGGCGCGCCATCGGCACGGGAACCTTGTAGCTCCGCAGATCGGCAAATTCCTCGCCTGTGGTCGCCAGGCCTGTCGCCGCCGGATCGGGAAGCGCTGCGGCAAGAGCATCCTGCGCAGCATTCCGGGTCGGCGCCACGAGCGCGGTCTGAACGGCCGTATCGGCTTCCTGGAAAGCAGGGCGAACGAGCGGAACCGGCGCCTTGACGGTCTGTTCGGCAACCACGGGGCCTTCGTCCGCACCCTCTACACCGGCAAGAACCGGCTGCTGAACCGGAGCGGTCGCGGGCTTGGTGGTACGGGCGAGCGCCTGGGCAGGCGCTTCGGAATCATCGCTCTCGGACCCGCTGGGGGCACCGCTTGCAATCGCCGTTGCATCTTCGTCCTCGTCGCCGCCACCGCCGAACAGCATGGCGAAGAGGTTCTTGCCGCCGCGCTTGGTGTCGCGATCGCCGGCACCCTTTGTCCCGCCGCCGGCCACTTCGATGGCGCTGGAGCCGACACGGCGCTTGTAGTCCGCCACCGCCTGCTCATAGCCGGGAAGCGGCGAGCCGTCGGAGGGAAGGTGCATGGTCTTGCCGTCCGGGAACAGGCGAACCAATTCGCCGCGGCTCATGCGCGGCCATGCACGCACGCCGCCGACATCCATATGGACGAAGGGCGAACCGGATGTCGGGTAGTAGCCGACGCCGCCGACCTGGAATTTCATGCCGATTTCGCGCAGCGTCTTCAGCTTCACGTCGGGCAGGTAGAAGTCCATCGCCTTGCCGAGCATGTGCTGGCTCTTCTTGGCGACACCCTTGGTGCGCGAGCGCAGCATGCCGTTCGTGGCCGGGGAGCGGTAGGCGGAGACGACGTGGATGTAATCGCGCGAGCCGCTCTTCTGGTAGACTTCCCAGATCAGATCGAGAAGACGCGGATCCATCTTCGTCGGCTCATTGCGGCGCCAGTCGCGCAGCATGTTGTTGACCTGCTGCAGACCCTTGGGGTCGTAGCGGCCATTGCGCTTGAAGGTGATTTCGGCCTTCTCGCGGGTATGGATGAAAAAGATCTTGAGCGTCCGGGTCTGCCCGGCAGCCTCGACGGCGGGGACCACGCCGGGCGTCACCATGGATGCGGCAATGACCAGCGATCCGAGAAGACGCGGCATGCGGCCGGCCCAACGGCGGCAAAGGTCGCGCACTTTGGTGCCGAAAGGCGTTATCATTCCCGACAAATCCTGCAAACCTTCTTCCCCGTCGACGGACACGCCGCTCCCTGTGGCTGTCCAGTTGACTATCAAATACGGTGACAGCATGGCATTTATGCCACAGTCGTCCCTTATCCTTATAATATAGTGAACGGACCACTAACAAGGTCTAAACGACACCGCATGTTTTCGACGAAAGCGTAAGGCAAGCTTGTCCCAACAGGACGTGAATCACGCGGCTTCAGAGAACGGATCGTCCGGATCGATCCCGTAATCCTTGAGCTTGCGGTAGAGCGTCGAGCGCCCGATGCCGAGCTTGCGCGCCACCTGGCTCATCTGGCCGCGATAGAATTTCAGCGCGAACCGGATCAGCTCCTCCTCGACCTCGGCCAGCTTTCGCACATTGCCACCGGCGTCGATGCTCGGAATGGCCGAATCGGTTACCGTCTCCACCGACCGCATCGCGCGCCGTTCGGATGGCGAGAGAGGCGGTTCGCTCTGTGCCGGACGGGCATGCGACAGTCCGGCATAGAACGACGGAGCGCCGGTCGAACCCTCGCTCCGCAACGGCTCGGACGAGAGATGCGGGATCACGCCATGCGCCAGTCCGTCCGGCAGCGTGACGGCCAACTGCGGAAAATCCGTGACGTCGAGTTCGGAATGCTCCGCCATGACGACGGCGCGGTAGATGGCACTTTCCAGTTCGCGGATATTGCCCGGCCAGTCGTAAGCCGTCAGCAGCGCCATGGCGCCATGGCTGATCGTGCGTGTCTTGGCCAGTCGCTGCTCGCTGGAGAAGATCTCCACGAAGTTGCGCACCAGCAGAGGAATGTCCTCCTTGCGGCGGCGCAGCGCGGGAATGGCGATGGGGAAGACGTTCAGGCGGTAATAGAGGTCCTCCCGGAACCGACCTTCGCGGACTTCGGTGATCAGGTCCTTGTTGGTGGCCGAGATCAGCCGCACATCGACCTTCTGCGGCAGGCGCGCACCCACCGTCTCGATTTCGCCCTGCTGCACGGCGCGCAGGAGCTTCACCTGCACGGCAAGCGGCAGATCGCCGATCTCGTCCAGGAACAACGTGCCACCATCCGCCTCGACGAACTTGCCGGCATGCTTTTCGGTCGCGCCGGTAAAGGCGCCCTTCTCATGGCCGAAAAGGATGCTTTCCACGAGATTGGCGGGGATCGCGCCGCAATTGACGGTGATGAAAGGTTTGCCGGATCGGTCGCTGCCGGACTGGATGGCACGCGCCACCATCTCCTTGCCGACGCCCGATTCGCCTTCGAGCACCACGGGAATGCTCGACTGGGCGGCGCGCTTGGCAAGATCGAGCACGCGGATCATCGCTTCGCTGGCGGAAACCACATCCTCGAAACGCACGACATCGCCACGGCTGCGCCGGCTGGTCGAGCCGCGCACGGGCCGACCGGATTGCTTCAAGGCATTGCCGATGGCCACCGCCAGCCGCTCCGGCGAGACCGGCTTCACCACGAAATCGAAGGCGCCGGCCTGCATGGCGAGCACCACCGTCTCGATGCCGCCCTGCCCGGTCTGCACGATGGCGGGCGTGGTGATATTGCGTTCGGCCAGCGCCGCGAGCACCGCATGGCCGTCCATTTCCGGCATCATCAGGTCGAGGAGAATGACATCGATCCGTGCGCCGCGGCGCAGCAGCACATCGAGCCCTGCGCGACCGTTTTCAGCCACATGCGCGATATGGCCGAGCCGCTCGATCATGCCTGTCAGGATCCGCCGCTGGACCGGATCGTCCTCGATCACGAGAATCTGCGCTGCCATGGGACCTCCTGCCTCAACGTCATCGGCGCACAGTCCTGCGCGCCACTTTCAGCGTCCATTCCTGGCACAAAGGATTGAACACGGTGTTTGGCGAAAGACTTGCATTTTAACCAACGGGGACGTTAGGTTCCGGCCCCGCGCCAAGGCCGGCCGAGTGCCTTGGCGCGCCGAAGCAAGCGAGTGACCGCAATGACCCTTTCTCCCCGGACGTCGTCTTTTCCCGAGCATGTCATGAGCCCCGCAGATGCCTCGACCCTCGACGCCGCATTGGGCGACCTGCCGACATGGAAGCTGGAGGATCTCTATCCCGCACCGAATTCGCAGGCCTTCCGCGACGACATGGAAAAGGCCGGCGCCGAATGCCTGGCCTTCGAGGCCAAGTGGAAGGGCCGCCTGACGGACGCGGCCGCAAAGACCGGTGACGAAGGCCTGGGGAAGGCGGTGCAGGAATTCGAGGCGCTGGAAGACCTCATGGGCTGCATCGGCTCCTATGCCGGGCTCACTTATTATACCGACACCTCCGACCCCGAAATCGGCAAGTTCTTCGGCGATGTGCAGGCCAAGCTCACGGACGATGCGAGCCATCTCCTGTTCTTTGCGCTGGAGATGAACCGGATCGACGATGCGGTGCTCGAGGCGGCACTCGCCGCCGACGCACTGGCGGCGCATTACCGCCCCTGGATTCTCGATCTGAGGATGGACAAGCCCTACCAGCTGGACGACCGGCTGGAGCAGCTGTTCCTTGAAAAATCCATGACCGGTGCCGGCGCCTTCAACCGCCTGTTCGACGAGACCATGGCCGCGCTGACCTTCACCGTGGATGGCGCGGTGCTGCCGCTGGAGCGCACGCTGAGCCTGCTGCAGGAGCCGGACCCGGAAACGCGCCGCAAGGCCGCGCAGGCACTGGCTGCGACGTTCAAGGCCAACATCCGCACCTTCGCGCTCATCACCAACACGCTGGCCAAGGACAAGGAAATTTCCGACCGCTGGCGCGGCTTTACCGACATCGCCGACAGCCGGCATCTGGCGAACCGGGTGGAGCGCGAGGTGGTGGACGCGCTGGCGCAGGCCGTGCGCGAGGCCTATCCGCGCCTGTCGCACCGCTACTATGCCATGAAGGCGAAGTGGCTGGGCATGGAGCGGATGAACTTCTGGGACCGCAACGCGCCCCTGCCGGAAACGCCCAATCACCTGATCCCCTGGAGCGAGGCGCGCGAGACGGTGCTCTCGGCCTATGGCGCCTTCGACCCCGAAATGGCCGCCATCGCCCGCCGCTTCTTCGATGGCGGCTGGATCGACGCGCCGGTGCGCCCGGGCAAGGCGCCGGGTGCCTTCGCGCATCCGACCGTGCCCTCGGCCCACCCCTATGTGCTGGTGAACTACATGGGCAAGCCGCGCGACGTTATGACGCTCGCGCACGAACTCGGCCATGGCGTGCATCAGGTGCTGGCAGGTGGACAGGGTGCGCTGATGGCCTCGACGCCGCTGACGCTTGCGGAAACCGCATCCGTCTTCGGCGAGATGCTGACCTTCCGCGCACTGCTGGAGCGCACGACGGACAAGCGCGAGCGCAAGGCGATGCTCGCCCAGAAGGTCGAGGACATGATCAACACGGTCGTGCGCCAGATCGCCTTCTATGAATTCGAGCGCAAGCTGCATACGGCGCGGAAGGACGGCGAGCTGACGCCGGAGGCCATCGGCCAGCTCTGGCTGTCCATACAGGCGGAAAGCCTCGGCCCGGCCATCGCGATTTCGGAGGGCTACGAGACCTACTGGGCCTATATCCCCCACTTCATCCATTCGCCCTTCTACGTCTACGCCTATGCATTCGGCGATTGCCTGGTGAACTCGCTCTACGCCGTCTATGAAAAGGCCGAGGGCGGCTTCCAGCAGAAATATTTCGAGATGCTGAAGGCCGGCGGCAGCAAGCATCACAGCGAGCTCCTCGCCCCCTTCGGCCTCGACGCCACCGACCCCGCCTTCTGGGAAAAGGGCCTTTCGATGATCGAAGGACTGATCGACGAGCTGGAGGCACTGGACGCGGCGTGACCCGCGTGAGCGCTGGATTGAAATGACACTCTTCGCCCACCTCCGCCCCTCACCCTAACCCTCTCCCCGCTCGCGGGGAGAGGGGACGTGGCGTGCTCACAGTCTGAGCGAGCGGCCAACCTCACGTTCCTTCTCCCCGTCAGGACGGGGAGACGGTGGCGGCAGCCGGATGAGGGGCAGCCCACAACCCGGAAACCCCGATGCCCACCGACCCGTTCATCCTCTTCAGCGACGACACGACCGGCACGGTGACGCTCTTTGCCGAGCCGCTGGAGATCATCACCGCGCGCACGCGCGCCGAGGTCTTCATCGCCTTCGCCCGCATGGAAGCGGCGAAGGCGAACGGCAAGTGGCTGGCGGGGTTCATGGCCTATGAGGCTGGCTATCTGTTCGAGGACCGGCTGGCACCGCTGGCGCCGGAAAACCGGGAAACGCCGCTCCTGTGCTTCGGCGTCTTCGAGCGTCCGGCCGACGCCGACCATCCACTTGGCCAGCCCCGACGACGGCGCGACAACACGCCGTTTCTCACATCACCCCGCGCCGCCTGGGATCTCCCCGCCTATCGCGATCGTTTCGACCGGCTGCACCGCCATCTGCGGCAGGGCGACTGCTATCAGGCGAACCTCACTATGCCGATCACAGCCCGCTGGAACGGCGATCCGCTCGACGCCTTCTGGTCGCTGATCGAGCGCCAGCCGGTGCGCTACGGGGCCCTCGTCCATCTCGATGGCCCGACCCTCCTGTCGCGCTCGCCGGAGCTGTTCTTCAGAATCGCGGACGGGATGATCGAAACGCATCCGATGAAGGGCACCGCGCCGCGCGGCGCATCCCCTGCCGAAGACGAAGCGATCGTCGCGGCCATGCTGGCCGATGGCAAGACCCAGGCGGAAAACCGCATGATCGTCGATCTCCTGCGCAACGACATCTCGCGCATTACCGAGGTCGGCACCCTCGACGTGCCCCGGCTGTTCGACATCGAGACCTACCCGACCGTCCACCAGATGGTGAGCCATGTCCAGGCAAGGCTCTCTCCGGGCCTTGCCATCGCCGACATCTTCCGGGCTCTCTTTCCCTGCGGCTCGGTGACGGGTGCACCGAAGATCCGGGCGATGGAGATCCTGAGCACGCTGGAAACGGGCCCGCGCGACGCCTATTGCGGCGCCATCGGCCATATCGCGCCGAACGGCGACATGCGTTTCAGCGTGGCCATCCGCACCCTGTCGCTGTTCGACACCGGCGAAGCGATCTTTAATGTCGGCGGCGGCATCGTCTATGATTCTACCGCCGAGGCGGAATATGCCGAATGCCTGCTGAAGGCCCGCTTCGCGCTGGGCGACGAGGCCCCCGCACTGGGGAATGCGCCATGAGCGATTTCACCCTGATCGAGACGCTGCGATACGAACCGCCCCAGAGTCCCGACACCGGCTTCGCGCGACTGCGCCTGCACATGGCTCGCCTCTCCCGCTCCGCCCGCCGCCTCGGCTTCACCCTGCCGAACGACGTGACCTCCCGGCTCGAACGCGCCGTTGCCCACGCTGCCTGTCCCTCCCGCGTCCGTTTGGAACTCGCGCGCGACGGCCACCTCGATATCGCCGTCGTGCCCTTCACGGCCCAGCCGCCGGGCACCGTCTGGCGCGTCCGGATTGCCGAAACCCGCCTCGCCTCGACCAATCCGCTGCTCCGCTACAAGACGAGCCGGCGGGATGCCTATGACGCGGCGCGTGGCGAGTGGCCGGCGGGAGAGGCCGACGAGGTGCTGTTGCTCAACGAGCGCGGTGAACCCTGCGAGGGGACCATCACCTCGCTGTTTCTGGACGATGGCACAGGCATTCTCAAAACCCCGCCGATCGCCTGCGGCCTGCTGGCCGGCGTGTTGCGCACCGAGCTGATCTGCGCCCGCCGCGCCCGTGTCGAGCGCCTGACACTCGATGCCGTGCGCGCGGGCTCGCTGTTCATGGGCAATGCGTTGCGCGGCCTCATTCCCGCCCGGCTGGTCGAGTCCTGAACCCTTCGGCACCACGAGAGCCGTCATTTAAGGGATCGCCGAAAGATGCCGGCCCTTTATTGTGACATCGATTTATGATCTAGGGGCGCGCATATTGCCCAGAGCCGACCGAACCCGGATCGGCTTGCCTTAAAAGAACACGTTCAGGAGAAGACCCTATGGCGGAAGCCTCTCATCCGGTTTACGGCGAAATCACCGGCCCGATCGTCATGATCGGCTTCGGTTCCATCGGCCGCGGCACCCTGCCGCTGATCGAGCGGCATTTCACCTACGACAAGAGCCGGATGGTCGTCATCGACCCGCGTGAAGACGCGGCCGACCTGAAGATCATGAAGAAGCACGGCGTCAAGCACATCAAGGCGGCCGTCACCAAGGAAAACTACAAGGAACTGCTGAAGCCGCTTCTGACGGCCGGCGGCGGTCAGGGCTTCTGCGTCAATCTGTCGGTCGATACCGGCTCGGTCGATCTCGTGAAGCTCTGCCGCAAACTCGACGTTCTCTATATCGACACGGTCGTCGAGCCCTGGCTCGGCTTCTACTTCGACAAGAGCATGAAGAACTCCGAGCGCACGAACTACGCGCTGCGCGAGACCATGCGCCACGAGAAGAAGAAGAACCCGGGCGGCACGACGGCCGTTTCCACCTGCGGCGCAAACCCGGGCATGGTCTCCTGGTTCGTCAAGCAGGCACTGGTGAACCTCGCCAACGATCTCGACGTCAAGTTCGACGAGCCGGACCAGCACGACCGCGAAGGCTGGGCGAAGCTGATGAAGAAGGTCGGCGTCAAGGGCATCCACATTGCCGAGCGCGACACGCAGCGCGCCAAGAACCCGAAGCCGCTCAACGTCTTCTGGAACACATGGTCTGTCGAAGGCTTCATATCGGAAGGCCTGCAGCCGGCCGAACTCGGCTGGGGCACCCATGAAAACTGGATGCCGAAGAACGCCAAGAAGCACAAGAAGGGCTGCCAGGCCGCCATCTATCTGGAGCAGCCCGGCGCCAACACGCGCGTGCGCACATGGTGCCCGACGCCTGGGCCCCAGTACGGCTTCCTCGTGACGCATAACGAGTCGATCTCGATCGCCGACTACTTCACGGTTCGCGACAAGGACGACGAAGTCACCTTCCGCCCGACCTGCCATTACGCCTACCATCCGGCCAACGACGCCGTGCTGTCGCTGCACGAGATGTTCGGCAATGGCGGCACGCCGCAGCCGGTTCTCCACGTTCTCGACGAGAACGAATTGGTGGACGGCGTCGACGAACTCGGCGTCCTGCTCTACGGCCACGACAAGAACGCCTACTGGTATGGTTCGCGCCTGTCGCTGGAGGAAACCCGCCGCATCGCGCCTTACCAGAACGCGACCGGCCTGCAGGTGACCTCGGCCGTTCTGGCCGGCATGGTCTGGGCGCTGGAAAACCCGAAGGCCGGCATCGTGGAAGCCGACGAGATCGACTACAAGCGCTGCCTCGAAGTGCAGACGCCGTATCTCGGCCCGGTCGAAGGCCACTACACCGACTGGACCCCGCTCGACGGCCGCCCGGGCCTCTTCCCGGAAGAGATCGACGAGAGCGACGCCTGGCAGTTCAAGAACATCCTGGTTCGCTAAGCCGCGACCGATCGAGACCGGACAAAGCCCGGAGCGTCATCGCTCCGGGCTTTTTTCTGCGCAGATCGCCCCTAACTGTCTCCCGAAAGCCGCGCTTGATGGTTTGCAGCGATCACCGCGGCGACCGCCATGCCCGCACCGCTTGCAAACAAGTGCTGATCACGTCATGGTTTTTCGACGTTCCGATCGTTCCGAGCACTACGGAGACCCTGCAATGAACCCCAAAGCCATCATGACCGCCCTTGCCGTCGCTGCGTCACTCGCTTCGTGCCAGTCCGCTCCGCGCGAGGTCAGCCAGATGCCGAGAAGCCAGGCCATGCCGGTGGGCGTCGAGGGAACCTGGGCCGATCCGAACGGCATCGTCTCGACATTCGCAAGCGGCACCTTCTCCACCCGCACGACCGACACGAACCAGATTCTCGCCTCCGGCAGCTATGTCAGCATCACGCCGAAGCTCGTCGAGATCAACATGACATCGATGGTTCGCAAGACCCAGCAGAAGGTCAACTGCGCCATGGTCACCAATTCGCAGCTCAACTGCACGACCGACACCGGCGCCCAGTTCTCGCTGTCGCGCCGCGTGTAAAACCTGACGACATCTAGGCGGCAAAAATCGCAGGGCATTGCTCTTTCTCCTTGAAGTCGGGACGGCGGGATGAAACGATCCCGATGTCCGGTGCCGGATCCCCGGCAGCGGGCATGCGTACGACAAAGAGGAGATCGTGATGATCCGCACCCTGCAGACCGGCCTGATGGCTGCGTCCCTGCTGGCCCTGTCCACAGGTGCCGCTTTTGCCGATTACGAACTGAACATCCTTCATATCAACGACTTCCATTCCCGCATTGAGGCGATCAACAAGTCCGATGCGACCTGCTCCGCAGAAGAGGAAGCCAAGAACGCCTGCTTCGGCGGCGCCGCCCGCCTGCTGACCGCCATCAACACCACGCGCGGCGCGCTGGATGGTGCCGGCAAGAACACGCTGTTGCTGAATGCCGGCGACAACTTCCAGGGCTCCCTGTTCTACACGACCTACAAGGGCGCGACGGAAGCCGAGGTCCTGAACGCCATGAAGTTCGACGCCATGACCGTCGGCAATCATGAGTTCGACGACAGCGACGACGTGCTGGCGACCTTCCTCGACAAGGTTCAGTTCCCCGTCGTCACCGCCAATGTCGTGCCGAGTGCCGCCGCCAAGATCGGCGACCGCATCAAGCCCTCCATCGTCATCGAGAAGGGCGGCCAGAAGATCGGCATCGTCGGCGCCGTCACCAACGACACGCCCGATATCGCCAATCCCGGCCCGAACATCACCATCGCCGACGATGTCGCCAAGATCACCGAGGCGGTCGCCGCCCTGAAGGCGCAGGGCGTCAACAAGATCATCGCGCTCACCCATGTCGGCTATCCGCGCGACCTCTCGGCCATCGCCAAGATCCCCGATGTCGACGTCGTCGTCGGCGGGCATTCCCACACACTGCTGTCCAACACCGTCGAGGGCGCCGAAGGGCCTTACCCGACCTGGGTCGACAATCCCGACGGCCACAAGGTGCCGGTCGTGCAGGCCTTTCAGTACAGCCGATATCTCGGCGACCTGAAGATCGTCTTCGACGATGCGGGCGTGGTAAAGGAAGCGACCGGCGAGCCGATCCTGATCGACAGCACGTTTACACCCGATGCCGCGATGACGGCGCGCATCAACGAGCTGAAGGCGCCGATCGAGGAACTGAAGCAGAAGGTGGTCGGCGAGACCTCCGGCCCCATCGAGGGCGACCGGAAGGTCTGCCGCGCGAGGGAATGCAGCATGGGCAACCTGCTGGCCGACGCGCAGCTCGACCGCGTGAAGGACCAGGGCATCACCATCTCCCTGCAGAACGGCGGCGGGCTGCGCGCGCCGATCGATGCGGGCCCGGTGACCATGGGCGAAGTGCTGACCGTGCTGCCGTTCCAGAACACCATCGCCACCTTCCAGCTGACCGGCGCCGATCTCTTGGCCGCACTTGAGAACGCGGTGAGCCAGGTGGATGACGGCGGCGGCCGCTTCCTGCAGGTTGCCGGCCTGAAATATGCGTTCGACCGGTCGAAGCCGGTCGGCAGCCGTATCAGCGCCGTCGAAGTGAAGGAGGGCGACGCCTTCACGGCCATCGATCCCGCCAAGACCTATGGCGTCGTCACCAACAACTACGTGCGCGGCGGCGGCGACGGCTTCAAGATCTTCGCGACCAACGCCAAGAATGCCTACGACTTCGGACCCAATCTCGAAGAAGCGGTAGCCGCCTATCTCGGCGCCCACAACCCCTACAAGCCCTATACCGATGGCCGCATCACCGATCTGACGCCGGCGAGCTACGTGCCCCCGGCAAAGCAGGCCCCCGC
>NZ_JAANCM010000011.1 GCF_011603255.1 Ferranicluibacter rubi | reverse complement strand
GGCAAAGCAGGCCCCCGCCGCCCCGCCGGCCGCAACCCCGACGACGACGGCTCAGGCGCCTGCAGCGGCTCCGGCTGCCCCAGCGGCACCAGCAACGCCGCCTGAAACGGCTCCGGCAGCACCGGCCCCCGCACCCGCAACGCCTGAACCTGCAACACCTGCCGCCCCGGTAGCGCCCGCTCCTGCAACGCCTGCGCCTGAAACGACACCGGCACCGACAGAGCCCGCAGCAGCCGCACCGGCCACGCCGGAACCAGCAGCCACGGCACCGGCCGAAACCCGCCATGTCGTCGTCAAGGGTGATACGCTGTGGGACATCGCCAAGTCCGTCTACGGCGATGGCGAAAAGTGGAAGACGATTGCCGGGGCGAACGGCAATCCGGTTCCCGAGAGGCTGCATGTCGGCACGGAACTGACCCTGCCGCCGCGCTGACGGGGTCTCCCACGCGGTCATCTAATGATGCCCGCGTGGTCCCGGTGGAACACGAAGGCTTCGTGGCCGACCTTCGAAGCGGGACAACAGCCCGCAGACCCCGCGCTTTCAGCAAACGTCACGTCGTGGCAAACGCCATCCGGCCAGCCAATGAGACAATCGGCCTCATCCTATTGCACCGGCTCGGGCTTCCCCGGGCTGGTTTTTGTTTTACATAAGGCGATGTGAACCGATGCAGGCCGCGTCCGTACCGGGTAGCGTCTCCATCTCTTGCCTAGGACATCGCCATGAACATGACCGTCACGCCCCTCCCCGCCGACCACCCGAAAGTGGCCTTTGGAAAAGTCGGCGTCCTCCTGGTCAATCTCGGCACGCCTGATGGCACCGACAAGGTGTCCATGCGGCGCTATCTCAAGCAGTTCCTGAGCGACAAGCGCGTCATCGAATGGTCGCGCGTGTTCTGGTATCCGATCCTCTACGGCATCGTGCTCAACACGCGCCCCGCCAAGGTGGGCAAGGCCTATGAGACGATCTGGAACAAGGATCTGAACGAAAGCTATCTGCGCACCTACACACGCAGCCAGGCGGAGAAGATGGCGGCGAGCCTTGCCGGTCACGACAATCTCGTGGTCGACTGGGCCATGCGCTACGGCCAGCCGTCGATTCCGGAGCGCATGGAGGCGCTGAAGCAGGCCGGCTGCGAGAAGATCCTGCTCTTCCCGCTCTATCCGCAATATGCCGCCGCCACGACGGCCACCGTCAACGACGAGGCTTTTCGCCTATTGCTGAAGTCCCGCTGGCAGCCGGCGCTGCGCACCGTTCCGCCTTATCACGACGACCCGGTCTATATCGAAAGCCTCGCGAACTCGATCCAAACGCATCTGGCGACGCTGGACTGGGAGCCGGAAGTCGTGCTCACCTCCTTCCACGGCATTCCCCAGTCCTACTTCAAGAAGGGCGACCCCTATCACTGCCAGTGCTACAAGACGGCGCGCCTGCTGCGCGAGAGGCTCGGCTGGTCAAAGGACAAGCTGCAGGTGACCTTCCAGTCGCGCTTCGGCCCTGAAGAGTGGCTGCAGCCCTATACGGATAAGACCGTGGAGGCGCTCGGACAGAAGGGCATCAAGCGGATCGCGGTGATGAACCCAGGCTTCGTGTCCGACTGTCTGGAAACGCTCGAGGAAATCGCGGTGGAGGCTGCCGAGACCTTCCACCATGCGGGTGGCGAAAAGTTCACGCATATCCCCTGCCTGAACGACAGCGACGACGGCATGCGTGTCCTCGAACATGTCGTGTGCCGCGAACTCGGCGGCTGGGTGGATGTGGCAGCACCAGAGGCCGTTTCGCTGGGCAGGGTGCTGGGCGCACCGAGCATCTAATCTCCGCCGTTCCCGCGTCGCGGGAACGGCAAGGTTCCGCATCGCGCCCCGACATGCTAAGCCGGGGCCAATTGGTGGATGAAGGAGATGATCTTGGGCGGATTCGATATCGTTGTGGTGGCCTTTGCGGTCCTGGTCATCCTCGTGCTCATCGCCGGCATTAAGACGGTCCCGCAAGGCTATCGCCATACGATCGAACGCTTCGGCCGCTATACGCGCACGCTGGAGCCCGGTCTGAACCTGATCATTCCCTTCATCGACCGTGTCGGCGCGCGCATGAACGTGATGGAGCAGGTGCTGGATGTGCCGACCCAGGAGGTCATCACCAAGGACAATGCCAGCTGCTCGGCCGATGCCGTCGCCTTCTATCAGGTGCTGAACGCGGCGGAGGCGGCCTATCAGGTCTCCAATCTTCAGAGCGCGATTCTCAACCTCACCATGACCAATATCCGCTCCGTCATGGGCTCGATGGATCTGGACGAGCTCTTGTCCAACCGCGACAAGATCAACGATCAGCTGCTCCGCGTGGTGGACGAGGCGGTCGGGCCCTGGGGCATCAAGGTCACCCGCGTCGAGATCAAGGACATCCAGCCGCCGAAGGACCTCGTGGATGCGATGGCGCGCCAGATGAAGGCGGAGCGCGAAAAGCGCGCGCAGGTGCTGGAAGCGGAGGGCTCGCGCAATGCGCAGATCTTGCGCGCCGAAGGCGCCAAGCAATCGGCGATCCTTCAGGCCGAAGGCCAGCGCGAGGCGGCGTTTCGGGATGCCGAGGCGCGCGAACGCCTGGCCGAGGCCGAAGCGAAGGCGACCCGCATGGTCTCCGAGGCGATCGCGGCCGGCGATGTGCAGGCCATCAACTACTTCGTCGCCCAGAAATACACCGAAGCCATCGCCGCGATCGGCACCGCGCCGAATTCGAAGATCGTGCTGATGCCGATGGAAGCCTCCGCGCTCATCGGCTCGCTCGGCGGCATCGGCGCCATCGCCCGCGAGGTCTTCGGCGACGTCCCGACCGCACCGGAACGTCCGCGCGGCTCGACGCGATCCGTGCCCCCGAGCGCACCGAACACCCCCTCGCCCTTCGCCCCGCCGCGGACCGGCGTCTGATGGTTGCGCGCGTCATCGAGGAACTCGGCCCTTGGGCCTGGTGGGTGCTCGGCCTTGTGCTGCTCGCGGCTGAAATCTTCGTTCCCGGCGTCTTCCTCGTCTGGATCGGCATGGCGGCGATCGTCACCGGCGCGCTGGCGCTGATCTTCTGGAATGCTGACGTCTTCGGCTGGCATGTGCAGCTACCGCTGTTCGCCATCCTCTCCGTCGTCTCCGTGGTCGTCGGCCGCCGCCTGCTGGCGCGCTTCGATCACCCCTCCGACACGCCGCTCTTGAACCAGCGCGGACGCAGCCTCATCGGTCGCACGGCCATCCTTGAGGAACCGATCGCCGAAGGGCGGGGCCGCGTTCGCCTCGGCGACACGACATGGCCCGTCAGCGGCCCCGACCTGCCGACCGGCGCCCGCGTCCGCGTCGTCTCCGCAGATGGCCAGCGGCTTCTCGTGGAAGAAGCCACAGCCGCCTGAGCCGAAAGCTTAAGCGAGGAAGCCTGCAGATAAGGATTGGTTAACCACAAGCGTTTACGATTGCGAAACAATTGCTTCGAGCTTGCGGACCTGGCCCATGGCGCCTTCTCACCTCCCGGACACTGATGCGCGTGCCGTTCGGCCCGCTCGTGCCGCCATGGCCATTTTGCTCCTTTCCGTCTGCCTCACATCGCTTGCCCTGCCCGGCACCGCCCGGGCGCAGGCGGTGGAGGATGACGCAGGCGATACCGACCTTGCAGGACCGCAGGATCCGACCTCGGGAACACTCAGCCCACAGGCGGCCGGCGCGGCCGCAGCGGCCGTGCCCATAGCGGGCGGCGCGCCGACGGCAACCGGTGACGCCGATATCACCGGCGCCATCGGCGATGACGCCGTGGTCGGCGGCGGGCTGCTGCGCGATCAAGACCTGATCCGGTCCAACTTGCGGGAAACCGGCGTCGATGGCCTGAAATCGGCGCTCGCCGACGATGACGACGTGCCCGGCATCCCGCTCGGAACCTTCACCCTCAAACCCTCGATCGGCCAGACGGTGAACTCGGAGACGACACGCAGCGGCGACAGCCGCGAGCGGCGCACCTATACCGAAACCGGCCTCAAGGGCACGCTGACCTCCGACTGGTCCCGCCACCAGCTGAGCATCACCGGCGAGGGCTACTGGCAGCGCAACCTCTCCGGCACTGGCGAAACCAAGCCGCGGGCCGACATCGACGGCGCCTTGCGGCTCGATATCAGCCACGACACGATGGCGACGCTTCGCGCCGGCTATAGCTTCGACCGCGAGGATGCGACGGACCCGAACGCGATCAACGGCGCGGAAACGCAGGCCGGCGTCAACCAGTATTCGCTCGGCGCCGGCATCGAGCACGATTTCGGCATCCTGCGCGGCTCGGCCAAGGTCGATGTCAACCGCCTGACCTATTCCGATGTCGATCTCTCCGACGGCACCACGCTGTCGCAGAAAGACCGCAACCGCGATGTCGGCACGCTGACGACGCGCATCGGCTACGAGCTGTCGCCGGCCCTCATCCCCTTCCTCGAAGCCTCCATCGGCCGGGGCGTCTATGAGCTGCGCTCAGACAGCCTGGGTTACAGCCGATCCTACAAGACCTATTCCGGCCGCGCCGGGGTGGAAGCCGATCTCGGCGAGAAGCTGAAGGGCGAGCTGGCGCTCGGCTACAACACCTACCGCTTCGACGACGCGCGGCTGAAGAACCTGAACGGCGCCACCATCGACGGTCTCATCAACTGGTCGCCGCAGCGCGGCACGGATGTCATGACCGGCCTATCCACGACGCTGGAGCCCTCCACCACCTCGGGCGAAAGCGGCGCGCTCGCCTATACGCTGTCGAGCCGGGTCACGCACGAACTCCGCTCGGCCCTCGTGGCGCGGCTCTCCAACAGCCTGACCTTCCGCAACTATCCCTCCGGCAGCGCCTCGTCGGATACGAAGGTCTGGCTGACAGGCGCCGGCCTCACCTACGACATCAACCGCTATCTCGCACTGACCGGCGATGTCAGCTACGAGCGGACGACACCGGACCGCGGGCAAGCCACCTCCGTCGCCCGGATCGGCGTCGGGCTGACGCTGCGGCGCTAAGCATTTCCAGCCGACGCGGAATCGCTTCGGCGTCGGACAATGCGGCAAAAAACAGACGACACCCGTCCCGAAACGAAAAAAGCCGCGCTGCTGATGCAACGCGGCTCTTTTGTTCGGTATCGATCGATCAGCGGGCGAGAAGGGCCTTGAGGGGACCTTCGACCGAGCCGCGGATATCGTCGCGCGACAGTGCGAAAGCGACGTTGGCGAGGATGAAGCCATCCTTGGCGCCGCAGTCGTAGGTTTCGCCGCGGAAGACGTAGCCGGCGAAGTCCTGGCTCTTCAGGAGCTTCAGCATCCCGTCGGTCAGCTGGATCTCGTTGCCGGCGCCGCGCTCCTGCGTTTCCAGGATATTGAAGATCTCCGGCTGCAGGATGTAGCGGCCGTTAATGAAGTAGTTGGACGGGGCGGTGCCGGCGGCCGGCTTCTCGACCATGGCGTTGATGGCGAAGCCTTCGCCGATCGTCTCGCCGACGCCGACGATGCCGTACTTGTGGGCCACTTCCGGCGCACATTCCTCCACGGCGAGCACGTTGCCGCCGCTCTGCTCGTACAGCTCGACCATACCCTTGAGGCAGCCTTTTTCGCCGCGCATGATCATGTCGGGCAGGAGAACCGCGAAGGGTTCGTCACCGACGATATCGCGGGCGCACCAAACGGCATGACCAAGACCAAGCGGCGCCTGCTGGCGGGTAAAGCTGGCCATGCCGGCCTTCGGCAGAATGTCGGCGAGCAGCGTCAGCTCGGCAGTCTTGTTGCGCTCGCGCAGCGTCTGCTCGAGCTCGGTCTGAATGTCGAAATAGTCTTCGATGACGCCCTTGCCGCGACCCGTCACGAAGATCAGGTGCTCGATACCGGCTTCGATCGCCTCATCGACGACATACTGGATGACCGGCTTGTCGACGACCGTCAGCATTTCCTTCGGGACAGCCTTGGTGGCGGGCAGAAAACGCGTGCCGAGGCCGGCAACAGGAAAGACGGCCTTTCGGACCTTACGCTTCTCACTCATCAATATCTCCAGTTCTCAGTCATTCTTTAAAATGGACGGTGGGGATCAACGATCGCTGATCCACCGTGGCGTGATGTCGTCTTACCGGAAACCGGCTTAAAATGAACGTCGATCCCGATGTTCTCGTTCGTGGCAACTCCGTTTCCCCGCAATTGCTGCGCACCTCTCCCCCAAGCCCGGCGACGGATGACATGGATCTATCGGACTTCCCCGCAGTTTCCAGAGCGTCGACGTCCAGCCACCAAAAGTCGGCCCGAAAGGAGCGTCGTGCATGCACCGCCTAGATGCACGACCCCGGGTGAATGCCCGGTGAACATGCAACATGCGCGTCACAAGAACGTGAACGTATCTAGGGGTAAGAGGCTATTTTTTCCCTAAGGAAGACGCAAGTCCTTCGGCATGGTAAAGAACTTGTTGACCTCATTTCGATACTCTTCCTCAAACCGGCCCTCACAGCAGAGCCGGCACTCGTCGGATCCGTCACCGGCAGCGCAAGATGGGACGGTTCTGGAATGGTACAGTGATGTCTCGCCCGTCGGCCCCGACGCGCGAGACCGAGATTACGGAAACGACAGACCGATGAACAGCAACAGTCTGCCCCTTCGCCGCCGCCTCCGCGCCGCCTTTTTTGCCGCCGCCGCGTTCCTCGCCACCACGCCCGCTTTCGCCGATGCCGGCTTCCAGACATGGATCAACGGTTTCTATCCGACGGCCGCCAAGGCTGGCATCTCCGAGAGCACCTATCGCAAGGCCTTTGCCGGCGTGAAGACGCCCGATGAGACCGTGATCGAGAAGGCCAATTACCAGCCGGAATTCAAGCACAAGATCTGGGAATATATCGACAGCCGCGTGAACCCCTACACGCAGAAGGTCGGCCAGGAAATGTCGGTGAAGCACCGCCGCACGCTGGATGCGATCGAGAAGCACTTCGGCGTCGATCGCAACGTGCTGCTCGCCATCTGGTCGATGGAGTCCAATTACGGCGCTGTCCTGGAGAAGGACGACCGGCTGCATTACGTGCCGCGAGCGCTGGCCACCCTTGCCTATGCCGATCCGAAGCGGGCGAAATTCGCCAAGACTCAGCTGATCGCCGCGCTGAAGATCCTGCAGTCGGGCGATGTGAGCCCACGCGAACTCAACGGCTCCTGGGCCGGCGCCATGGGCCACACGCAGTTCATTCCCACGAGCTACCTGCTCTATGCGATCGATGCGGACGGCAACGGCCATCGCGATATCTGGAACTCGATCCCCGATGCGCTGGCGACCGCCGCCAACCTCCTGAAGAAGAACGGCTGGCAGCCGGGCATGACCTGGGGCTACGAGACGGCGGTGCCCGCCGGCGGCTCCGATCTGCAGGGCCAGACGAAAACGCTGAAGCAGTGGGCGGCACTCGGCTTCACCCGTCCGAACGGCAAGGGCTTCCGCGACGGCAACATCCGCGCCACGCTGAAGATGCCAGGCGGCAGCGGCAGCCCGGGCTTCCTGATGACCAAGAATTTTTCCGTCATCAAGCGCTACAACGCCTCCGACTCCTACGCCCTCGGCGTTGGTCTTCTTGCCGACGAAATTGCCGGCTATGGCGGCATGCAGCAGGCCTGGAGCCGGCCGGACGGCACGCTGGACGTCAAGCAGAAGTTCGAACTGCAGTCGCGCCTCAAGGAACTTGGCTATTACGACGGCGAGGTGGATGGCAATTTCGGCTCCGGTTCCAAGGCCGCGATCCAGGCCTTCCAGAACCGCAAGGGCATGACCCCGGACGGCCAGCCGACGCAGAACCTTCTCCGCGCCCTGCGGGATTGATCGGCGACACCGGGCAACCAGGCCGTTTCCGGGCGCAGGATCCGGGACGGGCAAGCCATCGTCAGATGGTCTGGCGGAAATGAAAGGACCGGGCAGGACGCCCGGCCGGAATGCAGATGTCGATGCCTCGAGCCGAGATGCCCAAAGCGGTGACACCACGCGCTGATCCGAGCAAAGTCTCGCCGCAACCGTCGCGGCATGCGCGTCTGCGCCGGATTGCGGCCTTCATTCTCGCCATCGTCATCGCTCTGCCCACCGTCGTCTTGCTCCCGCCTGTCAGCCGGGCCGAAGCGCAGGAACGACGAACGATCCTCGACATGTTCTTCGGCCGGCCGCGCCAGCAGCAGCGCGTTTACGAGGACGATGGCGACGGCGGGAACATATACCGCGAGGCCCCGCCGCCGGTACGGCGTCAGCCGAAGCCGAAGCCGCAGCGGGCCAAGGCCCGCCCCGCACCCGTCGAGACGCCGGCGCCCGAGATCGTGGCGAAACAGGCGGATGCCAAGACCGTGCTCGTCGTCGGCGACTTCATCGCCGGCAGCCTCAGTGACGGCCTGCAGACCGCCTTTGCCGACAGCCCGGGCATCGTGGTCGAAAACCGCAGCGAGGGCTCGTCCGGCATGGTGCGCGACGACTATTTCGACTGGCCCAACATGCTCCCCGTCTATGCGGATGACGTGAAGCCGGCTCTGATCGTCGTCAGCTTCGGCGCCAACGACCGCCAGCAGATGAAGATCGGCGCGGTGCGGGAAAAATACCGCACGGATGCCTGGATGGCCGAGTACACACGGCGCGTCGCGGCCTTCGCAGCCCTTGCCCGCAGCCGCAACGTGCCGCTTCTCTGGGTCGGCATGCCGTCCTTCCAGTCCCCCGCGATGACGGCGGACATGGTGACCTTCAACGGCATCTTCCGCACCGAGGCGGAGAAGGTCGGTGGGCAGTTCATCGATATCTGGGATGGTTTCGTCGACGAGCAGGGCAAGTTCGTGACGACGGGCTCCGACATCAATGGCCAGCAGGTGCGCCTCCGCGGTGCCGACGGCATCAACCTGACACCGGCCGGCAAGCGCAAGCTCGCCTTCTACGTGGAGAAAGACATCCGCCGCCTTCTGGGCGAGACGGCTGCGCCCGGTAGCGACATTCCCGATCCGAGCGACATGAAGGACCTCGTGGTCACGGCCCCGACCAGCGAGACCATCATCAAGACGCAGCCGATCAGCCTCGTCGATCCCGACCTCGACGGCGCGTCCGCGCTGCTGGACGACGCCAGCCTGCCGGCGAGCACGGGGCGCAGCGCGCGGGACCTGCTGATCGAGAAAGGCGAAGCCCCGCCCGCCCCGTTCGGCCGGATCGACGACTTCCGGCTGGTGAAGACGGCGCTAGCGCCGCCGGCCGTGACACCGGAGGCAGCCTCACCGGCAGCAAGCCCATCTCTTGGCAGTACCGATCCGTCGCCATCGGCGGCCGCAGCCCCGCCAAAGACCGGAACCGGCCCCAGGCTGGGGGCCGCACCGCCATGGCAGGCCGTCCCGCTCCGATAGGCTCCGAGCGGGCGCCCTGACTTTTCCTTAAAGTGTTTCAACGCACTTCCGGACGCAAAACCGCTGCGCACTTTTGCTGGAATTGCTCTAGGCGGCCTTCAACGTGGCGACCGTTTCAAGGGCCGCCTTGGTTGCGGCTTCACGCGGCTCGGCACCGAGTGCCAGGCCTTCGGCCACGATGACCTCAGGATTGGTGACGCCGATAAAGGCGAGAACCGACCGCAGGTAGGTCTCGGCATGTTCGAAGGGCTGCGACGGCGTGCCCGGACCGTACAGGCCGCCACGCGCGATCGTCAGGATGACGCGCTTGTCACCCGCCAGACCTTCCGGGCCTGCTTCGGTGTAGCGAAACGTCTTGCCGACCACGCAGATGCGGTCCACCCAGCTTTTCAGCTGGCTCGAAATCGAGAAGTTGTAGAGCGCCACGCCGATGACGACGATATCGGCCGCAAGGAACGCTTCCAACACCTTGCCGCCGAGCGCCAGATCTTCCTGAAGCGCCTGATCGTGCTGCACATCGTCGCTCTGGCCGGCGAGATAGCGGCCGGTGAGGTGGGCGATCGGCTCGGCGACGAGATCGTGATAGGTGACCTCGATCGCGGGATTGTCCGCCGTGATCCGTTCGACGGCGGCCTTGGACAGCGCGCGGCTGACGGAGTGGTCGCCGAGAATGCTGGAGTCGAGGTGAAGGAGTTTCATGTATCTATCCTTTGGTGCACCATGTGCAGGTCGTTCGAATAAGGTCTGCATGGAAAGCCAAAGCCCGCTTCGTCACCGATTGCGGTGACATCAGGGAGTTACTTTTCCATACCGAGGCACTATGAATGACGTGGATGCGCATGCGCAAGGAGGCACATTCTTGACACCTGCAAATACGGACATGACGCTGGAGACGCTGCATGAGACCCATGACTGCCGTCTGGCCAGCGCCCTCCTCTCCCGGATCGGCGACAAATGGTCGATGCTGGTGGTGATGTTGCTGACGCCGGGGCCGAAGCGGTTCAACGCGCTGAAGCGCGCGCTCGGCAGCATTTCCCAGCGCATGCTGACGCTGACGCTGCGCAACCTGGAGCGGGACGGGCTGGTGACACGAACGATCTACCCGACCATTCCGCCGAAGGTGGAATATGCCCTGACCGATCTCGGGCAGTCGCTGCGCGAACCCGTGCAGACACTCGGCAACTGGGCGTTCGAGCATCAGGAAACGATCGACCAGGCGCGACTGGCCTACGACCAGCGAAATGCCTGAGAGATAAAGGCGGCCTCGAGGACGCCCGACATTCGCCGGACATCCGTCTATTGATAGTGCGCGCTCGAAATCAGCGCGGCAGAACGCTGGAGCCCATCAGGGCCTCGTCGATCGCGCGTGCTGCCTGACGGCCCTCGCGGATGGCCCAGACGACGAGCGACTGGCCACGGCGCACGTCGCCGGCAGCCCAGACCTTGTCGACCGATGTCCGGTAGTCCTTGTCGTCGGCGATGACGTTGCTGGAGCCGCGGCGGTCGGTATTGATGGCGAGTGCATCGCCAAGCTCCTCCAGAACGCCCGCCTTCAGCGGACCGCTGAAGCCGATGGCGATGAAGGCGAGGTCGGCCTTGATGACGAACTCCGTGCCGGGAACCGGCTTGCGGCGATCGTCGACCTGACAGCACTTCACGCCGGTCAGAACGCCGTCTTCGCCGACGAATTCGAGCGTTGCCACCTGAAACTCGCGCACGGCGCCTTCGGCCTGCGAGGAGGAGGTCCGCATCTTCGTCGCCCAGAACGGCCACACGGCGAGCTTGTCTTCCTTCTCCGGCGGCTGCGGGCGGATGTCGAGCTGGGTCACCTTGACGGCACCCTGACGGAACGCCGTGCCGACACAGTCCGACGCCGTGTCACCGCCGCCGACGACCACGATGTGCTTGCCGCCGGCAAGGATCGGATCCGACGGCCAGCCGACGCTGTCGATATTTTCGCGGCCGACGCGGCGGTTCTGCTGGACGAGATAGGGCATGGCATCGTGCACGCCGGCGAAATCACCGCCGGGAAGGCCGGCATCGCGGGGCGTCTCGGAGCCGCCGCAATAGAGCACCGCGTCATGCTCTTCGCGCAGGCTTTCCACCGTGCGGTCGACGCCGACATTGACGCCGTAATGGAAGGTGACGCCTTCGCCGGTCATCTGTTCGACGCGGCGGTCGATGAAGTTCTTCTCCATCTTGAAGTCGGGAATGCCGTAGCGCAGCAGGCCGCCGGCCTTGGTCTCGCGCTCGTAGACGTGCACCGCATGGCCGGCGCGTGCCAGCTGCTGGGCCGCCGCCATGCCGGCAGGACCCGAACCGATGATGCCGATCGACTTGCCGGTCTTCGTCACCGCCGGCTTCGGCACGATGTAGCCCATCTCATAGGCCTTGTCGGCGATCGCCTGCTCGATGGTCTTGATGGTGACCGGAGCATCCTCGAGATTCAGCGTGCACGCCTCCTCGCAAGGCGCGGGGCAGATGCGGCCGGTGAACTCCGGGAAGTTGTTGGTCGAATGCAGGTTGCGGATCGCCTCTTCCCAGTTGCCGCTGTAGACGAGGTCGTTCCAGTCGGGGATCTGGTTGTGCACCGGGCAGCCGGTCGGGCCGTGGCAGAAGGGGATGCCGCAATCCATGCAGCGTGCCGCCTGCTTCTGCACTTCCGGTTCCGACATCGGGATCGTGAATTCCCGGAAATGGCGGATACGATCGGAGGCCGGCTGATACTTTGCCAGCTGCCGGTCGATTTCCATGAAACCTGTAACCTTGCCCATGACGTAACCCTCAATCGTCGCCGTGGAAGCGCTGATGCCACCCGCTCCGCGTCCACCCGTTTCTGTTCCTGACTGCCGGAGATCCGGCAGGCTTTTCATCGCATTGTCGCCAGATAGGGCGAACACTCAATCGAATTTCATGACCATGAGACGTTTCATGGCCGTCACCTGAAGAACCGGTTCGCCAGCCCCTCGATGAAGGCCTGGCCCGGAAGCCGTTTTCGCTGGGTCGGCAGCGCAGCGATCAACGGCGCATCGAAGGCGCTTCCGCGGGCGCCCTTGCCCATCATGGCGAGCGGCAGCGGGAAGCTGTCGATCAACGGCTTGTCGTCGAAGACCTTCGGCGCCCACACCCGGTCGATAGCGTCGATCACGGCCTGCCAGTTCGTCTTGACCTGACGCGGCTGGTACCAGATGTCGAGGTCCGACAGACCGAGACCGCGATAGAGATCGACGAAGCGCAGGTCGATGACGCCGCTTTCGTCGGAGAGATCGATGCGTCCGAGTCCGGTGCTGCGCGACCGTGGCGAGAAATAGAGGCAGGGAATGCCGTAGGATTCGGCAAAGACCATGCCGTGCAGGCTGGTCGAGACGATCCGCTTGCAGGAGAGGATTTCATCCAGCCGTTCGCGCAGCGCAGCAATCGTCGTCGGCGTGACCGTGTTGATCAGCTTGACAGAACCCGTATCCAACGGCGCCACATGATGGCGGCCTTCGGTGTCCTTCGGCCGGGCGTCGAAGGTGCGCTCGGACAGTTCCGCCAGATGCAGGATGACGCCGAGTTCATGCGTCTTCTTGACGGGCGCATCGTGAAAATGCGGCAGCAGCCAGAGCGGATCGCCATAGACGGCAGGCCCGTCGCTGCCGAGCACGCGGCGGCTGAACGGCCCCCGCGTCGCATGGAAGGTGAAGCGCGTATCGACTGGCCGGGTATAGGGGATTTTCTCGTCGGCATGCTGGCCGGGATTGAGGTTCGGCGACGTGCCCGTTCCCCAGACATGCACATGCCCGCCCGCCATCATGTGGCCAATGGTGCCGACGGCAGCAAGACGGGTCTTGCGGCTCTTGCTCGGCGCATGCGTCACCGGCAGTCCCGACATCATCGAAACGATCACCGGCGACAGGGCGTCGCCGAGATTGAGATAATCCTCGCCGACCGGCGGCGTCACCCAGGAGACCGGGATGGCAGCCTTCGACGCGACGATGTCGAGAAGGTCACTGGACACGTTACACCATGTTCATTCTTGCGCGGGTCGGGATGCGCATATTTCGGGTTTTCGCGAGAACGCCCGAGCCGGATCGGGCGCGCCCATATCGGCTCCTGGCAAGACCCGCAGGAGAGGCCGGATCGGCGCGCTGTCTGCCCGTTGAAGGATCGGGCAAGACGCTTCGCCGGAGGGTCGAACCGAGGCCGCGACCAGCGCCGCCCCGGGCGAGACCGCCGATTACTCGGCAGCCTCCGCCATTTTCATCCGCTCCATGTCCTCGAGCGCACGACGGTACTCGACCGGCATGACCTTGCGGAATTTCGGCCGGAAGTCCGCCCAGTTGTCGAGGATCTCCTTGGCGCGGGGCGAACCCGTGTAGTGGAGATGGTTGGAGATGAGCTGCACCAGCCGCTCCTCGTCATGGCGCGTCATGTCGCCGGAGACGTCCACCATGCCCTTGTGCATGAGATCGCCGCCGTGGTGATGCAGCTTCTCCAGCATGTCGTCTTCCTCCGGCACCGGCTGCAGCTCGACCATGGCCATGTTGCAGCGCTGCGGGAAGTCGGCGCTCTCGTCCAGCACATAGGCGACGCCGCCCGACATGCCGGCCGCGAAGTTGCGGCCCGTCTCGCCGAGCACGACCACCACACCGCCCGTCATGTATTCGCAGCCATGGTCGCCCACGCCCTCGACCACCGCGATGGCGCCCGAGTTGCGCACGGCGAAGCGTTCGCCGGCCACGCCGTTGAAGTAGCACTCGCCCGAGATCGCGCCGTAGAGCACGGTGTTGCCGACGATGATCGACTCCGCCGCCTTGATCTTCGACGCCTCGGAGGGACGCACGACGATGCGGCCGCCGGAGAGGCCCTTGCCGACATAGTCGTTGCCGTCGCCAATCAGATCGAAGGTGATGCCGCGTGCGAGGAACGCGCCGAACGACTGGCCTGCCGTGCCGCGCAGTGTCACGAAGATCGTGTCGTCCTTCAGCCCCTTGTGGCGCCAGCGCTTGGCCAGTTCGCCCGACAGCATCGCGCCAGCCGACCGGTCGACGTTCTTGATCGTCGCCTCGATCTTCACGGGGATCTTGGATTCCAGCGCCGGCATCGCTTCCGCGATCAGCCTGCGGTCGAGAATGTCGTGGATCGGGTGGTTCTGCCTCTCCGTCCAGTAGGTCGCGGCCTTCGGCGCATCGACCTTGTAGAAGATGTTGGAGAAATCCAGCCCGTTCGCCTTCCAGTGCGAAATCAGCGTGTCCTTCTCCAGCAGTTCCGAAGCGCCGATGATGTCGTCGAACTTCGAGACGCCGAGCGAGGCGAGGATTTCGCGCACCTCTTCGGCAACGAAGAAGAAGTAGTTGACCACATGCTCGGGCGCACCCTTGAAGCGCTTGCGCAGGACGGGGTCCTGCGTCGCCACGCCCACCGGACAGGTGTTCAGGTGGCACTTGCGCATCATGATGCAGCCGGCCGCAATCAGCGGCGCGGTGGAGAAGCCGAACTCGTCGGCACCCAGAAGCGCACCGATAATGACGTCGCGGCCGGTCTTCAGGCCGCCATCCACCTGCAGGGCTATGCGCGAGCGCAGGCCGTTGAGCACCAGCGTCTGGTGGGTTTCGGCAAGGCCGATTTCCCATGGGGAACCGGCATGCTTGAGCGAGGTCAGCGGCGATGCACCGGTGCCGCCGTCATAGCCGGAGACCGTGATATGGTCGGCGCGCGCCTTGGCGACGCCTGCGGCAACCGTGCCGACGCCGACTTCCGAGACGAGCTTAACGGAAACGTTCGCCTCCGGATTGACGTTCTTCAGGTCGTAGATCAGCTGCGCCAGATCTTCGATCGAGTAGATGTCGTGGTGCGGCGGCGGCGAGATGAGGCCGACGCCCGGCGTCGAATGCCGGGTCTTGGCAACGGTCGCGTCCACTTTGTGGCCGGGCAGCTGCCCGCCCTCGCCGGGCTTGGCACCCTGCGCCACCTTGATCTGCAGCATGTCGGCATTGACCAGATATTCCGTCGTCACGCCGAAGCGGCCGGAGGCCACCTGCTTGATGGCCGACCGTTCCGGGTTGGCCGAGCCGTCATGGAGCGGGAAGTAGCGATCGCTCTCCTCGCCGCCCTCGCCGGTGTTCGACTTGCCGCCGATCCGGTTCATGGCGATGGCGAGCGTCGTGTGCGCCTCACGCGAGATGGAGCCGAACGACATGGCACCGGTCGAGAAGCGCTTGACGATCTCGGTTGCCGGCTCGACCTCGTCGATCGAGATCGGCGTGCGGCCGAGACCTTCGGCACCCTTGATGGTGAAGAGGCCGCGAATGGTGTTCATGCGCAACGCGTCGCCGTTCACCATGTCGGCGAACTCGCGGTAGCGGTCCTGCGCATTGCCGCGCACGGCATGCTGAAGCGAAGCGATCGAGTCCGGCGACCAGGCATGGCCCTCGCCGCGCATGCGGTAGGCATATTCGCCGCCGACATCCAGCGTGTTGGTCAGCACCGGATCGGGACCGAAGGCCGCCTGGTGACGGTTGAAGGTCTCCTCGGCGATCTCCTTGAGGCCGATGCCTTCGATCTGCGTTGCCGTGCCGAAGAAGTAGCGCTCGATCAGCTCGCTCGAGAGACCGACCGCATCGAAGATCTGCCCGCCGCAATAGGACTGGTAGGTCGAGATGCCCATCTTGGACATGACCTTGAGGATGCCCTTCCCCACGGCCTTGATGTAGCGGTAGACGATCTCGCTGCCGTCGACTTCCTTCGGGAACTCGCCGCGCTTGTGCATGTCCGTCAGCGTGTCGAAGGCGAGATAGGGGTTGATGGCTTCGGCACCATAGCCGGCGAGAAGCGCGAAATGGTGGATCTCGCGCGGCTCGCCCGATTCCACCACGAGGCCGACCGAGGTGCGAAGCCCCTTGCGGATCAGGTGGTGGTGCACGGCAGCGGTCGCGAGCAGCGCAGGAATGGCGAGGCGGTCTGGACCGACCTGACGATCGGAGAGCACGATGATGTTGTAGCCGCCCTTGACGGCGGCTTCCGCCCGCTCGCACAGCCGGTCCAGGATTTCCGGCATGCCTTCGGCGCCGCGCGCGACATCATAGGTGAAGTCGAGCGTCTTGGTGTCGAAACGGTCTTCCGTGTGGCCGATAGAGCGGATCTTTTCGAGATCGCCATTGGTCAGGATCGGCTGGCGCACTTCCAGTCGCTTGGCATGCGATGCCCCGACATGGTCGAGAATATTCGGCCGCGGCCCGATGAACGAGACGAGGCTCATCACCAGCTCTTCGCGGATCGGGTCGATCGGCGGGTTGGTCACCTGCGCGAAGTTCTGCTTGAAATAGGTGTAGAGCAGCTTCGACTTCGACGACATGGCCGAGATCGGCGTGTCCGTACCCATCGAGCCGATCGCTTCCTGACCCGTCGTCGCCATCGGCGACATCAGGATCTTGGTGTCTTCGAGCGTGTAACCGAAGGCCTGCTGGCGATCGAGCAGCGACACGTCGCGACGCAGCGCGCGCGGCTCCACGGGCTTCAGTTCCTCGAGGATCAGCTGCGTGTTGTCGAGCCACTTGCGATAGGGGTGCTGGCCGGCGAGCGAGGACTTCACCTCCTCGTCGGAGATGATACGGCCTTCTTCCATGTCGATCAGCAGCATCTTGCCCGGCTGGAGACGCCACTTCTTGACGATGCTCTCTTCCGGCACCGGCAGCGTGCCGGCTTCGGAGGCGAGGATGACGCGGTCGTCATCGGTGACGAGGTAGCGGGCCGGACGCAGGCCGTTGCGGTCGAGCGTCGCGCCGATCTGCCGGCCGTCGGTGAAACAGACCGCGGCCGGTCCGTCCCACGGCTCCATCAGGGCGGCATGGTACTCGTAGAATGCCTTGCGCTCAGGCCCCATCAGCTGGTTGCCGGCCCAGGCCTCGGGGATCAGCATCATCACCGCATGCGACAGCGAATAGCCGCCCTGCACCAGGAATTCGAGCGCGTTGTCGAAGCAGGCGGTGTCCGACTGGCCCTCATAGGAGATCGGCCACAGCTTGGAGATGTCGGCACCGAAGAGCGGCGAGGACACGGACGCCTGACGCGCCGCCATCCAGTTGACGTTGGAGCGCAGCGTGTTGATTTCGCCGTTATGGGCGACCATGCGGTAGGGGTGCGCGAGCTTCCAGGACGGGAAGGTGTTTGTGGAGAAACGCTGGTGCACGAGCGCGACCGCGCTCTCGAACCGCGGATCTTCCAGATCCTTGAAATAGGCCGCAACCTGATAGGCGAGGAACATGCCCTTGTAGATGATCGTCTTCGTCGACAGCGATACGGGATAGAAGCCGGTTTCCGCACCCTTGTAGGCGTCGTAAATCCGGTTCGAGATGACCTTGCGCAGCGTGAAGAGACGACGCTCGAACTCGGCATTCGTCGCGGCATCGCGGCCGGCGCCAATGAACACCTGCACGTGACGCGGCTCTGTGGCGGCGATGTGCGGCGCCTTCGACAGCGAGGCATTGTCGACCGGGACATCGCGGAAGCCGAGCAGCGACTGCCCCTCTTCAGCAACGACATCGGCGATGACCTGCTTGAAATGCGTAACCTGCGCTTCGTCCTGCGGCATGAACAGATAGCCGACGGCATAATCGCCCGCCTTCGGCAGGGTCACGCCCTGAGCCGCCATTTCCTCACGGAAGAAGCGGTCCGGGATCTGCACCAGAATGCCGGCGCCGTCGCCCATCAGCGGATCGGCACCCACGGCACCGCGATGCGTCAGGTTTTCGAGGATGAACAGGCCGTCGCGCACGATCTGGTGCGACTTGACGCCCTTCATATGCGCGACGAAGCCGACGCCGCAGGCATCGTGCTCGTTGCGCGGATCGTAGAGACCCTGCTTTGCCGGCAGGCCGCTCTTGTAAGTGTTTTCCGGGAAGGCTTTCGGGAACACGGCCGTCGTCGTCGCGGTGGCCTGGGCCTCTACGCGATGGGATGCGGCGTCATGTGATGGCGTGATCTGCGTCATCGTCTTCCCTCCAGTTGCGGCCCTTCTCTCTCGGGCCTGCCGTCGTCGGGGCGCACTCGCGGCTTCAACCGCGTTGTGACGCCCGGTCTATCGTTGCATGATCCTGTGCCGCTCGCAAACGAAGCTTGGCGGTGCCGGGTCAGATGATCCGCGACCATTCGACAGGGAACACCGGCATCGAGCCAACCGCATGGGTGAGCCGATCGCTCGCCGCATGAGACGGTGTTTCCCTGTTCAGGCCCCGCGCTGCTTGGATGTGCGCTTCGGGCCATTCGGTCTTCAGACCGAAATAGGACAGCAAGCCTGTCCTATTTCACAGGCTCTATGCCAGAAAGCTCCGGTGACTGCAAGGGAGACCGCTTAAATAATCGGCGTCATCGATCCGAAAATGTCGGCTTTTCCAAGGTTGACGAAAGAATGTTGCGCGGAATGGCCCTAGCCTTTCCTTTGGTTTCAAACTGGTCTGCAATTGTCCTGATCATTCTCGTCTGGATTGGATTGCCGACGCCGGGTGATTATGGTCGTGTGAAGGTTCGGCGCGCCTATGCGCTTTAGGATCCGCCCTCTTCTCTCGACCATCGGAAGCCCCCATGATCTTCTCCTCCGACAACTGGGCCGGCGCCCATCCTCTCATTGCGGAAAGCCTGGTAAAGGCGGCCCCGGGCTTTGCCCCCGCCTATGGCACCAGCCCGCTCGACCGCAGGGTCGAGGCGATGCTGGCGGAGGTGTTCGAGCGGGAGGTCGCGGTGTTCTTCGTCGGCACCGGGACGGCGGCCAACTCGCTGGCCTTTGCCAGCGTCACCCGCCCCGGCGGCCACGTTTTCTGCCACCGCGAGGCGCATGTGAATTCCGACGAATGCGGCGCGCCCGAATTCTTCTCGCTCGGCGCGCGCATGGCACCGGTCGATGGCGCCTTCGGCAAGATGGAGCCGGAGCGGCTGGAGGCCGAGATCAAGCGCTTTCCGCCCGGCTTCGTTCATGCGGGCCAGCCGATGGCCGTGACGCTGACACAGGCGACGGAGGCCGGCACGGTCTACACGCTCGACGAGATTTCCGCGATTTCCGCGATTGCGCAACGCTATAACCTGCCACTGCACATGGACGGCGCGCGCTTTGCCAATGCGCTGGTCGCGCTGGATGCGACACCGGCAGAAATGACCTGGAAGCGGGGCGTCGATATCCTCTCCTTCGGCGGTACCAAGAACGGCTGCTGGTGCGCCGAAGCGCTAATCCTGTTCGATCCCGCAAAGACCGGCGATATGCCCTATCTGCGCAAGCGCTCGGCCCAGCTCTTCTCCAAGACCCGCTTCGTTTCGGCCCAGCTCGAAGCCTATCTCGACAACAACCTCTGGCTCGACCTTGCGCGGCACGCCAATGCCATGGCCAAACGCCTGGCCGACGGCATCGCCGACAGCAACAGCGCCCGCCTCGCCTGGCCGTCGAATGCCAACGAGCTCTTCGTGATCCTGAAGACCGCCAATGCCGAGGCGCTGAAGGAAAAGGGCGCGCTGTTCTACGACTGGCCCGTGCCGCATGCGCTGGCCGGCACGCTCGGAACCGACGAGGGGCTGTATCGCCTGGTCACCAGCTTTGCCACCGAGCCGGCCGACGTCGATGCCTTCCTCGAAGGCTGCCGCAGCGCTTGAGAGCAACAACGAAAAACGGCGCCCCATTCGGGACGCCGTCTCTTCTATCAGGCGATAAGCCGATCAGTTGACGCTGGCGTCCACCTGGTTCGCCTCGATCTGCTTCGGTGCGCTCTGCGCGGCCGAAATCTCGATGCGGCGCGGCTTGGCAGCTTCCGGGATCTCGCGCAGGAGATCGATGTGCAGCAGGCCGTTCTTCAGGGAAGCGGAGCGGATTTCCATATATTCGGCCAGCTGGAAGCGGCGCTCGAAGGCGCGCTTGGCAATGCCGCGATACAGGAACTGGTTTTCAGCCGTCTGCTCCTCGCTCTTCTCGCCCTTGACCGTCAGCGTGTGTTCCCGCGCTTCGATCGAAAGCTCGCTTTCGTCGAAACCGGCAACCGCCATGGTGATCCGGTAGGTGTTGTCGCCGGTCCGCTCGATATTATAGGGCGGATAGCTCTGCGACTGGTCGGGCTGGCCTAGGCTGTCGAGCATGGTGAACAGCCGGTCAAAGCCGACGGTGGAGCGGTAAAGCGGAGAAAAATCAACGTGACGCATGGTGTCCTCACTATTCGAGCAACGTGTTGCGGTTCTCTGGCCCGTCATCCCGTAAGCGGCGATGGCGAGGCCGGTGGCCGGGCCCTCTTCGGCGCCCGTGACCATGAGATGGGAATGACGATTTCGACCGTCAAGAGGCGTTCCAGAGACAAAATCGCAGGCATCGGAATTTTCTCAGTGTCCCCCGCCATCAAGCCAAGCCCTTGATTTCGCATGATGGCGTAACCATACGAGCGTGCCGAAGCTGACATAAACCGGGGATGAACGGCCGGTTCCGTTTCGGTTCACCTGAGCTGCGCTAGAACGGGGTCATCGGAACAGGAGCAAGACAGCAGCCGGATCGTCCCTGAAAGGTTGCATTCCCCGTTGCGCCCCTGTTTCGCCCTTCCGGGCCGGAAGCGGTTCCCCGCCGCTCCGGCCCCTTTTTTATGGTCGGACGCAGCGGAGAACAGACGACAATCCTTTGACCGCCCATCGCGCTCGCACTATTCCTTGACGTCCGGCCGCGTCGTCTGTCGTTCACTCGCCCGAAAGGCCGCGGGTCTAGGATGACGCCTTACGGCGCGGCCGCACGACGCCGAGACCGCCGATCGGGAACCCCAGATGCAGACACGCTCCGCTCCGCAAAGACATGACACCGGCAACCCTGGGAACGCTGTCGCCGCGATAGCGACCAGATCCGGAGACGTGCCGCGCGCGGAAGATGAAACGCTTCTGAAGCCGCGCCTGTTTCCAACGCCGGATAACCCGCTGCCGCCTGCTGCCGCCGATCCGCGCCGGCACACCGTCGGCTTCTTTACCGGCGCCGGCGGACGACGCCTACGATACGCCGTCTTCCGCAGCGGCGACACCGCGGCCAAGGGCACCGTCGTTCTCCTCCACGGTCGGAATGAATCGATCGAGAAATATTTCGAGATGATCGGCGATCTGCTCGCCCGCGGCCTCTGGGTGGCGACGTTCGACTGGCGAGGACAGGCGGGATCGGAGCGCCTGCTGAAGCAGCTGCGCCGCGGCCATGTGCGCCGCTTTTCCGATTACGAGGAGGACCTGTCGATCTTCCTCGAAAAGATCGTGCTGCCGGATACGCGCCTGCCATTCTTCCTCGTTGCCCACTCCATGGGCGCGCTGGTGGCGCTGGCACAGGCCCCGCGACTGGCAACGCGGATCGACCGCATGGTCCTGAATGCGCCGTTCGTGGCGCTGGGCAACCAGCGCATGAGCCATGGCAAGATCGGCCTGCTCTCGGCTGCCTTCAGCCTGTTCGGCCTGGGCGCCCTGGCCCTCTCGAAGGAACGGCCCATGCTCTTTCCGCAGAACCTCGTTTCCTCGGACCCCGTGCGCTACACCCGCAACGCCGAGATTGCGCAGGCGCATCCCGAACTTGCACTGGGACCCCCGAGCGCGCGCTGGCTGCACGAAACCTTTCGCGCCATCCGCCGCGTCACGCGCCGCGAGCACCTGACGCGCATTACGGTACCAACGCTGCTGCTCGCCCCCACGCGCGACCGTCTGGTGCCCTATGCCGCCATCGAGGCGCTGGCCCGCAACTTCCGCGCCGCCACGCTCATCCCCATCGACGGCGCCCGCCACGAGGTCTTCCAGGAGGACGACCGCTACCGTGCGCAGGCGATCGCGGCGATCGAAGCCTTCATACCCGGCAGCACGGGCCCCGACGTGACGGAAAGCCTGAGCGGCGACGACATGCTCGTGCTCTGAGCCTCTTTGCGGGTCAGCCCCGGAGGATCGCCAGAGCCTCGGCGTGGAGCGCCGCACTTCCCGCCGCGATCACCTCGCCACCCATTTCCGCGCGCCCGCCGTTCCAGTCGGTGACGATGCCGCCGGCCTGCTCGATCAGCGGAATGAGCCCGCCGACATCGTAGGGCTTCAGGCCTGCTTCGATGACGAGATCGATATGCCCGGCCGCCAGCAGTGCAAAGGCATAGCAATCGCAGCCGTAGCGGGCGAGGCGCACCTTGTCCTGCACCGCCTCGAATTTCGTCTTGATGTCGCCGTGGTAAAGTGTGGGCGAGGTCGTGAACATCGTGGCTTCCGACAACGACGCGCAGTCGCGCGTGGCCAGCGTCCGCTCGCCCTCCGGCCCCCGGTAATGCGTGACGCCATCGGCTGCAAAGAAGCGCTCGCCGGTGAAAGGCTGATCCATCAGCCCCATCACGGCCCGGCCCTTGTGGTAGAGACCGATCAGCGTGCCCCAGACCGGCAGGCCGGAGATAAAGGCGCGCGTGCCGTCGATCGGATCGATGACCCAGACGTAATCGCGATCCGCACCCACGGTGCCGTATTCCTCGCCAAGGATGCCGTGCTCCGGAAAAGCGTCCTCGATCAGCGCCCGGATCGCCCGCTCCGCCGCCTGGTCGCCTTCCGTCACAGGATCGAACCCGCTCTCCAGCTTGTTTGAAACACCGATTCCCATGCGAAACCGCGGCAACGTCTCCGCCTTGGCTGCATCTGCAAGGCGATCGAAGAACGGGCGGTCCGGCAACATGGCACTCTCCTGGAGATGGGCGTGAAGATCGACCTGAGGATGCTTAGACGAATTTTTTCAAAAGAAAATGCAGAACAAGATTTCAGCAGTTTTCAGGCGATCCGCACAAGACATATGCACATTCGCACGCCATGCCGAAATTTCCGCTCAATGATTGGGCAAAGTCAGAAATTCTTTTGCGAAAGCTAAGGCTTAGCCCGCCGCCGATTCGTCACGCGCGGCAAAGTGGCCTTGACAATTGTGCGCCGCAATATCAAACTCGCCTTACAGTCACTCGTGGCTGTAAATACCCTCCTTGGGTGTTTCCTCCCTAGACTTAGCCGCGCCACAAGCGCGGTTTTTTTTGCCGGTCGCCACCTATGGCAGAACCGGATCGCGCATATCGGGAGACACCTTGAGCGCGCTATTCCGCGGCGAGCGGCAGGCTCTCGGTCGAGCTCTCCACATGGGCTGCGAATTCCGCGAAGAACGTTCCGAGAATATGCGCCAGCCAGTCGAATTCCGGCTTCTTCACGAGCGTCGTCTCGTCCACATAGAGCCCGCGATTGATCTCGATCTGCAGCGCATGCAGGCCCCGCCTCGGACGCCCGTAGTGCTCGGTGATGAACCCGCCGGCATAGGGCTTGTTGCGCGTCACCGTGAAGCCGAGATCCTCCAGCAGCGTCACCGCCATACGGGAGAGATCGGCAGACGCACTGGTGCCGTAGCGATCGCCGATGATGATATCCGGCCGCATGCTGCTGCCCGCCACACGGACATTGCCCGGCATGGAATGGCAATCGATCAGGATCGCCCGCCCGAACAGCACATGGGTGCGCGCGATCAGCCGCCGAAGCGTCGCATGATACGGCTTGTAGATCGTCTCAATCCGCTCCAGCGCATCCTCGACCGGCAGGCGGGAGCGGTAGATCTCCATGTTTTCGGCAACGAGCCGCGGCACGGTGCCGAGGCCGCCGGCGACCCGCATGGAGCTGATATTGGCATGCGGCGGCAATGCACCGTCGAACATGCGTGGATCGAGCTCGTAAGGTTCGCGATTGACGTCGAGAAAAGCCCTGGGGAAATGCGCGACCAGCATCGGTGCGCCGAGCCCGACCGCACGGCCGAAAAGCTCATCCACATAATGATCCTCGGAGCGGCGAATCGTGCGCGCATCGAGCCGCGACTGCGCCAGAAACGCGTCGCTATAGAGCCTGCCGCTGTGCGGAGAGTTGAAAACAAAGGGAATTCGCTGATGGTCCGGCTCGCGAACGCAAAACAGGTCGTGCTCCCGAACCGTCTCCTCCATCGCGATCCTTTTTACCATGTCGTCATCTTGCCGCTTCGTTCATGTTGCCAGTTGGCCGCATCTGTGTCCATAGTCGCCCCTCACGAGGGTTGCGGGCTCGCGTGGCGCCCGGCCCTTGACGGCCGGTCTTCACGGGATATTTACTCCGAAACGGTTTCATGAGGCGACCGCACCTTCCCGTCAGTATCATTAAGACCTAGACAGCAACGGCTGGAAATCCATGAGTCCCAAAATTCTCCTCGCAGAAGACGACAACGACATGCGCCGTTTCCTGGTGAAGGCGCTGGAAAAAGCCGGTTACAAGGTCCTTTCCTTCGATAACGGCGCCAGTGCCTACGACCGGCTGCGCGAAGAGCCCTTCTCGCTCCTCCTCACCGACATCGTCATGCCGGAAATGGACGGGATCGAACTCGCGCGCCGCGCGACCGAACTCGACCCGGACCTGAAGGTGATGTTCATCACCGGCTTCGCCGCCGTGGCGCTGAACCCCGACAGCAAGGCTCCAAAGGACGCCAAGGTCCTCTCCAAGCCTTTCCACCTGCGCGACCTGGTCGACGAAGTGAACAAGATGCTAGCTGCCTGACAAGGCGCCGGCACCAGCCCCCGCACCGGCCCACCTCTTTTGTCAAAAAAGCATCACGATGCCTGTTGACGCTCAAAAAGGTTTGTGGTCTATGCGCGGCACGGATGGGCGTGTAGCTCAGCGGGAGAGCACTACGTTGACATCGTAGGGGTCACAGGTTCAATCCCTGTCACGCCCACCATCCTAATCTCGAATACGTTGAGAAATCCGCTTCGGCGGATTTTTCCGTTTCCGGGGACTGGCACGCAATCTTGCGGAGGCCGCTTGTCAGCGTTGTCGAAAAGCATTTACTCCGTCTTTTGGATTAGCCTTTATTGCGCGCCTTGATTTATGTGATACGTTTAATCACATGAAAATCACGTACGATGAACCCAAGCGTCTTTCAAACATCTCCAAGCACGGCTTCGACTTCGCGGACCTGACGATCGCGTTCTTCGAAACCGCCCGCATCGAGAGCGCGAAAGATGGACGGTTCCTCGCCATCGGTGATTTAACGGCGCGTTGGTCGTCGCGGTTGTTTTCCGCCCCCTCGGCTCGTAAGCCCTGTCGGTTATCTCCATGCGCCGGGCAAACCGCACGGAAAGGACATAAGCTCATGCCGAAGACATGGCCCAGTTTTGTGACGAAAGACCTTGGTGAGAACGACGATGCCGAAATGCTGCGGCGCTGGCAGATCTACAATGATCAGATGCAGGCGATCATTCGCGCCGGCGGCGTTCATCAGGACGCGGACGGCTGGTGGATCGAGGATGCGACGGGCGAGTTGATCGGTCCCGATCCCGACATCGAACGCCCCCTCCAGCCTGACGAAGGGAAGACGGCAAAGCCTTTCCGCGAGGTATTCCCTGATCTTGCTGCCAGCATCGATGGGGAGAAAGCAAAACGCGGACGGCCGGCCGTCGAGAAGCCGAAGCAACAGATTTCGATCAGACTTTCCCCGGAGGTCATTGACGCCTTCAAGGCAACGGGCAAGGGGTGGCAGTCGAGAATCGACGATGTGCTGCGGAAGGCGGCGGGTCTCTGAGCTTCCGGCAGCCGCCGACAACGGGACACTTTTCATATCAATGATCGAGCCCGCCCGGCTTCGACGGCTGATCGACAGGGTCCGTCAGCGAGGATCATCGCTCGCGTGGCAGGATGCGGATGCACCCTGCGCGGCGCGAGGTCTTATCTGAAGGATTGTCCCATGATCTCCCTGTCCCGAACGGCGCTTTCCCTTTTCACGGCTGCCGGATGTGCGCTTCTTAGCACAGCGGCCTTTGCCGAAAACACGATCAAGGTCGTGGAAACCGGTGAAGGTGGCGGTACCATGGGGTTGAGCCTGGAGCCCGCGACCGTCAAGGCTGGGGCCACCGTCTTCAGCGTGCACAATGCCGCCGTCGGCGAGGAGCACGAGATGATCGTCGTGCGGCTGAAATCCGCCGACCAGAAAATCCCGTTGGAGGTGACCAAGCACCGGGTCGATGAAAGCAAGCTGAAGAGCCTCGGCGAGGTGGAGGACCTGAAGCCGGGTGCCGATGGCCAGTTGAAGACGCGCCTGAAGGCGGGAACCTATCTGGTATTCTGCAACATCAAGGGTCACTACGAGGCAGGCATGCAGGACAAGCTGACGGTGACACCGTAAGACGACGTTGCCTTTTCATATCGTTAACGGAACGGCGCAGTGGATATCGGTTCGCTGCGCCGCAGGCCAGCCTGCCGAATGGATGGGCTTTGAAGCGGCGGACGATGCCGCCGCCCGTTCACTGGTGGTCTCGGGAGGATCGGGAACGATCCGGACACGCAGACGTTGTCCGGCATCGACACCAGACCCGAGAGGCTTGCCACATGACGACCCTCCCCACCGATCTCGAAACAGCCCTTGCCGCCCACGCCCGTCAGCAGAACATCTCGCGTGACGAAGCGGTCCGTCGCATCCTTCGCGAATGGATGCGCACGCACGGTTTTCTGGCGGATGAGGAGGAAGGCGAGACGCCACCTTCGCCGGTTCCGGGAAAACCCGACCCCGAATTCGTACAATATCCGGGCTATTTCAAAGGGGAGGGCAGTCTTTGAAAGGGTGCATCATCCTAAAAAGGGCCTCTACATTTCTGTAAAGGCCCTTTGTCATATATAGGAATCTTGCTTCCGTTTCAGGCGATCCCGGCGGGATCTCCGATCGGCAGCAGGGCCGGATCATTCGGGTTCTTCGTATCGCCCGGGGCGATCACGGGTGGCACCGGTGATGGGTCCTGTCCGCGATCGGGGACACCCGGTGTCGACGTTGGGCCCCGTGGCGTATCGGTTTCGGGCGTCGGAAGTGGGTCACGATTTGGCATGATCTCATCCTTTCCATTACGTTCGCGAGACTAACGGCCCGGTCTGGCGAAGGTTCCGAAGGTTTACGAACCGCCGATCCTCAGGCTTGCCTGCAGCGGCAGGTGATCGGACGCGATCCGCGAAAGCGGCGTGCGCACAGGGCCCGTTGTGATCGTCTCTATCCCTTCGGAGACGAAGATATGGTCGAGGCGCAGGAGCGGAAAGCGCGAGGGGAAGGTCGGTGCCATCCTCATCCCCGTAGCACTGCCAGCGCCAACACCGACGCGGACGGGCAGAAGCCGGCGCTTGAGAAGGCCATAGGCGACCGATGAGGGGATCGCGTTGAAATCTCCGGTCAAAATAATGGACTGGTCCCGGCAGGCGTCGTTGCCGATCCAGGCATCTCCGAGAAGCGTCTCCGCCTGCTGCCGTCTTTCTCCCCGCCTCAGGCCGAAATGCGTATTGAAGATCTGCACGGGGCGTCCGTCGACCATGACCTCCACCCAGAGCGCGCCGCGCGTCTCGCCCACGGACGGGATGGGTCCGGCCTTGATCAGGCGCGACGGCAGTGCCGTCAGGATGGCATCGCCATACTGCTCCTCGCGCACATGCAGCGCGGGATGGAAATGCGACGTCATCCTGAGGAGATCGGCGATGCGCGCTGCCTGGTCGATGCCCCCGGTGCGGGCGCGGCCGACATCGAGTTCCTGCAGCGCGATGACATCCGGTCGCGCCGCGGCGATGACCTCGGCGATGCGTTCCGGGTCCATCCGCCGGTCGGTACCGATACAGCTGTGGACATTGTAGGTGAGGATGGAGAGGACGCCGGAGGCTTGAGGCAGCGTAGCAGCGGCGGGGTCGAGCGAAGGCTGGATATCGTGTTCGGACATGGCGAGGGAACCCGGAGGGGCCCCAATTCGTTCCGTGCGATGATGCAGTGGCGAATGCGTGCTGCGTTGCGGTGTACGGGACATTCACAACGTCCCCTTCACTGTTTTCTAAGTCCGTATCTCAAGAGAGCGACCACAGAATGAGCCTTCGCATCATCTTCCGCCTGGTCGCCGTCGCGGCCGTTCTCTTCGCCCTCTATCTGCTCTTCCAGACGTTGCGTCAGTATACGCTGGACGAGATCCTGACCGCGCTGCGGGCCATACCGGTCTCGCATCTGCTTCTCGGTCTCGCTTTTGCCGCCGCCTCCTATGCGTGCCTTTCCTGCTTCGATGCGCTGGGCGTGCGCTACACGGGCAAGCGCCTGCCCTTTCACAAGACAGCGCTGGCCTCCTTCGTCAGCCTGTCCATTGGGCACAATGTCGGCGTCGCCGCTCTCAGCAGCGGTGCCGTCCGGTATCGCTATTATGCACGCTGGGGGCTGACGGCCGAAGATGTGGCAAAGATCGTGTTGTTCTGCGGCGTCACCGTCGCGCTGGGGCTCATGACCCTTGGTGGCGCCAGCCTGCTGCTTCGCCCGCAGGATGCGGCCGACATGACCGGGCTCAGCCGCAGCGCCGTCTTTGCCATCGGCATCGCGTCCCTGATCGCCCCCGTCATCTACCTTGTTCTATCGGCCTTCGTGCGAAAGCCGCTGACGATCAGGGACTGGAGCTTCGACCTGCCGAAGCTGCCGATCGCCGCGGCACAGATCGTCGTGGGAACGCTCAATTTTGCCTTCGTGGCGGCAAGCCTGCACCAGATGCTCTCGGCTTTTGCCGAGGCCGGCTACCTCAAGGTCGCTTCCGTTTCGATCATCGCAAACGTCGCTGCGATCATCAGCCACGTCCCCGGGGGCATCGGCGTGCTGGAGGCGACGGTCGCGCATATCCTGCCGGGCGCGGAGTCCGTCGCCGCGGTCATCGCCTTCCGGGTGATCTATTACTTCATCCCGCTCGCCATCGGTCTTCCGACCCTTCTGATCAGCGAGATCGTGATGAAGGACAAGACCTTGGAGGGAACGTCAAGCAGGGGCGATGAGCCACAGGGTCGGCATGCGGGATCGCCGGCCTGAGGGACGTCAAGCGCCGAACGACCCTTTACGAGGCGCGGCCGAAAATGCGGCTGGCGATAGCGCCGGCGCGGCGGCGTAGCGTGTCGATCGGATGGATCGGCCCGGCGGGATCAACGATATCGGTGCCGGGCAACGGGTCCTCCTCGCCTTGGGCGAGATCGATATCAAAGTGACGTAGGCCGCGGCGACCGGTGTTCAGCGATTCCACGCCGTCATGTAGAGAACTCAGCCTGAGGATGGCGTCTCGTACCCCCTCTGGCGTGGAGTTGAGGTGCTCGGCCAGCATCCGATAGCGGACATCGGCGATGGCGCCACGCTGATCCTCGTTGACCGCTTCGATCGCCATGTCGGCTTCCGTGTCCATGCCTTCGGAACGATTGTTGAGATTCGAGGACCCCAGGCGCAGAAAGCGATCGTCGATGATGACGAGCTTGGAATGCACCAGAACCTCCTGCTCCCCGTCCGCGTCGTCGCAGGGCACGACGGCATACATCACCCGCAGACGGTCATGCGGATCATTGCGCTTGAGCCGGCGGATCAGGCGGTCGCGATTGGTGCCCATCATCACCTTCTCGATGAAGCCATGCGAGATACGCGTGACGACGATCAGCACTTCGGGGCCATTGGGCCGCGACAGGCGCTCGATGAGGATATCGGCAATGCCGAAAGCAGCGAGATACTGCGCCTCGATATAGACGATGCGCTGCGCCGATTTCAGCGCATCCGTCAGCATGTGGATGGACTCGTGAATGCCGTCATGGCCGATCGTCGCCGGCGTGGTGCGGGCAATCGCGACCAGGCACCCGGTCAAGGCGGGCACGAGGCTTTCGGGCCATGCGGTGGCCGCGCCTTCGACGGGTGCGATCGTCTCCTCCATGGCGGACAGCCAGCGCTCGCGGCAGATATCGCCGAGCATGCGCGCCGCAGGGCCGGAAACGGCGGCCTGCATGTCGTGCACCGGCTCGTAGGTCTCGCCATCGGGCGTCACGCGCAGGGGGTTACCCGGTTTGTGGTCGCTGTCGTCCCAGCGGCGGGCAGTCAGATCGATGCCGCCGATGAAGCCGGTCGTGTCGTCGATGCAGACGATCTTCTGGTGATGCGAACCGCGCAGCGGATGATGCGTGTCGAAATTCAGGTGGATGCGGGCATGACTCGCCCAGCCCTTCTTGCGGAAGAGCTTCAGCGACTTGCCGGAATAGATCGGCCCCATGGCCCAGACGAGGATGTGGATTTCAAGCTCGGGCTTCGCCTCGACCAGCGAAAGAAGCAGGCTTCCAAGCGTCGGGCTTTCCGGATCTTCGGGTGTCAGGCGAATGTCGGGGCTGAAATCCCAGCCGATGATCCAGATACGCCGGTAAGCAAGCCGCAGCGCCTGATCCAGCGTCTGAAAATACGCCTTGCCATCGATCATGAAGGCGATCTTGTCTGCCATCTCCCGACGCCAGGCATTTTCACCGATCCGGATGATACCCGTCTCACCGCCACTTGAAGAATCCTCGCCGAGACGATCGCCGTCATTCTTCTGGCCGACATGAAACACGTGCACTTCCCCCCGACCGTTACGCATGGCCAAACTTCGTGGCGCTTCGAAACGCCACGAGGGTCAGAAAGTTCCATGCGATGCGATCTGAGGCGGCAACTATTCCGTGATCAGGAGAATGTAGGGTGCTCCGGAGATATTGCGCATATGCAGGGCCAGGCCCGCATCGACCGTTCCGCCCTGCAGGACGTTGCGGTACGAACGGTCGGCCAAATCTTCCGGCAGGGATACCTCGATCGCGTCGAAGGCACGCTCCAGAGCGCCCTTCTCCAGCAATGCCAGCACCTTGCAGGGCGCAATGACGATCGCGGCCGCATCGCCCACCCGGCGGGCATAGGCAACGACGCTATCGGAACCCTCCCCCGAGACCTCAAGTGCGCGATAGTCGCCATCCTGAAACAGGTCTGGCGAGGCACGTCGCGCCGCAATCAGCCCAGCGGTCAGAGCGACCTTCGCCTGTCCCGAAGCAAGAGCTGTGGTGTCGAACAGAAAGCCATCTGCTGATTCGAGAAGCCTTGCCATCGCCGGATAATCCGGCATGCGGCGATTGTCGGGATCGACCAGACTGAAATCGGCGCGTTCAGACCCCTGATAGACATCCGGCACGCCCGGCGCCGTCATCTTCACCAGCGTCTGGGTCAGGCCATTGACGAAGCCGGCTTCAGCGAACGGCTGCACGGTCTCGAGGAAATCGTTTAGGAACGTCTTGTTATCCGGCGAAAGAAGTCCGGCGGCAAAGGCCTGCACGGCGTTCTCATAGTCCTCGTCCACCTCGGACCAGTCGCTACGTTCCTTCGCCTCGCGCAGCATCTTTTCCACATAGGCGGAGAAGCGTTCCTTGAACGCTTCAAGCACTTCTGCGTCCGGCGTCGCGGACGTCTCCTCCCAGGCACCGGCCAGCGCCTGGTAGAGCGCCCATTCGACCGCAAGCTCCGGCGCCGGGCCATCGGCGAGCGTCTGGATGAGGTGGGCATTCATATCATGCCACCGGGCGACAGCCTTCGCCCAGACATCGGGCGCCTCGCTGATGGCATAGAGCCGGGCGCGCGCATCTTCGCCGCGCTTGGTGTCATGGGTCGAGGTGGTGGTGATCGCATGCGGCTGCTCGGCTGCCCGGCGCTGCATGGCGGCATGGAAATGCGCGATCGACATCTCCGCTTCCGCCGGGTTGCCGCCCACTTCGTTGAGAGCGAGAAGGCGGTGGTAGCGATAGAAGGCGGTGTCCTCCATGGCTTTCGCCATGATCGGCCCGGTCACCTGCTGGAACCGGCTGCGGAATTCGAAGGCATCACCCTCCGTCGCACCCGAGAGCACCGCGACGATGGCGTCGAGCGCCTCGCGGCTGTCGCCGGACAGCGTGCGCGCCGCCTCTTCCGCCGCACCATCGAGAATCTCGCGGTCGTCCTCGCCCAGCGCATCGCGCGTGCCGTAGGTCCTGTACACCGGAAACGCCGTGATCAAGGCCTTCAGCGCCTGCTCCAGTGCCTTGGCGTCGTATGCCTCACCCACAGACGAACCGGCCAGCGCCACGAGCCGCTTGATCTCGCCTTCGAAATTGCGATCCAGCATCAGCTGCTTGGCGTCCGTCAGGATCGCCGCATAGTCCTTGCTCCCGGCAAAGTCGGCATAGGCCGCGTCCAGCGTCTTCGCCTGAGCCGAATCCACGAACAGGTGCGCGAGAGCAGCGATGAACTCGTAGCCGGTCGTTCCCGCGATGGGCCAGCTTGCGGGAACACGCTCGTCTTCCTCGATGATCTTTTCGACCACGAGATAAACGTCGGGACCGACCGCATCGCGCAACGTCTTCAGATACCCCACGGGGTCGGCGAGACCATCGACATGGTCGATTCGCAGCCCATCGACCGTACCGTCCTTGACGAGCTCCAGAACGAGCCGGTGCGCGGCATCGAAGACGTCGGGCGCCTCGACGCGAAGACCGGCAAGGCCTGCTACCTCGAAGAACCTGCGATAGCTGAGATCGCTCGCCGCCGTCTTCCAATGCACCAGCCGGAAGGCCTGTGCGTCATGCGCAGCCTTCACCCGCTCCACCGGCAGGCCGGCGAGGAAAGAGGACAGCGCCTTCCGGTCACTCTCCGAACTGCCCGTAACCAGCGTCTGCATCGTGTGGTGGAACGCCTCGTCTTCTTGCGCGGAAGCGGAGGCGGCCAATGCCGAAATCTTCGCGCCGAGCGTGCCCGGCGCACCGTCGAGCACGGCACTATAGCTCGACGGGTGCAGCGGAATATTGCTTTCGTAATAGCCGAGTGCCAAATTGCCAGCGACCTCGTCCAGCCGGATTTCGATTTCCGCGTCATCCAGCGCTTCGTCGAAGCTTTTACCCAGTTCGGCAATGGTCAGCGGACGGGACCAGTCGATGTCGTAATAATGCGCGTAGGGGCTCTGCTCCCCCCATTCAACCACGCTCCGCCACCAGTGGTTTTCGAGCGACGCCGCCATATGGTTCGGCACGATATCGAGGATCAGGCCGATATCGGCGGCCTTCAGCGCCGCCGACAGCCGGTCGAAGCCCTCGCGTCCGCCGAGCGCCACGTCGAACGCATTAGGATCTGTGACGTCATAACCATGGGTCGACCCTTCCGTCGCAGCAAAGATCGGCGAGGCATAGAGATGGCTGATGCCGAGCGCCCTCCAGTGGTCGATCAGCGTGATGGCCTTGTCGAAGGTCATGCCGTTGCGGAACTGGAGCCGATAGGTGGCGATCGGAACTGTCATCGTGGAAGACCTGCCTTCTGAGAGGAGCGGACGAAACGGCACGGGAACCCGGGATGACGTGACGGACCGTCACGCGGGCGCTGCATCAACAGGCATCCCCGCCTGTTGGTTCCCGCCACACGTGCTGCATGAGCAAACTCTTTTGCAGATGCGAAGAACTTGGTCGTTCAAAAACCTGATCGCACCGTACCGGATTGCCGTATGAAGACCGTGACGCGACGACTGTTTTACGCTAGAGACCCCGAAACTGTCGTCGGACGTCGCGCCCAAGCCAAACCAGGCCCCGCCCGAGCCTCATAAACGCTTCGAGGAAACGCCATGCCAGCTTATCGCTCCAGAACCACCACCCACGGCCGCAACATGGCCGGCGCCCGCGGCCTGTGGCGCGCCACAGGCATGAAGGACAGCGACTTCGGCAAGCCGATCATCGCCGTGGTCAATTCCTTCACCCAGTTCGTGCCGGGCCACGTACATCTGAAAGACCTCGGCCAGCTGGTCGCCCGCGAGATCGAGGCGTCCGGCGGCGTCGCCAAGGAATTCAACACCATCGCGGTCGATGACGGCATCGCCATGGGTCACGATGGCATGCTCTATTCGCTGCCATCCCGCGAGATCATCGCCGACAGCGTCGAGTACATGGTCAATGCGCATTGCGCCGACGCCATGGTCTGCATTTCCAACTGCGACAAGATCACCCCCGGCATGCTGATGGCCTCGCTGCGCCTCAACATCCCCACCATCTTCGTCTCCGGCGGCCCGATGGAAGCCGGCAAGGTTCTCCTGTCTGACGGCAAGATCCATGCGCTCGACCTCGTGGACGCCATGGTGGCCGCGGCCGACGACAAGATGTCGGACGAGGACGTCCAGACCATCGAGCGCTCGGCCTGCCCGACCTGCGGCTCCTGCTCCGGCATGTTCACCGCCAATTCCATGAACTGTCTGACGGAAGCTCTCGGCCTGTCCCTGCCCGGCAACGGCTCGACGCTCGCCACGCATTCGGATCGCGAAAAGCTGTTCCTGGAAGCCGGCCGCACCATCGTCGGCCTGACCAAGCGCTATTACGAAGGCGACGACGAAACCGCGCTGCCGCGCACGATCGCCTCGAAGGGCGCCTTCGAGAACGCCATGGCGCTCGATATCGCCATGGGCGGCTCGACCAACACCGTCCTGCACATCTTGGCGGCCGCCCACGAGGGCGAGATCGACTTCAACCTCGACGATATCGACCGCCTGTCGCGCAAGGTGCCCTGCCTCTCCAAGGTAGCGCCGGCCAAGGCCGACGTGCACATGGAAGACGTGCACCGCGCCGGCGGCATCATGGCGATCCTCGGCGAGCTCAACCGCGCCGGCCTCATCAATGCCGACCTGCCGACGGTGCATGCAAAGACCCTCGGCGACGCGCTGTCGCAGTGGGATATCGCCGTCACCGACAATCCGGCAGCTCTCGAACTCTTCTCCGCAGCGCCCGGCGGCGTGCCGACGCAGGTCGCCTTCAGCCAGAGCGCCCGCTGGAAGGAACTCGATTTCGACCGTGAAAAGGGCGTTATCCGCGACGCACAGCACCCGTTCTCCAAGGATGGCGGCCTTGCCGTGCTCAAGGGCAACATCGCGCTCGACGGCTGCATCGTGAAGACGGCCGGCGTGGACGAGTCGATCCTGAAATTCTCCGGTCCCGCTCGCGTCTTCGAAAGCCAGGACGCCTCGGTGAAGGCGATCCTGTCCAACCAGGTCGTCGCCGGCGACGTCGTCGTCATCCGCTACGAAGGCCCGAAGGGCGGCCCCGGCATGCAGGAAATGCTCTATCCCACGAGCTATCTGAAGTCGAAGGGCCTCGGCAAGGCCTGCGCGCTCATCACCGACGGCCGCTTCTCGGGCGGCACCTCCGGCCTCTCCATCGGCCATGTCTCGCCGGAAGCGGCGAATGGCGGCCTGATCGGCCTCGTGCGCGAGGGTGACATGATCGACATCGACATCCCCAACCGCACGATCTCGCTGCGCGTGTCCGAGGACGAACTGGCGTTGCGCCGCACCGAGCAGGACGCCAATGGCTGGAAGCCGACCGAGCTGCGCAAGCGCAAGGTGACGACGGCGCTGAAGGCCTATGCCGCCTTCGCAACCTCGGCCGACAAGGGCGCTGTGCGCATCCTGCCGGATTAGGGCAATTCCTCCAGCAAAAGTGCGCAGCGGTTTTGCGTCCGGAATTGCGTTGAAACAATGAGATAGAGGGTTTTCGCGATTCGGAAAAACGCGGAAACGCTCTAGACCGAGCCATCCGGGCCTGCGCCGACCGCAGGCCCGCTTTCCTCCTCTTGAGAGTCATACCTGCCTGCCGGTGCGGGCGGATCATGTATGAGATTCGAAACTTACGCCTGACCGGGCATCGCTCGGTCGGGTCATTTTGCATCTGGGTGCGATGGCAGAGCCGCGGCCGACCTGCCGATTTTTCAGCCTTGCTTTATTTCGTTGCATTGCACACATTCCATCCGTCATCGAGGGGACCGCATGTCGATCAAAGCCAGCATCTACCATCTGACTCATTATACCTATGACCGGCCGGTCCGCCTCGGCCCGCAGGTAATCCGCCTCAAGCCGGCCGCGCATTCCAAGACGAAGGTGCTGAGCCACTCCCTCAAGGTGACGCCCGCCAACCATTTCGTGACGCTGCAGCAGGACCCCTATGGCAGCTATCTCGCGCGGTACGTGTTTCCCGACCCGGTGACCGAGTTCAAGATCGAGGTCGATCTTGTCGCCGACATGACGGTCTACAATCCGTTCGATTTCTTCGTCGAAGAGAGCGCGGAGACCTGGCCGTTCGACTATCCCGAGGACATTCGCGAAGACCTTGCCATCTACAGCCAGCCCGAGCCGGCCGGCCCCGCCTTGCAGGCCTATCTCGACGGCCTCGACCGGACGCCGATGAACACGGTCGATTTCGTCGTCGGCATCAACATGCGCCTGCAGCAGGCCGTCAACTACGTCATCCGCATGGAACCCGGCGTGCAGACGCCCGAGGAAACGCTGACGAACGCGCTCGGCTCCTGTCGCGACTCCAGCTGGCTTCTGGTGCAGATCCTGCGCCATCTCGGCCTCGCCGCCCGCTTCGTATCCGGCTATCTCATACAGCTTGCCCCGGACCTGAAGGCGCTCGATGGCCCCTCCGGCACCGAGGTCGATTTCACCGACCTGCACGCCTGGTGCGAGGTCTATCTTCCCGGCGCCGGCTGGCTCGGCCTCGACCCGACCTCCGGCCTCCTGACCGGCGAAAGCCATATCCCCCTCTCAGCCACGCCGCATTACCGCAATGCCGCGCCGATTTCCGGCGGCTTCGCCGGCGATCCCGACACCCGGACCGAATTTGCCTTCGAGATGCGGGTGGACCGCGTCGCCGAACATCCGCGCATTACCAAACCGTTCTCCGACGAAAGCTGGGATGCGCTGAACGCGCTCGGCCATGAGGTCGATGCCGCTCTCACCGCCAACGACGTCCGCCTGACCATGGGCGGCGAGCCGACCTTCGTGTCGATCGACGATTTCGAATCCGGCGAATGGAATACGGACGCCGTCGGCCCGACCAAGCGCGGCAAGGCCGACGATCTGATCCGGCGCCTGCGCGAGCGCTTTGCGCCCGGCGGCTTCCTCCATTACGGCCAGGGCAAGTGGTACCCCGGCGAAAGCCTGCCGCGCTGGACCTTCTCGCTCTACTGGCGTCGGGACGGCGTGCCGATCTGGCGCAATCCCGAGCTCGTCGCGCGCGAGGACGTGGACACCGAAGCGGGACCGGAAGAGGCCGAAAAGCTTCTGACCGGCATCGCCGTCGCGCTCGGCATCGAGCCGGACATGGTTCTGCCGGCCTATGAGGACCCAGCCGAATGGATCATCAAGGAAGGCAGTCTGCCCGAGAACGTCGATCCGTCGAATTCCAAGCTGAAGGACGCCGAGGAGCGCAGCCGCATCGCCCGCGTCTTCGAGCGCGGCCTGACGGTTCCCACCGGCTTCGTCCTGCCCGTGCAGGCCTGGAACGCACAGGCCTCCGGCGGACAGATGGGCGGGCGTAAATGGATGAGCGAACGCTGGCGCACGCGCCGCGGCAAGATCTTCCTCGTGCCCGGCGACAGCCCTGTCGGCTATCGCATCCCGCTCGGTGCCCTACCCTACATCCCGCCGTCGCAGTTCCCCTATATCCACGAGGCGGATCCCTCGATCCCCCGCACCGCCCTGCCGGACTTCCCCGTCGGCCCGGGTCGTGCTGCCGGTGTGACCGAGAAGCCCGGTGAGAAAGCCGAGCCGAAGCCGGATCGGGCAATGGCCGAAGCATCCTTCCAGGCTGCGGAAGCCCAGCAGGACCGCAACGAGCAGGTGCTCGCCGAAATCGGCGGCGCCGTACGCACCGCGATCACAGTCGAGCCCCAGAACGGCCGCCTCTGCATCTTCATGCCGCCGGTGGAGCGGGTCGAGGACTATCTCGACCTGATCGCCGCGGCCGAAACCGCCGCAAGCGACCTCGGCCTCGCCATCCACATCGAAGGCTACGCGCCGCCGCACGACGAGCGCGTCAACGTCATGCGCGTCGCGCCGGACCCCGGCGTCATCGAGGTCAACGTGCACCCTGCAGCGAACTGGCAGGAATGCGTCGACATCACCTCGGTCATCTACGAGGAAGCGCGCCAGTCGCGCCTCGGCGCCGACAAGTTCATGATCGACGGCCGCCACACCGGCACCGGCGGCGGCAACCATGTGGTGGTCGGCGGGCGCAATCCGAACGACAGCCCCTTCCTGCGCCGTCCCGACCTGCTGAAGAGCCTCGTGCTGCACTGGCAGCGCCACCCGTCGCTCTCCTATCTCTTCTCCGGCATGTTCATCGGCCCGACCAGCCAGGCGCCGCGCATCGACGAGGCCCGTCACGACAGCCTCTACGAACTGGAAACGGCGATGGCGCAGGTGCCCCTGCCCGGCCAGGGCACGGCTCCCTTGCCGTGGCTGACCGACCGCCTGTTCCGCAACCTGCTGACCGATGTCACCGGCAACACGCACCGCTCGGAAATCTGCATCGACAAGCTGTTCTCCCCGGACGGCCCGACGGGTCGCTTGGGCCTCGTCGAGTTCCGCGGCTTCGAAATGCCGCCGAACGCGCGCATGTCGCTCGCCCAGCAGCTTCTGGTGCGCGCACTCATCGCCCGCTTCTGGCAGAACCCGGCCGATGGCAGGCTGGTGCGCTGGGGCACCACCCTGCACGACCGTTTCATGCTGCCGCATCACGTCTGGGCTGATTTCCTCGACGTGCTGGCCGACCTGCGCGCCAATGGCTTCGACTTCCGCCCGGAATGGTTCGAGGCACAGCTGGAGTTCCGCTTCCCCTTCTGCGGCGAAGTCACCTATGAGGGCACGAAGCTCGAACTGCGGCAGGCGCTGGAGCCCTGGAACGTCATGGGCGAACAGGGCGCGATCGGCGGCACGGTGCGCTATGTCGACAGCTCCGTGGAGCGCCTGCAGGTTCGATTCGAGACCGCCAATCCCGGCCGCTACACGGTGGCCTGCAACGGCCGCCCGGTGCCGCTCACCCCGACGGGCGTCAACGGCGTCTCGGTGGCCGGCGTACGCTACAAGGCATGGCAGCCGGCAGCCGGCCTGCATCCGGTGCTCCCGGTCAACACCCCGCTGACCTTCGACGTCTACGACACATGGTCGCGCCGCTCGATCGGCGGCTGCATCTACCACGTCGCCCATCCCGGCGGCCGCAATTACGATACGTTCCCGGTCAACGGCAACGAGGCGGAGGCGCGGCGCTTGGCGCGGTTCGAGCCCTGGGGCCACACGGCCGGCGGCTATGCGCTGACGCCGGAAACCCCGTCGCCGGAGTTCCCCTTCACGCTCGATCTACGTCGGCCGGCGGGACTGTAGGACGACATGACACAGAAGCCGACGGCCGGGACCATCAAAGGGGAGGCCATCAAAGCGGGATTGGCCGGGACGGCCGCTGGTATCCCGAAGCGGACGGGGAACCCGGTGGCCGACTATCGCGCCCTGCCGGGCATCGCCGACGAGATGGTGGATGCGCAGGGCAATGTCCGCCCCGTCTGGCAGCATCTCGTCTCGGCCATCGGCCGCATGGACGAGGCGGAGCTTGCCAACCGCTTCGCCCGGGCCGACCGCTATCTCCGCGACGCCGGCGTCTTCTATCGCGCCTACGGCACCAAGGAGAACTCCGAGCGTAGCTGGCCGCTGTCGCACATCCCGGTGCTGATTGCCGAACGCGAATGGGAAGAGCTGTCGCTTGGCCTCATCCAGCGCGCAGACCTGCTGGAGCGGATCGCCGCCGACATCTACGGGCCGAACACGCTCGTCAACGAAGGCTTCCTGCCGCCGGCGCTGGTCGCGGGCAATACCGAGTTCCTGCGCCCCATGGTCGGCGTGCAGCCGGCCGACGGCAACTTCCTGCATTTCGTGTCGTTCGAGATCGGCCGCGGCCCGGACGGAAACTGGTGGGTGCTGGCCGACCGCACGGAGGCCCCCTCCGGCGCCGGCTTCGCGCTGGAAAACCGGGTGGCGACCACGCGCGCCTTTTCCGACATCTATGCCGAGACCCATGTCCACCGTCTCGCCCGCTTCTTCGTCGCCTTCCGCGATGCGCTGCAGATGCGCAAGCGCTCGCCGGACGACCGCATCGCCGTGCTGACACCGGGTCTCGCCAACGAGACCTATTTCGAGCACGCCTACATCGCCCGCTATCTCGGCTTCATGCTGCTGGAGGGCGAAGATCTGACTGTGGTGGACGGGCGCGTGATGGTGCGTACCGTGGCCGGCCTGAAGCCGATCGGCATTCTCTGGCGCCGCCTCGACTCCTCCTTCGCCGATCCGCTCGAACTCGACCAGCGCTCTCACATCGGCACCCCCGGCCTGCTCGCGGCGCTGCGCGCGGGCACCGTCTCCATCGTCAACGCCCTCGGCTCCGGCATTCTGGAAACGCGCGCCTTCCTCGCTTTCATGCCGACGATCTGCCATCATCTGCTGGGCGAAGACCTGCTGCTGCCGAGCATCGCCACATGGTGGTGCGGACAGAAACCCGAGCGCGAGCAGGTGGCCCGCAACATCGAGAAGATGGTCATCGGCCCCGCCTACTCCACGCGCCCCTTCTTCGACGACAACGGCCGATCTGTACTCGGCTCGTCCATGCGCGAAAACGCCAAGCTGTCGATCCGCGACTGGCTGGCCAATGACGGGCAGAAGCTGGTCGGCCAGGAAGTCGTCACGCTCTCCACCACGCCCGCCTGGGTGGATGGCAAGCTGACGCCCCGCCCGATGAGCCTGCGCGTCTATCTCGCCCGCACGCGCAACGGCTGGCAGGTCATGCCCGGCGGCTTTGCCCGGATCTCAAGTGGGGCGGACGCCGCCGCTATCGCCATGCAGGCCGGCGGCTCGGCGGCCGACGTCTGGATCGTCAGCGATCGCCCTGTCGAGCGCACCACGCTCCTCACCTCCGACGAAACCTTCATCCGCACCATGCCCGGCAGCCTGCCGAGCCGGGCTGCGGACAACCTGTTCTGGCTCGGCCGCTATATCGAGCGCTCGGAAGGCGCCCTGCGCATCCTGCGGGCCTGGCACGGGCGCTTTGCCGAAAACGCCAACAGCGAAATGCCGCTGCTGAAGGACGTCTCCGAATATCTGAAGGTGCTCGACATCGACTCGGCGCAGCCGGTGCCCGACAGTCTCGTCGCCAATATCGACAGCGCGCTCTATTCGGCAAGCAACATCCGCGACCGCTTCTCGGCCGATGGCTGGCTGGCGCTCAACGACCTGTCGAAGACGGTGCGCAAGTTCCGCGCGACGGTAGAGGCCGGCGACGACGCGACGCACGCCATGACCATTCTGCTGCGCAAGCTCGCCGGCTTTGCCGGTCTCGTGCACGAAAACATGTACCGCTTCACCGGCTGGCGCTTCCTGTCGATCGGCCGCTATCTCGAGCGCGGCATGCACATGACCCGCCTGCTCGGCCATATGTCGGGCCGGGATGCGCCGGACGGCGCGCTCGACATGCTGCTGGAGATCGGCGACAGCGTCATGACCCATCGCCGCCGCTACAACGTCAACACCGCGCCTTTGACGGTCACCGACCTCCTGGCGCTCGATCCGCTCAACCCGCGCTCCATCCTCTATCAGCTGAACGAAATCCGCGCCGAGGTCGAACAGCTGCCGAACGCTTACCAGAACGGCCAGATGTCGCCCTTCTACCGTGAGGCGGTGCGCCTGCATTCGGGTCTCGCAGTGATGACGCCCGAGGGCATGACGAGCGAGGTCTACGAGCACCTCGAGAAGGAGATGGAACGCTTCTCCGACATTCTCGCGCAGACCTATCTGAGCTGATGGCGCGCCATCCGAGCCGTCTTATGCTTTCGTGACGCGGCCGCTTTTAGAATGCGCAGAAACGTCAAACAGGGCATAGAGTCGGGACGGACCAGACCGCGGGGGATCCATGCTCTACGATATCAGCCTCAAGATCACCTATAGCTACGAGATCCCGGTTTCCGGCGGACGCCACATCGTGCGCGTGCTGCCGCTGTCCCTGCCGTCGCGCCAGCGTCTGGTGGCGGGCACCGTCACCTGCACGCCGGTGCCCGAAGAACGCACCGACATGCTGGATTTCTTTCAAAACCCCTCGACGTCGATCCTCTTTCGCAAGCTTCACGACGAGCTGATCATCCATATGAAGGCGCGGGTCCAGCTGGAAGCTGCGATGCCCACGGCGGATTTCTCGCCGGACCTCGCCGCCTTTCCCGCAGAGATCGGCGCCGTCTGGTCGCTCGATCCCGGCTCCCCCCACCATTTCCTGGCAACGAGCCCGCGCCTTGCCGAGGACCCGACGATCGCGGCCTATGCCCGGGGGATGGTCAAGCCCGGAATGACCGTCCGCGAGATCGCCGGCCTGATGTGCGAGCGGATCTACAAGGACTTTACCTACGACCCCAAGGCGACGTCGGTCGACAGCACGCCGATCGAGGCCTTCCGGCTGAAGAAGGGCGTCTGCCAGGACTTCGCACATATCATGATCGTCGCGCTGCGCGCACTCGGCATTCCCGCCGGTTATGTCAGCGGCTTCCTGCGCACGCTGCCGCCACCGGGCAAGGAGCGGCTGGAAGGTGCCGACGCCATGCATGCCTGGGTGCGCGTCTGGTGCGGCAAGATGCTGGGCTGGGTGGAGCTCGACCCCACCAACAATGTGCCCGCCGGCACGGATCACATCGTCGTCGGCCACGGCCGCGATTATTCGGACGTCGCGCCGGTTATCGGCGTCCTCAAGAGCTACGGCAGCCACAAGACGGACCAGGCCGTCGATGTCGTCCCCGTGTCCTGACGGTCCTTTTCTCGTTCATCTGTCCTGTTCTGCACCACCTGTCCGCAATGCGAGACAGGTTCATGCCCGAAAGCCTGCCTTGTCCGTAAAAGTTTAAGCGCTCTTGTAAGCAGTCGCCAACGAACCCGTGATATCGAAGCAGCAAGATGGGCTTCCGCGATATCGCGAAGCGGACCGTGGGCGCAGGAGCGGAACATGAAGCGATTTTTCGGCATGATCGGGCGTTGCCTGGAGGATCGGGGCGGCAACATCGCGCTGATGGCGGCCGTAGCGCTTCCCGTGGTTCTCTTCGGCGCCGGCGTGGCGATCGACACCACCAACATCGTGCTCCAGAAAAACCGACTCCAGGCGGCGGTGGACAGCGGCGCACTTGCCGCCGCCTCCGGCCTTGCCAACAAACATATGAGCGTGGACGAGGCCCGCGAAACGGCGCACGAGTACGTGGTCATGGCCATGCGGAAGACCAATTCCAGCGCGATAGAGGTCGGTACGCCCGCGGCGGCGGAAGCCCTCATAAAGCAGGCTGCGGCGGATAAGCTACTGATCGACAACACATCGGTCACGATCGAGCCGAAGACCCTCCAGACGGGCGCGAAGGGCTACGACATCAGCGTCAAATCCAACCTGTCCATCGACCTCAATGCCATGACGCGCCTCGTGAGCGGCAACGGCATCAGCCTGTCGGCCACGGGAAAGTCGGAAGGCGTCTCGGACACGAAGAACGCCCTGTCGATGGTGCTCGTGCTCGATCGATCCGGCTCGATGGCCTGGAAGACCGACACCAAGGACACCTCGACCAATGGCTGCTACATCTACGAGGAGGCCTATTGGCCCTACGCGAAGTGGAGCACGCCCTGCTACGTCTCAAAGATCGCGACGCTCAAGAAGGCCGTGAACAGCCTACTGACCCAGTTGAAGACCGCCGATCCGACCTCGATCTATGTGAGAACCTCCGCCGTCTCCTACAACGACGCGCAGGATGCAGCCGGCGTGCTCGCCTGGGGAACGGCCGGCACGGGAACCTACGTCAATACCCTCGTGGCAGAGGGAGGAACAGATTCGAGCGACGCATTCACCTCTGCCTACAGGGACCTGTCGGGAAACACGGAGACGAAGGCCCATGCGCAGAAGACCGGGGCGACACCGACCAAGTACATCGTCTTCATGACGGATGGCGAGAACAATTTCTACCAGAACAGAACCGGCGACAGTCAGGCGATGCGATCCGACGCCGCCACGAAGTTCTATTGCGACAAGGCTCGCGACGACGGCATCAAGGTCTTCACCGTCGCCTTCAAGGCACCCAAGCGCGGCCAGGATCTTCTGCAGGGCTGCGCCACGGACCCGACCTATTACTTCCAGGCAGAAAAGAGCGAGGATCTCGTCGCAGCCTTCAAGACGATCGGCGACAAGGCCAGCAACCTCATGGTCCGGCTGACGCAGTAAACCGACATCGACGTCACCTCTTTCAAACCCGCGCGACCCGTTCGCGCGGGTTTTTCGTACTTGCAGATCATCCGGTTGCAGCACGCTGCGGCCGATGGATCGGAAGCGGCGGCGATGAAGCCTTGCGCCACCGAGCACGCGCCCGCCGCCCGCCGGCTTCATTTTACATCCTCTTGAAAACACTTATTGCAAGCGCTTCGTATCGGTGCATACATTGCTGGAATTCTCCGTCGGCATGCGCCTTCGGTGGTGTCGGAACAACGTCCAAAAGGGTAGCCCGGATCCATGGTCAGCCGTATCTCAAATGAGAAAATTCCGAACGCCGCGCGCCGCGAGTCGAGCGCCGAAATTCTGGCGCAGGAGATCATCGAGCGCCTGACCTACCGCATCGGCAAGGACCCCAAGGTCGCCAAGCCGCATGACTGGCTGACGGCCGCCATCCTGGTCGTGCGCGACCGCATCACCGACAACTGGATGGAGTCCACCCGCAAGGCCTACACCGACAGTTCCAAGCGCGTTTACTACCTGTCGCTTGAGTTCCTGATCGGCCGCCTGATGCGCGATGCCGTGACCAATATCGGCCTGATGGACGAGTTGAAGGAAGCGCTCGCCTCCTTCGGCGTCGATATCGACGTGGTCGCCGAACTGGAGCCCGATGCCGCGCTCGGCAATGGCGGTCTCGGCCGGCTTGCCGCCTGTTTCATGGAGAGCATGGCAAGCGTCGACATCCCGGCCTATGGCTACGGCATCCGCTACGTGCACGGCCTCTTCCGCCAGCAGATGGCGGATGGCTGGCAGGTGGAGCTGCCGGAAACCTGGCTGGCGCATGGCAACCCCTGGGAGTTCGAGCGCCGCGAAAGCTCCTACGAAATCGGCTTCGGCGGCTCGGTCGAGACCGTCAATATCGACGAGGAACTGACCCGCTACGTCTGGAAGCCCGCCGAGCGCGTCATCGCTACCGCCTGCGACACGCCGGTCGTCGGCTGGCGCGGCAAGCGCACCAATACGCTGCGCCTCTGGAGCGCGCATCCGATCGACCCCATCCTGCTCGACGCCTTCAATGCCGGCGACCACATCGGCGCTCTGCGCGAAAGCAACAAGGCCGAAGCGCTCGCCCGCGTCCTCTACCCGGCCGACGCGACGCCGGCCGGCCAGGAACTGCGCCTGCGCCAGGAGTTCTTCTTCTCCTCCGCCTCGCTGCAGGACATCCTGCGCCGCCACCTCCAGCAATATCCGGACTTCACCTCCCTGCCGGACAAGGTCGCCATCCAGCTGAACGATACGCACCCTGCCGTGTCGGTCGCCGAACTGGTACGCCTGCTGACCGATGTCCACGGCGTCGATTTCGACACCGCCTGGGATCTCTCCCGCCGAACCTTCTCCTACACCAACCACACGCTGCTGCCGGAAGCGCTGGAAACCTGGCCCGTGCCGCTGTTCGAGCGCCTGCTGCCGCGGCACATGCAGATCATCTACGCGATCAACGCGAAGATCCTGCTCGAGGCACGCAAATTGGCGAATTACAGCGACCAGCAGGTGCGCAACATCTCGCTGATCGACGAAAGCGGCGATCGCCGCGTGCGCATGGGCAACCTCGCCTTCGTCGGCTCGCATTCGATCAACGGCGTCTCGGCGCTGCACACGGATCTCATGAAGATCACGGTGTTTGCCGACCTGCATAAGCTCTACCCGAAGCGCATCAACAACAAGACCAACGGCATCACCCCGCGCCGCTGGCTGATGCAGTGCAATCCCGAGCTGTTCTCGCTGATCCGCGAGACGATCGGCGACGACTTCATGGATGACGCCGAGGCCTTGAAGGCGCTGGACCCGCATGCCGACAACGCCGTTTTCCAGGATCGTTTCGCAGCCATCAAGCGCAACAACAAGGTGCGGCTCGCTCAGCTCGTCCAGAGCCGGATGGGCATCCGCATCGATCCGTCGGCCATGTTCGACATCCAGATCAAGCGCATCCACGAATACAAGCGTCAGCTTCTGAACATCATCGAGGCGATATCGCTCTACGACCAGATCCGCTCGCATCCCGAGCTCGACTGGGTCCCGCGCGTCAAGCTTTTCGCCGGCAAGGCGGCGCCGAGCTATCACAACGCCAAGCTCATCATCAAGCTGGCAAACGACGTCGCGCGCGTGATCAACAACGACCCGGCGGTACGCGGCCTGCTGAAAGTGGTGTTCATTCCGAACTACAACGTCTCGCTGGCAGAAATCATGGTGCCTGCCGCCGACCTGTCGGAGCAGATTTCGACCGCCGGCATGGAAGCGTCGGGAACCGGGAACATGAAGTTCGCGTTGAATGGTGCGCTGACCATCGGAACTCTGGACGGCGCCAACGTTGAAATGCGCGATTGCGTCGGTGAGGAGAACATCAAGATTTTCGGGATGACCGCGGAAGAAGTTTCCAACCTGCGCCAGGAAGGCCACGAACCACGGGCCGTCATAGAGGCGTCGCGCGAGCTTTCGCAGGCCCTCCAGGCGATCGCGTCCGGCGTCTTCTCGCCCGATGACCGCAACCGCTTCTCCGGCCTGATCGACGGCATCTATTCTCACGACTGGTTCATGGTCGCGGCCGACTTCGATGCCTATGCCAAGGCGCAGCGCGAAGTGGATGCGATCTGGACCAATCCCAGCCAATGGTACGGCAAGACCATCCGCAACACCGCACGGATGGGCTGGTTCTCATCCGATCGGACGATTCGGCAGTATGCCGATGAGATTTGGAGAGCCGGATGACCTCCGAGCTGAAAGAGGCCTCGTCGCCGGCGCGTCTGCCGGATGACGAGGTAGCAGCATTTATCGAGGGTACGCATACCAATCCGTTTGCAAGCCTCGGGCCTCATGCGGTCGGCAAGGACGTCGTCGTCCGGTGTTTTCTGCCGGGCGCCACCAGCGTCTCGGTCGAGACCTTGTCCGGCAAGGACCTCGGCACCTTGGCGCTTCGCCACGAAGCCGGCTTCTTCGAAGGCACGGTGAGCCTGCGCAAGGTGCAGCCAGTACGCTATAAGGCCGAAAACGCGGACGCACGCTGGACGGTCACCGACCCGTACAGCTTCGGCCCCGTTCTCGGCCCCATGGACGACTACTACATTCGCGAGGGCTCGCACCTTCGCCTGTTCGACAAGCTCGGCGCCCACCCGGTCCGCCATGAAGGTGTCGATGGCTTCCACTTCGCCGTCTGGGCACCGAATGCGCGCCGCGTTTCGGTCGTCGGCGCCTTCAATGCCTGGGACGGGCGCCGCCACGTCATGCGGCTGCGTCTCGACACCGGCATCTGGGAAATCTTCATTCCCGACGTCCCCGCGGGAACGCCGTACAAGTACGAAATCATCGGACAGGACGGCCAGCTGCAGCCGCTGAAGGCCGATCCGTTCGCTCGCCGCTCGGAACTGCGACCGCAGACGGCGTCGGTCACTACATCCGAGATCGCACAGGTCTGGGAAGACGAGGCGCACCGCGCGCACTGGGCGTCTGCCGACCCGCGTCGCCAGCCGATCTCCATCTACGAAGTGCACGCCGGCTCGTGGCAGCGCGGCGACAACGGCGCGTTCCTGAGCTGGGACGAGATGGCCGCCCGACTGATCCCCTATTGCGTGGACATGGGCTTCACACATATCGAATTCCTGCCGATCAGCGAGTTCCCCTACGATCCCTCCTGGGGCTACCAGACGACCGGCCTTTATGCGCCGACCGCCCGCTTCGGCGAGCCGGAGGGCTTTGCCCGCTTCGTCAACGGCGCCCACAAGGTCGGTCTAGGTGTCATCCTCGACTGGGTGCCCGCCCATTTCCCCGTCGACGCACACGGGTTGCGCAACTTCGACGGCACCGCCCTCTACGAACACGAGGACCCCCGCCAGGGCTTCCACCCTGACTGGAACACGGCAATCTATAATTTCGGCCGCGCCGAGGTCTTCGCCTATCTTGTCAACAACGCCCTCTACTGGGCGGAAAAGTTCCATCTCGACGGGCTGCGTGTCGATGCGGTCGCGTCCATGCTCTACCTCGACTATTCCCGCAAGCACGGCGAATGGGTTCCAAACGAATATGGCGGCAACGAGAACCTCGATGCCGTGCGATTCCTCCAGACGATGAATAAGGAGGTTTACGGCAGCCACCCGGGCATCCTGACGATCGCCGAAGAGAGCACTTCCTGGCCGGGCGTCTCGGCACCGGTCCATACCGGGGGTCTGGGCTTCGGGTTCAAGTGGAACATGGGCTTCATGCACGACACGCTGCAATATCTTGCGCGTGACGCGATCCACCGGAAGCATCATCACAACGACCTGACCTTCGGCCTCGTCTACGCCTTCAGCGAGAATTTCGTGTTGCCGCTCTCCCATGACGAAGTGGTGCACGGCAAGGGATCGCTCGTGGCGAAGATGCCCGGCGACGACTGGCAGAAATTCGCCAATCTCCGCGCCTATTACGGCTTCATGTGGGGCTATCCCGGCAAGAAGCTGCTGTTCATGGGTCAGGAGTTCGCCCAGTGGGCGGAATGGTCGGAGGAGCGCGGGCTCGACTGGAACCTGCTCGAATACCCCCTGCATCAGGGCATGCGCCGCCTGATCCGCGACCTGAACGGCACCTACCGCAACAAGCAGGCGCTGCATGCACGTGACTGCGAGGGCGAGGGTTTCGAGTGGCTGATCGCCGACGACAGCGACAATTCGGTCTTTGCCTGGCTGCGCAAGGCACCGGGCGAGAAGGCCGTCGCCGTCATCTCGAACTTCACCCCCGTCTACCGCGAGGTCTACTCGATCCCGCTGCCGAGCGAAGGGCGCTGGCGCGAGATCGTCAACACCGATGCCGAGATCTACGGCGGCAGCGGCAAAGGCAATGGCGGCGTGGTTCATGCCGTGCGCACCGCATCGGGTGAAATCCGGGCGGACCTGACATTGCCCCCGCTCGCCACGCTGATGCTCGAGAAGGACTGAAAACCGACGAGGCCGGGCATCCGGCCGAGACGAAAGCATATGCCGGTCGGCCCGTTTGAGAGGGCGGGCAGACCGGCCAAGAGACCGCAAAATCGGGAGGATATCATGGAAAAACGCATACAGCCGCTGGCTCGCGACGCAATGGCCTACGTTCTGGCCGGTGGCCGCGGAAGCCGTCTGAAGGAACTGACGGACCGTCGCGCCAAACCCGCCGTCTACTTCGGCGGCAAGGCCCGCATCATCGATTTCGCGCTGTCGAACGCGATGAATTCGGGTATCCGCCGCATCGGCGTCGCCACGCAGTACAAGGCGCACTCGCTGATCCGCCACCTGCAGAACGGCTGGAATTTCTTCAGACCCGAGCGAAACGAGAGCTTCGACATCCTGCCAGCCTCCCAGCGCGTGTCGGAAACACAATGGTACGAAGGCACGGCGGATGCCGTCTACCAGAACATCGACATCATCGAGGACCACGGCGTCGAGTACATGGTCATCCTGGCGGGCGACCATATCTACAAGATGGACTACGAGCTGATGCTCCAGCAGCACGTGGACAGCGGCGCCGACGTCACCATCGGCTGCCTTGAGGTCCCGCGCATGGAAGCGACCGGCTTCGGCGTCATGCATGTGGACGAGAAGGACCGCATCATCGCCTTCGTCGAGAAGCCCTCCGACCCGCCCGGCATCCCCGGCAATCCGGAGATGGCGCTGGCCTCCATGGGTATCTACGTGTTCCACACGAAGTTCCTCATGGACATCCTGCGGCGCGATGCGGCCGATCCGACCTCCAGCCGCGACTTCGGCAAGGACATCATTCCCTACATCGTCCAGCACGGCAAGGCGATCGCGCACCGCTTCAACGAGTCCTGCGTGCGCTCGGACTTCGAGCGTGAGGCCTACTGGCGCGACGTCGGCACGATCGATGCCTACTGGCAGGCCAATATCGACCTGACGCATGTCACACCCGAACTCGACATCTACGACAGCACCTGGCCGATCTGGACATTTGCCGAGATCAAGCCGCCGGCGAAGTTCGTCCATGACGACGAGAACCGCCGCGGTTCGGCCACTTCCTCGCTGGTCTCGGGCGACTGCATCATCTCCGGCGCATCGCTCAACCGCAGCATGCTCTTCACCGGCGTCCGCGTGAACTCGTTCTCCCGCCTCGACGGCGCCGTCATCCTGCCGAGCGTCAAAATCGGCCGTCACGCGCAGCTGAAGAACGTCGTCATCGACAGCCGCGTCGTGATCCCGGAAGGTCTCGTCGTCGGCGAGGATCCGGAACTCGACGCCAAGCGGTTCCGTCGCTCGGAAAACGGCATTTGCCTGATCACACAACCGATGATCGACAAGCTGGGACTGTGAGGACGATGAACGTCCTTTCGGTCGCCTCCGAAGTCTTTCCGCTGATCAAGACCGGCGGCCTGGCCGACGTCGCGGGCGCCCTGCCCGCGGCGCTCAAACCCCATGGCATACGCATGCGCACGCTTCTACCCGGCTACCCCGCCGTCATGGCGAAGATCGGAGAGACGACGCGGCTCGGCGGTTTCGACACGCTGTTCGGCTATCCCGCCGCGCTTCTGGCTGCCGAGCATGAAGGTCTCGACCTTCTGGTGCTCGACGCCCCTGCGCTGTTCGACCGGCCGGGCGGACCCTATCTCGACCCACAAGGCCTCGACCACCCCGACAATTTCCGCCGCTTTGCCGCCTTGTCGTTGGCGGCGGCCGAGATCGCGCGCGGCGTCCTGCCGGAGTGGACGCCGGACCTCGTCCATTGCCATGACTGGCAGTCAGCCCTTGCCCCGGTCTATATGCAGCATGGCGGTGCCGCCCATGTCCCGACCGTGCTGACCATCCACAATATCGCCTTCCGCGGCCAGTTTCCCGCCAGCACCTTTCCGGAACTCGCCCTTCCCTGGGGCGCCTTCTCGGTGCAGGGCGTCGAATATTACGGCGACGTCTCCTTCCTCAAGGGCGGCCTGATGGCGGCAACGGCCATCACCACCGTCAGTCCCTCCTATGCGCAGGAAATTCTGACCCCAGAATTCGGCATGGGCCTGCAAGGCGTTCTGGCGAACCGCATCGCCGACCTCCACGGCATCGTCAATGGCATCGACACGGATGTGTGGAACCCGGCAGCCGATCCGCACATCGTCTCACCCTATGCAGCCGCCACCCTGAAGAAGCGGCCGGCAAACCGCGATGCCCTGCGCGAGCGCTTCGGCCTAGTCGCAACGGACGGGCCGCTCTTCTGCGTCGTCAGTCGCCTGACGGACCAGAAGGGCATGGATGTGCTGGCCGGTGTCATCGACATGATCGTGGACAACGGCGGTACGCTGGCCGTCCTCGGCTCCGGCGATCCCGCGCTCGAGGCTGCGTTCCGGACGGCCGCCGCCGTGCACCCAGGTCGTGTCGGCATCGTTGTCGGCTACGACGAACCGCTGTCGCACCTCATGCAGGCGGGCGCCGACGCCATCCTCGTGCCCTCGCGTTTCGAGCCCTGTGGCCTGACGCAGCTTTACGGCCTGCGCTATGGCTGCGTGCCGGTGGTCGCCCGCACCGGTGGCCTTGCCGATACGATCATCGATGCCAACGAGGCGGCGGTGGCGGCGAATGTCGCCACCGGCTTCCTGTTCTCCCCCGTCTCGGAGGAAAGCCTACGGCTCGCACTCCGCCGCGTCTTTTCCCTGTGGCGCCAACCGAAAATCTGGGCGCGCCTGCAAGCGCGCGGTATGAAATCCGATGTCTCCTGGGATATGAGTGCCACGCGCTACGCCGCGCTTTATGCCGGTCTTCTTGCGAAAGGTTGAATCATGACGAAAACCGTAAACACGACCCCCTATACCGACCAGAAACCCGGAACGTCGGGGCTTCGCAAGAAGGTGCCGGTGTTCCAGCAGCCGAACTATGCCGAGAACTTCATTCAGTCGATCTTCGACAGCCTCGAAGGCTTTGCGGGCAAGACGCTGGTCATCGGCGGTGACGGCCGCTTTTACAACCGCGAGGTCATCCAGATCGCCATCAAGATGGCGGCGGCGAACGGCTTCGGCCGGGTCCTCGTCGGCCGTGGCGGCATCCTCTCGACGCCAGCCGCTTCCCATGTCATCCGCAAGTACGAAGCCTTCGGCGGCATCGTTCTCTCGGCCAGCCACAATCCGGGCGGTCCGGCCGAAGACTTCGGCATCAAGTACAATATCGGCAATGGCGGCCCGGCACCGGAAAAGGTAACGGACGCGATCTACGCCCACACCAAGACCATCGAGCGCTACAAGATCGCCGATGTCGCCGACGTCAATCTCGACGCCGAAGGCGAGCAGGAGGTCGCGGGCATGACCGTGCAGGTCATCAACCCAGTTTCCGACTATGCCGAACTGATGGAAACCCTGTTCGACTTTACGGCCATCCGCGCCCACCTCGCCGGCGGCTTCCGCATCGTCTTCGATGCCATGAGCGCCGTCACGGGTCCCTATGCCAAGGAAATCCTCGAAAACCGTCTCGGTGCCGCCAAGGGTTCGGTGCTGAACTTCGTGCCTCTGCCCGACTTCGGCGGCCACCACCCGGATCCGAACCTCGTCCACGCCCGCGCGCTTTACGAGGAAATGATGGGCGAGAACGCGCCCGACTTCGGCGCGGCTTCGGATGGCGATGGCGACCGGAACCTGATCATCGGCAAGGGCATCTTCGTAACGCCCTCCGACAGCCTGGCCATGCTCGCCGCAAACGCGACGCTGGCGCCCGGCTACGCCAAAGGCCTTGCCGGCATCGCGCGCTCCATGCCCACCTCGGGTGCGGCCGACCGCGTGGCCGAAAAGCTCGGCATCGGCATCTACGAAACGCCGACCGGCTGGAAGTTCTTCGGCAACCTGCTCGATGCGGGTCTTGCGACGATCTGCGGCGAGGAAAGTGCAGGCACCGGCTCAAGCCACGTCCGCGAAAAAGATGGTCTCTGGGCCGTGCTGCTCTGGTTGAACATCCTCGCTGTCCGCAAGGAAAGCGTTGTCGATATCGCCCGCGAGCACTGGACGACCTATGGCCGCAACTACTATTCGCGCCATGACTATGAAGAGGTGGATTCTGCTGCTGCCAACGGCCTGATGGATGCGTTACGCGAGCAACTCACCACCCTTCCCGGCCGCAAGCTCGGCGATCTCACGATCGAGACGGCAGATGATTTCTCCTATCACGATCCGGTCGACCACTCCGTCAGCAACAATCAGGGCATCCGCATCCTGTTCGAGGGCGGCTCCCGCGTGGTCTTCCGCCTGTCGGGCACCGGAACGTCAGGCGCGACGCTGCGCGTCTACATCGAGCGCTTCGAGCCGGATGCGACGAAGCACGATGTCGATACCCAGGTCGCCCTGGCCGACCTGATCGAAGCCGCGGACGCACTGGCCGGCATCAAGGAACGCACCGGCCGCACGGAACCGACAGTCATCACCTGATCATCGGCCCGTCAGTAAAACCACAAACGAAAAACGCCGCTTCGAAGCGGCGTTTTTTATGAAATGCGATTGAAGGTCTCAGGATGCCGCTTTGACGCGGGCAAGGCCTGTCCGGGCGGGCTCGTACTTCGGATCGAGCTGCAGGGCATGGCCGTAGGAACGCTGCGCCTTCGCCTTTTCGCCACGGCGCTCGTAGACCAGCGCCTGATTGGCCCAGGATTCCGCGATCTTGCCATTGAGGTTGATGGCTGTGTTGAAATCGGCGAATGCGTTGTCGTCGTCGTTCTGGGCGACATAGGAGATGCCGCGACCATTATACGGCTCAGGCGAGCTCGGCGACAGCGAGATGGCCGTCGAGAAGTCCTCGATCGCCTGTCCATGCTGGTTGCGTGCCTGGTAGATCAGACCGCGATTGTGATAAGCGCGCGGATCGGTCGTGTCGTTCTCGATCGCCTTATTGAAGTCGGCAAAGGCCTGATCCAGCCGGCCGCTCTGGCGATAGAGATTGCCGCGACCGATATAGGCGACGTCGTAGCGCGGGTTGAGCTGCAGCGCCGAATTATAGTCGGCAAGCGCTTCGGCAAGATCGCCCATGTTGCGCTCGACCAAAGCCCGGTTGGCATAGGCCTGGTAGAAACGCGGGTTCAGCTCGATCGCCTTGTTGAAATCGGCCACCGCGCGGCGGAATTCGCCGGCGCGACCATAGGCCGAGCCGCGCACATTGTAGCCTTCGGGGTCGCTCGGATTGCTGTTGATGACGCCCGACAGCGAGGCGATGTTCTGCTCGGATCCCTGCGCCCGCTCGACCTGCAGCGTGCTGTCGTTCGAGGGATCCGTCTGGCAGGCCGTCAGAAGCAGGGCTGCTCCAAACGCGGAAAGGATGCCCAGGCGGCTGGAGCGCTGCGTGCCTTTGCGGGATGCGTCCCGGCTGGCGAAACCCTCTGTCGTCACAGTCGATGTCAAGATCGATCCCTCAAATCAAGAATGCCTCAGGCACGTCACAGGTCCGCAGTCTCGCCCCGGCTGCCACGGTAACGCCGCAACAGGCAGTTCGTTCACGCAAGCGCCGCATCCACAGCAAATACGCGACTGCCACCGGATACGTCTAACGCAAAAAAGGCGGCGGCGCATGCATCGCCTCCGCCGTCACCATTCTCGGAGCAAGCGCCGATCAGCGTGCCTTGGCCGCAAACTTGGCGGCAGACTTCGGCATGGGCAGTAGGCCTTCGCGCTGGGCCTGCTTACGGGCCAGCTTGCGAACGCGGCTGATGCCTTCGGCCTTTTCGCGCGCGCGGCGCTGCGACGGCTTTTCATACGCCTCGCGGGCGCGCATTTCGCGGAAGACGCCTTCGCGCTGCAGCTTCTTCTTCAGCGCACGAAGCGCCTGGTCAACATTGTTGTCGCGAACGAGTACCTGCACGTGTTTACATTCCTTGATATCGAGCCGAGACAAGCTCAGGCTGCTGTGTATGGGCCGAACCCGAGGCTGCGCTTGAGGCACCGCCGGACGGCATGGTTCGTTGATCGCAAGGGCTCGAGCGCTGCGATGATGGGCGGCAAGTAGCAGATCGATGCTGCAAAGTCCACCCGCGCCGGAGTGCGGCGTTGTTTCAGGGTATCTGGCACACAAAAGCGACATCTCAAGGGTGGGCCCTGCCTCAGTCGTGCCACGCCGGTCCCTTATTCGCCCATTGATTGGAAGCAGTTGGCCGCTGTCATAGTCCTGCTTATCAAAGCCTGCAGTCCTGCCATTTTCGCAGTGTCGAAAGTGAAGGCCTGCCACGTCGCAAAATGGACGTTGCGACGCGCCTCGATTTGCGATGTGTTGGACAGACGGATCGGGGCACCCCGGACAGGAGATGAGGCGAATGCGCAAATATTCGGTTTTTGCCGTGGCACGCGAAGCCATGCGGGCGCACAAGGGCTGGGAAGCGCAGTGGGTCTCTCCCGAGCCGCGCCCGGCCTATGACGCGATCATCATCGGCGGCGGCGGCCACGGGCTGGGTGCTGCGTACTACCTCGCCAAGGAGCACGGCATCACCAATGTCGCGGTGCTCGAAAAAGGCTGGCTCGGCGGCGGCAATACCGGCCGCAACACCACCATCATTCGGTCCAACTATCTCTATGACGAGAGCATGGACATCTACGAGCATTCGCTGAAGCTCTGGGAAAACCTGTCGCAGGACTTGAACTACAACGTCATGTATTCCCCGCGCGGCGTGATGATGCTGTCGCACGGCATCCACGACCAACAGGTGTTCAAGCGCCATATCCATGCCAACCGCCTCTACGGCATCGACAATGAGTGGCTGTCGCCCGAGCAGGCGAAGGACTTCTGTCCACCGCTCGATATCTCCGCCTCCGCCCGCTTCCCCATCAACGGCGCCGCTCTGCAGCGACGTGGGGGCACGGCGCGCCACGATGCGGTGGCCTGGGGCTATGCCCGCGCAGCCTCCGACCGCGGCGTCCACATCATCCAGAACTGCGAAGTCACCGGCATCCGCCGCGGGCCGGACGGTGCCGTGACCGGCGTCGATACCAACCGCGGCTTCATCGGCGCGAAGAAAATCGGCGTCTCCGCCTCGGGCCACAACTCGGTGATCATGGCCATGGCCGGTGTTCGCGTGCCATTGCATTCCGTGCCGCTGCAGGCGCTGGTGTCCGAGCCGCTGAAGCCGATCTTTCCCTGCGTCGTCATGTCGAACACGGTGCACGCCTATATCTCGCAGTCCGACAAGGGCGAACTGGTGATCGGCGCCGGCACCGACCAGTACAATTCCTACTCCCAGACCGGTGGCCTGCAGATCATCACCCATACGCTGGACGCGATCTGCGAGCTGTTCCCCATCTTCCGCCGCGTCAAGATGATGCGCCAGTGGGGCGGGATCACAGACAATACGCCGGACCGCTCGGCGATCCAGGGCGTCACGCCCGTGCCGAACCTGTTCGTCAATTGCGGCTGGGGCACCGGCGGCTTCAAGGCGACACCGGGGTCGGCCAACCTGTTCGCGCACCTCATCGCGAAAGGCGAGCCGCACCGGCTGGCGGCGGGCCTGACACTCGACCGCTTCCGCACCGGACGCCTGATCGACGAGGCGGCAGCCGCGGCCGTGGCGCACTGACGATGATCGCCCCGGCTCGCCGCTTTCGCCTGTCCTCCCCCGCATCAGGAACACGCCCATGCTTTTGATCCACTGCCCCTATTGCGAGGAAGAGCGCTCCGAACTCGAGTTCCGCGCCGCCGGCGACGCCCATATCGCCCGGCCGGAGAACATCGCGGCGATTTCGGACGAGGAATTCGAGGAATATTTCTTCCTGCGGGACAACCCCAAGGGCCTGATCTTCGAGCGCTGGCGCCATATCGCCGGCTGCGGCCGGTTCTTCAACGCGGCGCGTGACACCGTCAGCGACCGGTTCCTCAAGACCTACAAGGCGGGCGAGCCCAAACCATCGCTGCCGATCGCCGCCATGACCGACGAGACCGTCGTCGAAACCTACGAAGCCACGGAAGGACGCGCGGAATGAGCGGCGCCAAGCGGACAGACAAAGCCGACAGCATGGGTGCAGCGAACCGCATTCCCGGCAAGGGACGCCTGACGCCGGCCAAGACCGCGCGCTTCACCTTCGATGGCCGCACCTACCAGGGCCTGCAGGGCGACACCGTCGCCTCGGCGCTGATCGCCAACGGCGTCCACCTCGTCGGCCGCTCGTTCAAGTACCACCGCCCGCGCGGCATCGTCTCGGCCGGCCCGGAAGAGCCGAACGCGCTGATCGACGTGATGCGCGACAATGCCCGCCGCCAGCCGAATGTGCGCGCGACCGTGCAGGAAGTCTTCGACGGCATGACCGTCGCATCGCAGAACCGCTATCCCTCGCTCACCTTCGACGTCGGCGGCATCAACAACATTCTGGCACCCTTCTTCGCCGCCGGCTTCTACTACAAGACCTTCATGTGGCCGAAGCAGGCCTGGAAGAACATCTACGAGCCCCGTATCCGTGCCGCAGCCGGCCTCGGCGTGTCGCCGACGGAAGAAGACACCGACGAATATGCCAGCCGCTACGCCCATTGCGACGTGCTGGTCATGGGCGCCGGCGTCGCCGGCCTGACCTCGGCGCTCGCTGCTGCCGCCACCGGCGCGCGCGTCATCCTGTGCGACGAGCAGCCGGAAGTTGGCGGCGCGCTGCATTACGATGCCGGCGTGACGATCGACGGTCAGGATGGCTATGCCTGGGCGCAGGATGCCGCCCGCCGGCTCGCCGCCATGGACAATGTCACGGTGCTCACCCGCACGACCGCTTTCGGCTATTATGCGCAGAACTTCGTGGCACTGGCCGAACGCGTGACCGATCACGTCTCCCGCCCGGCCCGCACCGCTCCGCGCGAGCGGCTGTGGCAGGTGCGCGCCAAGCGCGTCGTCATCGCCACCGGCGCCATCGAGCGCCACATGGTGTTTGCCAACAACGACCGTCCCGGCATAATGCTGGCCTCGGCCGCGCGGACCTATCTCAACCATTTCGGCGTCGCCATCGGCCGCAAGGTCGGCGTCTACACTGCCCACGACAGCGCCTATGAAGCCGCCTTTGACATGCACCGTGCCGGCATCGCCATCCCGGCCATCGTCGACAGCCGCGAGCAGCCGGGTGCTGACGTCCTGGCGCAGGCGCAGGCTCTCGGCATCGAGGTTCTCACCGGCCATGCCGTGACCGACACCAAGGGCAAGCTGCGCGTCTCCTCCATAACAGTTCGTCGCGTCAGCGGCGGCAGCAGCGCCCGCTCGATCGTGGTAGATGCGCTCATCACCTCCTCCGGCTGGACGCCGTCGGTGCACATGTTCTCGCAATCGCGCGGCAAGGTGGCCTTCGACGCGGAAACGCAGCGGTTCCTTCCGGGCATCTACGCGCAAGACTGCGTTTCGGTCGGCGCCTGCAACGGCACCACCGACATCGCCGCGACCCTTGCCGAAGCTGTGGCCGGTGGCGAGCTTGCCGCGCAGGCAGCCGGCTTCCAGGCCAGCACGCGGCTCGAGATTTCCGGCACGCAGGCCTTCGCCTGGACGGGCGGCATGGCGGGCGCCGCCTATGGCGCCGGGGCCGAGGACGACGTGAAGGCCTTCATCGACTTCCAGAACGACGTCTGCGCCAAGGATATCAGGCTCGCGGTGCGCGAAGGCATGCACTCGATCGAGCACATCAAGCGCTTCACCACCAACGGCATGGCGACCGACCAGGGCAAGCTTTCCAACATCCACGGTCTCGCGATCGCCGCGGAAACCCTCGGCCGCGGCATTCCCGAAGTCGGCCTCACCACCTTCCGCGCGCCCTACACGCCTGTCACCTTCGGCACGCTGATCGGCCATTCGCGCGGCGACCTGTTCGACCCCACCCGCAAGACCGCGATGCACGAGGCCGAAGAAGCCATGGGCGCGGCCTTCGAGGATGTGGGCCAGTGGAAGCGCGCCTGGTACTATCCTCGCCCCGGCGAAGACATGCACGCCGCTATTAACCGCGAGTGCCGCACGGTGCGCGAGACGGTCGGCATGTTCGATGCCTCGACGCTCGGTAAGATCGAGGTCGTCGGCCCGGATGCAGCCGCCTTCCTCAACCTCATCTACACCAACAGCTGGGACACGCTGAAGCCGGGCCGCTGCCGCTACGGCATCATGCTGCGCGAAGACGGCTTCATCTATGACGACGGCGTCGTCGGCCGCATGTCGGACGATCGCTTCCATGTGACCACCACGACGGGCGGTGCCGCCCGCGTGATGCACCACATGGAAGACTATCTCCAGACGGAATTCCCGCATCTGAATGTTTGGCTGACCTCGGCCACCGAGCAGTGGGCCGTCATCGCCCTGCAGGGCCCGAAGGCGCGCGAGATCATCGCGCCGCTGGTCGAGGGCATCGACATCTCCAACGAGGCCTTCCCGCATATGAGCGTGACTGAGGGCAGGATCTGCGGCGTGCCGACGCGCCTCTTCCGCATGTCGTTCACCGGCGAACTCGGTTTCGAGGTCAACGTCCCCGCCGATTTCGGTCCCGATGTCTGGAACGCGATCCGCGAACGGGTCGAGGCCGTCGACGGCTGTGCCTACGGCACGGAGACCATGCACATCCTGCGCGCCGAAAAGGGCTACATCATCGTCGGCCAGGATACCGACGGCACGCTGACGCCGGACGATGCCAGCCTGTCCTGGGCGGTCGGCAAGAAGAAGACCGACTTCGTCGGCATCCGCGGCATGAAGCGTCCCGACCTCGTGCGCGAAGGCCGCAAGCAGCTCGTCGGTCTGCTGACGAAGGATCCGAGCGTCGTGCTGGAGGAAGGCGCGCAGATCGTCGCCGACCCCAACCAGCCGAAGCCCATGACCATGCTCGGTCATGTCACCTCGTCCTACTGGTCGGAAAACTGCGGACGCTCCATCGCGATGGCAGTGGTGGCCGGCGGCAAGGCACGGCTCGGCCAGACCCTCTACGTGCCGATGGCCGACCGGACGATTGCCGTCGAGGTGAGCGACATGGTGTTCTTTGACAAGGAAGGTGGCCGCATCCATGGCTGATCTCGCAACACGCACCCTGCCGCTTGGCGGCTTCCACGGCGGCTCCGCCACCGTTCGCCTGACGCCGGCGGCACCGGCCAGTCGCCTTTCGCTCCGCGCCAAGCCGGACGCCGTGGCAGCGCTCTCGGCAGCACTCGGCCTGTCCCTGCCGACACGCCCGAAGGCTTCGGCCACGAGCGGCACCCGCCACGCTCTCTGGCTCGGCCCGGACGAGTGGCTCGTGATCGACGAAACGAACACCGATCTGCTGGGCCTCGTGGGCTCCGCCGGCGCGCTGCATTCGGCAACCGACATCTCCCACCGCAACACGGCCGTTCTCGTGGACGGACCGGGCGCCTCCGCCACCATCAATGCCGGCTGCCCGCAGGACCTGTCGCTGAAGACCTTCCCCGTCGGCGCCTGCTCGCGCACCGTCTTCGGCAAGGCGGAGATCGTGCTCTACCGCACGGGCGAAACCGCGTTTCGCGTCGAGTGCTGGCGCTCGTTCGCCCCTTACGTCTCGGGACTGCTGGCGGCCGGCGCTCAGGACGCCGGTCACTGAGACCAGCATTGATCGGCGCCAACCGGCGTCAGGAAACGTCCGGCCAGCCGCGCCAATCGACCCAGCGGCCGTGAAAGTCTGCGCGCCCGATCTCATGCCGCGAGCCGGTCGGCCACATCTGGAGCGTCAGGGCAGCGCCCCGCTCCCGGCCGTCGCCTTCGAGTGACAGTTGCGCAAGCGGGGCTCCTTCAGTGGCTGCACGACCGGCTTTCTCGATCAGCGCCTCGCCCCGCTCGCGCGCCTCGGCCGGCAGGTACTGCCAGGCGATCGTGTGGGTGATCACATGCACGCAGCCGTGGCGGGTGACGGCGAGCCGACGCTCCAGCCAGTCCACGGCATCGGCCGCGTCGACCTTCAGCCCGGACAGAGCCGCAAGACGCAGCGCGGCACGGGTCCGCTCCACCCGGTCGGCCTGATCCGCCCAGAGATAGGACAGAAGCCGCTTCGCATCATCGGGATGTGCCGGATCGAGAGGCCGGAGATCGCAGCCAGCCCGGTCCCGAACGGTAAGGGGCACATCGGGTGGAGGCCCGCCTGTCCATGTGGGCGCGAGCATCACCGGCGATTGTGGATCACCCCAGGCAAAGTCTCCGAGGCGGTAGGCGTAACGATCCCAGAGGAGGTTCAGCCCGGCACTCGCGCCGACTTCGGAGATACAGATCGGCTTGTCGAACCGCTTGGCAATGGTGAGGAAGCCCGGCAGCAGTGCTGCCGACCGCCGCACCTCGTTCGTCTGCGGCGGAGAAGCAAGGCGCGCGAGAATGGCGTCGGCATGCTCGCGACAGGCACGCTCGACCGCATTCCAGAGACCATCTGGATCCGTCGCATGCGGCGGATAAGCCTCTGCAAGGGCGGGATTGGCGCCGTCGAGAACGAGGGCATGCAAGGATCCGGCGAACCGCAGCGGTACGGAGTCGGCGGACGATGACGGATCACCCGTCCAGCCGAGGATATGCCGCCCGACAGGATGCGTGGCCGTCAGGCGTTCGGCGGCGAGGTCGCAGAGCGTTGCGACGAAAGGCGAGCCCAGCGCACGACAACTGACGGACTGCGACCGGAACGCCGCGCGGACGGCCGCATCGCTGGTCGCGACATCAGGCATCCTCCGGCCGGTCCTTCGGGTCGAACTGGATGATCGTCAGCCAGGTCGCGGTCAGCGCCGGCTTGCCTTCATGCTCTACCTCGACCGAGACCTCATAGGTGACGACGAGCATGCCGGCGCCGCGGAAGCGGGCTTCCGTGAGGGTGAAGTGGCCGCGAACCCGCGCGCCCGCGTGAACGGGCGCAAGGAAACGGACCTTGTCGAAGCCGTAATTGATCGCCATGGTCTGCTCGCGCACGGCCGGCAGGCAATTGTAGTTCATGGCCGAGAGAAGCGAGAGCGACAGGAACCCATGCGCGATCGTGCCGCCATAGGGCGTCTCGGCTGCGGCCCGCACCGGATCGGTGTGGATGAACTGATGATCCTGCGTCGCATCGGCGAAGCGGTCGATCATATCCTGAGAGACCGTGATCCAGTCGGAGATCCCGACCTCCTGACCCACGAGGTCCTTGACCTCCCCGAGCGCGATCTCCCTGACGCTGGTCGTCTTCGTACCGTTCGCATCCATATCGATCATTCCTGTCGCATCGCTTGCAACCCTTCAAGAACGTCCGGGCGCCACATACCAGCCAACCGAACGGGCGGAGACCTCTTCAAGGGTTCCCGCGTCCGGCAACAGCGACTGCCACCCTTTGCCGGGTAGCGTCAGTGCCTCCGCCGCATGGGCGCGATTGAAGACCACCGCCAGACGGCAGGCCTTGCGCGTCGTCGCATCGCGGGTCGAGAGGAGCATGACGAGCCCGTCCGTGCCCTCGCCCTCCCAGTCCGCAACCTCCATCGGCTTGCCGTCCAGGCGGACCCAGGCGACATCGCCCCGGCCCGTGAAGAAGCTGTCGCCCTCAAACACATCGAAACGATGGCGGAGTTCGCCGAGGGCTGCGCATTGCGCGATCAGCGCCTCGTCCGCCGAGGCCCAGTCGAGCCACGTGATCGGATTGTCCTGGCAATAGGCGTTGTTGTTGCCCTGCTGCGTCCGCCCGAACTCGTCGCCCGCCGTGATCATGATCGCGCCGCGGGTGGCAAACAAAGTGGCGAGCAGCGCCTTCACGTCGCGCGTGCGGGCAGAGACGATGCCGGAATCGTCGCTCGCCCCTTCGGCACCGTTGTTCCAGGAATGATTCTCGTTGTGGCCATCGCGATTGTCTTCGCCATTCGCCGCGTTGTGCTTGTGGCTGTGGGAGACGAGATCCCTGAGCGTGAAGCCATCATGGGCGGCGATGAAGGTGACGCTGCGGCTCTGCGTGCCGCCGTGCTGCGCGAAGATATCCGAGGAGCCGGCCAGCGCACCGGCCAGCGATCCGATCATCCAGCCATCGCCGCGCCACAGGCGCCGGATGTCGTCACGCGCGCGGTCGTTCCATTCGAGGAAGGGTGGCGGAAAATGGCCGAGCTGATAGCCGCCGGGCCCGATATCCCAAGGCTCGGCGATCAGCACGCAATCCTTCAGCAACGGATCGGCCAGCATCTCCGAAAAAAGGGTCGCATCCCGCCGGAAGCCACCGGCATCGCGCCCGAGAATAGAGCCGAGATCGAAGCGAAACCCGTCGATACCGGCCGCGCTGACGAAATGGCGCAGCGTATCGAGGATCAGCGAGCGAACCGTCGGGTGGTCGCAAGCGATGGTATTGCCGCAACCGGTGTCGTTCACCAGTTGGCCAGGCTGACCTTCGGCATGGCGGTAGTAGACGGCGTTGTCGAGGCCGCGCATGGAGACCGTCGCGCCCTGCCGGTCGCTTTCGCCCGAATGGTTGAAGACGAGATCGAGAATGACGCCGATGCCTTCGCGATGCAGCGTGGCGACGGTGTCCCTGAGTTCGGTCAGGCCGCCGGGCACCAGGCGCGGATCGAGCGCCATGAAGGCGACGGGGTTGTAGCCCCAGCCATTGGTCAGCCCGAGCGGCGGCAGGTGGCGCTCATCGATCCAGGCGGTGATGGGCATCAGCTCGACGGCGGACACGCCGATGCGCTTGAGATGAGCGATGACGGACGGATGCGCCAGCGCCGCCACGGTCCCGCGCTGCTCGTCCGGCACATCCGGATGCAGCATGGTGAACGGCCGCACGGCCACCTCGTAGATCAGCCCATCCGTTGAGAAGCGGGGCGGGGCGACGCGGGCTTTCGGCACTTTTGTCACCAGCGCCTTCGGTACGAGATCCGCCGTCTCCGCGCCGAACTGCGTCAGGCGGGCATCGTGGCGGAACGGGCGGTCGAGTTCCAGCGCGTAAGGGTCGACGAGAAGCTTTGCCGGATCGAACCACAGGCCGCGATCGGGATCATAGACACCATGGGCGCGCAGGCCGTAGCGGGTTCCGACCGGCGCGTCCGGCAGTGTCATCGCGAAGACATCGCCTTCCTCGCGGCCCATCGGCAGGCGGCGCAGCTCGGTCTCGCCATCGGCATGAAACAGGCAGAGGTCGATGCGCTCGGCCGTCTGCGAGCGCACGGCAAACCGCGTCCACCGCCCGTTGACCGTGGCGCCGAGCGGCCGTGTGGTTTCCGTCATCCTGATCCCTCTCGCTGCTTGGGCAACGCCGGCAGCTAAGAGCAAATCACGCAGAGATACAACGAATTTTCGTGAGCAGACCGGCAAGGACGGTCAGCAAGGGCCTCAGCGCAGAAGCACGACACCGGCGATGTTGAGGAGCACGAACAGCACGAAGCCCGTAAACCAGCCGGCGGTGGTGAAGAAGGCTGCCGCCATGGCGATCAACAGCGCCACACAGAAGATGGTCAGGAATTTCGCGGCACTCAGGAAATGAAGATAGGTCTTCTCGTGCTCGGGATAATCCATCGGCGCACCGGTTTCGGAAGGTCCCGTGTGATGTTCGGCCATCGTCTCTCTCCCCGCAAGTTTCCACGCCGCAAGACGCGGCACCTCTTGGCATCAAGACATGCCTGCCCTGCCCCGCGACGTCAAGGCCCATAGACAGTCTGGGCCCGTAGAGCAAAGGATGCGAGAGCGACAGCTGTATCTTACACAGGGACACGTCCCGCGGGCGGGATCGCATTTTCCCCCGTAAAGCGAGGCATTGACGGCGCGACGGGTTCCCGGCAAATCGGAAGCAGACCCCACGCACCGGAGAATCCCATGCCGAAGCCGATCATCGCCATACCCGCCGATTTCCGTGAGATCGAGGGCAATGTCTGGCATGCCGCACCGCATCAATATGTCCGCGCCGCGCTGAACGGCTCGGGCGTCATGTCGCTTCTCGTGCCAGCGCTCGAGGCAGGCAACGAGCCGGATGCCATTCTCGATCGTGTGGACGGGCTTCTGGTCAGCGGCTCGCGCTCGAACGTCCATCCCACGCTCTATGGACGGGAGGCTTTGGAGACCGATGGGCCGTTCGATCCCGGCCGCGACGCCACCAGCCTGCCGCTGATCCGCCGGGCGCTCGCCCGCGGAATTCCGGTACTGGCCATCTGCCGCGGTATCCAGGAGCTGAACGTCGCACTCGGTGGCACGCTCGCCTCCGAGATCCAGGATCTTCCCGGCCGGCAGGACCATCGCAAGCCCGACGTCAAGGATCTCGACATCGCCTATGGCATCCGCCAGACCGTGATGGTGGAACCGGGAAGCTGCCTTGCGGGCGTGGTCGGCGCCGGCGTGGTGCAGGTCAATTCCCTGCACCGGCAGGCGATTTCCGACCTTGCGCCGAACCTCGCCGTGGAAGCGGTGGCGGACGACGGCACCGTGGAAGCCGTGTCGGTCATCGGCGCCAAGGCGTTCGCGGTCGGTGTGCAGTGGCACCCGGAATACTGGGTCGGCCGCGACAAGACCTCCAACGACCTGTTTGCGGCCTTCGGACAAGCCGTCCGCGCCTATAGCGAGACGAAGCAGCCGGTTAGCGAGCCGGCCGCGTAAACGGTGTTTCGGACACCGGCGTCAACCCCTTGCCGGTCTTGAACCAGGAAACGAGATTGTCGACCACGAGGTCGGCCATCTTGTTACGGGTGGCAACCGACGCCGAGGCGACGTGCGGCAACAGCGATACCTGCGGCAGAGCCATCAGCGCTTGCGGCACATGCGGCTCGCGCTCGAAGACATCGAGCCCCGCGCCGGCGATCACGCCCTGTTCGAGCGCCGCGATCAGCGCGGTCTCGTCCACCGTGATGCCACGCCCGACATTGATGACGACGCCGTCCGCCCCCAGCGCCTGCAGGATCTCCGCATTGACGGTGTGCCGCGTCTCGGCAGTGCCTGGCACGATGACGATCAGCGTATCCACGGCCTGTGCGAGCCCGAGCAGGGTATCGTGATAGGCATAGGCCACGCCATCACGGCGCGAGCGGGTGTGATAGGCAATCTCAAGGCCGAAGCCTTCCAGCCGCCGGGCGATGGCCTGCCCGATGCGGCCGAGCCCGTAGAAACCGACCTTGCGACCGCTGAGCGACAGCGGGCTGAGCGGGAACGGCCCGTCCTTGACCCAGCGCCCGTCACGCAGCCACTGCTCGGCGGCCGGCAGACGGCGCAGCGTGTTGATCAAAAGGCCGATGGCCGTATCGGCAACCTCGTCGTTGAGAACATCCGGCGTATGCGTCACAACGATACCGCGGCCGGCGGCATGCCCAGCATCGACGCCGTCATAGCCGACGCCGAAATTGGAAACGATCTCCAGATTTTCCAGCGCATCCATCAGCGCTGCCGGGACCTTATTGAAGGTCGCGATGCCGACAACGCCTGTGGCAAGGTCCGGCGTGATCAGGCTCGCATCCGCACCGTCGATCTGCCGGACATCGAAGAGATCGGTCATGCGTTCGAGCGCGCGCGGGTGCATCTTGCCGGGGATGAGAATGACCGGGCGATCTTGCGACATGGTAAATCCTTTCAGACATCGGCGGAGGGAAGCCGCCGCAACAGGTCTTGGCGGCAGGATCAGCGCAGCGGAAACTACCGCAACGATCCCGCGCGTCAACCGAAGCTGCGGGTTACCGATCTTTGAGATGATTGGAAATTAGACAGACGACCTGCAAACAGATCGATCAGTCGCCCTGCTGCAGCCGCAACGGCCCGGTCGATTGGCGGATCCGCATTTCCGGCTTGATCAGATGAATGCCGTCCGGCTCGTGGCTGCCATTGAGCCGGTCGAGCAGCGCGCGCGCGGCACTGCGGCCGACATCCGACTGCCCGTTCCAGACGGTCGTCAGCGCCGGGGTGGCGATGGCCGCTTCCTCGAGATCGTCATAGCCGGTGACGGACACATCGCGACCCGGCACGAGGCCCGCACGTGCAATGCCGTTCATCATGCCGATGGCGACGAGATCGTTCCAGCAGACGACGGCCGTCGGCTTCTGCGGCAGGGACAAGAGATGCACCGCCGCCTCGAAGCCGCCCTGCATGGAGCGGGGGCCGGGAATGCGCAGATCGGGATCGACGTCGATATTGGCCTTGCGCAGCGCCTGCACGTAGCCGAGATAGCGGTCGCGGCCGGTCGAGGTCAGGTCCGTTCCCCCGACCATGGCGATGCAGCGATGGCCAAGGCTGATCAGATGGTTGGTGGCGAGCGAAATGCCGTAGGCGTCGTCGCCGCGGAAGATCGGGACATCGACGCCCTCGATCGATCGCGCCACGAGGATCGCCGGCATGCCATTGTCTTCGGCGAGCTTGATATCCTCCGGCGGCGTGCCGATGGCGGGCGACATGATCACCCCGTCGCCGCCGAGCTGCAGCAGGGTCTCGATGAAGACGCGCTGCTTTTCGACCGAGTCGTAGTGATTGGAGAGAATGAAGGTCTGGCGGTCGCGGTCGAGTTCCGCCTCGATGGCCTTGAGAATCTCGCCATAGAACGGGTTCATGATGTCGTGCACGACGACGCCAATAATGCCGGAGCGCGAGGTGCGCAGGCTGGCGGCACGGCGGTTGTAGATGTAGCCCAGCGCCCGTGCCTGATCCTTGATCTTGTCCCGCGTCACCGATGCGACAAGGGGACTGTCACGCAAAGCGAGGGAAACGGTCGCGGTGGAAACACCCAGCGTTTCCGCGATCGTCGACAGCTTGATCTTCTGCGCCACGTGTCCTCCCGGTTCGCACGGCCCTCTCCCCAACGCCTTCCGCAATGCCTGAAAGCGCTCTTAAACCCTCTTTAAACTGTTTAAATCGAGACTGCAATCCCTGCGCGAGAGGGCGTGGCAAGGCCTACTCGGCACCTTGCAGATTGGCATCCACGACCTTCAGGAGCTTGGCGAGCGTACGGATCTGCTTGTCCGTCATGCCCTTGAGCGCGGTGGCTTCCGAAAGGTCCGCTGCAGCCTCGATGGCCTGCAGCCGCTCGCGCCCGTTCGCCGTCAGGTAGACCTTGGTCAGCCGGGCATCGCCCGCATCGGCCTTGCGCTCGAGAAACCCCTGGGCTTCCATGCGGCCGATGGTGCGGGTCATCGTGGGCGCCTTGACGCCGAGATGGCCGGCAAGCGCACCGGCGGTCATGCCGTCGGTCTCCGCCAGCGCCAGCATCACGCCGTCCTGCCCGGCATAAAGCCCGCTTTCCAGAAGATTGCGCGACAGCACGGTCCGCATGGAGCGAGCCGCCTGCGCCAGCAGAGGTGCCAGAACCGGCGCGGACGCTGTCTCCAGAGCATCCTCCCCGTCAATGCCAGTGTGATCGGCGATCTTGATCTTTTTCTGCTTGGCTTTCTTCTCGGACTTGTCTTTCTTGCCCATGCTCGCTCCCCTGCCTGCCGAAGGCTTGCACCGCCTTGTCGAGCTTGTATGACTCATATGACAATAGGGCCGCAAGACCTTGCGAAACGCCTATTGCGGGGACACTGCCAGGAAAGACATGCGATGACGAAACCCGCAGCCCGTTGGGCGGACAACGATCCGGGCTTAGCCCCATCCGCACGCGCCGGCTGGATCGCCGTTCTGCCGCTGGGCGCGCATGAGCAGCATGGGCCCCATCTGCCGTTCGAGACCGACACGCTGATCGCAGACGGCGTGGTGGAGCGCCTCATCGCCGCGCGCGGCGATCTGCCGGTCACCGTCCTGCCGACCGAGCCCGTTGGCTACTCGATCGAGCACATGGATGTCGCGGGAACGAAGACGCTGACCTACCACGAGGCCGTCGAGCGCTGGCTCGGCATTGCCGGCCGACTGCAGGCGCAGGGCATCCGCAAGTTCGTCATGCTCAACGCCCATGGCGGCAATGCTCCCCTGATGACCATCGTCGCGACGGAAGCGCGGGTGCGCTACGACATGCTGGCGGTCGCCACCAGCTGGACCCGGTTCGGCCAGCCCGAAGGCTGGATCGATCCGATCGCCAAATCCATCGACATTCACGCCGGCGACATCGAAACCTCGGTCATGCTCGCCCTTCACCCCGACAAGGTAGATCGGGCACGGGCGGAGGCCTTCTCCTCGCGCCAGAGCGACTGGCAGGCGCAATTTGCGCATCTGCGCGCCTATGGCCCCCATGCCTTCGGCTGGCGTATGCGCGACCTGAACCGCAAGGGCGCAGCCGGAAATGCCGCTGCGGCCACGGCCGAGCGGGGCAAACACCTGCTCGACCATGCGGTCTCCGGCCTGCTCGCCCTCCTGTCGGATGTGGCCGCGTTCGATCTCGCGCAGTTCGACGCCTGAGCGGACCAAAACCATGTAATGTTATAAAGGCTGGAATATCTGCAGCAGAGCATTTGCACTGCCGTGCGCCATCTCCTATATCACCGCGACGATCCTGCGCATTGGCCGCCCTCCGGCGTGCCGGTGGGCCCTTTTCCTCAGCCCCCGAGGTTTCCCATGTCCGAAGCACCTGTGTCCGAAGCACCCGTCCAGAAGCCCATCCCCGTCACCGTCCTCACCGGCTATCTCGGCGCCGGCAAGACGACGCTGCTGAACCGCATTCTCTCGGAAAATCACGGCCGCAAATATGCTGTTATCGTCAATGAATTCGGCGAGATCGGCATCGACAACGACCTGATCGTCGAATCCGACGAAGAAATCTACGAGATGAACAATGGCTGCGTCTGCTGCACGGTGCGCGGCGACCTGATCCGTGTGGTCGAAGGCCTGATGAAGCGTCCCGGCCGCTTCGATGCGATCATCGTGGAAACGACCGGCCTTGCCGATCCCGTTCCGGTCGCCCAGACCTTCTTCATGGATGACGACGTTCGCGCCAAGACGGAACTGGACGCGGTGATCACGCTCGTTGACGCCAAGCATCTGCCGCTGCGCCTGAAGGACAGCCGCGAGGCCGAAGACCAGATCGCCTTTGCCGATGTCGTACTTCTCAACAAGACCGACCTCGTGACGCCGGAAGAACTGGCCAAGGTCGAGGCGACGATCCGCGTCATCAACCCGTCCGCCCGTATCCATCGCACCCAGCGCTCGGAAATCGATCTCGCCATGGTCCTCGACCAGGGCGCCTTCAACCTGGAGCGGGCGCTGGAGAACGAGCCGGATTTCCTGAAGCAGGACGATCATCATCATGATCATGATCACGCCTGCGGTCCCGATTGCGGGCACGATCACCACCATCATGGACACGACGATCATCACGGCCATGACCATGGGCACGCGCATGCCCCATCCGACATCCATGACGTGACCGTGCAGTCGGTTTCGCTCCGCGGAGGCGAGATGAATCCGGATCGGTTCTTTCCCTGGATCCAGAAGATCACCCAGACCGACGGCCCGAACATCCTGCGCCTCAAGGGCATCATCGCCTTTGCCGGAGACGCCGATCGTTACGTGGTACAGGGCGTGCACATGATCATCGAGGGCGACCACCAGCGCCCGTGGAAGGACGGCGAGCCGCGCGAAAGCCGCCTCGTCTTCATCGGCCGCGATCTCGATCGCGAAAAGCTGGAACGCACCTTCCAGGCCTGCGCGGCAAAGCCGAACTGATGCCGACCGTCGCCCCGCTCGATCTTGAAGCCCATATCGTCGGCGTCGCCTATCTGGGCGACGTTCCCGTCTTTGCCGATGCCGCAGGTCTCGTGCATCGTCTGGATGGCGGCCATGCGGTCACGCCGGCCCATGAAGGCCTGCTCGTCGCGCTGCGCGACGACGCGACCGACACGCTGCTGACCGGCGGAGAAGATGGCCGGGTGCTCCGCATCACGCGCGATGGCGGCGTGACGGAACTCGCCCATGCGCCGCGCAAGTGGATCTCCAAGATTGCCGCCGGCCCGCAGGGCGCTGTCGCTTTCGCGACCGGCAAGACGGCGACCGTGCGGCTGTCGGACGGCACAACGCGCGACTTTACCGAAGAGCGTACGGTCGAGGGCATCGCCTTCGCGCCGAAGGGGCTTCGCATCGCGCTCGCGCGCTACAACGGCGTGTCCCTGCACTGGGTAGCGACATCGAGCCCGGCTATCGATCTCGACTGGAAGGGCGCGCATACAGGTGTGACGTTCTCGCCGGACGGGCGCTTCGTCGTCACCATGATGCAGGAAAACGCCCTGCATGGCTGGAAGCTGGACACCAAGCCCGGTGCGGAAGCACGGCACATGCGCATGAGTGGTTACCCGGCTAAGGTAAAGTCCTGGTCGTGGTCGACACGCGGCAAATGGCTTGCATCCTCCGGTGCCCCGGCCGCCATCGTCTGGCCCTTCCAGTCCAAGGATGGCCCCATGGGCAAGGCGCCGCTGGAACTGGGCACGCGCGCCGACGTCATGGTCTCGCAGGTCGCCTGCCACCCGTCCGAAGAGGTCGCAGCCATCGGCTATTCCGACGGCATGGTGCTCGCGGTTCGCTTTGCCGACAGCAAGGAGGTTCTGCTGCGCCGTCCCGGCAAGGGTGCGGTCAGCGCTTTCGCGTGGTCGAGATCCGGTCAGCAACTGGCATTCGGAACGGAAGCTGGCGAAGCCGGCGTCATCGACCTCACCTCGTAGGCGCACAACCAGAAGCACGCATAAGACGTATTTATAAATCACTTATATTTTTGATTGAATTAAAAATTCTGCATGCCTAATTTTCCGCTGAACCGGAGAAGGGACATGCAGCAGATCATCGACGTCGCCCACAATGTCGGGCCTTATGCGCAGAAGCTTGCCGATCTTGGAGTCGTCTCCGTGATCCGGTATTACAACATCGGCAACAGCAGCAACCTGCCGACGAAGTGCTTGACCAAGGCAGAACTCACGGCGCTTCACGCAGCCGGCCTCACCGTGGCCGTCGTGTTTCAGGCCGGGGGTGGCGCGAACGGTAAGCTGGGCGATTTTTCCGACGCCAATGGCACCCGCGACGCAAAACGCGCCTTGAAGCTTGCAGCGGAACTCGGTCAGCCGACCGGTTCCGGCATCTACTTCGCCGTCGATCACGATTATGTCGCCGCGGCCGATCTCGCCCAGATCGCAAGCTACTTCGCCAAGGTCAAAGCCGAACTCGACGGGCGTTACGTCCTCGGCGTCTACGGGTCGGGTCTCGTCGCGCGCAAACTCCATGACAAGGGTCTCGTCGATCTCATCTGGCTTTCCGGATCGCTTGGATGGTCCGGCACGCGAAGCGCTTTGAAGGACGGTCTCTGGACACTGTTCCAGAAGGACATGGAGCACGATCTGCCCTTCGGCGGCATCGACTATGACGGCAACGTCTTCAATTCGGCGGAGGCGAGTTTCGGCCAGTTCTCGGCTGGCGGTCCTGTCGAAACCCCGCGCACCGTCGGCGCATCCGCCACCTTCGCCATCACCGCGCGTGGTGGCCTCAACCTGCGGGCCGGCCCCGGCGAGACCTTCGGCGTCATCCAGAAGTATCCGTTCGACACGCTCGTGCGCGGCGTGAAACAGATCGGCGACTGGACGCAGGTCGATATCCAGGGCGACGGCGCGTCAGACGGCTATATGCACAACTCCTATCTCAAGGCCGAGATCGGCGGCCTGCCGCTAGCCTTCACCGGCAGTGGGTCCCGGAAACCGATCGATATCGCCAATGCGGAACTTGCCTTGGGTGTCGCGGAGGTTCCCGGACCCGGCAACAACCCGCGGATCGTCATGTACCATGCCACCACCGAAGGCGGGAAAGCGCCCGACGAAACCGCCTGGTGCTCCTCTTTCGTCAACTATTGTGTCGAGCAGGCGGGGATCAAAGGCACGGACAGCAAATGGGCGCGGTCGTGGCATGATGAAAAATGGGGAAATGACGTAACCGCGGCGCCCCAGCCCGGCGATATAGTCGTCTTCAGCCGGAAGGGTGAGAAGACCAACGGAGGACACGTCGCCTTCTTCCACTCCATGACGGAAACCACCGTGACCTGCCTCGGCGGCAATCAGGGCGATCGCGTCAGCATCTCCACCTATCCGAAGGATGGGATCAAGGGTCCCTTCCACTACACGCTTCTCTCCATCCGCCGCGCGTGAGGCCACCAACCGGTCGCTAAACCCTTGCGATGCAGTACCGCAAGGGTCTGTCCGCATCACGCGCCCGCAGTCGAGATGATCCGGGCGAGAAGATCGTGCAGGTCGTCGCGATAGCCGGTTCGGGCAGACGGCGCGCCCTCATTGGAGGTCATGGCGACGGTCATCTTGCGGTCGGGCACGATATAGAGCATCTGCCCGCCAAAGCCCCAGGCGAAATGCACCCTGTGGCCGCCGATCTCACGGGTGAACCAGCCATAGCCGTAACCATCGCCCGAGAAGCGGGAGTGCGTGCGCTCGGTCCAGGATTGCGTGACCCAGTTTTCCGGCACCACCTGTCGGCCATCCGGCGTTCGCCCGCCGTTGCGATAGAGCTCGCCAAAGGCCAGAAGCGAGCGGGCGCTCATCGCCATCTGATTACCGCCGAGATAGACGCCTTGCGGGTCGCGCTCCCAGGCCGCGATACGAAAGCCCTCGACCGGCGCAAACCATTCGCGGGCCAGCGCCAGCGTCGATTTCCCCCCGACCTTGGTGAGAATGGCCGACAGAAGATGCGTCGATCCGGTGGAATAGAGCATCTGCCCGCTGGGCTCGTCCACGAAATCCGCCGCCAGCGCGAACCGGACCCAGTTGCCGCTTGAAACCCAGCGCCCGTAATTCGGCCCGGACATCCGGTCGAGCCCCGCCTGCATGGAGAGGAGGTTGCCGATGGTGATCTTCGCCAGCCGCGGATCCGGATTGGCCGGCAGGTCCCGCGACAGGATCGGCGCAATCGGCTGGTCCACGCCGGTCAGCAGCCCCTTCTCGATCGCGATCCCGACCATGGCGGAGATGATGGTCTTGGAGGCGGATTTGATATTGGTGCTGTCCGTCGTCTTGTTCGACCGGTAGCCCCGCTCGGCGACGATCTCTCCGTTGCGGGCGACGACGACCGTCTCCAACGGCGAGAGGCGGGCGGCGTCATTGAGGACGCTAGACAGCCGCGTCGTATCCAAGGAAGTCGTGACCGCAGTCGGAGCAACTGTCGATTGGGCCAAGGCCGGTGAGCAGACAAGAATGCCCGACAAAGCGAGCGCGAGGACGGATGTGGAGGAGATCGATGTCATGAAACCGAGGTAGGCATTCTCGGCCGGGCCGCAAGGTGGCGGCGCGTCTCGCGCGCCGCCCTCACGTCAACGTGACGCCTCACCACAGCAATTCGACGTGCGGCCTGCCGTTCGATGTCTTCGCAGCCGTTCGCCCGGATGCGTCGATCGTGCAGTGGACCCGCTTGCGGAATGACGAGAAGCTCTCGAAGGTCACGACATCGACAGGCTCGTCGAAATCGAGCGTCAACCGGTACCGCCCAGCCTGCGCCGTCAGCGCCTGCACACCGAGAACCTGCGCTTCGAACGGCTGGCCGAGATAGAAACCGCGCACGCGCGAACCCAGTTGATAGGGATCGAGCGGCGGCCGGTTGCCGACGGCCGCATGAAGGGTATTCCAGTCCCGGAAGCCATACTGCTCCGCGATCGTTTCCAGAGCGCGGGAATGGGACATATCGATACCGCGCGCGGCAACGGACGACCGCAGCCGCTTCGCCTGCTCCTTGAGCGCGTCGAGGCAGGGCAATGGGGGTGGTGATAATGATGATTGCAACGGGATCTCTCCAGCAATGGCATGCCGTGATATCCGTGGGGTCCGCATTGCCATCGGGAACATGCCGGGAGGGATGACCGAAAAGACTGTGAAAAGAGACTTCACCAAAGCCGGAACGGCTTGCGGACGGCCGGGGCTCCAACCCGTACTGCCGCATGCTAGATCAGGCTTGCCGCCAAGTCAAACGACCGCACCGGCGGCCGTTTGACCAAGATGTGCATTCAGGCAACCTTCCGCATCGGCATCGCCTGCGAGAGCTTGCGCCCGCTGGCAGTCAGCATGCCGGCGGCACCCTTCAGCCAGCCGTCTTTCAGCTCGAGGCCAAGGAAACGATGGCGCTCGAACGGGCCGGGCATCACAAGGTGCTGGGCATGGTGCGCCTGGAAGCCGAAGCGCTCGTAATAGGGCGCATCGCCGACAAGCAGGATGGCGCCGTGTCCGCGCAACATTGCTTCGCCGATCGCCGCACGCATCAGTGCGCCGCCGACACCCTTGCCCTCCTGCGCGGCATCGACCGCGAGCGGACCGAGGAGAAGCGCCGGAATGGCACGGCCTTCCGCATCGACGCCGGCATCGACGTTCCACAGGCGCACGGTACCGATCACATGGCCATCGCAATCGCGTGCGACGAGCGCCAGACCTTCGGCCGGAACACGGCCGCGGCGAAGCTGCTCGGACGACTTGCGACGACGGTTCGGGCCCATGGCGCGATCGAGCAGCCGCTCGCGCGCAACGATATCACCGGGGTTCTCGGCGTCGATGGTGAAGGCATTCTGCGCGAAGAAGGCGCGGACAGAATCAAGAACAGCGGCCATAGCAAGGCCTCCCGTACTCAAAACCGATTCAAACGGTATCGAAGGATCATTGTGAAGGTGCGGTTCCCGTGTCCGGGAACCGCGAGCTCCCATTGGCGGGAGCCGGAAACGTCAAATGACGTAGGACTTCAGCGGGTCGAAGCCGTTGAAGGCGACGGCCGAGTAGGTCGTCGTGTAGGCGCCGGTGCCTTCGATCAGAACTTCGTCGCCGATCGTGAGAGACACGGGCAGCGGGTACATGTTCTTCTCGTACATCACGTCGGCCGAGTCGCAGGTCGGGCCGGCGAGCACGCAGGGCTCCATCTCGTCCGCATCATGCGCGGTGCGGATGGGGTAGCGGATCGCCTCGTCCATCGTCTCGGCGAGACCGCCGAACTTGCCGATGTCGAGGAAGACCCAGCGGTGGTTGTCATTGTCCGACTTCTTCGAAATCAGAATGACTTCCGCCTTGATCACACCGGCATTGCCTACCATGCCGCGACCCGGCTCGATGATCGTTTCCGGAAGCTGGTTGCCGAAGTGCTTGCGCAGCGCCGCATAGATGGCCTTGCCATAGGCTTCAGCCGAGGGAACGTCGCGCAGGTACTTGGTCGGGAAACCACCGCCCATGTTGACCATCTTCAGCTCGATGCCCTGCTTGGCCAACTGCACGAAAACGCGCTTGGCATCGGCAAGGGCCACGTCCCAGGCATCGACCTTGGTCATCTGTGAGCCGACATGGAACGAGACGCCGTGCGAGACGAGACCGAGCTGGTGCGCGTAGACGAGAACGTCGACGGCCATCTGGGGAACGCAGCCGAACTTGCGCGACAGCGGCCATTCGGCACCTTCGCCATCCGTCAGGACGCGGCAGAATACGCGGGCACCGGGAGCGGCGCGCGAAACCTTCTCGACTTCTTCATGGCTGTCGACCGCGAAGAGCGAAACGCCGAGCGCATGCGCACGGGCAATGTCGCGTTCCTTCTTGATCGTGTTGCCGTAGGAGACGCGCGAGGGAGTCGCACCGGCGTCCAGCGCCATTTCGATTTCAGCCACGCCGGCGCAATCGAAGTTGGAGCCGAGACCGGCGAGCAGGCGCAGGATTTCCGGCGAGGGATTGGCCTTGACGGCGTAATAGATCGAGCTGTCCGGCATCGCGTGGCGGAAAGCCTTGAAATTGTCCCGGACGACATCGAGATCCACGACGAGGCAAGGGCCTTCGGGGCGACGGGTGTTCAGGAAGTCGATGATGCGAGCAGTCGTCATGGTTTCAATCCCAATACGTTAGGCTTCACGATCAGCGAGGAGGCCTCGCCGAGGTGTGAAGGACAAAGGGCGTACGGGTGCGCGCTCGGATACCAGCCGGTGGAGACCCCGGAATCCTAGACGGCGCTCGTACAGCGCGAATTGTGGATGAAGCCCGCCGAGGCGTTCATCCGGCTTTGTCTGCCATGGATTGGAGGTTGGAACCTACCGCACGTCCGGCAATGAAGGTGTGCCTCTTCAGTAACCCCGGCTGATGGAAAGCCGGCAGAGAACAAAAAGGCCCGCACCGTCGTTGCTTCAAGATGTCCTCGCAATTCCGGTTGGCCGGAAAAACGACTGGAGCGGTTAGATCCAGGTACCTTACCGATTTCCTCACCAAACGAGGGATCGGCGGACACCCACAGGCACGTGCGACTTTGGGCAGAGCGGAGATAAGAAATATCCCTGTCGTAATCAAGCGGTTTTTGGTCCGCGCCCGATCTTTTTTCGCCCCGCCGCAAGCCTCGCACCAGCTTCAAACAACGAACGGATGGTCGTCCGGCCCGCACCGGATCATCAACAGGGTTGCGGACATCGCCAACCCTATGTTTTGAATGGTGGCGCGCGATAATGGTTCCCGGATAATGTCCGGCCAGGAGGCACGCGCGCCGCGCAAGGGAGCCGAGATGGACACACTGACACGCATCCGAGCCTTCATCGACGTCGTCGATGCCGAGGGCTTTTCCGCGGCCGGCCGCCGCGTCGGCCGCTCCAAGGCGCTGCTCTCCAAATATGTGCGCGAACTGGAGGACGAACTCGGCGCCCTCCTCCTCAACCGCACCACCCGGCAATTCTCCCTGACGGAAGCCGGACACATATATTATCGCACCGCCGCCGAAATCCTGAAGGAGATCGACAATCTCGCCGATCTCGTGCGCGCCGGAAACAGCGACCTCAAGGGACGCCTGCGCATCTCCGCGCCGCGCACCTTCATCGATGCCGATATCGGGCAATCCCTGATCGACTTCGGCCTTGCCCATCCCGAACTCTCGCTGGAAATCATTTCCGACGATCGCTTCGTCGATCTGGTCGAGGAAGGCTTCGACGTCGCCATCCGCATTACGCGCTTGGAGGACAGCACCCTCATCGCCCGCAAGCTCGACGATTTCCACGTCAAGATGTGCGTCTCCCCGGCCTTCCTCGAAAAGCACGGACCGATCACACATCCCTCGGATCTCGCCCACATGCCCTGTGTGATCGACACCAATGGTCGCTCCTACAGCAACTGGCGGTTCGTGGATCGCGACGGCACGAACTTCTCGGTGCCGGTCAGCGGCCCGATGGAGGTCAACAGTCCGCTCGCCAGCCTGCGTGCCGCAGAATCGGGCCTCGGCGTCGCCGGAGTGCCCGACTTCATCGCCCGGCAGAAGCTGGAGGACGGCAGCCTCGTGGCGGTGCTCGACGACTTCCTGCCGCATGATCGCGGCATCTATGCCATCTATCCCCATCGCCGGTATCTGCCGACGAAGGTGCGTACACTGGTCGATTTCCTGTATGGATGGTTTCGCAAAAGAGCGGATGCTTAAGCAAGACGAGACGGGTCACGGCGCGGCTGTCCCAATTCCGTCTACTTTCGGCCGGATGACAGGGCGACCTGCTCCGCGTCTGCGTCGGACACGAGATCTTTCGCGCCGGAAGCGCTATAGGCAAGGACCCTGTTTTCCATGAGACGTACCCTTTCGTCGCGAGGCCTGCTTGCCGGGCTTGCCGCAGCGCTCATTCTCCCGGCGCAGGCATTCGCCCATCCGCACATCTTCGCGGAGGCGCGTCTGGAGGTCGTCTCGGACGACACCGGCCATATCAGCCAATTGCGCAATGTCTGGCGCTTCGACGAGCTGTTCTCGGCAAGCGTTCTTCTCGATTTCGACAAGAACTCCAACGCCACGCTCGATCCGGACGAACTGGCGGAGGTCGGGCAGACCGTTCTGGATTCGCTCAGCGAATACAATTACTACACAACGATCTACGACAACGGGAAGCTGGTGAAGGTTTCCAAGCCGGATGCGATCCATGCCGACTTCAAGGACAACCAGTTGCTGCTGATCTTCGCGGTCAAGCCGGCCGAGTCCATGCCGCTGAAGGGCACCATGTCGTTCGGCATCTACGACCCGACGCTCTACACCGCGATCGACTTCCCGAGCGATGGCGATCTTGCCGTCGTCGGCGACAAGCTTGCTGCCTGCCAGCACAAGGTGGTGCGGCCGGACCCGGACGAGGTGATCTCGCAGAACCAGTCGACGCTGACCGACGCCTTCTTCACGGACCCGACCGGTACCGACATGTCGAAGCTCTTTGCGACGAGGATCGAATTCACATGCTGACCCGCGCCCTTCGCTTCCCCCTCATGACCGGCGCCCTGCTGGTGCTGGCCGCCGCAGCGGCCCATGCGCAGTCCCCGCTCGGCATCGGCACCGCCGAGCCGGCATTCAACACATCCGGCTTTCTCGGCGGCTTTCTCTCCTGGGTGAACATGGAGCAGCAGGGTTTCTACCGGACCCTGACCGATGCGCTGAAAGGCATGCGCGACAATCCCTGGCACCTCTGGTCGCTGGTCGGCCTGTCCTTCGCCTATGGCGTCTTTCATGCGGCAGGTCCCGGCCACGGCAAGGCCGTCATCTCGTCCTACATGATCGCCAACGAGACCGAACTGAAGCGCGGCGTCACCCTGTCCTTCATGTCGTCCTTCCTGCAAGGGGGCGTCGCGATCCTGCTCGTCGGTGCGGCCTATCTGGTGCTGCGCGGTAGCTCGATCTCGATGACGCAGGCGACGACCTTCCTTGAGCGCGTCAGCTATGCCTTGGTCGCCGCCTTCGGCGCCTGGCTCCTGTTCCGCAAGATGCGGGCGCTTGCCCGCCCTTCCCGAGGGCCTGCATTGGCGCTTGCCGGTGGTCTCGATTTCGCTCATGCGACGCCAGAAGCCCATGACCATCATCACCGGCACGCGCACGGCCATGACCATCATGATCACGCGGGACATGCTCATGGGCCGGGAGAGGTTTGCTCCAGCTGCGGCCACGCCCATGCGCCCGATCCGTCCATGCTGAAGGGCGATCGCTTCCAGCTGCGTGAGGCTTGGTCGGCCGTACTGGCCGTCGGCCTGCGTCCCTGCTCGGGTGCGCTGATCGTGCTGTCCTTCGCGCTGCTGAACGGGCTTTATCTCGGCGGCGTGCTGTCCGTACTGGCGATGTCCATGGGCACGGCGATCACGGTCTCGGTGCTGGCCACCCTTGCCGTCACCGCCAAGGATCTCGCCGTGCGCTACGCGTCGAGCGCCGGCACGGCCATGCGGGTGACGAACGGCATCGAGATCTTTGGCGCCGTCCTGGTCCTCGGCCTCGGTCTTGCCCTGCTCGGCGCATCGCTGCAGGGCTGAAGCCCTTTTCAGGCGAAGCGGGGTCAGCGACGGCGCTGGTAACGGGCGCGTAGCCAGAACACGAAGAAGAAAGCCAGCACGAACAGAGTGCCGACGGCAGCCGCGAGATAGGGCGATATCGTGCCCAGATAGAGCATGGCTCTGGGCAGGAACATAAAGCCGGCACCGAAGATCACCAGAAAGACCGCGGCAGCAATGGCCGCCGAGCGGTCCCGCGGATCGAGCGTCTTCATGCCGCACCGATGGTGGCGGCAATGTCCGCTCGCAGGTCTTCGAGGCGCCGACGCTGCCGCCCTTCGGCGTCAAAATTCTCCGGCGCGAGCCATGCCTTGAACGCGGCCTCCAGCACAGGCCATTCGCCATCGATCATCGAGAACCACGCCGTATCGCGGTTGGCACCCTTGGCCACCATGTGCTGACGGAAGATGCCTTCGAAGGTGAAGCCGAGCCGCACCGCCGCGACCTTGCTCGGCGTGTTGTCGTTGTGGCACTTCCATTCGTAGCGGCGATATCCGAGATCCTCGAAGACATGCCGGGCCATGAGGTAATGAGCCTCGGTGGCCAGTGGCGAGCGCGCCATGGCATCGCTATGCGCGACGGAGCCGACCTCGACGACGCCGAAAGTGGGGTCCGGCCGCATGTAGCTCGCCATGCCCACGACGTCGCGGCTGGCCTTGTCCCGGAAGATCAGCGTCACCCAGTTGGCCTGAGCGGCATCAAGCCATACCCCGAAGGCGTCGGCATCGGCAAAGGCAGCTTGCGGGAAATAGCGCAGACGCTCGTTGATCGCGAGACCGCCGAAGGCATCCCAGAGCGCCTGAAGATGCAGCACCCGGTCGTACGGTTCGAGAACGACATAGGCGCCCTCCAGCGTCACGGGCTTCGGTGCCGGGCATCCTGCCCATTTGGTAAGATCGCGGTTCATCATGTCATCCTCGCCCAGATCGAGACATGGCCTGCCCCGGCATCAAGCCGGCAGACCTTGCTTTCCGGCATAGGCGAAGGTGCGCGGCGGTGCAAATGCAATCCGGTGATGCGGTCATCACCGCTGCGCATGGACAACAGAGGTGGGAACGTCAGATGATCGAGGGATCGACCACAGACGGGCTGCTGCCTGCCGGCACCTTGGCGGAGGCGACCGTCGCCTCGATGTGATCGACCAGCGCATCCGGCAGGCCGAGACGGCCGGCGAGCATGTCGAGATAGCCACGCTCGGTGCGGCTGTCCGGCTCGATGGTCAGGCGCGAAGCGGTATAAAGCTCGACCTTCTCCTCCTCGGTGCGGGCGGCAGCCACCAGACCGTCAATATCGACCGGGCTCGCAAGCTCGTCGCGCAGGAAGGCTTCTGCCTCGCTGTCGAGGCCACTGGCTCCGACACGCTCCATGATGCGGGCACGCTCGCTCTCATCGATATGCCCGTCGGCACGCGCGGCTGCGATCATGGCGCGCACGAGCACCAGCACGAAATCGTTGCGGACAACGGAGGGCGAGATGGAGAAACCAGAATTGTCCGGCGGCGGCAGGATTTCGGGTGCCGTCTGCGGATCGACCCGCTGCGGTGCTTGGCCCGCCTGATAATTCTTGTAGGCGGTATAGCCGAGACCGGCGATGGCCGCGAGGCCGCCGAGCTTCAGCGCCGTGCCCGCGATGTCGCGCCCAGCGCCCGTGCCAAGCAACACGGCGGCAAGACCGCCGGTCTTCAAAGGATTGTTGCGGGCCATCTGGACGATCTGCCCGGCTTTGTCCTTCATCGAGCCGCCGCCAAGCAGGCCGCCGAGCGCACCGCCGACGGAACTTCCGCCAGCACCGCCGAGAAAGCCGCCCTGCGACGAACCCTGTGATCCGGGCTGAGATCCGGAACGGTCCTGCGTGCCTTGGTTCCCCTGGCCGCCAAGCCCCTGCCCCCCAAGTCCCTGAGAGCCGAGAAACTGGTCCAGCAGTTTTTTCGCGTCGAACATCCTGTCGTCAACCTCCTGATTGGTTCATCTGAGGAGGTGACATAGGACGTCGCACGCGGAAAACAAATGCACGGCCCGGACGGTCGAGCGATATCCTGCCGGCAGACATTGCATCGATCAGCCAGCTAAGATGCTGATCGAACAAGCGTTTCCGGCAGGCTCCATCTTCAAGCAGTAGCCTCAGGCGGTCAGTGCGCAGGCTTCCGATGCCAGCTTTGTGATGCCCGCCCAGTCGCCGGCCGCCACCAGTTCCCTAGGCGCGACCCAAGAGCCACCGACGCAGATGACGTTGGACAGCGAGAGGTAGTCCATCGCGTTCTTCAGCGAGATGCCGCCGGTCGGGCAGAACAGCGTGCCGGCGAGCGGCGAGGACAGGGCTTTGAGGAAAGCCGCGCCGCCTGCCTGCTCGGCCGGGAAGAACTTCATGACCTCGTAGCCTTCTGCCCGCAGGATCATCGCCTCGCTGGCGGTCGAAGCGCCCGGCAGGAACGACGCTTCGTGATCGTCGGCGGCATCCAGCAGGTCGGGCGTCGTTCCCGGGCTGACGATGAACTGTGCGCCGGCCTCGACGGCAGCGGCATAGTGCTCGGGGTTGAGGATGGTGCCGGCACCGGTCACGGCACCTTCGACCTCCTTGGCGACCGCCTCGATGGCGGCGAGGGCTACCGGCGTGCGCAGGGTGATCTCAATCGCCTTCAGGCCGCCGGCCACCAATGCCCGGGCGAGCGGCACGGCCGTCGCCAAGTCTTCGATGATGAGCACCGGCACGACCGGCTGCAGTTTGAGGACGGACAGAAGGCGTTCGGTTTTCTCGATCATGCGGCTTCACTCCTCAATCGATTGAATCTTCCTTCGCAATACCGCCCGCATCCGCCAATGTCGAGATGCCTCCGTGCCCTTATGCGGCGGTATCGCAGGGGTGACATGGTGGACTTTCGCATTTTCTGAATTACGTTGGTTTTGTGACAAGGACACGGTTATCAAGACATTGCGCGAGGAACGGGATGGCCAAGGAAATCGAACGGAAGTTCCTTGTGAAGCATGAAAGCTGGCGGGCGGAGGCCGGACCGGGCGCCACCATGCGCCAGGGCTATCTCGCCGCCATGGACGACCGCACCGTCCGCATTCGCCTGATCGATGGCGAGAGCGCCCGCCTGACCATCAAGATCGGCACGGGCATGCTGACACGGGACGAATTCGAGTACGAGGTGCCGCTCGGTGACGGCGAGGAACTGATCGCATCTGCCATCGGCACCGTCATTGCCAAGACGCGCTACCGCGTGCAGGGCGAGACGCATGTCTGGGAAGTGGACGTGTTCGAGGAACCCTATGCCGGGCTGATCGTTGCCGAGGTCGAAATGCGCACCGAAAACGACGACCCTGTTTTGCCGGACTGGATCGGCCAGGAGGTCACGGACGACCGGCGCTATTCGAACTTTGCGCTGGCGACGCGAGATGACAAGCAGCGCCCGGACATCTCGCCGGACGGACGCTGAGAGACGAAGCCGCCGCCGGCGGCATCGGGGCAGACAGACAGGAACGATCATGGCCTACAGACTGAAACCCGCGAAACGCTTCACCGACGAATTCCAGCGCATCGCAGGGCGAGAACTCGACAAGGCCATCTCGGCACTGGAACTGCGCCCGGAGGGAACCTCCGAGGCCATCCATGTCGCGCGCCGCTGCCTGAAACGCACGCGCGCACTCTACCGGCTTGCCGCACCCGAGGCGCGCAAGTTCTACAAAAGCGAAAATGCCCGCCTGCGGGACGCTTCGCGCACCGTGGCCGATCTCCGGGATGCGACCGCATTGATCGACACCGCGACGATCCTGTCAGAGCGCCTCTCTGATGAAGAGCGGGCCGCAGCCGAGCGCGCGGTCGAGGCGCTGCGTGTTCGCAAGGGCTGGGTGGTGACCGCGGAGAGCGATCTCGACGCGACAATCGATGCGATGATCGCCGAACTGCGCGATGCCAAGGCTGCTGTGGGAAAGCGCAGCTTCGCCAACGGCGTCCGCCCGACGGCCTACATGCTGGCCGCGGCATGGCGCAAGACGGTGGAGCGTGCCCAGCTTGCCCTTGCCGCCAGCCACCAGCAGCCGACGCCGGAGCATTTCCATACGCTGCGCAAGCGCACGCAGGACTATCGTTTCTATCATCTCCTGCTGCAGGCGGCCTGGCCCGGCATCATTCTGGCGCGCGAGCGGCAAGTCAAGGCGCTGATCGACCGCCTCGGTTTCATCCACGATCTCGCTGTCCTGGGTGACACGCTCGCCCGCGAACCCGAGCTTTTGCCGCCGCAGGACATCGCCATCCTGCGCCATGCCATCGGCCTCGAAATGCGCGCCGAAGAGCGTCACGCGCTCGCCGACGGCGATGCCCTCTTCGGCGACGTTGCCGGCAAGGAGGCCGAGCGTATCGCCATCCTCTGGCTTGCTGCCGCCTGAGGCGGCGGACAAACGGTCCATCCCTGTTGAGAAGCGCGTGGCCACCGGCTATCCCTTTCCACCATGTCCCGCTCTGCCCGCCTTCTCGATCTTCTGCAGATCCTGCGCACCCACCGCCGGCCGGTCAGCGGCGTGGCCCTGGCGGAGGCAACCGGCGTCAGCCTGCGCACGCTCTATCGCGATATCGCGACGCTGCAGGCGCAAGGTGCCGACATCACCGGCGCGCCGGGCCTCGGCTACGTGCTCAATCCCGGCTTCCTGCTGCCGCCGATCATGCTGTCGAGCGAGGAGATCGAGGCGCTGGTACTCGGCGCCCGCTGGGTCCGCGCCAATACCGACGACCGCCTGAAGCAATCCGCGGCGCACGCGCTCGCCAAGATCGCGGCCGTTCTTCCCGGCGACCTGCGGCGGGAGCTGGAGACATCCGCCCTCCTCGTCCCCAACACCCGCCGTAAGGAAAGCCCCGAGCGGGATGTCGCAGCCTTGCGCGATGCCATCAAGGCGGGCGTGAAACTCGACATCGCCTATCGCGACGAGCGTGCACAGGAAACGCAGCGCCGTATCTGGCCCGTTGCTCTCGGCTATTTCGAAGGGCTGCGAATCCTCGTCGCCTGGTGCGAGTTGCGGGAAGGGTTTCGGCATTTCCGCATCGACCGCATGATCGACGTCACGCCGACGCAGGAGATTTGCCCCCGTCGCGGCGAGGTGCTTCTGGCGGAATGGCGCCGCGAGAACGGCATCGTCCACGATCTCTGACAGGCGTGTCCCATGCTGACAGAAACTGACAGGAGCACGGCCTAAACCCGATCTGCCGGACAGTCCGGCCCATCAGGAGACAGCCATGCAACCGACCTACATCCTTCTCGTCGTCAACGATCCGCTGGCAAGCGCCGCCTTTTATGAGAGCATTCTCGGAACCGCCGCTTTGGAAGCACAAAAGACCTTCGCCCTCTTTCGCATGAACCCGTCGACCATGCTCGGCCTCTGGTCGAAACATACGATCGAACCACCCGTCGCCGTCGCCCCCGGCAGCACCGAACTCTGCTTCGTGCTGGAGAACGCCGAGGCCGTGAACGAATGCCATGACAGGTGGAAGGCACAAGGCTTGCCGATCCTGCAGGCCCCGGTCGAGGCCGATTTCGGCTACACCTTTACCGCCGCCGACCCCGATGGTCATCGCCTGCGCGCATTCCACCCGTCGCATCAGGGGTAAGGCATTCGTCCGGCGCAGCCGGGTGATTGCGCGCGCGCGCCGAACGCGGTATTTCACCGCCCATGACGAACAGCGCAACGACACTGCTCCAGGAAGCCCAAGGCGCGTTTCTGGTGGCGGCCCTTTACCACTTCGCCCGGCTCCACCGGTTCGCGGATCTGCGCGATCCGTTGCAGGCCGTCTGCGACGAGAACGGGGTGAAGGGCACCCTGCTCCTGGCGCAGGAAGGCGTCAACGGAACGATCGCGGGCACGGAGGCCGGCATCGCCGCCGTGCTCGCCTTCCTCCGCGCCCAGCCGGAATTCAAGGATCTGGAACACAAGGAAAGCCGCGCAGTGGCCATGCCCTTCCTGCGCATGAAGGTGCGGATCAAGAAGGAGATCGTCACCATGGGCGTCGAGGATATCGACCCCCTGACGATCGTCGGCACCTATGTGGAGCCGAAGGACTGGAACGCGCTGATCTCGGACCCAGAAACGCTCGTGATCGACACGCGCAACGATTACGAGACCGCGATCGGCACCTTCCGCGGCGCACTCGATCCGCAGACGAAGACGTTCCGCGAATTTCCGGACTGGGTGAAGAACAGTACCGGCCTGCACAACAAGCCGAAGATCGCCATGTACTGCACCGGGGGTATACGCTGCGAGAAGGCGACGGCCTTCATGAAGAGCCAGGGCTTCGACGAGGTCTACCACCTCAAGGGCGGCATCCTGAAATATCTGGAGGAAACGCCGCCGCAGGAAAGTCTGTGGGAAGGCGCCTGCTTCGTCTTCGACGATCGCGTGTCTGTGACGCATGGGCTGGGCGAAGGCGAGCACACGCTCTGCCATGCCTGCCGCCAGCCGCTGACGCTGGAAGAGCGCGCCTCACCGGTGCATGAGGAAGGTGTGGCCTGCGTTCACTGTCATGACACGCGAACCGACGAGGACCGCGAGCGCTACCGGCAGCGACAGCGCCAGATCGAGCTTGCGAAGAAGCGCGGATCGAAGCATTTGGGAAGCTGAGGCCGAAAGGGGGAGCGTATGGCGGCAGTCCGTTTCGAGTTCGATTGGAACCCGGCCAAAGCAAAAACCAATCTTCGAAAACACGGCGTTTCGTTCGTCGAGGCGCTCACCATTTTCGACGATCCCCTTATGCTATCGCAGTATGACGAGCATCATAGCGACAGCGAGGATAGATGGATCACGATGGGCATGACCCGATCATCCCATCTGATCGTCGTCTGCCATACCTATACGGATTTGGCAGCTGATCGTATTTCGATTAGACTGATTTCAGCACGGCGACCGACGGCGCGCGAACGTTTGCAATATCGGAGCATACCATGAAGGAAGAATACGACTTCTCGAATGCCGAGCGCGGAAAATTCTACCGCCGGGGTGCCAGCCTCGTGCTCCCCGTGCATCTCGACGACGATGTCCTCCATGCTCTATCGCAGGAAGCCGGACGGCAGGGTGTATCCCTCAGTGATCTGGCAAACCGGCTCCTGAAGCGGGATCTTGACGAAATGCAGCGTACCGGCTGAACACCGGCCGCTTTTTCGCCTCAACCCGCGGCGTGATTTCCTTTCGGAAACGCCCTTGCGAGATCCCGATACCAGAGACCGCTCTTCTTGATGGTGCGGACCTGGGTCTCGTAATCGACATGGACGATGCCGAAGCGCATGCGGTAGCCCTCCGCCCATTCGAAATTGTCCATCAGGCTCCAGGCGAAATAGCCCTTCATCGGATAGCCCTCGGCGATCAGGTCGGCCGTGACAGCGAGATGCTCGGCGATATAATCGAGCCGCAGCTGGTCGTTCACCTCGCCGTTTTCGACGCCCATATTGTAGCAGGCGCCGTTCTCGGTGATGTAGCAATCCGGCAGATCGTAGCGTTCGTTGACCGTGCGGATGAGATCGCCGAGCGCCTGCGGGAAGATTTCCCAGCCGATATCGGTCTTTGCCTCGTTGACGAAGGGTGCCGGCTTGGTGGCCGGAAACTCTGCACCCTCGGTCGCATCATCGCTGACGCGCATAGGCGTGTAGTAGTTCACGCCCCACCAATCGAGCTTCTGGCTGATCACGGCCATATCGCCGGCCTCGACCTCCGGCATGCGCGAGCCGAGCGCCTCGAGCACGCTGTCGGGATAGGCGCCCTTGAAGATCGGGCCGAAGAACACGCCATTGTGGAAATCGAACGCCCGTTCGGCCGCCGCCTTGTCGGCCTCGCTGTCGCTACCGGCATAGACATGCATGGGATTGATGACGATGCCGACCGGCAGGTTCGCCCGCTCTTCGCGCACGGCGGCAACGCCGAGACCGTGGGCGAGATTGGTGACGTGCATCGCATGCAGCGCCGCCTCCATGTTCTTTTCGCCCGGCGCGTGGATACCGTAGAGATGGCTGAGCCAGACCGAGCACCAGGGCTCGTTGAAGGTCGCAACCGCATCCAGCCGGTCGCCGAGACGGGCGATGACGGTGCGGGCATAGCGCTGGAAGGCAAACGCCGTGGAGCGCGCGGTCCAGCCGCCGTCTCCCGCGAGCGTCAGCGGCAGGTCCCAGTGATAGAGCGTCGCGAACGCCTTGATATTGCGCGCCTTCAGCCCATCCACCAGCCGGTCGTAGAAATCGAGACCGGCCTCGTTCACCGGCCCGGTGCCATCGGGAATGATGCGCGGCCAGGCGATGGAGAAGCGATAGGCCTGCACGCCGAGGCTCGCGATCAGGTCGAGATCGTCCTCAAGGCGATTGTAATGGTCGCAGGCGACATCGCCATTGTGCCGGCCGAAGACGCGGCCCGGCATGTTGGAAAACGCATCCCAGATCGACGGCTTGCGCCCGTCCGCCTTCGACGCGCCTTCGATCTGAAAGGAGGCCGTGGCCACCCCGAACAGGAAATCTCCGGGAAAGCGCGCAGCCAGCGTCTTGGGATCGGTCATCACTCGTGTCCTCTTCAATCGTCGTCTCGGCCGACGCCCATACCGCTGCCGCGCAGGGAAAGCCAGAGCCGTAAACCTCGGCGAGCTGTGAAGACTATCCACGCGAACATGAACGGCGGATGACCGGAGACGTGAAGAACACACGAAAAAGCCACCGGACGTGGAACATCCGGTGGCGATAATCTGCAAACGTGTGGAGCGTCAGACCGAGACCCAGGCCCCGTTCCGCTTCGATGACCGCACGCAGGCATCCACGAACAGCATGCCCTTCATGCCATCATCGATCGTGGGATAGGTGACGGCCGGATCGACCTTACTGCCCGAGCGCTTCGCCTGGATGGCGCGGGCAGCCTCGGCATAGATCGTCGCAAAGCCTTCGAGGTACCCCTCGGGGTGGCCGGAGGGAATGCGGGAAACCCGGTTGGCCTCCTCAAGCGCGCCGGCACCCATGCGGGTCAGGAGCTGTTTCGGCTGGCCGAAGGGGGTGTACCAGAGATAGTTCGGGTCCTTCTGCGTCCATTCAAGCCCGCCCTTGGTGCCGTAGACGCGCACCTGCAGCCCGTTCTCGTGGCCCGGCGCCACCTGACTGCACCAGAGCAGACCCTTGGCGCGCACGCCGTCCTTCTCCTTGAAACGCATCATGACATGGGCGTTGTCATCGAGTGCACGACCCTCCACGAAGCTGTCGAGATCGGCTGCGAGCTCCTCGAGCTCCAATCCGGAAACGAAGGCACCGAGATTATAGGCATGCGTGCCGATATCGCCGGTCGAGCCACCCGCGCCGGAACGCGCCGGGTCCGTGCGCCATTCCGCCTGCTTGGAGCCGGATTTTTCGACCGCATCCGTCAGCCAATCCTGCGGATATTCCACCTGGACGAGCCGCACCGTGCCGATATCGCCCTTCGCGACCATGGCCCGCGCCTGCCGCACCATGGGATAGCCGGTGTAGTTGTGGGTGAGGATGAACAGGGCCTCGCTCTCGTCCGCCAGCGCCTTCAGCTTGCGGGCGTCGCCAAGTGTCGAGGTCAGCGGCTTGTCGCAGATGACGTGGATGCCGCGCTTCAGAAACTCCCGCGCCGCCTCGTAATGCACATGGTTCGGCGTGACGATCGCCACAGCCTCGATGCCGTCCTTTAGCTTCGCCTCGCGGATCGCCATCTGCCGATAATCGGCATAGGTGCGGGCCGGATCGAGTCCGAGTTCGAGGCCCGAGGCCTGCGCCTTTTCGGGCGTCGAGGACAAAGCGCCTGCGACCAGCGTGAACTGGTCGTCGAGACGCGCTGCCATGCGGTGCACCGCGCCGATGAAAGCACCCTGCCCGCCGCCCACCATTCCGAGCCGGATGCGCGGCTGCCGCGCCTCCGCTACCTTACCTTCGATGGCCATTCCTGTTCTCCGTTTTCATGTCGCGTAAACGCGGTGTCGTCAGATGCCGAGCATGCGCCGATTGGCAGCTTCATCCGTTCCCCCAGTGGCGAAATCGTCAAACGCCTTTTCCGTCACGCGGATGATGTGGTGTTTGACGAACTCGGCCCCTTCCCGAGCGCCATCCTCCGGATGCTTCAGCGCGCATTCCCACTCGACCACGGCCCAGCCGTCGAAATCGTTCGCCGTCATTTTGGAGAACACCGCGCCAAAATCCACCTGCCCATCGCCCAGCGACCGGAAGCGGCCGGCCCGGTTCACCCAGCTCTGAAACCCGCCATAGACGCCCTGCCGGCCGGTCGGATTGAACTCCGCGTCCTTGACGTGGAACATCCGGATGCGGTCCTTGTAGATGTCGATATTGTCGAGATAGTCGAGGCATTGCAGGATGTAGTGCGAAGGATCGTAGAGCATGCAGGCGCGGGCATGGTTGCCGGTGCGCTCCAGAAACATCTCGTAGGTGATGCCATCATGCAGGTCTTCGCCGGGATGGATCTCATAGCATATGTCGACGCCGCAATCCTCGGCATGGTCGAGGATCGGCTTCCAGCGTTTCGCCAGTTCGTCGAAGGCGGTTTCCACCAGCCCTGCCGGACGCTGTGGCCACGGGTAGAGATAGGGCCAGGCAAGCGCGCCCGAGAAGCTCGCCATCGCGTTCAGGCCGAGGTGCTTCGACGCGGTCAGCGCGAGCTTCACCTGATCGACGGCCCATTCCTGACGCGCCTTCGGATTGCCCCGCACCTCCGGTGCTGCAAACCCGTCGAAGCCCTCGTCATAGGCCGGGTGCACGGCGACCAGCTGGCCTTGAAGATGGGTGGACAACTCGGTGATGACGACGCCGTTGTCGCGCGCCTGGCCTGCCAGCTCGTCGCAATAGCCCTTGGACTCCGCAGCTTGTCTCAGGTCGATGAGGCGCGCATCCCATGTGGGTACCTGCACGCCCTTGTAGCCGATATCGGCCGCCCATTTCGTGATGGCATCGAAGGAATTGAACGGGGCCTCATCGCCCGCAAACTGCGCCAGAAACAAGCCCGGCCCCTTGATCGTCTTCATCTTACAACTCCTCCATCCTGTCGATCGGCCGCAGCGCAGCGATCCTGTCGAGCAGACCTTTCGGCCTGCCATCCTCTTTACGATCACGCCCGCCTGCAACGTTGCAGCCGAGCGGTACGGTATCACTCTGACATATGGGCGCAACCCGTTCCGGCCATAGACAGCGCGACGTTTCGTCCGCTCAAGGCATGAAAAAGCCGCCTGCGGGATGTCCGCAGGCGGCCCTCGATCGCTGATCAGAACGGCGAATCCGGGAAGTAGAACTTCTCGGCATTCTCCTTGGTCACCAGCGTCGCATCCAGCGTATAGGTGCCGCTGACCGGGACCTGATCGTAGAGCGCGGACGCCGTCAGTTCCATCGCCGTGCCGACCATGGCCGGGGGATAGAGAACGTCGACCGGGATCATCTTGTCGCCGTCCATGACCTTCTTGATCATGTCCTTGGAGCCGGCACCGGCCACCACATACTGGATGTCCTTGCGGCCGGACTGTTCGATGGCCTGCAGCACACCCACAGCCATATCGTCGTCCTGGCACCAGACCACATCGATCTTCTGGTACTTGGTCAGGAAGTCCTGCATGACCTTGAAGGCATCGTCGCGGTTCCAGTTGCCGAACTGACGGTCGAGCACCTTGACGTTGGAGCCGGCAATGCCCTTGTCGAACCCGTCCTGACGCTGCTGGTCGATCGGGATCGGCAGGCCGCGGATGATGACCACTTCGGCGTCCGGCGTCTTGCCCGCGATGTACTTGCCGGCGACTTCGCCGAGCGCGGGGTTGTTGCCGGCCACGTAGAGATCGCGGATCGTGTCGTCATTGACGCTCGGTGCGCGGTCGACGATGGTCACGAACTTGCCCTTGTCCTTGACTTCCCGGATGGCGTTGACCAGCGGATCCGGATCGGACGGCAGGATGACGAGCGCGTCGATGCCCTGCGTGTTGAGGTCCTGCACGGCGTTTGCCTGATTGGCAGCGTCCGGCGATGTCTTGACGATGACGTTGAGGCCGGGATGTTCGGCCATCAGAAGCTTCGCCACGCGCTCGGCATGGAACACCACGCCGGACGTCCAGCCGTGGTCGGCGGCAGGGATCGACACGCCGATCGTCTTCGTCTCCTGCGCGAAGGCACCAGATGACAGGGCCGTGCCTGCCAGCGCCATAACGAATGCCAGTCCCAGAATACGTTTTTTCATGTTTCTCTCCTCCCGATGATGCGGGCTTCTGGGCATTGGCCCGGGCGCTCGCAAACCCTTATCCCGTTCATGGCCGCCTGATCAGGAACCTCTGGACCAGCATGGCGATGATGATGATGGCGCCCTGGATCGCGCTCAGCAGATACTCGCTGACCACGTTCGACAGGAGCATGATGTTGCCGACGATCTCCAGAATGAACGCGCCGCAGATCGTCCCCCAGATGCGCCCGACGCCGCCACGCAGCGCCGTGCCACCGACCACCACAGCGGTGATCGCCTGCAACTCCCAGAGAATGCCCGTGGTCGCCGATGTCGATCCGAGCCGGGGCACGTAGATGAGAACCGCAATGGCGACGCAGAGCCCCTGGATGATATAGGCAATGGTACGGACGCGGTTGACCTTGATGCCGGAATAGCGCGCGACATCTTCATCGGAACCGACCGCGACGACATGCCGTCCGTAGCGCGTGCGATAAAGCACGAAAGCACCGATGGCCGCCGTGACGAAGATCACGACGATCGGCACGGGAACGCCGAGGATAGTGCCGAAATAGGCCGGCCGGTAAAGCGACTGGACGGCCGGATCGCGCAACGTGATGGCGCCGCCCTGCGAGAGCCATGTCGTCAACCCGCGATAGATGCCCATGGCGCCGAGCGTCGCGATGAACGGCTCGATGCGGCCGACGGTGGTCACCAGCCCGTTGGCGAGCCCGCAGGCCGCCCCCACAAGAACGGCGATGCCGACCCCCGCCAGAAGCGTCATGCCGGGACTGCCCGCCGCACCGCTGTTCAAAAACAGGATCATCACGCTCGCGACGAAGGCGACTATGGCCCCCACGGAGAGATCGAGCCCGCCGGACGAAATGACGAAGGTGGCGCCGACGGCGATGACCGCGATGAAGGCGCTGCGCGCCAGCACATTGGTCAGGTTGTCGATGCTGAGGAAATTCGGATGCGCGAAGGCGCCGAGCACCAACAGCAGCGCCAGCGCGATGAAGGGCGCGACGGCCCCGAGGTCGATATTGCGAATGGATCGTGCCGGCTTTGCGCCGTCTGCCGTGATATTGGTCATTGTCCCCCGCGTCACGCGGCCTCCCCAGAAACGCCCCCGGACACCCCCGTGGCCAGCACGACGATATCGTCTTCCGTCATCCGCTCGCCCGCGACCTCGCCGACGATGCGCCCCGACCGCATGACGACGATCCGGTCGCAGATGCCGATCAGCTCCGGCATCTCCGAGGAGACGACGATGATGGACCGGCCCTCCTGGGCCAGGCGGGCGATAAAGGCATAGATCTGTTCCTTGGTGCCGATATCGATGCCGCGTGTCGGCTCGTCGATGATGACGATCTGCGGGTCGAGCAACATCATCTTGGCGATCAGCAGCTTCTGCTGGTTGCCGCCCGATAACTGCCCGGCCAAAAGGTCCTTGCGGCCGGTTCGGATATCGAAATCCTTAATCGCCGTATCGAGCGCCGCGTGTTCCTTCTTGCGATCCACCTGAAACCCGCGCACGAAACGACCGAGCGATGCGAGCGTGAGGTTGACGCGCAGATCCTTGGAAAGCAGCAGCCCCTTGCCCTTGCGGTCCTCCGAGAGATAGACGATGCCGGCCTTGAGGCTGGCATGCACATCGCGAAACTGGACCGGGCGCCCGTGCAGCATGATTGTGCCATGCGCCGGGCGAAGACCGACCAGACCCTCCATCAGCTCCGTCCGCCCCGCGCCGACGAGACCTGCAAAGCCGAGGATCTCCCCTTTGCCGAGCCTGAAGCTGGCATTCGTCGCATAGCCGGGCACGGACAGGCCGGAAACCTCCAGCACCGCCTCGCGGGACGCGACGGATACACGATCCGGATAGAGCTTGGCGACGTCGCGCCCGACCATCAGCCGCGCCATGTCGGCGGGCTGCAAGGTGGAGGCCGCGTGCGTGGCGACGGTGCGGCCATCGCGCAGCACAGTCACCGTATCAGCGATGTCTTTGACCTCCGGCAGGCGGTGCGAAATGTAGAGCACGGCGACGCCACGGTCGCGGATGTGCCGTATCAGCTGAAGAAGCGCCGCCGTCTCGTGCGGCGTAAGGGATGCGGTGGGCTCATCGAAGATGACGACCCGGTGAGGCACCAGCAGCACGCGGGCGATCTGCACGAGCTGGCGCTGCGCGATCGACAGCCGGGCAACGACCGTGCGCGGATCGATGTGGGCTCCGAGTGCATGGACAGCCTCGCGCGCACCCTCGTTCATCGCATTGTCATTAAGCGTCAGGCCACGGACCATTTCGCGGCCGAGATAGATGTTCTGGGCGACGGTGAGATCGGGCGCGAGCAGGATTTCCTGATGCACCAGCACGATGCCGCGCGCCTCCGCATCAACAGGCCCCGACAGCGTAACCGGCTGGCCGTCGATCAGGATCTCTCCCCGCGTCGGCGGAAGATTGCCGGCGATCAACTTCATCAGCGTCGATTTGCCGGCGCCGTTCTCGCCAATGATCGCGTGTACCTTGCCGGCCTCGATCGTGAGGTCGATACCCTTCAGCACCTCGACGATGCCGAACGTCTTGGACAGTCCGCTCGTTTGCAGCAGGGGCGAAGCGGTGTTCATGCAACGCTCCGCATCGCGAACGCCCCAGACGAAACGCGAGGTGCGCAATGCAAGCGTAGAAATACAGATCGGCGCGCTGACGGGTGTCCGTCGCAAGCGCCAAAAGGTGCTGTCGAAATCACGCTGAATCTCCTCCGAAATCGAAGCTAGCGCAATTGATGAGGTACGTAAAGCAGCTTTGTCTGCCTGATCACGGAGAGGTGTTCAACCCTCCCTAAGACATTGTTAAAGTACGATTACCCTGAAAAATAGGGTTTGCAGCGCGCGGAAAGCATATCCGGCGCGTTCGCTTCCACGAACGCGCCGGATATGGATCATGTCTCGATCGCCTAGACGTAGCGGTTGACCACGTTCTCCAGATATTCCTGACGGCCGGAGCGAGGCTGCGGATTGAGGTCGGTCGCTTCCACATGCGCGGCAAGGTCCTCGAGCGACATGGATGTCAGGCGCTTGCGGCCATCTTCCGTGCTCCAGCCTGCATAACGCGCGTCCAGCGGACCGGACAGCGCCTTGTCCTCGACCATCTTCGCCGCAGCCTTCAGGCCGCGAGCGCAGCAATCCATGCCGCCGATGTGACCGATGAGAAGATCTTCGGCATCCAGCGACTGCCGGCGCAGCTTGGCGTCGAAATTGGTGCCGCCGGTGGTAAAGCCGCCGCCGGCCAGAACCTGATAGTAGGCGAGCGCCATTTCCGGGACGTTGTTGGGGAACTGGTCGGTATCCCAGCCGGACTGGTAGTCGTTGCGGTTCATGTCGATCGAGCCAAACAGGCCGAGCGCATTGGCGAGCGCCAGCTCGTGTTCGAAGGAGTGACCGGCCAGGATGGCATGCCCCTGCTCGATGTTGAGTTTGACTTCATTCTCGAGCCCGTAGGACTTCAGGAAGCCGTAGACGGTTGCGACGTCGTAGTCGTACTGGTGCTTGGTCGGTTCCTGCGGCTTCGGCTCGATCAGGATCGCGCCCTTGAAGCCGATCTTATGCTTGTACTCCACCACCATGTTGACGAAGCGGCCGAGCTGGTCGAGTTCCTGCTTCAGGTTGGTGTTGAGCAGCGTCTCGTATCCTTCGCGCCCGCCCCAGAGCACATAGTTCTCGCCGCCGAGCTTGACGGTCGCGTCCATGCAGGTCTTCACCGTCGCAGCCGCGAAGGCGAACACATCAGGATCCGGATTGGTGGCTGCACCCGACATATAGCGCCGATGCGAAAAGAGGTTCGCGGTGCCCCAGAGCAGCTTAACGCCCGTCTCCTGCTGTTTGCCGGCGAAGTAATCGACGATCTCGTTCAGGTTCTTCGTGTTCTCGGCGAAACTCTTGCCTTCCGGCCGCACGTCCGCATCGTGGAAGCAGTAATAAGGCACGCCCAGCAGGTCGAAGAATTCGAACGCGACGTCGGCCTTCAGCTTCGCCGCCTTCATGCTGTCCTCGAACCAAGGGCGCTCGAAGGTCTGTCCGCCGAAGGGATCGCCGCCCGGCCAGACGAAGGTGTGCCAATAAGCAACCGCAAAACGCAGATGCTCTTCCATCCGCTTGCCCATGACCACCTCGTTCGGGTCGTAATGGCGGAAGGCCAGTGGGTTGGTGCTGTCAGGCCCTTCGAAGCGGATCTTCTGGATGTCCTTGAAATAACCGGTGCTCATGATGTCTCCTCCAGTGGTGTCTGTGTTCGGGATCAGTAGGCGGCGCGGATGGCGGGATAGAGCCGGCCATAGCGCTGATAGGCGTCCTCATAGGCCTCGCGCAGCGAAGCGACCGGCTCCACCGTGTGGGCGGTCTTCGGCGGCGTGAAGACGGAAAGCGGGTCGGCACCGGTGGCAGCGACAAGGCCGAGACGGGCAGCCCCGAAGGCCGCACCGAAGTCGCCATCGGCCGGCACGTCGACCGGCAGGTCGAGCGCGGTCGCGATTGACGACAGCCAATAGGCGGACCGCGATCCGCCGCCGATCGCGGTCATTCGGTGCAGCTGCGTCCCCGCAATCTTCAAGGCCTCAAGGCTGTCGCGGATGGCGAAGGACACGCCTTCCAGCACCGCCTGCGTCAGCACCGCCCGGCCGCTCTCATGGCCAAGGCCGATAAAGGCGCCGCGGATGGTCGCGTCGTTGTGCGGCGTCCGCTCGCCCGAGAGGTAGGGAAGAAAGGTGACGCCGGTCGGCGCCTGCAGCGTATCGCCCAGCTCCTGTGTCAGCTCGGAGGCGCTGCGGCCGGTGACGCCGGCATGCCAGTTCAGCGCATCGGTGGCCGACAGGATGACGCCCATCTGGTGCCATGTGTCGGGAAGCGCGTGGCAGAAGGCGTGAACGGCACTTTCCGGATTGGGCAAATAGCGCGCATTCGCCGCAAAGAGCACGCCCGACGTGCCGAGCGAAACGAAAGCCTGCCCCTCGCCGATCGTGCCCATGCCGCAGGCAGACGCCGCATTGTCGCCGGCACCGCCAGCCACCACGACCCCGGCACCCATGCCCCAGCCGGCCGCAAGATCCGACTTCAGCGTGCCGGCAGGCGCCGTTCCCTCGACCAGAGACGGCATTTGCCGTTCGCTGAGACCCGTTGCCGCCAGCAGGCTTTCCGACCAGGCGCGCTTGCCCGTATCGAGCCAGGACGTGCCGGCGGAATCCGACATCTCCGACATGTGCTCGCCCGTCAGCCAGAGACGCAGATAGTCCTTCGGCAGCAGCACCCAGCGCACCTTGGCAAACACGTCCGGCTCGTTCTTCGCCACCCAGGCGAGCTTCGGCGCTGTGAAGCCGGGGAACACGATATTGCCGGTGATGGCGCGAAACTGCGGATCGGCGTCGAGCGCTGCGGCCTCGGCATGGGACCGCGTGTCGTTCCAGAGAATGCAGGGGCGCAGCACGCTGTCGCTCTCATCGAGCAGCGTCGCGCCATGCATATGCCCGGACAGGCCGATGCCGCGCACGGCGGCAAGCTCGGTCGGATGCGATGCCTTCAGGCCGGCGATCGCCTCCTGCGTGGCGCGGACCCAGTCGGCCGGGTCCTGCTCGGACCAGCCGGGATGCTGGCGCAGCACGTCGCAGGCGCCGGTCGCCGAACCGATAATGCGCTGCTCGCCGTCGATAAGCAGCGCCTTGACGCCGGACGTGCCGAGATCGATGCCGAGATACATGGAATGCTCCTAGTTTGCGCCACTTGCGGCGCCGGATGGGCGAAGGGACATGCCGTCCGCATCGTCTGCGAACGGCAGGTTGTCCTTGAGAAAGATATCGATACGGATGCGCTCCTGCGCCTCCACCGCGGGAATGCCGTCGGCCTTGGCCTTGAGAACGCGGATGGCGCTGCGCACCTCATGGCCTGCATCCTGGTTGAGCACGGCATCGATCAGGTCGCCTTCGAGCGCAGCGCGCGTATGGGGCGTGAGTTCATGCGCGATGACGGCGCGGGGGCGCGGCCGGTCATGACGTTGCAGGGCCGCGATCAGGCCGCGATTGCCCGCGCCGAGACTGTAGATGCCCGCGACATCCGGATGCCGCGCCAGAAGATTGGCGATCAGCCGCTCCGTCGCTGCCGGATCGTCCTGCCCCTCGAGCACCGGCAGCACGCGGCAGGTATCGGACAGCGCGGCGCGGAACCCGTCGAGCCTGTCGCGATGGTCGCGCACCAGCATCGAGCCGGCGAGCACGGCAATGGTGGCGCGCTCCTGCCCGACGAAGCGGCGCATCAGGCTGCCGGCCGTGCGCCCCGCCGCGTGATTGTCGATGCCGGCGAAATGATCGCGGCAGGAAGGACCGAGGTCGGACACCAGCGTTACTAAGGGAATACCGGACGCCTGCACGCGACGCGCAGCGTCCACCACGTCGGGCGCATCCACCGCCACGACGGCGATGCCCGCCGGCTCGTTGGAGATCGCCGCATCGAGCGCACGGGCAACGGCTGCACCGTCGAACGGGGGAACGATGACCAGCGAGATCGCCACACGGTCGGCGGAAGGCCGCGCCATGGCGTCGCGCACATGCTGTTCCAGCCCGCGCATGAACGAGTTGTCACCGGCGGGAAGAATGAAGGTGAAGGGGTAGACCCGGCTCTTGGCAAGGTTCGCGGCCGCCATGTCGCGGACGAACCCGATGGCTGCGATGGCAGCCTCGACCCGCATGCGCGTCGCCGCCTTCACGCCCGGCCGCCGGTTCAGGACCCGGTCGACCGTGGCCAGGCTGACGCCCGCTTCTGCAGCGATATCGTGAACGGTCGGTCGCATGGCTCCTCCGGAAACGAGGTCTAGAGGAATTCTTGATGTACGTAAATCAGAAATTTTCAGGGAGTATCATCGAAACGAAAAACGCCGGCATGAATGCCGGCGTCGATCACCAGGACTAGCTTTCTGTCAGTGCCCGCCGCCGGCACTGGGCGCCACCGGCTTCGGCTTCTGGATCACGAGGACGCAGAAGATCAGGGCACCGAACAGGCCTGTCAGCAGCACGAAGATATCGGCGAACGACAGGATGGACGCCTGCCGCTGGACGATGCCGGCAAGCTGCTTCATGGCGATCGTCGCGCCGTCCATGCCGTGGGCGTTGTAGTTCCCGGCGATCTGTTTCAACTGCTCCATCGCCTCCGGATTGCTCCAGGTCACATGCTCGGAAAGCTGGGCGTAATGCACGTCCTGCCGTCGCGTGAGAATCGTGTTGATCGCCGCAAGCCCCACCGCGCCACCGAGATTTCGGGTGAGGTTGAACACGCCGGACGCGCCGCGGATCCTGTCGGGCGGCAGCGTGCCCAGCGCCACGTTGTTGATCGGCACCATGCACATCATCATGCCGAATCCGCGCAGGATCTGAGGCACCAGAAGCTCGTAGAAATCCCAGTCGGTGGTGATGTTGGTCATGATGTAGGTGCCGCTGGAGAACGAGGCGAAGCCGATGACCATCAGCACGCGCGGGTCGAATTTGCCCGAGAGAATGCCGGCGATCGGCGCCGTGCAGAACATGGCGACGCCCGAGACGAACATGGTCTCGCCGATCATCAGCGAATCATAATGCCGGATCTGCCCGAGATAGAGCGGGTAGAGATAGGTGAGCCCGTAGAGCCCGATACCCATGATGAAGGAGAAGAGGGAGCCGAAGGCGAAGTTCCGATTGGAGAAAGCGCGCAGATCCACCACCGGGAAATCGACCGTGAACACTCGGTAGAAGAAGATCACGGCCGCGACGACGCAGGCAACGGCGCCCAAGAGGATATGACCGTCGCTGAACCAGTCGTTCGTATTGCCCTCCTCCAGCACATATTCGAGGCAGCCGAGAAAGACGCCCATGGAGAGAAGCCCCCACCAGTCGAACTTCTTGATGAGGCTAAGCTCCGGCTTGTCGAAGTCGATGTAGTTCCAGGTGACGATTGCCACCACGATCCCCGGGGGAATGTTGACGAGGAACAGCCAGTGCCAGGAAAAGGCATGGCTGAGATAGCCGCCAACGGTCGGCCCGATGGTGGGCGCCAGCGTCGCGATGAGACCGATGATCGGTGAGACGATGTTGCGCTTGGAGGGCGGGAAGATGGTGAAGGCCGCGGCGAAGACGGAGGGGATCATGCCACCGCCAATGAAGCCTTGCAGCGCGCGGTAGATGATCATCTGGTCGATGTTCGTGGCGGTTGCTGCAAGCGCACTGGCAACGGTGAAGCCGGCCGCCGAGCAGGCAAAGAGCACGCGGGTGGAGACGATACGCGCGAGCGTACCCGAAAGCGGGATCATGATGACTTCGGCGATGAGATAGGCCGTCTGCACCCAGCCGATCTCATCGGAACCGGCAGAGATCCCGGCCTGGATTTCGGCAAGCGATGCGGAGACGATCTGGATGTCGAGGATCGACATGAACATGCCCACCACCATCGCGAAGAACGCGATCAGCCGGCGCGGGTCCATCTTCTCTTCCGCGCCGGCCCTGGCGCCGGAGCCGGAGCCCGCCGTCATCGCGCCAGGCCGCCCGCCGGCGGTCGCAGTTGCACTCGCAGCCATAGGGTTGCTCCCGTGCGAACGCCGCCGCCTGTCGAAAGGCCCGCAGAACGCTCGATATCGTCAGAAAATGTCGTCCCGGGCGGCAGGGCGGAGCCGCTGTCGCCCGGGAAGAAGGAGAAACGAGGTGTTACCGCGCGGCGGCCGTGTCGGTCGTCTGCGGCGCGGTGCGCGTGTCCACATCCACGACGACGCTCAGGCCGGCCTGCAGGCGCCCGCTGTCGAGCACGTCCTGCGGCAGGGCGATGCGCACCGGCACGCGCTGGATGACCTTGGTAAAATTGCCCGTCGCATTTTCCGGCGGCAGCAGCGAGAAGACGGAACCGGAGGCCGGCGCGATGGACTCGACGGTCGCCTCGATCGGCTTGTCGTCATAGGCGTCCACATGCACCTTCACCTTGGAGCCCGGCACGAGACCGGCGATCTGCGTCTCCTTGAAGTTCGCATCGATATAGAGCTTGTTCACGGGCACGAGGGCCGCAAGGCGCTGGCCGGCGGAGACGAGATCCCCGTCCTGAACCGCGAGATTGCCGACGACGCCGTCGTAAGGGGCTTTGAGGACCGTAAATGCGAGATCCCGCTCAGCCTTGTCGCGCGACAGTTCCAGCGAGCGGATCGTACTTTCGGCCTCGGCGCGCTGGGCTTGCAGCACCGAGACGTTGGCGGCAGCGGCCGCGATCGTCGCATCGGCTGCGAGCACGTTGGCCCGCGCCTGGTCCAGCGACACATTGGCGCTATCGAGGGAAGCGACCGAACCCACGGCCTTCGACTGGAGGTCACTGGCACGCTTCTGCGTGATTTCGGCCCCGCGCACGGTCGCTTCCAAGGCGGTCTTCTGCGCCCGGGCCTGCAGCAGGCTCGCCTGCGCACCGGCGATCTGCGCATCGAATCGCGCAAGAGACAGTTTTTCGGTTTCGATCTGGGCCTGCGCCTGATCGGCGGCGATCCGGTAGTCGCCATTGTCGAGCGTGACGAGCGGATCGCCCGCCTTCACCCGCTGGTTGGCGACGACGTTCACCGTCTCGACATAGCCGGAGACCTTCGGGGCGATCGACGTCAGGTCACCTTCGATATAGGCATCGTCGGTCGAGATCATGAAGCGGCCATTGGTCCACCACTCATAGCCGAACCAGCCCGCAGCCCCGAGAACGGCAAGCCCGATGATCGGCACGACCAGACGGCGGCGCTTCGGCTGTTTTGCCTGTGCATCGGGAGCGGGTGCGGCGATGGGCGCAACGGCGGCAGGCACATCATCGGCACGGGCCGTGGGCGCACCATCCGCCGTGTCGAAATCCTCACCCACCGGCCGTACATGCGCTGCCGATGTCTTGCTGGAACCTGCCATGGTCGACGTCCCCGAAAATTGGCGCGAGAAAATAGTAAGAAAAGCAAACTGAACCGCTCAGTTCGATTTGACATAGGCAAGTCCATCCCGCATATCAAGCGAAATCGAACCGCTCGGTTCGAAAAGTTCATGATGGGAGAATGCGATGCCTGCGCTGCAGCCAGCCGATGCCCCAACGATAACCGTCAAGGCCGATGCTCCCGTCGCCGAAGCGTTGCAGCCCGGCGCGTCCATGGCAGATGCCGGGACGGGCGGCCGACGGGTGGCGGGCGAGGATCCGGTCAAACGTGACCAGATCATCGACGGCGCCAAGCGCGTCTTCATGGCCGTGGGCTTCGATGCCGCCAGCATGAACGACATCACCCGCGAGGCCGGGGTCTCCAAGGGCACGATCTACGTTTACTTCGGCGGCAAGGAGGACCTGTTCGCGGCCATGATCGAGCGCGAGCGTGCCAAGGTGGTTGCTAGCATGAAGCACGTGCTGCAGAGCAATCACGGGCCTGTCGATGCCGTCCTGCATGATTTCGGCGTAACGTTCGTCACCCATATATGCTCGGACAAGACCGTGCGCGGCATGAAGATGGCGCTGAGCGTCAGCGAGCGCATGCCGGCCCTCTGCCAGCGCTTCTTCTCGGCCTCGCCGGAAAACGGCTACTCGATCTTGAAGACCTATCTCGAAAGCAAGATCGCCGATGGGCTGCTGGAGATCGAGGATACGGATCTCGCCGCGCGGCAGTTCATCGAGCTCTGCATGCCCGGCCTTTTCAAGCGCCGTCTGTTCGGCTGGCTGCCTGTTCCGCCGGACGCGGACGAAATCGACCGGACGGTTCGCTCGGCCATCGCGATGTTTCTAAAGTTCTATATCGCGAAAACGTGAAGTAATGTGACTTCGGTACGGGTTTGGCGCACGCCAGGCGACTTGTCGTGTGGCGATTTGCCTTTACATGGGGAACGTTGACGCCTGCACGCCGCAGGCATCCCGTATCAGCCTCTCAAAGAGGCCACTCCTATCGAAGAAGGACCCGCCCCGATGCAGGAATTCCTGCTGCTCATGCAAGACCCAGCCGCCTGGATTGCGCTTATCACGCTCGTCGTCATGGAAGTCGTGCTCGGCATCGACAACCTGATCTTTATCTCCATCCTGACGAACAAGCTGCCCCCGGAGCACCGCGACAGGGCCCGCAAGATCGGTATCGGCCTGGCTCTCATCATGCGCCTCGGCTTGCTCTTCGCCATCGCGTGGATCGTCAAGCTCGATTCCGACCTGTTCACGATCGCCGGCATGGGCTTCTCCGGCAAGGACCTGATCCTGATCGCCGGTGGTATCTTCCTGGTCTGGAAGGCCACGAAGGAAATCCACCATTCGGTCGACGTCCAGGACCACAAGGAAGACCTCGTCGGCGCCGGCAAGAACGTCGTGAAGATGACCTTCGGCGCGGCGATCGGCCAGATCCTGATCCTCGACCTTGTCTTCTCGATCGACAGCATCATCACCGCCGTCGGCATGACGCCGCACGTGCCGATCATGTTCATCGCCGTCATCACCGCCGTCACGGTGATGCTGCTGGCCGCAACGCCGCTGGCCAACTTCATCGAGAAGAATCCGACCATCGTCATGCTGGCCCTCGCCTTCCTGCTGATGATCGGTGGCACGCTGATCGTCGAAGGCTTCGGCGTCCACGTCCCCAAGGGCTACATCTATGCCGCCATGGCCTTTTCGGCCGGCGTCGAGGCGCTCAACATGTTCACGCGCCGCAAGCGCGAGCGGGAGCGCGCCGCAAACGGCGGCGTGACGCCGACGCAGCATTGATCGCCTGATCGAAAGGGCCCGGCCGCCATGCCGGGCCCTTATCCTCTATGCCAAGACCTGCCGCGCACCGCCTCCGCCTTGACGCGCGCCGGGGAATATGGTCTCACGCCCGCGATTGAAGACGCCCGGCCGCCCCTCGCAAGGCGCGTGGCCGCGCGTCTCCGCCTTCGAGGGCCTGGGCCGGTGCGGCGGCGCTTGCCCGGAAACGCCAGCAGCACGCCAACAGGCCGAGATCATGACAGACACACCAGTCCGGGTGCGCATCGCTCCCTCCCCCACCGGCGAGCCGCATGTCGGCACGGCCTATATCGCGCTGTTCAACTATCTCTTCGCCAAAAAGAACAACGGCACCTTCATCCTGCGGATCGAAGACACGGACGCGACGCGCTCGACGCCGGAGTTCGAGACCAAGGTGCTCGACGCGCTGAAATGGTGCGGGCTCGAATGGTCGGAAGGCCCCGATATCGGCGGCCCCTACGGCCCCTATCGCCAGTCCGACCGCAAAGATATCTACAAGCCCTATGTCGAGAAGATCGTCGATGCCGGCCACGGCTTCCGCTGTTTCTGCACGTCAGAGCGCCTCACCGAAATGCGCGAAGCGCAGCGCGCCGCTGGCAAGCCGCCGAAATATGACGGCCTCTGCCTGCACCTGAGCGCCGAGGAAGTGACGCGCCGCGTGGAAAGCGGCGAGCCCCACGTCGTGCGGATGAAGATCCCGACGGAAGGCGTCTGCTCCTTCGTCGACGGCGTCTACGGCCCGGTCGAAATTCCGTGGGATGCCGTCGACATGCAGGTCCTGCTCAAGGCCGACGGCATGCCGACCTATCACATGGCAAACGTCGTGGACGACCACCTGATGCGCATTACCCATGTGGCGCGCGGCGAGGAATGGCTGTCCTCGGTTCCCAAGCACATCCTCCTCTACCGCTATCTCGGCCTCGAGCCGCCGGTGTTCATGCATCTCTCGCTGATGCGCAATGCCGACAAGTCGAAGCTCTCCAAGCGCAAGAACCCAACGTCGATCTCCTACTATTCCGCGCTCGGCTACCTGCCGGAAGCGCTGATGAACTTCCTCGGCCTGTTCTTCATCCAGATCGCCGAAGGCGAGGAGATGTTGACCATGGCGCAGCTGACCCAGCACTTCGATCCGGAAAACCTGTCGAAAGCGGGCGCGATCTTCGACGTCCAGAAGCTCGACTGGCTGAACGGCCGCTGGCTGCGCGAAGGTCTTTCAGAAGAAGAGTTCGTCGGCCGCGTGCTGGCCTGGGCCATGGAGAACGACCGGATCAAGGAAGGCTTGCGCCTCTCCCAGTCGCGCATCTCCAAGCTCGGCGATCTGCCCGATCTCGCCGGCTTCCTGCTGAAGGCCGATCTCGGCCTCGACGCGTCGTCCTTCGCTAAGGTGAAGACTGCGCCGGAAGAGCTGGTCGAAATTTTCAAAACGGTCCAGCCTGATCTCGAAACCATCATCGAGTGGAACGCGGAATCGGTGGAAGCCGAACTGCGCGCCAGTTCCGACCGCATGGGCAAGAAGCTGAAGGTCGTGCTCGCACCACTGTTCATCGCCATCTCCGGCTCGTCGCGCTCGCTGCCCCTTTTCGACAGCATGGCCATCCTCGGCCGCTCCGTCGTGCGCCAGCGCCTGAAGGTCGCGGGCCAGGTGGTTGCAGCGATGGCGGCGAACGCAGGAAAATAATATTGGGGATGGCAGCCCCTCATCCGCCTGCTGGCACCTTCTCCCCGCTTGGCGAGGGAGAAGGGACTCCGAGCGGCCGTCGGGCACGTCCCCTCTCCCCGCTTGCGGGGAGAGGGCTAGGGTGAGGGGCAGCCACACCCACCACAGATCATCATCAGATCGAACCATTTCGCGGCCTTGCCGCCACAGGACAGGCAACCATGACCGAAAAGCTTGACACCGCCCTCTCATCCGACGTCACCGAAGTCCGCGCCCAGAAGCTGAAGCTGCTGCGCGAGCAGATCGGTGACGTCTATCCCGCGCACTTCCACCGCACGATCACCAACGCCGAGCTTGCGGAAAAATATGAAGGGCTGGAGCCTGACGCCGTGACCGAAGATGTGGTCACCGTAGCCGGCCGCGTCTTCTCGTCGCGTAATTCCGGCATGTTCATGGACATCCGCGATGCCGGGGCTAAAATCCAGATCTTCTCGCACAAGGACACGACGCCCGAGCAAGCCCGCGCCCTGCTGCCGATGGTCGATATCGGCGACATCATCGGCGTCACCGGCGTCGTGCGCCGCACCAAGCGCGGCGAACTGACGATCAACGCGCAAGAGATCACCATGCTGACCAAAGCGCTGCTGCCCATGCCGGAGAAGTGGCACGGCCTGTCGGACATCGAGCTGCGCTACCGCAAGCGGCACCTCGACATTCTCACCAACGAGGACTCGAAGCTCCGCTTCCAGCAGCGCGCGCGCATCATCTCCGGCATCCGCCGATTCATGGAAGAAGACGGCTTCATGGAGGTCGAGACCCCCATGCTGCATTCCGTCTATGGCGGCGCGACCGCCGAGCCCTTCAAGACGCACCACAACACGCTGAAGCTCGACATGTATCTGCGCATCGCGCCGGAACTGTTCCTGAAGCGCACGCTGGTCTCGGGCCTGGCCGACAAGGTTTTCGAGGTCAACCGCAACTTCCGCAACGAAGGCGTCTCCACCCGGCACAATCCCGAATTCACGATGATGGAGTGCTACTGGGCCTATGCCGACTATGAGGACATCATGGACCTCGTGGAACGCCTGTTCTCGTCGCTTGCCATGGCCATCCACGGCTCGACCGAGGTGACCTTCGGCGATAAGACGCTATCCTTCGCAGGCCCTTTCAAGCGCGTCCCCATGCCGGACGCCGTGAAGGACGTTACCGGCATCGATTTCCTCGCCATCAAGACCGACGAAGAAGCCCGTGCCGCCGCCAAGGCGGCCGGCTTCGAGATCGAGAAGGACTGGACCTGGGGCGAATGCCTCGCCTTCATCTTCGAGGAGAAGGTCGAGGGCACGCTGATCCAGCCGAGCCACGTCACGCATTTCCCCAAGGACATCTCGCCCTTTGCCAAGGAAGTGCCGGGCGAGCCGCGTCTGGTCGAACGCTTCGAGACCTATTGCAATGCCTGGGAAGTCGGCAACGCCTTCTCGGAGCTCAACGATCCGGAAGAACAGCGCCGCCGCATGGTGGAGCAACTCGAGCAGGCCCATGCCCGCGGCGAGAAGGAAAAGCAGCTGGACGACGATTTTCTCGATGCGATCGACCAGGGCATGCCGCCCGCAGGCGGTCTCGGCATCGGCGTCGATCGCCTGGTGATGCTGTTGACCAACGCCCCGTCGATCCGCGACGTCATCCTCTTCCCCGCCCGCCGCAAGGCAGACTGAGGAAAGAGTCTTTCAGGATCGGCGCCATCAATGCGTGGCGCCGGTTTCCTCGGGCGTCACGCCATGCGGTACCGCCGCCTCGTGCTCCACCTCGGCCGCGACGGGTGCGTGGGCTGCGTCTTCCGCGACCTTGCCATGTCCCTCGGTTTCCGCCGTATCCTTCTCGTGATCGGCCTCGGGAACCGTCACCGCCTGCTCGGAGGTGCCATGCTCGGGCGTCTCAGGCTCAGGCGTCTTCGGCGCATGGGCCGCATCCGCTGCATGCCCCCCGGTTCCCGCTGAATCTGTCTCGTGACCATCCTCGGGAGCCGTCACCGCCTGTTCGGGCGCACCATGCTTGGACGTGCCGGGCTCAGGCGTCTCGGGCGCATGATCGGCGTTCGCCACCGGCGCTTCCGCCTTGTCCGCACCCATTCCCGGGATCAGCCGCATGACCGTGGACAACATGCCATCCCGGGCAGGTTCCGCAGCCTTCGATATTTCGCCATCCGCATGCGCGGCCTTGCCGCCCATGCCTGGGATCCAGGCGGTTACGGTCGAGAACCATCCGCCCTCTGCCGCAACGGTCTGCGCGCCACCGGCCTCGCCTTCTGCGTGTTCGCTCACGGGTGCCTCGTGGCCTGATTCGCTAGCGGCTGTCGGCGCATCAGGCCCTTCGGCAGGCGCACCATGCTCTGCCGGCGCCTCGCCGTGGCCTTCCGCAGGTGCGCCATGTCCCTCGGCCGCGCTCTCGCCATGCCCGGCGGGCTTGCCGTGTCCGCCCACCGCATCGCCCTCGACCGCAACGGATGCATCGGCGACCAGCGTCTCGCAATCGGCGCGATCGGTCATTGCTGTCAGCGTCGTACGAATGTCTTCGGGAGAAAGCGCTTTGCGCTCGCCATAAAAGAGACCAACGGCGTTGGCCTTGCCGTCGGCGTAGCGGGCGATGAAGGGTTGGTCCATGTCCGGCAACTTCGTCGGGTCGGGCGCAAACAGCACTTCGGCGCCGATCGCGGCACCGCGCAGGTTCGCCCGGCCCTCTGGCCCCGCCCGGTCGAGCACGACGATCTGATAGAGATCCGCCTTCTCCGACTGTGCGAGCACGCCGGCAATGCGCAGCGCGGTGCGCACCCGTTCGATGCCGTCGACATTGTCCGTACGGACATATTTGCGCAGCCAGCGCTGGCCGCCGCGATTGAGCTTGATGAGATCCGTCGTGGTGCAGGCGACGCCCGAGGGCTGGGAAGCCTTGACCTTGGCCTCCTCATGCGAAAGCAAGCCGCTCTGCAGCACATAAGCGCCAGTGCCGCCGACGAGGACCAGAACGACAGCTGCGCCGAGAAGACGCTTCTTCGACAGCCGCACCTTCAGGGAAAAACCTTTCACCTCCGCCGCTCCATGCCCAATCCCGCGCTCCAAATGGCCTGCCAGCGGCAGACATCACGGCTGGACCGTAAACGAACAGGGTTGAGGAAGCTTTAATCCACGCAGCCCCACGGTGGCCCGCGCTTCGTGAAAAACCGTGCGCACCCTTGCGTTTGCCCTTGATTGCCGATGGGCGGATGGCGCATGACCTTGGGCAAGAGACTTCTTGAGCATCGGACAGGACGGCATGGCACGGATCGGCATAGTGGGCGGCGGCATCATCGGTTGTGCGACGGCAATCCACCTGATCGCGCGCGGCCATGACGTCACGCTGTTCGAGCAGGACGCGACCGGGCTTCCCGCCTCGGTCGGCAATGCCGGCATTATGGCGATCCCGGAGATCGACCCCATTGCCCGACCGGACATGCTTCTGTCCGCCCCGCGCTGGCTTGCCGATCCGCTGGGGCCGCTGACGCTGCGTTGGAGCGACCTGCCGGCCCTCACCCCCTGGCTGCTCGCCTTTCTGCGCTCGGCCCGCCCCGCACAGGCCGCCCGCACCCGCACCGCCCTCCTCGGCCTGATGCGAACCGTCCTCGACGACCACAGGCACCTCGCCGACATGGCCTCCCTTGTCGATCCGGTGCAGCACACCGGCGCCATGACGATCTTCGACACACCAACGTCGCTCGATGCGGCCTTCCGCCACGAAAGCGAAACGGCAAAGCTGCTCGGCTTTGCGGTGGAGCGCCTGAGCCCCGCCGACGTTCGCGCGCGCATTCCGGCCCTCGAGGGCTCGCTTGCAGGCGGCATCTTCTCGGCCGGCTACCACACCTTCCGCCACCCCGAGACCTTCCTGCGCGCTCTGCAGGCGCACGTCCGTGCCCGGGCGACCCTGGTCGATGCCAGCATTTCCGCGGTCCGCCCGAGCCCGGATGGCATCACGCTCACGACATCCGCCGGCGCCACGCACACCTTCGACAAGGCCGTGATTGCCGCGGGCGTCTGGTCGCGCGACCTCGTGCGCGGCCTCGGTCTTCGCGTCTCTCTGGAAACCGAGCGCGGCTACAACACGACCTTCGCCGATCCTCAAGTGACGCTGCCCATGCCGATCTTCTTCTCAGAGCACGGCTTCTGCGCCACGCCGTTCGACAATGCGCTGCGGGTCGGCGGCGCCGTGGAGCTGGCACGGCCGGACGCACCTGCGAACTTCGCCCGCGCGAAAGCGATGCGCACCAAGATGCGCCGTTACGTGCCCGCGCTGCCCGAGACAGGCGGCACGGAATGGATGGGCCGGCGTCCCTCGACGCCCGACAGCTTGCCGGTCATCAGCCTCAGCCCTGACGACCCGCGCATCGCGCTCGCCTTCGGCCACGGCCATCTCGGCCTCACGCTTTCGGCCACCACCGGCCGGCTCGTCGCGGACCTGTTCGACAAGGGCGAGCAACCGGCGCTCGCGCCATTCAGCATTCGCCGCTTCCAGCGCGGCACCAAGGCCTGAGGGGACATCATGCACAAAGTCATTTTCGATACCGATCCCGGCGTGGACGACGCCATGGCGCTGCTCTTCTTGCACCAGCACCCTGACATCGACCTTCTGGGCATCACGACCATTTTCGGCAACGCGTCCATCGAGACGACGACCCGCAACGCGCTGTTCCTCAAAAATGCCTGGGACATTCCGGCACCGGTTGCAAAGGGCGTGGCCGAGACGATCGACCCCGCACGCGCCCATGTCGACTGGCCCGTCATGATCCATGGGCACGACGGCCTCGGCAATATCGGGGTCCCCGACACGGTCGAGGGCGAACCCGATGCGCGTCCCGCCCATCGCTTCATCATCGACACGGTGCGCGCCCATCCGGGCGAGGTCACGCTGGTCGCTGTGGGACGCATGACCAATCTTGCCCGGGCGCTCGCGGAAGATCCGGAGATCGTCTCGCTGGTGAAGGCCGTGGTCATCATGGGCGGCGCTTTCGACGTCGCCGGAAACATCACGCCCGCCGCAGAGGCCAATATCCATGGCGATCCGGAGGCCGCCGACATCGTGATGGGTGCAGCATGGCCCGTGACCGTCATCGGCCTCGACGTGACGATGAAGACGGTCATGACCCGCCCGGCACTCGCAGCCATCGCCGCCGCCTCCGGCCCGCGCGCAAAACTGCTGGCCGATATCTCCGATTTCTACATCGACTTCTACGCCCACATCGTCGCCGACGGCATGGTCGTGCATGACAGCTGCGCTTGCGTCTATGTCGTGGCGCCCGAGCTTTTCACCACACGAACCGGCGCGATCCGTGTCGTCTGCGGCGGCATCGCGGATGGCCAGACCATCCAGAAGGCCGATGGCCGATCCTTCCCGCCCAGCCCCTGGGACGAGCTGCCGAGCCAGACCGTCTGCACGGATATCGATGCGGATGCCGTGATGGCGCTGATCACCGAAACGCTGTCCCGCGCGTAAGCGTCGGTTGCAAAGAATCCCGGCCGCCTCTCTGGCGGCCGGCCCCGGTCCGGCTATTTAGATCCTCATGAGACCGGAAACGCTGCTTTATCCCACGCCCAAGGGCCTGTTCTGCGAAGCGGGCGGCTTTTACATCGATCCGGTGCATCCGGTCGACAAGGCCCTGATCACCCACGGCCATGCAGACCACGCCCGCTCCGGCCATGGCGAGGTGCTGGCGACGCGGGAGACGCTGGAAATCATGGCGATCCGCTACGGCGCCGATTTCTGCCGCCGGTCGCAGGAGGCGGTGCTCGGCGAAACGATGACAATCGGCGACGTGACTGTCAGCTTCCATCCAGCCGGCCATGTTCTCGGCTCCGCCCAGATCGCGGTCAGTCGCGGGGGTACGAAAATCGTCGTCTCCGGCGACTACAAACGCCGCCGCGACCCGACATGCCTCCCCTTCGAGCCCGTGCCCTGCGATGTCTTCATCACGGAAGCGACCTTCGGCCTGCCCGTCTTCCATCATCCGCCGGATGCGGACGAGGTGGGCAAGCTCCTGACCTCGCTGCGCCAATTTCCCGAGCGCGCCCATCTGGTCGGCGCCTACGCGCTCGGCAAGGCCCAGCGGGTCATCATGCTGCTCCGCGAGGCGGGCTATCACGAGCCGATCTACATTCACGGCGCGCTGGTCAAGCTCTGCGACTACTATCTCTCCAAGGGTATTCCGCTCGGCGAACTGCGCCCGGCGACTGTCACGGCGAAGGAGAAGCCGGCCTTTGCAGGCGCCGTTGTCATCGGCCCACCCTCGGCCTTTGCCGACAAATGGGCACGCCGCTTCCCCGATCCGATCCCGATCTTCGCTTCCGGCTGGATGCTTGTGCGCCAGAGGGCAAAGCAGCGCGGCGTCGAACTGCCGATCATCATCTCCGATCATTGCGACTGGGCGGAACTGACCGACACCATCCGTGAGATCCGGCCGGGGCAGGTGTGGGTGACCCATGGGCGCGAGGAAGCGCTCGTCCGCTGGTGCGAGCTGGAGGGCATCAAGGCCCGCCCGCTGCATCTGGTCGGCTATGACGACGAGGGCGAATGATGCGGGATTTTGCCGAACTTCTCGACCGTCTGGTCCTCACCCCCTCGCGCAATGCGAAGATCCGGCTCCTGACCGACTATTTCCGCACGGCGCCAGACCCGGACCGCGGCTATGCGCTGGCTGCTCTCGCCGGCACGCTGACACTCTCCACCGTCAAGCCGAACGTGCTGCGCCAACTGATGCTGGAGCGGATGGACCCGGTCCTCTTCCAGTATTCCTATGATTATGTCGGCGATCTCGCCGAAACCATCTCGCTCGTCTGGGAGGGCACCGAGCCCGATGGTGCCGACGTGGGCGATCTCTCGCTCGGATCGATCGTCGCGCAGCTCCAGTCGGTGGGCCGCGCGGACGTGCGCAACCTCGTGCGCACCCTGCTCGATCGCCTTGATGGCTCCAGCCGCTTCGCCTTCCTCAAGCTCATCACCGGCTCCATGCGCATCGGCGTCTCGTCCCGCCTCGTCAAGCAGGCGCTAGGCGAGATGGGCACGGTCGATGTCGGCGAAATCGAAACGCTGTGGCACGGCCTCCTGCCGCCTTACGTCGAGCTGTTCGCCTGGCTCGATGGCCATTCCGGTCGCCCGGAACTCACCATGCCCGCCGTCTTCCACTCGGTCATGCTGGCAACGCCGGTCGGTGACAAGGATCTCGATAGTATCGACCCCGCCGATTTCGTCGCCGAATGGAAATGGGACGGTATCCGCGTACAGCTGGCCAATCTCTCGGGCACCCGCCGGCTCTATTCCCGCAGCGGCGACGATATCTCCGGGGCCTTCCCCGACATCCTCGAAGCGGTGGATTTCGAAGGCGTGATCGATGGCGAGCTTCTGGTCGGGGGAACGCTGCGCTCCAATCAGGCGACGCGCAGCTTCTCCGATCTGCAGCAGCGCCTGAACCGCAAGGTCGTGACCCGCAAGACCATCGAGGAATATCCGGCCTTCCTGCGCGGCTACGATCTCCTGTTCGATGGCCCGCGCGACATGCGCCCGGAGCCTTTCGACGTCAGGCGCGAAGCGCTGGAAAGACTGATCGCCACCACGCCGCCGCTGCATTTCGACCTCTCGCCGCTCGTACCCTTCTCGTCCTGGGAGGAACTTGACCGGCTCAGAACCGCGCCGCCCGATCCCGTCATCGAGGGGATCATGCTGAAACGCCGCGACTCGCCCTACACACCCGGGCGGATGAAAGGGCCGTGGTTCAAATGGAAGCGCGAGCCCTACAATATCGACGCCGTGCTGATGTATGCCCAACGCGGTCATGGCAAACGGTCGAGCTATTACTCCGACTTCACCTTTGGTGTCTGGACGGCGAGCGACAAGGGCGAGGGCGACGTTCTCGTGCCTGTCGGCAAGGCCTATTTCGGCTTTACCGATGCCGAGCTTGAAGTGCTCGACCGCTATGTCCGCAACAACACGGTCGAACGCTTCGGCCCGGTTCGCTCGGTGAGAGCGGAACCCGACCAGGGCTTCGTGGTGGAGGTCGCGTTCGAAGGCATCGCCTTCTCCTCCCGCCACAAATCCGGCGTCGCCATGCGCTTTCCCCGCATCTCGCGCCTGCGAACGGACAAGCTGCCGCGCGACGCCGACCGGCTGGAGACGCTGGTGTCGATGATCGACGCGGGCGCTCCGGTGACGGACGACGTGTAATCCGGTTTCAAGAGGATTTTGCAACCGGCTCGAATGCGCGAAACATCACGCCTCTTTGTTCCCGGCGATCGCACTTTTTCGCGGCATGACTGTTTCCAGCCGGTCGACCGACAGTGATTCTCCCGCACGCCTCCGTCTCGACCGTTCGTCGTCAATATCGCGGCGGCCGTGCGATGCAGCGTCCGCCCTGTCCGATGGAAAGGACACCGGAATTCCTCGGTAAGCCAGCTCTGAGGCCCGAAAACGCGAAATGCCGCGCTTCGATCGTCCGGTAGACGGCCGAAAAAGGAATAAGGAAAACACAATCCGCGTGAGTGGCATGGATTGGGACATACCAAAAATCGAAAGCGATTACAGATATTTAGAACAGACTTCGTCATCTTCGCCCATGCGTTGCGCGCCACATGACGCTCGCGAAGCGTGGCATGCGGGGAACACTTTCAGACAATAATGCGGAAGGCCCTCAGCTTTTGGATTGTTTCCTCGCTTCGGATGGTGAACATGCTAAAGACCAATTGTGAATCATTCGTTACCGGCGCATCGTTTGCCGGATGGGGACCCTTATGAAGATTGCTCAAGCGCTCCTTCCCATGAGCATGCTCCTGCTGTCCGGCTGCGTGGTGGGTCCGGATTACCAGACGCCGTCCGACAACCTGCCAGCCAAATTTTCCAAGGCCGACGCCCCCGCAGCCAACGTGACCCTGAACCCCTGGTGGCAGAGTTTCCACGACAAGAAGCTTGACGCTCTCGTGACCCAGGGCATGAACCAGAACCTTGATGTCCAGCAGTCGATCGAACGCATCGTCCAGGCGCGCGCCAACGTCGTGATCGCCGGTGCCGATGGCCTTCCCGCGCTGAATGGCAGCGGTTCCGGCAACGTGCAGGGCTCCGACGGCTCGTACCTTCAGAAGACCTCCGGCACCAGCCACACCGAGACCAAGTCGCTCGATAGCGGCCTCGGCGCCTCCTGGCTGCTCGATCTCTTCGGCCAGTACCGCCGTGCTCGCGAAAGCGCCAACGCGTCGCTCGATGCCGCGTACAACAACATCAACGTCGCTCGTCTCGCCTATCTCTCGGATCTCGTGACGTCCTACATCGACGCTCGCTACAATCAGGAAGCTCTGGCCCTTGCCAGGCTGAGCCTGTCGTCGCGCCGCGAGACCCTGAAGCTGACCAACGACATCCGCAGCGCCGGCGCCGCATCGAGCCTCGACGTCGTGCAGGCCGAAGGCCTCGTGAACTCGACGCTTGCCGAACTTCCGGCCTATGAGACCGGCTTCCACCAAGCGGCGAACCATATCGCAACGCTGCTCGGCCTTCCCGCCACCTCGATCACTGCCGAGCTGACACGCGGCAAAGCGCAGCCGTGGCCGAAGTTCAACACCAAGGTCGGCGTTCCCGCCGATCTCGTGCGCAACCGTCCCGACATCCGCGTTGCCGAGCGGCAGCTGGCTGCCGCAACCGCTAGCATCGGCGTGGCCGAAGCGCAGCTCTATCCGAGCCTCTCGCTCAGCGGCTCGATCAACGCCGGCCGCACCTTCGGCAATGCCGTCACGGGCAACCTGACGAGCTGGTCCTTCGGCCCGACGCTCGACGTACCGATCTTCAACGGCGGCCGCCTGCGTGCCAATGTCGAAGCGCAACGCTCCGTCGCACAGGAGCAGTATCTCGTCTGGAAGCAGACCGTCCTCAACGGCATCGAGGAAGTCGAGAATGCGATGATCGCGCTGCGTAAGAACTATGAGACGGTGTCCGCCCTGCGCCGGGTCGTTGCCTCCTCGGAACAGGCTCTCGGCCTTGCCCGCGAAAGCTATCGCGGCGGTGCGACCTCGCTGCTCGACGTGCTCGACGCGGAACGCACGCTGTCCAACAGCCGGATCCAGCTTGCAGCCGCCATCCGCAGCCTGGCCGCCAACTACGTCGCCCTCAACGTCGCCCTCGGCGGCGGCTCGAGCATCGAAGTCGCGACGAAATAAGCGACGGCAACAAGACCGACGTGAAAACGCACCGGAGATGCTCTCTCCGGTGCGTTTTGCATTCCGGGCAGCGCTCGCCATCTTCAGGCCGGCCTCCTGTCGCCCATCACGAATGGGTAACGCAATGTTTCCTTGGCTCTCCCGGCCACGAAACGTTAGGCAGGGCTCCTGCCCGCCGAAAACACCGCATGATGTTTATAAGACAAACTGGAAAAACGACGAGGGGCGTCTATTTGCCACTTTCGCGGGTTGGCATCGCGGCGGAATACCGGCATAAATTTCCGGCGTGTCGCGCGGCGTTCGCTCGCGCCGACCCTTCATGCCACCCGGCCCCGAAGGCTTCGTCCACCGCTGCATCGCGCAGAGGCCGGCGCGAGGAAGCTGACATCGTAACGATCAAACTGGGGAAATGACCATAGAGATCGCGCAAACCCTGTTGCTGTTGCTCGTGCTCACGCCGTTCGTGGGAAGCCTCATCGCCATCAGCCTGCCGAGCGACCGAAGCACGCTGGCCGCCTGGCTTTCGGGCACGATTGCCTTCCTGTGTCTGGCGATCACCACGTCGCTCTATGTCTTCGTGATCGAAGGCCGCGTGCTGCGCACCGATATCGCCTGGATTCCGCAGTTCGGCCTGAATTTTACGCTGCGCATGGATGGCTTCTCCTGGCTATTTTCGGCCCTGATCAGCGCCATCGCGCTGCTGGTCGTGGTCTATGCGCGCTACTACATGTCGGCGGAAGATCCGGTTCCGCGCTTCTTCTCGATGTTCCTCGCCTTTATGGGTGCCATGCTCGGCCTCGTGCTCTCGGGCAATCTCATCCTCCTCTCGATCTTCTGGGAGCTGACGAGCATCATCTCCTTCCTGCTGATCGGCTACTGGTATCACAATGCCAATGCGCGAGACGGCGCCCGCATGGCGCTGACCGTCACGGGCACCGGCGGGCTCTGCCTCTTCGTCGGCCTGCTGCTCGTCGGCCATGTCGTCGGCAGCTATGATCTCGACGTGGTGCTGGCCTCCGGCGATACGATCCGAGACCATCCGCTCTATGTGCCGATCCTCGTTCTGGTGCTCGTCGGTGCTTTGACCAAGAGCGCGCAGTTTCCGTTCCACTTCTGGCTGCCGCAGGCCATGGCGGCCCCCACGCCGGTCTCCGCCTTTCTCCATTCGGCCACGCTGGTCAAGGCTGGCGTCTTCCTCCTCACCCGGTTCTGGCCGGTCATGGCAGGCACCGATGCCTGGTTCTGGCTGGTCGGCCTTGCCGGCCTCTCGACGCTGCTGCTCAGTGCCTACTTCGCTATCTTCCAGCAGGACCTCAAGGGCTTGCTCGCCTACTCCACCATCAGCCATCTCGGTCTCATCACCGTTCTCCTCAGCCTCGGCAGTCCGCTGGCCGCCGTTGCCGCGATCTTCCACACCATGAACCACGCGACCTTCAAGGCATCGCTGTTCATGGCAGCCGGCATCATCGATCACGAGACCGGAACCCGCGACATGCGGCGCCTCAGCGGGCTGTTTCGATACATGCCGATAACCGCCACGCTCGCCATGGTCGCGAGCGCCTCCATGGCGGGCGTGCCACTCCTCAACGGCTTCCTCTCCAAGGAAATGTTCTTTGCGGAAGCCATCGAAACGCACCGGGTCAACCTTCTCGACACGCTGACGCCCTATGTGGCGACGCTAGCGAGCCTCTTTGCCGTCACCTACTCGCTCCGCTTCATCTACACCGTCTTCTTCGGCCCGAAGCCGCACGACCTGCCGAGCGAGCCGCATGAGCCGCCGCCCTGGATGATCGCGCCGATCGGCTTCCTCGTGCTCGCCTGCCTCGTGATCGGCATCGTGCCGAGCCTCACCATCGGGCCGCTGCTGCACACGGCCGTGGTCTCCGTGCTGCGCGATGCGACGCCGGTCTACAGCCTTGCCGTCTGGCACGGGTGGAACCTGCCCTTTTTCATGAGCCTCTTCGCGCTCGTGGCCGGCATCCTGCTCTATGTCGTCATGCGGCCCTATCTTGCCACCAGCGTCGAGGGCCCGCCCTATTTCCGCAGGCTGCAGGGCCAGCGCATCTTCGAGCGCATTCTCGTCACCATCTCCTGGAAATGGGCACGCATGGTGGAGATGAAGGCCGGCACGCGGCGTCTCCAGCCGCAGATGCGCATCCTCATCTTCACAGCCATTGCCGCAACGGCCGCGCCCCTTTTATGGGGCCGCTTCCAGCCTACCGACTTCGCTTTCCGCGGCATAGATCCGGTCTTCGCCATTCTCTGGCTGATCGGTATGGCCTGCGCCGTCGGCGCGGCCTACCAGGCGAAGTTCCACCGTCTCGCGGCCCTCGTTCTTCTCGGCGGCGCGGGCCTCGTCACCTGCATCACCTTCGTCTGGCTGTCGGCACCGGATTTGGCCGTCACCCAGCTTCTGGTCGAAATCGTCACCACGGTTCTCATTCTCCTCGGCCTGCGCTGGCTTCCCAAGCGCTTCGAGAAGGGCGACGCCGCCGCCATGTCCGTCGGCGTGCGCATGCGCCGCCTTCGCGATCTGGTGGTCGCGGTCACCGCTGGGGTCGGCCTGATGCTGATCTCCTACACGGTCATGACGCGGCCGATGCCGGAGACGATCTCCAGCTACTTCCTGGAGCGTGCCTATTCCGAAGGCGGCGGCACCAATGTGGTCAACGTGATCCTCGTCGACTTCCGCGGGTTCGATACGTTCGGTGAAATCGCGGTGCTCGCCATCGTCGCGCTCACCGTGTTCTCGCTGCTCCTGCGCTTCCGCCCGGCGGCCGAAAGCCTCGAGCGTCCGGAACAGCAGCGCGTCCAGAATGCGTTCGATGCGCGCCACCCCGAGCGCGAAACCGGGGAGAGCGTGGCCGAATATCTGCACATCCCCTCGGTCATCATGCGCTGGCTCTTCCCCGTCATCGGCATGTTCGCAGCCTTCCTGTTCTTCCGCGGTCACGACCTGCCGGGCGGCGGCTTTGCGGCAGGCATCGCCCTCTCCATCGGCTTCATCCTGCAATATATGAGCAGCGGCACGCGCTGGGTTGAGGAGCGGCTGCGCATCCATCCGCTGCGCTGGATCAGCGTCGGCCTTCTGGTCTCCACCGCCACGGGGCTCGGATCCTGGATGTTCGGCTATCCCTTTCTCACCACGCATTCGCGCTATGCGGACCTGCCGCTGATCGGCGAGATGCCGCTCGCCAGCGCCATCCTGTTCGATCTCGGCGTCTTCTCGCTCGTGACTGGCGCCACCGTACTGATCCTGATCGCGCTTGCCCACCAGTCCGTCCGCTCGCCGCGCGCCCATATGCGCAGCGTCAAACTGTCCGGAAAGGAGAAGAACTGATGGAACTCGTTCTGTCCGCCGGCATCGGCGTCTTCGCGGGCTCCGGCATCTGGCTCCTCTTCCGTCCGCGAACCTATCAGGTCGTCGTCGGGCTGGCGCTGCTGTCCTATGCGGTCAACCTCTTCATCTTCGGCATGGGACGCCTGCGGCTTAACGCGCCTCCGGTGCTCGAAAAGGGCGTGGCCGGCGGGTTCCTCACCCATACCGATCCGCTGCCGCAGGCGCTGGTGCTCACCGCCATCGTCATCGGCTTTGCCATGACCGCACTTTTCCTCGTGGTGCTGCTCGCCTCGCGCGGCTTTACCGGCAACGACCATGTGGATGGGAGGGAAGAGCGATGAACTGGCTCGGACACCTGATCATCCTGCCGATCCTCCTGCCCTTCGTCACCGCTGCGGCTCTGATCCCGATCGACGAGCGCCGGCGAATATTGAAAGGTAGCTTGAGCTTCGGTGCGACGCTCGTGTTGCTGCTCACCGGCACGGCCTTGATGATCGCCTCCGCCACGGCGCAGGACAATGGCTCGCTCGTCTACCAACTCGGCAACTGGGCTGCCCCCTATGGCATCGTCCTCGTCGTCGATCGCCTTTCGGCGATGATGATCACGCTGACGACGCTGATGGCGCTCTGCGCCCAGATGTTCTCCATGGCGCGCTGGCACAAGGCCGGTCCCCATTTCCACACGCTGTTCCAGTTCATGCTGGTCGGGGTCAACGGCGCGTTTCTGACGGGCGACCTGTTCAACCTGTTCGTCTTCTTCGAGATCATGCTGGCCGCATCCTACGGCCTGATGCTGCACGGATCCGGCCCCGTGCGCGTCAAGGCGGGCCTGCATTACATCGCCATCAATCTCGCCGCCTCGTCGCTGTTCCTTATCGGCGTCAGCCTGATCTACGGGGCATCCGGCACGCTCAACATGGCCGATCTCGCTCTGCGCATTCCGGATCTGAGTGCCGAGAACCGCATGCTGCTGGAGGCCGGCGCTGCCGTTCTCGGCGTCGCATTTCTCGTGAAAGCGGGCATGTGGCCACTCGGCTTCTGGCTGCCCCAAGCCTATTCCGCGGCAACGCCACCCGTCGCGGCGATGTTCGCCATCCTCACCAAGGTCGGTGTCTATATCCTGCTCCGCCTGTCGCTCCTTCTTTTTGGCAATGAGGCCGGCACCTCCGCAGGCTTCGGACAGGGCGTCCTCCTCTATGGCGGCCTGCTCACCGTCACCTTCGGCACGATCGGCGTCATGGCGTCGCAGGCGATGGGCCGGCTTGCGAGCTACTACGTGCTGATCTCGTCCGGCTCGCTGATGGCCGCCATCGGCCTCGGCATCACCGGCGTCATTCCTGGCACACTGTTCTATCTGATCTCGTCCACGCTCGGCATCTGCGCTTTCTTCCTGCTCATCGACCTCGTGGAGCGCGCCAGAGACGCGGGCGCCGACGTTCTCGCGGTCACGATGGAAGCCTATGGCGACGGCGATGACGACGAGGCCGAGAAGGAAGTCGGCGCGGCCGTGCCCGGCACCATGGCCGTGCTCGGCATCTGCTTCGTCGCCTGCACCATGCTGATGGCGGGCCTGCCGCCCCTGTCGGGCTTCGTCGCCAAGTTCGCGATCCTACACGGGCTGTTTGCGAGCCTCGGCGAAAACGCCCCCATCACGGCGGCGCAGTGGACCTTCGTAGCGCTGCTCATCCTCTCGGGCCTTGCAGCGCTAATCGCGCTCAACCGGGTCGGCATCCGCACCTTCTGGAATTCGATCGAGGGCACCGTGCCCCGCGTCCGGCTGATCGAGATCACGCCCGTGCTCGTGCTTCTCGCCGCCTGCGGCTTCCTGACTTTGCAGTCCGGTCACGCGCTGCGCTATCTCCAGGATACGGCAACGGCCCTGTCGCAGCCGCAGATCTACATCGGCAGCGTGCGCGATGCCGTGCCGGTCGTTTCCCACGGGGGATCGTGATGCGCTACTGGTTCCCCTATCCGCTTCTGTCGCTCCTGCTTCTCGGCTTCTGGCTGCTCGTCAACCAGTCGGTGTCGCCGGGACAGATCGTGCTGGGCACCATCCTGTCCGTGTCCCTTTCCTGGGCCATGGTCAATCTGGAGCCGAGCAAGTCGCGCCTGCGCCGGCCGGGCGCCGCGCTCCGTCTGGCAGGCACCGTGATCAAGGATATCGCGCAATCCAACGTCGCGGTGCTCGGCGCCGTCCTCTCGCGTCGCAAGCCGCCCGTCCAGTCAGCCTTCGTCATGCTGGAACTGACGCTGAAGGACGACAACGCCCTCGCGTTGCTCGCCTGCATCCTCACGACCACGCCCGGCACCGCCTGGCTCGAATATGATCGCCAGACCCGCATGCTCCTCATTCACGTGCTCGACACGGCCGACGGCAAGGACTGGCAGTCCATCGTCACCAACCGTTACGAGCGGCTTCTCAAGGAGATCTTCGAATGACCGAACTTCTCATCATCTGGTCGGTACTGATCTCGCAGATCATGATCGGCCTTGCCATGATCTGCGCGCTCTACCGCGTCGCCAAAGGGCCGCGGGCACAGGATCGCATTCTCGGGCTCGATACGGTCTATATCACCGGCATGCTGCTGCTGCTGACCTTCGGCATCCGCACGGCCAACGTGCTCTATTTTGAAGCCGCTCTGACGATCGCCATGCTCGGCTTCGTTTCGACCATAGCCTTTGCCAAGTTCCTGATGCGCGGCGAGGTGATCGAATGACATTTCTGGTCGATCTGCCGGTCTGGGCCGCCATCCCCGTCTGCCTGCTCCTGCTGTCGGGCGCCGCCATCACGCTGGCCGGCGCCATAGGGCTCGTCCGCTTCCCGAGCTTCTACGAGCGCCTGCACGCGCCGACGCTCTGCACCAGCGGCGGTGTCCTGCTGATCGCCATGTCCTCGATGCTCGCCTTCGCCGTACTCCAGAACCGCTGGATCGTGCATGAAGTCCTCATCGTGATCTTCATGATCGTGACCACGCCGGTCACGCTAATGCTGCTCGGCCAGTCCGCGCTCTATCGCGACCGTGCGGAAAAGAGCGCGGACGTCCCGCGCAAGACGGAAACGGCAAAAGCCGATCCGGGCATCGACATCTAAAGCCCGTCGCGCCCGCGGAACCGCCGCTGGTAACCCGCATCGTAAAGCGCACTCTCGCGGAACCCGTCGGCCGTGAGCGTCCGCCCGACGAAGATCAGCGCCGTCCGCTCGATCGGGTTTTCCGCTACACGCGCCTCGATATCCTCCAGCGTACCGCGCACCACCCGCTCGTCCGGCCACGACGCCTTGACGACGATGGCCACCGGGCAGTCGGCGCCATAGAGCGGGGTGAGCTCGGCGACGATCTGCGGCAGCGCGTGAATGGCAAGGTGAATGGCGAGCGTCGCACCCGTCGCGCCGAAATTGGCCAGCGTCTCCGCATTCGGCATGGGCGAGGCACGACCGGAAACCCGCGTGAGCACGAGGCTCTGCGCCAGCGCCGGCAAGGTCAGTTCACGCCCAAGTGCCGCCGCCGCCGCCGCAAAAGCCGGCACCCCGGGCGTCATCGTATAGGCGATACCATGTGCCTCCAGCCGCCGCACCTGCTCGGCCACCGCACTCCAGACGGAGAGATCGCCGGAATGCAGCCGCGCCACATCCTCGCCACCAGCCTCCGCCCGCACATATTCCGCCTCGATCTCGTCCAGCGACAAGGGAGCCGTGTCTACGATCCGGGCACCCGGCGGGCAATAGCCGAGCAGGTCGCGCGATACGATGGAGCCGGCAAACAGGCAGACAGGCGAGGCCGCGATCAGATCGCGCCCGCGCACGGTGATGAGATCGGCAGCACCCGGACCGGCACCGATAAAATGAACGGTCATGCCGGCTCTCCCTGCGTGCGGTCGTGTACGTCTTCGCCGGTGTCGTCTTGCAGCGGCTTGGTCCAAGCCCACTGCGTCACCGGCATGGCCGGGCGCCAGCCCGTCATCGTGCCCACAGGTGATGCACGGGCGATGTCGATTCGGGTCAGGCTACCGCCATGGGCGGCGTGAGCGGCGAGCAGCACCGCTTCCATCTCCGTCGTCACCGCATTCGCGACCAGCCGCCCGCCGGGCCGCAGGGCTGCAAGCGCCGCATCCATCACACGGGGCACGGTACCGCCGCCACCAACGAAGATTGCATCGGGCCGGCGTTCCCCGGCAAGACCAGCCAGCGCCTGTGGCGCGGCATCTTCCACGACGCGAAGGTCAGGCACGCCGAAGGCCTGGGCATTGCGCGCAATCCGCGCCGCCCGCTCCGGGTGCGCTTCTATGGCGACAGCGCGCAGCGATGGATCGGCCAGCATCCACTCGATCGCGATGGACCCGGCACCCGCGCCGATATCCCAAAGCCATTCGCTACGCCGTGGAGACAACGCCGAGAGCGTCAGCGCCCGAACCTCCCGCTTGGTGATCTGCCCGTCATGATCGAACAGATCATCGGGAAGCCCGGGGGACAGTCCAAGAACCCGCGCATTCGCCCCAGCGACCACCTCGATGGCGCAGACATTGAGGGAATGGCAATCCACGAGATCGAAACCGCCTGCTGTATGAAGGCTCACCCGCTCCTGCGGCCCACCCATCGCTTCGAGCACGGTGAAGGCGGAGGCGCCGAAGCCGGTATTGCGCATGAGTTCGGCAACGGCCGCCGGCCCGTCCCCGTCGGAGGTCAACGCTAGAATACGCGTTCCCCCGTGCAGATGCGGGCGGATCAAATCGAGCGGCCGGCCGTGCAGCGACAGGCAGACGACATCCTGCAGCGCCCAACCGAGCCGCGCCGCCGCAAGACTGAAGGCCGAGGGCGCAGGCAGGACGCGCATCTGGGCCGGATCGATGCGGCGCGACAGGGTGACGCCGACGCCGAAGAAGAAGGGATCGCCGGAGGCGAGCACGACGACCGGCATGCCGGCCATCGCCACCACGACATCGATGGCGGTCTCGAACGGGCTCGACCAGGGGCAGCTTTCCCCCGTGATCAGAGGCGCGGCCAGAGCCAGATGCCGCGTGCCGCCGAAGACGAGACGCGCCGCGGAGATCGCCTGCTTGGCCTCCTCGCCGAGACCCGCTAGACCGTCTTCTCCAAGGCCGATGATCGTCAGCCAGGGTTCCGTCGTCAGGGAAGCGTTTTCGCCGTCACGCATGAGCCATCATATCCTTATTCTTGGCGGCACCACGGAAGCCCGCGTGCTGGCGGGTGCCTTGGCCACGACTGCGCACGACGTGGTGCTCTCCCTTGCCGGCCGAACGAGCGCGCCGATGGCGCAGCCTGTCCCTACACGCATCGGCGGCTTCGGCGGCGCCGAGGGCCTCGCGCGGACGCTGAGAGCCGAAAACTTCGATCTTCTTATCGACGCGACACATCCCTTTGCGACCCGTATTTCGAACAACGCCGCGAAAGCCGCATTGGAAACCGGCATCCCCGCCTTCGCCCTTCGCCGTCCGCCCTGGGAGCGCCAGCCGGGCGACCTCTGGACCTGCGTCGAGAGCATGAATGCCGCCGTCGCAGCGCTGGGCAAAACGCCGCGGCGCGTGCTCCTTGCGATCGGCCGACAGGAGGCAGCACTGTTTGAAGCCTCGCCGCAGCATGCCTATCTCGTGCGCAGCGTCGATCCCGTCGATCCGCCCCTCACCCTGCCGGATGTTCGTTACATCCTCGCGACGGGGCCGTTTGGTGAAACCGAAGAGCATGCCTTGCTCGTGGAGCACGGCATCGACTGCATCGTCGCCAAGAACAGCGGCGGCAGTGCCACCTATGGCAAGATCGCAGCGGCCAGAGCGCTGAAGATACCCGTTATCCTCGTCGAACGCTCGAGCGAGGCTGCGCTGCCCACGGTCGGCACGGTGGAGGAGGCGCTCGCCCGCATCGATCACGTTCTCGCTCCGGGCAGGAAACGCGGCGTGTAGACCAGATCGCCACGGCCGGGCCGGGCGATGACGCGTGTTTCCGGCGAGCCGATGATGACGCAGGTTGCCATGTCGGCAACCGTCGCATCCGCCTCGGCCAGCGGCATGACGCGCATCCGCTCGTCCGGCCGGCCGGCGGCGCGGCCGAAGATCACGGGCGTTTGCGCCGGCAGGATAGGCCGCAACACGTCGAAGGCAGCGCCGAGCTGCCACGGCCGCGCCTTGCTGATGGGATTGTAGAGCGCGATGACGAGCCCGGCCTCCGCCACCAGCGCCAGCCGCCGGGTAATGATCTCCCAGGGTTTCAGATTGTCCGAGAGCGAAATGGCGCAGAAATCGTGCCCGAGTGGCGCGCCGATCCGGGCGGCAACCGCCAGCATGGCCGTCACGCCGGGCGTCACGCGAAAGTCGATCTCGCGCCAGATGTCCGGCCCATGGTCGATCGCCTCGCAAACGGCAGCGGCCATCGCGAAGACGCCCGGATCTCCGCCGGAGACGACGCAGACGTCGGCGCCTTCTGCAGCATGCGTCAGCGCCGCTTTGGCGCGATCGAGCTCTTCGCGATTGTCCGAGGCGACGCGCACCTGATCTGGGCGCAGCGAGAGGCGGTCGAGATAAGGTCCGTAGCCGAAGAAATGGCTGGCCGCAGCGATCGCCTCCAGCGCCTCCGGTGTCGTCTGGCGCGGATCGCCCGGGCCGGTGCCGACGACGGTCAGGCGGCCGCTCATGCGGAACCGTCCATGATGCGGCCGCTCCAGCCGGGCACGAGCACCAGCGAGAAATAGGGCGCTTCATCGGTCAGTTTGTCGGCAAGCGGCGTCATCGCCGCATTCGCCATCGTGCCACGCTCGACATAGACAGCGTTTTCAAGCTTGCCGGAAGCGGCAAGCGCGCGGCGGATTTTTGGCAGGTTGCGCCCCACCTTCATGATCACCGCCGCCTGCGTATCGCCGAGCCGGCGGCAGAGTTCGGCCTCGTCCATGGTGCCCGGCAGGACCGACAGCACGTCGTCGCCCTGCACGATCGGCAGGCCGGCGAGCGACCAGCAGCCGGACATTGCCGTCACCCCCGGCACGACCTCGGCGGCGTAACGACCGGCAAGCCGCACATGCAGGTGCATGTAGGACCCGTAAAACATTGGATCGCCTTCGCTGAGGATCGCCACCGTCCGCCCGGCATCCAAATGCGCGGCGACGCTCGCGGCAGACGCATCGTAGAAGCCGGTGATCTGGCCCTTATAGTCGTCGTGCTCCTTGTCGATCTCGACGGTAACGGGATAATAGAGCGGCAGCTCGATGCGACCGGGCTTCAGGATGCCCGCCATCTGCCCCGGCGCAAACAAGGCGGCAACGCCGTCCGCCTTCCCCAGGCCATCGAGAATGGTGCGCCCGTTGCCGCGCCGACCGGCCTTTGCGAAATAGGCGAGCACATCGGCCTCGGCCAGCGCCCGCACCGCCTTCAGCGTCAGCAACTCCGGATCGCCCGGCCCGGTGCCGACGCCGATCAGGCGTCCGGCCGCCACGCCCGCAAGGGCTGCGCCGCCGACACTCGTCTCCATATCTCCCGTCATCGACGCTCTCACAGGCCCGGCCTCGCCAGGGCGTTGATGGCAGCGGCCGTGATGGCGCTGCCCCCGAGCCGGCCGCGGACGATGGCGAAGGGCACGCCATAGGACTGTTCGGCAAGGGCATCCTTGGATTCCGCTGCGCCGACGAAGCCGACCGGCATGCCGAGGATCGCCGCCGGCTTCGGTGCGCCGTCACGCAGCATTTCAAGGAGATGGAAGAGCGCGGTCGGCGCATTGCCGATGGCAACCACCGCGCCGCCCATCCGCTCGCCCCAGAGCCGCAGCGCGGCGGCGGACCGCGTATTACCAATCTCGCGGGCAAGCCCCGGCGTTTCCGGTTCGCGCAGGGTACAGATCACGTCGTTTCCAGCCGTCAGCCGCGCGCGCGTCACCCCGTTCACCACCATGAAGGCATCGCAGAGGATCGGGGCGCCGGCGGCCAGCGCCGTGCGCGCCGCCGTGACGAAGCCTGGCGAGAAGACGAAGTCGCGGGCCGCTTCCACCAGCCCGCAGGCGTGCACCATGCGCACGGCAACGTCGGCCTCCTCCGGCGAAAACCGCGACAGGTCGGTTTCCGCCCGGATGATGGCGAAGGAGCGTTCGTAGATGGCGTCGCCATCGCGGATGTAGTCATAAGCCGGCATGGTCAATCCCGTTGAAGCGAGCCCCTGAGAAGGCGGCGGCGATCCGCGCCGGCCCCAGCCGTTTCAGGCAGGCGGCAGCCGATTCGCCCTTCTCTATCGTCTCGGCAACCCATTGGCCAAGCGCCGTGATGGCGCAAGCGCCGTCTTCCAGCCGCTTTGTCGCAACCGGACTGTCACCGGCGCGCCCACCGACGACGATGCCGAGCCCCGGCTGGCCGTCACAGAACGCCGCAACCAGCGTGAGATCCGCAGCACGCGGCCGGGCGCAACCCTTGGCACAGCCGGACACATGCAGGTCGAGCGAGCCGTCCATCAGCGCCGGAGCGTGCGCAATCAGGTGCTCTGCGACGGCGTGCGTGTCGATACGCGCCGAGGCACAGCCACGCTGACCGGCACAGGCATCGATGCGCAACGCCGGATCGTCGGCTTCCACGACGAAGCCGAGCGCCTTGGCGAGGAGAGCAAGCGCCGACGTCTCGCGCCCGGCAGGACCGACGAAGAGAAGCGCTCTGCCAGGCGCGAGCCGCACCTCGGACAGGCCCCCGGCCATGGCGGCAAGGACCAGCTGTCGAACGGCCTGCGCTTCCATTTGTCCGAATGTCGGCGCCACCCCCAGCACGACATGCGTACCGAGATCGAACCGGCCAACCGGCGACATGGCTATGTCCCGTTTGACGAGCGACGAAGAACTGGACGGCAGCCGATCCGCCGGAAGATCGCGCGCCCGCGCGGCAGGTCCGCAGGCCGCGATGCGCCCAACGACGGACATCGCCGCTTCGATCATCTCGTCTCCCGTGCCCGCAAGACCCGTCTGCTGCCCTCCAACGAGCAGATGCCAGAGCGGTTGGCCACTGGCAGCTTGCGCCACGAGCTTGATGTCAGCCGTGACACCATCGAGATGCAGCCTCCCCCCGCCATCCACAATGATGGCCAGCTTCGGCGCAAGATGAAGGCCGCTGTCGCCGATCCGGTCGGCAAGCTCTCGGGCAAGCGGGCGTGAATTGGCCACTTCGGACGGGTCGAGCCCTGCAAGAGGCGGCATTTCCACGGCAATGCCCTCGCACGGCATGATGCCTGCACCGGCAATAGCGGCCGACAAGGGCGCAACGCTCTCCGCCCGCAGACCCCGGATCTGCAGGTTGCCTCGCGCGGTAATGTCGAGCCTGCCCGAGCCGAACGCGTCCGCCGCATCCAGAAGGGCCAGAAAAGCATCCACCGTGAAGAAGCCGGAGGCCGGCCGCAGCCGCGCAAGCAGTCCGTCGCCGGTCTGCATCGGGGCTGCCAGCGTCGGGCAGGCACCGCGACGCAGCGCCGATGGTGATCCCGTCGTCGTCCTATCCCTGTGCATTGCCATCCCGGCCATCATCATGTCGGTGCCCTTCGATCAGCCGTCATACAGCATGCGGCAAGGGCCGTGCAAATCCCGGTTCAAAGGCACGTCTTCTATGCAGCCGACGACGACGCCGGCGTGCGCAGGAGATAAATGTCCATGATCCAGCCATGCCGCGCCCGTGCCGCGGCGCGCGCCGCAACGATCGCCTCGCGCACCGCACCGAGCCGCCCGGCAATCGTGATCTCCTGCGGCAGGCCGAGATAGGCGCCCCAGAAGATTTCGGTCTCAGGGTCCTCGACCGCCAGAAACGCCTCTTCGCCATCGAGCATCACCACGACCGCTTGAGCCGTCTGCGGAAAAATCTCGGAAAGCCGGCGGCCGGGGGTGATGGTCACCGGCTGACCGATGCCATTGATGGGAATACGGTGGCGGGCCGCCAGCAGCTGCATGCTGGTGATGCCCGGCAGCACGGAAACCTCGAACGCAACGCGCCCGCCGTCGCGCACGCGCTCCAGAATACGGATCGTGCTGTCGTAGAGCATGGGATCGCCCCAGACGAGGAAGGCCCCCACTTCCCCTTCTGCCAGATGGTCGAGAAACAACCCCTCGTGGATATCGGCGATCTCGGCATGCCAGAGATCGACACCCTGCCGATAGCCGACGCCATCCGTCTGCCGCCGTGGCACGGCAAAATCGACCAGCCTTGCGCCCGCCGCTCCATGCCGGGCGATCATGCTGCGGCGGACATCGGCAAGCTCGGCCTTGTCCTCGCCCTTGGTCGGCACGAAGATCACGTCCGCATCGCCGATCGCCCGGATGGCCTCGAGCGTCAGGTGGTCGGGATGTCCCGTACCGATGCCGATCACCAGAATCCGTCGCATGGCTTCTCCTTCAAGGCACGATCACGCAGAGCATTCGCCGCGCCGCAGGGCCTGCGGCATTCTGCCCGTGCCTATAGCCCGTGGAACCGAGAAACGGGTAATGCTAAAATAAAATCGAAAATGTCCGTTCGGTGATGAAAAATTGACATCATGTTCTCTAATGTGCCCGCATCTACAAGGGCAAGAGCGACCGCAGTGGGTGGCTCACGTTCGGGATGGCAGGCGGCTGCCGGGCACTCGGGGTAACGATGACACAGACCAGACATTCAGGCGCCGAGCCGGCGCAGGCTTTGCGGGATTGCAAAGGCGCCTTCATCGGCGTCGGCGTCGCCAGCGCGCTCGTCAACGTGCTCTACCTCACCGGCTCGTTCTTCATGCTGGAGGTCTACGACCGCGTCCTGCCGAGCCGCAGCATCCCGACGCTCGTCGCGCTCTGCATTCTCGCGCTCATGCTCTACGCCTTCCAAGGCGCGTTCGAGTGGATCCGCGGCCGCATGCTCGTGCGTATCGCCGGTGCGCTGGACGAGGCGATGACCGGGCGGATCTACCGCACCGTCGTCCGCCAGCCGCTGAAGATGCGCACGGCCGGCGATGGCCTGCAGCCGCTGCGCGATTTCGATCAGGTGCGCGCCTTCCTCTCGGGCGCAGGGCCCGCCGCCTTCTTCGACCTGCCCTGGCTGCCCTTCTACATCGGTATCTGCTTCCTGTTCCATCCGGTCATCGGCATGGTCTCGGTGGTCGGCTCACTGATCCTCATCGCCCTGACCTTCCTCACCAACCGGGGAACGCAGGGCCCGTCCAAGAAGGCGTCGGAAACCGGAAACCTGCGCAATGCCTTCGCTCAGGCATCCCAGCGCAATGCCGAGGTCATGCAGTCCATGGGCATGCTCGGCCGCATGTCCACTCTCTGGGGCGAGCGCAACGATGCCTATCGCCACCACAACCTCGTCAATTCCGACGTCTCGAACGGCTACGGCGCCCTGTCGAAGGTGTCCCGCATGATCCTCCAGTCGGCGGTTCTGGCCACCGGCGCGGTGCTCGTCATCGAGGGCCTGGCGTCGCCCGGCATCATCATTGCGGGCTCCATCCTCACCGCCCGGGCGCTGGCGCCGGTGGAACTGGCGATCGGCAACTGGCGCTCCTTCGTGGCGGCACGCCAGAGCTGGAAGCGTCTCGGCGAACTCCTCACCGCCCTTCCGGAACGCGATGCACCGCTGGAACTGCCGGTGCCGCGCGAAAAGCTGACCGCAGAGGGCATTGCCGGCGGACCGCCCGGCGTTCAGCGCCTGACCTTTGCGGATGTCACCTTCACCCTGAAAAGCGGCAGTGCGCTGGGCATCATCGGGCCGAGCGCCTCCGGCAAATCCTCGCTCGCCCGCGCGCTGATCGGCATCTGGCCGACCCTGCGCGGCGCGGTGCGTCTCGATGGCGCAGCGCTCGACCAGTGGGACAGCGACCGCCTGGGCAAACATATCGGCTATTTGCCCCAGGACGTCGAACTGTTCTCCGGCACGGTGGCGCAGAACATCGCGCGTTTCGAGGAAGACGCCGCACCCGGCGCGATCGTCGAGGCCGCCAAGGCCGCCCGCGTCAACGACCTCATCCTCAAACTGCCGAACGGCTATGAAACCGAGATCGGCGATGGCGGCTCGTCCCTGTCGGCCGGTCAGCGACAGCGTGTCGCCCTTGCCCGCGCGCTTTACGGCGAGCCCTTCCTCGTCGTTCTCGACGAGCCGAACTCCAACCTCGACGCCGAAGGCGAGCAGGCGCTGAGCGAAGCGATCCTCGGCGTGCGTGCCCGCGGCGGCATCGTCATCGTCGTCGCCCACCGCCCGAGCGCGCTGGCGAGCGTCGATCTGGTGCTGATGATGAACGAGGGCCGCATGCAGGCGTTCGGGCCGAAGGACGAAGTTCTGGCGCAGATCCTGCGGCGGGAACCGCCCCGCCCCGCAGCCGGACAACCGTTCCAGCCGAATTTCCAGACACAGCTGCAGGCGCAGCCGCCCGCGCTGAAAGCCGTGGGCAATGGACAGGAAACCGCATCATGAGCACCAGCGAATCGTCCGCCGCGCTTCCCCCGGCACAGTCGCGCCGCTCCCTCTCCCGCCACATCACGGCCGTCGGCGTCATGGCGGTGGTGCTCGTCGGCGGCATCGGCGGATGGGCCGGAACGACGGAGCTTTCGAGCGCCATCGTCGCCTCCGGCACCGTCGTCGTCGAGAACAACGTCAAGAAGATCCAGCACCTGACCGGCGGCATCGTCGGCGAACTGAACGTGCGCGAGGGTGAAACCGTCGAGGCCGGGCAGGTGCTCGTGCGGCTGGATGGCACCACCGTGCGCGCCAACCTGTCGATCGTCCAGAACACGCTGGCCCAGCTCTATGCCCGCCGCGCCCGGATCCTCGCCGAGCAGGCGGGAGAAAAGACCTTCACAGTACCGAAAATCACGCAGGTCGTGCCGACGGACATGGTCTCCACCGGCTTCGAGGACAGCGAACGACGCCTCTTCGACAGCCGCCGGAGCGCGCTGGTCGGCATGAAGAACCAGCTCGCCTCCCGCAAGGCCCAGTTGAAGGACGAGATCGAGGGGCAGACGGTTCAGCTCAACGCCATCGCCGACAGCCTGACGCTGATCAGCCAGGAGCTTGAAGGCGTCGACAAGCTCTATGCCCAGGGCCTCGTCTCCATGCAGCGCGTCACCGCCCTCAAGCGCGACCGCGCCCAGCTCGAAGGCGACCGCGGCGCCCGCATCGCCGCCCGCGCGCAGGCCGCCGGCAAATCGAGCGAGATCGACCTGCAGATCCTGCAGCTGGACGAAGATCGCCGGACGGAGAACGCCAAGGACCTGACCGATGTCGAAGCGCGCATCGCGGAATATGAGGATCGTGGCGTGGCCGCCCTCGACCAGCTGAAGCGACTGGACATCCGCTCGCCGTTATCGGGCCGCGTCTCCCAGCTTGCCATCCACACCGTCGATGGCGTTGTCAATGCCGGCGAGGTCCTGATGCTCGTCGTTCCCGCCGCCGACACGCTGACGGTCGAAGCCCGCATCGCCACCAGCGATATCGACCAGATCACGCTTGGCCAGGCAGTCGAGATCCGCTTCAGCGCCTTCAACCAGCGCACCACACCCATGGTCGAGGGCGAGGTCGCCAATATCGCTCCGGACCAGGTAACCGACCAGCGCACGGGCGCAAGCTACTACCCCTTGCGCATCCGCCCGAAGCCGGAGAGCCTTAGCGCCCTCAAAGGCCTCACGCTCTATCCGGGCATGCCGGCGGAAACCTATATCAAGATCGCCGACCGCACCGTCATTTCCTATCTCGCCAAGCCGCTGACCGAGCAGATGCAGCGCACCTTCCGGGAAGACTGACAGGACGAACAGGCGCTCCCGGCTCGGGAGCGCCGTTTCCTGCAGCACCTTAACGTCGCTCTACCACTTTATACCGGTTGGATAATTCCTCCTGAAACCGATACCGGTCCCCGGAATTATGCAGTAGAGACAAGCGTGCCCGACCGGGGCATGTCCTAAGACCTGAGCGCGTCCAACACGGTCGTCGAGGCGAGCACGGCAAGACGACTGATGACATCCAAGCGCAAAGGCTATCTCTTCGTCTTCGTCGCGATCCTGATCTTCACGTTGCAGGATGCGACATCCAAGCACATGGGCGGGCTCTATCCCCCGGTCTTCATCACGATGATCCGCTACTGGGCGTTTGCGGCCTTCGTTCTCATCCTGGCGGCACGGTCGAGCGGCGGGCTGAAGGCGGCGGTGACCACGAAGCACCCCGTCCTGCAGATCGTGCGCGGGCTGCTGCTGGTGAGCCAGATCGTGCTGGTCATCGCCTCTTTCGCCAGCGTCGGGCTCGCCCATTCCCAAGCGATCTTCTCCGTCGGGCCGATCTTCGTCGCCCTTCTCTCGATCGTCATTCTCGGCGAGCGTGTCGGCTGGCGGCGCTGGACGGCGATCTTCGTCGGCCTCATCGGCGTCATCGTTATCCTGGACCCGACCGGCGACGAATCGGCCTCTCTGCTCGTAGTTCCCGTCTCCTCCGCGCTGATCTTCGCCTTCTACGTCGTCACCACCCGCCTCGTCAGCCGCGAGGATACGGCCATGACGAGCTTCTTCTACACCGGCGCTGCCGGCGCCGTGGCGATCACGCTGATCGGCCCGTTCTACTGGACATGGTTCGCCCCGGTCGATTGGCTGTGGATGGGGCTCCTCTGCATCACAGGCACATCGAGCCACTTCTTTCTGATCAAGGCCTATGAATATCTCGACGCGTCGGAAGTGCAGCCGCTGACCTACCTGCAGCTGGTCTTTGCCAGCATCATCGGCGTTTCCGTCTTCGGCGAGGTGCTCAGCGTCAACATGATCGTCGGTGCCGTCATCGTCGTCGCCGCCGGCATCTTCACCGTCTGGCGCGAAAGCGTCGTCGCCCGCCGGGCCGGCGCCGCGGGTACGCACCCGCGGGCATAATACCGGCATTCAGAGCGGCGGCAGCGCCCAGTCGATCGGCGGGCGGCCATTGGCCTCGAGAAACGCGTTCGCCTTGGAGAACGGCGCCGTGCCGAAGAAGCCGTTATGCGCCGACAGCGGTGACGGATGCGCCGAGCGCAGCACCAGATGCCGGCTTTGGTCAACGAACGCGGCCTTCTTCTGTGCATAGGAGCCCCAGAGGATGAACACCACCGGCCGAGGCTGATCGTTGACCGCCCGGATGATGGCGTCGGTGAACGTCTCCCATCCCCGCTTCTGGTGAGATGCAGCCAGAGCCCGCTCCACCGTCAGCACGCTGTTGAGAAGCAACACCCCCTGCTCCGCCCAATGCTCGAGAAAACCATGGCGCGCCAGCGGTATGCCGAGATCGTTCTGAAGTTCCTTGTAGATATTGACGAGCGACGGCGGAATGCGCACGCCGGGCCGTACGCTGAAGGACAGCCCATGTGCCTGCCCCTCGCCGTGATAGGGGTCCTGCCCGAGGATGACGACACTGACTTTTTCGAGCGGCGTCAGGTCCAAGGCCCGGAAATACTCCGACCCCTTGGGGAAGATCTGTTTCCCCGCCTGCTTCTCCGCCTGAAGGAAGCCTTTGAGCGTGCCCATGTAGGCGCTGTCGAACTCTTTCGAAAGCGCTTGTTTCCAGCTTTCCTCCAGCCTCACCGTCCCGTCCATCCTGCCGTCTCCTGCTTGTTGCCGGTCGTCCCACGAGCGGGAAACGATAGATCATCGCGCCGGCATCGCAAGAGCACTATTGCAATGTATTTCCACAAACATATCGCTGGCCAATCGCCTCGCGCACGTTATATTCCTCAAGATATTTCGATCTCTGGAGATGCTATAATGCTGACAATGCAAGGACTGAAGACGAACGTACGGGCCGTGTTGACGGCTCTCATTGTCGCAGCAGCGGCGCTGGCGACGCCGGCCATGGCCGCGGAGAAAGTGACGGTCTTTGCCGCCGCGAGCCTCAAGAACGCGCTCGATGCTGTGAACGACGCCTGGCAGCAGCAGAGCGGACATGCGGTGACGGCCTCCTATGCCGCAAGCTCGGCGCTGGCCAAGCAGATCGAAGCGGGCGCACCGGCCGATATCTTCATTTCCGCCGATCTCGCCTGGATGGACTACGTCGCAGGCAAGAAGCTGATCCGCGAGGACAGCCGCTCGACGCTTCTCGGCAACCGTCTCGTCCTCGTCGCGCCGGTTTCAGACGCCAAGCCGGTGGAGATCGGCCAGGGCTTCGACCTGAAGGCGCAGCTTGCCGGCGGCAAGCTCGCCATGGGCGCGGTGGACTCCGTGCCGGCCGGCAAATACGGCAAGGCGGCGCTGGAAAAGCTCGGCGTCTGGTCTTCGGTCGAGAAGGATGTCGCGGGAGCCGAGAACGTCCGCGCCGCCCTCCTCCTCGTCTCCAAGGGCGAGGCACCCCTCGGCATCGTCTACGAAACGGACGCTGCCGCCGACCCCTCGGTCAAGATCGTCGGCACCTTCCCGGAGAGCTCTCACCCGCCGATCGTCTATCCGATCGCGATCCTCTCGGAGAGCACCCATCCAGACGCGGCCGCTTATCTCGATTTCGTCCGCTCACCGGCCGCAAAGCCGCTTTTCGAGGCACAGGGCTTTACCGTTCTCGCCAAATAGGAAAAGGCTTCCATCCGGCCTTTAAACCGGGCCCGGCGGCGTGAAGGACATTGCGACTTTGGACTGGCTTGCGCTCAGCGATGCGGAATGGACGGCGATCCGGCTGAGCCTGAAGGTCTCAGCCGTCGCCATGCTGGCGAGCCTGCCCCTAGCGCTTCTGGCGGCGATGGCGCTGGCCCGCGGTCGGTTCTGGGGGCGCTCCCTCTTGAACGGGATCGTCCACCTGCCGCTGATCCTGCCGCCGGTCGTTACCGGTTTCCTGCTGCTCATCCTGTTCGGGCGGCGCGGTCCGGTCGGCGCGTTTCTCGAAACCTATACGGGCCTCGTCTTCTCCTTCCGCTGGACGGGCGCGGCCCTTGCCTGCGCTGTCATGGGCTTTCCTTTGATGGTGCGCAGCATCCGCCTGTCGATCGAGGCGGTGGACAGGCGGCTGGAGCAGGCGGCCGCCACGCTCGGCGCCTCGCCCGCCTGGGTCTTTGCCACCATCACCCTGCCGCTAATCCTGCCCGGCATCATCGCCGGCATGATCCTCTCCTTTGCCAAGGCCATGGGCGAGTTCGGCGCCACCATCACTTTCGTCTCCAACATTCCAGGCGAAACGCAGACGCTGTCGGCCGCTATCTACACTTTCACGCAGGTGCCGGGCGGCGATAGCGGCGCGCTCCGCCTGACGCTCGTCTCGGTGGTCCTCTCCATGGCGGCACTTCTGCTGTCGGAATGGCTGGCGACTGCCGCCGCCCGCAGGGTGTCCGGCACATGACGCTCGATGTCTCCGTGCGTCACCGGCTCGACGCCTTCTCGCTCGACATCGCCTTCTCGACGGATGGCGGCATCACTGCTCTGTTCGGCCGCTCGGGCTCAGGCAAGACCTCGCTCATCCGCATCCTCGCCGGCCTGATCCGCCCTGACGAGGGTTATGTGCGGCTCGATGGCGAAACGATCCTCGACACGACAAGCCGGACCGTCACGCCACCGCACCGCCGGCGCTTCGGGACGGTCTTTCAGGAGGGCCGCTTGTTTCCGCACCTCAGCGTGCGGCAGAACCTGCTCTACGGCCGCTGGTTTTCCAAAGCCCCTGTCGGCACCGGCGACATCGAGCGCATCGTCGACCTTCTCGGTATCGCCCCGCTGCTCGCCCGCCCCACGGCCAATCTCTCCGGCGGTGAAAAGCAGCGCGTGGCGATCGGCCGGGCGCTTCTGGCACGCCCACGCCTTCTCCTGATGGACGAACCGCTTGCCGCCCTCGACGACGCGCGCAAGGCCGAAATCCTGCCCTATCTCAAGCGTCTGCGCGACGAGACGGACATCCCCATCCTCTATGTCAGCCATTCCGTCACGGAGGTAACCCAGCTCGCCGATCGCGTGCTGATGATCGAAAACGGCCGGCTGACCGCAAGCGGCACCGCGTCGGAGATGCTCAGCCTGCCCGGATCGAGCGCGGCGATCAGCCGCCGCGAGGCGGGAACCGTGATCGAGGCGAGGGTTGCACCACACCAGCCCGATCCCCGCATCGTCAAGGTCGCCGCTGGCGGCCTGACATTCTGGCTGGTCGGCACCGAGCGGCTACCCGGACAGCGTCTGCGCCTGCGGACCGCCGCCCGCGACATCATGCTCGCCACGAAGAGGCCTGAAGGCTTGAGCGCGCTGAACATCATCGAAGGGGTCATCACCGGCATGGAGCCGTCCGGTCGGGATCAGGTCGATGTCGCGCTCGACTGTGCCGGCACGCGGCTGACCGCGCGCATCACCAGCGTCTCCGCCGATATGCTGGGCCTTGCACCCGGAATGCCGGTCCATGCCGTGATCAAGACGGTGGCGCTGGATCCCTGAAAGCATGTCGCCCGAAAGAAAGGGTGGAGCGGTTTCGGGAAAACGACATGCCTCAAGACGAGGCGCGATGCGCCTCAAGCCATACGATATCGTCCGACATGGCCGCCAGAGCCTTTTCCTCCATGGCCCGGAACCGGGCGATCAGCGCTTCGCCGAACGGTGTCACCACCGCGCCGCCGCCCTGCTTGCCGCCGCGCTGCGAGGTGACCGAATCCTCCTCGAACATTGCGTTCAAGGCACTGACCAGCAGCCAGGCGCGGCGATAGCTCATGTCCATGGCACGGCCCGCAGCCGAGATCGACCCCGTCTCGCGGATATGTTCGAGAAGCGCGATCTTGCCGCGCCCCAGCCGCTCGGGCCCCGACGGGCCGGGCAGATCGAGCCGGATAACCAGCCGTGGCGGCGATGTCTGGACCATAGTGTCATCCGGATGAGCAAGCGGAGCGGGAACGGAGGTCATGCCCTCCTCACCCCGCATGGGAGCGTGAAGCGACCGCGCCTGTCAACCCGCCATCGCGAGCGAAAAAGCCTCAGCCCATCCGCTCGGACGCGTAGGAGCCCGGGCTTGCTGGAAACACGATGGTGCGGTTGCCGTTCATGAAGACGCGGTGGTGGATATGGGCATGCACGGCGCGGGCGAGAACCTGGCTTTCCACATCGCGGCCGATGGAGACGTAATCGTCGGGCGACTGCGCATGGGTGATGCGGGCAATGTCCTGCTCGATGATCGGGCCCTCGTCGAGATCCGCGGTGACGTAGTGCGCCGTCGCGCCGATGAGCTTCACGCCGCGCTCATAGGCCTGCTTGTAGGGGTTTGCACCCTTGAAGCTCGGCAGGAAGGAGTGGTGGATATTGATGATGCGGCCCGACATCTTCTTGCAGACGGCATCCGAAAGAACCTGCATGTAGCGGGCCAGCACGATCAGCTCCGCATTCGACTGCTCGACGATCTCCATCAGCCGCGCCTCGGCCTCGAGCTTGTTCTCCTTCGTCACTTTGATGTGATGGAAGGGAATGTCGTGATTGACGACCACCTTCTGGTACTCGAAGTGGTTGGACACCACACCGACGATCTCGACCGGCAGCGCGCCGATCTTCCAACGGTAGAGAAGATCGTTGAGACAATGTCCGAAACGCGACACCATCAGCAGTACCTTCATGCGCTTTGCAGAGTCGTGGATCTGCCACGTCATGGCGAAGGTCTCGGCGATGGCCACGAACCCGTCCTGGATCGCAGCCTCGGTGACGCCTTCCTCGGAAATGAAGCTGACCCGCATGAAGAAGAGACCGGTCTGGAGATCGTCGAACTGCGAACTATCAACGATATTGCAGCCTTGCGTGGTCAGATAGCCGGAAATGGCAGCCACGATGCCGCGGGTGGATTTGCAGCTGACGGTCAGCACATAGCTCTTCATGGGGTTTGTCTCTCGCCTTCGCAGATCGCCGCGGACGCAATCGTCCGGCAGGCTGCAAGCTACCGTGCTTGCGAACCCTCCGTCCATCCGCTTCGCGACATCCGCTAGCAGGAACCGGCCATCCGGTCACTACCGCGTCGTCGCCATGGCGCTTCCAGCCAACCGGCTTTCCCCCCGGCGGCGCAGATGCATCGTCCGAATCCTGTTAACATCCCGGTTACCCTTCCGAGCACATGCCCGGATCTCTGCAGCATCCATTAGTCTTTGCCCGCTACATCTGCCCGCTGAACGACCATCCGCGTCCAAAAGCGAGGCTGTGTCCTGTTCGGTGACGGCAATGACCCGGGAAGACCCTATGTCCACGGAAAAGCCCAAACGGCAATTATCGGTGAATTTCGCCATTAACGTTGCGGGAGCGATCGCGCCGATCGTGATCGCGCTCGTGACGGTGCCCATTCTCGTGCGCCATATCGGCGACGCCCGCTACGGCGTCATGTCGATCGTCTGGGTCCTGCTCGGCTATCTCGGCTTCCTCGATCTCGGCCTGTCGCGGGCCTCGACGAATGCCCTGTCGCGCCTGCCGTTTTCCGCAAAGCAGGAACGCTCCGAGATCGTCGCGACCTCTTTCCTTCTCAATATGGCACTGGCGAGCCTCGGCGCCATACTGCTCTATTTCGCGGGCAATTTCCTCCTACTCACCGTCTTCACCGTACCGCCGGAACTCGAAGCCGAAATCGCGGCCGCCCTGCCGTTCATCGCCTGTCTTTTGCCGCTCGCACTCATTTCCGGTTTCTCCATCGGCATCCTCGAATCGCGCGAGCGCTTCCTGCTCGCCAATGCGCTGCAGATCGGCGGCATGATCGTCGGGCAGATCGTGCCCGTCCTCTGCGCCATATTCATCTCGCCCGATCTCTCGGTCATCATTCCCGCCGCCGCCCTCTCCCGCGCGGCCTCCGTCGTCGTGGCGACGCTGATCGCGCTCTATACCGAGCAGGGCTTCCGTTTCGACCGGTTCCGGTTCGCCAAGGTCCGCTCGCTGATGAACTACGGCGGCTGGATCACGCTCTCCTCCATCGTCCTGCCGGTTCTCAACACGCTCGATCAGATCGTCATCGGCAAGACGCTCGGCGTCAGCGCCGTCACCTACTATTCCGTGCCGATGAACCTCGTGATGCGCAGCCAGGTCTTCACCAGCTCGCTCGCCCGCACGCTGTTTCCCCGGCTGTCGAGCCTGCCACGCGCGGAAGCCATCGCCATTTCCGAACGCGCGATGATGGTGAGCGGCATTCTTTATGCCGGGCTTTGCGCGGCCGGCATCCTTCTCATGCGGCCGTTCCTCGACCTGTGGATGGGACCGCCCTTCACGGCGATCGCCGGCACCGTCGCCATCGTCCTGCTCATGGGCAGCTGGCCGAATGCCCTGACCTTCGCCCCCTACACTCTTTTGCAGGGGCAAGGCCGCCCCGACATGACGGCGAAGATCCATGTGGCGCAGATGGTGCCCTATGTCCTCCTGCTGCTGGTCCTGACGCACCAGTTCGGCATCCTCGGTGCCGCCATCGCCTTCCTCTGCCGCGGCTATCTCGATTGCAGCCTGCTCATTCTCTTCTCCCAGATGCCCCGGCGCATTTTTCGCGCACTTTTCCCCTCCGCCGTTCTGGTCGTGGCGGCAGGTGTGCTCCAGTTTTTCCTTGCGGCCTCGACCGTCGCTCTTCTCGCGGCCGCCTGCTTCAGCATGCTTATCTCCATCGCACTCCTGCGTTTTCAGGAACGGGCGATCTTCGATGAAACCCTGTCGGTCGCAAGAGGCGCATGGAACCGCCGGGGATCGCGCGGTGGCGAGGGCTCCGTCACGACGAACCCATCGACCGTCGGACGCACGTTTCCGCCGGCGGTCGCCGCACCAAAGACGATCGAGAATCAAGGAGCCTGAGGTGGGCAAGCAGGAGCGGAAGGACATGACGTCGCAAGCGCAAAAGCCGCTGATCGTTCAGGTCGTGCGGCAGTTCCTGCCCAATCGCGGCGGCCTGGAAGACGTGGTCGCCAATCTCTGCCATTCGCTCCCCGAACGTGGCTTTCGCGTGCGCGTCGTTACCTGCGACAGCCTCTTCTCCGAGCCGGAACGGGGACGCCTGCCCGTCGAGGAGGTCATCGACGGCATCGAGATCGTCCGCATTCCCTGGCGCGGCTCCACGCGCTATCCCGTGGCACCTGCCGTCTTCCGGCATCTGCGCGACGCCGATCTCGTCCATGTCCACGCCATCGACTTCTTCTTCGATGCCCTGTCCTGGGGACGCCTCCTTCACCGTCGCCCGATGGTCGCGACGACCCATGGCGGCTTCTTCCACACCAAGGCCTTTTCGGCCCTGAAGGCGACGTGGTTCAACAGCGTCACGCGCGTATCCGCCCAGGGTTACGCCAACATCATCGGCTGCAGCGAGGCGGATGTGCGCACCTTCCAGCCGATCGCCCGCGACCGCGTTCGCCTGATCGAGAACGGCGTCGATATCGGCAAATTCGAAGACGCCGCCAGTAAAGTGCCGGCACGCCGGCTCGTTACCATCGGCCGCTTCTCCTCCAACAAGCGGCTGCCCCTGCTGATCGCGCTGACGGCCGCCCTGAAGGCCCGCCATCCCGACTGGAGCCTCGACATCATCGGCGTTCCCTCCGACCTCACGGTGGATATGCTGCAGGCCGAGGCCCGCAAGCAGGGAGTCGAGGCGGCCGTGACCGTCCACAAGGGCCTGACCAATCCCGAAATCCACCATCGCCTCGCCGAGGTATCCCTGTTCGTATCAGCGTCCGACTATGAAGGCTTCGGCCTCGTGGCCGTCGAGGCGATGAGCGCAGGGCTGCTTCCGGTGCTCAATGCCAACGCCGCCTTCGTCGATCTCGCGGGCCGGCATCCCGCGCTGTCGCTCTGTGATTTTGCCGACATCGCTGCAACAGCCGATAGGGTGGAAGCCGCCTATGTGCGCCTTGAGGCCCAGGGGCCTGCGCTCCGGGCCGATCTGATGTCGGCAGCCCACGCCTATGGCTGGAGCGCCGTAGCGGACCGTTACTGCGACGTCTATCGCTCGGTTCTCGGCCTTGCCTCCGTGTCGCCCCCCGCTATGTCGTTCGACACGACCGCCCCTGCCCGATGAGGACCGACACCATGCAACCGACACGTTCTCTCGCCGGACGCGCCGCCCGTCTTGTCGCGCTGGCGGCCTGTCTTTCCACCGGCGTCCAGCCGGCACTCGCCGGCTGCTTCAATGGCATCAATCTCGCCGGCGCAGAGTTCGGCACCATGCCCGGCGTGTTCGGCAAGGAATATACCTACCCCTCCCAGGAAACGATCGACTACTTCGCCGGCAAGGGCTTCAACACCGTCCGCCTCCCCTTTCGCTGGGAGCGAATCCAGCGCAGGCTGAACGGCCCACTCGACCGGGAGGAGCTTGCCCGTCTGAAAGAAAGCGTCGCGGCCATGCGCGCGCACGGCCAGACCGTCATTCTCGACCTCCACAATTTCGCCCGCTATAACGAGAAGATCATCGGCACGAAGGACGTGCCGGACGCAGCGCTCGCCGATGTCTGGGCGCGTTTGGCCAAGGTCTTCGCCAACCAGAAGGGCGTGGTTTTCGGGCTGATGAACGAACCGTTCGACATGCCCCCCACCGCCTGGCTGCCGCCGGCCAATGCCGCGATCGCCGCGATCCGCAAGACGGGTGCGAAGAACCTCGTGCTGGTGCCCGGCGTCTCCTGGACGGGCGCGCACAGCTGGCAGGCCGATATCGAGGGCTCTTCCAATGCCTCCACTATGATCGACGTCAAGGATACGGCAAACAACCTCGCCTTCGAGGTGCACCAGTATCTCGACAGCGATTTCTCCGGCACCAACGACGATTGCCCGCGTGGCGACGATGCGGCCGCCGCGCTTCGCGCCATGACCGACTGGTTCCGGGCCAACAAGACACGCGGCTTCCTCGGCGAGTTCGGGGGATCGGCGACATCGGACTGCATGATCGGGCTCGCCCGCATGGTCGATGTGATGGCAGAAGCAAACGACGTCTGGATCGGCTGGACCTACTGGGCCGCCGGCGACTGGTGGTCGCCCGACGAACCCCTCAACATTCAACCGACGGACACCGGCGACAGGCTGCAGCTGAAAGCCCTGACGACGCGCAAGCTCGCCCGCGAGGAAGACGCCTGCCCGGCCTTAGACGCGGTCAGGTCGCGCTGAGGCTGCTGCCACCCGTCACTGCGGGCCGCGGGTCTCGCGGCTTGCGACCGAGCGCCGCATCGTCGAGCACCGAAATGGTGCCGAACAGGAACCACAGCAGTCCCGCGGTCTTGATGGAGTAGCCGCTGTCGCTGATGATCATCAGCAGCAGCAGATAGACGATGACCATGCCGTGGAAAGTGCGGGCCTTCACGCTGTTGAGCGGCGCGAAGACGAGCAGGCCCCATAGCCCCATGAAGCCGAACAGGCCGAACTTCGTCAGCGTATAGGCAAGCCCCGAATCCGCCGTGAACTGCGTCGTCGTCTGGGCGCCGAACACCACGCGTAGGTCGAGCGAGGTGAGGAGATGCGCCGTCACCTGAAACCGCCCGCCGATATCGTTCGGCCCGCCCTGCGTTCCCGACTGGATGCCGTAATAGGCGAGCACCGACAGCATGATGAACGGCAGCACGTACCAGGCCAAGCGCGGCATGAAGCGGTAGACCGGCAGAAGCAGCGTCATCAGGATGCAGGTATAGAGCCCGAACCGCGCATCGCCGAGCGCGATGACCGTAAGGGCGAGAAAGAGCGTCACGAAGCGCAGGCGCATGGTCGGCCGGAAGAGGCACCAGCCATAGACGATCGCCCCGAAATTGCCGACGGAAACCGGCTCCAGAAAGACCGAAGACACGCGGTGCATGCCGAGAAACGGCAGAATGGTGCGTGCGCTCGGCCGCATGCCGCTGATGAAGAGGCCGGTCGTCTGCCCGTAGAGCTGATCGACGGTGACGCTGCCGCGGGCGAGATAATAACCGATGACGTTGAAGAAGGAGATGTAGACGTCGAGCGCCATGTACTCGAACAGGCCGACAGCCACCACGATAGCCGAGGAGATGAAGACCAGCCGATCCGCCAGCTTCAAGTCCTGCAGCGTCCGGCCGGCGAAATAGAATCCGATGGGGATGAGGATGTCGCGCACGGCCTTGAGGTCCGGTGCGCCGCGCATGGTGAAGAGGAAGATCATGTAGGAGATATAGACGGCCAGCAGCATGTAGGGTGCCGTGCGCCACCCGAGCGCCACGATGAAGACGCAGCCGACCAGCACCATTTCCGACATCATCACATGCCCGTCGGAGACCCGCATCACCCGTGTGTTGACGAGGCAGAGAAGCGCGTTGAAGACGAGGCCGCCGATGACGCTGAAGGCCGCAAGCCGCGTGTAGAGCCCCCGCCAGGCGTCGTCATTCTTGGCCGCGAGACCGCCGACCGGCAGGGCATATCGCGCGGACACGTCCTGAATAACGCTCATCAGGCGACCGCCTCAACGATCACGACGCCGACGAGTTTGGTTCTCCAGGGGCCGAGCGTCTGTGCGAGATCCTTGAGGTCGGCGCGACCCACCCGGCCGGGCCGGATGACGATGGCGATCGCGTCGCTATCCTTCACGAAGGCCATCAACCGCGCGGCATTCTCTTCGCCGGTCGCATCGACCACGGAAAAGTCGGCGGGTGCCGGCTTGACTGCCGCCGACAGGAGCGAGCCGGAAGCGCGGCTGCGCTGCCGCGGCATGGCATGGCGATCGAGACGGCGGTAACTGACGCTTTCAAAAGCAGGGACACCGCCCATCTGCATGCGCTTCAGCGTGCCGGCCAGCAGAGACGAGGCAGGCACGGATGCCGCTGCGATATCGACGGCCGCACCTGTATCGGCCAGCGCGAGCGCGATGTCGCCCACCAGCGTTTCATCCGGCTTTTCCATGCCGGGCGAAAGAAACACGATCCGGGCCGGCAGGGCCGCAACGGCATCGGTCAGCACATAGGCCGAGCGCGTGACGCCCGCCTCGCGTTGGCGTTCTGCGGCATGCGACCGTGCAGCCGCCTTGCCGGAAAACGGCAGGCGGCGCTTCATCCGCGCGACGAGACCGACGTTGCGCCGCGAACGCCCGGAAGGCCAGCCATCGTCCGGCACATCCGATGTTCCCCGCGTCTGCCGAGCCGCGATCCGCGCGATGACGGGAACGCCGAGCGTATCGACGATCTGCCGGTCGGAGGTCACCCGCCCGTCGAGCAGGTCCAGCCCGACGGCGATGGCCGATCCGGCCGCCGCCCCGAACAGGACGCCGGCGATGGCGACCAGCAGGGCGGAGGCGCGCGTCGTCTTTATCGGCGGCAGGGCCTCCGAGATGATGCGGGAATTGCCCGAACCGATATCGTACTGGCGGCTCAACTCCTCCGAGCGCGTGACGAATGAGGTGTAGACGCCGCGGATCGCATCGGCCTCGCTCTGCAGTTGCGCAAGGGTCGTGCGCGCATCGCCGCTGTCGCCATTGGCGTTGCGAAGCGCGGCGAAGCGCGTTTCGAGCGCCGCGACATTGGCCTTGCTGCGCTCATAGGTATTGCGCACCGAGTCCTGAACCCGCTTCAATTCCGACTCCAGCGCCCGCCGCATGCTTTCGGCCTGCGCCTGCGCGGTCTGGAGCTGCGGATGGCGGCTGCCGAGACTGGTCTGCAGCTCCGCCAGCCGGTCGAGCGTCTGCGCATAGCGCGTGCGCAACGTCGTCACCGACGTCTGCTGCAGCGCTTCGGGGATCGCGCCCGAGGCGAGATCGCCCGTCGTCAACGTGCGAACCTGATTGTAATTGATCTGCTGCTGCTCGAGGGCGGCGCGGGCACTGCCGAGCTGCTGCGTCACAGCCTCGAGTTGCTGGTCGGTCACGAGGCCCTTCTCGCCGGTGCTGATCAGACCGTTCTGCGTGCGGAACTTGACGACCTTGTCTTCGGCTTCGAGCAACCGCTTGCGCAGCTCTTCGGCCTCGACCTGAAGGCTCATGCTGGCCTTGAGGCTCTTGTCGGACCCGATCTTGTTCGCCTTTTCCAGGTAGATCGCAGAGACGGTATTGGCGATCTCGGCCGCGCGCGCCGCGTTCGGATGCTGAGCCGTGATGGTGAAGACCAGCGACTGGTCGGCGCGCGCGATAATGAGGTTCTGCGCGAGCGTCGCTGCGGCGCCCGCCGCTGCCGCCTCTTCCGAAACGGGGAGCGACGGCGACCGGCCGAGAAGCCGGCCGATCAGACCCACCTTTGCCTGAAAGAAAGGATCCTCCTGCAATGCGAGCTTGCGCGCAGCCTCGGAGAGAACGCTGAAGGATTGCATGACATAGATCTGGCTGTCGATCGCCTGCTGCGCCTGCGCCGGTGCGGCGGTATCGCCGGCGGACTGGCCGACGGCGGCAAGCCGCTCGGGGTCGAGCAGGATCTGGGTGGAGGCACGGAACACGGCCGGCTGGCTGAGAACGAAGGCAAACCCCAGGCCACCGAAGATCAGCGCCGTCACGATGACGATGCCGATGCGGCGCATCACGATCGACGGAAGTTGAAAGACGTCGATGTCCATAGGGCTTCCATATCCACGCCAGGTTGTTTTGTCCGCGCTCACATCTCGGCTCGGCGGGTTCGGACAATGACCTGCAGCCCGCACGAGGTTCTCGATCCGAAGAATTGACAGCTTATGGTTAACAACCCCTGAACGTCGTGACTTACATTGATGCGAAGCACAGCATTTGCAGGGACTTAAGGACGGACGTCCCGGGCGTCGGGCCATATCAGGCGTGGCTTGAGGAAACTTTAGCTATATTCCTTAGCCCGTTTTTAGCCTGCAACCGCTATCCCTGCGTCATCAGAGCCACAGGCCCCGCGCTGCAAAGGAGTGACGCCGTGAAGACCCAGATCCGTGAGATGCTTGCCCAATATGCCTCCCTGCCTTCGGCAGCCGGTCTGGACGACGATGCGGACCTCTATGCGGCCGGCATGTCGTCGCATGGCTCGGTGCAGCTGATGCTGGCGCTCGAAGACACTTTTGACGTCGAGTTTCCCGACAACCTGCTCAACCGCAAGTCCTTCTCCACGATCGCTATCATCGAGCAGACGGTCAACCAGCTGGTGGCCGGGAAAGAAGCCGCCTGATGGACGTCGCCCTCAACGCTCAAGGGTCGACGCTGCTGGAGCGCGCCCGCCGCGTGGCCGGCATCGCCGGCCAGCACGCCGACGACGTGGACCGCAATGCCCGCTTCCCGCGTGAAGCGGCGGATGCCCTGATCTCGGAACGACTGCTGTCGATCCAGATCCCCGTCACCCTGGGCGGAGAGGGCGCGACGACCGCGCAGATCGCGGAAGTCTGCACCGTTCTCGGCCAGGCCTGCTCCGCCTCCGCCATGGTCTTTGCCATGCACCACATCAAGCTGTCGAGCCTCGTGTCCCACGGCATCGACAGCCCCTGGCACCAGAGCTTCATGCGCCGCATCGTCGACGAGCAGCTCCTCATCGCCTCGGCGACGACGGAAGGCGGCATCGGCGGCAATATGCGCAACTCGATCTGCGCCATCGAGATCAATGGCGACACCTGCCGGCTCCAGAAGGATGCGACCGTCATTTCCTATGGCCGCCACGCCGATGCGATCCTCATCACCTCCCGCGCCCATCCGGATGCCGTGACGACCGACCAGGTCATGACCGTGTTCACGAAGGACCAGTACACGCTGGAGCGCACCAACGAATGGGACACGCTCGGCATGCGCGGCACCTGTTCGGAAGGCTATCTCTTCAAGGGCGAAGCCCCGAAGGAGCAGATCCTGCCCAAGCCCTTCGCGGAAATCGCGGCACAGTCGATGCTGGCAAGCTCGCACCTGCTCTGGGGCGGCGTCTGGTACGGTATCGCGGTCAATGCGATGACCCGCGCCCAGGCGTTCGTGCGCGCCGCAGCCCGCAAGAGCCCCGGCCAGACACCGCCCGGCGCACTGCACCTCGCGGAAGCCTCCAGCCTCCTGCAACAGGTCCGCGCCAACGTCACGGCCGGCCTTGCCCGCTATGAGTCAGCCCTTGCCGAGCCGGAACTGCTCTCCTCCATGGGCTTCTCCGTCGCGATGAACAACGTGAAGATCGCGGTCTCCCGGACCGTGCCCGAGATCATCGACCACGCCATGCAGATCACCGGCATCATGGGCTACAAGAACGGCACCCCGTTCTCGCTCGGACGCCACCTGCGCGACGCCCAGTCGGCGCAGCTGATGATCTCCAACGACCGCATTCTCGCCAATACGTCGAACATGCTTCTCGTGAACAAGATTGAAACCAACCTTCTGGGGTAACCGACCATGGATATGCAGCTTCCCTTGCTCGACCGGCTGTTTGCGGCCGGCCTCCTCATCGACACCGGCGTCGATGGCCTCTATGGCCGCAGCGGTGCGTTCGAAGACGTCATCACCCGCTTCGAAGCCGTCATCGACGGTCTCGGCGGTGTGGACAAGCCGGAGACCATCCGCTTCCCGCCCGGCATGAACCGCGCCCATTTCGAAGGCTCGGGCTATATGAAGAGCTTCCCGCAGCTCGCCGGCACCATCCACTCCTTCTGCGGCTGCGAGCTCGACCATGTCAGCCTCTTGACCTGCATGGAGGAAGGCAAGGACTGGACCGGCCAGCAGCAGGCGACCGACATCGTGCTGACGCCCGCGGCCTGCTACCCGCTCTACCCGACGATCGCCAAGCGTGGCGCCCTGCCCGTCGGTGGCGGTCTCTTCGACCTGCAGTCCTACTGCTTCCGTCATGAGCCGTCGAAAGAGCCGACCCGCATGCAGCTGTTCCGCATGCGCGAATATGTCCGCATGGGCAAGCCAACGGACGTCGTCGCCTTCCGTCAGGATTGGATGGAGCGCGGCACCAAGCTGATGGAATCGGTCGGCCTGCCCGTCGAGATCGACGTCGCCAACGACCCCTTCTTCGGCCGCGCCGGTAAGATGTACAAGAACAACCAGCGCAACCAGAACCTCAAGTTCGAGCTGCTGATCCCCGTCAACGCCAATGCCGGCCCCACCGCCTGCATGAGCTTCAACTACCATCAGGACCATTTCGGCAAGACCTGGGGCCTGACGACGGACGACGGCGAAACGGCGCACACCGCCTGCGTCGGCTTCGGCCTGGAGCGCATCGCGCTGGCGCTCTTCAAGCACCACGGCCTCGACGTCAACGAGTGGCCGGCACACGTCCGCAAGACGCTCTGGGGCTGATCGAACCATGCAAGCCGTCTTCCCCGGCATCGCGCCCGAGACCTATCGCCCACATGCGCTCCACGACAAAGAGCGCATGTGGCCGGAGACCAACTGCTACATCGATCTCTGGATCGAGGTCTTGAACACGCTGGGCCTGCCGCCGGAAGCCATGCTCGGCTTCACGCTGGGCCAAGACTTCGAGGGCGACCAGTTCACCTTCTTCAAGGTGCCACTGGAAGACCTCGAAGCTCTCTACGGCATAACCTGCACGGAACTCGCCATCTTCGACAAGGTCGAGCGGCATCTGCAGACCCAGATCGCCCGCGGCCGTCTCTGCCTCGTCGAGATGGACAGCTTCTTCATGCCCGACACCGCGGGCGTCGCCTATGGCCGCGAGCACGGCAAGACGACGATCGGCATCAACCGGCTGGACGTGGCCTCCCGTAGCCTCGACTATTTCCACAATGGCGGCTTCTTCCATCTGGAAGGCGACGATTTCGACGGCCTGTTCCAGACGCTTGGGCACCCGGAGGCCCTGCCGCTCCTGCCCTATACCGAATTCGCCAAGCTGCCGACCGTGCTGCCGGACGAGGCGCGGATCCTAGAGAAGGCGCAGGCGCTGCTCGCGTTTCACTTCGCCCGCCGCCCGCAAGACAATCCGTTTCGGGCCTTCGCCGCCGTGTTCCCGGCGCAGGTGGAGGCGCTGGCCAGCCGCGACTTCGACTTCTTCCACAAATACGCCTTCAACACGCTGCGCCAGTTCGGCGCGAATTACGAGCTGCTCGCCACCCATCTCGGATGGCTTTCGCCGGACGGTCGCTATGAGGCGGAACGCCTCGCGGCCCTGAAGATCTCCGAGGTCGGCAAGACCGTGCAGTTCCAGGTCGCCCGCGCGGTCAACCGCAAGAAGTTCGATGCGCTGGCCGGCACGCTGACGCCGGCCGCAGAGGCCTGGGACGCTCTGATGCAGGGGCTGGCGGCAAAGCTCGGCTGATCCCACATTCGCGGCCGACAGACAGGAAACCTCAGGACATCATGACAACGCTGCCCGCCCCCCTTCGTCTCGTGGATGCACGCCCCCTGACGCAAGGCTGGCGCCTCGTCCTGACGCCCCCGGGGCTCCACGCCGACCCATCGACCTTGGCTGACGATGACGGCATCCCCGCGATCGTTCCCGGCACCGTCGCCGGAGCCCTGGAAGCGGCGGGCCAATTCGACCGCACGGCCCCCCACCCGCTGAACGGGCAGGATGCCTGGTTCCTCGCCGTCATCGCGGATGAACCGCCGGGTGAGGCCGTTCTCCGTTTCGAAGGCCTGGCGACCATTGCCGACGTCTTTCTCAATGGCGAGAAGATCCTGTCCTCGCACAGCATGTTTATGAGCCACAACGTCCCCGTGCACCTCAGCGGCAACGACCGCCTCGCCATCTGCTGCCGGGCGCTCCTGCCGCATCTGTCCCGCAAGCTGAAGCGGGCGCGCTGGCGCACCAAGATGATCGTTCCCGCAGGCCTGCGCGGCGTGCGCACCACGGCGCTCGGCTACATGCCCGGTTGGTGCCCGGAGATCCATGCCGCCGGCCCCTATCGCCCCGTCACACTCCGCCGCGCCGAACAGGCTTCCGTCAGCGCCGTCGATATCGCCGCCTCGCTCGATGCCGACGGCACCGGGCACCTGAACGTCCGCTTCGAGACGACAGCAACAGGGCCAATCAGGCTGCGCTGTGCCAGCCACGAGACTACCGTTATCGTTGAAAACGGCCGCGCGGAAGCCACGCTTTCCCTGCCCGGCATCGCACCCTGGTGGCCACGCAGCCATGGCGAACCGGTGCTTCACGAAGTCGAGATTCTCATGGGTGAGGACCGTCTCGTCCTCGGCCGCACCGGCTTCCGCCGGGTCGAGATCGACCGCGGCGCCGAGGGCACGCGTTTCGCCCTGAAGGTCAACGGCATCGACATCTTCTGCCGCGGCGCCGTCTGGACCAATGCGGATATCGTAGGCTTACCGGGAACACGGGAAGCCTATGCGCCCTGGCTGCGGCTTGCGGCAGACGCCAACATGAACATGATCCGCATCGGCGGCACCATGACCTACGAAACGCAGGCCTTCTTCGCGCTCTGCGACGAACTCGGGCTGATGGTCTGGCAGGACGCCATGCTGGCCAATTTCGACTATCCGGCCGACGACGAGGCCTTTGCCGCCCTGCTGCGCGAAGAAGTCGAGACGCTGCTGCGGTCGACACGCGCCTCGCCGTCGCTCGCCGTCTTCTGCGGCGGCAGCGAGATGTACCAGCAGGCCGCGATGATGGGTCTCGCCGAGCGGGTCTGGGCCGGCCCTCTCACCGAAACGGTCCTGCCGGGCATCGTGGCCAACGAGCGGCCGGACATCGCCTACGTCCCCAATTCCCCCTTCGGCGGCACGCAGCCCTTCTCGCCGAATGCCGGCATCGGCCATTACTACGGCGTCGGCGCCTATGAACGACCGCTCGAGGATGCGCGCCGCGCCGATGCCAGCTTTGCTGCCGAATGCCTCGCCTTTGCCAACGTGCCGGAGCAAGTGACGCTCGATGCGCACCTGCCTGTCGCCCCCGTCCACGATCCCCGCTGGAAGGCCCGCGTTCCCCGCGACCGCGATGCCTCGTGGGATTTCGAGGATACGCGCGACCACTATCTCGGCCGCCTCTACGATCTCGATCCGGCCCGCCTGCGGCGGGAAGATCCCGCGCGCTATCTCGACCTCTCCCGCGCAGTGACCGGCGAGGTGATCGAGGCGACGTTCTCGGAATGGCGCCGCGCGGGCTCCGCCTGCGGCGGCGCGCTCGTCTGGACGTTTCAGGACCTCTTGGCCGGCGCCGGCTGGGGTCTCGTCGATGCCACGGGCCTGCCGAAGCCCGTCTGGCACGCCGTCCGCCGCGCCTTCCGCCCGGTCCAGGTGCTTCTCCTCGACGAGGGAACGAACGGCCTCGACATCCATCTCGTCAACGACACGGCGCGCGACGAAGCGGTGCGGCTCGAACTCACCTGCCTGCGCGCGGGCCGCCAGCCCGTCATCTCCGGCCGCCGAGACGTCGTCCTGCCTGCTCGATCGAGGCTCCGTCTGCCCGCAACCGATCTCTTCGGCGCCTTCTTCGATACGACCTATGCCTACCGCTTCGCCGGCCCACAGCACAACGTAACGGTCGCCCGCCTCATCTCGGCGGAATCGAACGAACCGATCGCCGAAGCCTTCCACTTCCCGCTCGGCCGCCGCCCGGCGATCCACGATGCGACGCTGACGGCCGCCCTGATCGAGAACGATGCGGGCTTCACGCTCGACATCGCGACCGATCGCCTCGCCCTGTCGGTGCACATCGCCTGCCCCGGCTTCCTGCCGTCCGACAACTGGTTCCACCTCGCGCCCGGCCCCGCCCGCCGCATCCAGCTGGTGCCGCAATCGACACAGCCGGAGACGAGGGAGAAGCCGGCGCGTCCCTCAGGCGACGTCGCCGCCATCGGCAGCGCCCTCCCCGTTCCCTTCTGATCCACGTATAGAGCGCCCGGAATTATCCAGTGACGATCCGGTCACGATGCCTTGCACGTGCCCGACACGATCGCGAGGATCGTGTCGCGGATATGCTCCCGCAGTTCGCGCCGCGCCTTGGGCGGTGTGACGTTGTGGTCGGCATTGGCGAGCAGGATGCGCGAAACGTTCGGATACCGTGCCAGAAGCTGGCCGTCCCGGCCGAAATGCTGGGTCAGCCGCGCAAGGCCGATATCACCTTCGCTGTAGACGAGCGAAACGGGCACATGACGTTCGCGCAACTGGCGGAACGCGCGGTGCACCCCATTGCGCAACCTTGCTTCGACCGACAGCGAACCCAGCACCGGCGCTGCCGTCCGCGAGACGCGGCGGGCGACGATCTTCAGGATATTGCCGGCGGCGCGCGGCACGTCGATCTTGCCGGAGATCAACCGGTAGGCCGTCTCCATGCGCAGGGCGCGTCGCTTGTAGTCGTCGAGAGAGCGCGGATTGTAGCGGATCATCTGATCCACATCGTCGCGCGGATCCCAGGCGAAGGTCAGAATATTGATCGCAATGACCCCGCGGCACCGCGGATCGGCCAGTGCCGCTTTGAACGCAAGGTAAGCACCGCTGCAGCGGCCGACGAAGACGGGGTTGGGCAGGCCGATGGCCTCGATGCGATCGAGCGCGGCGCGCACATCGGAAATCTGTCCGGGCGAATAGAGCACCTGTCGGTCGCCCTCCGGCACCGGCGGACTGTCGGCGATGCCGGCGGCGTCGAACCGGAACGAGGCGATGCCGGATGCGGCCAGCATCCGCGCCGTCTCGACCGTCGAGCGCGCCCAACCGGACTGCCGGTCGTAGCCGGTACCGAGCAAAAGGGCAGTCCCCACGGGAATGGCATCGGCCGGCGTGCAGAGGACACCGAACAATCGGTCACCGGCGCCGAACCGCATGGGACATTCGATGAAGCTGCCGCCGTCGAGAACGCCGGAAGACGGCGCTCCCGGCCCGGCACCCTTTTCGAGCTCAGAAGCATCGAGGCCGAGGATCCAGCTGGTCAAGGCCTTGAAGACGGCAACAGGCGTCTCGGCGATGGTCGGGTTCGACACGAGATCGGAATAGCCGTCGAAGACGACCCGGGTGACATCGGCACCCTCCGTCTGCAACTGAACAGCCAGCGCACCGTCAGCATCCGATTGCGGCCGTTCCGCGATGAAAAAACGCGTCGATCCCGCCGGCTTGAATGCCTTGGGATCCGCGCTGCGCACGGCGGCGGCAACGCTGTCCTCCATCACCAGACCGGCGATGGACGTGCCTGGACCGCCGCTACCGGGCGGCAGGCCCAATCCTTCGTCCACGACCTTTGCCCAGAGCGAAAGCTCGCGCAGATACCGCCGTCCGCTCGTGACAGGGGCGAGAAGCGCGACGCCCGCAAACCGAAGCGAGGGGGCATTGGCCTTCAGAAGGTCCGGAACCGACAGCGATCCGAACCCCTGCGTCACCACCACCAGACGTTCAAGCCCGGTGAGATCGCGAAGGCATCGCGCAGCGGCCAGCGCTGTCGTCGTGAAGGGTTCGAGACCTGAGGGTTCGGACAGGTCTAGAGCATCACCTGTGCCGGGATGATCGTAGCGCAGGCTGGCCATGCCGGCATCGGCAAGACTATCGGCAAGCTCGCGCCACGCCTTATGCACGCAAAGCTCTTCCAGCCCCCAGGGGCTGATAAACAGAACGGCGGCGCGCGTTATCACTCCTTGTGCCGGCGTGAAGAGGCCAACGGTGTTCTCGAACGTGACCGGCCGACCGGCAGGACGGGGCATCTGGATGGCATCCATGCTGACGGCAGTCATCGCGCATTCGGTTCCGTTGGTTGGACGCACAAGCGTGCGCGGCTCGTCAATCTAAGGCGGCAGCGGTTAATATTCGATCATTCTCATGAAGATCCGACCCTTCAGACCTTGGGCGAGACGGGTTTGAGAACGGTCTGCGGCGCCGTATTTCGGGCAGGCGCGGTACGCCACCCTTGCAGGCGACCGAGAAGCAAATGTCGCGAGCGGCGGGCCATCGCCCTATCACCCTTGAGACCGTAAACGAGGATACCGGCCAGCGGACGAAGGATTTCCGGCAGAAACCGCCCCATCGAAAAACCGTGCCGCCGCAGTACATAGCCGAGCCCCGCCCCGTAGCGATACATCTTCTGCGCATTCTCGCGCGTCCGCCGATCGCCATGGTCTTCGGGATGATGGGCCGTGAGTGTCGGATAATACTGTCCGCTGGCGCCGGTCTCGAGGCATTTGAGCACCATATCCTGGACCTCGTGTGCGCCCCAGATCGTGCCCGACCCCGGCCCCAGAGCCGCATCGAACCCGCCTGCGGCCTCGAACACCGGTTTCCGCACGACCACGATCCACTCCATCAGCGTATTCCAGACCGTGTCCCGTGTCAGCACCGTCGTCTCCGTGGCAAAGCTCCCCATGATCGTCCGTCCATCGGGCGCCGTCGGCCGGCCGCTATAGATGTCGGCCGGCTCTAACGCCATCAGCGCCTCCAGCGTCCGGAAGAAATCGCCAGGGTACCAGCAGTCGTCGTCCGGAAACATCAGCCAGATGCCGCGCGACTGCGCCGCACCGCGGTTTCGCGCGCGACAGACGCCCTTTTCCACTGATCGGATATGGACGATGTCGATCTCCTGGGAAAATCGCGCGAGAACCGGCACGAGCCGGTCGTCACCGTTCTGATCGACGAACAGAACCTCGAGATCCCGACGCTGCTGCGCGACGAGCGACATCAGAAGGCGCTCGATCTCTTCGACCCGCCCGAGGGTCGCCACGACGAGGGAAAAGCGATGTTGCAGCGGTCCTTCCACGTCGAACCTCCCGATCCGCCAAAGGCGCGGATGCCGTAGCGTCCGCCCCGGAGGGCGGCTTCATCCGGGATAGGCCAAATTCGCCAATAGCCGATTAATGGCGGCGCGAAAAAGCCGCCTAACCGTCGCGACGCGTCCTCAGGCTTCGCGGTTGCAGGCGCTTCAGCGTCTTGCCGCCAGGGTCGTTTTCCAGGTGCAGCACGCGCTTGAAGAACGTGTCGTTCGGCTGCATCCGCCCGATATTGATAATGGCAGCCTTCGCCGTCTCCACGGTGAAGAAGGTGACGACACGCTGGTAGGTTTCCGGATCGAGCGTATCGAGCACCTCCTCGACCACGATCCAGCGCGGCTTGTGCAGGCCGAGCCGGGCGATGGCGAGCAGGCGCAGTTCCGCCTCCGTGGGCTTCACCTGCGACTGCAACGGTTGATCGAGCCCTGCCACGAAACGATCGAGCCCGAGGCGCGTCAATACCGAGGCGAGCTGCTCGCGCGGGAACCGGTCGGGTGCGGCGGGATGGATCAAGGTTTCCGCCACGCTGCCGGGCGGAAAATAAGGTGTGCGCGGAATGAACGCCATGCTGTCCGACGGCGGCAGGGCGAGCCGCCCGCGCCCCCAGGGCCAGAGGCCCGTCACCGCGCGGAAGAACGAACTCTTGTCGACGTCGGTTCGGGCCGTGATCAGCACCCGGTCTCCGGGCAGGATCTCGACATGCGTATCGGCGAGCTTGACGCTGCCGGACGGCGACGCCACCGCAAGGTCGTCCATGACGATGCTGCCGGAACCCGGCTCGGCATAGACGATCCGCTTGTCGTTCTCGTAGCGCTCGTCCGTCATCAGCATGGCCGAGCGGAAAGCGGAAACCCGCAGCAGCGTCGCGCGCCAGTCGGCCACCGCTTCGATATTGTCGACGAACCAGCGCAGCGACGCATGCACCTGGTTGAAGGCGCCAACGGCCATCATCAGCCCGCCGAAGGAAAGGTTCCCGGCGAAGAACACCGGCGCCGCGATGACGATCGGCGCGATGACCGTGACCCAGCCGTAACCGGCCGTCACCCAGGTCAGCCGGGTCATCGCAAACATCAGGCCGCGGCTGATCTCCAGCACCGAGGCAAGATCGCGCTCGATCCGGCGCTTCTCGTTCGCCTCGCTGCCCGAGAGCGACACCGCCTCGATATGTTCGTTGACGCGCATGAGCGAGAACCGGAGCGCTGCCTCGCGCTGGTAGTGCTCGCCGTTCAGCTTCACGAGCGGCCGTCCGACCAGCCAGCTGAGCCACGAGGCGATGCCGGCATAGAGGATGGCGGCCCAGACCATGTAGCCGGGAATGGCCACGGCATAGCCCTGGAACCGGAAGACGAAACCGGCCGACAGCGACCAGAGCACGCCGATGAAGCTGACGAGCAGGATGCCGGACTGCACGAGCCCTATGCCGAGACCGGCCGTCAGATCGGTCAGATGCCGCGCATCCTCGTGGATGCGCTGGTCCGGATTGATGCCGAGCGAGCCGGCATTGGCAAGGCGGAACGCCCGCGTCGGCTTCATCCACTCGGTGATCAAATCCCGCGTCAGCCCTTCCCGTAGCTTGATCTTGATCCACTGTCCAAGCCAGGTCTGGATGACGTTGAGGACGAGGATGACGCCGGCAATCTGCCCAAAGACGACGAATTGCCCGAGAAAGGCCGGCAGGTCGCGCCGCTCCAGCGTGTCGTAGAACGGCTTGTACCAGCGATTGAGAAAGATCTGCCCGATGGCAATGGCGATGATGACCGCAAGGAGCCCGGCAGCCAGCAACAGGATGATGCGCCGCGACGGCGAGGCGACGAAGGCCTGCTGCATCATGCGCAGCTGCTGGCCAAGCGTCTGCTCCTCCTCCAGATCCCCCGCTGCCACGCTGGTAGCGCGCCCTGTCTGCTTGTTGCGAGCGTCCCTGCGATGCGGCATGTCTGCGGCTTTCTTCCAATCCTGTTACGCTAAACTATAGCGCACCCCGCAATCTCTCCCACGGGAAAACGACCATGAAGCGGCGAGCTTGCCGCTTGCTGACCATAGGGCTGAAAAGAACATCGCAAACGCTAGCCACCCGGATCGCCGGCCCGTGCAGCCTGCGGGCGGACGTCGGCGTTTCCCTTCGCGCAGAGATCGTTTAAAGCGTTCGGCATCGCACGCTTTCGGAGAAGCCATTCGTGTCCGCCGAGATCTCCCTGGACGACCAACGCCGTCTTGCAGCCATCACCGCCATGACGGGCGAACTCCGGCGCGAGATCACGTCTTCACCGCGCTGGGTCCAGCTCGCGCATCTGCTGAAGGACGCGGGCGCTCTGGAAGAAGCCGAGAAGGCCTATCGAACGGCGATCCGGTGCGACGGCACGGAATGGGATCCGAGACTGCACCTCGCCCACCTGTTGAAACGTCTCGACCGGCTGCCGGAGGCGCTGACGATGTTCGAGACCATCCGCGCGCTGCCGGACGGACCAAATGTCGAGCACGAGATGGCCGGCTTGCGCGTCGCGCTCCTGCCCGAAAACAGCGTGATCCAGCGCCCTTCAGCGCCACCGCCCGCCTCCCCGCTTTCACCGCGCCTCCATGCCCTGCTGGACGACCTCTCGGGCGAACTGGCGCGTGCCGGCGTCGATCTTACTGATACCGCACCGGCGGCGGACACGACGACGCGCCCGCGTCTCCCGTCCCTCACCTGCTCGACCGACCTAAAGGCCGAACTGGTGCCCAAGGCCAATCTGGTCATTCGCGACGGCGTTCTCACGGGAACCACCGACAATCCGCAATTCGAGATCCGGTGCGCCACCGCATGCGCCCCAGGCTGGGTCGAGATCGATTTCGGCATCGACATGACGACGCCGATCATCGAGCCGATCCTCTATGTCGAGCATGCACCGCAGTGGCAGGCCTTCTCGACCTTCCGCCTCGTCCCGCGCAATGGCCGGTTCCACGCCGTCTGCCGGCTGGAAGCGCCCATCCTCGGCCTCCGGCTCGACCCGTCCAACGCCGCCGGCCCCTTCACCGTCACACAGATCGGCCTGCGCCAGACCGGGCTGAGCCGCGTCGTGCGTCATGCGTGGAAACGGGACCGCGCCGCGACGCGCGAAGCCCTGGCCAAGCGCCGGAACGAAGGCCCGTCGGCCATGGAAGAAGCATTGGTGCAATGCCTTGCGAACCCCGCGCTCGACGCCTACCAGCGCTGGATCCGCCGCTACGAGACGCCGTCGCAGCTTGCCCCAGATCAAGCCCGCAAGAACATCGCACGCTGGCCGAAGAAGCCGGCTCTGGCGGTCCTCGTCGAATGGGACGCTTCGGAAACGATGCCCATTACCGAGACGCTGGCATCGCTCGCAGAACAAATCTATCCGCACTGGACGCTCGACATCCTTTCACCCCGCCCATTGACGGCAGGGGAACGGCAACAGATCGAGACCATCGTCCCCGGCGCCACTTTTCCCGCTGACCTGTCCGCAGCCCTCGACAGTCGGCAGGGCAACCACATCGTGCATATCGACGCGGGCGACCGGCTTTCTCCCGCGGCGCTGTTCCGTCTTGCGGAAGAGATCTTCGCCAGACGCGGCAAGGGCACGGACATCATCTACACGGACGAGGATCATTGGGTCTCGGGCGAGCGCCGCGACCCGCTCTTCAAGCCCGATTGGGATCCGGACTTTCAGGCCTCGACCGGCTATATCGGCACCTTCGTCACGATCCGTCAGGATCGGCTAAGCCAAGCTCTCGGCGGGTCGTCCGACCGGTGGCAGGACGTTTTGGCGACCGTGCTGTCTGGCGCCGCGGAAACGGACGTTCTGCATATCCCCGACGTGCTGAACCATCGTCATGTCACGCCAAAGCCCATCGCCTCCCTGCCGCAGCCTCCAGAGGCGCCGGTCGGCGGCTGGCCGCACGTCACGCTGATGATCCCGACACGCGACAGCGTCGGCATCCTGCGCAATGGCGTTGCCTCGCTGCTTAGCGAGACCGACTATCCGAGCTTCGATATCCTCATCATCGACAACGGCAGTACGCAGCCGGAAACGCTGGCCTATTTCGATGAGATCGTGGCGGGCGGACAGGTCGGCATCGTCAAGGTGCCGGGCCCCTTCAACTTCGCACATCTGAACAACCAGGCGGCGATGGAGGCCAAGGGTGCGGTTCTCGGCCTCGTCAACAACGACATCCTCGCCATCGAGCCCTCCTGGCTGAAGGACATGGTTGCGGAAGCCGTGCGGCCGGACATCGGCGCGGTCGGCGCAAAGCTCCTCTACCCCTCCGGCCACGTGCAGCACGGCGGCATGGCCTGCGGCGTCGGCTTCGTCACCGCGCATCCACAGAAGTTCAAGGCTGGGGATGATCGCGGCTACATGGACAGCCTCGTCGCCACGCACCGCGTTTCCACCGTCACCGCCGCCTGCCTCATCGTGGAGCGCCGCAAATATGCCGAGGTCGGCGGCATGGATGAAGCCGCCCTGCAGATCGCCTTCAACGACGTCGATCTCTGCCTCAAGCTCGATGCTGCCGGCTACCGCAATCTCATGGTGCCGGCAGCGCGCCTCATCCACTTGGAAAGCGCCACCCGCGGCCTCGACATGACAGGGGAGAAAGCGGACCGATTCCGCCGCGAAGCCGAAACGGTCCTTGCCCGTTGGAAGCAGCGGATTACCAACGATCCCTACTACAACGTCAACCTAACGCGCGATCGCGAAGACGGCTCCATTAAGGATTAGACGGAAATCCTGCCTCTCCGGGGCCTGCTTCTCACACATGTCTTGAAAGCTGCACAGACAAGTTGGTACAAGCATTGGCAGCCAATCGATATTTCAGCAACGATAGATGGACTTTTGGATGAATTTTGAGCGCCTCTCGATTTCCGACGTGATCCTGATCAAGCCGAACAAGATCGGTGACGACCGTGGTTACTTCATGGAAACGTTCCGCCAGTCCCTGTTCGAAGAACAGGCTGCCAAGGTCGAGTTCCGTCAGGACAATCAGTCGCTTTCGGCAGATGCCGGCACGGTGCGCGGATTGCACTTCCAGCTGGAACCACGCGCGCAGGGCAAGCTCGTGCGCTGCATCGCCGGCGCCATCTACGACGTCGCCGTCGATATCCGCGTCGGCTCGCCCACCTATGGCCAGTATGTCGGCGCGGAACTGACCGCGCAGAACGGCCATCAGCTGTGGGTTCCCGCGGGCTTTGCCCATGGGTTCTGCACTCTGGTGCCGGCCACGGAGGTCAGCTACAAGGTGACGGACTATTACAGCGCCGAACACGACCGCGGGCTTCGCTGGAACGATCCGGCCATCGGCGTCGTCTGGCCGGATGTCGCCAGGACGCCCGTCCTGTCGAAGAAGGACACCTTGCAGCCGCTGCTGGCCGACCTGAAGGAAAGCTTCACCTATACCGGCCCCAACGCCAACTCGTAACCATCAGGAATCCCGACTATGCGCGTTATTGTTACCGGAGGCGCCGGCTTCATCGGTTCGGCCGTGGTTCGTTATCTCGTCCTTGAGAAGGGCTACGAGGTTCTCACCATCGACAAGCTGACCTATGCCGGCACGCTGACCTCTCTCGAAAGCATCAGCAACCAGGCAAACCACAGGTTCCTGCAGGCCGACATCTGCGATCGCAGCGCCATCCAGGAAGCCTTCGACACGTTCCGCCCGGACCGCGTCATGCATCTGGCCGCCGAAAGCCATGTCGACCGGTCGATCACGGGTGCTGCCGACTTCGTGCAGACCAACGTCATCGGCACGTTCACCATGCTCGAAGCCGCGCGCGCCTACTGGAACACGCTGGAAGCCGATGCCAAGGACGCCTTCCGCTTCCTGCACGTGTCCACGGACGAGGTCTACGGCTCGCTCGGCGACGACGGCCTCTTCACCGAAACGACGCCCTACGACCCGAGCTCGCCCTACTCGGCCTCCAAGGCCTCGTCGGACCATCTGGCCAAGGCTTGGCAGCGCACCTACGGTCTGCCGATCGTCGTGTCGAACTGCTCGAACAATTATGGCCCTTACCACTTCCCGGAAAAGCTCATCCCGCTGATCATCCTCAACGCGATGCACGGCAAGAAGCTGCCGGTCTACGGCAGCGGCGCCAACATTCGCGACTGGCTCTATGTCGAGGATCACGCCCGCGCGCTGGATCTCATCGCCGAGCGCGGCCAGATCGGCGAGACCTACAATGTCGGCGGCCGCAACGAACGGCGCAACATCGACGTCGTCCACCGCGTCTGCGAACTCATGGACACGCTGCGTCCGCAGGGCGCGCCGCATGCCAAGCTGATCGAGCACGTTACCGACCGCCCGGGCCACGACGCCCGCTACGCGATCGACGCAACGCGTCTGGAAACGGAACTCGGCTGGAAGGCACTCGAGAACTTCGACACCGGCATCGAGAAGACGGTGCGCTGGTATCTGGAGAACGAGTGGTGGTGGAAGCCGCTGCGCGACGGCTATGATGGCGGCCGCCTCGGCCTCATCCAGACGCAGCCGAAGGCTTCCTGATGGCCCTGAAATATCTCGTCACCGGCAAGGAAGGACAGGTCGTCCGCTCGATCATCGAGCGGGCCGCCAACCATCCTGATATCGCCATCGTCACCTTCGGCCGCCCGGACGTGGATTTCAGCGCACCGGAAACACTCGGACCGGCCATCGCAACGGTCCGGCCTGATATCATCATCTCCGCTGCCGCCTACACCGCCGTGGATCAGGCGGAAAGCGAGGAAGACCTCGCCACTACGGTCAATGGCGAGGCGGCGGGCGCGCTGGCCAGAGCGGCGGCCGGTCTCGGCATTCCGATCGTCCACATCTCCACCGATTACGTCTTCGACGGCACCAAGTCGGGCGCCTATGTCGAGAGCGATCCGGTCGCGCCGATCGGCGCCTATGGCCGCTCGAAGCTTGCCGGTGAAGAGGCCGTGGCAGCGGCCACGCCGAACCATGCCATTCTGCGCACCGCCTGGGTCCACAGCCCCTATGGCAAGAACTTCGTCAAAACGATGCTGCGCGTGGCAGCCGACCGCGACGAGATGAACGTGGTCGCCGACCAGGTGGGCTGCCCGACATCGGCACTCGACATCGCCGATGCCGTCCTTGCCGTTGCCGGCAACCTGCTGAAGAGCGACGACACGGCGCTGCGCGGCATCTTCCACCTGACCAATGCCGGCCGCGCCAGCTGGGCAGAGTTTGCAACCGAGATCTTCCGCCTGTCGGCAGAGCAAGGCGGCCCGTCGGCGAAAGTCAACCCGATCCCGTCGAGTGCCTATCCGACGCCGGCAAAGCGCCCGGCCAATTCCCAACTCGACGGCAGCAAGCTTTCCGCCACGCACGGCGTCACCCTGCAGGACTGGCGCGCAGCGACCGAAACGGTCGTTACCCGCATCCTCCAGGCATAATTCATTTAGGAGTATTTCGATGAAGGGTATTATTCTCGCCGGCGGCAGCGGTACGCGCCTGCATCCGATGACGCTGGTCACATCCAAGCAGCTGATGCCGGTCTACGACAAGCCGATGATCTACTATCCGCTGTCGACGCTCATGCTGGCCGGCATCAAGGACATCCTGATCATCTCGACCCCGGTCGACCTGCCGAACTTCCAGCGTCTGCTGGGTGACGGCAGCGCCTGGGGCATCAACCTCACCTATGCCGAGCAGCCGTCCCCGGATGGTCTGGCACAGGCCTACATCATCGGCGCCGACTTCGTCGGCTCGGATCCCTCCTGCCTCATCCTCGGCGACAACATCTTCTACGGCCACGGGATTACCGAGCTGTTCGACCGCGCAAGCGCCCGCACGGACGGTGCCACCGTGTTCGCCTATCACGTCGCCGATCCGGAACGCTACGGCGTGGTCGAGTTCGACAAGAGCATGAAGGCGCTCTCCATCGAGGAAAAGCCGCCAGAGCCGAAGTCCAACTGGGCCGTAACCGGTCTCTACTTCTACGACGCCGCCGTCGTCGAGATCGCCGCCAACCTCAAGCCCTCGCCACGGGGCGAACTTGAGATCACCGACGTCAACCGGGTCTACCTGGAGCGCGGCAATCTCAGCGTCGAACTGATGGGCCGCGGCTATGCCTGGCTCGATACGGGAACCCCCGACAGCCTGCTCGACGCTGGCGAATTCGTCGCCACGCTCGAGCGTCGCCAGGGCTTCAAGATCGCCTGCCCGGAGGAAATCGCCTACCTCAACGGCTTCATCGACGCCAACCAGCTGGAAGTGCTCGGCAAGAAGCTCGGCAAGAGCACCTACGGCAAGTACCTGCTGTCGCGCCTGCAGGACGGCAAGATCTAAGCGAAATCTCGACAATCCATCGAACATGAAGAGAGGCGCAGGCTGCAAGGCCTGCGCCTCTCTTCATTCATACGTCGTCCGGAACGACCGATCAGTCACCCGTCAGGCGTTGGTGTCGCGCAGAATCTCGAACAGGAACCAGACGCGCTTCTCGCCGTCGTCAATCCAGTTTTCGAGCAGGCTCGCCGTTGCGACGTCGCCATGCTCGTCGCAGACGTCATGCAGTTCCCGCATGCTCTGGACCAGGGCTCCGTTATCGTCGCGAAGTTCCGCCAGCATTTCGTGCGGATGGACGAAGTCGGCGTCGTTGTCCTTGATCCGCTGCTGACGGGAGATGTCGCCGATCGACTTCAGGGTCGATCCGCCGAGCTTGCGAACACGCTCGGCCAGCGGGTCGGTGATGGCGAGAAGTTCGGCACCGTGATCGTCGAGCAGCAGATGGTAGTCGCGGAAATTCGCGCCGGACATATGCCAATGAAAATTCTTCGTCTTCAGATACAGGGCGAAGACATCGGCCAGAAGGGCGGTCGCGCCTCCGGAAATGTCCTTCACACCTTCCTGCGAAAGTCCTGTCGGCGTCTTCAGGTCGGCCTTACGGCGCGATTTTACGGACTGGTCCATGGGTTCTGTTCCTTGTCTGGGGAGATCGTAAGGTTTCGACGATCGTGACGTAGAGGATATCATCGCTGGCGCGTACGGCCGGGGCAACAGTGGTTTCCGCGACAGGAAGAGGCGTTTGACCAAGTCTCGGCGCGCCGAGGCAGCAACGGATGACCGGCGCAAAAGTTCCCATCGAGCGAGCCGAAAGGTTGCACGCTGAATAAAACCTCAGGTTACGATCCCTTAAGCCTGCTCCTTTACGGCACCTTCGGGCCTTTCCGATATACGTCGGGGGAACGAAGAATGGACCCAGAACCATGCCGCTAGCCCTGCGTAATTCCCAGTCGAGCACCTATGCACGCGGCAACCTCGAAGACAGGTTGACACAGGCGCATCAGCGGATCGAGACGGCGTTTCTGGATGGCGGAGCCTCTCTCGTGGCCGTCATGGAGCTCGTGACCGGGCTCGTCGGCACACTCGATCGTGTCACCGGCGCATTGGACGGCGAGACAACCACGGCGGCGATTGCCGGTCTGCACCGGACGATCGCAGAGCTCGCCCGCCTGCCGGACATCATGGCAGAACGGCAATTGTCCTTCGACGAGATCGCCGATCTCTGCGCCGCATCGCGCCGCCATGTCGATGACATGCACGAGACCTTTCGCTACCTCAAGGTCTTCGCCATCACCGTCAAGATCACCGGTGCCGGCCTCGATGAGTTTGCCGATTTCGCCGACGAAATCCGTGACCGCATCCATTCGGGCGCCGGCGAGATCGAGCGTTTCGCAGCCGAGCTCAAATCCATGCAAGGCGAACTGTCCACCGCACGCAGCTTTTCCTCCTCCGTCCTCGGCGATTTTCGCGTCGCCATCCCCGAGATCGTCGCCAACCTCACCGGCAATGCGACCCGGCTGATCGCGCAGCACGCGGCCATGGCCAAGCGCGCCGGCGAGGTCAGGGCTGTTGCTGCCAACGTCCAGACGAAGATCGCCGCGGCGTTGTCTGCCCTTCAGATCGGCGACATCACGCGCCAGCGGATCGAGCATGTCCAGGCGAGCTTCACCCATCTCGATGCCTTCCTCGAAGGCGATGGCCGGCATCTCGGCAGTGCCGAGCGAGACGGCATCGCCGCCTGCGTCCTGCATCTGGCCCATGCCCAGCTGGAAGAGACACTGCTGGATTTCCGGAAGAAATGTGCCAGCGTCTTCACGACGATCTCGAGCTTCACGGCGGATGCTTCCCGCATTCTCGACCTCCGGTCGGAGCTTGCGGGCTTTCGCGACGCGCCGGACGAGGACATTCTGAAGGTCATCGCGCGCGACATTCGTCACGCCTGCGACCTTGCCGCCCGTGTCGAGGGTCGCAGCCGCGATGCGACGGCGCTCGTCGCTTCCGTCGTCGATGCCGTGCAGACGCTGATCACCGCGATCGAGATGATCCGGTCGATCAAGGTCGACATCCACTACATGGCGCTGAACTCCAACCTGCGATGCTCGCGGCTGGGCGATGCCGGTCGCTCGGTCAACGTCGTCAGTGGCGAACTGCGCACGTTTGCAGGCCGGCTGGAAGAGCCCGCCGACAATGTCGTCGCCGGCATGCGGCGGATCGAAACCTCCGCCGCCTCGCTTTCGTCCGGCAGCGGCTCGGAGATCGCGAATATCGCAATGCCGCTCGACATGGCCCTCCAGTCGATCTCCGCCGTCTCGACGCAGATGGATGAAAATCTCGACGCCTTCAACGAACAGGGCGATGCCGTCTTCGGAAAGATCGCTGCGGCCATCGGCGCGCTCGACTTCGAAAGCAGCCTCGGCACCGTTCTGGAAGCCTGCGTCGAGATGGCCGGCCGTTTCGCCGATGATCTGGGTGCACCCGTGCCGTCAGCGGCAGCGGCAAGCCTGTCGCAGACCATCTACCGGACCTACACGATGGCGCAGGAGCGCGACATTCACCTGTCGATCTTCCCGACGGAAGAGCTGGACACAGCACCTGCGGCGGCCGCGCCAGCTGCTGCGATGAGCGACGACGATCTCTTCGAAGACGCGTTGTTCTAGCCTCGACCCCCGTCAGGCTGCGTCGGCCTTGAGGGAAAGGTTGGACTCAGCGCCCCTCGCCCGGCCTTTCACCAGCGCCTGCACCTCGTCGGCATAGCGTTCCGCATTGAGGATCGCCTTGTCGAGATTGCTGACGCGGTCGCGGTTCATGAGATGCAGGAAGGTCTTGTACTCGAACATGTCGCGGAACGCGGCGCGCTCGATGATCGGGGTCGAGAGCATATGCACCGAGCGCTCCTGCAGCAGCATCTTGACGGCGAGAAGACCGCGTGTGGTGACCATGGAATTGACCCGCGAGAGAACCACGGAATGGGGAATGCGGATGCCGGCCTTGCGGTCGAGATAGGACAGCAGCTCCAGAACCTGCGCCCCGCCCTGCGCATCCATGGAACTGCCCTGTATGGGGATCAGCACGTGATCGGACAGGCCGAGCGCGGTCGCCAGCAAGGGCGACTGGGCGCCGGGGAGATCGATGATCACGTAATCGGCGGAGCGATATTCCTCGACCGTGCGCGGCAAGGCCGAGAGCGAAACGAAGGTGGCGACCGTCAGGTTGGCGACGGGATCTGCGGCCTCGAACCAGCGGGAGATCCAGCGTTGCGGATCGGTGTCGATGATCGCCACGCGATGGCCACGCCGCACGAGTTCCGTCGCCAGAAGCAGCACGGCCGTGGTCTTGCCGGCGCCGCCCTTGGTATTGGCGAAAGTGATGATAGCCATTGCAAACCCCGTTTCCGTCACAGAGCTTGTCATCGCCCGTCCCGACCGCCGCTCACATGGCGTCCGGAACGAGTTTTGCGGCGTCATGGTTAAGGCCGGGTTAAAACAGCTAGCGACGCCTGTCCTCGGAGAGGATTTCCATGGCGATCTGTCCGAGCGGCACGATCCGGTCGACGCCGCCACGGGCGATCGCTTCCTTCGGCATGCCGAAGACGACGGACGTCGCTTCGTCCTGGGCGATCGTGAAGGCGCCGGCCTGATGCATTTCCAGCATGCCGCGCGCACCGTCGTCGCCCATTCCTGTCATGATCGCCGCCATGGCATTGCTGCCGGCCGCCCGCGCGGCCGAGCGGAACAGTACATCCACCGACGGGCGATGACGCGAGACGAGCGGCCCGGGCCGGACCGAGACGTGATAGCGCGCACCCTGCCGCTCCAGCATCATGTGGCGGTCGCCGGGTGCAATCAACACATGGCCGCGCAGCACCGGGTCGCCATCCTCGGCCTCCTTCACCTCCACCTCGCAAAGCCCGTTCAGGCGTTTGGCGAAGGCGGCGGTGAACTTCTCCGGCATGTGCTGGACGATGACGATGCCGGGCGCATTCGACGGCAGCCGTTCGAGCAGTTCGCGCAACGCTTCCGTGCCGCCTGTGGAGGCGCCGATGCAGACGACCATTTCCGTGGTACGCGCCATGGCCCTGCCTGAGGGCGGCGGCAGCATGGCATCGGCCGTCAGCTTCTCGCTGGGTCCGCCTGCAGATGCCGACACGACGCGTCCGGCCTTCTGCCGGACGCGCGCCTGGGCCGCACTCTTGACAACGTCGCAGATCCGGGCCGCCTGTTCGGCGAGATAGTCCGCCGCGCCGATCTTCGGCTTCAGGATGACATCGACGGCACCGGCTTCCAGCGCCTGCATCAGCGTTTCCGTACCCGTCTCCGTCAGCGATGAACACATGACGACGGGAATGGGCCGCTGCGACATCAGCTTGCGCAGGAAGGTGATGCCATCCATGCGCGGCATCTCCACATCCAGCGTGATGACGTCGGGAATTTCCTCCTGGATGCGCTTGGCGGCCATGAACGGATCCGAGGCCGCGCCGATGACGGTAATGCCCGGGTCGGATTCCAAAACGGCCGTCAGCGTCTGCCGGACGCTGGCGGAATCATCAACGATCAGGACGCGGATCTGTTTGCCGGGCACAGGCTATTCCTTCACGAAGACGGTATTGGCAAGCTGGCGGACCGGCAGGTTCATGCCGGTGATCGACTCGGAATGACCGATCAGCAGATGCCCGCCGGGAAGCAGGCAATCGACCAGCCGGTTCAGCACATGCATCTGGGTCTTCTTGTCAAAGTAGATCAGCACGTTACGGCAGAAAATCACATGCATCGGCTCGCCGACACGATAGACGTCGTCCATGAAATTCAGCCGCATGCAGCCGACGCGGGAGCGTAGCTGCGGCACGATGCGCACCTCACCGCGCGCCGGGTCCCGAGCGGTCATGACGAAGCGGCGGCGCAGATCGGCCGGAACCGGCCGGATCATCTCCTCCGTATAGATACCCTTGGTCGCGACCTCGAGAACCTGTGTCGAGAGATCGGTGGCCAGGATCGAGTAATCAGGGCCGTTGCAGGTCTGCCGGTAGTCCTCCAGCACCATCGCCATCGTGTAGGGCTCCGCACCCGTGGAACAGGCCGCACTCCAGGTGCGGACGCGCCGCACGCCCTGTTCCTTCAATCCCGGCAGGATCGTCTGGCGCAGAATGTCGAAATGGTTCGGCTCGCGGAAGAAATCCGTCTTGTTGGTGGTGACGGCGTCGATCAGGTGGATCGCCTCGCGCTCGATCCCATGCCCGTCGAACAGAAAGTCGCAATAGGCGTCGAGCGTTTCGATGCCGGTGGCGCGCAGCCGCCGCCGCAACCGGCCTTCGAGCATGGTGGCCTTGCTCTGCGGCATCTTGATGCCGCTATAGTCGTAGATATAGGCGCCAAGCCGTTTGAAGTTGCGCGCACTCAGCCGTCCGCCTTCCGTAGAGGAAGCGCCATGACGGGAAGCGTTTTGATAGGAAGCGGCCTGTGTCACGGAAAAGATGCTCCTGGGATGGCGGGCCTTGCCGTGCTCATGCGACGCTGCGCTCCGGCAGGCCTGTCGCGGCAAGCGCCGATCCGCTATCCGAAAACAGCCGGGCAAGATCGATGATGACGACGAAGCCGGTTTCGCGGCGGACGACACCGCGGATGTAGTCCGACCGCCAGCGCACGCCGATATCGGGCGCCTGCTCGATGCTGTCGCGCCGGAAGGGGGTCACCTCGAACACCTTGTCGGCCACCAGCCCGAGGGCGAGATCCTTCTCGCCCAAGGGAATGTCGAGCACCAGAATGCGGGTGTGCGGCGTGCGCACGGTGGGCGTCATGCCCAGCCGCAGGCGCAGGTCGATGATCGGTACGCCTTGGCCGCGCACGTCGCGCAGGCCCATCAGGTAGTCGGGCCCGTGCGGGATCTTGAACGGGTCCTCGTGGTCCAGGATCTCCCGGACCACGGTGACGGGAACGGCAAACAGCTCTTCCCCGAGGCTGAAGGTGACGAACTGGGACTCCGCAGGCATATGGTCCATCTCAGGCGCTCTGCTTGAAGTCGGCGTCGTCGGCGTCCGGGCCGCCCATTGACATATCCAGCGCAAAACCCTTCACGCGGGCCTGCTGGGCAGAAACGCTCTGGCGGGGGGCGGCAGCTGCCGGCTTGCGCGGGGCGGCGGCCGGGCGTGCCGTTGCCCCATGATGGGCCGCATGATGCGTGGACCGCTGGGGAGCGGCGGCGATCGGGGCCGGCTGATGCTTGTGCGAGACGTTGTCCACCCGGAAGAAGGCGATGGAGGCCTGAAGCTCCTCGGCCTGGGCGGCCAGTTCCTCTGAGGTCGCCGACATCTGCTCGGAAGCACCGGCATTCTGCTGCGTCACCTTGTCGAGCTGCTGGATCGCCTCGTTGATCTGCGAGGCCCCGATATCCTGCTCGCGGCAGGCAGCCGAGATCTCGGCGATCAGTTCGGCCGTCTTGCGGATGTCGGGCACGAGGCGTCCGAGCATGTCGCCGGCTTCGGTCGCCACCTGCACCGTCTCGCCGGAGAGACCGCTGATTTCGGCGGCCGCCGCTTGGCTGCGTTCGGCCAGCTTGCGCACTTCGGAGGCAACGACCGCAAAGCCCTTGCCATGTTCGCCGGCACGGGCCGCTTCCACGGCGGCGTTCAGCGCCAGCAGATCGGTCTGGCGGGCGATTTCCTGAACGATGGAGATCTTCTCGGCAATCGTGCGCATGGCGACGACAGCGCGGGCAACCGCAGCACCGCTGGCTTCTGCATCCTTGGACGACTGGCGGGCGATCTTCTCCGTCTGGGCGGCATTGTCGGCGTTCTGCTTGATGTTAGCCGCCATCTCTTCCATCGAAGCGGAGGCTTCCTCGGCGGACGAGGCCTGCTCGGTTGCGCCCTGGCTCAGCTGTTCGGAGCTCGAGGACAGTTCCTGGCTGCCCGAGGAGACGTTGTCGGAGGCCGACAGCGCATCGCCGACAACGCCGCGTAGGCGCTCGACCATCAGCTGCAGGGAGCTGCCCAGAATGTCCTTGTCGGAGAGGGGCTTCGGCGTGTTCGTCAGGTCGCCATTGGCGATCTGGTCGGCGGACTTGGCCGTTTCGCGCAGATTGCCGGTCATGACCATGACGGCATCGACCACATCGCGGATCTCGTCGTTCGTCTTGACGGAAACGGTCTGGTCGAGGTCACCGATGGCAACGGCTTCGGCCATGATGCGGATCTTCTTCAAGCCGCTATTGATACCCATCGCAATGATGGAAGCGACGGCCGTGGAGATCAGGAGCATGGCAACAAGACTGCCGATCAACACGTTGCGGGAGAATTCATACTGCGCGTTGGTCGCCTGATCGGTCGTGGTCAGGTCGGCGGCGATCTGGTCGTTGAGGCCCGAGAGGGACGTCAGCAATGCCTTGGTGACCTGGGCACCGTCGCCCATCGAAATCTCGCCCGCGCGGCGATTGCTGTCGGGCGTGTTCTCCTTCGCGAGTTGCAGAACGCCGTCCTGCATCTTGACCCAGGCCGGATAGGTCGCTTGGAAATCAGCGACCTTCTGCCGGATGAGCGGATTCGTTTCGCGGTCGAAGCTCTTGACGATCCGGGCGATCGTTTCGCGCTGTCCGGTGACGGACGATACGTAGCCTTCGATCAGCGACGCATCGGTGTTGATGATGGCGTTCTTTTCCTGCTGGATGGATGTCAGAACGGCATCCGAGAGATCGCTGGAATCCCTGAGGTTTGCCGCAGGTCCCTGGATGATGTCGGTGATCGAACTGTTCAGCGAGGACAGGTTGACGATGGCAAGCACCGCCATGCCGCATGAGAGAAGAATGAGGAAGCCGAACGCGCCGGCCAGTTTCAGTTTGATCGTCATCCGCATCGGGATTTCGCTTTCGTGGATAGGGTGAAGAGTGACGGATATGAAAGGTCGGCCGAATGTCGGAATCGGTGTAACCGGAGCCCTAGCCCGTGAAGAGCATTCCCGTCGGAGTGACATCGACCGAGAAGATCTTCTTCAGGTTCGGCACGATGATGAACTCGCCGTTTCGCTTGACGAGGCAGTCGATGAAGTCGGCACGCCAGCGCATGCCGATGCTGGGCGGCGGTTCGCTGGATGCCTGGGCAAGGGTGGTGACTTCGTAGACCTTGTCGGTGCGGATGCCGACGAGGCAGGGCTCGCCGTCGATGTCGAGCTGGACGACGATGATGCGGCTGTCGATGGTCGCTTCGCCCGCCTCCATGCCGAAGGCGAGGCGAATGTCGGCCAGCGGAATGACCTTGCCGCGGAAGTTGATGACGCCGCCGAGAAAGGCCTTGGCGCCGGGCACCCGCGTTTCGGGCAGGAGGTCGAGGATCTCCTGGACCACCGTCGCCTCAATGGCGAAGGTTTCGCCATTGAGATTGAAGGTCAGGACGGCGACATCCTCGCGGTCCCTCCAGAGCAGGTCGGTCTCGTGTTTCCTGATATGCTTGTTCATCCGGCAGCCCGCAACTGCGCCTCCTGCTGCTGGCCAACGGTCACGAGATGCGTGACGTCGAGGATCAGCGCGACATTGCCGTCGCCGAGAATGGTGGCGCCCGAGAAGGTGACGACGTCGTGATGCAGCTTCGACATTGCCTTGATGACGGTCTGGTGGTCGCCGATGATCTGGTCGACCACGAGCCCGACGCGCTCGTTGCCCGTGGAGATGACCACCATCTTCTGGTAGCGATCCGGCGGGGTGCCGGTGCGAAACAGCTCGCGCAGCCGCAGGAAGGGCACGAGGTGATCGCGCAGCGAGATGAAGCTGCGACCGCGCGAGCGCAGGTCCTCCTCGGCCGACAGTTCCAGGCACTCTTCCACTGCCGAGAGCGGAATGACGTAGGAGCCCGTGCCGACCCGAACGAGAAGCCCGTCGATGATGGCGAGCGTCAGCGGGATGCGCAGCGAGATCTCGGAGCCTTCGCCCGGCGTGCTTTGCATGTCGATGACGCCGCGGAGCGCCTCGACCGTCTTCTTGACGACATCCATGCCGACGCCGCGGCCGGAAAGACTGGTGATCTGGGCGGCTGTGGAAAAGCCCGGCTGAAGAATCAGCTGCAGCAACTCCTGATCGAGCAGCATCTGACCGGGCTGGATGAGGCCGGAGGCCTCGGCCTTGGCGCGGACGCGCTCGCGGTCGATGCCGCGCCCGTCGTCGCGAATGGTGATGATGACCTCGCCGCCGGCCTGACGGGCCGACAGCGTTACGCGGCCGGCGCGCGCCTTGCCGGAGGCCAGGCGGTCCTCGGGCATCTCCAGCCCGTGATCGATCGAATTGCGCACGAGATGGACGAGCGGATCGGCCAGGCGCTCGATCACCGTCTTGTCGACCTCCGTGGTCTCGCCTTCGGTAACGAGCTCGATCTCCTTGCCGGTTTCCCGGGCGAGATCGTGGACGAGGCGGCGGAAGCGGCCGAACAGGCTGCCGACCGGCACCATGCGCAGCACCATCATCGTGTCGCGCAGCTCGCCCGACAGACGCTCGACGTCTTCGGAGACCGAGCGCAGCTGGATATCGGCACTGACGCCGGCCAGCTGCGACAGACGGGACTGGGCGATGACGAGCTCGCCGACGCGGTCCATCAGCTCGTCCAGCCGTTCGGCGGGAACGCGGACGTTCTCGGCCGCGGGCTTCGTCTGCTTGGCATCGGCGATGGCAGGCGCGGTATTGACGGCGCGCGCCGGCTCGGATGGTGCAGCGTCGGCGAGAGGGAGCGCGACGGATGTCGGGGCCAAGGCTGGGGTTGGTGCGGAGGCGACGGCCGGGGCCGGCGCGGAAGAGACCTCTTCAAGCACCATCTCCATATCGTCCATGACGAAGATGAAGACGTCCTCGATGGCGGCGCGCGGCTGCGGCTGTGTCGTCGTCAGCTCCACCGTCCAGCCGATATGAAGGTCGTCGGGCTCGATCGCGTCGAGGCTCGGAATGGCGGAGGTATCGGCCTTGATGGTGCAGTCGCCGAGATCGGCCAGTTCGTCGAGCAGGCCGAGGGGATTGGTGCCGTTCGCCATGGCATTGACCGGCAGGCGGAAGCGCAGCCGCCAGCGCGTGGCCGCCGGCGCGGCAGCAGAGGAGGTACCCGCAACGGCCGCCGGCAGCGGGGCCGCGACGACACAGCCCTGCGCAGCCTTGGCGCCCACGGCCGCCTGCAGCTTTGCCAGCAAGCCGTTTCCGGTCGCCTCATGGTCGCCGTTCGGCGTGTCCACCAGCGCCTTCATGTGATCCTGTGCTTCCAGCACCGCCGCCACGAGCTCGGCCGTGGCCGGCACCTCGCCCTTGCGCACCCGGTCGAACGCCGTCTCGCAATGGTGGGTGAAGGCCGCCAGCGCCTCGAAGCCGAACATGGAGCCCGACCCCTTCAGCGTGTGGAGACCGCGAAACACGGCGTCGATCTGCGCTTGGTTCGACAGATCGCCGAGGAGGTCGAGAAGACCCTCCTCGATGACGACGAACAGCTCGGCGGCCTCCATGCGAAAGACCTGCACAGGATCCATCAGGTTCATTTGCCCAACACCTTCCGGGTGATCTTGACGAGCTGCTCGGGATCGAACGGCTTGGTGATCCAGCCCGTCGCGCCTGCGGCCTTGGCCTGGGCCTTCATCTCGGCATCCGACTCGGTCGTCAGAAAGATGATCGGAATGCCGGTATGGGCGGGCGAGGCGCGTAGTGCCTGGATCATGGCAAGGCCGTTCATGTTGGGCATGTTCAGGTCGGTGACGATCATGTCGAAGCGGCCGCCTTTGGCCTTGGCCAGACCATCGACACCATCCACGGCCTCGGTCACCTGATAGCCGGCACCCGTCAGCGCGATCCGGGTGGTCATCCGGATGCTGGCGCTGTCATCGACGGTGAGAATATGGGCGCTCATTGCATCTGTTCCTTGCCGTGCAGCCAGAACCGGCTGTCTTGCGGGGTCATGTCGGTGAGAAATCCGCCGCGCGCGAGCGTCGACAGCAGGCTGCCTTCAGCGGGTCTTGAGAGGGAAAAGCTGCGGCCGAGCGTCTCGGCATAGCGCCGCGAGGCTTCGAGAAGCTGGATGAACGAAAGATCGGCTTCAGCAGCTTCCGGAACATCGATGACAACGTCGCCGGGGTGCTCGAAAGCAGTCCGCAGCATTTCGGCAATGTCTCGGGATTGGCGAATGGTCAACGCAACCGGAAGCACAAGAGGCACCGAGGGCATGGGATCTTGAACAGACATACGAGGAGAACCTTAACGACGGGCGCGGCAGAGCCCACAGCCGCGTCCCCATGAGGGACAGGAATGTTAATGGCGGTGCCGGTACGGCACCGTTCATGCATTTAGGAGGCACGGGGAGGTGCCGAGGTCGAGAAAAATGGGAAATGATCGGGCACTCATGACGATCCGCTTCATGCGGATCAGGAGCCGGTTCCCCGGGCCGATCTGATAGAGAGAACTTTCCCTCAAGAGCGTTAAAACCGGTTTAATGTGGCATTCTAATTAATTTATATTTTTATTTACGATCTTTTACACAATCTAAAGAAGTATTATTTTGTCAATTATACACCTGAAAGAAAGACCTGCTCCACGCTTGCGATGTCCCTTCGAAAGCAATGGTTGCCCATCCGGAAACGGATCCCTTGACATGCGTTCAAAAATAGAACATTTAGAGAACAAATCAGGAGATGGTTCGAGATGGCAATAGCAGAGAAATTCATTGTCTTGCCCTTCAAGAAGGTCCGCGGCGGCGTTGCCCCCGGCGAGATGCGCCAGGCGTCGAATGCCGTCAGCGCCGAGAAGATCGCAACCTCCATGTCCACCCGCTTTCCCGGCGTGGCGGCCTATGCGGTCAAGGTCGACGAGGAGTCCGGGGACATGAGCGATCCCCGCCTGATCATCCAGTTCGGCGAGGTTGCCGATCTCGCAGCAGCATGAGGTATGCGATGGATAAGCAGATCGAATTGCGCGAAAGCGTCCGGATCCTGATCGCCCAGGGCGAAGCCGCCCGCCAGCGTGCGGAGGCCCACCGCGAACAGACCCGCATCAAGGTTGCCGCCATGGCCTCGCGCCCTGGCGAGAAATATCTGGCCGCCATGCGCCAAGCCAAGGCGGCGACGAGCCACTGAGGCGGGCAGCCGGGCTTACCCGCCTCTAGGAAGCGACCCACGTCACGACATTCGCATCGCCGCCGTTTGCCATCCGGACGAACCGCCTTAGGTCTCCCTGAATTACCCATATCAGGACTTCCTCAGAAGGCGACGACATCCATGAAGCGCGAGACGATCGACGAGCTTGCACGCCGGCACGGTATCGGCGAAACACGACCGAGCCCTGAGAAGGACGAGGTTACGGTCTCCACCGAGACGAAGATCAAAATTCTCGAGGCGCTGAACGTCGATCTCGATGCCCCCGAGCAACCGGGCAAGCCCTTGGTCGGGCAGAAGACCGCGACGACGAAAACCCTGCCCGCCTCCTACCTCCCGCCCTTCCTCGGAAAAACCCGCGTCTGGGGCGTGACGCTCGAGCCCTACGCGCTTCGCTCGTCCCGCAACTGGGGCATCGGCGATTTTCAGGATCTCTGCGATATCGCCCGCGTGTTCGGTCCGCTCGGCGCCGACTTCATCGGACTGACGCCGCTGCACGCGCCGTTCCTCGCCGACCCCGATCGTTGCAGCCCCTATGAACCCTCCAGTCGCCAGCGCCTGAACCCGCTCTATATCGCCGTCGATCGCGTTCCCGGTTATGAGCCGCATCCGGATGTGGAGCGCAGGGCAGCCGAATTGCGGGAAACCACGCTGGTCGATTATGTCGGCGTCTGCAGCCTGAAGCTGGAAGCGCTGCGCAACATCTGGGCAGGCTGGACGCCCGAACAGAACGGATCATCCAACCCCGAGAATTTCGAGACCTTCATCACGCGCGAGGGCGCGCCTCTGCGTCTCCACGCGCTGTTCGAAGCCCTGTCCTTCACGATGTCGGCCCAGGGCCTCGGCGCCGGCTGGCATGCATGGCCGGAGAGCTTCAAGGACCCGGAGAGCCCTGACGTCGCAGCCTTTGCCGAAACGCACGAGGACGAGATCCGCTTCCATATGTGGCTGCAATGGCTGGCGCACGGCCAACTCGACGCGGCCTCCGAGGCTGCGAAAGCAGCCGGCATGCGGATCGGACTCTATCTCGATCTCGCGGTGGGCGAAGCGCTCGATGGCGCCGCCACCTGGGGCGAGCGCGATCTCTACGTCTCCGCGGCCACCGTCGGCAGCCCGCCGGATCCCTTCGCGGCCGAAGGACAGGACTGGCATCTCGCCGCCTTCCAGCCGGCCGCCATCGCCAGCGGCGACCCCTCGCCCTACCAGCGCATGGTAACCGCCGCCATGCGCTATGCCGGCGCCATCCGCATCGATCACGCCGCGGCCCTGCGCCGCCTGTTCCTTGTCCCGCTCGACCTCAAGCCGGATGGCGGCGCCTATGTCGAATATCCGGAAAAGGATCTCCTCGGCATTCTCGCGGAAACCTCCGGGCACCATGAATGCCTTGTCATCGGCGAGGATCTCGGCGTCCTCCCCGATGGCCTGCAGGACGACCTCACGGAGGCACGCATCCTCTCCTACCGGATCCTCTCCTACGAGCGCACCGAAGACGGCTTCAAGCCGGGGCAAGAGTATCCGGCACTGTCGCTCGCCTGCATCTCCACGCATGACCACCAGACGCTCGCCGGTTGGTGGCGTGGTGCGGATATCACCACCCGCGCCGAACACGGCATCCTGCCGCCGGATATCACCAAGGCGCATCAGGAAGAGCGCAAGACGGAGCGGAAGGATCTGGCACGGGCACTGGACGACGCGGGTATCAAGCAACCTCCCCACCTGCCTCCGGGTTCGGCACAGGATCAGGCCTTGACCCGTATCGTCATCGACGCCCACCGCTTCATCGCCAGGACGGCATCGGCGCTCTCTGCCGTGCGTCTCGCCGATATGACCGGAGAGAAGAACCCGACCAACGTTCCGGGAACGAGCGACAGCTATCCGAACTGGAAGCCGAAGCTGTCCTTGGCGCTCGAAGCCCTGTCCGAAGCGCCGCTTCTCGTCGCCATATCCACGGTCATGCGGGAGGAACGCCCGCGGTCGTAGGATGACGTTTGCGCGTGGCTGACGGCATCGTTCTGCCATGATCGGCAAGACGATGTGGAACAAGCTTGGGGTTCGCACGGTTCTCGATGAAACAACGCGAGACAGCCCATGAATGTTCATTCGCTAGCCGAAGCACACACACCTGTCATCACGCCGCCGCGGATCTACTACGTCCACCCCCTGCAATTGCGGGGGATGGAGGCGTGGGACGCGGCCTTTGCGCATGCTGCGACGCTCGGTTTCGACACGGTACTATCAGCACCCGTCTTTCAGAAGGGTGAGACAACCAGCCTGTTCGTCACGGCCGACTTCGAAAAGCTGAACCCGGAACTCGGGCTTGGCGAGAGCGTCGAGGACGGCGTGTCGGCTCTGGTCGATGCCGCGCGGCGACATGGCCTCTCCCTGATGCTGGATCTCGTCGTCGGACGCGAAGCAGATACACATTCCGACACAAGCGGCTCCGTCGATCCGCGTATCTCGCCCACCGTCGCCGGCAGCCGGGCTGTCCACGCACATGACGCGGACTCGGAAGCCACGCTGATCACCACGTGGGCGGATCGCATCCAGACGCTCGCCGACGCCGGTGTCAGCGGCTTCCGCTGCGTCGGCCTTGCTGCCATACCGGCGAATGCATGGCGGACGCTGATCTCGAACGTTCATCAGCGTCAGCCGCAGGTCCGTTTCCTCGCCTGGACGCCGGGCACGACCTTCGAAGATCGTAAAGCCCTTGCCGGAGCCGGATTCGAGGCCAGCTTCTCGTCGCTCGCTTGGTGGAACCTCAGGGATCGCTGGCTTCTCGACGAGTACGAGCTTCAGCGGAATTTCGGCTACCAAATCGCTTTTCCCGAAGCACCGTTCGCCAAGCGCATCGCCCATGGCACGGAGAGCATCGAGATCCTGAAGCGGCACGCCATCCGCACGCTCGGCCTCTCCGCGACGATCGGCCAGGGCATTTTGATCCCGATGGGCTTCGAGTTCGGCGCATCGACACCGCTGAACCCGATGCATGGTCATGGCAGCGGCATCCGCGCCCTGAAATCCCAAGGCGCCTTCGACATCTCCTCCGAGATACGATCCCTCAACGAACGGCTTGCTGCCGCAACACCCTCGGCTGCAACGCCGCTCACCCTGATTGCCGGCAGCGCGACATCCGTGAGCGCTCTCGTTCAGGGCGATCACGCGGACCTTCGTCAGGCTGAGACCGTGCGCGTCATCGTCTGCAACCGCGATCTTCGCCGGAGCGCCGCAGCACCGTTCAATGCGATCCGCGAGGCGGCATCCGCCTTCCTGCCGCTGTGCGATATCGCCCGACCCGAACGCGCGCTCGATGCCGATGTGCGGCTTGCACCGGGCGAGCTACGCATCTTCGAGGGCACGGCGTCCAAGCCGATCCTCATGGCAGGCGCCGCTATGGATGCGCGCGCGGCCGCTGATACGCCGCGTCTGGCCATCGAGAAAGTCGCACCTGCGGTTGATGACGGCCGCTTCCCGGTAAAGCGCGTCGTCGGCGATGTCGTGAAGGTGGAAGCCGATATCTTCGGCGACGGCCATGATCCGCTGGCAGCCGTCCTGCTCTGGCGTCCGGTGGATGCGCAGGAATGGACAGAAGTTCCGATGCAGTTCGTCATTAACGACCATTGGAAGGCGGAATTTACCCTGAAGCGCATGGGTCGCCACGAATACGTCGTGGAGGCCTGGCGCAACCCTTACGCTATCTTCCGCTATGAACTCGGCAAGAAGCACGAGGCCAATCTCGATCTGACGCTGGAAATCCAGGAAGGCATCAACTTCATCAAGGCCGCAGAAGAACATGGCCCCCAGCGGGTTCAACCCGAACTGAAAGCGCTTCTTGCAACGCTGGCGGACGAGGATGCGGACGCGAAGACCAAGCGGCTGCTGGCACCGGAAACCTTCGCCCTCATGGCCCGCGCAGACCGCCGGCCGTTCAGCGTCCGCTCCGCCGTCATCCCCGTCGATGCCGAGCGGAAGGCAGCTGGTTTTGCCAGCTGGTTTCAGGTCTTCCCGCGCTCGCAGAGCGGCGATGCGAACCGTCACGGTACGTTCGATGATGTCATCGGCCGACTACCCGCCATCCGTGAGATGGGCTTCGACGTCCTCTATTTCCCGCCGATCCACCCGATCGGCACGACGAACCGCAAGGGCCGCAACAACACGCTGACGCCCAGCCCGACAGATCCCGGCAGCCCCTATGCCATCGGCTCGCCGGATGGCGGTCATGATGCCATCCATCCGGAACTCGGCACGCTTGAGGATTTCCGCAGGCTGGTCGCGGCTGCCGCCGATCACGGACTCGAAATCGCGCTCGATCTCGCCATCCAGGCCTCGCCGGATCACCCCTGGCTGAAGGATCACCCCGGCTGGTTCGACTGGCGACCGGACGGCACCATTCGCTATGCCGAAAACCCGCCGAAGAAGTACGAGGACATTGTCAACGTTGATTTCTACGCGAAGGACGCCGTGCCATCGTTGTGGGAGACGCTGCGCGATGTCGTTCAGCACTGGGTCGATCAAGGCGTAAAACTCTTCCGCGTCGACAATCCCCACACCAAGCCGTTTCCCTTCTGGGAGTGGCTGATCGCCGATATTCGCGGCCGTCATCCCGAGGTCGTGTTCCTATCGGAAGCCTTCACCAAGCCGAAGGTCATGTACCGTCTGGCGAAAGTCGGCTTCTCGCAGTCCTACACCTACTTTACGTGGCGCAACGAGAAGTGGGAACTCGAAGAGTACATGCGGGAAATTACGACGCAGGAGCCGAAGGAGTTCTTCCGCCCGCACTTCTTCGTCAACACGCACGATATCAACCCGGACTTCCTGCAGAACGCGCCGCGCCCGGCCTATCTCATCCGCGCCGCGCTCGCCGCAACGCTGTCGGGGCTCTGGGGCGTCTATAATGGCTTCGAGCTTTGCGAAGGCCGGCCGGATGCCAAGCGCAAGGAATATGCCGACAGCGAGAAGTACGAGATCCGGGCATGGGACTATGACCGGCCGGGCCACATCAAGGGCGAAATTGCGCTTCTGAACCGCATCCGCCGCGAGAACCCGGCGCTTCACTCGCATCTCGGCCTGACGCTGCTGCCCGCCTGGAACGACAATGTCATGTTCTTCGAAAAGGCCAGCGCCGGCCGCGAGAACGTGGTGCTGATCGCCATCAGCCTCGATCCGAACGCGACGCAGGAAGCGGATGTCGAAGTGCCGCTCTGGTCATGGAACCTTCCCGACGACGGCTCGCTTCCGATGGAAGACCTCATTGCCAACCGGGCCTTCACCTGGACGGGAAAAATACAACGCATCCGCCTCGATCCGTCGATGCCGTTCGGCATCTGGCGGGTTCGATAGGGAGGAACCGACATGGATATGCTCACCGATCAGGCTGAGGACGACAGCCGCACCCGCCCGCACGCGCATGGCGAAAGCGGCTCTTCTGACCCGCTATGGTATAAAGACGCGATCATCTACCAGCTGCACATCAAGTCGTTTCACGATGGAAACGGCGATGGCATCGGTGACTTCAAGGGTTTGCAGGAGAAGCTCGACCATATCTCGTCGCTGGGCGTCACCGCGATCTGGCTACTCCCCTTCTTCCCGTCGCCGCGACGGGACGATGGCTATGACATTGCCGACTACGGCGATGTCAGCCCCGATTACGGCACGATGGACGAGTTCCAGGCCTTCGTGGATGCCGCTCATGATCGGGGCATTCGGGTCATCATCGAACTGGTCATCAACCACACCTCCGACCAGCACCCGTGGTTCCAGCGTGCCCGCAACGCGCCGGCAGGCTCCCCCGAGCGTGATTTCTACGTCTGGTCGGATACGGACCAGAAGTTCCCGGAAACCCGCATCATCTTCATCGATACGGAGAAATCCAACTGGACCTGGGACCCGGTGGCCGGCGCCTATTACTGGCACCGCTTCTACTCCCACCAGCCGGACCTGAACTTCGACAACCCACAGGTCCTCGAAGAGCTGTTGTCGGTCATGCGCTTCTGGCTGGAAACCGGCATCGACGGCTTTCGGCTGGACGCCATCCCCTACCTGATCGAACGCGAGGGGACCAACAACGAGAACCTGGCCGAAACCCACGACATCCTGAAGCAGATCCGCGCGGCGCTGGATGCGAGCCATCCGGGGCGCATGCTGCTGGCCGAAGCCAACCAGTGGCCGGAAGATACCAACGAGTATTTCGGCAGCGGCGACGAGTGCCACATGGCATTCCACTTCCCGCTAATGCCGCGCATGTACATGGCGATCGCCAAGGAAGACCGCTTTCCGATCACCGACATCATGCGCCAGACGCCCGATATCCCGGAAAATTGCCAGTGGGCGATCTTCCTGCGCAATCATGACGAACTGACGCTCGAAATGGTGACGGATGCGGAGCGGGACTACCTCTGGAATATCTACGCCGCCGACCGCCGCGCCCGCATCAATCTCGGCATCCGCCGTCGCCTCGCGCCGCTGATGGAGCGCGACCGCCGCCGGGTCGAGTTGATGAACGCGCTCCTGCTCTCCATGCCCGGCACGCCCGTCATCTATTACGGCGACGAGATCGGCATGGGCGACAATATCTATCTCGGAGACCGCGATGGCGTGCGGACGCCGATGCAGTGGTCGCCGGATCGCAATGGCGGCTTCTCCCGCGCTGACCCCGCTCGCCTCGTCCTCCCCCCGGTGATGGATCCGCTCTATGGCTACGAGGCCGTGAACGTCGAGGCGCAATCGGCGGACGCGCATTCGCTCCTGAACTGGATGCGGCACATGCTGGCGCTCCGCCGTCGTCACGTCGCCTTCGGCCGCGGCACGCAGCGCTTCCTCAAGCCCGGCAACCGCAAGATCCTCGCCTATCTCCGGGAGTATGAAGGCGACACGATCCTCTGTGTTTTCAACCTCTCCCGCCTGCCGCAGGCCGTCGAACTCGATCTCTCCGAATTCGAGAACCGCGTACCGATTGAGCTGACCGGCATGTCGCCCTTCCCGCCCATCGGCCAGCTCACCTATCTCCTGACCCTGCCACCCTACGGCTTTTTCTGGTTCCAGCTGGTTGCCGAAGCAGACGGCCCGACCTGGCGCAACGACCCGCCGGAACAACTGCCCGATTTCGCGACCATGGTGCTGCGCCGCGACCTTCTGGAAGTGGTCGAGGAGCCGCGTCTGTCAAACGTCCTGTCGCGCGATGTCCTCCCCTCCTATCTCGCCAAGCGCCGCTGGTTCGGCTCCAAGGGCGAAACGCTGCATAGCGCCAGGATCGTCAGCGCCGTGCCCATGGGCTTCCCGCACGACATCCTGCTCGGCGAACTCGAGGCGGAACTCGAAGGGCATACCGAAACTTACATGCTGCCGCTCGCGATCGCCTGGGACGATGCCAACCCGCCGGCTCTCGCCCAACAGCTGGCGCTTGCCCGTCTGCGGCAGGGTCGCCGTGTCGGCTTCCTGACGGATGGCTTTGCGGTCGAAGCCTTTGCCCGCGGCGTCCTCAAGGGGCTGCGCGAACGCACCCAGATCTCCGGACGCAGCGGCACGCTGGAGTTCATTGGAAGCGACCAGCTCGATGGCATCGACGTGCGCGACGATCTGCCGATCCACTGGCTGTCGGCCGAGCAGTCCAACAGCTCGCTGATCGTCGGCGATATCGCGATGACCAAGCTCATCCGCCACATCTTCCCGGGCATCCATCCGGAAGTGGAGATGACGCGCTATCTGACCAGCGTCGGCTACGCCAACACCGCACCGCTGCTCGGCGAGATCGCCCGCATCGCGCCGGACGGCACGCGCTCGACGCTGATCATCATTCAGGGCGCCATCCGCAATCAAGGTGATGCCTGGACCTGGATGCTTAGCACTCTGCGCCGCACGCTCGACGATACGCTGACCTCCGTTTCCGACATCGCCCCCACCGATGTGCAGGAAGGCCTATTCTCGCCACTGATGGACTTCGTCTCCAACGTCGGCACGCGCCTGGGCGAACTTCATGTCGCCCTGGCGAAACCGACTGAGGATGAGGCTTTCGCCCCCGTTCGTGCCGGGACGAACGACATCGAAGACCTGCGCCGTCAGGTGATCGGCCAGATTTCGGACGGTCTCGATATCCTCGACGGCGCGCGTGCCGACGTCGATCCGGCGCTTGGCGGCGAGATCTCAAGACTGGTCGAGGGGCGCGAGACCCTGCTCGCCTCCATCGGCGCGCTCGCAGATCGTGCCGCGGACACGCTCATGATCCGCAACCACGGTGACTTTCACCTGGGCCAGATCCTCGTCGCAGAAGCCGATGCCTATCTCATCGACTTCGAAGGCGAGCCGGCCCGGAACCTCGACGAGCGCCGCGCAAAGACCAACCCCCTGCGCGATGTCGCCGGCCTGTTGCGGTCGCTGAGCTACCTCGGTGCAACGGCCGAACTCGACAATGAGGCGGTGACCGACCCGAACGACGACCGAAGGACGGTACTCATCCGCGCCTTCATCGAAAAGGCCGAGGCGGCATTTCTGTCGAGCTACTTCACGGTGACCGAAACGTCGGACCACCTGCGCATGCCGGAAGCGATCCGCACGCAGATCCTCGACCTCTTCCTCTTGGAAAAGGCGACGTACGAAATCGCCTACGAAGCCCGCAACCGGCCGAAATGGCTGCCCATCCCGCTCGCTGGCTTCTCCGCCATCGTTCGCCGACTTTCGGAAAGTAACGCCTGATGCTGGAACGCCTTGATCTTCTCCAGGGTATCGACCACGATGCCATCACCGCCCTCATCGATGGACGCCACGGCGACCCCTTCGCCATTCTCGGCCCTCATCCGCATGCCGACCGGACCATCGTCCGCGTGCTGATGCCGGGCGCCGTCGGGATCGACCTTCTCGATCCGGCAAGCGGCGCCGTCGCAACGAGCCTTGAACTCGTGCATCCTGCCGGCCTCTTTGCGGCCCTGACCGACCTTCCCCGTTACCGGCTGCAGATCACCTGGCCAGAAGCCGTGCAGGAAACCGAGGACCCCTACGCCTTTGGCCCGCTGCTCGGCGATCTCGACCTGCACCTCTTCTCGCAGGGCACGCATTACAGTCTCGGCCGAACGTTTGGTGCGCGGGTGATGGATGTGGATGGCATCGAGGGCGTACGGTTCGCCGTCTGGGCACCGAATGCGCGGCGCGTGTCCGTCGTTGGCGACTTCAATGCCTGGGATGGACGCCGCAATCCTATGCGGCTGCGCCCTTCCGCCGGTGTCTGGGAAATCTTCATCCCGCGCCTCGGCAAGGGTGAACGCTACAAGTTCGAGATCGTTGACGCCTCCGGCACCGTTCTGGCGCAGAAGGCGGACCCGATCGCGCGCGCGAGCGAGGCAGCCCCCGCCACCGCCTCCATCGTTGCCTCCGCATCGCCTTATCCCTGGACCGACGAAGACTGGATGCGCCGGAAGACGGAGATCCGCGACGGGGAAGCGGCCATTTCAGTCTATGAGGTCCATCTCGAATCCTGGCTGCGGATCGCCGAGGACGGAAACCGTCCGCTGGACTGGATCGAGCTCAGCCAGCGACTGATCCCTTATGCCGCACGGCTGGGCTTCACCCATATCGAGCTGCTGCCGATCATGGAATATCCCTTCGGCGGCTCCTGGGGCTACCAGCCGCTCGGCCTCTTCGCGCCGACCGGGCGGTACGGCACGCCGGAGGATTTCTCCTATTTCGTTGATCGCTGCCACGCGTCCGGCATCGGCGTTATTCTCGACTGGGTACCCGCTCATTTCCCCACCGACGTCTGGGGCCTCGCCCGCTTCGACGGCACCGCTCTCTACGAGCACGAAGACCCGCGCGAGGGCTTCCACAAGGACTGGAACACGCTCATCTACAATTTCGGCCGCAACGAGGTGAAGGGGTTCCTGATCGCCAGCGCGCTCGAATGGCTGGAGGAATACCATGTCGATGCGCTGCGCGTGGATGCGGTCGCCTCCATGCTCTACCGCGACTACAGCCGCAATGCCGGCGAGTGGATTCCGAACGAATATGGCGGGCGGGAGAACCTCGAAGCCGTAGAGTTCTTCAAGCATCTTAACAGCATCGTGCACCAGCGTTGCCCGAATGTCCTGATGATCGCCGAGGAATCGACTGCATGGCCCGGTGTGACAGAGCCCGTCGAGAATGGCGGCCTCGGCTTCGACTTCAAATGGAACATGGGCTGGATGCACGACACGCTCCATTACATGGAGGAAGACCCGGTCTACCGGCGCTACAATCATGGGCAGATGACGTTTGGCATGGTCTATGCTTACTCCGAGCGCTTCATGCTGCCGTTGTCCCACGACGAGGTCGTGCACGGCAAGGGTTCGCTTCTCGGTAAGATGCCGGGTGACGCCTGGCAGAAGCTCGCCAATCTGCGCGCCTATTTCGGCTTCATGTGGGCCCATCCTGGCAAGAAGCTGCTCTTCATGGGCGGCGAGATCGCGCAGGAAACGGAGTGGAACCATGACGCCTCGATCGTCTGGGATCTGCTCGACCGGCTGGAACATGCCGGCATGCAGCGGCTCGTTGGCGACCTTAACCGTCTCTATGCCGCGGAACCGGCCCTGCAATATGGCGACCTGCATCCCCAGGGCTTCGACTGGGCGGTGTCGGACGATGCCGAGCATTCGATCTTCGCCATGCTGCGCATCAACGAGGACAGAACCTCGATGATCCTTGCCGTCTCCAACATGACACCGGTGCCGCGCCAGGGATACCGGATCGGCGTGCCCATGGAGGGCCATTGGGAAGAGGTCTTCAACAGCGATGCAGGCGTCTATGGCGGCTCCAACCTCGGCAATGTCGAGGCGTGGACGGAGCATCACCCCGCCCATGGCAAGCCGCAGTCCCTGTCGCTGACGCTGCCGCCACTGTCGACGATCCTGCTCAAGTGGCAGGCCTGACACCGTCCCGTGATCCGATGCGCCAATCCGTCGCTGACCGATCCCGCCGCCTGCCATTGACGGCAGGTGGCGGGATCGGCCAAGATGCGGCATGTCCAACCATGATCTCGACCACCACGCCCCGCCTTCCCGCCGGGCGAAAATCATCTTCGCAGTGCTTGTCGGCATCGTCGTCCTCGCCACCGTCAGCAGCATGGCGACCTCGATCGTCCTCTATCTGAAGAGCGTCTGACCGGCGAATTTGCCCCGCGTAAGAGCGAAGCGCACGCGGGCCTTATCGTATCCTCCTAACACTTGATGTTTTCGACACGCGAAAGCTGTCGGAACTCTGCGCCACAGCATGCGTTGACGGGCAGATTCCTTGGGAATCGACACGTTTGTCTGCATGTCAGGAGCATTCTCATGAAAGCCACGGCCGCGCTCGCTTTCTTCCTCACCGTCGCCATGACGCTCTTCGTTGCGGGATTTCTCAGCGCGTCCGCCCTGATGGCGAAGCCCGCGACGGAAGCACTTGCCAATATCAGTGTGGCCGACCTCTGGTCGTCCGAGCCGAAGCGCGTCTCGACCGCCGACCGTGGGCTTGAGCGTGCACCCGCCGCACCGCCCGTGGATCTGGCATCGTCCGACAACCTGACCGTCGCCCAACCCGTCATATTGAGGAACAACGCTTCCGCCGAGATCGACAAGACCCAGCCGGGCGCGCCGAGCGCGGACACCGATCTGGCACTGGAACGCGACCCGGCCATCGGTAACCCCGAGCATCAGGCATGGTGCGAGCAACGCTACCGGTCCTACAGCGCAGACGACAACAGCTACAGCGCCTATAGCGGCGACCGGAAGGCCTGCATCTCCCCTTATATGGATGTGGCTTCCACCAACGATATCGGCCGGATGTCGCCCTCCTCCGACGCCGTGACCGACGATCACGTGCGCCAGTGTCAGGCGCGCTATTCGTCCTACCGCGCCTCGGATAACACCTACCAGCCCTATAGCGGACCACGCCGCACCTGCGTGACCAACTAATACGCCAACGCGAACACATCCAAGACAAGAAAAGGCAAACTCCGTCCATGACAGGCAGACGCATCGTCGTCATCAGCGACTTTCAGGACGGGCATCCGGATGACGCTCCCCTCCCAACGGTGGAGGAAGCGCGCGAAGCCTGGGCGTCGGGACGGCGCGGCGACATACCGGAAATGGTTGCCAACCGCGATGATATCGCTGTCGATGGCGGCTATATTGAGCGCCTGCCGCTCGCCTGCCTGAAGGCGGGCCTCGTCGATAGCGCCGAGATCTGGACGCACTGGCGCGGCGGCCATCCGCCGGAGACACGTGCCGGCCCAAGCTCGCACCTCAAGCGCCGCGTTTTCCGAATGAACGGACCGGATGCCCCTTTCGCATCCAACGACATGCTCGGCCATATCGCCGCCTTCGGCGCGCCGCACATCCTCTGCGTCTGGGGTCTTGGTGTCAGCGAGGAGATCCTTCTCGCCTGTCGCGACAGTTTCAAGATCTACAATTCGATAGATGCTCCGGCCCTGCGCATTCCGCCGGAGGTCAGCCGGTATTTCGACCTCATCCTGACAGGCGCCCAGTGGCAGTCGGACGCCGTGCACGAACGACACCCCGACATGCCGACCGCGATCCTGCCGATCGGGCCCGAATTTGCCTCGGACACGACGTTCCATCCGCTCGACATGCCGAAAACCTACGACATCATTTATGTCGCCGCCGCTCAAAGCTATAAACGCCACGACATCCTGTTCGATGCCATGGCGAAGCTGCCGCGCTCGCTACGAGCGCTCTGCGTCTGCGGTTACGGCGAACTGACGGACGCGTTCCGACAGCAGGTCGCCGAACGCGGTATCTCGGTCGATATCATCGACCCGCCGGGCGTGCCCTTCGAGGAGGTCAACCGACTGATGAACACGGCGCGCATCGGCGTCGTCTGCGGTGTCGATGACGGAGCGCCCGCGATCCTGACGGAATACATGCTGGCCGGCCTTCCCGTTCTTGCCAACAGCGCGCTCTCCTGCGGCGGCCAGTTCATCACGCCCAAGACCGGCCGAACGGCTTCGGCGGAAGACTTTCACCTTGCGATCGCCGACATGCTGAAAACACTTTCGAGCTTCGATCCGCGCGCTGTCGTCCGGGCAAACTGGACATGGCCGCACTCGATCCGAAGGCTGGAAGCTCTGATGTCGCCGAGTGACAAAAAAAGACCGCCTACCCCTGGAACCTAGAGAGGTCCAAGCAGTTCCCTGCAAGCTTGACGGAAGGGAGCTCGATGAATTTACTGGGTGCGTTTTCAAAGGTTTCCGAGGGCATTTTTTGCACCGACGCACCGCTCGTCTGTTTCTCCCATCTGCGCTGGGATTTCGTGCTCCAGCGGCCGCAGCATCTCATGCAGCGCTTCTCAGCCGATCGGCAGGTCTTCTTCTTCGAGGAATATATCCCGACCGACCACCATCTGGCGTATCTCGAAATTCACCCCTTTGCCGGCACCACGGTCAAGGCGATCCGTCCGCGCGTGCCGCATTGGTGGAGCGAGAGTGAGCGCGAGACCGCACTTGCGCGCCTGCTTGATGATCTCCTGGCGCTGCAAGGCGGCCGGCAGCCGATTCTCTGGTTCTACACGCCGCTGATGTTTGCCTTTGCCCGCCATGTGGATGCGGCAGCGGTCGTCTACGACTGCATGGATGAGCTTGCCAACTTCAAGTTCGCACCACCGCAGTTGAAGGCCATGGAACAGGCGCTGTTGGCTCGAGCCGACGTTGTCTTCACCGGCGGCGACAGCCTCTACGAGGCGAAGCGGGACCGTCACGACAACGTTCATGCTTTCCCCTCCAGCGTCGATGCGCATCATTTCCGCAACGCCCGCAACGGTCAGGCTTCGCCGCCGGATCAGGCCGGCATCAAGGGTCCCCGCCTCGGTTTCTACGGCGTGATAGACGAACGGCTCGACCTTGCGTTGATCCGCGATATCGCCGCCGCCCGTCCAGACTGGTCGTTCATCTTCCTTGGGCCCGTGGTCAAGATCTCGCAGAACGATCTGCCCCGAGCGGCCAACATTCACTATCTCGGGCAGAAGACCTACGCCGAGCTGCCAGCCTACCTTTCAGGCTGGGATGTGGCCATGATGCCCTTTGCGCTCAATGACGCGACCCGCTTTATCAGCCCCACCAAGACACCGGAATACCTTGCCGCTGGCCGACCGGTCGTCAGCACACCGATAACGGACGTCGTTCGTAGCTATGGCGAAGTCCCCGGCGTTTACATTGCAGGGGATTCAAGAAGCTTCGTCGAAGCCTGCGCCGCGGCGCTGGCTCTGTGTCAATCGTCCGAGCCCTGGCTGGAATCGGTGGATGCTCTTCTCGCCCGCTCATCCTGGGATGATACGGCGCGAAAGATGCGCCTGCTGATCGAGCAGTCCATGAGCGCACCTGCACCCCTGCCTGCCGAGGCGACCGGACCGTTCGTGGCGCGGGCAGCACCGGAGCAGCCGACACCCCATGCCTGAGCAGCCCGCAAGACGCCCGCGCATCGTCCTTGCAACCGATAGCCGTGACCCCTCGGGGCTGGGCGAGCACATGCTGGCACTGGCCCGTGGATTGCAGCGGGATCACGACGTCATCATCGCAGCCGATACCGAGAGCGCCGACCGTCTTCTCGCCAAGGCTGCGCGGCAGGGTCTTGCCGTCAAGGATTTGGCGTCTGCTGACGAATTTCAGGTGTGGCTGCAACAGACAGACATAGATCTGCTGCATGTCCATGCCGGCATCGGCTGGGAAGCCCATGCCCTTGCAGCATCGGGCATCGCAACGGGCATTCCCGTCATCCGGACGGAACACCTGCCCTATCTGCTGACCGACCCGGACCAGAAGGCGCATTACAGCGCGGAAACCGCTGCCCTCGCCCACCACATCGTCGTGTCCGAAGCGTCGCGCGAAACCTATGTCGGCAATCATATCGACCCATCGCGCATCACAGTGGTCCGCAACGGCATCTTCTCGCTCGAACCGAAAGCCTTGGCGGAGCAGACGATCGCGGCCATGGACATCGCCGGGCGCACCGTCCTCCTCTCGGTCGCACGCTTTTCCGCCCAGAAGGATCACGCCTCCCTGATCCGCGCCCTGCCCGCGATCATCGCCAACCACCCCACCGTCATTCTTCTTCTGGTCGGATCCGGAGAAGAACAGGCGCGCGTGGAAGCCTTGGCGACGGACCTTGGCGTCGCCCATGCCGTGCGTTTCCTTGGCCACCGCGACGATATCGCGGATCTCGTTGCGGTAGCCGATCTCTTCGTTCTCCCCTCTTTGTTCGAGGGCCTGCCGCTTGCCGTGCTGGAAGCCATGTCGCTGGGCGTACCCGTGGTTGCCACGCGGATCGGCGGCACCGTCGAGGCGTTGGGCGAGGATCACGCTTTCTTCGCTGAGCCCGGGCATCCCTCCTCGCTCGCCGAGATGATCGCCCAGGCTCTCGACGATCCCGCCAAGCGCGCGGCCGTCGGACAGGCAGGGCGCGACCGCTTCCACCAGCATTTCTCCGCCGCGCGTATGGCCGCGGAAACCGCCTCCGTCTACCGGCCGTTCCTCACGCCGAACTCATCCCTGCAAAAGGACCACTCCATGCAAAAGACCCGTCTCGGCTTTATCGGCGTCGGGGGCATCGCCCACCGCCATCTCGACATCCTTGCAAGCTTCGAGGATGTCGAACTGGTCGCCTTTGCCGATCCGGATGCGGCGCGGGCCGATGCCGCAGCCCGTCGCTTCGGCGCGAAATCCTTCACCGGCCACCGCGAGATGCTGGAGAACGAAAGCCTCGACGCCGTCTACGTCTGCGTACCGCCCTTTGCCCATGGCGAGCCGGAGCGCGACCTGATCGCCCATGGCATTTCCTTCTTCGTGGAAAAGCCGGTCTCGCTCGATATCGCCCTTGCTGAAGAGATCGCGGCGGGCATCGCGGCGAAGAACCTGGTGACGGCGGTCGGGTATCACTGGCGCTATCTCGATACGGTCGAGGAAGCACGTGCGCTGCTGGCCGATAACCCCGCGCAGCTCCTGTCGGGCTATTGGCTGGATTCGACGCCCCCGCCGCAATGGTGGTGGAAAGAAGACAAGTCCGGTGGCCAGATGGTCGAGCAGACCACGCACCTTTTGGATCTCGCTCGCTTCCTGATCGGTGAGGTGACGGAGGTTTATGGCCGTGCCGGCCATGCCGAACGTCAGGAGTTCCCCGGTCTCAATGTGCCAACCGTCAGCACCGCCAGCCTTACCTTCCAGTCAGGCGTCGTCGCCAACATCGCCTCGACATGCCTCCTCGGCTGGAGCCATCGCGTCGGTCTGCACATCTTCGCCGACAAGCTCGCCATCGAGCTCACCGATCGCGACATCATGGTCGATGTCGGTCGTGGCCGGCCCGTCCGTCAGGCGGACGGCGATCCGGTCTGGCGCGAGGATCGCGACTTCATCGATGCGGTGCGCGGCGGCGAGAATCGCATCCGCTGCCCCTATGCCGACGCCGTCGCCACGCACCGCCTGGCGCTGGCTGTGGTCGCTTCGTCACGCAGCGGCCAGCCTGTCCATCTCGACCTCCCCAAGATCACCCGGACACCGCCGGCACCGCTCCAGTTCCAGCCGCGACCGGAGGAAGCACCGCGCGGAATGCCGCCCGGTCATCGCAAGATCCGTTCGCTCGGCATCGAAGCTCCGGGCCGCGCCTATGTTCTCGAATATGAGGAAGGTCCGCCCGCCGATGGCCAGGTGCGGCTGGAAACGCTCTATACAGGCCTTTCCGCCGGCACCGAGCTCACGTTCCTGAAGAATACCAATCCTTATTTCCGTTCGCGCTTCGATGCCGGCCGGGGCGTCTTCATCGAGAACGAGCCGGACCTCCATTATCCCGTCCCCTTCCTCGGCTATATGGAAGTCGCGCGCGTGTCAGAGTCTCGAGCCAACGGCTATGCCGAAGGCGACGTGCTGGCGACGACCTATGCCCACAAGACCGGCCATACAGCCGACCCGTACCACGATGTCCTCGTGCCCATGCCGCCGGAGGTCGATCCGCTCCTCGGCGTCTTCGTCGCACAGATGGGGCCGATCGCCGCAAACGGTATTCTCCATGCCGACGCCGAAGCCATGGGCACCCAGGTCTCGAACCTCGGCGCCGGCGTTGCCGGCCGTCCCGTGCTGGTCATCGGCGCCGGCACCGTCGGCCTGATGACGGCGCTGTTTGCCCGCAAGCTCGGGGCTTCCGATGTCGTCATCACCGACCCTTCGGATTTCCGCCGCGCGAAGGCCGAGGCCATGGGCCTCACCGCCATGACGGAGGACCAGGCCTGGCAGCACGCCAAGGCCCGCTGGCATGATGGCGGCTTGGGTCGCGGCGCCGATCTCGTCTTCCAGACACGAGCCCATTCCGGCAGTCTCCAGACCGCGCTGAAGGCCCTGCGTCCCCAGGGAACCGTCATCGACCTCGCCTTCTACCAAGGTGGTGCGGACCATTTGCGTCTTGGCGAGGAGTTCCACCACAACGGCCTCAACATCCGCTGCGCCCAGATCAACCGCGTGCCCCGCGGCCTGTCGGCGCTCTGGAACCGCCAGCGTCTGGCGAATGAAACGGTCGATCTCCTGCGGCATGACGGGGCTGCGATCCGTGAGCACATGATCACGCATGTGGTGCCGTTCGAGGATGGTCCGGCCTTCCTTCAGGATCTCGTGGAGCATCGCCCCGACTTCCTGCAGGTCGTCTTCAAGGTCGGCGCATGATGCAGACGGCACAAGAGGCAGCACCGGGCGACCCGCCGATCCGTATCCTCTTCGTCTTCGCCTGGCTGGTCGTCGGCGGAGAGGAAACCGAAGTCCGGCTTCTGGCAAAGGCGCTCGATCCCGCGCGCTACCGCATCGATGTCGTCGCCTGCTTCCGCAAGCCCGGCATGCCGGAGCAGACACACGAGCAGTTGCGGGAACTCGGTGTTTCCGTCGACACAGCCCCTTACGCCATGTCGTTCGAGGATACCGTCTCCTACCTCGCCGGTAAGGTGCCCGGCTATGACGTTGTGGTCTCCTGCCAGAACGTCGCCGATATCTACCCGGCGCTGGAGCGCCTGCACATCCGCCCGCCGCTGATCGAGCATGGCGGGCTCGTGTCCGAGGCCTTGGCGGGGCCGAAGCATCTGACCACGCGCTATGTCGGCGTCTGCCGATCCATCCGTGATGCCGCAGCCTCGCGCATGCCGGGGCGCGAGGCGGATGCGATCGAAATCCCTTCCATGGTCGATCTCGCAGCCTTCGATCCGTCGCAGCGGGCATCGATGCGCGCGAAACTCGGTATCTCCGACGGCCATATCCTGATCGGCTGGATCGGGCGGCTCGATCCGAAAAAGAACGTCAAGGACGTCATCGAGGCGGCAGCGCTCCTCAAGGCCGAAAACGCCGATGCCCGCTTCGTCATCGTCGGCGGGCCGGATGCGTTCATGCCGGAATATGCAGTGGAGCTGCAACAACGCGCTGCTGCCCTCGGGCTGTCGGATGTGCTCCAGTTCCTTGGCGACCGGAAGGACATTCCGGACCTGCTCCAGGCGTTCGACATCTTCGTGTGGCTGTCGCGCGGCGAAGGCATGCCGCATGTCATCGCGGAGGCCGGTGCTGCCGGTCTGCCGGTCATATCAACGCCCGACAACGGCGCATTGCAGCAGATCGAGGACGGCACCACCGGACTCATCGTCCCCTATGACGATCCGGCATCCGTCGCCGATGCCGGTCGCCGTTTGATATCGGACTCGAGCCTTCGCCGGACACTCGGCAGTGCTTTGCGCGAGAAGGTCAAGCGCCTCTATTCCGTGGAAGCCGTCGTACCGCAGTGGGAGCGCCTTTTCGAAGATGTCGTTGCGACGCGCACGCCCCGCGGCCCCACCGGTCTTTTCCGGTCATTCGTCCAGGGCGGGTTCGAGTGCTCGACGCATCGCCTGCGCCCGACGCAGGAGGAGCCACTCGGTCCCCGGCTCGACATGATCGACGACATCGGCCACGACATCCATGCCGAGCGTGACTATCGCCAGCTGCGAGAGCACGGCATCCGCACGGTGCGCGACGGCTTTCGCTGGCATCTGATCGAGAACAACGGCACTTTCGACTGGTCGAGCGTGCGGCCCATGCTGCAGGCGGCTGCGCGCTCAGGCACGCAAGTCATCTGGGATGTGCTGCATTATGGCTGGCCCGACGATATCGATATCTGGACGCCCCATTTCGTGGATCGCTTCGCCCGGTTCGCCGGCGCCTGCGCGCGCATCGTGCGGGAAGAGAGCGACGAGATCCCGTTCTATTGTCCGGTCAACGAAATCTCCTTCTTCTCCTGGGGCGCGGGCGATGCCGGCTATCTCAATCCCTTCGCGCACGGCCGCGGCTTCGAGCTGAAAGTACAGCTAGCCCGGGCAGCGATTGCCGGAATGGATGCCATTCTCGCCGTCGATCCCCGTGCCCGCTTCGTGCATTGCGATCCCGTGATCAACGTCATTACCGACCCATCGAGACCCTGGGAAGCCCAGGTCGCCGAAGGTCATCGCCAGTCGCAGTTCCAGGGATGGGATCTTCTGAGCGGCCGCATGTGGCCACAGATCGGGGGCGCCGAGCGCTATCTCGATGTCATCGGCGTCAACTACTACTTCAACAACCAATGGATCCATGGTGGCCCGCCGATCGATATCGGCCACCCGCTCTACAAGCCGCTCCGGACCATCCTCATCGAAACCTATGCCCGCTACGGCAAGCCGATGATGATCGCGGAAACCGGCATCGAGGATGACCGTCGCGCCGCATGGTTCACCTATGTGGCACAGGAGGCTGTGGCCGCCATGAAGGCCGGCGTGCCGCTCGAGGGCCTCTGCCTCTACCCGATCGTCAACCATGCCGGCTGGGATGACAAGCGCGCCTGCCAGAACGGCCTCCTCTCCGCCAGTATTGCGGCAGAGGGACGACGCGTCCACGAGCCACTGGCCGCCGCGATCGCAGCCTTCCTAAAGGGAGACGGCGCTAGGCTGCAGGAGGATGTACGGCCGGACTCCGGCGAAAGGATGATTCAACAAAGTCAGGCCCTGCGCGCCTGACCGGCAGCGGATGAGAACTCAAGATCAACGACGATGACACCGTCCGGCCCGCCCTTGGTATGGGCGACGATCCGAGCACCGGCGGCTTGATGATGCGGATCGACCAGATAGGCATCGCGTACAGCCGCGCTGTCGAAGTCGAACCAGAACGCATCGTTGAAACCGCGCATCATCTCGGTCTCGACGCTGACATTCGGGCCGGCATGAAAGGCACGGATGCCATCGACATGTCCCTTAAGTGCCTTGAGTTCCTGATAGATCGACTGCTTGTCGGCTTCCGAGACGCTGTCCTTGAATTTCAAAAGCACGATATGCCGGATCATCGATGATCTCCTCCCCATCCCGTTTTTCGTCGAAACGACATAAGGCTGGCGCCAAGGAAGCGCCAGCCTTGAGAGCAAAAGACAACTCTATTCTCAGCTGATCTGGGGCAGCGCCCCGATCAGCTTGTCGAGCGTCACCGGATAGTTTCTGACCCGAATGCCAGTTGCATTGTAGACGGCGTTGTTGATCGCCGCCGCCACGCCGCACAGCCCCAGTTCGCCTACGCCCTTCGCCTTCATCGGCGACGACATCGGGTCGGTCTCGTCCATGAAGATGACCTCCTGGTGCGGAATATCCGCATGCACGGGCACTTCGTAACCGGCGAGATCGTGGTTGACGAAGAAGCCGCGCTTCTTGTCAACCGCAAGCTCTTCCGACAGGGCGCCACCGACGCCCATGGTCATCGCACCGATGACCTGACTGCGTGCCGTCATCGGGTTGAGGATGCGGCCGGCCGCGCAGACGGCGAGCATGCGCCGGATACGGACCTCACCGGTGGCGATATCGACCCCGACCTCCACGAAATGCGCGCCGAAGGTCGACTGCTGCTTCTCCTCGGAAATATCGCCATACTCGATCGTATCCTCGACGACCAGCGGCGCCTCCCGAATGGCATCGGCCAAGGGCACGCGCCGGTCGCCCGAGATCACCATGCCGTCGGCAAAGTCGATGCTTTCGGCATTGAACCCGAGCGATTGGGCAACGGCCTCCCGCATCTTGACGCAGGCCGCGTAGACGCCGGCCGTGGCGCTGTTGCCGCCCCACTGCCCGCCCGAACCGGACGACACCGGAAAGCGGGAATCGCCGAGATTGACGGCGACGCGGTCGAGCGGCAGGCCCAGCATTTCCGCCGCGGTCTGGGCAATGATCGTGTAGCTGCCGGTGCCGATATCCGTCATGTCGGTCTCGACAGTGAGGACACCGTCGCGATCGAACTTCACGCGGGCACCTGACGGCATGACCATGTTGTTGCGGAACGCGGCCGCAACGCCCATGCCCACCAGCCAGTCGCCATCCCGCACCGCGCCGGCGCGCGTGCTGCGCTTGTCCCAGCCGAAACGCTCGGCGCCGAGCTTCATGCAGCCGACGAGATCGCGGTGCGAGAAGGCCTTCTCCGGTTTTTCCGGATCGACCTGCGTATCGTTGAGGATGCGGAAGGCGACCGGGTCCTGCCCGAGCTTTTCCGCCATCTCGTCCATGGCGACTTCGAGCGCCATCAGGCCGGGTGCCTCCCCCGGGGCGCGCATGGCGTTGCCCTCGGGAAGATCGAGCACGGCAAGCCGCGTCGCTGTCATCCGGTTTGCACCGGCATAGAGCAGCCGCGTCTGCTGCACCGCGGCCTCCGGGCTGCCGCCTTCCAGATCGCCCGACCAGCTTTCATGCGCGATCGCCGTGATCTTGCCGTCCTGCCCGGCCCCGATGCGGATGCGCTGGATCGTTGCCGGCCGGTGCGTGGTGTTGTTCATGAGGAACGGCCGGGGCAGCGCCACCTTGACCGGCCGACGCGCCGCACGCGCGGCCAGCGCCGCCAGCACCGCATCCGAACGCAGGAAGAGCTTTGCCCCGAACCCGCCACCGATGAAGGGCGACATGATGTGGATCTTCTCCTTGTCCATATCGAGCGCAACGCTCAGATCGGACCGCCACCAGTCGATCATCTGGCTCGACGTCCACACCGTCAGCGCATCCCCGTCCCAAGCGGCGATGGAGGCGTGCGGCTCCATCATCGCATGCGACTGGTCGGGCGTCGTATAGGTCTGGTCGAACTGGACGGTCGCCGCCTCGAAGGCCGGCGCGAAATCGCCCGCTGCCGAATCCGGCTCTCCATCCTCGGGCTTCTTGGCGCCTTCCATCGACGCCTCGAGGTCGAACGCACCCTTCGTCTCTTCGTAGTCCACCTTGATGAGATGCGCGGCAGCACGCGCCTGCTCGAAGGTCTCGGCAACAACGACCGCGACCGCCTGATGATAGTGGTGGATCTCACGTCCGCCAAACAGCTTGGCGGTATTGCGCTTGGCGGTCTTCAGGTCCGGCATGCTGTCGCTGGTCACGATCGTGATGACGCCGGGCGCTCGGGCGGCGGCCGACACGTCCATTGCGCGGATGCGGCCCTTGGCGATGGCGGCACCGAGCGGGTAACCATAGGCATAGGACAAGGCGTCGTCGTGCCACTCATAAGCATATTTCGCGCGGCCGGTCGTCTTCAGCTGCCCGTCGATGCGCTCTATCGGCTTGCCGACCACCGTCATGCGGTCGATCGGGTTCTGTGTTGCAGGTGTGTCGAACTTCATGATCTCAACCCTTCGCTTCGGCAAGAACAGCGCCAAGCGTCCGCTCGACCAGCTTCACCTTGTAGGCATTGTGTTCCGTCGGCTCAGCGTCGAGCAGCAGGCGGCGCGTCACACGGCCGGCACCGCTCGGCAGATCCTCGTCCGCCGCATCGAGACGCCACGGCTTGTGCGCCACCCCACCGACGGCAACGCGACCGGTGCCGTCCGGCTGGATCACGGCGCCGACGGAGATGAGCGCGAAGGCATAGGACGCACGGTCGCGAACCTTCCGGTAGATCTGCTTGCCGCCGATCGGCTTCGGCAGCACGACAGCGGTGATGATCTCGCCCTTCTTCAGCTCCGTTTCGATATGTGGCGTATCACCCGGCAACCGGTGAAAGTCGGCGATCGGAATGCTGCGCTTCGCACCGTCCGCGCCCACGGTCTCCACCACGGCATCGAGCGCCCGCATGGCAATCGCCATATCGCTCGGATGCGTGGCGATACAGGAAGAACTAATACCGACAATACCCAGCTGCCGGCTAAAGCCGTCGATGGCGGAACAGCCGCTGCCCGGCTGGCGCTTGTTGCAGGGCTGGTTGGTATCGTAAAAGTAGGGACAGCGCGTCCGCTGGAGAAGATTGCCCGCAGTGGTCGCCTTGTTGCGCAGCTGCCCGGAGGCACCAGCCAGAAGCGCGCGCGACAGCAGGCCATAGTCGCGCCGCACCCGTTCGTCGGCAGCCAGATCGGTGTTGCGGACGAGCGCCCCGATTCGCAAGCCGCCCTCGGGTGTCGCCTCAATCGTGTCGAGCCCCAGCGTGTTGACGTCGATCAAATGGGTCGGCGTCTCGATTTCGAGCTTCATCAGGTCGAGCAGGTTGGTGCCGCCGGCGATAAAGCGCGCGGCATCATGGCTCGCCGCCGCTTTGGCCGCGGCTTCGACGGAGGTTGCACGCTCATAGGTAAAGGACTTCATGCCGGCCTCCCCGCGACGTCCGCAATGGCGTCGACGATGTTGGAGTAGGCCCCGCATCGACAGAGGTTCCCGCTCATCCGCTCGCGGATTTCTTCCAGGCTGAATTCGACCTTGGCTGTCAGATCGCCGGTCACGTGGCTCGGCATGCCCGCCTTGATTTCCTCGAGCACAGCGACCGAAGAACAGATCTGCCCCGGGGTGCAATAGCCGCACTGGTAGCCGTCATGCTTGACGAAGGCGGCCTGCATCGGGTGAAGGTTGCCGGGCTCGCCGAGACCCTCGATTGTCACCACCTCGTCGCCCTCGTGCATGATGGCGAGCGACAGACAGGAATTGATCCGCCGTCCGTCCACCATCACCGTGCAGGCGCCGCATTGGCCGTGGTCGCAACCCTTCTTGGTGCCGGTCAAATGCAGATGCTCCCGCAGCGCATCGAGAAGCGTCGTGCGGTTGTCGACCGATAAGGTCTGGTCCTGGCCGTTGACCTTGAAGGAGACGCTGGAGGTCTCGCCGGCCGGCATGCCGGTCACCTTTGTGCCGGCAGGCACTTGTGCCTGTGCCCGGGCCTTGGAGGCGACGCCGCTCACCGCGACGGTTGCTGCTGAGGCCATCAGAAGATCCCTCCGGGATAGATCAAGGTCGCCCTGATTTAGCATTTTCTGCTCCATGTTCTTATGAGATTTCCGCGACATGGCATTGCGCGGATCCATAAGCCGGAGCTAGGGCGGAGCGTAAGGCAGACCAGTCCTCTGGTGCCTGCCTCGTGGCCGGAAGGCGATCACAAAGGCGACATTGCCGGGCGTCAGCCCCGTGTATCCGGCTCCGGCTCGGCCGTGGCGAGCGAGGCCTGTGCATCGGGTGACACGACGGCGGAAGGCAGCGGCGTGCCGCGTTTGCGCTCCCGCATCAGCGTCAGCAGGCCGGAAAAGACGATGAGCGCGATGCCGCCCGCCATCGGCAGGTCGATCGTGTCGTCGAAGATGAAATAGCCGAAAAGGATCGCCCAGATCATCTGGCTGTATTGCGGCGGCGCCACGAGGTTTGCCGGTGCCATCCGCGCCGCCGTCATCAGCAGCGCGTTGCCGGCGGAGCCAAGAATGCCATAACTTGCGATGAAGACCCACTGCATCGGCGTCGGGATCGCAATGTTCGACAGCATCAGAAGACCGCTGACGACGAGAACGCCCAGAAGGCCTGCGCCATAGAGCGACATCCGTTTTTCCGTCGGCCCCATGCCCCGCAGGATGACGATGGCGATGGCGGCGCTCAACCCGCCGATGGCACCCGCGAGATGCCCGACCGAAAGCTCGCGAAAGCCTGGCCGCAACACGATAAGCACACCGATGAAGCCGACGATGACGGCCGTCCAGCGTTGCCAGCGCACGTCCTCCTTCAGGAAGATGACGGAAAGGATCGTGACGAAGGACGGCAGCAGGAACAGAAGACAGAAGGCCTCCGCCATCGGCAGTTTGGTGAAGGTGATGATCGACGCGATGGAGCCGATGGCACCGCAGGCAAAGCGCAGCAGCCAGAGCGTACGGTTGGAGGTTCGAACGATATCGAGCCAGGAATCCTCCCGCGCCTTGATCAGAGGCAGGATGACCAGCCCGAAGACGGCGCCCGCAAAGGCGACCTGATAGGCGGGAATGGCGCCGTCGATGAGTTTGACCGAGGCATCGCTGAACGCGAACACAGCATAGGCGATGAACGCGATGACGACACCGCGAAGGGAAGACTGGGAGACGGGCATGATGTCGAATCGCAAAGGAGGAGGGTCTGCCTGCCATAGCCCGAAAGCTTTGCTGCGCACAGATGCGGATCGAAAGACGATCAGCGTTTGCGCAACCCGTCGACGAACACGTCGACCATCCGAAGTGCCGTCGGCTGCCAGTCCGTCGGCCCGTGGCTGTAGAAGATGCCGAGCAGGGTCCGCAGCAACTCGTCCGGCGACACGTCGTCCCGGATCATGCCTGCCGCGGTCGCCCGTTCGAGCAGAAGATCGATGGCGCCGATCATGCGCTCGTAGGAATAGGCCTTGAGCTCGGACGAGCCGACGACGGCCAGCTGCAGACCTTCGATCATCCCCTTCTTGGTCGCGACAAGGCGGACATTGGCCTGAAGCCAGGATTTGAGCGCCGCGACCGGGTCGTCCTCCGTCGAAAGCTCCCGGGCGAGATCGGCGAGAATGTCCACTTCATGCCGGTAGACGGCATCGAACAGCGCCTCACGTGTCGGGAAATGCCGGTAGAGGGTGCCGATACCGACGCCGGCTTCCCGGGCCACGGCCTCGAGGCTCGCCTGCGCCCCGCCGAGCCGGAAGATGGCGGTGGCCGCCTCCAGCAAACGTTCCCGGTTGCGAACCGAATCTGCCCGCGGCTTGCGGCTTGCTTTTGTACTTTGCTGGTCCATCTGCTTACTCGTTGCCCGCAACTTGCGCATGTGCCCTTGCTAAACGGAGGAACCCTCCGTATATTGCATATCACATCGAGGCAGCGTCGACCGGAACGCCAATCCCTCGTGCGACGGTTCAACAGCATCCGTCCCATCTCGTCAAAGCGTTCACCGCGCCTGCGGTCCTATTCCATACACCACAATCCTGACTGGAGCACCCCATGCCTTTCTCCATCAGCCTCACCGTCAATGGTCAGCCGAACAGCATTGCGCTCGATGATCCGCGCGTAACGCTGCTCGACCTCCTGCGCGAGCGGCTTCACCTCACCGGCACCAAGAAGGGCTGCGACCGCGGCCAGTGCGGCGCCTGCACCGTTCTGCTCAATGGCCGGCGCATCAATGCCTGTCTGACGCTGGCCGCAAGCCTCGACGGCAGCACCGTCACCACCATCGAAGGCCTTGCCGACGGTACCGACCTACACCCGGTTCAGGCAGCCTTCATCGCCTGCGACGGCCTGCAATGCGGCTACTGCACGCCGGGCCAGATCATGAGCGCGGTCGGTCTCCTGTCCGAGGGCCATGCCGGCGACGATCCGGAGCGTGTGCGCGAACTGATGAGCGGCAATATCTGTCGATGCGGAGCCTATCAGGGCATCACCCAGGCCGTGCTGGAGGCAGGCCACGTTCTCTCGCAGAAAACCGTGGGGCCAAACACAGGGTTACAAGAAAGCGGGAGGAACGCCGCATGAACCGCTTCGATTTCATCCGCCCGGCAAGCCTCGCCGAGGCCGTGACGGCCGCAGCCGTCCCGGGATCCGTCTATCTCGCGGGCGGCACCAACCTGCTCGATCTGATGAAGATCGGCGTGACCCGTCCGGAACGCGTGATCGACATCAGCCGGCTTCCGGGCCTCGATCGTATCGAGTGGCTGCCGGACGGCGGCGTGCGCATCGGCGCGCTCGTGCGCAATGCGGACCTTGCCTACGACACCCGCTTTGCCACCACCTACCCCGCCATCGCGGAGGCCCTGTTGTCGGGCGCCTCTGCACAGCTGCGCAACGCCGCGACGGTTGGCGGAAACCTCCTGCAGCGAACGCGCTGCGCCTACTTCCAGGATACCGCCAGCGCCTGCAACCGGCGCGAACCCGGCTCCGGTTGCGACGCATTGCACGGCGAAAACCGCCTCCACGCCGTTCTCGGCTGGACAGAACAGTGCATTGCCACGCACCCCTCGGATTTCTGCGTGCCTCTGGCAGCCCTCGGTGCCGTGGTCGAGATCCAAGGTGTCGAAGGACGCAAGGACATCCCGATCGAGAACCTCCACAGCCTTCCCGATGCCACAAGCGCACGGGAGTCCGCACTTCTGCCGGGCGACCTCATCAGCGGCCTGCGCCTGCCGCCCGAGGCTGCTGCCTTTTCTGAAAATGCCCGTTACGTGAAGTTGCGGGAGCGCGCTTCCTATGCCTTCGCGGTGGTGTCCGCCGCCGCCATGCTTGACATGGACGGCGACACGATCCGCGCAGCAAGGCTTGCGCTCGGCGCCGTCGCCGCCAAGCCCTGGCGTGCGCATGCGGCGGAGGCAGCGCTCGTCGGGCAACGCGCAACGCGCGAAGCCTTCGAGAAGGCCGCGACCGCAGCCCTCGCGGACGCACGACCCTCCGGCGACAACGCGTTCAAGATCACGCTCGCCAACCGCATCCTCGTCCGCGCGCTGACGCTCGCTCACGAGGGCACGCCGAAGGTCATGCCCGCCCTCCCCGCCTCGCCATTCCCGGAACAGCACATTCCCGCACCGAAGGGAGATCTTCATGTCGCCTGAAAAACAGCCCGCCACCAGCCGCTACGGCTCCAATGCCGGCCAGCCGCTCACCCGCCGCGATGGCATCCTCAAGGTCACGGGCCGCGCAACTTATGCGGCCGACAATCACCCCGAAGGCCTGTTGTACGCCGTCATGGCCGTCAGCCGTATTGCCCGCGGCCGTGTCCGCTCGATGAACGTGGATGCCGCCAAGGCCCATCCCGGCGTCGTCGAGGTGCTGACGCCGGCCAATCGTCCGCCGCTGTTCCACGATCCGAACGAGAAGATGCCGCCCTTCGGCTTTCGCGTCGAGGTGTTGCAGGACGATAGCGTCCGATACGTCAATCAGCCGATCGCGCTGGTGATCGCCGAAACGCTGGAAGCCGCCACCGAAGGTGCTGCCCTCCTCGATCTGCAATACGACACCGAGCCGGCCCGCGTCGGACGGGAAACCGGCATTCGCTTCGACCCTCCGGCTGTCGGCATCGGCGGTCCGCCGAAGACGGCACATGGCGATATCGAGGCGGGTTTCTCGAACGCCGCCATCACCGTGGAAGCCGAGGTCGAGACGCCGCCGCAATACCACAACACCATGGAACCGCATGCCGTGGTCGCGGAATGGGACGGCGACCGCGTCGTTCTCGACATGCCGAACCAAGCGCTGGCGCTGAGCTGCGCGTCCTATGCCGCCTTCTTCGGCATTCCCGTTGAAAACGTGACCATCCGCTCGCCCTTCCTCGGCGGCGGCTTCGGCTCCAAGGCGATCCTCAACGGGCCGCAAATCCTGGCGATCCTTGCGGCCCGCATGCTGAACCGTCCGGTCAAGCTGGCGCTGACCCGCGCCCAGATGTACGGCCCGGTCGGTCACCGCGGCCAGACGTGGCAGAAGCTGCGGATCGGCATGAAGAGCGACGGCACGCTCACCGCCCTGCATCACCGCTCGCTTTCGGCCACCTCAGCCTTCGACGACTTTCTGGAGCCTGCAGCTAACGCATCTCTGCCGCTCTATGCGAGCCCTGCTATCCTGGTCGAGCATGAAGGGATGCGGCTCGATACGGGTACCCCCGGCCCCATGCGCGCACCCGGGGAAGCGTCCGGTTCCGCGGCTCTCGAGGTCGCGATCGACGAGGCGGCGGAGGCTTGTGGCATGGATCCGCTCGCATTCCGGCTCAAGAACTATGCAGAAACCGAGCCGGCGACGGGAAAGCCCTTTTCGTCCAAGGCGCTGCGTACCTGCTACGAGGAGGGGGCCGCCCGCTTCGGCTGGTCGCGCCGACCGCTGTCGGCAGGTCAGATGCGGGATGAAAACGGGCTGCTGGTCGGCTGGGGCATGGGCACTGCCGTCTTCGGTTGTCCGCATTTTCCGGCAGAGGCCCGGGCGACGCTGCGCGCCGACGGCACGGCACTGGTGGAAACCGGCGCGGCCGACATGGGCCAGGGCGCATGGACCGCACTCGCCCAGATTGCCGCCGAAGCTCTGGGTCTCGATCCGGATCATGTCGAGTTCCATTCGGGCCTCTCGACCCTTCCCGACGCCGGCATCGCCGGCGGATCGGGCCACACCGCCAGCGCCGGTCTCGCCCTCAATCAGGCCGGCGGCGACGCCATCGCGCAACTGTCCGACCTTGCCGTCAACGATCCCGCGTCCCCCCTTTTCGGTGCCGGCAATATCGGGCTCACCGCTCGCAACGGCCGCCTTTATCGTCGCGACGACGAGAGCCGCAGTGAAAGCTATGCAGAGATCCTCGCCCGCTCTGGGAGAAGCGATGTCGTCGGCACGGCAAAGTCGAACCGCGACCCGACTGTCGCGGCCGGCCATGCGCTGTATTCGCACGGCGCCGTCTTTGCCGAGGTGAAGATCGACCCCGATCTCGGACAGATCCGCACCACACGTCTCGTCGGTGCCTTTGCCGCCGGCCGCATCATCAACCCCCGACTGGTGCAGAGCCAGTATTTCGGCGGCATGATCTGGGGCATTTCCTTTGCCCTTCACGAAGAAGCGGTGACGGACAAGCGGACGGGGCGGATCATGAACGCCGACCTTGCCGAATATCATGTGCCGGTCAATGCCGACATCCCCCCGCTCGAGGCCATCCTCGTCCCGGAAGATGACGCGATCGTCAACCCGATCGGCGTCAAGGGCGTCGGCGAAATCGGCATCACCGGAACCGTCGGCGCCATCGCCAACGCCGTCTGGCACGCGACGGGAAACCGCATCCGCAAGTTTCCGATCCGTATCGAAGACGTGCTGTCCAAGGGATAAGGCGCCCGTCATCACGCCCTACCAGACATGGCGCTGCGAATGCGCCCTTGCAGACGTTTGTCTCTGGCAAGAGGGAACCCTCGTTTCTCAACGAGCGATCAATTCTGGAGGATAATACGGGCCGCATCCGGACGCTTGCAGGCCCCAAGTGTAAAAAGCCCCACGAGGGGGCTTTATTGGTATTGCATAGATGTTTGGTTGCGGGGGCAGGATTTGAACCTGCGGCCTTCAGGTTATGAGCCTGACGAGCTACCGGGCTGCTCCACCCCGCGGAAGGGATTGGGACTGAGGATGTGTGAGAAGATGGAATGTTTGCCTTT
>NZ_JAANCM010000010.1 GCF_011603255.1 Ferranicluibacter rubi | reverse complement strand
TTCGCTCCACCTCAAAAGCCACGCGGGCGCCCGCCGAAAAATCCCCAATTCTCCCTGGCATCCACGTCGGCATAAATGGGGAATTTTACTTCGGCACTTCTGGGGAAAATTCACGCGGCATTGACAAGCGGGCTTAATCTCTCTGGATACGAGCAACGCACGCCGATTTCGTGCGATAGAGGCGCGCGCGATCCTTTGGCCTTAAGAATACACAAATCCACCGCCCGTCGCGATTCGCCGCAGGCGATGGCATCGACAATTCTTGGCGAAAGTCAGAAGAATATTCACGACACTTAGCAGGTCCTGCCATGCCCTTGTATAAGGTTGGGGTAACCCAATCCCCATGTTGGACCGGTCGCTAGGTACTGCAGACCTAACGCCCAAAAGTCACTCCATGGTACCTTGATCCCCGGATAGCTCTGCCGGTGTCACGTGCTAGGCAAAGCGCCCAGCTTGCGCATAGCTGGTCGCGTATCGTTTCTACAAGCGCATCATTTAGATCAGGCACTGGCAACGTGCGGGCACGTCCTATGCGCCGATAGCGCTGTCAAATACATCTGGGGCCTGCAACGCCTTTCAGCTTCCATGCGCTCGACCGCTGCTGAGTAAGCGTGCCGCAACTGTGTCACTGCGGATAGTCCACTCCGCGTTTGGATTTCAGAGGAGTGTCACCATAGCGTTCCCTGTACTTTCGGCTGAAATCGCCCAAGTGTGTAAAGCCCCACCTGCGAGCAACCTCTGCAATTGATGCTTCAATATGTGGTGGGTCTATTAGCTCTTTATGGACCCCTGCTAGCCGCCGTTCCGTGATCCATTGAATCGGTGTTTTCCCCAGTTCCTTTCGAAAGCTTGCTTGAAGCGATCGCACACCAATGCCCGCAGCAACTGCAATCTCGGCAAGGGTGATTTTTCGTTGCAGGTTCGCATCGATGTAGTCCAAAGCACGTCGAACCTGCCAAGAGGGGCGCAGGACGACATTTCCTTCATCTAGAGGTGAAGACCTCGGCCAAGCGGCAAGGAACTGATAAATTATCATCTCTTGAAGGAGCGGGAACGACAGGTCGTGCTCATCGACGCCAGCGTTCAGACGTTCGTAGACCAGATAGAAGTTGTGGCGAAAGGCTCTCATCGCAGCCCCACTGATATCGACAACCGGCTGGAAGCACGGAAAGGCAAACTCGTCGCTGCCTTCGAGCGCGACATGACCTGACATCAGGGCCGACCGATCAATGGTTCCTGCAAATGCCTGGAAACCAGCTGATGCTTCTTCCGTGACCATCTCCTCGAACGCAACAAACATGGCTTTGCCGGGGGTACCAAGATATTCCGCAAAGGAGTTTCTGCGGATGATCCCGCCGTTTGCAACGAAGCGGATCGTAACCTTGTCGAGCGCAACTTTCGGTGAAGATACGAAGCCGAATGGGGCATCCGTTGTCCATTGGGTGATCGCGCCTCCATGGACCCCTTTCGCATCCAGGTAGAAAGGCTCTTTTCGAAGAGGTTTGAAAGCAACGCTCAGGAAGGTCAGATCATTCAGATGATCGATTTGCTGCCGGTCGTGCGTTTGTAAAGAAAACACCTTTGGCGGCGGAATCCAAAGGGGTTCAATATGTGAATTCGAGTTTGCCATGTGCCGGTGCCGATAGGGACTTCAAGATTAAGCGTCCGAGAGAGTGCGACACGTTCGGTGCAATAAGGGTTTTCGTAATGTTCGCGCCGGTTATGTAGCCAGCAATATCGCTAACGATCAAGGCTGCATCAGGCCGGAAATAGCGCCAATGCGCATAATTTATCGCAATCCCGAACTTATCTTTTAAAGGGAGACCTAACTTTTATATTCCTTAAATTTTGAACGTAATTGTCCGCTTCATTACCCCGCACTCTTGTGCGGAGTGTCGAAACGTAGGTGGATTCAGCCGAACATTGGTCTCGGCGTTGCGAGGGTTGAAGTATGTCAATTTTGTTTTCCGGTGATTGCAGAAACGTGCTCAGTGCGTTCCAGAAGTCCCAAGCAATTATCGAGTTTACGCTTGAGGGAAAGATTATAACTGCCAATGACAATTTCCTGAACGCGCTCGGATACACGCTTCCGGAAATTGTTGGGAAACACCATGAAATTTTCATGGATCCAAAGGAACTGGATACACAGGCATACAAGGATTTTTGGGCAAACCTGACCCGCGGAGAGTTCGATCGCCGCCGCTACAAACGCCTTACCAAAGATGGCCGACCAGTCTGGATCGAGGCGTCCTACAACCCGGTTTTTCGTGGTAAGAAACCCTATAAAGTTGTCAAGATAGCCACGGACGTTACCGATGAAGCTATCAGGACAGCAGAACATGCGGGGAAGCTTGAGGCCATTTCACGCGCTCAGGCCGTCATCGAGTTCACCCCCGACGGTCAGATCCTCACCGCCAACGAGAATTTCCTAACGGCGCTGGGCTACACGGCCAGCGAAATCGTCGGCAGGCATCATTCGCTGTTCTGCGACGCCGTTTACGTTGCGAGTGACGAGTACAGGCGCTTCTGGTCGCGCCTGACGACAGGTGAACTGGTCGCCGACGAGTTCATGCGCATCGGCAAGGGCGGCCGGCAGGTTCATATTCAGGCGTCCTACAACCCCATCTTCGACATGAACGGCAAAGTCTTCAAGGTTGTCAAGTTCGCTACCGACGTTACCGCGCGGGTCAACAATGTCGAGCAGCTTGGCTTCGCGCTCAAGGCGCTGTCGCAGGGTGACTTGACGCAGTCTATCACGACCCCTTTCCTGCCAGCGCTCGAAACGCTGCGGGGCGACTTCAACGAAACCGCTTCCAGCCTCTGTTCCGCCATGCAGACAGTTTCCCGGAATGCCGCCGCAATCGCATCTGCGTCCCGGGAAATCCAGTCAGCGTCGGATAACCTGGCACGACGCACCGAGCAGCAAGCTGCTTCAGTGGAAGAAACGGCCGCTGCCCTTGAGCAGATCACCACCACCGTTGCCGACTCCAGCCACCGGGCCAAGGAAGCGGGGCAACTGGTGCGAACCACCAAGGGCTGCGCCGAGCAGTCAGGGCTGGTGGTGAGCGAGGCGGTGTCCGCCATGGGGGATATCGAGCGTTCCTCCACGGAGATCGCGACCATTATCAGCGTGATCGATGGTATCGCCTTCCAAACCAACCTGCTGGCCCTGAATGCGGGTGTTGAAGCGGCACGGGCCGGTGAGGCAGGCAAGGGCTTTGCCGTTGTTGCACAGGAAGTACGCGAACTGGCCCAAAGGTCGGCTGTTGCTGCGAAGGAAATCAAGGATCTGATCGCCAAGTCGGGCAGGTTCGTCAAGAACGGCGTGGCTCTGGTCGGGACGACAGGGGACGCCCTGCAGGACATCGTGGAGCAGGTCGTTCAGGTCGACCGCAATGTCAGTGCGATCGTGGTGGCTTCGACGGAGCAGGCAACCGGGCTCAAGGAGATCAGCACGGCCGTCAATACCATGGACCAGGCGACCCAGCAGAATGCGGCCATGGTCGAAGAGACAAGTGCTGCGGCCAGCCAACTGGCAACGGAAGCGGGGCAGTTGTTCGAATTGCTGTCGCGGTTCAAGGTCGGAGAAGTTCGCGAGGACACCCGGCAGAGCAGCGGTGCGATGCGCCATACATCCATAACGGGCGCGCCCCAGATTGCGAAGTCAGTCAGACTGGTGGCAACGCGTCGAGGGAACACTGTGCTGAATACCGAGGAATGGCATGAGTTCTGATAAACGCGCGGTAGTGACGTCCCGGGAAATTCCCAGCCATCGCTCGCCTGTCATGGATTGTGTTTTCAAGGCCATCTCAGATCCGACCCGTCGTCACCTGCTAGAGCAGCTCAGAGCTTCTGCAATGACCGTAAATCAGATGGCCGATCATCTTCCGATCAGCCGACCCGCCGTTTCACAACATCTCAGAGCGTTGCGCGAAGCACAGTTGGTCACAGTTCAGAACAGCGGCACCCGTCGCGTTTACATGTTCAATGATGCAGGTTTCCGGCACCTGCAGGCATGGATCGAGACGTTCAGTTTGCGACAGGATCCGGGAGGTGGGACAGAACCAGTTCGCTAATTCAGGATCGTAAAGTTGCAGATCAATGCATCGTCAGAAAGTGAGCCCCGTGATTGGCAGCATCAGCCAAAGCTGTAGCCTGGTCTCGGCTTAGCAAGACCATTGGCACGCCATTGACAACCAGCGCTAGGCCTGTTCGCGCGTTGACCACTGACCATCTGGCATCAAGGTCGGTCATGGCGACGTACGGTTTTCGTTTTGGAGCCGCGGACATGAGTGTCCATACCATTTCCGTCGCATCCATCAAGGATCTATTACAGGTAGATCTTACAAAGCTCTAGGAAAGGTACGCGATCGGAGCGTATTCCTCAAACTGATTTTAGCTTTAGGTCGATTAATTTCTGTCAGTAGTGACTCAGTGCGACGATGTGGGCTTACGCCGCTCTCATGGACATACACGCCTTGATGGGATACGAACCCTCGACAGCTAATTTGTAGATGGTAGGCCCTTGATGGTCTCAGGTGCTGGTCAACCGGAACGCCTACAGATTGACAGCCAGAACCGACGTTTTCTGCCTAACAGGGATGCCGCGCAGGATGAACAGATCAGAGAGCACATCGATGACATCGACCGCCTTCAGCTTTCTCTCGACCCCCTTGAAAGCGGCTTTACTCTGCTTCCGCCGAGCACGGCTTGTTCCAAGAGCTGGATATCGATTTCTCCGGCCTGCATAGGCCTTCCCATCAGATAGCCTTGAAGCTGGTCGCAGCCGGCAGCTCTCAGGATCTGCGCTTGGTGAAGGTTCTCGATCCCCTCTGCCGTTACAGGAATATCTAGGGCGATGGCCAACAAGATCGTTGCCTTCAGCACGTCCTCGCCGTTCGATTTTTCCTCGAGCGCCGTAACAAGTGAACGGTCGATCTTGACACGGTCGAAGCCGAAAGTTCGCAGTGCGCCAATGCTGGCATAGCCGCAACCGAAGTCGTCCAGAGCGAATCGCACGCCAATTGTCTTCAGCGCGTTGATCGAGCGGCGCGCCTGGTCGGGGTTCGACATGAGAACACCTTCCGTGATCTCCAAAGTTAGCCGTTTTGGATCAAAGCCCTCCGTCTCAAGAGCCGTGGAAACCATATGCGAGAAGTCCGGGCTGCAGAGCTGCAAGGGGGAAACGTTGACGGATAGGTAGAGGTCTGGCCAGCGCCTTGCCTGGGCTATCGAAGTGACCAGCATATGACGTCCGAGTGCGTCGATGAGCCCGGCCTTCTCGGCCAACGGAATGAAGACTTCCGGGCTGATCTGTCCTCGTGGTCCGTCCCAACGCGCGAGCGCCTCCACGCCGTGCATGGACCCGTCTACAGCGGATACAAGTGGCTGGAACACCGGCGTGATGGCTCCGGATGCGATCGCCGCGCGCAGGTCACTCTCGAGCAAAGCCAGGTGTTCGCGCTCCACGTCCAGCGCCGGGTCATATCGCACGATCCTGCCTCGGCCATCCTCTTTCGCCCGGTAGAGCGCCATGTCAGCGCGTCTGAGAATTTCCAACGGCTCGACCAGTGCTATGGCGCATGCCGTTCCAATACTCGCGCCGACCTCGATGATCCGTCCACCGATCTCGAAGGGCGTGCGGAAGATATCGAGTATAGCATCGTCCAGGTCGGTCAACGTCGGTCCTCGCTGGACAAGGGCAAACTCGTCCCCGCCAAGACGCGCTACGCTGGCAACAGACGGATGCAGGTTCGTGATAGCCGCGGCTGTTCGACGGATCAGTTCGTCACCCACGGCATGACCCCAGGCGTCGTTGACAGCTTTAAAGCCATCGAGATCGATCATATGCAGGGTCAGCAGTCCATCGTCCGCGCGGGCGTTCTGGACAAGGCTCATCGCCAGCAGAAGGCCTGCCCGGTTATGCAGGCCCGTCAAGCTGTCATGGGTCGCCTCGTGTTTGGCAACCGCTGCCAAGGCTGCGAGGCGCTTCGATTCAACTGCACCAAAGACGAGAACCCCAGTGAGGAAGACAAGCAGGATTGCAATGGCGGCATAGATGTAGGGCTGGACCAGCTTGAACAGCGCGAGACCAGGACGCTGGCTACTCCATGACAGGTATCCGATCACCTTGCCGTTGGCGTCCCTAAGCGACTGATTGAGCCAGCCAGGTTCCTCTGTTGCAGCCAGCCGCAAATCCTTGAGGTCATACTGCACCGACTCTGCGGCAAGGACTTCCGGGGTTATCTCCTTCAGCATCGTCAGCACGGGGTGACGATAGGCTGGTTGATCCTCAAGTGCGAACGGCTGGATCGCATTCGACGCGACAAGGAAGACGCGGTTTCCAGCGGGCAGAAATTTCACAACAGGTGGCTTCCCTGCCACCGCGGCGCTTTCGATATGCTTGGCAAAAGCAATCCCGAACATTGCAAGGGGATCGAAAGGCTGGCCGTCCAGATAGGCGGAAAACGGCTTTCCAAGCTGATCGAGAGCAACGACGGCATCATATAGCGGATAGTCTGCGGACGTCTTTCCCCAGTTCTCGTAGGCCCAGCCTACCGGGTCCGATCCGGTCGCAGCGCTGAACGCATCGTCCCAGACGGAGTTGTCCTGCAACACTCCAGACAAACGGCTCTTCAAGGAAGAAATGGAAGCCTGCGCGGCTCTCGTCGCACGCGCATCGTCGATGTCGTTTGCTGACGTTACCATCGTACCTACGACGTGGGTCATGAGCGCAGTAAGCACCAACCCCACAAACAGAAAGAAGAGCGTGGCGCAGGCGACAGACGAGATGCGAGGACGGCGGGGGAGTAAAAATCGGGCGTTCATGAGCAGTCCAGAATGCGGAGGACAGGGTCATCGGCGACTGCACGGAAGGCATCATGCCAGGCTTGTCGCTCGTCCGGTTCTAGCATTGCTTCATGTAGAATCAACGAACGAAGATCGTTAACAAGCGGGCAGACAAGTGGAAGGTTAGGTTAGGCACAGGAAAATCTGCGATTCCTTCGAAACAAGTCGTTGAGGCTGGAGCAGGCGCAAGCGCCGATACTCCAGATGCTGTCTGTTGCAATTTTTGATTTTTTGCCTGAGCTAGACGACGACCATATAGCACCGATTGGCTCGGATAGACTGTTCGAAGTGCAGATTTAGACTGACAGAGCGCAAGCCAATCAGTGGGCGATGAAATCTTTACACATACTGCATTCTTTTCAACGACGGATAGGAACGGCCGTGGCTAACGGCCCCAATGGATGAAGGCTATAGTATCTGTGACGAGGCTGATCGCCCGTAGCCTGTTCTGCAAATGCGGGCATCATCGATCAACTCGCAAGACGCTGGTACACAGACAGATTCCCTGTTGTCTTCGCTGGAGCTATGGATGAGCTGGACTGAGAGCCAATCTCAAACTGACCGATCAGATCAAACAGTCCTTCTGCCTCCTTCGCGAGGGAATGGCTTGCGGCTGTCGTTTCCTCGACCATTGCCGCATTCTGCTGTGTACCCTGATCCATCGTATTAACGGCGGTATTGATCTCCTTCAGCCCAGTGGCCTGTTCTCTCGCGCCTTCGACGATAGCTGATACATTCGTATTTACCGACTGAACCTGGGTAACGATCTGCTGCAACGCCTTCCCGGTTTCGGTCACAAGCAGGACACCGTTCTGTACCTGCTCGCCGGACTTTGAGATGAGCGTTTTGATTTCCTTGGCAGCCGACGCCGACCGTTGCGCTAACTCTCGGACTTCCTGTGCGACGACTGCAAACCCCTTGCCTGCATCCCCCGCGCGGGCGGCTTCGACACCTGCGTTCAATGCAAGGAGATTGGTCTGGAAGGCGATCTCATCGATGACCCCTATAATGCTGGAGATCTCTCGCGACGAAGCCTCGATCTCCCGCATAGCGATAATAGCGCGGTCGACGATCTCACCGGAATGCTCTGCCGACTGGCGTGTGTCCGCCACTTGCTTACCGGCTTCCGCAGCCCGACGGCTTGAGTCCGTGACGGTTGTCGTAATCTGCTCAAGCGCTGCTGCCGTCTCTTCCACCGAGGCCGCCTGCTGCTCGGTCCGCTTGGAAAGATCATCCGCAGCAACTCTGATCTGGTTCGAGCCGGCCGCGATCGCCTGGGCGTTCTGACCAATGCCCCGCATGACATCTTCAAGCTTGGCGACAGCGCCGTTGAAGTCCGAGCGGACCTGGTCAAGACGGTCGGCAAACTCGGAAGTGATGCGGTAGTTCAATCTGCCGTTCGACAGTTGTCCCAATGCGTGACCGATGTTGTCGACCGCAAAGCGAACTTCCTCTGCCTCCTTGGCCTGCTGGCGCTCTCGCTCGATCCGCTCATGCTCCGTCTGCGAGCGGTTGCTCGTCGCTTCTTTTTCTAGGCGGAGACGTTCCAACGCGTTGTCGCGGAAAATCGCGACCGTCGAGGCCATTTTGCCGATCTCATCGCTTCGGGCTTCTCCGTAGATCTGAACCTTCAGGTCGCCGGCAGCTAGATCGGCCATAGCCGCAGTGATTGAGTTCAGCGGACGGACCACCCCTCTGAGCACGGTCCAGATGGAGAACGCCGCAACCGCCGCACCGAGTGACGAGAGGACAATCATCAGCGTGTACAGCGTTGCAGTGAGCTTGGTACCTTCTTCAAGATTCTGCTTTGCTACGCCGATCTGCAGGTTGATCAGCTTGGCAATATCGGTTCCGAGCGGGTCGATGGTCGGATAGAGTTCGGAATCGTTGAATTGTCCCAAGGCGGCCGTATCTCCTGAAGCGAGGAGCCCGCGGAGCTTCGCGATGCCTGTGCTTGCCTGACTACGCGTGGCAGCGAAGTGGTCCGCCAGTATTTTCTCGTCGGCTGTGAGCGCGGTCGCGGTATACGCCTTCCACTGCTGCTCGATCAAGACCAGCGCCTTGTCCACTGCTTTCAAGCCATCCTTCGCAGACACCTGCTGCGCCCGCACCTTGTGTGCGGTGTCAACGATATCGACCGCGAACCCGTCACCGATCTGCTTGAGTTGCTCCATGGGGATGACGCGATCCGAGACGATTGATCCAGCAATTTTTGCCTGCTCGCTCATTGCGTAGAATGTGAAGCCGCAAACAGTCACAAGCGCTGCCGTTAGCAATGATATACAAGCAAGAAGTTTGAGCCGAATTGTCATGATCTGCTTCCCGACGGAGACCTGGTTGAAAGCGCGATGCTGTATATATCGCGTCAGAAGCATCAATAAGTGAACGGATTTCGTGCACATATATTCAGCTCCACTGGAGGATTGTAGCGGAGAAATTGCAAATATTTTGTGTATTTTTTACCAAGTCCACGGATTAAAGTGTATTTTTTGAGCATTTGCACAAACGGGAGTCATACAGCCACGACGTACTAGCGACTAACTTACATCAGACATCATGCACTAGGAGACAGGTCATTCCATGAGCATCAGAACATTCGATGGTTAAGGGGCACCGCTTCACAAAACTGGAACTTTGGTCCATGTGACTTGGTAAATAGATTTTCTCAGCAAGACTACTCATCAAAAAGGACTGCCGAAACGACATCCCCGGTTGTAGGATCGAGATAAACATCCGCCTGGAGCTTCGATCTTGTCAGTGCGCGCACGTGATAGCACGTTCCCTGCACATCCAGGATCACGATCGTCTTGTAACCGGCCTCGGCCGCTCGTCTCAGGATCTCGTCCCTGTCTAACCACTCCATTCGAGGTTTTAGCGTGCAGTCGGCCCCAATCCCAGCCGCGCCTGCAGCCGAGTGCCCCGCGAACAACAGAATAAGACCCGGCAGTATCCGTCTGGCAGAAGGCATCCCCTTCTATCGGGTCAGTAACCTGTCGAAGCTCTGTCGAAGGGCCGAAAGATCATGACAGTCAGAGCTCGACTAGCGCCTCGAAACCATCTGTCCGTCCACGCGCAGGCGAGAACAGCGTCAGCTTTCCCCCCATTTCAATGACGATCCGATCCGCTATAGCCAGCCCAAGCCCTGAACCGGATGCGGATGTGCGACCCCGATGGAAACGATTTTTCAGATCGGATAGCTCATGGTCTGCAACCACCTCGCATCCATTGACGACGCTGATGGAGCGATCTCCCGCCACATCCACGACCACCGGAAACCGGGGATCGCCGTGCAGCAACGCGTTCTCGATCAGGTTTCGCATGACGATGCCGAATGCATCCGCATCCACGAGGCGCACCAGCGACTGGCTGGCCGGGCGCCTGAATTCCAGCTTTCTGTCGAGACTCATGCCGCGTTGGACATCGAGCACGACGAGATCGAGGATCTGCAGAAGATCGACCTCGGTCTCCTTGCTGCCGATCCCGGATTCCGCGCGCGCAAGCTGGAGAAGCTTCTCGGCCAAACGACCGAGATCGTGCAACGCCCTCTCGATCTTGAGGGCCCGCACTCTTCCTGGGCCATTCGGAAGCTCTTCCACGAGCCGCTGGGTCTGCGCCAGCGCGCCGGCGATCGGGGTACGCAGCTCGTGCGCGCTGTTGGCTGTAAATTCACGCTCGGCTGCAAAGGCATTTCTCAATCTCTCGAGAAGGAGGTTCACCGAATGAGCGATCGGTTTGAGCTCTTCCGGTAGATGCGCTTCTTCAAGCGAAGCCATGTTGCCACCGTCCTTCGTCGCGATCGACTGCCGCAGGGCTCCAATTGGTTTCAAGGCGCGCCCGATCACCAGCCAGATGGAGACGATGCTCGCGGGGATCAGAAGGAGAAGCGGGATGAGCATCGTCACCGCGCTCTCGCGGACCGCCTCGCGGCGATCGGAGAACCGATCCGCAACCTGCAGGATGAGTTTGCCGTCCGGGCTGACGGAGGTGAACACTCGGTACCTGGTCGTGTCGCTAAAGCCTTTGCTCATCTCCGGCTGAATGATGTCGGATGGAGCATCGTCAGACTTCAGCAGCAGGCGACCCGAGGGATCGCGGACCTGATAGACGAGATACTCGCGCCGCCCGGACCTGTTGAGACTGGCAATCTCCAGGCTGTCAGCCTGCTGGCGCAGCTCGAGATCGTCTATCGTCAGGGCCAGAAGCCTTTCCGCCGTCTCCTGAAGCGCGCTGTCGAATACCTCGTCCAGCTCGTGCCGCATCACGAGGACACCGAGGCCGAGCGCGACAAGCCAGAAGGCGGCGAGCATCCCAGTCAGGGACAGCATGAGCGGTCGCGTGATGCTCGTTCTCTTCGTCATGCGTCACCCATCGCATTGCCAAACGCATAACCGAGACCCCGAACGGTCCGGATCCTGTCGCGACCGATCTTCTTGCGCAGCCGGCTGACATAGACCTCGACGGTGTTGCTCTCGATTTCGGATCCGAACGCATAGAGCGCCTCCTCGATCCGGTCTTTTGCGATGATGTTACCGGGGCGGGCCACAAGCAGGTCGAGCACCGCCCATTCGCGCGCTGTGAGGTCCACACCCTCGCCGGAGACGGTGATCCTGTGCTCCGTGCGCTGGATCTCGATCGTACCGAACGTCAGGACAGGTTGAGGCTTTGCATCATAGCGGCGGGCGACCGCGGCGATCCTGGCCTCGAGCTCACCCAGATTGAAAGGCTTGACGAGATAGTCGTCAGCGCCGGCGTTCAATCCTTCGATACGATCTGAGATCTGATCGCGCGCCGTCAGAATAATGACGGGTGTCGTATTCCCCGATTTCCGCATCCGTCTCAAAAGGTCAATACCGCTCCCGTCCGGGAGCTGGAGATCGAGCAGAACCAGCCCGTAGCGCACCGGGCCGAGCGCGGCTTCGGCATCGGCGATCGTCCGCATCCAGTCGACGGCATGATTGGAGGCCGCAACGTGGTCGCGCACGGCCTCCCCTATGAGGTCATGATCTTCTACGAGCAATAGACGCAGCGCGGAAACTCCTCGAAATTTTCCCGTATCCCTACCACGGACGAACGGTCAGGCCAGAGCAATGTTTGCCCTGACCAACGACTGAAGAATTGCCGCAGCTACGTCGTCTTCAGGTGCCCGTCAGCTTCAGGTCGCACGGGATCGCACACGCTATCCCTCGCGCTCCCAAAAGGGCTACATCAGCATGATCAACATACGCAGGCATATCCGGTCCCATCTTTTGAAGACGTTCGGCTTCTCCGCGGTAACAGCCGGCATCTGTCTGGGCGGCTACCTCGGATATCTCCAGCTCAGCGGCAACTTTCACACGGTCATCGAGGGCGAACTCTATCGGTCGGCCCAACCTTCGTCTGCAAGCCTTGAGCGTTATGTTCGACGTTACGGCATCAAGACAGTCATCAATCTCCGCGGGCCCGAGCGCAGGGAGAATTGGTACACAGACGAAATCGCCACCGCGAGCCGGCTCGGCGTCAACCACGTGGATTTTTCCATGTCCGCCACACGAGAGGTTACACAGGAGACTGCCGACAAGCTGGTAGAGATCATGAAGACTGCGCCAAAACCGATCCTCATCCACTGCAAGTCCGGTGCGGACCGCAGCGGCATTGCGGCGGCGCTCTACAGCCACAAGATCGCCGGACACGACGAAGAGATCTCGGAAGGTCAATTGTCGATTGCTTTCGGACATATCGGCATTCCCTATCTCTCGCGAGCAATTGCCATGGACCGGAGCTGGGAAGATCTCGAAAAGCAGGACTCCGCCAAAGGCTAGTGCGCCTGTTCCGGAGGTGCGATCAGGCGGCGTGCGAGATACCAGCACATCAGCGCCCAGGTCGCGCCCGCGCACCAGCCAGCCAGCACGTCCGTCGGATAATGCACGCCGAGAAGCACGCGGCTGCATCCGATGATGAATGTCAGGAACACGCCCGTCGCCAGCATGAAGACACGCGCTGACCGGGTCGCCTGATGCCGTGCCAAAAGTCCCGCAAGCGTCAGATACGTCACCGCCGACAGCATCGCATGGCCGCTTGGAAAGCTGAAGTCGTTGATATCGACCAGATGAGGAACGATGTCGGGCCGCTGGCGAGCAATGAGGATCTTGAGAGATGTGCTCAGGAGCCAGCCTCCGGCGATTGCCAGAAAGACAAAGAGCGCCATAGCCTTACGGCGAACGGACAGTAGGTACAGAACGGTCAAAAACGTCGCCAGCGTCAGCACGGTGACACCGCCCAGACTGGTGATATCCGTGGCGGCATGGGAAACCCACGCGGAGCCAATCGTTCGTTTGAGGTCTCCCGGCTGCCGGAGCGCGAGCAAGACCGTTTCATCGATACCTTTCGTCTCACCTTCGAGGACCTCGTCCGCAAGCCACTGGAACAAGAGCACGCCGCCCGAAATCAGACCGAAGATCATCAGCCCGAGAGGCTCGACGCCCTTCAGACGTCCGACGATACCGCGCAGTGGAGCAGGCAGGGTTGGCATGACGGTTTCTTTCGACTGTTGGCAGCGGGAGGCAAGTCCTGGTTCAGGCCTTGATGGCTTGCAGGCAGCGTGCAAGCCGCGCCAGACTGAAGGGTTTGGTGAGGAAGTCGGTCGCACCGCACCTAAGCGCTTCCATCTGGTCCGAGATCTGGTCGAAGGCCGTGAGAACGACGATCGGGACGACCTCCTTCGCTTCTCTCATCGACTGCAGAAGCGATAACCCGCTTCCATCCGGAAGCCGGAGATCGAGGAGAACGACCCCGAATTCGCCGGAGCCCGAAGCCACAAAGGCCTCGGCAAGCGTCGCACACCAGACGACCACATGGCCCATAGCCGCAACATGGTCGCGGATGGCTTCCCCGAGGATCTCGCTATCCTCCACAAGCAGGACCCTCATCGATAGGCACCCTTCATCCCATCACCTTGAGGTAGAGCGCGCTGCAGAGGAGGATGACATTGGCCGCAATCAGGCACAGGACGGCGAACGAGCCGAGGTCCTTGGCGTGCCTCGCGGTCGTCGAGATCTCGGGCGAAATGCGGTCGACGATCTCCTCGATCGCCGTGTTGAGGGCTTCGACGGCAATCAGGGTGAGAAAAAGAACGGCCGCCGCCGCGGTGACGGGAACACCGACGTCCAGGATCCCATACACGAACGCAAGGCCTGCACCGGCTCCCACCTCCTGCCGGAATGCTGCCTCCTTCCAGGCACGCGAGAGGCCACCTGCCGAGTAGCCGCTTGCCGCCATGAAGTGCGCCATGCCTGTCAGCTTGCGCGGTTGTATTTCATTGGCCATGTGTTGTCGTCTTTCTGCAGGTAGCGAAGATGTCGAGCGCGGGGTCGTAGACGGTCGTCTGGACATTCATCATCCCGAGCACGCTGTGGAACAGGTTATCGTGCGAGCGCTGCATGCTGGCGGTGCCCTCGAGGCAGGTGCGATCGAGGTCCATCGATCTGGCGAAGTCATCGTCCAGCCAGACAAAGAACGGCACATGCGTCTGGACATCGGGAGCGATGACGTAGGGAGCGCCGTGGAGGTAAAGGCCGTTCTCGCCAAGAGACTCGCCATGATCCGACATGTAGACTATCGCCGTCTGCAACGTCGCGGAGCGCGCCTTCAACGTCTCTATGACGCTCGACAGGACATGGTCGGTGTAAAGAATGCTGTTGTCGTAGGCATTGACGATCTCCTCGTCCTTGCAGTCGCCGAGCTCGGCCGTCCTGCAGTCTGGGATGAACGCCCTGAATGCCTCTGGGTAGCGCAGATAATAGGTCGGCCCGTGGCTCCCCATCATGTGGAGAACGAGGACACTGTCCTGTGTGACCTTGCCGAGCCAGTCTTCAAGCCGATCGAGGAAGATGCCGTCCTGGCACTCCCCCATCATGCAGAAGCGCCCGTCCTCGGTCTTGACCAGATCGACGAAGGTCACCCGGTCGGCAACGCGTTTGCTGCCCGTGTTATTGTCCCACCAGACGACATCGGCACCAGCGTGTTTCAGGACATCGAGAAGCGTCTCGGTGCGCAGGCCCTTGTCATGAGTGTAGCCCGCGCGGGTCAGGTTCGAGAACATGCAGGGAATGGAAACGGCGGTGGCCGTTCCGCAACTCGTCGTATTGGGGAAGTAGACGATGTCCTGACGCCCGAGTTCCGGATTGGTCTCCCGCGTATAGCCTCCAAGGGAGAAGTTCTGCGCTCTGGCGGTCTCCCCGGCGACGATGATCGTGACGCGGGGTCTCCTGTCCGCACCCGTGACATCAACGATCTTGGCATCCCGCCCGATCGGTTCCACGACGATATCGGTTTCGCCGCTCGTCTGTAGGAGGAACTTTGCCGTCCCGACGAGCGGCGTGACAGGATTAAGGCTCTTGACGAGATCCTTTTGCTGCCGGAGCACCGCGGTGAATGGTTTGGAATAGGTGAGAAACGCGCCTGCCGACACGACGAGGCAGAGAGCGATGACAGCCAGATTGCGCGGCACCTTCTGGCGATAGGGCCGATGGACGATCCGTATCCACAACAACGCTGCGATGGGCAGGACGGCGAACAGCAGCATGTGCACAGCCAGACCTGGCGTTATCGGATGCTGCGCTTCGGCAGGCGTGGTCTGGACCGCGTTGCGGACCATGTCGTCGTCGATGACGACCCCGAAGCTGTCCAGAAACCATGAGCCGATCGCGGACGCGAGGATCAGCACGACAGAAACAGGCCGGATAAGGAATCTCACGGAGAACGCGGTCACAAGGGCGAAGTGCAATGCAAGAATGATGACGAACAGTCCCGCCACACCGCCCGAATGGTCGGCAAGATAGATCGCAGCCTTCGACCAGAAGGTCCGGTTCGTGAAGCATACGAGAAAGACTGCGACAAGGAGGCTGGCCGGAATGCTCCCAAGAGATGGGCGGTAAAGGCGTCGGATAGATCTCTGTCTTGGGGATTTCACATCGCACCTGTCTGTCTCTGCCGGGCAGTTGCCCTCTGTTCCGGAGGAACGTCGGGATACATGCCACCTCAGGAGCTACTGACGAGCTAACCTGACAGAAAGCTGAAAGCCTTTAGCGCACATGGCATTCCCCTTTTACGATGCCGTCGTGGTTTGCGAGCGGCATGGTTCCAGCACGTCCAGCGAGCGGTCGTAGACGTTGGTCACGACATTCATCATCCCAAGGACCGTATGGAACAGGTTGTCATGCGAGGCCGGCGCATTGGCTATGCCTTGGACGCACGCAAGGCTCAGCCCCGTGACCTGTGCGTACGAGTCGGAGAACCAGGTGATGAACGGCACATGCGTCTGCTGGACAGGTGCGAACATGTACGGTGCACCGTGCAGGTACAGTCCGTTTTCGCCGAGCGACTCCCCGTGATCCGACATGTAGATCATGGCCCCAGTCACCGTAGCCTCATGCTTCTTCAGAAGTCTGATCACTGCCGCCAGATTATGATCGGTATAGAGGATGGTGTTGTCGTAGGCGTTGAGGATCTCCTCGTTGGAGCAGTCCGATAGCTGCGCCGTCCGGCAGTCAGGCATGAAACGACGGAAAGCGTCGGGGTAACGCTGGAAATATGCCGGGCCATGGCTTCCCGCCTGATGTAGGACAATCGTGGTATTCCTGGTCACGCCCGCCAGCTTGCGGTCGAGTTCGGCGACGAAGATTTCGTCCAGGCACTCTCCGTCACGGCAGAAGACGGAATCTTTCTGGCGCGTCACGCTCGCAAAACTCACGAGATCGGCGATGCCCTTGCTACCGGTGTTGTTGTCCCACCAGACGCTTTCGATCCCGGCCCGGTGAAGGACATCCATCAGAGTGTCGGTCGAGCGCGCCTTGCGGTCAGAGTAGTCCTTTTTCCTGTAGACGGAAAACATGCAAGGAAGGGAGACCGCAGTGGCCGTTCCACAACTCGTCGTCTGCGGAAAATTGACGACGCCGAGGGCCTTCAGTTCCGGATTGGTCTCACGTGCGTAGCCGTTCAAGGAGAAGTTCATGGCTCGGGCGGTCTCACCGGCGACGATCACGGTCACGACAGGTCTGACCGACTTTGCGATGACCGGACCTAGCCTGGCATCCAGGCCGATCGGCACCCGCACGACCCCTGCATCGCGATACGCGCTGACACCCAGCGAAATAGCGGAGGTGATCGGGGAGAACGGCGTCAGCTTGGCCATCATGTCCCGGTGCTGGCGAATGTTGGAGGAGATCCCTGCATAGTTTGAGAGGGCGAGCCCGACGCACCCGAGGAGAAGCAGTGTCACGACAACGGTGTTGGCGGCCAGCATCTGGATAAAGGGCCGATGGCGCACTCGGACAAGGAGAACGAAAGCCGACGGCAGGACCCCGAAGAACAGAACGTGCAGCAGGAAGGGAGGCGTTATCAGGTGGCCGGCTTCCTGAGGTGTCGTCACAGCCACGTTGCGCAGCATTTCCTTGTCGATAATGACCCCGAATGTGTCCGTGAAATAAGAAGCGACAGCTCCGGACAGGATGACAAGCACAAGGGCGGGTTTGATGACGTAGCTGGCGGACACAAGGACGAGCCCTGCTGTGATCAGGAACATCACAGCCAAGGCAAAGCCGAAGAAGCCGGCGTGGAACCCGCCGAACACATTGAACGCGTCGTTGAAGAACGGGAGATTGAGTGCCGCCAGGAGGTAGATGGCGACGAGGAAGCAAAGGGGTATGCTTCCTGTGGAAGGTCGCTTGAAGATGGTGAGGGACAAGGCTTACTCCGGGAGGAACGGCTATTTTATCTCTCCTGATCTGCCCCTATCCTGACAGCGGCCTGAACGGACGGTCTCCAGCCGTCTGCCTGATTATCATCATGACCGGACAGGGCAACTTCGCCGCCCTGTCCGCCAAAACCGCCTTAGCGTGCAGGTTCTAGTGCGGCGCGGGTCCGTGCCGCCGACATCGTCGAGACGACGAGGACAAGAATGAGGAGGCCGAGGGTCACCATGGATGCCGCGCCACGCGGCATGTTCATGCCGCCCTTTTCCAACGGCTTGGTCAGAAGGTCGCCGAAGGTCGCGCCAAAGGGGCGTGTGAAGATGAAGGCGATCCAGAACAGCAGTATATGGTTGAGCCGCGTCATGTAGTGGCAGACGACGACGAGACCGATGATGGCCGCCGTAACCAGGGCGCCTTGCAGATAGCTGAGGTCCATATTGTCAGTCAGGAAATCGCCGAAAGCCGTACCGAGGCTGTTGGAGAAAACGACCGCGATCCAGAACAGAACCTCCACGTCGCGGCGCAGGATCGGGTAGACGGTAAGGTTGCGGGCGCGGCTAAACCAGACCCCGAGACTCGCCATCAGGCCCGTGACAAGAAGCACCGAGCCCCAGGCATAGCCGAGGCCGAAGGACCGGTCCATCATGTCGGAAATCTCGGTGCCCGCGGTCGTGGTCGCGACAATCGCGAGCCAGAACAGGGCAGGATTGTAGCGCGGCGCGCGGATCTGGAAGAATAGGATGACGGCAAGCGCAGAGAATGTGATGGCAAAGCCGATGTAGTAGCCGAGGTCGAGGGTCATGGAGAGAAAGTCGCCGGCTGTCTCACCGAGAGTCGTTGCGAGGATCTTCATGATCCAGAAGGCCAGGGTGACCGCCGCCACCTTTCCGATGATGCGCGTTGTCGATGGCATGCGTTCCGTACTGCTATGCATGATCAGTCTCACGATTAATGGGGGTGGGAGGTGAGCGATGCGGGACCCGTTCTTACGACGGCCGCAGAAGCCGTCCAGATCCAAGCCCGTCGCGCGGTCATGAGATCGCAGGGATACAAGCACCATCATGGTGCCGCAAAATCCAGATCACGGTTCAGTCCTTGATCTTGGCGATAGCCGAAGCCTGGAATCTCTGCTTACGCTCTCATTAAACCCACAATGCCTGTCGATCCGCCGTCGAAAACCGACGTGCTCTTTCGCGACGGACGGCCGGCCCACGGATCGCATGTTGCTGTACGGATATGGCCGGGCGTACGGTGCGCTCGTCCTTTAGCAACAGGAGTCTCGATCATGAAGACAATGCTTCTAGGCTGGCCCTTTTGGGCTCTTCTATCTGCGGGCTTTGCTGCGCTGACGGCGATCTTCGCGAAGGTCGGCATTGAGAACGTAAACTCCGACTTTGCCACCTTCGTGCGCACCATCGTCATTCTGCTGGCTGCAGCGCTTATGCTCTGGATCACGGGCAACTGGCAGCAGCCCTCCTCGGTGTCGCCGCGAAGCTGGCTGTTCATCATCCTGTCCGGGTTTGCCACGGGTGCATCATGGATCTGCTATTTCCGCGCGCTGAAGCTTGGCGATGCCCCGCGCGTCGCTCCCGTCGACAAGCTCTCCGTCGTCTTCGTCGCCGTCATCGCGGTCGTCTTTCTCGGAGAACGGCTCTCCGTACCCAACTGGATCGGCGTCATCATGATTGCGGTAGGGGCCGTGCTCGTGGCCTACCGCGTGTAGAAAGGGAGAGCTCTCGCTCTCTCGATGAAGAGGGTGAAGAGGGGTAAGCTTGTCATCGTTTGCACATTGCGAGCTTAGAACACTGCAGCGGCAGAAGAGGTTGACAAACCGGAACCGACGACGAGGGTATAGTCACGCGCCGACAAGGTCTCCACGCTTCTGTTCACCCTCGCGGCGACAACGGATTCTCGCCACGATCGACCGCAGGCTTCTCAACGGCCTTCTACAAACTTTGGCGTTGATGTTAAAAGCACTACTGGCATGCACGCGTGCGGAAATTAATTCCTCCGAGCATCCACTTCTGGCTCCGACGCCTTGAAGCGAATCGAACCGGCGACCGTTTTTTTGGATTCTTTTAAGTAGCTGGAAATGATAAACACTGTCGCGTACCGAGACGTATGGGACTTATCTACTGCCCAGTGTGGCATTTTAATTTCCCTGCGACATGACGCAGCGCGAGCTTAATGCAAAGGCTTAGCACCTTTCGATTCCACACAACGTTTACAGGCTGCGTTGAAACATAGGTCCTACAAACAGGGGCGCGCCGTTCGTCAGCGCGTCGACGGTTCCAGTTGACCTACCACTTGGAAAAGAATTGGTATGTCGAAAGGTCTGCCTCCGACGTGAGCGTCCGGTGAGCGGATTTTGCTGATCGGGGAAATCGGGCGATGTTCTGGCATTAGAACCAGCATTAGTGCTGACATTAATACCAGATCAAAGAGGTTACATGGCTCGCATGGAGATCATGTCCGGCACTGAGCGTAGGCGTCGGTGGTCGGACGAGGCGAAACTGAGGATTTTGGCGGAAGCGGATCAACCTGGTGTTCGCATTGGTGATGTGGCTCGCCGGCATGATATCTACCCATCCCAGATCCGTTTATGGCGGCAGTCCTTCAGCTATTTCGGTCAACCGGCGATGTTCCTCCCGGTGGAGATCACCGAGGAGGCGAGCGCTACCCAGGCACCTGACAAGCCATCGACGCCAGTGGTTATCGAGATCTCGCTCCGAAACGGTAGGTGCTTGAGGGTTCCGGCTGACGTGGAGCTAAGGATGCTCGGCTCGTTCATCGCTTGCGTGGAGGCGGCATGATCGGGCCTTCCGGGAATGTGCGGGTCTATCTGGCCTGCGGAGTGACCGACATGCGGCGTGGAATTGATGGTCTGTCGGCGCTGGTTGAGACGGCGCTCAAGGAGGCACCTGGCTCCGGTGCAATCTTCGGATTCCGCGGGAAACGCGCCGACCGCATCAAACTTTTATGGTGGGATGGCCAAGGGTTCTGCCTGTTTTACAAGGTGCTGGAGCGCGGATACTTTCCCTGGCCGAGGGCGAAGGAAGGCGTTGCGCACCTGACGCAAGCGCAGCTTTCTATGCTTGTGGAGGGGATCGACTGGCGTCGCCCGGCGTGGACTTCAGCTCCGGCAAGAACGGGCTAAAGCGCTTATTTTGCAGGGAAATCAGGGCAAAATACTGGCTTTTTCGGCGCAAATCGGTTATGTTTATGGGTATGGAAACAACCCCGCTGAACAGTCAGGACGAGCTATCTGTCTTGCGCGCACTCGTCGCGGAACAGGCGGCGAAACTTGAGAGCCAGGAAGCCGAAGTCATCAAGCGCGACTCCATTATCGGGCTTTTACGCGCGCAGTTGGAACTGCTCCGCCATCGGCAGCACGGCGCTTCTTCAGAAAAGATCGACCGGAAGATCGAGCAGTTTGAGCTGATGCTGGAGGAGATCGAGGCCTCCCGTGCCGAGGCTGAGATGCGCTCTGGGAGAGCTCCTTTGCCGGAGTTGGATGACGCGCCCGACATGCCGAAGCGCAAGCCATTGCCCAATGGTCTTCCAACAGAAGAACGGGTCTATGCGGCGCCCTGCCATTGCCCGACCTGTGGTGGGATATCGTTCCTGAAGGCGGCCGACAGGGTGGTTCAGGTGATGGAGCACGTGCCGGCGTCCGTCAAGATTGTTCGCCATGTCGAAAAGCGCATGATCTGCAGGGAGTGCGACACGACGGTGGCGGGTGAGATGCCGACCCTGCCGATCGAGCGCGGCAAGCCCGGACCAGGATTGCTGGCCCATATCATGGTCGCCAAATTCGATGATCACATCCCCCTCTACCGCCTATCCGAGATGTACGACCGGCTGGGCATAGACATCTCCCGCTCTGTCATGGCGGACTGGGTCGGCCGCGTCTCCGTTCTACTGGCTCCTCTTATCTTGCTGATCAGAGCCCATATCGCCGCGGTCGACCGAATACATACCGACGATACCCCGGTCGATGTTCTCGACCCTGGGCGAGGAAAGACAAAAACCGGCAGGGTCTGGGTCTATGTCTTCGATGGAAGCGGTTACCAAGATCCCACTCCCGGCGCGATGGCCTATTACTATAGCCCCGACCGCAAGGGCGTGCATCCGGCTGACCATCTCGCAAACTTCAGCGGTGTGATGCATGCCGACGGCAATGGGGGCTACAAGAAACTCTACGGCAACCAGATCGTTGAGGCCGCCTGCATGGCGCATGTGCGCCGCAAGTTCGATGATGTGATCAAGCTGAAGCCATCTCCGATCGCTGAGGAAGCGCTGTCGCGCATCGGTGCGCTCTACGATATCGAGGATCGCATCCGCGGAATGTCGGCTGACGAGCGGCGTACACTGCGCCAGCAACACGCCAAGCCCATTCTGGACGAGCTGAAGGTCTGGATCGAAGCCACGCTCTCAAAGCTGCCACAGAAGCAGAAGCTGGCTGAGGCAATGCGATACGCCCTCTCACGATGGGCAGCCTTAAGCGTCTACATCGACGATGGTCGTGTCGAAATCGATAACAACATAGCCGAGCGCGCAATGCGTCCGCTTGGAATCGGAAGAAAAAATTGGCTGTTCGCCGGCTCCGATAAGGGCGGTGAGCGCATTGCTAACATCCTGACCATTATCGAGACTGCAAAACTCCATGGCCATAACCCGGAGGTCTATCTCACCGATGTCCTGACCAGGATACAGGATCACCCCAAAGACCGCCTCCAGGAATTACTACCGTGGCTTTGGATGCCGGTGAAAGACCGATGCGAGGCTGCGTAATGGCGCGTTCAAGGTTCATCTATATGCTGAAAGAAGTCGCCGTAATGATAGGCGAGAACCTCGAACTGATCGAGGAGGTGACCGCCAACTCGGACAATATCGCCGAGGGCGAATTGGTTTATGTGCGTGATGGCAGTGAGGATGGCACAAAGGGTCTGACCGAAAATGGAATCGACGACCTTCAAAGTCTCCTCGCCGACATACGGACGTGGGATGGTGGGATCCGCCGGTTCCTCATCGATGAACAATGCGATCCTGAGATGATCGACCGTGTCATGGCCGATGAAATGAAACCCGTCCTATAGCTTCGCTCCCTCAATCACGCGAAAATGAGTTCACCGGACGCTCACCCTCCGACTTCTACGGCGAGCGAAAGTCCTTGTGGCCCGAACCCCATGCATAAGGCAATTGCGGGATAGTCCGTCAGATTCCACGACAGCGCGAAACTCGACATTCCAAATCCATCCCAGAAGGTGACGTCGTCCATGCGCGGCGCTTCGGAGGCTGATGCCGCCGTTATCACCACATCGAAACAACCCATGAGACTTGCAAAGTCGTTACGCAGTTCCCCGAAGCGCCAGACGAAAACGTTGTCGCGCCACGCGCCGTTACTGATTTAGGTGCCGAGGAAATCTGCCATTTCGGCATTGAAAAAGGTCTTGGTCCGGGGGCCTGCGAGGATCGGGTCAATCCGGCGTACACATTCCTGATAGTGCAGCGTCTTGCGGTGCTCGTCGACAGCTTCCCGCGAGGTAAACACTTCGTAAATCGTGAAGCTATTTTCGTCTTCGGGATTGCGAAGCACGTCAAAGCGCACATTGCCTCGCTCCTGCCGGGTGCCCTCGTAATTGATGCGGAACGCCTCGAGAAACTCTGCGGCATGGCCCGGCTTGACGTTGATGCTGACCATCTGGATGAGCATGTCTCATTTCCTTGTTATATGTTAAAGTCCTGGACGAAAGGGTCAAAGGCCCGGTGCTTTCCACATGGGGGTCGTGATGCACTCGTCGACGAGCTGACGCTGCAGCGCGTAGGCCCGCGCCCAGCGCTCGCCCGCCTCGTCATATATGGCCTTGTGCGTGAAATTCGGTTCGAAGTGCCTGTCCCAGCGCACCCAGCCATCCGCCACCTCGACGAAATCCCGACGCAGGCCGATGCCGATAGCCGCAGCCGCTGCGCAGCCGAGCGCGGTCGCTTCCTTCACGACGGGTGTGACGACGGGAAGGCCGGTGGCGTTCGATAGGATCTGCGACCAATGGGCAGATTTCGATGCACCGGCGGCAAAGACGATCTTGTCGGGCGTCCTGCCCGACAGCTGGAAGATCGCCGCGAGATTGCGCGCCGCGACAACAGCCGCATTCTCCTGCAGGGCGCGGAAGATCGCGGCCTTGCCGGACTTTTCGGGATCGATGGACAGGTTGAGCAGCGAAGGGGCTGCGTGATACCAGTTGCCGTAATGCATGACGTCGGAAAAGATCGGGATGATGCCGTATGCTCCGATCGGCACCTTCGCAGCCTTCTCCTCCAGCAGCCGGTAGGCATCGCCGCCTGGGCCGGCCGTCGCCACTTCCTCGGCGCCGAAACTGTCGCGGAACCAGCGCATGACGATGCCGACAAAGAAGCTGATCGCTTCGGCCTGGTTAAGACCGGTCACGACATGCGGATTGATGCGCAGGTCCATGGACGGGTCGGAGACATCAAGGCCGACATTCACCACCTGCTGCCAGAAGGTGCCGCCGAGCACGGCGCAGTCGCCTTCGTTGACGACGCCGATGGCCGCAGCCCCGCTCTGGCAATCGCCGCCGCCCATGACGACGGGCGTGCCGGGCGCGAGGTTGGTCTCGTCAGCGGCCCTCTCCGTAACGTGGCCGATTACCGTGCCAGGCTCAACGCTTTCGGGAAAGATATCGTCACGCATGCCGGCCTTAGCCATCGCTTCCGGCAGCCAATCGCGTTCTGAAAGGCTGTAGAGGCCAGTCGTTCCTGCATTGGACGGATCGCTGGCGATCACGCCGGACAGGCGTGCGAGCACCCAGTCGGACAGCATGCTGATCCGGTCGATACGTGCATAGACGTCGGGCAGGTTGCGCTTCAGCCAGAGCAGGCGCGGCAGTGCGCCGAGCGCGAAGGTCTGACCGCTTTGCGTGTAGAGCTCGCTTTCGAGGTCCGGGAAATCGCGCTTGAGGTCGCGCACCTCGCTGACGGCGCGGCTGTCGACATTGGCGCAGGCCCAGATTTCCCGTCCGCCGCGATCATACGCGACGATGGCCTCGCGCATGCTGGTGGCGCTGACGGCACGGATGTCGGCGGCCGCGATGCCGGCGTCGGCGATCGCCTGCCGGATGGCGCGCGAAAGAAGCGCCCAGTTGCCCACCACATCGAAATCCATCGATCCGGGAAAACGCGGATCGGTCTTGTGCCACCATTCGTGCTGGGCGCTGGCGACCTGATTGCCGCTTTCGTCGAAGATCACGGCCCGGCCGCTGCCGGTGCCTGCATCGACGGCCAGCAGATACGTCGTCGTCATACGTTCAGTCCTTGATTTTGAGGAGGCCGGCGGCCGTCGTTTCGTCTGTGATGAGGATGCCGACGAGTTTTCCGCGCAGCGCTGCGTGGATGGCCTGGACCTTCTGGATGCCGCCGGCCGCCGCTACGACCTTTTCGGCGCGCGAGAGCCCCGCAAGTTTCACGCCGATCACCCGGTCGTGCAGGGGCAGGTCGAGCGCCTCGCCGCGCTCATTGTAGAACTGGCAGAGGATATCGCCGACCGCGCCCTTGCGGCGCAGCGGCTCCACCTCGTCGGGGCTGACATAGCCGGCCCGCACCACCGTCGAAGCGGCGGAAAGCTCGCCGATGCCGACGAGCTGGTAGGTGGCGTTGAGCGCCATGTCGAGCAGGTTCGCGACGGCCGGTTCGGAGGAAAGATTGCGCGCCACGTTCGGGTCGCGCACGACAAGCGGTGCCGGAACCAGATGCACACCACTGCCCCAGTTGGCCGTGCGCATGCCGTCGACATAGGTGCTGACGCCGCCGGTGAGGCTGACGAGGCCAATATTGCGCTCGTTGGCGAGATGGCCAAGCCGCTGGATGGTATTGGAGACTGTGGCCCCCCAGCCGACTGCCAGCAGATCATCGGTCTGGAGACGCTGCATCAGAAACTGTGCCGCGGCCTGACCCAGCCGGTCGCTCGGCTCCTGATCAGGAAGCTGTGGCACGACATAGGCCTCGAGCAGCCCATAGCGTTCCTTGATCTGCCGCTCGAGTGTGAGGCAGCCTTGATAACGCGAGTTGATGCGGACCTGGATGATACCGGAACGGCGGCCGCTTTCGAGCAAACGCGACACCTTGATGCGCGACATGTTCAGCTTTTCGCCGATCTCGCTCTGAGTCAGCCCGTCGTTGTAATAGTACCAGGCGATGCGGGTGAGGATTTCCTCGTCCGTATCGGCATAACTCCATTCCCCGTTATCAGTCGCCATCGAGCGCCCCTTGGTCATATTCTGATCATTTGAATAGCAAATAAACTTTTGATACGTCAACGCTCTTGGTGACGAAAAATTCTTCGTGTGTCCAATGCATTGATTCTGGCAGGTAAATCATATTTCTCAGCGCTATATTTCGCGTTTTTGGCCATGCCGAGCACAGCGAGCATATTGACGGCGATCTGTTGCTGTGATCACATGATTACCGTAATCTACATATGAACAGGTGCAGTATGATGGATCAGGCGGCGACCGGGAGGGTTGCGCAGCTGACGGATATCTGGAAGTCCTATGGTGCCGTCCCGGTGCTGAAGGGCGTTTCGCTCGCCCTCCAGGCTGGGGAGGTGCATGCGCTTCTCGGCGGCAACGGTGCGGGCAAGTCGAGCCTCATGAAGATCATGTCGGGCGTCATTCCGGCAAATTCCGGTGACATCGAAATCAATGGCCGGGCGCTCATCCCAGCATCGCCGGCGCATGCGCAGCAGCTTGGTCTCTATCTGGTGCCACAGGAAGCGCACATCCTGCCCAACCAGAGCGTTCTGGAAAACATCTGCCTCGGCCTTGCCGCTTCGCCCCGGGCGCTCCGGCCGCGCGTCAAGCAGCTGGTCAAAGAACTTGCGGTCTCGCTCGATCTCGATGCGCAGGCCGCCGCGCTTGAGATCGCCGAGCGGCAGATCATCGAAATCCTGCGCGGCCTTGTGCGCGATGCGCGCGTACTGATCCTCGACGAGCCCACCTCGGCGCTGACGCCTTTCGAGACGAATGCTCTGTTCCAGCGGGTGCGCAAGTTGCAGGCGCAGGGCGTCGGCATCTTCTTCATCTCGCACAAGCTGCGGGAAATCCGCGAAATCTGCCGCACGATCAGCGTTCTGCGTGATGGCGTCATCGTCCTGTCCGGTCCGCTCGACAACTACAGCGATGCCGAGATCATCGATGCGATGAGCCGGGTGCAGATCACAGAGATCTCCGGCAAGGACCGTAGCGGCCGAAAGGTTTCTCACATCAGCCAGCCGCGTCTCAGCGTACGCGGCCTGACCGGCGAAGGCTTCCGCGATATCAGCCTCGATGTCCGCGCGGGCGAGATTCTCGGCCTTGCCGGCGTGGTTGGCGCGGGGCGCACGGAATTCGCCGAAACGCTGTTCGGCCTGCGTCCGCAGTCGGCGGGAAATGTCGTCTTCGACGGCACCGAGCTGAGAAAACGGTCGCCGCGCATCTGTATCGACCGCGGCCTCGTCTACCTGCCGGAGGACCGCCAGCAACACGGCCTCTTCCTCGAGGCGCCGCTGTTCTGGAATGTCTCGTCCTATCTCGTACATCGCCTGCCCTTCTTTCTGCGCCCGGATGCCGAGCGGAAGGTCTTCGAAACGTTCCGCTCCTCGATGGGCATCAAGTGCACCGGCCCCGGACAGAAGGTGCGCGGTCTTTCCGGTGGCAACCAGCAAAAGGTTCTGTTGGCGAAGTGCCTGTCTGCCCGTCCGAAGGTGCTGATCCTCGACGAGCCGACCCGCGGCGTCGACGTGGCGGCGCGCAACGATATCTACGATCTCATCCGCAAGCTCGCCGCCGATGGCGTCGCCATCATCCTCATCTCGTCGGATTTCGACGAGATCGAGCAGCTTGCCGACCGCGTTGAGGTCATGGCCTTCGGCCAGTCCGGCGGAGAGCTTTCGGACGGTATCTCGGTGGACGCCATCGCCCGGCTCGCCTTCGGCGCTTCGGAGGCCCGTCATGCTTGATCTTTTCGCGCGCAACCGCGTTGCAACGCTGATCGTCGTTCTCGCCGTCGCCTATGCGGCCATCGGCGCGGCCGCGCCCGGCTATCTCTCGGGTTCCACGGCCTCCGTGGTCATCTCCAACAGTCTTGTCCTGATGCTGATCTCGCTCGGCACGATGATCGTCATCCTGACGCGCAATATCGACGTATCCAGCGGCTCGGTGCTGGGGCTCAGCGCCGCCGTGCTGGGCCTCTCGCTCAGTACCGGCGTCGGCCTGCCGCTTGCCATCGTCTTCTGCCTGATGACCGGGGCCGCCGCCGGCGCGTTCAACGGACTGATGGTCGCCTATCTCGGCATTCCCTCCATCGTTGCCACGCTCGGAACGCTCGGCCTCTATCGCGGCATCATGCTGGTGCTGACGGGAGGCCGCTGGATCGAGGACCTGCCGCAGGGCCTGAAGGCGCTCGCCGGCAATCTCGGCTTCGGCTTCTCGGCGCTGACCGTCGTGGTTCTCGCTCTCATCGTGCTCGCCTGGGTCTTCCTGCGCAAGACGCGCTTCGGCCGCTACTTCTATGCGGTCGGCGACAACCGTGCCGCCGCGCACCATCTCGGCGTGCCGGTCCGGCGGGTTCAGTTCACCGCCTTTGTCGCGACGGGTCTTTGCGCCGCACTTGCCGGCCTCGTCTTCGCCGCGCAGATCGGTTTCATCCCCAATCAGGCTGGCAATGGTGTCGAGCTCAAAGCGATCGCCGTCAACGTACTTGGGGGTGTCAGCCTGCTCGGCGGCACCGGCTCGGTCGCGGGCGTGTTTTCCGCCGTCATCTTCATCACGTCAATCGACAGCGCGCTCGTGTTCCTGAAAATCCCCGCCTACTGGAACGACTTCATCGCCGGCGCCATCCTGCTTTCAGTGCTTTTGCTGGACGGACGCATCCGCCAGATCATCGACCGACGCATCCGTGCCCGCCGCTATGCCGTGCATGAGCGCGGCCCCGTTCCATCCGACGATACGAAAACGGCACAGAGCGTGGAGGCGGGCCGATGAAGAAGCTGATCTTCCGCTGGGAGACCGCGCTGATTGCGATGCTGGTCGCCGAACTCGCCATCTTCGGCATCATCAATCCGCGCTTCCTCAATATCTCGAACCTGATCTACGGCACATCCGATTTCGTGCAGATCGGCATCGTCGCCTTGCCGCTCACCCTGGTCATCATCGCCGGCGGCATTGATGTATCCTTCGCCTCGGTCATCGGCCTTGCGGCCATCGTGTTTGGCGTCGCCGCTTTCTACGGTGTACCACTGCCGCTCTCGATTGCGCTGGCGCTCGTCGCCGGCGCGCTGTGCGGGCTGCTCAACGCTACCGTCATACATCTGTCGAAGATCCAGCCTCTGGTCGTGACACTCGGCAGTCTTTACCTGTTCCAGGGCACCGCGACGGTCGCCTCCGGCCTCGTCGGCGCGGGCGGTTACGAAGGCATCGGCAACTTCCCCGCTACCTTCAACGCCTTCGGTTATGCCCAAGTTCTCGGCCTGCCGGCGCCGCTCGCGCTGTTCCTTGTGCTCGCGCTGGTGCTGATCGTACTTCTTCATTTCACGCGCTTCGGCCGCGCGGTCTTCCTGTCCGGCCAGTCGGAAAGTGCCGCGCGCTTCGCCGGCATCCCGGTCGGGCGCGTGCAGACCATCACCTATGTCATCACAGGCGCGTCGGCCGCCATCGCAGGCCTCGTCATGTCGGCCTATTTCGGCTCCGCCCGCGTCGACCTCGGTTCGGCGACGCTTCTGCCGGCCGTTACGGCCGCCGTGCTTGGCGGCGCCTCCATCTATGGTGGCCAAGGTTCCATCCTCGGCACGCTGATCGCCACCTTCGTCATCGGCTACCTGCAGCAGGGCCTGCAGGCCACCGGTGTGCCCAGCCAGATTTCCAGCGCACTTTCGGGAGGGTTGCTGGTTGTCGCGGTCGCATTGCGCCACGGGAGCTCCATGCTGGCCGAGTTCATCGCCGTCGCCCGTCAACAGAAAAAATCCCGGGCGGCAGTTACTTCAGGAGGAGAATGAGAATGATCAAGTCCATATTGAAATCCGGCGCCCTTGCCGCCGCCCTCGTTGCCGGCACGATGCTCGCCTCGGGGACGGCCCATGCCGAAAACCAGATTGCCTTCATCCCCAAGCTGGTGGGCGTCGGCTTCTTCACCTCCGGCGGCGCGGGTGCGACGGAGGCTGGCGAGGAACTCGGCGTCAAGGTCACCTATGACGGCCCGACCGAGCCGAGTGTCTCCAGCCAGGTGCAGTTCATCAACAATTTCGTCAATCAGGGCTACAATGCGCTGATCGTCTCCTCCGTCTCTCCGGATGGGCTGTGCCCGGCGCTCAAGCGGGCGATGGACCGCGGCGTGCTGGTCATGACCTGGGACAGCGACGTCAACCCGGAGTGCCGCAGCTACTACATCAACCAGGGCACGCCCGAGCAGCTCGGCGGCCTGCTGGTCGACATGGCGGCCGAAGGCGTGAAGAAGGAAAAGGCCAAGGTGGCGTTCTTCTATTCCAGCCCAACCGTGACCGACCAGAACGCCTGGGCCGAAGCCGCCAAGGCGAAAATCGCCAAGGAGCATCCGGGCTGGGAAATCGTCACCACCCAGTATGGCTATAACGATGCGCAGAAGTCCCTGCAGACTGCCGAAAGCATCCTGCAAACCTATCCGGACCTCGATGCCATCATTGCACCCGACGCCAACGCGCTGCCGGCAGCGGCACAGGCAGCCGAGAACCTGAAGCGCGCCGAGGGCGTCACCATCGTCGGGTTTTCCACGCCGAACGTCATGCGCCCCTATATCGAGCGCGGCACCATCCAGCGCTTCGGCCTGTGGGATGTCACGCAACAGGGCAAGATCTCGGTCTATGTTGCCGATCACGTCCTGAAGAACGGTCCGATGAAAGTTGGCGACAAGCTGGAAATCCCGGGCGTCGGCACCGTCGAAGTCTCCGCCAACAAGGTGCAGGGTTACGATTACGAAGCCGACGGCAACGGCATCATCCTGTTGCCCGAGCGCACCGTCTTCACCAAGGACAACATTTCCAAGTTCGACTTCTGATCACGCATGAACGGCGGGCGGCCGAGGCTGCCCGCCCTATCCATTGAAAAAACAGGACGATACGCATGCAAAGCCGCTGGAACGACGAGAACGCAGCCCGATATGTGGAAACCGCCCTGGCGGCCGGGCAGAGCGAGGCACTCGGCCTTCGCATCTACACCTCTCGCATCACCGGTGGCGATCCCGATCTCGTTCTGCACGGCGGCGGCAACACCTCGGTCAAGGTCACGTCCAGTGACGGCGAAGCGTTGATGCACATCAAGGGCAGCGGCTGGGATCTCGACACCATCGAGGCGCCGGGGCTGCCGGCCGTGCGCCTTAAACCGCTGCTCGAAACACGCAACGGCCCGAAACTCTCCGACCCCGAGATGGTGGCGTTGCTGCGCTCAACCCTGATCGATGCGGATGCGCCGAACCCATCCGTCGAGGCCTTGCTACACGCCTTCCTGCCCTTTGCCTTCGTCGATCATACCCATGCGACGGCGATCCTGGCGCTTGCCGACCAGCCGGATATGCGCGACACGGTGCGGGGCATCTATGGCGAGCGGCTCGCCTATGTGCCCTATGTCATGCCGGGCTTCGACCTTTCCATCGTCGCCGATCGCATCTACCGCGAGCATCCGGGCTGCGAGGGCCTTTGGCTCGAGAACCACGGGCTCTTTTCCTTCGCCGACGATGCCCGCGCCTCCTACGAATTGATGATCGAATTCGTCACCATGGCCGAGCAGGAGCTTGCTCGGAAGGGGGTGGAGCTAACCGGCCCACAGCCGAGCGACGGCCCGGAAGACATGGCGCTCAGGGTGAGGCTGGAGACAGCGCTTGTCTGTGACGGCTCACCGTTCGCCAAAGGCGTCTTCCTGGACTATCGCTCCACCGCCGCCCTCCGCGACCATGCGGGCAAGGCTGACGTGGAGGAGATCGGCCTGCGCGGCACAGTGACGCCTGATCACGTGATCCGAATCAAACCGTGGCCGATGATCATCGAGGCCGATGCGGATGCCGACGCGATCGATGCCGCGCTTGCCACCTATGCCCGGCGCTACAGGGCTTATTTTGCGCGCAACGCCACGCGCACCAGCGAGCCGAAGCAGATGCTTGATGTCTATCCCCGCGTCGTCCTCGTCCGGAACGAGGGGGTTTATGCGCTGGGTGCGAGCGCCAAGGCAGCGATGATCGGCGGTGATCTCTGCGAGCAGGCCACACGCGCCATCAACGCTGCCGAAGCCTATGGCCGCTTCACTCCCATTGGCGAGGCCGACCTGTTCGACATGGAGTACTGGACTTTAGAGCAGGCAAAACTACAAGTCGCGAGCAAATAGCGCCGACGCGCACCATTTCTCATGTTGTGCTTGGTGGTTCGGAACATGGAAAACCTCCACTCTCCGCGGCGCTCTTGAGATCCCATCAGGGGTGAGTAGCGGCCTGCACCGTGGCAGAGTGAGGTCGCTAGAAACTCTCTGGAGGCCAATCATGCCGATAACAGCAGATCAAACTCAAGCGCAGACCACTACCCCCGTCGATCTTGGCGCAATATTCATCTCGTTGGAATTGAGCAAATCGACATGGCTGGTGACAGCTCTGTCACCTGGCAGCGAGAAGATGTCTCGCCATACCGTCACTGGAGGCGATATCGCCAGCTTGTTCTCGTGTTTTGACGCCCTTCGCCAGAAGGCACAGCGGCGCAAAGAGAGACTTTACCCGCTGGTGGTGATCCAGGAGGCCGGACTCGATGGCTTCTGGCTGGGGCGAATGCTTAGCAAAGAAGCTTGGATCGAGAGCCACATTGTAGAAGCCGCATCGATCGCAATGCCGCGTCGACATCGCCGGGCGAAGACTGACCGTATCGACGGCGAGACGCTGATCCGCGCTTTGATGGCATGGAAACGTGGCGAGCCGCGTGCGTGCTCGATGGTCAAACTTCTCTCACCCGAGGAAGACGACAACCGACGGATCGGGCGGGAGCGGAAAACTCTGATCGCCGAGCGCGTCTTCCACGTCAACCGCATAAAGGGGCTGCTCTTCACGCAAGGAATTCGGGATTATCAACCTGTCAATCGAGACCGCCGCCAGCGTTTGGACGAGCTTCGGACTGGCGATGGTCGGCCGCTCTCAAAACATTTGAAAGCGGAAATCTGCAGAGAACTTGATCGCCTCGAATTGTTGCTCACACAAATCAAGGCTGTTGAAGTCGAGCGAGATGCCTTGATCGTTCAGGAGACGCCGGAAACGCCGAAAGAAGCGACCGCGCTTTTAGGCATCAAAGGAATAGGCCCAGAGTTCGCTACGATACTTTACACGGAAGGCTTGTTCCGACACTTCGACAATCGGCGACAAATCGCATCCTATGCGGGCCTTGCGCCCTCCCCTTGGCAAAGCGGCAACGTCAATCGCGAACAAGGGGTCTCGAAAGCGGGAAATCCGCGATTGCGGGCAACGATGGTCAAACTCGCCTGGCTATGGCTGCGCCACCAACCGAAATCGACTTTAACGCTATGGTTTAAGGAACGCATCGCGCGGAACGCCGGCCGCCTAAAAACGCCGATGATCGTTGCGCTTGCTCGTAAGTTGCTCGTGGCCCTCTGGAAGTACGTGAGCTCCGGCGTCGTCATCGAAGGTGCAATCATGAAAAACGCCTGAAATACAAACTGCTGCGAAACACAGTTTCTAATCCTCAGGACCTGATCAGTCCTGACGGATCCAGGTGAACGGACCGGGAATCCTTTTGGCCTTTGATTGCCGATCTTGAGTTTGGTCCCGTTCTCCTGAGCCCGTGCCCGTCGAATGCGGGATAATGGTGCAGCCGTGTGAGAGCGGCGACCGGATGTGAGGTTGTATAGGCCCGAGACCGGGCCGGTAATTGCTATGGGCTCAGACCGTGGATCCGCCTACGAAGGAGAAATTCGATGCCACTCGAATGAACAATTGACAAAAATCCTGATGTGAAGGGATACGAACCGGCAACCCTCAGTTCCAGGCGATTTCAAGGAGAATTCCACGCTCTCATCTTCAGCGCATCTTAGTGCCAGAGCCATCGCGCGGGTGGAGACTCGGCCTCGGCGAATTTCGCACCTTGCCTTGGAAAAACGTATCGCCACGGCCCGGCGTCAAGCTGCTTCCACATCGCGGTTAGTCAGCCTTGACCGGTCTGCCGTGAGGTCAAGCAGCCGCCTCGGTCGTACCCATCAATACATCCTCACCAACGGCATCGACCAGGAAATCCAGAACAGCACGGACACGCAGCGGAAGATTGCGGCGTGAGGCGTAGACAATGGTGATCGGCAACCGCACTGGCGGAAAGGCCGGCATCACTTTGACCAAGCGCCCCGCAGCGATGTCATCGCCAGCAAGAATGTGAGACAGCACAGCCAGTCCGCCGCCGGCGAGCGCGGCGCGATGCACCGCTCCGGTATTGTGGAAGATCATCCTCGGGGTGACCTTGACCCTTTCGATGTCGGCGCCATTCAAAAAACTCCAGGACCGGCCCTCACCGCCACGATGGTAGCAGATGCAATCATGATCGGGGATCTCAAGCAGATGGCTGGGCATACCCCGCCTCTGGATATAGCCGGGCGCTGCAACAAGGAAGGCTGTCGTCCAGCCGATCCGGCGACAGATCAGACTGCTGTCGGACACTTCGCCGAGGCGGACTTCGAGATCAATCCCCTCGCCGATCAGGTCCGAAGACTGTTCGCAAAAGAGGACGTCAACGGACAGGTCAGGACAATCCTTCAACAAGGCAGGAAGCCGGTCGCTGATGTAGAGACCGAGGGCTGCCGGCAGACTAATCCTGACTTTTCCAGAAGCGATGGCGCCATCCGCCGACGCGGTTTCGCCCAGCGCTTCCACAGCATCGATAACCTTCTGCGCCATCGAAATCATCTGCTCGCCCTCGACGGTGAGGGAAAGGGCATTGGTCGAGCGGTGGAACAGCCGTGTGCTGTAGTGTTCCTCAAGCGACGAGACCTGCCGCGACACCGCCGGTTGGGTCAGGCCGCGATCCAGCGCCGCCGCCGAGAATGACCGTGTCTCGGCCACGCGCAAGAATGTCCTCAGCGCTGAAACGACGTCCATCCTGCTCCCCCCTCTGCCCCATAACATTTGGAATAGGCGTTATGCCGAAAGCTTAGGCTGGTTTTGGTTGCCTGTCCAGCAATTAAGGATATTACTTATCCATAAGGATATTACTTATCCATAAGGATATTTAGAATCCTTAATAAAGGAGAAAGCCATGACACAGCGCCTCAACTACGCCGCCCAGTCCCCCGAGTTTTTCAAGAAGATATCCGACCTCAGCATGTCGCTGCAGGACAGCGTCATCGAGCAGTCGATCCGCGATCTCGTCAATATCCGTGCCTCGCAGATCAATGGCTGCGCCTTCTGCCTCGACATGCACGTGAAGGAAGCCAAGATCCACGGCGAGAGCGAACTTCGCCTCTATCACGTTTCGATCTGGCGGGAATCCAACCTGTTCGCTCCCCGCGAACGCGCAGCCCTTGCTTGGACCGAAGCCGTTACCGAGCTGCCTGAAGGCGGCATTCCGGACGAGCTTTACGAACGTGTCCGCGGCCAGCTCTCGGAGAAGGAAGTCTCCGACCTCACCTTCTCCATCATGACCATCAACGCCTGGAACCGCGTCAGCATTGCCTTCAAGACCGTGCCTGGCTCGGCCGACAAGCTCTACGGCCTCGACAAGGCTGGCCTCAGCTGAGGCCTGCCAGACATCTGCACCTCATCAACAATCACACGATGTCAGCACGGCTCACGGAGGAACGACCATGAAAATCGTCATCATCGGCGGAACCGGCCTGATCGGTTCGAAGACCACCGAACGCCTTCGGGCAAAAGGCGTTGAGGTGATCGCCGCGTCTCCCAATACAGGCGTCAACACGATCACCGGCGAAGGGCTGGCCGAGGCGCTGGCGGGAACGGACGTGGTTCTCGATCTCGCCAATTCCCCATCCTTCGAGGACAAGGCAGTGATGGAGTTCTTCGAGACCTCCGGCCGCAATCTGCTCGCTGCCGAAAAGGTGGCTGGCGTGAAGCACCACATCGCGCTCTCCGTAGTCGGAACGGAAAAGCTCCAGGAAAGCGGATATTTCCGCGCAAAGCTTGCGCAGGAAAAGCTGATCCGCGAGGCCGGAATCCCCTACACGATCGTTCACTCCAGTCAGTTCATGGAGTTCCTTGGTGGCATCGCGCAGTCTGCCCTGGTTGAAGGCAAGGTGCATCTGTCGCCGGCCTTCGTGCAACCCATCGCCTCCGACGATGTCGCCGACGCGATGGCCGACGTGGCGCTTGTCCCCCCGGTCAACGGTTTGATCCAGATCGCTGGACCGGAGCGTTTCCGGCTCAATGAACTGGTCGCCCGCTATCTGGAAGCGACGGGTGACGCCCGACAGGTCGTTGCCGATCCCGAGGCCAAATACTTCGGTGCCCGCCTGGAAGACCGCACGCTCGTTTCCGACAACAATCCGCGGCTCGGCAAGATCGGTTTTGAACAGTGGTTCGCCACCGCTCCTCGCAAGTGAAATCCCACTCCGCAATCACCAAGGAAGAATGTCATGATCAGAAGAACCATTTCCGCGGTGGCGATCGCCATCATCACGTCAGTAACCGCGATTGCGCATGACGCACCGGGTGGCGGTTCAGCATCGAGGGTCACCCTCGTCTATGAACACGAGCTGCCGAATGTGCCGGGCAAAAGCCTCAAGGGCGTTCTGGTCGAGTACGGTCCGGGTGGGTATTCCGACGCGCATACGCACCCGGACAGCGCCTTCATCTACGCCACCGTGCTGGAGGGATCGATCCTCAGCCAGGTCAACGACGGTCCGGTCAGGGAATACAGGGCTGGAGAACAATTTTCTGAACTCCCGGGCGATCGCCACGGCGTCAGCAAGAACGGCAGCGACACGAAGCCCGCCAAACTTCTCGCCGTCTTCGTGGTCGATACCAATCAAAAGGAACTGACCTACCCGATCAAGAAGTAGAGATCTCAACAAGGACCGGATGCCGTCGCCGCAGCCGGTCCTTGTTGTTCTTCAAGTCTGGAGTGACCTGCCATGGCCGTTGAATTGTCCGCACTGGCATTCGCAATCATCGATATCGTGGGCGTGATCGGCATCCTTGTCTGGCATGTTCAGGGCAAGGATCGACCAACAGCGCGCCTCGTCGTCCAGATCCTGTTCTTTGCGGCAATGACCGCGACGTTCCTGTCGCAGAGTATCCTTCCGTTTCGCGTGACAACAGGTGAGCTTGAAGGCCTGACCGCCTATCTCGGGAAATGCGCACGCGTTCTCTGGTGGATCCACCTTGCCTGGGCAACAATCGGCTTCGTACGCCTCTACATTGCGCTCGACCGCCGGCCGCAGGAGGCACGACTGATCCAGGATCTGATCGTCGCCGGCGTTTATCTAGGTGTTGCGCTTTCCATTATCGGCTTGGTGTTCGGCGCACCGATCGGAACGCTCGTCGCCACCTCCGGCGTGGTTGCCATCATCCTCGGCCTTGCCCTCCAGAACACCTTGGGCGACCTGTTCTCTGGCATTGCCCTCACACTGGGTCGCCCGTTTATGATCGGCGACTGGATCCAGCTAGGCGACGGCACAGAGGGACGCGTCATCCAAAACAACTGGCGCTCGACACAGATCCTGACGCCGGCACATAATGTTGTTGTTCTCCCCAACAGCGCACTCGCCAAACTCAGTCTGACCAACCTGACGCGACCGGATGAATCGCATCTCGTCGAATTGGCCATCCGCATTGCAGCCGACCGACAGCCATCCGCCATTGAAGCAATTTTGGTGTCTGCACTGGAGGATTGCCGGTTCATTGTTCAGGAGCCCAAGCCCGTCGTGGCGTTCAAGGGCATTGATGCGATCGCAATCGATGTCGAATTGCTGTTCCGCGTGACCAGCCCTGCCAACCGAGTGCAGGCGCGCAACGAGATCATCAATGTCGTCAGCCAACAATGCGCGACCCACGGTCTTGGCTTTGCAATGCCGGCACAAGCCTATCACGTCGTGCCCAGCCTGGGCGACAAGATGGAGAAATCTGAATCTGTCCGCGCTCTACCCCGCGCGCTTTAGCACCCAGTCGAACGTTCCGGCCCAGATGCCCGGGTCGATCTCCTGCTCCAGCGTTTTCCCGAGGTCGGCGAACGTGACCTTGCGAAGCGCAGTGCGCCACGCTTCGTCGGCCTCCCACATGATCCGTGCGATCGCACACGAACCGCTCTCACAATAGTCCTTGGGTCGGCAGGGATTGTTGGCACGGATGTTCTGGCAAACGAAGGTCCGGCCGCTCCCCTCCACTGCTTCGACGACATCAAGGAAGGTCAGCTCTGCCGGTGCCCTTGCCAGACGATAGCCGCCCGAAGGGCCAAGCGTCGTATGGACGAGGCCTGCCTGCGACAGGCTCTGAAGTGCCTTTGAAAGATATTCCTTCGGAAGCCCATGCAGTTCTGCCAGCGCCTTGGTCGACAGATATCGCCCGTCAGGTAGGCCCGCGAGAATGGCGCAACAGTGAAGCGCCCATTCGACTTGGCTTTTGAGAATCATGCGGTGGGTGACCTTGGACCGGAATTAAGGATACATGATATCCCTATTTTGAATCGCTGTAAATACAGTCGATTGTTGGACGGACCATCTGGCCCGGCATGCCAAATGTCCATTATAAGGCTATCGATTGATTTCGGTCGGATGCATTGCACCGATCCGCGTCGGAACGGTACTCGAATTTATTGGTGAAATGGTGCGGCAGAACTGATTGATGGCATCTTCGAATAGCTGACAATCTTTCGGAGATACGGCCATGCCCAGGGGAATGGCCGTAAGTTGCCTGCTCAGCCCGGACGACCACCCAGCGACAAGCCGGTCAACTGCTCCGAAAGCAGCCAGAGCCGTTCCGCCGCCTGTGGATCCATGGCCCAAGACGCCACACCTTTGGTGCCGTCCGTCTCCGCTTGCGGCAGGGCGACCTCGCAATCTTCGCAATACACACCGCCGATACCGTCGAGTTCGGGCCGCGTTGCTGCCCAGACGCTCGTTGCTGCCCCTTGTTCCGGCGTCTTGAGATCGCGCGAGGGATCGACCCGGCGATTGCCATTCTCGTCATAGACATCAAAAGAGTTGATCTCGTCTTCGCTGAGATGGCGGGCGAGATCGGTCAGGATAACGCCAGGGTGCAGTGAGAATGCCCGCACGCCACGCCCTGCTCCACGCCGATCGAGCCCCAGCGCAAACAGAGCATTCGCCGTCTTCGCCTGGCCATAGGCCTGCCACTTGTCATAGGGGCGAGCCTTGAAATCAATGTCGTCGAAATCGACCGGCCCGATCTGATGGCCGCGCGACGATACAGAGATCACCCGCGCGTTGCCTGCCTTGACAAGTGCTGGCCACAGACCTGCAACCAGCCGGAAATGGCCGAGATGATTGGTGGCGAACTGGCTCTCGTGCCCAGCCTGATCACGGGCAAGCGGCGTTGCCATGATGCCAGCGCTGTTGACCAGGATTGAGATTGGCATGCCCGCCATAACGATCCTGCCAGCAAAGGCGGCAACCGATGAGGGATCCGCAAGATCCATCGCTTCGATGAGAACATTGTCGATACCGGCAAGTGTGCGTTCGGCCTTTTCGCGATTGCGGGCCGGTACGATGACACGAGCGCCGGCACCAGCGAGCGCCCGCGTCGTCTCGACGCCGAGACCGGAATAGCCGCCGGTGACAATCGCCGTCTTGCCGGAAAGATCGATGCCCTCGGTGACCTCGCGCGCCGTGCTGGATGCGCTGAAACGAGATCCAATAGGTTTCTGTTCGGACATGTCGCTACTCCTTCATTTATGGCTCTGGTGTCCCCTCCCTATATTGGATAGGCTCGCGGAGCCCCCAGCCTGCAGGATCCGGATTTCTGTCGTGATCGTCCAAAACATCCAGGATCCCCTGTCTGACGTGCTCAGCGCCATCGATGCGCGGGCGCTATTCTCCGTGCGATTTGCCGCCGGAGGCTCGTGGTCTGTTGCTTTTCCACCACCGGGCTACCTGAAGTTCAATGCGGTCCGCGAAGGCGGTGCCTGGCTGATCTCGGAGGGAGAGGCGCCGATGCGCATTGAAGCCGGCGATTGTCTGGTGGTCAGCGGCAAGGCGTTTACGCTTTGCAGCGATCCCGACGTGAAGCCGATAGCGGCGGCAGAGGTGTTCGCAGGCGGCAATCTCGATGTCTCAGTGGGCGATGGTCGGGATTTCGTGCTCCTCGGCGGGAGCGTCAACCTCGACACCGTCGACGGATCACTCCTCACCGACGCCCTGCCGCCTGTCGTGGTGATCGACCGCGAAGAGGCCGGACCGATTGGCTGGCTGCTCGAACAGTTGGACCTAGAGTGGAACAGCACCGCGCCGGGTGCTCGCATCGCCTGCAACGACCTGCTGCGTCTGGTGTCTATCCATGTCCTTCGTGCCTATATGGCACGTCAGACATCACAGCATCCCGGCTGGCTCGCCGGACTTGCCGATGTCCGCTTGGCGCCGGCACTGCGGGCCATCCACGCCGATCCGTCGCGCCGCTGGACGGTAGAGGCACTGGCGGGGCTTGCTGGCCAATCCCGCTCCGGATTTGCCGAAAGATTTCGTGCCACCGTCGGGGCATCGCCGATCGACTATCTCGCGAGCTGGAGGATGCGGCTTGCCGCCGCTCGGCTGCGGCGTGGCAACGAGCCGCTGCCACGGATTGCCCAGTCGCTCGGCTACGCGTCTGACAGCGCTTTTGCCGCCAGCTTCCGGCGCGTCCTCGGCCAGTCACCTGCACGTTATCGTGGCCTGTATCGCGACAAGACATGGAGTGAGGTTGTTAACTCCTGATTGCTGACTCGCCTATCGGCCCGTCGACTGTTCTGGACGATACAACGGCAAAGCAACTCGCCACTATCTGTGACCGCATCCGGTCTGCACCCGCATGATGCGCCTTGAAGGGGATCGAACTAATGACCCGCTATCCAATCGCCAGTGTATTGATTTCGTTCAGTTCTCCGACAAACACGTTTGACTGGCCCTAGTCGCACGTCTACGGGCAATTCCGCGCGCGAAATCGGCGGATAGAGCGCGGCAACAGCGCCATCGATCTTGTCCGACAACCACCAGCAAACTCACGCGGGGCGCAATAGGAATATTTTGTAAGGTTTGCAATGTAGGGTGGAACAAAACTGAATGGTTCCCAAAATGCAGCTTATAAAGAAAATTGAAATCAATTACCTTCGCTCGCTTTACCAAGCTACTTTGGTCAACGTCGGTGATCTCAACGTCATCTTTGGCCGTAATGACAGCGGCAAATCCAACGTCTTGCGGGCTCTCAACCTCTTTTTCAATGACCGGATTGACCCCTATACCGACTTGGATTTTGAGCTTGACGTATCGGACGTCCGGCCGGGGCAAGCCAAGAAAACTAAGAGCCGATTAGCGATTTGGATAAAGATCACTTTTAACGTTCCTCCAAATTATCAAAAGTCACTAGGGGAAGAAATCACAGTACGCAGGCAGTGGAACCGCGATGCCACGATGACGGAAAGGGTGTGGCCGCCGGATCTTTCGAGCGGGCAGTTGGCCCAAGTCACCAAGCTGATGAATCGCATCGATTTTACTTACATTCCTGGGATCAAAGACAATACAATATACGCAGACCTAATCGAGCGCATGTACGTTGCTGCTGCAGCTACGAGTGAGCTGCAGCAAGCGACCGACAATTTCATTGCAGCTATCCAAGGGCAAACCTTGGCCCTCTCGTCGAAACTCTCTTCCCTTTTTCAAAGTCCTTCGCGGCTGGCAGCGCCGACTGAAATGAGCAGTCTATTTCGGACGCTGGACTTTGCGCACGGAGAGGAAGGACACTCTCTTCTTCGTCAGAAAGGTGATGGGATAAAGGCGAGGCATCTTCCGGAATTGCTTCGATTTATCAACGAGAACGAGTCGGGCGCAAAGATATTCATATGGGGCTTCGAGGAGCCGGAAAATTCTCTCGATCTTGGTGCCGCTGATGCCGAGTCCAAGCGTTTCTCGGATTTCGCCGCACGCCCCGATACGCAGATTTTTATTACCAGTCATTCTCCCGCGTTCTATCTTGCAGAAATCGCCGACCCCGCGTCAAGAACCAGCCGCTATTTTGTCTCTAAGCAGCGATTAGATTTCAATGAGACGGAAATGCAACCCGCGGACGCCGTGTCTTCCATCAACGACTTAGCTGTCGCCGAGACTAAGATGGAGGAGGCCGGCCTCATGCAACTTCCGTTCGTGATACGGCAGCTTTCCGAGATGAGGGAGGAAAGAGAGATCATCGAAATAGAGCGAGAGGCGCTTGAATCAAAACTTCGTAAACTTGAGCGCCCAACAGTCTTCGTCGAAGGTAAACATGACGTGCAACTTTACGCTGCTGCCATGCAGCGCGCCGGTCTGGCAGCAACAGAATACCGAATACGTTCCCTCGGCGGGACACCGAAATCTGGACAGATTCTCAAAATGATCTTCGCGGATGGTGAAAAGGTAGGCGGCGTTCCCACATTCTTCCTCTTCGATAACGATCGCGCCGGTCGCAAATCCTATCAAGATATGATGAGCGCGAAACCCGCCTCGTCGCCGGTTTCCTTCAACCGCGATATTAACGTCTGGCTACTTCCGTTAAGCGAAGAGTTCAAAGGTTTTCTAACGGAGCATAACATCTCCGAAGACCAGGCATTTTTCACTGCCGAATTCTTGTACCCCGCGAAGGCAGGCGCGAAGTTATGCCAGGAGCTTGTAGAACGACATTCGAAGGGGGTGAAGAAAGCTGAATACGAAGATTGGCGAACCACGATTCACGGTGATTACTTCAAGAGCATTGGCCAGCGACGGGCGTTGGAGCTTGTGCTACGACCGGAGGGTGGGAAAGACTGGTTTTTCTCCAGGGGAGTTCCGGCATCACTCAAAGTCGCGTTCGCAGATGGAGCTGTTGAAAGAAAATTAAACACAAATGCTATCGACAGCGTCGCCAAAACGATAGCAAGACATTTGGGCATAAATAGACCTTAATGGAAACCATAAAGGGCCATCACATGCGGCGCAACCAAGATTCTAATCCGACTTAAGACTGTTGCCTTCGCCTCTGTCTGATACTCCAAGCGTAAGAAGCGAACTTAAACTAGGTGAGCGAACTAATCGAGGCCAGCGCCGCCTTCATCAAAGCACGTCTATTCACGGCTGCTCCTTTTGGCGATCGCCATTAAAGTTAACGCTAAGGTCCTTTTTCGCCTTGAAAGGATGTGAACCTTCGTCCCTCCAAACGATTGGGCACCTCTATTTACCGGCTGCCGTCGTTTTGATGGGTCGGTAAAGCCGTTTGGCGGGTGAACCTGGCAGGCAAGTTCGTCATCGTTGATAATGATTGCCGCCTTGTCGGCATGCATTCCGGCCTTTCGGCCGCCCCTGCGTCATGCCGCCTGCGGTTTTCCGGTCAGCCAGACATAGCGAAGCATATTGTAGGCGATATTGGCCATGCCGATCTTCACCCTCGCTCTACTGATGCCGATGGTTCGGATAAAGAGCTTCATCTTGTCCTTCTGCCTTGCAAATGCATGCTCGACGGCAGAGCGCACTTTCGAACGGCGGCCGTTGGCCCGCGACATCGCTTCCGGCATGGGCTTGCCCTTCGGCTTCCTCTGATGGATGTCCGACTTCAGGCCATTGTCCTGCAGCCATTCCTCATTGGTCTTCGAACGATAGGCGCTGTCGGCCCAGACCGTCGATGCCGTATTGTCCTTGGCGACGACGTTCCGGAGTTGGGCGCCGTCATGGGCGCTCCCACTCGTCACCGTCCATCCCCGGATGAAGCCGTGTGCCCGGTCGATGCCCGCATGGTTCTTGTAACCGAACATCGGAATAGCGATGTCGTGCTGCTTGGTAGCGGCTGATGTCGGCGTTTCCGTGGGTTGCTTGGCCTTGGAATACTTCACCGTCCAGCGCGCGTCGCGGTCCTTCTGCGCGAGCTTGGCGGGCTTGTCTTTCCACTCCGACGGGATTTCGCCAGCCTTGATCGCCGCCTTCTCGTCCTGGCTATTGTGCTGCTTGGGAGCCTGAATGCGTATTCCGATGAAGCCGGCCACCTATTCCGACACGAAGCCGGCCACCCATTCCGATTTCATTCCGGCCACCGTTCCGATTTGAAGCCGGCCAGTTGGTGTGCCTCTGGGTCGTCATGTTCTTTGGCTTGAAGCCGCCTGGCGGTCAAGCTTAGGTTGTCGCGGCAGCAGTCATGGAACGCTTCTTTCGCATACTCTCCCCCGTGAGTTCGATGCGGTAAGCATTGTGAACGAGGCGATCGAGGATGGCGTCGGCGATCGTCGGATTGCCGATCATGTCGTACCAGTGTTCGACGGGCACCTGGCTGGTGACGATGGTAGACCGTTTCTCATAGCGGTCTTCAACGATCTCCAGGAGGTCGCGCCGTTGCTCGTCGCTGAGCTTCTCCGGACCCCAGTCATCAAGAATGAGCAGGTCTGTTCTGGCCAGCGCCTTCAGGAGCTTCGGGTATCGGCCGTCGCCACGCGCCAGTGCAAGGGTGGCAAACAGTCTGGGCAGGCGATGATAGGCGACGGAGAAGTCCTCGCGGCACGCCTTGTGTCCGAGCGCGCATGCAAGCCAGCTCTTGCCGACGCCGGCGGGTCCAATCATGAGCAGGCTGTGGCGCTGCCGGATCCAGTCACATCCGGCAAGCTTCAGGAACAGATTGCGATCGAGGCCGCGGGTGGCGCGGAAATCGATGTTCTCGATTTGGGCATCATGGCGCAGCTTTGCGGCCCGGGCCCGGGCCTCGAAGCGCTTCTGGCCTCGGGCGGTCGACTCGCGCTCCAGAAGAAGGGCCAGCCACTCACCGTGCCCGAGGTGTCTCGCCTCCGGTTGCGCCTCGAGTTCCTGATAGGCGCTTGCCATGCCGGAAAGGCCGAGTTCGCGCAGCATGTCGATGGTAGGATTGATCAGCATGATGGAAGGTCTCCTCAATGAAAGTAACTGGGACCGCGTAAGTTGGCGTGTTCCACAACGGCGGCAGGTTCGGTGGGAGGTATTTTGCTTTTGTAGGTGGCGATGAGCGACGCGATGGCCTTGCTGTTCAAGCCGCCAATCTCGACAGCCCGTGCTGAAACGGCCTCGGCGCGGTCCTGGCCGATGTCACGGTAAAGGCGCAGGATCCCGAGGCACGTTCTGAAGCCCTGTTCCGGGTGCGGACGGCTGGCGAGAATGGCGATGATAAGCCCATCGGTCTGCGGCCCGATAGACGCGCCCCATCGTCGGAAGCGTTCCGGCGTCCACTCGGCATATCGGCGGTGTGAACTGGGCATGTGAGCGGGGTCAGTTCCATAGCGCGGGCCACCATAGCGGCGCTGATGCACCGCAACGCGTTTGCCGCGATGGAAGATCTCGATCATCCGTTCAGTCGCCCTGATATCGACTTGGCTCCGTATGAGGGCATGCGGGACAGAATAGAAGAAGCTCTGGAACTCGACATGGTAATCCGTCGACACCCGCGCCAAGCGCCATTCGGCGAACTCATAATGTTCGCTGGGCAGGCTTGCGAGTGCTGCCTGTTCGACCGTCTCAAAGAGGTTCCGACGACTGACGCCCAACCGGCGCATGACGTGATTGTTGATGCGCTCCAGCATCTGAGCGATCGCGGCATTGGCTTCCGTGAGCGAGAAGAATGTCTGTTTGCGAAGACGGCCGAGAATGCAGCTCTGGGCGAACTTCACGCCATTCTCCACCTTGGCCTTGTCCTTCGGGCGTCGCGGACGTGCTGGCAGGACACCGACGCCATAATGAGCAGCCATGACCCCATAGCTGCGATTGATCTCAGGATCGTAGAAGCTGGCGCGGTTGACGCCGGACTTCAGATTATCGGGCACGATCAGCCGGGGCACACCGTCGACGAAGGTGAACATGCGGACGTGGGAGCCAATCCAGTCCGGCAGGGTCTGGGTCCATGTGGCTTCCGCGTAGGTGTAGCTCGACGCGCCGAGCACGCCGAGGAACAGTTCCGCCTCGCGGATCTCACCGGTCTTGCGATCGACGATCGGCACGCGTTTGCCGGAGTAATCCACGAAGACTTTGTCGCCGGCGACGTGTTCCTGGCGCATCGTCGGTGACAGGCGCTTCTCAAAGCCACGGAACAACTCGCAAAAACGGCTATATCCATACCCATCCGGATGGATGCTGCGGTATTCCTCCCAAAGGATCAGCAGCGTCACGCCTGGCTTCTTCAGCTCGATCGAAAGCGGGCCCCAGTCGGGCTCTTGCCGCAATCGCTGGCCTTGCTTAACGCCGGGATGGACGAAAAGCTTGGCCTCAAGGACATCGTCTGTCAGGTCGCTGGCGAGGGGCCAACTCAACCCGACCATCGCAGCTCGCTTCAGGTTGTCCTGCACGGTGCTGCGAGCGATGCCAAGCATCACCGCGATCTCGCGGCTACTCGTTCCGCTACCCGCAAGCCGCAGCATTTGTCGTATGTGTCGCATGGTCAGCTTTCTTTTTGCAGGCATTAAATTCCCCTCGTGGATATCGAGGGGACACATGCCAAGGTTGCTGACCCAGGGGAACTTGAGTGCCGGAAACTGGCCGGTTATTGATTGGAATGGTGGCCGGCTTCAAATCGGAACGGTGGCCGGTCAATGATCGGAATGGCGGCCGGCTTCAGAGCGGAATCCGCAGTTAGTGTGACCTTGAAGGCCAAGTCACTTGGCACGACGCTCCACAAGTTCGGTTTCGATCTTCAGCGCATAATCTCTGAAAACAGTTTCGCACGGGGTCAGCATCACTGAGTGAAGTGAAGAGATGTTTATCACAGCGGAAGGTCGGCTTGCTGAGCTCGGAGTCAATCTTATGGAGGACAATGACGACCCAATGGCCAAGCGGCCCCACGCCATCAGCTGGGCGAGCGGAGCCCGGTGCCTGTTAACTCTGTACATCCATGACGTGACCGGTGGCACGCCTGTGCAACACTTTATCTCAACAGCACAGCGGCTTACAGAATCCGGCAGCGAAGCGGACTAACAAGTTCACGGCTGTTGGTTTCCACGCAGAACTGAGCCGGTTAGGCGCATAATTTCCATTGAGAATTGAGCCATGTGAACCTTCCCCCCAACGCGGCGAGCGACGGGGGCAACGGAGTGATCCACATGGGACTTTTAAACATCATCCGTCGGATGGCGCTGCGTGAGAAGCAGTCGATCCGGGAGATCAGCCGGCGCACCGGGTTGTCACGCAACACGATCGCGAAGTATTTGAATGCCGGCACGATCGAGCCGACATTCACGGTACCGGAACGACCGAGCAAGCTTGATCCTTTCGCCGATAAACTATCTGGCTGGCTGAAGACCGAGGCCGGGAGGTCGCGCAAGCAGCGCCGAACCTTGAAGCAGCTTCATGCCGATCTGATGGCTCTCGGATTTACTGGCTCCTATGGTCGGGTTGCCGCGTTCGCCCGTGACTGGCGGACTGAGCAGCAGACAGTGGGCCGCGGCATATTCATTCCTCTGTCCTTCCGCCCAGGCGAAGCGTTCCAATTCGATTGGAGCGAAGATTATGCCGTGATAGGCGGCGAGCGCACGAAGCTGCAGGTCGCCCATATCAAACTATCACACAGCCGGGCGTTTCTGGTCAGGGCCTATCTGCTGCAAACGCACGAGATGCTCTTCGACGCCCACTGGCACGGGTTCCGTGTGTTCGGCGGCGTGCCTGGCCGCGGCATTTACGATAACATGAAGACAGCGGTCGATCGTGTCGGTCGTGGCAAGGAGCGACAGGTCAATATCCGTTTCCTCGCGATGACGAACCACTACGTTTTTGCGCCCGAGTTCTGCAATCCCGCCGCGGGTTGGGAGAAGGGTCAGGTCGAGAAGAATGTCCAGGATGCCCGACCGCGGCTGTGGCAACAGATGCCGGACTTTCCGGATCTGGCGGCATTGAATACCTGGCTGGAACAGCATTGCCAGGACCTGTGGCGCGACACGGCGCACGGCACCTTACCCGGCACGATCGCGGACGTCTGGTCCGCAGAACAACCAGCATTGATGGCGCTCCCCGGTGCGTTTGACGGCTTCGTCGAGCAGAGCAAGCGCGTCTCACCGACATGCCTGATCACCTTCGAGCGGAATCGTTACAGCGTGCCAGCATCGTTTGCGAACCGGCCCGTCAGCCTGCGGATCTACCCCAAGAGACTGGTCGTTGCGGCCGAGGGCAATATCCTATGCGAGCATGAGCGGGTCATTGAGCGCAGCCACGACAAGCCGCCGCGAACGATTTACGACTGGCGACATTACCTTGCCGTCATCCAGCGCAAACCCGGTGCCCTGCGCAACGGTGCACCCTTTCTGGAACTCCCGGTGGCCTTCAGACAGTTGCAAGATCAGATGCTTCGCCGCCCCGGCGGTGATCGTGAGATGGCCGATATCCTGGCCCTTGTCCTTCATCACGACGAACAGGTCGTCCTCAAGGCTGTGGAACTGGCCCTGGATGCGGGGGTGGCGACCAAGACGCATGTGCTGAACCTGCTGCATCGGCTGATCGACGGCAAGACAATCGATGGTCCCGACATCGATACGCCACAGGCGCTGACCTTGGTGCGTGAACCCGAGGCCAATGTCGAACGCTATGATGGCCTACGCGCCAGGATCGCAGGGGGTCGCCATGCGTCATGACCCCGCAAGTGCTGCCGTCGTCATCATGCTACGGAGCCTGAAGATGTATGGCATGGCCCAAGCCGTCACAGACCTTATCGAGCAAGGGGCTCCTGCCTTTGATGCGGCCGTGCCCATCCTGTCACAGTTGCTGAAGGCCGAGATGGCCGAGCGCGAGGTCCGCTCCATCGCCTATCATATGAAGGCCGCTCGCTTTCCTGCGTACAAAGACATCTCCGGCTTCGACTTCGCTGCCAGCGAGATCAACGAGGCCACCGTGCGCCAACTGCACCGATGCGAGTATATGGATGGGGCGCAGAACGTTGTCCTAATCGGTGGCCCTGGCACTGGAAAAACGCATGTCGCGACCGGTCTTGGAATCCAAGCGATCGAGCATCATCGCCGAAAGGTCCGCTTCTTCTCGACCATCGAACTGGTCAATGCTCTCGAGCAGGAGAAGGCCAAGGGCAAGGCGGGCCAGATCGCGGAGACCTTAGTGCGCCTCGATCTGCTCATCCTGGACGAGTTGGGATACCTGCCGTTCAGCGCCTCAGGCGGAGCGCTGCTCTTCCACCTGTTGAGCAAGCTCTACGAACGCACCAGCGTCATCATCACCACCAACCTCAGCTTCAGCGAATGGGCAACAGTCTTCGGCGACGCCAAGATGACCACGGCTCTGCTCGACCGTCTGACCCACCGTTGCCATATCCTGGAAACAGGAAATGACAGCTTCCGCTTCAAGGCCAGCTCGGCTGCAGCAGCGCAGAAGAAAGGAGAAAAAGCCAACCCCTTGACCAAACCCTGATCAGAAAACCATACTCAGAGGTGGCTCACTTCTCGGTGGAAAAACCGGCTCAGTTCTGCGTGGAAACCAACACACGGCCTAGGGGAGTATTCGGGTGAGGCATTGAGACGGAACGCCGTCGACCTTGCGTTCTTCGACCCTGCCTCGCTCGTGTCGTGGCAGGTTTACAGCGATCTGGACACGCGGCGGATCGCCTGAGGCGGATGGCCAAAGATGCGAATGAAGCTTTGGCGCATCCTGCTGACGTCGTTGAAACCGACAGAACGCGCGATCGCGTCCAACGACTCACGGCCTTGTTCGATCCTAGGCCGGGCGGCCTCCGCCCGCAATCGCTCGATTGCCTTTGCGGGTGTCACACCGGTTGCAGCAAGAAAGGCCCGTCCGAACTGACGTGCGCTGAGGTGGGCGACCTCGGCCAGTCGCTCGACCGGCAAAGGGTCCGCGATATGATTTCGGACGTAGGCCAATACCAAACGAATTCTGTCGGAATCAGGATCAAGGCCCAAAAGCGAGGAAAACTGTTGCTGACCGCCGGATCGGCGATGGTATACCACCAACATTCGAGCAATCGCCAACGATGCCTCTCTCCCCAAATCCTCTTCGACAAGTGCCAGAGCCATATCGATACCGGCGGTGATCCCAGCTGAGGTCCAGACGTTGTCTGCCTTAATGAAGATTCGATCGGGCTCAACGCGCACGGCTGGATGTAACGCTTGAAGGTCCGTTGCGTTCATCCAGTGTGTGGTTGCGCTCACCCCGTCCAGAACGCCAGCGGCAGCCAGTATGAATGCGCCAGTACACACGCTTGTCGTCCGCCGTGCAAGGGTTGAAGCTTTGCGAACGTACGCGATCATTTCTGGCGAGAGAGCCCCTTGTCCCATGGATCCCCCGACAACCAGAAGAGTATCCAGCGGCTCGTGGACGAGAGGATTGACATTGACGGACACCGGGCTTTCGCTGGCGACCGCGCAACCATCGAGCGACATTACCGTTAGCTGATATGCGTCGGGGTTCTGCCGCTCAGCCCACTGAAACACCCCAAGCGGGCCGCTGAGATCAAGAAGATCAAAGCCGGGAAAAACCAGAAAGCCGATGTGCCGTTTCATGATGCAGATGACCCCTTGTTACAACTATCCGTTCCAAAGAGCCTATTGCTGACACATGAGCCAACCCGTTTACCGCCCGCCAAGGCTTTACCCAGTGAGCATCGCAAAAGCGATGGCGCAACAGGGCCATACGCTTATCCCTTAAAGCCTGGATACTCCATAAACAGGGCAACATGTCGTGCTGATTTACGACCGTAAACCTTCGATATATCTGCAAGTGCGATATCCAATGCGCGCGTCGCGTGGTGGTCATCAAGCGGTGGGAGTGTGCGGTCAAGCGATCCGGTGCTATCTGCTGCGACGTCAGGGAGAAGAATCAGGCCCTGCGCTAAGCGGAGGGGCGCTCTGGTTGCGGCGACAGCGACTGCCGTAGTAACACCGTTCGTTGTATAGACTTCGGCAGTGAGTGCGAGAGCAATTTCGTCGTCGCCATTTTCAACAGGGATGCCGACCGTGACTTGCGGCTGCTTCTTGCCATCGGGCATGTCGGAATTTGCGGGGTCAGCTTTGAAAGCATCGCTGTTGTGCCGAGAGTCCCAGCCGTCGATGCCGAGGTCGTTGGCGACTTGAGCGGCCTTAGTCGGCCCGGCGATGGCTTCGACCAGCGCAACGGCGACTGGCATGGAAGCAGTAACGCCTGCGCTTGAAACAACCTTGCCGTCCGCGACATATCGGATGTTCTTCTGCCATTTTACCTTTGGAAAAAGATCGGCCCTCATGGCCTCATTGCTGTAGTGCGAGGTGGCTCGGCGCCCATTAAACAGACCTGAGTTAGCAACCGGCAACGCGCCGTAACATATGCTGATGATTGTGCCGCCCTTCACGCTTTGCGACATGATCCATTTTGTGAGGCTCACATCTCTGAAGTTTCCGACTGCTGGCACAAACAAATAATCTGCGCCGTCAGGATAATGATGGTCGAACTCATCGATCGTTGATTGCAATTCGAAAGTTAAAGGCGGCATCTTAACGGGACCCGGCTTGACCGAAACAGAGATGACATCCGCCACGTCCGACCGCGCTAAAACACCGAACGGAATACAGAAGTCGCTGATGACGGTCCCCTCATTCAATCCTACGATGGCGATCAGTGGCTTGATGCGGCCAAAGCGTGCTTTGTAAGGTGCAATTTTTTCTGGGTTTACATTGTGAGAAGCGTCGAAGGCCGCCCACGCGCTCGAGGTTTGCTGCGCGGCTACCTTTCCTGCCCCAAGCGCCAAGCCCCCGAATCCTACAATTCCAGAAATAAGTGTCGTGCGGCGCGTAACATACGTCATTATGAACCTCTCTGCTGCTGCGACGGATTATCTGCACATATGCCAATGGCGTAAAGGACATAGAACGATGTTTTTCGGACACGCTGAGACCAGTCGTATCACCTCCGGCGCAAGCTACCACTTGCGGAAGTGTCCACTGATTAGAAGTACCAGAGCCACCGTCTTTCATAAGCGTGCGGTGAAGCTGCCTTTCAGATTCCCACGACCACATGAAGTTACGTCACCAATTCCGTCACTAGAGACGTCATCAGGGATGAACTATGGGCAACGTGGAGATTTTGACAGGCGTCGAGCGTCGGTGCGGCTTGTCTGAGGAGGAGAAGCTTTCTACACTTCAAGAAACGGCCGAGCCGGATGCCAAGAATGCCGACGTCGCTCGTCGGCACGATATCAAACCACAGCAGATCTATACCTGGCGGGGGACGTTCAGGGCGGGGCAGGCTGAGCCGTTGGTTTCTTTTCTACCGGTTGCACTGATCGCCATTGGAACGAGCGACGAAGCTGAGCAACCAGTACCATTGGACAAATCTCCAGCAAAGCGTGCGGCACGTGCCATGCGGATCGAGATCGGCTGCAAAAGCGGTCGTTTGTTGAAAGTGGAGGCTGACATTGTGCCTGACGTCTGAAAGCACTGATCCGCTCGGTTGACGAAGCATGATCGCACCAGCAGTTGCGATATCCGTATAAGGTGAAGGCGTCGGGCGTTAACTTGATGGGCCGTTTCCAGCATGACCATGCAATGAAACAGGTGGGTCTTATTCGGCGGTGTTTATCCGATTCTCGGTTTCCGCATCGAAAAGGTTTATGCTGAGGGGATCGACCTTGAAGGCAACCTGGTCGCCCCGTCGGCCCTGGAAGCGGGGCTCAGCGCGCGCCACGACCGAATGACCGCCGACCCGGACCGTCACCATCGTGTCTGGACCGGTCGGCTCGACCACATCGATCACGCCCTTGATCGCCGCGTCATCAGTATTGGTTACCTTCAGCTCCTCGGGCCGGACGCCGAGAACGCAGTCCCTGGACCGGGCAACATCACCGGACACGTGGACAGCAATGCGGACGCCTTCGCAATATGTGACTTCCATAACGCCTATCGAACGGATCGCCTCCGCCATCGATTTGCCCTGAGCATTCAGCACGTCAACCTGACGAAGCTTCGTGACGATCTCTTCTGCCTTGTGGCTTTTCGCTGCCATTCCAATGTTCTTCTTCGGCTCATAAGCTTTATTTCAAGAAGGATCACTTTTCAGGGAGCAGACCGACGCGTGTTCCGGAGTAGGCGGGTTCCTCGTTGACGACTTTCATCATGTGGATCTTCCCTCCGTCGCGGCGTTGGGATCGGAAGACAGCGCATGCACACGGGTGCATTGATCATTCGACGCGATCGGCCTAGAGGTTCTGGCAGTGATGACAGAAAGTTGAATCCGATGGCCAAGAGCTTTGTAACGTCGATCGATGTCGCGGAAAGGGCCGGCGTTTCACGGTCGGCCGTCTCGCGCACGTTCACCGCCGGCGCCAGCGTGTCTCCCGACGTGCGGCAACGCGTGTTGAAGGCGGCGCAGGAGCTGGGCTACCGGGTGAACCGCCTAGCGCAGACGCTGAACACCTCGAGCTCGAACCTCGTCGGGGTCGTCGGCGCCAACCTGTCCTCGCCATTCATCGCCAAGCAGCTTGATATGCTCAGCCTCGGGCTCCTGCGTCGGGGGCAACAGTGCCTGCTGCTCAACGCCGCCGATGCCCGGAGCGACATCGCGCCCTTGATCGAGTTGATCTTCGAATTCCGCGCCCGTGCAATCGTGGTGCTCTCGGGAGAGCCTCCGGCATCGATCGTCGATGAATGTCTCGCAAACGGCGTGAAGCTGATCGTCATCAACCGCCTCATGACGCGGCCCGACACGGATGTGATCCTCAGCGATGACATTCTCGGCGCAAGGCTCGCGGCCGAACGTTTGCTGGCAGCAAGATGCCGCAAGGTGGCGGTCGTCTGCAGCGGCAGCCTGACGCCGACGCAGGTCCGGCGCGCCACGACATTTTCGGATGTCGTCAGGGAGCATGGTGGCGCGGTCGTGCGCTGGAGCGAAGGGCCGACGGCCTACGAGACGGGCGTTGCCGCGGCGCATGCCCTGCTCGCGGATGAGCAGATAGACGGGGCATTCTGTGTGACGGATCTGATGGCCCTCGGCTTCCTTGATGCCGCGCGGCATGATCTCCAACGCTCCGTGCCCGACGATCTGTCCGTCATCGGCTTCGACGACATCCCGCAGTCTGCCTGGAAGGCCTATGATCTGACGACGGTCGGACAGTCCTTTTCCGTCTTGACCGACGCTGTCCTTGCAGCCCTCGACCATGACGATGGAGAGGTGTCGACACAGATGGTTCCCGTCACGCTGATAGAGCGCGGTACCGTTCACAAATAGCCCAAGCGTGGAAGTGAGCAGACAGGCCATAAAATTCCCATTGCCAGGCTTGAACACGTGTGCAACATTGAACACGTGTGCAACGGAGTTCGGAAGCATGTCGACGAGTGAGACTTTCAGCAACGACATCGAAGGGCGGGCCATGCTCTGCCAGGCCGTCATCCGGTCAGCGGGCGCTCTGGCGCTCCGGGGGTTTCGCGATATTGCCCAAGCCGGCTTTACGATGAAGGGGCCGCAGGATTTCCTGACCGAGACGGATGCTGCATCCGAGGCGCATATTCGCGGCAGGATCGCAGCTGCCTTTCCAGACGACGGGTTCTTCGGCGAGGAAGGTGGCGGCGAGATCCGGGATCGTGTCTGGGTCGTGGACCCGATTGACGGCACCGCAAACTTCGCGCGCGGCATCCCGCACTTCTGCATTTCCATCGGCTACATCGAAAACGGCGTCGCCCAGTTCGGCGCCATCTACAATCCGGCGCTCGACGAGTTGCATTTCGCAAGGCTCGGTCGCGGCGCAACGCGCAACGGTTCGAAAATTTCCGTCGCCGGAACGAGCCGCTTCGACACAGCGTCCGTGGAACTCGGCTGGTCGACACGCGTGCCCAACGCGACCTATCTCGGCGTTGCCGCCGCGCTCCTCGGCAAGGGCGCTAATGTTCGCCGCTGCGGCTCGGGCGCTCTGGGCCTCGCCTATGTCGCCGACGGCCGTTCCGACGGTTACGTCGAACTGCACATGAATTCCTGGGACTGCGTTCCCGGCCTGCTGATCGTCGAGGAAGCCGGCGGGCGCGTCTGCCCCTTCATGGAGCTTGGCTCATTGCGCGAGGGCGGCCCCGTTCTGGCGGCCGCTGCCGGCATTGCGTCGGGCATCAGCGAAGCCAGCGGGATCCCGTTGGCGGCGGAAAACAACGCCCCAGACGCGGGAACGCAACAAGCGGGAACAGAACAGGCGGGAACACAACAAGCGAGAATACAGGCCGCCTGAAGACGTCGGTGGGCGCTTCGGGCGCCCGAGGAAATGACATGCGGCCTGGAGAGCCGTTCGGGAGGGACTATGGCAACGGTAGCGGATATCGGAACGACACGAACGGCCGGGCGAGGAGGGCGGATGTCGCGGCGCGTCGGGCGCTTCTTCACCGCGCCTGAGCGCCTGATCGCGCTTCTCCTGGCGATCGTGCTTTGTCTCCTGGTCATCGTCCCCCTGTTCCAGCTGATCCGGGAAACCGTGACCGTACAGCCCTATGATGCCGCATACCTGCCTGGCCGCGCGCCGGGCGAACTGACGACCTTCCACTATGAGCGCGTGTTTACCGGGCGCATGTCCTGGGCGCTGTTCTACAAGCCGTTCATGAACTCGCTCGTGACCGCGTTCGGGGCGACGGCGATCTGCCTTGCGCTGGGTGCGATGCTGGCCTGGGTCGTCGTGCGCACCAATGTGCCGTTCCGCGAGTTCGTCAACACGGCCGTCGTGCTGCCTTACATGCTGCCGTCCTGGGTCATGGCGCTTGCCTGGGTCACGTTTTTCAAGAACGACCGGGTCGCCGGCGCATCGGGTGTCTTTGCCTACCTCTTCGGCATTCAGCCTCCCGACTGGATTGCCTTCGGCGGCATCCCCATCATCATCTGCCTCTCGCTCCACTACTATGTCTACGGCTTCCTGATTATCTCGGGTTCGCTCTCGACGGTGGACAGTCAGCTCGAAGAAGCGGGCGCCATTGCCGGCATGTCGCGTCTGCGCCAGTTCGTCTCCATCACCGTGCCGCTCGTTCTTCCGGCCGTCGGATCCGCTGTCGTCATGACCTTTATCCGCGTCATCGGATCCTTCGGAACGCCGGCCGTGCTCGGCATGCCCATCCGCTACTTCGTTCTCCCGACGCAGATCTACGCAGCCATTGGTTCGCGCAATGTCGGCGACGGCTATCTCCTGGCCCTCGTTCTCGTGTTTCTCGCCGTCCTGTTCATCTGGATCAACCAGCGCATGATCGGCGTCAGGAAAAGCTTCGTCACCATGTCCGGCAAGGGATTTCGCCGGCGGGAGATCGATCTCGGCCGCGCGCGCTGGCTGGTGTTCGCGCTCGTCATGCTCCTGATGTGCATCACGGTCGTGCTTCCGCTGGGCCTTCTCGTCCTTCAGTCCCTGTCGCGCACCGCCGGCAATTACGATCTTTCGAACCTGACCTTGCACTACTGGATCGGCGAGCGCGGCGGCGTCAATGCGCTCTATGCCGGCGTCTTCCAGAACCCTCAGATCCTGCATGCGGCCTGGAACAGCCTGCGGCTCGCCTTTCTCACGGCTCTGGCGACGGCCGTTCTCGGCTTTCTCATAGGCTACGTGGTCGTGCGCACCCGCGGCAGCCTGTCGTCCCGGGCGCTCGAGACGGCCGCCTTCCTGCCCTACATCTTCCCGGCGGTCGCCTTCGGCGCCATCTATATCGGCATGTTCTCCCAGCCGGTCGGGCCGATCCCGGCCCTCTACGGCACGTTCGCGCTGCTGGTGCTGATCGCTGCGGTGAAGAACCTGCCCTACACCTCGCGCACGGGTATCGCCGCCATGCTGCAGATCGACAAGTCGCTGGAAGAGTCCGCGCGCGTCCAGGGCATCGGCTGGTTCGGCCGCATGCGCCGCATCGTCGCGCCCCTCGCCGCATCGGGCCTCATTTCCGGCATGCTGCTCAGCTTCATCGGGACGATGCGCGAGCTTTCGCTAATCATCCTGCTCGTCACGCCGTCGACGGCGGTGCTCGCAAGCGTGATCTACACCTACCAGACGGATGACGTGCCCCAGCTGATCGGCGCAGCAACGCTGCTGCTGGTCGCGTTGGTCGTCGGATGCAACCTGCTGTTCCGGCTGGTTTTCCGCAATACGAAGATGGGTTTTGCTTGAGGAGGCGACCCGAAGGAGGAGGACGACGATGCAGAAAATGACCAAGGGCATGACGATTACGGGACTGATGACCCGGGGATTGGCGGCTGCCGCCATGAGCTTGATGATCGGATCGACGGCGTTCGCGCAGGACGCATTCGACACCTGGCTGAAGACGGCCGAACTCGGCGCGAACCAGCCGGCGGAAGAGAACTGGGAAGAGATCACCCGCAAGGCAAAGGAGGAAGGCGAGGTCACGATCTATGCGTCCTCCTCCAGCGTCAGCGCATCCGCTGAGGATTTCATGAAGCTCTATCCGGAGATCAAGGTGAACGCCTACGACCTCGGATCAGAGAAGACCATTGAGAAGGTGGTGCGCGAGCAGCAGGCCGGCATTTTCGCCGTCGACGTGGTCAACACCGCGGGCACGGCCCAGATGTTCTTCGACCTCCTGCCCAACAAGCGCATCGTGAACTACGTGCCGCGCTACCTGGTCGACAAGATCCCGGTGGAGCTGCGCGAGCCTCTCCTCACCCAGGTGATCGAGGCAACGGTGCTGATGTACAATGCCGACACCTACAAGGACGGCCCGCCGGTCAAGAACGTGTGGCAGCTGACGGAGCCGGAATGGAACAAGCGCTTTGCCATGAAGAGCCCGTTGGGATCGCTGACCTCGCTTGCGCTGCTGGCCTCGATCGTCGAGCACTCCGACAGTTTCGCCAAAGCCTATGAGGCACATGCCGGCAAGCCAATCGAGCTTTCGGAGGGAATGGAGAATGCCGGTTACGAGTTCCTGCACCGCCTCTTAAAGAACGACCTCGTGATCTACGATTCCGGATCGAAGCTCGCCACCGCATCCGGTCTGAAGGGGCAGGACAAGCCGCCGGTCACCTTCTCCAGCATGCACTACATCAACAAGAACGGCAGCGACGACTACGCCAATGCCATTCTGTACGATGTCGATCCGGCCGGCGTGTTCGCCTATTCGACCTACACGGCGGTGGCGGGCCAGGCGCCTCACCCCAATGCCGCCAAGCTCTTCATCGCCTTCCAGATGGGCTCGAAGGACCTGACGCCGGAAACGAAGGTCGAGAAGCCGTATCGCGAGGGCGAGAGCCTGAAGACGCTGCAGGGAATGGCCGCCTACTTCAAGGTCGGCACCTTCTCGCCGCGCACCGACGTGCCCTTGCCCAAGGGTGGCGAGAATTGGCCGAACGTGAAGAAGATCTTCGGTTCCGCCGAATTCCAGCGCGACAATGTCGCCGCCGTCAACGACTTCTGGGTCGTCGAGACGAGCCAGTAAAAGCTGCAGTAAACGGATCGGCGTGTCAGCGCATGCCGGTCCGGACCTGTTGATCCCGGGAGGAAAATCATGAACGAAGTGTCCCTGAAAGGCATCACCAAATCCTATGGCGCCCATCTCGCCATTCCACCCCTCGATCTCGACATTCCCAAGGGAAAGTTCGTGACGCTGCTGGGGCCCTCCGGTTGCGGCAAGACGACGACCCTCAGGATCATCGCGGGTCTCGAACAGCCTTCCGACGGGGAGCTGACGCTTGCCGGGAAGACCGTCTTTTCCGGGCGCGACAGTCACTTCGTGCCGCCGGAAAAACGCGGCCTCGGCTTCATCTTCCAGAGCTACGCGCTCTGGCCGAACATGAAGGTCGATCGCAACGTCACGCTGGCGCTGCAGCAGGCGCGAAAGCCGAAGCAAGAGATCGCGGAGCGGCTTGCCGAGGCTCTGAAGAAGGTCCAGCTCGAAGGCTATCAGGAACGCTTTCCCTCAGAACTCTCCGGCGGGCAGCAGCAGCGCGTCGCGGTGGCGCGGCTGATCGCGGCGCGGAACTCGATCCTGCTGATGGACGAGCCGCTCTCCAACCTCGATGCGGTTCTCCGGACGGAAATGCGCACGGAGCTGAAGCGGCTGTCTCGTGATCTCGGGGCGACGACGATCTACGTCACGCACGACCAGGTCGAGGCCCTGACCATGTCGGATATCATCGTCGTCATGAAGGACGGCGTGATCCAGCAGATGGGCAGCCCCTACGAGATCTATCACCAGCCGAGCAATCTCTTCGTCGCCGAGTTCATCGGCGATCCGCGCATCAACCTGTTCGACGGGCACCTCGACCAGCGGGACGGCCGCAGCGTGTTGCGGATCGACGAGACGGAGATCGTTCTGCCCTACACCGTGGCGCGGCCCTCGGGCGCGGTGCGGCTGGCCATCCGGCCCGAGCGGCTGACGCTGCACGACGGACCCGCGCCCAACAGCCTCCCCGCCGAAGTGGACGTCGTGCAACCCACGGGATCGCAAACGATCCTGTCGCTGACATCCCGTGGACATGCGGTGACCGCCCTCATTCCGCGCTTCGTCGAGCGCTGGCCGACCCGCAAGGTCTGGCTGGAGCTCGACCCGGCACACATCATGGTCTTCGATCCGCAGTCCGGGCGCCTCTCGGAAACGACGAATGGCGCTGTCCGGCAGGTGGATGCGGCCTAGAGCTTTTCCAGTCGGAGCGAAGTCGCTCCCGCGCCGGACATGCTCGAACTCAACCCGATCAGGACGATCGGCGCGGTCGCGGATCGCGCCTTGAAAGGACGGAACATGGATGCTCCCGTATATGCACGACCATCGATCAGCGCGATCACGGAAGGGCTGAAACCGCACAATTCGACGCTCTATATCGGCGGGCTCGAAGGCGCACGCGATTTCGGGCTTCTGAAACGGCACGGGATCAGCATCGTCGTGAACTGCGCGGTCAATCTCGACATCAATGTCGTGCGAGATCCGGCAAACCCGCAGGACGGCGACCTCAGCGCGACCGGCTATTCCACGATCCGCTACTACAAGCTCGGCATGATCGACGGCGGCGGAAGTCCGGATACAATGATGCTCGGCGGATACTACATCCTGCATGGCGCGCTGCACCAGACACTGCCGAAGCGGGAAACCTATCCCTTCGAAGATGGCGGCAACGTGCTCGTCAACTGCCGCAGCGGCCGCAGCCGGTCGGTTTCGCTGGTCGGCCTCTATCTCCACAAGCAGCAGCCCGATCTCTTCCCGACGCTCGATGCCGCGATCGCCCATATTCGGGAAAAGCGCCTCCTGCGGCCGGACGAATGGTTCGAGACGCCGAAGCCGATGCTCTACGATGCGGCACGCCGCGCCTCCGACTGGATCGACCTGATCGAAGCGCAGAGGGCGCGTGATGGCGTTGCGTGAGCATTCGCCGGTCGCCGTGATCGCCGACGCTCATTTCCACGATCTCGAAGGCGATTTCGGGCAGGACCGGATGACGGGCGATCACCGCCTAACGGCGCGAAGCTGGTCGGAAACCCGATGCTCGACGCGCGTCTTCAACGAGAGTTTCGCGGCCCTTCCCGCAGCGCTCGACAGGATCGCCGCGCGTGGCATCCGCCACGTCGTCCTGCTCGGCGACTACAGCGATGATGGGCAGAAGGCGACCGTGGCAGCCGTCGCGGCACTCCTTGAGCGCTACGCCGCCCGCTTTTCCATGTCCTTCTACATCCTGCCCGGCAATCACGACGGCTATGCCCGGGCCGGGCGGCATCAGACGAAGGAGTTCCTGGCAGACGACGGCCGCGCCCTGAATATCACAAGCGACCCGGATGTCGCGGCCACGGATCCGCATGCGATCCTGACGGAGACGATGTACTGTGCGGGCTACCCCGAGGCCCTGACACCTCTTGCCCGGCATGGCCTCACGCCCTGTCCCGGCGACTTTCACTGGGAAACCCCGTTCGGATCGTCCGGTGCCTTCGAGGACCGGCACTACAGGCTGACATCCGCGGACGGGAAACGTCAGGCCGATCTGGTTGATGCGTCCTATCTCGTCGAGCCGGAAGAGGGTCTCTGGCTGCTGATGATCGATGCCAACGTCTTCCAGCCTGCCGACGATGCGACCGGTCTCTGCCGGGCGAGCGACTTCATCGACAGCACCGGCGCCGGCTGGAATGCCGTGATCCGGCAGCGGCGGTATCTCATCGACTGGATCGCCAACGTGCATCGCCGTGCGGCCTGCGATAGCAAGAACCTGCTGTGCTTTTCTCATTATCCGGTGGTGGATGTCTTCGCGGACAATCTGGAAAGCGAACTGGCCCTGTTCGGGCAGACCAATGTGGCGAGGCGCACGCCGCGCGAGGATGTGGCGGAGACGCTTTTGCAGGCCGGCATGACCCGGCACTTCAGCGGCCATATCCATGTCTACGGATCGAGCGAACGAAAGACCGGTGACCGCACGCTGACCAACATCGCCGTTCCCTCGCTGGTCGCATTTCCACCGGCTTTCCGCATCGTTCATGGCGCAGCCGACGGGCCGACATGCGAGACCGTCAGCCTGGCCGACCTGCCGGTCGACGGGCGTGTCGTGCATCTCTATCGCCGGGAGTGCGATCGTCTCGGCGAACCCGCGCACCCCGCCTTCGACGCGCTGAGCTATGGTGATTTCCTCTATGCGCATCAGGAGGCGCTGGTCACTCACCGCTTCTTCCCGCGCGAGTGGCCGCAGGAGATGGCTGCTCTCTTTTCAGGCTCGACGCTCCGACGCCTGCTTGCGCAACTCGACCTGCCGCCCTCCACCCTTTCCGATCTGGCGCGAGCGGGCGGCGTGCGCACGGACGCCCTCGCGGCGCTTCCGTTGCTGCGGCTCGTCACCGACTGGTACGCGCTGCGCCAGGCGCAGGACATGGCGCTGCCCTTCATTCCGTCCGACCGCCTGTCGATCTACAAGGCTCTGGCCGACCACGGCGGAATTTGGCCGATGGAGGGAGCGTCGGCAGCGACGGCTTCGGGCAGGCAGTTTCTGAAGACCTTTCTGAGCGTGCTGCGGCTCTCCCTCGATCGTGCCTGCATCTCCCGATGACCTCCACCGTCATCATGATCAACCTGTTCGGGGCCGTCGCGCTTCTCATGTTCGGGCTCGCACAGGTCAAGGACGGGGTCACGCGGGCCTTCGGCGCGCGTCTGCGCACCGGCCTTGCTGCCGGTACGAAGCGCGGCTGGCGGTCCTTCCTGTCCGGCTTCGTCGCGACCGTCGCGCTTCAGAGTTCGACGGCCACCGCGCTGATGGTTTCATCCTTCGTCGAGCGCGGCATGATCAAACCGCGCATGGCGCAGATCGCGCTGCTCGGCGCCAACATAGGAACGGCGGTCACGGCCTGGATCGTTTCGACGGGCATCGAATGGCTGTCGCCGCTCCTCATCCTCATCGGCATCGTCCTGTTGCGGGCCGCATCGACAGCGCGCAGAGGTCTTGGAACGGCGCTGGCCGGCATCGGTCTGATGCTGCTTTCGCTCCACCTTCTCGGTCTGGCGACCGAGCCCCTTCGCACCTCGCCGGCACTTCGGGCCTTCATCGGCCTTCTCGACGGCGCATGGCCGGTGGCCCTGATCTTCGCGGCGGTCCTTGCCTTCCTGTCCTCGTCGAGCCTTGCCATCGTCGTGCTGATCCTGTCGCTCGGATCGACGGGCATCCTGTCGCCCGGCCTGATGGTCGTTCTCGTCCTCGGCGCCAATCTCGGCGGCGCCGTTCCCCCGTTCATGGCGAGCCTGGGTGCCGGACCGGCCGCACGGCGCGTGACGCTCAGCAACCTCATCGTCAGAGGCTGCGGCTGCCTCATCGTCCTGCCGATGGCGGGGACGATTGCGGATGGATTGTCTGGGCTGCCCCTGTCGGCGGCAAAGCTTCCGGTCGATATCCACCTTCTCTTCAATGTCCTCCTGGGTCTTGCCGCATGGCCGCTTTCCCGAAGGCTTTCCGCCATCATGCAGCACCTCGTTCCCGACGCGCCGGCCGGCGAGAGCGGGCCGCGATATCTGGACGCCCAGGAATTCTCCACGCCAGCCATAGCCCTGACTAGCGCAACGCGAGAGGTCCTCGGCATCGGCGATCTGATCGAGCGGATGCTGCTCCTCTCACTCGAGGCCTTTCGCCTCGACAAGGCCGAGCGACTCCAGCCTCTCCCGGCGCTGGAGCAGGTCGTGGACGGGTTGCAGCAAGCGGTGAAGGTCTATCTCTCGCGGCTCGCGGGGCAAGGGCTGGACGATGAGGGGAAACGTCGATCGATTATGATCATCGACTATGCGATCAATCTTGAGCACATCGGTGATCTCATCGAGAAAGGCCTGATGGCGCAGGTGGGCAGGAAGATCGTTGAGGGCATGCGCTTGTCGGATGCTGGCAACAACGAGCTTCTGCAACTGTTCGAGATGACCATCGAGAACCTTCGCCTTGCCCAGACCGTCTTTGTCACCCGTGATCCCGGCCTTGCGCGGCGGATGATGGAGATCAAGGTGGAGGTACGCAACATGGAGCGCCGGTCCGCCGAACTGCATTTCCAGCGCCTGCGCGATGGTCAAGCGGAAAGTTTGCAGACAAGCTCGCTGCATCTCGACATGCTGCGTGACCTGAAGCGCATTAACGCTCATATCACATCCGTAGCCCACCCGATCATCAATGCCAGCGGGCTCCTCCGCGAAAGCAGGTTACGCAAATCCGCAAGTTCGGTAGCAACGTGATTGAGGCGTCCAGGCACCACGTCTCAGTCTTGATGGTATGTGTACCTACGGCAACCGTAGCAAGCGGAGATGATTTCTGCGCATAGCCATTCAAGCTCCGACACCTTGACGGGTATCGAACCGTTGGCCTGCATAGGTAAATCATCAAATCCCCAGGGATGCGTGTGGAATCAAGATGATAGCTTGGAGTTAGCAGTCGAAATGAGCAAGTCTCAAAAGAGGACGCGTTGCTGGAAACTTGAGGGCGTCAATTACACGCTAAATCACATTGAGGATTGCCTTGGCTGTAAAATTCCAGTTCTGTCGCTTTGACTGGTGATTTAGTGGAAGGCGATATGACCCAAGCTTTCAGCGATGATCTGCGTAGCCGCGTGCTGGCTACATTACGGGATTGCATGTCAGCGCGCTCAGCGGCGGCCCAATTAGGGATTGAGATTTTGACATCTATCGCCTGGATTGCGCGTGCTCGGCAGGTCTGTTGTAGCCGTTGAGGCAGGCTTTGGTGCCTTTGTACATCATGGCCCAAGATCGTTTGGGATGGAGCCGGCATGACGTTTCGCCAGTGCGGTTTGAGCCGCAGCGGCGATGTCTCCTCCGCGTTCGCCTCCCGCGACCTGAACGGTAGGAAACGCCGGCTTGATGTTGTTGTCGTGGAACGCCTTGTTGATCATCAACAGGGCTCGGCGCTTCAGGAGAAACTGCTGTCCCGGAATCGTTGTGAACTTCATCCGCAGGATCAGGCCCGACTCGCCCATGCTGTCGATGCCCTGCATCTTCAGAGGTTCGATCGTGATCGGCGCGAGTTCCGGATCAACCAGCAGCTCCTGCCCGATCTTCTTGATGATCTTGCGAGCCCGGTCCACGTCGGTGTCGTAGCCCACCGTCACGGTCAGCTTTTCCACCACCCAGTCGCGGCTGAGGTTCTGGACCGCGCCGAGTTCGCTGAAAGGGACGATGTAGATCGCGCCGCGATGATGCCGCAGCTTCACCGAGCGGAGGCTGAAAGATTCGACCGTGCCCTTGTAGCTGCCACTCGAAATGTACTCGCCGATCCGGAAGGCATCATCGAGCAGATAGAACATGCCGCTGATCACATCCTTGACGACGGTCTGCGCACCGAAGCCGATAGCGACGCCCACGACGCCAGCGCCAGCGATCAGCGGGCCGATCTCGACCCCCATCGCCGACAGCGCCATCATGACGGCGACGGCGAAGAACAGGATCATCAGCACGTTCTTCAGGATGGGCAACAGCGTTCTCAGCCGCGCTCGACGGCGCTCGCGCTCGCTACCGGTCTCGAGCGCGGCCTCCGTTTCACCCAGCTTTCTGTCGATCGTCACCCTCACGACGTTCCAGAGAAGATCGATCACGAGAAGAATGACGCCGGCGCTGAGCACGCCCCGCGTCAGGCGCAGGGCGACGGTATCCTCGGCTGTGACGTCGGTGAGGTCCACGTCGAGGACGCGGGCCAAAAGGACGATCGCGCCGACGATCAGCGCGGCCCGGATGCCGCGCTCGATGATGACGGAGGTGATGCCGGGTCGGGCCGGTACGAAGAGCACCGGATCGTTCGCGGCGCTCCCGTCGTCACGCACGTCCATGATTTCCGGATCGACGTCGCCGCCGTCGTGGGAAACGCTGTTCCTCAGAAGATGGTCGACCGAGATCCGCGTCAGCACGATCAGGCCCGGCAATGCGGCGACGACGACGGCGATCCAGAACACCTGCATCAGGCCCGCCACCCACAGGAGCCACAGCGCGACGAAATAGGCCGTCCAGAGCCGGTTACGGGTTCGAAGGCCGAGATGGCCGACGCGGCCCTGCCTGTCCGCAGCCTGTAGCGCCGGCGGACGGTTCCAGATGGCCTCGATGCCGGCGATGAGGATCACCACTCCGAGCCCATAGGCTGCGAGCTGGCGGGCCGGGTCCGAAAAGCCGAGTGTGCGCAGGAGATGGACGGTGAGCGATCCGAAAGCAAACCAGCCGACGATGAAGCCGAGCCGCCGCGTCCAGTGCGCGGCGGCCGCATCGCTGACGGGGACGAGACGGAAGCGATGCGCGACCTTCGCGGTGCCCGACGCGGACGGTGCCAGCAGGAAATCGAGCACGGCGCTGGCGAGCTGGACCACCACGGCGGCAAACAGGGCTCCGACGATGATCTCGCGCGCAAGCGGTGGCCACGCGAACAGGAGAAAGACGCCGAGACTGCCCAGCGCGAAAGCAAGGGCGTGGCAGGCCGTCCACAGCAGGCCGGCGGACAGCGCCAGGAGCTTGTCGCGAACCGTCACGATGCGACGCGAGACGATCTTCGACCGCCAGGTCCGGGTCAGCCGGTCGAACACCAGGCGCAGCGCCAGTCCGGCCAGCAGGAAGCCGACCACCACGAGGATCGGGCGGGCGCCGTTCTCGGCGTCGAGCTCCGCCTGGAGCCGCGCGACTGCGGAGACGGTCTCGGACGGAAACGCGCGGACCCCCTCCAGAAGCACGGCGAACCGGGCCCGGAGAGCGTCTGTGAACGCGGCGAATTCGACGGGTTTTTCCGCCACGACATCGGATGTCGTCGGACGCGATCTCTCGAGCAGCCACGCCCGCACCTGCGGATCCTCTGCCAGATCGAGGAAGCGCTGGACTTTCTCCACCTGCGTCGCTTCCGAAGCCGCCGTCTGGGCGGCCAGCTTGCCGGAGCTGGCGAGCCCGGCGATGAGGACAAGGGCGAACAGAAGGATCCTGGCAAAAATCGACGGTCTGGCATGAACGGCCATGGATCACCTTCCGCAGTCTTCAGGTCGAATGGTCTTGCAGCCGCCCGACATCCGTGACTGTCCGGAGGTTTTTGCACCGAGGGCGTCGTCGACCTGGCTCGCGAAATTGTCCCGCGTATCCGCATCGACCACCGCGACGGGAGCCGCGAGGATCAGGCCGGCCGCACTGCCGGCGGCGGCTGCGGTTTCTGTGGTCGCGGCAAGGATCTTGTCGCCGAGCCCGACCCGGCTGTCCGTCAGCGTCTGCCCGTCCGAGATGCGCGCGCCGATCAGCCGGACGATCTCGGGGGATTCCGCGAACTTCCCGTGGTTCAGCCGGTCTCCGGCCTTCACCTTCGTAAGGTCGATCACCGTGATGCCCGCCTCGGCCAGTTCCTGCTTGTAGGGCACGACCTCCGGATCGATGGAGCCGAGCCGCGCGACATCGCCCCAGACCCGCCGCGAGACGGCGAGAGCGCGATCGTCCCGCGACACGAACAGGGTGAACTGCGGATGCTGCCGGCCCATGTCGGCGATCTGCGAGCGGAATACGTCAACATCGACGTCCGGAGCGGCAAGCATGACGTTGCGGAATTTCGTGGGCAGCCGGCCGTTGCGGATCGCCATCTGGCGCAGCGCCTCCAGCGTCAGCCAGTTGCCCATGGAGTGCGCGAGGATCGAGACGTCTTTCACCTCGGGGTCCTTTGCCAGATACTGGAACAGGTTTTCGAGCGCGTTGCGCGTGTAGTTCGTGCTTTCACGGTCGTAGCCATAGGCCAGAAGACTGCCGCGCGAGGGCCAGGTGACGAGGATGGGCGCACTGTGCACGCCACTGTCACGGACGATTTGGGCGAAGCGGTAGACGCTGTCCTCGAACCGCGTGTTGAAGCCGTGGACGAAGACGAGGGCACTGCCGTCCGGCGTCTTGCGCACCGACGTGCTGAGCCAGGCCTTGGCGGCGGCGATATCGATGACGTCGGCCTTCAGCGTGGCAAAATCCGTCGCCGGGTCGGCCGGGAGTTTTCGCGGCCAGGCGATGGCGCCGACCTTGCGGGCGCTGCCGGACGGAACCGAAACGGTGAGATCCGCAAAATACGGCTTACGCGCGCGTTCGCCCGTAAACATCTCCCCTCGACGGACGGACGGGCTTCGCGTTGTCGCGATAAGCATGTCAACCCTGTGGGATTGCGGCGCCGTATCGGCGACCGGGGTCAGCACGTCCCGGGGGTGCCCTCCGCAGCCCGTGACGAGGGTGACGGCGCAAAGAAGCAATGTGCGGAAAAACCGGTATCCTGTCATTTTGGACAGGCGTCCCAGAAACCCGTGGTCCGCGTGCTGTTGGTATAATACCAGCACTGCCCCGGAGCTGGGGGCTGGCCGGCGACAGAGGCCGCAGCCGCTCCGGCGACGAAACCGATCGCCGCGCCTGCAGCGATCGCCCCACCGCGCCGCCAGGTCCGGCGCGGATGCACCACGACGACGCTTCTGACCCTTGGCCGCCGGTCGACCGCCGCACCGGCACAACCGCGAGGCCCACAGGCGACGCCCGCGCATCCACGCCGCCCGCAGGCCGCCACTGCGCGCCGCGCTTCGGCCGGCGTTGCGGTAAAGATGGGTGCAGCGGAAAGGACGAGCAGCATTAGCACGGTTGCGATGCGAAGGATGAAGGATCCGGCTGTCATGATGGCCCTGAGCTCCGTTTGACGTTGCACTCAGTAAGCAGATGGCAGCCGCAGGGGGGAGTATGTTACTGTAACCTACGCGGCGCAAAGCCTTCCGCTAGCGCTGGCCGGCGGGCGCGATGGCCGCTTGGTCGGGTATGTCGATGCCCGCCCGCCGCAGCCCTGCAAGCAGCTTTCCGAGATCCTCCGGCCGCATGTTGCGTGACCGCATCTCGGCGGAGAAATTCGGAACGAAGTCCGGACGCATTGTCACGAACAAGGCAGACTCACGCCGCGCATCGGCGCCGAGGCCGGCCTCCGCGTAAATGATCGCGGCCACCCCGTGGAACAGCGGAAATTTCTGCAGATCCGCCTGCCGAATGAGAGCAACAGCGCCGGACGTGTCGCCCAGCATGTATGCCGCGAGCGCCCTGCTTCCGCGATAGAAGCCGCCGCCCCCGGGGTTCAGCGCGAAAGCTTTGTCGAGCAGGACGGCACCCCGTTGCCATTGCCCCATGACAGCCAACCGCGTTCCGAATTCGCCAAGAAGCTCTGCATCGTTTGGATTGTCGGCAAGGGCATTTTCGCCGACGCGCACAGCCTCCGCGACGTCACGGCTGAAGAACAGCGCCGTCATCAGCGCCTGCTGCCCACGCGTGTTGGCGCGTTCGAGCTGCGTCGCCCGTCTTGCCGCCTCCAGCGCACGCTCGACGGGAGGCTGTGCGCCAGCAAGCAGGTTGTACCGGTACCGCTCCTCGTCAAGATAGATCATCGATAGCATCGCCCAGGCCGTTGCAAAGGCCGGGTAACGCTCCACGGCTGCTTCCAGGCAGGTTCGCACCCCGGCATGGCCCCCGGGGCTGAGTTCGGTGCGGTAGGCGTAGAAGGACAGGGTGCACTCGTAGGCATCGATATCCTCCGGCGGCGCTCGCGTCCTGTCCGCCTGGGCGATGATGCCGTAGGGTTGAGCGATCGCCGCGGCCACCTGACTGGCGACGTCGGACTGGATGGTGAAAAGGTCGCCGGCCTTCATGTCATTGTCGTAGGTCTGCGACCAGAGGATAGCTCCGTCGCGTGTGTCGATCAGGCGGGCACTGATGCGCATGTGCTCGCCCGACGTCCGGACGCCACCTGTCAGGAGATAGCGTGCATCCAGCTGTTCGCGGACCTGCCGCACATCGACCTCGGACGTCAGAGCCCTGGACGTCTCCCGGCCGAAAACTCGGATCTCTTTGAAGCGCGGCAACGCGGTCAGCAGTTCCTCGGTGATCCCAGTCGCGTAAAGGCCCGCCCGTGCGCCGTCCCCAAGATTGGCGAAGGGGGCGATGACCAGCGAGGGCTCCGATGCCGCCGGCGTTTTTGCGATCGGTACCCCGGTAAGATGGAACACCAGCGCCGCACCCGCGACCAAGAGGATAATGACGCCGAGCGCCATCTTTGCTGGATGGAAGCGGGACCTAGCCTGCGCTGGTACGCCTTTGATCGGCTGGGACAGCAGCGGCTCCTCACCCGCGGACGGCTCAGGTTCCGCCTGCACGACGCTTTGGAACACGGGGATATAGCCGCCCTTGGGCACCGCGATGCGGACAGGATCGTCCTGGCCCGCGACGAGATAATAGCGTTCGAGTCCCCGACGAAGGCGCCCTGCCTCGATCCGAACGACGGGATCGTCCTGGCTGAAGTGCTCGTCCCGTTTGAAGACTTCGAGCGCGATGGAATAACCCTTGATGCGGTTTGCTCTGCCGGCCAGCACCTCTTCGACGATATAGGTCAGGAATGCGGCACCCCGGCCTGCGGCGGGAAATTCCGGGCTTGCGACAATTTTCGCAACCTGCGCGCGGATCGCCTCGGGACAGACGGTGCCCAGGCCTTCGATGGTGATAGAGTCACGCATGGCCTTGGTCTCCCCCCGGAGCAAGCGAGCGAGGGCCCGTATGTTACAGTAACATACTCCACAACGGGCCGTCGATCCGTCACCGTCAGGTTGCAGATAAAGATGTCTGCGTCGAAGCCTCAGGGAACACCGGTGACGGAAGCGGCAGACACATGAGCGAGAACGAGACTGCTGCCTGCCGCCGGTTTCCCGACCGTAGCACCGCGATCCGGGGGCTGTCGGCGCGCGACGACGGGTTCCGGGACATGTGCGCCGATCTCGCCACCGCCGAGGCCGAGCTGCAGCGATGGCAGGCGTCCGACGATCCGGGACGGAGCGGCCGCGTCCATGAATACCGCGTCCTCGTGGATGAGCTCACGCTCGAAATCGCGGCCGCGCTGGATGCATCCGCCATCGTGCCGTTCCATAGACGCTGACCTTGACGCCCCTTAAAGCCGCCACATCGACCGTGCCGGCCAACGAACCGGAGTGACCATGACCCTCAATGCCGAGACCACCATCGATCCTCCCGCCGCGACCTGGCGTTTCAAGGTCGGCATCGGCCTCGTCGCCCTCGCCATCGCGATGTGGCTCTGCGTCCCGATCGCGGCCTGGTCCGGGGTGCCGAGCACCCGCATTGCCGCCATCACGGGCGTGATCTTCATCGTCAACAAGGTGCTGCTCATTCTCGTGATCGCCATCATGGGCAAAGCCGGTTTCCAGCAGCTGAAAAGCAGGATCTTCGGTATCTTCCGTCTCTCGCCGGCCACCCATATCGGAGAAACACGCTACCGCATCGGGCTGGTGATGTTCTGCCTGCCGCTGATCTCGGCCCTGCTCGAACCCTATGTCGATGCCGTGGCACCGGGCCTGCGTCCGAACCTTTGGCAGCTCCAGCTGCTCGGCGACGTCATGTTCGTCGCCAGCTTCTTCGTCCTCGGCGGCAATTTCTGGGACAAGATCCGATCGCTGTTCATCCGCGACAGCCGCGCGGTCGCCGCCCTGTCGGCAGAATAGGGCCGCGCCGGTGATAAGCGACGATCCCATCATCAGCGAACCGGTTCCGCCACCGCCTCCTGCCAATCCCCTGCGCCGGGTCGCCTTCGTGATCCTGCTGCTTGCCCTCGTTCTCTTCGTTCTCTCGATCTTCATGGAACGACGCACGCCCTCCTCCTCGCAGGCGCAGGTTCAGGCCTATGTCGTCGGGATCGCGCCAGAGGTCGCCGGACGCGTCATCGAGGTGAACGTCACGGACAATACGGCGGTCGAGCCGGGACAGGTGCTCTTCCGCATCGACCCGGCGCGCTACGAAATTGCCGTGGCCGAGGCGGAAGCAGCGCTCGCCCGCGTGGGCCAGACGCTCGGGGCATCGACCGCGCAGGTGGACGCGGTGCAGGCAAGGCTCGTCCAGGCACAGGCCGGCCGGGACAGCGCCTCCGAACAGCTTGGCCGTGCGTCCGAACTGACCCGGAGAGGCGTCTACGCGAAAGCCAAGCTCGACGATGCGCAATTGGCCTTTGACCAGGCCGATGCTGCGGTGACGGCGGCGGAGGCGGACCTTGCTAGTGCCCAGGCGGACCTTGGGCCGGCAGGCAGCGACAATCCGGAGTTCAGGATCGCCCTTGCGGCATTGGAGCGCGCAAGGCTCGATCTGCTGAAAACTTCGGTGCTCGCACCGGCCGCAGGCGTCGTCACGAACCTTCAGCTCTCGATCGGCCAGGTGGTGGGTGTCGGACAGGCTTCCATGACGTTCATCGACGTCGGAACGGTGTGGATCAACGCGGCCTTCAAGGAGAACAGCCTGGAGAGGACGGCACCCGGTAACCGGGCCGAGGTTCTGTTCGATGCGCTTCCGGGCACGCTGTTTCCGGCACGGGTCGAGAGCGTCGGCCTCGGCGTCTCGCAGACCGATACGGATCCGGCCACGGGTCTTCCGAAAATGCGGAGCGATACGGGCTGGGTCCATGAGGCGCAGCGCTTTCCGGTGCGCCTGGTGCTAGAAGAGGAGCGACCGAAAGGCGTGCGGTACGGGTCGCAGGTCACCGTCGTGATCTACACCGGCGATCATCCGGTCACGAACGCATGGGGCGCCTTCTGGATCAGGATGATGTCGGTGCTGACCTATGTCAGCTAGGGATCCGGGCCGCGAACAGACGAGGAAGGGGTTGCGGGTCGCACTCGCAGCCGCCGTGCTGTTCACGATCTCCGTCGCATCGGGCGCGATCGTGCCGTTTCTCGGCCCACTGTTCGCCACGCAGTTCCTGCTGGCGAGCTCGCAGCCGATGTCCTTGGGCAAGGTCGCCGGGATGGCGGTGCTCATCCTTGTCGTCGGCGCCATTATGATGATGCTCACCACCTGGCTCGGCGCCCATCCGGGGCCGTTTCTCCTGCTGCTCGGCCTGCTATATCTCCTCTGCTTCATCGCACAGACCGCCGGCATCGGTGGCCCGGCCGTCTCTTTGATCTTGGTCGTCGCCGTGATCGTGCCCCTGCTTGGCATCCTCAACAGGGAACTGGCCGCCTCGATCCTGACGATCCTGGTCGGAGGCGTTCTAGGCGGCGCGATCATGATGTGGCTGGCGCACGCCTTGATCCCCGAGCCGGCGCCGGAGCCTGAGACCTCATCGGCACAGGAGCGGCGCACGCCCGATTATCCCCGCGCGCTGGCGAACACCGCCATCCTGCTCGCGTCCGTCGTCATCTGCCTGACGAGCGACAACCTGACGGCCGCCGCCGTCATTCCGATTACGGTCGCCTCGCTGCTCGGACAGATCGACATGGCCGCGGGTTCGAAGGCGTCCGTCGGCCTAATGGCGGTCAACCTGTCCGGGGGTCTCCTCGCCTCGGTCGGCTATGCCGTCCTCAGCCTGCAGCCGAGTCTCTCGACGATCTTCGTCATCGTGCTCGTCGTCGGCCTCTTTCTCGGCGGACGTGCGGCAGCGCTTACACCGGACGCCGCGATGTTCGCGGGAGCCCTGACGATCTTTCTGATCCTCTTCGGACTGGGCGTTTCGCCGCTGCCGGGCAGCGCGGCAGAGTCCTTTTCGACGCGCATCGCTTTCGTGGCGCTAGCGATCGGCTACACCCTTCTGGCGACAGCCGTCCTCTGGCGGCGGCCGCAGCCCGTCCTGCCGGCACTTTGACCGCCGAAAGGACCGTCCGTATGGTAGAAGGCAGGAGGTTTTCCGCGTCAGCCTATGGCGCGTTACTTTTTGGGCAGACCCTTTCGGCGGCGGCGATGTTCCAGATTGTCTTCCCGGTGTTCCATCAGATCATCACGCATCTGGGAGAGCGCCAAACCCTGGTCTACACCCAGCACATCGCGACCATCGGCTGCACCCTCCTGCTGCTCGCCTGCTACTGGTCACGGCTCAGATGGGTCCGGGTCGTGGTACCGTTCCAGAACATTCTGGTGTCGCACCTTTGTGCTTTTTTCAGCCGCGTCAGCTTTTTCTTCGGCGGCGCCCTCTTCTCGGCACTGTTCTTCCGGCACCTGCCCGAGCTCGAAGACGCCCCATCCATAATGCAAATCGTATCAGGTGCGGGCGAAGTTTTCATGATCCTGTTCGCGCTGTTCTGCTATTCCCTAGAGCTTGACAGACTTGCAAGAGCTCTGGAACCAAAGGGTTCAGAAGGATAGCAGGCATGAGCAGTGGCCGTACGCACTCCTTAAAACGTGTAGTCTGCATGTTTGCGTATCTAAGTTTTAGAAACCTACTCTGACCGCGCTCACAAACATGAGAACCGGGCTGGTAGCAAGCAGCTCTATGGATTTACAATCCTTGCGGGGTCCGTGCAGGATCTACATGCGTATACATATCTCGCCTTGATAGATTCGAACTCAGGCCAGCACGCTTTAAAAGCAGTATCAAAAAAATCCGAACATTCTCTCGCACAGTTTCAACGCGCAGATCTGTATAAAAAGAATAGATCGGCGCGAAATCGTTCAATAGAGCAGCGCTGCTCCATATAAAAACAATCAAGCGGCGCTGCAATGTTCACCTTTCAGTTTTCGCATCTAGGAATTCGAGCAGACCCTGTCTCAGCTTTGGTATAGAAAAATCCATGAAACGGCGCATTTTCAACGGCATCTGTCCCTGTGCCGCATGCACGACGCTCACGGGCGCAGGCACTGGCTCGAACGGTTCAAGGACAATCTTCAAGGCTCCCGCCTTTACAGCACCGGCAACCTGGTAATGCAGGAGCCGCGTTATACCGACATGCAGCAGTGCACCTCGAACGGCGGCCTCGACGGTCGTAACCGAAAGACGCGTGGTGACCGGCACGATAACCGGCGTCTTCGTTCTTGGATCTGTCAGGTTCCATCCGGATAAGGGGCCTGGGCCTTCAAACGTGACACACGGCATCCTCTGTAAATCTGCTATCGTCGTCGGCACACCGTGAACTGCGAGCAATCGCGGACTGGCGCAGATGACCGTGCGCATCGCGCCGATCGATGTCGAGATCAGTGCGCTATCGGCAAGCTTGCCGATCCGAACGGCCATGTCGACGTGGTCGTTCACCAGTTGAACGTTTTGATCCAGCAGCAACAAACGAATGTTGATTTCGGGAAAAAGGGCCAGAAAGTCGGTCACGATCGGCAGAACATGCAGCTGACCGAACTGTATCGGTGCGGTTATGACGAGATCGCCCCTGGGAACGGTAAACTCGCCGGCGACCTCGCGCTCGGCTTCGTTGACCTGATCGATGATCCGGCGCGCTGTCGCGACATACGTTATTCCTGCGTCGGTCAGGCTAAGCTTGCGCGTCGTGCGTATCATCAGCTTTGCGCCCAGGGCGGACTCGAGGTCGGAGATTTTCCGAGCTACCGTCGTCAGCGGAATGCGCAGCCGTCTTGCCGCCGCTGAAAAGCTACCGCTTTCCACAACCTCAATCAGCATCGACATTGCCCCAAGACGGTCCATCGGCTCTGCCATTTTTCGGTGAGGTTATATCCAAAATTACCCGATTATCCCGCCATAGGAAAGAACTAGATTGGCGGCATCGACAATCGGCGACCGGAGAACGGCCGTGGGCTATGGGTTTATGGACATTGCGACGACACCAAGCGTTCGCGCCGTACAGGCAGAAATGGGAGCCGATGGAATGTGGGCCGATTTCCGAGGGCATCGGGAATTCGACCGGTTCACGGATAACGAGAAGGCGTTCATCGGCGAGCGCGACAGCTTTTACATCGCCTCCGTATCGGAAACCGGCTGGCCCTATGTGCAGCATCGCGGCGGCGCACGCGGTTTCCTCAAGGTGATCGATGACCGGACGCTGGCTTTTGCTGACTATCGCGGAAATCGGCAATATATCAGCACCGGCAACTTTGCGGCCAACAGCCGCGCTTGTTTGTTCCTGATGGATTATCCCCGGCGGGCCCGCCTGAAGATTTACGCGCATGTCGAGAAGTTGACATTGGACGACGAACCCTCACTGACAGAAATGGTCACGGATGGTGCCTACGGGGCAAAGCTGGAGCGGATCTTCCGCCTGCGGCTCGAAGCCTTCGACTGGAACTGCCCACAGCACATCACTCCGCGCTATACGGAAGATGAGATCGCTGTGGCCGTCAGTCCATTGCGCGAGCGTCTTGCTCAATTGGAAGCGGAAAACGCCGATCTCCGCGCACGGCTCCGCTGACTCGCGCAAGGCTCGCCTACAACATTCGAAGGAAAGAATTAGGCAGGCTTGCGAATGGGTGAGGTCGGCGGCGGCAAAGCTCCCGCCGGAACAGAAGATCTGCGTATTGCTTGTGGCGTACGCACGGCCGCCGTTCTCCTCATGGTGCCTTTTACCGCTGTTGGGCAGCAGATCCAGGTCGCAGCGTGACGGTGGAAACACTCGCGCGGGATGCTGCCATGTCCCGTTCGACCTTCTTCGATCGTTTCCGGAGGGAGGCTGGCGTGGCCCCGATGGAATGCGCGACCGGCTGGCGCATGGCGCTGGCAAAGGAATTTCTTCGCAAGGATGCTGCCACGGCAGAGATTGCGCAGCGCGTCGGCTATGGCTCGGCAAGCGCCTTCAGCGTCGCGTTCAGTCGGCATGTGGAAATGCCGCCCGGCGCATACTCCCGGGAAAATACTGCGGTGTAATGATACCGCAATTGTAAAATGTGGGAGCTGGCGACGTGGTCCCTTACCTGCCGATGTAGGCCGCCAGTTCATCGGACGTTCCGTTGGGAAAAGCCTGTTTCAGAAAATCCAAGAAGGCAGATACACGCGCGCTGAGCAGTCGCCGCGACGGATAAAGCGCCCACAGCGCGATCTCGGAGCCATCGATATCGCCCCAGTGCAGCAAAGTGCCATCGGCCAGATCGTGGCTCACCAGCGAAATCGGCATACGAGCAGCGCCGACGCCCGTTCGCACGGCATCCCGGACCATGATAAGCGAGGATAGGGCGAGGACGGGCTCGATCCCGATCGTCGTAGGTCCATCTGACGTCACGACGTTCCACGTCTGCCGATCGCCGGCCCCGCGCACGACACCTGGCGCCGAGTGATCTGCCACTGGGCGGGGAAGATCGGGGCTTGCCACGACGACGAGGCGATCATGCAGAAAGGCTCGACCGACGAGACTCTCGTCCGGGTCCGGATTGACCCGGATGACCAGGTCATAGCCTTCCTCGATCATGTCTACGGCCCGGTCCTCTGTGGTGACTTCCAACCGCACGTCGGGATATTTCATTGCAAAGCCCGCCGCGATCCGACCCATGGCGGTCTGCGAAAATAGGAGCGGCGCGCTGATCCGTAACCTGCCGCGCGGCTTTTCCCCGCCCGCCGCGATGGTGGCCGCCGTTTCGTCGAGCTCCGTCAGCAAAGCGGCTGTACGCTCATGAAGGGCGCGACCTTCCTCGGTGAGTTTCAGGTTGCGCGCGCCACGTTCAAACAGCCGAAGCTCAAGGGATGCCTCCAATTCTGTCACCCGTCGGGACAAGGTCGCCTTTGGCCGGCCGGAGGCCCGCGCCGCTTTGCCGAAGCCTCCGTGACGCGCGACAAGGTTGAAATCGGCAAGGGCGACGAGATCCATAGTCGTTCCACCTGTGAGACGAACTGTCTAATTTAACAGTCTATTGGTTTAATATTGAACCAGCCATATTCCGGGTGTCAAGCAAACACAACACGGAGTAAAACTCATGACCATTCTCGTTACCGGCGCCACCGGCAATATCGGCGGCCAAGTCATCCAGCACCTTGTCGGCCGCGGCGCTGATGTCCGCGCTCTCGTCCGCGATCCCTCCAAGGCCAACTTCCCGGCAGGCGTAACCGTCGCAAAAGGTGACTTCCTCGACGTCGACGCCCTACGCACCGCCTTCGACGGTGTGTCGACGCTCTTCCTGCTGAACGCTGTCGCACCAGACGAGTTCACCCAGGCTCTGGTCGCCCTCAACGTCGCCCGCTCGGCTGGCATTGAACGGATCGTCTACCTGTCGGTCATTCACCCGGACATCTACGTGAACGTGCCGCACTTTGCCGGCAAGTTTGGCGTCGAACGGATGATCGAGCAGATGGGCATGAACGCCACGATCCTGCGCCCGGCCTATTTCATCCAGAACGATCTGACGATCAAAGACGTCATCACTGGCTATGGTGTCTATCCGATGCCAGTCGGGACCAAGGGCCTTGCCATGATCGACGTCCGCGATATCGCGGAGATCGCCGCCCTCGAGCTTCTGCGCCGTGAACAGGCCGCACAGCCGCTCCCGCTCACGCGCATCAACCTGGTCGGTCCCGACACCCTTACCGGTACTGACATTGCTGCCATCTGGACGGACGTTCTCGGTCGCCAGATCAACTATGGCGGCGGCGATACGGCAGCTTTCGAACAGAACCTCAAGCAGTTCATGCCGCCGTGGATGGCCTATGACATGCGCATGATGGGCGAGCGCTTTCTGACTGATGGCATGCTGCCCGAGGGCGGCGATGTCGAGCGCCTGACGACGCTTCTCGGCCGTCCGCTCCGCTCCTATCGAGACTTTGCCTCGCAAACCGCTGCTTCTGCCTGACGCAGGCGCCCACAATTTCAAACAAGGACGATCGTCATGATCTATTCGACCGCAACAGTCCCGGTGAATCCGGAAGGCGAAACAAAACTCACCCGGGAGCAGGTCTGGAACGGCCTGGAGCTGAAGGCGCGCGATGCGCGCCTCAGCTTGATGACAAACCCCCACTCCACCTTCTCAAGGCCCAAGATTCACCGAACGTCTCTGAATCAAAAAGAGAACGGATCGGAATCAAAGTGGCTTCAGCAAAGGCAAGAAGGACTTTGTCAGCAGTCTGAGGCGCGCGATGCGCGCCTCTTTCTCCCGCCCGGCCTCTGCACCCGCTGCGATGTCGTGGAAGAGAGCGCGACCCATTTCGTTCGCGAAGCCACCATCGCCGGTTCTGACATCAGGGAGATCATCACCCTTGAGCCACAGAGCAAAGTCACCTTCTTCCAGGGAACCGGGCCACGCGAAGGCGCCATAATCAACGAACTGTTCGAGGATGAAGCCGGAGCGCTGCAGCTGAAATTCTACTGCTACATCGGCCTGCGCGGCAAGGAGCATGGCGGCCCCGAGGAACAGGCCGAGCAGGCACAGTTCGACAGTGACAAGGGCTATAAATCGGCACTGCTGTCGACGCTGAAGCGGACCCGCGAACTGCTGGCAGCGGGCCGGCTCTGATCACCCATCGCAATAAACAAAACTGGGCTGCCTCTGGAGAGGCGCCATGCCTTTCAAGAGGACCAAATCATGACCACACCCGTCACCGACACATATTTCTCCGCCGCACCAAAGATTCTGGTTCTCGGCGCCACTGGGCCAACCGGCCGCCACATCGTCAGCCAGGCCGTCATCCGAGGTTATGATGTCACTGTCCTGGTGCGCTCGCCGGAAAAGGCCGCGGACATGAAGGGAGCGAAGATCGCCGTCGGAGATGCTCGCGATGAGACGGTGTTGCGCCAGGCCGTCAAGGGTCGGGATGCTGTGATCAGCGCGCTCGGCACGCCCGCGAGCCCCTTTCGTGACGTCACGCTTCTTTCGACCGCGACCCGAGCGCTTTTCAGCGCCATGAAGGCAGAGCGCGTCTCGCGTCTGGTCGCTATCACCGGTATGGGCGCAGGAAGCCATCATCAAAGACAGCGGCTTCGATTGGACCATCGTCAGGCCATCGATCCTCAACAATAAGGCCGGCCGCGGCGCGATCCAGACGCTGACGGACCTCAGCCGGTTTCAAGGCGGCGACATCTCGCGTGAGGACGTTGCCACGTTCATTCTGGATCAAGTCACGACCGACCAGTGGGTGCACAAATCACCATTAATTACGTGGTAAGTGGTTGATCCAACCTTCCGGGATCAAGAACACGATCATCAACGATATCGAGCGCTCGAGCGATTTCGAACCCCGCGTCCAAAGCGATCGTACAAATATACGATTTTAGACGCGATCGGCCGGCTGCTGCGGGCAACCCGCGTGCGGATGTCGAATTCACATAATTCCGAGTTATGTGAATTTCAATTCTTGCGATAGTTACGAGCTTCAGAGAAATTTGCAACCGAAAAGATGGTGATCCGGCTGCCGTCGCAGCAGCTGTTCCTTGCCAGACGGGACAGTCCTTTCCAGCCTGACCACTATTCGGGCGTGTTCAGATTCATGACCGCATTGCGCCGTCAAATCGGTCGTTCATGTGGTTCCCGAACCGTCCAGAAAGCTGTCGTTCGCACGCGCCGACGCGAAGGACCAAGAAGGGCGGGGAACTGTCGTTCGCGGCATCCCAGACAAACGGCAGCAATGCGCAGAGAGCTGCCGGTCGGTGTTCCGCCCTGATAGTGAAGGACAGCGCAGGGAGCAGGCTTTGCTCCTGAAACAGGCGGTAGCACCTCAATCAACTTGACCCGCCGAGGCTGACGCCAATCCTGGCCGACAGCAGGCGCTCAGAAACTTCGTCCATACGGAATAACCCGTACGCCCTCTCCCCGCCGCTGACAGCGGACAGTGAGGCAAAGTGCCTCCGGTCTAGCCTGTCGATTTTCGTGGGGTGTTGCTACTGTATGAATATCCACTGGGCCTTGACTTCAGCCAGAACTAGTGTGGACTGTTACATAGTATTGCTATGTACTAAGCCCCCGTCAGAAGGTACGCGCAGGCTTATTTTCTTAGATCAAAAAAGGAGAGCATTCATGGCACTTAAACCAGGACCTAAGCCGATAGCGAAATCCACAGGGAAACCGGATCAGCGCCGCCGTGATAACAAAAGCACACCAGGGAATACACCGTCCCTCAAACCTAGCAAGTCACCAAGTAAGGCACATAAAAGAGGGCTCTCACTGATTTGCACTTCTACCCCGGCATTCGATTGAACCTGCGCGAAATGCCAAGCGGACTGCGTGCCTGTCGGATGTTGGATGTCAGCTTTCTCGAATTCCACGCCGATACCGGTCAGTCCGATAACGGCCCCCAAACGGTCATTCATCGATGCCGCAGCAAGCAGCCGTTTCCCGCCGATATTTGCCGTCCCAGGTCTTGATGCGAATCGAACCATTGATCCCGCAGTTTACCGCGGTCGCACACGCATATTATTGAAATCAAGTTATTATTTGGCAATATCCGACACGGGCTATTTCCGAATTATGCATTCCGCTCGCTCCCTACCCTTTCCCGATTTACTTCGAGCTATTTCTTTCCGTGTGAAAGATCCTCTGTCGAAGTAAAACGAAATACTATGAACCGGCTGCGACTCGGCGTATAGATTGACATGAACATAAAAAGAACAGGAGTGGCCATGTTGAAAATTCGCGTGTTTCGGAAGGATGCAGTAGGCGTGGATGCGCTAGACCTTGCACGGCTTCTAGCTGATGCGGGCTGCGTGGAAGTCGACGAGAACGGATATCCGCTCGATAAGGACAATGAAGACCTGGACAAACCGGCAGACGAGCTCGACATGGCTGAGCTAGGCGATGACGAAAGTGTCGAGGGGGACGGCGACAAAGATGGCGAGCCACAGGATGTTGAAGAGGACGACGTCACTCTTATCGTAATTCTGACCCCCGAGTGCGTCGAAGACCCGACACTAGAGGAAGAAGTCGGGCGAGCGGTCGGAAGCGGCGGCCGCGCCGTGGGCATTTGGCCCCCGGAGTGCGAGGCAGGAGCACTACCGCCAATTCTAGGGAAGATCGGTTCCGGCGTAGTGACCTGGGATCCCGAAGCACTTGCTGACGTGCTGGCGGATGTCGAGACCGTGTGGGAGACGCCGGCCGGCGAACCGCGAACCGCGCCGAAGACGAAACGGAACAAATGCTGATGACGCTGCACTCCTATGTGATTGAGCATGACATGGGGTTTGCACCAAATCCATTCCATCGCCGCTGCTCGCTAGCGGCATGTAAGCCGCTGATCCGGGCTAGCGCGACCCTGGGCGACTATGTCATGGGAACGGGAACTGCACACAACGATATGAGGCAGCATCTGATCTATTGGATGCACATCGACGAGATCGTCGATTTCGATGCCTACTGGAACGACCCACGCTTCCGACGCAAGCGCCCCGTGATGCACGGCAGCATGGCGCAGCGCCATGGCGATAACATTTACCACTCCTTGCCGGGCGGCGGATTTTTCCAGGCCGACTCTTTCCACAGCCAAGATGACGGTCAGCCCGATCCGGCCAATCGCGACCGCGATACTGGCAGGACACAACGTGTCCTACTGGCGCGGAATTTCGCCTATTACGGTAAGCATGCCAGGTCGATCCCCGACGAATTCAGGGGCTTTATCAAAAAGGGTCCGGGTCACCGCAACAAATTTACGGCTGCCAATCTCGCATATTTCATGGAGTGGCTTCTCGCCGATCCGGCCCGCGGCTATATTGCGGAGCCTACCGACTGGCTATGACTGCGGTGGGCCGCCTCAGTCATAGGTACCCTTAGTAGACAGCTGACGCAGAGATTGAAGATTGGCTTTAGTGCCCGGTGCCCAGTTTTCGAAATCCGGCTCTTGTCTCTTTGATCTCGTCCAGTTCCTGTTCAGTGCGATCTGCCGCTCAAGCACGTCGCTCAGCGCCTTGCCCTTCTGAGTTTCGGGTTCGGAAGCGACGAGATAGCTGCGTAACGTCTCCAAACCCTCCAGCGCCACAGGCATTCCGTCCTCGTTCCATGCCTGCGTTGCGAGAAGCTGATTTTCCAAAGAAAGCAGCCATTCTTCGACGACCTCCTGCTGCCGGGCGGTAAATGGTAAGTCACTGACCAGAGCGTTGGCCAGGACGTGTAGAGTCTCTGGCGAATGGTCAGACCAACGATCAACGATCGGAACAATTGCTTGCATCGGAGCAGTGGTAATGTAGCGCGCATCGGCGGCAACCGTGGTAATGCGTCCAGGCAGGGCGCCAATTCCGGAACTAATCTGACGCTGGACTAGCCGCAACTCGGCCATATTAATGGGCCACCACTGCCGAAATTCCTGGGCGCGGTAGTAGGCGATGCAATCTAACCGGGGCTTGGCGGCATTTCCTTCGAGCCGCGGCCCTGTATCCGCCGGCTCGCGTCGGGTGAACTGCACCAGACAAAAAGAAGCGAACTCTTCCTTGCTATCACCAGATTCGAAGTCAACGAACGGGTCAAGGAGGACGGCGATGGCTCGCGTGGTGGTTTTCGTCTTCAAAAGGCGTTTGATTCGCTCGACCTGATCGAGCTTTCCGCCGAATCGGCGCATGCGGGCCCCGTGAGCCTGAGGCAGGCGTACTGCCAGTTTTGAATGCGGCTCCTGCCACCACCGCACCAACTCTCCGAGCCATTTCTGGCGGCCTGCGTCGTCTTTGATCCCTGGAACTTCGTAGGCACGCGGCAGAGGTAGGTCGTCCCCAGCCGTATCATCCGCGTCTAGGTGGACCACGAGCGCACCTCCCCCAAGTCCGTCACCCACGACCTTGATGGCGCGATCATAGAGTACGTCCATATCGGAGCCCTGGAGCACGACAGGACCACCTGGCAAAGCCTCCTCGGCCTGCCACAACCGGCGGACCTTCTGCGGCCTGATTTCCGTCAACGTGCCCCCTCGCGGGACTCCAAACTCTTCGACCGTTACCTCGGGCGTCGACGGCATGCCTTTAAAGGTCAGCAAGCGGACCGGATGGCCACCACCATCGCCGATGAGGCTTCCACCCGAGATAACCAACGTGCGATGGACGTCGCCGCCCGCATCATCGTCAATATAGTCGTAGCCGACCGTAGATTCGTGCTTGTGCCCGTGGATGACGACGTCGATTTTCTGCTGGCGGATGAATGTCCTAACCAACGAAAGATTGGTGAGGTCAGCGAAAGCCTTAACCTCTTCACGCAGCCCGGGCGAGTGCAGATGGTGGTGAAGGACGGCTATTTTCAACTGGCGGCGGCCATCCGGCGGCTGTGTCGCCGCCAGGAGCTTACGGGCATACTCCAGTTGCTCCTCAGATACACGGGCCATGTCTGCGTGCAGTAAATCGTCCAAACTCTCGCGCAGTGCGGCCCTTTCGGCCATCTTCAATCCAGGGACTTCGTGCAGCTTCTCCCAAACTGGGGCAATTGTGTCGTTCAGTCCGAGCTTGATCTGAGACCAGTTGCTGCTGTTGATCGGCAAAACCAACCAGTCGCGTTCGGGCGCGGCGAGCATGTGCCCTTCGACCGGCTCGGATGCTTTGTCGATCTCATCCAGCCAAGGCGTGACACAGCCAGGGACGCGCCATACGCTCTGGAAGTCTTGGTATCGCGCCGCCGATCCTGGGGCAGATCCGCGCAGGACGTCATGGTTTCCTGGCACGGCGACAATATTGGCGGCTTCGATACCGAAGTCGGAGAAGTGGTCGAGTATCAACTCGTAGAGATGTTTGTGACCGGCGAGCTTGGATTTATCGGTCGCGTCGCCGGAGAATATAACACCAGCCAACTGCATGTGTCGGGATGAAAGAACTTCTGCTACTCGCTGGAATGTTGACGCCAAGAGCCGGTTCCTGGTCGGATGGTCAATACCCGAAATCTTCTCCTTGTGGTCGTCGCGCTTAACCACCTGGATACCACCATCAAGATGAGCATCGGTCACATGTAGAAAGGCCGCTTCTTTTGTCATTTCCCCTCCCCGGAAGGATAATCCTGTTCTTATCCGCTAAAGTAGATCATGGCATCTGTATATATTATTTAATTCCTGATTATCATGCATCGGTCGTTCGACTAGAACGAATATGTTCGTAAGGATTCTCGATGTTCAGCGCGGTTGAAACGACTTTCTTGCGCAAGCAACACGCGCTGTTTGCGGATCTGGACGCCCCTCTTAGCCTTGACGAGTATCAGGCGTTCACGCGCGAAACCGACAAGAACGAGAAGTCGGACCTCGAAGGTCTCGGCTTCGTGCTGCTGGGTCTCTACGGTGAGGTCGGCAGCTTACTGAGCGAACTCAAAAAGAAGCAGCGGGACAAGGATGCCTACCACGCCTACCACGAGTCCACCGTCGAGGAACTGGGTGACACTCTTTGGTACTTCGCCAACGCCGCCATGCGAGCCGGTTTGCGGTTGAGCGAGCTCGCCCACCGTGCGGGTGCGGGTTATTCCAACTGGGATGACTCCGACGCCAACATCACCTTCGAGCAGTTGCAGAAGGCACTGTCGCCGGCCCAGTCACCACAGTCGGCCGCCGCTGTTGAGCGAGGATTTTTGGCCTTAGCCGGCAAAGTTGGGCTTCTGCTCGAGGACTATAACCAAGGGCGTGTCCAGCGAAACCGCGACGTGTTGTCTTCGCATTTGGTTGAGATATTCCGTCTGCTTCTGACGGCGGCGCGTGATGCAAACGTCAATCTTGATGAGGCCGCACGAAAGAATATCACGAAGGCGCTCAGCCGCTGGCCACTCGAGAAATTATGGGCACCGCTTTTCGACGAAGGCTTTCCTGCGGACGAGCGCCTGCCGAGGGTAATACCGATGCGGTTTCGGGAAAAGACTTCAGGATCGAAGGTTCAAGTCATACAGGAAATGAACGGTGTCCGGATCGGCGATCCAGTCACCGACAACCGGCATCCGCCTGACGACTACCGGTTCCACGACGTATTCCACTTGTCCTATGCAGCTTTGCTTGGCTGGTCGCCCACCCTGCGTGGTTTGCTGAAGGTGAAGCGCAAGAGCGATCCCATCGTCGATGATAACGAGGACGGCGCGCGCGCTTCCCTGATCGAAGAGGGTGTTTCGACGTGGATCTTCAACCACGGCCAGCGCCATCAGTTTTTTCGGAACGTAACGTCGGTCGACTACGGCCTATTGAAGGCGGTACAAGAACTGGTTAGCGGATACGAAGTGGAAAAGTTGCCGCTGTGGCAATGGGAGATGGCAATCTTGGAAGGTTTCAGGGTATTTCGCGAACTCAAGCATCATAGAGGCGGTACAGTGACGGCTGATCTCAACGAACATACCCTGACGTTCCGGGCTCCGGAATGATCGGCCTATCTGCGTCGTCGTTCGTCGACCGCATGACGGCGTTGACTTTCGACAACGCCTTCAATCCTTACAGCGATGAAGATGCTGACCACGACCTGCCCGGAGCAGCCGCCACCCGATGCGACAACCTGCGGAAAGTGATCGACGCGTCGCTGGACACCGGTGTCGACTCAATGTGGATAGCGCGCGACCTTGGCTATCGGGGTGGCCGTCGGACCGGTCTGGCACTGACCGACGAGGTGCATCTCAACGCCCATGCCGCCATGATGGGCATTGACGAGCTAGTGCGTTCGACCGGCGGACCAGCGGTTTCGGAGCGAACTGCAGGCGTGGTGTGGGATATGCTCGCTGCAGTGGACCGCAAGGTCTTCCTGTGGAACGTGTTTCCCCTGCATCCGCACGATGCCGGGGCTCCAATGTCAAACCGGAACCACAAGCGGTCGGAGCGGCATGCGACGCGGTTCCTTATGGAGTGGCTGGTCGATGCATTGCGCCCGCGCCAGCTGGTTGCCATTGGTCGCGACGCCCAGACGGCACTCGCGGATCTTGGATTCGACGCGGCGTGCGTGCGGCATCCCAGCTACGGCGGGCAGCCGGAATTTATCCAAGGCGTTTCCAGTCTATATTCTCTCCCGACGAGGTCGGCTGGAACTGCCCACCAGCTCCAGCTGATCTGATTTCGGCGGCAGTTACCAAGCCTCGCATGTGCCAGAGTTTGCGTGAGGCCTGCCTCGCGCAGCCGTACGAGCTCCCTTTGCGGGCGTCTTCGATCGTCTGCGGTCCTGCCCCAGCCAAGACCGCAGCCCTGAAAAGACGGTTTACCTACGCTCCTGCCCGTCCGACGCCGAAGACCATGTAGTTAAGCTTGAGCGGCTTCGCGCCGTCTGCTTTCGGAAGAACCAGTCCAGAGCCGGTGCTCCAAACGAAGCTACTCCAGTCCCAATCATGCTCGTCCGTCTGCACGACCACATAGGATCCAAGACGAAGCTTTGCCGACGTAGCACTCTTGGAAAAGTCCAAACCGAGGGCGAACTTGAACACCTCTCTGTTTTCGCTTCGCTTGGCGACCGAGGCTACGAGTCCTTCCGCGAGCTTCACGAACGGTTTCAGGACCGGCTGTGCCGTCGTCAGAAGTGAAAGCCCATCCTTGAAGGTCGAGTTTCCCAAGGCCTCGAGCATGAGGTCGTCATCCTCGCTCTTTACGTTAACCGTCCGGCCCTCGAATGACAGACCCTCCCGACCCACGTTGACACCGACAAATATGGGTTGGCCTATGTGGGCGGCGGCGCTTTGATCGTTAGCAGCGAGATCAACTGCGAAACGCATGGCCTCCGACTCTTTGTCCGTTTGGTTTTTTCCGCTGAACTCACAGAGGATTCGATGCTTACCCATGCCCGGATAGTTGTGGGCGTAAAAGGCGTCCAGGCTGATCTTAAGGGCGGCCTCTCGCAAGGATTCGTCCGGTTCCATTCCGATGGCGTCGACGATATAGCAGCTACCTGACTTCGTTCCCTCCGGAATGAAGCCGATCTTCGCTCCCGTCTGTCCCCACACGTACTTAACGAATGGGAGGACCATGCTCTGGCCGCCGCCGCCGGAGCGGTGAAATTCCGCAGCTGCCTCGGTGTCCCCGATCAGTTCCAAATATTCGGCAATCGCCTTTGGGCTGGCCGATCCTATCATTGTGCTCTTGTCGATTGTCATCGTGTATACTCCGTCAAACGCGGGCGCGGGGCCTGACAGCCTGAGCGATGGTTGCGTAGATATCTTCTTCGACTGTCGCGGCGATCTCTAGGGTGATCGCAAGTGCATAGGATATGTCGGCATCGCGAAAGCTGGCGTTAAGAGCCCTTGCCTGCACGCCCACAAAGAGCCCCTGGGCGTCAGTAAAGGCGCTACTGGTCTCGCCCTCAAGTACGAGATGCATGATAGTGCCCCGCCGCATGTCGTCGGGATGCGGCTGAAGGACGCTCTTTACTCCACGCCAGAATTTGCGCTTGCCCTGCTGGTCTACGATATCCAGCGTGGCGCCGCGATAGGCTATGGAAGTCGGATGGAACGGTGGCGACCATGCAAGCGTCATTACGATCCTGCGCAGCTCTCGGCTTTTGATCATGCTTGCCGGGATCGGGACGCGGTATTCGTGAAGCTGCTCATTGCTAATGACGTCATCGGCAAGCAGCGTGATGCGGTTCGATTCGCCGCTGATGACGCGCTCGAAATCAGGCCTTCCGAACCCAAGGAACTTGGTGATGCTCCCGCGCCGCTTCCGCCACTGGGCAGATCCGGGAGGCGGATAGATGCTTTCCAAGACGGCTCCGTGAGTACGCCACGCGGAGCTGTGTACGAGCAAGGCTCTGGTGGCGGTTGCTGCCCGATCGAAGGTCGCAAGAGAGGCGCCCTCCTCAGCTAGGGTTTCTTCCAAGGCATCGACGATCCTAATTCCTGCACGGGTCACAAGTGCCGCGGCGTTGCTCGTACCTGTCGACCTAAGTGTGCGCGACGAACTCCCTGCGAGCGGGTCGGGGGCGGCGGCCTTTTGACCGAGTGCCGCCACACTTGCCGGCCATAACACGTGTCCGGACGGCGTGTCGGACGTACGGGCGATCTGCCTCCCGCCGGCCTCGACGAGGTCGGGCTTTAAGGCTCGGTTGATACCTGGACCTATCGCGCTGCCGAGATTGGTGACGGCGATTTCAGGAAACGGATCTTCTACTCCAATCGGGCACATCCCGGCTGCATCTACATGCAGCGCACCAACCGTAATCGCACCCATCGCCTCCGCTGGACTGAGGAGGCCGCGAATGCCTTTCGTCGCTTCAACCGATAGCATCGTCGCCGCCTGCCGTTCGATCGGGGTTGCTGCGAGATAGGCAGCATCGTCAGGGAAGCTGGTAAGAAACTCACGCGGTATGTTGCCCGCGCTGACAACGAAGAGAACTCCGTATTCCGTGCTCATCCAGTCCAGCAGACGCGCCCATACACTCGGACGCGTGACAAAGGCGCCTTCTGCGTCGCATATCGAATGGTTGATAATAATCACTCCTGGACCTGTCGGCTCTCTGCCGTCGAGGCCTTCCTTGAGCGACTTGACGGCGCGATAGATCAGGCCGATCGGAAGGTAGTCCGAATCCAGTCTTTCGTCAGCGAGCCCTTGTGGGGCAGCAAGGATTGGAACTGCCTTTAGCTTTCTCGAAAGAGGCTCGTCTCCGGCAGCAAGGTCGCCGTGAAGTATCAGTGACGCGATCGCCGTGCCATGATAGCGCCGATCTACCGGAACGGTCGCAGCCGTTATGTCGACCTCCTCGACCTCAACCCGCCCAGCGAGGAGCTGATGGTTCGACATTGGATAGCCGTCGAGGATTGCCGCAACCGCAGGCCGAAGTTCTACCCCCTCCTCCAGTTCTTGCTCAGCTAAGAATTCGCCACGGTCCTCCGACGGCGCCGATCCGTAGAAGGACTGGGGCCGGATCGACATAATCTGATCCGCATTAGCGACGACGCCAGATCTGGACTCTACTTGTCCCGCTTCTTCGGCTGGCACTTCCACCAGCGCGACCTGGTATCGGATCGGATCGATGTTGACGAAGTCCACGATACGACCGCCAACTCCGTTGAGTACGGTTTGTAGGCCTTCACGTGCCCCGGCTCGGAGCAGAGGATCGCCGCGGAACCACAGGTCTACTTCCAGCCGTACCGGCTGAGCTGGGTTTCTCTCGAGTTGACGTCCGATGAAGGCTTGTGTCGCTGGGGCAACGCGGTCCGTCGCGTTCCATGGCCTAATCGCGGACAGATATCCGAAAACCTTCCACCATTCCCCTTCACCGTCCTTGGCAGCGCGGCCGCCTATGTATCTGTTCCACATCGCCAGAAGGCGATCAACGCCGGCAGCGGTGGGCATCGTGAGATACATCAGCGAGGTCACGACTTCTTCGTCGGCCTTCTCAGCCTCCGCAACGGCAGGTTCGGCGTTCGCATAATCTTCCGTCAGCCATTCGAAACCGATCCGCTCAACCGCTTCAACGAACTTTTCGATTGGACCGATGACTTCGAACACCAAGGCCCTGTCGGGCGAGGCGAAAGTGGGGTCCTGGACATTTCCGTTGGCAAAGGACTGCCGGAGCAGGTCCATGCTCGGACCAAGCCGCCGAGTCTGGCTCTCAGATGAGAGTGCCCGAGGCGGAATCATCCTTCTTCCGCCTTTGATTCTTTTTTGTACTCGCTGAATGCGACGAATTCGAACTATCGGACGGTTGGCGATTTTCCGCCTCCCCCAAATGCGATTTTCTATGCTCGAGCTTCACCAAAGCCGCCTGGATGGCCTGGTCAGGCGAAACACTTCCTCGGGACAAGACAATCTTTCGGCGGATGTCCAAAGTGAAAGACTCGATATCTGAAAAGTTCTTACCAATCAACGAGTCCACGAAGTTTTTCTCGCTTACGTTGCACTTGCTGCCGAAATCCTTAACCAAGCGTCGGAACCACTGCGCGATCTCGTCGCGACCCGGCAGCGGCACCTCGAGGCGGAGCTCGAAACGACGCCAGACGGCCCGGTCGAGAAGTTCCGGGTGGTTGGTTGCGCATACAATGACGCAATGGCTCGGTATAGAGTCCATCTGCAGAAGCAGCGAGCTCACCACCCGCTTGATTTCGCCAGTCTCCTGGGCGTCGCCCCGCTCCTTGCCGACCGTATCGAATTCGTCGAAGAACACTACGCACGGTCGTTGCGAGACATAGTCGGTAAGCTTGCGGAGCCTGGTCGCAGTCTCCCCCAGATAGCTTGCGATAAGGCCGTCATACCGTACGACCAGGAACGGCAACTCGAGCTCGCTGGCGAAAACTTCAGCGAGACTTGTCTTGCCTGTTCCGGGAGGACCGACGAGGAGAACCTTGTGGCGGGGCTCGAGCCCATGGGACCGGAGCAGCGTGATCTCCGCATATTCGTCGATGAATTCACGGATCTCCATCGTCGCGTGAGGTGGGAGAACTAGATCTTTCAGCTTCCGACGCGCATTGACTTGGACGAGCGAGCCTTCGACGCTCGCCGGAATGGTCGCGCTGCGGGCACGGGTATTGCCTTGCGGAGCCCGCGTACCGGACGCGGCCTTGTCAAGTCGGTCAGCCAGCCCGAGGTGCTGCTGCGCCCGAGCTTCGGTGGTCAGCGCCTGCAAGGCAGCGCGTGCAGGACCGGTGTCGATCATGGGCTCATCCCTTTTCCGCCCAGGCTCGTTGCGTGGCATCTGCTCGATAGTCCTCTGTGAAGCTTCCTTAATCATCATAGGTAAACCCGCAGCCATGACTAGAGTTCTAAATCAATTTTTGACGACAGTGTCCTTGTCGCCCAGTCTCACCGCGAGCGTCGGCCTCGACTGTATTCCACATCCAATCAGGGCCGCACCGATACGAGTCAGTGCAAGACTACACTTTCGAACCTTGCCTAACCGTGAACACCGCCAGGTGGAGAAGAACATCTCTATGCTCCGCTGGGGGACCAAGGTACCTTCCAACGCGGTAAGGTTAGGACAATTCTCTGGCGGCCACAACCGGCCCGCGTACGAAGCTGATTACGGCGCCTGTGTTGATCACAGCTTTTCTGATGATGCAGTTTGACGCGATCGTTATCGTCCGTCCCGTTCCGCCATGGCAAGCGCTTGTGATATGCTCTCGGTCAAGCTGCGGTAGGGCTCAGCCCTCTTGGCGATATCCTCTAGTTCCTTCTGGTCCCTGGAAGCCCGTGCCGGCCGTTCATCCCGGCGTTCGCGAATCCTGTCGAGGTCGTCGAACGACAACTCACCGCGGGGCTTCCTGTCCCATCGGTTCTTACCGTGATCGTCCACATAAGGCACGGCCACCCGCTTCCCCAGGCCATAGTGCCCGAACATGTCAGGTTCGACACTGCTCGTCCTGTTTTTAGCACGGCAGTTGTTGCGTATGAGAGCGCGCAGTCCGAGGTCGTTGAGGTGCATTCGAATATTGTCTAGTCGCTCCGGATATTCCGTGACCACTCTGAGCACGATCTTGTCGGCAGAGAACCTCCCCGTGCGGAAGGACTCGTCGATCAGATCTTCCAGAAAGGAGTGGAATTGACGCAGTTCCAAATCGCTCATCATGGCGCTCCGCAAGTTCGAGCATCTATTTAAGTCGCAATTCGAAACAAATCAAGAACGAGACACTGCGAACGCAACTGGGTTACGGAATGCTCTTTACCTGCTCTTTAGATAACGCCCCACGCCCGAAACCTCCCCCTCCCCGTCATCTCCCGGAGGCCGAGTTCCAAAACGATCCGCCTCGCCGCCTGCGGCGTCACATCCAGCGTCTTCGCCACCGTTTTTGCGGACACCAGGGGCCGCGCCATCACCAGCTCCACCAGCTCTGGCAATTTCGAGGAGGCTCGCCGTCCGTCCAGTTTTCGGTCCATCATTGTTTTCGTCAACGCCAGCCGGTCATGCTCTTTCAAGCCAATCTCGCCGGCTGCGATCAGGCCGTGAGCAATGGCGAGCAACCGGGTCACCCGATCACGATGCCGGCGCCGATCGACGGGAATAGTTTTCAGTCCGAGATTGATCGCCGCGAGATGGGCGCCGGAGGTGACGCCGGCCTGGCGCAGGATGGAGGCGGCAAATAGCCGGCCGAGCCAGGGCGCATGCTGAAGGACGGCCAGCTCGTTCCAGGCATCTAGGGCGACGATTGCCTGCAGCACCGCCGGCAAGTCTTCGGCCTGCCGCAACACGGCGCGCCATTCCTCGAGCCGCGCGTCCTCATCCCAGTCGAGATCATAGACCAGCGGATCGGCCGGAGCCCGGCCGGGTTTTTTGGCTTGTTCAATAGCGACGTCAGAGCGTGCGAGGATCGCATCGATCGCGGCATAGTCGATGCCGGGGAGATTTTCGATGGCATCACCATCTTCCCCCTCCCCTTCCGGATCACTTGCGACCGCGCGCCGCACGGTACCGGTCATCAGCACATCATCCGCATCGGCTGAAGGGATCTCCGCGGTTTTCCGTAAGGTACGAATTCCCTCGGCCGAAAGCGCCCAGCCCGGAAGTTGGCTGGCGATGCGTCGACGCGTGCGCAGGACGTCGCGGGCGATGGTCAGCTCATGGGTGGGTGTGCGAATATCGCGGGTGGCGTCGTGGAGGACGAGGTCTTCGAGATGGACGAGTTCGCCGTCGATCCACAGCGAGGCGCAGGCATCCGTGAAATGGCTGCGCTCGATAAAACCCTGCCCGACCGGCGAGCGGGCGATGCGCTCGTCCAAACGCGTCAGAGCAATACCGGCGTCGAAGACCGGCCGCATCAAGGTCGTCATGCTGATTTTCGTGAGATCGTAAGCCATTGAAATCACGATAAATGATTTCTTATACGAACTCTATTTAAATGTTGCGGCTCGCTACATCGTATGATTGCCGGTTGAGGTCATAACCATCGATAACCAACGTTTATCGATGGTATATAGCTAACACTGAAGCAAATATACTTAGTCGAGTGGTGCCTCTATCTTATCCTTTGCGATGAGCCACGTGACCGCTTCCTGTACGGCTTGCAGCGATGTGTGCCGGGGGACGAAACCTAGGAGACGCCGCGCTTTTTCCACCGAGCAGTTTGGGCTGCGCGCAATATGCTCCCATGTGGCTTTCGCGTCTTCGGCATTCTGGCCAGCCGCCCATTGGTCATAGGGAAGGAATTCCAGCTCCGGTTCGTGACCGAACCAGCGCGACATGCTCTCCGCATATCCGCGCAGCGTCAGAGCCTTATCGGAAACCGCGTGGAAGGCCTCGCCGATTGCCGTTGCACGAGAGGCGATGGCCGCCATGAACAAGCGGGCGACATCTTCCGCATGGACATGATGAACCGTCTCCAGGCCGAAGTTCGGCAGGACGAGCATTTCACTCCGCGCCAGCGTCGAAAACACCTGCGGATTGAAGTTGCCCTGCGGGTTGAGCGGGACCCAGCCCGGTCCGACGATGTGGCCAGGATGAACAATGGTCACGGGAAACCCGTCCTGATGCGCCTTCTTCAACAGGTAGGTCTCGATCTCGGCTTTCTTCACCCCATAGTCGCCGAAGGGATATTTTGCTGCGTCTTCAACTGTCGGTACAGCAACAGACGTGCCGTGGGTCCAGATCGTGCCTGTGTGAAGGAAATGACCGACGTGACCAGCCAGTGCTTCAACAAGCATTTCAGCGCTGGGTTTTGTGAAGCAGATCCTGTCGATGACGATGTCGGGCTTCAGAGACAGGATATCCTTGCCGAAAGTACCGGCGCGCTCCAGCGCCTCCCGATCCATTTGCAGACGTTCGACGTGACGCCAGGCCGTGTGCGGCTGGTAGGGTTCGGCCACGCCACGACTGATGGCGACAACCTCATACCCTGCTTCAACGAGGGTGGGAACAAGGTAGGTCCCGACATGCCCCGTTGCTCCAATCACGATCACACGGGTCATAACGTCACCTGACTGCCTGGTTGATGGAGGCTCGTGTTCGGTAACGTGCACCTGTCACTCGAGTTCCGAACGTGTGGAAACCTTCAGCTACATGGCGTTGTGCAAGGTGCACGACAGGACCGCCGGTCGTCCAATGGGATCACAACCGCCGAGGCTATATATGCATTGTCTTGTACACGTTCTGTTAACATCATCGCATTAGCAGGCTGGCCCCGGCCTCGGGCCGATCGAGTTCGACCAATTGTGGATGCCGTATGCGAAAGCACATTGCCTCACCCCAAACCCTCCAGCGCATGATCACCCAGTTCTGCCAGGTCAGGATTGCTCCTGTTGCGACACAACGCGACTGCCAGAACATTCGGGGCTACCTGCTGTCCCTTATTGCCAGACACATGCGGCCACCGATAAACGCCGGGCGCACGGATTGGCGGCAGATCGCCGATGATTGTGATCTTCGGCAGGAGATGTCGCAAGCATTGAAGCGAGCGATGCAGCCGGGACTTGACGCAATCGAACGCTGGATGCGTGATATCGGCGAGGCGGAGCCGGATCCAGCGCCATCCCGGCGAACTCAACGAACACAACAGCAGCCGAGAACACCGGTTGCGGACAGGACAGCGAGGGCCAAACGAGCTGTCAAAGACGTGCCATCATCCAGATCGCCAAGGACACTGCGCAATACGGTATCCACAGCGGCGCCGTCCCTGTCCAAGCCTGGACCAGATCCGCAACCGATCGACCCCTTCCCCGAGCCACTCTTCAGCCAAGGGCAGGATCCTGCTTCGTTTCAAGAGGCACTGAGCTACCAGATCCGCCGTTTTGGCGAGACCTACTATCGCCTGCATAAGGCCGTCGTCCATCCGGGCGAGGCCTTTGACAAGACTACGCTGCTGAGCTGGATCACCGGCATGAAGACGCCGAGGACTTTGGAAAGCCTCGCCATCCTCAACCGTATTGAAGCCCGCTATCGCCTTCCCCAAGGATACTTCAAAGCCAAACTGCCGCATGCCGCGCGCGCAGCATCGGGCCATGACGTCGGCAGCGACATCGGTCCAGCGGAACGCCGTCGATTGGCCTGGCATCTTCCGGACGACTTCAACAGTCTGCCCCATGCCAAGCGCGAGGAGATCCTTGAATGGGTCCGCCGCGTCATTATTACCGGCGCCACCGACTACAGGCGATATCAGGCAGCAGCCGTGCGTCAGCGATACGCCATACGCTTTCCCGGAATAGCCTATGGCGGCGGCCCATCGACCAGTTGCAACCTCCTCACAAGTGTGGACGATACAGATGAAGACGATGTCACGTCGATCGAGGATCCGGACCTCCTGTCCGGCGTGATCGATGCGCCACCAGCCCTTGCGATGGAAATGGCCGATCTCGTTAGCTTCAAGATATCGACGCTCACGGCACTCGGGTTTCAACGCCACGGGGTTTGGGGTGAAGAGACGGCGTCCCAAAAGATCGAGCATCTCGGACTGATGTTTGGGGCCCTTGCCGCCGCCCCCAGCAGTGCCGTGCGTGGGCGTGGCGTGCCGTTGTCGCACCTGACCTTCGGCATGCTGGTCTTCCCCGGCATCTGGGACTGGTATGTACAATGGCGTGAACGCCGCCGCGGCTTTTACACCGCCTGGGAAGTCGACATGCTGAGCGTTGCGCTGTCTTTGACCCGCGAGGGAACCGGCTGGCTGCGGCAGCATCCCGAACTCCTGCAGCGCGTCCGTGCCGTGCCCGGCCTGATCTCTCAGGCCGAGATCGATGACGCTCGCAATGATTGGCATGCTGCCTGCGAGCGTTTCTTCCAGTATGCCCGTCATCGCTCGAAAGAGATCCAGCGGGTCATGCGCGTCCATCGAGATCCGTTCGAGCCGATCATGCCGGTTCTGGAGGCGGCAAGCCCTCTTGCCGAGTATCGCAAGATCACAGAGGAGATCGTTCAGCGGATGCCGGACGAGCGCCGGTATCCGCGGGCCGCAGCCGAAGCCGTGCGTGCTTTCCTGATGTTGCGTCTCGGCCTGCATCTGGGGCTTCGCCAGAAGAACCTGCGCCAGCTCCTGCTCTGCCCGCGCGGTCATTTTCCGCGCTCCGAGCGGCGGCTGCAGGAACTGAAGCGAGGCGAACTGCGCTGGAACGACCGCGAGCGGGGCTGGGAAGTGCTTATCCCGGCCAACGCGTTCAAGAATGCCCACTCGTCGTTCTTCGGCTCAAAACCTTTCCGGCTGATCCTGCCCGATCTTTTGGGGCTCTACACCCATCTCGACGCCTATGTCGCGCGCCACCGCAGTGTCCTTCTTGGAAACGCGCGCGATCCCGAAACCTTCTTCGTCAAGACGGTGAAGACCACCAGCAAGGATGCGGCCTACGACCAGACGACTTTCTACGAGGCGTGGCGGCTGACCATCCAGCGGTACGGGATCTACAATCCCTATACCGGCCGCGGTGCGATCGAAGGCCTTCTGCCCCACGGGCCGCACAACGTGCGTGATGTGCTTGCAACCCACATCCTGAAACAGACCGGCTCCTACGAGCAGGCAAGCTATGCCATCCAGGACACACCCGACATGGTCGCCAGGCACTACGGCCGCTTCCTGCCGCAGGATAAGGCGGCGCTGGCGGCGAAGATCCTCAATCAGGTTTGGCAGGCGGCGTGAGGACCATGTGCCCCTCGCGCGCAGGCTCAGGTCTAACATGCAAAGGGAGCGGCTGATAACCGCTCCCTTTGCAGCTTCGTCACGACGGAAACAGGTAATGCTTCCACTCCACCTGCAGGCTCCCGACGTCCGGCTATATCCGATTACTTCTCGACGACGGTTCCAAGGCTGCTCGCCGGACCCTTCAACGCCGTACATGCTGAGGACCAGGCATTGGCGTCATCGCCGAGGGCAGTTCTCAACCAGGCCAGCGTCATGCGCTTCGTTGCCTCGAGCGCATCCGGCACCTCGACCTCTGTCTCCTTGGCGTCGAGCCCTGCAATGCCACCGAGGCCGTGGCCTACTCCGTGAAGGGTAAGAAGCGCATGCGCACCAACAGCGTCATGGTAGGCATCGGCGTGCCAATCTGGGCCACGGGGCGTAAAATGTGGATTGTCGTCTGCCCCGCAAACGACCAGGCTCGGCGTCGTCAGGTGTGAGAAGTCGAGGTCAAAGAATGGAAAGCGCGCAGCGTTCTCTTCTGTCAGATCTTTTCCACCACGTCCGGGAGCGGTGAGAAGGATCCCAGCCTTGATGCGTGGATCCCTAAAAGTCTCTCCATGGAGTTGCGCGCCCAGGAGCAGGCTCACCGTGTGGCCACCGAGGGAATGTCCTGCCGCCGCGATGCGGTCATGGTCAAGCCGGCCAGAGACGGCCGGCGCACGCTCCTCGATCTCTGACAAACGGTCGACGACTGTCCGTATCTCAGCGACGCGCTCGCGCCAGAAGAACGGCGCTCCTTCGGCGTCGTCAGGACGGCCGCCGACGCGGGAGCTCGCGTGGGTGGGCTGGATGACAGCAAAGCCGCGCTCCGCCCAGAACTGCGCCAAATGCGCGTAGCCGTCCTTCGACGGAACGTAGAATGACGGTCCGAATCCATGCGACAGAATGACGATGGGGAGGCGATCGCCTTTTGCCGGTGCAGTCAAACGCAGTTCCAGAGGCGGCCGTCCGTCGATATCGAGGCGGATCGGCGAGTAAGCTATCGTGAGGGCCCCGACAGACGTTGGGATACGGCGCGCGATATCGATCAGATTGTTCGTTGTCATTTGTAGGTCTCCTTGTGCGCTGCCAAGATGGACGCACAGGACGGGACGATCTATATTTAAACGCCCGTACCTATTTCGTGAAAGTCCAAATATGTCCGATCCACTCGCCCAGATCGTCTCGCTGCTCAAGCCCGTACCATCAATCGCCAAGCTGGTTATGGCCGGTGGGGCATGGTCGGTCGAGCGTCGCGAGCTTGGTAGTCCGTTCTATTGCGCGATTGTAGAGGGACGCTGCCTGCTCACGATCGCCGGCAGATCGCCGATCATCCTCGAGTCCGGTGATTTCGTTCTCGTGCCGCAAATCCACGCATTTACCATGAGCAGCCTTGAACCGCCTCCGTCAGGCACGTTACCGCGACGGCTGGAGACCGGTCCGGGCGTCTTCCGCCTCGGCGATCCTGACACACCGTCCGACGTCACGGCCCTGGTGGGTCACTGTTCCTTCTTGGCGAACGACAAGCAGTTGCTGAGCTCGCTGCTGCCGGACATCGTTCATGCTCGAGGCGAGCGGCGGCTCATGGATCTCGTCGGGATGATTCACGCCGAGATGGTCGGCGGACTTGCAGCGCGGGACATGATCCTGAGCCGGTTGCTGGAGGTTCTCTTCATCGACGCTCTGCGGAGTACAGGAGGGGCTGAGACATCTCCGGGATTGTTGCGCGGGCTTTCCGACATGCGCCTGGCTCCAGCACTACGACGCATCCATCAGGACCCGAGTGGAGGCTTGTCCGTCGAGGAACTAGCAGAGACCTCCGCTATGTCTCGGTCGGCATTCTTCGACCGCTTCCGAAGGCAGGTGGGCGTCCCTCCGATGGAATACGTGACGGGCTGGCGCATGGTGCTTGCAAAGGACCTGTTGGTCCGGCGAGAGGCGCCGCTGGTCGAGATCGCAACACGGATCGGTTATGCCTCCGCCAGCGCGTTCAGCGTCGCATTCACACGGCATGTCGGTGTCACGCCAGGGGTGTTCGCCCGAACAGACTGACCTCGACAGCCCTGTCTCGCCGCCTATTTTGTGCTCGTTCTGCCCTGCAATGCCCACTTCGAAAGCGCACAGCCGACACGAAATCGCTGTAAGGCATGTCCGCTTTCAAGTCGGTCTCTTATCGAGTGCGTTTTGCTGTACCCGACCAACTCCAGAGCGGGTACAGCGTTTCGGCGGCTCCCTAGACTTGCCGCAAGCCGCCTTCTACGCATAGTTCAGCCTCGGCGATGTAGCTTGCATCATCACTCAACAGGAACAAGGAGGCCGCAGCCACTTCTGACGGCTTTGCCATACGACCCATCGGAATCGGAGCAACAATTGCCGCGCGAGTGTCTTCCGCGACAGCAGCCATCATGGCCGTATCCGTAGGGCCGGGTGCAACGACGTTAACGCGAATACCTTTGGGTTCGAGTTCTGCTTGCATGAGCATCTAGTCTAACGAATGGATGTTAAGTCGAACTCGTGACGTGTTCCGGTGCTCCGCAGTGCAACCAGCAATCAGGCCCTCAACGCATCGACGACGATCTTGAACGCCGGCGAGTTCTGGCGGCGGCTCGGGTAGTAGAGGTAGTAGCCGGGAAACATCGGGCACCAGTCGTCGAGGATCTGGATGAGTCTGCCAGCGGCGACCTCGGCGGTGACGAGGCTTTCCGGCACATAGGCAATACCATAGCCTGCGATGGCCGCATCGATCATGGCGTAGGACGTGTTGAACGTAAGCTGACCTTCCACACGGACCCTGACCTCACGGCCGTCCTTTTCGAACTCCCAGGCGTAGAGACCGCCGGCTCGCGCCTGCCGGTGGTTAATGCAAGGGTGGCCGACCAGTTCCTGAGGCGCCTTTGGTGTCGAACACGTCCCCAAGTAATCCGGCGATGCGACCGCGACCAGCCGCCAGTCAGGGCCGATGCGGACCGCGATCATGTCCTTGTCCACGCTTTCGCCCAGCCGCACGCCCGCATCGAACTTCTCCTCGACGATATCGCGGAACCCGTTATCGCTATTCAACTCGACCTTGATATCGGGATACTGACGTAGCAGCGGGCGAAGTTTCGGCCAGACGATACTTTCCTGGGCATAGTCCGACAACGTGATCCGCACCGAGCCGACAGGTTTGTCGCGGCTCTCCATCAACTCGTCGATCTCGGTTTCGAGTTCCTCGATGCGCGGCGCAAGCGAGCGGATCAGGCGCTCTCCCGCCTCCGTCGGAACAACGCTTCGCGTCGTGCGGCTCAAGAGACGCAGCCCTATGCGAGCCTCAAGCTTCTTGATCGTATGGCTGATGGTTGATTGCGACGTACCAAGTTTTGCCGCCGCTTTGGTAAAGCTGCGCTCTTCCGCAACGGCGAGAAACCAGAGCATGTCGTTCAAATCTTCGCGCTTCATGACCGGCCGCACCACCCCTGCATTGATGTCGATCATCGATAAGTTCAAGCGAATTGCAATGGGTAATTTTCGGTCCCCATTAAGCTTATGTTGCGGTCATGACATCGAAAGCTGTGAAACACACTCATCTCGCCAGTGATCCAGACCTTGAACAACAGGTCGTTCCCGCTTCGCCCCTGCCGAAGGCCGCCTGGGGCGCGATTGTCTCGATGGCGCTCTGTGTTGCCGTCCTCATCGCCTCGGAATTCATGCCGGTCAGCCTCCTCTCCCCTATCGCAACCGAACTGGGGGTGACGGAAGGCCGGGCTGGACAGGCGATCTCGATCTCCGGCGTCTTTGCCGTTCTCACAAGCCTCTTTGTGTCCGGCCTGACGCGCAGGCTGGACAGGCGGCTGGTGCTTGCCTCGTTTTCGCTGATGCTGGTGATTTCAGGAACCATCGTCACGTTCTCTCCGAGTTATCTCGTCCTAATGATCGGACGCGCCCTGCTGGGCGTGGCGATCGGCGGCTTCTGGTCGATGTCCACCTCGATCGTCATGCGCCTCGTTCCCGAAGATTCCGTTCCCAAGGGTTTGGCCATGCTGAACGCCGGAAACGCCATCGCCGCCACGATTTCCGCACCGCTCGGCAGCCTGCTCGGGAGTTATATCGGCTGGCGTGGCGCCTTTTTCGCCGTCGTTCCGCTGGCGCTTGTGGCTCTCGTCTGGCAGTGGGTCAGCATGCCTTCGGTACCGCCGCGCTCCGCCGATACGACGTCCGGCATAAGGTCTTCCAACGTGTTCCGGCTTCTTCTTCGGCCGGAAGTCGCCATCGGCATGGCGTCGATCCTGTTGCTCTTCATGGGGCAGTTCGCATTGTTCACCTATCTTCGCCCTTTCCTTGAGACGGTCACCTCCGTTTCGATCTCGACCCTGTCGCTCCTCCTCCTCCTGATGGGAATAGCAGGTGTCGTGGGCACCTACGTCGTCAGCCAAATGCTGGGCACCCGGCTCTTTCCCGTCCTGATCACGATACCGTTGCTCATGGCCGTGATCGCGCTGGGCCTGATCGCCTCGGGATCGTCCGCCACGTCGACCGCCTTCCTGCTCATCGGCTGGGGCCTGCTCGGCACGGCGGCACCGGTGGGCTGGGGCACGTGGCTGAGCCGAACCATGCCCGACGACGCCGAAGCCGGCGGCGGGCTGCAGGTCGCAACCATCCAGCTCGCCATCACGCTCGGGGCCTCGACAGGCGGCGTGCTGTTCGATGCGACGGGCTGGTGGACGACTTTCCTGTTCGCAGCCGTCCTTCTGGCCGGCTCTTCCCTTCTCGCCGCAGTGGCTTGGCGTTCTAAATGTCGCTGACATCCCGCGACACCCGATCATCTTCCGTCGCCCCCTGAACCAAGGACCCATCGATATGACTGATGAAACTTACCTCGACGACCTGAAAACTCCGACGACCGGCATCGATCGTCGCAACCTGCTCAAGATGACGGGTGCCGGCGTCGCCGCTCTCGGCACGATCTCCATTTTCGATACGATGACTGCAAAGGCTCAAGACATGTCCAACGGCGCTTCCAACTTCTACACCAGCGATCGGGTGACATCGCAGAAGGTCACCTTCAAGACCCAGTACCAGACCGCTGTTGCCGGCAACCTGTTCCTTCCCAAGGATATGGACCAGGCCGCCAAGAATCCGGCCATCATCGTCGGCCACCCGATGGGCGCCGTGAAAGAGCAGAGCGCCAATCTCTACGCCACTAAGATGGCCGAGCAGGGCTTCGTCGCCATGTCGATCGACCTGCCCTTCTGGGGCGAGAGCGAAGGCCAGCCGCGCAATGTGGTGTCGCCGGAAGCCTACGCGGAAGCTTTCAGCGCAGGCGTGGACTTCCTCGGCTCGCAGCCTTTCGTGGATCGCCAGAATATCGGCGCCATCGGCGTTTGCGGTAGCGGCAGCTTCGTCATCAGCGCCGCCAAGATCGATCCGCGCATCAAGGCCGTCGCCACGGTCAGCATGTACGACATGGGCGCCGCGTTCCGCGATGCGCTGAACAAGTCCCAGACGGTCGAGCAGCGCAAGGCCTTCATCGCCACGGCAGCCGAACAGCGCTGGGCAGAAGCAGATGGCGCCGGCATCCAGCACATTGGCGGCACCACGCTGGAACTGACGGCCGAAACCGATCCGATCCAGCGCGAATTCTACGACTTCTACCGCACGCCGCGCGGTGAATTCACGCCGGCGGGCGTGACCCGGGAGACGACGACGAAGCCGAGCCTCAGCAGCAGCGTGAAGTTCATGAACTTCTACCCGTTCAACGATATCGAGACCATCTCCCCCCGCCCGATGCTGTTCATCTCGGGCGACCAGGCCCACTCGAAGGAGTTCAGCCAGGAGGCCTACAACAGGGCGTCGGAGCCGAAGGAACTCGTCTGGGTAAAGGGCGCCGGCCATGTCGATCTCTACGACCGTGTGGATTTGATCCCCTTCGACAAGCTGAAAGGCTTCTTCGACCAGCACCTCGCATAAGCCTGTAAACCGCCGACGATCTCGGCCCCGTTTTCATGCTTCTCTTCCCGGCCGGTGTCCGCGCGACATCCGGCCGGAATACCGGCTCGTCGTCCGACAGGCAGGTTTCCGTACGGCCTGCATCGGCCACCGGCCAAAGGCCTTTGCCGTCCAGCTTTGAAGGATGATCGCAATGCATGTTTCCCGTTGGTCCGGCTTGCTCTCCGTGCCGTTCGCGATCGTCCTGACGGGCACCTTTTTCGCAGAAGCCGAAGTGTCGCCGACACCGGCGCTTGCGGCTCCGAACGCGGTTACGTTTCCGCCGCTCGATGAGCTTAAGCATTACACGACCGTTCGACGGGGTGTCACCCGCGAGCACATGCTGACGAGCGCTGCGGCGCTTGCAGCCCTCAAGGCGGGCGAACCGGTTCCAACGGGGACGCACATGGTTCTTGTCGATTATCAGAGTGACGTTCTCACGCGCTACCTCGTCGCGCAGAAGATCGGCGCTGGCGCAGATCAATGGGAATATCAGTGGTTCTGGCCTGACCGAACCGTGAAAGCGGACGAGAATGTGGCTCAATGCTATGCCTGTCACCGTTCGCGCCGAGCCGAGCAGTTCCTGTTCACCCTCAGCGGCGCTCTTGCCGATGATGACACGCTCTGACGCCTGCAGGCTGCCGTCATGTTTCGATTGTGGACCCGCCGCATTCTTCTTCCAGCGAGCATGGCCGCGTTGCTCATGCTCTCGCTCGCCTACTGGTGGCTCGACAACGGACCGCATGAGCTTTTCGGGGCTGCGATGTTCACTCTTCTGGCCTGGCACCTGACCGTGAACCGGCGGTGGTTCATGAGGCTCGGGACGGGGCGTTACGACCTGCATCGCTGGGCGGTGACGCTCGTACACGCATGGCTCGCCATCCTCATGACGGTGCTGGTCTGTACCAGCCTGCTGATCTCACGGTCCTTGCCCGGCATGCCGCCTCTGACGGACCAGGTGGGCATTGTCGAGCTTCACTGGTTCTCGGCCTATTGGGTGGTGTTGATCGTGGCCGTTCATGCCGGCAGTCACTGGACACGCGTGATGACCACGGCGCGAACGGCTCTTGGGGTTTCACCGTCCCGCATCAGGACAGGCATGGGGCGTCTTGCAGCTCTGCTCCTTCTCGGCTTCGGCGCATGGAGCTTCGCCGTGCTCGGCGTATCGACCAAGCTGACACTTGGCTACAGCATCGCCTTCTGGGACTTCACCAGCTCCGTGACGCCGTTTTTCGCCCACTGGACGGCCGTCATGGCAGGGGCGGCCGTTCTTTCGCATTACGCCATGGTATCGATCAGGGCACACCGCCAGACTTCACGTCCAGCAACGAGAGACCAGATATGAAACAGCTCGCACGAACGACATATTCCGCAGTTTTACTCACGCTTTTCATGGGAGGGACCGCCTTGGCCCAAGATCGTATCCGCATTTCGTCCGAATGGGGCGATGTTACCGCTGAACTCGCCGACAACGCGGCCGCCCGCGCCCTCGCCGGCATGTTGCCGCTGACGATCGAGATGGACGACCATCTTCGTCAGGAAAAGACCGGCAACCTGCCCTCCGCCCTGCCCTCCGCGCCGAGCCAGCGTGCGTTCTCCGCGGGCACGCTCGGCCTGTGGAGCTCCGGCGATTTCGTCATCTACTATCGCGACGGAGAGGTTCCAGCGCCCGGCATTGTCATTCTCGGTCAGGTCAAGGGCGACGTCTCCATCTTCGACCGGCCCGGCAAGGTCACCGTCAAGGTCGATAGCGCGCGCTGAGGGTCTCCCGGGGGGAGAGCGGGAGGCAGATCCGCTGCACCCGGCTTTCATGGGCTCGGCTCATAAGTCCTATCAGGTGCCGGTGTCTAATCCGGAAGGATACCGTCGCCATATCGTTGAGGGGACGCGCTCGTGCCCGCCGTAAACGAAAGGATTTTCTCATGAAGCAGCACCTCGCCGCTACGGCACTCTCCCTCTCCCTGACCGCCGCGCCGGCCCTTGCTGACGATCGGAAACACCCGCTCGCGACGCCGCCGGTGACGCTGGAGGACATGAAAGCGGTATCGCCGGCTTTGGCGGACTATACCGCGACCTCAGCCATCGGCGATGTATGGAAGCGCCCGGGACTGGCGCCGCGCGATCGAAGCGTGATTACGGTCGCCGCCCTGATCGCCAGAAACCAGCCTGCCGAATTCGCGTACCATTTCAGTCTCGCGCTCGACAACGGGGTCAAGCCGGCAGAACTCTCGGAGATCATCACGCATCTGGCGTTCTATTCCGGTTGGGCAAATGCAACGGCAGCCGTGGGCGTGGCAAAGGATGTGTTTGCCGCACGGGGCATCGGCCCGGATCAGCTTCCCCCGGCAAAGCCGGCCCTGATGCCTCTCGATGCAGAGAAGGATGCATCCCGGCGAGCGACCGTCGAACAAACCGTCGGTCCGACGTCTCCCGGCCTGGCCGAGTACACCAATGATCTTCTGTTCAAGGACGTGTGGCTTCGGCCCGGTCTGAGCCCGCGCGACCGAAGCCTGATCACGGTAACATCGTTGATCGCCAATGGGCAGGTCGCTCAGGTCCCCTACCACCTCAATCGCGCGATGGATAACGGCCTGAAAACGGAAGAGGCATCCGAACTTCTGACGCAACTCGCCTTCTATGCGGGTTGGCCGAACGTCTTCTCCGCGGTCCCCGTGGTGAAAGACGTCATTGCAAAGCGTGCCTCCTGATCGGCAAAAACGAAAGACCGGGGCATTTCCGGTGAGCCCGTGTTCGCCGGAAATGCCCTAGCCGCGTTCGCGCAATGCGTCGAGGACAATCGAGAAGGCGGCCGAGGGCTGCCGTCTCGACGGGTAGTAGAGATGATAGCCCGGATAGTACGGGCAAAAGTCGCCCAGCACCTGCACGAGCCGGCCCGCTTGAAGATCGGGAAGGGCGAGGCCCTCGGGAATGAACGCGATCCCGTAGCCATCGCATGCCATCTGCAGGATCTGCCTGACCCCGTTCGACGTCAGCTGACCGTTCACGCGCACCTTGAAGTCCTGACCGTCCTTTTCGAACTCCCAGGCGTAGAGGCCTCCCTTCGTCGGAAGCCGGAGGTTGATGCAGTTGTGGCCGGTCAGATCCTGCGGCACAATCGGTTCGGACCTATCCGCAAAGTAGGCGGGCGCGCCGACCGCCACCATCCGCTGGTTGCCGCTTATCCTTGCCGCGATCATTCCCTGAGAGATGATCTCGCCGAGCCGAACGCCGGCGTCGAAACGCTCGGCGACGATGTCGGTCAGGCCATAATCGACGACGAGCTCGACCTTGATTTCCGGATAGTTGCACAGAACCTTTTGCAGCTTCGGCCACAAGACAGTGTCGATCGCAAAGTCATCTGCCGTGATGCGGATCATTCCCGCCGGCTTCTCCCTGAGATCGCTCAACGCGAAGAGCTCCTGCTCGATCTCCAGAAAGCGCGGCGCCATCGTTGCCAGAAGCCGCTCGCCTTCGGGCGTGGGCGAGACGCTTCGCGTGGTTCTCGTGAGAAGACGAACGCCGAGACGCTCCTCGAGCCCGCGGATCGAGTGGCTGATTCCGGACTGCGAAAGGCCGAGCTGGGCCGCAGCCCGCGTAAAGCTGCGTTCGCGCGCAACGACCACGAATGCCATGAGGTCCGTCACGTTTTCCCTCAGCATGCCCGCACCTCCTTCATCAAATCCTTGCAGGCGACCCGCCGACATGGGCGCAGTTCGCTTATGAATGACACCCATATCTCTCTTCACGTTCTGCCCGCTAATCCCGAGGGCCGCACATCACCATCTCCCGCACAGGCGCAACGCCGGCACCGGCCGGCAAGCGCCTGGAACGAACCCGCGAAACCGACAGAAGGACGATATGATGAAACTCTTCGCCACGACTGCCATGATAGCCTGCACCTCATTTGCAGGAGCGTTCGCTCAATCCCCCGAAATCTCTCAGGCCACCGCGACCTCTCAGGCCACCGAGATCTTTCCGGCTGGCTCACGCGCGAGCGCCCGGGGTCCTAAGGCCAACTTTACCGGTTCGGTCGTCGTCGATATGCTTTACCGGAACAACGCGCATACGGCCAATTCAGGGGCGCTCGTGACATTCGAGCCGGAGGCGCGATCGGCGTGGCACACGCATCCCGCAGGACAGATTCTGATCGTGACATCCGGCGCCGGCTGGGTACAGGAAGAAGGCGGCGAAAAGCGCCGGATCCGCCCGGGCGACGTGATCTGGACGCCACCGGGCACGAAGCATTGGCACGGGGCAACCGACAAGAATGGCATGAGCCATATCGCTGTCTCCAACGTGAAAGACGGCAAAGCCGTCGACTGGATGGAGAAGGTCACCGACGAGCAGTATCTCGACTGATCCGCCATCCCGGTTCATCCGCTGGCCGGGCGATGGAACGTGTCGCCCGGCACCGCGATGCCGGCTTACGCGGTCACGGCTTGTATTGCGCGTCGGTCACGTGTTCGAGCCAGTCGACGACCTTGCCGTCGAGGTGCTCCTGGATCGCAATATGCGTCATGGCTGTCGTTGGAGATGCGCCATACCAGTGCTTTTCGCCCGGTTCGAACCAGACGACATCACCCGGACGAATGGCCTCGATCGGACCTCCTTCGCGCTGAACGAGCCCGGAACCCGCAGTGACGATCAGCGTCTGGCCGAGAGGGTGCGTATGCCATGCCGTGCGTGCGCCGGGTTCGAACGTGACGAGGGCGGAGGCTCCCCGACGGGCGTCGTTGGCAGCGAAAAGCGCATCGATCCGGACTGTTCCGGTGAACCAGTCTTCCGGGCCCTTTGCGGACGGCTGAGATCCCATTCCTGTCGATTTTCATGGAATTCTTCCTGTGTTGGTGGCGCTGGGCATGGATGCGCCCCGCCGACGTCCATCACCCCGCCCTTGACCGGGCAACGGAAATGACCTGTTGGACGGCGGCTGAACACCAGCCGCCGTCCCTTGCGATCATGCGACGTCGGGAAGCTTACCGATCAGTTTGTCGAGCGTCAGCGGGTAGTGTCGGACGCGAACCCCTGATGCATTATAGATGGCATTGGCGATCGCCGCCGAGACGCCGCAGAGACCGAGTTCGCCAACGCCCTTGGCCTTCATCGGCGACGACATCGGGTCCGTTTCGTCCATGAAGATGACATCCTGGTGCGGGATGTCGGCATGGACCGCCACCTCATAGCCCGCAAGGTCGTGATTGACGAAGAAGCCGCGACGCGTATCGACCGCGAGTTCCTCCGAAAGCGCCCCGCCGACCCCCATTGTCATGGCGCCGATGACCTGGCTGCGCGCGGTGATCGGGTTCAGGATTCGACCGGCGGCGCAGACGGCCAGCATGCGGCGGACACGGCTTTCTCCCGTTGCGACATCCACGCCGACCTCGACGAAGTGAGCGCCGAACGTCGATTGCTGATGTGTCTGGGTCAGATCGCCCCATGTCATCGTGTCTTCTCCGACGAGGCCCTCGTCTCCCACAGCCTCGGTCAGGGGAACCGAGCGATTGCCGGAGCGGACCTCGCCATTCTCGAAGACGACGTCGTCGGAGTTGAAGCCGAGCTTTGCCGCAACGGCTTCCCGCAACTTCACGCAGGCGGCATAAACGCCCGACGTGGAGGAGTTCGCGCCGAACTGCCCGCCCGAGCCGGCCGAAACCGGGAAGCGGGAATCGCCCAGCTGCACCGCGACCCTGTCCATCGGCAGACCCAGCATCTCGGCGGCCGTCTGTGCGATGATCGTGTAGCTGCCGGTGCCGATGTCGGTCATATCCGTCTCGACGGTGGCAATCCCTTGCCTGTCCAGCCGCACACGCGCGCCGGATGGCAGCATCATGTTGTTTCTGAAGGCGACCGCGACACCTTGGCCGATCAGCCAGTTTCCTTCGCGACGCGCGCCAGGCTTGCCCCGGTTGCTCCAGCCGAACGTCTCGGCACCCAGCTTGAGACAACCGATGAGGTTGCGGTGCGAGAACGGCCGCTCCGGCTTCTCGGGATCCACCTGCGTATCGTTGAGGATCCTGAACTCGATCGGATCGAGGCCCAGCTTCTCAGCCATCTCGTCCATGGCGATTTCGAGGGCCATCAGACCGGGCGCCTCTCCCGGCGCGCGCATCGCATTGCCTTCCGGCAGATTCAGCGTCGCCAGCCGCATGGCCGTCATGCGGTTTGCACCGGCATAGAGCAGACGGGTCTGCGCGACAGCCGCCTCCAACTGGCCACCCGGCTGGTCGCCGGACCAGCTTTCATGGGCAATCGCCGTGATTTTCCCGTCACGCTCCGCTCCGATCCGGATGCGCTGGATGGTTGCCGGGCGGTGGGTGGTGTTATTGATCATGAAGGGCCGCGGCAGGGCAACCTTGACCGGCCGCTTGGCCGCCTGTGCTCCGAGAACCGCAAGAACCGCATCCGAGCGCAGGAAAAGCTTGCCGCCGAAGCCGCCGCCGATGAAAGGCGACATCAGGTGGATCTTCTCCTTATCAATGTCGAGCGTCGTCGCCAGATCGGCCCGCCACCAGTCGATCATCTGGCTCGATGTCCATACCGTCACCTCGTCGCCGTTCCACGCAGCGATGGAGGCGTGGGGCTCCATCATCGCGTGGGACTGGTCGGGCGTCGAGTAAGCTTCGTCCAGGGTGATGGCGGCACTGCCGATGGCGGCGTCGAAATCGCCGACGGAGGTGTCGGGCTGCTGCGAATCCGCCGGCTTGTCCGCCGTCTTCATCGCCTCCTTCAGGTCGAAGGCCCCCTTTTCTTCCGCATAATCGACCTTCACCAGCGCAGCCGCCGCCCGCGCTTGCTCGAAGGTCTCGGCCACAACGACGGCAATCGCCTGGTGGTAGTGCTGCACCTCGTCGCCGCCGAAGAGCTTTGCCGTATTGAACTTGCCCTTCTTGCGCTCACCGACGGCCAGCGTCGTCACGACGGCCAGAACACCGGGCGCTTTTTCGGCGGCGGCAATGTCCATCGACGTAATCCGGCCGCGTGCGATCGAGGCGCCGACCGGATAGCCGTACGCGTAGGGCGTGGAAGCGTCATGCCACTCATAGGCGTATTTTGCCTGGCCGGTGACCTTGAGGTAGCCGTCGATACGCGGGATCGGCTTGCCCACGACTTTCATCTGGTCGATCGGATTGGTTGTGGCTGGTGTGTCGAACTTCATGGCTCAACCCTTTGCTTCTGCAATGACCGCCCCGAGCGTGCGCTCGACCAGATCGATCTTAAACCTGTTGTGTTCCGTCGGCCGCGCATCGGCAAGAAGAGCAGCCGTTGCGGGCCTTGCCCCTTGCGGCAGCGCAACGTCTGCCGCCTCGACCCGCCATGGCCTGTGAGCGACGCCGCCGGCCGCGACGCGGCCGGTCCCGTCGGGCTGGATCACCGCACCCACGGAAATGAGCGCGAACGCATAGGACGCGCGGTCACGGACCTTGCGGTAGATGTGGCGGCCGCCGAGCGGCGCGGGCAGGACGACACCTGTAATGAATTCGCCCTGCTCCAGAACGGTTTCGATATGCGGGGTATTGCCCGGCAGGCGGTGGAACTCGGCGATCGGCACCGCGTGACGCCGGCCATCTGGCTTGACGGTTTCCACCACGGCATCCAGAGCCCGCAAGGCAATGGCCATGTCGCTCGGATGTGTGGCGATACAGGAATCGCTGACGCCGACGATGCCGAGCTGGCGGCTGAAGCCCTCGATGGCGGAACAGCCGCTGCCCGGCTGGCGCTTGTTACAGGGCTGGTTGGTATCGTAGAAATAAGGACAGCGCGTCCGCTGCAGAAGATTTCCGGCCGTCGTCGCCTTGTTGCGAAGCTGACCGGAGGCTCCGGCGAGAAGTGCCCGCGAGAGCAGGCCATAGTCTCGGCGCACGGTCTTGTCTGCCGCCAGATCGGTGTTGCGAACCAGCGCACCGATGCGAAGGCCACCCTCCGGCGTCTTCTCGATCGTATCGAGGCCGAGACCGTTGACGTCGATCAGATGTGTCGGCACCTCGATCTCGAGCTTCATCAGATCCAGGAGGTTGGTGCCGCCGGCAATGAACCGGGTGGATGGATGGGAAGCAGCCGATGCGGCTGCGGCCTCGATCGTCGAGGCGCGTTCATATGTAAAGGCTCTCATGCGCGTGTCCCCGCGACGTCAGTAATGGCATCCACGATGTTGGAATAGGCGCCGCACCGACAGATATTTCCGCTCATGCGTTCGCGGATTTCCTCTGCACTCGCCGAGGCCGGTGCGGTGAGATCGGTCGTCACGTGGCTCGGAATGTTCGCCTTGATCTCTTCGAGCACGGCGACGGAGGAACAGATCTGTCCCGGCGTACAGTAGCCGCACTGAAAGCCGTCATGCTTGACGAAGGCCGCCTGCATGGGATGGAGGTTGCCGGGTTGTCCCAGGCCCTCGATCGTGGTGATCTCGTCGCCCTCATGCATGATGGCGAGCGTCAGACAGGCGTTCACGCGGCGTCCGCCCACCATGACGGTGCACGCTCCGCACTGCCCGTGGTCACAGCCCTTTTTCGTGCCTGTCAGATGCAGGTGCTCGCGAAGCGCGTCGAGAAGCGTCGTGCGGTTATCGATGTTCAGCTCTCGCCTTTCACCGTTGACGGCAAATGCGACCGTACTTGTGAGTTCGGTTTCCGTCTGCGATGTCTGTGCTGCCGCCGACAGCGGCAAGGCACTCGTTGCCGCAGCCGCTGCGGCCGAGGTTATCAGCAGATTTCGTCGGGATATTTCCAGTTGCGTCGGGTTTAGCATGGCCAGCTCCAATCCAAAGAAGGACGTCAGGCGCTACGACCGGCAGCGCAACACTAAGTTAGTGAAACCGCCGTCAATGGATTACCCCCCTATTTCCGAAAGGGCTTATCGACCCTGAACATGGATCATCGCAATCTTTTCATTCGTTATTTTTAATGTAAAATGTTTCCGAGAACACGGTTGCCATCATCTCGGTAGAGCAGACAAATGGAAAAGCCGACTGCCATTCGTACGGCGAAAGCAGAGGGCCTTCAATGTCCAGATCATCTTGAACAACCGTAACAGCACGCCTTCTTGGCCACTAGGATTTGCAGTGTCGGAGAGCGTTTGAGTACGGTTGCGCTCCCCGTGTATTTTCTACACGGTGGTGGCACGTCGGCAACGTCGTCCAAGTTCCTGACGACGAAACCTACCCGGCGGGCAGGTCTGCAGCGTATCCTTGGTAATCGAGACGCTGTCATATCTGATGACCTGGGCTTTCTGCGCCTTCGGGCCGGTTGCCCCTCAGACAATACCTGAACATCGGGCAACCGAGAAGCGCCGGGCATGTGAAGACGGAGCCATCGAACTTCCCTTTGGCGACGGCGGCATTGCCTGCAGCCGATCCACCGCCAGTGGACATCAATTTCACCTTCGAGCCGGACGCCTGTATCAAGCCGGCACAGCCGAGCGCCATGTCATCGGCCTAGCTGAAGATAAGATAGAGATTGGGCACCTAGCGACCATCTCCTTGCAGAGCTCCACGCAGGACACCGGTGTCCAGTCGACGGCAATGCCTCGACAATTTCATCTTTGCCAGGCGCGGCGCGTGATTGCCCAACACGTCGAAGGAGCCGGCCTGCATATTATCGAGCAGATGCGTTTTATCGCCTGACCCGCCCACGCGGAACGCTGGAAAACAAGATGAGAGGATTTTCCAAGAGATTGCATCCATTCTCGCAACAAGGATGTGCCATTGGCGATGATCATCTACTTTCAGTGTCGCTAGGCCGATGAGGCACTCTTGTATCACGGTTAAGCGCTAGTAGCGGAAGTAAGCCGCGATCAAACATTGGGAGGTGTCTCCAAGACGTCTTGTTCAAGTAGGTGGTTAATGCCACTGGAACGACATCGCCGGATCGCTTGCCTGCCAGCTAATTCCACCGAAGACAACCAGATCTCGATCAAAATCCGTTCAATCGGATTGACTTGATTTCCTGACAGGAAGAACGTCACCTCGCAACGAGGAACGGACCGGCGCATGCTCCCATGAAACCATATCGTCATACGAATTCTGGAATGTCATCTGATATCGTAAGGCCTCTTCTATGAGTGCAGCACCACAAAGGGGGCGCCGCTATTCGAGTGACGTCATCGACATCATCAGGGCTCAGATCAAGGAGGGCGTCTATGCGGTTGGCGACAAACTTCCAACGGAACCGGCGCTGGTCAGCCGCTTTGGCTTCAGTCGGACCGTCATTCGCGAGGCGATCGCAGCGTTGCGGGCCGATGGGATGGTCGAGTCGCGCCAGGGCGCCGGGGTTTTCGTCGTCGCGTCGCGACCCGGTGATCCGCTGCAGGATCTGTTCAGCCGGGAAACGGATAGAATCTCCGACATCATCGAAGAACTGGAGCTTCGCATCGGCGTCGAAGTCGAGGCCGCAGGCCTTGCCGCCTTGCGTCGATCGCCTGCACAGGAGGCGGAAATCCAGGCGCAGGTCCAGCGTTTCGGAGATCTGATCGACATGGGAAAGCCGACGGACGAGGTCGATTTCCAGTTCCACATGGCGGTGGCCACCGCCACCAACAATGCGCGCTTTAGGTTGTTCCTCGATCATATCGGCCGCCGGATGATCCCGCGCGTGAAGTTTAAAAGCGTCATGGGCGGCGTCGATCCGCTGCCAAGCCGCGATCATCCGATCTTGGATGAGCATCGCGCCATTGCCGATGCCATCTCCGCCCAAGAGCCTGAGCGTGCCCGCGAAGCTATGCGCGTGCATCTTCTGACCGGCATGGAGCGATACCGATCTCTGGTATCACGACCAAAGCATAAGCTGCCGGTTACTGATTGACTCATTCCAAAAGTCATAATACGACTTAGGCTTCAACGAATGGGAGGTTCTGTTGTCGCCTGAAGAAATCAAATCTGCCATCGCATCGGGTCTCTTGTCGTTTCCGGTCACCCATTTCCAGACGGACCTGAGCCTTCATCTGGAGAGTTACAGCCGACATGTGGCGTGGCTTTCCGGCTTCGAGGCGGCGGCGCTCTTTGCGGCCGGTGGCACGGGCGAGTTCTTTTCTCTGTCGCCCGAAGAAGTCGGTCTGGTCACCAAGGCGGCGAAAGAGGCCTCCGGCAGTGTGCCGATCATCACGGGCTGCGGCTACGGCACCTCGCTTGCCATAGACACCGCGCGCCAGGCGGAGCGGGCCGGCGCAGACGGTCTGCTGCTGCTGCCGCATTATCTGATGGAAGCGTCGCAGGAGGGGATCTACCGGCACGTCAAATCGGTCTGCCAGTCCACGCCGCTCGGGGTCATTCTTTACAACAGAGCCAATTCGGTTGCGACCGCCGATACAGTCGCGCGGCTTGCCGAGGCCTGCCCGAACCTGATTGGCTTCAAGGACGGCACCGGACGGGTCGATCTGGTCCGTCACGTCACCGCCAAGCTTGGGGATAGGCTCTGCTATATCGGCGGCATGCCGACGCATGAGTTGTTTGCCGAAGGCTTCAACGGCGTCGGCGTCACGACCTATTCTTCCGCCGTGTTCAATTTCGTGCCGGCGCTGGCGCAGCGCTTCTACAAGGCGATGCGAGCGGGCGACCGGGCGACGATGGAGGATATCCTCAACCGCTTCTTCTTCCCGTTCGCCGCTCTGCGCGACCGGGAAGCCGGCTACGCCGTTTCCATCATCAAGGCCGGCGTCGAACTGGTTGGCCAGACCCCGGGGCCGGTTCGTCCGCCCCTGACGGACCTGACCCCTGACGAAAAACAGATGCTGGCGAGCCTCATCGAGACTGCCGGCGCCTGACGACGGTGCCTTCGCCTCGCATGGAGGGGCAAGGGCCGCATCTATCGGACGAAAGCGCCGAGACTATTGCGCGCAGCGGTCCGTACGACTTCAGACGACATCGTGTTCAATCGGGAGGAGCAACATGACTGGCATCACACTACGTCTTATCACAGCAGGCCTGCTGGCGGCAGCGTCGGCATCCTATGCCATGGCGCAGGACGCAACGGCGATCCGCATCGTGCTGCCGGAGCAGCCGGCGAATCTCGAGCCCTGCGGCACCATCATCACCAATGTCGGGCAGATCCTCGCCCAGAACGTGGTGGAGCCGCTGACGGTCATCGATGCGGCGACCGGGCAGCCTCGCCCGAAGCTCGCGACCGAATGGAGCCAGGTCGATCCGCAGACATGGCGGCTGAAGCTCAGGGATGGCGTGACCTTCCAGGATGGCGAGCCCTTCAACGCGGCGGCGGTCGCCTTTTCCATCGAGCGCATGACGGGCGGCAAGCTGAACTGCAACAATATGGCGAAGTTCGGCGATGCCAAGCTGACGGTGACGGCCCTTGACGACCTGACTGTCGAGATCAAGTCCGATCGCCCGGAGCCGATCCTTCCCACCTTGCTCAGCGTGGTCATGGTGGTGTCGCCGAAGACGCCGGCCGACAAGGCCGTCAACGATCCGGTCGGCACGGGACCGTTTCGCCTGAAGACCTTCAATACGCAGACCGTCGAACTTGTCAGTTTCGACAAATACTGGGGCGACAAACCGAAAGTGACGGCCGCGACCTATGTCTGGCGCGCGGAATCCTCGATCAGGGCCGCCATGATCGAGACCGGCGAGGCCGACCTGACCCCGTCGATCGCGATCCAGGATGCCTCCAATCCGGAAACGGATTTTTCCTATCTCAACTCCGAGACGACGGCGATCCGCATCGATGCGGCGCAGCCGCCTCTTGACGATCTGCGCATCCGCAAGGCTCTGAACCTCGCCATCGACTGGGACGGGCTTGCCCAATTGTTCGGAGACGACATCAAGCGCGCGTCGCAGATGGTCGTGCCCGGCATCAACGGGCATGACGATGCCCTCTCGCCATGGACATATGATGCCGCTGAGGCCAAGAAGCTGGTGGAAGAGGCAAAGGCTGCGGGCGTCCCGGTCGAGACTGAGATCACTCTCATCGGCCGCAACGGCATCTATCCCAACGGCTCGGAAGCCATGGAGGCCATGGTCGCCATGTGGCAGGACGCCGGGCTGAACGTGAAGCTGACCATGCTCGACGTCGCCGACTGGCTGCGGTACCTGCAGAAGCCATACCCTGAAAACCGGGGCGCCAACATGCTGCAGATGATGCACGACAACAACAAGGGCGATGCGGCATTTACCATTCCGATCTTCTACCGCTCGACCGGCAACTATGCGACCGTGAACGACCCGGCGCTCGACAAGCAGGTGGACGAGGCCCTGGCGGCAACCGGCGATGACCGCACGGCGAAGTTCAAGGCCCTTTTTGCCAAGGTCCGCACCGATGTCGTGTCCGATATCCCGATGTTCCACATGATCGGCTACACGCGCGTCGGCAAGCGCCTCGACTGGAAGCCGGATATCACCACCAACAGCGAAATCCCGCTGGCCAATATCGGCATCAAGTCCTGAGGACGGAAAGACGCGCGGCGCCTTGCCGCGCGTCTTTCCCCATGCCGGCTCTTTGCCGGCTGATACAGTCTCAAACGAGGGCCTGCCATGCTCCGCTATCTCGGACGTCGTGCGTCGTACAGCCTGATCTCGATCATCGGCCTCGTCACGCTCGTCTTCTTTCTGACACGCCTGACAGGTGATCCCTCCGCGCTCTACCTGCCCCTGGACGCGAGCGCCGATGCGCGCGCCCAGTTTGCACGGCTGAACGGGCTCGATCAGCCGGCGATCGTCCAGTTCTTCACCTATCTCGGCAATCTCGCACAACTCGATTTCGGCCAATCCCTTCGGCAGAACCGCTCGGCCATGGAGGTCGCGCTGGAGGCGTTTCCCGAAACGCTGAAGCTTGCCTTTTTGGCCATCGCGCTTGCGACGTCGCTGGCTATCGTTGTCGGATCGCTCGCTGCGGCGCGTCCGGGCAGCTTGTTCGACCGCATCGCCAGCCTCGTGTCGCTGGCCGGCGCCAGCGCGCCCGATTTCTGGATCGCCATCGTCGGCATCCTTCTCTTCGCCGTCGGGTTCGGGTTGCTGCCGACCTCCGGCACGGGAAGTGCGGCGCACTGGGTGCTCCCGATTTTCGTGCTGACGCTGCGGCCGTTCGGGCTGCTGGTGCAGGTGGTTCGCGGCACGATGCTATCGGCCCTGTCCGCCGCCTATATCAAGACGGCCCGGGCCAAGGGCATGCCGCGCCGCGAGATCATCTTCGGCCATGCGCTGCGCAATTCGCTGCTGCCGATCGTCACGGTGGCGGGGGATCTTGCGACAGGGCTCGTCAACGGCGCGGTCGTGGTCGAATCCATCTTCGGCTGGCCGGGCATCGGCAAGCTGATGATCGACTCGATCATCCAGCGCGATTTCGCGGTCGTCCAGTCGACGATCCTCGTGACGGCCGTCGCGATCTTCCTTCTCAACATCGCAATCGATCTTCTCTACGCATTCCTCGACCCCCGCATCCGTTACTAGAAGGCACGCCCGATGACGCTTCTTTCGGCTCCCGTCGCGGCGATCTCTCCGCGCATGCCGCTCCTCTCCTACCTTTGGCGCGACAAGATGGCGTTTGCTTCCGCCCTCTTTCTCGTGCTGCTTCTGCTCCTGGTCCTGTTCGGCCCCTTGCTCGTCGGCGACGCCGCCGCACGGCTCGGCCTGCGCCAGCGTAACCTTGCGCCTTTCACCTTTAATGGCGGCTTTCTCTACGTGCTCGGGGCAGACACGCTCGGGCGCCCCATCCTTGCGCGACTGATCGTCGGCGCGCAGAACACGATCCTGATCGCTGCGGCCGCCGTGTTCAGCTCCATGCTGGTCGGCGGCGCGCTCGGCCTGATCGCCGGCTATTCCGAGCGCTGGTACAGCCATGTCATACAGCGTTTCGCCGATGTGATCATGAGCTTTCCCTCGCTTCTCCTCGCCCTGATCGTCCTCTATACGCTCGGGCCGAGCATGACGAACCTCGTCATCGTGCTGGCGATCACGCGCCTGCCGATCTACCTGCGAACCGCCCGCGCAGAGGTGCTGGAGCTTCGCGAGCGGATGTTCGTGAGCGCGGCCCGTTCGATGGGCGCTTCGCCGGTGCGCATCGTCTTCCACCATATCGCGCCGCTCGTTCTGCCGACGCTGGTCACGATCTCGGCCATCGATTTTGCGACCGTGATCCTTGCCGAGTCCGCGCTAAGCTTCCTCGGCCTCGGCATACAGCCACCCGATTTCACCTGGGGTGCCATGGTGGCGAACGGGCGCGGCTATCTGCAGACGGCGTGGTGGATCGCCTTCTGGCCGGGCCTTGCGATCATGATGACGACCTTGTCGCTCAACATTCTCTCCAACTGGGCGCGCACCGTCGCCGACCCGCAACAGCGCTGGCGGTTGCAGGCGCTGAGAAAGACTGCCCGATGAGCAAGATCGACGACGCGAGAATGCCCGCACCCATCCTTCAGGTTGAGGGACTGACGGTCGACTTCCTGTCCGATGGCGATCCCGTCCGCGCGGTCGATGATGTCTCCTTCCATGTCGCGCGCGGCGAGACGCTGGTCATTCTCGGCGAGAGCGGCTCGGGCAAAAGCGTCAGCACCAGCACGCTGATGGGGCTGGTCGATTGCCCGCCCGGCCACATCGTCTCCGGTCGCTGCCTGTTCGATGGCCAGGAGCTTGCGCGCCTCGACGAGGACAAGCGGCGCGCCCTCAACGGACGGCGCATCGCGATGATTTTCCAGGATCCCCTCGCCTCGCTGAACCCGGTCTACACAGTCGGCCGACAGATAGAGGAAGTCTATCGCAGCCATGGCGAAGGCCGCGGCGACCTGCGCTCCCGGATCCTCGACCTCATGCGCCGCGTCGGCATTCCCGAGCCCGAGCAGCGCGTCGATCATTATCCGCACCAGTTCTCCGGCGGCCAGCGCCAGCGCATCATGATCGCCATCGCCATCGCGCTGAAACCCGATATCCTGATTGCCGACGAACCGACCACGGCGCTCGACGTCAGCGTTCAGGCACAGATCCTGGACCTGCTGCGCGATCTGCAGCGCGAGACCGGCATGGCGCTGATCATGATTACCCACGATCTCGAGGTGGCGGCGTCCATGGCGGACCGGATCATCGTGATGAATAGCGGCAAGGTGGTAGAGGCCGGACCGGCCAGAGACGTGTTCGAGACGCCGCAACACGCCTATACCCGGAAACTGATCGCCGCGCTGCCGCATGGCGAGGCTGCCGATGCCGGTCACAAGCGCTCCAGAGAACGCGCCGAAGAGGTGCTGCTGAAGGTGGAAGGGCTCGGCAAAGACTACGTCCTGTCATCCGGCGCGTTTGCCGGAAAATCGGTGTTCAAGGCGGTGGAGGATGTCGGCTTTCATCTTTGCAAAGGCGAAACGCTGGGTATCGTCGGCGAGAGCGGCTCCGGCAAATCGAGCGTCGCGCGCATGCTGATGCGCCTGAACGAGCCGACATCGGGCAAGGCTATCTTTGCCGGGCAGAACATCTTCGATCTCACGGGGAAAGACCTGATGGCATTTCGTCGCCGGGTCCAGATGGTGTTTCAGGACCCCTACGGCTCGATGAACCCGCGCATGAGCGTCCGGTCGATCATCTCGGAACCGTGGCAGATCCACGGCGACATCCTGCCACGCGCGCGCTGGAGAGACCGTGTCGTCGAGCTTCTGGAACTCGTCGGACTGAAGGCCGAACACGAAGGACGCTACATCCACCAGTTTTCCGGCGGACAGCGCCAGCGGATCGCCATCGCCCGCGCGCTTGCCAGCGAGCCGGAACTCATCATTTGCGACGAGGCGGTTTCGGCCCTCGATGTGTCGATCCAGGCGCAGGTCATCGATCTGCTGGCGGATCTGCGCAACCGGCTTGGCCTGTCCTATATCTTCATCACGCATGACCTGCCGATCGTGCGCCACTTCGCCGATCGCATCCTCGTCATGAAGCAAGGTCGTATTGTCGAGGAGAACGAAACCACTGCACTCTTCGCCACGCCCCTCCACGATTACACAAGAACGTTGCTCAACGCAGTTCCGTTGCCGAAATGGCAGACTCGGAGAGAAACTGCTTAGCTCTATGGTGGACAGGTTGCCGGGGTTTGATCTAGGTAACGATGAAGATCTAGCGTAAGCATTCGGCGGAGGCGGTGAAGTGCCGCGATGGCATGATATGATTGCACCCATCCAGATCAGTGGATGCCTTAATCCAGCAAGCGTCTCGATCCAGTCAACGAAACCACCTCATCATCACTGAGCTTGCAATTCCGACACTTAGGCTTAGATGCGCTCGTCGTTACCTCCACTGCCGCGTTTTAGGCCTAGCAGGCAGCATCCCTTTCTGGTGTCAGACGTCTACTTTGGGCGGCATGCTGCTGTCGGCGCAGAGCGGAGGACGCATCTCAGATCTTGCCTGTTGGCGGCAATTGGGCTCTCTGGAAACGACTGTTATACAAGAGGTGCGGCCGAGCAAGTCCGCTCGTTGTCATAGGAGACGTCCGTTGCAGAGTCTTAAAAGTGGACTGTGGCTCAATGAGCCCACAAAATCACATGCGTCGGATACCGAGCTTTCCGTGACGACCGACGCCAACACGGATTTTTGGCGAGAAACGCACTATGGCTTTGTGCGCGACAACGGCCACTTCTATGCATTCCAGACCGAAGGCGATTTCACCGCCCAGGTTCGGGTTCAGGCAAATTTCACGCATCTCTACGATCAGGCCGGCCTGATGGTCAGGCTCGACGAAAGACGGTGGGTCAAGACCGGGATCGAGTTCTCAGACGGATATGGCTTGCTCGGCAGTGTGCTGACGAATGAAGCCTCCGACTGGGCAACGGGGCGTTATGGCGGCGACCCATCAGATTTCTGGATAAGGGTGACCGTCCAGAGCGGCGTTCTGAGAATACAAGCTTCACACGATAGGCAGACCTGGCCACTGGTGCGCCTCTGCCCATTCCCGAAAGCGGACCATTATCTCATTGGACCCATGTGCTGTACCCCCGAACGTTCAGGTTTGGAGGTAAAATTTAGTGAGTGGCAATTGAGACCGGCCTTGGGCAAAGACCTTCACGACCTGACGTAGCCGCCAGAGCTTTGTTTAGCAGCCGCAGCATCTGCTTCTCGCGCAATTCAAGCATATTTGCCGAGGCGCATTCCTGACAGGCAATCATCCTCACCAAAGTCGAAAGCACAGGTGGTCGCCGCCTGGGAACCTATATCATAAATCTCTGAATCACAGTGACGACCTCATATGCGATAACGCCTCGACCACAAGATTTGGTGCAGCAATCCATACGACGCCCAGTCCTACATGCAGCGCTCCAATTGTCATCAGAATGCTGCGGAACGGCTCTTTGCGCGTTTTGTGCCCAAGTACTTGCTGGGCGGCAAGGGCACCAAGGCTTCCACCGACAATAGCCAGCCAGAGCAGCGTGCTCTCGCGAACGCGCCACGCTCCCTCTACCGCAGCTTTCTTATCCCACCAGTAGACGCAGTAGACCACGACGTTGATCACAAGATAAATTAGAAGGTGTGTCAGCGGTGTCGAAAGGTACATAGTCGAATATATGCATATGGGTGTTAACCGCCGCCTATTCATCGGCTCGACGATTGACACAATGTTCTTCGCGACGCAGCCTGCCGCGCGTCACTTGAACGACATGGGATGGCATAGTGCCAGGATCGGATCCTGAGCGCTCTGATCTGCTCCGCAAACTTACTCCATTGTAACCAAAAAAAGTTTCAGGTCCACGTGCGGGCACACGTGGACATGGGCAGCGCCTATCTTGTATTCTACCGGTACACGTTGCCGAGCGGCGAACTTGAACGGAGGCCGCGATACGATTTTTGGACCGCCTTTTCCGCCGCACGCAGGTCGCGCTGGTGCCGCTGACGTCCTGGCCCGACGGCCCCGCGCCGGCTGAGGTTCCAATCCTTCCCGATGGCATGAACCCGATCCTCCGCCTTGCGGACGACTGGCGCTTACCCCGTCACGAAACGCGCAAGGAAGTCTTGGCGCGCTGCGGCTGTCTGCCCGATCCGATCTACGAATGGCCAGCGCTCGTCCTTACCGATGCCGAACCCCTACCAGGCGCACTTGCGCCTTGGACGGCGAGCGCCTTCGAGCGCATCCCACCCCAGTTTCCGATCATCCGTTTTACCGCCCTTGCGTGGTTTAAGGACGACGCGCACGCCAATCTTCGGCGCGTCGCGGACCATCTAACGGCATCGCTCGGACCCGCGCCGGTCGGTCAGCGGTGGAACACCGTCGCCGCCGCGTGGCGGTCGGGGCTGGCTGAGGTCTCGCTGACAGCCTGGCCACCGGATTGGCAGTCGCACGGCTTGCAAAACCCGTCCGAGGATCGCGACCCGCGCCTTAGAACCGCCTGCCACGTGACGCTGATAACGGGCTTTCGCCTGGCTCTCAGCGCGAGAGAACGAGAATGGGTGACAGGCTTCCTGCCTCTCGCGTTCGACGGGGATGTCGGGACAGCGCGCATGGCACAGGCTGGCCGCCTTGCGCCGGGCGAGACGGAGCTCGAATACGTGCGCGACCCAGAAGACCTGGTCAAGGACCGGCAGCGGATGCTTGGGCTGTCAGCAGACGGCGAGGCGCTGATCGTGGTTTCGGATCAGCTCTTCGTCATGCCCCGCACCGACATTCTGCACCTTGAGGTCATCCGTATGACGCCGGCCAAGGGCGGGGGCGGCTCGTCGCTTCATGCCCATTGTTATACGCACGCACCCGGCGCGGACAGCCAGTCTGTGTTTCTAGCGCAGCACGGCGATCCCGACGGCATGACGGCGCTTGGGCAAGAACTGGGCGAGCGGCTCGATTGTTTGGTCGAGGTCAGCCCCTACTACCCGGATTGCTGACCACGTGGGGATGACGGCTTGGACCAGCGTCGATAGGATGCCGGAGCGAAACGAACAGAAGCGGGCTCGCTAATGGAAGGCAGGAGGACGGGCGCATGGCGGACAGAGACCGGAACCAAGTGGCGCGGAGGAGTGCTTGACCGTTTACGACGGCGCGGCATCTCCAAGCTTCTCGTCCTCCTTCTCGTCCTGCCGGTCGCAGCGGAGCCGCAAGAGCCCGGCTACGCGGACGCAAAGATCGCCTCGCCCGCACGCACTGGCCGCGCGGGCGTCCGCCTCGCCTTTCCTGCCGATCAACTGCCGCGTCGCGGGATGCTGGTCGCGACCGGCAACGTCCTGTCGCCGCTGGCGCGCTGGATCGTCATCGATCTCGACCTCATGACGATCCGGCAGGCAACGACCCGTCTGGCCGACGCAGGAGGGCTGGTGGAGATTGAAAGCGAACGCACCGATGCCATTTCGGATGATGAGCGGCGCAACGTGATCGCGTCGGGCAACGAGGTCTGGATCACGCCGCCTCCCGATACGCCAGTGCTCGGTGAGCCGACAGACCGCCTGTGCAGCGTCGCCCTGTTCGACGGCGACGACGTCCTGCAGGAGGTCGGGTCCGATTGTCCGAGACCACGCCTTGTCGGAGTGCTGGAAGCGTTGGCGGCGTCCGCCAACGGGCGAGCGAGGTCGCAGGGGCATGCGCCGGAGCCTCCTTCCGCAAAGGCGTCGATCGGCTCAGCGCATCGCGAGCCCGATGGCACGCTGGTCCTATGGCTGCGAGCCGAAAGCGAAGCCGGGTCCGTTGTCGGACATGGTGAGGTGCGCTACCCGCCGAGCAACCAGCACTATGACCGTGTCCTGCGCCATTTGGGTCCGATCCCGCCGGGCGGTGAGGTTCTCGTGTGGCCATTTCCACCACACTGGCCGGACGAACCTGCGTTGCCTCAGCGACCAAGGTCGTAGGTCACGGTCGCGATCACCTGGGGGCGGTCGCGTCGTGCACCCGGTGCGTCGGCACGGCTGAGGACCAGCGCCAGCTTTGGCTCCTTGCGCAGTCGGAAAAAGGTCGAGACCATGCCATCTCGGCGCTCCTCGCCGATGCGCTCCCAGCGATCGGAGACGTCCGGTGAGGCGGCCACCGCTTCGGCCGCCGGCTGGAAGTCGACCCCGCCGCCGCCCGTGATGTGGCACATCGGAATGTCGCGCGAGACCACCAGCGCGTAACCCTCGTTGGGTCCGGCATTGATCCGCCAGTAGCGGTTGCCGCGCCGGAAGGGCTCGGGAGGGAGGAGCGGCTCGGGCAGGCTCTCGGTCTCGAACACCGCGCCGCCAAGATCGATGGCCGCAAGGAAGCGCGCCGGATCGTTCAGCCAGCTTGACGGGTCGAGGACCCAAATCTCGCAGCCGCGCAATGCGCCTTCCAGACCACTGCGCAACGGATCCGCGACAGGCCCATCCTGCGCCGATGCGGATCCTGAGATGGCGAGCAGCATCGTGGATGCGAGCAGCAGGCGGGGCAAGCGTTTTATGTCAGTCCAGCACCGGAATCGCAGCATCATCGGTTCTCCAAACCCTGTGAGGCGCGCTCGGCTCTGATCATGCCCGCTTCTCGGCCGATCTGGTCGCGAAGAGCCGTCAGTCCTGCCCGCATTCTTTCGTGTACGGCCGGATCCAGCGAAGGATCGGGATAACGGACGTCCCAAAGGAGCACGGCGTCGATCGTCCGCTGGAGCTTGGGGATGTCGCCGAAGGCCCAGCCATTAACGGGCGGCCCGAGTGTCTCGAAGAGCGACGAGAACAGAGCGGGTTCGCCGGTCTGGTCCTGAGCGGGGCTCGCATTCAGGCGTGAGCGCCAGCGAAGTTGCCCAGCATAAAACCAGAACGTCGCCTCGTCGCGCCTGCCCGCCTGCATCAGGGGTGCCGCACGCAGCATGATGTCGCTGGGCAGCGCGTGACCCGCGGTCTCGGCACCTGGCGGCAAGGCTGGTTGCTCTGCGAAGGCCGGTGGCGGACCAAGAAGAAGGAGGGCTGCCGCTATAAGGTGCGGGAAGATGGTGCGATAGGGCATGTGGCGCGGCGGCTCCCTGCGACTTCTGCCGATACACAAGGCTTATGCAGTGAAATGGAAAATGTGAACGGTAGCTTACCGGGATTGGACGAGCAATCGTGGAAAGGCTCAGAAGGGTTACTTCCGGTCATCCAATCCCTTCGCAAAAGTCGGTCGCGAATGCTAGCTTTTTGCGACCGGTTTTTGCGACAGAAGTTTTCCGAGAAATACATTGTCGCTGATTTTGTCGTGAATATCAGGATACCTGCGACGGCCGCCAGGGTATGAGTTGCTTACAACTTGGTTCGGTCCCTGCCTTGCCTCCATTGGACGAGGTAGCCAAAACCTGGACCGATCAGCGCTCCGCCAATAATCCAATGGATCAATGTTAGCGGCTTTTCGTCAGGATCATGCCCTGTCACATAAAGGAAGAGAAAAAACGCGACGACACCAGCGAACATGAGAGTGATCGGGAATAGTATGCTTTTACGGAAGCCTTGCGTCATAGGTCTCTCCTATCAGTTCATAGTCACGGAGTAGCTGCCCCTAACCCTTTAAGAGGTTGGCTGCCACCACGAACGTAGACCACAGCCCGTCGCAAAAATCCCGATTTGAAAGACACTTTCTGGTTTTTGCGACGTCGCAAAATACAGAGTTCTGCGATAGCCGCAATGTCCGGAGATGGCGTGCATGGGATTTCGCCGCGCGGCTTAAATGTCTGGGCAGAATTCAGATCAAACCGCATAACGCGATTGCAAGCATTCCCATCACGCCTCGTCCACGTCAGCCTCCTCAACGCCATCGAACGACAGCACCACATCATTCTCCCGGCCCTGCATCAGCCCCGCGTCCTCCAGCATCTCGACATCGGGCAAGTCCTGCAGCGTCTCCATGCCGAAGGCGCTGAGGAAATGCCGGGTGGTGACATAGGTGTAGGGCGCACCGGGGGTGGGGCTGCGCGGCCCGGAAGCGATCAAACCGGCGCTGCGCAGGCTCGCAATGGTGTCCCGGCCGATCTCCTTGCCGAAGGCTTTTGAAAGTTCGCCGCGGGTGACCGGCTGCAGCGTGGCGATCGCCATCAGGACGGCTGCCTCCTGGCGAGATAGCGTCGCCGCCAGTGACCGCGTCTCAACCGTCGATGCACGAATGGTATCGGCATAGACGCTGCGGGTGCGATGCTGCCAGCCGCCAGCCACGGAGACGAGTTCATAGGGCCGCCCGACCAGATCCTCGCGCAGATCGTCGATCAAGAGATCGATGGCGCAGTCCTTGCCAACGACACGGGCCAGCGTCTCGCGGGTGACGGGCTCTGCGGACGCAAAGATCACCGCCTCGACCCGCATCATCCATTCCCGCCAACGCAGCGCCGCCGGCAGATCCTCGAGCTCCCGGTCGAAAGCGCGATCTTCATCCCGTTTCCCGGTGCGCTGGCGGGTGCCCGTGCTTGCGCCCGCCATGGTCACAGCCCGTAGATCCGAAACGTGCTGCGCCCGGACAGCTCCCGCACAGCACCCGAGCTTTCCAGCCGCTCGAACATCCGCCGGCTGGCCCAGCGCGAAAGGTCCGCACCCGGAGCGGACGCCGATACCGCATCCTCATCCAGCAATCGGTGGATCACACCCTCGCCGCCTTTCGTGCGCAATTTTGGCGCCACCGTCACGAGCTGCCCGGCGCGTCGATCGATCTCGCTTGCGCCTTGCAGTGCGGCCCGTGCACCATCCACCAGCGCCAGACACACCGCACGCGCAAAAGCCGGCTCGCCTGGCCGCACCCGTCCGCGGCCACCCAGCGTGCGGAACGCCGGTCCGTTGCGCTGCGCCATCAGGAGAAACACCGGCTGTGTCCAGCCGAGCCGCTGCGCCATCAACGCGTCGGCCAGTGCCCAGGCCAGGCGTTCGGCATCCGGGCGAACGGCATGGATGACGGAGACGAGATCGGCCGCGGCAAAGGGCGCAGATCGCGGCGACTGCAGCGCGCCAACGGCCAGGTCGACCACGCCGCCCAGGCGATCGTCCCAGCGCAGCGAAAGCAGCACGGCGAGCTCCTGAAGGAACGCGGTGTTCACGGGACCCTTGCGGGCACTCAGCTTCCGGTAGGCGGAATAGACGTTTCCAGCCGGACCAAGACCACCGGCGTCCGACGACAACAGCAGGGCATCCCGCAGCTCGGCCTCCCCCTCGGTGCGCCCCGTCAGGCGCACGGCGGCAGCAGCGGATCGAAGGGCCAGACGCGCGCGCCAGCAGCCCGCCCACACCGGCTCGCTGCGAACGAGATCGTCCAGCGTTTTCAGGGCGATGCCTGCCGAGAAGGCCGCGTCGCTTTCCGTCTCGGCAGGCCGCAGTGATACGGACCATGACGGCAGAATGAAGCCGGGGGCAGCGTCAGAAGCGACCGGGATGTTGCGCAAAGTCATGAGAGGACCGTAGCTGATATGTGCGGATTATGCCATCGAAAACAAATCAATCTGCACACACTGTCGCCAAGTAAAGACGTCCGATAACGTTGACTTATCGGACATATTTGACGTGTGCGAAATAGTACGGTAGAAATACATCAAAAGGTATGTCGGACGGGCGTCGTTTTTGAGACTCAAGGGCTTGGGCGAAGATCTCGCGCATGATTATGAGATTCTCCGAGCGTCAATATGAGACTGGGTGAATCGGAATTTCTGAGACTGCGCCGTCCCGCGGCCTGATTGTGCTCCCATCCCGTTGAGGCGCTGGAAACGTCCATAGATGCGCCGGCGTAATGCGAGCGGCCACCCCTGCAAGGCTTGCCGTAGGCGCTGCTCCCCCTCCCCGTCACTCGCCAACAAGACAGAAGCAGCATAACCGACGGGATCAGCGGAAAGACGTCCGATGCCGACGGCAAGGGCATAATTCTGCAACAACGAGCCCTGCGTCAGCGACAACAGGCCGGCACGCACTGGCTTTGCAAGGACTGGTGCCACGCGATCGTATTCTGGCACGATGATCAGCAACGCTTGCCTGGCGATCGGACGGGTGAGGAAATCGTGATTGGCCCGGCGTGCTGCCAGAGACAGGATTGGCTGTTCGGTGAGCGATGGTGGCGAGGATCTGCGATGGCGTGTGGTCAAGAAATCCAACAGTTGCGGTATGGAGGGCACGCCGTCCTCCCTCCCGTGCGCCCAGTCCGTCAGCCGCGCCGCGCCGTCATGTGCGTTGAAATCGAGCAGCGTCAGAGCCGTTTCCGGCAGCCACTCTCCCAGTTTTCTGCCGCCGCACGCATCGAACCGAAGGTCGTGCTCGCGACACCAGAAGTTCCAAGGAAACGCTGCGCGCTTCCGATGGATGCCGGGCGAGCAACCGCGGCAAACGTATCGATTACCCAGGGCGACCATCCGCCGCGCATGCGGTGCGATTTCCTCGAAGGTCATCGTCCGGAGCGCCTCGATCGTCATGCCGGTGAGGGAAGCCAGGATGGGGCCCTCCCCTCCCCCGAGCCGCCATTCGAGAGCCGTCGCATCCCTGAGGCTCAAGCCACAGTGCTCCAAGAACACGTCGGTCGGCATGGCGTAGAGCTGCGCCAGCCGGTTGAGCCAGGAAGACAGTCGCTCGTCGCGCGCAGGCCTTGGCACAACAGGCAGCTTCGTCGATGACGGCGCGGATATCACACAGGCTCTCCCAAAAGCGCCAGGACGTTGCGCTTGTCAGCCACGGCGCCAAGCGTGATCCGTTCCTCGCCACTTTCGATCGCGGCGATGGCGAGCCCGCCCATCAGCGAGAACACTGCGGCCGTTATGCCGCCGGTCACCTCGACGAGGCGTTTTAGCGTTGCATCCGCGATCTCGCTCGGCCGCCGCAAGGGCAAGGTGCGCTGCAGGCTTCCTATCAGACCGGCGAAATCCTGATCGTTCTGCCAGGGTGGCAGCGCGAAGGCCTCGAAGCGGCGAACCAGTTGATCGTCGGTGCGAAGCGCATTGCGCGCCTGCTGTGTGCCGACGCAGACGAGTGGAACCCTGAGTTCGTTGCCGAGAAAACGCAGCATGTTCAAAAAGCGGGTCTGCTCCCGCACCGTTCCTGCCTGCAGGCTGTGCACCTCATCGATGATCAGCAATCCCGGACGAATCTCCGAAAGCAATCGTAAAGTCAGGCTTTCGAGCACCGACAGTGTTGCCCGAGGCGGCTCCGGCGCTCCGATCGTCGCCAGCAGTCGTTTGTAGAACCGCGCTTCATCAGGGCCTGGCACCATCTGGACGACGATCACCGGCATCTGCATCCGCCCCGTGACCGTGTCAAAATGCGAAGGATGATCGCGCGCAAATTTCTCCACGATCATGGTCTTTCCCATGCCGCTGGCTCCAACGATGAGGAGGTTGGGCATGCGAGCACGTTGCGGGAAGAGGAGCAACTCCTCGAGTTTTGCAAGAGCCTGTTCGGCGCGTGGATAGTTGATCCAGCGGTCGGCGCGGATCCTACGGATGCGCTCTTCAGAGCCAAGCGCGGCAACGAGCCGGCTGGGCGGGAAAAGATGCGAAAACTCATCAGTCATCCCATTCCTCCACCTCGAAATACGGAAGTTGTAATGGCTTGTCGTCGCCGAGTGGCCCCACCTCTGCAGTCACGTCGATCATCTTTGTCGATGCCAGATGCGCGCGTCGGGCCGCATCTCTTCGCATCGCTTTGGTCGTTCGCGTCGCTTCGTCGATCAGCGTCCGCTGGGCAAGAATTGTCGAGAAAATGAGCCCCTCATCCACCGCACAGCGACCTTGTTCGCGCAGCGCACGAACGGCAGCCCGATGCTCCCAAAGTGCGATGGCCGGCCGGGTCCGGTCGGCCGGGCGCGCCTCCAGATACCCCTCCCCTGCTGCGACGAACACGCAGGACAGATCACGCGGATCGTATTTGACCGTCAAACCCGATCGATCCCGTCCCATCAGCCAGCGCAGTTCGTCCGACCAGTAACGGATGTGAAACAGATGCAACCCGTCGCGCTGTAGGGTGCGCTCCTCGGACGGCAGAAAATCGATCAGAAACTGCCGCGGGTCGGACGGTCTGCGCACCGCGATATCCCCCACCCGTGCGTTCCAGGCGGCCACTGGCGGCAAATCGAGGGCCTTATGAAGGCGAGCATGGTAGGAGCCGACAATCTCAAAGGCCAGATAGGTTTCCAGTTCCCGCAACGTCATCACCGCCTCGGCTTCCGGATCGAGGTCGCCGCGCTCGCGAATGTTCGAGAAATGCGAGCCGGGGATGAGATGCACGGCACCCATCATCGTGCCGATCAACCTCTCGATATGGCCGCCGAAGCGCGGTGTTCCTGGCGGACGGTAGGTCAGGTCGATGCGGTGCTCCGCACACGCGCGCTCGAAAGCGCGGGCGTGGAATTCCGCGCCATTGTCGACATGGATCGTTCTGGGTATCCCATGTGCAGGCCAGTCGGCTGCGATACCGCGCGAGGCCAACCAGGGCGTCTTGTCCATCACCGCATGGGTCAGACACAGCGCCACGGCCGTCAGTGACGGCGCTTCCAGTGACAGGTAAAAGCCCATCGCTATCCGCGTGTTGACGTCGATGGCCAAGGTCAGTGTCGGTCGGCCGATCGGCAGCCGCGTCACCGGATCGACCACCGTGACATCCACCTTCGTATGATCGATCTGGACAATCTCCAGCGGCGCGGCCGCCTCCAACCCGCCCGGTGTTGCCAGGAACAGCGCTTCGGATTTGCCGGCGCCCTCACGCCGCCGCATCAGATCGGCCTGATCCTTGGTCTTAAGCCAACGACCGAGGCGGCGGATCGACGGTGGCGGCAGCCCTGCGATCCGGCAGTCCGCGGCCACCTCCCGCTGGAAGCGGGTCAAGGTGGGCTTCCGCCGCGTTGCAAAGAGCTTCTGAAAATGCTGCTCGACGATGGCGAGCACGGCTGGGTCGAATGGCTGCATGCCAGAATTGGGGCCGCGCCGGCCGGGCAACAACGTGCTGGTACGCTCGTCTTGCCGGAAACGCTTCAGCCACCGAAACAAGGTGGCCCTGCTGATCGCGAGCGCGTTCATGGCGGCACGGATCTCAGCGTCGCAGGGTCTATCGGGTAGCTTCGACAGGACATCGGCACGCCGCCGCGCCTCTTGCCAGTCAAACTCACCCACCATAGAATCAGCCATGGCCAACTCGTCGTTTAGCTGCAAACTGGTCTCAGAAATTCTGACTCAATACCGGGTCCAGTCTCATTTACCCTGAATCGGTCTCACTTTTACGACACGGGCAAGTCATTGAAATCGTATGAACAGCAATCTCAACAACCTCGGCTTGCCGACACACGGCGAGAAGACCTCGGCGCCGTCTCTCAGCACGGCGGCTGGGCATGATGTTTCAGCGTCGCAGGTATCGGGCGGAAGCCCCCTCCTCTCTCCCGCCGGCGACGATCAGACGCCAACCCATCTCGCCAACCTTGCCGATCGTGCCCGGGGCTACGTCGCAGCGGCCAGCTCCGCGAATACACGAAAAGCCTACGCAGCCGACTGGAAGCATTTTTCCGCGTGGTGCCGGCGGTCCAATCTGGCTCCCCTCCCCCCGCATCCGCAGACCGTTGGTCTCTACATCACCGCCTGCGCGTCGGGCGCGGCGACGCGCGGCATGAAGGCGAACGCGGTGTCGACGATCGAGCGACGGCTGGCGTCCTTGTCGTGGAACTATGCCCAGCGCGGCCTCCTGCTCGATCGCAAGGATCGTCATATCGCAACGGTCATGTCCGGCATCCGCAAGAGCCATGCCAAACCTCCGGTTCAGAAAGAGGCAGTACTGGCGGAAGACATCATCGCCATGGTCGAGACGCTTGATCGCGGCACGCTGCGCGGCCTACGTGATCGCGCCATGCTGCTGATCGGCTATGCCGGCGGCCTGCGCCGCTCCGAGATCGTCGGTCTCGATCTGAAAGCCGAGCAGACGGAAGACGGGCGCGGGTGGATCGAGATCCTCGATCAGGGTATGCTCGTTACGCTACGGGGCAAGACCGGATGGCGCGAGGTCGAGGTGGGGCGTGGATCATCGGACACCACCTGCCCCGTTGTGGCGGTGGAGACCTGGATCCGATTTGCAAAGCTGATCCACGGGCCCCTGTTCCGCAGGGTAACCGGAGAAGGCAAGGCCGTCGGGCCGGATCGTCTCAACGACCGGGAGGTGGCGCGACTGGTGAAGCGCGCGGCGATGGCCGCCGGTGTCCGTGGAGATCTCAGCGAGATCGAGCGGACGCTGAAATTCTCCGGCCACTCGCTGCGCGCGGGTCTTGCGTCCTCGGCCGAAGTCGATGAGCGCTATGTTCAGAAACAGCTTGGGCATGCCTCCGCTGAGATGACGCGTCGCTATCAGCGCAGGCGGGATCGGTTCCGGGTGAACCTGACGAAGGCTGCAGGTCTATAGCACTCGATTATGGGGTAGTGTGACCGCTACCAGCCCCTAATCGGTCTCTGCGATAGCCAACCTCATGCCGACACGGTGCAAGGAAATCAACACCCGCAGCTTCTTGCCCCGGGCTCCGACCCTCTTGGTAGGATTATCGTGCGCTATCGACGATTGATCCGCCGTCAGTTGCCGCGATTCCTCCGAACGAAGGGGAGCCACTCAACGAGCGCGATCTTAGTCTGTTCGGTGACATTCTCGTAGTAGGTTGACGGGGCAATAGGTGATAGTCTGCAGATCGGCTCGACCCAGAATACGCCACGGTGTTCCTATGAACGAGATAATCGTTTGAAGGGGCGGTCGAGCTCCGCCTGGTCGAAATATGCAGACGCCTTGCGCAATATCCCATTGGCTTGACGAAACTCGCGGTTCTCACGCTCCAGAGCCTTTATCTTCTCGGCAACATCGCACGACAGGCCCGCTCGCTTGCCGCTGTAGACCTAACAACGTCGCATCAGGTGTTTAAGCCGCGGACAATGCTGCCTCATCCTGAACATCGAACATTCGTTCGAGGTTGAGAAAGCAGATCATGCCTTCGGGTTGAGCAATGATCCCGTCCGCATAGTCTGTACCGCTCGTAACGCTGATTTCGGGGACTGGCTGCAACTGGTTCGTGGCGACTGTGAGTATGTCCGAAACGCGATCGACCAGAAGTCCCATCACCATGCCATGGACTTCAGCGACCACGATGGCGCTGCGCTCGTTTGGCACTGTGCTCGGCATGCCCAGCTTGTTAGCAAGATCGATGACCGGGATGACCGTGCCGCGAAGGTTCATCACGCCGAGCACGTCGGACGGCGCATGGGGGATCGGCGTCGCCGGGCCCCATCCGCGAATTTCGCGGATGGAGATAGTGCGCACGCAGAACTCTTGATCGTGCAGGCGGAACGCGATGATCTCGAACGTGTCGCCTAAGATCGCGTGGGCGTTCGGGCTCATCAGAATTCCTCCCAGCTTTCCTTGACGGCAGCGTTGCCGGAGAAAGATCTTGTCACTTTTCCCGCGATCTTCCGCGCAGGCGACGCCACATGCGGATGTGCGGAGCCAGCCGCCATGACGGCCGCTGTCTGTCGCAAGGTATGTCCGACCTGAAACTGCCCGATGAGATCGCGAAGGTGCTCGGCCTCGGAAACCAGTGCGGCACTGGCGGCATTGCTTTCTTCCACCATGGCCGCATTCTGCTGCGTCACCTGGTCCATCTGGTTGACAGCCGTGTTGACCTCGGCGAGACCGACGGACTGCTCGCGTGCCGACGTTGCGATCGCATCCATATGCTGGTTGATCGTTATGACGTAGCCTTCGATCGTGCGAAGGGAGTCACCCGTTTCGCTCACCAGTTGGACGCCGCTCTTCACCTCGACGGAGGAGTTGCGGATCAGCTCCTTGATCTCCTTGGCGGCTTTAGCGGAGCGCTGGGCCAGTTCGCGCACCTCTTGGGCTACGACGGCAAAACCCTTGCCGGCCTCTCCGGCACGAGCGGCTTCCACGCCTGCGTTCAGCGCGAGCAGGTTGGTCTGAAAGGCGATCTCGTCGATGACGCCGATGATGTTGGCAACCTGATCGGAAGACTGTTCGATCTTCTGCATGGCATCGACCGCGTTGGCGACAACCTTGCCGGACTGGACGGCACTGGCATTCGCCTGCACGGCTACCGAACGCGCCTCGTCGGCGCGCTTTGAGGAGTTAGAGACGTTCGCCGTGATCTGGTCGAGAGCGGCTGCGGTCTCCTCCAGTGAGGCGGCCTGCTGCTCCGTCCGTTTGGACAGGTCGTCGCTGCTCTGGCTGATCTCACGGGAGCCGTTGTCGATCTGCACAGTTGCCTGAGCAACCGAACGCAGGGTTTCCGCCAGCTGCGAGACGGCGCCATTCAGATCGTGACGAAGAGCATCAAAATCGGGAGAAAAGGGATCGTTGAGCTGGAAGTTCAGATCGCCGGACGCCAGACGGCGAAGACCTGTGGCAAGACCCGAGGTTGCTTCCTGAAGGCGAGCCTGAGCTGCAGCTTCGGCTTCGGCTGTCAGGCGAACGCGATCTGCCTCCCCCTGAAGACGGGCTTTTTCGGCTTCTTCTTCCAGACGCTTGTTGGCGATCGCCGCCTGACGGAAGACTTCGACAGCACCTGCCATCTCGCCGATTTCATCAGCGCGGCCACCATAGGGGACCAAGGTTGCGGTGTCGCCGCCGGCCAGTTTCGTCATGGCGCTGGTGATGGTGCGGATGGGTTTTGCAATGCCGGTCACGGCAAACACGATGGCGCCAAGGATGAAGGCTGCAAGGAAACTGATGGCCACGATCGTCATGGTCAGCGTGGTGCTGAACACCGCCTGGCTGGCTTCATAGCTTTCTTTGGCGCCTTTTTCATTAATCTGCACGAGCTTGGTGAGGTTTTCGCGGATGCGCGTACCAAACGGGCCCATTGCTTCCTGGAGTACGGCCCGCGCTTCCATATCCTTACCTGCCGTTGACAACACCATAAGCTTGTCGCCTTCGGCCACGTAACCAGCGAAATCTTGCCGAACCACTTTCATGAGCTCGAGCTCAATCGGGAAAGTGTAAATCGCTTCATATTTAGAGGCTATTTCAGGAAATGCAGCTGCCAACGTCTTGACCTTCACTTCCATAGCTCGGGTCGCCGCGTCGTCTGGCGCTAGAATATGGTCACGATAGGCGATGCGAAGCTCAGCCTGCTGCTGGAACATGTCTTTGGCAATGGCCAAACCAGGCATCCAAGTTGTCGAAAGGCTGGTAACGAACTGATTGGTCGTCTGAAGCCTATTGATGGAGTAGGCGGCGAAACCGCCCACGATCATGCCAATGGCAACGAACATGCCGATGAGTGCCATCTTAATACTGGGTCTGGACATTTTGGTCCCTGAAGCCGGTCCATCAGCAGCCTCATATCGCCTTGGGATCATTTAGCATGGACTTCATGTCCCGCAATGATGCAAACATACAACCAAATTATTAAGGCTTTTGGAGAGCGGAAACTTTTTTAGAACGCCCTGGACGCGAATTGAATTCCTTCCCGTTCGCTCTGCGGGCCATGCACTTGGAGCAACGCCAATCGTTCATGTATAAGAACGGGGGGCGATTCCTCGCATTCCGCACATGCCAAGACTGCTGATTCAGGCCCACTGCTTTTGTTGAAAAACTGTCCGGTATCAAATCGGTATGGCGCCCGGTTTTCGGTCCGAACGCCGTGTTTTAAATCACCGGAATTTACAGGTAGATGGCTTCCGTCCATCCAGCGGGATCAATAGAATAGGGCGCACTCCCTCTTGCGAATAAAACCATAAACTCATAATCAGAGCCAACAATTTCCGTTTAGCGCTTCAATTGAAAATGAGATCTGAAAAGCGACACCCACATTGCTGAATCGTTCCGCAAATCATCGCTAGCAAAGGCTCGTCCTGTGGAAGATCGCGTCCGTTTCGCCTTGAAAAGTTGCTGAACATCGCCCATCAGGATACGGGCCAGGGAAAGTGAGTGGCCAACTTCCTGCTGGCCTGGTGGAACGCCGAGGTGCATGGCGGCTTCGATCTCACTGACCTCGCCAATGTCGATCGTGACGTTGCGGACGACATGGCCACGATCTTCACTTGGCTCGCCCGTGGAGACGACCTTGCCTATCCCACCGATTATCGCAGGGAGGTCGAGCAGATCATCGCACATTGGCGCCCGAAAACTGGGACGGCCTGATGCCAAGCACCCGCAAACAACCGACCCTGCATGGTTGTGAACGACGGTCCAGCAAGATCGATACGCTCGCCTCGGTGCTGCCGTTCGGACGCCAGGACGAGCTGGCAAAGCTCTTCACCGACAACGAAGGACCGGCGCGAGTGGGGGACTAGCGGCCATTCGTGACTCGTCTCTTGGCATCCCTGACGTGAATTGAGTGCGGCAGCTTGGCCATTCTCTCAAAAAATTATCTGCATTTGAGAGTGTACACGCATCCTTTCCTGCAGCCTATAAGCACAACTGCGACGGAAACAGCTTCAAAACCTTGATCCATTCGAGCTTGCGGCTCTGGTCGCGCGCTCTCTCTAGCCGTCCTGAAACTGATTAATCTGCGACGATGGAGCGGCGACAGAGCATTTCGGTTGATGATGGTCACCCCTTTCCAGTTCACCGGCCGGCGAACGTGGCCGTCATGTTGCCGCCCAGCCGCGTATCTTGCAACGGGCGCAGTTGCACGCGTTTTGCGGCTGCTATGCCGGTGCACCGCACTGTCCAGCAATATGGCTCGAGCCAGGCAAGTTTGGATTTCTTCTCCTCAGGGTCAACCGGCACTTGCCTGGTGCCAGTCTTCGCCGCGAAAGGGCGAGGGTCGTCGTAGGCGGTAACGGCGCGTTCCACCGCGCGGTGCAGGGCGTCGTGGCCCTCCCCCGCTAGATCCACATTGTTGGCCTTGCCGAACGCGGCCATCATTGCCGCCGGCGTCACGGCATAGACCTGGTAGTCTGCCGCGCGCGTCTGTCGCTTCAGTTCGTTGGGCAAGAAGCCGTCGGCATCCACTTGCTCGGCAAAGATTGCATACATGTCCTTTGCCCAGTCAAATTGATCGCGGCGATTGGTGACGATGCTCGTGGCCATCACGCTCCAGGCTGCCCAGTAATAGTGATTGTTGATCTTCTCGCGCGCGTCATCCTTGTCCCATTCACGGGTGACGTGATCGGCGATCGTCCCGAGCCAGTCATCGATCTCAGCAGCTTTCGAGGCGTAGACGAGAAGCGGCTGCGAGCGCGAAAACTTGAGGCGTAGCCATGCGCCACTCAGGCTGGCGAGGGCCCATTTCCGCTCCGACTTTCCGGTGTGATTGACCGCCGGGCCGAGAAGCGCCTTTGCGTCGGCCCAGGCACCGTACCACGCGACGACACACTGCAGCGTCTGCGTCGGACCGCCGTCTATATATTGATCGACAAGTTTGACGGCCCCCTTCTCCATGTCACGGATGGGTTTGGTAAGCGTCTTGTACCTCTCGCTGGACACTTCATTGAGAATGTTGCGCGATTTGCCCGAACCTTCGTACTTGCTCGGGAAGTCCAGTGCTTCCGTGAACGGCACAGGTGACGGCGTACACGGTCCCACCAAACGGCTGCTGTGACGCACCTCACCGTAATAGCCGGGCGGTGGCACCAAATCATTCGCCAATGCAGGCCTTGCCATGCCGCTCGATGTGAGGACCAAGGCAATCACAGCGGCGACAGGCGTATGTAGATGTCTGCACATCTTGCGATTCTAGCTAAATAGACGAAGGGTGGAAAGCGTCGTCACCCCTCAATGTCGATGACAGATCCACCGAGGCGCGAGAGCACGAAAAGTTTGATCCCGGATATCGAGCGGCTCCAGACGAGGTGCGCCTTGAGAATGAAGAACGCGAACCCTGTTCCCGTCCCAGAAGGATGATAGCGCCGGGGACATACAGATATCTGGGGAGGACATAGACCAAGACAGCTTCGCAGATTTTTGCCGGACCCAGGAATATCACGACCGTCGGGACTCTCAGCTTAATGCGGCAGATCGTTCAACCTAGATCCAAGGTCGGAGGAGGCGGCCATCCCGCATTAGCTGAACGATCGAGAATTTGAGCCTCTGTGCAAGCGAGTGTGGTAGCCGCAGACATTCGCGGATTCTACAGCGAGACCGATCAGGCGGAGTACCTCTCCGTACACTCGCCAACAGGACTTTGCTTTGCCAACGGAACTGGATAGGCGTTCCATGCGGAAGCAGTTTGACAATGCATAGACCGTCGTGCCCGTTCGCTTTGAGCAATGTCGCGGCCCTATTTTTCTTCCTCGGGAGGAGGTTCAAGAAATATAACCTATGGCGAAAACAGCATCAGGAAACTTGGAAAAATCCTGATTGAAAAATATCCTTTCTTTTCATGTAGTTAAACGTGTAGGCAGCTGCCAACTACTAACCTGCCTTCAAACCTTCCTGACCGTTGGCATTCAGCAAAGCCATAATCATGGGCCCGAGTGAAAACTCACCTCGCTCAGTTCGACGCGTCAGATCGCGGAGATAAGCGCCGGGTGAGTTTATGAAATTCGCTCGTTCGAGAATGCAAGCCATGGTCGCCGCGGCATTCTCCGCTCCCATAACGTCGCAGGCGTCCTGATACGCTGACGGGCTAACACCAAGCATTGATCGAACCACGACAGCCGCGGACATCAGATCCCGCCAACTGTCGACGCGACCACCTCGCCCGTAATCCGTGATTGAGGGGCAAGCCTTCAGGACAACGGAAAGCGGAAATGCCTTCACTGGGTGCTTGTCGCGCAGTCGAAGATCGCTCGCTTTCGCCTCTGGCTGTTTTCTTAAGCCAGGTTCAAATTCATTTAGGGAGTTGGTATTTGAATTCTGTATGTGCTGCTCACTATGAGCAGCATTGGCGCTCGTAAAATCACAAAAATGATGCGCTTCCAAGCGATTGACGACTTCTTCCTGCAGCATCTGCATCTCCTCCAGAATGGCTTCGACTTCAGCAAGGCATGGAGCACGAGGGATTCTTCCCACCAACGCGAGATACATGCCCTCCGCATCCGCCCAGTCACTCTCAGCACCTTCTTCAACAGCCGCTGAAATTAACTTGCGAACATCTCGCCGGCAAATCGTCAAACTCTCTTTTGCTCGTCTCAAGTTTGCTCGGTCTGCCATGACCTGTTGTGCTAAGCCTGCCAGTTCCTCACAGCGGGCGAGCAGGGGGGAGAGGTCGAAGCCGAACGCGCTTTGCACAGCTCCGGCACTGTCTTTTCGGGCATAACGTTTGCCGTTGGCACTATCTTTGCGAACGATCAATCCCGCGTCGACCAGCACTCCAAGATGTCTGCGCAGCGTGGCTCCTGCCATGCCATGTGCACGAAGGGCCAGTTGCGCATTGGATGGAAATACGATCATCTGCGCACCTTGGCGCAGCTCGTTTTCCGGATAGAAGCTCAAGAGGGCATCAAGGACGGCAAGGCTGTTCGACTGGATACCTAGCGGCACCATTGCCGCAGATGCATCCCGGAATATCTTCCACTTGTCGGCTGCTTTGCCCGCCGCGATCTCGGTCGTCTGCCGTCGCACAAGTGCGAGCGTCATCGGCCGCCGCCCGAAGGGCGTCGTTACACTTCCCGTTTGCATCATCTTCTACCTTTCAGAAGGCAAAATGAAACGGCTCACCAAAACGGTGCCAAAAGCTCTTGACGAGGATTCGAGGAAATGCGATTCTGTAGCTGCTAGACTTACAGATCGGGTTCCACGACGGCGACGTTGTGGGGCCTTTTCTTTTGCTGCTTAAGCTCCCTGTTTTTGTTTTGCTGCTCTGTGCGCTTCGTAAAGCGCTGGAAGGTGTTCCACGATGAAGGCCGCAAAGTCCGGCGTTGCCTTCTTATCAATCGTGATTTCCATCTTTATCTTGTTCTGTTTCATCTGAGCCAACCGTTCTCCACCGGATGTTACCAGAACGTCCGGTGCGCCGCGCTGCGGGCGCGTTGGCTTGAGGTGAGCAACGACAAGCTTGAACCTTTCATCGGAAGGCGTTGCCTGCACGGCATCCGACTGAGCGTAGGAGGTCGCATCTTTGGATGATGACACCTTCTCCATAAGCTCCGCCAACTGTTGCCAGCTCGGCCGACCGATGCTTGGCGCGGGACCGATCGCCTCGATCAAGTCAAGAGGTAGGGCATCCACGAGCATCAACATTTTCGAGAGTGTGCTTTTGTCGACCGATAGAGACGACATGATCACGTCGCGCGGAAAACGATGTCTCAACGTCGCGGCAAACCTTGCCTTCTCAATGAAGCTCAGGTCCTGCCGCTCATTGTTCTCCTGGCCTTGGGCTATCACGAGCTGCTCATCCGTCAAATCACGGACGATCGCTTTGACCGCTAGACCCAATTCCTTCAACGCGCGGTGTCTGCGGTGTCCGAAGGCAACCTGATAGCGGCCCGGCATCTCGGGATGGGGGCGCACGAGGATAGGTACTTGCTGGCCTTGCTCGATTATCGATGCCTTCAAGCCGTCAATACCGCCCGGCATGCGATCCTGCGCAAACGACGCATCGATTTCCGACGCGTCGAGGTCGACCACCACCTGCCCTTCGGCGAGCCGCTTCTCGATCTCATCGGCCCTGCGCGTTCGATCATTCAAGTTACCGATCGATTCGCTCACGGCTGCCATTGATTTTGGCTTCATGAGCGGCTTTGTCGGCAGAGACAGCCCATCATCCGCATCACTGAGATGGTCAAATATTCCTTTCCGGCTCATGATCTCCCCCAAACCTGCTTGATCAAACCTTCGATTTCGGCGTTGACGTTGTTCATGGACTCCAAAGCTCGGTCATAGGTCGTCCGGGTGAACTGGCCCCGTTCAACCTCGAACAGAGTCTGGTTGGTGAGGCCGGCGTCAGAAATTGCCGTGCTCTTCAACATCGAGTTGACCATCACATCATCGTTGAACATGCTTCGGAGCAACGCTACCATCTGATTTTGCGGACCATCGGTGGGTTCAAAACGTGTGATGAGAAACCTCATCCAGTTGTTTCGATCGTCCGCGCCGACGCTGGCAATTTCGTCGAGCAGATCGCTTGTCATCGCGAGGAACTGGTTCATGGACATCACATCCAACATTTGTGGATGCACGGTGATCAGGACCGAGGTCGCTGCAGTCAGGGCAGACATCGTGAGGAAGCCGAGTTGAGGAGGGCAGTCGATAACGACAACGTCGTAGTCGTCTCCGACCTCTTCGATGACGGTCTGGATCCGCGCGAAGAAAATTGGCTCATTTGGCCGTTTCTGCATCAGCGCCTTGGGCGTGGTATGTTCGAACTCCATCAACTCGATATTTCCTGGAATAAGGTCCAGCCCTGGTATGTACGTCTTCCGAATGACGTCCCGCATCGACCGACGCTCGTCATCGTAGCGAATTGCGCCGTATATTGTTTCGTTCTCACCAACATCGACCTCTGGCTGGGTGCCAAACAGCGCTGATAGACTGGCCTGCGGATCAAGGTCGATTGCCAACACGCGATATCCCCGTAGGCCAAGATATTGCGCGAGATGAGCGGCAGTTGTCGTTTTTCCTGATCCGCCCTTAAAATTCATCACCGCGATGACTTGCAGGTCCTCGCCCTCGGTTCGGTTCTGGACATAGCGTCGGGGGACCCGTGCTCCACGGGTCGTTTCATCAAGCAGCTTTCGCAACTTCGCGACATCATCCACGCTATAGACACGGCGGTTGCCTGGTCCGGTCACCGGCTTAAAGTCGTTGTCATCACGAGCTTCAAGATCAGCAACGACTGTCCGCAGATACCCTTCGGCGAGCCCAAAAAACTTGGCCACTTCTGCAGGCGTGAAGTTTCTGATCGTCTTCCTTGCAAGCGGCGGGAAGATCTTCGTCTGATGGGCCTGTAGCTGTTTCGATAATGTATTCGAATGACGTCGAACGACTTCCCGCAATGGGGAGGCCTTTAGTGCTGGTGCTTGCTTGCTCTTCGCCATTTTCTGCGCCTGTTGAGATGACCTGCGGTATAATGCGGGCTCACCCCAAAAACTCCGCAGGTCCAATAAGACGCGAACAGCTACGAGTCTGCAAGAGCTTTATCGTTAACAAGTCGTTAACGGCGCGTCACTCAACAAAGCTCGGAATGATCGTATCATGGGATTAAGTTCATTAGATTCAATGATATGCACCGATGCCGTCGGTTTGATAGTTCCTAGATTGTTCTAGGGTAAATCCTACAAGCCGAGCTCCTCGAAAATGGGGAGAACCTACTGCAAGCTCTAACGCGGCGTGTTCGCAAGCTGCGACTCACCGCTTTGGTCTATGTAGGATTCTACAACTGCACCTCGATTCCGATCTGTGCTCATTTCCTGTCGAACACAACGATGGAGAAATCGATGCAGGTTCTGGCTTTCTCAACACCACAAGATGTTCACGAGGCACGCGTTCTTCACAGCCATCACGAACTCCGAGCGCGCGTCTTCTCCGACCGCTTGGGCTGGGAGGTCGATGTCATTGACGGGTGCGAATCGGATCATTTCGACAGGCTGAAACCAACCTATCTTTTTGCTCTCTCGAGCGCTGATACGGTCGCGGGCTGCGCTCGTCTTCTTCCCGCGCTCGGCCCGACGATGGTCGTAGACGTCTTCCCATCTCTTCTTCCCTCCGGACAGCTTGATGCGCACGAGGCCATGATCGAGAGCTCGCGTTTCTGCGTGGATACGACGCTCAGCGAGGGCAGGGGAGAGGGCTCGGTACACGAGGCGACACTGACCATGTTCGCCGGGATCACCGAATGGTCGATGGTAAACGGCTTCACGGATATCGTGACCGTCACCGATCTCCGGTTCGAGCGCATCCTGTCTCGCGTTGGCTGGCCGCTGAGGCGCTTGGGCGAACCGAAAAAGATCGGCGTCACGATGGCGGTGGCCGGAACCTTGCCGGCCAATGCAGAGATGTTTCAGAAACTCCGGCCAACGGACTATCGCTCCAAGTTCAGCGTTTCACTCGACCGAGCCGCGTGAGGGAGAACCCGTGACACAGCTCCTTTCCCATCCTCGACTCGTCCGCAAACTCCAGGAGGCACTCGGCGATCAGCTCTGTGCCGCACTGGACGATGTGAGCGTCTTAGAGATCATGTTGAACCCAGATGGAAAGCTTTTCATCGAACGGCTCGGCCACGGTGTTGCCCCCGCCGGTGCCATGTCGTCCGCCGCCGCTGAAATGGTGATCGGTACGGTCGCCCATGCTCTTCAGACTGAGGTCGATGCGGATCAGCCCATCATTTCTGGTGAATTGCCGATCGGTGGGCATCGATTTGAGGGGTTGCTACCTCCGATCGTCGCCAAGCCAGCCTTCACGATCCGGCGCCGAGCATCGCGGCTGATACCGCTCGACGACTACGTCCGCATCGGCGTCATGACGAACTGCCAAGCCACAACGATCCGGAGCGCGATCGCGTCGCGTCTGAACATCATCATTTCCGGCGGTACAGGTTCAGGCAAGACCACACTCGCAAACGCCGTCATCGCCGAAATCGTGACGTCCGCGCCCGCCGACCGGATCGTCATCCTGGAGGATACCGCCGAGATCCAATGCACCGCCGAGAATGCCGTCCTTCTGCACACCAGCGACATGGCGGATATGCCCCGTCTGCTTAAAAGCACCCTGCGCCTGCGGCCTGACCGCATTATTGTCGGCGAGGTCCGTGATGGGGCCGCCCTCACACTTTTGAAGGCCTGGAACACCGGTCATCCCGGCGGCGTGGCGACCATTCATTCCAACACCGCCATGTCGGCGCTTCGCCGATTGGAACAGTTGACTGCCGAAGCCAGCCACCAGCCAATGCATGAGGTCATCGGCGAGGCCGTCGATCTGATCATTTCCATCGAAAGAACGCCTCGGGGACGGCGGGTGCGTGATGTCATCCATGTCGAGCGCTTCGTCGACGGCCAATACGAGATCCAGTCCGACCAGCCTACCGAAGAACAGGAGGCACGCCATGTCGCTTAGAGGCACCGCGATCGCGATTGCACGTTGTGCAGTCCCCATCCTTTTCCTATCGGTGATACCGGCTCTCGCCAGCTCGGGTGGCAGCCTTCCATGGGAGGGTCCGCTCGAACAGATCCAGGAATCGATCACCGGTCCGGTCGCCGGATACATTGCGCTTGCCGCGGTGGCGATCGCCGGCGGCATGCTGATCTTCGGCGGGGAACTCAACGACTTCGCGCGACGCCTGGTCTACGTGATGCTGGTTGCCGGCATCCTTTTGGGCGCCACGACGATCGTCGGCCTGTTCGGTGCGACCGGTGCCTCCATCGGCGTGACCGACACTTCGGCCACGACCTCGGGATCGGTGAGAGAAGGGGAGGGGGCTCATGGCTGAGCCCATGTCTGGCCTCCGTCGTCACCGCGTCCACCGCGCGCTCTCCCGTCCGAACCTGCTGATGGGCGCTGACCGGGAGCTTGTGCTGATCACCGGGCTTGCGTCCGTGATCCTGATCTTCGTTGTGTTGACCGTCTACTCGGCCATTTTTGGGGTTGCGGTCTGGATCGTCATCGTCGGGGCGCTGCGCATGATGGCGAAATCCGACCCGATGATGCGGCAGGTCTACCTCCGCCATATTTCCTACAAGCCCACCTACAGGCCGACGACCTCGCCGTGGCGCAAATTCTGAGGAGGCAAGGATGGCCGCTCTCAAACAGTTCAGGACCACTGGTCCGTCCTTCGCTGATCTCGTCCCTTATGCCGGCTTGGTGGACAATGGCATTCTCCTGCTGAAGGACGGCAGCTTGATGGCCGGCTGGTACTTCGCAGGGCCTGATGCCGAAAGCGCCACTGATCTAGAACGCAACGAGTTGTCGCGACAGATCAACGCCATTCTGTCGCGGCTTGGCAGCGGATGGATGATTCAGGTCGAAGCAATTCGGGTTCCGACGGTCGACTATCCCTCCGAGGACCGCTGCCATTTTCCGGATTCTGTCACGCGCGCGATCGATGCCGAGCGCCGGGCGCAGTTTCGGCGCGAACAGGCGCATTTCGAAAGCCGGCATACCATCATCCTGACGCACCGGCCCCTCGAGCCGAAGAAGAGCCGCCTCAGCAAATACATCTATTCCGACAAGGAGAGCCGCAAGAAGACCTACGCGGACACCGTGCTCGTCATCTTCAAGAATGCCGTCCGCGAGATCGAACAGTATCTGGCCAGCACCCTGTCGATCCGGCGCATGGAAACTCGGGAGACAACCGAGCGGGGAGGGGAACGCGTTGTTCGGTACGACGAGCTTCTCCAGTTCATCCGGTTTTGCATCACGGGCGAAAACCATCCGGTCCGTCTGCCCAATCTGCCGATGTATCTCGACTGGCTGGCGACCGCCGAGCTTCAGCACGGTCTGACGCCGAAAATTGAGAACCGCTTTCTCGGCGTGGTCGCGATCGATGGGCTGCCGGCGGAAAGCTGGCCGGGGATCCTCGGCAGCCTCGATCTTATGCCCCTGGCCTATCGCTGGTCGTCGCGTTTCGTTTTCCTTGACGCGGAAGAGGCGCGGCAAAAGCTCGAGCGCACGCGCAAGAAATGGCAGCAGAAGGTGCGGCCGTTCCTCGATCAGCTTTTCCAAACGCAGAGCCGATCCGTTGACCAGGACGCCATGACCATGGTGGCCGAGACCGAGGATGCGATCGCGCAGGCGTCGTCGCAGCTTGTCGCCTATGGCTATTATACGCCGGTTGTCATTCTCTTCGATGAGGACCGCGAAGTGCTGCAGGAGAAGGCGGAGGCCATCCGCCGTTTGCTCCAAGCCGAAGGTTTTGGCGCGAGAATCGAGACCTTGAATGCGACCGATGCCTATCTCGGAAGCCTACCGGGGAACTGGTACTGCAATATTCGCGAGCCGCTGATCAACACCAGCAATCTCGCCGATCTCGTGCCCCTGAATTCCGTGTGGTCGGGTTCGCCCGTAGCACCTTGCCCATTCTATCCTCGGAACTCGCCGCCATTGATGCAGGTCGCGAGCGGCTCGACGCCCTTCCGGCTCAATCTCCATGTCGATGACGTTGGACACACGCTGATTTTTGGCCCGACCGGCTCGGGCAAGTCCACACTTCTGGCGCTGATTGCCGCTCAGTTTCGCCGATACGAGCATGCGCAGATCTTCGCCTTCGACAAAGGAAATTCCCTGCTGCCGCTGACCCTAGCTGCCGGTGGAAATCACTATGACATCGGCGGCGATCAGGAAACGGGAGAGAGACGATTGTCGTTCTGCCCGCTCTGGGACCTTTCTACGGACGGCGATCGGGCTTGGGCGACCGAATGGATCGAGACGCTGGTCGCGGTGCAGGGCGTCACCATCACGCCCGATCATCGCAACGCCATATCGCGCCAGGTGGCGCTCATGGCCGCTGCGCAAGGGCGATCGCTGTCGGATTTCGTCAGCGGCGTTCAGATGCGCGAGATCAAGGACGCCCTGCATCACTACACCGTCGATGGACCGATGGGACAACTCCTCGATGCGGAGGAGGATGGACTGACGCTGCGCGCCTTTCAGTGCTTCGAGATCGAAGAACTGATGAACCTCGGCGAACGCAGCCTGGTGCCCGTCCTCACCTATCTGTTTCGCCGGATCGAGAAGCGCCTCGACGGATCGCCAAGCCTGATCATACTCGACGAGGCCTGGCTCATGCTCGGCCATTCTGTCTTCCGCGCCAAGATCCGAGAATGGCTGAAGGTGCTGCGCAAGGCAAATTGCGCCGTCGTTCTCGCAACGCAGTCAATTTCCGATGCCGAACGCTCGGGCATCATCGACGTTCTGAAGGAATCCTGCCCGACAAAAATCTGCCTTCCGAATGGTGCCGCCCGCGAGGCGGGAACCCGCGAATTCTACGAGCGGATCGGCTTCAACGAACGCCAAATCGAGATCGTCTCAAACGCCATCCCGAAGCGCGAATATTATGTCGCGACCCCGGAGGGCAGAAGGCTGTTCGACATGTCGATTGGACCTGTCGCGCTCAGTTTCGTCGGCGCCTCCGGAACGGACGATCTCAAACGCATCCGCGCTCTGAAGCAAGAACATGGCCATGACTGGCCGATCCACTGGCTTGAATCGAGAGGAGTCCACGATGCTCGACCGCACCTCAACGACACATAAGTGGTTTGCCGTCCTGACCATCGCAGCCACAATAGTGAGCTCATCCAACCTTGCACGGGCGGGAACTGCGACCGGCGCTGCGACCGAGTGGACGCAGCTCGCCAACAATGCGCAACTGATCGACCTGATGAAGAGTTCAGGCCTGCAGGTGGACAATCAGCTCACGCAGATCGGTCAACTGGCGGAGCAGATCCAGAACCAGCTCAGAATCTACCAGAACATGCTGCAGAACACCGCACAGCTGCCGAACCACATCTGGGGAGAGGTCGAGGCGGATCTCAACCAGCTTCGCAGCATTGTCGATCAGGGTCAGAGCCTTGCGTTCTCCATGGGCAATGCCGACGATGTCCTGAAGCAGCGCTTCAAAAGCTACGCGGACCTGAAGACCAGCCTGCCGAATGCGGAGAGCTTTTCCACCACCTACCAGAGTTGGTCGGACACCAATCGCGACACGATCGGCAGCACGCTGAAAGCGGCAAGCCTGACTGCCGATCAGTTCGACAGCGAAGAGAGCACCATGAGCGCCCTTCGAAGCATGTCGGACTCGGCCAATGGCCAGGTCAAGGCGCTCCAGGTCGGTCACGAGATTGCCGCCCAGCAAGTCACACAGATGCAGAAGTTGCGAGGCCTTGTCTCGCAGCAGATGACGATGATGGGAACCTGGCTTCAGAGCGAACAGACCGACAAGGATCTGGCGCAGACGCGACGGGAGAAGTTCTTCAATGCCGACGTGACGACGATCCCAAGCGGCCAGAAGATGGAACCCCGCTGGTGAGCCGTCCCGCCATCCTGATCATTGCGCTGCTCGTGATGGCTGTGGGTGCGTCTGTTGCGACACTGTTGGTCGTCAGGTCAACACAGCCCGAACACGCTCAACTGAGCGACGAGCAGCAGCTCACGCGCCAAAAAGTCTTTGGCTTCAGCAATGAGCTTCCGCCGATCGAAAAGGGGCAGGAGATGCGACCACGATGGTAAGAAGCGATCTCGATCGGATGCTATTGCTTACGGGACTTTTGTGCCTCCTGATTGCAACCCCGGCCTTCGCCCAGCAGGGACAGGTTCTGACCGAGCTGGAAAACCAGGTTTCCACAGCCGCGAAAGGCTGGGAAGCTACCATCACGGATGCGGCCCGGTCTCTGTTCTGGATCCTCGCCGGGATCGAAATTGGCATTGCCGCCGTATGGCTGGCGCTTCAGGCGGCCTCGCTCGACAGCTGGTTTGCCGAACTCGTTCGCCGCGTCATGTTCATCGGCTTTTTCGCTTTCGTCTTGAATCAGGGGCCGACGTTCGCACGGACGGTCGTCGATAGCTTGTATCAGATTGGCGCCAACGGTGGATCGGCCTCCCCGGCCGAGGTCTTCGACGCCGGCATCCGCGTTGCCTCGCAAATGTCCCAGCAAGCCAAGTTCGGCGTGTTCGAGGACAACGCTCTCGCGATCGCGGCGGTTCTGGCGATGGGCGTGGTGGTGATCTGCTTCTCGCTCGTCGCGGCAATGTTCGTGGCTGTCATGGTCGAGATGTATGTCGGTCTGCTGGCCGGCATGATCATGCTTGGTCTCGGCGGCTCGTCGTCCACCAAGGACTTTGCCATCCGCTACCTGGTCTACGCCTTTGGTGTCGGCATGAAGCTGATGGCGCTGGTGATGATCGCAAAGATCGGGTCGGAAGTCCTGCTCGGGCTCGCACAGGCCCCGACGGCCGAATCCGACCAGTTCATCACGACGCTCGCCATCGCCGGCGTCTCCGTCGTCGTCTTCATCATCGCTATGTACGTGCCGAACATCATACAGGGCGTCGTGCAGGGAGCTTCCGTGTCTGGCGGCATGGAGGCCATCCGCCATGGCGGGCAAGCTGCTTCGTTTGCTGCAGGTGGAGCATTTCTTGCCGCAGGTGCGGCTGGCGCCGGCCTAGCCGCAGCTCAGGCCGCGCGTAACGGTGGCTCATCCGTCGCTGGAGCAGCTTTGCGCGGCATCGGGGCTGGAATTGGCTCAGCCGGCAAAGCTGCCGGGGTCGCCGTTAAGGAAAAGGCGATCGGATCTCCTGGCGCCTATGCCGGCTCCATTCTGGGACTGGCGAACACAAAACTGGACGAGAGCCGTGGCGGTTACATTGGGCCAAAACCGTCTCCCGAACGAACTGACAGATCCTAAGCAGAGAGGGAGCCAAGTGATGACATCACATCACAGCACGGAAAGTCTTTACCTCGCCGCCCGACAGGAATGGACGGAGCGGTACGGCTCCTACATCCAGGCGGCGCGCGTGTGGCGGATCGTCGGGATTCTCGGGCTCTCGATGGCCGTAATCGGCTTCAGCTATGCAATGTATCTCAGCACTCAGGTCAGGCTGGTGCCCTACATCGTCGAAGTTGATAAACTCGGCAATTCCGTCACGGTCGGCTTCCCACAGCAGATCGATTATGCCGATCCCCGCGTCGTGCGCGCGACGCTCGGCAATTTTGTCACGAGTTTCCGCTCGATTACGCCGGATGCCGTGGTGCAAAAACAGTATATAGATCGGACCTACGCGCTGCTGCGAACCTCTGATCCGTCAACCCAGAAGGTCAACGCCTGGTTTCGAGGAAATTCACCGTTCGAAAAGGCGAAGACATCGACGGTTTCTATCGAGGTCAACAACATTGTGGCGCTTTCCAACCAGACCTACCAGATCGACTGGACCGAGTATGAGCGCGACCGGAAGGGGAAGGAGACCGGCACGCGCCGGTTCCGCGGGATCGCGACGGTGACACTGACCGCACCACAGGACGAGGCCATCATCCGGCTCAATCCGATCGGTCTCTACGTCCAGGATTTCGATTGGACCGCACAGCTTTAAGCGCAGGGGAGTTTCATGCAACGAACAGGAATGATCGCGGCCGTCGGCTGCATGGCCGGACTTTTAGCTACGGGCGGCGCCTCTGCGCAATCCTTGACATCGAACGAGGTCAAGGGAACCAAGATCTCCAGCAAGTGGCGGGGAACACCCGGCCTGGTCACAACCGGTCCCGATGGCAAGGTCATCTTCCTGTTCGGAGAAACCCAGCCATCCGTCGTGTGCTCGCCGCTCCAGGTGTGTGACATCGAATTGCAGGGTGGAGAGATCGTCCGCGACGTTCTGGTCGGCGACACCGTGCGTTGGAAGGTGGAGCCTGCGACCTCTGGCGCGACCGGAGGCCAAGCGATCCATCTGATCGTCAAACCATCCGAGGCCGGGCTTGTTACCTCGATGGTCGTAACGACGTCTCGGCGGACCTACCACATCCAGCTCAAGTCCCATCCAAGCCAGTACATGGCCCGTGTCGGCTTCGAATATGTTGAAGATGTCTCCACCAAGCTCGCGGACATCAACGCCCGAATCGAGGCGGTTGGCATCCCTGGTGCTGCTCCTGACAAACTCAACTTTTCCTACTCGGTCACCGGAAGCGCTGCCTGGAAACCGAAGCGCATCTACTCGGACGGAGACAAGACATACATCCAGTTTCCGAAATCGATCTCGGGGCAGGACGCGCCCGTCCTCTTTGTGGTCAGCGGCGGCCAGAACCGAATCGTCAACTATCGCATGAAGAACGACATGATGATCGTCGACTATGCGGTCGATAAGGCGATCGTTGTTTCGGGCGTCGGATGGCGGCAACAGAAAATTACCATTCGGCGGGGAGGGTAAGCCATGCACAGGCTCCTCATTGCCCTTTTCACGGCACTGTCTCTCGCCGGCTGCCAAACTGCCGACGAGACGCTCACCACAAACTCAGATCCTATCACTATCACCGGAGCAACGGCCGGCGCGATCGCTGGTGATATGGCAAGCAGGCTCGCCGAGCAGATTGGTCTAGCCGGCTCAACGGTCATCAAGATGGACAAAGACACCTCAGAATACGCCGCAGCGCTCGAGGGGGCGTTAAAAGGGTGGGGCTACACCGTGATCGTCGACGGAAAGACCGCCGAGAATCAGAAGCCGGTGGAGCTCGCCTGGTCGGTCGACAGCTTCGACGGCCAGGTTCTGGCGCGTCTGACAACGCCATCGATCGCGCTTGCCCGCGCTTATGCGCCGTCCGCCGCTGGTGCCACACCCGCAAGTCCGTTGTCGATCATTCACAGAGACTGAGAGGCGATCGTGGTTCAATCTTTACAGCTGGGTAGCGCCGGCAATTCCGACGATCAGCAGGGTATGCGCCGGCTCAACCGGCTCCCAATCATCGTCACGATCGGCATGACCCTACTTTTCCTGGGCGTCGTGGTCGTCGGTCTCTCGTGGCGCGGCCTATCCTTCCATCGGAGCGGTGCGTTGGAGAGCGCATCGAATTCGCCGGCGACCACATTCGGGGACCAGTTAAAGCGGGGTATTTCGGATGGGATCATTGGGGAACCTGAACACCAAGAGATCTTTCAGCCCACGCCTGTCGTTGTCGAAAAGGAGCGAATTAGCGACCCGGTCGTAGAGCGGCAACCGGAGATCAGAAACGACCGTCGGAAGAGCCTCGAGTCCGAAGAAGACTGGAAGGCACGGCTAAAGCGGGAGCAGGACGAGCAGTCGATCCGGGAAGCGCAGCGCCAGAGGATGGCGCGGCTGCAGGCGCGCGCAACGGCACTGGACTCTCCGCTGAAAGTCGATGTGTCCGATCTCGAGAAAGCAAAAGAAGACACGGACAACGGGCACCAGCCCTCGACCAATTCGGCGAACAGCGCTTCTGACCTGTATGCTGCCGCCCTGAAATCCGGTGTCATGGGTCAGAATGCCGATCAGAACGGGCAGACCACCAAAGAAGAATTCTTTAACCAGGACATCAAGGATCTCGGATACCTGCCCAACAAGGTGGTGCCGCAAATATCACCGTTTGAACTAAAACGCGGCTCCGTCATCCCGGCGACACTGATCACTGGACTGAACTCCGACCTGCCCGGCAGGATCACCGCACAGATCAGTCATAATATCTATGACAGCGCCACGGGGTATCGTCTGCTGATCCCGCAAGGCGCAAAACTGTTCGGCCGCTATGACTCCAAGGTTGCCTTCGGCCAAGAGCGTGTTCTTGTCGTCTGGACCGACCTGATCTTTCCGAACGGTGCGACGCTCCAGATCGGCGGCATGGCCGGCACGGACGCGGAAGGCTATGGCGGCCTCAGGGACAACGTCGATCGGCATTTCTGGCGCACGTTCGGCTCAGCCGCACTCGTTGCGCTCTTTGGCACGGGCATCGACATGTCGATGCCGGAAAGCTCGACGCTCGTAACTCAGGATACGGCATCGGATGCCGCACGCCGGAACTTTGCAGAAAGCTTCGGTCGGGTTGCCGAGCAGACAATATCCAAAAACCTGAATGTCCAGCCGACGATCAATATCCGGCCCGGATACACGTTTAATGTGCTCGTCGATCAGGATATCGTATTTCCATCGGCATATCGCGAAAACTGACTGCCGTGTAGACGGCCTTTGCCGACATTTTCTTGGCGAGACGGCACGGTTTAAGAGCGTCATTGGAAAGCCATTCTCCTGCAATCTGATATTTTAGATTGAGGACACTTGAACCTTCCCTCGACCAGGATATTGCTGACTCTGAGGATTCCGGGCTGGTCTTGCGCAGCGAAGACACCTGCGACAGCCGTTTCTGAACAGACAACCGCAAGAGTCGCGTTGTCATCCGATGTCCAATCGTCTGCTGGCTTCTATGAGGCCATGGCGCAAAGGTATTGCAAGTCGACTTGCCGGCATTCCCGAACAGCCGGGCCAAAAGATAGGAGAACTGTCCTTGGACGGAACCGTTCGCTCACTCATTGACATGCTGGAAGCAGCCCAAGACGAGGACATGATCAAGGCTGCGCTCAAAAGTTTTGCGCAGGCTTACGGTTATGATCGTTTCGCTTACCTTCAAACGGAGGGTCCGGAAATTCGGACATTCAACAGCTACCCTGAGCCTTGGGAGGGCATTTACCTCACGAGCCATTATTCCCGCATCGACCCTGTAGTGACGGAAGCAAAGCGCAGACGGGATATCTTCTCCTGGACCGCAGACAACTGGCCGGCCCGTGGCGCCTCGGATCTTCGTCGCTTCCGCGACGAGGCTGTTGAACACGGCATTTGCTCCGGGGTCACCATTCCCGTCGAAGGCAGTTTCGGCTCCACCATGATGCTGACTTTTGCATCGTCCGAGCGAACGTTGGATGTGCCGCCCGCCCTCGACTCCAAAACTGCTCTTCAGGTCGTCTTGGCTGTCCACTATCGCCTAAAGATGATCGCGGCATCGACGGCAATCTCGCCAAAGCGCATGCTGTCGCCGCGCGAGACGCTCTGCGTATTGTGGGCTACGAAAGGAAAGGGCGCGCATGAGACGGCCGTTCTCACCGGGATAAACGCAAGGACGGTTCAGCATTATCTCGATAGAGCACGCGAAAAGTTTGATGCGAGAACGATCCCCCAGTTGGTGTTCATGGCGAAAGAGCGCGGGCTACTCTGACTCTGCGCCGTCGTCACCGATCGGCACCTCGGGAACGTAGCCGAGAGCGTCAATGATCTCGGAGAGTTCCTGCTGCTGCGCCTCTGACGTCTTCTGCCGTGCGAGGTACTCGTCTTGAAGAGACTGCAGCACGGAGGCGGGCACTGTAGGGTCGTCATTCGCGCGCGTCCACTCGTCGTAGACGACTTCGTCTGCCGCAAGAAGGCGGCGATGCTCTTGAATCGCAGCGATTGCAAGCGGCTCCAGTTCCGACGTCCGCATCGAACGATACTGGGGTGTGATCTTCTGTTTGTCGGTATCGAAGGGGCCACTCAAAGTCATTCCTCCACTTAGCCATCATCCCACAGCCTGTGGGCGCCTTACATGATTTACGCCGTCACTGCACGACCTTCGTTGACGCGCGACCGTTTCCTTGGATCCGCGTCGTCGTAAACGATTTCATGCGTATGCTGATATCATGTGCTGCAACGAATCGGAACGATCGTTCCTAGAGCTATTGTTCCGATTCTGGCTCCGCTACGTCATGGATCTCAAGGAGACCATGGCGATCAATCTGCGCCGGATCCGTCATGAGATGAACCTGACGCAGGAAGAATTGGCAGACCTCGCAGGGCTAAGCGCTCGCCATATCGGGGCGATCGAACGCGCCGATAAATCAGCCACCGTTACCGTGCTCGGGCAAATCTCCAGTGCGCTCGGTGTTGAGCCGGCCGAGCTCCTGACCAAACCGAGCTGACGCCGCAGCATTCGTCTTTGTGTTTCAGAAACGGCTTCTATCACCGACGGACGTCGAGACACTTTACGGCACGGACGATGTGGGTTATATGTTCTCTCCAAGGAGAACAATTATGGTTGGTACCGCGCGCGCGTACACCCCGGCTGAAGCAGCAGCTGTCAGCGAAGTTGCGGTCAAGTCGGTGCACAACGCCATCGACAAACGCATCATTGCCACGCCTCCTGTCGGCCGTGACGGTCGAACGCTTAACGATCAGGATTTGCTACAGTTGAAGCTATGGTATGGCGTCGGATCAATTCTCTCTGCCGAGCGGCGCAAACGTCTGTTCGATACGATCGATCAGAATCCCGAGGCTGATACTGTCAGGGCGGACGATTTTCTGATTATCGACGTTGCGCGGGCAAGAGAGCAACTCGCGGCCCGCGCTGAAGCGCTCAGAGAAGCCGAGCAGATGATACAGAGTGTCAAGGGCGTGATGGGTGGTGAACCTGTCTTCAACAAGACGCGGGTCCCCGTTCGAACGATCGCTGCCATGAAAGCCCAAGGCGCCAGCACGCTGGAAATCGTCGAAGGTTATCCCTCGCTCACGGCCCGTATGATCGATCTTGCGGAAATCTGGGCTGCGGCGCACCCAGCCCGAGGACGGCCGCGCAAGCTTTCCGAGTTGGGTTTGAAGGTTAAATCCACGACGCGTTTGCCTCTTCGTCAGGTAAAAGCCACCGAACCCTCCGGCGCAAATTCGTGAAATTTCTGATCGATGATTGCCTTCATACGTCGCTCGTGGCGGTGGCAGGCGATTACGGCCACGATTGTTTCCATGTCAACTGGCTTGGATTGAGCGGAGAAGCGGACTGGGATCTTATGCCTCGGATCGTTGAGGAGGACTTTACGTTCATCACGAACAATGCCCGTGATTTCCGCAAGCTCTACGCCAAGGAACACCTGCATGTAGGTCTTGTCATCATCGTGCCGCAGGTTGTTCCAGAACTTCAACGGCAGCTATTCGCCCTCACATTGCAGGATCTGGTTGAGCACGGGGAAATCGTCAATGAAGTGATCGAAGTCAGCCTCGATGGAAACGAGGCTGTCCTCACCCGCTATTCTCTCCCCAGCGAATGAGTCTTTGGCGCTTCACTCTCCGCCAATCCTCGAGAGGTCTATGCGCATTCCGGCGGCTTCCAAGCTTATATCCTTTGAGGGTTCTGCATCCGCTTGCAATGGCGCCTCCGCGTCCACCTTCTTAATTGCATCGTGTTCAAACGGCACGACTTGATTTGCGATCGCCCCACCGGGGTCTTCTGCTTGGAACACCGCAACGCCCTCGAACTCCCCGGTTTTCCAGGCATAGACGGCATCCTCGAAGATCTGCGGAAAGACCTCATCACTTTTGGGATTTCCGTACCACTTGGCGACAAGACCGAGGACCTTGGCAAACATGCGGGTCCCGATGCGGAGGTTCTCGCAGGGATCGACAAGATCGACCTTTAGCTCGGAGGCATCATTGACGCCGACACCTGCCGGAAACTGTGTCAGGCCGACCCGGACCACGGCCCGGCCGACATTCTCGCGGATAACAACCAGCGCCTCGTCCGCAGTTTTCGGCACAGGGACCAGAAACGCGCGACTGCCGGATTTGACGGTAACAGTCAGCGGATCAGGTGCGCCGGCCGCGTCGATGAACTGCTCCACGACCGCAGGTTTTAACGAGGGGTCTGCGCATTCTTGGATCAGGGCAGCGTCCAACATAGAGGCTCCGGAAATCTACGTGTTGAAGGAAACGACGAGGGGTTTGGCAAAAAGGCGTGCCCAAGCCGCGAAGCTCGCGCGCTGGATATCGACGATGGATGTACCCGCCGTCCACCAGCCATTGCCCACGGCCAGAATGATGTCGGGGTCGTGCAGCATCGATTGCAGCACCGGCCAGACGATCAGTTGCTCGTAGCAGATCAGTGGGGCAACCCGTCTTTCACCCAGTTCGACGATGGGATTGGCAAAAAAGTCGGCCCGAGCTCCACCGCTCTGGCCGAGCCATGCCCGCCATGGCTGCCACATGGATCCGGGCACCGGCATGCGCTGCCGATAGAGGACCTTGCCGCCCCAATCGGAGATCGCGACCAGGACGTTGTCGTAACCGTCCTCGATGATCACGGTGGCCCCGACGATTGCAGTTGCCGGTGTGCCGTTCAGACCCTGAACCCACTGCCGCTTGACCGTCGGCGTCCAAACGCCCAGCGCACTTTCTGGGAGGGCCACGAAGGTTGCTTCGTCGGAAGCGGCGCCCCGTACGATCTGGATCAGGTCTCGATGACGTTGAAGCCCGGTTTCGCGCCCAAGCGATGAACCCAGATGAAGATCGACACCGCGCCATCGGCCCAGTAGAGTTGGATCGGTCCAGGTCGCGGCGGACCAAAGCCAGACGCTCACAAGCGCCATGGCGACAGCTGGCCATACTCGGGTTACGAGGCCGATCAGGCCGGCTGTCATCACCGCGATCCCCCACCATCCCCATCCAGAGAAGAGAATTCCGGCAGCCGTGACCGGATGCGCCCAGCCGGTAATCCCGAACGGAGGAACCGCCATAAGCACGCAAGCAATGAAATAGCAGAACGGCTGCGCCCGCGCATTGGCAGTCCACAGGACAGTATGCACCACAACGAAGCTCAACGATGCGCAAAGCCAGAGCAATAGACCCGGCCAGAGATCGGACTGATAGAAGGCGGCGACGCCCTGCGGCAAGCCTCTCGATGCCGCAAGGAAGTATCCGGCTGCAATCAGTGCTGCGATCTTTCTGCTTGTGGCCATCGACCACAAAACCGGAAACAGGAGCGAAACCGGAAGAAGCAAAACGACACCGCTCCATGCGATCCATCCGGTTGCGACGGACAGGCCGACAAGCACCGCCGGCCGGGCGCGTTCATGGCGCATAGGTCCATACCTCCTGGGCCTGTCCGAGAATACCGGACGTGGGGATCGGACCGAAGTACCGAGAATCGAACGAACCGATGAACGTCGAATGGACAAAGACATGCCCAGTCTGGATGACGCCGCCGTTGAAGCGCGCCAAGGGACGACCCTTGCCATCGACCATCGAGACGCTGGACCGTGGCACGGCGTGGCGCGCGATCCGGACATCGGCACCAACCTCGACGTCCTGTCCTGCGACGCCGGCGATCGTCTTGATGAGAGGTGCATAGCCAGCCGGGCAACGACCGCGTCGCAGATATCCACGCTCGCGCGCCTCGCGCATTGTCGCAGTCACCGGTGGGCAGATGAAGACGACATCACCGACCACGGCGGGCCGATCCAGCGGAACGATATGCCAGAGACCGAGCGGCTCGCTCGGTGTGAGATTGATGCGAAATCCGCCGATCCATCCCAATGTAAAAGCCGAGAGCGCACAGATGCCGGCAGTCACGACAATGGCCGCCGCCTTTAGCCGGTGGGATCGATTTCCCGTTCGATTCCAACCGAGGGCGCTCATTTCAGAGACAGCCCTTTGACCTGGTTCTGGCGGAGGACCTGCCCCTGGCTGATGTTCTCCGTCGCACGCTCATGCGCCGCCAGTAGCTGGATGGTGCGCATCGCTTTCCACGACGATTGTACCTGCGCTGTCTGGCTTGCCGACATGCCCAGTGTGATCGACGTGAACGCTTCTCCAGTCGGCTCCCTGGCGGCAATACCAAGGAAGGCACGTTCGCCAAAACGGTCGCTCACGGCCTTGGCGAAGCCCTCCAATTCCGCCTTTACCATTTTGTCGGAGAGCGCAAATTCGAGACCTGCGGGAAGGTCGTTGCGGTCGATCGCATCCCGGACCCGCTCGAGGGTGTGTTTGGCGGATGCAGAGAGTGCCGGAATGTTGACCGACACCTTGAGACGGACCGCGCGTTCCTCGGTCTCGTGCTTGCGTTCCGCTTCCGCCCGTGTTTGCAGGTAACGCTCGATGTTTCGGGAAAGGGCTGGCGCGTTGACCAGCGCCGTATCGCGCTCCTGCTTCTCCGCACGCCCGGCGAGGAGACCGGTCTTACCCTTCAGCGCACCAAAGCTCTCCGGTCGACTGGTAATCCTAGCCAGCGTCGATGTCGCAGCGTTTTTGTCTCTCAGCATGGCCTCGACATTGATCGCCTTGACGGCACTCTCCGGATTTGCATAGACGAGATGGAACCGGGTCGTGACGTCCTGCCATTGCTTCTTCAAACCGGGATCAGCGGCAAGCCGGTCATCGACGGTCTGCTCCAGCGATTTCTGGAATGTGGTGATGCCCGATACCATCGGTTTCGTCTCCATCATGGGGTTGGGGGTCGCGGGTTTGGTGGTGTGCTTGAACCCGATCTTCGCGCCGACCGCGGTGAGACGACTTGCAAGATCGACGAGCTTTTGCTTCTGCCGGATGGTCCACTCCAGACGATCTCGAACGATCGTGCGGGCGACATTGACGAGGTGGAGACCCCGCACGTCGGCGAACCGAAGGGCAGCGCGATAGAAGGCGCCCTTCTCGTAGTCGAGCGTCGTTTCCTTCGAATTCTTACGCGACAGAAGCGCGGTCAGCCCACCCGCCTTGGCGAAAGATCTGGCGCCGTAATAGACGGCGAGATCTTCGCGGTGCCGGGTCATCGCCACATAGGTCAGGTGCCGATCGAGCGACAGGGAAGCCAGCACCTTGACCCGGTCGACGGTTGCACCCTGACTCTTGTGGATGGTGGTGGCATAGCCGTGATCGACATTGTTATAGAACCGCTGTTCGACCGTGATCTGACGGCTCTGATCGCCATCGCCGATCTCGGCAACAATGCGACCAGGCACTGCCTCGACGACCTTGGCCAGCATGCCGTTCTTGACCCCGAGCGAACCCTCGTTCTTGAGGAAGACGATCTGGTCACCGGCAGCGAAATGACGATGGCCGTCTTCCGTCCTGAAGGCGTGACCATCCTCGATGATCCCGCGCTCGACAAGTTTCGCACGGGCGAGCGTGTTCAACATCCGGACGTCGCGGCGAAGATGCGCCAGGATCAATGACGTCCTCGCCGGATCGTGATCCCGGTTCCAGTCCGAGATGAGGTGGTCGACGGCTTCGGCCTTCAGGGTCGACCCCATCATCCGGTCATTGGCAGTGTACGAGGCAACCGCTTTGGCAATATTGCCACGAGCGAGATCGAGAGAGGCATCGCGCATCCACTGCGCGTTCTGGCGGTAGATGGTTTCGAGCTCAGCATAGCCGATACGATCGGCGATGGCGCGGAAGGCGGCACCCGCCTCGATCGGCTGCAACTGTTCGGGATCGCCGACCAGGACGAGCTTGGCGCCGCTGACCGTCACCGCCTCCACGAGAAGCGCCATCTGCTTCGACGACACCATGCCGGCCTCGTCCAGCACGAAGATCGTCTTGTCATCAAGCTGATTCCGGCCCTGTTCCCAACGGAGCTCCCACGAGGACAATGTGCGCGAGGCAATGCCCGCCTCTTTCTCCAGACCTTCGGCGGCTTTACCCGCCAAAGCGCCGCCGACGACGCGGTAGCCGGCTGCTTCCCAGGCTTCGCGCGCCGCCTTCATCATCGTCGTCTTGCCAGCACCTGCGCGGCCGATCACGGCAGTGATCCTCGCATCTCCCGCGACATGACGGATCGCGACCTTCTGCTCGTCCGACAGACGGGCGTGGCGTGCGAAGGTCGCCTCGAGCACGGCGCCTCGAACACCGTGCGAGGGCTTGGCGTCGAGCCAGATCGCGCGGTTCGCCATCTCGGCCTCGAGCCGGATCATGTCGCGCGTCGTATACCGCGCCGGCACCCACATGCCGGTTGCGAAATCGAGCCGCTCCCTGTCGAGCCGCAAGACGTCCGGGTCCTGCATGATGCGGGCCATCACGCTTTGGAACAGGCCCGCATCGTCGATATATCGATGCAGAACCTTGGCAACGTCCCTTGTGTCGAAGACGCTCTTCTCCCGCGTGATGAGGTCGAGCACGATCGACGGCTTGCGCTGGATCCGCCGCGCATTTTCCGAGCGCCGCTCTTCCTGCAGTTCGATCCGCTCCAGCGTTGACGACGGCATCGATGACGAATCGGAAGCCTGAGCAGTCTTGCGGTCGATCGCCGTTGCTCCGACACCGACATGGATGGTGGGTGTGAGTTCGATACCCTGCTTTTCAAAGGATCGCCCGTCGATGCGGATGTCGAGCCCGGCAAGAGCAAGATGCTTGTTCTGAACGGCAAACCAGCCGTCGCGGAGCGCGTTGAAATCGTCTGCACTCCCTGCCCAGAGCTCATAGACGATCTTCCCGGTGTCATTGCGCAGAGGCTTCCCGTCGGGGCCGAGGACGGCGACCTTCTTGGCCCCGAAACCGTCCTTGGTCAGCGGCCGCAGCGTCGTCATCAGATGGACATGCGGATTGCCGGGCGCGTCATGATAGACCCAGTCGGCAACCATCCCCCTGGACGTTATGTGCTCGGCGATAAAGTCGCGCATCAGCGCGATGTTCTGGGCGGCCGAGAGTTCGAGCGGCAGGGCGATGGTGACGTCCTTGGCGAGCTGCGCGTCCGAGCGCTTCTCGAAATTCTCGACCCTGTTCCAGAAGGCCTCAGACGCGCCGGCAACGGACCGGTCAGCGATCATCGAGCGCAGCCAGTCCGGCGCATCGTCCGGTATAACGAACTCCTCGTGGAGGAGCCCCTGCTTCCGGCTGTAGTCGATCGAGCGCGCCTCCCGCTCGAACTCCATCCTGGCGCAGTGCCGGTAGGCCGCCGACAGCACCGCGCTTCGGCCGGAGCCGCGGGTGACGATGCTAACTGAGAAATGTGGGACGGCCACGGCGGAATTCTTTCTAGGTGCGAACGAAATCAACAGCTTGTTCGCAAGGTCGGCCCCGCCAGGGCACTGAAAGCAGGGCGTCGCGACAGCGACGTATAATTGCGCCCTTGGAAGCCGTCCTTGCGAACGGCTGGGATCATTCACCAAAGCATCGCCCTTGGCGATTGTAGGATTCACAGTAGTGCTTTCCGCACTCCGCTCTGGGATTGTTGCCTCGAAAGCCACGCTTTCTCGGCAAGGAGACGATCGGAAATGAAGAAACCATCCTCGAAAATCCGCGAAGAAATCGCCAGGCTGCAGGATCAGTTGAAGCATGCGGAAACACGGGAAGCTGAGCGGATCGGACGCATCGCGCTCAAAGCAGGTCTTGGGGATTTTGAAATCGACGAAACGGAACTGCAGGCCGCGTTCGAAGAGTTAGCAAAACGATTTCGGGGAGGTGGAGGACCTGACAAGAGTGGTTCGACCGGGAAGGAGAGGGGAGGCGCAAGCACCACCTCTGCTGCGGAAACGGCACCGGTCTCGGCTGGTGCGGCTCAGGGCAGCGGTAACGAGGCTTGAGCGCATGAGCCGGAACGTCACATCGGAAGCACGCAAGAAGGACACGCGCGACAAGATCGCGCTCGGAGGTCTGATCGTCAAAGCTGGACTTCGCTACGAGAAGCGCGCGCTGTTGCTGGGCGCGCTCATCGACCTTGATCGCCGCCTCAAGTCTAATGACAACGAGCGGGCACGTCTGACGTCGATCGGCGCGGAGGCCTTCGGCAATGACGGGCAATAGGATCATACTGGTCATCATGCCGGTCGTGTTGATGCTCGTCATCACCCTGACCTTTACCGGGATGGAGACCTGGCTTGGTGGCTTCGGCAAGACGGAGGCAGCAAGGCTCACCCTTGGGCGGGCCGGCATCGCAGCGCCGTACGTCGCCGCTGCGGCCATTGGCGCGGTGTTTCTGTTTGCCTCAGCCGGATCGATGAACATCCGTTTCGCCGGATGGGGCGTCGTGGCCGGCTGTGTCGTGGTGATGCTGATAGCCGCGCTGCGTGAGGGAACTCGCCTTGCGGCTTTCGCTGGAAACCTGCCATCGGGCAAATCCGTTATCACCTACCTCGACCCCGCCGCGATGGTCGGCGCGGCCGCCGCGCTGATCGTTGGCTGCTTCGCGTTGCGTGTCGGTGCCATCGGCAACGCCGCCTTTGTACGGTCCGAGCCAAAGCGTATTCGGGGCAAACGCGCCATGCACGGCGAGGCCGACTGGATGAAACTGACCGATGCCGCAAAGCTGTTTTCCAACGCGGGCGGTATCGTCATCGGCGAGCGCTACCGTGTCGATCGGGACAGCACGGCTGCCGTGTCGTTTCGCGCTGATCGGCCCGAGACTTGGGGAACAGGCGGCAAGTCGCCGCTGCTGTGCTTCGATGGTTCATTCGGCTCGTCGCACGGGATCATCTTTGCAGGGTCCGGCGGTTACAAGACGACGTCGGTGACGATCCCGACCGCGCTCAAATGGGGAGGATCGCTCATCGTCCTCGATCCGTCGAACGAGGTCGCACCGATGGTCGCGGATCATCGCGGCAAGGCCGGACGGGATGTCCATATCCTCGATCCCAAAGTTCCTGGAACGGGGCTGAATGTGCTTGACTGGATCGGCCGGCACGGTGGCACCAAGGAGGAAGATATCGCCGCTGTCGCGTCCTGGATCATGAGCGACAGCGGCCGGGCAACCGGCGTGCGCGACGACTTCTTTCGGGCATCAGGCCTGCAGTTGCTCACCGCGATGATCGCCGATGTCTGCCTTTCCGGACATACGGAAGAAGAAGACCAGACGTTGCGTCAGGTCCGCCAAAACCTTGCAGAGCCGGAGCCAAAATTGCGCGAGCGGCTGGAGAAGATCTACGCCAATTCGAAGTCGGACTTCGTGAAGGAAAACGTCGCGGCCTTCGTCAACATGACGCCCGAAACCTTCTCAGGCGTCTATGCCAACGCCGTGAAGGAAACGCACTGGCTGTCTTATCCAAACTACGCAGCACTCGTGTCGGGATCGAGTTTTTCGACCGAAGATATCGCCAGCGGAACGGTCGATGTGTTCATCAACATCGACCTGAAGACGCTGGAGACCCATTCGGGGTTGGCGCGCGTCATCATCGGCTCATTTCTGAACGCGATCTACAACCGGGATGGAGCCATGAACGGGCGAGCGCTGTTCCTGCTCGATGAGGTCGCGCGGCTCGGTTACATGCGAATCCTCGAGACCGCGCGGGACGCCGGTCGCAAATACGGTATCACGCTGACGCTGATCTTCCAGTCGATCGGGCAGATGCGCGAAACCTATGGCGGCCGCGATGCGTCGAGCAAATGGTTCGAAAGCGTCAGTTGGATCAGCTTTTCGGCGATCAATGATCCAGAGACGGCCGATTACATTTCCCGGCGCTGCGGCATGACCACGGTCGAGATCGACCAGGTGAGCCGCAGTTTCCAGTTGAAGGGGTCCTCCCGAACGCGCTCAAAGCTGCTGGCGAGCCGGCCGCTGATCCAGCCGCATGAAGTCCTTCGCATGCGCGCCGACGAACAGATCGTCTTCACCGCAGGTAACGCGCCGCTCAGATGCGGCCGTGCTATCTGGTTTCGCCGTGACGACATGAAAAGCTGCGTCGGTCAGAACCGCTTCCATCGCGGGGCGACCACGCCGCCAACGAAAACAAAATGAAGTGGAGAATGACGTGACACAGAGGATCGGATGGCGGGAAGGCGTGAAAAATATCGGTGTGGCGATGTTGGTCGCAATCGTCGTCGAGGCGGCATCTGCAAGGTCGGGCGTCGATCTAGGCATTCCCGCTTCGACTGCGACGGCTTCTCCGCTTCCGCTCGACAGGTTGTCGGCACAGTTCTCCTTCTGCGGGAAGAGCCGTCGGGTGAACTGCGTTGTCGACGGCGATACGTTCTGGTTCCACGCCAAGAAGATCCGGATTGCCGATATTGACGCGCCCGAGCTCAGCCCGCCTCGATGCGAGATTGAGCGTGCAAAAGGGGAGGCGGCAAAGCGTCGGTTGCTTACGCTTCTCAACGGCGGAAAGTTTTCGATTGTCTCCGATGGTAGAGATGAGGACCGATACGGTCGAAAATTGAGAATTGTCACCAGGAATGGTCGTTCGATCGGTGCCCTTCTTGTGGAGGAGAACCTCGCGCGCAGATGGGATGGGGGACGGCGGCCATGGTGCAACTAGAACGCATTCGTTGACCCAGGCGACATTCCGGAAATTAAACTCCGTCCTGATATTGCTTGAGCCAGACGTCATCGATCCTGGCGACCGCGGTTGTATCTATTCCGCGAAAAAGGCCCGTCCGGCCATCGACCAAGCTTATGACTTTGACGAGGCGCGGCTTGCGTTTGAGCATCTGGCACGTGGTTCGACAAAGTCGTCATCAAGTGGCGGTTAGCAGCTTCAAAATCTGCAAAACGCTTAATGTGCCCACATAAGCGTTCTGCTTGGGGATGACCGGAGGCACGACCTCTCGGAGGAAACGGCGGGGTTCAGCGGATAAGTTGAGCGCCGACTATTTGCGAGAGGATCGTCACCCTACGGGGCGGAGACCGCGTGCGGGCTCCGGTCGCAGCGCGACTAGAGCCGTGCGCCATTGGTGCCTCGCCCAAATCGTTCTTCACGAAAATGAATCGGTCGCGATTGTTTGATTCACATATGTCGTTGGACGCGTCGAACTGGCTTGGCGATGATATCGGCATGATTTCCCAACCGTATCAGCTCTATGTCGAACGATCAGATCCCGCCAGGAACATGGCGCGGTATTATGCCATGGAGATTGAGCAGACGATGTTTGGCGAGGCCTGCCTGACCCGGCGATGGGGACGGATCGGAAAACGTGGCCAGGAGAAGCAGCATGTGTTCGAACGGGAGGAGGAAGCGGTTCGACTGTTTCTGGAACTTTTGAAACAAAAACGCGCTCGCGGCTATCGACCGCAAACCCTCCGATATCTGCGACGCTAACCCCAATCGCTTTCGGTCTCTTAGGTTCAGACAGAAAGGCGCCGACAAGGTTCTCCTGATGGCGCGTCACTCACGCCGGTTCCAGCCGGTCTCGAACGAAGCCTCGATCTCGAAGAAGAACGGGATTTTGACTGCGAGCTTCAGGCCGAATTTGCCCTTCCGGAAGAAGTGACAGATCACCTTGCCGAGCGTGCGAAGCTGGCGTCCGGTGGCTGCAAGAAATTGCGCGAGGCGTTGCATGGTGGTTTCTCCTTGTCGATTGCGGACATCGCGGGGATTGACCGCAGGCCGGGACAAGGAGGGGTGCATCGGTACGGCCGCAGCGAAGCGGAGGACTTATAGACACCTGAGTTTTGGTGCGCGAGGAGACGCGAAGGGGCGGGGAAAATTCTGATGGCGATGAGTTGCTGCCCGACGACCGGACTGCAATATCCCTGATGTCGATGGCCTCGCTCGACAAGGAGACGAGCTAACGCCTTGCATCTTCGTTTCGTTGGCCCCGACGTCCTTTCGGATGAGTGGTACCGCCCTTAGAAGGGCGGCTCGGCATCAACGCTTCCGTCCTGCTCCGCCGTGATGATTGCCAACTCGGCTTGAGCCAGGTCCAACTCGGTCTGGATCTCGCGGCGCTCCGCAGCGTCGCATGCGTTCTTCAACTCGGCCCGCAGTTCTTCGATGTGTTGTTCGATCGTCATCGTCTCATCTCCTTGAGTGTGTGAAAGACGATTTCGCGGGGCGAGACGGGATGGCGGGGTCAGGGATCGCAGATGCGACCGCCAGCGGCGGCGAGTGGGGGAGCCGATTTTGTTGCGTAGCGGCAAAATCGGGGGAACCGCTCGTCCTTGACGCGGTCATTTCGTCTCGGCACCCTCGCCCGATCTGAGCAGCTATCCCCCGTTTCCGTATGCCAAGAAAAAAAGCCGGAGGCGGGCTCGACGCCCGTCTCCGGCTTCACAATCTGGGGAGAAGGCCCCGCCGGCTAAGCGGAGCCTCGATGTCTCAGTCGCGGTTCTGGCGGGACCAGATCAGCTGGTAGCCATCCTCGCCTTCGACTTCGGTGAGGGTTGCGTAGATCGGCGCCGGGAAGCTCGGGTCGTCCAGCTTGACCGAGAGGTAGTCGCGGTCGTTCTCGGAGCGCTTCCGCCAGGCGGCGCCCAGTTCGACGGCGCCTGCGTAGATGCGGAACTGCGGGCCCTTGTCGGAGGGGTTCTCGACGCGGGCGATGCGGGCCTTGACGTTGAGGGCGAGGGTGCGGATCGAGCCTGTGAAGCCGGTCTCGGTGGAGGTGAAGGTGCCGATGGTCGCCATGGTGGTGTTCCTTTGCTTGTTCGGGCCGCGCCATTGCGGCCTCGATGGCAGTCGCAAAGACCGGGGACGATCGGACCGCACCCGCCGGGGTCCCCGTCGCGTATCACGCGATGGGGTGGCACAGGGCCGCAATGCAATGGAGGGCGGCCGGGAGAAACTTTGTTGTCGCGCGAGGAATGCGAACGCAGTTCGCAGGGGAAGAAAGTTGCGGACGGCCGTTGCGGAAAAACGATCGAGGCGCAGCCGCTCTCCGATCAGACATGCCCCATCGAGCCCGCAGATGGAGCGCTGGGAAACAGACGGGAAAGGAAGATGGCACGGCGTTCCTGCACAGTTGACGACTGCTTCGATACCGGTGCGCGGGCCGTCTCCTCTCACACCGGTTTCAAGTCAGGCCGTACCAGGTTCCACGACCGGCTCCGTGCAGGGTCAGGTGTCCCTCATCGGTCAATGCGCGCAGATGATCCTTGACGGTATTGCGGCTTGCGCCCGTTGCCTTGGCCGCGTCCATCACGGTCACACGTCCGCGCTCACGCGCCAGTTCCAGGATCGACACTGACAACTCCGGCAGATCGCCGAGCAGGATGCGCTCACGCTCCATCTTCCGCTCGAGGCGCTGCTTCTGACGCTGCAGGCTGCGCAGGAAGAACTCGACCCAGGGATTCCAGTCCTGCCGATCCGTGCGGATCGTGCCTTGCGTGCGGCGAAGTGCCAGATAATAGGCCTCCTTGTTCTGCTCGACAATGCTTTCGAGCGAGCTGTAGGGCACGTAGGCATAGCCGGCCCGAAGCAGCAGCAGGGTGGTGAGCGCGCGCGACAGGCGACCGTTCCCATCCTGAAACGGATGGATTTCCAGAAAGACTACGACGAAGACGGCGACGATCAGCAGGGGGTGGAAGGTCCCATCCTTCTCCTGGGCCTGCTGCCAGGCCACTAGCTCCGCCATGCGGCCGGGCGTATCGAACGGCGAGGCTGTTGCGAAGACGACGCCAAGGCTCGCACCGTTCTCGTCGAACGCCTCGACATTGTTGGAAAGCGTCTTCCAGTCCCCACGATGTCGCTCATCCTTGGTCGAATGCCCGAGCAGATCCCGATGAAGCTGGCGGATGTGGTTTTCGTTGAGAGGAATGGCGTCGAAGGCCGAGAAGATCGTCTCCATCACCTCGGCATAGCCTGCGACTTCCTGTTCGTCGCGACTGGAGAAAGAGCCGATCCGCAGGTTTACGAGCAGCCGTTCGACCTCGCGGTCACTCAGCTTGGCGCCCTCGATGCGGGTCGACGATCCGATGCTCTCAATCGTGGCAACCCGGCGCAGGCTCGACAGGCGGTCGGGCGCAATGCGGCCAAGGGCACGCCATGCGCCCTTGAACTCGTCAATCTCCGCGATGAGCGACAGGATCTCCGGCGTTATCCGCAAGGTCGAAAGATCGAGAGCCGGCATCCAATGTTCCATCCGTTTCCATCCGAAACGGTATGGCATAGCAGCATCCATTGTTCCATCCATTTTCATCCGATAGTGGGATGGGAATGAGCTGGAGGGATGGAAAGAGGCCCTGCCCGGCGGGCGGAGCCTCGATGTCTCAGTCGCGGTTCTGGCGGGACCAGATCAGCTGGTAGCCATCCTCGCCTTCGACTTCGGTGAGGGTTGCGTAGATCGGCGCCGGGAAGCTCGGGTCGTCCAGCTTGACCGAGAGGTAGTCGCGGTCGTTCTCGGAGCGCTTCTGCCAGGCGGCGCCCAGTTCGACGGCGCCTGCCTAGATGCGGAACTGCGGGCCCTTGTCGGAGGGGTTCTCGACGCGGGCGATGCGGGCCTTGACGTTGAGGGCGAGGGTGCGGATCGAGCCTGTGAAGCCGGTCTCGGTGGAGGTGAAGGTGCCGATGGTCGCCATGGTGGTGTTCCTTTGCTTGTTCGGGCCGCGCCATTGCGGCCTCGATGGCAGTCGCAAAGACCGGGGACGATCGGACCGCACCCGCCGGGGTCCCCGTCGCGTATCACGCGATGGGGTGGCACAGGGCCGCAATGCAATGGAGGGCGGCCGGGAGAAACTTCGTTGTCGCGCGAGGAATGCGAACGCAGTTCGCAGGGGAAGAAAGTTGCGGACGGCCGTTGCGGGAAGACGATCGAGGCGCAGCCGCTCTCCGATCAGACATGCCCCATCGAGCCCGCACATGGAGCGCCGGAAACAGGCGGTAGAGGAATATTGCTATGGCGGTCGCGACACTCAGCCGCTTCGAGAGTGGCAATTTTGGAATAACCGCCTTGGACAATCTGTCGATTGTAGCCCAACCCCAGTGAAAACCCGTCTCACGAAAAGTGCCGGTTGCACGGAAGAAACCGCGCGCTATCGTTCGTCAGCGAATCGTCGCCCGGAGGATCCATGCGTCAGCAGACAAAGCCGTTCATTGTTGAACGAAAGCCATCCCGTAAACTCGCGTCCGATACCAACAAGCCCTCGATCTGGGGAAAGCTGGATCTTACGCTGAACGATGACCACCACGTCGAACGAGGCCCGGTCGAGGCGACGACCGCCGGTGTGGACGACAACCGTCACTGATCGTCCGGTTGGCTTCAAGCCGCCTTGGTCCCAGTCTCTGCTGCCCCTTGCAGATCATGAAGAAAACTCACAGCGCGCTGCGCATGCGCCGCCGCCTGGAAGATCGCGCGCCGGTCGTCTGACAGGACGCGCAGCCAGGACTGAAGATAAGAAGCGTGATCCGGCCGCGGCTCCAGTTCCGGGACGATGCCAAGATCGGCGCAGAGGAAGCAACTGCCAAGTTCGGCAATCAGCTCTTCGCGCGCACGTTCACTCATGTCCTTGGCGTAACGGCTGAGATCGCGGCCGACACGGGCAGGGTGTGCCGTCCAATGCGTGGCTTCATGGCTGAGCGTTGCCACGTAGCCGGCCGCATCGCGAAACGTCTCGAGCGGCGGCATCTGGATGTGGTCCGTAACCGGCGAATAGTAGGCCTGGCTGCCGCCGTGCCTGATCAGGGCACCCGTGTTGCGGAAGAAACGGTCGGCTTGGTCGATGCGCTCCACCGGATCGAGAACGGCCAACGGTTGCTCATAATAGCGATCGGGAAGTCCATCGATTTGTTCGATGTTGAACACCGAGTACGCTTTGAGAAAGGGAATTTCACGATCGACCTCATTGCCTTGGCCATCGCTCTCGGACTTGATGAACCGGCTGGCGAAGACCACCGTCGAGCCGGTCTCCCCCTTGCGCACCGCGGCGCCAAGTTCGAGCGCCTGCTTGAACGTCATCCACATCGGCGAGGAGAATCCTCGCGCTATCCCTTCCGACCACAAGAGCAACACGTTCATGCCCGAATAAGGCAGGCCATTGTGCCGGAGCGGCCGGGAAATGCGCCCCTGCGTATTCGCCACACTCCACGGCTTCATCCACGGGCGAACGCCCTGCTCGAGAGCGGCAACGATCCGGTCGGTAATCCGGGTGTAGATGTCGCTGCGGTCTCCGGTCGATTTCCTGTTCATTTTGATTTCTCCTTTTCTGGACCGCGCCGATCGCGGTCCGTCACGGAGGTCCTGACGCAGGAGGCAACAGGCTTTGCGCGCACCCAGAGGGCCGGAACGAAGAGGAGGACGGCGAAGCCGTTGCGCGGGCAAGCCGGCTCCTGCAGGACCACCGACCGAGACGGGCCGCAGATCCGCGGGTAATTCCCTTGTTCAGCTTCGACATGGAAAAGGCCGGCCCCGACGGGGACCGACCGATGCGGGCGGAAGAAATGAGCGGGACTGATACCCCGCCCTGCGGGCTCAGCCGAGAGCGTCCATCTGAGCTGCCGCTGCCTTGCGGTCGAGACTGGCGCCGGGGTTTTCGACCGGGCGATCGAAGGGCTTCCAGGTCTCGCCGATCACCTGTTCGTAGGCGGCAACCGCACCCTCGGCCGCCATCCTGAGCGCATGGGCCTGGATGCCCATGTCGGCCGCGAATTCCCGCTTGCGCTGGGCGGCACTGTCATAGCCGACCGGGCCGTCAAGATCCTCGTCGCGGGCATCGTTAGAGGCCTTGGCGGTTGCGTCACGCGCCTCGGAGACTGCGCGGGAGTAGAATTGGCCAGCGCCGTGCGCCGATCCGACGAAGGCGCCGACGATGCGCTGCAGATGGATTTGCATGGCTTTTTCGCCGAGGCCCTCGCTGAGGCTTGCGGCACTCTCGGTGAGCAGACGTTCGTGCTCGTCGCGGATGCCATCACTGTCAACGACGGCGTTTCCGAAGCTCTCGGCGATCTTGAGGGCCTGCGCGCTGTCAGGGCAGGTGAGGCGGACCATCTCGACGGTGGCGCCCTTGCGGAGTTGGACAATGCGGGCGGAAGAACGGTTGGATGTCGCTTGCTTGGCCATGTGGGTTTCCTTGGTTTCGGTTCTCCGAAGCGGCTCCGGCCCCATGCCGGTCTGCCCTTCGGTGCGGTCAAAGGGAACCGGCGGAAGGCGGGCGCTTTCACAGGTCCGGAACGGCTGAGAGAGCAAATCTGGTTTGCGGCCAAGCGGGTGGCACACCTGCGAAGGCCGCGGGCCTGGTTTGAGAAACAAGGCTGGTACGGCCGCACCGCGGCGCGCCAGCGGCCTTGAAACGACCGGCCGCCGGTTCAGACCGCAACGAACACGAAGGGCAGGCCGGCACGGGCTCGCGACCTGCACCCGAGCCGACCATGGAACAGATGGCCAACTCCGGACAGGACCGTTCCAGAGCCGCCGCTTACACGGCTGTCTGTGAAAGTGATCCAAGGTCCGCTTCACGCCGCCTGTTGCAAACCGCCGATGTCGAGCTTCGATCGAACGAACGCGATGGCGCGATCCTGTCGTTCGAGCTTGCGGACAAGCACCTCGAGTTCCCTGCGCCGCATGAAGGTGAGGATGCCGACGTGGCTTTGGAAAGCATTTCGTCAGCCCGCGTCCAACGGGCGCCGGATCGCTTGTGGGTGCGATTGCTGGCCTTCGCCTTCTCGGTCACCGTCAGACGCTCGGCACGTCCCTCAATCTGCCGCTGCACCCGATCAGTGCCGGTACTGCTGCACCGCGCCACAACCTCGACCATGCCGGCGTTGTGGCTGGAGCGAATCGCGGAGGTCACTATCCAGTCGTGAATGTGTTCCTGCTCGAAGGTTTTCTTGTCCTTTGTCCAGGACTCGCCCGGCTTCAGCTGGCAACCATGGATCTTCTCCCACTCAATCGGCCATGTATTGCGGATCGTCTCATTCGCGCTACGCCGCTCATAGGTCGTGAACACCTCGGGAAATGTCTGGGCGACGATGGCCCACTCCGCATCCTCCTCGTACCAGCCGGACGCATTTCGCAACGCTTCAAGGACTTTGACGTTGCGTGCTGCTGACAGATGGAAGCCGCCATGGCCTGAGGTCGTGTGGGACACAATGCCGTCGGCATAGATCGTTGCATGCTGCGACGCGCCCCATGGCGTGCTGCAGGACATGCGGACGTGCTCACGGCGGAGGGTCGCGAGTTCGGTCTTGTGCCGGGCTATCTCCAAAACCCGGGGGCGAAACCCCGCCTCGCTGTCGAGATGTGCTTCATGCCCAAGGAAGTCTTGCCGCTTCAGATTCGACAACGGGCGGTTAGAACGCCACACGCTGGCGAGAAAGCCCGCGCTGCCGTCGGCCGTCGGCACCATCGCCAGGGTGGTATCGCCGATGCGGGCTACGGGAAATCCATCGGCGCTGACACCGAAGGTGACGGCGTACTCGCCCACCGCAGCGGGTGTTTGGTTTTCAACTTGAGACGCGGACGTCATCTGTTCGCTCCTTTCTGGAAACGGAAATGAAAACGCCGCCGGGGAATGCCGGCGGCGTGGTTAGATCGGATGCAGGGAGGGCGATTATTCCGCGGCGATGCCATAGGCCGCATCGTCTTCGTCGGAAACCTGCTCATCACCCGGTTCAACAGCGTCGTCTGGGGGAATTTACAGGAACCGCGGGAGCGAGTTCTTCATCGCCATTGCCGAAGTTATCTTCCTCCGCAGCGTCGTCCGGGCCGTTCGTCACCTCGTCCTCGAGCTCGTCGTTATCCGACGCAATTTTGTGCTCACCGGCTTTGATCAGGCTGGTCACCCCTTCAGCGTCAGGTGCAAACAGGGCGCTCGAATGAACGAGATGCGCGTTCTGAAAATGCTCGACGAGGGCTGCCCGCGTTTCGCGCACCCGCGAACGTGGTTGCACATTCGCTTCCTTTGCCGCGGTTTCGAGAGATTGCCGCGACAGGCACAACAGGAAGTCCTCCGTTCCCATATTCGGCAGGAAGGCATCAGCGCCGATCGCCTCACCTGCGATGCGGGAAACGACGCCGCTGTTCGACATGCCGCGCCGGCAAGACAGGACGTCGATCAGGGCAGAGCGGGCCGCAACCCGAACTGTATCGATGTCGAACGACAGTTGTCCGTCTTCCGTAAACAGGCGGGCCGCGTGACGTTCGAACCGGCCCCGGGCAAAGACCTGATCGTTGGCCCCGCTATCAATCCGCACGTTGAGGCCCGCAAGTGAAAGCACCAGCAGCGCCATCAGCATGTCGTCCTCGATCGGTGCTCGGCCAAGCGCCTCATGCAGTGCATCGGTGCGGAAGTCGCCGATCATCTCCAGGCCCTTCTGGGTGACGTCCGGCCGTGGCTTCGAGCCGACCGCCATGTCGTCAGGCTGCGACCCATCGCCGGTTGCACCCGACCGGCCCGTGGCGGTCTTGCCTTCGGGCAACCGATAATGGACGGTCTGGACCTTGCCCTCGCGATCGAGATACATGCCGGTATGGTCGCCGTTGCCCGGTTTGCCATGGACCTGGCTTGCCTTCTTCGGCAGTTCCGGCTGGCCCCAGCTGTTAACCTCGACGATGGCACCCTTCTTCGGCAGGTTGCTCGTCATCCACTCCTGCTGTGCGCCGAGAAAGGCTTCGACATCCGTCGTGTAGCGGTTGTCCTGGTCGGCCGGCCCGAACAGGTCTTCCGCCCATTCGATGCCGTAGGCCGCAGCAAGATCGTCGGCGAAGCTTGCATCCCTGGCATACATCCGCTTTCTGTTCAGCGCGTTGGCGACAGACCACCAATGCGCGGTATCGCCCTTCTTCGGCTTGTGCGCCTTCCAGACCTCCTTCTGCTCGTCGAGCGAGGCCGCAGCGATCGTCCGAAGCTGTTGCTCGTTCGGCATGTCGCCCCTGGCCATCTGGTCGAGCATTGCTGGCAGGACGTTGGCGAGAAGCCTCAGCTTGCGGATCTGGCGGACGGAAAGGGCCAGCGCCACGGCGATGGCTTCCTCGGTCCAGCCGAGTGCGACCAAGCGTTCGATGCCGCGCCACTGGTCGACGGGATTGAGGGGCTCGCGAGCGATGTTCTCGATCATCGAGCGCATCGCGCCGTTGTCGTTGGCGGCCTCAACGACGAGGACGTCGATTTCCTCGAGACCGGCGGCGATAGCCTGGCGGACGCGACGATGGCCCGCCTGAATGACATAACCATTTCCGCCGTCGAGTTCGGGCGAAATAACGGGCGGCTGGATGATGCCGACGGCTTTCACCGTTGCCAGCAGCAACGCATCCGACTGCGGCGATGATGTCGAGCGGCGCGCGTCGTCGAGATTTTCTTTCAGCGAACGCGGATCGACCTTGATGATGTGCATGGGAGAACTCCTTTAGGGGTTTTGGGGACCGGCCAGGCGCCAGCCTTTCCTGTCTTCATTCTTTTCGAAGACATCCCCCGAACCGCAGGGCGGACGGGCCGGCGCAACTGTCACCGAGCGTCCCTGCCGCGAAGAACGAGCGGGGCTCACAGCCCTGCGAGAACGAGTGGTCGGTATGCGCAGGTAACGGTTGAGCGTCAGCGTCGGCGGGCAGGCTGGTCTGCGAGAGGTTTTTTCCGCCTTTCTCTCTCTCACACTTCGATTCCGTTTTGCCCATCCGGCTTCGCAGCCACACAACCATGAGCAAAACAAACACCTTTTATCGCGCAACACCATGCGGCTCGGTGTCGTCGCGAGCGGATTTCGCGAGGGCCTCCTCGACCTCATCCAAGGCCTTGCGCTTCTCCGCAAGCTCGTCGAAAAACGCAAAACGGCCTCCCTCCCGAGAGCGATAGGACGCGAGGCGCCGATGGGCCTCCTCAAGCCGAAGGCGATAGCGATCCCGCTCCTCGTGGAACCCGTCAAGCGCATGTTCAAGCCTTGAAATCGCCCCGAGAGGCGTCACAGTCACTTCGAGATCGATTTCGTAGTCTGCGCCGGTTCGCTGCAGGACCGTGGTATAGTGGTATCCGTCACCTTTGCCAAAACGCTCGCCGTCATGGACGAGATCGAACCCGCCTATCGAGGCAAGGTGGATTTCACCTTCTTGCTGAAGCTGAACGAGGGTCAGGATCTCCTTCATCAGCGCACGTCCCGCGATCTTGCGATCCTGATGGAGGTCGCCCGTCACCGTCATCGTGAACGCATCGCCTTCGGTCCGGACATGGCGTTCGATGTCCTGACCGATCTCGGTGATCCGGCGTTCCGAAACGTCGATGTCGCGCTCGGCATCGCGGATCTGACGGCGAACCGCATGCTGTTCGTCGTCGTGTGCTGCGCGCAGGCGTTCCAGCCGGGCGATATCGGCTTCGAGACCGGCTTTTTGCATCAATCGCTCGTCCCCCGATGCAATGGCCTTCGCCATCGCGAACTGGTTGGCAGCCCCTTCGCTGAGATCGTCCAGTCGGCGGATCGAGGTGTCGCCCGACAAGGCGGCGGCGATGAAGCGCGCCTTGCGCTCGTTGTTCTGCCACATGGACGCGTCGAGCGAGCCTTGCGTCGCATAGGCAAATATGTCCACCATGTCATGCTGGTTGCCTTGGCGAACAATCCGCCCCTCCCGCTGCTCGATCTGCGACGGCAGCCAGGGCACGTCGAGGTGATGCAGCGCTTTCAGCCGCAGTTGGGCATTGACCCCCGTCCCCATGGTCTCCGACGAGCCGATCAGGAAGCGGACCTTGCCGGCACGAACGTCCGCAAACAGGCGCTGCTTTGCCTCGGTCTTCTTATAGTCCTGCATAAAGGCGATCTCGCAAGCCGGCACGCCCCGCCGGATCAACTCGTTGCGGATCCAGCGATAGGCTGAGAAACCCCGTGATTTCTCGACATTGATCGTGCCGAGATCGGAGAAGATCATCTGTGCAGCGCCGTGAAGATCGAACAGCCTGCCGTCCGGGCGGAGATAGGTGTGCGCTGCGGTTTCCTGCCAAATGCGGTGCGCGTTTTCGATCAGGAGGTTGAGCTTGTTGTCCGGCTCGTTGTCATTGTCCGGATCCACCAGCCGCAGATCGATCGCCGCGTGCCGACCATCGGTGATGACGGACAGCAGGATGTCGTCGCCGGGCTTGGCCGGTCCCTCACGGTTTTCGATCGCCTTGATGCGAGCGGCAAGAACTGTTTGGTAATTCTTGAAGGCCTGGGTCGGCTTCGCTGTCAGAATTTGCCGGCGCCCGGTCGAGATATCAGGGACCTTGACGTACTGGCGCAGATCCTCCGGCATGACCACATCCGCGAATGATCTGAACATGGCGATCAGTTCCGGCACATTGACGAAGCTCGCAAACCGGCTGACCGGCTTGTATTTGCCCGACGGCTGGATCTCCAGCTCGGTGGTCGTATCGCCGAAGGTCGATGCCCAGGCGTCGAATTCGTGCAACCCGCGCTCGGCAAGCGCCGCGTAGCCCAGAAGGCGCTGGATCGAGAACATCTCGCCGAGCGTATTGGTGATCGGGGTGCCGGAGGCAAGCACGAGTGCGCGACCCGGGTTATTTATCTCGATAAACCGGGATTTGACGTAAAGGTCCCAAGCGCGCTGCGAACCATTCGGGTCGATGCCCTTCAGAGTCGACATGTTGGTGGCGAAGGAGAGCTTGCGGAATTCCTGCGCCTCATCGACGACGATCTGGTCAACGCCGATCTCCGCGATCGTCAGCAGATCGTCCTTGCGCGTCGACAACGCTTCGAGCCGTTCCTTCAGGCCTTCCTTCAACCGTTCGAGGCGCTTGCGCGACACACGGTCCTCACTGTCCACCTTGATGAGCAGATCCTCGTAGAGCTGCAGCTCATCGTGGATCATCTGTTGCTCGAAGGCTGACGGCACGGCGATGAATTTGAAGGCCGAATGCGTGATGATGATCGCATCCCAGGTCGCAGTCGCCGCACGCGACAGAAAACGGGCACGTTTGTCCTTGGAAAAGCTTGTCTCGTCGGCGACGAGGATGCGAGCGTTGGGATACAGCGCAAGAAATTCGCGCGCGGCCTGCGCCAGGCAATGACCGGGAACGACCAGCATCGCCTTGGCGATCAGACCAAGCCTGCGCTGTTCCATGATGGCGGCGACAAAGGTCATCGTCTTGCCGGCGCCGACGGCATGAGCAAGGTAGGTGGAGCCGGATGAGATGATCCGCCAGATGCCGCGTTTCTGATGTCCGTACAACGTAAAGGCGGCAGACGCGCCCGGAAGCTTCAGGTGGGAGCCGTCGAATTTCCGTGGCGCGATGTTGTTGAAGCGGTCATTGTAGATCCGAGCCAGTCGATCGGTGCGATCTGGATCCGTCCAGACCCAAGTCTGGAAGGCTTGCTTGATCCGCTGCAGCTTATCGCGCGCAGCCTCGGTATCGACGACATTCAGCACCCGGCGCTCGCCATCGGAATCCTTAAAGACATCGAAGATCTGCGGCACGCGGCTGTTGAGCGCATCATCCAGCAGCTCACCGGCGTGCCGGCGGCTTGTGCCCCATTCCGAGGTGCCGACGGCATTATATCCGAGCTGTCGGGCTTCAACTGTCCAGGAGCCGAGTTCCGGCATGTGGTGGATGCGGATATCGACGCCCATCGTCTCGTGCACGAAGGCGACGACATCGGCAGCAGGGATCCACGGCGCGCCAAGCCGGGCCGTGATATCGGATGGCCGCAGGTCCGCCGGTTGTACGTCTTTCAAGGCGCGGACGTTTCGTTCGAACACCGGATCGAGCGCGGCGGCCGCCTGAGCGACGCCAAACTTCGTGCGCACCGTGCCGGAGAGATAGGCATCGGAGGTCTGCCATGCGCCGTCGGCCGGATCCTGGAAGATCGCATCGCCAAGCTCTTCGATCACCTTGGCCGCTTCGACATGCAGAAGTTCGGCGATGTGCTCGACATCGACGCGGCCACGCTCGTTGAGAACGACAGCCAAGGCGTCCGCGGCCGATGTGATAACGGGCGGGGCCGGCGGTGCAATGACACGCTCGGAGAAGATCGCACCGGGCCTCGCCGTGTCGGTTTCGAGGTCGTAGTCCTCGATCGAGGCGACCAGCCAGCAGTCGGGATCGTCGAGAAAGGGCTGCAGGTTCGGCCGGCGATGCGTTTCCCGCACCTCCGCCGTTTCCGTATCCTCCCGGATCGAGACCATCGTATGGTTGATCGGCCCAAAGTCGCGCACGAAGCTCGACCAGGCAATGCGCAACCGGACCTGAGCATCGCGCCAGGGTCGATCGGCCTCCTGGCACTTCAGCACGTCGCGCACCGCGTCGCGGATCGGGATCAGCTTGGTGACGATCCGCACATGCTTTTCCGACAGGCCTTCGCCTGTCCGGCCTTTCCGCGTGGTCACCGCCACCGGCGCCCCTTCGATCATCTGCATGAGGCCGTGCGCCTTGTCGACGAAGAAGCTGCCCTCGCGGATCCTGGTCGTGTCGGGCTTCAGATCAACGATATCGCCAAGTTCTGTCTCAAGTTCGATGTCGATTTGCGTCGGCTCGCCGTCATAGCGGCCTGCGGGCAGACTGGCGATGGCGGCGCCAAGGGCAGCCTCGAAATCCTGAGCGGCGGGCGCGATGCAGGTATAGGTTTCGCCGAAGGGGCCGGACGTCGTGGCATGGCTGCCAAGAACAAACTCGGGATGACGTGCGAGCCAGCGGTTGATGCGGATCGGTTCCGCCTCAATGCTGGCAGGCCGAACCTCTTCCAGATCCAGCCATGAGCGGTCGCCGGCCTCCTCGCCAGGCTTGCGTTTGCGGAAGAAGACGATGTCCACGACGACATCCGTGCCGGCGTCGCGGCGAAAGCTGCCCTCGGGCAAACGAATTGCGGCGATCAGGTCGGCCGACTTGGCGATATGCTCGCGCGGCGCGCCGTCCACCTTGTCGAGCGTTCCGTGCGAGGTGACAAAGGCAGCGAGACCGCCGGGTTTGAGGAGATCGATCGACCGGGCGATGAAATAGTCATGCAGGCGAAACCCGAGTTTCCGATAGGCTCGGTCCGAGCGGACCGTGCGATCGGAAAAGGGCGGATTGCCGATCGCCAGATCGAAGATCGACGAAAGCTCCGCTCGTGCAAAATCGCCATTGACGATCCGGGCCTTCGGCTGCAGCAAGCGAGCGATCCGCGCTGTCACTGGGTCCAGTTCGATCCCGGCAACGAAACTCTCTTCCCGCACTTGCTGCGGCATCAGCGCCGGAAACAGGCCGGTCCCGATACCAGGCTCGAGCACGCGACCGCCGCGCCAGCCGAGACGCAGCAACCCGGCCCAGATTGCCCGGATGATCACTTCCGGCGTGAAATGGGCATACTGGGTGCATCGCGCAAGCGATGCGTAGTCCGAAGGCGAGACGGCGCTTTCCAGCGAACCCGCGACCTCATCCCAGCCCTTGCGGAACTCGATCTCGCCCGGTCGGCGGAACATTCCGTTCGCCAGTTCACTGGCGCCAAAGCCGGTGAAGCGGATCAGTTGCGCTTGCTCCTTTGGCGTGGCCGGCCGTTCCTGTTGTTCGATCGCCTCCGCGATCAGGATGGCCGCGACATTGGCGCGGGCGCGATCCCTCCAGGACGCGGCAAGGCCTCGGTCGCCATCGAGGTAGAAGTTGGAACGCTGACCCTGCGGGCGAGAGCACGAACCAGCTGGTGCCACGAGGGCCGCGGCGGGCGCCGGAGGTGTCGGATCGGGCTCGTCATCGTTTGCCGCTTCAGGTGCGGGGCCGCTGAGACCGGTGATGCCGAGATCGAGCGTGGTCGACAGCGCGGTGTTCCCGAAGATGTCGAGTGAAAAGGGATGGCTACTCATGCGATGAAACTCCTAATGAAGGCGCAATTCGTCGATCTGCCGGCGCGGGCAGTTCGAAAAGCGCGGAGAAGTGGGGATCCGGTCGAGCCGGTGGTGAACGACTTCGGCCGCTATTCGCGACCGGTTACGGCGACTGTCGGTCCGCTCAGGCGGCGATGGAGGAGGGGAGGTGCCGCAGATGCACCGGGAGCTTGGCGGAGATTTCCTCGTCGGTCAGATCGTCGAGCCGTTTCAGGAACGTGCCGTCCTTGCCGCCGTAGAGGACAACGGTGCGGTGCCCACGGTCTCTTTCCGGCCATCTTTCGCCAGCGTAACCCCGATAGTCGTCAGCCGTGCTGCTCCAGACGTGCTCCAGCCGTTCTTGGCGGGACATCGACCCGACCGGGCGACTTTCCCGCTCGACGATAGCCACGCGCATATGCTCGATGGCGGAGCGGTCGGACAGATCGCAATAGCCATGGAAGTGGCGGATGGCCCCATCGATGCGCAAGGTAAAGAACACCGATGTCACCGAGCCCGTCAGATACTCGCGCATGGCGAAGATCGATCCTCGGGTCCAGAGCGGAGGGAGGATCTCGAACATATAGTCGTTCTCGGCATCCGTGATCTCGAACCATTCACCGGCATACAGGGGAGAAGCGTCGTCGGCCCATCGGTCCGGCCGCTGGGCGTGACGGTCGAACATGCGGAACATTTGCTGGCGCGTCGCCACGCCCTGAAAGACCTTGCGGATTTTGGGAGAGGTGTTCATTTTCGGCTCCTTGAGAGACGTCCGGACCGAAGCGAGCACCGTCGTCACGACCATGATGCTTATCTCTTCAATCCTCCATGACCTCTCCCGGGCCGCCGGCATCGTGTCCGCCCGGGTCAAGGGCCGGCAAGGCCGGGCGAAGCCTCCCTTGATGCGGGCGGCGCGAATGCGGCACGTTGTTCTTTTCCGTCTCTCTCTTCCTTCTTCCCTCCTCCCGTTGTTTCAGCACCTCATTCCAGTCGGCCGCCGGCGGTCGCAGACGCGACCAGTTGCAACCAGCTTGTTCGGCCAGCTCCCGAAGCCGGTGCGCATAGGCCTCGCCCTGTTGGTCGGCATCGGTTGCAGCGACCAGTTGCACGTCTTGGTGACGAGCCAGATGTCGCAGCGCTAAATCCGTGTTCGGCGACCACCCGCCGCCGGTGCTGAGATACAGAGTGCTTTCTCGCATGCCTTCGATCGCAGCGAGGCTCATGGCGTCAATGGCGGCTTCCGTTACACAGAGCCGTTGCGCGTCGGATGGGCCTAGCCGGAATAGGACCTTCGCGCCGCCCGTCGCAAAGCCCCGCCAGTCCGGGCCGCGTTCTTCCCAACCACAGATGTCACCGTCCGCGTCGACATGGCCGGCCCACATGCTTCCATAAGGCCCCTTCCGAAGTACACCCTGTCTGATGGCACCCTTCAAAATTCGGGCTGGTATGAAGCGCGTGAACCGCAGGTAACGCCAGGTATCCGATGCTGGCCAAGGATCCCTGCGCGAGATCCATCGATCATGGATCGTCCCAGTCGCCGTTTTTGTTGCTGGTGCTTTCGCCCAGTCGGGCTCGACCGACTGGAAGTCGATGAGACCTGCTACACGGTCAAAAGCCTCGATGAAGCCACCACCATCGAGGTGGGCGACAAGAGAAAACACGTCGCCCTTGCCGTCGCCAAGGGGATCGAACCAGCCCCGATCATCGTGGGTGACGATGACGATCGCACCGCCACGGCGGTATTTCACAGCGCGACGGGTGCTCTCCTTCACATCGATTGCAAAGCCCGATGTTTCCAGAACGGCTCCGCATCCGACCCGCTCGCGGATCTCTTCAATATCTCTTCGCTTCATCTTTTCCCCGATCGCCCGGCGATCGTCCTTCCTGATTTCTTTTCCGCACTCTTCGCGGACACCTTCCCGTCCGGCGCGAAGAGCAAAGGCGGCAAGGGCGCGGCTGGCAATTGATGAATCCTGCAAAGGATTCGACAGCTGCGGCGAAGCTTTCCTTGCCACCGCTCGCTCGCAAGCGGCAGCCGGGACGGCGATGGCGGCTAATGAGCCGCCCAGGGATGAAATTCATGGATGACCTTGAGGTCGTCGTCTGTGTCGATCTCGTCGGAGGGCAGGACCCCGTACTTACCGTCGACTGTAAAGACGGTGACCGGGACCATCAGATCACGGGAAAGTTGGAAGGCGTGGGACTGTGCGAGGGAAAGATCGTGCGACATCGTGATCGGCTCCATTCGGGAGCGGGCCAATTCCCGCTCGATGGCTCCGAAAAGGCCCTGAGACGGGCGCGATCACCGCGCAGGCAACGCCAAGAGGCCGTAGCGTGGCTGCGGACCCTTCACGGGTTGATCGTAGAAGATCCGAATCTGGGTCAAGACGCCATTTAAGAGAAGCGGCGTTGGCCAGGGCTGGAATTTCAGTTCACGTGGCGGAACGGCGTCTCGCTCGGTGCCTTTCCAGACTGCATTCCAAAAGCCTCTTATGAGGCACCGTCTTCGACCGAGACAGACTGTCGATGGCCTCCTTCACGCGAAGACGAAGGATGCGCGACATCCGGCATAACGAAGATGCCTATCGCGCTGAACGGTTACCTCCGGAAACACGATGACAAATGCCTCGACCAAAAAGAGAATTCGCTTGCCGGCCGTTGTGGACCTACCCTTGTTGTCTGCGACATTCGACTCTCTGGTCTTTCGGTGAGGTAAATGTCGTAGCGTCTTGCTCCGTAGACCATTCGGTAGACGGTTCAGTGCCATTTGCTTGACTAATGATCACCACCCGCTTCTGAAATCTTGCCTTCCGACAATGTTGCCTTCCCATCGGCATCGTCCAGCGATGGCACACAAGGCGATGCACCGGCCCCTGTCAGACAAGACTTGATTTCTGCGATGGTTCGTCCGGTGATCCGTGAGATGTCACGGACACTCCGACCCTGCGAAATCCATTGCAGGCATGTGTTTTCGAGAGGTGACAACATAAATCTGTCTCTTTACATCATGGTATAGCGTCCTGCTGTTCCCTTCAATGGAACGTTTGCACGGCCCCTAGCCCGGCGACGACCTAACCGCTCCGTGGCCAGATCCGAAAATAACGAATGAAATGTTTTCATGATAGATATCATGTTAGGAAATACGCACAAAAAATTAGCGCGCCTAATCGTCATGCTTGCACCACGACATTTAGTCATGCTCGGCTTTCAGATATGATACGTGGCGTACAGGAGACTCTCACGTGGACGTGCAGCGTGATGTCGCTGAAAGGGCTCACACGACGAGTAGCGTCATCCGCCCCGCGATGACCTTAGACATAATCTCAATCCGCTGCAGATCGCGTTCGCTCATCGCTATCAATCCCATCTGCAATCTCCCAGACGTCCTTCAGACCCGGAGAGTGTGACAATTCAACTTTGCAGAAACAGGACACTTTAACTTTGCGGGATGACGTCAACGCTCAGTCCAGCTGTACGCCAGCGCACGATCTTGCGGCGTTCATCCAGATTGATCTGGGAGTAGGTGCGTTTCATGGGTCGTTCCTTGCAACTGATAAGCCACTGTTATCTATCGCAAGTCGCACTTCATCCTTGAACCCACCACCCCTTGAAATCATTGGCATGTCGCAGTTGGAAATAGAATGTACCCGGCTACATAGCCAAATCACAGAATATATATTATGGAACTAACTGCATAAGACGTGTTGGTCTGAGCGAATGTCCTTGTCACATCGCCGCCGGAACCACAGGGAAAATAAAGGTGCGATTATCCGCGCTCTTCTTCCTTAGTCCCAACCAATTTTGCAGCTGCATGATTTGCCCGAACCAGCGCATCGCGCATCGTTGATCCGGAGGCGATGTCGGAAGCAAGCACGCCAATGAATTCGTCGCCAGCACCATGCGTGCTTTCGACCTTCACTTTGACGGGGTCAATCATGATCTCCTGTCCTTTGTCATCCACGGCTGCAACCCCCGCCCCGCCGGCCGTCACGACCACCTGGGGGTAGCTGGCCCGGAGGATGCGGGCTGCTGACAGGGCGCCTTCCAGCGTTTCCACCACATCGACGCCCGCAAGCATCTCCGCCTCGATGGCGTTGACGACAAGGATATCGATCAGCGTTTTCAGCGCGTCGGAAAGCGGGCGTGCTGGTGCTGCATTCAGCAGAACCAGACCGCCAGCCGCCTTGACGCGACGGGCAGCGGCGACATTGGCGGCATCCGGGATTTCGTTCTGCAGAACGAGGATCGCGGTCTCCGAGAGAACGTCCGAAGCTGCATCGAGATGGGTGTCTCCAAGCTCCAGATTGCTGCCGGAAACAATGACGGCGCCATAGTCACCTTCGTCATCGAAGATCGCAACGCTCATGCCCGTCGAGCCCTTAGCGTCGCGTGCCACGAAGCGGTGATCGACGCCTTTGCGGGCGAGATTATCGAGAAGGAAGCGGCCGAAATCATCGTTCGCGACGGCGCCGATCATGGATGTCGCGATGCCGGTCTTTGCAGCCGAGACGGCCTGATTGCCTCCCTTGCCACCACTCTTCGGATGCCAGGCAGAGCCGGTCACCGTTTCACCTTTGCGCGGCCGCGCAGGACCGAAAACTGCAATATCGTAGTGCAGGCTGCCGAAGACGGTGACGCGGGGGGAGGATGTCATGGAAGTCGATCTTTTCGCTTGGAGCTGACGGCAGACATGGTCTGCTTGAGGTTGCGTTCGGCTGCGCGGTAATCACGCTGGGCGACGGCGACGAAGATCGCGTCGAGAATATTGAGCTGGGCGATGCGCGCGGCGGCGTTCTCCCCCATTAGCGGCGAACCCTGTGCCGTCGAACAGAGCACGACATCCGCCGCCTGGGCCAGCGCCGACCCACCGTAATTGGTGATCGCAATCGTGCTTGCACCGTTGCGGCGGGCCAGCTGGATGGCCTCGATCACCGCCGTCGTGTTGCCGGAATGAGAGAAGCCGACCGCAAGGTCGCCTTCCTTCAGCAGCGAGGCCGACATCAGCATCATGTGGCTGTCGTCGAAGACATTGGCCCGCACGCCGATGCGCAGGAATTTGTGGGACACGTCGCGGGCGATCTGGGCCGAACCGCCGACGCCGTAGAAATCGCGCTGGCCTCCCGCGTGGATCAGATCGGCCGCGCGGTCGAAGGCGGCCATATCGAGAATCGCAAGCGTTTCCTCAAGTGCGTGAATGGAGGTGCGGAAGACCTTCTGGACGATCTCCTGCGAGGTGTCGTCCTCGGAGAGTTCCTGATGCATCTCCGAGGTCGGCTGGCTGTTGTACTGGCTGACGGCCGCGCGGAAATCGCGGTAGCCGGCAAAGCCGAGCTTCTTGGTGATCTTCACCACCATCGCCTCGGAAACCCCGGCTTCCGCCGCGATTTTCTTCAGCGACGTATCGTCGTTGAAATCCCGCAGACCGAAAACCGTATCCACCACTTTTGCTTCGAGCGGGGTCAGCAGTGGCATCATCATCCGGATGCGCGGGCCAACCGCCTTCATGTCGAAGCTTTCCGTATTCATCCTCGTCCCCTCGTTGCTCGGTCGATCATCATAGCGACAAGGATAATAAGGCCGGTTGCGAGAAGTTGATAGAACGCCTGCACATTCATCAACGTCAGACCATTGCGCATGGTGCCGAGAATGATCGCGCCGAGGATGGTGCCGACGATGCTGCCCTTGCCGCCCATTAGAGAGGCTCCGCCGATGGCCGCTGCGGCGATCGCGTCGAGCTCCCAGAGATTGCCGAGGATGGGCTCGGCGGCGCCCAGGCGGCCGATGAGGATGAGCGAGGCGAGTGCCGCAAGGCCACCGGAAATGACATAGGCCGTGATCTTGGTGCGGGCGATGGGAACGCCGGCGACATAGGCCGCTTCCTCGTTGCCGCCGACAGCCATCAGATATTCGCCGATCGGCGTCTTGGTGAGCAGAACCCAGGCGGCAATGGCGACGACGGTGACGATCAGGATGGGCGTGGGAATGCCAAACAGGGTCCCGTTGAAGAGCGAACGGAAGCCCGGGGGAATGCCGAGAACCGGGTTGCCGCCCGTATAGATCAGCGCCAGCGCCCGGTAGGTGCTGAGTGTGCCGAGCGTGACGATGAACGGCTGCAGGCCGACATAGGCGACGAGGACGCCGTTGATAAAGCCGCAGAGGACGCCGATGCCGAGACCGGCGAGGATGGCGAGCGGAATAGGCGTCCCGGCTAGCAGCAGCGTCGCGGTGATGACCGCGGAGATGGCCGCCGTCGGGCCGACGGAAAGATCGATGCCACCGGAAATAATGACCAGCGTCATGCCGAGTGCGAGGCAGGCATTGATGCTCGACTGCTGGAGGATGTTGATCAGGTTGCGTTCCGACAGGAAGCCGGGAACGAGCGTGGCGAAGACGGCGACGATGACGACGAGGCCGATCAGCGTGCCGGCGTCGCGCAGCGAGAAGGAGAAACGGCCAAAGCCCGATGCGGTCTTTTCGGCCGGAGCGGCAGCAGAGGTTGTCATGGCAGTGTCCTATTCGTCTTCTTCAGCGTTCAAGCAGATCTTGTGAAGGTCGTAGAATGATGTGTCAGGCAGCGGGTGCGGCCCCGGTGACGCCGGGGATGGCATGGGCAACGATCGCGCTCTCGCTCAGCCCCTCGCGCGGCAGCTCCGCCGCGATCTGTCCGTCGCGCATCACGAGCACGCGGTCGGACAGGCGGATCACCTCCGGAAGTTCCGAGGAGACGACGACGATCGAGCGGCCTTCTGCGGCCAGAGCCTCGATCAGGTGATAGATTTCCGACTTCGCTCCGACATCGATGCCGCGCGTTGGTTCGTCGAACAGCAGGATATCCGAACGCGCCGCGAGCCAGCGGGCGATGATCGCCTTCTGCTGGTTGCCGCCGCTGAACAGACGGATCGGCCGGTCGAGCAGGAAGGGGCGCAGATTGACACGCTTCAAGAGGTCGTTCGCCGTCGTCTTGACCCGGCCCTTGGAAATGAAGCCGCCGCGGGAAAAGGCAGGTAGCGAGGCCAGCGCCATGTTGAGCGTGACGGAGCGGCCGGGCACGATGCCGTCGCGCTTGCGCTCTTCCGGCACAAGGCCGATACCCGCCGCAATCGCATCGCGCGGGTTAGCAAGCGTCACCGGCTTTCCGTCGATTTCGACGCTGCCGGTGGAGATGCGATCGACACCGGCAAGAAGGCGCAGGAGTTCCGTACGCCCCGAACCGACGAGACCGGCAATGCCGACGACCTCGCCCTTGCGGACGTTGAAGGAGACATCACGGATCTTTGGCGAAGTTAGGTTCTTCGCCTGCAGCTTGACGGTCGAGGTCGCGTGCGAAATATGTGCGTCCTGCATCAGTTCACGCCCGACCATCATCGTGATCACATCGCTGTGCGAGACCTTGGAGAGATCGACCACGTCGATCAGGCGGCCGTCGCGCATGATGCTGGCGCGCTGGCAGATGCGGAAAACCTCATCCATCTTGTGCGAAACATAGACGATGGAAACACCGCTTGTAGCGAGACGCGCGATCACGTCTGCAAGCCGTTCGAACTCGCTCGGCGTCAGGCTCGAAGTCGGCTCATCCATGGCGATGATGCGCGCCTTGTCGAGCAGCGCACGGCCGATCTCGACGATCTGACGCTGCGCGACCTTCAGCGAGGAAATGGGTGCCCCGGGATCGATACCGGGATCGAGCATGGAGAGGGCTTCCGCCGCGCGACGCTCCTGCTCGCGGCGAGCGACCAGCAGGCCGCCGGCTTTCGTCACGGAATGGCCGAGGAACATGTTCTGCGCGACGGTGAGGTGCGGAACCTGCTGAAGTTCCTGGTGGATCATCGCGATGCCAGCAAGACGGGCATCCATCGGCTTCTTGAACGCGACGGGCTTCTCATCGACCAGAACCGTGCCGGAGGTCGGCTTGAAGACGCCGGAGAGGATGCGCAGGAGGGTCGATTTCCCCGCCCCGTTTTCGCCGAGGAGGCCATGAATTTCGCCCGGCTGGACGTCGAACGAAACATCCGACAGAGCCTTCACGCTCGGGAATGATTTGGTGATCCCCTGGAAACGTAATCTTGCAACGGTGCTCATCGGTATCTCCTGCCCTTCGCGAAAGGGACGCCGGCTCAAGGCCCGCGCCCCAGATCAGCTTGCTTATTTCGCAGCCTTGGCGTCTTCCATCAGGACCTTACGCACATCGACGCCCTCGCCCTGATAGCGGGCGAGGTTGTCGGCCGTGATCAGCGCCTGGGGCGTGGCCACGACACGCGGCAGCTTCTGGCCGGCGACGAGGCGGAGTGCGGTTTCCAGCGCGACTTCGCCGGTTAGAACCGGGAAGCTGTCGACCGTGCCGGTCAGCTCACCGGCCTTGATCGAGGCGTAGGCATCCGAAATGCCGTCCGTGCCGAACACGGCAACCTTGTCCTGGAGGCCGGCGGCCTTCACGGCCTCGACGATGCCCAGCGCCATGCCGTCATTGTTGGCATAGAAGCCGACGAGATCGGGATGCTGGTTGAGGATGTTGGTGGCGGCGTCGTAGGAGGTCTGGCGGTCCCAGTTGCCGGGCACGCTGGCGACGACCTCGAACTTGCCGTTCTCGGTAATGGTCGACTTGAAGCCGTCGGTGCGCTGGACGGCCGCGTAGACGCCGGCTTGGCCTTCCACGATGGCGACCTTGCCGCCCTGCGGACGGTTCTCGATGAACCACTTGGCGACGCGCACGCCGTTGTCACGCTGGACGTTGCCGACATAATGCTCGGCCTGCGGAATGACGGCATCGTTGACGTTGACGACCGGGATGTTGGCGGCCTTGGCCTGTTCCATTACCGGCTGCAGGTTGGCGTCCGTCTGGGGCGAAACGAGCAGGACGTTGTAACCCTGCGTGATCATGCCTTCGGCAATCGTCAGCTGACCGAGCTGGTCGCCTTCGCTCTGCGCGGCCTGATAGGCGACGGGAACGTTGTGCGTCTTGCCGAACGCCTCATAGCCCTGGCCAAGCGAGCGCCAGTATTCGTTGGTGAGCGTCTTGGAAACCGCGCCGGCTTTCGTACCTTCGGGAATTGTAGGGAATGCGCCGAACTTGGCTTCGAGCTGCGACCAGTCCAGGCGATCCTTTTCGGTATCCGAGTTCAGCGGCGCAAGATCCTGCGCGAAGGCAGCACTGAGCAGAAAGCTGGCGGCGATGCCGGCGGCAAAGGTCGTTTTCAAAAAGGTATTCATCGGTTCCTCCCGGATGGTATCGATCAGCACGCCTTCGGCGTGCCTTTGGTTGCAAAGGTTCGTAAAGCGTTTCGGAATTTTAGCGTCCGGACGACTTAACCGAGCATCAGTTCCTGAATAACGGCCTGCGCGGAAACGGCATCCTGTCGGTCAATCGCGCCCGAGAGGCGATTGTCCTGCTCGAGGCGATCCACAACCTTCAGCATGCGCTTGACGGTCTGGATATTGACCTCGCATTCGTGCACCGGGTCGAGACCGGTCATGTCGGGGAACGTGTCGAAATAGATCGCACCCTCATAGCCGTCCTTGCGGATCTGGCGCAAAAGCTCGATCGTCTGCTGGGTATGCACCGCACCGACCATCAGGCCATCGTCACGCTTGGCATAGCCGTCATTGAGATGGACGCCGAGGACGCGGCTGTAGCGGGCGATCAGCGCCGCGGCAAAGGCCGGCTGCTCGTCGGCATAGAGCACATGGGCAAAGTCCAGCGTGACACCGAGATTAGGCATATCGACATCCTTGATCGCCAGCAGCGTCGTTGCTGCATCGGGCATCAGGCTGTAGGAGCGCGGCTCGTTCGGCTTGTATTCAATGCTGATCAGGCAATCCGGATCATGAGCACAAACTTCACGGATACCGTCTATTTCGTGCTGCCACAGCGTCGCATAATCTGCCTGGAAGGCGTAATCGAAACCGTCCTGACCAAGCCAGAGCGTCATCAGGTTGCTGCCAGCGGCGCGTGTCGCGTCAATGCCCTTCTTCGTAAGGTCGATCGCCTCGCGCCGAACTGCCGGATCTGGATTGGTGAAAGCGCCGATCTTGAAAGCCGGATTGGTGTAATACCGCATGGCGAAACCATTGATTGCCAAGCCGAGATCGCCGATCTGACGGGCCAGAAGCGCTGGATTCTCGGCAACATGGTCGGGATAGTTCAGATCAAGATCGGTCAGACCTTCGACCTTGGCAGCGCGCGTCGCCATTTGCAGCATCGTTGGCTTGCCGGAAAGATCCGGCCATTCGGCCTTTGGCTTTGAGGCGAAAGAATTGAGGCGGGTGGCAAATTTCAGTTGGGTCACGGCTCTGGCTCACTTCGTCGTTATGCGCTGTACTTCACAGATTTAGTTCATGCTGTAAAGTTATTAATGTTGTGCGATGCACCAATTCGTCGTGGCGGCCGCGTTGTCCAAAATGGATCTTCTTTCATTTTCCAGCGCCGAACAGCCGCGCCGAGGGGCGCTGCTTGATCTGACAGTTGGCTGCATGGATCATGAAATGGCCGCAGGGCTTGGCGGCGAAAGACTGCGTTAGCCCGCCACCACATCCTCGATCCCCGTGATGTCATGACACGGGCCGTGCCGACAGCCCGCGATGGACTTGCTGGTTTATTCCGCACCGGTCCTGCGCCAGATGAAGATGTTTCCGCATATGGCCTAGCGAACTTCTATTTGACGGCGCCTGCCGTCAGGCCTTTCACGATATAGCGCTCCAGGAAAATGCCGACGAGGATCAGCGGCATGATGGCGGCCGTAGCGATGGCGGCCATCGACCACCAGTTGATCCCTTGCGAACCTGTCTGGCTCGCCACCATCACCGGCAGCGTCTTGGCATTGGAACTGGTGAGCAGCGCGGCAAAGAAATACTCATTCCAGCAGAGAATGACCGAGAGAATGAAGGCCGCCACCATTCCGGGCAGCGCAATCGGCAGCACGATGCGCAGAAACGCACCCCAGATCGAGCAGCCGTCTACCAGGGCTGCCTGTTCCAGCTCGACGGGGATCGTGTCGAACTGGTCGCGCATGATCCAGATCACGATCGGCAGCACCATCAGCGTATAGACCAGCACGAGGCCGATCAGCGTGTCGAGCAGCATCAGGTGCTTGTAGAGAACCAGGAACGGCATGGCGAGCACGACAGGCGGCAGGATCAGTTGCGACAGGAAGAAGAACGAGATGTCCTTGTTCTTCATCCAGAGGAACTTGTAGGAAAAACGGCTGAGGCCATAGGCGGCGAGAGAGCCGATGATGACCGCGAGAAACGATGCGCCAGCGGAGGCTACGATGCTGTTGAAGAAACGTCTGATGAACTCGTCGCGCACGGTCGATTGCGCGAAGATCGTATCCGGCGACAGCCCGAGTGAACGCCATCCTTTCCAGTCCGGCATGAAATCGACAAAGGGAATCAGATGTCCCTGCGTGACATTCACCGCCGTCTTGAAGGAGGTGGTGATCGTCCAGTAAATCGGAAACAGCGAAACGAAGGCCCAGAAAACCAGAGCGGCATAGATCAGCAGACTGGTGGTCAGAAACTGCGGGCGGCGAGACCAGAGGCTTGGCCGTGTCGTAGATGTTTCAACATGTGTTGCCATCGGCTTCAGCCTCAATTGTCGCGTTGCATCCACCGGCTCGCCCCTTTGAGGATGAGCGCGACGAAAATGATGATGATGACGAGATAGAATTCCGCAAGCATGGTGCCGTAGCCGACATTCGAGCGGTCGCGATACTCGCGGAAAATGAAGCTCGATACCGTGTCCGTCGCGCCTCCCGGGCCCCCGGCCGTGACGTTGATAACGATATCGGCGAGTTTCAGCTGGAAAATGATACGCAGAATGATCACCGTCATGCTGACGGGCAGCATCAGCGGAAAGGTGATTTCCTTAAAGCTCTGCCAGCCAGACGCTCCGTCGACCTTCGCCGCTTCCTTGATCTCGGACGGCAACGCCTGAAGGCCGGCAAGTAGGAGGATCATCATGAACGGGATCGACACCCAGGCATCCATCGCCATGATGGAGGTCCGCGCCAGCCAGGGCGTCGAAAAGAAAGCCGGATTGTCCCAGCCGAGATGGCGTGCCAACGTTGCCGCCGGACCGAAACGGTATTCCATCAGCGACTTGCCGATCATCCAGCTGACGGCCACCGGGCTCAGCATCAGCGGCAAGAGAAAGGCAACGCGAAAGAATTTCCGCGCCTTGATCTCGGCATTCAGCAACAAGGCCAGACCGAATGCGATGGCATACTGAACCAGCACCGCCAGCACGTAATAGACCATGTTCAGAAGTGCGTTCCAAAAATACACGTCGGCAAACAGGCTGCGCAGATTGTCCAACCCATTGAACTGCCGGCCGGCCGCGGCGCTCAGGTTCCAGTCGGTAAAGGCGATGTATAGGCCAAAGACGGTGGGAAAGACCACCATGGCGACCGTGAAGAGCACTGCGGGCAACACGAAAGCCGCACGTTGCCCATCCTCCCCACGGATCATGACCTGCGCGGCACAGAGCGCACCAGCCCAGATAAGATAGGCGAAAAGCAGCGGGCGCCAGCTGACAAGCCCCATCGACACCACGCCTGATACCTCAAGGACTTGCAGGAGGAGCGTGGCAAACAGCAGCAGAGTTGCAGCCCACAGAAGCAACCGGCCGTTTCGTGCCCCGCTTAACTGACGCGCCGTTCGCTCTGAACGTCTTGAGGCCGGCGGACCGCCGGCTTGCATAGTGGTGTGGGACATTGGCAAACCCTTGACGCATGCCTCACAGGCATGAATGACAGAACCAGGCGACGCGGACGCCGCCTGGCTTTTCGACTCAGGCCCCCAGGGAGGCCTTGTAGAGCGCGATCTGCTTGTCGCGACCAAGTTGGTCCGTGATCTTCTCCCAGGCAGCGGCAATTGCATCTGCCCCAGCCTGCGCCGTTGCCTGGCCGGCAAAGATCTTTGCCAGCTCGTCTTCAGCGACACTGTAATACTGGAAGATGCCGGGAATGCGGGGCTCGATGGCGGCATTCGGATGATTGTAAGAATTGGACTGCGAGTTGAGATAGCTGGTGATGAAAGCCTCGTCGTATCCGGCAGAGACCCACTCCTTGATATCGAACTGGCTCTTGCGATAGCACTGGAAGCCCGACGGGTAAGCTGCGGTCCAGAGCGCAAGGTCCTTGCCGCCGAGATGCGCGGCCGCGCTCCATGCTGCCTTCTTTTTCTTCTCGTCACTATCGACGCGGGCCATGACGTACACACCCCAGCCGAGATAGGCCATGTTGGGTGCATGGTTCGGGCCGCTCGCGAGCTTGTCCCACTGGCCGGTCTTCGAATTGTAGACGTCATCCGATCCCGGGAGGATATCGAAGCCGATCGTATCACCGACAACCGAACTATCGCTGGTGCGAGCGCCAGCACCGACATCGCCCCACCAGGAGACCATCGAGCCGGTGCCTGCCAGAAACTGCTGGAAGGCCGTCGTGCCCGGATCGGCATTGAGCTGGTCGCCCGATTCCGACGGCAGGGCGTCGATAACGTCCTGGATCGCCCGGACCCAGGCCGGATTGTTGATGCGCGGCTTCATGGTGTCTGTATCGAACAACCATGCCTTGTCGTCGGGGTGCTTTGCATACGCTGTGGCGCGGCTGGCGAGGAAGTAGAATCCGAAACCGCCCCAGGCCTTGGGCGCATCGAGATAGCCGATTGCATCGCTGCCACCGACGGTCTTGCCCTTGAGGAATTTGGTGACTTCCTGAACCTTCTGCCACGTCTTCGGCACGCCCCACTCGCCCTCATGGCCCTCGTCCTTCCAGGCCTTGGCAAGGTCGGTATCGGTGAAGTAGTCGGTGCGGTAATTGAAGTTGTGGCAATCGCCGTCGACGGAAATGCGGTAGGTTTTGCCGTCCCAGGTCCCGACGGGCGCCTTAAGGTAATCGACATAGTCGTCCATGTCGATCTGCGCCTTGACCCAGTCCGGCATTTCCGAAGCCAGCCCCCTGCCACAAACATCACCCTCAAAGGGCGCGCCCATTTCCAACAGGTCGAAATCAACCGTTCCCGTCGCGATCGCCTGCTGAAGGCGCGGATTGTAATCGGCCTGCGCCAGATCGATCCAGGTAATCTTGGCGCCCGTGTAGTCTTCCCAGGGCTTCAGGAAGCCGCGGAACAGGACATTGTGGAGGTTCTGGTTATTCAATCCCATGAATGACAGTTCGACGCCGGCAAATTCGCCCTGGGTCACGCTCTTCTTCGTGGCCTCCAGGCACATCTCGCCGACCTTTTGCCAGTCAGCGTCCGTTGGCGATCCTTTGCCCACGCCGGGAACTTGCAGGATCTGACCCCGCAGCGATACGTCCTGAGCGAAAGCTGCCCCGAACGACCCAAGAACTCCGCTGGCGGCGGCGACGGCGCCAAGGCTTGCGCCGGTTTTCAGGATGGCGCGCCGGCTTAAGCCGATCGCCATCATTCTCTCGAAATCACTGACTTTCATGTTAGTCTCCTCCCGTTGATAAAATGCCACGGTGCGTGGCGGCCAGCGCTTCCTCCTTGAAGGGCCGGCGAGATCTCAGTCGATCCTCAACCCACTGTCACTGTCGAACAAATGGACCAAGCTGGCATTTGGCGTCATCGCGATCGCGTGGCTGGCTTGTTCCTCGACCCGATCACGAAAAACGCCGATGATTTTCTGCTGTCCGAGCTTGGCAAAAACCTGCGTTTCCGACCCTGTCGATTCCACCACCGTCACATCGGCGCTGACGTCGCCGCCGAGCGTGAAATGCTCCGGCCGGATACCGTAATAGGCCGGACGCCCGTCCGATCCGGCAGGCGTACGCTCAAGCGGTAGACGAATGCCGTCATCGGTTTCGAAGTACGGCGCCGGTGATGCGCGAATATGACCCTTGATCAGATTCATCGACGGCGAACCGATGAATCCCGCGACGAAAGTGTTGGCGGGTCGGTCGTACAGCGTCAGCGGCGACCCTATCTGCTCGACGCGCCCGTCGCGAAGGACGACGATCCGGTCGGCCATGGTCATGGCTTCCACCTGATCGTGTGTCACATAGATCATCGTCGTTGCCAGCCTGCGCTGCAGTTCCTTGATCTCGGCGCGCATCTGTACCCGTAGCTTTGCGTCGAGATTGGAAAGAGGTTCGTCGAACAGGAACACTTTGGGATCGCGGACGATTGCCCGACCCATCGCCACGCGCTGCCGCTGCCCGCCGGACAACTGGCGAGGGTAGCGCGCGAGATACGGCACGAGATCCAAAATCTCAGCCGCCCTGCGCACGCGCGCCTCAATGTCCGCTTTCGTTTCGCCGCGCATTTTCAGGGCAAAGCCCATATTCTCCGCCACGGTCTTGTGGGGATAGAGCGCATAGCTCTGGAAGACCATCGCGATATCACGATCTTTCGGCGGCAGATCGTTGACCACTTTTCCATCAATCCGGATGTCGCCGAACGTAATCGGTTCAAGACCGGCGACCATGCGCAGCAGTGTCGATTTTCCGCAGCCGGACGGTCCGACGAGGACGACGAATTCGCCGTCAGGGATTTCCACGGAAACGCCGTGGATGACCGTGAGGCCACCATAGGCTTTTCCGACATTGTCGATGTTCATCGATGCCAAAAGTTATTCTCCTCCAAACGGCGTCGCGCACTCCTCGCGACGGTCGACCACCCCTGAAAGACCGTGGCAGGTGGAGCCATTCAGCGCCACCTGCCTCGGCTAGCTTGCCCTGGGAGGACACCATCCGTTCAGCGAAACTTCACACATCCATATTATTTTGTAAAGTATCACATGGAAATTTCGTTCTGATTCTTACCTGAATGCATCACCTTCCTTGAAGGACTCCTGCTTGCAAAGGGCGGCATGGCGTTCACTCACCCACCACCGGGGATAACCGCCTATGAAAGCGGAACAGAGATTGTTGGCATTACGAAATTAACATAGACCGTAAAGAGCAGCAGCGCGACTAGGGGAGGCAACGGAATGCTAAAGGGGATCGACCCAATCTTGAACGCCGAATTGGTGTATGCGTTGATGTTGATGGGACATGGCGACCAGCTGGTCGTGTGTGACGTGAACCACCCTGCGCAAACGATAGCCGAGCATACCACCTATGGACGCCTCATCGATGTCTCCGGCTGCGGCCTTGAGCGTCTCGTGGAGGCCGTCATGACGCTTTTTCCTCTGGATACCTTCGTCGATGCACCGGTTAAGCGCATGCAGGTGGTCGGTGACGCGGATGCTCAGATGCCGATTTTCTCAGTGATCCAAAACGCCATAGATCGGTCGCAAGACAGACCTGTTGTGATGGAGGCCTTGGAACGCTTTGCCTTCTACGAAGCTGCAAAAAGCTCGTTCGCGATCGTCAGAACCTCTGACCCGGGGCCCTATGGATGCTTCATTTTGAGCAAAGGCGTGATTTGAAGCGGCGCTTCGGAACAACCTTATAACGACTCTTGACGTTCTCGCCCAGAGAGCTGGCTCGGGAAATCTGCACAGGGGGGATAAGTGGAAATTCTGCCTGACTTCGGCTTAGATGCCGGGAACAGGAGATACCATGACGAGACGACCGCGCCGGAACCACAGCCCGGCTTTCAAAGCAAAGGTGGCGCTCGCCGCCATCCGGGGTGAGCAGACACTGGTGGAATTATCCCAACAGTTCGATGTGCACGCCAACCAGATCAAACAGTGGAAAGACCAGCTCCTTGAGGGGGCGACGGGTGTTTTCGGCGATGAAGCCAAGGCGGAACCGGCGGGCCCGACCATCGATGTCAAAACGCTGCACGCCAAAATCGGCGAACTGACACTGGAGAACGATTTTTTGTCCGGTGCGCTCGGCAAGGCGGGATTGCTGGGCGGAAAGAAATGATCGACCGCGAGCACAAACTGTCGGTCGCACGCCAGGCGAGGCTTCTCGGCTTCAGCCGTGGCAGCATCTATTATCTGCCCCGTCCAGTGTCTGAAGGCGATCTCGCCCTGATGCGGCGGATCGACGAACTGCATCTCAACTACCCGTTTGCCGGAAGTCGGATGTTGCAAGGGCTCTTGAGGGGCGACGGGCTGGAAACTGGGCGGCTGCACGTCGCCACGCTGATGAAGAAGATGGGCATCGAGGCGATCTACCGCCGCCCGAACACGTCGAAACCGGCACCTGGGCACAAAATCTATCCTTACCTCTTGCGCAAGCTGTCGGTCACCCGGCCCAACCATGTCTGGGCGATGGACCTGACCTATATCCCAATGGCTCGCGGCTTCGTCTATCTCTGCGCCGTCGTGGACTGGTTCAGCCGAAGGGTTCTGTCGTGGCGGCTGTCGATCACGATGGAAGCGGCCTTCTGCATCGAAGCGGTCGAAGAAGCGCTCGCCCGCTATGGCAAGCCCGACATCTTCAACACGGATCAGGGCTCGCAGTTTACCTCGGTGGACTTCACGGCGGTGCTGAAGAAAGCTGAGATCGCCATCTCGATGGATGGCAAGGGCGCATGGCGCGACAACGTCTTCGTCGAGCGGCTCTGGCGGTCGATCAAATACGAGGAGGTCTACCTCCACGCCTACAAGACCGTGTCTGAGGCCCGCGTCGGCATTGGCCGATATCTGACCTTTTACAATAGCAGACGCCCACATTCATCCCTTGACCGGCAGACGCCGGATCAGGCCTACTTCAACGCGCTGGCACCCATGATGGTGGCGGCATAATCGAGGCGAGAATTCACTTAGCAAAACGCCCAAAACTGTTCAGACAAACCCAGCCACCTCTCAGGACCGTCGTCTATGTCTTGTCCGTTTGGTCCACTCAGACATCGACGAGGATATTCCGTATCCTGCCTTGATCTGGTTCCCGCATCATGTCTGCTCGGGTCACCGCAGCGCGCGTTTTCAGCGCTTTTGACGCTCTAGATGTCAACGATCGTTGCACTCGGGCGAGCCTCGAGCGCCGTCACCTGGCTGCGTTTCTCGGACCTTTCCTAGTGAATAGGACCGAGCGTGCCGTCCCAGTTCCACAGATCGAAAAAGCTGAACAGGTGCTCCTCTGCGGCAACTCTTCCGGAACGGCCCGCTATTGGCAGCCCGTGCTGAGGATGTATTGCAGGACGTTGAGAACTTCGCGTCCGTCGACCTCACGTTTGCGGCCTCCGTGCTTGGCAAGTGGGATTAAATGCTCGACCAGCGCCCATCCCGCGTCCGTCGACCCGCTGGCATAGCGCAAACCATCACGATGGTATCTTTCACGTTGACTTCATCCACAGTGCTTCCGTGCCTCGTCGAATCATAACTGCTTAGAACGAATACCGATTTAGCTCATGCAACGTCTCTTCGGACCGATGCTGAGAAACCAGACATCTGCTACTGGAAGTTCCGCGCCTTCACCTTCAGCGTATCGATATGCAAATCTCGCACGAAGATGTCCCTCGGCTGCGGCACTTTCTTCGGTCGGTCCCGCGCATCGCCTCCGCCCACGGAGCCATGCGCGAACTCGTCGCCCCGCCCTGACGTGACCTTGAACGCCGCATCCATATCCGCCAATGCGGACAGGTCGCCAGAGAGATCGAAGAGCTGCTGCGCCACGAGGTGGACGACCTGCCCTTCCCGTTGGATGCGCCCGTTGATCGCCATCATGGACGACCCTAGTACCACGCGCCGGCGTTTCTCAAACAGGCTCGGCCAGACCACGATGTTGGCCGCCCCCGTCTCGTCCTCGATTGTGATGAACATGACACCCTTGGCCGATCCGGGTTTCTGGCGAACGAGTACGAGACCGGCGGTATAGACCCAGCGGCCGTTGCGGCCCGTCATCGCTTCCTCGCAGGTGACCATGCTGCGCTTTGTGAGTTCTTTCCGCAGAAACGCGACCGGATGCTCCCGCAATGTCAGGCCGACATGACCATAGTCCTGGACCACATTGTGCCCCTCCGTCATTTGGCGCAGCGCCACCTCCGGCTCCTGCTGTTCGGCAATCGCTCGCATCTCGCGCTCCGTCGCGGCGGCAAACAGCGGTAGCGGCTCGTCGCGCAACGCCTTGATTGCCCAGAGCGCGTCCCGGCGCTCGAGCTGCAGGCTCGGCTGGAAGGCATCGGCCTCCGCCAACTCGACGAGAGAGGCCGCCGGCACGCCGGAGCGCCGCCACATGTCGTCGACGCTCTCGAAGGGATCGTCCATCCGGGCGGCGACGATCCGAGCGGCATCGGCTGCGGCCAGCCCCCGCACCATGCGCATGCCGAGACGCACAGCTCGCATCTTGGTGCCGGATATCTTCTCCAGCGTGCAGTCCCAGCGGGAGCGGTTGACGCAGACCGGGCGGATCTCGACCCCATGGGCGCGCGCGTCTCCGACGATCTGGGCCGGCGCATAGAAGCCCATCGGCTGCGAGTTGAGGAGGGCCGCGCAGAAGGCATCGGGATGATGACACTTCACGAAGTTGGAGGCATAGGCAATCAGCGCGAAAGAGGCGGCATGGCTTTCGGGGAAGCCATAGGAGCCGAAGCCTTCGAGCTGGCTAAAGGTCTTTTCGGCGAACTCCGGTGAGTAGCCGTTCTTCACCATGCCCGAGACCAGCTTGTCCTTGAACCGGCTCACACCGCCTGTGAACTTAAAGGTGGCCATGCTCTTGCGCAACTGATCGGCCTCGCCACCGGTAAAGCCCGCGCAGACCATCGCCACCCGCATGGCGCTTTCCTGGAAGAGCGGCACGCCGAGCGTCTTGCCGAGCACGGACTCAAGCTCGGGGGTCGGATATTCCACCTTCTCCTTGCCTTCCCGGCGACGGAGATAGGGATGAACCATGTCGCCCTGGATGGGCCCCGGCCGCACGATCGCCACCTGCACCACGAGATCATAAAAGGTCCGGGGCTTGAGCCGCGGCAGCATGGCCATCTGCGCCCGGCTTTCGATCTGGAAGGTGCCGAGCGTGTCGGCCTTGCGGATCATCGCATAGGTGGCAGCATCTTCCTGAGGGAGGCTGCCGAGGTCGAGATCTTCGTGCTTGTGCGCGCGGATGAGGTCGAAGGCCTTGGACATGCAGGTGAGCATGCCGAGCGCAAGCACGTCGACCTTCATCATCTTCAGCGCCTCGACATCGTCCTTGTCCCACTCGATGATCTGCCGGTCCGCCATGCTCGCTGGCTCGATGGGCACGAGATCGTCCAGGCGATCGTGCGTCAGCACGAAGCCACCCGGATGCTGGCCGAGATGGCGCGGCGCGCCCATGAGCTGTTGGGCAAGCGACAGCGTCAGCACCAGCCGCCGATCGTCCGGGTTGAGGTTCAGCTCCTTGACGTTCCTCTCGCTGACCGCCTCCGACCACGACCACATGCCGGACGAAAGCGCCTTGATCAGATCTTCCGGCAGGCCCAGCGCCTTGCCGACGTCGCGGATCGCGCCCTTGGCCCTATAGCGTGTGACGGTGGAACAGAGCGCTGCCTTCTGATGCGTATAGGTCTTGTAGATCCACTGGATGACCTCTTCGCGCCGCTCATGCTCAAAGTCGACATCGATATCCGGAGGCTCGTCCCGCTCCTGGCTGACGAAGCGCTCGAACAGCAGGTCATTGGTCTCGGGATCGATCGAAGTGATGCCGAGGATGTAGCAGACGGCGGAGTTTGCAGCCGATCCCCGCCCCTGGCAGAGTATGCCTTGCGAGCGGGCAAAGCGCACGATCGAGAAGACGGTGAGGAAGTAGGGTGCGTAGCGCATGGTGCGGATGAGATCGAGCTCATGGCGCACGGTCTTCAGCACGCTCGGGGGCAGACCTTCGGGATAGCGATCGGGGATGCACTCCCAGACATAGTGCTCGAGGGACTCTTGCGGTGTCTTGCCGGGAATGATCGCCTCTTCCGGGTATTGGTATGTCAGTTCCTCAAGCGAAAAAGTGCAGCGGGACACGATCTCCATCGTTCGGGCGAGCGCCTCGCGGTGGCGCGGGAACAGACGCTCCATCTCCTCCGGCGGCTTGAGGTACCGGTCGGCATGGCGCTCGCGCTCGAAGCCGACCGCGTCGATGGTGGTGTTGTTGCGGATACAGGTGACGATGTCCTGGAGCTGCCGACGGCCCGGCTCGTGGAAAAGCACGTTGTTGGTGACGACGGTGCGCACCCGGTAGCGGTGGGCAAGGATCTCGAGCTCATGCAGCCGCATCTGGTCGTTCGGCCGGCGGCGCAGGGACAGAGCGAGATAGGCACGATCACCGAAGGCACCCGACAGCTTGCGGAGCTGCACCGCGCAGGTCTCGTCAGGCAGATCGGGCACGAGCACGGCGATGAGGCCCTCGGCATAGAGTTCGAGATCCTCAAACGACAGGATGCAGTTGCCCTTGCCGCCACGGCCCTTGCCGAGCGTCAGAAGACGGGTAAGGCGGGAATAGGCGGCGCGGTCGGTCGGATAGACCAGCACTGACATGCCGTCGGCAAGATCGAGCCTGCAGCCGACCACCAGACGGATGCCGGTCGTGCGCGACGCCTCGAGCGCCCGCACGATGCCCGCGAGCGAATTGCGATCAACAATACCCAACGCCTGAATGCCGAGCGCATGGGCGGTCGCAAACAGCTCTTCTGCTGAGGACGCGCCGCGCAGGAACGAGAAGTGGGTCGTGACCTGGAGCTCGGCATATCTCATGCGGCGCATCTCATGCGAAGATCCCGTGCAGGAACCAGCGGTGCGAGCCGGTCGCCAAGTTCTCGCCGTCGCCGCTGCGGAACACCCAGAAGCGTTCGCCTGCCTCGTCCTCCAGTGTGAAGTAATCGCGCACGGCTGCAATCTCGCTGTCGCGCTTCCACCACTCGCCAAAGACACGCTCAGGCCCGTCCGCCCGCTTGACGCGTCTCCGCTTGCCGCGCCAGGTAAACGACACGGGCGGCTGGTCGGGCAGGAGCGCGATGACGTCGATCGGGTCGGGGTGGGCCAGAAGACGCGTCGGGCGCGGCCAGTGTAGGGTCCATGTCTCCAGCACATCGGCGGCGGCCGCCGCGATCCGGCGCACGCTACGTTCCGGCACGTCGCTGGCAACCGCCGCATAGCGGTAGACCCTGTGACCGCGATTGCCGAAGATGTCGATCAACGGCGTGATGTCGCGATCGGTGTCATCGACAAGGGTTGATGCGCTCTGCGTCTCCTCCAGCGGCTCCGCCATGACGGCGGCCAGCGACAGCTTCTCGATACCGAAGCCCGGCTCGATCTTTTCGGTGCGGTCGCGGAAGAGTTTTGTGAGCCAGGCGATGTCGCGGGCGGGCTTTGCCGTGCCCGCCCGGATCGCCTGACGCGTGCCGTCCACTTTCTCCACAAGGAGATCGGCGCGCCGGATGCCAAGCCCCCTCTCCTGCAGCTTCTCCACGAGCGCCACCACCAGACGACCGACATACTTGTCGATGGTCTCGGCGGCTCCGATGGGCTCGGCAAAGGAGCGCGAGACGACGATGAGGTCCGGCGTGCGGACAGGATCGATCGGCTCAGACACGCGGCCGAACATCTGATCAAGCCGGCGGCCGATCTCGGGGCCAAAGCGAAGCGCCAGCGGCGCACGCGGCGTGGCGGAAAGTTCGCCGATGGTGCGGAAGCCGAGCGTGCGCAGATCGGACACGGTCTTCTCGGGCAGACGCAGCCGCGCGATCGGCAGACGCTCGACGGCTCTCGCTGTCTGGCCCGTGGGCACGATCACGGTCTCGCGCGCGATGGTGCGGGCGCAGGCGTGCGCGGCACCCCAGGTATCGGCGATGGCGACGCGTGCCGTGAGGCCCTTTGGGCGGAAGCGGTTGGCAATCCCGGAGATCATCATCGCCTCGCCGCCCTGGAGATGATCGGCGCCTTCCGTGTCAAGCACGATGCCGTCGGTGCCATCCACGGCAACGACGGGCGAGTAGATCTTCAGCGCCCAGAGCGACAACCGCTCGAGCGCCCGTGCGTCGGCCACCGGATCGGCATCCACCATCATCAGCCCGGAGAACAAGGCCTGCGCCTTGGCGGCAGCCATGCCGATGCGCACGCCGGCCGTAACGGCTGCCGCATCCGCTGACGATACCCAGCGCTTGGCACCGCTTCGCGCGATCACCACCACCGGCTGCTCAGGCGGAATATCCGGATCGTCGCGACGGATGCGATCGGTCGGTAGCGTCGGCAGATAGATGGATACGACCCTGGGCATCACAGGCTCCGACAGTAAATTCCGCGCATTCTCCCGATTTGACCCGCATCAGCTCCAGGAACCATTGCGGCCGGCCGACACCGGGAACCGGCAGCGCCACCGACGGCAGCACGCTGACCCGCCAGCGCGTGGTGGATGCCGTCGGCTGGCCGAAGTCGTTGGCCTCCGTCTGCCGTCGCCATCGCCGCACCACGAGACCGAGCGTCCCGGACTTCTCGGCGGCAAGCTGGAGCCGACGCGAGGCGGTCATTGGCAGGCGCACGAGTTCGCCGACCACGGCACCGAGACCGCCATGCGATAGGCCCTCTTCCATCGAAGCCAGCACGTCCTCCTCACGATCGACTTCCACGAAGACCACACGATTGGCATCAAGGCCGACCTGGGCAAGCGCGGGGAAGAACAGGTCCGGCCGCGTGAGGCACCAGACGACCTTGCCCTTGGTGCGCGCGGCAATCCCCGCAGCAAACAGGGCTGCTGCCGCACCATCGACCGTGCCGGATCCGCCGCCGGCGATCTCGTGCAGGGCACCACGGGCAAGACCGCCGCCCGGCAGAACGGCATCGATGGCGAGCACGCCGAACGACAGCCAGCCGGCTTGTCGCGGAACGCTGCGCTCCAGCGTCGCGATCCGGTCGCGAAGCTCGGTGAGAACCTGTGCGCGGGCAGCCGTCATCGATCACGCACTCCTCTCAAGGTTTTGCGGGTTACAAGCGCGGCATCATGCCGCTAACGAAGTTGATGTTCATGACTTGTTCTTTTCGCGATAGGAGTCAAGTCCGCCTTCAATAGGAAAATAATCGGGAAAGTGCAGAGGTTGGCGATTCCGCTTTTGATTCAGAATGGTAAGTCGCGGACCACCTTCCGGATCATCAACAGGAAATGTACCGGCCTGTGGAGCATGCGTCATCGCCCACTCCCCGACTGGTCGCTACTCGTAAAATCTTGTCCGCATGCTAGGATCGCCCAACCCTATCTCTCGATCAGCCATCACTGCGGGAAGCGACAGATGTGTAACCTCTACAACATCACGACGAACCAGGAGGCGATCCGCGCCTTTGCCAATGCTGCCCGTGACATCATCGGCAATATGGAGCCGTCGCTCGATGTCTACCCCGACCGGATGGCGCCGATCGTGCGAAACGCACCCGACGGGGTGCGCGAGCTGGCGTCTGTGCGATGGGGCATGCCGAGCTCGAGCCAGGCGCTGTACGAGGCCGCGACCAAGCGAGCCGACAAACTGCGCGCCAAGGGGAAGGACGTGGACTTCGACAGGCTCCTCAAACACGAGCCGGACGGTGGCACGACCAATGTGCGCAATACCGCAAGCCGCCACTGGACGCGCTGGCTGGGGGTCGAGAACCGCTGCGTCGTGCCCCTCACCCGCTTTGCCGAGCCGAACCCGGCCGCCAAGGTCGAAGGCGGGCGCACGCCAAATGCTTGGTTTGCGGGCGACACAAGCGAACCGCTTCTGTTCTTTGCCGGAATCTGGGTCAAGGACTGGACGAGCGTGCGCAAGGTCAAGGAAGGCCTGATCACCGCGGACTACTATGCCTTCCTCACCTGCCCGCCCAACGCGGTCGTCGGACCAGTTCACCCCAAGGCGATGCCGGTGATCCTCACGACACAAGATGAGGTCGAAGCGTGGCTGACGTTACCCTGGCCGGAAGCAAAATCGCTGCAGCGTTCGCTACCGGATGATCGGCTTGTTCTCCTCGATGCCGCCGCCGAATAGACACCAGCGTGAACTGGCACCATCGAAGGTGTAGACTCGTTGCGTTGGCTTGGCCGGATCTGACGCCTATCGCATCGCCATGTCGAGACATGAAAAGGATGAGGTCGAACGTCTGCGGGCCGACGCTGGCGTCAGCGGAGACGCTCGATTGATCGGGGCGCGCGCGAGGCATTCTCCTCAAAATGCGGGCACGACGATGGAGATCGTCGTCGCAACCCCGGCCAGCGCGAAGGCCGAGTCGACACCGCGGTGGCATGGTCTCGGCAACAATCGCAGGTATCGGACTGATCGTTGCGGGAAGCAAGCGCGACCGCCCATGTCGAAGGATCAGCCGAGAAAGGGCATACCAGCTGCAGCGCTTTGCGCGAAAGCCGTTCGCCTCCCGTGAGACCGGATAAAGGGTTGCCGCAGGAGGTTTAGCATAGCGCCGACACCGTCGGAAACCGGGACCGACAGCCCCCGGCGAGCGGGTCCGCTTCCCCGATCCTTCGACGGATTTGACATCGGGACAACAGAGCGAAACATGGTGTCAGATGGCCGGAATGGTTGAGTATCGCTGCGGCCAGAACTTCGACACTTGAGGGTGATTAGCGCTGCTTTCCCGCACCGGCAAAGAAGAAGATTGTGCCCAAAATTATGAAGGCTGCAAAGAGCAGAAACATTGCTGATCCTCCCAGCAGTTCCAACGCCGCGCCACCGAAGGTCGGCCCGATAAAGCCACCGACGGCCGAGAGGGAATGCGCCCCGAAGGAGCGTCCGCGGTTCTTGGCGTATGATATGCTGTCGACGAGCATGTACTCGGCGGGCACCACGAGAATTTCGCCAAGGGTGAAGACCACCATAGAGGCGGCAAAACCCGCCAATCCATCCGATACGGAAAAACAAAGCTGACTGACGACGAGCAAGCCAGATCCCAAGAGCAGTGCCCGTAATGGTCCGACCCGCTCGATCATCGGTCGGGTGAAAGCGCTCGCCGTGAGCACGACGAGACCGTTGATGGACAACAGGTATGCGTAGATGGTCGCACCATCCTTCATGTTTTCAACGAGGTAGGGAGCAAGCGTTGCCGACCACTGGCCATACACGGCAACGAACAACGTGCTGCCCAAGGTAAAATAGACCAAAGCGCTGTTGCCGAACGCCTCCCGGATACTCGCGATGACACCTGGCCTTAATGCTTTCGGCTCGTCCGGATCGACCGCGGCTGGCCGATATGAGCGATACAGAAGGAGCGCCATCGCCCCGTAAACGCATGCCCCGACGAGAAAGAGGGGTGTGGATGCCAAGCCCGCACCGACGCCGATGAGAGGACCGACAACCCACCCGGCATTCGATGCAGTGTACCGCCAGGAGAAGTATTTCAGCCGTGTCCGCTCGGTGCAGAGGTCACTCATCAACGCCCGCGAGATCGGGCCGTAGAGGGACATCGCCGTTGCCGCGACACATTGCGCGACGCTGAACAGGAGGACGCTTTCGGCCAGTCCCAAAACCAGTGTTGAGATGGAAAGTGTGCCCAGCACGAGCGACAACATCACCTTCCGACCGGTTCGATCCGAGAGCGCTCCAGCAAAAGGTCCGGCGATCGCGCCCGTCAGCGAACCAAATCCGAGCAAGAGCCCGATCATCATCGGCGTCAGCCCAAAGGTCTGCTGGAGTTTCACGGCGAGGAAGGAAAGCGTCATGGCGCGCGTTAGGGTGACGAAACCGGCCCCCACCGTCAGGAGAAGCACCCCCGGGGGAATACGGTCCTTGCTGACCTCGGGCTCTGCCATTTCTCTCACCTCGTGTCGGCAAACCACCATTCGGATTGTCGGATATGACAGGTATGCGAAGCTGTCAGTGCACGCCAAATCAGACTATGGTTACGAGACGTAAGACCTCGTCTCGATCGGAGTAAGATTGCGCCTTCACCTAACGCTTGAGGACATCAGAGACACGAAGCATCGTGGTGAAATCGACAGCTTACTGCGCATAACCTGCGCGCGTTACGACCTCTCCCACGCGACGTTTCTCGCGTTGAGATTCAAATCGTCGTCGAAGCACGACCCCTTCTACTTCACAACCTATCCCGAAGCTTGGGTAGACACCTATGTCGCTCGTAATTTCTTCGAACTCGACCCACTGATCGGGGTCAGCCTTGCCGGTCTTCTGCCGGTCGACTGGGAATCCGTGGATCGAACCGACCGCAATGTGTCTCTTTTTTTCGAAGAGGCCCTGTCGCACGGTGTCGGTCCGAATGGCCTCACCTTTCCTATTCGCGGCCCCTACGGGGAACGGGCATTTTTCTCCGTTTCTTCCCATTTCACGCAGCCGGACTGGGCAGACCTCAGGGCCCTGATCATCAACGACCTCCATGTTCTCTCCTACTACCTTCACGAGACGATCCTTGGCGTTACAGGCCTGCGCCCGGTGGTCCGGAGCAAGGCTTTGTCACGGCGAGAAAAGCAGTGTCTAGAACTGCTCGCAGCCGGACAGATCCACAAACAGATCGCGGCCACTTTGGAGATTTCGGAAAGCTCCGTCCGCTTGTATTTGAGGACGGCGCGGCACAAGCTTGGCGCGCTCACCAGCCATCACGCGGTTGCCCGCGCCACGATCCTTGATCTGATCAACATCTAGCGGACCTCCCTCGCCATCACGAACCCGGCTGCCTCGATCAATAGGTCTTTGAGGCAGATGTGCAACCTGGAGGATCCGTCAGATTGCGGCTGTCCAGCTTCAAGGTGAAACTCGTCCATCAGGTTCGAACAGCGGCGGAAACCCATGGCATGACGCCAAATCTGCAGCCGGCCGAGCTTTCCAACCCTTCTGAAGGAGGCGATGATGGCCAACGCAAGCACGATCGATGGTTGGCGACAGGCTCCACGCCTGACGTCCTTTTCGGCGTTTTTCGACCGAACCGCCGGCGGGCTCGATGGCATGCCAGATGTCGCAGTGCCGCGGCCGGATCTGAGCATGCTGGATTTCGATATGGAGTGTGCTGTCTTCTTCGACACCCAGAAAGCCTTATGGGGTGCTTTCGACAGCCACTACTTCGCCAGCATTCCCTTCAGACTGGAGGAGGAATGCAGACTGGGCGCTGCGACGCTCTCTTTCGCGCTGAACCGTTGGATGTCGAAATCGTCCCCCGCAACGCTTTATACGTTGGGGGCGGGAACGGGGTGCCTCGCCCGAACGCTTGGCGTCCTCGGGGGCGGGCGTATCAAGACGCTTTGCTGCAGCCCGACGGCCGCCAATCAGACGGCATTCAACAGGCGGCGTGGCAGCGAGCATGCGCACTTCTTCCTGGGACCGTTTTTCGAACTTGACGACGCGCGCTATGCCAGCGACGATGCCCTCGAGCCCTTTCGCGAAGGCTTCGACATTCTTCTGGAGGACACGACATTCCAGATGTACGGCTCTGACAGGGTACAGCAACTCGACTTCATCATGCCGAAGATCCGCGACGGTGGCCTGCTGATCCAGGTCCAGAAGCTGTCTCACCCGGACCGTGATCTCTATGACGCCCGCGAGCGACAGAAAGACGACGTCTTCAAGCCGCGCTATTTCTCGCGTGCGAATATCTCGGGAAAGAAGAGCGAGATCCTCGACACGATGGTCGATTTCCAGGTGGATCTCGAGGCCACCACGAACGCGCTGAGGTCCTTCTTTCGCTATTCGGTCGCCACCTGGAACAGCGGGAATTTCTATACCATCGTCTCGTCGAATTCCCGCTCATCCATCCTCGCGTTCATCTCTCTCCTGAAAAGACCTGCACTTCCGCCGGCCTATTGCTATGCCGAGCTTCCTCTCGTGCTCGTTGACACGAGCTCCGATCCAATTGGAGCCGTGCTTCACTGGCGTGGAGACGTCGGCCATGCATCTCACAGGACGGCAGCGTAGATGACCTCGACAGCGGCAGAGGACGCCCGCGCCGCCGCCAGTGCAGAGGATGTCCGGCGTTGTCTGACAAACCTCATGCCGTCCACCGCGCGCTTCTGGTCACGCCCGATCAAAGACTATGCCGCCTTTGCCTACAAAACTGCGCCCTTCGCTGCGAACAATCCGATCCGCGCGCATGCGATGACCCTCCTCCAAAGGCGGGTGGAGGCTGCAGCGCTTCGGTCCGGATATGATATCTGTGAGGCCAGGGCCGCCGCAGCGGAGTTAACAGAAAAGCCGGTGTTGCAAACAGGCCCGCACTGTCTGCTGCTGTTCGAGCCGGATGCCTTCTACACCCATTTGTTCAGCCTGATGGGTCTTCAGGCGCACGAGCGAGACTGGCACATCACTTATTGCGTCTCGACGACGAGTTTCAGTGAGAGCGCCAAGAAGGGTGCCGGATGGCTGCGCCTCGACGGCACGCCCCTTAATCTCTTCGGGCTTCCCCGGAGCCGGATCGACAGGTCCAGTATCGGATGCCTCAACGGGCCATACCGCTTCGCTCTTACAGACTCTGCAGGCAACATCGCTCCGAACGCTTCCGCAGCTCGATTGTTGGGTGAACTCCCCTCCGGCTCCTATCCATCGGCGGCCGAAGCCATCAAGGTCGCCAATCAGCACCTCTGGAACGGCCGGTTTTTGGGTCAGGCCAAGCTGCTCCAACTCGATGACTTCGACATTGCCGACCTCCTGGCTGATCATTTCGAAGATGAACAGTCATGGCTGGCGAACGGATTTGCCGGGAACACAAAAGTCGCGGCGGCGATGCTGGGTGAGATCGACCGCTTGAACAGCGGTCCGTGGGCAGGATGGGTCCGCCGGACGACCGATCTGTTCTGGCGATTGGAACGCGACAGGATCATCCCCCTGCGTCTTGAGGCGGGCGTCCTCAGCAGTGGCGGCGACGAGGACTTCCATCTGACGTTCGCGCCGTCTCATCTCGCAAGCGCGCTGCGACGGCGCGATATTCTTCCCAGCCTCCTGACTGCCTTCCTGGTGATGTCGATCCTGCCGGGCGTGCGGGTGCTGGGTGGATGCCGCCAGATCGTTTATCTGCCTCTGATGCGTCACCTCGCCGCCGTCGGCGTCCGGCTGTCAGGTGCGAACGACCTCCTTGAGGACATGAGGGGAGACACCTTACCTGGCATGTGGGGACATCGTGTGATCGCACCCGGAGGGAGCGACCCGTACCGAGAGATCGAGGCGTATGGAAGCGTCTCGGCGCTTTTGGCACGCTATGCCGAAAAAACGCTTGTCGAGACCAGTGGTGAGTTGTCGGCTTTCACCCGGGACCCCATCTGGGCCGAGATGTCGAGGCGCCTTGCCTCCGGCGAACGCATCCGCGATCAGGACGAATGGCGCTGGGCCTAATACCGACAGGCGACGCAGTTCGAGTGCTGTGCATTCGACCACTCTGCCACCTCTCCGCGAGGTCGGAAGGCGCTTTGGAGCGCGAGGCGGCTCCATATCGGCAGTTTTGCGCGAAGAGTTCCCAAGAGCAACGATACTCGTCCGCAGGCACAGCATGCGCGCTTGCTTGGATGCGCCGTGCAAGTGCCCCGGAGCTGCCCTATCCGGAGCGCTCAATGAGCCATTGTTGGTTTCCATGCGGAACTGAGCCGGTGGGGGTGCGGACCAAATCTTAACCTGATTTTCAGTCAGTTCCTCCACTAAAACGCAGCACTTTTTCGGAGCTGTCAGGTGGATTGGTATCTAGTAGGAAAAATTTTGGTCACATTTGCCTTCCTGGCTTTCTCATTCGTGGGGACAGCGCGGGATGCGGTTAGGCTTGCTCCCACCGAAGCTTCCCAGGACAGAGCACGCCTGCGGATTGCTGCTAGATCTTCATTCATGTTTATTATTCTCATCGCGAGCGTCGTCGCTACCATTGCTGTGATAGCGCAGAGCAATAAACTCGACTGGATCCTACTAGCCTGCTTGCTGGTCTTTTATGCTGGTATTCTACTATTCGTCCTTGCTCGCATTTTTACGATTTCAGATAATGGAGACGACTCTGAAGGACTGTTGGATCGTTTTACCTTAACACTAGCCAAAAAATTCGGAATGAACTCTGGGTTATTCTTTGTTGTCGGTCGAATGATTGCTAAATCGGGGGCTGCAGTGTGGGCTTTTTATCTGTTGGCTGACTTTTTGACGCGCATGAATGCTGCAACCTGACCGCCAACGGGTATGGCTGAAGACCGATCGAGCAGGCTGTTAAGCCAAGGCACGGTGAGGACACGACAGAAACGCAAAACGAACCACCTTCACCTCATCTCGCCGTTCTCATCGACGCCGACAACGCCTTTGCCAAGATCGCCGATAGTCTCTTCTTACGTCGGGTCTTTGAAGCGGACACCGACCCCACCGCCATTTTCAGGAATGAACTCTATCCCCGCCTGCTCCAACGCCTCGCGGATGCGCGCAAGTGTTGTTTGTCGAAGGTCATCTCCTCGTTCCAAACGGACAACGGTCTGCGTCGAGACGCTTGCCGCTTTTGCAAGGTCTACGACTCCCCATCCCAACGCTGTCCGAGCCATCTTGCACTGAATTGACTTCATATCACCATACGATGGTGATTTTGGTTGCGCGCCATTTGCATTCCTTGTAAGTTGCCTCTGTAAGCGGCCAAACCGCGTGTTCCAGCACGAAGTTTGGCCTGACCACGCCTAGCTGTTGGGAGCTCGGATCATGGCTGATTCTGAGAATAGCAGAACTTTGTCTGCATTCACCCTAAGAAACCCTCCCTCAGTTTTCCGCGACACGTCCGCCTGACGACCTGTGCGGTCGCCATATCGCCCAGTGCGACGACCTCGTGCGCGAGTTCGTCATAAATCCGCATGGCACAACAAGAAAACGAAGGGAACGAACATCATGTCAGTCCTCGATCGACCTCGCAGACGGCTCATCGCGAGTTGCATCGCAGTCGCACTGTCGGCCGGATTATTTTGCACAGCCGCTGCAGCGGCCGAGCTACGGATCGGCACCCAGCTCAAACTCATGACGCTCGATCCACACTATGCCGACCTGAACGAGAACAACTCGTTGCTTGCTCACATCTATGAGCGTCTCGTCAATCAGGACGCGTCATTGAACCCGCAGCCTGGCCTGGCCGTTTCCTGGACGCGCATCTCCAAGAACAACTGGGCGTTCAAGCTCCGGGAGGGCGTTCGGTTCCATGACGGCGCGGCGTTTACAGCTCAAGACGTCATCTATTCGATCAATCGCATCCAGACGTTTCTGAAGCCGCCAAGCGGCGGCTTTCAGAACTACACCCAGAACATCAAATCGGTCACGGCACCGGATCCCCTCACCGTCGTCATCGAAACGACCGACGACGCCCCAACTCTGCCGCTGTCTCTGACGTCCATTTTCATCATGCACGAAAAGACGGACGGCTTTGCAACGACCGAGGATCTGAACTCTGGATCGCAGCCCGTCGGCACAGGACCCTACAAATTCCAGAGCTGGCAGTCGGGCGAAGGGCTCAAGCTGACCCGAAACGCGCAGTACTGGGGTGGAACACCTGCCTGGTCGGATGTCTCCTTCCGGGTGATCGAGAGCCCTGCCGCGCGCGTGGCCGCATTGAGCACGGGCGACCTCGATATTGCAGACTATATCCCGGCCCGTGATGTCGCCGGTCTCAAAGGCCGTGGCCTGACGATCGACAGCACCAGCGCCGCCAGATCCAACTTCCTGCAATTCGACGTCGGACGCGAGCAGCTGCCGGGGGTCACCGACAACGCCGGGAACCCGATCAAGAATCCATTCAAGGACAAGCGAGTCCGCGAGGCCCTGCGGATGGCCACCGACCGGCCCTTTATCACGGACAAGATCTTGCTCGGATTTGGAACGGCGGCTTCGCAGCTCTTTCCGGCGGGCTTGTCGGGCACATCCAAAAAGCTCGCTGTCGAGCGGCCGAATTACGAAGCCGCGAAAGCACTCCTCTCGGAAGCAGGTTTTCCGGATGGCTTTCACGTCGTGCTCGCCGGCCCGGCCGGGCGGTATCCCGGCGACAGCGAGTCCCTGCAAGCGGTCGCCCAGAATTGGGCCAGGATCGGCGTTGCCACTCAACCCGTCGTCGCGCCCTTCTCGGTTTTCGCCACGCAGCGATCCAACGGCGCCTATCCGGTCTGGTACGGAGGCTGCTCGGGTGAAGCTGTCACGTTCTGCCTGAAGGCTGTGCTCGCGTCTCCGGATCCAGACCTTGGGACGGGCTCGATCAACTACGGACAATATCAAAATCCGGCGTTCGATGAGATGCTTGCGAAAGCCACCGCCCTTGAGGATGGGCCTGCTCGCGAGGGGGCTCTTGCCGAAGCCACCGAGTTCGTCATGGCCGACGATCCCATCATCCCTCTCTACCATTTCCATCTGATCGTCGGGCACGGGCAAAGGGTGTCGTCCTACGCTGTTCATCCGCGCGGATGGACCACTGCCATGCAGGCCCTGCCTTCTGCAGAGTGAGGGATCGGTTGATGTTGAGCATTTTCACCCGAAGGGTTTCCCAAGCCCTTCTGCTTCTCCTCGTCATGTCGTTGATCGGGTTTGTCGGAATCCACAGCGTCGGCAACCCCGTCTTCAATGTCGTCAACATCGAAACAGCGACCGTCGAAGACATCCGAAACGCGACGATCGCCCTTGGGCTGGATCAGCCCCTGTGGCGACAGTACTTCCTTTTCATGGGAAACGTCGTCACCGGCGATTTCGGTACCTCCTACGTCTACCACCTGCCGGCCTTCAAACTGCTGTTAAGCAAGCTGCCGGCAACGCTGGAACTTGCCGTCATCGCTATGGCGCTGGCGGCTCCCGGGGGCGTCCTGCTCGGCTTGTGGGCTGGACGACATCAGGGCGGGGCAGCCGATCGCGCCATCCTGCGCGGCAGTGTTCTGGCCTTGAGCATTCCGTCTTTCTGGTTGAGCATGATGCTCATCCTGGGCGGTGCGCTGCTGACGGGATGGTTTCCATCGGGCGGTCGCGGAGCCACGCTCTCTTTCGCCGGTCAGGACTGGAGTGTCCTGACCCTCGACGGTCTACGGCACGTGTTCCTACCGGCGCTCGCCCTTGCTCTTCCCAACGTCGCGCTCATCGCAAGACTTGCGCGCGCTGGAACCATCGAGGTCGAACGGCAGGACTTCATCAGGTTCTGTCGAGCCAAGGGCCTTTCGAGCAAACGAATTCTGTTCCGCCACACCTTGCCGAACATCAGCATTCCCCTGGTGACGATTATCGGGATGCAGTTTGGTGGCATGCTGGCCTTTGCGGTCGTGGTGGAAACGATCTTCGCATGGCCGGGCATCGGAAAGCTGCTCATAGACTCCATCCAGTTTCTTGATCGCCCGGTCGTGATGGCCACGCTGACCTTCATCTCCGTCGCCTTCATCGCGTTAAACGCTGTTGTGGATCTTCTCTATGCCGTGCTCGACCCGCGCGTGCGCCTCTCCACGTAAGGATCTTTCATGTCGACAGATTTCATCGAGACGCTTCGGAGGCGCATGCCAACGGGCAGCATCCCTTTTTCCAAGGCGTTGCTCGGCACCTACATCCTCGTCGCCTTGGCGGCACCGATCATCGCGCCGCAAAATCCCTATGATCTCCTCCAGATCCGCGGGTGGGAGGCATCAGCGGCTCCAGGGACGATGGGGGGCGATGGCTATATCTATTGGCTGGGGACCGACGGACTTGGGCGAGACATCGTCAGCACGATCCTCTACGGCCTGCGCATCAGCTTGCTGGTGTCCATCGTCAGTACAGCCATTGCAGCCGTGGTCGGCGTCACGGCGGGCGTCGTTGCAGCCTATTTCGGCGGCTGGGTCGATGCCCTCGTCATGCGCATCGTGGACCTCCAGCTCAGCCTTCCGACGATCCTTGTCGCGCTGATCGCCATCGTCACCCTCGGGCCGGGGATCGATCGCATCATACTGGCGATCATCATCGTTCAATGGGCGACATATGGCAGGGTGACCCGAGCCGTCGCGTTGAGCGAGATCGGAAAGTCCTATCTCGACGCGGTCCGGCTTCTTCGTCTGCCAAAGAAGCGCATTCTCCTTCGGCACGTCATGCCCAACAGCATCGCTCCGGCACTAACTCTCATTCCCATCGAGCTCGGGCACGCGATCGCGCTCGAGGCAACTTTGTCTTTTCTCGGGCTGGGCGTTCCCATCGACAAGCCGTCCCTCGGCTCCACAGTGGCTGCTGGATTCCAATATCTCATGACCGGCCAATACTGGATCAGCCTGTTCCCGGGTCTCGCTCTGCTGGGCCTGATCGCCGCCATCAATTTCGTCGGAGAAGACACGCGTTCCAAACTGGATCCAAGGAGCAGATCCCTATGATCAAGGATATCACGCAGAAGCCGCTACTGGAGCTTAAGAAGCTGACGATCAGCTACCGGTCAAGATCTCAGACGAGGCCTGTCCTGCGCAACGTCGATCTGAGCCTTCACCGGGGTGAGATACTCGGGCTTATCGGCGAGTCCGGTGCGGGTAAATCGACAGTCGGAAACGCGATCATAGGGCTGCTCGCGCCAGAGTTCGTCCAAACGTCCGGATCCATCCTGTTTGAGGGTCGTGCTCTGGAGGGGATGGACGAGCAGGAGCGAGACGCGCTTCGAAGCCGCAGGATCGCTGCCATCTTTCAGGACCACACGATGTCGCTCGATCCCCTGATGAGCATCGGTGCTCAGCTGACGGAAGCGATCCGGGCCGCCTGCCCCGATCTTTCGGGCAAACAGACGCGCGGTCGAGCGATCGAACTGTTGACCCGGGTCGGGATCGAAAGCCCGAGCGAACGGTATCACAGTTATCCCCACCAGTTATCCGGCGGCCAGCGGCAGCGTGTCGTCATCGCGATCGCCCTTTCAGGAACACCCGACATTATCGTCGCGGATGAGCCGACTTCCGCGCTGGACGCGACAATCCAAAAGCAGATCCTGCAGCTTTTGCGTGAACTCGTCGCGGAAACCGGCGTGTCGATCATTCTTGTGACCCACGACATGGGTGTGATCTCGGAGATTGCCGACACGGTGGTCGTCATGCGGGACGGAAACGTCGTGGAGCACGGCTCGACAGCGACGCTCCTCGATCATCCGGTGGAACCCTATACGCGTGACCTTCTCGCCGCCGTTCCAAGACTTCGCATATCGAGCGGGAAGCGCACTGATCCGACGTTCGCGGTTGTGAACAATGCTTCAGCGGATGATGAGGAACCGGCGAAACGCGCGGCGATCCTTGTTGTGTCCGGCGTAACCAAAGCCTTCGGCAGGACGAGCTTCGGCTGGAGCCGCAAACCGCGCAAGCCTGCTTTGCAAGATATCTCGCTTGAACTCAAGCCCGGCGCCATCACCGGCATCGTTGGCGAAAGCGGGAGTGGCAAGAGCACGATCGGGCGGATCATTGCGGGTCTTGAGACAGCATGCGAGGGCGAGATTGTTATCGACGGAACACGCGTTGACGTCGCAAGCAGGAGACAGCCTGGCGGCATGCTGGGGCGAGTTCAGATGATCTTTCAGGACCCTGCAATGTCCCTCAATCCCCGCCTGCCGATCGGTGACACCTTGGCGGAGAGCGTCAGGTTTGGCAGCGCGCCGTCGACGGACGCAAGATTGGCCATCAGCGTCATCATGGATCGCCTGGGATTGCCGATGACGTTTTTGACCCGATACCCGCACCAACTGTCGGGAGGACAGAAACAGCGTGTCTGCATCGCACGCGCTCTTCTCGCCAAACCGCGGATTATCGTTGCTGACGAACCGACATCAGCCCTTGATGTCTCCGTGCAGGCCGAGATCGTGGAACTCCTCGGGCAAGCCGTCTCGCAGGAGGGCATCTCCATGTTGTTCATATCGCACGATCTTGCGCTCGTGCAGGCCCTCTGCAGTTCGATCTACATCTTCCAGAACGGCAGCGTCGTCGATGGCGGTTCACCGGAGTTCATATTCGGCCGTTCGACGAATGCCTACACGCGCTGCCTGATCGACGCTCGCCCGGAGCGTTTCACCATCTGACGGCGGTGTATCTCAACAGAGCCTTCTATCCCCTCGTTTTCCTCCGTCAGCTGAGCACCTTTCGGAGCGCAGGAGCATTCCCATGACAAAGACATTCACGATCGCCGTGACCGGCCAGTCCTTGATCAAGCACGACATTCGCAACACCGACGACCTGGCTTTCCAGAGTGTACGGGATTTGCTTGAAAAGGCCGATTTCGCCTTCACGAACTTCGAAAGCACAATCGATGGGCAGCATGGGGGATGGCCGCTGAAGGGGTCCTTCTTCGGCTGCAGTCTGCCCGTCGTCCTCGACAGTTTGAAGGACCTCGGTTTCCACGGTCTCTCGCTATCGAACAATCACGCTTTCGACCTTGGACCCTCGGGGATCCTGTCAACGCTGGAGGAGGTAGAAAGGCGCGGGTTCCTGCATGCCGGCATCGGGCGCAACCAGACCATGGCGGCTCGGGCAGGCAAGGGGTCATTCAACGGCCGGAAAATTGCACTTGTGGCGATGGATGCGGGGCCTGGACCAGATTTCATGTACGCCGGGGACGCAGCGAAGGATCGGCCGGAGCGTCCAGGCGTGAACCGGCTACACCTGACGAAGGTCGTTGACGTCGATGCAGAGGCATTCGACTACCTTCGCCTGATCCGCGACCGCATCGGCTACACCGACATGGACCTCGGCAATGACAGCCAGCCGGACGACCGACCGCCTGTCGATCCTGAGAACGAAATTTGCATCGCCCGTGCAATCTTCAGACGCGCCGAGCATTTCGGGAGACGTGTCAAAATCGATCAGACCAGTCTAACCAGACATTTGTCGGAGATCCGCAGCGCAACCGAGGACGGTGGCCTCGTCATTGCCTACCTTCATCATCACCATTGGGCCTCTGACTGGTATCAGGTGTCGAGCTGGGTCGGGGATATTGCGAAAGCCTGCATCGATGCCGGCGCAGCGATGTTCGTCAGCCACGGCGCCCCGGTTCTCCAGCCGGTGGAGATCTATCGAAACCGACCAATCTTCTATAGTCTTGGCAACTTCATTTTTCATGTGAAATCTGAGACGTCGCAGTGGACGGCGCCGGAGATCTGGGAGAGCGTGGTCGGGCTATGCGCCTTCGATGAAGCTGGAGAGCTTACCGCTATAGATTTCCATCCTGTCGTCATCGTCGCAAGTTCCAGCGGGCAGCACACCATGTTGGAAGAACGTCTCATGCCGCATCTCGCCCACGGCTCTGACGCCGAGAGGATCTTGATGCGGTTTCAAGCCCAATCTCTGTCGTTTGGTTCTCAACTCACGATAATTGATGGTACCGCTCGGATCATCTTGTGAAGTCGACCGCCCTAGGTTGCAGTGCTTGTCGCACCACACCAATGGTGCAATGATCGGCGACAGAAAGGTGCGGGATGGCTCCGCCTTGTCGGATATGCCCGCGTCAGCACCGTATGTCAGACCCTGTAGACTAAGCTCGACCAATTGGAGAACGCGGGTGCTAGGCCATCTTTCAGGAGACGGCCAGCGGCGCCATGGGCGCGGCTACGCTTTACCAACTTGCCAAGCGAGGCGCCAAGGTCGTCGGTATCGATCGCCAGGAAATGATGAAGGCCTGACGGATCGGCCGGAGGGGAGAACTTCTCCGGCGCTTCTGTGCCGCCGCGTTTGTTGTGATGGCCGCGTCGGCTAATGGTTTTGGAATCCGGGCACGGTTGCATACCTCACAAGGCCAAACGATCTTCTCTTATCCTTACGGTCACCTGCACGCCACTCCGCGGCCACTCGAAGGATATCGATCCACCAAGCGTACCCTGCATCGTTCGTCGGACGAGCTGGCTGCCGTAGCCGACAACTTCCGCCGGCGGGACGACATCAGGCCCGCCCTGCTCGCTCCAGAGTATTTCAACGTCCTGGCCAACGACCGTGCCGAACACGTCCAACGTTCCCTCCGGGCTAGAAAGCGCTCCATACTTAAGCGAGTTCGTTGCCAGCTCGTGAATGACCAACGCGAGGCCGTTGGCCGCATTCTCCCCCACACCCATTCGCGGGACCGCGACCCTTATTAGACCTGAGAACGCTGCGGTGCTGTCATAGGGTGCGAGGAGAACTGTGAACAGATCCCCAAGCAAAGCGGCGTTGCCCTGCCCGTCGGCAAGCGGCCGCACCAGATCGTGGGCCCGTCCGAGCGCGATCAGTCGCCGGGTAAGCTGGTCGGTCATGTCGTCGACAGATGTAGATGACCTGGACGTTATCTTGGTCAGTCCGGCTGCCACAGCCAGCAGGTTCTTGACCCTGTGGCTCATTTCGCCCGCCAGTAGTTCGTGACCCTCTTCAGCCTGCTTGCGCCCGGCCACGTCGAGGAAGACCCCTGTCATGGTCCGACCGACGATCCCTTCGTCGTGGCCTTGGCCACGCGCGGATATCCAGCGGATGTTCGATCCTACGATGATGCGGAAGTCGGTTTCGTACGGCCCTTTCACAGCGCGGGTGGCACGGAAGGCGGCCCGGACCCGGTCGCGGTCAGCCGGATGAATTTTCTCGGAGAGGTGTTCGAAGGTCAGCGTGCCCTCCCGCCCCACATCCCAGAGGCGGTATCCGTGTCCGTCCATGACGAAGACATCGGTATCGACCTCCCAGGACCATAATGCTACGCCTGCAGCCTCGATCGCACCGCGCAGATGTTCCGGTCCCCAGTCAGGTTCGTCTCTGGTCATACTGTCTGTCATCGTGTGCTCGCAGGCGGTTGTCCCACAGATATTGCCGGGAATGATCATGCCTGTTCTGCTTCAGAGCAGGGTCACCTTTCAACAGGGAACACAAGCCCTTGCCTGCATGGGGCAAGCCGTCGTTCAACGCGTGGTGAGACGTGCCTGTGCGGCGGTGGCGATGATCGTCGCTTCCTTGGCGAGACGCGCCTCACGCAGGCCAAGCGTCTCGGCCTCGCGTGTCCGCACGATCGAGTCGCGTTCTTCGACCTTGGTTTCGTTCAGGCCTGCCGCTTCTGAACAAATCCGCGGAACTTACAGAGCAATTCTATCCAGCCTAAGACGTATCGATACAAGCGCGCCGCTGGCTGGCCATGCATAGGTTATCGAGCCCCCGAGCGTCCCAGACATCGTCCGCTCCATCAGCTTGCTTCCGTAGCCCGCCGCACCCTGAGGTGGCGCGACCTCGGGCCCACCCTGCTCGCTCCAGGTGATCTCTACATTGTCTCCGACGATGGTGCCGGCCACGTTCAGGGTTCCGTTAGCGCTTGATAGAGATCCATACTTCAGCGAGTTCGTTGCGAGCTCATGAACGATATCGTCACGCCGACACCCAATCCGATCGTGCAAGGCTCGACGGGCATCCAGTAGCGGAACAATCACCTACGACTAATGTTCTTGTGCACCAACTGGGAGAACATCATGACGAACGGACCAAGCAGCGACATCATCGGACCAGACCGTGCACTCGAATGCCAGGAGAAATTCAACGTTCCGGTCACGCGCCTCATCGACGACGCAGTCCTCGCCGGCTGGCGAATACCCGAGGTGTTTGACGCTATGGAGGAAGTCATCCGGAATCGTCGGCGGTCCTACGCGGAAGCCCCTGATCCGGCAGACTCCCTGTTAGAAATTGCAATGCCCCCCGACCTCGACGGCGCCACCGCGAACCTCTGAACCCACACCAGTATCTTTCGCAGCAAAAGCAGACTCGCCCTGCAAGGCGCATCGCGTAGGATTGGCCACCCCGACCAAAGACAAGGTCTCGCTGTCGAACTGGAGGTGAAGCAATGTGGTTCATACCCATTAGCATCACTCTTACGATACGGAAAACCCGCAAGAGCTGACAGGCGAGCGTGCGGGTCAATTTCCTAACGTAAATGGCGGGGGCGGACAAAAGCTCACCCCCTACTCCAGACCACGACATAATGTCTCATCTCAGACCTAGCAATCACCCCGGACGTCGCGTTGGCTAAAATGACATAGGGTAGGTGCAAAAATTGCGACAGGTCCGTCCGTCTCGCTCTGCGACGATAGCTCAGAATGTTTTGGTACGTGAGGCTAACAGCCTTGTTCAGGCTCTTACGCTGGATCAGCTTGCCGTGGAAAGCAGGCCTCTGCGCTCATCTGCTCGGAGCCGAGGAGAGTGGAGATGAACGGCAGCGGAGACACGATCTGGGTTTGCAAGGTGACGCGAGAGAACCCCGGCAGTTCGTCGCAGGCGACGTCGTCTGAAAGCGAAATCATCTGATTGGTGAGCGAGATCCCCCAACCTCCAGCCTCGCTCTTGGCAAAGGCCACGGTGAGGTCTGGCTTATAAATGCCAGCCGTTGCGCAACCGTCGGCGCGGATACCCATGCAACGAGCAACGGTCATTGCTGTCTTATCAAGCGCGGTCTGGGTCCAAAGGACACGGCCGATCTCAACCGTCCCCAACAACAGCAGCATCAGCGGCCAGAAGACAATAGCGAATTCCACGGCTGTTGCGCCGCTGCGGTCCTTGATGAAGCGGTAGGTCACGGGACTACTGCAGCACGGCAAGTGTTTGGATACGGATACCTTCGGTGCCGATGAGACCAGCGGCGGGAAGGAGTGGCTTGTAGGGCTGCGTCAGTTCGAACGAAACATAGCGTGCCGACAGGCTCTTGTCGGGGCACGCCGTGGCGCAGGGCACCTTGCTCCCCCACTGGATAGTGCCGCCGCTCTGTGTCGGGCACCGGCATTCGTCAACGGCGGACGCAGAGCCTTTCGGCGTCATTCGGCCCTCGACGGATGTGTAGGTGCGGCCGCCATTGAAGCTGATGGCCAACTGGGAATGTTCGGACTGACCTCCGCGCGCGACCCGCAGCATGGTCGCAAACGTAGAGACGGTCGTGTCGGCGGTCGCCGCCGTTACCGCTGCGCCCGAAATCAGCGCGCGGTTGACAGCCGCAGAAACCGCTTCGTTGACCTGCATTCGCGTCATCGTCGCCAGGCCGATTTCCGCCGTGCCTGCAAAGATCAGCAGGAAGACAGGCGCGATCAAAGCGAACTCAACGGCAGAAGCGCCGCTACGGCTTTTGCGAAATTTGCTTAGATAGGTTTCAAGATTTCGGATCATGTTAGCGAACCAGTTTGACGGAGTTCTTCGAGCCCGTGGCCCCGAGGAGTTTCTTGCATTTCGTGGCTGCGGACGTGCCGCCGGCAACGGTGATGGCACTGCCGATCATCGTCAGGCAATCGCTGGCGGTACCGGATGCCGACGCCCCGCCGTCCATGCGGATGGGACCATTCGGGAAATAGAAGGCGCCGGCGATGATGCCGCCGCCAGCACCCCCGGTAAGGGTCGCCCCAGCCTTGACCTTGGCAGGACCCAGTACGGCAAGCTGGGCGTAAGTACCCGTTGTCGGTGAGACCAGCACCATGTCGTTATATCCGGCAGAAGCACAGAAAGCCGTCCCGTCGCAGGCGCCGCCCGACATGCGTTCCTTGCCGGAAAGCACGAGTGTGACATTATTGGCCAGAAGGCTCGTCGTGCGGCCGTTGCAGGTGGAAGCCCCCCCGCTGCTCTGGCCAAGCCCGAGATAGCCGTCGATCAGGTAGGCACCGGCGCCGAGTTCCAGCGCACCTTGTACGTTTACAGAGCCGTTGATCTCGTGGCTGTCAACGGCAGGCAGAGCCAGGCAGGTGCCGCCTCCGGTTTCGATACGACCTGCAATCTCGAAGGTCGTGGCCGAACCCTTTGCGCCGGCAAGGATCAGCGACCCGCTCTGCACGTCGATCGCTCGGCCTGTCTGTGACATGCCGAAACGGTAGCTGTTCCGGTCGCCGCCTCCGAGCCGCGCGTCGAGCCCACCGCTGACCAGAATGCCCGCAGGAAGCTCGAAGACGGAAGGGCCGGCAAAGCTCATGATGCCGTTATTGCCGCCGCATATGCTGAAGCCGCAGGGGCCTTTGCCCACTTGGAAACGGCCAGCACCGAAGCGCGCTTCGCTGCCGCCCATGGTGATGCCAGCGGAAACGACGTAGGTGCCAGCGGGGAAGCGGTAGTTGCCGCCACTCTGGCTCTTGATGCTCGTGAAATTATAGTTCGCGGCACCCTTTCGCGCGATGTCGCGGTTGAGGTCGAATTCGAGCAGCAGGCTGCTTTCAATTAAAAGGTTGCCGAAGGTGAACGTATCGCGTGATGCGTCGCAGGTGACCGTCCACGTGTTGTTGTCGAAAGCGGCTGTGCATCCCTGTCCCGCAAGAGCGGTGGCCAGCGCCTCGCGCTTTGTACGGTCCCAAGGGTTAAAGTCGAGGTCGCTGCCGCGGACGGCGCCCGGCGGTGCTGGCCCTTTAAGGTTGGCGGTATCCTTTACGCTGGCATAGGCTGCGAGCACGCCCTTGTGGCTTTCCAGCGGGTCCGCCGTCGCCGCCTTTACGATCGGCGCAGGGCTCTTGTCAGCTTTCTGAATGCTTCGGCACCATTCCGGCTGCTCAGGGGCGGAAGCCGAATTGTATAGCGCCTGCTTCGTAATGATCGAGGTACCGCAAGGCGAAGTTATGGTCGCGTTCGAGGCGATGGTGCATTCCGGCGCACTCAGCGTCGTGCCACCGGACATGGTTATGCCGGTGCTGGCGGAGTCGAGTGCGATGATGCAGGCAGCCTCCTCGGTTCCGCTGCCGATTTCGGCGAGAGAGGTCGTCTGGATGGTTACGTCGAGAGCGCCGACGACCTTTGCGAGATAGATGGGCTGTGGCGACGATACGACGACGGACACGGCTTTCGCCGCAGCGTTGCGCGGCGAGGTGACGAGGCTGACAGTAACGTTTCCCGCAGGCATGCCTTGGAGTTCCGCAATGCTCCTGGCGCTCGCCTGCATCGCCGCTTCACTCGTTGCCTTACCATAAGCGAGCGCGCCGGCATAAGAGGCAACATCCGTAACCCGCTGCTGCTCGATCTGCTTCGTCAGGGAATAACTGTATTCCGTTGCAAGCGCCGCAAAGCCGATCATAATCGGCAATATGATGGCCGCGATAATCGCGACTCCGCCGTTTTCGTCGTTCAATATACTGGACACGGACGTCCTACTGTCAGTTTGAAAATTGATAATAACAAGGCGATGCTGCTCACACTTCGCGAGTCCATCACTAGCAATGAAGATGATGCGGATATTCTAACATTCCCCTAAAATTAGGGGCTCACAGAAAAAAATTCGTCCGTTCTTACGATGCCCTATGCAGAAAGATCGGTCTACGCAACGTGCCGCTTATATAAGTCAATCCCCTTAGAGGCCTGTACCCTACCCGATCTCTCCGACGATGCAGGCTCGGCCTGCAAAAGAAGCGTATGCACTCATGGAGACGACCTTTCCGTTCGGACCGGGCAAGCGAGCCGGTTAAGTCAGCGCGCGTCGTAAAGTAAACGCTCTTTCCGGCTTTCGAGGCCTCGACGCCCAGCGCTGTGTCAAGATGAATCTTGCCTATTCCTGGTGGGCCGAGAACGTGAACCGCTCGTGACAATCGAAGCCGGGGAGTTGTGCCAGGAGGAAGATGCAATCACGGTCCCGCAAGGGTCGGAAGGTAAAGTCGAAACCGGCAAGTGTCTTGATCGTTGTCATCCTCCCCATCCGCAAGGCGGTCTTAATTCGGCTGATCTCGCGGAGGGTCAGTTTCTCGGACACGAGGATATCGATGGCCCAAGTGCGGATAGCACACCGTGCTCGAGCAGCGCACGACAAGGTCCAGCGCTTCCAGTGCGCGCGGCATCTCCAGACCGACGAGATCATCACGGATACAATCGAACATGGACAGAACGGCATCGAGGGTCGCGCTCATGGCCGGTTCTCCAGTGCCAAAACCATGCCGGCGGCATCATGAAGGCGAGCGATCGCTGCAGCACGGTGTCTCCGGCGGGTTTGAGTATATGGAATTGATCCCGCGTCCCCGGCCGGTGTTGCGGCATGTTCGATTAAGCGTCGTTTCGCGTCCTTTTCCTGAAACAGTACCAAACGCGGCCTCATCATTAATCGCGAGGTTCATCATATCGCCACGGTCATGTCTCGGCTAGGTCGACATCCTCGATCAAGGCATGCTCGTCACATTGCGCGGCAAGACGGGACGGCGAAAGGTCCCGGTGGGTCGTGGATCATCGGGCGCCACCTGCCCCATCGTGGCGGTCGAAACCTGAACACGTTTGCCGTGCTTGTCCGCGGACCGCTGTTCCACGGTGTCACCTGACACGACTGGGCCCCGTCGAACGGGATCGTCTCAACGACAGGGAGGCGCGCGGCTGCACCGACCTCCGCCTGGAGAATGTCTCTGTCGCCTACACGTCGAGAATGATGCCGTGATCTTTGTTGGTAAGATAGTCGATCGCAAATACAATATGCGCCATGCCGGCACTCGAGTTTGCCGCAAGCGTCACAACAATATCGTCGTAGGATATAAAAACGCGATTGTCGGATGTCATTTACACGCTGACGCATCCCATTGCGCGCTGAGACTGAGCTGCGAGAGGGGCCTGCTGGACAGATGAAGGCCGCCGTAACGTCTACGTCGGCCTTCTGAGACTGGCAGTGCCGAGATTCGACAGAGCTTATCCGGCGGTGACGTCGAGCGTGTCGAAGCGAACGGAATCTTCGAGCTGCTGGCGGATATCACTCTGGAACATTGCGATGCCGTCGGGAGGGGCATCCATCAGCTCTCAGTCGATATCAACATTAAACGTCAGTTTACCCCTGGGCGGTGATCATCGGCATCATGCCCAAAAAATACGCTACTGCATGATACGACACAGTCCAGTAATCGTAACTCCGGCAGCTGCGGCACTGGCCACCGCGTCGCCGCGTCGCCGCAGGCGGTGATACCGCAGACTGTCGCAGCGCGCGCTGATATCTTATTTAGTTGGCCGTACGACATGGAGAAAAAACGCGGAACGTAAGCGTGCACTGGTCATAAATTCTTGACTGCCTTGCGACTATTCTATCTCCGAGGAACTCCCGGCAGCAAAGCTGCCGGAGGTGGAGGAGTTGATAATGGCACTGCCCCATACTGACAATCGGCGACGGCGAAGAGCGGTCCTGATCGTGGCACTCCTCTTCATTCTCGTGGCCAGCATCTTTGCAGGCATCGTTTTTCGTTCCGTCAATGCCATGAAGGACACAGCCAACCGAATTGACGACGAGCGAGCGTTGGACGCGACGACCGCGGCCGTGGATGCGCTTCGCACCCAGCTGTTTGGCATTCTCCATGACAACGCGACCTGGGACGGTGCTTACAAGCAGCTCAATTCCATCAACCGGAAGTACTGGATCACCCAGAACTGGGCAAATACGAGTTTGGAGAATCCGGCCTATGACACCGCTGTCGTCACGAACGCGCGCGGTAACGTCATCGTGGCCTACAAGGACGGCAAGGAGCTAACCGAGCCGCCGGAGCAGTTCTTCGGCGATCATTTCACAACGATCGTGCGCAATGCGGATCAACTGGGCGAACAGGCCGGCATCATTCCGGTCTATGCCGTGCGGTCAAAGAGCGGCGTAGCGCTGATGGCCGCCGCCAAGATCCGGCCGAGCAGCAGCAGCACGCGGATTGAGGAGCGCAATCTCTACACGCTCGTCATGGCTCGGCATCTGACGACGCAGGTAATAGGCGACCTCTCGCAGAGTTTCCGAATCGAGAGGCTGACCCTCAGCCTGGCGCGGGCAGACAATATGCTGAATGTGCCGCTGACCGACATCGAAGGCAAGTCCATCTCCTATCTCAGCTGGCCCTCGAAGCTGCCAGGCAGCCGCAGCTTCCTCACGGTCAAGACGCAGCTTGCTGTCGGCGCAGCCATTCTGGCGATCTTTCTCACCGGCATTGCCGTTGCGGGATGGGTGGCCGTTCGAAAGCTCCGGCAGGACGAGGCGGCGGCGAGGCATGCGGCACTTAAAGACCCATTGACCGGCCTGTGGAACCGGCGGGCGCTGTTGGAACATCTCGCAAAGCTGACCCGCAACCCGCACGAGGGGAACGTCGAACTCTGTCTGCTGGATCTCGACGGCTTCAAGCGCGTCAACGATGCCTGGGGACACGCGGTCGGCGACGAGCTCATTGCCGATGTTGCCAGACGACTGCAAAAAGACTTGCCGCCGACGGCTTTGCTGGCCCGGCTCGGCGGCGACGAATTCGCGATTGTCGTGACCACTGGTCTCGATGCAAGCGTTACGGAAGATGTCGCCGAGTTGGCTCTGTCGGCTGCTTGCGATATCTTTCACCTAGGGAGCCGGCAAATCCAAGTCGCCGGCAGCATCGGTCGGGCATCGGCACGGCTGACTGATATCAGCATGGACGGCCTCATGCGAGCGGCAGACATTGCGCTCTATAGCGCCAAAAACCTTGGACGCGGCCGCATCGTCACCTTCGACAGCGCGCTCGAACAGCGCCGGCGCGATGACATGATGATGGAACAGTATCTCCGAAAGACATTGGAGACCGAGGGGATCGAGGTCTTCTACCAGCCCCTTGTCCGGACCATCGACCAGACGATTTGCGGTGTCGAAGCCCTGGCGCGCTGGAGCAGCTCGCCGCTCGGTCGGGTTCCCCCAGATGTCTTCATACCCATCGCCGAGAAGGCCGGGCTCATCGACATGCTGGGCCTGCAGGTGCTGCGAAAGGCCATCCAAGCAACGACCGCCTGGCCTGACGTGGGCGTCTGCGTAAATGTTTCGCCGGTCCAGCTGCAGGATAACGGTTTCGCCCACGAGGTTGAAGCGATTCTAACAGAAGCCGGAATCGACCCCGGCCGGTTGACCCTTGAAATCACAGAGGGCGTTCTGATCAGTCATCCAGAGCAGGCGCTGAAAGCAATCACAGCACTGAAAGGGCTTGGTGTCGGTGTCGCCCTTGATGACTTTGGAACGGGCTTTGCCAGCATTGGGATGTTGCGCCGCTTTGCGTTCGATCGGGTGAAGGTGGACAAGTCGCTGGTCGCGGCCTTGGATACCGAACAGGATGCGGCGGCCGTCCTACAGGCGACCATCGCCCTTGCCCGCGCAATGGGCATATCGGTAACCGTAGAAGGCGTCGAAACAGAATTACAGGCCGGCGCTGCGAGCTTGTATGGCTGCGATGTCATGCAGGGCTATCTCTATAGCAAGCCTATGTCTGAAGCAGAGATGATGGAGCGATACTTCACCAAGTGGAAGAGCGTCAGTCAATGAGGCCAACGCTTGACCTCCCACATGCTTTTAACGGCAAGGCTAGAGGATCGTAAGCATCCGACCAAGGTCGCAGGTCAAGCTGCGTGAGCGCTCAGGGTCTTCGGTGTCCAGTTCCACGGCAGCAATTGCTCAAGCCTGCTTATCGGCGTGTCGGCAATGTTGCGAGAGCGTCGGTGAGCCAGGCCTGTGGGTCGACGTTATTGAGCTTGGCGCTCACGATCAGTGTCGCCATGAACACCGTACGTTCAGCACCACGATCCGATCCGGCAAACAGCCATGACTTTCTGCCGAGTGCAAAGCCTCTGAGCACTCGTTCGGCAGCATTGTTCGTCAGGCAAATCCGGCCATCATCGAGGAATGACGTAAAGCCATCCCATCGCTTGAGCATGTAATCCATCGCCTCTGCGACCGGAGAACTGCGCGACAGTTTTACCCGCTCGGTTTGGAGCCAATCGTGCAGTTCTTCGACGAGTGGTTGGCTGTCTTGGCGGCGGCGCTCCAAGCGCTGCTCGGCGGTAAGACCGTTGATCTCCTTTTCGATATCGAACAGGGTATCGATCCGTTTGACGGCCTCCAATGCCATTGGCGAGATCGGAGCGGCTTTGCTGCCACGTTTGGCGTTCGCGGCGATGTCTGCCATCACGAAGAACTTGCGGCGTGAATGGGCCCAGCACAGGGCCTGTGCCAGAGGCGCGGGATTGCGGTCTACCTTGAACAGCGGATTGTAGCCGCCATAAGCATCCGCCTGCAGAATACCGGTGAAGGTCTTCAGGTGGCGCTCGGGATGCACTTGCCGCCGGTCCCGCGATGAGTAGAACAAAGCCGCAGGCGGTGATAGCCCGCCAAAGGGTCTGTCATCCCGGACATAAGTCCAGATGCGCCCCGTATCCGTCTTCCCCTTCGCCAGGATTGGCACGGTCGTGTCATCGCCATGCAGCCGCTCGGCGGCCAGGACTTGGGCCTCGATCAGCGAATGGATGGGCTTCAGGGCCGCAGCACACGCGCCGACCTGATCGGCAAGCGTCGACAGGCTAAGGTCGACGCCCTCGCGGGCATAGCGCTCACTCTGCCGGTTGAGCGGCTAATGCTGGGCGAACTTCTCGAACAGGATCATCGCCAGAAGGTTCGGCCCGGCAAAGCCGCGCGGCGTCACATGGAAGGGGGATGGCGGCTGGGTGATCTTCTCGCATTCGCGGCGGGAGAACTTTTCCCGGACGGTCTGAATGACCTTCCAAAGACGCGGGATGACCTCCAGGGTCTCGGTGCCATCAGCGTGATGCCGCGGTGTGGGACCAGCAGCCAGCGAGCATCATGCCGTCATTGCCGCCGTCAGATCGGGCAAGCTTGTTGTAGGCACCATAACCGTCGACCTGAAGGATGCCTCGATAGCCACTCAGATGCCGGGCGACCCGATCGCCAGCGCGGCTATCTTCGAAGCGATAGGCGACCATCGGCGGACCACTGCCACCGAAGGGTCTGTCATCCCTGGCATAAGCCCATAGCCAGGCCGTCTTGGCAGATCCGGATCCGGGCGCGAGCGTGGGCAACGTAGTCTCGTCAGCGAAGATCCGCTCAGCCTTCTTGATCTCGGCCAGGATGTAGTCGGCCAGAATGTTGAGCTCGAAGCCGAGCTTGCCCATCCATTGAGCCATCAGCTTCCGGTCAAGCTCGACCTTGTCGCGTGCATAGATTGCCTCCTGCCGATAGAGCGGAAGGCCATCGGCATACTTCGAGACCGCGATCTGGGCCAGAAGCGCTTCCGTTGGAATGCCGCCCTCGATGATGTGCGTGGGTGCAGCTGCCTGAATGACGCCATCTTCGTTTTTGAAGGCATACTTCGGTCGGCGGGTGACGATGACGCGGAACTTCGCCGGCACGACGTCCAGCCGCTCCGAGACGTCTTCTCCGATCAGCACCTTCTGTTTGCCGACGTGCTCGGGCACCTCATCTGGCTCGATCACGACTTCGACCCGTTCCAGATGAGGTGCAAAGCCCTTGCGCGGCCGGGGCGGACGTTTGCCATCGGGGTAAGTGACGCTCTTGTTCACCTGGGCTCGGATTGCAGCGATGCCGGTCTCGATCTCCTCGAAGACAAAGGCCTGCTGCTCATCGTCAATCGTTGGAGATGCGAGCTTTTCCGATCGCTGGCCAAAGCGGGCACGATCGAAGGCTTTCAGGATCTGGGTCAGTCGCTCGATGCGTCCATCAGCATCGGCGTTTCTGGCCTTCAGATCTGCGACCTCGCTCTCGAGAGCATCGGCGCGCGCTGCCTTCTCGGCCATGGCAAGGAGCATGGCTTTCAGGGTCTCTACATCATCCGGGAGCTGCAGATCGGGCGGCGTCATAAGGCCTATCAGAGCATATTTCGCTCCGGTTTTCCTGCCCTCTCAGGCGGCTGATTCACTTCGCCGCAGGCCTTTACCCAACGATCTCCGGCGGCTTCACCGCCACGGAGTGAACCCGTTTCCAGTCCATGCCGTCAACCAGCGCAATAAGCTGGGCATGATTGAGCTGCACCCGGTTGTGGCCGATCCGAGGCCAGCAGAACTGCGCCTTCTCCAGCCGCTTCGAGTAAAGGCAGACCCCGGATCCATCCCACCAGACGATCTTGATCCGGTCGGCCCGTTTGGCCCGTTTGGCCCGGAAGACATAGAGCGAGCCGTTGAACGGATCACTGCCGGCATCACGCACCAGCGACAGCAAGCTGTCCGGCCCTTTGCGGAAGTCGATGGGATGACTGGCGAGGAAGACCTTTACACCTGCGGGGATCAGGCCGAGCGAACCGCTCGGATGACAAACTGCAGATGCGCTTCTTCGACATGTCGGCCGGCTCGCACAACGATACCGCCAATGACGATTTCGACGACGGGGTCAGGGTCAGGTGCGACGCTCTGCGGATCAAATGCCGCTGCTGCCTGTTCAGGCTCATCGCTGCCCAACAGTTCTCTGCGCCAGCGGTAGAGTTGAGACGGCAGGATCCCGATCTGCCGCGCGACTGCCGACACGTTCACACCGGGCTGACAGGCCTGCTCAACCGCTGTGGCCTTGAATTCGTCGGACCAGAAACGCCGCAACTGTCGCGGCGACCCGTCAAGGCGATCGGGCACCGCTTCGATCATTCGCATCAACCCAACGCTAGCCGCAGGTCTAGACATAGATCCTCACATTCAGAGAACTCGTATGCCCGAAATACCCTGCTCAGCATCAGCCGCGCCAGATGGGGTCTCCTTGCCGCTTACCTCTCGTCCATGGCCATCATCGCCGCTTTCCGATAGACACATCCGCCATCGACGGCAGCAAGCAGGAATACACCATCGGCAGGAGGAACCCAGTTAGGAGAAGCGATCCAGACGATGCGCTCTGATCGCAATACCTCACCGCTATTACCGCCGATCTCTCGAACCACCGCGAGATCCAGGTTCCGATCCCGCAGATCCCGAATGTGGTTTGCGCCCAGCCCAGCTTTCATTTCGACAGCAACACCTGGTTTGTCCATCATGAAGCCCCTGAGCGCGTCAGTAATTGTCGCAAAAAGGTAGTAGTCGTCAGGACCGCCTATCACCGCTTTGCCACGCAACAGCTGGGGCTTGAAGTTCTGTTCCATTTCGTCGACAGACTGAAGAACACGAGCGGCATATGGCACCAGGTCGCGACCGTCGGCCGTGATACGACAGCTGCGCGTCGTGCGTTCGAACAGTTGTTTCCCCAGATCTTCTTCCAGCCGTGCGATCTGATGACTCACCGTCGACTGGGTCACATTGAGGCGCGAGGCCGCGACCGAGAAGCTCTGAGTGTCCGAGACTGTCAGAAAACAGCGTAGCAGTGAAGTGTCCACGGCATCTCAATTCATTTGGATTGTCGATAAATCAATCAGATATTAGCGCTTCATCCAAATGAATGTAAGCGCCATTCTCCATTCAAATGTGAAGGAATGTGAGATGGCGGAAACAGCAAGACATCAAGTCGATCAGCGCTCATTTGATCCGATTGAATTTCTTGGAAAGATCGTTGCGATTGACAGCTGCGATCCCCCAGGGGGCGAGCTCGAGATCGCTCAACTTGTGCACCAGGAGCTACTGGCGCTCGGGGTCGAGTCCGAGTTGGAACAATTCCTCCCTGGCCGTGCCAACGTTCTTGGTAGAGTAAGAGGAAGTGGTGAAAAGCCCGCCCTCATTCTTTCTTCGCATATGGACACAGTGCCCGTTGGAACAGTTGCGTGGCAACGTGCTCCGTTCTCAGCCGATATCGAGGGCGGCCGGCTATTCGGGCGAGGCTCCTCCGATATGAAGAGCGCGCTAGCAGCGATGATCGCCGCAGCGGGTGAACTCGTACAGCAGAGACATTTGCTGGCTGGGGATGTCATACTGGCCTTCACGGCAGGCGAGAGCGCCAATCTCCTTGGCGCGAGGCGCTTTGTCGAGCGTGGCCTTAAATCCGAGATCGGCGCATTTCTATGCGGTGAGCCGAGTGGTCTCGATATCGTTGTCGTTGAGAAATCCGCTTTGTGGTTGCGAGCGACCGCCACCGGTCGCCTTGGCCATGTGTCCGGCGATGCCGGCGTCAACGCGATCGCGGCGGTTCAGAAATTCCTAAGCCGCCTTGAGGGTCTCAAACTGCAATGCCCGCCGCATCCTCTTCTTGATGACCCGACCATCCGCGTCGGCAGAATTGAAGGCGGTTCGGCGGTTAATTTGACACCCGACAAGTGCGTGGTGGATTTCGATATTCGGCTGCCGCCGGGCGTCGATCATCGGACGGTCGTCAAACAGGTAGAGGATATCGCACCTGATCATGTTGCCATCAGCATTCTGGATTTCAAACCGGCAGTCGAAAGCCTTCCAGATGATCGCTTCGTCCAGGTCTGCGCTGAGGTCTGCGACCGTCACACGCGGCGCAGGCCGGACATCAAAGGTGTTTCGTATTACAGCGATGCCACCGGTCTGCTGGACGGACTCACTGTTCCCTTCGCGATTATTGGCCCTGGCGAGTTGGGCCTCAGCGGTCAGGCCGACGAATCTGTTTCTGTCGAGAATGTCCTGAAAGCAGTGAAGATCTACCGTGACGTCGCCATCAGCTGGCTTTCTTGAGGATCCCTATGAGAGCTTTCCCTCGCATTGGCATCACGCCAGACATCAACGACGTTCCTGCTCCTGAAACAGAATACGTCGTGCGAAAAAATTATGCCGACGCGGTTGTTCTGGCGGGCGGGCTTCCGCTGTTCCTCCCATACACGGAAGAGGTGACGCCCTATCTCGACATCCTCGATGGGCTCGTCATCACGGGCGGCATGTTTGACGTCGATCCCGCGCTGTACGGGCAAGCAGCACGCAACCAGTACGTCATGAAACCGCCGCGGACGAGTTTCGAAAAAAAACTCATCGAAGGCGCGCTCCAGAGGAAAATACCCGTTCTTGGCATTTGCAATGGCATGCAGCTTTTAGCGGTGTGCCTCGGTGGACAGCTCGTCCAGGATATTCTCACGGAAATAGCAAGCCCGCTTGAACATAAACCGGATCAGCCGGCTGACACGGACCATCATTCCATCAATATTGTTGGCCGCTCAGAACGCCTCGAACTGCCGTTTGCTGCAACGTTCGCGACGAATAGCGTTCACCATCGATCGGTCATGCCGGCGGACACATACCGGACGATCGCGACCACCTCCGACGGCGTCGTCGAAGCAATCGAGAAATTGACAGACGGCTTTGCCGTCGGCGTCCAGTGGCACCCTGAGTATGGCGTCAGTCCAGCCGATGCTCTGGTTTGGGACGGGTTCCTGCTGGCGGCAAACGAATATTCCTTAACGAGAGCACAGTGACATCAATGACCGAAGCTCCTGAGAAGCGTCTGTCGGCGCAAAATCTCACATTGCCGCTTGTCTCCAAGCCGGCAGGAAACCTCCTGGGGTTCAAGATTGACCGGGGGCAGATTTACGTTTCCGGCCAGCTACCGCTCGAAGACGGTCAGGTAAAATACACTGGTAAGGTTGGCGCGGAGGTGTCACGCGACACAGCATATGAGGCCGCAAAGCTGGCAACGCTGAACGTCATCGCACAGCTGACGCTGGCAGCCGATGGCAATCTTTCGAAAATCGGCGAAATCGTGAAGGTATCTGGCTTCGTCAATTGCGTTTCTGACTTCACCGACATTCCATTTGTCATCAACGGTGCTTCTGATCTCCTTGTATCGGTCTTCGGTGAGCGCGGACAGCATGCCCGTTTTGCCATAGGCGTCGCGTCGCTGCCACGCGGGGTGCCGGTGGAAATCGAAGTGATCGCCCGCCTGCGCGATGAGGCATAGATCCATGCGTGACGTGATCGTCCTGGGTGCCGGCGTCGTTGGCATGACGTCCGCCTATGCCCTGGCTCGCGAGGGCTTCAATGTTCAGGTTATCGACGCCGCCAATGCTGCGGCTGGGGGCGGCGCGAGCTTTGGCAACGGCGCTCAACTCAGTTACTCATATTCCGATGCAATGGCATCGCCGTCCTTGGCTGCTAACTTGCCCAAATATCTGTTGGGGCGTGATCCGGCCTTTCGTATAGATCTGTCGGCCTCGCCCGCGTTCCTGATCTGGGGCATGAGATTCCTCGCCAACGCCACCCGCGGACGTTTCGAACGCAACACGATTGATCTCCTCAAACTAGCTATGGAAAGCCGGGAGGGTTTTGCGGAACTCTCGAAGAAGGTCACCTTCGACTACCGCCAGCCGGGAAAGTTGAACCTTTACGCCACCACGGAGGCGCTACGATACGCCGAAAAGCTCTGTGGCTTGAAGAACCGCTATGGTGCTCAACAGGTTGTTCTGGGCCCCCGCGAGGCGATTGAACGCGAACCGGCTCTGGCGCACTACGGACACAGTTTCGCGGGTGCACTTTGGGCACCTCTGGATGAGGTCGGTAACTCTCGGCTCTTCTGCGAGAATCTGCAACGCCTGCTCGAAGTCGAGCATGGTGTAAAGTTCCGGTTCGAGACGAAGGTGGAACGACTAAAGAAGCGGCGAGGGCGGATTGACGCGGTTGTCACCGATGCGGGCGACTTTGCTTGTGAAAATGTCGTCCTCGCACTTGGCACTGGCGCTGTGGACATCGCAAGAACCGTTGGTGCCCACCTGCCGATCTGGCCAGTGCAGGGGTATTCGACGACAATCCCCGCCGGTCTGAATGCCCCGACTGCCAGCATCACCGATACTGCCCGAAAGATTGTCTTTTGCCGGCTGGGAGATAAGCTGCGTATCGCTGGGATCGCCGATATCGGAAATAACAGCGAATTCCGCGAGGCGCGTTTTCAGTCGATGTTACAGACTGCCAAGGAGGCATTTCCCTCGGCAGGGGATTTTCAGGCAGAGCTCAACGCTTGGACCGGATGGCGACCGGTAACGCCCAACAGCCAGCCTCTGATCGGAGAAAGCAGGATCAAGGGATTGTTCTTAAATTGCGGGCATGGCTCGTTAGGGTGGACTCTCTCAATTGCTGCGGCCAATCGATTGGCCGAATGCCTGAGGAACAAGCCGCCGAGCCTGCCCGCTTAAAGCTTCAGAACAGTGCTGATCGTCATTCAGTTTTTGCAGGCTCGACGACAGTGCCATTTCTCGCGGCGGTGTTCCATTTTTGCAGGTCGCCTGAATTCCGGACGCTGCTCAGATATTCATTCACCTTGATCAAGCCAGCGTCATTGTCTGCGACTGTTGTTCGCAGCAAAAGCCTGAACGCGCTCGGACTGGACTGTCCAGCGGCTGCTGTAGGAGAGGCGCTCGACCTCGACCAGAGTGAAATTTCTATAGTTGCGCTCGAGGTAGTTGATGTTCGAACCCCCGTGCCGGCGGCGTGCCTTCACAGCGGCAGCCCTCGACGACTCCATCCGCGGCTACGATATGCAGAGCGGTGAGGTATTGTGGAAAATGGCGCTCCCGGCCGGTGGCCAGGCAACGCCGATGACCTTTCGCGGCAAGGACGGCAAGCAATATATCGTCGTTGCCGCCGGCGGCCACGGCTCGCTCGGCACGACGCCGGGCGATTCCGTCATCGCCTACAGACTCGACTAAACAGCGGGTTAGTTGAATGACGGGCGCGCGCCTATAGCGCGCTCGTCTGGCAGATGAATGTCGAGCTGGCTATCCTCTCGGCACGATCTGACCGCCCGGTCCCTACCGATCCGGATCGTGTGCTCACGCACGGTCTATGCGTTTCAGTCGGCTATAATGGCAGGGAAGTAGATCAGCTCCATGCCCCCACCTGCCAGCGAGATCCGGTATTGAAAGGTCTAGGTGCCACCAGGTCTTTAGTACTGTACTCGAAGGACGATCAGCCTCTCTCCCAACTCCTCCGTCTTACATGAAAACCTGTAAACTATACGGCTTGTCCGGCACGAACTCACCAGACCGTGCCAGGACATGAATTTCCCACGCTGTAGCCCCTCGGTCATGTGCAGCGATCATTTTGTCCGGGTCGACGAAAACGCCAAGAGGATTGCTCGCAAACTCGGGGGAGGTGCGGATATACTCAGACGATGTCCATGGATTGCCGAAATTGTCGACATCGACCTCAACGATATTCTGATCCGGATCCTTGTAGTAAAAAGCGGTCTGAGCCCCCTGATCGGCGCACAGTACCGGCAGGATGCCGAGGCCGCGCAAACGTTGGTAGGTGCCCAACAGCTCCTCCAGTGCGCGATACTCAAACGCAAAATGTTGAACACGTGAGCGGCGACTGCGGATGGGATCGCTTTGTAGCCCGGGCAGTTCGACGAAGGCCAAACGATGATTAGCCTCATCGTTACTAACCCAGGTCGTCTTGATTGCCTCATCCGAATGTTTGCCGGCGGCAGAGGATGTCTGATGTACGACGGACATGCCTAACACTGTCCTATACCATTCAACCATCGGGTTGGTTGATCCTGTAGTTAAACCAAGATGGTGTAATCGCGGATGCACAATTGTTTCGTTGTTGAGGGTCATTCGCTTAGCTTCACCTTGCCCTGCCTCAGATCTCAGAAGATGACGTTTGCGATAAGCCAGCCGGCGGCGAGCAACAAAGCCAGATAGGTGAAAATCATACCGAAACCGCGGATCGGTCCCGATGCTGAAAACATACCCACTGCATGCAAAGCACGCCCGGTAGCCAAAGCTGTGCCGATCGCGATGACGATCCAGAATGGCGCGGCCTGGGCCTCGACGAGGCTCAGCACGAGGATACCAAGCGGCACGTATTCGATAAAATTCCCCTGGGCTCGAATGCGCCGTTGCAACTGCTCATCCGAACTGCTTCCAATCATATCACCAACTTTCAATCGGCGAAGCGAGATCGGAAACGACAGAGCGACGAGAGCGACGGCGAAGCCCGCAGCAAATAATGAGGTGATGGGAAGCATGTTGTCTTATCCTTCGAGATGACGAATGGTTTTCGAGCCGGCGAGCGGCGGTTCAACGCCCGCTGTCGATGATCATTCCTCCATCGGCCATCAGGCTAGAGCCGGTGATAAAACGCGCATCTTCGCTGGCGAGGAACAGGACGACTGGCGCGATGTCGTCTTCAGGGGATCCATAGCGAGCAAGCGCATTTTGAGGAGCGGGCGCATTCGCAGCTTCCGCACCCCAAGTGTCCGCTACAGGCAGCACGTTGTTCACTGTAATTCTGTCAGCGCCCCATTCACGCGCTGCGACGCGCGTAAGTGCCCGCACGGCCTCTTTTGCCATGTTGTAGGGGGCATAGGGTGGAAGACCGATTACGCCCGCCATGGAAGCGAAGTTGATAATCCGGCCATGCCCGCTTGCCTTAAGATACGGGTATGCCGCCTGCATTGTTCGCAAAAACGCGATCGGTGCGGTATCGAAATTGCGCTGCAACTGCTCGACCGACAGCTCCAGGACAGACGATTGTACAGCCGAGGGGTCAAACGCGTTATTCACCAGGATGTCGATACCGCCCCAGGTCGTGGCGACTGTGTCGATTGCAGCCTTGAGCTGATCGGGATTGCTGACATCCGTGGCGATGCCCAGCGCGGTTCCACCTGCGGCCTCGATTTCAGCCACGACGGCTTCGACATTGGCGGGAGTCAGCGACAATACCGCAACTTTCGCGCCCTCAGCCGCAAACAATTTTGCAGTCGCGCGACCAATACCGCGCCCTGCGCCGGTGATAATGGCGACTTTTCCGTAGAGACGGCCCATGTTGTTCTCCATTAAATGCATTGAATGTCCTGCGTCTGGATTCAGCGCGCGGCGTCGATCGTCATGCCACCGTCGGGCACGAGGCTCGATCCGGTGATGAACTGTGCCTCTTTGCTGGCGAGGAACAGAATGACCGGTGCGATATCGTCCTCCGGTGAGCCATTGCGGTCAAAAACGTTGGGCAACGGCGGGCGGTCACTGCCGAATGTGTCGGCGATCGGCATGACGTTATTGACGGTGATCCCGTCCGAACCCCATTCACGAGCGGCGACGCGGGTGAGGGCACGAACCGCTTCTTTTGCCATTCCGTAGGGTGCGTAACCGACCATTCCGAGAAGACCGCCGGCGGAACCAAGATTGATGATGCGGCCGGCGCCACTGGCCTTGAGGTAGGGGTGAGCGGCCTGCATCAAGCGCAGATAGGCGATCGGTCCCATGTCGAAGTTTCGTTGCAAACCCTCAACCGACAGATCCGAGACGGAGGAGAGGGCAACGGAGGGATCGAAGGCGGTGTTCACCAGAATGTCGATCCGACCATATGCCGTCACGACCTTGTTCACAGCTGCTGTGATCTGGTCTGCATCGCTCACGTCGCAAACGACGCCGATCGCAGTGCCGCCAGCTGCTTCTATGTCCTTAACAACCGCCTCAATGTTGGCAGGCGTGAGCGACAGAACCGCAACCTTGGCGCCTTCCGCTGCGAAGAGTTTGGCGGTGGCGCGGCCGATACCGCGACCGGCGCCGGCGATGATGGCAACCTTGCCTTCAAGTCTTTTCATAGTGATCTCCATTGTTTCGGAATTATTGCTGCGCGGCCGTCTGCAGCGCATAGGGCGACGAGACGTCGCGAGCGTAGTTTTGCGTCGTGAAAGATGCGGCCAGGAGCGCTAGTCCGATGATCGCCGGAGCTGCTCCCTTGAGGCTGCGCACACCGAGATGCGCCATGCCCGAAAGAATCAGGTGATAAAAAATGCCGGTATAGGCGAGATCGCTCAGCGGCACGTTGAACCGCGTCAGGATCGCGAGCGGCCCCAAGATTTTTACGACAATCATGAATGGTACGAGGTACGTCGCCAGATAGCCAAGGTCGGCTTGGGCCTTTTCGACATAATCTCTTTTCGCCACATAGAGCGCGGCGGATGAGAGATACAGCAACGACAAAAGCGCCGTACTGATCCAGTAGGTGTAGACTGTAGCCATGACTTATCCTTCCCCGTCGAGTGTCTCGACGAGATTGATCGTTTATATTTGCGCTATTCGGATGAGGTATTGCACCCATGGCGCTGAGCTTGTACGTATCTGACAACTAAGATGAAAAAGCGCAAGTACGATGAATTAATCGCACTAAGTATGGAAAAGCAGACTAATGGCCGAAAGCGATTTCACGATGCAAGACGAGATGCGCCGCGCATTTGCGATGCTCTCCGGGAAATGGAAACTGGAAATAATGTGGCTGCTGCATCAGCGGGTCTATCGTTTCGGCGAGTTGCGAAAAGCGATACCCGGGATCACGCAGCATATGCTATCGGCGCAGCTCCGAGAGCTTGAAGCGGACGGCCTGGTCTCAAGGACGGTCTTTGCCGAAGTCCCCCCGCGTGTCGAATACGAAATGACGCAGAAGGCGTTGGGACTTGGCCCGACCATGGCGGCGCTAACCGTTTGGTGGGAGGAATACGGCAAGACAATTCCTCCGCGACCGAGTACGCGAGGTCGCAAGGCCGAAGCTCAAAGCGGACAGAAGGGCAGGTCGAGTGAGGCGCGCTAAGCGGTGTCAGTACCGGAGCAATACTCCCCAATAGTGCCGTTTGAATCTTCCCCAGGTGCTGCGGCCGCTGGTCTTCCGGGGCGCGCCCCGGAAGACCAGCGGCGCGTCATCGTCAATACTCCTTCCGATGGTCGGAAGGGGGATATTGGTGATCAAGCTGAGGGAGACGATCATGATCTTGGATCTGCATCAGCAGGGCCTGACAGTGTCAGCTATTTCCAGAGAAACCGGCATCGATCGCAAGACGGTGCGCAAATACATAGAGCGGGGCCTCGAAGTCCCGGCTTATGGACCGAGAAAGCCTCGCGCGACGGTTATCGATCCGTTTGCTTCATACCTGCGGGAGCGGGTGAAGGGGAGTGTCAGGAATTTCGTGTACGGGCGTGCGGTTGAACATTCGCGTCTACGCCCTTGCGGCCTGAAAGCGGTCCGCAAACAGAATTGAGAATTGCGATTTTGCCATCGCCCATTCTCTCGGCGGCATCTTCCACTCTTTCTCGGAGCTGTTCAAGACGAGGTAGAGCAGTTTGGTCGCCGCGTCGTCGCTCGGGAAATGACCTCTTGCCCGCACAGCGCGACGCAGCTTGGAATTCAAGGCTTCGATGGCGTTCGTGGTGTAGATGATCCGGCGCACGTCCTTGGGAAAGGCAAAGAAGGGGATGACCTCCTGCCAGGCGCGCCGCCAAATCTGGGCGACGGCCGGGAATTTCCGGCCCCAGAAGCCACCCTCGAACGTCGTCAAGGCTGTCTCCGCCGCCTTATCGTCAATGGCGCCGTAAATCGATTTCAGCTCTCGGGCCAGGTCCTTGCGGTCTTTCCACGAGGCAAAATCCAGCGAATTTCGCAGCAGGTGAACAATGCACGTCTGCACCGTCGTTTCTGCGAAGACGGCATTGATGGCCTCTGGAAAGCCCTTCAAACCGTCAACGACGGCGATCAGAATGTCCTCGACGCCGCGGTTCTTCAGCTCGTTCATCACCCGCAGCCAGAACTTGGCACCCTCGTTGGTTTCGATCCAGAGACCGAGAATCTCCTTCGTACCATCCCCGCGCACGCCAAGCGCAATATGCACCGCCTTGTTGCGAACATGGCCTTCATCCCTGATTTTGACGCGCAACGCATCAAAGAACACCAGCGGATAGACCGGCTCCAGGGGCCGAGCCTGCCACGTCGCAACTTCGTCCAGCACGGCATCGGTGACAGCCGAGATCAGGTCGGGCGACACGTCGATGCCGTAAAGCTCCTGGATATGCCCGACGATCTCGCGCGTGCTCATTCCACGCGCATACATCGAGACGATCTTCTCGTCGAAGCCCGGAAAGCGCCGCTGGTATTTGGCCAGCAATTGAGGATCGAAACTCGACTGCCGGTCGCGCGGGATGGAAAGCTCAAGCGAGCCGCTATCCGTCAGTACCGTCTTGCGGCCGTAGCCATTGCGGCTGTTGCCGGCAGTCGCTTCGCCAGAGAGATGATGATCCATCTCTGCGTTCAAAGCCCGTTCCGCCAGGGCTTTCTTCAACTGATCGAGAAGCCCGTTGCTCTCGAAAGCTGTCTTCGCATCAGAACCGGCCAATAATTGGTCCAGAATGCTATCCGAAATAACAGGCTCTTTCCGTCGTGCCATGGGTGATCTCCTTCGTACCCATTATGCACGCCCGTACTCGAAATTCCTGACACTCCCGGTGAAGACCTATCCCGGCCTCACTGGCAGTCGGTTGCTCCGAGAACTCCGGGATCGAGGTTATGCCGGCGGTTACACCGCCGTCACGGACTTCCTTCGTGACGTGCGACCTCCGGCAAATCCAGGTTTCGAAGTTCGCTTCGAGACACCGCCAGGGGAACAGGCCCAAGTCGATTTCGCCCAGTTCCATGTCGTTTTCACCGACGAGCCAATGACGCCAAGGATCGTCTGGTTGTTCTCGATGGTGTTGGGTCACAGCCGCCTCATCTGGGCACGCTTCGTCA